>NZ_CP063808.1 GCF_018128905.1 Streptomyces sp. A2-16
CGATTCGTTCCCTTGACCCCTGTGTTTCGGCTCCACCCCATTTGAATCCCAACTCGTCCCACAACCACACGTTCGTGGGACCCGTGAGAGAGCGTGCCCTGTGGCTGACGTACCTGCCGATCTTGCCGCAGTGTGGCCACGCGTACTCGAGCAGCTTCTCGGTGAGGGACGCGTTCAGGGTGTGGAGGCCAAGGACGAGCACTGGATCCGGCGCTGCCAGCCGCTCGCGCTGGTCGCCGACACCGCCCTGCTCGCCGTACCGAACGAATTTGCGAAAGGCGTACTGGAGGGCCGTCTGGCCCCGGCCGTCAGCGAGACGCTGAGCCGCGAGTGCGGCCGTCCGATCCGTATCGCGATCACTGTCGACGACTCCGCGGGCGAGCCCCCGGCACCGCCCGCGCCTCCGGCCCCCCGGGCCCAGCCGCGCTACGAGGAGCCGGAGCTCCCCTCCGGCCAGTACGACAACCAGCACAACCAGTACGAGGGCGGTTACGGCCGTCACCGCGCCGACGACTCCGTCCCCGGCCGCGGCGAGCAGCGCCCCGGACACCAGGGCGACCACCCGTCCCGCGCGGACCAGCTCCCGACCGCGCGCCCCGCCTACCCCTCGGAGTACCAGCGCCCCGAGCCCGGCGCCTGGCCGCGGCCCCCGCAGGACGAGTACAGCTGGCAGCAGCAGCGGCTCGGTTTCCCGGAGCGCGACCCCTACGCGTCGCCGTCCCAGGAGCCGTATCCCCAGGATTCGTACCAACAGGAGCCCTACCAGCAGGAGGCGTACGGCGCCCCGTCGCAGGACTACCGCCCGCAGCCGATGGATCGGCCCTCCTACGACAACCCGCGCAACGACTACGACCAGCGGCCGGACTACGACAAGCCCCGCCCTGACTACGACCAGCCCCGGCCCGAGTACGACCAGCCGCGCAACGACTACGACCAGCGCGACGCCCGCCGGGAGCTGCCCGAGCCCCCGCGCAGCTCCGGTCATGTGCACCGCGGCGGTCCGGTCGGCTCCAACCTGCCCACCACCGGGGCCCCCGGTCCGCTCGCCGCACAGCCCGCGCCGGCGACCGGACCCGGCGAACCCACCGCGCGGCTGAACCCGAAGTACCTCTTCGACACCTTCGTCATCGGCGCGTCCAACCGCTTCGCCCACGCGGCCGCGGTGGCGGTCGCCGAGGCTCCGGCAAAGGCGTACAACCCCCTGTTCATCTACGGGGAGTCGGGACTCGGCAAGACTCACCTGCTGCACGCCATCGGGCACTACGCGCGCAGTCTGTACCCCGGCACGCGCGTGCGTTACGTGAGCTCGGAGGAGTTCACCAACGAGTTCATCAACTCCATCCGCGACGGCAAGGGCGACAGCTTCCGCAAGCGCTACCGCGAGATGGACATCCTGCTCGTCGACGACATCCAGTTCCTGGCGGACAAGGAGTCGACGCAGGAGGAGTTCTTCCACACCTTCAACACGCTCCACAACGCGAACAAGCAGATCGTGCTCTCCAGCGACCGGCCGCCCAAGCAGCTGGTGACGCTGGAGGACCGGCTGCGGAACCGTTTCGAGTGGGGTCTGATCACCGACGTCCAGCCGCCCGAGCTGGAGACCCGGATCGCGATCCTGCGCAAGAAGGCGGTCCAGGAGCAGCTCAACGCCCCGCCGGAGGTCCTGGAGTTCATCGCCTCCCGCATCTCGCGCAACATCCGCGAGCTGGAGGGCGCGCTGATCCGCGTCACGGCCTTCGCGTCCCTCAATCGGCAGCCGGTGGACCTGGGCCTGACCGAGATCGTCCTCAAGGACCTGATCCCCGGCGGCGAGGACTCGGCCCCGGAGATCACCTCGACGGCCATCATGAGCGCCACCGCGGACTACTTCGGCCTGACCGTCGAGGACCTGTGCGGCACCTCGCGCGGCCGCGCGCTCGTCACGGCACGCCAGATCGCCATGTACCTGTGCCGTGAGCTCACGGACCTCTCGCTGCCGAAGATCGGCGCGCTGTTCGGCGGCCGCGACCACACCACCGTCATGCATGCGGACCGCAAGATCCGCAATCTGATGGCCGAGCGGCGCTCCATCTACAACCAGGTGACCGAGCTGACCAACCGCATCAAGAACGGCTGACGGCAGGAGAGTTACGGCGGCTTCGACGGCGAAGGGCGCCCTGGGGACGAGGTCCCGGGGGCGCCCTTCGTCATTCCCGAGGTCACGATGCCGTAGCCCGGTGTTCGATTCCCCGCCGGGTTACGGCCTCTCTCCACAGATCCGGTGACTTTTTCCCGTCCACATCCTGGGGACCGCGAAGTTGTCCAGAACGCGGTCCACAGGTTCCCTGTCGAAAGACCATCGGTCCAGGTCAGGTGGTTGTGGATTCGTGGACGAACGATCTCCACAGACTGTGGACAGCGAGAAGATCCACAGGCTGTGCATCGAGTTGTCCACCGGCAACCCACAGGCTCGGGCCGGTTGTCCCCAGCGATCACCAGCTTCTCCACATGGCTGTCCACTGTTCGGCAACGCGACGCGCCTGATCACCGGGTCGAGTGAAAGGCGTCACACGAAGGCGCCGGGTTGGCCTGTGGGAAAGGTGGGTAAAGCTGGGGACGGCGCTGGGGAGAAGTCGCCTCAGGCTGTGCACGGAGTGTGCAGAACTTTCTGTTCTCCACAGAGACGCCCAGTTGTCCACCGGTGTCGCCCACAGGGTCCGTGGACAAAATTTCCCCTCTGAGCTGGGAAAACGGGGTTATCCACGGTATCCACAGCCCCTACTACTACTCCCAACTAGAGAGAGCTGGGAATCCGTTTCGAAGGGGGCCCTGTGCACAACTCGCTGTCCGGTGCCCGACTGCCCCTCGTCACGACTTGACCCCGAGAGGCACCTACTGTCAGTGGGGTGCGTCAGACTGTTCCCCGGTGTCCTTCCCGCCACAGGGGCCGACGACACCGAGACAGACGACGAAGCCAGGCAGGCCGAGCAGCGCCGGCAACAGCAGGAGGCGGCAACAGTGAAGATCCGGGTGGAACGCGACGTACTCGCGGAGGCAGTTGCCTGGGCGGCGCGCAGCCTCCCGGCCCGTCCGCCGGCGCCTGTCCTCGCCGGCCTTCTCCTGAAGGCCGAGGAAGGCCAGCTGAGCCTGTCCAGCTTCGACTACGAGGTCTCCGCGCGGGTGTCCGTCGAGGCCGAGGTCGAGGAGGAGGGCACGGTGCTGGTCTCCGGCCGCCTGCTCGCCGACATCTGCCGCGCCCTGCCCAACCGCCCGGTGGAGATTTCCACAGACGGTGTACGGGCGACGGTGGTCTGCGGCTCCTCGCGGTTCACACTCCACACCCTGCCTGTGGAGGAGTACCCGGCACTGCCGCAGATGCCGAGCGCCACGGGCACCGTCCCCGGTGAGGTCTTCGCCTCCGCCGCCGCCCAGGTGGCCATCGCCGCGGGTCGTGACGACACGCTCCCCGTCCTGACCGGTGTGCGCATCGAGATCGAGGGCGACACCGTGACCCTCGCGTCCACCGACCGCTACCGCTTCGCGGTCCGCGAGTTCCTGTGGAAGCCGGAGAACCCCGAGGCGTCCGCGGTCGCCCTGGTGCCCGCCAAGACGCTCCTGGACACCGCCAAGGCGCTCACGAGCGGCGACAGCGTGATCCTGGCGCTGTCCGGCTCGGGTGCGGGCGAGGGCCTGATCGGTTTCGAGGGCGCGGGCCGCCGTACGACCACGCGTCTGCTCGAGGGCGACCTGCCGAAGTACCGCACGCTGTTCCCGACCGAGTTCAACTCCGTCGCCGTGATCGAGACCGCCCCCTTCGTGGAGGCCGTCAAGCGTGTGGCCCTGGTCGCCGAGCGCAACACCCCGGTCCGGCTGAGCTTCGAGCAGGGCGTGCTGATCCTGGAGGCCGGCTCCAGCGACGACGCACAGGCTGTGGAAAGGGTCGACGCCCAGCTGGAGGGCGACGACATCTCGATCGCCTTCAACCCGACCTTCCTGCTGGACGGCCTGAGCGCCATCGACTCCCCGGTGGCCCAGCTCTCCTTCACGACGTCCACCAAGCCGGCGCTGCTCAGCGGCAAGCCGGCCCTGGACGCCGAGGCGGACGAGGCCTACAAGTACCTGATCATGCCGGTGCGGCTGAGCGGCTGAGCATGTCGGCCTGCCCGGGCCGGACGGCTGCTGGGGGTGTGGGGGTCGTCCCCCACAAGATCGCAGCATGCCGGTGCGGCTGAGCGGCTGAGTCAAAGCCCCAGGTGAGGGCATACGTTTGAGCGCGTATGCCCACAGGTGTGCGTGAGCGTCCGGGTTTAGGCTCGTACGTGGGTACGAAGTGCCACACACGCCACAGCAACCTAAGGAACCACTGATGGAGCTCGGTCTCGTCGGCCTCGGCAAGATGGGCGGCAACATGCGCGAGCGGATCCGCCGCGCAGGCCACACCGTGATCGGATACGACCGCAACCCGGACCTCGCGGATGTCCACAGCCTGAAGGAGCTTGTGGACGCGCTGCAGGGCCCGCGGGTCGTGTGGGTGATGGTCCCGGCCGGTGCGCCGACCCAGGCGACCATCGACGAGCTGGCAGAGCTCCTTCAGCCCGGCGACGTCGTGGTGGACGGCGGGAACTCCCGCTGGACGGACGACGAGAAGCACGCCGGGGAACTGGCCGCCAAGGGCATAGGCTTTGTCGACTGCGGCGTCTCGGGCGGCGTGTGGGGCCTGGAGAACGGCTACGCGCTGATGTACGGCGGCGACGCGGAGAACGTCGCCAAGGTGCAGCCGGTCTTCGACGCCCTCAAGCCCAAGGGTGAGGCGGGCGCGGTGCACGCCGGCAAGGTCGGCGCGGGCCACTTCGCGAAGATGGTCCACAACGGCATCGAGTACGCGATGATGCAGGCCTATGCCGAGGGCTGGGAGCTCCTGGAGAAGGTCGACTCCGTGACCGACGTCCGGGAGGTCTTCCGCTCCTGGCAGGAGGGCACGGTCATCCGTTCCTGGCTGCTCGACCTCGCGGTCAACGCCCTCGACGAGGACGAGCACCTGGACCGGCTCAAGGGCTTCGCACAGGACTCCGGCGAGGGCCGGTGGACCGTGGAGGCCGCCATCGACAACGCGGTGCCGCTGCCGGCGATCACCGCGTCCCTGTTCGCGCGGTTCGCGTCCCGCCAGGACGACTCGCCGCAGATGAAGATGATCGCGGCGCTGCGCAACCAGTTCGGCGGCCACGCGGTCGAGACGAAGTAATCCACAGGGCTGTTCACAACAGTCCACAAGCTGGGGGAGGTCGGCGACCGACCATGCACGTCACGCATCTGTCGCTGGCCGACTTCCGCTCGTACGCCCGGGTCGAAGTTCCGCTCGACCCGGGCGTCACCGCGTTCGTGGGCCCCAACGGGCAGGGCAAGACCAACCTGGTCGAGGCGATCGGCTACCTCGCCACCCTGGGCAGTCACCGGGTCGCCTCCGACGCCCCCCTGGTCCGTATGGGCGCCGACCGCGCGATCGTGCGGGCGCAGGTCAGACAGGGCGAGCGGCAGCAGCTGGTCGAGCTGGAGCTGAACCCCGGCAAGGCGAACCGTGCCCGCATCAACAGGTCCTCGCAGGTCAGGCCCCGTGATGTGCTCGGGATCGTGCGGACCGTGCTCTTCGCACCGGAGGATCTCGCCCTCGTGAAGGGCGATCCGGGCGAGCGGCGGCGTTTCCTGGACGAGCTGATCACCGCCCGCGCCCCGCGCATGGCCGGCGTCCGCTCCGACTACGAGCGGGTCCTCAAGCAGCGCAACACCCTGCTGAAGTCGGCTGCGCTCGCCAGGAGGCACGGCGGCCGCTCGATGGACCTGTCCACCCTCGACGTGTGGGACCAGCACCTCGCGCGCGTGGGCGCCGAACTGCTCGCCCAGCGGCTCGACCTGATCGCCGCTCTCCAGCCGCTGGCCGACAAGGCGTACGAGCAACTGGCCCCCGGCGGCGGCCCGGTCGCCCTGGAGTACAAGCCGTCCGCGCCGGGCGAGGCACACACGCGTGAGGACCTCTACGAGCAGCTGATGGCCGCGCTCGCCGAGGCGCGCAAGCAGGAGATCGAGCGAGGCGTGACCCTCGTAGGACCCCATCGGGACGATGTGAATCTCAAGCTCGGTCAGCTGCCCGCCAAGGGGTACGCCTCGCACGGCGAGTCCTGGTCGTACGCGCTGGCGCTGCGTCTCGCGTCGTACGACCTGCTCAGGGCCGAGGGGAACGAGCCCGTGCTGATCCTCGACGACGTGTTCGCCGAGCTGGACACCCGTCGCCGTGAGCGCCTGGCCGAGCTGGTCGCGCCCGGTGAGCAGGTCCTGGTGACGGCTGCGGTCGACGACGACGTGCCGCACGTGCTGACGGGGACGCGGTACACCGTGTCCGAGGGGACGGTGGAGCGCGCATGACCGACGAACCACGCCCCGCAGGGAACCCCGAGAAGAACAGCACGGAGAACCCCAAGTCCGCCGAGCCCTCCGGCGTCGACCTCGCGCGCGTGGCGCTGCGGGCCGCGAAGGAACAGGCACGCGCGCGTGGGGACGCTGCACAGCAGAAGCGGCAGGCACGGCGCGGGGGCGGACTGCGCTCCGGCGCGCGCGCCGACGGACGCGACCCGATGGCGTTCGGCGCCGCCATCAACCGCTTGATCACCGAGCGCGGCTGGGAGACGCCGGCCGCGGTGGGCGGAGTGATGGGGCGCTGGCCGCAGATCGTGGGCGAGGACCTGGCCAAGCACTGTGTTCCGGAGAAGTACGACGAGGACGAGCGGGTCCTGGTGGTGCGCTGCGACTCGACGGCGTGGGCGACGAACCTGCGGCTGCTCGCGCCGCAGCTGGTGGCCCGCCTCAACGAGGATCTCGGGCACGGCGCCGTGAAGTTGATCAAGGTGAACGGACCCGGCGGACCCCCGCGTCGCTACGGTCCGCTGCGCGCCCCCGGCAGCACGGGACCCGGTGACACCTACGGGTGACGGACATCACATCAAGGGCGTCGGCGGTGCCTTCGAGGCACCGCCGACGCCCTTGTCGTAGCAGTGCACGCGGTTGCGAATTCCGACCTGACTCCCAAGTAGCCAAGGGTTGACAGCCCGAAGCGCTGAGTGCCTCCGTGAGCCTCTTGGAGCCCCGCTCCGTATATGGGGACCCGGAAGACGCCGGTTGAGGGCGGCACATGCGGACTCAGGTACCGGCAAACCCCCATCACTGTCGGCGCTACCGGTAGACTGGAAGCCAATCCCGCCCCAAACGTGGGGACCGCCCGGGAGAAGCTGAGCAACGCTGATCAAGGCTTACCAACGCAACATGCCGCAGCCGCTCCGGCAACCCGCCGACGAGCCCGGCTCGTGCTGTGCCAGAAAGGGCGCTTCGTGGCCGATTCCGGCAACCCCAACGAGAACATCCCGTCCACCGAGGCCCCGGCCGAAGCTGCCGAGGCCATTGCCACGGCGTACGACGCCAGCGCCATCACCGTCCTCGAGGGTCTGGACGCGGTCCGCAAGCGACCCGGTATGTACATCGGCTCGACCGGTGAGCGCGGCCTGCACCACCTGGTGCAGGAGGTCGTCGACAACTCCGTCGACGAGGCACTGGCGGGCCACGCGGACACCATCGACGTGACGATCCTCCCCGACGGCGGGGTCAGGGTCGTCGACAACGGCCGCGGCATCCCGGTCGGCATCGTGCCGTCCGAGGGCAAGCCGGCCGTCGAGGTCGTGCTCACCGTGCTGCACGCGGGCGGCAAGTTCGGCGGCGGCGGCTACGCGGTCTCCGGCGGTCTGCACGGCGTGGGCGTCTCCGTCGTGAACGCCCTGTCCACCAAGGTGGCCGTCGAGATCAAGACCGACGGTCACCGCTGGACGCAGGACTACAAGCTGGGCGTGCCGACGGCCCCGCTGGCCAAGCACGAGGCCACGGACGAGCACGGCACCTCGGTGACCTTCTGGGCGGACCCCGACATCTTCGAGACCACCGACTACTCCTTCGAGACGCTCTCGCGGCGCTTCCAGGAGATGGCGTTCCTCAACAAGGGTCTGAGGATCAAACTCACCGACGAGCGGGAGTCGGCCAAGGCGACGTCCGGCGCGGACGAGGCGGGCGCGGACGAGAGCGCCGAGGTCAAGTCGGTCGACTACCACTACGAGGGCGGCATCGTCGACTTCGTGAAGTACCTCAACTCCCGCAAGGGAGAGGTGGTGCACCCGACCATCATCGACCTCGAGGCCGAGGACAAGGACAAGAACCTGGCCGTCGAGCTCGCCATGCAGTGGAACAGCAGTTACAGCGAGGGTGTCTACTCCTTCGCCAACATCATCCACACGCATGAGGGCGGCACGCACGAAGAGGGCTTCCGCGCGGCGCTGACCTCGCTGATCAACAAGTACGCGCGCGACAAGAAGCTGCTGCGCGACAAGGACGACAACCTCACGGGTGACGACATCCGCGAGGGTCTGACCGCGATCATCTCGGTCAAGCTGGGCGAGCCGCAGTTCGAGGGCCAGACCAAGACCAAGCTGGGCAACACCGAGGTGAAGACCTTCGTCCAGAAGGTCGTCTACGAACACCTCACCGACTGGCTGGACCGCAACCCCGTCGAGGCCGCGGACATCATCCGCAAGTCGATCCAGGCGGCCACCGCGCGTGTGGCGGCCCGCAAGGCCCGCGACCTGACCCGCCGCAAGGGCCTGCTGGAGACCGCGTCCCTGCCGGGCAAGCTCTCCGACTGCCAGTCGAACGACCCCACCAAGTGCGAGATCTTCATCGTCGAGGGTGACTCCGCCGGCGGCTCCGCCAAGTCCGGCCGGAACCCCGAGTACCAGGCGATCCTCCCGATCCGCGGCAAGATCCTGAACGTCGAGAAGGCCCGGATCGACAAGATCCTCCAGAACCAGGAGATCCAGGCGCTGATCTCGGCCTTCGGCACCGGAGTCCACGAGGACTTCGACATCGAGAAGCTGCGCTATCACAAGATCATCCTGATGGCGGACGCCGACGTCGACGGCCAGCACATCTCCACCCTGCTGCTGACCTTCCTGTTCCGCTTCATGCGGCCGCTGGTCGAGGCCGGGCACGTGTACCTCTCCCGTCCCCCGCTGTACAAGATCAAGTGGGGTCGGGACGACATCGAGTACGCCTACTCCGACCGCGAGCGCGACGCGCTGATCGAGATGGGCCGTCAGCGCGGCAAGCGCATCCGCGAGGACTCCATCCAGCGCTTCAAGGGCCTCGGCGAGATGAACGCCGAGGAGCTGCGCGTGACCACCATGGACCAGGAGCACCGCGTCCTCGGCCAGGTCACCCTCGATGACGCCGCCCAGGCCGACGACCTGTTCTCCGTCCTGATGGGCGAGGACGTCGAGGCCCGGCGCCAGTTCATCCAGCGCAACGCCAAGGACGTCCGCTTCCTCGACATCTGAGTCGGTCTCAGCTGACCGCATCAGAAAGGATCTTCACCAGCAATGGCCGACGACATCACCCCTGCCACCCCCGAAGCAGGCGGCATCATCGCCCAGCGTGTCGAGCCCGTCGGGCTCGAGACGGAGATGCAGCGTTCGTACCTCGACTACGCGATGTCCGTCATCGTGTCCCGCGCGCTGCCGGACGTCCGGGACGGTCTCAAGCCCGTCCACCGCCGCGTCCTGTACGCCATGTACGACGGCGGCTACCGCCCCGAGCGCGGGTTCTACAAGTGCGCGCGCGTGGTCGGCGACGTCATGGGCAACTACCACCCCCACGGCGACTCCTCGATCTACGACGCCCTGGTGCGCCTCGCCCAGCCGTGGTCGATGCGGATGCCGCTGGTGGACTCCAACGGCAACTTCGGCTCCCCGGGCAACGACCCGGCGGCGGCCATGCGCTACACCGAGTGCAAGATGGCGCCGCTGTCCATGGAGATGGTCCGTGACATCGACGAGGAGACCGTCGACTTCACGGACAACTACGACGGCCGCTCCCAGGAGCCGACGGTCCTGCCGGCCCGCTTCCCGAACCTGCTGATCAACGGCTCGGCCGGTATCGCGGTCGGCATGGCGACCAACATCCCGCCGCACAACCTGCGCGAGGTCGCGGCCGGCGCCCAGTGGTACCTGGAGAACCCGGAGGCCTCCCACGAGGAGCTCCTGGACGCGCTGATCGAGCGCATCAAGGGCCCCGACTTCCCGACCGGCGCCCTCGTCGTCGGCCGCAAGGGCATCGAGGAGGCGTACCGCACCGGCCGTGGCTCGATCACCATGCGTGCGGTCGTCGAGGTCGAGGAGATCCAGAACCGCCAGTGCCTGGTGGTCACGGAGCTGCCGTACCAGACCAACCCCGACAACCTCGCGCAGAAGATCGCCGACCTGGTGAAGGACGGCAAGGTCGGCGGCATCGCGGACGTCCGGGACGAGACGTCGTCGCGCACGGGCCAGCGGCTCGTGATCGTTCTGAAGCGTGACGCGGTCGCCAAGGTCGTGCTGAACAACCTCTACAAGCACACGGACCTGCAGTCGAACTTCGGCGCCAACATGCTGGCGCTCGTCGACGGCGTCCCGCGCACGCTGTCCCTCGACGCGTTCATCCGGCACTGGGTGGCGCACCAGATCGAGGTCATCGTCCGCCGTACGAAGTTCCGGCTGCGCAAGGCCGAGGAGCGGGCGCACATCCTGCGCGGCCTCCTCAAGGCCCTGGACGCCATCGACGAGGTCATCGCGCTGATCCGGCGCAGCGACACCGTCGACATCGCGCGCACGGGCCTGATGGAGCTCCTGGAGATCGACGAGATCCAGGCCAACGCCATCCTCGAGATGCAGCTGCGCCGACTGGCCGCCCTGGAGCGCCAGAAGATCGTCCAGGAGCACGACGAACTCCAGGCGAAGATCACCGAGTACAACGAGATCCTCGCCTCGCCGGTCCGCCAGCGCGGGATCGTCAGCGCCGAACTCGCCGCGATCGTCGAGAAGTACGGCGACGACCGCAAGACCATGCTGGTGCCCTACGACGGTGACATGTCCATCGAGGACCTCATCGCCGAGGAGGACATCGTCGTCACGGTCTCGCGCGGCGGGTACGTCAAGCGCACCAAGACCGTGGACTACCGCGCCCAGAAGCGCGGCGGCAAGGGCGTGCGCGGCACGAAGCTCAAGGAAGACGACATCGTCGACCACTTCTTCGTGTCCACCACGCACCACTGGCTGCTGTTCTTCACCAACAAGGGCCGTGTGTACCGGGCGAAGGCCTACGAGCTGCCCGACGCCGGCCGTGACGCGCGCGGACAGCACGTCGCCAACCTGCTGGCCTTCCAGCCGGACGAGGCGATCGCCGAGATCCTCGCGATCCGCGACTACGACGCGGCGCCCTACCTGGTGCTCGCCACCAAGGCGGGTCTGGTCAAGAAGACATCACTGAAGGATTACGACTCTCCGCGTTCCGGTGGCGTCATCGCCATCAACCTGCGCGAGCGCGAGGACGGTTCGGACGACGAACTGATCGGTGCCGAACTGGTCTCGGCCGACAGTGATCTGCTTCTGATCAGCAAGAAAGCACAGTCGATCAGGTTCACGGCCTCGGACGACACACTGCGTCCGATGGGCCGCGCCACCTCGGGTGTCAAGGGCATGAGCTTCCGCGAGGGAGACGAGCTGCTCTCGATGAATGTTGTTCGACCCGGTACGTTCGTGTTCACTGCTACGGACGGCGGGTACGCGAAGCGGACCGCCGTCGACGAGTACCGCGTCCAGGGTCGCGGCGGGCTGGGCATCAAGGCCGCCAAGATCGTGGAGGACCGCGGATCGCTCGTCGGCGCGCTGGTGGTCGAGGAGACCGACGAGATCCTCGCCATCACGCTGTCCGGCGGCGTGATTCGTACGCGAGTCAACGGGGTCAGGGAGACGGGCCGTGACACCATGGGCGTCCAACTGATCAACCTGGGCAAGCGCGATGCCGTGGTCGGCATCGCACGTAACGCCGAGGCGGGACGTGAGGCGGAGGAGGTCGACGGCGATGTGGCCGACGACGAGACCGTCGAAGGTGCCGCCGAGACCATCGGCACGGACGAGGGTGAGGCACCCTCGGCCGAGTAGCACGAGGAGTGAGTCATCGTGAGCGGAGCCACGGGCGCCGGATCGACCGGAACCTCTAGGGGGTCCTCCCCCGGCACGGAGGCGGACGGCGGCGGCCGTGGCTCTGCCGCGCGTGCGACCGACGCGCGGGCAGCGGAAGCGCGTCCCACAGAACCGAACACGGCGGACACGCACACGACTCAACTCAAGGCGATCAAGCCGCCGGCGACCCAGCCGCGCTCGCCCGAGACTCATGGATCCCAGGGGGGACCTGTGACGGACACCCAGCCGCCGGCCCAGCCGACGGCGCCCGCCGCACCGCCGAGGGCGGCGGCACAGCCGCAGCCCCAGCCCGCGGCCCCAGCTTCGCCCTCTCCGCTGCCGGGGGAACGGCAGCCGCAGCAGCAGGCGGGTCCCTACCACCCGCCGCAGGCCTACCAGAACCAGGCCGCCCCGGCCGGTGCCGTACGCCGCCCGCGCACGGGTGCGCGCACCGTGCCCCGCACTCGCAAGGCGCGTCTGCGGGTCGCCAAGGCCGACCCGTGGTCGGTGATGAAGGTCAGCTTCCTGCTCTCCATCGCGCTCGGCATCTGCACGATCGTCGCGGCCGCCGTGCTGTGGATGGTCATGGACGCCATGGGCGTCTTCTCCACGGTCGGCGGGACGATCTCCGAGGCGACCGGCTCGAACGAGTCGAACGGCTTCGACCTCCAGGCGTTCCTCTCCCTGCCGAACGTCCTGATGTTCACGTCGATCATCGCGGTCATCGACGTCGTCCTCGCGACGGCCCTCGCGACCCTCGGCGCGTTCATCTACAACCTGTCCGCTGGCTTCGTCGGCGGCGTCGAGCTGACGCTGGCCGAGGACGAGTAACGCTGCCTCAAACGTGCGCGGGCGGTCCTCCGGGAACCGATTTTGGGACTGCCCACGTCGTGCGCTAATCTTCAGGAGTCAGCGCGCGGGACACACTCCGCAGAGCGCGGCGGGGCTATAGCTCAGTTGGTTAGAGCGCATCCCTGATAAGGATGAGGCCACAGGTTCAAATCCTGTTAGCCCCACCATCGAGAAGACCTCCGGTCCACAGGGCCGGGGGTCTTTTGGTGTGCATGACGGGTGGTGTCCACGGCTGTTGCCGGCTGGTGTCCACAGCGGTTGCTGTCCACGGCGGTGCGGAGTCGGAAGAGAGCGGCCCCGCCGATGGCGCGTCCGGTGGCCTTCCTTGCATGCGCCAAAGCGGCTGTTTCCGCGGTGCTCGTGTGCCTAGACTCGGCAGATGACCTTGGAATGGGAACAGGTAATCGTTCACGCGGTGGATCCGGCGGCCCTGGGGCAGTGGTGGGCCGACGCTCTCGGCTGGGTGGTGGTCCACACCTCCGACGACGAGTTCGAGATCCGTCCGGAGCCTGATCGTCTGCCGGGGTTGGACTTCGTCAGGATTGATGAGATCAAGAAAGTCAAAAGTCGGCTGCATCTCGACTTCAGGCCTGATGACCAGGCCGCCGAGGTGGCTCGCCTTGAGGCTCATGGTGCCAAGCGTGTCGACATCGGCCAGGGAGACCAGTCGTGGGTGGTCATGTCCGACCCCGAGGGCAACGAGTTCTGTGTCCTGGGCCAACGGCGTCAGTGAGAACTCCTGGGCGGGGGCGGGTGCCGGCGAACACGGGTGGCGCGTCCCACTGAAAGAAGAAGACCTTCAGCCGGTTCCGGTTGGGGGTCTTCGGCGTTCGAGTGGGTGTTGTCGTGCGGGGCTGTGCCGTGCGTGACGCCGTCGCGTCCTGCCGTCATGCCTTGATGTCACGTCGTGATGTCTTCGGCGCTTCTTCGATCCGTCTTTCGTGCGCCTGTCAGGCCGTCCGTCTTCACTACGTCGTCGTCCGTCTCCGGACCGTCTCCGGTCCGCTTTCGATCTGTCCTCGGTCCGGCTTCGGTCCGTCCTCCGGTCCGGCTTCGGTCCGGCTTCAGCGGTCTCCGCCGTCTCCGGTCCGTCCTCGGGCCGTCGTTCTCGGTCCGTCTGCAGTGCTTCTTCGGTGCTTCTTCGGTTCTCTCTGGTGAAACAGCGGCGTCAGGTGCAGTTCGCTGCGGCCTGTCCCGCCGGCTCCGCTTCCGCTTCCGTGTCCGCGGCCGTATCCGTGTCGGCGAGGGAGCGAGGGCGGCAGCTGGGAGTCTTGCCGTGAGCCTCGGCCCGGATGCGCTGCTTCATGGTGGGCGGCAGCGATCTGACGTAGGACCAGAGGCCATGGGACATCACCGGGGGCTCCGGGTGTGCGACGGCGCTGTTGCGGGCCGACTGGGTCTGCGGTACGGCAGCGGCGGCGGTCGTCGTGATGAGTCCGAGCGCCGTGAACAGCGCCAGGAAGGCGGTGATGACGACGGTCCAGAGCTTCATGACCTTGTTCCGGGCCATGGTCCCTCACTTTCGGGTTGGGCGATTTGCGTACTTTCCTCATGATGTGTATGGGCGTCGCGAAATCACGGACCCGGGCCTGTGGCGCGTCGATCTTCAGATGAACACCACACGGATGGGTGCATGAAGGGCGAAAAATAGGAGAACCGGTGCGATAGGGGCTGAAGTGACCGTCCGTGGAGGTGTGATCACCCTCTGATCGGAGGTCTGCGTTCCGCTTCTACTGGGCCGTTCCCGACGGGAGTTGGGGGCCCGGACGCAGGTCACCGATCGGTATCGGTCGGTGTGTATAGTCGGGCGCCAGAGGTCCCCTACGTCAAGGAAAGACGAGGTCGCGCGGTGAAGAAGCTTCTCCTGGTCGCACTGGCCGCCATCGGCGGGCTCCTCGTGTACCGCCAGATCCAGGCGGATCGCGCCGAGCAGGATCTGTGGACGGAGGCGACTGACTCCGTGCCCACGGGTTCGTGAGTACCGACATCCGATCCTGAGCAGACCCCGGCCGTTGTTGCGGTCGGGGTTTTGTGTTGCCCGGGGCCCGTCCCGGTGCCGGCCGGCACCTGTGACCGGGGTTTCGGACGGTCGTACGGATTGCGAGGGTGGGCGGCGGTCCGGCGGGGCAGGATGGGCCACGGCCGCCCGGCCGCACGGGGTGGTCATGTCGCATCGATGACGGTCGTAGGAGCTCGGGCGCGGGCACGGAGGGGTGGCGCGGGATGGGGCGGCGTACGGCGTGGTGGCGGGTGGCCGTCGTAGGGGTCGCACTGGGCGCGGTGGCGGGCGCCTCCGGCTCTCCGGGCTTCGCCGCCCCAGCCGTTCCCGCCAGGTCTCCCGCCGTCTCGCCTTCCTCCTCGGCCACAGGTTCTTCGTCGGCCTCGGGTTCTTCGTCGGCCACAGGTGCCTCCTCCGCCACGGCTTCTTCCTCGGATACGGCGTCCTCGTACGCGTTCGCCGAGGACGCCCCGTCCGTCACCGGAGCCACGGACACCGCGGACGCCGAGCGTCTCGAACCCGGCACCACGTACCGGAGTTCGCTGCCGAGCGACGGCAAGGTGTACTACCGCCTCGTGCTCGACGGCACGTCGACCGTGTACGTCGCCGCGACGGCCGTACCCCCGGCGGATGCGGCGGTCACCCCCACCGAGGGCGTCAGGGTTTCCGTGCGGGACGCCGACGGCCGTTCCTGCTCCGCGGTGGACACCGCCAGCATCGGCGCCGGCCGCAGCCCGCGCCCCCTCACCGTGTGGGCCGCACGGCAGCTTCCGTCGAGCCGGTCGCAGTGCCGGCGCGCCGGTACGTACTACGTCGTCGTGGAGCGGGTGCTGCGCACCGAGTCCTCGCCGGGCGACTGGGACCTGGAACTCGCGCCCGTGCTGGAACCGCGGCTGCGGCAGGCCGGTTCGAGCAGCGCGCCCGAGACCTGGGACTCGGCCACGCCCTCGCCTCCCGCCGGTGAGGCCGTGCGGCTCCGGGGCGGCGGTGGCTTCGACTCGGCGTCCCCGCTGAAGCAGGGGGTCTGGCACGACGACGTGCGCCCCGGGCAGACGCTGTTCTACGAGGTGCCGGTCGACTGGGGACAGCAGGTGTACGCCACGGCCGACCTGGGCGGCGCGAGCGGCGGCGGGGAGGGCGTGGGTCTTGTGCCGGGGGGCGTGAATCTGGCCCTGTACAACCCTGTGCGCGGCCTCGTCGACGACACGAGCATCAGTTACAACGGCAGCCGGAAATCGGGTGCGCTCGCTGCCCTGCCGCCAGTCGGGTACGACAACCGGTACGCCGTTTCCGACCGGGTGGGCGGGATGCGGTTCGCCGGGGCCTACTACCTCGTCGTGCATCTGGCCGCGCAGGTGGGCGAGGAGTTCGGCGACGGGCCGATCGCGCTGACACTGCGTGTGCGGGTGAAGGGCGAGGCACAGGCCGGGCCCGGTTACGTCGGGCGGTCCGAGCCTTCGGGGATTTTCCAGGTCGGGCTTCTTGGGCAGGGCTCGGACGCGGAGGACGGCGCGGACTCGAGCGGCAGTGACGGTGGTGGGGCCGGTGGTGGCGGTGCCGGCATGAAGCTGGTGGCTGTCGGGGGGATCGGGGCGGGGACCGTGGTGCTGGTGGTTCTCGGGGTGTGGGTTGTGGTGGGGCGGCGGAGGGCTGCCGGGGTGTAGGGCGCGGGGGCGTGGCCCTTGGGTGCGGGGTTTCTGGGCCGGCGACGTTGCGGCCTGCAGCATTACCAGTGATTCGCCCTACTTTCCCGCCCTCCGTACTGGCCTTCCTTTGTGTGCAGGGCGCTCAGATCTGGGTGAGTGCCCAGAACCCCACGGCGTAGCAGGCGAGGGCCAGGAGCAGGAGAGGGATCGCCACCTTTGCGGGTGGGCCGCTTCGACGTGCTCGCGAAAGTGATGGTCCTGGAGGTGGAACCTGCGGGCTCTGAGCGGTGTACGAAGCAGTAGAGGGATCGGCGTGGAACTGGTGCCGGGCCGGCGTCGGAGCCTGCTCGGGGAAGCGGGGGGCGTGGTGTTGGGGGGAGGGAAGGACGTGGGTGGGGGGTGTGGGGTCGTGGGAGGAGACGTAGGCGGACTGAGGCGGGGCAGGCCGGTGTGGTTGCGCTTGGGCCTGTGGGTGGGGGTGGTGCGGTTGTGCCTGGGCCTGAGGCTGGTGCTCCTGTGGCGTGGAGGGCTGAGGGCCGGAGTAGTCCGTGGACCGGGGCGGCGGCAGCTGGAAGTCGCCGGTGTTCGACGCCTGGGAAGGCGGGCTGGTGGGAGTGGGCCAGGGCGTTCCGCTGCCAGGGGCGGGGGAGGACGCGTCGGTGCCCGTCGTCGGGGAGGGCGATGCGCTGACCTCGCCGGGCCAGGAGGGCGGTGGGCTGACCTCGCCGGGCCACGACGGCGGGTTGGCGGCCTGATCGGGCCACGGTGCGGCATTCGGATCCCTGGACCAGAGCGCCGAGTTGGCCCCTGCGGGTCCGGGTGGTGTGTTCCCTCCGATAGGCCGAGATACCGGGCTGTCCTCCCTGGGAGGCCGGGAAGTATCGCCGACCCACTCGTGACGCCGGGAGGCCTCGCCGCCCTCGCTGGGCCAGGACACTTCGTTTCCCTCGCCCGGCCTGGCCCCCGCTCCGCCTGCCTCGCCCGGCCTGGCCCCCGCTCCGCCTGCCTCGCCTGGCCAGGCCCCGACTCCGCTCGCCTTGCCCGGCGGGAACGCGGGCCTGCTCGGTTCACCGCGCTGGTGAGCGGGACGATTCGGCTCACCTTGCCCGTAGGCAGAGCCACCCGCCCCGCCTCCCGGATAGGGCACCTGACTTGCTTCGCGAGGTTGGGGTGGTGTCCCACCGCCCTCGCTGTGCCAGGACGGCACTCCGCCCGGCACCCCAGGGTGGGAAAACTGTCCGTTGGCTTCGCCGGACCAGTTGGGAGGTCCGCCGGCATTCCCGGACGGGGAGGAGGCCGGCCCGTTGTACTCGCCGGCTCCGAGGGAGGATCCCCCTGCTTCACGGCGCCCGGACCCCGCCCCGATGTCGCCGCCGGACCAGGGAGGAACTTCGCCTGCCGCTCCGGGCTGGAAGGCTGCCTGCCCATTTTCGTCGGGCCAGAGAGGGGTATCGCTCGCTTGACCGGGTCGGGACCCCGCCCCGTTGCCTTCGCCCGACCACGAGGGAGCCCCGGCCCCGCCCGCGCCCCGGGCCTGGAAGGCGGCCGCCCCATCCCCGTTGTCGGCCCGGAGGGACGCGCCCGCTTCACCGGGCCGGGATTCCACCCCGTTTCCTTCACCGAACCAGGAGGACGCCGCACCCGCTCCACTCGCCTCACCGGCCCGAGAACCCACGCCGTCGCCCCGACCGGGCCACGCAGGAGCTCCGCCCGCGTCACCCGGACCGAACACGGCACCAGGGCCGGACACGGCATCAGCGCCGGGCCCCGCACCAGCGCTGGACCCAGCCCCAGGTCCCACCCCGACACCAGGTCCCACCCCGACACCAGGTCCCACACCGGAATCAGATCCCACACCACCCCCAGACCCGGTACCGCCCCCGGATCCCGCCCCCGAACTCGAACCGGCGCCCGCATCGGATCCAGCACTTCCGCCGTCCCCGAAGAATCCCCCGCTTCCGTCACCCGCTCCGAAGCGCGCCGGCCCTCCCCCCGTTCCGGACCCTCCGTTCCGCGTCCTGTTCGGGTCGACGCCCGGTGATCGGTTCAGGGGGCCTTCCGGGCCGAATCCGGGGGGCAGGGGGCCGAGTTGGTCGAAGATTTCGATGGACTCGTCGTCGGGGCCGGGGTCCGGGAGGAGCTCTCTGGCGGCGGCGAGGGCTTTGCGGGCGCCCGTGGCGGTCCGGAAACGGGCCTGGGGGTCCGGCTGGAGGAGGGAGGCCACGACCTGCCAGAGCGGGTCGGGGACGCCCTGAGGCGCTCCTGGAGTGCCGTGGGCGGCGAAGTACTGGATGAGTCCCTTGGCGTCGGGCTTGGCCCCCTCCAGGAGGTACAGCGCGACCAGGCCGACGGCGAACAGGTCGGCGGGGAAGTCCGGTTCGGCGCCCAGCATCTGCTCGGGGGCGAGATAGCCGGGCGTGCCCACGACGAGGTTGGTCTCGGTCAGGCGTGGTTCGCCCAGCCGCATCGCTATGCCGAAGTCGGACAGCCGCAGCCGCGGGCGGGCGGTGCCGGTGGCTTCGAGCAGGATGTTGGCGGGTTTGATGTCACGGTGCACGACACCTTCCCCGTGCACCGCGGCCAGCCCCGCGAGGAGCTGGTCGAGCAGGGTGCAGACGAAGACGGGCGGCAGGGGACCGTAGTCCCCGATCAGGTGGACCAGCGAGCCGCCGGCGACCAGGTCCATGGTGAACAGGACCTTGTCGTCGTCGGCGGCCCAGCTGGCCGGCGCGAGGACATGGGGGTGGTCGATCCGCAGGGCCTGTTCACGGACGAAGCGCAACAGGGAGTGGGCATCGCTCTGCAGCAGCACCTTGGCGGCCACATAGCGGCGGCGCCGGTGGTCCCAGGCACGCCAGACCGCGCCGACGCCTCCACGTCCGATCGGATCGGCCAGTTCGTACCGGCCGGCGAACACCTCACCCATGACTGCGCGTCGCTCCTCCCCCTACGGCTGTCCCCCTTGCTTCCCCCGTGATGAGCGATACGACCCCTCGTGGCCTCCCGGATGAGAGATACGGCCCCGTGTTCCTCGTCTCCTCGGCGGCCGACACACCCCCGTGTGTCACCCGCCGTTGAGGAGCGCGACCCCCTCGCGCCCCTCCGTGGCACCGCACGGCCCCCTGCCCGGCTGCCGAACCCCCTTCGGCCGCCGGGCGGGCGGCTCAGTTCTGGTGGGACTGGTAGTGCGTGACCGCGTCGGAGGTGCGGCCGGCGCCGTAGACCCGGAGGAACTCTGCCAGTTCCGGGTGGGTCGGGGCGAGGGTGTCGGCCGCGTCGATGATGTCTCCGGCGGCTGCCACCGAACGCAGCAGTGACTGGATCTCGCGGACGACCCGCTTGACCGTCGGGGCACCCGAACTGCTCGTCGTGGTCGTGGTGTTGCTGAGCACCGAGCCCCCCTGCGACTTCTTGATCTCGTCCATGCGCTCGGTCGCCTCGGCCGCGCTCACGCTGCCGTCCGCGACCTGCCCCGCCAGGTCCTGCAGCAGCTGCACCCGCTGGACCACGGCGGGATTGCCGATCTTCGCCCGCTGACCGCTCATCAGCTGTGACAGCATCGGAGCGGACAGTCCCAGCACCCCCGCGAGACGAGCCTGGTTGAGGCCGAGGTCGTCTATGAGCTTACGGAAGAGCGCCCCCAGCGGCTCCCCGTACCAGTTCCGCTGCAGTTCCCGCGCTCTTGCGGTCGCTTCCTGCTGTGCGGCGTCCATGTGCGTCTCCCCATCGCTTCCCCAAAAAACCGTGGTTCGCGACAGCGAACCACGCCGAGCATCCTACGGAGAGTGGTCGTTCGCGGGGACCCCCAATCTTTTTGCGGAATACCCGGGATGACCCGGTACTCTGGTCATCGGCGCCCACCGGCACGTGGTTCTTCCGGCGGACGTTCCTCTTCCCGGGGCCTTAGCTCAGTTGGTAGAGCGCTGTCTTTGCATGGCAGATGTCAGGGGTTCGACTCCCCTAGGCTCCACTCCAGAAGACCCCTCCGACCTGCGAATACGCGGGCGGAGGGGTTTTTCGTGCGCGCGCTGGCAGCAGTCCGCGTGTGGGCGCCGCCCGGGCCGTAGGACCAGCCGCGACCCCCGAGACGCCGGCCCTGCGGGTGGGCGCGAGGGCGCCCCGGTCACCGAGTCCCAGCCGCACACCCGGGTCCACCTCGACGCCGGGAACCCCCGCTGGACCTGGCGCGAGCGGTCGACGGCCCGCCCCAGCAGGTGTCCCGTCGCGGACCTGTCGTCTCACCTCATCAGCGAGCGGTACACCGCCGACGACTCGGGATGGGCGCCACAGCCCCACACACCGTGCGGGCAGTAGTCGGTGATGCTCTGGTAGAGCGGCCGCTGCCGGGCGAACCAGGTGAGCATGCCGCGCATGTACGCCGGGTTGTCGCCGTTCTCGTACAGGCCCCACTCCTGGTACGAGAAGGGTTTGCCGTGGGCGCGGGCGAAACGGACGTGCGCGCGCAGACCGTACGGCTCGGTCACCTGGTCGGTGAAGCTCAGACCGCGCGGGGCGTCGTAGGCGTCCATCCCGATGATGTCGACGACCTCGTCGCCCGGATAGCAGCGCGGCCACGGGATCGCGTCGCGGCCGCGGTTGGGCGTGAACTCGAAGCGCAGGCGCTGACCGGGCACCGAGCGCATCGCGCGCACGATCCGCGTCCAGTACGTCTTCCAGGCGGCGGGATCCGGGCCGCAGCGGTGGGTGTACGTGGTGCCGTTCATCTCCCAGCCCAGGACGACGATCGTGTCCGGGACGCCGAGAGCCGCCAACCGCCGGGCCAGGGCGCGGAAATGGCCGTCGTGGTCGCCGCTCGCCCCGCGCCGGAGCTGTTCACGGACAGCGCTGTCGGGGAGATGGGCCTCCGTGCGTTCCAGCATCGGCACGTTCAGGACGAGCAGCCGCCGCGGATCGGCCCGCCGCCAGGCGGCCCAGGACTCCAGCCAGCCCGGCGCCCCCTCGATGTTGCTCCAGCGGTCGCCGGGCAGATACACGTGCCCGACCCGGGGCGCGGGCCCGCCGAGCCAGACGCCGAGTTCGCCGAGCCGCCCCACGTCGGCGGGCTCGTAGCCGACGTACGCGCCGTACGCGGAAGCCGCCGCGGGCTCGGGCCCGGGGGCGCGGGCGGTGCAGGCCGAAGCCAGGAGCAGCAGGACGACGGCCAGGGCGAGCGGCCCGCGGCGCGAGGGCTCCGGGCGCGAGGGCTTCATCGGGGCGGCGGTCCATCCGGTGGCGGACATGTCCCGGCGACTGTGACGCACCGGAGCCCTGCCGCACCGCCCGGGCCACACCGTCGGGTGAACATGACGGTGGGGCGGAACCTCTCCGCCCCACCAGTGGTACACGCCGTTGCCGGCGTCAGCGCCCTTCGTCGTGCTTCGCGGCGTCCTCCTCGGCCTCCTTCGCCTGGACCTCCGGGTCCAGGACCGACTGACCGCTGCCGTCAACGGACGTCAGCCGGCCCGTCTCGGGCACCTCGGTCGCGGCGGGCGGCTCGACCAGCCAGTCGGGGTTGGCCTGCTTGTCCCACCACTTCCAGGCGGCGAAGGCGCCGCCCGCCACGATGCCCACGACCGCCAGCGCCTTGGCGAGACGTCCTGCGCGGGCCCGCCGCTCATGCTTGCGGACCAGCTTCTGGACCTCCTTGGGCGTGATCTGGCCGCGCAGCGCCGCCAGCGCGACCACGCTCCGGGCGGTGGCCTCCTCACGGACCGGTCCGGCCGCCGCGACGGCCTGCTCGATCCTCGGACGGGAGTAGTCGGCGGCCTGGCGGGCCGCCTTGCGGGTGCGTACGGCCGCCTCATGGGCGGCCTGGTCGACCTTCGGCGGAACATGTGTACGGGCCTGCTCCAGACGCGGCGCGACATGCGCGCCGTACTGGACGCGCGCCTGCTCGGCCGCCTGGGAAACCTTCGGCGCGAGACGTACGCGTGCCTCCGTCGCGTAGTGCGAGGCCTTGTCCTTGGCCGTGTCGGCGTAGGGCGCCACCGCTTCCGCGGCGTGCAGCACGCTTTCCTTCGCCGAACCGGTCGCGGCGCGCACGCTGTCGATGCGGGTCACGGGATCCTCCTCCTCGGTGGCGTACGGTAATTCGACTTTCCACCCTTTTACGGATCATGCCTGCCGGAGTGCAGCCCGGCACCTGAGGGCGGGCATCCGGATCAATAATGGATGAATGCGTGGCAACAGGGGCTTGTCGACGACAATGCCACGGATCGCCGCTGCGTGCCCCTGCCCGGACCCTCCTCGGCTGGATCCGTGCGAGGATCGGTCGGCACAGGAAGACAACGGAAGGCAGATCGTGGCCGAGCAGCTTTACGCCACCCTGAAGACCAACCACGGCGACATCGAAGTCCGGCTCCTGCCGAACCACGCCCCGAAGACGGTCAAGAACTTCGTCGAACTCGCCCAGGGCGAGCGCGAGTGGACGCACCCGGGCACCGGTGAGAAGTCCACCAAGAGGCTCTACGACGGCACGATCTTCCACCGCGTCATCAGCGGCTTCATGATCCAGGGCGGCGACCCCCTGGGCACCGGCATCGGCGGCCCGGGCTACGAGTTCGAGGACGAGTTCCACCCCGACCTCGGCTTCAACAAGCCCTACCTGCTCGCCATGGCCAACGCCGGCCCGGGCACCAACGGCTCGCAGTTCTTCATCACCGTCTCCCCGACGGCCTGGCTGAACCGCAAGCACACCATCTTCGGCGAGGTCACGGACGCGGCCAGCCAGAAGGTCGTCGACGCCATCGCCGGCGTCAAGACCACCCGCCCCAACGACCGCCCGGTCAACGACGTCGTCATCGAGCAGGTCGTCGTGGAGACCCGCAAGGGCTGAGCCTCGGGCAACCGTCGCGCAGGGAACCAAACGCCCCGCTCAACCGTAAGGATGAGCGGGGCGGTGCACGTGGGTACGACGACTCAGGGCGACTTAGGGGATGGCATGAATCAGGAGGCGGGCAGTTCGCAGGAGGCCCAGAGCCTGCCTGGCTGCTACCGGCACCCGGACCGTGAGACCGGCATCCGCTGCACCCGCTGCGAGCGCCCGATCTGCCCCGAGTGCATGATCAGTGCCTCCGTCGGCTTCCAGTGCCCCGAGTGCGTGCGCGACGGGGGCGGCAGCGGACCGGCTCCGGCGGCGGCGCGGCCCCGCACCATCGCGGGCGGCAGCGTCACGGCCGATCCCCGGCTGTTCACCAAGATCCTCATCGGGATCAACCTCGCGGTGTTCATCGCCATCCAGGCCAACGCGTCCCTGGCGACCGACCTCAGCCTCATCGGCGCTTATCCGCCGGCGCCGTTCCAGCCCACCGAGGGCGTCGCCGACGGGCAGTACTACCGCCTGGTGACCTCGATGTTCGCGCACCAGGAGATCTGGCACATCGGCTTCAACATGCTGAGCCTGTGGTGGCTCGGCGGCCCCCTGGAAGCGGCCCTGGGGCGGGCGCGCTATCTCGCGGTCTACCTCGTCTCCGGTCTCGCGGGCAGCGCCCTGGCCTATCTGCTGGCCAGTCCGGTCACCCAGACGCTCGGCGCCTCCGGTGCCATCTTCGGCCTGTTCGGCGCGACCGCGGTCCTGATGCGCCGGCTCAACTACGATCTGCGGCCGATCATCGCACTGCTGGTGATCAACCTGATCTTCACCTTCGGCTGGAGCAGCATCTCCTGGCAGGCCCACATCGGCGGCCTCGTCGCCGGGCTCATCACGGGCTACGGCATGGTCCACGCCCCACGCGAGCGGCGGGCGCTGGTGCAGTACGGCACCTGTGCGCTGGTGCTGCTGGTCGTCGTGGTCATGATCGTGGTTCGGACCGCCCAGTTGACCTGAAACGGTCCGCACGACCCCTCTGAGCGGCCGTTGTCCACAGCGAGTGCCCGATCTTGTGCATACAGTGCGGGAACAGCTGTGCCCCCTGTCGCTGACCCGTGTTTACGCAGGCCAGGAAGGGGGCGAACAAGCTTGCGGGCACTGGTGCGATGGTCGTACCGGCGTCAACGCCCGAGGGGTTATCCACAGATCGTCGTCTTTTCCCCAGCCCATTGTGGAAATGCCGCCGGGCTGTGGATAACTCAGCGGATACCCCTGGGGAGAGCTACTTCCACTGGGTGGAGACGGCGAATCCGGCGGCGATGAAACCGAAGCCCACCACGATGTTCCAGTTGTCCAGAGCGTCGATGGGCAGCGAGCCGTCGGTCACATAGAAGACGACGATCCAGGCGAGCCCGATGAGGAACATGGCCAGCATCACCGGGGCGACCCAGGCGCGGCTGTTCAGTTTGATGGCGGTCGCCTGCTTCGCCGCGGGCGGCGTGTAGTCGGCCTTCTTGCGGATACGTGACTTCGGCACGAGGGTCTCTCCTGTCGATGCGCTGCGTGGCCGCGCAGGTAACTGGTCGGGCTCGGGGCAGCGTACAAGGGGACACTGAGTGCTCCCCCGGGCGTCCGTTAGCGTAGTGCTTCCGTAGCGCCGAAGGAGATAAGGGTACGTTGAGCAATTCTGCCGACTCCCCCCAGTCCGGATCCAGTCCTGTCCGCAGGCGGGGTTTCCGGCCGGTGAGAGTGCTCACGGTGGCTGTCTTCGCTCTCGCCGGACTCATCTTCTTCACGAGTTTCAATACGGCCAAGGGCACCGACATCCGCACGGACGCCTCCCTGCTGAAGCTCTCGGACCTGATCCAGGAGCGCAGCCGCAACAACGGCGAGCTCGACGAGTCGAACGGCTCGTTGCGCCGGGACGTCGAGTCGCTCGCCGAGCGTGACGACGGCAGCACCAAGGCCGAGGACGACAAGCTCGCCGCCCTGGAGGACCGGGCGGGCACCCAGAAGCTCAAGGGGAAGGCCGTCACGGTCACGCTCGACGACGCCCCGCCGAACGCCACCGCGAAGCTCCCCGGCTATCCCGAGCCGCAGCCCGACTACCTGGTCATCCACCAGCAGGACCTGCAGGCCGTGGTCAACGCCCTGTGGAAGGGCGGGGCCAAGGGCATCAAGGTGATGGACCAGCGGCTGATCTCCACCAGCGCCGTGCGCTGCGTCGGCAACACCCTGATCCTTCAGGGCCGCGTCTATTCGCCGCCGTACAAGATCCAGGCGGTCGGTGACCCCGGCAGGCTGAAGCAGGCGCTCGCGGACTCCAAGGCGATCCAGAACTACATGGTCTACGTCAACGTCTACGGCCTCGGCTGGAATGTCGCCGACGACGGCACGGTGACTCTTCCCGGCTACTCGGGCACAGTGGATCTGCAGTACGCCAAGCCCGTGGAGTGAGCACGGTGTGAGCCCCTGGAGCCGCCGGTGCGTGTCGTCGTCAGGACCGTCAGCGAGCTGTGCATCACCGCCGGCGCCCTGATCGTGTTGTTCGTCGCCTATGTGCTGTTCTGGACCGGTGTGAAGGCCGACACCGTCATGGACGACCAGATCGACCAGTTACAGCACCAGTGGTCGCAGGGGAGCGTGCCGCAGCCGAAGGTGACGGGTGGTGCGTCCGCCGCTCCCGCGGAGCCGGCGCCGTACCGGAACGGGAAGCCCTTCGCGATCATGTACATCCCGCGGCTTGGTTTCACGTGGAACAAGCCCGTGCTCGAGGGCACCGGGGTCGGCACCCTGAAGAAGGGGCTCGGTCACTACGCGAACACCGCGCAGCTGGGGCAGCAGGGCAACTTCTCGGTCGCCGGGCACCGGCGCACCTACGGGGACCCCTTCAAGGACTTTCCCGAGCTGCGGCGCGGTGACGCGGTCGTCCTGACCGACGGGACGACCTGGTTCACGTATCGGATCGACAAAGGGCCTTACAAAACAGTGCCCACTGACATTGAGGTGATCGATCCTGTGCCACGTAAATCCGGGTACACGCGGCCTGGCCGCTATCTCACGCTGACCACGTGCGATCCGGAGTGGGGACACAGTCACCGGCTGATCGTCTGGGCACACCTGGACTCCACACAGCCTGTGGAGGACGGCAAGCCTGTTGCCCTGCGCCGTTAGTCTGGTGCGGTACGGCGTGTGTGTGGTGCCGTGGTGCGACGGAAGGGACGGCATGTACGGCTGGATCTGGCGGCATCTGCCGGGGAACGCATGGGTGAAGGCGCTGCTCTCGCTCATGCTGGTCGTTGCTGTGGTCTACGTCCTGTTCCAGTACGTGTTCCCGTGGGCCGAACCGCTGCTGCCCTTCAACGATGTGACGGTGGACAACCAGTGAGCGCGCGCATTCTCGTCGTCGACAACTACGACAGCTTCGTCTTCAACCTGGTCCAGTACCTGTACCAGCTGGGCGCCGAGTGCGAGGTGCTGCGCAACGACGAGGTGTCGACGGCGCACGCCCAGGACGGCTTCGACGGCGTCCTGCTGTCGCCGGGCCCCGGGACACCGGAGGAGGCGGGCGTGTGCGTGGACATGGTCCGCCACTGCGCCTCGACCGGAGTACCGGTCTTCGGTGTCTGCCTCGGCATGCAGTCGATGCAGGTGGCGTACGGCGGGGTCGTCAACCGGGCTCCCGAGCTGCTGCACGGCAAGACGTCGCTGGTCGAGCACGAGGGTCGCGGGGTCTTCGCCGGGCTGCCCACGCCGTTCACCGCCACCCGGTACCACTCGCTGGCCGCCGAGCCGACGACGGTTCCGGCCGAGCTGGAGGTCACCGCGCGGACGCAGGACGGGATCGTCATGGGGCTGCGGCACCGTGAACTCCCGGTCGAGGGTGTGCAGTTCCACCCCGAGTCGGTCCTGACGGAGCACGGTCACCTGATGCTGGCCAACTGGCTGGTGGAGTGCGGGGACCAGGGCGCGGTGGCGAGGTCGGCGGGGCTCGCCCCGGTGGTGGGCAGGGCCACGGCGTGACGGCCCTGCGCCCCGAGCGCGAGGACTTGTACGGCGACGCGTCGTACGAGTCCTACGGCGGCGATGCCTACGGGGGCCAACCCCGTGGGGGCGATCCCTACGGCGGGGGGTCTGCCGCCGGGGCGCCGGCGCCGTATGTGCCTCCGGCCGACGACGAGACGGTGGCGTTGCGGATACCCGATCCGCCGCCGCCCTCCATATCCGCCTCTGCGGCCTCTTCCGTCACATCCGCCACTGGATCCCCACAGGGCGGCCGCGCGGCCCGCAGAAAGGCCGCCAAGCGCCGTCACGGGCGTCATGGCGGTACGGCCGCCCCCGAGGCGCAGCCGGAGCTGGAGTCCGCGGACGGGAAGCCGCTCTCCCGTGTCGAGGCCCGCAGACAGGCAAAGGCACGCAAACCCGGCCCGGCCGTCGTCGCGAGCCGGGCGATCGGTGAGGTGTTCATCACCACCGGCGTGCTGATGCTGCTGTTCGTCAGCTACCAGTTGTGGTGGACGAACGTGCGGGCGCACGCGGCGGCGGACAAGGAGGCGAGCAGCCTCCAGAACGACTGGGCGAGCGGGAAGGGCGCCCCGGGCACCTTCGAGCCGGGACAGGGTTTCGCCCTGCTGCACATCCCCAAGCTGGACGTGGTCGTGCCGATCGCCGAGGGCGTCAGCAACAAGAAGGTCCTCGACAAGGGCATGGTCGGCCACTACGGGGAGGGCCCGCTGAAGACGGCGATGCCCGACGCGAAGACCGGGAACTTCGCTCTCGCCGGGCACCGCAACACGCACGGCGAGCCCTTCCGTTACATCAACAAGCTCAGCCCGGGTGACGCGATCATCGTCGAGACGCAGGACGAGTACTACGTCTACAAGATGACGTCGACGCTTCCGGTGACGGCTCCGAGCAACACGAGCGTGATCGACCCCATCCCCAAGGGATCCGGCTTCACCACGGCCGGCCGCTACATCACCCTCACCACCTGCACGCCGGAGTTCACCAGCAAGTACCGGTTGATCGTCTGGGGCAAGATGGTCGAGGAACGGCCGCGCAGCAAGGGCAAGCCGGATGCGCTCGTCCAGTAAGGGCAGATGACTAGTGGCAGCGACCACCGAACAAGAGCAGAACACCGGCACGCCTGCGCCGCGCCGCCGCGGCCCCGGCCCGATCGCCATGGCGGTCAGTGTCTTCGGTGAACTCCTCATCACGGCAGGCCTGGTGCTCGGCCTGTTCGTCGTCTACTCGCTGTGGTGGACGAACGTCGTCGCCGACCGCGCGGCGGACAAGCAGGCCGACAAGGTGCGCGACGCCTGGACCGAGCGGACCACCGGCGGTCCCGGCGCGCTGGACACCAAGAACGGCATCGGCTTCCTGCACGTGCCCGCGATGAAGAACGGCGAGGTCCTGGTCGAGAAGGGCACCTCGACGAAGATCCTCAACGACGGTGTCGCCGGCTACTACACCGACCCCGTCAAGGCCACGCTCCCCACCAGCGGCAAGAACGGCAACTTCTCCCTCGCCGCCCACCGCGACGGCCACGGCGCGAAGTTCCACAACATCGACAAGCTCAAGAAGGGCGACCCGATCGTCTTCGAGACCAAGGACGAGTGGTACGTCTACAAGGTCTACGCCGTCCTCCCCGAGACCTCGAAGTACAACGTCAAGGTCCTCGGCCAGATCCCCAAGGAGTCCGGCAAGAAGAAGGCCGGCCACTACATCACCCTGACGACGTGCACGCCGGTCTACACGTCCCGCTACCGCTACGTCGTGTGGGGCGAACTGGTCCGCACGCAGAAGGTGGACAGCGAGCGGACGCTGCCGAAGGAACTGCGGTAACCACCGAACGGAAGAGCCCCGGCCCCCACTGAGGGGGCCGGGGCTCTTCCGTTCGCTGCCGTGCGGCTAGCCGTTTCCGCCTCCGAAGAAGCCTCCGCCGTTGTTGCCGCCGTTGTTGTTGCCGCCTCCGACGCTCACCGTGGCCAGGGTGATCTGGGTGCTGCCCGGGTCGTCGACCTCGTTGCCGCCGCCCGGGTCCTGCTGGGCCACCAGTGCGGTGTCGCTCTGGTCGCTGCCGTTCGCGAACTGGATGTTCGTGAAGCCGGCGCTGTTGAGGATCTGCCTGGCCTGGGCGACCGTGCGGCCCACGACGTTCGGGACCTCGGTCTTGTCCTTCGGCTTGCCGATCTGGATGTTCACCGAGGAGTTCTTGTCGGCCTGGGTACCGGCCTGCGGGGCCGTGGAGATGACCTTGCCGATCTGGTTGGTGTCGTCGGTCTCGACCTCGGTGCAGTTGCCGACGAGGTTGTTCGCCTGCATCTGCGCCTTGGCCTCGTCACAGGACCGGCCGATGACGTCCGGGACCGTGGACTTCTCCTCGGCCTTGGCGACGGTGAGGGTGATGGTGGACCCCTTCTCCACCTCCGCGCCCAGCTCCGGGTCCTGCCCCGTGACGGTGCCCGCCTTCTCGGTGGACACCTCCTGCTTGGTCTTGACGACGAACTGGTACTTGTCGCTCTCCAGCGTCTCGGTGGCCTTGTCGACGTCCTGGCCGAGGACGCTGGGGACGGCCACCTTCGGCGCCCCGGTGGACACCACGATGCTGACGGCGGAGTTCTTGTCGACCTTCGTGCCGCCCGTCGGGTTCTGCTCGCAGATGTTGCCCTTGGCCGTGTTCTCACACGCCTTCTGCGTGACCTCGCCGAGCTTCAGGTCGACGTTGCCCAACTGTCTGGTGGCGTCGGCCTGTGTCTGGTTGACGAGGTTCGGCACGGCCACCTGGTCGTTGCCGGCACCGCCACCGCTGAAGATCCACTTGCCGATCAGGATCGCGCCGACGAGCACCAGGATGCCCGCCACCACCAGCAGGATCGTCGAGGTGTTCGACTTCTTCTGGCGGCGCCGGTCGGGGCGGTCGTCATAGCCGTAGCCGCCGTCGTCCGGGTTCATCGGCGGGAGCATGGTGGTGGCGCCCGCGTCGGAGCGCAGGGCCGTCGTCGGCTGGTCGTCCGGGTAGCCGCCGTAGCCCACCGAGCCCATCGCCGCGGTGGCGGCGACCGGCTGTCCGTCGAGGCAGGCCTCGATGTCGGCGCGCATCTCGTCGGCCGACTGGTACCGGTAGTTGGGGTCCTTGACCAGGGCCCGCAGCACGATCGCGTCCATCTCGGGCGTGATCTCGGGGTCGAAGACCGACGGGGGCTGCGCCTCCTCCCGTACGTGCTGGTACGCGACGGCCACCGGGGAGTCGCCCACGAAGGGCGGCCGGACCGTCAGCAGCTCGTACAGGAGACAGCCGGTGGAGTAGAGGTCGGACCTCGCGTCGACCTGCTCGCCCTTGGCCTGCTCCGGGGAGAGGTACTGGGCGGTGCCGATCACCGCGGACGTCTGGGTCATCGTCATGCCGGAGTCGCCCATGGCGCGGGCGATGCCGAAGTCCATGACCTTGACCTGGCCGTTGCGCGTGAGCATGACGTTGGCCGGCTTGATGTCCCGGTGGACGATGCCGCTGCGGTGGGAGTACTCCAGCGCCTGGAGAATCCCGATGGTCATCTCCAGGGAGCGCTCCGGCAGCAGCTTGCGGCCGGAGTGCAGCAGCTCACGAAGCGTGGAGCCGTCGACGTACTCCATGACGATGTACGGGATCGAGACCCCGTCGATGTAGTCCTCGCCCGTGTCGTAGACCGCCACGATCGCGGGATGGTTGAGCGAGGCGGCCGACTGGGCCTCCCGGCGGAACCGGGCCTGGAAGGACGGGTCGCGCGCGAGGTCCGCGCGCAGTGTCTTCACCGCCACCGTGCGGCCGAGGCGCGTGTCCATGGCGAGGTAGACCTCCGCCATGCCACCACGGCCGAGCACCTGGCCCAGCTCGTACCGGCCGCCGAGGCGACGCGGCTCTTCCATAGCTTCCTACCAGCCCTCTCCGTCGGTCCCGACCGGCACGTGTGTGCCGTCGGAGGCTGCACTCCGGGCCTACCGTACCCGGCTAGCTTTGTGTGACCTGGCCAAGTGCGTCACCCGATACAGGACCGGTATCGCAACGTGCACCGATGTGAAGGCGACGTGAGCGGGGTCACTTCTTGGAGTCGATGACCGCCTCCATGACGCTTTTGGCGATGGGCGCCGCGAGACCACTGCCGGAGATGTTCTCGCGGACCGCGTTGTCGTCCTGGACGACCACGGCCACGGCGACCGGCGCGCTGTCACCGACCTTGGCGTAGGAGATGAACCAGGCGTACGGGTTCTTGCTGTTGTTCTCGCCGTGCTGGGCGGTACCGGTCTTGCCGCCCACGGTGACGCCCTGCATCTGGGCCGTCTTGCCGGTGCCGTCCTTGACGACCGTCTCCATCATCGACTGGAGGATCTGCGCGTTCTCCGCCGACAGCGGCTCGCTCATCTTCTCCGGCTCGGTCTTCTCGAGGGTGTCGACGTTCGGCGCCTGGAGGGAGTCGACCATGTACGGCTTCATCAGGGTGCCGTTGTTGGCGACGGCCGCGGCGACCATGGCCATCTGGAGCGGGGTCGCGGCGGTGTTGTACTGGCCGATCGAGGACAGCGCGGTCTGCGAGGGGTTCATGTCGTCGGAGAAGACCGACGCGCTGGAGCGCACCGGTACGAACTGCTGCTCGGTGAAGCCGAACTTCTTGGCCTCCTCGAGCATCTTCTCGTTGCCGAGGTCGGAGCCGACCTTGCCGAAGACGGTGTTGCAGGAGTACTGGAGCGCGACCCGCAGGGTGGCGTTCTTGCAGGGGATGTTGCCCTCGTTCTTCAGCACGGTGGTGGTGCCGGGCATGGTCCAGGGCAGCGGGGACTTGGTCTGCTCGTCGGCGGACTTGTACAGGCCGTTCTCCAGCGCGGCCGCCGCCGTGATGACCTTGAAGGTGGAGCCGGGCGGGTAGACCTCGCGCAGCGCCCGGTTGAGCATCGGGTCGTCGGGGTTGTTCTTCTTGTCGAGCTTCTTCCAGGCCGCCGCGTCGGAGTCGCTGCCGCCGGCGATCGTCGAGGGGTCGTACGACGGGTAGGAGGCCAGCGCCAGAATCTTGCCGGTGGAGGGCTCGATGGCCGCGACCGCGCCCTTGCCGCCCTGCTTCTTCAGACCGTTGTAGGCGGCCTTCTGGGCGGCGGCGTTGAGGGTGGTCACGACATTGCCGCCCTCCTTCGGCTTGCCGGTGAGCATGTCGAGGGTGTTGCGGAAGAAGAGCCGGTCGTCGTTGCCGGTGAGGATGCCGTCCTCGATCGACTCCAGCTGGTTGGCGCCGTAGGACTGCGAGACGAAGCCGGTGACCGGCGCCCACATCGCGCCGTCCTTGTAGGTGCGCTTGTACTTGAAGTCGCCCGAGGTGGTCTCGGCGTGCCCGGTGATGGCCTTGCCGTCGACGATGATGTCGCCGCGGGGGGTGGCGTACCTGGCGATCAGGACACGGCGGTTGTCCGGGTCCTCCCTGAGGCTGTCCGCCTTGACGTACTGGAGCCAGTTGTCGCGGATGAGCAGGGCGAGGACCAGGAGTCCGCAGAAGATCGCGATCCGGCGCAGGGGCTTGTTCATGTCGGGCGGACCACCTGGGTCATCTCGGCGTCGGGGCTGGGGGCGGGGGCGGGCGCCGGTCGGCGTGCGGTGTCGCTGATTCTGATCAGGATGCCGATCAAGGCCCAGTTGGCGATGACGGAGGAACCGCCGTAGGCCAGGAAGGGCATCGTCATACCGGTCAGCGGGATGAGGCCCATCACACCGCCGGCCACCACGAAGACCTGGAGCGCGAAGGCTCCGGACAGGCCGATCGCGAGCAGCTTGCCGAACGGGTCGCGGGCGGCGAGGGCGGTGCGCACCCCGCGCTCCACGACCAGGCCGTAGATCAGCAGGATCGCCATGACGCCGGCCAGGCCCAGCTCCTCGCCGAAGGTGGCGAAGATGAAGTCGGAGTTGGCGGCGAAGCGGATGAGCTCGGAGTGGCCCTGGCCCCAGCCGGTGCCGAGGGTGCCGCCGGAGCCGAAGGCCCACAGGGCCTGCATGGCCTGCTCGGAGTGGACGCCGGTGGCACCCGGGGTGCGGCTCAGGGTGTACTCGCGCATCGGGTTGAGCCAGGCCTGCACACGGGTCTTGACGTGGGGTTCGAAGCTGGCCACGCCGACGGCGCCCGCCGCGGACATCAGCAGACCGAAGACGATCCAGCTGGTCCGCTCGGTGGCGACGTACAGCATGATGACGAACATTCCGAAGAACAGCAGCGACGTACCGAGGTCGGTCTCGAAGACCAGGATGAGGATCGAGATCATCCAGACGACGATGATCGGCCCGAGGTCGCGGCCGCGCGGCAGGTACAGGCCCATGAAGCGGCGACTGGCGAGGGCCAGCGCGTCGCGCTTGACCATGAGGTAGCCGGCGAAGAAGACGGCCAGCACGATCTTGGCGAACTCACCGGGCTGGATGGTGAAGCTGCCGACCTGGATCCAGATCTTGGCTCCGTAGGTGAGTTCGGCGCCGAGGCCCGGGACCAGCGGGAGCAGCAGCAGGACCAGCGCGCCGGCCATGGAGATGTAGGTGTAGCGCTGCAGCGTCCGGTGGTCCTTCAGGAAGACCAGCACGACGGCGAACAGGGCGATGCCCATCGCCGTGTAGATCAGCTGGTTGGTCGCCTTGCCGCCGGCCTGGCCGATCGACTGGAGCAGTTTGGACTGGTCCAGCCGCCAGATCGCGACCAGTCCGAGGCCGTTGAGCAGGGTGGCCAACGGCAGCATCAGGGGGTCCGCGTACGGGGCGAACTTGCGTACGACGAGATGGGCGACGCCGGCCAGCAGACCGAGGCCCAGGCCGTAGCTCAGCAGCCCGGCCGGGACCTGGTCGTCGATGGCCAGGCCCACGTTGGCGTAGGCGAAGACCGGGATGAGGACGGCGAACACCAGCAGCGCCAGCTCGGTGTTGCGGCGGCTCGGAGCGCCGATCGCGCCGATCGTGGACGTATGGTGCGTCGAGGTGTTCGAAGTACTGCTGCTCATCGTGTGACAGGGCCTCTCACGGCTTGCCTACTGCGTACTGCAGTTCCCGACGACCTGCTTCTCCTCGTCCGACAGGGTGGGGCCGGGGGTGGGAGTGGGCGTGGTCGGGGATGCCGAAGCGTTCGGGGACGGGGAGGACGTGCTCGTCGGGGTCGGTGTGGCCTTTGACGTCAGGGAGGACCGGGTGGTTCCCGTGGTGCCGCCTGCCTCGCCCTCGCCGGTCTTGGAGTTCTTGTTGCTCTCCGTGGCCTGCGCCTGGGCCTCCTTCTTGCACGCGGAGGCCTGCACGCCCAGTTCGTCGATCTTCTTCTGGGCCGTCTTCAGATCGCCCTCGGCGATGGTGCCCTCGACCGACTTCTGCTGGTACGGCGGCAGGTACTTGAGTTCGATCTCGGGGTGGTCCTTGGACACCTTCGAGAGCGAGACCCACGCCAGGTCCTGGCTGATGCCCCGGTACAGCGCCACGTGCTCGCCGTTGACGCCGACGTAGTACTGGGTCTGGGTCCAGCGCCAGCCGCCGTACAGGCCACCGCCGATGACGGCGAGCGCGAGGACCGAGAAGAACGATCTCTTCAGCCACTTGCGGCCCGTGCGGGGCTTGACGAAGTCGTCGTCGGAGTAGTCGCCGAAGCCGCCCGCGGGGACGTAGCCGGTGGTGTCGGACGAGCCGGGCCCGCCGTACTCGCCGCCTCCGCCCTGCCCGTGGCCCTGGCGGCCGAGCCCGGAGGCGCGGCCCGCGGGGGTCTGCATGATGCCGTTGTCGTGCAGCTGGTGCTGGTTCTCGGCGACCGCGCCGACCACGACCGGGGTGTCGGAGAGCTGCCCGGCGAGGGTGTCCCCCGTGTCCAGGTCGAGGACGTCGGCGATGATGACCGTGATGTTGTCGGGGCCGCCGCCGCGCAGAGCGAGCTGGATGAGCTCCTGCACGGTCTCCTGGGGGCCCTGGTAGCTGGCGAGGGTGTCCTCGAGCGTCTGGTGCGAGACGACGCCGGAGAGGCCGTCGGAGCAGATCAGATAGCGGTCGCCGGCGCGGACCTCGCGGATGGAGAGGTCGGGTTCGACGTGTTCGCCGCTGCCCAACGCCCTCATCAGCAGGGAGCGTTGGGGGTGGGTGGTGGCCTCTTCCTCGGTGATGCGGCCCTCGTCGACCAGGCGCTGCACCCAGGTGTGGTCCTGGGTGATCTGGGTGAGGACACCGTCGCGCAGCAGGTACGCGCGCGAGTCGCCGACGTGCACGAGGCCGAGCCGCTGGCCCGTCCACAGCAGCGCGGTCAGCGTGGTCCCCATGCCTTCGAGCTGGGGGTCCTCCTCGACCATGGAGCGCAGCTGGTCGTTGGCGCGCTGGACGGCCACGCCGAGCGAGGTGAGGACGTCGGAGCCGGGCACGTCGTCGTCGAGGGCGACGATGGTGGAGATGGCCTCGGAGGAGGCGACCTCGCCGGCGGCGGCGCCGCCCATGCCGTCGGCGATGGCGAGCAGGCGGGGACCGGCGTATCCGGAGTCCTCGTTGCCCTCCCGGATCATGCCTTTGTGCGATCCGGCGGCGAAGCGCAGTGACAGACTCATGCGCACCTCGCCCGTCGGCTCCGGATACATCCGCACGGTGCCCACCCTCCGGTCGGGAGCGCGCCGGGGCCCGGGGTGGGGGCCCACGCCGCGTGCTCGCTCCGCTCACGCCTATTCATGATGTAGCACTACTTCCGCAGCTCGATGACGGTCTTGCCGATACGGATCGGCGCGCCCAGCGGAATCGGTGTGGGAGTCGTCAGCCGGCTCCGGTCGAGGTATGTGCCGTTGGTCGAGCCCAGGTCCTCGACGATCCAGTTGCCGTCACGGTCCGGGTAGATCCTGGCATGCCGGCTGGAGGCGTAGTCGTCGTCCAGCACGATGGTGCTGTCGTGTGCCCGGCCCAGGGTGATGGTCTGGCCCTGGAGCGCGACGGTGGTGCCGGTGAGGGTGCCCTCGGACACCACGAGTTTGGTGGGGGCGTTACGGCGCTGGCGGCCCCCTGCGGCCGGCTGCTGGCGCTGCTGCGGGGGCGCCTGCCGCTGGGCCTGCTGGGCCCGGCCTGCCTCCCGGCGCGAGCCGCGCTGGGTGACGCGCGTACCGAACAGGTCGCTGCGGATGACCTGCACGGCCACGATCACGAACAGCCACAGTACGGCCAGGAAACCCAGCCGCATGACCGTGAGGGTCAGCTCTGACATTGCCCCCGCTTCACCCTTCGGCTTGCCGGTAAATGATGGTGGTGCTGCCCACGACGATCCGCGAGCCGTCGCGGAGCGTAGCGCGGGTGGTGTGCTGCCCGTCCACCACGATGCCGTTGGTGGACCCGAGATCCTGGATCGTCGAGGGCGTTCCGGTCCGGATCTCACAGTGCCGGCGCGAGACGCCGGGGTCGTCGATCCGCACGTCGGCTTCGGTGCTGCGGCCCAGCACCAGCGTTGCGCGGGAGATCTGGTGGCGGGTGCCGTTGATCTCGATCCAGTGACGGGTGCGGGAGCCCGGCGCGGGCGCGCCGACCGGGCCGCCGGCGCCGGGGCGCTGGGCCTGGGCCGGCTGCGGGTAGCCGTAGCCGCCGGGGGCGCCGCGGCCGGGAGGCGGGGCGGCCGGCATGGGCGGGGCGCCCGCCGGAGCGGCCGGCGGGTAGCCGTAGCCGCCCGCGCCGGATGCCGGTGCGCCGGGCCGGCCGGCCGGGGCCGCGGGGCCGGGGGCCTGCTGGTTGGTGGAGGAGGCGAGCGTACGGCTGCGCACCCGGTACAGACCGGTGTCGAGGTCGTCCGCCTTCTCCAGATTGACCTTGATCGGGCCCATGAAGGTGTAGCGCTGCTGCTTGGCGTAGTCGCGCACCATGCCGGCGAGCTCGTCGCCGAGCTGGCCCGAGTAGGGGCTGAGCCGCTCGAAGTCCGGCGTGCTCAGCTCCACGATGAAGTCATTGGGTACGACCGTGCGGTCGCGGTTCCAGATGGTCGCGTTGTTGTCGCACTCCCGCTGGAGTGCTCCCGCGATCTCCACGGGCTGGACCTCGGACTTGAACACCTTGGCGAAGGTGCCGTTGACCAGACCTTCGAGACGCTGCTCGAACTTCTTCAGGACTCCCATGAGGCACCTCCTCCGTCGTTGCCGTCCTGGGTACTGCGCCGGCTGCTGTTTACCTGGTACTGCTTACTGATCGTATCCACGCGCCGGTGAATCGGCTGGTTCCCCCTGTCGGCACGGTCGACGGGTGTCGACGCCTCCGAAGTTCCCTGTGGAGCTCCACTTCGAACTCCGCTGTCGAACTCCTCTGTCAAGGATCGTAGAGGCGGCCGCAGACCAGTGTCCCGCACCTGACTGTGGACCCCTACCGGCTCCTGGGGAGACGGGCCCTACCGGTACGAGGTTGATACGTGAACCGGCACAGGTTGATACGTGCACCGCGGCACCCCGGTTCGGGGGCCGCCGCCGAACCCGCTGGTGGGCGGCTGCCCCCGGATATGGGATGTGAACCCACCCCCTCCAGCGTGCTAATGTTCTGCGTGTCGGAAGGCGCCGCACCGCAAGGCGAGGGGCCCGAGGACACACCCAATGCGCGGGTGGCGGAATAGGCAGACGCGCTGGATTCAGGTTCCAGTGCCCGCAAGGGCGTGGGGGTTCAACTCCCCCCTCGCGCACCACGAAGAACCGATGGAACGGGTCTTCACCAGTGACGAAAGTCATGGTGAGGGCCCGTTCCTCGTTGTGCTGAAGGGCCCGGGCGGTGAGGTATCTCACGGCCGGGGCCCTGTGCTTGTGATGCCGGTCCGTGTGGCCGCGCGCAATGCCGTGGCGGCGGTACGGACCGGAGTGTGAACCGGGGGACCCGGATTCGAACCGGGGCGTGAATCGGTGGTGCGAATCGGGGCGTGAATCGGTGGTGCCCATCGGCCGCCGCGGCTCGGCTGTGAGGTCTCTCTCACTCCCTCGTACCGGCCGGTTCCATCGCTCCACGGCGCAGCGCCCAGGCGGCCGGGGCGACCGAGAACACCACGGCGAGGACCGCGCACGCTCCGGTGACCGCGCCGAGCTCCGGCCACGGGATCCGCACCGGGGCATGCACCGACAGCAGGCCGAGCGCGCCCCGCAGCCCGGCCAGGTTGAGCCCGGTGACCAGGAGTCCGAGCACCCCGCCCACCGCCACGACCGTCAGCGCCTCGGCGCCGACCAGCCGCAGCACCTGTCGTCGGGTGGCCCCGGCGAGGCGGAGCACCGCCAGGTCGCGCACCCGGTCCGAGGCCGCCATGAGCATCGTGTTGGCCAGGGAGATCCCGGTGTAGAGCAGGGCGATGCCGAGGACCAGCAGAAAGCCGTACCTGGTGGTCCGGTCGGTCCCGGGGTTGCCTGCCCGCAGCCACTGGTCCCTGGTGAGGACGTGCCCACCCGCCTCCCGCAGCGCACCGGCCACGACAGCGGGGTCGGCACCGGCGGCGAGAGTGACGTCCACGCGGTCGACGTGGGCGCCGGGGGCGTTGGCGGGGGTGACGTAGACCCCGTTGTCGCCGGTGCCGGTCGTCATCACGGCGGCGATCCGCAGCGACTTCCTCGTGCCGTCGCCGAGCCACACGTCCACGGTCTGTCCCACAGTGTGCCGCTCCCACTCCTCGTTGACGATGATCGACTGGTCGTCGAGGTTGCTCACCTGCCCGGCCGCCAAGGGGAGGGCGGTGGTCACGGCGAGCGCTGCGGGCTCGCCGGCTGGGGCCTCGGACCTGATCAGGGCCACGCCGTCCTCCAGGACGTAGACGGCACTCGAGGAGGTCGCGGAGACGGTGGTGCCGGGGATGGTGCGGAGGTTCCGGAGCGTCCGGGCGTCGAAGCCGGGGTTCTGGGTGGGGGCATGGGTCGCGGTGGTGTCGTGGCTCCCGGTATGGCTGCCGTGGCCGGCGTTTCCGGTGGGCACGACCACGAAGTCGGCCGTGGTTCGTTCGCGCGCCTCGGTGGCCTTGGCCTCGTTCAGTGTGGCCGTCGCACCCAGCAGCGAGCCCGTGAGGGCGACCGTGACCAGGACGGGCGCCGCGACGGCTGCCGTACGGCGGACTCCCGCGGAGGCGTTCTCACGCACCAGCATCCCGCCCGCTCCCGGCAGGTGGGCCGGCAGCCAGACGAACAGCCGGGTCAAGGGACGCACCAGGACCGGCGCCAGCAACGCGACCGCGGTGATCAGCAGCATCGGGTGGCTCACGTAGGTCTTGCGGTGAAGCAGCTCGCCCGGGTCCGAGATCAGGGCCAGGGCCGGCATCGCCGCGGCGGTCAGCAGCAGACCGGCCCCGAACAGCAGCCGGCCCCGTGTCATCGCTCCGGCGTCCACGGAGGCCTCGCGCAGTGCCTGGGCGGGGCTCGTGCGGCCCGCACGCCAGGACGCGGCGACCACACCGAGCAGCGCGACGAGCAGACCCGTCCAAAAGGCCATGTGGTACGGCCACTTGGAGTCGCCGACGGTGAACCAGTCCGGTGCGAGGCCGACGTCGACCACTCGGTCGGCGAGGCGTGGGGCGCCGTACGCACCGAGCACACAGCCGGTGGCCGAGGCGAGCACGCCGACCAGGAGTGCCTCCGCACACACCGTCCGGCGAATCTGGCCGGGCGTGGCTCCCGCGGTGCGCAACAGGCCGAACTCCCGGCGCCGTTGGGCCACCGAGAAGGCGAAGGTGGACGCCACGACGAACACCGACACGAAGGCGGTGACTCCCCCCGCGGTGCCGAACAGGGCGTTCATGGCGGTGAGCGCCTCCCGGTCGCGGTCCGGATCGGGGTCGGCGAGACGGCGGGCGCTGCCGGTGAGGACGTGGACGGCTTCCCCCTCCACTGCTTCGCGTACGTCTTGCGCCTCCGCCTCCACCACGAGCTGCGTGCTCTGCGGGGACAGTTCGGCGGCCCGGGCGTCGCTGTAGAAGACGGCGGTCTCGAAGCCCCGGGAGGGGACGGTTCCTACGACGCGCACCGTGCCGTGGTCGGTACGCAGCCGGTCCCCGGGGTGCGTCCAGCCACCGGTGACGACCACCTCGTCCCGGGTGCGCGGTGCGCGGCCCTCGGCGATCTTGTACGGGGCGAAGGCGGCGGTGGACCAGGGGTGGCCGACGAGATCGCGTGGGGCGCCCTCGGCGCGTACCGGGAAGGAGCGGTCCGGGACGACCCTGCCGAGCCTTTTCAACTTGGCCACGGTGGTCTCGGGCACCGCGTGGGGGTGGGCGAGCTTGCGTGTTTCACGTGAAACATGGCCGCCGATCGAGATCGGCACGCTCAGGGTGTTCTGGCCCTGGACGACAACAGGTGCGGTGGTGAACCGCTCGGGCTGTCTCTTCGGCGCGTCCAGTGAGGAGGCGAGGGTCAGGCCCATCACGGCGAGCAGGGCGACGCCGAGGGAGAGGGCGACGAAGGTGCCCAGGAAGGTCGACCAGCGGATGCGGAGGGCGTGGAGGGCGACGGTCAGCACGGGTGGCTCTCCGGGCGGGTCTCGGTGCCGGGGGTGGGAGGGGCGGCGGTCGGCTGGGTCGGGCGTGTGGTGCGGGCGGTCGGCTCGGGCGTTGGCTCGATACGGGCGCTCGGTCGGGTCGGGGGTGCCGGCTCCAGCTTGGTCATGTGCGTGGCGATGTCGTTGGTGGTGGCCCCGACGAGTTCGCCGTTGACCCGGCCGTCGACGAGGAAGACCACACGGTCGGCATAGGACGCGGCCACCGGGTCGTGCGTGACCATGACGACGGTCTGGCCCTCGCGCTCCACCATGGCGCGCAGCAGGGCCAGTACCTCGCGGCCGGTCCGCGAGTCCAGGGCGCCGGTCGGTTCGTCGGCGAAGAGGACCTCGGGGCGGGTGACCAAGGCCCGGGCCAGGGCGACACGCTGCTGTTGGCCGCCGGACAGCTCGGTGGGCCGGTGCCGGGCGCGCTCGGCCAGGCCCACCTGGTGGAGCACCTCTCGGGTCCGGGCCTTCGGTACGCGCCGGCCGGCCAGCCTGAGGGGCAGGGCGATGTTCTGCTCGGCGGTGAGCGAGGGCAGCAGGTTGAACGCCTGGAAGACGAATCCGATGCGCTCGCGCCGCAGCAGGGTCAGCTTGGTCTCGCTGAGCGTCGTGAGCTCGGTGCCGCCCATGGTGACCGAGCCCGATGTGGGCCGGTCCAGGCCCGCGGCGCACTGCAGCAGGGTCGACTTGCCGGAGCCGGAGGGGCCCATGACGGCGGTGAAGGTGCCGCGGGGGAAGGCGAGGGTGACGTCGTGGAGTGCGGTCACGGAGGTGTCGTCGGGTGAGGCGCCGCTGGTGTTCCTGGGGCGCGTCCTGGCGTACGTCCTGCCAAATGCCCTGCCGAGTGCCCTGCCGTATGTCCCGGCGTACGTCCTGCTGACGGATCGCAGGCTGATGGCGTCGGTGTTCATGGGTCCCCCACTCGTCCGGTTGTCCGCGGTGGTTCCACGAAACCGTTCCGAGGCGGTCGGGCGCAGTGCGGCGGGACCTAGACCCGGGGTAGGGCCGGCCATACCCCGACTCCTCCGTCCTGGCCCATGGCCCCGCCCCGCGCCCCGCTTCTACGGTGATCCGCATGCATCCTCGGAATGTGTGGCAGGCCATGTCCCGGCCGGGCTTCCTGCTGTCGGCATGGCCCTGGCGCTCGGTCGGCTATCTGCTGACCGGTGCCGTGGCCGGCGCGGTCGTGCTGGTGGGCGTCGTGACGCTGGCGGTGGCCGGCGGGGCGCTCGCGGCCGTACTCGTGGGGCTGCCGTTGCTCGTCATGCTGGCGCTGTCCGGCGTCGTGGTCGCCCGGACGGAGCGGTGGAGGCTGCGCCTTCTCGACGGGGACCCGCTACCCGATCCGCACCGCGCACCCGCTGCCACAGGGCTGTGGGCGTGGCTGACGACGCGGCTCAAGGAACAGGCGACCTGGCGTGAACTCGGGTACACCCTGCTGTTCGCCGGACTGCTCTGGCCGCTCGACGTCCTCGCGGTCACCGTGGCCGTGCTCGTTCCGGCATCCATGGCCGCCACTCCGCTGCTGATGGCCACGGTCGGGGACGGCCGGGAGGCGAAGGTGCTCAAGCAGTGGACGGTCACCACCTGGCCGACGGCCTTCGGGGTGGCCGTACTCGGGCTGCTGCTCCTGGCGTCGGGCCTGTACGCGATGGGGGTCGTGGCGGGTGCCCGGGCCGGGCTGACGCGGCTGCTGATCGCCTCGCGCGACGGTGAGCTGGACGCCAGGGTGGTCGAACTGAGCCGTTCCCGCGTGCGGTTGGTGGACGCCTTCGAGGCGGAGCGCCGGCGCATCGAGCGCGATCTGCACGACGGCGCCCAACAGCGCCTGGTCGCCCTGACGATGACGCTCGGCCTGGCCCGTCTCGACGCCCCGCCGGGGCCCCTGGCCGACCAGCTCGCCAAGGCCCACGACGAGGCCGGCCGGGCCCTCGCCGAACTGCGTGAGCTCATTCAGGGCATCCACCCCAAGGTCCTCGCGGACTACGGCCTCGCTGCCGCCGTCGCCGACGCGGCGGACCGTTCCGTCGTACCGGTGGACGTCGAGCTGGCGGTGCCGGGGCGGCTGGATCAGGCCGTGGAGTCGGCCGCCTACTTCGTGGTCTGCGAGGCCCTCGCCAACGTCGCCAAGCACAGCGGCGCGGGACGGGCCGAGGTGCGTGGCGGCCATTCCCGCGGACGGCTGCTGCTGGAGGTGCGGGACGACGGTCGCGGTGGCGCGGACGCCTCGGCGGGCAGTGGGCTGACCGGACTCGCCGACCGGGTGTCGGTGCTGGATGGCACACTCACCCTGTCCAGTCCGCCGGGTGGTCCGACCCTGTTGCGTGTGGAGTTCCCTTGCGAGTTGACGGAATCGGCCGGGGCGAGCGGGGCGAGCGGGTTGGCGGCACGGGCCGATCGCTGCGGATAGTGCTGGCCGAGGACAGCGTGCTGCTGCGCGAAGGGCTCATCGGCCTGCTCGGCAGGTGCGGTCATGAGGTCGTGGCGGCGGTCGGCGACGCCGAGGCACTGCTGGTCGCGGTCGAGGAGCACGGCCCGGACATCGTGGTGACGGACGTCCGTATGCCGCCCGGTTTCCAGGACGAGGGCCTGCACGCGGCGGTCCGGCTGCGAGAGTGGCGCCCCGGCCTGCCGGTGCTGGTCCTCAGCCAGTACGTGCAGCGGACGTACGCCTCCGAACTCCTCGACTCCGGCGACGGCACGGGCGTCGGCTATCTCCTCAAGGACCGGGTCGGCCAGGTCGAGCAGTTCGTCGACGCCCTGTGCGAGGTCGCGGACGGCGGCACGGTCGTGGACCCCGAGGTCGTACGCCAGCTGCTGCGCCGCCGCCGCGATCCGCTGGAGCGGCTCACCCCGCGCGAGCGTGAGGTGCTCGCGCTGATCGCCGAGGGGAAGTCCAACGGGGCGATCGCGCGGGAACTGGTCGTCTCCGAGGCGGCCGTCGGCAAGCACATCGGCGGCATCCTGACGAAACTGGACCTGCCGCCGGCGGAGGAGACCCATCGGCGGGTGCTGGCGGTGCTGGCGTACCTGCGGGCGTGAGGGCCCCGGGGGATCCTTTTCCGGGATCTGTTTTCCACAGCCGCGGAGTTGTCCACAGGGTCTGACGCGTTTCGGCTGGTCGTTGTACGGTCGGCACAAGTTGATGTTCTTGCGAATTGCGAGTTGCGGGGGAGGCGGTCGCGGTGACCGATGCGGGTGTGAACGCGACGGCCGGGATGCGAGCCGGTCACGGGACCGAGGCACAGGAGGCGTCGGCCCCGGTGTCCGCATCGGCGTCGGCTTCGGTGTCGGCCGATACCGCCGCGGGCCTGGCCCGGCGGCTGCCCCTGGTGCCCGGCTTCGCCCAGTGGCCCGTCGAGGGTTCGCCCAAGAAGGAGGGCAAGGCGCTGCGCGAGCGCGTCCCGCGCAGTGCCCATGCCGCGCTCGATCTCGACCTCTCCCGCCCCGACGCGGTGCACGCGGTCGAGGAGTCGAGCCGCGGCCGCATCCCCGAGCTCACCCCGCTGCGGGTCGGCCGGATGGCGGCCACGCCGTTCGCCTTTCTGCGCGGCTCGGCGGGCCTCATGGCGTACGACCTCGCCCGCACCCCGATGACCAGGATCAGCGCCCAGATCTGCGGCGACGCGCACGCGGCCAACTTCGGGCTGTACGGCGACGCCCGCGGCGACCTGGTCATCGACCTGAACGACTTCGACGAGACGGTGTACGGCCCCTGGGAGTGGGACCTCAAGCGGCTCGCCGCCTCCCTGGTCCTCGCGGGCCGGGAGACCGGTGCCGACGAGGACACCTGCCGTGCGGCGGCGCACGGGGCGGTGGGCGCGTACCGGCGCACCATGCGTTTGCTGGCCAAGCTGCCGGTCCTGGACGCGTGGAACGCGATCGCGGACGAGGAACTCGTCTCCCACACCGACGCCCACGACCTGGTCGGCACGCTGGAGCGGGTCTCGGAGAAGGCGCGGGCCAACACCAGCGGGCGCTTCGCGGCGAAGTCGACGGAGCCGACCGAGGACGGCGGCCGACGGTTCGTGGACGCGCCGCCGGTGCTGCGCCGGGTGCCGGACGAGGAGGCCGCCGCCGTGGCCGCGTCCCTGGAGCACTACCTGACCACGCTCTCCGAGGACCGCCTCCCGCTGCTGGCCCGCCACGCGGTGCACGACGTGGCGTTCCGGGTGGTCGGCACGGGCAGCGTGGGCACGCGCTCCTATGTCGTCCTGCTGCTCGACCACCGCGGTGAACCGCTGGTCCTGCAGGTCAAGGAGGCGAGGTCCTCCGCCCTGCTGCCCCACCTGCTCGCCGCGGGTTTCGACGCCCCGACCGTCGACCACGAGGGCCGCCGGGTCGTGCTCGGCCAGAAGCGGATGCAGGTCGTCAGCGACAGCCTGCTGGGCTGGACGACCGTGGAGGGCAGGCCTTTCCAGGTCCGCCAGTTCCGCAACCGCAAGGGCAGCGTCGACCCCGCCGCGCTCTCCGCCGACCAGATAGACGACTACGGCCGCATGACCGGCGCCCTCCTGGCCCGCGCCCACTCGCACAGCGTCGACCCGCGCCTGGTCTCCGGCTACTGCGGCAAGAACGACGAGCTCGACGAGGCCATCGCCACGTTCGCCGTGACCTACGCGGACCGCACGGAAGCGGATCACGCGGAGCTGCTGGCGGCCGTGCGGACGGGGAGGATCGCGGGGGAGACGGGCGTGTGAGCGGTCTTCGCGGCGGCGGGTGCGGTGGACCCGGGGCGATCGTTGAGGCGGCCCTCCGCTCGTGGCCTACGCTGTTCGGATGATGACCCCGGAAGCTGAGCGGCACGACGGCGGCGCCGGTGCGGAGCAGGTGGCTGCCGAGGGCGGGGGTGCCCCCCGGCCCGAGGAGCGGCTGGAGCGAGCCGTGCGGGCCGCGGAGCAGGCGCTCATCGAGTACGAGATCGCGGTGGACACCTTCCGCATCGAGGTGGAGAACTTCTCCCGCCTGCACCACCAGAAGCTCGGCCCCATGTACACCCGCCTCGACGAGCTGGACGCGCAGATCGCGGAGATCCGGGCCGCCCGCAGCGGGGACCCCGAGGATCTGCGCAAGGCGGAGGAGGCCCGTGCCCGGGTGATGCCGATGCCCGGGGTCGAGGAGTTGTTCCACGGCTGGATGGACGGGGAGGGCCTGTTCCCGGAAGCCGCCTCGATGCTCACCGAGCAGCCGGTGCGGCCCCCGCAGCGGGTGCGCCCCAGCGACGAGGCCCGCAAGCTCTACCGCGAGCTCGCCCGCAAGGCCCACCCGGACCTCGCCCAGGACGAGACCGAGCGGGCCCGGCGCGAGGAGTTCATCACCCGGGTCAACGCGGCCTACTCCCGCGGCGACGAGCCTCTGCTGCGGGAACTGTCCGAGGAGTGGGCCGCCGGGCCCAAGCCGCCGGAGCCGGGTCCCACCCCCAGCGAGGAGCTCTACGCCCGCCTCGAATGGCTCGCCCAGCGCAAGGAACTGCTCTCCGTGGTGGCCCGGGAGCTGGAGGAGAGCGCGATCGGTTCGATGCTCCGGATGGCACCGGACGACCCGGACCGCCTCCTGGAGGAGATCGCCGAGAAACTCCTCGCCGACGTCTCCACGCGCGAGGCGGAGCTCGCGGAGCTGCTCGAGCAGGAGTGAGCGACCGCGTCCCGGGGGCGTCAGGTAGCGTCGGGGCCATGAATTTCGGTGCTGGTGTGCCCACGGTCCAGGTCACGGACCTCAAGGACGGCGATTTCCTGCTGGACGTCCGCGAGGACGACGAGTGGCAGGCGGGTCACGCCGAAGGGGCGTTGCACATCCCCATCAGTGACTTCGTGGCCCGCTACGGCGAGCTGACCGAGGCCGCCCCGCAGGACGGCCGTGTTCATGTGATCTGCCGCTCCGGCGGCCGCTCGGCCCAGGTCACGATGTACCTGGCCCAGCAGGGCATCGACGCGGCGAACGTCGACGGCGGCATGCAGCTGTGGGCCGAGGCGGGCCGCCCCGTGGTGACCGACGACGGCCGGCCGGGCTTCGTGCTCTAGCAGCCCACCGCGCGCGGCGGGGGCGGGAGCTCAGCCCTCGTCCTTGCCGCCCGGGTTCCGTTCCACGCGGCTCACGACGCGGGCCAGCTCGCCCGCCGCGAGGGTCGCCGCGGACACCGCCCGCACCCAGCGCGGGCCGCCCCGCGCCGCCCACCAGACGCATACGCATCCCCCGACGACGAGAACGAGGACGACGGACAGGACGAGCACCAGCATGCTCGGTCTCCTTCTGCTGTTGCGGTCCCCGTCATCATCTCAGCCGATGATCGGACGGTGGGACGCATCCGGCGTCACCCCAGGGAATGCGCCGCCAGCAGCTCCCCCAACGCCTCCTCGTGCGCCGCCGCCGGACCGAGCGACAACTCCAGATGCTTGGCCCAGGCGTGGTAGCGGTGCAGCGGGTAGTCGACGTCGGCGCCGAACCCGCCGTGCAGATGCTGTGCCGTCTGCACCACCCGGCGCACCCCCTCCGAGGCCCAGATCTTGGCCACGGCGACATCCCCAGCGACCGGCAGCGCGCCCTGTGCCCCCGAGGCGATCCGCCACGCGGCCTGCCACAGGGTGACCTCCATCGCGCGCAGGTCGATGTAACGGTCGGCCGCCTGTACGGCGACGGCCTGGAAGGTGGCGACCGGGAACCCGAACTGCTCCCGCTTGCTGGTGTATTCGCTGCTCATCCGCAGCACCCGCTCGCCCAGTCCGAGCGCCAGCGCGCACGTCCCCGTGGTGAGCAGGTCCCGCAGCCACTCCCAGGCGCCCTCGACGTCGATGACGTGGCGAGCGGCGATCCGCGCCGACTCCAGCCGCAACTCGCCCAGCCGCTCCCCGCTGGTGGAGAACTGCTCGCCGAGCCCGACCCCGTCATGGCCCGGGGGCACCAGTGCGAGAACGGTCCGGCCTCCGGCGGTGTGCGCGGGCACGACGACGAAGTCGGCGTCGTACGCCCACGGCACCGCCGTCTGCACCCCGTCCAGGATCCAGTCGGCGCCCTCCCCGTCCTCCTGCCGTGCCCCGACGGCGAGTTCCGCCGAGTCGTGCCCGGTACGACCGCTCGCGGCGACGGTCAGCACGGTCTCCCCGCGCCCGGCCCGCTCCAGCAGCTCCGCCCGCAACTCCTGGCCGCCGTAGGCCTGTACGGCCGCCATGGCCGCGCTGTTCTCCAGCAGCGGCACCCGCGCCAGCACCTTCGCCGACTCACGCAGCACCAGGCACAGCGCGACGGCGTCCAAGCCTGCCCCGCCGTACTCCTCCGCCACCAGCAGGCTCAGCAGGTCCGCCTCGGCGAGCCGGGCCCACAGCGAGCGGTCGAACTCGTCGGCCACCGCACCCGGGGTCAGCGCAGGGGACGGCACCGCGTCCGGCAGGACGTCGGCGAACACCCCCCGTGCCGCCTCGGCCGCCGCCTGCTGCTCCTCGCTGAAGGTGAAGTCCACGGTCCCTGTCCTTCCGACGGGTCGGCAGATCCGGTCGCTGATCTGACGGTCCGTCAAGATAGAACAGGTTCTAGAAGAAGGGAACGGGCTCCTCCCGGCCTACCTGTCGAAGTCCAGTTCCACCTTCTCCGTCACCGGATGCGACTGGCATGCCAGGACATAGCCCGCCTGCGTCTCCTCCGGCTCCAGCGCGAAGTTGCGGTCCATGCGTACCTCGCCGGAGACCAGGAAGGCCCGGCAGGTCCCGCACACCCCGCCCTTGCAGGCGTAGGGAGCGTCGGACCGGTTGCGCAGCACGGTCTCCAGCAGCGACTCACCGTCCTGGACTGGCCAGCTGCCGCCCCGTCCGTCGAGCCGGGCCGTCACCGTGCTGTGCGCGGGCGCGGAAACCGTCGGCGCCGGGGCAGCCCCCGCGTCCACATGGAAGATCTCCTCGTGGATCCGGGTACGGGCGACCCCGAGCTCCCGCAACGCCTTCTCGGCACCCTGCACCAGTCCGAACGGGCCGCACAGGAACCACCCGGCCACCCGGTCCACCGGCAGCAGCGCCGGCAGCAGCCCGGTCAGCCGCTCCCGGTCGAGCCGCCCGGACGGCAGCCCCGCCTGCTGCTCCTCCCGGGAGAGCACCGTGACCAGCTGGAACCGCTCGGGGTGGCGGTCCTTCAGGTCGGCGACCTCCTCCAGGAACATCGTGGACGCGGCGGTGCGGTCGCTGCGGATCAGACAGAACCGGGCCTCGGGCTCGCGCGCCAGCAGCGTCGCCACGATGGACAGCACCGGGGTGATGCCGCTGCCGCCGACGATCGCCGCGTACAGACCGGGCGCCGGGTCGAGGGTGAACCGGCCCGCCGGGGTCATCACCTCCAGCTCGTCACCGACATTGATCTCCTTGAGGGCGTACGTCGAGAAGGCACCGCCCTCCACCAGCCGTACGCCGACCCGCAGTTCGCGGGGCCCCTGTGCGTCGGGAGCCGGGGAGCAGATCGAGTAGGTCCGGCGTATCTCCTGGCCGTCGGCCGTGCGGCGCAGGGCGAGATGCTGGCCCGCGGCGTGCCGGTACTGCTCGCGCAGCTCCGGGGGCACGGTGAGGGTCAGTGCCACGGAGTCGTCGGTGAGCCGGTCGACCGCGGCCACCGGGAGCGGGTGGAAGCGGGCCATCACAACTCCTTGAAGTGGTCGAACGGTTCACGGCAGTCCAGGCAGCGCCGCAGCGCCTTGCACGCGGTGGAGGAGAACCGGCTGAGCAGTTCGGTGTCGGCGGAACCGCAGTGCGGGCAGACGACGTCCTCGAGCTCCGCGTCGAGGGTGCGCGTCGGCCCCAGCCCCACCGGGACGGGTCCGGATGCCACCACGACGCGGGGTGGCGCTATGCCGAACTCCCGCAGCTTGCGGCGCCCTTCGGCCGTGATGTCGTCGGTGGACCAGGCGGGTGCGAGCACCGTGCGGACGGTGACCTCCCGCACGCCGTGTTCCCGCAGCACCCGCTCGATGTCCAGGGACATCGCCTCGATCGCCGGGCAGCCGGTGTACGTCGGGGTCAGCTCCACCTCGACCGAGTCCGCGTCCCGGACATGCACCGCGCGCAGCACGCCCAGCTCGCGCAGGGTGAGCACGGGCAGCTCGGGGTCGGGCACCGAACCGGCGAGCGCGAACAGCTCCGTCTCCAGCGGCGTGAGCGTCACCATGACGCCCCCGGGTGGCTGCGGTGCAGGTGCTGCATCTCGGCGAGCATCCGCCCGAAGGGCTCGGTGTGCAGACCCTGCCGCCCCGCTCCTGCGGCCCATGCGCCCGCGCGCGGCCCCTCGGGGAGGGGCAGGGTGGCCCGGCGCAGGACCTCCCCCACGGCCGCGAGCCAGGCGGCCTCCATGCGCTCCCCGTCCACGTCCACCCCGTCGACCGGCCGGAACATCTCGCCGGTGAACCGCCACAGCGCCTCACCCGCCCGCAGCATCCGCGCGTGGCTCTCCTCGGTGCCGTCGCCGAGCCGCAGGGTCCACTGCTCGGCGTGGTCGCGGTGGTAGGCGACCTCCTTGACGGCCTTCGCGGCGAGCGGGGCGAAGGGGCCGTCGCCCGCGGCCAGTTCGGTGTAGAGCAGGTGCTGGTAGGTGGAGAAGTAGAGCTGGCGGACGATGGTGTGGGCGAAGTCGCCGTTCGGCTGCTCCACCAGCTGGAGGTTGCGGAAGGCGCGCTCCTCGCGGAGATACGCCAGTTCGTCCTCGTCACCGGCCATGGACAGCAGCACCCGGGCCTGGCCGAGCAGGTCGAGGGCGATGTTGGCGAGGGCGACCTCCTCCTCCAGGACCGGCGCGTGGCCGGCCCATTCGCCGAGGCGGTGCGAGAGCACCAGCGCGTCGTCGCCGAGGGCGAGGGCGGCCGCCGTGGGGACCGGGGCGGGAGCGGCGACAGCGGTCGTCTCAGAGGTGCTCACAGGTGCTTCACCCCCTCCGGGATCTCGTAGAACGTCGGGTGCCGGTACGGCTTGTCGGCGGACGGCTCGAAGAACGGGTCCTTCTCGTCGGGCGAGGAGGCCGTGATCGCGGACGAGGGCACGACCCAGAGGGAGACGCCCTCGCCGCGCCGGGTGTACAGATCACGGGCATTGCGCAGGGCCAGCTCCGCGTCCGGGGCGTGCAGGCTGCCGGCGTGGGTGTGGGAGAGTCCGCGCCGCGAGCGCACGAAGACCTCCCACAGGGGCCAGTCGGTGTTCGTCATGCGCGTGCCGCTCCTTTTTCGCCGGTGTGCTTCGCCGCGTGGGCCGTGGCCGCCTCCCGCACCCAGGCGCCCTCGTCGTGCGCCTTCCTGCGCTGGGTGATCCGCTGTTCGTTGCACGGGCCGTTGCCCTTGAGGACCTCCCGGAACTCCGTCCAGTCGATCGGGCCGAAGTCGTGCTGTCCCCGCTCCTCGTTCCACTTCAGGTCCGGGTCGGGGAGTGTGAGGCCGAGCGACTCGGCCTGGGGGACGCAGATGTCGACGAAGCGCTGGCGCAGCTCGTCGTTGGAGTGGCGCTTGATCTTCCACGCCATCGACTGCGCGGAGTGCGCGGACTCGTCGTCGGGCGGGCCGAACATCATCAGGGACGGCCACCACCAGCGGTCCACCGCGTCCTGGGCCATCGCGTGCTGCTCGGGGGTGCCGTTGCTCAGCGCCAGCAGCAGCTCGTAGCCCTGGCGCTGATGGAAGGACTCCTCCTTGCAGATGCGGACCATCGCGCGCGCGTAGGGGCCGTAGGAGCAGCGGCACAGGGGGACCTGGTTGGTGATCGCGGCGCCGTCCACCAGCCAGCCGATCGCACCGACGTCCGCCCAGGTCAAAGTCGGGTAGTTGAAGATCGATGAGTACTTCTGGCGGCCGGAGTGGAGCTTGTCGAGGAGCTCGTCGCGGCCGGTGCCGAGCGTTTCCGCCGCGCTGTAGAGATACAGGCCGTGCCCCGCCTCGTCCTGGACCTTGGCCATCAGGATGGCCTTGCGGCGCAGGGAGGGGGCGCGCGTGATCCAGTTCGCCTCCGGCTGCATGCCGATGATCTCGGAGTGGGCGTGCTGCGCGATCTGGCGGACCAGGGTCGCGCGGTAGGCGTCGGGCATCCAGTCGCGCGGTTCGATGCGCTCGTCGGCGGCCACGGCGGCGTCGAAGACGCTCTGGTACGCGGTGGTGTCGTCGACGGCGCCCTCGGCGCCGTACGTCTGTGAGCTCGCCGTCTGATGCGCGGCTGCTGTCGCCATGAGGCCCCCTCGCCTGGGCTCTGCCGGAATCCGCTCCCGACCGATCGTTCGGTTCGTGCGATTCCATGGTGTGCCGGGCGCCGTAAGGTGTCAACCGCTGTGGAAAACCCGCGAGACCCCCTGTGGAAAACCTGGGCGGCAGTGAGAACGCCCACGGCGGTGCCTGTCGAGAAGGGCTGTGCGGGGCGGTCGGCCCTGAGTACCGTGCCGATGCGAGCCACCGCGGCGAGGCGGGTGCGGGCGCCGGTCACCGGGCGCAGCCGTCCCCCGGGGCGGGCGGCGGTGGACGAACCGGAATCGGGAACGGGGCGGAATGGACGCGTACGACGGAGGCTCGAACGCCCGGCGACGGCCGGGCGCCCCGAGCGAGCCGGGCGATGCCCCCGAGTCGGAGGGGTCGGAGGGGCAATACGGGCCGGAGGGGGACTACGGGCTGGACGGGCCGGAAGCGTCAGGTGAGCCGGACGCGTCCACCGAGTCGGGTGAGCCGGCCACCGCATCGGTTCCTGAGTCGGCCACCGCGCCCGTTCCCGAGTCGGCCTCCCCGTCGGTCGGCGAGTCCGCCGACGTTCCGGTTCGTGAGCCCGCCGAGGCGCGACCCGTTCCTCCAGCTCCACCCGCTCCGCACACCGAGCCCACGGACACCCGCCCCTCCTCCCACCACTTGGCGATACGCCCAGCCGCCCCGGCCCCAGGCCTCGCTTCCGCCCCCGCCCCCGACCCCCGTACCGGCATCGCCGCCCTCTCCCTCCGCTATCAGATCGGCGTCGCCCTGGCGCTCGCCGTCGTGGCCGTCGCCGTCTGTGTGCACATCGGGATGGTGTTCCTGCACGTCGCGCCGCAGAACACGGTGACCAGGCAGCACGGCAGGGCGGTCGAGGACTGGGTCTACCCGGAGTTCGAGCAGAACTGGAAGCTCTTCGCGCCCAATCCCCTTCAGCAGGACATCGCGGTGCAGGTCAGGGCCCGGATACGGGGCGTCGACGGCGGCAGCCGTACGACCGGCTGGTACGACCTGTCCGCCCAGGACGGCCGGGCCATCGACGGCAACCTGCTGCCCAGCCACACCCAGCAGAACGAACTGCGCCGCTCCTGGGACTTCTTCGTCGCCACCCACGACGCCGACAACCGCCCCATCGGGCTGCGCGGCAGCCTTTCCGAGACGTATCTGCGCCGCATCGTGGTGCTGCGCCTGGAGCGTGAGGACGCGACCGCGCGGGGCGACGTCCTCGCGAGCGTCCAGGTCCGCTCCAGGACCAGCAACGTCCCGCCGCCGAAGTGGAGCGAGGAGAAGGTCTCCGTGCAGCCGGTCTACCGTGAGCTGCCCTGGTGGGCCGTGACGGCGGACGACACCGAGAGGAACGCGCGGTGAACCGATTCGCTCTGTCGGTGTCGACCGGCATCGCCCGCGTCACCGAGGCCGCCCTCGGCCCCTACCAGACCGCCATGATCCGCATCGGCTTCAGCGCGACCTGGCTGCTGTTCCTGCTGCGCGAGTTCCCCCACCGCCAGGAGCTCTACGGCCCGGACGGCCCGTGGAACTGGAACCTCGCCGAGCAGCTGATCTCGACCAACGGCGCCTTCACGGCCCTGATGTGGTCGGACGGACAGTTCTGGTTCGAGACGGTCTACGTCCTCGCCGCCCTGTCGAGCCTCCTGCTGCTGCTCGGCTGGCGCACCCGCGTGATGTCCGTGCTCTTCATGGTCGGCGTGCTCTCGCTCCAGAACCGCAGCGTCTTCATGGGCGACGGCGGCGACAACGTCCTGCATCTGATGTGCATCTACCTGATCTTCACGCGCTGCGGCCAGGTCTGGTCGCTGGACGAGCGACGGGCCCGGCGTACCCGGGAGGCACGCACGTGTGGAGAGGACGTCGTGGACCGCGTCGGGCCGGCCCTGTGGGGCGTCCTCGGGCTCGTGCTGGTGGCGGCGACCTTCCTGGACAGGCTGAGCGGCGACTGGGTCGTCCCGGCGCTCCTGTGGGCCCTGTGGCTGGCGCAGGCGCTGTGGTGGGTCGTCGGACGGTTCGCCCGGTCCGGGCAGCCGCGGATCATGCTCGACGTGGTCGCCAACATCGTCCACAACGGCGCGCTGCTCGTGATCATGGCCGAGGCCTGTCTCATCTACGCCACGGCGGGCTGGTACAAGATCCAGGGCTCCCGCTGGCAGGACGGCACCGCCGTCTACTACCCCCTCCACCTGGAGTCCTTCTCGCCCTGGCCCGCCCTCGCGGACCTGCTGTCGGCGAACGGCGTCATGGTGATGCTGGTGACGTACGGCACGGTCGCCGTGCAGGTCGCCTTCCCGTTCACGCTGTTCAACCGGCGGGTCAAGAACGTGCTGCTGGCCGCCATGATCACGGAGCACGCGGTGATCGCGGTCGTTCTCGGCCTGCCGTTCTTCTCGCTGGCGATGATCGCTGCCGACTCGGTCTTCCTGCCGACGTCGTTCCTCCGCCGGCTCGGCGAAACGGTCGCACGCGCGCGTGGCCTGCTGTGGGCACGGTTGGCGGGCGCGGCCGTCCCTGGTCCGGGGCTGCCCCGGCAGCGTGGTCCGCAAGGGCGACGGGGCTTCGAGGCCCGGCCCGGTCGCAAGGGTCGGGGCGCACAGGAGGAGCCGGAGCTCGCGAAGACCCCGCACCCCGCCGAAAGCGGCAGTGCCGTCCACGCCGGCCCTGCTGTCGACTCCGGCCGCCCCGAAGACCCCGGCCCCGCACACACCAGGAACCCCGGCCCCGCACACGCCACGAACCCCGGCCTCGGCAACCCCGGCAGTCCCGACCCCGGCGACCCCGAGAACCCCGATCACAGCCACGTAGGCTTCCCCGCATGACCGGTCCCGAACCCGTGAGCCTGTGGCACCGGCTCGCCGACACCTCCGTGCTGCTCGACGGCTTCCACGCCCTCAAGCACGCCCTGCGCTTCGGGGCCGAGGTACCGGTGGCGGTCGCCGTCGACCGGGGTGCCGCGCTCGCCCTGGCCGAGGAGCTGGCGCCGGACGTACGGGACACCCTGGACGGACTGCTGACGCAGGTCCCGGAGTCGGTGTACGCGTCACTCGTGCCGCGACCGCATCCCACGGCGGTGGCCGCCCTGGCGGTACGACCCTCCCGGGCCGCCCACCTGGAGAAGCTGGCGCACACACCGCGCACCGCACCCGTCGTGGTCCTCGACAACCCGCGCAACCTCGGCAACGCGGGCGCCGTGATCCGCCTGGCCGCGGGCTTCGGGGCGACCGGGGTGGTCACCACGGGCACCCTCGACCCCTGGCACCCGACGGTCGTACGCGGTGGGGCGGGCCTGCACTTCGCGACCGCGGTGGAGCGGCTCACGGTCGCCGAACTGCCCTGCGGACCGACGTTCGCCCTGGATCCTGAGGGCGACGACATCCGGGGCGTGAAGCTCCCGGACGACGCCGTCCTCGCCTTCGGCTCGGAACGCAGCGGCCTGTCCCCCGAACTGCGCGCGCGTGCCGATCATCTGGTGGCGCTGCCGATGCGCCCCCAGGTCTCCAGCTACAACCTCGCGACGAGCGTGGCGATGACGCTGTACCACTGGAGCCTGGGCGGCGGTGTCTAGGCCTCCCGGCGCACCTCGACGACCCGGAACCGGTTGGCGACGAACGCCCCGTCGCACAGCGCGGAGTTGGCCGCCGGGTTGCCGCCCGAACCGTGGAAGTCGGAGAACGCGGCCGTCTGGTTGACGTACACCCCGCCGACGAGGTTCAGCGACAGCTGCGCCGCCTCCTCCAGGCAGACCTCCTGGACGGCCTGCTCGACCTCCTCGTCGGTGGTGTACGCGCCGACCGTCATGGCGCCCTTCTCGCGGATCGTGCGCCGCAGCAGCTCCACCGCGTCGGCCGCCGAGTCGACCGCGACGGCGAAGGAGACGGGCCCGAAGCACTCGCTCATGTAGGCGGCCTCGTCGTCCGGCTTGGCGCCGTCCAGCTTGACGACGACCGGTGTACGCACGACCGCGCCCGGGAACTCCGGGTTGGCGACCTCCCGTGAGGCGAGGGCGACTTCGCCCAGCCCTGCCGCGGCCTCCAGACGCGCCTTCACGTCCGGGTTGACGATCGCGCCCAGCAGCGCGTTCGCGCGCGCGTCGTCGCCGAGGAGGCCGTCGACGGCGCGGGCGATGTCGGAGACCACCTCGTCGTAGGTCTTGGGGCCCTCGTCGGTGCGGATGCCGTCGCGGGGGATCAGCAGGTTCTGCGGGGTCGTGCACATCTGGCCGCTGTACAGGGACAGGGAGAAGGCCAGGTTGGAGAGCATCCCCTTGTAGTTCCCGGCCGACTCCACGAGCACGGTGTTGACGCCGGCCTTCTCCGTGTAGACCTGCGCCTGACGGGCGTTGGCCTCCAGCCAGTCGCCGAACTCCGTCGAGCCGGTGTAGTCGATGATCCGGATCTCGGGGCGCGTGGCGAGGGTCTTCGCGATGCCCTCGCCGGGGCGCTCGGCGGCAAGGGCCACCAGGTTCGGGTCGAATCCGGCCTCGCCGAGGACGTCCCGTGCGACCTGGACCGTGAGCGCGAGCGGCAGCACCGCGCGCGGGTGCGGCTTTACCAGGACCGCGTTGCCGGTGGCCAGGGAGGCGAACAGGCCCGGATAGCCGTTCCACGTCGGGAAGGTGTTGCAGCCGATGAGCAGGGCGGTCCCGCGCGGGACCGGCGTGAACTGCTTGGTGAGGGCGAGCGGGTCGCGCTTGCCCTGGGGCTTGGTCCACTCCGCGGTGTCGGGGGTGCGGGCCTGCTCCACGTACGCGTAGGCCACCGCCTCGAGGCCGCGGTCCTGCGCGTGCGGGCCGCCCGCCTGGAACGCCATCATGAAGGCCTGGCCGCTGGTGTGCATGACCGCGTGCGCGAACTCGTGGGTCCGGTCGCTGATCCGCTTGAGGATCTCCAGGCAGACCACCGCGCGGATCTCCGCGCCCGCGTCCCGCCAGGCCTTCTGGCCCGCCTTCATCGCGGGCAGCAGCACGTCCACGTCCGCGTGCGGGTACTCGACGCCCAGCTCGATGCCGTACGGCGAGACCTCGCCGCCCACGAAGCCGTCCGTGCCGGGCTGGCCGAGGTCGAAGTGGGTGCCGAGGAGGGCGTCGAAGGCGGCCTTGCCCGCCGCCATGTCCAGGCTGCCGTTCTCACCGTAGGCCTTGGGGTGCTCCGGGTGCGGGGACCAGTACGCGCGGGTGCGGATCGCCTCCAGCGCCTGGTCGAGGGTGGGCCGGTGCGCGGCGATCAGCTGGTGGGCGGTCAGTTCGGCGGCCATGCGGGACCAACTCCTCGTCTTTCGAACTCTTCGTCGAGCTCATGACCTGGGCAGAAACATGGGCAGGAACAGCCAGACAGAGTTAGAGTAACCGAACGATCGGTCGGGACAAGGGGGTCCGCCGCATCTGTGGAAAACCCCGTGCGGGAGGATCGCGCACATGACAGCACTCGACCTCAGCAGCCCCGTGGCCGTCGTCGGCACCGGCACCATGGGCCAGGGCATCGCCCAGGTCGCGCTCGTCGCCGGGCACCCGGTGCGGCTGTACGACGCCGTCCCGGGCCGTGCGCGGGAGGCGGCCGACGCGATCGGCGCCCGCCTGGACCGGCTCGTCGAGAAGGACCGGCTCACCGCCGCCGACCGGGACGCGGCCCGCGCCCGGCTGGTGGCCGCCGAGCACCTCACCGACCTCGCGGACTGCTCCCTGGTCGTCGAGGCCGTCCTGGAGCGGCTGGACGTCAAGCAGGAACTGTTCCGCGCCCTCGAGGACATCGTCGTCGAGGACTGTCTGCTCGCCACCAACACCTCCTCCCTGTCGGTGACGGCCATCGGCGGCGCTCTGCGCAATCCGGGCCGCTTCGTGGGCCTGCACTTCTTCAACCCCGCGCCGCTGCTGCCGCTGGTCGAGGTCGTCTCCGGGTTCGCCACCGACGTCTCGTCGGCCACGCGCGCGTACGAGACGGCACGCGCGTGGGGCAAGACACCGGTCGCCTGCGCCGACACCCCCGGCTTCATCGTCAACCGGATCGCGCGGCCCTTCTACGCCGAGGCGTTCGCGGTCCACGAGGCCCAGGGCGCCGAGCCCGCCACCATCGACGCGGTGCTGCGCGAGTGCGGCGGCTTCAAGATGGGCGCGTTCGAACTGACCGACCTGATCGGGCAGGACGTCAACGAGTCCGTGACCCACTCCGTGTGGCGGGCCTTCTTCCAGGACGTGCGCTTCACGCCCTCGCTGGCCCAGCAGCGCCTCGTCGAGTCGGGCCGGCTCGGCCGCAAGAGCGGACAGGGCTGGTACGACTACACCGACGGGGCCGAGCGCGACGAGCCGCACACCGCGGAGCCGGCCCAGGCGCCCGCTTACGTCGTCGTCGAGGGAGATCTGGGTCCCGCGTCCGAACTGCTCGCGCTGATCCGCGAGGCGGGCATCCAGGTCCGCGAGGACGAGGAGGACCACGGCACCCGTCTGGTCCTGCCGAGCGGCGGCCAGCTCGCGCTCGCCGACGGGCAGACCTCGGTGGAGTTCCGGGACGTCGTCTACTTCGACCTCGCGCTGGACTACCGCAGGGCCACCCGCATCGCGCTGTCCGCCTCCCAGGACACCTCGCAGCAGACGCTCGGCGAGGCCGTAGGGCTCTTCCAGGCGCTCGGCAAGGACGTCAGCGTCATCGGGGACGTGCCCGGCATGATCGTCGCCCGTACGGTCGCCCGCATCGTCGACCTCGCGCACGACGCCGTCGCCAAGGGCGTGGCCACCCAGGAGGACATCGACACCGCTATGCGTCTCGGGGTGAACTACCCTCTCGGACCGTTCGAGTGGAGCCGCAGGCTCGGCCGCAACTGGGCCTACGCCCTCCTCGACGACCTGCACCTGCGCGACCCGTCCGGACGGTACGCGCCCTCGCTGGCGCTGTACCGGCACGCGTACGCCTCCGACAAGCGGGAGGGCAGCACCTCATGACGACCGCCAAGCGCGACACGTACACCCCCGAGACGCTGCTGTCCGTCGCCGTCCAGGTCTTCAACGAGCGCGGCTACGACGGCACCTCCATGGAGCACCTCTCCAAGGCCGCCGGCATCTCCAAGTCGTCGATCTACCACCATGTGGCCGGCAAGGAGGAGCTCCTGCGCAGGGCCGTCAGCCGGGCCCTGGACGGCCTCTTCGGGATCCTCGACGAGGAGCACGCGCGCGTGGGCCCCGCCTCCGACCGCCTGGAGTGGGTCGTGCGGCGCATGGTCGAGGTGCTGATCGCCGAACTCCCTTACGTCACCCTGCTGCTGCGGGTGCGCGGCAACACGGACACCGAGCGGTGGGCCCTGGAGCGCCGCCGCGACTTCGACCACCGGGTCGCCGAACTCCTGAAGGCGGCGGCCGCGGACGGCGACGTGCGCGGGGACGTGGAGGTACGCCTGGCGACCCGCCTCGTCTTCGGCATGATCAACTCCATCGTGGAGTGGTACCGCCCGGACGGCCGCGGCATGAACGAACGCGAAGTGGCGGACGCCGTGGCTCAGTTGATCTTCGGGGGCCTGCGCAGGGCCTCCTGAACTCAGCCCTGCGGTTCCAGGTCCTCCTCCTCGAAGACCAGCAGGGTGCGGGTGCTGAGCACCTCCGGGATCGCCTGGAGGCGGGTGAGGACGAGTTCGCGCAGGGACCTGTTGTCCGAGGTGTGGACGAGCAGCAGGACGTCGAAGTCACCGCCGACCAGCGCGATGTGAGAGGCCCCGGGCAGCTGTCTGAGCTGCTCGCGGACCGTGCGCCAGGAGTTCTGGACGATCTTCAGGGTGATGTAGGCCGAGGTGCCCTGGCCTGCGCGCTCGTGGTTCACACGGGCGCCGAAGCCACGGATGACGCCGTCCTCGACGAGGCGGTTGATGCGCGCGTAGGCGTTGGCGCGCGAGACGTGCACCCGCTCGGCGACCGACCTTATCGACGCGCGGCCGTCCGCCTGGAGCATCTGGAGGATGTCCTGATCGATGGCGTCGAGCGGACGCGGGGGCGGAAGGGGGACGCCGCCCGCCGGTCCTTCGGCCATTTGTTCAGGTGCCATGTCCCCCTGCCTCCCTGCCATGGACGTACTGCGTTCATTGGAGGCTGTGGAGAACCGTTTGTCCACAGCCTGAGGGGGCCAGTAGCCAAAATGTGCCGACGACCGAACAATCGGTAGGTGAGGCGCCTCACACCCGTAGTGCGCCCGAAGCCGCTCCCACGAGGAGGTGCCGTCATGACGGTCATGGAGCAGCGGGGCGCGTACCGGCCATCGCCGCCGCCCGCATGGCAGCCCCGCATGGACCCAGCGCCCCTGCTGCCCGACGCCGAGCCCTACCGCGTGCTCGGCACGGAGGCGGCCGGCAAGGCCGACCCGGCCCTGCTGCGCCGCCTGCACGCGGAACTGGTGCGTGGCCGCCGCTACAACACCCAGGCCACTGCCCTCACCAAGCAGGGCCGCCTCGCCGTCTACCCCTCCAGCACCGGTCAGGAGGCCTGCGAGGTCGCCGCCGCGCTGGCCCTCCAGGAGCGCGACTGGCTCTTCCCCAGCTACCGCGACACCCTCGCCGCCGTCGCCCGCGGCCTGGACCCCGTCCAGGCCCTGACCCTGCTGCGCGGCGACTGGCACACCGGCTACGACCCGCGCGAGCGCCGGGTGGCCCCCCTGTGCACCCCTCTCGCCACCCAGCTCCCGCACGCCGTCGGCCTCGCCCACGCCGCCCGCCTCAAGGGCGACGACGTGGTCGCGCTCGCCATGGTCGGCGACGGCGGCACCAGCGAGGGCGACTTCCACGAGGCGCTGAACTTCGCCGCCGTCTGGCAGGCCCCGGTCGTCTTCCTGGTCCAGAACAACGGCTTCGCGATCTCCGTCCCCCTCGCCAAGCAGACCGCGGCCCCGTCCCTGGCCCACAAGGCCGTCGGCTACGGCATGCCCGGGCGCCTGGTCGACGGCAACGACGCGGCCGCCGTGCACGAGGTCCTCACCACCGCCGTACGCCATGCGCGCGCGGGCGGCGGTCCCACCCTGGTGGAGGCGATCACCTACCGCGTGGACGCCCACACCAACGCCGACGACGCGACCCGCTACCGCGGCGACGCCGAGGTGGAGACCTGGCGCGGACACGACCCGATCGCCCTCATCGAGCGCGAACTGACCGAGCGCGGCCTGATCGACGAGGCCGGCATCGAGGCCGTACGCGAGGACGCCGAGGAGTTCGCGGCCGGGCTGCGCGAGCGCATGAACCAGGACCCGGTCCTCGACCCCATGGACCTGTTCGCCCATGTCTACGCCGAGCCCACCCCGCAACTGCGCGAGCAGCAGGCCCAGTTGCGTGCCGAGCTCGAGGCCGAGCACGACTCCCACGGGGGTACCCAGCGATGACCACCGTCGCCCTCAAACCGGCCACCATGGCGCAGGCCCTCACGCGCGCGCTGCGCGACGCGATGGCGGCCGACCCCACCGTGCACGTCATGGGTGAGGACGTCGGCACCCTCGGCGGTGTCTTCCGGGTCACCGACGGACTGGCCAAGGAGTTCGGCGAGGACCGCTGCACGGACACCCCGCTCGCCGAGGCGGGCATCCTCGGCACGGCCGTCGGCATGGCGATGTACGGGCTGCGGCCGGTCGTGGAGATGCAGTTCGACGCCTTCGCCTACCCGGCGTTCGAGCAGCTGATCAGCCATGTGGCGAAGATGCGCAACCGCACGCGCGGGGCGATGCCGCTCCCGATCACCATCCGGGTCCCCTACGGCGGCGGCATCGGCGGCGTCGAGCACCACAGCGACGCCTCCGAGGCGTACTACATGGCGACCCCGGGACTCCATGTCGTCACGCCCGCGACCGTCGCCGACGCCTACGGTCTGCTGCGCGCCGCCATCGCCTCCGACGACCCGGTCGTTGTCCTGGAGCCCAAGCGGCTGTACTGGTCGAAGGACGCCTGGAACCCGGACGATCCGCAGACCGTTGAACCGATAGGCCGCGCGGTGGTGCGGCGCTCCGGGCGCAGCGCCACACTCATCACGTACGGGCCGTCCGTACCCGTGTGCCTCGAAGCCGCCGAGGCCGCGCGGGAGGAGGGCTGGGACCTCGAAGTCGTCGACCTGCGCTCACTGGTGCCGTTCGACGACGACACGGTCGCGGCCTCGGTACGGCGGACCGGACGGGCGGTCGTCGTGCACGAGTCGGGCGGGTTCGGCGGACCGGGCGGGGAGATCGCGGCCCGGGTCACGGAGCGCTGCTTCCACCATCTGGAGGCGCCGGTGCTGCGCGTGGCCGGGTTCGACATCCCGTATCCGCCGCCGATGCTGGAGCGTCACCACCTGCCCGGCGTGGACCGGATCCTGGACGCCGTGGGGCGTCTGCAATGGGAGGCGGAGAGCTGATGGCGCAGGTGCTGGAGTTCAGGCTGCCGGATCTCGGCGAGGGCCTGACCGAGGCGGAGATCGTCCGCTGGCTGGTGGAGGTCGGCGACGTCGTCGCGGTCGACCAGCCGGTCGTCGAGGTCGAGACGGCCAAGGCCATGGTCGACGTCCCCTGCCCCTATGCCGGTGTCGTCACGGCCCGCTTCGGCGAGGAGGGCAGTGAACTCCCGGTGGGGTCACCGCTCATCACGGTCGCGGTGGGGGCGTCGGCCCCCGACCCGGGCGCGCAGGCCGAGGGCTCGGGGAACGTCCTGGTCGGGTACGGCACCTCGGAGGCCCCCGCGCGCAGGCGCAGGGTCCGGCGGGAGCAGCAGGTCCTGGTACCGGTGAACGGCCGGTCGGCACCTGCCGAAGCTCCCGAGGTGATCGAGGGCCCCGTCCCCGTGATCTCCCCGCTCGTCCGCCGCCTCGCCCGCGAGAACGGCCTCGACCTCAGGGAACTCACCGGCTCCGGCCCCGACGGACTGATCCTGAGGGCCGACGTCGAGTACGCCCTGCGGGCCGCGGCCGCACAGGAGCGCCCGGCATCTGCACCGACCGCCGCCCCGGAGGCGCGAGCGGCGGCCCCCGCCGCGACAGCCGTGGGGACCCGCATCCCCCTCAAGGGTGTGCGTGGAGCGGTCGCCGACAAGCTGTCCCGCAGCCGGAGCGAGATTCCCGACGCCACCTGCTGGGTGGACGCCGACGCGACCGAACTCATGCGGGCGCGTGCCGCGATGAACGCGACCGGCGGTCCGAAGATCTCCCTGCTCGCGCTCCTCGCCCGGATCTGCACCGCCGCCCTCGGCCGTTTCCCCGAGCTGAACTCCACCGTGGACATGGCGGCCAGGGAGATCGTGCGGCTGGACGCCGTGCACCTGGGGTTCGCCGCGCAGACCGAGCGGGGACTGGTCGTGCCGGTCGTGAAGGACGCGCACACGCGGGACGCCGAGTCGCTGTCCGCCGAGTTCGCCCGGCTCACCGAGGCGGCCCGCACCGGCAGCCTCAGCCCCGCCGAACTCACCGGCGGCACCTTCACGTTGAACAACTACGGCGTCTTCGGCGTCGACGGCTCCACGCCGATCATCAACCACCCCGAGGCGGCCATGCTCGGCGTCGGCCGCATCGTCCCCAGGCCGTGGGTGCACGAGGGCGAGCTCGCGGTGCGTCAGGTCGTCCAGCTCTCGCTCACCTTCGACCACCGGGTGTGCGACGGCGGCACCGCGGGCGGCTTCCTGCGCTACGTGGCGGACTGCGTGGAACAACCGGCGGTGCTGCTGCGCACCCTGTGACCGCGGCACCCGGGACCGGTGCCGCGACCGGTACCGGGTTCGCGACCGGCACCGCGACCGCGCACAGGACACCCGCACCCCGTGATCCCGGCGCCGCCGCACGTTCCCTGTGATCGCTACGGCACGCATACTCGGGGGGTGACTTCGTACGAGTCCTCGAACGACCCGGGCGCCGGGCCCGTGTACGACGTGGTCGTGCTCGCCGGGGGCGCGGCCCGGAGGCTCGGCGGCGCGGACAAGCCCGGTGTGCGGGTGGGAGGACGCGCCCTGCTCGACCGCGTCCTCGCGGCCTGCGCCGACGCGGACACCACCGTCGTCGTCGCCGACCCCCGCCCCACCGCCCGGCCGGTGACCTGGGCCCGCGAGGACCCTCCCGGCGGCGGCCCGCTGGCCGCGCTGGCCGCCGGTCTCGGGCACACCACGGCGCGGTACGTCCTGGTGCTCTCCGCCGACCTGCCCTTCCTCCAGGAGGGCACCGTCCGGCTGCTGCTGACCGTCCTGCGCACGGGCGGCGCCGACGGCGTGCTGCTCACCGACGCCGACGGCCGCGACCAGCCGCTGGTGGCCGCGTACCGCGTACCCTCGCTGCGCCACGAGCTCACCGCACTCACGAAGGAACACGGCGCTCTCACCGGCCTTCCGCTGCGCCGGCTGACCGCCGCGCTCGACCTCACCCGCGTCCCCGACCCCGTCGCGTCCTTCGACTGCGACACCTGGGACGACATCGCCACCGCCAGGGCACGCATCAGGGAGCATGGGCACGTGTTGGATGAATGGATTTCCGCAGTCAAGGACGAGCTGGGCATCGACCTCGACGTCGACACCGGCGTGCTGCTCGACCTGGCCCGTGACGCCGCGCACGGCGTGGCCAGGCCCGCGGCACCGCTGACCACGTTCCTCGTCGGCTATGCCGCCGCACAGGCGGGCGGCAGCCCCGAGGCCGTCGCCGAGGCCTCCCGCAAGGCCGCGGCCCTGGCCCTGCGCTGGGCCGACGAGGCCGAAGAGGACCCCGCCACGCCCGACGGCGCCTCCGGCACAGGCCCGGACGCCGGATGACGGCCCGGTCCGTGCGCACCGGCGACCGGTCCGGCCACGCCGAAGACGCCGACGAACTCGACGTCGAGGAGGCGCTGGCCCTGGTGAGAGAAGACAACGGCACCGCGCATCCCGGCGATCACCGCCCTCCCGGGCCGCCACCGCAGAGCACCGGCCCGGCAGCCCGACCGGATGCCCAGCACAAGGCGACCCCCTGGACCGAGGCCCGCGCCACCGCCGCCCGCGCAGCCCGTGCGGTCACCCGCCGCGGCCGCCGCGCCCCCGTCTCCGTACGGCTCGACGATGCCCTCGGCCTCACCCTGGCCGCCCCTCTCGACGCCCTCACCGACCTCCCCTCCTTCGACACCTCGGCCATGGACGGCTGGGCGGTCGCGGGCCCCGGCCCCTGGGCCGTACGCGACGAGGGGGTGCTGGCCGGGCACGCCGAGCCCGCGCCCCTCACCGACGGCGAGGCGGCCCGGATCGCCACCGGCGCGCGCATCCCCCCGGACACCACAGCCGTCCTGCGCAGCGAGCACGGGCAGATCGACGAGAAGGGCCGGCTGCACGCCACCCGGGAGGTCGTGCACGGCCAGGACATCCGCCCGCGCGGACAGGAGTGCCGCAGCGGCGACCAGCTCCTGCCCCCCGGCACCCTCGTCACCCCGGCCGTCCTCGGTCTTGCCGCGGCCGCCGGATACGACACCCTCACCGCCGTCCCCCGCCCCCGCGTCGAAGTCCTCGTCCTCGGCGACGAGTTGCTCACCGAGGGCGCTCCGCGCGACGGCCTGATCCGGGACGCGCTCGGGCCGATGCTCCCGCCCTGGCTGCGCGCGCTCGGCGCCGAGGTCACCGCCGTACGACGGCTCGGTGACTCCGCCGAGGCCCTGCACAAGGCGGTCACCCGCTCCGACGCCGATGTGATCGTCACGACCGGCGGGACCGCGGCCGGACCCGTCGACCACGTCCACCCCGTCCTCGGCCGTATCGGCGCCGAACTCCTGGTCGACGGCGTGAAGGTGCGCCCGGGCCATCCCATGCTGCTCGCTCGCACCAAGGAGAACCAGCACCTCGTCGGCCTGCCGGGCAACCCCCTCGCCGCCGTCTCCGGCCTGCTCACGCTCGCCGAACCGCTGCTGCGCACCCTGGCCGCCCGCCCGGCCCCGGAGCCGTACACCCTGCCGCTGCGGGACGAGGCCCACGGTCACCCGTACGACACCCGGCTCGTCCCGGTCGTCCTGCGCGGTGACAGCGCGATCCCGCTGCACTACAACGGTCCGGCCATGCTGCGGGGCATCGCGGCCGCCGATGCCCTCGCCGTCGTACCGCCCGGGGGCTCCCGGCCGGGGCAGGAGGCCGAACTCCTCGACCTGCCCTGGGCGTCCGCGGGAATCGGGGTGTGTTTCACGTGAAACTTCCGGGCCATGACGCGATCGCCCGGCAGGCGGACGAGCACCTCGTGACCCACAAGGTGAAGCTCCCGCGCAAGGTCGTGGAGCATCCCTTCCGCCAGGTCGCCAGGCGGGTCCTGATGGCGCTGCTGGTGCTCGCGGCGACTGCCTTGATCGTCTACGCCGATCATGACGGCTACAACGACAACTCCGACCAGTCCGTCGACTTCCTGGACGCCTGGTACTACGCGACCGTCACCCTCTCCACCACCGGATACGGCGACATCACCCCCGTCAGCGATGCCGCCCGGCTCACCAACATCTTCGTGATCACGCCCCTGCGCGTGCTGTTCCTGATCATCCTGGTCGGCACCACGCTCGAAGTCCTCACCGAGCGCACCCGCGAGGAGTGGCGACTCAACCGCTGGAGGTCCACCTTGCGCGACCACACCGTCGTGATCGGCTTCGGAACCAAGGGCCGGTCCGCGATCGAGACCGTCTGCGCGACCGGGCTGAAGAAGGAGCAGGTCGTGGTCGTCGACCCGAGCGGCAAGGCGATCGACGCCGCGACCGCCGTGGGTTATGCGGGGGTCGTCGGGGATGCCACCCGCAGCGAGGTGCTGAAACAGGCCGAGGTCCACCGGGCCCGGAAGATCATCATCGCGACCCAGCGCGACGACACGGCGGTCCTCGTGACGCTGACCGCCCGGCAGCTCAACAAGGGCGCCAAGATCGTGGCGGCCGTGCGCGAGGAGGAGAACGCACCCCTGCTCAAGCAGTCCGGTGCGGACGCCGTCATCACCAGCGCCAGCGCGGCCGGCCGCCTCCTCGGACTGTCGGTGCTCAGCCCCGCGGCCGGCATGGTGATGGAGGACCTCATCCAGCAGGGCAGCGGGCTCGACCTCGTCGAACGCCCGGTCATAAAGGCCGAGGTGGGCCGGAAACCGAGAGAGACGGACGACCTGGTGGTGAGTGTCGTGCGCGGACACCGGGTGCTCGGCTACGACGATCCCGCCGTCGGGACGCTGGAGCTGACGGACCGGCTGATCACCATCGTGCGGGCGACGCCGGGCACCCAGGTGGCACCCGACGCCCGCCCGCTGCCTCCCATGCCCTCTCAGTGATCACTTGCGGTTGTAGAGCCGCATCGTGATCGGCCCGAAGACCGCGATGAACAGGCCCGCCCACCCGAGCGACCAGGCGATCTCGTCGGCGGGCCAGTCGCCCGCCATCAGTCCGCGCACGGCCGAGGACAGATGACTGATCGGGCTGTTGTTGACGAAGGCCTGGAGCCAGCCCGGCATCGTCCTCGGATCGACGAAGACGTTGGACAGGAAGGTCAGCGGAAAGATCACCATCATGCTGACGCCCATCACCGACTTCTCGGTCCGCAGCATCAGCCCGAACATCGTCCAGATCCACGAGAACGCGAACGAGAAGACGAGCAGCAGCGCGATGCCGGCGATCACACCGCCGGCCCCGCCGTCCGGGCGGTAGCCCAGGATGACGCCGACGGTGAGCATCACGACGGACGCGATCGTGTAGCGCAGGGCGTCACCGAGCAGATAACCCACCATCGTCGACGGCCGCCAGATGGGCAGCGAGCGGAAGCGGTCGAAGACGCCCTTCTCGATGTCGGTGTTGACCGAGACACCGGTGTACATCGTGATCATCACGACCGACATCACCAGGATGCCCGGCAGCAGGAACTGGATGTACTCCTCCGGGGACCCGGCCAGGGCGCCCCCGAACAGGTACGTGTACATCAGCACCATCATGATCGGGAACGCGGTGACGTCGAAGAGCTGCTCCGGCACGTGCTTGATCTTGAGGATCGCCCGCCAGCCGAAGGTCAGCGAGGCCGACAGCGCGCTCGGGCGCGGCGGCCGCTCCCCGGCGACCAGCAGCGCGGCCAGCGACTCGGCGCTGACGGGGGCGAGGTCCTGGGCCTCGGTCTGCGTCGCGGTGCTCATGCCGCCACCTCGTCCTTGTCGTCGCGGGAGTCGCGGGAGTCGCCGGAATCCGGGTTGTCGCGGGAGTCGTGCGTGTCGTGGCCGGTGAGGGCGAGGAACACCTCGTCCAGGCTGGGCTGGCCCAGCGAGAAGTTGTCGACGGTGATGCCGGTGCGGGCCAGCTCGGCGAGCGCGCGCGAGGCCTGTTCGGCGGCCGTGTCACTGGCCGCCGAACCGAGCCGGGCGGTCAGCGCGACCGAGTCCGGTTCCAGCTGTACCTGCGCGTCCAGGGCCCGTCGTAGGATCTCCGCCGCCTCGGGCCGCTGCCCGCCGTCGCGCAGTCGCAGATGTACGGTGCCGGCGCCCACGGAGGCCTTCAGCTCGCCCTTGGTGCCCTCGGCGATCACCCGGCCGTGGTCGATGACGGCGATCCGGGAGGCCAGCTGGTCGGCCTCGTCCAGGTACTGCGTGGTCAGCAGCACGGTGGTGCCCTGGGCGACGACCGCGCGCACGATGTCCCAGACCTGGTTGCGGCTGCGCGGGTCGAGGCCGGTGGTGGGTTCGTCGAGGAAGAGCAGCTCGGGGGTGTTCAGGATGGACGCGGCGATGTCGATACGGCGCCGCATGCCGCCGGAGTAGTGCTTGACCTGCTTTGCGGCCGCCTCCGAGAGACCGAAGGCCTCCAGGAGCTGTCCGGCGCGCTCGCGTGCGGCCTTCTTGTGGTGGCCGAGGAGACGGCCCAGCAGGACCAGGTTCTCGGTGCCTGTGAGGTCCTCGTCGACGGAGGCGTACTGGCCGGTGAGGCTGACCCGGCCGCGGACCTCGTCGGCCTCGCGGACGACGTCGTGGCCGAAGACGTGGGCTTCGCCGCCGTCGGGCCGCAGGAGGGTCGCGAGCATCTTCACTGTGGTGGTCTTGCCGGCGCCGTTCGGGCCGAGGACGCCGTAGACCGTGCCGGCCGGCACCGCGAGGTCGACTCCGTCGACGGCCCTGGTCTCACCGAACGTCTTCACGAGGCCCGCGGTCTCGATCGCCAGGGATGACGTGTGCTGGCTCATGGGCGGGATTCCTTCCGCGTACTTGGGCTACGCATGGGGAGACCTTTACCGTCGCGCAAACTCATCGGTCGTGCACAGCGAATTTTCGGGGACGGCCGGGTCGCACAGCGCGGGAGCCCGCGCCCCCGAGTGGGGCGTCGCGGCCTGGGAGTAGCGTCGGGCTCATGTATGCGATCACGATTCCCGAACCCGGTGGGCCCGAGGCGCTGGTGTGGAGCGAGGTCCCCGATGCCGTGGCCGGTGAGGGCGAGGTGCTGGTCGAGGTGGTGGCCGGGGCCGTCAACCGAGCCGACATCCTGCAACGGCAGGGCTTCTACAACCCCCCGCCCGGCGCCTCCCCCTACCCCGGCCTTGAGTGCTCAGGACGCATCGCGGAGATCGGCCCCGGGGTGTCCGGCTGGGCCGTCGGCGACGAGGTGTGCGCGCTGCTCGCGGGTGGCGGATACGCCGAGAAGGTCGCCGTGCCGGCCGGGCAGCTGCTGCCCGTGCTCAAGGGCATCGACGTGCGGCAGGCGGCCGCGCTGCCCGAGGTGGTCTGCACGGTCTGGTCGAACGTCTTCATGATCGCCCACCTGCGCCCCGGCGAGACGCTGCTGGTGCACGGCGGTTCCAGCGGCATCGGCACGATGGCGATCCAGCTCGCCAAGGCGGTGGGCGCCAAGGTCGCGGTGACCGCGGGCACGGCGCAGAAGCTGGAGCGCTGTGCCGAGCTCGGCGCGGACATCCTGATCAACTACCGGGAACAGGACTTCGTCGAGGAGGTCCGCGCGGCCACCGACGGTGCGGGGGCCGACGTCATCCTGGACAACATGGGCGCGAAGTACCTCGACCGGAACGTCAACGCCCTCGCCGTCAACGGACGGCTCGCGATCATCGGCATGCAGGGCGGCGTCAAGGGCGAGCTGAACATCGCCACGCTGCTGAACAAGCGCGCCGCGATCAGCGCGACCTCGCTGCGGGCACGGCCGCCGGCCGAGAAGAAGGCGATCGTGGCAGCCGTACGCGAGCATGTGTGGCCGCTGCTGGAGGCCGGGCACATCCGTCCGGTCGTCGACCGCGAGCTGCCGATGAGCGACGCGGCCGCCGCGCACCGGGTCGTCGAGGAGAGCGGGCACGTCGGCAAGGTTCTGCTGGTCACGTCCTAGGTGTTTCGGTACGGCGTTCCGGTACGGCGTTCAGGCACAGCCCTACCCGCGCCGTATCCGCAGCGCGAACAGGCCGAGGCCGAGCCCCAGGCCGACCAGCACCAGCCCGGTGCCGAGCGGCAGGATGAACACCTTGGGCGCGGCCACGGGGCGCTCCGCGGGCCGCGCCCGAGTCACGGCGGTCCGCGGCGGCGGCTCCGACACGGCGGCGAGGTCACCGTCCCCGGTCCCGTCCCCGGTCTCCTCGGTCCTGGAGGAGGCGGCGACGTCCTCCTCCTCCGGTACCGGTTCCTCCCGCCGCCCGGGCCGCGCCCGCCCCTCACCGGCCCGGCTCCCGGCCCGGGAGGGCGGGGCGGCGGAGGGGGAGGGAGCGAGCGACGCCGAGGGGGAGGCGCGGTGCGGCCCGGGAACCGCCGCGGGGTCCCAGGGACGGCGGCCGGACGAGGACGGCGACGGCGACGGGCTCGCGGTGCCCGGGCGGGGCCCATGAGCCGACATCGGCCCCGCCGGCCGCCCGGAGTCCGCGGCCGACGTGCTCGGCGGGGAGAACGGCCGGGCGGGCGGGTGGACGGAGGGGGCGCGGCGGGACTCGGTGGTGGGCGTCCGGACGGAGACGGTCGTGGGCGTCCGGACGGAGGCGGGCGTCTGCTGGGCGAGGTACCAGTGGTTCGTCCCGTGGTTTGGGGCGTCGGGCGGCGCCACGGTCGCGATCGCGCCCATCACGATCGTCACCACCGTCGCGCGCAGCCAGAGAATCACGGGACAAGACTGGCATTCAGCGACAAGAACGGCATTCCAGGTGACGCCAGGGGAGCGATCCGCTCCGGGAACGGTGGATCAGCGCATAGCGGGGGCACCCCACTGAAGAGATGCACGGGTGCGAGAGAATGGCGGCATGGAGATGCCGAGGAACGAAGGTTCGCCGGAAAGTCCCCAGATCCTGGTCGTGGGCCAGGACGGGATGGCACTGGGCGGCGGGGGTGACGACGACTCCCGCGAGGTCCCGGTGACGGAGATGGTCGAGCAGCCTGCGAAGGTCATGCGGATCGGCAGCATGATCAAGCAGCTGCTCGAAGAGGTGCGCGCGGCTCCCCTCGACGAGGCCAGCCGGGCCCGGCTCAAGGAGATCCACCACAGCTCGGTCAAGGAGCTGGAGGACGGGCTCGCCCCCGAACTCGTGGAGGAACTGGAGCGCCTCTCCCTGCCCTTCAACGAGGACGCGACCCCGAGCGACGCGGAACTGCGCATTGCGCAGGCCCAGTTGGTGGGCTGGCTCGAGGGCCTCTTCCACGGGATCCAGACGACCCTGTTCGCGCAGCAGATGGCCGCGCGGGCCCAGCTGGAGCAGATGCGGCGCGCCCTTCCGCCGGGCGTCGGCGGCCAGGAGGACGGCATCGACCCGCGCGCGGGCGGCCGCTCGGGCGGACCGTACCTGTAGATCTCGACCGTGAAGGGCCCGGCAGCCGACGCTGCCGGGCCCTTCACGTCACCTCTGTCATGTCACCTGGGGTAAACGCTCGTTCGGGTTCTTCTTGGTGAGTTTGGCCACGGAACTCCGCCCCGCCGAACCGTCGGACGCGGTGCCCGTTCCGTGACCGTACGCGAAAGAAAGGACGCGCGGGCGTTACAGGTGCCCTACGGCCGGTACACAGGATTTGCACGCCGAGACGTAGTACAGGTTTGATGGCCGGTCCGTCTCGGGCCGGTCCCCGGGCTCATCCCGGACCGGCGGCTTGCGTGAAGGCTGTAGCGTGGCCGACGGAGACCGTAACAACACCGCGCGCACCGCGGGCAGAAACGACGGCGAGGACCGATGGCACAGCAGCAGCGCGCCCAGGGCCCGTCCGACCCCGAGGCGACTGGCGGCGGAATGTCAGATGCGCCGGAGCTGTGGGGTAACGGCGGGCTGGTCGGGGACGGCCGATATCGGCTGACCCGCAGACTCGGCCGGGGCGGTATGGCCGAGGTGTTCGCGGCCGAGGACGTACGGCTCGGACGCACCGTGGCGGTCAAGCTGCTCCGGGCCGATCTCGCCGAGGACCCGACCTCCAAGGCCCGCTTCACGCGCGAGGCCCAGTCCGTGGCCGGCCTCAACCACCACGCGATCGTCGCCGTGTACGACTCCGGCGAGGACTACGTGGGCGGCCAGTCGGTGCCGTACATCGTCATGGAGATCGTCGAGGGACGGACGATCCGCGACCTGCTGATCAACGCCGAGGCGCCGGGGCCCGAGCAGGCCCTGATCATCGTCTCCGGTGTCCTTGAGGCGCTCGCCTACTCGCACCAGCACGGGATCGTGCACCGCGACATCAAGCCCGCCAACGTGATCATCACGCACAACGGCGCGGTCAAGGTGATGGACTTCGGCATCGCCCGCGCCCTGCACGGCGCGTCCACCACGATGACGCAGACCGGCATGGTCATGGGCACCCCGCAGTACCTCTCCCCCGAGCAGGCCCTCGGCAAGGCGGTCGACCACCGCTCCGACCTGTACGCGACGGGCTGTCTCCTCTACGAGCTCCTCGCTCTGCGTCCGCCGTTCACCGGTGAGACCCCGCTCTCCGTCGTCTACCAGCACGTCCAGGACATCCCGACGCCTCCGTCGCAGGTCTCCGACGCCGTCCCGCCGGAGCTCGACGGCCTGGTCATGCGCTCGCTCGCCAAGGAGCCGGACGACCGCTTCCAGACGGCCGAGGAGATGCGCGGGCTCGTCCAGTACGGCCTGCAGATGCTGTACGACCAGGGCGGCCACACCGGCACCTGGAACACCGGTCCGGTGACGGCGCACGACGGCCGCGGCGTGGCTGCCGCGGGCTTCGCGAGCACCAGCGTGCTTCCGCACCCCGGCGACGCCTCCGGCACCACCCAGATCCCGCAGCAGATCCTGCCCTCCGGTTACGGCGGTGGCGGCGACGACGGCGGCTTCGAGGGACACGGCAACCGCGGCAGCGGCCGCGGCAAGCTGTGGATCCTCGCCGTCCTCGCGGTGATCGCCGTCGCCGCGGGCGTCGCCCTGGCGCTCAACAACGGTGGCGGTGGCGGCGGCGGTGGGGGCACCGGCAGCTCCGTGTCGCCGACGACCTCGAAGACCACCGACGATCAGACGGCGAGCGAGTCGCCGACCGACGAGCCGACGAGCGAGGAGACCGACACCTCCACGGACGACAGCGGCAGCTCGGGCGGCTCCGGCTACACCCCGTCCTACACGCCGTCGTACACGCCCTCCTACACGCCTTCGCCCTCGGCGACGCAGCCGTCCGCGACGGCGACGCAGCCGACGGACACCGCGGAGCCCACGAACACCCCGGAGCCCACGGACACGGCGGCCCCGACCGGTGGGGGGCTCGTCGGAGGCGGGGACGGCGGCGGAGAAGGCGACTCCTGAGCGATCGCGACCCGTCACGCGCGCGTGAGTCCGAGGACGGACCTCACGCGCGCGTGCTGTTCGCACAGCGCTGAGGACGTCAGTCGACGAACGCGTCGCACACCGCGTCGTACTCCCGCGTCCACCACACCACCAGCGCCGAGGCCGCCGGGAACTGGGGATCCGCGCGGGTGTCGCCGCGCTCGTAGTGCCAGCGCAGCATCCAGAAGTCGTTGAGACGCTCCCACCACACGCGGTGCACGGCCGCCGCGAGCTCCGAGGGCGTGGCAGCGGCCGTACGCCGGTACGCGCGCGCGTACGCCCGTACCTTCGGCAGGTCGAGCGTCCCCGCGGGCCGTACGAAGAAGATCGCGGCGGCGCGTACGGCCTCCTCCGCGCGGGGCTTCACGCCGAGCCGGTCCCAGTCGACGATCGCGGCGGGGGCGTCGCCGCGGTAGAGCAGGTTGAAGGGGTGGAAGTCCCCGTGCACCCAGCCCACCGGTCCGCCGCGCGGAGGCCGTCGTCCCGCGTGCTGCTCGAGCAGGGCCCGCCGCTCCAGGAGCCGGTGCCGGGCCAGCTCGTCGAAGGAGTCGGCGGGCCGGTGTCGGCGCACGCGCGCGAGGAGGTCGTCGATGAGGGCGAACGTGGTGGCGGGGTCGGCACCGGCGTCGACGGCACGGGCATCGACGGGACCGGTGTCGGGGGTCGCGGTCCCCGTGCTCCCGACAGGCGCGACGGGCGGTGCTCCGGCATGGCGTTCATCGGCGTGCGGCTTCTCGACGCGAGCGCTGCCGGCACGCGCGGCGGCGTGACGCCCTGCCGGCGCGCGGGCCCCGCCCGGCGTGCGCGGCTCGATGCCCGGCGCGCTTACGGCGTTTCGCGCGCCCCCGGCCGCCCGCACACCCGTCTGTGTCCGCTCGCTCCCCTTCGCCTCCTGCACCGGCATCACCCGCTCCAGACTCGCGTGGACCACGCCCAGCAGCGCCCCGAGCCGGCCGCACTGCTCGGCGGTGAGCTGGGCGCCGTGGCGGTGGCGGCCCTCGATCCAGGGGTGGAGGGCGTAGGCGTGGCCGCCGACGACCGCGACCGTGCGGCCGTCGTGGACGGGAAGGGGCGGGGCGACCGGGACGCCGAGGGCGGCCAGGCGCTCGGTCGCGCGGTGCTGGCGGGCGATCGCCTCGGGAGCGGCCGTCTCGGGGTCGAAGTGGTGCTTGAGGAAGTAGCGGCCGCGGGTCGTGCGGAGCCGGTAGCCCCGGTTGAGGAGGCCCTGGTCGACCGGATCGCAGGCGAGGGCGGCTCCGGCGGCGTACTGACGGAGGAGGGCGCCCAGCGGGGGCGCGTGAGGCATCAGGGGTGGTACAGGAGAGCGCGGCACGCGCCAGATGCTAGGGCACGAGACAGGGCTGTGAGCTGGGCGTTGTCACAGTCAGTCACAGAGCGCCACAGGAAGTCGCGCTCGGTCTGCTTCGGTCAGGGGATGTCCTCGAAGCGGCTTTCCGGGCCGTCGTCCGTCGAGTGCACCGTCCCGAACTGCGGCCGCACGGACAGGTAGACGGGCTCGTACGGCTCCCCGTCCACCAGGCCGGGAGCGGGCCCGAAGCGCTCGACCTCGGCGGCGCTCGGCTCGTACCGCACGCACTCGCCCACGACCTGCGCGGCCCACAGGCTCTCCCCGGGGCGCGCGGAGCTCAGGTTGTCCGAGCCGTACGCCACCACGCTGCCCGCGCACGCCCGGTGGTGGCCGACGCTCCTCGGCATGCGGAGCAGGATCCGGCCGTCGGCCACGATGTGCCGCGCGAAGGCGAGGAGGGGCAGGGCGCGCACGCTGGTCGCGACCCGGCCGTGGTGGGTGCGGGCGAGCAGTCCTACGACAGAGGACACGGAGACAGAGGACACGGAGACAGAGGACACGGAGGCAACGGGCATGGAGACAGAGGGCATAAAGGCACTGTGCGGGAGGACGGGGCGGCGTCCCCAGGGTCGTAGGTCCTTACTTGCCTCAGCACTCGACCTCAGCACTCGACCTCAGTACTCGCCCTCAGCGCCGCTCCATCTGCCGGCGGGCCACATACGCGGCCGCCTGGGACCGCCGTTCCATTCCGAGTTTGGACAGCAGGCTGGACACGTAGTTCTTGATGGTCTTCTCGGCGAGATGCAGCCGTTCCCCGATCTGGCGGTTGGTGAGCCCTTCGCCGATGAGATCGAGGATCTTGCGTTCCTGTCCGGTCAGGCGCGCGAGTTCGTCGTTCCGCCCGGTGCCGCCGTTGCGCAGTCGCTCCAGCACGCGCGCGGTGGCCACCGGGTCCAGCAGGGATCTGCCGGCGGCCACGCCCCGGACGGCGTCCAGCAGTTCGGAGCCGCGGATGGCCTTGAGGACGTATCCGGAGGCACCGGCCATGATCGCCTCGAAGAGGGCCTCGTCGTCGGCGTACGACGTCAGCATCAGGCACTTCACGGACTCGTCCCGCGAGCGGATCTCCCGGCAGACCTCGACCCCGCTGCCGTCGGGGAGCCGTACGTCGAGGACCGCCACGTCGGGCCGGGTGGCCGGAATGCGCGTCAGCGCGTCGGCGGCCGTACCCGCCTCGCCGACCACCTCGATATCGCCCTCCACGGAGAGGAGCTCATGGACGCCGCGCCGCACGACCTCATGGTCGTCGAGGAGAAATACCCTGACTTTTCCGTCTTCGCGCACTCGGCAAGTCAAACACAGAAACTCTTCCGGTGGCCGGGGTGGACGGGATAACGTGCCGTTGCTCCGGCCTCCTGCAAGGCTGTGACCAGCATCCCTTCGGGCCTTTTCCGATTTACTTGGAAATCCAAGCAAAATCGCAGGTCAAAGGGGGTTTCACAGAAATGTGGAGCACTGGGTAACGTGATTCTTGCAGGGCGCTCGCCGGGGCACCTGTCACGCCTGTTCCGGCCGAGTGGCACCCACCCCGTGCGCGGGTGTCGGAAACAGGTGAGCCGCACTGGTACACCCGGCAACCCCGGGGGCCGGACCGACGGAGGAGCACACGTGACCGTGGAGAGCACTGCCGCGCGCAAGCCGCGACGCAGCGCCGGGACGAGGAAGTCCCCGAGCACCAAGCCCGAACTGGTTCAGCTGCTGACGCCCGAGGGCAAGCGCGTCAAGAACGCCGAGTACGACAAGTACGTCGCCGACATCACCCCCGAAGAGCTTCGCGGCCTGTACCGCGACATGGTGCTCACCCGTCGCTTCGACGCCGAGGCCACCTCCCTGCAGCGCCAGGGCGAACTGGGCCTGTGGGCCTCGCTGCTCGGCCAGGAGGCCGCCCAGATCGGCTCGGGACGGGCGCTGCGCGACGACGACTACGTCTTCCCCACCTACCGCGAGCACGGCGTGGCCTGGTGCCGCGGGGTCGACCCGACCAACCTGCTCGGCATGTTCCGCGGGGTGAACAACGGCGGCTGGGACCCGAACAGCAACAACTTCCACCTGTACACGATCGTCATCGGCTCCCAGACGCTGCACGCCACCGGCTATGCCATGGGCGTGGCCAAGGACGGCGCCGACTCGGCCGTCATCGCCTACTTCGGCGACGGCGCCTCCAGCCAGGGCGACGTGGCCGAATCGTTCACCTTCTCCGCGGTCTACAACGCCCCGGTCGTGTTCTTCTGCCAGAACAACCAGTGGGCCATCTCCGAGCCGACCGAGAAGCAGACCCGCGTCCCGCTCTACCAGCGCGCGCAGGGCTTCGGCTTCCCCGGCGTACGGGTCGACGGCAACGACGTGCTCGCGTCGCTGGCCGTCACCAAGTGGGCGCTGGAGCGGGCCCGCGCGGGCGAGGGGCCGACCCTGGTCGAGGCGTACACCTACCGGATGGGCGCCCACACCACCTCCGACGACCCGAGCAAGTACCGGGCCGACGAAGAGCGCGAGGCGTGGGAGGCGAAGGACCCGATCCTGCGCCTCCGCCGGTACCTGGAGGCCTCAAACCACGCGGACGAGGGATTCTTCGCGGAACTGGAGACCGAGTCCGAGGCGTTGGGCAGGCGAGTGCGTGAGGTGGTGCGTGCGATGCCGGACCCGGATCGTTTCGCGCTTTTCGAGCACGCGTATGCGGACGGGCACGCGCTCGTCGACGAGGAGCGGGCCGGGTTCGCCGCCTACCAGGCGTCGTTCGCGGATGGGGAAGGGGCCTGATCATGGCAGTGGAAAAGATGGCTCTGGCCAAGGCGATCAACGAATCGCTCCGGCGCGCCCTGGACACCGACCCGAAGGTCCTCGTCATGGGCGAGGACGTCGGCAAGCTCGGCGGCGTCTTCCGGGTGACCGACGGACTGCAGAAGGACTTCGGCGAGGACCGGGTCATCGACACCCCGCTCGCGGAGTCCGGCATCGTCGGCACGGCGATCGGCCTGGCGCTGCGCGGCTACCGGCCGGTGGTGGAGATCCAGTTCGACGGATTCGTGTTCCCCGCCTACGACCAGATCGTCACCCAGCTGGCGAAGATGCACGCCCGCTCGCTGGGCAAGGTCAAGATGCCGGTCGTGGTGCGGATCCCCTACGGCGGCGGCATCGGCGCGGTGGAGCACCACTCGGAGTCCCCCGAGGCGCTGTTCGCGCACGTGGCGGGCTTGAAGGTGGTCAGCCCCTCCAACGCCTCCGACGCGTACTGGATGATGCAGCAGGCCATCCAGTCCGACGACCCGGTGATCTTCTTCGAGCCCAAGCGGCGCTACTGGGACAAGAGCGAGGTCAACACCGAGGCCATCCCGGGCCCGCTGCACAAGGCGCAGGTGGTCCGTGAGGGCACCGACCTGACCCTCGTCGCCTACGGCCCGATGGTCAAGCTGTGCCAGGAGGTCGCCGACGCGGCCGCCGAGGAGGGCAAGTCGCTGGAGGTGGTGGACCTGCGGTCGGTCTCCCCCCTCGACTTCGACGCGATCCAGGCCTCGGTGGAGAAGACACGTCGACTGGTCGTGGTGCACGAGGCGCCGGTGTTCTTCGGTTCGGGCGCCGAGATCGCGGCCCGGATCACCGAGCGGTGCTTCTACCACCTGGAGGCCCCGGTGCTCAGGGTCGGCGGCTACCACGCCCCGTATCCCCCGGCCCGCCTGGAGGAGGAGTACCTGCCGGGTCTGGACAGGGTGCTCGACACCGTCGACCGTGCCCTGGCGTACTGAGGAGAGGGCCGTGACGACGATGACGGATGCGTCCGTACGCGAGTTCAAGATGCCCGACGTGGGCGAGGGCCTCACCGAGGCGGAGATCCTCAAGTGGTACGTCCAGGTCGGGGACACGGTCACCGACGGGCAGGTGGTGTGCGAGGTGGAGACGGCCAAGGCGGCCGTCGAACTGCCCATCCCCTACGACGGTGTGGTGCGCGACCTGCACTTCCCCGAGGGCACCACGGTGGACGTCGGCACCTCGATCATCGCGATCGACGTGAGCGGCGGGGCGGACGCGCAGGCGCCGGCCGAGGCTGCGCAAGCCCCTGTGGCCGCTGCCCCTGTCGCCGACGCCGACGAGAAGAAGCCGGAGGGCCGTCAGCCGGTCCTGGTCGGCTACGGCGTGGCGACCTCCTCCACCAAGCGCCGCCCCCGCAAGGGTGCCGAGGTACCGGTCCAGCAGGCGTCGGCGGCCGTCCAGACCGAGCTGAACGGTCACGGTGCGGCTCCCGTGCCGGAGTCCCGCCCGCTGGCCAAGCCCCCGGTCCGCAAGCTGGCCAAGGACCTGGGCGTAGACCTCGCCACGGTGATCCCGTCCGGCCCGGACGGCATCATCACCCGCGAGGACGTCCACGCGGCGGTCACGCAGACCGGGACGGTCACCCCGACCGAGACGCCGGCGCCGGTCACCACGGCCCCGGTGACCCAGGTACCCGCGGTCCCGGCGGCGCCCGTCGCCTCCTACGACACGGCCCGCGAGACCCGCGTCCCGGTCAAGGGCGTCCGCAAGGCGACGGCCGCCGCGATGGTCGGTTCCGCGTTCACGGCCCCGCATGTCACGGAGTTCGTGACGGTGGACGTGACCCGCACCCTGAAGCTGGTCGAGGAGCTCAAGCAGGACAAGGACTTCACGGGTCTGCGGGTGAACCCGCTCCTGCTGATCGCCAAGGCCCTGCTGGTGGCGATCAGGCGCAACCCGGACGTCAACGCGTCCTGGGACGAGGCGAACCAGGAGATCGTCCTCAAGCACTACGTCAACCTGGGCATCGCCGCGGCCACCCCCCGCGGCCTGATCGTCCCGAACATCAAGGACGCCGACGCCAAGACGCTTCCGCAACTGGCCGAGGCGCTGGGCGAGTTGGTGGCGACCGCGAAGGAGGGCCGCACCTCCCCGGCCGCGATGCAGGGCGGCACGGTGACCATCACCAACGTCGGCGTCTTCGGCGTCGACACCGGCACCCCGATCCTGCCGCCCGGCGAGTCCGCGATCCTCGCCGTCGGCGCGATCAAGCTCCAGCCCTGGGTCCACAAGGGCAAGGTCAAGCCCCGTCAGGTCACCACCCTGGCACTCAGCTTCGACCACCGCCTGGTCGACGGCGAACTGGGCTCCAAGCTCCTCGCCGACGTGGCCGCGATCCTGGAACAGCCCAAGAAACTGATCACCTGGGCGTGACCCGCGGGTAGCGGACAAGTTGTCCAACACTGAGGGGACGGCCGCACGTTCGGGTTGCGGCCGTCCCTTCAGTCGTGCACGGGGTGGATCAGGACCGATGGAGCACGTACACCGGCGCGCCGCCCTCCGTAGCGCCCTGAGAACGAATGCAGGCGTGCTTGCGCAGCAGCCGCAGGCATTCGTTGACGCGATGCACGGACAGTCCCGTCCGGGCCGCGATCGATTCGAGCGGCTGCCGCAGTTCACCCTCCTCGACCAGCACCGGAGCGATGACGACGGCCACGGTCCAGACGTCCTCGGTCACGGACAACCGCCGCCGCCAGTCGGCCAGGACGGATTCCGTCGTCGGCTGTGACAGCGAGTCGGCGGTGTGCGTCGGACGTTCGAGCGCCAGGGCGTCGAGCCGGTCCGCGATGCGCTCCATGGCCAGGGCGATGGCCTGCTGGGCCGCGAGAGTGGCACGCTGCGTCTCCAGTATCTCCCGCTGCGATTCCACGATCGCTTCCTGCAGGGCGATCGACTTGTGCTGAGCGGCGGCGAACTGCTCGTCGGCCTGGAGGTTGCGCTCCTCGAGCCGGACGATGGCCTCGGCGACCTGGTCCGGCATGGCGTAGGCGATGGGCGCGCCTGGCTCGGAAGGCTGCACCTCGGCCTCTTCGAGGGTGTAGGAGCCCTCTCGCTGGACGGTCTCGATCACTTCGGCGGCCCACTGTTTGAAGGGGGCGCAGGAGGGTTTGGTGCAGGCGTTGACGAGAAGGATGAGGCCTTGGAGGGAGATGACATTCAGGTCTCGACGCCACTCTCTACCTGCGGGAATGCTGAGACCGTAAGCCCCAGTTACGGTCTCGAGGATCTCTCGATGGTCGTCAGGTACATGGTCGGCGAGAGCCTGCCGAGAGTTCGTGTGCCCCAGTTGCCTGCACACATCCACCGCCGGAAACCAATGGTTCCCGTCCGGCATGGTCAGCCTCCGGATTCGGTGCCCGGTCGCCGCGTAGACGAAGTCACTGACGTCGATCGCCTCGTATTTCTTGCCCGCCTCGGGCCGCTTGCTGGGTTCGTTCATGTGAACCACCTCCGCAGCGGAACCTAGGGTGAAGAAGATCGGGTATGCCAACTGACGTAACGATGTTCACCAATGCGAGGGAAAGTCCCGGATTCCGCTGGCGTCCGCGGCACCCGGTACGACGAAGGGGCCTGCCACCGCAGAGTGGCAGGCCCCTTCGTGATGTTCCGGGGCGTCAGCTGATCTTGGCGTAGCCGTAGTTGATGAGCTTCTTCACGTCGGTGGTGCGGTTGGCCGCCGAGGAGGAGGTCATGACCGTGCCGATGACGGACTCGCCGTTCTTCGTCGCGGCGAAGACCAGGCAGTACTTGGAGTCGGTGCCCGAGCCGGTCTTGATGCCGAGCGTGCCGTTCCAGCCGAGCAGGGTGTTGGTGTTCGTCCAGGCGCCCATGGTGCGGGTGCTGCCGGTCTTCGTGATCGTCTTCGCCGTGTACGACTTGGTCTTCACGACCGACTTGAAGGTGGAGTTCTTCATCACGTTGCGGGCGAGCAGCGTGAGGTCCTTCGGCGTCGAGGCGTTCGCACCATTGCTTATTCCGTCGAACGAGTCGAACTTCGTGTTCGTCATGCCCAGGCTCCGGGCCGTGGTGTTCATCTTCGCGATGAACGACTTGGTGCGCGCGGAGACCGTCGAACCGGTGCCGAACTTGTCGGCGAGGGCCATCGCGGCGTCACAGCCGGACGGCAGCATCATCCCGTAGAGCAGCTGACGGACCGTGACCTTGTCGCCGACGATCAGGCGGGCGGACGAGGCGCCCTTGGAGACGATGTAGTCGCTGTACGCCTTCTTGATCGTGACCTTGGCGTCCAGGTTCAGGTTCGACTGCGACAGCACGACCTTCGCGGTCATGATCTTCGTGGTGGAAGCGGTGAGCCGCTTCGTGTTCGGCGCCTTGCTGTAGAGGGTGGAGCCGGTCGCGCTGTTCATCAGGAATCCGCCCTTGGCGGTGATGGTCGGCGTGGTGAGTGCCTGCGCGGGTGCCGCGGTGAGAGCTCCGGTGGCGAGCACTGCGCCGGTCGTGATCGCGACGGCTGCGGCTCTGCGGACACGGAGGCCCTTGGTGGCGGTAATCAACTGAAATACCCCGAATACGTCGAATGCCCCTGGGTGCGGCCGAGTTGGAAGGGGAAGAAAGTGGGGCCGCACGTGTGTGACACGTAACTAGCACACAAGGTTGTGCCCCGACTGAGGCGGGCGTGGTTCTCGTCGGCGTGAGTGCCTGTCGAGGTCCGAATACTGGACGGGACTTATCATGCGTACGTGTTGTATCTAAGCTGTGGGCATGAGCTTGGCCGTGAAACAGCCCCCCGCCGCCGATCGCGTCTACGCCCACGTCAAGCAGGGTGTACTGGACCGCCGTTACGAGGGCGGGAGCCTGCTCACCGAGGGTGAGCTCGCCGAGGCCGTCGGGGTTTCCCGCACACCTGTGCGAGAGGCGCTGCTGCGGCTGGAGGTCGAAGGGCTGATCAAGCTTTACCCGAAAAAGGGAGCACTGGTCCTGCCCGTCTCCGCCCAGGAGATCGCCGACGTGGTCGAGACCCGGCAGCTCGTCGAGGGGCACGCCGTCCGCAAGGCCGTACCGGCGTCACCGCAGCTCCTCGCCCGCCTCGAGGAACTGCTCGCCCAGCAGAAGGAGCAGGCCGCCACCGGGGATCTGGCCGGAGCCGCCGTCACCGACCGCTGCTTCCACGCCGAGATCGTCCGCAGCGGTGGCAACGAGATCCTCAGCCGGCTCTACGACCAGCTCCGCGACCGCCAGCTCAGGATGGGAGTCGCCGTGATGCACGCCCACCCGGACCGCATCACCAAGACCCTCGCCGAGCACGAGCAGATCCTCCGGGCCCTGCGCGCCGGCGACGCGGAGGCGGTCGTAGGCCTCATTCACGGGCATGTCGAGTGGTTCTCCCACCTCGCGCGGGGAGAGGTGCGATGAGCCGCGCCACGCTTCTTCCCGGAGACCCTCCGGGCGGCCGCCGCGCGATGGCCGTGTGGGGCATCGGCGTCTCCGTCTACTTCGTCGCGGTCATCTTCCGTACGTCCCTCGGGGTCGCGGGCCTCGATGCGGCCGACCGCTTCCATGTGAACGCCTCGGCCCTGTCGACCTTCTCGATCCTCCAGCTCCTCGTCTACGCCGGCATGCAGATACCCGTCGGCCTGCTCGTCGACCGGCTCGGCACCAAGAAGGTGCTGACGATCGGCGTGGTGCTCTTCACGGCCGGACAGCTCGGCTTCGCGTTCTCCCCCTCCTACGGAACGGCCCTCGCCTCGCGCGCCCTGCTCGGCTGCGGTGACGCGATGACCTTCATCAGCGTGCTGCGGCTCGGCACCCGCTGGTTCCCGGCCCGGCGCGGCCCCCTGGTCGCGCAGCTCGCCGGGCTCGCCGGCATGGCGGGCAACCTGGTCTCCACGCTGGTCCTGGCCCGGCTGCTGCACGGCATCGGCTGGACGCCCGCGTTCGCGGGCAGTTCGCTGGCCGGTGTGGTGGTGCTGGTCCTGCTGCTGCTCTTCCTCAAGGACCACCCCGAGGGGCACGAGCCGGAGCCGTTCCCGCACCGGGGGGCGGCCTACGTACGGCGGCAGATCGCCGCGTCCTGGCGGGAGCCCGGCACCCGGCTGGGCCTGTGGGTGCACTTCACGACGCAGTTCCCGGCGATGGTGTTCCTGCTGCTGTGGGGCCTGCCGTTCCTCGTCGAGGCACAGGGACTGTCCCGGGCGGTGGCGGGCGAACTGCTCACTCTCGTCGTGCTGTCCAACATGGTCGTCGGTCTGGTCTACGGCCAGATCGTGGCCCGGCACCACGAGGCGCGGCTGCCGCTCGCGCTCGGCACCGTGGGGGCGACGGCGCTGCTGTGGGCGGGCACGCTCGCCTACCCCGGCGAACGGGCCCCGATGTGGCTGCTGATCGTGCTGTGCGTGGTCCTCGGCTCGTGCGGTCCGGCGTCGATGCTCGGCTTCGACTTCGCGCGCCCGGCGAACCCGCCGGAGCGGCAGGGGACCGCGTCCGGCATCACCAACATGGGCGGGTTCGTCGCCTCGATGACCACCCTGTTCGCCGTCGGTGTCCTCCTGGACGCGACCGACGGCGACTACACCGTCGCCTTCTCCTCCGTCTTCGTGCTCCAGGCGCTCGGCGTCAGCCAGATCCTGCGGCTGCGCAGGCGCGCGGCGCGCAGGGAGCGGGAGCGGCTGGTGGCGAGCCGGGTGGAGACGGTGCACGTCCCCGCCTGAGCGCGTCAGCGCACGGGGACGAGCGTGAGATACGCCAGCCCCAGGACGCCCCGGTAGCTCAGCCATTGCGCGCGGTGCCGGTCGAGCCGCTCGCGGGTCGCTGCCGCCAGCGGATGGTCACTATGATCCGCCAGCCACACCTCGGCGTCCGCCTGGTAGCCGGACTCGAACTCCTCCCACTCGTCGAGGCTCGCGGTCTCCGTCCACTCGGGACGGAATCCGGCGGCCACGGCGAGGTCGACGAGGGACGCCAGGTCGACTTGGTCGCTCGCGGCGGCACCGGGCCACATGCCGGACAGTTCGGCCGGGGTCGGAGTGCGCTGCCAGAAGCCTTCCCCGAGCAGTACGCGCCCGCCGTCCCGGACGAGTCGGCGCAGTTCCCGGAGCGCGTCCGGAAGGTGGCCGGGCGGCTCGGTCGCGGTGAGGACGTGACTCGAACCGACGCACAGCACCAGATCGGCGGGGCCCCGCGAGGTGCCGACGGCGGACTCCTGCACGAACCTCGCCCGGTCCGCGAGGCCCAGCGCCTCGGCGTTGCGTCGGCCGCGGTCCAGATCCTCGGCGGCGAGATCGATCCCGGTGCCCGTCGCCGCGGGCACGGCCGCCAGGATCCGCAGCATCAACTCGCCCCAACCGCAGCCGAGATCGAGCACGCTCGCGGGCTCCGCGAGCGCGAGTCGCCGTACGAGGGCGTCCGCCCGGGCTTCGGACAGCGGGCCGTGGAAGGTCAGCCGGGTGAGCCGGGGCGGGCCGCCGTTCGTCGTGTCGTGCGCTGTGTCGCTCATGGCCGCACGCTAACCACCGCTGTCGCCCCACGACATCGAATATCGGGACGGCAGCGAGTGGATGCGAGCCCTGTCCGCTACCTCGTCACCGTGAAGTTCCGCAGGATCGCGGACGTCAGTTCCGGGTCGCCCTCCGCCTTCACGCGGTCCGCCACCGACTCCAGGGTCACCCGCCCGCAGGCGAGGCGGACGTAGGTCTCCCAGTCGAGGCTGAGGGTGGCCGCCGGGCCGAGGGCGGGGGCGGTCTCCAGGGTGCCGCGGCCCTGGATGTCGACGCGGATGGTGCGCAGGAACTCGACGGGGCCGTGCACGTCGAAGACGATCGCCGAACTGCGGGGCGCGTCGGCCTTGACGGCCACTATGTCGGGGAGCGCGGCGAGCAGCACGTCACGGGCGATGTGCGCGCCGGGGGAGTCGAGGTTGCCGGGCCGGCCGAGGGCGGTGCGCAGGTCCTGTTCGTGCACCCATACGTCGAAGGCGTGCTGGCGCATGGAATCCGCGAGCGTCAGTTCGGTTCCCAGCGGGCCGCGCACCTTCGTGCCGGGGTCGCGGGACTCGTTCCGCAGCTGGCGGTTGCGGCGGATGATGACGTACTCCAGCTCGGAGGTCATCTCCGGCGCCGTGTGGTGGCGGCGGACGTCGACCTGCATCTCCGTGTACCGCTGGTGGTCGTTGGTGACGTGGAAGAGGTCGCGGGGGAGGGTGTGGATGGGGCGCGGGTCGCCGAGCATCTCGCAGTCCAGGCCGATGACATGGGACACCACGTCCCGCACGGACCAGCCGGGGCACGGGGTGCGGCGATTCCACTCTCCCTCCACGAGGGGGGTCACCAGCTCGGATATCGCGTCGATGGAGTGGGTCCAGGCGTCGGCGTAGGGCTGGAGGGTGGGATGCAGACTCACGGAACGGGACCCCTCGGCGGTCGGAGCACGGGCTGGTGATGGCGGCGTTGCCAGTGGAGGTGGTGGCTGTCGGCGGGTGTCTTGGAACGCTAAGTTACGCTGCTGTGAGGCACCCCGGCAGTGCTTTCGTGTGACGATCGTAGGCCCGTAATGGACGGCTCGAATGCCAGGACGGTGGTAGTGTGCGCGCCTCTTTGATCCAGATCGCCGTGGAAGAGGGCGAATCGGTCGAATCGCGTCGGCTTCGCATGGCCTCACTGGTACGGGATCAGGCCGGATCCGATCTCGTCGTGCTGCCGGAGCTGTGGACCACCGGGGCGTTCGCCTTCGAGGAGTTCGGGAGCGCGGCCGAGCCGCTGCGAGGGCCGACTCACGAGGTCATGGCGAAGGCCGCGAGCGACGCGGGCGCGTGGCTGCACGCGGGCTCGATCCCCGAGCGGGCCCCCGACGGCACCCTGTACAACACCTCTCTCGTCTTCTCCCCCACGGGTGAGTCGGTCGCCACCTACCGCAAGATCCACCGCTTCGGCTTCGACAAGGGCGAGGCCGTGCTGATGGGCCGGGGCGAGGAGCTGGTGACGGTCCGTCTGCCCGACACGACGCTGGGCGTCGCCACCTGTTACGACCTCCGGTTCCCCGAACTCTTCCGCGGTCTCGTCGACGCGGGCGCCGAGACCCTGGTGATCCCGGCGGGCTGGCCGGAGCGCCGCCGGGCGCACTGGACGCTGCTGGCCCGGGCGCGGGCGGTCGAGAACCAGGCGTTCGTGCTCGCCTGCGGAACGGCCGGGACGCACGCGGGAGTTCCGCAGGCAGGTCACTCGATCGTGGTGGATCCGTGGGGCGAGGTCCTCGCGGAGGCGGGCGCCGGCGAGGAGGTCCTCACGGTGGAGTTCGACCCCGGGAAGGTGGCCGTGACGAGGGAGCAGTTCCCGGCCCTGAAGGACCGGGTGCTCTGACACCGGGCGCACCGCAGCACCCGCGTTGCTCCGCAGCCACCGGGTCGCACCGCAGCCCCGGGTCGCACCGCAACCCCGGGTCCCTCAGCCGCCCCGGGTCCAGCCGCCACGGGTCGCTCCGCAGCCCCTGGGCCACTCCGCAGCCCCGGATCACCCCGCCCCGGTTCCCGCCTCAGTCGTCCTCCCGTTCCTTCTCCGCGAGGTGGATCACGCACACCGCCACCGCGATGAGCAGCGCCGGATCCGCGTCGTCGCGGACGATGTCGACGCCGTAGGTCTCGCGGACGTGCAGCCACCGGCGCGAGACCACCGCGAGCAGTTCGCCGTCGTACTCGACGGCGAACTCCCGGTCGAGGATCTTGCCGCTGACGTCGAGTTCGGTGCTGCCGTCGGCGAGGGCCACCCGGTAGTGGTTGCGCAGCAGCGACAGGCGCTTGCGCCTGATCGTCGCCAGCGGCTCGCCGTCCCGCTCGATGACCATCGTGTCGCGCAGGGCGAACATCTTCTGGCGGATGTCGATCAGAACCCGCCCCTGGGTGTCCTTCAGCTCGAAGGTGTCCCGGATCCGCATGGCCTTGCCGTCGACGAGGAAGACCTTGTTGCCCCGGTCGTCCTCGATCCAGTAGTCGTCACCGATGCCGAGGAGCCGGTCGCGTACGAGGAATCTCATGCCGTTACCGCTTCCCCGGCGCCGGTCCCGAAACGCCGCCGGTAGGCCGACGGGCTGAGTCCCGTCTCGCGCCGCACGCGCGCGCGGAGGTTCGCGGCCGTCCCCAGACCGCTCCTGGCGGCCACCACGTCCAGCCGCTCCTCCCCGCGCTCGATGAGCCGGCACGCGAGGGCCACCCGCTCCCCCGTCAGCCAGGCCAGCGGAGTCGTCCCGAGCTGGGCCTGGAAGCGGCGGTGCAGGGTCGCGGGGGAGACGGCCGCACGGGCCGCCAGGTCGGCGACGGTCAGCGGCTCCCCCAGCCGTTCCTGTGCCCAGGCGAGCAGCGGGCCCAGCGACTCGTCCCGTACGTCGGGCACGGGCCGCTCAACGAACTGTCGCTGCCCGCCGTCGCGGTGCGCGGCGAAGACGAGCCGCCGGGAGACGTGGTTGGCGGTCTCGGCGCCGTGGTCCCGTCGTACCAGGTGCAGCCCCAGGTCGAGCGCCGAGGCGCTGCCGGACGCGGTGAGGATGTCGCCGTCGTCGACGAAGAGGACGTCGGGTTCCAGGCGGACGCGCGGGAAGCGGGCCCGGAAGGAGTCGGCCCACATCCAGTGGCAGGAGGCGCGCCGCCCGTCCAGCAGCCCGGCCTCCGCCAGGGTGAAGGCGCCCGAGCAGAAGCCGACGAGCCGGGCGCCACGCGCGTGTGCCCGTCGTACGGCGTCCAGCACGCGGGGCGAGCGCGGCGTGTCGGTGTCGGGCCGGTTCGGCACGATCAGGGTGTCCGCCTCGTCGGCCGCCTCCAGCCCCGCGACACCGGTGAGCGTGAAGAAGCCGTCCCGCATACGGGTGCTCGGCTCGGCGGCGCACAGGGTGAAGTCGTAGAGCTCCCGCCCCAGTTCCGGCCGTCGCAGTCCGAAGATCTCGATGGCGCAGCTCATCTCGAACGGATTCGAGTTCTCGTCCACCACCAGGACGACACGGTGAGAGGATTCTTGCGGCATGTGCGATTCCTAGCACTCGTACGCCACCGGGGCCACCCCGCACGATGACGTCATGACCGACGAACCCGTGTCCCTGCCCGCCGCCCTGGCCTCCTTCACCGAGCGGTGGAGCCCCCGTATCGTCACCGCCGTCAACGACTACGACGTCCGTGTCACCCACGTCGAGGGCGAGTATCTATGGCACGTCCATGACAAGACTGACGAGTTCTTCCTGGTCCTGGAGGGCGAACTGCACATCGCCCTGCGCGAGCCGGCCGGGGAGCGCACGGTCGTCCTGCCGAGGCTGTCGGTCTTCACGGTGCCGCGAGGCATCGAGCACAAGCCGTACGCCCCGGTCCCGACCGACATCCTGGTCCTCGACCCCACCGGCACCGCCACCGTCGGCGACCGGCACGACGAGATCCCGGCCCATGTGGAGGCGACGACGGGTCACGCGCTGCACCGGTGACCCGTCCGGCTGCCACTCGCGAACGAGCGGCGAGCCGTCACCGCCTGCGCGGAACCAGCTTGAACACCGCGACCCCGGCCGCCACCAGGGTCGTGGCGGCCACGACCATCGCCATGCTGTTCAGCCACAGCCCGGTCGCCGCCAGCGTGGCGCCTCCGGCACCGGTGGTGCCGGCCCCGATCACTCTTCCGTACATCGCGCTTCTCCTGTGTGGGTTCTCATGAGGGTTACGTGGCCACCCACTTCTCCTCGCTGCGGCGCAACAGCCCCCACAGCGAGGTGAAGTAGACGGCGTGCTGGAAAAGGTCGTAGAGCATCTCGGGGATCATCAGTGCCGCCACCAGCACGGCACGCGGCCCCGCCCGGCGTACGGAGACCGTCTTCTCGACCACGAAGACCAGCCCGATGGCGGTCCAGAAGGGCGAGAAGCCGGGCCAGCCGTACAGCGAGGTGTAGGTGACCATGTAGGTCAGGTAGACCAGGAAGGACAGCGCGCCGAACCCCATGAGCAGCTGCTGCATGAAGTAGCGGGCGGTGACACGTGTCCAGCCGTAGTCGCGCAGGTTCTCGAGGGCGCCGCGCTGCCAGCGCAGCCGCTGGTGCCACAGCTTGCCCAGGGTGGGCATGACCTCGGTGGTGACCGCGCAGCCGGCCGGGGACATGGCCCGGTAGCCGAGGGTCTTGACCGCCTTGGTCATCTCGTCGTCCTCGGTGAGCGAGGCGAGACTGTAGTAGGCGTGTCCGCCGCCGAGCAGTCCGTCGCGGCGGGCGGCGCGCACCTCGCGCAGGACGCGGGCGCGGAACATGGTGCCGGTGCCGGTGAGCACCTGGGCCTTGCCGCCGGTGCGCTCCAGTTCCCAGGCGTAGCGGTGGAACTCCATGCGCTGGAGCAGCCCGAGGAGTCCGCCGCCGTCCTCGCCGTAGAAGACCCCGCCGACGGCGCCGACCTTGCGGTTGAAGGTGCCGATGGCCGTCTCGCTGAACCAGGGGTTGAGCACAGTGTCGGCGTCCTGCACCAACAGCAGGTCGCGGTCCTCGAGATGGGGCAGCACCCAGGCGATGGCCTGGTTGAGCGCGCCCGCCTTCTTGTGCGAGTTGCCCTGGGTGGCGAAGACCTGGGCACCGTGCGCGGCGGCGATCTCGGCGGTGGCGTCGGTGCAGTTGTCGGTGACCACGACGATCAGGTCGGGGCGCCGGGTCTGCCGCCACAGGCCCTGGATCGCGTCGGCGATGCGGTCCTGCTCGTTGTGGGCCGGGATCAGTGCCACCAGGCGCGTGGGGCCGTCGAAGTCGTCGGGAGCGGCATGGGCGCGGCGAGCGGCGTGCCGGTGGGGGCGCGATGGTCCCGGAGCGGGCGCCGCGACCGTCGTCGTGGAGTGGAGCACGGGGAGCCCCCGGGTGTGCTGGTGGTTCACGCCCGGCACTGCTGACCCCCCGGGCTCTCAAGGATCCCGAGTCTTCATGATTTCCACACAACCAGACAAGTCAACCCGGATCACGGATTGCTCACGGTTGTCCATGAATCCGACTTACCTGCCTTAGGCGGCGTCTTGCGCGCCGTGCGTCCTACACGCCGTATCCGTCGGAGTATCCGTCCCGGCGCCGCTCCTCGACGACCGTCGACGTGGTGGGCGGTACCACCACGCGCCGCCGCCGGGCGATGCTGCTGAACGTTGTCACGCCGATCAGTCCCACGATCATCAGGATCACACCGACCAGGTCGAGGTTGACCCCCTGCATGTGCCAGTCGGTGGCGAACGTGAGGATTGCTCCTGCGGCGATGAGGATGATGCACCCGCCGAGGCCCATGAGTGTCGCCTCCCTGTCCGGTCCGGTCGTTCCGGTCCGGAATCCCGGGTACCCCCACTTCTCGCGAACTACCCCTCCAGGAACGCCACCAGAGCGTTCGCCAGCAGATGCGGGTCGTCGGCGCCGCACAACTCCCGCACGCTGTGCATCGACAGGATGGCCACGCCGATGTCGACGGTCTTGATGCCGTGCCGGGCCGCGGTGATCGGGCCGATCGTCGTGCCGCAGGGCATGGAGTTGTTGGACACGAAGGACTGGAAGGGCACCCCGGCCCTCTCGCAGGCGGCGGCCCACACGGCCCGCCCCGAACCGTCCGTGGCGTACCGGTTGTTGACGTTGACCTTGAGGATCGGGCCCCCGTTGACGCGCGGGTGGTGCGTCGGGTCGTGCCGCTCCGCGTAGTTGGGGTGCACGGCGTGCCCGGTGTCGGAGGACAGGCAGACCGTCCCCGCGAAGGCCCGCGCCCGGTCCTCGTACGACCCGCCGCGCGCGAACACCGAGCGCTCGAGGACCCCGCCGAGCAGCGGCCCGTCCGCTCCGGTGTCCGACTGAGAGCCGTTCTCCTCGTGGTCGAAGGCGGCGAGGACGGGGATGTACGGCAGTTCACCGGAGGACACCGCGGCCAGGGCGGCCACCCCGGCGTGCACGGACAGCAGATTGTCCATCCGGGGCCCGGCCAGCAGCTCCTTGTCCCGGCCCAGGTAGGCGGGCGCCTCCACGGAGTGCGTCATCAGGTCCCAGCCGGTCACCTCGCCCGCGCCGAGCCCCAGTTCCTCCTCCAGGAAGGCGATCAGGTCGCCGTCGCGCACGTCGTCACCGAGGCCCCAGATGGGCTGGAGGTGGCGCTGCTTGTCGAGCTTGAGACCCTCCGACGACACCGCCCGGTCCAGGTGGATGGCGAGCTGCGGCACTCTGAGCAGCGGCCGGTCCACGTTCACCAGCCGCGTCGATCCGTCCCGCAGGGACAACCGGCCGGCCAGCCCCAGATCGCGGTCCAGCCAGGAGTTCATCAGCGGACCGCCGTAGATCTCCACGGCGACCTGGCGCCACCCGTGCGCCCCGCTGTCCGGCAGCGGCTTGACCCTGAGGTTCGGGGAGTCGGTGTGGGCGCCGACGATGCGGTACGGCGTGTGGGGCGCCGCGCCCTCGGGGACGTACCAGGCGATGATCGCGCCGCCGCGCAGGACGTACTTGCCGCCGCTCGTCCCGTCCCAGGCGTCCGTCTCCGCGACCTGGCGGAAGCCTGCCTTCTCCAGCCGCTCGGCGGCGTTCGCCACCGCGTGGTACGGCGTGGGGCTCGCCGCCAGGAAGGTCATGAGGTCGTCGGTGTGGCCGCGGTCGAGGCGGTGGGGTGCGCTCATGGGGTTCACCTTAACGACGTACGAGAGCCCGCTCCCGGCGATGGGAGCGGGCTCTCGCGCGGACGGTGTGCAGCTGTACAGGTGTGTCCTAGAACGCGGCCTCGTCCAGCTCCATGAGGTCCAGCTCGACACCCTCGGCGACCTTGCGGGCCAGCGTCACGCCGGGCAGGACGTTGGCCGCGAAGAACTTCGCCGCCGCGATCTTGCCGGTGTAGAACGCCTTGTCCTTCGCGGAGGCCGTCTCCAGCTTCTCGGCGGCGATCGCGGCGCCCTTGAGGAGCAGGTAGCCGACGACGACGTCACCGGAGGCCATCAGCAGGCGGGTGGTGTTGAGGCCCACCTTGTAGATGTTCTTGACGTCCTGCTCGGTGGCCGCGAGGTCGGTCAGCATCAGACCGACGATGGCCTCCAGCTCGACGGCCGCCTTGGCCAGGTGCTCGCGGGCGCCGGCCAGCTCCTCGCCGCCGGTGCCGAGGGCGAGGAACTTCTTGATGTCCTCGGCGAGCGAGTTCAGCGCGGAGCCCTGGTTGCGGACGATCTTCCGGAAGAAGAAGTCCTGGCCCTGGATCGCGGTGGTGCCCTCGTACAGGGTGTCGATCTTGGCGTCGCGGATGTACTGCTCGATCGGGTACTCCTGCAGGAAGCCGGAGCCGCCGAAGGTCTGGAGCGACTGGGCGAGCTGCTCGTAGCCCTTCTCCGAGCCGTAGCCCTTCACGATCGGCAGGAGCAGGTCGTTCAGCGCCTCCAGCGCCTTGATGTCCTCGCCCGCCGCCTCCTTGACCTGGATCTCGTCCTGGATGGAGGCCGTGTACAGCACCAGGGCGCGCATGCCCTCCGCGTACGCCTTCTGCGTGATCAGCGAGCGGCGCACGTCGGGGTGGTGCGTGATGGTGACCTTGGGCGCGGTCTTGTCCATGAAGTTCGCGAGGTCGGGGCCCTGTACGCGCTCCTTGGCGTACTCCAGCGCGTTCAGGTAGCCCGTCGACAGTGTGGAGATCGCCTTCGTGCCGACCATCATGCGGGCGAACTCGATGATGCGGAACATCTGGCGGATGCCGTCGTGCTTGTCGCCGATCAGCCAGCCCTTGGCGGGGTGGCGGTCGCCGAAGGTCATCTCGCAGGTGTTGGAGGCCTTCAGGCCCATCTTGTGCTCGACGTTGGTGGCGTACACGCCGTTGCGCTCGCCCAGCTCGCCGGTCTCGAAGTCGAAGAGGTACTTGGGCACGAGGAAGAGGGACAGCCCCTTGGTGCCGGGACCGGCGCCTTCGGGACGCGCGAGCACGTAGTGGAGGATGTTCTCCTCCATGTCGTGCTCACCGGACGTGATGAAGCGCTTGACGCCCTCGATGTGCCAGGAGCCGTCCTCCTGCTGGACCGCCTTGGTCCGGCCGGCGCCGACGTCGGAGCCCGCGTCCGGCTCGGTGAGGACCATCGTGGAGCCCCACTGCTTCTCCACGGCGACCTTGGCGATGTGCTTCTGGACCTCGTTGCCCTCCTCGAAGAGGATGCCGGCGAACGCGGGGCCCGAGGAGTACATCCAGACGGCCGGGTTGGCGCCCAGGATCAGCTCGGCGAAGGCCCAGATCAGGGAGCGGGGCGAGGTGGTGCCGCCGATCTCCTCGGGCAGGCCCAGCCGCCAGTACTCGGAGTCCATGAAGGCCTTGTAGCTCTTCTTGAAGGACGCCGGGACCGGCGCGGTGTTCGTCTCGGGGTCGAAGACCGGCGGGTTGCGGTCGGCGTCCGCGAAGGACTCCGCCAGTTCGTTCTCCGAGAGGCGGGTCAGCTCCTCCAGGATGCTCTTCGCGGTGTCGACGTCCATCTCCGCGAAGGGCCCGGTGCCGTACAGCTTGTCGCGGCCGAGTACTTCGAAGAGGTTGAACTCGATGTCGCGCAGATTCGACTTGTAGTGCCCCATGGCGACGGCTCCGTTAAGAGTTCGGCGAGGCACTTGGTTCCTCGCGCTAGTTCACGTACCAACAAGTAGCTACGATGATGCTACCCGTCGGTAATAAGTCGCAACCCCGAACCGGCCATCTGTGACGGTTCACACCGCGACGGTCAGCGTGGCGGTGTACCCCTCCGTCACGCTTCCCCGAACCGTCGCGAGCTGCTGGTCGTGCCCGTCGCGAAAGACGCTGTCCGACTCCAGGGAGAGCCGGTCGAGGTTGTCCACGCTGCGCTCGTAGCCCTCGGTCGCGTACACCGCGTCGCAGACGTCCTTCGGAAGCGCGAGCTGCGAGGTGCTGGTGATCGCGGTGGCGTTCGTCGCGTCCCGGAGACTGCCGTAGACCTCGAAGTGGACGTGCGGCCAGCGGCCCGTGTAGCAGCCGGGAAAGACACTGGTGAAGGTGACGCGCCCCTGCTCGTCGGTCTCCTGGACCCCGCGCAGGTAGTTCTCGTCGGTGACGCCCTCGGTGTACAGGGAGTAGCCGCCCTCACGGTCGCAGTGCCAGACGTAGACGGCGGCGCCCTTCCTCGGGGTTCCGCAGCCGGAGGCCGCGTCCACCACCGTGAGCGTGAGGGTCAGCGGCACGCCCTCGGCGGTGCCGCCCGCGGAGTCGCCGAAGCTCCTGGTGATGTCACCGCGGACGACCCCGCTCTCCTTCAGCACGTTCACGCCGTTCGAGCCGTCGCCGGGGTAGGGGCCCGCGGTCTCCTCGGGAACGGTCGTGCAGGTGGCCGCGGAGGAGGAGGTGTCCTCTGCGGTGCAGCCCGTCAGGGCGAGCAGGCCCGCCCCCGCCCCCGCTCCCGCCAGCAGCCGGATCATCCGTCGGCGGGCGAGTACGGGGAGGTCGTGGGAGAGCCCTCGGTCGTGCTCGTGGACCTCGTCGTCGGCATGTCTGCGCATGCACCGACGCTACGAGCGGTGGTCGCCCGAAACCCAGGGCCGGCGGCTGTCGGGTCGCTGTCGGTTTCCAGGGCCGGTAGCCGCCCGCCGCCCCCGCCCCCTCGGTACGCTTACGCCCATGTACGGCTACGACCAGAACGCTGGTGCCCAGCAGCAGTACGGCGTCCCGCCGCAGCAGCCCATGGCCGGCGGTGTGGGCGGGTACGGCCAGCAGCCGCCGCTGTACCCCGAGCCGTCCCCGCCCTCCCTCGCGGACGCGGTGCGCGCCTTCACCACCGGGCAGCTGGCGGCGGAGGACTTCCAGCAGGTCTTCGCCACGTCCAAGGTCTACTGCCCGCGCGGTGACAACCCCGGTTTCCTCGCCCTGCACAACACCCAGCAGCCGGTGATCCCCATGTTCACCACCCTCAAGGAGCTGCGGCGGTACGCGGGCAAGGAGTCCAAGTACTTCGTCATCACCGGCGCCGAGGTCCTCGACCTGCTGCCGACGGGCTACGGCTTCGTCCTCGACATGGAGGGCGAGCACCGGATCGTCTTCGACGCGAAGGCCGTGGAGCAGATGGTCGAGTTCGCGATGCGCAGGATGTACGGGTAGGCGCGCCCCATCCGGAACCCCGGAGTTCCGAGCCGTGGTGACAGGCCGTCCTGGACGAGGTCCGGGGCGGCCTCGAACGTGCGCGTCGCCGAGGGCCGGTGGGTCCGTGGTGGCCGTCTTTCTCCGTTCCGACACGGTCAGCCCGGAGGGAATGCCCTCCGGGCTTTCGCCGTTAGAGGTGGCAGAAAGTTCAATGCTCAACTAAACTCGAAGCACAAGGAGGTACCGACATGCCTGCAGTGACTGTCGACAACCCGCTGACCCTGCCGCGCGTGGCCGCGACGGCGGACGCGGTGGCCCGTCCCGTCCTCGGCGTGACGACCGCGCCGAGTGGCTTCGAGGGGGAGGGCTTCCCGGTGCGCAGGGCGTTCGCCGGGATCCACTACCGACACCTGGATCCGTTCATCATGATGGACCAGATGGGTGAGGTCGAATACGCGCCCGGAGAGCCGAAGGGGACCCCGTGGCACCCCCACCGGGGCTTCGAGACCGTCACGTACATCATCGACGGGATCTTCGATCACCAGGACAGCCAGGGCGGTGGTGGCACCATCACCAATGGCGACACCCAGTGGATGACGGCCGGTTCGGGTCTTCTCCACATCGAGGCGCCGCCGGAGGCGCTCGTCATGTCCGGTGGTCTCTTCCACGGCCTCCAGCTGTGGGTGAACCTGCCGGCCAAGGACAAGATGATGGCACCGCGGTACCAGGACATCAGGGGCGGCAACGTGCAGTTGCTGACGACCCCCGACGGTGGCGCGCTGCTCCGTGTGATCGCCGGTGAGCTGGACGGTCACCAGGGTCCCGGTGTCACCCACACCCCGATCACGATGATCCACGCGACGCTGGCGCCGGGTGCCGAGCTCACGCTGCCCTGGCGTGAGGACTTCAACGGTCTGGCGTACGTACTGGCGGGGCGCGGTTCGGTGGGCGCGGAGCGCCGTCCGATCCACCTGGGCCAGACGGCCGTCTTCGGAGCCGGCGGCTCGCTGACCGTCCGCGCGGACGAGAAGCAGGACTCGAACACGCCGGACATGGAGGTCGTGCTGCTCGGCGGACAGCCGATCCGTGAACCGATGGCCCACTACGGCCCGTTCGTCATGAACACCCGTGAGGAACTGCAGCAGGCCTTCGACGACTTCCAGAAGGGACGGCTGGGGACGGTGCCGGCCGTGCACGGAATGACCGAGGGCGGGCTGTAGGTCCACCGGAAACGGAGAAGCCCGACGGAGAAGCCCGACGGAGAAGCCTGACGGAGAAGCCCTGTCCCCCTGGCGTCAGGCCGCGCCTTCGGGCTTCTCCCAGGTGGTGACGTCCATGGTGACGGACGACAGGCCGCCGGCGTAGTTCACGTCGTCCGCCTGCCAGCCGAGGACGGTGATGGCCGCGACCCGGTTCTCGTCGGTGAGCACGCACGCCGTGAGTCCCCGGCGGATGTTCTTCTGGTCGATGGCGAACCCGAACTCGGTGGCTGCGGCGCAGCTCTCGGCGGTCGCGGGGCCGTCGACGGTGGCGAGGTCGCCGTTCTCGCCCACGATGGCGTAGCCGTCGTGGGCGTTCGCCGGCAGGGAGAAGATGATGTCGGCCGAGCCGTTCACGAAGTCCAGGTCCACGTTGGATCCGGAGCGCAGGACGACCTTGCGGTGCTCCCGTACCGCCGCCGGCTCCGCGCCGGCCGCCTGAGTGACACCTGGCGTCGGGGACGTGGGCGGACCGGACTTCGCCGGCCCGGCGGCGCCGGCCCCGCCCGAGGTCGCGCTCGTGCTCGCGCTCGTGTTCGGTGTCGCGCTCGCACCGCTCGGGTTGCCCTGGCCCTGACCGGTCAGCGTCAGGTAGGCCGCGCCGCCGGCCACGGCCAGCGCAGCGAGGGCCATCAGGGCCTTGGTGGAGCCCTTGAACGAGAATCCGCCGGTCCCCAGCGTGATGTGGTTGGAGGGATCGCGTTGGGCGCCTTCGTACGACAGCGAGAACGAGGACCCCTTGCCGCGGTCCTTCGGGGATGCGGGCTTGCCCATGCGACTTCCTTGCGTGCGGTCGGATCACGGCCAGGGCACACATCGTGCAGGCGGTGCGGCAGCCGTCGCCGCCAGTCACCCAGTGCGCACTCGAAAGGGTGACGGCGTGGCGCTTGGTTGACGCCTGCTCCCTGTCCCGTCCTAGGCGGAGACCTCGCCGGAGGGCTCGTGGAGTTCGAACCAGGTGCTCTTGCCCTCGCCGCGAGGGTCCACGCCCCACGCGTCCGCCAGGAGTTCGATCAGCATCAGGCCGCGGCCCGAGGAGGCCAGTTCGCCGGGCCGGCGCTTGTGCGGGAGGTCGTCGCTGGTGTCGGTGACCTCGATCCGCATCCGGCGCCCGCCCGCCTCGCCCCGGATCTCCGCGAGGAGCAGCGCGTCCGCGTCGGTGTGGACCAGGACGTTGGTCAGCATCTCGGAGAGCAGCAGGACCGCCGAGTCGACCTGGTCGGCGGAGGGCCAGTCGTGCAGCAGCTCGCGCAGCTGCTGGCGGGCCACCCCGATGCGTTCCGGTTCCGCCTGGGCCACCGAGAGCATCGTGCGGCGGACGGCCGGCCTGTCGGCGGCGGGATCCGTGCCGGTCTCTCTCTGCCGGTGCAGCAGCAGGACCGCGATGTCGTCCTCGCGACGATCGGCGAACGGGCCGGTGGTGTGGTGGGAGGAGGGGCCGTGGACGGCCTGGACCAGGGCGTCGGCGAGTTCCTCCAGGCCGTCGTCGTGGGTCTCCAGGATCGTGCGGATGCGCTTCCAGCCGGTCTCGAAGTCATGGCCGCCGGTCTCGATCAGCCCGTCCGTGCACAGCATCAGTGTCTCGCCGGGCTGCAGGACTATTCGGGTCGTGGGGTAGTCCGCGTCCGGATCGATGCCCAGCGGGAGGCCGCCGTTGGTGCGTCGGGCCAGCACCGTGCCGTCGGTCAGGCGGATCGCCGGTTCGGGATGGCCGGCCCGGGCCACGTCCAGGACGCCGGTCGCCGGATCGACCTCGATGTACAGGCAGGTCGCGAAGCGGGTGTCGGTGGGGTCGCCGTCCTCGACGGAGCCGTACGTCATGCCGTTGAGGAAGCGTGAGGCGCGGGAGAGGACCGCGTCGGGGCGGTGGCCCTCGGCGGCGTAGGCGCGCAGGGCGATGCGGAGCTGGCCCATCAGGCCCGCCGCCCGCACGTCGTGGCCCTGGACGTCCCCGATGACCAGGGCGAAGCGGCCTGTCCCCGACTGCGTCCGGGAGCTGCCGCCGGGCAGCGGGATCATGTCGTACCAGTCGCCGCCGACCTGGAGGCCGCCGCCGGTGGGGACGTAGCGGGCGGCGACGGTCATGCCCGGTATCTCGGGGCCGAGGGTGGGCAGCATCGAGCGCTGGAGGCCGTCGGTGAGCTCGCGTTCCGATTCGGCGAGGCCCGCGCGGGACAGGGCCTGGGCCAGCATCCGGGCGACCGTGGTGAGGACGGAGCGCTCGTCCGGTGTGAAGGCGACCGGGTAGGCGAAGCCCGCCATCCACGCGCCCATGGTCCGGCCGGCCACGGTGAGCGGCAGGAACGCCCAGGACTGGCGCTCGAAGTGCTGGGCGAGCGGCCAGGTGGCCGGATAGCGGGAACGGTAGGCCTCGGGGCTGGAGAGATAGACGGCACGGCCGGTGCGCACCACCTCGGCGGCCGGATAGTCGGTCTCCAGGGACATGTGGGAGAAGGGACTCTCGTCACCGGGCTGCTGGCCGTGGTGGCCGATGATCGTCAGACGGTCGCCCTCGACACCGAAGACGGCCAGGCCGTCGGGGCTGAAGCCCGGCATCGACAGGCCCGCGGCGACCCGCAGGACCTCGGCGGTCGAGCGGGCCTCGGCCAGGGCGCGGCCCGCGTCCAGCAGGAAGGCCTCGCGGGAGCGCCGCCAGTCACCGGTGACCGCGGTGCGTCCGGCGGGGGTGCCGGGGGTCGGCTCGGTGACCTCCTGAAGGGTGCCGATCAGCCGGAACGACTTCTTCTGGGCGTCGTACGACGGCTTGGAGCGGCTGCGCACGGTACGGATCACCAGGCCCCGCTCGTCCATGACCCTGATCCGGACCTCGGCGAGCGTGTCCTCGGCGACCGCGAGCCCGACCACGCTGATGATCTCGTTCCAGTCGACCGGGTGCAGCCGGGCCCTGGCCTGGGCCTCCGTGAGGGTGGCCCCCCCGGCGGGCAGCCCGAGCAGCCGAGCGGCCTCCGCGTCGACCGTGACCAGCTCGGTGGCGGTGTCCCAGTGCCACAGGCCGGTCGCGAGGGCGGTGAGGACGTCCCCCACGGCGGGCAGGGGCTCACCAGTGCGCATTGCCCCACTTTAAGAACAGGAGATCCGAGAGTGCCACTGTTGGCCGAGTCGTAATGGTGGGGAGGCGATCTCGGGGGCCCCGGTAGGCTGGGGCTCAGTTTCACGTGAAACACACCCCGATCCGCGAAGGCTGGATGAACGACGATGCATCGGTACAGGTCCCACACCTGCGGCGAGCTCCGCTCCTCTGACGTCGGTACCGACGTCCGACTGAGTGGCTGGCTGCACAATCGGCGCGACCTGGGCGGCATCCTCTTCATCGATCTGCGCGACCACTACGGCATCACGCAGCTGGTCGCCCGTCCCGGCACGCCCTCCTACGAGGCCCTCGACAAGCTGACCAAGGAGTCCACGGTCCGCGTCGACGGCAAGGTCGTCTCCCGCGGCACCGAGAACGTCAACCCGGATCTGCCGACCGGTGAGGTCGAGGTCGAGGTCGGCGAGGTCGAGCTGCTCGGCGCGGCCGCCCCGCTGCCGTTCACGATCAACACCGAGGACGGGGTCAACGAGGAGCGGCGCCTGGAGTACCGCTTCCTCGACCTGCGCCGCGAGCGCATGCACAAGAACATCATGCTGCGGTCGTCGGTGATCGCCTCGATCCGCTCGAAGATGGTCGCCCTCGGCTTCAACGAGATGGCCACGCCGATCCTGTCGGCGACCTCCCCCGAGGGCGCCCGTGACTTCGTGGTCCCCTCGCGGCTGAACCCCGGCAAGTTCTACGCCCTCCCGCAGGCGCCGCAGCAGTTCAAGCAGCTGCTGATGATCTCCGGCTTCGACCGGTACTTCCAGATCGCGCCCTGCTTCCGTGACGAGGACGCGCGCGCGGACCGCTCGCCGGGCGAGTTCTACCAGCTCGACGTCGAGATGAGCTTCGTCGAGCAGGAGGACGTCTTCCAGCCGATCGAGCAGCTCATGACCGAGCTGTTCGAGGAGTTCGGCAACGGCCGTCACGTCACCTCGCCGTTCCCGCGGATCCCGTTCCGCGAGGCGATGCTGAAGTACGGCTCCGACAAGCCGGACCTGCGCGCTCAGCTGGAGCTCGTCGACATCACCGACGTCTTCGAGGGCTCGGAGTTCAAGGCCTTCGCCGGCAAGCACGTGCGGGCGCTCGCGGTCCCGGACGTCTCCGCACAGCCGCGTAAGTTCTTCGACCAGCTCGGCGACTTCGCCGTCTCCCAGGGCGCCAAGGGCCTGGCCTGGGTCCGCGTGGCCGAGGACGGTTCGCTGTCCGGCCCGATCGCGAAGTTCCTCACCGAGGAGAACGTCGCCGAGCTGACCAAGCGCCTGTCGCTGGCCGCCGGTCACGCCGTCTTCTTCGGCGCGGGCGAGTTCGACGAGGTCTCGAAGATCATGGGCGCGGTGCGAGTCGAGGCCGCGAAGCGTGCCGGGCACTTCGAGGAGGGCGTCTTCCGGTTCTGCTGGATCGTCGACTTCCCGATGTACGAGAAGGACGAGGAGACCGGCGCGATCGACTTCTCGCACAACCCGTTCTCCATGCCGCAGGGCGGCCTCGAGGCCCTTCAGACCCAGGACCCGCTGGACATCCTGGGCTGGCAGTACGACATCGTCTGCAACGGCGTCGAGCTGTCCTCCGGCGCGATCCGGAACCACGAGCCGGAGATCATGCTCAAGGCGTTCGAGATCGCGGGCTACGACCGCGAGACCGTCGAGGAGAAGTTCGCGGGCATGCTGCGCGCGTTCCGCTTCGGCGCCCCGCCGCACGGCGGCATCGCCCCCGGTGTCGACCGGATCGTCATGCTTCTCGCGGACGAGCCCAACATTCGCGAGACCATCTCCTTCCCGCTCAACGGCAACGCCCAGGACCTGATGATGGGCGCGCCGACCGAGCTGGAGGAGGCCCGGCTGAGGGAGCTGCACCTGTCGGTGCGCAAGCCGCAGCCGAAGTAGGGCTCTGCAGCAACAGGTGGCTCGGAACCGACGTCGGTTCCGAGCCACTTCGCTTTTCACAGCTCTTTCCGATGTTCCTGCCAGGAATGCGGGTCCTACGGTCCTTGGACATGACGGACACTCAAGAGACCGACAGCACAGGGAAGTTGACGCGCCGCAAGGTCGTCGCGGTGGGGGCCGGCACGGTCGCGGTGGTGGGCCTGGGCGCCGCCGGTGCGGTGAACGCCTCCGCGAAGGACAAGGGCACGCAGAGCGAGGCCGAGGCTTGCTACCGGCTCACCTCGGAGACCACCGAGGGGCCGTACTACATCGACGCCGACAAGATCCGCCGGGAAGTCACCGAGGACAGGGAAGGGATCCCGCTCCTCCTCGACATCAGGGTGATCGACTCCGAGACGTGCAGACCGATCCGGAACGCTGCCGTGGACATCTGGCACTGCGACGCCGTGGGCGTCTACTCCGGGTACGAGGACATGGGCAGCGGTGGCGGAGGTGGCGGAGGTGGCGGACCGGCGCCCACGGACGCACCCACGGGCACCCCCACCGCCGCACCGACCGACCTCCCCACCGGCCCTCCCCCGGGCGGCGGCCACCAGGAGCCCACCGACGACACCCGCTATCTGCGCGGCACCTGGCGCACCGACCGGCACGGCCGTGTCGGTTTCCGGACCGTCTTCCCGGGCTGGTACCGGGGCCGTACCGTCCACATCCACACGAAGGTGCATGTGGACGGTGAGTGGACGGACGCAGGCTACGAGGGCGGGCACACCTGCCACACCGGCCAGTTCTTCTTCGACGAGGAGTCCGTCCTGGCCTCGGCGGAGCTGGAGCCGTACGTGTCCAACACCGCCGAGCGCACCACGCTCGACGAGGACACGATCTACGACGGCAGCGGTGTCACGGGCGGTCTGCTCCAGCTGAGGTACCGCGACGACGACATCGGGAAGGGCGTCCACGCGTCGATCACGGTCGGTGTGGACCCGGAGGCCACGAACGACGGTTCGTAGGGATTCCCTGTCCGAAGGCGACCACAGCAAGCCACAGTCCTCTCCCACGCTGAGGACAGGCTTCTTACCTACCTTCGCTGTCCATGACGGGAAACCAGCCGGAACAGCAGCAGACGGACAACGGGCCGAAACACAAGAAGGACCTGACGCGGCGCAAGGTCGTCGTGGCCGGAGCAGGTGCGGCCGTGGCGGTGGGGGCGGCGGGCACCCTCGCCGCGTCGGGTGCCTTCGCCGGCGAGAAGAGCACGGCCGCCTCGGCGAGCAGCACCTCCACCGCCGGCGAGGCCTGCTACAAGCTCACCTCGGAGACCACCGAGGGGCCGTACTACATCGACGCCGACAAGATCCGCCGGGACATCACCGAGGACAAGGAGGGCATCCCGCTCACCCTCAGCCTCAAGGTGATCGACTCCGAGACCTGCAAGCCGATCGCCAACGCCGCCGTCGACATCTGGCACTGCGACGCGCTCGGGATCTACTCGGGCTACGAGAGCCTGTCGACGGGAGGTGGCGGCGCCCCGACCGACGCGCCGACCGACGCCCCCTCGGGCACCCCGAGCGGCACGCCCACCGGAGAGCCGCCGTCCGGGGCACCCTCCGGAGGCACCGGTGGCGGCGTCCACCAGGACCCCACCGACGACGAGCGCTATCTGCGCGGCACCTGGAGGACCGACAAGCACGGCCAGGTCACCTTCAGGACGATCTTCCCGGGCTGGTACCGGGGCCGCACCGTCCACATCCACACCAAGGTGCACGTGGACGGTGAGTGGACCGACGCCGGCTACGAGGGCGGGCACACCTGCCACACCGGCCAGTTCTTCTTCGACGAGGAGTCCGTCCTGGCCTCCGCCGAGGTCGAGCCGTACTCCACCAGCACCACCGAGCGCACCACGCTCACCGAGGACACGATCTACGACCAGAGCGGCACCACCGGCGGCCTGCTCAAGCTGAAGTACAACAAGAAGAACATCGCCAAGGGCGTCATCGGCTCGATCACGATGGGCGTGGCCCCGGACGCGACGAACGACGGTACGTCGATCTAGATCCAGCGCGGACGACACGGAGGCCCGGGACCGCAACGGTCCCGGGCCTCCGTGTCGTCCGTCCCCTGTCGAGGACAGGGATGGCTAGGAAAGGAACTTGTAACCCTGCCACCCGGTCGAGATCTTCGCCCGGCCCCCGAACGACCCCTTGCCGTCACCGTTGTTGCGCCACAGGGTGCCGCCGGTGTCGCGGGAGATCAGGTCCGTCCTGCCGTCGTCGGTGATGTCGCCGACGCCTACGACGGCGTTGTAGGAGCCGCCCCAGTTGGTGAAGAGCTTCACGCGGGCCTTGAAGGCGCCGGTGCCGGTGCCGTCGTAGCGGTAGAGGGTGTTGGACGTGTCCTGGGCGAGCAGGTCGCCGTGGCCGTCGCCGTTGAGGTCGCCGGCGCCGACGATCTTCTTGTAGCCCTTCCAGTTGTCGTAGAGCTTCACGCGCGCGGAGAGCTTGCCGGTGCTGGTGCCCTTGTACAGGTAGACCGTGCCGGTGGACGCCGCTCGCGCGATCAGGTCCGGTCGGCCGTCGCCGCTGATGTCGCCCGGCGAGGTCAGGACGTCGTACTGGTTCCAGCCGCTGGTGCCGAGAGAGGTGTACGACGTCGACGGCTTGACCGCCGACCCGCAGCCCGGCTTGTACAGGCGCAGGGCGCCGCTGCTGAGGCGGACCAGGACGTCGTTGCAGCGGTCGCCGCTCAGGTCGCCGAAGGGGATCGCCCTGATGGTGGTGGGCCAGCCGCCGGCGCTGACCTTCTCGCTGAATCTGCCCGTGCCGGTGCCGCCCTGGAAGGTCAGGCCGCCGGAGGAGTTGAGGGTGAGCAGGTCGCCGCGGCCGTCCGGGCCGTCGGGGCTGACGAAGTCGTGGCGGACCGCCGAGCCGTGCAGCAGGTAGCCCGAGCCGCCCGTCACCGTGACCGGGGCGGTCGTGCCCAGGCCGGTCGCCTTCAGCGTCCAGGTGAACTCGCCGTTGGGGAAGGGGATCCCGCTCGACGTCTTGCCGTTCCAGGTGGCCGTCACCTCGGCGGACGCGGCGCCGCCGGTGAGCGTGCGGGTGGCCCTTCCGGTCGCGCCGCTCTGCTCCGAGGTGAAGGTCAGGGACCAGGAGGTGACCGGACGGGACAGCTCCCACCGGCCGGTCCACGCCGACGCGGAGCCGGGCTCCACATAGCCCTCGGTCTCCGTGCGGAACGCCGTCACCGCGGACGGAGCGACACCGGTGGTCGCCACATGCGTCTGCTCGAACGTGTCGAACCAGGCGACCAGGCCCGTGTACTCGTCGACCGTCCACCGGAAACGGCGGTCCACGGCGAGCCCCGAGTCGGGCAGCCCGGAGGCGACCACGCGGCCGGCACCGGTCGTCGTGTCCGTCAGGACCAGCCGGTCGGCCTCGTGGTCGTGGCGGACGGTGAAGCCGTCACCGAGCAGGACGTCACCGGGGGTGACCGCGACCGACGTGGCGGCCTTGCTGTCGTAGACGCCCGCCGAGGCGTCGGCGCAGGACCAGTACACCCAGCGGCCGGCCGCCTGGAGCTCGCTCGGCACACAGCCGAGGCCCGGGACGTCGACCGTCGAGAGGGTCTTCCTCGTGGTCAGGCTGTACGAGGTGAGCCTGCCCGCGGTGGTCGTCGCGCTCCACAGGACGGACCCGTTCAGCGCGGCGGCGCGGACCGAGCGCTTGAGCGGATCGCCGTAGCCGAACTCGCCGATGTACTGCGTCGGCGTCGTGCCGCCCGAGTTGTAGACGGCGTAGTTGTCGGAGACGTCGACGATCGCGCCGCCCTGGGTGCCGTACGTCAGCGTGTAGTTGGACCAGCCGTCGTGGACGGCGACCAGCTGGTCGGCGTTCTCCAGGCCGCTGCCGCCCTCGTTGACGTCGGCGAACGTGTTGAGGAAGACGTCCTCGGGGTCCGTGACGCTGTTGCCCCACAGGGCGGAGCAGGTGGTGCCCGGGTAGGGGCACTTCGCGGAGATCGAGTCGCCGTCCGTGGCCGCGGAGGCGGTCAGCGTGGTGCTGCCGTCGGTGGTGAGGGTGCGCACCGAGGTGGTGTCCATGGAGCTCGTGGAGCTGTCCTCCGCCACCCGCAGACTGCCCCGGCTCAGGGCGACGCCCGTCTTGGCGTTCTCCAGCGGGGGAACCTTGGTGACCTTCTCCAGCCGCGGGGTGCCGTCCGCACCCGCGACGACCCGCTGGACCCACCAGTCGGCGGCGCCGGTGCCACCGGTGACGAGCGCGGTGTCGTCGGGTGCGGCCAGGGGAGTGCCGTAGGACCGGCTCAGCAGGGTCTTCGAGGTGCCGTCGGTCAGGGAGAGGGCGCGGACCGAGCCGCCGTTCGTGGCGAGGACCAGCCAGTCGCCGGCCAGGACGGGCACCGGGGTGCCGGGCAGGTCCTCGCCGGTCACCGGGGTCGTCTCCGCGGCGCCGAGATCGGCGCGGGGCTTGAGGTGCAGGCCGGAGGCCTCGGTGTACCAGCCGACGCGGTCCTCGTCGAGCACGACCTCCGGCACCGTCTCCCGGGACAGACCGGTGAAGGCGGGGGTCAGCTCGGCGGTGGCGAAGTCGAGGTAGCCGACGGTGTACGACGTGAAGTCGCCGTTCTCGTCGCGGACCGGGTAGGTCAGCAGGGCGCCCTTCGCGTCGCCGGTGCGCCCCTGGTTCCCCTCCCAGGTGCCGTCGGCGGGCAGCCCGGAGACCACGCGGTCGCGCTGCCGGCCGTCGACGAGGTCGACGAGGTGCAGCACATAGCCGTCCAGCTCCTGGCCGTCGACGACGCCGTTCCACTCGATGGTGACGGTCGTCTCGCCGTACGTGCCCACGCGGGTGGCGGACTGGCTGAGGTCCACGGTCCTGAGGGCGCCGCCGCCCGGGCGCCACAGCGACACCGGGTCGCCGTAGGTGCGGTGGGGCAGCGCCACGGTGTCGGCGGCCTGCCCGAACACGCCCGAGGCGCAGCGCGTGTTGATGTCGTAGCAGCTGGTGGTGGTCGGCTGGTAGACCCCGGTCGGGCCCTCGACGGGGAGGGTGACGCCGTCCTCGTAGCCGGTCCACAGGAGGCCGGCGACCCCCGACCGGCGGTGCAGAAAGCCGGTCGCGCCCGCGGCGAGCAGGCGGTCGGTGCGGGGGGTGTCGCTGCGGGGATCGTCCAGGACGATCTCGGTGGTGCCGGCCGCGGCGGTGGTCGCCGCCTGCGCGCCGGTGTCCTCGGTGCTGGAGAACAGGGTGATCGAGCCTGCCGCCACCGCTACGGCCAGGGCGGAGACGAGCGTGGCACGGCCCGCTCGTCTCGGGGCGTGTCTGCCCAACTGAGGGTCCTTCCCTAATGAGTCAGCAAACCTTATATGCAGGTAAGAGACGAGTGAAGGGCGGGTAAGGAGAGGCGGAAGGGGTGATGGAGGGGCTCCGGGAATTTTCTTCCCCGCTGCGGCAACCCCCTTGATCCGGGCGGCCACTTGAGGACGGAAGTGCCTTCACCGGCGCTTCACGAACCGCACATGTCCCACCCCCGCTCGTAAGGAATCCCCGTGGCCTCTGCCTCCCACCGCCGGTCCCTCCGCAAGCGCCGCACCCTGATCGTCTCCGCCGCCGTGGTGGCCGCGGGCGTCGGTGCGGGCGCCGTCGTGATGAACGCGAACGCCCAGGCCGTGGACCTGTACCACCAGACGCTCGCCGCGAAGGACGGCTGGGCCTCCTCCGGTACGGGCACGACCGGCGGCACCAAGGCCGACGCGGCGCACACCTTCACCGTCTCCACCCGGGCGCAGCTCGTGAAGGCGCTGGGCTCGGCGACCGACACCACCCCGCGGATCATCAAGGTCAAGGGCACGATCGACGCCAACACGGATGACTCCGGCAAGAAGCTGACCTGCGCGCACTACGCGTCGGGGACCGGCTATGCGCTCACGTCGTACCTGAAGGCGTACGACCCCGCGACCTACGGCCGCTCGAAGCTGCCGTCGGGCACGCAGGAGAAGGCACGGGCCGCCGCGCAGAAGAAGCAGGCCGCGAACATCGTCCTCAAGGTGCCGGCGAACACCACGATCGTGGGCGTGCCCGGCACGAAGGCCGGCATCTCCGGCGGCATGCTCCAGATCCAGAACGTGGACAACGTCATCGTCCGCAATCTCACCTTCGCCGCCACCGAGGACTGCTTCCCGCAGTGGGACCCGACCGACGGCGCCGACGGCAACTGGAACTCCAACTACGACTCCGTGACCCTGCGCGGCGCGACCCACGTCTGGGCCGACCACAACACGTTCACGGACGCACCGCACCTGGACTCCGCGAACCCGAAGTACTACGGCCGTGAGTACCAGATCCACGACGGGTCGCTGGACATCACCAAGAGCTCCGACCTGGTGACCGTCTCCCGCAACCAGTTCACCGACCACGACAAGACGATGCTGATCGGCAGCAGCGACAGCGAGCCGAGCGGCAAGCTGCGGGTCTCGATCCACCACAACGTGTGGAAGGGCATCGTCCAGCGGGCCCCGCTGTCCCGGGTCGGCCAGATCGACATCTACAACAACTACTACGACGTCACGCCGCTGAACGGCTACGCGGTGCAGTACAGCATCAACGCGCGCGCCAAGGCCCAGGTCGTCGCCGCGAACAACTACTGGAAGGTGCCGTCCTCCGTGAAGGTCTCCAAGCTGCTGTCCGGCGACGGCACGGGCGCGATCAAGGGCAGCGGCAACCTGGTCAACGGCACCGCGACGGACCTCGTGGCCGCCTACAACGCCGCGTCCTCGAAGGACCTGAGGACGACGGTGAACTGGACGCCGACCCTGACCGCGGGCCTGGAGACCTCGGCCTCCGCGGTGAAGAACCTGCCGACGACGCTGGCGAGGACGACGGGCGCCGGAGTGCTGTCCTAGCCCGCCCGGCTCACGTGTCGTAGGTCCCGTCCCACGGTTCCGCGAAGGCGAGGCGGTCCGGGTAGAGCTCCGCCCACTGCTCGCCCTCGTCCTCGCGGATCACCAGCCCGAAGCGGACACCCTCGTGGGTCACGCTGAAGGGGCGGATCGCGATGTCCGTGTAGGAGCGGCGCGGAAGGCTGCGGAGCAGGGTCGCCCGGTGGACCTGGGCACGGGTCAGGGGCGAGGCGTCGCCCTCGGGGTCGCGCTTCTGCTCCGCCCATGTGCCGGCGCACCAGATGTCCGAGTCGCGGTAATTGCCGTCCGCGTCGAAGGTGTGCAGGACCGCGTACAGGCGCTTCTGCTCTTCCCAACCCTCCTCGAGGTGGAACCCCTCGGGGAAGGCGTACGTGATCGACGCCAGGAACTGACCATCCGCGTACCGCCCGATCGTCTCGGTGCGGTGCCTCGGCTCGTAGGCGACAGGAATGACCCCGGGCACTGCCATGGCGCAAACCATACGGCTTGGCGGGGACACGGCGATGCCCGGGTCGGTATCCGGACTGACCGGAAACCGCTGCGGCGCTACTCCGGGGAGCCGCCGAAGCGCTCCTTGTACGTCTCCAGGTCCTCGTCCGTCAGCTTGGCGAAGAGGACCGGGGGGACCGTGAAGGGGATGCCGGGGGTGAGGGCGGTGAGGGTGCGGGCCTCGTCGGCGGTGATCCAGCCGGCGGTGTCGGAGGGCAGGGCGAAGGCCTGGCGCATGGCGGCCGAGGTCGCCGGGATGAAGGGCTCCGAGACCACCGCGTAGAGGTGGATCAGGTTCATCGCCGTGCGCAGGGTGAGGGCCGCGCCGTCCTTGTCCGTCTTGATCTCCAGCCAGGGGGCCTTCTCCTCCAGGTAGGAGTTGCCGGCCGACCACAGGGCGCGCAGGGCGGCCGCGGCCTTGCGGAACTGGAGGGCCTCCATCTGCTGCTCGTACTCGGCGAGCAGCCGGGCGATCTCCTCGCCCAGCTTCGCCTCCGCCGGGCCCGGCTCACCGCCCGCCGGGACCTCCTCGCCGAAGCGCTTCTTCGAGAACGACAGGACGCGGTTGACGAAGTTGCCGAGGGTGTCGGCGAGGTCCTTGTTCACGGTCGCCGTGAAGTGTTCCCAGGTGAAGGACGAGTCGTCCGACTCGGGGGCGTTCGCGATGAGGAAGTAGCGCCAGTAGTCGGCGGGGAGGATATCGAGGGCCTGGTCCGTGAACACGCCCCGCTTCTGGCTCGTGGAGAACTTACCGCCGTAGTACGTCAGCCAGTTGAAGGCCTTGACGTAGTCGACCTTCTTCCACGGCTCGCGCACGCCCAGCTCGGTGGCCGGGAACATCACCGTGTGGAAGGGGACGTTGTCCTTCGCCATGAACTCGGTGTAGCGGACGTCGGTGTCGACGTCGTACCACCAGGACTTCCAGTCCCGGTTCTCCGGGTCCAGGTCTGCCCACTCCTTCGTCGCGCCGATGTACTCGATCGGGGCGTCGAACCAGACGTAGAAGACCTTGCCCTCCGCCGCGAGCTCCGGCCAGGTGTCGGACGGGACCGGCACGCCCCAGTCCAGGTCACGGGTGATGGCGCGGTCGTGGAGGCCTTCGTTCAGCCACTTGCGGGCGATGGAGGAGGCCAGCTGCGGCCAGTCGTCCTCGTGGCGGGAGACCCACTCCTCGACCTCGTGCTGGAGCTTGGACTGCAGCAGGAAGAGGTGCTTGGTCTCGCGGACCTCCAGGTCGGTGGAGCCGGAGATCGCCGAGCGCGGGTTGATCAGGTCGGTGGGGTCGAGGACCCGGGTGCAGTTCTCGCACTGGTCGCCGCGGGCCTTGTCGTAGCCGCAGTGGGGGCAGGTGCCCTCGACATAGCGGTCCGGGAGGAAGCGGCCGTCGGTCGGGGAGTACACCTGGCGGATCGCCCGCTCCTCGATGAACCCGTTCTCGTTGAGGCGGCGGGCGAAGTGCTGGGTGATCTCGACGTTCTGCTGCGAGGAACTGCGGCCGAAGTAGTCGAAGGCCAGCGCGAAGCCGTCGTAGACCGCCTTCTGCGCGTCGTGCGCCTGCGCGCAGAACTCGTCGACCGGCAGCCCCTGCTCCTTCGCGGCCAGCTCCGCCGGGGTGCCGTGCTCGTCCGTCGCGCAGATGTAGAGCACGTCGTGGCCACGCTGGCGCAGGTAGCGGGAGTACACGTCCGCCGGGAGCATGGACCCCACCATGTTGCCCAGGTGCTTGATCCCGTTGATGTACGGAAGGGCGCTGGTGATGAGGTGTCGAGCCATCGGGGGCTGCTCCCAGGTTGGTCGTGCGGGTGAGTCGCTTTGCGAGTCTTGAAATCGTATCCGACATGGGTGGGCCGCCCGCTTCCCGTTTTGAGGGTGGGAAGGGGCGGCCTCAGGGGTGGTGCTACGGCGTCACGGGCGCCAGTTCGCCAGGATGCCCTGGTAGATCTCCGTGTCCGTGAGTTCCTTCGGGGTCTCGCCCGCGAGGAAGTGGGACGTGTTGGGGAGCTTGAGCTTGCGGAGGTAGTCGAAGGCCTTGTTCTCCGGGTCGCCGAAGGCCACGAAGGAGAAGAAGACGGCGGGGTGGGTCTTCGCCGCCTCCGTGAGGGCCTGGGTGGCGGGGGTCTTCGCGTCCGGGGCGCCGTCGGTCTGGAAGACGACCAGGGCGGGGACGTCGGGGGAGTTCTTGGTGTGGTGTGCGAGGACTTCCTCGACGGCCGCGTGGTAGCTGGTACGGCCCATGCGGCCGAGGCCGGCGTGGAGGTCGTCGATCTTGTTCTCGTGGTCGGTGAGGGTGAGCTCGCCGGTGCCGTCGAGTTCGGTGGAGAAGAAGACGACGTGCACCGTGGACTCGGGGTCCAGGTGGGCGGCGAGCGCGAGGGTCTGCTCACCGAGGGCCTGGGCGGAGCCGTCCTTGTAGTACGGGCGCATGCTCGCGGAGCGGTCCAGGACGAGGTACGTCTTCGCGGTGGTGCCGGTGAGGTCGTGGGCGGAGAGGGTGGTGGCGGCGGCGTCGTACGCGGTGCGGAGGGTGGCGGGTACCGTCACCGACCGGCCTTCGGCCGGCTCGTCGTTCCCACCTGCGGTTTCGTCGGCGGCGGGTGCCACCTGCGGGGCGTCCTCACCGCCGGCGGCCGCGGCGACCGGTTCCGGCTGCGCGGCGGTCTCGGGCTGCGGCTCCGGCTGAGGCTCCGGCTCCTCGGCGGTCGGCTCGGGCTGAGGCTCGGGGGCGATCTCGGCGACCGGCTCGGGCTCGGGGGCGACCTCGGCGGCCGGCTCGGGCTCGGGAGCGGTCTCGGTGACCGGCTCCGCCGCCTGGGCAGTCGTCGGCTCCGGTTCCGGCTGCGCGGCCGCGGGCTCGGGTTCCTCGGCGGTCGGCTCCGGTTCCGGGGTGACCTCGGCGACCGGCTCGGCCGCCACCGGCTGGGGCTCCTCGACGGACACCGGCTCGGGCTCGGGCTCGACGGTCGGCTCCGGCTCGGGGGCGGTCTCCGCGGCCGCTTCCACCTTGGGCTCGGGCTCCACCACCGGCGTCGGCTCCCCCTCTGGGGCGGCCTCCTCCGTCACCGACGGCTTCTCTTCCGCCACCGCCGACTCCGCTACGTCCTTTTCCTGATCCGGTGCCTCCTCGGCAACCGGCGCCTGCTCGGCCGTCCCCGTGTCCTCCGCCGGAGGCGACTGCTTGGGGACCGCCACGTTGTCGAACGCGGCCGCGACCAGTTCGTGCTCGGAATCGGTGAGGCCGGAGGACGTGCGCGGCTCCGGAACGGTGGCCGTCACCGGGGCCGGCTCGGGCGCCGGCGAGGGCAGTTTCGGTGCCGTCTCCTGCGAAGGAGTCGTCTCCGCACCCTCTGCCTCGGTGGCAGCACCCTTGCGTGATCGGCCGCCGAACGCGTTCCGCAGGAGAGTGAGAATGCCCATGTGCGCACCCCTTCGCATGAGTTGTAGCCCGTCAATCCCTGGCCAGGACGGACACGTAAGGTTAGCGGCCCCGGATTGCGATCTTGGGCAGGGGCGGGTGACGGGATCGCCCGCAGTCAAGACCTACTTCCGGACTTCACCCGCGGGCGCCCTCAACTCTCCTACGTCCATCCCGGGTTCATCCACCGTTCACCGCCCCGCCCCGCTCTCGCACATACGCGCACCTACCGTCCGTCAAGCGAGCTTCAAGGGGAAGCAAGGGGAGAGCAAAAGTGCGCGTACAGCTGCCGTTGATCAACACCACCCATGGGCGGTCCGCCCTGACCTGCCGTTTCCGCTGCGGTGACGCCTGTTTCCACCCGGCGCCCAACACCTCCTCCAACCCGTACGTCGGTGATGTGATCGCCACCGCGCTCAGCCGCCGCTCGATGATGCGCGCCGCCGCCGTCGTGACCGTCGCGGCCGCGGCCGGTACCGCGGGGACCGTCGTCGCGGCCCCGTCGGCCGAGGCCGCCCCGCAGGCCCCGGCCGGGCGGAAACCCGGGGGCAGGGCTGCCCGCGGACTCCGGTTCACCCCCGTCGCGCCGAACACCGCCGACACCGTGACCATCCCCGCCGGCTACGCGCAGAACGTCGTCGTCCGCTGGGGCGAGCCCATCCTGCGCGGCGCCCCCGCCTTCGACCCGGAGAAGCAGACCGCCGCCGCCCAGGCCGGCCAGTTCGGGTACAACAACGACTTCCTCGCGCTGCTGCCCCTCCCGGGCGAGCGCGGTCGGCAGGTGCTCGTCGCCAACCACGAGTACACCGACGAGGTGCTCATGTTCCGCGGCTACGACGCCGCGAACCCCACCCGTGAGCAGGTCGAGATCGCCTGGGCGGCGCACGGGCTGTCCGCCGTCGTCGTGGAGGAGAACAAGAAGAACGGCGCGCTCACCGTCGTACCCCGGCACCACCTCAACCGGCGTGTCACCGCCACCACCGCGTTCCGGCTGACCGGCCCCGCTGCCGGCTCCGACCTGCTGAAGACCTCCGCCGACCCGACCGGCCGCAAGGTGCTGGGCACGCTCAACAACTGCTCCGGCGGCACGACCCCGTGGGGGACCACCCTCCACGGCGAGGAGAACTTCAACCAGTACTTCGCGGGCGCGAGCCGGGCCACCGACAAGCGGTACGGGATCGGGACGGGGGCGAGCGAGCGCAAGTGGGAGAGGTTCGACAAGCGGTTCGACGTCGCCCAGGAGCCCAACGAGGTGCACCGCTTCGGGTACGTCGTCGAGCTCGACCCGTACGACCCGTCCTCCGCGCCCCGCAAGCACACCGCGCTCGGCCGGTTCAAGCACGAGGGCGCCACCGTGCGGCTGACGCACGACGGGCGGCCGGTCGTGTACTCGGGGGACGACGAGCGGTTCGACTACTTCTACAAGTTCGTCGGCAGCAAGCGGATGAAGCACGGGACCTCGCGGGCCGTGCGGGAGCACAACCTCTCGCTGCTCGACGAGGGCACCCTGTACGTCGCCCGGCTCACCGGTGACTCCCCCGCCCTCGAGATCGACGGGACCGGGAAGCTGCCCGCCGACGGGGAGTTCGACGGCAGCGGGGAGTGGATCCCGCTGGTCACCGCCACGGCGAAGGGTGCCGTGTCGCACGTCGAGGGCATGACCGCCGAGGAGGTGTGCGTCTTCACGCGGCTCGCCGGGGACAAGGTCGGCGCGACCAAGATGGACCGGCCCGAGGACATCGAGCCCAACCCGCACTCGGGCAAGGTGTACGTCGCGCTCACCAACAACACCAACCGCGGTGTCGGGGCGAACGCCGCCGCCGACGAGGCCAACCCGCGCAGCGCCAACAAGCACGGGCACATCCTGGAGCTCACCGAGCGGTGGAACCGGGCCGACAGCACGAGGTTCGCGTGGACGCTGTTCCTCGTCGCCGGTGACCCGGAGGACCCGGCCACCTATTTCGCCGGGTTCCCGAAGGACCACGTCAGCCCCATCTCCTGCCCCGACAACGTGGCCTTCGACCCGCACGGCAACCTGTGGATCTCCACGGACGGCAACCAGCTCGGTTCGCACGACGGACTGTTCGGTGTCGCCACCAAGGGTGAGCGGCGGGGCGAGCTCAAGCAGTTCCTGACCGTGCCGACCGGAGCGGAGACCTGCGGTCCGCTGGTCCAGGACCGGCGCGTGCTGGTGGCCGTGCAGCATCCGGGGGAGATCAGCGGAGCGACGGTGGAGCAGCCCGCGAGCACCTGGCCGGACGGACCGGGAAAGATCGTGCGTCCCGCGGTCGTGGCGGTGTGGCGCAAGGACGGCTGCGACATCGGCGTCTGAGCCGGGCAGGGCGTCGGCGTGTGGGCCCCGGCGGGTTCGGCGTCTGGGCGCGGCAGGTTGTCGGCGTCTGAGGTCGGGCGGGTTCGGCGTCTGAGTCCGTCAGGGCGTCGGCGTCCGAACCCCGGCGGGTTCGGCGTCTGCGCGCGGCAGGTTGTCGGCATCTGAGTCCGTCAGGGCGTCGATGTCTGAAGCCCGGCGAGTTCGGCGTCTGAGCCCGGCAGGGCGTCGGCGTGCGAGCCCCCGCACGGCGTCGCCCGTCAGGGAATGGCCGGAACCGTCGGGCGTCTCTCGTGGCGCTCGTCCTCTTCCAGCCATTCCCGGTACGCCGGTGCCTGTCGCGCGCTCTCCCAGTACGCCTCCTCCAGTGCGGGACGGACCCCGTCCAGGTCGGTCTCGGTGCGGGCCGCGAGGAGGAGCCGCACGCCGAGCGGGTCGCCCTGGAGGCGCCGTACCGCCATGTCGGGGCGGGGCACGCGCGTCGGCTGGCAGACGGTGACGACCTCACCGGTCGCGACCAGGGCGTCGGCCGTGTGGTAATCGCCGTGCAGGACCACGGGGTTGACGCCCGCCGCGCGGAACATCCGCTGCACGGCGTCCCATTCGCCGTCGACCGTCGGGTCGATCATCCAGCGGTCCCCGGCCAGGTCGACCAGGTCGACCACGGGTTTCGCGGTCGCCGGATGGTCGGCGGGCAACGACACGAACTGCGGCTCGCGTTCGACCAGGACCCGCAGGCACAGCTCTCGCGGGATGCGCAGCGGGCAGCCCTCCACCTCGTGCACGAAGGCCACGTCGAGCTGGCCGTCGGCGACCATGTGCAGCAGGGCGTTGGGGGAGACGTTCATGTGGAGGGTGGGGTCCTGGCCGCGGGCGCGCAGCCGGCGCAGCCAGCCCGACAGGGCCCGGCTCGCGGTGGAGCCGACGCGCAGTTGCGGGCCGCCCGTCGCGGCCGCGCGGGCGTCGGCGACCAGGGAGCGCATCTCGGCCAGCAGGGGGCGGGCCCGGCTGAGGACCAGCCGGCCCAGCGGGGTGGGGCGGCAGCCGGAACGCGTGCGCACGAACAGCGCGCCGCCCAGGGCCTGTTCGATCCGGCGCAGCTGGGTGCTCAACGACGGCTGGGCGACGCCCAGGTGACGGGCGGCCTGGTGCAGGCTGCCGGTCTCGGCTATGGCCACCACCGCGCGGAGGTGTCTCACCTCAAGGTCCATGCGATCGGAGCGTAAGGCGGGGGCAGGGGTTGCACCAGAGGTGCCGAACTCCGGTGATAGGGCCGGGCTATCGCCGGTTGGCATCATCACAGCCGACGCACAGGCACCGACACTCGCATCGACGACTCACCCCCCACCAAGGAGTCTCGATGCGCAAGCACACCTGTGCCCTCACCGTCGCAGCGGTGGCCCTTGGCCTGGCAACGGCCGTTCCCGCGGCGGCCGTTCCCGCGACGGCGGCGCCGGACCAGGCACCCCGGGCCGGCTACACCGCGACCACGACGACGGACACCAGCGCCGCCTTCTTCCAGGCCGTCCTGAGGTCCGTGGCCGAGAAGCGGGCCGCGAACCCGACCGCCGCCGCGGCCGTCACCGTCGTCTACGACGCCTCCCGCGCCCCCACGTTCAGCGCCCAGATATCCCGCAGCACCCAGATATGGAACAGCTCGGTGTCCAACGTCAGACTCCAGGCGGGGTCGGCGGCGAGCGCCGACTTCTCCTACCGCGAGGGCAACGACTCGCGCGGTTCGTTCGCCTCGACCGACGGCCACGGCAGGGGCTACGTCTTCCTGGACTACCGGCAGAACCAGCAGTACGACTCCACCCGTGTCACCGCGCACGAGACCGGCCATGTGCTGGGTCTGCCGGACCACTACTCCGGGCCGTGCAGTGAGCTGATGTCGGGCGGCGGCCCCGGCACGTCCTGCACCAACGCCGTCCCGAACTCCGCCGAGCGCAGCCGGGTGAACCAGCTGTGGGCCAACGGCCTGGCCGCGGCCATGGACAAGGCCCTGCACAAGTCCGACCGCTGACCGCCACCCCCCACCCCGGTGCGGGCCGCCCACCACGAGAGGGCGGCCCGCACCGGCACGCGGTCAGCGCGGTGACGCGATCGCCCGTGCCCGCCAGCTCCTGGCGCACCGGCTCCAGCACACTGCCCGCGGGCCCGGTGAGGTCGGTGCGGACCTCGTAGAGCGACTCCGCCTCGCGCAGGCCCTCCGCCAACTCCCGCAGTTGCAGCGTCACCGCCGGTCGCGAGGCCGATCGCCGGCGGGAGGGTCATGGCGACGGCCGCGCGGGCCACGGCGGCCCGGTTGACGGGTGCCTGCTGCGGTCGGAGGTTCCGCACCAGCCAGTCGGGAGGGGTGAGGCCGATGCGGGACATGGGGTCATTATGAACGCGCCGGTCGTCCCGCCTCGTGCAGCGTGAGGTCCACCAGCAGGGCGCGGTGGTCGGTGTCCGCGAGGTCCAGGAAGCGGGCGTCGCGCGCCGAGAAGTCCGCCGACACCAGCACGTGGTCGATCTGCGCGCCGATCGCCGGGGCGGTGCGGGCGGGCCAGGTCGGTGTGCGGCCGGATCCCGCGAGACGGGCCGCGTCGCGCAGACCGGTGTCGAGGATCGCGCGGAAGGCCGCGTGGTCCTGGGAGGCGTTGAAGTCGCCGGCCAGGACGGTCGGGCCGGACCCGGCCGAGGCGGCGAAGTCCCGCAGCTCACCCAACTCCCGGCGCCACAGATCCACTTGTCCGGGAAGCGGGGGCATCGGGTGGGCGAGTTGCAGGCGTACGGCGTGACCGTTCACGTCGGCGACGGCCCCCGGCATGCCCATCGTGGCCCGGATCCCGGGCGCGGCCTTCAGGGGATAGCGGCTGAGGAGGACGGACCCCGTGGAGCCGCCGCCCGCCACGGACCGCCGGTAGGGATGGCTCTCGGACAGGGCCTGCCGCAGTCGCGCCGAGCAGCCGTACTCGCACTCCTCCACGAACACGACGTCCGGTCTCTCCTCGCGCACGGCGGCGACGAGGGCGTCGGTGGCCTGCCCGAACTCGACGTTCGAGGTGAGGACCGTCAGTGAGGCGATGGCCCGTCCGTCCGGTTCCGTGCCCTTGCCGTAAGGCGCGATGAACCATGCCAGCAGCGCCAGCACCGCGGCCGCCCAGATCGTCCCGGGCCACCAGCGGGTGAGCAGGGCGAGGGCCAGGCCCGCCCCCGCGGGGGCGAGCAGCCACGGGAGGAAGGCGAGGAGCTGGGGGACGGGGGTGATGCCGTCCGTGTCGGCGAGCCGGCATCCCAGGACCACACTCACGGCGGCGAAGAGCAGGGCGGCGGTGCTGATACCGAGTCCTCGGCGGGTCACCGTCCCGAGCCTACGAGCGGGCGTCGACCTTCGCCAGGAACCGGCCGAGCACGGTGTTGAACTCCGCCGCCCGTTCCAGGTTCGGCAGGTGCGCCGCCCCCTTGATGACATGCAGTTCCGAGTCCGGGAGCAGCGTGTGCATGGCCTCGGCGTCGGCGACCGGCGTGTAGGTGTCGTCGGCGCCCACCGTCACCAGCGCCGGGACCGTGACGCGGGTGAGCAGTTCGCGGTAGTCGGGGCGGGCGGCGCGGGCGCGCAGGGCGGCCGCCGCGGACTCGGGGCGGGTGGCCGTCATCATGCCGTGGACGTGCGCCCTGACCTCGGGGGAGGCGTACGGCGCGACCATCTTCCCCAGCACCTCGTCGGCGTACCCGTGCATGCCCTCGCGCAGCAGCCGGTCCGCCATGGCGTGCCGGGCCCGCACGCCCTCGGGGGTCTCCACCGCCGCGAAGGTGTCGGCGAGGACCAGGCCCCGGATCCGCCCGGGGAAGCGCCGGTAGCAGTCCATGACGATCTGGCCGCCCATGGACAGGCCCGCCAGCACACAGGCCGGCACGCCCTGTTCGTCCAGCAGCGCCTCGATGTCCTCGGCGAAGTCCTCGAAGAGCTCGACGGGGGCCCCGCCGGGTGCGGTGCCGTAGCCGCGCAGGTCGGGGGCGAGCACCGGGCGGGAGGCGGAGAACGCCTCGATCTGCGGGCGCCACATCGTGTGGTCGAAGGGATGGCCGTGCACCAGGACCAGGGGGATCGCCGTCATGCCGCCGACCCTAGGTCGGCGCAACATCTCGGTGCAATAAAATCTTTGCCCTCAGTGCAATCACAGGGGGCCCCCGTGCACGACTACCGCCGTATCGCCGACCGCATAGCCGCCGACATCGCCACCGGACGGCTCCGCCCGGGCGAACGCCTGCCCCCGCAGCGGAAGTTCGCGCGCCGGCACGGGATCGCCGCCTCGACGGCGGAGCGCGCGTACGGCGAACTCGTACGGCGGGGACTGGTCGTCGGCGAGGTCGGACGCGGCACCTTCGTGAAGGCCACCACCCCCGTGCGGCCCGGCAGGGGGCTCATCGAGGACGCCGGGACGCCCGTCAACCTGGAGCTCAACTACCCGTCCGCGGAAGGCCAGTCCGAACTCCTCGGCGACGCCCTCGCGCCCCTGCTGCGCCCCGACGTGCTGGCCGAGGCGCTCCGCCCGGCCGCCGCCACCGGCACCCCGGCCGCCCGCGAGGCCGCCGCCGCTCTCCTGACCACCCCCGGATGGTGCCCCGACCCGTCCCGGATCCTCTTCACCGGCAACGCCCGCCAGTCCGTCGCCGCCGCCCTCGCCTCGCTGGTGCGGCCGGGCGGCCGGGTCGGGGTCGAGGAGCTGACGTATCCGGTCGTCAAGGAGATCGCGGCCCGGCTCGGCATCACGCTGGTGCCGCTGGCCACGGACGAGGACGGCCCGCGCCCGGAGTCGGTGGCCGCCGCCCACCGCACGGCCCCCCTGTCGGCCCTCTACGTGCAGCCGACCCTGCACAACCCGACGTCCGTCACCATGAGCCCCGGGCGCCGCCGCCAACTCGCCTCGGTGGTGGCCGACCTGGGCGTCCCCGTCGTGGAGGACCGCATCTGGTCCTTCCTCGCGGAGGCCGACGACCCGTTCGCCGCGCACGCCCCCGACCTCACCCACGTCGTCGACGGCCTCTCCAAGCGGGTCGCGCCCGGGCTCACGGTCGGCTTCCTCGTCGTACCGCGGGAGCGGGTGGACACGGTGGCGGACGCCGTGCGGTCGGGTGGGTGGAGTGCGGGGCGGTTCGCGCTGGAGGCGGGGGCGCGGTGGACGGCGGACGGGACCGTGGCGCGGCTGGTCGAGGCCAAGCGGGCCGACGCGGCACACCGGCAGCGGGTGCTGGCCGAATGCCTGGACGGGTTCGCCGTACGGTCCGATCCGCGCGCGTACTACGCCTGGTGGCAACTCCCCCTCCCCTGGCGGGCGGACACCTTCACGGCCGCCGCCGCGGCACTCGGTATCGCCGTGACGCCGGGACCCTCCTTCGCCGTCGACCCGAGCCGCACCCCGGACGCGGTCAGACTTGGGCTCGCGTCGGCTGCGGTGCCGGATCTGGAACGGGCACTGCGGACGCTCGCCGGGCTCGCAGCGAGCCGTACCGACCGCTGAGCCAGCAGCTCAGAGCCACCGTCAGGCCGAGCGCCACCAGCAGCCAGGAGACCGTGCGCAAGGTGGCCGTCAGGGCGTCGTAGACGGCGCCCGCGGCCGGGCGGCGCACCGGGTCGGGCAGATCGGTCAGGGTGAGACGGCGGCCCACGGCGACGGCGAGGCCGAGCAGAGCGCCGCCGAGAGCCGTGCCGAGGGCGGTGGCGGTCAGGGCGCGGCGGCGGCAGGCGGCGACCGCGATACCGGCGGCGGCGAGGGCCGCGGCCGTGACGGGCAGCCAGAAACCGGCGACTTCGAGCACGTCGTAGCCCTTTCGGAGACGGTCCAGTTCGGCGGCCGGGAGCACGGCGACCCGGGTGCGGGGCAGGTCCAACGACACGTGTTCGTAGGCCAGTCGGTGCTCCACCTCGGCCAGGTCGACGGTCACCTCGCGACGGCTGTCGTCGTGCAGCGCGCTCAGCACGGCGTCGTGCACGGCCCGGTTGCCTGCGTCCCACGCGGCGGGGTAGGCCGGGGTGCGGGCGAAGTCGTGCACGAAGGGCTGCAGCGGCCCGTCGACCTCGTCCTCCATCGCGTCCCGTACGGCGGGGTCGGCGGCCGGCGGTGCCATCGCGCCGACGTACCGGCCCGGATCGGCGATGCCGTACGCCGCCCAGGCCGCCGGCGCGCCGAAGGGCACCAGGAGACAGGCCACGGCGATCAGGGCGGCCGACAGGGCGCCACGGACACGGGAGGTCACCCCTTCAGGCAAGACCGCCGAAGGCGGCCGCGCGAGCCGTGGAGCTGCGGATTAGGCCCTCCGGTGGAGGGTTCACCCGAACGGGTGTCTCATGGATCAAGGGGGAACAGGGGAGAAGGAGGCCGATCCATGCGCACCACTACGGCCCTGCGGACCCTGGCCGTGGCCATGCTCACCGGCGCGACGCTCGCCGTCCCGGCGGCGGGCACGTTCGCGGCGGCCCCGCCCACCCAAGCCGAAGGCCACGGTGGCGGCGGTCCGATCTGGGGCACCATCGTCTCCCGCACCACGCTCAACGTGCGGGACGCGCCCACCACCCACTCGGCGATCGTCGACCAGCTCGCACCGGGCAGTCAGGACCGCATCGAGTGCATGGTCCGCGGACAGAGCGTCAACGGCAACCCGTACTGGTACTGGTTCACCGGTGCCGAGGGCTGGGTCAGCGCCGAGTTCGTCGACACCGCCGGACGTTCCGTGCCGACCTGCGCGGACCCGTGTCCGCAGTGGAAGAACGACACCTGGAACAACGCCGACTGGAGCGACCCGAACTGGGACTCCGGCTCCGACTCCTGGGCGGCTTCGGGCTCCGTGACCTTCAGCTTCTCGGGCTCCTGGACCTGGACCGCGACCGGATGAGGCAAGCGCGTGGGCCCCGGCCGGCCGGCCGGGGCCCACGCGCTTGCGCTAGCTGATCCGGTTGCCCTCGGCGTCCTCGTGTGTGTAGTAGCGGTAGAAGAACACGACGAAGACGCCCGCCGCGACCGCCAGCCCCAGGACCGTGGAGCGCAGCACGCTCTCCCCGGTCTGGCTGTACAGGAACCCGACGGCCGCCCCGGCGAAGCCGGACTTCACGGCCGAGTGGAGTTCCCGTTCCAGCAGCGGGGCGAACGTCGCCACGGCGATGCACAGCACGATGAACGCGACCGCCGTCACACAGCCGAACAGCACGTTCCAGCCGGTGATCGGCCCACCGTCACGGCGGTTCGCCGCGGCCCAGTAGCCGTAGACCAGCCCGAGCACGACCGGGACGCCGTACCTGGCGGCCGTGTGCACCTTGGCGCCGAAGACGTCGGGTGTCCGGGCGAACCCGCCCGCGGGTGCCGCATGAGCCATGAGAGCACTCCTCTCTCCCCACCCCGATACGCCCCCGAATACCAGAGCACACCTGGGAAGGGGCCCTGGCAAGTCGAATGCCGTCCTCGCGGTGCGCGGGGCCGACGAGCGGGCAGGAAAGGGACGTTTGCCATCCTGACAACTCCTCTTCGCAGCCGCAGCGGTTACGGTGCTGCCGTAAGTGATCGACGGGGGATGGGGAGGGACCGATGCCCGGAACCGTGCTGTTGCTCGCCGCCTCACCGGTGGGCAGGAGCCGCCTGGTGGACGCGGCGTCCGTGCTTCCCGTCCTCGCGGCCGTGCCGCCGGCCGTGCTCTCCGGCACCGACACCGCCAACGTCGTCGAGCTCGCCGACCCCCTGGAACCGCAGGCCGTCCTGACCCGGCTGCGCGCCGTCGCGGCCGCACCGGGCCCGCTCACCGTGTTCATCGCGGGCCAGCTCGCCCTGGACCGCCGCCAGCACCTGCCGCACCTCGCGCTGGCCCGCACCACGCCCGCCACCGTGCGCTACACCGCGCTGCCCTGGCAGTGGATCCGCGAGGAGTTCCGGCTGCGTCCGCCGGGTTCGACGACCCTCTTCCTCGATCTGCACGCCGACCCGGAGACCTGGGGCCTGCTGCGGACGCACGCGCTCGACTCCGGGCGCAACAACGCGGTGTTCGGCCGGATCGCACCGCCGCCGTCCCGCCGTACGGTGGCCGCACCGGCGTACATGAAGACGATCGCGACGATTCTGCGCAGCGGTTGGCGTCCGCCGGTGGAACAGTTGCATCAGCAGGCGTTCACCCGGCTGGGCCCCGACGCCTACGGGGACGTGGTGCTGTCGGCGCCGCCGATGCCGGTGGCCGCTCCCGCGGGCTTCGCCGCCAGGCCTCCTCATCCGCCCCAACGGCCTCGCCCCCAGGAGCCGGACCGGCCGGTGGTCCCGGTGGTCCCGGTGGTCCCGGCCCAGCCTCCTCAGCAGCAACCGGTGGATCCCCACACGTACATCGCCGCCGCTGTCCAGGCCGGACGGCACCAGGACGCCGACGCCGTCGCCGGCGCGCACGAGGAGGCCGCCGCACGGGCTCACGGACCCGCCTCCGAGCAGGCCCTGCACTGGTCCGAAGTCCGGGCGGATCTCTCGATGTTCGCCAAGGACTCGGCGCGCAGCTGCCGGATCTGGCTGACCGTGGCCGAGACCCGGCTCGCCGCCGGACAGGCCCCGGACTCACCGGCTGTGGAGAAGGCCGTCGACCGGGCCCACCACCAGTGGGGCCAGGTACGCGACAAGGCCCGGGCCCAGGAACTCGGCGCCCTGCTCGCCCCGTTGCGCACCCGCGTCCCGGGCCGCCGCCCCGGCGCGCTGGAGAACGTGCGCAAGCAGCTGCGGGAGCTGCAGGCGACCCCGTTCTAGCCGAGCATCGCCAGCGCCCCCGACACCAGCGTCCGCACTCCCGGCGCCACCGTCGACAGGTCCGGGGCGAAGTGGGGGCTGTGGTTGCTGGGGACGGCGTCGAACTTCTCCATCAGGTCCGCACCCGGCGCCGCGTCCCACACCGCCGCCGGGGTGCAGGTCACGAACCAGTAGGAGTACGGGAGTGCGCCGGGCGCGAGCAGGGAGAAGTCCTCGCTGCCCATCGCCGGGCCCGGGTCGAACACGGTGCCTTCGCCAAAGACCTCGCGGTGCACGGCGGCGATCCGGTGGTCGGTGTCCGGGTCGTTGACGGTGACCGGGAACGAGCCGCCCAGGGTCACCTCGGGCTCGCGCGGGCAGCCCGCCGCATGGCACTCGCCCTCGGCGATCCGGCGGATCGCGGCCAGCATCCGGTCCCGGACCGCCTCGGACTGGGTGCGCAGATTGAGACAGATGCGGGCGGTGGCGGGGATGACGTTCGCCGCCGTGCCGGCCTCGATCCGGCCCACGGTCAGCACGGCCGGCTCGCGCGGCTTGATCTCCCGGCTGACGACCGTCTGCAGACGCGTGACGATGTAGGCGGCCGTGACGACCGGGTCGACCGTCGTCTCGGGGCGCGAGCCGTGCCCGCCCCGGCCGTGCACGACGATCTCGACGTCCGTCGTCGCCGACATGATCAGCCCGGGCACGTGCGGGTACAGGCCCGCCGGTCCCGGGGCCGCGTGCTGCCCGAGCAGCACGTCGGGGCGCGGGAAGCGGTCGTAGAGCCCGTCGGCGACCATCGCGGCCGCCCCGCCGCCGGTCTCCTCGGCTGGCTGGCCCACCAGGAGCAGCGTTCCGGACCAGGTGTCCCGGCCGTCCGCGAGCGCCCTCGCCGCGCCCGCGAGCCACGTCACGTGCAGGTCGTGCCCGCAGGCGTGCATCACCCCGGGCCGCTCGGAGGCGTACGGCAGCCCGGTCCGCTCCTCGACCGGCAGCGCGTCCATGTCGGCGCGCAGCAGGACGGTCGGCCCGTCGCCGTTGCGCAGGACGCCCACGACGCCGGTGCCGCCGACGCCCTCGGCCGTCTCGAAACCGGCCGCCTTCAGACGCCCGGCGAACAGGGCCGCCGTCCGGTGCTCCTCGAACGCCGGCTCGGGATGGCGGTGCAGGTCCCGGTAGAGGTCCTCCAGGTCGGGGACCGGGAGGTCCGCGGTGAGCATCAGTGCGGTGCGGGCGGCGGCAGAGGTCATGGCGATCAGGGTGTCACCCGGGTGGGGGTCTGACCATGGACGCCGGGTACCGGGAGATCCGCCGACGGAACTTGGTGGAACCTTTACCCGGGCGCGTCCGTTGACCGGATGAGATCACTCAGACGAGTACCGAGGTGACGTCAATGGCACTGTTCGACCGGCTCAAGGACCAGGCCAAGAACCTGCAGCAGCAGGCGCAGGGCGCACGCGGCACGACGACCGGCGGTGCCGGACACGGCGGCGCGGGGCACGGCGGTGCCGGACACGGCGGTTCGCGAGGCGGCGGTTCGCGCGCCCAGCTCGTCGGCGTGCTGAAGACCCAGCTCGGCTCCCTGAAGACGGAGCTGAAGAGCGGCGCCTACCGGGACGCCAGCATGGCGATGTGCGCCCTGGTCGCGGCCGCGGACGGCCAGGTGGACGCGGCCGAGATGCAGCAGATGGAGTCGCTGATCCTCGGCAACGAGGTGTTGCAGAACTTCCCGCCGGAGCAGCTGCGCCAGCGTTTCCACAAGCATGTGGACCAGCTGACCCGCAACTTCCCGCAGGGCAAGGCCGAGGCGCTCCAGGAGATCGCCAAGGCCGCCAAGAAGCCCACCGAGGCGCGTGCGGTGATCCAGACGGGCATCGTCATCGCCGGTGCCGACGGCCACTTCTCCCAGGCCGAGCAGGCGATCCTCAGGGAGGCGTGCGCGGCCCTCGGCGTCCCGCCGGCGGAGTTCCAGCTCTGAGCCCCGCAGCCTCGGGGACATGACGCTCGGCCCGGAGACCGTCGGGAGGTGACGGTCCCGGGCCGGTCTCATTCCGCCGTGTGTCCGGATGCCTGCCGCACCTGCTCCGCCTGCCCGGCCGGTCGCTCCCCCGACGCCTTCGTCGGCCCCGCGTTGGCCGCCAGGACCAGCGTGGCCACGGCCACGACCGCGGCGGCGAAACCCCTGGCGTAACGCGCGGTGGTGCTGGTGCGTTCGAGCACGGCGACCTCGCAGCGGTGGCGGTGAGTACCCATGGCGGTGACGGCGTATTAAGCAGGGTTAATACGCCGTTTAACCTAGGGGCTGCGGGAGCCGAACGGCAAGAGGGGCTTGGGGAGTTGGCCATGTCGGAGCGGGACGACCCGGGCGTCATCGGGCGACGGGTGCAGCAGCTGCGGGTCGAACGCGGGCTGACACAGAAACAGCTGGCCGAACCGGCCTACACACCGGCCTACATCTCCACCCTGGAGTCCGGGCGGGTGCGGCCCTCCGACGACGCGCTGCGGCATCTCGCCGACCGCCTCGGCGTCGGTTTCGACGAACTGGCGACCGGACGTCCGGCCCATCTCGTCACCGATCTGCGCCTGCGCCTCACCGAGGCCCAGCGCACCCTTGCCACCGGGGAGGCCGAGGAGTCCGCCGCGCAGTACTCCCGGCTCCTCGCCGAGGCCGACGCGCTCGACCTCGCCGAGGTGCGGGCCGCCGCCCTGCTCGGACTCGGCGAGTGCGCCGTGGAGACGGGCGAACTCGGTTCCGCACGCCTGTACTTCGAGCGGGCCGAGAAGGCCCTCGGCGACGACGTCCCGCTGCCCGCCCGGGTCCCCGCGCTGCGCGGACGAGCCCTCGCCCACTACCTCACCGGTGAACTCCGCTACTCCGTCTACCTGTTGGAGTCCACCATCGACGAGCTCAACCGCGGTGGCCTCCACGACCCCGACGCCCTGCTCCTCCTCTACGCGAGCGTCATCGGCCCCTACATGGACATGGGCGCCCACGCCCGCGCCGCCCAGGCCGCCGAACTCGCCCTCGCCCTCGCCCCGCAGTCCGGCGACCCCGCCCTGGTCGCCCGGATGCACCGCTCCGTCGCCCGTACCCTGCTCGCCGAGGGCCGCCTCGCCGAGGCCGACGCCTCCCTGGCCAAGGCCGCCGAGCTGTACCGGCAGCTCCAGATCCGCACCGAACTCGCCAACTGTCACTGGATGCGCGGCTACGTCTGCGCGCAGAACGGCGAACTGGAGCGTGCCGAGGCCGAGTTGAGGCAGGCCCTCGCCATGCTCTCCGCCAAGCGGGCCGCCCTCTACTCCAGCCAGGCCGCCGTCGAGCTCGCCGACGTGCTGCATCGGCGCGGCAAGTCCGACGAGGCCGCCGCCCTGCTGCACGACGTGCTCAGCGACCTCAGCTCCGAACGCGGCGCCCTGCACTCCGCCGCCGCCCACCGCCTCCTCGGGATCATCGCCGAGGACGCCCGCGACACCGAGGCCGCCGAGGAGCACTACGTCCGCGCCCTGAGCCTCCTGGAGCGGGCGGGCGCCGCCGGTGACCTGGCCGACCTGTGCCGGCTGCTCGGCGACCTGCTGCGCCGCACGGGACGGGTCGAGGCGGCGCTCGACGCGTACCGGACGGGCCTCGGACACCGCACGGCCCCCGGCACCACCACCCTGGGCCCGGCCCCGGCACAGCCGCCTCTGTGAGGGGGGCGGGCCTGCGAGCGGGGGCCGGGTGAGGGCACGAGGCGCATACGGTCGGCTCCGGCCCCCGGCCTTCTGTGTGGATTCCGCCTGCGAGTAGCGGCGCGGGTGAGGGCGCGCCGGGCAGATGGTCGGCCCCCGGCCCTCCGCCCCGCACAGCCCCTGCTGTGTGGATTCCGGGCCTGCGAGCGGCGGCGCGGGTGAGGGTGCGCCGGGCGGATGCTCGGCCCCCGGCCCTCCGCCCCGCACAGCCCCTGCTGTGTGGATTCCGGGCCTGCGAGCAGCGGCGCGGGTGAGGGCGCGCCGGGCGGATGCTCGGCCCCCGCCCCCCGCCCCCTGCCCCCCGCCCGCACAGCCCCCTCTGTGTCGATTCCGGGCCTGTGCACAGGTCTGTCCGGTTAGCCTGCGCGGGGACGGCAGAGGGCGGGCGGGGCAGGGCGCGTGGAGAACCAGAGGACGGTGGCCGACGGGTTGCGGCTCGTCGTGTGGGGCCTGAGCCGGCTCGTGTACGTCGTGCTCGGCGGTGCCGCGCTGGTCGCCATCGCGACCGTCGCCTCGGTCCTCGGCCCCACCCTCGCCCTCGACCTCTACACCCCGCCCGTCGCCGCCTGGTGGACCGTCTTCACCGCGATCGTGGTCCAGGGAGTGCCCTTCCTGCTGCTCGGCACGGTCGTCTCCGCGGCCATCGGCGCCTTCGTGCCGGAACGGGTCTTCACCCGGCTCCTCCCGCGCAACCAGGCCCTCGCGGTCCCGGTGGCGGGCGCGGCCGGGGTGGTCCTGCCGGGGTGCGAGTGCGCGTCCGTGCCGGTGGCCGGGAGCCTGATGCGGCGGGGGGTGGCTCCGGCGGCGGCACTGGCGTTCCTGCTGTCCGCGCCCGCGATCAACCCCGTGGTGCTCGTCGCGACCTCCGTCGCGTTTCCCGGACAGCCCGCGATGGTGCTCGGCAGGCTGGTCGCCTCGCTCGCCGCGGCCGTGGTGATGGGGTGGCTGTGGGCGCGGTTCGGGCGCGAGGAGTGGCTGCGACTGCCGAAACGATCAAGCGGTACGCCCGCCCGCGGACTGCGGGCCTTCGGCGCCGGGCTCCAGCACGACTTCCTGCACGCGGGCGGCTTCCTGGTGCTCGGCGCCGCGGCCGCGGCGACCTTCGGCATCGTCGTACCGCGCTCGGTCCTGGACCTCTTCACCGGTTCGGCCTGGCTCTCGGTGCTGCTGCTGGCCGTCCTGGCGGTCGTGCTGTGCGTGTGCAGCGAGGCGGACGCGTTCGTGGCGGCCTCCCTGAGCGGTTTCTCGCCCACGGCACGGCTGGCGTTCATGGTCGTGGGCCCGATGGTCGACCTCAAGCTGATCGCCCTCCAGACCGGCACCTTCGGCCGGGCCTTCGCCGTCCGCTTCTCCTCCGTGACGTGGGCGGTGGCCGTGCTGAGCAGCGTGCTCGTGGGGTGGTGGCTGCTGTGAGGCGCTACGGCTCCTGTCTCCTCCTCGCCCTCGTCGGCGCGGCGGTCCTGCGGATATCACTCTTCAGCGAGCTGTATCTCCGGTACGTGCAGGCGGGGTTGCGGCCGTATCTGGTGGCGTCCGGTGGGGTGTTGGTGCTGCTGGGGGCCGCGACGGCGGTCGTACGGCGGGGTGAGCGGGACGTCGTGGGGGATGCGGACGGGCACGGTGACGCCGGGGCCGAGGGGCACGGTGACGTCAGGTCCGGAAGCCACGGCCACGGCCACGGCGACGACCAGGGCGACGACCCCGATCACGGCCACGCGCATGCCGGCGCCGGACCCCGGATCGCCTGGCTGCTCACCCTGCCCGCCCTCGCGCTGCTCCTCTTCCCGCCGCCCGCCCTCGGCTCCTACAGCGCCGAGCGCGAAGCGGCGCAGAGGGCGGCCCAAGGCGTCGGGACCTTTCCCGCCCTGCCCGCCGGGGACCCGGTCGAGCTCACGCTCGGGGAGTTCGCTTCACGGGCGATCTACGACAGCGGGCGCTCCCTGAAGGGCCGTACGGTCCGGATGACCGGGTTCGTGACCCACGGCGACGAGGGGACCTGGTACCTCACCCGGCTCTCCGTCACCTGCTGCGCCGCCGACGCCACGACCAGCAAGGTCGAGGTGCGTGGTGCCCCGGACGGGGCCCCGCCGGTCGACACCTGGGTCACCGTCACCGGCACCTGGCACCCCAAGGGCGCACTCGGCACCGACGGCGCGTGGCCACCGGTGGTGGACGCGAGCGCGGTGCGGCGGGTGACCGAGCCGGCGGATCCGTACGAGAAGCGCTGAACGGGGTGCCGGGGACGCGCTGAACGGGGTTCCGGGGCGGCCGCCGCCGTTCGGTCGGCGGCGGCCGCCTTGGGAGGACGCGCGGCACGTCGCGCGCGGTCCTCCCGGAAGGTCCCCGGCCCGCTCGGGACGGCGGGAGTCGCCCCGGTCGGCGTCGCGGAACGGGGACGTGGAACGGGGATGTGGGACACGGCACCGTGAGCACGGCGCCGTGCTGCTCGGGCGGGGCCCGGTCGGTGGGGAGGGGAACGGACAAGGGCGCGCAGGAGGCTTCAGCACGCGATGCTGTGCGGCCGCTCCCTGACCGTCATCGACGACCGTAATGAATGGGTGCGTGGTCTGTGAAGGGCGCGTGCGGGTTCCGGAGGGCCGAACCCCCGTGCCTGGCGGGCCGCGCGGCGAGGCAGCCCGACGCCCCGCCGCCCACGACCAGCCCGGGTCACCCTGGCCCTCCGACGGCTCATACCTGCACCCGGCCCTGCCTCCGCACTTCCGTCAGCCGCTCGGCTCCCAGCTGTACGACCGTCTGCGTGGCCTCCGCCTGGACGTCGCCGAAGCCGCCGTTCGTCACGCTGATCGCGTCCTCCCCCACCCGGAGCGCGGCGACGTCCAGCGTGAGTGTCGTCGGCTCGCCGTCCGGTGACTGCCCGGTCAGCAGCACCCGCAGCCCCTGGCGGGCGTCCCCCGCCTCCGGCAACGGCAGGTCGCTGACCTGCACACCCAGGACGGCCCCCGTGGTCGTGGTGGCCGCGAACTGGGCGCACTTGCGCGGCAGGCCCCTGAGCCAGGTCAAGGTCTTGTCGATCTCGGCCGGCGGACGCGCGAGCACCTGGTACCGCATCTGCGCCTGGTTCCACTCGTCGTCCATCCCGGCGACCGCGCGGGGCTCGGCGTCGGCCCCGAACAGCTCGTCCGCGTACAGCGAGTCGAGCAGTGGCTGACACGCCCGCCGGTCGGCCTTCGCCTTCAGCACCCCGTCGTGCCAGGTGGCCGTGCCCTGGGTCGGCATCCACGGCTCACCCAGATCCGCGTCGGTGACGAGCGCGGCCTGCGCCATGGCCGCGGTGAGGGTCGTGGCGGCGGCGGACGAGGACGCCTTCGGGGACGGCGGAGGGGCGCTGGTGGGCCGGGTGATCGGCCGCTTGGGTGCGGTGGGCGGTGTGGAGAGCGCGGAACAGCCGGTGGCGGCGAGGAGCCCGCCGAGGACGAGGGCGGAGGCGACGGCGCGGGCGGCGCGGGGCGGGGTCATGCTTCAAGTGATCACCGGGTTCCTGGAGGTCACCAGCGGTCCGGGCCGTATGGGTTACGGGGTGCGCGGCCCGTGGACGGGCCGGGCTGCCGCGGGCCGGCCGTAATTCACTTGCCGTGGCCACCCGGTCGGCGCTGCACTGTGGCCGGGCACCACGCTTCGTGGTGCCCGTGTTGCGAGGAGGAAGCGGCGGCGATGGAGATACGTTCCGCGACCGATGAGGACTTCGACGTCTTCGTCGACACCGTCCATGCCGCGTTCGGGCTCTTTCCGGGGACCCCGACCGACGGCGGCGGCCTGTGGTGGTCGGCCCTCGAGAAGGACCGCTGCCTGCTCGCCCGCGCGGCGGACGGACGGCCCGTGGGTACCGCCGCCGCGTACCCCTTCGAACTCACCCTGCCCGGTGAGTCCCTCGTCCCGGTCCCCGGGGTGACCGCCGTCGGCGTCCTTCCCTCGCACCGGCGCCGGGGCGTGCTCACGGCGATGATGCGGCATCAGCTGGCCGAGACGCGGGACCGCGGGGAGTTCCTCTCCGTGCTGCTGGCTTCCCAGGCCACGATCTACGGCAGGTTCGGCTACGGACCGGCGACGTACACGACGAAGCTGACGGTGCAGCGCCACGAGGCCGACTTCGCCGCGCCCCGGGCACGCGCGGCGGCCGACACCGAGTCGCCCGGCCCGGCCGCGAGCTCGGAGGACGGATCGCACGACGGATCCCGCGACGGATCGCACGACGGATCCCGCGACGGCTCGGTCGAGGTGCTGCGGCGGGCCGAGTGCGGCGAGATCCTGGAGGAGGTCTACGACCGGTACCGCCGCACCCGTCCCGGCGCGCTGTCCCGGCCGCACCGCTGGTGGGCCCTGCGCGCGGGGCAGCCCCCGATCTCGCCGGCGCCGCGCTACATCGCGGTCCACCGCGACGCGGACGGCGTCCCGGACGGCTACGCCAGCTACTCGGTCGACTCCGGCACCCTGACGGTCGACGAGACCATCGCCTGCGACGACACCGTCTTCACGGCCCTGGCCCGGTTCGTCCTGGAGCACGACCTGGTCACCAAGGTCGTGTTCAAGCAGGTCCCGCCCGATCACCCCCTGCGCTGGCAGCTGGCGGACTTCCGCGGCGGCAAGGTGAGCGACGAGTCGGACTGGCTCTGGGTGCGGCTGCTGGACGTGCCGCGTGCGCTGACCGCGCGCGCCTGGTTCACGGACGGGGAACTCGTCCTCGACGTGACGGACCCGTTCCTCGGCGAGCACGGCCGCCACCTGCTGACCGTCCGCGACGGCAAGGCCGACTGCGTCCCCACCGACCGGGAGCCCGACCTGTCCCTGGACGTGCGCGACCTGGGCTCGGTCTACCTCGGCGGCACCGCCCCGAGCACACTCGTGCGCGCCGGCCACATCCGGGCCCACCACCCGTCCGCGGCCCCCCTCGCCGACGCCCTCTTCCGCACCGACCGCCCGCCGCACTGCCTGCACTGGTTCTGACCGCCCCGGGTCGGCCGCAGCCACGAGGTGGGGCAACTTTTGTCTCCCGATGGTCCACGCCGACGTACCGGGCCGATACGGTCCCGGTGTGTCGGAGTCGTTGTGGGAGACCGCACTCGGGGACTGGTACGGGCCGGCCACTCCCCTGATGCAGAGGACTCGGGCGTACGGTCCGAACAGGCGCGGTGAGATCGTGCTGCGCCGTTGGCTGCGTGTGCTGGCGGCGCGTTCCGTCGCCGCGGGCTTCGCCGTCATGGGGGTGCTCGTCGCGTTCCACGCGGTCGGCGTTCCTCCGCGGCGCCCGCAGGACTCGGGGTTCGGCTCGGCCGTCTGCTTCGTCATGGCTGCCGTGCTCTGGCACTTCTCCCTGCTCCGTCTGGTGCTGCGGCCCGGCGAGATCGTTCGTTACGGCGTGTTCCGTCACGTGGTCGTGCCATGCGCGGCCGTGGAACGGATCCGTCGATCCTCGACAGGGCGGGGAAACACCCTGAAGCTGAAGACGTACGGCGGCCAGACGGTGGCCCTGTACTGGTTCGACGGATCTCTGTGGGACGCCCTCTTCGACTTCTCGAAGGTGTGCGAGGACGCCCTGCGCGCCCACGTCCGCGACGGCGCCCGCGGGCATCCGGAGGATCGGCGCGCGTTCCGCTGGAGTCCCAACCGTTCGTCCGCCGCCGCAGCGCTGTGGGCCGCCGCCGTGGTGGCTTCCGCGTTCGGCATCGCGATGCTGCGGGGCTGACGAAGACCGTGCGCCGTCCGGCGCTGCCGGTGGACTCGTCGGCGTAGGGGAGGATGCAGGAGAGTGCCATGGATCGAGAGCGCGGCGGGGTGGGGATGGGGCCCGAGGAATCCGAGCCCGTGGTCGGCATTGCCAAGCCGACGGGCCAGAAAGCACGTGAAGCCTGGGGTGCAGAGGCGTACTCGATCCTCGTAGGCGTAGCGCAGACGTACCACGCGGTGATCACTTACAAGGAGCTGGCGGAAGAGATCCAGAGTCGGACGGGAATCCGGACCAGGACCCTCCTGCACAACTGGATCGGTCCGGTCCTGGGCTGGGTGGTGCGTGAAGCCGATCGCCGCGGCGATCCACCGCTGACAGCGCTGGTGGTCCACACGGGCGACGGCAAAGTGGGCAGCGGATACAAGGAAGTTCTGGCGGTCGCCGGAGAGCCCCCGGTGGACGACGAACTGGAGCGTGAGCACCACGCTGCCGACGCCCGCCTTGCTTGCTACCGTCACTTCGGGGCAACCATGCCGCCCGATGGCGGTGTGGCGGCTTTGGCTCCCAGACTGCAAGCCACTGTCGAACGCCGCCGCGAGCGCACCGACAAGCCCGCCCAGATCTGTGAGCGCTGCTTCGTCCAACTGCCTTCGACGGGCCTATGTGATTCGTGCGGATAGCCGACGGCGCGCTCGATGCGGTTCCGGCACAGCTGGGAGAGCAGCGCTGCAGGAGTTTGATCCGGGCGCGGCCCAGAGGCGTTGAGTCCGGGCTAGCGCTTCTTGCGGATCCTGCGCTTCTTCTCTTTGGCTTCCTTCTCCTTGCGTTGCGCCACACCGTAGGCAGACCACGGTCCCTGATGGACTGGACACCGGGAGGTGCCGCCTACCACCTTCCGCTGACATCGACCGCCTGTCTTGGTCGGAGCACCACACTTGGCCACGCTGCTTCCCCCTCCGGTCGCGACACGCACTACGTGGAGCTCCAGGAACCGTGGCTCGGCTTTCGCCGACAGGGAAGGCGCGTGCCGGGTCGCCGGTTGCGCGCGGGCGCACGTCGACGCCATCAGCGGGGTAAGCCGCGCTCATGTGGCGCCAGTTCAAGCGCTGACCTGGGCGAATGGCGGTAACTCGTCGCGCTTCTCCGGGATGTCCAGTTCCGCCCATACCGTCTTGCCGACCGTGAGCTTCTCCACCGCCCAACGACCGGCCAGGACGCGGACGATGAGCAGGCCCCGGCCGAACTGGTCGTCGGGGTGGGGTGGTCGGGTACCGGGGAGGCGTTCGCCTCTCGGGTCGGTCACCGCGACGCGGAGGGCGGTGGCGGTGAGGGACGTCTCGACGCGGAAGAGGCGGTCTCGTAGACAGCCGTGGAGCAACGCGTTCGTGCACAACTCGCTTGCCAGCAAAGCCGCGTCGCCGGCGAGGGCGGGATGGCCCCAGTCGACGGCGAGTCCGGCGACGTGTCTGCGGGCGAGGGTGACGCTGCGCGGGTACGGGGTGTAACTGACCTCGTCGTGGCGGTCGTAGGACTTGGGAGGGCGGGGAGGGCAGGAGTCGGTCACGGAGTCCTCCTGGGTGTGGGGAGTCGCGGTGGCTTCGCCGTGCGGACAGCACGGTGCTCTTCCGTCAAATGGTTGCCTTTAGTGGCCGATCGAGTACTGACGGTAGTGGCGCGCTCGCTGTATGCGCAAGCAGTCTCGGGGAAATATGTCTCCTGTGTGGCTTGTGTTGTCGCTCCGGTGAACCGCACACTGGCCGCGACCAGGAGGTGACCCGAGGTGTCCACAGGCCAGTTCACGCGCGGAACGCGCGTATCCACCGTCCTCGCGCGCAAGTTGGGCGGTGAACTGCTGAGGCTCCGGGACCGGGCCGGCCTGACCCAGCCGCAGGCTGCGGAGGCGCTGTCGGCGACGGCCGCCAAGGTGGCCAAGATGGAGCGCGGGTGGGTCCCGTTCCGCGATCCCGACATCAAGACCCTGTGCGAGCTGTACGGCGTGACCGACCCGAAGCCCCTGGAGCGGCTGTTGAGCCTCGCCAGGACCGACCGGGAGCGCCGCAAGGCCAAGGGGTGGTGGAACCAGTACCCCGAGTTGCGTTCTCTGGTGGAGTACGTGGCCCTGGAGGACATCGCGACCGGCGTCCGGACCTGGCAGGGGGCCTTCGTCCCGGGCCTGTTGCAGACGCCGGACTACGCCAGGGCGCTGGCGATCGGCAACGCCGACTGGGACGAGCCGGGGGAGATCGAGCGGTTCGTGGAGGCGAAGGTCGCCCGGCAGGGGCGGTTGACGGACAGCAGTCCGCTCGACCTGTGGGCCGTTGTCGGAGAGGGGGCGCTACGCCAACTGGTCGGCGGGCGTGAGGTCATGCGGAGCCAGCTGGCGCACCTGGTCGAGGCCTCTCGGCTGCCCAACGTCAAACTTCAGGTGGTTCCGTTCCTCGCGGGCTCCCACCCCGGCATGACCAGTGCCTTCAGCGTCGTCTCCTTCGCCGAACCCGGCGCGATGGACGTGGTCTACATGGACACGACCTCGTCTACGCTGTGGCTGGAGAGCGAGGCGGACGCCGCCCGTCACAACAACAAGTTCGAGCGGATCGCAAGGAACGGACTCGCCCTTCAGGATTCCGTCGAGCTGATCGAACGCATCCGCAAGGAGCTGTGAACCGTGCCGCACTTCGAGTTCGCCAAGTCCAGCCACAGCAGCGGCAACGGCGAGTGCGTCGAAGTCGCCCGCAATCGTCCCGGCACCGTCGCCGTCCGCGACTCCAAGGCCCCCCACGGCCCGATACTCCACGTCGTCCCCGACACCTGGACCACCTTCATACGGTCCCTGGACCGCACGCGCTCCTGACCGGATCCTCAGGGCACCTGCCCCAACAGCCCCCGTACCTCCTCGTCCACCACCCGGTACCGCACCACGCGGCCCTCCTTCTCGCCCGCCACGACCCCGGCGGCCCGCAGCAGCCGTAGCGCCTGCGACACGGCCGGGTCGTTCATGCCGGTCGCGATCGCGAGGTCGGAGACGGCCAGTGGGCCGGTCCGGTGCAGGGCGAGGAGGAGGGACAGGCGGTTCGGGTCGGCGAGGAGGGCGAAGCGGTCGGACCAGGTGCGGACGTGTCCCGGGTCGCCGATCGCGGCGATCGCGTCGCACACCCGGTGCCCGTCGATGGTGCGGCGGTCGGCTCGGTCGGCCGGGACGAGGTGCATGGGCTCATCCTCGCAGGCACGCGCGAGACGCGGCCGCCCTGTGTGATCTTCCATACCTGCGCAGGTGTGCAGCTATGCAGGAGACCCGGCCCCCGCCTACGGTGGGCGGGCCGTGGTGCTCGGGAAGCCGGTGACGACCCCTCAAGGGTCCAGTCCGGTGCGGCCCTCGCCACTGTGATCGGGAAGTGTCCGTGCCCTTGAAGCCACTGGTCGCACGACTGGGAAGGCAGGCGCGCACACGCACGACCCGTAAGCCAGGAGACCGGCCACGGCACGTCAGGAACTGATCCACGAGGTGCTGGAGCTGACCGTATGACCGAACCTGCCCTGGCCGACACCGCCGCCGACTCCTCCTTCCGCTGGCGGCGCGAGGACACCGTGAAGACGGTCGGTCTGATGGCCGCGATAGCCGCCCTGCACGTCCTCGCGTTCGGCATCCTCTTCCTTCTCGTCGTCCCGGGGCACTACGAGGTCGGAGACAAGGCCTTCGGCATCGGTCTCGGCATCACCGCCTACACCCTCGGCATGCGGCACGCCTTCGACGCCGACCACATCGCCGCGATCGACAACACCACCCGCAAGCTGATGGCCGACGGCAAGCGGCCGGTGTCGGTGGGGTTCTGGTTCGCGCTCGGCCACTCCAGCGTCGTCGTGCTGCTGGCCGCGCTCATCGCGGGCGGCACCCAGCTCGCCGGCAAGGTCATGAACGAGGGCTCCAGCACCCACCAGGTCCTGGGTTTCCTCGGTACGACGATCTCCGGCACGTTCCTCTACCTCATCGCCGCCCTCAACCTGGTCGCCCTGCTGGGCATCCTGAAGGTCTTCCGGGCCATGCGGGCGGGGTCGTACGACGAGAAGGAGCTGGAGCAGCACCTGGATTCCCGGGGCTTCATGAACCGGATCCTCGGGCGGCTCACCAGGTCCATCACCCGGCCGGGGCAGATGTACCCGCTGGGCTTCCTGTTCGGGCTCGGCTTCGACACGGCCACCGAGGTCACGCTCATGGTGATGGCCGGGTCGGGCGCGGCGGCCGGACTCCCCTGGTACGCGATCCTCTGCCTCCCCCTCCTCTTCGCCGCCGGCATGAGCCTGTTCGACACCCTCGACGGCACCTTCATGAACTTCGCCTACCAGTGGGCCTTCTCCAACCCGGTGCGCAAGGTCTTCTACAACCTCGCCATCACCGGGCTGTCCATCGCGGTCGCCTTCTTCATCGGCACGATCGAGCTCGTCGGAGTGCTGCACGACAAGTTCGACCTCACCGACGCCCTCACCACCTGGATCGCCGACATCGACCTCGACAACGTCGGCTACGTCATCGTCGGCCTGTTCGTGGTGGTGTGGGCGGCGGCGATCGCCTACTGGCGGCTCGCGAAGGTGGAGCAGCGGTGGGGCGTCAGCGGCTCCTGAGGGCCGTGACGTCGGGGAGCGGGTGACTAGACCCCCTCCACCGCCGTCAGCCACAGCTTCACGTACCGCTCCACGTCCACGTCCAGGCCCACGTCCACGAGGGTCACTTCGCGTCCGCCCTCGTGGATCTCGGACTCACCGGGACGGCGGCGGCGGTCGACGACGGTCTGGCCGCGGGTCGGGCCGGGGGTCAACGAGACCTCCACCGGGAGGAGTTCGGTGGTCAGGCCACCCGGGTCGACGACCGCGCACACCGCGCCCGCGTCGCCGAGACCGCCGGTGGGGGTGGGGTCGCCGGAGGTGGCCGGGTCGCGGTGGGCGAGGAGTTCGCCGGCCATGCGGAGGCTGGGTTCCGAACTCGCCCTCAGGCGCTGGACGTCGGCGGCCGGGACGACGACCCGCTCGAAGACGTCCAGGCCGTACATCGTGATCGGCACCCCCGCGGTGAGCAGTACAGCGGCCGCCTCGGGGTCGTGCCAGACGTTGAACTCGGCGACCGGTGTGGCGTTCCCGGTCGCCACCGCGCCGCCCATGAACACGATCCGCTCGATGTTGCGCACCACCTCGGGGTGGGTGCGCAGCAACAGGGCGATGTTCGTCAGCGGCGCGGTGGGGACGAGGGTGACCGGCCTGGGCGAGGCGAGGATCTCCCGCCTGAGCAGGGTCACCGCGTCCACGTCCACCGCCACCCGGGTCGGCGCGGGCAGCCCCAGATCGCCCATGCCGTCGGCGCCGTGCACATGCTGTGCGGTGCGCACCGGCTCGAGCAGCGGCCGGGCGGCGCCCCGGGCGACCGGGATGTCCCCGGCCCCGGCCTGCTCCAGCACGGTCAGTGTGTTGCGGACCACCCCGTCGACGTCGGTGTTCCCGGCGACACAGGTGACCGCGCGCAGGTCGATGCCCGGATGACGTACGGCGAACAGCAGGGCCAGGGCGTCATCGACACCGGTGTCGCAGTCGATGATCACCGGGATGGGCTGTCCGGTCACGGCGGGTCCTTTCGTCACTGGCGTACGGCCTCGGCGTACGTCGCCGGCGTACGGATCCGACCTTACGCAGCCGCCCAGAGTTCGGCCCCGCGATCACCGGCCCGGGCACCGACCCGCTCCAGCAGGTCGTCGACGGGCACGGCTCCCGGCCTGCGTCCGTCCCGCAGCCGTACGGCCGCACAGCCGGCCTCGGCCTCCCGCTCCCCGATCACCGCCTGGTAGGGCACGAGGCGCGCGGCGCGGACGCGGGCGCCGAGGGTGCCGTGGCCGGGGCCGGACAGTTCGGCCCGGATGCCGCGCGCCTCGGCCCGCCGTACGACCTCCAGGGCCCGCTCCTCCTGGGCGTCGCCCACCGGCAGGACCACGAGCTGCACGGGAGCGAGCCACACCGGGAACGCGCCGCCGTGCGCCTCGACGAGATGGGCGACCAGTCGCTCCACGCTCCCGATGATGCTGCGGTGGACCATCACCGGGCGATGCCTGGCGCCGTCCGGACCGATGTAGTGGAGGTCGAACCGCTCGGGCTGGTGGAAGTCGATCTGGACGGTGGAGAGGGTGGACTCGCGGCCCGCGGGGTCGGTGATCTGTACGTCGATCTTGGGGCCGTAGAAGGCGGCCTCGCCCTCCACGGACTCGTGCTCGACGCCGTCCAGGACCTCTTCGAGGAGAGCGGTGGCGCGGCGCCAGAGCCCGGGGTCGGCGACGTACTTGCCGGAGTCGCCCGGGAGGGAGAGCCGGTACCTGCTCGCTCGAATGCCGAGGTCGGCGTAGGCCTTCCCGATGAGGTCGAGGGCGGCGCGGGCTTCCGCCGCGGCCTGTTCCAGGGTGCAGAAGATGTGCGCGTCGTTGAGCTGGATGGACCGGACGCGGGTGAGACCGCCGAGGACACCGGACGGCTCGGAGCGGTACATCCCGCCCAACTCCGCCATCCGCAACGGCAGCTCGCGGTAGCTGTGGGAGCGGGAGCGGTAGATGAGGGCGTGATGGGGGCAGAGGCTGGGCCGCAGCACGAGCTCCTCGCCCCGGCTCTCCTCACCGCCGCCGCCCAGCCGCATCGGCGGGAACATGTCGTCGCTGTAGTGCGACCAGTGCCCGGAGATCTCGTACAGCTCCCGCTTCCCGAGCACGGGCGAGTACACGTGCCGGTACCCGGCGGCCCGCTCGACCTCCCTGACGTACTCCTCCAGGGCGTGCCGTACGACGGCCCCGTCGGGCAGCCAGTACGGCAGCCCCGCGCCCATCAGTGGGTCGGTGTCGAACAGATCGAGCTCACGGCCGAGTCGGCGGTGGTCGTGCATGGTGGTTCTCCCTCGCTCACAGGGGGCGAGGAACCGGCGGGAACGACGAAGCCCCGGGGCACTCGCCCCGGGGCTTCGGACTGCGTCAGCTGTCAGCGCGCCGGGACCTGCTCCGGCGTCGTCGTGATCGACGGGATGGCTCGGACACGCTGCATGAGGTGAGGGTAGGCGGCGGGCCGGGGGCGGGGCGAAGGATTTTCCGCCCACGAGTTCGTCCCCTGCGCATCCAATCCGCGACCTCCGCAGAAACGGATTACGCCCGGACATGTCCCGATCGTGGAGGCCCTCGGTGAAAGAAGCGGTGCATATCGGAAGAAAACCCTCCGCGGAACCCGACCTGCAGGAGCTGGTGGGCCGGGTGGCGCTGGGCGACGAGGAGGCGTTCGCCCGGGTCTACGACACCGTGGTGGGTTCCGTCCTGGGGGTCGTGCGCGCCGTGCTGCGTGATCAGGCGCAGTCCGAGGAGGTCGTCCAGGAGGTCCTCGTGGAGGTGTGGCGGACCGCTCCCCGCTACCGCCCCGACCGGGGGACGGCCATCAACTGGATCCTCACGCTGGCGCACCGGCGGGCGGTGGACCGGGTCCGTTCCGTGGACGCCGCGGCCGCCCGGGACCACAAGGCCGCCCTGCTGGACCGGCTGCCCGAGTACGACGAGGTGGCCGAGCACGTCGAGGCCCGCCTGGAACGGGAACAGGTACGGCGCTGTCTGCGCACCCTGACCGAGATCCAGCGCCAGGCCGTCACCCTCGCCTACTACCGCGGACTGACCTACCGCCAGGTGGCGGAGGCGCTGGCGCTTCCGCTCGGCACCGTGAAGACCCGACTGCGCGACGGACTCATCCGGCTGCGCGACTGCCTGGGGGTGACCGCGTGACGACCATCGACCTGCACCGGATGACGGGTGCCTACGCACTGCACGCGCTGTCCGACGACGAGAGCGCCGCTTTCGAGCGCCACCTCCCGGGCTGCGAACCGTGCGCCCAGGAGACCGCCGAACTGCGCGCCACCGCGGTCCGGCTGGGCCTCGCCGCCACCACCGCGACCCCGCCCGGCCTGCGTGAGCAGGTGCTGCGCCGGATCACCACCGTCCGGCAGGTGCCGCCCGGATCACCGTCCCAGGCGCTCCCCTTCCGTTCCGGCCCGCGCACCCGGGCACTGTCCCGGTGGGCGCTGGCGGCCTGTCTCGCGGCGGCCGCGGCGCTGGGCGGCACGACCGTGTGGCAGTACCAGCGCGCCGAGGACGCCCGCGACCAGGCGGGCCGGGCCACACGGACGACGGACGAACTCGCCGCCGTGCTGTCCGCGCCGGACGCCAGGACGCGGGTCGCGGAGCTGGCGGACGGCGCCACCGGCACCGTCGTCGTCTCCCGCGGCCTGGACAAGGCCGTGTTCGCCGTCTCCGGGATGGCCCGGCCGCCCGGCGGCAAGGTCTACCAGCTGTGGTTCGACGACGACGGCACCATGCGGTCGGCCGGTCTGATGGACCCCGGTCGCAGCGACCAGGCGGTCCTGATGCGGGGTGCCGTCGACGGCGCGTCGGGCATGGGCGTCACCGTCGAACCCGACGGCGGCTCGAAGCACCCCACGTCCGCCCCGGTCGCCCTGATGAGCTTCCCGGGCTGACGGTCCCCGGCCGGCCTGCCGGCTGCCTTCGCCGCAGGTCGTCCCGGGCCGGGTCCCGCTCAGACGAGGCCCGTGACCGTCACGGTGACCCGCGGGGCGGGCCGCGGGGACGACAGGGCGCCCAGCCGGCGCTCGACGGAGCCACGGACGGCGCGGGCCACGTCCACGGTCCTGGCCTCACGGACCGCGACGACATGGATCTCCACGTGCCACGGGCTCGCGTCGTCCGGCCGGGTCATCCGCACCCCGGCGGGCGCCCCGCCGACTGCGGGCCGGCGCCCGGCGGAGCGCAGCCGGTCGCCGTCGGTCCCTGCCGGGGCGTCCGGCGGTGCGTTCTGTGTGCCGGCCCCGCCACTGGGCGGCTCCTCTCGTCCGGTCTTCCGAGGGTTCGACACGGCTGTGCCGTTCACGGAGGACTTCGGACGAGGGACGTCGTGCGGACGCAGCGTCGCCGGGGATACGCGAGGTACGGGGGAGGTGCCGGGTGCGCGAGAAAAAGCAGTGAACGAAAAAGAGTGGAGCCGGACGGAAACAGTCATATATCCGTAGCCGAAGGTGGCGCGGATTGGCCGGAACAGGAATTTCATCCGATCGTGGGGACCACCAATCCGCCCGGCTTCCGGGCCCGGATTCCCCACGTGACCGAGAACGAGAAGGAACCGAGGAGCCGACGCCGCCCGGCACGGCTGCTGCTGGGCGCGCTCAGCGGCCTGCTGGCCGGAGCCGCCGCGCTCGCGGTCGCCGAGGCGGTGGCGGGCGCGGTCCGCCCCGAGGCCGGTCCCGTCGTCGCGGTCGGCGGCGCCGCGATCGACCGCACGCCGGCCGGTGTGAAGGACTGGGCTGTCCGGAATTTCGGCACCGACGACAAACTCTTTCTCCAGCTCGGAATTCTCGCGTTACTCGCGCTTTTCGCGACGGCGCTGGGAATTGCCGCGCTCCGGTTCCGGCGGGCGGGCGCGGCCGGTGTGCTGGTGTTCGGCGCCGTCGGTGCGCTGGCGGCCACGGGCAGGCCCGACTCGACCGGTCCCGGCGACGCCCTCCCCTCACTGGCCGGTGCCGCCGCCGGAGCCGTGGTGCTGTACCTGCTCGCGGGCCGTCTGGCATGGCGCGCCCCCGTGGTCGGGGGCGTGCCGTCCGGTGCGGACTGGGACCGGCGGGGCTTCGTCGTCGCGGCCTGCGCCGCCGCGGCGGCCTCGGCGGGGGCGGGTGTCCTCGGCCGGTTCCTGAGCGGGACGAGCGGCCGGGACGCGCTGGCCTCCCGCGACCGGATCGTCCTGCCCGCTCCCGGTTCCCCGGCCCCGCCCGTGCCGAAGGGCGCCGGACCGCGGATCGCCGGTCTCAGCCCCTTCCTCACCCCCACCGGCGCCTTCTACCGCGTCGACACCGCCCTCGTGGTGCCCAAGGTGGACGCCACCACCTGGCGGCTGCGCGTCCACGGCAAGGGCGTCACCCGGCCCCGGACTTTCTCCTTCGACGATCTGCTCCGACGGGACCTCGTCGAACGCGACATCACCCTCACCTGTGTCTCCAACGAGGTCGGCGGCCCCTACGTCGGCAACGCGCGCTGGATCGGCGTACGGCTGGCGGACGTGCTGGCCGAGTGCGGGGTGCGGCCGCCCTCGAAGGGCGGTCCGGCCGACCAGCTCGTGGCCCGCTCGGTGGACGGCATGACGATCGGCAGCCCGGTCGAGGACCTGATGGACGGCCGCGACGCGCTCCTCGCCCTCGGCATGAACGGGGAACCGCTGCCCATCGCCCACGGCTTCCCGGTCCGCATGGTGGTGCCCGGCCTGTACGGGTTCGTCTCGGCCTGCAAGTGGATCAAGGAGATCGAGCTCACCACCTTCGACTCCTACGACCCCTACTGGGTCAGGCGCGGCTGGGCCCGTGAGGCGCCCGTCAGGACGCAGTCGCGCATCGACACGCCCAAGCCCTTCGCCCGGCCGAGGACCGGCACCGTCATGGTGGCCGGGGTCGCCTGGGCCCAGCACCGTGGCATCGACAAGGTCGAGGTCCGGGTGGACGACGGTCCCTGGCAGGAGGCCCGGCTGGCCGCCGAGGACACCACGGACACATGGCGGCAGTGGTCCTTTCCCTGGCAGGCGACCAAGGGCGGCCACACCCTCACGGTCCGGGCCACCGACCGCACCGGCCAGGTGCAGACCGAGAGACGTACCCGCACGATCCCCGACGGCGCGAGCGGATGGCACTCCGTGGTCGTCACCGTCGACTGACCCCTGACTCCCTGACCCCTGACTTCCTGACCCCTGAACCCCTTTTCCCCTTCCCCCGAGAAGGCAGCACGCGCTGCCGTCACCCACAGGAGAGACATCGTGAACACCCGAATCCGCCGTACCGCCGTCACCCTCGCTGCCGCGGCCGTCCTGCCGCTGGCCCTGAGCGCCTGCTCCGACAGCGGCTCCGACTCCACCACGTCGGACTCCTCGCCGAAGGCGGCGGCGTCCGCCTCCGCGTCGGACGACAGCATGGCCGGCGCCGGCAGCGACACCGCCATGGACAAGCCGTTCGGGCCCGCCTGTTCCGCGGTGCCCGCCGACGGTGCCGGCTCCTTCGACGGCATGGCCCAGGACCCGGTCGCCACGGCCGCGTCCAACAACCCCGCCCTGTCCACCCTGGTGGCGGCGGTGAAGAAGGCCGGGCTGGTCGACACCCTCAACAACGCCCAGAACATCACCGTGTTCGCGCCCACCAACGACGCCTTCGCGAAGATTCCGAAGGCCACCCTGGACAAGGTCCTCAACGACAAGGCCCAGCTGACGAAGATCCTCACCTACCACGTCGTCGGCCAGAAGCTCACCCCGAAGGACCTGGAGAACGGCTCCTTCGACACCCTGGAGAAGTCGAAGGTGACCACCTCCGGCTCCGGCGAGTCGTACACCGTCAACGACTCCGCCAAGGTGGTCTGCGGCAACGTCAGGACCGCCAACGCCACCGTCTACATCATCGACAGCGTGCTCATGCCCACCAGCTGACGCTCCGTCAACGACCTGTCCCCGAGGGCGCCGCATCCCGTGGCGCCCTCGGGCCTTTTCCGGTCCACCGCGTCACAGACACGGCCGGGGCGGGTCCAAAGCAGAGAGAACGACCGAGCAGCACGGCAGAAGGGAAGCACGACATGACCACGCAGACCGCACCCGTCGATCCTGGCCCGCGCGCTGGGCGCCGGCCGTACGTCCTGGCCGCTGCTGGTGACCGGTGCGGCCAGCGCCCTGTGGTCGGCGTCCAGCTACCTCGCCGTCTTCCGCCGCTCCCTGCACCGCATGCACCGCACGGAGGACCGGCGTTCGCCCTGGCGCAGGGCGCACCGCCTCACGCTCACCGCGTTCGCGCTGCTGGGGCTGCTGCTGGTCGGCTCGCTCACCCTGCTGCTGACCGGCCCGCTCGCACAGGCCGCGGGCCGGACCGTGGGCGTGGACGCCACCGCCGCCTGGGTGTGGAGCCTGTTGCGCTGGCCCGTGCTGCTGTGCCTGGTGGCACTTCTGGTCGTGGTCGTCTTCCGCACCGGCCCGGCGCCGGCGCGGCGGCGCCGACACCAGCCTGCCCGGCGGGGCACTGGCCGCGGGCCTGTGGCCGGTGGTCTCCGCGGGCTTCTCCGCGTACGCCTCGACGCTCGGCGCGTACAGCCGGCTGTACGGCTCGCTCGCCGGGGTCGTCGTCTTCCTCGTCTGGCTGTGGCTGTCGAACCTGGCCCTGCTGACGGGAGCGCAGTTCGCGGCGGAGCTCGCAGGGGCCCGCGGTCAGAGCACGGGGAAGTCCCCGGTGCCGTAGCAGTCCTGGGGCAGTGGGTCCGGGGCGCTCTCCGGGTCGAGCAGATGGGCGACGACGGCCGCGGCCGTGCGGTGCCAGAAGCGGTGCCGGCGCAGCATCGGATGGTCGCCCTCGCGGACGACGGCCATGCCCGCCCGCGCCGCCGTGTCCCGCGCCCTGCGTACGCAGTCGGCCGTGTCGGCGGGCGAGGTGACGCGGTCCCGGTCGCCGTGCAGGGCGATGACGTGCCGGCCCGCCAGCTGCTGCACCGGCTCGCCGGGCGGCCACCACGGAGCCAGCGCGACCACGCCGTGTACCTGGGCGTGACCGGCGGCCCGCAGGGCGGCCCGCCCGCCCATGGAGTGGCCGAGCAGCACGGTGGGGACGGGCCCGGCCAGCTCGGCGAGTTCGCGCAGGGCCCGGTGGGTGTCCCGCACGGGATCGGCCCGGGGGCCGTTCCAGCCGCGCAGACGGTACCGGACCTGCGCGACCAGGATGTCCTGGCGGGGCAGGGACGCCGTCACCGCGCGCACGAACGGACCCATCCGCAGGGCGGCGAGCTGCCAGGACCGGGTGTGCCGGTCGCTCATGTCCTGCCCTCCGTGCAGCACCACCACGGCGGCGCTCGGCCGCGGCGGGCACCTGCGGGGCAGCAACGCGGCCGCGGGCGGTACGGAAGAGCCGCTCTCGTCCTGCCGCATGCCGCCGCCCCTTCCGTCACGGTCCCCGGTGCCGTGCCCACCCGCGTCGGGCGGGCCGCACCGCCGATCCTCTCCGGGCCGCTCCGTCATGACGAGCCCGCCCCCCTCCTCCTGGGCGGACGCGGGAGGAAGCCACTGGTGCGGGCCATGTACCCGGCATAGCCGGGCCGGTCGGCCATGTGCCGTTCGAGCAGGCGTTTTCCGCTGCCCCGGGTCAGCAGCAGGCTCATCACCAGCGGGGAGACGAAGGACACGGCGGCCGACGCCGGAAGGTCGCAGGCCGTCAGGTACAGGCCCCACCACACGCAGAAGTCCCCGAAGTAGTTGGGGTGCCGGGTCCACGCCCACAGGCCACGGTCCATGATCCTTCCGCGGTTGGCGGGATCGGCCTTGAACCGGGCCAGCTGGGCGTCCCCGACCGCCTCGAAACCGAGGCCGACCGCCCACAGCACGGCACCGGCCCAGACGACGGCCGAGGGTCGGCCCGGCACGTACTGGGCCGCCTGCACGGGCAGGGACACCAGCCAGACCAGGGCGCCCTGCAGCAGGTACACCGTCCGCAGGGCGTACAGGTTCCGGCTGCCGGGGGCCTTGGCGAGCAGCGCCCGGTACCGCGGGTCCTCGCCGTGACCGCGCCCGCGCCGGGCGATGTGCACCGCCAGGCGCAGCCCCCAGACCGCCGTGAGCGAGGTGACGAGCAGACGTCGTACGAGATCACCCTGCCCGGCGGAGGCGGCGAAGGTCACCGCGGCCACCGCCGTGAAGGCGGCCCCCCAGGCGATGTCCACGATCCGGTGCACCCCCGTGCGCACCGCGACCGCGAAGGTGACCAGCATGACGGCGAGCGCCGCAGCGGCTGCCCAGGCCAGGTTGAGAGCGAACGCGCCCCAGGGGAAGCCGCTCACAGCCGGTCCAGCCCCTCGTACCAGGCGGGCGTGGCCGTCGGCATGCCGCTCGCGCCGCCGGGACCGGGCCGCACGGCCAGGATCTGGTCGACACCCATTCGGCCCTCCTCGAACGCCAGGGCACCGCCGGCCAGGTACAGCCGCCACACCCGGGCCGTCTCCTCGCCCACCAGCGCCCCGAACCGGTCCCAGCGCTCCTCCAGGGTGCGGTGCCAGGCGTTCACGGTGCGGGTGTAGTGCTCACGCAGCGACTCGGTGTGCCGCAGCTCCAGCCCGGCCGCCTCCAGCAGCGTGACGGTCTCGCCCAACGGGCGCATGTGCATGTCGGGTGCGATGTACGCCTCGATGAACGGTCCGCCGCCGGGCGCGCCGGGCCCGCGCGACATCTGCTGCACCAGCACCCGGCCGCCCGGGCGGACGAGCCGGTGCAGGGCGCCGGCGAAGGCCGGGTACTCGGCGTCGCCGACGTGCTCGCCCATCTCGACGGTGGCGACGGCGTCGTACGGCCCGCCCTCGATGTCGCGGTAGTCCTGGCAGACCACCTCCACCCGGTGTTCCAGGCCGCGTTCGGCGACCTGCTCGCGGACGTGGGCCGCCTGCTCACGGGCCAGGGTCACGGCCGTGACCCGCGCCCCGTGCCGCTGCGCCGCGTACAGGGTGAGGGACCCCCAGCCGCAGCCGATGTCCAGCAGCCGGGCCCCCGGCTCCAGCGCGAGCTTGCGGCAGATCAGCTCCAGCTTGGCCCGCTGGGCGTCGGCCGGTCCGAAGGCGGAGTCCTCGTCCTTCGTCCAGTAGCCGCACGAGTAGGCCATGGTGTCGTCGAGGAGGAGCCGGTAGAAGTCGTTGGACAGGTCGTAGTGGTGGCTGATGGCGGCCCGGTCGCGCGCCCGGCTGTGCAGGCCGCCGCGCAGCCGGGCCTGGGAGGCGGGGGCGGCCGGCCGCGGACCCACCGCGCCGAGCCGTACGGCGGTGGCGACGGCTCGGGCCCGGTCGGCGGACGTGAGCCGGGGCGGACGCAGGCCCTGCTCCCGCCGGGCCGCCCACACCGCGCGCAGTCCGCGCGCCAGGTCGCCCTCGACGTCGAGCTCCCCGGTGACGTACGCCTGCGCCAGGCCCAGTTCGCCGGGGTGCCACAGCAGGCGGCGCAGTGCGCGCCGGGAGCGCAGGACGACGACGGGGGCGCCCGCGGGGCCGGACTCGCTGCCGTCCCAGGCGCGCAGGCGCACCGGCAGGGGGCCGCCCAGGAAATCCGCGGCCAGGGCGGCGAGCCGGTGGGCGGCACCGGGCCGGGCTGTGAGGGGTGCGGTGGTCATCGGCCGGGGTTCTCCTTGGTGAACAGGTACTGCTGCACGTCGAGGTACCCGGCCCGGAAGCCGGCCTCCGAATACGCGAGGTAGAAGGTCCACAGGCGGCGGAAGGTCTCGTCGAAGCCGAGCGCGTCGACCTCGTGCGCGCGCTCGGCGAACCGCTCCCGCCACAGCCGCAGCGTCTCGGCGTAGTGGGCGCCGAAGCCGTCGCGGCGGGCGAGGCGCAGACCGGTGTGGTCGCGGACCGTGTCCTCGACGGCCCGCGTGGACGGGATGAACCCGCCGGGGAACACGTACTTGTGGATCCAGGTGAAGGTGGAGCGGGTGGCGAGCATCCGCTCGTGCGGCATGGTGATGGCCTGGAGCGCGACCCGGCCGCCCGGTGCCAGCCGCTCGTCGAGGGTGCGGAAGTACACCGGCCAGAACTCCGCGCCGACCGCCTCGACCATCTCCACGCTGACGACGGCGTCGTACTCCCCGCGGGCCTCGCGGTAGTCGCACAGCTCGATCGAGACGCGGTCGGCGAGACCGGCGGCGCGCACCCGGCGCAGGGCCAGCTCCCGCTGTTCCCGGGAGAGCGTGAGCGAGGTGACGCGGGCGCCGCGGGCGGCGGCACGCAGGGCGAGTTCGCCCCAGCCGGTGCCGATCTCCAGCAGCCGGGTGCCGTGGCCGATGTCGGCCAGGTCGAGCAGCCGGTCGATCTTGCGGTGCTGGGCCGGGGCAAGCCGGTCCCAGCTCGCCGGGAAGCCCCGGAAGACGGCTCCGGAGTAGGTGAGGGTGTGGTCGAGGAACAGCGCGAACAGGTCGTTGGACAGGTCGTAGTGGCGGCTGATGTTGGCCCGGGAGCCGTCGGGTGTGTTGCGTTCGCCGTCCGGATGCCGTGGTGCCCACAGGCCGCGCAGCCGCTGCAACGGGGCCGGGATCAGTTCGGCCGTGTGGGCGGCGAGCACGGTGAGCGCGGCGACCAGGTCGGGGGCGTCCCACTCGCCGGCCATGTAGGACTCGCCGAATCCGACCAGGCCGCCGCAGCCGATCCGCGCGTGGAAGGCGGCCGGATCACGCACCTCCAGCAGCGGTCCGCCCAGCCCGAAGGTGCCGATCCCCTCGAACCGGGCCCGCAGCGGCAGCTTCCGCAGGGCCCGACGGACGAGCGCCGCGGTCACGGCGCTCCGGGCCCGGGAGGCGGCGGGCACGGCGACGACATCGGGCCAGCGCGCGGGGTCGGCCGGGGCGAGGAGGGTGTCGGGGGTCGGCGGTCCGGCTGGGCTGGTTCCGTGCGGTGCCGTGTCGAGGGCGGCGACGGGGTCGGCGGCGGAGTCGGCTGGGGCGAGCAGAGTGCCGGGGGTCTGGTGTCCGGCCGGGCTGGTCCTCTCCGCCGCCGTGGCCAGGACGGCGCAGGGTTCGTCGGCGGGGGCGGCGGGCGGGTGGGGGAGCGGGGGCGCTTCGTCGCCGGGGCGCAGGGACGCGGTGCGGCTGCCGGGGACCGCGGGTCCGGCGGACGGGGCGTTCCTGCCTGTCGTGGCGTCCGCGCCAGGTGCCGTGCCGCGGGGCTCGCCGGGGAGTCCGTCGGGGGCGGTGTCGGGTCCTGCGGTCTTCATCGTGCGTTCTCCGGGGAGCGGTGGTCGGGGCGGGGCTGGACGGGCAGCCCCCGCAGGTACAGGCGTACGCCGTGGGCCCGGATCGCGGCCGACACGGCGAGGGTGGACCAGGGATGGCGCAGCGCGAGCCGCAGCAGCGCCGGGACGGTCGCCGCACGGCGGGTGCCCCGGACCGTCGCGGTGAGGGTCCGCGTGCTCTCGCGGTCCAGGTGGACGGTCAGGTCGAGCCGGGGCCCCGGCTCGGGCAGCCGCATCCGGTAGCGCCCGTCGACGGGGAGGAAGGGCGAGACGTAGAACTCCTTGTCGGTGCCGACCTCGGTACCCGTCGTACCCGTCCCGTGCGGGCTCAGCAGATAGCAGTGGCGGCCGCCGTAGGTGTTGTGCACCTCCGCGACCACGCAGCGCGGCTCCCCGTCGGGGCCGTGGCACCAGTACAGGGTGAGCGGATTGAAGACGTACCCGAGCACGCGCGCGTGCGTGAGCATCACCACCCGGCCGCCCTCCAGGTGGACGCCCCGCGCGGCGAGGAAGGCGTCCAGACCGGCCCGGATGGAGGGCTGGTCCCCGGTGAAGTGGTCGCGTGGGTCGAACCGTGCCAACGGCCGCAGCGGAAGCGGCAGTCGGGGCGGGTGGTCGGGGTCGACGAGCCACAGGTACGTGCGGTGCGTCAGCGCGTACCGCCGCGGAGTGGTGCGCACGTGGGCGATCCGGCAGGAGTAGAGGGCGGGCACGGTGTTCACCAGCGCGCCCCCAGCACCGCGGCGGCCTCGGCACCGGACCGGCAGCCGTCCTCGTGGAACCCCCAGCCGTGATAGGCGCCCGCGAACACGCAGACGGGGGAAGCGAGTTCGTGCAGCCGCTGCTGCGCGGCCACCGACTCGGGCGTGTAGACGGGGTGTTCGTAGACCATGCGGGCCAGTACCCGGTCCGGGTCGACCCGGTCCTCGCCGCCCAGGGTGACCACGAACCGCTCGGCGGCCTCCAGGCGTTGCAGCCGGTTCATGTCGTAGCTGACCCGCACCCGGTCGGCACCGGCCTCGCACGTCGGCATGAGGTAGTTCCAGGAGGCGCGGGCGCCGCGGGCCCGGGGCAGCAGCCGGGTGTCGGTGTGCAGGAGGGTGGTGTTGCGGGAGTAGCGGAACGCGCCCAGGACCTCCCGCTCCGGCCCGGTCGCGTCGGCCAGCAGCCGCAGTGCCTGGTCGGGGTGGACGGCGATCACCACCGCGTCGTACGACTCGGTCGAACCGTCCTCGGTCGTCACCTCGGCGCCGTCCGCGTGGCGCCGTACGGCGCGCACCGCAGCGCCGGTCCGGATGTCGCCGATGTGCTTGGCGACCCGCTCGACGTAGGCGTGCGAACCACCGGTGACCGTGCGCCACACCGGGGACCCGGTCACCGACAGCAGCCCGTGGTGCTCCAGGAAGCGGAACAGGTAGGAGGCCGGGTAGCGCTGGGCGGTGGCGGCGTCGCAGGACCACACGGCCGACACCACCGGTGTCATGAAGTGGGCGCGGAAATAGGCGGAGAAGCCCTCCCGGTCCAGGAACTCCCCCAGGGTGAGCGGGTCCGCACCGCCGTGGGCCAGCAGCCGCCGGGCCGCCCGGTGGAAGGCGGGCACCTCGGCCAGCAGCCGCAGGTAGGGGCCGCGCAGCAGCGCGCGCGGGCGGGTGAACAGTCCGGCCGGTCCGCGGGCCCCGGCGTACTCCAGTCCGCACCCCTCGCACCGGACCGACATGCTCATCTCCGACTCCTGCGTGGCGACGCCGAGTTCGTCGAAGAGCCGCAGCAGATGGGGATAGGTGCGCCGGTTGTGCACGATGAATCCGGAGTCGACCCGGTGCACCCGACCGTCGTACGGCGAGGTCAGCTCGTGGGTGTGGGCATGCCCGCCGAGCCGGTCGTCGGCCTCGTACAGGGTGACCTGACGGGTCCGGCCCAGGATGTACGCGGCGGTCAGTCCCGCCACTCCCGAGCCCACCACGGCCGTCCGCCGCCCGTGCCGAGCCCTGTCCTCCGGGCCGTGGGATGCTGCCCCGGGTGCCCTCTCCATCGCCTCTCCTCCCGCCTCGACGATCTGCGGTCTCCGCGTAATCCGGAGCAGGTCGGGCGGTGGATTGGCCGGGTCTCAGGAGGCTGTCGGGCGGGGGTCCGTCCGGATCCGGACGGAGGGCGCCACGGTGGTGTCACGGGCGGGGCGACACGGTGTACGGCGTTCCGCACCCGCGTGACCGCCGGGCGGACGGACTCCGCCCGGCGGTCACGCGGGACCGGGGACGCTCAGCGATCGTCCCCGTCCGCACCCGTCGCCGTCTTGGAGAAACCGTCGTGCCATGCGGCCTTCGCCCCCGAGTCGCCTATGCGGTAGACGTCCACGACGGCTCCCGCGGCCACCACGAGCGACAGGACCGCGGCCGCGGCGCGCACCGGCACGCCGGACCAGCGTGTGCCGCCCGAGTCCTGCGCCGCGGCCGCGGCCGTGCGACGGGCCGCCCACCAGACGAGGGCCGCGAGGACGAACAGGCCCAGCGCCCAGGGCAGCAGGCCGTCGCCCAGTTCCGCGTGGCGGCGCACCAGTGCGTTGCTGTCGACGTGTTCCTCCAGCCACTCCCCGGCCCCGGTGGCGAGCGGCACGCTCGCGAGCGTGACCAGGGCGAGCAACGGCAGCACGACTCCCATCCGCTGTGCGGCCCTCGGCCAGATCGCGCCGACGGCCAGCGCCAGCGCGGTCAGGGGAACGAGTACGACGACGAAGTGCACCAACAAGACATGCGCGGGAAGGCCGTTGACCAGGCCCATGGGAGTCCTCCAGCGGATCGGCCAGGGTGGGGGTGGATCGGGCGCGCCAGCCTGGCACAGCAACCTCTCAGCTTCTTCTGAGCCCCGCCCGGCCGTTTCTCGCGAGCCCGGCCCGGTCGCGAGGGCGCGTTTCCGCCGCCCTCACGTCAGCCGCTCGGCTCCGGACCCCACAGCTCCGGGCCCCCGCCCTTCCACTCGATCCACGCCACCTGCGCCACCTCCGCCGCGTCGATCTCCAGCCCCGCGCGGCGCAGGAACTCCGCGATGTCGTTCAGGTTGTGGGCCAGGCCGAGGATCTCGCCGTCGACGCGCACGCGGCGGCCGCCGGTGGGGGACGGGGGGTGCACGATCACGCGGATCGGTCCGGACATGTCCTCAGGATCGTCCGAGGCGTACGGTTGCGCACTTCGGTCCGTCATCGGTCGAGCCGTCCGCTCGTGTACCCGTCGGCCGAACGGCCCAGGTCACGCAGCTCCCACCACTCGGCGGGGCGCGGGCGTCCGTGCTGCCAGTGGGGGTGGAAGAACACCTGGGCCGACAGCCGGTGCAGACGCCGGCGCAGCTCCGTGCGCCCGGGGTGCTCGGCGAGCTGCCGGTAGGTGGCACTCCACTCACGCTGTGCCCGGGCGAGGTCGTCGGGGAACGTTCGCATGCCCGGATTCAATCATGTGTTCGATTTTTGGCGCGACGGCAGACGGGGCGGTCACGGGCCGGCCGATGAGTTGTGCGGGTCTGCCGGGTCTACCAGGACGACTCGGATCCCTTCGGAAGGCCGGAGACCGCCATGACCGCCACCTACACCTTCGACGTCTTCTCCTCGCTCGACGGCTACGGCGCCGCCGGCGGCGACTGGACCGGCTACTGGGGCAAGCAGGGCCCCGAACTGCTGGAGCACCGCCACGCGCTGTACGGCGAGAAGCAGCGGATGGTCTTCGGGGCCACCACCTACCGGGCGTTCGCGCGGATGCTGGCCGAGAGCAGCGAGGGCGACGACGTGCGGGACCCCTGGGTGACCCGGATGAGGAACCTGCCGACGACCGTGGTGTCGACGACCCTTGAGGACACCCTCGGCTGGCCGGACGCGACCGTCGTGAGCGGTGACGCCGTGGACGTCGTGGCCCGGCTCAAGGAGGAGTCCGAGGTGCCGTTGCGCTCGCACGGCTGTCTGTCGATGAACCGGGCGCTGATGGCCGCCGGCCTCGTCGACCGCGTGCAGGTGACGGTCTTCCCCGTCATCACCGGCCGCACCGGTGTCGACCCGGTCTTCCAGGGCGCGGCCGACTTCGACCTGGAGCTGCTGGAGAGCCGCACGCTCGACGGTCGCATCCAGGAACTCGTCTACCGGCCCACCCTGCACTGAGCCGGTCCGGCAGCCGCAGCGGACAGCCGAAAGGGCCGCCCGCACCCCGGAGGGTGGGACGGCCCTGTCAGTTGCGCGAAGGTCAGGCGCGCGAGGCCTTGCGGCGACGCGTGGCCAGGACGATGCCCGCGCCACCGGCGAGCAGCACAGCCGCGCCGCCCGCGATCAGCGGGGTGTTGCTGCTGGCGCCGGTCTCGGCGAGGTTGTCGCCGCCGCCGTTCGGGGTGGGAGCGCCCGGGGTCCCGGTGGACTCGGAGGCCGACGGGGTGGGCGTGCCCGTACCCGGGGTCTCGGAGGCCGGAGGCGTGCTCTCGGACGCCGGCGGGGTGGACTCGGACGCCGGCGGGGTCGACTCCGAGGCCGGCGGAGTGGTCTCCGAGGCCGGCGGGGTCGCCGGAGGCGTGGTCTGCGTGGTCGTGCAGTCCTTCGTGCCGCCGTTCCAGGCCGCGATCAGCTTGTCCTTGATGACCGGGTGGTCCGGGCCCTTGGGGAGGTCGCCGTGCGGAAGGCCGTCCTTGGCGTCGAGCCGGCCGTCGAACTTCGTGTTGCCCCGGTAGAGGTCGATCTGCGCGTAGCAGCCGAGGTCCGGGATCGAGATGTCGAGGGAGTCGACGGAGCCGGCCTTGACGGTCACGGTGTCGAAGTCGTGGAAGACCTGCTCGCCGGAGGTGGCGAACGTCGGGCCGTGCGCGCGGTAGGACGCGAGGGAGGCGGTGCAGGTGGACGCGTCGCCCGCCGCGCGGACCTTGACGTGCACCTTGCCGTCGTCGGTCGGCTTCAGGTTCAGGTCGTCGACCTTGACCGAGGCGAAGAAGTTCTTGCCGTCGAGGGAGAACTCGCAGCGGTCGGTCTCGGTCTTCGAACCGGCGCCGGTGCCCGGCTTGTAGCTCCCGCCGTTGTCCCAGCCCTTGCCGCCGGGGCAGTCGGAGGCCGAGGCGACGGAGGCGAGGGCAGCGGAGAAGGCGAGCGTCGCGGCGCCCGTCCCCAACAGGCGCCGCATGGTGACACGTCTCGCTATGGACATACGTATCCCGTCAGGATGAGTGAGTGGTAACAGCAAGCATCAGAAACACTGGGCCCATTGGTCACATGAGCCTCGGTGTTCTCACATCGTGGATCTCCTTGCGGAATGCTGTCAACCTGCGGTGATACGAGGGCGGTTCGACGGCCATCACAATTTCGACACACCGGGAATGATCTACTCCGCAAAACCCGGGTTCACTTTTCCGGTGAGGTGGACAGATATCCCCTTTGTCGTCTTCATGGATTGCATCGCACCCGCAATACAGAGGAGCCCGCGTGACCGCCCGCACCCCCACGCCCGACCCCTCGCCCGACCTGTCCAGCAGCGACCCCGACTGGTGGCGGCAGGCCGTCGTCTACCAGGTCTATCCCCGCAGCTTCGCCGACGCCGACGGTGACGGCCTCGGCGACCTCAGGGGCGTCACCGAGCGCCTCACGCACCTGGCCGCCCTCGGCGCCGACGCCCTGTGGCTGAGCCCCTTCTACCCGTCCGAACTCGCCGACGGCGGCTACGACGTGGCCGACTACCGGGACGTCGACCCACGCCTCGGCACCCTCGACGACTTCGACGCCATGGTTGCCGAAGCCCACCGGCTCGGCCTGAAAGTGATCGTCGACCTCGTCCCGAACCACACCTCCCACCAGCACGTCTGGTTCCAGGAGGCCCTCGCGGCCGGGCCCGGGTCCGCGGCCCGTGAGCGGTACGTCTTCCGGGACGGCCGCGGCGCGCACGGCGAACTCCCGCCCACCGACTGGCAGTCCGTCTTCGGCGGCAGCGCCTGGCGACGGGTCGCCGACGGACAGTGGTACCTGCATCTGTTCGCCCCCGAGCAGCCCGACCTCAACTGGTCCCACGACGAGGTCCGCGAGGACTTCCGCACCACCCTGCGCTTCTGGTCCGACCGCGGGGTCGACGGCTTCCGCGTGGACGTGGCGCACGCCCTGGCCAAGGACCTGACCGAGCCCCTGCGCGACCTCGGAGACCTGCCCGGCGTCGCGGAGGATGCCCTGCACCTGCTGCCCCCCGGCGGCCACCCCTACTGGGACCGCGACGAGGTCCACGAGATCTACCGCGACTGGCGCACGATCCTCGACTCCTACACCCCGCCCCGCACGGCCGTCGCCGAGGCCTGGGTCCCGGACGCCCGCCGCGCGCTGTACGCCCGCGCGGACGAACTCGGCCAGGCCTTCAACTTCGAGTACCTCCAGACGGCCTGGGACGCCGGCGAACTGCGCCAGGTCATCACCGACTCCCTCGCCACCGCCCGCGCGGCCCACGCCTCGGCCACCTGGGTGCTCTCCAACCACGACGTCGTACGGCACGCCTCACGCCTGGTGCTCCCGCCGGGAACCGACGAGAACGCCTGGCTGCTCTCCGGCGGCCACGCGCCCGCCATCGACCTCGCGCGAGGGCTGCGACGCGCTCGCGCGGCCACGCTGCTCATGCTCGCGCTGCCGGGATCGTCGTACGTCTACCAAGGCGAGGAACTCGGACTGCCCGAGGTGGCCGACCTGCCCGTCGAGGTGCTCCAGGACCCGATCTGGGAGCAGACGGGCCGCGTCCGCAAGGGGCGCGACGGATGCCGGGTGCCGCTGCCGTGGACGCGGAGCGGGCCGTCGTACGGCTTCGGGGCGGGCGGTGCCTGGCTGCCGCAGCCGCAGTGGTTCGCCGAGCACGCCGTCGAGGTCCAGGACGGTGTCGAGGGATCCACGCTGGAGCTGTACCGCACCGCGCTGCGCCTGCGCCGCAAGCTCCTCGAGGGCGAGGACCTCATCTGGGCCGACGCGGGGCGGGCCGGTGTGCTGGAGTTCGCTCGGCACGAGGGCTGGCGGTGTGTCACCAACCTGTCGGACAGCGCCGTACCGCTCCCGGCGGGGGAGGTGCTGCTGACCAGCAGCCCGTTGCAGGACGGGCTGCTGGGTCCGGACACGACGGCCTGGATCGGCTAGGGCCCGCTATCCGACGGTCGGGGTCGGGGTGGGGGCCGCCCCGGCCGCCGGGGTGGCGCCGTTCGCGTTCTCGCCGGGGACGGCCAGCGGTGTGGACGTCGGGTTCGCCGGCGGGGTGAGCACGACCATCGGGGCGCCGGGCTGCGGGGGCGGCGGCGTCAGGTCGCTGTCGGGCAGCTTCGGCGGGGTGGTCTGCATGAAGAGGGCCTGGTCGAAGTTGACGAAGCCGGTCTTCTCCATGACCGTCATGTGGTCGAGCACGGTGTCGTTGGCCATGTCGGCCAGTGAGCGCACCAGGGAGTTCTTGGTGGTGGAGCGCACCTTCGAGATCGTGTTGAAGATCGAACCGTGCGTCACCCGGAGGATGTTGGCGAAGTTCGTGTCGAACTGCTGGCCGTTGCTCGACTCGATCGTGTTCACGAAGCCGACCTGCTGCGGGCTCGCCACGTTCGGGATGGTGATGTTGAGCATCGGGGCGATCTTGCGGCAGGCGGCGTCCAGGGCCGCGTGTCCGTCGATGAGGTGCCGTCCGGCCTCCTTCACCTCCGGGGTCGTCCCCTTCTGGAGAGCGACCTCGCCGAGCGGGTACTCCCACAGGCCCGCGGCTCGCACCTTGACGACGAAGTCCCGGTCCAGCTCGGTCAGCGGACCCCACTGCGTCTGCGCGATGACTCTGTCCTGTGCGGAGGAGACCGTGCTCACTCCGAGCATCGACGGATAGGCGAGTGCGCCCAGGGTCAATGTGAGGGCTCCGCCGACGAACAGCGTTCCCATCGCGTTGCGCGAGAGTGGCACCGTGCCTCCTGCCCGGTAGGGTGCCCCGCCACGAGGCGGGTCGGACGCACAGGAGTACGGACGCGGGGGCGTGAGTGTTCATCAGCTCTTTTTGGGATGACCGGAGTCACAGACCGGCGGCGCGTTGACCGTTCGTTGACCGGTTCCCGGGGAAGTCCTGGGGAAACAGCGGGAGAGACCTGACGGGCCCCGCACCTAGATTCGCTGCATGTCCATGCCACAGCCGTCCCGGGCCCTGCCCGTCCTCCCCTACCGCAAGCCCACCAAGGGCCGCGACTACTGGGTCATCGACGACGTGCTCCCCGACGTCGACGCCGTACGGGCACGCTGTCTCGCCAAGGACGACTGGGTGCGGGGACATCCGTACACCTCGGAGACCTGGCCGGGACTGCGGACCATGCCGGGGCTCGAACCCGCCGAGCTCGGGAGGGTGGAGCGGCTGGTGCGGCAGGCGACCGGGGCCAAGGAGCTGTGGGTGCAGCGGGCGCCCGGCGGGGGCACGCTCAACCACAACTGCGTACAGGTCGTCGGGGAGGGCGAGAGCGAGCCCCGGCCGCACACCGACTCCCGGGCGCTGTGCCGGTACGCCGCCGTGCTGTATCTCAACCCCGGCGTCCCCAAGGACTGCGGCACCAGCTTCTACCGGCAGTCCATGCCCGGCGGGCGGCTCGGCGGCAACGTCGTGCAGGCCCCGCACAACAACCTCGTCGAGGCCCTCGGCACCCGGTTCGTCGCGCCGGACGCCTTCGAGGAGGACGTACGGGTGCCGCACCGGTACAACCGGCTGCTCCTCTACAACGCCAACCTCGTGCACAGCGCGACCGGTTACACCGGCAGCACGCTGGAGGAGAAGCGGATGACGGCCGTCTTCTTCTGGATGGCGTGACCTGCGGCCGGATGGCGTGACCCTCGGCCCGGGTCAGTAGCGGACCGCCCGCGACACCTTCGCCCGCACGTCCCCCGACAGGCCGTGCGTACTGCGGGCGGTGCCCTTCCCGGAGCCGCCCGCCGGGACGTCCGGCACCGTCACCACCACCACGTCCAGCAGCTTGCCGTTCTTGTCGGTGAAGTCGACCTGGACGGCGAAGGACTTCGACGAGTCCGCGGAGTTGGTGGCGGTGACCGCCACCGTCGTACGGCCGTCCGAGGCGGTCGCGGGGGTGCCGAGCCGTACGTCGGCCTTGGCATCGACGCCGTTCTTGATGTCGTCGAAGCGTCTGCCCGCCTCCGCGGTCGCCGACGACACCGCGTCCCCGGCGCGGGAGGCGGCCGAGGCGACCTTGCTCGCCACCGACGAGGGGCTGTTCTCGTCGGAGCAGGCGGTGAGGCCGGTGAGGCCGGTCAGGGCCAGGGCCGTCACCAGCGCGGCCGTCGTCCAGCGGGTCATCTCGCCTCCCGGGTGCAGGTCCCTCCAGTGAAGGGCCGACGCGAGGGGGCCGCATGCCGGAGGTCACCCGAACGGACCACTCCCGTGGTGGCAGGACCCGGTCCGCCGGATGGTCGAAGCACATCGACCACGAAAGGTGGGACACGGCCATGACGCAGCAACCGCACGCCACCCAGCCGTCCGCCGGTGAGCAGTCCGCACAGCGGGCCGCCGGTACGCCCCCGACTCCGGCGCCGGGCCTCGGGCCCACGCCCACCGAGAACTCCTGGGCGCACGGCGGGGTCGTCTTCGCCGGTGTCCTGATGCTGGTGAACGGCATCATGGCGATCTTCCAGGGCATATCCGCCCTCGCCGAGGACGACGTCTGGGCCCGCCTGGGCGACTACGTCTACAAGGTCAGCCTCACCGGCTGGGGAGTGATCATGCTCTGCCTCGGCGTCGTCGCCGCCGTCACCGGCGCGTTCATCCTCAGGGGCGCGTCCTGGGCCCGGATGACCGGTATCTTCCTGGCCTCGCTGAGCATGATCGCCCAGTTCCTGTTCCTGCCCTACCAGCCGGTGTGGTCGGTCATCATGATCGGCATCGACTTCTTCGTCATCTGGGCGCTCGCGGTGTACCGGCCGACGAAGCGGGCCTGACCGCAGCGGTTCCGGTGCGGGTGCCCCCTCGGCGAGTCGCCCCCCGTCCCGTGGCAGGCCGTGGTGTGTCCGCGGGCTCCTCGCGGGGCGGGGGCGGTCCGGCGTGGGGTTGCCGCTGCCGTGACCGGTCAGAGGGACGCCGGATCGTGCAGCGGTAGTGCCTGCGTCCTCCGCGCGGCCGATCAGGGGCCACATCACAGGACGGGCCCAGGCGTCCGTGCGGGGCTGCGGTGATCGGTGGGGCGGGCGTCGCTCGGTCTTGACGCCGGGGCCGCCTCCGTCCTCGTGGTCTCCGTGGGGGCGGTCAGCACTGGGCGGGACAGGGGGCGCCTCGATGCGGGCGGTCCGGTGCGGGGGCGCCACAGGCGCGCGGCGCCGTGGGCGCGCGACCATGGCGCCTCGTGCTCACCGCAGGCAGCCGGGGCGCGGGGGCAGCGTGAAATCGACCCTCCGCGTCGGTGGTCCGTCGAGCCAGGGGACCGTCACACGTGGCCGAGGCCGCCGCTGCCGAAGCCGCCGCTGGAGCCGGGGAGCCAGCGTTTGCGGTGCTGGTCCTTTCCTCGTCTGCTTCCCGAGTGATGGAGCTGGTACGGCATCAGCCGCTCCCGCCCCGGAACCGGAGCCGGCAGCTCGTCCGGCTCCCGCATCTCCCGGATCTCCTGGACCGGCCCGGTCTCCGGGAGCCGCGGCTGCTCCTCGCTGAGCGGCCGCGGAAGCTCCCGGTCCTGGACCCGCATGCCGAACTGCACGGCCCACACCAGCGCGCCGGCGATGAACAGCCCACCGGCAAAGGCGGCGATCACGTTGAGTACCTCGCTCGACGTGGCCGCCAGGACAAACGTCGCCGTACTCATGCTTCGATTATCGCCGAATCGGCGCGAAAGCGACGTCTCGGGGGACCACCGTGACCCGGTGGAAGTTGCACGCGGCCGGCCCGGCCGGACGCGGACTCGCCTGGTGGGCCTTGAGCGCCACGCTGACCAGGCTCATCAGCAGGTCGACGTCGGTCTCGCAGTCGAGGTGGACGGTGACCCAGCGGGAGCCGGGCAGCAGCCGGACCGCGGTCGACTCCTCTAGGTCGTCGCGGAATCTGCGGATGGCCGCTTCGGTGAGGTGCAGGTCCACGTCCCGCCCCGGATGGAAGTGCACTATCTCGCTGTGTGCGGAGCGCAGCGCCAGCCCCGCTCCGCAGCTGGGCAGGCCCGTACTGAGGTCGGACCACGCCTCCAGGCGCTCCAGGGCGCGCTCGGCCGGAGTCATGCGCCCATCGTCGCCGGATCACCGCCCCGCAACCAGAGGTTGAGCGAAACGTAACCGGGGCGTGAAGTGTCGCGCGGGCCGTGAGTGACCGGATTCCCGGGTCCCCGGTTCACGGGATCCCCGGTTCACCGGTCACGTGGTCACGTGGTCACGAGAACAGCAGGCGCCAGGTCAGCGGGCCGGGGTAACCGTCCGCGTCCCCGCGCAGCTCCGCCCGGGACTTCTGGAAGTCACGGACGTTCAGCCGGTCCGCCTCGCCCCACTCGCGGCTCGGGCCGACCTTGTAGTGGTCGCCGAAACCGCGCTTGACCAGCTGCTTCCCCAGCCGCAGAACATGCTCGTTCGAGGCGCCCGCGCGGAAGTGCTTGCGGCCCGGGTAGGCCGGTACCCGCGGTTTCGAGGGCTTCTGAGGTCCCTGAGGGGTGTCGTCGTCGACGTCCAGATCGGCCTTGGCGTACTTGACCAGCCGGGAGAAGTCGATCGCGCCCGGGTCCCCGTGGTTGTTCTCCGGCACGTGCATGTGCCCGCACACACCCTTGAAGGCCTCCCACTTCGTCCCCGACATCCGCTGGCCCTGCTTGCTGCCGTACGACGACGGGTACGCGGGCCAGGACCCCGGCCCCGACAGCGGGACGCCGTGCTCCTCGTGCATCCAGGCCAGGAACCGGGCGACACCCTGCAGGGCCCAGTCGGGGGCGTCGGGCCAGTAGACGTGGGCCTTGCCCGCGGCCTTCCACTTCGTGTGCGACCCGGGGTCGCAGGTGCCGACGAGTTCGACCTGACAGACGTTGAGCGTGTTGGTCTCGACGCCGCCGCGCAGGTTGGCCAGCGCCCGGGACGAGGTCTCGATGTCGAAGTGCTGGTACCAGCGCAGTCTCTTCGCGGCGAGGTCGGGCACCGCCGTCAGGTTGGGTGCCAGGGCGCCGCCCGAGTACGTGGGCAGGGTGCGCCCCTCGGTGGTGTGCAGGACGACGACGTTGACCTCCATCGCGTCGCCCCCGAAGTCGTCCTGGTACCAGTTGGCCCGGCTCGCGCCGGGGTATCGCTGAGGTCCGGTCTTCGTGCTCATGCAGTCCCCCTGGATGCCGTGGAAATCTGTGGCTCTCGAAGTTCTTCTGCTTTCGAACTCCATCAGACGCAGGGGGAGTTGACGTCGGTTCCCCTGGTCGGGCGGTCGGCCGCGTGAACCGATCGCGGGGTTCGCGACGATGAGGGGGTGAACCGATCGTTTCGAAGGGGGACACCGTGAGTGAGAACGCCGTTCGGTCCGTGCGCGGCTCCGCCCATCTGGCCGTCGCCGGCCTCGGGCTCGCCGGGGCCGCCTGGGCGCTGCGGGCCGTGTGGCACATCCGGCTCTCCACGGCGGGGATGCCCGCCTCCGGGCTCCCGGACCAGGGCGAGGGCCGGCACCGGCCGCTGACCTCGCTGGAGGACTCGTACCACCTGGTCAGCACGGCCGGAGACCTCCTGGTGCTGCTGTGCGCGGCCCTGTTCATCGGCTGGCTGTGGCGGATGCGCGACAACGCGCGCGCCCTGTCCGGCGAGCGCCCGCGGTACCTCGGCATCTGGGTCTACGCCTCCTGGGTCGTGCCGGTCGTCAACCTGTGGTTCCCGCGCGGGATCGTCGCCGACATCCACCGCAGGAGCGCCCCGGGCCACAAACTGCCCGCCGTCGTGAACGTGTGGTGGGCGCTGTGGCTGGTCGGCCTCGTCACCGGCCTCGGTCTGACCTACGACGACAGCACCGACGAGATCATCGCCCGCGCCTACCAGGGCGTGACCGGTCTGCTGGTGGCCGACGTGGCCGTGGTCGGCGCGGCCGTCGCCGGGATCGTGATGGTGCGGACGCTGACGGCCGTACAAATCCTGCACATGGAGGGCCGGTTGCGGACGCCGAGTGGTGATCCCTTGAAGGAAACCGTCAGGGCGTTTGATCGGGATTGAGGGCACTTACTGTTGCGCCTACGTGACAGCCCCCCACCCACAGGATCGCCATGCGTACCGTCCCCTCCGTCATGGCCGTCTGCGTGTCGGCCCTCGTGCTCACCTCCTGCGGAGTGGGCAGCGGCAACACCGCGGTGACCCCCAAGAAGGGCGATGACATCACCCTGGGTCTGCTGCTGCCCGACCGGGACACCAGCCGCTTCGACCGGTTCGACTACCCCCTGATCAAGAAGGAGGTGGCGACCCTCACCCACGGCAAGGGCAAGGTCAGTTACGCCAACGCCGAGGCGAGCGCGAAGCAGCAGAGCCGGCAGTTCCGGAAGATGGTCGCCGACAAGGTGGACGTGATCCTGGTGGACGCGGTCGACGCCAAGGCGATCGGACCGGACGTGCGCAAGGCGAAGGACGCGGGCATCCCCGTCATCGCCTACGACCGGCTCGCCCAGGGGCCGATCGACGCCTACGTCTCCCACGACAACGAACTCGTCGGCGAGGTGCAGGGCCGGGCCATCGTCGAGGCGCTCGGCGACAAGGCCGAGACCAGCAAGATCGTCATGATGAACGGCTCGCCCGCCGACCCCAACACGGCCCTCTTCGAGAAGGGCGCCCACAGCGAGCTCGACGGCAAGGTCGTCATCGCCAAGCAGTACGACACCCGGGAGTGGCTGCCGTCGGTCGCCAAGGCCAACATGAAGGCGGCGATCGCCTCCGTGGGGCTGAACAACATAGCCGCCGTCTACTCGGCCAACGACGACATGGCGGGCGCGGTCATCGAGGAGCTCAAGGAGGCGGGAGCCACCAAGATCCCGCCGGTGACCGGGCAGGACGCGAGCCTCGCCGCGGTGCAGCGGGTCGTGTCGGGCGAGCAGTACATGACCGTGTACAAGTCGTTCCTGCTGGAGGCCACCAACGCGGCGCAGATCGCGGTGTACAAGATCCAGGGCCGCGACCTGCAGTTCGACGCGCTGATCCGCGACAAGGTCGACAGCCCCGACCAGAAGGACATCCCGTCGCTGCTGGTGCCGGTGATCGCGCTGACCAGGGACAACATCCGGCAGACGGTGATCAAGGACGACGTGTACACCGTGAAGCAGATCTGCACCGCCGAGTACGCGGCGGACTGTGCGGCGATCGGCCTCAAGTAGGAGTTCCTCAGGGTCCTGTGCGCACCCGTCGTACGGCGAGAGCGGTGGCCGTCAGCGCGGTGACGGTGCCGAAGGCCAGGTGGACGGCGGTGTCGGCCGGGGTGAAGGACGCCACCGCGTTGCCGAGCACGCTGAGGACGAGCAGGGGCCACAGAAGAAGGTTCACGATTCACTCCAGGTGCGTGGGTCGTTTCCGGTGCCGCCGACGCTACGAGCCGGCACCCCCTGCGGCCGATCCAGCGCTCCGCCCGGTCCGGGGTACAGCAGGCTGTACTTTCCGCCCGTGGACCTGCCGGTGAACTCACCCTCCGCATAGGGTCGTTGTCCGCCGGCCCGAGGAGGTTCGCATGGCCACCGCCGACGTCAGACGCCTTGTCGCGGAGACCGCGACGAGCGCGGCCGCCGCGCTCGGCCAGCTGGTCTCCGGACTCGGTACGGCCGTCCTCGCGCCGTTCGTGCTGCTGTGGCTGGTGCTGGCGCCCGGCGGGGTGCGCGTGCTGCACGGCCTGGCCGGTATGGAACGTGTCCGGCTCTCCCGCTGGGGCCCCGAGGTCATCGCCCCCGAGCCGCCGTCCGCCCGCCTGCGGGACGCCCTGGGCGATCCCACGACCCGGCGCGAACTGCTGTGGCTGCTCCGGCATCTGGCCGTGGGGCTGCCGCTGGGCCTGCTGGGCTTCGTGCTGCCGGTGCTCGCCCTGCGGGACACCGCCTTTCCGCTGTACTGGCCGCTCGCCCCGAAGGACGCGACCGCCACCTCCATCGGGATCGGCGTCGCGGACTCCTGGCCGGACGCCCTCGCGGTGTGTCTGCTCGGGGTGGGCTGGACCGCCATCATCCTGGGGCTCACACCCGGCATGGCGCGGCTCCAGGCGAGCCCGGGGCGCCGGCTCCTGTCGGCCGGTCCCGACGCCGATCTCTCCCTGCGCATCGCCGAGCTGACGGCGACCCGGGCCGCGGCGCTGGACGCCCACGCGACCGAACTGCGGCGCATCGAGCGCTCGTTGCACGACGGCACCCAGAACCGGCTCGTCACGGTGACCGTGCTGCTCGGGGCCGCCCGCCGCATGGTCGCCCGTGATCCGGCCGGCGCCGACGAGCTCCTGGAGCGGGCCCAGTCCGCGGCCGAGCAGGCCCTGGCCGAGCTGCGGACCGTCTCCCGCGGCATCCTGCCGCCGGTGCTCGCGGACCGCGGGCTCGCGGGCGCGCTGACCGGGCTGGCGGCGCAGAGCGCGGTGCCGTGCACGGTCGACGTCCGGCTGCCGGAGCGCTGCGCGGCCTCCGTCGAGGCGACCGCGTACTTCGTCGCGGCCGAGGCGCTGACCAACATCGCCAAGCACAGCGGGGCGTCCCGGGCCACGATCACCGTCCGCTCCTCCGGCCCCCGGCTCCTGCTGCGGGTCACCGACGACGGCCGCGGCGGCGCCGACGAGACGGGTGGCTCCGGACTCACCGGCATCCGCCACCGCGTCGCCGCCCACGACGGCACCCTCCGCCTGACGAGCCCCCCGGGCGGCCCGACGGCCGTGGAGGTGGATCTGCCGTGCGGGGTGTGACGGGGTTCGTCCCGGGCGTGCGGGCTGGTCTTGCGGCCGTACCCCGTGGGGGGTGGTGCGACGGCTCCGGTCACGAGGGCCGGGGTGGACCGTGTGCTTGGGGGAGCGGCGGTACGGGGCGCGGTGCGGTCGTACCCGGGTCGACGTCCTGTGCCGGGCGGTCCTGCCCGCCGGTGCGACGGCCCTGGGGGAGCCGCCGTGCGGTGGGCGGGGACGTCACGGGGGCTGCTCCGGACGTCCGTGACGGCACTTCGCGCCCGGCGATCCCGCCGGGCGGCCCTGTGACCCTGGAGACGGACCTGTCATGCGGATCGTGATCGCCGAGGACGATGCCCTGCTGCGGGAGGGGCTCGCGCTGCTGCTGCGTGCCGAGGGGCTGGACGTGGTCGGCACGGCCGGTACCGCCGAGGGGGCGCTCGAGGCCATCGACGCCCACACTCCCGACGTGGCCATCCTCGACGTACGGATGCCGCCCACGCACACCGACGAGGGAGTGCGCGCGGCCGTCGAGGCTCGGCGGCGCAGGCCCGGTCTCGCCGTGCTCGTGTTGTCCGCCTACGTGGAGCAGAGCTTCGCGACCGAGCTGCTGACCGGCGGGGTGGGCGGGCTGGGCTATCTGCTCAAGGAACGGGTCGGCCGGGTCGAGGAGTTCCTCGACGCACTGCGCCGCGTGGCCTCCGGCGGTACCGCCATCGACCCCGAGGTCGTCGCCCAGCTGTTCACCCGGTCCCACCAGGACGCGCGGCTGGAGCGGCTCAGCCCGCGCGAGCGGGACGTACTCGCCCTGATGGCCGAGGGGCTCGGCAACAGCGCCATCGCGCAGAAGCTGTTCGTGACCGACGGGGCCGTGCACAAGCACATCCGCAGCATCTTCGCGAAGCTCGATCTGGCGCCCACGGACCAGGTCGACCGGCGCGTGGCGGCCGTACTGCACTATCTGGAGGACGCGCGGCGACGGTCGTAGTACGGCCTGCGAACGAGGGAGTCGGGCCGCCGCACCACCGGGGTTCACGACACGAACGGGCTCCCGGCGCCTCCCTCGCCGCTCCGGGAGCCCGTTCCGGTGCGTCCCCGGTCTCCTGTTCGTCGCTCACGGCGAAGCGGATGTCGTCCCGCCGCGGAAAATTTCCGGCCGGGCCCGCGGCTACGACTGCGCCCCGCCCGAGAACTGGAGGGAGAGGTGCCGCAGTACCTCCGCGGAGGTGTCGGCGCGGCCCTCGTCGTGCGCCTCGGCCAACTGCACGAAGGCGAACGCGAAGCAGTGGGCGATGCTCGCGATGGCGGGCCCCAGTTCCTCGACGACGGCGTCCGCCGCCGCCTGCCCGCTGGCGTCCGCGGGCAGGTGGATCCGTGGCAGTGTCTCCACCAGCAGCGCGGAGACGGCCCCGGTCAACGAGGCCTGGTGGTCGGGATGTTCGCGGACCTGCCGCCGCATCTCCAGTGCCTCGGTGAGGATCCCGACGACGTTCCGCATGACCTCGCGCTGTTCCATGGGTCCGCAGCGTATGCGCTCCGCGGGGCGCGTCATGTGACGCAGTGCACAGGAACTCGGAGCGGGGGAGCGGAGCGTTACCGATGTGAGGGAAACAGAGACGGCTGAACCTGAGCGGGCGCGGATACGCGCGGGCGACCGGGCGGCCTTCGGGGAGTTGTACGACCTGTACGCGCGGGCCGTCTACAACCACGCCCTGCGGCTGACCGGGAACTGGGTGGAGGCCGAGGAGGCGATGTCCGAGACCTTTCTGGCCGCCTGGCGGACCAGGGAGACGGTGGAGCCGGAGGGCGGTTCGCTCAAGCCCTGGCTGCTCGGGATCGCCACGCACAAGGCGTACAACGCCAACCGGAGACTGCGCAGACGGCTGGCCTTCCTGGCCCGCAGTCCCGAGCCGCGGCCGGTCGAGGACTTCGCCGAGGAGACCGCCGGGAGGATCGACGACGCCCGGCGGCTGGCGGTGGTGCACCGCGCCCTGGGGCGGCTGGGGCGGCAGGACCGTGAGGTGTTCGCGCTGTGCGTGTCGGCCGGGCTCGACTACCGGCAGGCCGCCGAGGCCCTGGGCGTCCCCGTCGGCACCGTGCGCTCCCGGCTGTCGCGGGCCCGGGCCCGGCTGGCCCGGCTGAGCGGCCAGGCGGAACCGCCCGCCGCCCACGGAGAGATGGAGAGCGAGGCCGCGCTCGCGGCCCTGTTCCTGAAGGAGGAGACCCGATGAACGAGGCCGAGCGGTTGCTCACGACCCCGGCGGAATGGGACCTCCCGCCGGAACGGCACCGTCACTTCAAGGACGTACTGATGCAGCGGATCGACCACGACAACAGCCGTACCCGACAGCCTTCCGCACGGCGCCGGTTCGCCCGGCCGGCCGTGCTGGTGCCCCTCGTCTCGGCAGCCCTGGCGGGAGCGCTGCTCGTCACGCTCACCCCGGACGGGCACACCCCCGAGGCACCCCCCGCGGCCGGGGCCGCCGGCGCCTCCCGCACCCTCGACCGGATCGCCACGGCCGCCATGGCGAGCGACGCGATCCGGGTGCGGGACGACCAGTTCGTGTACGTCAGGACGCTGGAGCGCTCCAACACGGGCAGCTTCACCGGCCCCGTGCGGCTCGGTGCCCTGCACACCGAGGAGCGGTGGACCGCCCAGGACCCAGGCCCCCTCCGGGTCACCGGATGGCTCCGCTCCAGCGGCAAGGACGCGATCATGCCCGGCCAACTGATCCCGATCGAGTCCGCCGAACCCGTCCCGGCCGGCGTCGCCCACCCCACCTACCGGTGGCTGGCCTCGCTGCCCACCGACCCCGACGCCCTGCTCTCCAGGCTGTACAAGGAGGCCAGGCCGGTCGAGGGCGAGTCGCGGGACCAGGCGGTCTTCTCCCTGATCGGCGACCTGATCGGCGGCGCCGTGATGCCGCCCGCCAACGCCGCCGCCTTCTACCGGGCGGCCGCGAAACTGCCCGGGGTGCGGGAGATCCCGGACGCCGTCGACGCGGCCGGCCGGCACGGCATCGCCATCACCCTCGACGACACCGGCTTCGCCACCCGCGACGAGTGGATCTTCGACAAGGAGACCCTCACCCTGCTCGGCTCCCGCTTCTACGTCACCGACCCGGACCGGGGCATCACCACCGAGACCCTGTCCGGCACCAGCGCCGTGATGAGGACCGCCGTCGTCGACGGAAAGGGCGAGGTGCCCGCCCGGGCCGTCTCCCGCTGACCTCCCGCTGACGCCCGGGGGAGCACAATGGCAGCCATGAGCATCGTCAAGATCAACGTACTCACGGTCCCCGAGGAGCAGCGCGAGACGCTGGAGAAGCGGTTCGCCTCCCGGGCGGGGACCGTGGAGAACTCGGACGGGTTCGAGTGGTTCGAGCTGCTGCGTCCGGTCGAGGGCACCGACACCTACCTCGTGTACACGCGCTGGCGGGACGAGGAGTCGTTCCAGCAGTGGATGTCCGGGATGGCGCAGGCCTCGCACGGGGGCGGGGGCGAGGGGGAGCGCCCCAGGCCGGCCGCCTCCGGGTCGACGCTGTGGAGCTTCGAGGTCGTCCAGCAGGCCGCGCCCAAGTAGCGGCGCGAAGGGGATCCCGGGTCCGTGTGCCCGGGGTCCCCTTCGGTGCGCTACAGCACGACCTGCTTGCCGCCGAGGGTGACCACCAGGCTGCCGTTCGAGGCGAACGACCAGCCCAGGGCGCCGGAGTACGAGGAGCAGCGGGACCCGTTGGTGCCGGACCAGAACTGGTTCGAGCCGTCGGAGTCGCCGATGATCCGGTCGTTGGTGCCGCTGCCGAAGCGGCATGAGGTGTTGTTCCGGAACACCGACGTGCCGCCGTCGAAGTTGAAGTTGCGCTCGGTGTTGTCGATGCTCAGGTTGTTCGACACGGCCATGGTGCCCGGGTTGCTGTTCCAGGTGAACCCGTGCTTGCCGTTGCCGTAGGCGATGCTGCTGCGCACGACGTGGTTGACCGCGATGTCGTCGCCGCCGAGCTTGTAGCCGTTGCGGTCGCCGTTGCCGGCCTGTGAGCCGTCGCTGAGGGTGCCGTTGTCGTAGGACAGGGAGTACTCGACGGTCACCGGGCCGATCGCGCCGGTGTCGGTCTTGGTGTAGAGGTCCCAGCCGTCGTCGATGTTGTGGTGCGAGACGGTGTACCGGAACACGTTCCCGGTACCGGTGGTGAGCTTCGCGGCGAAGCCGTCGGCGTCCTCGCCGTCGGAGTCGGCGTTGTCGTGCGACTCGGAGCTGAGGATCAGGTTGTTCGCGGGCCACTGGCTCGCCGGGGTGGTGGAGGCCATGCGGCCGAGCTGGAGGCCGGTGTCCCGGTTGAAGCGGGTCACCGTGCGCTCGACGACGTTGTTGCTGCCGCCGACGTAGATGCCGTTGTCACCGGCACGCTCGACGACGAGACCGTGGATCTTCCAGTGGTTGGCGTTGAGCTGGATCCCGCGGTTGGAGGAACTCTCGCTCTGCGCCGAGAAGTTGAGCACCGGGGTCTCGCCCGGGTAGGCGGAGAGCGTGGTGCGGGCAGCGGAGGTGCCGTTGCTGCCGGCCGGGATGGTCACCGTCGAGGAGTAGGCGTACGTCCCGCCCCGCATGTAGATGGTCCCGCCGGACGCGATGCGGCTGATCGCCGAGGTGAGCGTGGTGGGCGCGGTGACGGTGCCGGCGGCGCCGTCGGTGCCGCCGGGCGCCACGTACAGGGCGCTGCTGGACGGCGGGGTGGTGGTACCGGTCGTCTCGGCGTCCAGGTGGTCGACGTTGGGCAGGCCGTTCGCGGTCGTGGGGTTCAGCCGGATGGTGTTGCCGCCCGCGGCCACCGGCACGGTGAGTGTCTTCGTGGTCCAGCCGGTCCAGGTGCCGGTGGACTCGAAGGAGGCCGAGGAGACCGTCGAGCCGTTCACGATGATGTCCGCGGGGCGGGCGGTGGTGGTGCCGTTGGCGAAGCGGACGCTCAGGGTCGCCGTGCCCGATGCGGGTGCGGTCACGGTGAACTGGACGTAGGCGCCGGTGGCGTTGGTGCCGTTGCAGAATCCGCTGCCGGAGTAGCCGGCGTACTCGGTCTCGACGGCTCCGGTGCAGATGGCGGGGGATGTCTCGGCCTCGTAGCGGGTGGTGGCGGCCTGCGCGGTGGTGCCGGACAGTGCGACGAGCGTGCCGGCGAGAAGGCCGACAGAGGAAATGAGGGGTCTCAGGCGCATCGTTCGTCTCCATGGTGTGTGGTGACGGGGGCACGTATTCTTCGGACGGTAAGCGCTTGCCATGGGCGCGTCAACGGTTGTGTATGTGATCGCCGTTCACACATACGAATTGGATACGGTGAGCGGCATGACGCTCTTCGTGAAGATCTGCGGCCTGAGGACCGAGCAGGACGTCGACACGGCCGTGGAGGCCGGCGCCGACGCCATCGGTTTCGTCTTCTCCGACAGCCCGCGCCGCATCGACCCCGCGACGGCCGCGCGGCTGGCCGCCAGGATCCCCGAGAGCGTCCTGACGGTGGGCGTGTTCCGCCGGGAGCCCCTGGAGTACGTACGCTCCGTGGCCACCGAGTCGGGCATCGGGGCCGTCCAGCTGCACGGCCCCGAGGACCGCGGTTACTACGCCGGCCTCGCGACGGGCGGCTGGACCCTGATCCGGGCGGCCGCCTTCGGCGACTCCGTGCCGCGCTGCGGGGAGTTCGGGGAGGACATGCTGCTCCTCGACGCCCCGGTGCCGGGCTCCGGCATCGCCTGGGACTGGTCGCGGAAGCAGGTGGCGGGCGCGGGGGAGAAGTGGCTGCTCGCCGGGGGCCTCACGCCGGAGAACGTACGGGAGGCCGTGGAGGTCACCCACCCCTGGGGCGTCGACGTCTCCAGCGGTGTGGAGGCGAGCCGCGGCGTCAAGGACCCGGCCCTGATCACGGCGTTCGTGGAGGCGGCACGCACGGGAGCGCCCGCCGTCGGTCCGGTGGACTGACGACGGGCGCGACGCGCCCCTCAGGGGCGCGGGGCTGTGTCGCTCAGCGGCTGCCGCCGCGCGGGCGCGACCGGTCGGGAGCCGACCGGTCGCACCACTCGCCTACCCCTTCGACGGGACGAACGCCAACGCGTCCCAGGCGATCGACGCATCCCCCGTCCCGTCCGCCGTGGCCGAGCTCAGCGACACGCTCGGCGTGCCCTTGAACGCGTACGACCCCAGCGACACCCAGGCGTTCCTGCCCCCGGTGTTCTGGGAGATCGTCTTCTCCACGATCGTCCCGTCACCGAGGTCGATGCGGTACGTGGCCGACGGCGTGTTCGCCTCGTGGTCGGGCAGGTGCACCATCACCTCCGCGGAGCCGACCACCTTCCGGTCCGGCGTCCACGTGCCGGTGACCACCGAGTCGGTGTAGCTCGGCACCCGGGTGTGGGTGAGCCAGAAGTGCCCGCCGAATCCGGCGCCCAGCTGGTGGAAGTCGATCTTCGAGGGGTAGACGGTCGCGCCGTTCTGCTGCGCCGACCCGAAGGTGAACGTCAGCGAGCCCCGGCTGACCCAGTTCCGCTCGCCCGCGCAGGGGTTCGCGGCCCCGACCCGGAACTTCACCGTGTTCGGCACGTCGTCCACGATCAGGGCGTTCGCCGGGAGCGTGGACGTGCAGGCGGCCGGATGCGGCGCGGCGACCTTCGGCTCGGGGTCGGTCACCGCGTACTTCAGCACCTCGGTGCCGCAGGTGGCCTTGCAGTCGGTCCAGCTCACCGGCTGGTTCCACCAGCACTTGAAGTCGTCCCGCTGGCACGGCCCTTCGGGCTGGCTGGACCCCTCGACCTTGCGCGGCTTGGTGATGTCGCAGTCGTTGACGGTGGGCTTGCAGAACGTGTCATGGGCCGGCTGGGCGTCGGGCGCGTTGCCGGTGGGCCAGTCGCCGACGGTGAACGCCCTGACGGTCGCCCCGGTCGCCGGGTCGGTCTTCTGCTGGGAGTAGGCCGCCCAGCCGAGCACCCGCTCCGGGTACGTCCACAGGTTGGGGTTGCGGGCGTCGTCGTAGCCGGACGACAGGAACATCTTCCGGTCGGCCGGGTAGAGGCCGTTGGCCGGGTTGTTGAACCAGCCGAGGCCCCAGGGAGCGCTCGCGTCGGTCGAACTGGGCAGGTTGAGGCCGCTGTTGTAGGCCCACAGCGCGAGCCACCAGTTCTCCAGGTACTGCGGGTCACCGCCGTTGACGAGCAGGCCCTTGTCGTAGAGCTGGTTCCACTTGTCCTGGAGGATCTGCAGCCCCGCGGCGATGTTGGCCGCGTAGTCCACGGTGAGCGCCTGCTGCTGCTCGGCGGTGTACGTGGTGTCGGCCTTCGCCATGCCGCTGGTCACCTGGGAGATGCCGTAACCGCAGTCGGCGGCGGCCCAGTTGACGGTGTGGACGCTGCCGGCGTTGCCGTAGTAGCCGCCCTGGATGAAGTTGCTGCTCTCGCCCGCTGCCGCCCGGGAGCCGGCCTGGAGCAGGTTGGACTCCTGGGACAGCACCCCGAGCATGATCTGCGCGGGGACCCGGCCGCCGCCCTTGAGCGGGGTGGACGGGAACAGGCCCTGCGGGGTGTACGACGGAAGCTCGCTGCCGTTCCAGCCGCTGCGCCGGCGCACGTCGAGCTTGCCCTGCACGGCGAGGTCCGTCGCCCACTCGGCCTGCGCGGTCGAGGGCTGGAGCGACTGGAGCTTCGGGTCGTTGCGGGTGACGGCGCAGGCGCGGTCGGGGTCGGTGGTGGAGGTCGAGGCGTCGTCGGCGGCGGCGCTCGTCGCGCTGACGCTGTCCGTGTGCACGCCGTCGGACAGCGCCGGGGACTGCTCGGCGCCCTGCGACTTCTGCGAGATCCTCGGCTTCACGGTGAAGTCGACGGTGCTGTCGCTGCCGGGCAGCACCGCGCCGATCCCGACGGAGCGGGCGATGTCCGCCGCGGCCTTCCTCCCGCCCGCCGCCTCGGTGCCGTTGCCCACGGAGGTCAGCGCGAGGCCGCCGGTGGTGGAGACCTCGGCCGAGGCGGGCACGTCCAGCGTCCGCCAGCTCTTCGGCAGCGCGGAGTCCTTCACGGCGGCCTCCGCGTCCTTGCCGGTCACGAAGACCCGGCCGCCGGTGCCGTGCACCGCGAGGGCCCCGAGCGCGCCGGAGCCGAGGAGCCGGTCGGAGCCCGCCGAGGTGACCCGGCGGACCTGCACCTGGGTCCCGGCGGGGACCTGGTAGGCCAGTCCGCTGTGCGCGTCCGGCACCAGCCGGAACGGCGTGCCGCCGGTCCTGGCCAGGGTGCTGGTCGCGCCCTTGGCGTCGACCGAGACCACGGCGTCGCCCCGGGCGGCCGCGATCTCGTTCCCGAAGGGCACGGCGGAGGTGAGCTGACCGGCGACGGTCTGCTGCCGGACCAGTTGCCCCTTGCGGGCGTCGACGGTGAGCAACTGGGTGTCGTCGCCCTGCGGCCGGGTCAGGACGGCCTGTTCGCCGTCGCCGCAGCCGGGGTTGAAGTAGGCGAGGGAGACAAGCTCGGGGAGCTTGGTCACGGTGCCGTCCGCCAGGTCGACCACGGCGGCGAACGCGCCGTGCTGGAAGCCCTGTTGGTCGTTGACGGCCTGTCGGGGGGCGTAGACGACGACGGCCCGGTCTCCGGACCCCGTCACACAGGTCTGGCCGATCCACTGGTCGGTGTCTACGCCCGGCTCGGACAGGGTGGCCGCGGTGTGCCACTTGTAGGCGTCGGCCGCGTCGGCGACCAGGACGTGCAGGCCGGTGCCGTCACCGTCGTAGGTGACGATCCGGTCGCCGGACTTCTGCCAGCCGGAGGGGAGTTGCGAGGTGTCGGTGACACGGTCCGCCGGGGTCGGGGCGGCCGGGTCGGAGGGGTCGGTCAGGGCCGCGGAGGCGAGAGGAGCGACGAGGGCCAGGGCCAGTACGGACATGCCCGAGGCCGCGAGTATTCTCCCGCGCCGGCTCTTCGGCACCCAGCGGTGCCTACCTCCTGGATGTTCACGAGTGGTGCGCAAGGGATTCCGCCCGGATTCATTTGTGAGGGTCGGGTACCGGCCATGACGTTCCCCCAGACCGGTGTCGCGGAAGCTATCAGTCCGGTATGACGGCGAAGGAAGGCGGAGGTGAGCTACCGGGCGGTATCCACGAAACGTCCACGAGATCCGGTCAACGTACTCCTGGTTGTTGAGGTCTCATCTACTGCCGGCACCCTCAACACCCCCCACCAACACCCCCACACAGCACGAGGACCAGTGAACGTGTCGAAGAACAGCAGGCGCCTGCGGGTTGCCTTCATTGCCGTCGCCGTGACTCTCGCGGGTCTCGCGGCCGCCGGCCCCGCGGCCGCGGCGGCTCCGTCCGGGGCGGCGACCGTCGCCGAGGCCCAGCAGCCCGCCGTACCCGTCGACTTCGTGGACCTGCCCACCAGTGCCCTGGTGGCCGACGGCAAGTCGCACCAGATCACCGTCACCTATCGCAACGACACGTCGGCGGACCTGACCGTCGCCCCGCAGCTCCTGGTGGAGTCGCCGGACGCGGGCCCCTTCCTCACGCCGTCGGACGTCGTCGTCGAGCAGCGCACCGCACACGGCTGCTGGCGGCCGGTGGAGACCGCGAGCCAGACCGGCACGCTCTTCACCGACCTGACGACCGCTCAGCGCACCCTCCACCCGGGCGAGACGCTGACCCGGACCTACCGGATCACCGCGACCACCCCCGACGCCCAGGGCACGGTGCTGCCACGGGTCGCGCTGTACGGCTGAGCCGAAGGACGCGGAAGGCCCAGGCCGTCTCGGCCTGGGCCTTCTGTGCGGGAACCGACCAGCGCGAAGTGCCGGTCAGTGCGGAGTGCCGGTCAGCGCAGTGTGCCGATGCGGTCGATCCGCTCGTTCACCCCGTCACGGAGTTCCTTGAGCGTCGTGCCCGGCGGAGCAACCGTGGGCTCCGACGACGGCGGCTGGGTCTCGTCCGCGCAACTCGCGCCGCGGGCCGGGACCTTCAGGTCCACCAGGTAGTTCGTGATGGCGTCCGTCGCGCAGGCGCTGCGGTTGAAGGCGGTGTGTCCCTCGGCCTTGAAGGTGAGCAGCCGGCCGTTGTCGAGCTCACGGGAGAGGGCCACCGCGTCCTGGTACGGGGTGTCCGGGTCACCGGTGTTGCCGATGACGAGGATCGGCGCGGAGCCCTTCGCGTGGAAGTTTCCGGCGTAGCGGCTGGTGTGCTCGCCCTTCCACTGGACGCAGGCCGTGGCGTGCTGGTGGTCGTAGGTCGGCGGGCCGTACGCCATGGCCGGGCCCAGCAGCGGGGCCAGCTCGGCGTTGGTGGTGACCTGGCGCTTCAGCAGGGCCGGGTCGGTCGGGTACTTCTTGTCGACGCACTCGACCACGACGTTCGGGTTGAGGAAGTCGAAGCTGGCCGGGGACGGCGGACGCAGCAGGAACGACGTGTTGTCGCGCAGCTGCGCCTTGCGCAGGGCCTCACCGAAGGACGGCCAGATGACCTTGCCCTCGTTGATGTTGAACATCAGCCGGTAGACCAGGGTGTAGCCGTTGGCCTGGCCCCCGTTGGCCGTCGGCACCGGGTTGGCGTCCAGGTCGGCCTTCAGCTTCTCGAACGCCCCGCGCGGGTCGCCGTCACCGAAACCGCAGGTCGCCTGGTCGGCCTTGCACCAGTCCAGGAAGCGGCTCATCGCGCCGTCCAGGGCGAGGTACTGGGGCCGGTCGTAGGCGTAGGGCCGGCTCGTGTAGTTCTCCGGGTCGTACGCCCCGTCGAGCGCGAGCGCGCGGACCCGCTTCGGGAACATCGCGGCGTAGACCGTACCGATGTAGGAGCCGAACGAGCGGCCGTAGTAGGTCAGTTGCTTCTCGCCGAGGGCCTGGCGCAGCAGGTCGATGTCCCGGGCGACGTACTGGGTGCCGACGTACGGCAGCAGGTCGCCGGCGTTGGTCTGGCAGGCCTGGTCGAAGTCGGCGGCCTGCTGGACGGCGGGCTCGTAGGCGTCGGGGCCGGGGACGCCCTTGGCGGCGGTGACGGCCTTGGTGTAGGTCGGGTCGTCCCAGCAGACGACCTGCGAGCTGCGGCCGACGCCCCGCACGTCGTAGCCGAAGACGTCGAAGTCGTCGCGCAGGGCGGCCGGCAGGTCGTCGTAGTTGTTGCGCACGAAGTCCACGCCGGAGTTGCCGGGGCCGCCGGGCTGCAGGAACAGCGTGCCCTTGCGCTTGGCGGGGTCGGCGGCCGCCTTGCGTATGACGGCCAGGGTGAGGGTCCTGCCCTGCGGATCGCGGTAGTCCAGGGGCACTTGGGCGTTCGCGCACTGGAAGCCGTTCTGACAGTCCGACCAGGTCAGGGTCGGCACGGTCGGTGCGGCCGGCGTTGCGGGTGCGGTCTGCGCGGCCGCCGACACCGGGGACGCGGTCCAGGCCACGGCGAGCGCGCTCACGGCGGCTCCGGCCAGTCTGAGTCGTCTGAACTTCACTGCTTTTGTTCCCCCTTGGGCTGGTCAAGCCTCAATGAACAGGTGGTCTCACAGAGGGAACACAGCAAAACACGCGTCCCGGTTCCCGCTCGCCCGGGGTGGTCCCTGCGGCCGTAGTCCTTGCGGCCTACGCGGAAGCCGTCGCGTACTGCGTTCTCAGTAGCGGGGAATGTCGGCAGGCGCACGACGACTTCGCGGCCCTCGTCCCGACAGCCTGGGTGGACCGTCCGGCATCAGATGTGGAGACCCCAGCCGTGGCTACTTTCCTTTACCGCGTGGGCCGCCTGGCCTTCCGGCGACGCTGGTACGTCGCCCTGGTCTGGGCGGCTGTCCTGGCCGCCGTCGGGCTGGGAGCCCTCAAGGCGCCCGGAGCCACTGACGAGGGGTTCTCGATGCCGGGCATCGAGTCCCAGAAGGCGTTCGACCTGATGGAACAGCGCTTCCCGGGAGTCACGGCCGACGGCGCGACCGCACGGGTCGTCTTCGTCGCGCCCAAGGGCGAGAAGGTCACCGCGGCCGACCACAGGAAGGCCGTCGAGGACACCGTCTCCGACCTGGCCGACGGCTCCCAGGTCGCGTCCGCCGTCAACCCCTTCCAGGCGAAGGCGGTGAGCAAGGACGGCACGACGGCGTACGCCACCGTCACCTACAAGGTCGGCGCCAACGACCTCACCGAGTCCAGCAGGACCCAGCTGGACAAGGCCCTCGACGAGGCCCGGGACACCGGGCTGACCGTCGACGCCGGCGGCACCGCCATGGACGACGGCGGCGGCGCGGGCGGCATGGCCGAGGTGATCGGTGTCGCCATCGCCGCGGTCGTCCTCCTCGTCACCTTCGGCTCGCTGGCCGCCGCCGGACTCCCCCTGCTGACCGCGCTCATCGGCGTCGGCATCAGCATGGCCACGATCCTCGCCCTGTCCGACGCCCTCGGTCTGTCCACCACGACCGGCACCCTCGCGATGATGCTGGGCCTGGCCGTGGGCATCGACTACGCCCTGTTCGTGGTCTCCCGCTACCGCGAGGAGCGCGCCAAGGGCAGGGCACCCGGGGAGGCGACGGCCCTCGCGGTCGGTACGGCGGGCTCCGCCGTCGTCTTCGCCGGCCTCACCGTCGTCATCGCCCTCGCCGGGCTCGCGGTGGTCGGCATCCCGATGCTCACCAAGATGGGCCTGGCCGCGGCGGGCGCGGTCGTCGTCGCCGTACTCATCGCGCTGACCCTGGTCCCGGCGTTCCTCGGCTTCTGGCCCAACGCGGTGCTGCGGCGCAAGGACCGCAAGGAAGGCCGTATCGAGGAGGAGGCGAAGGACAACGGCGGCACCCGCTGGGCCAGGTTCGTGCTGCGCCGGCCGCTGCCCGTGCTGATCCTCGGCGTGGTCGGCCTCGGCGCCCTCGCCCTGCCGATGACCTCGCTGCAGCTGGGCATGCCCGGCGACGAGGCCAAGTCGACCTCCACCACCGAGCGCCGGGCCTACGACGCGCTCGCCGACGGCTTCGGACCCGGCTTCAACGGCCCCCTGACCGTCGTCGTGGACGCCAAGGGGGACGACGACGCGAAGGCGGCCGCGGCGACCGTCGCGAAGGACATCGGCGCGACGAAGGGCGTCGTGTCCGTGTCCCCGGCCCGCTTCAACGAGGCCGGCGACACCGCCGTCTTCTCGGTCGTGCCGTCCACCGCGCCGACCGACGAGAAGACCAAGGACCTGGTGACGACGATCCGCGACGAGCGTCCCGGCATCGAGTCGAGGACCGGCGCGAGCTACGAGGTCACCGGCACCACCGCGCTGAACATCGACATCTCCGAGAAGGTGCAGTCCGCGCTGGTGCCGTACCTGGTCGTCGTGGTGGGCCTCGCGATCGTGCTGCTCCTCGTCGTCTTCCGCTCCCTGCTCGTCCCGCTGAAGGCGGCCCTCGGCTTCCTGCTCTCCGTCCTGGCCTCCCTCGGCGCGGTCGTCGTGGTCTTCCAGGAGGGACACGGCGCCTCCCTGCTGGGCGTGGAGACCACCGGCCCGATCATGAGCCTGATGCCGATCTTCCTGGTGGGCATCGTCTTCGGCCTGGCCATGGACTACGAGGTCTTCCTCGTCTCCCGGATGCGCGAGGCGTACGTCCACGGCGAGACGGCCGCCCAGGCGGTGACCTCGGGATTCCGGCACAGCGCCCGGGTGGTCGTGGCCGCCGCGCTGATCATGATCGCGGTGTTCGCCGGGTTCATCGGCGAGAGCGACTCCATGATCAAGATGATCGGGTTCGGGCTCGCCGCCGCCGTCCTGCTCGACGCCTTCGTGGTCCGGATGGCCCTCGTGCCGGCCGTGCTCGCCCTGCTCGGCGACAAGGCCTGGTGGCTGCCGCAGTGGCTGGACCGGACCCTGCCCCGGGTGGACGTCGAGGGCGAGGCCCTCACCAGGGCCGCCGACACCCCCGAGCCCGCCCCCGCCGGCCAGGAGGCCGTACGCGTCTGACGCCACCCCCACAGGGGCCGCCCGTGTCCTACGGCACGGGCGGCCCCCGTCGCTCACCATGGGCCCTGAACCCACCCACCGGAGAACACGATGACCACGAGCCTGGAGCGGCGCTACGCGGACCGCCTGGAGGACCTGTCGGACCGCCACCCCTTCCTCGTCGACCTGGCCCTGGTCCTCGCGCTGATGGGCTCCGCGACGCTCGGGGCCTCGCTCACGCTGCCCGGGGCCGCGCCACCGGACGACGACCGGCTGGCCGTGGTCCTCATGGGCGTGTCCTGCCTCGCCCTGCTCAAGCACCGCACCCACCCGCGGGCCACCGTCGTGGTCAACGCCGTCTGCGCCACCGTCGTGATCGCGGAGGGGTACCTTCTGACCCCCCTGCTGCTGGGCCCCGTCATGGCGTCGCTGTACTGGCTGGCCACCCTCGCCGAGCGGTCCACCATCCGCGTCTACGGCCTCACGACCATGGGGGTGCTCACGGTCGCCGCGGCCATCTCCGACTCCATGGACCATGTGTCGCTGATCCTGCGGACCATCGGCCCCGTCTTCTGGCTGCTGCTCCCGCTCGCCGCCGGCACCATGACCCGGCTGCGGCGGGCCTATCTGGAGGCCACGCGGGCCCGCGCCGAGCACGCCGAGCGCACCCGGGAGGAGGAGGCGCGGCTCCGGGTCACCGAGGAACGCATGCGGATCGCCCGGGAGTTGCACGACGTCGTCGCCCACCACCTGGCCCTTGCCAACGCCCAGGCCGGTACCGCCGAGCACCTCGCGCTGACCAGCCCGCCGCAGGCGAAGCAGATCCTGCACGACCTCACCGGTACGACCTCCTCCGCACTGCGGGAGCTCAAGGCCACCCTGGGACTGCTGCGGCAGACCGACGACGACGGCACCGTCCCGCCGGAACCGGCCCCCGGCCTCGCCCGGCTGCCCGAACTGGTCTCCTCGTGCGCCTCCGCGGGCATCACGGTCACCGTCACCACGGAGGGGGAACCGCAGCCCCTCTCCCCGGGCGTGGACCTCACCGCCTTCCGCATCGTGCAGGAGGCGCTCACCAACGTCACCAAGCACGCGGCCACCCACAGCGCGCACGTCCGCTTCGTCTACGCAGGCGGCCGTCTCCTCATCACCATCACCGACGAGGGCCGGCCCACCGCGCCCGCCCCCGAGCCCTGGAAGTGCTTCGGCCTCATGGGCATGCGGGAACGCGCCGAGTCCATCGGTGGTGAACTCCGGGCCGGACCACGCCCCGAGGGCGGCTTCGAGGTGAGCACGGCGCTGCCGCTGCAGCCGTCGGCGACCGGCGGGGAAACGGCGTGAGGGGACGGGCCCGGCGGTGGGGCAGGGTCCATCCGGGGTTCACCGGGAGGTCGCCGGCCGCCGGGCCCGTGCCCGTAGGGTGACCGGCATGGCTGACGTGGATCTGGACCGGGCCCTGGAGGTCGCGACGGACCTCGCGGCCTGGGCGTCCAGGGCGATCCGGCGCCCGCGCGACCCGGGTGCCGAGGTGCGGGAGAAGGACGGGCCCGCGGACATCGTGACCGCCACCGACGAGGCGGTGGAGGCCCACACCCGCGAGGTGCTCGCGCGGGCCTTCCCCGACCACGGGATCGTGGGCGAGGAGTACGGCACGACCGAGGGGGCCGCCGGCGCCCCGCACTGGGTGGTCGACCCGGTCGACGGCACCACCAACTACGCCCACTCACTGGGCTGGTGCTCCTACTCGCTGGGCCTCGCCGCCCCCGACGGCACCCCGCTGCTCGGCGTGGTGGCGGACCCGTGGCGCGGCGAGACGTTCACCGCGGTCCGGGGCCGCGGGGCGTATCTGAACGGCACCCGGGTGCACGCGGCCGGCCACACCACCCTCACGGGCCATGTCTTCCTCACCGAGTGGGCCGCGCACGCCCACTGGCCCGGCCTGGACGCCCTGCTCGCCGAACTCGCCGACCGGCACTGCACGGTTCGCGTGATGGGCTCCACGGCGCTCTCCCTCGCGCAGGTCGCGGCCGGCCGGGCGACCGCGGCGGCGATCGGCGGGTTCCACGCCGTCGACGGGCTCCCGGCCCTGCTGATCGCCCGGGAGGCAGGCGCGGTGGCGCTGCCCGAACTCCCATCCCACAATCAGCCGTTGCTGCTCGTGGCACCCGGCGCCGCCGAGGAGACGGCCGACATCTGGCGCCGGTCGGGGGCGGAGGCCGGCTGACGGCCTGCTGGGCGAGATGTGACCAGGAGATAACCGTCAGCGAGGTATCAAGAGCCTGATCAGAGCACATACTTCAGCAAGCGGGAGGGTCCCGGGGGGAACTCTGACGGGGAGTTGTTTGATGCATGCCGACGGCGCGGGGCTTGGCAGGGTCCAGGTGCGTCTCAAGTGGGACCCGAGCCCCTTCGGGGAACCGGCCAGGCACCTCGACATCGTCGCCGCGACCTACGCGGCGGGCGATCCCTACGGCCCCCCCGAGTACGTCGTCTACCACGACAACCGCGCGCCCGACGGCACCATCACCATGACCCGGCACAGCGAGACCGGCCTCGGCCTCGGGTTCGTCGAGGTGATGGAACTGGAGTTCGAGAGGCTGTCGCCCGCCTACGGACGGGTCGTGGTCGGCGTCGCCATCCACCAGAGCGGCGGCCCCCGCACCTTCGGCGACCTGAGCCATGCCGGGGTGCTCGTCGTCGAGGGGTATCGCCGACTGCTGGCCGACGATTTCGCGGGCGTCGCGGACGCCACGGCCGCGACGATCGCCGAGTTCAACCGGGACCCGTCCGGGGCCTGGCACCTCAAAGAGCTGATCCGCGGCTTCGACAGCGCACCGACCGCCTTCATGGCGGAGATGGGCCGTCACCGGGGATGATCGGGCCGTGTCTCCCGTTGCGTGTTCGTATCGGTCCTGGACGGACGGCGCGGGCCCGGCGGGCATAGGCGCATACTGAGGAGGATGACAAAGCCTGCTGCACCGAAGCGTCATTTGCCCACCAGCCCCTTCAAGGCACCGGTCGCCCCCGCACCCAAGCACTTCGCCGTGGGCGACCAGGTCACGCACGACATGTACGGTCTCGGCCGGGTGATCGGCGTCGAGGACGGAATCGCGGTGCTCGTCGATTTCGGCTCGTCGCAGATGCGGATCCTGAGTCCGTACTCCAAGATGACCAAGCTGTAGGAGAAAGGACCCCCTCTCATCGATCTGACCTCGCTGTTCTCGGCTCCCGAAGGGCAGCCCCAGCGCACCCCCGCGGCCCTGCCGCCGCCCACCACGGACCCCTTCAAGGCCCCCGACTTCGGGGACGAAGAGGACGAGAACTTCCCGCGGCCGGAAGCCGCCTAGCTCCCCTCACAGCTCCCGTGACGGACGAAAGGGCCGCACCCACCCGGGGTACGACCCTCCGCCTGACGGGACCCCCCCGCCTCACCGATGGTGCGGCGAGGTCGGACAGTGCTGCCCCGATGAGCTCCTTTCCGTAGTCGTCGCCGTTCGGTGTACGAATCACCGAACGGCGTGTTTCTGGGTCGGACCGTCTCCCTGGCTCGCGCCGTACGCGCCGGCCAGGGGGCCCGGACCCCGGCGGCCGACCCCGCCCCACACCTTCGCCGCGACTGCCGTCCAGGACGTCGGCGTGCCTCCCCTGTGCGAGCGCTGTGGCCCGGCCGTGATGTGGCACAGCCGACACCCAGCCACGCATGCGAGCGTGAATTCCGGTTAGGCGCACTGGGATCACTCGATTCAGCGGGCAGGTGAGAAGAGATCTCTTCCATGGCGAAGGCACCGGACTCGACAGCCGCGGCGGAAACGGACCAGCAAGGACAGGAGGGAGCGGACACCGCGGCCGGCGTCCGCAGACCCCCAGCCCCGGTCGCACCCCGTGCGAGCCGGGGTTTTCCGTCCGCGGTCTCCCGCACCGGCCGGGTCGGCGGTCTGGACGGGCTGCGCACCCTCGCCGTGGCGCTCGTCATCGTCCACCACGTGGAGCCCGAGGCGCTGCCGGGCGGCGCGGTCGCCGTGGACGTCTTCTTCACCATCAGCGGCTTCGTGATCACCCGCCTGCTGCTCGCCGAGTACGTCCGCCGCGGCGGGATCTCCCTCATGTCCTTCTACCGCCGCCGCTGGCTGCGGCTGGTGCCCGCCCTGCTGGCCCTGTGCGCGGTCTGCGTGCTGCTGGCGTCGACGACCTCCCTGGGGGGCTTCGACGGTTCGCTCCAGGCCGCGGGTCTGTCGGCGGCCTTCCTCACCAATGTCGTACGGGCCATGGAGTCCGGCCCCTACTCCGACCTCACCGGCCCGCTCGCGCACACCTGGTCACTGGGCGTGGAGGAGCAGTTCTACCTGCTGTGGCCCCTGGTGCTGCTGTTCCTCCTGCGACGGTGCCGGGCCCGTACGGTCCTTCTCGGCACGGCGGCCCTGTGCGTGCTGCCGCTGCTGTGGCGCTGCGTCCTGTGGACCCCGGAAGCGGCCCACCGCATCTACAACGGCACCGACACCCGCGCCGACCAGCTGCTCGCCGGTGCCCTGGTGGCCGTGGCGCTGGCCCGCCTGCGGTCCGACGACCCGCGCCTCGCCCTGCTGCGCACCTGGTCCGCCCGCCTCGCCTGGCCGGCCCTCGCCCTGCTGGGTCTCGTCGCCTGGCAGGTACCGGTGACGGAGGACCTCGGCGGCTGGACGGCCGCGTGGTACACGGCCGGCTTCCTCGCGGTCGCGGCTCTGTCCGCCACCCTGGTCACGGCCCTCGAACTGCGCCCCGAGTCGGGAATGTCCCGGTTCCTTGCCCTGGCCCCCCTCGCCTGGGCGGGCCGCAATCTCAGCTACGGGATCTACCTCTGGCACTACCCGGTCGTACGACTCCTCGCGTCCCTCGGCGTGCAGGAGGGACGCCTGGCGGTGACGGTGCTGCTCACCCTGCTGATGGCCCTGCTGTCGTACTACGTGATCGAGAGGCCGTTCCTCCGCAGGGCACACCGGGCGAGGACACCGGCACCGGCGCCGGCGCTCGCGGGGGCGACGTAGGCAGTCCCGGTACCGGCCCTCGGCGGGGGCGACGTGGGCCCCGCCGAGGGCCGGTTCGGTGTTCCGCTCAGGCAGTCGCCGAAGCCCCCGCCTCGGCCCTGCGTTCCTCGCGCCACCACGACGCGCCCCAGGCCAGCGCGGCCCCGCCCACCGCGTACGCGGACAGCACCCACAGGGCCGAACCCGTCGCGTGGCCGGAGAAGTACACGGTGTTGCGGACCAGTGTCGTGCCCGCGCCCGGGGGCAGCGCCTGGCCGATCGCGCTCCAGAAGGCCGGGAGGAGGGGGGCCGGGTACACGCCGCCCGAGCTCGGGTTGCCGAGGACCACGAAGAGGAGCACGACCAGGCCCGTGCCGAGCAGGCCCCACAGGGTCTGCAGCGCGAGGGCCGTCGCCGCCGAGGCCAGGACGACCAGTGTGCCGATCGCGCTCAGGGCCCAGAAGTGGCCGCCCAGGGAGTCGAACACCGGGCCCACGATCACCGCTCCGGCCACTCCCGACACGACCGCGTACGGGATCAGCACCGCCAGGCGGATCAGGGTGCGGGCGCGGTTCGCCGGGCGGGAGCCGGAGGCCATGCCCATGATGGTCGCGGTGAGGTAGCCGCCGATGACCCAGCCGAGGACCAGGTAGAAGGACGTCATGCCGCGGCCGTCACCCGAGTTGGGGGAGCGGATGTCCGTCACCGTGATCCGGCGCTTCTCGGACGCCTCGATCTTCTGGGCGATCTGCGTGGCCGTCTGGGAGACCGACGGGCCGCCCGCCGAGGCGACGAGCAGGGTGTCCTCGGTGCCCCCCGCGTTGAAGAGGAAGGCCGCGTCCGTGCGGCGTGTCATGACCCAGTCGCGGGCAACGGCCGTGCTGGAGGCCGCCGTCGCCTTCACCGGTTCGCCGTCCAGCGCGTTCAGCTGGGCGACGATCTTCGCGGACGCCTGCTGGGGCGCCACCACCGCCACGGGGATCCGGTGCGGGGTGGGGGAGTGGAAGGCGCCCACGTACGAGACGACGAAGGCGAGTTGGACCAGGAGGCCGCCGAGGACCAGGCCGAAGGCCCTGAACGTCACGGCGTCCTTGAACTCCGCCGCGAAACCGGGGAACTTGGGGGCCGGCTCGGTGGGGGGAGTGCCGGTGGAGGAGGTGGAGGGTGCGTTCACCGGCGCATCGTCGCACAGGCGGGTGAATTCACCGTTCCGTTCTGCCGTCCCGTGAACACCGGGCCACCCGCCGGACTAATCGGCCGGTAACCCCAGCTCCGCCCAGATCGTCTTGCCGCCGGCCGTCTGCCGGCTCCCCCAGCGCTCCGCCATCTGCGCGACCAGCAGCAGCCCCCGCCCGCCCTCGTCGAACACCCTCGCCCGCCGCAGATGCGGAGCGGTGCTGCTGCCGTCGGAGACCTCGCAGATCAGCGCGGAGTCCCGGATCAGCCGCAGGACGATCGGGTCGTCGCCGTAGCGGACGGCGTTGGTGACGAGTTCGCTGACGATCAGCTCCGTCGCGAAGGCGGCGTCCCCCAGGCCCCACGCCGTCACCTGTTCGCTCGCCGACTTCCTGGCCCGTGCCACCCCCGCGGGGTCGCGCGGCAGGTGCCAGGTGCGCACCTTCGCCGTGTCCAGGGCCGAGGTGCGGGCCAGCATCAGGACGATGTCGTCGGCCGGACGGGAGGGCAGGACCGCCCGCAGGACCTCGTCGCAGGTCTCCTCCAGGGGGCCCGCGTTCTCGGCGAGGGCCCCGCGCAGCAGGTCCAGGCCGACCTCGATGTCACGGTCGGCCGCCTCGATGAGGCCGTCGGTGTAGAGGGCGAGCAGACTGCCCTCGTCCAGCTCCACCTCCACGGACTCGAAGGGCAGGCCGCCGAGGCCGAGGGGCGGGCCGGCGGGGAGGTTCAGGAAGCGGACCTCGCCGTCGGGGGTGACCACGGCCGGGGGCGGGTGGCCGGCGCGGGCCATGGTGCAGCGCCGGGAGACCGGGTCGTAGACGGCGTACACACAGGTGGCCCCCACCTCGCCCGCGGGCGCGGACTCCGACGGCCGCCCGCCGCGGGTCTCCGGGCCCTCCTCCCGGTCGAGCCTGACGACCAGGTCGTCCAGCTGGGTGAGGAGTTCGTCCGGCGCGAGGTCCACGTCCGCGAGGGTCCGTACGGCGGTGCGCAGACGGCCCATCGTCGCCGAGGCGTGGATGCCGTGGCCCACCACGTCGCCGACGACCAGGGCGACCCGGGCGCCGGACAGCGGGATGACGTCGAACCAGTCGCCGCCGACGTCCGCCCCGGAGCCCGCCGGGAGATACCGGTACGCCACCTGCATGGCCGCGAGGTCCGGCGGGCGGTCGGGCAGGAGGCTGCGCTGAAGGGTCAGCGCGGTGCGCCGCTCGTGGGTGTAGCGGCGGGCGTTGTCCACGCTCACCGCGGCCCTCGCGGCGATCTCCTCCGCGAGCAGCAGGTCGTCCTCGCTGAAGGGTTCCGTCGTGCGGTGCCGCAGGAAGTGCACCAGGCCCAGGGTGACCCCCCGGGCCCGCAGCGGCACCATCATCACCGAGTGGATCATGTACTTGGCCACGGTCTCGGCTCGGGCCGGGGAGGACTCGACCCACTCCTGCATCCCGGGGTCACCGATCGTCGGCAGGGTGCCGCGGCCGGCGATCAGGGCCCGCATCGGGGGCGTGCCCACCGGGTAGAACGTCCGCTCGCCGGTCGGCACCACCGACTCCGGGCAGCCCGCGAGGACCGAGCGCTGCGCGGTCCTGCGTACCGTGACGGGCCGGTCCGGCGGCACCGGTTCCGGTTCCTCGCCGAGGGCCACCGACTCCAGCAGGTCCACGGTGACGAAGTCCGCGAAGCCGCTCACGGCCACCTCGGCCAGTTCGTCGGCGGTCCGGGTCACGTCCAGGGTGGTGCCGATGCGCAGGCTCGCGTCGTTGAGGACGGCGAGGCGGCGGCGGGCCCAGTACTGCTCGGTGGTGTCGAAGACGGCCGCGGACATGCCCCGCACCACCCCGTTCCCGTCCTTCAGCGGGGACAGGAACATCGACCAGGCGTGGCCCCGGACCTCGCCGGGGGCCTGTCCGTAGTTCTCGTGGAAGATCGGCTCACCCGTGCGCAGCACCTGCCGCTGGAGGCGGTCGTACTCGTCGAAGGGCGGGTTCGGTTCGATCTCCCACAGGGTCAGACCGCGCATCTCGGCCACGCTGCGGCCCATCACCCGGGTCATGACCTCGTTGGCCGACACCAGCCGGGCCTCGGTGTCGTAGACCGCCACCGGTACGGGCAGCTGCGCGAGCGTGAGGTCCCACAGGGCCTCCGCGTCCGCCTCGACGGGCCCGGCCATGTGCTCCGGGGCGGCGGGAGTCACCAGCCAGGGCCGCGCGCCCCCGCCGTCCGAGAGCGGTGTCGCCTTCAGCCGTACGACGACACGGCCGCCCGCGCGGTGCCACAGCGCGACCTCGGTGGCCCAGCGCAGTCCCCGGGCCACATGGCGGCGCGCGGACTCGGGCAGGTCGGCGGCGAGCAGCTCGGCCGCCGGACGCCCGACGACCTCCTCGGCCTCGTACCCGAGCAGCTGGCGTGCCCCGGCGCTCCACACCGTGATCGTTCCGCCCGCGTCGACGACGACCGCCAGGTCCTCGGGTACGCGTCCCTCCACGGTGCCTCCGGGTGTGCCGCCCCTGCTGTCCATGCTCCCAGCGTCCCGCCGCGCAGCCCCCCGCTCAAGCGATGACAGGAGGAACACGGTGGCACTGCCGTGAGGAGCCGCAGTCTTGCACGGGGTGACGGGAGCGGGGAACGCAACGGAACGATCTGTCCGCGCCGCGGCCACGCCTGACGGCCCGGCAGGGCGCTGGTGCGGCGGAGGTGTGTCAGCCCAGCGGGCTGTCGGCCCAGGGGAGGGACGCCGACGGGTCGTTGAACGCTTCCTGGCGGGGCGGCTGGACCTCGTGGCAGGTGAAGCCGAGCCGGGTCAGGGCCCTGCCCACCTCGTGGGCGGTGAAGTCACGGCGGTCCTGCCGGGTGATCACCTGGCCGACCTGCTTGACCGGGTAGACGTGAGGACCGACGGTCACACACAGGCCGGTGGCGGGTTCGGGCTGGACGCCGTCCATCGACCTCTCGACCTCGCTCATGGTCAGGTCGAAGGGGAAACGTGCGATGACGATGCGCATGGTGCCTCCACGGGGGGCAGTCGGAACGTGACGTGAGAACGGCCAGGGTGCGGCCCTGTTCGTCTCCTTCTCGACGGGGACGCCGGCGGAGCGGCCGCCGGGCCCGTCAGTGGTCGTACGGCTATCGGCTGGTGGGGGTGGAGCGGCGGCGGCCCCGCGCGGAGCGGCTGCTGCGGCTGCGTCCGGCGGACCCGGAGCGCTTCGGGGCCTCCGCGGGCGCCGGGACGGGCAGGGTCACCGGCACTCCGGAGGGGGTGCGGGCGCCCGTGATGCGGTTGAGCTCGGCCTCGCCCGGGCGCACCCGGGTGATCCGCGCGGTGACGCCGGCGTCGGACATCAGCCGGTCCACCGCGCGCCGCTGGTGCGGCAGCACGAGGGTGACGACGGTGCCGGACTCGCCGGCCCGTGCGGTACGGCCGCCGCGGTGCAGGTAGTCCTTGTGGTCGGCCGGCGGGTCGAAGTTGACGACGAGGTCGACGTCGTCGACGTGGATGCCGCGGGCCGCGACGTTGGTGGCCACCAGGACGGTCACCTGGCCGTCCTTGAACTGGCCGAGGGTCCGGGTGCGCTGCGGCTGGGACTTGCCGCCGTGCAGCGCCGAGGCCAGCACGCCCATCGACAGCAGGTGCTTGGCCAGGCGCTCCGCCGCGTGCTTGGTGTCCAGGAACATGATCACGCGGCCGTCGCGGGCGGCGATCTCGGTGGCGGTGGCGTGCTTGTCGTCGTCGCGCACGTGCAGGAGGTGATGCTCCATGGTGGTGACGGTGCCCGCGGAGGGGTCGACCGAGTGCACCACCGGGTCGTGCAGATAGCGGCGCACCAGCAGGTCGATGTTGCGGTCGAGCGTGGCCGAGAAGAGCATCCGCTGGCCGCCCGGGCGGACCTGGTCGAGCAGGGCGGTGACCTGGGGCATGAAGCCCATGTCGGTCATCTGGTCGGCCTCGTCCAGCACGGTCATGCTCACCTGGCTCAGGCTGCAGTCGCCGCGCTCGATGAGGTCCTTGAGCCGGCCGGGGGTGGCCACGAGGACCTCGGCGCCGGCCCGCAGCGCGGACGCCTGCCGGCCGATCGACATGCCGCCGACGACGGTGGCCGCGCGCAGACGCAGCGCCCGCGCGTAGGGGGTGAGCGCGTCGGTGACCTGCTGGGCCAGCTCGCGGGTCGGTACGAGGACCAGGGCGAGCGGGTGCCGGGGCTCGGCGCGCTGTCCGTCCAGGCGGGCCAGCAACGGCAGACCGAAGGCGAGCGTCTTGCCCGAGCCGGTGCGGCCGCGGCCCAGGACGTCACGGCCGGCCAGGGAGTTCGGCAGGGTCGCCGCCTGGATGGGGAAGGGCGTGGTCACGCCCTCGGCGCGGAGCGCGGCCTGCAGACGCTCGGGCAGGTCGAGCTCGCTGAAGGCCTCCACCGCGGGCAGGGCCTCGGTGACGGTGGTGGGAAGGGTGAACTCGCCGCCGGGAGCGGCGGCCGGACGCGAGCGCTGGTGGCTCGCTCCACGGGAGCGGAAGCGGGACGTGTTGTTCCCGCTGTTCCCGGTACGACGGGTGCGGTTCATGGGAGGGGAACCTTCCTCGATGCGTGCGGCACGTGTCGAGGAATTCCTCCGGGGCGCGGCGAAACCGCACGAGAATTCGCAAGAAAGAGCCGGGGAGAAACGAAGAAATCAGATTCTTCGGGACAATGGGACAGGGCCCGCACCCCAAGAGTGCGGGCCCCAGCCGTGTAGATACGCGTCAGCGTCAGGCGGGAACGATGTTCTCGGCCTGCGGGCCCTTCTGGCCCTGCGTGACGTCGAAGGTAACCTTCTGGCCTTCCTGAAGCTCGCGGAAGCCGGAGGTGGCGATGTTCGAGTAGTGCGCGAACACGTCAGCGCCGCCGCCGTCCTGCTCGATGAAGCCGAAGCCCTTTTCCGCGTTGAACCACTTCACGGTGCCAGATGCCATATTGAATCTCCCTAGGGGGCAGTGCCGGGACCCGCACTGTACGGACCCCGAGTCGCCGCGATGGACTCCCCTCCGGAAGATCCGGAAAGACGCCGGTGAACTTCGAGAAATTCTCCGGAAACCAAAACTGCAACTCTTATCACGGTAACACATGGTAGGTGGGTGCCTCTACGTCGCCCGGAATTCTGGTGGTGTCCGCGCCGAAAAATTCGCCGCGCCCCGCACATGAATCTGTCGTAGCGGCGACAGTTTCTCTGTGTCGCCGAAGCCGCGCATGACCGGCGACGCGCGCCAGTCCTGGGCCGGGACGGGTGCCGCCCCGGTGTTCGACTGCCGCCGTCGTGCCATACCCTGCATCTTCGGTGAACCGGGCTACTCAGGGGGGACACAGGAACCCGGACCGTGCTCCTTCCCTCTTCCACAGTCGGCAGGCGGTTCTGTGACGAGCATCTAGTGAAACTGGCCGAAATTGATACATATGCCACCGCAGATTCATCCGCGGGCGAGACTCTGGGCCGTGGCGGCTGTCATAGCCCTCGGGTTCTTCATCGCGCTGGAGTTCACCGCGCGCAGCTACGGCCTGCCGGGACCGCTCACCGTCCAGGCCCGAGAACTGGTGCTCCCGCCCAAGTCGGGACCCCTGCTGTACGCCGGCCTCGCACTGATGATGGTGGTGCTCACCTGGCGGCAGCGCTTCATCGCGCTCGGCGCCGCGATCGGCCTCGACCTTCTCTTCCTGGCGGTCCGGTGGGTCTTCGGCCTCCATGTGCCCCACGGCCACCCCTTCGGCAACGGCGCGCTGTGGGTGATCCTGGGCTACGGGGTCGTCGCCCTCACCCGCCGCACCGGGCCGGAACGCGTTCTGCTGCTGAAGGGCGTCGGACTGGGCCTGCTGCTGGTGGCCGGCCGCAAGACCGGTGACACCTGGCTGCTCATCACCGCGAAGAGCCGGCCGCAGGTGCTCGACCCGTACCTGGCCGACGCCGACCACGCCCTGGGCAACCCCTCGTGGCTGATGGGACGGCTCGTCACGGCCACCGGAGCCGTCGGCTTCAACTTCCTCGACACCATCTACGGCCAGCTCGCGGTGGCCGCGGTGGTCGTCGCGCTGTACCAGCTGCGCCACGTGGCGGCGGACCGCCGCTTCCCGCGCCACCACCTGGTGCGCACCTTCCTGCTGATCGGCCTGCTCGGACCGGGCATCTACATGATCTTCCCGGTGGTCGGCCCGGTCTTCGCCTACGGCACCGGCACCGACCACTGGGCGTCGATCGCCCTGTGGTCGCCGCAGATACCGAGCGACGGGCACTGGGCGGTGGCGAACCTGTGGCCGCAGACCCCGCCGCCGATATCCGCCCCGCACTCCATACCCTTCGACGAGGTCACCCCCCGCAACTGCATGCCCAGCCTGCACACGGCGTGGGCCACCGCGATCTTCATCCACTCCCGCAAGGGCCCCCGCCTGCTGCGGTACGCGGGCACCTTCTGGCTGATCGCCACTCTCTGCGCCACGCTGGGCTTCGGCTACCACTACGGCGTGGACCTCATCGCCGGCGTGGTGTTCACCCTCACCATCGAGGCGGGAGTGCGCACGTTCGACCGCGGCTGGGACCGGTCCGGGCTCCGGCTGACGGCCTACGGCACGGCGGTCTTCGTCGCGCTCCTGGTGTCGTACCGCTGGCTGCCGGTGCAGATGGCCGAGTACCCCTGGCTGGCCGGACCGCTTCTCCTGCTGGCGATGGTCTCGGTGATCTACGGCTATCTGCGGACCGTCGCCCGGTGGGAACCGGCGCCGGCCCCGGCGCGAGTGCCGCAGCCGGAGCCCGAACTGCTGTGAACCGCGGCGGGCGCCCGGATCAGCCGCCCACCCGCTCGATCCACTCGCTGCCGCCCAGTGGGTAGTCGTAGCCCGGACGTCCCACGTCCGCGCTGGTGCGGAAGGGCCTGCCCTCGTCGTCGATGTGGACGGTGCCGCTGCGGCTGCCGCTGGACCAGTCCAGGCTGAGGTCCCAGCGGACGTCGTGCGCCTTGGTGCGGGCGGTGACGTAGAAGACCTCCGGGTCGGACTCGCTGACCTTGTACGGGAAGTCGCGCTGGCCGTTCTTGACGGTGACCGTGGGACTGCCGTTGTCCAGGTCGATGTCGAACGACTTGGTGCCCACCCCGCCACCGCAGCCGACGCCCATCGAGTAGTCGTTCCAGGCGAGCGGCGCGCCCTTGCTGAGGAAGCGGACGTGCAGGGCGTTCAGGACCACGGTCTCCTCGCCGGTGCCCTGGACGGTGAGCGCGATCCGCTGCTCGCCGGAGGAGACCGCCCCGTACGCGCCGGCCCAGCGCCGCGCGTCCTGCTCGGTCGCCGGCGGGCCGACCTGCTCGGGACCGCTGTCGACGAGGAAGTGCTGGCTGCACGGGTCGTCGTAGACGTAGGGGCGGATGCCGACGGTGACGGGGACGGTGTCGGTGGCACCGCCCGCGCTGTGCGTGCCCTCGCCCTTCGAGCTGCCGGGCCCGGCGTTCTCGGTACGGGCCGCCGCGGTCGGAGAGCCGTCGGCCGTCGGGGACGGCTTGTGTCCGCTTTCGCCGGCGGACGGGCTGGCGGAGGGCTGCTCGGTGCCGACGTCCAGGGGCCCGGTGGCCGTCGGCAGGGTGTCCCCGGCGCGGACATCCGTCGGACGCAGGGCGTACGCCACGGCACCCAGCACGGCGGCCACCGCGACGGCCGCGATCAGCACGGTACGGCGACGACGGGCCCAGGAGACAGGCCGGGGCGGGGCGGTCCCGGCCGCCGTGCCGACGACGACGGGCTCGGCGTCACCGGCCGCTGACTCGCGCTCACCCTCGCCCTCGTCCGGTCCTGGCCCGGTGGCAGCCGCCGCGCCGGTCGAAGCCTCCGCACGGTCCGGTCCCCCGGGCGTCGTCTGATCCGGTCTGCGTCCACGTGCCGCGTCCGCCAGGATCCAGAGCCGGTGCAGCTCCACCAGCTCCTGCGGCGTGGCCCGGCAGACCCTGGCGAGCCGCTCCACCGGGGCGTACTCGACCGGCACCGCGGTGCCGTTGCAGTAGCGGTGCAGCGTCGACGTACTCATGTGCAGACGCTTGGCGAGCGTCCCGTAACTCAGCCCGGACCGGTCCTTGAGTTCGCGCAACTGCTGCGCGAACGCCTCCGTCCGCTCGGTCCCCGTTGCCTCCGACACCCGTTCCCCTCAACCCCCCGTGTCCCATTCAGGCATTCCAGGGCCATGGTGTTCCCCCTGGTCAGAGCCCGTTTCGGCGTTCCGGTGTCCCCAACTGCCCGCTGGGCGTGGCGGTTGGGACGGATCGCCTCACAAGCTTCGGTCATCCAATCACCACCGCCACCCGAACTCCGAAGGGGCACAGACACATGTCCAGCATCTCCCGCGTCCGTCTCGCCGCCGCAGCCGCGACCACCGTCCTCGCCGCGCTCTCGCTGACCGCGTGCAACGACGGGACGGGCACCCAGGACGAGGGCCGCGCGACCGGCTCGAGCTCCTCCTCCGCGGCCCCTTCCGCCACCACCGCCTCCGGCTCCCCGGCCCCCTCGACCGCCGCGGACCCGTCGGCCGCCACCGGTTCCGCGGCCGCCACGGGCTCCCCCGGCACCGGGCCCGCGGACGGCGTCGCGGCGCCCACCGCGCGCACCCCCGTGTCCAAGGCGCCCGCCGCCGCCGGCAAGCCGGTCACCTGCGAGGGCTCCACCACGAAGACGGTCGCGGCTCCGCTGACCCGCCCCGTGAACCACATGCTGCTCACGGTGACCAACACCGGCAGCAAGACCTGCTTCCTGTACGGCTACCCGGCCGTCCGCTTCGGCGAGGCCCAGTCCGTGCCCCCGGTCATCGAGGACTCGCAGCCCCAGGCGGTCGTCACGCTCGCGCCGGGCGAGTCCGGCTACGCCTCCGTGAACCTGTCCGCCACCGACGGCAGTGGCGGGAACGGCTTCACCGCGAAGTCCCTGACCGTCTACTTCCAGGGCCGTTCCGGCAGCGGGAGCGTCGGCACGGGCGCCCACCCGCCGCTGCCCGCCAAGGGCGTCCACGTGGACGACTCGCTGAAGGTCACCTACTGGCAGCAGTCGATGGACGACGCCGTCAACTGGTGACGGCGCGGTGAGGAGCACCGACCCGCCTGCCCGGCCGCCCGCGTCCGCGGGGTCGGCCGGGTCAGCCGGAGCTGTCGGTCCCCGCGTTGGCCGCTCGCCGGTACTCGGCGTTGATGCGCTGTGCTTCCTCGAGCTGGTCCTCGAGGATGACGATGCGGCAGGCGGCCTCGATCGGGGTTCCGCGGTCGACGAGTTCGCGGGCGCGGGCGGCGATCCGTAGTTGATAGCGCGAGTAGCGGCGGTGTCCGCCCTCCGAGCGCAGGGGCGTGATCAGCCGGGCCTCGCCGATGGCGCGCAGGAAGCCGGGGGTCGTGCCGAGCATCTCGGCGGCCCGGCCCATGGTGTACGCGGGGTAGTCGTCGTCGTCCAGGCGATCGCCGAGTGGAGTATCTGCTGCCATGTCACCTCGTAGTGCAACGCGTCGAGGGGCCCCGGTGCCGTACGGCACCAGGGCCCCGAAGGGAATTCAACACCATCTGTCGGCCCTCATGCTGTGCCGACCTTCTGTTTCCGCTACCCGGCCCGGTGACGGGAGGGGTGCGGGGATCGCGGCTGCGTGACCGGGGACCACCATCCAATCCGGGGTCTTGCGGTACCCGGGCCGACAGGGTCGGGCCGGGCGATCCCGATGGCGTCTGCTCCTCCGTCCTTGCTTCGAACCGATGAGATCTACGAGACAAACCGTAGCTCTGCCAGAAGCCAATGTCTACTCTGACAAGAACAGATTTTGGCGTTCGAGTGACACAGACATCTTTCGGCGGAACGACGTCGGGGCCCTGCCGACGCAAGTCGGCAGGGCCCCGACGGGCCTGCGATGGGGGACCGGGTGGCGGTCCGCCCGGCTCTACGCGGCCGAGCCGAACCCGCTGCGCCGCGGCGCGCCCCGGCGTCCGCGACGGCCCCGGGACGAGGACGGGGAGGACGCCGCGCGGGGACGCTCCACCCGCGGCGCGGCGATGACGACCGGGACACCGGACGGGGCCTGGGCCCCGGTGATGCGGCTCAGCTCCGCCTCGCCCGAGCGCACCTCGGCGACCCGGGGGGTGATGCCCGCCGAGCTCATCAGCCGGTGCATCCCACGGCGCTGGTCGGGAGTCACCAGGGTGACGACGCTGCCGGACTCGCCGGCCCGGGCCGTACGGCCGCCGCGGTGCAGGTAGTCCTTGTGGTCGGTGGGCGGATCGACGTTGACGACCAGGTCGAGGTTGTCCACGTGGATCCCGCGGGCCGCCACGTTGGTCGCCACCAGCACCGACACCTGACCGCTCTTGAACTGCGCCAGGGTCCGGGTGCGCTGCGGCTGGGACTTGCCGCCGTGCAGGCCCGCGGCTCGGACACCGCTGCTCAGCAGATGCCTGGTCAGCCGGTCCACCGCGTGCTTGGTGTCGAGGAACATGATCACCCGGCCGTCGCGTGCCGCGATCTCGGTGGTCGTCCGGCGCTTGTCCGCGTCGTGCACATGGAGGACGTGGTGCTCCATCGTGGTGACCGCGCCGGCCGAGGGGTCGACCGAGTGGACGACGGGGTCGTGCAGGTAGGTGCGCACCAGGCGGTCGACGTTGCGGTCCAGGGTGGCCGAGAAGAGCATCCGCTGGCCGCCCGGGCGGACCTGGTCGAGCAGGGCGGTGACCTGGGGCATGAAGCCCATGTCGGTCATCTGGTCGGCCTCGTCCAGGACGGTGACGGCCACCTCGCTCAGCCGGCAGTCCCCCCGGTCGATGAGGTCCTTGAGCCGTCCGGGCGTCGCGACGACCACCTCGGCCCCGGCCCGCAGCGCGCCGGCCTGCCTGCCGATGGACATGCCACCGACGACGGTGGTGAGCCGCAGGTGCACGGCGCGGGCGTAGGGGGTGAGCGCGTCGGTGACCTGCTGGGCGAGCTCGCGGGTCGGGACGAGGACCAGTGCGAGCGGCTGCCGCGGCTCGGCACGGCGTCCCGCCGTACGGGCCAGCAGGGCGAGGCCGAAGGCGAGGGTCTTGCCGGAGCCGGTGCGGCCGCGGCCGAGAACGTCACGGCCGGCCAGGGAGTTGGGCAGGGTCGCCGCCTGGATCGGGAACGGCACGGTCACGCCCTCCTGGCCCAGTGTGGCCAGCAGCCGCGCCGGCATGTCGAGGTCGGCGAACGACTCGACGGCGGGCAGTGCGGGCGTGAGCGTCCTGGGCGCTGCGAACTCACCCTGCGCGGCCTGCCGGTTCCCGGACGTCCTGGAACCGCGGCGCGGACCGCCGCCGGAGCGGCTGCGGGTGGGGTTGGAGTTGGTGCGTGTGCGATGCATGCGAAACCTTCCTTGATGCGGCACGTATCAAGGAATTCCCGCAGCGAAAGCAGCGCAGAGAATAGCGAGAACGAGCCGAAGGCGATGTGTGATGCGCCCTGAGAATGCCGCGAGCTGGGGCCCGCACCCGAAGGTGCGGGCCCCAGCTGCGAAGTATGCGCGGCGGAGCCGATGTCAGGCGGGAACGATGTTCTCCGCCGTCGGGCCCTTCTGGCCCTGCGCGATGTCGAACGAGACCTTCTGGCCTTCCAGCAGCTCACGGAAGCCGGAGGAAGCGATGTTCGAGTAGTGGGCGAAGACGTCGGGGCCGCCGCCGTCCTGCTCGATGAAGCCGAAGCCCTTTTCCGAGTTGAACCACTTTACGGTGCCGGTAGCCATGTTTTTCTCCTTCGGAGGCGGTTTCGAAAATTCACCCTGTGTGAATCTTCGTGTCGCCGTGCTGATTAACCCGTCGGAAATGAACCTTCTGGCAACCACACCTGCAACTGAGATCGACAGTAGCATGGCACGATCGGCCCCGCGGGGCCGGAAATTCTTGATCCGCTCGACGTTCCGGGAATACTCGCCGGACCCCGGGGCTATTTCTCCTTTCGCGGGCACAGATATTGCCCCGCGGGCGGGCAGTCTTCCTGCCGTGCGCATCCTCCGCACCCCTGTGACCTCCTGATACGGCGGTCGGGCCGCTGTCGTCCGGTGTCGGTGCCGGGTGTGCCCGGCACGACGAACATCACATCTGCCCGCCGCTGGTCAGTCCGTCCAGTTCGGCGGCGTAGAACCGGGCGGGATCGAAGCCCATCCCGGTGAAGTGGCCGGCGAGCTCCAGGGACAGGGTGCCGTGCAGCCGGGTCCAGAAGGTCAGGGCCCGGTGGAGGGTCGCGGCCGGGGCGGGGTGGCCGTCCGCCCAGTCCCGGTGCTCCTCGAGGTGTGCGTCGAACGGCGACGCCGGGCCGCTCGACGGCAGCCCGGCGAAGGCGTCCAGGAGCACCGCCATGATCTCGGACGCGATCGCGGTGATCTCGTCGGGCGCGTGGTAGCCGGGGACGGGTGTGCCGTAGATGAGGAAGTAGCGCTGGGGGTCCGCCAGGGCCCAGGTGCGCAGGGCGTGTGCCAGCGCGGTCACGTCGGCGCCGGCCGCCGAGGCCGTGCGGAAGGTGTCGGCGAGGCTGCGGTAGGCGTCCTTGACGAGCTCGGTGATCAGCTCGTCGCGGCCCGCGTAGTACCGGTACAGCGCGGGTCCGCTCATGCCCAGCTGCTTGGCGATCGCGTTGAGGGAGAGCGCGGAGGCGCCCGCCGTGGCGATCTGCTCCCACGCGCGCTCCTTGATCTCCGTGCGCACCTGGGCGCGGTAGCGCTCGCGGGGGGTCTTCGCTTCCGGATTCACCATGGTTAGAGGTTATCACTGAAGTTATTGACACTCTCACTCTCATGGAGTTATAACTTCTAACGAACGCGAGGACAAGTAACTCGCCGTCTCCGTGGAGGTCGTCATGAGCACCGAAGAACTTGTCGAGGTCGTCCTGCCGGGCAAGGTCGAGCCCGAAGGGCTGCAGATCAGGCGTGGGGCCGTCCCCGCCGCGGGCCCGGGACAGGTCGTGATCCGCATGGAGGCGACCGGCGTCTCCTTCGCCGAGCAGCAGATGCGGCGCGGCCGCTACTACGACCAGCCGCCGTTCCCGTTCGTCCCCGGCTACGACCTCGTCGGCACCGTCCTGGCGACCGGCGAGGGCGTCGACCCGCACCTGGCCGGCACCCGCGTCGCCGCACTGGTCAAGGTCGGCGGCTGGGCCAGCCATGTGCTCGTCGACGCCGCGGACGCGGTGCCGGTGCCCGAGGGGATCGGCGCGGCGGAGGCGGAGACCCTCGTCGTCAACGGCATCACCGCCTGGCAGATGCTGCACCGCAGGGCCCGGGTCCGCGCCGGGCAGACCGTCGTCGTGCACGGCGCCAACGGCGGCGTCGGCTCGGTCCTGGTCCAGCTCGCCCTGGCCGCGGGCGCCCGCGTGATCGGTACGGCGTCCCCGCGCCACCACGAGGCCCTGCGGGAGCAGGGAGTCGTCCCGGTCGACTACCGCGCCCAGGACCTCGCCGCACGGATCCGCGAACTCGCCCCGCGCGACGGGGTGCACGCCGTCTTCGACCACGTCGGCGGCCACGGCATCGTCGACTCCTGGCGCCTCCTCGCCCCCGGCGGCACGCTCGTCTCGTACGGCAGCGCCGCCACCCGTGACGCCGAGGGCTCCAAGCAGTGGCCCGTGCTGAAGCTCCTCGGCCGGGTGTGGGTGTGGAACGCGCTGCCCAACCGCCGCCGCGCGTACTTCTTCAACGTCTGGGCCGGGCGCGCCCTGGCCAGGAACCGGTTCCGGTCCCGGCTCCGCGCCGACCTCGCCCAGGTCTTCGCCGCCGTCCAGCGGGGCGAGGTCAGCGCCCGGATCGCCGCCCGGCTGCCGCTCGCCAGGGCGGCCGACGCCCTGCGGCTGGCCGAGTCCGGCACCGTCGCCGGCAAGGTCGTCCTCAACCCGTAGCGAGTCCTCGCGTGTCCGATCCGACCGTCACCATGAGAGGAACCCCATGTCCAGCAGGCTCCGGTCCCACGTGCTCGCCGTCCCCTTCGTCCTCGCGGGCCTTCTCGGGGCCGCCGCCCCGGCCGCGGAGGCGGCCCAGCACATCGGTCCGTCCCGGTGCGGGGGCCGTGGCGTCGACCCCGCCGCCGTGATCCGCTACGAGTCCGACGTCGTGATCAAGGCATCGCTGAGCACCGTGTGGAAGCTCCAGACCGACGTCGACCGCTGGCCGTCCTGGCAGCCGCCGGTCACCTCGGCCGTCCGGCTGGACCCCGGCCCCCTGAGGAGGGGTTCGCAGTTCCGGTGGACGACCCCCGCGCCCGCCACCCCCACGACCCCGGCCACCACCCTCGCCATCACCTCCACGGTCCGCGAACTGCGCAGTCACCACTGCGTCCTGTGGAGCGGACCCGCGGTCGGGGAGGGGCTGCGCATCGACGAGGGCGTGCACCTGTGGACCTTCAGGAAGGTGCCGGGCGGTGTGCGCGTCCACACCGAGGAGACCTGGACCGGCGCCCAGGTCGAGGCGGACGTCCCCACCGCGACCGCGGCCCTCGGCGCCGGACTCGAAGCCTGGCTGCGCGATCTGAGGGCCACCGCCGAGGGCGCGCCCGCGACACGGCCGTAGCGCACCTCGGGTCGCTTCCGGGACACGCCGCCGGATGGTCTATCCAGGCCATTCACGACCTTTCGGGTCATATCGTACCGAATATGATGAGATTTCATATCTCCCTGCTGGCATGCACCGTGGCGATCGTCGGGACGGTGTTCGGGGCCGCCCCGCCCGTCGCCGCCGACCCGGTGACCCACGCCGACCAGATGACCCACGTGGTCTTTCCCGGACAGTCGATCCAGCGGGCGGTGGACACCGCCGAGCCCGGCGACACCGTGCTGCTGACCCCCGGCACCTACCGCGAGAGCGTCAAGGTGAGCACGCCCGGCCTCACCCTGCGCGGCATGGGCCGCAGCACCGTCATCGAGCCGGGCACCGAGAAGGCCGCCAACAGCTGTGCCGAGGGCGGCAACGGCATCTGCGTGGTCGGGACGAAGGCCCAGGACGTCGAGGGCGTCACCATCGCCTCCCTCACCGTCACCGGCTTCACCAGGACCGGCGTGTTCGCCATGGCGACCGACGGCCTGACCGTGCGGAACGTGACCGCGGTGAAGAACGGGGTCTGGGGGATCGCCCAGGAGCGTTCGGTGCACGGGGTGTTCCGGAAGAACACCGCCAAGGACAACGGCGACGCCGGCCTGTTCCTCGCGAACACGATCAAGGAAGAGGCGGGCGCCGCGGACTCCGGGGGGACCGTCGTCGAGCACAACCGACTGGAGGGCAACCGGATCGGCGTCACCGTCCGGCGCCTCAGGAACCTCACCGTCGCGGGCAACCACCTCACCGGCAACTGCGCGGGCGTCTTCGTGGTGGGCGACGAGAACAAGCCGAGGGCGGGCGCGCTGACCGTGCGCGACAACACCATCGCGAAGAACAACAAGTCCTGCCCGAAGACCGAGCGGCTGGAGGCGCTGCAGGGTTCCGGAATCGTGCTGACCGGCGCCGAGGACACCCTGGTGACGCACAACCGCGTCATCGGCAACGTGGGCACCTCCTCGATGTCGGGCGGCATCGTCCTGTTCAAGAGCTTCGTGGGCACCACCAGCGAGCGGAACCGGATCACCGACAACCAGCTGGAGGGCAACGCCCCGGCGGACCTCGTCAACACGGACACCGCCGGGAGCAACACCTTCGAGCACAACTCGTGCCGGGCCTCCCGGCCCGCCGGACTGTGCTGACCGGCCCGTGGCCATCCGAGAACTCGAAGAAGGAGGACGGCCCATGACGGCCGTACAGACCGCCGCGCCCCCGTCCATGCGGCTCCGGGAGCTCGTGTTCGGGGCCGCCTGCGCGGCCGCCCTGCGCGCCGCGGCCCGCCTGGGCGTCGCCGATGCCCTCGACGACAGCCCCCTGGCCGTCGAGGACCTCGCGGCGGAGGTGAAGACCGAACCGAAGACGCTGCGACGGCTGCTGCGCGCGCTGTCCTGCTACGGCATCTTCGCCGAGCAGCCGGACGGCAGGTTCGCGCACACCGACATGTCCCGGCTGCTGCGCGAGGACGATCCGCACAGCCTGCGCGCCATCGCGCTGTGGTGCACCGAACCGTGGACCTGGCAGGCGTGGCCGCTGCTCGACGAGGCCGTGCGCTCGGGCCGCAGCGTGGTGAAGGACCTGTTCGGCAAGGAGTTCTTCACCTACCTCAACGAGGACGCCCCGGAGTCCGCCGACGTCTTCAACCGCGCCATGACGACCTCCAGCGTGCAGTCCGCGCGGGACGTGGCGCAGTTGCTCGACCTGTCGGGGAGCACGTCGGTCGCCGACATCGGCGGCGGCCAGGGGCATGTGGTGGCGAGCCTGCTGGAGAAGCACCCCTCGCTGCACGGCACCCTGCTCGACCTGCCGCGCGTGGTGGCCAACGCCGACCCGCGGCTGCGCGAGGGAGGCGCCCTCGCGGACCGGATGCGGCTGGTGCCCGGTGACTGCCGGGAGGCCGTCCCCGTCCGGGCGGACGTCTACATCATCAAGAACATCCTGGAGTGGGACGACGACAGCACGACCCGCACCCTGCGCAACGTCATCGAGGCGGGCGGGCCGGGAGCACGGGTCGTCGTCATCGAGAACCTCGTCGACGACTCGCCCTCGCTGCGCTTCAGCACCGCCATGGACCTGCTGCTGCTCCTCAACGTCGGAGGTGCCAAGCACACCACCGAGTCCCTGACCGGCAGGCTGACCGAGGCGGGCCTGGTCATCGACGACATCCGTCCCGTCAACCCCTACCTGCACGCCTTCGACTGCACCGTCCCGCGCTGAACCGGCACGGTCACGGGTCCGTGCACGCCGTTCGCCGGGCACGCCACCAGAGCGTGCCCGGCGAACGGGGGCGGTTCAGGAGACGGCGTCCCGCTCCCAGCGGTAGAAGCAGCGCGCCATCGCGTCCTTCGGCGAACGCCAGGTCGCCGGGTCGTACGCGGTGACGTACGCCGACAGGCGCTCGCTGATGTCCCGGAACTCGGGGTGCCCGGCCGCCTTCGCGATGGCGGGCCCGGGGTCCTGCTCGGACTCGATGAGGTGCAGGTACACGTCGTCGAACTGGAAGAGGCTGCGCCGGGCGACCCCGACGAGGTGCGGCAGCTCTCCGCGGTCCGACTCCTCGAACACCTTGGCGATGTCCAGGGCCGATTCCGGGGCCATGCGGGCGACGATCAGGGACTGGTGCATCGTCATGTCCTCCGCCCGCTCAGTCGGAGAGCATCGGCACGGGCCGGCGCTCTTTGGCGGCCTTCTCGATGCGGTCCCGGATCAGCGCCATCTGGACCTTGGAGTTCCGGTTGATGTTGTCCGTCATCCACTCGTCGTCGACGGGGGCGTCCGGCCGCATCGCGAAGTCCTGCGTCCACACCATCCGGGTGCCCTCGAGCACCTTCTCGTACTGCCAGACGATGTTCATGTAGGCGAAGGGCCCGGTCTCGACCCGGCGGGCCCGCACGGTGAGCGTGTCGCGGTCCGGCTCCCGCTCCGAGACCCAGCTCCACACCTTGCCGTCCTTGTCGGGGTGCATGGTCAGCCGGAACGTGGTCCGGTTGCCCTCCCGGGACAGGATCTCGGCGGAGGCGTACTCGCTGAACAGCCGGGGCCAGCTCTCGACGTCGTTGGTCATGTCCCAGACCAGGTCCATCGGGGCCGCGATGGTGATCTCGTTCTGCGTGTGTCCGGTCATGTCAGGCTCCCGTCAGAAGCGTGCTGTTGACGAGCTCGAGGAACTGCCGGGGGCTCTTGCTCTTCTCCGCGTCGGGCGGCATCGGTGTCCCGTACCGGTTCTCCAGCTCGCCCACGATGCCGAGCAGACCGAGCGAGTCGAGACCGAAGGTGTCGAAGCCGGAGTCCCGGCGCTGCTCGAGCTCCTCGGGGGCGACGGTGATTCCGGCGGCCTTCTTCATGAGCTCGGCCAGCTCTTCCACGGTGATGCGGTCACTCATACGGTTTCACTCCTTGCTTCGTGAGGGGTGTGCGAAGCCTCGCTACGAGGCGTGGGCGGCACCGCGCCGGAGCACCAGCGCCGCGTTCGACCCCATGAGCCCTCGGCTGAGGACCAGCGCCGTGCGCACCTCGGTGGCCCGCGCGCGGGCGGTGACGAGGTCGAGGTCGTGGCAGATGTCGAAGACGTTGGGGGTGGGTGGGATCACCCCGTGCTCCATCGCGAGCACCGCCGCGGCGACATCCAGCACGGGTGCCGCGCCGTAGGCCCGGCCGACGGCGGTCTTCGGCGCCGTGACGGGCACGCGCGTGCCGTGCGGGCCCAGGGCGTCCGCGATCGCCAGCGCTTCGGCACGGTCGGCCTCCGGGACCCCGAGGGCGTCGGCGAAGACCACGTCGATCTCCTCGGGTGCGCACCCGGCCTCGTCCAGGGCACCCCGGATCGCCTGGGCCAGCCCCTGGCGGGACTCCTCCCAGCGGGAGGCACCGGTGAAGGTCGCCGCGTGTCCCGCCAGGGTCGCCCGCACGGGCACGCCCCGCTCCCGGGCCGACTCCTCGGCCTCCACGACGACCATGGCACCGCCCTCCGCGGGCACGAACCCGCAGGCCGCGGTGGTGAACGGGCGGTAGGCGCGGTCCGGTTCGGCGACGGTGCTCAGCTCCTCGTAACCGAGCTGGCAGACCATCGAGTAGGGGGCCAGCGGAGCCTCGGTCGCCCCGGCCACCATCACGTCGGTGCCGCGCCGCACCGCCCGCGCCGCGTGGGCCAGCGCGTCCAGACCGCCGGCCTCGTCGGAGGCGACGACCCCGCAGGGGCCCTTGAAGCCGCGCCGGATGGAGATCTGGCCGGTGCTCGCGGCGTAGAACCAGGCGATGGACTGGTACGGCCCGACGAAGCGGCTTCCCTTGCCCCACAGTTGCTGCAGCTCGCGCTGACCGAACTCGCCGCCGCCGGAACCGGCCGCGGTGACCACGCCCACGGAGAAGGGCGCTGCGTCGGTGTCGGGCCGGCCGAGCCCGGCGTCCTCCAGCGCCAGGTCCGCCGCGGCCATCGCGAAGTGGGTGAACCGGTCGGTCTGGACGAGGAAGCGCTCCTCGATCGCCGACGGCGGATCGAAGTCCCGGACCTGGCCGGCCACCCGCAGCGGCAGGTGCTCGCACCCGTCACGGGTGATCCGGTCCAGGACGGCGACGCCCTCCCGGGTGGCCTTCCAGAAGGCCTCGGTGCTGGTTCCGTTGGGCGCGACCACGCCGATTCCGGTGACGGCCGCGCGCCGGGGATGCGGTGCGCTCATTCGGTCTTCTCCCTCGGCAGGTTCATGATCACCGCGGACTGGAAGCCGCCGAACCCGCTGCCCACCGAGAGCACGTTGCGCAGCCTGCGCTCACGGGCGACGCGCGGGACGTAGTCCAGGTCGCACTCGGGGTCCGGGGTCTCGTAGTTCGCGGTGGGCGGGACCACCTGGTGGGCCAGGGCCAGTGCGCAGGCGACGACCTCGATCGCTCCGATCGCGCCGAGGGAGTGGCCCACCATGGACTTGATGGAGCTCATGGGCGTGTCGTAGGCGTGTGCGCCCAGGGCCCGTTTGACCGCAGCCGTCTCGTGCCGGTCGTTCTGCAGGGTGCCCGACCCGTGGGCGTTGACGTAGTCGATCGCCGTGGGGTCGATCCGGGCCTGGCCGAGGCAGTCCTCGATGGCCCGGGCCATCTCCAGGCCCTCACCGGTCAGACCGGTCATGTGGTAGGCGTTGCCGAAGGTGGCGTAGCCGCCGATCTCGCAGTACACGTGCGCGCCGCGGGCCCGGGCGTGTTCCAGTTCCTCCAGGACCAGCACCGCGCCGCCCTCGCCCATGACGAACCCGTTGCGGTCGGCGTCGAAGGGGCGCGATGCGTGGGCGGGGTCGTCGTTGCTCGGGGAGGTGGCCTTGATGGCGTCGAAGCAGGCCATGGTGATCGGGGAGATCGGCGAGTCCGAGGCGCCGGCGATGCACACGTCGGCCCGGCCCTCCTCGACGGCGTGGAAGGCGTACCCGACGGCGTCGAGTCCCGAGGTGCAGCCGGTGGAGACGGTCTGCACCGGGCCGCGTGCCTCGAACCGCTCCGCGACCGCTGAGGCGAGGGTGCTGGGCGCGAACGCCCGGTGCAGATGCGCACCGGCCTCCTTGTGGTCCACGTCCCAGCGCTGCCCGCCATGGCTGACCAGGACGTAGTCGTGCTCCAGCCGGGTGGTGCCGCCGACCGCGGTGCCCAGGGAGACCCCGACCCGCCAGGGGTTCTCCGCGGCGAGGTCGAGACCGGAGTCCCGTACCGCCTCCTCCCCGGCGACCAGGGCGAACTGCAGGTACCGGTCGCTCCGGGCGATCTGCTCCGCGTCCAGTCCGAGCGCCGCCGGGTCGAAGTCGCACTCGGCGGCGATCTGCGAACGCAGCCCGGACGGGTCGAAGAACGTGATGCCGCGGGTCGCCGTACGGCCGCTGGTCAGCAGGTCCCAGAACGCCGGGACCCCGATGCCGCCCGGGGCGACGATTCCTATGCCGGTGACCGCCACACGCCTGTTCATGAGAGCGGCCGTGATCGCTCGGCCGCCCCGCCCGCACCCGCGTGGACGGCTTCCACCGGGATCGGCACGCCGTCGGCGTCCTCGGTGTCGACGTGCCCGAGCGGCGGACTCGGGGCCAGCGGGCCGAGGTGGAAGACCATGCGGGCCTCCACGTTGCCGACGTTGCGGAAGCGGTGCCGCATGTGGGACGGGATCAGCAGCCCCTGCTCGGGCTGCAGTTCGTGCGGCTCCCCGTCCAGGTCGACCTCCAGCTGCCCGCACACCACGTAGATGAACTCCTCGGAGTACGGGTGGTAGTGCTCGGCGATGCGGTCGCCGGGCTGCACGATGGCCACGCCCATGAAACCGCTGGTGGAGCCGACCGTGGCCGGGGTGAGCATGGCGCGCAGATCGCCACCGCGCCGGGTGTTGGGCGCGACCTCGCTGAGATCCACTACTCCGGGATGACGTTTGATCACGACGTTCCTCCGAACAGGTGCTGCATCGACATGAGGGCGTGGCCGGACTCGGCCCGGGGACCCGGTGGGTCAGGCGCCGGGCGCGCGGCGGTCGGTGACGAGGTCCATGCGGGAGAGGGCGAGGAGCTGGGCGGGGGTGATGTCCCTGAGCGCCGGTCCGTCCACGCCGAGGGCCTCGCCGTCCAGGAGTGCCGTCAGCTCGGCGGCACGCCCGTGATCGGTGAGACCGAGCACGGGAGCGGGGTCGCTGTCGAGGGCGCCCCGCACGTCGACCAGCCGCATCACGACGTCGTCGCGCTGGAAGATCGTGCTGCGCAGCACCGGTCCGCGCGGATCGTCCGCCGCCGCCTCGTCCTGCCGGGCGAGCAGTTCGGCCAGCTGCATGCCGAACCCCTCGCGGGCCGGGTAGTACAACGCGTGCCGCACCGCCTCCGGGCTCTCCTGACCGGCCGTCACATGGTGGACGGCGGGCAGCGCCGCGCGGGTGAAGAAGACCCGGGCGGACTCGGGGTCGTCCAGGTCCCGGTCCTGCTCCAGATAGGGGTTGATGGCCTCCTCGACGGCCCGCACCTCGGGCTGCCGGGCGACGTGGCGCAGCGCGGCCAGCAGGTCGCCGCGCACCTCGATGGCCCGCACGACCCGGTTGCCGTGCATGAACAGGGAGGTGCGGCACAGCCGGGTGGTGTCGTCGACCCGCGGCTCCGGAGAGGTGTAGCCGGCGAGGATCTTCGCGACGGTGGCCTCGCTGCCCGGCTTGACCGTGAAGGTGAGGGCGTGGCGGATCAGCCCGTCGCCGATCCTCGGTGCCGCCTGGAGCCGGCGTTCCTCGGGACCGCTCTGCACCGCCGGGCCGCCGGTCTCGCGGACGATGTGGAAGCGCAGCGACCGGGTGTCCCGGACACAGCTGTGCAGCGGCTCCACCATCCGCACGTGCTCCTCGCTGTTGACCCAGGTGAGGAACGGCGGGGCGCTCTCCCACTCACTGGTGATGAGCCATTGGGAGGGGTTCTCGATGGACTGGCACAGCTGGTCGCTGACGTGTCCCGGGACGGAGGCGACCTGGCTGCACAGACTCTCGTACGCCTCGAGGAACTGCTGCTGGGCCCCGTCGTAGACGTCCACCAGCAGGACGACACGGAGCCTGGAGCCGTCGAACACGGACTGTGAGACCCGCTGTGACACCTGGTGCGTGGGCGCTTGTGAAATACGGTCGGACGTGGTGGTCATCCTGCGCACATCTCCTTCGGGGGCAGAGGCGGACGAACGCCGGTCACGGGGGATGACGTCGGCGTTCCTCGATCGTCAGGCCGCCCCGGGAAGCGCGCGACTCGTATGCACCGTGGGGGTGACCGGCCGGTCGGGGCGGGATCAGACGAGGTGGGCGAAGACCACGAGGTTGTCCGTGTAGTCCTTGGCCGTACGGTCGTAGTCGCCCGCGCAGGTGATGAGCCGCACCTCGGCCCGGTCCGTGTCGGCGTACACACGGCGGCTGGGGAAGCGGTCCTTGTCGAAGGTCTCCACGCTGTCGACCCTGAAGGACGCCCGGCGCCCGTCGGCCCGGTCGACGTGGAAGAGGTCCCCCTTGCGCAGCTCGCCGAGTTCCACGAACACGGCAGCCGACGTGGCCGTGTCGACGTGCCCGGCGATGATCGCGGTGCCCGCCTCTCCGGGGGAGACGCCCTTGGCGTGCCAGCCGACGAGGTTGGTGTCGTAGCCGGGGGGAGGTTCGAGACGGCCCGTGGGACCGATGGCGAGGTCCGTGAAGGGGGCGTCGACGGAGATCTTCGGGATGAGCAGGCGCACGGGTCTCGACCGCGGCAGGGTCCGGCCGGCCGGCTGCCCGGCCGCCTGCCGGGGCGGTGCGGCGGACACGGAGGCGGGGACCGAGGCCGGGACGGCCGAGGACGGCGGGGGAGCGTCGGAGGACGACCCGTCGTTTCCGCCGAACAGGACCACGGTCAGCACCAGGGCCGCCGCGGCGCCCAGCATCAGCTTGGTGTGGGACCCCTGCCCGGTCGGGGCGGGCCGGTCAGGGCCCGGGTCGGCTGCGGGTGTCGGGGGACGGACTGCCATCGGAGACCACCTCACCAGGGGACGGCAGCGAATCGGATGAACGGGGCACGGGAAGGGCCGGCCGGGCCGCCACGCGGCGCGCACGCGTGGCGGCCACGGTGGCTATCGCGTCCGGCATGGGTCAGGCCATGCTTCCGGCGAGCTTCTTACGGCGTGCCGCGTACAGGCCGGTTCCGGCGACCGCCAGCACCGCGAGCCCGCCCGCGGTGACCGCCGGGGAGGCGAGCCCGCCGCCACCGGTGTGCATTCCACCGCTGGGCTTCTCGTGGTCGCCGCTCCAGGAGCCGCCTTCGTGCTTGCCGCCACCGGACTCCCGGCCGCCGCCCTGCTCGCTGTCCTTGTCCTTGTAGGTCTCCGGGTCGTGCTTGGGGTTCTGCTCCTTGCTGTAGGAGGAGTCCGACTGGTCCCAGTCGTCGCCGGCCGCGGCGTAGGCACCGGGAGCGCCGAGAGCGAGGACGGCCGAGGCCGCCGCGGTGGCCAGGATCATGCGAGCGGAGTGCATGTGTCGTTCCTTCCGTCGGCGGCCGGGCAGCTGGTGCTTCGTCAGCTGAGGTGGCCCGCCCCCGACGTGATCCACCGTCAGCCAGCCGGGCGCTGACCACCACTCAAGGCGGTCACCCGGGTGAACCCGCCCGGATCGGGCGGCTGTCAGACCGTCCCGAGCAGGGTGCTCAGGACCTGACGGAGTGCCTGTTCGGCATCGGGGACCGGCCCCGCCGACCGCCAGGCCACGAACCCGTCGGGGCGCACGAGTACGGCCCCTTCGGGCGTCGTGCCGTGCGCGGCCGCCCAGTCCGTGTCGCCCTCGATGGTCAGCTCCGCACCGGATCCGCCGCCCAGCCGGTACGAGACCAGCGGGACGGACGTCTGCTCGGCGAGACGGACGGCGGCCTCGTGCCAGCCGCTCTCCGCCCCGACACCGCTGAGCAGGACGAACGACCTCTCGTAGAGGTCCAGCGTCGAGATCTGGTCGCCCTGGTGTCGCACCGTCAGGTGCGGTGCCCTGCTGCCGGGCGCGCCGGACAGGTCGAGGCGGTCCGGGACGACCGGCGTCTCGGGGTCGGCGCCGACGACGGCGCCCTGCGGATAGCGGTAGCCGAGGGCCACGTTGAGGATGCCGCGCTGCGGTCCGCCGCCGGTGCCGGGCGGCGGTGCGTAGCCGGGGTGGCTGTGCTCGGCCGACCGGACGGCGGCGCGGGCACTGGTCGCCTCCGCCACCGGTCGGCGCTCCGCGTCGTACGAGTCCAGCAGCGGCTCCCCGGCCCAGCCGCCGAGGACCGCGGCGAGCTTCCAGGCGAGGTTGTGCGCGTCCTGGATGCCGGTGTTGGAGCCGAACGCCCCGGTGGGGGACATCTCGTGGGCCGAGTCGCCGGCCAGGAAGACCCGCCCGGACCGGTAGCGCCGGGCGACCCGCTGGGCCGCGTGCCAGGGGGCGCGCCCGGTGATCTCCACGTCGAGATCGGCGACGCCGACCGCGCGGCGGATGTGTGCGATGCACCGCTCGTCGGTGAACTCCTCCAGCGTCTCGCCGCGTTCGGGGTGCCAGGGGGCGTGGAAGACCCAGTTCTCCCGGTTGTCCACGGGCAGCAGGGCGCCGTCGGCCTCCGGGTCGGTCAGGTAGCAGACGATGAACCGGCGCTCGCCGACGACCTCGGCGAGGCGGCGGGAGCGGAAGGTGATGCTGACGTTGCTGAACAGGTCGCCGGGACCGCTCTGGCCGATGCCGAGCTGCTCGCGGACGGGGCTGCGGGGGCCGTCCGCGGCGACCAGGTAGTCCGCGAGGTAGGTGGTGTGCTCGCCGGTCTCCCGGCTCTTGACGATCGCGGTGACACCCGAGGGCCCGGTGTCGAACGACAGCAGTTCGGTGCCGTACCGCAGGTCCGCGCCGAGCCGCTCGGCATGGTCGAGCAGTACCGGCTCCAGGTCGTTCTGGCTGCACAGGCACCAGGAGGCGGGGCTGAACCGGGCCAGTCCGCCGCCCGGGTCGATCTCCCGGAAGAGCCACTCGCCCGCGTCGCCGACCAGGGTCGGGGTCTGCAGGATCCCGTGGTTTCCGGCCAGCGTGGCGGCGGCCTGACGGATCATCGGCTCGACGCCGGCCGTGCGGAACAGCTCCATCGTGCGGACGTTGTTTCCGCGGCCGCGGGGGTGGATCGAGGTGCCGGCATGCCGTTCCACCAGTGTGTGCCGTACGCCCAACCGGCCCAGGAACACCGAGGTCGACAGGCCGACGAGGGAACCGCCGACGATGAGGACCGGGACCCGGTTCGTCGGGTGGTCGGCTTGGCCCGCTCTTTGGTTCATCATTCGCCTCCAGCGTGTCGGGTCCGCCGACTCGTGCGAATACGGCGGAAAGCCTCATGGATGCCCCGCGACACGAACGCGGGCACAGGCTTCACCCGCTCAACACGCCCGGTTCCCCGAGTCGGCGGTCAGACGGGGCGGCGGACGTGCCCCCTCGTCGCCAGGACGACGCACACCACCGCCAGCGGCAGTTCCGCGCCGAGGGCCATCGCCGCCGCCGCGAGCCGGTCCGCGCCCGGGGCCGCCGTCATCGTGTCGAACCAGGCGTCGACCACCAGCAGCGTGGCGGTGGCGGTCGCGGTGAGCGGGTGCAGGTGGTGGCGGCGCAGGGCCAGCAGCCCCGTGGTGATCAGGCCCAGTGCCTCCGAGGCGTCCAGGCCGATCCAGACGGTGCGCCAGTTCGCGGCGACGGCCGTCTCGGGCAGGGTGCCCGCCAGCAGGAAGAGCCAGGGCAGCAGGACCAGCCCGCAGCCGACCAGGACGTGTTCCACCCGGTACCGGCGGCGCACCCGCCGCACCGCCGACACGGGCTCGGCAGCGGCGGTCTGACGGGTGATCAGCATGCTCATCGGATCGGACTCCTCGCGTTCCGGGCTCTCCTTCATGGTGTCCAGCCTCATCCGCACGGCGGTCACAGTCAGTAACACAGAGGTCCGTCCCGGGGTGGCACCAGTTGCACCCCCGGGACGGAACCCTGTGCCATGGACCGGCCCTGACCTCGGCACCTACCGTTCCCCCATGCACATCACCGCCCGCCTGCGGCACGTGATCCTGTGGCCGTTCCGGGGAGCCGGCCGACCGGCCGCGTTCCTCGCCGCGGGAATCCTGGTCCAGCTCGGCGTCCTGCTCGTCCTGGCCGTGCCGTGGATTCTCTTCGTCCCGGAGACGATGGCGGCGATCCTCCCGGCGGTCCTCGTGGCGGCGGCGGTGGTCGTGCTGGCCGGCCCTTGGCTGACCGAGGCGCAGCGCGGCCGCTTCCGTGCCCGTCTCGGAGCGGACATCCCCGCGCCCCACGAGGGGCCGCGTCCCTCGCCGGCCGGGTGGCTGCGGTCCCCGGCCGGGCGGCGGCAGCTCACGTACCACCTGCTGTACGGGCCGCTGCTGGCCGTCGCGGCGGTCCTCGTCCTCCTGACGTGGGCCGCCGCCGCGGCGGCCGCCTCCCTCTACGGGTGGATCTGGCTGGTCCCGCCGGACCGGCCCCTCGGCGACCTCGGCTACACCCCCGGCGGGGCGTACGTCACCGTGGCCGGGGCCGCCCTGCTCTGCGCGGCGTCCCGGCTGACCGGGGCCCTCACCCGGCTCGACCTGCGCACGGCCACGGCCCGGCTCGGGCCCAGCCGTGAGGAGCTGCTGACGCGCCGGGTCGAGGACCTGGCCGAGAGCCGGGCGGGCCTGGTGGACGCGGTCGACGCCGAACGGCGGCGCATCGAACGGGACCTGCACGACGGCGCCCAGCAGCGGCTGGTCTCCCTCGCGGTCAACCTCGGACTGGCCAGGGCGACGCTCGGCGATCTGCCCGAGGACGTCCGGCGCGTGCTCGACGAGGCGCACCGGGAGGCGAAGGAGGCGATAGAGGAGCTGAACGGCCTGGTGCGCGGGCTGCATCCGGCCGTTCTGGAGGACCGCGGTCTCGACGCCGCGATCTCCGGCATCGCGGCCCGGGCTCCCCTCCCTGTGGGCGTCAGGGTCGACCTGCCGTCGCGGCCGTCGGCCACGATCGAGGCCGTCGCCTACTTCGTCGTCGCCGAGGCGCTGACGAACGTGGTCAAGCACGCCGAGGCGTCCCGGGCCGAGGTCACGGTGGAACGCTTCGGGGCCACCCTGCTCGTCGTGGTCAGCGACGACGGCGTCGGCGGCGCCGACCCAGCCGGCGGCACCGGGCTCACGGGGTTGGCGGGACGGGTCGCGTCGGTCGATGGCACGCTGTCGGTCGACAGTCCCGTCGGGGGACCGACCGTCATGACCGTGGAGCTGCCGTGCGTGCCGTGATCGCCGAGGATTCCGTGCTGCTCCGGGTCGGCGTGGTCAAGGTCCTGGAGATGGCCGGGTTCGAGGTGGTCGCCGAAGCGGGCGACGCCGAGGCGTTGTTGGCGGCGGTGGCGGAACACCGGCCGGACATCGCGGTGGTGGACGTCCGGATGCCGCCCGGCTTCCGGGACGAGGGCGTGCGGGCCGCCCTGGTCATCAGACGGCAGTGGCCCGCGACGGCCGTACTGCTGCTCTCCCAGTACGTGGAGGAGCGGTACGCGGCCGATCTGCTGTCCGCGCACACGTCGGGGATCGGCTACCTGCTCAAGCAACGGGTCGCGGACGTCGAGGAGTTCGCCGAGGCACTGCGGCGGGTGGCCGCCGGCGGCACCGCGCTGGACCCGCAGGTCGTCGCGCAGCTGCTGGTGCGCCGCCACAGCGACCCCCTGGACCGGCTCACCCCACGCGAACGCGAGGTCCTGGAGCTGATGGCGGGCGGGCGGTCCAACGCCGGGATCGCCGGGCAGCTCGTGGTCAGCGAGAGCGCGGTGGCCAAGCACATCAACAGCATCCTCGCCAAGCTCGACCTGCCGAAGGCCGACGCGGACCATCGCCGGGTGCTCGCCGTGCTGCGCTTTCTCGGGGTGGCCTGAGACCGGCGCCGCGGCGGCCCCGAAGCCGTACGGCACCAGGGTCCCGAGGGGAATCCGGCCGGGACTGCATAGGATCTGCTCTCATGTCGAACCCTGACGAGCTGCTCGTCGCACTCTGCGCCGCGGTGGAGTCCGAGCGAAGCAATCAGATGTCGTTGACCGTGGTCGTCGGAGGTGCCGTCATCACCGGCCGGCTGGCTCCCGAGGCCGTGTGGCGGGAACGGGTGGCGGAGGTCCTGAAGGACTCGGACCGCCTGGGCCCGTTCTCCGACGTCTTCGCCGGCGCCCCGCGAGGCGACCGGCCCGGCGGTACCGAGGCGCCCACCCATCTCCACTTCCACCTCGCCCGCATCCTCCAGGGCAACCTCGGCATCCCCGAGACGGGGGGCATGTACCGGGTCGCGATCAAGGACGTCAGCGCCTGGACCGTGGGGGATCTCAGCTACTTCGACCGCTGAGGAACAGGATCGGCAGCGACCCCGCCCCGGTTGGTGCCCGGGCCCGTGCCGTCCCCCGTGTGGCCGTTCGCACACCCCTTTTGCACTGATTGGGGAACGCGGAGGATTCCACAGCCCTCCTCCTGGGTGAAGGAAACCGCACAGGTAGGGAAATCGGGGATCAACCGGCATGGGTCTGACCAGCGAGACGACCGTGTATCTGATGGTGGCGCTCGCCGCCGTGTGTGTGGCACTGCTGGTCTGGTGGTGGCCACGCTTCGCCCGGCAGGGAGTGCTGCAGGTACTCGGAAGACTGGTGGCCCTGGGCACCACCCAGGTGGTGATCATCGCGGCGTTCGCGTGCTGGGTGAACTCGTCGTACCAGTTCTTCGGATCGTGGGGTGAACTCTTCGGCCGTGTGGAGACCGCTCCCGTCGGGGTGACCCAGGCGGGCGACGTGGGCGGCACCGGCACGGTGAACGGCGTCGCCGTGAAGGGGGCACTGGTGCAGCCCGCCACCGACGAGCAACTGAGCCGGGTCAGCGGACTGCCCACCGGCCCCGCCGCGGTGAACGGGCGCGTGGAGTCCGTGAAGGTCATCGGCCGCCGCACCGGCGTGGTCGACCCGGCGTTCGTCTACCTGCCGCCGCAGTACTTCCAGAAGGCGTACCAGCGGCAGCGCTTCCCGGTGATCGTCGCGCTCAGCGGCTACCCGGGCTCCATCTTCAACCTCGCCCAGCATCTGCGGGTGTCGCAGACCGCCGGAGCACTGCAGCGCAGCGGTCAGATGCAGCCGACCATCATGGTGATGATCCGGCCGACGATCGCCCCGCCGCGCGACACCGAGTGCGTGGACGTGCCGGGCGGCCCGCAGACCGAGACCTTCCTGGCCAAGGATCTCCCCGACGCCCTGAAGTCCGCCTACCGGGTGGGCCATGACGCCAGCGCCTGGGGGGTCATGGGCTACTCCTCCGGTGGCAGCTGCGCCCTGCAACTGACGATGCGCGATCCGCACGTGTACACGACGGCCGCCGCCCTGTCGCCCGACTACAAGGTCAAGGACGACGCGACGACCGGCAACCTCTTCGGCAACGGCCCGGACCGCGCCGACCGGATCAACGGGCACGACCTGATGTGGCGGCTCAAGCACCTGCCCGCCCCCCAGGTCTCCGTCCTGGTGGCCGAGAGCAAGCACGGTGAGCGCGGCTATCCGCAGACGCAGGCGTTCATCAGGGCCGTCAAGGCGCCGATGCGGGTCGCGTCGATCCTGCCCGAGCACGGCAGCCACAACTTCCCGACCTGGGTGCAGGAGATGCCCCCGGCCCTGAAGTGGATGAACCAGCAGCTGACGTTTCCTCAGGACGTCGTCCCCCGCCACCACAAGAAGGGGACGGTCGTCGCCGACCCCCCGAAGACCGACGGCACCCCGCCGAAGTCCGGTGGCACCCCCCTGCAGGCCGAGGGCCCGGAGCCCACGCCCACGGCCAGGACGCGCAGGTGAGCACGAGGACAGTGGGTCCCCGGCTCACTGCGCCGGCGCGGGCCGGGCGCCGGGGCCGGTGAGGTTCTCGGGCCGCAGGAGTACGTCCAGCCGGTCGGCGGTGAGCAGACCGAACGGCTGACCTCGGAGGTTCCGCCTCCGGCGGTCCGGCCGGTCACGCGGCGAGGAGCCTGCGCTTCTGCTCCTCGAACTCGGCCTCGGTGAGCACGCCCTGGGCCTTCAGCTCGCCGAGCTGCTTCAGCTGTTCGATCTTGCTGGTCATGTCGGGGACCGGCGGAGCGGCCTGCGGTGGGGCGGATGCGGGCGGGGGCGCCTGCTGTTCCTGCTGGGCCGCCCACCGGCCCTGCTGCCTGCGGGAGACCCGGTTGGACACGGCGGTCGCCGTTCCTGCGACGACGGCGGTGCGGGCCACCCCGCGGAGGAGACCTGGCATGGCTGTTTCCCTTCTGCCCTCAGCGGTCCCGCAGCACTGCGGGACCTTGCTCAGTGAGCGGTCTCGGTCGCGTCGAGGGCGGCGACGAGCGCGTTCACCGGAATGCGCCCGGAGGCGACCATCCGGGCCCCGCCGCGCCTCAGGGCGGCGGCGAAGGGCGCGGCCCACCGGTTCTCGTAGACGAGGATGCCGGCGGAGCTGCCGGGCTCCAGGGCGCCGGCCGCGTCGTCGATGTCGTCCTGGCCCAGGAGCCCGGACGACGCTCCCTCGAAGACGGCCAGGTCGAGCTCGCCGTCGCCGGTGAGGTCGGCGATCTCCATGCCGGTCACGGATCCGTCGGCGTCCTTCCTGACGAACACCAGGTCCAGGATCCGGATGAGCCCGCGGTCCACGAGATCGACGAGGATCGGGAAGCCCTCGCCGGTCATCCGGTTGCCGGGGAACTCCACGACCAGGTAGTCGATCGGACCCACTTCTTCGAATTCGTCGCTCACGGCGTCACCTCTGGTGCTCGTGGCTGTCGTTCCGCCCCGGCCCCCTGCCCCAATTCCATCACCGGAGCGTGGCCCCCGCACCTCGGTGGACCGTTCACCCACCTGGTTCGCCCAGGTCGCGGACCCTGCGCCGGACAGTTCTGCTTGGTGACCATGAGCGACAGTGGCGACGAACAGCTCTCGGCCGGCGAGCGCGGCGAACTGGCCGAACTACGGCGGCGGGTTCACGCCCTGGAGAGTGCCGGGCCGCCACAGCAGGGGCGGCACCATCCGCTCCGCACGCTCGGTTCGGTCCTGCTGATCCTGTTCGCCGCGCTGCTGGCGCTGCTGTCCGTCGTCGCGGTGTGGGCGAACAGCATCGTGCAGGACACGGACCGTTATGTCGGCACTGTCGGACCGCTGGCGAGCGATCCCGATGTGCAGAAGGCGGTCACCAACCGGGTCACCGACGCCGTGCTGGCGCAGGTCGACGTGGACGTCCTGGTCCAGCAACTCACGGACGCGGCCTCCGCGAAGGGGGTGCCGCCGCAGGCGGCCAAGCTGCTGGGCAACCTGGACGGCCCGATCGAGAACGGGCTCAAGCAGGTGGTCAGCAGCACGGTGGAGCGGGTGGTCACCAGCAGTGCCTTCGAGACGGTCTGGGTGAACGCCAACCGCAGGGCGCACTCGGCGCTGGACAAGGCCCTGACCGGCGACGCCAGTGGCACCGTCGAACTGAAGGACAACCAGGTCGTCGTCGACCTGGGGCCGATCGTCGCCGAGGTCAAGAGCCAACTGGTCGACGCGGGCTTCTCGCCAGCCGCGAAGATCCCGGCCGTGCACACGGACTTCGTGGTGTTCGCGTCGAAGGACATCGGCGAGATCAGGTCCTATGTGAGGGTGCTGGAGATCCTCGGCGGCTGGCTGCCCCTCATCACGCTGCTGGTCGCGGCCGCCGGGGTGTACGTGGCGTTCAACCGCCGGCACGCGCTGATCGGAGCCGCGCTGGCCGTGTTCCTCGCCATGCTGGTGCTCGGCATCGGTCTCACCGTCGCCCGCGACGTCTACCTGAACCACCTGCCCGCCGGCGCGTCCCAATCCGCCGCGGGAGCCGTGTACGACGCCCTGGTCAAGTTCCTGCGGGCCGGAGTGCGGGCCCTCGCCGCGGTCGCCCTCTTCACCGCCCTTGCCGCCTTCCTCGCGGGCCCGTCCCGGATCGCCGTCGTCACGCGCACCGGCTGCCGCAGAGGCATCGGCGCGCTGCGCGAGGTGACGACGTCGGCGGGCCTGCGTCTCGGCGCGGTCGGGCGGTTCGTCCACCGCTTCAAGCACTGGATCGGGGTGGCCATCCTGGTGGTCGCGGCGGTCGTCCTGTTCACCTGGACGTACCCCACCACCGCGGTCGTGGTGTGGACGGCGGTGGTCGTCCTGGCGGCCTTCGCGATCCGTGAGTTCCTCGACGACGACGGCGCCACCCCGCACGACGGTTCCGCCGCCGGTACCGCCGCGGCTCACTGATTCGGCTCGCCGGGCGCCTTGTCCGGGTCTACGTTGGGTGAGGAAGCCTGTGAGCCGCCGTCCCGTACTCCCGGGCCCCGGATCACGGTGAGGGCGGAACACGCTCCGGTACCGGCGCCCGATCGCGCCGGAAGCGGCGACGACCGCGACCCGGCCCGCGGCCCGTGGGCGATCCGGAGCGTCATCCACCGCCGACGGCCCGTCGCCACCGGTGCGAGCGGAGGCGACCATCCCCGGGAGCCGCTGTCATGACCGAGAACCACCTGGACGGCCGCCAGTTGCGGCACCGCACCCCGCAGGAGAGGGCCGCGCTCGGGAAGGCGGCCCGTGCCGCCGTGCCCCGTTCCAGCCACGCCGAGTTCGCGCCGGGCTCCAAGCGGCCCGACCCGCTGGAGATCATCGGGAAGCAGTCGGCGACGCGCGTGCCCGAGCTCGTGCCGATCCGCTACGGGCGGATGTCCGAGTCGCCGTTCCGGTTCTACCGGGGGGCCGCCGCCATCATGGCGTCGGACCTCGCGGAGACGCCGAGGACGGGGTTCAGGGCCCAACTCTGCGGTGACGCACACATGCTGAACTTCCGGCTGCTGGCCTCGCCGGAGCGCCGGCTGATGTTCGACATCAACGACTTCGACGAGACGTTGCCGGGCCCGTGGGAGTGGGACGTCAAGCGGCTCGCCGCCAGCCTCGTCATCGCCGGCCGGGCGAACGGCTTCAGCACCAAGGAGCGGGCCAAGATCGTAAGCGCCGCCGTGCAGTCGTACCGCGAGAGCATGCGCACCTTCGCCGGCCTCGGCAACCTGGACGTCTGGTATGCCCAGTTCGACGTGAAGTGGGTGGAGGGCCGGTTCGGGGAGGACCTGTCCGCGCGGGGCCGCGAACGCTGGGGGCAGGCGGTGGCGAAGGCCCGTTCGCACGACACCCTCCAGGTCTTCGACAAGCTCACCCATGTCGTCGACGGCAAGCGCCTCATCGCCTCCGACCCGCCGCTCATCACCCGCCTCGAGGACCTGCTGTCCGACGACCGCGACCGGCTGCAGCGGCAGATCGGCCGGCTGCTCGAGCATTACGGCAAGACCCTCCAGGCGGACCGGCGGTACCTGCTGGAGCAGTACCGGGTGGCCGACATGGCGCGCAAGGTCGTCGGGGTCGGCAGCGTCGGCACCCGCTGCTGGATCGTGCTCCTGCTGGGCCGGGACGACGAGGACCCGCTGTTCCTCCAGGCGAAGGAGGCCGACGAGTCGGTGCTCGCGCCCCACGTCGGGGCCAGCACGTATGCGACCCAGGGCGAGCGGGTCGTGTGCGGGCAGCGGCTGATGCAGGCCACCAGTGACATCTTCCTGGGCTGGGAGCGGGTCGAGGGGATCGACGGCCGCCGCCGGGACTTCTACGTACGGCAGTTGCGGGACTGGAAGTGGGTCGCCGTGGCCGAGGACATGGTGCCGCGGGGCATGCGGACCTTCGGAGCCCTCTGCGGTACGACACTGGCCCGCGCCCATGCCCGGTCCGGCGACCGCATCGCCATCGCCGCGTACCTGGGGGGCAGCGACTCCTTCGACCGCGCACTGGTGACGTTCGCCGAGCGCTACGCCGACCAGAACGAGCGGGACCACCGGGCACTCGTCGACGCCATCAGCGCCGGAAAGCTGCCCGCCGAGGCCGCCTGAGGAGGCATCCAGCCCAGGCGTTCGAACCGACGCGCCCAGCCGGCGCGGCGCCGGACTCGGGAGGACCCCATCACCGCAACGACGTCGCAGAACGGCTCCGGAGCGGCGGCACCCAACCAGCCTCCCGAAGCCGACCTCCTGAGGACCATGCTGGGCCGGCCGGAGTACCGCAAGGCCCTGGTGTTCAGCGGGCTGATCGGGGTGCCGGTGGCGCTGATCGCGTTCTGGTTCCTGGTGGCGGTCCATCAGCTGGAACGGCTGATCTGGACGGACTGGCCGAAGGACCTGGGCTGGAAGCAGGCCCCCTGGTGGTGGGCGCTCCCCCTGCTGACGCTGGCCGGTCTCCTCGTGGGCCTGGTGGCCGCGCGGCTGCCGGGCCGGGGCGGACATGTCCCGGCCGGGGGCCTGCACTCGGGCGGCATCACCGCCAAGGCACTGCCGGGCGTCCTGATCGCCGCGCTCGCGGGTCTGCCGCTCGGCGCCGTGCTGGGCCCCGAGGCACCGCTGATCGCGTTGGGCGGCGGACTGGCCCTGCTGTTCGCGCGACTGGCGCGGGCGCCCGCGACCGAGGCGAGCACGGCGCTGCTCGGGGCCGCGGGGGCGGCGGCCGCCGTATCAGCGCTGTTCGGAAACCCGATCGTGGGCGCGGTGCTGCTGATGGAGGTGGCCGGGGTGGGCGGGCCGCAGCTGTTCGCGGTGATGCTGCCTGCCCTCCTGGCCAGCGGAGTGGGAGATCTGATCTTCACCGGATTCGTCAACTGGACCGGCTTGGAGACGGGGAGCCTGGACATCGGGCTGCCCAAGCCGCCGCCGCTCGACCTGGCGGACGTGCTGTGGGTGCTGGTGCTGGCACCCGCCGTCGCGTTCGTCGTCCACTGGGCCTTCGTGGGCGGGCGGTTCGCGGCCCGCTTCGTGGCGACGCGCACGGTGCGGAACACCATCCTGTGCGCGCTGGGCGCGGCGGTCTGCGTCAGCCTCTACGCGGTCGTCACGGACCGTTCGCCGGCCGAGGCCGCTCTGTCGGGGGAGTCGACCCTGTCCGCCCTGGCACGGGACCCGCACGCCTGGTCGGTCGGGGCGCTGATCGCGGTCCTGGCCTTCAAGACCGTGGCGTACACGCTGTGTCTGGGCAGCCTGCGCGGTGGCCCCGTCTTCCCCGCCCTGTTCCTGGGCGGGGCAGCCGGTGTGCTGCTGGCACCGCTGCCCGGTCTGGGACTCGTGCCGGCGATGGCGGCCGGGATGGCGGCCTCGGTGACCGCGGCGCTGCGGCTGCCCGTGAGCAGCGTCATCCTGGTCGTCCTCCTGCTGGGCAACGTGGACACGGTGGCCCTGGTCGTCCTGGCCGCGGTCGGGTCCTTCGTCCTCACCCAGCGGCTGCCGCAGGGGCCGCCGATCCCCGCGGTCGGCGAGGGTGCGGCCGACGCGGCGACCGATCGGGCCGGCGGTCGGCCCGCCGGGCCGGTTCCGCCACGGCCGTGACCGACGGCGGGCATGACGTCGGGAGGCAGGTCATTTCGGCGCGGTACCGCCGAGGGCCGCCGTGTCCCCGTGCGCGTCCCCGTGCGGCGGAACCGACGGTCCGGGCGTGCCCAGACGGCGGGCCATCCAGGGTTCACGGGCGACGACCGCGCCGGCGGTGATGCACAGGGCCGCGACCACACAGAGCGTGATGAGCCAGGACAACAGGGTGAAGACCGCGCCCAGCGAGCCGTACTTCTCCAGGCTGTGGTTGAGGACCCTGGGCACGTACAGCGGCGCCGAGGACGTGAGGATGCTCAGGGCGGTGCCGGTCAGCAGCGCGCCCGGCAGCAGCGGCAGCCATGGCAGGCGAGCGGCCAGCAGCAGATGCTGTGTCCACCACCAGATGCACGTGTCCGCGATGAGCAGCAGGGGTACGCCGAGCCACAGGCCGAGGCCGAAGCCGTTGCGCAGGCTCCCCTGTATGGCGAACATGACCAGCCAGGCGGCGAGCCAGGCGATCCAGCGCCAGGCGGCCACCCGTGCGCCCGCCTTGGGCAGGCTCCAGGCGCGCTCGCACAACCGCTGCATGGCACGGCTGCACGCGGTGGCCGAGATGAGCACCATCAGCCCGCCCACCACACCGGTGGTCTGCCGCAGTTCGTCGGACGGCTTGCCGCTGCCCTGGACGGCCTTGTTCAGCTCGGCGTCCGCGCTTCCGGACAGCCCGAAGGCGTCGTGCACGGAGTTGACGAGCTGGTCGCGCACCGCCTGCGGGGCGATGGAGGCCACCACGAACAGCAGGGGCACGGCCGTCAGGAACGTCTGGGCGGCCAGCCGGGTCGCCGAGTCGAGCACGTTCACCGAGATCAGATGCGACAGCAGATGCGTGATCACCGGGAACCGGGTCTCGGCCCGGGACCGCAGCTCCTTGAGGCGCGACGTCATCGAGGCGCCCCGCCCGCGCCACCGTCGCCGCCGTGTTGCCCGGCGTGAGAGGCGGCGCTCGCGGCCCGCTCCGCCCCCGGTCCCTGGCTGCATGGTGCCAGCCTGCCGCCACTGCGCCCGTCCGGCCCCCGGCAGGAGCCGACTCGGGACCGAAAGGGTGAACGCGTGGTGAGGCGCGGGTGCAGCGGTGACACTGGGACCATGAGCGAGATGCGCCCCGTGACCGGGTGCGCGGAACCGCGCGGGGGCTGCGATGGTGCTTGACCTGGTGATCATCGGCCTCGCGATCGCCGTGTTCCCGCTGTCGGTGACCGCGTTCGTCCTGGTGCTGTCGGTTCGTGGGGGAACCCTGAAGGGCCTGGCCTTCATCCTGGCCTGGCTCGCCTGCTTCGTGGCCGTGCTGGCCGCCGTGCTGCTCACCACCGGCGGCGAGCCCCCGGCACCCAAGTCCCCGCCGTCCACCGCCGCGTCCGCGGTCAAGCTGGCCATCGGCGTGGGGCTGCTCGGCTACGGCTGGTACAAGTACCGTTCCCGGCACCGGAACGCCGGGCGCACGGGCCGCATACACAAGTCCTCCGGCGGACTGATGGCGCGCCTCGACCGGCTGTCCCTGTGGCAGGCGGCGGGGCTGGGCCCGCTGCTCCAGCCGTGGGGGCTCGTGGCGGCGGGCGCGGCGACGGTGGTCGACGCCGACCTGTCCCACGCCTCCTCGTACCTGGCCCTGTTCGGGTACTGCCTCCTGGCCACGAGCAGTCTCCTGGCCATGGAGATCTACACGACGTTCGCCCCGGCCTCGGCGCGGGTGCGCCTCGGGAGACTGCGTACCTGGATCGAGTCCCACCAGGAGCAGGCACTCGTGGCCGTGGCCCTGGTGGCCGGTCTGTTCCTGGTGAGCCGGAGCATCGCCCAGCTGACGTCCTGACGGACGGTTCGAGGGGCCGGCGGGCGGCCGACCCTGGCCGCCTTTTGCTTGCCAGAAGATCGACAACTGTTTAGCCGAGCAAGAGCATGTGCGTCCGCTGTGGCATGGCGGCCGCCCGCAACCTGCTCGCCGCCCCGCAGGCCCGCAAGCCGTTCGAGCCGGTGCCGTACTTCTGGTCCGATCAGTACGACATGAAGGTCCAGGCGTACGGATACCTGCGCGGTCACGACCAGGTCGCCGTGGTGGAGGGCGACTTGGCCAGTCGCCGGTTCGTCGCCGCGTACCGCACCGGCGACCGCGTCAGCGGTGCCCTCGCGGTGGGGGTGCCGCCCAAGCTGCTCCGGCAGTGGCGGCAGGCCGTCGCGTCCGGAGCGGCCTGGCGCGAGACGGTCGGGGCCGGTTCGTCGGCGATTCGCGGAGATGCGAAGGGGGAGATGTGAACACCGGCCCGCAGGTCGCTCCACGAGTTGGCGGACCTGTGGGTGCGCTTTTGCTCGTCCTTTAGTCTGGTGGCGCCGACGGCTCGGGGGCGGCGTCCGTCCGCTCTCCGTGCGGCCGGCGCCATCGTGCTGAAGTCGAAAAACAGGGGGCGCCTCATGGCGGATGAATTCAAGGTCGACCTGGGCCAGTTGCACTCCTTCGGGCGAGTGCTGAAGCAGTCCGTCACGGATCTGGAGGAGGCGCGCAGCGCGCTCTCCGCCGTCAGCGCCGACCAGATCGGGACCCCTCGGCTGGACGAGGCGTGCGAAACCTTCCAGAACAAATGGAAGTACGGGACCGGCCAGCTGAAGGACATGATCAAAGCGGTGGACGAGGGCGTGGAAAAGACCGCGCAGAGCTACCAGCAGTTCGAGGAGAACCTCTCGAAGGCCCTCAAAAAGATGGAAGAGACGCACACCGCGAATGCCGGGGGGAAGTAACCCGTGGCTGCCAACCCGTATCCGAGCCTCGGCTGGAACCCGGTACCCGGAATTCCCGAGCAGGTCACCTCGCTGCATCGCAAGGTGAAGTCCGCGGCCGACACGCTCAACAACTGCCACCGTCAGATCGAGTATCTGCTCGGGGCGAGCTCCAGCTGGCACGGCGACGCGGCGAGCGCTTTCCGGGACACCCTGGACGGCGATCTCAAGACCGCGATGATGAACGCCGGTCATTCGCTCGACAAGGCCGCCGCGGCGCTGAGCACCTGGCAGGGCGACCTGACCTCCCACCGCGACCTGGCCAAGAAGTACGACGACGCCGCGCGCGAGAACAAGGCCGACGCCGACAAGGCCCAGAGCCGCTACGACCAGGCCAAGGGGAACCCGGACCTCAAGCTCGGCGGCAAGGAGTACCCCAGCCAGGCGGAGGCGGATGCCGCGACGGAGCGTCTGCGGACGGCCGAGCGCGAACTGAACGAGGCCACCACCCACCTCAACAACGCCAACGCCGCCTACAACGACGTCATCACCAAGGCGAAGGAGCTGGAGGGCACCCACAGCGACGCGGCCGAGGCCGTCGCCCGCAGCCTCGACGAGGCCGACGACAAGCTGGCCCCCAAGGAGCCGGGGTGGTTCGACAAGGCCCTCACCGCGATCGGCGAGGGCCTCAAGGCGGTCGGCGAGTTCCTCGTGGAGCACGCCGGAACCATCGGGGCCATCGCGGGTCTGCTGGCCCTGCTGCCGACCCCGCTGGCGCCGGTCTTCGCCGGTATCGCGGTCGCGGCGAGCGCGGTCTCCATGGCCAAGAACCTTGCCAGCGAGGACTTCAGGGACTCGCTGATGGGCAAGTACGGCTTCAAGGAAGGCGCGTTCGCCTGGGCGTCCATGGTCGGTGACAGCCTCGGCATGGTGCCCGGCGTCGGCGCTCTCGCCAGGGCCGGCAGCGAGGCGGGTCTCGCGGCGGCGGTCGCACGAGAGGGCGGCGAGGCCCTGTCGTTGGGCTCGAAGCTGGGCACGTTCGGCAGGGAGATCGTGCCCGCGTTCAACTTCAAGGCGCTCGACGTGGCGACCGACCCCGCGACCGGAGTGCTCCAGTACGGCATCAACGGCGTCAACGTGGCGGCGAACATGGCCTCGTCCCTGGAAAGTCTGGGTGTGTTCCCGAAGGACGGCCCCGGACATGACGCGTCCGAGATCACGAAGGGCGCGGCCGCGTCGACCGGCCTCAAGGGCGGCGTGACGGCGATCGCGAAGGACATCGGCGAACTGATGGGCGGCATCCGGCTGTGAGTGGATTCCTTGACACGGTGGAGTCCGGGCCGAAGCCGGAGTTCTGGTACGGGCTGCCCTACGGGTACCTCCAGCTGGACCTCCGGCCGACCCCCGAGGGCATCCAGGAGGTGGCCCGTCAGCTGGCCGCACTGCCCGAGGACGTCCGGGACCGGGCCGACCAGGTGTTCCGTCTCTACTCCGTCGTCCTGACGCTGCTGCGGAGCCAGGACGTGATGGGGTGCGCGCTCGGCATGCACCCGGACGAGAGCGGGGAACCCACGCTGTCCGTCCTCACGGTCTCCACCGTCCCGACCTCGGGAGCGCACCCCGAGGCCGTGCTGCTGCAGATGCTGGGGGACGGCGGGACGGGGCCGGACGACGGCATCGTGCCCGTGGAGCTGCCCGTCGGCACCGGATACGTGTGGGAGACGGTACGGACCACGGTGGCGCCCACCGCTCCCCCCGAGGGCCAGGACGAGCCCGCGGAGGGGACCGTCTGGCAGGGCACCGTGGGGATCCCGGTTCCCCGCACCTCGTCGATCATCACCGTGCAGCTGGTCACCCCGTCACTGGAGCTGGCCGACGACTACCGCGGCGTGCTGCTCGGCGTCGCCCGCACGCTCACGTTCGCGGACCCGGCAGCACCGGCTGCGGCCGAGGCGCGCGGTGCGACCGGACCGTTCTCGGGATCCGGCTCCGGGACAGAGGAAGGGAATCCGTTCGGATGACGACGGCAAGGAAGCCCGAGGGAGACGCGGCGCCGGACACCCGGGACGCGGTGAGACACCACTACGGCGTCGTGGTGAAGAGATTCCTCCTGTACTTCCCGGTGTTCCTGGTGCTGTGGGGCCAGATCTTCGTGACGCAGATCGGGTATCTGCTGCCGGTGGCCGTCATCGGCATGGTCGGTGTCCTGTGGACGCTGTTCCTGTTCGCCGGCCGCCTGCAACTGGTCCGCAAGTGCTCGCGGGTGTTCCGGACCTACCCGCTCGCCTTCCGCGCCCCGGTGGAGAAGATCGGCCGGGAGGGGGGCAGCACCCTCTACCTGCGCCTCGGGGACCAGGCCGGCAGCCCCTTCACCCAGCGCGCCAGGACCGTCATCCGCGGCGGATGGCCGCCCGCCATCACGGACGGCGTCTGGTTCGCGGGCGACGAGCCCTTCGGCGGCGCGATCCTCGTGCCGGGCAGCGGTGAACTGCTCTTCCTGCAGCCCAGGGACTGGGCCGCGCGGGACGAGGACCGCAGCGGCGCCGGACCGGAGCGCATCGAGAAGGCCGGTCGGGCAGGCATCGGGCGTCCCGCCCGTTCCCGGTAGGGCCATACGACGAGAAGGGCCCCGTACGTCACGTACGGGGCCCTTCTCGTCGTATGCGGGCGGGGGGCGGGGCCGTAAGAGGTCCGTCAAAGGTGCGGGGGACGCCGTAAGGGAGTCGTCAACGGAGGGCCGTATCCGGCCCGAGCAGGGGTTTCCTCTAGCTGTCCGTCTCTTCCGAACCTCTTACAGGAGTTCGCGATGGCCGATCTGGCCTTCGTCGTCACCACGATCGCGCTCTTCGCGCTCGTGGCCCTTGTCGCCAAGGGGGTGACGAAGCTGTGACCGCCGAGAACATCGTCGGCCTCGTCGTGGCCGTCGCCCTGCTGGGCTATCTCGTCCTCGCCCTGATCTTCCCGGAGAGGTTCTGAGACAGACATGGGTCCCGTACTCGCGGGCGTTCTCCAGCTGCTCGCCCTCATCGGAGCGCTGGCTCTCGCCTACATCCCCCTCGGCACCTACATGGCCAGGGTCTACTCCTCCGACAAGCACTGGCGCGTCGAGAGGTGGACCTACCGGGCCGTCGGAGCCGACCCCGACACCGAGATGACCTGGACCGCGTATCTGCGCGGGGTCCTCGCCTTCTCCGTGGTCGGTGTCCTCTTCCTCTATCTGCTCCAGCGGCTGCAGGGCGTGCTGCCCGGCTCGCTCGGCTTCGACTCGGTGAACCCGGCGCAGTCGTTCAACACCGCCGTGTCCTTCGTGACCAACACCAACTGGCAGTCGTACTACGGCGAGCAGACCATGGGCCACGTCGTGCAGACGGCCGGGCTCGCGGTGCAGAACTTCGTCTCCGCCGCCGTCGGCATCGCCGTCGCGGTGGCCCTCGTACGAGGGTTCGCCCGCTCGCGCACCGGTGAGCTCGGCAACTTCTGGGCCGACCTGGTGCGCGGCACCTTCCGGATCCTGGTGCCCGGCGCCGCGATCGCCGCGATCGTGCTCGTGGCCTGCGGCGCGATCCAGAACTTCTCCGGGATCCACGAGGTCGGGCAGTTCATGGGCGGCTCGCAGCAGTGGAACGGCGGCGCCGTGGCCTCGCAGGAGGCCATCAAGGAGTTCGGCACCAACGGCGGCGGCTACTTCAACGCCAACTCCGCCCATCCCTTCGAGAATCCGACGCCGTTCACCAACCTCTTCGAGATCTTCCTGCTGCTGGTGATCCCGTTCTCCCTGACCCGGACCTTCGGGGTCATGGTCGGTTCGGTCAAGCAGGGGTACGCGATCCTCGCGACCATGGCCACCATCTGGGTCGGCTTCACCGTCCTGATGATGTGGAGCGAGTTCGCCCATCACGGCCCCGCCCTGCAGATCGCCGGCGGTGCGATGGAGGGCAAGGAGGTGCGCTTCGGCGTCGGCTCCTCGTCCATCTTCGCGGTGTCCACGACCCTGACCTCGACCGGCGCGGTGGACTCCTTCCACTCCTCGTTCACCGGGCTCGGCGGCGGGATCACCATGCTCGGCATGATGCTGGGCGAGATCGCGCCCGGCGGCACCGGCTCCGGCCTCTACGGCATGCTGATCATGGCGGTCATCGCGGTGTTCATCGCCGGGCTGATGGTCGGCCGTACGCCCGAGTACCTGGGCAAGAAGATCGGCACCCGCGAGATCAAGCTCGCCGCCTGCTACATCCTCGTCACGCCCGCACTGGTGCTGGTGCTCGCCGCGATCTCCATGGCGCTGCCGACCCCGCCGCACTCGATGCTCAACTCCGGTGCGCACGGCTTCTCCGAGGTGCTGTACGCGTTCACCTCGGCCGCCAACAACAACGGCTCCGCCTTCGCCGGCCTGAACGCGAACACCGACTGGTTCAACACCATGCTCGGCGTGGCGATGCTCCTCGGCCGCTTCCTGCCGATGGTGTTCGTCCTCGCGCTGGCCGGTTCGCTCGGCGAACAGAGGCCGGTGCCGGTCACCGCGGGCACCCTGCGCACGGAAAAGCCGCTGTTCACCGGGCTGCTGGTGGGCGCGATCCTCATCATCACCGGTCTGACGTACTTCCCCGCCCTGGCACTGGGACCGCTGGCCGAGGGGCTGGCGTCATGACCACCCGCACGGAAAGCAACGAGATGTCCACTCCCACCCTCGCGCCGCACCAGGACGCCCCCACCGGGCACAAGCCTCCCGAGGGCCGTGTCGGAGCGGGCCTCTTCGACCCCCAGCAGCTGGTGAAGTCGCTGCCGGACGCCTTCCGCAAGCTCGACCCGCGGGTGATGGTCAAGTCCCCCGTGATGTTCGTGGTGTGGATCGGGTCCGTGCTGACCACCGTGTTCTCCTTCAAGGACCCCGGCGACTGGTTCGGCTGGACCATCAGCGCCTGGCTGTGGCTGACGGTCGTCTTCGCCAACCTGGCCGAAGCGGTCGCCGAAGGACGGGGCAAGGCCCAGGCCGACACCCTGCGCAAGGCCAAGACCGACACGGTGGCCCGCCGGGTCGACGGCACCGAGGTCCCCGGCACCGAGCTGCGGATCGGTGATCTGGTCGTCTGCGAGGCCGGCGACGTCATTCCCGGCGACGGGGATGTCGTCGAGGGCGTGGCGAGCGTCGACGAGTCGGCCATCACCGGCGAGTCCGCCCCGGTCATCCGGGAGTCCGGCGGAGACCGCTCGGCCGTCACCGGGGGGACGAAGGTGCTCTCCGACCGGATCGTCATCAAGATCACGACGAAGCCCGGTGAGACCTTCATCGACCGGATGATCAACCTGGTCGAGGGCGCGGCCCGGCAGAAGACGCCCAACGAGATCGCGCTGAACATCCTGCTCGCCTCGCTGACCATCGTCTTCCTGCTCGCGGTGGCGACCCTGCCGCCGTTCGCGGACTACGCGGGCACGCACCTGACGATGGTGGTGCTGGTCGCCCTGCTGGTCTGCCTGATCCCGACCACCATCGGCGCGCTGCTCTCCGCGATCGGCATCGCGGGCATGGACCGCCTCGTCCAGCGCAACGTGCTCGCCATGTCCGGCCGGGCAGTCGAGGCTGCCGGTGACGTCTCGACGCTGCTGCTCGACAAGACCGGCACGATCACCCTGGGCAACCGTCAGGCGTCCGTGTTCGTGCCGGTGAGCGGGGTGACGGAGGCCGAGGTCGCGGACGCCGCCCAGCTGTCGTCGCTGGCCGACGAGACGCCGGAGGGCCGCTCCGTCGTCGTCCTGGCGAAGGAGAAGTACGGGCTGCGCGAGCGCCACCAGGGCGAGCTGGCCGGTGCCGAGTGGATCGCCTTCACCGCGCAGACCCGGATGTCGGGCGTGGACGTGGACGGGCGCAGGATCCGCAAGGGCGCGGCCGGTTCGGTCATCGCCTGGGTCGAGGAGCAGGGAGGTGAAGTCGCCTCTGACGCGAGGAAGTTGACCGACCGTATCTCCGAGGCCGGTGGCACCCCGCTGCTGGTCGCGGCCGAGGACGCCGAGGGCGCCCGGGTGCTGGGCGTCATCCACCTCAAGGACGTCGTCAAGGAGGGCATGCGCGAGCGGTTCGACGAGCTGCGCCGCATGGGCATCAAGACCGTCATGATCACGGGCGACAACCCGCTGACCGCCAAGGCGATCGCCGAGGAGGCGGGCGTCGACGACTTCCTCGCCGAGGCCACCCCCGAGGACAAGATGGCCCTCATCAAGCGGGAGCAGGCGGGCGGCAAGCTCGTCGCGATGACCGGTGACGGCACCAACGACGCGCCGGCCCTCGCGCAGGCGGACGTCGGCGTCGCCATGAACACGGGTACGTCGGCCGCCAAGGAGGCCGGCAACATGGTCGACCTCGACTCCAACCCGACCAAGCTCATCGAGATCGTCGAGATCGGCAAGCAACTCCTGATCACCCGGGGTGCGTTGACCACGTTCTCCATCGCCAACGACGTCGCGAAGTACTTCGCGATCATCCCGGCGCTGTTCGCGGCCGTCTACCCGGGCCTCGACAAGCTCAACATCATGGGCCTGTCCTCACCGGACTCCGCGATCCTCTCGGCGGTCGTCTTCAACGCACTGATCATCATCGCGCTGGTCCCGCTGTCCCTGCGGGGCGTGCAGTACCGGCCGGTCAGCGCCGACAGGATGCTGCGCCGCAACCTCACGATCTACGGCATCGGCGGACTGATCGCCCCCTTCATCGGCATCAAGCTCATCGACCTGCTCATCTCCCTCATCCCCGGGATCGGCTGAACGCCATGAACAACTCCGTATCGACCACCGCCCGATTGCTGTGGGCGGGCCTGCGCGCCCTGCTGGTGCTGACCCTGGTGACCGGCGTCGTCTACCCGCTGGCCGTCACCGGTGTCGCGCAGACGCTGTTCCACGGCAAGGCGAACGGCTCGGAGATCACGTACGACGGGAAGGTCGTCGGATCCTCGCTCATCGGCCAACAGGGGTACGGGCTCGACTACTTCCAGCCCCGCCCGGCGAACGGGCTGGGGGAGAACTCGGTCAACACCCGGTACAAGCTGATTCTGTCCGGTGCCACCAACCTCTCCGCGGACAACAAGGATCTGGTCAAGCAGGTCGAGGACGCCAAGGCGAAGGTCGTCAAGGACAACTCGGTGCCCGGCTACACCGTCAGGCCCTCCGAGGTCCCCGCCGACGCGGTCACCTCCTCCGGCTCCGGCCTCGACCCGGACATCTCCCCGCAGTACGCGGACCTCCAGGTCCACCGGGTCGCCGCCCGCAACGGCCTGACCGTCGCCCAGGTGCAGAAGCTGGTCGACGCACACACCGAGCGCCGCACCCTCGGCTTCATCGGCGAGCCCCGGGTGAACGTCCTCGAGCTCAACATCGCGCTCAAGTCCCTCGTGGCCAAGGGCTGATGGCGTTACCCGACCCGCGGGGGAGTCGGCGGCCCGGACGCGACCCGGGTGCGCCGGCTCCCGCCGTCATGAAGCAGGTACGTCCTCACGACGTACGACAGGAAGGCGCACGCCGATGACACGGGTGCTGGTGGTGGAGGACGACCCGCAGCTCGTACGGGCCCTCGTCATCAATCTCCAGGCACGCCGGTACGGGGTCGACGCGGCCCCCGACGGAGCCACCGCGCTGCGGCTCGCGGCCGCCCGGCAACCCGATGTCGTGATGCTCGACCTCGGCCTGCCCGACATGGACGGCGTCGAGGTGATCAAGGGCCTGCGCGGCTGGACCCGGGTGCCCATCCTGGTGCTGTCCGCCCGCCAGGGCTCCGACGAGAAGGTCGCCGCGCTCGACGCCGGCGCCGACGACTACGTGACCAAGCCGTTCAGCATGGACGAACTCCTCGCCCGGCTGCGGGCCGCCGTCCGGCGCACCGAGGACACACCGCTCGCCACGGGGACGACGTTCGTCGAGACGGCGGACTTCACCATCGACCTGCTGGCCAAGAAGCTGCACCGGGACGGCCGCGACGTACGCCTCACGCCCACCGAATGGCACCTGCTGGAGATCCTGGTGACCAGCCCGGGACGGCTGATCACCCAGAACCACCTCCTCGAGGAGGTCTGGGGGGTCACCGGGAGCGGCAAGACCAACTACCTGCGGGTCTACATGGCACAGCTGCGCCGCAAGCTGGAGGCCGACCCCTCCCGCCCCCGCCACCTCGTCACCGAGCCGGGCATGGGGTATCGGTTCGAGATGTGAACGGCACATCGTCTGGCGTCGCATGGCGCCACGTGGCGCCGATTGGCGCCATGTGGTGCCATCCTGCGTCGGAGCATGTTTTCGCAGGTGAGGCGCCTGTAGGTCTCCCTCGTCTCTCTCCAGTACCCTCGAAGCTTGCGCGTAGTGCCAATGTGGTGCCATGATGGCGTCATGGACCTCACCCCGTATGTCGACAACCTCCGCCGCGAACTCGCGGTGGCTGCCGAGGCCGGAGGCGACGAAGCCCGTGAGCTGGCCGACAGGCTGACCGCTCCCCTGGAGTCGGCGACCCGGCTGGTCATGCTCAACGTGCTCTCCGCGGCGATGGACGAGATCACCCGCGAACTCGCCCCCGGCTCGGTCGACGTACGACTGCGCGGACTCGACCCCGACTTCGTGGTGACCCTGCCGTCCACCGAGGACGCCGCCCCGGTGGAGCCGGCCGCACCCCTCGAACCGGTCAGGACCCCGGTCGCCGACGCGGACGAGGGCGGCACCGCACGCGTCAACCTCCGACTGCCGGCCCATCTCAAGACGCGCGCCGAGGAGGCCGCGAGCCACGAGGGCCTGTCGGTCAACGCGTGGCTGGTGCGTGCCGTGTCCGCCGCGGTGGACGGCGGAACCAGGCCGCGCACCCCGGGCAAGGTCCAGAACGTCGGACAGAGCTTCACGGGCTGGGTGCGCTAGCCACCAGGCCCACGAAAAGGCACTTCACCCTCACCACGTCCCACCAGCGGGGACGCTCCCACGACTCACGAGGACGGGACAGCCATGCCTTCTTTCGACACCCCCGAACCGATCTCCGTCAACGCCCACGTGGCCGCCGGCTCCCTCCGGCTCGCCGCGGGCGAGCGCCGCGACACCGTCGTCGAGGTGCGCCCCCGCGACCCGGAGCGGGACAAGGACGTAAGGGCCGCCGAGCAGACCGAGGTCACCTTCGCCGGCGGCGTCCTGACCGTCAGGACGAAGGAGCGCCGCATGATCGGGCCCTCCGGCGTCGCCGACGTGACGGTCGAACTGCCCACCGGCTCACGGGTCGAGGTGACCGGAGCCTGGGCCCAGGTGCTCGGCGAGGGCCGGCTCGGCGAGGTCCGGGTGAAGACCTCCGTCGGTGACGTCCGCCTCGACACCACCGGACCGGTCGAGCTGACCGCCTCCCACGGCTCGGTCGTCGTCGACCGGATCGAGGGCAGGGCCGTCATCACCACCAGCTCCGGCAACCTGCGCGTCGGCACCGTCGACGGCCCCGCCGTCCTGAAGAACTCGAACGGCAACACGAACGTCGGCGCGGTCTCCGGCGAGCTGCGGGTGAGCGGCGCCAACGGTGCCATCGACATCGCGTGCGCCGAGGGCTCGGTCACCGGCACCGCCACCAACGGCGTCCTCCGCGTCGCCGAAGTCGTCCGCGGCGAGGTCCAGTTGGAGACCTCCAACGGCTCCATCGAGATCGGCGTCCGCGAGGGCACCGCGGCCTGGCTCGACGTCAGCTCCCAGCGCGGACTGGTGCGCAACGCCCTCACCGCCTCCGAGGCCCCGGAGCAGACCGAGGACACGGTCAAGGTCCGAGCCCGGACCAACTGGGGCAACATCGACGTCTTCCGCGCCAAGGCCTGAGCGCTCTGCGCCCCATCCCCCAGGCACCTCGGCCCCGCCCCCCAGGCACCGCGGCCTCGCCCCCCAGGCACCTCGGCCCCGCGCCCGACCCCTCAGTCACCTCAGCCTTCGAACGGGAGGGCACCATGCCTTCATCTGTCATGTCCACATCCATCACGAGCAACTCCGCGACGGCCGTCTCCGCCCTCGGTCTGCGCAAGTCGTACGGCGACAAGACCGTTCTCGACGGCATCGATCTGCGCATCCCGGCCGGGTCGGTGTTCGCCCTGCTCGGGCCGAACGGGGCGGGCAAGACGACCGCCGTGAAGATTCTGTCCACGCTGATCGGTGCCGACGGCGGTCGGGCCCAGGTCGCGGGACACGATCTGGCAGGCGATCCGCAGGCCGTGCGGGCCGCGATCGGGGTCACCGGCCAGTTCTCGGCGGTGGACGGGCTGATCACCGGTGAGGAGAACATGCTCCTGATGGCGGACCTGCACCATCTGCCCAGGAGCGAGGGGCGTCGGGTGGCGGCCGAACTGCTGGAGCGCTTCGACCTGACGGACGCGGCGAAGAAGCCGGCCTCCACCTACTCGGGCGGGATGAAGCGCCGTCTGGACATCGCCATGACGCTGGTGGGCGGTCCGCGGATCATCTTCCTCGACGAGCCGACCACCGGTCTGGACCCGCGGGCCCGCCACAACATGTGGCAGATCATCCGCGAGCTGGTCTCCGACGGGGTGACCGTCTTCCTGACCACCCAGTACCTGGAGGAGGCGGACGAACTCGCGGACCGTATCGCGGTGCTGAACGACGGCAGGATCGTCGCCGAGGGCAGCGCCGAGGAACTGAAGCGGCTCATCCCCGGCGGTCATGTCCGGCTCCGCTTCACCGACCCGGCCGCCTACCGCAGCGCCGCCTCCGCCCTGGGCGAGGCCGTCGGCGACGACGAGGCGCTCACCCTCCAACTCCCCAGCGACGGCAGCCAACGCGAACTGCGCTCGATCCTCGACTGGCTGGACGCGGCCGGAGTCGAGGCCGACGAGCTGACCGTCCACACCCCCGACCTCGACGACGTCTTCTTCGCCCTGACCGGCGGCACCGACCAGACCAGGGAGTCTGCCCGATGAGCCACCTCTCCTCCGCCGTGCGCGACTCGTCCACGATGCTGCGCCGCAACCTCCTGCACGCCCGGCGCTATCCGTCCATGACGCTGAACCTGCTGCTCACGCCGGTCATGCTGTTGCTGCTCTTCGTCTACATCTTCGGCGGCACCATGAGCGCGGGCCTCGGGGACGGCGGTGGCGGCAGGTCCGAGTACCTCGCGTATCTGGTGCCGGGCATCCTGATGCTGACCATCGGCGGCACCACGATCGGCACCGCGGTGTCCGTGTCCATGGACATGACCGAGGGGATCATCGCCCGCTTCCGCACCATGGCGATCCACCGCGGTTCCGTGCTCATCGGGCACGTCGTCGGCAGCGTGCTGCAGTGCCTGGCGAGCGTGGTCCTCGTCGGGGCCGTCGCCGTGGCGATCGGGTTCCGCTCCACGAACGCCACCGTCTGGGAGTGGATCCTGGCGCTCGGACTGCTGGCCCTGGTCGCCCTGGCACTGACCTGGATCGCGGTCGGCATGGGCCTGTCCGGCCCGAACCCCGAGGCGGCCAGCAACAACGCCATGCCACTGATGATCCTGCCCCTGCTCTCCAGCGCCTTCGTGCCGGTCGACGCGATGCCGGGCTGGTTCCAGCCGATCGCCGAGTACCAGCCCTTCACCCCGGCCATCGAAACCCTGCGGGGCCTGCTCCTCGGCACGGAGATCGGCGCCAACGGCTGGCTCGCCGTCGCCTGGTGCCTCGGCCTCGCGGCACTCGGCTACCTCTGGTCCAAGTCCCTCTACAGCAGCGGCTCGAAGCAGACCTGAGCGCACGCCAAGAGCCGGACGGCGGGCATCGGACTGAGCGACTGACAAACCCCAGGTCATCGACCTGGGGTTTCCTCATGGAGCGGATGCCGAAGCGCCGGGCTCGGCTCGCCCCGCTGCCCGGCCGAGCGGTCTCGACGAGAAGCTTCTTCACGGAGAACGGCTGAAAGCTTTTGCTTCCCGCAGGCGGGCGAGGTCCGCGGCCGCCACAACTGCGTTGGGGACGCCGGCTCTTGGAGGGCGTCGGTGTCGGTTGCGGCCGGCCAAGGGGGCGCGCCGGTCCGGATCGACCTGCGGTGACGCCTCGGTGGCGGTGGAGGGTTCAGGGTCGCGCCGCGGCCGGACGATCTCCGAGGGAAGGTCGATCGCTGACTGTCAAGCTACTTGAGCCTTACTTAAGCTCAACTTCCGGACACAGTCTTTTGACTGGGGGTCGAACTTTGACCAACGGTCGGGCATCCTGGAGGCATGAGAACTGCGCAGCGGAAAGCACAGGAAGTTGCAGAGCGTGAGCAAAGGCTTCTTCGGACAGCACTGGAGGTGGTGGCGCGGGACGGCTTGCACAACCTCACCCTGGCACGGCTGGCGACCGAGGCCGGCTACTCGAAGGGAACCATCTACAACCACTTCACGTGCCGTGAAGATCTGCTGGTCGCGCTCTCGACGGACAGTGCGAAGCGCCAGATCAGGTACTACCAGGCCATCGCCGATCTGCCCTGGGACGGGGTGCGGGCGCTCTACGGACTGATGCTCGCCTACATGCGGCACGCGGAGACCGCTCCCGAGCTGTTCGAGTCGAGCATGGCGGCCCTCGCCAACGCGGTGGGAGCCCTGGCGTCCCCGGAGCGTCTGGAGCGCAGGGACGTGGTCGACCGCCAGATGGGCCAGGTGATCGGCGCCGTCGTGGAGAGGACCGAGCGCGAGGGGGCGTTCGAGCATCCGGTGCTGCCACCGGCGGCGGCCCTCGATGCCCTGCGGTCGGCGGTCCTCGGATACACCGTCACCCACCTGCTGTCCCGCCGCTTCCAGTGGGGTGCCGCCGCGACCGACGGGAATCGCCTGGTCGTGGCCGCGTCGATGATGCACGGCCTGGGCTGGCCGCGGGTCGAGGCGAGCGCCGCGTCCGCGGTGCAGCGGGTCGTGGACGACCTCATTCCCGCGGCGGAGGAGAAGGCCGGGGGAGAGCGGCTGGTCCACGGCTGACCGGACGGACCGGTCGTCGACGAAGGCGGACGCCCCGGAGGGGGCGCTTCCGCCTTCTTTGCTGTTCGCACACTGGACCGGCGCCCTGTTGCGCAATGTAGCCAACTGGCGCGACTGCGCTCCCTCCGAGAGCCCTCCTCGGGCTGCTTCCCCCTCGCTGTTTGAACTAGTTGTCAAAAATCGACGGACGGTCGTAATGTCTGTCGCGTCGCCGGCGGGCCCGGCGGCACAGCACCAATCCCCGGCAGCACGGACCCTCGTGGTCCGGTTGCCGCTTGCCCGGCCGGCTGGAGACCCCAGGTGGCCGGGACGGTCGAGAACGGCGATTGGAAATGGGGGAGAAATGCAGATCAACATCGCGCGCAGAGACACCGCGCTGTGGTCCGCGTGCTCGGATCTCGCGCAGGAGCGGTACCGGCGCGACTACGGGGCGGACATCACCGCGGCTCCGGACAGTTTCATCGCGCTGTGCGCCGTGGAGAACGGCGTGGAAGTTCCGACGGCCTGCGCGGGAATGACGTTCGGCAGCGCGCACGGTCTGCTCGTCGACAGCTACCTGGGCCGTCCGGCCGCCGAGGCGATCGCCGAGCGTACGGCGACGCACTGCGAGCCGAGCAGCCTGATCGAGATCGGGCCGCTGGCCTCACGCGAGGCCGGAGCCGGTCTGGCGCTCATCCGGATGGTGCCGGCCCTGACCTGGTGCAACGGAGCCGAGTTCCTGATGTGCACCGTGACCCGCGCCCTGGCCCGCACTCTGGCCCGCGTGGGCATCGAGTTCACCGCCCTGGCCCCGGCGCGCGAGGAGTCCCTGCCGGCCGAGCAGCAGGGCCGCTGGGGGTCGTACTACGCGACGGAGCCGCTCGCCGGCTACGTGGACCTCCGGCACTTCGCGGCCCAGCTGAGCGTGCGCGGCGACTCCGGCCCGCACCTCGCCGTGACGTGGGGGCGGACGGCCGCGGAGAGCGCGCTGGCGGGTGCGCGATGAAGGACGTCGTCGCCGCCCTGCGGGCCCCGGGCCATGAAGAGCTGGTTCTCGTGGAGTGCCTGGGCGACACCGGTACCCCCGAACGGACCTACACCTACGGGCAGATGACGGCCTGGGCCGACGAGGTGCGGGCGGCGCTGCGGGCCCGCGGTCTCGCGCCGGGCGCACGGGTCGGGCTCGTGGCGGACAACAGCCCGGAGTGGGTGGCCGCCGACCTGGCGCTGCTGATCGACGGGTACACCGAGGTTCCGGTTCCGCTGGCCTTCTCCGCCGAGCAGGCGGCATCACTGCTGCGCGACGTGCACGTCTGCGTGGTGGACGCCGCGGGCGCGGCCAAGCTGGAGGCATGGGGCCTGTCGGGCTCGGCCGAGCCGGTCCTGGTCGAGCGGTCCCGTGAACCCGGCGTCCCCGCCCCGGCGCGGGAAGTCCTCCCGGACGCGGTCGACCCCGACCGGATCATCAAGATCATTCATACGTCGGGGACCACCGGCGCTCCCAAGGGCGTCAAGATCCGGGCGGCCGGTCTCGGAGCCCTGCTCTCCTCGCTGGACGAGGTCTCCCCGTCGGGGGTCTACGACCGGTACCTCTCGCTGGTTCCGTTCAGCCTCCTCGTCGAGCAGGTCACGGCGGTGTACCTGCCGATCCTCCGCGGTGGCCGCATGGTTCTGCTGCCCGGTGCCGTGCCGCTGCTGGGCACGGCAGGATCGCGGGCCGAGGAGGCGCTCGACTGGTTGCGGAAGGCGGCCCCCTCGGCGGCCGTCCTGCCACCCGCGCTGGTCAGCGCCCTGGACAAGGCGGTGCGGGACAGCGACGGCGACGAGCTCTTCCCCGCCGGGCGGTCTCCCTTCCTCATGGCCGGAGGCGCCCCCGTGGACGCCGAGGCCCTGAAGCGCCTGGACGCGGCCGGCCTGCGGGTCCACGAAGGGTACGGACTGTCGGAGAACGGCTCCGTGGTCTCGTGGAACACCGCGAGCCACTGGCGCCCGGGCACGGTAGGACGGCCGCTTCCGCACTGCTCGGTCAAACTCTCCGATCAGGGCGAGCTGTTGGTGCGGTCCACCTCCCTGTTCGCGGGATACACCGTGGAGGACCCGACCAGCCGGCCGGTGGACGACGAGGGCTGGCTCCACACGGGAGACCGGGCGCTCATCGACGAGGACGGCTTCATCCGCATCCTGGGCCGTCTGAAGAACGTCATCATCACCGGCCACGGACGGAACGTCTCGCCCGAGTGGGTGGAAGGGCGGCTGCGTTCGTGCCGTGACGTGGCCGACGCGGTCCTCTTCGGCGAAGGCATGGAGCACCTCGTCGCCGTCCTCGTCTCCTCGTCGCGGGACGGCGACGCCGGCCCCGCGGTGGAGCGCGAGGCACGCACGTACGCCGAGCGCGCGCTGGCCGAGACCGACCGCCCCGAGCGGTACATCGTCCTGCCGGACGGCGCGGACCTGCGGGAACGGTACTTCACCGTCACCGGCCGCCCGCGCCGCGGGCTCATCTTCGACGAGATCGTGCGCCCCGCGCTCGCACCGGCCGCCTGATCCCGTGGACGACATCACTCACAACGCACCGCTTCATCAGATTCATCGCACTCGTGGCATGGGGGAAACGATGACGCACGCCCAGAACACCCAGAACAAGCTGCAACTGACCGCTCTCGGAGACGGTGACGGCCTGCTGGTCACCCCGCGCGACGGCAGCGCCGAGTTCACCGATCTGTACGAGGCCGGACTGGACGAACTCCTCGCCGACGCGGGGCACTTGCTGATACGTGGCTTCGAGCCCTCGGTCGACGACTTCAACGCGCTGGTCCGTCAGTACAGTTCGCGCACCACGCTGGACCCGGCCCGGGTCTTCCACGGCGACGCCGCCCAGAAGGTCGACTCCGGCACGGACGCGATCGGCCTGCACCTGGAGAACGGCGCGACCCCGTATGCTCCGGAGCTGCTCTGGTTCCACTGCGTGAAGGCCGCCTCGTCCGGTTCGCAGACCACGGTGTGCGACGGCTTCCGCGTCTGGGACGCCCTGTCCGAGCGGGCCAGGGACCTCTTCGCCGCCCAGCCCATCAGCTACGAGCGCACCGTCCCGGCCGCGCTGTGGCGCAAACTGGCCGCGTTCCTCGCGGGCGACGGGCGCGGCCCGGACGAGGTCACCGTCGCCGACCTGTACGACCAGGCCAACCCGGGCGCCAAGGTCGAGTTCACCGAACGCCCGGACGGCAGCCTCTTCTACCACTACCAGGTGTTCGCCGCGCACCCCACCAAGTGGTCCACGCGCACCGCCTGGGCCAACAGCCTGCTGGGCCCCTCGTACAACTACGAGGCCCCGGACATCCGGTTCGCCGACGGCAGCCGGATTCCCGACGAGGTCACCGCCGAGTACGTCGAGGTCACCGAGCGGGTGACCGAGGAGATCGCCTGGCAGGACGGCGACATCGTCCTCATCGACAACTCCCGCGTCATGCACGGCCGCCGCGCCATCACCGACACCCACCGCACCATCCTCAACTCCCAGAGCTACGCGAGGAACTGATCATGAAGTACGGCATCTTCATCGGCTACACCTTCACCCCGGCCTGGCTGCGGAAGTCCGGCAAGGAGCGGGAGCAGTTCCAGCAGGAGCACATCGCGCCGCTCATCGCCAAGTACGCCGACCGGGTCACCGTCCAGCACTACGACGCCGAGGCGTTCTCCGCGCAGCCCACGGACTTCGCCTTCGTCACGACCGAAGACCTGCGCGCCTACTACTTCTTCGTCGAGGAGCTGCGGGACTCGCCGCTGTTCGCGGACGGCTACGCGCAGATCAACGTGATCCACGTCGGCATGGCCGACGGCTACCGCCAGTTCGAGGAGGAGGTGCACGGTGACGGTGACGACGCACACTGACCCGCCGGCCGACCACGCCGGAACCCGCGCCCGGCTGCGCGACATCTACGCCGCGGCGCACGAGCAGACCCTGCACCCCAACGCCCTGGGCTGGCCCGGCCGTCCGGACGAACGGGAGCTGGACTTCATCTCCCACGTGGTCCACGGCCGTCCCGGCATGGCCCGCGAGGGCTGCGCCTACCTGGTCAAGGAACTGGCGCAGCTGGCCGAGATCGAGCGGCACCTGTCGGCCGTCTTCGGGATCATCACCGCCCAGCTCGGTGCGGACACCTCGCCGATCAGCGCCGGGTACGACCTGCACCACGCGCTCAGCTGCTTCGCCGCCGAGGAGTATCTGCACGCCGACTTCTTCTACCGCTACGTACGGGAGCTGGCGGGCTCGGACATCAAGCTCGCCGACTCCCTCTTCACCGAGCGCCTCGCCCTCTACCAGGGCGACGACTCCCCGTACGTGAAGCTCGCGGCGATGTGCATGGCCGCGTACATCGGTGAGTCCGTCATCACGGTGTTCGAGAAGCGCACCGCCCATCTCGACCCGGCGCGCGAGCACTTCCTCACCAAGCTGCTGTGGGCGCACGGAATGGACGAGGCCCGGCACGTGCAGGTCGACCATGTGGTGCTCGAGTGCATCATGCCGTCCTTCAGCGAGGCCGAACGGCGGCGCGCCTTCGAGATCTTCTCCGGAACCGAGGAGCTCAACGCCGAACTGGCGGGCCGCTTCAAGCAGTTGGTCGTGGACGTCTTCGGCGTCGACCACACCGTCGACAACCCCGCCTGGGACGTGCAGCAGCGGCTGACGGCGGTCTTCCGCCAGGCCATGACCGCGACCTGGCCGCCGTCCCCCGTGGACGAGCGGATGGACGACGAGACCCGCAAGCTGCTGGACGAGTTCGCCGGCACCGACCGCGTCCACCCCTGATGCACGCCCCACCCAAGCCCTTGGAGCAGCAGATGAGTTCGCGTGACCCCGGTGCCGTCGTCCGGCGGCACTCCATAGGCACCATCGATCCCCACGCTCCCGTCGTCACCGGCATGACCGGGGCGCGGATGGAGACGGCCGACGGCGGCCACTGGTTCGACGCGTCGACCGGCGGCTTCGGCGCCGGACACCCTGAAGTCACCGCCGCCGTCGCCGAACAGGCAGGCCGAGTGGCCCTGTCCAGCCGCATCCTGCTCAGCCGGCCGCTGGCCGAGGCCGTCGAGGCACTGGACGCCTTCTGCCCGGACCCGCTCACCGTCTCCTACCTGTGCAACAGCGGGGGTGAAGCCCTCGACTCGGCGCTGAAGCTGGCCAAGGGCACCCACCCCGACCGCTCCCGCGTGCTCGGCATCGCCGGGGAGAACTTCGGCACCCTCACCCACGGCCAGGGCCTCAGCACCGGCGCCACACCGGTGCCCGTCCTGCCCCTGATGCCCGTGACGGTCTCGGGCGACCGGCCCGAGTCCCTGCTGGAACAGGTCGACGCCACCCTGGCGGCCGTGGTTCTCGCACCCGCCGCCCCCGGCCGCCCGCTGGAGCGGCTCTCCCCGCAGTGGTGGCGGGCCCTGCGCGACCGCTGCACCCAGCACGACGTCCTGCTGATCCTGGACGAGCGGCTCACCGCTCCGGCCCGCCTGGGCTGGGACCTCGCCACCCAGGCGCTCGGCATCGTCCCCGACGCGCTGATCCTCGGGGAGGCCCTGGGCGCGGACGCCGTGCCCGTCGGTGTCATGGTGACCAGCAGGGCGGCGTACGACCGGGTGTACGCCGGGAAGAACCCGAGCCTGCACGGCTCCACGTTCGGTGCCAACCCGCTCTCGGCGGCCGCCGTTCGCGCGGTCCTCGCGGTCGTGGCGGCCGACGGGCTGGCCGACCGGCAGCGCCGGGCCGAGGACAGCGCCCGGCGGGTCCTGGGCGACATCACCTCGTTCGGCGCGGTGACCGAGTTCTGTGCGGACGGCGGCCTGGTGTGGCTGCGCCTCGCCTCCGCCGAGCAGGCCCAGGCCCTGACCGCGGCACTGGGTGAGGCCAGGATCCTGGTCCGCCCGCCCTTCGGCCCGGACGGCGACGTGGTCGCGGTCCTGCCGCCGCTCACCGCCGACCCCGCAGACCTGGAGCAGATCCACGCCACTGTGCGCGCGGTCGCCGAGGAGATCCTCACCGTGCGGGAGGTCGCCGCATGAACGCCGTACCCCAGGCCGTCCTCCGGCAACGGCAGGACGTACTCGACTCGCTCGGGCGGCACTGGAACCCGACCGCGGCCCTGATGCTCGCCGCCGCCTCCCGGCCCGTCGAGCAGAGCGCGCGCGGCACCGAGGTCGTCTCCGAGCAGGGCGACCGCTTCCTTGACCTCGCCGGCAGCTACGGCGTCTTCCTGGTCGGCCACGGAAACCCGCAGGTGCGCGACGCGGTGCTCGACACCCTGCACTCCGCGCCGACCGTGCCGCCCGGTGCCGTGCACCCGGCGACCGCCGAGCTGTTCGAACTGCTCACCACGATCCTCCCGGCCGGCCTGGACCGCTTCGTCCTCGGCTGCTCGGGCGCGGAGATCAGTGAGACCGCGCTGCGCGCCGTCCACCTCGCCCGGCCCGAGCGGCGCAAGATCCTGATCGCGGAGGGCGGCTACCACGGCAAGACCCTCGGAGCCCTGACGGTGCTGGGCCAGCCCAACCACCGCGAGCCGTTCGAGCCGCTCGGCAGCGAACTGATCACGGTCCCCTACGGCGACGCGGCGGCCGTACGCGAGGCGCTCGCCGACCGGAGCGTGGCGGCGGTCTTCCTGGAGCCCGTCCTCGGCGGCGCCCACCTCACCGTCCCGCCCGAGGGGTACATCGAGGAGGTCGCGACCGCCTGCCGTGCCACCGGCACCCTGTTCGTCGCGGACGAGATCCAGTCCTGCCTCGGGCGCACGGGCAGGATGTTCGCCGTCGAGCACGACGACGTCGTACCGGACATCCTGCTCTTCTCCAAGGCGCTCACCGGCGGCTTCGTCCCGGTCGGTGTGTGCGCGCTCAGTTCCGACGTGGTCGCGCGGGCCGAGCGGCACCCGCTGTGGCACCCCTCGCTCCTCGCCGGCTCCAGCAGCATCTCGGCCCTGTCCGTGAGCGCCGCGACGGCCGCCGTCCGGGAGGTCCTCGCCAAGGACCTGCCCCGGCGGGCCGCCACGCTCGGCCCGCGCCTGACCGAGGGGCTGGCCGAGGTGGCACGGCGGCACCCGAAGCACCTGCTGGGCGCCCCCGGGATCGGCTTCATGGCCGGGCTGCGGACCCGCAATCCCTCGGTGGAGCTGCTGATCTCCATGGTGATGGCCCGGCACGGCATTCACACCGGCCATTCGCTGAACGAGCAGATAGACCATCCGGTCCTGCGCTTCTATCCACCGCTGACCATCACCGCCGAGGAGATCGACCGGGTCCTCGCGGCGCTGGAGGCCACCATGACCTGGCTGGACCGGAGGCCCCGGCGGCTCACGGACGGCATCACGCGGCTGATCCGGCGCCAGTACCGGCTGCCGTCCTGGCTCGTGCTGAAGCTCAGCCACTCCCCGATGCGCGCCGACTGGTGACCGGCGGGCGGGCGCGCTCACGAGCCGCGCCCGCCCGGCGATCACCACGGCCACGCAGTACCCCGTCCTGACCGCGCAGACCGACACCGCCGTGCGGACCGACCACTCCCGCACGACGGTGGGGCCCCTCACCCGGCCGGCCCGATGGTCTTCGTCTCCCACCGGCGGCGCCCCCCGGGCCGCCGGTGGGCCCGGAGGCCGGCGGAGGCACCACCCCTCGCCCCGCCGGCCCCTCCACCCATCACGGACGTCCACCACCGGAACTCACGATCGGAAGACGAACCGCTCATGTCCGAGACCTCGCTGTCCAGCGGCATCGGCGCCACCGGCACACCGGCCCGGAGCCGGTCGGACGATGCCCGAAGCAACCGCACTCCTCTCCTCGCCGGCGTGCTGCTCGCGCTGTTCCTGGCCGCCGCCGACTCCACCGTGGTGGGCTCGCTGCTGCCCACCATGGCGAACCAGTTGGGCCAGCCCGACCTGTACCCCTGGCTGATCTCCGCGTTCCTGCTCACCAGCGTGCTGGTCACGCCGCTGGCGGGGTTCGCCGCCGACCGCTGGGGCGGCCGCACCACGATGCTCGCCGCGCTGCTCGTCTTCGCGGCCACCTCCGGGGCGGTGGCCGCGGCCGGCACGATGCCGCTGCTCATCGCCGCGCGTGCGGCGCAGGGCATCGGGGCGGGCGCGGTGGCCGGGCTGACCTATGTCGTCATCGGCCAGGCGTTCGGCCCCGACGAGCGCGCCCGCATGCAGGCGATGCTCTCCGCCGTGTGGGGCCTGGCCGCCGTGGCCGGTCCCGCCCTCGGCACGGCCGCCGAGGCCACCGTCGGCTGGCGGTGGGTGTTCGTGATCAATCTGCCCCTGGCCGCGCTGGCCGCCTTCCTGGTACGGCGCGTGCCGGCGGCCCAGTCCCAGAGCTCCCGCACCATCAGTGGCTGGGCCCTGCTGTCGTTCGCCCTCGCCCTGGGCGGAGCGCTGATGCTCCTCGAAGCCCCCGCCCTGGACTTCCCCGCCCTCGTCGTCGTCGCCCTGGCGGTGGTCACCGTTGTCGGCATCGTCGGCCATGTCGTCCAGGTGCGGCGCAAGCCGCAGGCGGCCGTGGTGCCGGTCGCCTTCGCGACCGGCGGCGAACAGCGCATCGCCGCCCTGCTCACCGTCGGAGCGGCCGCCGTCCTGTACGCCTCCGTCACCCTTCTGCCGCTCGCCCTGGCCTCCCACGGCACGGCCGGCGACACGGCGAGCGGTCTCTTCGTCATGGCCGGCGCACTGGGCTGGGTGGTGGGTTCGGCGGTCTGCGCCGGCCTGCTCAAGCGCTTCGGCGCCCGCGGCGCGGCCCTGATCGGCGGCCTGCTGCTGACGGCCGGTCCGTGCGTCCTCGTGCTCGGCGGCAGCGAATCGCTCGTCCTCGCCGTCGTCGGCGAGGCGCTGGCGGGTCTCGGCACCGGTTTCGTCGCCACCACGGGCCTGGTGCACATCCAGAACACGTCCCCGGCCCAGTGGATCGGCGCCTACACGGCCGGCATCACCCTGTGCCGCAACATCGGCGCGGCCCTCGGCGTCAACCTCGTCGCCACCGTGCAGCTGATCGCCGCGGACCGGGGCACGGGAACGGAGACGGGCGGCGGCTCCTACCAGGCCGCGTTCGTCACCCTGGCGGTCATCGGTCTGCTCACGCTCACCGGCGCGTTCCGGCTGCCGAAGCGCGGCTGAACCATGGTCACGGCGCTCCTGACGTTCGCGCTGTACACAGGTGCCAGTGCCCTCGTGCACTGGTACCTGTGGCGGCGGCTGGTCCACGACACCGCCCTCGGGGCGCGCACCGCCCGGGGCTGCGCCCGCGCCCTGGCCGTACTGGCCGTGCTGCCGCCGCTCGCCATGGCCACCACCAGGGATCTGCCGCAGCACATCGGACGCTGGATCGCCTGGCCGGGCTATGTGTGGCTCGCGCTGCTGATGTACGTGACGATCACCCTGCTCCTCGCCGAACCGCTTCGGCTCCTGATCGGGCGGGGCGGCACGTCCGGCCGTACCGCCGACGGTGCCCGTACCGAAGCACGCACGCAGAAGGTCCTCGCGGGTGTGACGGAGCCCGGGCGCGGGACACCGCACGATGACGTGCCGGGTGACATGCCGGGCGACGAGCGGGAACACCCGGCGGAAGGCCGCGCGCCGACCGCCGGGCCGGCCCGGCCGACACGGCGTGCGGTGCTGGCCCGGGCCACCGCCGTCACCGCGGGAGCCGCTGCCACCTCACTGGTCGGCCACGGCATGCGCACCGCGCTCGGGCCGCCCCGCCTCGCACACGTACGCGTTCCTCTCGCACGGCTCGGCCGCCGGGCCGACGGTTTCCGTGTCGCCGTCGTCAGCGACATCCATCTCGGTCCGATCCTCGGCGAGCGGCACACGCAGCGGATCGTCGAGATCGTCAACCGCGCCGCCCCGGATGCCGTGGCGATCGTGGGCGACCTCGTGGACGGCAGCGTCGGACACCTGGGGCGGGCCGCGGCCCCGTTGCGGCACCTGAAGAGCCGTTACGGCAGCTACTTCGTCACGGGCAACCACGAGTACAAGTCCGGCGCCGAACCGTGGATCGAGGAGATCAGCGACCTCGGCGTCCGCGTCCTGCGCAACGAGCGGGTGGAACTTCCGGCCTTCGACCTCGCGGGCGTCAACGACCTCACCGGTGCCGAGCACGGCGACGGCTCGGACTACGAGGCGGCGCTGTCCGACCGCGACCCGGAGCGTGCGGTGGTCCTCCTCGCGCACCAGCCGGTGATGGTCCACGAAGCAGCCCGCCGCGGGGTCGACCTGCAACTCTCGGGGCACACCCACGGGGGCCAGTTGGCCCCTCTCGGCCTCCTCGCCTCCCTGCAGCAACCCGCGATCGCCGGGCTGCACGAGATCGACGGCACTCAGCTCTACGTCAGCCGCGGCACGGGCTTCTGGGGACCGCCGGTCCGGGTCGGCGCACCACCCGACATCACCGTCGTCGAACTGCGGAGCGGAAACAGCCGGCTCTCCGTTCCGCACCTCTAGGGGGATCCCGCCATGCGCGTGACACACGGCCACGGCCGAGCACTCCGACCCGCCGCAGAGTTCCACCCACGAGAAGCAGACGGCACGGCGCCGCCCTCGCAGGACGTGGCGACGGACCCCGTGGCCCGCATCCTGCAGGTGTTCATGGGAGCGCGCTCGGCCGCACCGGCAGGGGGCGGCGTTCCCGGTCCGCCGTACCGCGAGCACTGACACCCGGGGCATGCGCCGAACGACCCCGTCGACACCGCCCGGAAAGGACGACAACCGTGCACGGTCTGGCTCAGGACGGCGACGAACCGTACGCACTCACGGGCGAGCGACCGATCGCCGGACGGCTGTTCAGCAGCCTGCAGCTGATCAACTCGGCGGTGGACGCCCGAACGAACCCCATCTACCACCGCCACGGCATCCACCGCGCCGACTACCCCGTCCTCGACGCCCTAGCCCGCCACCGCCCCACACAGGTCCTGGCGCCCACCGAACTGGCCCGGCGGCTGGCGATCACCACCGGCGCGCTCACTCCCCGGCTCGACCGGCTCGAGGCGGCGGGGCTGATCCAGCGGCTCTCCGTGCCCCGCGACCGCCGCAGACTCCACATCCGGCTCACCCCCGCCGGCCGGCGTTGCGTCCAGGCCGTCGGCCTCGATCTGAGCAGCCACCTGCAGGAGACCGTCCAGAGCATGGGGAAGAACCAACTCGTCGAACTCGCCTCGCTCCTGAAGGCACTGGAGAGGTGCCTGCGGACCTGAACCTCGTCGATCACATGCGGACGGCGCTTCCCGTCGTCCCGGCGACGGATGTTTCCGTTCGATCGAGGTGTGGGACTCGATGGGCGGAGGTCGTCTCGTGTGTGGGTTCGGAAGGGAGCCGGCATTCCATTCGTCCGCCCGCTCTGCCGTCCGGCTCGGAACGCGGGCGGCAGAGCCGTGTCCGTTTCAGGCCGCGGCCCGGCACGGGACGCGGAGGACGTCCCGCAGGCGGACGCGGTCCGTGTAGGCGAAGCTGTCGCGGTGCACGACGAGTTCGGCCCTGGTCACCGAGCCGGTGCGCTCGTCGTCCTCGTCGCACAGGAGCAGGTACTCCACCCCGGCACCGGCCATGACGGACAGCGCGACCTCGACGGTCATGTCGTCACCGACGCGCAGATCGGTCGTACTCGGGTTTCGACGTGTCTGAAGCGGTGTCACTGCTGCCTCCTGCGGTACGGACGGGCGGACGTGGCGAATCGCGGGAAAGCCGAAGACAACAGGGACCACAGGGCGAATTCCCCTGTGCAACAGCTTGCGGAAGCTCAGTGCCTCGATGTTCGAGTGGCGCGCGAGGAGATCGGCGGGTCCTGCCGTCCTGCGCGATGATCAACCCGTCGGAAAAGGAACCCGCATGGAAAACCGCAACCGCAACGTGACGCGACAGTAGCACGGCGTGCTCGATCACCGTCGTGCTGCGCGAGGAGCAGGACGGCGGGGTGTCACAGGGCGAGCAGCGCGCTCGCGGTGAGGCGGTGCGCGGGATCGGCCGCGGCGTCCATCAGCCGGTGTGCCGTGGCGTGCGCGGTCTCGGGCGGTACGACCAGCAGGTCCCGGCGTCCGAGGCCGTAGGCGAAGAGCCGTACGGCATGCGGGTCGAACCCTGAGGCGAGCCAGGCGGCCCGCACGGTGTGACCGGACACGGGCAGGTCGCACGACGCGTGGCGCCAGGTGTCGCGGTGTGCGGTCATCCGCGTCACACGGCCCCACGACCTGTCGAACGCCTCGATGAGTGCGGGAAGTTCGGCGGCCAGGTCGTCGGAGCGGGGCCACCACGCGCCGTTCACCGGGCCGGGCGGGAAAGTCGGCGGACGCAGGGCGAGTCGGGCGGGGGGACGGAACGAGGAGGATTCCCGGTCCGGCGAGGCACGTTGGGGGGTGGGCGCGTTCATGTCGCGGTCCCTGTCCCCGGGGCGCCGTGCGGCGGCCCGGTGTCGTGGTGCGCCGGGAGCGACGCCGGCGGAGGGCCGACGGATGGGCGAATCCCGGTGCGCTCCACGCTACTCCGCCCCGCGAACCGTTGAACGGGGTGCGCGGGAGGGGGTTCTCTCCCGGGGCGGGTGCACGTAGGGTTACGGCATTCGGCCGCCCGCGGACTCCGCGGCGAGAACGCACATCGTTCGGCAGCCCTGACGGCTGCCCGTGCCCCATGACCCCGGGCAAGCACCGATTCCCGCCCCCCTCAGGGCAGTCGGCTCTCCCACCGGGCCGGCCGTCCCCGTGCTCACCCCGTCGCCTCCCTTCGTCGCGAGACCGGAGCGGTCACCTTCTGCGGTGCCCTATCCCGGTCCGACGCGGGGCACTCGCTCCCGAATCGCGCGCCCCGAAGGGGGGAAGGGCCGCGTGGGGAGCACCCGACGGCCGCCGCCCAGGTCCGGGTGACCGGCGGCGGCCGCCGCGGCAGCGCCCACCGCCGTCCCGGCCGCCTATGCGCGCAGCAGCCGTCCGGTGAGTTCCCGGTACTCCCGCAGCGCGAACCGCAGCTCGGTGGACTGCGTCGCGGGGTCGAGGTCCGCCCAGCCCTCACGCAGCAACCGCCGCCGCTCGGCGAGGGCGTCCACCAACTGGGCGGTGGCCGCGTCGAACGCGCCCTCGGCCTCCTCCAGCGCCTCGCGCGGGCTGTCCGCGAAGGTGTTGACGGCATGTCCGAGGCGGCGCGTGATCTCCTCCCGCCCGTCCGGGGGGAGCAGCGGCTCCGGGCCCGTGGCGCGGCGTCCGTCCGGAGCCGAGGGCCGGTCCGCCGGCTGCTGGGCGCGTGTCTGGTCGTACATCGTCGTGTGTACCGCTTCCCTGGGAATGGGGGGCACCGTCCGAAGACGCCGTTCGTCTTCTCGACGGTCTGCCGCGGGCTTCCGGAGACCTGGTCCGTCCTTCCCGGCCCTGCGCCGTGGTGCCAGTCAACGTCCGGCGACGGTGGGTGTCAACGCGCCGACGGCCGGGACGCACCTGCCGAAGGGCGCCGACCAGCGATGTCCCGGCGTTTCCGGCACGAGGAGTACGGTGGGGAGAACGAGGGTGTGTCGTGCCCACCGGTCAGGTCGTCGACAGCACACCACCCGCCCCAGGGGCAGCCCGTGACCCCGGCCGCACCGTCAGCAGAGCGGCCGCATCGAGGGCAGGAGCCCCGTCCATGTCACCCAGTCCCGTCACGCCCGTCACGGCTGTCACGGCGCCCCCGCCGGACACCGCCCCGCCGCCGCAGACCTATGACGGCACCTCCCCCTTCCCGCCGGACGCCCCGGCGCCCGCGCGCGAGGGCGGGGACCGGCTCTACGTGGCCGTGACGGCGGCGATCGTCGTCCTGCCCTTCGTGGCCCTCGGCCTCGCCGGCTGGCTGCTGTGGGGCCGCCTGATCCACCCCACCGACGTCGTGCTCGCCGCCGTCCTCTACACGATCACGGGGCTGGGCGTCACGGTCGGTTTCCACCGGGGTCTCACCCACGGCAGCTACCAGGCAATCCGTCCCGTGCGGATCGCGCTCGTGGTGGCCGGTTCCATGAGTTTCCAGGGCGACGTCATCGGGTGGGTCGCCACCCACCGCCGCCACCACGCCTTCACCGACCGCCCCGGTGACCCGCACTCGCCGTACCGCTACGGCACGCACCTGCGCGGCCAGTTGCGCGGGCTGCTGCACGCGCACGTCGGCTGGCTGTTCCGCAACGACCGTACGCCGCCCGAGCGTTACGCCCCCGACCTGCTCGCCGACCCCGACATCCGCGCGGTCTCCCGCGCCTTCCCGCTGCTGTGCCTCGTCACGCTCGCGCTGCCGTTCGGGCTGGGCTGGGCCATCGGCGGCAGCTGGCTGTACGGCGTGACCGCCCTGCTGTGGGCGGGACTTGTCCGCATCGCCCTGCTCCACCACGTCACCTGGAGCGTCAACTCCCTGTGCCATCTCATCGGTGACCGCCCCTTCCGCACCCGTCGCCACGACCGGGCCACCAACCTGTGGCCCCTCGCGCTGCTCTCGTTCGGCGAGAGCTGGCACAACCTCCACCACGCCGACCCCACCAGCGCCCGGCACGGCGTCGACCGCGGTCAGATCGACCCGTCGGCCGCCTTCATCCGCCTCCTCGAACGTCTCGGCTGGGTGCACGACGTGCGCTGGCCGACGCCGGACCGGGTCGCGGCCCGTCGCGCCTGACGTCAACGACCCACCCACGCACGGCAGTCGACAGGAGCCCCGCCCATGACCACCGCGCCGCCCCCGCCTCCCCCGCACCCCCTTCTGCGCCTGCGCCTGGCACCCCGCGCCGGTCTGCCCCGGCCCATCGACGGGGCGTGGTGGCCGCGCTCCTACGACCTCCTCGCCGAACTACCGCGCCTGCTGGCCGGGTTGCCACGGGAGTGGGGTCATGTCACCAGTGTCACGGTCGACGGGACGACGTGGTCCGAGTCGCCCCGCCGCATGCTCGTGGCCGACCAGGTCGTACGGCTGCACAGGAACCTGACGGCGGCCGCCCCGCACACCGTCGTCCTGCTGGCCCCCGGCAAGGGACGCTGGGACCTGGTGGTCGTGCCCCCGGACACCGGCGAGCGGGCGGCGCAGTCGCTCATGGCGGAGGCGGTGGGCGCCCCCACGGGACCGTGAGCAACGGCCGGGACTCCCCGCGGCCGACCCCGCTCCCGCCGGACGCCGTGCACCCGAAGCCCCGGGCGGCGGTCAGCCCTGGCGGTCGCCGGCCCGGTCCGGTACCGGGGGTGGGATGTCCGCGGTGTCGAAGCCGCCCGAGATGATCTGTGTGGCGAACTCCGACAGACGCAGGTGACGGCTGCGGGCGTACGAGCGGAACGCGGCGAAGGCGTCGTCGACGGAGGACTCCCAGCGCTCCGCCAGCACGCCCTTGACCTGTTCGATCAGGATGCGGTTGCTCAGCGCGGTCTCCAGCTGGCTGTTCTCGACGTGCGACTGCTCCAGCGTGCGCTGCTGGAGGATCGCGATGGTGGCCACGTCGGCGAGGGCGCGGGCGAGCGCGATGTCGTCGTCGCCGAGGTGGTGCGTGTTGGTCTGGAAGAGGTTGAGCGCGCCGACGACCCGGCTGCGCAGGCGCAGGGGGATGGCGTGCGTGGCCACGTACCCGGTCTCGCGGGCGCGGACGGCGAAGCGCGGCCAGGCCACGGTCGTCTCCGGCCGTGTCAGGTCGATGTTGGTGCGGGGATTGCCGGTGCGGTAGCACTCCACGCACGGGCCCTGGTCGTGCTGGAGCGCGAACAGCTCCAGCAGCCGGGTGTGTTCGTCCGACGCGGCGATGATCTGCAGTTCGCCGTGTGCGTCCGCCAGCAGGATGCCGGCCGCCGACACGTCGAGCAGCTCGACGCAGCGCGTGGACAGCCGTTGCAGCAGGTCGATCACGTCGAAGTCGTCTACGAGGGAATCCGCGACCTCCACGAAGATCTCGGCCAGACGTCGTTCGCGGGCCATGCCGATCATCCCTTTCCTCCGTCGGGCGAATTCGGCCCGCTTCCATCGTCGTCGAAGTCGTCGGTGAAGTCGCCGGTGTGGTCGTCGCGGAAACGGAGTCTGCGGGCGACCACGTCCTGGGCCACTTCACCGAGGGGGCGCTCGCTGCCGTAGGCGTGGGCCCGCAGACGCAGCAGCGCTTCCTGCATGGACACGCCGAGCTGGACGCTGATCATTCCGGTGGCCTGGTGCACGGCTGGGCGGTGCAGTCCCGACGGCGGCTCCGGAACGCCGGGCGGCGAACCGTCCCCGTTGCGACGCAGGTCCCCGCCCAGGAGCGCGCCGGTCAGCGCCGCCGCCAGGGCGGCGGCGTCCGCGTACTGCTGTGCGCCCATCCGCGGTTCCCTGGCACACAGCACGGTCAGTACGCCGACCCGGATGGCGCCGATGCCGAGCGGGAAGCAGCAGACACCGTGCACCCCCAGCTTCGCGGCGGCGGGAATCAGCGCGGGCCAGCGCTCGGAGCGTACCCGCTCCAGGTCCGGCTCCAGGACGGGCGAGCCGGTACGGACCGCTTCCGGCCCCGGGCCCTCGCCCAGCGTGAACTGGAGCTCCTCGAAGCGCGCGCTCAGCCCGGGGTGACACCACAGGGGCTCCGGCGTCCGCTCGGCGCCGACGAGAAGGGTCAGCGCGACGCCCTCGGCGCCGAGGACCCGCGCCCAGGCCGGCGCCGGATCACCGGGCCCGTCCAAGTGCAGTCGGCGCAGCACCTCGGACATGCCGTCGCTGATCACGGTGCCCGATTCTGCCACGGGCGGGACTCCGCACCGCGCGGCACGGAACGGGCATCGCCGCAGGCCGTGCGGTCCGGTGCCGGGCGCCCGGCGGGCCTGCCCTGCCAGGCCTCCCGGGGGCTGGCGTACCGGGGGAACCGGGTCAGCAGGCCGCAGGACCGGAACAGCATGGTCGTGCCCGGCCGGACGTGGACGACACGCACCCAGCCACCCCGCCGACGGCTGGCGTGCCACGCCGCGCACAGCGGATCCAGGACGCTGCCGTCCATGAAGGTCACGTCGCGCAGGTCGACGATGAGGAACGGCGGGCCGCCGTCGCACCGGGCGGCCTCCAGGTCGTCGGCGAAGGCCGACGCGGTCGTCACGTCCAGCTCGCCGCCGGCCCGGACCACACGGCACTCCTCGAACAGATCGGGATACGGGCTCATCCGCGCTCAGCTCCTTGGCGGGGCAGTGGCTTCAGCTGTGCGCAGGGCCTCTGTTGCGCGGAGTGGTGCTGCACGGAGAGGGCCGGGGTCACGGGCGGCCGTGTACCCAGCGTACTGCCGCGCACACGCGCGGCGCAGGGCGGTGCGGACCGGGGACGTCACGGTGTCGGCAGCCGCAGGGCCAGGAGGGCCACGTCGTCCGTACTGCCGGGCGGCATGCGCGCGAGCAGCTCGTCGCACAGTGTGTCCAGCGGTGCGTGGGCGAGCGCGAGGGCGTGGCGGCGCAGCCGGACCAGGCCGGAGTCGAGGTCGCTGCCGGGGATCTCGATCAGGCCGTCGGTGTAGAGGAGGAGGGTGGAGCCCGGCGGCAGGGACAGCGTGGCGTCGGGCCGGCTCGCTCCGGTGGCCCAGGAGGCGCCGAGGACGAGTCCCTGTCCGGCTTCGAGGTACCGCGCCTGTCCGTCGGGCGTCAGGAGCAGCGGCGGCGGATGTCCGGCGCTGGTCCACCGCAGTGTCCAGGGACCGGTGTGCGGGTCGCCCTCGATCCGGGCGAGGACGAGGGTGGCCATCGGGACGGTGGTGATGGCGGGCATGGCGTCGTCGAGGCGGTCGACGACGGCGCCGGGCGGTTCGGTGTGGTCCCAGGCCAGGGACCGCAGGATGCCGTGGAGTTGGGCCATCCCGCCCGCCGCGGTCAGGTCGTGGCCCACGACGTCCCCGATGACCAGCGCGAGCGCGCCGTCCTTCAGCTCGAACGCGTCGTACCAGTCGCCGCCGACCTGGGAGCCGACCGGGGCGGGCTGATAGCGGGCGGCCAGTTGCAGGAGGCCCGGCTGGGGGAGCGGGGCGAGCAGGTTGCGCTGCATGGCCTCGGCGACGGCGCGCTGGCGGCCGTAGCGGCGGGCGTTGTCGACGACCAGGCCGACCCGGCGGCCGATGTCGCTGACCACGTCCAGGTCCGCGGTGTCGAACGGGTGCGCGGGATCGGTGCGCACCAGCGTCAGCGCACCGGTGATCTGCCGCTTGGAGCCCAGCGGCACCGTGATGACCGACATTGCTCGCGCCGCGCGCAGGAAGTCGCTGTGGAGGGCGGCCAGGGGGGAGCCCTCCGCGCCCGCCGCCCTTGCTTCCTCCTCCTGTTGCCGCAGCACGGGAGGACCGCCGTTCAGTACCTGGACGAGAGGCGACCGGTCCTGCTCCGCGGTCTCGGGCAGGTGCTCGCGCCCGCCCTCCAGCTCGGCCTCCCGGCCCGCCGGACCGGTCACGCTCACCCGGTGGACCTGCCCGGAACCGGAGCGGAGGTCCACCGCCGCCCAGTCGGCGAGGCGCGGGACCAGCAGGCGGCCCAGCCGGGCCAGTGCCTCGTCCGTCTCCAGGGTCTGGCCCAGCACGTCGGTGATCTCCGCGACCAGCGTCAGCCGCTCGTTGAGGTCCTCCAGCGCGCTCGTGTAGGCCGCGCGTTCACGGCGGGCGCCGTGGTCGCCCGTGACGTCGGTGAAGAGCACGGCCATGCCCTGGAGGGAGCCGTCGGCCTCCAGGGGAGAGGCGGACCAGGAGATCGTGACCAGGCGACCGTCACCCCGCAGAAAGCCGTCGCCCTCCCCGTGCGCGGCGGCCCGCTCGTCCAGCGCCTGGAGCAGCGGGCACTGCCTCCGCGGGAGCGTGCTTCCGTCCGTGTCCCGGTGCAGCAGGTCGTGGGCGTCCAGCCCGCGCATCGCGCGGGCGGCCCGGCCCAGCAGCCGTTCGGCGGCCGGGTTGGCGGCGAGGATGCGCCCGGCCGGGTCCACCACCATCAGCGCCGTGCCCAGCTGCTCGACGACCCGCGACCAGAGGTCCGGACCGGCCGTCGGACCCGACCGCCGTTCACCGCCCGCGTCCTCGGCCATGCCGCCCTCCAGTCGTGGCGGCCGTCAGCGGACAGGACGCCGTCTGGCGCGCAAGGACAGCCGTACCGCGAAGAAGATCATGTCGGCGACGAAGATCGCGACACCGATGGCCAGAAGATAGCCCAGGCCGCTCGCCGCCGTGCCGATGATTCCCAGCACGACGGCCACGAGGACGAGCAGAAGAAACAGCGCCATCAACGCGAACACCTCCTCCGTGCGAAGCAACCGGTCAACGGCGCGCGAGTTGACGTTCGCCCCTTGCTCCCGGCCGGTACGTCAGGTCGTAGTGCCGGAAGATCTCCTCCTCCTGCTCGGCCGGCAGCACGTCGTCCGTCCCGATCGACGGGGCCTTGCGCACCTGCCCCCGGTCGTAGGAGACCTTGACGTATCCGGGCCCGAGGACCGCGTCGTCGAGGGGTACGAAGACCAGGCGGTGGCGGGTGGGCAGCCCGGTCCTGACGGTGGCCATGGCCGGTTCGTCGGTGACCGTGTCCACATAGACCGCTTCGAGCATGCCGATCCTGCGCTGTCTGGGGTCGACCACGTCATGGTTGCGCCACTCACGGATGTCGGCTGCACGGATCATGGGCGCTCCCTGTCGTCTGGGGTGCTTCCCCGGGCTGTACGACTGACCCGATGCGGCCGTGTCGAAACGCGGGTGCGTGCGAAGCGGTTCCTCCGCCGCCCGTACGGCCCTTGCGGCCTCTTCGAGGAGTACCCTGGAGTCACCGAGGATATTTCGCGCACCGGCTTCCATGTCTGTGTCGTTTTCGGCGATCGAATACGCCGGGCCGGTTCGCGGCCGGCCCGGGGCAGGGTTCGCGTCATGACTGCGACCATCTCCCTCCCGACGGCAGCCGAAGCCGAAGACCGTTCCTCGTCGTCCCCACTCCGTCTGTCGCTGTCGCCCGCCGGTCCCGCACCGGCGCTGCTGGACGGCGCCTGGTGGCCCCGATCCCGCGATCTGACGGCGGAACTCCCCTCTCTGACCGCCGTGCTGGACCGGCTGTGGGGGCGGATCACCCGGGTCACCGTGAATCCCACCCACTGGCCGGTCGTCCCGCGCAAGGTGCCCGTCGCCGGGCACCTGGTGAAGGTGGGCTCCTTCCTGGCCGAGCAGGACGCGCACGAACTGCTGTTGCTCTCGTACCACGTCGGCCGCTGGAACCTCCTCGTGATCCCGCCCCGTACGGACCCCGTCTCGGCCGCCTGGCTGATGACCGCCGCGAGCGACCCGCTGGGCACGTCGACCGCGAGCCGGCTGGTGGAGGAGGCGGCACGCCTGCGGGCGGTGTCCGTGGCCGACCGGGCCGTGGAAGCGGTCTGGGACTCCGAAGGAGGGCACACGGCCCGGTCCGTCCCGGACTCCGGCCGTGACGCCCGCGATGCCGTATCGGCCGACGGGTAGCAGGCACTCCCTGTCCGTCACCGATCCGTGACCGAACGAACTGATCCGAACAACTGACGCGTACCACCGCAGCCCGTGACCCCGGCCGCAGCACTGATCAGGACAGGCCGGGGTCTTCGCGTGTCCTGTCCCGTTCCGAGCCGACCGGGCTCCCGACACGGCCGTCCGGGCCCCGGCGGTCCCCCTTCAGGACACGATGCCCGCCGGGTGCGGACCCTCCGTCCGATCCCGAGGCGCATCCCCGGACGGCCGACCCACCACCGCCGTTCACCCCCTCAGCACACCCCCCGTGTTGGCGGTACGCCGCGACGGGCACCCCGAAACGAGGAGTCATGCCCCTACCTCAGCTGCATGTCTACCGGCACGACCATGCCGACCGCACCCTGATCACCCTCGCGGGAGAGATCGACCTGGCCACCGCCCCGCTCGTGCGCGCCGCGCTGGACGCATGCGCGCGCGACGGCATCCGCACCGTCGACGTCGACCTCACGGCGGTCACCTTCTGCGACGCTTTCGGGCTCAACGTCTTCCTCGCGGCGTTCCAGCACTCCACCCATGCCCGAAGGGTCCTCCAGCTGCACTATCCGCCGCCGGTCATGGTCCGTGTCATCGAGATCACCGGCTCCGGCTTCCTGCTCCACGAACCGCACGTCGTCAGGTCACCACGCAGTGGGGTCCGCGCCGCGGTGGGCGAGGCGCCGTGACGCCCCCGCTCCGCCGCGGGCCGCCGCAGGGGGACGACCGCTCGGGCCCACCGGCTGAACCGCGGTCGTCGGGGCAGATTCTCGGCGTCCGCGTGGGCCGTGAGGCGGGAGGGGGCTGCCGACTCCTGCCGTACGGCAGGCGCGGTCGCCAGGTGGCGCAGGGCGCGTACCGAGGTCGGGGTGCGCCCGCGCGCGGGCCGCCGCAGGGGAGACGACCGCTCGGCCCACCGGCTGAACCGCCCGGCGGGCCGCGGCGATCCGTCGGCTGTCGCACCCCCGGTCTCTCCGGTCGAGGGCGTCGGGGCAGATTCTCGGCGCCCGAGTGGGTCGTGAGGGGGCCGCCGACTCCTGCCGTACGGCAACCGAGTCCGAGGCGCGGCAGGTTCCCGTGCATGGTCTTGCCGCAGCTCCCGGTCGGCACGATGGGCCCGTGGACGACGGCCCGCACATCGGGGTCGTGCGGCACGGGCCCGGCTCGGAGTCGGCCGGAACGCCTGGCAGGGCCAGGGCTCTCCGTCCCTGGAACGGTTGATCCCGCTGCACCCTCGCTGACAGCTGTCTCCTGGTCGCGAAGCACACGCAGGGTGGGTGCCCCGCCCGTCGCCCGGGAACGGGGGCTCAGGGCTCACCTCCGGCTCATCCAGGTGAAGGTTCAGGTCAGCGCCACGCTTCGAAGCGATCGGGGCGCCCCCCTCAAGGTGCGCGCACGAAACAAGCCCCAGACCGCTGACCGGGGTTTCCATAAGAACGGGTGACGAGAATCGAACTCGCGCTCCCAGCTTGGGAAGTGACGGTGCTTGACCGGTCCTACGTCGATTTCTCCGGGCTTTATTGCCGACGGCAGTGACAACGGCTCCGGCGTAACACGCCGGAGCCGCCCTTTCAGGGGGTTGCACGTGAGAGTGAACCACCCCACAGTCAATAGTACTGCGGACAGTGCGGCTCGGAAATGTCTCGAGCGGTGCCTCGGTCGTGCTCTTCCCGCGGCCTGCCAGGCGCCGGATGCCCGGTGTGCCGGTGGAGCGTGCTGCGTGAATCGCCCGTGGCTGACGGCGGCGACCAGACCCTCACTCATCGGATAGTCCCAGGCAATGGGCCAGATTCTCGTCACGATACCAAGATCATTAAGTCGTCTCGTCTCGGGTGATGTCGGTAGGGTCGACGGCCCGCATGGGACACATGTGATCTCGTGGCGGTGGTCCCCGCTCCGCCGATCGTGCCGTATGGGGCCGTCTCTTGCGGCAGTTCAGATTTAAGAGCCATCCAGTCCATTAAGTATCCCTATGTATTTCGAGGTTGATTCGGCAATTCCGAAGAGCCCGCTCGCATGAAGTCATCGGCGGGCATTCTCCTCAGTAATATGCCAACGCCAGAAGCAGGCGATTCTGTGCAACCGGGATCTGCCAAGATTTCATCCTTACCAAGGAGTTGGCTCCTCGATTTCACTGAACATTCCTGGTGCGCCGCTACGGCGCACCATGTCGGTGTGGATCACGGCGGTGGCGGCTGTGGTGATCGCCGCCGTTGTCCTCGCTCTGACGCCGACGCGCGCAAGTGCCATTGCCACCCCCGTGCCCATCGGTACGACGCTGGCCACCTACGGAGTGCTGGGCGGTGCGACGGTCACCAACACCGGCCTCACGGTGGTCGATGGCCTCAACGTCGGTGTGAGCCCCGGTACAGCCATCACCGGGTTCCCGCCCGGCGTTGTGACCCCGCCCGGGACTCTGCACGCGGCCGACGCCCACGCGGGCCAGGCCAAGGTCGAGCTGACCACGGCGTACAACCAGGCTGCCGGACAGGCGCTGACGGACGCGGTGTACAACGACGCTCCCCACGAGTTCGGCGGTCAGGTGCTGACGCCGGGCCTCTACAGGGCGAACAGCAGCGCACAGATCACCGGCACACTCACCCTGGACGCCCAGGGCAACCCCAATGCCGTCTGGGTGTTCCAGATCGGTTCGACTCTGACGACGGCGGCCGAGAACAGCACGGTGAGCTTGGTCAACGGCGCCTCGCCGTGCAATGTGTTCTGGCAGGTGGGCAGTTCGGCCACGCTCGGTACCCACACCTCGTTCGTGGGCACCATCCTGGCCAACGCCTCGATCAGCGCCACCACGGGGGCGACCATCAACGGCCGACTGCTGGCCGATGCGGGCGGTACCGGTGACGGCGCCGTGACGCTGGACACCAACAGGATCTTCCTGGGGCCGTGCGCGGCCGGGGGCACGGGTGGGACCACCGGTGGCGTGATCACGGGTGGAGTGATCGCCGGCACCACGACGGGCGGCACCACGACGGGCGGCACCGCGACGGGCGGCACCGCGACGGGCGGTACTACAGGCGGCATCATCGGCGGCGTGCCGACGGGTGGCGGAACCGGCGGCGGCCTGGGCGGTCTTCTCGGCGGCGTCCTGACGACGGGCGGAACCACCGGTGGCGCCCTGGGCGGCCTCGTCGCCGGCACCACGGGCAGTGTCACGGGCGGTGGCACCGGCGGTGCGACCGGTGGCAACGAGCATGACCACGGCGGGAAGCCCCAAGACCACGATCACGGTGGGAAGCCGGGCGGCCACGGTGGGAAGCCCGGCGGCCACGGTGGGAAGCCCCAGGACCACGATCACGGTGGGAAGCCCGGCGGCCACGGCGGGAAGCCCCAGGACCACGATCACGGTGGGAAGCCGGGCGGCCACGGCGGGAAGCCCGGCGGCTATGACAGCGACTACGAAGGCCACGACAAGAAGACTGCCTGACTCCATGTGAGCGAGCAGAACGAGCGGCGCGCGGCGGATCGTTGTCGATTCCGTCGCGCGCCGTTGGCGAATTCTCAGGAGAAGCGATGAGAGAAGCCAGGACCAGAGTTGAGCCGACGGAACAGAGAGATCGGGGTGGGAGAACCCCTGCGCACCACCACCCGCCTGCCAAGCCTTCGCCCGTTCTCCTGAGAGCGGTGACGAGCGCTGTGGTGATCCTTTGCCTGGCGACGGCCCTGGCCCATGTTCTCCTCGTATTTCTGCACGTGGCCCCACCGAATCCCCTCTCCCGGCAGTACAGCCGCCAGATCAATGCATGGGTCTTCCCGCTGTTCGAGCAGAACTGGCGGCTCTTCGCGCCGGATCCCGAGTCGGTCAACCGGGAGATCTCGGCGAGGACCATGCACACCGGCCCGGACGGCACTGTCCAGGTGAGCGGCTGGGTCGATCTGACGGCCGTCGACAACTCGGCGGTGGAGCACAACGCGTTCCCGAGCCACACGGCACAGAACACGCTGCGGCGGGCTTGGAGTTCGTACTTGGAAACCCACGGTGGTGACGATCACTCTCACTCGGAGCGGGCGCTGATGATCCAGCAGTACCTGACCAACATCGCCGCAGAACGCATCTCCGGCCGTCGGGGCGGTGACTTCGAGTCGGTCCAGCTGCGGGTGATCACGGTGCCCATCGCCGCGCCTGCCGCGGGCGGGCCAGATATGGCCGCCGCCGCACCGAAGTCTGCCGAAACGCGGTATCTGCCCTGGTGGAAGGTGACCTCCCATGGAAACTGAGCAGGTACGCGCACCACACCGGATCGTTGCGTTTCTCACCGGCCTGACCGAGCGGCCGGTCTCCCTCTACGCCGCGGCCGTCCTGCGTATCGGTTACGGACTTCTCTACCTCGTCTTCCTGTTGCGTGAGTTTCCGCACCGCGACGAGATCTGGGGCCCCGGGTCGCCGTGGACGCCCGAGCTGGCGAGGCAGCTGTTCGACCAGACGGGGTGGGCCAGCATCCTCACCCTGTCCGACAGCCGGGCGTACTTCGAGGTCTGCTACGCGTTGGCCCTCGTCACGTCCGCGCTGTTCATGCTGGGCTGGCGGACCAGAGCGGTGTCCGTGCTGTTCGCTGTCGTGGTGGCCTCGTTCCACGCCAGAGCGATCTTCATGACCGACGGGGGAGACAACCTGATCCTCCTCATGGCCCTGTACCTCGTCTTCACCGCATGCGGCAGGCGCTGGTCGCTGGATGCGCGCAGAACCTGCCTTCGGGCCTCCGCGGGCACAACGCCGCGCACACCGATGGCCCTGGGCGCAGAGGAACTCTGGCGATTTCGCGAGACGTTGACGGCGGTACTCCACAACTGCGGCATGTTCGTCATCGCGGCCCAGGTCTGCTTCCTCTACGGATCCGCCGGTCTCTACAAGGTGCAGGGCAACTCGTGGGGCAACGGCACCGCCCTCCACTACGTCCTGAACCTTGACCTGTTCCGCCCCTGGCCCGAGCTCTCGCTCATGGTGGACGAGCACGACGTAATGATCAGCATCGCCTGCTACCTGACGGTGCTCCTGCAGGTCGCGTTCCCGTTCGTCCTGTTCGGACGGCTCAAGTACCCGGTCCTGACCATGTTGTTGGGCATGCACCTGGGCATCGCCGTCATCATGGGGCTGCCCCTCTTCTCCGGCGCGATGATCATCGCGGATGCCGTGTTCCTGCCGGACCGCTTCTACCGGTCACTGGGCCGTCTGTGGCGGCGCACCAGCGGGCGGCCAGGCGCTTGGAGCACTGGGGCTCCGTCGGTCGGAGGGCCGCCACTCGTGCCGTCGCAGTCCGTACCGTCGAGCAACTGAAGGCATTGTGGCCGAGTGTGTGCCGCACATGCCCGAGTGCTGGCCTGGGGCTTCAAGAACCGCGGCTGATGACAATCGAACTCGCGCTCTCCAACCGGGGAAGTGATGGCACCTGCTCGCCGAGCGGACGGACGGGGCACGCGGGTGAAACGAGGTCGGTGCGGGGGACGGCTGCGGCAGCGCCTCCCTAGGCGGGGACACCGGGGTGCCTGAGCGGTGCTCCCGCCTGGTGGAGGCTGATGAGAGCCAGCCGGTAGGAGGCGATCAGCCCGGTCTCGACGTAGTCCACGCCCAGTTCCTCGCAGTAGCGGCGGACGATGGTCCGGGCCTTGCGCAGGTTGGGGCTGGGCATGCTCGGGAACAGGTGGTGCTCGATCTGGTGGTTCAGCCCACCCAGTGCGAGGTCGGTGAACCGGCCGCCGCGCACGTTGCGTGAGGTGAGTACCTGGCGGCGGAGGAAGTCCGGTCGGTCCTCGCCCGTCAGGATCGGCATGCCCTTGTGATTGGGCGCGAAGAGGGAGCCGAGGTAGACGCCGAACAGGCTCTGGTGGACGGCGACGAAGGCGATCGCCATGCCGGGCGGCAGCAGCCAGAGCAGGAAGGTCAGATAGAGCGCGAAGTGCCCGAACAGCAGGGCGCCGTCGAGCGCCCGGTGCTTGAGCGAGCGATTGCCCAGCGCCTTCACGCTCGACACGTGCAGGTTGAAGCCCTCCAGGGTGAGGAGCGGGAAGAACAGGAATGCCTGCCAGCGGCCGATCAGACGGGGGAGCCCCTTGGCGGCCCGGGCCTGGTCCTGGGACCAGACCAGCAGGTCGGGGTCGAGGTCGGGGTCGAGCTCCTCGTGGTTGGGGTTGGCGTGGTGGCGGGTGTGCTTGTCCTGCCACCATCCGTAGCTCATCCCGACGCCGGTGCCGGCGATCCGGCCGGATGCCTCGCTGGCCCGGCGCCGGCGGAACACCTGGCGGTGGGCCGCGTCATGGGCGAGCAGGGCGACCTGGCCGAAGACGACGGCCAGGAAGCCGGCGGCGGCCAGGGTCCACCAGCTGTCGCCGACGAGCGCGACGGCGGCCCACCCACCGACGTAGAGCGCGGCCACTACGGTGATCCGCACTGCGTAATAGCCGGGACGGCGCTCCATCAGGCCGGCATCGGCGATCTTTCTCGACAGTCGGGCGAAGTCACTGCCGGACGTCTCCGAGGGCGGGGGGCGGACCGTGGTGTTGGTGGTCATGTCGCTCAAGCTCTCTCCGAAGGAGGCAGATGGGCAGGCGCCGCCTCGGGAGTTGCTGAGACCGGGCCACGGCAGGTACGTGCTTCCGCCGTTGCGGATGCACAAAGCGCGACCGCGGAGCAAGAACGAGGTCTGTCTCGTCTGTCGGCGGCAGCGCAGGTTCTCTGTCCACAGGCGAGTTCCCTGCCAGGCGGGTCTCACACTGCGGCAGATCAGGGCCGGTGCGGCGGTCCGCGCACGTCGGGGAAGGACCGGGGACGGCTGGGGAAGGAGGGCACCACTGATCGCCGAGGGGGCACTCGGCACGGTGATGGGCAGTCAGCACGGCGCTGGGCGAGGGCAGTCGGCACGGCGCTGGGCGTGGGCAGTAGGCACGGCGCTGGGCGAGGGTCAGGCCGCGGTCTCCGTGATGAGCACGGCGACGGTGGCCGGGCCCGGGGTGTCGGTGCCGGCCGCCTCGGCCACCGCCTCCCGGACGGCGCGGGCGACTTTCAGCGGATGGTGTCCGGGGCCGATCGCGAGGTGAACCTCGATGTGCCGGCCGGGTGGATCATCGTGGTCCTCCACCCTGACCGGACGGCTGCCCAGTACGGCCGTGAGGCGGGCGACGCCCGGCACACCCGCGGCGACGGCCGCCAACTCCCCGGCGAGGCCCCGCACGGGCCCTGTTCCGGTCACCGGAAGCGAGTTCCGCGCGGCTTCGGCTTCCGGCGTGGGCCGCATGTCCGTCGCCGCGGTCCCGGACGTCGCGCCTGCCTCCGGGGCCTCACCGACATCCGTCACGCGCATGTCAGCCGTCACCGTGTCCAGCCCGAGCCGTTCAGCGGCAGCGCCCAGCAGTGTGGTCCTCAACTCGTCGGCGGTCTCCGGCAGCGGCCGCACGAGGGACGCGGTGAAGGCGGCCTCGATGGTGAGCGGGCCGGGCGGCAGCGCGCCGGCCGGCGGACGGACGGCCGGCTCGGACACGGGTTGGAGCGGCGCCGACCCGATGCGCAGGGACTCCAGCCGGACACCGGGGACCTCGGCGGCGGTGCGCCCGAGAACCTGGACGGCCGCTTGCTCGGTGATCCACGTCCCGTCGCGGGGCCCGCCGAGCGGGAGCAGTCGGCCCAGGCCGGGCCGGCTTCGCGCTGCCTGCGTCCACGCCTCGGTCACTGGCCTCTCACCCCTCTTCCGCAGCCGCGGTTCCTGTCACGCGGCGCTCTGCCCGAGTGTCCGCGAGAGCTCGGGGCTGGGGCCTCGGACCACTCGTCGGACCATCTCGTCTCACGCCGTGCAGCCAGGCAAAAGGTACTAAAAAGACTATGATCCTAGTAGTCAGTGCTCTGTGCCTCACGAGGGAGGAACATCCCGATGACTGAGAACACCAGCGGCAGGCTCGGCACGGCGCCCGGTTCTCGCGGCCGCACGACCATCGCCGATGTGGTGGTGGAGAAGATCGCCGGAATGGCGGCACGGGACGTACCCGGCGTCCATGCCCTGGGCAGCGGATTCGCCCGCTCGATGGGATCCATGCGGGAGCGGATGCCCGGCGCCGGCAGCGGCAAGTCCGCCGCGCGCGGGGTCAGCGTCGAGGTCGGCGAGCTGCAGGCCGCCATCGATCTGGAGCTCGTCGTCGAATACGGCGTCGCGATCCCGGACGTGGCCGCTGCGGTGCGGGAGGACGTGATCTCCGCGGTGGAGCGGATGGCGGGCCGGGAAGTCGTGGAAGTCAACATCACGGTCAGCGACGTGAAGCTGCCCGACGAGGAGGACGAAGGGGAGGAGCGGCAGCGGATCCAGTAGCCGGGGTGGCAGCCGGCGTGAGTGAGGGAGCGCGAAATGAGCAGGGCCGTGGTGGGCTTGATGGCCGGAATGGCGCTGGGTTTCGCCGCGTATTTCGGTGACTTCTGGGCTTTCCTGCTGGTGTTGGTGCTGGGCCTCGTCGGTCTCGTCGTCGGGCGGTTCCTGGACGGTGATCTCGAACCGGGCGACTTCGTCCGCCGCCGGGACCAGGAGGATCGGATGAGCGACGACCGGCGACAGTCTCGAGGAGACTGGCGGCGGTGAGCGGGGAAGCCGACCGGCGTCCGGGCGTCCCTCGCGGGGAGCGCGGGGCGACCGCCGTCACCGAGCGGGTCGTCGCGAAGATTGCGGCCCGGGTGGCGCGCGAGGCGCTGAGCAGGTTCGCCGAGCCGGTCGCCCACGTACCGCCCGGCCGCCGTACGCCGCACGTGAGCACAACCGTACGGCGGGCGCGGGAACGGACCGGCGCGGGACGGGACGCCGATTCCGCCTCCGGACGGCAGGCGGCACTCGGCGAGGCACGGATGCACATCACCGTCGATCTCGGCTATCCCTCCGACATCGGGGCGCAGTGCGCCGCGGTGCGCCGGGAGGTCACCGAGCGGGTCAGGGCGTGGGCCGGCGTGGAGGTGTCCTACCTCGCGGTATCGGTCGGGCAACTGCACTCGGCGCATTCGCGGCACACGGATCGGGAGCGGGTGAGATGAGCGCGAACACCTCGCAACAGCCGACCGGTGGCAGCGACCTCTCCTCCGGTCCGGGACAGGCGGCTCCGTCCGCCGACGGCACCCCAGGGGCGGCCGAGGGCGCTACCGAGGTGATCGACGGAACGGGCCGGTCGACACGCCGCTTCTGGTCGTCGCGGCGGATTCCCGCGGCCGTGGCAGCCCTGCTGTCCGCCGTGGCCGTCGGCTTTCTCCTGTACGACGTGGTCGCGGTGCGGGCGGGCCGGGATGCGATGCGCTGGCGGCGGCGGCTCGCCGAGGAACTGGCCACCCGGCCGCTGGACGACGTCTGGATGATCGTCGGGGCCGCGGTCGCGATGGCCCTCGGCCTGTGGCTCTTCGTGCTGGCGGTGACGCCGGGGCTGCGTCGGCTGCTGCCCATGCGGCGGCCGACCGGTCACCCCGGGGCGGAGGACGTCCGCACCGGGCTCGACCGCCGCGCGGCCGCCCTGGTTCTGCGCGACCGGGCCATGCAGGTGCCCGGTGTCCGGTCGGCACGGATCGATGTCGGCCGCCGCAAGGTCAAAGCCCGGGCCCAGGCGCATTTCCGCGATCTCGACGAGGTCCGCGGGGACCTGGACACCGAGCTGGGCGAAGCCGTGACGTCCTTGGGCCTGGCCCGGCGACCCGCACTGGCCGTGCGCGTCCGGCGCCCCAAGAAGGGCTGAGGTGATCCTCGTGCTCAGGACGGTGAACCGGATACTGCTCGGGCTGCTCGGCCTCGGACTGTTCGCCCTGGGCGGCGGCGTGCTGCTGGGCGCACTGGACCTGCAGCGCCACTGGGATTTCGACATGCCGGGCTGGTGGCCCTTCCGGGGGCCGGACGATGTGCTGCTGGGCACCTGGGGACGCACCCGGTGGCGGGACGAGGGCTGGTGGTGGCCGACCGTGATCGCGGTGCTCGTCGTGCTGCTGGCCCTGCTGCTGTGGTGGCTCCTCGCGCAACGCAGGCACCGCCTGGACCGTGTCCTCGTCGACAGCGAGGACGGCGTGCCGGCCCGCCTCGACGGCCGCGCGCTGGAGACGGTCATCGAGGAAGAGGCACAGGCCCTGGACGGGGTCTCGCGGGCGCATGTCCGGCTGACGGGCCGCCGCACCGCTCCGACCGCACGTGTGCGGCTGCTGCTGGAGCCGCACGCCGATCCGGCGCGGGCTGTCGGACGACTGAGCCGGGAAACCCTCGCGCACGCGCGGGACTCGACCGGCCTGGACCACCTGCCCTCGAAGGTCCGGCTCCGGGAAGCCCGCCACCGCGCCAGACGCGCCACCTAGGACCCCCAGGGCCACGCCTCGTGGGAGTATCGGCGTGAGGCGCCCCGAGGCGCCCGTGATTCCTGTCGCGGCCTTGCGCGCCGGGCCGTCGCGTACCGCTTCCCGGCCGAGAGACCTCGCGGATCCCGTACGGCTCCTTTACAGGAGGCATCCCGTCATGTTCCTGTTCCTGACGCTGCTCATCGCCGGAATCGCCCTGGTCGCCATAGGCGCGGCACTCGACGACGTGCTCTATCTGATGTCCATCGGCGTCCTGCTGCTGATCGTCGATCTGCTCTACCTGGCGACCCGCTCCATCTGGCGTTCCACCCGGCGCCCGGCCCACTGAGCGGCGTCCCCGCCTGCGCGGGGACGGCTGTGTCGCTGAGTGTCATTGGGGCCAAGTGCCGTGCAGAGCAACGGACTTGGACGCGCCGGCCCACCTCGACATCGTCCGCATCCTGAGACGAGGAGTCTTCGGGCCCTTTGTCGCACTGCGCCGGACTACCATGTTGTACAAGCGTCCCAGACCCCGGCGGCTTGTCGTTCGACGACACAGATGGCTGCGTGGAGCGGACCTTCCGTCCGTCACCCGACGCATCCCTGGAGAGAACCGGGCGGACCCCATGTCCTGTTGCGCAGGCCCTCCGGCCGTCCGTCGTTCCGCCTCCACCGCACATACGTCCCTGCCGACTGCGCGCCAGGAGGAGCCGGGACTCCGGCCGTCCCCGTCTCGCTGCCGGACGGTCTTCGGAACGAGGCGTCATGCCCCTCCCACGGCTCACCGTCCACCGTCATGACCGACGGAAACGGGCACTGATCACCCTGGCCGGTGCGATCGACCTTGAATCGGCACCGCAGGTGTGCGCAGCACCGGCGCGATGCCCGAGCGACGGCATCCGCGTCGTCGATGCCGGCGGCCCCACCCCTGTGGCCTTCCGCGACCGCAGCGGCCTCAACGCCTTCCTCTGCACATCGCAGCAGGCCGAGGAAGCCGACGGGATCGTACGACCGCACAACCCGCCACACGCACCGGGGCGGATCCTCGACCTCACCGGCTCGGGGTTCCCGCTTCCGGGCCGTCCGCTCGGGCATCTGCCACCGGCTCTCGGGTACGTCCCTGCCCCGGCCGCTCCCGCCCTGCCGCACCGGAGTGCTCCGCCGGTGCCTGTCCTCACCGGCGGTGTGCGGTGACGGCCCAGGCCGGGCAGGGCCGGCCGCGCGAGCCGCATGCGGGCGAGCCGTCCACCTCGGACGCGGTGCGGTTGCGCCGCGTGAACCGCTGGCTGGCGCAGGACCTGAGCGGGGAGCTGGCGGATCTGTACGTCGACTCCCGACAGACGTCCGCCGCCGAGGCGTACCGCACCCGCAGTCGCCAGGACTTCCTGAACCGTCTCGCCGGCGACATCCGACGGCCGGGGTTCGCCATGGTGATCGCGGAGACGGACCACCTGGTGGGGTGCGCCTTCGGGTTCCCGGTGGCCGGTGACGGCTTCTGGTGGCGCGGGTTCGACGGAGCACTGCCGCGGAGCATCGAGCAACTCACCCTGTCCGGTGGCGTCTTCGCGATCACCGGCATCCTGGTCCGGCCGCGCCCGCGGGACCGGGAGGTGGCGCGCCGTCTGCAGGAACGGCTGCTGAGCGGCCATCAGGCGTCCCTCGGAGCCACCTTGGTGGATCCGGGCGATCTCCAGACCCTCGCGTCGCTCCGCTCCTGGGGATGGCTGGACCTGGGAGAGGTGTGGCGGCCCGCGGGCCCGACAGCGTTGCATGCGCTGGTGTTCCCCCTCGGGGAACGAACCACGGCGCGGCTTGACGGCCTGGCCCACGATGCCTGGACGCGGTGGCCCGGATGAGGAACGACAGCCGGTCGTCCCGGATCCAGGTGCTGGTCGCCGAGCAGGCGGCCCGACGCGGCGCCCCGGTCGGTGTGGTGGACGTGTGCACCGCCGCCGTGGCCGCATTGCCGGTCGGCGGAGCCGGGGTGTCGGCGATGTCCGGGAACACCGCGAGCCATCCGCTGTGCGGCAGCGACGACATCAGCGAGCAGTTGGAGGAGCTCCAGCTCACCCTGGGCGAGGGCCCCTGCCTGGACGCCTTCACCCACGGCTCGGCCGTCCTGTCCCCCGATCTGCTGACCGGCGCGCTGCAGGACCGCTGGCCCGTGTTCGCCGACGCGGCCCTGGAAGCCGGGGCACGGGCGGTCTTCGCGCTCCCCCTGCAGATCGGGGCGATCAGCCCGGGAGTCCTGGACCTGTACGCCGACGTGCCGACCGTGCTGGACCCGGAGGAGCTGGCCGACGCGCTGGCCTTCGCCGATCTCGCGACGCTGCTCCTGCTCGACGCGCGGATCGATGAGACGGGCGCGCGGGCCGGCGCGTCGGGTGCGCGGGCCGGTGCGTCGTCACCGGACCACGGCTTCGAGGATCTGGGCGGGTACCGGGCGGAGATCGACCAGGCCACCGGCATCCTCACCGTCCAGCTCGGGGTCGGTATCGACGAAGCCTTCGTCCGGCTCCGCGCCCACGCCTACATGCAAGGGCGCCGGCTCGCCGACGTGGCCGCCGACGTGGTGGCCCACCGGCTCCGGTTCTCCCCGGACAGCGAACCGGAACGGACCGACAACGGCAACTGACCCATCGGCTCAGGCCGACGAACGCGCTGCGCCTCCCGCCCTTCCCGGCGGGACCAGTCTCACATCGAGGACATCACGATGAATCAGCAGCTCTTGGCCAAGACCTTCGTCGAGCTGGCGGACAACCTGGTCGCCGACTTCGACCTCATCGATTTCCTGCGCCTGCTGACCGACCGCTGCGTGAGCATGCTCGACGCGAGCGCCGCCGGGGTGCTGCTCGCCGACCGGGACGGCAAACTGCGCGTGATGGCCGCCTCCGACGAACAGGTGCGTCTGCTGGAGCTCTTCCAGCTCCAGAACGACCAGGGCCCCTGCCTGGAGTGCTTCAGTACCGGCGCACCGGTGATCGTCCCCGACCTGACCCGCGAGGTCGACCGCTGGCCGCGCTTCGTCACGGCGGCCCACCGCAGCGGGTTCGGTGCCGTCCAGGCCCTGCCCATGCGTCTGCGGGACGAGACCGTCGGCGCCCTGAACCTCTTCCGTGCCGCCCCCGGCCCCTTCGACCCGCCCGCCACACTCATCGCGCAGGCCCTGGCCGACGTCGCCACGATCAGCCTCCTGCAGCAACGGTCCGCCCAGCGCAGCACCGTGCTCAACGAACAGCTGCAGACCGCGCTGAACAGTCGCGTACTGATCGAACAGGCCAAGGGCAAACTCGCCGAACGCCAGGGCATCGACATGGAACGGGCCTTCACCGCCCTGCGCGGTTACGCCCGCGCGCACAACCGGCGACTGTCCGACGTGGCCCGCGCCTTCATCGACGAGTCCGAACCCCTCCCCGGACTCATGGCCTGACGACCCTGGCCGACGGCTCATGGAAGCCGGTCATGATCCGGAGTGGCATTCGTCAACGTGCTCTCGACACCGAGGAGTTGTGGGAGCTGGGCAGGGGCCGCCGGGATGAACGGAGCCTCGGCGGGTGGTTCGGCCGGCTCGGTCGGCGACGTCGGCAGGATGCGGTCCTCCCACCAGGACAGTGCCATCACAACGGCGAGCAGGACAAAGGGAGTCGAAGCCGGAACGATCAAGGCGTACATGCGTGCCGCCAGGTCTGGGATGCGTGCGACGCGGCGGGCAGCAGATCGTTGCCCGCTTGAGGCGCATCGGGGGCGCCGGGATCGCGTGACGCCGAGCGTGTGCGGGAACGGACTCGCTCGTGACGCGGCGGGTCCCGGCACCGATGCGCAGGGTGCGCCCTCGGAAGGAGCGCGAGAGGTGATCGACGCTGCCGGGGGCAGGGGCGGCATGCCGCACGCTACCCCTCACAGCGGTTCCCCGACAGGTGTCAAGCAGCCATCCACGCCGGGCGGACGCGCTGACCTCGCACGGTATCCACAACCGTTGTGCAGGACTACGCTCTGATGTGAGGCCCCAGTCCCCGGTATCGACGCACTGTCCAACTCCCGGGGAGGCCTACCGTGTTCGTCCCGCTCCTCATCCTCATCGCCGCCCTGTTCGGCCTCGGCTTCCTGCACCCGATCTGGTGGGTGGCCGCAGCGCTGCTGGTCTACGGCGCGGCCCACCACGGCCGCGATCGTGGCGGAGGCCAGAGCTACAGCGGCGGTTCCGATCTCGGGGACTACCGGGACTACCGGGATCGTCGCAATCGTCAGGACCGCTGGGACCGCCGCTACAGCCGCCAGAACCGGGCGCGCTGGAGGCGCCAGGACCGCCGGGACCACGAACACCGGTGACTCGTGGAGCGACCTGGCAGTCATGTGTTCCGGACGGCTTCAGCCGGGCCGGACACGTCGAACTCCTTGAGAGGTGCATGTCATGCATCGCACGACCCTGTTACATGAGGACTTCTGGAAGCTGCGGGCCGAGGCCACGTGGGGGAACGCGGCCGCTGGAGACGATCTCGGCGCACTGCGCGACGAGAACGCTCAGCTGCGGCGGGCGCTGGCCGGACGTGCCGTCATCGACCAGGCCCGCGGCATGATGATGGTCCTGACCCCCTGAGGCCGCGGAACGGCCAGGGACCTCCTGGTCGACATCTCGCGGCAGTGCCACACCAAACTTGCCGAGGTGGCCACGTCCATGGTCGCCGCCTGGGAGGGCAAGCCGCTCCCGGAGCGGACGCAGCGGGCGCTGCAGCGGGCGATGCGCAAGTTCTACGCGGAAGACCGACGGCGCGGCTCATCCCCGGCCGACGAGCGGTCCAGGTAGGGAGAGGCCATGATTCACGCAGCCGACGTCCGGGAATGGCGCAACCGCGACGTCGTCGACAACGAGTCGCACAAGATCGGTGTCCTGGAGGCGGTCTACGTGGACACCACCACCGACGAACCGGCCATGGCCACGGTACGGATCGGACTGCCCACCCGGCACCGCCTCGTTTTCGTCCCTCTCCAGGACGCGATCGCCGGGCCCGACTACGTCAAGGTCGGCTATGTCGGAACGTTGGTGAAGCAGTCCCCTTCGATCGGCACCGACGACGTCCTTCCCGCCGATCAGGAGGAAGCGATCTTCAAGCACTACGGACTGCCCTACCAGGCCGGTGCGGCCGGCGAGCGGCAACTGGCGCGCCGCTGACGAGGCACGAACCCGACAACTGCCGCGTCCACCCGGGCAGACGGTGAGCCTCCGACGCTGCCGCCGGTCAGCTGGCGGGCCGGTGCGGCGAGGTGCAGTGGTGCGGTTGTGGTGCGCGACCCGCCTCGTCGCTTCCTGCCCCCCTTCCGGAGTGAGTCGTCCGGAGGTGCTGGGCATGGCAGCGGCAGGGCGGTTGAAGACCGGCAAGGTGTGTCGGCCCGCAGGTATGAGGAACTCAGCCACGTCGTCGAGGCCGAGGACGGCGGCGACCTTCGCTTCGGTTCCCGGCCGGCACTCGCGGCTGGGGACGAACGGCCCCCCGTCGGCCGGGCCGTGCGCCGGTGCCGACGCCCGCCGGTCAGGTCCGGTCGTCGTCCGTGTGCAGGGCGAGGAGCGGGCAGGCGGCGACGGCCCGGCGGGCGTGGGCACGCAGTCGGTCCGGGACGGTCTTGTCGCTGACGACGGGGTATCCCCATTCGTCCAGGCCGATCAGCTCGGGGAGGAGTTCGGCACACAGGCCCTGTCCCGTGCAGGCGATGCGGTCGATGCGCAGGGTGCGGGTGCGGCTCATCGCCAGGTCTCCGTGGCGGTGGCGGGTGGCACGGGGAGCCGGGGCGGCTGATGGGCGGCTGGGCAGGTGCCGTGGGCGAGGTGGTGGTCGACATCGTCGGCGAACGCGTGCAGTGCGGAGGCCGCGAGGCGGGCGGCGCCGTCGGGATGGCGGCAGGCGCCCCGGTCCGGCAGCAGGCCGACACGGTGGCGCAGACGGGACAGCAGGGCAGAGTCCGCCCGTCCGGTGGCCAGGGCGGTGAAGTCCTCGGCCACGGCGGGCAGCCCGAGACGGCAGGGGCCGCACTGGCGGGCACTGTGCGCGGCCAGGTAGGTGAGGACGCGGGCCGTCTCGGCCAGGCCGCAGGACGACTCGGGCAGCGCGACGAGTACGCCGGCGCCGGGTGTGGCGCCCAACGGGGCCAGATCGTGCCGGGTGAGCGGAGTGCGCAGATGCGCGGCGGGGAGCCAGGTGCCGGCGAACCCGCCGAGCAGGACCGCCCGCAGCGGCTGCGTGGCGCCGTCGGCCTGGTCGAGGACCGTGGCGAGCGGAGTGCCCAGCGCCACCTCCAGCACGGCGGGGGCGCGGACGGCTCCGGAGACGGTGACGAGCAGGGTGCCGGGCTCGTCCGGCGTGCCGGCCTGCCGGAACCAGGCCGGTCCGTAGCGGGCGACCAGGGCCAGATGAGCGAGGGTCTCGGCGTTCTGGACCAGCGTGGGGCGTCGGCCGACTCCCCGCTCGTGCGTGCGTGGCGTGCCACCCTGGGGCCGGGCCGGGCCGCCGTTGAGCCAGCGCACCAGAGAGGTCGACTCGCTGGAGACGTAGGAGTGCGGAAGGGCGTGCAGACGCAGTCGTACCCGGTTCGGGCGGGCGCGTCGGCGCTCGTCCACGGCGGCGCCGAACTGCCGGTACTGGGCAGCGCGGTCGCGGGGCAGGCACACGTGCACGGTGTCCGCGCCGACTGCCACGGCGGCCAGTTCGGCGCCGTCGAGGACGAGGTGGGGCGCGACGGCGATGAGGAACTGGTCCTTGCGGCTGGCCGGTTCGCTCTCCATGGCGTTGACGACGACGACGCGGCGGCCATGCCGTGCGGCGATCGCGTCCAGCTTGCGAGCGGTGGGGAACCCGGCGCCGCCGCGCCCGGTGAGCCCGGCCGCTGCCACGGCCTCCACCAGTTGCAGGGGGGTGCGGTCGCCGGTGGGGGGTGGCCCGTAGTGCCTCAGGTGATCGGTCAGTGCGGCCGGCCGGCCTGTGGCGTACCACCCTGCCAGCAGCCGGGCGGCGGCCGGATCTTCTGGTCCGGGGGCGTGGTGGTGGGGCGCGAGTCGTGCCGCGGCCGACGACGTCATCGTCCACCCCCGAGAAGGATCACTGTCGAGGCGGCGCGTTGGGACCAGCCGGGCCGCAGCGGCCCGGTGGCGAGGAACGCCGTGAGCACCACAGGTACGGCGGCAGCGGCGAGGGCGGCCGTCAGGCGCCCGGCGACCCGCCCCGGGGCAGCCTTCACCAGCCGCCACCACACGGCCGCGACCACCGCGCCGACGCACCCCGCGTACAGCCACAACTGGAGGGGGAGCCGGGTGTCGGTGCCGGTGCCCACCCCGTGGAAGAGGGCGAGCGGCCAGGCCGCGTACGCCAGCCAGTGCACGGCCTTCCAGCGGCGCACGCCCAGGCGTCGGCGCAGCCCGCTGGTGACCGCGACGGCCAGCAGCAGATCCAGCGCGGCCGTGCCCAGTCCGAGCCACAGTGGTCGATACGAGGCTCCGAACGGCACCACGGACACCGCCCACCCCAGGTGGACGAACGGATCGAGTACCGCCGTCACCACGTGCAGGACGAGGAACACCAGGGTGAGCAGGGACAGGTTGCGGTGCAGCACGCCGAGCTCGAAGCGGGCGATCCGGCTCGGCCGGGCTCGTCCGCCGGAGCTGATGCCGAGCACCACGGTGGCGGTGAGCAACAGCAGGGCGATGGTTCCGCCCGCGCGGCTGGCGTACCACAGGGGGCTTCCGGTCAGGGCCAGGGTCGTCATCGCGGATCTCCAGGGGCGGCTCCGGGGATGGTGGCGGGGGAGGAGTCGGGTGGCCAGCCGCCGAGACGTACGACGCGGCCGTCCGGGGCGACCAGCCGGGCGGGCAGGGCGGTGCCGCGCAGCCAGTCGACCGCCCGGTCGCCCAGCACGATCGCCGCCGTACTGGCGGTGTTGGCGTCCACGCAGGTGGCGGCCGCGACGGTCACGGTGCGCCAGACGGGGGCGGCGGGCTCGCCGGTGGCCGGGTCGACGATGTGATGCAGGATGCGTCCGGCGCGGTGCCAGGTGCGTACCCGGATGCCGGAGGTCGCGAGGGCCCCGCCGGTCACCGCGACGGCGGGGCCCTCGCCGGTGGTGGGCCGGGTGTGGTCGTCGGCGAGGGCGATGCGCCAGCCCCCGTCCGGTGCGGGGCCGGCCACCGCCAGGTCGCCGCCGAGGCTGACCAGGACACCGCAGCCGGTGGCCGTGGCGGCGCGGAGGGCGGCGCGGTCGGCGGTGAGGGCCTTCGCGGTCGCGCCCAGGTCGAGGCGGGTGTGCGGGGGCAGGCGCAGCCGCCGGGAGTGCGGGTCGAAGTCGATCCGCCGCCATCCGGGGGCGGGGAGCGCAGGTGGCAGGGGGCGGGAGTCCTCGGGCCGAAGGGAGGCGAAGGTGCGGTCGTAGCCGAGGGCGGTCATGGCGCGTCCTACGGTCGGGTCGACGGCTCCGGCGGTGAGGCGGGCGGCACGGAGAGCGGCCTGGAGGGCCTCGGCGAAGCGTTCGCCGACCTTTGTCGGGTTTCCCGCGTTCAGGTTGACGCGGGTGAGTTCGGAGTCCGGCCGGAAACGGCTGCACGTGAGGTCGACGTCGGCAAGCTCGGAGCGCAGGACGGCCTCCGCGGCCGGCAGGGCGTCCGGGTCGGTCACGAGCAGCACGGCCGTGGTGCCGAGCGCCGGGAACACGGCCTCGGCGGGGCAGGGTGCGGGAACGTGAGTGGTCATGACGCCCCCGTCGTGGTGTGGGGCTGCTGCCGGGTGGGAGCGGGTGGCTGCGCCGGGGGCCGCGGTGCCTGCTGCGATGTGCGGGCCGCCCCTGCGTCGCCGTCCTCGTCCTCGTGCTCGTCCTCGTGCTCGTCCTCGTGCTCGTCCTGGTCGTCACCGTCGTCGTTCTCGTGCCGGGCCGAGGAGCCACGCTGCTCGTCGGCGCCGGTGTTCGGGGCGGCGGTGGAGGACGCCGGAGGGCTCTGGAGGGGCGGGCTCGACGGTGCGGACGAGACCGAACTCCCGGGGAGCAGATGGGTGTAGAGGCTGCCCAGGGCCGCCGCACAGGTCACGGCGGCGACGGAGATCCAGCGGGTGAGACGGCGACTCCGCCGCAGTCCGCGGTCACGTGCGAGTGCCGGCTCGGCCGGGGACTGGTCGAAATCGTCGAGCGAGGGGGACATGGCAGCGGCTCCTGATGGATCGGCGGCCCGGAATCGGCCGCGTGCACCTCCAGGCTGTGCTCACGGCACCCGGGAACCTGCTCACGTCTTCTTCAGAACCGGTAAAGATCTCAGAACCAGGGAAGATCTCAGGGTTCTCCCGCCCACAGAGGCAGGTCCATGACGACGGTCAGCCCGCCGCCCGGCGTGTCCTCCAACCGCGCTCTGCCCCCGTTGACGGTGACCAGCCGGTGGACGATGGCCAGCCCCAGACCCGTGCCTCTGGCTTCGGGATTGCCGAACCGGCGGAAGGCGACCGCCTTGGCCGCGGCGGGCATCCCGGGGCCGTCGTCCCTCACCCACACCCGGGCCGAATCCCGCACGGGCCGGCAGCCGACTGTCACGTTCCCTTCGTCGGGAACGGCGTCCAGGGCGTTGGCGATCAGATTGTCGAGGATCTGCTCCAAGTGGCCGCTGCCCAGCGCGGCGGTCGGAGCGGGCCCCTCCGAAGCGCTCAGACGCACGCCGCGCTCCTCGGCCACCGGTGACCACGCGGCCACCCGTTCCCCGATCACCTCACGGATCCGGACCGCGGCCGGCCGGGGTGTCGCCTGCTCGGCGCGGGCCACCGCGAGCAGCCCGTCGACCAGCCGTGACAGCCGTGCGATCTCTTCCTGAGCCGCATCCAGTTCTGCCGCGGTGTCGCCCTCGGCATCGGTACGCAGGACGTCGAGCCGTAGCCGCAGCGCGGCCAGCGGGGTGCGCAGCTGATGGGACACGTCGGCGATCACGGCCCGGTGACCGTGCACCAGAGCCTCCGTACGGGCCGCCATGGTGTTGAACGTCGCGGCCAGACGGCGTACTTCCGGTGGACCGCCGCCGACGTCGGCCCGCTCGTCCAGGGCACCTTCGCCCAGCCTCCGGGCGCTGACGTCCAGCGCCGACAGTGGCCTGCTCACCCAGCGGGCCAGGCGGACGGACAGCAGCACGGACGCGGCGAGCCCCCCGGTGCCGATCGCGGCGGACCATCCCCACGTCGCGGCGATCCGGGTGTCGAGCGGGTCCGCGGAGCGGGCCAGGACGACGGCGCCGGCGGGCTGGCGGACCTCACCGGCCGGTTCCGCGGCCAGTAGTCGGCCCTCGTCCTCCGGCGGCTCCGGCTCGTGCCCGGCCAGCACGTCCTCCACCAGTTCCTCCGCCTCCTCGCCCCGGGCGGCGGTACAGGGCGTACTCGCCACCAGTCGCGCGGAGGCGTCGTACACGGCGGCGCAGTCCCCGGCCCGCGCCGCGGTCTCCAGTTCCCGGCGCATGCCGGTCGGCGGCTTGTGGTCGGAGAGGTGCTCCTCGGCCGTCGCGGCGATCACGCGGGTGGCCGCCCGCTGATCGTCGCGGAAGGCGACCCGCTCGCGTGCCGTCATCACCACGGCCAGAGGTACCACTGCCAGTACCAGCAGCACCGAGGTCAGGGCGAGCAGCGTCCAGGCGATCCGGCGGGTCACGGCTGCTCCCGCACCCCTTCGGCCGTATCGAGCCCTTCGACCGTACCGAGCCGGAAGCCGTGCCCGTAGACCGTCTCGATCAGTCCCGGCACGCCGAGCTTGCGGCGCAGTGCCGCGATGTGCACGTCCAGGACCTTGGTGGGGCCGTACCAGTGGGCGTCCCAGGCCCGCTCCAGGATCTGCTGCCGGCTCACCACCCTGCCCGGGTCGGCGGCCAGACACTCCAGGATCCCGAACTCCTTCGGCGTCAACGCGATCGGCCGACCGTCCACCGAGACCTGTCGGGTGCGCAGGTCGAGCCCCAGCGGCCCGTGCCGCAGGATCTCCGGACCGGCGGGGCGTCTGCGGCGCAGTACGGCCCGGACCCGCGCCAGCAACTCGGCCAGCCCGAACGGTTTGACGAGGTAGTCGTCAGCGCCCTCGTCCAGGGCCACCACCCGGTCCGCTTCCTCACCGCGCGCGGTCACCGCGATGATCGCGGCATCCGACCGCGCGCGCAGCATCCGGCACACCTTGACCCCGTCGATGTCGGGCAGGCCCAGATCGAGCAGCACGACATCGGGGACCGCGGCGCTCAGGGCGGCCCGGCCGGTACGAACCCCCTCGACCGTGTATCCCGCCTGCCGCAGGCCACGGACCAGGGACTCTGCGATGCTGCGGTCGTCCTCCACGACCAGCACCCGCGTTTCCTCGGTCGAACCCGCGATCTGCCCGTCCATGTGCTGAACCCGCTTCCGGACTGTGAGAACGGCTGTGCCTCTCGTCATCCAGTCTGTGTCTCGGGCCGCGCCGCGCCGCAAGGGGCCGTGTGTCCCTCGGTGCTCCGTGGAGGGTGGCAGTGGAGACTGCGTGACTCGAATTCACTGCTCGATGCGACCGTGCGCAAGGCCCGCCAGGAAGTACAGGAAGCTGCTGCCGTGCCGGAACCGGAGACCGCCGGCCTCGACGATCAACGGTCTGGCACGAATCTGGCACGAGGCGAGTAATCGACGACGACAGCAAAAAGGCCCGGGTCGCTGACCTGGGCCTTTGTCATGGAGCGGGTGACGAGGATCGAACTCGCACTCTCAGCTCGGGAAGCGACGGCGCTTGGAAGGTCATGTGATCGTTGACCTGCGCTGATGCGGCTTGGCGGCCGCCTCGCGAGAGCTGGTTCGCACCGCTGTCGACCGTGGCTGCCCGCTCTTACGGGCACGCCGTGGGCACGGTTCGGGAGCGCGGCGGCCCGAGCGCCGGAGTGGACGGGATCCGTGCCCGGCTTGGTCGGCTCGCATGTTCGGCTCGGGGAGCGTTTCGCGAGTGCGGAGCCATTCGGCGAAGCGTCCCGCCGGCACCTGGCTCACTTGCCGGCGTCAGGGCCGTACCACTGCAGTGCCTGGCCGGTGACCGCGGCGATGCACTCGAAGTCCCGGTCGCGGTGCAGCAGAGTGAGCCCCTGCGGCTACGCGGCGAACTCCAGGGCGACGTGGAGCTGACGTCCTCCCGACCTTCCCCGACCACAACCTTGTCGTCCGTTGGTGAGTCTTGATCGCGCAAGTGTTCTCGCTTTCCACTCCCGTGGAGGAATCAAGTGGGCAGACATGCCCTCATTCGTAGTGGTTTGGCCGCCACCGCGCTGACCCTGGCCATGAGCCTCGGTCCGCTGACAGCCGACGTCCACGCGGCCGCCGCCTCCGAGGTGGTCATCCCGGCGCAGACATCCCTGCTGCCGCAGACCGCGCTGTTCAGCGCCGGACCCTCGGGGTTCCTGCGCTATGAACCAGGCCGTGGCCATGTGTGGACCACCTACACAGGCGAGGACACGGTGGTGGACGCCTCGGCCGACGAGGTCTGGGGCATGCCGGAGTTCGGCGCCGGCTCGGACGTGGTCGCCCGCTACGACGACAGCGCGCGGACCGTGACGCTGCGAGACATGGGGGCCGGGGGCGCGGTCACGACGATCGCGCTCCCTCAGGGCCACACCTACCGGGGGACGCTCGGGCGGACCGTCGTCACGACCGCCTGGACGGTCGACCGGCTGACCTGGCACCTGCTCGACCTCCAGGACGACGGCACCGTGGGCGACCGCGCGGTGTCGGGCGTCCCGGCCGACGTCTCCATGGTGAACAGCGGCAACTCACCCGTGGCCGACGCCCACGGCACGGTGGTGCAGTACTGGACGGGCAGCACGACCCGCAGCGGCTGGATCGACGCCGACAAGGGCACGTTCGTCGAGCTGCCGTACAACCCGACCATCACCACGACCGGGCGTGTGGTCCTCACCCCCACCCACCTGCTGTCGTGGGACGGCGTCGACACCGTCTCCGTCTACTCCCGCGCCGACCTGACCACGGCCGTCCGTACCGTGCCGTTGGAGAACGACGGCGCGACCCACCTGCTGGGCATGGTCGGCGACCAGCTCCTGGTCTCCCGCTACGACTCCTCGCTGGGCGCCAAGGACGGCGGCCTGCCCGTCTGGCGGGTCGACGCGCTCGCCCCCGACGGCTCGACGACCAAGGCCGTACTGGCCCGCTCGGAGAGCCTCGCCCTCGCCGTCCCCACCCCCGACGGCGGGCTCCTCGTGCCCGGCGGCGGCGCCGACACCGCCGACTTCGGGGTGAACCTGGTTCGCGCGGGCACCGACGGCACCCCCGTCGCCGAGAAGGTCGCCGCCTCCGTGCTGAACCCGGTGACCGACCCGGTACCCCAACTCACCCTGGACAACGGCCGGTTGACAGTGACGGAACGGGACCGCGAGACCGGCCGTACCTCCATGTACAGCCGGACGATCGGCAGCACCGGCGACACCGTCACGGTCGGCCCCCGCGCCTCCCAGGGCCTCGTCACCGCCTCCGCGCCCTACCTCGTGGGCACCGGGGACGGCCGTACGGTCGTCTGGAACTCGTATCTCTCGGGCGACGACCGCGTCCCCCGGGTCGTCCAGCCGACGGGCACGCTGCCCGGCACGGCGATCGACCCCCAGCACAGCTATGTACGGGTGTGGGACGCCAAGGGCCGACACGTCGCGATGGCCACCGAGTACACGGAGGCGACCGGTTCGCAGACGCGGGTGGTCGACCTCGACACCGGTTCCACGGTGCTCACCTCGGCGACGCACGGCAAGGCGCTGTGGGGCACCACCCTGTGGGTGGCGGACGGCAACGACGGCGCCGCGCCGGTCGACGTCCGCACCGGCAAGCGCGGCGACACGGTGTGGTTCGGCTCGAAGTGCCTGCTGGAGGACCTCCAGGCCGTGGGACGATGGCTGCTGTGGTCGTGCGTCGGCTCGGGCGAGAGCCAGGGCGTCTACGACACCGTCACCCAGACCAAGACCACCCTCACTCAGGGCGCTTGGGAGACCGCCAAGCTCGGCGACGGTTTCGTCGTCACCAGCGCCGACGGCGAGCTGAAGGTGACCGACGTCCGCGGTGCCACGCCGGTGACGCACTCGGTGGCCACCCTCTCAGGCGGGGAGCCCTGGGACGTCGACCCGTACACCGGCCTGATCGCGTATGTCGACGCCAAGCAGAACACCCACCTGGTGCCCAGCGGCGTTCCCGCCTCGGCACTGTCCCAGCTCGACTCCTCCGTCGCGGGATCGGTCGACGTCAAGAGCGCGGCCTGGAACCCGCGTTGGTGGCTGTCGAAGCAGGTCGCGTCCTGGACGCTCACCCTCAAGAACAAGGCAACCGGTACGACCGTCCGCACCCTCTCCGGCGGTACGGCACAAGGCGCGCTCCAGACCTCCTGGAACGGCAAGGACACGGCCGGCACGCTCGTCGCCAACGGCGCCTACACCTGGACGCTCACCGCCACCCCGGCCGACGGCCAGGGCGCGGCCCTCACCAGGACCGGCACGCTCAAGGTCACCGGCGCGACCCCGGTCCGGCGGGACTTCGCCACCGCGGACGGCTTCGGCGAGGTGCTCACCCTCAACGGCTCGGGCGGACTGACGTACCAGTACGGCACCGGCACCGGGACCCTGACCGGTAAGAAAACGGGCTCCGGCTGGCCGACGAGCGCGAAGTTCGTGCCGTACGGCGACCTCAACGGCGACCGGTGCAACGACGTCCTCGTGCGCTACGCCAGCGGTGCGCTGCGCGCCTACCGGCCCGCGTGCGGGGCGGCGGTGACCCCGTCGACGGCGTACACCTCGCTGGGCACCAGCGGCTGGACACAGTACGACGTGCTGACCTCGCCCGGGGACGTCAGCGGTGACGGCCGTGCGGACCTGATTGCCCGTCAGGCCTCCACCGGGGACGTCTACCTGTACAAGGCGACGAGCGCGGGCAAGATGTCGGCGCGGACGAAGATCGCCTCCAAGTGGACGGGATACAAGAAGATCGTGGGTGTCGGCGACCTCAACGGCGACGGCCACGGCGACCTGCTGGCGCAGGACAAGTCGAACGAGCTGTGGCGCTACGACGGCACCACGACGGGCAAGTTCAAGAGCCGGGTGAAGGTCTTCAACGACTGGGGGGCCTCGTACAACGTCATCGTCGGCGTGGGCGACATCACGGGTGACGGCAGGGCCGACGTCGTCTCCCGTGACACCTCCGGTGCCCTCTACCGCAACAACGGCAACGGCAAGGGCTCCTTCGGCGGCCGCACCAAACTCACCACCGGCTGGCAGAGCTACAAGGGCGTGTTCTGAGTCACGTCACCCGCCCCCGACAACGAGCCCCAGGCCACTGGCCTGGGGCTCGGGAAAGAGCGGGTGACGAGGATCGAACTCGCACTCTCAGCTCGGGAAGCGACGGCGCTTGGAAGGTCATGTGATCGTTGACCTGCGCTGATGCGGCTTGGCGGCCGCCTCGCGAGAGCTGGTTCGCACCGCTGTCGACCGTGGCTGCCCGCTCTTACGGGCACGCCGTGGGCACGGTTCGGGAGCGCGGCGGCCCGAGCGCCGGAGTGGACGGGATCCGTGCCCGGCTCGGTCGGCTCACATGTTCGGCTCGGGGAGCGTTTCGCGAGTGCGGAGCCAGTCGGCCAAGCGTCCCGCCCGCACCTGGCTCACTTGCCGGCTTCAGGGCCGTACCACTGCAGTGCCTGGCCGGTGACCGCGGCGATGCACTCGAAGTCCCGGTCGCGGTGCAGCAGAGTGAGCCCCTGCAGCTCGGCTGTGGCGGCCACCACCAAATCAACCGTCCCGGCGCTGCGGTGTTGTCCGCGCTGGGTGAGAAGCTCCTGGACCCGCCAGGCGCGGTCGTAGGCACGGTCGTCGACCGGCACCCAGCCGAAGAGCAGGCGCATGTCCTCGATGCCTTGTGCGCGGTCGGCCGGGGAGCGCGCACTGCAGAAGAACTCCAGCTCGGTGATGGGGCAGGTGGCGATGAGTCCGGCGGCTGCCGCCTGGTCCCATCCGTACTGTTCGGCGTCGCCGCGCAGCAGTCGGGCGAGCGCGCTGGTGTCGATGAGGAACTGCGCGGCGTTCACCGGCGGCAGTTCCCCTTGTCCTCGAAGAGTTCCAGGTCGAAGGCGCCCTCGTCGGCCGCCGCTCGCAGGCGGGTGAGTGCCAGGGCGCGCCGTCGGTTCTCCAGCACTTCGCGCAGGGCGGTGTTGACCGTCTCCTTCTTGGTGCTGGTGCTGGTGCTGGTGCTGGTGCCGAGTGCCTTGGCCACGTCGGCGTCGGCAGCAAGGGGTGGGTCTGGGGCATCGCGTCTGACGACATGGGCGCCGCCACGAAGTCCGGCAGGTCCGTCGGCCGTCGTCGTCCTGCCCGGCGAGCGCCAGGCCGCGCGACAACAGGGGCTGTTGCACTCGGGACAGGGCGGAGCATCGTCGGGCAAGGGAGATCTGTTCCGGGCGCGCCTGGAGGGCTTGTGCCTGGACCGGCGCGATCGTCAGCCCGAGGCCCTGGCCCCGTCGGTTCCCGGCCGCTCCGGTCCGCAGGTGTTGCGGCCCGTGGGCGAGCAGCTCCGCCGAAGCCCGGGCCTGGTTTGCGTACGACGACAACGGCGCCGTTCACCGTTGGTGAGACCAGTGCCCGCCCGCGCCGACGGGCGTTGCCGGATCAGCCTGCTCCGGGCCCGCGTTCGGCCTCGACACCTCCAGACGCTTCTCGACCAGCCTGGGCACCCCCGGACCGGGCCCCGCATCAGATCGGAGCCTTGCTCTCGGGCCTCGCAGCCTGAGCGGTGCGCGGCTGAGCGGGTGCCATGTCCACCGAGTCCTCGTGCGGTCACCGCCCCGGTGACCTGTACGACGGCTGTGACGTGTCTCACGGGAACTCGCCCGCACCATAAGTCAGTTCAAGACGTGACCACAGATATGCGAACCCGGGTGCGAAACGGAGATCCGGACGCCTTCGCGGAACTCTTCGACGCGTGCGCCCGCGCGGTGTACAACCACGCCTTCCGGCTGACCGCCGACTGGTCGCTGGCCGAGGACGTGATGTCGACGACCTTCATGGAGGCGTGGCGGCGCCGTGCCTCGGTCGAGGCCGAAGGCGGCTCGCTGCGGCCGTGGCTGCTGGGCATAGCCACCAACGTCGCCCGCTCCCACCACCGCAGCAACCGTCGCTACCGCAACGCGGCGAGCGCCGCGGCAGCCGCGCACGCCGCCGAGGAACGGATCGAGGACCACGCCGAGGAGACCGCCGGACGCCTGGACGACCGGCGCCGTATCAACGCCACGCTCGCCGCCCTCAGCCTGCTCAAGCGCCCCGAGCGTGAGGTCCTGACGCTGTGCCTGTGGGAGGGGATGGAGTACGCCGAGGCGGCCCGCGCCCTCGGCATCCCGGTCGGCACCGTCCGCTCCCGCCTCTCCCGCGCCCGCGCCAAGCTGCGCAAGCTCGCCGACGCGCAACTGCTCGGAGAAAAAAGGGAACCCACCCGCACGAACCGGCAGATAACAGGTGATCGCGGATACGCGGTCCGGTCCGCACAGGAAGGAAACCGATGAACGCCAGCCCCTCCCACCGGCCCCACCCGGCCGAGTGGACGGAGACGCAGAGTCTGCTGCCCTCCGCCGAGCGGGATCTGCCGGCGGGCCGCCACCAGTTCCACAAGGAGCAGATGATGGCCCGGATCCACGAAGACCTCCGCACCTCCTCCCGTACGCCCGCCACCTCTCCGGTCGCGCCCGTGAAGCGCTCCAATCCGTTCCTGCGCCGTGCGATCCTCCTGCCCGCCGCGGCCTTCGCCCTGGCCGGCGCGGTCGTGGGCGGCCTCGCCCTCACCGGCGGCGGGGCGGACGACGGCAAGACCACCCTGGCCACCGGCCCCGCACTGACCACCAGGATCGGCGCCGCCGACGCCAAGGGCGCCCCCCAGCTCCTCGAACGCATCTCTCTGGCAGCCGCCGACACCTCCGAGCCCACCCCGCGCAAGGGCCAGTACATCTACATCGCCTCGAAGGTGGCCGACACCTACATCAAGACCGTCGGCGACAAGAGCGAGGCGGTCAGCGACGAGCTGCACTCCCGCCAGGTCTGGAACTCCCTCGACGGCAGGGACGGCTGGCTGATCGAGGCCGGTCAGACCAGCGACAAGGGCATCACCCTGAAGGGCGACACCCCGTTCAGCGGCGCCTACAACGCCCTGGCCGCGCTGCCGACCGACCCCGACGCGCTGCTCCAGCGGATCTACCGCGAGTCGGACGCCGTCCGGGACCCCGAAGTCCCGCGCGACCAGGCAGCCTTCGTCGCGATCGGCGATCTGTTGTTCGAGAGCTACCCGCCCGCCGAGGTCGGCGCCGCTCTCTACAAGGCCGCGGCCAAGATCCCCGGAGTCGTCTCGGTGGATGACGCGGTCGACGCCACGGGCCGGCACGGGGTCGCGATCGCGCGGGAGGACTCCGGCAACGGCGAGCGCATCGAGTGGATCTTCGACAAGAAGACCCTGCGGTTCCTCGGCGAGCGCATCGTGGTGGTCAAGGCCACGGCGGACAATCCCCTCAAGGTCGGTACCGTCACGCACACCAGCGCGATCACCGAGCGCGCGGTCGTCGACGCCAACAAGCAGCTCCCCGGGCAGGTGAGCTGAATGCGCGACAGAACCACAAGCGCCTCGCTGGCCGCCCTGCTGGTGGCGGGGCTGATGACGGGCGTCTCGGTGGCCGCCACGGGCTCCGGCCTCGGCGTACGGACGCAGGACACCGCCACCGTCGCGGCGCCCGGCAGCCCCGCCTCCGGCGCGCGGACCACCGGCTCCGCCTCCGCGGCCGGCCGGTACGTCACCCTCCTCACCGGCGACCGGGTCCGGCTGGACGCCCGGGGCCGGGTGACGGGCGTACGGCGGGCACCGGGCCGTGAGGACGTCCCGGTGTCCGTGCGCGGCGTCGGGGGCGATCAGTACGTCGTTCCCGCCGACGCCGCAGCCCTGATCGGCCAAGGCGTCCTGGACATGCGGCTGTTCGACGTCAGCGGCCTGATACGCGCCGGCTACGACGACACCCGGCGCGGCACGCTCCCGCTGATCGTGTCGTACGAGGGCAAGTCCGCCCAGCGCCGGAGCACCCAGAAGTCACTGGTCGCGGACGCGGACGCCACCGTGCGCCGGGAACTGCCCAGTGTGGCGGGCGCCGCGATCACCGTCCCCAAGGCCGGGGCCGACGACATGTGGCAGGCCCTCACCGAGGAGCAGGCAGTCGCGCGGGTCTGGCTGGACGGCCGGTTCAAGGCGTCGGCGGACGAAGACGGCGCGGCCGCGGAGGCGGGCGGCGGCGTCGCGCAGATCGGCGCCCCGTCCGCCTGGGCGGCCGGATACGACGGCAAGGGCGTCAAGGTCGCCGTCCTCGACACCGGCGTCGACACCACGCACCCGGACCTCGCCTCGGCGGTGACGGCGTCGAAGGACTTCACCAGCAGTGGCGGCACCGACGACAAGGTCGGCCACGGCACGCATGTCGCAGCGACGCTGGCGGGCTCGGGCACACGGTCCGACGGCCGGTACAAGGGCGTCGCGCCCGGTGCCGGGATCCTCAACGCCAAGGTGTTGGACGACAACGGCGAGGGCAGCGACTCCAGCGTCATCGCCGGCCTGGAGTGGGCCGCCGGGCAGGGCGCCAAGGTGGCCAACCTCAGCCTGGGCCAGGAGGACACCCCGGGGGAGGACCCGGTCGAGGCGGCGGTGAACGCCCTCTCGAAGAGCACCGGCATGCTCACCGTCGCCGCGGCCGGCAACGAGGGCCCCGACGCGGGAACCGTCGGCTCCCCGGGGGCCGCGGAATCGGCGCTCACCGTGGGCGCCGTCGACGGCGAGGACCGGCTCGCCGACTTCTCCAGCACCGGCCCGACCGCCGACAACGCGCTGAAACCGGACCTCACGGCACCGGGCGTGGACATCGTCTCGGCGAAGGCGGCGCACGGCTACCTGGGCGACCCGGCGGCCGACGGCTATGTCTCCATGTCCGGTACGTCGATGGCGACGCCGCATGCGGCGGGGGCGGCCGCGATCCTCGCCCAGCGGCACCCCGACTGGACCGGCGCACGGATCAAGCAGGCGCTCACCGCGTCCACCACCCCGACCACCGGCGCGACCGTCTACCAGCAGGGGACGGGCCGGCTCGACGTGTCCCGGGCACTTCAGGGGGTGGTGGCGAGCGAACAGACCTCCGTGTCCTTCGGCAAGCAGCGGTGGCCCCACACCGACGACCGGCCGGTCACCCGGCACATCACCTACCGCAACGACGGCGACCACCCCGTCACCCTCGACCTGACGGCCGGCGCGACCGGCCCAGGAGGCAGCACGGCCCCCGAAGGCATGTTCACGCTGAGCACCACACGGCTCACCGTCCCGGCGGGCGGCACCGCCGGCGTCGACCTCACCGCGGACACCCGCGTCGAGGCGGCGGACGGCACCTACTCGGGCACGCTGGTCGCCACCGCGCAAAACGGCGCCGAACCCGCTGCCGTACGGACCGCCTTCGGCGTCGTACGCGAGGCCGAGTCGTACGACCTCACCCTGAAGTTCCTCGACCGCGGCGGCAAGCCCGTGAGCGCTCCGCTGACCGAGATCCTCGGGTACTCGGGCACGTACTGGACCACGAGCCTCGGGGACTCCGAGCAGATCTCCAAGGGCGTGTACCGGGTGCGGGTCCCGCGCGGCGACTACGTCGTGGACACCGTGATGGAGGACGCCAGTGGCACCTCCGCGCTGGTCCGGCCGCGGCTCTCGCTGACCGGGGACACCACGGTCGTCTTCGACGCGCGCAAGGCGAAGCCGGTCGGGATCACCGCGCCGCAGGGCGCGAAGATGTCCGACGGCCAGCTCAACGTCGCCGTGGGCACCGGAAGCGGACAGCACAACAGCACCCTGTTCTGGGGAACGTTCGAGAACCTGCGCACCGCGACCCTGGGACCGGCCGCCCCGGCCGGGAGGCTCAGCACGCAGCTCGGCGGCCTGTGGCAGAAGGGCAGCACCACCTACCACCTGCTCCACAACCTGCCCGACCGCTTCCCCACCGGCTATCGGCACACCACGCGCATGAACGAACTGGCCCTGCTGAAGCGGAACTTCGGCTCGTCCGTCGCGCACCGCAAGGGCATCGTCAACGTCCTGTGGAGCGGCCCCACCCTGTCGCTGGGCACGGTGAGCGACCCCTTCCCGCTGCCGACGACCGCGAAGATCTACGTCACCACGCCCAAGGGCTTCAAGTGGACGGCCAACCTGGGCCAGCGAAACGCCTCCGGAGACGACGACGTCTTCTACGGCACGGAGAGCGCGAGGTCGTACCAGGCGGGCCGGACCTACGCGGCGACGTACAACGTCGGCGTCTTCAGCCCGATCACCGGCGGCCCGTACGGCGCGCGGCGCGACGGCGACACCCTCGACCTGTGCGTCCCCGACCTCGCCGACGGGAGCGGACACCCCGCCTCCTCCACAGCGAAACGCCACACCACGGTGACCGCGGACGGCAGCACCCTGCTCGACAACGACGGCGACCTCTGCCAGACCGTGGAGAAGCTCCCGTCCGCCCCGGCCCGCTACACGATCCGAACGAACCTGACCCGCCCGCCGGGCGTGGCCACGACCACGACCCGCCTGACAGCGGCCTGGACCTTCACGTCCAGCCCGTCCGACTCCGGCTCGCTGCCCCTCTCCACGGTCCGCTTCCACCCGAAGCTGACCCCGACCGGCACGGCCCCCGCAGGCCGCCGCACCACGATCCCCCTCTCCCTCCAGGGCCCGGCGGCCACTGACCTGAAATCCCTGACGGTGAAGGTTTCCTACGACGCCGGCAAGACATGGTCCCCCGCCCCGGTGACCACCACCCACGGCAGAAGGACCCTCACCCTGACCCACCCGGAAAACGCCCGCTCGGTATCCCTCAAATCCACCCTGACCGACACCACGGGCAACACCTACGCGGTGACGATCCTGAAGGCATACCTCCTGACCTGACGTGGTCCAGACACTCGTCTACACGGTCACGCATCATGTGGAGCACTTCGCCGCTGCCGACCGAGACACACGTCTTCGTCGATCCGCAGAGGCGGGCAACTGCGGCGGAGGGACGACTGGGTGAAGGCTCGGAAGGCTGCGGTGTCACGGCCGAGTTGCACTTCCACGACCTTCGGCACACGGGCAACACGCTCGCCTCGACGGCGGGAGCCGGCACCCGGGAGCCGATGACGCGCATGGGCCACAGCAGCTCCCGAGCCGCGCTGATCCACCAGCACATCACCAGTGACCGGGACCGGGCCATCGCCGACCGGCTTGGGGCCATGATCCAGGGCGGCGGGCTCGACGACCTCGTGCGCGCCGAGCGTGCGAAGGGCTACAGGGACGACCCCGCCCACCGGCCTGGACAACAAAGAACCCCCGGGCCCATGGCCTGGGGGTTTCACATGGAGCGGGTGACGAGAATCGAACTCGCGCTCTCAGCTTGGGAAGCTCGGAGTCTTTGGGGGCGGTTGTCCCGCTGACCTGCGGTAGACCCTGAACGGGTGCGCAGGCGGTCGCCGACTTGTTCCCCACTGTTCCCCGTGGTTCTCCGCAGGATCTGGCACACATCTGGCACGTCCGACCACTCCGGGCTGAGAGTCTGAGCCCGTGACTGATGACGAGGTTGTCGAGGCGTTGCGGGTCGTAGCGCGGACGGGGTGCGGCTACGGAGACTGCGGTTCGCTCCCCGGCATCACCTGCAGCACCGACCGGTTCACCCCAGACCATCCTTGAAGATCGGTGTCCAGAATCTCGTTCAAGGTGATCAGGGCCTCCTCCGCAACCCGCGCCGTCTCCTCGCCGGACGCCTTGCGGTACTGCATCTCCTGCTTGAGCCGCTGTACCCGGGCGAGGACCGAGGATCGCAGCTGCCACAACTCCTGGTCCCTGAAGAGGTTGTTCTTCGCAGCCACGATGCCGGACACCCCGGCCAGGGCGGTGCTGGATATCCCGAACCACGGATATTTCCACGCTGCGCTAGCGACCCCGAGGACCGCGATCACGGCGTTCAGCGCAGCGATGAGCGTGATCACCCGGTCCACCCTGGTCCGCGATATCACCCGTAACCGAGCGAACTCTTTCTCGTACCAGGCGACATAGTGCGAGACGACGACGAAGGGATCGGCCTCTACGGGCGGATCGGGCGGTGTGCGCATTCCGGCGGACCTGAACGAGATCGGCCACCACCTGGAATCCCTGTACCCATGCTCCGGCTCACCCGATGGCATCGATGCGCCCCCTCGCCGTCCAGTGTGCGAGCTGACCCGCCAAACACGCCACACCTACGACAAGGGTGCCGAGTCAGGAGCGCATTCGTCTCGTACCACTGCCAGTTCTCCGGGTGCAGGCATAACCCTTCCAGTGTGGCAGATCAACGCGGGGAGCCCGGGCCACAGCGGGGTGGGGGTGGTCACCTGCGGGTGCCGACTGTCGGCGTTGGTCGGCTTCGGACGGCCCAGGGACGGCCCAGCGCGATCGGGTGTCGTAATCACTGCTCTAAAGGCTGTCCCGCAATGACCGCTCAGAGCTTTGGAAACGGCGGCACCTCGTTCATGACCCGCAGAAGCTTGCGAGCAGGAGCCACCTCCTCCAGCCGCACGGATGCGGCGAGACCTTCGATGACTGGCCGGCCTGCGGTTACTGCTGCTGGCGGCCGCCTCCCAGCCGGGTTGCTCCCTGTAGCTGGTGTAGTACTTGCTGTCCCTCGCCGCCGCGGCGGCGGAGTGCCATTACTCGGTCCGGCAGATGCTTCCCAGCAGGTCCAACCGCAACGACTGCAAGGCATGGGAGCTGTCCGGAGCCAAGGCCGCCGTAGGCAACGCCGTAGTGATCGCGGATGGTGGCGACCGAGGCATCGGCCTGGTCATCCCGCACCGCCGCGAGCCCGGTCAGACCGAACTCCAGGACTGGAAAGAGGAACACAACGCCTCCCACCGCAAAGTCCGAGCCCGCGTCGAGCACGTCTTCGCCCGCATGAAGAGCTGGAAGATCCTGCGTGACTGCCGCCTGAAAGGCGGCGGGGTGTCCACCACGCGATGCTCGGCATCGCCCGCCTGCACAACCTCGCCCTCGCCGGGTGACCAAGGAACGAGCGGGTGAGCAGGTAAGTCGAAAATCATTTATGGGACAGCCCTTAGTGTGAGTGATGGTACGGGCGCCCCTTCTGAGGGGGCGCCTGACTCAACCAATCGTCACAGAGAACCCGTTGCTGATAATGATCAGCACAGCCATGATGGCGCCCACTGTCACCAGGACGCCGATCAGGCGAACCGTCCGATGCTCCTCTTCAATCGCGTATCGGACGGTGCGCCACCACTCCCTGTCGAGCTTCATGCCGCTCACCTCTCCATCTGTGCAGGTGAGTTGAGCTTGCAGGTCACCTCACAGCGATATTTCACGGAGGTACGCTGTGAGGTGGAAAGAATCGTGATGAATCGTGGTGAACCGAGTCCTCGGCTCCACGACGGGGGAGGGCACGATGCCAGGATCAGCAAGCAGGGCAGTGAAGATCCCTGACTCGATCCCGGAAGGCCATCTACGCGCTTGGCTGGTGTTGCTAGCTGATCTGCGGCTGGGCGCAGGGATGCCCTCACTTGCGAAGGTGAGCAAACAAGCCGGTAATTGTGGAAGGGATCTCAGTACAGCTACGGTGCGAAGGCTGCTTGTGGGGGAGACAACCAGTATGGGGCCAGCCCTGGCCTTGGCCTACACACTGGCGGAGATGGACACCCGGCCCGCTCAGTGGAAAAGCTCATACAATTGGGATACGTTCGATCGTCATATTCGCCTTATGTTGCTGAGTGCGAGTAGTGAGGTGGGCGGCGAACCTAATACCGTAACAAGCAAGCAACCTGATTCCGCAACACAATGGTCTATTGCCGTGTCGACTGAACATGAATATACGTCGAGTGAACATGAACAGACCGTGTCGGTCACTGACTATACGGCTTTGCGTGAACTCGCGCACCTAATGAGGCTCTGGCGGCGAAGAGCTGGATGCCCTTCGCTAGACCGGATCACCCAGCAAACCAGGGCCTATTTGCCTGGAGTCACTATTCATGATGTGAGAGTCATTCTATGGGGCAACGATCCAATAACGGAAGTTCTGGCCAGTGCCGTGGCACGTGCCCTTTCCGACCTAGGTCCACGCTGCGTGCGTAACGATTACTTCCCCGTACTTTTGCAGTTCCTTGAACGCATGGAGGCGGAGGGCTCCCTCCTTCCTGATCCGCGGTTCCAGCAGAATCCGGCAGGAGCAAGGGGTCTACAACAACCGCCTCCATAGATTACGTACGTGTCCTCTGGGTCAGAACGGGACAGCAGAGCATCGAGGTGTGACGCGAGGAACAATGTTGTTGTTACCTCACCCCGTCTGGTGCAGCATTACGAGCCCTCTGAGGGGTCCTACGAAGCCGCGGTGCCGGCTGAAGGGTCCACTAAGGGCTGTCCCATAAATGATTTTCGACTTACCTGCTCACCCGCTCGTTCCTTGGTCACCCGGCGAGGGCGAGGTTGTGCAGGCGGGCGATGCCGAGCATCGCGTGGTGGACACCCCGCCGCCTTTCAGGCGGCAGTCACGCAGGATCTTCCAGCTCTTCATGCGGGCGAAGACGTGCTCGACGCGGGCTCGGACTTTGCGGTGGGAGGCGTTGTGTTCCTCTTTCCAGTCCTGGAGTTCGGTCTGACCGGGCTCGCGGCGGTGCGGGATGACCAGGCCGATGCCTCGGTCGCCACCATCCGCGATCACTACGGCGTTGCCTACGGCGGCCTTGGCTCCGGACAGCTCCCATGCCTTGCCGCAGTCCGCTCGTCCGGTGGGTACGCTCAACACATGACTCCGGAGGGGATCGCCAACGCAGTGGTCTCGGTACTCGCCGCCGCAGGAACACTGGCTGGCGTAACTAGCCGCACAAGGCGACGACGCAACGAGATCAAAGAAAACCTGGCTTTGGCCGAAGAGCTTCAAAAAAATGAAATCCTACGCGACCACACTCCTGCCGTCGCTTGGCTACACGGGAAAATCGCCTTAGACGTAGCCAGACTGTCTGGTCAACCTATTGGGGCCCCGAAGAAGCCAATCCCGAAAGGCGCTCTGATTTTCGCAACCGTCCTCCTACTCGCGTTCGGCGGATGGACCTATTGGCTCAACCGGGACGGCTTCGTCTGGTATTCATTGGTCACAGGCGCTTTGGCCGCCTCAATGCTCATTTCAATCCTAGGAATGACAACAAACAGAGAGATCCCCCCTGACCCAGAGGGCGGATTGCCAGAGGGGGCTCACCCTCTCCAGTCTGAATCTGCCTCACAGGCCATAGTTACATCTGTGGCCATGGCCGCCATGAGTTCAGACGGCAGGTACGAAGATGATGGTCAGCTTGGCGTAGCGTTTCGCTTCGTGCGCCACATGGCAGCTAGCGAGTTCGACGAGGCCTTGAGCCTCGCAGATGAAAACTGGCTGAAATGCCGCATCCAGACTTGGCTTTGGAATGCGCGAGCTTTTATTGGAGGCGACGAGACTCAACTCCAAGCCACAACAGATGCCATCATGAGTTCTCGCGGGGAGCATGACTTGTGGGATGCTTTCTCCTCTGCAGAAGTCAACGCCTTCCAGGAGGAGTGGGGCGAGATCGATCCGGATCGACTGGGTGGAGCAAGTAGGCGCCGCCGAGTTGGCCCAGATTACGACTTGGTGGTACTAGCCCCGCTTGGCGAAAGCGGTGGTTACTTCGTCAACTTTCCCACTCCGATACCGGGCGGCTTTACCTTTCTCATGCATAAATGCGACGGGAAGTGGCTGCTGGCTAATCATCTTGGTATTGCACCGCCGCTGCCCGGCTTCCCTCCGACGTGGTGGGTGGTCGGAGACCCTAATCTGGAAGAGCTTCCGGACTAGGTCGGCGGAGGCCTCAATGACCAGTCCAGCGCCGCTGCCCGATCGCTAGAGCACCACCTCGAGAATCTCAAATACGGCTTGAGGCTGAGTTGGGCACCTTGACATGCGTACCGATGTTCCCCGTAACCCTCCGCGGGGCGCTGCTCGAAAGGGCACCCGCCGGCTTCTGCTGCCCTTGCCGACCGCCCATGCCCTCCGGGTCGGCGTGGCGCCATTTGACGTCCACGAGACCGCTGGACTCCTTGGATGCTTACTTCCTCCGGAACAAGCAAAGGATCATGGTACCTGAGCCCTCCACCGATCGAGACTGGCCCGCAGACACCAGGTGATCCAACTGCCAGTCGAGTTCCTCGACGGCATCGATCGCTTCAGCGAGGGTGGTTTTACGTTCGGCTTCCGTATGGGCTTCGCTGAACTCGTAGACGAAGACCCTTCGGCCATTTTCGAGGGCCTTGGCCGCCGCCATCATCACACTGTTTGGAGCCTCGTCTACGTAGATCACGGCCATCGCGTACTCCCGTGTTCGTCCGGTGTCTCGTGAAGGAGATGTTTGCAAGAAAAGCTTGCCTCATGACCTCGTCCTTGGCAGGTCGATCGAGGTGACCGTTGGATCTGTACGTTGATAGCTGTGGGGCCGGTACTGCGCATCGATCCACCGGGATTCGCCTCCGTTCGGTGCTGCTGGCGTCGGCCGCTAGTGCCAGGCGAAGATCTGGGGCTGGCATGTGGCCGGCACTTCGTCATTGCGACAGAGGTCAACCGTGATTCAGGTAGGCCTGCGCCCTTCCCATGAACCGGCCCAGTGCGACGCCGGAAGCTTCTTGGGCCGTGATCATTGCCGCTCGTTCCTCATCGCCGTCTTGGCCTTCGGCGACCATGTCGCCGAAAGTCCGCAGCTTGATCCACCACTCCCTGTGGGCATCCTCGATGGGCCCAGCGACATCCGCTAGATCGGAAGGCCCCTCAAGGATGGCTGCAAACGTCGCAGCTGACAGATCATGCAGGCCCTGCGCGGCCGCATCTGCCATGGGGTCCGTGTGAGAGTCGGCGTACTGCCCGTTGCAGATCTTGTAGTCAATTTCGTCGAACAGTCGGCTGATGCTCATTGCCTGCTGGATGAGGGCGCTGTACGCATCCCGCTGCATCTGCCGGCGCCATTGACTGTTAGTCGCATCTATCTGTGTACGGGTCGCCCAGCGTCCCTGCCAAGCGGCCAGGCCGGCAGCCGTCGTCGTCCCAACGATGCCAACCACAGCACCGAGTAACGCAGCCGTCGCTTGATCCATGGAGTGATTGTGCATGGTAGCCCCGTCATCTTGGGGGGATCTGGCGGATTGCTGCGAGCTGACCCCCTTCCTTAACCCACCACCCGTCCCAAGCTCCCATCCCGTCCGCCGTCGACCCACACACCGTGGAGCGGGCGTGGTTCATGGCGTCCAGGTGGAGCGCGCCACTGTACGAACGACCTGGACGCCATGGGCCGCGTCTGCTCGGCTCTGCCTGGGTTGATGGCGGACGGGATGGGAGCTCCCCGCGCACACCACTACGGACCCGCGGCCGCGTACGGGCCCCCTCCATCCCGGTGCCGGCCGATCCCCCCGCCGGAGGCATCGTTCTGACCGTGGCCTGCCCGTCTAGGGCTCTACCGTCCGGGCCGTAACATGCTTGTGGCCCCAGGGGCCAGGCCCGGCGCCGAAGGCGCAGAGGGCCAGGCCCAAGGGGCCAGCCCGCGCTTTGCGCGGGCCCTTGAACCAGTAGAGAAGGTTGTAACTCACTGGCCGAAGGCCTTGGCGATCAGAACGGCGGCTCTTCGTTGTGTCCCTCGGTGGAGCTACGGTCGGCGGACCAGATCGGCGAGCCGTCGGCTGGTAGGTCGGAATCGCAAACCAGGAACGGGTTTCGCTGGCCCTCCAGGCCCGAGGAGTCCTCGCCCCATGCGTTGAGGGTGTCGATGACACGTTCGCGGTGCCGCCACAGCTCACTTGTACCCAAGGCCTCCCGGATCAAGGGCACCAGGGGTTGTCGGTGGTGCAGCAACCGGGGGTCATCGAGGAGGGGGATGCAGGCCGTCAGGGCTGCTTCACGCACGTGGCGGTCGGATTCCTCGGTATACGGGAGAGACGCTGACAAGAGGGTTGGTCGAATCTTCTGGATGCCGACGGCCGGCGCGTAGTCGTCGAGAGGGAATCCGTGGTGCTTGCTGAGGACTGCGGCCTCGTCGGTGACCTCATTCGCCACAGAGGCGATCCAGCGGAGTAGCTCAGCGCGCAAGCTGCCAGGGGAGGAGTGGCGGTCTTTGTCCACTGCGCGGGTCGTTCGCGGGTCCGTAAGGATCGCGGCCACGTACAACGCTGCGGGCACTGTGGCCTCGTAGAGCGTGTTTTGGTGGTGCAAGGTGTGGTGCAGGTAGTTGAGCGCCCGGGTTCTGGCGCCCTGGTCTGTGTCGAGGAGGGCTCCCAGCTGTCTGGGCGCTTCAGCGGCAGATCCGTAGGCGTGCTCCAGCGTGGTCCAGTCAGTGCCAGTCAGCACGTCGCTGCTGTCGGTGTTCACGGTGCTGAGCATGCCTGAGCCTTGGCCCGGAAGGCAGTGATCGCCGGTTGCGATCCGAGCCAGGCGCCCTGGCGTCAGTCGTGCCGGTGCGGTTGAAAGCTGTCCGCACAGGACGGTAGTCCGATCTGACGGTCTGCCAGGGGAAGGAAGATCACGGGTCGGATCGTCCAGGTGATGCGGGTGTGAGACTGGGTGAGCGTCACTGTGCTGGGCTCGGCGCGTAGGAGTGCTTTCCTCGTCGCGATGCGGCCGTCGTACAGCCACCCCCACGCTTCCTGTGAGGCGTCGGGGTCCAATGCCGGTGAGATCGTGCGTAGTGCGACCGCTACCCATCTGTCGGCCTGCGGTGCTGAATATGCGTCGAAGGATGCTCGCAGGACCGGCCATGCTTCGACGGTGAGGTCTTCGGTCCAGCACTCGCACCAGTAACCCCATTGCGGCTGGTCCATCAGCACGGGTGGCCTCCCGCGGGCGGTTCTGTGAACAGTTCCGCGGTGACCGTGTGCCCACCGTCACTCTCATGCACGACGACCCGGTGTGCGATCACGCTGACCATGCCCAGGCCCCGCCCGTGCTCGGCGTCCTGGTCCCAGCGCTCGATCTTCGGGGCGCTGCCGGCACCCCCGTCGTCCGTCACCGACAACGCGATCACCTGTGCCGATACCGCCAGGGCCAGATGGAAGCTGCCCGACTCCCGACCGCTGGCCGTATGGAGGATCGCGTTCGCGCTCAGCTCGCTCACGATCAGTTCGGCGTCCTCTGCCCATGGCGATCCGTGCAGGATGTCGCGGGTCCAGCGGCGGGCCCGGCTGACCTCTTCCGGGAAACCTGGGCAAGTGAGCCCCCAGACCCGGGCCGTACTCGTATACTCGTGCATACAAGTTCCTTCGTGCTGGTAGGCCGCCATGTGCAGCGGGTTCGGGCTAGACGAGTTTCACGCCGTCATGGGCGCGGATGGCAGGTGGAGACGCCGCGTCCATCGCGTCCAGGACGCGGATGGCGTACGCCTCGTCGGCAAGCTCGGAGACTTCTTCGCGGGTGGCCCAGCGCAGTGCGCGGGTCTCGTCGCCGGTGGTGGGCGTGCCGTCGGCGGCCTGGCAGCGGAAGACCAGGGAGACGATCAGGCCCGTCATGTTCTTGTAGACGCCGGTGAGAGTCGCCGGAAGGGCGATCTTGATGCCGGTCTCTTCGAGGACTTCGCGTTGCAGGGCCTCGGGGATGGTCTCCTCGCGTTCGAGGACGCCGCCCGGGGGTTCCCACTTGCCGTTGTCCCGGCGCTGGATCAGGAGGGCCCGGCCCAAGTCGTCGATGACGACTCCGGCGACGCTCACGGAGTGCGGGCGTTCTGTGCTCACGTTCCTCGGCCCTCTCGGATGGCTAGGCTCTCCACCGTAGCAACAACACTCGCCCACACGTCTAGATACCTAAAGGAGTGCACTCGTGACCCCTGCTCTTCCCTCCGGCCAGCTCGGTGATCTCGACCCCACGAGCGATCGTGCGGTCTTCCGGCAGATCGCCGACCAGCTGCGCGAGGCCATCGACCGCGGGCGATTCAGGGAGGGCGAGAAGCTGCCCTCCGAGGCTGAGCTTGTGGACCACTACGGGGTTTCCCGGATGACCGTCCGTAACTCCTTCTCCATCCTCCAGGGCGAAGGACTCGTCCACGCCGAGCACGGCAAGGGCGTCTTCGTCCGGCCCCGGCCCCCCGTGCGGCGGCTCGCCTCCGACCGGTTCGCCCGCCGGCATCGAGAGCAGGGAAAGTCCGCCTTCATCGTCGAGGCGGACACGGTCGGCAGCCATCCCCAGGTCGACAGCCTTGAGGTCAAGGAAGAGAAGGCCAGTCAGGACATCTCCACCCGGCTCGGCTCCGTACGACGGGTGCTCGCCCGCCGGCGCCGGTATCTGCTGGACGGGAAGCCGGTCGAGTTCGCCACCTCCTACCTCCCCCTCGACATCGCCCGCGGTACACAGATCGCCGAGCCGAACCCCGGCCCGGGTGGCATCTACGCCCGCCTCGAAGAACTCGGTCACCGCCTGGACCACTTCGAGGAGGAGATTCGGGCCCGGATGCCCTCGCCGGACGAGGTCAAGACGCTCCGGCTGGCCTCCGGCGTGCCCGTCATCCACCTGATCCGCACCGCCTTCGACACCGAGGGACGGGCCGTCGAGGTGTGCGACACGGTCATGGCGGCGGACGCTTACGTGCTGTCGTATCAGCTTCCGGCGACCTGATCGTCCCGGTTTGCGATGGTGCGCTGAGACGCCCTCCCGAACTCGTACACCTCAGCATGCATACTCGTATAGACGAGTGGGCAAGTTGTGTGGCAGGGTGATCGTCGTGAGCCCGGGAGATCGGGTTCATAGATCGTTACATGTGTAGACGAGTAGATAGGGAAACTGCCTTGCGCACCATCCGTGTTGAGACCTCCGCCGCCACGATCCTCCTCACCGAGGCTCCCGAGCCCAAGGTCCGCGACCGTCAGACCGGCGAGATCGCCAAGGACGCCGTCAGTGGTGAGGCGCTGATGACGCTCGGCGTCGTCTACATCGAGGACGGCGAGTCCTCGCTGATCAAGGTCACCCTGCCCGAGGGCGGTGTCTCCGAGGGCCTGAACCTGGGTGCTCCGGTCTCGCTGCCGGGGCTCGTCGCCCGGCCGTGGGAGTCGGTGTTCAACGGGCAGCAGCGGCACGGCATCGCCTTCCGGGCTGCCGCCATCACTCCGGCCGCGTTCCCGGCCGCCATGGGGGCCACTGCCTGATGACCGACCTGACGACGCTCCTGGAGGTGGGTGGTCCCCTCGCCGCGCTTGGCGGCGGGGCTGCCTACACCCGGGCCAAGTACCCGGCGGTCTACTGGTCCGCCGTCGGCGGCCCGATATCCACTGCCCGCCTGCTCAGCTCGTACAGCTCCGTCATGGAGGCGTGCGGCCTGACCGTGGCTCCGTCCCGGCTGCGGGTCCTCGCCGTGAAGGCCACTACTCGGCGGGAGGTCCGGCCGGTCCCGCCCCGCCGGGGGCTCATCCGTCCCACCTCGACCGGGCTGCGTATCCGGCTGCGGCTGGCACCCGGGCAGGAACCCGCCGATGTCGCGGCCTCGGCCGAACGGCTGCGGCACGCCTGGGGCGTTCACGCCGTCTACGTCACCACGGTCAAGCCGGGTGTCGTCGAACTGCGCCTCGTCGGCTACGACGTGCTGCGGAGGGTGCGCATGCCCCGCAAGACCGACTCCGGGTTCCTCAAGGTGCCGGTCGCCCTGCGAGAGGACGCCATGCCCTTCGTACGGGACTACCGAACCGTTCCCCACCAACTCACCCTCGGCGCCACCCTGTCCGGCAAGTCCATGTACCTGCGCCACCTCATCACAGGGCTGGCTCCTCAGGCCGTCGCCCTCGTCGGTATCGACTGCAAGCGGGGCGTCGAGCTGGCGCCCTTCGCCGCCCGCTTGTCCGCCCTCGCCACCGACCCGGACGAAGCCGCAGAGCTGCTGCCCGCACTGGTCAAGGAAATGGAGGACCGATACGACCTGATCAAGGCCCGGCAGGGCATCGCGCCCGACACCCCGGACGAGGAGATCACCTCCGACATCTGGGGCCTGCCCGAGAGTGAACGGCCCACTCCCGTCGTCCTGTTCGTCGACGAGGTGGCCGAACTCTTCCTCACCGCCACCCGCAAGGACGAGGAACGCCGGGACGAGATGGTCACCCAGCTCATCCGCCTCGCCCAGCTCGGCCGCGCGGCTGGCATCTACCTGGAGGTCTGCGGGCAACGCTTCGGCGCAGAACTCGGCAAGGGCGCCACCATGCTCCGGGCCCAGCTCACCGGCCGGGTCTGCCACCGCGTCAACGACGAAGCCTCCGCCAAGATGGCCCTCGGCGACATCGCCCCGGAAGCGGTCTCCGCCGCCTGCGCCATCGCCCCCGAACTGCCCGGCCTCGCCGTCGCGGGCGACACCTCCGGCGGCTGGTCCCGCATCCGCACGCCCTACCTCTCCCTCGGCGACGCCGCCGAGATCTGCCGGGAATCGGCGCACCTGGTGCCCGACCTGGCCGCGCTCAAGCCCTTCCGGCCTGACATCCCTGTACGCCTCGTCGAGACTCCGGCCCCGGCAGTCCTGCCGCACCCGGTGACCGACTGACGCACCCCCTCTTCACCCGGTCGGCGTGACCGCCTCACGCCACGTCCCTACCCCTGCCATGCCCGAAACCGAAAGGAGCCGGACCGTGCGCGCTCATCTGGCTCGTGTCGATGCAGTGTTGGTCCAGGCGCTCATCGCCGGCGCACTGTCCTTCGCCCACATCCACGACATCGCCATGGCGGCCGGACAGGACGGATGGAAGGCGTGGGCCTACCCGATCAGCGTTGACCTGCTGCTCGTCGCCGCATGGCGTCGACTCCGCACCGGTACGGCCAAAGCGGCGGCCTGGTGCTGGTTCGTCATCGCCCTCACCGCCTCCCTCGGCGCCAACGTCGCCACCGCCGGACTCCTCGACATGACCGACGTGCCGGCCTGGCTGCGCATCCTCGTCGCGGGCTGGCCCGCGGTCGCCTTCCTCGGCGGGACCCTCCTCGCCCACTCGGCGCCCAAGGAGACCACCGACGAGAACGGCACAGAGCTCATCGAGGACCAGGAGGACGAGCCCGAAGCCACACCCGAAACGCCCGCCCAACCCGCCGCCATCGAGCCATCCCCGTCAACCCCGCCCGTTTCGGTGCCGACCGCCCTGGTCGACCACGCCCGCAAAGTCGCCGCCGAACACCACACCCGCACCGGCGCACCAATCGACACCCCGACCCTCCGCGCCCGCCTCGGCGTCCCTGCACCCCTGGCCGAAGCCATCGCCACCCAACTCTGAAGGGAGAGCCCGCACATGACCGCCAACCGCCGCTTCCGCAACGTCACCCGCATCGGCCCTGTTCAGGTCGCCACCTCTTACGACGGCAGGGGTCGCGAGAAGCACACCGCCGCCTGCACGGCCCCGCGCTGCAACTTCTCCGCCGACTACGACAGCCGCGCCGCCGCTGAACTGGCCGCCCGTACCCACCGCTGCCCCGTCCGCTGAAAGGACCCACCCTCCCGTGACCGTCAGCCTGCCGCTTGTCGTCGTCCTCGGCTTCTTCGCCTGGGGAGCGGTCAAGTTCCTCGGCGTCCGCACCTGGATCGTCGTCCTGATCGCCCTGTTCGGCTTCTGGCTCTCGCACACCTTCCTCGCCCCCGCCATCGAGTCCGGCACGCGCTCCGGCGTGACCGTCATAAACAGCTGACACATCTAGACGAGTAGATAAGGAGTCCGGGCCGTGTTCCTCCCCAGGTACCCCGACAACCCGACCCCGCCGCCCGCACACACCCACACCGCAACGACCGACACGGCACCCGCACGCCGCTCGCTGCCCTCGGTGTCCATCGATCAGAAGACGGTTGCGGTCCTGGTCGTCGGCGGAGTCGTCCTCACCGCGCTCCTGGCCGCCGTCGCCGTCACGGCCATCTCCGTAGCCGTGGCCGCGATCGTCCTGCGCTCGATGCTCCGCGACCAGCACCGCCGCTAGACCTGCCCGGCCTCCGGGGCGACGGCACACGACCAAGCATTACGCCGCCCCGGGGCCTTCCTCCCGACCGAGCCAGTCAGAAGGGAAACGCCATCTTCACCCGCACCACCCCGGCCCCCATGCCGGAACTCGCGAACCTGGCCGCCCAGGGCACCCTCCCCGGTATCCTCCGGCAACTCTCCGGCCTCGGCGGCTGCACCCACCCCATCCGCCTCGACGGCCACCGCACCGAATACGACATCGACACCACCACCGGCGAGATCGGCCGCATCCTCCACCACCTCGACTCGACCAGCCTCCCCGCCGGCCAACTCCTCGTCCGCTGCAACAACCGCCGCGTCACCCGCTGCCCGGCCTGCGCCGAGGTCTACCGCCGCGACACCTTCCACCTGATCACCGCCGGACTGCGCGGCGGCAAGGGCACCCCGGAACAGGTCGGCACCCACCCCCGCGTGTTCGCCACCTTCACCGCCCCCGGCTTCGGCCCGGTCCACAACCGCCGCACCGACGGACGCCCTTGCCGCTGCGGCCTCCACCACGACCAGGAGGACGACACCCTCGGCACTCCACTCAACCCCGACACCTACGACTACGAAGCCGCCGTTCTCTGGAACGCCCACGCAGGCGCCCTCTGGCGCCGCTTCTCGATCTACCTCCGCCGGGAGGTCGCCAAGCGCGCAGGGATCTCACAACGACGTCTCCGCGATCACGCCCGCGTCTCCTTCGCCAAGGTCGCCGAGTACCAGAAGCGCGGAGCCGTCCACTTCCATGCGGTCATCCGCATCGACGGCCCGGGAGGCGGCAACACCTCACCGCCCGCATGGGCCACGGCCGAACTCCTCACCGACGCCATACAAACCGCCGCCTCCAAGGTGCGCGTCAACGGCCCGGTCATCGACGGCCGCACTCACACCTTCACCTTCGGCCGCCAACTCGACGTCCGCACCATCCGATCCGCCGACTTCAACGACGGCCAGGAGCTGACCGAACGCGCCGTCGCCGCCTACATCGCCAAGTACGCCACCAAAGGCGCCGAGACCGCGACGGGAGCTCTCGACCGCCCGCTCAAGTTCGTCGCCGAACTCGCCCAGCTCGACATCAGCGACCACGCACGCCAACTCATCCGAACCGCCTGGACCCTCGGCGCCCGCAAGAGCCTCGAACACCTCCGCCTCCGCGCCTGGGCCCACATGCTCGGCTTCCGCGGCCACTTCTCCACCAAGTCCCGCCGCTACTCCACCACCCTCGGCGCCCTCCGCAACGCCCGCGCCGAATGGCGCCGCGCCCAAGCCGCAACAGCCACCAGCCCTCAGCCGGAGACGACATACGTCCTCGCCCACTGGGTCTTCGCCGGTACCGGCCTCACTGACACCGAAGCCTGGCTGTCCGAATCCCTCGAACCCGCCCCCGGAACGGAAGGAGAACCCACCGCATGACCGATCGCTACCTGTCCGTCGACCAGGTCGCCGAGCTGCTGGGCACGACCGCCCGCTTTCCCCGGCGGCTGATCGAGGAACGGCGCATCCGGTACGTGAAGCTCGGCCGGCATGTGCGCATTCCGGAGAGCGCGGTGGAGGAGTTCATCCAGGCCCGGACCGTGCAGCCGCTGAGGCGGCCTCGCCCGAGCTACAGGAGGGCTGCCTGATGGCCAACAGCAAGGGCAGGCGCCGCCGCTTCGGCGCGATCAGACGGCTTCCGTCCGGCCGCTACCAGGCGCGCTATCCGGGCCCGGACGGCGTGATGCGTCCAGCACCCGACACCTTCGCGACCACGGCGGACGCTGACGACTGGCTCGCCGAGAAGCAGACGGAGATCAGGCGGGGGGAGTGGCGCGACCCGGAGGCGGGTTCGGTCAACTTCAAGGTGTACGCGGAGAAGTGGGTGGAGGAACGGGAACTCTCGATCCTCAGCGAGGACCTCTACCGCTACCTCCTCAACGATCACATCCTTCCGACCTTCGGCGAATCGGACCTCGACGAGATCACCGCACCCCGCGTCCGTGAATGGCGCGCTGAACGCCTTCGTAAGACTGGCGCCAAGACCACGACCGCCAAGGCGTACCGCCTCCTCAAAGGCATCATGGAGACGGCCGTGGACGACGACCTGATCAAGCGCAACCCGTGCCGGATCAAGGGCGCCGGAAAGGAGAAAGCGACCGAACGCCGTATCGCCACCGTCGCCCAGGTGGATGCCCTCGCCGACCAGCTCGGTCCGCGCTGGCGCCTCATGGTCTTCCTCGGCGCCTACGGCCCTCTCCGCCCCGAGGAACTCGCGGGTCTTCGCCGCCGGGACATCGACCTCGACCAGCTGAAGATCACGGTCCGCCTCGCCGAGCCGGAGCGTACGAACGGTCGTCGCGCCCCGGGCGACACCAAGTCCGAGGCCGGTACCCGGGCCGTCCACCTGCCAGAGTTCCTCCGCCCGGAGCTGCGCATCCACATGGAGCTGTTCGCGGGCAAGGGGCCTGACGGGCTGGTCTTCCTAGGCGAGAAGGGCGCCCCGTTCCGGCGCAGCAGCTTCGGCCGGAAGTGGCGTAAGGCTCGCACGGTCGTCGGCGTCCCCGAGGGCTTCCGGTTCTACGACCTTCGCCACACCGGACACACGCTCTCGACCCGTTCGGGTGCCACCCTCAAAGACACGATGGTCCGCGCCGGCCAGTCGTCCGAGAAGGCCGCGCTGATCTACCAGCACTCCGACGACGACCGACAGCAGGAAGTTGCTGCCGGGCTCGACGCGACCGTACGCAAGGCACGCCAGGAAGCGGAGAAGCAAGCGCAGGAAGCTGCTGCCGTGCCAGAACCAGAGACCCCCGACCACGACGATCATCCATCTGGCACGAATCTGGCACGCGACCGCTGATCATCACCGACAGCAAAAAGGCCCGGGTCTCTGACCTGGGCCTTAGTCGTGGAGCGGGTGACGAGAATCGAACTCGCGCTCTCAGCTTGGGAAGCTGATGTTCTACCATTAAACTACACCCGCGTGAGGCACCGGACGGAACCGGTGTCGAACGCAACGTTACCTTACCTCATGCCAGGCCCCCGGCGCTGAAGCCGTGGGGCCTGAGTGCGTTCGGGGGGTGGGACGGGGCTGCGGGGCGCGGGAGTTGGGGCGTACGGTGGAGAGGTGGAAGAGGGTCCGGGCGGGACCGGAGTGCCGCCTGGAGGGTCGTCCCGTCCATCCCGTAATGTGGCATTTGTCGTCAGGTGAGCAGTAGCCCGACGCGGCTCTTGGGGAAGGGACTCTAGGACTTGATGGAGCGCACCGTCGTCCGTTGTGCCGATGGGCACGTGTTCAGCACCGCTTCGTTCCCGATGCAGCAGGCCGAGCGCCTCGGTCCCGGACGGCTCGTCCGGTGTCCTCGCTGTGCCCGGCTTCGCAGCGTCGTTCCGGTGGCCTTGGAGAAGCACTGAAGAGAAGCGGTAGAGATCGGTAGCAGGCGCGCGGGTCCGTCCGATTGTGGTCGGTCCGCGCGCCTTGCGTATCCTCGGGGCGTGCTTCTCTCAGACAAGGACATCCGGGCCGAGATCGACGCCGGGCGGGTACGGATCGATCCCTACGACGAATCCATGGTGCAGCCGTCCAGCATCGACGTGCGCCTCGATCGCTTCTTCCGGGTGTTCGAGAACCACCGCTACCCCCACATCGACCCCGCCGTCGAGCAGTCGGACCTCACGCGGCTCGTGGAGCCGGAGGGCGACGAGCCGTTCATCCTGCACCCCGGGGAGTTCGTGCTCGCCTCCACGTACGAGGTCATCACGCTCCCCGACGACCTCGCCTCGCGGCTCGAGGGCAAGTCCTCCCTCGGTCGGCTCGGGCTCGTGACCCACTCCACCGCCGGGTTCATCGACCCCGGTTTCAGCGGGCACGTCACCCTGGAGCTGTCGAACCTCGCGACCCTCCCCATCAAGCTCTGGCCGGGGATGAAGATCGGCCAGCTGTGCATGTTCCGGCTCTCCTCGCCGGCCGAGTTCCCCTACGGCAGCGAGCGCTACGGCTCCCGGTACCAGGGCCAGCGCGGTCCCACCGCCTCCCGCTCCTTCCTCAACTTCCACCGGACCCAGGTATGAGCGCCGTACGGGAGAACCTCACCTACGAGGCGTTCGGCACCGCGGTCCGTGAGCTCGCGCAGACCATCGCCGACGACGGCTACGAGCCGGACATCGTGCTCTCCATCGCCCGCGGCGGGGTCTTCGTCGCCGGGGGTCTGGCCTACGCGCTCGACTGCAAGAACATCCACCTGGTGAACGTCGAGTTCTACACCGGTGTGGGGACCACCCTGGAGATGCCGGTCATGCTGGCTCCCGTCCCCAACACCATCGACTTCTCCGACAAGAAAGTCCTCATCACCGACGACGTCGCCGACACCGGCAAGACGCTCAAACTGGTACGCGACTTCTGCCTCGACGCCGTCGCCGAGGTCCGTTCCGCGGTCATCTACGAGAAGTCCCAGTCCCTGGTGAAGTGCGAGTACGTCTGGAAGCGCACGGACGACTGGATCAACTTTCCGTGGAGTGTTCTGCCTGTGGTGCGTAAGGCGGGGGAGCCGCTCACCCCGTCGAAGGAAGCGCTCTGACCCGGCTGCGCACGTGGATGGCGGCTTGAGTCTCGGCGAAGTCGCTCATCGAAGGTGCACTGGACGGTGTCAGGAGAGTGCTCCTGCCACGGCCCCTGCCACGAGCAGCAAAGCGACGAGCAGCTGGATTGCGAGACCCACGTGGGATCCGAAAGAGGCCAGATAGTACGCGCTCTCGGCGGACGAGGGTTTGCGGGTGTCGAACACGACGGGAACCTCCTCACCCTCCCACGGCGGTGGCTTGGGGGCGGTGACGAGCGCCCAGACCTCCTCGCCGTCGGCCGTCCGAAAGGAACAGTTCAGTTTCTCCACCGCCGTGCCGCCGCGGCGTATGCGCTCATGGCAGACGGCCAGGGTTTCCACCCCGTTCTTCCGCAGCCGACGGTTTCGCAGTTGCTGGGGGATGAAAAGGAGCGACGTGATGCCGAAGGGAACAGCGATGATCAGGAACGGGATGCCGTAGTTCGTGTCGCTCGCGAGCGTGGTGTGCAACTGCGTTCCCCCCGGTAAGTCGCGTGATGCCGCAGCATACAAACTGTCGCCGGGGCGGTGGTCGGTCGATTGTGCGCAGCGCCTTGGTTCTCTACTGGCTTCGTCCCGTGGGAACGGCCGGCACCCCCGCGGACCCCGTGAGGGACAGGGGAGTGATCAGGCCCGCCACCACGGCCTGGACGATGACGTCGTTGGCGGCTCGTTCGCTGCCGACTCCCGCCGTGTAGAGGCGGGCGGGGACGACCAGGAGGAGGGCCCACCAGGGTGACTGCAGCCAGCTGAGGGTGGCTGTCAGGCCCAGGAGGGCGTAGGCGACGTTCTTGCGGAACTCCGCTTCGCCCACCGCTCGGTCGTACTCGTTGAACAGGTCGTAGCTGGCGATCAGCAGCTTGGTGCGCAGCTGGCGGGTCTCGCCGAGGATGTCCCGTACCGCCAGGCCGACCACGAGGCGTTCGCCGCGTTCGCGTTCCGGGTTCACGGCCGCGGTGGCCTCCGGCGCGGAGCGGGGCAGCCGTCCCTGGTCCTGCAGGAAGCTGACCAGGTCGTCGTACGCGAGACGCGACACGCGCGGTGCGAGGGCTGTGCCACCGCTGCGGAACCTCGCCGCCTTCGGCGCTTCCCGCGCGTTCACGGTGACCACGCGAACGGCGAGCATGGCGCCGATGAGGTAGGCGAGGAAGGCTCCGGACGCGAGCACTCCGGTGGGACCTATCAAGTCCCCGAGGCGATACAGCGAAGCCCATACGCCGTGTGCCTTCTGCGGTGTCGGGACCCGGTCCTCCAGGATCAGCCAGAGCGTCAGGAGCCAGATGCAGCCTGTCGCGAGCGGTGCTCGGACATCGCGAAGGCCCGGCAACAGATTCGCCAGCAAGTCGTCCCCCTGATCCGCGTGCTGTCCTTGGCGACAGCAGGTCTTCGAGATCGCCGTCCCGGACGGTTCCCAGGGGCAACGGTCGCACCGGAGTGCTCAGGACTCCAGGGCCTCCAGGTCCCGCCGGAAGACCGTGCGGGCCGCGCGGGTTGCGTCTCCGTGGGCCTGGCGGGCTGCGTCGTACTCGTGGGACGCCAGTGTGGATCCGGACGCGAGTGTCTCCCGGATGCGGCGCAGGGCGTGGTACGAGGCGTCCACGGCTTCGGAGACGTCGTCCGGTGCCGTGAGGACGAGCCGTTCTCGCGCCTCGTCGCACCCCGACGCCTGGAACGCCTGCCGTATCTTGGCCGCCCTCAGCTGAGGGTCGGAGCAGTCCTCGTCGGCGGCGAGCCGCATGGCCTCGTGTGCGCGACGAAGGGCCACCAGGCAATCCGCGTACATGGTCCGGCGGTCCTGCAACCTGTTGTGCCTGACGGTCCGCCGCCACCGCAAGTGCTCGCCGGCCAGTGTCGCCCCGATGCCGAGCACCGCGCCCAGGGCCGTTCCTACAAGCGTCCCCCACTCCACGGGGAAGATCGTGCCACACGCCCCTGACGTCAACGGCGAAGGGCTCCCGGCCGCAGTGCGTCGGGAGCCCTTGGCGGTGCCGGGGAACCTAGAAGGTGCCCAGCTTCACGATCGACAGCAGCGCGATCAGCTGGATCGCCGAGGCGCCCAGGGCCTTCGGCCACGGGAGGTCGTGGGACCTGGAGACCATCAGGGTCAGCAGAGCGCCGGCCGCCACCCAGGTCGCCCAGCCCAGGATCTGGACGAAGGGCGCGTCGCCGCCGAGGAACATGGCCACGATCAGGCGGGGCGCGTCGGTCAGGGACATGATCAGCATGGAGAGGCCGACCGTGGGCTGCCACGCCCCGTCGCCGCCGAGCTGGCGGGCCAGGGCGTGGGTGACGACGCCCAGGACGAAGGCGGAGAGGACCATGGCGACGGCCGTGGTCAGGACGATGGGGATCGCGTTCGACAGGGTGGCGTTGATCGCGTCCTCTCGGGCGCCCTCGAAGCCGAAGACCGCGAGCAGGCCGTAGAAGAAGGTCACGACGAGGGCCGGGCCCCACATCGTGTAGTCACGCATCTGGAGGAAGGTCTGCTTGGGCGAGAGCAGGATGCCCTTCAGGAGTTCTTTCCAGTGCAGGCGGGGGCCCACCGGGCCGGCGGGGGCCGAGCCCGCGCGGTAGGTGCCGCCCTGGTTGTAGGGGTCCTCATCGACCGAGAACGCCTGGGTGTGGCCCGGGTTGTTCGCCGCGTACGGGTCATGGCCGCCCTGCGGATGCGGGGCGCCGCTGCCGTCGCCGAAGTACTCCGGCTCGTCGTAGCCGCCACCGCCGCCCTGGGTCCACTGACCCGGGTGGGGCTGCGGCGCGGGGGGATAGCCGTACGGCTGTCCCTGGGGCGCCTGCTGCCCGTACGGAGGTTGTTGCGGTCGCGTGTGAGGAGCGCCGTTGTCCCGGCCGCGTCCGATCCTGAATCCAGCCACGTCTTCGAACGTACCTGGTCCCGGAGGACGGTGTGCGCGGCCCGGCGTCCCGGGGACGGCTTTGCTGCCGAGCTGTGACATCCCTTAAGGGAGTTCTCAGCCGTCCCCTACGGGGCTGCCGCACCGGGGATGCGGGGCTCGCGCACCGGGGATGCGGGGCTCGCCACCGGGGATGCGGGACTGCCACACCGAGGTTGCGCGGCTCCCGCGCCCACGTTGCGCCGCTCCCGTACCAGGGGTGCGCGGCTCCAGCACCCGGGGTGGTACGGGACCCGCCACCCGGGGTACGGGACCCCGCATCCCGGGTACGGGGCTCCCCACCCCGCCACCCGCCACCTCAGTCAGCCAGCGCCCCGCCGAAGAACGCGCGGTTGCCCAGGCCCAGGCCGTTCACGGGCAGCGTGGTCGAGCCCGTGCCCGTCGGGCCGGAGGCGGTGCCGGGGAAGAGGTGCAGGCGGCCGATGTCCGGTGCGGAGACGACGAGTTCGGCGCGGCCGTCCCGGTTGTAGTCGCGCAGCAGGGCCGAGGTGCCGAACCAGGAGTCGCCCTCGACGGCCGGGCGCTGGAAGCCGGGCGTGGTGTAGTCGGTCTGGCGGGAGTTGGTGCCGGTGAGACCGGACCGTCCGCCGCGCAGGACGGTGACCGCGCCGGCGCGCCAGAACTTGCTGCCGAGCGTCTTGGGTTGTACGGGAGTTCGCGCCCGCCCGTGATGTCAGGAACCGAGACCCGTGGTGTCAGGAACCGAGAAACGCCGACGTGGAGAACGTCACGGCGGGCTCGGGGCTCAGAAGCCCCTTCTTGGCCCCGGAGAACACGGCCACGGTGTCCTTCGTCTCGCTCCGGTACGTCCGCACCGCCAGGTCCGCCCGGCCGTCGCCGTCGAAGTCGCCGACCGCGACGACCCGGGTGGTGCCGGTGGCGGGGGGTTCGACGGTGACCGTCGCCCTGGTGGACGGACCTGTCGTACGGCCCTCGAAGACGCGCAGGCGCGAGCCGCTGGAGACCAGTTCGCTCAGGCCGTCGCCGTCGAAGTCGGCGGAGTCCAGGACCGAGCCGGGGGAGGCCAGGGAGCCCTTCGTCGCGGTGGGGAGGTCGTAGCGCAGTGACGTTCCGCCCATGGCGCCGACGGCCGCGTCCAGGGTCTTGCCGCGGCCGAAGGAGCCGAGGGCCACGTCGATCCCGGACGGCAGGACGGCCCCGGTGCGGGTCGGGCCCGCCGGACCGCCGAGGACCACGGCCGCGGGGCCGGTGCCCTGTGTCGTACGGACGATGAGGTCGTCGTAGCCGTCGCGGTCGACGTCGGCCGCCGGGCCCGTGGGGACCTCGCCGGGCGAGGTGATCGGGGCGCCGGCCTTGCGCGGGGCGCCCTTGCGGGTGAACGGACCGCGCAGGTAGGTGAGATGGCCGCCGGTGGCGTGCAGGACCAGGTCCTTCGCGCCGTCGCCGTCGAAGTTGCCGCAGACCGGCTGGTCGGGCCAGTCGTTGCCGACGCGGGCGGCGGCCGGGACGGTGAGGTGGACGGCCTTGCCGGTGAGGCCGGTAGGGGAGCCGAAGAGGATCTGGAGCGGGACCGGGGGACGGCCCTGGCCGTCGTAGGGCGGGTCGGTGGAGACGACGAGGTCCGTGAAGCCGTCCTTGTCCAGGTCGCAGGAGGCCTCCGCGTCGAACACGGCCGGGAGTTGGCCGTCGGTGGCCGCGCCCTGTCCGCGCGGGGTGATCAACTGCCGTGTGCCCGGGACGAGTCCGCGTTCGCTGCCGTAGACGATGCCGATGCCGGCGTCGTCGGCGTGGGCCTGCTTCTTGACCAGGTCGCCCAGGACGAGGTCGCGGTGGCCGTCGCCGTTGAAGTCGTCCGCCGTTCTGCTGCCCTTGCCCTTCGGGACGGGGAGCCTGGCCGGTGCGTCGGCGATCCGTACGGGGGTGGGGTCCGTGGAACCGGTGTGCTGGGTGGGGCCGCAGGCGGCCAGGAGGAGGGCGGCGGTGACGGCCGCGAGGGCGGTGCGCAGGGTGCCGCCCGGGGGTGTCGTGCCCATCACGTCTCTCCGCACGATCCGCACACGCACCGCTCACCTCGTCAGCATCATCGACAACGACCCCGGCAATGATGCACGTGTTCGACAGACGGCGACAGCCCCGTACGACCCTGGAGTCACGTGGTGGAGGCGGACGAGGTGTTGCACGTCCTGGACCTGCTGCGGCGGGCCGGGACGGAGGTCTGGGTCGGGGGCGGGTGGGGGATCGACGCACTGGTGGGCGAGCGGACCCGGGACCATCGCGACCTGGACCTGATGCACCGGCGGGAGCAGGAGCCCGCCGTGCCGGCGGCCCTGGCCGGCGCGGGTTTCACGGAGAGCCTCGACCTGCGGCCGGTGCGGTTCGTGGTCACCGCGCCCGGCGGCCGGGAGATCGATCTGCACCCGCTGGTCTTCGCCGGGGACGGTTCCGCCGCGCAGGCGTCCGGGGAGCCGGAACGGCCCCTCCGGTATCCGGCCTCCTGTTTCGTGACCGGGATCATCGGCGGGACGGTCGTCCCGTGTCTCTCCGCCGCACAGCAGGTCCGCTTCCACCAGGGGTACGAGCCGACGGAGCGCGACCGGCACGACATGGCTCTGCTGCGGCGCGTGTTCGGGATCGCCACCCACTTCTGAACGCCGCCCACTTCTGAACGCCGCCCACTTCTGACGCCACCCACTTCTGGGCGCCGCCCACTTCCGAAGCGGAGCCGGACGGACGACGGCGCCCCCGGGCCCGGCAGGACCTGGGGGCGCCGTGAACAGCACCGTCGTAACCGTTACTTCACCGGCGTCACTTCACCGGCTCCGGCTCCGGCTCGCTCTCCGTCTCCGCCGTGTCCTGCGGGTCGACCGGAGTCTTGACGGACTCCAGCAGGAGCTGGGCGACGTCGACGACCTGGATGGACTCCTTCGCCTTGCCGTCGTTCTTCTTGCCGTTGACCGAGTCGGTCAGCATGACGAGGCAGAAGGGGCAGGCCGTGGAGACGATGTCCGGGTTCAGCGAAAGGGCCTCGTCGACGCGCTCGTTGTTGATGCGCTTGCCGATCCGCTCCTCCATCCACATCCGCGCGCCACCGGCACCGCAGCAGAAGCCGCGCTCCTTGTGGCGGTGCATCTCCTCGTTCCGCAGGCCGGGAACGTTGGCGATGATCTCGCGCGGGGGCGTGTAGATCTTGTTGTGGCGGCCCAGGTAGCAGGGGTCGTGGTAGGTGATGATGCCCTCGACCGGGGTGACCGGGACCAGCTTGCCCTCGTCGACGAGGTGCTGGAGCAGCTGGGTGTGGTGGATGACCTCGTAGTCGCCGCCGAGCTGCGGGTACTCGTTGCCGATGGTGTTGAGGCAGTGGGGGCAGGTCGCGACGATCTTCTTCGCGGACTTCGGCTTGGCGGACTCGGCGACCACCTTGCCGTCGTCGTCCAGCTCCTCGCCGAACGCCATGTTCAGCGCCATGACGTTCTCCATGCCGAGCTCCTGGAACAGGGGCTCGTTGCCCAGGCGTCGGGCGGAGTCACCGGTGCACTTCTCGTCGCCGCCCATGATCGCGAACTTGACGCCCGCGATGTGCAGCAGCTCGGCGAAGGCCTTCGTGGTCTTCTTCGCGCGGTCCTCCAGGGCACCCGCGCAGCCCACCCAGTACAGGTACTCGACCTCGGTGAGGTCCTCGATGTCCTGGCCGACGACCGGGACCTCGAACTCGACCTCCTTGAGCCACTCCAGGCGCTGCTTCTTGGCCAGGCCCCAGGGGTTGCCCTTCTTCTCCAGGTTCTTGAGCATCGTGCCCGCCTCGGACGGGAACGCGCTCTCGATCATCACCTGGTAGCGGCGCATGTCGACGATGTGGTCGACGTGCTCGATGTCCACCGGGCACTGCTCGACACAGGCGCCGCAGGTGGTGCAGGACCACAGGACGTCCGGGTCGATGACGCCGTTCTCCTCGACGGTCCCGATCAGCGGGCGCTCGGCCTCGGCGAGAGCCGCGGCGGGGACGTCCTTCAGCTGCTCCTCGGACGCCTTCTCCTCGCCCTCCATGGTCTTGCCGCCACCCGCGAGCAGGTAGGGCGCCTTGGCGTGCGCGTGGTCGCGCAGGGACATGATCAGGAGCTTCGGGGAGAGCGGCTTGCCGGTGTTCCAGGCGGGGCACTGCGACTGGCAGCGGCCGCACTCGGTGCAGGTGGAGAAGTCGAGCAGGCCCTTCCAGGAGAACTGCTCGACCTGGGAGACACCGAAGACGTCGTCGTCACCGGGGTCGGTGAAGTCGATCGGCTTGCCGCCGGAGGTCATCGGCTGGAGGCCGCCGAGGGCGGTCCCGCCGGTCGCCTCGCGCTTGAACCAGATGTTCGGGAACGCCAGGAAGCGGTGCCAGGCCACACCCATGTTGGTGTTCAGCGAGACCACGATCATCCAGATGAACGAGGTGCTGATCTTGATCATGGCGACCAGGTAGATCAGGTTCTGCAGCGCGGAGACGCTGAGTCCCTTGAAGGCCAGGACCAGCGGGTACGAGGCGAAGTACGAGGCGTCGTAGCCGTCCACGTGGTGGATGGCGCCCTCGAGGCCGCGCAGCACGTAGATCGCGAGGCCGATGGTGAGGATGACGTACTCGACGAAGTACGCCTGGCCCGCCTTGGAGCCCGCGAAGCGGGACTTGCGGCCGGGCCGCGAGGGCAGGTTCGACAGGCGGATCGCGATGAGGACGATGATGCCGAGCACCGTCATCACACCGATGAACTCGGTGTACATCTCCAGCGGCAGCCAGTCGCCGACGACCGGCAGCGTCCAGTCGGCCTCGAAGAGCTGGCCGAAGGCCTGGGCGAGGGTCGGCGGCAGGGTCAGGAAGCCGATGGCCACGAACCAGTGCGCGAAGCCGACGATGCCCCACCGGTTCATCCGGGTGTGGCCGAGGAACTCCTTCACGAGCGTCACGCTGCGCGCGTAGGGGTTGTCGGTCCTGCTTCCGGCGGGCACCGGCTGGCCCAGCTTGAAGTACCGGACGAACTGGCCGATGGCGCGCGCGAGCAGTGCCACGCCGACCACGGTCAGTACCAGCGACACGATGATCGCGGCGAGTTGCATTTCGGGGCTCCTCGGGCCTGCGAGGGGTCTACGCGAGATCCGTGAGAAGGGATCTCGTCATTACTAAGCGGTAACTTATGCAGTCCGTCTGAGACTACCCCCATCCTCCGCCGCACTGTAGCCGGGCACGGGGTGATCTGAATCGCTGAGGGTTACCTTAAAACCCGATCGTGTTATTCGTGCTGAATTGGTACATACGGCGCTAATTTGGGCTTGTGCTCTACGGGATCCTCGCCGCCACCTCCGCCCTGCTCCTCGCCGCCGTGCTCACCGCCCTGCTGCGGATGCCCGCCCTGCGCCTCGGCATCGTCGACCGGCGATGGCGGCGGCCCATGCCGCTGTCCGGCGGGGCGGCGGTGGTGGCCGCCACCTGCGGGGTGGCCCTGGTCGGGGACTGGCGGGGTGTCGTCCCGCTCGGGCCCGAGGCCGGCCGGCTGCTCGTCGCCGCGGCCGGCGTGGCCCTGCTCGGGCTCGTCGCCGACGTGCGTCGGGTCAAGGCCCGGTTCCTCGTGGGCGGTACGGCCGTGGCGGCGGCGTGTGTCGTGCCGTACGAGGAGACGGGGGTGCTCGCCGGGATCCTCGCGGTCGGCTGGATCGTCTTCGTCGCCCTCGGCTTCAAGGCGCTGGACCACGCCGACGGGCTCGCCGGGACGGTCGGGGTCGTCACCGCCTTCGGGGCGGCGGCCTGCGCGGCGGCGGAGGTGATGGACGGGCTCGCCGTACTGCTGAGCGTGCTGGCCGCCGCGCTGACCGGGTTCCTGATGCACAACTGGCATCCCGCGCGCGTGGGGCTCGGCTCCTGCGGGGCGCTGTTCACCGGCTTCGTGCTCGCGGCCGCGGCCGTGACGACCCGCGCGGGGCGGGAACTCGGCTCCGGCGCGGGGGTGTTGTTCGCGCTGACGGCGCTGGTGGCCGCCGACGTCGTCCTCGTCGTCCTGGCCCGGCGGCTGTCCGGGCGGCCGCTGCTGAGGGCCGCGCCCGACCATCTCGCGCACCGGCTGCGGCGGCTCGGGCTCACGGTGCAGGGGGCGTCCGTCGTCCTGGGTGTCGGGGCCTTCGCCGGGGTACTCGTCGCAGTCCTCGTGCATCTGGGCTGGATCGCCGCGACCGGGGCCCTGTGGGTCGCCGCGGGCGCCCTGATCGTCGTGCTCGCACTGCTTCGCATCAGGCCCAGCAATGCTCCGCGTCCGGTATCGACGCAGGTCAGAGCCCAGTTGCGTGTAAGGAACGGATAAGAGTTGAGCCCGCACGACTCAGGTCTGTTGACCGAGCCGGACGTGTCGTGCACACTTGAGTCCGTTCCACTCAAGTCAGCTGGAGGAATCAACCATGGCACGTGCGGTCGGCATCGACCTGGGCACGACTAACTCCGTCGTCAGCGTTCTCGAAGGCGGCGAGCCCACCGTCATCACCAACGCCGAGGGTGCCAGGACCACGCCGTCCGTCGTCGCCTTCGCGAAGAACGGCGAAGTGCTGGTCGGCGAGGTGGCCAAGCGCCAGGCGGTCACCAACGTGGACCGGACCATCCGTTCGGTGAAGCGTCACATGGGCACCGACTGGAAGATGGAGCTGGACGGGAAGCCCTTCAACCCGCAGCAGATCTCCGCCTTCATCCTTCAGAAGCTGAAGCGGGACGCCGAGTCCTACCTGGGCGAGAAGGTGACCGACGCGGTCATCACCGTCCCGGCGTACTTCAACGACTCCGAGCGCCAGGCGACGAAGGAGGCCGGCGAGATCGCGGGCCTGAACGTCCTGCGCATCGTCAACGAGCCCACCGCGGCCGCGCTCGCGTACGGCCTCGACAAGGACGACCAGACGATCCTCGTCTTCGACCTCGGTGGCGGCACCTTCGACGTGTCCCTCCTGGAGATCGGCGACGGCGTCGTCGAGGTGAAGGCCACCAACGGTGACAACCACCTCGGTGGTGACGACTGGGACCAGCGCGTCGTCGACTACCTGGTGCAGCAGTTCAAGTCCGGTCACGGCGTGGACCTCGCCAAGGACAAGATGGCCCTCCAGCGCCTCCGCGAGGCCGCCGAGAAGGCCAAGATCGAGCTGTCCTCCTCCACCGAGACCTCGATCAACCTGCCCTACATCACGGCCTCCGCCGAGGGCCCGCTGCACCTGGACGAGAAGCTCACCCGGGCTCAGTTCCAGCAGCTGACCGCGGACCTCCTGGAGCGCTGCAAGACCCCGTTCTTCAACGTCATGAAGGACGCCGGCGTCTCCATCAACGAGATCGACCACGTCGTCCTCGTCGGTGGCTCCACCCGTATGCCCGCCGTCGCCGAGCTCGTGCGCGAGCTCACCGGAGGCAAGGACGCCAACAAGGGCGTCAACCCGGACGAGGTCGTCGCCATCGGCGCCGCCCTGCAGGCCGGTGTCCTCAAGGGTGAGGTCAAGGACGTCCTGCTCCTCGACGTGACCCCGCTGTCCCTCGGCATCGAGACCAAGGGCGGCATCATGACCAAGCTCATCGAGCGGAACACGACGATCCCGACCAAGCGGTCCGAGATCTTCACCACCGCCGAGGACAACCAGCCCTCCGTGCAGATCCAGGTCTACCAGGGCGAGCGCGAGATCGCGGCGTACAACAAGAAGCTCGGGATGTTCGAGCTGACCGGTCTGCCGCCGGCCCCGCGCGGTGTCCCGCAGATCGAGGTCGCCTTCGACATCGACGCCAACGGCATCATGCACGTGACCGCGAAGGACCTCGGCACGGGCAAGGAGCAGAAGATGACCGTCACCGGTGGCTCCTCGCTGCCGAAGGACGAGGTCAACCGGATGCGCGAAGAGGCTGAGAAGTACGCGGAGGAGGACCACGCCCGCCGCGAGGCCGCCGAGTCCCGCAACCAGGGCGAGCAGCTCGTCTACCAGACGGAGAAGTTCCTCAAGGACAACGAGGACAAGGTCCCCGGCGAGGTCAAGACCGAGGTCGAGGCCGCCGTCGAGGAGCTGAAGACCGCGCTCAAGGGCGAGGACACCGCCGAGATCCGCACCGCCACCGAGAAGGTCGCGGCCGTCTCGCAGAAGGTCGGCCAGGCCATGTACGCCGACGCCCAGGCCGCGCAGGCCGCGGGCGGCGCCGACGCCGGTGCCGAGGCTCCCAAGGCCGACGACGACGTCGTGGACGCCGAGATCGTGGACGACGAGCGCAAGGACGGTGCCGCGTGACGGAGGAGACCCCGGGCTTCGACGAGAAGCCCGACGTCCCCTCCGGCGCCACCCCCGACGACGCCGAGCCGAAGGCCGCCGCCCCCTCTTCGGAGGCGGGGGCGGCCCCGGCCGGGGACGCAACAGCGCAGATCGCCGGCCTGACGGCCCAGCTGGACCAGTCGCGCAAGGCGCTCGAGGAGCGCACCGCGGACCTCCAGCGGCTCCAGGCCGAGTTCCAGAACTACCGCCGCCGCGTGGAGCGGGACCGGATCACAGTCAAGGAGATCGCCGTCGCGAACCTCCTGACCGAGCTTCTGCCCGTGCTCGACGACATCGGCCGCGCGCGGGACCACGGCGAGTTCGTCGGCGGATTCAAGTCCGTCGGTGAGTCGCTGGAGACCGTCGCGGCGAAGATGGGTCTGCAGCAGTTCGGCAAGGAGGGCGAGCCCTTCGACCCGACGATCCACGAGGCCCTGATGCACAGCTACGCGCCCGACGTCACCGAGACGACGTGCGTGGCGATTCTGCAGCCCGGGTATCGCATCGGCGAGCGCACCATCCGCCCCGCGCGGGTGGCCGTGGCCGAGCCGCAGCCGGGCGCGCAGACGGTCAAGGCCGAGGACGGTTCCGAGGCCGGCGACGACAAGGACAACGGCCCTGAGGAGGGCTGAGGTCGAAGAGAACCATCGGGACACCGGAAAGGGGGCGCGTCGAGGATGAGCACCAAGGACTTCATCGAGAAGGACTACTACAAGGTCCTCGGCGTCCCCAAGGACGCCACCGAGGCCGAGATCAAGAAGGCGTACCGGAAGCTCGCCCGCGAGTTCCACCCGGACGCCAACAAGGGCAACACCAAGGCCGAGGAGCGCTTCAAGGAGATCTCCGAGGCGAACGACGTCCTCGGTGACCCCAAGAAGCGCAAGGAGTACGACGAGGCCCGCGCCCTGTTCGGCAACGGCGGCTACCGCCCGGGGCCGGGCGGCGCGGGCGGTTCCTTCAACTTCGACCTGGGCGACCTCTTCGGAGGCGGCGCCCAGGGCGGGGGCCAGGGAGCCGGTGGCTTCGGCGGCGGACTCGGAGACGTCTTCGGGGGTCTGTTCAACCGGGGCAGCTCCGGAACTACGCGCGTCCAGCCCCGGCGCGGGCAGGACATCGACACCGAGGTCACCCTCAGCTTCACCGAGGCGATCGAGGGCGCGACCGTCCCGCTCAGGATGTCCTCGCAGGCCCCCTGCAAGGCCTGCTCGGGCACCGGCGACGCCAACGGCAACCCGCGCGTGTGCCCGACGTGCGTGGGCACCGGCCAGGTGGCGCGGGGCTCCGGGGGAGGCTTCTCCCTCACCGACCCCTGCCCGGACTGCAAGGGCCGCGGCCTGATCGCGGAGAACCCCTGCGAGATCTGCAAGGGCTCCGGACGGGCCAAGTCCTCCCGCACCATGCAGGTCCGCATCCCGGCCGGGGTGTCGGACAGCCAGCGGATCCGGCTGCGCGGCAAGGGCGCACCGGGCGAACGCGGAGGCCCCGCGGGCGACCTGTACGTCACCGTGCACGTCGACGCGCACCCCGTCTTCGGCCGCAAGGGCGACAACCTCACGGTGACGGTCCCGGTGACCTTCTCCGAGGCGGCGCTCGGCGGCGAGGTCAGGGTCCCCACCCTGGGCGGGCCCGCCGTGACGCTGAAACTGCCCCCGGGCACGCCCAACGGCCGCACCATGCGGGCGCGGGGCAAGGGCGCGGTCCGCAAGGACGGCACCCGGGGCGATCTGCTGGTCACCGTCGAGGTGAGTGTCCCGACCGAGCTGTCGGGGAAGGCTCGTGACGCGCTCGAGGCGTATCGCGAGGCGACCGTGGGTGAGGATCCACGGGCGGAGCTGTTCCAGGCCGCGAAGGGAGCATGACGGAGATGGACGGTCGTCGACGCAGTGACGGTTTTCGAGGTCCGTACGAACTGACCGAGGAAACCCCGGTGTACGTCATCTCGGTGGCGGCCCAGCTCTCCGGCCTGCACCCGCAGACCCTGCGCCAGTACGACCGCCTGGGGCTGGTGTCCCCGGACCGCACCGCGGGCCGGGGCCGGCGCTACTCGGCCCGCGACATCGAACTGCTGCGCACCGTCCAGCAGCTGTCGCAGGACGAGGGCATCAACCTCGCCGGGATCAAGCGCATCATCGAGCTGGAGAACCAGGTCGCGGCGCTCCAGTCGAGGGTGGCCGAACTCCAGGCGGCCGTCGAGGGGGCCGCGGCGGCCATGCAGCAGCGCGAGGCGGCGGTGCACGCGTCGTACCGCCGCGACCTGGTCCCGTACCAGGAGGTCCAGCAGACCAGCGCGCTGGTGGTGTGGCGGCCCAAGAAGGCCAAGGACTAGGCACAGCAAGGACTATGCACAGCCACGAGAAGGGGCCCGGAGATCTCTCCGGGCCCCTTCCTCATGCTCTTCATGCTTCCGTCAGCGGCTGGGCGTCAGCGGCCGCTGAAGAACTCCAGGGAGGCGCTCTGCGTGCCCTGGCGGCCGTAGGCGTCCACGGCGTACACCTCGGCGACGCAGGGGCCGTTCCAGGGGGCCGTCCAGGAGAGGGTGCCGGTGGTGGAGAACTGGACGCCGCTGGATCCGCAGGCGCCCGAGATCTCCCACGACCAGCCCTTCAGGACGCGGCCCTCGTCACCCGTGCCGGGGGCGGCCGTGACCTGGACGGGGGCGCGCGCCGGCACTCCGTTCGTGACCAGGGTCAGCTTCGGCGCGGCCGGGCCGGTCGCGGTGGCCGGGGTGAGCCGGTCGACGGTGACCTCGGTGGAGGGCACCGAGTCGGCGCCCTGGGCGTCGACGGCGGCCACGTAGTAGAAGGCCTTGCCCTTCGGGGCGGAGGTGTCCTCGTACGACGTCCCGGACACGGTGCCCAGCAGGCTCCAGGCGCCGTTGACGTAGGTACGGCGGTAGACGCGGTAGCCGGTGGCGTCGGCCGCCGTCCACGTCACTGCGGTGGACGCGTCGGCGGGCGTGCCGGTGACTCCGGTCGGGGCGGGAACCGCCGAGGCGACGGGACGGGTGACGGTCACCGGGGCCGAGACCGGCGAGAGGTTGTTCGCGCCGTCGACGGCCTGGACCCTGTAGGTGTACGGCACTCCCTCTTCCGCGACCTTGTCGAGGAACGACGTGCCGAACACGATCTCGGGCCCGTCCGGGTCGGGATCGCCGTTGCGCGCGGCCCACACCTCGTAGTGCTCGACGTCCGCCGACGAGGACGCCTGCCACGTGACGGAGTTGCCCGCCGTGGTGCCCAGCGCGGTCGTCCCGGTGGCCGCGGCCGGGCCGGTGCGGTCGACTGTGGCCACGGCCTGGTCGGCGGTGCCGCCGGACTCGTTGCCCGCCTTGTCGTAGGCGCGGACCTCGTAGTAGTACGTGTCGCCGGTCACCGGCAGGGCGCTGTCGGTGTACGACGTCGAGGTGGTCGTGGTGAGCGGCGTGCCGCCGAAGGAGGTGCCCTTCAGGCGCCGGTAGACCCGGTAGCCCGCGAGGTCCATCTCCTTGTTCTTCGCCCAGGTGACCTTGGCCTTGCCGGTGGGCCTGTCATACGACACCGAAGTGCCCGTCGGCACCAGCGGCCTGACCTTGTCGACGTCGGCCGAGGTGCGGGGCGCGTAGGTGACCTTGACCTTGGCGGCGCCGGTCCAGTTGGCGTAGTCGATGCGCAGGGTGTGCCTGCCGGACGGGATCGTCACGTTGGCGGTCTTCTTGACCGTGGTGGAGACGTTCTTCCACAGGTCGATCCTGCGGACGCCGTCGACGTACACCCGCATCCCGTCGAGGCCGGTGGCGTTGAGCGCGAAGGGGCCGCCGGAGCCGAAGTCGCGGGTCACGCTCCAGCGGACGCCGAAGTTGTCCTTCGGCAGACCGGAGACGGGGGCGCCGCTCCAGCTCTGGTCGATCGCGTCGTCGCAGTCGGTCTTCTTCGGGGTGCCGGAGAAGGACGTGTTCGCGTAGAACTGCCGCTTGAACACGGGTGAGGCGCACGACACGGCCGCCGAGGCGGGGGCCGCCGTCAGGGTGACGAGGGTGCCGGCGGTGGCGAGGACGACGGCGCTGGCGGTCGTCCGTCTGGCTGACTTCATTCGATCCTCTGGTCGTACACGGAACAGCAGTTGTGGGGCTGCTGTGATCACGACTCGCGAGGTGTGAAGTTGGTTGTACTAGTGTTCGCGCCAAGTCTTCACACCATCGGCGGAGAGTGGCGTTGCGCACTCGTTAAGTGATTCCGCTTGACGTCGATGGGCGGCCCCGCGTTGGCTTTTCAGTCACATGGGCCGCAATGCCGCGCCCGCGTCCGGAAAGCATCAGAAGTGAGCAGCCCCATGCGTCGTATCGCCATAGCCGTGGCCGCGTCCACGATGACCCTCTCGCTGGCCGCCTGTGGGGCGCTCGGCGCCGCGAGCGGGAGTGAGGCGAGTCCGACCAAGGGCAACGACATCACCGTGGGTGTGCTGATGCCGGAGAAGACGAACACCCGCTACGAGGAGTTCGACTACCCGATCATCAAGAGGAAGGTCGCCGAGCTCACGAACAAGCAGGGCAAGACCGTCTACGCCAACGGCGAGGCGGACGCCAAGAAGCAGGCCGCGCAGATGCAGCAGATGATCGACGAGAAGGTCGACGTCATCCTGCTGGACGCGGTGGACTCGCACGCCATCGCGGGCATGGTGCAGAAGGCCAAGGACGCCGGCATCCCGGTCGTCGCCTACGACCGGCTCGCCGAGGGACCGATCGACGGGTACGTCTCCTTCGACAACGAGCTCGTCGGCGAGGTGCAGGGCCGCTCCCTCATCGAGGCGATCGGCTCCGACATCGACACCTCCGACAAGATCGTCATGATCAACGGCTCGCCGTCCGACCCGAACGCCGGGCAGTTCAAGGCGGGCGCGATGTCGGAGCTCAACGGCAAGGTGACGATCGCCGAGACCTACGACGTCGACGGCTGGAAGCCGGAGATCGCCCAGAAGAACATGTCCGAGGCGATCACCGCGATCGGCAAGGGCAACATCAAGGCCGTGTACTCCGCCAACGACGCCATGGCCGGCGCCGCCATCAAGGCGATGGAGAACGCGGGCATGACCAAGATCCCGCCGATCACCGGCCAGGACGCGGAGCTGACCGCGGTGCAGCGGATCGTCTCGGGCGAGCAGTACATGAGCGTCTACAAGCCCTACCCGGACGAGGCCGAGGCCGCCGCCGAGATGGCCGTGACGAAGATCCAGGGCAAGGGCATCCAGTTCGACGCGCTCGCCTCGGACCGGGTCGACAGCCCGACCAACAAGGACATCCCGGCCCAGCTCGTCCAGGTCGTCGCCCTGACGCGGGACAACATCAAGAGCACGGTCGTCAAGGACGGCATCTACACCGTCAAGGACATCTGCACCTCGGAGTACGCGAGCGCCTGCGCGGCCGCGGGCCTGAAGTAGCCGTCAGAAGGGGGCCACAGGGGACGCGCCCCTGTGGCCCCCTCCGGCCGTTCAGGCCACCCGCGTGAACTCCACCGTCACCTCCGGCGGCCCGCCCGGGACACCCCGGTAGATCCCCTTGTGCGGGGTCACGTCGTCGTAGTCACGGCCCCGGCCCACCACCACGTGGGACTCGTCGGCCCGGACCCGGTTGGTGGGGTCGTAGCCGCACCACTCGCCCGCCCAGTACTCGACCCAGGCGTGGCTCTGGCCGGCGACCGGCCGGTGCAGCTCCGCCTCCCGCTCCGGATGCAGATAGCCGGAGACGTACCGCGTCGGCAGCCCGAGGCCCCGCAGCAGGGCGAGGGTGGCATGGGCGATGTCCTGGCAGACACCGGCGCCCTGCTCCCAGGCCTCGGCGGCGGAGGTGTTCACACCCGTGGTGCCGGGCAGGTAGGAGACCCGGTCGGCGACGAGCGCGGACACGGCGACCGCCGTCGCGTGGACGTCGAGGCCCGCCGAGGCCTCCCGCGCCCGCTCGACCAGCTCGGCCGGGACGGTCGTGCGGACGGTCGGGTCGAGGAACTCCAGCAGCCGTGAGTTCGCCTTCTGTTCGGCCAGCTCGGCCCAGGTGGGCGGCTCGGGGAGCGGGCCCGCCGGGTGGGTCTCGACCAGGCTGGAGGCCGTGATGGTGAGATGGCCGTGCGGGTCCATCAGGTCGAAGCCGGTGACCTGGGTGCCCCAGTAGTCCCAGTACGACCAGGTGGGCGTCGTCGGGCTGACGGTGACCCGGGCGTCCAGGGTGGTCTGCGCGGGCAGGGTCAGCGGGGTCATGCGGACCTCGTTGTGGGAGGAGGCCGCGGGCTGGGCGTAAGCCACCCGTGTGACGTGCTTGATGCGGAGCCGGCTGGTCATCTCAGGCTCCTTCCTGGGCCCACTCGACGGGCCCCTGGTACGGGAAGAACCGCTCCGCCACCGCCTCCGCGGAGGCCATGCAGGCGGTCTGCAAGTCCCTCAGCAGCAGCGGGAGCTGTTCTTCCAGGGCGTGCAGGTCGAGGTATTCGAGGCGGGTGCGCATCCGGCCGATCGGGCGGCGCGCGGGGTCCTGGCGGGGGCGGCCGAGCGCGGTCAGGCACTCCTCCGCCGTCGTCAGGGCGTGCAGTGCCGAGCGCGGGAAGTCCCGGTCCAGGAGGAGGAATTCGGCCACGCGCGGGGTGTCGCCGAAGCCGCCGTACACGCGCGCGTACGCCTCGTCGGCGCCCGACGCGCTCAGCAGCGTCGGCCAGTCGGGCGCGTGGGCCGCGTCCAGGACCCGGACCGACAGCAGCCGCACGGTCATGTCCACCCGCTCCAGACTCCGGCCCAGCACCACGAAGCGCCAGCTGTCGTCGCGGCTCATGGTGGAGTCGGCGAGCCCGAAGAAGAGGGCCGCGCGCCGCCGTACGAGTTCCAGATAGGCGTAGGGGCCGGTACGGCGGGCCGCGAGGCGCTGGTCGGCCAGGGCGTGCCAGGTGGAGTTCAGGCACTCCCACATCTCCGAGGAGACGGCCTCACGGGCGCTGCGGGCGTTGAGCCGGGCCGCGCCGAGCGCGCCCTCGATGGAGCAGGTCGAGCGGGCGTCGAAGGCGAGCTGGTCCAGGACCTGCTGCATGTCGACGCGGGTGCCGCCCGCGTCGACGCCGAGGATCGCGTACAGCGACCGGCAGGCCACGTCCTCGTCGCGCCACGGGTCCTCCAGCATCCGGTGGAGGTAGGCGTCGAGGATCCGGCCGGTGTTGTCCGCCCGCTCGACGTAGCGGCCGGTCCAGGTCAGTGCCTCGGCTATCCGGGAGAGGATCACGTCGTTCACTGCTGCTGCGCCCCTTCCTGTACGACGGTGGGGGTGCCGTCGGGACCGTGCTGACGTGGGGCGATGTCCAGGTGCGCACTGCTGTCCGCGGGCGTGGGCGGCTCCGCGGGGCCCTCGGCGAGCACCCAGGTGTCCTTGGAGCCGCCGCCCTGGCTGGAGTTGACGATCAGGTTGCCCTCCTGGAGGGCGACCCGGGTCAGGCCACCGGGCAGGACCCAGATGTCGTTGCCGTCGTTGACGGCGAAGGGACGCAGGTCTATGTGGCGGGGCGCCATGCGTTCGCCCGCGAGGGTGGGGGAGGTGGACAGGGCGACGGGGCGCTGCGCGATGAAGCCCCGGGGGTCCCGCCGGACGGCCTCGCGGGTTCTCTCCAGGGTCTCGCGGTCGGCCTTGGGGCCGATGACGATGCCCTGCCCGCCGGCCCCGTCGACCGGCTTCACGACCAGCTGGTCGATCTGGTCGAGGACGGCTTCCAACTGCCCCGGCTCCTCCGGGCGGAACGACTCCACATTGGGAAGAATCGGTTCTTCGGAAAGGTAGTAGCGGATCAGGTCAGGGACGTACGTGTAGAGCAGCTTGTCGTCCGCGATCCCGTTGCCGACCGCGTTGGCGAGGGTGACGTGGCCCGCCATGGCCGCGCCGAGGATGCCCGGGCAGCCGATCACCGAGTCGGGGCGGAACTGGAGCGGATCGAGGAAGTCGTCGTCCAGACGCCGGTATACGACATGCACGGGCACCTCTCCGCGTGTCGTGCGCATCCACACCCGGTTGCCCCGGCACACCAGGTCGTGCCCCTCGACCAGCTGCACGCCCATCAGCCGGGCGAGCAGGGCGTGTTCGAAGTAGGCGGCGTTGCTGGAGCCGGGGGTGAGGACCACGACCCGGGGGTCCTGGACGCCGTCGGGGGCGGCGGCGCGCAGGGCGGCAAGCAGCTTCTGCGTGTAACCGTCGACGGGGAGGACGTGCTGCTCGGCGAAGAGCGAGGGGAAGACGCGGGTCATGGCGCGCCGGTTCTCGATGACGTACGACACCCCGCTGGGCACCCGGACGTTGTCCTCCAGGACCCGGAAGTCGCCCTGTTCGTCCCGTACGAGGTCGATGCCGGCGACATGGATGCGCACATTGTTGACGGGCTCCAGTCCGTGCGCGGCCCGGTGGAAGTGCGGGGAGTTCAGCAGCAGCCGCCAGGGCACCACGCCGTCCTCGAAGGCACGGGCGGGTCCGTAGGCGTCGGCGAGGTAGGCCTCCAGGGCTCTGACTCTCTGGCTCACCCCGCGTTGTACGAGATCCCATTCGAGGGCGTCGAGGATCCTGGGTACGAGGTCCAGCGGCCAGGGCCGCTCCTCGCCCGCGAAGGCGTAGGTCACGCCCCGGTCGGTGAAGGCCCGGGCCATCTGGTCGGCGCGGAACCTGAGTTCACTCGGCTCGATCGGCTGAAGCGCCGCCAGCACCGGCTCATAGGCGGTCCTGACCTCGCCCGGCCGTTCGAACATCTCGTCCCACGCGTCGGCCAACGCGTATGCGTCAAATATGTCCGCCATGCGCTGACGTTAAGTGCGGCACGTAACGGGGTGATCACTGCGTGGTTTCCGGGAGTTGACACACGGAGCCGGATGTTCCGCGGCTTCACGATGCACCCGTGAGGGTGGCCGTGGCGCCATCAGCTTGTTGCAGACGGGCGGCCGGAGGCCCGTAAGTAACGGGGTATACCGGCCGTTTTCACCGCCCCCGGCCCGAGGAGCCGTGTTGCGGAGCCGGTCCGGGCCGCGCATAGTTGCGGAGCCGAGGGGGCTTCGAGGCTCCGCTGGGGAACAGGACAAGAGGGCGGTAGACGCTGGAACCGGGGGTGGGATGGGCAATGGCCGGGCTCGGGGCGGACAACCATCCACACGGTGCTGACCGGCTGTGCGAGGCCGGGGACCGGGTGTACTCCCGGGCCGTACGGCGCGGCCGCGTGCCGCGCGCCGACGCCGAACCGGTGCCCTGTCTGCTCGAACTGGCCCTGCTGCACCCGGACCCCGACGACATGGACTGGCTGGTGCCGACGGCACCGCAGGAGGTCATGACCCGGCTGCTGCGCGGGGTCCACGACGAGGTCAGCGCGAGCCAGCGGCGGGTGGGCGCGGCGGTCGCGGCCGTGGAGCGGTACGCGGGCCTGGGGCCCAGCGTCGTCCCGGGCGCCGGCGAGGGGACCGCGATCCGGGTTCTCGACGGTCTGTCCCGGATCCAGGCCGCGATGGACGAGGCGACCGAGGCGTGCACGACGGAGGTCCTCACCGTCCAGCCCGGTGGCATCCGCCCCGAGCACGAGCTGACGGAGGGTCTGCACCGGGCGCTGGCCCTGCGCGGCCGGGGCGTGCGGATGCGGGACCTGTACACCCATGTGGCCCGGCACGGCCAAGGGCTCCTGAACTACCTGGAGTTGATGGGCGGCTCGGTCCAGGCGCGGACACTGGACGAGGTCATCGACCGGCTCATCCTCTTCGACCGCACGGTGGCCTTCGTCCCCGCGAACGCCGACCGCACCCTCGCCCTGGAACTGCGGCACCCGGCGCTGGTGGAGTACCTGGTGACGGTCTTCGAGCGGCTGTGGCGGCTGGCGATCCCCCTCACCGCCCCGCTGCCCGACACCGGCATCGAGGGCATCTCCCACCGTGAGCAGTCCATCGCCGCCCTGCTGGCCGAGGGCCACCAGGACGCCGTGATCGCGGAACGGCTGGGGATCAGCGTGCGCACCTGCCGGGCCCATATCGCGCGCCTTTCGGAGACGCTCGGGGCGGCCAGTCGTACGCAACTGGGCGTGCGGATAGCGCAGGTGGGCCTGGACGGCCCGAACGCCGTCTCCTCGATCACGCTCCCCGGTCAAGAATCCCGGACCGTCCGATGAGGTAGCCGAGCTGGGCGCGGCTCTCGCTGCCCAGTGTCGCCGCGAGTTTGGCGATGTGGTCGCGGGCGGTGCGGATGTTCATGCCGAGCCGGTCGGCGATGACGGCGTCGGTGTGGCCCTCCACGAGCAGTCCGGCGATGGCCCGCCCGCGGGGGGTGATGCCGTTGAGGCTCGGCCGGTGCACGGTCTGCGGATACATGGGCGTGGCCTGCCACCACAGCCGGTAGAAGGTGGCGGCCAGGAACTCCACCAGCGCCGGGTGCCGCACCTCCAGCGCGATCGTCCCGTCCCCGCCCGCGGGGATGAACGCGACGTCCCGGTCGGCGACGATGAGCCGGTCGGTGACCTCGTCCAGGGAGCGGGCCTCGGCGTCGCCGCGGAGCTGCTCGTACCGGGCGAGGACGAGCGGCATGTTGCGCTGGGTGTGCTGGTACAGGGTGCGGATGCGCGCGCCGCGGTCGAGCAGTGCCTGGTCCCGGTCCATCGCCACGACCTGGGCGGCGGCGCCCCGGCTGTCGTTGTAGTGCACGTTGGGCTGCACGCACAGCAGTTCGCGGGAGGTGCGGGTCATGGCCTCGGTGATGGCCTCGTTGATGGGGCCGGTGCCGCTGACGACCCTGATCGCCGGGTCCTCCGCGCCCGCCGTGCCGCGCCCGTCCATCCGTCCACCGGTCCGCAGCAGCGGCGCGAACGCCTCGGCGAGCCGCTCCTCCCGCCGCCGCTCGTGCGCGGTGCGCTCCGTGGTGGCGCGGAGCATGCGGTGCAGGACCAGGGCGGGCGGCACGGGTTCCAGCCGGGCCGGGTCCCGGGCGTCGGGCCGCAGCAGTCCGGTGCCGACGAGGCAGGGGACGGCCGCGGCCTCCTCGCTGCCGAGCCCGCCCTCGCGCAGGGCCCGCCCGTAGAGCTCGATGCCCTGCGGGCACGGGTCCTCGCGGCCGTGCTCCTGGTGCGCCGCCCCGGTCACTCGCCCGTGTCCTGCTGGTCGAGGATGCCGGACTGCCCGATGAGATAGCCGAGTTGGGCCCGGCTCTCGCTGCCCAGTGTCGCCGCGAGCTTGGCGATGTGGACGCGGGCGGTGCGGATGTTCATGCCGAGCCGGTCGGCGATGACGGCGTCGGTGTGGCCCTCGACGAGGAGGGCGGCGATGGCCCGCTGGCGGGGGGTGATGCCGTTGAGGGTCGGTTGCTGGACGGCCCGGGGATACATCGGGGTGGCCAGGCGCCACAGGCGGTCGAAGGCGGTCGCGAGGAACTCCACGATGGCGGGGTGGCGGATCTCCAGGGCCAGGGTGCGGTCCTTGTTGGCGGGGATGAACGCGACCTCGCGCTCCACCACGATCAGCCGCTGGGTGACCTCGTCGAGCGTGCGGGCCTCGACGTCGCCGTGCAGTCGTTCGTAGCGGGCCAGGATGCTGGGGGCGTGCCGGAGCGTGTGCTGGTAGAGGACGCGGATACGGCCGCCGCGGTCGAGCAGGGCCTGGTCGCGGTCCAGGGCCTCGGCGTGGATCTCGGCGGGGGAGTGGGTGTGACTGGTGTGGGGCTGGATGGTGAGCACCTCGCCCGAGGCGTCCGCCACCGTGCGGTGGATGGCCTGTCCGATGCGGTCGAGACCGCTGAGGACGCTGATCATCGGAGCCCCCGCGGTGTGCGGTCCGTCGATCGCCACCAGCGACTCGAACATTGCCGTCAGCCGCTCCTCACGGCGCCGCTCGTCCGCGATGCGGTCCTCGATCCCGCGCAGCAGGCGGTGCAGGGCGAAGGCCGGGGTGACGGGGCGCAGCCACCGCAGATCCCCGAGGTCCGGCTGCAGCAGACCGAGGTCGACCAGACAGGGTGCCTCGTCCGCCTCCGCGGCCCGTACCCCTCCCTCGCGCAGCGCGCGGGTGTACAGGGCCAGACCCGACTCGCACAGTTCCTCCGCTCCGTGCGTGTGCGCCGCGGTCACGGGTGGTCGTCTCCCCCGGATATCGGCTGGTCGGGCTTCAGGATGCCCGACTGCGCGATGAGGAAGCCGAGCTGGGCGCGGCTGCCGCTGCCGAGGGCCGTGGCGAGCTTGGCGATGTGGGCCCGGCAGGTGCGTACGTTCATGCCCAGGCGGCGGGCTATCGCCTCGTCGACGTGGCCCTCCACGAGGAGCTTGGCGATGGAGTGCTGGATGTCGGTGATGCCGTCGGGGGCCGTCTCGTACGGAGCGCCGGCGCTCAGCGGTACCGCGCGACTCCACATGAACTCGAACACCTTGATGAGATAGCCGACCAGGCCCGGGTGGCGCAGTTCCAGGGCGACCTGGCGGTCGTCGCGGACGGGGAGGAAGGCGACGGACTCGTCGCAGATGATCAGCCGCTCCACCAGCTCGTCGATGGTCCGGTACTCCACCTTGCCGTCGGCGAACCGCTCCATGTAGGCGATCCGGGCGGGGCTGTAGCGGGCCGTGTGCTGGTACAGGGTCCGGATGCGGACCCCCCGTTCGGTGAGGGTCCGGTCGCGCTCCAGTCCCTCGATGACCCTGCGCTCGGGGTGGTTGGCGCTGGGCTGGATCGTGAGCATCTCCTTCTGGCACTGCTCCGTGGCCAGGTCGAGAGCCGCGTTGATCCGGTCCAGGCCCTCCAGCACCGTGATGGCGTGGGTGGGTGCCGCCCCCTGTGCGCTGAGCGTCATGAAGGGTTCGAACACCTCGGCCAGCTCGATCGAGGTCCGGCGGCGTTCGGAGATCTCGCGTTCGATCGGGTTGAGGCGCTGGGCCAGTGCGACGGAAGGGGGAACCGGACGCAGCCAGTTCGCGTCGTCGGGATCGGGGTGCAGGAGGGCGTATTCCATCAGGCAGGGCGCGGGTTCCACGTCCGCGCGGGTGATGCGGCCCGTGCGCAGGGCGCTGGCGTACAGGCGCTCCCCCTCTGCACACAGTTCAGTGATCGCATGGGGATGTGTCGCGTTGGTCCGATTTGTTGTCAAATCTCCACCCCCCAGGGTCCTGAACATGCAGGAACATGATGCACTGATTGTGTGGCCATGAAGTGCCTGAATGAGCCATCGTCTTATCCGACGGGGGAAGAGGGGACCTTCAAGTGAGGACGAAGCCGACTATGAGGAAGAGAATGCTTCGCTCGGTGCTTGTCGCCGCCTTCTCCGCCGTTGTGGCCTTCGGAACACTGAGTGGCCTCTCTGCTGCGAAGGGTGATGCGCAAGCCGGCGATGCCGGGACAGTGGCGGTGGCGTCGACTGCGCCTGCCGACGAGAGTGCTCAGCTCTTCCCTGCCGACAGCATCTGGTCTTGACATGACTACTCCACCCGACGACCGCTCCTTCCGCAGGGAAATGGCCACCGCCTATCGCTCCGGATGGCACTTCATCGACCTCGTCACCGCGATCCCCCACCCCGGTGACTCGTTGATGGTGACCGTCTTCGGCGAACCGGTGGTCGTCACGCGGGACGAGGACGAGGACGTACGGGCGTACCGGTGTCTGCGGCGGCCTCGGGGGGCGCCGCAGCCTGTTCGGTGTGCCATCCGGTACGGAATGATCTTTGTGAACCTGGACCAACGAGACCATCGGCTGGTGGAACCGGAAACCCCCACCCCGCGGACCATCTCAGCCACCCCCCGCAGTGCCTGACGCGATTCCCCCGTCGTAACAGATCGCTCAGGTGCTTCCCCCCGCAGCGGCGTCACCGTGACCTGAACACGGTGACGCCGCTGCAGTTTCAGGCGACATTTCCGGTTATCGCATGATCGAGTCGTGGCTCAAAAACGCCCCATCGCTCCCGTGAGCGAGATCTCGACTACCACCCGCAGCGGGTTCGGCAACGGCGTGCGTTCGTAGCGTTCCGCGTACCGCCGCACCGCTTCCGCCACCCGTTCCGGCTCCGTGCTGACGTGCGCCACGCCCTCCAGCGTCGCCCAGCGCGGCCCCGCCACCTGGCACACCGCCACCCGTGCCCCACCCTCGCCGGCCGCCAGCACGTGCCGCACCTTCGCGCTCGTCCGGCTCGCGATCACCCGAGCGAGACGGGCCTCCGGGTCGTATGTCACCCCGACGGGCACCAGGTGCGGACTGCCGTCCGGGCGGGGTGTCGTCAGCGTGCACAGATGCCGTTCGCGCCAGAAGCTGAGGAACGACGGGTCCGGGGCACCCGGATCCTGGGCGTAGGAGGTCATGCCGGGACGCTAGTCCCCCATCCCTGCCACGGATGGCCTTGAGTGGAATAGACTCAACTTTATGTACGCTGACTGAGTCAGTGCAGAGTCGGTGCAGGAGCTGACACCCGAGGAGGAGTACGGACACGTGGATGCCGAGCTGACCAACCGGAGCCGGGACGCCATCAACGCGGCCAGCAACCGGGCCGTGACCGAGGGACACCCGGACCTCACCCCCGCCCACCTGCTCCTCGCTCTGCTCCAGGGGCAGGACAACGAGAACATCGTCGATCTGCTCGCGGCCGTCGACGCCGACCAGGCCGCCGTGCGGGCCGGGGCCGAGAAGGCGCTCGGCTCGCTGCCGAGCGTGGCCGGGTCCACCGTCGCGCCCCCGCAGCCCAACCGCGACCTGCTCTCCGTCATCGCCGACGCGCAGGCCCGCGCCAAGGATCTCGGCGACGAGTACCTCTCCACCGAGCACCTGCTCATCGGCATCGCCGCCAAGGGCGGACCGGCCGCCGAGGTGCTCACCCAGCAGGGCGCCACCCCGAAGAAGCTGATCGACGCCTTCCAGAAGGCCAGAGGAGGGCGCAGGGTGACCACCGCCGACCCCGAGGGGCAGTACAAGGCCCTGGAGAAGTTCGGAACCGACTTCACCGCCGCCGCGCGCGACGGCAAGCTCGACCCCGTCATCGGCCGCGACCAGGAGATCCGCCGGGTCGTACAGGTGCTCAGCCGCCGTACGAAGAACAACCCGGTCCTCATCGGCGAGCCGGGTGTCGGCAAGACCGCCGTCGTCGAGGGGCTCGCCCAGCGGATCGTCAAGGGCGACGTGCCCGAGTCGCTCAAGGACAAGCGGCTCGTCTCGCTCGACCTGAGCGCCATGGTGGCCGGTGCCAAGTACCGCGGTGAGTTCGAGGAGCGGCTGAAGACCGTCCTCGCCGAGATCAAGGACTCCGACGGGCAGATCATCACCTTCATCGACGAGCTGCACACGGTCGTGGGTGCGGGCGCCGGCGGGGACTCCTCGATGGACGCCGGCAACATGCTCAAGCCCATGCTGGCCCGCGGCGAGCTGCGGATGGTCGGCGCGACGACCCTCGACGAGTACCGCGAGCGGATCGAGAAGGACCCCGCCCTGGAGCGGCGCTTCCAGCAGGTGCTGGTCGCCGAGCCCTCGGTCGAGGACACCATCGCCATCCTGCGCGGGCTCAAGGGACGTTACGAGGCCCACCACAAGGTCCAGATCGCCGACAGCGCGCTGGTGGCCGCCGCGGCCCTCTCCGACCGGTACATCACCTCCCGCTTCCTGCCCGACAAGGCCATCGACCTCGTCGACGAGGCCGCCTCCCGGCTCCGGATGGAGATCGACTCCTCACCCGTGGAGATCGACGAACTCCAGCGCGGTGTCGACCGGTTGAAGATGGAGGAGCTCGCGCTGGTCAAGGAGACCGACCCGGCCTCCCGCGAGCGCCTGGAGCGGCTGCGCCGCGACCTCGCCGACAAGGAGGAGGAGCTGCGGGGCCTTACCGCCCGCTGGGAGAAGGAGAAGCAGTCCCTCAACCGGGTCGGTGAACTGAAGGAGAAGCTGGACGAGTTGCGCGGCCAGGCCGAACGCGCCCAGCGCGACGGCGACTTCGACACCGCCAGCAAGCTGCTCTACGGCGAGATCCCCACCCTGGAACGGGACCTGGAGGCCGCCTCCGAGGCCGAGGAGGAGGCCGCCAAGGACACCATGGTCAAGGAGGAGGTCGGCGCCGACGACATCGCCGACACCGTCGCCGCCTGGACCGGCATCCCGGCCGGCCGCCTCCTGGAGGGCGAGACGCAGAAACTCCTGCGCATGGAGGAGGAGTTGGGCAAGCGGCTCATCGGCCAGAGCGAGGCCGTGCGGGCCGTGTCCGACGCCGTACGGCGCACCCGGGCCGGTATCGCCGACCCCGACCGGCCCACCGGCTCCTTCCTCTTCCTCGGCCCCACCGGTGTCGGCAAGACCGAACTCGCCAAGGCCCTCGCCGACTTCCTCTTCGACGACGAGCGGGCGATGGTCCGCATCGACATGAGCGAGTACGGCGAGAAGCACACCGTCGCCCGGCTCGTCGGCGCGCCTCCCGGCTACGTCGGGTACGAGGAGGGCGGCCAGCTGACGGAGGCGGTGCGCAGGCGGCCGTACAGCGTGGTGCTCCTCGACGAGGTGGAGAAGGCCCACCCGGAGGTCTTCGACGTCCTGCTCCAGGTGCTGGACGACGGGCGTCTGACGGACGGTCAGGGCCGTACCGTCGACTTCCGCAACACGATCCTGGTGCTGACGTCCAACCTGGGCAGCCAGTTCCTGGTCGACCCGATCACCAGCGAGGCGGAGAAGAAGGAACAGGTCCTGGAGGTGGTGCGGGCCTCCTTCAAGCCGGAGTTCCTCAACCGGCTCGACGACCTCGTCGTCTTCTCCGCCCTCAGCAAGGACGAGCTCGGCCGGATCGCGCGGCTGCAGATCGACCGGCTCGCCCAGCGCCTCGCCGAGCGCCGGCTCGCCCTGGAGATCAGCGACGAGGCCCTGGCCTGGCTCGCCGACGAGGGCATGGACCCGGCCTACGGTGCCCGCCCGCTGCGCCGCCTCGTCCAGACCGCCATCGGCGACCGGCTCGCCAAGGAGATCCTGTCGGGCGAGGTCAAGGACGGCGACACGGTCCGGGTGGACGCCTTCGGCGACGGCCTGATCGTGGGCCCGGCGACCGGCAAGACGCTCTGACGGGCGTGGTGAGGAGGGGGCGGCTCCGCCCCCTCCTCACAGCGTGAACGGGGGTCGGCGCTGCCTTGCCCTCACAGTGTGAACGAGGGTCGGCGCGGCCGTCCTCTCACAGCGTGCACGGGGGCGGCGCCGCCCTCCCCTCACAGCGTGAACGCCTCGAACCGCACCTCGGACCACTTGCGGCTGTCGTGGATGATCTCGATCTGCACGGAGGCCCGCTCTCCTGCGACCGGGCCCGCGCTCAGACACGCGTCGACCTGGGCGTCGCCGCACTGCGCGGTCCGCAGTTCCGGCCCCTGCGGGAAGCTTGCCGCCACCCAGGCGTCGATCTCGCCGCGTGGCATCAGGAAACGCGCCTCGTAGCGGGGTTCCGGCCCGGCCTGGAGCCCGCACCAGGCGTGGCGTGTCCCCGCCGGCAGCTTTGCCCCGCCGAAGGCCAGGGCCTCGGCGCACGAGGTCTTCTTCACGTCGGGCTCGACCGAGTCGTCGGTGAACAGCCAGGCGATCCCCAGCGCGATCAGGCCCGCCACCACCAGCGTCGGCACGGCCACGATCGCCAGGAAGACCCCCCATCGGGTCCCGCCCGGCTCGGCCTGTTCCGCCACCGTTTCGGTCTGCGTCTGTGTCATGTCTTCCCCGTTTCCTCGACACGTGCTTTCCAGGTCTGTCCGGATCATGTCAGCCCTGGGAGGACAGGGTCTGTCGGGGCTTGCCACCCCCCTCCCCGGATGGGGGAGGATGGCGGAATCCGTACGAAGGGAAATTCACGGTGACCATCGACCCGTCCTCGATTCCGAACTTCGGGGGCCAGCCCGAGCCGCAGCAAGGACCGGCGGGCCCCGTCGTCCCGGATCAGGATCTTGTGAAGCAGCTCCTCGACCAGATGGAGCTGAAGTATGTCGTCGACGACGAGGGTGACCTCGCGGCGCCGTGGGAGCAGTTCCGTACGTATTTCATGTTCCGTGGCGAGGGTGACCAGCAGGTCTTCTCGGTGCGGACGTTCTACGACCGGCCCCACCAGATCGACGAGAAGCCGCAGCTGCTGGAGTCCATCGACGACTGGAACCGGCGCACCCTGTGGCCCAAGGTCTACAGCCACACCCATGACGACGGCACCGTCCGCCTGATCGGCGAGGCGCAGATGCTCATCGGCACCGGCGTCAGCCTGGAGCACTTCGTCTCCTCGACGGTCAGCTGGGTGCGCGCCGCCATCGAGTTCGACAAGTGGCTCGTCGAGCAGCTCGGCCTCGAGGAGGAGGTCAACGACGCCGAGAAGCCCGAGGACGACGAGTAGGCGTTCCGCCCGCTACAGCGGCGTGTCGGCGATCACGACCAGATACGCGCCGTAGGCGAACGAGAGCCCGGCCAGGGCACCGGCCACCACGGCCGCGTGCCAGGGCCGGGCTCTCGCCGTTCGCACCAGCGCCCGCGCGAGCGGCAGCAGCAGCGGGAAGGCGGGCAGCAGGAACCGCGGCTTGGACGCGAAGAACCCCGACCCGCCGAGCGCGACCAGCAGCAGGACCCCGCTGTAGACCAGCAGCGGAAGAGGGGCGCGGTCGGCGAGCAGCAGGGCGTACAGGAGTACGGCGGCGGCGACCAGCAGCAGTGCCATCGGGAAGACGAGCCGGTCGCCCTGGAGCACCAGGTGCCGTACGAAGCGCAGTGAGCCCCGGCCGAGGTCGAAGCGGGAGCCCCAGCGGCGCTGCACCGCGAAGTAGCCGCCGAGCGGATCACCCTCGCGCCGGCCCACCCACAGCACGTACCCCAGCCAGCCCAGCGGGGCGAGCGCGGCGCCCGTCCACAGCCTGTGGGTAACTTTTCGGTTTGTCCGAAGGCCCTGGTGTTCTCGAAGACCCCGGTTTGTTCGAAGGCCCCGCACGAGTTCGTACGCGGCCGTCACGAGGACCGCCGCCGCGACCGCGAACCCGTTGGGCCGGGACAGCCCGGCGAGGGCGGCCAGCACCCCCGCCCACACCCACCGCCCGGTCAGCACGGCGTACAGCGACCACGCGGCGAAGGCCGTCAGGACCGGTTCCGTGTACGCCAGCGACAGCACGACCGAGTGCGGCAGCAGGCCCCACAGCAGGACCAGGGCGGCGGCCACGGCGCGTCCGTGCAGACGTAGGGCGAGCGCGTGGATGCCGGCGGCGGCCACCGCGGCGGCGGTCCACGACACCAGCAGGCCGGCCGCGCCCCAGCCGAGCGGCGTCAGCGCGGTCACGGCCCGGACCAGCCCCGGATACAGCGGGAAGAACGCCAGGTCGCTGAAGACGACACCCGGCCGGACGTCGAGCGAGCGGCCGTACCCGTGCGCGGCGATCCCCAGATACCACCGCGAGTCCCAGGACCGCCCGAGCAGCGCGAGCGGCCCGTGACCGGTGGCCCACGCGGTCACCGCGACCACGCCGAGCCCGGTGAGCCGGGCGACGGCGAAGAGCCCGAGGGCCGCCACCAGGGGGTGCCGGAGAGTGGTCCGGAGGTGGGTTCCGGGTTGTGTGACGGTGGGCGGGGCGAGGGTGCTGGCTTGGGTCACATCAGCACATTGCATGGGAAACCGGGCATAAGCGAGCACTGTGTGCTCGGTGTCCGTGGGTCAACAGCCCCGACCCGGGTCGGCCTCCCGCCGGCGACCCGGACTCACTGTGCCCCGTGGTCAGCGTGTGAAGGCCTTGCGGAGCCGGTCCGCCGCGTCCGTCAGGACCTCCGTGCGCTTGCAGAACGCGAACCGCACGAACGGTGCCCCCGCTTCCCGGTCGTCGTAGAAGACGGCGTTCGGGATCGCGACGACGCCCGCGCGCTCGGGCAGGGCGCGGCAGAAGGCGAAGCCGTCGCTCTCGCCCAGGGGGCGGATGTCGGTGGTGATGAAGTAGGTGCCGGCGGGCCTGAAGACCTCGAAGCCCGCGTCGGCCAGACCCGCGGCCAGCAGGTCCCGCTTGGCCAGCATGTCCTCGCGGAACGCGGCGAAGTAGCTGTCGGGGAGGGCGAGTGCCTCGGCGACCGCGTACTGGAAGGGGCCGGAGGACACGTAGGTGAGGTACTGCTTCGCCGAGCGGACCGCCGAGACCAGGCCGGGTGCCGCCGTGATCCAGCCGACCTTCCAGCCGGTGAAGGAGAACGTCTTGCCGGCGGAGCCGATCGAGACCGTGCGCTCCCGCATGCCGGGGAAGGTCGCGAGGGGGAGGTGCTCGGCCTCGTCGAAGACCAGGTGCTCGTAGACCTCGTCGGTGACCACCAGCAGGTCCCGCTCCACCGCCAGCTCGGCGATCGCGGTCAGCTCCTCGCGGGTGAGGACGGTGCCGGTGGGGTTGTGCGGGGTGTTGATGAGCAGGAGGCGGGTCCGGTCGGTGACCGCGGCGCGCAGTTCGTCCAGGTCCAGGCGGAAGCTGCCGTCGTGCGGCCGCAGGGTGACCGGGACCCTGGTCCCGCCCGCCATCGCGATGCAGGCCGCGTAGGAGTCGTAGTACGGCTCGAACGCGACGACCTCGTCACCCGGCTCGACCAGGGCGAGCAGGGCGGCGGCGATGGCCTCCGTGGCGCCGGCCGTGACCAGGACCTCGGTGTCGGGGTCGTAGGCCAGGCCGTAGCGGCGCTTTTGGTGCGCGGCGATCGCCGTGCGCAGCTCCGGGATCCCCGGGCCCGGCGGGTACTGGTTGCCGCGTCCGTCGCGCAGCGCCCGCACGGCCGCCTCCCTGACCTCCTCGGGGCCGTCCGTGTCGGGGAAGCCCTGACCCAGGTTGATCGAGCCGGTCTGCAGGGCGAGAGCGGACATCTCGGCGAAGATCGTCGTCCCGAACTCGGCGAGACGGCGGTTGAGCAGGGGACGCGCGCTGGAGGTCATGCCGGCCATCCTGCGCCCAAGCTCCGGAGTTCCTCAACCTGCGTCCGGGGAGTGGCACCCGTTGGCGGGACCCGGCGCACCGTCCCTGAGCAGGGGGAGAGCGGTCGGCACCTGTCGTGGTCGGCCCCTGTCGTCGTCCGTCTGCGTCGACCGCTTCCGGACGGCCCACGGACGCCAGACGGCCCATGGACGGCCCGGCCCAGAGGCCCGGGCGAGCCTCTCGCCGCACCTCCGGTCCAGGATGGGCACGGGCGGGCGTGGGCATCGTCATCTCATGTATCAGCTACTCATCACAGGCCTCGCCATAGCCGCCGTGATCCTCTCGGGGCTGGTCGTCCTGATCCTGGCGCTGACGGTCAGGATGTGGGACGCCTGGTGGGCCAGATCGGCCCACGCCTTGGTCTTCCTGGCGGCCGCGGCGGCCGTGGTGTTCGCGATCCGCTGGGGAATCCATGCCCTGCCGCAGGACGGATGCGTGCACCATCCGTGCGTGACCGCGCCCGGCGACTAGGGCTTGTGGCGAACGTGGATCTCCCGGCGGACCGGGTCCGCAACCGCCGCAAGCGCGGCATCCGGGCCCCGGCCGACGCCGACCGGCTCCGGGCGGTACTCGATGGCCACCCGCAGCGGTCCTCCGTGCCAGGGGCGACCTGACCGAATCACGTTCAAGCGGATAGAGGATCAAGGGAAACGCAAGACCCCCTCTTTGTGGTGCCGGTGCCAGACTGCGCGTCAGGGCATTTGATCCATGGGGGGAATGGTGGGCACGTCACGCTTCGTCGCCCTGGCCGCGAGCACGCTGGTCGTCGTGGGCGCTCTGGCCGGGGCGCCGGCCGCCGCGGCGGACACCGGGCAGCCCGGGACGTTGTACGTGCAGAACGTCGACTGGTGCAGCGACACGGGCCCGGGCACGCAGGACGTGCCGTTCTGCTCGGTGCAGGCCGCCGCCGACGTGGTGGTGCCGGGCCAGACGGTCGACATCGTCGGCCCCCCGCGCTACGGCGGGGCGGTGACCATCACCCGGTCCGGCACTTCCTCCGAGCCGATCACCTTCCAGGGCGTCTCCTCCGACCCCATCGGCACCTCGGCCGCCCTGATCCTGCCGCCGCTCCTGGGCGGAACGATCACCCTGTCGGGCGTGCACGACGTCCACGTCTCCAACCTCCAGCTGGACCACACCACGACCGACGCCGTCGACGTCAAAGGCTCGCAGGGCGTGGTGCTCGACCGTCTGTACATCGCCCAGCAGGGCCCCGAGGACGCGACCGCGGCCACCGACGGGGTCTCCGTCGACGGCGCCTCGTCGGACGTCACCGTCTCCCGCAGCAAGATCTATGACAGCCACGGGAACGCCGTCCAGGTCGCGTCCGGCGCGCACGACGTCACCGTGACGACCAACGAGCTCGAAGGCAGCAGGTACGCCGAGATCGCGGTCAGCGGCACCGCCACCGCGGATCTGACGGGCAACACGCTCGACGACGCGTGCGGCCCGGGCCTCACCATCGACGGCGGTTCCTCCGCGACGGTGGAGAACAACGTCTTCACGGGCGTCGGGCACGGCACCGTCTGTCCCGCGCCGACCGCCCCCGCTTTCTCCGTCACCGCCGACTCGGCGGCCTCCGTGGCCGCTGATTACAACGCCTTCGCGCTCGACAGCGGCCGGAGCGAGTACTCCTGGGGCGGCACCGGCTACACCATGGTCGCCGCCTTCACCGCGGCCACCGGCCAGGGCGCCCATGACCTCGACCACGTCGGCTACGCGTACCCGGACGCCACGGACGAGAACTCCCCGGTGATCGACTCGGCCGACGCCGACGCGCCGGGCGAACCGGCCACCGACGTGAACGGCGCGCCCCGGGTCGACGACCCCCTCGTCGCGGACACCGGCACCGGCGCGCACACGACGTACGACCGCGGGGCCTTCGAGCGGCAGGACACGCTCCCCATGCCCAGCGGAGCCACGTCGTCCAGCGGTATCGGCCCGCTCAGCGTGTCGGTGACACCGGGCATCGGGAATCCCGGCTCCTGGGGTCTGCCGCTGACGTACACGGTGGACTTCGGCGACGGCAGCGCAGCCGTCACGGACGTCTCGGGGACCGTCACGCACACGTACACCACCCCCGGCGTCTACGCCGAGAAGGTCACCGTCACCGACGCCAACGGGTCCGGCGCGACCCGGACGGCGAAGGTCACCGTCGGTACGGCGACGCCTCCGGCCACGTCATTGACCGTGCGCCCGGAGATCTTCCAGGGCACCGTCGACGCGGGAAGCGCCTCCCTCACGCTCGACCACTCGGACAACTGGGAGCTCGCCTCACGCACGGTCTCCTGGGGCGACGCCTCGTCCGACAGCGTGCCCGTCACCAGGGGAGCCGCGGGGCACGACTACGACGACGACGAGCCGTTCCGCAGCTACCTGCTGAAGCTGACGCAGACCGACATCTTCGGGCGCACCGCAACCGCCACCGCCACCTTCCGGCCGGCCGACTCCTACACGCCGCTGACGCCGCCGGAGTACGACTACCAGGGCACCGTCAAGGCACACGGCCTCCTCGACCTCACCAGCAGCACCCTGCACACCGATACGAACGGCGTCGACGCGGCCGCCCTGAGGGTCACGGTCACCGGCGGCACCGCGGGCGGTTATCTGACCCTCTATCCGTACGGCACGGCACGGCCGTCCGTCTCCGCTGTGAACTTCGCCGCGCACCAGACCGCCGAGAACGGCATGACGGTCAGGACAGGCCCCTCCGGGGACGTGTACCTCTACAACGGCAGCGCGGCCTCCGTCAGCGTGAAGGTCGTCACCGCCGGGATCTTCAGCCACGCCCAGTACGGGCACTCCTACACGCCCGTCGCCCCCGTCCGCGTGCTCGACACACGAAACGGCACGGGCGGCGTCACCGGCCCGGTGGCGTCCGGGAAGTCGATCACGGTCAGCGTCGCCGGAACCCACGGCATCCCGGCGGACGCGGCGGCCGTCGTCCTCGACGTCCAGACGACGAGCACCCAGGCTTCCGGGTCGCTCACCGTCACCTCGCACGGCATCGCGGACTCGGCCGTCACCACGTCGTACTGGACCAAGGGGCAGACGGTGTCGAACCTGACCGTCGTGCCGCTCGCCGACGGCAAGGTCGTGCTGCACAACAGCAGCAGCGGCTCCGTGCAACTGGTCACCGACGTCTTCGGCTACGCCGACGCGACCGGCACGGGTTCGGTCTACCTGCCGTCCACGCCCACCCGGATCCTCGACACCCGGAACGGCACCGGCACCGGGGGCCGCATCGCCAAGCTCGGGGCGCACCAGACGCTGAAGCTCAGGTTCAGCGGCGTCCACGGCATCCCGTCGTCCGGCACCACGGCCGCCGACCTGGTGCTGACCGCCGTCAGCCCCGCCGCCGGCGGCTACCTGACCGCCTGGGCCGACGGAACCACCCGGCCGGGTACGGCGAGCCTGGACTACGGCACCGGGCGGACGACACCGAACGAGATCATGCCTCCGGTCGGCTCGGACGGGTACGTCGACATCTACAACGGCGGCTCGGCGGCCGTGAACGTCCTCGCCGACCAGTACGGCGCGTACGTGGCCCAGTGATGCCGCAAGCGCCGACCGGAGCCCGCGCGGAACGACGCAGGCGACCCGGTCCGCGCATTCCGCGGGTACGGTCGCCCGTCGCCGGGAATCTCACCCGTCGACTGAAGTCGTCGCCGCCCGACGGCCATACCGGTCTCCCGGGCCCGACAGAAGCCTCTGAAGTAGCTCAACTCTGCTTTGGCCCGTGAGACGGAGGGGCATCTCCAGCTCACGCAACCGGCGAGGCGCCCACGGGGGGTCGCTTCGGGGGGTAAGGGAAGGAGGGTGAGCCATGGTCGTCGGCATCATCCTTGCGGTGTTCGCGGTCCTGTTCGTCGGGGTTCTGGTGTCCGCCGCGAACAAGAGGCAGCGGGTCCGGCTGATCAAGGAGCCCCGCGGCGGACGGACCCGGGTGCACCGCGAAAGCTGGTGGGCCGGAGGTGGCACGGGTGTCGGCTCGACGTGCGGGGCGTCGGGCGGGAGCTCCGGCGGGCACAGCGGGGGACACGGCGGGGGGCACCACGGCGGGCACTCCTGTGGTGGTGGGCACTCCTGCGGCGGTGGGTCGTCCTGTGGTGGCGGGTCGTCCTGCGGCGGCGGGGGCGGATGCGGGGGAGGCAGCTGACACGGGGCAGCTGAGCTCCGGCAGGGGGAACCGCATCCCCGCACGGGGGAGCGCGGGGGCGTGCGTCCTGACCTGGGTCGGGACGCACGCCCCCGCTTGTCGCACTTTCACTCCGGAACTCCGGTGCTCCGGCATACGCTCCGGCCGCCGTGACGCGCGCCTTGGTTGAACAGTTGAGCTGAGGAGCCCACGGAGGGATGGAAACCCCACGAACTTGGGTAAAAACGCTGTGGTGGCGCCACTGTTCATGATTCCCTCTAAAACACCAACACAGCCCCTCGGACGTCACACGGACAACTCCTGACCTTCCGACTGGGCTGACCGGGCCGATCCCCCCACAGTCGCCCGGGTGTGCCGGAACCCCACACCACCCTTTCTTTGCGTGCTAGCGGAGCCGACCCATGCTCACGACCCTGAACACCTCGTACACCGACACGCGCGCGGCCGACCTCGCCTGGGCCCTGGGGCGTGAGCCGCTGCCCGCCCTCGCCACGCTCGACCTCGAGATCGCCGGGGCGAAGCTTCAGTTGAGACTTCTCGGCGCGTCCCACCAAGTGCTCCTGGAGGAGGACCGTGGCACGTGTTCGGAGACGGTGGCGTGCATCGCCGGCAGCAGTACGCCGTTGCCGCTGGGCGTGGCCAAGCGGATCGGGGACTGGGAGTACGAGTTCGCCGCGCGCGTGGAGGTGCTGTCGCCGGGTCAGTTCGCGGGCCGGGCACAGGAGTTGCTGGCACTGGTGTCCGATCATCCGCACGGACTCGCCGGCGTCTTTCCCGGGAGCCCGCACGCGTTCACGGCCCTGCTGGCCCAGCGGTACGACGGACAGGTGCACTGGCGGACCTGGCACGCGTACCCGCAGGACGGCCAGTTGGTGGCCACGCGGACGCGCGTCGGGGTCCGGGTCCCGGTGGGGACGGCGCACTGAGCCAGGCAAACCCGTGTTTCCCGGTTCACTCCCAGTTCCACACGTGTGGGTGACGAAGCGTGCCATGGCCGTGACGTAACGTCGCACCGTGATCGAGCCGCACGCCCCTGCCCCGCCCGGCGCTCCGCCGCCCTGGGCCGGGCCCGCGCGGCTGCCGGTCCGGCAGGGCACCGGGCGGTTCCTCGTGCTCGCCTGTGTCTTCGTCTGCGCAGCCTGCGGACTGGTGTACGAGCTCGAACTGGTCGCGCTCGCCTCGTACTTGACCGGCGACACCGTCACCCAGGCGTCCGTGGTGCTGTCCGTGATGGTCTTCGCGATGGGCATCGGCTCGCTGGCCGCCAAGCGGTTGCGCCGGACCGCGGCGGCCGCGTTCGGCGCCCTCGAGGCGCTGCTCGCGCTGGTCGGCGGGTGCAGTGCGATGGCGTTGTACGCCGTGTTCGCGTGGACCGGTGATTGGGGCGGGCTGTGGGCGAGCGGCCCGCGCCTGCTGCTGGTCGCCTTCTCGCTCGCCATCGGTCTGCTCATCGGTGCCGAAGTCCCCCTGCTGATGGAGCTGATCCAGCGCATCCGCCGCCAGGACGCGGGCGGCGCGGTGGCCGACCTGTTCGCGGCGGACTACGTCGGCGCGCTGGTCGGCGGCCTGGCCTTCCCCTTCCTCCTGCTGCCGCTGCTGGGCCAGTTGACCGGCACGCTGCTCACCGGCGCGGTCAACGCGGTCGTGGGCGGCGCCCTGGTCCTCGGCCTGTTCCGCCGCGACCTGTCCGTCCGGGCCCGCTGGCTGCTGCTGGTCGCCAACCTCGCCGTCCTCGGTGTGCTGGCCACCGCCACCGTCCTCGCCGACGACTTCGAGCGGGCCGCGCGGGAGGCGGTCTACGGCAAGGACGTGCGCGTCGCTCTGCGGACCGGCGTCCGGGAGATCGCCCTCACCGGCGGCACCGACGGCCGCCCCCTCGACCTCTACGTCGACGGCCGCCTGCGCGTCAGCAGCCACGACGGGGACCGCTACCACGAGGCCCTCGTCCACCCCGCGATGGACGGCCCCCACGCGCGCGTGCTCGTCCTCGGCGGCGGTGACGGCCTCGCGGCCCGCGAGGTGCTGGAGTACCCCGGGGTGCGCCGGGTCGACATCGTGGCACTCGACCCCGCGGTGGTCGACCTGGCCCGCCGCGACCCGGCACTCGCCCGGCTCAACGACCACGTCTACGGCGACTCCCGCGTCCATGTGAGCACCGCGGACGCCTTCCGTCTGCTGCGTACCGCGGCGCCCGTGCCGTCGTACGACGTGGTGATCGCCGATCTGCCCGACCCCGGCGCCACCGCAAGCACCAAGCTGTACTCGCAGGAGTTCTACGGCCTCGTCCGCCGCGTCCTGGCCCCCGGCGGCCGTCTCGTCGTGCACGCGGGACCGCTCTCCTCGTGCCCCCGGGTCTTCTGGACGGTGGACGCGACCCTGCGCGCCGCGGGCCTGCGCACCACGCCCTACCGCGTCGACGGCCTCGACTCCGGCTCCGCACCGGGCCGCACGGCCGGCGCGTCCCGTGCCCCCGGCGACTGGGGCTTCGTGCTGGCCTCGCGGGGAGCCCGCCCGGTGCTGGGACCGGGCCCGCGGGAGACGGCGACGGTGACGCGGGAGTCCCTGCAGGCCGCGGCACGGGCGGCGGAGGCGACCAGGATCAAGGGTCTCGCGGCCTCCACGCTGCTGCATCCGCGCTACTGAGACCGACGGGCGCAGCCACTTTCCCGCAACCGGGGTGCATGTCCGTCACCCCTGGGTAGGCTCGGCAACCATGGAGCATGAGGTGTTCGTTCCGGTTCCGGTCGAGCGGCTGCGGGAGGCCCTGGGCGATCCCGTCAGGGTCGCCCGGGCGGTTCCCGGGCTCCAGCAGGACGCCGGTGCGGACCCCGTCGCGGGGCGCGTGAAGGTGCGGGTCGGCAGCCACTCCGTCACCTACCGGGGCGCGGCGCACGTCTCGGCCCGGGACGACGGTTCCTACGCCGTCGAGGGCGACGCCACCGAGGCCCGCGGCACCGGCTCGGTCAAACTCGCCCTCACCCTGCGCCTGCGCGACACGGACGGTGGCACGACCCTGACCTTCGACGGCACGGCGACGGCGGACGGCCGGGTCACGGAACTCCCCCAGGACGCGGTGCGCTCCGCCGTCGTACGCCTGCTGAACCGTTTCGCGGAGGCGCTGGGCGAGGCCCGGGAGGAGCCGGAGCGGGTGGCGGAGGCCGAGGGGACTCCCGAGGCACCTGAAACAACGGATGCTCCCGAGACGCCTGAAACCACGGATGCCCCCGAGGCACCTGAGGCTACGGATGCCCCCGAGGCACCTGAGGACACCGACGCTCCCGAGACGACCCCGGAAACCGCCCGGACGCCGGAGGAGGAGCACCCCCCGGCCCCCCTCGCCGACGACTTCACGCAACCCGCCGAACCCCCGGCCGAGGCGGCCCACGCCCGGCGGACCATGATCGGCCGCAGCGCGGAGGAGGTCGACCACGCGCCCCCGAGGGGCCGTTACGCCCCCGTACCGGCCCCCCAGACGGTGGTCGCCGGCGCGACCCTGCGCTGGGCGGCGCCGGCGGCGGCAGTGGCCCTGGCATCGGCGATCGTGGTGACCCGGGTGCTGAGAAAACGCCGTTGAGTACTGTCTCCCCGTGAGCCAAGAAGAGATCACGCTGACCGCGGGCACCGCGGAGGTGACCGTACAACCGGCCAACGGCGGACGCATCGGCGGTCTGCGCATCGCCGGCACCGAACTCCTGCGCCAGGGCGAGCGGTTCGGCTGCTTCCCGATGGTCCCCTGGTGCGGCCGCATCCGCGACGGCCGCTTCCGCGACGGCGCGACGGTGCGTCAGATGCCGCTCAACTCCCCGCCGCACGCCATCCACGGCACCGCGCGGGACGGCGCCTGGACCGTCGCCCGCAGCGGCACCGACGAGGCGGTCATCACGTACGACCTCGTCGACCCCTGGCCCTTCCCCGGCCGTGTCACCCAGGTCGTCGCCCTCACCGAGGACGCCCTGACGCTCACGATGTCCGTGGAGACGTACGACTCCTCCTTCCCGGCCCAGATCGGCTGGCACCCCTGGTTCAACCGCACCCTGGACGGCGGTGAGCCCGTGCGCCTCGACTTCACCGCCGCCTGGCAGGAGGAGCGCGGCGACGACCACCTGCCGACCGGCAACCGCGTCGAGCCCAGGCCGAGCCCCTGGGACGACTGCTTCGGCATGCCCGACGGCGTCGACGTCACGCTCACCTGGCCCGGGCAGCTGGAGCTGAAGGTCACCAGCCGCGAGGAGTGGGTCGTGGTGTACGACGAGCAGGAGGCCGCCGTCTGCGTGGAGCCGCAGACCGGGCCGCCCAACGGACTGAACACGCTGCCGCGCCTGGTCACGCCCCTGGAGCCGCTGGAGGCCTCGACGACCTGGAGCTGGCGCCGCCTCTAAGCTGACAGGCATGACTGACGCACGCGCCTCCCTGAAGCAGCAGATCCTCGACAAGGCCGTGGTGCACGGCAAGGTGACCCTGTCATCGGGCCTGGAGGCCGACTACTACGTCGACCTGCGCCGCATCACCCTCGACGGCGAGGCGGCCCCGCTGGTCGGGCAGGTGCTCCTTGACCTGACCGCGGACCTGGACTTCGACGCGGTGGGCGGGCTGACCATGGGGGCCGACCCGGTCGCGGGCGCCATGCTGCACGCGGCCGCCGCGCGCGGGCAGCGCCTGGACGCGTTCGTCGTCCGCAAGGCCGCCAAGGCGCACGGCCTGCAGCGCCGGGTCGAGGGCCCCGACATCGCGGGCCGCCGGGTGCTGGTCGTCGAGGACACCTCCACCACCGGCGGCTCCCCGCTCGCGGCCGTCGAGGCGGTCCGCGAGGCGGGCGCGGAGGTCGTCGCCGTCGCGACCATCGTGGACCGCGCGACCGGCGCCGCGGAGAAGATCGAACAGGGCGCGGGCGTGCCGTACCTCTTCGCGTACTCGAAGGACGAGCTGGGACTGCACTGACCAGGGGATGGACCATCCGGCCAAGTCTGGAAGGATGGGGCCGACGATGACGTCGAACCCCCACACAAGGTCTAGGTCAGGGCCGTAAGCACGTAGTACGCCAACCCGCAGATACAAGGAGCGGACAGATGCCGATCGCAACCCCCGAGGTCTACAACGAGATGCTCGACCGGGCGAAGGCGGGCAAGTTCGCCTACCCGGCCATCAACGTCACCTCGACGCAGACCCTGCACGCGGCGCTGCGTGGCTTCGCCGAGGCCGAGAGCGACGGCATCGTCCAGATCTCGACCGGTGGCGCCGAATTCCTGGGCGGCCAGTACAGCAAGGAGATGGTCACGGGTTCCGTGGCCCTCGCCGAGTTCGCGCACATCGTGGCCGAGAAGTACCCGGTCACCGTCGCCCTGCACACCGACCACTGCCCCAAGGACAAGCTCGACGGGTACGTACGCCCGCTGCTCGCGGTGTCCGAGGAGCGCGTGAAGGCCGGCGGCAACCCCTTGTTCCAGTCGCACATGTGGGACGGCTCGGCGGAGACCCTCGCCGACAACCTCTCCATCGCCCAGGAGCTCCTGGAGCGCGCCCGCGCCGCCAAGATCATCCTCGAGGTCGAGATCACGCCGACCGGTGGCGAGGAGGACGGCGTCTCGCACGAGATCAACGACTCCCTCTACACCACGGTCGACGACGCCATCCGGACCGCCGAGGCCCTCGGGCTCGGTGAGAAGGGCCGCTACCTGCTGGCCGCGTCCTTCGGCAACGTCCACGGCGTGTACAAGCCGGGCAACGTCGTCCTCCGCCCCGACCTGCTGAAGGAGCTGAACGACGGCGTCGCCGCCAAGTTCGGCAAGCCGGCCGGCTCGCAGCCCTTCGACTTCGTCTTCCACGGCGGCTCCGGCTCCACGGAGGAGGAGATCCGCACCGCGCTGGAGAACGGCGTCGTCAAGATGAACATCGACACCGACACGCAGTACGCCTTCACGCGTCCGGTCGCCGACCACATGTTCCGCAACTACGACGGCGTCCTGAAGGTCGACGGCGAGGTCGGCTCCAAGAAGACCTACGACCCGCGCACCTGGGGCAAGCTCGCGGAGGCCTCCATGGCCGCCCGGGTCGTCGAGGCCACGCAGAACCTGCGCTCGGCGGGCACGAAGATCAAGTAAGACCCTTCACGGCTGTTTGCGGTGAGCCCGGTGCCACAGCACCGGGCTCGCTGTATACCTGGGGCCATGTCCGACGTCCGGCTGGCCTCGCCGCAAGGCAAGTGGATCCTGCTCACCACCGTCCTCGGCTCCAGCATGGCGATGCTGGACTCGACCGTCGTCAACGTCGCCCTGCCGCGCATCGGCCGCGACCTGGACGCGGACCTCGCCGCCCTGCAGTGGACGGTCAACGCGTACATGCTCACGCTGGCCGGGCTGATCCTGCTCGGCGGCTCCCTCGGGGACCGGTACGGCCGCCGCAAGGTCTTCGTGGTCGGGGTCGTGTGGTTCGCGGCCGCCTCCCTGCTGTGCGGCCTCGCCCCGAACGCCGGGGTCCTCATCGCCGCCCGGGCCCTGCAGGGAGTGGGCGGCGCCCTGCTCACCCCCGGGTCCCTGGCCCTGATCCAGGCCTCCTTCCACCCCGACGACCGGGGCCGGGCCGTCGGCCTGTGGTCCGGGTTCGGCGGCATCGGGGCGGCCGTCGGCCCCTTCGTGGGCGGCTGGCTGGTGGACGGTCCTGGCTGGCGCTGGGTGTTCCTGCTCAACGTGCCGCTGGCCCTGGTGTGCGCGCCGATCGCCGTACGGCATGTGCCCGAGTCGGCGGACGGCCGGAGCGATCACGGGCGTTTCGACGTGCTCGGCGCGGTCCTCGGCGCGCTGGCGCTCGCGCTGGTGACGTACGCGCTGATCGAGGCGCGTTCCGGGTCCCTGCTGGTCGCCGTCACGGCGGTCGCGGGGGTGGCCGCCGGGGTGGCCTTCGTCGCCGTGGAGAAACGCCGGCCCGACCCGATGATGCCGCTCGGGATCTTCGCGTCCCGGCAGTTCACCGCGGTCAATCTGGTGACCCTGTGCGTGTACGCGGCCTTCGGCGGCTTCTTCTTCCTGGCCGCGCTCCAGCTCCAGGTGGTGGTGGGTTACTCGGCCCTCCAGGCCGGTACGGCCCTGCTGCCGACGACCGCCCTCATGCTGCTGTTCTCCGCCCGCTCGGGCGCCCTCGCCGACCGCATCGGGCCGCGCATCCCGCTCACCGTGGGCCCGCTGCTGTGCGCGGCGGGGATGCTGCTGATGCTGCGGGTCGGGCCGGGGGCCTCGTACCTCGCCGACGTGGTGCCCGCGCTGCTCGTCCTCGGCACCGGCATGGTCACGCTGGTCGCCCCGCTGACGGCGACCGTGCTGGGCTCCGTGGACGTCGCGCGGGCGGGTCTGGCGAGCGGCATCAACAACGCGGCGGCCCGTGCGGCGGGCCTGATCGCGGTGGCCGCGCTGCCGCTGGTCGCGGGGATGGGGGAGGAGGCGTACCGGTCGCCCACGGCGTTCGACAGTGCGTTCCAGCGGGCGATGACGGTGTGCGCGGGGGTGCTGGTGGTGGGGTCCGCGGTGGCCTTCGCGACGGTACGGTCGCTGCCGCCGGGGTGCCGGAAGCCGGAGTGCCGGACGCACGGAGCCGTGCTGGCGCCGCCGCTGGAGGGGGAGAGGACTCGGGGGCGGCTGTCGTAGGGCGGACTCGGGGGCGGCTGTCGTAGGGCGGCCGCGGGGGCGTCGTGGCCGACCGGGCCCCCACCGGCCCACCGGCCCCCACCGGCCCCCATCGGCCCCCACCGGCCCGCGGACGAAACCGTGGCACCGGCGAGGGAGACTGGACCCATGTCCATTCACGAGAACCTTCTCGGGGGCCCGCCCCCGACCCACCTCCCCGACGACCCGGAGCCCCGTGAGCTCCTGGCGAACGGCACCGCCCCCGCGGATGTCGCCGCGAAGTACCCCACCTCCTCGCTGGCCTGGGCCCAGCTGGCCGACGACGCGTTCGAGCGGGGCAGCGTCGTGGAGTCGTACGCCTATGCCCGTACCGGCTACCACCGCGGCCTGGACTCGCTGCGCCGCAACGGCTGGAAGGGCCACGGGCCGGTCCCGTGGGAGCACGAGCCGAACCGCGGCTTCCTGCGCGCCCTGCACGCCCTCGCCCGCGCCGCCGGATCCATCGGTGAGCAGGAGGAGTACGAGCGCTGCACGCAGTTCCTGAAGGACTCCTCGCTCACGGCGGCCGAGACGCTGGGCTGAGCCGTCACCGCTTCCCGGGCCCGCCTGTGCGATCAGGTGGGCCTTGCCATTTCCGGGGAGCATGGAAGAGGATGCCCGGCGGGGACCGGGGCCCCGTGTCGGTAACGGCAGGGCGGACCGCTACCCGGAGTACACATCAGGAGACAGCGATGTCGTCCCACGAGGCTCAGGAATCCCAGGAGCCGGAGACCCCGCATCTCGACTTCCAAGGCACGACGCCGTACGAGGACTACGTCAAGGCGGACGTGCTCACCCACCTCCAGCACACCCTCTCCGACGATCCCGGAGAGATGGTCTTCCTGGTCACGACCCAGGTCATGGAGCTGTGGTTCACCGTCATCGTCCACGAGTGGGAGACCGCGGCGGGCGCGCTGCGCTCCGACGACGTCCCCACGGCGGTCGCCGCGCTGAAGCGGTCCGTCCGTGAGCTGGAGGCGCTGACCGCCTCCTGGAAGCCGCTCGGCCAGCTGACCCCCGCGCAGTTCAACTCCTACCGCTCGGCCCTCGGCGAGGGCTCCGGCTTCCAGTCGGCGATGTACCGCCGCATGGAGTTCCTGCTCGGCGACAAGTCCGCGTCCATGCTGGTGCCGCACCGGGGCGCGCCCCGCGTGCACGCCGAGCTGGAGAAGGCGCTGCACGAACCGAGCCTGTACGACGAGGTGCTGCGGCTCCTCGCGCGGCGCGGGCACGCGGTCCCGGCGGCCGTGCTCGACCGTGACGTCTCGCTCCGCTACGAGCCGTCGGAGGAGGTCGAGGCCGTCTGGACGGCCCTCTACTCCGGCCCCGAGGGCGACGAACTCGCCCGCCTCGGCGAGGCGCTGACCGATGTCGCCGAGCTGGTGTGGCGCTGGCGCAACGACCATCTCGTCGCCACCCGCCGCGCGATGGGCGCCAAGTCCGGCACGGGCGGCTCCGCCGGGGTGGCCTGGCTGGAGAAGCGCGCGCGGAAGAACGTGTTCCCTGAGCTGTGGACGGCGCGCTCCCATGTCTGAACCCGCTTTCAAGGAACCAGCTTTCAAGGAACTCGCTTTCAAGGCACAGGAGTTGGACGCGGGAGATGAACTGGCGGGCGTGCGCTCCCGGTTCGTGCTCGATGACGTGGTGTACCTCGACGGGAACTCACTGGGCGCGCTCCCGGCCACCGTGCCGGGGCGTGTCGAGGACGTCGTACGCCGTCAATGGGGGTCCCTGCGGATCCGGTCCTGGGACGAGAGCGGCTGGTGGACCGCGCCCGAGCGGATCGGCGACCGGATCGCTCCGCTGGTCGGGGCGGCGGCCGGGCAGATCGTGGTCGGCGACTCGACGAGTGTCAACGTCTTCAAGGCACTTGTGGGGGCCGTACGGCTCGCGGGCGGTCCCGGCTCCGGTCGTGACGAGGTGGTCGTCGACGCGACCACCTTCCCCACGGACGGGTACATCGCCGAGTCCGCCGCCCGGATGACCGGCTGCACCCTGCGGGCGGTGACCCCGGCGGAGGTGCCGGAGGTGCTGAGCGGCCGTACGGCGGCCGTCCTGCTCAACCACGTCGACTACCGCACCGGCCGCCTGCACGACCTGCAATCCCTGACGGCCGCCGTGCACGCGGTGGGCGGGATCGCGGTGTGGGACCTGTGCCACAGCGCGGGCGCCCTGCCCGTCGGGCTGGACGCGCACGGCGTCGACCTCGCGGTGGGCTGCACCTACAAGTACCTGAACGGCGGGCCCGGTTCACCGGCGTACCTCTATGTGCGCCGTGAGCACCAGGACCGCTTCGACTCCCCGCTGCCGGGCTGGACCTCGCACGCCGACCCCTTCGGCATGAGCCCGTCCTACGCCCCCGCCGACGGCGCGCTGCGGGGCCGGGTCGGCACGCCCGACATCCTCTCCATGCTCGCCCTGGAGGCGGCGCTGGAGGTCTGGGACGGGGTGTCGGTCGAGTCGGTGCGCGCCAAGTCCCTCGCCCTGACGGACTTCTTCCTGGAGTGCGTGTCCGCCTACGTCGACGAGGGCCGGGTCGCGTGTGTGACCCCCTTGGCCCATGCCGAGCGGGGCAGCCAGGTCGCGCTGCGCTGCGAGGACGCGGGCGAGGTGATGAAGCGGCTCATCGAGCGGGGCGTGGTGGGCGACTTCCGGCACCCGGACGTGCTGCGGTTCGGCTTCACGCCGTTGTACGTCGGATTCGCGGACGTGGAGCGGGCCGCGCGGGTGCTGGCGGAGACGCTCGTCAGCTGATCGGCTCGTCGTGGCGTCAGGCCGGGTTGACGTACACCCCGGCCCTCGCCGCGGCCAGCGCCGCGTCCGCCGCGCGTTCGGCGTCGGCCGGGTCGGGGACCGTTCCCGCGGTGAGCAGGCCGTAGTAGAGGGGGGCCGAGACCGCCCGTACGACGGTCGCCGGGTCCGTGCCGGCCGGGAGCTCCCCACGCGCGACGCCCTCCGTCACGCACGGGGCCCACTCGGCGATCCGTACGGCGTAGAAGTGCCGCAGCGCCTGGGCCGTCCGCTCGTCGCAGGCCGCCGCGGCGATGACCGCGCGGAACAGGGCGCCCTGCCGGGGGTCGGCGAGCGTCCGCTGGACCAGCAGGGCGTTGGCCCGCAGGTCCTCGCGGACCGAGCCGGAGCGGGCGCGGGGCAGCGACTGCTCGGCCATGTCGGCGAGCAGGTCGGCCACGAGCGCGGTGACCGACCCCCAGCGGCGGTACACGGTCGTCTTGCCGACCTCCGCGCGGCGGGCGACCTCGGCGAGATCGAGGCGGTCGAATCCCTGCTCGACGAGCACGTCCCCGGCCGCCCGCAGCACGGCCGCTCGGACACGCGCGGTACGCCCTCCGGGACGGACGGTGCCGGGTTCGGCGGACATAACGGCCTCCTCGGCGCGCTCCGGATCCGCGGGAGCGGACCCGCCGTCAGCGTAACGAAACAGCAGAACCGTTTAACCCTCACCGAGCGTGACATCCCCGTGTCCGCGCACGTCATCGGCCTGATACCGTCCCGGCCAACGGCCGAATTCTCTTTCAGGATGCTTTCACGGTCCGTCAAATCCGTTTCGTCGCTGAGAGGTTGGAGCATGCCGGACGACGCCGCTGCCCGTGCCGCCGCAGAAGCCCGCGCCACGGCCGAGGAGGAGTCGGCCTTCTCGCACCCGGCGGTCGACCCCGACGCCACCGCGGCGTACGGCGCCGACCCCGACCAGGTGATCGACTTCTACGCCCCGCGCGGTCAGGCTCCGGCGGGCGGCGCTCTCACACCGCTGGTCGTCGTCCTGCACGGCGGGGCGTGGCGGGCGCCGTACGACCGGCGCCATGTGACCCCGTTCGCCGACTTCCTGGCCCGGCGGGGCTTCGCGGTGGCCAACGTGGAGTACCGGCGCGGCGGGGTCTCCCTGCCGGCGCAGGGTGCCCCGGCCGGGGGCGGTACGGGGGCCGCCGGCCCCGTCGCCGGGCGCTGGCCCGAGACCTTCGACGACGTGGCCGCCGCGATGGACGCGCTTCCCGGGCTCGTACGGGAGTTCCTCCCGCAGGCCGATCCGCGCCGCATGGTGGTCACCGGGCACTCCGCGGGCGGCCACCTCGCGCTGTGGGCCGCGGCCCGGCACCTCCTGCCGGACGACGCCGTGTGGCGCACCGACCGCCCGGCGCCCCTGCGCGGGGTCGTCGCCCTCGCCCCGATCGCCGACTTCACCGTCGCCGAGAAGCTGGACGTGTGCGGCGGAGCGTGCCGTCAGCTCCTGGGCGGGGACGAGGGGTTCACCGCGCGGCTGCCGTACGCCGACCCCGCCCTGCTGCTCCCGACGGGCATCGCGACCACCCTCGTCCAGGGCCGCACCGACACGGTCGTCCCGCAGGCGGTCGCCGAGGCGTACGCGGACGCGGCGGCCAAGGCGGGCGAGGTGGTGGGCTTGACGCTGCTGGAGGACGTCGGCCACTTCCCGCTGATCGACCCGGCGGCGGACGCGTGCGCGGTGGTGGCGGAGGAGATCGCGCAACTGGCGTGGTGAGCTCGGTTCGAAAGCCTCCTTCGGCCCGTCCCGGTGATACCCGTAATACCTGAGAGCTACGACGCCAATGAGCTCCCTGGCGTGACGCGGTCGACGGCCGCTGCTCCGTAACTTCCTTTCCAGGCAAGCCCGATGGCCGGGCCGGCGGGAAGGGACGGGGACTGTGGGGAGCAGCTGGAGGGGACGGCGCGAGGGGCGCCGGGCAGAGGGTGACCGCGCGGAGCTCCCGCGCCGCCGCACCCACAGGTGGCGCCGGGCCCTCCTGGCGAGCCTGATCACCGCCGCGGTGGTCGTCCCCCTCTCCGCCGCGGCCCGCCCGGAGATCCCCGCCCCGCTCCCCGCCGCCCTGCCGAAGCCCACCGCGGCCAACCTCGAGGGGATCTACGCCGCCAACCGGGCCAACGCCTCGGCGGCCGCCCGCATGGCCGCGGCGCACGGCGACACCCACCGTGCCGCGGCCGACGGCGAGCTGGCCGCCTCCTCCCGTCACCTCCTGGCCTTCGACGGCCGGGGCGACGGCACGGCGACGGAGGTCTTCGGCGACCTCGCCCACGCCGATCACGTGGCGGTCCTCGTCCCCGGCTCCGACACCTCCTTGGACACCTACCCCCGCTTCCGGGCGACCGCCGAGGCCCTCCGACGGCAACTGACGAGGACCGCGCCCAGGGGCACGGGCACCGCGGTGGTCGCCTGGCTCGGCTACCGCACCCCGGACACGATCAGCACCACGGTCCTGACCGCGGACCGGGCCGACGAAGCCGCCCCTCACCTGCGCGCGTTCATACGCCGACTCCACGGCGTCGTCGGCCGCGACACCACCGTCTCCCTCGTCTGCCACTCCTACGGCACGGTGGTCTGCGCCCGAGCCGCCTCCCACCTCGACATCGACGACCTGGCGCTCGTCGGCAGCCCCGGCACCGGCGCGGACACCGCCGCGGACCTGCACACCCCCGCCCGCGTCTGGGCGGCCCGGGGCAAGGACGACTGGGTCGCCGAGGTCCCCCACGTCAGGACCGACCTCTTCGGCGTCACCGTCGGCTTCGGCACCGACCCGCTCTCCCCGGCCTACGGCGCCCGCGTCTTCGCCGCCGGCGAGGGCGGCCACAGCGACTACTTCAGCCCGGGCTCGGTCTCCCTGAGCAACCTCGCCCGGATCGTCCTCGGAGACACCGCGGAGGTGACCCGTGCCTGAGACCCAGCACATCCGGGGCGGCGCACGCGACGGCATACGCCAGGGCGCGCACGGCATACGCCGGGCCGTCGACCGGATCGACGCGGCGACACCCCCCGAGCGGGACCGTGCCGTCGACGCCCTGCGCGCCTGCGCGATCCTCGGCGTGGTCCTCGGCCACTGGCTGGTGACGGCCCTGGTCGCCGACGGCACCGCCCTGCACGCCGCGAGCCCGCTGCAGCACCTGCCCTGGCTGGCCCCGATCTCCTGGGTCTTCCAGACACTGGCCGTGTTCTTCCTGGTCGGCGGCCATGTGGCGACCCGCGGCTACCGCTCGGCACGCGCCCGCGGGACGACGTACCGGCAGTGGCTGACGAGCCGGCTGTCCCGGCTGTTCAGGCCGGTGGCCGCCGTCCTCGCCCTGTGGACGGTCGCGGCGACGGCCCTGCTGCTGACAGGCGCCCCGTTCGGGACGGTCCGCACCCTGGTCAAGCTCGCCCTGTCGCCGATGTGGTTCCTCCTGGTCTTCGGCGCCCTGACGGCGGCGACCCCGCTGCTGCTGCGGCTGCACCCGCTGTGGCCGCTGGCCGTGGTCCTGCACGTGGACCTCGTGCGCTTCGGGCTCGGCGGCCCGGACTGGCTCGGGTGGGTCAACCTGGCGGCCGGCTGGCTGGTCCCGTACACCCTGGGCGCGGCCTGGACCCGCGGCGAGCTGGAGGGGCGGCGCGCGGGCCTGCTCCTGCTCGGGGGCGGTGCGGTGGCGACCGCGGCGCTCGTCGCGTGGGCCGGGTACCCGGCGGCGATGGTCGGGGTGCCGGGCGCCGCCGTCTCCAACCTGAACCCGCCGACGCTGGCCGCCGTCACCTTCGGTCTGGCCCAGTGCGGCCTGGCCCTGCTGCTGCGCGACCGGTTGCGCCGCGGCATGCGACGCCCCGTGGCCTGGGCGGCGGTCGCGGTGGTCAACCTCTCCGCGATGACGATCTTCCTGTGGCACCAGACGGCGCTGATGGCCACCACGGCCACCGGCCTCGCCCTCGGCAGGCTCCCCGGCCTGCACACCGTCCCCGACGGACTGGGCTGGGTCGCGGCCCGGCTGGCCTGGATCCCGGTGTTCGTCCTCGTCCTGGCGGTCTGCCGGTCGGCCTTCCGGTCCTTCGAGCAGGGGCCGCGCAGGGTCGGTGGCCGCACGTCACGGGTGATCCGGGTCCACCGCCGTACCGAGCGGGCAGCGGTGGAGGAGGCGCGTCGTGCCTAGGGTGGTCGGCGTGACGGAGACGGGGAGCCGGCAGCTGGTGGCCGGCCGCATACGGCGCTGGCTGCATGTGCTGCGCGAGGACCTGTGCACACTGCGGGTCGATCCACTGCCCCCTTCGGTGTGGCTGCGCTGGCTGCCGCACGGACTGCTGTGCCTGGTCGCCCTCGGCGTCTCGATCGGCGCCGTGGCGCAGCTCGGGGACAACGGCGGGGTGGGGTCCTCCCTCGCCTTCGCGATCGGTATCGCACAGGGCGCCGCCGTCGTGTTCGCGATGTGGCGGCCGGTCCCCGCGTGGTGGCTCTCGACCACGGCCATGGTGGTCGGTGCCCTCGAGGTCCGCCGGCACCTGCTGGCCGGTGGCGCGCACGAATTCACCTGGCCCTGGAGCTCGGCCGGACTCATCGGGCAGCTGGCCGTGCTGCTGCTCCTCGCCCTCCGGGTGCCCGCCCGGGTCGCCGTCGAGGCGCTGGCGATCACCCTGCTGCTCACCTACCTCATCGAGGGTGTGCTGGGTGCGGCCGACTTCCAGCCCACCGGTGTGCTCGCGGTCATCCTGTTCACCGTGGTGGTGGTGCTCGGCTCCGCCCTGCGCGGCCGTCGGGAGGCCAGCAGGGCGCTCGTCGAGCAGACCACCCTCACCGCGGAGGAGCGGGCCCGGCGCACCCTGCTGGAGGAGCGCAGCCGTATCGCGCGTGAACTGCACGACGTGGTCGCCCACCACATGTCCGTCATCTCGATCCAGGCCCAGGTCGCCCCGCACCTCGTGGAGAACCCGTCCGCCGAGCTCCGGGAGAACCTCGACGGCATCCGGCAGAACGCGCTGGAGGCCCTGACGGAGCTGCGCCGGGTGCTCGGCGTGCTGCGGGCCGAGCACCCCGGGGCGCCGGAGCAGTCCGCCGATCCCGCCACCGGCACCGCGCCGCACGCCCCGCAGCCCACCCTCGACCGCCTCGACGCGCTGGTGGAGAACACCCGGGCGGCCGGACTGACCGTCGAGGTCGACGTGCGGGGCGCCCGGCGGCCGCTGCCGTCCGGCGTGGACCTGTCGGCGTACCGAATCGTGCAGGAGGCGCTGAGCAACGTCCTGCGTCACGCGCCCGGCGCGACCGCCACCGTCGCACTCGTCCACTACGTGCACGGGGTGGACGTGCGGGTCGTCAACTCACGGCCCACCCGCAGCGTGCCGCCCTCCCCGGGCGCGGGACACGGCCTGCTCGGCATGCGGGAGCGGGCCGCGATGCTCGGCGGCACCCTGCGCGCCGGCCCCCGCCCCGACGGCGGCTACGAGGTCGCCGCGTATCTTCCGACGGCACCCCCGGGCGCGCCCGACCAGGTCACCGACTCGAAGGACGGCACCGCATGACCAGCGGCACGAGCGGAAACATCCGCGTACTGATCGCCGACGACCAGCAGATGGTCCGGCAGGGCTTCAGCGTGCTGCTGGGCGCCCAGCCCGGCATCGAGGTGATCGGGCAGGCTGTCGACGGCCTGGACGCCATCGCCAAGGTCGACGAACTCGTCCCGGACGTCGTCCTGATGGACATCCGCATGCCCGAGCTGGGCGGCATTGAGGCCACCCGCCGCATCACGGACGAACGCCCGCAGATCCGGGTCCTGGTGCTGACCACCTTCGACCTCGACGAGTACGTCTACGAGGCGCTGCGGGCCGGCGCGTCCGGGTTCCTCCTGAAGGACGCCTCCGCGGAGCAGCTCGCCGAGGCCGTGCGGGTGGTGGCGGCCGGTGACGCGCTGCTCGCGCCCGGCATCACCCGGCGCCTGATCGCCGAGTTCTCCCGCCTCGACGACCGGCCCCGCGCCCCGCTCAAGCGCCGGGTCAAGGAGCTGACCGAGCGGGAGACGGAGGTCCTCGCCCTGATCGCGCAGGGCCTGTCGAACGCCGAGATCGCCGGGCGGCTCGTCGTGGCCGAACAGACCGTGAAGACGCATGTGGGCCGGATCCTGGTGAAGCTGGGCCTCAGGGACCGTACGCAGGCGGCGGTGTTCGCGTACGAGTCGGGGCTGGTGAGACCGGCGGGGTACTGATCCCGGTACCCGTAGTACCTGAGGGGGACGGCCGAGGACCCCTCTCACTGGTGACGACCGGGCCGCAGGGCAGCGCCTACGGTTTCCCTGTGACCGAGACGACCCAGACGCAGCCGACGCAGCCGGGGGGCGGGGACAAGCCGCGCAGCCCGGAGTTCCGGCTGGCCGTGGACGCCCTGCGCGGGCTGCGGCAGGACCTGTTCCACGACGCCTTCGCCTACCGCCCGCTCGCCCCCATGAGGGTCGACGGACCGCTGACCCGGCGGCTGCCCGCGCGCCTCAAGGAGTACGCGGCCTGGACGCCCCACGCCGTGGTGGCGTTCACCGGACTGCTGGCCGCGCTGATCGGGGCCTCCTCGGCCGAGGGGGTCGGCGACATCGGCTCGCTGCTGTGCGCCCTGCTGGCCCTCTGCCCCGTGCTGCTGGTGCTGCTGCGCCCGATCGGTGCCTTCTGGTTCTCCCTGGTGGCCGCCCCCTTCGCGGCGGTGCTCGGCAACAGCTCCTACGACTGGCCGTGGCCGGCCGGTGGCTTCGTCGCCCACCTGGTCGTGGTGACGGTCGCGGCGATCCGGGCCAGGCCCCGCACCGCGGGCTGGATGTGGATCCTGACCGCGGTCTACGGCATCGGGTCCGAGACCACCATCGGGGGAGGCCACTACTCCTCGAACACCGGGCCCATGCTGGTCGTCCTGGCCCTGTCCCTCCTCGTCGTCACCGTCTGGCACATACGCCGCTCGGCGGAGCAGGAGGTGACCGCCCAGCAGACGGTGACCGCGCACGAACGCTCCCGCCGCACCCTCCTGGAGGAGCGCACGACCATCGCCCGCGAGCTCCACGACGTGGTCGCCCACCACATGTCGGTCGTCGCCATCCAGGCGGAGGCCGCCCCCTACCGGGTGGAGAACCCGCCCCCGGAGCTGGAGAAGGCGTTCGCCACCATCCGGGAGAACGCGGTGGCGGCCCTCACCGAACTGCGCCGGGTCCTCGGCGTGGTCCGCGCCGAGGACTACGAGGCGCCGGACGCCCCGCAGCCCACCCTCGCCGACCTCGACGGGCTGATCGCCAACGTCCGCGAGGCGGGTCTGAGCGTCGACAAGGCCGTCACCGGGGCGGTGCGCGAACTCCCGCAGGGCGTCGAGCTGTCGGCGTACCGGATCGTCCAGGAGGCACTGAGCAACACCCTGCGCCACGCCCCGGGGGCGAGCGCACGGGTCGAGATCGGTTACGTCCTGGGCGGCCTGGGCCTGCGGATAGTCAACGGCCCGCGGCCCGAGCTGTCGCTGCTGAAGCCCTCGCCCGGAGCGGGGCACGGCATCACCGGCATGCGGGAGCGGGTCTCCATGCTGAACGGCGAGATGACGGCGGGCGCCACGGACGAGGGAGGCTACGAGGTGGCGGTGTTCCTGCCGGTGCCGCTCAGGGACGAGGGTGAGGCATGACGATCCGTGTCCTGGTCGCGGACGACCAGATGATGGTCCGCGAGGGCTTCTCGGTGCTGCTGAACGCGATGCCGGACATCGAGGTGGTCGGCGAGGCGGTCAACGGCCGCGAGGCGGTGGACCGGGTCCGCGAACTCGCCCCCGACGTGGTCCTGATGGACATCCGGATGCCGGAGCTGAACGGCATCGAGGCGACCAGGGAGATCGTCGCGGCCGACAGTACGGCGAAGGTCCTGGTCCTGACGACCTTCGACCTCGACGAGTACGTGTACCAGGCCCTGCGCGCGGGAGCCTCCGGCTTCCTCCTCAAGGACGCCTCGGCCCGCCAGCTCGCCGAAGGAGTGAGGGTGGTGGCCTCCGGCGAGGCACTCCTGGCCCCCTCGGTCACCAGGCGCCTGATCACGGAGTTCTCCAAACTCTCCGAGTCCCCCCGCCTCATGGCCTCGGCCCACACCGCCTACGGCGACCTCACCGACCGTGAGACGGAGGTCCTTGTCCTCATCGCGCAGGGCCTGTCGAACTCGGAGATGGCCGAGCGCCTGGTGGTGGCCGAGTCGACGATCAAGACCCACGTCAGCCGGATCCTGGTGAAGCTGGGCCTCAGGGACCGGACCCAGGCGGCGGTGTTCGCGTACGAGGCGCGGCTGGTGACGCCGGGGTAGGGGTGGGCGTGCGGACCTCTTCTGCGGTGAGGCGGGTGTCAGTCCTCCAGGCGGACCGGCATCAGGACCGAGAACCCGCCCTCGTCGTCGGGGCGGCGGATCGCGATCGGGGCGGTGGGGGACGTGACCTCCAGAACCAGCCGGTCCCGGCCCCCGGCGGCCAGCGCGTCCAGCAGGAACGCGCGGTTGACCGCGACGTGGCCCTGACGGCTCTCGGCGCGGTCGTCGCCATCGCCGCAGAGAGCCACCGTGCCGTCCTCCTCCACCCTGAGCACGCTCAGGTCGTGCGTCCCGGTCTCGTCGCGGCGGGCAGGACCCGTCTCCAAGGCCCTGCGGAAGTCCGCGACCTCGACCAGGGCGCGGCGGTCACCGGCCTGGGGCAGGAGACGACGGTAGTCGGGGAAGTCGTGGTCGAGGCACCGACCGGCCGCCTGCCGGTCCCCGGCCTCCAGGGTCACCTGGTCACCGTCGAGGGAGAGCCGCACAGGCCCCTCCCCGTGCGACAGCGCCCGCATCGCGTCGGCGAGCGGGGTGGGCACGATGACCTGGACCCGGCTCCCGTCATAGCCCTCGGGCCCGTCGACACCGGCCCGCGCGACGGCCATGCGGTACCGGTCGGTGGCCACGACATGGAGGCTCTCGCCCTCGATGTCGAACAGGACCCCGCAGAGCATCGGCAGCTCCGGGTCGGTGCTCGCCGCGAAACGGACGGTGTCCAGCGCGGCCGCCAGCTCGGGCGCGGCGACGGTCAGCCGGAGGGTGGCGGCACGGAGCGACGTCATGAGGTTCTCCCGTTGGTCGAGTAGCGCTCGGAGTGCGGAGAACTCGCGGCGGGCATCGGACAGCCCCTGTTCGAGGCGGCGCAGATGGGCCGTGAGCAGTTTCCGGACCAGATCGCTGTCCGTTCCGGCCCAACTGGCCAGCACCAGCCGGATGTCCGCCAGCGGCATCCCGGCCCGGCGCAGCCCGGCCAGCAGCCGGGCCTCTTCGAGCTGCTCGGGCGCGTACCAGCGGTACCCGCTGACGGGATCCACCCAGGCGGGCACGAGCACACCGGCACGGTCGTAGAACCGCAGGGCGCTCACCCCGAGGCCGCTGTCGCGGGCCGTCTCGCCGATGCTGCGCATGTCGTTCTCCACGCCCTGAACTCTGGGCCCTGCACAAGGTCGAGGGTCAACCCGGCTCCGTGGGCGCGCGGGGCGAGGCGCCGGCGGAGCGCGCATTCTCGCTCCGCGCGACGCACTCCGCGCGACGGACTCAGGGCGACTGCCGTCCGCTCAGATGCCCGCGCCGTTCGTGGCCGGCAGGAGTGCGGCCAGCTCGGCGTCGTCCGGGCGGTGGACCGCCTCGGCCGCCTCGCGCAGAACGGCGCGGTCGACCTTCTTCGTGTCGGCGATGAGCCGGATCACCACACCGTCGCGGGGTATCGCGTACTCGTGGGAAGCGCCCGCCTTGCGATACCAGGCGTCACCGTCGCGCTCACAGCTGACCCGCTTGGCCGTCACCTCGCCCAGCGCCTGCTCGGAGCAGTTCTCGGCCGTCAGCGTTCGGCGATCCACGAAGAGGCCGAACCGGGTGGCACGGTCCTCGGACCGATAGGCGGCGGCGAACTCGCCGTTGTACTCGCCGACCGACTCCTGGAAGACGGTGTAGCCGGAGACCTCGGTGACATAGACGAGTTCCGGTTCGACACCCCAGGTCTTGGCGGCGGCGTCAAGACCGGCGGCGGTCCGTGCCGTTCCCTCTTCCTTGTCCGTGTCGTCCGCACCGCATCCCGTGAGCAGCACCGACAGGAGGAGGAGAGAGAGCAGAGCACGCGTGTTTTGCGTCATGCACGCATCCTGGTGCATGGACATGCCACGCGCGGAGTATTTCTCCCGGGCACAGGGCTCGCCCCTCATGCCGCGGACAGTTCGCACCACACGTACTTGCCGCGGTTGCCGTTTCTGGACAGGGGCTGCCAGCCCCACAGGTCGGCGCAAGCGCGGACCAGAGCGATGCCGCGGCCGTTCTCGACGTCGGTGAGGTGGTCCAACGCGCCGGGTGGCTGGGGTGGTTCGGGGTCGGTGTCCCACGCGCCGAGGCGGAGGGTGCCGGGGGGTGACCAGCCCACCCGTAGGGCGGCGGGGCCCTTGGTGTGCAGTACGGCGTTGGAGATCAGCTCCGTGGCGAGCAGCTCCGCGGTGTCGACCAGGGTGATCAGGCCGTGCATCGTCAGGATCAGGCGAAGGGTGCGGCGGCAGACGGTGACGGCTCGGGGGTCGTTGGGGATGTGGAGCACGTACTCCCAGGGTCCCGATTCGCTTTCGGGCATGCGGCAACTCCGTTGGGGTGGTGGGGGGTTGCGGTCGGCGGGCGGTGGCAGTGCCGCGCCGTCATGGCAGGACGGGGCGGTGCGCTTCCGGTACCCCGGGGTTCCGCGGCGTGTGCGTCGCGTCACCGACGGTATTTCCTATGCTTAGGAAGTTGCAAGCCGTTGCCGTATTCTGGCGCTCGAACGAGGGACGTTCACGGGGGAGTTGGAGCGAGGAGGCACCGGTTGCCGCCGAAGAGGCATCTCACGGCCCGGCGTGTGAGACTAGGTGCTGAGCTGCGGAAACTGCGCGAGGCGGTGGGCTTGACGGCTCGGGAGGCCGCGGAGCTGCTGGAGGCGGACTCCGTCCAGATGAGTCAGATCGAGTCCGGCACCGTGGGCGTGAGCGCCAAGCGCGTGCGTCGGCTCGCCTCCAACTACGCCTGTACGGAAGACGCGTTGGTCGAGGCGTTGGTGGCCATGGCGACCGATCGCACGCGTGGCTGGTGGGAGGAGTACCGGGAAGTCCTGCCGCAGGTGAACCTGGACGTGGCGGAGGTGGAGCACCACGCGACGTACCTGCGAGACATCGTCATCACCCGCGTCCCCGGGCTGCTTCAGACGCCGGACTACGCCCGTGCGGTTTTCGCCTACATGAACCCCGGGCTCCCCGACAGCCAGGTGGACAGGAAGGTGGAGTACCGGATGAGGCGCCGTGCGGTGATCGAGGGTGACAACCCCACTCCGTACGAGGCGATCGTCCATGAGATGGCGCTACGTCTTCGAGTCGCTGACCGTGAGTCGTCGCGTGCCCAACTCCGGCAGATCCTGGCCATGGTCGAGCGGGGCTGCGCCACCGTACGCGTCATCCCCACTGATCAGGACGGGTTCGCCGGTTCCGGGGCGTCGATGATGTATGCCGGAGGTCCCGTGTCCCGGCTCGACACCGGCATGCGGGACTCGCCCACCGGTGTCGCGTTCATCGATGCCGAAATCCAGCTGGATCGAATGCGGGCGCTGATTCGTAGGATCGAGAGCGCGTCGCTGGACCCGATCGCGTCGCGCGACTTCATCCACCGCATGGCGAAGGAACTCTGATGAACTGGCGTAAGTCCACGTACTCCGATGGCGGCGAGGGCGACACCTGCGTCGAGATCGCCCCCCTCCCCACCCGGATAGCCGTCCGAGACTCCAAGGCCCCCGCCCGCGCCACCCTCTCCTTCCCCACCCCCGCCTTCGCCGCCCTCATCGACCACCTGAAAGAACACCCCTGGTCAGACGCCCCCCTCCCGGGCTAGCGTCCCCGCATGACCGCCTTCGATCCCTGGGACCCGGCGTTTCTCGCCGACCCCTACCCCGCCTACGCCGAGCTCCGCGCCAAGGGCCGTGTGCACTACTTCGAGCCGACGAACCAGTGGCTCGTCCCGCACCACGCGGACGTCTCCGCGCTGCTCAGGGACCGCAGGCTCGGGCGGACCTATCAGCACCGGTTCACGCACGAGGACTTCGGGCGCACGGCACCGCCGGCGGAGCACGAGCCCTTCCACACGCTCAACGACCACGGGATGCTGGACCTGGAGCCGCCGGACCACACCCGGATCCGGCGCCTGGTGTCGAAGGCGTTCACCCCGCGCACGGTCGAGCAGCTCAGGCCGTATGTGACCGACCTGGCCGGTGAGCTGGTGGACCGGCTCGTCGCGGAGGGCGGCGGTGATCTGCTCACCGATGTCGCCGAGCCGCTGCCCGTCGCGGTGATCGCCGAGATGCTGGGGATCCCGGAGGCGGACCGGGCGCCGCTGCGGCCGTGGTCGGCGGACATCTGCGGGATGTACGAGCTGAACCCGCCGGAGGACGTGGCGGCGAGGGCGGTGCGGGCCTCGGTCGAGTTCTCCGACTACCTGACCGACCTGATCGCCGAGCGCCGCAAGAACCCCGGCGACGACCTGATCTCCGGGCTCATCGCCGCGCACGACGAGGGCGACCGGCTCACCGAGCAGGAGATGATCTCGACCTGCGTGCTGCTGCTCAACGCGGGCCACGAGGCCACTGTGAACGCCACGGTCAACGGCTGGTACGCCCTCTTCCGCAACCCCGGCCAACTGCGGGAACTGCGCGCCGACCACTCCCTCGTCCCGGGGGCCGTCGAGGAGCTCATGCGCTACGACACCCCGCTCCAGCTCTTCGAACGCTGGGTCCTGGACGAGATCGAGATCGACGGGACGACCGTCCCGAGGGGCGCCGAGGTCGCCCTGCTCTTCGGTTCCGCCAACCACGACCCGGCCACGTTCCCGAATCCGGAACGCCTCGACCTCACCCGCGCCGACAACCCGCACATCTCCTTCAGCGCGGGCATCCACTACTGCATCGGCGCCCCCCTGGCCCGCATTGAACTGACCGCCTCCATGACGGCCCTCCTGGAGAAGGCCCCGACGCTGAGCCTGGCGGCGGAGCCGGAGAGGAAGCCGAACTTCGTGATCCGGGGACTGGAGGGGCTGCGCGTCCACGTCGGCTAGAGCCGGCGGCGGTCCCGCAGCCGCATCAGCACGGTGAGCGCGAGCAGTGGCAGGAAGGCTCCGCCCAGCACCACGAACGGCAGTTCCGTCAGCAGGACCGTGTAGTCCATGCCCTCGTTCTCGAAGCCGCCGCCCAGGTGGCGCCAGGTGCGGGGCATGGACAGCCACAGCAGGGGGGCCGCCGTCGCCCCCGCCGCCGACAGCACACAGCCCCCGCAGGCCACTTTGTCCACACGCCGTTTCATGTCTGAAGGGACGTAGGTTCCCGGCCTGCGGTTCAGGTCGTCAGATCCCGGCCTGCGGTTCAGGTCGTCAGATCCCGGCCTGCGGTTCAGGTCGTCAGATCCCGGCGCCGCAACCCCGCCAGGCCTCCGGTCACCAGCACCCCCGCGAGCCCGAGCAGGACCAGCACCGGCCCCCACTCCATGTCCCCGCCCGGCAGCTTCGGCAGGTGGCCGAAGGGGGAGAGGTCCAGCACCACCTGCGGGGCGTCCAGCGCCGGACCCACCCAGCCGATGAGCAGCACCGCCCCGGCGACTCCCCAGGCCAGCGGGGCGAGGCGCGGGGCCAGCCCGTAGAGCAGGACCGCCAGTCCGCCGATCACCCACACCGCGGCCACCTGCATCAGGCAGGCGCCGAGGATCGGGCCGGCCTCCTTGCCGTAGCCGAGGGCGAGGCCGAGACCCGCGAGCAGCATGATCAGTGCCGAGCCGCCGAAGGCGATCACCAGGTGGCCCGAGGCCCACCGCAGCCGGCCCACCGCGTTCGCCAGCACCGGTTCCGCCCGCATCGAGGTCTCCTCGCCGTGCAGCCGCAGCACCGAGGCGACGACGTACAGCGCGGCCACCAGTCCCAGCATCCCGGTCATCGAGGCGAGGAAGGCGTCCGTGATCCCGGACCGTCCGCCCATCCGCTCGAAGATCTCGCGGGCCTTGTCGTTGTCGCCGACCAGGTCGGCCACGCTGTCCGTCAGACCGCCGTAGACCACCCCTGCCAGGAAGAAGCCGATCGACCAGCCGAGGACACCGCCCCGCTGGAGCCGCCAGGCCAGGGCGCCCGCCGTGCCCAGTCGGCCGGACGCGGGTCCGGGGCGGGTCGGCACGAAGCTCATGCCCAGGTCCCTGCGACCCGCCAGGACGTACGCCAGCGCGGCCTGGGCCGCGATCGCCGCCGCGAACAGGCCCAGCACCCACCAGCGTTCCCCGGCGAAGGGCCGCAGCTGCGACAGCCAGCCGAGCGGTGACAGCCAGGACAGCACCGAGGAACCGTCGGCGGAGCCCGAGTCCCCCGCCGCCCGCAGCACGAAGGCCGCGCCCAGGGCCCCGGCCGTCAGCCCCCGCGCCAGCCGCGCGCTCTCCGTCAGCTGGGCGACGATCGCGGCCGTCGTGGCGAAGAGCATGCCCACGGCGGCCAGCCCGAGGCCGAACGCCAGCGCGCCCGCCGGTCCGTGGCCCGCCAGTCCCGCCGTCACCAGCAACCCCAGCGCACCGCTCGCCACGGCCGCCGCCAGCAGCGCCGCGGTCAGGGACGCCCGCCGGCCCACCACGCCCGAGGCGATCAGCTCCTGCCGCCCGCTCTCCTCCTCGTCACGGGTGTGGCGTACGACGATCAGGAGGCTGGTGACGGCGGCGAGCACCCCGGCGTAGGCGCCGACGCGCCAGGCGGTGAGGGCGCCGAGGGAGTCGTCGAAGACGGGCCCGATCAGCGCGCGCAGGGAGGAGTTGGTGGCCACCTGCCGCAGCAGGTCGGCGCGCTCGGCCTCGGTGCCGTACAGGCCCTTCAGGGTGTTCGGCATGGAGAGGACCATCAGCGCGTTGACCGCCACCCACACCGGGATCATCACCCGGTCGCGGCGCAGGTGGAAGCGGAGCAGCACGCCCGTGCCCACGAGGGAGGTCATCGCACGGCCGCCTCGTCCTGGTAGTGGCGCAGGAACAGTTCCTCGAGCGTCGGCGGTGTCGACGTCAGTGAGCGCACTCCCGACTCGCTCAACTGCCGTAGCACCGGGTCGAGTTTGTCGGTGTCGACCTGCATCCGGACCCGGCGGCCCTGGACGTCCAGGTGGTGCACGCCCGGCAACTGTGCCAACCCGTTGGGGGCGCCCGCGAGTTCGGCCGTCACGCTGGTGCGGGTGAGGTGGCGCAGCTCGGCCAGGGAGCCCGACTCCACCGTGCGGCCGCGCCGGATGATGCTGACCCGGTCGCAGAGTTCCTCGACCTCGCTCAGGATGTGCGAGGACAGCAGGACCGTACGGCCGCGCTCCCGCTCCTCCTCCACGCAGCGCTGGAAGACCTCCTCCATCAGCGGGTCCAGGCCCGAGGTCGGCTCGTCCAGGATCAGCAGGTCCACGTCGGAAGCGAACGCGGCGACCAGGGCGACCTTCTGCCGGTTGCCCTTGGAGTAGGTGCGGCCCTTCTTGGTGGGGTCCAGCTCGAAGCGCTCGATCAGCTCGGCGCGCCTCGTCACCGAGAGGCCGCCGCGGAGACGGCCGTAGAGATCGATGACCTCGCCGCCGGAGAGGTTGCGCCACAGCGTCACGTCCCCCGGGACGTAGGCGATCCGGCGGTGCACCTCGACCGCGTCGGCCCACGGGTCGCGGCCGAGGACCTGCGCGGCGCCGGAGTCGGCGCGCAGCAGGCCGAGCAGGACGCGGATGGCGGTGGACTTCCCGGCGCCGTTGGGGCCGAGGAAGCCGTGCACCTCGCCGGTGGTGACCTCCAGGTCGAGGCCGTCGAGGGCGTGGGTGCGGCCGAACGACTTGTGGAGCCCGGAGACCGTGATTGCCTTCGTCATGCTTCAGAACGTACGCTTCTTTCAGAAATTTGTGAAGTTAAGGAAGCGTATGAAGCCCCGTTAGGGTGGTGACCATGACGGATGCGGTGGGTCGTGACCCGGAGGCGGTCTCGAAGTTCGTGGAGGGCTTCGCGGCCCAGCTCGTCGAGGCGGGCATGCAGCGCATGCCGGCCCGGGTCTTCGCCGCGCTGCTGTCCTCGGACGAGGGCTCGATGACCTCCGCCGAGCTGGGGGAGCAGCTGCAGATCAGCCCCGCGGCGGTGTCCGGGGCGGTGCGCTACCTCGCCCAGACGCACATGGTCTCGCGGGAGCGGGAGCCCGGTTCACGCCGGGAGCGCTACCGGGTGCACGGCGACCAGTGGTACGAGGCCCTGACCAACCGTGAGGCAGTCCTCAAGCGGTGGGAGGTCGCTCTGCGCGAGGGTGTCAGCAGCCTCGGCGCCGACACCCCGGCAGGACGCCGCATGGCCGAGACGCTCGCCTTCTTCGAGTTCGTCGAGGGCGAGGTCGCGGCCATGATGGAGCGGTGGCGGGCGCACCGCGAGAAGCTCTTCGGGAGCCCCTAACGTTCCTTGGTCTCCTCCAGCACCGTCCGCCCCAGCAGCAGGTACCGCTCGGGGGAGCGCCGCTTCAAGTACTGGGCGTACCCGATGCCCAGGGCCGCGACGGCCGCCACCAGCCATGGCGTGGCCTTCAGCACCAGGGATCCGGACTCCGAGCCGGCCGCCGCGCCCATGTTGGAGACCAGCAGGGCGACCACGGCGAGCATCGCGACGCCGCCGACCAGCGGGGCCGCGAGGGTGCGGAACCAGTGGCGGCTCTCGGGGTGGTGCGTGCGGAAGTACACCAGCACCGCGAAGGAGCACACCGCCTGCACGATCAGGATCGCCATCGTGCCGAGGATGGCGAGCAGGACGTACGTGCCGCTGTACGGGTCCTTGCCGGCCGCCCAGAACGCCAGCAGGAGCACGGCCGTCACGACCGTCTGCACCAGGCCGGCGATGTGCGGCGAGCCGTGCCGGGGGTGGGTGCGGCCGACCGTGTTCTTCAGCGAGGGCAGGACTCCCTCGCGGCCCAGCGCGTACATGTAGCGGGCGGCGCAGTTGTGGAAGGCCATTCCGCAGGCCAGCGAGCCGGTGATCATCAGCCACTGCATGACGTCGACCGCCCAGTGGCCGACGTACCGCTCGGTGGGGCCGAAGAAGAGCCCGAAGGGGTCGGCGGTGGCGACCTTGACGGCGTTCGCCTGGCCGGTGCCCGAGATGGCCATCCAGGAGACGAGGACGTAGAAGACGCCGACGCCGAGGACGGAGATCATCGTCGCCTTGGGGATGATCTTCTTCGGGTTGCGGGACTCCTCGCCGTACATCGCCGTCGACTCGAAGCCGACCCACGACCAGAAGGCGAAGAAGAGGCCGAGCCCGGCGGACGTGCCCTTGAAGGCGTTGACCGGGTTCACCGGGGCGAGGGCGAAGCCGTCCGGGCCGCCGCCGTGGAAGGCGACGGAGACCGCCATCGCGGCGAGGATCGTCACCTCGGTGGCGAGCAGAACGACCAGGAGCTTCTCGGCGACCGAGACGCCGAACCAGGTGCCCATCGCGTTGACCGCGAGCATCAGGGCCGCGAACGCCCACCAGGGGATGTGCACCCCGGTCTGGTCCCTCAGCGTCCCCGTCGCGAACGACGAGAAGATGCCGATGAGCGCCGGCTCGAAGACCACGTACGCGAAGGTGGCGAGGAGTCCCGACGCGAGTCCGGCCGTGCGCCCGAGGCCGTAGGAGATGAAGCCGTAGAAGGCGCCCGTCGAGGTGATGTGCTTCGCCATCGAGGTGAAGCCGACGGAAAAGATTGCCAGGACGACCATTGCGACGAGATAGCTCGCGGGCGCGCCGATGCCATTGCCCGCCGAGACCATGAAAGGCACGTTGCCGGTCATCGCGGTGATCGGCGCGGCGGTCGCCACGGCCATGAAGACCACGCCGAGCAAGCCGATGGCATTGGGTTTCAGTCGATGAACCGTGCCGTCGCCATCCGTCTTCGCCGCCGGGGCGACTCCCTCGTCCACTGCCATCGGGTGGCCTCTCTCCTTGCCCGTCACTACGTACTGGACCGGAACTCTGTAGCCCGAATGAGTCGAGCAAGGGTCTCGGGCCGTTAAATGTTTGTCAACCAGACCTTTAGAAATCTGGTGGCAACACACGACTCGTAGCGTCCTGGGCATGAGCTACGAGTCCGTTCTCCGCGGTCAGCGCTACCGCTTCGACACCCTCGCCCGACTGCTCGCCGCCGCGAGCCCCGAGCGGTCCGGTGACCGGCTGGCCGGACTCGCGGCCGACTCGGAACGGGAGCGGGTCGCCGCGCGCTGGGCGCTCGCGGAGGTACCGCTCGCGGACTTCCTCACCGAGCCGCTGATCCCGTACGAGACCGACGACGTGACCCGGCTCATCCTCGACACCCACGACCCGGCCGCGTTCGCGCCGGTGGCCGGGCTGACGGTCGGCGGGTTCCGGGAGTGGCTGCTGTCGGAGCAGGCGCACGCCGTGTCGCTGGCCGCGCTGTCGCCCGGACTCACGCCCGAGATGGTGGCGGCGGTCTCCAAGCTCATGGGCAACGCGGACCTGGTCGCCGTCGCCCGCAAGGTGCGGGTGGTCACCGCGTTCCGCTCGACGATCGGACTGCCGGGGCGGCTCGCCACCCGCCTCCAGCCCAACCACCCCACCGACGACCCGGCGGGCGTGGCGGCGGCACTCCTGGACGGACTGCTGCTGGGCTCCGGCGACGCGGTGATCGGCATCAACCCGGCGACCGACAGCCCCAGGGCCGTACGGGACCTGCTGGAGCTGCTCGACGGGGTGATCCGGAGGTACGCGATCCCGACCCAGTCGTGCGTGCTGTGCCATGTCACGACGAGCGTGGACCTGATGGAGCGCGGCGCCCCCGTCGACCTGGTCTTCCAGTCCATCGCGGGGACCCAGGCGGCCAACGCGTCCTTCGGGGTGACGCTGGGGCTGCTGGACGAGGCGTACGAGGCCGCGTCGAAGCTGGAGCGCGGCACCGTCGGCCGGAACGTCATGTACTTCGAGACCGGTCAGGGCAGCGCCCTGTCGGCGGACGCCCACCACGGGGTGGACCAGCAGACGGTGGAGGCACGGGCGTACGCGGTCGCGCGGCGCTACGACCCGCTGCTGGTCAACACCGTCGTCGGCTTCATCGGCCCCGAGTACCTCTACGACGGCCGGCAGATCCTGCGCGCCGCCCTCGAGGACCACTTCTGCGGCAAGCTGCTCGGACTGCCGATGGGTCTGGACATCTGCTACACCAACCACGCCGACGCGGACGACGACGACATCGCGACGATGCTGACGATGCTCGGCGTGGCCGGGGCGTCCTTCGTGATCTGCACCCCGGGCGGCGACGACATCATGCTCAACTACCAGTCCGCCTCGTACCACGACGCGTTGTACCTGCGGGAGGTGCTGGGCCTGCGCCCGGCACCGGAGTTCGAGGCGTGGCTCGCCTCGATCGGGCTGCTGGACGAGCGGGGCGCGATCCGCGAGGTCGGCGCGCACCCGCTGACGGAGATCGGAAGGGAACTGGCGGCATGAGCGAAGTGACCCTGCAGACAAGCGAGTTGTGGGCGGCGCTGCGGCACCGCACCCAGGCCAGGATCGGCCTCGGCCGGGCCGGTTCCGCCCTGCCCACCCGCCACCGCCTCGAACTCCAGGCCGCCCACGCGGCGGCCCGGGACGCGGTGCACTCGCCGTTCGAGCCGGGCGCCGTCGCGGCGGGACTGGCCGGGATGCCGACGGTACGGGTGCGCAGCGCGGCTCCCGACCGGACGACGTATCTCCAGCGACCGGACCTGGGCCGCCGTCTGGACCGGACGGACCGCGCCCACCTCCCGGTGGGGGAGTGGGACGTGGTCTTCGTGATCGCCGACGGGCTCTCCAGCCGGGCGGTGCACGCACACGCGGCGGCGGTCGTCCACGAGACGGCGGCCCGTCTGGACTCCTGGCACATCGCCCCGGTCGTCCTCGCGGAACAGGCTCGCGTGGCCCTCGGCGACGACGTCGCCCACGCGATGGGCGCCACGACAGTCGTCGTCCTGATCGGCGAACGCCCCGGCATGTCGGCGGCGGACTCCCTCGGCGCGTATCTGACGTACCGGCCGGTCCCGGGCGTGACGACGGACGCCGGCCGCAACTGCCTGTCCAACATCAGGCCGCCGCTGGGGCTGTCGTACGAGGGGGCGGCGGAGAAGCTGGCCGGGCTGATGGAGAGGGCACGGCGGTCGGGGGTGACGGGGGTGGGGCTGAAGGACGAGAGCGGCTGCGGAGAGGTGACGGAGGCATGACCGAGACCTGACACCCTCGGACGGCCTCGGACACCTTCACCACACAGGCGACGCCCCGCCGACAATGCCCGCCGCGCCCAGACATCGCCGTCGACAACGATGCCCGCCGCGCCCAGGCACCCCCTCGGCGGCGCGCCACCTCACCGGCCCGGAGTCGCCCCCGCACGGCCCGGAGTCGTCCCCGCACGGCCCGGAGTCGTCCCCGCACGGCCCGGAGACGCCCCCGCACGGGCCCGGAGTCGCCCCCTCACGGGCCCGGAGTCGCCCCCACACCACCCTGGCGACGAACCCCCCTCACCGCCCCGGCAACACCAACCCCAGCGCCCCCTCCCGCACGGTCCAGGTCCGCCTCCGTACCGGGCCCGCGACCCCCGCGTCCGCCCGGTAGCGGAAGTCCGCGCCGGTGACGGTCACCGTCCTGCCGGTGGCCAGCAGCGGGGAGGCCTCCGCCCCCACCGACAGCGGGCGCACCTCCACCGAGGCGAGCCCGGTGCCGGAGCCCGGTGTCACCGAGACCGCCTCCAGGGGCTGGTCCAGGTCCACCAGGGTCACCCCGTCGACCTCCACCCGCAGCCGCGAGGGCCCGGCGACGGCGGGCGCGGCGTCCCGCGCGGGACGAGCCGGCACCAGGGTCCGTACGAGGGACTGGCAGGTCCGCAGCCAGGGCCGCGCCGCCTCCGCCTGCTGGGTCCGCAGCCACGGCCGCGCGGCCTCCCCCGGCTCCTCCCGCGCCACCAGGGCAGGGATCCGCAGTGCTCCGAGGACCACCCCGTCGCTGTCGTCCACCAGCATGTCCAGCCGCCGCTCGGCCCCGTCCAGGACCGCCCGGGCGGCGGCCACCGCGCCCGTGGGGACTCCGAGCGAGTGGGCGACGCCCAGGACCGCGCCCACCGGCACCACCGACAGCACGCATTCGGCCAGCGCCCGCTGCCGGTGCAGCAGTACCACCGCCCGCATCAGCGCACGGTCGTCACCGACCACCACCGGGCGCCGCGAGCCGCGCCGGGCCAGCGCCCGAGCGAACTCCTCGGGCCCCTCCGGCAGACACACCTTCGTCGCCGCACCCGCGCTGAGCACGTCTTTCACGATCCGTACGGACTCGCCGTCCGTCTGCCGGGCGACCGGGTCGATCACCACCAGCAGGTGATCGGAAGTCGCGGAAGTCGCCACCTCGGCCATGCCTCGCTTCCTCGGGTAGCATCTTTGTGCAAGAGCCCCTTGCGCTATTGCGCCAGGGGCTTCGTCTATTCCGGGGCATCCGGGTCCGACGGGCAGCGGCCGACGACGGCCGTGGTGCACGCGACGGAGGAACCGTACGCGTACGCCCCCGACCTTGGACATGCCCCGCCCGGAAGGGGTGTACGCGCGTGCCCGCACTTGTGCTGCTCGGTGCTCAGTGGGGTGACGAAGGCAAGGGAAAGGCGACCGACCTGCTCGGTGGCTCGGTGGACTATGTGGTGCGCTACCAGGGCGGCAACAACGCCGGCCACACGGTAGTCGTGGGCGATCAGAAGTACGCCCTCCACCTCCTCCCTTCCGGAATCCTGTCTCCGGGGTGCACCCCGGTCATCGGCAACGGTGTCGTCGTCGATCCGTCGGTCCTGTTCTCCGAGCTGAACGGACTGAACGACCGCGGCGTCGACACCTCCAAGCTCCTGATCAGCGGTAACGCCCACATCATCACGCCGTACAACGTCACCGTGGACAAGGTGACGGAACGCTTCCTCGGAAAGCGCAAGATCGGCACCACCGGTCGCGGCATCGGCCCCACCTACGCCGACAAGATCAACCGCGTGGGCATCCGCATCCAGGACCTGTACGACGAGTCGATCCTGACCCAGAAGGTCGAGGCGGCCCTCGACGGCAAGAACCAGCTCCTGACCAAGGTCTTCAACCGCCGGGCCATCGAGGTGGGCCAGGTCGTCGAGGAGCTGCTGAGCTACGCGGACCGGCTGAAGCCGTACGTCGCCGACACGGTCCTGGTGCTCAACCAGGCCCTGGAGCAGGACAAGGTCGTCCTGTTCGAGGGCGGCCAGGGCACGCTCCTGGACATCGACCACGGCACGTACCCCTTCGTCACCTCGTCGAACCCGACCGCGGGCGGCGCCTGCACCGGCGCCGGCGTGGGCCCGACGAAGATCAGCCGGGTCATCGGCATCCTCAAGGCCTACACGACCCGGGTGGGCTCGGGCCCCTTCCCCACGGAGCTCTTCGACGAGGACGGCGAGGCGCTGCGCCGCATCGGCGGTGAGCGGGGTGTCACCACCGGCCGTGACCGTCGCTGCGGCTGGTTCGACGCGGTGATCGCCCGGTACGCGACCCGCGTCAACGGCCTCACCGACTTCTTCCTCACCAAGCTCGACGTGCTCACCGGCTGGGAGCAGATCCCGGTCTGTGTCGCGTACGAGATCGACGGCGAGCGGGTCGAGGAGCTCCCCTACTCGCAGACGGACTTCCACCACGCGAAGCCGGTCTACGAGTACCTGCCGGGCTGGAGCGAGGACATCACGAAGGCCAAGACCTTCGCCGACCTCCCGAAGAACGCCCAGGACTACGTGAAGGCGCTGGAGGAGATGTCCGGCGCCCCGATCTCCGCGATCGGCGTGGGCCCGGGCCGGGACGAGACGATCGAGATCAACTCGTTCCTGTAAATCCCTTTTGTTCGACAGTCGTTGGGCCGGTCATGGACTTCCTTGACCGGCCCATGGCTTGCTCCTGGTTCCGTGGGCGACCGGCGGGACGCAACTATCTACGCGGGTAGTTCCGTCCCTCCGCCCTCTCCAGCTCCCAGGAGTCCCCCATGCCCGTCAGTCCCATGAACCGCCGTGCGTTCGTGAAGAAGTCGGCCGTCACCGGAGCGGCCGTCGCCGCCGCGGGCACCGTGGCCGCCGCGCCCGCGCAGGCTGCCGAGCACAAGCCCGCGAAGGCGCCGAGGACCTGGTCGTTCTCCATCCTCGGCACCACCGACCTGCACAGCCATGTCTTCGACTGGGACTACTACCTCGACAAGGCCTACTCCGACAGCAAGGGCAACTCCGTGGGTGTCGCCCGCGTCGCCACGCTCATCAAGCAGCAGCGCGCGGCCAAGGGCGAGGAGCACGTGCTGCTCGTCGACGCCGGCGACATCATCCAGGGCACCTCACTGGCGTACTACTTCGCGCGCGTGCAGCCGATCACCGACAAGGGCGCGCCGAAGCACCCGATGGCCGTCGCCATGAACCACATGCGCTACGACGCCGCCGCCCTCGGCAACCACGAGTTCAACTACGGCATCGAGGTGCTCAGGAAGTTCGAGAGCCAGTGTCGCTTCCCGCTGCTGGGCGCCAACGCGCTCGACGCGAAGACCCTGAAGCCCGCCTTCCAGCCGTACACCGTGAAGCGGATCTGCGTGCCGGGCGCCCCCGACATCAAGGTCGGCATCCTCGGCCTCACCAACCCCGGCATCGCCCTGTGGGACAAGGACAACGTCAGCGGGAAGATGGTCTTCCCCGGCCTGGTCGAGCAGGCGAAGAAGTACGTGCCCCGGCTGCGCGCGCTCGGCTGTGACGTCGTCTTCCTGACCGACCACTCCGGCCTGGACGGCTCCTCCTCGTACGGCGACGAGCTGCCGTACGTCGAGAACGCCTCCAACCTCGTCGCCCAGCAGGTCCCGGGCATCGACGCGATCCTGGTCGGGCACACCCACATCGAGGTGCCCTCGTACACGGTGAAGAACGACGAGACCGGCGAGGACGTCCTGCTGTCCGAGCCGTACTGCTGGGGCTACCGGCTCAGCGTCTTCGACTTCGAGCTGGAACTCGTGCGCGGGCAGTGGAAGGTCACCAAGAAGACCGCCCAGACCCTCAACCCCAACACGGTCGACGAGGACCCGGAGATCAAAAAGCTCCTGGAGGCCGACCACGAGCTGGTCGTGAAGTACGTCAACACGGCCGTCGGCACCTGCACCGAGGACCTCTCCGCGGCGGACTCCTGCTGGAAGGACGTCCCCATCATGGACTTCATCCACCAGGTCCAGATGGACACCGTCAAGGCGGGACTCTCCGCCTCCGACGCCGCCCTCCCGCTCATCTCCGTCGCCGCGCCCTTCTCCCGCACCGCCGACATCCCCGCGGGCAGCGTCACCATCAAGGACATCGCCGGGCTCTACATCTACGACAACACCCTCTACGGCAAGAAGCTCACCGGCGCCCAGCTCAAGGACTACCTGGAGTACGCGGCCAAGTACTACTACCAGGTCCCGGCGGGCACGAAGGTCGACACCGCGACCCTGACCAACGCCAACAGCTTCTGGGACTACATGTACGACACCGCTGCGGGCGTCTCGTACGACATCGACATCGCGGCGGCCGAGGGCTCCCGCATCAAGAACCTGTCCTACAACGGGACTTCGGTCACCGACGACCAGGTCTTCGTCGTCGCCGTCAACAACTACCGGGCCAACGGCGGCTCCGGCTACCCGCACATCGCCGCCGCCGACATCGCCTACAGCTCCACCAACGAGATCCGCCAGCTGATGATCGACTACGTGACCTCGAAGGGCGCCCTGGACCCGAAGGACTTCGCCGTCACCAACTGGAGGCTGACGCAGAGCGGGACGCCGGTCTTCTGACCGGAGTCCCGCCCCGCTCGGGCGTCCGGCGTCTCAGCAGCCGGTCGCCCAGATGTGGGAGTCACCGCGGTCGTTGGCCACGCCGTTGTAGCCGGCCTCCTGGCCGGGCGCGAGACAGATCGTCATCGGGCCGAGCTGGTTGGCGGAGGCGTACACCTTGACGTGGTCCTTGATGCCGGGGCCCGAGATGCCGTGGTTGGCCCAGGAGGAGTCCTGGTCGGCGATGTTGCCCTCCCACCAGCCGTCGTCGCCGGTCCACTCGATCTTCTGGCCCTGGTAGTTGGCGTCCGTCCACGCGCAGAAGTTCCCGCTGCCGCAGGCCGCCGCCTGGGCCGAGGCCGAGGTGGCGAGGACGGCTCCGGTGGCGAGCAGTCCGGCGGACAGGACGGCGATGAAGCGCTTCACTGGTTTCCCTTCGGGGTGGTGCCGCCGCCCTCCAGCAGGGCGGTCGCTGTGGTGAGGGCGCGGGCGCGCAGCCGCCGCCACTCCGCGATCTCCGCGCGGTGCGCGGCACGGACCTCGGAGAGCGGGCGGCCGGTCCTGGCGGCCTCGGGGGTGAGGTTGTTGACGACGACCGAGGTACGGAACCAGCGGTCCTGGTCGCCGTAGAGCCGCTGTTGGGCCGCCGCGAGGCAGCCGTCGGTGTGGGTGCGGACGACATAGCCGCTGGGCAGTCGGAGCGACAGCTCCGCCTTGCCCGTGCCGAACAGCGCGTCGGACACGCGCTGTTCGCCCGACCGCGGGGTGAGGCCCCGCCGGGTCAGGCAGTCGTCGGTGAGTGCGCGGGTGGCGGCCTTGATGACATCGTCGGGCGGGGGCGCCGGGCGGGCCGTGCAGGCGGATCCGGCGAGCAGGATGAGGACGGCCAGGGCCGTCGCCGTACGGGCACGCATGGACGGTCAGCCGGCCGCGCAGCCCATGGTGGTGTCGCTGACCCCGTCGAACTTCGTGGCCCAGCCCCAGTTGTCGGAGTAGTCGTCGGGCCGGATCGCCCGGTACACACAGGCGCCGCCGCCCTGGAAGCTGATCGCGTACACGGTCACGGACGCGTGCGAGTCGAAGGAGTACGCGTGCCGCTTCACCCGCGGCTCCGCCTCCCTGTACCCCGGCGGCGCGTAGTCCCAGGCGCCGCCCGGCCCCATCTGCCCCGGCTCGGCCCAGAAGTAGACGTGCCCCGGCGGCACGGCAGCGGCGGCGTGGGCGGGCGGGGCGGCGAGCGGGAGGAGGGCGGCGAGCAGCACGGACGTGATCAAGGCAGGGCGCATGCGCGCTGCATGCCCACCGGTTTGTGGGCGTATGCGGGCGTTCACCCGTTCAGTGGATCATCGTCGGCCGGTGCTCTAGGGTGCGTCGGGATGTTCGGGGGAGCAGGGGGAGGGGTGGACGCCATGTCCGAACGGGACGGGATGGCCGCGCAGTTCGAGGAGCACCGGCCGCGGCTGAGGGCCGTCGCCCACCGCATGCTGGGCTCGCTCGGCGAGGCGGACGACGCCCTCCAGGACGCCTGGCTGCGGGTGGACCGCGCGGACACGTCCGGCGTGGAGAACCCGGGAGGGTGGCTGACCACGGTTGTGGCCCGGGTCTGCCTCAACCTGCTGAGGGCGCGGGAGGCCCGGCGCGAGGAGGAACTGGCGGACGACCGGGTCCCGGCGTCGGCGGCACGTGCCACGGACCCGGAGGAGGAGGCCCTTCTCGCCGACTCCGTCGGACTCGCGCTGCTGATCGTCCTCGACACGCTCGCCCCCGCCGAACGGCTCGCCTTCGTGCTGCACGACATGTTCCAGGTGCCGTTCGACGAGATCGCCCCGATGATCGAGAAAACCCCGGCGGCCACCCGGCAGTTGGCCGGCAGGGCCCGCCGCCGGGTCAGGGGAGCCCCCGCGTCCGCCGCGCCCACCGCGGACGCCTCGCGGCGCCACCGGGTCGTCGACGCCTACCTCGCCGCCACCCGAGGCGGCGACTTCGACGCACTGCTCGCCCTGCTCCACCCCGACGTGGTGCTGCACGCCGACCGGGCCGTCGTACCGACCCCCGAGCCGCTCCTCGTCCGGGGTGCCCGCCCGGTGGCCGAGGGCGCGATGGCCTCCCTGGGCCGGGCCCGGTCCGCGGCGCTCGTCCTCGTCGACGGCGAGGTCGGTATGGCGATGCTGGAGAAGGGCCGGCTGCGGGTGCTGCTCCGGTTCGCCTTCGACGGCGACCTCATCCGGGAGATCGACGTGGTGGCCGAGCCGGAGCGGCTGCGGAAGACGGAAGTGGCGCTCGTGGAGGGGTAGTTCGAGCGGGGCCGGGGTGGCGGGCCGGGGTGGTTCGAGCGGGTCCGGAGCGGCGGGCCGGGGTGATTCGGCCCGGTTCAGCCTGGTTCAGCGTGGTTCAGGCGGTGGGGCGCAGACGGCGGCCGGCGATGCTCCGGTATGCCGCGCCGAGCACGACCGCGTTCAGCGCGGCCCCGATGACGATCCCGGCCCACGCCCCCGCTCCCGGCACCATCACGAGCAGCAGCGAGGCGGGCGCCGTGACCACGAACGCCCACACCCCGGCGAAGCTCGCGTCGGCGTGCTCGACGAACAGCGTGTCCACGCCGACCCAGCCGACGACGGCGGCCACGAGGAGCAGGTAGCCGAGGGAGAGCGGGTTGAGGATGTAGCGCGAACCGTTCATCGGGGACCCCCAGGAAGTCGTTGCGGAGCTGCGGGCTCCGTCCGTGATCCCCACGATGCCGGGGCGGTGGCGGCCACCGCCTGAGTAGCGGTACTCAACTGCCGTGAGGTGCCTACCTACGGCCGCGGGCACCTGTGAGCCCCGGTGGGCCGTGCGCCTGCTCCCTCCGGAGCCGCCAGGGAGAAATACCGCATACGGGCATATTCTGGGAGGGTGCATCGGCGTCCGTCGATCCGGAGAAGGTGAGTGCGATGCGCGTACTGCTCAAGGTGTCCATGGACACCGAGAAGGCGAACGAGGCCATCAGCAACGGCACCCTGCCGAAGCTGATCGAGGCGTCGATGGAACAGATCAAGCCCGAAGCGGCCTACTTCACCACCGAGAACGGTCAGCGCACCGCCTTCATCTTCTTCGAACTGCAGGACAGCTCACTGATGCCGGTGATCAGTGAGCCGTTCTTCATGAACCTGGGCGCCAAGGTCAGCTACACCCCGGTGATGAACCGCGACGACCTGCAGAAGGGGCTTGCCCAGCTGGGGCGCTGACCCTCAGCTGAAGATGATCATCGACCCCTGGGCGAGACTCCGGGTGGCCGCCGCGTGCAGCCCCAGCCAGACATGGCGTTCGCGGGCGAAGGGGCTGGGGTCGTACGGCGGCGCGACGGCCGGCTCCTCCAGCTCGGTCGGGGCGTGCGGCGGCTCGGGGGGCGCCGGGGGATTGGCCGGATCGATGCCGATCACCGGGGCCACGAACTCCAGTTCCCGCAGCAGGGCCTGTGAGGAGCCCAAGGGGCCGCCGCCCGCGAGGAGTTCGTCGTTGGCCAGCGGGTGCGGGAAGTCGACGGGGACGTACGCGCCCGCGTGGTCGTAGTGCCAGACCAGGTGGGACTGCTGGGCGGTCGTCTCGAACATCTCCAGCAACTGCTCGTAGTCACCGCCGAGTTCGTCCACCGGCGTGACCGCGAGCCCGCAGACCTGGAGCAGATAGGCGCGGCGCAGGAAGTGCAGGGCGTCGTAGTCGAAACCGGCCACCGGGGCGACCTCGCCGGACAGTCCCGGCATGTACTGGTACACCGGCACCGGCGGCAACCCGGCCTCGGCGAGCACCTTGTTGTATTGCGCGAGTTCCTCGGCGAACGGGTTGTCCGGGGTGTGGCACAGGACGTCGACGAGAGGCACCAGCCACAGGTCACAGGCCAAAAGTCAGCTCCTCGGATACTCGCGGTGCGCGGATGTCTTCATACGGTGGTCAAGGCAGGGTAGTCGGTGGGGCGCCCCGGCGGCTCCTGTAGTGCACGTTGTACCCGTGACCGGCGCGCTCAGTCGGCGGTCAGGCCCTCGATGAGGGTCAGATAGTGGCCGTTGTAGGCGGTGAGAAGCTCGCGGGCGGTCTTGGTGTCGCGTTCGTACAGGGCGTCGGCGATCTCGGTGTGCCCCGCCCACAGGCTGCCGCGCAGATCGGTGAGCCTGCGCAGGTGCTGGACGGTGCACACCCAGGTCTGCACCCGCAGCCGGTGCAGGAAGTCGGCGAGATAGGGATTGCCGAACAGCACGCTCAACTCGCGCCAGAAGCGCAGGTCGTAGCCGATCAGCACGGTCAGGTCGCCCGCGGCGGCGGCCCGCTGGGCCTCCTCGCCGCGCCGCCGTACACCGGCCACGGCCGCGGCGGTACGGGGTTCGTCCAGCTCCTGGAGGATGCGGTGACCGGCGTCGAGCGCCTGGAACATACCGTCCGTGACCAGGCTGCGGGCCTCGATCATGCCCCGGAAGTCGTCGACGGAGTACTCGTGCACATGGAAGCCGCGGTGCTGGTCGGCCTCCAGGAGTCCCTGCGCGGACAGGTCGACGAGCGCCTCGCGGACCGGGGTGGCGGAGACGCCGTACTGCTCGGCGATCTCCTTCACGGTGAATTCCTGCCCCGGCTGGAGCCGCCCGGCCAGTACCTCGTCGCGCAGCGCGTCCGCGATCTGCTGCCGCAGCGTGCTGCGGGTGACGGCACCGTTGCCGCTGCTGCCGGGCATCGTCGGGGCGCCTCCCTCGCGCGTGTGCAGATGGCGTGCTCGTACACATGTCTACGAGCACGCCACCTTACGCGTTCGAAGGACCGGCGGACTTACTCCGTGTATTCGTCCGCCACGGAGAGCGCCGTGTCCAGGGCGGCGAGGCCCTCCTTCAGTTCGGCCTCGCTGACGTTGCACGGCGGCACGACATGCGTCCGGTTCATGTTGACGAACGGCCAGATGCCCTGCTTCTTCGCGGCGGCGGCGAACGCGGCCATCGGGGCGTTCGCCTCGCCCACCGCGTTGTAGGGCACGAGCGGCTCGCGGGTCTCCTTGTTCTTCACGAGCTCCAGGGCCCAGAACATGCCCACGCCCCGCACCTCGCCGATGCTCGGGTGCCGCTCGGCGAGCTCGTGCAGCGCCGGCTCCAGGACGGCCGTACCGAGGTGCTTGGCGTTGTCGACGACGCCCTCCTCCGCCATGACGTCGATCGTCGCGACGGCGGCGGCGCAGGCGAGGGGGTGCCCGGAGTAGGTGAGCCCGCCGGGGTAGGGCCGCTTGCCGAAGGTCTCCGCGATGGCACCGGAGATGGCGACACCGCCGAGCGGCACGTACCCGCTGTTGACGCCCTTGGCGAAGGTCATGAGGTCGGGAGTGACGTCGAACAGGTCGGCGGCGAACCACTCGCCGGTCCGCCCGAACCCGGCCATGACCTCGTCCAGGACGAAGACGATCCCGTACTTGTCGCAGATCTCGCGGACCCCGGCGAGGTAGCCGGGCGGCGGGACCATGATCCCGGCGGTCCCGGGGATGGTCTCCAGGACGATGGCGGCGACGGTGGCGGGCCCCTCGAAGGCGATGGTCGTCTCCAGGTGCTCCAGCGCCCGCGCGGTCTCCTGCTCCTCGGTCTCGGCGTAGAAGCGGGACCGGTAGAGGAAGGGCGCCCAGAAGTGCACGACTCCGGCGGAGGCGCTGTCGGAGGCCCAGCGCCGCGGGTCACCGGTGAGGTTGACGGCCTGCTGCGTACCGCCGTGGTACGAGCGGTAGGCGGACAGCACCTTGGCCCGTCCGGTGTGCAGCCGGGCCATGCGCACGGCGTGCTCCACGGCGTCCGCGCCACCGTTGGTGAAGAAGATCTTGTCCAGGTCCCCGGGCGTCCGCTCGGCGATCAGCCGGGCCGCCTCCGAGCGGGCCTCGACGGCGAAGGCGGGCGCGAAGGTCGTCATCGTCGCCGCCTGCTCCTGTATCGCGGCGACGACCTTCGGGTGCTGGTAGCCGATGTTGGTGTAGACGAGCCCACTGGTGAAGTCCAGGTAGCGGTTCCCGTCGTAGTCCCAGAAGTACGCCCCCTCCGCACCGGCGACGGCGAGCGGGTCGATGAGCTCCTGCGCGGACCAGGAGTGGAACACATGAGCACGGTCCGCGGCCTTCACGGCGGCGCCGACCTCGGGGTGTGGCTGAGGGGTCATGCGAGTGAGCGTAAATGTCCGCGATGCGGAAGCGGTATCGGCGTCCTGTCTGTGGACGGGAGCTTTCCGCGACAGGTTGTCCAGGGCTCGTGAGGACCGCGTGATTGACAGCTTGCTGTCGAAGTGACAGGATGCTGTCATGAACCTCAAGCCAGTGCATCTTGCCGTGTACGACACCTACGCCGACTGGGAGACGGGCCACGCCACGGCCTACCTCGCCCGCGCCGGGTACGAGATCCGGACGGTCGGGTTCTCGCGCGAGCCGGTGGACTCCATCGGGGGCCTGCGGGTGCAGCCCGCGTGCGTTCTGGACGAGGTGCGGCCGTCCGACAGCTCCCTGCTGATCCTCCCGGGCGCCGATCTCTGGGACGCGGGCGACGACCTCGCCCCCTTCGCCCGCAAGGCGCGCGAGTTCCTCGACGCCGGGGTCCCCGTCGCCGCGATCTGCGGGGCCACCGCGGGGCTCGCGCGCGAGGGGCTGCTCGACGACCGCGAGCACACCAGTGCCGTGTCCTTCTATCTGGCGGCCACGGGGTACGGCGGCGGCGAGCGGTACGTCGACGCGGACGCCGTGACCGACGGCCGCCTGATCACCGCGGGGCCCACCGAGCCCGTCGCCTTCGCCCGGGAGATCTTCCGGCTGCTCGGGGTGTACGAGGGCGAGGTGCTGGACGCCTGGTACCGGCTGTTCCACGACTCCGACCCGCAGGCGTACGCCGTGCTGGAGAAGGCGGCCGCGCGGTGAGCCGGGAGCGGCAGGACCTGCTCAGCCGGGGCGCGCTCGGAGTGTTCCGGCTCAACGGCCAGTTCCTCGCCGTGGCCGAGGAGCTGGCCGGACCCGCCGGGCTCACCGCGGCCTGGTGGCAGGTGCTCGGCGCGGTGCTGCGGGAGCCGCTTCCGGTCGCCGGGATCGCCCGGGAGATGGGCATCACCCGGCAGAGCGTGCAGCGGATCGCCGATCTGCTGGTGGAGCGGGGGCTCGCCGAGTACCGGCCCAACCCCGCCCACCGCCGCGCCAAGCTCCTCGCGCCGACCCAGGAGGGGCTGGCCGCCGTGCGCCGGATCGACCCGGGCCACACGGCCTTCGCCGACCGGCTCGCGGAGGTCCTCGGGGAGGCCGAACTCGCTGAGACCGTAGGGATGTTGGAGAGGTTGTCCAAGGCGCTCGAACAGATCTCGACGGCCGACGGACGGACATAGACACTGGTCTTCTGTCGCGTGGGTGTGCGGGCGCGCGGTCTCGGGGGAGGACCAGCGATGGAGGAACACGGCTCCGCCGGCCCGGCGGACAGCGAGGGACGCGGCCACGCCCGCGAGCGCCCCGCGCCCGGCACCTATCTGACGCCGTACCCGTCGGACCCGGACGCGGAGGCGGCTCCCCGCAGCCGTGCCGCCACGGTGGCACTGCTGCTGATCGCACTCGTGGTGGCCCTGGGCGCCGGCGGAACGGTCTACGGCGTCCTGCACGAGAACACCCCGAGCACGTCCCCGACGCCCCCTTCGGCGTCGCCCTGAAGTCCCCGCCGGTGTGTGCCGAGAACCACGGGCGCCGCCCCGACACGGCTCACCGCGGCTCCGGTGGGCGTTGGCGGGGCATGTTCGGGCGGGCCGGGGGGCCCGGGGGCAGGGGGAAGCGGCCCTGGGGGCCGCCGGGGTCCTGGCGGCCGCCCGAGGTCACCGCGCCCTGGATGCCCATGGGCGTCGACCCGTTGCGGAACTCCACGATCCAGTCGGCCGTCTCCACGCGGATCAGCTCCGTCACGTCCTCCGAGAAACGCCGCAGGACGCCCAGGCAGCGCTCGGTGGCCTCCGCGGCCGTGCCCTCCGTGGGGCCCAGGACCTCACGCACGCCCTCCGAGGCCCACTCGAACTGCAGCACCTGCAGCCGCCGCTGCACGGCCTGCGCGGTGGCCACGTCCCTTATCCAGCCCGAGGTCACACCGAAGTACCGGTCCACGGCCACGCAGGCCACCGCGAGCAGCAGCGCGAGATAACCCCAGGGCGCGAGGCCGGCGCCCGCCACCCCCGCCAGGCCCAGCAACGGCAGCGCGGCCCCGGCCACCGCCCCCGCCGCGGCGCCGCCCCGCAGGACCCGCGCACAGCGCCGTTTCCACACCCGGTCGGCGAGATACCAGGACGCCGTCTCCAGCGCCCCGCGCTCCACCCACCGGTACAACTCGTCCAGCCGTGCGGCGGGCTCGCCCCAGTCGCCGAGCGGAAACGGCCGCCCGGCCAGATCGGCCCGTCCGTCCTGAGGCGGGCCCTCGGGCTGCATCTCCGGCTGACCCACCCGGCGCTCCCTACTGATCGGTCACCCTGCGTGACGCCTGATGCTGATGTGCGGGGAACCTTCCTACCGCCCAATGGGTGGCGAAGGGGGTGCTTTGGTCGCTTTTCCGCTCGGAAGAGGGCCTTGATCAGGTATAGGACTCCAGGTCGACTCACTCGAAAGAGTGCTGGGGCGACGCCCGTCCCGACCACGTAGGCTCGTGCCAGGGAGGGAAATCCTCGCCCACACAGCCGTACCGACACAGGAGCTGATCGTGATCCCCGGTGGTGGCCAGCCCAACATGCAGCAGCTGCTCCAGCAGGCCCAGAAGATGCAGCAGGACCTGGCGAACGCACAGGAGGAACTCGCCAGGACCGAGGTCGACGGCCAGGCGGGCGGCGGTCTGGTGAGGGCCACCGTCACCGGTGCCGGCGAGCTGCGCGCGCTGAAGATCGACCCGAAGGCGGTGGACCCGGAGGACACCGAGACCCTCGCCGACCTGGTCGTGGCGGCGGTCCAGGCGGCCAACGAGAACGCCCAGACCCTGCAGCAGCAGAAGCTCGGTCCGCTCGCCCAGGGACTCGGCGGCGGCAGCGGTATCCCCGGGCTGCCTTTCTAAGACAGGCCCCGGCCAACTAGCGTACGTAGCGCAAGGAACCCAGGAAGGACGGCAGTCCGTTGTACGAAGGCGTGGTCCAGGACCTCATCGACGAACTGGGGCGGCTGCCCGGCGTCGGTCCCAAGAGCGCGCAGCGGATCGCCTTCCACATCCTCCAGGCGGAACCGGCGGACGTACGGCGCCTCGCGCACGCCCTGATGGAGGTCAAGGCGAAGGTCCGCTTCTGCGCGACCTGCGGCAATGTCGCTCAGGAAGAGCTGTGCAACATCTGCCGCGACCCCCGCCGCGACCTCTCCGTCATCTGTGTGGTGGAGGAGCCGAAGGACGTGGTCGCGATCGAGCGCACCCGGGAGTTCCGTGGCAAGTACCACGTCCTGGGGGGCGCGATCAGCCCCATCGAGGGTGTCGGTCCGGACGACCTGCGGATACGAGAACTTCTCGCGCGGTTGGCCGACGGGACGGTCACGGAGCTGATCCTGGCCACCGACCCGAACCTGGAGGGCGAGGCCACGGCGACGTACCTCGCCCGCATGATCAAGCCCATGGGCCTCAAGGTCACCCGCCTGGCCAGCGGCCTCCCGGTGGGTGGCGACCTGGAATACGCGGACGAGGTGACCCTCGGCCGCGCCTTCGAGGGGAGACGACTCCTAGATGTCTGACGCCGCACTGCACGCGACTGCCCAGGACCCGGACGACTTCGCGGTCCAGATCGCCGACCAGGTCGAGAGCTTCCTGGTGGCCGTCATGGAGGTGGCGAAGGGCGACGAGCCCGATTCCGCCGTGCCCTTCCTGCTCCTGGAGGTCTCCCAGCTGCTGCTGGCCGGCGGCCGTCTCGGCGCGCACGAGGACATCGTCCCCGACGAGCGCTACGAGCCCGACACGGGCCCGGACGCCGACGTGGACGAGCTCCGCGAGAACCTGGCCCGGCTGCTGGACCCGATCGACGTCTACTCCGAGGTCTTCGACCCCTACGAGCCGCGCAAGGCCCCGGTCCCGGCCCGGATCTCCGACGACCTGACCGACGTCATCACCGACCTGCGCCACGGCATGGCCCACTACCGTGCGGGCCGTACCTCGGAGGCGCTGTGGTGGTGGCAGTTCTCGTACTTCTCCAACTGGGGCTCCACGGCGTCCGCGACCCTGCGCGCCCTCCAGTCGGTGGTGGCGCACGTCCGCCTGAACCAGCCGCTGGCGGAACTGGACGGTCTCGACACCGACCAGGCGATGGGTGACGAGACGCTGGAGTTCGAGGCGGGCAAGGTGATGGTGGAGGAGATCGCGGCTCCGCTGGGCCTGCGCTCCCCCCAGTAGCGCTCATGTGACGCGTGTGTGACGCGTGTCATAGGAGAAGGCTTCCGGAACGGCGTAATGCGCGGGCACCTGGGGTGGTCTGACTGCACAACGGACCACACCCGGCCCGTGCCCCCGCCGACTTGGAGCCCCTCATGCACGTCACCCTCCAGCAGCCGACAGGCGCCGGCCTGATCACGGCCACGGACCAGGTGCTCGCGATCCCCGCGACCCTGCGCTACACCTCCGCCGACCCGCTGGCCGTGCACATCGACTTCCCGCCCCATGTCACGGTCGACGGCGAGGGCACCACCTGGACGTTCGCCCGCGTCCTGCTGGGCGAGGGGCTGCGGGCGACGGCCGGCATCGGCAACGTCCGTGTCCGTCCGGCCGGTTCGGCCCACACCTACGTGGAGTTCCACGCGGCGCAGGGCATGGCCCGGCTCCGGTTCGCTTCCGCGGACCTGCTGCGCTTCCTGGCCCGTACGTACACGGTCGTGGCCGCGGGCGAGGAGACCGTGCGCGCGGAACTGGACCACGGGCTGGTGTCGCTGTTCGGCGGGCGGGTGTGAGCCACGGGCCGGGGGGCGCTCCGGGTTCGTGGTGCGCTTCGGGTTCGTGGTGCGCTTCGGGTTCGCGGTGCGCTCCGGGTTCGTGGTGCGCTCCAGGTTTGTGGGGCGCTCCGGGTGGGGGACCGGTCACGGTCCCCGGTGGGGGGCCGGTCACAGTCCCCACAGTCCCTTTCCCACGGCTGTGACCCCGCCCAGCAGGGCGAGCGACAGCACCAGGACGCGGGCGTGCCTCTCCGGCGTCCGGGACGCGAGCCCTCGCCCGATCAGCCCGCCCGCCCCCATCGCCGCGCACACCAGGACCCACTGCGTCCCGGTCAGCCCCGGCACCCCGTTCGACACCACCGAGAAGGCGTTCACGACCACGCCGTAGAACATCGCGTTCGGGACGAACTCCCGTACCGTCCAGCCGGCGTTGAGGGCGTAGAGGGAGAACGGCGGGCCGCCGACGCCCGCCGCCGAGTTCATGAAGCCGCCCACCGCGCCCGCGCACACCGCGCCCCGCGTGCCCCGCAGAGCGGCCGCCTTCGCGCCCCGCATGACGAGCAGTACCGCCACCGTCACCAGCGCGCCCATCACCAACAGCAGCCAGGACTGGGGGAGTCGGCGGGTCAGCCAGCTGCCCGCCGGGACCGTGCAGGCCGCTGCCAGGCACAGCGGGAACATCGCGCGCGGGCGCACCAGGCGCACGCCCCCGGCCAGGCCGAGCAGGCAGATCACCCCGGCCGCGCAGTTCGCGAGGATCACTCCCTCCGCCGGGCCCAGGAGCAGGACCAGCGCCGGTACGGACACCAGCGCGAAGCCCATCCCGGTGAGCCACTGCACACAGGAGCCCAGCAGCACGATTCCCGTCAGCAGCACATCAGCCGTCACAGGCATGGTGTACCGCATTCCACCCCCGGTCCGGGAGAGCACCCCCTCGTGACGGGCCCTGCCCCACGGGATCGTGGAACGCGCCAGGTCAACCACCCCGTACCGAAGGAAGCGACCATGAAGTCGCTGCTCTCCTCCACCCCCGTCCGCTGGTTCCTCCTACTGTTCAACCTCGTCGTCGCCGCGGCCGCCCCCTTCGTCGTCGACGGAACGCAGGGTCTGCTGACCGCCGTGGGCATGGGCGTCGTCTCCCTGGGAGCCGGGGTCGGCCTGCTGCGCGGACGGCGAACGGGCGGTCACACGGCGTGAATTGGGCGTTCGCTGGCTCTGCCCTGCATCTGGGCTGCACGGGCCCTAACCAGCGCGAAGAGAGGCTGGAGTCACTCCAGAGCACAACCTCTCACCGCAGGAGACAGCGATGATCCGTCGATCCATAACCAAGCGCGCCGCCATCGTCACCGCCACCGCCGTGGTCGCGCTCGGCACCGTCGGCACCGTCGCCGCCACCGCTGGTCCCGAGCACGCGAAGAAGCCCTCCAAGAAGCAGATCGCGGCCCTCTTCGACCGCTGGAACGCGACCCTGCAGACCGGTGACCCCGACAAGGTGGCGGCCCTGTACGCCAAGGACGCGGTGCTGCTGCCCACCGTCTCCAACAAGGTCAGGACCGACCACGCCGGCATCGTCGACTACTTCGAGCACTTCCTGCAGAACAAGCCGGTCGGCAAGAAGGTCCAGACGATCGTCAACGTCCTCGACACCAACTCCGCGATCGACACCGGCGTCTACGAGTTCACGCTCACCGACCCGAAGACCGGTGCCAAGCGTGTCGTCGAGGCCCGCTACACGTACGAGTACGAGAAGCGCGACGGCGTGTGGAAGATCGTCAACCACCACTCCTCGGCGATGCCCGAAGGCTGATCTCCACCTTCAGCCCGCCTCCCGGAGCGTCCGCCAGCGTCACGGTCCCGCCGTCGTCGGTCACCAGCTGTTTGACGACGGCGAGGCCCAGGCCGGAGCCGGAGCGTCCGGTCAGGCCCTGACCGCGCCAGAAGCGGTCGAAGGCACGGGACTTGTCGGCATCGGGCATGCCCGGTCCCTCGTCCAGCACCGACAACACCACTGTGTCCGCCCGGGACTCGACCTCCACGGTGATCCTCCCGCCGTCCGGCGAGACCTCCAGGGCGTTCGAGAGCACGTTGTCCAGCACCTGGTCCAGATGACCGGGGCTGGCCAGCACAGACGGCCGGTCGTCGACAACACTCCCCCTGAGCGCGATGGTGACTCCGCGCTCGTCGGCGGCCGGCCTCCACACCGTCAGCCGTTCGTCCACGATGTCCCGCAGCGCGAGCGGCTCCGCGGCGGTCACCTTCGCCTCGGCCCGCGCCAGCACCAGCAGGCCGTTGACCAGACGGCTCATCCGGACCACCTCCGCCGTCGCCTGCTCCACGTCCTCCCGCACGAACTCGTCGTCCACGCCGTCCGCGATGTTGTCCAGCGACAGGCGCAGCGCCGTGAGCGGGGTGCGGAGCTGGTGCGAGGCGTCCGCCACGAAGATGCGCTGCGAGGCCACCAGCGTGTCCAGGCGTTCCGCGCCCTGGTTCAGGGTGCGGGCGAGGGTCTGGGTCTCCGGCGGGCCCGTCACGGGGGAGCGCGCGGTGAGGTCGCCGTCGCTGAACTTGCTCGCCATGGAGTTGAGTTCGCGAAGGGGGGCGGTGATCCGGCGGGCGGCGAACGCGCCGATCGCGGCGGCCGCGCCCAGCACCAGCACGGCGAGGCCGGCCCGGAAGCCCCAGATCTGCCACAGCCGCTTGGTCATGTCCGAGGTCGAGTAGACGATCCGTACGGCGGCGTCGCCCTTGGCGGGGACGGTGACCGTCAGGTTCTCGCCCCAGACGAAGTCCGCACCCCAGTCGGTCGTCGGCTCGTCCCTCTCCACGGCCCGGGTCAGCGCCGCGTCCGCGGTGGGCCGCTCCAGCCGCGGGTCACAGGCGGCGGTGGGCGTCGCCTCCACATCGCCGTACGCCTTGGCCACCTTGGTCAGCGCTTCGCACGAGGCCCTGTCGCCGTTGCCCAGCAGCAGCGCCATCGTTTTGGCCTCGCGCAGCACCGACTGCCGGGTGTCGTCCCGCAGTTGATCGGTGAGCGTGAACGCGACCGGCACCGTGAACAGGAAGATGGCCACCGCCACCAGCAGGATGTAACTCCGGATGAGCTGCCGGTTCATGAAGCCCCGTCGTCCCCGGCGATCTCCAGCCGGAAGCCGACCCCCCGCACCGCCTCGATGACGATCGCCCCGGCAAGCTTGCGCCGCAGCGCCGCCACATGCACGTCCAGCGTCTTGGTCGGCCCGAACCAGTTCGCGTCCCAGACCGCCTCCATGATCTGCTCGCGCGACATCAGCGCGCCCGGCTCCTCGGTGAGGAAGGCCAGCAGGTCGTACTCCTTGGGCGCGAGGGCCACCTCCTCGCCGTCGAGGCGGACCCGGGCGGCCTTGCGGTCGACGGTCAGACGGGAGCCGTAGACGTCGGGGCCGGCGGCGGCGCCTTCGGTACGGGGTCGCGCGCGCCGCATCACGGCCCGTATCCGCGCGATGACCTCCCGGACCCCGAACGGCTTGGACACGTAGTCGTCGGCCCCGAGCTCCAGGCCGACCACCCGGTCCGTCTCGTCGCTGCGCGCGCTGATGACGATGATCGGCACGTCACCGCGCTCCCGCAGCGCCTTGCACACGTCGAGGCCGTCGGTGTCGGGCAGACCGAGATCGAGGAGTACGACGTCGTAGGGGCCCTCGTGGCCGAGCGCGGCCCCGCCGGTGGAGACCCACTCGACCTCGAAGCCGTAGCGGACCAGGCCTCGTCTCAGGGACTGGGCGACCGGCTCATCGTCTTCCACCAGGAGTACGCGCACAGCCGCACCTTAATCCTTGAAACTTAATTCACAGCTGTCACCTGCGCCTCACATGGTCGTGTGACGCGGTGCACTTTTCCGAAGGTCGGGAGTTGGGCATGCGCTGACCTGGGCGTCCGAATCTCACGATGCGATACCGCAGAGGTGGAAACCGGGCGCTCGTTAAACTGAGCCGACACCAATGGACTGAGCGAGGAGCGCACGTGGGCCTTGTCGTGCAGAAGTACGGAGGCTCCTCCGTAGCCGATGCCGAGGGCATCAAGCGCGTCGCCAAGCGAATCGTCGAAGCGAAGAAGAACGGCCACCAGGTGGTCGTCGTCGTTTCCGCGATGGGCGACACGACGGACGAGCTGATCGATCTCGCCGAGCAGGTATCACCCATGCCTGCCGGGCGTGAGTTCGACATGCTGCTGACCGCCGGAGAGCGTATCTCCATGGCACTGCTGGCCATGGCGATCAAAAACCTGGGCCACGAGGCCCAGTCCTTCACCGGCAGCCAGGCCGGCGTCATCACCGACTCGGTCCACAACAAAGCCCGGATCATCGACGTCACGCCGGGCCGCATCCGGGAGTCCCTGGACAAGGGCAACATCGCCATCGTCGCCGGCTTCCAGGGCGTCAGCCAGGACAAGAAGGACATCACCACGCTCGGGCGCGGTGGCTCCGACACCACCGCCGTCGCCCTCGCGGCCGCCCTCGACGCCGAGGTCTGCGAGATCTACACCGACGTCGACGGTGTGTTCACCGCCGACCCGCGCGTGGTGAAGAAGGCGAAGAAGATCGACTGGATCTCCTTCGAGGACATGCTGGAGCTCGCCGCCTCCGGTTCGAAGGTGCTGCTCCACCGCTGTGTGGAGTACGCCCGTCGCTACAACATCCCGATCCATGTGCGCTCGTCCTTCAGCGGACTGCAGGGCACGTGGGTGAGCAGTGAGCCGATCGAGCAAGGGGACCAGAAGGTGGAGCAGGCCATCATCTCCGGTGTCGCGCACGACACCTCCGAGGCCAAGATCACGGTCGTCGGCGTGCCGGACAAGCCGGGTGAGGCCGCGGTGATCTTCCGTACGATCGCGGACGCCGAGATCAACATCGACATGATCGTGCAGAACGTCTCCGCCGCCTCCACCGGGCTGACGGACATCTCCTTCACGCTCCCCAAGGCGGAGGGCCGCAAGGCCATCGACGCCCTGGAGAAGAACAAGTCCGGCATCGGCTTCGACTCGCTGCGCTACGACGACCAGATCGGCAAGATCTCCCTGGTCGGCGCGGGCATGAAGACCAACCCGGGCGTCACGGCGGACTTCTTCACCGCCCTGTCCGACGCGGGCGTGAACATCGAGCTGATCTCGACCTCCGAGATCCGCATCTCGGTCGTCACCCGCGCCGACGACGTCAACGAGGCCGTCCGCGCCGTCCACAGCGCCTTCGGTCTCGACTCCGACAGCGACGAGGCCGTGGTCTACGGAGGCACCGGCCGATGACCGTACGCCCGACGCTCGCGGTCGTAGGCGCGACCGGGGCCGTCGGCACGGTCATGCTCCAGATCCTGTCCCAGCACGCGGACATCTGGGGCGAGATCCGACTGATCGCCTCTCCCCGCTCGGCCGGCCGCAAGCTGGCCGTGCGGGGGGAGCAGGTCGAGGTGGTGGCCCTGTCGGAGGAGGCCTTCGACGGGGTCGACGTCGCCATGTTCGACGTGCCCGACGAGGTGGCCGAGCAGTGGGCCCCGGTCGCCGCCGCGCGCGGTGCCGTCGTCGTGGACAACTCCGGCGCCTTCCGGATGGACCCCGACGTGCCCCTCGTCGTCCCCGAGGTCAATCCGCACGCGGTCCGGATGCGTCCGCGCGGGATCATCGCCAACCCCAACTGCACGACCCTGTCCATGATCGTCGCCCTGGGCGCGCTGCACGCCGAGTTCGGGCTGCGGGAGCTGGTGGTGTCCAGCTACCAGGCGGTGAGCGGCGCCGGGCGGGCCGGTGTGGAGACCCTGCGCCAGCAGCTGTCCCTGGTCGCGGGCACCGAGCTCGGTACGCACCCCGGCGATGTGCGGCGGGCCGTCGGCGACAACACCGGGCCGTTCCCGGAGCCGGTCGCGCTCAACGTCGTGCCGTGGGCCGGGTCCCCGCGCGAGGACGGCTGGTCCTCGGAGGAGATGAAGGTGCGGGACGAGTCCCGCAAGATCCTCGGCCTGCCCGCGCTGCCGGTCGCCGTGACCTGTGTCCGGGTCCCGGTGGTCACCGTGCACTCCCTCACCGTCCACGCCCGCTTCGAGGGCGAGGTCACCGTCCGCAAGGCGCGCGAGATCCTCGCCACCGCCCCCGGGGTCGTCCTCTTCGACGATCCGGCGGCCGGTGAGTTCCCCACCCCCGCCGACGTCGTCGGCACCGATCCCACCTGGGTCGGGCGGGTCCGGCGGGCCCTCGACGACCCCACGGCGCTCGAACTCTTCGTGTGCGGGGACAACCTGCGCAAGGGCGCCGCGCTCAACACCGCGCAGATCGCGGAGCTCGTGGCGGCCGAGTTCGGGTGACGCCGGGTTGCGGATCTCCGGTCCGCGGTTGCGCCTGCGGGAAAAGTCCTGGCCATGGCCGGATCACTTTGTAGGATCTGTGTGCGACATGTGGTGCGGCTAATGGTCCGAACCACTTGATCCCGGCGCTTCGGCGTCCGAAGATTTTCCTCCCCGCTCTCCGCAACCGCGCGAAGGGCGGGGAGCGTCTTTGCGAACGCCCTTTCAGGGGGTGCGGGGATGCATGCGAGGCGTGGGGACGCCTCGGCCATTCAGGACACAGGGGAAGAGCGGGTAGGCATGAGCGCGTTCGACGCACGGTCAGTTGTGCTGCCTGAGAGAAGATGGACGGCCGCGTACAACCCTCACCGGGGTGAGCGTGTCCAACTGTCGTGGCTCAGGTACTCGACTTCCCTGCCGCGCCGAGCGGCGCGGCTGTCCTCCGGCCCCGCAGGCCCGGGGCGCCCGGTGGCATGCCGGTGATCGCGCCCATGCCCGCAGCGCGGCCCGCCCGCATACCCAGTCAGCGTGACGGAGCCGAGTACGCCGAGGACACGGCGGCAGCCGGTACCACCGTCGACCACCTCACCGAGACCTACCGGGCGCACTACCGCTCCCTGCTGGGCCTCGCCGCTCTCCTGCTCGACGACACCGCCTCCTGCGAGGACGTCGTCCAGGAGGCCTTCATCCGGGTCCACTCGGCGCGCAAGCGCGTCCGCGACCCGGAGAAGACCCTCGCGTATCTGCGCCAGACGGTCGTCAACCTCTCCCGCTCTGCCCTGCGCCGGCGCATCCTCGGGCTCAAGCTGCTCTCCAAGCCGATGCCCGACATGGCGAGCGCCGAGGAGGGGGCCTACGACCAGCTGGAGCGCGACTCGCTCATCAAGGCCATGAAGGGCCTGCAGCGCCGTCAGCGCGAGGTCCTGGTCCTGCGCTACTTCGCGGACATGACCGAGGCCCAGGTCGCCGATACGCTCGGCATCTCGCTGGGCTCCGTGAAGGCGTACGGCTCCCGCGGGATCGCCGCACTGCGGGTCGCCATGGAGGAGCCGGTATGAGCGGGTCCGGGGACACCGGGGGGCGGCGGCACGAGCCGGCATGGGTCTCCGAGACCGATGCAACCGAAGAGCCGAAGCAATCGCACGCTGGGAACGGAACTGTGAATCACGGCCCCGACGATCTGAGCTCCACGGGGGAGTTCGACTCGGACGAGCTGGCACTGCGACGGATGCTGCACCAGGCGGTCCAGGAGATGGAACCGCGTGACGGCACCCTGGACCATCTGCGCAGGGCGGTGCCCGCACGGCGGGCACGCAAGCGCCAGGCCCTCGTCGGCATGGCGGCCGCGGCCCTCTTCATCGGCACCGCGATCCCCGCCCTCGTGCACGTCTCCTCCACCGGCACCAACGCCAACACCTCCAACGCCGGGCACACCTCCCAGATGCAGGGCGGCGCGAGCCAGGGCAAGCAGGAGGACGGCGGCGAGTCCACCTCCGGCGGCTCCGCGGGCAAGCCCGAGGACAAGGGCAAGGGCGAGTCGAAGGGCGACGACAAGGGCAAGACCGCGGGCGCGAGCACCGGAGCGAGCAGCGGTACCGGCCCGTCCGCCTCGACCGCCGCGAGCGCCGGGGTCTGCACGGCCGCCCAGCTCGGCACACCCACGGCCGGCACCACGGTGCCCGACGCCTCCGGGACGGTCTACGGCACGTTCCACATCACCAACGGCTCCACCGCCGCCTGCACGGTCACCGGCCCCGGCAGCCTGACCTGGAGCGCGCAGGGCGCCGCCGACAGCAGCAAGATCAGCGCGGTCCGGCACACGTCCGGTGACGCGGCCTCGGCCGGGCTGCCCGACCCGTCCCAGGAGGTCTCCCAGCTGGTGCTCCAGCCGGGCTCGTCCTACGACGTGAAGTTCGCCTGGGTGCCCTCCGAGACCTGTCCCACCTCGGAGCCCTCGACCGACCCCACCCCCGACCCCACGACGTCCCCGGACAGCTCCTCCAGCGCGGGCTCCTCCACCGGCGGCGACACCGGCACGTCCACCCAGCTCCTCACGGACGGCGGCACCCTCGACGGCAGTGTCCTGGTGACGAACACCGCGGAGGGCGGACCGTCCGTGTCGACGACGGTGCCCAACGCGTGCGCGGGCGTCGTGTACTGGACGGGAGTGCTCACGTCGTCCTGACGGCGTGCACGGGCTGGGAAGGGGTGACCCCGCTCGGACGGAGTGCCCCGGCCCGGACGCGGTGCCGGGCGCCGGGGGACGCTCCGGTTCAGGCGGTCGCCTTCTCCTGGGGCTGCTCCTGCGGCTGCGGCTCGTCGTCGTCCGGGAGGATGCCCAGTTCCGCGTCCCGGACGAACTCCACCTCGCGGCGCACCAGACGGAACCACATGAAGACCACGAAGCCGGCGAAGACGAACCACTCACCGGTGTAGCCGAGGTTCTGGAAGGCCTTCAGGTCCAGCCCGCTGTCGGCGGGCGCGGTCGCCGGTACGGCCTTCATCCCCGCGTCGCCGGTGTTGAGGGTGACCCACGCGTCGTACACGTCGTACGGCACGAGGTTGATCAGCGAGGCCGCGCTGATCGCCGCGGTCTGCCCGGCCGGGAGCCCGCCCTGCGCACTGACGCCGTTGTCCCCCGGGGTCTCCGACGCCTGCAACGCGCCGGTGACGGTGACCTCGCCCTTCGGCGCGGCCGGGACCTTCGACGGATCGGGGGTGCCCGGCAGCCAGCCCCGGACCACGGGCAGGGCCTTGCCGCCGTCGGTGCGCAGCAGCGCCAGGACGTAGTACCCCTCGCGGTCGTCCAGTTGCCGGTCGGGGACGAGCAGCTGCTTGTCGTACCGGCCGGTCGCGGTGACCTGCTTGCCGGAGGTCGCCTTGTTCACCGGCAGCAGCTTCGCCAGCGGCCGCGGGGCCTCCCGCACGTCGGTGACGACCTGCTTCTCGGCGTCCCGGCTCTCGGACATCCGGTCCTCGAACCGGCTCAGCTGCCACGACCCCATGAAGACGCAGAACGGGATGGCGAGCAGCACGAAGACGTTGATGCCAAACCAGCGGGGTGTCAGCAGAAACCGGTACACACTCCCACGGTACGGGGCCGCCCCGGGCCGCCCGGGCGCGGGGTCAGTACCTTTCGGCGAGGTGGTCCCGGCCCGCCGGGGGTTCGTACGGCTCCGGCCAGAAGTCGGTGACGGCGGATATACGGCCGCTCTCGTCCCCGGTGAAGAACGTGATGCTGTACATCTCCTCGAGACCCACCGTGAAGTGGACCCGGGCGACGGCCTGGTCCGGCTCGGCGACGATCCGCTCCACCCGCAGGTGCCAGTCGCCCGGGTACTCCCGGTTGAACTCGACGTACCGCTCCCTTCCCCTGATGCGCTCGCGGGTCTGCGGGAGGGTGTAGGCGACGTCCTCGGCGAGGGTGTCCGCGAACGTGCTCCAGTCACGGGCCTCCAGAGAGGTCCAGAAACTCTCGACGGTCTTGCGCAGATCGGTCATGGGGCCGAGTCTGCACCGGGCCACTGACAATCGGCCCGGACCGGGCTTTCGGCCCTGGTGGCAGGGGGTTCGGGTAAGCGGCGGGTAGAAGTTGTCCACAGGCTGGGGACCTCGTCTGCGGATTGTCTGTGAAGGCAGGCAGTATGGGGTCATGACTGAGAGCAACGGGTCCGCCGCGGCCGAGCGGAAGAACGAGATGCCGGATTGGGAGCAGCGCTTCCGGGCCCCCCGGGTGTCGCTGCCCGACTGGGCGGAGGACGCCCCCGACCGCTCCTTGTTCGTCTCCAACGCCACGGGGACGTACGAGCTGTACGCCTGGGACCGGGTCACCGGCGAACAGCGTCAGGTCACGGACCGGCCGAACGGCACCACGGACGGCGTGCTCTCCCCGGACGGCGCGTGGATCTGGTGGTTCGACGACAAGGACGGCGACGAGTTCGGCATCTGGCGCCGCCAGCCCTTCGAGGGCGGCGCGGACGAGCCCGCCGCGCCCGGTCTCGAGGCCTCCTACCCGGCGGGCCTGGCCCTGGGCCGGGACGGCCGTACGGCGGTCGTGGGCCGCTCGACCGACGACGAGGGCACCTCCATCCACCTCGTGCGCACCGGCGAGGACCCGGTGGAGATCTACCGGCACCGCGAGTCGGCGGGCGTCGGCGACGTCTCCCACGACGGCTCGCTGATCGCGATCGAGCACACCGAGCACGGCGACGCCATGCACTCGGCGCTGCGCGTGGTGCGCCCCGACGGCAAGGCGGTCGCCGAGCTCGACGACACCGAGGGCGGCACCGAGGAACTGGGCCTCGAGGTCCTCGGCTTCGCCCCGGTCGACGGCGACACCCGGCTGCTCGTCGGCCATCAGCGGCGCGGCCGTTGGGAGCCCCTGGTGTGGGACGTGGCCACCGGCGTGGAGAGCGACCTCGCCCTGGACCTGCCCGGTGACGTGGGCGCCGAGTGGTACCCGGACGGCACCGGGCTGCTCGTCGTGCACAGCTTCGAGGCCCGCAGCGAGCTCTTCCGGTACGACCTGGAGAGCGGCAAGCTGGAGAAGGTCCAGACCCCGGCCGGCTCGGTCTCGGGGGCGACGGCCCGCCCCGACGGCAGTGTCGAGTACCTGTGGTCCTCGGCCGCCGAGCCCTCGGCGGTGCGCTCGACGACCGGCGAGGTGGTCCTGGACCCGCCCGGTCCGAAGTCCCCCGGTTCGGTGCCGGTGGAGGACGTGTGGGTGGACGGTCCGGGCGGCCGGATCCACGCCCTGGTCCAGAGGCCGGCCGGGACGACCGGGCCGCTGCCGACGGTCTTCGACATCCACGGCGGACCGACCTGGCACGACAGCGACTCCTTCGCGGCGGGTCCGGCGGCCTGGGTGGACCACGGGTACGCGGTCGTCAGGGTCAACTACCGCGGTTCCACGGGGTACGGCCGCGAGTGGACCGACGCGCTGAAGCACCGGGTCGGCCTGATCGAGCTGGAGGACATCGCGGCGGTGCGGGAGTGGGCGGTCGCCTCCGGCCTCGCCGACCCCGACCGGCTGATCCTCACCGGCGGTTCGTGGGGCGGCTACCTCACCCTCCTCGGTCTGGGCACCCAGCCGGACGCATGGGCGCTGGGCATCGCGGCGGTGCCGGTCGCGGACTACGTGACAGCGTTCCACGACGAGATGGAAGCGCTGAAGGCGATGGACCGGACGCTGCTGGGCGGCACGCCGGAGGAGGTGCCGGAGCGCTTCGAGGCGTCGTCGCCGCTGACGTACGTGGACCAGGTGAAGGTCCCGGTGTACATCTCGGCGGGCGTCAACGACCCGCGGTGCCCGATCCGCCAGATCGACAACTACGTCAAGCGGCTGGAGTCGAGGGGCGCGGTCCACGAGGTGTACCGGTACGACGCCGGGCACGGGTCGCTGGTGGTGGACGAGCGGATCAAGCAGGTGAGGCTGGAACTGGACTTCGCGGCCCGGCATCTGGGCTAGCGGGGCGGACTCCCGGCTGCGCATGCGTGGGGGCGGGTGGGGGCGGGTCGCGCCGAGCGGCTATGCCCCCGCCTGTTCCCGCCCCCTGCGCCCCAGCAGCTCCGCCAACCCCCGCCGAGTCGCCGCCAGCACCACCCGGTCCGAGCCCTGCAGGACATAGGTGTCCGGCAGATCCCACGCCAGCCCCGGAGCGTCCCCGGACTCCTCCCGGGCCAGCACCCGCCAGGACCCCGCCCGGAACGCCTCGCCCACCGTCCTGCCCTCCAGCTGCGGATGCCCGCCCACGTCCACCGCCGCGAACAGCAGCACCCGCCGCTCGACCGGGAACGCGCCCAGGATCTGCCGCCCCATCATCGCCCCGGCGAACGCGGGAGCCGCCAGATGCGAGACGCTGCGGCTGCGGGTGGACGCACCGGGGTGCGCGGCCCGCAGGGTGCGGTACACCGCCGTCGCGAAGTCGTCGTCGTACAGCCGCAGCACCACCCGCAGATCGGGCCGCACGGCCCGCGCGTAGAGCACGGCCTCCAGGTTCGTGGTGTCCGCGCTGGTCACCGCGAGCAGTGCGTGCGCGCGGTGGATCTTGGCGGCCTCCAGGACCCCCTCCTGCGTGACATCCCCGAGCACCACCGGTACCCGCAGCCGCCGCGCCGTGGCCAGTCCGCGTGCCTCGGGGTCGGACTCGACGCACACCACCGGGATGTTCAGCTCCCGCAGCCGGGTCAGCACCCGGGTGCCGATCTTCCCGAGTCCGAGCAGCACGACGTGTCCGCCGAGGCCCCGGGGCGGCTTGCGCAGGGAGGACGCGGTGCGGAAGGTGCCGAGGACCTCCAGGACCGCGGCGAGGAGCACCGGGAGGAGCAGCAGTCCGGCGAATCCGGACAGGAGCTGGAGGATCTGCCGTCCGACGGACTGGCCGATCGCGGGGTCGTCGATCGCGAACAGGTCGAGCAGCGTCAGATAGAAGGCGCGCAGGGGGTGGATCCCGGTCACCAGCCACAGCGCGACGGCGAGCGCGACCACGCACCCCACCATCCCGGCCAGCGACCAGCGCAGCCGCGGCGAGAACAGCGAGGCGAACCACGGCATCACGCCCCGTCCGTCGGGCAACGCGGGCCCGGCGTACGACACCTGCTCCAGCACGACGGTCGCGCGCCCGCTGCCGTCCCGTACCGCCGCCGCGTCCGGCAGCAGGGTCGGACCCTGATCGCCCGCGGGCCCGGCGGTGTCGGTCGGCGAGAGCAGGGCCAGCGTGGCCAGACCCGGGCCGGCGCCCTGCCCGGCCGCGGTCGGGGGCCGTTCGACGGCCCGCAGCAGCAGACCGCCGGTCTGGAGCACCTTGCTGGTGCCGGTGAGGGCGGTGGCGGCCAGCGCGGGCGCGGCCGTGTCGGCGTCCGAGAGCACGGTGGTGGAGGCGTCGAAGCCGGTGCCGTCGGCCGGGCCGCCGGCGGACAACGCCGAGGCCTGGTCGAGGAGTTCCTCGATGTGCTGGCCCAGGCGCCGGTTGTAGAGCCGCAGCACGAGCCGCAGCCGGGGGTTGAGGCGGCGGGCGGTGAGGGCGGCGCGGATGTTGGTCTCGTCGTCGTCGTACACGAGCGCGAGCGCGTCCGCGCGGTCCACGCCCGCCTCCGCGAGCGCCGCCTCGCTCGGTTCGGCGGCCTCCATCAGCCGTATCCCGCCCGGGGGTTCACCGGTGGGGGCGACAGCGCCGTTGCCGTTGCCGCCGCCCGCACCGCCGTTGCCGGTCAGTCCTGCGGCCGCGGTCACCACCCGGTCGAGCAGCGCGGACGCGGTCCTGGCCCGCACGACCACCGGGGGCCGCACGGACCGTTCGGAGGCCGGTACGACGAGGGTGACCTGTTCGCCGTAGACCCCTCTGAGTTCGGCCGCCAGCCGGTGCGCGAGCCCGTCGTCCCCGCACACCACCATGTGCGCGGCCGTGTCGCCCGGCAGTCCGGGACTCTGGTTCGGAACGCTCCCCACGAGGGAGAAGACTGCCTCACCGGGACGGATGGTGCCACGACCGGGTCCGGGCCGGGTGGTCAGCCGTCGACGAACACGCTCTCGGTGACGGCGTCCTGGAAGCTGTCGCCGCCCTCGAAGACCGCCCGGTAGTGGCCGGGACCGCTGCCCTCGACGTCCGCGGCGAAGTCGCTGCCGTTGCCGCCCCAGTACGCCTCGACCGTGGTCAGGTCGCTCCACCGGGTGCCGTCGGCCGAGTACTGGACGTGGACCAGGATGGTGGCCGGTGTGAAGCCGTCCGTGAAGTCGATGAGCCCCTCCACATGGACCGCGGCGGCGTCGGTCCGGGTCGCCGAGAATGCGGTGAAGGCGGCCGCGTGGTGGACGTGGACCAGCGCGCTCTGCGCGGAGGCGGGGGCCAGGAACGGGTCCTCGGAGGTGTCGAGGGCGAGCAGGAAGCGTCCGCGGTCCCACGGGGTGTACGTCGTGGAGAAGGTGCCGTCGGCCGCCGTGGTGAAGCGCTCGACGAAGTCGCTCTGGCCGTCCGGGTCGCCGAAGAGGATCCCGCCGGACTGTCCGGCCAGCGGCACCCAGCTGCCGTCCGCGGTCTGCTGCTCGGCCTTCGCGGTCAGGGTGACCGGGTCGCCGTCGTCGATGTCCGTGGCGGAGACGTCCGTGACGAACCGGGTGGGGATCTGGTCGATGCCGATCTGCAGCAGCTCCGACTCGCTGTACACATAGCCGGGGTGCTGGTTGTCGTACCGGTAGAACGCCTGGATTCCGGTGGCCTGGTCGAGGGTGACCGTGGCGGTGAAGCGGCCGTCGGCGTCGGTGGTGACCGTCGTCTGCGGCCAGTAGTCGACATCGATGTCGACGGGGTACCCGGCCAGCGGCTTCTCCGCCTGGGCGGGCCAGTTGCCGTACAGGGTGCCCTGGACCGTCACCTCGCGGTGGCCGCGGTCGATCGACGTACGGTCCACGGTCAGCGCGCCGATCCGGGTGGCGGCCCAGTACCCGAAGTCGCCGGCCGACTTCTTCTCGACGTGGTCGCCGTCGGCGTCGGTCAGTTCGACGTCGATGCGGTAGATGCCGAGCTTGTCGAGGGCCAGCGGCTGCTTGCTGCGCCAGGTGCCGTTCGCGGCGGTGCCGGAGGCGAGCGCGAAGTCCCCGGGGCCGAGCTCGGCGACCTGCGCGCCCGTGGCGTACGACACGAGATGTGCCTCGACCTCGGTGATGTCGCTGCCGGACTCGGCGGTGACCTGGAGGAACCCGGGGGCCTCGGAGACGCCGCTCGCGGACTGCACCCGCAGTTGGTCGGACGCGTACGACACGGGTGCCACGGCGAGCGCGATCACTCCCGCGCCGACGGCGGCGACGAGCGCGCGCACCGCGCCCCGGCGGCCGGGTCTTTTTCGTGTGGTGGTCAACTTTCCCTCCCTGTATGTCAGTTGTGGGCACGGTAACGGCCCCCACTGACAGGCGCACGCCCATTTGATCTCCCAAGAAATCCCCAAACCACCGCGCACACTGAGCAAACGGGCCTTCCCTGTCGTACGCACGAAGAGGGAAACCAGCACCTCACCACCGGAGGATCCCGGCCGTGGCCGTCACCAAAGCTCCCCCGCACACGCGGGACACCGGCGAGGACCGGCATCCGGCACCGGACCCCGCACCGCGTCCGGCGCCGGATCCGGAAGCGCGGCGCCTGAACTCGCCGCTCGTGCTGACCCTGCTGATGCTGCTGGTGGTGCTCTGCCAGGGCCCGATCCGCGGGGCGCTGGGCGCGCCGGTGATGCAGAGCTGGATGACGGTGTTCGTCGCCGTGCTCGTCCAGGCGCTGCCCTTCCTGGTGCTCGGGGTGCTGCTCTCGGCGGCGATCGCGGTGTTCGTGCCGCCGTCGTTCTTCGCCCGCGCCCTGCCGAAGAACCCCGCCCTCGCGGTGCCGGTGGCCGGGGCGGCGGGTGTGGTGCTGCCGGGCTGCGAGTGCGCGTCCGTGCCGGTGGCGGGCGCCCTGGTCCGGCGGGGTGTCACTCCGGCCGCGGCCCTCGCCTTCCTGCTCTCCGCCCCGGCGATCAACCCGATCGTGCTGACGGCGACCGCCGTGGCCTTCCCGCGCAACCCGGAGATGGTCGTGGCCCGGCTCGTCGCGAGCCTGCTGGTGGCCTGCGCGATGGGCTGGCTGTGGCTGCGCCTCGGCCGCACGGACCTGCTGAAGGAGCCGACCCGGCACGCGTACGAGGGCCAGGGCAGGGGCGCCGCCTTCTGGGGCTCGGTCCGGCACGACGTGATGCACGCGGGCGGCTTCCTGGTCGTGGGCGCCATGGCGGCGGCCACCCTGAAGGCCGTGGTGCCGCAGACGTGGCTGCGTACGGCGGCCGAGAACCCGGTGATCGCCGTGCTGGCGCTGGCCGCCCTGGCCGTGGTGCTGTCGATCTGCTCGGAGGCGGACGCGTTCGTGGCCGCCTCGCTCACCCAGTTCTCGCTCACCGCGCGGCTGACCTTCCTGGTCGTCGGCCCCATGATCGACCTCAAGCTGTTCGCGATGCAGACGGGCACCTTCGGCCGCGCCTTCGCCCTGCGGTTCGCCCCCGCCACCCTCGCCCTCGCGATCGTGGTCTCGGTCCTGACCGGGTGGGTGATGCTGTGAACCGGCAGGCACAGTCGGCGGTCCTGTTCGTCCTCGGCGCGGCCCTCCTGCACGCGGGCCTGACCGACCTCTACCTCCGCTACGTCAAGGCGGGCCTGCGCCCGCTGGTCCTCGCGGCCGGTGTCGTCCTCATCGCGACGGCGCTGGCGACGGCCTGGTACGAGTGGCGGGCCAGGGCCGGGCAGAAGAAGCGGCACGCGGAGGAGCACGCAGGGGACCACGTGGAGGAGCACGTGGAGGAGCACGCGGGGGAGCACGCCCATCGCGAACCCCGGGTCTCCTGGCTGCTCGTCCTGCCCCTGTTCGCCCTGATCCTCGTCGCCCCGCCCGCCCTCGGCTCCTACAGCGCCATGCGCACGGGGACGGCCCTGCAGCAGTCGTACGGCTACACGAAGCTCCCGGAGAGCGGGCCCCTGCGGCTCGGCCTCGCCGACTACGCGGGCCGCGCGGTCTACGAGCACGGCAGGGGCCTGGCCGGTCGGCAGATCGTCATCACCGGGTTCGTCGCCCTGGACCACTCCGGCGCGCCCTACCTGGTCCGCATGGCCCTCAACTGCTGTGCGGCGGACGCCCAGCCGGTGAAGGTCGGGCTCACCGGGCGGATCCCGCCGGTCCTCAAGCCGGACGGCTGGCTCCAGGTCACCGGCACCTACACGGCCAAGCGGACCAAGGACACGGTGAACGGCGGCCCGATCCCGTACCTCGACGTCACCGAGGCCAAGCCGGTGGCGACGCCGCACGACCCGTACGACGAGACCTGGAACAACTGACCGCGACCGGCGCGACCCCTCTGGCCCTTGCCCATGCCGGTACCTCCCCCTAGCCTGCAATCTGACGACCCATCAGATACCGGCTAGGGGGCAGGCAAATGGCCGTCACCACCGAGAGCGGAACCGGAACGGGACCGGGCACCAGGGACATCCCCAAAGTCATCAGCGTGGACGATCACGTGATCGAGCCCGCGCATCTCTTCGAGACCTGGCTGCCGGCGAAGTACCGCGACAGGGGGCCGAAGCCGCTCACCGCCGGCATCGGGGACCTCGCGTACGTCGGCGGGAAGTACCGGTTCACCACCGACCCCGAAGGACAGCTGACGGACTGGTGGGAGTACGAGGGCGACCTCTTCCCGTACAAGCGGATCATCGCGGCCGTCGGCTTCTCGCGGGACGAGATGACCCTCGACGGGATCACCCGCGAGCAGATGCGGCGGGGCTGCTGGGACCCCAAGGCCCGCATCGAGGACATGGAGATGAACCATGTCGAGGCGTCCCTGTGCTTCCCCACCTTCCCGCGGTTCTGCGGGCAGACCTTCGCCGAGGCCAAGGACAAGGAGGTCGGGCTCGCCTGTGTGCGCGCCTACAACGACTGGATGGTCGAGGAGTGGTGCGGGGACAGCGGGGGCCGGCTGATCCCGCTGTGCCTGATCCCGCTGTGGGACACCGACCTCGCGGTCGCGGAGATCCACCGCAACGCCGCACGGGGCGTACGGGCCGTGACCTTCAGCGAGATCCCGACCCACCTCGGGCTGCCGTCGATCCACTCCGGCTACTGGGACCCGTTCTTCGCGGCCTGCGAGGAGACCGGCACGGTCGTCAACATGCACATCGGCAGCAGCTCCCAGATGCCGGCCGCCTCCCCGGACGCCCCGCCCGCCGTCCAGGCCTCCCTGTCCTTCAACAACGCCATGGCCTCGATGATGGACTTCCTGTTCTCCGGGGTCCTGGTGAAGTTCCCGCGGCTCAAACTGGCGTACAGCGAGGGCCAGATGGGCTGGATCCCGTACGCCCTGGAACGCGCCGACGACGTGTGGGAGGAGCACCGGGCCTGGGGCGGCGTCAAGGACCTGATCCCGGAACCGCCGTCGACGTACTACTACCGGCAGATCTTCTGCTGCTTCTTCCGGGACAAGCACGGCATCGCGTCCATCGAGACCGTCGGTGTGGACAACGCGACCTTCGAGACCGACTATCCGCACGTCGACTCGACCTGGCCGCACACCAAGAAGGTCGCCGAGGATCACGTGGCCGGGCTGCCGGAGGACGTGATCTACAAGCTGCTGCGGGGCAACGCGATCCGGATGCTCGACCTCGACTTCGACCGGTAGACCGGTAGACCGGTAGACCGGGAGACCGGGAGTCGGGTGGCGCGGTCAGCGGCTCCAGTCGAGGGCGGCCAGTGCTCGCGCCCGTGCCTCCGTCACCGCTATGCGGGCCTCCAGCTCCACCGTGTCCAGGTGCGCCGCCTGTCCGGTCACCTGGCCCTCCCACTTGCGGTAGAGGAGGCCGGGCTCGGCGGTGAACCAGCCGCGGCTCACGGCGTCCAGGGCCAGCAGCAGGCCGGTGTCCTCGGAGGCGGGCAGGGCCATCCAGCCGCCGAGGGCGAGCAGCAGCTCACGGCGGACGAAGAGGGTTCCGGGGACGACCGGCGGGAAGGCGTGGGTCTTCCAGTGCGCGAGCAGCGCGCCCGGTGCGAGCGGGCCCTCCTCGGGGTCGCCGGGGGAGGCGACCGTGGAGCCGTCGGGGAGCCGGTCAAGGGCCCGGGACGTCGCCCAGCCGAGCGCGGGATCGGCCTCCAGCGCGGCCAGGTCCCGGGCGAGCGCGCCCGGGGTGAGCAGGTCGTCGGCGTCCAGGACCTTCACGTACGGGCCTGTCGCGTGGGCGAGCGCGATGGTGCGGGCGACACCCGGCCCGCCGGGGCGGCCCTGACGGAAGGTCACCCGGGGGTCGTCGGGGACGTGCCGGCGCACCTCGTCCGTCCGGCCGTCCTCCTGTATCACCCAGCGCCACTCCCAGTCCCCGGGCAGTTCCTGTGCGCACAGGGAGGCGTGGGCCTCCGGCAGGAAGCGGGCGGACGGGGCGTGGACGGCCGTGATGATCGTTATGTGCACCGCCTCACCCTAGAACGTGCCCCAGGCACGAAAAGACCCGACCGCTGGCGACGGGGGATGCACCAGCGGTCGGGCTGTGGCCAAGACTAACAAGGCAAATGGAACAGCGGGAGCGGACTGCTCAGCCGGGGGGAGAAGTTGTGAGCGGGATCACGTAATGCGCTTCAGTCGCAGGGAGGATCGTACGAGAGCCGCGGCAGGTACTCCTCCCACTCCTGGCGGGTCAGGACGTTCTCGGTCGTGGCGCAGATGTGGTCGATCGCCTCGTCGACGTCGAGGTCCCACAGCCGGATGGTGTCCGCGCCGCTGGAGATCCCGAGCATGCGGCTGTCGGGGCTGAAGGCGAGGAAGCTGCCGGTCTTGGCGCTGGGGCTCATCGACTGCCCGATGGGGCCGGCCGCGGACGGGTCGGCCACGTCCCAGAGCCGGACCGTGTTGTCGTTGCCGCCGCTGGCCAGTCTGGCGCCGTCGCGGCTGTACGTCAGCGACACGACCGCCTCGGTGTGCCCGGTGAGGGCGGGGCCCGCCTGCGCGGCGTGCGCGGGGTCGGCCACGTCCCAGAGCCGGACCGTGTCGTCGTCGCCCCCGCTGGCCAGGGTGTGTCCGTCCGGGCTGAAGACGAGCACGTTGACGGGCCCGGTGTGCCCGGTGAGCGGCTTGCCGAGCAGGACCGGGCGGGCCGGGTCCGTCACCTTCCACAGCCGGATCGTGCCGTCCGCGCTGCTGCTGGCCAGGGTCCGGCCGTCCGGGCTGAAGGTGAGGCCGTCGATGTATCCCCGGTGGCCGGCGATCGGGCCGTGGGAGACCGGGTGGGCCGGGTCGCTGACGTCCCACAGCTGGAGGTCGCGGCTGTCGTAGGCGGTGGCCAGGGTGCGCCCGTCCGGGCTGAACGCCAGGGCGTCGGGGCCCATGAACCGGGAGCGCAGGACGAGCGCCGGACCGTAGGGGACGGGGCGGGCCGGGTCGGTGACGTTCCACAGGTGGACCCGGCCGGTGGTGAGCACCGCGAGGGTGTGGCCGTCGGGGGAGAAGAGCACCTGGGAGTCCGGGTCGCGCACCGCGGGGGTGAACGGCTTGCCCAGGGCCACGGGGCGGGCCGGCTCCGTGACGTTCCACAGCCGGATGCGCCCGTCCCGCCCGGCCGTGGCGAGCACCTTGCCGTCCCGCCGGAACGCCCCGCTGCTACCCACCAGGTCTCCCGCCGGGATCGACCACAGGCGCACCTTGCTGTCGCCGCTGCCGGTGGCCAGGGTCCGGCCGTCGGGGCTGAAACCCAGGGCGTACATCTCACCGCTGCTCCCGGCGAGGGGCTCGCCGATCTGCGAGGGGTACGCCGGATCTGTCACGTTCCACAGGCTCGCCGTGGAGTCCGCGCTGGCGGCGGCGAGCATGGTCCCGGCGGAGTTGAAGGCCACGGACCAGATGGGACCGGTGTGGCCGGTGAGGGGCGAGCCGATCCCGCTCGGCCGCCGGGGGTCGGCGACGTTCCACAACCGGACGGTGTCGTCGGAGCTGCCGCTGGCCAGCACGGTGCCGTCCGGGCTGAAGGCGACCGAGTGCACCAGGCCGGTGTGGCCGCTCAGCGCCGTCCCGTACCGCTCGGGCCGGCGCGGGTCGGTGACGTTCCACAGCCGGACCTCGGTGTCGTCGCCGCCCGCCGCGAGCAGCCGCCCGTCCGGGCTCCACGCCACGGACCGCACGGCGGCGTCCGCCCCGGTCAGCGCGCCGAGCGGGGCAGGACGCCGCCGGTCGCGCATGTCCCACAGCCGTACGGTGTGGTCCTCGCCGGCGGAAGCCAGCGTGCGCCCGTCCGGGCTGTAGGCGATGAGGTAGATCGTGCCGCGGTGGCCGGTCAGGGGTGCACCGAGGGAGCGCGGCCGGGCCGGGTCGGTGACATCCCAGCGTCGGATCCTCCCGTCGTCCCCGGCGGCGGCCAGCGTCTTGCCGTCCGGGCTGAAGACCGCGCTGCTCACCCAGCTCGTGCCACCGGCCAGGGGTGCGCCCAGCGCCTTGGGGTGACGTCGGTCGCCGACGTCCCACAGCCGTACGGTCCGGTCGTAGCCGGCGGTGGCGAGGAGTCGGCCGTCCAGGCTGAACGAGGTGAGGTAGACGGCACCGGTGTGGCCGCTGAGCGGGGTGGCCAGCGGCGCGTTGACGATGGAGATCAGCCGGGTGTTGGTGCCCTCGTCGTCGGGCCTGAGGCGGTGCGCCACCAGGTCGATCCGGGCGGACAGCGAGGGGTCGGTGTACTGGACCCGGTCCGCCTCCGCGACGACCTGCTCGAACACGGCGTCGTTGCGCTGCTGCCAGGCCACCACCGCCGAACCCACGGCCACCATCGCGAGGACCACCAGGGCCGACACCGCGCCCCGGGCGAGCAGGACCGTACGCCGGCGCAGCCGGACCGAGGCGGCCAGGAACTCCACCGCGCTGCGGGTCAGATAGGTGTCCCCGGCGGACTTCGCCCAGGTACGGGCCTGTTCCAGCCGCGAGCCCCGGTACAGCAGCGAGGAGTCGCGGTTGGAGCCCTCCCAGGAGTGGCCGTCCTCCTCGATGCGCTGGCGCAGCAGATGATCGCTGCGGTCCTCGTCGATCCACTCGCGCAGCCGCGGCCACGCCGTCAGCAGGGCCTCGTGGGTGATCTCCACGGTCTCGGCGTCCAGCGTCACCAGCCGGGCGCGCACCAGCGCCTCGAGGGACTCCTCGGTCTTGCCGGGGTCCGTCGACTCGGCGGCCAGCTGACGCCGGGTGCCGCGCCGGCGGGTGGCCTGGGTGTCCTCGCCGAGGCGCACCAGGCGCAGCAGCAGCAACCGGGCCGCCGTGCGCGCCGCCGGGTCCAGAGCGGACCAGGCCCGCTCGGCGGTCGCCGCGACCGCGCCCTGGATACCGCCGGCCGCGCGGTAGCCGGACACGGTCAGCCGGCCCGCCCTGCGGCGCTGCCAGGTCGCGAGCAGGGCGTGCGAGAGCAACGGCAGCACGCCCGCGTCGTGTGCCCCGCGCGGGCCGTCGGCGCTGACCTCGCGGACGATCAGCTCCGCGAGCCCCGGCTCCAGCTCCAGGCCCACGGCCCGGGCGGGACCGGTCACGGCCTCGCGCAGTTCGCCGCCGGTGAGCGGCCCGAGCACCATGTGCCGGTGCTGGAGCGCGTCGGCCAGCTCGGGGTGGTCGAGGCAGCGTTCGTAGAAGTCGGCGCGGATACCGAGGAGGACGAGGGCGGGCGCGGGCGTGTCCGGGCCGGGCGTGCACGCGGCGTGCAGCAGCCGGACGAAGGTGCGCCGGGCCGACTCGTCCGAGCAGAGCGTGAACGCCTCCTCGAACTGGTCGACGATCACGACGGGCCGGGCGGTGGCGGCCTCGCGCTGAGCCCACGAGGCGACCGCTTCCCGAACGGTGTGCGCGAATTCCGGCGGATGGTCGATGTCCGGTCCCGCGGTCTTTGTGGCGGAGAGGACCGTCTTCAGTTCGGGGATACGACCGGTCAGTTCCGTCAGCGGATCGGCGCCCGGCACGAGCTGGAGGATCGTGCGGCGGCCACCGTGCTCGCCGTCACCGTCGAGCGCGCCCTCCTCCAGGGCGGTCACCAGGCCGGCGTTGAGCAGCGAGGACTTGCCGGCGCCGGAGGCGCCCACGAGCATCACCAGACCGCCGGTGCGGGTGCCCGTCCCAGTCTCGGTCGCCGAGCGGAGGAGCTTGAGGAGTGCCTCCGTGCTCCGTTCCCGGCCGAAGAACCAGCGGGCGTCCTCCTGCCGGTAGGAGGCGAGGCCGCGGTACGGGCAGACCCCGGCGGGGGTCTCGGGCTGGGTGGCTTCGTCCTCGTCGGGTGCCAGCGCGCGCTCCCACAGCCGCTGCCACTGGCCGAGGTCGTACAGACCGGCCGAGACGGGGGTGGGACTGATCCGCCGGGCTTCGGGAATCAGGATGTGCAGCACGGCCGCGAGGGCGGTGAACTGAGCGGGTACGTTCCGGGCCCGTCGCCAGTCGCTGATCCGCTGGGCGGAGACCCGGACGGGGCGGCCGCGCTCGTCGACGCGCTGGAGCCGGCCGACGCCCTCGGAGACCCGCTTGAGGGGCGGATTTCCTGCCTCCTTGTACAACAGTGCGAGACGCTCCGCGAAGGCCGTGCGTGCTCCTGAGTCGGAGCCCAAGGTCTTCCACCCCTTACTTCCCACGCGGTTGAATCCGGACCGGAAAACTCACCCTATACGGCTGACCTGCGGTAACGCACCGGCTCCGGTACCGGAACCTCCTCATCCGGGTCACCCGGCTGGCAGGATCATGCTCCTGCGGCGCGGCCGTCGGACGACGCCAGGACAGGCCACCAGTCCGGCGCCGCGCATTCCAACCAGCGCGCCGTAATTCCTCGGCCACATTCCGCCCACGGTCACCCGCTTCCTCCGGTACCGGTCCCCACGAGGGGAGGGACCGGTACCGGACGAAGCGGGACGATCACTGCGCCGCCTTTACACTTGCTCCGGCGGTTCGGTGGTCGGTTCGGTGATCGGTTCGATCGCCCGGGAGGACGGGAGAGGGCTGTGGCGAAGATCGTCGGCGGTTTCCAGGACCCGTCGGCTGAGGTGCTCGCCGAGGCGGCCGCGGTGTTCGGACTCCTCGCGTCCTCCGCCCGGCTGCACATCATGTGGGCGCTGTCCCAGGGCGAGAGCGACGTCACCGGTCTCGCCGACCGGGTCGGCGGGGCGCTGCCCGCGGTCAGTCAGCATCTGGCGAAGCTGAAACTCGCCGGGCTCGTCCGCTCCCGCCGCGAGGGCCGTCGGCAGATCTACTACGTCGACGACCCCGACATCGTGACCGTGGTCCGCGTCATGGTCGGCCAGCTCACCGCTCGCGAGACCTCCTCCGGCACCTCGGACCGACTGCGCGAGGCCGGTGTCTGAGCAGTCGGGGGCGCGGGAGGAGGACAACGAGGCCCTCCCCACCACGCCGACCGACCCGGTCCACCGGGTGCCGAGCACAGAACGCCCCTCACCACCGGGCACGACCGAGCCGGGGCGGGCGCCGGGCGAACCCGTGGCTCTGCGTGGTCTTCCTTCCGTGGGTGATCCCGAACGCCGTTCCGCGATGCGTCCCGATGCCCGTGATCCCGACGGGAGTCTCCTCGAGGTCTTCCGGCGGCTGAGCAGTGGGCCGCGGGGGCTGAGCGAGGTGCGGGCCGCGGAGGGGCTGGTGCGGTTCGGGGAGAACGTGGTTCCGGAGGCCCGGGATCCCTCCTGGCCGCGCCGGTTCGCGCGGAGTCTGCGGGATCCGTTCACCGCGGTGCTGCTCTGCCTGGGACTGGTGTCGGCCGCCGTGTCCGCCTGGGGCACCGCCTCGGTGATCCTCCTGCTGGTCGTCGTGAGCTGCGTCCTGCGGGCCTCCGGCGAACACCGGGCCGACCGCTCCACGGCGGCACTGCGCCGCCTGGTGGCCACCACCGTCACGGTCCAGCGCCGGGCCGATGAGGACGCGCCCCCCGTCACCCGTGAGATCCCGGTCGAGGAGCTCGTCCCCGGCGATGTCGTACGGCTCGGCCCGGGCGACCTGGTCCCCGCGGACGTACGACTGCTGCGCTCGACCGGACTCACCGTCCACCAGGCCGCGCTCACCGGGGAGTCCGCACCGGTGGAGAAGTCCGCGGACGGGGACCCGGGGGACGGCGGTGTCCTCCACGACCCCCGGCTCTGCTTCCAGGGCAGCAGCGTCGCCGCCGGCAGCGCCACCGCCGTGGTCACCGCGACCGGCGGCGACACCCGTTTCGCCGCCGCCCACCGCCGTACCGGAAAGCCCCCGGCGACCAGTTTCGAACGCTCCGTCCAGGGCGTCTCCTGGATCCTGATCCGCTTCGCGCTGCTGACCCCGCCCCTGGTGCTCATGGCCAACGCCGCCCTGCGCGGCCGCGGTCTGGAGACCCTGCCCTTCGCCGTCGCGGTGGCGGTCGGGCTGACCCCGGAGATGCTGCCGGTCCTCGTCACCACCTGCCTGGCCCGCGGCGCCGCCCTCCTCGCCCGTACCCACGGCGTCATCGTCCGCAGGCTCCCCGCCCTGCACGACATCGGCGCCATGGACGTCCTGTGCGTGGACAAGACCGGCACCCTCACCCAGGACCGCCCGGTCGTCCACCGCGCGCTGGACGCCGAGGGCCACGACGACCCCGAGGTACTGCGCTGGGCGGCGGCCGCCGCCTGGTGGTCGCTCCAGCTCGCCGACCTCCCGGCCCCCGACGCCCTCGACGAGGCGCTGCTCGCCGCCGCCGACGAGGACGCCCTCATGGCGTACGACGGCGTCACCGCCCTCCCCTTCGACCCGGCCCGCCGCCTGGCCACCGTGATCGTCCGCACCCCCGGCCGGCTGGGCACCCGGACCCTCATCACCAAGGGGGCCGCCGAGGCCGTACTGCCACGCTGTGCGCTGTCCGACGAGGAGCGCTCCCGGCTGCGCGAGCTGGCGCAGGAGCAGGCCGCGGCCGGGCTGCGCGTCCTCGCCGTCGCCACCGCCGAACGCCCCGCCGGAACCCGGGCCGTCGAACGCGGCCTCACCTTCCGCGGCCTGGTCACGCTGCGGGACGACCTCGCTCCCACCGCCGCCGAGGCCCTGGCCCGGCTCGCCGCGCGGGGCGTCGGCGTCAAGGTCCTCACCGGCGACCACCCGGGCACCGCGGTCCGGGCCTGCCGTGATCTGGGGCTCCCGGTGGCAGGAGTCCTCACCGCCGACCGCCTCGACACCCTCACCGACCCCGAACTCACCGCACTGGCCCGCGACACCACCGTCTTCGCCCGCTGCACACCCGAGCACAAGACCCGCATCACCCGGGCCCTGCAGGCCGGCGGGCACACGGTCGGCGTCCTCGGCGACGGCGTCAACGACCTGCCCGCCCTGCGCACCGCCGACGTCGGCATCGCCCCGCGCGACGCGGCCGGAGTGACCAGGGAGAGCGCGGACCTCGTCCTCGCCGGCAAGGACCTCACCGCGATCGACCACGCGGTCGCCGCCGGCCGTCACGCGGGCGGCAACATCGCCTCGTATCTGCGCATCACGCTCTCCTCCAACCTCGGCAACGTGATCGCGATGCTCTCCGCGGGCCTGCTCCTGCCCTTCCTGCCGATGCTCCCGGCCCAGGTCCTCGTGCAGAACCTGTGCTTCGACGCGGCCCAGCTCGCCTTCGCCCACGACCGTCCGGCCCCGTCCGCGCTGCGCCGGCCGAGCGTCCTGGACCCCCGGGCGCTGCTCCGGTTCATCGTCGGGTTCGGTGCCCTGAACGCCGTGGCGGACCTGGCGACCTTCGGGGTTCTGGCCTTCGCGCTGCGGGGTCCGGGCGACGACGAGGCACTGTTCCACTCGGGGTGGTTCACGGAGAACCTGCTGACGCAGGCCGTGGTGATGGTGCTGCTGTCGCCCGGCTCACTCGGCAGGGGCGGTCCGCGGCCGGGCCCGGTGACCTGGTCGGCCGCCGCACTGGCCGCCGTCGGTCTGCTCCTGCCCGCCTCACCGCCGGGCGCCGCGCTGGGACTGAGCCCGCTGCCCGGCGTGTACTACGGACTGCTCGCGGCCGTCCTGGCCCTGTACGCCGTGGGCCTGCTCGCGGCCCGGGCGCGTCACGAGCACCGCGGCACGGGCGCGCGATCCGCGGGCTGACGGGTCAGGGGCAGGCGATGTCGAACCCGTACCGCAGGGGTTCCTCCGTCACTCCGTGATCGAGCCGGTAGACGTAGACGCCGTCCACCCGCACCCCGGCGGGCGCGCCCTCGGCCCGGCACGGGTACGACACCTGCACGACCCGGGGCCGGTCGGCGACCTTGACCCGCATCCCGTCGGCGGGTCCGCCGTCCAGGACGGCGACTTCCCATCCGGTCACGTCGGCCGTCTCCACTGTCTCCGCTGCGTCCACGCGGACAGTTTAGAGGTCACGCAACCGTCCAGGGGAGCCGTCTCAGGACGGCGGGGGTGGGGATGCCGGGACGGCGACGACGAGGCCCCCCGACTCGGAAAGCCGGGGGAGGCCTCGTGGCCGATGGCGGTGGCGGGGCGGTGCGGACCGTGCCCTCGGGCAGGTCGTGGAGCGCCGACCGTGGCCGGGGTTCGCCGGAAGTCAGACCGCGTTCTCCAGGGCGCCGCGACGGGCGGTGGGCGGGGTGGCCGGGTCGGCGGCGGTGGTCGTGCTTTCGGCGGATGCCGGTCGGGCGTCCTGCGCCGCACCCTCGTCGGGCCGGGCCGCCGCCGCGGCCACCGCGTCCTTCCGGCGGGTCAGTCCGACGCCCACGAGGACCACGGCCATGCCCAGCACGACCCGGACGCTCAGGCTCTCGCCCAGGACAGCCGCGCCGAGGAGCACCGAGACCACGGGCAGCAGATAGCCGACCACGGCCGCGTTGGTGGCGCCCTCGTCGTTGATGATCCGGTAGGTGAGGTGGAAGGTGATCGCCGTGCAGAAGACGCTGAGGACCAGGGCCGCGACCACGACCGCCGGGCCGGGATCGATCGAGTCCAGACCGCCGACCGGCAGCGCCACGGCGGTCAGCCCGCTCGCGGCGACGAGCTGGGCGGCGGAGAGCGAGATGGTGGGGGTGCCCCTGCGCACCAGGGTGCGGCCCATGTAGGTGAACGCGACGGCGTAACTGGCGGCCGCGCCGAGAATGGCCAGCGCTCCCCAGCCGGTGGCCCCGGCCGACTGCCACGGGGCGAGGATGACGATCGTGCCGGCGAAGCCGAGCAGCAGCCCCGCCAGGCGGACCGGGCGCAGCCCGCGTTCCGAGCCGAGCGCCAGACCGAGGGCGATCGACCACAGCGGGGTCGTGGCGTTCAGGACCCCCGCGAGGCCGGAGTCGACGGTCTGCTGGCCCAGGCTGAACAGGGCGAAGGGCAGCGCGTTGCAGAAGAAGGCCGCGACGGCGATGTGCCGCCAGACGGTCAGGCCACGGGGCATGCGGCGGCCCGACACGTAGCAGGCGACGGTGAGGACGAGCGCGCCCAGCAGGCAGCGCACGAACGTGACCTGGAGCGGGGAGAGTCCGCGCAGCGCCAGTTCGATCCAGAGGAAGGTCGAGCCCCACAGCAGGGCGAGCACGGCCACCCGCACCCCGCCCCGCAGACTCCGTGTCCCAGCGTTCACGATGCTTCCTCCATTCCGTCGACGTGCGGCCCGGTACGCGGTCCGGTGCGTCCCCTGCCTGTCCGTTCTTCGACGATGCCCCAGTCGAACTGTGAGGACAAGCAAATGGTTCTACCTAGTCTGTTAAGCTGTGCTACATGCTTGATGTGAGGCGCCTCCAGGTCCTGAGGGCGGTGGTCACCAGCGGAACGGTCACCGCGGCCGCGGCCCACCTCGGCTACACACCGTCCGCCGTCAGCCAGCAGGTGGCGGCGCTGGAGAAGCAGGCAGGCACCGCGCTGCTCGAGCGGGTCGGGCGCGGGGTGCGGCCCACCCCCGCCGGTCTGCTGCTCACCGAGCACGCGGCCCTGATCAGCTCGGCGGTCGCCCAGGCGGAGACCGCCCTCGCCGACCTCCGCGCCGGACGTATCGGCACGCTGTCGGTCCGTTACTTCGCCACGGCGGGCTCCACGCTGGTGGCCCCGGCCCTGGCCCGGCTCCGCGCGGAACACCCCGGCGTACGGGTCGACCTCGAACTCGCCGACCCGGAGGACCCGTTCCAGGAGGTCGTGCGCGGCCGGGCCGACCTGGCCGTGGTGGTCCAGGCGCGGGGCCGGGCGGCTGACGGCTTCCGTCTCGTGCACCTGCTCGACGATCCGTACGCCGCGGTCCTGCCGCTGGGGCATCCGCTCGCGGACCGGGAGGTCATCGACCTCAACGAGCTGTCCGGGGAACAGTGGGTCGGCAGCGAACCGCCCGGGCCCTGTCTGGAACCGGTGATCGACTCCTGTGCGGCGGCCGGCTTCAGTCCCGACTTCGTCATCCGCAGCGAGGACTACGCCACCGCGCAGGGCTTCGTCGCGGCCGGCCTCGGTGTCGGCCTGATGCCGAGGCTGGGACTGCGCAACCGGCACCCCGGTGTCGTCGTACGACCGGTCCGCAATCCCGAGCCCGTCCGGGTCATCTCGGCGGTCGCCCGCGAGACCGCCCTCGACCAGCCCGCCCTGCGGGGCCTGTTGACGGCCCTGCGGGACGCGGCCGCGACGGAACCGGCCGACGAACCCGCGGCACGGTGACCGCGGGTCCAACGGCGAGGTGGCGGGCGGGGGCCGCCGAGTGGGTACGACGGCCAGGGGTCGCTGAGTGGGTACGGCGGCCGGGGACACGGGCGGGAGTCGCCGGGCGGGTACGACGGCCGGGGGCGCCGGGCTGGAGAGGATCCCCGGGCGCGTGCGCGCTGTCGGGGCGGTGACCCGTACCCGGTGGGGCGTGCGCGCTGTCGGGGTGCGGGCTCGAATCCGGCAGCGGGTGCGCGCTGTTGGGGTGCGGGCTCGAATCCGGCAGCGGGTGCGCGCGGTCGGGGTGCGGGTCCGAATCCTGCAGCGGGTGCGCGCTGTCGGGGTGGTGACCCGTACCCCGCGGGGCCTGTCCGGCGCACGCACCGCCGCGAGTCGCCTGGTCCCGGTCGGGTGCCGGCGGTCGTGCGGGTCAGGCGGCGAGGTCGCGAGGGGCGGGCAGCGCGACGGGTGCGGCGGCCAGGGTGACCACGCTGGTGAAGATCTCCCGGTCGTGCTGCAGGGCGCTGACCCGGACCCGGTCGGGCTCCGTGAGGCGCTCGGCCCGGAGCAGGCAGGGGGCGTCCATCTCGGCGTACCGGACGAAGTCGGAGTCCATGCCCGTGACGGCCATCGGCCGCGGATGCGCGGTGGCCAGGGCCGCCTGGCGGGCGGCCTCCAGGAGCAGCATGCCGGGAGCGTGGTCCACCACATGGTCGAAGAGCACGGGGTGGGTGGTGTCGACCCTCAGCTGCCACTGGTCGGGACGGTCGGTCGCGGCGAGCACCACGTCCTCGAAGCGGTCGCGGCCGAAGGGCGTCAGACCGGCCGGCGGCGGCAGCGGCACCGCGCCCGCGGTGGCCGCCGTGGCGTCGGCGTACGCCCCGCGCAGCCGGTTGTAGACCGTGCGGTCCTGGATGGTGAAGCGCGAGTGCGCGGTGGCCAGGTGCCGTCCGGCCCGCTCGACCTCCACGGTCGCGGATATCGCGGAGGCGCGGTCGCGACGGTACGTCACGTCGTGGCAGTTGATGTGCAGCTCCAGCTCGGCCGGGCCGGCGTCGGTCTGCGCGGCCGCGGGGTCGAGCGTCCAGCTGAAGTCCTTCCACAGCAACTGGTGGCCGAACGGCACCCGGTAGGCGCCGTGGGACAGCAGTGGCAGCGTCTGGCGCACGGTCTCGCTGAGCAGCAGCGGGTCGTACAGGCCCAGGCGGCTGACGTAGAACCGGTGCGCGGCGGGCCAGGCGGCTCTCACCGTGAAGGTGTCGGCCCCGGTCCGCCGCCAGCTGCGCAGCAGCATTTCGTCCTGGTTCGTCTTGTGGGTGTAATCGGCGGATACCGTCTCAAAACGATTCTTGAGGCCGTGCTGGGCGAGGTCGATGGTCATGGTGTTCCCCCCTGATGCGGTGACGTCCGAGTTGGGCACGCGCAGATGAGCGACAGCGCCGGCGGTGACAAGGCGGCGTCGACGTGAATAAAATAGAGGTCGTTCTTTTTGTTTGTCTACAGGTACGAGGGAGTCTGCCGATGGCACGACAACGGCAGGAGCGCGCAGAGCGAACCAGGGCCGCACTCATCCGCGCGGCCGCGGAGATGTTCGACCAGGTCGGGTACCACGGAGCGGGTCTCAACGCGATCCTGCGAGAGGCCGGGACCACAACCGGAGCCATGTACTTCCACTTCAAGTCGAAGGAGGAACTGGCTCGTGCGGTCATCGTCGAACAGGCCGCCGAGCTGAAGTGGCCCACCGGGAAGAAGGGTCTGCAGCAGCTGATCGACGTGTGCCAGTACCTGGCCGTCGAGATGCGCTCCAACGTGCTGTTCCGGGCCGGCGTCCGGCTCGCCGTCGAGCAGAGCGAGGTGAACCTGCTCAACTACTCGATCTACGACTGGTGGGCCGAGCAGTTCGGCACCCACCTCGCCGAGGCGCGCGACCTGGGCCAGCTGCGCCCGGACGTCGACGAGGCCGCGTTCGCCCAGGTGATCGTCGCCTCGTACACCGGTACGCAGATCATGTCGCGGCTCTCCAGCGCCCGCGGCGACCTGCCCGAACGCATAGAGACCATGCTGCGCTGCCTGCTGCCGGCCCTCGCGCCGCCGGAGGTCATCGCCACGCTGGAGTTCCCCCGGCACGAGGACGAGCCCGGGACGCCGGACGACGACACGGAGGAGACCGCCCCATGAGACCGCTTCGGGTGCTGCTGACCGGTGCGACGGGATTCGTCGGCGGAGCGGTCCTCGACCGGCTGCTGCGCGAACGGGCGGACGGCGCCGCCCTGGAGGTGTGCGCCCTGGCCCGCGCCGTACCGGCAGATCGTCCGGAGCGGGCAGGCCACCCGGAGCACCGGGAGCGGGAGCACCCGGAGCGGGCGGGCGTGGAGTGGTGGCGCGCGGATCTCTCGGATCCCGCCTCGCTCGTCGGGGCGGCGAGCGGCGTGGACGTCCTCGTCCACCTCGCCGCCCGGGTGGTCGGCTCGGACGAGGAGTGCGAACGGACCAACATCGGCGGCACCCGGGCCGTCGTCGAGGAGGCCCGGCGGGCGGGGGTGCGGCGCGTCGTGCACCTGTCCACGGCGGCGGTCTACGGCCCCGGCCCGCACCGGGGCATCCCCGTCGACGGGGTCACGCCCGCGCCCGTGTCCCCGGCCAGCCGCACCCGGCTCGCCGCCGAGCGGATCGCGCTCGACGCGGGCGCCCTCGTCCTGCGCCCCGGTCTCGTCCTCGGCGCCGGGGACCGCTGGGTCGTGCCCGGACTCCGCGAGCTGCTCCGGCGGGTACCGGCCCGCTGGGACGGCGGGCGCGGGCAGATCTCCGTCGTGGCCGTCGAGGACCTGGCCCGGCTGGTCACGGCCCTGGCCACCGCGCCGGAGGCCGTGCCCTCAGGGGTCCACCACGCCAGCCACCCGGTCCCGGTGCGCTGCGGCGACCTGATGACGAGGCTCGCGGGACTGGACGTGCTGCCACCGGTCACCGACGACCTGACCTGGGAAGAGTGCCTGGAGCGACTGCGGAAGGCGCCCGGCCGCATCAGCGAGCGCCAGTTCGCCCTGCTGGCCCGCGACCACTTCTACGAGAGCGAGGAGATCTGGCGACTCGCGGGATGCGCACCCGGCCCCGGCCCGCTGGAGCGGCTGGCCGACGCGGCGCCGTGGTACCGGGCCCACCTCGGGGCGGGCTGAACCGGCACCTTGCGGCGGGCTGAACGGACCTGCCGCCGTCATCGCGGGTGGGCCGCGGCTGCTCGGCGAAGTCCCTTGGGGATCGGGGCAGTTGTGTGGAAGCCGGGTGGAAGACGGGGAAGTGCCGTCCAACTTGGCCAAGTCGTCCCGGAGCGCGGCACGGCAGGTGTCCGCGCGGTGAACCGGCGGTACGTTCGCAGGACCGGGGCCGGCGGCCTCCCGTCATCCACAGCGGCGCGAGCGGACGGGAGGCCCACGACGGGCCCCCTCCTCGGCCATCTGGCACGCAACCCGCCATCCCGCGGCCCGTGGAGTCAGTTCCCGTGATGAATACCGAGGTCAGGCCCATGGTCAAGCAGGTGAGAGCGGAGCGCACCCGCCAGGCGCTGATCGCGGCGGCGGCCCTCGAGTTCGACCGGCACGGGTACGCCGGCACCTCGCTGTCCGCCGTGCACCGGGCCTGCGGGATGACGATGGGCGCGCTCACCTTCCACTTCCGCGCGAAAGCCGACCTGGCGAGCGCGGTCTGCCAGGAGGCCGAGACCATCACCCGCGGCGCACTGACCCGGCTCGCACCGGTGGGCGCCCTCCTGCCGGTCGTCGAGTTCACCCTCGTCGTGGCCAGGCTGCTGGACGAGGAGGTCACCGTCCGCGCCGCGGCCCGGCTGACCCAGGAACGGGCCGTCCCGTCCCCCTGGCACACCGTCTGGCGGGCCGTCCTGCGCGACCTGGTGGCCCGTGCCCCCGAACCCTCCGGCCCCGGCTGCGGACCCCGGCCCGCGGAACTCGAACTCCTGGCCGTCTACCTGACGGCCGGCGCCGAGGCGGCGCTCCGGGAGGGCCGCACCGGCAAGGAGGTACTCGCCCAACTGGAGTGCCTGTGGGCCCTGGTGCTCGTTCCCGGACCACCGCTCGGGGGCCAGGAGTGCTCGGCGGGCGCGCCCCTGCGTGAGCCGTCCTGATCCCGCGCCGGTCCCCGTGATCCGCAATCCCCTCCATGAAAAGGCTCGATCCATGACTCGACGCTGTGCGCTCGTCACCGGCGGCTCCCGGGGCATCGGGGCCGCCGTCGCGACCGAACTCGCCACCGCGGGACACCGCGTGGCCGTCCACTGCCGTGCCGACTCCGCGGCCGCGAACGCCGTCCTCGACAGCCTGCCCGGCACCGGACACATCCTGGTCACCGGCGATGTCGGCGCCCCCGGCGGAGCCCGGGAGGTCATCGACTCCGCGGTCGCCGGACTCGGCACGGTCGACGTGCTCGTCAACAACGCCGGTGTGTACGCCGAGCAGCCCGTCGCCACCACCTCGTACGAGGACTGGCAGGCGGACTGGCGGCGCCTGGTCGACGTCAACCTCCTCGGCCCGGCCGACCTCATCTGGTGCCTGGTCGACCATCTGCGCCACCGTCTGCAGGGGCCGCAGGGCGCCTGTGTCGTCAACGTCGGCTCGCGCGGCGCCTATCGCGGCGAACCCGACGCCCCCGCCTACGGGGCGACCAAGGCCGCCCTGCACGCGCTGACCCAGTCGCTCGCCCAGTCACTGGGACCGCTCGGCATCGCGGTGACCGCCGTGGCGCCGGGGTTCGTCCGCACCGACCTCACCGAACCCATGCTCGTCGGAGCCGTCGAGGAGGAGGTGCGCAGCCAGAGTCCGCTCGGCAGGATCGCCGTGCCCTCGGACGTCGCCGCCGCGGTGGCCTGGCTGAGCAGCGCCCCGGCCGAGTGGTGCAGCGGTGCCGTACTCGACGTCAACGGCGCTTCCCACCTGCGCTGATCCGCGCACCCGAGCCCCGCCCAGCCACCGACCAGGAAACGGAGACCCCGTGCGCGCCTCAGTCCTCCAGATCGCCGTACGACCCGACGAACCGGCCGACGAGCGGCGGGCCCGCGTCGGCGACCTCGTCCGTCGCCAGGACGCCTCCGACCTGGTGGTGCTGCCGGAGCTGTGGACCGTCGGGGCCTTCGCCTTCGACGCGTTCCATGAGCACGCCGAGTCGCTGGACGGCCCCACCGCCCGGGAGATGAGCGCGGCCGCGGCTCAGGCGCGGGTGTGGCTGCACGCCGGTTCCGTCGTCGAGCGCGGTCCGGCGGGCGAGTTGTACAACACCTCCCTGCTGTTCGGCCCCGACGGCCGTCTGCGCCGCACGTACCGGAAGATCCACCGCTTCGGTTTCGACCGCGGCGAGGCGACCCTGCTGGCCCGGGGCGTCGAGACCGTCACGGCCGTGCTCGACGGGGACGCGACGGCTGGACCCGCGACCGGCCCGACGGCGAACCCTGCTTCCGGCCCGACGGCGAACCCTGCTTCCGGACCGACGCCGGGACCGGCGACCGGATCGGCGGCGGGGCCGACCGCGGGTCCGGCGGCGGGATCGACCGCGGGTCCCGCGGCGGGGCTGACCGTCGGGTTCGCCACCTGCTACGACCTGCGCTTTCCCGAGCAGTTCCGGCTGCTGGTCGACGCCGGTGCGGAGTTGTTCCTCGTCCCCGCCGGATGGCCCGCCGCGCGCCGCGCCCACTGGTCGCTGCTGGCCCGCGCCCGGGCCGTGGAGTCGCAGGCGTACGTCCTCGCCTGCGGTACCGCCGGCACGCACGCCGGGGTGGAGCAGGCCGGCCACAGCGTGGTGGTCGATCCGTGGGGCGAGGTCGTGGCCGAGGCCGGGACGGACGAGGAGACGCTCGTCGTCGACCTCGATCCCGCGCTCGTCGCGAAGACGCGCGCCGAGTTCCCCGCCCTGCGCGACCGGGTTCTCGGTGTGCCGGCGCTCCGCTGACATGTGCCCCCAGACGGCAGGTGCCGTCCGCCCCGCGACCGCCGGGCGGACGGCACCTGCCGTCGTCGTTCTCCCGGGCCGCATCTTTTCCGACAACCCCTTGTGCCCGACGCAGCAGACGTGTAACACTCTTTCGCGAGGCAGTCTGCCCTTTTACAGGAGCCTTCCGCACTGCCGTAGCGCCGCCGTCGAGCGGCGCTTTTTTGTTGCCCCGGTTCCGCTCTTCTCCGCTCCTTTCTTCTCCGCCCCTTTCGAAGGTGAGGCGACCATGGCCGCCCCGATGTCCTCCCGACCCCTCCCGGCGCAGTGCGCGTCCAGCCGCTGCCGCCGGGCCGCCCGCGCCGGTGTCCCGCGGCGCAGGCCCGCCGAACCGGACGCCCGGCTCTGCGGACCGTGCAGGCGCACCCTGGCCGCCGATCTGGCCGCCCTGCCGGCACTCCACCGCGAGAGCGAGCAGCACCTGGTGCTCCCCGCCCGGCAGGGTGGCCTCGCCCGGGTCACCGGTCACCGCCCGGACCCCCCGCCCGTGAGCGACGCGGCACTGGAGGCCCGGCACGACGCCGTCGTACGTCTGGCGTCCTGGGCCCGGTTGGTGCTGGACGCGGCCGGGCCCGCGAAGGCGCCGCCGAAGCGCACGGTTCCCGAGCTGGCCGCGTTCCTCGGCCGGCATGTCCCCGTGCTGGCCGCCCACCCCGCCGCGGGCGCGGCGGCCGACGAGATCGCCCGGGTGGCCGCCGCCCTGCGGCTCGTCGTCGCACCGCCCAAGCCCGACCTCGTACCGCTCGGCCGGTGCGTCGAGCCGGGCTGCGAGGCCGAGGTGACACTGCCCGAGCGGGGCGGCGACGATCTGGTGCTGCGCGGACCGATGTGCGGCGCCGGGCATGTCCTGACGCCACGCCAGTGGCTCCTTCTGAACCGACGTCAGTCGATGTCCGAGGCCAAGGAGACGGCATGAACAGCGCACACCCCGCCCCCGGCAAACGCGTCCCCACCTCGCTCGCGGCGCTCGCCCTCGACGTCCGCGAGGGCACGATCCGCCAGTGGGCCCGCCGCGGCAGGATCACCCGTTACGGGACACGCCGCCAGGCCCTGTACGACCTGAACGAACTCGCCGCGCTCGTGGCCGGCGACACCGCCGGGGCGCACGACGCCACCCCGGCGAACGGCGCCTGACCGACAGGCACCCCGCAGGGGCCCACCCCGCCCCTCGCCCGTAGATCCCCATTCACCCCACCGTCCGGCCACCGCCGCGCGGTGCCGACGCATGCCCGAAAACAGGCCGTCGGCGCGGTTCTTCGAGGAGAGACAGCAGTGGACACAATGCAGAACACCCAGCTCCCGCAGACCTCCCAGTGGCAGCAGCACTGGCAGGCACGGCGCGACCCCTTCGTCGACGAGTGCCTGCGGGCCCGCGAGAACCTGCTCGCCGACCTGAAGGACCCGGCCACCGCGCAGGCCCGCGTCCTCGACGACCTCATCGACATCGGCGCCGCCTCGCTGCACTGGAAGGAGCGGGGCTACGACGTGATCGCCGCCGACCCGGGCAGCTTCCGGTCGGTCCTGCCGATCATGCGCTACAACGACTTCGTCGACGAGATCGACCGGGAGACCCGCACCAAGGGCGGCATCCTGTCGTGCAGTCCGGTGCTGCGCTGGCTCAAGACCAGCGGGACGACCGGCACCCCCAAGCGGGTCCCGTACACGCTGCACTGGCTGCTGACGTACCGGATCCCCGCGATGAAGGCCATGTGGGGCACCTGCCTCGAGCACCACCCCGAGATCCTCGCGCACCCCTGGGCCACCCTCGACACCCAGACGGTCCGCGAGGACGTGTACGACTTCGTGCACGGGGTCGAGCACCAGGCGATCAGCAACCGGCATCCGCAGCTCAACAGCCGGGACTGGAACCCGCCGTGGTACGAGTCGCCCTGGTTCGGCCCCGACTCGCCCACCGGTCACGCCGGACGGATGTACCACCGGGTGCGGCACCTCGTCGGCAAGGACCTGCACTACATCTCGGCGATCAACCCCAGCACCCTGGTCTCGCTGCGCGACCTGATCGCGGAGCACGGCGCCGAGCTGGTGCGCGACCTGCGCGAGGGCACCCTGCACGGCAGGCCGTGGACCGACCCGGACGAGCGGGCCGCCGCGCACCTCGAACGGGCGCTGGCGAAGGACGAGTTCAGCCTCGTCGACGTCTGGCCGTCGCTGACCCTGTACAGCTGCTGGCTGTCGGCCTCCGCCGAGCTCTACCGGCCGCGGCTGGACGCCGTCCTGCCCGGCGTCGCCAAGCTGCCGTTCATGAGCTGCGGGACCGAGGGCGTCACCACCATCCCCGTGGACGACTCGCTGGAGAGCCAGCCGCTCGCCGTCAACCAGGCGTACTTCGAGTTCGTCCCCGCCGAGGTACCGCTGGGCACGCTCCTGGACGCCGGCGAGAAGGTGCAGACGCTGCTGTACGACGAGGTGGAGGCGGGACGCGACTACCACCTGATCATGTCCCAGGGCAACGGCCTGTACCGGCTGTGGACCGGCGACATCTACCGCGTCGACCGGATCGTGGACGGCACGCCCTGGATCCACTTCACCCACCGCGACGGCGTCTTCCACTCCTTCACCGGCGAGAAGATCACCGAGGGCCAGGTCACCCAGGCCATCCGCCAGGGCCTCGCGGCGAGCGGCCTGGAGACCGGGCTGTACATGTGCGGCCCGCGCTGGGACGAGCTGCCGTCCTACACCGTCGTCGTCGAAGTGCCCGAGCCCGACCGGGAGTTGGACCGGGAGCTGTCCGGCGCCATCGACCGCGAGCTGTCCGTCATCAACATCGAGTACGCCTCGAAGCGGGACAGCGGGCGCCTGGCCGCCCTGCGGGTGCGCACCGTGCGGCAGGGCGCGATCGCCGCCTACGTCGAGTCGCGGCGGCAGCAGGGCAACGCCACCCAGTACAAGTACAAGCCCTTCCAGCAGGACGTCGACTTCGTCGACGCCATCGTCGCCGGCTGAGCGTTCAACCACCCTTCCACCCAAGGAGAGTCGACCGTGATCGAGACCATCAGGCCCCCGCAGAACATCCGCCGCGAGATCATCGACGTGCCGTGCGGCGACGCCCGGCTCGCCCTGCACGTCTGGCGGCCGGAGCGCGTCAAGGGCGCCGTCTTCTACTTCCACGGACTCCAGAGCCACGCCGGGTGGCTGTGGGAAGTGGGCCCGCGCTTCGCCGACAACGACATCGCGTTCTTCGTCCTCGACCGGCGCGGCAGCGGCATCAGCCCCGGCCCCCGGGGGGTGATACCGGACGCCGACACCGTCCTCGACGACTACGCGCAGGCCGTCGCGTTCGTCCGGGCGATGATCGGCGAGACCGTACCCCTGTCCCTGTTCGGGCACTGCCTCGGCGGGTCCTTCATGGCGGCCCTGATGTGCCACGAGGGGTTCACCACCTCCTACGACGCGGCCGTGTTCTGCTCCTCCTGGCTCGGCCGGATGCACGCCACCCTCGACGCGGACACCCGCGAGGCCGTCGCGGCGGACCGGAGCGCACAGCTGTGGGACGCGGGGCTCAAGGCCGGCGACTTCACCGACGAGGTCAAGTACCAGCACTTCATCGACCACGACGACCTGGCCGTACGGCAGTTGACGCGCCAGTCGCGGGCCGTGCTGCTCGACCTGGAACGGCGCTATCTGAGCGGCGGGCCCACGACCGCTCCGGTGCCCGCCGCCACCTTCGTCTCCGGGATCACCGACCCGATCGTGGACCTGGACGCCGCCCAGTCCGTCTTCCAGGACCTGGTGTCCGGGCGAGGCGCCCTCATGCGGTTCCCCACCGACCGGCACTACCTCTTCTACACCGACGTCAGCGACGACCTCGTCGACTGGACGTCGACGTACACCCTGCTCCAGGGGGTGAACCGTGGCGCCTGAGGCCGGGCGGGCCCGGCTGTACCACGTCGAGCTGCCGATGCGGACGCCGTTCGACCACCCCGCCGCCCGCCGCACCACCTCCGACAGCCTGGTCCTGAGCCTGTCGGCCGGGGGCGCGACGGGCCTCGGAGAGTGCGCGCCGCGGTCGTACGTCACCGGCGAGACCACCGCGAGCGTGCGCGCCGCGCTGGAACGAGTCGACTTCGACGCCCTGTTCGCCCGGCTGACGGGACGTCCGCCGCGGGAGTTGCTGGCGTCGCTGCACGAGGACGGCTTCGCCCGCACCTTCGGCATCGACGGGGGCAACAACCTGCTGTGTCTGCTGGAGACCGCGGTCCTCGACTGGCTGGGCCGACGGCTGGAGGCGGGCGGCCGGGACCTGCTGCCGCCGGGCCCGGCCGAGGAGCGGGCCGCTCGGCGCCTTCCCGTCTCCCAGGTGCTCGATCTCAGCCTGGACACCGAGGAGTTCCTCGCCACCCGCGGGCCCTTCCACTTCGTGAAGATCAAGGCGTCGTACGACGTCGAGCACGACGCCCGTACCGTGCGCACCCTGCGCGACAAGCTCGGTGACGACGTCCCCGTCATGGTCGACGCCAACATGAGCTGGACCCCGGCGAACGCCGTCGGTCACGCCCGCCGGCTGCGCGAGGCGGGCGTCGACTACGTGGAGGAGCCGCTGCCCAAGGGCTCCTGGGAGGCCCTGCGCACGCTGCGCCGGGACGGCGGGGTGCGCGTGATGCTGGACGAGTCGGTGTGCACGGCCCAGGACGCCCGTACGGCGGTCGAGTCCGGGGCCTGCGACGCCTTCAACATCCGGGTGTCCAAGAACGGGGGGCCACTGCCGGCCGCCGGACTCGTCGCGTACGCCCGGGAGAACGGCATCCGCTTCCAGTTCGGCGTCCAGGTCGCCGAGGTGGGCCCGCTCATCAACGCGGGCCGGACCCTGGCCTTCGCCCACCCGGACGCGCTCACCGTAGAGGCCGGGCAGTCCGACCGGTTCTTCCCGCGGATGATCGTCGCCCCGCCCCCGGCCGTCGACCGGGACACCAACACCCTGCGCCCCGCGGGCGGCACCGGCTGGGGCATGGACCTCGCCGGACACGCCGAGCGGTGGGCCGTACGGGACCTGTGACCGCGATACGCCACCGCGATCCGTGACCGCGATCCGTGACGTCTTCCCCTCATGCCGGAAAGGCAGGAACTCCCATGACCGCTTCCCCGACCGCTGCCACGACCGTCCTGTTCGAATGCACCTACCAGGGCCGCCGCCACCTCGGCCTCGGTCTGCCCCGGGAGGGCGAGCCGCTGCGCCTCGTCCCGCTCGGCGACCGGAACCCGGCCGACCTGTTGCTCGCCGGTGACGAGCTCGCCGACGCCGAGACGGTGACCGTCCCCGCCGGCGAGGTGACCCTCAGGCCGCCGCTGCTGCCCGACCACCCCGGCGGCGCGATGGTCGGCGGCTTCATGCAGACCCACAACGTCAAGGTGGACGCGGACACCCCGGCCCAGCCGAACTGGTTCCTCAAAGGCCTCGGTGACGTGCTGAAACTCCCCGGGCAGGACCTGCGCGCACCCGCCGGGTCCGTCGCGCTCACCGAGGAGGCGGAGGTCGTCCTCGTCTACGTCACCGACGCGGCGGGCGAACCCCGTTATGTCGGCTACACCTTCGGCAACGACCTCACCGACATCGGCCGCTTCCGGCGCCACCGCGGCCACCTGTCCTACGCCAAGCTCTGCGACGCGGCCGTGGCGCCCTGGCTGTTCCTGGGCGAGCCCCCGCGGCACGTCACCGGGCACGTGACGATCGAGCGGGACGGCGAGCCTTCGTGGCGGGGCGAGTTCACCACCGGCACCAAGGCCCTGCACTACGGCCTCGACGCCATCATGTCCGAGCTGTTCTCCTACGACGCCCTGAGCACCCCGGGCCGGGTGCACTACGTCTACCTCGGCGCCGACCGCAGCAGCTTCCACGCCGGCTTCCGGATCGCCGACGGCGACCGCGTCACCCTGGACTTCGCGAGCCACGGGGTCACCCTGTCCAACACCGTGCGCTGCGAGGGAGCGTGAGCGGGCGCGAGGGGGAGCGCGCACTCAGCGACACGGAGGCCGCGTTCGCCTACACCCACGCCCTGACGCGCGGCGGCGGCCGGCTCACCACCTCCTTCACGGTGCACGGCACGTTCGCACCGGAGCGGGTGGAGCGGGCCGTCCGGCGCTGGCTCGGCCGGCTGCCGCTGCTGTCGCTGCGGATCGCCGGCACCGAGGGCGGGCTGTGCTTCCGGCAGGGGACACCGGCCGCCCTCCGCACGGAGCCGGATCCGGTGGACTCCGCCGTCGCCACGTGGGCCGGGGCGGACGACACGGTGGCGGGGGAGCGGTTGTGGCGGCTGCGGGCAGGACCGGGCCAGGCGGGGACGACGCGCTTCCGCCTGACCCTCCACCCCGCGATCTGTGACGGATACTCCGTCGGCCGTTTCGTACGGCCCCTGCTGGACGCCCTGTTCGACACCCCCGGCCCCGACGCCGCCGACCGCTCGGCGCGGGCGCTGCCGCCCGACACCGACGAACTCACCTACGAGGGCGGCGGCGGGTGTGTGTGCGGGGTCTGCGGGGCCGGTTCGGCGCGACGGACCGGGGCGGCGACAGTGCACCGGGACGGGCGCGGGGACCGGCGGAGTCACGGGCGGACCTCGGGAGTCGGTGAACGCGCGGCCGGGCCCGTGTCCGAGCTCCGGGGCGGGTCGGGGGCCGGGCCACGTGACGGTCGTGCGGCCGGTGTCGTGACGCTCGCGCTCACACCGTACGAGAGTCGTCGGCTGCGCGACTGGTGCGGGGCCGGGCAGGTGACGGTGAGCGGGTTCCTCACGACCGTCCTGGCCGACGCGCTCGCCCGGGAGACCGGCCGCACGGAGGTCACCGCGGCCACGGCGATGTCCCTGCGCCGGCGGTATGCCGAGCGCACGCTGATCGCCGAACCGGGATGTGTCCTGGGGATCGTGCGGGCCCGGTTGAACGCCGGGGCGGCCGGTGATCCGCTGGGCCGGGCGCGGGCGAACGCGGCGGTGCTGTGCTCGGCCGGGCGGACCTGGCGCCCGGAGCGGCGGGCGCACGCCGGGATCCGTCATGCGGTCGAGCGGGAGACGACGGCCCGTGGACCCGAGGTGTGCGTCGTCGACGCCGGTTCGGTCGACACCGCGCTCGGTCCGCACGCCGCCAGGATCACGGGGCTCCGTACCGTCGCGGCCCGTGGCGCAGGCAGGCCCGGGAGCTCGCTGTATCTGTCCTCCTTCAAGGGCGCTCTGACCGTGGCCCTCGCCTCACGGGGGCTCGGTGAGGGCTGGGCGGCGAGGGCGGAGCGGGAGCTGAGCGAGGCCGTGCTGACGCGGCCCGTTTCCGTGCGTTTGTGAAACCGCAGGTGACAGCGGTTCGGTGACGCCGACTCGGCAAAGTCGTACTCGGGGATCGGCCCTCGTCTTGAAAACAAAGAGTTCGTTCTCTATTTTTTTGGAGGGGGCTCCGAACCGGCGGGGTCCGCCCACTCCAGAGAAAGGGGGACGCGACATGGTGAGGGCGTTTTCCACGGTGGCTCCCGGGCCTGGCGCTACGGCGGCCACGCGCACGGCCGCATCCGCGCCGCGGGTCCGGACCGGCTCCCCGGACCACCCCGCCTTCGACGCCCATGACGCCGCTCCCGGCGCCGCTCCTGGCGCCCCCGATGCCCTCCACGCCTTCGTCGCGGAGATCTTCGAGCGACTGCCCCGCGCCGACCAGCGCCGATGGGCCCATCTCTACACGCGGGGCCTGCTGATGACACCGGGCCGCAAGACGGTACGGCGGCTCGCGGCCTCCGTGTCGGACTCGGCCACGGCGGCCCAGGCCCTGCACCAGTTCGTCAACGCCAGCCCGTGGGACTGGGAGCCGGTCCGCGCCCGGCTGGCCGACTGGGTGGTGCGCAGGTCGGGGCCCCGAGCCCTGCTCCTCGGTACGGCGGTGCTGCCCAAGCGCGGTGACCGTTCCTGCGGAGTGCACCGCCGCTTCGTCCCGCAGGAGGGCCGTACCGTCAACTGCCAGGTCGGCATCGGTGCGTTCCTCGCCGCGGACCGGGCGACGGTCCCCGTCGACTGGCGGTTGCTGCTGCCCGGAGCCTGGTCCGCGGACCCACAGGTACGCGACCGGGCCCGCGTCCCCGAGAACGCCGCCGGCACCCAGGACTCGGGCGCGGCCCAGGCGCTGGATCTGGTGGACGGGGTCGAGCGCAGCCTGCCCGGCTCCGGAACCGGCACGGACACCGAGCCTGACGGGGTGCCCGTCGTCGCCGACCTGGTCGGCTTCGCGGACACCACGGCACTGGCCGCCGGGCTCGTGGCCCGACGGCGCCGTTTCGTGGTGGCGGTACCCGGGGATCTGGTGGTCGTACCCGACCGGGCCGGGGCCGCGGCCAAGGCCGGGGCCCGGGGATCGGGGGGTTCCTGGGGGGTCGGCGGTTGTGGGGCCTCCGGGTTCCCCGGAGTCTCGGGCGTGGTCGGCGCCGGTGCCGTTGCCGTGCGGGCCGTTGTGCCCGGTGGTGGTCTGCCCGTGCGGGAGCTCCTCGCCGCCCATGACGCCCGGTCGGCGGGGCGGCCCCCGGCGGCGCCCGTGGTGCCCGTGCGTCTCCCCGGTATCCCCGTCCCCCTCCGGCTGACCGTCGAGCGGCGCCCGAGCGCGTCCGGCGGCGACCGGTTCTGGCTCACCGACCTCGTGGACCGGCCCGTATCCGAGGTGCCGGCTCTGGCCCGGCTGCACTCGGGCGCCGCCGACACCATGGAGCGGCTCGCCGACGACTTCGGACTGCGCGCCTTCGAAGGGCGCTCGTACCCCGGCTGGCACCACCACATGACGCTGGTCTCCGCCGCCTTCGCCTACCGCGCCCTCGGCCGCGCGGCCATGCCCCCCACCCGCCCCGCCCGCGCCTCGCGCGGACCCCAGCCCGGCCGTCCGCCACGCCGGGCGCGGACCCTGACGACACCGACACGAACGGGATGCTCCTGATGGCCCTCCCCAAGGCGTTCTGGCTGCTGTGGTGCGGCCAGACCGTCAGCCGGCTCGGCACCCTCGCCCCCGCCTTCCTCGTCCTCTACCTGGAGCAGAACGGCCTCGTCGCCCCCGGCACGACCCCGCTCGTCGTCGGCCTCTTCGGCGCCGGAGTGGTGCTGTCCGGGCTGGTGGGAGGCGCGGTCGCCGATCTGATCGGACCGCGGCGCACCATCGTCGCGGCCCAGCCGTTCACCGCAGGGATGGCCCTGCTGTTCGCCGTCGCCGACAATGTGGTCGCGCTGTGCGCGCTGTCGTTGATCACCGGTTTCCTGTCGGCCGTCGACCGCCCCGCCGGGGCCGGGCTGATCTCCGCGATCGTGCCCCCGGAGCAGTTCTCGAAGGCGTACAGCCTCTTCCTGGTGGGCTTCAACATCGGCATGTCGCTCAGCCCCGTGCTCTCCGGGTTCCTGCTCGAAGTCAGCCCCGGCGCCCTCTTTGTCGTCTGGGCGGTCTCCAGCCTGCTGTACGCGGCGCTGGTGTTCGCGGTGCCCGCGGACCCCGTGCCCCGGGCCGCCGACCGGCCCAGCGGAGTCGCGGCCGCCCTCGCATCGGCGGCGCGCGGCATCGCCGAGCCCTTCCGCACCCCGGTCCTGGTCGCCTTCCTGCTGCTGACCTTCCTGCTGGCCTGCATCTACCTCCAGGTCAACTCCGCGCTCCCGCTGGACATGCGCGACAGCGGGCTGACCGCCGGGGGCATCGGATTCGTCCTCGCGGTCAACGCGGTGCTGTCCGTCCTGCTCCTGCCGCTCGTGCCCCGGCTCGTCGGCCGGCTGCGCCCGCACGTCCCGCTGATGATGGCCGCCGCCTTCATGGCCGTCGGCTTCGGCGCCAACGTCCTGGCCGACGGCATGGTCTCCTTCACTCTCGCCACCGTCGTCTGGACGCTCGGCGAGGTGCTGTGGGCCCCCATGTCCGCGACCTTCATCGCCGACCGGGCACCCGCCGGACGCAGCAGCACCTACCAGGGCTCCTACTTCTTCGCCTGGAACGCCGCGTTCGTCGTCGGCAGCCCCGCCGGCCTCGCCCTCGCCCACGCCCACGGCTACGGAGCGCTGTGGATGTCCGTCCTCGGCCTCGGGTGCGCGGTGACGCTCGGCTTCGCCCTGCTGCCCCGGCTCACGGGCTTCACGAAGGCTCCGGCACCCCCAAGCGACCACCTCGACACCGCAGAACAGCTGACCCGAGAGACAAGGTGACCCGGCATGTCCGCACCCACCCCCCGCACCGCCCTGCTGATCGGCGCCGCCGGAGGCATCCTCAAGGAGGTCTCGCGCCGACTCGCCGAAGAGGGCCACACCCTCGTCCTGTTCGACCGTGACGAGAACGCCGTGCACCGGCTCGCCGAGGAACTGGGCCGGCTCACCAAGGTCGAGGCCGTCGTCGGCGACATCACCGACATCCCGGCCGCGGAACGCCAGTTGACCGACATCGTCGACCGGTTCGCCCCGTCGATCCTGGTCAACGGCGTCGGTGGCGACACCCGCGTCATCGGCTACGCCGACCTGGCCCGGGACCACTTCGACCAGACGTACCTGGAGAACGTGGTCAGCAGCTGGATCGCGGTCAAGGTGTGCGCCCCGCGCATGGCCGCCGACGGCTACGGCCGCATCGTCAACTTCGCCTCGGCGGGCGGCCGTACGTACAGCCACTTCAACAACGCCGCGTACGTCGGCGCCAAGGCCGCCGTGATCGGCATGACCAAGCAGATGGCCTACGAGCTGGCCGGCACCGGCGTGGTGGCCAACGTCGTCGCCCACGGACCGATCGCGACCGACCGCGTGGCCGGCGCCTTCGAGCGCCGCACCGAGGAGTCCAAGAAGGACGTCATGTCCCGGCTGCCCATGGGGCGTTACGGCACGGTCGCCGAAGCGGTCGGCAGTGTGCTGCACCTCTGCTCCGAGAGCGCCGGCTACTCGACCGGCGCCGTCATCGACATCAACGGCGGCCTCTACATGTGAGCCCGGCCGCTCCCACTGATCCCCTCCAGGAGACACCCATGGCGAAGTTCGTCGTCGAATTCGAGTACAACGTCGACCGCGCGGGCCGGGAGCCCCTGCACCGCGCCCACACCGACTACCTGCGCACCCTCACCGACAACGGCGTACTCCTGCTCGCCGGCCCGCTCCAGGACACCAACGGCGGTCTGCTGGTCTACGAGGCCGAGGACCGCGCGCGCCTGGAGGAGATCCTCGCCGCCGAGCCCTACGTCCAGGGCGGCATCGTCTGCCACGTCCGCGTCCGCCAGTGGGCGCCCGGCAAGGGCACGTGGATCGCCGCGCCCGAGCCGTCGGCGGCCTGACCCCGCTCCTTCGGCCCCCCTCCCCGCCCCTCCCCGCCCGTGAACCCGGAAGGATCCAACTGACGTGTCCACTACGCCAGTCCGGCAAGCCACCACCCTGCGCCGCGAAGAACTGCACGCCGGCATCGTCGATCCGGACATGGACTCGATGCGCCTGCTCAGCGAGACGGCGATGAGGTTCCCCGACGCCCTGTCGTTCTCCTCGGGAGCCCCCCACGACGGCACCCACGACCTCGCGAAGCTCTCGTACCACGTCGACCGGTACATCAGGCACCTGCGGCAGCGGGGCGTGCCCGAACAGCGCATCACCCGGCTGCATTTCCAGTACGGACCCGTCAACGGGTTCATCCAGGAAGAGGTCGCCCGCATGCTCGTCCGGGACGAGGACATCGATGTCGCACCCGAGGCGATCATGATCACGCACGGCTTCCAGGAGGCCGCGCTCGTCGCCCTGCGCGGACTGTTCCGGTCACCCGACGACGTGCTGCTGTCCGTGTCCCCGGCCTACGTCGGCATCCGGGGCGCCGCCCGCATGCTCGACATCCCGGTCAAGGGCATCACCGAGGGACCCGACGGACTCGAGCCCGAGGCCGTGGCCGCCGCCGTACGGGCCGTGCGCGCCGAGGGCAAACGCCCCGCCGCGCTCTACCTGGTCCCCGACTTCTCCAACCCCTCCGGCACGGTCGTACCTCTGGAAGCCCGCAGGAGGCTGCTCGCGCTGGCCGCCGAAGAGGGCTTCACCATCCTGGAGGACAACCCGTACGGGCTGTTCGCGAGCGACGAGGAGCGGCTGCCGACCCTGAAGTCGCTGGACACCCGCGGCGACGTCGTCTACCTGGGCTCCTTCGCCAAGTCCGCGTTCCCCGGCGCCCGTCTCGGCTATCTGGTCGGTGACCGCGAGGTCGTCGGCGAGGACGGCGTCCGGCGCACCCTCGCCCAGGAACTCTCCAAGGCCAAGGCGATGTTCACGGTCGGCTCGTCCTCGCTCTCCCAGGCGGCGATCGGCGGCATCCTCGTCGACGCCGACCACGACCTGCGCACCGCGACCCGCGATCTGGCCGCCATCTACCAGGAACGGCTCGCCGCCACCCTCGACGCCCTCGCCGAGCACTTCCCGCCCGAGCGGTACGCCGAGCACGGGGTGCGCTGGAACCGGCCGCGCGGCGGCTTCTTCCTGGTCGTCGAGGTGCCCTTCGAGGCCGACCTGCCCGCCATGGAACGCTCGGCGCGCGACCACGCGGTCAGCTGGGCGCCGATGAGCATGTTCCACCTCGAGGGCGGCGGCGAACGCGCCCTGCGCCTCGGCTTCAGCAACCTCACCCCGGCCGCGATCCGCGAGGGGATCGCCCGCCTGGCCGGCTTCATCCGGGCGGAGTCCGCGATCGGGCCCGTGATCGAGGTCCACTCCGCGTCCCTGCCCGATTTCGTGTCCGCATCGGAGGCCCACGCATGAGCACCACGTCCGCCGAGTCCGCCGTATCCGCCGTATCCGCGGTATCCGCCGTATCCGCGGTATCCGCCGCATCTGCAGCGTCCGCTGCGCCTGCCGCGGCCCGTACGGATGCCCCGCGCCCCGTCGCCGTCGTCGTGGACGGCTACTCCGCCGGCAACTTCTACCCGGCCGCCTTCGCCGCGTACGGCACGGCCGTCGTCCACGTCCAGAGCACCCCGGAGCTGATCCCGGCGATGGCCCCGCCGGATCTCAGCGCGTACGACGACACCGTGGTCGTCACCGACGAGGCCGAACTCGTCGACGTACTGCGCGCTCTCGACCCGGTGTGCGTGATCGCCGGCCAGGAGTCGTCCGTGCCGCTCGCCGACCGGCTCAGCGAGGCCGTCGGTGTCCCCTCCAACGGGTCGGCGCAGTCCCCGGCCCGCCGGGACAAGTACGAGATGACCGAGACACTGCGGCGGGCCGGGGTGCGGTGCGTGTCGCAGTTCAAGACCGACGACCCGGACGCCGCGGTGAACTGGGCCGAGGGCCAGGGCACTTACCCGGTGGTCGTCAAGCCGCTCAGCTCGGCCGCCTCCGACGGCGTCGTCGTGTGCGCCGGCCCCGACGAGGTCCGTACCGCCGCCCGAGCCGTCCTCGACGCCCCCAACATGTTCGGCATCGCCAACACCGAGATCCTCGTGCAGTCCTACCTCAAGGGCACCGAGTACATCGTCGACACCGTCAGCTGCGGCGGCGAGCGCTATGTGTGCGGGGTCTGGGAGTACGAGAAGACACTGCTGCCCTCCGGCAAGAACATCTACAACCGCGACCTGCTCGCCGACCCGGACACCGACCCGGTCGTCGCCGAACTCACCGCGTACGTCGACGAGGTCCTCGCCGCTCTCGGCGTCGCCTGGGGACCGGCCCACGCCGAGGTCATCGTCACCGACGAGGGCCCCGTCCTGGTCGAGATCGGCACCCGCCTCAACGGCAACATCAGCGCCCCCTTCCACGACGTGTGCCTGGGCCACAACCAGGCGGCGCTCACCGCACAGGCGTACAGGAGGCCCGAGGAGTTCCGCGCGCGCTACGGCGGCCGGACGTACGCCAGGCTCCAGCCGGCCGTCGTCTACAACACCCCGACCGAGCTCGACGGGGTCGTGGAGTCCGTCGACGGGACGGCGGTGGCGGAGATCCGCTCCCTGGAGAGCGTCTTCTCCGCGACGGTCAAGCTCGCGCCCGGCGCCCGAATCACCCCCACGGTCGACCTGCTCACCACCCCTCTCCGGGTGTACCTCACGGCCCCGGACGAGACGGCGCTGACGGCCGACTACGAGAAGGTCCGCTCGCTGAAGGACGCGGTGTACGTCGTCGCCTGACGTCCCGTCTTCCCAGCTCCCCCTCTCTTTTTCTCAGGTTCGTTTCTCTCAGGAGGCTCATCGTGCACAGCCGTATCGGTCTGTTCCTGTCCCCCGTCCACGAGACCGGCCAGGACCCGAACCTGGCGATACGCCGGAACCTGGACCTCGTCGAGTACGTCGACGACCTCAACTTCGACGAGGCGTGGTTCGGTGAGCACCACACGCTGGGCTGGGGCCTGGTCGGGGCGCCCGAGACCCTGATCGCCGCCGCCTCGCAGCGCACCCGCCAGATCAAGCTGGCCCACGGCGTCGTACCCCTGTCCGGCCACCACCCCTTCCACGTGGCCAGCCGGGCCGTCCACCTCGACCATCTGACCCGCGGCCGGTACATCCTGGGCGTCGGTCCCGGCGTGCCCTTCGACGCCAAGATGTTCGGCCTGGAGCAGCCGGTGCAGCGCCGCCGCCTGGAGGAGGCCCTGCCCACCGTCCTGGAACTCGTCAACGGCGACGAGCGGATCACCCAGCAGACCGACTGGTTCGACCTGCGCGAGGCCAAGCTCCAGCTGCCGCGGTTCAGCCCGCAGGGCATCGAGGTGGCCGTGGCGACCTCCGGCACCTCGCAGTCCAGCCCGCGCCTGATCGGCCAGTACGGGCTCAGCATGACCTCCTTCGCCCTGCCCTTCGCCCTGCTGACGCCGGGCGCCCCCGCGCACATCAATCTGGCCCACCAGTGGAAGTACGCGGAGGAGGCGGCCGCCGAGCACGGACAGACCCTGGACCGCGACAAGTGGCGCATCGCCCTGCCGGTGCACGTGGCCGAGACCCGCGAGGAGGCGTACGCGGACGTCCGCGAGGGCTACGACCGCTGGCTTTTCGAGTACTTCGGCAAGGCGGCAGGACGCGAGGTGCTCAGCCCGGACGTGCCCCGCGAGCGGGCGCTGGAGGCCCGGGTCGAGGCCGGGGGAGCGCTCGTCGGCTCCGTGGACGACGTGGTCGCCGGCATCGAGCAACTGCAGGAGATCACCGGCGGTTTCGGCACCCTGCTCGTCTACGTCGCCGACTGGACGTCCTGGGAGAAGACCAACCGCAGCATGGAGCTGCTGGCCCGCTACGTCTCCCCGCGCCTCACCGGCTCCGCCGCCCGCCCGCAGGAGGCCGTGGACTTCGCGATCGCCAGCCGCAACCGCTAAGCCCGCGCTCCGCGCCCTGCACCCCGCACTCCGCTCACCGCACGCCGCTCACGCCACGCCGGGCCGGTCTGCCGGCCCGGCCGGGCGTCCCGTCCGATCGGAAAGAACTCATGCTGGAGCAACGCTCGTTCCGCGACATACTCGGCCGGTTCACCACGGGAGTGGTGCTGATCACGGCCGACACCGCCGACGGCCCCAAGGGCATGGCGGTCAACTCCTTCACCTCCGTCTCCCTGACCCCGCCGCTGGTCGCCCTGTGCGCCGCGGACACCTCCTCCACCTGGCCGGCGATCCGCGAGGCCGGACACTTCGCGGTGACGATCCTCGGCGATCGGCACGCCGAACTGTGCCGCCTGTTCAGCACCAAGGGCGCCGACCGCTTCGCCGGCGACGGCTGGTCGGCCACCCGGGCCGGACACCCGATCCCCACCGACGGACTCGGCTGGCTGGACTGCCGTATCAGCACGCTCCACCGGGCGGGCGACCACGAACTGGTCATCGCCGAGGCCCTGGAGGGCGCCCTGACGGACCAGGCGGGCCCCCTGGTCTTCCACGCGGGCCGCTTCACGGCACTGGCGGCGGCCTGACGCTCGGCCACTGCGGGGCTTGGTGCGGTGGGGGTGGAGGCGCCGGGGTTGTGGTGCCGGGGTGGTGCCGGGGTGGTGGTGCAGGGTTGAAGGTGCCGGGGTGACGGATCCGTCTCGCCGTATGCGTCCTAGACAACGCGTCTTGGCGAACCCGGCTTGCCGAAACGGTTTGGCCGGCGGGTCCTGCCCAACCGGGCCTGCTGAAGCGGGTCTAGCAGCCCGACCTGCCCAACCGACCTGTCCAACTGGACCTGTTGAACCAGGTCGGCCAACCCGACCCGCCCAACCGGGTCTGCTGAACCGGGCCTGTTGATCCGGAACTACCGAACCCGACCTACCCAACCCGCCCTTGCCAACCCGACCTACCCAACCCGCCCTTGCCAACCTGGCCTGCTGTTCTGGATCCGGCAGGTCCTGATCTGGCCGGCTGAGGCCTTCAGCCGAGGTCAACCGGCCCGGCGCAGCCCGGACCAACCCGGCCCAGTTGGGCCCGACGTGTCGAGGCCGGCCCTGACAGACTCGGCGCGATCCGGCTTAGCCCAGTCTCGCCGTCCCGCCCGCTCAAGTCGCCACAGGCCTGCCTCCGCCGACCGGGCCGACCATCCCGCTCAGCCGAGCACTGCCCACCACCGGCCACCACCGCGCTCGATCGAGCACACCGGTGCCGGCCACCCGCCACTGGCTACCCGCCCCCGACCTCGGGCCCCCGGCCCGCCGCATGTCACCCAGTCCGTCCACCGCCCCACCTCACACCGCCGTCGCTGCTCGTAGCCGCCCGACGCCAGAGGCCCGCCTACAGGCCCCCATAGGGGCCCGCCAGCCGGAACGCCCACCGGCCGAAGTCACCGCCGCCTTCGGCCTCTCCGGCACCGCACCCGTACCGGTCCGCCACACCCCGCGTCGACGCCCATGAGAAAGGCAACCCGCGTGTCCCCCACCGACCCCATACCCACCCTTCCCCTTCCACCGGACGCGAGGGCCGAGGCATACCTCGACCGCGACGTGGCCCCTGACCTGGACCGCGACCTGGACTACGTCCGGACCGCCCCGCGCCACCTCGTGGCCCGCAGTGCGGTGGCCGAGGTGCTGATCACGGACTGGCGGCAGCTGGGCCCCGACACGTTCCGGCTGGGCGCGCAGTGGCCGCGCGGCCACCACTTCTACGCACCGGTCGCCGGCACCTGGTACGACCCGTTGCTCGCCGCGGAGTCGCTGCGCCAGGCGTCCGTCCTGGTGGGGCAGACGTACTACGGAGTCCCGGCCGACCACCACTTCACCATCGCCGAACTGGAGTTCGAGGTGGTGCCCGGAGCCCTGCTCCTGGGTGCAAGGCCCGCGGAGATGCGCCTGGAGTTCACGGCGACGGACGTACGGCGCAGGCGGGGCACCCTCACCGCCCTCACGTTGGAGGCCGATCTGCTGCGCGGCGGGGACTACGCCGGTGCGGGACGCCTCACCCTGCACGTGTCGGACCGCCGCGACCCCGCCGCAGGGGAGGGCGGCGGGTACCCGCCCCTGCCGGACCCGGTCCCGCCCGCGATCGTGGGACGCCTGGACGAACACGACGTGGTCCTCGGCGTCCCCGCCTCCGCCGCCGAGCGCCGCGGCCTCGCCTGGGACCTGCGGATCGACCCCGGCCACCCCGTGCTCTTCGACCACCCCACGGGGGACGTGCCCGGCATGGTCCTTCTGGAGGCCGCCCGCCAGGCCGTCCAGGCGGCTTGCGCCCCCTACCGCGTCCTCCCGGTCGAACTGCGCAGCGCCTTCCACCACCCCGTGGCCCTGTCCACCCCCTGCCACATCTCCGCCACCCGCCTCCCCACCCAGGACGCCACCGAGGACGCCGCCCTCCGAGTCACAGCCTGGCAGTCCAACCGCCTCACCTTCGACAGCCTCGTGGTGGCCCACACATGCGACTGAGACGGTCCACGGCAGCCATCGACTCCGTACGCCCGGCATTGGGCCGGTGACCACGGTCCTGCCGTCACTCGATCGCAGGTAGCCCGGCCGCGATGTCGGTGGGCAGCTTGGTCGCCTCGTCCAGCACCGAAGCTGCCCGGACCTGCTCAACCGTGCACCCGTGAGCTGTCGACAGATCGGTGCCCATCAGCTTGCTCTGCGCCAGATTGGCATCCACAAGACTCGCGCCCCGCAGATTGGCGGCGCGCAGATTCGCCTTGTTGAGGTCGGCGCGGTCCAGCCAGACACCTTCAAGCCCGGTCTCTTGCAGCCACGCGTCCTCCAGCCGCGCCTCCGTCAAGTCCGAGCCGTCCAACCTCGCGCTGCCCAGACGGACACGGTCCAGCCGAGCCTGCTTGAGATCAGCGCCCCTCAGATCCGTCGCCCGCAAGTCGATGCGGAAGGGCTCCTGCGCTACGGGCCGACGTCCCAGCACGGTCAACGCCGCCTGAACAGGCTCGGTCGGATGACGATCGGCTTGGAGTGCCTCTCCTTCTCCTGCGGCCATCAGAGTGTGCTCCCTGATGAACGAGGCAAGGACCTCGACCACCGTCAGGTGGTCCTTGGGGGAGTCACGCATGATGCGCTCGAGAGCGTATATACCGCCCAACCGCTCGACGGTCCGATCCGAGGCCAAGAGCTTGATGGCCTCCACATAACGGTCGGTCACCTGCGCTTCTCGCGACAGCTCGGCCTGTTCGCGATCCCGTTCTCGCGTATGCCGCAAGCTGCGGTCGGTGTAGTAGAGACCTGCCGCCGCGACCACTCCCGCTCCGAGGGCAACCAGAGCCGTGCGCACCCCCGTGACCACAACACCGTCGGCCGGCTGCAAGTCGTCTGTTCTCAGATGCTCACCGTCCAGCCACCACGGCCCCTGCCAGAGCAGCACGACGTATCCGCACACCACAAGAACAAGACCAACAGCCAGCCCTGCGCGCTTCCAACGCGATCGCATGAGAGTGAGCTGCCCGACACCTCGCAAAGCCAAGCCTCAAGCTGCCCTATCCGGCGCTCCTCCAGCCCTTGGACCTGCACGCTTTCCAACTGTGGTGGTGGGCTGTGTGCAGGGGCGTTCACCTGCGTTCATGGGAGTCTGGCCCGGGAGGCGATTTCGGCGTGCGGTCCTCGATGAGCGCCCGTGAACGGGGCTGAATGAGACGGAAACTGAGAAGCCCGGGCGGGCTGGGCTGGCTAACATCCTTCGTCTCGAGGAGGAGCCATGGCACTGGGCCGCAAGGGATCGCGACGCATCGTCGTCGACAGTACGGCCTACCGCTGGCGGTTGCGACGCAGGCCGACCTACTTTCAGGGGCTGTGCTGGACGCCGTGCAGCTTCGCGGTCGTGCATGCAGACGCCGTCGGGACAATGCTCGTGGTCACCACCAACCAGCCACATGCGAGCAACTGGATCGGACGTGGGGCCCAGCCTGTACTGCCATCCGACGTTGCCCAAGCCATCAAACGTGCCCTTCGTGAGGGCTGGAGCCCAACTGCTCCAGGCTCCCCCTTCCACCTCGACCTGTCCGCCGACTTCAAGCCCTCGCCCTGAGCTGAGGCGCTGTGAGGTCGGTGGAGACAATGGGTCGAGCCACGGCGGCAGGCACCGTCCATCGATGAAGGACATCATGTCGACCAAAGGTCGCTGCCCCTCGGTCGATCGTCCGCTGAGGTCCGGCGCCGACCGCTGCTGTTCGCGCCGGCCGTCGCATGCGGCCTTGGCATGCATTGCCGTCACTCAGCGGACGGCCCAGAGCCGGTCCGACGCCTGACCTGTACAGCCAAGACCAGCGCCGTCGTGACCGCCAGCACAAGGTTCAACGTGTCAGCAGCCATGACGATGGCGAAGGGTGCGCCGGCCATGTGCGGCACCTTGGCGACGATCATGCCAAGACCCATGAGCAGGGGCATCCATATCGAGTAGAAGCGCATGTCCTGGCGGGGGCGCGCTCCTTTGCGGATCTTTGCCCGCTCCCACCAGCGGCGGCCGAAGCTGATAAGAACCAGCAAGCAGCCCATCACGACGACAGACCAGTCCATGAACCTGAGCATCGATACCCCTCGTCGGCATGGATCTGCGCGTCACGTCATCACTGCGACTCGTTCCCTCTGCGCCGAGAGCCTGCCAGGCCAGTCATACGACGGGAATCAACCGGTCAGGTCCTTAGTCTGATCTTTACCCCTCTCGCAGAAGCAGCCGGCGCACTCTCGCCCTGCCGGCACGCTGCGTCGAGGCTCTCTGGCAGCAATTCGAAGATCAGGTCTGGGACCGGCTCGCCGCCGGTGACGCCTGGGAGGAACACTGCGCCCCGGCCGGCGGTCACCGAGGAGGTCTACCGGAAGCAGATCCGGCCCGTGATCCAGACCGGCGCCGTGGTCATGGACGGCATCTTCAAGCCGGGCCCGGAGCGTTGGTCACGCAGATAGACACGCACGCAGAAACAGGTCACCCACCTCCGGAAATCCGGAGGTGGGTGACCTGTTGTTTTAGCTGTCGGGGTGGCGGGATTTGAACCCACGACCTCTTCGTCCCGAACGAAGCGCGCTGCCAAGCTGCGCTACACCCCGATTGTCGCTGCTTGTCGCGGCGACGTCGTTTACTTTAGCCCACCGGTGGCTGGAGACGAAATCCGGTTTTGGTGCGGTGGCGGATGGGGTTCGGGCGGGCGTGGTCCAGGGCTACCAGGAGGATCGCGAGGGCGTAGAAGGAGAGGCCGAGGAGGAGGGCGTTGCCCAGGACGCTCTTGTAGCCGTGCAGGTCCACGTCCAGGAAGGGGTAGAGGTAGCGGCCGCCCGTGCCCGGAGGGATCAGTTCGCCTCGGGTGAAGGAGAACAGCAGGTAGGCCAGGGGGTACAGCAGCCAGGTCGCAGCCTGGCGCAGGTGGAGTCGGCCGGGGGGCGTCAGCAGGAGCCAGTCCGCCAGGGCCGCCGCGGGGATCACCGTGTGCAGGAGGAGGGCGGTCACCGCGTGCCAGCCCGTCGGGTTCGCCGCCGCGCCCGTCAGGGCGAAAGGGCTCGCCGTGTTCACCAGCAGCAGGTGGTACACCAGCGCCGTGATCGTGACGTAGAGGAGGGCCGCGCCCGTCACGGACGACGGCAGGGGGCGGCGGGCGGTCCATGCCCTGCGGGCCGACAGCAGAAGCACCGGTGTCAGCAGGATCGTGCTCTGGATCGAGAAGTGGCTCAGGGTGCGGACCGGGCTGCTCAGGAGCAGTTCGACGGTCACCGCCCCCGCGGCCGCCATCGCCACCAGTACGCGGTAGGCGGCGGCGACGGGATGGCGCACAGGAGCCACCACCGCCGTGGCGGGGACGAGCGAGGGCAGGAAGACGGGCATGCCCGGGACTGCGGGGAGGTCCGGGATGTCCCTCGGTATCGGCGCGGTCATGCCCTCACGCTAGACATGTGCGACAAAAGGGGCGATTTGGGCGGGCCGTGCGGGTTAAGCCACCCGTCCAGTGCACGGGAACCAACGCCCCGCACCGAACCCGAACGCCCGCCCACGTCCCCGTACGGACACCTACCCCCGCCCCACCAACGTCAGCAACGTCACCTCGGGCGGGCACGCGAACCGTACCGGCGTATAGCGGTTCGCCCCGCAGCCCGCCGACACGTGCAGGTACGACCTGCGGCCCTCCGCCTCATGCGTGGACAAACCCTTCACGCGGTCGGTGTCGAGGTCGCAGTTCGTCACGAAGGCGCCGTAGAAGGGGAGGCAGATCTGGCCGCCGTGGGTGTGGCCGGCCAGGATCAGCGGGTAGCCGTCCGCGGCGAAGGCGTCCAGGACGCGGAGATACGGCGCGTGCACCACGCCCATCGAGAAGTCGGCCGCGCCCGACGGGCCGCCGGCCACCTCGTCGTACCGGTCCCGCTTGATGTGCGGGTCGTCCAGGCCCGTCAGCTCCACCGACACGCCCTCGACCTTCAGCATGCCCCGCGTGTTCGTGAGGTTCTGCCAGCCCGCCGCTTCGAAACCGTCCCGCAGGTCCTCCCACGGGTTGTGGACGACGCCCACGGCGGGTGCGTTGCCGTTCAGGCCGTGGCGGCCCTGGGCCTTCTCGTACAGGTAGCGGGCGGGGTTGCGGAACTTGGGGCCGTAGTAGTCGTTGGAGCCGAACACGTACGCGCCCGGGAACTCCATCAGCGGGCCCAGCGCGTCCAGGACCTCCGGGACGCCCTCCGGGTCCGACAGGTTGTCGCCCGTGTTGATCACGAAGTCCGGGCGCAGGCCGGCCAGCGAGCGCAGCCAGCGCTGCTTCTTGCGCTGGCCGCCGACCATGTGGATGTCGGAGACCTGGAGCACGCGCAGCGGGCGCATGCCGGACGGCAGGACGGGGACCGTGACCCGCCGCAGGCGGAAGGAGCGGGCTTCGAAACCCGCGGAGTAGACCAGACCGGCGGCGCCAACCGCCGCGATTCCCAAGGGGACTCCGTATCGCGCGCGCATGCCTCCATCGTGTCAGATCGCGGGGGCATCCTTGACCGGCCGCCGCCCGCACGGTAAATGGGCGGGCGCCCGTCGCCCCACACCTGCGACAATCGGACCCATGACCACGCTCAAGTCGAAGCTGCAGGAAGACCTCAACGCCGCGATCAAGGGGCGAGACGAGCTGCGCTCCTCGACGCTCCGGATGACGCTCGCCGCGATCACCACCGAGGAGGTCGCGGGCAAGGAGAAGCGGGAGCTCTCCGACGCCGAGGTCCTGAAGGTGATCACCAAGGAGGCGAAGAAGCGCCGCGAGGCCGCGGACGCCTTCGCCCAGGGTGGTCGCGCCGAGTCCGCCGAGCGGGAGAAGGCGGAGGGCCAGGTCCTCGCCGAGTACCTGCCCAAGCAGCTCAGCGACGACGAGCTCAACGACATCGTCGCCCAGGCCGTCGAGGAGGCGAAGGCGGCCGGCGCCGAGGGCCCGCGGGCCATGGGCGCCGTCATGAAGATCGTGAACCCGAAGGTCGCGGGCCTGGCCGAGGGCGGCCGGGTCGCCGCCGCCGTGAAGAAGCTCCTGGCCGGCTGAGAACGGCACCTGCCAGTCGTACAAGAGCCCGGTCCCGCCGAATGCGCGGGACCGGGCTCTCGTCTGTGGTGAGGCGGCCGGGTGTCAGCCGCGTCTGTGGTGAGGCGGCCGGGTGTCAGCCGCGCCCGCGGTGAGGCGGCCGGGTGTCAGCCGCGCCCGCGGGGAGGCCGCCGGGTGTCAGCCGCGCCCGCCTCCGTTGCCGTTCCCGTTCCCGTTGTTCGTGCCCTGGATGAAGCCCTCCGGGATGGAGAAGGTCGGCGTCGGGAAGGTGGTGTTGCCGTCGTTCCCACCGTTGTCGTTGCCGCCGTTGTCGTTCCCGCGGTTGTCGCCGTTGTCGCCGTCGTCGCCCTTGCCGGGGTCTTCCTTCTTCGGCATGTCGGGGATGTGGACGAGGTTGAAGCTCGGGGCGTCCTTGCCCTCCAGCGCTCCGCTCATCATGTCGCGCCAGATCGGGCCGGGGACCTTGCCGCCGAACACCTTCTGGCTGTAGACGCCGCCGATGGTGATGTTCTGCATCTTGCGCTTGTGCGCCGGGTCGCCGACCCAGACCGCGCCGGCCATGTTCGGCGTGTAGCCCACGAACCAGGCCGCGTAGCGCTCGTCGGTCGTACCCGTCTTGCCGGCGCTGGCACGGCCGCCGCCGAGGCCCGCCTCCGAGCCGGTGCCGTCCTCGACCACGCCCTTGAGGAGCGTGTTGATCGTGTCCGCGGTGTTCTCCGACATCGCCCGCGAGCAGGTCGACTTCGGGACCTGGAGGGACTTCGACTTCTCGCCGACCCGCTGGGTGATCGACTCGATGGCGACCGGGGTGCAGTACATCCCGCGCGAGGCGAAGGTCGCGTACGCGTTCGCCATGGTCAGCGGGGACATCTCCTGGGTGCCCAGGGCGATCGACGGAGCCTGCTGGATCTTGCGGCCGTCGGCGCGCTGGACGCCCATCTTCGCGGCCATCTCCGTCACCGGGCAGATGCCGATGTCGCTGATCAACGACACGTAGTAGGTGTTCACCGACTTCGCGGTCGCGGTCTTCATGTCGTACGGGCCCACCTCGGAGGTGTTCTCGTTGGAGACCGGGACGCCCTTCTCGTTCCAGACGTTGCCGTTGCACTCCTGGACCGGGGCCGGGTAGTCCATCTTGTACGGCGACGGGTAGATCTGCGTCGCCGGGGTGCCGCCCTCTATGGCGGCCGCGGCCACGATCGGCTTGAACGTCGAACCGGGCTGGTAGCCCGCTCCGCCGCCCATGTCCTGGTTGACCGAGAGGTTGAGCGTCGTCTCGTTCTTCTTGTTGTTGATGCCGTACGGCCGTGACTGGCCCATCGCGAGGATCTTGCCGGTGCCGGGCTGGACGATGGTCGCCGCCGTGGCCACGTCGTCGTCCTGGTAGACGTGCTCCTTGATGGACTTCTGGACCGACCTCTGGGCCTGCGGGTCCATGGTGGTGCGGATCGTCAGACCGCCCTGGTTCCAGACCTTGGCCCGGGCCTCCTTCGTCTTGCCGAAGACCGGGTCGGTCAGGAAGACCTCACGGACGTAGTCGCAGAAGAAGCCGGCGCCCTTGACCGCGGTGATGCAGCCGTTCTTCGGCTTGCTGACCTTGAGGCCCAGCGGCTGCTCCTTGGCCTTGTCGGCCTCCGCCTGGGAGACGTCACCGACCTCGGCCATGCGCTGGAGCACGGTGTTGCGCCGCTTGGTCGCCTCGGCCTCGTCGTTGACGGGGTCGTAGCGGCTGGGGGACTGGACGATGCCCGCGAGCAGGGCCGACTGCTCGAGGTTGAGGTCCTTGGCGTGCTTGGAGAAGTAGCGCTGCGAGGCCGCCTCGACGCCGTACGCCTGCTGCCCGAAGAACGTGATGTTGAGGTAGTTCTCGAGGATCTTCTTCTTGCCGAGTTCCTCTTCGAGCTGGATCGCGTACTTCAGCTCGCGGATCTTGCGGCCGATGGTCTGCTGGGTGGCCTGGGCGACCTTCGTCGGGTCGTCACCGGCCTCCTCCACCGCGACGTTCTTCACCAGCTGCTGGGTGAGCGTGGAGGCGCCCTGGGCGACCCCGCCGCTCTGGGCGTTCTTGTTGAGCGCGCGCAGGACGCCCTTCAGGTCGACCGCGCCGTGCTGGTAGAAGCGCGAGTCCTCGATCGCGACGATCGCCTTCTGCATGTACGGCGAGACGTTCTTGAGGTCGACCACCGTGCGGTCGCGCGAGTACACCGTGGCGATGGTGCCGCCCTCGCTGTCGAGGATCGTGGTGCGCTGGCTCAGCGGTGGGGTCTTCAGGTTGGTCGGGAGTTCGTCGAAACTCTCCACCGACCCCTTGGCCGCGAGCCCGAGCGCGCCGGCCGCGGGCAGCGCGATGCCGGCCATCACCGCTCCCGCGAGGACACTGACACCGAGGAACTTGGCGGCCTGCTGCGTGGGCGACAGACCGCCGCCCGAGCGCTTCTTCGACATAGGGGGCAGCCTAATCCGTACTCATGAGCGTTCAGAGGGAGCCCATGTCACGGCATGGCGACGGAAGCGGGCACGACCGCGTCGGAGCGGGCATGACGACAGAGCGCCCTACCTTCTCATTCGCCGGACACGCGCACAGGCCTTGGCCTAAGCTGCTCTCAACTGTCACAGCAGTAGGGCCACGTATCAATACGTCCGGCGACCCCGAATCGTTCCGGTCGTTCCTCGACTTTTTTGTTGAGGACGTGTCCGAATCCGCCTCGTGTGTCATCAGGTGCCCGTTGTGACGCAAGACAAGTGTCCTGGTTTGCCGGGATAGTCATGTATGTCGCGGCCTCACTCCCCCGGGTGATCTGCCGCTTACGCATAGTCCGTTCGGGCCATTCAAGATTGGGCCCGAAGGGGGTGTTGCGCTGTGCCTCCCTTCCGTAACGTCCTCAACTGGCGGCGGTGAATATGCCGCTGCCGCCGTGGGGGAGCCTCGATTCGGGAGAGGACGGCGCCGGTATGGGCTGGGTAGTCGACTGGAGTGCGCAGGCGGCCTGCCGCACTACCGATCCGGATGAACTGTTCGTTCAAGGAGCAGCGCAGAACCGGGCGAAGGCGGTGTGCACCGGATGTCCGGTGCGCACGGAGTGCCTCGCCGACGCGCTGGACAACCGCGTCGAGTTCGGCGTGTGGGGAGGCATGACAGAGCGCGAGCGTCGCGCGCTGCTGCGCCGGCGGCCGACGGTCACGTCGTGGCGCAGGCTGCTGGAGACGGCGCGCGTCGAGTACGAGCGAGGGGTCGGCATCCTGCCCCTCGAGGACGACGAGATCTACGAGAACTACGCGGCGGTGGGCTGAGGGCACAACCCTCGGTTCACGGTGCGCGCAGGGTCGGCTCAGCCGACGTCCGTGCCTGGCTCGGGCAGCTCCGGCCGCCCGGCCGCGAGCCGGTTTCCGATGTCCCGCAGCCCCGCGAGGTCGTGCACATCGCCGGGCAGCGCGGCCACTTCGGCCACCGCCACCTCGGGGTGGAGCGCGGTGAAGCGGTCACGCGTGCGCTGCTCGCGGGAGAGCAGTTGCATACGGTCCGCATGCAGCCTCAGCAGGCCTGCGGTGAGCTGGTCGACGGTGCGCTCCGGGTCGACGGGGGAGTCCGACTCGGAAGCGGGAGATTCTGAACTGTCGTACGTGTCGGGAGAGTTACGAAGTCCAGCTTTCCCGCCCTCCTGATCGACAATGCGGGGCTCTTCAAGATTTTCCGCGGCGGCGAGCGCCCGCTCGGCCGAGAGCCGGTCGGCGCCGCTGCCGTGGACCCTGTTGAGCACCAGGCCGGCCAGCGGCATGCTCTCGGCGGCCAGCCGCTCCACGAAGTACGCGGCCTCGCGCAGCGCGTCCCGCTCCGGGGCCGCGACCACCAGGAACGCCGTCCCGGGCGCCTGGAGCAGCTTGTACGTCGCGTCCGCGCGCGTGCGGAACCCGCCGAAGGTCGTGTCCATCGCGGACACGAACGTCTGGACGTCCTTGAGGAGTTGACCGCCCAGCAGCTTGCCGAGGGTGCCGGTCATCATCGACATCCCGACGTTCAGGAACTTCATCCCCGCCCGTCCGCCGAGCTTGGCCGGGGCGGTGAGCAGCCGGATGAGCCTTCCGTCGAGGAACGAGCCCAGCCGCTTCGGCGCGTCCAGGAAGTCGAGGGCGGAACGGGAGGGAGGGGTGTCGACGACGATCAGGTCCCACTCGTCCCGGGCCCGCAGCTGCCCGAGCTTCTCCATCGCCATGTACTCCTGCGTGCCCGCGAAGCCCGCAGAGAGCGACTGGTAGAAGGGGTTGTTCAGGATCGCGGCCGCCCGCTCGCGGTCCGCATGCGCCTCGACGATCTCGTCGAAGGTGCGCTTCATGTCGAGCATCATCGCGTGCAACTCGCCGCTCGCCGAGTCGTCGAGACCCTTCACCCGCCGCGGGACGTTGTCCAGCGAGTCGATGCCCATCGACTGGGCGAGCCTGCGGGCCGGGTCGATGGTGAGGACGACGACCTTGCGGCCCCGCTCGGCGGCGCGCAGGCCGAGCGCCGCCGCCGTCGTGGTCTTGCCGACACCTCCCGAACCGCAGCACACCACGATGCGGGTGCCGGGATCGTCGATCAGCGGATCGAGGTCGAGCACGGGGGCGGGGGAGAGACGGTGGTGCCGGTCGTGCGCGTGGGCGTCCGGGCTCATGACATCCCCTGCTTCCGCAGCTCGGTGGCCAGTTCGTACAGACCCGCCAGGTCCATGCCCTCGGTCAGCAAGGGCAGTTCGTGCAGCGGCAGCCCCAGCTCGCCGAGGACCGAGCGCTGTTCGTGCTCCAGTTCGTACCGCTCGGCGTACTCCTCGGCCTGCTGGATCAGCGGGTCGACCAGCTTCTCGGCGTTGCCACCGCGGCGGGCGCCGCCGAGTCCGGCCGAGGACAGCGCCTTCGCCACGGCTGAACGCTGTGTGGTCCGTACGAGTTCCAGATCGGTGCCGTCCAACACCTCCGGGCGCACCATGTTCACGACGATCCGGCCCACCGGGAGCTGGGCAGCCCTGAGCTCGGCGATGCCGTCCGCGGTCTCCTGGACGGGCATCTCCTCCAGGAGCGTCACCAGGTGGACGGCCGTCTCCTTGGACTTCAGCACCCGCATCACGGCCTGTGCCTGATTGTGTATCGGGCCGATCTTGGCGAGTCCCGCGACCTCGTCGTTGACGTTCAGGAAGCGGGTGATACGGCCGGTGGGGGGCGCGTCCATCACGACGTAGTCGTAGACGAAGCGACCGGACTTGTCCTTGCGGCGGACCGCCTCGCACGCCTTGCCCGTCAGGAGGACGTCTCTGAGCCCGGGCGCGATGGTGGTCGCGAAGTCGATCGCGCCGAGCTTCTTGAGGGCTCTGCCCGCACCGCCGAGTTTGTAGAACATCTGGAGGTAGTCCAGAAGGGCCAGTTCGGGGTCGATGGCCAGTGCGTACACCTCCCCGCCCCCCGGAGCGACGGCGATCTTCCGCTCCTCGTAGGGCAGCGCCTCCGTTTCGAAGAGCTGCGCGATTCCCTGGCGACCCTCCACCTCGACGAGAAGCGTGCGCTTCCCCTCGGTGGCGAGGGCCAACGCGAGGGCTGCGGCGACCGTGGTCTTTCCGGTCCCGCCCTTGCCGCTGACGACCTGGAGCCTGCTCACGTATTCGAGCGTAACCAGTCGGCGGCGAACCTAAGCAGGAGGCTGTGGATAACGCGGGTGCGGACTGTGGGTCGGGGGAGGCCGGAGCGCGGGGTGCGGAGCGGCTCAGAGCCCGGGGTGAGCAGCGGCTAAAGTCGGCCGCATGACCAAGAAGTGGGAATACGCGACCGTGCCGCTGCTCGTCCACGCCACGAAGCAGATTCTGGACACCTGGGGCGAGGACGGGTGGGAGCTCGTGCAGGTCGTGCCCGGGCCGAACAACCCCGAGCAGCTGGTGGCGTACCTGAAGCGGGAGAAGGCGGCGTGAGCGGGGCGGTCGAGGCGCGGCTCGCGGAGCTCGGGCTGACGTTGCCGGAGGTCGTGCCGCCGCTGGCCGCGTATCAGCCGGCCGTGCAGTCGGGGGTGTACGTGTACACCTCCGGTCAGCTGCCCATGGTCGACGGGAAGCTTCCGGTGACCGGGAAGGTGGGGGCGGAGGTCACGGCCGAGGAGGCGAAGGCGCTGGCGCGGACGTGTGCGTTGAATGCCTTGGCGGCGGTGAAGTCCGTGGCGGGTGACCTGGACCGGATCGCGCGTGTGGTGAAGGTCGTGGGGTTCGTGGCGTCGGCCTCGGACTTCACGGGGCAGCCGGGTGTGATCAACGGGGCGAGCGAGCTGTTGGGCGAGGTCCTCGGCGAGGCCGGTGTGCATGCGCGGAGTGCGGTGGGAGTGGCTGTGCTGCCGCTGGACGCGCCGGTCGAGGTCGAGGTGCAGGTGGAGCTGACTTCGGCGTGAGGTCCTCCGGTGGGGGCGGGCCCCGCGCCCTTGAAATGCCTGCGGCGCAGCTGCGGGTTCGGTGGGGGCGTGCGTAGCGCATCGGCCCTGGTGGTGGGGTCGGGGCCGGGGTGGGGGGTGTCCGTCCTCGGTCCGGCGGTTGCTGTCTATTGAGCAGGGCCCGGTAACGGACGCCGGCCGCTGCGGGCGGACACCCCCCACCCCGTCCCCTGCGCGCCGTACGCGGCTTGCGGCCCGTCGTGGGCGCGCGGTCCGGCCACCGGCTCGTGGTGCCGCGCGGTCCGGAGAACGGCTCGTGGTGCCGCGCGGTCCGGGCGAACGGCCCGTCCTGGCGCCGGGTCACTGCACCTCCCCAGGGGCGCGGGGAACTGCGCGACAAGCCACGACGCACCCGCACCCGCCCGACCACCTGGCCCGGCACCCCCATACGCGCCCCGCTCCAGCCCAGCGCAGCTGATCGCTCTCGAACATCTGCTCTTCAGGAGTTAGCCTCCGGCCATGGCAAACGGGCAGTGGTACCCAGCGGAATGGCCGGACCGTATCCGTGCGCTCGCGGACGGCTCGCTCGAGCCGGCCGTGCCCAGACGCGCTGCCACCGTGATGCTGCTGAAGGACGGGCCGGCCGGGACGGTCGTGCACATGTTGCGCAGGCGGGCGTCGATGGCGTTCGCGGGAGGGGCGTACGCCTATCCCGGGGGTGGTGTCGACCCGCGGGACGACGAGCACCACATCCACTGGGCGGGCCCCACGCGCGCGTGGTGGGCGGACCGGTTCGGGGTGGATGAGACGGCGGCTCAGGCGATCGTGTGCGCGGCCGTGCGGGAGACGTACGAGGAGGCGGGCGTCCTGCTCGCCGGGCCGACGGCCGAGTCGGTGATCGGTGACACCACGGGCGCGGAGTGGGAGGCCGACCGTGCTGCCCTCGTCGCGCGGGATCTCTCCTTCGCGGAGTTCCTGGAACGCCGGGGGCTCGTGCTGCGATCCGATCTGCTCGGGGCCTGGACGCGCTGGATCACTCCCGAGTTCGAGCCCCGTCGCTACGACACGTGGTTCTTCGTCGCCGCCCTCCCGCAGGGACAGCGCACCCGCAACGCCTCCACCGAGGCCGACCGTACGGTGTGGATCCGGCCCCAGGACGCGGCGGACGGCTACGACAAGGGCGAGTTGCTGATGATGCCGCCCACCATCGCCACGCTGCGGCAGATCGCCGCGTACGGCAGTGCCGCCGAGGCGCTCGCCGCCGCTCCCGGGCGGGATCTGACGCCCGTGCTCGCGCAGGCCCGGCTGGTGGACGGCGAGATCGTGCTCTCCTGGCCGGGCCACGACGAGTTCACCAAACACATCCCGACCGGTGGAGCCCCCGCATGACCGACGCCGCAGCCCTGCCCGGCCAGCCACGGGGCGGGGTCCTCTCGGGCCCCGCCACCGAGCGAGCCGTCAACGTCCTCGCGCCCAACGCCTCCGCGATGACCCTGGACGGGACCAACACCTGGATCCTGTCGGAGCCGGACTCGGAGCTGGCGGTCGTCGTCGACCCGGGCCCGCTCGACGAGGGGCATCTGCGTGCCGTCCTCGACACCGCCGAGGCCGCCGGAAAGCGCGTCGCGCTCACGCTGCTCACCCACGGACACCCCGACCACGCCGAGGGCGCCGTCCGTTTCGCCGGGCTGACCGGCACCAAGGTGCGGGCCCTCGACCCGGCCCTGCGGCTGGGGGAGGAGGGGCTGGGCGCCGGGGACGTGGTGCGGGTGGGTGGCCTCGAGCTCAGGGTCGTGCCCACTCCCGGGCACACCGCCGACTCGCTGTGCTTCCATCTCCCGGCCGATCGGGCCGTCCTGACCGGTGACACCATCCTGGGGCGCGGTACGACGGTCGTGGCCCACCCCGACGGCCGCCTGGGCGACTACCTGGACTCCCTGCGGCGGCTGAGGTCCCTGACGGTCGACGACGGCGTCCACACCGTCCTGCCGGGTCACGGGCCCGTCCTGGAGGACGCCCAGGGTGCCGTCGAGTTCTATCTCGCGCACCGCGCCCACCGGCTCGCCCAGGTCGAGACGGCCGTGGAGGACGGATACCGGACGCCCGGTGCCGTCGTAGAACACGTGTACGCGGATGTGGACCGGTCGCTCTGGCCCGCCGCCGAGCTGTCGGTGCGGGCCCAGATGGAGTACCTGGAGGAGCACGGGCTCATCTAGGGGTCTTCGTGCCGTGCACGCGCGCGTACTCCTGCGCCAGCCAGGGGCCCAGATCGTCGACGTACGTCCGCAGCACGGCCGTGTCGGCGGTCGGGGCGTGGCCCAAGGCCGCCGCGGTACGGAGCTGCTCGGCGCGCTGCGGGTAGTACGCGCCGAAGACCTCTGCCATGTCGGCGAGGTCGCTCGTCCAGCCGTTCCAGCGGGGCATGACCAGGGTGAACGCGGTCCGGACCAGGTGCCGGGACATGAAGCGGACGAGACGGGTCCGGGTCTCGTCCGAGTCCGCCGTCTCGATCCGTTCACGCCAGCGGGGGAGCAGGACGGCGAGGTCGCCGTTCGTCTCGCGGGCCAGGAGGGAGTCCGGGCGGTAGCGGGGGAGGTACTCCGCCAGGTCGTCGCCGAGCAGCGGGGTGCACAGACAGGCCACGAACCAGCCCAGGTCGTGCCGTTCCGTCTCGCTCAGCAGGAGATCGCGGCTGTACAGCAGCGTTCCGACGCCGTCGATCTGCGCGAACTCCTTGTCGAGCGCCTCCCCGAGCTGCCGTACGCCCTCCCGGTCCGCGTCGGCCGGCTCGTCCCGCAGGGCGAGCAGGAGGTCGAGGTCGCTGCGGCCCACGCGCGCGGTGCCGCGCGGAACGGAGCCGTACAGGTAGGCGCTGTGCAGCCTAGGCCCGAACAGGTCCAGCACCCGGTCGCGGGCGGCGGCGACGACCGGACGGAAGGGCTGCGGGATCCGCCCCAGGGAGCCCTCGCGCTCGATGTACCCCTGGGCGTCGAGTCCCGTGGGGGCGATGGGGGGAGCTGCTTCGGCGGCCATGGGATCACTGTGCCCGGGCGCGGGTCCGGGAGCAGGTCATTTACGGCCCTGGGCGGGGCGTGTGGGCCCGAACGTGGTCAGGGGGGCGGAAGGGGAGGCGGGGAGGGGCGGGAGGCGCCGCAGGTGGCCAGCCAGCCGTCCTCCTCGACCGGTGGCCCCTGTCCTCGTGCTTGTCGTCCTGGCGGTACGAGAAGGGCCCCACCGTGCGGCGGGGCCCTTCGATGTCGTACGGCGGTCCGCGGTCAGCGTGAGCGCTTGGCGAGCCTCTCGACGTCCAGGAGGATCACCGCGCGGGCCTCCAGGCGCAGCCAGCCGCGCTGGGCGAAGTCCGCGAGGGCCTTGTTGACCGTCTCGCGGGAGGCGCCGACCAGCTGGGCCAGCTCCTCCTGCGTGAGGTCGTGGACGACGTGGATGCCCTCCTCGGACTGCACGCCGAAGCGGCGGGAGAGGTCGAGCAGGGCGCGGGCCACGCGGCCGGGGACGTCCGAGAACACGAGGTCGGACATCGCGTCGTTGGTGCGGCGCAGGCGGCGGGCGACGGCGCGCAGCAGAGCGGTGGCCACCTCGGGGCGGGCGTTCAGCCAGGGCTGGAGGTCGCCGTGGCCGAGACCCAGCAGCTTGACCTCGGTCAGCGCGGTGGCGGTCGCCGTGCGCGGGCCCGGGTCGAACAGGGACAGTTCACCGATGAGCTCGCCGGGGCCGACGACGGCGAGCATGTTCTCGCGGCCGTCGGGGGAGGTGCGGTGGAGCTTGACCTTGCCCTCGGTGACGACGTAGAGCCGGTCGCCCGGGTCGCCCTCGTGGAACAGGGAGTCGCCTCGCGCGAGGGTCACCTCACTCATGGAGGCGCGCAGTTCCGCGGACTGCTCGTCGTCGAGTGCCGCGAAGAGCGGGTTGCGCCGCAGAACGTCGTCCACGAGTTCTCTCCTTGTCGACCTGCTCAGGGGATCTTGTTCCCCTTTGGTACCAGGGGAACCCGGTGCCCATTTTGCCGGACGGTCCAAACAGTGTGATCTGTCACAAGGATGCCGCACACATGTCCCGGGGTAAGCGGCAGGGGTCCAATTGGGGGCCGGTCCTCGGGGTCCGGGGCGGATGTCAGTGCCGGGCCCTAGGCTGGCCGGGTGTCCAAAACGCCGGTGAGAGCACAGGCCAAGGGGGCTGGACGGGTGGTTGCACGTCGAGATTCCGCTGTGGGCGAACAGGGCGCCGGGGGCGGAAAGAAAACGGCAAAAGCGGCAGGGAAGGCTCCGGTGGAGAAGAGGGCTTCGGCGAACAAGGCGGCGAACAAGGCGGCTCCGGTGCGGAAGACCGCCGCCGTGAAGAAGGCGACCGTCGCGCCCAGGAAGGCGGCGGCTCCGGTGAAGAAGGCCTCGGCCGCGAAGACGGTCGCCGCGAAGGCTCCGGGGCACGAGTCGCGGACCGCCCTCGTCCGCCGCGCCCGGCGCATCAACCGCGAGCTCGCGGAGGTGTTCCCGTACGCCCACCCCGAGTTGGACTTCGAGAACCCCTTCCAGCTGATCGTGGCCACGGTCCTGTCCGCGCAGACCACCGACCTGAGGGTCAATCAGACGACGCCCGCGCTGTTCGCCAAGTACCCGACCCCCGAGGACCTGGCCGCGGCCAACCCCGAGGAGGTCGAGGAGATCCTGCGGCCGACCGGGTTCTTCCGGGCCAAGACCAAGTCGGTGATAGGGCTGTCCAAGGCCCTCGTGGACAACTTCGGCGGTGAGGTCCCGGGGCGGCTCGAAGACCTCGTGACGCTGCCCGGAGTGGGCCGCAAGACCGCCTTCGTCGTCCTCGGCAACGCCTTCGGGCGGCCCGGAATCACCGCCGACACGCACTTCATGCGGCTGGTCAGGCGCTGGCAGTGGACCGCTGAGACCGAACCCGAGAAGATCGAGGCCGCCGTCTCCGCGCTCTTCCCGAAGAGCGACTGGACGGACCTGTCGCACCACGTCATCTGGCACGGCCGCCGCATCTGTCACGCCCGCAAGCCCGCCTGCGGCGCCTGCCCCATCGCCCCGCTCTGCCCGGCCTACGGCGAGGGCGAGACGGACCCCGAGAAGGCGAAGAAGCTCCTCAAGTACGAGAAGGGCGGCTTCCCGGGGCAGCGGCTGAACCCACCGCAGGCCTACCTGGACGCGGGCGGCAAGGCCGCACCGCCGCTGGGGGCCGGCGAGTGAGGGTGCGGGCGGTGCTGCCGGGAGGACCTGCGGGGGTCGGCCTGCCGTACCGGCCCGTCCGGGCGGAACGATCTAGGGCCGCTCGGGCGTTGAGCAGTGCAGGACGACGGGGGTGGCGATGACACGGGCGAGCCGTACGAAGGGCGTGACGCTCAGCAAGGACGGCCTGCCGAGCTGGCTGGACCCGGTGGTGCACGCCGTGGAGACGGTCGAGCCGCGCCAGCTGAGCCGCTTCCTGCCGCCGGCGGACGGCGCGGGGCGGCAGTCGGCCGTGCTGGTCCTGTTCGGCGAGGGCGAGCGCGGGCCCGAGCTGCTGCTCATGGAGCGGGCGAGCTCGCTCAGGTCGCACGCCGGGCAGCCGTCCTTCCCCGGCGGTGCCCTCGACCCGGAGGACGGCGATCCGCAGGGCGACGGGCCGCTCAGGGCCGCCCTGCGCGAGGCCGAGGAGGAGACCGGCCTCGACCCGTCGGGCGTCCAGCTCTTCGGCGCGCTGCCCAAGCTGTACATCCCGGTCAGCGGCTTCGTGGTCACCCCGGTGATGGGCTGGTGGCGCGAGCCGACCCCGGTCGGGGTCGTCGACCCCAACGAGACCGCCCGCGTCTTCACGGTCCCCGTGGCGGATCTCACGGACCCCGACAACCGTGCGACGACCGTCCACCCCAGCGGCCACCGAGGTCCGGCATTTCTGGTCGAATCCGCCCTGGTCTGGGGCTTCACCGCCGGAATCATCGACCGGATCCTGCACTTCGCGGGCTGGGAGCGGGCCTGGGACCGGGAGAAGCAGGTCCCGCTCGACTGGCGCGCATGACAGGGTGGCGTCCGTGGTGTGTCTTCCCGGGGAGCCCGGTTTCCGATGGCCGCTTCGCGGCGGGCCGTACCTCCGGCCGACCTGTGGTGAACGCGAAGTGATGAGGCGAGGCTCGAACCGGTGAACGTGCTGGACATCCTGTTGCTGGTCGCCGCCGTGTGGTTCGCGATCGTCGGCTACCGCCAGGGCTTCGTCGTCGGCATCCTGTCGGTGATCGGTTTCCTGGGCGGCGGCCTCGTCGCCGTCTACACCCTTCCCGTCATCTGGGACGCGCTGACCGACCACGCGGAGGTCGGCACGGTCGCCGCCGTGGTCGGAGTGGTCGTCGTCATCGTCTGCGCCTCCGTCGGCCAGGCCCTGACCACGCACCTCGGCAACAAGCTGCGCCGGTACATCACCTGGTCCCCGGCCCGCGCCGTGGACGCGACCGGCGGCGCCCTAGTCAACGTCGTCGCGATGCTCCTGGTGGCCTGGCTGATCGGTGCCACCCTCGCGCAGACCACGATGCCGACGGTCGGCAAGGAGGTCCGCGGTTCCAAGGTGCTCCTCGGCGTGCAGGAGGCGCTGCCCTCCGGCGCCGACACCTGGTTCAGGGACTTCACCTCGGTCCTCGCGCAGAACGGCTTCCCGCAGGTCTTCAGCCCGTTCTCCGACGAGCCCATCAAGGAGGTCCAGCCGCCCGATCCCAAGCTCGCGAACAGCGTCGTCGCGGCCCGCGCCCAGCGCTCCATCGTCAAGGTCATGGGCACCGCGCAGAGTTGCGGCAAGGTCCTGGAGGGCAGCGGCTTCGTCTTCGGTGACCGCCGCGTCATGACCAACGCGCATGTCGTCGGTGGCGTCGACGAGCCCACGGTCCAGATAGGCGGTGAGGGCCGCAAGTACGACGCCACGGTCGTCCTCTACGACTGGGAGCGCGACATCGCCGTCCTGGACGTGCCCGATCTGGACGCGCCCGCGCTGCAGTTCACGTCCGAGGACGCGGCCAGCGGGGACGACGCGATCGTCGCGGGCTTCCCGGAGAACGGCTCGTACGACGTCCGCTCCGCGCGCGTGCGCGGGCGCATCGACGCCCACGGACCGGACATCTACCACCGCGGCACCGTCAGCCGCGATGTCTACTCCCTCTACGCGACCGTCCGCCAGGGCAACTCCGGCGGTCCGCTGCTCACCCCGGAGGGCAAGGTGTACGGCGTGGTCTTCGCGAAGTCGCTCGACGACCCCGACACCGGCTACGCGCTCACCGTGGACGAGATCCAGGACGACATCGCTACGGGTCGCACCGCGAACCAGCAGGTGGACAGCGACAGCTGCGCGCTGTGAGAGGTGTCAGAAGGCGGGTGCGTCAGCCTCGAGGGTGACGCAGCCGTACCGAGACCCAGCGGGCCCGGCGGCGCAGGATGCGCGGAATGCCCACCCTCAGGTCCGTGCCGCCCGGCAATTGCGGGGCACCGCCCTGATGGTGTGAGCTCAGGGCAGCCCCCGAGCGCCGATTGCGTGCTGCGTCACTGTAGTCGTGCGTCCAGCCCATACCCGGACGTGTGCCCCTGCCCCAAGGTCGATAACCGCCCCCACGCCCCCCAATTGGCCTATGCGCCGGGCAAGTGGCCGTTCGGTCACCGATCGGGTTCGGGGTCCTTCAACCAATTGATCAGTTCTGTTGAGAAGGCGACCGGATCCTCCTCGTGCGGGAAGTGCCCCAGACCGTCGAACAGCCTCCAGCGGTACGGCGCTTCGACGTACTCTCCGGATCCCGCGGCGCTGCGCGTCCGCATCACCGGGTCGAGCGAGCCGTGCAGATGGAGGGTCGGCACCCGGACGGGCCGCTTCATGCGCCGGTTGAACTGGATGCCGTCGGGACGCGCCAGGGAGCGCACCATCCAGCGGTACGGCTCGATGGAGCAGTGCGCGGTCGAGGGGATGCAGATCGCCCTGCGGTACGTCTCCACCGCCGTGTCGTCCGGCAGCCGCGGGCCGGACCAGTCCCGGATCAGCTCGGCGACCAGCGCGCCGTCGTCCGCGGTCAGCTGCCGCTCGGGGATCCAGGGCCGCTGGAACCCCCAGATGTAGGAACCGGCGCGCGTCTGCTTGACGTCCGAGAGCATCGCCGAGCGCCAGCGCCGGGGGTGCGGCATCGAGGCGACCGCGAGGCGCCGTACGAGCTTGGGACGCATCGCGGCCGCCGTCCACGCCAGGTATCCGCCGAGGTCGTGGCCGACCAGCGCGGCGTCCGGCTCGCCGAGGGAGCGGATCACGCCGGTGACGTCGAGGGCGAGGTTGGCGGGGTCGTAGCCGCGCGGGGTGCGGTCGCTGCCGCCGACGCCGCGCAGGTCCATGGCCACGGCCCGGAATCCGGCGTCGGCGAGCGCCTCCAGCTGGTGGCGCCAGGTCCACCAGAACTGGGGGAAGCCGTGCAGGAACATCACGAGCGGTCCGTCGCCCATTTCGGCGATGTGGAAGCGCGCGCCGTTGGCGGCCACGTCCCGGTGCGTCCAGGGACCGTCGGGCCGCACGAGAGAGGCGGGCTGCTGCGCCGAAGGGGTGGCGGGATCGCTCATGACGACGAGCGTGCCACAGCCTCGATGGCCTTGGTCTCCCGGACTCGCTCCTCCAGGATCTTGTTGTCGTTGGCGGGCCGCGGGTGCGGCTTGGCGTTCTGCAGCACGCCGGCCGTCTCCTTCATCGAGGCGGCGACCTTCTGCGGACCCTTGCTCTTCTGCGCCTTCTTCGCGAAGACGACGCCGATCAGCGCGAGGACGAGCGCGACGAGGACGTTGGCGGCGAAGGACAGCAGGAAGCAGACCGCGAGGTTCCAGTCGCTCCAGGTCCGGATGCCGTACGCCAGCGCGAAGTTGAGCATCGGCAGGGAGAACAGCAGGACCCCGCCGGCCACGCTGAACGCGCCGCCGCTCATCGCGCCCCGCTTGACGTCCTGCTTGAGCTGCGCCTTCGCCAGCGCGATCTCGTCGTGCACCAGTGCCGACATCTCGGTCGTCGCCGAGGCGAACAGCTGGCCGATGCTGCGTTCGGCGCCGACCGGGCTGCCGTCGGGTGCGCTCATCGCGATCTCCCTCTTCACTGGGACTCTCAAGTGAAACTCTTTGTGAGCCGTGTCTTTTGTACCGTCCCGTCAGATCATGCCCGACGGTCGTCCTCCTCGCCTGCCCCGCCCGCCACTTCGGCAAGCCGCTCGGCGGTCTTGAGCTCGGCGATGCGGCGGTGCTCGGCGGCCTTGCGCTCGTGGATGGCCGCCATGCGCAGGTGGTACGCCGGCTCGTCCTCCTCGTAGATGTCCGGGATGCCGTCGAGGTCCTCGTCGCGCTCCTCGGCCTCGTACAGCCGGCGGTACTTGGCGTTGCGGAGCTTCAGCAGCACGGTCGCGAGGGTCGCCGCGGTGAGCGAACCGAGGAGTACGGCAGCCTTGACCTCGTCGGTCAGTCGCGCGTCGCCGTCGAAGGCGAGCTCCCCGATGAGCAGGGACACGGTGAAGCCGATGCCGGCCAGGGTCGCCACCGCGAACACGTCGGCCCACTCGAGGTCGTCGCTGAGCGAGGCCCGGGTGAAACGGGCCGTCAGCCAGGTCCCGCCGAAGATGCCGACCGCCTTGCCGAGGACCAGCCCGAGCACCACGCCGAGCGTCTCCGGCTGGGTGAACACGTCGCCGAGCGCGCCGCCGGAGACGGAGACGCCGGCGCTGAAGAGGGCGAACAGCGGGACGGCCAGGCCCGCCGAGAGCGGTCGTACGAGATGCTCGATCTGCTGGCCCGGAGAGTGCTTCTCGTCCTCTCGTGTGGTGCAGCGCAGCATCAGGCCCATCGCGACACCCGCGATGGTGGCGTGCACCCCGCTGTTGTACATCAGCGCCCAGATCACCAGCGCGAGCGGGACATAGACGTACCACCCGCGCACGCCCTTGCGCAGCAGCAGCCAGAAGACCGCGAGGCCGACGGCCGCCCCGCCGAGCGCGGCGAGGTTGATGTCGGCGGTGAAGAAGACCGCGATGATCAGGATCGCGAAGAGGTCGTCGACGACGGCGAGGGTGAGCAGGAAGGCGCGCAGCGCGCTCGGCAGCCAGGTGCCGATGACGGCGAGCACGGCGAGCGCGAAGGCGATGTCGGTGGCGGTGGGCACGGCCCAGCCGCTCAGGGAGCCGCCGCCGGTGACGTTGGTGAGCGTGTAGACGAGCGCCGGTACGGCCATCCCGCACAGGGCCGCGACCACGGGCAGCGCGGCCGCCCTGGGGTCCTTCAGGTCACCGGCGACCAGCTCGCGCTTGAGCTCGATGCCGGCCACGAAGAAGAAGATCGCGAGGAGTCCGTCGGCGGCCCAGTGTTCGATCGACAGGTCCAGGCCGAGGGCGGCGGGGCCGAGGTGGTAGTCACTGACGGACTCGTAACTGGCGTGCAGTGCGGGGACGTTCGCCCAGATCAGCGCGGCGACCGCGGCGACGAGCAGCAGCACACCGCCGACCGTCTCGGTGCGTAGGGCGTCCGCGACGTAGGTCCGCTCGGGAAGGGAGAGGCGTCCGAGGACCTTACGGGTGGGCGCGGGCATCGGGGGGACCTCCGGTGGGTGGGCAGGACAGTGCTGCTTGCCGACCAGACTTCCCGGCTCACCTTGAGGGTCACGCTGCTTTGTTTAGTTTACCTAAAAGGGGCGCCCGGCGCGCCGGACGCCCCTTTTAGGCGGTACGTCAGTCCTCGCTGGGCGCGGCCGGCAGCTTGGCCTGGATGAGGTCCATGACCGTGGAGTCCGTCAGCGTGGTGACGTCACCGAGCTGGCGGTTCTCGGCCACGTCCCGCAGCAGGCGGCGCATGATCTTGCCGGAGCGGGTCTTCGGCAGCTCCTGCACCGGCAGGATCCGCTTCGGCTTGGCGATCGGGCCGAGGGTGGCGCCGACGTGGTTGCGCAGGTCGGCGACGAGGCCCTCGTCCTCGGCGTTCGCCGTGCCGCGCAGGATCACGAAGGCGACGATGGCCTGGCCGGTGGTCTCGTCGGCTGCACCGACCACGGCCGCCTCGGCGACCGACGGGTGGGAGACGAGCGCCGACTCGACCTCGGTGGTGGAGATGTTGTGGCCGGAGACCAGCATGACGTCGTCGACCCGGCCCAGCAGCCAGATGTCGCCGTCGTCGTCCTTCTTCGCTCCGTCACCGGCGAAGTACTTGCCCTCGAAGCGCGACCAGTAGGTGTCGAGGAACCGCTGGTCGTCGCCCCAGATGGTGCGCAGCATGGACGGCCACGGCTCGGTCAGGACCAGGTAGCCGCCCCCGCCGTTCGGGACCTCGTTCGCCTCGTCGTCCACCACGGTGGCCGAGATGCCGGGCAGCGGGGTCTGTGCGGAGCCGGGCTTGGTCGCGGTCACGCCCGGCAGCGGGGAGATCATCATCGCGCCGGTCTCGGTCTGCCACCAGGTGTCCACGATCGGCGTCAGGTCCGCGCCGATGTGCTTGCGGTACCAGATCCACGCCTCGGGGTTGATCGGCTCACCGACGGAGCCGAGGACGCGCAGGCTGGACAGGTCGAACTTCGCGGGGATGTCGTCGCCCCACTTCATGAACGTACGAATGGCGGTGGGTGCCGTGTACAGGATCGTCACCCCGTACTTCTGGACGATCTCCCAGAAGCGGCCCTGGTGCGGGGTGTCCGGGGTGCCCTCGTACATGACCTGGGTGGCGCCGTTGGCGAGCGGGCCGTAGACGATGTACGAGTGCCCGGTCACCCAGCCGACGTCGGCCGTGCACCAGTAGACGTCGGTCTCCGGCTTGAGGTCGAAGACGGCGTGGTGGGTGTAGGCGGCCTGGGTGAGGTAGCCGCCGGAGGTGTGCAGGATGCCCTTGGGCTTACCCGTCGTGCCGGACGTGTACAGGATGAACAGCGGCTGCTCGGCGCCGAAGGCCTCGGGGGTGTGCTCGGCGGACTGCCGCTCGACGATCTCGTGCCACCACACGTCCCGGCTGTCGTTCCAGGCGACCTCCTGGCCGGTACGGCGGACCACGAGCACATGCTCGACGTTGCCCGCCTTGTCGGCGGCCTCGTCGACGGCGGGCTTGAGCGCGGACGGCTTGCCGCGCCGGTAGCCGCCGTCGGAGGTGATGACGACCTTGGCGTCGGCGTCCTGGATGCGGGTCGCGAGCGCGTCGGCCGAGAAGCCGCCGAAGACCACGGAGTGCGCGGCGCCGATCCGGGCGCACGCGAGCATCGCGACAGCGGTCTCGGGGATCATCGGCATGTAGACGGCGACCCGGTCGCCCTTCCCGACCCCCAGTTCCAGCAGGGCGTTCGCGGCCTTGGAGACCTCGTCCTTGAGCTCGGCGTAGGTGATCGCGCGGCTGTCGCCGGGCTCGCCCTCGAAGTGGATGGCGACCCGGTCGCCGTTGCCCGCCTCGACATGCCGGTCGACGCAGTTGTACGCCACATTGAGCTCGCCGTCCTGGAACCACTTGGCGAACGGCGGGTTCGACCAGTCCAGTGTCTCGGTCGGCTCCTTGGCCCAGCTCAGCCGGCGGGCCTGTGCGGCCCAGAAACCCAGCCGGTCAGCCTTGGCCTGCTCATACGCCTCCGCCGTGACGTTGGCGTTCGCGGCCAGGTCGGCGGGGGGTGCGAACCTGCGCTCTTCCTTGAGCAGGTTGGCCAGGCTTTCGTTGCTCACGGCATCTGCCTTTCCCAGGGTGTCCGTTGTGTCCCAAGCCACAGCTCATCAGACCGGGGGTGCGATGACAAGGGTCGACCGGAAATTGGTTTAGACCTGTGGACCCGTCGAGTCCGGCGGCCGGCTCATCCGTACCCACGGACGCCGACCAGGCGAAGTTCAGGGCCTGTAACGCCTTTCACACTCCCGCCCAAGTACGGGTGAAGCGCCATCGACGCATTTCGTGAAGGGAGCCCGAGTGGATGGGATACGGGGCGGGCCGCGGGCGGCGGCTCGCGATCCACAGCTCTTCGAAGAGTTCTACCGGCGCCATGTGGACGCGATGACGTCTTTCGTGGCCCGGCGTGTCGCGGACCCTCACACGGTCGCCGACCTCACGGCCGAGATCTTCCTGGCGGTCCTGGACTCCGCCCACACCTACCGCCCGTCCCGGGGCAGCGAACGGGCCTGGCTCTACGGCATCGCGCGCCACACGGTCGCCGGGGAACGCCGTCGGATCGCCCGCGAGACCGACCGCGCCCGGCGCATCTCGGGCCGCCGGCTGCTGGAACCCGACGACATCGCACGCCTGGAGGACAAGCTCGACGCACAGAGCCCGGGCCGCCGCGCCCTGGCCGCTCTGGAACGGCTCCCCGCGGGGGAGAGAGCCGTCCTGGAACTCGTCGCCGTCGACGAACTGACCGTCGCGGAGGCCGCGGCGGCCCTGGGAATCAGCCAGGTGGCGGCCCGCGTACGGCTGCACAGGGCGCGCAAGTCCCTGCGGGAGCAGGCGGAATCATCGGGCGGGGAGCCGTACGGCACCTCCCTGCCGTACGTCACGGAAGGGACCGGGGGAGCGGCATGACGACTGGGACGACGTTCGAGGACCGACTGCTGGCGGAGCTGCGGGGGGAGATCGAGCGGCGGGAGACCGGGCCGGTGCCCGCTGCGCGGCGCGCTCTGCTCACCGGTCGCCGACTCGCCCTGGCCGCGGGGGTCTGCGCGGCGGCCGGGCTCGCGGTGATGCTGTCGCCGGGCACGCCGGCCCAGTCTCCGGCGTATGCCGTGGAGCGCCACCACGACGGCACCGTCACCCTCACGGTCAAGGACCAGGACATCGACGTGGAGGCGCAGCGTGCGCTGGCGAGGCGGCTGCGCCCGAACGGGATCGCGGTGGAGGTGCAGATCCTCCGGCCCGGCTATGTCTGCGAGGGCGACCTGGTGATCTGGGCGGTCACCCAGCAGGGCGAGAGGGTCCCCCTCACCGCCCTGAAGCTGAACAAGCCGACCACTCTGCACCCGGGCAATGTGCTGGTCTTCGTGAACACCAACGACGGCGAACTGCCGCACAGGGTCGACGTCTACCCGACCGAGGCGGACGTCGAGCCCTGTGTCCCGGTGAAGCCGACGCCGAGCGGGCCGTAGCGAGCGGTGTTCGGCCCCTTCAGGAGGGGGCCGAACACCCCGTGAGGGTCACGCCGGCAGGTCCGCCGCCGCCTCCACGTGCTCGAACAGCCCGTCCCCGTCCGCCCCGGTGAGCAGGTACGCCTGGGCCTCGCCCACATGGAAGTACATCCCCTGCAGTTCCAGCGCCCCCTCCCGCAGGGCCCGGGAGACCGATTCATGGGCGCGCAGATGCTCCAACTGCTGCACCACGTTGGTCAGGCAGAGCTGCTCCACGGCGTCGGCGGGCGCCCGCCCGGCGAGTCCGGCCCAGGGCCGACCGGCGTCGGCCATCCGCTCCAGGCTGGGCAGGCCGTGCCGCAGCCACCGCTTCAGCGGGGTGCGGGCGCCGCCCGGCTCGGAGTTGAGCAGAGCCTGCATGGCCCCGCAGCCGGAGTGCCCGCACACCGTGATGGAGCGCACCTTCAGCACGTCCACCGCGTACTCGATCGCGGCCGCCACCGAGTCGTCCCCGCTCTCCTCGCCGGGCGGCGGGACGAGGTTGCCCACATTGCGCACCACGAAGAGGTCGCCCGGACCGCTGGAGGTGATCATCGAGGTGACCAGCCGGGAGTCGGCGCAGGTGAGGAAGAGCTGGTCCGGCTGCTGGCCCTCACGTGCCAGCCGAGCCAGCTCACCGCGCACGATCGGGGCGGTGTTGCGCTGGAACGCGCTGATGCCACGCGCCAGTTCGTGCCCGCTCGAGCCCGGGGTGGCGAGGGTGCCGCCCGGTGCGCCCGGCTCGCCGGGCACTGGGGTGTCGGCGGCCTCCTGGCCGGTGAGCGGGCGCTCGCACTGGTGGTTGCGCCAGGCCGTCCAGGGGCGGCAGCGGCAGTCGGCCGCGTCGGACGGCTCGGCGATGCGCGTCCCCGGTCTGCGCCCGGTCAGCTCGACGGAACCGCCCTGCGCGGTGTGCGTCTTCTGCCAGTGCTGCAACGACTCGAACGCCGCGTGGTCCATGAACGACCCGTCCAGCTCCACGACGACGGCCGCCCCCTGGGGGACCAGATGCAGGGCCCGGCTGAGGCGGGGCACCGCGAGGAACGTCAACTGCCCACGGACGTGTACGTGATGGATCCCTTCCCTCTCGTCGTGCGTGATGCGGGTGCGGGTGAGGCGGTGCAGGGCGACCCCGACGGCGACGGCGATGCCCAGCGTCACCCCCTCCAGGACGCCGAACACGACGACGCCGAGGGTGGTGACGGCGTAGACCAGCACCTCTCGGTGACGGGTCACCGTGCGGATGTGGTGCAGGGAGACCATCTGGATGCCGACGGCCATCACCAGGGCGGCCAGCGAGGCGAGCGGGATGAACTCGAGGAGGGGGACCATCAGCAGCGCGGCGATCACTACGAGGACGCCGTGCAGCATCGTGGAGTTCCGGCTGACGGCACCCGCCTGGACATTCGCCGAACTCCGCACCGCCACACCGGCGACGGGCAGTCCGCCGAGGGAGCCGGAGACGATGTTGGCGGCGCCCTGCCCGAGCAGTTCGCGGTCCAGGTCGGAGCGGCCGACCCGGGTGTCGTGACCCGGCCCGGAGCTCGCGGCGATCAGGTCGGGGCGGCCCGACGCCAGCTTGTCCACGGCGACCGCGCCGAGCAGCGACTGCACGCTGCACACCAGCGTGGTGGTGAGCACGGCGGCGGCGAGGCCCAGCACGGGACCCTCGGGCAGCCCGGCCAGCGCGTGGCTGCTCCAGGACGGCAGATCGACCCTGGGCACGGTGAGTCCGGCGAGGCAGGCGGCAGCAGTGGCACCGGCGACGGCCACCAGCGCGGCCGGGATCCTGCGCAGGAACTGCCCTGCGCGGCCGGGGACACGCGGCCAGAGGAAGAGCAGCGCCAGGGTCAGCACGCTCACCGAGACAGCGGCGGGCTGAAGGTGCGCCAACTGGGCGGGCAGCGCACGGAGGTTGTCCAGGACGGAGCTCTGGGGGGTGCCGCCGAGGACGATGTGCAGCTGGGCGACCGCGATGGTGACGCCGATGCCGGCGAGCATGCCGTGCACGATCGCGGGGCTGACGGCGAGTGCGGTGCGGGCCACGCGCAGGCAGCCGAGGCCGAGTTGGACCACTCCGGCCAGGACGGTGATGGCGCAGGTGGTCCGCCAGCCGTAGCGGTGGATCAGGTCGGCGGTGACCACGGTGAGTCCGGCGGCGGGTCCGCTGACCTGGAGCGGCGAGCCGCCGAGCCGGCCGGCGACGATTCCTCCGACGGCGGCAGCCACGAGGCCGGCCTGGAGGGGAGCTCCGGTGGCGAGGGCGATGCCCAGGGACAGGGGCAGGGCGATCAGGAAGACCGCGATCGAGGCCGACACGTCGGCGCCCGCGATACGGAAACGGCGGGGCGGGGACGGGGACGGCGGGGGGCTGTGGGGTGGGTGGGCGCGCCTCGTGTGGTGCGAGTCGCTCGGGTCGGTGGCGCGGGTGGGAACACAGGCTGACATTTTTCCCGTCTCCTCCGGGGCAGCGCGGTCGCGGAACAGGTGGTCCCCGTCGGTGACGGGGGTCGGGTCGCGGCCGTGGGTCACGGCGTGCAGCGGCGGGATGAATCAACTCTCGGTAAATGGATCGTAATGCAGAGTAAAGGCCAGGCATAGACTTACCGGGCAAATGGGTTAAAGGCTCACCTGAATGGGTGAAGTGGCAATTTCATCGGCTTGTCGTACTAATTCCTTCTCGGGCTCATGCGAACTTGGCGGCGCTGTCGTTGCCCCGAGAGAAGGAAGAAGGTGGGCGGAACATGGCCGCCACCCACAGGATTGCCGCGGGAGCCGTGGTCGCCGCGCTCTGCGCCGCCTCGCTCGCCGGTTGCGCGACCGGCACCGACGTCACCGAGGGAGGAGCTGCGGGCCCGCAGAAGGGAAAGCCCGCCCAGGCCCCGCCCAAGCGGGTGTTCCGTCTGATCGGCGACGGCTCCACCGCGTACACCGGAGCCCAGCCGCACCTGCCCAGAGCCGAACGTCTCAAGCCCGGCGAGAAGCCGCCGCAGTTCGTGGTGTTCTCCTGGGACGGCGCGGGCGAGGACAGCCAGAAGCTGTTCTCCCACTTCCGTGAGGTCGCCAAGGCCAATCACGCGACGATGACGTACTTCCTGAGCGGCGTGTACATGCTGCCGGAGGACAAGCGCGCCGAGTACAAGCCCCCGCAGCACTCCCCGGGCCGTTCCGACATCGGCTTCAACGACGAGCAGGGCATCGCCGACACCGTCAAGCAGCTGCGCCTCGCGTGGCTGGAGGGCAACGAGATCGGCACCCACTTCAACGGCCACTTCTGCGGCAGCTCCGGCGGGGTCGGCCAGTGGTCCGTCTCGGAGTGGAAGGACGAGATCGCCCAGGCCAAGAAGTTCGTCAAGTCCTGGAAGACCAACACCGGGATGTCGAAGGCCTCCCCGCTGCCCTTCGACTACGACAAGGAGCTCATCGGCGCCCGCACCCCCTGCCTCGAGGGGCAGAAGAACTTCATGGAGGCCGCCCGCGAGCTGGGCTTCCGCTACGACACCAGCGGGGTCAACGACCAGCTGTGGCCGAGGAAGAAGCGGGGCCTGTGGGACCTGTCGATGCAGCTCGTGCCGTTCCCCGGGCACTCCTACGAGCAGCTCACCATGGACTACAACTTCATGGTCAACCAGTCCGGCACCGCCACCCAGGGCGACCCGAGCAAGCACGCGTTCTGGGGCGACCAGATGCGCGAAGGACTGCTCAAGGGCTTCCACCGGGCCTACGACGGCAACCGCGCGCCGCTGATCATCGGCAACCACTTCGAGTCCTGGAACGGCGGCACCTACATGCGGGCCGTCGAGGAGACCATCGAGCAGGTCTGCAACAAGCCCGACGTGCGCTGTGTCTCCTTCCGGCAGCTCTCCGACTGGCTGGACGCGCAGGACCCGGACACCCTGGAGAAGCTGCGCGCCCTCGGCGTCGGCGAGGCACCGAAGCAGGGCTGGCCGGCCTTCCTGTCCGGCCGACCCGCCCCGGCACCGAAGGGCGTACCGGGGGCGCCGGCGGCGAAGCAGCGGTAGGCGCCCAGCGGCCAGGCGACGGTAGCCGTCCGGCGGCCAGTCGGCGCCAGCCGACCGGAGGTTGTCCTCAGACGGCCGCCACCGCGCTCTCGCCGAGGACGAACGAGGGGTCGATCTGCGCCGCCAGGTCGGCCCCCGTGCGCTCGTTGCCCCAGGACTGGGCGTTCTTGAGGTGGAAGTGCACCATCTGCTGGGTGTAGCGCTCGGCGTCGCGCAGGTCGTACGTCGCGTCGACGGCCGTCCGCAACCGGTGCAGGGCGCGGCGGTTGACGTCCTCCAGGAGCGCGAACCGGGGCGGCCGGCCCTTCTCCAGGGCGCGCACCCAGTCGGAGTGCCCGACCGTCACCAGCAGGTCGTCCCCGACCTCGGCGCGGAGGAAGTCGAGGTCGTCCCGGCCCTGCACCTTGTTGCCGACGACCTTCAGGACGACGCCGAAGTCGCGGGCGTACTCCTTGTACTGGCGATAGACGGAGACCCCCTTGCGGGTCGGCTCGGCGACGAGGAACGTGATGTCGAAACGCGTGAACATGCCGGAGGCGAAGGAGTCGGAGCCCGCCGTCATGTCCACCACGACGTACTCGCCCTGCCCGTCCACCAGGTGGTTCAGGCACAGCTCCACCGCTCCCGTCTTGGAGTGGTAGCAGGCGACCCCCAGGTCGGCGTCCGTGAAGGGGCCGGTGACCATCAAACGGACGACGTCGCCGTCGAGTTCCACCGGCCGGGCGCAGGCGTCGTAGACCGGGTTGTCCTCACGCACCCGCAACAGCCGCGAACCCTCACCGGGCGGAGTGGTCTTGATCATCTCCGCGGTCGAGGCGATCCGCGGGTTGGTGCCGCGCAGGTACTCCTTGATCAGCGGCAGCCGCTCACCCAGGGCGGGGAGCGCGGCCGCCTCCGCCTCGTCCAGGCCGAGTGCCGGACCCAGGTGCTGGTTGATGTCGGCGTCGACCGCGATCACCGGGGCTCCGGTGGCCGCGAGGTGGCGGATGAACAGGGAGGACAGGGTGGTCTTGCCGCTGCCACCCTTCCCGACGAAAGCAATTTTCATGTTCACGAAGCGTAGTCGGGTGATAGCTGTATGTGGCAGACGGGCGTGAGGAAGACCACTCCATCGAGGGGTGCGGGGCTCGGTTGCGTAGGGTCGTACTCATGAGTACGACAGGCGCGAACGCCGATCCGCTGGCGGCCCTGGGCTCGCTGCCCGGTGTGGCCGAGTCCGTGGAGTCCGTGCGCAAGTCCGTGGACCGGGTCTACGGACACCGTGTCATGCGGCGCCGCAGCAATGAGATCACCTCGGAGGCGGCCCTGCGCGGCGCCCGCGGCTCGGCCGCGCTGTCCGGCGCGGACTGGGCCCTCGAAGAGGTGCGCCGGCGCTCCGACTTCGGCGTCGACGACGAGGCACGCATCGTGGGCGCGGCCCTCAGGCTGACCGCCGAGGCCGGTCAACTGCTCTCCATCTGGCGACAGTCGCCCCTGAGGGTGCTGGCCCGGCTGCATCTGGTCGCCGCGGCGACCGACGAGGACGAGATCGGGCGTCCCCGCCAGGCCGGCGAGAGCGTCGACGAGCCGCTCATCGAACTGCCCCTGCCCGACGCGGCCGAGGTCTCCGGCCGGCTGGAGGGCCTGTCCGGCCTGATCATCGCGGGCAGCTCGGCCCCCGCCCTGGTCACGGCCGCCGTCGTGCAGGGAGAACTCCTCGCCCTCAGGCCCTTCGTGTCCCACAACGGCCTGGTCGCGCGCGCGGCCGCGCGGATCGTCCTGGTCGGCAGCGGCCTCGACCCCAAGTCGGTCTGCCCGGCGGAGATCGGTCACGCCGAACTGGGCCGTGCGGCCTATCTGGCGGCTCTCGACGGCTACGTCTCCGGCACCCCCGAGGGCATGGCCGCCTGGATCGCCCACTGCGGCAGCGCGATCGAACTGGGTGCGCGTGAGTCCACGGCGGTGTGCGAGGCGCTTCAGCGCGGGGCGGCGTAGAAACCCCTGAACAGGGTTGCGGCGGTACGAATCCTCGTACCGCCGCTGGCATGTTCACCGGGTTACCAAGCGTCCTCGATGTATTGCCCATCAGGTCGGGAACTTTGCCCGTCACCTGGTGCGGCTGGCCCGTAATCGACGGGTCGACGTCGCGTGGGTGCTCGGTGTCCATGCTCGGTCCGTGGGGCCAAATGCGTTTTTAAGGTGATCCTCTCGGATGTCCTTGGTCTCGCGGGCCGTTAACCCCTTTGTACTCCTGGACCCGGGCAAGTGGAACCCCTGCTGGCTGTTCTTTACTTACATCCGCAAATAGGAGCCAAGTAGGCGGAATCCCCTCAGGCCACGGTCGACCGCCGTCGATTCGCGTACCAGACGAGGCCCGCCGTCGCTGCCGCCGCTCCGATCGCGGCGACCGCGACGAGTGCCGGGCGGGGCGGTACGGCGAATCCGGGCAGTCGCTGCTTGAGCCGGACCGGCCGGTGGAAATCGAGAATCGGCCACCCGCGCGCGAGGGCCTCCTTGCGCAGCGTCCGGTCCGGGTTGACCGCGTGCGGGTGGCCCACCGCCTGCAGCATCGGCAGGTCGGTCGCCGAGTCGCTGTAGGCGTAGCAGCGCTCCAGGTCGTACCCCTCGGACTCCGCCAGCTCCTGAACCGCCTCGGCCTTCGTCGGGCCGTACGCGTAGTACTCCACCTCACCGGTGAAGCAGCCGTCCTCGCCCACCACCATGCGGGTCGCCACCACCCGGTCGGCGCCCAGGAGTTCGCCGATCGGCTCCACCACCTCGGCGCCGGACGTGGACACGATGACGACGTCCCGGCCGGCGGTGTGGTGCTCCTCGATGAGGGAGGCGGCCTCGTCGTAGATGATCGGGTCGATCAGGTCGTGCAGGGTCTCGGCCACGATCTCCTTGACCTGCTGGACGTTCCAGCCGCGCACGAGCGCGGAGAGGTACTCGCGGGTGCGCTCCATCTGGTCGTGGTCCATACCGCCGACGAGGAAGACGAACTGGGCATATGCGGTCCGCAAGGCGGCCCTGCGGTTGATCAGGCCGCCTTGGTAGAACGACTTGCTGAACGTGAGCGTGCTCGACTTCGCAATGACCGTCTTGTCCAGGTCAAAGAAGGCGGCTGTGCGGGGCAAGGAGTGGTTTTCCACGACCCCGAGCATAGGCGCAGCCCATTCGGCGTAAGGTGAGGCGCGTGGGTTTGCCTGAGAAGGCTCTCGGGTACACCATGGAAGTCACGGATCGTTCGCGACCGTGCTAACGCGGTCCGGCTCCTCCCCCCCCGAGTCGGCCGTGGAGACGACCCCCACTCTCCCCCCCGGTGGGGGTCGTCGCATGTCCAGGTGGGTTTTTCCTCTTCTGTCCGCGGTCCCGCGACCGTTTCGGGCGGCTTCGGCCGCCCCTTCGTCATGCCCATGATTCGTCACTGTGGGTAGCTGTCGCGCTGCTCTGCGGAAGTCGTACACAGGCGCCAGGGGGCTCACCGGTATGGGTGACGGCGATATTCACAACCGCAGAGTTGTCCACAGTTATCGACCAAGATCCACACGATTTCCGGGACCGCTGCACCGTGATTCCCACACGCCCTGCTCCCGCCGACTTCATGGCCGGTTCTGGTTAGTCGGGTGTGTTTGGCCGGTTTCTATCGGCCGCTCATATGGAGGCCGGTTGCCGGTTCTTCACATGTATGGGAATCGCGGGGCCGAAGGGGCCGCGTGAGAGAGGCGTCGCGCGGGCTCACCGAGGAGGCCCGGCGCTGCGCGGCGAAGGGGGATGGAGACCGTGACCGCAGCCGTCACACCTGAAGGGCAGCCCGCCGCCGGAGGGCGGCCGGGACAGCCGTTGATCGTCACGGAGGACGAGGACCTGCTCGACGACCTGCTGCGGCTGTGCGCGGCGGCCGGGGCCAAGGCCGAGGTCCACCACGGAGTGCCGGAGCCCAGAGGCAGCTGGGAGGCCGCCCCGCTCGTCCTGGTCGGCGACGACGCCGCACGACGTGTGCGCGGGGCCGCCCGCAGGCGCGGAGTGGTGCTCGTGGGCCGGGACCAGGACGACTCCGGGGTGTGGAAGCGGGCCGTCGAGATCGGCGCCGACCACGTCCTGATGCTGCCCGACGGCGAGCAGTGGCTGGTCGACCGGATCGCCGACGTCACCGAGGGCGTCGGCCGGCCCGCCCTCACCGTCGGCGTCATCGGCGGACGCGGCGGGGCCGGAGCCTCCACGCTCGCGTGCGCCCTCGCCGTCACCTCCGCGCGTGAGGGCCTGCGCACACTCCTCGTGGACGCAGATCCGCTGGGCGGCGGACTCGACGTACTCCTCGGCGGAGAGAGCACCGAAGGGCTGCGATGGCCCGCGTTCGCCGCCTCGCGCGGCCGGGTCGGCGGCGGCGCCCTGGAGGAGTCGCTGCCACGGCTGCACTCGCTGCGGGTGCTGAGCTGGGACCGCGGCGACCGCATCGCCGTCCCGCCCCAGGCCGTGCGGGCGGTGCTCGCCGCGGCCCGGCGCCGGGGCGGCACCGTCGTCGTCGACCTGCCCCGCCGCCTCGACGACGGCGTCGCCGAGGCACTCGCCCAGATCGACCTGGGGATCCTCGTGGTCCCCGCCGAACTGCGCGCCGTCGCCGCGGCCGGCCGGGTGGCCTCGGCGGTCGGCATGGTCCTGCGCGATCTGAGGGTGGCGGTACGCGGCCCCTACGCACCCGGACTCGACGACCGCGAGGTGGCCCGTCTGCTGGGACTTCCCCTGGTGGGCGAGATCCCGGTCGAGTCGGGTCTCCAGCGGGCCCAGGGGAGCGGATCACCACCGGGGGCTGCCGTGCGGGGGCCGCTGGCGCGGTTCTGCAAGGACTTCTGGGAGCGCGCGCTGACGGAGGCGGGAGCGGCATGAGCGTGTTCTCGGACTTCGGGCAGGTGCGTGGCGGTGCGCACCGCGAAGCACAGCGGGGCGGCGCTGCGGGGCGGGGGCGGCTGGATGATCCTGGTGTCGGTGTCGGTGTCGGTGTCGGTGTCGGTGTCGGTGTCGGTGTCGGTGTCGGTGTCGGCGTCGGTTCCGGTTCTGGTTCCGTTGAGCGACGGTGGTCGGGTGAGGTGCAGGCCGGTGCTGCCTCAGGGCGGCTGCGGTCGGCCCCCGCGGACGTGCCGGTGGTGTCCTCGGCTGCCGGTGCCGACATGGCTCCCGGGATGCTCGACGGCGTACGGCAGTGGCTGGCCGAGAGCGGAGCCGAACCGACGCCCGCGCGGGTGGCGCAGGCGCTGCGGGAGCAGGGACGGGTCCTAGGAGACGCCGAAGTGCTGGGCGCGGCCGAGAGGTTGCGTTCCGAACTGGTCGGCAGCGGACCCCTGGAACCGTTGCTCGCCGACCCGTCGGTGACGGACGTCCTCGTGTCGGCCCCGGACCGGGTCTGGGTGGACCGGGGCGGCGGACTCGAACTGACCGCCGTCGCCTTCCCGGACGCGGCCGCCGTACGACGACTCGCGCAGCGGCTCGCCGCGGTGGCGGGGCGGCGCCTCGACGACGCGCGGCCCTGGGTCGACGCCCGGCTTCCGGACGGCACGCGGCTGCACGCGGTGCTTCCTCCGGTCGCGGTCGGCTGCGCCTGTCTGTCGCTGCGGGTCGTACGGCCGCGCGCGTTCACGCTCGACGAACTGGTCGCCGCCGGCACGGTCCCGCCGGGCGGGGACCGGGTGCTGCGGGCGCTGCTCGACGCGCGGCTGTCCTTCCTCATCAGCGGCGGGACCGGCACCGGCAAGACGACGCTGCTGAGCGCCCTGCTGGGGCTCGTCGGACCCGGCGAGCGGATCGTGCTCGCCGAGGACTCGGCGGAGCTCAGACCGGACCATCCGCATGTCGTCCGGCTGGAGACGAGACCCGCCAACCAGGAGGGCGCCGGACTCGTGACGCTGGAGGACCTGGTGCGACAGGCCCTGCGGATGCGGCCGGACCGGCTCGTGGTGGGTGAGGTGCGCGGGCCCGAGGTGCTGGATCTGCTGGCGGCCTTGAACACGGGCCATGAGGGCGGCTGCGGGACCGTCCACGCCAACGCGGCGGCCGACGTGCCGGCCCGCCTGGAGGCGCTGGGGACGGCGGCCGGCCTCGACCGGGCCGCACTGCACAGCCAGTTGGCGGCCGCGTTGTCGGTCGTCCTGCATCTCGTGCGCGACCGGGCCGGGCGGCGGCGGATCGCCGAGGTGCGGGTGCTGGAGCGGGACGCCACAGGGCTGGTGCGGACGGTTCCGGCGCTGCGGTGGGGAGCGGAGGCGTTCGCGTACGAGCGGGGGTGGGAGCGGCTGCGAGGGCTCCTCGGGGGTGCGGTGCGGCTGCCGGGGGAGGGCGGATGACCCGGGGGGATCGGGGCCGGCTTGAGGGTGACGGGACGGCTCGGACGGTGATGGGCCGGTTGGCCGGTGACGGGACGGCTCGGGCGGTGGGAGGACGTGGTGATCGGGATGGGGGAGATGTCGGTGGTGTCGACGGGTGTGGCCGTGGGGTGCCTCGGGGCGGCTGTGTGGCTGTGGGGCGGGCGGCGCTCCGGGATGCGGCGGGCGCAGGTGCTGCTGGCGGGCGGCGGGGTGGTGGGAGCCGGGCCTGCGCCATGGCTGCGAGTGGCTGGGGAGCTGCAGCGGGTCCGTCGGCGGCTGGGGTTCGAGTGGTGGGCGGTGGCCGCCGGGTTGGTGCTCGCCGTGCTGGGGGCCTCGGTGCTGCCGGTCGTGGCGGGGGCGGCCGGGGTGCCGTTGCTGCGGCGGGTGCGGCTGGCCCGGGAGGAGCGTCGGGTGCGTGAGCGACGGGCCGACGCGGTGATCGCGCTGTGCGCGGTGGTCGCCGGGGAGGTACGGGCGGGGCGGCAGCCGGGGGAGGCGCTGGTGCGGGGGGTGCGGGACTTCGAGAGGGCGGGAGACGGCGGTCCTGGGGGAGCGGGTGGGGTCCGTTCGGGTGGGGCCGGAGGCGGGGGCGTGGGAGACGTCGGGGTCGGCTCGGGTGGGGCCGGAGGCGGGCGCGTGGGAGACGTCGGGGTCGGCTCGGGTGGGGCCGGGGCCGGAGACTCGGGAGACGTCCGGGGCGGTTCGGTCGGGTCCAGTCCTGGAGCGTCGGCGTTCGGTGGGATCGGGGAGACACAGGCCGCCGTGCTGGCGGCGGCCCGGTTCGGCGGGGATGTTCCGGGCGCGCTCGCTGCGGCGGCCCGCCGGCCCGGTGCCGAGGGACTGCTGGGGCTTGCCGCGTGCTGGCGGGTGGCCGTGGACCAGGGCGCGGGGCTCGCGGCCGGCCTCGATCGGCTCGAAGGGGCGTTGCGGGCCGAGCGTGACCAACGGGCCGACCTGCGCGCCCAGTTGGCGGGAGCAAGGTCCACGGCGTGGATGCTCGCCGGGCTGCCGGTGCTGGGGCTGGGCCTCGGTGCCGCGCTCGGCGCCGATCCCCTGCACGTCCTGCTGCACACCGGGACCGGGCTGGGCTGTCTGCTGGTCGGTGGCCTGCTGGAGGGCGTCGGGATGTGGTGGGCGACGCGGATCGTACGGGGAGCCGAGGCGGCATGAGCGCGGAAGTTGTCCACAGGCTGGGGGTAGTGCTGGGAACCGCGCTGGCGGTCGCCTGGTTCGCCCGGTGGGCCGCGCAGGTGCGGCGTGAGCGGAGACTGCGGCGACGGCTCGGAGCGCTGCTTGCCGCCGCGGAGGCCGGGGTCGAGGGCCCGCGCTTCGAAGGGCGGGAGTTCGCGCGACGGTGGCTGCCCGTGCTCGGCGTCGGGTGTTCCGGCTGGGTCCTGGTCGGCGGAGTCGCCGGTGTCGTGGTCGGACTGGTCGTCGCGGCGGGCTTGTGGCGGTGGCGGTGGCGGCTTCGGCAGAGCGCCGGTGCCGGTGCCGGTGCCGGTGCCGGAGAGGTTGACGCGCGCGAGGCGGCTCGGCAACTGCCGCTCGCCGCCGATCTGCTGGCCGCCTGCATCGCGGCGGGCGCCGGCCCCGTGATCGCGGCACAGGCTGTCGGCGAGGCACTGGGCGGTCCGGTGGGAGAGGGACTCGCGCGCGGGGCGGCGGAGGTACGCCTCGGCGGTGCACCGGGCGAGGCCTGGCGAAAGCTCGCCTCCACACCGGGCGCCGGGGCGCTGGCCCGGCTGCTGGAGCGCGCCGACGTGACCGGGGTGCCCGCGGCCGGACCGGTCGCCGGGCTCGCGGCTGACGCCCGCGCCGACTGGGGGCGTGCCGCGACGGCCCGGGCTCGGAAGGCCGCCGTGCTGGTCACCGCGCCGGTGGGGCTGTGTTTCCTGCCCGCGTTCATCGCGGTCGGCGTGCTGCCGATCGTGATCGGGCTCGCGGGAGGAGTGCTGGGAGGGGGTGGGCGATGACGGCGGACGGGTGGTGAGCCGGGTTTGTCGGATGAGCCGGGTGCGTCGGCAGACAGGCGAGCAGGTGCACGAGCGGTCGGGCGAGAAGCCGGACGCGCGGTCGGACGAGCTGTCGGACCGCTGATCAACGGGACTGAACCTTACGGGGGTTGAGATGTACAAGGCAGTACGGGCGCGGATGCGGGCCCTGGTGTGCAGGACGGTGTGCCGGGCGCGGTCGATGCGCGGGGACGACGGAATGGTCACCTCCGAGTACGCGATGGGGATTGTCGCGGCGGTGGCGTTCGCGGTGGTGCTCTACAAGGTGGTGACGAGCGGGACCGTCAGCGCGGAACTCGAGGCCATCGTGAAGAGGGCGCTCGATGCGGAGGCGTGAAGGGGCGGCGGACCAGGGGTTCGTGACGGCGGAGTCGGCCATGGTGCTGCCCGTTCTGGTGATGTTCGCGATGGCGCTGGTGTGGGGGCTGCTCGTGGTGGCCGCGCAGATCCAGTGCGTGGATGCGGCCAGGACGGGAGCCCGCGCGGCGGCTCGCGAGGACCCCGACGAGGCGGTCGTCCGGGTGGTTCGGGACACGGCACCGCGCGACGCGCAGGTGACGGTCGCCCGGGAGGGCGACCGGGTCCGTGTCGTGGTCGTGGCGAGGCCACCCGCGCTGCACGGTCTGCCCTTCGAGGTGCGGGAGGAGGCCGTGGCGCTGGTGGAGGCGACGGTGGGGGAAGGGGGCTGAGGAGGGGGATGAAGGGGAATCAGGGACGGCGTCCTGGAGCACGGTTCGCCACCGTGCGGTCGGGGATCGGGCGCGCAGGAATCGGCCGTGCAGGGGGCGATCGGTCCGCCGGTCAGTGGTTCGACCGGGTCCGCCGCGCTGCCGTCCGGTTCGTCGGCGGGCATGTCGCCGCCGGCCGTTCGGACCGGGGTTCTGCCACCGTCTGGAGTGTCGGTGCCATCGCGGTGCTGTGCGTGGTGTTCGGGTTCGTGCTGGCTCTCGGGCAGGCCGTCGTCGTACGGCATCGGGCGGCCGGCGGTGCGGATCTCGCGGCGCTCGCGGCCGCGGACCACTGGGCCGACGGGCCCGCGGCGGCCTGCGCCCGGGCTGGTGAGGTGGCGCGGAACCAGAATGCGCGGCTCGTGAGGTGCGCGCTGGTCGGCGAGGTCTCGGACGTGACGGCGGCCTCGGGACGGGGGCCGTTCACGGCGGAGGTCAGGGCACGGGCGGGACCTGCGGGGCCGGTTCCGCCAATGGCTCCGGTTCCGCCAAAGGCGCCGCTTCCGCCAGCCCTAGAGGGCGCTGCGGTTACGTCTTCTCGGGGCTGGAGCCCGCCGCGCCCTGGAGGTCCGGCCGCTCCGGGGAGCCGGGATCCGGGATTCCAGGGGGTGCTCCCTCCTGAGCCCCGGCGCGCCCTTCCTCCGGCACCTCGTGGGGCACCGTCCCCGGCGCCCCGGAGACTCCCTCCTCCGGCGCCCCCCGCAACAGCACCGTGAGGAGGCGTACCGCCCCCCTCTTGTGCAGCGGGTCATTGCCGTTGCCGCACTTGGGGGACTGGATGCAGGACGGGCAGCCGGCGTCGCACTCGCAGGAGGCGATGGCCTGGCGGGTGGCGGTGAGCCAGGCGCGGGCGGTGTGGAAGGCGCGCTCCGCGAAGCCCGCGCCGCCCGGGTGGCCGTCGTAGACGAAGACCGTGGGGAGGAGCGTGTCGGGGTGGAGGGGGATGGAGACCCCGCCGATGTCCCAGCGGTCGCAGGTCGCGAAGAGCGGGAGGAGGCCGATGGAGGCGTGTTCCGCGGCGTGCAGGGCGCCGCCGAGGATCTCCGGGTTGATCCGGGCCTCGTCGAGCTGGTCCTCGGTGACCGTCCACCACACCGCGCGGGTGCGCAGCGTACGAGGAGGGAGGTCCAGTTTCGTCTCGCCCAGTACTTCACCGGTGATGAGGCGTCTGCGGAGGAAGGAGACGACCTGGTTGGTGACCTCGACGGAGCCGTAGCACAACCGGCCTTCGCCCCAGGGCACTTCGACGTCCGTCTCGAGGACGGAGATCGCCGTCGTGTCGCGGGCGACCGTCGAGTAGGACGGGTTCGCCTCCTCGACCAGGGCGACCGAGTCCTCCAGGTCCAGCGAGCGGACGAGATAGGTGCGCCCCTGGTGGAGGTGGACCGCGCCCTCGTGGACGGCGGTGTGGGCGGAGCCCGCGTCGACCGTGCCGAGGAGGCGGCCGGTGCCCGACTCGACGATCTGGATGGGACGGCCGCCCTCCCCGCGGATGTCGGTGAGGTCGGCGGCCCGCTCCCGACGGGTCCAGTGCCAGGCCTTGGTGCGGCGGCGCAGCAGCTTCGCGGACTCCAGCTGCCCCAGCAGGCTCTCGGTCTCCGGCCCGAACAACTCCATGTCCTCGTCGGTCAACGGCAGTTCCGCCGCGGCCGCGCACAGGTGCGGGGCGAGGACGTACGGGTTGTCGGGGTCCAGGACCGTGGACTCCACCGGCCGGTCGAAGAGGGCCTCGGGGTGGTGGACGAGGTAGGTGTCCAGGGGGTCGTCGCGGGCCACGAGGACCGCCAGGGCGCCCTGGCCGGCCCGTCCGGCCCGGCCGGCCTGCTGCCACAGGGACGCGCGCGTGCCGGGGTAGCCGCAGATCAGTACGGCGTCCAGTCCCGAGACGTCGATGCCGAGTTCCAGAGCCGAGGTGGCGGCCAGGCCCAGCAGTTCTCCCGAGTGCAGGGCCTGTTCCAGGGCGCGGCGCTCCTCGGGGAGATAGCCGCCGCGGTACGCCGCCACGCGTCGGGCCAGGGAGCGGTCGACCTCGGCCAGCCGTTCCTGGGCGATCACGGAGATCAGCTCGGCGCCGCGCCGGGAGCGCACGAAGGCGACCGAGCGCACGCCCTGCACGGCGAGGTCGGTGAGGAGGTCCGCCGTCTCCGCGGTGGCGGTGCGGCGGACCGGGGCGCCCTTCTCGCCCTGCATCTCGGTGAGCGGGGGCTCCCAGAGGGCAAACACCAGTTCGCCGCGGGGGGAGGCGTCGTCGGCGACCTCGACCACCGGCAGGCCGGTCAGGCGGCGGGCGGCGACCGACGGCTCGGCGGCGGTCGCGGAGGCCAGCAGGAAGACGGGGGAGGCGCCGTAGCGGGCGCAGAGGCGGCGCAGACGGCGCAGCACCTGGGCGACATGGGAGCCGAACACGCCCCGGTAGGTGTGGCACTCGTCGATGACGACGTACTTGAGCGCCTTCAGGAAGGAGGACCAGCGGGAGTGGGACGGGAGTATCCCGCGGTGCAGCATGTCCGGATTGGTCAGCACGTAGTTGGCGTACTGGCGGATCCACTCGCGTTCCTCGAACGGCGTGTCGCCGTCGTAGACCGCGGGACGCACGGAATTGCCCAGCGGTTGTGAAAGTTCCTTCACCGAGCGGCACTGGTCCGCTGCCAGGGCCTTCGTCGGGGACAGGTAGAGCGTGGTGGCACCGCGGCCGTTCGGGGCCTCGGAGCCGTCCAGGAGGGTGGACAGGACCGGCACGAGGTACGCCAGGGACTTGCCGGAGGCGGTGCCGGTGGCGACGACGACCGACTCGCCGTCCAGGGCGTGCTCGGCCGCGCGTGCCTGGTGGGCCCAGGGGTGCTCGATGCCGCACGCCTGGACGGCCGCGATGACCTCGGGGCGGATCCGGTCGGGCCAGACGGCATGGCGACCCGCACGTGGGGGCAAGTGCTCCGTATGAGTGATGCGCGCAGACCGGCTCGGCCCGGCGGCGAGCCGGTCCAGAACCGTGCTCGGCGCGGGGCGGGGACCGGCGTCCGTCGAGGGTCGATCGGATCGGAGATTCTTGGCCATCGGCACCGAGTGTGTCACTGGCGTGACGGACAATGGGACCAAGGCGTCGTGCACGCCTGCCGGTAAGTGATTGAATGCCATCGCGGCTGGCGAACCGTCCCGGGGGCTCTGCCGAGGTGTCCCGAGGGGCGACCGCTCGATAGCAAGGTGCTGGAGGATCCGTGGACCTGTCCCTGTCGACCGAGACCGTCGGCGATCGCACGATCGTCAGGGTCGGTGGCGAAATCGACGTATATACCGCGCCCAAGCTGCGCGAGCAGCTGGTCGAGCTGGTGAACGACGGCAGTTTCCACCTTGTCGTCGACATGGAGGGCGTGGACTTCCTCGACTCCACCGGACTCGGCGTGCTGGTCGGCGGCCTGAAGCGTGTGCGTGCCCATGAGGGCTCGCTGCGCCTGGTCTGCAACCAGGAGCGCATTCTCAAGATCTTCCGTATCACCGGCCTCACCAAGGTGTTCCCGATCCACACCTCGGTCGAGGAAGCGGTGGCGGCGACCGACTGACCTGATTCCCGGGCCCGTGCCCGGATCGGCAGAAGGACGTCGGTAGAAGCAAAAGGAGGGGGTCCGGGCTTTCGGCGGCCCGGTCCCTCGACAGCACGCCCGTAGTTCCGAGGGGGACGCATGGCCACCGTTGAACTCCGTTTCAGCGCGCTGCCCGAGCATGTCAGGACCGCCCGACTGGTGGCGGCAGCGGTGGCGCGCAGGTCCGGAGTGGACGAGGCCGTCCTCGACGAGGTCAGGCTCGCCGTCGGCGAGGCCTGTACCCGTGCCGTCGGACTGCACCAGAGCGGCGGCATCAGCGCGCCGGTCAAGGTGCTGCTGATCGAGGAGGAGAAGCAGTTCTCCATCGAGGTCGGCGACGAGGCGCCGCGTTCGGCCCCGGGCGACCGGGCATCGGGCGCGCCGGGTGAGGACCACGACGTGGAGACCGAGGAGGACGAGATGGGCCTCGCGGTCATCAGCGGCCTCGTCGACGACGTCGAGGTCACCGCAGGGGAGCACGGCGGACAGATCCGTATGACCTGGCCGACCACGCCGCCGGCCGCGACGCTTCCCTGACTCGCACCGCGTTTTCTTGCACCGAAGGGCCCTACCCGTTAGGGCCCTTCGGCATGTCACGGGGCCCTTTCTGTGCCTACAGTGGTCTGTGCATCCATTTCGTGAAGCAATTCACGATCTAGCAAATGGATCACAATGCCTTCGAGGCATTACTTCTTTCAGGTTCCGTAAAGGCTAATTCCGTTTACCGCGCCCTGTTTTGATCACGGCGGGGTACCTACAATCCGTCCACATCTTGAGCTCAGCCCAAGCGTCAAGGAGGACGAATGGCGGGGCTTTCTACCCCTGATCAGTTGGACCAGCCCACAACAACCCTCGCGGCCGCGGTGCTCACCGACGACAACCGGGTGCTGATCGCGGTCATCGCGGTCGTGGCCCTGGCGGCGCTCGTGGTGGCAGGCGTCCTGGTACGCCAGGTGCTCGCGGCCGGCGAGGGCACCGACAGCATGAAAAAGATCGCGAAGGCCATCCAGGAGGGCGCGAATGCCTATCTGGCTCGCCAGTTGCGCACCCTCGGCGTTTTCGCCGTCGTCGTGTTCTTCCTGCTCATGCTGCTGCCCGCGGACGACTGGAATCAGCGCGCAGGCCGATCCCTGTTCTTCTTGATCGGAGCGGGGTTCTCGGCGGCCACCGGCTATATCGGCATGTGGCTCGCCGTGCGCAGCAATGTGCGGGTGGCCGCGGCGGCCCGAGAAGCCACTCCGGCGGAAGGCGAGCCGGAAAAGGATCTCACCGCCGTCTCCCACAAAGCCATGAAGATCGCTTTCCGCACGGGCGGCGTGGTCGGCATGTTCACGGTGGGGCTCGGTCTGCTCGGCGCCTCCTGTGTGGTGCTGGTGTACGCGGCCGACGCGCCGAAGGTCCTGGAGGGCTTCGGTCTCGGTGCGGCGCTCATCGCGATGTTCATGAGGGTCGGCGGCGGCATCTTCACCAAGGCCGCCGACGTCGGCGCCGACCTGGTCGGCAAGGTCGAGCAGGGCATCCCGGAGGACGACCCGCGCAATGCCGCGACCATCGCCGACAACGTGGGCGACAACGTCGGGGACTGCGCGGGCATGGCGGCCGACCTCTTCGAGTCGTACGCCGTGACCCTGGTCGCCGCGCTGATCCTCGGCAAGGCGGCCTTCGGCGACTCCGGACTCGCCTTCCCGCTGCTCGTCCCGGCGATCGGCGTGATCACCGCGATGATCGGCATCTTCGCGGTCGCCCCGCGCCGCTCCGACCGCAGCGGCATGTCCGCGATCAACCGTGGGTTCTTCATCTCCGCGGTGATCTCGCTCGTGCTGGTGGCGGTCGCCGTCTTCGTCTACCTCCCCGGCAAGTACGCCGACCTCGACGGGGTCACCGACACGGCGATCAGCGGCAAGGGCGGCGACCCGAGGGTCCTCGCCCTGGTCGCGGTGGCGATCGGCATCCTGCTCGCGGCCGTCATCCAGCAGCTGACCGGCTACTTCACGGAGACCAACCGCCGCCCGGTCCAGGACATCGGCAAGAGCTCTCTCACAGGGCCCGCCACCGTCGTCCTCGCCGGTATCTCGATCGGTCTCGAGTCGGCCGTCTACACCGCGCTGCTGATCGGCCTCGGCGTCTACGGGGCGTTCCTGCTCGGCGGTACGTCGATCATGCTGGCGCTGTTCGCGGTGGCGCTGGCCGGCACCGGCCTGCTCACCACGGTCGGCGTGATCGTCGCCATGGACACCTTCGGGCCGGTCTCCGACAACGCGCAGGGCATCGCCGAGATGTCCGGCGACGTCGAGGGCGCGGGCGCGCAGGTGCTCACCAACCTGGACGCCGTCGGCAACACCACCAAGGCCATCACCAAGGGCATCGCCATCGCCACCGCGGTCCTCGCGGCATCGGCGCTCTTCGGGTCGTACCGTGACGCGATCACGACCGGCGCGCAGGACGTCGGCGAGAAGCTCAGCGGGGACGGCGCGCCGCTGAGTCTGATGATGGACATCTCGCAGCCCAACAACCTCGTCGGCCTGATCGCCGGCGCGGCGGTCGTCTTCCTCTTCTCGGGGCTGGCGATCAACGCGGTGTCGAGGTCGGCGGGTTCCGTGGTGTACGAGGTGCGGCGGCAGTTCCGCGACCATCCCGGGATCATGGACTACAGCGAGGAGCCGGAGTACGGCAAGGTCGTCGACATCTGCACCAAGGACGCCCTGCGCGAACTGGCCACACCCGGTCTGCTCGCCGTACTGGCGCCGATCTTCATCGGGTTCACCCTCGGGGTCGGCGCGCTCGGCGCGTTCCTCGCGGGTGCGATCGGCGCCGGCACCCTGATGGCGGTCTTCCTGGCCAACTCCGGCGGTGCCTGGGACAACGCCAAGAAGCTCGTCGAGGACGGTCACCACGGTGGCAAGGGCAGTGAGGCCCATGCCGCGACGGTGATCGGCGACACGGTCGGCGACCCCTTCAAGGACACCGCAGGACCCGCGATCAACCCGCTCCTGAAGGTGATGAACCTGGTGGCGCTGTTGATCGCCCCCGCGGTGATCAAGTTCAGCTACGGCGACGACAAGAGCATGGGTGTACGGATCTTCATCGCCGTGCTCGCGTTCCTCGTGATCGCCGGCGCGGTCTACGTCTCCAAGCGGCGCGGTATCGCCATGGGTGACGAAGACAACGAGAAGAAGGTGGCCAAGTCGGCGGATCCCGCGGTGGTTTCGTAGGTCCTGGCACGAGGCCCAGCTCAAGAGGCGGGCGGGCGGCGCATGTTGGTGCGCCGCCCGCCCGCCTTCCGTGTGTACGCCCCTCAGCCGTGAGCCTTCTCTCGCATGGTGCAAACATCGGCAAAAGCTCTCATTCAGGGCATTCGACGTGTGGATGTGGTGCCGTTGCCGTGTAACGTCCGGTGGCCGAGAGGCCATGGAAGGGACCAATCCGGTGAACAAGAAGCTCGCGGCCGCACTGTCCGGCGGTGCGGTACTGGTACTGGCGCTGTCGGGATGCGGTGGCAGCGAGGACAACAAGGAACTCGACGCCTGGGCCAAGAAGGTCTGTGACCTGGTGCCGGCCCAGAACAAGAAGATCACGGCGGCCTACGACGCGATCACCAAGGCGGCCGAGGACACCGAGAGCACCCCGGTGGAGCTCCAGAAGGCCGATTCCCAGGCCTTCCAGGATCTGTCGGACGGCTACAAGGCGCGCGCCACGGTCATCAGCAACGCCGGGGCGCCTCCCGGTGCCGAGGACGGCGCGAAGAAGCTCCAGGACGCCGTCAAGCAGCTCACCGCCCTCGCCACGGCGTACGCCGACATGAAGACACAGGTGGACGGGCTCGACACCAAGGACCAGGCGAAGTTCGCGACGGGCCTCAAGGACGTCTCGGCCGAGATGAAGAAGGTGGAGACGCAGCGCCAGACCGCCCTCACCGCGCTGAAGGACCTCGAGTCGGGCGACACCAAGCAGGCACTTGCCGAACAGTCGGGCTGCAAGCAGGCCTCCACGTCACCGGCGGGTTCCGCGTCGGCGACCGACAGCTGAGTGCGTTCGGGGGCTCCGGGCGGGCCCGGTGGGCGGCTGGGTGCGTGCGCACTCGGGCGACCAGGTTCGGGGCGTGGGGCGCGGGCGCATCCGGGCCGCGGACGGCTGAATGTCGGCAACCCGGCCTTCGGGCTGTCGGCGGTTGAGCGCCTGCAGCCCTGTGGGCCCGCGGTCCTGTGCTCCTGCACTCCCGCGCTCCTGCGTGCTCGCTTCCGCCTCGGTGAGCCGCCCAGGCGTTCCGTGAGGCGTTCGGTGAGGCGTGCCGTGCGGTGGAGCCGGGCCACAATGGGGGCGTGAGTATCTCCAGCCTGCCCACGCTGCCCTCCGCTCCCGCCTCCGCCCCCGGCGGTCCCGATGTCATCGCCCGGCTGCGGGACGCCCTGCTCGGGGCCTCCTTCACCGCCGACGGACTGCTCGAGCTGCTCGGCGCCCCCGCGTACGCGGCGCTCGCCCGCAGCGAGACCGTGCCCGCGCTCCGGGCCACCCGCGGGGACACCCCGCTGGAAGTGCTCGTACGCCTGTTCCTCCTCCAGCAACCGGTGCTCCACGCGCGCGTGGCGGACGTTCTGCCCGTCGACGCGTGCCTGGAGAGCGGTTGGCTGGTGCGCGCCGGCGCGGACGAAGTCGCCGCGACGGTGGACGTACGGCCGTACGGCGGACCCGATGGCGAGGACTGGTTCATCGTGTCGGACCTCGGCTGTGCCGTCGGCGGCGCCGGTGGCATCGGGAGCCGTGAGGAGGGTGTCGTCCTGGGGGTCGGCGGCGCCTCCACGACCCTTGCCGGGATCACCATCCGTACGCCCGTCTCGTCCGCCCTCGACCTCGGCACCGGGTCCGGCATCCAGGCCCTGCACGCCGCGCGGCACGCCACGCGCGTGACGGCGACCGACCTCAACCCGCGCGCGCTGCACATCACCGCGCTCACGCTGGCCCTGTCCGGCGCCCCCGCAGCCGATCTGCGGGAGGGCTCGCTGTTCGAGCCGCTCAAGCAGGGCGAGACGTACGACCTCATCGTGTCGAACCCGCCCTTCGTGATCTCGCCCGGTGCCCGACTGACGTACCGGGACGGCGGGATGGGCGGGGACGATCTGTGCCGCTCGGTCGTTCAGGGAGCGGGGGAACTGCTGAACGAGGGCGGGTTCGCGCAGTTCCTCGCCAACTGGCAGCACGTGGCGGGGGAGGACTGGCAGGACCGGCTCAGGTCGTGGGTGCCGCGCGGGTGCGACGCATGGATCGTGCAGCGCGAGGTCCAGGACATCACGCAGTACGCCGAGTTGTGGCTCAGGGACGCCGGCGACCACCGGGGCGACCCGGCCGAGTACCAGGCGCTGTACGACGCCTGGCTGGACGAGTTCGAGGCGCGCAAGGTGAAGGCCGTGGGCTTCGGCTGGATCACCCTGCGCAGGACGGGCTCCGCCGTACCCTCCATCACCGTCGAGGAGTGGCCGCACCCGGTGGAGCAGCCGCTCGGCGACACCGTCCGGGCGCACTTCGAGCGCCTCGACTACCTGCGCGCCCATGACGACGCGGCCCTGCTGGAGGCGCACTTCGCACTCGCCCCCGAGATCATCCAGGAGCAGGTCGGACTGCCCGGGGCCGAGGACCCGGAACACGTCGTGCTGCGCCAGCACCGCGGGATGCGCCGGGCCACCAAGGTGGACACCGTCGGCGCGGGCTTCGCCGGCGTGTGCGACGGCTCGCTGAGCGCGGGCCGCATCCTCGACGCGATCGCCCAGCTCATGGGCGAGGACCCGGTCATGCTGCGCGACCGTACGCCCGCGCAGATCCGGGTGCTGGTGGAACAGGGGTTCCTGGAACCGGCGTGAGCCGTTCCAGGAATCCGCGCCACCCGTCCCAGCGACCGGTGATCCGTCCCAGCGACCGGTGATCCGGCCCCGCGACCGGTGATCCGTCCTTGCGACCGGTGATGCCCCGCTGCGCCCGGTGATCCGCCGCTGCCGGAGGCGACCTTTCCCCGCAGCTCGTGGCGTCCTGCCCGCCGCCGCTGAGGCGTACTCGCGCTCCTGAGACCCATGTGTCCGCTCTGGCGGGATTGCCCCGGAAAAGGGCTCCTGTCAGTGGTGGGTGCGAAGCTACCTTCGAGAGACAGAGCTGACGCGTTCTCGGGGGAGGCGCGCTGTCTCGGACCCGGTGTCCGGGTCTCGGGGGGAGGCGTGATGGCGGGGGATACGCCGGATCAGGGTGAAGGCAGGACCATCAACGGCCGGTACCGCCTGCTGCGTACGCTCGGCGCGGGCGGCATGGGCCGCGTGTGGCTGGCGTACGACGACGAGCTGGCCTGCGAGGTCGCGATGAAGGAGATCGCGCTTCCGGACGCGCCCATGGACGCCGGCGAGACGGCCCAGCGCATCGCCCGGGCCCGCAGCGAGGCCCGGCACGCGGCCCGGCTGCGCGGTCATCCGCATGTGGCGACGGTGCACGACGTGGTGGTGTACGAGGGGCTGCCGTGGATCGTCATGGAGTACGTGCCCGACGCGATCGACCTCCAGGCCCAGGTACGGCGTTCCGGGCCGCTGTCGCCCGAGCAGGCGGCCCGTGTCGGTCTCGCTGTCCTCGACGCCCTCACCGCGGGACATCGCGTCGGCATCCTCCACCGGGATGTGAAACCGGCCAACATCCTTCTGGCACCGGACGCTTCGGGCGACCCTCACGCGCGCGTGCTGCTCACCGACTACGGCATCGCCCTCCAGCCCGAGTCCCGCGAACCCCGGCTCACCGCGACCGCGGGCATCCTCGGCACGCCGGGATATCTCGCGCCGGAGCGCGCACGGGGCGAACCGCCCACTCCGGCCGCCGACCTGTTCTCCCTCGGCGCCACGCTGTACGCCGCCGTCGAGGGCCGCGGCCCCTTCGACCGCCACGGCGAGTTCGCCACGCTGACGGCTCTGCTGGGCGAGGACCCCACCCCGCCCGTCCGGTCCGGCGAACTGACGCCGGTGCTGCTGGGACTGCTGGTCAAGGATCCCGTGCGCAGGTTCTCGCCGGAGGCGGTGAAGCGGGGGCTGGAGCGGGTCCTGCAGGGGACGGCGGATGCGTGGGGCGGGGCCGCGGGTGCGGGTGCCGGTGCGGTCGCGTCGGGGCCGGGATACGGGTATCCCGGGGGAGGGTTCGGTCCGTCGGCCGGGGGCTGGGGTTCGGCTCCGGGCACTCCACAGACACCGCACACCCCGGTGGACGCGGCCGGCGCCGGTTCCGCCGCAGCCCGTGCGGGGGGTGCGGCCGCACCGGGAGGCGACGGTCCGGTCGACGCGGGCCCGGCCGGAGCAGGGTCGGCCGACGGTGCCTTCCACGCCAGGGGACCGGCCACGCCGGGCACGCCGGGAACGCCCTCCGGCTCGCCACCGGCGCCGCCGTACGGCGCATGGCCACCCGCCGCCGGGCACACACCGGAACCCGGCAACCCCTATGCGCCGGCCGGTCCGTACGCACGCGGTGAAGCCCGGCCCGGCCCCTACGGGAGCGGGCCTCCGCAGCCGCCCCCTGGCGGCGGCCAGGCCAACCCGTACGCCGGCCCGCCGCCCTACGGCGAGGGTGCTCCGACGCCGCTCCCGTACTCGCAGCCGTACGGGAGCGGACCGACGGGCGGATACGGCGGCTCGGGCGGATACGGCGCGGCGGGCGGATCCGACACCCTCGGTACGTCCGGTGCGCCCACCGCTCACGGCGGCCCCGGAGGCATGGCGCCGTTCCCTGCGCCCCAGCCTCCGCCCCCACCACCCCGTCCCGCCGCCAGCAAGCGCCTCGCGGTCGTCGCGCTCGTCGTCGGTGTGCTCCTCGTCATCGCCGGCGGCGCGTGGGCGATCGTGTCGCTGACCGGGGACGACGGCCGGAAGAACACCGCGACCAAGTCCTCGCCGAGCGCGAGCGGGCGTACGTCACAGGGGGCGTCGCCCACGGGGCCCGTGCTGCCGTACGGCGACGTCGTCGGGCTCGACCAGCCCCTGGAGACCGGCGACTGCGTGCAGGCGGTGTGGTCGGGGACGCCGTTCAGGTCGGCACCGAACCTGGGGGTCGTGGACTGCGCGGACGACTGGCCGGACGGCCAGGTGGTGGCGGTCGACACGGCGACCGACTTCGCCGACGCCAGGGCTCAGGGCGCGAAACGCTGCGCGAACCTGACCCGGGCCGTCGTGGACGCGCTGCCGGACGCGGCCGGCTACGCCGTCGTGCCCACCGAGGAGGGCTTCGGTGCGGCGGGCAGCGGTACGGCATGTCTCGTGCTCGGCCGCCATGCCGCGATAGGCGGTGAGGTGGGCCGCTTCCGGGACCTCGGGACGGACCTGTGGGTGGGTCAGATGAGCCTCGGCGACTGCTGGGTGTACCAGCAGCTCGACGACGGCTACAAGGCTCCGCTCACCGACTGCTCGAAACCCCACACCGACCAGGTGATCGGCACAGTTCAGGCCCCGGCCGGAATGAGCCACAAGAAGGGCACCGACAACGCGACGAAGTTGTGCGGCAACAAATTCGAGTCGGCCTGGGCGCCCGACCAGGAGCGCCTTGTGTACGGCTGGGTGGCCGACGAGGACGACTGGAAGAAGGGATTCAACAAGATCGTGTGCACGGTCAGCCTGACCGACAACAAGAAGTCGAGCGGGAAGATACCCCCGCCCGGCGCGGTCTGAATCCGGCCGCTTTCCGTGCCGAATCCGGTGCGTGTCCGGTCCCACAAGTGCGGGATCCGGGTGAGAACCGGACGAGAAGCGAACGAGAACCGGACGGCATCCGGAACGGGATCCGGACGGGATCCGCGCGGGACCGGGCGCGATCCGCGGGCGATCGCGGTGGCTCCGTCGGCGGGCCGGCGGTCGGTCGGGGGCGTGGCGGGGGCGTGGCGGGGACCGGTCAGGGGGAACCGAAGACCGTGTCGGTGCGGCGTTCACCCGGGGTTCGTCTGTCCGCCGTCCGCGCGTGCCAGTCTCCGTCGCAGACACACGCGCGGAGCGGGAGAAAAGGGGCACGGGGAACCATGGAGAGCGGACCGGCGATCTTCGCGGGAATGGTGTTCGCCCTGTTCGGAGGAGGGCTGCTGGTGTGGACCGCGGCCCGGGTACGCCAGGGTGAAGGCGTCGCCCACGGTGTGAGTCCCGTCGCATCCGCGACCCTCGCGACTCTGGCCTCGCTCATTGCGCTGGCCCTCGCCGCGTGGTGCTTCACCCGACTCTAGGACGGCTGCTCGGGCGGCATCCGGGACGGCTGCCGGGACGTCTTCACAAGAGGGTCGACCGGTAATGGGGAGATCGCCCTCCGGATGAGCTCGAAAAGGCCGGTGGGTACTCCGGGCGGCAGGAATGGCGGTAGTCGGGTTACCGTTCGAGTGGCCGTTGCGGGCTTTTCCCGTTTGACACGGGGGCGGGATGTACCGTCACACTCCGCAGCGTCAGCATGACCCGACCCCGGGAACCAAGACCTGGGGAGAGCCCAGCGTCGACCGGAGAGAAGAGCGAAGTTGTCCCCGACCAGCGAGACCGCACAGGGCGGCCGCCGACTCGTCATCGTCGAGTCGCCTGCCAAGGCGAAGACGATCAAGGGCTATCTCGGCCCCGGATACGTCGTCGAGGCGAGCGTGGGGCACATCCGCGACCTCCCCAACGGCGCCGCCGAGGTGCCCGAGAAGTACACCGGCGAGGTCCGCCGCCTCGGCGTGGACGTCGAGCACGACTTCGAGCCCATCTATGTCGTCAATGCCGACAAGAGGGCGCAGGTCAAGAAGCTCAAGGACCTGCTGAAGGACTCCGACGAGCTCTTCCTCGCCACCGATGAGGACCGCGAGGGCGAGGCCATCGCCTGGCACCTCCAGGAGGTGCTCAAGCCCAAGGTCCCGGTCAAGCGGATGGTCTTCCACGAGATCACCAAGGCCGCGATCCAGGCCGCCGTCGCCAACCCGCGCGAGCTGAACCAGAAGCTGGTCGACGCCCAGGAGACCCGCCGCATCCTCGACCGCCTCTACGGCTACGAGGTCTCGCCGGTCCTGTGGAAGAAGGTCATGCCGCGCCTGTCGGCCGGCCGTGTCCAGTCGGTCGCGACCCGGCTCGTCGTGGAGCGGGAGCGCGAGCGCATCGCGTTCCGTTCCGCCGAGTACTGGGACCTGACGGGCACCTTCGCGACCGGCCGCGCGGGAGACCCCTCGGACCCGTCGTCGCTGGTCGCCCGCCTGCAGACCGTCGACGGCAGGCGGGTCGCGCAGGGCCGTGACTTCGACTCCCTGGGACAGCTGAAGAGCGCGAACACCCTCCACCTCGACGAGGCGAACGCCCGCGCGCTCGCCGCCGCCCTGGAGCAGACGCGGTTCGCGGTCCGCTCGGTCGAGTCCAAGCCGTACCGCCGCTCGCCGTACGCCCCCTTCCGTACGACGACCCTCCAGCAGGAGGCCTCGCGCAAGCTCGGCTTCGGCGCGAAGGCGACCATGCAGGTGGCCCAGAAGCTGTACGAGAACGGCTTCATCACCTATATGCGTACGGACTCCACGACCCTCAGCGACACGGCGGTCGCCGCCGCCCGCGCCCAGGTCACCCAGCTCTACGGCGCCGACTACCTGCCGTCGGCCCCGCGCACGTACGCCGGGAAGGTCAAGAACGCCCAGGAGGCGCACGAGGCCATCCGTCCGTCGGGTGATCGTTTCCGCACCCCGGCCGAGACCGGCCTGACCGGCGACCAGTTCCGGCTCTACGAGCTGATCTGGAAGCGCACCGTCGCCTCGCAGATGAAGGACGCGACCGGCAACAGCGTGACCGTGAAGATCGGCGGCACCGCCGCCGACGGCCGGGACGTCGAGTTCAGCGCCTCCGGCAAGACGATCACCTTCCACGGCTTCCTCAAGGCCTACGTCGAGGGCGCCGACGACCCGAACGCCGAGCTGGACGACCGTGAGCGCCGGCTGCCGCAGGTCGCCGAGGGCGACGCCCTGAGCGCCGAGGAGATCACGGTCGACGGGCACGCCACCAAGCCCCCGGCCCGCTACACCGAGGCCAGCCTGGTCAAGGAGCTCGAAGAGCGCGAGATCGGCCGTCCGTCGACGTACGCCTCGATCATCGGCACGATCCTCGACCGCGGCTACGTCTTCAAGAAGGGCACGGCACTCGTGCCGTCCTTCCTGTCCTTCGCCGTGGTCAACCTCCTGGAGAAGCACTTCGGGCGGCTCGTCGACTACGACTTCACCGCCCGCATGGAGGACGACCTCGACCGCATCGCGGCCGGGCAGGCGCAGTCGGTGCCGTGGCTGAGGCGCTTCTACTTCGGTGAGGGCGAGAGCGGCGCGACCGGCGGCGCGGCCGACGCGGGCAACGGCGACGGGGACCACCTCGGCGGTCTCAAGGAGCTGGTGACCGACCTGGGCGCGATCGACGCGCGCGAGGTCTCCTCTTTCCCGGTGGGCAACGACATCGTGCTCAGGGTCGGCCGCTACGGCCCGTACATCGAGCGCGGCGAGAAGGACTCCGAGAACCACCAGCGGGCCGACGTGCCCGAGGACCTGGCGCCGGACGAGCTGTCCGTCGAGCTCGCCGAGGAGCTGCTCGCCAAGCCGAGCGGCGACTTCGAGCTCGGCGCCGACCCGGTGACGGGCCACCAGATCATCGCCCGTGACGGCCGCTACGGCCCGTACGTCACCGAGGTGCTCCCCGAGGGCACCCCGAAGACCGGCAAGAACGCCGTGAAGCCGCGTACGGCCTCGCTGTTCAAATCGATGTCGCTGGACACGGTGACGCTGGAGGACGCCCTCAGGCTGATGTCGCTGCCGCGGGTCGTCGGCGTCGACGCCGAGGGCCAGGAGATCACCGCGCAGAACGGGCGCTACGGTCCGTACCTGAAGAAGGGCACGGACTCGCGCTCGCTCCAGACCGAGGACCAGCTCTTCACGATCACCCTCGAAGAGGCGCTGGAGATCTACTCCCAGCCCAAGCAGCGCGGCCGGGCCGCCGCGAAGCCGCCGCTGAAGGAGCTGGGCACCGACCCGGTCAGCGAGAAGCCGGTCGTGGTCAAGGACGGTCGTTTCGGGCCGTACGTGACCGACGGGGAGACCAACGCGACCCTGCGCTCCGGCGACAGCGTCGAGGAGATCACCCCGGAGCGCGGTTTCGAACTGCTCGCCGAGAAGCGGGCGAAGGGCCCGGCCAAGAAGACGGCCAAGAAGGCGCCCGCGAAGAAGGCCCCGGCCAAGAAGGCGACGGCCGCCAAGAAGACCGCGGCGAAGAAGACGACGACGGCAGCGAAGAAGACGACGGCGAAGAAGACGACCGCCACCGCGAAGAAGGCGGCGGCTTCGAAGGCGGCGTCCGAGGACTGAGTCCGGCGCTGTTCCTCCACCGAGGCTTCGCATTGCGAACGTCCCGGCATCACTTTGGTGTCGGGACGTGCGCACGTCAGGACGGGCACCCCGGGCTGTCGGTGGCTCCCGATAGGCTGAACGCATGACTCGTGCGGAGCAGCCAACGGCCCCTGAACCGGCCCCCGACGACGCCCTGGTCGCGGACTCCCGCGAGCGAGCGGTCCGCGCCCTGCTGCGCAGGCCCCAGCTCAAACGCCTGTGGAGCGCCCAGCTCGTCGGCGGGATCGGCGACACCCTCGCGCTGCTGGTGCTGGTACTGCTGGCCCTTCAGGCGGCGATCGCCGAGGGTTCGTTCGGCGGCGGCTACCGCGGCGTGGCGTTCGCAGTGGCGACCGTCTTCGGTACGCGCATCCTGGCGACGCTGCTCTTCGGCGCCGTCCTGCTGGGCCCGCTGACCTCGCTCACTTCGCAGGAGGGGCCGCTCGACCGCCGCTGGACCATGGTCGGCGCCGACGGAGTCCGGCTCGCGCTGCTCATCGTCGCGCCGCTGTGGATCGACTGGATGCCGGCCGACGCCCTCGCGATGCTCCTGGTGACCGTCTTCGTGACCGGTGTCGCCGAGCGTTTCTGGACCGTGTGCAGGGAGAGCGCGGCGCCCGCCCTGCTGCCGGCTCCGCCTCCGGAGGGGGCGACGGTACGACCGCTGCCGGACCACCTGGACGCCCTGCGCCGCCTGTCGCTGCGGACGACCTTCGTGGCGATCCCGCTGGCCGGTGCCGTGCTGGTCGCCGCGAGCCTGCTCAACAACCTGCTGGGCTCCGGCATCGACTGGTTCGGTCAGCACCAGGCGGCCCTCGCCTCGTACGTCGCGGCCGGGCTGTTCGCCGCGTCCCTGTCCGTGGTGACCTTCCTGGAGCTCCCCGACACCCGCACCCCGCGCGCGCGTTCGCCGCTGGAGGGACTGCGCCGGCCCAAGACCGGCACCGGTGTCGACAAGGGCCGAACCGGTGCGATCCCGCTGCTGGTGCCGGCCTGCGCGGCCGTCGCCGGGGCGATAGCGGCCGCCGTGGCCACCGCCGTGCTGCACGCCAAGGACCTGGGCGGCGGCCCGGTGCTGTACGGGCTGATGGTGCTCGCGCTGACCGGCGGTGTCGTGGTCGGTGTCCGTACGGCACCCAAGGTGCTGGTCACGCTCTCGCGGCGCCGGCTGCTCGCGCTGGCGATCGCCTTCACCGGCGTCGCCCTGCTGGCCGCCGGGCTCGTCCCGGACGTCACCACCGTGCTGCTGATCGACGCGCTGGCCGGTGTCGGCGCGGGCGTCGCGGCCAACACCGGGCACACCCTGCTCGACCAGGAGACCGAGGAGTACCGGCGGGCGCGGACCACCGAGCACCTGCACGCGGTCGTGCGGGTCGGTGTGGCGCTCGGCGCGCTGGTCGCCCCCGTGGTGGCCGCGGCGATCGGACCGCACCGGCTGGTGAACGGCAAGTTCGTGTTCGCGCACGGCGGTGCCGCGTTCACCCTGATGCTGGTCGGGGCGCTGCTGCTGCCGGTGGCCGCACTCGTGCTCGCCAAGGTCGACGACCGGTCCGGTGTCCCCCTGCGGCACGACCTGCGGGACGCGCTGCTCGGCGGCGACGACCCGGAGACGGTGCCCGCCGCCACAGGGTTCTTCATCGCCCTGGAAGGCGGGGACGGAGCCGGGAAGTCCACCCAGGCCGAGGCGCTCGCCGAGTGGATCAGGGCCAAGGGCCACGAGGTCGTGGTGACGCGCGAGCCGGGGGCGACCCCGGTCGGCAAGCGGCTGCGGTCGATCCTGCTGGACGTGTCGAGCGCCGGGCTCTCGCACCGCGCGGAGGCGCTGCTGTACGCGGCGGACCGCGCGGAGCACGTGGACACCGTGGTCAGGCCCGCGCTGGAGCGCGGCGCTGTCGTGATCTCCGACCGGTACATCGACTCCTCGGTGGCCTACCAGGGCGCCGGGCGCGATCTGTCCCCGACGGAGATCGCCCGCATCAACCGCTGGGCGACGGACGGTCTGGTGCCGCATCTGACGGTCCTGCTGGACGTGTCCCCGGAGATCGCCCGCGAGCGGTTCACCGAGGCTCCGGACCGGCTGGAGTCGGAGCCCGCGGAGTTCCACGCGCGCGTGCGGTCCGGGTTCCTCACGCTGGCCGCCGCCGACCCCGGCCGGTACCTGGTCGTGGACGCGGGACAGGAGCCCGAGGCCGTCACCACCGTCGTACGGCACCGCCTCGACCAGATGCTGCCGCTGTCCGAGCAGGAGATCCGGGAGCAGGAGGAGGCCCGCCGCAAGGCCGAGGAGGAGGCGCGGCGCAGGGCCGAGGAAGAGGCCGCGCGCAAGGCCGAGGAGGAGCGCCTGGAGCGTGAGCGCCAGGAGCAGCTCGCCCGGCTGAAGGCCGAGGAGGAGGAGCGCAAGCGCCGCGAGCTGGAGGAGGCCCAGCGCCGCGAGGCCGAACGCCAGGCGGAGGAGGCCCGGCTGCGGGCCGAGGAAGCGCGCAGGCGGGCCGAGGAGGAGCGGACACGCCTCCTCGCCGAGGAGAAGGCACGCGCGGAGGAGGAGGCCCGGCGCAAGGCCCAGGAGGAGGCCGCCCGCAAGCGGGCCGAAGAGGAGGCGCGACTGCGCGCCGAGGCCGAGGAGCGCCGGCTGGAGAAGCAGCGCAAGGCCGAGGAGGCGCTGCTGAGGGCCGAGCAGGCCCGGCGGCTCGCCGAGTCGGCGGCCGCGGCGGCGGAGGCGGGGCCCCAGCAGCCCGCCGCTCCCCGGGCGGGAATGGACGCGGCGACCGTGCCCACGCCTGTCGTGACGCCGACGAACGCGTCGGGCGGCCCGGTGGACGAGACGGCCGTGCTGCCCCGCGTCCGCATGGACAAGGCGGAGAAGGAGGAGGGGAGCAGCGGTGAGCCGGGCTCCGCCTCCGGCGGCGCCGACTCCGAGGCGACGACCGAACTGCCGCAGCCGCCGGTGCCGCCGGGTGCGGCGGACGAGACGGCGGTGCTGCCGCCGGTGCCTCCGGGGTCTGCCGAGGAGACGGCTGTGTTGCCGCCGGTGCCTCCGGGTGCGGCGGACGAGACCGCTGTGCTGCCGCCTGTTTCCGGGGGCGGGCCTGCGGATCGGGTGCCGCCGGGGTACTTCCGGGACGAGGAGCGGACGCGGGAGCTGCCGCAGGTCGACGAGACGGGAACGCCTCGGCGCAGGGCGCGGTCGGACTGGGCCGAGGAGACGCCGCTGGACGATCTGCCGTCGCTGGCCGACGAGTTGCTCGGCCCGCACGACGAGGGATACGGCGACGATCGGGGCCGGCGGCGGGGACGGTAGCGGTCCGTCTCGCGGGTGCGGGTGCGTCGTGGCTGGTCGTGCAGTTCCCCGCGCCCCTGAGTGGGTGTTGTTCGGCGGGCTTGGACCGTACCCACTCAGGGGGGCGCGGGGAACTGCGCGATCGCCCCCCACCACCCCCCCACCCGCCCGCAGCCGACAACCGGCCGTCGGACCGTTGTCAGTGCTCGCCCCCACAATGGACCGAAGCACCGGACGCAATGAAAGGGCGGCGTGACCCATGACCGTATGGGACGACCTGGTCGGCCAGGAGCGGGTGAGCGAGCAGCTCGCGGCCGCCGCTCGGGACGCCGACGCCCTGGTCACCGCCATCGCCACCGATGCCCCGCCGCCCGAGGCGTCGAAGATGACCCATGCCTGGCTGTTCACGGGACCTCCCGGGGCGGGCCGGAACCAGGCGGCGCGGGCCTTCGCCGCCGCGCTGCAGTGCGTCAGTCCCGACCGGGCCCTCGGGGGAGTGCCCGGCTGCGGATTCTGCGACGGATGCCACACGGCACTCATCGGCACCCACGCCGACGTCACCTCCGTGGCCGCCGTCGGCACCCAGATCCTCGCCGACGACATGCGGGACACCGTCAGGAAGTCGTTCACCTCGCCGGCGAACGGCCGCTGGCAGATCATCCTCGTCGAGGACGCCGAGCGGCTGAACGAGAAGTCGGCCAACGCGGTCCTCAAGGCCGTGGAGGAGCCCGCCCCCCGCACGGTCTGGCTGCTGTGCGCGCCGTCCATCGAGGACGTCCTGCCGACGATCCGCTCCCGCTGCCGCCACCTGAACCTGAGCACCCCCTCCGTGGAGGCCGTCGCCGACATGCTCGTGCGCCGGGAGGGCGTCGAGCCGGCCGCCGCGATGGCCGCCGCCCGCGCCACCCAGGGCCATGTCGACCGGGCCCGCCGCCTCGCCACCGACCCGGCCGCGCGCGAGCGCCGCGCCGCCGTGCTGAAGCTCCCGCTGCGCGTCGAGGACGTCGGCGGCTGTCTCAGGGCGGCACAGGAGCTGGTCGACGCGGCGGCCGACGACGCCAAGCAGCTCGCCGAGGAGATGGACGGCAAGGAGACCGAGGACCTGAAGGCGGCGATGGGAGCCTCCCAGGGCGGCCGGATGCCCCGCGGCACCGCGGGCGTGATGAAGGATCTGGAGGACCGCCAGAAGCGCCGCCGCACACGTACCCAGCGCGACAGCCTCGACCTGGCCCTGACCGACCTCACCGCGTTCTACCGTGACGTCCTCGCCCTCCAGCTCGGCTCCCGGGTGGCGATCGCCAACGCGGACGCCGAGGACGCCCTGGAGCGGCTCGCCCGCGGCAGCTCCCCGGAGACCACGCTCCGGCGTATCGAGGCGATCGGCGCGTGCCGCGACGCCCTCGACCGCAATGTGGCCCCGCTGCTCGCGGTGGAGGCCATGACGATGGCGCTCAGAGCCGGTTGACCCCGTCACTCGTACGAGGCTTTGTTTACACAGAGGGCAATCAGTAAACCGCGCAGAGTTACTCTCGCCTGATGCACACCAGGCGCAGCTCCCGCTCCCTCCGCACCGGCGGCACCCTTCTGGCCACCGCACTTCTCGTCTCGGCCTGCTCCGTCGGCGCCTCGACGAGTACGGCCACCTCGGCCACGTCCGCCGCCGACGTGGCGCTGGCCCCGCTGCCGCGGTCGACGCCGGCCGCGCTCGCGCCGTACTACGGGCAGAAGGCGCGCTGGCGCAGCTGCGGGGTGCCAGGCTTCCAGTGCGCGACGCTGAAGGCCCCGCTCGACTACGACCGGCCGGCCGACGGGGACGTCCGGCTCGCCGTGTCCCGCAAGAAGGCCACCGGTCCGGGCGAACGGATCGGGTCGCTGTTCGTGAACCCGGGCGGGCCGGGCGGCTCGGCGATCGGCTACCTCCAGGCGTACGCCGGCATCGGCTACCCCGCCGCGGTGCGGGCCCGCTACGACATGGTCGCGGTCGACCCGCGCGGAGTCGCCCGCAGCGAGCCCGTCGAATGCCTCGACGGGCGGGACATGGACGCGTACACGGAGACGGACAGCACCCCCGACGACGCGCATGAGATCACGGAACTCGTCGACGCCTACAAGAGGTTCGCGGAAGGGTGCGGCGCGCACTCCGCGAAGCTGCTGCGGCATGTGTCGACGGTCGAGACGGCCCGTGACATGGACATCGTGCGGGCGGTACTGGGGGACGCGAAGCTGAACTACGTGGGGGCGTCGTACGGGACGCTGCTGGGGGCGACGTACGCGGGACTGTTCCCCGGTCGCTCCGGGCGGCTGGTGCTGGACGGCGCGATGGACCCCTCGCTGCCCGCGCGCCGGATGAACCTCGACCAGACGGCGGGCTTCGAGACGGCGTTCCAGTCGTTCGCGAAGGACTGCGTGCAGCAGCCGGACTGCCCGCTCGGCACGAAGGGCACGACGACGGCCCAGGTCGGCCGCAACCTCACGGCCTTCTTCCGGAGGCTGGACGCGCACCCGGTCCCCACCGGCGACCCGGACGGCCGCACGCTCGGCGAGGCCCTCGCCACGACCGGCGTCATCGCGGCGATGTACGACGAGAGCTCCTGGGCACAGCTGCGGGAGGCGCTGACGTCGGCGATCAAGGACAAGGACGGCGCGGGTCTCCTGGTCCTCGCCGACAGCTACTACGAACGGGACGCCGGCGGCCGCTACAGCAACCTGATGTCCGCCAACGCGGCCGTGAACTGCCTCGACCTCCCGCCCGCCTTCGCCGGTCCGGAGGAGGTGGAAAAGGCCGTCCCGAGCTTCGAGAAGGCGTCCCCCGTTTTCGGCGAGGGCCTCGCCTGGGCCTCCCTCAACTGCGCGTACTGGCCGGTCGGCGCCACGGGTGAGCCGCACCGCATCGAGGCGCGGGGCGCCGCTCCGATTGTCGTGGTCGGCACCACGCGCGACCCGGCCACCCCCTACCGCTGGGCCCGTGCCCTGGCCGCCCAGCTCTCCTCGGCCCGCCTGCTCACCTACGAGGGCGACGGCCACACCGCGTACGGCCGCGGCAGCTCCTGCGTCGACTCCGCCATCGACACGTACCTGCTCCACGGGACCCCGCCGAAGAACGGCAAACGCTGCTCCTAGCCCAGGTCACCGGAGCGTCCGGGGGTGCCCCCAGGGCTGGTGCGGAGCACCCCCGGAAACTGTGTAGACTTACCGACGTTGCTGATCGCACCATGGTGTGCACGGCACGCCGCCTTAGCTCAGATGGCCAGAGCAACGCACTCGTAATGCGTAGGTCTCGGGTTCGAATCCCGAAGGCGGCTCTTAAAAGTGCAGGTCAGAAGGTTGTGAGGCCCTCCGCGAGGTTCGCGGAGGGCTTTTTCGTGCCTGAGGGGAACATTGGGGGAACGGTGAGCGCCCCTTATCTGCGCTATGGCGCTTATGTTCTGTATGGAAACAGTTGCGACTGTCATCGACGTGCGTGATCTGTTCGCCACCTGGGGGTGGGGTGGCGGTGGGGTGGATCTGGTGCGGCCGACTACCGGGCGTGAGCTGCCCGCCTGGGGCTGCTCGCGCATCGACTTGAATTCTTGGTCCAGCTCTTCAAGGTGTCTGGCGTTGTCGGCATCCGCCTAGATGCGTGCTAAGCACCAGCTCAGGCAGGTTGTCTGCGCTGTCGTGTGGCGACTTGAAAACGGCGGCCTTCTTTTCAAGTATGACCTTGTAGACTTGAATTTTGTGGACATCTCTCGACTCAGTCAATCCCCGATCGGGTCCCTCGTTCCGATCAACGGGTTCGACCCTCGCACGCAGAGCGAGTACAACACTCACGCGTTCCTGCCTGCTCAGCTACCCAAGCGGCTTGACAACCTCAGTACCCCGACACACCTGGCCATCGCCCAGGCGGCGAGCTGGATCGCCCGTGCGGACCAGGCCGTCAATGAGCTTCCCAATCCCGAACTGCTGGCACGACTCGCGATCCTGCGGGAGGCCCGCAGCACCTCCGCGATCGAGGGCACCTACGTGGGGATGGAAGAAGTCCTCCAAGCGGACTTCGAGGACGCCTCCGACATCAGTTCTGACGTAGCTGAGGTCCGTAACTACATCCAGGTCGCTGAGATCGCTACCGAAGCGATCAAGGATCGGCCGGTCACGGTTGCGCTACTGGAGTACCTGCAGGGCATCCTTGTCAGCGGGACGTCCAGTAGCACCACACAGGCTGGACATGTACGCACGACGGACGCATTCATCGGCGTCCAGAGTGCCGCTGTCGAGGCCGCACGCTTTGTTCCCTGTCCACACGGCCACCACCTTAGGGACGGACTGCTCGACTGGGAGGCTTGGGTCAACGACGCCAGCCCCGAAATGCACCTCATCGCGCGCATGGCTGTCGGGCATTACCAGTTCGAGACCCTGCACCCGTTCAATGATGGCAACGGCCGCCTGGGCAGACTCGTGATGCTCCTCCAGCTAATGAGGGCGAGGGAGCTCGCGCACCCCGTCGTTGCGCTGTCGCCCTGGCTGGAGGTCCGGCGACGCGACTACCAGGATCTACTCTTCGAGGTCAGCGCAACGGGCGACTTCGAGCCGTGGATCCAATTCATCTGCGCCGCGGCGACTGCCCAGGCGAAAGAGGCCGTGGACCGCATCAGGACGCTCGTTGACCTCAAGAAGCGGATGCTCGGCACACTGCACCAGGCTAAGTCCACTGGTGTCACCTTGCGCATCGCAGAGGACCTGATCGGCTACCCCATGCTCACGATCACCTGGGCATCGAAGAGGTACAACGTGACTTACCAGACGGTCAGTAATGCTGTGAAGAAGCTCGTCAGTCTCGACCTGCTGCGCCAGTACGGCGACGGGAAGTACGACCGGGTGTTCATCAACGATGAGGCTTTGCGAGTTCTGGTCGGCTGACCACAGGACAGCCGACGCAGGGCAGGGCTGGGAGCTGGATGGCCTACGGCTGGCTCGCATGGTGGCCGTGCCCACCTTGCGCTCGTATGGGCTGCGAAGGCGAGTAAGGAGATGGGCAGCGTGTGCTGTCTCCGGGTATGGAGAACGGTCCGGTGCTTCTGGTCCCCATGGGGTCATACCGCGCGTAATGTCTGCGGATATGGACGGGGCAAGAGGTATGGCCGAGGTCGGGGAGGACGGGGGCCGATACCCCTGGATCCGCCGTGTGCACGCGATTGGCTCGGCGCCACAAGTTGACCGCTTTGGCTGGCTGGTAGACCTGCCGTGGGAGCGAGCAGGGGTCCCGCTTGCCGGTCGGCGGGAGGACAATCTGCTTGTGGTGTGGGGCGAGCGCGGTTGCGGCAAGAGTGACTTGATCATTGAGGAAGCCGCGGCGCTGCAGTCCGAAGGGCACGTCGTGGAGCTGGTCGACCTGAGTGCGCGGGGACGGTTCTACGAAGCGGTCAGTGCGCGGAGGGATTTGGACGCGGTCCTGGAGCGGGCTTCTGACGGCGATCCGGGATACGTCCTGTTGGACAGCCTTGACGAGGGGCTGGACCGACTCGGGGTTCTCGATGACATTCTGGTCGGCTGTCTGGAAGAGCTCGGCCACGAGCGGAGAAGTCGACTACGGCTGCGTATCGCCTGCCGTTCGGGCCGGTGGCCCCGCGGTCTGGAAGGGCATCTCCAGTCGCTGTGGGCGCCTGAGGCGGTATCGGTAGTTGGTGTGACGCCGCTGACCCGGTCCGATGTGGAGACGGCCGCCGCCTGCGATCGTCTCGACGGCCGTAGAGTCACTCGGCGGCTGGAGCAGAAGGGTGCGGTGGCTCTGGCCTGGTCCCCGATCACCTTGAAACCCTTGCTGGAAGCCGAACGGGAAGGATGGGGCCTGCCTTCGACGGTGGCTGACGCCTATCGGCTTGCCTGCCGGCAGTTGAGCTCCCATGGCCACCGCGACGGAAATCCGCTGGCCCCCGATCACTTGACGGCACTCGCGAGCCGAGTGGCTGCCGCCATGCAGTTCGGCCACTATGCAGCGATCCATGACACCTCGAGTGCCATGGAGACTGACGTGGCACTGGCTGATCTTGACGGCGGTGACGAGCCGGGAGCGGCGGGGGTTTTCTACCATTGCGGGATGCGGGAACTGCTGGCGTTGGTGGATTCCGGGCTGATGGTCGAGGTCGGGCTGCGCCGCTGGGCCTTCGCCCATGACAGCTACCAGCAGTACCTGGCTGCCCAGTTCCTGGCACGGCACGACATGCACGACGCCGCGCAGGGGCAGTTGCTATGGATCGGTGACGGAACGTCCCGTCATGTTGTGGAACGACACCGCGAGGTGGCCGCGTGGCGGGTGATGGACGATACGGAGCTGTTCGCCGAAGTCCTGAGGTACGACCCCGAAGTGCTGTTGCTGGCTGACCTCACGGCACTCCGCGATCAGCAGCGCGAGGCCGTGGTGGACCGGCTCCTCGACCTAGTTTCCAGCGATGACACGGTCCAACTGGACCGAGGGCTGATGCACCGCCTGAAGCACCCAGGGCTGTCCTCTCAGCTCCGTCCTCATCTGTCTCTCCCGGCTGCACCTCCGCTGCTCTCCACAGTGCTCCGCATCGCGCGAGCCTGCCAACTGCCCGAGCTCAACGACCAGCTGCTGACGTTGGCCGAGACACAGGGGATCGATCCGAAACTGCGCCGCCTAGCCGTCCAAGCACTCGGCGACGAACTGGACGCGGACCACGTGGCCCGCCTCAGGTCATTGGTCGAGCACAACGATGCGGACCTGGGCCGGCTGGCGGTCCTCGAACAAGACGCGGAGCGGCTGGCCTTGCTGAGGGCGCTGGCCTGGCGCGGTGACGCGGACCTGGCGGCGGCCGCGCTGGAGCGGTTGTGGCCGCAGCATCTGCGGCTGCCCGAATTTCTGGACCTGATCCCGCCCGCCGATAACCCCACGCAGGTCCGTTCCGCATGGCTCCTGATCCATAAGGTCCCGAACCTGCTGAGACCCGAAGACGTCGACGAAGCCGTAGCGTGGGCGACCCAGACTCTGGGTTCGCGGCACCCCCGGGCCGGCCTGACCCAGTCCGGCGAGTCGCAGTTGTCCGTGCGACTGCCAGTTCGCATCCTCGCCCAGGCGATCGCGCTCTTCGACGAAGACGACACCAACAGCGACTCTGTACAACGGTACAGGCGGCTCGACCAGGCCGCCGATGCCCTGCTCACCCTGGCGGGACGTGCCGATTTCGACGACCGGCACCAACTTGCGCAACCAGTGGGCGAGGTGCTGCTGAGTCGGCCGGACATCCGCCGAGAGCTGGGCCAGCGTGTCCTGGAACGCGGTGATGGCCACCAGGTCACTCGGCTCCTACCCTGGTCAGGCAGCCCTGCCCTGTTCTCCAACGACGACTCGGTGTACTGGACTCTGCAGTGGCCCACACTGAGCCCGGACGCACGCCGGCACGCTGAGTGCCTGGTGACAGCGTGGCCCGATCCAGCGGATCCGGACCTGTCATCCGCCCTTGAACTGCGTGAGCGTTACCCGGACCTGAAGGCCGCCACTGCACGGTGGGACACCCGCACGGAAGAAGAAGACCGGCAACAGCGCGAGCAGGAAGAACAGCGCCACCTGCTGGCATTCAACGAAGCCCGCCTACGGCTTGCTCTCACCGCGCTCAGTACCGGAGAAGGATCACCCGAGCGGCTATGGCAACACATCACCACCGAGCTGTACCGCACCGTGGACGGCAGCCAAGCGCCACCGGACAGGCTGGGCGTCGTGGCTGCTGCACCGTCTTTCCCACGTGAGGGCAACGAGCTGCACCGCTTGCTGCTGGACGCGGCTGTCACCGTCACCCGCCGCTCAACAGCCCTCAATGGCGCAGTGGCCACTTCAGCCACAGCAGACTGGGACCGGGCAGCCACCGCCCTGACTGCCTTGGCCCTGCTTGATGCCTCACACCTGGCTGAGGCATTCGACGACCAGCCCCGTCGAGCGGCTTGGGCCGCCATGGCGCTGGCGGCCTACGATTGCCACGACTCCGACGACACTGCACTACAGCACAGCCTGATCACACAGTGCGCCCGACTGGCCGGCCACGAACTGCCGACCCTGCTCCGCCAGGCACTAGACGGTTGCAGCGAGCCGGAACTGAACAGTCTGGCAACCGCGTTCGCCCGCACCACCATTCCTGATGCGGTTCAGACCTTGCGAGACTGGGCCAACGATCCGAGCCGCACCGACGTGCAGTGGGCTGGCGTCCTGACCTCACTCGCGCTGGCGGGAGACCGACCAGCCCAAGAAATCCTGTCCGCCGCAGTGACCGACCCCGACCTTCAACGAGACGCCGCGCGGAGCAGCTCACGATGGACCCGCGCCGCTGCGGCGCTAATGGGACAACCACAACTGCCCGAGATCTGGCCCACCATCAGGGCAACCCTGGCTACCCCCGACGCTCTGGCTGCCCTCCTGGAGCGCCTTATCGCCACCGACCCCAAGGGAACCTGGCCGCCCGGGACCGGACAACTGCCCGAGGCTGCCCTCGCTGACCTGTACACCATGGTTACCGACCACATCGGTATCGCCAGGCTCCTGGACTACCAGTTCGAGGGTGGCTTCTATACCGATGCTCGCAGCAACCTGCACCGAGGGCTTCTGGGCCTGTTGATCTCCAAGACCAGCCCGGAAGCGGTCCGTGAGTTGGCCGATCTCGCGACTCGCTATCCCGAACTTGCAGACCTGCGTCAGCACGCCAAGGCCACGGCCCGCGATGTCGCCGAACTCCAGGCTCAACCCCTGGTACCGGAGCAACTTCGGCGCCTGGCCGCAGACACCAACCTGCGCACCGTCACCGACGCCCGCCATCTCCAGGACATCGTGCTGGCCAGCCTCGACCGTCTCCAGACGGTGCTTCAGGGGTCCAACGGCCTTGTGGTCAACCTGTGGAACCGGGACACCTGGACAGTGGATCACACCGATTGGTGGCCCTGCTGGGAAGAAGACTTCAGCGACATGGTCGCAGCTCTCCTGCGCCAGGACATCGGCGGAAACCGCGTCGTGATCAACCGCGAAGTCCAAGTTGACCGCTCCGGGTTTCCCGGCAGGCGTACCGACATCCAGATCCAAGCTACGGCCCCACCCACCAGCAGCAGCGACGGCACACTGACCGTAGTCATCGAATGCAAGGGGTGCTGGCACCGAGACCTGTCTACCGCCTTGGCCGACCAGCTTGTCCGCGACTACCTGCGCGCCCCCAGTACCGCGGGCATCTATCTCATCGGCTACTTCGACTGCGACCGCTGGAACCTCGAAATGCGCAGGAAGCGACACCACACATCAGGCGATCACACCATCCGCGACCTACAGCACGGACAGGATGCACGCGCCCAGGAACAGCGCGACCAGTACGGTGCCATTGTCGCGGCCAAAGTCCTCGACTGTCGCCTCCCCGGAGCCAACGACCCGTGGCGTGCCGAGCCCCACAACCCTCCCGCGCGGACAACTTAGTAGCCACGTTGCTCGGTGGCCGTTGGTCAGCTTGGACGGAAACGGCATGAATTTCATTACCCAACGAAACGGGATGGCCCCTCAGGAGGGGAACAGGCCGACGGAGCTCATGGCAAGAATGATCAAGGTTGCTGTGCCTCCGAAGGCGACACCCGCGCGTTGGATCGCGTTGCTCATATTCGCTCCACCCGAGCGGGCAAGCGCACCAGTTACCAAGGCGGCGACCAGGCTGATTAGGGCTGCCACGAGGAGTAGTAGGACACGTACACCAACGTTGTCGCTCATCGATCATAGTCCTCAGTCATGGTCGGTTCGGGTGCAGGACGGTGTGAGGCTGCCGTCGCCGTCCGCATGCTAGACCCCGCCCTGGAATAAAGTCCAGGGCGGGGGTAATGTGTAAACGAGCGGGAGATCTCAACCGGAACGGTGGACCTCAGGATGACTGATCAGCGCGACAGGGATGTGCTTGATGTCGCGCCCACGGATGGCGTCGATGACTACACCCAGGGCCTGCGTACAGAGCGCGCTCTGGCGAGGCTGGCGGCGATCGCGGACCCCATTGCTCGAGTTCGAAGCGCAGACGACCTGGCTGAGCAGGCGCGGAGCGTTCAAGGAGCCATTGGGCGGGTGCGCCGCCAAGCGATCTACGAAGCGACGTTGCGGCCAGGACATACAGGTGAATCCGTCGCCGCTGAGCTTGGCGTCAGCGCCAAAGCAGTCTCTGCGGCTGTCTCTGAGTCGCGAGCCCAAGATCGCCAACTGTTTCGGAGCGCGTTGGAGATTCTCATGCGCCCCGGGGTTTGTGAGGTGCCGGCGGATCAGCTAGCCCCGGGTCTCCGGGCACGCGATGTGCTCATGCAGGCCCGCGTTGTTCTCCGAGGCCGGAACAGCTACGACATCAGCGCCGTCAGCGACGACGAGTTCGCCGTGCTGGAGGAAGCAGAAGACCGGGCTCGGTACATCCACCGCTCCGCAGGCATGGAGCCGCCGCCCCTTGAGACATGGAGACGGCTCCTGGCAGAGAAAGGCCCAGACGAAGATCGAGTTCCTGACGCTATGCGCCGTGCGGCAGCTGTCTTCGCCGTTCTGCCGGGTATCGTGCCGCTGTACTTCGATATGCCCGATGTCCAAGATTCGCACCCCCGCTCTGGATGGTGGCGAATCGGGTGGGGCGTTCTCCCCGCCGAGGAGGGTGCGCGCGTCTTCGATGCTGGCCCTCACCGTGATGGCTGGGCCACAACGGAGTATCTCGTCTGGTTCGTGCGCGACTTGGCTCGCGGCGGATATGGCATTTGGAATGACCTCAGCTCTCCACCACCGTTCCTCAATGAACCTGGTGAGTGCCTCTCCTTCTCAATCGAAGGAGATCTGAATGCGGAAAAGGCGATCACGCCGGACGAGTTCGTGCGAGACCTGCGGCACATGTGGGCAGATCAGAACACCGGCTTCATGGAGCTTGATTGGCCCGAACTCCCGGATGCCGACACCTGAACAGTGACAACGGTCCTGCCGTCAAGATCGCAACGGTGCTCACGCCCGCGTCCCTCGGGGCCATCCCGCGTTGAGAAAGCAACCTCGACCCGGCGGTAGCCGTCGGGGAGTTCGGACGCTCCATTGGCCGCCCGACCTCCATGGCCGCTTCGAGCTGGATCGGTTCCTCACGGACCGCCGCTTGATCCCTGGTCTGCGCAACTCCCGGTAGACCGAACGGCGTCGGTGCAGCCGGACCCGTGGCGGGCCCGGCTGCACGGCATGAGCTGGGCGAGGATCATAGGCTGGCGGTCGCGCGTGATCCGTCGCAGGGTTCACCAGTTCGCGACTGCGCTACGCTGTCATCACGCGGCTGACCTGTGACAACGGCCACTGGCTCCACCCCGGGTGCAGGGGATGCGAAGCCCAACTCGCCTCAATGGACGTGCGTAGCTCCAAGGTTCGTATTCCCCGCTTTTGCCAGCGCATCTGCTGCCAGCGCCTGTCGCGGCTGCTCTGCGCGGGGCCGGCCGGGGAACCAAGGGGAACGCTGGGGGAACAGAAGGACCGGGAAGGATCGAGAAAGACCCAGCAAGAGCAGTACGCCACACCTCGTCTGACCTGCTAAAACGCTACAGATCGAGCAGGATCGAGCAAGATCGTCAAGGGGTTCTTTCGACTCGTAATGCGTAGGTCTCGGGTTCGAATCCCGAAGGCGGCTCTGTGGAAGCCTCAGGACTCACTCGCCGTGACCTGGGGCTTTTGCTTTTCCCGGATGCGGGGACGGCGCCGCGCAAGGGCCGCGCGACTGTCCATGGTTTTTGCGGTGACCTTGGAATGCGGGCCGATCGGGCGCGTGGCCGCGAGCGTGCAGGTCGGCTGCAGGTCGGCTGCCGGGCGGTCGCCGGGACCTCGCGGGTGAGGTGTGGATCTTGAGGAGCGGGCAGCTCTCGTGATCATGGAGCACGATCCGCCGCACCCGGGGAGACGATCACGTCGGTTCCCGCCGACCTGCGAGTCGGTGCGGCAGCCATCCGCGGTAGTGCGGTCACCACTCGCCGATGCGGCGCGCACGCTCGCGTTGCGATGGTGGCGTAAAGATCCGCTCATGGTTCCCCCGCGAACTGTGCCAGCAACTGTCTTGTCCTGATAGGAAATGCGCACACTCCGGTTAAGAAGGATGGCTCCTGCGCTCCAGGCATGGATGCACCCGCCGACCCGAGTGACGCTTCGACCACCGTCACGGCCGCAGGCGTGACGATGCGTCAATTCCTAGGAGACTTCTGCATGGCCAAGAGGGTTCACGCTGCACCGGGACGTCCCGGGCGCGCGGCGGTCAAGACCGGCAGACGGCCAAGGGTGATCACGGCGGCGTCCACCGCTGCCGTCGCTCTGCTCGTCGTCACCGCGACCGCCAGTGGCGCGGTCGCCCAAGGGGGAACGGCCGGATCGAACCCACCGAAGCGAATAGGGACGGCACCGCGTGTCCCGGCGGGTGCGACGGTGACCGGCACCACCGCGTCGGGAACCCTGCTGCACCTCAGCGTGAACATGGCCCCGCGTGACCCGCAGTCGCTGGCGGACTTCGTCACCGCGGTGTCCACACCGGGGAACGCCCAGTACCACCACTACCTGGGCAAGGGGCAGTTCGCCTCGGTCTTCGGTCCGACGCGGGCCACCATCGACGGAGTCTCACGGGCGTTGAAGGCGGCCGGTCTCACTCCCGGCAAGGTCAGCCCGGACGGACTGTCCATCCCGGTCACCGCCACCGCCGAAAAGGCGTCCCACGCCTTCGGCACCGGCTTCCGGAACGTCCGGCTCAAGGACGGCACCACCGACTACCTCAACACCGCGGCCCCCTCGTTGCCCGCGAACGTGGCGTCCTCGGTGACCGGGATCGTCGGCCTGAGCAGCATCGAAACCGTCAGCAGCCGCCACTCCGCGGTGCGTCGCACGAGCAGGCCCGACGCCGTCAAGGGCAGCATCTCCGGACGCAGTTCGCACACGGTGACCGCCAACGCGTACACCCCGGCGCTCTGCGCCGACTTCACCGGCTCGGGCCTCACCGACGGTACCGACTACTACAGCCCCGGCAAACTGGCCGGCGCCTACAAGATGACCAGCTCCGCCACCGCCGGCGCGGGGCAGACCGTGGCCGTGTTCGAGTTGGAGAACGTCGACGCCGCCAGCATCGCCGCGTACCAGTCCTGCGTCGGCACCGACACCTCGGTCTCCCACGTGTACGTCGACACGACATCAGGGGCCGGTGCGCCGGCCACCGACGGATCGGTCGGCGTGGAGTCCGCGCTCGACATCGAGGACCTGATCGGTCTGGTGCCCGGCGCGAGCATCATCGACTACCAGGGCCCGGACGCCACGTCCGCGACCGACCAGAACGTGCTCGACGTCTACCAGCGGATGGTCACCGACGACCAGGCGCAGGTCATCTCCACCAGCTGGGGCGAATGCGAGGCGGTCGAGAGCAGCACGACCGCGTCCGCCGAGAACACCGTCTTCGCGGAGGCCGCCGCCCAGGGGCAGAGCATCGTCGCCGCCTCGGGCGACGACGGCTCCAGCGACTGCTACCTCGCGACCGGCTCCACGGCCAAGGCTGTCGACGACCCCGCGAGCCAGCCCTACGTCACCGGTGTCGGCGGCACCACGATGACCACCTCGGGCAGCACCACGACCCAGACGACGTGGAACAACGACGCCGGCGGTACCGGTGGCGGCGTCTCCTCCCGCTGGGCTCCCGTCGTCTACCAGGGCGGTGTCGCCACCACCGCCAAGCGTGCCGTTCCGGACGTCTCCGCCCTGGCGGACCCGGCCGAGGGGTATCCGGTCTACCTCCAGGACGACAGCCAGTCGCCCACTCCTGTCCCCGGCATCGTCGGCGGCACCAGCGGTGCGGCCCCGACCTGGGCCGCCGCGATCGTCCAGGCGAATGCGGGCACGGCCTGTCAGGCCAACGGCCGGGTCGGCTTCCTGAACAACGCCCTCTACAAGGCCGCGCGCAGCAGTTACCCGACGAACTTCTGGGACGTCACCAGCGGCAACAACTCCGTGTACGCCACCGGCTACACGGCGGCGGCCGGCTACGACGAGGTCACCGGCCTGGGCTCGCCCAGGGGGGCCGCCCTGTCCACCGCACTGTGCGCGGCCCGGGGCACGGCAGCCACGGGCGCCTCCACCTTCCACCCCCTCAGCAGCCCCAAGCGCCTGCTGGACACCCGCAACGGCACCGGCTGGGGCCTCAGTTCCATCCCCACCACCAAGCCCCTCGTCGCGGGCGGCACCGCCCCGGTCAAGATCGAGGGCGCCGGGGGGATCCCGAGCAGCGGCGTGACCGCCGTCGTGCTCAACCTCACGGTCACCGGCACCACCGGCGCGGGTTCGTTGATCGCCTGGGCCGATGGCACCAGCAGGCCGTCGACCAGCAACCTCAACTGGACCGGCGCGAGCCAGACCATCGCCGCATCGGCGACCGTGAAGGTGGCCGACGACGGCGTCGTGGACCTCTACACGAGCAGTACGACCCACCTGATCGCCGACGTCCAGGGCTACTACACCAGCGGCACCTCCGGCTCCAAGTACACGCCGCTGACCCCGGCCCGCCTGCTGGACACCCGCTCCAAGGTCGGCATCTCCACCACCACCAAGATCTCCAACGCGGTGATCAGCCTCAAGGTCCGCGGCCATGGAGGCGTGCCGACCGGTGCCACCGCCGCGGTGCTCAACCTGACGGCCACCCAGACCGTCGGCGGGGGCTACCTGGAGGCCTACCCCGAGGGCGCCACCCGCCCGACCGCGTCCAACGTCAATTGGTCGGCCACCGGGACCACCATCCCCAACCTGGTGGTCGTGCCGATCGGCAGCGACGGAAACGTCAGCATCTACGTACACGGCACCAGCCACGTCATCGCCGACGTCTCCGGCTACTTCTCCACCAGCGGCTCGACCTTCGACACGGTCACCCCGCTGCGGCTGCTGGACACACGTCAGACAACGGCGCTGGGCGCCGGCAAGACGCTGGCCCTGCAGGTCTCGGGGCGGGACGCCATCCCGTCCACCGGCGCCAAGGCCGTCGTGCTGACCGTCACCGTCACCGGCACCACCGGCAGTGGCTACCTCACCGCCTGGGCCGACGGCGGCAGCCGTCCGACGGCCTCCAACCTGAACTGGGCGCAGGGCAGGACCATCGCCAACCAGGTGATCGTGCCAGTCGGCTCCGACGGCAAGGTGGACTTCTACGCGAGCAGCACCACCCACGTGATCGCGGACGTGGCCGGCTACATCAGCTGACGCGCACCCGAAGGCGGCTCTGCCGCAAAGGCCAGGTCACACGATGGGTGACCTGGCCTTTTTTTGACGTGAGGCCTCGGCGTGAGGCCTTGGCGGGAGGCCTTGGGGTGAGGCCCCTGTCTCAGGCCTCCCCCGTGAACTCCCACTCCCCGTGCGCCACCCGGTACAGCACGAAGCCGGGTTCGGTCCGCAGGTGTCGCGCACCCGTCGGAGCAGTGACCCGGGACCTGTCGGTGCCCGGTACGTGGACGTCCGCCGTCGCGCCCACCGGGACCCGTACCGACAGGCGCAGACGGTCGTCGACGCGGGTCCAGGACACCGCGGCGGGCCCGCGGACCGTGCGGATCGAGGTGCGGGCCCAGTTCACTCCCGTACGGGCGTCGGGGCGGACCGTGAAGGTGCGGTAGCCGGCGTCACCGGGGCGCAGGCCGGCGACGTTCTCGTAGAGCCACTGCGCCACCGTGCCCTGGAAGTAGTGGTCGCGGGAGCGGGAGTCCAGGGGCCACATCTCCCACATGGTGTCCGCGCCGTTCTCGTGCCAGTACCCCCAGCTCGGGTAGGTCCGCTGCGTGGCGATCGCGTGGGCCACGTCCGGGCGGCCCTGCGCGCACAGCACCCGCAGCAGCACGCTGGTGCCGAGGGCCCCGGTGTTGAGGTGGTTGCCGCGCTGCTCGATGTCCTTCACCAGGCTGTCGAGGACGGAGGCGCGGGCGCCGGCGGGCACGAGTCCGAAGGCGAGGGGGATCGCGTTGGACGTCTGCCGGTAGTCCGGGTCCTTTGACGTGCGGTAGTGGCCCTCGGGGGCGAGGAAGGCCGCGTTGAAGGCGGTCCGGAGGCCGTCCGCGGCCTGTCGGTAGCGGGCGGACGTGGGTCCCTCGCCCAGCAGGTCGCCCAGCTCGGCGGTGTGCAGCAGGGCGCGGTGCAGGTACGCCGTCGCGGTCAGCCGGGTGTCCTCGGGCGGGTTGCCGCCGTAACCGGGAGGCAGGTAGTCGCCGAGCGCGGTGATCGCGAGTCCGTCCCTCAGCCGGGACAGCTCCCAGTCCAGGTAGCGCACCAGCGGGGCCCAGTGGTCGCGGGCGGCGCGCTCGTCGCCGTAGACCCGGAACATCTCGCGCGCCACGAAGGGGTAGACCGTGGTCCACTCGGGGGAGGGCCCGAGATCGCCGTAGCCCCAGCCGCCGCTCGGCACGATCACCGGGAGCTGGCCCGCGCCGGTCTGGCTGTCGGCCAGGTCGCCGAGCCACTTGGACAGGAAGCGGTGCACTCCGAAGGCGTACGTCATGACGGGCGCCCCGAGTTGGGCGTCGCCGGTCCAGCCGTTCTTCTCGTACATCGGTGTGTCGGTCGGGATGCCGTGCAGGTTGTTCAGGACCGTGCGGCGCATGGCCCCGTCCAGCCACTCGTAGAACGGCTCGGAGCAGGCGAAGGAGCTCACCTCCTCGACCCGGGTGTGCACCACGCGGCCGAGCACCTGGTCGAGGGTGGGGCGGGCGGGCAGTCCGCTGATCTGCACGTAGCGGAAGCCCTTGTAGGAGAACGACGGCTCCCAGACCTCCTCGCGGCCGCCCGCGCAGATGTACTCGTCCGTCTGGAAGCGGCCGGGGACGTGGTCGGTCTGGGCGTGCACACTGCCGTCGGACCGCAGTTTCTCGCCGTGGGTCAGGCGTACGACGGTGCCCTCGGCGGCGCCCCGGACGGTCAGGCGCGTCCAGCCCGCCATCGTGCGGCCCATGTCGACGAGGTGGACACCGGGGACGAGTTCGCTGATCGCGCTGGGGCGTACCGTCTCCACGATCTCGATCGGGTCGTGCGGCTGGGCGCGCAGCTTTCCCCGGGGCGCCGGTTGCACGCCCGGCACGCGCCAGCCGGTGTCGTCGAAACCCGGGCTGCTCCATCCCGCCGGGGCCAGGCGGGCGTCGTAGGTCTCGCCGGCATAGAGGGAGTCGGAGCGGGTCGGGCCCTCGGTCAGCCGCCAGTCGCCGTCCGAGACGACGGTCGTGCGGGAGCCGTCCGGGTGGTCGATCTCGAGCTGGGCGAGGAGGCGGGGTTCGCCGTGCCAGGGCGGGTTGTGCCAGTTCCAGACGTTGGGGGTGGTCATGCCGAAGAAGCCGCGGCCGAGGGTGACGCCCAGGGCGTTCTCGCCCCGCTTCAGCAGCCCGGTCACGTCGTGGACGGCGTACAGCACGGTCTCGTCGTAGTCGGTGAAGCCCGGGTCGAGGACCTGGTGTCCGACGCGGCGGCCGTTGATCTCCGCCTCGTAGTAGGCGAGTCCGCTGATGTACAGCCGGGCCCGGGTGATCTTCCGGGGCACGGTGAAGGAGCGGCGGAGCAGGGGCGCGGGCTGCTCCGGCACCGCGACGGTCACGCCGGAGCCCCAGGGACCTTGTCCGTAGGGCGCGAGGACGACGGCCTGTGCCCAGCCGGAGTCGTCGAAGTCCGGTCGCTGCCAGCCCTGTTGCTCGGCTTCGGCGCTGCGCCAACCGGGCCCGGTGACCAGGTGGAGGGGCGGCCCGGAGGCCGTGTCGACGATCAGACGCACCAGCAGGCCGCCCGGATTGACGGACGCGCCGCCGCGGTTGGTGGCGAGGGCGGCCACGACGACCTCCGCACCGGCGGCCCGCACCCGCGCGGTGACGTCCGCCGTCCGGCCGGTGCGCCAGCCGTCCGTCTGCTGCGGGGCGCCGAGCACCTGCTCGCCGTCGACGTACAGCGTGAAGTCGTCGTCGGCGGTGGCGACCACGGTGGCCCGGCGTACGTCCGTGCCCGCGGGCAGTGCCAGCCGTGCCCTGAACCAGCGTGGTCCCTCCGGGGCGTCGGAGGTGGTGGCGCCCGGTGACCAGATCCACGACGCCCCCTCGAAGGAGGGGGGTTGCTCCGGGGCGTCGGCGCCGATCCACCGGGCCTTCCAGTCGGTGGGCGACAACGTTGTCTCCCACCAGCGGGGTTCGCTCCAGCGCGACGCGCGTCCCGCCGCGTCCCACACCTGGACCCGCCAGTGGTAGCGGGTGCGGGGGAGCGGCGCGGGGCCGTCGTAGACGATGCCGACGGTCCGGTCCGAGGTGACCTTTCCGGAGTCCCAGACCGGCGGACCTCCCCAGCGGTCTCTGGTCACCCGTATCCGGTACGCCGTCTGCCGGGCACCGCGCCCGGGTGCCGCCAACTCCCAGGAGAGCCGGGGCCGTTCGGCGTCCGTGCCGAGCAGCGTGTCGGCGTACTCCACGCTGGTCCTCACGACCTCGAGCCCGCCGCCCCGCGGTGTGCGCGCCGCCCTGCCCGCCGTCGGTGCGCCGGTGGCCGCCGCGGCCGTCGTGCCGCCGGCGGCCGCGACGATGCCTGTGCCCGCCGTCGCGGCGGTGCCTCGCAGGAAGTTCCTGCGGTTCCATCTCTCACCCATGAACGCGTCCCTCGCTCGCCATTGAAACGATTCAGTCCGCTGTCTCGGGCGCGATCCTACGGAGCCCCGGGAACGCACTACAAGGGATGTGACGGGATCTCAGGAACGAGCCTCGTCCACGGTCTCGCCCGGCGCCTGGCCGGAACCGTCCCCCAGCTCCTCCTCGATCCGCTGGACGAGGGGGTGCTCCGAGAGGTGCACCCGCAGGTGGATGGGGGCGGGGGCTGGGGGAGCGGTGTGCGGAGCCTGATCCTCGATCCGGAGTTCTTCGGCTGATGGGGACAGCGGGGGCGCAGGCACGTGGAGCGGTGGTTCAACCTCACCTCCACGCCTACGTCGACAAGATGTCCGCGCAGTACTCGGCCTTCGTGGGGGACAGGGTTGCGGGGCTGCGGCGGATCGGTCTGGCTTCGTGAGGCGGTGACGGCTGTGGTGCGGTGGTTGGTTGCTGGTTACCGGTTACCGCCAATAATCGCCCGCCGGCTTTGGCGGTCCGCTGCCCTGCGCCGCCGGATGCGTCCCGGCTAGCGTCCGGACATGAGGCGACGCAAGCGCATCGGAACGACCCGTGCCATGTCCTTACGACGCGTGCGGGACAGGGCGGTCCAGCGCCGGGAGGACGTCCGGCCCGGCGGCTGGGGCAGACGGTTCGGACGCCGGGCCGAACAGGCCAGACCCTGGCTCCAGTTCCTGGCCGACCTCGCGACGGTGCTCGCGCGGGTGGTGCGGTAGGGGTAGGGGGCAGGTCTTCCGCGTGGGACGAGCCCCTGCATCTGTCTGTCTGCTGTGACGCGGTGTTCGGTGACGCGGTGTCCCAGAGGCCGTGTCCCGACCGGCATCCTCCGCCCGGGCCGTCACGATGGAGTGGACGGGCTGGATCAGTGCGCGGAGGTGCCGTATGTCAGGAACCGGGTCGGCTGGTGCGTCGGCGGGCGGGTACTCCGCCACGCCCCTCGCCAAGAAGCTCGGCATCAAGGCGGGGCATCGGGTACGGCTCGACGGCGCGCCCGACGGGTGGGACATCCCCGGTCTGCCCGACGGGTGCGAGGTCGCCGCGGGCGGTTCGCACGGCGCGGATGTCGTGCTCGCCTTCCATCGCGAGTATGCGCGGCTCGCGGCCGAGGCGGACGAACTGGTCGCCGGGCTCGCGGACCAAGCCGCACTGTGGATCGCCTGGCCACGCAGGGCCGCCGGACACGTCAGCGACATCACCGAGAACGCCCTGCGGGAGGTCTTCCTCCCCCTCGGAGTCGTGGACGTCAAGGTCGCGGCCCTGGGGGAGGACTGGTCGGGACTGAAGTTCGTACGGCGGAGGGAGAACCGGCGGGGGTGAGGGCCGGGGGAGCGAGCGGGGCGGGGCGGGGCGGGCGAGGTGCGGCAGTAGCGCTGCGGGCCTGTTCGGGGTTCTGGTCGGTGGGGCGGCCGGTCGGCGGTCGGTGGGTCGACGGTCGCAGGTCGGCGGTCGGCGGTCGCGGGTCGGCGGTCGGCGGTCGCGGGTCGGCGGTCGGCGGTGGGCCTTCCGCCTGGCAGTGGGCGAACCCGCTGGGCAGCACCGCCCTCTGCCCCGCCAGTGCCCACCCCACCCGCTGCCCCCCCATCGAGTGAACCCCCTTACCCCCACCACCCCCCGCCCCGCCCACGCATCCCCATACCTGAGAAGTCCTTACCGTGAACGGCTAGCATCGCGCCGGTCGGTGCCCGTCGGGGTGGACCGGGACGAGGGACGAGGTGGGACATGGGCGCGTCGAGGATCGCCGTGGCCGTGGTGACCATGGGGAACCGGCCCGAGGAGGTCGACGCCCTGCTGCGGTCCGTGGCCAAGCAGGACATCGCCCCGGCCCGGATCGTGATCGTCGGCAACGGTTGCCGACTGCCCGAGTTCACCGAGCGGCTTTCCCTGCCCGGCGAGGTCACCACCGTCGACGTCGAGGAGAACCTCGGCTGCCCCGGCGGCCGCAACGTGGCCCTCGCCCGGCTGCGCGACTTCGGCGACGTGGACGTCGTAGTGGAACTCGACGACGACGGCCTGCTCGCGGACCCCGATGTGCTGCGCCGCGTACAGGAGTTGTTCGCGGCCGACGAGCGCCTCGGCATCGTCGGCTTCCGGATCGCCGACGAGAGCGGCGAGACCCAGCAGCGGCACGTGCCCCGCGTCGGCTCCTCCGACCCGATGCGCGGCGGCCATGTCACCGGGTTCCTGGGCGGCGGCCACGCCTTCCGCATGGCCATGCTCGACGAGACCGGGGACTGGCCCGCGGAGTTCTTCTTCGCCCACGAGGAGATCGACCTCGCCTGGCGGGCGGTCGACCACGGCTGGCACATCCTGTACGCGCCCGAGCTGCTGCTCCAGCACCCGAGGACCTCTCCGGCCCGGCACGCCATCTACTACCGGGTCAACGCCCGCAACCGCGTCTGGCTGGTCCGCCGCCGGCTGCCCCTGCCGCTCATCCCCGTGCACCTGGGCGTGTGGACGGCGCTCACCCTGCTGCGGACCCGGTCGCCGAGCGGGCTGCGCGCCTGGTTCGGCGGGTTCGTCGAGGGCCTGCGGGAACCGGCCGGCGAACGGCGGCCGATGCGGTGGCGAACGGTGTGGCGGCTCACCCGGCTGGGACGCCCGCCCGTGATCTGAGGGCCGACGGACCCGGAGACAGGACGAGGGTCCCGGTCGTTCACCTCCACCGACCGGAACCCTCTCGCGTCCCACGGATCCGGCCGCGACGGCGACACTCCCCCGAGTTGCGCGTCCTACGCGCGCGCCCTCGGGCCAGATCCGATGTTGTGATCACATCAGGTTGCGCCAACAAATCGCTAACATGTTGGCCAACGCATCCACGTTTTGATGTTCGCCGGTTGGCGTGAAGTCGACGGCGGCGATGGGGAACCGGCGGTGTGATGCCGCGGGGCGGTAGCGGATTCCGGCAGCGGCCGGCGTCGGACGGCTGGCGGGAAACCGCCGTTGAGAGGGCGGAATTCCGCCAGAATTGGGCGGCGTGATGGGGCGCGGATCGCAGTCGGGGCTGCGGTTCGGACTGCTCGGGCCGCCGGTCCTCTACGACGGTCACGGCGGCGCGGGTGTACGGGTCGTCGGCAGCCGCAAGCAGCGGATCCTGCTGGCCGCGCTGCTTCTCGAAGCCGGCCGGGTGGTCTCCACCAAGTCCCTCAAGGAGGCGCTGTGGGGCAGCGCCCCGCCGGCCTCGGCGAAAGCCTCCCTGCACAACCACGTCTCCCGGCTGCGACGGCTGCTCGACGACCCCGAACGGCTGCAGGCGGTGGCCCCCGGCTATCTGCTGCGCGTCACGCCGGGCGAACTCGACGTCCAGGTGTTCGAGAGCCACGCCGCCCGGGCCCGCGGCGCGCACACCGCCGGGAACTGGACGGAGACCCTCCAGGCGTGCGCAGCGGCGCTCGCGCTGTGGCGGGGCGCGCCACTCAGCGGGGTCCCCTCGGAAGTCGCCGGATACGCCCTCGTCCAACGCCTGGAGGAGGCCCGGCTGCTCCTCCTGGAGTGGCACTACGACGCCGAACTCGCCCTCGCTCCGGTCCGTCCGGACGCCCTCGTGCCCGAACTCGCCGCGCTGGCCGCCGAGCACCCGCTGCGCGAGTCCTACCACCGCCAGCTGATGCTCGCCCTCCACCGCACCGGACGCCAGGCCGAGGCCCTCGCCGTCCACCGCGACCTGCGCACCCGCCTGGTCGAGGAACTCGGCGTGGAACCGGGCCCAGCGGTCCGCGAGGCACATGTCGAGGTGCTCCGCGGGGGAGTGGCCGCCGGGAGGGACGCCGGAAAAGCCGACGGCGGTCGGGTCGGCAGGGCTGCGAGCCGAGCCGACGGACCGGGACGACCGGGGACAGGCGACGGCGGTTGGGACAAGGAAGGTGACCGGGGCGCAGGCGTTGCCCCGGCAGACCCGACTGATCAACCGGCGTCCACCTCCAGCCACCACCTCCCGGCGGAGCCGGTGGACGGCGAGACCCGTCGAAGCACAGACGGCCGTGAAAGCGCTGCCGGTGACCGAGGCGCAGCCGGCGACCGCAGCGAAGGCGCTGATTCGTCCGACCCTGCTGATCCCTCGGCGTCCACCCCTCATCACCACCCCCCGACAGAGCCGCTGACAGCCACGTCCCTTCGCCGCGGCGAGGCTGAGCAGACCGGCGGGGAGGTCGCAACAGACCGCCCAGAACAGGCCGTCCGCGTCGGCGAGGACACCGAGGAGGGTCGGTCGGCGTCCGTCGGCGCGCTTCCCGCAGACGCTACGCGCGGAGACGCCCCGCCCGCTCTCCCCTCACCGCACCCCGAGGCCGATCCGTCGGCCCCTGGTCACCAGGCCCCCCTCGCCCTGCCCCGCCCCGCCCAACTTCCGCCACCCCCAGGGCACTTCACCGGCCGGGTCGCCACCCGCGAGGACCTCCGCCGTGCCCTCACCCCCAACGGCGGCCCGGCCGTCGGTGTCGTCAGTGGCATGGCCGGTGTCGGCAAGAGCGCGCTCGCGCTCCACGTGGCCCATGGCCTGCGGGAACGTTTCCCTGACGGTCAGCTCTACGTCAATCTGCAGGGCGCCTCCCCGGGCATGACCCCCCTCACCCCGGCCCAGGCCCTCGCCGCCCTGCTGCGCGACCTCGGCGCCGAACCGCGCAGCATCCCCGAACACCCGGACGCGGCAGCCGCGTTGCTGCGCTCGCTGCTCGCGCCCACCCGCACGCTCATGGTGCTGGACGACGCCGCGAGCGCCGCTCAGGTACGGCCGCTGCTGCCGGCCGGCGGCGGCTGTGCGGTGATCGTCACCAGCCGCTCCCCCCTGACCGCCCTCGACGACGCCCACCGCTTCCCGCTCTCCCCGCTCTCGGCCGAGGAGAGCGCGCAGTTGCTGCGCGCCGCGTCGGGCCGGGGCGGTCGGGACCACCGCCGAGACGCCCCCCGCACCGAATCCGACCGCACCGAATCCGACCCCGCCGGCCCCATCACCCCGGCCACCCCGGCCCCCTCGGACGCCGACCCCCGCCCCACGCCCGACACCGACCCCCGCCCCACCCCGGACGCCGCCACCTCCATAGACGCCACCCACCCCCTCATAGAACTCACCGGTCGCCTCCCGCTGGCCCTCCGCGTCGTGGCCGCCCGACTCGCCGCCCGGCACGCCCTCACCCCCGACGTCCTCGCCGACCAACTGGCCGCCGCCGAGGACCGGTTGCGGCACCTGGAGTACGACGACCTCTCCGTCCGCCGCTCCCTGGCCGTCGCGCACGACGCCCTCGCCGCCTCCGGTCGCAGGTCCGACCGCGACGCCGCCCTCACCCTGTGCCGCATCGGCGCCCTCGACCTGCCCTCCTACGGCGTCCCCCTGGTCGCCCGTCTCCTCGGCACCGACGGCTCCGACGAGACCCGCGCCGAGGACGCGCTGGACCGCCTCGTCGACGTGGCCCTCCTGGAGGAGACGGCGTACGGCCGCTACGCCCCGCACGGTCTGGTCCGCGACTTCGCGAGGGAACTCGCGGGCACCGGACACGCCCCCGACATCGCCCGCACCGCCCTGCGCTGGTACGCGGCCGTCGCCGAACGCGCCCTGACCGCGATCGTCGAACCCGGCCTCGACCTGGAGGACCGCCGCCGCCCCACCGCCGCGCAGCCGCCGGAGCACGCGGCCCATGTGCTGGCCATTCCACCCTTCCCCTCCTCCGAGAAGGCCTTCGCCTGGGGCGAGTCGGAGCTGGAGAACATCGTCGTCCTGGTCGAACGGCACACGGACACCCCCGACGAGCGCACCGCCGCTCATGTCTCCACCCTGCTGCGCCTGCTCTCGCCCTTCCTCCAGCGCAGCGGCCGGGTCGCCGAGACGGAGGTTCTCGGCCGGGCCGCGCTCACGGTGGCGCGGCGGCTCGGTGACGAGGAGGCCGAGGCGTGCGCCCTGGGCGACCTCGCGGGACTGCACTTCCTGACCGGCCGGCATCGCGACGCCCTGGTCCTCAACGACCGGGCGCTGACGATCTGGCGGCGACTGGGCAGGGACTCCTGGACCCGCCGCTGCCTCAACAACCGGGGCCTGCTGCTCGAGGGCCTGGGCCGGTACGCCGAGTCGGGGGAGGCGCTGCGGCAGAGCCTCGCCTACGCACGGCAGTTGAACGACCCCTTCGGCGAGGCCGTCACCCACAGCAACCTGGGCAACCTGTACGAGCACACCGACCCGCGGGCCGCCGTGGAGCAGCACCGCCGCTCGCTCGCGATCGGCGAGGAGACCGGCAGCCTGGTCGTCCGGTACTCGGCGCACTGCAACATCGGCTACGCCCACCTCACCCTCGGCGAACCGGCCGCCGCCCTGGCGCACTTCGAGGAGAGCCTGCGCATCCTCGGCAGCCCGGGCGACTGGCACGGCGAGTCGCAGAGCCGCCTCGGCCTGGTCCGTGCCCTGCGCCTGATCGGCCACGGCGAACGCGCCGCCGCCGAGTGCGCGGAACTCCTGCGCCGCGCGGACGCCCGCGCCGACCGCTACACCGGCGCCCTCGCCCGCCACCAGCACGGGCTCCTGCTGCGCGAGCGGGGCAGGGCCGAGGAGGCGTACGTGCAGTGGCGGGCCGCTCTCGACGCGCTGGACGGCACGGACGAGAAGACGGTGCTCCAGGAACTCATCGCACTGCTCGATGACTCCTGCCTCAGGTGATCACTGCTACCCGCCCACGGTGATCACTGGCCCCGGCCCGCGGTGATCACTGGCCCCGGCCTGCGGTGCTCACTGGCCCCGGCCCGCGATGCTCACTTCGCGTCCGCGTAGCACTCCACCACCGCCGTCGTGAACGGGAACCGCACCGGCGTCCGGCCGAACGTCAGCTGCCCGGCCAGGTCCGACGCCTCCCGGATCGCCGCCACGACCGCCTCCGCCTCCTCCTCGGGACAGTGCACGATCACCTCGTCGTGCTGGAAGAAGACCAGCTCGGCCGCCATCCCCGCGCAGGCCTGGCGCAGCGCGGCGAGCAGCAGCAGGGCCCAGTCGGCGGCGCTGCCCTGCACCACGAAGTTGCGGGCGAACCGGCCGCGGGCACGGGTGTTGGTGGAGGCGTACCCGGGCACCCAGCCGTCCTCGCCGGGAGCGGGTCGGCCGGCCGGGTCGTCCTGGGGGATGCCCGCCTCCTCCGCGTCACCCGCCCCGGCCGCCGGCGGGCAGGTCCGCCCGAGCCAGGTCCGCACCAGCCGGCCCTCCTCGCCCGCGCGGGCCGCGTCGTCGACGTACGCCACCGCCTTCGGGAAGCGGCGCCTGAGCGCGGCGAGGTTCTTGAGGCCGTCGCCCGAGGTCTGGCCGTAGACCGCGCCGAGCACGGCGAGCTTGGCCTGGGCGCGATCGCCGGAGAAGGCCCGGTCGGAGACGGACTGGTAGAGGTCGCCCTCGCGTCCCGCCACCTCCATGAGCCCCGGGTCGCGGGAGATCGCGGCCAGCACCCGCGGCTCCATCTGGTCGGCGTCCGCGACGACGAGCCGCCAGCCGGGGTCGGCGACCACCGCGCGCCGGATGACCTTGGGGATCTGAAGGGCCCCGCCACCGTTGGTGACCCATCTGCCCGTGACGGTCCCGCCCGCCAGGAACTCGGGCCTGAACCGGCCGTCCCGCACCCAGTCCTGGAGCCAGGACCAGCCGTGGGCGACCCAGATGCGGTACAGCTTCTTGTACTCGACCAGGGGTTTCACGGCCGGGTGGTCGAGGGACTCGATCTCCCACCGCCGGGTCGACTTCACCTTGATGCCGGCCTGCGCGAACGCCTTGATGACATCGGCGGGAAGATCGGGCCGCACCCGGCGCCCGAACGCCTCGGACACCTCGTCGGCCAGTTCGGCGAGGCGCCTGGGTTCGCCGCCGCCCGCGTACCGCTCGCCGAGCAGTTCGTGCAGCACCCGGCGGTGGGTCTCGGCGCTCCACGGCAGCCCGGCGCGGTTCATCTCGGCGGCCACCAGCATCCCCGCCGACTCGGCCGCGGTCAGCAGCCGCATGCGGTCGGGGTGCTGGGTGGTCTCGTGCCGTCGCAGCTGGTCGGCGTAGACCTCGACGAGGTCGGACAGCGGCAGATGGACGCTCTGCGGCTCGAACAGGGACGACTGCGACCCCGGCTCGGCGGCGCGCTGGGGCGGGTCGGGGGGTACGGGGCCGCCGCGCAGCCGGGCCAGGGCCGCGGCGGCCGAACGGGGCTCGCCGGAGCGCCCGGCGTGGCCGAGCAGGAGGGTCTCGGCGTCCTCGATGTCGTAGCACCGCTCCACCCGGACCCCCGCGGCGAGCAGGCGCGGATAGATTTCGGCGGTGGACCGCCACACCCACCGCGCCACCTCCGGCCGCCCCCGCACGGCCTCGGCCGGATCCCGCTCCCACCGCACCGGGCCGACGGGCAGCCCGTCAGGCCCGAGGGCGGCGACTTCCGCACCACCGTCCTCGGTCGGCGCGAGAGCCCAGCGGTCGGTCATGTCTGCGAGTCTGCCAGGCACCTCTGACAACGGACCTTCCGGACATCGACCGGTTCCCGGCAGCGGCGATCCGTCGTCGTCGGGCTACGGGTCCCAGCCGTCCGGGAACGGTGGGCGGACGCCCCTTCAGTCCCGTTCGCCCTGCTCCGCCCGCGCCTTCGCACAGGCCTCCAGCTCCTTGGCGAGGGCGCTCTCCACCGGCTCCTTCTCGACGCCGAGGCCCGACAGGACCCCCGTGCCGTGTTCGAACTCCAGGAGGGCCAGCAGGATGTGCTCGGTGCCGATGTAGTTGTGGCCCAGGCGGAGCGCCTCGCGGAAGGTGAGCTCCAGGACCTTCTTGGCGTCGGAGCCGTAGGGCACGAGCTCGGGGGCGTCCTCGACGGCGGGCGGGAGCGCGTCGGTCGCGGCCCGGCGGACGGCGTCGAGGGTGACCCCCTGCGCGACGATCGCCTTGGCGGCGAGGCCCTCCGGTTCGGCCAGCAGGCCCAGGACGAGGTGCTCGGGACGGCCCTCGGCGTTGCGGGCGGTGATGGCCGCGCTGTGGGCCGACATCACCACGTGGCGCGCCCGCGGGGTGTAGCGGCTGAAGCCCTGGTCGGCGGAGAGGTCCGCCGACTCCTTCGGCACGAACCGCTTCTGCGCCGCCTGCCGGGTGACGCCCATGCTCCTGCCGATGTCCGTCCAGGACGCGCCCGAACGCCGGGCCTGGTCCACGAAGTGGCCGATCAGATGGTCGGCCACCTCCCCGAGGTGATCGGCGGCGATCACCGCGTCCTGAAGCTGGTCGAGGGGCTCGACGTGGACCTTCTTGATGGCCGTGATGAGGTCGTCGAGCCGTACGGATGACGTGATGTCGGGGTTCGTCATGATGTCAACCCTAGGTTGACAAGCAAGGGGTGTCAACCCAGGGTTGCCTCCCCGTGAACCGGGTCAGGAACGCCACGTCGGCGACCGATTTTCGTGCAGTGAGACGATCGCCCTGTGAGCAGCAGGGGCGGCGGCAAACGCGGGAACACGAGCGGCGGCGAGCGCGGCAACTGGAACGACGGCACGACGGGCGGCACGAGCGGCACGGGCGGCGACCGTGCCGGCGACGCGACCCGCATCGTCGACCGCGCCTTCGAGGCCGCCCTCTACGCGCAGGACGACACCGCGCTGGACACCGGTGCCTCCCTGCTCGCCTCCGACCCCGCCACGGACGCGGAACTGGCCCGGCGCGGCGCCGAGTTCGTGGCCCAGGCCTGGCGGCGCGGCTGGCAGCCCGCCGACGTCGTACGGATCGTGCGACGCGAACTGGACGACGCCCATGTCCGGCTCACCGCGGCCCTGATCCGCGCACAGGCCCCGGACGACCGCCCGCGCGGCCCCCGCTGGACCGCCCAGCTCGCCCAGCTGGAGGAGCCCGACGAGAACACCCCGCGCCCCGACCGCTTCACGCACGCCACCGCCGTACTGGAGCTGTACCGCCTGCTGCTGCGCCTGCCCGCGCTGGAACCGCTGGAGGATGCCCGGCAGGACCACAAGGGACACGGGGAGCACAGGGAGCACAGGGGCGACACCCGCATGCTCGGCCGTATCCGCGCCCTGCTCGCCAAGGCGGAGGCGACCGGCTACCCGGAGGAGGCGGAGGCGCTCACCGCCAAGGCGCAGGAGCTGATGGCCCGGCACAGCGTCGACGAGGCGCTGCTCGACGCCCAGGCACCCGCGAAGGACGCTCCCGGGGCCTGCCGGATCGGGGTCGAGCCGCCGTACGAGCAGGCGAAGGCGGTGCTCCTCGACGCGGTCGCCACGGCCAATCACTGCCGGGCCGTGTGGAACGAACCGTTCGCCTTCTCCACGGTCGTCGGCTTCGAGGGCGACCTGGAGGCGGTCGAGCTGCTGTACACCTCGCTGCTCGTGCAGGCGCAGTCCGCGATGGCGAAGGCGGAGGCGGCCCAGCGGGCGGGTGGCCGCAAGCGCACCAAGACCTTCCGGCAGTCCTTCCTCGCGGCCTACGCCCACCGCGTCGGCGACCGCCTGCGCACCGCCGCCGAGGCTCCGGTGACCGCAGACCTGCTGCCGGTGCTGGCTTCTCGCGAGGTCGCTGTCACCGACCGCATGGACCGGATGTTCCCGCGGACCACCACGACCCGGCTGCGCGGAGTCAATGACGAGGCGGGCTGGACCGAGGGCGCCCGGGCGGCCGACCGGGCGCAGGTCGGCAACAAGCCCCGGCTCAGTCCCCGGCCTGAGTGAAGGCGCCGACGGAGGCGGTCGGGTCGCCGGCGTTGTCGCCCTTGCCCTGCACCGGCCCGTACGACCACTTGAAGCTCTTCTGCGTGTCCGCTCCCGGCAGCCCGATCTCCAGCGTCTTCACCTCGAGGCTCGCCTTGGCGCCGGCCTCGCCGCGCGTGTACGTGAGCGTGAAGGTGGCGGCCGTGCCCTTGGCCAGGGTCAGCTTCGCGGACTTCGCGCCCGCTTCGGGCGAGAGGCTCGCCGTGGAGTCCGCGGCGTTCAGGTCGACGGCGGGGAAGCCGTCCAGCGTGCAGTCGGCGCTCTGGTTGGTGAGCGTGACGGGGATGTTGCCGGTGTCCCCGGCGGCGGGAGCCACGTTGGCGGGTCCGACCTCCACGTCCATGTCACCGATCCGGCAGGTGGTGCCGTTGCTCGGGCTCGCGGCGGCGCTGTCGCCGCCGGAGCCGGAGCCGTCGCTGTCACTGGAGCAGCCGGTCAGGAGCAGGGCCGCGGCGAAGGCGGTGACGGCGAGAGGGGCGGCGCGCATGTGAAGTCCTCTGATGTGAGCGATCCGGTGCATGGATCATCACGCATGACGGGACACCACGGTTGCCCGCCCCCACCGACGCCCTCGGCCTCGGCACCCCTCACCACGGCATCCCGCGCGCCAGGAGGCCTGCCCTAGGAACCAGGGCTCGCCGTAGCCAGCCCGCTCGGCAGTCGGCCGCCCTCGGCCCGCCTGTAGGTCTCGGTGCCGATCCCGCCCGTCCACCTCACCTTGAGCGTGGTCTTGCCCACCGACACCACGGTCCCGTCGGCCCGGTCCGTGCTGCCGTCGGTGCACTTCAGGCGGATCGTTTCCGCGTTCGCGCTGCCGCTGCACACCGTGCCGCCGGTGACGAAGAGCCCGGCCTGGTCGCCGTTGACCAGGAGCGCCACCGCCTTGCCGCCGGTGGTGGCCAGCCAGCTGCCCGCCACCTCGCCGGACGCCGAGGACGACGTACCGCCGGAGCCCCCACCGGTGCCACCGGACGCGGAGGCCGTTGCCGAGGAGGACACGGAGGTGCTGGAGCTCGGGGACGCGCCGTCGTCCGAGTCCCCGCCGCTGCACGCGGTCAGGGCGAGCGCGCCCACCAGCCCCACGGCCGCGAGCCCCGCCCGCCGACCCGACACGGTGCCCGACGCGGTGCGCGAGAAGATCGCCGAAGTCACTGGAAGCTCCCAAGCTGTAGCGGTCCCAGACGATCGCAGCAAGCTACCAGCACCGCCCGTGAGAACTACCAGGACGATTTGCGGACACCTGGCAGATATCCCGCGTGCGCCTGCTCCCGCAGCCCCACCCGGGACAGTCCGAAGGCCCGGAAGTAGCCGCGCGGCCGCCCGTCCACCTGGTCGCGGTTGCGCACGCGCGTGGCGCTCGCGTCCCGCGGCTGCCGCCGCAACTCCTCCTGTGCGGCGAGCCGTTCGGCGTCCGTGGAGGAGGGCCGGCGGATGATCTCCTTCAGTTCGGCCCGCCGTGCGGCGTACCGCGCGACGATCTCCTGACGCTTCTCGTTCTTCGCGATCTTGCTCTTCTTCGCCATACCGGTGCTCCCCTCAGATCCGCACACCGCGCGCGCGGACCCGCGCCACGGCAGCCTCGACGCCGATCGAGTCGACGGTCCTGATGCCCTTCGTGCTCAGCCGCAGCCGTACGTACCGGCCCTCGCTCGGCAGCCAGTAGCGCTTGGACTGGATGTTGGGGTCGAAGCGGCGCGAGGTGCGCCGGTGGGAACGGGAGATGCGGTTGCCGAAGCCGGGCCGGGCGCCGGTCAGCATGCAGTGGGCGGACACGGGTGATGCACCTCTCTCGAAGCGGTTATGTAAATGGAATTCATTTTCAGTAAGATAGCAGCATGGCACGCAACGAACTCCGTCCGGTCATCAAGCTCCGGTCCACCGCCGGGACCGGCTTCACCTATGTGACCCGCAAGAACCGCCGCAACGACCCGGACCGCATGACCCTGCGGAAGTACGACCCGGTCGCCGGCCGCCACGTCGACTTCCGAGAGGAGCGCTGATCCTCGTGCGCCAGGGCATCCACCCCGCCTACGGCCTCGTCGTCTTCCGCGACCGGGCCGCGAACCACGCCTTCCTGACCCGCTCGACGATGACGAGCGAGAAGACGGTCGAGTGGGAGGACGGAAACACCTACCCGGTCGTCGACGTCGAGATCTCGAACGTCAGCCATCCCTTCTACACGGGCACCGCGCGCGTGCTGGACACGGCGGGCCGCGTGGAGCGCTTCGAGCGCCGGTACGGAAAGAAGGGCTGATGCTCTCCGTCGTGATCGTCGGCGGGCTGCACGCCGACGCCCGCAAGGCCGCCGTGGACCAGCTGCTCGCTGAGGTGCCGGGCAGCGTCGTCCTCCACCACGACCTGGCTACGGCCGCGGCCGGCACCGTCGTACGGACGATCCGCGACGCCACCGGCATCCTGTCCGCGGGCGAGACACCCCTGGTCAACGACTGCGCCTGCTGCGCACTGCGGGAGGACCTGGTCCCGGAGCTGCGCCGCCTGGACGCGGCCGGCACGCTCCGGCTCGCGGTCGTCGAGCTGTGGGACTCCGTCGAGCCCAAGGCGATGGCCGAGGTGGTCGCGGCCGGCGGCCTCACCGTCACCGGCGTGATCACCGCGGTCGATCCGGCCCTCGTGCTGCCGTACCTCGGCAACGGCGACGACCTCGCCGAGCGCGGCCTCGCCGCCGCGGCCACCGACCAGCGCACGGTCGCCGACACCTTCGCCCGCCAGCTGGAGTACGCCCCCGTCCTCGCCGTCCTCGACTCCCCGGAGGCCGACGAGGAGGACCGCGAACTCCTCGCCCAACTCCACCCGACGGCCCGCCAGGTCCCCATCGGGGAGGACGGTCGACCCGCGGGACACCCCACGGACCGGCCCGCGGATCACCCCACGGACCGGCCCACCGGGCAGCCCGCAGACCGGCCCGCCGACTGGTTCACGGAGCGGTCCGCGGACGGCTTCGGGGTCCGGCCCGACGGCTTCGGGGCCCGGCCCACGGACGCGGCGGGCACCCGCTATCCGGTACGGCCCTCCGCGCGGTCGGCGCTCGCCCGGGCCGCTCTCGCCGGTTTCGACGTGGAGTCCGCGGCCGCCGCCCAGCACCCGGCGTGCGCGCTGCTGCCCGCCGAGGCCGACGCGCACGGCGTCGCCACGCTGGTCTGGCACCGCCGCCGCCCCTTCCACCCCGAGCGGCTCTACGAGGCCCTGGAGGACATCACCTGCGCGGCCGCGCGCAGCAGGGGCCGGTTCTGGCTCGCCGACAAGCCGGACGTGCTCCTGCACTGGGACGCGGCCGGCGGCGCCCTGTGCGTGGAGAGCGTGGGCCCCTGGCTGGCGTCCCTCCCGGACGCGGCCTGGGACATGGTTCCGCCGGTGCGCCGGGCCGCCGCCGCGATGGACTGGCATCCCGAGCACGGCGACTGCTGCCAGCACCTCGTCTTCACCTCGCCCGGCCTCGACCGCGACGGACTCGAACGGCTCCTGGAGTCCTGCCTGTTGACGGACGCCGAGTACGCCGCCGGGCGCGACGCCTGGAAACAACTCCCGCCTGCCTTCGACACCCTCCTGGAGGTCTGACCCCGCATGCCCCGCAAACCCGAGCGCAAGCCCGCCAAGAACCGCCCCAACCCGCTGGACGTGGCCGGCATCACCTACATCGACTACAAGGACACCGACCTGCTGCGGAAGTTCATCTCGGACCGCGGCAAGATCCGCAGCCGCCGGGTCACCCGCGTCACGGCCCAGCAGCAGCGACAGCTGTCCCGTGCCATCAAGAACGCCCGTGAGATGGCACTGCTTCCCTACTCCAGCAGGTGAGGCCCTATAGGTAGGAGATTCCCTACGATTGACGCGTAGGGAATCTCCTACCTATTCTCGTGCCATGACCATCACGCACGCCTCCTTCGTCACCCTGCCCGTCTCCGACCAGGACCGCGCCCTGCGCTTCTACACCGACGTCCTCGGCCTGACCGTCACCGCCGACCGCGATCTGCCCCAGGGGCGCTGGCTCCAGGTCGCCCCGGAGGGCGCGCAGACCGTCTTCACGCTCTCCGGCCCGGGCATGGGCGGCTTCGAGCCCGGCTCGGCCCGGGGGATCATGTTGGTCACGACCGACGTCGACGCGGACTGCGCACGGCTCACGGAGGCCGGGACCCCCGTACAGGGACCGGACGAGCTGCCGTGGGGTCGCATGGCCTCCTTCACGGACCCCGACGGCAATGGTCTGATGCTGCTGACGGAGGCACACCAGTAGGAAGGCCGGCATGACCGCACCAGGAGCCGTCGAGCACGGGACCGCCGAGGCCGACGCGGACCGCGTCTTCGCCGCGCTCGCGAGCGCCGTGCGCCGCGAGGTGCTGCGCCTGCTGCGCGACGGCGGGCCGCAGCCCGTCCAGGCCCTGGCGGACCACTTCGACATGCGCCGCCCGAGCCTGTCCGAGCATCTGAAGGTGCTGCGCGAGGCCGGCCTCGTCTCCGAGCAGCGCTCCGGGCGGCAGCGCATCTACCGGCTGGAGGCCGCCCCGCTCGCCGAGGTGCAGGACTGGCTCCACCCGTACGAGCGGTTCTGGCGCGGCCGGCTGAAGGACCTCGGGGCGCTGCTCGACCGCATGCCCGACGATGACGTGACATGAGCAACGCACCGGACGAGGACCTCACGGTCATCCGCGTCGACCAGTACTTCCCGCACCCGCCCGCCAAGGTCTGGCGCGCCCTCACCGAGCCCGAGCTGCTCGTGCAGTGGCAGATGCAGGGGGCTGAGGCCTTCCGGCTCGAGGTCGGACACCGGTACACCATGACCTCCGTCCCGCGGCCCAACTCGAACTTCTCCGGCACCGTCGACGTGGAGGTTCTCGCCTTCGAGCCGCAGCGGATGCTCAGTCTGCGCTGGACCGATTCCGATCCGGCCAACTCCGCGGACTGGACCGTCACATGGAAGGTGGAACAGGAAGGGCGCGGTACGCGTCTCTTCCTAGTGCACGAGGGATTCGATCCAGACGACCCCGCTCAGCTGATGGCCCGGACGATCATGGACGGGGGCTGGCGGACGCATGTGATGCGGGCTCTGGGGCACACGATGGAACGTATCTAGTGCCCCACACGTCACATCTGTAACCATGGGAACACCCCGCGTGCACGTGCATCTGCTCATGCATCTGCACGTGAACAGAGCTATGATCCGGAACAGTTGACCACTGCATCATTGGCCACAAGGCCACCGCACCACCGGGGAGCGACCTGTGGACCTCGACGTGTACAACGGCATGACGGCCACGGCTCTGCACGGGGTGGCCTGGCAGAAGAGTCGGCACAGCAACTCGCAGGGTTCCTGCGTGGAGTTCGCGCGCCTGCCCGACGGGGGAGTTGCGGTTCGCAACTCCCGCTTCCCGGACGGCCCGGCGCTCGTCTACACGCGCGCGGAGATCGAGGCGATGCTCCTCGGCATCAAGGACGGCGAGTTCGACCACCTGATTGCGGGCTGAACCCGGGTCACCTGAGGGTGACCCGGGGTAACCGTCCTCGTGCACGGTGTGACGCGCGTAGAAAAATGGCCTCGCAAAACGCCGCGGTGCGTCACTCGGCGGAAGTGGCGGCCGGGCCCGGGTGCGGCTGCAGCCTGAACAGCGCCCAGACCACCTTGCCGCCCAGTGTCCCCGCCATCGGGTGCCACCCCCAGCTGTCGCTGAAGGAGTCGACGAGGAACAGTCCACGCCCCGACTCCGCCGAGAAGTCGTCGGAATCGCGCGCGACCGGACTGTCCTGGCTGGGGTCGCGCACCGCGCACACCAGTCGCTCGGTCCACCGCATCAGGTGCAGACGCACGGGCGGATTGTGCTCCCCGGCGTGCACGCTGTTCGCCGGCATCGCGTGCCGGAGCGCGTTGGTGACCAGCTCGGAGACCACGAGACAGATGTCGTCGAAGTGGTCGCCCAGCTCCCACTGGTCGAGCGTTCTGCGGGTGAACCTCCGTGCGTCGCCCACCGCTTCGTAGCGGGCGGGCAGGGAACAGGAGGCGGCGTCGGACACGGCCGCGGGATCCAGCGGCGGAAGGCCCTGCCGTAACGGCTCGAGCATGGTCGATCCATTCATCCCCATGCGAGGCACTCCCGGGAACTCGCGGTCGTTGCGATGCAGCGGTTGCGCGGGACCATGGTTTCGGATGAGCGATGCAGATGCAAGGTGCAGATGCACGTGCACGTGACCGAATTGGTGGCACCCGTACCGCTTGTTGGCCATTTTTTCCGCCATCTTCTCCCCTCTTTCTTGCCTCTCCCTCCCCTCTGGCTGTCTCGGCCCTGTGCAGAATCTTTGGCTTCTTTCCATATCTGTAATCGGACGAGTACTGCTCGGAGTGTTTTAGTGGCAGACTTCGGCCCCTGAAGACGTTGGGGAGGCTGGCGAACGTGAGCGCGGGAGAGCCCGGATCGGTGGTGCGGCGGATGCTGCTCGGCTCGCAACTCAGGCGGCTGCGTGAGGCACGGGGCATCACGCGTGAGGCGGCGGGCTACTCGATCCGCGCGTCCGAGTCGAAGATCAGCCGGATGGAGTTGGGCCGGGTGAGCTTCAAGACGCGTGACGTGGAAGACCTGTTGACGCTGTACGGCATCACGGACGAGCAGGAGCGGGCCTCGCTCCTCTCCCTCGCCCGCGAGGCCAACGTCGCGGGCTGGTGGCACAGTTACTCCGACGTCCTGCCGACCTGGTTCCCCACCTATGTGGGCCTGGAGGGCGCGGCCTCCCTCATCCGCGTCTACGAGGTCCAGTTCATCCACGGCCTGTTGCAGACCGAGGCGTATGCACGTGCAGTGGTGCGGCGTGGCATGAAGGGCGCGAGCGAGGCGGACGTGGAGAAGCGGGTGGCGCTGCGCCTGGAGCGGCAGAAGCACCTCGCCGACCCGGGCGGGCCCGAGTTCCACGTGGTGCTCGACGAGGCGTCCCTGCGCCGGCCGTACGGCGACCGCGAGGTGATGCGCGGTCAGCTCCAGCACCTCATCGAGATCTCCGAACGCCCCAACGTCCGGCTGCAGATCATGCCGTTCGGCTTCGGCGGGCACTCCGGCGAGAGCGGCGCCTTCACGATCCTCAGCTTCACCGAGTCCGACCTGACCGACGTCGTCTACCTGGAGCAGCTCACCAGCGCGCTCTATCTCGACAAGCGCGAGGACGTCACGCAGTACGAGAAGGCGCTCAAGGAGCTCCAGCAGGACAGTCCGGGCCCGGACGAGAGCCGGGATCTGCTGCGCGGCCTGCTCCAGCTCTCCTGAGCGCGCGGACGAGGCGGGGACGAGCGCGCGGACGGGTGCACGGAATCTCCACCGGCATTCCTAGGGTTCTCCCCAGAAGATTGCTCAGCGTGCCCAACTGGCGTGTCGCGCAAGTACGATGACGTGTGATCAGACCGTGACGTTGATCGTGTGTCTGCTAGTGATTTGGGGATCACATGTCGTCGTACTTCACCGACCTGGCCCAGCAGTACATCGACGGTGAGTGGCGCCCGGGCACAGGCTCCTGGGACATCATCGACTTCAACCCGTACGACGACGAGAAGCTGACGTCGATCACGATAGCCACGGTCGACGAGGTCGACGAGGCGTACCAGGCCGCCGCCCGCGCGCAGAAGAAGTGGGCCGAGACCAACCCCTACGCCCGCCGTGCGGTGTTCGAGAAGGCGCTCCGGCTGATCGAGGAGCGCGAGGGGGAGATCGCCGAGGCGATCATCGCGGAGCTCGGCGGCACCCGTCTGAAGGCCGGGTTCGAACTCCACCTCGCCAAGGAGTTCCTGCGCGAGGCGATCAACCTGTCGCTGCGCCCCGAGGGCAAGATCATCCCCTCGCCGGTGGACGGCAAGGAGAACCGCGTCTACCGCGTGCCGGTCGGTGTCGTGGGCGTGATCAGCCCCTTCAACTTCCCCTTCCTGCTGTCGATCAAGTCGGTCGCCCCCGCGCTCGCGCTCGGCAACGCCGTCGTCCTCAAGCCGCACCAGAACACGCCGATCGTCGGCGGCTCCCTGGTCGCGAAGATCTTCGAGGACGCGGGCCTGCCCGGCGGTCTGCTCAACGTCGTCATCACCGACATCGCGGAGATCGGCGACGCGTTCCTGGAGCACCCGATCCCGAAGGTCATCTCCTTCACCGGCTCCGACAAGGTCGGCCGGCACGTGGCCACCGTCTGTGCCTCGCACTTCAAGCGCTCGGTCCTCGAACTGGGCGGCAACAGCGCCCTCGTGGTCCTCGACGACGCCGACATCGACTACGCGGTCGACGCCGCCGTCTTCAGCCGGTACGTCCACCAGGGTCAGGTCTGCATGGCGGCCAACCGCGTCCTGGTGGACCGTACGGTCGCCGAGGAGTTCACCGAGAAGTTCGTCGCCAAGGTGAGGACCCTGAAGGCCGGCGACCCGCGCGACCCCGAGACGGTCATCGGCCCGGTCATCAACTCCTCGCAGGCGGACGCCATCTCGGGCGCCGTCGAGCAGGCGATCGCCGACGGCGCGACCGCCCTGGTGCACGGCACCACCACGGACAACCTGGTCGAGCCCTCGGTCCTGACCGACCTCCCCGCGAACTCGCCCCTGCTCAGGCAGGAGCTCTTCGGCCCGGTCGCCCTCCTCGTCACCTTCGACGGCGAGGAGGAGGCCGTCCGCCTGGTCAACGACACCCCCTACGGCCTCAGCGGCGCCGTCCACACCGCGGACATCGAGCGCGGTGTCGCCTTCGCCAAGCAGATCGACACCGGGATGTTCCACGTCAACGACGGCACCGTCCACGACGAGCCGATCGTGCCCTTCGGCGGCGAGAAGCGCTCCGGCATCGGCCGTCTGAACGGCGAGACGATGCTGGACTCCTTCACCACCACCAAGTGGATCTCGGTCCAGCACGGCCGGAGCCGCTTCCCGTTCTGATTTCCTGAGCACGACGGCCGCCACGGGCCCTTGAGGACCGTACCTGTCCTCAAGGGCCCGTAGCTTGATGGGTGTCGGGGGGAAGGCCCCCGAGCCCGACGAAAGGCGACGGTCATGGTCACTCACGTTCCCTCGGAGGAGTACGGCGACGAGCGTGGGGCGCTGCTGTCCTTCCTGGAGGAGCAGCGCGGCGGAATCCGGCGCTCGCTGCTCGGGCTGACCGACGAGCAGGCCGCCGCCAAGCCCAGCGCGAGCGAGCTCTCCCTGGGCGGGCTGCTCAAGCACGTCGCCGAGGTGGAGCAGAGCTGGATCGCCCGGGCCAAGGGCGAGAAGCCGGCCGTGGAGCGGGAGGCGTCCAACTGGCACGAGTGCTTCGCCCTGGTCGGCGACGAGACCGTCGCGTCGCAGCTGGCGTACTGGGAGAAGGTCGCCGCCGAGACGGAGGCGTTCGCCCGCTCGGTGCCGAGCCTCGACGAGACCTTCCCGCTCCCGGACCAGCCCTGGTTCCCGCCCGAGGGCCGGGTCTCCGTGCGCTGGGTGCTGCTGCACCTGATCCGGGAGACGGCGCGTCACGCCGGGCACGCCGACATCATCCGCGAGTCCCTCGACGGGAAGACGGCGTTCGAGCTGGTTGCCCTGGCCGGACAGTGACGTCCTAACCTGGACCGCATGTCAGCGATCCGTCTTCTCGTGCTCGGCGCGGTGCGCCAGCACGGGCGGGCCCACGGCTACCAGGTGCGCAACGACCTGGAGTACTGGGGCGCGCACGAGTGGTCCAACGCCAAGCCCGGCTCGATCTACCACGCCCTGAAGCAGATGGCGAAGCAAGGGCTGCTGCACGCGCACGAGATCGCCCCCTCCACGGCCGGCGGTCCGCCGCGGACCGAGTACGAGATCACGGACACGGGCACCGAGGAGTTCCTCCGGCTGGTGCGTGAGGCGCTGACCTCCTACGACCAGAAGATGGACATCAAGTCGGCGGCCATCGGCTTCATGGTCGACCTGCCGCGCGCGGAGGCGGTGTCGCTGCTCAAGGAGCGCATCCGGCGCATCGAGGAGTGGCGCTCCGCCGTCACCGAGCACTATGTGCCCGAGGAGGGGCCGCAGCAGCTCGGGCACATCGGCGAGATCATGAAGCTCTGGATCCACACGGCCGACGCCGAGGCCGAGTGGACCCAGGGACTCATCGCCCGGATCGAGGACGGGGCGTACTCCTTCGCGGGAGAGGGCGACCCGTTCGTCGGCGTTCTCACCGAGGGTGAGGAGAACCCGTACGCCACCGGTGAACGGCATCCCGAGGACGCTCGCTAATCAAGTTTGACTAACCTCATCGGCGGGGTTACTTTGGGAAGGTAGTCAAGTTTGACTACAGTGTTGATCCTGGAGGGGGTCCGATGACCGAGGTGATCGTCGCGGAAGGCCTGCGCAAACGGTACGGCGACAAGGCGGCCCTGGACGGGCTCGACCTCGCGGTCACGCGCGGCAGCGTCCTCGGCGTGCTGGGGCCGAACGGAGCGGGCAAGACGACCCTGGTCCGCGTCCTGTCCACCCTGCTGCGCCCGGACGAGGGCCGCGCCCGGGTGGCGGGCCACGACGTGGAGCGCGAAGCCTACGAGGTACGGCTGCGCATCGGTCTGCTCGGCCAGCACGCGGCCCTCGACGAGGAGCTCGGCGGCCGCCAGAACCTGGAGATGTTCGGCCGCCTCCACCACCTGGGCGCCCGCCACGCGCGCGTGCGTGCCGGCGAACTCCTGGAGCGCTTCGGCCTGGCCGACACCGGCCGCAAACCGGTCCGCGCCTACAGCGGCGGCATGCGGCGCCGGCTCGACCTCGCCGCCTCCCTGATCCGCGACCCGGAGGTGCTGTTCCTGGACGAACCCACCACCGGCCTCGACCCGCGTGGCCGCGCCGAGGTGTGGGCCGCGGTCCGCTCCCTGGTCGGCGGTGGGACGACGGTGCTGCTGACCACGCAGTACCTGGAGGAGGCCGACCAGCTCGCCGACCGCATCTGTCTCGTGGACGGGGGACGGGTCGTCGCCGACGGCACGGCGGACGAGCTGAAGAGGCGCACCGGCGGCGACCGCGTCGACGTGGTCCTGCGCGACGCCGGTCAACTGGGCGCGGCGGTGGCCCTGTTGCCGCTCGACGCCGCCACCGTCTCGGTCGACCCCGACCGCCGGCTGCTCAGCGCGCCGGTCACCGACCGGATGGCGGCGCTCTCCGGTGTCGTACGGGCCCTGGAGGCGGCCGGGATCGAGGCGGAGGACGTGGTCCTGCGCCGGCCCACGCTGGACGAGGTCTTCCTGCACCTCACCGGCGACGAGAACCGAGTGAAGGAGGCCGTGTGAGCACGTACGCGCTGACCGATTCGTGGACCATGACCCGGCGCGAACTCGCCCACTGGGCACGGCAGCCGGTGCGGGTCGTCGTCGGGCTGGTCTTCCCCGTGATGCTGCTCCTGATGTTCGGCTACCTCGTCGGCGGCGGCCGGGGCGTCGAGGGGGAGTACGTCGACTATCTGGTCCCGGGGATGCTCGCGCTGACCATGGCGTTCGGTCTCGAGGCGACGATGATCGCCGTCACCCAGGACCTCAACAAAGGGGTGATCGACCGGTTCCGGTCCATGCCGATGGCCAACGGGGCGGTCCTGGTGGGGCGTTCGGCCGCCGACATGCTCCAGTCCGTGCTGAGCCTGGCCGCGATGATCGGCGTCGGGTACGCGATCGGCTGGCGGGTGCACGGAGGCGTCACCGGACTCCTGGCGGCGGTCGGCCTGCTGCTGCTCTTCCGGTTCGCCATGCTCTGGATCGGCATCCATCTGGCGATGGTCGCCGGGAAGCCGGAGATGGTGCAGGCCGTGCAGATCCTGGTCTGGCCGGTGGGCTTCCTGTCCAACGCGTTCGCGACCCCCGACTCCATGCCCGGCTGGCTGGCCACGGTCGTCGAGTGGAACCCGATGTCCCAGACCGCGACAGCCGTCCGGGACCAGCTGGGCGGCCCCGGCGGCGAACCGGGGCACCTGTGGGCCGCCGTCGCCTGGCCGCTGGTCCTCCTGGCGGTGTTCTTCCCCCTGGCGGTACGGAGGTTCGCCCGCCTGAGCCGCTAGAACCGGCCCCGGCTGGCCGTCGGTGAGGCGCCGCGTCCGCCGACGGAGCCCCACGCGCGGGTGCCGCACGGCCGGCCCGCCCGCCCGCAGCCGACCGGCCCCGGTCGCGCCGTCGTCGTCCGCCGTGCGGCGGACCGCGTCGCGGCCGAGGCGGTCCGCCGGGCAGGCGCTAGTGGTGGAACCCGGTCGCCGCTGCCCTGTCCGCGGTGAACGGGTGGGGCTGGCGGCGCAGTTCGGGCAGCAGGCGTTCCAGGTCCTCGACGAAGAGGTCGGCCAGGTCGGTCGAGAAGCCGTTGCGGCACACCACCCGCAGCACCGACAGGTCCTCGCGGTTCGGCGGGAAGGTGTACGCCGGTACGAGCCAGCCCCGCTCCCGCAGCCGCCGGGAGACGTCGAAGACGTCGAACGCCTCGATGCCCGGGGCCGTGGTGAACGCGAACACCGGGAGTTCGTCGCCCCGGGTCAGCAGCCGGAAGTCGCCGAGCGCCTCCACGCGCTCGGCGACGCCCCGGGCGACCTCCCGCGTGGACCGCTGCACGGCCTTGTAGCCCTCGCGGCCCAGCCGCAGGAACGTGTAGTACTGCGCGACGACCTGGGCGCCGGGGCGGGAGAAGTTCAGCGCGAAGGTCGGCATGTCACCGCCCAGGTAGTTCACCCGGAACACGAGTTCCTCGGGCAGGGCCTCCCGGTCCCGCCACAGCGCCCAGCCGACTCCGGGGTAGACGAGGCCGTACTTGTGCCCGGAGGTGTTGATCGAGGCCACCCGGGGCAGCCGGAAGTCCCACACCAGGTCCTCGTCGAGGAAGGGCGCGACCATGGCGCCGGACGCCCCGTCGACGTGCACGGGAATGTCCAGGCCGGTGCGCTCCTGGAGCTGGTCGAGTGCCGCGCAGAGGTCGGCGATCGGCTCGTAGGAGCCGTCGAAGGTGGAGCCGAGGATGCCCACCACCCCGATGGTGTTCTCGTCGCACAGCTCGGCGGCGGCCTGCGGGTCGAGGTGGAAGCGGTCGCCCTCCATGGGCACCTGACGGGCCTCCACCTCCCAGAAGTTGCAGAACTTCTCCCAGCACACCTGGACGTTGACCCCCATGACCAGGTTGGGCCGCGCCCCCGGGTACCGGTCGGCGTTGCGCTGGGCCCAGCGCCGCTTGAGCGCCATCCCGGCGAGCATGCACGCCTCGCTGGAGCCGGTCGTGGAACAGCCCACCGCCACCGAGGGATCCGGCGCGTTCCACAGGTCGGCGAGCATCGCCACGCAGCGCCGCTCCAGCTCGGCGGTGCGCGGGTACTCGTCCTTGTCGATCATGTTCTTGTCCCGGCACTCACCCATCAGGACCCCGGCCTGCGGTTCCATCCAGGTCGTGACGAAGGTGGCGAGGTTCAGCCGGGAGTTGCCGTCGAGCATCAGCTCGTCGTGGACCACCTGGTAGGCGGTCGACGGCGGCAGGGGAGAGGTGGGGAGCCGGTGCTTGGGCGGTGCCTCGGTCATGTCGCTGACCGGATCGGCCTCGCCGTAGAAGGGGTTGATGGACGAGGGGCGCTCGTCGGACTTCTGAGGTCCTTTGTGCAGTGGCATGGCAGTGCCTCCTGAAGGGATCAACGTGGGTCAGCGGATGGGAGTTCCGTCCGCGCGCAGCTGCATCTGCGGCCGCCCGGTCACCAGCAGCCAGGCGGCGAGGGAGCCGATGCACAGCAGCGCGAGGATCGCGGGTGAGGCCACCAGGACGGCGGCGACGAACAGGCTCACCCAGGCCTGCCGGGTGACGGCGAGCAACATGCCGAGCACCCCGGCCGCCACGGCGAGGGCCGGGTCCACGGCGTCCACGAGCGCGTGGGCGCACAGCCCGAAGGCGACGCCCACGAACACGGCGGGGAAGATCCGCCCGCCCCGGAAGCCGCAGGAGGCGGCGACGAGCAGCGCGGCCAGCTTCACCACCGCCATGGTGGCGAACTGCCCGGCCGACCAGCCCTCCGGGTCCGCCGCCAGCTCCCCGATCTCGTCGAGCCCCTTGAAGAGCGTCAGATGGCCGCCCACGGCCGCGAGCAGCCCCAGGACGAGCCCGCCGGCGGGCAGGGCCAGCATCGGGTGCCTGAGCCGGGCGAAGGCGCCGTGGACGTACGGGAAGGCGAGCACGGCCGCCATGCCGAGCAGCGCGGCCGCGGACGCGACCACCAGCATCGCCAGCAGGTCGCCCCAGCCGGGCCGCCCGTACGCGGGCAGGTGCAGGTCGAAACTCGGCTCGGCCACCAACGTGGTCGTCAGCGCGCCGGCCGCCGCCGCCACCAGGGGACCGAAGACGTTGTCCCACAGCGCGCCCCTGAGCTGCCGGCCGGCCAGCGCCTCGGAGATCACCAGTGCGGCGGCCACCGGCGTCCCGAACAGCGCGCCGATCGTCGCCGCCTCCGCCAGCGCCGGCCACAGCCCGCGCGGCATCCGCGGGGCCAGCCTGCGCCCCAGCCAGAAGGCGAGCCCCACGTTCACCGCGATGATCGGGTTCTCCGGGCCAAGGCTCGGGCCGCCCGCGAGCATCAGCGCGGTCGCCAGGACCAGCCCCGGCAGCACGACGGGTGGCAGCACGGGGGCGTCCAGGCCGGTGGTGGCGGGATCCGGGCCGGCGTGCCCGGGTACCTTCCACACCACCAGGCCCACCGCCACCCCGGTCGCGGTGAGCACGACCAGCATCCACAGCACGGAGTACCGGCCCACCCCCAGCGCGTCCGGCAGGTTGCGCCACAGCACGTGCTGGAGCTGCTCGGCCGCGGCGCTCACCCCCACGAAGAACAGACTCGCGCCCACGCCGACCAGGAGAGCGGGAAGGATCAAGGGCAGCAGAGCACGCGCCGGGGTCGCCGGGGAGGCGGGTGCCTGCTGCGCGGTGTCCTGGGCCACGGGCCCACGATAAGCGGACAAAACGGGCGCGACATCTGGAGGTGTCCCTGCCGGACTTGCACCTCACGCGGCGTGAGGAGCCACCGTGGAGCGCGTACCGAGAAAAGGAGCGGACGAAGTGGGTTACTCCGTGGGACAGGTCGCGGGCTTCGCCGGCGTCACGGTGCGCACGCTGCACCACTACGACGACATCGGCCTGCTCGTGCCCAGCGAGCGCAGCCACGCGGGCCACCGGCGCTACGGCGACGAGGACCTCGACCGGCTGCAGCAGATCCTGTTCTACCGGGAGCTCGGCTTCCCGCTCGAGGAGGTCGCCGCCCTGCTCGACGACCCGGCCGCGGACCCGCGCGCGCACCTGCGCCGCCAGCACGAGCTGCTGACCGCCCGGATCGAGAAGCTGCAGAAGATGGCGGCGGCCGTGGAGCACGCCATGGAGGCACGCACGATGGGGATCGATCTCACGCCCGAGGAGCGGTTCGAGGTGTTCGGGGACAAGGACCCGGAGCAGTACGCCGAGGAGGCGCGCCGGCGCTGGGGCGGCACGGACGCGTACGCCGAGTCGCAGCGTCGCGCCGCGCGCTACACCAAGGACGACTGGAAGCGCATGCAGGCCGAGGTGGCCGACTGGGGCGAGCGCTACGACGCCCTGATGGCCGCCGGTGACGCGCCGACCTCCCCGGCGGCCATGGACATGGCCGAGGAGCACCGGCAGCACATCTGCGGCTGGTTCTACGACTGCCCGTACGAGATGCACCAGGGCCTGGGCGAGATGTACGTCTCGGACGAGCGCTTCAAGGCGTTCTACGACGCCATGCGCCCAGGCCTGGCCGAGCACCTGAGGGAGGCGATCAGGGCGAACGCCGCCCGGCACGCCTCCTAGGGACCCTGACCCGGGGGCTACTCCCGGGTCAGGACCACCGCCGTGCCGTAGGCGCACACCTCCGTGCCCACGTCCGCCGCCTCCGTGACGTCGAACCGGAACGCGAGCACCGCGTTGGCGCCACGCGCGCGTGCCTGCTCCACGAGCCGTTCCATGGCCTGGTTGCGGGTCTGCACCAGTGTCTTCGTGAGTCCCCTCAGCTCACCGCCGATCATCGACTTGAGCCCCGCGCCGATCTGGCTGCCGAGGTGCCGGGACCGCACGGTCAGCCCGAACACCTCGCCCAGCACTTCCTGGACCCGGTGGCCGGGCACGTCGTTCGTGGTCACCACGAGCACATCGGGCTGGGGCCCCTGGCCGCCGCCGTATTCGTCAATACCCATGGCTCACAGCTTTGTCCTGGACGGCTCACAATGCATCCTGGGGAGCCCCATGGAACCTGGGTCACCACGGCTGCGTTGATACTTTTGGGCAGCCAGCCCCGCCCGCCCCACCAGCAGGAGCCACAATCCCGTGACCATGCTCGCGCTCGGCCCCGAGTGGATCAGCCCCGACTATCTGATCAAGACCTTCAGCCTGCCAGGCATTCTGCTGATCGTCTTCGCCGAGTCGGGGCTCTTCGCGTTCCTGCCGGGCGACTCCCTGCTGTTCACGGCGGGCCTCTTCGTGGCCGAGGGGAACTTCATCACCCAGCCCCTGTGGCTGGTGTGCACGCTCATCGTGGCGGCCGCCGTCCTGGGCGACCAGGTCGGCTACATGATCGGCAAGTTCTTCGGCCCGAGGCTCTTCAGCCGCCCCAACTCCAGGCTCTTCAAGCAGGAGAACCTGGACAAGGCCCACGAGTTCATGGAGAAGTTCGGCCCCAAGGCCATCGTGCTGGCCCGCTTCGTGCCGATCGTGCGGACCTTCGCCCCCATCGTGGCGGGCGCCGGCCGGATGAAGTACCGCACCTTCCTGACGTACAACATCATCGGCGGCGTGGCCTGGGGCACGGGCGTCACCCTCGCCGGTTACTGGCTCGGCCAGATCGACGTCATCAAGAAGAACGTCGAGGCGATCCTCGTCCTGATCGTCCTGGTCTCGGTGGTCCCGATCCTCATCGAATACCTGCGCGAGCGCGGAAAGAAGAAGCGCGCCGCGGCGCAGACCCCCGCGGCCCCGCCCCAGCAGCCGTACCAGCCCATGGACGACGCGACGACCCAGCTCCGCCGCATCCCGTCCGAGGACGAGCAGCAGCCGCCCCAGCAGTACTACGGCCAGCAGCAGCCGTACGCCCAACAGCAGCCGTACGCCCAGCAGTACCCGCAGCAGCAGAGCTACGACCAGCAGCCCTACGGCCACCAGAACCAGCAGAACCCCTACAACAACCAGGGGTACTAGAAACGCCCGCGGGGGCGCGGGGCGGCGGCCACGGCGGTCAGAAGCCCCGCGTCCTCTTGGCGGCCCTCCGCTTGCCCGCAGAACCGACCCTCAGGAACAACCGGGAGATCTCCGAGCCCAGGTTGACCCCGATCGCGATGGCCATCGCGAGCGCCGCCGCCTTCGACAGCGACACCAGCCCCTCGTCGACATGGCTCTGAGCGATCGACAGCAACCCGAAGTACGTCGCGGATCCCGGCAGCAGCGGCCCGATCGCCGCGGTCGTGTACGGCAGCGCGGAAGCGAACCGGAAGCGGGACAGCAACTGCCCGAACAGTCCCACCAGTCCCGCCGCCACGGCCGTGGAGGCGACCGGGGAGAACTCTCCGGTGTAGTGCATCGCGCCGTACACACACCAGGCGACGCCGCCGTTCAACGTGACGGCCAGCACGGTGGATCGTTCCTGCTGGAGCAGCACCGCGAAGGTCAACGACAGCAGCATCGACGCGGCCGTCTGCAACAAGGGCCGCGGATCCGTCGACAGCGCCTCGTCGGGGTTGAGATGCGCCCCCAACTGCACTCCGACGTAGAGCATCACCAGCACGCCCACCACGATCCCCACGAAGAAGTACATGACTTCGAGGAGCCGGGCCGACGCGGTGATGTAGAAGCCGGTCAGACCGTCCTGGACGCCCGCCACCAGCGCCCGCCCGGGCAGCAGCGCGAACAGGCCACCGGTGATGACCGCGGACGCCTTCACGTCGACGTCGGCCAGCGTCAGCGCGATCCCGATCGCGGCCGGCGGCATCGCGGCGACCGTGAACTGGTAGAACTCCGGCAGCCCGCGCCCCGCGCACAGCCACGCCAGCCGGTCGCCGAGCATCGCGCCGAGCATGGCCGCGACGAACACCAGCAGGTCACCGCCGACCAGCACGGAGGCCGCGCCCGCGAGCAGTCCGCTCGCCGAGGTGAGCACCCAGGTCGGGTACGGGTGCCGGTTGCGGCGGATCTCCGCGAGCCGCCGGTAGGCCTCCTCCAGGGAGATCGCCGTCTCGGGGTCGCTGAGGTCGTCCACGAGCCGGAACACGGCCGCGAGACGCGTGTAGTCGGTACCGCGCCGCCGCACCGTCCTGGAGGCCGTCACGGGGTCGTCCACGAGCGAGGGCTGGTACGAGATCGACAGCAGCGTGAAGGTGACGTTCGGCTCGCAGCGGTCCAGGCCGTAGGACCGGCAGACGGCGAACATCGCCGCCTCCACGTCCTCCGCGCCCTCACCGCCCGCGAGCAGCAACTCGCCGATGCGCAGGGTCAGGTCGAGCACGCGCGGGACGGCCGGACCGGCGTCGTCCTCGGACTTCTGCACCGGTTCCGGCGCGGGCCGCTCGGCCACCGGCATCCGCAGCATCGTGCGCATCCGGTCCTGCCAGGGCACGTCCTTGGTCAGGCTGACCACCGGTATGCCGGTCGGCGGCGTGAACGCGGGCGGCGCGTCCTTCGCGCTGTAGGTGCGGGGCGTGCTGAACGCCGACCCCTCCGGCTCCACGGCCGGCGGCTGCGGCACCTCCAGCCCCTTCGGCAGCGCGAACTCCGACGTGGTCTCCGGCTCACCGCCGACGGTTCTCGGCATGGCGAGCCCGTCGGGAACGGCGAACTCGGACGTGATCTCGGAGTCGTAGAAACCCCGGGCCTCGTCCGACTGCGGCTTGCGGTGCTCCGCCTCCGTCACTCCGTAACGCTCCCTGAACGACACATTCCGTAAGCCTCAGTATGCGCGGGCACACGAACGGGCCGCACGCGTGCGCGTGCGGCCCGTTCGCGACACAGGGCTCAGTGGCCGCCCTGGTCCTTGAAGCGCTTGTAGGACCGCTCGATCTCGGCCTCGGCGTCGACGCGGCCGACCCAGTCGGCGCCCTCGACGGACTTGCCGGGCTCCAGGTCCTTGTAGACCTCGAAGAAGTGCTGGATCTCCAGGCGGTCGAACTCGGAGACGTGGTGGATGTCGCGCAGGTGCTCCACCCGCGGGTCCGTCGCCGGGACGCACAGCAGCTTGTCGTCGCCGCCGGCCTCGTCCGTCATCCGGAACATGCCGATCGCACGGCACTTGATGAGGCAGCCCGGGAACGTCGGCTCGTCAAGAATGACCAGCGCGTCCAACGGGTCGCCGTCCTCGCCGAGGGTGTTCTCGACGAAGCCGTAGTCGGTCGGGTAGGCGGTCGAGGTGAAGAGTCGACGGTCCAGGCGGATCCGACCGGTCTCGTGGTCCACCTCGTACTTGTTCCGCGAACCCTTCGGGATCTCGATCGTGACGTCGAACTCCACCGGTGACTCCTCCATGATCAACACATAGTTCTGGTGGTTAAGTGTCCCTCACGCAGGTGTGTGATCGCGAAAGGGGCTGTTGGTCGTGCCTGAACTGAGGCCTTGGCGAGGCGCGAGACCGCATGTGAAGCGGGTCGCGAACGCCGTACGACCGCGTCTGGCACGCGCCGCGGGCGCCGTACGTCCAGGACTGACCCGGGCCACGGACACCGTACGGCCGTATCTCGCACGAACCGCCGCTGCTGTGAAACCGCAGGTCACAAGGCTTGCCGGGGTTGCCCGGCCGGGGACCGTCAGGACCTGGCAGTACACCGCGGGCGCCGCCACTGCCGGTCTGGCACTGGCCGCCACCGTGGCGACCGCCGCCGGTCCCTGGGACTCCTCGGGTCAGCGTACGGCCGAGCGGGACCGGGCGGTCGCCCTCGGACGGACGGGTGGCACAGATCACGAAGGCGATTCCGGTACGACGGCGGCCGGTCCGCGTCCCGCCCCGAGCGCCCCGTCCGTGCTCACCGGACTCGGCGGCGCGGCCAACACGGTGAAGTCCGCCCCGACCGGAAAAGCCCTCGCCGGAGTTCTCACCCCGCTCCTCGACGCCCCCGCACTCGGCGCCCGCCACACGGCCGTCGTCGTGGACGTCGCCAGCGGCAGACGGCTCTACGGCGCGGGTGCCGGCACCGCCCTGACCCCCGCCTCCACCACGAAGATCGCCACCGCCGTCGCCGCCCTGTCCGCCCTCGGCGCCGACCACCGCCTCACCACGCGCGCGGCCCTCGAACCCGACACCAAGGAGCTCGTCCTCGTCGGCGGCGGCGACCCCACGCTCACCGCCCGGTCCGACACCGACGGCTGGGCGAGCCTGCGCGCACTCGCCGAGGACACCGCCGCGGCCCTCAAGAAGCGGAACATCACCACCGTCACGCTGTCCTACGACAAGACCCGCTACGCGGGCTCCGAGATCCACCCGATCGGGGTCAACGACAACCTGGCCCCCGTCAGCGCCCTGATGGTGGACGAGGCCCGCACCGACGACTCCTCCAGCGGACCCGTCGCCCGCGTGGGCGACCCGGCCACGGACGCGACCCGCACCTTCGCGCGCTTCCTCGCGGACCACGGCATCAAAACCACCGCCCCCGGCCCCTCCAAGGCGACCGGCCGCGCCGAGACCCTCGCCGAGGTCTCCTCACCGCCGCTGTCCGCCCTGGTCGAACGCATGCTGACCAACAGCGACAACGACATCGCCGAGGCCCTCGCCCGCCAGACCGCGGTCGCGGACAAGCGACGCGCCGACTTCGCAGGCGGCGGCGCCGCCATCCGCGACCAGCTGAAAAAACTCGGACTGCCGCTCGCCGGCGCCGCGTTCCACGACGGCAGCGGACTCGACCGCGCCGACCGGCTCACCGCGAACCTGCTGACCTCCCTGCTGGTCAAGGCCGGCGACCCCGGCCACCCGGAACTGCGCCCCGTCCTCACCGGCCTCCCGGTGGCCGGCTTCACCGGCACCCTGACAAGCCGTTACACGGACGGCGCGGCAGGCGTCGTACGGGCCAAGACGGGCACCCTGACGGGGGTGAACACCCTGGCCGGAACGGTCGTCGACCAGGACGGCCGACTGCTGGCCTTCGCGTTCCTGACCTCGGACACCACGGACCCGGCGGCGGCCCAGAGCGCGCTGGACCGCACGGCCTCGGCACTGGCCGCCTGCGGCTGCGGCTGACCCGCGCGGGCTCCCTCCCGGCCCGCGCGGCCTGCCCCAAGCGGGAACGCTCACGTACGGTTGACGCATGACGAGCATCGGTGGTGCCGAGATGGTCGACTGGAATCTCGCGGTCGCGACCGCGACCCGGCTCGTGCGGCCGGGCCCCGACGTGAGCCGCGACGAGGCCCGGGCCGTCGTCGCGGAACTGCGCCGGCACGCCAAGGCCTCGGAGGAACACGTCCGCGGCTTCACCCGGATGGGGACGGAAGGCGTCCACGACACCCCCGTCCTCGTCGTCGACCGCCCCGGCTGGGTCCGGGCCAACGTCGCCGGGTTCCGGGAGATCCTCAAACCGCTCCTGGAGAAGATGCAGGAGCGGCGCGGCAACACCCCCGGCGGCGCGGTCCTCGGCGCCGTCGGCGGCAAGGTGACCGGCGTCGAACTCGGGATGCTCCTGTCGTTCCTGTCCTCCCGCGTCCTCGGCCAGTACGAGACCTTCGCCCCGGCCACCCGCGAATTCCCGGCGGGGGAGAACGGCGGCGGCCGACTCCTCCTCGTCGCCCCGAACATCGTGCACGTGGAACGCGAACTCGACGTCCAGCCCCACGACTTCCGCCTGTGGGTCTGCCTCCACGAGGAGACGCACCGCACCCAGTTCACGGCCGTGCCCTGGCTGCGCGACCACCTCGAGGGCGAAATCCAGTCGTTCCTGGGGGAGACCGAGGTCGACCCCATGACCGTCCTGGAACGCATCCGGGAAGCCGCCCAGTCGCTGGCCGGCGGACGGCCCGAGGGCGAGGAGGAGGACGGCGGGCGCTCGCTCGTCGAGATCGTGCAGACGCCCGCCCAACGGGAGATCCTCGGCCGCCTCACCGCCGTGATGTCCCTCCTGGAGGGCCACGCCGACTTCGTCATGGACGGCGTGGGCCCCGCCGTCGTGCCGAGCGTCGCCGAGATCCGCGAGAAGTTCCAGCAACGGCGGGCCAAGGGCGCCTCCCGCCTGGACATGGCCCTGCGCAAGCTCCTCGGCCTGGACGCCAAGCTCCGCCAGTACCGCGACGGCGAACGCTTCGTACGGGCCGTCGTCGACCAGGTCGGCATGGACGGCTTCAACCGCGTGTGGACCTCCCCGAACACCCTCCCGACCAAGTCGGAGATCGCCAAACCGGCGGACTGGGTCGCGCGGGTGCACCGCAAGGCCGAGTCGTGAACCGTGTGCGGACGCCGTGAGAGGAATTCGGCCGACGGCAGGCGAACGCCCCTTCAATCACCCGTCCGAGGGACCGTGGGGCAGGGGTAGGCGTGCAATGCTCGGGGAACGCCCCGGTTCTGTCACCATCTACACACTCTGAGTGACCGAACCTCGGGCTCACCCCCGAAAACTTCATGAAGGGAACCGGACATGGGTCCCCATCCTGCGGTCGCGGCGATACGCCTGGCGGTCCGCCGCGTCCTCCACGACATCCTCAACGACCACCACGCCCGAGCCGAGCACCGTCCCCACGAGCCCTCGCCGTCGCCGCTCGTGCTCGTCGCCTGCTCCGGCGGCGCCGACTCCATGGCCCTCGCCTCCGCCCTCGCCTTCGAGGCCCCCAAACTCGGCCTGCGCGCCGGCGGGGTCACCGTCGACCACGGCCTCCAGCCCGGCTCCGACCTGCGCGCCGAGGAAGTCGTCCTCAGGCTGCGCGAACTCGGCCTGGACCCCGTCGAGTCCACCGCCGTGACCGTCGGCCGCGAAGGCGGACCCGAAGCCGCCGCGCGCGACGCCCGCTACGCCGCCCTCGACGCCGCGGCCGAACGCCATGGCGCGCTCGCCGTCCTGCTCGGCCACACCCGCGACGACCAGGCCGAAACCGTCCTGCTCGGCCTCGCCCGCGGCTCGGGCATCCGCTCGCTGTCCGGCATGGCGGCCGTGTCCGGGGGCCCCGGGGCCGCCCGCCGCTACCGCCGCCCGTTCCTGGAGCTCGACCGGCAGACCGCCCGCAAGGCGTGCATGGTCCAGTCCCTGCCCGTCTGGGACGATCCGCACAACACCGACCCCGCCTACACCCGCTCCCGGCTGCGCCACGAAGGCCTGCCCGCCCTGGAGAAGGCACTCGGCAAAGGAGTCGTCGAGGCCCTCGCGCGCACCGCCCAGCTCTCCCGCGACGACGCCGACGCCCTCGACACCTGGGCCCGCCAGGCCGAGGCGTCCGTACGCGACGCCGCCGGCCTCCTGGAGTGCGCCAAGCTCTACGCCCTGCCGCCCGCCGTGCGCCGCCGCATCCTGCGCCAGGCGGCCATCGAGGCCGGCGCCCCGGCCGGATCGCTCTTCGCCCGCCACATCGAGGAAGTCGACCGGCTGATCACCGGCTGGCGCGGCCAGGGAGCGATCAATCTCCCGGGCAAAGTGGTCGCCCAGCGGCAGGGTGGCAGACTGGTGATTCGGCAAGGCTGATTCGCTGCCCCCTCCGGGGGGCGAGGGACGGCTGGTTGGACGACCGAAAGTGATGCGGGTGGACGCGAAAGACATGGGTGCCGACCTCAAAGAGGTACTCATCACCAAGGAAGAGATCGACGCGAAGCTCGTGGAGCTCGCCGCGAAGATCGACGCGGAGTACGCGGGCAAGGACCTGCTGATCGTCGGCGTCCTCAAGGGCGCGGTGATGGTCATGGCGGACCTCGCCCGGGCACTGTCCACCCCCGTCACGATGGACTGGATGGCCGTGTCCTCCTACGGCGCGGGCACCCAGTCCTCCGGCGTGGTGCGGATCCTCAAGGACCTCGACACCGACATCAAGGGCAAGCACGTCCTGATCGTCGAGGACATCATCGACTCCGGCCTGACCCTGTCCTGGCTGCTGTCCAACCTGGGCTCGCGCGAGCCGGAGACCCTCAAGGTGTGCACCCTGCTGCGCAAGCCGGACGCCGCCAAGGTCGCCATCGACGTCGAGTGGGTCGGCTTCGACATCCCCAACGAATTCGTCGTCGGCTACGGTCTCGACTACGCCGAGAAGTACCGCAACCTCCCGTTCGTCGGTACGCTCGCGCCCCACGTCTACGGCGGCTGAGCCAGATGGCCCCAGCTCTCTAAGACGATCGGGAACCCCAGCCGGTTTCGCGCCGTTGGAGCATGCAGACGGGTTCGTGAAGCCCTCCTGTGCGGCTTCGGTCCACAATGCTGGGGTACCGTCAGAAGAACTGTCTTATCAAACTCACTATGGCAGGAGGGACGGGGCGACACCGCTCCGTATGGATGGACGTGAAGCGATACTTCCGTGGGCCGGTCATGTGGATCGTGCTGGCCGTCCTTGCCGTGGTCGTGTTGATGCAGGTCGTCGGCTCGTCCGGTGGCTACAAGACGGTGGACACCGGCCAGGTCGTCCAGGCGATCAATGACAACAAGGTCGAATCAGCCAAGCTGACCACCGGCGACGAGAACACCATCAAGGTGTCTCTCAAGGACGGCGAAAAGGTCGAGGGCAGCTCGAAGATCCAGGCGAGCTACATCGGCGACCAGGGCCGTGACCTCGCCACCGTGCTGCAGAACAAGTTCCAGGACAAGCAGATCCCCGACGGGTACACCGTCTCGCCGACGAAGCAGAACGCCTTCGTCGGGATCCTGCTCTCCCTGCTCCCCTTCGTTCTCATCGTGGTCGTCTTCCTGTTCCTGATGAATCAGATGCAGGGCGGCGGCTCCCGGGTCATGAACTTCGGGAAGTCCAAGGCGAAGCTCATCACCAAGGACACCCCGAAGACGACGTTCTCGGACGTCGCCGGCTCGGACGAGGCCGTCGAGGAGCTCCAGGAGATCAAGGAGTTCCTCCAGGAACCGGCGAAGTTCCAGGCGGTCGGGGCCAAGATCCCCAAGGGCGTACTGCTGTACGGCCCTCCCGGCACCGGCAAGACCCTGCTCGCGCGCGCCGTCGCGGGCGAGGCCGGTGTCCCCTTCTACTCGATCTCCGGTTCCGACTTCGTCGAGATGTTCGTCGGTGTCGGTGCCTCCCGAGTCCGTGACCTGTTCGAGCAGGCCAAGGCGAACGCCCCGGCGATCGTCTTCGTCGACGAGATCGACGCGGTCGGCCGCCACCGCGGCGCCGGCCTCGGCGGCGGTCACGACGAGCGCGAGCAGACGCTGAACCAGCTGCTCGTCGAGATGGACGGCTTCGACGTCAAGGGCGGCGTGATCCTCATCGCCGCGACGAACCGGCCCGACATCCTCGACCCGGCCCTCCTGCGCCCCGGCCGCTTCGACCGCCAGATCGCGGTCGACCGTCCGGACATGCAGGGCCGTCTGGAGATCCTCAAGGTCCACCAGAAGGGCAAGCCGGTCGCACCCGACGTCGACCTGTCGGCCGTCGCGCGTCGCACCCCGGGCTTCACCGGCGCGGACCTGAGCAACGTCCTCAACGAGGCCGCCCTGCTCACCGCCCGCAGCGACAAGAAGCTGATCGACAACTCGATGCTCGACGAGGCGATCGACCGTGTGGTGGCGGGCCCGCAGAAGCGGACCCGGATCATGTCGGACAAGGAGAAGAAGATCACCGCGTACCACGAGGGCGGACACGCCCTGGTCGCGGCGGCCTCCCCGAACTCCGACCCGGTCCACAAGATCACGATCCTCTCCCGAGGCCGTGCTCTGGGCTACACGATGGTCCTGCCGGACGAGGACAAGTACTCGACCACGCGCAACGAGATGCTCGACCAGCTCGCCTACATGCTGGGCGGTCGCGCCGCCGAGGAACTGGTCTTCCACGACCCGACCACGGGCGCCGCGAACGACATCGAGAAGGCCACGGCCACGGCCCGCGCGATGGTCACGCAGTACGGCATGACCGAGCGTCTGGGCGCCATCAAGTTCGGCGGCGACAACACCGAGCCGTTCCTCGGACGTGAGATGGCTCACCAGCGCGACTACTCGGAAGAGGTCGCCGCGCTGGTCGACGAAGAGGTCAAGAAGCTCATCGAGAACGCGCACAACGAGGCCTGGGAGATCCTGGTCGAGAACCGCGACGTCCTCGACAACCTGGTGCTCCAGCTCCTGGAGAAGGAGACGCTGGGCAAGGAGGAGATCGCCGAGATCTTCTCGGCCATCGTCAAGCGCCCGGCACGGCCCGCCTGGACCGGTTCGTCCCGGCGTACGCCCTCCACCCGTCCGCCGGTGCTCTCCCCCAAGGAGCTCGCACTGACGAACGGCGCCAATGGCGCGGCCCCGGCGATCACCACCGCCAAGGCCACCGCGTCGGAGCAGGTCCCGGATGCCGTTCCCGAGGAGCGCCCCGAGAGCTGATGCTCACCCATCCCGCTCCGGTGACCTCACCGGGCCCGGAATGGATGCCTCGCCCCCCAGGTTTTAGCCTGGGGGGCGCGGCGTTTTTCGGCCGTGAGGGACTCTTAGGAACGAGGCACCAGATGACCGACCCCGTGACGCTGGACGGAGCCGGCTCCATCGGCGAGTTCGACGAGAAGCGAGCCGAGAACGCCGTCCGCGAACTCCTGATCGCGGTCGGCGAGGACCCGGACCGCGAGGGGCTCCGGGAGACTCCGGGGCGGGTGGCGCGGGCGTACAGGGAGATATTCGCAGGCCTGTGGCAGAAGCCCGAGGACGTCCTGACCACGACGTTCGACCTGGGGCACGACGAGATGGTGCTCGTGAAGGACATCGAGGTGTACTCAACCTGCGAACACCATCTGGTCCCGTTCCGGGGTGTCGCTCACGTCGGGTACATTCCGGCCACCACAGGCAAGATTACGGGGCTGTCCAAGCTCGCCCGGCTCGTGGACGTCTATGCCCGTCGGCCGCAGGTGCAGGAACGACTCACCACGCAGATAGCGGACTCCCTGATGGAGATCCTGGAGCCCCGCGGCGTGATCGTCGTCGTGGAGTGCGAGCACATGTGCATGTCGATGCGCGGGATTCGCAAGCCCGGTGCCAAGACGCTCACCTCGGCCGTGCGGGGTCAGCTGCGGGACGCGGCGACACGCAACGAGGCGATGAGCCTGATCATGGCGCGCTGACCGGCCGGTCTGCCGACGGGCCTCAAGCCGCCGAAGCCGCCCCCGTGTTCCGGTCGTCGTCCTCCGGGAGTTTGCAGACGCGTTCCAGGAAGATCGCTGCCGCTATCACCGCGATGCCCGCGAGGACCGAGAAGCCGGCGTAGATGGCCTGGTCGCGGCGGGCGGGGATGTCGAGGGATTCCAGGAGGAAGACGCCGGTGCCGCCGTACATGCCGGAGACGAGGGCGGCGACCAGGGCGCTGGCCTGGCCGAAGACGACCGCGCGGGCCGCCATCAGGGGGTCGACGCCCTTGGCCTCGGGGGCACGCTCGCGCTGGGCCTTCAGGCGGGAGCGGAGCGAGAGCGCCGTGGCCATGAGGACCACCGCGATCAGGGCGAGGACGATGGGGGCGGCCAGCGGAACGCTGGGCAGGGTCCCGATCGAGTTCCACAGGCGGGCGCCCGCCCAGGACAGGAGTCCGGCCACGGCGAAGACGCCGACCAGCAACCTGATGCGCAGCTCTCTCACGGTGCCCCTTCAGCTCCCCCGAGGTCCTTGGGCGGTCCCACGGACAGTGGTCGTGTCGACCTTAACGGCTATTCGGGCAGCCGGAGTTCCAGGTCCTTGCGGGCTTCCACGCCATTGCGCGAGACGGAGTCGAGGAGTTCGGCCACCGGGCCACGGCCGGGCAGCTGGGCCTCGGGGTCCACGTCGTGCCACGGCACCAGGACGAACGCGCGTTCGTGGGCGCGGGGGTGGGGCAGCGTGAGGACCGGATCGTCGGAGACCGTCTCGGCGTACGCGACGATGTCGACGTCGAGGGTGCGCGGGCCCCAGCGCTCGTCCCGCACCCGGTTGAAGGCCTCCTCGACCGCGTGCGCCCGCTCCAGCAGGGAGGACGGGGGGAGCGTGGTCTTCAGCACGACGACCGCGTTGAAGTACGACGGCTGGCTGTCGGCGGCCACGCCCCACGGCTCCGTCTCGTAGACCGGGGAGACGGCCTTGACGCGGACCCCGGGCGTGTCCTCCAGGGCGTCGATGGCGCCCTGGAGGGTCTCCAGGCGGTTGCCGAGGTTGGAACCGAGGGAGAGCACGGCGCGCTTCGGGTTGTGGAGGGTGGTGTCGGCGGCGTCCACCTGCTGCACGACCGAGGCGGGCACCGGCTGTACGGTCGGGTCGCTGTGACCCGCGGCGAAGGACGCGGTCATACTCGGCTCCGGGTGATGGTGACGGTCACGTCGTCGAAGGGCACGGTGATGGGCGCGTCGGGCTTGTGGACCGTGACCTCGACCTCCTCTACCCCCTCGTGCTTCAGACAGGCCTGGGCGATGCGCTCGGCGAGCGTCTCGATGAGGTTGACGGGCTCGCCCTCGACGACGGCCACGACCTCCTCGGCCACGACGCCGTAGTGCACGGTCTTCGTCAGGTCGTCGTCGGCGGCGGCCGGTCGGGTGTCCAGTCCGAGGACGAGGTCCACGAGGAAGATCTGGCCCTCCTCGCGTTCCTCGGGGAACACCCCGTGGTGCCCGCGGGCCTTCAGGCCGCGCAGCGCGACACGATCCACGCGAATCACTCCTGCAATCGTCGGTGACGGCCGGTCCGTACCGTGTGCGGGCGGTACACCGGCCTCGAACGAATCTACCTGCGAGCACTGACAGGGCCGCGCCACGGGACGCGGGCCGGTGCCGGGGACCGGAGGTTTCACCGGGTGTTTCCCCGGGGGAACCCGGCGGCTCACGGGTCGGTAGCCGCCCATACCCGTGGGTTCGTGATTCCAACCACTTGTTGCTCCCCTCGGGTTCAGGAGGGGGTGTCCTCGTCCTCTTCCTCGTCGTTCTCGGCCAGGACGGGGGAGGCGTGGTGGGACCACATCTTCCAGCCCTCGCGGGGGGTGCGGCGAAACACGTTCGTGGCGACGACCAGCTGGCCGACCAGCGGCCCGAGCTCCTCGCCTCCCTCGGGCGCCGGGCCGCCGCTGAGGATGTTCTCGGTGCAGGTCACCAGGGCGGTGTCGCCGGTCACGGAGACGTGCACGTCCGTGAGGAAGAACTGGATGTAGTCGGTGTTCGCCATGATCAGCGCGTACGACCTGAGGACCTCGCCGCGCCCGGTCAGCACGGGCCAGCCGGGGTGGACGCAGGAGACCACGCCCACGTCGGCCGGGTCGTGGTAGGTCTCGTCGACGCCGAGGTCGGCGGGGGTGAGCCAGAGCGAGGACAGCGCTTCGAAGTCGCCGCGCTCCAGTGCCTCGTAGAAGGCGGTGTTGGCGGCTTCCACCTGTTCCACGTCGGTGTGGGGGGCGCTCACCGGGCTCCTTCCGTGCCGTAGTCCGCGGTGCTCGCGACCCCGGTGCGCGCTCCTTCCACGGCGCGGGCGACGCGTACCGCGTCCGCCGTGGCGCGCACCTCGTGCACGCGCACCGCCCATGCGCCGGCGTGCGCCGCGAGCGCGGAGACGGCGGCCGTGGCGGCGTCGCGCTCGCGCGCGGGCGGCGGGGCGCCCTCCGGGCCGGCGAGGACACGGCCGAGGAAGCGCTTGCGGGAGGCGGCGACGAGGAGGGGGTGGCCGAGGCCGAGGAGGCGGTCGAGGTGGGAGAGGAGGACCAGGTCGTGCTCGGCGTCCTTGGAGAAGCCGAGACCGGGGTCGACGACGACCCGGTCGGGGGAGATGCCGCCCGCGAGGACGGCGTCCACGCGCGCGTGGAGCTCGTCGACGACCTCGGCGACGACATCGGCGTAGACGCCCCTGACGTTGCCGCCCTCCAGGAAGCCGCGCCAGTGCATGACGACGAAGGGGGCGCCCGCCGCCGCGACGACCGGGATCATCGCGGGGTCGGCGAGACCGCCGCTGACGTCGTTGACGAGGGCCGCGCCCGCGCCGAGGGCCTGTTCGGCGACGGAGGCGCGCATGGTGTCGACGGAGACGGTGACGCCCTCGGCGGCGAGGCCGCGGACCACGGGGATGACGCGCCGGAGCTCCTCGGCCTCGTCCACGCGGGTGGCGCCGGGGCGGGTGGACTCGCCGCCGACGTCGACGAGGTCGGCGCCCTCCTCGACGAGGGCCAGGCCGTGCTTGACGGCGGCCGTCGTGTCGAACCAGCGGCCGCCGTCGGAGAAGGAGTCGGGGGTGACGTTCACGACTCCCATGACCGCGCAGCGGTCCCATTCCGGAAGGCCCGCGACGCGCCCGCGTCCGCTCTGCTTGCTCATGCGTTCAGCCTAGGCCCCGTGCGGGGCCGCAGGACCGCACGGCCCGGACGGAAGCCCCTGGGCTGGAGGAGGGGCGGGGCTTCCGTCCGGGCCTGTTCCGGGGCCGGTCACGCCGCTCGTACGTCCCGTTCCGCGACGGCGTGGGCACATGCGCGTGCGGGGTGCGAGCGGCGGCGCAGGAAGCGCGGCAGCGGGAGGGCGAGGTTGACGAAGCCTTCGGCCTGCATGGCGGCGAAGCCGATGCGAGGCAGGTCTCCGGAGGCGCGGTAGACGACGAAGCGGGGTTCCCAGCGGGGCTGGAACTTCGCGTTGAACTTGTACAGGGACTCGATCTGGAACCAGCGGGACAGGAACACCAGCAGGCCCCGCCAGGCGCGCAGCACCGGTCCCGCGCCGATCTTCTCGCCGCGCGCCAGGGCCGAGCGGAACATGGCGAAGTTCAGCGACACGCGCGTGATGCCGAACTTCGGGGCGGCCTGGAGGGCGGCGACGATGAGCAGTTCGTTCATGCCGGGGTCGGCGGAGCGGTCCCGGCGCATGAGGTCGAGGGAGGCGCCGTCGGTGCCCCAGGGCACGAAGTGCAGGATCGCCTTGAGGTCGCCGTACGGGCCGGGCTGGTCGTCCGTCTTGTGGGCGGTGGCGATGAGGCAGTCGCCGTCGGCGAGGTCGCCGATGCGGCCCAGGGCCATCGAGAAGCCGCGCTCGGTGTCGGTGCCGCGCCAGTCCTCGGCGGCCTGGCGCACGCGTGCCAGTTCCGTCTCGCCGAGGTCACGTACGCGCCGTACCCGGGTCTCGTAACCGGCCCGCTCGATGCGCTTGACCATCTGGCGGACGTTGCGCATCGCGCGGCCGGCGAGCGAGAAATCCGCGACGTCCACCACCGCCTCGTCGCCCAGTTCGAGGGCGTCCAGGCCGGTCTCACGGGTCCAGACCTCGCCGCCGGTCTCCGAGCAGCCCATGACGGCGGGCGTCCAGGAGTGCGCCTTGGCCTCGTCCATGAAGCGCTCGATGGCGCCCGGCCAGGCCTCCACGTCGCCGATCGGGTCGCCGCTGGCGAGCATCACGCCGGACACGACGCGGTAGGTGACGGCCGCCTTGCCGCTGGGGGAGAAGACGACGGCCTTGTCGCGGCGCAGTGCGAAGTGGCCGAGGGAGTCGCGGCCGCCGTGCTTGACCAGCAGGGCCCTGAGCCGGGACTCGTCCTCCTCGGTGAGCTGCGCGGCGGGGTGCTCGGGGCGGAAGGCGAGGTAGATCGTCGTGATCGCCGTGAGCAGGCCGAGGGCGCCCAGGGAGGCGCCGACGGTCCAGGAGGTGTCGCCCTGGTAGTCGACGGGGCCCTCGAAGCCGAACAGCCCGTACAGGACGTGCGTCAGGCGATCGGCCAGGCTCGGGTCGCCGACCATGCGGTTCGGGTGGACGCTGACGATGATCAGCCCGAGGACGAGGGAACCGGCGCCCATGAGGACGAAGTTGGCGAGCGCGCGCCAGCGGCTGCGCGGGTCGGGCAGCGCCCTGAACTGGTCGCGGTGGCGCAGCAGCGGCGCGAGCAGGGCGAGCGAGATGGCCGCCCCGACGAGTGAGTGGCGGTACGTGAACTGCGCCAGCGCGCCGGCCGGAAGCAGTACGACGGCGGCCCGCCAGGCCCGGCGCTTGTGGCGCCTGAGGCCGTGGGCGAGCAGCAGCAACAGCACGCCGGCGCTGAGCGAGAGCGCGGCCGCGAACGGGCCGAGCGCGCCGGGCAGCACCTCGGCCAGGGTGTGCATACGGCTGTGCCGGAAGCGTGGGAACACGCCGGCGGCGATGTCCAGAAGACCTACGAGAGCGCAGGCTCTGGCGACGAGGACGGGGACGGCCTCGGGGCGCGGTCCGTGCAGTGCACGCCGCAGCCGTGTTGATCGGATCGGAACCCCGCCCGACATTTCCTCATCTGTCCTGACAGACATCGCATCCCGTGGTTCTGCGAGTGACTTTGGATCCGGAGCCCTGATTCGGGCATCCGGCGACATTGCGCCCTCTAGGACGGTGTCTCGTGAGGAGAGGTTCACTCATCTTCTCAAAGCCGTTTCAAAGGCCGAGGAAAGCGAAAGCAAGCAATGGGTCTCACGAGCAACAACACGCTGGTGCTGGCGGTCCTGGCCGCAGTGGCGCTGTTCGCCGGCACGGTGTGGCTCTGGCCACGGCTGGCGCGCCGGGGCTGGCGGTCCGTCAGCGGCCGGGTGGGGCTGCTGCTCGCGACGCAGCTCTCGCTCTTCGTGTGTGTGGGGCTCGCCGCCAACCAGAGCTTCGGGTTCTACGCCTCCTGGGCGGACCTGTTGGGGCGGGAGACCGATCAGGGCGTGGTGGTCGACCACAATCCGGACGCCCGCGCGGGTGGCCCGCTTCGGGTGACCGAGGTCGGGGACGTGCCCGGCAGGGGCGGCTTTCGGCCGTCCTCGGTCGGGCAGGTGCAGAAGGTCGACATCGTCGGCCCGACGTCGCACATCGCCAGTCCCGCGTACGTCTATCTGCCGCCGGAGTATTTCCAGGCGCGCTATCAGTCGCGCACCTTCCCCGCGGCGGTGGTGCTCACGGGATATCCGGGCACCGCGAGAGCGCTGGTGGACAAACTCCACTATCCGCGCACGGCTCTGGAACTCGCCAAGGACGGCCGTATGCAGCCGATGATCCTGGTGATGCTGCGGCCGACGGTGGCGCCGCCGCGCGACACCGAGTGCGCGAACGTTCCGGACGGTCCGCAGACCGAGTCGTTCTTCGCGAAGGACCTCCCGGAAGCCGTGACCGAGCACTACCGGGTGGGCAAGGAGCCGGGGAGCTGGGGGATCATCGGGGACTCCACGGGCGGCTACTGCGCGCTGAAGCTCGCCATGCACCACCCCAGGGTGTACGCCGCTGGGGCGGGCCTGTCCCCGTACTACAACGCCCCCGTCGACCCCACCACGGGCGATCTCTTCCACGGCGACAAGGCGCTGCGCGACCGCGCGAACCTGTGGTGGTGCCTCAAACACCTGCCCGCGCCCGACACCTCACTGCTCGTCAGCAGCAGCAAGGTGGGTGAGGCGAACTACAAGGACACGTTGAAGTTCATAGAGCGGGTGAAGGCGACGGAAACGACCCGGATCTCGTCGATCATCCTCGAAAGCGGCGGGCACAACTTCAACACCTGGCGGCGGGAGATCCCGGCGACCTTAGAGTGGATCAGCGGGCGGCTCAGTGGTCGATGAGCCGAATTCGGCGGCCGTTCCGATTCCTGATGTCGTGTGAACGCAACGGGGTGGCTGTGTTTTTACGGGGCGGGGCACCACGGTTCGCCTACTCGCGGTAAGTTTCTGGCCATGCCACGTGGACGTCACCGCCATTCCCCGCCCTTGCACAGGCTGCTGCCTCCGTCGGCGATCGCAGGCGTCTCCCTTGTCTGCGCCTTCGGTCCCTGGGTGTTCTCGCAGCAGGCCGTGCTGCGCGTGATAGCCGCGGTCGCCGCGGCGGTCGCGATCGTCGGGGCGGCCGTCATGCGCCGTTGGGACGGACAGGCGGGCAAACAGGTCGCCGACCTTACGCGCGCGCGTGCGAGCGACGAGTGGCGGCACGAGGAGCGGGTCGCCGAACTCGAGACCGACCTCGAGGAGTCGCGTGAGCTGCGGGTCAAGCTGGAACAGCGGCTGCGTGCCAAGCGCGCGGAGCTGGCGGGCCTGCGCAACGAACACGCGGCGCTGCTGCGGCGCTACGCCACCGCGGAGACCGAGCGGGCGAGCGCCCTGGAGGGCCGACGGCTGCTGGAGATAGAGGCCGCCCCGGCGCACGAGCTGCCGCCGGGGGAGCAGGCCGAGGCGGCGGCCGCCGAGGACGGGGCCGAGGTGGAGACCGAGGCGACGGAGACTCCCGGTGCGTCGGTGGGATCCGGTGCGTCGGAGGCGCCGGAGGCTTCGGACGAGCAGCCGGAGCGGCCCGCGATCTTCTCCCCGGAGGGGTCCCGGCTGTTCCTGCGGGCGAACGCGGCGCTGAAGCGGCTCGACGAGGGCGGCGAGGCCACGGAGATAGACGGGACCACGGACGCGGAGACCGGCGCGGAGTCCGAGACGGCGGTCGCCGCCGGGACGGACACGGACGCGGATGCCGAGGCCGAGACGGACTCGGAGGCCGAGGCCGAGGTCGGGGCCGGCTCCGAGGCGGATCCCACGGGCGGCCCCAAGAACCTGGACGGCGCCAAGCACGGACCCGAGGCCGGTTTCGAGGGCTCGAAGGCGATCCGCAGGGACGTCCCGGCCGAACCCGAGGCCCAGACCGTGAGCGCCGGGTCCGCCGCGGCGAACGCCGCCGGTACCGAGGCGGAGGCCGCGCAGGAGGACGAGGCGCGGGGGAAGCCCGAGGCGGCCGACGGGCATGAGCGCGCGGCCGCCACCACCACGGCGAGAGCCGCCCAGCCGCAGCAGCCCGCCGGGCACTTCATAGCGCCGACCGCGGTGGCGGTCGTGCCCGCGGCTCCCGTGCGGCGGCCGCGCGTCGAGGGCGGGTTCGACTTCTTCGGCACGAAGGCGGGGGCCTCGCGGGACGCCCTGGAGGCCGTGCAGAACGAGGACCTCGCCGACGTCGTCGGCCAGGAGGCCCTCGCCCTGCACAAGGCCGAGGCGGAGGCGGACTTCAAGCCGGCCGACGAGGAGTCGCGGGGCGTCGGCCAGGTCATCGACCTGACGGCCCACGACGAGACGGAACAGATCAACCTGCAGGGACTGCGCAGCGCGGTCTCCTGACGGACGTACGGACGCGCGCGAGGGGCACGGTTCCTCGCGAGGGGCACGGTCAGACCATCCAGCGGTCGGGCCGTGCCCCCTTTCGTCCCGTCCGTGACCTCTCCGCCTGCGCCCCGAGCAGCTCGGCGGCCTCCTGAGCGTCCCTCAGGCGGGCCGTGACGGTCTTGTTCGCCCCCGTGTCCACATGCACGTCGGCGACCCGCCACAGCCGCTCCCAGGGCCCCTGCGCGAGCCGTACGCTCTGGACCTTCGCGTGCGGGACGAGCGCCAGGCTCCGGCGCAACAGCCCCTGACGGGAGGCGAACACCGCGTCGGTGACGGCGAGTCCGTGGCCGCGCCACCACACGGGCACGCACCGCCCGGCCCGCCGCGGGGGCCGCGACAGCGCCGACGGCGGCGGCACGGTCACTCCGGGCAGCACGCGCGCGATGACGGCCTCGGCGACCTCGCGCGGAGCGACCGGCACCAGCACGGAGTTGGACGAGCCGGCCACGTCCAGCTCGACCCGCACCCAGCCGCGCCGCCGCCACAGCAGCGGCTCCACGATCCGCACGGTCTGCACCCGCCCCGGCGGCACGGTCTCGTGGGTGCGGTCCAGGAGGCCGTGGTCGATGCGCAGCCCGTCCGGGGACTCGCCCACCGTCCAGTCGTACTCGCTGACGAACCGCCCCACACTGCTCGCGCCCGCCGCGCCGAGCAGCGGTACGGCGGTGGCCAGGACCGTCCACAGGCTGTGGGTGGCCCACCACAGCAGCGGCGGTACGACGAGGGCGGCGACCAGGCTCACCCAGGTGGCGCCCGTCAGCACGAGGGAGAGTGCGAGATCACGCGCGGGCGTGCGCATCAGCTCACGCGCCGGAGCCTCGCCGACCTCGTGCGCCGTCTCGGGGGCGAACCCGGCGGCGCGCGCAAGGAGTTCCGCGCGCAGCGCCCGCGCCTCGCGCTCCCCGAGGAAGGCCAGTTCGTCCTTCTTGTCGGTGCCGACGACGTCCAGCCGGAGCTTCGCGACACCCGCCACGCGCGCGAGGAGCGGCTGGGTGACGTCGACCGCCTGGATCCGCTCGAGGCGGATGTGCGCGGTGCGCCGGAACAACAGGCCGGTCCGGATGCGCAGTTCGGTGTCGGTGACCGCGAAGTGGGTGAACCACCACGTGAGGAAGCCGTACAGGGCGGCGGCGGGGACGACGACGGCGAGCGCGATCAGCAGTGTGGTGGTCGTCAGCCGGGTCAGCTGGCGCTGCGCCTGGTCGGGGTCGTGCACGGCCCATCCGATGACGACGGCGACCGGCGCCCACGCCCGCCTGAGCGGCGTTATCGGATGCAGGCGCCGCTCGGGGACGGGTTCCCGCTCCGGCTTCTCCGCTACGGCGTCGTCGACGCCCGGCGCCGTCACAGGCCCGCCGATCGGGCCTCGCCGAGCTCGGTGAGCCGGTCGCGCAGCCGCTCCGCCTCGGCGGGGTCGAGGCCGGGGATGGTCGCGTCGGTCGCCGCGGCGGCGGTGTGCAGCTGGACGCTGGCCAGCCCGAAGTGCCGCTCCACGGGCCCGGACGTGACCTCCACCAGCTGCATGCGGCCGTACGGCACGACGGTCTCCTCGCGCCACAGCACACCCCGGCTGATCAGCAGGTCGTTGGCGCGCTCGGCGTAGCGCCAGGAACGCCAGTTGCGGCCGAGCACCACCCAGCCCCAGCAGGCGAGGCCGAGCGGCAGCAGCGCGAACGCCGCCCACACCGGCCCGCAGAGCAGACCGAGCAGCAGACCGAGGCCGACGGTGAGCAGTCCCAGCCACACCACCAGCAACATCCGCCGCATCCGCAGCAGCCCGGGCGGCAGCCCGATCCACACCGGATCGCCGTCCGCCACCTCTGTGTTCTGCCCGCTCCCCGTCTCCATGTGGCCAGCGTACGTAGGAGAGACTGTGTCCATGACTCCTACGACGGAGACCACGGTCGGCATCGGCGGCGCCGCGGAGAGCACCGACATGGTGCTCAACATCGGCCCGCAGCACCCGTCCACCCATGGCGTGCTGCGCCTGAGGCTGGTGCTGGACGGCGAGCGCATCATGAGCGCGGAGCCGGTGATCGGCTACATGCACCGCGGTGCGGAGAAGCTCTTCGAGGCCCGCGACTACCGCCAGATCATCATGCTCGCCAACCGCCACGACTGGCTGTCGGCCTTCTCCAACGAGCTGGGCGTGGTCCTCGGTGTGGAGCGCATGCTCGGCATGGAGGTGCCCACGCGCGCGGTGTGGACCCGCACGCTGCTCGCCGAGCTCAACCGGGTGCTGAACCATCTGATGTTCCTGGGCTCGTATCCGCTGGAGCTCGGCGGCATCACCCCGGTCTTCTACGCGTTCCGGGAGCGGGAGGTCCTCCAGAACGTCATGGAGGAGGTCTCCGGCGGCCGGATGCACTACATGTTCAACCGCGTCGGCGGCCTCAAGGAGGACCTGCCGGCCGGGTGGAGCACACGCGCGCGTGCGGCCGTCTCCGCCGTGCGCTCGCGCATGGACCGCTTCGACGACCTGGTCCTCGGCAACGAGATCTTCCGGGGCCGTACCAGGAGCGTGGGCGTCCTCGCCCCGGAGGCCGTCCACGCGTACGGCGTGAGCGGGCCCATCGCGCGCGCCTCGGGCGTCGACTTCGACCTGCGCCGCGACGAGCCCTACCTCGCGTACGGCGAGCTCCAGGACACCCTGAAGGTGGTGACCCGCCAGGAGGGCGACTGCCTCGCCCGCTTCGAGGTCCTCCTGGAGCAGACCCACAACGCCCTCGACCTGGCCGACGCCTGTCTCGACCGGCTCGCCGAGCTGCCGCCCGGCCCGATCAACCAGCGGCTGCCGAAGGTCCTCAAGGCACCCGAGGGGCACACGTACGCGTGGACCGAGAACCCGCTCGGCATCAACGGCTACTACCTCGTCAGCAAGGGCGAGAAGACCCCGTACCGGCTGAAACTGCGCTCGGCCTCGTACAACAACATCCAGGCCCTGGTCGAGCTGCTCCCTGGCACGCTGGTGGCGGACATGGTGGCGATCCTGGGGTCACTGTTCTTCGTCGTCGGGGACATCGACAAGTAGGCCGGCGAGGGGTCCGTCCGCGGCTCCGGGGGCCATGCCGACCGGCTGGAGCAGCCAGCCGAAGTCGCCGAGCCCGCCCGCCGCGGTGAGCTCGGCGGCCTCTCCGGCGCGCGCCAGGGCGCGGACGTACTCGGCGGGGTCCGTGGAGGCGAGCGCGAGCGCGGGGCGGGCGCCCGCGATGCCCAGGGCGCGCAGGGCGTCGCGCTGGGGCAGCACACGCCCTCCGGGGAGCGCGCAGGCGTCCAGCGCCACATGGGCCGTGAGGTCGCACGATCCGTCCGGTACGGGTGCCGTGCCGCGCCCCTCCCGAAAGCCGGTGAGCGTCCCGAACAGGGGGCGCGAGGACACCGTGTGCGCGTAGTCGACGGCGACCGCGAGCCCCTGGGCGAGTGTCGCGACCGCCGACGCCCACGCCCGGTCCCGGGGCAGTCCGATCTCGGCCCGCAGCCCCTCCTCGGCCGGCAGCGGCCACCACCGGTCCAGCCACTCGGCCTCCGCGCCGGCGACCGGCTCCCCGAGACGTTCGCGACCGTCGCGCCGTACGAGAACCCGTCGCGGCACGCCGTCGGAGTCCGTCTCGGCGATCTCCAGGGGGACGTTGTCCAGCCATTCGTTGGCGAACAGCAGCCCGGTGATGTTCTTCGGGGGCTCGGGCAGCCACTCGATCCGGTGATCGAGGGAGGCGGGGCGGCCGGCGACGTCGACGGCGTACACGCGCGTGCGGGCGCTCACCTCGGCGGGCAGCGCCGTGAGGACGCCGGTGGCCAACTCGCCCCGCCCCGCGGCCATGTCGACGAAGTCGAGCCGGGGCGGCCGGCCGAGCGCCTCGTCGAGGCGGCACAGCAGCCGGGCCACGGCCTCGGCGAACAGCGCGGAGGCGTGCACGGACGTACGGAAGTGTCCGGCCGGCCCCTCCGGCCTGCGGTAGAAGCCCTCCGGGCCGTAGAGGGCGACCTCGGCGGCGGCCCGCCAGCCCGTCCAGTCACCCGTCGGCCCGGCCGTAGTGTCATCGGTCACGCCGTCAGGCTAGGGGCACAGGCGAACAGGGCCTCCACCTTGGGGAGTACGCGCGGGCGGTACGGATCGGTCCTCCGGTTGACCCCTGCACACATCACGCTTCCCTACGCTGGGTTACGTGCAGCGCCTCTATGACTTCCTCCGCAGGCACCCGACAGGGGTCGACGTCTTCTGGGCCGTCTTCCTGTTCGGGATCTCGCTCGCCAGCGAAACCGCCCGGCAGGAATCCCGGGGTACCGATTCCCTACTCGCGATCATCCCGGTGGTGCTGCTCCTGTGCCTGGTCGTCGCGCTGCGTCGGCGCATGCCGGAGAAGATGCTCCTGCTGGCCGTCGGGCTCGGCGTGGTGCAGCTCGCGCTGGACGTGGAGACCACGAGCGCCGACTTCGCCTTCCTGGTGATCGTCTACACGGTGGCCGCCACGGGGGCCCGCTGGGCCTCCAGACTGGCGCTGACGGTCGGCCTCTGTGCGGCTCCGGTAGCGCAGATGCGGTGGTGGAACGAGAACACCAGCGGCCTCGGCAACGTCGCCCTCATGATCTTCCAGGCCGTGCCGTTCGCGCTGGCCTGGGTGCTCGGCGACTCGATCCGCACCCGCCGCGCCTACTTCGCCCAGCTGGAGGAGCGCAACGCCCGCCTGGAGAAGGAGCGCGAGGCGCAGGCCAAGGTCGCCGTCGCCGCCGAGCGCGCCCGGATCGCCCGCGAGCTGCACGACGTCGTCGCGCACAACGTGTCCGTCATGGTCGTCCAGGCCGACGGCGCCGCCTACGTCCTCGACGCCGCGCCCGACCAGGCCAAGAAGGCCCTGGAGACCATCTCCTCCACCGGCCGCCAGGCCCTCGCGGAGATGCGCCGCCTGCTGGGTGTGCTGCGCACCGGAGAGCACCAGGAGGGCGGCGAGTACGTCCCGCAGCCCGACGTCGAGCAGATCGAGGACCTCGTCGAGCAGTGCCGCGGCTCCGGGCTCCCCGTCGACTTCAAGATCGAGGGCACCCCGCGCCCGCTGCCCAGCGGGGTCGAGCTGACCGCGTACCGCATCGTGCAGGAGGCGCTCACCAACACGCGCAAGCACGGCGGACCGAACGCGGGCGCGAGCGTGCGCCTGGTCTACTTCGACGACGGCCTCGGCCTGCTCGTCGAGGACGACGGCAAGGGCGCCCCGCACGAGCTGTACGAGGAGGGCGGCGCCGACGGCGCGGGCCACGGCCTGATCGGCATGCGCGAGCGCGTCGGCATGGTCGGCGGCACCCTGGACGCGGGCCCCCGCCCCGGCGGAGGATTCCGCATCAGCGCGCTGCTGCCGCTCAAAGCAGCGCATTGACACCGACGCACGCCCCCTGTTGACACCTGTCACGCCCCCTGGCGACATGCCGTACCAACCCGAGGAAACGGAAGAGGCCCGATGACGATCCGCGTGATGCTCGTCGACGACCAGGTGCTGCTGCGCACCGGGTTCCGGATGGTGCTCGCAGCCCAGCCGGACATGGAGGTCGTCGCGGAGGCGGGGGACGGTGTGGAGGCCCTCCAGGTGCTGCGCTCGACCGCCGTGGACGTCGTCCTGATGGACGTCCGCATGCCCAAGCTCGACGGCGTGGAGACCACCCGCCGCATCTGCTCGGAGCCCGAGCCGCCGAAGGTGCTGATCCTGACCACCTTCGACCTCGACGAGTACGCCTTCTCCGGGCTGAAGGCGGGCGCCTCCGGCTTCATGCTCAAGGACGTGCCGCCGGGCGAACTGCTCACCGCGATCCGTGCCGTGCACAGCGGTGACGCCGTGGTCGCCCCCTCCACGACCCGGCGCCTGCTCGACCGGTTCGCGCCGATGCTGCCCGCCACCGGCAAGGAGCCCCAGCACAAGGAGCTGGAGCGGCTCACCGAGCGCGAGCGCGAGGTCATGGTGCTGGTCGCGCAGGGGCTCTCCAACGGCGAGATCGCGGCCCGGCTGGTGCTGTCCGAGGCGACGGTGAAGACCCATGTCGGCCGCATCCTGACCAAGCTCGGCCTCCGGGACCGGGTCCAGGTCGTGGTCCTCGCCTACGAGACGGGGCTGGTGCGGGCCGGCGGGCAGGGCTGAGAGACCGGGGCCCGGGAGCGGCTACCTCAATATCCCTTCCAGGAAGTCGCTGCCCAGCCGCGCCACCACGGTGACGTCCAGCTGGTGCAGGACGTACCGGCCGCGGCGGCGGGTGGTGATCAGGCCCGCCTTCTTCAGGACGCTCAGGTGCCGGGATATCTCCGGGGCGGTCATGCCGTGCACCTGAGCGAGCTCGCTCGTGGTGTAGGCGCTGCGGGCCAGATGGCGGCACAGACGCATCCGGACGGGGTGGGAGAGCGCGGTCAGCCGCAGGGCCAGCTGCTCGACCGAGGGCGGCGAGGCGAGCTCGGGGGAGCCCACCGGGTAGTGCAGGGCGGGCTGCCAGCCGTACCGGTGCAGGACGCTCAGGTGCGGCCAGCCCAGGCTCGTCGGGATCAGCAGCAGGCCGCCCTCCGCGGTGGCGCTGTGTCCCGTGCCCAGCTTGTCGACCGTGACGCGGCCCTTCGCCTCGTCGAGCCGCACCGCCGGCGACACCGCGGTCAGCGCGTCCGCGAGACCCTTGCGGCGCAGCAGATCGGTCTTGTGACGGGCGTCCGCCGCCAGTTGGTGGCGCAGCCGGGACCAGGTGTCCGCGAAGAATGCCTCCTCGCAGTCCTCCGCGAACTGCCGGAACCAGGCCCGGATCCGCGGCGGGTCGGCCAGCAGCCGCTCGGCGAACCGCACCTGCCGGGGCCCGCGCGAGGCGGCCAGCTCCAGCGCCCGCCGGTGCAGCGCGCCGTCGGAGAGCACACTCGGGCCGTGCGAGCAGTACGGCAGGGCGCAGGTGAACTCCAGGGCCGCGTCCACGAACTGCTCGTCCGTCAGCTTGTCGAGCAGGTCCAGGTCCTCCGCCATCGAGGCCCCGGGAAGCGTGGTCCGGCCCGCGACACCGGCGAACGGCATGAACAGGTCCGAGAACGTCGTCCGCCACAGGAAGTCCGCCTCGCACATCCGGTCGGCCAGATGCGGGTCGAGGCGGGCCGTCACGCCCGTCACCCAGGCCTGGAGTCCCGGATGGTGCCCCGGTTCGGCCAGCGCGTGCAGCGCCATGCCGAGCTCGGCCAGGGGGGAGGGCACGACGGCGACCCTCTCCGGCCGCAGCCCCGCGATGTCGATGTGCACGCTCATGACCTCATGGTGCACCCCGCCACTGACAACGCCGCCGTCGATTGACGACGGCCGTCAATCGACGCGACGCGGCCGCCGCTCGCGGCTCAGCCTGGAGCCATGAGCCTCACCCAGCAGCACCTTCTCGACACCCACCGGGCCCGGCACCTCGGCACCCCCGTCCCGCCCGCGCCCGGCACCCACGACGCGCGGGTCGTGCGCGAACTGCGCGAGTACCGGCGGTTCCGGGCGGTCCTGGCGGGGCGGCCGGCCCGGGGGCGGATCCGGCAGGCGCTGTGCCGGTGGCTGTACCGGCAGGCCCGTCCCGGCTGCTGACCCTCAGCCCGTGACCTCCCGCAGCCGGGCGACGAAGTCGACGGCCGCCGCCTTCGCGTCCGCCGCCGTCCACTGTAGGGCGGCGGCCCGGACGTAGACCTCGGTCATGGACAGGCCCGGCCCCTTCTCGTCCCAGGGGTTGATGAAGAGGGCCGTCCTCGTTTCCTCCGACTGCCGGATGGCGGCCTCGGAGAGCTCGTCGACGCCGTACGGCAGCCAGACCTGGAAGTCGCAGGTGTACGGCACCTCGGGGGCGACCTGGGCCCACGGCAGCCCGGCCTCCGCGAACCCCTCGCGCAGCGCGGCGGCCACCACGCGCGCGTGGGTCACGTACTCGGGCAGCCTGGGCAGTTCCCGCTCCAGTCCCGCGAGGGCCGACAGGACGGTCGGGAACTGCTGGAAGACCGCGCCGCCGTACCGGTGCCGCCAGGTCTTCGCCTCCTCCACGAACGCTCTCGGTCCGGCCAGGGCGGCCCCGCCGAAGGCGTCGAGGGACTTGTAGAACGACACGTAGACGCTGTCGGCGAGGTCCGCGATCTCGTGAAGGGGGCGGTCGAAGTGGACGGTGGTCTCCCACAGGCGTGCCCCGTCGAAGTGCACCACCGCGTCCCGCTCGCGCGCCGCCGCCACGACCTCGGTGAGCTCCTGCCAGGTGGGCAGCACGTAACCGGCGTCCCTGAGGGGCAGCTCCAGCATCAGTGCCCCGAAGGGCTCCTCGAAGCCGCGTATCTCGTCGGCCGTGGGCTGGCGCGGTTCGCTCGTCACCCGGACCGGGCGCAGACCGGAGACCTCCCGGAACGCGTTGCGCTCGTGCACCTCGGGGTGGGCCAGGGCGTGCAGGGCGACGGTGGGGTTGCCGGTGCGGCCCGCCCAGCAGCGCAGCGCCACCTGCTGGGCCATCGTGCCGGTCGGGAAGAAGGCGGCGGCCTCCTTGCCGAGGAGACCCGCGACCTTCTCCTCCAGGGCCGCGACGACGCCGTTGCCGTAGAGGTCGGCCGGCTCGTCCAGGTCGTGGAGCGCGTCCGCCCCGTCGAGCAGAGCCAGGCGCTCGCGCAGGGGTGCGAGCAACCCAAGGCGCGCCAGCGTGCGCTCTGCCTTGTGATAGGCGCTGATGCGCCGTGCGCGGCGGCGCAGAAGCCGTTCCTCCTCCGTGAGCTGCTCCGGCACGTCGGCCGCTGTGACCTGCTCGGGTCGTCCCTCGTCCGCCGCCTGTCCGGCGCTCTGCTCCGCTGTGTCACTCATGCGCGGATCATCTCGTGCGGCCGCGCGCACGGGCACGCCGATTTCCGGCACGCACGGCCCACGGAAACCCACAGCCTGTGGACAACCGGACGCCCCTCGAACCAATCGCGTTAACATGACGAGAAATCGTCCGGTACCCAGATGCGGACTGGAACGGGAAGGCCGCCGTCGAGTGAGTACAGCCCAACAGCCAGACAGCAAGGACCGCCCCGCGCGGCTCACCGTCGGTGTCGTCGGCGCCGGCCGCGTGGGCCCCGCGCTCGCCGCGTCCCTCCAACTCGCCGGGCACCGCCCGGTGGCCGTCTCCGGGGTCTCCGACGCCTCCCGGCGGCGTGCCGAGCTGATGCTCCCGGGCGTCCCGCTCGTCGCTCCCGCGGACGTCCTCCAGCGGGCCGACCTGGTGCTGCTGACCGTCCCCGACGACACCCTGCCCGGGCTCGTCGAGGGCCTCGCCGAGACCGGGGCCGTGCGGCCGGGACAACTGCTCGTGCACACCTCCGGGCGGTACGGCGCCAGGGTGCTGGACCCCGCCCTGCGCGCGGGCGCGCTGCCGCTGGCCCTGCACCCGGCGATGACCTTCACCGGCACCCCCGTGGACGTCCAGCGCCTCGCGGGCTGCTCCTTCGGCGTCACCGCGCCCGAGGAGCTGCGGCTGGCCGCCGAGGCCCTCGTCATCGAGATGGGCGGCGAGCCCGAGTGGATCGACGAGGAGATGCGGCCGCTGTACCACGCGGCCCTCGCCCTCGGCGCCAACCACCTGGTCACGCTCGTCGCCCAGGCCATGGAACTGCTGCGCTCGGCGGGCGTCGAGGCCCCCGACCGGATGCTCGGCCCGCTGCTCGGCGCCGCCCTCGACAACGCCCTGCGCTCCGGCGACGCGGCCCTCACCGGACCTGTCGCGCGCGGAGACGCCGGCACCGTCGCCGCGCACGTCACGGAACTGCGCAAGCACGCCCCGCAGACCGTCTCCGGCTATCTGGCGATGGCCCGCGCGACCGCCGACCGGGCGCTGGCACACGGACTGCTGAAGCCGGAGCTCGCCGAGGACCTCCTCGGGGTACTCGCCACCGGAACCGACGGCGCCGAGGGAGACGCCCGATGAGCACTGCCCTGCTGCGCACCGCCGACGAACTGCACGCACGCCCGCGCGTGGGCCGCCGGGCCGTCGTGATGACCATGGGCGCCCTGCACGAGGGCCACGCCACCCTGATCCGCACCGCGCGCGAGATCGCCGGACCGGACGGCGAGGTCGTCGTCACCGTCTTCGTGAACCCCCTCCAGTTCGGGGCGGGCGAAGACCTCGACCGCTATCCGCGCACCCTGGACGCCGACCTCAAGATCGCCGAGGAATCCGGCGCGGACGCCGTCTTCGCGCCCTCCGTCGACGAGGTCTACCCGGGCGGCGAACCCCAGGTGCGCATCAGCGCCGGCCCGATGGGAGAGCGCCTGGAGGGCGCCTCGCGCCCCGGCCACTTCGACGGCATGCTCACCGTCGTCGCCAAGCTGCTCCACCTCACCCGCCCCGACATCGCCCTCTACGGCCAGAAGGACGCCCAGCAGCTCGCCCTGATCCGCCGGATGGTGCGCGACCTGAACTTCGGCGTCGAGATCGTCGGCGTGCCCACCGTGCGCGAGGAGGACGGCCTGGCCATGTCCAGCCGCAACCGCTACCTCAAGCCCCGGGAACGGCGCACGGCACTCGCGCTCTCCCGCGCCCTGTTCGCGGGCCGTGACCGGCACGCGGCACAGGAGGCGCTGCGTGCGCGGGCCCGCGAAGTGCCCGCCACACACGCGCGTGCCGAGGCCCTGAGCGCCCTCGGCGAGTCCCGCGCGGCCGCCGACGCGCACGCCGTCGCCAAAGCCCTGCCGGGCGCCCCCTCGGCCGTCCGCGCGGCCGCCCGCCTGGTCCTGGACGACGCCGCGCGCCAGGACCCGCCGCTCGCCCTGGACTACCTCGCACTCGTCGACCCGTCCGACTTCGGCGAGATCGACGACGACTTCACCGGCGAGGCCGTCCTCGCCGTCGCCGCCCGGGTGGGGACGACCCGGCTGATCGACAACATCCCCCTCACCTTCGGCAAAACCTTCGGAGCCGCCTCGTGACCAGCACAGGCATACGACTGCACGCGCCCGCCCCCGGGTGGTCCATCGACGCGGACGTCGTGGTCGTCGGCTCCGGCGTCGCCGGACTGACCGCGGCCCTGCGCTGCGAGGCCGAGGGCCTGCGGACCGTCGTCGTCACCAAGGCCCGCCTCGACGACGGCTCCACCCGCTGGGCGCAGGGCGGCATCGCCGCGGCCCTCGGCGAGGGCGACACCCCCGAGCAGCACCTGGACGACACCCTGGTCGCGGGCGCGGGCCTGTGCGACGAGGAGGCCGTACGGATCCTCGTCACCGAGGGACCCGACGCCGTACGCCGCCTGATCGCGACCGGCGCCCACTTCGACGAGTCCGAACAGGGCGACCTGGAGCTCACCCGCGAGGGCGGCCACCACCGCCGCCGGATCGCGCACGCGGGCGGCGACGCGACCGGCGCCGAGATCTCCCGCGCGCTCGTCGAGGCGGCCCGCGCGCGGGGTGTGCGCACGATCGAGAACGCGCTCGTACTGGACCTCCTGACGGATGCCGAGGGCCGCACGGCCGGGGTGACCCTGCACGTCATGGGCGAGGGGCAGCACGACGGCGTGGGCGCCGTGCACGCCCCCGCTGTCGTCCTCGCCACCGGCGGCATGGGCCAGGTGTTCTCCGCGACCACCAACCCGTCCGTGTCGACGGGCGACGGCGTGGCGCTCGCCCTGCGCGCGGGCGCCGAGGTCAGCGACCTGGAGTTCGTGCAGTTCCACCCCACCGTGCTGTTCCTCGGCCCGGACGCGGAGGGCCAGCAGCCGCTCGTCTCCGAGGCCGTGCGCGGCGAGGGCGCCCACCTGGTCGACGCCGGCGGGGTGCGCTTCATGGTCGGGCAGCACGAACTGGCCGAGCTCGCGCCCCGGGACATCGTCGCCAAGGGCATCATGCGCCGCATGCAGGAGCAGGACGCCGAGCACATGTACCTCGACGCCCGGCACTTCGGCGCCGACATGTGGCGGCACCGCTTCCCGACGATCCTCGCCGCCTGCCGCGCCCACGGCATCGACCCCGTCACCGAGCCCATCCCGATCGCGCCCGCCGCCCACTACGCCTCCGGCGGGGTGCGCACCGACTCCCGGGGCCGTACCACCGTCCCGGGCCTGTACGCGTGCGGCGAGGTCGCCTGCACCGGTGTGCACGGCGCGAACCGGCTCGCCTCCAACTCCCTCCTGGAGGGCCTGGTCTACGCCGAGCGGATCGTCGCCGACATCGCGGCGAGCCGCGCCGGTCTCCACGCGCGCGTGCCCGCCCCCGTCGAGCGCCCCGAGCGGCCCGCCCACCCGCTGCTCGCCCCCGAGGCCCGGTTCGCGATCCAGCGGATCATGACCCAGGGCGCGGGCGTGCTGCGCTCGGCCGAGTCCCTGTCCAAGGCCGCCGGCCAGCTGCAGCAGCTGCACACCGACGCCCGCGACGCCCTCGCCGAGAACGGCAAGACGGCCGAGCCCGGCGTCGACACCTGGGAGGCCACCAACCTCCTGTGCGTGGCCCGTGTCCTGGTCGCCGCCGCCCTGCAGCGCGAGGAGACCCGGGGCTGCCACTGGCGCGAGGACCGGCCCGAGCGCGACGACACGGCATGGCGCCGCCACATCGTCGTACGACTCAATCCGGACCGGACCCTCGCCGTGCACACCACCGATACCGCAGACTTCCCCCCGACCCGGCAGCACCCTCAGGAGCAGTGACAGCAGTGACAGCAGTGAGCACCGACGACCTTCCCCTCGCCTCGTCCGGCGGCTGCGGCGACGGCTGCGCCTGTGGCGCCGCCTCCGACGGCCTCGACGAGGAGTACCTGGAGTGCGGACTCGACCCCGCGCTCGCGCAGCTCCTGGCCGACGCCGGGCTCGACCCCGTGGAGGTCGAGGACATCGCCAATGTCGCCATCCAGGAGGACCTCGACCACGGCGTGGACGTCACGACCGTCGCGACCATCCCCGAGGACGCCGTCGCCACCGCCGACTTCGTCGCGCGCGAGGCGGGCGTCGTGGCGGGCCTCAGAGTCGCCGAGGCGGTCGTCTCGGTGGTCTGCACGGACGAGTTCGAGGTCGAGCGGCACGTCGAGGACGGCGACCGGGTGGAGGCCGGGCAACGGCTCCTGTCGGTCACCACGCGCACGCGTGACCTGCTCACCGCTGAGCGCAGCGCGCTGAACCTGCTGTGCCGGCTCTCCGGGATCGCGACCGCCACGCGCGCGTGGGCGGACGCGCTGGAGGGCACCAAGGCGCGCGTGCGCGACACCCGGAAGACGACCCCCGGGCTCAGGTCGCTGGAGAAGTTCGCGGTGCGCTGCGGCGGCGGCGTGAACCACCGGATGTCGCTGTCGGACGCGGCACTGGTCAAGGACAACCACGTGGTCGCCGCCGGTGGCGTGGCGCAGGCATTCAAGGCCGTCCGGGAAGCCTTCCCGGACGTGCCGATCGAGGTCGAGGTCGACACCCTGCACCAGCTGCGGGAGGTCGTCGACGCGGGCGCCGACCTGATCCTGCTGGACAACTTCACCCCCGGTGAGTGCGAGGAGGCGGTGGCGCTCGTGCACGGGCGGGCCGCGCTGGAGGCCTCCGGACGGCTGACGCTGGCCAACGCGCGCGCGTACGCCGACACCGGCGTCGACTACCTCGCCGTCGGCGCGCTCACCCACTCCTCGCCGATCCTCGACATCGGCCTCGACCTGCGCGAGGCGGAGTAGTCGCGATGCTCCTCACCATCGACGTAGGCAACACGCACACCGTCCTCGGACTGTTCGACGGCGAGGACATCGTCGAGCACTGGCGGATCTCCACGGACGCGCGCCGCACCGCGGACGAGCTGGCGGTGCTGCTCCAGGGACTGATGGGCATGCATCCGCTCCTCGGGGACGAACTGGGCGACGGCATCGACGGGATCGCGATCTGCGCGACCGTGCCGTCCGTGCTGCACGAGCTGCGCGAGGTGACGCGGCGCTACTACGGCGACGTGCCGGCCGTGCTGGTCGAGCCCGGGGTGAAGACGGGGGTGCCGATCCTCACCGACAACCCCAAGGAGGTCGGGGCCGACCGGATCATCAACGCGGTGGCGGCCGTCGAGCTCTTCGGCGGCCCGGCGATCGTCGTGGACTTCGGAACGGCGACGACGTTCGACGCGGTGTCCGCGCGCGGGGAGTACGTCGGCGGGGTGATCGCGCCCGGTATCGAGATCTCCGTGGAGGCGCTCGGTGTCAAGGGGGCGCAGCTGCGGAAGATCGAGGTGGCCCGGCCGCGGAGCGTGATCGGGAAGAACACGGTCGAGGCGATGCAGTCCGGGATCGTGTACGGGTTCGCCGGCCAGGTCGACGGCGTGGTGAGCCGCATGGCCCGGGAGCTCGCGGACGACCCCGAAGAGGTGACCGTGATCGCCACGGGCGGGCTCGCGCCGATGGTGCTGGGGGAGTCCTCGGTGATCGACGAGCACGAGCCCTGGCTGACGCTGGTGGGGCTGCGGCTGGTGTACGAGCGGAACGTGTCGCGGATGTGAGCCGCGGGCCGGGGCGCGCGGACCGGCATTGGGGTGGCCCGGTCACGCCACACCCGTCCCCTATGACGAGTTTGTCTGATTAGCGCGTACTGTCGCCGCATGCCCACGCCATACGGATCCCGCGGCGGCATGGCGTTCGGTGCGGAGGAGCTGCGTGTGCTCCGTCGCGCTCTCGCCCTCGCCCTTCACCCCGCCCCCGCCTCGGCCGAGGACATCAAGGACTGCCACCGCCTCGCCGAGTCCCTCGACGAGGCGGTGCACGAGGGTGCCCGGCTGCGCGCCTTCCTGGTGGCCGACCTCGGCCGGTACCGCGCCGCGCTGCCCGGCACCGCCGCCGGGTACCTCACCCTGCTGGAGGAGGCGCTGGGCGCCGGGTACCGGCCCGAGCCCGACGATCTCGCCGCGCTCCGGGCGCTGCGCGGCAACCCTGTCGCGGCGGCGCTGCTGAGCCGCTGCCAGGTGCTCGCCGAACGGGACGTACGGGCCCGCCTCGCGGGCACCACGAGCGCCCGGCGCACCCATGCGGCCCCGGTGGTCCCCGCCTCCCGCACCCGCCTCCTGGCGCTGCCCGGAGGCCTCTCCGAGTGCCTTTCCGTCGGCTCCGTCGGGCGTGCCCGGTCCGGGCCGGCGGAGCAGGACGCCAAGGAGCCGCGGCGCGAACCGCGCAGGGAGCCCGCGAAGCCCCCGGTGAAACCCGCGGACAAACCCGCCCCCGGGGCCCCGAAGCCCTCCCGGCCCATTCCCACCCCGGGCGAGGTCTTCCCCCGCCGCAAGCCGACCCCGCCCTCCGCGAACCCGCCCCAGCAGCTGGCCGCGGGCTGAGACGCGCCGACAGTCGGTCCCCCGCGGCAGCAGGCCGCGGGGGGCCGACGCGCGAAATCCCGCACCCCGCCCGAGTTGTCCTCCTGCGCGTGGCTACCCTGGACGCATGGACTATGTCTCCGCGCTCGTGCCCCCGGTCGTCATGGCCGTGTTCTTCATCGGTGTGATCCGGGTGATCGTGAAGACCCAGGGCGGGGCGAACAAGGCCAAGGAGGACGCGGCCGTCGACGCCGCGCTCGCGCGCGCGGAAGCGACCAAGCAGGCCGACTGACCCGCCGCGCCCTCATCGGCGTACGACTCCCCGAGCCACCGTGCTTTCGGCGTCGTACGCCCTTTTTGTTGCTGTTTGACGTTGAAAGGGCCCGTCCGTCACGCCGATAGCCGGATCTCCCACTATTGTGCTGAGCTGTGCCTCGCCCATTGGGAGAACTCGAAGACGCGGTCATGACGCGGGTGTGGAAGTGGAACCGCCCGGTCACCGTTCGAGAAGTCCTGGAAGACCTTCAGCAGGAACGGTCCATCGCCTACACCACGGTGATGACCGTTTTGGACAATCTCCATCAGAAGGGCTGGGTGCGCCGTGAGGCGGAAGGCCGGGCCTATCGATATGAGGCGGTCTCCACACGGGCCGCCTACGCCGCCGCACTGATGAACGACGCCTGGTCCCAGAGTGACAACCCGGCCGCCGCTCTCGTCGCCTTCTTCGGGATGATGAGCGAGGAACAGCGACAGGCACTCGAGGACGCCGTGCGCATGGTCCAGGGGCCGTCCGTGGAGAACCCCGACTCGGCATCGCGGGACGGCGGGCGATAGCGTCCGCTCATGTCCGCGAAGAGCCCCTCCGCCGAGAACCCCGAAGTCACCGCAAAAGCCATCACGGTCCGGCGGGCCCGTACCAGCGATGTCGCCGGCATCCGTCGGCTCCTTGACTCCTACGTCCGCGACCGCATCCTGCTCGACAAAGCGACGGTGACGCTTTACGAGGACATCCAGGAGTTCTGGGTCGCCGAGCGCGACGACAACGCCGAGCTGGTCGGCTTCGGCGCCCTGCATGTCATGTGGGAAGACCTCGCGGAAGTGCGCACTCTTGCCGTGAAGCCCGGACTGAAGGGCGCCGGTGTCGGGCATCAGTTGCTGGAGAAGTTGTTGCAGACGGCCCGCTGGCTCGGCGTTCGTCGCGTTTTCTGTCTCACCTTCGAAGTGGACTTCTTCGGCAAGCACGGCTTCGTCGAGATCGGTGAGACACCGGTTGACACCGATGTCTACACGGAGCTGCTGCGTTCCTATGACGAAGGCGTGGCGGAGTTCCTCGGTCTCGAACGAGTGAAACCGAACACCTTGGGCAACAGCCGGATGCTTCTGCATCTGTGATCGCCAAGGATTCCGGCGCTCGACCCTGCCCAGGTTCCCTATGTCCGAAACGCGCATGTTTCCGGACGGGGAGACCCCTCTCGGTCTCTCCCGAGGGTTTGTGTTTTCTCAGCAAAAGCGGTTTGCTTTCCGACGTACTGCAGTACTGCATATAACAGGGGACGGCGAAACGGCGGACGCCGCAGACCCCCGGCCCTCCAGTATTGGATGAAAGGAAATCCGGTGGCACAGAAGGTTCAGGTCCTTCTTGTCGACGACATCGACGGCGGCGAGGCGGACGAGACCGTCACGTTCGCGTTGGACGGCAAGACGTACGAGATCGATCTCACGACCGCCAATGCGGACAAGCTCCGTGGCCTTCTCGACCCCTACGTGAAGGGCGGTCGTCGTACTGGAGGCCGTGCTTCGGGCGGGCGCGGAAAGGCGCGGGCCGCTTCCGGTGGCAGCCAGGACACCGCTCAGATCCGTGCCTGGGCCAAGGAGAACGGTTACGAGGTCAATGACCGCGGCCGCGTTCCGGCGAGCATTCGCGAGGCTTACGAGAAGGCCAACGCCTGATCGGCAGGTCCACGAAGGCCGAAGCCCACGAGGCTTATGGCCGAGCGCGCCGCAGCCGCAGCCGGTGGCAGCACGTCGCCACCGTGTTCACGACGCGTACGAGATCGGGGGCGCCCCCACCGGCCCCCAGCGCCGACATCGTCGGCAGCGAGGCCTCGACCTCGCACCCAGGCTCGGGGGGCCGCAGCCATACGGCGGCCCCCTGCAGGGTGCCCGGACGGCCCAGGACGACAGGCCGCCGGCTCCCGGCCGCCCGGTCCTCCCCGGCCGAGGTCCGAGGCATGAGCCCGCCCGGTCCCGGGAGCGACGGCAGGGCCGGGGATTCCCCCTCGCCGGTTTCCGGACAGCCGGTCGGCAGCGACGGCACTTTTCCGGGCCCGCCCCTATCGTTTTCCGGACGCCCTGTACGTGCCGCCGGCACCTCTCCGGGCCCGCCGATCCCGGTTTCCGGCCGCCCGGGCGGGACTGAGGGCACCTTTCCGGGCCCGCCCCTGTCGGTTTCCGGACGCCCCGTACGTGCCGCCGGCACCTCTCCGAGTCCGCCCATCCCGGTTTCCGGATGCTCGGGCGAGACCGACGGCACCTTTCCAGGACCGCCCCTGTCGGTTTCCGGACGCCCGGTTCCGACCGACGGCACCTCTCCGAGTCCGCCCGCCCCCGCCCCCGGCTCCGGCAGCTGCGGTGCCCTCATCACGCCGCCCGTTCCGATCGCGCGCAGGTCGAGCGCCAGCGTGCCCCACTCCAGCCAGTCCAGCAGCCCCGGCAGCTCCTCCGCGCTGCCCGCTGCCACCAGGAACCGCATGCGGTCGCCCCGCACCGCCACCGGAGAGGTCCGGGCGAGATGGCGCAGCGCCGCGCGGCCCGCCTCGGCCGGGACGTCCAGTACGTCGAAGCGCAGACCCAGACGCAGTCGTACGGGAGATTCGGGCGCGCTCGCGGGCACCGTGGGCCAGCCCAGTTCGTTCTCGTACCAGCGGCGGACCCGATCCCCGTCGGCGGCCGCGTCGAGCGGTCGACGGGGGAGCGGGACCGCGGTGAGATCCGTGGCGAGAGGAGGGTGGCTGCCGACCATGCCAAGTGCAACCGCAGAAAAGGCGCGAGAGTTACGCTGGGTGTGCAGACATGTGCGAAGCGTGGCTGAAACGGGGGCGCTCGGGGGTGCGGTGCGGCGCAAGGTTGTTCGCCCATAGCGGAGGGACGGGGGGCGTACGGCATGGACTGTCGGTTCGAGCGGGTAAGACATCCCTAGTGGGAGGGGGCGACACGCAGGAAAGGCCGTCTCACGTTCGCCATCGGCGTACTGGCGACTGGGGTAACTGCCTGGCCTGCGGGAACATCGTCTCGCACCATCGGGTTGGAGCAGATGTCGGCGTTCGGGGTCAGGAGGCCATCGACGGTGTCGGCAGTTGGAATGAGCGGTCCCCGCTTGCGGGACTAAGCTGCGGAAGGACAGGGAGGGGAAGTTCCCCCCACTGCCTGACCGCTCTGAGGAGCGATTAACGATGTTCGAGAGGTTCACCGACCGCGCGCGGCGGGTTGTCGTCCTGGCTCAGGAAGAAGCCCGGATGCTCAACCACAACTACATCGGCACCGAGCACATCCTCCTGGGCCTGATCCACGAGGGTGAGGGTGTCGCCGCCAAGGCCCTTGAGAGCCTCGGGATTTCGCTCGAGGCGGTCCGCCAGCAGGTGGAGGAGATCATCGGCCAGGGCCAGCAGGCCCCGTCCGGGCACATCCCCTTCACCCCCCGTGCCAAGAAGGTCCTGGAGCTGTCGCTCCGCGAGGCCCTTCAGCTGGGCCACAACTACATCGGCACGGAGCACATCCTGCTCGGCCTGATCCGCGAGGGCGAGGGCGTCGCCGCCCAGGTCCTCGTCAAGCTGGGCGCCGATCTCAACCGGGTGCGGCAGCAGGTCATCCAGCTGCTCTCCGGCTACCAGGGCAAGGAGACCGCCACCGCCGGCGGGCCTGCCGAGGGCACCCCCTCGACGTCCCTGGTCCTCGACCAGTTCGGCCGGAACCTCACCCAGGCCGCTCGTGAGTCCAAGCTCGACCCGGTCATCGGGCGCGAGAAGGAGATCGAGCGGGTCATGCAGGTGCTGTCCCGCCGTACCAAGAACAACCCGGTCCTGATCGGTGAGCCCGGCGTCGGCAAGACCGCCGTCGTCGAGGGTCTCGCCCAGGCCATCGTCAAGGGCGAGGTGCCCGAGACCCTCAAGGACAAGCACCTCTACACCCTGGACCTCGGCGCGCTGGTCGCCGGCTCCCGCTACCGCGGTGACTTCGAGGAGCGCCTGAAGAAGGTCCTCAAGGAGATCCGCACCCGCGGCGACATCATCCTGTTCATCGACGAGCTGCACACGCTGGTCGGTGCGGGTGCCGCCGAGGGCGCCATCGACGCCGCTTCGATCCTGAAGCCGATGCTGGCCCGCGGTGAGCTGCAGACCATCGGTGCCACCACGCTGGACGAGTACCGCAAGCACCTGGAGAAGGACGCCGCGCTCGAGCGCCGCTTCCAGCCCATCCAGGTCGCCGAGCCCTCGCTCCCGCACACCATCGAGATCCTCAAGGGTCTGCGCGACCGCTACGAGGCCCACCACCGTGTCTCCATCACGGACGAGGCCCTCGTCCAGGCCGCGACCCTGGCCGACCGGTACATCTCGGACCGCTTCCTGCCGGACAAGGCGATCGACCTGATCGACGAGGCCGGTTCCCGGATGCGCATCCGCCGGATGACCGCGCCGCCGGACCTGCGCGAGTTCGACGAGAAGATCGCGGGCGTGCGCCGCGACAAGGAGTCCGCGATCGACTCGCAGGACTTCGAGAAGGCCGCTTCTCTGCGCGACAAGGAGAAGCAGCTCCTGGCCGCCAAGGCCAAGCGCGAGAAGGAGTGGAAGGCCGGCGACATGGACGTCGTCGCCGAGGTCGACGGCGAGCTGATCGCCGAGGTCCTCGCGACCGCCACCGGCATCCCGGTCTTCAAGCTGACCGAGGAGGAGTCCTCGCGTCTGCTGCGCATGGAGGACGAGCTCCACAAGCGGGTCATCGGCCAGGTCGACGCCGTCAAGGCGCTGTCGAAGGCGATCCGTCGTACGCGTGCGGGCCTCAAGGACCCGAAGCGTCCCGGTGGTTCGTTCATCTTCGCCGGCCCGTCCGGTGTCGGTAAGACCGAGCTGTCCAAGGCGCTCGCCGAGTTCCTCTTCGGTGACGAGGACGCGCTGATCTCCCTCGACATGTCGGAGTTCAGCGAGAAGCACACGGTCTCGCGGCTCTTCGGTTCGCCCCCCGGCTACGTGGGCTACGAAGAGGGCGGCCAGCTGACGGAGAAGGTGCGGCGCAAGCCGTTCTCGGTGGTCCTCTTCGACGAGGTCGAGAAGGCCCACCCGGACATCTTCAACTCGCTGCTGCAGATCCTGGAGGACGGTCGCCTGACCGACTCCCAGGGCCGGGTCGTGGACTTCAAGAACACGGTCATCATCATGACGACCAACCTCGGCACCAGGGACATCTCCAAGGGCTTCAACCTGGGCTTCGCGGCCTCGGGCGACAAGAAGACCAACTACGAGCGCATGAAGAACAAGGTCTCGGACGAGCTCAAGCAGCACTTCCGGCCCGAGTTCCTCAACCGCGTCGACGACGTGGTCGTCTTCCCGCAGCTGAGCCAGGAGGACATCCTCAAGATCGTCGACCTGATGGTCGGCAAGGTCGACGAGCGCCTCAAGGACCGGGACATGGGCATCGAGCTCTCCCAGGCCGCCAAGGAACTGCTGTCCAAGAAGGGTTACGACCCCGTCCTGGGCGCGCGGCCACTGCGCCGCACGATCCAGCGCGAGATCGAGGACACGCTCTCGGAGAAGATCCTCTTCGGCGAGCTGCGTCCCGGTCACATCGTGGTCGTGGACACGGAGGGCGAGGGCGAGACCCAGACCTTCACCTTCCGCGGCGAGGAGAAGTCGGCGCTGCCCGACGTCCCGCCGATCGAGCAGGCGGCCGGCGGTGCCGGACCGAACCTGAGCAAGGAGGCGTAAGCCTCACGGCCGCAGGGCCGACGAGAGGGGCCGGTGCTCTGAGAGCACCGGCCCCTCTCGCATGCCGTCGGTCCTGTGCCACTCCCTCTCGTACGCGGCTGCCTCGTATCCCGTCCGTCGCTACACCCTGCCCGGCTCCACGACCTGTCCGTTCACCTCGATCACCAGGTCGGTGCGACGGCTCAGCGCGGTCAGGTCCAGGGGCGCGTCGTCCGCGTTCTCCAGGGTGAGCCGGGTGAGGGAGGGGAAGACCCGGGCGAGGTCCCTGGCCGAGCCGCCCCGGGTGACGTTCCGCAGGGTCAGGGAGCGGATCGCCGGGAGGGGTTCGAGTTCGCGGGGCCTGCGCGGCAGCACCCCGTCCTCCTTGTCGAGGACCGGCGGCACGACCTGGCGCGGCAGCCGCAGCGAGGCGATCGAGAAGTCGAGGCTGCTGAGCGAGGGGGCACGGGAGGCCGCGAGCAGGAGGGAGTGCGCGTGGCAGTCTCCGGACACGACGAGTTCGCGCAGCTCGGGCCACTGGGACAGGTCGTTGATCATCATCTTGGCCGGGCTGCTCAGCTGCAGCCGCCGCACGGTCGGGTGGCCCGGGGGCAGCGGGATGCTGCTGTCGAGCAGCGTCCCCCTGAGCGACAGGTCGGTCAGCCGGTCGAGGGTCCGAAGGACGGCCAGGTCGGCCTTCTCCGTCTCGTGGAGCTCCAGATGGAGCGAGGTGAGGGGCAGGCCTTCGAGGGCCGGCCATCGTCTGACCCGGGGGCACCGGGCGAGCGACAGGGCCGTCAGCCCGGACAGTCCGCGGACGAAGGCGAGGCTGTCGAGCAGGGGGTTTCCGAGCACGGTCAGCTTGCGGATGCCCCGGTCCGGCAGCAGCTTCGCCAGCTCGGGTCCGCTGGCGGTCATGCCGACGACCACGAGGCCGATGGGTCCGCAGTGCCTCAGCGCCGCGGCCATGGCCGGGTTGAACACGCCGACCACCTCGTGCTCCAGCGGCATGTGGGCGAGGACCTCACGGGCGTACTCCTCCGTCGGAAAACGGGACCAGGCGTTGAGGAGGACTTCGCTGACCTGGTGGGAGGGATGCCCGGCGAAGCGCCGCAGCAGTGGCAGGGATGCCGGGTCGCCGATGTCCCGGATCACCTGGACGACCGCCCTGGCCTGCTGGTCCTCGAGCCCTTCCGGGTCCGGGACCAGGGGAAGGACGTAGGACCCCAGAGACGTCAGTTTGGCGGCCGCCGTGTCGTCGGGCGGGGGGATCAGTGCGCGGACGCGGTGCGCGATCCGCTCCCGTACCTCCTCCTCCAGCACCACCGCGCCGAGGGCGCACCGGGCGGCCAGGACATGGATGTCGCCGCGGGTGCGGGGGTCCTCGGCCCGGTCGCCCTTCTCGATCAGTCCCTCGATGAGCCGGCGCACCTCGCCCCGGTGGCAGTGGCCCACGGCCAGCAGGATGATGTCCTGCCACTCCTCGTCGGCCGCGTGGCTCAGCAGTTCGCCCAGGCCGTCGCTCTCCTGGAGTTCCTTCGCCGCCAGGTAGTCCTGAAAGGTGCGGTGGATGAACTGGATGGTGGTGTCGTTGCGTTCCTGGAGGAGTCCGCTCCGGTTGAGCAGATGGGTCAGTACGTCCTCGGCGGTGCCCTGGCGGCTCACCTGGGGCATGCCCCGCATGGCGAGCTCGATCTGGTGCCGGGCCTGTTCGTGGTTGAACTCGGCGTATCCGCCGCGGGCCAGCCAGGCCGCGATCCGCTGAAGCAGCTGCTGGTGCTCCTCCACACCGAGAGCGATGCCCTCCGGGGCCGCGACCCGGCGCAGCGTGTCCCGGCTGCCCAGCAGCATGGTCAGCGCCGCGTTGTACAGCGACCAGCGGGTCTCGGGAAGGAAGCCGCGGCGGCGCCGGTGCAGTGCGCAGACCACGGCGGCCAGCAGCGGCGTGCGGGACAGATGGAGCAGGGTGGGGTTGCGGCCCAACTCCTGTTCCAGGGCCCGCTCCAGCGCATGGAGGTTCTCGTCCTCGGCGGCGGCCCGGTGGGGGTCGCGGAAGCCCGCGCACTCCAGCCGGGCCGCCGCGTGCCAGGCCTTCGAGAACGCCAGGACGTCCTCGTCCCGCATGGGCAGCAGCCGTAACTCCTCGAAGTCCTCGGAGCCGAGCCAGTCGGCGGCCACCGCCAGCGGCCTGACGGTGACCAGGCAGCGGTTGTGCGGATACATCGACAGGAGGTCGGCGAGGCGGCGCCGGGCCTGCTCCCGGTCCGCGGGCGGGACCTCGTCCATGCCGTCGACCAGCAGCAGGGCCCGCCCGGCCTCCAGGACACGGCGGGCCCAGCCCTCGGGTATCTCGTCGATCTGCAGCTCGGCGACGGTCGCCAGCTCGTGCGGTCTGGGAAAGGCCATCCCCCGGGACAGCAGGCTGCGCATGGGGATGACGAAGGGCACCAGGTCGTTCAGCTCGGCGAGTTCGTGGTCGAGGGCGCCGCAGGCGGCGTGCGAGGCGAGCCACCACACCAGCGTGGTCTTGCCCGCGCCGGCCTCACCGCGCAGCACCGTGCGCGGCAGGTCGGCGAGCAGGTCGTTGATGCGGCGCGGGGCGACGGCGGCCTCGGACACCGGTGCGTCCTCCCGGGGCTCGGAGACCGACAGGGCCTCCAGGCTCAGATAGGCGGTGTCGAGGTCCCAGTTGGTCTCGGTGGTGCCCAGCTCGTCGATGCCGAAGATCTCGATCTTGCGGTAACGGGTCTTCAGGGCGCGGGCGTAGTGCCGCTCGAAGCGTTCGTCCTGGAGGTGATGATCCGGTACGACGGTCTCGAGCACCGGGGGCACATGACCCGGCTCGGCGCCCATCACATGGTGGGGGAAGCCCGGCGCCTCCAGAATGCGCTGGACGGGGACCGCCTCGACCCGCCGGTGGTCACGGCCCTCGGGCACCTGGGTGACCACGCCGATCAGTACGGAGCCGGCGAACACCGGGGCGCCGGACAGCCCCGCGAACGGCGACCGGCCCGGCTTCGGGGCGGCGACCGGGGCCCGGTCGAACTCGCACACCAGCATCGACCGCAGCCGCCCCGCCATCGGCAGGACCGTGCCGGTGAGCTGGTCGTACTCCAACTGCTCGTCGGGGCCGTAGCGTTGGACGGCGGGGAAGCCGACGACCTGGCAGCCGGGCAGCGGATCGGGCGTCCCGACGGCCCCCCACCGCAGCCTGGCCAGGGCCCAGCGCTCGGGATCGACCAGTTCCTCGCCGGTGAGCAGGAGAGCCACGTCGCTCTCCTCGTCCGCCCACACCGTCCGGCTGGGCAGGGGCTGTTCGCTCTCGGGGTGGACCGTGCGGATCCACTCCTTGTCACGCAGCACGTGGGCGCTGGTCAGGACCAGCCGGGGCGACAGCATGACTCCGCTGCCCTGCGAGCCCGCCAGCACCACCACGGACCGCTCGACGGCCGAGCGCAGCATCACCGCGGGGTGGGGGTGCCCCGGCCGAACGCCGCGACGCTGCCCTCGGTGTCGTTGCCGACCTTCACGGGCGCGCCGGTGCGGGCGTCCTGGGCGCGCAGGGTGAAGGAGACCTTGTGGGTACGGCTGTCGGTCCGGGTGCCGTCCGCGCCCGCGTCCACCACCCAGGCCTTGACCCTCGCGCCGGCCTTGATCTCCTTGCGGATCTCGACCGTGAACTCCATCTGGATGTCGCCGAGTTCGAAGACGACGTCCTGTCCAGCCGAACGCCGGGCCGCGGTCAGCAGTTCGTCGCGGATGGTCTGTACGGCGTCCGCGAGTTCGATGCGTGACTCGTCCGCAGCGCTCATGGGTCCTCCCTGTGCCGGAACGCGTGATGGGGCCGGTACCCGAAGGTACCGGCCCCACGAGGTGCGCGTACGCGGTCCGCCGCGAGTGGGTCAGGACAACTGGCCGTTGTAGTCCGGGAGTTTGAAGGTCTTCTCGGCGTGACCGCCTGACAGGTCGGTGGTGCTGTTGCCGATGTTCGCGATGATCGTGTAGCCCTTGTTCTCGATGTCGACGCGCTTGGCCGTCTTGTAGGCGGCGACGTCCTTGAACAGGTCGATGAAGTTGCGGACGTAGAGGCCGTTCACCTGGTAGCCGACGTGCTTGAGGTTGTAGTCGGTCACCGAGGCGATGATGTCGGGGCGGGCGGTCACGAAGAACAGGGAGACGCCGTGCTCCTGGGCGTACTTCGCGACGGCCAGGACGGGCTTGTTGGCCGGTGAGGGGTAGCTGAAGCCGAAGTCCGTCTCCAGGGTGGTGTTGTCGATGTCGAAGACGATGGCCTGCTTCTCCGCGGGTCCGGCGGCGGCGATCCGCGCCTTCAGATAGGGGAGGGCCTGGTCCATCACGGCCTGGCAGTCGGTCTGCCAGGTGGCGTAGTCGACGTCCTCGGCGGCGGCCGTCGCGGTCGTGGAGCTGCTCGTGGTGGTGGTCGCGGCCTCGGCGGGTGCGGCGAGGGCGACCAGTGCGGCTGCGGAAACGATGCTTACGGCTGTGCGGCGCGCCCAGGGGCGTCGGCTTCTCATGTTCGTGGGGGTCCTCTCACGTCCGTATGCCGTTGTCTGGTGCATGTTCGGGGGCGAGGGTGGCGCGAGGGGAACCGTAGGGTTACTGATTGGTAGGAGGCCAGAGGCGTGCGTCACATGGCGCGGGTTTTACCTGGGGGCTGCCGGTGACTTGCCGCACAGGCGATTTGTCCATTACTAGGCGGAATAGTGGAGAGAGTCAGGGCGAAAAGCGGACTTCTCGCTCGACCGATCGGACTCCATTACCGCACCCATTACTACGGTCCGTCGTAGATAGGCCGTTTTGGGGTCTTTGGCCTTCGGGGTTACCAAGGGATGCCCCATCCGGACGCCGTCGTGCGCCGGGTGGTTTCCTGTCCCCGGCTTCATGAGGTTCCGAATGTTCCAGCGCGTCTCCCCCCGCTCTTCCCGTACGTCCCTTGTCCGCACCCGGGTTGCCGTCATGGCCGCGTCCGTGGGCGCCTCGGCCGTGCTGGGATCCGGAGTCGCCTCGGCCGCGTCGTCCTCGCCCTCGTGGGTCGACCCGGTGAAGAAGTACACGCTCAGCGCGAGCTACGCGCAGGCCGGCGGCATGTGGCAGTCCACCCACAGCGGGCAGGACTTCGCGGTGCCGAGCGGGACGAAGGTCGTCGCCGCGCACGGCGGGACCGTCGTGAAGGCGGGTCCCGGCGGTGCCGGTGACGGTTCCGCCTACGGCAACGCCATCGTGATCAAGCACGGCAAGGGGAGGTACTCGCAGTACGCGCACCTCTCCCGGATCAACGTCAAGGTCGGCCAGATAGTCAAGACCGGCCAGCGCATCGCCCTGTCCGGCAACACCGGCAACTCCAGCGGCCCGCACCTCCACTTCGAGATCCGCACCACCCCGAACTACGGCTCCGCCATCGACCCGGTCGCCTTCCTGCGGTCCAAGGGCGTCCGCGTCTGAGGCGGTTGTGCGAGGTGCGCGTGTCTTGCGGGTGCCGCTGGGTGAGGGGTGCGCAGGCCGGTGGTCCGCGTCAGTCCCGGGGGCCGTGCTGGTCCCAGAGGGCTGGGCGACCGACGGCGTTGGTCATTGGGACTGCTCTGGGGCGTACGGCGATCGCGGGCTGTTCGCGTGGTTCGCGAGCCGGCAGGGCATGCCGGGGGCCGGGCGTCGTGGTCCGGCGTGAGCGGGCTGTCGGGTGAGTCGTTCGCGCGGCGCGTGTGCCGGAGTGGGCCGTTGGGCTGGGTGGGCCGGTAGGGCACGCCGGGCTTTCGCGGGACGGGGTGTCGTGTCGTCGCGCTCGGGCGGGTTGTTGCCCGAACTGGCCGGGTCCTCGCGGAGGTTGCCGGGTTTCGTACGCGGGTGTGAGCCGCTGGTGTCGGCGCCCGAGCCGAACCCTGTGCGCCGGGCCCCCGAGCCGATCCGCATGCGCCGGCCCCCGGGGCGCCCTCGCTCGCTACCTCTGCCCCTACTCCTCCCCACCGCCCCGATGGGCCTGGGTGACCAGATCCGTCGCCACCTCCAGGACCGCCTTGCGCTTGGATTCAGGGTCGCCGGTGATGTCCTGGAGGAAGAACATCCCGGCGTGCAGGGTGAAGATCGCGCTGACGCAGCGGACCTGGTCGGTCAGGTCCGCCTCGGGGTCGACGATGATCTCGCGCAGCCCCTGCATCCGCTCCTTGAAGGTCTCGCCGACGCGCAGTTCACGGACCGCCGCCTGGTTCTCCTGCATGAAGCGGAAGAGAGGCGACGCACCGGCCAGCGTCTCGCTGTACCGCCGTACGATCTCCTGCTTCGTCTCCAGTGTGTGCGGCTGCTTCCGGCCCCACTCGATCAGGTCCAGGATCGGCTGCGTCCGATCGTCGAAGATGCTGACGAGGATCTCTTCCTTGGTCTTGAAGTGGTAGTAGAGCGCCGCCTTGGTGACATCCAGGTGCTCGGCGATCTCCCGCAGGGACGTCTTCTCGTACCCCTGCTGCGCGAAGAGTTCGAGGGCCACGTCCTGGATGCGCTGGCGTGTGTTGCCGCGGCGCTGCTGCTTGGTGACGTCCATGGTGCCGCCCATCCTCGTGCTCCTCGGCTTTCCATAAAACTTACTTGACGCCCGGCTAGTTACGGGTCTACCTTCCCCAGTGTAATCAACTAGCCGGGCGGCAAGTAAGTACCCCGGCGAGGGCAGTACCGCAGGACTTCAGGGGAGTGGGAACGATGGCGGACACGCAGACGGTCGAGACGGAGCCGGACAAGAAACAGCGCAGTGTGCGGGTCGTCCTGCTCGCGCTGATGATCACCATGATGCTCGCGATGCTCGACAACATGATCGTGGGCACCGCGATGCCGACGATCGTCGGCGAGCTCGGCGGCCTCGAGCACCTCTCGTGGGTGGTCACCGCCTACACCCTGGCCACTGCGGCCTCCACCCCGCTCTGGGGCAAGCTCGGCGACATGTACGGCCGCAAGGGCGTCTTCATGAGCTCGATCGTGCTCTTCCTGATCGGCTCCGCGCTCAGCGGCATGGCCCAGGACATGGGGCAGCTCATCGGCTTCCGGGCCGTGCAGGGCCTCGGCGCGGGCGGTCTGATGGTCGGTGTCATGGCGATCATCGGCGACCTGATCCCGCCCCGCGAGCGCGGCAAGTACCAGGGCATGATGGCCGGCGTCATGGCGCTGGCGATGATCGGCGGCCCGCTGGTCGGCGGCACCATCACCGACAACTGGGGCTGGCGCTGGTCCTTCTACATCAACCTGCCCCTCGGCGTCGTGTCGCTCGGCCTGATCAGCGCGGTGCTGCACCTGCCGAAGAAGCGCGCACAGGCCCGCATCGACTACCTGGGCGCTGCCCTGCTGACCATCGGCATCACCTCCATCGTGCTGGTGACCACCTGGGGCGGCACGGAGTACGCCTGGACCTCCGCGCGGATCATGGAGCTGATCGGCATCGGTGTCGCCGCGCTCGTCGGGTTCGTGTTCTGGCAGACCAAGGCGGCCGAGCCGGTCGTACCGCTGCACATCTTCCGCAGCCGCAACTTCACCCTGATGTCGATCATCGGCTTCATCACCGGCTTCGTGATGTTCGGCGCCACCCTCTTCCTGCCGCTGTACCAGCAGTCGGTGCAGGGGGCGTCCGCGACCAACTCCGGGCTGCTGCTCCTGCCGATGCTCGGCGCGATGCTGGTGACCTCGATGGTCGCGGGCCGGATCACCACCAACAGCGGGCGGTACTACGTCTTCCCGGTGCTCGGCAGCATCCTGATGGTGATCGGGCTGTACCTGCTGTCGACGATGGACACCGGCACCTCCCGCTTCACCTCCGGTGTCTTCATGGCCGTCGTCGGTCTCGGCATGGGCTGCCTGATGCAGATCACCATGCTGGTCGCGCAGAACAGCGTGGAGATGAAGGACATGGGCGTCGCGTCCTCGTCCACCACCCTGTTCCGTACCCTCGGCTCCTCCTTCGGTGTGGCCATCATGGGCGCGCTGTTCAACCACCGGGTCCAGGACACCATGGCCGAGCGGGGCGGGGCGCTGGGTTCCAAGGTGACCGAGCAGTCCGCGCAGCTGGACGCGAAGAGCCTGGAGAAGCTGCCGGACGCGGTGCGCGAGGCGTACCAGTACGCGGTGTCGGCCGGCACGCACTCGGCGTTCCTGCTCGGCGCGATCGTGGCCGTGGTCTCGCTGGTGGCGGCGGTGTTCGTCAAGGAGGTGCCGCTGAAGGGAGCGGGCCCCCAGAAGTCGGCGGACGACGCGGCGCCGGCTCCGCTGGTCGAGGTCTGAGCCGACCCGCCCGAACCGAAGGCCCCCGGCTGGTGTCCGCCCCGGGGGCCTTCCTCGTGCGCGCTCGCGGGGTCGATGTCAGTGCCGCGTGCCACCATCGGCTCCATGGACAAGGTGCGGCGGATCCGGCTCGCCAAGGACGCCATGGACCGCGACTGGGCGGATCCGGACCTGGACCTGGACGCCGTGGCCGCGCATGCCGGGTATTCGCGGTACCACTTCCTGCGGGCCTTCAAGGAGGCGTACGGCGAGACACCCGGGCAGTACCTCACGCACCGGCGGATCGAGCGGGCCGAGGAGATGCTGCGGGGCGCCGACCTGAGCGTCACCGAGATCTGCCATCTGGTCGGTTTCAGCAGCCTCGGCACCTTCTGCGCCCGCTTCAAGACGCGGACCGGACTCACCCCGAGCGAGTACCGCGCCCGGCACGTGGGCCGCGGCGCCGCCCTGATCCCCGGCTGCTACGCCATGCTCTGGGCCGGCGGCTTCCCCACCGGGAGAGCCGGGCGGAGAACCGCAACTTTGGAGAAGCGTCCCGATCCCGCCCCTGCCTACGGTGACGGAGAGGAACCCCCAGAGGACAGGAGAGCGCAGCCATGATCCAGGGCCTGGGCATCACCACGGTATGGACCTTCGACCAGCAGCGCACCAAGGCCTTCTTCACCGAGAAGCTGGACTTCGAGGTGCGCAGCGAGGTCTCGATGGGCGAGATGACATGGGTCACCGTCGGCGCCAAGGAGCAGGAGGGCGTCGAGCTGGCCCTGATGAGCCTCGACGGACCGGGCCTGGACCCGGAGTCCGCCGAGGCGCTGAAGAAACTCGTCGGCAAGGGTGTGATGGGCGCGGGAGCGTTCAGGACCGACGACTGCCGAGGTGACTACGAGACGTTCCGGGCACGCGGGGTGGAGTTCATCCAGGAACCGCAGGAGCGGCCGTACGGCATCGAGGCGATCTTCCGCGACGACAACGGCAACTGGTACTCCCTGACCCAGCGCAACGAGGAGCTGGACTTCTCGAAGGACTGGGCGTGAGGGAGGGCGTCGGGGGGTCCGCCCCGTGACGGCGGCCACCGCCTGACAGCGGCCACCGTCCCCGCCCGCCCGATGATCACGGCAACAGCGGATAGCTCCCCGTGGCCGTGGGCGCGTGTTCCGGCAGCCACAGCACTGCCACCGCGCCCTCCGCCGGGACCCCCTCCGGTGCCCCCGCCGGTCGTACGTTGCGGAAGGTCAGCCGGGCGCCCAGCACTCTGGCCTGACCGGCGGCGATGGTGAGGCCCAGCCCGTGTCCGTGGCCCGCGCGGTCCGCGCTGCCCGTGCGGAAGCGGCTCGGGCCGTCGGCGAGGAGGTCCTCGGGGAAGCCGGGGCCGTGGTCGCGCACGCGGATGACCCGGCCCTCGACGGTGACCTCGACGGGCGGCTTGCCGTGCCGGGCGGCGTTGGCGAGGAGGTTGAACAGCACGCGCTCCAGGCGGCGCGGATCGGTCATGACCTCCGACTCGTGCACCACGCGGACCTCGATCTCCGGGTCCTTCGCCGCCACCCGCCGGGCGACGAACTCACCGAGCAGGATGTCCTGCAGTTCGGCCCGCTCGGAGGCGCCGTCGAGCCGGGCCACCTCCAGGACGTCCTCGACGAGGGTGCGCATGGCCTTCGCCCGGTCCAGGACTAGTTCGGTGGGCCGGCCGGGCGGCAGCAGCTCCGCCGCCGTCAGCAGCCCGGTCACCGGTGTCCGCAGCTCGTGCGCGATGTCGGCGGTGACCCGCCGCTCCGCCTCCAGCCGCTGCTGGAGCGCGTCCGCCATGGCGTCCACGGCGGACGCGAGATCGTCGGTCTCGTCCCGTACGACCCCGCCGATCGCGTCCCGCACCCGGACGTCCGTCTCGCCCTTGGCCATCTGGTTCGCCGCCGTCGCCGCCTTCCGCAGCCGCCGTGACAGCTGCCCGCCGATGAGCACGCCGAGCGCGCTGCCGCCGAGGACCACCGCGATGGAGCCGATCACCAGGGCCTGGTCGAGGTCGTTGAGGATGTCGGTGCTGCGGTCGGTGAACCCGGTGTGCAGCGACAGCACGTGCCCGCCCTTGACCGGGACCGCCGCCCAGATGTCCGGCCCGCGGTCGGGCCGGTCGGAGACGTACGTCGCCCGGCGGCCCTCCTCGACCTTCTCGCGCAGCGGCGGCGGCAGATGACGGTCGTCGACGGCGATGCTCGGGAAGTTCGGCTTGCCCGTCAGCTCGTAGTTGCGCTGGGCGATCTGGATCCGCTCGTCCGCGAGATCGCGCGCGTTGTCCAGCATCGACACCCGCGCCGCGTTGTGCACGACCAGGCTGAGCGCGATCGCCACGAGCGCGCCGACCAGCGCGATCGCCGCACTGAGCTTCCATCTCAGGCCCGTCCGCACCACCACACGCTCCGTCACCGGGCCCCGAAGGATCCCCCGCATGCTCCAGGTCCCCCTGCTCAGGCCTTCAACTTGTAGCCGAAGCCGCGGACCGTCTCGATCCGGTCCTGGCCGATCTTCGTCCGCAGCCGCTGCACATGGACGTCCACGACGCGGGTGTCTCCGCCCCAGCCGTAGTCCCACACCCGTTCGAGCAGCTTGTCACGGGACAGGACGGTGCCGGGCGCGGAGGAGAACTCCAGGAGCAGCCGCATCTCGGTCGGGGTGAGCGCCACCGGCTGCCCGGCCTTGCGCACCTCCATGCCCTCGGTGTCGATCTCCAGCTCGCCGAAGGTCAGCACGCCCCCGGCGGCCGCGTCCGCGCTCTCCTCGCCCCGGTCGGCCCCGCCCGCGTGCCCGAAGCGGCGCAGCACCGCACGGATCCGGGCGACCAGGACGGCCCCGTCGAAGGGCTTGGTCACGTAGTCGTCGGCGCCGGCCTCCAGACCGAGAACCACGTCGATCGAGTCGGCGCGCGCCGACAGCATGATCACCGGCACGGTCGACTCGTCGCGGATACGGCGGCACAGACTGACCCCGTCCAGGCCCGGGACCATGACGTCCAGCAGGGCGATGTCGGGACGGTCTGCCCGGAACGCATCCAGGCCCGACAGACCGTCGGGCATGGCGGTGACCGCGAAGCCGTCCCGCTCCAGGGCGAGTTGGGTGGCCTCGCGGATGACGTCGTCGTCCTCGACGAACAGCACATGGGTCTGGTCTGCCATCCGGGTGCTCTCACTCTTCGGTGTCGTTGCGGTCACTGGGGGATCGTTCCGGGCGGCCCGATCGGTTCACGCCGTACGCCGGCGGACCGTGCCGTACGTCAGCTGTCGGGCACCGGCGTCGGATCCGTGCCGCCGACGTCGCTGTAGTCGCTGTGCGTCCGGTACACCGCGGCGAACCTTCCCGAGACCCAGCGATAGGTGATCACGTTCTCGCCGGACGGGTCCGACACCGCGTCGCCCTTCTCGTACACCTGCTTGGTCACCACCAGATCGCCGCGGTCGATCTCGGCGTAGACCGGAGGTTCCTCGGTCTGGAAGACATTCTGGTACGAACCGTCTTCCTCCCGATACACGTACGAGCCGACGCCCACCAGATCCGCACAGGTCACGACGTTGACGACGACGTCGTCGGCCGAGCCGCCGGTCAGGTCGCCGTAGAACAGGTCGACCGGGTACTGGTCGGTGCCGCAGGGCTCCAGATCGCGCTTGACCGCCTCGGAGACCTTCGGGTCCGACTTGAGGAGAGCGACCGCGCCCTTGCGGTCCAGACGTGGGGAGGCCAGGGCGGACCGCACGACGGACGGCAGGGGCGAGGGTGAGGCACCGTCCTCCGCGACCGCGTGCGCCGGACCCTCGTCGCGGGTGCCGGTGCCGCCGGTGGCGCAGGCGGAGACAAAAAGGGCGAGGGCGGCCAGCACGACCACCGCCGTGCTTGCCGCCTGGAAGATCCCCCGGACCGGAGCGAGGTCCGGCCGGGTGGGCCCGGGTTCGGTCAGGCCGCCGCGCAACGCTCCCGCTCCTCACGCTCCAGCGCGCGTGCGTCCAGGTCGCGGGCCTCCAGCTCCTCGCGGAGCCGGGCGAGCGCCCGGTGCAGCGTGCTCTTGACCGTACCGGCCGACATGCCGAGGGCGGCGGCCGTCTCCTCCGTTGACATCTGCTCCCAGTGTCGCAGCACCACGACACTGCGCTGCTTGGGGGCGAGCACCTTCATGACGTCCATCAGCAGGGCGCGGTCCGCGTGCTGCTCGGTGGAGTCGTCGACCGAGGCGTCCGGGAGCTGCTCGGTCGGCACTTCCTCCAGCTTCCGCGCCCGCCACCACTCCGTACGGGTGTTGATCATCACCCGGCGCAGGTAGGCGTCCGCGAGCCGCTTGTCCTCGATGGTCTCCCAGCGGCCGTACGTCCGTACGAGCGCCGTCTGGAGCAGGTCCTGCGCGTCGACCGGGTCCGGGACCAGACGGCGTGCGCTGCGCAGCAGCGCGTCCTGCCGGGTGCGGACGTACTCCTCGAACTCGAGCACCTCGCCCTGCGCCATGTCGACCGCCTCCTGATCCCCGTTCCGGCAGTCCCTGCCGGTTCTCATCGCTTGCGCCGTCACCTGGTGTGCGGCATGGCAATGAAGCTACGGAGCGGTTGTCACGGAGCTGTGCGAAGCAGCGCGCGGCTGGCAATCGGCTGTCCGTCGGTTGTGTAACGGAAACCGAAAAGGGGTAAACCGGCGCGGTCATTCGTGCCGGTTCGGGGTGATTCGCCGGTTGTTCTCGTGTCGGCTACGTCAACGGCAGCCGATACAAACCACCCGGCAGGGGCTCCACGAGCCCGTCCGCGACCAGACCGTCCAGCGCCCGCGCCCGCTGCACCGGCTCGTGCCACACCCGGTCCAGGACCGTCTGCGATACGGGCGCGTGGGCATCGCGCAGCACGGCGAGCAGTTTGCCGCGGACCTGACGGTCGGTACCGGCGTACGTCTGCCCGCGCCGCGGCGGTCCGTCGTGCTCGGGCTTGCCCGCGAGCCGCCAGGCGCACTGGGCGGCGATCGGGCAGCGCTGACAGGTCTCGTTCTTGGCCGTGCACACCAGCGCGCCGAGCTCCATCGAGGCGGCGGCCCAGCGTGCGGCGACGCTCTCGTCCTCCGGCAGCAGCGCGCGTGCCAGCTTGCGCTCGGCGGCCGTCGTGGCGTTCGGCGGGTACTGCACACCGGTCACCGCCCGCGCGAACACCCGCCGCACATTGGTGTCCAGCACCGCGTGCCGCTGCCCGTACGCGAAGGAGGCGACGGCCGCGGCCGTGTACTCGCCGATCCCGGGCAGCGCGAGCAGCTGCGCGTGGTCCGTCGGCACGTCACCGCCGTGCCGCTCCGTTATGGCGACCGCGGCGCCGTGCAGCCGCAGCGCCCGGCGCGGGTAGCCGAGCCGGCCCCAGGCGCGCACGGCCTCACCGGGCGCCTCCGCGGCCAGATCGGCGGGCCGTGGCCAGCGCGCGAGCCACTGCTCGTACACCGGCAGCACCCGGCTCACCGGTGTCTGCTGGAGCATGAACTCACTGACCATCACCCCCCATGGCCCGGCCTCGGGCCGCCGCCACGGCAGATCGCGGGCGTGCTCGTCGAACCAGTCGATGACGGGGGAGTGCAGGCCCGCTCCGAGGGGAGCATCGGTGCCGCCGTCGGCGGGGCTGCTGTGCGGGGGCTTAATGGGCGCAGTCATGGCCCTTCGATCCTGCCATGCCGAAGGAGGCGGACGGGCGTTCTGCGGGACGGGTCGGTCCGGAACAGGTACGGCCTGCAGCCATGGCCATGGGTGCAAGGCTGCGATCGCGAACGCCTCTTCCGTCCCCGTGCCCCTTTCGGGTCGTCACCCGCACGGGGAGACCTTCACGGTCACGGACCGTGCACAGTGCGCGAGTTCGGTCACCCTGCGTTGTGGGCACGTGTCATGGCTGGCGAAAGGTGGTGCGGGGACTGCCGTTTCCGGAATGATGATCCGGAAAAGTTGTGGCTCCGGGCGGCGGGTGAGGGCGGCGAACTCGCCGATCTCTCGTACAGTTTGCGCCGTGGGATCTCTGCGCAATCCGGTCGGGCCGCTTCCCTCCTCCATCTACTGGCGACGGAGGGCCGTCATGCTGTCCGTCCTCGCCGTGCTGGCGCTGCTGATCGCGTGGATCGTCAGCTCCGGCGGCGGAGGCGACAAGAACGGCGCGGACGGGTCCAACGGCAAGAATCCCTCCCCCTCGACGATCACCCCCGGGCCCTCCGGCTCCGGGCCGGCCATCAGCCAAGCCCCGGGCGGCCGCGACGAGTCGACCACCGGCGGGGACACCGGCGGCGGATCGGGCTCGGGCTCCGGCTCAGGTTCCGGCGCCGGGGACACCTCGGGCGGCGGCGGTGAGACCGGTACGGGCGGCTCCGCCGGGGCCGGCGGGTCCGGCAGCGCGGCCGGCGGCGGTACGGGCACCGGAGTCGGCCAGGGCGACACCCTCCCGGCCGGTTCCGCACTGCCCAACTGCACCGCGGGCGCGGTGAAGTTGAGCGTGCGGAGTGTGCGCAACGCCTACGACCCGGGCCAGACGCCCACGTTGCTGCTGACCGCGACGAACTCCTCCGGCACCGACTGCAAGGTCGATCTCGGGCCCAGGAACGCGGTGTTGACGATCACGCAGGCCGATTCGGACGACACGTACTGGTCGTCCGCCGACTGCCCCAGGACCGCGGGGAACCTGGTCTACCGGGCTCCGGCCGGGAGCAGCATCACCTACACCGTGAAGTGGGACCGCAAGCCGAGTGCTCCGCAGTGTGCGACGCCGCCCGCGGGGTCGGCCGGTGCCGGGACCTACCTGGTGGAGGTCAAGGCGCCCGGGTACGCGACTGTGCAGGCTTCGTTCGTGCTGGAGAACGACTGAGGGTGCCGCGGACGGTTTTCGCCGCCCGCTGCTTCGTGAGGGCTGATCGCGCCCCCGCGGCGCAGCCCCGGATGAATACCGTCCCGCGCCCCTGAAAAGCTCCTACACGTACCGCTCCAGGATGGAGCTCTCCGCCAGCCTCGACAGGCCCTCCCTGACGCTCCGCGCCCTGGCCTCGCCCACCCCGTCGACCGTCTGCAGGTCGTCGACGCTTGCAGCCAGCAGCTTCTGGAGGCCGCCGAAGTGCTCCACCAGGCGGTCGATGATCGCGCCGGGCAGGCGGGGGACCTTGGCCAGGAGACGGAAACCGCGGGGGGAGACGCCCGAGTCGATCGCCTCGGGGGAGCCGGTGTAGCCCAGGGCGCGGGCCACCGTGGGGAGTTCGAGGAGCTCGGCGTGGGTCAGGGCGTCCAGTTCGTACAGCGCCTGGTCGACCGTGCGGGAGCGCTTCGCGGTGGGTTCGGGGACGTAGTCCCGGACCACCAGTTCGCGCTCCGGCTCCACGCCCGCGATCAACTCGTCCAGCTGGAGGGCGAGGAGGCGGCCGTCCGTGCCGAGTTCGACCACGTACTCGGCGATCTCCGTGGCGATACGGCGCACCATCTCCAGGCGCTGGGCCACGGCCGAGACGTCCCGGACCGTCACCAGGTCCTCGATCTCCAGCGCGGAGAGCGTGCCCGCGACCTCGTCCAGGCGCAGCTTGTAGCGCTCCAGGGTCGCCAGGGCCTGGTTCGCGCGGGACAGGATCGCCGCCGAGTCCTCCAGGACGCGGCGCTGGCCGTCGACGTACAGGGCGATGAGGCGCATCGACTGGGAGACGGAGACGACCGGGAAGCCGACCTGCTTGCTCACCCGGTCCGCGGTGCGGTGCCGGGTGCCCGTCTCCTCCGTCGGGATCGTCGCGTCGGGCACGAACTGCACGCCGGCCCGCAGGATCTTCGACAGGTCGGACGAGAGCACGATGCCGCCGTCCAGCTTGCACAGCTCACGCAGACGCGTGGCCGCGAACTCGACGTCCAGGACGAAACCGCCCGTGCACATCGTCTCCACCGTCTTGTCGAAGCCCAGCACGATGAGTCCGCCGGTGTTGCCGCGCAGCACCCGCTCGAGGCCGTCGCGCAGGGCGGTACCGGGGGCCACGGCGCTCAGGGAGGCGCGCATCAGGCCATCGGAACCGGCACTCCCACCGGACTTTCCGGGAGCTGCTGCCCGGTCGTTGGCTGCCACTGCTCTCCTCCGGTCGCGGGGTCTTGGACGCTCCCGTGTCGTACATTCGGTTCGTACGGACGGGCGAGACCAGGGCAAAGTCTACCGGCGGTCCTCCTCGTCCCGTGGGGCCTCTCGCCGACGGGAGCGCGGAAGGACCCTCAGGGCGTCCCCTATGTCCGCGACTTCCAGGACCTTCATGCCGGACGGGATCTTGCCCGGATCGCCCGGTACGAGCGCATGCGTGAAGCCCAGACGGTGTGCTTCGGAGAGCCTGCGCTGGACGCCCGTGACCCGTCTGACCTCGCCAGCCAGGCCCACTTCGCCGATCGCGACGAGGTTCTTGGGCAGCGGGGTGTCGCTTGCCGCCGAGGCCAGGGCGAGGGCGATCGCCAGGTCCGCGGCAGGTTCCGAAAGCTTTACCCCGCCGACCGTCGCGGAGTAGATGTCCCGCTTGCCGAGCGCGCTGATCCGGCCGCGCTGCTCCAGGACGGCGAGCATCATCGAGACGCGGGAGGTCTCCAGGCCCGAGGTGGTGCGCCGGGGCGAGGGGATCTGCGAGTCGACGGTGAGCGCCTGCACCTCGGCCACCAGGGGGCGGCGGCCCTCCAGGGTGACGGTGAGACAGGTGCCGGGGACCGGTTCGTCACGACGTGTCAGGAAAAGTCCGCTTGGGTCCGCGAGGCCGGTGATGCCCTCGTCGTGCAGCTCGAAGCAGCCGACCTCGTCGGTGGCGCCGTAGCGGTTCTTGACGCCCCGTACGAGCCGGAGGCGCGCGTGCCGGTCGCCCTCGAAGCTCAGGACCACGTCCACGAGGTGTTCGAGGAGCCGCGGGCCGGCGATCGCGCCGTCCTTGGTGACATGGCCCACAAGGAGGGTGGACATCCCGCGCTCCTTGGAGGCGCGGATCAGCGCCCCGGCCACCTCGCGCACCTGGGCCATGCCGCCGGGGGCGCCGTCGATCTCCGGGGAGGCCACCGTCTGCACCGAGTCGAGGATTAGCAGGGACGGCTTCACCGCGTCCAGATGGCCGAGGACGGCGGACAGGTCGGTCTCCGCGGCGAGATACAGGTGGTCGTCGATCGCGCGGATGCGGTCGGCGCGCATCCGGACCTGGCTCGCGGACTCCTCGCCGGTCACATAGAGCGTGCGGTGCTCGTCGCTCGCCGACTTGGCCGCCACGTCCAGCAGCAGTGTGGACTTGCCGACGCCGGGCTCGCCCGCGAGGAGCACCACGGCGCCGGGCACGAGACCGCCGCCGAGCACCCGGTCCAGCTCGGGCACGCCGGTGGAGCGGGCAGTTGCCTGGCGGCCGTCGACCTGGCCGATGGGCACGGCGGAGGTGGTGACGCGGCCCGGTGTCGTCGTACGCACCGCGGGCGCGCCGTACTCCTCGATCGTCCCCCAGGCCTGGCACTCGGGGCAGCGGCCGAGCCACTTGGCCGTCTGCCAGCCGCACTCGGTGCAGCGGTAGGACGGGCGCTCCTTGGCGGACTTCGTACGGGTGGCCATGCACGAACCGTAACCGCCACCACTGACAACGCGGCCGTCGCCCACCGGACGGCAGGCGCGCCCGCCGGACCGCAGGCACTCCCGCCGGACCGCAGGCACTCCCGCCCGCCCCGCCCCGGTCCGCCCGCCCCGGTCCGCGCCGCGCCTTTGGCACGCGAACCGGCCATGTCACGCCGGGAACGAGCCACGGAATCCGGGGTTCCTGTCCCCTATTGAGGGATCGTTTCACCCGTACGGAGTAAAAGTGCTCAAGGTGCAGGTAGGGCCCATCTTCCGCGCCCTACGGTCCACGGATGATGAGCAGCAGTCCGGAGACCTCGACCCGCACCACCGGCGCGCACCGGGCGCAACGGCAGGAGCGCGACCGCGGTGCGGCGCGCACGCTGGCACAGCGGCCGCCCGCGCGCTACGAGCCGTACCTGGACGGCCTGTTCACCTACTGCATGTCCGTGCTGTGCGACCACGACTCGGCGACCGCCGCCCTCGGCGACGTCCTCGCGCTCGCCGAGCGGCGCGGCGGCCCGGACGCGGCCGGTGACCGCAGGCCCTGGCTGTACGCGCTGGCCCGCTGGGCCTGTCTGCGCAAGCTGGCCGAGGCCAAGCAGAAACGTCAGGCCACACACGCGGCGGGACGCCACGGAGCCGCCCAGAAGCCGGCCGAACTCCCGGTCGCCGAGGACGTCCTGGAGGCGCGGCGCCGCGAACTCGCCCTGCTCGCCTGGCCGGAGGCGGCCGGCACCACCCCGGAGCAGCGCGAGGCGCTCGAACTCGCCGTGCGCCATCACCTCGCCGCCCACGAGGTCGCCGCCGTCCTCGGCATGGACCTCGCCGGCGCCCGGGAACTGCTCGCCTCCGCCGCCTGCGAGGTCGAGCGCACACGCGCGGCCCTCGCCGTCGTCGAGACCGGCGACTGTCCGGGTGTGGCGCGACTCACCGGCGACAACCAGTTCGTGCTGAGTTCCGCGTTGCGCCGCGAACTCGTCCGCCATGTCGACGACTGCCCGCGCTGCCGCCGCGGTGCCGAGCGGGCGATTCCGGGTCGCTGGCCCGGAGCCATGATCACGCCGGCCGAGCTGCCCGTGCTCGAAGCTCCGCGTGCGGCCCTGCACATGGCGCTGGCGCACCCGCCACGCGCGCGTGGCGCCGCCGTGCCCCGCTTCGACCGGCGCGGCTTCCCGATGGATCCCAAGGACCGGGCCGCCCGTCGTGACCGCCTCCGCTCGCGTGCCGTCACCACGACCGTCGTCGCCACCGTCGTCGCCGCCCCCGTGCTCGCCCTGTGGGCCGCCTACCGGGGCGGCCCCGGCGAGGGGGCCGACGGCCACCCCGCGAGCGCCAGCGAGGCGCACGGCCCCGACAGCCTGGACGGCGAGACCGCGAGCGGCGGCTACCAGAACGCCGGCAACGCGTCCGTCAAACCCGGCCCCCGCTTCACCAAGGACGGCCGGCCCGACGTCTCCGTGGAGGTCGTCAGCGTGGCAGGGGCCGGCGGGAAGGGCGCCGGGCACCTGGACGTGGCCGCCGACAACAACGGCGACACCACCCTGGTCACCCTCACCGCGACCGGCGACGCCCCGGTCCGCTGGTCCGCCACCACGGGGGCCTCCTGGCTCTACCTGAGCCAGTCCTCGGGAACCCTGAAGCCCGGCGAGTCGCTGACGGTCAAGGTGTACGTCGACCACCTGCGCGAGCCGTCCGGTCCCTGGAGCGCGCGCGTGGCGATCTCACCGGCGGGCGCCGTCGTCACCATCCAGGGCTACGGCACGGCCCCCGCACCGTCCGGCCCCGGCACCCCCGGCAAGCCGACGACACCTCCGACCGCGCCGGGCCCCAGCCCCACGACCTCGGCGCCCACCCCCAGCGACCCACCGTCCTCACCACCCACCCCCGACCCGACCCCGACCGACCCCACGCCGTCCACTCCACCGACCCAGACACCGTCACCGACGGCAACCGAGGACCCGAGCCCGTCCTCGTCGTAGGGGAGGGGCGGGGCGGGGAGGGCGAGCCGGATTCTGGCCATGGCTGGGGGTCCGTGGGCGGCCGGGGCGGTCAGGGAGGGGGCGGAAGGTGGGGGAGGTGTGCCGGGGCGAGAGGCGCGGGATGGGGCGCGGGGACGCCGCTATGCGGTGCGCTGTTCTGCGGGTCGCAGGGAGCCGGGGCACGCCGAGGAGTTCCTGTCCCACCTGGAGCGCGGGCGCGAGGGCCGACGCGAGAGGTGCTGCCCTGCGGGTCGCGGGGCGCGGGGCGATGCGAGAGGTGCTGCCCTGCGGGTCGCGGGGCGATGCCCCTGCGGGGCGAGGGTGCGGGACGGAGCCGCAGGATCTCGGCCCCGCGGGGCGACGGGAGGGTGGCTCGTCCCAGACCTGCGGGGCGACAGGGGGGCGGCTCCCTGCGGGCGCCGCCCCCGACGCCGTGCCCAGGCGGGCGCCGCCCCCGCCGTGCTCAGTCCGTCGGATCCGCCGGGTGCGGTGCCAGCAGGGGCAGTTGGGAGGCCAGTCGCTCCTCGCAGAGTTCGACCAGGCGGTCGTAGCCCGCCTTGCCCATCAGCTCGATCAGCTCGGGGCGGTAGGAGACGTAGACCGGGTCGCCGGCGCCGTGTGCCGAGGTCGCCGAGGTGCACCACCAGTGCAGGTCGTGACCGCCCGGACCCCAGCCGCGCCGGTCGTACTCGCCGATCGACACCTGCAGCACGCGCGTGTCGTCCGGCCGGTCGATCCAGTCGTACGTCCGCCGCACCGGCAGCTGCCAGCAGACGTCCGGCTTGGTCTCCAGCGGCTCGCGGCCCTCCCGCAGCGCCAGGATGTGCAGCGAGCAGCCCTGGCCGCCCGCGAAGCCCGGCCGGTTCTGGAAGATGCAGGAGCCCTGGAAGGGGCGGGTCTGCCGGTCGCCGTCCTCGTCCTCGGAGACCCAGCCGTTCGCCGTGCCCTCGTCGTGGTGCTGCCAGATCTCCGGAGTGAGTCGCGCCACGTGCTCGGCGACCCGCTTCTCATCGTCCTCGTCGGAGAAGTGGGCACCCAGCGTGCAGCACCCGTCATCCGCGCGGCCCGCCTGGATGCCCTGGCAGCCGCTGCCGAAGATGCAGTTCCACCGAGAGGTCAGCCATGTCAGATCGCAGCGGAAGACCTGCTCGTCGTCCGCCGGATCCGGGAACTCCACCCACGCGCGCGCGAAGTCGAGCCCCTTCTCGTCGGCCTTCAGGGCCTTCGTGGCCTTCCGAGACTGCTTCGGTGGCTTCGCCCGCGAAGGACCGTCGGCAGTTACGGCCGTTTTGTCGTCCTTCACCTTTTTCGTCTTTGGCACGCGTCCAGGGTAAGTCGCCCGAGGCCCCTCCGGAGACAGCCGAACGCCCAGCTGGCAGTAGCGTTCCCTACATGAGACTCGGTGTCCTCGACGTGGGATCGAACACGGTGCATCTGCTGGTGGTGGACGCGCACCCCGGCGCCCGCCCTCTGCCCGCGCATTCGCACAAGGCGGAACTGCGCCTTGCCCAACTCCTCGACCAGGCCGGAGCGATCGGCCCCGAAGGTGTCGAGAAGCTGGTCTCGGTCGTCAAGGACGCTCTCCAGGCGGCCGAGGACAAGGGCGTCGAGGACCTGCTCCCCTTCGCCACCTCCGCCGTCCGCGAGGCCAGCAACGCCGACGACGTCCTCGCGCGCGTGCACGCCGAGACCGGCGTCGAGCTCCAGGTCCTCGCCGGCGCCGAGGAGGCCCGCCTCACCTTCCTCGCCGCCCGCCGCTGGTTCGGCTGGTCGGCGGGCAAGCTCCTGGTGCTCGACATCGGCGGCGGCTCCCTGGAGATCGCCTACGGCATCGACGAGGAACCGGACACGGCGGTCTCCCTGCCCCTGGGTGCGGGCCGCCTCACGGCCGGCTGGCTCCCCGGCGACCCCCCGGACCCGGACGCCGTCAGGGCCCTGCGACGGCACGCGCGCGCCCAGATCGCCCGCACGGTCGGCGAGTTCGCCCGCTTCGGCGCCCCCGACCACGTGGTCGCCACGTCCAAGACCTTCAAGCAGCTGGCCCGCCTGGCCGGCGCGGCCCGCTCCACCGAGGGCCTGTACGTACAGCGCGAACTCAAGCGCGAGTCCCTGGAGGCCTGGGTCCCGAAGCTGGCCGGCATGACGACGGACCAGCGCGCGGAGCTGCCGGGCGTGTCGGAGGGCCGGGCGGGGCAGCTCCTGGCGGGGGCGCTGGTGGCCGAGGGTGCCATGGATCTCTTCGGAGTGGAAAAGGTCGAGATATGCCCATGGGCGCTCAGGGAGGGCGTAATCCTGCGCCGACTTGACCACATGGGGTCCGTGCAGGGTCTCTAGGGGGCGCGGGGAACTGCGCCACCAGCCCCCACGTACCTGAACTCGCCCCGTGGCAAACACCACAACGGCGAATAGGCGTCCGGTCCCACCCCGCCGGACGCCGTAGGCTGACCGACGTGGCAGAACCAGTCGTACGGATCCCGGATGCGAAGGTCGCCCTCTCGACGGCTTCCGTCTACCCGGAGTCGACGGCGACGGCCTTCGAGATCGCCGCACGCCTCGGATACGACGGCGTCGAGGTCATGGTGTGGACCGACCCGGTCAGCCAGGACATCGAGGCCCTGCGCCGCCTCTCCGACTATCACGGCATCCCGATACTCGCCGTGCACGCCCCGTGCCTGCTCATCACGCAGCGGGTGTGGTCGACGGACCCCTGGGTCAAGCTCCAGCGGGCCCGGGCGGCGGCCGAGAAACTCGGCGCGAGCACCGTCGTCGTCCACCCGCCGTTCCGCTGGCAGCGGCAGTACGCCCGCGACTTCGTCAGCGGGATCTGGCGCATGGCGAACGAGACGGACGTACGGTTCGCCGTCGAGAACATGTACCCCTGGCGTTACCGCGACCGCGAGATGCTCGCCTACGCCCCCGACTGGGACGTCACCAAGGACGACTACCGGCACTTCACGATCGATCTCAGCCATGCGGCGACCTCCCGGACCGACGCGATGGACATGGTCGACCGCATGGGAGACCGTCTCGGCCACGTCCATCTCGCCGACGGCAAGGGTTCCGCGAAGGACGAGCACCTCGTGCCGGGGCGCGGCACCCAGCCATGCGCCGAGCTCCTGGAGCGCCTTGCGGTGAGCGGCTTCGACGGCCATGTCGTCATCGAGGTCAACACCCGCCGCGCGATGTCCGGCGCCGAACGCGAGGCCGATCTCGCCGAGGCCCTGGCCTTCACCCGCCTCCACCTGGCCTCCCCGGTGAAGGTGCCCCGACGATGAGGAACCGGGCGATGGTGCAGGTGCCTCCGATCATGAGCGGCAGCGCGATGGCGAGGGTGTCGGCGGCGGGCGGCCGGGCGATGGTGCAGGTGCCTTTGGCCATGACCAGCCGGGCGATCGTGAACGTGTTTCCGGCCATGACCAGCCGAGCGATGGTGAAGGTGCCCGCGGCAGTGGGCAGCCCGGCCGCGGTCAAGGTGTCCAGGCCGTGAGTGAGGGCGCCCCGGCGAACGGCGACGTCACCGCCCGGAAGCGCGGCCGGCCCCGTCGTACGGAGTCGGACGCGGCCGGCACCCGCGACCGCATCCTCCTCGCGGCCCGTGAGGAGTTCTCCGAGCGGGGCTACGAGAAGACGTCCGTGCGCGGCATCGCCAAGGCCGCCGGGGTCGACCCGGCACTGGTCCACCACTACTTCGGCACCAAGGAGCAGGTCTTCGAGGCGGCCGTGGAGGTCGCCGCGGCCCCCGCGCTGGGCGCGCGGGACGCTCTCGTCGAGGGCCCCCTGGAGGACGTGGGGGAGCGGTTGACCCGCTTCGTCTTCGGCGTCTGGGAGAACCCGGCGACGCGCATGCCGCTCCTGGCGATCGTCCGCTCCGCCGTCAACAACGAGACCGCGGCCACCGTCTTCCGCCGGCTCGTCGCCACCCAGCTGCTGCGCCGCATCGCCGACCGGCTGGAGCTGCCGGACGCCGAACTGCGTGCCGAGCTGGCCGCCGCGCAACTGGTCGGCACGGCCATGCTGCGCTACGTGATCAAGGTGGAGCCGCTGGCGTCGGTGGACATCGAACAGATCATCGCGCGGGTCGCGCCGGTGGTGCAGGGGCATCTGACGAAGCCGTGATCGCGAGACAGGCGTCCCGCATTCCGGACACCTCGTCCCGGCCCCTGGATGACCGGCGTACGCTCGATAGCAGCCCGAACTGTCTGAAGGAGCGAGCGACGATGCCCGAGCTGAGGTCCCGCACAGTCACCCACGGCCGCAACATGGCGGGCGCCCGCGCCCTTATGCGTGCCTCCGGGGTACCGGGTGCGGACATCGGCCGTAAGCCGATCATCGCGGTCGCCAACTCCTTCACGGAGTTCGTGCCCGGCCACACCCACCTCCAGCCGGTCGGCCGGATCGTCTCCGAGGCGATCGTCGCCGCCGGCGGCATCCCGCGCGAGTTCAACACCATCGCGGTCGACGACGGCATCGCGATGGGCCACGGCGGCATGCTGTACTCCCTGCCCTCCCGCGACCTGATCGCGGACTCGGTCGAGTACATGGTCGAGGCCCACTGCGCCGACGCCCTGATCTGCATCTCCAACTGCGACAAGATCACCCCGGGCATGCTGAACGCCGCGCTGCGGCTCAACATCCCCACGGTCTTCGTCTCCGGCGGCCCGATGGAGTCCGGCCGCGCGACCCTCGTCGACGGCACGGTCCGCACCCTCGACCTGGTCGACGCGATGTCCGAGGCCGTGAACGAGAAGATCTCCGACGCGGACATGCTCCGTATCGAGGAGAACGCCTGTCCGACCTGCGGCAGCTGTTCCGGCATGTTCACCGCCAACTCGATGAACTGCCTGACCGAGGCCATCGGCCTCTCGCTCCCCGGCAACGGCTCGGTCCTCGCCACGCACACGGCCCGCAAGCAGCTGTACGTCGACGCGGCCGAGACGGTGATGGACATCACCCGCCGCTACTACGAGCAGGACGACGAGTCGGTCCTGCCGCGCAATGTCGCCACCTTCGCGGCCTTCGAGAACGCCATGGCACTCGACATCGCCATGGGCGGCTCCACCAACACGATCCTGCACCTGCTGGCCGCGGCCCAGGAGGCGGAGGTCCCCTTCGGCCTCCCCGAGATCGACGCGGTCTCCCGCCGTGTCCCCTGCCTCGCGAAGGTCGCCCCGAACGTGGCGAAGAACCGCACGTACTACATGGAGGACGTGCACCGCGCGGGCGGCATCCCGGCCCTCCTCGGCGAACTGCACCGCGCGGGCCTGCTGAACGAGGACGTCCACTCGGTCCACAGCCCCTCCCTCGCGGACTGGCTCAAGACCTGGGACGTCCGCGGCGGCTCACCGTCCGCGAAGGCCGTGGAACTGTGGCACGCGGCCCCCGGTTGCGTCCGCTCCGCCGAGGCCTTCTCCCAGTCCGAGCGCTGGGCGTCCCTGGACGAGGACGCCGCCGAGGGCTGCATCCGCAGCGCCGAGCACGCGTACTCCAAGGACGGCGGCCTCGCGGTCCTCAAGGGCAACCTCGCGGTCGACGGCTGTGTCGTGAAGACGGCCGGCGTCGACGAGTCGATCTGGACGTTCGAGGGCCCGGCGGTCGTCTGCGAGTCGCAGGAGGAGGCCGTGCAGAAGATCCTCACCCAGCAGGTCAAGGAGGGCGACGTCGTCGTCATCCGCTACGAGGGCCCCAAGGGCGGCCCCGGCATGCAGGAGATGCTCTACCCGACCTCGTACCTCAAGGGCCGCGGCCTCGGGAAGGCCTGCGCCCTGATCACCGACGGCCGCTTCTCCGGCGGCACCTCCGGCCTGTCCATCGGCCACGCCTCCCCCGAGGCGGCAGCCGGCGGCACCATCGCCCTCGTCGAGGACGGCGACCGCATCCGCATCGACATCCCCGGCCGCTCGATCGAGCTCCTGGTCGACGACGCCGAGCTCGCGCGTCGCGAGGCGGCCCTGGACGGCGTGTACGCCCCGAAGAACCGCGAGCGCAAGGTCTCGGCGGCACTGCGGGCCTACGCGGCGATGGCCACCAGCGCCGACAAGGGCGCGGTGCGGGACGTGTCGAAGCTCGGCTGACGCACCCGAACCCCGAGGGCCGCCTCTTCCGGGGCGGCCCTTCGCGTTGCCCCGATCACCAGGCGGAGGGCTCGCGGGCGTCCATGGCGAACACGGTGCCGTCGGGGGCGGTGGCGTAGACGCGGTGGTGGGCGAGGACGGGTTCGGGCAGCGTGGCGATCACATCGCTCGCGTCGGCGCCGAGCCGCACCGGTGTCTGCCCGGTGAGTGTCCCCTTGCGCGCGTCCACGGCGAGCAGCCGCCCGTCGGAGGCAGTGAGAAAGACGTGGCTGCCATCGGCGACCGGGACGGATCCCCGGCTCACGGACGTCTCCAGATGCCACAGTCGCCGACCCGTGTCGACGTCGATGGCCTCCATGGCCCCGACCGTGGCCAGCACATAGACGACACCGCCGCGCACAGTGGCCTGGGCACCCTGGCGAGGCACGGCCAACTTCACCGTTCGGGTCGCTCCGGAGGCCGGGGTGTAGCGGACGACAGCCCTGGCGTAGTCGAAGACCTGGTCGACGGAGAGGAAGAAGACGGATCCGTCCTCGGAGCCGATCGGCGTCAGAGCGCCCTCGAGGCGTTCGTCCCACCGCACATCGCCCGTGGCCGCGTCCACGGCGGTGACCCGGGTGGTCGACTCGTCGACGGACGTGCTCGTCACGTACAGCAGCGGGTCCCCGGGAAACGTGGAGACCGACGGCGTGGCGTGGCCGGGAATCCTCCGGCTCCACTCGGTGTCACCGGACGTGCTGTTCACACCGGCCACCGTCCCGTCCGTACCAGCGACCAGGACCATGCCCCCGGCGGTCCACAGACCGTTGTACGTCGGCACCTTCCGCTGCCAGCGCGTTCGGCCCGTAGCGGGATCGAGCGCCTCCAGACGGTTGCCGTACTCGGCCAACGGCAGCACGAGGCCACCGGACAGAGCGGGCGGAACGCTCCAGCGGTTCGTGTCGGCCGAGTGCCGCCACAGCAGCGTGCCGTCGGTCGGATCGAGGGCGTAGACCAGCCCCGCCCGGGCGCAGAAGAGCTTGCCGGCCCCGTACGAGCACCGGGGCGTGCCCTTGCCCCCGGCCACGGGCTTCGCGTCCCACGCGCGGAACGCGGACGCCCCCGCTCCCGGCGTGCTGGTGTCCGTCGGTGCGGGCTGTTCGTCCCCGAGCAGTTGGATCGAGGCGAACACTCCGCTCGCGACGAGGACGAGCACGCCGGCGGCGAGCACGACATTTCGGCGCAGGCGCAGGCGCCGCCCGGGCCGTCGTACCGGCTCCTCGACCTGCCGCTCGGGCACCGGTATGTCACCCGTGCGCTGCGCCGGTATGAACGCCTGCGTGTCGTACGAGGCCGCGACCGAACGCAGCTCCCGCATCAACTCGTCCGGGGTGGGCCGGTCCTCGGGCTCCTTCGCGAGACAGCGCACGATGAGCGGGGCGAGATTCTCCGGTACGCCCGTCAGGTCCGGCTCGTCGTGCACGACCTGATAGGCGACGACGTAGGGACTGTCGGAGTCGAACGGCCCACGGCCGGTGGCCGCGTGCACCATCACCGATCCGAGCGCGAAGATGTCGGCGGCGGGGCCCACTTCCCTCGGCCGCCGGAACTGCTCCGGCGCCATGAACGGCGGCGTCCCGATCAACTTCCCCGTCTCGGTCCGCAGTTCACTGTCCTTTGGCCGAGAAATGCCGAAGTCGATGACCTTCGGCCCGTCCTCGGCGAGCAGCACGTTGCTCGGCTTGAGGTCGCGGTGCACCACCCCCACCCGGTGGATGTCCCGCAGCGCCTCGGCGAGCCCGGCCATCAGCCGACGCAACTGGGCAGGAGGCATGGGGCCGTTCCGCTTCACCTCGTCGGAGAGTGTCGGGCCGGGGATGAACAGCGTGGCCATCCAGGGCCGTTCGGCATCGGGATCGGCATCGACGACGGACGCGGTGAACGCCCCGCTCACCTTCCGGGCCGCGGCCACCTCCTGCCGAAAACGCCCCCTGAACTCAGGGTCCTTGGCGAACTCGGTGTGCACGACCTTCACCGCGAGCTTCATCCCCGAAGCACTGCGCGCGACATGCACGACGCCCATACCGCCGGACCCGAGGCATGACTCCAGCCGGTAGTGACCGGCGTACTCGGGAAGTTCCGCTTCCGCGCCCGCTCCGGTGTTGCCCTGTGGCGCCATGGAACCACCCCCGTGCTGATCGTCCGCGCGCGCGACGCACGGAGCCTAGTCGATGAAGCGAACGGGACAGAGGCGGCTTGCTAGTCTCCGCGTGCGAGTTGCGTACATGTGTTTCATGGCGTGATTCAGGGGAATCAACGGGTCCCCATGGCAGTCATGGGGACCAACGGGGGAGGATTTTCATGTCTGTTGACCGCATCGAAGAAGTCGAGAGCGGCGAGAGCAAGGCCGTCACGACGGCGGCTGCCGCGACCGCGGGAGTGCACTACTACTCGGTCGCACCGGGCTACCGCCTCAATGTCCGCCGCGGCCCCGGCACGCAGTACGGCATCGTCCGTGTCCTGCCCGAGGGCGCGCAGGTGGCGATCTTTTGCCAGACGCCGGGGACGTCGGTGGTCGGCCCGTACGGCACCTCGAACATCTGGGACAACATCGCCAACGGCGAGTTCGTCTCGGACGCCTACGTCCTCACCGGCAGCGACGGCTACGTCGCCTCGCGCTGCGGCTGACCTTCTCACCCACCCGAAGGGATCCAGCAGTGCCATCCCTGAAACGCCGATCCGTCATGCTCGCGGGCCTCACCGGCGCACTCCTCATGGTGGGCGCCGCCACGGCCGAGGCCGCGACACTGCGGTACTACCCGGTGGCTCCCGGCTACCGGGTGAACGTCCGCAGCGGGCCCGGCACGTCGTACACGATCATTCGTGTCCTGCCCGAGGGCACGCAGGTGGCGATCTTTTGCCAGACGCCGGGGACGTCGGTGGTCGGCCCGTACGGCACCTCGAACATCTGGGACAACATCGCCAACGGTCAGTACATCTCCGACGCGTACGTGAACACCGGCAGCGACGGTTACATAGCCGACCGCTGCTCCTGATCCCCGAAGGGAGCCCGCCCCCGCCCCGGAGCCATAATCGTCCCGTGAGCGACGAATCCGGCACCCAGGACATCCCCGCGGGCTCCCCCGAGGGCGGCGGCCCCCGCCCCGAACCGATCCGCTTCTTCGGCACGACCTGGGTGGACCACGGCACGGGCTACGCCCTCCGCCGCGCCGGCGCGGCCACCGGCTCGCTCGTCGCCGCCGTCGCCTCCTGCCTGATCCTCCGCTTCGCCTACGAAGGTCTCCAGATCGCCGACACCGGCAGCTTCGTGACCGTCCTGGTCATCGCGATGTTCGCGATCTGCAGCGCGCTGGCCTTCCGCAACACCTGGGACGGCTTCGGCAAGCGCCCCGACCCGGACCGCCAGGCCTCCCTCCGCGGCCTCCTGGCCATCGGGTTCGTCGGATCCCTCCTCGCGTACTTCTTCCGCTCCCTCACAGAGGCCCCGGGCGAGAAGCTGCACCGACAGGAGTACGAGGAGGCGCTGCGCCGACACGAGAAGCGGGGCGCCCGCCGGACCGGAAACCCATCCAAGAAGAAGCGCCAACGCTGAGCACCCCCCCGGGGCAGCCCCCTCGCGCCCCTCGATGCCCACCTCTCACCAAAAACTCACCGCCTCCTGACACCCACCCCGGCCACCATGGCCTCATGACCGCTTCCTCCCACACCTCCCGGGCCCACTCCTTCAACGCCGCCGCGGCCCAGTACGCCGCCAACCGCCCCTCCTACCCGCCCGCCCTCTTCGACGCGATCGAGGAGCTCGCCGGGCGGAGCCTCACCGGTGCCCGGGTCGCCGACGTCGGGGCCGGCACCGGGATCGCGACCGCGTTGCTGCATGCCCGGGGCGCGGAGGTCGTCGCCGTGGAACCCGGGGACGGGATGGCCGCGCAGTTCCGCCGCGCCCACCCCGACCTCCCGGTCGTCCGGGGCGACGGCAACGACCTCCCCCTCCTCACGGGCTCCGTCGACTTCCTGACCTACGCCCAGTCCTGGCACTGGACCGACACCGCCCGCGCGGTCCCGGAAGCCTGCCGCGCGCTGCGCCCGGGCGGCGCACTCGCCCTGTGGTGGAACACCTACGCCCTCGACATCCCGTGGATCTCCGGCCAGGTCGGCCGGATCGCCGAGCACTTCATGGACTACGGCGCCCACCCGGCCGTCGAGGTGAACGGCAACGGAGCCCGGGCCACTCTGGCCGACCCCAGCGGGCGCCTGGACTTCGCCCACCGGGTGGTCCGCTGGAGCCGCCGCGTGTCCGTCGACACCCACCTCGCCAACATCGGCAGCCACTCGATGTTCCTGGTGGCGGGTGAGGATCACGCGGGTCTCTTCCTCACCGAGGAGCGGCGGATCCTGCTGGAGCTCTTCCCGGACGGAAACGTCGAGGAGACCTACGACGTCGAACTGCTCGTCGCCGTCAACGCCTGACCTCGCGCGACGGCCCACCCCTCAAGGGCCGTCGCGCACGCGTGGTCCACATGCCGGAGCCCGCCCAGCTCCAGCCGCACCTTCCGGTCCCGCGGCAGCACCTCCAACTCGTCCAGCAGCTTCGGCAGCCGCAGGAACGTGGCATGCCCCAGCACCCGTACGACGATCCCCGCCTCCCCCCGGTCCTCGATCTCCACATGCACATGGCTGATGTCCCACGCCGTCTTGGCCACGGCCAGTGCCAGCCCCACCAGCACGCCCTCGAAGAGGTTCCCGACGACGATCGCCACCGCCGTCACCCCGAGGACCACTACCTCGCCCCGATGCCCCCGCCACAGCTTGCGCACCTCCCGCACGGGCACGAGCCTGCACCCGGCGTGCACCAGCAGCGCGGCCAGCGCCGCCACCGGGATCAGCCCGAGCATGCCGGGCAGCACCACGGTGAAGACCAGCAGCCACACCCCGTGCAGCACCCGCGAGGCCTTGGTCCGCGCACCCGCCTGGACGTTGGCGGCACTGCGCACGATCACGGCCGTCATGGGCAGGGCCCCCAGCACCCCGCACACCGCGTTTCCCGCCCCCTGCGCCATCAGCTCCCGGTCGTAGTCCGTACGCCGACCCGCATGCAGCCGGTCCACCGCCGCCGCGCTGAACAGCGACTCCGCCGACGCGATCAGCGCGAAGGCCACGACAGTCCCGATCACCCCCACTTCCGTCAGCCGCCCGAAGTCCGCCGCCTGCGGCAGCCGTACGGCATCCACCAGCCCCTGCACCTCGACCCGCCGCACCTCCAGGCCGAACACCCCGGTCACCACCGAGGCCAGCGCCACCGCCACCAACGGCGCGGGCACCAGCCGAGCTCCCCGCCGCCATCGAGGCCACAGCAGCAGTACGGCAAGAGTGGCAGCCCCCACTGACAACGCCACCGGATCCGCCCGCCCGGGCAGTGCCACCAGCCCGCCGAGCTTCCCGAGCCCGCTCGCCGGCGCCGCCGCGTCACCCAGCGCGTACACCTGCGTGGCCACCAGCACGAGCCCGATCCCGGCGAGCATCCCCTGGACGACCGCCATGGACACGGCCCGGAACCACCGCCCGAGGCGCAGCGCCCCGAGCCCCAACTGCAGCAGACCGGCCCCGAGCACCAGCACTCCGAGCGCCTCGACGCCGTAGTGCCGCACAGCCTCGTGGACCAGCACGGTCAGCCCGGCGGCCGGCCCGCTCACCTGAAGGCTGCTGCCGGGCAGCAGGCCGGCGACCAGCCCGCCGACGATGCCGGTGACGAGTCCCAGCTCGGCGGGCACACCGGAGGCGACGGCGATGCCCACGCACAGGGGCAGCGCCACGAGAAACACGACGAGAGAAGCGAACAGATCGGCCTTGCCTACGCGACAGCGCATGAGTGGAGCACCTCCGGTTGCGAACCGAGCGGGAGATGCGTGGGCGTGCCGCACCGGGGGAGTGTGCGGCACTGAAATCCATTGTCGGTTAAGGCAGTTGATCAGTCAGCGGCTTCTCGTCGGCCGCTGGGCAATTCGGAGGCGCGCAACCGGATCACCCGCTTCCGATCACGCCACCGCGCGCCTGCGCCGTCCCGTGCACCGCGCTTGACTGGCAACCCGGGCGAGAGCATTATTCATCGCATGATGAATAAAGTGTCCGGTCCACCCGACACCGAAGACCCCGGCGCCCCCGACAAGGCCGTCCACGCCCGCGACCTCACCGTCGTCCGAGGCCCCCGCACCGTCCTGCGCGGCCTCGCCTTCGACGTCCCACGCGGCCAGATCACCGGCCTCCTCGGACCCTCGGGCTGCGGCAAATCCACCCTGATGCGCTCGATCGTCGGCACCCAGGCCAAGGTCACCGGCACCCTCGACGTCCTCGGCCGCCCGGCCGGCCACCCCACCCTGCGCACCCGCATCGGCTACGTCACCCAAGCCCCCTCCGTCTACGACGACCTGACCGTCCGCCAGAACCTCGAGTACTTCGCCGCGATCCTCGCCCCCGGCCGCGCCGCCGCCGACCGCCGCCGCTCCGACGTCACCCGCGCCATCGACGACGTCGACCTCACCACCCACGCCGACTCCCTCGCCGGCAACCTCTCCGGCGGCCAGCGCAGCCGCGTCTCCCTGGCCGTCGCCCTCCTCGGCACCCCCGAACTCCTCGTCCTCGACGAACCCACCGTCGGCCTCGACCCCGTCCTGCGCCGCGACCTCTGGAACCTCTTCCACGACATCGCCGCCCGCCGCGGCGCCACCCTCCTCATCTCCTCCCACGTCATGGACGAGGCCGAGCGCTGCCACCGCCTCCTCCTCATGCGCGAGGGCGAGATCCTCGCCGACGACACCCCCGAGACCCTCCGCACCCGCACCCACTGCGACACGGTCGAGGAAGCCTTCCTCCACCTGGTCGACCAGGCCGTCGAGGCAAGCCGCAGCAAGGAGCACACGCGATGACCACGACCACCACGCTCACGCCGGGTCTCACGCCCGCTCCCACCAGTGCCCTCAGCCTCTCCCGCACCACCGCCACCGCGGCCCGGGTCCTGCGCCAGCTCCGCCACGACCCGCGCACCATCGCGCTGATGCTCCTGGTCCCGTGCGTGCTGCTGCTCCTGCTGCGTTACGTCTTCGACGGCAGCCCGCGCACCTTCGACGGCATCGGCGCCTCCCTCCTCGGGATCTTCCCGCTGACCACGATGTTCCTGGTCACCTCCATCGCCACCCTGCGCGAACGCACCTCCGGCACCCTCGAACGCCTCCTCGCCATGCCCCTCGGCAAAGGCGACCTCATCGCCGGCTACGCCCTCGCCTTCGGCACCCTCGCGATCATCCAGTCCGCCCTCGCCACCGGCCTCGCCGTCTGGTTCCTCGGCCTCGATGTCATCGGCAGCCCCTGGCTCCTGCTGCTGGTCGCCCTGCTCGACGCCCTGCTCGGCACCGCCCTCGGCCTGTTCGTCTCGGCCTTCGCCGCCTCCGAATTCCAGGCCGTCCAGTTCATGCCGGCCGTGATCTTCCCCCAACTCCTCCTCTGCGGCCTCTTCACCCCCCGCGACAACATGCACCCCGTCCTGGAGGCCATCTCCGACGTCCTCCCCATGTCCTACGCCGTCGACGGCATGAACGAAGTCCTCAGGCACACGGACATGACCGCGACCTTCGTACGCGACGCGCTGATCGTGGCCGGCTGCGCACTGCTGGTCCTGGGACTGGGAGCGGCCACGCTGAGGCGCAGGACCGCATAGGACCTCCCAAGAGCAGCCACCACCGCCATCCATCTCCATGTCCCGCATGTCCCGCCCACCGGACACCCACCCGGTACGCCCCGACCCGGTGCCAGACTGAACCGCATGAGTCAGAAAGTCGCAGTCCTCGGCACCGGCAAGATCGGCGAAGCCCTGCTCAGCGGAATGATCCGCGCCGGCTGGGCCCCGGCCGACCTCCTGGTCACCGCCCGCCGCCCCGAGCGAGCCGAGGAACTCCGCACCCGCTACGGAGTCACCCCGGTCACCAACCCGGAAGCCGCCAAGACCGCCGACACCCTGATCCTCACGGTCAAACCGCAGGACATGGGCGCCCTCCTCGACGAACTCGCCCCGCACGTCCCCGCAGACCGCCTCGTCATCAGCGGCGCCGCCGGTATCCCCACCTCCTTCTTCGAGGAGCGCCTCGCCACCGGCACTCCTGTCGTGCGCGTCATGACCAACACGCCCGCCCTGGTCGACGAGGCCATGTCCGTCATCTCCGCCGGCACCCACGCCACCGCCGACCACCTCGCCCACACCGAGGAGATCTTCGGCGCCGTCGGCAAGACACTCCGCGTCCCCGAGTCCCAGCAGGACGCCTGCACCGCCCTCTCCGGCTCCGGACCGGCGTACTTCTTCTACCTGGTCGAAGCCATGACGGACGCGGGCATCCTGCTCGGCCTGCCCCGCGACAAGGCCCACGACCTGATCGTCCAGTCCGCGATCGGCGCCGCCACGATGCTCCGCGACAGCGGCGAACACCCGGTGAAGCTCCGCGAGAACGTCACGTCCCCCGCGGGCACGACCATCAACGCCATCCGCGAACTCGAGAACCACGGCGTACGAGCCGCCCTCATCGCCGCTCTCGAAGCCGCCCGCGACCGCAGCCGCGCACTGGCCTCGGGCAAGAAGGACTGACCCTCGGGCCGGCGACGGCCGGCCCCGCGCCGCTCAGGCCGCCGTACAGGCTTCGGCAGCGGGGCAGCGGGGCAGCGAGGCGCCGCCGGTACATCGCAGCGCATCGCGCCTCGCCACCAGCCTCCGCGCCTACCGGGCGGCGCCCAGCACGGCACCACTGCCGATCACGCCGGTATTCGTGGCCGCCGTATCGGAAGCAGCCGGCAGCAGCCCGATCGCGCGATAGGCGGCATCCACGGTCGGCCGCGCCATTCCCCGCGCCCTCTCCGCGCCATCCCGCAGCACCCCCTCCACATAGCCAGGATCCGCGCACAACTCCTTGTGCCTCTCCTGCACGGGCCTCAAGACCTCGACCACGGCCTCGGCGGTGTCCTTCTTCAAGGCGCCGTACGACTCATATACACCGCTCAGCTCCGATGGGTTCCCACCCGTGCAGGACGCCAGGATCTCCAGCAGGTTCGCCAGCCCCGGCCGCGCCTCCCGGTCGTACACGACCTCCCGCCCGCTGTCGGTCACGGCCCGCATGACCTTCTTCCGCACCACGTCCGGCTCGTCGAGCAGATAGACGATGCCCGGCCCGGAGTCGTCGGACTTCCCCATCTTCGAGGTCGGCTCCTGGAGGTTCATGACCCGCGCGCCCACCTTCGGCACGGTGGCCCGGGGCACCACGAACGTGTAGCCGTACCGCTGGTTGAACCGCACCGCCAGATCCCGGGTCAACTCCACGTGCTGCGCCTGGTCGTCGCCGACCGGCACCTCGTCGGCGCCGTAGGCGAGGATGTCTGCGGCCATCAGCACGGGATACGTGAGCAGCGACAGCCGCACACTCCCGCCCCGCGTCCGCTCCCGAGCGGCCTTCTCCCGGTACTGGATCATGCGCCGCATCTCGCCGTCCGTGGCCACGCACTCCAGCACGTACGACAGCCGCGCGTGTTCGTCCACATGACTCTGTACGAATACGGTGCACAACTCGGGATCCAGCCCCGACGCGAGCAACAGCGTCGCCGCCTGCCGACTGAGCCGGCGGACCCGCGCCGGATCGTGGTCGACGGTCAGGGCGTGCAGGTCGACGATGCAGAACAGCGACTCGGCCTGGTGCTGGTCGACCGCGGCCCACTGCCGCAGGGCTCCCAGGTAGTTCCCCAGCGTCAGATGCCCTGTCGGCTTGACCCCGCTGAAGACCCGCGTCATCTCTTTACCTCCTGGTCGAGACCGCCGTCCCCGGCCGGCCGACCCTCAGGAGTCCTGGAGGGAGATACGCGAACGGCCGCCGAGGCGGCGGCCGTTGAGTGCATACGTGCTTACGGCCGCCGTCAGGCGGCCCACCACTGCTGGGTGCACGTACGCGTTGTCATACGTGCCAGCCTACGCCTCCAGGGGCCCGCCCGAACCTGAGTTGACACTCCCCAGCCCGGTACGTAGTGTTCTCCGAGTTGTCCGACGTGAGCGCCGACTCCGGTCGGTCCCCGGACAGCCATTCCGCAGTACCAACCAACACACGACGACAGTCGTTCTGTCTGCCGTCCCTGTATTGGCGTGTGTATTCGCGAAATGAGGAATCCACGTTCGAAAGGACGGCGGCCCCCGATTAGCTCGGGAGCCGGGAATCCGCTAAAGTCTCACTCGTCGGAACGGCCCAACAGCCGGGAAGGCAAGCCCCTCTGACTGGGAATCAGGCCCGAAAGGATCTGATAGAGTCGGAACCGCCGGAAAGGGAAACGCGAGAGCGGGAACCTGGAAAGCACCGAGGAAATCGGAACCGGAAACGGTCTGATAGAGTCGGAAACGCAAGACCGAAGGGAAAAGCCCGGAGGAAAGCCCGAGAGGGTGAGTACAAAGGAAGCGTCCGTTCCTTGAGAACTCAACAGCGTGCCAAAAATCAACGCCAGATATGTTGATACCCCGTCTCTCTCGGTTTCGAGAGGGCGAGGTTCCTTTGAAGAAAACACAGCGAGGACGCTGTGAACGACCGCCTTATTCCGGTGGTTGTTCCGCTCTCGTGTGTGTGCACCCGATTACGGGTAAACATTCACGGAGAGTTTGATCCTGGCTCAGGACGAACGCTGGCGGCGTGCTTAACACATGCAAGTCGAACGATGAACCACTTCGGTGGGGATTAGTGGCGAACGGGTGAGTAACACGTGGGCAATCTGCCCTTCACTCTGGGACAAGCCCTGGAAACGGGGTCTAATACCGGATACCACTACCGCAGGCATCTGTGGTGGTTGAAAGCTCCGGCGGTGAAGGATGAGCCCGCGGCCTATCAGCTTGTTGGTGAGGTAATGGCTCACCAAGGCGACGACGGGTAGCCGGCCTGAGAGGGCGACCGGCCACACTGGGACTGAGACACGGCCCAGACTCCTACGGGAGGCAGCAGTGGGGAATATTGCACAATGGGCGAAAGCCTGATGCAGCGACGCCGCGTGAGGGATGACGGCCTTCGGGTTGTAAACCTCTTTCAGCAGGGAAGAAGCGAAAGTGACGGTACCTGCAGAAGAAGCGCCGGCTAACTACGTGCCAGCAGCCGCGGTAATACGTAGGGCGCAAGCGTTGTCCGGAATTATTGGGCGTAAAGAGCTCGTAGGCGGCTTGTCACGTCGGGTGTGAAAGCCCGGGGCTTAACCCCGGGTCTGCATTCGATACGGGCTAGCTAGAGTGTGGTAGGGGAGATCGGAATTCCTGGTGTAGCGGTGAAATGCGCAGATATCAGGAGGAACACCGGTGGCGAAGGCGGATCTCTGGGCCATTACTGACGCTGAGGAGCGAAAGCGTGGGGAGCGAACAGGATTAGATACCCTGGTAGTCCACGCCGTAAACGGTGGGAACTAGGTGTTGGCGACATTCCACGTCGTCGGTGCCGCAGCTAACGCATTAAGTTCCCCGCCTGGGGAGTACGGCCGCAAGGCTAAAACTCAAAGGAATTGACGGGGGCCCGCACAAGCAGCGGAGCATGTGGCTTAATTCGACGCAACGCGAAGAACCTTACCAAGGCTTGACATACACCGGAAAGCATTAGAGATAGTGCCCCCCTTGTGGTCGGTGTACAGGTGGTGCATGGCTGTCGTCAGCTCGTGTCGTGAGATGTTGGGTTAAGTCCCGCAACGAGCGCAACCCTTGTTCTGTGTTGCCAGCATGCCCTTCGGGGTGATGGGGACTCACAGGAGACCGCCGGGGTCAACTCGGAGGAAGGTGGGGACGACGTCAAGTCATCATGCCCCTTATGTCTTGGGCTGCACACGTGCTACAATGGCAGGTACAATGAGCTGCGATACCGTGAGGTGGAGCGAATCTCAAAAAGCCTGTCTCAGTTCGGATTGGGGTCTGCAACTCGACCCCATGAAGTCGGAGTTGCTAGTAATCGCAGATCAGCATTGCTGCGGTGAATACGTTCCCGGGCCTTGTACACACCGCCCGTCACGTCACGAAAGTCGGTAACACCCGAAGCCGGTGGCCCAACCCCTTGTGGGAGGGAGCTGTCGAAGGTGGGACTGGCGATTGGGACGAAGTCGTAACAAGGTAGCCGTACCGGAAGGTGCGGCTGGATCACCTCCTTTCTAAGGAGCATCTAGGCCGCCAAGCGTGCTTGGTGGTCCAGGGCCATTACGCAGGCAAACGTTCTGCGGTGGTTGCTCATGGGTGGAACGTTGATTATTCGGCCGGTTTCACGGGTCGGAGGCTGCAAGTACTGCTCGCAAGAGCGTGGAAAGCATGATCTCCGGACGGGATCTGGTCGGGCACGCTGTTGGGTGTCTGAGGGAATGAACCCCCTCGATGCCGGCCCCAGTGAACTCGGAGTGTTGCTCCGGGGTGATGGGTGGCTGGTCGTTGTTTGAGAACTGCACAGTGGACGCGAGCATCTGTGGCCAAGTTTTTAAGGGCGCACGGTGGATGCCTTGGCACCAGGAACCGATGAAGGACGTGGGAGGCCACGATAGTCCCCGGGGAGTCGTCAACCAGGCTTTGATCCGGGGGTTTCCGAATGGGGAAACCCGGCAGTCGTCATGGGCTGTCACCCATACCTGAACACATAGGGTATGTGGAGGGAACGCGGGGAAGTGAAACATCTCAGTACCCGCAGGAAGAGAAAACAACCGTGATTCCGGGAGTAGTGGCGAGCGAAACCGGATGAGGCCAAACCGTATGCGTGTGAGACCCGGCAGGGGTTGCGCATGCGGGGTTGTGGGATCTCTCTTTCACAGTCTGCCGGCTGTGAGACGAGTCAGAAACCGTTGATGTAGGCGAAGGACATGCGAAAGGTCCGGCGTAGAGGGTAAGACCCCCGTAGTCGAAACATCAGCGGCTCGTTTGAGAGACACCCAAGTAGCACGGGGCCCGAGAAATCCCGTGTGAATCTGGCGGGACCACCCGCTAAGCCTAAATATTCCCTGGTGACCGATAGCGGATAGTACCGTGAGGGAATGGTGAAAAGTACCGCGGGAGCGGAGTGAAATAGTACCTGAAACCGTGTGCCTACAAGCCGTGGGAGCGTCGGAATGAAAGCTTGCTTTCATTCTCGTGACTGCGTGCCTTTTGAAGAATGAGCCTGCGAGTTTGCGGTGTGTTGCGAGGTTAACCCGGGTGGGGTAGCCGTAGCGAAAGCGAGTCCTAATAGGGCGTTTGAGTAGCACGCTCAAGACCCGAAGCGGAGTGATCTAGCCATGGGCAGGTTGAAGCGGAGGTAAGACTTCGTGGAGGACCGAACCCACCAGGGTTGAAAACCTGGGGGATGACCTGTGGTTAGGGGTGAAAGGCCAATCAAACTCCGTGATAGCTGGTTCTCCCCGAAATGCATTTAGGTGCAGCGTCGTGTGTTTCTTGCCGGAGGTAGAGCACTGGATAGGCGATGGGCCCTACCGGGTTACTGACCTTAGCCAAACTCCGAATGCCGGTAAGTGAGAGCGCGGCAGTGAGACTGTGGGGGATAAGCTCCATGGTCGAGAGGGAAACAGCCCAGAGCATCGACTAAGGCCCCTAAGCGTACGCTAAGTGGGAAAGGATGTGGAGTCGCAGAGACAACCAGGAGGTTGGCTTAGAAGCAGCCACCCTTGAAAGAGTGCGTAATAGCTCACTGGTCTAGTGATTCCGCGCCGACAATGTAGCGGGGCTCAAGCGTACCGCCGAAGTCGTGTCATTGCAGCAATACGCCCAACGGCGGCTGTGATGGGTAGGGGAGCGTCGTGTGCCGGGTGAAGCTGCAGCGGAAGCTAGTGGTGGACGGTTCACGAGTGAGAATGCAGGCATGAGTAGCGATACACACGTGGGAAACGTGTGCGCCGATTGACTAAGGGTTCCTGGGTCAAGCTGATCTGCCCAGGGTAAGTCGGGACCTAAGGCGAGGCCGACAGGCGTAGTCGATGGATAACCGGTTGATATTCCGGTACCCGCTGTGAAGCGTCAAACATCGAACCAGGCGATGCTAAGTCCGTGAAGCCGCCCCGGAGCCTTCGGGCAAAGGGGAGTGGTGGAGCCGACGAACCAGACTTGCAGTAGGTGAGTGATGGGGTGACGCAGGAAGGTAGTCCAGCCCGGGCGGTGGTTGTCCCGGGGTAAGGGTGTAGGCCGTGCGATAGGCAAATCCGTCGCACTTGTGGCTGAGACCTGATGCCGAGCCGATTGTGGTGAAGTGGATGATCCTATGCTGTCGAGAAAAGCCTCTAGCGAGTTTCATGGCGGCCCGTACCCTAAACCGACTCAGGTGGTCAGGTAGAGAATACCGAGGCGTTCGGGTGAACTATGGTTAAGGAACTCGGCAAAATGCCCCCGTAACTTCGGGAGAAGGGGGGCCATCACCGGTGATTGAATTTACTTCATGAGCTGGGGGTGGCCGCAGAGACCAGCGAGAAGCGACTGTTTACTAAAAACACAGGTCCGTGCGAAGCCGTAAGGCGATGTATACGGACTGACGCCTGCCCGGTGCTGGAACGTTAAGGGGACCGGTTAGTCACATTTCGGTGTGGCGAAGCTGAGAACTTAAGCGCCAGTAAACGGCGGTGGTAACTATAACCATCCTAAGGTAGCGAAATTCCTTGTCGGGTAAGTTCCGACCTGCACGAATGGCGTAACGACTTCTCGACTGTCTCAACCATAGGCCCGGTGAAATTGCACTACGAGTAAAGATGCTCGTTTCGCGCAGCAGGACGGAAAGACCCCGGGACCTTTACTACAGTTTGATATTGGTGTTCGGTTCGGCTTGTGTAGGATAGCTGGGAGACTGTGAAGCTTGGACGCCAGTTCAGGTGGAGTCGTCGTTGAAATACCAGTCTGGTCGTGCTGGATGTCTAACCTGGGTCCGTGATCCGGATCAGGGACAGTGTCTGATGGGTAGTTTAACTGGGGCGGTTGCCTCCTAAAGAGTAACGGAGGCGCCCAAAGGTTCCCTCAGCCTGGTTGGTAATCAGGTGTTGAGTGTAAGTGCACAAGGGAGCTTGACTGTGAGACCGACGGGTCGAGCAGGGACGAAAGTCGGGACTAGTGATCCGGCGGTGGCTTGTGGAAGCGCCGTCGCTCAACGGATAAAAGGTACCCCGGGGATAACAGGCTGATCTTCCCCAAGAGTCCATATCGACGGGATGGTTTGGCACCTCGATGTCGGCTCGTCGCATCCTGGGGCTGGAGTCGGTCCCAAGGGTTGGGCTGTTCGCCCATTAAAGCGGTACGCGAGCTGGGTTTAGAACGTCGTGAGACAGTTCGGTCCCTATCCGCTGCGCGCGTAGGAATATTGAGAAGGGCTGTCCCTAGTACGAGAGGACCGGGACGGACGAACCTCTGGTGTGCCAGTTGTTCTGCCAAGGGCATGGCTGGTTGGCTACGTTCGGGAGGGATAACCGCTGAAAGCATCTAAGCGGGAAGCCTGCTTCGAGATGAGTATTCCCACCCCCTTTGAGGGGTTAAGGCTCCCAGTAGACGACTGGGTTGATAGGCCGGATCTGGAAGCCCAGTAATGGGTGGAGGTGACCGGTACTAATAGGCCGAGGGCTTGTCCATATTTGCTCGCGTCCACTGTGTTAGTTCTGAGGCAACGACCGTGTTGTGTTTCCGGTCTAACTTCATAGTGTTTCGGTGGTCATAGCGTGAGGGAAACGCCCGGTTACATTCCGAACCCGGAAGCTAAGCCTTTCAGCGCCGATGGTACTGCAGGGGGGACCCTGTGGGAGAGTAGGACACCGCCGAACAATTTTTAAGGAAACCCCCGTGCCATTCGGCACGGGGGTTTTCTGCGTTTAGGGTCGATGGCATGCGCTACGACCTAGTGATCTTCGACAATGACGGTGTTCTCGTCGACAGTGAGCCGATCTCCAATCGGCACCTCGCCGCCTATCTGACGGAGCTCGGGCACCCGACCTCCTATGAGGACTCCATCCGGGACTACATGGGCTCGGCCATGCACCGGATCCATGATCTCGTCCTGGAGCGGACCGGACGGCGGTTGCCGGCGGAGTTCGACGATGTCTTCCATGCGAGGGTCTTCGCCGCGTTCGAGCGGGAGTTGAAGGCCGTGGCCGGCGTCACCGGCGTACTGGAGAAGCTGGCCGCGGACGGGGTGCCGTACTGCGTCGCGTCCTCCGGGAGTCATGAGCGGATCAGGGTGGGGCATCGGGCGACCGGGCTCGACCGGTGGTTCGAGGACGAGCGGGTCTTCAGTTCGCAGGATGTCGGGCGGGGGAAGCCGGCGCCCGATCTGTTCCTGTACGCGGCCGAGCGGATGGGAGTGCGGCCCGGTCGGTGTGTGGTGGTCGAGGACAGCCCGCTGGGCGTGCAGGCGGCCAATGCGGCGGGAATGGACGTGTACGGGTTCACCGCGATGACGCCCGCCGCGAAGCTCGCCGAGGCCACCCGACTCTTCTCCGACATGGATGAGTTGGTGGACCTGCTCGTCTGACATTTGTCATGCCGAGGTCCGGACGATCGTTTCTACTGGCACACCCTCGCCGGACGAGAAGCTGAGGGCATGACGACGAAGACGAACTCGAAGCGCGCGAACCTGGTTCCCCTGATCGTGGACGTGGCTGTGCCGATCGGGGCGTACTACCTGCTCAAGGACGGGCTCGGGATGAGCACGCTGATGGCGCTGGGCCTCAGCAGCGTCGTGCCCGCGGTGCGGACCGGCTGGAGCGTGGTGAAGGAGCGGACGGGCAACGGTCTCGCCGCCCTCATCCTCGTCGTCAACATCGCGGGGCTGCTGCTCAGCTTCGTCGCCGGTGACCCGCGGCTGATGCTCGCCAAGGACAGCGGGGTCAGCAGTGTGGTCGGGATCGGCATCCTCGTCTCCGTCGCGTTGGGGAGGCCGATGATGACCGCTGGGATGAAGCCCTGGCTGGTGAAGGGGATCGCGGAACGGGAGGCGGCCTGGGGCCGGTTGCTCGCCGGGTCGGAGGACTTCCGGCGGGCCGAGCGGCGGTTCTCCGTGGTGTGGGGGGTCGTACTGCTGGCTGAGTGCGTGCTGCGGGTCGTGGGCGCCTACACCCTGCCGGTGGACACGATGGTGTGGCTCGGGTCCGTGGTCATGATCGTGTCGATGGCGGTTGCCTTCCTGGTCAGCGGGGCGATCGGCGCCGGACCCATGGCTCGGATGCTCATCGCGGAGACGAGGACCTGCACCCCCGCGAGGCCCGAAGTCGCCCTCGCCCGATAAAGCTGAGGAAAATTCATCTTTGGCTGATCTACCCACGAGTACGTCGGGGCCCTACGCTCGCCGCCATGACAGATGTGCTGCGGCGCGGTAGGGCCTCGCTGGCGTTCAGCTTCTTCGCGCAAGGTGTCGCCTTTGCTCTGCTGGTGACGCGGATCCCCGCCATCCAGGACCGGTACGGCGTCTCCGACGCGCTGCTGCCGGCCTTCCTGGCCGCCGTGCCGATCCTCGCCGGGGTCGGAAGCGTCTCGACCGAGCACCTGGTGAAGCGAATACGGCCCAGTCGGCTGCTGCGGTTCGCCCAGCCCGTGGTGCTCCTGGCGCTGCTCGGGGTGGGTGCCGGGGACTCGACGGTCGAGCTGGGTGTCTCGCTCGCCGCCTTCGGGCTCGCCGTCGGCATGCTCGACGCGTCCATGAACATGCTCGGGGTGAGCCTGCAACGGTCGTACGGGCGCAGCATCATGCTGAGCTTCCACGCGGTGTTCAGCCTCGGCGGGATCGTGGGAGCCTCCCTCGCCTGGGTCGGGGCGCACTGGCATCTCGCGCTGTTCGTGTCCTACCTGCCGGTCGTGGCAGTGCTGGCGCCGCTGTGTCTGGTGGGGAGCCGGTGGTACGTCGACGGGGACGGCGGCGCTGTGGAGGAGAAGGTGCAGGGTGGGGACGGCATCGTCTTCAAGCTGCTGCTGCCGCTGTGCCTGGTGATGACCTTCGCCTACATCGGGGACTCCACCGTCTCCAACTGGAGCGCGAAGTACCTCCAGGACGTGCTCGGGAGCAGTGAGCAGCTGGCGACCGTGCCGTACAACGTCTACATGGTGACGACCCTGCTGGGGCGGGCCATCGGGGACTTCGGGGTACGGCGGTTCGGGGCGGCGACGGTCGTACGGGCGGGATCGCTGGTGGCGGCCGCGGGGTTCGCTGTGGTGGCCGTGGCGCCCGGGCCGTGGGTGGGGATGCTCGGGTTCACGCTGCTGGGGCTCGGGCTGTGTGTGCTGGTGCCGCAGACGTTCGCGGCGGCAGGGCGGTTGTTCCCGGGGGCCTCGGATGCCGCGGTCGCTCGGCTCAATGTCTTCAACTACGTGGGTTTTCTGATCGGTTCGCCGTTGGTGGGAGCCTTGGGGGACGCGTGGAGCTATCGCGGGGCCATGCTCGTGCCCATGGTGTTGGTGCTGGTGACGCTGGTGTACGCCAAGTCGTTCGCGGCTCAACCGGACCGATACGGTGGCGGGCATGAGCGGCCGCGCACAGCTGATGTGGGACGAGGCAGTAACGGGCTATGACTTCGGTCCGGACCATCCGATGGATCCGGTCCGGCTCGACCTGACCCGGCGACTGGTGGATGCCTTCGGACTGGACCGGGACGTGGAGGTCGTGTCCGCGAAGGCGGCGGGCGAGTCGACGTTGCGGCTCGTGCACCGGGAGGACTACGTCGAGGCCGTGAAGGCGGCCTCCGTGGATCCGGGGGCGGCCGACCAGTCGTACGGGCTTGGGACGATGGACGATCCGGCCTTCGAGCGGATGCACGAGGTGTCCGCGCTGATCGCCGGGCAGTCGGTGGGGGCCGCGGAGGCCGTGTGGCGGGGGGACGCGCTGCACGCGGTGAACTTCGCGGGCGGACTGCACCATGCGATGCCGGGGGGTGCCTCCGGGTTCTGCATCTACAACGATGCCTCCCTCGCCATCGCGCGGCTGCTGGAGCTCGGGGCGTCGCGGGTCGCCTACGTGGATGTCGACGTGCATCACGGGGACGGGGTGCAGGCGGCGTTCTGGGAGGACCCCCGGGTGCTGACGATCTCCCTGCACGAGCATCCGCGGACGCTGTTCCCGCAGACCGGGTGGCCTGAGGAGACCGGGGCGGACTCGGCCGAGGGCAGCGCGGTGAACGTGGCGCTGCCGGCGGGGACGGCGGACGCGGGGTGGCTGCGGGCGTTCCACGCGGTGGTGCCGGAGCTCATCGCCGACTTTCGGCCGGATGTGCTGGTGACGCAGCACGGGGCGGACACGCACTTCGAGGATCCGCTGGCCCATCTCGCGGTGTCGCTGGACGCTCAGCGGGCCGTGCAGGTCGCCTGTCATGAGCTGGCGCACGAGTACGCCGGGGGGAAGTGGATCGCGCTCGGGGGTGGGGGGTACGCCGTGGTGGACGTCGTGCCCCGGTCCTGGACGCATCTGGTGGGGATCGCGGCGGGGCGGGCCATCGAGCCCGAGGCGATGATTCCCGAGGGGTGGCGGCAGGAAGTGTTCGCGCGGACCCGGCAGTTGGCGCCGGCGCGGATGACGGACGGGCGGTGGCCGGTGTCCTATGCGGAGTGGGATGCGGGGTACGACCCCGCGGACCGGCTGGATCAGGCGGTGCTGGCCACTCGGCGGGCGGTGTTTCCTTTGCGGGGGTTGCTGGCCTAGCGCTCCACGGGGTGCCGCGTGCGGTCGTACGGCGTCTGCGGGTGTGTTGTGGCTGGTCGCGCCCACGCGGCGGAACCGCACATCGATACAGCCCCGCGCCCCTGGGTTACTCCGACTGTGCGGTGTTTTGCTGTTCCCGTCCCCTCCCGCCCCCTTCATCCGTCACCATCGCTCCCGTGTTGAGCACCGGCGCTCTCCGCGCCCATCTGCTGGCCGCTCGTCTGGCCGGGCCCGTGGCCACCTCCCGGGAGGCGAGTCTGCGGAGCTATCGGTTGTTCGCGGCACGGGACCCGAGAGTGCTGATCGGGATTGATCCCGAATGGTCCTGGAGTGAGCGGGATCTGATCGGTCTGATGGCTGACAAGTGCGGGGTCTCGGGCGATCCTCGGCATAGAACGGGCCATGATGTGATCGATCCCGACCGGACGCTTGTCGCGCTCGATGCCTTCGCCGAGCGGCTGGCGGCAGTTGCCCAGCGCAGCGGTGCCGTGCTTCTCGGCACGGGTCATCCGCACCGGCTGCTCGGGTTCTACGCCGCCATCGCGGACGCCCTCTCGGCGGCGGGATGTACCGTCCTCACCCCTGCGCATGGTCGCCGTATCGACATAACGACCCGGTTCGGTCTACGTACGTACAACCTTGACTACGTACGAGGAGTCGCGCTCGTGCGGCCACCCGGCCCGCAGCGCTCCGGTTGTGAGCCCGGCGCACACACGCACTCACCGCTCCCGGTTCGTACCGCCCTGGCGGCCGCGGCGGAGAGTGACGGCCTGCTTCCCGAGCTCGTGATCGGGGATCACGGATGGGTCTGCGGAGCAGGTCAGCTGGGGTTTGAGGCCATTGGGCCGGCGGATACGGATGACCCCGCCCTCTTTGTGGGGGAGGCCGAGGGGGTCGTGTCCGTCGTCGTTCCACTTGATGACGCTGTGCGGTCTGATTACTACCTGCCGCTGACCCGCTACGTACTCAATCGAGCGTGTCTGTCACAGTAGGCCGCCGATGGGTGCACCTCTTCCCCACTTGCATCACCCGCCCCTACATTGGGGAGTGAGCACGCAGCGACGAAGAGTCACCGGAAGGGGAAGCCGGTGGCCGTCGAGTGCGGAAGGTTCAGGTGTGTCATGGCTGCTGAACAGAGGCCTCTGAGCGAGGTTCAGTTCCTTACCGTGGCGGAAGTCGCCTCGGTGATGCGAGTGTCGAAGATGACCGTGTACCGGCTGGTGCACAGCGGTCATCTGCCCGCGATCAGGGTGGGACGGTCCTTCCGTGTCCCCGAGAACGCGGTTCACGAGTACCTCCGCGAGAGTTATGTGGGGGTGGAGACAGCCTGACGGCGAGCGGACTCGGGGAGGTGCCAAGGGGCCTCAGGGCACTCGTGGACCCCTGTGGGATCTCCCCGGTTCACCTCGATTACGACCTCAGCGCTCGGGCGGGTAGGCTAGCCCCTCGTAGGTCGTGTGGGCCCATGATGCCCAGCACCGAGTGATGAGAAGTGAGCGAGGGTAGTCGTGGGCTCTGTTATCAAGAAGCGGCGCAAGCGGATGGCTAAGAAGAAGCACCGCAAGCTGCTCAAGCGCACGCGCGTTCAGCGTCGCAACAAGAAGTAAGCGGCGCCGCGGAAGCGTGTTTGTGGCCCCCCACCCGGAAACCGGTGGGGGGCCACATGCGTGTCGGGACCTGCGCGAGGGCCGGATGTCGTCACCTCATGCAGTGGGCGGTCATCACAGCGCAACATCGACCCGCTAAGTTGGCGGACACGGGGAACGCGGCACAGGACTGGGGCTGTACCAGGGCTGGACTACGGCTGGAAGGAAGGCGCTGATCTTGGGAAAGGTCGTGCTCGTTACCGGAGTGGCCCGACAGCTCGGGGGCCGGTTCGTACGACGCATACAGCGTGACCCGCAGGTGGACCGGGTGATCGCCGTGGACGCGGTGTCGCCGGAACACCATCTGGGCGGTGCCGACTTCATCCAGGCGGACATCAGGCAGCCCGGCATCGCGCGGGTACTGGCCGAGACGGCCGCCGACACCGTCGTACACCTGGACGTGACGGCGATGGCGCTGGGCAGCGGGAGCCGGACCACGGTCAAGGAGACCAACGTCATCGGCACCATGCAGCTGCTCGGTGCCTGCCAGAAGTCGCCGAACGTGAAGCGGCTGGTGGTGAAGTCCAGTACGAACGTGTACGGGTCCGCGCCCCGCGATCCGGCCGTGTTCACGGAGACCACCCCGCCCAAGTCGCTGCCCTCCGGCGGCTTCGCCAAGGACGCGGTCGAGGTCGAGGGGTATGTGCGGGGGTTCGCGCGGCGGCGGCCGGACGTGGCCGTGTGCGTGCTGCGGTTCGCGAACATCCTGGGACCGACGGCGGACACCCCGCTCGCCTCGTACTTCGCGCTGCCGTTGCTGCCGACCGTGCTGGGGTACGACCCCCGGCTGCAGTTCGTGCACGAGGACGACGTGATCGAGGTGCTCAGGATCGCCTCGCACGAACCGGAGCGGGGCACGCTCAACAGCGGCACCTTCAACATCGCGGGGGACGGGGTCCTGCTGCTCTCGCAGTGTTCCCGGCGGCTGGGCCGCCCCACCGTGCCGTTGCTGCTGCCGGCCGTCACCTGGGCCGGGTCGCTGGTCCGTACGCTGGGGATGACGGACTTCTCGCCCGAGCAGATCCGGCTGCTGACCCACGGCAGGGTCGTGTCGACGGTCCAGATGCGGGAGACGCTCGGATTCCGGCCGAAGTACACGACGGCCGAGGCCTTCGCGGACTTCGCGCGCAGCCAGGGCCCCGGGCTGCTGCCGCCGGAGGCCGTCGCGGAGGCCGTCGACCGGATCGCCGCGCTGCCGCCGCTGGCGGGCAGCGGCCACCCCCCGACGCAGAGCGCCAACTGAGGAGCGCATCAACGATGGCGGACGCCAAGGTCATTCCGTTCGACGACGACCGGTCCCGCGCAGGCGCCGTACAGCGGCCGACGCGGCGCCGGAGTGCGGGGAGCCGGCGCAAGGGTTCCGAGCCCGCGCTGGTCCGTGAGGTCCAGCCCCTGCCCAGCGGGGCTTTCTCGCAGGATGATGTTCCTGTGACGCGTGAGGAAGAGCCGCCGCAGCAGGCGAACGACGAGGGCGGTCTGGAACGGCGGATCGCGGGGGGTCTGAACTTCCTGCGCCGCCGGCTCACGGGGGACTACGAGGTCGACGACTTCGGGTACGACGAGGAACTCACCGACCAGGTCCTGATGTCCCTGCTGCGGCCGGTGTACGAGAAGTACTTCCGGGTCGAGGTGAAGGGCGTCGAGAACATCCCGGCCGAGGGCGGCGCGCTGATCGTCGCCAACCACTCCGGGACGCTGCCGCTGGACGGGCTGATGATGCAGGTCGCCGTCCATGACCACCACCCCGCGAACCGCCATCTGCGGCTGCTCGCGGCGGATCTGGTGTTCATGCTGCCGGTGGTCAACGAGCTGGCGCGCAAGCTCGGTCACACCCTGGCGTGCGCGGAGGACGCGGAACGGCTGCTGGGCCAGGGCGAAGTGGTCGGTGTGATGCCGGAGGGCTTCAAGGGCATCGGCAAGCCCTTCAGCGAGCGCTACAAGCTCCAGCGATTCGGCCGGGGCGGGTTCGTCTCCACGGCGCTGCGGCAGCGCACGCCGATCATCCCGTGCTCGATCGTGGGCGCGGAGGAGATCTACCCGATGATCGGCAACGCGAAGACGCTGGCCCGCCTGCTCGGCTTCCCGTACTTCCCGCTGACGCCGACCTTCCCGTGGCTGGGTCCCCTGGGCGCGATCCCGCTCCCGACCAAGTGGACGATCCAGTTCGGCGAGCCGATCCACACGGACGGCTATCCGCCGGAGGCCGCCGAGGACCCGATGCTGATGTTCAACCTGACGGACCAGGTCAGGGAACAGATCCAGCACACGCTGTACAAGTTGCTGGTGCAGCGGCGGTCGGTGTTCTTCTGAGCTTGTTCGTCGTACGACGTCGGGGGCGCCCTTCGCAGGAAGGGCGCCCCCGACGTCGTACCGGAAGGGCTAGTTGGCGTCCTCGCCGTTGATGCCCAGGCCCGGCAGGAGGCCGGGGAGGAGCGGCGGGAGGGTGACGTCCGGGTCGGCCGAGGGGGCCGGGGAGGTCGGGGTGGTGGTGTCGGTGGACTTCGGGGGGTCCAGGAGGCCGCCGGTGTTGCCGCCGAGCAGGCCGTCGTCCGTGCCGTCGGACGGGGACGACTTGCTGGGGCCGGTGCTGCCGTTGTGCTCGGCGGAGCCGCCACTGCCCGGGGCCGTCGAGCGGTCGGAGCCGGTCGAGGTGTCCGAGGATCCCGCACCGCTGCCCTGGCGCTGGCCGCCGCCCTTGCCGCCGCTCTGAGCCGGGGGCTCGGGGAGGAGGGACTCGAGCGGGGCGACCTCTTCGTCTATGGCGTCGAAGACCTCGGACACCTGGTCGCTGACGTCGCCGAGCTGCACGGGCAGTCGGTCGCGCAGCGCGCCCCAGGCCTCGCGGTGCGAGCGTGAGAAGCCGGCGAGGGCCTGGATGGGGCCCAGGGAGTTGGGGTCGCGCTCGTACGCCGCGTGCAGCAGGCGGTGGCCCTCGGAGGCGTCGTGCTGCATCCCGGACAGGGCGCGGCGGATCTCGCCCACGGACTCGTGGTCGAGGTGACCGCCCCGGCCGCGCTCCATCAGGCGCCGGGCCTCGCTCAGCCGGGTGGAGGCCTGGTCGAGGTAGGCGACCCCGCGCTCGTCGTCCCCGTCGGACAGGTACGTGAGCTTGAAGTCCTCGATGCCGCGCTTGAGGCCGTACAGCGAGTCGCCGGGCAGCGCGTCCGAGCTGGCCGCGGCGACTCCGCCGAAGGCGCCGGCGGCGACCCCGACGCTCAGTCCGCCCGCGGCCAAGCCCTTGGTGAGCCGGGAGCGCGGTCGCAGTTTGCCCAGTCCACTCGCCCGGTGCGCGCCCTTGGCCCGATGGGAGCGCTGCTCGGGGACCGCGGGTTCCACCCCGTCGCCCTCCAGCAGCATGGCCTCCATCGCGGCCACCAGCTGGGCTCGCTGGACGACCTTGACCTCGGGGTCCAGCTCGGGCCTGGGCAGCTCGCCGAGACACTCCGCGAGTGCCAAGAGACGGTCCGGGTCGGGGTGTCCCGCGGCGGCCGGTGCTTGTCCTTCGGACTGCTCGGCCGCCGGGTCCCGGTCGGACTGCTCCTCCAGGGCCTGGGCGAAGGCGTTCGCCCGCCGGTGCGCCGATACGTTCGCGATCACTGGCGGCACCTCCTCTCGTCATGACGGTCGACTCCCCAGGGGGTCCTGAGGGTTGCACGCCCTGACCACAAGCACACGATCGAGTGATCGATGTCGGCCGGGGCGTGACCACAGGGAGCCTGCATCCCGCACAACGAGCGGCGCGGCACTTGGGTTACGGACTGCGGATGATCGGATCGGGGAGTCAACGGACTTTCACCGAGAGCGAGTTGATGGTTACCGGGCGTGCGCTCTCAGCGGGCGTCGTCCGGGAGGAGGCGGGCCAGGGTGCGGACGGCCCGGTACTGGAGGGTCTTGATGGCGCCCTCGTTCTTGCCCATCACCCGGGCGGTCTCGGCGACCGAGAGGCCCTGGAGGAAGCGGAGGGTCACGCACTCCTGCTGCTGCGGGTTGAGCCGGCGTACGGCGTCCAGCAGCGCGGCGTTGGAGAGGGACTCCAGGACGGAGTCCTCCGGGGAGCGCTCGACCTCGTTGGCGTCGAGCATCTCGCCGGTGGTGACCTCGAGCCGGAACCTGCTCGACTTGAAGTGGTCGGCGACGAGGTTGCGCGCGATGGTGACGAGCCAGGCGCCGAAGTCGCGGCCCTGCCAGGTGAAGGTGCCGATCCTTCGGAGCGCGCGCAGGAACGTCTCGCTCGTCAGGTCCTCGGCGGTCGCCTTGCCTCCTACCCGGTAATAGATGTACCGGTACACCGTGTCGCTGTACTGGTCGTACAGGCGGCCGAAGGCGTCGGCCTCGCCGGCCTGGGCGCGTTCGACCAGGTCCATCATGCGGGCGCTGTCGCTGTCCGCGGCCGGACGGCGGGCCGTTGCGGCACCGGTCGAACGCCCTCGTCTGCCGACGGCCGCGGAACCGTCGGCCAGTGCGTAGCACGGGCCGATCGGTGCCGTGGCTACGGCGAGGGCGGGGACGGCGTACGCGGTGGGGACGAAGCCGCGCAACAGGTCTTGGACCGTAGCGCGCAGCGTAGCCAGGCCCGAGGCGTCAACCCCGACGTGTGGGTACACGGGACTCCCAGAGGCAGAGCTTCCATCACGTGCAGTGCGGGACCGTTCACCCGTCGTAGCGACGGAAGGGGTACCGGATTGCGTCTGAGGAGAATAACGCTTAGTGCAGGCACTGCTACACCCAGTTGCTCTATTCATCGATTACGTCGCTTCTGTAACCGATTGGGAGCTCTTCAAGTACCGCAGAGTGACCGGTTGTTGATCGAAAACGGTCATGTTCTGTCGGGGAACGGGGCGTGTTGTGGCCGTGTGCAGCCAATGTGCCTGCACACGGAGTTACGCGTATAAAACCCGTGGATTGGTGTGTTTGCCTGGTTACCGGCGGCGCTTGTGCAGGGCGATCGCCGCCGCCGTGCCGCCCGCCACGGCTCCCACGCCGGCGGCGGCCGGGATGCCGACCTTCGCCGCCTTGCGGCCCGTGCGGTAGTCGCGCAGACGCCAGTCCAGTTGACGGGCGTGCTTTCGAAGCTTGGTGTCCGGGTTGATCGCGTAGGGGTGGCCCACCAGCGAGAGCATCGGGATGTCGTTGTGGCTGTCGCTGTACGCCGCGCAGCGCGACAGGTCGAGCCCCTCCGCCGCGGCCAGGGCGCGAACCGCCTCCGCCTTCGCGGGACCGTGGAGGGGCTCGCCGACCAGCTTGCCCGTGTAGACGCCGTCCACCGACTCCGCCACCGTGCCCAACGCGCCGGTGAGACCGAGCCGTCGCGCGATCACCTGGGCGATCTCCACCGGGGCGGCTGTGACCAACCACACCTTCTGACCGGCGTCCAGGTGGGCCTGCGCCAGGGCTCGGGTGCCCGGCCAGATGCGCTCGGCCATGTACTCGTCGTAGATCTCCTCGCCGATCGACTGGAGCTCGGCGACGCGGTGGCCCTGCACGATGGACAGGGCGGAGTCGCGGGCCTCCTGCATGTGCTCGGGGTCCTCCGAGCCGGCCAGTCGGAACCAGGCCTGCTGCCAGGCGAAGCGGGCGAGGTCGCGGGTCTCGAAGAACTTCCGTTTGTACAGGCCACGGCCGAAGTGGAAGAGGGACGCACCTTGCATCACGGTGTTGTCCAGGTCGAAGAACGCGGCTGCCTTCTCGTCGCCGAGCACCGGAAATTCCGGTTCTTCGTCCGGAACCGACTTGCGCGCAGCCTCCGCCGAGGCCTCGCCTGCCAACACGCTCAGCGCCGTGGCGGAACGCCTACGGGGAGTGAGCCATCCGAGAGCGGCCATGGCGTGAGCATAGCCAGTCTGTTCGGTGGTTCCGGAGTCGAGAGGTTTGAAGGGTGTGAACTCTCCGCGACCGCGCCGTTAAGCAAGGGCGAGAATGGCGGACATGAGTCCCATCTTCCGCCGCAGGGCGGCCAGGCTTCCCGAGGACCGGCTCGTCACCCTGATCCGCAAGCCGGGCTGTCATCTGTGTGATGACGCACAGCTGGTGATCGAGAAGGTATGTGGAGATCTCGGGGTTCCCTGGGAATACAAGGACATCGACCAGGATCCTCAACTCCACGAGCAGTACTGGGAACAGATCCCCGTGGTCCTTGTCGACGGTGAGCAGCACACCTTCTGGCGGGTGAACGAGGAACGCCTCCGCAAGGCCCTGACCGACTAGTCCAACTCGTCCGGCCGGTCGCTTAGGATCGATGGTGATGTGGCCTCGGGGGCGGGATTGATGAGGGAAGTGTGCGGTTTTGCCTCCGAGAGAGACGCGCGTGACCCCGGTCACGTTGGCCGGGCAAATCGGACACCATCTTTGTGCACGCGTTCACAAAGACATAGCCTGCATTCGACGGGGCGGTCTGGGGACGCATGACCGCCTACAGCCCCGCTCTACCCGCAGGAGCACCGTGGCAACTGGCCGAACTCACCGACCGGCGACCCGTAGCCGAGGGATTCCCGAGGCCACCGTCGCCAGGCTTCCGCTGTACCTCCGCGCGCTGACCGCACTGTCGGAGCGCTCGGTACCCACGGTCTCCTCCGAGGAGCTCGCGGCCGCGGCGGGGGTCAACTCCGCCAAGCTGCGCAAGGACTTCTCCTACCTGGGTTCCTACGGAACGCGCGGTGTCGGCTACGACGTCGAGTATCTCGTCTACCAGATCTCCCGTGAACTCGGCCTGACCCAGGACTGGCCGGTTGTGATCGTCGGTATCGGCAACCTCGGCGCCGCTCTCGCCAACTACGGTGGTTTCGCGTCCCGTGGATTCCGGGTCGCCGCGCTGATCGACGCCGATCCGGCGATGGCCGGCAAGCCCGTCGCGGGCATCCCGGTGCAGCACTCGGACGACCTGGAAAAGATCATCGAGGACAACGGCGTGTCCATCGGTGTCATCGCCACCCCCGCCGGTGCCGCCCAGCCCGTCTGCGACCGGCTCGTGGCCGCCGGGGTCACCTCCATCCTGAACTTCGCGCCCACCGTGCTGTCCGTGCCGGACGGCGTCGACGTGCGCAAGGTCGACCTCTCCATCGAACTGCAGATCCTCGCCTTCCACGAGCAGCGCAAGGCCGGTGAGGAGGCCGCGGCCTCCGACGGCGCCGGTCCGGTCGCCGCCGCGCGCGGTGAGTCCGCCGACAAAGGGCCCGACGGGGACGTACCCGCCGTGATGCCGGCATGAGTCTCCTCGTCGTCGGGCTGAGCCACCGCAGCGCGCCGGTCAGTGTGCTGGAGCGTGCGGCCCTGCATGTCGATGCGCAGGTGAAGTTGCTCCAGGACACTGTTGCGGCGGAGCCGGCCACGGAGGCCGCGGTGCTCGCCACCTGCAACCGGATCGAGCTGTACGCCGACGTGGACAAGTTCCACGCGGGTGTGGCCGAGCTGTCGACGCTGCTCGCCCAGCACAGCGGAGTGGGGCTGGACGAGCTCACTCCCTATCTCTACGTGCACTACGAGGACCGGGCCGTCCACCATCTCTTCTCCGTGGCCTGCGGGCTCGACTCCATGGTCGTCGGGGAGGGGCAGATCCTCGGGCAGATCAAGGACTCGCTCGCCCGGGCGCAGGAGCTGCACACGGCCGGGCGGTTGCTGAACGACCTGTTCCAGCAGGCTCTGCGGGTGGGCAAGCGGGCGCACTCCGAGACCGGGATCGACCGGGCGGGACAGTCGCTGGTGACCTTCGGGCTGGAGCAGTTGGCCTCCGGTACGGCTGTGCAGGACTGGGCTCTCGGCAAGAAGGCGCTGGTCATCGGCGCCGGGTCGATGTCCTCGCTGGCCGCGGCGACGCTGGCGCGCGTCGGTGTGACGGAGATCGTGGTCGCCAACCGGACCGCCGAGCGGGCCGAGCGGCTTGCGGAGATCCTCAACGACGGGGCCGACTCGGACGTGGTGGCCCGTGCGGTACCGATGGGTTCGGTGCCGGACGAGCTGACACGTGCCGATGTCGTGGTGTCCTGTACGGGGGCCACGGGGCTGGTTCTGACTGCCGAGGCCGTCGCGGCCGGGCGGGGGCTGGACGCGTGGCCCGGTGCTGACGCGGTGCCGTCCCGTTCCGGGTCGGGAGCCGCGCAGGCGGCACGACTGCCCGCGGACCACGGGACGGAGGAGAACTGTCCCCTGGACCTCGCCCCCGTGCCCTCCACCGCCGGTTTCTCCGTCCTCGGCGAAGCCGCCGTCGCCGGGATGGCCGCCTCCGAGCTGGAGCAGCACGCCGCCTGGGTGGACAACGCGCCCCGGCCGCAGGGATCCGTCGCCCTCGTCGATCCCGTCGAGGAAGCCGACGCCATCGCCGCGCTCGCCGCCACCGCCGCGGTCATCGGGCGGGTACCCGAGCGGCGCAAGCCGGAACCCGTCGCCGAGATTCCGCGGCCCGCACCCTCGCTCTTCCTGCTCGACCTCGCCATGCCCCGGGACATCGACGCCGCCGTGCACCGCCTCGCCGGGGTGCGGCTCGTGGACATCGAGTCGCTGGCCGAGGCTTCGGCGGACGCTCCCATGGCGGCCGACGTCGACCAGGTCCGTCGTATCGTCGCGGACGAGGTCGCCGCCTTCGGGGCGGCCCTCAGGGCCGCGCACATCACGCCCACCGTCGTCGCGCTCAGGACCATGGCCGCCGATGTCGTCGCGAATGAGATCGCGCGGCTCGACGGGCGGCTGCCGGGCCTCGACGACAAGCAGCGCGGGGAGATCACGCAGACCGTGCGGCGCGTGGTCGACAAGCTGCTGCACGCCCCGACCGTACGGGTCAAGCAGCTCGCGGCCGAGCCCGGCGGTGCCGGGTACGCGGACGCGCTGCGGACCCTGTTCGACCTCGACCCCGAGACGGTGGCCGCCGTCTCCCGCGCCGAGGACAGCACCACCGATGAGAAAGACCGAGGCTCGTCATGAGGAGCAAGGCGCTACGGCTCGGGACCAGGCGGAGCAAACTCGCCATGGCCCAGTCCGGGCAGGTGGCGGACGCCGTGAGCCAGGTGACCGGACGGCCCGTCGAGCTCGTCGAGATCACCACGTACGGCGATGTGTCCAAGGAGGCGCTCGCGCAGATCGGCGGCACGGGTGTCTTCGTGACCGCGCTGCGCGAAGCCCTGCTCAAGGGCGAGGTCGACTTCGCGGTGCACTCGCTGAAGGACCTGCCGACCGGACAGCCGGACGAGCTGGCGCTGGCCGCGATCCCGCAGCGCGAGGACCCGCGGGACGTACTCGTCGCCCGGGACGCGCTGAAGTTCACCGACCTGCCCCGAGGTGCCCGGATCGGTACCGGTTCGCCCCGGCGGACCGCGCAGCTGAACGCGTACGCCCGCGCGCACGGACTTGGTATCGAGACGGTTGCGATCCGGGGGAACATCGACACCCGGATGCGGTTCGTGCGCGATGGTGAGCTGGATGCGGTGGTGCTGGCCGCGGCAGGGCTGCAGCGCAGCGGCCGTATCGACGAAGTGACCGATTTCCTCTCGGTCGACACAGTTTTGCCCGCTCCCGGCCAGGGAGCACTCGCGATCGAGTGCACCGCGGACAACGCGGACCTGATCGCAGCGCTCGGCGAGCTCGACGACCCGTTCACGCGGGTCGCCGTGACCGCCGAACGGTCACTGCTCGCCGCCCTGGAGGCCGGCTGCTCCGCTCCTGTGGGCGCGCTGGCCGACCTGCTGGCCGACGGGCAGATTGTCAAGGAAATGCGCCTGCGGGGCGTCGTCGGCACGACCGACGGCTCGCGCATGGTGCAGTTGTCCACCACCGGTCCCGTGCCCGAGACGTACGACCAAGCAATGGCGCTCGGCCGTGAACTCGCGGCCGAGATGCTTGCCCAGGGCGCGGCCGGTCTGATGGGGGAGCGAGCACAGTGAGCCCCACCACCCTTCCCGCCGGTCCTGAACACGGGCACGTCACCTTCCTCGGTGCCGGACCCGGAGATCCGGGACTGCTGACTCTGCGCGCCGTCGAGGCGCTCACGAACGCGGACGTTCTCGTCGCCGGGCACGAGGTGCTCGACGTCGTGCGCGTCCACGCTCGGTCGGGCGTCGCCGTCGTGGACACGGACACGGAGTCGCCTTCGGCTCCGGTTCCGGGCACGGGCGCGCCCCAACTGACAGTCGTTGACGGCACGTCAACAACCGCTCCTGCCCCCGCTGTACGGGATGCGGCACATCTTGTCATGGAGGCCGCGCGGGGCGGCAGGCGGGTCGTGCGTGCGGTGTCCGGGGACCCCGGGCTCGACGCGTACGCCGCCGAGGAGATGCTGGCCTGCGCCCGCGCGGGCGTTCCGTTCGAGGTCGTGCCCGGTGTGGCCGCGGCCGTCGGTGTGCCCGCGTACGCCGGTGTGCCGCTGCGGGACGCGCAGGGCGCGGACGTGCGGTTCGTCGACGCGCGCACGGCCTCCGACCGGTGCTGGACGGAGGTGGGGGCGTCCGACGGGACCGTGGTCGTGTCGACGACCCTGGACTCCGTGGGCGCCGCCGCCGGGGAGCTGGTCGCGGCCGGGCGCAAGCCCGACACCCCGATGACGGTCACCGTCGCCGGCACCACCACGCGCCAGCGGACCTGGACGGCGACCCTGGGCACCATCGCCCAGACGCTCAAGCAGGCCAAGGTGCTGCCCTCGCCCGAGGGCGGGCGGCCGGTGATAGCCGTGGTCGGTGAGCGGTCCGCCGCGGCCCAGCGCGACCAGTTGTCGTGGTTCGAGAACAAGCCGCTGTTCGGCTGGAAGGTTCTCGTGCCGCGTACGAAGGAGCAGGCGGCGTCGCTCTCCGACCAGCTGCGGTCCTACGGGGCCGTGCCGCACGAGGTGCCGACCATCGCCGTCGAGCCGCCGCGCACGCCTCAGCAGATGGAGCGGGCCGTCAAGGGGCTCGTGACCGGACGCTACGAGTGGATCGCCTTCACCTCGGTCAACGCCGTGAAGGCCGTTCGGGAGAAGTTCGAGGAGTACGGGCTCGACGCGCGTGCCTTCGCGGGGATCAAGGTCGCCGCGGTGGGCGAGCAGACGGCGAAGGCGCTGATCGCCTTCGGTGTGAAGCCCGATCTGGTGCCGAGCGGTGAGCAGTCGGCCGCGGGGCTGCTGGAGGACTGGCCGCCCTACGACCCCGTCTTCGACCCGATCGACCGGGTGTTCCTGCCGCGGGCGGACATCGCCACGGAGACGCTGGTCGCCGGGCTCATCGAACTCGGGTGGGAGGTCGACGACGTCACCGCCTACCGGACCGTGCGCGCCTCGCCGCCGCCGGCGGAGACGCGGGAGGCGATCAAGGGCGGTGGCTTCGACGCCGTTCTCTTCACGTCCTCGTCGACCGTGCGGAACCTGGTGGGGATCGCCGGGAAGCCGCACAACGTGACGGTGATCGCCTGTATCGGACCCGCCACGGCGAAGACCGCCGAGGAGCACGGGCTGCGGGTGGACGTGATGGCTCCCGAGCCGTCCGTGCACAAACTGGCCGAGGCCCTCGCCGACTTCGGGCTGAAGCGGCGGGCGGCGGCGGTCGAGGCCGGGGACCCGGTGACACGGCCGAGCGAGCGGCGGCCGGGGGCCCGGCGGCGCCGGTCCACGACCTGACGTTCTCGGATCGCGGTGGTTCCGGTGGCCTGGTTCAGGCCGCCGGGGCCACCGTGTGGCCGTAGCGCAGCAGGTTCTTCGGGTCGTACGTCGACTTCGTGCGGCGCAGGCGGTCGTAGACCTCCGGGGTCCAGGCGCGGGCGCGGTCCGTGTCGTCGCCCGGGGTGCCGTGCAGGTTGACCATGGTGCGGCCGGTGCCGTGCGGGGTCATGGCGGTGTTCAGAGCCTTCGTGGCGTGCTCGACCGCCTCGGCCATGGGGGGTGCGGCCAGGACGCCCACCGCCTCCATGAGGTACGCGGCGTCCCTCGCGCAGATCGCGTCCTCGACGTTCGCGGGGCGGGCCAGGGCGGCGCCCATGTGCCGGATCTCGACCATGAGGAGCGGGTAGTCGCCGGCGCCTGCCGCCGGGCCCGCCTGGTCGAGGAACGTGCCGATCGCTTCCGGGGTCAGTTCGCGCAGCAGGGTGCAGGACTCGCGGGCCGGGAGGGGGTCCTGGGGGTCCAGGTAGATGCGGTCCACGGCCGCGTACTCCATCTCCTCCACCGTGTCGATCACCACCGGTGCGGCCTCGCGGAGCGGGGCGAGGAGTTTCTCTCCTGCCTCCTTCTCGCCGGTCCAGGCGAGGCAGACCCTTGCCCAGAAGCCGCCGCGGAAGGGTTCGGGGATCTCCGGGAACGGGGGGAGGCGGAGCACGCTGAAGGTGCTGTTCATCTCCGGGGGGACGTCCTTCGTCCAGTTCGCCCAGGCGGTCAGCAGGGGTTCGGCGTCCTCGCCCGCGCAGTAGATGCCGCCGCCGAGGAGCCGTTGGAGGGGGAGGAGTTCGGTGACCAGGGAGGTCACCACTCCTACGTTGCCCTTGCCGCCGCGCAGGGCCCAGAAGAGGTCGGGGTCGGTGTCGGGGTCGGTGTGGTGGAGGGTGCCGTCGGGGGTGGCGACCTCGAAGGAGCGGATCTTGTCGGCGGCGTAGCCGTAGGTTCGGCCGAGGACGGGGAGGCCGCCGCCGAGGGTGTAGCCGACGACGCCTGCGTCGGTGGAGCTGCCGTTGAGGGTGGCGAGGCCGTGGGGGGTGGCTTGCTCCAGGACGTGTCGCCACTTCGCGCCGGCTGCGATGGTGGCGGTGCGGGTGTCTGTGTCCACGCGTACGTCGGTCATGCGGGCCGTGTTGATCAGCAGGCCGTTCTCTATCGGGAAGTTGGCGCCGTGGCCGGTGGCCTGGACGGTGACGGGGGTGTCGGTGGCCGAGGCCCAGCGGAGGGCGGTGACGATGTCTTCCGGGCTGGTGGCGCCTACGACGATGTCGGGGGTGTGGAGGGCGGCCAGGTTGAAGCCGGTGACTTCGTCGGCGTAGGTGGGGTCGCCGGGGTGGAGTACGGGGCCGTGTATGTGGGTGAGGGGTTCGTGGGGTGCAGCCATGGGGGGCCTCCTGCCTTGTGTTTTCAGCTTGGACCCGGGGGTGGGGTGGCGCATGTGGGGGTCTGCGGGGTGCGGGTGCCTGCGGCGCAGCTGCGGGTTCGGTGGGGGCGTGCGTAGCGCATGGGCCCCGGTGGTGGGGTCGGGGCCGGGGTGGGGGGTGTCCGTCCTCGGTCCGGCGGTTGCTGTGCCTGTGGCTGTGCTCGGTAACGGACGCCGGCCGCTGCGGGCGGACACCCCCCACCCCGTCCCCTGCGCGCCGTACGCGGCTTGCGGCCCGTCGTGCCGCACGGTCCGGCCACCGGCCCGTGGTGCCGCACGGTCCGGCGAACGGCCCGTCCTGGCGCAGGGTCACTGCAACCCCCTAGGGGCGCGGGGAACTGCGCGACCAGCCCCCACCGGCCGGCAGCCGCCCGATCACCTGACCCGGCACCCCCATAGGCGCCCGGCCCAAGGCCAGCGCGCAGCTGACCGCCCGACGCGACGTCGGTAAAGGGGGGTGTGGGGCGGGCGTAGCTTAGGGGTATGACGACGTACGGATCCTTTCCCGGTACCCGGCCCCGTCGGCTGCGCGGTACTGCTGTCATGCGGCGCATGGTCGCCGAGACCCGGCTGCACCCTGCCGACTTCATCCTTCCGGCGTTCGTGCTGGAGGGGGCGAGTGAGCCGGTGCCGATCTCGGCGATGCCCGGGGTCGTGCAGCACACGCGGGACAGTTTGAAGAAGGCCGCTGCCGAGGCCGTGGCCGCCGGGGTGTCCGGGATCATGCTGTTCGGGGTGCCCGAGGAGGGGAAGAAGGACGCTCTCGGGACGCCCGGGACCGATCCCGACGGGATTCTGCAGGTCGCCATTCGGGACGTGCGGGCCGAGGTCGGGGACGAGTTGCTCGTGATGTCGGATCTGTGTCTCGACGAGACGACCGATCACGGGCACTGCGGGGTGCTGGACGCCGAGGGGCGGGTCGACAACGACGCCACCCTTGAGCGGTATGCCGAGATGGCCCAGGTGCAGGCCGACGCCGGCGCTCATGTCGTGGGGCCGAGCGGGATGATGGACGGTCAGATCGGGGTCGTACGGGATGCCCTCGATCAGATCGGGCGGGAGGATGTCGCCATCCTCGCCTACACGGCCAAGTACGCGTCCGCCTTCTACGGGCCGTTCCGGGAGGCCGTCGGCTCCTCGTTGCAGGGGGACCGCAAGACCTATCAGCAGGATCCCGCGAACGCGCGGGAGTCGCTGCGGGAGCTCGCCCTCGATCTGGAGGAGGGCGCCGACATGGTGATGGTCAAGCCGGCCGGGCCCTATCTCGACATCCTCGCGCGGGTCGCGGACGTCGCGGACGTGCCGGTCGCCGCCTATCAGATCTCCGGTGAGTACTCGATGATCGAGGCCGCCGCCGAGAAGGGCTGGATCGACCGGGACCGGGCGATCCTGGAGGCACTGACCGGAATCAAGCGGGCCGGGGCGCAGAACATCCTCACCTACTGGGCGACCGAGGTGGCGCAGAAGCTCCGCTGACGGAGCCGCCGAACGGTGTGTCACGGCAACGGTTCGAGCTCGGTCCGGATACGGGCAGAGCTCGAACCGGCCAACGTCCGGATAACAACGCCCACTTCGCCCGGTGATCTTCTGGTGTTCTGTCCGTAATTCGCATCCGGATGCGGTGGATTTGTCAGGCCCTCGCTTTGATGGACTGCTTACATGCGTCGAATTGACGAGTTCCCGACATCCTCCATATCTTCTGCGCCTGGCCTGATCCATTCGGAACGGTTCCGAACGGCGATCTCAGGGGGGACACCACCATGAGCTGGTTCATCGAAGTTCTCAAGAAGTACGCGGTCTTCAGCGGGCGTGCGCGCCGCAAGGAATACTGGATGTTCGCCCTGTTCGCCGGGATCATCTACGTCGTGTTCGCCGTCCTCGGCGTCGTCACCAAGCAGTCGTGGCTCGTGGCGATCCCCTACCTCGGCTTCCTGCTGCCGGGCCTGGCCGTCACCGCGCGCCGTCTGCACGACACGGGCCGCAGCGGCTGGTGGATCCTGTTCGGGCTCGTTCCGCTCGTCGGTGGCATCACCCTGTTCGTCTTCTCGGTCCTCGACAGCGAGCCGGGCGACAACAAGTACGGCCCCAACCCGAAGCTGGTCCCCGCGCACGTGTGATGACGCAGCTCTGCTTCGAGGCCGCCCGGTCAGTTCCGGGCGGCCTTCTGGCTTTCCGCGGAGTTCACCGCGGCCGCCTTGTCCGCGGCCGGGCCCTCGTCGCGTACGCCCTGGCCGTCCTTGCAGCCCGTGAGGGTGAGGAGCGCGAGGAGGGTCAGCAGGGCGAGGAAGGTGGGGGTGGTGGGGGTGTGGGGTCGGGTGGGCATGGGATCAGGCTGCGGGGGAGCGGGCGCGATCGCCAGCCCTGGTGGGGGATTCGGGACGGCCTTGCCGCAGGGACCGCTTCGACCTGCGCAGATGTGGTTTCCCGAGTGTCTCCTGTGGGACGCGGGACGGGGTGTCCGGGGCACCGGGCACCATCAAGTCGGCCTGGGAGTTAGGTTCTTGACCAACGCGGTGGTTGTCCGTTGAAGGACCGACACACTCACAGGGGAGACGCCCATGTCCGGTGACGCGCTGAGCCAGGACCCGGCCGAGCTGGCCAAGAGGATCGACACCACCAGGGCCCATCCGGCCCGTGTCTACGACGTCTTCCTCGGCGGCAAGGACAACTACCCCGCCGACCGGGCCGCGGCCGCCGCCGCGCTCGCCGCCAACCCCCGCGGCTATCTCGACGTGCGCCACAACCGTGACTTCATGCGCCGCGCCGTCGACCGGCTGGCCGGGCAGGACGGGATCCGGCAGTTCCTCGACATCGGCACCGGGCTGCCCACCGCCGAGAACGTCCACCAGATCGCCCAGCGGATCCACTCCGACTCGCGGGTCGTGTACGTCGACAACGACCCGGTGGTGCTGGCGCACGCCCGCGCCCTGCTCACGAGCGGGCCCGAGGGGCGTACGGACTACATCGACGCCGACTTCAGGAATCCCGCGCAGATCCTCGAACAGGCCGCCAAGACCCTGGACTTCGACCGGCCGATCGCGCTGTGCCTGGTCGCGCTCCTGCACTTCGTCGAGGACGCGGAGGCCTATCCGATCGTGCGCGGGCTCGTGGACGCCCTGCCCGCGGGAAGCCGGATCATGCTCAGCCATCTGACCGACGAGATGCATCCCGAGCCCGCCCGCGCGGTCCAGCGGACCTACACCGAGCGCGGGTTCACCTTCGTGTTCCGCTCCAGGAGCGAGGTGGAGCGGTTCTTCACCGAGACGCCGGGTGTCTCGCTGGACGAGCCCGGTGTGGTGCCCGCGCACCTGTGGCACCCCGGGCCCGCGCCCGCGCCGCCCGCCATCGACGTGGAGGACTTCGAGTCCCTCGACGACATCGAGAAGATCCGCTACCGCGACATCAACGACGTCACGGACGACGACATCAACGTCTACGGGGCCACCGGCACCAAGGCCTGAGCGGCGGTTCCGGGCGAGCCGGCCGCGCGGTGGCGTCCGCATCGCGGAAAGGTGCTTGTAGGCGGCACTCAGTTGCCTAGGCTGCGCTGCACCCAGTCGTCGCAGCCGAAGGAGCCGTTCCATGACGGTGCCCACGTACGCCCCCGTGCCGCCGCTCGCCGCCCGGGCCCGCGCGGTCGGCGGGTCGCCCGTACGGGACATCCTGGCCGTCACCGCCCGGCCCGAGGTGATCAACTTCGCGGGCGGGCTGCCGGCCCCCGAGCTGTTCGACGCGGAGGGGATCGCCGACGCCTTTCGGGCGGTGCTGGAGGAGGCGCCTTCGCGGGCGCTGCAGTACTCGACCACCGAGGGCGAGCCCGTGCTGCGGGCGGCCCTCGCCGAGCGGATGTCGGCCCGCGGGCTCGCCACCGGCGCCGACGACGTCCTCGTCACCACCGGCTCCCAGCAGGCGCTGTCGCTGCTCGCCACCGCGCTGATCGAGCCCGGGGACACGGTCCTCGTCGAGAGCCCCTGCTATCTGGCCGCCCTCCAGGCCTTCGGCTTCGCCGGCGCCCGGGTGGTGGCCGTGCCCGGGGACGAGGAGGGGCCCGACCCCGTGGCGCTGGAGGAGCTCGTCGTGCGGGAGCGGCCCAAGCTGCTCTACACCGTGCCCACCTTCCAGAACCCCACCGGGCGGACCATGTCGGCGGGGCGCCGGGCCGCCGTCGCGTCCGTGGCCGCGCGGTGCGGGCTGTGGATCGTCGAGGACGACCCGTACGGCGAGCTGCGCTTCGAGGGCGAGCGGGTGCCGTGGATCGCCGCCCACGCGGAGGCCGGCGACCGGGTCGTGCTGCTCGGGTCCTTCTCCAAGGTCATGGCCCCCGGACTGCGGCTCGGCTGGCTGCGGGCCCCCGGTGAGCTGCGGCGGGCCTGCGGGGTCGCCAAGCAGGCCGCCGATCTCCACACCCCGACCGTCAACCAGCTCGCCGCGACGCGCTACCTGGCCGACCGGGACCTGGACGCGCATGTCCGGCGCGTGGCAGGGGTCTACGGGGAGCGGCGGGACGCGATGCTCGCGGGCCTGGCCGATGCCCTGCCCGAGGGGTCGGCCTGGACGCGTCCCGAGGGTGGCATGTTCCTGTGGGCACGGCTCCCGTCGTCGTACGACACCACCGCGCTGCTCCCGCAGGTCGTGACCCGGGACGTGGCCTACGTCCCGGGGGCGCCCTTCTACGCCGGTGCGCCCGACCGCTCGACCCTGCGGCTGTGCTTCGTGACGCAGACGCCGGAGGAGATCGGGGAGGGGCTGCGGAGGCTGGGGGAGGGACTGTCAGGCCCTAGCCGAAGGGTGTGACGGACGGGGAGGTCCAGAAGGTCACGGTCGGACCGTAGGTCCCGTCCTCCTCGTCGCTCACCTCGACGGTGACCTCCAGGTCGGGGTACCGGGAGGACAGGACGCCCTGCCAGCATTCCCCCAGAGCCAGCGCGAGTTGGGGCAGTTCCTCGCCGAGCTGGTCGTCGTCCGTCAGGGGTGTGTTGACGAACGTGTCCCACAACTTGACCTGGTTGGTGACTGCCTCGACACGTTCCCTGTCGTCGCCCAGCTTCGTGAACCAGTTGTCGACGTTCTCCTGACCGAACCGCTCCTTGAGGAACACACCACCGCGGTACTCGACCGTCTCGGGGCAGAACAGCCAGGCCGCGGCCAGAACGAACCGCAGGCCGCCCTCGAAGTCGAGGTAGTTGGCCGGGGTGAGCCCCTCGTCCTTCCACTCCGTACGCCACCGGGTGAAGAACGCCGGCAGCTTCCGGTCGGTCCACGACGGCTTGCTGCTGGTCACGGGATCTCCCAGGGGAACGCGGCGCGCACTTCGTTCGACGGGCGCACGAAGACCTGGCCGGTTTTCGGGTTGGTGTTGCGCTCGTACTCTACGACGTGCGGGGTGTCCACCCCGCCGTGCGGACGGCCCTCCAGGTCCACCCGCTTCACCGCACGGCCTTCGGAGTCGTACGTCGTGTAGTTGGTGACCTTGCCGGTCTGCGGGTCCGTCTTGTAGAGGGTGCCGTCCTTCGGGCCGTTCTCCACCGGCAGGTTGTTTCCCGCGCGGCCGCCGGTGCCCTTGTACTGCTGGCCGTTCTTGATCAGGTCGGACGCCGGCTGCTGTGAGGAGCCGCCGGTGCCGGAGCCCTCGCTGTTCATACGGAGGGGTTCGACCTGGGAGTCGCTCGTGGCGTGCTGGGCGAGGTCCACGGCGCCGGCGCCCGCCAGGCCGACGCCCGCGGTGATCCCGGCGGCGGACACGACGTTGAGGGGTACGCCGGCGATGGCACCGACCCCGGTGGCGTCCAGGGCGACGCCGAGACCTTCGCCGCCGGCGCTGACACCGGCCAGGAGCATGCCGCCGAGCATCGCCGCGCTGTCGCCGGGGTGCTGGAGCATGGCGTTGCCGAAGGAGGCGAGGTCGTTGACGACCGTCTTGCCGCCGTCCACCAGCCCGTCTCCCACGTCGCCGAGGAAGTCGCCGACCTTGGACCAGAACCCCGGGCGCTCCGGGGCGGACTCGGTGGCCTTCCTCACCAGCGCGGCGGCGGTGTGCCCGGCGGTCTCCACGTTGCCGCGAGCGGTGTCGAGAGCCGCACGGGCGGCGGCACGGTCCGCCTCACCGGGGTCGTCGAAGGGGATCTCGGTGTTGTCCCCTCTGCCGCGCGCCTCGCCGACCTGCCGGTCATGGGCGTTCCTGGCGTTCGTGGTGGCCGCCTCGCCGCGCGCGTACTGCGCTATGGCCTCGGCCGCGCGCTGCTGGGCCGCGCGCAGGGTGTGCAGGTAGTCGTACAGGGCGTTGGCGGCGGTGTGGAACTCCTTGCCCGCCTCGGTCCATCGGGCGGGCTGGCCGTGGAAACGGTCCCGGAAGGCGTCGCCGGCAGGGCCCCGCCAGCCGTCCTCGGTGTCGACCTTCGCCAGTCCTTCGCCGGCCTCGATGAGGACGTCGCCGTAGGCGAGCAGGGCCTGTGCGGTCGTGGTCAGGGAGTCCGGTGAGCCGGGGACGAGCGCGCGGGGGTCCGACGTCTCGCCGAGCTGGGCCATCAGGACGCCCCCGGGTCTGTTCCGGATGGCGACTGGAGAATGCCCTCGGTGGAGAGCTGGATGTGCTCCTCGGCCGCTTCGTAGTTCTTGACGCAGCGGTTCAGCCGGTCGGAGACCTCGGCGCCGTCGGAGGCCAGGTGCGAGACGCCGATGTTCCACCGGTCGGTGAAGTCGACGATCGCGGAGGCCAGTTCGTCGTGCCCGAAGTCACCCTTGGGGGCGTCGATGTCGCTCACCTTCTTGGTGGCCATCGCGTTCAGCGTGGTGCTGATCCCGGAGGCGGCCTTGCGCAGCGCGCCGAGGTCAACGGAAAAGCCGTCCGGCATGCTGAGCGCCCTCCCCCTGTTAAGGACCGCAAACGAGAAGGGAGTTTAGCGATGGATTCGGCGAGTCGAGGCTGGAGGAGGTGACTTGAAAGGCAATTTGCTCATGGGAGACCTCTGATTTGCCTTTCAGTCCCACCAGAAGGACCAGACTCGTTGGCCCAGCACCGCGTGGTCGGCGTACTCGGACAGGGTCTCGTGGTGTCCCTGGGTGATGTTGTCCGGGCAGAACGCGAAGTGTTCTGCGGCGACGGCCTGCGCCTCGTCCTGCGTCGTGGGTGGAGCGGCGACGGACACGATCAGCCGGTCGAAGGTGAGCGCGATGACGCGTATGCCGAAGCGGTCCTCCCAGGAGCGGAGGATCGCGCAGAGACGGGCCACGTCGTCCTCGTAGTTCAGCGGGCCCGCCCAGCCGATGGCCGCCGGGATGTCGGCGCTGCGGCGGGCGGGCACCAGGGCGAGGCGCGGGTCCTTGAACCACGAGCCCTCGTCGAGAAGCGCGTCGGCCGTCTCGGCGGCGCGGGTGTCCGGGTCGGCGGGCAGGGAGGCCGGGGCCGGGGCCGGGGCGGGGCCGGGCCAGGTCTCGTCGAACGGGGCGATCGTCTCGTCGAGGTCGTCGGGCTCCTCGATCGCGTACGCCCAGTACTCCGCCAGGAGTTCCTCCGGGTCGTGATCCCCGGGGTACGACATCTCCCCGGGCATCAACTCCCACTCGTCCGGCCCGCCTTGCGTGCCACCGACGTCCAGCAGCACAGGCAGCAACCCGGTTCGCGCGGCCTGAGCGCCCAGCGCGGTCCACGCTCCGGACGAGGCCGCGTACTCGGCATGCCACAGCAGCGGTTCGTGCCACGGGCCGTCGTCGGTCGCGTCGATCAGTCTCCCGAGGGGGAGCCCGAGGCCGAGCGAACGACCGCTCGGGTCTGCCGCGAGGGTGGGCAGCGGGTTGGGAAGAGTCGCCATGTCAGTGACTGTAGGGGGAGCCACTGACAATGGCCGACGGCACTACTTGAGACCGGTGGTGAAGGCGGTCCAGGTGGTGGGGGCGACTTGGAGGGTGGGCTCGGGGTTCTTGGAGTCGCGGATGTGGATGGCCTGGGGGCAGAGGGCCACCTCGACGCACTGGCCGCCCTCGTCGCCGCTGTACGTCGACTTGAACCAGTGAAGTGCTTCGGCGCTCATTGCTCTCCTAGCAGGCGGTCGAGCAGATCCCTGGAGTCCTGTGTGGTCAGGGCCTGTGTCCGCAGCATCGCATATTTGCGCGCCAGCCTGGACACCTCATCCGGGTCGGAAACCCACTGGCTGCCGCGCTGCGACTCGGTGTACGCGAGGTGCTGGTGGTCCGGTGTTTCGAGGAGCGTGAAGGGGCCGTTGAGGCCGGCGTTGTAGGGACTGTTCAGTGGCAGGAACTGGAGGGACACGCAGGGGAGTTCGGTCAGCGCTCGCAAATGCCGCAGTTGCTCCCTCCAAACGTCCTGCCCGCTGATCCTCATGTGCAGCACGGGCTCCCACACGATGAAGCTCAGCGTCGGCGGATTCCTGCGGTGCAGGATCTCCTGGCGCTCCAGGCGGGCCGCCGTACGCGTCTCGATCTCGTCCTCGTCATACGCGGGAACCCGGTTGCGGAGCACGGCACGGACGTACAGGTCGGTCTGGAGCAGGCCCGGCAGCACGGCGTTGTCGTACCAGGACAGGGAGATGGCCTCCCGCTCGTGCTCCATGTAGAGCTCGGCCCACATCGGGAACTGGTCGATGTCCGGCAGGTTGGCCACCCCCGCCGCCAACATCCCCTTCGTCTCCAGGACTTCGTCCAGCACCGCGGCCAGGTCCGGTTTCAGCGTCCGTCTGCCCTGCTCGATCGACGCGATGGTCTCCTCGTCGACGCGCACCAGTTCGGCGAGGGCGGTCTGGGTGTGGCCCGCGGCGCGGCGGGCGGTGCCGAGTTGCTTGCCCAGCATCTTCATGGACGTGAGGTTCTTCGGCCGCGGCGGCTTCCTGGCGCTCATGACGGTCTCCATCCCCCTCCGGACACGTACGTCACCGGGTGCGAGCCCGTACAAAAGATCTGTACGGGTTCACCGAGTGATCCACCGTAGTCACTCTCCGCAACTCTCGTCCCGTGAACGAGACGACCCGACCACCGCTCCTGCGCGAGAGGTTCTTCCGACGCGAACGCCGATCCGCGCAGGCCGCGAGGCACTTCACGGCCGAGGCCCTGGCCGGCTGGGGGCTCGCGGAGACCTCGCGGGCGGACGACGTACTGCTCTGCGTGAGCGAACTGGTGACCAACGCGCTGCTGCACGGGGTGCCGCCGGGACGGCAGTTGCGGCTGTTCCTGCGCCACGAGGTGCACGCGCTGGTCGTCGAGGTGCACGACAGCGGACCCGGGGTGCCGCATGTCGTGCACGACGGGGACGAGGGCGGCCGGGGGCTGCTGCTGGTCTCCGCGCTGAGCGACAAGTGGGGGGTGCGGGAGCGGGAGTTGGGCAAGGCGGTGTGGTGCGAGTTCGGGCTGCCGTGAGCTCGCGGCCACACCGCCTACAAGACGGTCAGAGGCGCTCGGGCGTCCTGATGCCCAGCAGGGCCATGCCCTGGTGCAGGGTGCGAGCCGTCAGGTCGCAGAGGAGCAGGCGGTTCTCGACCTGGGCCGGGGAGTCCGCCTTGATGACGGGGCACTTGTCGTAGAACGACGTGTAGTGCGAGGCCAGCTGGTAGAGGTACGCGGCGAGCTTGTGCGGGGCGTACTCCGCGGCCGCCTCGAAGACCGTGCTGCCGAACGCGTCCAGGTGCAGGCCCAACGCCCGCTCCGCGTCCGCCAGTTCGAGCTCCGGGTGCGCGGACGGCCGTACCTCTCCCGCCTTGCGCAGGATCGACTGGATACGGGCGTACGCGTACTGGAGGTACACGGACGTGTCGCCGTTCAGCGAGACCATCTGGTCCAGGTCGAACTTGTAGTCCCGGTTGGGGGACGTGGACAGGTCCGCGTACTTCACCGCGCCGATGCCGACCTGCGCCGCCCGCTCCTGGATCTCGTCCTCGGTGAGGTCCTGTGCCTTCTCCCGCACGACCTCGGCGGCCCGCTCGACCGCCTCGTCCAGCAGGTCCTCCAGCTTGACGGTCTCGCCCTCACGCGTCTTGAACGGCTTGCCGTCCGCGCCCAGCACCGTGCCGTAGCCCATGTTGTGCGCGGTGACCTCGTCGGTCAGCCAGCCCGCGCGGCGGGCCGCCTCGAAGACCATCTTGAAGTGGAGGGACTGGCGTACGTCCACCACGTACAGGAGGGACGTCGCGTGCAGGTCGGTGACCCGGTTGCGGATCGCCGTGAGGTCGCTCGCCGCGTAGCCGAAGCCGCCGTCCGCCTTCTGCACGATCAGCGGGACCGGCTGGTCGTCCTTGCCGCGGATCTCGTCGAAGAACACGACGAGGGCGCCCTCGGAGCGCACCGCCACGCCCATCTCCTCCAGGAGGCGGGCGGTCTCGGGCATGCCGTCGTTGTACGCCGACTCGCCGACGATCTCGTCGTCCCGGATCTCCATGTCCAGCTTCTCGAAGACCGAGTAGAAGTAGACCTTCGACTCGTCCACGAACTGCTGCCAGAGGTCGAGCGTCTCCTTGTCGCCGGACTGCAGGGCCACGACCCGCTTCCGCGCCCGCTCCTTGAACTCCTCGTCGGAGTCGAAGACCACACGGGACGCCTTGTACACCCGGTTCAGGTTCGACATGGCCTGCTCGCCGTCGACCTCGTCCGGCGGGGCCAGCTCGCCCGGGTTCTCGATCAGGTACTGGATGAGCATGCCGAACTGCGTGCCCCAGTCGCCGATGTGGTGCCGGCCGATCGTCTTCTCGCCGGTGAAGTCGATCATGCCCCGCAGGGCGTCACCGATCACCGCGGACCGCAGGTGGCCGACGTGCATCTCCTTGGCCACGTTCGGCTGGGCGTAGTCGATCACGGTGATGCCGGGCTCGTCCTTGAGCGGTACGCCGAGACGGTCGCCGTCCTCGTACCGCGCGGCGAGGTTCTCGGTGATCGCCCGGTCGGTGAGGGTGATGTTGAGGAAGCCGGGACCGGAGACCTCGACGTCCTTGATCACGTCACCGGTGACGATCCCGGAGACGACCTGCGTCGCCAGCTCCCTCGGGTTCGCCTTCGCCTTCTTGGCGAGCGCCAGGATGCCGTTCGCCTGGAAGTCGGCCCGGTCGCTGCGTCGCAGCAGTGGGTCCGCGGAGGCCGCCGGCAGGGCGGCGGAGATCGCGGAGCCGAGCTGCTGGTTGACGGAGTCGCTGAGGGACGTGACCGGGGCCATGGGAGTGGGTGCCGTTCTCCTCGGGGGATCAGATAGACACGGTCAGTATCCCATGGGGGGTAAAGCGGTTTTCTCCGGCGCGGGGCGGTCTGGGAGAATGGAGCCTCCATCAACGCCATCAGTAAAAAGAGGACGTGCCGATCGTGGGTCAGAGCGCTGAGACCACCGACTGGGTCTCCCGTTTCGCGGACGAGGTCATCGAGGAGTCGGAGCGTCGGGCCCCGGGCAAACCGGTCGTCGTCGCGTCCGGGCTTTCCCCCTCCGGGCCCATCCACCTCGGGAACCTGCGCGAGGTCATGACCCCGCACCTCGTCGCCGACGAGATCCGGCGCCGGGGACATCAGGTGCGCCACCTCATCTCCTGGGACGACTACGACCGGTACCGGAAGGTGCCGGCCGGTGTGCCCGGGGTCGACGAGTCGTGGGCCGAGCACATCGGCAAGCCCCTGACCTCCGTGCCCGCCCCGAAGGGGTCGGCGTTCCCGAACTGGGCCGAGCACTTCAAGGCCGCCATGGTCGACGCGCTCGCCGAGCTGGGTGTCGAGTTCGACGGGATCAGCCAGACCGCGCAGTACACCTCCGGCGTCTACCGCGAGCAGATCCTGCACGCCATGGCGCACCGCGGGGACATCGACGCGATCCTCGACCAGTACCGCACCAAGAAGGCCCCGGCCAAGAAGCAGCAGCAGAAGGCCGTCGACGAGGCCGAGCTGGAGGCCGCCGAGGGGTCCGGCGCGGCCGCCGAGGACGACGGGTCCTCCGGATCCGCCGGGTACTTCCCGTACAAGCCGTACTGCGGCAACTGCGAGAAGGACCTCACCACGGTCACCTCCTACGACGACGCCACGACCGAGCTGTCGTACACCTGCAACGCCTGCGGGTTCTCCGAGACCGTCCGGCTCAACGAGTTCAACCGCGGCAAGCTGGTCTGGAAGGTCGACTGGCCGATGCGGTGGGCCTACGAGGGTGTCGTCTTCGAGCCGAGCGGTGTCGACCACTCGTCCCCGGGCTCCTCCTTCCAGGTCGGCGGACAGATCGTCGGGATCTTCGGCGGGAAGCAGCCGATCGGGCCGATGTACGCCTTCGTCGGGATCTCCGGGATGGCGAAGATGTCGTCGTCGAAGGGCGGGGTGCCCACGCCGGGCGACGCGCTGAAGATCATGGAGCCGCAGCTCCTGCGCTGGCTCTACGCCCGCCGCCGGCCCAACCAGTCCTTCAAGATCGCCTTCGACCAGGAGATCCAGCGGCTCTACGACGAGTGGGACAAGCTGGACGCCAAGGTCGCCGAGGGGGCCGCCCTGCCCGCCGACGTCGCCGCACATGCGCGTGCGGTGGGCACGGCCGGCGGGGAACTGCCCCGGACGGCACGCGTGCTGCCGTACCGGACGCTCGCCTCCGTCGCCGACATCACCGCCGGGCACGAGGACCAGGCGCTGCGGATCCTCAGCGAGCTGGACCCCGACAACCCGCTGTCGGCGCTGGACGAGGCCCGGCCCCGGTACGACAAGGCCGAGGCCTGGATCAACACGCAGGTGCCCGCCGACCAGCGGACCATCGTGCGCGCCGAGCCCGACGCCGAACTGCTGAAGTCCCTCGACGAGGCGGCGCAGCAGTCGCTGCGGCTGCTCCTGGACGGGCTGGCCTCGCACTGGTCGCTCGACGGGCTCACGCATCTCGTGTACGGCGTGCCCAAGGTGCAGGCCGGGTTCTCCGCGGACGCCACGCCCAAGGAGCTGCCGGCCGAGATCAAGACGGCCCAGCGGACGTTCTTCGCGCTGCTGTACCAGCTGCTGGTCTCGCGGGACACCGGGCCGCGGCTGCCCACGCTGCTGCTGGCAGTGGGGCAGGAGCGGGTCAGGGCGCTGCTCGGGGAGTAGGCGGTACGACGAAGGGGCCCTCGTTTTCGGACGAGGGCCCCTTTCGTGTCGCCGTCTGCTGTCTGCTGTCTGGCGTCTGCCGTCTGCCTGGGCATCCGGCTCAGGCGATGTGGTCTTCCTCGAGCTCCGCCGTGTGGCGGTTGGTGAAGCGGTTCACCATGCGCTCGGCCTCACGCTGCGGGAGCGTCACGCCGTAGGTCGCCTCCACGTCGCCCCTGAGCTGGCCGGGGGAGGGGTAGCTGCCGTCTATCGACTTCTTGAAGACCTGGTAGAAGTCGTCCTCGGTCGGTTCCGGAGGACCCCCGCCCTCGCCGAGTTCGCGGGTACGGCCGTTGGTCACCGGGATCGGAAAGCTGCCGGTCTCCTCCATCGAGGGCTCCCGCGGGGGCTCCTCGTACTGGATCTGCTGGAGCTCGTACTGCTCGGCCTCGATCTGTTCCTCGTACCACCGCTCGTACTGCTCGGCGGGGTCGTAGTTGGGGTTGTAGCCGCCCTGGTACTCGATCTGCTTGGGGGTCTCGAACCACGGACTCTGATCGAGCTCGGGATCGGGATCGGGCTCGGGTGCGGGGCGCTGCTCGCCGGCGGGCGCCGCCTGCTGGGGGACGGGAGCGGCCACAGCCGCACGACTGCCGGCAGCCGCGTCGACGGGGGCGGCCGCGGGCAGTTGCGCGGGCGCCGGGGCCGGTGGCAGCAGCACCGGTTCGATTCCCGCCGCCGCCAGCCCCGCCGGGCCCGTCTCCGCCAGCGGTACGCCGTACCGGGCGAGCCTCAGGGGCATCAGGGACTCCACCGGGGCCTTCCGGCGCCACGCCCGGCCGAAGCGGGAGTGGAGGCGGGCCTGGTAGACCAGACGGTCCTGTTCGAGCTTGATGACCTGCTCGTAGGAGCGCAGCTCCCACAGCTTCATCCGGCGCCACAGCAGGAACGTGGGGATGGGGGAGAGGAGCCAGCGGGTGAGGCGGACCCCCTCCATGTGCTTGTCCGCCGTGATGTCCGCGATACGGCCGATGGCGTGCCGGGCCGCCTCCACCGACACCACGAACAGGATCGGGATCACCGCGTGCATGCCCACGCCCAGCGGGTCCGGCCAGGCAGCCGCGCCGTTGAAGGCGATCGTGGCGGCCGTCAGGAGCCACGCCGTCTGGCGCAGCAGCGGGAACGGGATGCGGATCCACGTCAGGAGCAGGTCCAGGGCCAGCAGGACACAGATGCCCGCGTCGATACCGATCGGGAACACGTAACTGAAGTTCCCGAAGCCCTTTTGGATGGCGAGTTCACGGACGGCCGCGTACGACCCCGCGAAGCCGATGCCGGCGATGATCACGGCGCCGAACACGACCACGCCTATGAGCACGCGGTGCGTTCGAGTCAGTTGCATGGGCGCGGCCACCCGTACTCCCCTCCCTGTGCGTCTTGTTGCGCGCAACAGAGTGGCACATTTGTGCTGCGCACGGGTGGCCGGTATGGGCCGTCAGTTCTACTTCAGCTCGTCTTCGCGGCCGACTTGGACGGAGAAGCCGACTTCGAAGCCGACTTCGACGCGGACGGGGACGGGGAGTTCTTCGACGGGGCCTTGGAACCCGAAGCGGACTCGGACGGGGCCGGGTTCGCCGCTCCGCCCTCGCCGTTCGCCGCCGACACCGCGCCCACCGCCTCCTTGGCGGCCTGCTCCGCGAGCTTCGCCAGCGAGTCCGCGCTCGGCGCCTTGTCCCCGGCCAGACCCGCGCCGTTGTAGTCGACGGTGACGACGACGTTCTCCACGCGCGTGACGACCGTCTGCTGCTTGAAGGAGCCTTCCTTCTTCTTCAGGTCGTAACGCACCAGCGTCGCCGTGTCGCCCGTCCCGGCCACCGCCTGCGACTTGGTGTTCTTCGCGCCGGCCACCGACTGGGCGTCCTGGATCTGCTGCGTGTAGTACTTCTGCGCCTGCGCCTCGCCGGTACCGCGCGAGGTGTCCGACTCGAAGCGCAGCAGCGACACGTTCAGCCAGCGGAACTGGGAACCCTTCACGCCGTTGTTGTCGAGGCTGCTCCAGGAGCAACTGCCGCGCGTACCCGCCTCCGAGGTGCCCTTCTTGCCGGACTTCGACGCCTCCGGGACCAGCGACTTCAGGGTCTTCGAGGACAGCACCCCGCACGAGTCGGGAAGCGACTTGTACGCCGCCGCCTGCACCGTGGGTGCCGCGCTCGCCGAGGCGGACGCACCACTGTCGGCGCCCTTGCCGCTGTTCGCGCTGCCGCTCCCGCTGTCGCCGCCGGAGCCGGAGTCGGAGGAGCAGCCAGTGGCGATCAGCATCACCGGGACTGCGGCCGCGCAGACAAGGACGCGGTGAAGACGCTTCGCTCGCTGGGCAACCTGGTCACGCTCTGCTCGTCGCTGCATGGTTCCTTCACTCATGACGCTTGTGGTTCCTGCCGTCGGATCGGGTCCGAGGGGCCACGGTACGCGGTGAGGATGCCGTGCGGTCCAGCTTCGAATGCTTTGTGCGCACGGGTGAGGGCTGTGTGGAGAGCGCTCAGCCGGACAGCGAGCCGGCCAGCTGAGAGGCCAGTTTCCGGGCGTTGTCCTGCATTTCCTTGCTGTCCGGGGTGACGCCGATCGTCGTCGGCTGCTCCTCGTACTCGATCGTCACGATCACGTTGGACGTGCGGAACGCCACAGTCACCTTGCGCTGCTGGGCCGTCGAACCCGAGTTGCTCAACGCGTCGTCCAGGAACGCCTCGTCGCCCAGATCGTCCAGGAGCCGGGGCTGGAGATCGGACGGGGTGAGGGAGGCCGAGGCGCTCGGACTGGCCGAACCGCTCGGGGTGCCCGTGGAGGAGGCCGGGGTGCCGGGGGTGGAGCTGTCGGACACGTCCGAGGTGGCGCTCGACGTAGCCGCCGGCAGATCCGCCTTCTCCACGGCCTGCGCGAAGAGCTGCTGCGCCTGGCTGTCGTCGCTGACCGCGTTGTCGTACGACACCACACGCTCGAAGTCGACCGACAGGTACTCGGTGGCGTCCGTGGCCTCCACCTTCCAACGGCAGCCGACCTTGCGGTCCGTGTCGTAGGTGAGCGTGGCCTCGCCCTCGTAGGCCTTGGCGCGCTGGTCCTCGTCGGGGATTTGCTGGATGCCGGGCAGGAGCGCGTCGAGGGTGCTCTGGCCGACCGCGCCGCAGGCCTCGGGCAGGGTGCGGTACTTGCCGGGCTGGGCGACGGCGGAGGCGGTGCCGGCGTCGCCGGGGTTGGCGTTGTCCGTCGTGCCGTCGCCGCCGGAGCTGCCGGTGCAGCCGGCCAACAGCGCCGCGAGGAGGGCGGCGACGCCGGGTACGTAGGCCTTCCGCTGCACGGTGGGGCTCCTCTCGGATTGTCTCCGACTCGTGGGGATCTCAGTGTCCCCGCAGGTTATTCGCTTGCCGCACGGGGGCGCCCCCTGCAGACAATGTGTATCGCACGCACTGCCGTGAACGCCGGTCCGTCATCCCATACGTCGACCTTGGCGCCGGTTTTGCGATTTAAGACTTCTGTTGGTTTTGCGGGGGAATGAGGACGATATGTCGTACGTGGAGATGCCGGGCGCGAAGGTCCCGATCCGTATGTGGACCGACCCGGCGACGGTGGAGGACGTGGCGCTCCAGCAGCTGCGCAACGTGGCCACTCTGCCCTGGATCAAGGGCCTCGCGGTCATGCCGGACGTCCACTACGGCAAGGGGGCGACGGTCGGTTCGGTCATCGCGATGCAGGGTGCGGTGTGCCCGGCCGCGGTGGGGGTGGACATCGGCTGCGGGATGTCGGCGGTGCGGACGTCCCTGACGGCGAACGACCTGCCGGGGGACCTGTCCCGGCTGCGGTCGAAGATCGAGCAGGCCATTCCGGTGGGGCGGGGGATGCATGACGATCCCGTCGACCCGGGGCGGATGCACGGGTTCGCGACCGCCGGCTGGGAGGACTTCTGGGGGCGGTTCGACGGGGTGGCGGATGCGGTCAAGTTCCGTCACGAACGCGCCGGAAAGCAGATGGGAACGCTCGGGTCCGGCAACCACTTCGTCGAGGTCTGCACGGACACGACCGGTGCCGTCTGGCTGATGCTGCACTCCGGTTCCCGGAACATCGGCAAGGAGCTGGCCGAGCATCACATCGGCGTGGCCCAGAAGCTCCCGCACAACCAGGGGCTGGTCGACCGCGACCTCGCCGTCTTCATCGCGCAGACACCGCAGATGGCGGCGTACCGCAACGACCTCTTCTGGGCGCAGGAGTACGCGAAGTACAACCGCACGATCATGATGGCTCTCCTCAAGGACGTGGTCCGCAAGGAGTTCAAGAAGGCCAGGCCGACCTTCGAGCCGGAGATCAGCGCGCACCACAACTACGTGGCCGAGGAGCGTTACGACGGCATGGACCTGCTCGTGACCCGCAAGGGCGCGATCCGGGCCGGCTCCGGCGAGTACGGCATCATCCCGGGCTCCATGGGCACGGGGTCGTACATCGTGAAGGGCCTCGGCAACGAGAAGGCCTTCAACTCGGCCTCGCACGGCGCGGGTCGGCGCATGAGCCGCAACGCGGCCAAGCGGCGGTTCTCGACGCGGGACCTGGAGGAGCAGACGCGGGGCGTGGAGTGCCGCAAGGACTCCGGTGTCGTGGACGAGATCCCGGGTGCCTACAAGTCGATCGACCAGGTCATCGACCAGCAGCGGGACCTGGTGGAGGTCGTGGCGAAGCTGAAGCAGGTCGTGTGCGTGAAGGGGTGAGGCACTGCCGCCGTTCACTTCGGGGCGTGCATCACCGCGTAGATCATGACGAACGCCACGATGTGGATGCCGAAGAGGAAGTAGGCGAGCCACCACCACATCTGGCGTTCGTCGTGGGGGTCTTTCCGGTCAGGGGTCACTGGGTTCGGTGGACCTTCGTGTTGGAGGCCTGGGCCCGGGGGCGCAGGACCAGGAGGTCGACGTTGACGTGGCTGGGGCGGGTGACCGCCCAGGTGATGGTCTCGGCGACGTCGTCGGCGGTGAGGGGCTCGGCCACGCCCTGGTAGACCTTCGCCGCCTTCTCCTGGTCGCCGCCGAAGCGGGTCAGGGCGAACTCGTCGGTCTTGACCATGCCGGGCGCGATCTCGATCACGCGGACCGGGCGGCCGACGATCTCCAGGCGCAGGGTCTCGGCGAGGACGTGTTCACCGTGCTTGGCGGCGACGTAGCCCGCGCCGCCCTCGTAGGTGCCGAGGCCCGCCGTCGAGGAGACGACGACGATCGTGCCGTCGCCGCTCGCGTCGAGCTTGGGCAGGAGTGCCTGGGTGACGTTCAGGGTGCCGATGACGTTCGTCTCGTACATCGTGCGCCAGTCGGCCGGGTCGCCGGTGGCCACCGGGTCGGCGCCGAGTGCTCCGCCGGCGTTGTTGACCAGGACGCCGATCGTCTTGAAGGCGGTGGCGAACTCGTCGACCGCGGCCCGGTCCGTCACGTCCAGCTGGTAGGCCGTCGCCTGGTGGCCCGCCGCGTTGATCTCCTCCGCGAGCGCCTCGATGCGGTCCTTGCGGCGGGCGGTCAGGACGACGCGGTAGCCGGCCGCGGCGAGTTGGCGAGCCGTGGCGGCGCCGATTCCGCTGCTCGCACCGGTGACGACGGCGATGCGGGACGCTGCGCTGGGCATGGGTGCTCCTCGGACGGGTGGATGAGCCGGCCTCGCCAGGATAGGCGGGCGGCCCGGCCTTCCTCTCGGGCGGTCCGGATCGCGGGCCGGTGAGAAGATGAGGTGGGTGGTCCCCTGACATGCGGAGGTGGATCATGGGAGAAGCGCGTGAGGTCATGGACCGGCTCACCGATGCGCTCACCACGCACCCGGACCTGAAGGTCATCGCCGAGCTGTACGCCGAGGACGCGGTCGCCCGGACCCCGGACGAGGGGGAGATCCGCGGTCGCGACAGCATCGTGGAGTACTGGCGGCAGATGACGGAGGCGGTGCCGGACGCCAGGTTCGAGTCGCTGCACGCCTACGAGGCCGGGGACACGGCCATCGACGAGGGCGTCTACAGCGGACGCAACACCGGGCCGATCCAGCTGCCCACCGGTGAGACGCTCCCGGCGACGCAGAAGGAGATCAGGATCCGCGGGGTGGACATCGCCACGGTGCGGGACGGCCACATCGTGGACTACCGGCTCTACTTCGACGAGATGGAGTTCCTGGGGCAGCTCGGGCTGCTGCCCGACGGCGAGACCTCCTGACCGCGGCCGCTCAGTCGCCCCGCGGGGCGTACATGATCACCGCCATGCCGGCGAGGCAGACCAGTGCGCCCGTGAGGTCCCAGCGGTCGGGGCGGTAGCCGTCCGCCACCATGCCCCACAGGATCGAGCCGGCCACGAAGATGCCGCCGTACGCGGCGAGGATGCGGCCGAAGTGGGCGTCCGGCTGGAAGGTGGCGACGAAGCCGTAGGCGCCGAGGGCCAGGACACCGCCCGCGGTCCACATCCAGCCGCGGTGCTCCCGCACGCCCTGCCACACGAGCCAGGCGCCGCCGATCTCGAAGAGGGCGGCGACGACGAAGAGGGCGGCGGAGCGGGCTACGAGCACGGGGGTCAGCTTCGCATGCCGGTGTGCCGGGGCCGTCCACCCGCTGTCACCTGATGGAGGGCGCCTGTCGGCTGCCGTACGTGGGATACATCCATGCGACCACGGCGGCCGGCCGTCGGCAGACAGGAGTGGGTGGCATGCGGATGCTTGCGGTGTGGGGTGCGGTCGCCGCGATGGTGGCGGGCGGGGGTACGGCGGCCGCCGCGGCCGGGCCCGAGGCGGATCTGGCGTATCACGGGGCCGCGTCCATGGCCGGGGGGCGGGTGGACGTGCGGTTCACGCCGCGCAATCACGGGCCCGCCGCGGTGCCGGACGCGACCGTGCGCCTGCGGTGGTCCGAGCCGCTCGTGAACGGACAGTCGCTGCCGCAGGGGTGTGCGCGGTCGCAGGAGCGGGAGGTGCTGTGCCGGGTGGGGGCACTGGCGGCGGACGGAGTGGGGGAGCGGGTCGAGATGCGGGTGCGGTTGCTGGGGGTGCCGTCGGAGGTGCTGCTGGAGATCGACACGGTGTGGAACGGGGGGACGGTGGACCGCAACCGGGAGAACGACCGGCAGCGGGTGCTGGTGCTGGACAGCGGGGACGAGTACTACTTCTGACGGCCCCGGGCGGGCGTCAGCCGGAGTTCGTGTCGTAGCGCTCTCTTGCCTCGTGGACCTCTTCGATGTGGGTCTCCGCCCAGGTCTTCACCGCCGTCAGGAGGCCCGCGAGGCTGCGTCCCAGAGGCGTCAGGTCGTAGTCGACCCGCACCGGGACCGAGGGGGTGACCGTGCGGCTGAGGATGCCGTCGCGTTCCAGGGCGCGCAGGGTCTGGGTGAGCATCTTGGGGCTGACGCCGGCGATCTTGCGACTGAGGTCGCTGTAGCGCATGGGGCCGGTCGACAGGGCCGCGACGACGAGGCTGACCCACTTGTCGCTGAGGCGGTCCAGGAGCTGGTTGGTGGGGCAGCCCTTGATGAACGCGTCGTACTCCTCGCGCGCCTGTTCGCGCCGCTGGGCCGCTGTCATGGTCGGCATGGCTCACCTCCGGGGTACGTACGCACCTTTGGGTAACTACTTACCAATGGATAGTAGCTCTTCCTAGGGTTGCTGGCAGCGGCGGAGATACCGGCGCGAACAGCTACCAATGGGGAGTTTCCAGTCATGCGTGCTGCAGTGGTGAGGACCTTCGGCGGGCCCGAGACCGTGGAGGTGGTGGAGAGCGAACTGCCCGAGCCGGGGGCCCGGCAGATACGGATCAAGGTGGCCGGGGCCGCCCTGAACCCGGTGGACCTCGGTGTCCGGGGCGGCTTCTTCGGCGGGGCGGGCAAGCAGATCGGCCTCGGCTGGGATGTCGCCGGCACGGTGGACGCGGTGGGCGTCGCGACGGTGTGGAGCGTCGGGGACGCGGTGGTGGCTCTGCACGGCGGTGTGGCCAAGACGCTGGGCACGCACGCCGAGTACGTCGTCGTGGACACGGATGCGGTCGCCCAGGCACCGGCCACGGTCGACGCGGTGCACGCGGCGACGCTGCCGCTGAACGCGCTGACCGCCGTACAGGCCCTGGATCTGCTGGAGTTGACCGAGGGGCAGTCGCTGCTGGTCACGGGGGCGGCGGGGGCCGTCGGCGGTTACGCCGTCCAACTCGCCGCGCACCGGGGGGTGTCGGTGACCGGGCTGGCCCGCCAGGACGACGAGGAGTTCGTACGGTCCCTGGGCGCCGCGGAGTTCACGAGCACGGTCGCCGCCGGGACCTTCGACGCCGTCCTGGACACGGCGGTGCTCGGTGAGGCGGCGCTGGAGCGGGTGCGGGACGGGGGCGCCTATGTCGGCGTACGGCCCGGAGCGCACCCCGGATCGGTGCGCGGGGTGCGGACGGGGTCCGTCGAGGTGGCCGCGGACGGTGCACGCCTGGCCGAGCTGGCGCGGCTGGTGGACGAGGGGGTGCTGACGCTCCGGGTGGCCGGAGCGTACGCCCTGGACGAGGTGTCCAAGGCGCACGCGCGGCTCGAGGAGGGCGGGGTGCGCGGGCGGCTCGTGCTGGTGCCGTAGGCCGTGGACCGGCCGGCGGGCCGGGGCCCCGTCTCAGGTCAGGGTCAGGGTCGCGATCACCGGGGTCGCGTAGACCAGTGGGAAGGGGATGTGCGTGTAGCGGTGGGCGCGGGCCACGGTGACGACGGCTCCGGTGAAGTAGAGGACCAGGCCGATGCCGGCCGCGAGGCCGATGTAAGGGACGAAGAGTCCCGCCAGCAGGCCCGCCGCGCCGGCGAGCTTGGCCGTGCCGAGCAGGTTCCACCAGGCGCGGGGGACGCGGTAGTCGGTGAGGGCCTTGACGATCCAGTCGGCGCGGGTGAGGACGACGGTGCCGGAGTAGCCCGCCATGGCGGCGGCGAGCAGGGTGACGACGGTGTGGGTGACGGACATCGTGGGGGCTCCTTCGGGCTCCGGGCTTCGGTTTCACCGGGTTGACCCGGGGCGGAGCGGGAGTGTGACAGGCCGGCCGGATTTTTTTCGGAGCCAGGCCCTGGGTCAGCCCGCGGCCGCCTGGGCGTACGCGGTCGGCGGGACCCCGACGGTCGCCGTGAAGTCCCGTACCAGATGGGCCTGGTCGGCGTAGCCGAGGTCGGCGGCGAGGGCGGCCCAGTCGACCTGGCCGCGGGTGCCGGCGAGCTCCAGGGCCTCGTGGATGCGGTAGCGGAGGATGACCCACTTCGGCCGTACCCCGACGTACGCCGAGAAGAGCCGTTGCAGGGCCCGTACCGAGAGTCCCGCCGTGGCGGCGAGGTCGTCGACGCGGCGGACGGAGCGGTCGTCCCGGACCCGGTCGGCGAGGGCAGCGGCGAGGTCGGCCCGCGGGTCGGGGGCGGCCGGGGCGAGGGGGAGCAGGAAGGCGTCGAGCGCGGCGACGCGGGACTCGTCGTCGGCGGGGGTCACCACGGAACCGGCGGTGTCCGCCGTGATCCGCGGGAACACGTCCGGCGCGGGCAGCACCCGGCCCGTCCAGTGGGACACCGGGTGCTCGGGGGCGTACGGCCGGAAGCCGCCGGGGCGGAACTTCACCCCGCACACCCGGCCCCGGCCGGTGAGCCTCCTGGTGTAGAGGCCGACGGGGATGCCGGTCAGCTCGGCGTAGGGCGGTCGCCGGTCCCTCTGGAAGGTGAGGTGGACGGACGGGTGCGGGACGACGTGGGAGACGTAGGGCTCGGGCAGGTCCCAGTCGATGAACCAGTACTGCTCGACGTACCGGCGCAGCGGCTCGGCGGGCGGGTGGCGGCGGAACCTCACCCGGGTCAGCAGTCCGGCCGGGTCGACGATCCCGCGGGTGTCGCGGCGGGGGGCGGCCATGAGGGGATCGTACGTCCGGTGTCGGGCGTCGCGTTTGTTCAAGAAGGACGGGCGCCGGCCCTCGTACGGTCGGGGCATGGACACCAACGCGGCGAAGAAGACGTACGGCATCGGTGAGCTGCTGGGGATGGCCCGGGAGCGGGCGGTTCCGGTGGTGCGGGGGATCGCGGACACGGATCTCGGGGCTGCCACCCCCTGTGCGGAGTACGACGTGAAGGAGCTGGTCAACCATCTCTTCCAGGTGGTCGTGCAGTTCCAGCGGCTGGCGGCCAAGGAGCCGTCGGAGTTCGGCGCGGCCGCTCCCGACCGGGTGGCCGAGGGGGCGGACTGGCGTGAGCGGCTGGTGGCCGAGACGGGCCGGCTGGTGGCGGCCTGGTCGGCGCCCGGGGCGGAGGAGGGCACGGCCGGGGCGATGGACATGCCGGCGCGGCTGGTCGGCGCGATGGCGCTGCTGGATCTGACCGTGCACGTGTGGGACCTGGCGCGGGCGACGGGCCAGGAGTACGGCGAGGCGGACGCGGCGGTGGTGGAGGAGCTGGCGGGAGCGGTGGCCACGCTGGAGCCGACGGCCAGGAAGATGGGGGTGTTCGGGGAGCCGGTGGCGGTGGCCGAGGGCGCGTCGGCGTTCGAGCGGTTGCTGGCGGCGACGGGGAGGGATCCCCGCTGGGGGTGAGGCCCGGCCCGCGGGGTGCGGGGTGGGAATAGGTGGGGGTCGGGTCTCGTTCTCCGGGTACGCGGTTATAGTTGAACCGTCAACAACCTGGAGGGTGAGCGACCATGCAGTTCGGGATCTTCAGCGTCGGCGATGTCACGCCGGACCCGACGACCGGACGGACGCCGACCGAGCGTGAGCGGATCAAGGCCATGGTCGCGATCGCGCTGAAGGCGGAGGAGGTCGGGCTGGACGTCTTCGCGACCGGTGAGCACCACAACCCGCCGTTCGTGCCGTCCTCGCCGACCACCATGCTCGGGTACATCGCGGCGCAGACCGAGAAGCTCGTCCTCTCCACCTCCACCACGCTGATCACCACGAACGACCCGGTGAAGATCGCCGAGGACTTCGCGATGCTCCAGCACCTGGCCGACGGCCGGGTGGACCTCATGATGGGCCGCGGCAACACCGGCCCGGTCTACCCCTGGTTCGGCAAGGACATCCGGGAGGGCATCAACCTCGCCATCGAGAACTACGCCCTGCTGCGCCGGCTGTGGCGCGAGGACGTCGTGAACTGGGAGGGGAAGTTCCGCACCCCGCTCCAGGGCTTCACCTCCACGCCACGGCCGCTGGACGGGGTGGCGCCGTTCGTCTGGCACGGCTCCATCCGCTCCCCGGAGATCGCCGAGCAGGCCGCCTACTACGGCGACGGGTTCTTCCACAACAACATCTTCTGGCCGGCCGACCACACCAAGCGGATGGTCGAGCTGTACCGGCAGCGGTACGCCCACTACGGACACGGCACGCCCGAGCAGGCGATCGTCGGCCTCGGCGGCCAGGTGTTCATGCGCCGCAACTCCCAGGACGCGGTGAAGGAGTTCCGGCCCTACTTCGACGTCGCCCCGGTGTACGGTCACGGGCCCTCCCTGGAGGACTTCACCGACCAGACCCCGCTGACCGTGGGCTCTCCGGAGCAGGTCATCGAGAAGACGCTGAAGTTCCGCGAGTACGCCGGGGACTACCAGCGCCAGCTGTTCCTCCTCGACCACGCCGGACTGCCCCTGAAGACCGTCCTGGAGCAGCTCGACCTGCTCGGCGAGGAGGTCGTCCCGGTGCTGCGCAAGGAGTTCGCGGCCGGACGCCCGGCGGACGTCCCGGAGGCCCCCACCCACGCGTCCCTGCTGGCCGCCGAGCAGAACAAGGAGGTCGTCGCATGAAGCTCGTCGTCGTGTCCGCGGGACTGAGCGTCCCCTCGTCCACCCGGCTGCTGGCGGACCGGCTGACCGCGGCCGTGGAGCGCACGGCCGACGTGGACGTGCAGCTCGTGGAGCTGCGTGAACTCGCCGTCGAGATCGCGCAGAACTTCACCAACGGCTTCCCGGGGCGGGCGCTGGCCGCCGCGCAGGACGCGGTGGCCGAAGCCGACGGACTGATCGTCGTCACACCGGTGTTCTCGGCGTCGTACAGCGGACTCTTCAAGTCGTTCTTCGACGTGCTGGAACCGGAGACGCTGGCCGGGAAGCCGGTGCTGATCGCCGCGACCGGTGGCACCGCCCGGCACTCCCTGGTCCTGGAGCACGCGCTGCGCCCGCTCTTCGCCTACTTGAAGGCCGTCGTCGTGCCGACCGGGGTCTACGCCGCCTCGGAGGACTGGGGCGCCGAAGGGCTGGACGGACGGATCGAGCGGGCCGCGCGGGAGCTCGCCGGGCTGATGGGCGGGCTGTCGGCGGCCCGCCCCGCCCCCGCCCGGGCCGATGCCGCGGACGGCTTCGTGGACGTGGTGCCCTTCGAGGAGCAGCTCGCCGCGTTGCGTCCGACGGGGTGAGAGGCCAGTAAGAAGGGCTCCGGGTGAGCTGCTCATCACGTCGTACGACTCGGCGGGCACGGCACACTGAGGAGGTGCCCCAAAACGTGCTGCTCGCCGAAGACGACCGTGCCATCCGTCACGCCCTGGAGCGCGCCCTGATCCTGGAGGGCTACCAGGTCACCGCGGTCGCCGACGGGGTCGAGGCGCTCGCGCAGGCCCACAAGACGCCACCGGACGTGCTCGTCCTCGATGTGATGATGCCCGGGATCGACGGGCTCCAGGTCTGCCGGGTGCTGCGCGCCGAGGGCGACCGCACGCCGATCCTCATGCTCACGGCGCTCGTGGAGACCCAGGACCGGATCGCCGGCCTGGACGCGGGCGCCGACGACTACGTGGTCAAGCCCTTCGACGTCGAGGAGGTCTTCGCCCGGCTGCGGGCCCTGCTGCGGCGCACCAGCCCCGACGGAATGGCCCCGGTCGGCGCCGCCCCCAAGGCCGTCGCGCCCGAACTGCCCCAGGGGCGGATCGAGGCGGCCGGACTGCGCATGGACATCCAGGCGCGCCGGGCCTGGCGGGGGACGCGCGAGCTGGAACTGACCCGCACCGAGTTCGAGCTGCTGGAACTGCTCGTGCGCAACGCGGGCATCGTGCTCGACCACTCCACGATCTACGACCGGATCTGGGGCTACGACTTCGGGCCGGGCTCCAAGAACCTCGCCGTCTACGTCGGCTATCTGCGCCGCAAGCTCGACGAACCCGGTGCGCCGCAGCTGATCCACACGGTGCGCGGCGTGGGTTACGTGCTCCGGGAGGACTGAGTGGGGCGGCTGGCCCGGCTGTGGGCCCGCCCGCGGCCCCGGCTGCTGTCCCTGCGGACCACGTTCGCCGTGTCCTTCGCCGCGGTGACGGCCGCGGTGACCGTCCTGGTCGGTGTGCTGTCCTACAGCGCCGCCGCCCGTCTCGTGCGGGTGGACCAGGAGTCCGTGTTCGACCAGGTCGTGCAGGATCTGCGGAGCGAGGTCCGCCAGCAACGCATGACGACGGAGGACTTCTCGTCCTCGGCGCCCGGACACGACCTCGTGCGGCCCGCCCGTACCGACGTGCAGGTGCTGGGACCCACCGGGGCAGTCGCCGATCCCGGGCGTCCCGGGTTGCCGGTGACCTCCGGCGACCGGCGGATCGCGGCCGCCGACCCGGCAGGGCGGATGGTCCTGCACAAGGAGGTCTCGGTCGGCAGCGACGTGTACCGGATCGCCACCGTCTCGCTGGGCGGCGGCCGCGGTGCCGTGCAGGTGGCCCAGGAGTTCAGCGACACCGAGGATCTGCTGCGGGCCCTCCAGCAGCGGACCTTCCTGCTCATGGTGGCGGTCGTGGTGGGCGCCGGGCTGTTCGGATGGTGGCTGGCCCGGCGGATCACCCGGCGGCTGATCATCCTCACGTCCGCGGCCGAGGACGTGGCCAGGACCCGGCGGCTCGGGATCGACGTGCCGGTCACCGGTTACGACGAGGTGGGGCGGCTGGGGCGGGCCTTCGACCGGATGCTGGGGCGGCTCGCGCAGTCCGAGGAGGACCAGCGGCGGCTGGTGCAGGACGCGGGGCACGAGCTGCGGACACCGCTGACGTCGCTGCGCACCAACATCTCCCTGCTGCGGCGCATCGACGAGCTGCCGCCCGCCACCCGTGACGAACTGGTCGCCGATCTCACGCAGGAAGCCCGCGAGCTGACCGATCTCGTCAACGAACTGGTCGACCTCGCGGCCGGCCAGGCGGACAACGAGCCGCCGCAGCGGGTCGATCTCGCCGAGGTCGCCGAGGAGGTGGCGGGGCTTGCCCGGCGGCGCACCGGGCGGGAGATCCTGGTGCACGCGAACGGGTCGACGGTGACGGACGGGCGGCCCGCGATGCTGCAGCGGGCGGTGTCGAACCTCGTCGAGAACGCGGCGAAGTTCGACCGGGACGGTGCCGCTCCGATCGAGATCTCGGTGTCGGCGTTCACCGCGGCCGGACCGGTCCGGGTGGAGGTGCTGGACCGGGGGCCGGGCATCGCGGACGCCGATCTCGTGCGGGTGTTCGACCGCTTCTACCGGGCGGCGGACGCCCGCTCGTTGCCGGGCTCGGGGCTCGGGCTGTCGATCGTGCGCGAGGTGGCGCTGTCGCACGGGGGCGCGCCGTTCGCGTTCCCCCGGGACGGCGGTGGCACGGTGATCGGGTTCACCGTGGGCGGGGACCCCTCCCGCGGGTGAGCGGAGAGCCGCGCGGTCGGCCACGGCTCACCCGCGGCCGCCGGGGGAATCACCGGTTCGCCGTCCTGCCGAAGCAGCGCTCCAGTTCGTCCAGGTCGTAGAACTTGCTGCCCTTCGCGACCGGCTCGCAGGCCGGCTTGAAGGCCGTCTCCTTCTCGTTGTAGAGCATGCGGACCAGGTACCTGGTGCCCCTGCGGCACACGTCCCACTGGATGTTGGAGCCGAGGGGGGCCACGGAGGCGCCCCTCCAGGGGTTGGTGGCGTACGTGTACGGCGTGGCCGGGGTGGCGCCCCGGGTGCTGCCCGGCAGGCCCATCAGCGCGCCCAGCGGGATGATCTCCTCGGCGTGGGTGAAGCGGAGTTCGGCGCCCAGGTCGCTGGTGCCGGCGCGCTTGGCCTCGACCTGCTCGAAGAAGGTGTCGAGCAGGACGTCCGCCATCCGGTACGTGATGTCGCTGTCCGCGAAGCCGGGGCCCTTCTCGTAGAAGTCCTCGGCGTCGCTGAGGTAACCGAACCAGTCGGCGTCCCGCCTCGAGATGAACCTCTCCAGCCCCCAGCCCCTGCCGCCCGGGCTCTCCTCGCGCATCGCCGGGGCGGGGCGGTGGTGCGGCGGTGCGGACGCGCTTCAGGGATCCTGGCGCAGGGGAGTCGTCTCCAGTGCGGCTCGGGCCAACTCCAGTGCCGGGTGGGTCTGTTCCGCGACCCGGTGGAAGGTCTCCTGCGCGGTGCGGGCCGGCCAGGCCGGGGGCAGGTGGCGGGCCGGGAGCCTCGGGTCCGTGCGGATGGTCCGGAGCCAGTCGCTCACCAGGCGCAGACGGGTGCCGATCGGGTCGTCGTCGGTGCCGCTGCCCAGGTGGGTGCTCCAGCGCTTGTCGAAGGTGACATAGCGGGCGGCGATGGACTCCAGGTCCCAGGTGTCGCGGATCATCTGCTCGATGTCGGTCACGTCGGCGGCCCGCGCGTGGAAGATCTTGACGTGGGCCGTGAGGCCGAGGTCGGTGACCACCGCGGAGACGTCCACCTGGCCGGGGGCGATCCACAAACCGCTGTACAGGGCGCCGAATCCGGACCAGGTGAGCCGTGAGCGCAGGTCGTGGCGCTGGCGTTTCCAGGAGTCGGGCAGGGAGAAGCCGAGCAGGGTCCAGGAGCCGTCCCAGTCGTCGTTGACGGCGCCCTGCTTCCAGATGCGGGTGCGGCCGTCGATCAGGACGCGGGTGGCCTGCGGGGTCAGGCCGAAGAACATCTTGCGGCCCTCGCGCTGACGCTGCAGCAGGCCCCGGTTGACCATGCGGGTGAGGGTGGAGCGCACGGCCTGTTCGCCCACGCCGACCCGGCCCAGGACGTCGATGATGCTGCCCGAGTAGACGCCCAGGTCCCCCTCCTCCAGGACGTGGTTGCCGAAGAAGGTGAGCATGAGCGACTGCGGGCGCGGCTGCGGCCCGTCCGCGGTGTCCAGGATGTCGTCGTCCTCCACGGGGGCAAGGGTACGACCGCCCGCCGACGGTACGGCGGGCGGTCGTGGAACGTCGTGGGAGGTCACCGGCCGTCGGCGGGGTGCGCGAGGTCGTACGGGCGCAGGTAGGGGGTCGGGCGGTACGAGATGTAGCGGGTGGGGGTGGTGGGGTCGGCCGCGGTGGCGCGGGCGTTGAGGGACGCCGGGTCGGTGCCCTGCCAGGTACCGGTGGTCAGGCGGTCCTCCAGGGTGCGGAGGGCGGCGAGTTGTTCGGCGGGGCTGAACGTGCAGTGGCCGGCGTTGTCGACGTAGGCCTGGCGCAGAAGGGGGCCGGAACCGGCCGCCGTGACCGCCCGCTTCAGCGCGCTCTCCGTCTGGACGGGGACCAGGGCGTCGCCGATGGTGTGGACGGAGAGCTGGGGCTTGGCCAGCTTGCCGGTGAAGCTGCTGGTGCCGCTCATCCAGGCGACGGCGGCCGGGTCCGCGGTGATGCGCGGGGCCCGGTCGAGGGCGGCGAGGTCCTTGGTCAGGGAGAGGCCCGCCTTCTTGTACAGCGCGGTGACCTCCTTGCGGACGGAGGACTTGGCGAGCAGCCGGGCGTAGTCGACGCCGGTGTTCCAGGACATGTTGCCGCCCGCGCGGACCTCGGCCTCCTGGCGCCGGTTGAAGGCGGCGATCTTCAGCAGCCCCTTGACGGCGTCGTACTGGTTGGCCTGCTGGGCGTCCCAGTCGGTGGCGGCCGGGCGGGTCTGGGTGGGCGCGTTCCAGACCGGGATGTTGTGCAGGGCGGCGGCGAGGGCGATCCTGGCCCGGCCCTCGGCCGTGGACTGCGCCGAGTCGACCGTGGCGGTCAGGGTGTTCGCCGCGTCGGTGGCCGCCTGCTGGGTCGGGAGGTCCACCAGGGGGACGTCGGATCCCAGGAGCGTCTTGAGGGCGAACACCGGGTCGAGGGTGTTGTTCCAGTTGGCGACGCCGCCGTGGACCAGGCCGCACATCGAGAGCGAGCCGTCGATCCGGTCCGGGTGACGCTCGGCGATCGCGGTGGTGACCAGGCCGCCGTACGACCGTCCCCAGGCGAGGGTGCGGGAGGCCTGGCCGAAGCGGTCGGTGAAGGCGCTCAGGGTGGCCATCTGGTCGGGAACCGCGTCCGTCACCGCCCAGCCGGTGCTGGCGTACGAGGAGCCGATGAGGGCGTAACCCTGCTGGAGGAGAAGGGCCTTGGTGGGGGCGTCCGGGGCGTCCTGGGCGGGGTTCGCCGGGCCTGCGTTGTAGCCGTGGCTGAAGAGGAGGAGGGTGCCGTTCCATGTGGTGGGGACGTCCATCATGTACGTGGCCCCGGAGGGGAGTCGGCCGTCCACGTGGGTGGGGCCCGCGTCGGCCGCCGTGGCGGCGGGTGCGGTGGTCAGGGTGAGCAGCAGGGCCGCCGTGCAGGCGATGCGGGTGCGGTGCCTCATGCGGTGATCTCCTCCGTGTGGGGGGTGGTGGGGAGTTCGGGGGCGGATTCCTCGCCGAGCGAGGTACGGCTCGTCTCGCGGACGAACCACACGGTCAGCGCGGTGATCAGCGAGCCGCCGCACAGCAGGAGGGCGACGGGGGTGCCGTTGCCACTGCTCGCGACCAGGCTTCCGGCGATCATCGGGGAGAAGCCGGCGCCGACCAGCGTCGCGCCCTGGTAGCCGAGGGAGGCGCCCGTGTAGCGGACCCGGGTGCCGAACATCTCGCTGAACAGGGCACCCAGCGGGCCGTACATCAGCGACTGGGAGATGCCGTGGCCGATGACGACGGCCAGGATCAGTGCTCCCGACGACTTGGAGTCGACCAGAGCGAGGACGGGGAAGGCGGTCGCGGCGGACAGGATCGCGCCGGTGAGGACGACCGGGCGGCGGCCGATCCGGTCGGAGAGCGCGGAGGCGCAGGGCAGGACGACCAGGGCGACCGCGGCGGAGACGGTGAGCGCGGTGAGCACCTGGGGGCGGGGGTAGCCGATGCCGGTGGCGTACGCGATCAGGTAACTGGTCAGCAGGGACTGGGCGGTGAAGGCGCCGATGCCGACACAGCAGGCCAGCAGCACCGGGCGCGGGTGGCGCAGGACGTCGAGGATGGGGAGCCTCGACTCGGCGCGGTCCTTCTTCACCTCGGCGAACAGCGGGCTCTCGACCACCTGGAGGCGGACGAACAGGCCGACGCCGAGCAGCAGCACGCTCAGCAGGAACGGCACGCGCCAACCCCAGGCCGCGAACTGGTCCTTGGGGAGGGTGGAGACCATCGCGACCACGGCGGCGGAGATCAGGGAGCCGAGCGGGGCTCCCATCTGCGTGAAACTGGACCACAGACCGCGGCGCTTGTCGCCCGCGTGCTCCACGACCATCAGGGTCGCGCCGCCCCACTCACCGCCGATGGCGATGCCCTGCAGCACGCGCAGGGTGATCAGCAGGACCGGCGCCCAGACGCCGATGGTGTCGTACGTGGGCAGCAGGCCGATGAGGAAACTGGCACCGCCCATCAGGCCCATGGTGAGCAGCAGCATGTTCTTGCGGCCGAGGCGGTCGCCGAAGTGCCCGAAGACGATGCCGCCGATCGGGCGGGCCACATATCCGGCGGCGAAGGTGCCGAACGCGGCGATCGTGCCGACTGCGGGGTCGGCGCCGGGGAAGAACAGTTCGCCGAAGACGAGTGCGGCGACGGTGCCGTAGACGAGGAAGTCGTAGAACTCGACGGCGGTGCCGAGCAGTCCGGAGAGGGCGACTCGGCGGAGTTGGCGGCTGCGTTCCGATGCGGTGGGGGACGGGGACATCGCGGTCTCCCTTGAGCGGGGGGAAGGACACCGTGAAATTAGGCTGTCTAGTGACCGTCGTCAATAAAGTGCACAACATTAGCTGAGATGTGACGCGGGTCACTGGAGCTCGGTGATCCGGACGCGCAGTTGAGGACGTGACCACAGATATGCGAACCCGGATACGGGCCGGGGATCCGGACGCCTTCGCGGAGCTCTACGGCCAGTGCGCCCGCTCGGTGTACAACCACGCCTTCCGGCTGACCGCCGACTGGTCCGTGGCCGAGGACGTCATGTCGGCCACGTTCATGGAGGCATGGCGGCGCCGGGACTCGATCGAGGCCGAAGGGGGTTCGCTGCGGCCGTGGCTGCTCGGCATCGCCACGAACGTCTCCCGCTCCCACGGCCACGGCAACCGGCGTTACCGGGCCGCGGCGAGCGCGGCGGTCCAGGCGGGTGTCGTAGAGGTTGCCGACCATGCCGAGGAGACCGCGGGGCGGGTGGACGACCGGCGCCGGATCGCCGCCACGCTGACCGCACTCGGCTCGCTGAGACGCCCCGAACGCGAGGTCCTGGTGCTGTGCCTGGCTGACCGAGAGCTACCCGCCCGCGGACCTCACCCCCGCGCTCTACAAGGCCGCCGCCAGGATCCCGGGGGTCGTCGCGGTGGACGCGACGGGCCGCCACGGCGTCGCCGTCGCGCGGCTCGACGAGCAGAGCGGACAGCGCACGGAGTGGATCTTCGACAAGAAGACGTACGCGTTCCTCGGTGAGCGCAGTGTGCAGGTCGAGCCGAGCGAGACCTTCCCGAAGGGCACCGTGAACTTCACGATCGCGATCACTCAGCGGGCGGTCGTGAACGAGATGAAGGAGGTGCCGGGGCAGGCGGGCTGACGGGTCAGGCCCGCTGCAACTCCGGGGCGGGCCGCTCACCCGAGCCGCGCACGATCAGGCGGGTCGGGACGGTGATGGTCCGGGCCCGGCTGCGGTCGCCGTCGAGGCGGGACAGTGCCGTGGTCGCCGCCGTTCTGCCGATCTCCTCGGGGTCCTGGGCGACGACGGTCAGGGCCGGTTCGAGCGCTTCGGCCAGCGGGACGTCGTCGAAGGAGACGACGGCGACGTCCTTGCGCCTGCTGCGGGCGAGTTCGGCGACTATCCCCAGGGCGACGATGTTGTTGCCGGCGAACAGGGCGGTGGGGGGATCGGCCAGCTCGAGGAGCTGGGAGGTCGCGGCCGAAGCCCCCTGCTGGTCATGGGCGTTGGTGACCAGCGACCGGTCGTAGGGGAGGCCGGCCCGGTCGAGGGCCTCGCGGTACCCGGCGAGACGCTCACGGCGGGTGTAGAGCTTGACCGGCAGGTCGCCGACGAAGCCGATGCGCCGATGGCCGTGGGCGATCAGATGGGCGACGCCGTCGTGGGCGCCGGTGCGGTTGGAGCTGACGACGCTGTCGGCGGCCAGGCCCGCTCCGGGGCGGTCGAGGAACACGACGGGCAGTCCCGTCGCGCGGTGCGTCTTGAGGTGGGAGTGGTCGGCGCCGACGGACGGCACGACCAGCAGGATGCTGACGCGACGAGCCAGGAACTTGTCCGTCAGGGCGCGTTCCCGGTCCGGTTCGTCCGCCGAGGAACCCATGAGCAGGGTCAGTCCACGGTCGCGGACCGTGTCCTCGATGCTGCGGGCCACCGCGCCGAAGAACGGGTTGCCGAGGTCCGGGATGACCAGACCGATCGTGGTGTCGGGGCCGCCGACGCGGATGTTGCGGGCCATCAGGTTCGGCTGGAAGCCGAGCTTGGCCACGGCGGCCAGCACCTGTTCCCTGGTCTCGGCCGACGCGGGTCCGTCCTCGTTGAGAACGCGGGACACCGTCTTGGCGCTGACGCCCACTTCGCGGGCGACGTCGGCCAGGGTCGGGCGGCGGTTCGCTGCCATGGAGGAAACCGTCTCCTGTGCTCGTCGGTTCCGGCCGCGGCCTCGGCCGGATGCCGTCGAGTGTCGAGTGCTGTGGTCAGGTGGCCTGGACGCCCGCGGCCTTCGCGGCCTCGGAATCCGCTACGACAGTACCTCCGGCCTCATCGACGGTGAGCGCGCCGGTCATGATGGCGACGACCTCCGCCATGGAGTAGTCGGAGGGCTTGATCAGGGCGGCCCGCCGGCCCAGCCGGTGGACGTGGATCCGGTCCGCGATCTCGAAGACGTGCGGCATGTTGTGGCTGATCAGGACGACCGGCATGCCCCTGTCCCGGACCCGGCGGATGAGGTCGAGGACCTGTCCCGACTCCTTGACGCCGAGCGCGGCGGTGGGCTCGTCCATGACGACGACACTGCGGGCCCAGGCGACGGAACGGGCGACCGCCACGGCCTGCCGCTGCCCTCCGGACAGGGTCTCGACCGCCTGGGTCAGCGACCGCAGGCCGATCTTCAGGTCGGCCATGTGCTCGGCGGCCTCCTGGCGCATCCGCTTCTTGTCGAGCATGCGGAACACGCTCCCGAGGACACCGGGCCGGCGCAGCTCGCGGCCGAGGAAGACGTTGGACGCGATGTCCATCGAGGCGGCCACGGCCAGGTCCTGATAGACCGTCTCGATGCCGTGGGCGCGGGCGCTCTGCGGGCCGGAGAAGTGGATGGGCTCGCCGTTGAGACGGATCTCGCCCGCGTCCGGTGTCACCGCACCGGTGAGGGCCTTGATCAGGCTGGTCTTTCCGGCGCCGTTGTCGCCGATGACGGCGAGCACCTCGCCGGGCAGCAGGTCGAAGTCGGCGCCGTCGATGGCGGTGACCTGGCCGTAGCGCTTGACGAGACCGCGGGCCTGGAGGACGGGGGTGGGGGAGGCGAGGGCGCTCATCGGGCCTTCTTCCGGGAGATCTGGTCGACGGTCACCGCGAGGATCACCAGCACACCGGTGATCAGGGTCTGGTAGATGGAGGCGACGCCCATCAGTTGGAGCCCGTTGCGGAAGACGCCGACGATGAGGACGCCGATGAAGGTGCCGAGCACCGAGCCGCGGCCGCCGAAGAGGCTGGTGCCGCCGAGGACCACGGCGGTGATGCTGTCGAGGTTGTCGGTCTGGCCCGCCTGCGGGTCGCCGACTCCGGTGCGGGAGATGAGCAGCAGGGCGGCGACGCCGTAGAGGAGACCGGCGACGGTGTAGACGCCGATGGTCAGCCGGGAGGTGCGGATGCCGTTCAGCCGCGCGGCTTCCTGGCTGTTGCCCAGGGCGTAGACGTGCCGGCCCCAGCCGGTGCTGCTCAGCGCGTAGGCGAGCAGGAGGAACAGGGCGATGGTGACCAGGGAGCCGTAGGTGATGTCGGTGTGGCCCATCGGGAAGGTCTGCCCGAGGGCCGTCAGCGGTCCGGGCAGGTTGGTGACCGTCTGCTCCTCGGAGTAGATGTGGGTCAGCGCGAACGCCACGTTGAGCATGCCGAGGGTGACGATGAACGGCGGCAGCGGGATCTTCTGCACCAACAGCCCGTTGACGAGACCGAAGCCGCCGCAGACGACCAGGCCCAGCGCGATGGCGAGGAGCGGCGGCAGCGAGCCCTCGGCGGCCATCTTGGCGATCACGATGCTGCCGAACGCCATCACCGCTCCGCACGACAGGTCGATGCCCGCGGTGAGGATGATCAGGGTCTGGCCGATGGCGAGGGTGCCGACGACCATGACCTGCTGCACGATCAGCGAGAAGTTCCCGCCGGTGAGGAACTGGTCGGTCGAGACGGCGAAGAAGACACAGGCGAGCAGGAGAGCGACCAGCGGGCCCGTGGTCGGTGCCGTGAGCAGTCTGCGGGCCGTGGTCGGCGCTTTGAGTTCGGCGTACGGCGAGGAGGTGCTCGGGGGCGTGGACGTGGCGGTCATGCGAAGTCCTTGTCGGAAGACAGAAGTCCTGGTGGGAGGACAAGGGGGCGGCCGTCCCCGGGGCGGGGAGGTGCGGGGCCGGCCGCCCCGCTCAGCGGCGGGGCGAGGTCGTACGGTCCCCGGGGCGGGGCTCAGCCCCAGCAGTTCTCCAGGCCGAAGGCGGTGTCCTTGGAGGCGACGCCCGTCTGGGCCTTGTCGGTGATCAGGGTGACGCCGGTGTCGGTGTAGCCGGACGCCTTCTTGCCGTCCTTCGCGTACGTCACCACGGCGTTGACGCCCTCGGCGGCCATCTTCAGCGGGTACTGCTGCGAAGTGGCCGCGATCTTCCCGTCCTTGACGGCCTGGGTGCCGGTGCAGCCGCCGTCGACGGAGACGATCAGTACGTCCTTCTCCCGGCCCTTGGCCTTCAGCGCGGTGTACGCGCCGAGCGCGGCCGGCTCGTTGATGGTGTAGACGAGGTTGATGCCGGGCTCCTTCTGGAGGCAGTTCTCCATCGCGGTCTGGCCCTTGGCCTGGTCGCCGCCGGTGTCCTGGGCGCACGCGACGTCCTTCTCGGCGGCACCGAAGCCCTTGAGGAACCCGTTGTGCCGCTGGACGCCGACGGAGACGCCGGGGGCGAGGTCGAGGGTGGCGATCTTGGCCGCCTTGCCCTTCATCGCGGCCTTGGCGTACTCGCCGATCAGCTCGCCGGCCTTGAGGTTGTCGGTGGCGAAGAGGGCGTCGACCGCGCTCTCCGGCTCGGTCGGCGTGTCCAGGGCGATGACCAGCACGCCCTTGGCCTTCGCCTTGGCTATCGCGGGCACGATCGCCTTGGAGTCGCTCGGGGTGATCAGGATGCCCTTCACCCCGGCGGCCACCATGTTCTCGATGGCGGTGACCTGACCGGCGTTGTCCCCGTCGAACTTGCCCGCGGCGGTCATGAGCTGGACGCCGTCCTTCTTGGCGGCCTTCTCCGCGCCTTCCTTCATCTTCACGAAGAACGGGTTGGTGTCGGTCTTGGTGATCAGTCCGACCTTGACCTTGCCCGAACCGGCGCCGACGGAGTCCGATCCGGAGCCGGAACCGCAGGCCGTCAGGGCGAGCGCCGCGACCGAGGTGCACGCGGCGACTCTGATCAGGGAGGAGGGCAGTCGAGGGGTGCGAGACATGGACGACTCCAGCGGGATTGCGGGCGAGCGGCGGCATCGGAGCATGCCGTCCCTGGGTGTCATCGTTGACTTATGTCATCGTTGACACTGCCGAGGATGATGACCCCGTCTCCCGGCGGCGTCAATGCCCCGCGCCAGTCACAAGTCCGCAACGGTGAGGGCGGCCGCCCGTTTCGCGCCCGAACCGTTGACGTATCGATCGCGTTGCGCTCATCATGCAGACCCACGGCTGTCATCGATGACACAAGTCAACGTTGACACTCGTCGGGGCCACCGCGACGGACAAGGACACGCATCCGTGAAGAAGACCCTGCTCGCCGAGTTCACCGCCCGTGAGGGGGCGCAGGACGAGGTCGCCCGCATGATCGTGGAGTACGCCGACCAGGTGCGGGCCGAGGAAGGCAACCTCGCTTTCGACGTCTACACCAAGGCGTCCCACCCGCGCGCCTTCTGGATCTTCGAGGTCTACCGGGACGAGGACGCCTTCCAGGCGCACCTGAACGCCCCGTACGGCGGTCCGTTCAACGCCGCGCTCACCCCGCTGATCGAGGAGGACGCCTCCGTGCTGACGTTCCTCGACCCGGTGGCCTGACCGGGCCGGGCCGCCCGGTCAGCCCTTCGCCGCCTCGCGTTCGCGGCCGCGCGTACCCCGGCGCCCGCCCGCGGCGAAGAAGTCGGTCAGGGGCAGGCTCGCCGCGCCGACCGTGACCGCGTCCGGGCCGAGTTCGCCGAGGTCGACGGAGACCCGTTCGGCGGGGTGGCGCAGCGCGTACGCGTCGGCGTACCGGCGCACGGCCGGCAGGAAGCGTCGGCCGAGCTGGAGGCCGGCCCAGCCGCCGATGAGGATGCGTTCGGGCTGGAAGAGGTTGACCAGGTCGGACAGGCCCGCGCCGACGTACTCGGCGGTCTCCTCCAGGACGGCGAGGGCCGTGGGATCGGGCTCGGCGTGTCCGGCCGGGTGGGCGGTGGCGGGGTCGGCCTCGCCGCCCCGGGTCGGACGGTCCGCGGCGCCCTCCGTCGGTTCGGCCTCGGCGCCTCCCGTCGCATCGGCCTCGGCGCGCCCCGTCGGATAGGCGGCGGTGAGCAGCGCGGCCAGCGCGGTCTCCTCGTCGGCGCCCTCGGGCGGCCGGCCGCCCGCCTCGCGCCAGCGGTCGACGAGCGCCCCCGCGCCCGCGTAGGCCTCCAGGCAGCCCAGGGCGCCGCAGCGGCAGCGGCGCCCCCTGACCTGCACGGTCATGTGTCCCCACTCCAGGGGGCGGCCGTGGTCCACGTCCTCGGTGACGAGACAGGCGCCGACGCCCGAGCCGAAGAGGACGACGACCGCGTTGCGGGCGCCCCGGCCGGCGCCGAACCACAGCTCGGCCTGGCCGAGCGTGCGGGCGCCGTTGTCGATGAAGAACGGGACGGAGTCGGGGAGTTCACAGGTCGAACGCAGCAGGGACTCCAGCGGGACGGCGTCCCAGCCGATCGTCTGCCCGTGGACCACCGCGCCCTGCCCGGGCGTGCGGGCCACGATGCCGGGGACCCCGATGCCGACGCCCAGGAGCTGTTCGGGGGTGACGTCCGTGTCGGCGAGGACCTCGGCGATGCCGTCGCGGATGTGACCGACGACGACCTCGACGTCGTAGCCGTGGTGTTCCAGGGGCCTTTCGGTGCGGGCGAGTTCGGTCAGGGTGAGGTCGAACAGCTCGACGCGGACGCGGGTCTCGCCGACGTCGACGCCGATCATGTGGCCGCCGGCGGGGGCGACGCGCAGCAGGGTGCGGGGGCGGCCGCCGTCGGACTCGACGGTGCCGGCCTCCTCGACCAGCCCGTCCTCGACCAGTTCCGCGACCACGTTGCTGATGGAGCCGCCGCTCAGACCGGTGGCCGGGGCCAGCTCGAAGCGGCTCATCGGCCCGTCGAAATACAGCCGCCGCAGCACCGCGGCCCGATTGCCGCGCCGCAGGTCACGCACCGTCCGCCCGTTCCGCCCCGCCATGTGGATCCCTTCCGAAGCAGCCTCGACCTGCAAGATACCGCTGCGCCGACTCTTGACGCGACTTTCCTTCGCGTCTTAAATCACGCCATAAATTAACTCCGGGGCGGTGTTCGAGAAGCGAACGCATCCGGAGGTCTCCCCTGGAAGGGACTCCAGAGCCATGCGCAGAACCCGAGCCGCGGCCGCCGGGGCGGTCACCGTTTCCCTCATGACTCTCGTGACCGCCTGCGGCGGCGGCTCGTCGACGAGCGGCGGGTCCAACGACTCGCCGAAGACCCTGACCTACTGGGCCTCCAACCAGGGCGCCAGCATCGAGGTCGACAAGAAGGTGCTCCAGCCCGAGCTCGACAAGTTCGAGAAGCAGACCGGCATCAAGGTGAAGGTCGAGGTCGTCCCCTGGTCCGACCTGCTCAACCGGATCCTCACCGCGACCACCTCCGGACAGGGCCCCGACGTCCTCAACATCGGCAACACCTGGAGCGCCTCCCTCCAGGCCACCGGCGCGCTGCTGCCCTGGGACGCCAAGAACTTCGCCGCGATCGGCGGCAAGGACCGCTTCGTCGACTCCGCCCTCGGCTCCACCGGCGCCCAGGGACAGGACCCGGCCGCCGTCCCGCTCTACTCCATGGCCTACGCCCTCTACTACAACAAGGAGATCTTCGCCGACGCCGGCATCACCAAGCCCCCGGCCACCTGGGACGAGCTGATCGCCGACGGCAAGAAGATCCAGGCCAAGGGCAAGTCCGCGCTCGGCGCCGAGGGGGCGAACCTCTCGGAGAACATCCACCACGTGTTCGTCTTCGCCAAGCAGCACGGCGCCGACTTCTTCACCTCCGACGGCGAGCCCGACTTCACCAACGACAACGTGGTGGCCGCGGTCAAGCAGTACGTCGACCTCATGGCCAAGGACAAGGTCATCCCGACCGGCGACGCCGAGTACGCCCAGAACCAGTCCGTGAGCGACTTCGCCAAGGGCAACCAGGCCATGCTGCTGTGGCAGTCCGCGTCCGCCAACCTCGAGTCGCAGGGCATGAGCGCGGACAAGTACGGCATCGCCCCCGTGCCGGTGCAGTCCGGCACGCCCGGCACCGGCACCCAGGTCAACTCGGCCGTCATGGGCATCAACCTGGCCGTCTTCAAGAACACCGACAACATCGACGGCGCCAAGAAGTTCGTGAAGTTCATGACCGGCGACGCCGAGCAGAAGATCCTCAACACCGCGTACAGCTCCATCCCGCCGGTGAAGACCGTGCAGGCGGAGAGCGTGTTCAGCACGGGCGCCAACAAGGTGCTCAAGGACACTCTCGCCACGAGCGCCGCGGCCCTGCCCCAGGTCGCCGACGAGTCGCAGTTCGAGACGGCCGTGGGAACCGCCGTCAAGGACCTGTTCGCCGACGCGGCCGCCGGACGCGCGGTCACCACCGAGTCGGTCAAGGCGGCGCTGGAGAAGGCCCAGCAGCAGATGCCGACGAAGTGAGCACGATGACCACCACCACTGCCGCGGAGGCCGCGGTGCACAAGACCCCTTCCGGGGCGGTGCAGCCCGGTCCCCGCCGCCGCCCCGGAAGGATCCGCCGCGTCGGGCTGCCGTATCTGCTCCTGCTGCCGGCCCTGCTCCTCGAACTCCTGGTCCATCTGGTGCCGATGGTGATCGGCATCGTGATGAGCTTCAAGGAGCTCACGCAGTTCTACATCCGGGACTGGGGCGCCGCGCCCTGGTCCGGACTCGACAACTACAAGGTGTCGGTAGACTTCGACGCCCCGGTCGGCGAGGCCCTGCTGCACTCGTTCCTCGTCACCGTGGCCTTCACGCTGCTGTCGGTCGGCCTGTGCTGGCTGATCGGCACGGCGGCGGCGGTCTTCCTCCAGGACACCTTCCGCGGCCGGGGCCTGCTGCGGGCGCTGTTCCTCATCCCGTACGCCCTGCCGGTCTACGCGGCCGTCATCACCTGGGTGTTCATGTTCCAGCACGACAACGGCCTGGTGAACCACGTCCTGCACGACCAGCTGCACCTCACCGACAAGCCGTCCTTCTGGCTCATCGGCGACAACAGCTTCTGGGCGCTGCTGACCGTCTCGGTGTGGAAGGGCTGGCCGTTCGCCTTCCTCATCGTCATGGCCGGACTGCAGAACATCCCCGGCGAGCTGTACGAGGCGGCCGCCCTGGACGGCGCCGGTATGTGGCAGCAGATCCGCCGCATCACGCTCCCGTCCCTGCGGCCGGTCAACCAGGTGCTGCTGCTGGTGCTGTTCCTGTGGACGTTCAACGACTTCAACACGCCGTACGTCCTGTTCGGCAAGTCGGCCCCGGAGGCCGCGGACCTCATCTCGGTCCACATCTATCAGGCGTCCTTCGTCACCTGGAACTTCGGCACCGGCTCCGCCATGTCCGTGCTCCTGCTGCTGTTCCTGCTCGTGGTGACGGGCGTCTACCTCCTGCTGACCTCCCGGGGAAGGAAGCCGGCCGATGCCTAGCACCAACTCACCCATGGCGCCGCCGCGGTCGTTCTTCTGGTCCCGGCGGATCTTCCTCACCCTGCTCACCGGCTTCGTCCTGCTGCCGGTCTACGTGATGGTCTCCAGCTCGCTGAAGCCGCTCGCCGACGTCACGGGCGAATTCCACTGGCTGCCCAGCAAGGTGACCTTCCGGCCGTACATCGACATCTGGTCGACCATCCCGCTCGCCCGGTACTTCGTGAACTCGCTGATCGTGGCGGGCGCGGCGACCGTCTGCTCGGTGGTGATCGCGGTGTTCGCCGCGTACGCCGTCAGCCGCTACGACTTCCGCGGCAAGCGCGTCTTCACGGTCACCGTGCTGTCCACGCAGATGTTCCCGGGCATCCTCTTCCTGCTGCCCCTCTTCCTCATCTACGTCAACATCGGCAACGCCACCGGCATCGCGCTGTTCGGGTCGCGCGGCGGGCTGATCCTGACGTATCTGACCTTCTCCCTGCCGTTCTCGATCTGGATGCTGATCGGGTACCTCGACTCGGTCCCGCGCGATCTGGACGAGGCCGCGCTGGTCGACGGCTGCGGGCCGCTCGGCGCGCTCTTCCGGGTCGTCGTGCCCGCCGCGATCCCCGGGATCGTCGCGGTCGCCGTCTACGCCTTCATGACCGCCTGGGGCGAGGTGCTCTTCGCGTCGGTGATGACCAACGACACCACCCGCACCCTCGCCGTCGGCCTCCAGGGCTACTCCACGCTCAACAACGTGTACTGGAACCAGATCATGGCGGCCTCGCTGGTCGTCAGCGTCCCCGTGGTCGCCGGGTTCCTGCTGCTCCAGCGCTATCTCGTCGCCGGGCTGACGGCGGGCGCCGTCAAGTGACCCATCGTGAAAGGACTTTCGTGAGCATCGACCTCGCCGCACTCCCGCACGACTTCCTGTGGGGCACGGCCACGGCGGCCTACCAGATCGAGGGAGCCGTGTCGGAGGACGGCCGCTCGCCGTCGATCTGGGACACCTTCTCGCACACCCCCGGCAAGATCGCGGGCGGCGACACCGGCGACGTCGCCTGCGACCACTACCACCGCTGGCGCGAGGACATCGACCTGATGCGCCGGCTCGGCACCAACGCCTATCGGCTGTCCGTCGCCTGGCCGCGCGTGATCCCCGGGGGTGACGGGCCGGTCAACCCCAAGGGCCTCGACTTCTACGACGAGCTGATCGACGCCCTGCTGGCCGCCGGCATCACCCCGTCCGTCACCCTCTACCACTGGGACCTGCCCCAGGTGCTCCAGGACCGCGGCGGCTGGCCCGCGCGCGACACCGCGGAGCACTTCGCCGCGTACGCCTCGGTCGTGGCCGGGCGGCTGGGGGACCGGGTGCACCACTGGACCACCCTCAACGAACCGCTGTGCTCGGCGTGGATCGGCCACCTGGAAGGCACGATGGCCCCCGGCCTGACCGACCTCACGGCCGCCGTCCGCGCCTCCTACCACCTGCTCCTCGGTCACGGCCTGGCCGCGCGGGCGATCCGCGCCGCGTCCCCGTCCGCCCAGGTCGGCATCGTCACCAACCTCTCCACCGTCCACGCGGCCACCGACGCCCCGGAGGACCTCGACGCGGCCCGCCGCATGGACGGCCACACCAACCGCTGGTGGCTCGACCCGGTCCACGGCCGGGGCTTCCCGGCGGACATGCGCGAGGTCTACGGCGTCGAACTCCCGGAGAAGCCGGGCGACTCGGCGGTCATCGCCACACCCCTGGACTGGCTCGGCCTCAACTACTACATGCCGGTCACCGTCGCCGACGACCCCACGGGACCGGCCCCGCGAGCCCGCCAGGTCGCCCGCCCCGGGGTGCCGCGCACCGGCATGGACTGGGAGATCGACGCCAACGGCATCGAGACCCTCCTGCTCCGGCTCACGAACGAGTACGGCGCCCGCAGGCTCTACGTCACCGAGAACGGCTCCGCCTACCCCGACGTCGTACGCCCCGACGGGACGATCGACGACCCGGAACGCCAGGAGTACCTGATCGACCACCTGGCCGCCTGCGCGTCCGCCGCCCGCAAGGGCGCCCCCCTGGCCGGCTACTTCGCCTGGTCCCTGCTGGACAACTTCGAGTGGGCCTACGGCTACGACAAGCGCTTCGGCCTGGTCCATGTCGACTACGAGACCCAGCGGCGCACGATCAAGGGGACGGGACACCGGTACGCGGACATCATCCGGGCGCACACGGAGAAGGGCCGCAAGGCGGCCTGAGCGCTCCCCGGCACGGAAAAGGGCGGGGTCCTCGGACCCCGCCCACTGCTGTGCCGAAACCCCGGCTCACGGCCACACAAGGCAATAGGGCTGATGCCCCGCCTCATGCAGCCGATGGCTGAAGTCCTGCCACTCGTGCAGCAGTTGGTAGACGTTGAACGCGTCCCTCGGGCCGCCCCGGTCCGGGACCGTGGACCAGATGAACGCCGCCGCGCCGACCGCTTCCTCGCCTATCCCGCGCAGCGGGTCCACGACCGTCATGGGGAGCTTGACCACCGCGTAGTCGGGGTGCAGGACGACCAGTTCGAGCGGGGGGACCTTGTGGAGGGGGACGCCCTCGATGCCGGTGAGGACCATGGCCGCCATGGTCTCCGGCTTGATCTTGGTGAACATGCCGTTCATCCCGAGCTCGTCGCCGCCGAGTTCCTCGGGGCGCATCGAGATCGGGACGCGGGCCGCGGTCGCGCCGTCGGGCGCGCCGAAGTACTTGTACGTCACCCCCACCCGACCACCATTCCTGCTTCCCGCCCTCAACGGATCGATCCGACGTTCGATACGTCGTTCGTCGCGTTCCGACTCATCCGGGGTGCCCGAGGCACCGCGTCCCTGACGTGTCTCGGCCGCTTCCTCCGCCTCGCGCCGGTGCCTTCCCCGCCGGGCACGTCGAGGACCCAGGTCATCAGTCCCCTCGCCCAGTCCGCCACCGCGATGCATATCTCCACCCGACTGCTTTTCTAGGACGCGCAGGCCCCGCCGCGCAACCCGATCATCGTGTCAGTGACCTCCCCCACGGCCGCGCGCCGAAACGTGCGTTGAAACACCTGTCCGCAGGATCTTCGCAGCCCTTGAACAAACGGCTCCGTGCCATCGTCTCCGTGAGCTGTGTGTATCTGCATCCAGTTTCGCAGATCGTGGGAAGCCGGGGGCTTTCGAGGGCTGGCCTACCCTGAGGTGGTCACCGGCAACGGAGTCGAGAAAGCCGAACAAACCGGAGAAGGTCGGAGTAGTCGCAGGATATGAGTGAATTGCCCTATTCGTACGATGCGCCTGTCTCGCAGGCCCTGTTCGACCGCGCGTCCGCCGTCACACCCGGCGGCGTGAACTCCCCGGTCCGCGCCTTCCGTGCCGTGGGCGGCACCCCCCGCTTCATGGTGTCCGGCACCGGGCCCTATATGACGGACGCCGACGGGCGGGAGTACGTCGACCTCGTCTGCTCCTGGGGTCCCATGATCCTCGGGCACTCGCACCCCGAGGTGATCGCCGCCGTCCAGGAGGCGGTGTCGAAGGGCACCTCCTTCGGCACACCCGGTGAGGGCGAGGTCGCGCTCGCCGAGGAGATCGTGGCCCGCGTCGAGCCCGTCGACCAGGTGCGGCTCGTCTCCAGCGGGACCGAGGCCACCATGTCCGCGATCCGGCTGGCCCGCGGCTTCACCCGGCGCACCAAGGTCATCAAGTTCGCCGGGTGTTACCACGGTCACGTCGACTCGCTGCTGGCCGCGGCCGGAAGCGGCGTGGCCACCTTCGCGCTGCCCGACACCCCCGGCGTCACCGGTGCCCAGGCCGGCGACACCATCGTGCTGCCGTACAACGACCTCGAAGCCGTCCACGAGGCCTTCCACCGGCACCCCGGTGAGATCGCCTGTGTGATCACCGAGGCCTCGCCCGGCAACATGGGCGTCGTGCCGCCCCTGCCCGGGTTCAACCAGGGACTGAAGGACGCCTGCGCGCAGAACGGCGCCCTCTACATCTCCGACGAGGTGATGACCGGGTTCCGGACCAGCCGGGCCGGCTGGTACGGCATCGACGGCGTCCGGCCCGACCTCATGACCTTCGGGAAGGTCATGGGCGGCGGCTTCCCGGCCGCCGCCTTCGGGGGGCGCGCGGACGTCATGGCCCACCTCGCCCCCGCCGGGCCCGTCTACCAGGCCGGCACCCTCTCCGGGAACCCCGTCGCCACCGCCGCGGGGCTCGCCCAGCTGCGGCTGCTCGACGACGCCGTCTACACCAGGATCGACGCCGTCTCCGGGCAGATCCAGTCGCTGGTCTCCGAGGCACTCGGCAAGGAAGGCGTCGCGCACACCGTGCAGAACGCCTCCAACATGTTCTCGGTCTTCTTCACCGAGAGGCCGGTGCGCAACTACGAGGACGCCAGGACGCAGGAGTCCTTCCGGTTCACCGCGTTCTTCCACTCCCTTCTGGAGAACGGCGTCTACCTGCCGCCGTCCTCCTTCGAGTCGTGGTTCGTGTCCGCGGCCCACGACGAGCAGGCGGTTCAGCGGATCGCCGACGCCCTTCCGGCGGCGGCCCGAGCGGCGGCGGAGGCCACGGCAGCATGAGCACCTCGACCAACAGCGACATCACCGTCGTCCACCTGATGCGGCACGGCGAGGTCGCCAACCCCGACGGGGTGCTGTACGGCCGTCTCGCGGGCTATCACCTCTCCGAGCTCGGGCGGCAGATGGCCGACCGGGTCGCCGAGCACCTCGCCTCCCGGGACATCACCCACGTCGGCGCCTCCCCGCTGGAGCGCGCGCAGGAGACCGCCACGCCGATCGCCAAGGCGCACGGCCTCGACATCGCGACCGACGAGCGGCTCATCGAGGCCGAGAACGTCTTCCAGGGCAAGACCTTCGGCGTGGGCGACGGGGCGCTGAAGAACCCGGACAACTGGAAGCACCTCGTCAACCCCTTCAAGCCGTCGTGGGGCGAGCCGTACGTCGACCAGGTCGTCCGGATGAAGGGCGCGCTGGACGCGGCGCGGGACCGGGCGCGGGGGCATGAAGCCGTGCTCGTCAGTCACCAGCTGCCGATCTGGATCGTGCGGTCGTGGGTCGAGAAGCGGCGGCTGTGGCACGACCCGCGCAAGCGGCAGTGCACGCTCGCCTCGCTCACCTCGTTCACCTACCAGGGCGACCGGATCGTCTCCGTCGGCTACAGCGAGCCCGCGATCGATCTTGTGCCGGTTCATCTCCGGGCGGGCGCCAAGCCGGTGAAGGGCAAGAGCAAGGCTTTCGGGGCGTAGCGCTCCGCGGGAAACCGAGCAGGAAGGCGGTGGGGAGCTGCGGGCCCGTCGTGGCTGGTCGCGCAGTTCCCCGCGCCCCTGTGGGGCGCGCTTCTGTTACTGAATCCGGAAATAGTGCCGGAACCTTCCCCCCTCCTCGTCTCCTCTGACTGGGTGACCACCAGAGAACGTGACGAATCGGGGAAGCATGCACTCACTCACCCGAAGGGGAGCACTCGGGCTCGGCGCGGGTGCCGCGGCCGCCGTAGGACTGTCGGGGTGCGGAACCCTCACCGGGTCGGACGGCTCGGACGGGGTCACCCACGGCGCCGGCGCCACGCCCGGCAAGAAGCCGACCCCCACCGCCCGCCCCATCGGCGACGGCTCCACCTCCTTCACCGGCAAGCAGCCCCACCAGCCCGGCAGGCCCGTGCCGCTGGAGCCCGGTCAGACCCCGCCCCAGTTCGTCATCTTCTCCTGGGACGGCGCAGGCGAGGTCGGCAACGGCCTCTTCCCGCGCTTCCTCGACCTCGCCAAGCGGCACGACGCGCACATGACCTTCTTCCTCTCCGGGCTGTATCTGCTGCCCGAGTCGAAGAAGCGGCTCTACGACCCCCCGAACAACCCCCGGGGCGCCTCCGACATCGGCTACCTCACCGACGAGCACGTCAAGGCGACCCTGACGAACGTCCGGCGCGCCTGGCTCGAGGGGCACGAGATCGGCACCCACTTCAACGGCCACTTCTGCTCCGGCTACGGCACCGTCGGCAACTGGACGCCGGCGCAGTGGCGCTCGGAGATCCAGCAGGCGAAGGCCTTCGTCAAGGAGTGGCGCACCAACACCGGCTGGACCGACCTGCCGGCCCTGCCCTTCGACTACGACAAGGAACTCGTCGGCGGCCGCACTCCCTGCCTGCTCGGCCAGAACAACCTGCTGCCCACCGCCCGCGAGCTCGGCTGGCGCTACGACGCCTCCTCGCCCGGCGGCCGTCAGGTCTGGCCCGAGAAGAAGGACGGCATATGGGACCTGCCGCTTCAGCAGATACCTTTCCCCGGCCGCAGCTTCGAGGTCCTGTCCATGGACTACAACATGCTCGCCAACCAGTCGATCAACTCGACCAACGCGCCCGCCTACAACTACCCGGCCTGGCGCAAGCAGTCCGCCGGCGCCTACATCGACGGCTTCAGGCGGGCCTACGAGACAAACCGCGCCCCCTTCTTCGTCGGCAACCACTTCGAGCACTGGAACGGCGGCATCTACATGGACGCCGTCGAGCAGGCCTTCACGCACATAGCGCGGGAGAAGGAGAAGGGCGCGGACGTCCGCATGGTCTCCTTCCGGCAGTTCGTCGACTGGATGGACGTACAGAAGCCGGAGGTCCTCGCCAAGCTCCGTACGCTCGATGTCGGCCAGGCGCCCGTCGGTGGCTGGAACGGGTTCCTGAAGGACACCTCGGCCACCCCCTCGAACGCAGCCTGAACGGGCCGGTGACAAGCCGCCTGAAATGCGGGTTTCCGCCCACAAGGGGGGTGCCCGAGAGCCCCGGAACGGGCATGCGAAACTTTTCACATGAGTGCCGCCAGTCGTAGTCGCTCCCGAGTCCGAACCGTCCTGCTCAGCGCGGGTGCCGCAGCGGCGGCGCTGACCCTGTCCGCCTGCAGCTCCGGCGGCACCTCGGGCGGTGGCGGCGACACGAACTTCATCATGGGCGCGGACGGCATCTCCACCGCCAAGCAGGGCGACCGGGGCACCGCCCCCGACTTGTCCGGCAAGACCGTCGACGGGGGACAGCTCGACGTCGCCGACTACAAGGGCAAGGTCGTCGTCCTCAACATGTGGGGCTCCTGGTGCGCCCCGTGCCGGGCGGAGGCGCCCAACCTGGAAGCGGTCTACAAGAAGCTCAAGGACCAGGACGTGCAGTTCGTCGGGGTCAACACCCGCGACACCAGCGTCCAGAACGCCCGCGCCTTCGAGAAGGACATGGGCATCACCTTCCCCAGCCTGTACGACCCGACGGGCAAGCTGATGCTCCGCTTCGCCAAGGGCACCCTCAACCCGCAGGCCGTGCCCTCCACGCTCGTCATCGACCGGGACGGGAAGATCGCCGCCCGCTCACTGGCCGCGCTGAGCGAGAGCAAGCTGCGCACGATGATCGACCCGGTCCTCGCGGAGAAGTGACGTGACCGCAGTCGTCACGCTCGCCGCCGAGACGGGCTACAACGGCACCGTCCTCAACGGCGCGCTCCTGCTCGCCCTGCCCATCGCGGTCCTCGGCGGCCTCGTCTCGTTCTTCTCGCCCTGCGTCCTGCCGCTGGTCCCCGGTTACCTGTCCTACGTGACCGGAGTCACCGGCACCGACCTGGCCGAGGCGCGGCGCGGCCGGATGGTCGCCGGCGCCTCCCTGTTCGTGCTCGGCTTCACCGCGGTGTTCGTCTCCAGCGGGGCGCTGTTCGGCTACTTCGGGCAGACGCTCCAGGAGAACCAGAGCGTGCTGTCCAAGGTGCTGGGCGTGCTCATGATCCTCATGGGCGTCTTCTTCATGGGCCTGATGCCCTGGATGACCCAGCGGGAGTTCCGCTTCCACAACAAGCCCACGATGGGCCTGCTCGGCGCCCCGCTGCTCGGCGCGCTGTTCGGCATCGGCTGGACCCCCTGCATCGGCCCGACCCTCGCCTCGGTGATCGCCCTCTCCTCCCAGCAGGGCAGCGCGGGCCGCGGTGCCATACTGACCGTCGCCTACTGCCTCGGCCTCGGCGTGCCCTTCGTGCTCGCCGCGGTCGCCTTCCGCAAGGCGCTCGGCGCCTTCGGCTGGGTCAAGCGCCACTACGCCTGGGTCATGCGCATCGGCGGCACCATGATGATCGTGACCGGACTGCTGCTGCTGACGGGCGCGTGGGACCGCCTTGTGCAGGACATCCAGTCCTGGTCCGCCGGCTTCACTGTGGGGATCTGATCCATGAGCAAGACCACGCCCGCCGCCTCCGACGCCTCCGGCGCCGCGGACGCCTCCGCCGGCGACCAGGATCTCGGCGCCGCCGGCTCCCAGCTGTCCACCGCGCCGGTCGAGGGCCCGCCCAACCTTCCCTCGCTGGGGGTGATCGGCTGGGCCCGCTGGTTCTGGCGCCAGCTGACCTCCATGCGGGTCGCGCTGCTGCTGCTCCTGCTGGTGGCGCTCGGCGCGATCCCCGGCTCGCTGATCCCGCAGACCGGGACCGACGCCACGAAGGTCGCCGACTTCGTCAAGAACAACCCCACCCTCGGGGACGTCTACGACAAGCTCGGCCTCTTCCACGTCTACAGCTCGGTGTGGTTCTCCGCGATCTACATCCTGCTGTTCGTCTCCCTCATCGGCTGCATCGTGCCCCGCACCTGGCAGTTCGTGGGCCAGCTGCGCAGCCGTCCGCCGGGCGCCCCGAAGCGGCTGACCCGGCTGCCCGCCTACACCACCTGGCGCACCACGGCCGAGCCCGAGCAGGTCCGCGAGGCCGCGCTCGCCCTGCTGCGGAAGAAGCGCTTCCGCGCCCACCTCACCGGGGACAACGTCGCCGGCGAGAAGGGCTATCTGCGCGAGGTCGGCAACCTCGCCTTCCACATCGCGCTGATCGTGATGCTGACCGCCTTCGCCTGGGGGCAGCTCTTCAAGTCCGAGGGCAACAAGCTCGTCGTCGAGGGCGACGGCTTCTCCAACACCCTCACCCAGTACGACGACTTCAAGTCCGGGAACCTCTTCGACACCGGCGATCTGGTGCCGCTCAGCTTCACGCTGAACAAGTTCACCGGCACCTACGAGACCAGCGGCCCCAACAAGGGCACTCCGCGCCTCTACCAGGCCGCCATCACCTACAGCGAGGGCGCCTACGGCAAGGACCACAAGACCCTCGTCAAGGTCAACGAGCCGCTGGAGATCGGCGACGCGAAGGTCTACCTCACGGCCCACGGCTACGCCCCCCTCATCACGGTCCGGGACGGCAAGGGCAACGTCGTCTTCCACGACGCGGTCGCGATGCTGCCGCTCGACTCCAACGTCACCTCCACCGGTGTCATCAAGGTCCTCGACGGCTACAAGAACGCCAAGGGCGTCAGCGAGCAGCTGGGCATCTCGGCCTTCTTCCTGCCGACCTACACCGTCGGCAGCGAGACGGCCTCCACCTTCCCCGCGCTCAACAACCCGGTGCTCAACCTCACGCCGTACCACGGTGACCTCGGCGTCGACTCGGGCATCCCGCAGAGCGTGTACCAGCTCGACAAGTCGCATGTGAAGGACTTCAAGGACGCCAAGGGCAAGGAGCTCAGGGAGAACCTGAAGCCGGGCGAGACCATGAAGCTCCCGAACGGCGCCGGTTCGGTCACCTACGAGGGCACCAAGCAGTGGGCGAACTTCCAGGTCGTCCAGCAGCCCGCCAGTGGCTGGGCCCTCGCCGGCGCCCTCACCGCGATCTTCGGCCTCGCCGCGTCCCTGTTCATCCAGCGCCGCCGGGTGTGGGTACGGGCGGTGCGCGGCGCCGACGGGATCACGGTCGTGGAGATGGCCGGCCTGGGCCGCAGCGAATCGGCGAAGGTGCCGGAGGAGCTGGGCGAACTGGCAGGGATCCTGTACGACCAGACCCCGGCCGAGTCGACCGAGGACACCACCCCGCACCCCACCCCCGAACCCCAAGAAGCACCCTCCGAAGGGGCTGAGAAGTGACTCTCGCCGCCGCAACCGAGTTGGCCACCGCGACCAACGAGCACCTCGCCAACATCAGCAACACGCTGATCTACTCGTCGATGGCCGTCTACACCCTGGCCTTCTTCGCATACATCGCCGAATGGCTCTTCGGCAGCCGCAGCAAGGTCGGCCGCACCGCCGCCGCGCTCACGGCCGACACCAAGAAGGCGAACGCCCCGGCCGTCACCGTGAACCAGGGCGGCAGCACCGCCGTACTGGAGCGGCCGCAGGTCGTGGTGCGGTCGGCAGCGGGCGCGCGCGACGTGCCCGACGGACCCGGGGCGCACGGCGGGGACGAGCAGGGCGACCTCTACGGGCGTATCGCCATCTCCCTGACGGTGCTCGCCTTCCTGGTCGAGCTCGCCGGGGTCATCGCCCGCGCGGCCTCGGTGGAGCGGGCGCCCTGGGGCAACATGTACGAGTTCAACATCACCTTCTCCACGGTGGCCGTCGCCGTGTACCTGGGGCTGCTGGCCCTGAAGAAGAACGTGCGCTGGCTCGGGCTGTTCCTGGTGACCACGGTCCTCCTCGATCTCGGCCTCGCCGTCACCGTCCTGTACACCGCCAGCGACCAGTTGGTTCCCGCCCTCCATTCGTACTGGCTGTACATCCACGTCTCCACCGCGATCTTCTGCGGCGCGGTGTTCTACGTGGGCGCGGTCGCCACGATCCTGTACCTCTTCAAGGACAGCTACGAGAACAAGATCGCGTCCGGCGGCACCCCCGGCAGGTTCGCGAACTCCGTCCTCGACCGGCTGCCGGCCTCCGCGAGCCTCGACAAGTTCGCCTACCGCGTCAACGCGGCCGTCTTCCCGCTGTGGACGTTCACGATCATCGCGGGCGCCATCTGGGCCGGTGACGCGTGGGGCCGCTACTGGGGCTGGGACCCCAAGGAGACCTGGTCGTTCATCACCTGGGTCGCCTACGCCTGCTACCTGCACGCCCGCGCCACCGCCGGCTGGAAGGGCCGCAAGGCCGCCTACCTGGCGATGCTCGCCTTCGGCTGCTGGCTGTTCAACTACTACGGCGTCAACATCTTCGTCTCCGGCAAGCACTCCTACGCGGGCGTGTAGCGGAGCGACACGGACGGAAGGGCCCCGGTTCGGGGCCCTTCTCTTCTCTCTGGAAGTGCACCTTCTCTTTCTAGAAGTGCACCTCCGCGCACGCGCGGCCGCGGGACTCCAGGCCGGTGCTCGTGTGCTCCCAGCCCTCCGCGCACAGCACCGCGCCGTTGGGCAGGTCGCGGTGGACCGGCACGGTGAACTTCTGGTGGTAGCCCCAGAACTGCGTCGCGCTGTTGGTGTCGATCCCGCCGCCCCAGATGTGGAAGTGGCCGGAGAAGTCGCCGTTCCAGGTGGTCGCCGCCGCGACGGTCTCCACGCGCAGTCCGGCGCCGTCGACGATCACACAGGTGCGCTGGTTGCACCCGGTCGCCCCGGCGGAGGCGGCCGTGGCCCCCGAGATCGTCATCGCCAGGGCGCTCACCGCGCAGAGCGCCAGTCTCAAGAAGGTCTTGCTGTTCATGAGGGCGATCCTGGCAGTCACGGTGTGTGACCGGCCGGTACGACGCGCTACGACGGGGGCAGGCATTCCTTCGCCGGCGGCTTCCCCTCCGGCCAGGCGATCCGCACGAAGCGGGCGGTGCCCTGCGGGGTCAGTTCCACGATCGGTACGGCCTTGTCGTACGGGTTGCCGTGGTTGTCGAGGCAGATCCAGCCGCTCGCGCCGTTGACCCGCTGCTGGGTGCCCTTGATGAGCCGCCACTCGTTGCGGACCTCTTCGAGGGTGGGGATGTCCTTGGGGCCCTTGGCGAACCGGATGCCCTGGTACGTCAGCCGCATCGCGTCGTAGGCGATGATCAGCTGGCCGTCCTCCAGGTCGACGTCGCCGATGGGGCCCACCTTGTCGCCCTGGCCCGCCGCCACCAGCTCCTGGAGGACCTTGGCGTCCGCCGTCGAACCCCCGGTCGCGGGCGGGGAGTCGGTCCAGGCGTCCGGGTGGGCCAGCGCGGTGTAGCGGACGGTGAGGTTGCGGTTCAGGGCGTCCCGGTTCAGGTCCTTGTCGCCGGTGAGGTAGGACGCCTCGTCGCCGGTGAGCAGGGTGAACCTCCGCTTCTGGCAGCCGCGTTCGCCGAGCGCGTTGATGAACTGGCGCAGCTGGGTGTGGCGTCCGGCGAACAGGATGGTGTCGGTGCCGGCATCCGTGTCGCAGACCAGGTGGGTGATCTGCTCGAAGTCGTTGGCGGTACTGCCCTCCAGGCTGCGGTCGTCGGGCGGGTTGAACGACCAGGGGGCGTACGGCGAGCCCTTGAGCAGCTTCTCGAAGGAGCGCTGGAGGGTCAGCGAGTAGGGGTCGCCGTCGTCCCGGTCGTCCGCCTTCTGGTCGTAGACGAGGACCGCCTTGTCGGCCGCGACCTTGGCGAAGGAGGTGAGCGCGCGGGCCTCGTCGGTGTTGGTGGGGGCGACCCGGGCGAGGCCGGGGAAGGGGTCCTTGCCGTTCTGCCCGTTGGCGAGGTTGTCGGCGGTGATGGAGGTGCCGATCACCGCGATCCCACGGGCGGTGAGCGCGGCGACGGCCCGCTTGTTGTTGGCGGTGCTCAGCCCGACCCCGGCGACCGCCCGCAGCCTGTCCTTCCCGCCGGTCATGCCCTCCAGCTGCTCGACGGTGTGCTCCCAGTGGGCGCCGGTGGCACCGGGGTTGGCGAGCACCAGCCGGATCGCCGGGACGGTCCCGTTGGACTGGTGGTTGGCCTGGTACTGCGCGAGATACGCGCCCTGGAGCTCGTGCAGGACGTCCCCGAGGTTGTCGGCGTCGGTCGCGGTGAAGGGCTCGAGGAGGGCGACGGTGACGTACGGGCCCTTGATGGACCGGTTCTCCCGGTCGATCGCCCGGACCACCGGCCGCAGCGGGGCCCGGCCCCAGTCGTAGCCGGTCGCCGAGACGCCGACGCACTCGTCGCTGCCCTCCGGTCTGACGACGCCGGCCGCACAGGAGCGGTCGTCGTGGGCGAGGGCGCGGACGGCGACGACCAGACCCGCCGTCACCACCACGCCGAGCACGATCGCGAGGTACCGGCGCAGCGGGATCTCCCACACGCCCTCCCGCAGCCAGGTACCGAAGCCTCTGCCGGCCATCACGCCTCCCCCTCGCCGTCGCCGCTGTCGTCGTCGTTGCCGTCCGGGACCCTGAGCGGGCGCCCCGCGAGGGCGTCCTCGGGCCAGTCCCGCGAGGCCCGCCACAGCAGGGCGTTGCCGGCCGGACGCAGGTTGGACAGCTGCTCCAGCTCGAAGCGCAGCCGGTCGCACACCCTCGGGTCGGGCAGCGCGAGCGGGTCGGTGAGCTGCCACACGGCGTGCAGCAGCCGGCGTATCCGCAGATGCAGTGCGGCGACCGCGTGGTCGACGGAGTCCGGCACCCGGTGCACGGCGTCGGTGTGGCCGAGCGCGATCGCCGCGCGCCGGTCGTCGCGGGCGGCGAAGTCGTGGCCCTCGGCGTCGTGGGCGTGGAAGTAGGGGGCCGAGGCGACGAAGCGCAGGGTGCGCAGCCAGATGCGGGTGTCCAGGCAGGTGAAGGTGTCGCGCAGATGGGCGACGGCCGACTCGGTGGTGCCCAGGGCGAGTTCGTGGTGCAGCCGGTAGCGGGCGTGGGCCTCGGCCGGGTCGGTGGGCGCGTAGTGCGCGATCAGCGTCTCGTGCGCCTCGCGCCAGCGCCCGTGGTCGGCGGAGCGGTGGTGCAGCCGGAGCAGCAGCAGCGTCCGCACGAAGGGGTCGCCGACGAACCGGCCCGGCACCTCCGGCAGCCCCTCCTGGACGAGCCGGGTCTGCAGGGCCCGTACGTCGGCCGGACCGAAGTCGTCGGGCAGGAGCGCCTCGGCGAGCGCGGTGGCGGAGTCGTGGTCGTGGGCGGCGGCCAGCACCGTCAGCTCCTCCAGCCGGTCGGCGGGCACGAGCCGGTCCAGGAGTTCGACGTAGGTGGGCCTGCCGTCGCGGTCCTCGTGCAGCCGTACGTCCGAGGTGAGCAGTTCACCGAGGGACGCCGTGCCGTTCTGTGCGGCGGACGCGGTGAGCAGGGTGATGCCGAGCGGGTTGCCGCCGGTCAACCGGTGGACGGCGTGCGGGAGCCCGGGCGGCACCCGGTGCTCGTCGACGATGTGCAGGGTGTCGTCGGCGGTCAGCGGCGGCAGGGAGACCAGCAGGGCCCGGGAGGAGGGGGACGCGGGGTCGGGCGTCCAGTCGGTGCGCCGGGCGAGTTCGGGCAGGGTGCGCCGTACGGCGTTGCGCAGGGCGGGGCGGCCGGAGCCGCGCAGCGCGGTGAGGAAGACGACATGGTCGGCGATGCCCTCGGAGCGGTCGCGCAGGACGGGGTCGGTGAGTCCGGGGCCGGGCGCGGACTGCGCGTTGTCGACGAGGACGAGGGGGCGGCCCAGGCGCTGCATGCGGGGCAGCACACCGGTGTAGGCGTCGGTGAGGTCGGCGAGCGACGCGCGGACCAGGTACCGCTCGGCGTGTTCGCGGGAGGTGCCGCCGGCCCTGAAGTGCCCGGACAGCAGCATGAGTCCGCGCCGGGCGTTGCGGCTCGCGTTGGGGTAGTCCCGCCACCAGGTCGCGGCGCGCTGCCGGCGGCGGTGGACGAAACTGTCGGAGATGGACTCCAGGGTCGCCTCGATGGCCGAGGACAGCAGTGGCCCGGTGCCGGTGGCGGCCGCGGTGACGTTGGCGGCGACCTTTCCGGCCCAGCGCCCCGCGAACCCGGCGATCCAGGAGCCGCTCTCGTTGAGCAGCAGGATCCGCTCGACCTCGCGCCTGATCCGCTCCGAGTCGGCGTCCCGCCACCCTCCGGCGGCGACCGCGACCAGGCCCGACATCAGCCGTGGGAAGGTGATCCGCCCCGCGCCGGTCACCGGCTCCGCGAGCTGCTCGGCGATCACCAGCAGGGCCTGCGACACCGGCGACCAGGACTCGGCGTCCCGTCCCGCGGGCGGTGCCGCGAACTCGGCGGCCTCGCAGTCGATCAGGGCGACCGGGGTGTGCCCCTTGTAGGCGTCCCGCGCTTCGCGGAGCAGGGCGCTCTTGCCCGTGCCGCGCGCGCCGGTGAGCACCACGAAGGGGAGTTCCTGCGGATGCTCGACCGCGATGGCCCGGTGCTGGTGCGGTCGCAGTCCCACGAGCCGGGGCGCGAGACCCGCCGGTTCCGTGTCGAACAGCGCCCCGCGCCCGTGCAGCTGTCTGTGCACCCGCATTCCCCCCATGCGCGCTGTGTATCAACCCCAGGGTAAGGAGGGGGAGTTGGTTCGGACTAGATCGCGTGGTGTCCGTTGGGTTACGAAAGTGTCGACATGGGGCCGTTCGAGAGTCCGCTCGTCGCCCACCTCCTGGACATTTCGCCGGGAATTTTGACACGGTGGGGTGCGCCGGCCCGCAATCGAACACGTGGTCGATGACGCCTTTCGGGAGGCCCTTCGTGTCCCTCTCCTTCTACGCCGAGCAGAGCGTGTTCTCCGACCCGGGTGAACTCGCCGCTCACTACGCCGGGTTGCCGCGTGATCCGGCTCGACTGGCGCGTGTCGTACGGGATGTGATGATCCATCGGCTGGAGGGCGACCTCTTCGGGCACACGCATCCGACCGACCGGCTCCACAACGACGCGGAGTCCCGCTACATCGACGACATCCTGCGGATCGTCGTCGACCGGAACGACGCCCCGCTGACCGTGCGGCGCGAGCCCGGCGACCGGTTCGTCGGGATCTGCCGCGACTTCACCCTGCTGCACGTCTCGCTCCTGCGCCATGCCGGCGTCCCGGCCCGGCTGCGGTCCGGGTTCGCCGACTACTTCGGGACGGACGGCTTCCACCACGACCACGTGGTCACCGAGTACTGGGACGGGGAACGCGGCTGGCTGCTGGCGGACGCACAGCTGGCCGACCCCGTGATCACCGCCGCCTGGCCGGTGGACTTCGACCCGATGGACGTCCCCCGGTCACGTTTCCTCGTCGCCGGCGAGGCATGGCGGGCGATCCGGGAGGAAGGGGCGGACGAGGCGGCCTTCGGGCTGCATCCGCCCACGGAGGGACCGTTCTTCGGGGAGCGGTTCGTGGCGGGGAACATCCGGCTCGACCTCGCCGCCCTGAACAAGGTGGAGACCCTGCTGTGGGACGTGTGGGGTGCGGACGACGGGGAGCCGGGGACGCCGTTGCCGCCGAGCGCACGGGAGTTGTACGACCGGGTGGCGCCCGTGGTGAGCGGGGAGGTGTCCTTCGAGGCCGTGCGGAAGGTGTTCGCTGAGGAGGACGGGCTGCGGACACCGTCCACGGTGACGTGTTACGCGCCATTCAACGGGACGAGTCCGGTGACATTGCGCTAGGCGGTTCGCGGGTAGGCCGGGTGCGGGAGCGCGGTGGCCGGTCGTTCCCGCGCGGCGGAGTCGTACGGGTGACGGTCCCGCGCCCCCGCGGGGCCCTGCACGACCCGGTGCGCGCAGGTTGCCGTCAGCAGCTCGCCCAGCAGGTCCGGATCGTCTATGTCCAGGCCCAGCAAGGACTCGATGCGCTCCAGGCGCTGGTACAGCGACTGGCGGCCGATGTGGAGCAGGGCGGCCGTGCGGGTCGGGGAGCAGCCGTTTCGCAAGTGGGTCTCCAGGGTGCGGACCAGCTCGCTGGAGTGGGACGCCTCCCAGGTCAGCAACGGGCCCAGGGTGTGCTGGACCAGGGCCGCGAGGCGGTCCCGGTTGGCGTCCACCCCACCCCGGGTCAGCTCCCGCTCCAGCGCCAGGGCCCTGGACGACGTCACCAACGGGCCCTGTGGACCGGCCGGTTCGGCCGCCGGCACGGTCAGCGCCAGTTCCAGCGTCGTCCGGGCCGCCCGCAGCGTGTCGCTCCAGCGCAGCCAGCCGTCGCTCCCGCTCACCGCGTGGCCCACGGCGACCGTGAGTCCGGGGGACGCCGTCGTGCGGAAGGCCTCCTGGACGGCCTTCACCGGGTCACCGGTGCGCCCTCCGGGCAGGGACAGCAGGGCCAGGACGTCCCCGGGGAACGCGGCCCGCAGCACCCCCGCCCCGCCCAGCGGCCGCAGCACGCGGTCGACCGCGCTCACCTCCCGCGTGCCGTGCAGGGACACCCCGATCAGACGAGCGCCGGGGCCGGGGTGGAAGCCCGCGAGCGCCGCCCGCGCCTCCACCTCCGGCTGGTTCAGCGCCGCCCGGTCGGCGAGGTCGGCGAGCAGGGCCGCCGTGTGGTCGTCACCCCACGGCCGTACCACCGAACGGCCCGACAGCCCACGGGCCACGATCGCCCGGTTGGCGGCCTCCGTGATCCGTACGAAGGGCACGACCCGGTGCATCGCCAGCAGCGGCAGCCCACGGCGGCGGGCCTCGTCGACCACCTCGGCGGGCATGACCGGCAGGGACCGGCCGACCTCCACGGCCAGCCCGGCGGCGCCCCGGGCGGCCAGCTCCCGGACGTAACGCCGGCGGGTCTCCTCGTCCGGGTCGGTCAGCCCGAAACCGTTGGTGAGCAGGAGCTCGCCCCCGTCCAGGAAGTTCGCGCCCTCGTACACCTCGCTGGAATGGACCCAGCGGACCGGACGGTCCAGGGCGGTGTGTCCGGCCAGCAGCTCGGGCTCGGCAGCGCGCACGGGATCGAGGGCGAGGATCTCGCGAAGGGTGAGTGCGGGCATGCGCGCCTCCCGACAGTTCGTCCGGCTGTGGGCTGCCGGGAGAGTACTTTCCGCACGTTGCCCTCGTGTTTCGGCCACAGGAGAGTGAGAGACATGGATCAGGCACAGGCACACCGGTGGCTCGCCACCGCCGTCGAGGAGGCCCGCACCGGGCTCGCCGCGGGTGGCATCCCCATCGGGGCAGCGCTCTACGGCGCCGACGGCACCCTGCTCGGGCGCGGCCACAACCGGCGCGTCCAGGACGACGACCCCTCCATGCACGCGGAGACGGCCGCCTTCCGGGCGGCGGGGCGGCAGCGGTCGTACCGGGGTACGACCATGGTGACCACGCTCTCCCCGTGCTGGTACTGCTCGGGCCTGGTCCGCCAGTTCGGCATCTCGCGCGTGGTGATCGGTGAGGCCGCCACCTTCCACGGCGGCCACGACTGGCTGGCCGAGCACGGTGTGGAGATCGTGCTGCTCGACGACCCCGAGTGCGTCCGGATGATGACCGACTTCATCGAGAAGAACCCGGCACTGTGGAATGAGGACATCGGTGAGTGACACCCCCCAGCCCCGTATTCCGACCATCGACCTCGGGCCCTGGCTCTCCGGGGACCCCGACGCCCGCGCCGCCGTCGCCCGCACGCTCGACGAGGCCCTGCAGACCGCGGGGTTCTTCCTGGTCACCGGGCACGGTGTCGACCCCGCCCTGCGCGCGGGCATCCGGGAGGCGGCGCGGACCTTCTTCCGGCTGCCCGCGGAGACGAAGCGGGCCTACGAGGCGAAGGTCGGCGGCCGCGGCTGGCTGGGACCCGGCGCCGAGGCCAACGGCTACTCGGAGGGCACCGAGACCCCGCCCGACCTGAAGGAGTCGCTGACCTTCGCCACCCACGAGCCCTTCGAGGACCCGGTCGTCAACGCCGAGTGGTACGCACCGAACGTCTGGCCCGCCGAGGTGCCGGAGCTCAGGACGCTGTGCGAGGAGTACCTGGCGCGGATGGGCGAGCTGGAGAAGCGGCTGCTCTCCCTGCTCGGTACGGCCCTGGGGCTCGAGGACGACTTCTTCTCCCGGCACATGGATCATCCGACGTACGGCTTCAACATCAACTGGTATCCGGGGACCGAGGTGACCGGCGAGCCGCAACCCGGCCAGTTCCGCATCGGCCCGCACACCGACTTCGGCACGGTCACGATCCTCGACCGGCAGGCCGGCAAGGGCGGGCTCCAGGTCTTCACGGACGAGGGCGGCTGGGAGGACGCCCCCTTCGACCCCGCGGCCTTCACCATCAACATCGGTGACCTGATGGCCCGTTGGACCGGTGACCGCTGGCGGTCCGGACGGCACCGGGTGCTGCCGCCGCCGGCGGACGAGCCCGCCGAGGAACTGATGTCCCTGGTCTACTTCGGCGAGTGCACGCCCGGCACGACCGTCGAGTCCGTCCCGGCACCGGTCGGGCGGGTGGCGTACGAACCCGTCGACTCCCACGTGTACCTGAGGGCCAAGCTGGACTCGATCACGGTCGGCTGAGAAGGGCACGCGCACGGGGGATACAGTGCGACGGCCTTCCTTCCGGGGGCGGTTCGGAGCTGGGGGAGACATGAGCAAGCGCAGCGTCCTGCGGGGGCTGTCGTATCCGGTGACGGCGCTGGTCGCCGGGGCCGCGGGAGTGGGCGGCACCCTGGGACACCAGTGGCTCACCGCCCCGGACACCTCGGCCGTCGACGCGCAGGCCGCCGCGATCGTCCAGGACCTGCGCAAGGACCTCAACGCGGGCTTCTACTCGGCGGGCGGCGGCACCTACGGCGGGCCCTTCACCGAGGGCACGCTCGTCGCCCGGGTCGAGGCGCACGGCGGGGCGCTGTTGAGCGTCCGGTCCGCGGGCCTGAACCACACGGCCGAGGTGATGCTCGGCCTCGAACCGCCCACCGGGGCAGCCGTCGACGCCGACGCCTACCCCGTCCGCTGCTACCGCATCTCCTTCGCCCGCGGCACCCACAGCGTGCGGGACACCGGCATCACCTGCCCGACCGGCCGGACCGACGGCGAACCCGGCAGTCTCGCCGCCCAGTTGGGCGGACTGCTCGCCCGGCAGCCCGACACCGCGAGCGACTACCGCGCGATGTCGGTCTCCGGCTACGACCACACCGCCGCGGGTGCCACGCGGTTCCTGCACGACAAGCGCCTGGTCGCCGCCAAGGACACGGTGACCGACGTCTCCGGCGAGGCCGCGGGCGACGGCGTGTACGCCGCCGCCCTGCGCGTCAACGGCGTCTGCCACTACCTGCGCATGTCCGCCGACGCCGACCTGATCCCCCTGTGGACCGCCCCGGCCGCCGAACAGAAATCCTGCACGGCCCGACAGGCGGTCACCGCCTCGGAGTTGTACGGGAGCGACCCGGCGAAGGAGGGCTGACCCCTCACTCCACCGGAGACCGCCTGCGCAGCGCCGCGTACAGCACCGCGCTCACCGCGAAGCCGACCACGGGGGTGATGTCGCCGAACGACGGCCAGTGCTCCGGCACATAGCCCACGTAGTCCTCCTGGTTGGAGAAGAGCGGCACGGACACCGCGACGCCGATCAACAGGGCTGCCAGTCCCGGCAGGTTGGTGAACGTGCGGTCGGTCAGAAGGGCCGCCGACCGCTCCTGAGGCACGCTCCTCCGCAGCCACCGCTCCACCAGGACGACACCCAGCCAGGGCGCCACCCAGTACGCGATCACCAGCAGGAACGCCTCGTAGGCCGCCCCCGCGTCGGAGAGCGAGGCCCACGCCGCCGCCGTGCCCGCGACCCCTGACACCACGACCAGCACGCTCCGGCTCAGCCAGGCGGGCAGGTTCAGGCCGAAGGAGGCGATGGAGATCGCGCCGGAGTACACGTTGAGGGCGTTGGCCGAGACCGCTCCCAGGATGATCGCGATCAGGACCAGGTCGCCCAGCCATCCGGGGAGGTGGCCGGTGAAGGCCGCCGTCGGGGTCGCGTCCTTCGGGGCCACGATGGTCGCCGAGGCCGCGCCGATCACCGCGACCACTGTGACCGACAGGAACAGGCCGAGCGCCGGGTACAGGACCGTCCTGGCCCTGTTCGCCGTACGGGGGAGATAGCGCGAGTAGTCCGAGGCGTACGGGTTCCAGCCCGCCGCGTATCCCCAGGCCGCGCTGAACGCGAGCAGGAAACCGCCGATGCCGCCGCCCGTGCCGCCCCCGCCGAGGTCGGCGTCCTTGAAGGTCCACACCCCGGCCAGCAGGAAGATCACCGCGAGGGCGGGGAAGGCGTACTTCTCGAAGACGTGGACGAAGTTGTGGCCGATGAAGCCGATCAGGATCTCGGCGGCCACCACGAGGAGGAGGGACGGCAGCGGCCGCAGCCCGGTCAGCGTGTTGAGCGCGAAGGCCGCGCTGACGCTGTTCACCGCGAACCAGCCGACACCCGCCACCAGGCCGTTGGCCGCGGCGGGCAGGATGTTGCCGCGGTGCCCGAAGGAGAGGCGGCCGATCACCATCTGCGGCACCCCGAACCGGGGCCCGTCCAGGGACAGGACACCCTGGGTGATCGCGCCGAGGGCGGTGCCGAGCACGATCGCGGCCGTGGCCTGCCAGAAGCTCAGGCCGAAGAAGAGGACCGCGATCACCCCGATGAAGACCGTGGCGAACTCGATGTTGGGGGAGGCCCAGGTCCACAGCAGCTGGAGCGGGCCGCCGTGGCGTTCGGACTCGGGGATGGGTTCCGAGCCCGCCGCCTCGACGGCGATGACCTTGTCACCGTATGCGGGAGCGAGGGTGCCGGCGGAGTCGGCGGGAGCTGTCGTCATGCGAGGTAAGTGTCCGGTCCGTACCGGCCTGCGCCCAGGGGCGCATTGTCCGTTTCGGGGGGCCCGCCGACGTACACCTTGTCAGGAGGCGTCCTTGGGGTCCTCGCCGGCCTCGCGTCGCTTCAGCTCCTCCTCGCGGCGGCGCAGGTCGGCCTCCCAGTCCTTCAGCAGGGCCTCGTCCTTTTTGTTCTCGGCCTTGAGGGAGTTCAGGAACTCGGGGTTGTCGTCGGGGGCGACGTACTCCGTGCGGTGGTTGCGGTGCCACTCGGAGGGGGTGCGGCCGTTCGCCGGCGGGGTGCGCAGCTTGCCCGCGGCGAGCCAGGCGACCGGGCCGACGATCCAGAACAGCAGGATGATGAAGACCCAGGCGATCTTGGGGAGGTGCTTCGCCTCGTCCTCGGGGGTGTTGAGGCAGTCGATGAACGCGTAGATCGTCAGCGCCAGCGGGATCAGGTACATCAGCAGCCGGAACATGCGGTTTGGCCCCCAGGGAACGTTGTGTGGAGCCTGTGACAGGCCCCTGACGGGCTCAGGGTAGCGGCTCGGGGATACTGGACCCCATGGCTTACGACGATCTTCGCTCCCTGCTCAGGGCACTGGAACGCGAGGGAGACCTCAAGCGGATCAAGGCCGAGGTCGACCCGTATCTCGAGGTCGGGGAGATCGTCGACCGGGTGCAGAAGGCGGGCGGTCCCGCGCTGCTCTTCGAGAACGTCCGCGGGTCCGCGATGCCGCTCGCCATGAACGTCTTCGGGACCGACCGGCGACTGCTCAAGGCCCTGGGCCTGAAGTCGTACGGCGAGATCTCCGAGAAGATCGGCGGGCTGCTGCGTCCCGAGCTGCCGCACGGCTTCGTGGGTGTGCGCGAGGCGTTCGGGAAGCTCGGCGCGATGACGCACGTGCCGCCGAAGAAGGTGAAGTCCGGGGACGCCCCCGTCCAGGAGGTCGTCCTCACCGGGGACGACGTCGATCTGGACCAGCTCCCGGCCCTGTTCACCTGGCCGCAGGACGGCGGGTCCTTCTTCAACCTGGGCCTGACCCACACCAAGGACCCGGAGTCCGGGATCCGCAACCTCGGTCTGTACCGCCTCCAGCGCCACGACAAGCGCACGATCGGCATGCACTGGCAGATCCACAAGGACAGCCGCAACCACTACCAGGTCGCCGCCCGGCGTGGTGAGCGCCTCCCGGTCGCGATCGCCTTCGGCTGCCCGCCCGCGGTCACCTACGCCTCCACGGCCCCGCTCCCCGGCGACATCGACGAGTACCTCTTCGCCGGGTTCATCGCGGGCAAGCGGATCGAGATGGTGGACTGCAAGACGGTCCCGCTCCAGGTCCCGGCGCAGGCCGAGGTGGTCATCGAGGGCTGGCTGGAGCCCGGGGAGATGCTGCCGGAGGGGCCCTTCGGGGACCACACCGGCTTCTACACCCCGCAGGAGCCGTTCCCGGCGCTGAAGATCGACTGCGTGACCATGCGGAAGCGGCCGCTGCTCCAGTCAATCGTCGTGGGCCGCCCCCCGACGGAGGACGGTCCGCTGGGCCGTGCGACGGAGCGCTTCTTCCTCCCCCTGCTGAAGATCATCGTCCCCGACATCGTGGACTACCACCTGCCCGAGGCGGGCGGCTTCCACAACTGCGCGATCGTCTCGATCGACAAGAAGTACCCGAAGCACGCGCAGAAGGTGATGCACGCGGTGTGGGGGGCACACATGATGTCGCTGACCAAACTGATCGTGGTCGTCGACGCCGACTGCGACGTCCACGATCTGCACGAGGTCGCCTGGCGGGCACTGGGCAACACGGACTACGCCCGTGACCTCTCGGTCGTCGAGGGACCGGTCGATCACCTCGACCATGCCTCCTACCAGCAGTTCTGGGGCGGCAAGGCGGGTATCGACGCGACGAAGAAGTGGCCCGAGGAGGGCTACACACGGGACGGCGGCTGGCCCGACATGGTGCTGTCCGACCCGGAGACGGCGGCGAAGGTCGACCGCCGGTGGAAGGAGTACGGACTGTGAGCCCCATCGCCGTGGGCGGCCCGGCCCTGTTCGTCGGCACCGACACCGACTACGTGGCGCTGGTGCGGCCCGCTCTGGATCCGGCCGACCCGGGCGTCCGCCGGGCCGCCGAACAGGCGGGCGTCACACCGGAGGAGCTCGTCGGCCCCGGTGACACCTGGGCGGTTCTCTACGAGCACGGCGGCGACGGCGACGGCTTCGAGCTGCCCGGGGTGCGCGACGCGGAACCCGCCGACTTCGCGGAGCGGCTGCGCGCGGGACTCGCCGCGGCGGACGGTCCGTTCACGGTCGACGGCGGAGCGGCGCTGCGACTGGACGCCTCTCCGGCCGGCCCGGACGGATACGCCTTCACCGCGCACGTGACCCCGCCCGACGACTCCGGGAAACCGGTGACCGTGGAGACGGGACCGCTGCCCTCCGCCGCACTCCTGACCGACCTCGACGCCTTCCTCGGGAGCCTCGCATGATGACCACCGCCGACGGGGTCGTGGGCCCGGGCCCGGCGTCGCAGCCGACCGGGAAGGTGAAGGGCTTCCTGCGCCTCGTGATGATCGAGCACTCGGTCTTCGCGCTGCCCTTCGCCTACATCGCCGCGCTGACCGCGATGTACGAGTGGGACAAGAACATCCACTGGGGGCGGCTGCTCCTGGTGACGATCTGCATGGTGGGACTGCGGACCTTCGCGATGGCGGTCAACCGGATCATCGACCGGGAGATCGACGCGCGGAACCCCCGGACGGCGCAGCGGGAGCTCGTCACCGGGGCGATGTCGGTGAAGCACGCCTGGACCGGGGCGCTGGTCGCCGTCGTGGTCTTCCTCGGCTCGGCGGCGCTGCTGAACCCGCTGTGCCTGGCGCTGGCTCCCGTCGCGGTGATCCCGATGGTGGTCTACCCGTACGGCAAGCGGTTCACGAACTTCCCGCAGGCCATCCTCGGCCTCGCCCAGGCCATGGGGCCGGTGGGCGGCTGGCTCGCGATCACCGGGGAGTGGTCCTGGGACGCGGTGATCCTCGGTCTCGCCGTCGGCATCTGGATCGGCGGGTTCGACCTGATCTACGCCTGCCAGGACGTGGAGACGGACCGGAAGATCGGCGTGATGTCGGTACCGGCTCGCTTCGGGATCCCGGCGGCGATTTGGGGGGCGCGGGTCTGTCACTTCCTGACCACGTCGCTCCTCGTCTGGTACGCCGTCGCCACCGAGGCCGGTGGGTTCTTCTGGGTGGGCCTGATGATCGTCGCGGGTGCGTTCGTGTACGAGCACTCGATCGTGCGGCCGCATGACCTGTCCCGGCTGAACCGGGCGTTCTTCAGCGTCAACGGGTTCATCGGCATTGCCCTGTTCGTGTGCGCCTTGCTGGATCTGCTGGTGCGGGGACTGACGGTCTGACACGGCCCCGCGCCGCTAGGCGGGTTCGGGCGTCCGGCGCTTGAACACGAACGCCGTCGCCACTCCCGCCACCAGGCCCAGCAGGTGCCCCTGCCAGCTGACGCCCGACTGCGTGGGCGCCAGGCCCATGAGTATCGACGTGCCCCAGACGGCACCGACCAGCAGACCCACCAGCACCCCCAGCGGGCGGCGCTCCACGAAGCCGCTCACCACCAAGTAGCCGAACAGGCCGAAGATCAGGCCCGACGCGCCCGCCGTGTTGGTGTGGGCCGGGGCGATGAGCCAGACGCCCAGGCCGTCGGCGACGATGATCAGGGCGCAGACGGCGGCGAACCGGCGGAGGCCGCCCAGGGCCGCCAGGAAGCCCATGACCAGCAGCGGGACGCTGTTCGCGGCGACATGGGCGAAGCCGAAGTGGATGAACGCGGCCGGCACGACGTCGACCAGCTCGGACGGGGTGCGGGGTGTGATGCCGAGGCTGTCGAGAGCGTGGCCGCTCGCCACGTCCACCACTTCCAGCAGCCACAGCAGGGCGACCCAGCCCACCATCAGCTTGGCCGCCGCCTTCGCACGATCACCGCGCGACCACTCGAGTTCCTTGCCGACCATGGCAACCCCCAGCACTCACTCATCCCCTCACGGGGAACGACCGGACCCCCTTGGCCGGTTCCCACCCTGCGTCGCCGGATAGGCTCGGGGGTGTGAACCCAGTCAAGCCAGGAGAGACGCGGCGTACGCCTTGGATCGTAGGGGTGTCCGGCGCCTCCGGCACCCCGTATGCCGCGTCCGTGCTGCGCGCGCTGCTCGCCGCCGGCGAGAGCGTCGACCTGGTGGTCTCCCGCGCCTCGCGGCTCACCCTCCTGGACGAGACGGGGATCTCGTTCCGGGACGCGCACTGGCGCGAGGACCTGCGGGAATGGCTGGCCCGTGGAGCGGACGGCAAGCCCGGCACCTTCGAGGCGGACATCGCCGCCGTGCGGTACTGGAACGCCGGGGACCTGGCCGCGGGGCCGTCCTCGGGGTCGTATCCGAGCAAGGGGATGCTGATCGTCCCCGCCTCCACCGCCTGTGTCGCCGGTGTCGCCCTCGGGCTGTCCAAGGACCTGTTGCAGCGGGCCGCGAGCGTGACGCTGAAGGAGCGGCGGCCGCTGGTCGTGGCCGTGCGGGAGACCCCCCTGAACGGCCAGACCCTCCGGCACCTCGTCGCGCTCGACGATGCCGGCGCGAGCGTGGTCCCGGCCTCGCCGGGCTTCTACGCGGGCGCCACCCACATCCAGGACCTGGTGGACTTCGTCGCCGGACGGGTGCTGGACGCGGCGGGCGTGGGACACGGCCTGTACCGGCGCTGGCAGGGCGAACTGGGCGGCGGCACGTCGGGTCACTAGGGCATGCGGGTCACCGGGGCCGGCGGGCAGCAAAGCCGGCGGGTCACGGGAGCAAGCGGGTCATCAGAGCAAGCGGCAGTACCTCTCATCACTTCGGGAACTTCTCAGCGGAAGGCTTCGATCGCATGGACGCGGTGGACAGGCAGCTCATCCAGGCCCTGAGGGAGAACGGCCGGGCCTCCTACGCGGAGCTGGGGCGCCTCGTCGGTCTGTCGGGACCCAGCGTCACCGACCGCATCAACCGGCTGGAGGCGGCCGGGGTCATCACCGGCTATCGCGCCACCGTCGACGCCGCCTCGCTCGGCCTCGGCGTCACCGCGCTGATCGGCATCTCGCTGTCCGACGCGGTCGACCACGAGGACGTGGCACGCCGGCTGCGGGACCTCACCGAGATCGAGGACTGCTGGTTCATCGCGGGCGACGACTCGTACATGCTGAAGGTCCGGGCCTCGGACGTCGACGGCCTGGAGAAGATCATCCGGCGGCTGTCCGGGACCGAGGGGGTCTCCCGGACCCGTACCACGATCGTGCTCTCCACGAAGTGGGAGAACCGGGTCGGAGAGCTGCCCGAAGAGGCGTAGGGGCAAGGACGTACGGTTGTCGGAGTCGTCGGAGAAAGGTGTGACCCCCATGGACGTCGGGCTCAAGCGCGAGCTGGAGGAGAAGGTCCGGGCCGGTGAACGGCTGACCCGCGAGGACGGCATCGCGCTGTACGAGTCGGACGACCTGGCCTGGCTCGGCGGCCTCGCGCACGAGGTGCGGACGCGGAAGAACGGCGACGTCGTCCACTTCAACGTCAACCGGCACCTCAACATGACCAACGTGTGCACGGCGTCCTGCGCCTACTGCTCCTTCCAGCGCAAGCCGGGCGAGAAGGACGCGTACACGATGCGCATCGAGGAGGCGGTGAAGCTCGCCAAGGCGATGGAGGGCGAGAATCTCACCGAGCTGCACATCGTCAACGGACTGCACCCGAACCTGCCGTGGCGCTACTACCCGCGCTCGCTGCGGGAGCTCAAGGCGGCCCTCCCGAACGTCTCGCTGAAGGCCTTCACGGCGACGGAGATCCACCACTTCGAGACGATCTCCGGGATGTCCGCCTCCGAGATCCTCGACGAGCTGATCGACGCGGGCCTGGAGTCCCTCACCGGCGGCGGCGCGGAGATCTTCGACTGGGAGGTCCGCCAGCACATCGTGGACCACCGCACCCACTGGGAGGACTGGTCCCGGATCCACCGCCTGGCGCACGAGAAGGGTCTGAAGACCCCGAGCACCATGCTGTACGGCCACATCGAGGAACCCCGCCACCGCGTGGACCACGTCCTGCGGCTGCGTGAGCTCCAGGACGAGACCGGCGGCTTCCAGGTCTTCATCCCGCTGCGCTACCAGCACGACTTCGTGGACGTGAAGGACGGGAAGGTCAGGAACCGCCTTCAGGCCCGCACGCAGATGGCGACCGGCGCCGAGGCGCTGAAGACCTTCGCGGTCTCCCGCCTGCTCTTCGACAACGTCCCGCACGTCAAGGTCTTCTGGGTCATGCACGGCGTCCAGACCGCGCAGCTGGCCCTCCAGCACGGCGCCGACGACATGGACGGCTCGGTGGTCGAGTACAAGATCACCCATGACGCGGACAACTACGGCACGCCGAACAAGCTGACGCGCGAGGACCTGCTGGACCTCATCCGCGACGCGGGCTTCCGCCCGGTGGAGCGCAACACGCGCTACGAGATCATCCGCGAGTACGACGGCCCGGACGCGGGACGCCGGGAGGCACCGCAGCCGATGCGGGTGTGAGCAGCCACCCGTGACCGAGGGATGTAAGGGCTACGATCATCCCGTGGCCCTTACTTTCACCCTCGACCCCTCCGTGACGCCCGAACTGCGGGACGGCATCCTCGACCTGTGGACGGACGTCAGCAACGCGGGCGGTGCCGTCGGGTTCGTCCCGCCCGTGGACCGCGAGACCGTCCGCCCCGAGCTGGTCAAGCACTTCGCGGCGATGGCGGACGGCCGCACTCGGCTGCTCGTGGGACGGGACACCGAGGGCCGGGTGGCCGCAGCCGTGTTCCTCGCCTTCAACACGCACCGGCTGATGACCCACTGGCTCTGGCTGTACACCGTGATGGTGCACCCCCGTCACCAGGGCAAGGGCTACGGCCGTGACCTGCTCGGCGCCGCCGCGGACGCGGCCCGCGGGATCGACGGCATCGAGGCGATACGGCTCACCTGCCGCGGCGGCCTCGGTCTGGAGCGCTTCTACGGCTCCTGCGGCTACAAGGAGGTCGGCCGCATACCGGATGCCATACGGGTCGCTCCAGGGGACGACCGTGACGACGTGATCATGCTGCTGCCGCTCGCCTGACCCCCGTCGAAGATCGGGTGCCCGGCGTGCTTCACTGGACGGTGCCCCTTTTTGGAACCGGAAGAGTGGATTGACATGCTCCGCTACACGCTGATGCGCCTCGGGATCTTCGTGGGCTGCCTCGTGGTCGTCTGGGGCCTCGTCTACTCCGGACTCGCCCCGCGCGGCCTCGGCGACTCCAACGGCATGTGGATCGTCCTGCTCTCCCTGCTGCTCTCGGCCCCCATCAGCTTCGTGGTCCTGCGCAAGGAGCGCGACCGCGCCTCCATCCAGGTCGTCCAGCGCGTCGACCGCATGAAGGCCAACCTGGAGGCGAACCGCAGCCAGGAGGACGAGGCCGTGGACGAGGCCACTCCCTCCCAGGGCCAGGCCCCGCAGACATCCTGAGCCCAACGCCCGCGCCCTGGCGCCCGCGTGACCGTACGCTTTGGGCATGGGTGTCGTGAAGAGCAAGCGGATGCCGCGTGCCGTGCGGGAGCAGCAGATGCTGGACGCCGCTGTGCAGATCTTCGGCCAGCGCGGGTACATGGCCGCGTCGATGGACGAGATCGCCGAACTCGCCGGTGTGTCCAAGCCGTTGGTCTACCTGTACCTGAACTCCAAGGAAGACCTCTTCACCGCGTGCATCCGCCGGGAGGCGGCCGCGCTCACCGAGGCCGTGCGGACCGGGGTGCGGACCGATCTGCCCGCCGACCGGCAGCTCTGGGACGGGCTGCTGGCCTTCTTCACGCACACCTCGCAGCACCCGTACGGCTGGTCCGTGCTGCATCTCCAGGCCCGTATCCACGGTGAGGCGTTCGCCGCCGAGGTCACCGCGATGCGCGAGGAGATCGTCGCGTTCGTGACCCACCTGATCGTGGTCGCGGCCCGTGAGGCGCACCGCGACCCCGATCTGCCCGAGGGTGAGGTCGCCGGTCTCGCCGAGGCGCTCGTCGGCGCCGCCGAGTCCCTCGCCGCGTGGGCCAACGCGACCGCGGGCGTGACGGCGCGGCAGTCGGCGGCGACGCTGATGAACTTCGCGTGGGCCGGTCTCGGAAACCTGATGGAGGGGCGGCCGTGGACCCTCCAGGACCCGCCCGCCCCGGCCGCACCCGCTCAGGACCGGCAGCCCGCGCCCTCCGTGGCGGCCGGCTGACCGCGTCCTCCTTGCCAGTCGGCTGACCGCGAGGCGCGCCCACCTCAGGCCAGCGCGTACACGCCCCCGCTCACATGCACGCGGTCCCCGCCGCACAGTTCGAACCGCTCCCCGTCCGCCGCGTACGTCACCGTCCCCGGCAGCAGTACCGGCGCCCTGAACTCGGCCCGCACCAGCACCGCTTGAGGTGTGCCGTGGGCCGCGAGGCAGCGGGCCACCGTCCACATGCCGTGCGCGATCGCCCGCGGGAAGCCGAAGAGGCGGGCCGTGAGCGGGTACAGGTGGATCGGGTTGCGGTCACCGGACGCGGCGGCGTAACGCCGTCCGATGTCCCCGGCCAGCCGCCACTCGGCGACTCCGGGCAAGGGGCCGTGCTTCTCCCGCTCCGGCTCCGCTGCGGTCCCCTCCGTGCGGTGCCGGGCCAGATACGTGCTCACCGACTCCCATACGACGTCGTCGCCCACCCGCAGCTCGGTGACCACGGAGACCTCCGTACCGCGTCGGTGCGGCGCCAAGCCGTCTACGTACACGGTGAGTTCGTACTCGCCGGTGGCCGGCAGCTCCCGGTACCGGGTGATCTCGATCGACGTGTGCACGAGCCCGAGCAGCGGCAGCGGGAAGTCCCGCCGGCTCATCAGACTCATGGCCAGGGGAAAGCCCAGCACATGCGGGTACGTCACCGGCAGCGCGTCCTCCCCGGTCGGGAACCCGCACACCCGCTCGTAGGCGGCCAGCCGCCCCAGGTCCACCCGCAGCCGGGGCAGCACCAGCCGGGTCCTCGGGAACTCCCCGTTGGCCGAGGGCCGCTTGAAGGGGGAACGCAGGGCGCCCACGACGAGGAGGGGGATGAGGGAGGGCACCCGCCCGAGCACGACCCGCGAACCGTCGCCGACGGGCGAGGGGGAGGGGCGGCCGGACGGGTCTTGGCGAGTGCCTCGGCTGGATGGGGTCTCGCGGGTGCCTCGGCCGGTGGAGCTCGCGCGGGAGTCGCCGTCGGCGGAGTCCTCGTGGGAGTCGCCGGCAACGGAGTCCTCGTCGTGTGCTCCGCCGGGGCCGTCGAGGGGCGTGGCCTCGTGGTCCGCTCCGGCGGGTCCCCGGACCTCGTCGCGCACTCCGTCGGCGCCCCCCGCTTCCGCGTCACCCCCGTCGGCCCCCGGCCCCCCGGTCCGCCTGCCGTCCGGTCGTATCTCCATCACGCCCCCAACAGGCTCTGGCCGCACACCCGGACGACCTGGCCGTTCACCGCGCCGGACGCGGGATGCGCCAGCCACGCCGTCGTCTCGGCCACGTCGATGGGCAGTCCGCCCTGGCCGAGGGAGTTCATCCGCCGCCCGGCCTCGCGGATGAACAGCGGGATCGCCGCCGTCATCCTCGTCTCGATGAACCCCGGGGCGACCGCGTTGACGGTGACCCCGAACCGGTCCCGCGCCCGGGGCGCCAGGGAGCGCACCAGCCCGACGACTCCGGCCTTGCTCGCGCCGTAGTTGGTCTGCCCGGCGTTCCCCGCGAGCCCCGCGATGGACGCGGTGGCGACGATCCGCCCGCCCCGCCGCAGCGTGCCCGACTCCAGCAGGGCGTCCGTCGTGCGCAGCACGCTCGCCAGGTTCACCTCGAGCACCGAACTCCAGCGGTCCGCGGGCATGTTGACCAGCCGTCGGTCACGGGTGATCCCCGCGTTGTGGACCAGCACGTCCAGCCCGTCCGGCAGCGCCTCGGCGATCCGCCCGCCCGCGTCCGCGGCCGTGATGTCCAGCGCGAGCGCACTGCCTCCGAGCCGCTCGGCCAGCCGCTCGGCGTCCGCCGAGGCCCCGGGCACATCGAGTACGACCACCCGCGCCCCGTCCCTCGCCAGCGTCTCGGCGACCGCCGCGCCGATGCCCCGCGCACCGCCGGTCACCAGGGCCGTCCGCCCGGCGAGCGGGGAGTCCCGGTCGACGTCGGCCTCCTGGGCCTCCCCGACCTCGATGACCTGACCGCTGACGTAGGCCGACCTGGGGGAGAGCAGGAAACGCAGGGTCGACTCGGCCGCGACCATGTCGGTCAGCCGTACGAGATTGACCGTTCTGCCCCGCCCGATCTCCTTGCCGAGCGAGCGGGTGAACCCCTCCAGCGCCTGCTGGGCGGCGGCCTGGTGGTGATCCACGGAAGAGAGCGGCGCCCCCAGGACGACGACCCGCCCGCTCGCGGCGACCGACCGCACGACGGGGTGCAGTGCCGCGTGCACCTCGGCCAGGTCCTCGACGTCCCGCACCCCGGTGGCGTCGAGGAGGACCGCGGCGGGTGTGTCCCCGGGGGAGGCGAGGTCGGCTCCGGCGAGCAGCGACTTCCCCGCCGTCAGATGCAGTACCCCGCCCTCGAGCTCCGGGGTCTCCGGTGACCAGCGGCGCAGCACCGTCGGCTGGGGCAGCCCCAGGCGGCGGGTGAGGAACCGACCCGGCGCGGTTCCGGTGAAGCTCAGATAGCGGTCGGCCATGTCCATCTCCCGGGTCGGTCGTAGTTTCCTTACTCTGGAGTAAGGTTACCGTAGGTAAGTCGATTTCAGAGGTGAGGAGCTGGTGGAGATGAACCCCCTGAAACCGCCGGTCGCCCGGCGTGTGGCGGTCGTCGCCGGTGCCCGCGTGCCCTTCGCCCGCTCGGACGGCCCGTACGCGACCGCCTCGAACCAGGAGATGCTCACCGCCGCCCTCGACGCCCTCGTGGAGCGGCACGGACTGCAGGAGCCGGGCGCCGTGGGGGAGTTCGTCGCCGGTGCCGTCCTCAAGCACAGCCGCGACTTCAACCTCGCCCGCGAGACCGTCCTCGGCTCGAAGCTGGACCCGCGCACCCCGGCGTACGACATCCAGCAGGCCTGCGGGACCGGCCTCCAGGCCGTCATCGCCGCCGCCAACAAGATCGCCCTGGGGCAGACGGAGTCCGCGATCGCGGGCGGCGCGGACACCGCGAGCGACGCGCCCCTCGGCGTCAACGACAACCTGCGCCGCATCCTGCTGGAGGCCCGGCGCGCGAAATCGGCCGGCGCCAGGCTGCGGGCACTCGCGCGCATCAGGCCGGGCCACCTGGTCCCCGACATCCCGCGCAACGCCGAGCCCCGCACCGGACTGTCGATGGGCGAGCACGCCGCCGTCACCGCCGCCGCCTGGGGAGTGACCCGGGAGGACCAGGACGAACTCGCGGCGACGAGTCACCAGCGGTTGGCGGCGGCCTACGAGCGGGATTTCTTCCGGGAGTTGGTGGTCCCGTTCCGGGGGCTGGCCCGCGACCAGAACCTGCGCCCCGACTCGACGCCCGAGAAGCTCGCCGCGCTCAAGCCGGTGTTCGGCGTCAAGGACGCCAACCCCACCATGACCGCCGGGAATTCGACCCCGCTGACGGACGGCGCCGCGGTCGTCCTGCTGGCCTCGGAGGAGTGGGTGAAGGCGCGCGGCCTGGAGGTGTCGGCCTACCTCACGGCGTACGAGACGGCGGCCGTGGACTTCGTCGACGGGGAGGAGGGCCTGCTCATGGCCCCCGCCCACGCGGTCCCCCGCATGCTGGAGCGGGCGGGCCTCGGCATGGACGACTTCGATCTCGTCGAGATCCACGAGGCCTTCGCCTCCCAGGTCCTGGCGACCCTCGCGGCCTGGGAGAAGCGGGGCCTGGCCCCGGTGGACCGGGACCGGCTCAACGTCGCCGGGTCCTCCCTCGCCACCGGACACCCCTTCGCCGCGACCGGCGCGCGGATCGTGGCCACGCTCGCGAAGCTGCTGGCCGAGCGGGAGGGTCCGGGCCGCGGGCTGATCTCGGTGTGCGCGGCGGGCGGACAGGGGGTGACGGCGATCCTGGAGCGGCCGTAGGCGTAGACAGCTGACAAACTCTCACTTTGCGGTCGAGGTTGCACAGTCCCGGCTCCGGACCATCAACGAACGCGCACAGGCTCACCACTTGAGCCACTTAGGATCACCGTCCTAACCCCAGGTAACCCTTCCAGGCGCACTCGCGGGTGAACGCCCCGGTACGTCCCCTGCGTACCTCATGCAGGAGCGGTACCGAGCTGCACGTCCCAGGAGTTGACCATGTCCCTCTCGTACGTGTCCGGTCACGACTACGACGGCGCCCCCGTGCTCGTGGAACCCGAGATCGTGCGACTGGACGGTGAGGTCCGCGAGGTGTCGGTGCCGCCGTTGGTCCCGCCGGTGACCCACGGTTCGCTGGCCGACCTGCCGTTCGACAACGCGGAGGCGGCGCCGGAGCAGCGGGTGATGAGCCGCCGTACGGAGGACGGCCGTTGGGTCGACCTCACGGCGGCGGAGTTCGCGCGGCAGGTGCTGGCCGTCGCGAAGGGCTTGATCTCCGAGGGCCTGATGCCGGGCGACCGGGTCGCGATCATGGCGCGCACGACGTACGAGTGGACGCTCCTCGACTTCGCCGCCTGGGCGGCGGGTCTGGTGACGGTCCCCATCTACCCCACGTCCTCCGTCTTCCAGACCCGGTTCATCCTCCAGGACTCCGGCGCGGTCGCCCTGGTGACGGAGACGGCCGGACAGGCCGCCGCCCTCGGCCCCGAACTCAGCCGCCTCCCGGACCTGCGTCACATGTGGGTCATGGAGAAGGGCCATGTGGAACGCCTGGGAGAGCTCGGCCAGGCCGTCCCCGACCAGGAGATCGGCGTCCGGCGCGGCATGCTGGGCCCGGGCACGGTCGCCACCGTCGTCTACACCTCCGGCACCACCGGCCGCCCCAAGGGCTGTGTCCTCAGCCACGGCAACTTCCTCGCCGAGATCGACAACGCGATCGAACTCCTCTACCCGGTCTTCAAGTCGAAGTCGGACGACGACCTCGCGACCCTCCTCTTCCTGCCCATCTCGCACGTCTTCGGCCGGATGGTCGCCATCGCCTGTGTGCGCGCCCGTGTCCGCCTCGGCCACGCGCCGAGCCTCCAGGCCGAGGATCTGCTGGCCGACCTGGGCAGCTTCAAGCCGACCTTCCTCCTCGTGATCCCCTACATGCTGGAGAAGGTCTTCAACAACGCCCGGGCCAAGGCGGAGACCGGCGGCCGGGTCACCGTCTTCGACCGCGCGACCAACGTGGCCGTCCGCTACGGCGAGGCGATGGAGTCCCGCCACGCGGGCACCGGCTCCGGCCCGGGCGCGGCCCTGAAGGCGGCCCGCACCTTCTACGACCCGCTCGTCTTCCGCCGTATCCGCAACGCCATGGGCGGCCGCATCCGGCACATCATCTCCGGCGGCTCCCCGCTCGGCCGCCGCCTCGCCGCCTTCTACGCGGGCGCGGGCATGGAGATCTACGAGGGCTACGGCCTGACGGAGTCGACCGGGGCCGCGACCTGCACCCCGCCCCTCAAGCCCCGCCTGGGCACGGTCGGCTGGCCCATCCCGGGCACCCGGATCCGCATCGCGGCCGACGGGGAGATCCTGCTGCACGGCGGCCAGGTGTTCCGCGGCTACTGGGACCCCTACGGCGAGGGGGTGGCCCCCGCCTCGGCCGACGGCTGGTTCCCGACCGGCGACATCGGGCAGCTGGACGACGAGGGCTATCTGACGATCACGGGCCGCAAGAAGGAGATCCTGATCACCGCCGGCGGCAAGAACGTCGCCCCGGCCCCGCTGGAGAACTGGCTGCGCTCGCACCCCCTGATCTCCCAGTGCATGGTCCTCGGCGACCGCCGCCCCTACATCTCGGCCCTGATCAGCCTGGACATGGACGGCGTCAACCACTGGCGCCAGATGAACGGCAAGCACCCCGTCCCCGCCGAACTCCTGGTCGGCGACGAGGAGTTGCGGAGCGTCCTGCAACGCGCGGTGGACGAGGCGAACAAGATGGTCTCCCGCCCCGAGTCCATCCGCCGCTTCACCATCCTCCCGACCGACTTCACCGAGGCGGCCGGCCATCTGACCCCGTCGATGAAACTGCGCCGGGAAGCGGTCATGCGGGACTTCGCGGGGGAGATCGAAGGGCTCTACGAGCGCTGAGCGCCCCGATAGGTGCAGAACCCATGAAGACGTTTGCGTCGCGTTGCAACTGTGGCCTAGGTTAGGTGTACGAAACGGTTTCGGACCGATCCATGGGGTCCGAGCGATCCGAGCCCCATGAGGGGAGCACCATCGTGGAAGCCATTCCGGCAGCCACCGCCCAGGCCGTGCCGTCCGGCCACTCCCACGCCCCGTCGAAGCACCGGTGGTGGGCGCTGGCCGTGATCGGCCTCGCCCAGCTCATGGTCGTGCTCGACGCCACGATCGTGAACATCGCGCTGCCGTCCGCGCAGCAGGACCTGGGCTTCGACAACAACGGCCGGCAGTGGATCGTCACCGCCTACTCCCTGGCCTTCGGCAGCCTGCTGCTGCTCGGCGGCCGCCTCGCCGACCTCTTCGGCCGCAAGACGACCTTCATCGTCGGCATCGTCGGCTTCGCCGCCGCCTCCGCGGTGGGCGGCGCGGCCAACGGCTTCACCATGCTGGTCGTCGCGCGTGCGGTGCAGGGCCTGTTCGGCGCCCTGCTCGCCCCGGCGGCCCTGTCCCTGCTGACGACGACGTTCACCGAACCCAAGGAACGCGCCCGGGCGTTCGGCATCTTCGGTGCCATCGCCGGTTCCGGCGCGGCCGTCGGTCTGGTCCTCGGCGGTCTGCTCACCGAGTACCTGGACTGGCGCTGGACCCTGTACGTCAACGACGTCATCGCGGTACTCGCGCTGATCGGCGCGATCGTCTTCATCGGCCGCTCCGTCCCGGCCGAACGGCCCCGCCTCGACATCCCGGGCGTGGTCCTGGTCTCCGGCGGTCTCTTCGGCGTCGTCTACGGCTTCGCCAACGCGGAGACGCACGACTGGGACAACTGGATGACCTGGGGCTTCCTCGCCGCGGGCGGGGTCCTGCTGGTCGCGTTCTTCCTCTGGCAGGCCCGCGCGAAGCACCCCGTGCTGCCGCTGCGGGTCCTCGCCGACCGCGACCGTGCCGCCGCCCTGTCGACCATCCTCATCTCGTCCGCCGGAATGTTCGGCGTCTTCCTCTTCCTGACCTACTACCTCCAGTCGACCCTGGGCTATTCACCGGTCAAGAACGGCGTGGCCTTCCTGCCGATGGTGGGCGCGCTGATGGTGATGGCGCAGCTGTCCACCAACTGGCTGGTGCCGAGGATCGGCCCCAAGATCGTCGTACCCGTCGGCATGCTGGTGGCCGCGGGCGGCATGGTCTGGCTGACCCGGCTCGGCCTCGACAGCAGCTACGCCGCCCATGTGCTGCCGCCGCTTCTGCTGCTCGGCGCGGGGCTCGGCATGTCGATGCCCGCGGCGATGAGCTACGCCACCCTCGGGGTGGCGGCGAACGACCAGGGCGTGGCCTCCGCTGCCCTCAACACCACCCAGCAGGTGGGTGGTTCGATCAGCACCGCGCTGCTGAACACCCTGGCCGCCACCGCCGCCACGAACTACGCGAAGGACCACCTGTCCGACCCGCTGGTCAAGGCGAACGCGGCCCTGCACAGCTACGAGGTCGCCTACTGGTGGTCGGCGGGCTTCTTCGCCGTCGGCGTGCTCATCACGGCGCTGCTGTTCCGCGCGAAGCGCAGGGAGACCGCGCCCGCGGAACAGGCCGAGGCACCGGCCCCCGCCCCCACGGTCACCGCTCCCACCATGGACACGGCGGCGCCCGTCATCCGCGGGCAGGTGCGCAACGGTACGGGCGCCCCCGTACCCCGCACCGCCCTCACCCTGCTCGACGGCTCCGGCCGCCAACTGGCCCGCGCCACCTCCGGAGAGGACGGCACGTACGCCCTGGCCACCGCCGAGCGCGGCAGCCTCGTCCTCATCGGCTCGGCGCCGGGCCACCAGCCGCAGGTCGCCACCCTGAGCGTGAACGGCGCGCCCGTCTCCCACGACCTCGTGATCCTGCCCAGCCCCGGCGGCCTCACCGGCACGGTGCGCGGCGGGGACGGCGAGCCCCTGCCCGGCGCGCTGGTGGTGGCCACCGACCAGCGCGGTGACGTGACGGCCTCCGCCACCGCCGGGACGGACGGCGGTTACCGGCTCGCTGACCTGCTGCCCGGCGACTACACGCTGAGCGTCAGCGCACCCGGCCACCGCCCGGTGGCCGTCCCCGCCGCCGTCTCCGCCGAGACCGCCCGCCTCGACATCGAGCTGACGGCCGCGGCGACCCTGCGGGGCACGGTCCACACCCCGGACGGACGCGCTTTGGACGATGCCCGGGTCACCCTGATCGACGCCGCGGGCAACGTCGTCGGGACGCGCACCACGAGCGTCGACGGCGGCTACGCCTTCACCGACCTGGCGAGCGAGCAGTACACGGTGATCGCCAGCGGATACCCGCCGGTGGCCACCCAGGTCACCGTGAACGGCAGCCAGGACGGGGTCGACCTCAGGCTGAGCCACAAGGAGGCGTAGGGAGGCGTAGGGACGTACGGGCTGCCGGTCCTCCTCAGCAGTCGCGTACGTCCTTCGTCAGCACCCCCTGTTCCGTCGCGAGCGTGTGGTCGTAGCAGCTGCCGGGGGCGCGGAGGCGGTACCGCTCGCTCGTGGTGGCGACCGCGTGCCGGTCCTCGCGGGCGACGCCCAGGGTGAACGTGGCGTCGCCCTGGTAGGTGTCGTCGATGCGGGTGGCGCCCGACCGGGCGTGGTCGCTGATGGACATGACGACCCGCAGCCGGTTGGCGCTGTCGATGGTGGCGCGGCCGTCGAGGGTGTAGGTGCGGTCGGTGCGGGACAAGTGGCCGTTGGACGTGACGAGTTGGTGATCGGTCCACGTGCCGGTCTGGTCGTCCGTGTTCTCGTCGGGTGTCCACTGGTGGTCGATCGCCGTGGTCAGGGTCCGCTCGACGGTCGTGGTGACCCGGCCGTGGGAGGTGTTCAGGTACCCGGTGACCTTCAGGTGGTCCTTGCCGGAGGTCACGAGGTGCCGCAGCGAGCCGTCGGTGAAGGTGTTGCCCACCGCGGGAGCGTCCTTCCTGTACGACGTCACGGCCCCCGTCACCACCGACTTGTGGGCGTCCTGCCACACCAGGACGTTGGTCGGCGCGCTCCACCCGGTCTGCCCGGCCGGCACTCCGACCACCTGGACGTCCACAGTGTGCGCCTTGCCGTCATTGAGGAGGCCCGCGAACGGGGTCAGGTCGAACGTCAGCGGCCGTACGTCGAAGGCGGTCGGGGACGGAATCACCGACCACAGGTAGGGCGACCAGCCGCCGGTCCACACGTTCGGGTAAGGCGACGCGATCCCGGCGACCTTCCCGTCGACGCTCACCTGCACCTCGCGGTACGGCCCGTCGTCGCCGCCCTGGCAGGAGTACGACGCGTTCGGGGTCGTGGCCGAGTACCAGAACTCCTCGCAGCCGCCGCCCGACCCGGTCGCGTACACCTCGGCGAGGATGCGCTCGGAGTTGCGGGGGACGGTGAGGGAGGCGCCGGTGGTGACGCTGTCCTGGTCGCTGAGCGGGATGACCTGGTCCGGGGCGGACGAGGCGCGGCCGGGCCCGGGGGCGTAGAAGGTGAGCGTCACCTTGACGTCCAGCACGCCCGTGTAAGTGTCGTTGACAACGTTGCCGATGAGCATGTCGACGGACTGCGCGCTGCTCAGCGTCTTCGCGTACTCGGTCACGTCCTTCTGGACCGACCAGTCGATGCCGTCCTGCGAGGGCTCAGGGGTGGACGTCCGGAACACCTGCACCCCGCCGATGTCGAGGTATCCCAGCCGGTCGTACTGGCGCCCCTTCACGTTCCCGTCCATCCGCAGCACGACCTTCGACCACCGGCCGGGCCTGCCGCAGCCGGTCGGAGGCGTGTACGTCCCCGTGTACGGCGTGAAGTCCTTGAACTGCGCCTCCGCGACCGTGACCGAACACGCCTTGGTGTGCGGGGTGCTGATCGGCGGGGCGGCGGTGACGGGGTCGTGGTAGTCGGTGCCGAACTCGACGGGGACCGTGGGGCCGCCGGCGGCCGCCGTGCCCGCCGCGAGGGTCAGTGAGGCGAGCGCGGCGGCGAGGACGGTGGCGGCCCGGCGCAGGGGAGGGTGAGGTCTTCTCATGCGCCGCAGTGAACCCGCGTCCCCCTCCTGTGACCAGAGGGTCAGGAGAGGTCTTGACCAATTCCAGTCTGTTCGCTGACCTTCGCGACGAAGGGGGCCCAGGCGGTGGGGGAGAGGGTGAGGTGAGGGCCGGTGGGGTGCTTGGAGTCGCGGAGGTGGATGGTGTGGGGGGTACGGGCGGCTTCCAGGCACTGGCCGCCCTCGCCGTCGCTGTAGCTCGACTTGAACCAGTTCAGCTTCTCTATGGTCATCGCTCTTCCAGCATCTTCTCGATGAAGGCCAGGGACTCGTGCGGGTTGAGGGCCTGAGCTCGGATGATCCCATAACGGGCGGCGAGGACGCGCACCTCTTCCCGGTCGGTGATCAACCGTGGGTAGCCCTGGATTTCCATGTACGCCACCTGCTCCCTTCCCTTGGGGATGAGCATCGTGAACGAGCCGCCCAGGCTGGGGTGTTCGTCCCGCCCTGTAGGCATCACCTGAAGCTGTACGTTCCGCATGCGCCCCACGTGCAGCAGCCGCCGAAGCTGACCCGCGTGCACGGCCGGACCGCCGATCGGCCGTTCCAGCACGGCCTGTTCGATGACGAAGCTGCACTCCGGCGGCGGCCACTTCTCGAAGAGCTGCTGACGGGAGAGCCGGTCGGCGACCCGCTTCTCGATGGTCTCCTCGTCCAGCGGCGGGTGCCGTTGCGTGAACACGGCCCGGGCGTAGTCCTCCGTCTGGAGCAGGCCCAGCACGCCCATGGTGCTGTAGTCGTAGAGGGAGACCGCCTCCGCCTCCAGCCCGGCATAGTTCCGGTACCACTCCGGATGCCGTGTCCGGGTCTTCGCCATGGCCTCCTCGACCTCCGGGAGGACCTCCTTCAACAGGCCCCCGGCATCGAGCAGTTCGTCCGCCTTCAGCAAGACCTCCGGCCGAAGGGTCCGCACTCCCCGCTCCATGGCGGAGACCGCGTCGGGGCCGTAGCCCACCAGCTCCCCGAACTCCTTCTGCGTGAGCCCCTTCCGCTCCCGCAAGAACTTCACCATCTTGCCCAGTGCGACGAACAACCCCGCCGTACCGTCCGCCTCCGCAGGCGTCTCCGGCCTCCGCTCACCCACGCGCCTCACCCCTCCCACGCGACAACCCGTACACCGAACCGACCGCACCCGTACAGATACTCAGCGTCGCCGAGTCGCACCTGGTCAGCGTAGAGACAAGCCAGCACGCTCAGTCACGTGAACGCCGAAATCTCCACCCCCACCGACGAACTGACCCAGCGTCTGAGCGCCACCCCACGAGGCGCCCGCCTGGCCCGCAGACTCACGGCCACCCAGCTCGCGGCATGGGGCCACCCCCACGACACCGAGGTGAACGACACCGCGCAGCACCTCGTCGCCGAACTCGCCGCCAACGCGGTGACCCACGGCCGCGTACCCGGAAGGGACTTCGAGCTGCGCCTCCTCAGGCTCCCGGAGAACACGCTCCGTATCGAGGTGAGTGATCCACGAGGCGACCGCCGGCTCCGGTACGTCAACGACGAGGACGGCGAACACGGCCGGGGCCTGATCCTCGTCACCCTCCTCGCCGACACCTGGGGCGTCACGGAGCGGGACGTCGGCAAGACGGTGTGGGCCGAGATGGGCCTCAGGGGGTCGTGAGAGTCTTCCTCCGGGACGAGGGATTCAGAAAGGACGTACCGATATGCCGCAGGTCGATGAAGTCGCCGCTGCATGGGAGCGCATCGTCGGTTGGCTCCGAAGGAATGCTCCGGCCAGTGCGGAGGCGCTTCGTCCCGGGGCCTCGGACGAGGAGATCGCGCGTCTGAACGAGGAGCTGGGATTCGACATCCCGGACGTTCTCGAGGTCTGGCTCCGCATGAACAACGGGAGTACCGCGAAGGATACGGAGAAGCCCATTCCAGGCGGGACGGCCCTCTTCCCGCACCGCGACTCGGTCATCTTCCCGGGCGGTATGCGGTTCCTCGGCTGCAAGGAAATCGCCGGACAGCACGCGGAGTATCTGTACATCGCCCGTGACATCGGGGACGACGACTACTGGAAGTCGCCGTGGATCCCCGTCATGGAGCAGAGCGACGCGCCGTACGGAATCATCCTGGACGCCCAGAACCCGTCCGGCCCGCCGCCTCTCCTGAGGTTCAGCGAGGGCGACTATCCGACCTCCTTCCTGCCGTCCCTCGGCGATTTCCTCCGGCCCCTGTCCGATCTGCTGGAGACCGGACAGGCGCCGGGGTCGGTCGTGGCGCACGAGCGATTCACCATCGCCGAGGGAAGGCTTCACTGGACGGACTGACCGGGATGCCTCAGTTCGGCTTGGCCACGTCGAGCCAGTAGTCGTCCTTGTCCATCACCCGGTAGTTCCGGCGGAACGTCGGGAACAGCGACATGGACTGGGTGTTCTGGTTGTTGGACATGCTCGCGCGTCCGCAGACCTCGTTCCAGGTCGGAAGGGGGTAGCGCAGGTCCGCGTGGAGCCGCCACAGGCCGTCGGCGTCCTTCATCGCGTAGGTCTGCAGGCAGTCGTCACCGGAGCCGACGGGATTGGTGCCGCCCAGCGAGCTCGGCGTCCCGCCACTCTGGTAGCTCTTGGCGAAGGCCAGCTCGTCACAGCTGGGTGTGTCCGTTCCCTTGGAGGAGAGTTCCGGTGACAGCGTGACGCTCTGGTTGCGCTCCCAGGCGGTCGGGCACATGAGGGCCCGGTTCACGTCACTCTGCTTCTTGGTCGGATCGGACGGGGACATCACGCTGTCGCCGAGGTAGGTCAGCGCCTGGCCCTGTCCCTTGAGCCCGAGGTGGGCGGGCAGTTCGTGCTGGACGAGCCACGCGTGGGCCGCCGCGGCCGGGAACTTCTGGGAGTTCATCGAGTAGGTCGGCTTGTAGTAGTCGAAGATGCAGCCGGGCGTCGTGGTGACGGTGGTGTCGCAGCGCAGTTCGGAGTACCGGTCGGTGCCGATGGCGGCCTCGGTCTCCGACGGTACGTCCGCGACGAGGGCTCCGAGCTTCCACTGCATGCCCAGCAGGTCCACCGAGAGGGACTGTCCCCAGATCATGGCCGTCTGTATCTCCCCGACGTGCCGGTCTCCGGTCGCCCAGTCCCAGGTGTCGGAGGTGTTCCAGATCTGGCTGGCGGTCGTGCAGTCGATGGAACAGACGGCGGCCGAGGTGATGGTGACGGGCGCTGTCGCTCCCACACCGGTCGCCGCGGTGGGTATGAGTTTCAGCAGGGCGTTGGAGGTCGCGTTGTCCGAGTAGGTCTTGAGTTCCGCCTGCTCGTCGAACTCCATGGTCCCGATGATGTTCTGGTCCTCGTCGACGATGACGACGGTGACGTGGTCCTTGATGCAGGCCTCGGTGCGGTTGACCCACTGCTGGCCGAGGTTGAAGGGTTCGACGTTGCACCAGGTGACGAAGCTGGCCGGCCGGTCGGCGAGGACCGCGCTGACGGAGGCGGCGGAGGTGGCCGACGGTCCGGCCGGACCGCCTCCGGCGATGACGCTCATGCCGACGTCGGTCGGGGTGGTGATGTCCGCCGGCTGGGCGGCGTTGACGTCGGGGTCGTGGAAGGTCAGGTCGGAGGGGATGCCGCTGTAGTCGCCGGGCACGAACGCGACGGCGTCGTAGGCCACGTCCTTGTCGGCGGCGCCGTCCGGAGTGGAGTTGGACAGCCGGACCTCCGGCGCCTGGTCCTTGAAGTTGTAGGCGCCGAGGGAGACCCAGGTGTTGGACTCGTTGGCGTTCTGGTCGACGGTCTTGGTCACCGTGCCGAACGGCGTGACGACCTGGTAGGAGGCGTTGGTGACCTGAGCGCCGGTGTCCGGGATGTGCACGTAGACCTTGGCCTGGCTGCCGGAGACGGCCGAGTTCAGCTTCCAGTCGCCGAGGATGGTCATGCGCCCGCCGTCGCCTCCCAGGTGGTCGGTGTCGCGTGCGTGCGTGTACCAGAAGTGCCCCTGGTAGCCGCCGCCGATCTGGTGCAGGTCGGCCTTGGCGTCGTACTGGCCGAGTCCCGGACCGGTGGCGTTCGGATCGGGGTAGAAGGTGAACTGGAACGAGCCGTCGGTACTGGTCGTTCCGCAGCTGCTCCAGGTGTTGACGCCCGCGGGGTCGGAGTCGACCACCTTCGCACCGGAGGGCGCGCCGGAGCAGACGGGTGTGCCGTACTGGAGGCGAGAGCCACGCCCGGGCTCGCTGACCAGGGTCTGGTACTTGATGTTCTCGAAGCCACAGGTCGTGGCGCAGTCGGACTTCCAGGTGGCGTTGGAGGCGTTCCACCAGTACGGGGTGTAGCAGGCGGCGTCCGAGCAGTTGGGCGGATTGGCCGCGTCACAGCCGTTCTGCGCGTTGCAGAAGGTGTCCAGCGGAGGCGAGACGTGGGCCCGGTTGTACGTCGCGTTGCCCGGGATCGTGTAGGCGCCGGCGGCGCCGTTCCAGTAGGCGGGCCGGAAGCCGGCCGAGGAGAAGCCGGACTCGCCGGGCCAGTCCTGGCGGCCCGAGGTGGCGTAGGAGTGACCGGTGTCGATGGACCAGGCGGCCCATCCCATCACCTTCTCCTCGTACGGCCACTTCTGGGGCTGGGCGGCGTCCTTGGCGGCGAGGGGGTCGACGTCGGTGTTCATGAAGCTCAGCCGGGACGCCGGATAGACCGGGTTGGCCGGGTTGTTGTACCAGCCCAGGCCCCAGTTGCCGTTGGTGCCCTCGTCCGCCTTCTTGTTGAAGCCGAGGTTGTAGTTCCACACGGCGGCGAACCAGTTCTCGGGCTTGGCCGGGTCGTCGTTGTTCACGGTGATCGTCTGGCCGGACTCGTGCACCTCGTTCCACTTGTCGGCGAGGATGTACAGCGAGGCGGCGATGTTGGTGGCGTAGTCGAGGGCGATCGCACGCTGCGTGCTGACCGGGAGGGAGGTTTCGCCCGACTTCTCGTATCCGGCCTTGCGCATGCCGTCGGTGACCTGGCCGACGCCGTAGCCGCAGTCGGACTTGTCCCAGTGGATCGTCCAGTAGTCGGCGAGCGTGCCGCCGGTCTGGTGTCCGTAGTACCCGTCGACGGCCGCGAGCGGGCTGCCCATCTGGCCCGGGATGGCGCCGGACTCGGCCTGCCACAGGTTGGACTCCTGGGCGAGGATGCCCAGTTCGACCTGTGCGGGGATACGACCGCTGCCGCCGGTGTTCAGCGTGGGGACCGGGAACATGCCCTGCGGGTCGATGGTGGAGAGCCCGGTCTGGGAGCGCCAGCCGCCCTGGGTGAGGTAGCCGGAGCGCAGGTCGCCCCGGACGGCCATGTCCACGGCCCACTCGACCTGGTTCGGGGTGGGCTGGAGAGCCTGGGTGGCGGTGTCGTTGCGGGGCACGGAGCACCAGGCGTCGGTGTCGACCGGGTCGTGGGCCCGCGGGTCGTCGTCGGCCGTGGTCAGCATGCTCATCGTCGACATCTGCGGCTTCGAGGAGCCGGTCAGCGCCGGGGAGGTCCTGCCGCCCGCGGTGGTGCCGGGCGCGGCGGCCGTCTGGGTCGTGCGCCTGCCCGTGCCCGGAACGGTGCCGGTGATGGTCAGGGCGTGGCTGACCCGGCCCGGTGTCGTCCGGGCCGCGGGTTCCCTGGTCGTGGTCCTGCTGAAGCCCCGGCCGGCGTCCTCGATGTTGTCGACGCCCGCGAGCACCGCCGGGGAGACGACGGGGTCGACGGCCAGACGTCCGCGGGTGGAGACGTCCGCGTCGGGTGAGACGTTCAACTGCTTGATGCCAGTGGCCGCGAAGCTCTTGCCGCGACTGGCCTTCCCCGCGAGGTAGACGGTGCCGTCCGTGCCCTGACGCAGGTTCATCGCGGTGAGCGGGCCGCTCGCGACGGTCGTCTTCCTGCCGTGGGCGTAGGTCTGTACGTCGGCGCCGGTGTCGCCGGTGCGGTCGATGTAGGTGACCGTGCCGTCGCCGGTCACGCGGATGCCGTACGGGGCGTGCTCGGTGGCGGCGAGCTCGGCGGTCCTGCCCTTGCGGTCGACGTGGACGAGCCGGTTTCCGGCGGCCGCGATCACCCCGTCTTTGGTGGGCACGGCGGAGGTGATCTCGCCCTTCGCCGTGGTGTCGGCGATGGTAGAGCCCTTGGTGCCCACCGTGACCAGGCGCGTCTGGGCGTCACGGAGCGCGGTGAAGGCGGCGGTGTGCGTGACCGGGTTGCAGGTCGGGTCGAAGTAGGCCAGGGAGGCGGTGAACGGCAGCTTGGTGACGCTGCCGTCGTCGAGGTTCACGACCGCCGTGAACGCACCGCCCATCATCAGGTCCGGCTTGTTGGTGAAGGTGCGGGGAGCGTAGACGACGGCCGCGTGGTGGTCGTCCATGACACAGCTGTTGCCGATCCAGGTGTCGGCCGGAAGCTGCGGCTCACTCAGCACCGTGACCGTCTTCCACGCGTAGGCGTTCTTGCTGTCCGCGACGAGCAGATGCAGTCCGTCGCTGTCGGCGGCGCTCGTCACGGCCCGGTCGCCGGAGGTCTTCCAGCCCTTGCCCAGGATGGTGTCAGGAGCCTTGACGGCCCCCTTCGGAGCAGCGGGCGCCGGTTTCGACGTGGGCGTGGGCTTGGGGGAGACGGGTTTCGCGGCGGCGGGCTGGACCTGCATCAGTCCTGCCACGGCGGCGGTGGCGGCGAGAATCGTCAGCGCTCTTCGTCTCTTACGAAGGGAGGTCACTGTGGGTCCTCTTCTGTACGTCGGTGATCGTGACGCGGATCGCGCCGGCGGGCAGCTTGTCGACGTTCCCGATCGTGGCCCGGGTCGCCATGGTGTGATGGGCCGCGAGGCCGCCGCTGGTGACGACCTGCCGGTAGGAGGCCTTGTCGGCTCCGTCGCCGATCTCCACCGTGAAGTACACGCTGTACATGGCGGCTTCGGGACCGTTGTTGGTGATGGTGAACGGGACCTGGAGCAGCTTGTACGGAAGCCGGTGGGGGGTGTAGGCGAGGACCTCGCCGTGTTGGGCGCGGGCCAACGGCTCGCCGTAGCCGTACGTGCTCGGCGCGCGTGTTCCGGCGGGCCCGGGCGTGACGAGCGTGGTGGGCAGCGATCCGTGGTCCGACACTCGCGATCCGGTGCCTGAGGCCTGCGATTCGGTACCGGAGGCATCCGAGGCGCGTACGCCGCCGTAGACCACCGCACCGACGAGGGCCGCGACCACGGCGGCTCCGGCCAGGAGGGGGCGCAGGTGCTGCATGGCTCAGTCCTTCAGGGCCTTCTGGGCGGAACCGACCGCCTGGGTACGGCGGGTACGGAGGGCGTCGAGTGCGTTCTGGTGGTCCTTGATCTGCTGTTCCTGGATCCTGGAGTCCTCGGTGAACCAGATCTTCACGAGGTCGGTGCTCTTCTTGCAGTCGATGTCGGCGACGGCGACGGCGATTTCCTCCTTGGAGGGGCTGCCGTCGGTGTGGGGGACGATCTGGTCGGCGTGGTAGGGGGTGTCGACGGTGTAGCCGTCGCCCTTCATGCACGTCGACCAGGCGGCGATGGCCTTCTGCACGGCGGGCGTCTGCTGGGACTGCGTGAGGCTCTCCCCGTCGAGCTGCGACACCAGTGAGAAGTCCATGTCCCGGGTTCCGAGTTGGTCGGCGGCCCAGCCGGCGCAGCCGTCCTGGTGGATCGCCTTGCCCTGGTAGGTGGAGGGGGCCTTCCCGGGGGCCGGGTCGGTGGGGCTGTGGCGGATGCTCGTGCGGCCGGTGAGGACCTCTGTCTGGTCCTTCGTCAGCTCGGGCATCTTGGTGCCCTCCTGGTGCTGGAGGCCGTCGGGCAGTCCGTAGCCGTACTTCTCCGCCAGCGCCCGGTCGGTGATGCCGTAGCGGCGGGGCATGTTGGAGTCGTCCGCGCTGGGCGGCGGGGTCTGGCCCGCCGGCGGGAACGTGACGTGAAGGCCGTAGTCGGCCAGACACTGGGTCTCCAGGTGCCGTTCGGCGTCGTCGAGAGCGACGGTGTCCTGGTAGGTCTCCATGTAGGCCTCCAGGGGCAGGGAGAGCCCCTTGGCGAGACCGGCGGTGGGAGTGGCCTCGGGCCAGTTGCTCTTGTCCACGCTGGAGGAGGAGTTGGCGACCGGTCTCGTCTGCGGCTCGGCGGCCGCGGAACCGGGTTTGCCTGCGGAGCAGGAAGTGATGAGGGCTGCGGTGGCGGCGACGACGGCTGTCGCCGCGGCTGTCCTGCGGAAGGGCATCGGACACGTACCTTTCGACCGGGTGGAATTCAGGCGAAGTGCTGGGAGGCCTCGTTGTTCTTCAGCGTGGAATCGAGGTCGTACCAGACGCAGTCGGCGTACGCGTCGCGGTGCGGGATGTACTGCGAATGCCCGCCGTAACCCGAGTTGAAATAGACCCGGTAGTTGTTCACCTCGGAGCAGTTCTGCATGGAGCCGGCGTTGTTCTTGACGTACTGTGCGGAGCCGCTGCCGTTGCTGTTGAAGATGTACCGGTAGGTCTCCAGAGTCGAACCCTGGTACTCACTGGTGCCGTCGTAGTCGTAGACATCGCCCCAGAACTCGGCCCAGCTCGTGGTGTAGCTGCCGCCCGAGACCGAGAGCGCCTTCGAGTTGTACATCTCCCAGAGCTCGGGCTCGTCGGAGCAACTGACCCATGGAACATCGCAGTTGGACGTCACTTTGAAGGTTCCGGCATGAGCGGGCACCGCGGTGACCAGCAGGGCCGCGGTGGCGGCGAGCACGGTCGCGGAAGCCTTCACACGCATGCGTACGTGCTTCATCGTTTCCTCTCCCCCAGCCCGACGTGCGCCGCCTGTGGGGGCGCTGTGATCGCGGGCGACGCAGAACGTAACAGGGGGGCAGGCCGCATCCGTGACGGATTCCTGGCAACCGCCAAGACGTATTCGTCGAATGGCCAAGAGAAATCAAAGTATTCTGGGCGCTGCACCGTTCTGACGGGGTCCCGATTGGGTCCTTTGTGTCAATCCGCCTGTGTGGGCGTGACGGTGGATGCGGTGCGTGGGTTCCATGGCCCGTTCCATGATTTTCCCAAGGCATTGCAGAAAAAGCGGATCAATCGTGAGGAACCGGGGTTCGGCAGTATCCGTCACGGTGTCCGCGAACGCCCGCGCCGACGGCGACAGCGCGCGCAGACCGCGTCCAGATGGGCGGCGGAGGGAACCCGCGGTCGCCGGGCGGCACTTCGAGGACATCCGCACGCACCCGGCTCCCCGCGGAGCACACCGCACGCGTCTTGACTTCTCAAGAGCCCCGCGCGACGTTCCGGACCTCTTCGTCCATACCAACCGCAGGGGGGACCCGACCATGAGCGTGACCCGAAGACACCTGCTGGCCGCCGGTGCCGGGGCGGCCGTCGCCGCCGGGGTGCAACACGGCGCGAGCGCCGCCGACCTGCCGACGATCGGGACGTACGACGTCGTCGTCATCGGTTCCGGCGCGGCCGGCATGACCGCCGCGCTCACCGCCGTGAAGCAGGGGCTCAGCACCGTGGTGCTGGAGAAGGCGCCGACCTTCGGCGGGTCCGCCGCCCGGTCCGGCGCCGGGATCTGGATTCCGAACAACCCCGTCATCCTCGCCGCCGGTGTCCCGGACACCCCCGCCAAGGCGGCCGCCTACCTCGCCGCCGTCGTCGGCCCTGACGTCCCCGTCGCCCGCCAGCGGGCCTTCCTCACGCACGGCCCCGCGATGATCTCCTTCGTCATGGCCAACAGCCCGCTGCGGTTCCGCTGGATGGAGGGGTACAGCGACTACTACCCCGAGCTGCCGGGCGGACTGCCGGGCGGCCGCTCCATCGAACCCGACCAGTTCGACGGCAAGCTCCTCGGCGCCGAACTCGCCCACCTGAACCCGCCCTACCTCGACGTCCCCGCCGGCCTGGTCGTCTTCAGCGCCGACTACAAATGGCTGGCCCTGTCCGCCGTGAGCCTCAAGGGCGCCGCCGTCGCCGCCGAATGCCTGGCACGCGGCACCAAGGCGGCCCTGCTCGGCCAGACACCGCTCACCATGGGGCAGTCACTGGCGGCCGCCCTGCGCAAGGGCCTCCTGAACGCGAACGTGCCCGTCCGTCTCAACACCCCCCTCACCGAGCTGTACGTCGAGAACGGCGCGGTCGCCGGAGCGGTGACCCCGGGCGGTCTCTTCCGGGCCCGCCGGGGCGTGATCGTCGGCTCCGGCGGCTTCGAGCACAACGCGGCCATGCGGGCGCAGTACCAGCGGCAGCCCATCGGCACGGAGTGGACCGTCGGCGCGAAGGAGAACACGGGGGACGGCATCCGGGCCGGGCAACGGCTGGGCGCCGACGTGGCGTTGATGGACGACGCCTGGTGGGGTCCGGCCATCCCGCTCCCCGACGAGCCCTACTTCTGCCTCGCCGAACGCACCCTCCCCGGCGGCCTCGTCGTCAACGCGGCCGGCCGGCGGTTCGTCAACGAGGCTGCCCCCTACAGCGATGTCGTCCACACCATGTACGACCGGAACCCGACCGACCCCGACATCCCGTCCTGGCTGATCGTGGACCAGAACTACCGCAACCGGTACCTCTTCAGGGACATCGCGCCGACCTTCGTCCTCCCCGACGACTGGTACAGCTCCGGCGCCGCCCACAAGGCCTGGTCGCTCGACGCCCTGGCCGCGTCCATCGGCGTCCCCGCCGCCGCCCTGCGTGCCACCGTCGACCGCTTCAACTCCCTTGCCCTGAAGGGCGACGACACGGACTTCGGGCGCGGTGACAGCGCCTACGACCACTACTACACCGACCCCTCGGTCCTGCCGAACTCCTGCCTGGCCCCGCTCTGGCTGCCCCCGTACTACGCCTTCCGGCTCGTCCCGGGAGACCTGGGCACCAAGGGCGGCCTGGTGACCGACGCCCGCGCCCGCGTCCTGCGCCCCGACGGCTCCGTCGTCCCCGGCCTCTACGCCGCCGGGAACGCCAGCGCGGCCGTCATGGGCCACAGTTACGCGGGCGCGGGCTCGACCATCGGCCCGGCGATGACCTTCGGGTACATCGCGGCGCGGGATCTCGCCGGGGTGCTCTAGTCGCGCCGGAAGATCAGCGCGGCCTGGCGGGTCGTCTCGTTGTCGTGGGGTTCGCGGATCGTCCGGGAGACGGGCGCGAACCCGGCCGCCGTCAGCAGCTCGCTCATGCGGTCCGGCTGCCGCCGCAGGAAGTCCAGCGTCACCGGGTGCCCCCAGGGCTTCTCGTGGCGGCGGGGCTCGTCGCCGATCTGGAAGGCGAGGAGCAGATGGCCGCCGGGGGCCAGGACCCGCCGGAACTCGGCGAAGAGGGAGGGGAGTTCCTCCACAGGGGTGTGGATGGAGGAGTACCAGGACACCGCGCCCGCGAGCGAACCGTCGGGCAGGGCGAGCTCCAGCATCGAGCCCTGCTCGAACCGCAGCCCCGGGTTCTCCCGGCGCGCGATCGCCAGCATCGACTCCGACAGGTCGAGGCCGAAGACGGACAGGCCGAGGGAGGCGAGGTGTGCGGTGACCCGCCCGGGGCCGCAGCCCAGGTCGGCCACCGGTTCGCCCTCGCCGACCAGTGCGGCGAACGCGGCGAACACCGCCCGGTCCAGCGGCTTGCCGGGGATCTCGTCGCGGAAGCGCTCGGCGTAGTCCTCGGCGATGGCGTCGTAGAAGGTGCGGGTGGCGGTCACGAAGTCGGTGTCGGTCATGGCCGGGGACCCTAACGGCCCCCACTGACACTCACCCCACCCCGGCCGCCCGCAGCACCGCCGTCGTGGCCGCCGCCCCCAGCACCACCACCACGAACGGCGCCCTGCGCCACGCCAGCACCGCCCCCACCAGCACCCCGGCCGGACGCGCCCACCCCGCGAACCCGCCGCCCTCGGTCAGCGCGCCCGTCGCCAGCAGGGCCACCAGCAGCACGATCGCGCCCGCCGACAGCAGCTCCCGCACCCGCTCCGGCAGTTCCACCCGCCCGTGCAGCAGCGGCCCGACCAGCCGGAAGGCGTACGTCCCGACCGCCAGCGCCAGGATCATGGCGACCGTCGGGCTCACACCGGCCTCCTGTTGCCGTGGACCAGCAGCCCGGCCAGCGCCACCAGCACCGGCACCCCCGCCGGGACCGCCGGGGTGACCGCCAGGGCGAGGGCGGCGCCGAGCAGCGCGGAACGTCGTACGGCCGCGTCCGTGCGCAGGGTCGGCAGGACCAGGGCGACGAGGACGGCGGGGAAGGCCGCGTCCAGGCCGTAGGTGCCGGTGTCACCCAGCGCGCTGCCCGCCAGCGCGCCCAGCAGGACCCCCGTGTTCCACACGGCGAACAGACCGAGCCCGGAGATCCAGAAGGCGGCGCGGCGGCGGGCGGGGTCGGGCTGGGCGAGGGCGAAGGCCACCGTTTCGTCGGTGACGAGGTGTGCGCCCAGCAGGCGGGAGGCGCGGCCTGGGCCCAGGAGGTCGGCGACGGCCAGGCCGTAGGCCGCCGTACGGGTGTTCAGGAGCAGCCCGGTGACCGCCGCGGCCACCGGACCGCCCCCGGCGAGCAGGACCCCCACCGCGCTGAACTGGGCGGAGCCCGCGTACACCACCAGGGACATCACCACCGGCACCCAGACCGGCAGCCCGCCGGTGACGGCGATCGCGCCGAAGGAGATGCCCACCACCCCGCTCGCGAGCCACACGAGCGCACTGTCACGGACCAAGGCCGTTCGCTCTGCCGTACGCATGTTCACTACACTGGACGCCAGACGTCCTGTTCGTCAAGGCGAACGATCGTACCGATGGAGCGAACAGCATGCCCGAACGCCCTCTGAACTGGATCGCCGCCGCGCTCCGCCGTGAACGCACTCGCGCCGGCCTTTCCCTCTCCGAGTTGGCCAAGCGCGCCGGAATCGCCAAGTCCACGCTGTCCCAGCTGGAGGCCGCGAGCGGCAACCCGAGCGTGGAGACGCTGTGGGCACTCGGGGTGGCGTTGGGGGTGCCGTTCAGCACGCTCGTGGAGCCGCCGGTGTCCTCGGTGCGGGTGGTCAGGGCGGGGCAGGGGCCGACCGTCGCCTCGGAGCGGGCCGACTTCGCAGCCACCCTGCTCTCGGCCAGCCCGCCCGGGGCGCGCCGGGATATTTACCACCTAAGGGCCGAACCGGGCGAGGTGCGTGAATCGGAGCCACACATTCCGGGGACCGTGGAGCATCTGATCGTGAGTTCCGGGAGGGTGACGGCCGGACCGGCGGGGGAGGAGGCCGAGCTGGGTCCCGGTGACTACATGACCTACCGCGGGGACATCGCCCACTCGTACGAGGCACTCGCGCCCGGCACGACCTTCGTGCTGGTCATGCAGCACACATAAAAGGCAGGAGCCCCGCTGCCGTGCGGCGCGGGGCTCCTTGGGTACTGCATTCAGGTCCGGATCAGAGGCTGGAGCGCCTATGAGACGGGATCGCTCAGACGGGGGTGACGTTCTCCGCCTGCGGGCCCTTCGGGCCCTGGGTCACGTCGAAGGAGACCTGCTGGTTCTCCTCCAGCGAACGGAAGCCGCTCGCGTTGATCGCGGAGTAGTGGACGAAGACGTCGGGGCCGCCGCCCTCCTGGGCGATGAAGCCAAAGCCCTTTTCGGCGTTGAACCACTTCACGGTTCCGGTAGCCATAAGCCCTCCTTGGGCCCAAAAGGGTTGCCCTGCTCCAGAACCTGCAAGTGTGAAAACAGTGCCGCACAACTGCATACTTCTGAAAACGACTAGAGCCCGCGGTTACATGCTCCGCAGGCTCTGTACTGCAAGGGAAACCAAACTGCAACTTGCGGCGAGCCTAGCACGCGGGCAGCCGAAAGCAATAGAGGCCAAGATCACGTCACCCGGATGTTTGAAGATCGCGTGGCGGTTGACCCCAGGGCCGAAGTCCGAAGCGTACCCCAGGGGGTCTAGTGTCGCGATGTGGACAATTCTCGCACCCGGCCGCGCGTCGGCCACATCCAGTTCCTGAACTGCCTGCCCCTGTACTGGGGGCTCGCGAGGACGGGCACGCTCCTCGACTTCGAGCTCACGAAGGACACCCCGGAGAAGCTCAGCGAGAAGCTGGTGCAGGGAGATCTCGACATCGGGCCCATCACCCTCGTCGAGTTCCTCAAGAACGCGGACGACCTGGTCGCCTTCCCCGACATCGCCGTCGGCTGCGACGGCCCGGTCATGTCCTGCGTCATCGTCTCGCAGGTCCCGCTGGACGAGCTCGACGGAGCGAGGGTGGCCCTCGGGTCGACCTCGCGCACGTCCGTACGCCTCGCCCAGCTCCTCCTCGCCGAGCGCTACGGCGTGCGGCCCGACTACTACACCTGCCCCCCCGACCTCAGCCTGATGATGCAGGAGGCGGAGGCGGCCGTACTCATCGGAGACGCGGCGCTGCGGGCGAACCTCCTGGACGGGCCGCGTTTCGGCCTGCAGGTCCACGACCTCGGCTCGCTCTGGAAGGAGTGGACCGGGCTGCCGTTCGTCTTCGCGGTGTGGGCCGCCCGCCGGGACTATCTCGAGCGCGAGCCGGTCATCACCCGCAAGGTCCACGAGGCCTTCCTCGCCTCCCGGAACCTCTCCCTGGAGGAGGTCGGCAAGGTCGCCGAGCAGGCGGCCCGCTGGGAGGCCTTCGACGAGGAGGTCCTGGAGAAGTACTTCACCACGCTGGACTTCCGCTTCGGGGCCCCGCAACTGGCGGCGGTCACGGAGTTCGCGCGCCGGGTGGGCCCGACGACGGGTTTCCCCGGGGACGTGAAGGTGGAACTGCTTCAGCCGTAACCTGCATCCGTACCTAACGGGGGACTTACGGGGGAGGCAGGATGCAGCCGCTCGGCGTCGACGAGCCCACCGCCGTGGGGCCCTACCGGCTGCTCGGCCGGCTCGGTTCCGGCGGCATGGGCCGGGTCTATCTCGGCCGCAGCGCCGGGGGCCGCACGGTCGCGGTCAAGATCGTGCACCCGCACTTCGCGCTCGACGAGGAGTTCCGCGCCCGCTTCCGCCGCGAGGTGGACGCCGCGCGCCGAGTGGGCGGGGCCTGGACCGCGCCGGTCCTCGACGCCGACCCTGAGGCGGCGGTGCCGTGGGTCGCCACGGGCTACGCGGCGGGCCCCTCGCTGGCGACGGCGGTCGCGGACGGGGGTCCGCTGCCCGAGCATTCCGTACGCGTGCTGGGGGCGGGCCTCGCCGAGGCGCTCGCGGCCGTGCACGAACTGGGGCTGGTCCACCGGGACGTGAAGCCCTCCAACGTCCTGCTCACCGTCGACGGCCCCCTCCTCATCGACTTCGGCATCGCCCGCGCCACGGACGGCACGGCGTCCCTCACCTCCACCGGCGTCTCCATCGGCTCACCCGGCTACATGTCCCCCGAACAGATCCTGAGCAAGGGCATCTCGGGGGCCGCGGACGTCTTCTCCCTGGGCGCGGTACTGGCGTTCGCGGCGACGGGAGTGCCGCCGTTCCCGGGGGACTCCTCGGCCTCCCTCCTCTACAAGGTCGTCCATGAGGAGCCCGAACTCGGACCGCTGAGCGGAGAGTTGCGGGACGTCGTGGAATCCTGCCTGGTCAAGTCGGCACCGGAGCGCCCGACTCCGGGCGAGCTGGCCCGGCGGCTGGCTCCCCAGGGCGCGGCTCGGCTGGTGGCGGCGGGATGGCTGCCGGGGGCACTGGTCGAGCAGGTGGGGCGCAGCGCCGTACAGCTGCTGAATCTTGAGGCGGCGGGGGAGGGGACGGGCGAGCGGCCGTCCGGGCCGGTGGGGTTCAGCAGCCCTTCGGTGGGCGGGGGGTCGGCGGGGGCGTCGCAGACGGGATCGGAGCAGGCGTCGGGATCGGTGGGGGCGATCGGTGCGTTCGGGCCGCCGCCGGTGATGCCGGCCGTGTCCGCGGGCGCCCCACCGGCCTCTGCCTTCGGGCCCGCGGCCCACCCGATCACACCGCCGGACGGCACCGGCGCGCCGCTCGTGCCCGAACCCCGCGACGCGGTGCCGCAGTCGGGCCCGTCGCCCGAGACGGTCGTGCCCTCCGACCGGCGCGCCGGTCCCGGCCGGCTCTCCGTCTCCGTGGCCGCCACCTCCACGTCCGCGGAGGGCGGTCGCGGTCGTCGGATGAGCTGCACCGTGGCGCTCGCCGTCGCGGGGGCGCTGGCCGCGGTGACCGTGGGGTCGGTGTTCCTGTTCGATCTGCTGCCGGGCCGGGGCGACGACGACTCGGCGAGTTCCCCGCCCGGCAGCGACGCGTACTCTTCGGCGCCGACGTCCGCCCCCTCGGCCTCCGCACCGTCGGCGTCCTCCTCGGTCGCCCCGTCGCCGTCGGGCGGGACGACGAGCGAGGCGTCGAGCGAGCCGTCGAGCGGGGCGGCCAAGGTCCCCGCCCGCTACCTCGGCACTTGGGAGGGCCAGGGCAGCGGACTCGGCGGCAGCGTGCCGATGGGGACCTTCCGGATCACCGTCAAGAAGGTGGCCGTCGGCGAGGAGCTGGGCCGGCTGGTGCAGACCGACCCGATCGGGGCCCAGTGCACCGACATCCTCACGCTGAAGCAGGTCACGGACACCGGGCTCGTCACCACGGCCGTCGGCGCGAAGGACAACCACGCCGGCTGCAACCCCATCGCCCACACGGTCCGCCTCACCCCGGCCGGCGACGACCTGAAGTACACCTCGGAGAGCTCGGCCGAGGGCTACCCCGAGGCACGGATGTCGAAGGTCGGGGAGTGACCGCACTGCTCATCGCCGTCGCCGCGCTGTGGGGAGCGGCGACCGGCGCCCTGCTGCCGCGCCCGGCGTACCGGTTCTCCGTGCCCTCGGAGGAACCCTGGCGGCGGACCTGCCCCGGCGGGCACCCCCTGGGCGGGTGGCTCGGGCGGGCACGTTGCCGCACCTGCGGCACGCGGCAGTCGTACGGCCCCGGCGCCCCGCTCCTCGCCACCGTCACCGCCGTCGTCTGCGCCGCCCTCGCCGCGGCCACCGGCACCCGCCCGGAGCTCGGGGTCTGGCTGCTGCTGGCTCCCGCGGGCGTCCTGCTGGCCGTCGTCGACCTGCGGGTACGCCGGTTGCCCGACCCGCTCACGCTGCCCCTCGCGGCGGTCGCGCTCACCCTGCTCGGGCTGGTCTCGCTCGTGCCCGAGCACACCGGGAACTGGCCGAACGCCGCGCTGGGCACCCTCGCGCTCGGCGCCGGCTACTACGTGCTGTGGCGCATCAACCCCGGTGGCATGGGCTTCGGCGACGTGAAACTGGCGCTCGGCGCGGGGGCGGTCCTCGGCTGGTACGGCTGGGACACCGTGCTGCTCGGCACCTTCGCCGGCTTCCTGCTCGGCGCGCTGTACGGCGGTGTCCTGGTGCTGACGGGGAAGGCCGGGCGCAGGACGGCGATCCCGTTCGGGCCGTTCCTGATCGCGGGGGCGTACGCGGGACTGCTGATCGGCGCCTGCACGGCCTGAGAGCGGGGGCGCACGGCCTGAGGTCGGGCTCGTCACAGGGCTGGCGTAGGCTGGCCGAGACCGTCCGAACCCTTGACGAAAGGCACGCCCCGGTGAGCGAGAAGGCCGACCTTCAGTCCGTCCTCGACCGTGCCGCGGAGGGTGGGCGCATCACGCCCGAGGAGGCGCTCGACCTCTACCGCGACGCCCCGCTGCACGCGCTGGGCTCCGCCGCGGACGCCGTGCGCCGCCGTCGGTACGCGGGCACGGAGCACATCGCGACGTACATCATCGAGCGCAACATCAACTACACGAACGTGTGCGTCACGGCGTGCAAGTTCTGCGCCTTCTACGCCCCGCCCACCGCCAAGGACAAGGGCTGGACCCGCGACCTGGACGACATCCTGCGCCGCTGCGCGGAGACCGTCGAACTCGGCGGCACCCAGATCATGTTCCAGGGCGGCCACCACCCGGACTACGGCGTCGAGTACTACGAGAAGCACTTCGCCGCCATCAAGAAGGAGTTCCCCCAGCTGGTGATCCACTCGCTGGGCGCCTCCGAGGTCGAGCACATGGCCCGGATCTCCGAGGTGAGCGTGGAGGAGGCCATCACGCGCATTCACGCGGCCGGTCTCGACTCGTTCGCGGGCGCCGGCGCGGAGCTGCTCCCCGAGCGTCCCCGCAAGGCCATCGCCCCGCTCAAGGAGTCCGGCGAGCGCTGGCTGGAGATCATGGAGACCGCGCACCGGCTGGGCGTGGAGTCCACCTCCACCATGCTGATGGGCACCGGCGAGACCAACGCCGAGCGCATCGAGCACCTGCGGATGATCCGTGACGTGCAGGACCGCACCGGTGGCTTCCGGGCGTTCATCCCGTACCTCTACCAGCCGATGAACAACCACCTGAAGGGCCGCACCCAGGCCACGATCTTCGAGTACCTGCGGATGATCGCGATCGCCCGGCTCTTCATGGACAACATCGCCCACATCCAGGGCTCCTGGCTGACCACCGGCCAGGACGCGGGCCAGCTGACCCTGCACTACGGCGCCGACGACCTCGGCTCGATCATGCTGGAGGAGAACGTCGTCTCGGCGGCCGGTGCCAAGCACCGCTCCAACCTCCAGGAAATGATCGACATGATCCGTACGGCGGGACGCGTCCCGGCCCAGCGCTCCACGACGTACGAACACCTCGTCGTCCACGACGACCCGGCGAACGACCCCGTCGACAAGCGGATCGTGTCCCACATCTCGTCGACGGCGATCGAGGGCGGCACGGCGCATCCCGAGCTGAAGATCCTCACGTCCAACTAGGCCTGTCGTGCTGACGATCCACACCGCCGACCTGCTGATCCCGGGCGGCGGAAAGTCACCGCTGCCCGGTGGGGCGGTACTGGTCGAGGGGCGGCGGCTCGCGGCCGTGGACGTGTACGAGGAACTGGCCGCCGCACATCCGACGACGAGGGTGCGCCGCTGGCCGGGAGTTCTCACCCCGGGCCTGGTGAACCCCCACGGCCCGGAACTCCTGGAGCAGGCCTACCATCCGGACCCGCGTGAGGACCTGGGCAGCGAGCCCGTCTCGGGCGAGGCGCTGGAGTCACTGGGCATGACCGACGCCCGGTGGGGTGCGAGTGCGCGGCGGGGTGTTCAGCGGATGCTGGCGCACGGGACGGTGGCGGTGGTGGGTCCGCTGAGCCGTCCCGCGGTGATCGACGCCGTCCACAGGTCGGGCCTGACGATCGAACAGAGCCTCCCGGAGGGCCCTCTGACCCCGCTGCTTCCCGGCGCGGATGCGACCTTCGCCGTCTTCGAGACGGCCGACCTGACGACATGCGTGGCAACGGTGATCAAGGGCCGCTTGCTGCACCGGCGCAGGTGAGACGTTCAGGGGCGCGGGGAACTGCGCGACCGGCCACGACGCATCCGCACCCGAAACTCAACCGCCCAACGCCTCCCCGAACGCCCCCGAACTCTGAGCAACCCCACTGCAGTCGGTCAACGCGTCATCCTCATCCGCGTTCCCCTTCTCGCACTCCTGGTCCCGGAACGTCGACCACATCGACACCCACGCCACCTCCTTCGACTCGGCGAACTCCCGCACCTGAGCCGCGTCGGACAACGTGAACGTCTCGCCGTCCACGTCGTTCGTGCCGATCATCGAGGTGAGCGCCATTCCCTGCCACGCGGTGGAGTCGGACGTGCCGAAGACCTCCTTCAACTGACGGTGCGCCGCCTTCGCCGAGGTGATCGCGTAGTCCCCCATGTCCCCGTCGTACGACTCCCCGTAGTTCATCGTCATGATGTTGACGGTCGACACCTGGACCGAGTTGTCGTTCGCGGACTCCAGCAGTGCCACACCGTCGTCGTCGAGCCCGGACGGCATCACGGGAAGCGTGAACGTCACGGCGAGATCGCTCCGTTCCTCCTGGAGCAACGCGATCGCCTCGGACCGCAGATCCACCGAGGCGGAGTCGGCCAGCGCGTCCCCCTCGACGTCGAAGTCGGCGAGCGAGGAACCGGCCGCGTCCAGGGCCTTCCCGTAGGCCGCCGCGAGCTTCGCCGCACTGGAGCAGGTCTCGGCCAGCTCCTTCCCGGACGCCCCGCCGAAGGAGACCCGGACCTGAGCCCCGTCCTCCTTCAGCGCGCTGATCCGGGACGTGACCGAGGAGTCGCCGACCGCGGACGTGCCGTTCCAGGAGGGCGCGCAGTCACTCCCGTCGGCGATCACGAACGCGAGGTTGTACACCGAGGGCGAGCCCGCGGAGTCGTTGTCCGAGGCCTCGGTGGCGCTCACGTACGGGGCGTACGAGGTATCTGCCGACGAGGCCGGTTCGGACCTGTCGGAACACCCCGCGGTGGCCAGGGCAAACAGACACGTGAGACCGGCGGTCGGCCTCAGGAATACCCGCATTTTTTTCATGCATCCGCTCTCGTGATGTTCGTCTCAGGCCCGAAACAAGGGGTCATTCGAAAGGAGAACGTCTCATACGGAGCCGTTGTTCAAGGCGGCAGTCGATGCACAGAGAATCGATGGGCCGCACTGCGCGAATCGGGTCAACCGGGCGAACTGAACTGGGCATTCGACGCACTTCCCTCCATGGTGACCTGCGCAGGCGTTCGAGGAATCTCTCAGGGAAATGACAGGTTAAGGGGTTTCCCATATGCGCCTCACAAGAAGTGCGGACTCGATCACATAAAGACTCCTTAACGTCTGGGGAATGCATTCCGAGACTGCCACCGAAAGCCGTGCGGACACGCGCGGTCGCCGCCGCAAACGCGGTAGTAACGGGCCCGCCGAAGGACCCGTGTTCGTTGACAACTCCGGACGCCGCTCCAAGATGCTGCGCCGGATCGGCCTCCTCCTCGGCGCTCTGTCCCTCGGGTACGCCGTCGTGCTGGGCCTGGCGTTCATGGGCATCGGCGTCTCCAGCACGACCCTGCTGCCCTTCGCGGGCGGCGGGCCGCGCGGCGGCTCCGACTCCGGCCCCGGCGGCATCAGGCCGCAGGGCGGCATCGGCACCCCGCCGGCACTGCCCACCGGTTCTCCGCCCACGGGCGCCGCCCCGACAGCGACCGCCTCCGCGGCCTCCAACTGACCGGAACGGGCCACCACATGACCACGACGACGCCCTCCCGCGGCCGCCGGCGCGCCCCCACCCGCATGAAGCGGGCGGCGGGCAAGGCCGCGGCGCTGCAGAAACCGCGGGTCATCCTCGCCCTGCTGCTCCTGCTCGGCCTGACCAGCGTGATGCTGCTCGACGGCTATCTGCGCGCCGAGGTCGGCGGCGACCAGCGGGTGCGCGACGGCGCCAGCTCCAGCAAGGTCCCCGACACCATCCTCAACGGCGGGCCGATCATCAGCTTCCGCGGCGGCCAGGCCACCACGACCTCGGTGCCGGCCAGGACGATCGCGCTCACCTTCGACGACGGCCCGAACCCGACGTACACGCCCCAGGTCCTGAAGATCCTGGAGAAGTACGACGTCCCGGCCACCTTCTTCGTGGTGGGCTCGATGGTCTCGCGCTACCCGGGGATCGTGAAGGACATGGTCGACCAGGGCAATGAGGTCGGCATCCACACCTTCACCCACGTCGACCTCTCCTACCAGAGCGACGCCCGCGTCCGGCGCGAGATGACCCAGACGCAGCTGGCCCTCGCGGGCGCGGCCGGCATCACCACCACGCTGTTCCGGGCGCCGTACTCCTCGGAGACCGACGCGATCGACAACTACAGCTGGCCCGTCTACGAGAAGCTCGGCGAGGAGGGCTACACCAGCGTCTTCGTCGACACCGACAGCGACGACTGGAAGAAGCCGGGCGTCTCGAAGATCGTCAAGTGGTCCACGCCGTCCGGGACCTCGGGCGCCTCCGTGCTGATGCACGACGCTGGCGGCGACCGCGAGCAGACGATCGAGGCGCTGCCGAAGTACATCGAGAAGATGCGGGCGAAGGGCTACACCTTCACCACCATCAGCGGGGTCATCGAGGCACAGAACATGGGCGCGCAGCTCCCGGGCGGTGACCGGAACGCCAGCCAGAACGGCAACCAGAACGCCGACCGCGACGGTGCCGCCCGCCTTCAGGCCGCCCACCGCGAGGCCACCGGCGCGACCCTCTACGAGGGCAAGGCGCTCGTCGGGGCCGTGGCCGTCGCCGAGTACGCCGTGCCCACCCTGTCGGTCGGGCTCGCCGTGGTGGGCGTGGCCGTCATGGGGCGGTTCGGGATGATGCTGATCCTCGCCCGCCGCCACTACCGGCAGCGCAACAGACGCCGCTTCGGCTGGGGGCCCGCGGTCACCCGGCCGGTGAGCGTGATCGTCCCGGCGTACAACGAGAAGGAGTGCATCGCCAACACCCTGGAGTCGCTGGCGAGGAGCACCCATCCGATCGAGGTCGTCATCGTCGACGACGGCTCCTCGGACGGTACGTCGGAGATCGCCCGGGCCGCCGCCGAGCAACTCGGCATGACCAACGTCCGGGTCGTCCGCCAGGAGAACGCGGGCAAGCCGGCCGCCCTCAACAACGGTGTCCGCAGCGCCGGTCACGACATCGTCGTGATGATGGACGGCGACACCGTCTTCGAACCGGACACCGTACGGCAGCTGGTGCAGCCCTTCGCGAACGAGGAGGTCGGCGCGGTCGCCGGCAACGCCAAGGTCGGCAACCGGAACACGATCATCGGCGCCTGGCAGCACATCGAGTACGTGATGGGCTTCAACCTCGACCGCCGGATGTACGACCTGCTGCGCTGCATGCCCACCATCCCGGGCGCGATCGGCGCGTTCCGCCGTGAGGCCGTTCTCCAGGTCGGCGGCATGAGCGAGGACACCCTCGCCGAGGACACCGACATCACCATCGCCATGCACCGCGCGGGCTGGCGGGTGGTCTACCAGGAGCACGCGCGCGCGTGGACCGAGGCACCGGGCTCCCTGAAACAGCTGTGGTCCCAGCGCTACCGGTGGTCGTACGGCACCATGCAGGCGCTGTGGAAGCACCGCAAGTCCCTCACGGACAAGGGGCCCTCGGGCCGGTTCGGCCGGGTCGGCATGCCGCTGGTGGTGATCTTCCAGATCGTCACGCCGGTCTTCGCCCCGCTGATCGACGTGTTCACCGCCTACTCGATGATCTTCGTCGACTTCCAGGCCGCGCTGTACGCGTGGCTGGCGGTCCTCGGCGTCCAGCTCGTGTGCGCCGCGTACGCCTTCAAGCTGGACAGGGAGAAGTACCGGTACCTGCTGATGATGCCGCTCCAGCAGCTGGCCTACCGCCAGATGATGTACCTCGTCCTCATCCACTCCTGCATCACCGCGCTCACCGGCGGCCGCCTGCGCTGGCAGAAGCTGAAGCGCACCGGCGAGGTCGGCACCCCGGCGGGGGTCGGCCGATGAGCTGGGAGCAGCAGGGGTACTGGCAGGGACAGGGACAGACGCAGGGGTACGACCAGCAGTACGGGTACTCGGAGTACGCGCGGCAGCCGTACGTCGCGCCCGAGCCGTACGTCGTGGACCCGTACGCCCCGCCCGAGCCGTACGTCGAGCACGTGCAGGGTGTGCCGGAAGCGACGTATCCGTTGCCGGTGGTGGGGCCGGAACCGGAGCCACCGGTCACCGCGCCCTCCACTGAAGCCGAGGCGGAGGAGGAGAAGCCTCCGTCTCGGCCCCCGGGCCGCGACCGCTACTTCGACACCCTCAGGGCCGTCGCCCTGATCCGGGTCGTCAGCTATCACACCTTCGGGTGGGCCTGGGCCGGCATGGTCTTTCCCTCCATGGGGATCATGTTCGGCCTGGCCGGCACGCTGATGGCGAAGTCCCTGGAGCGCCCGGCGCTCGAGGTGGTCAGGAGCCGGATGCGCAGGCTGCTGCCGCCGTTCTGGTTCTGGGGTCTCTTCGTGGTCCTCGCGATGCTGATCCACGACTGGATGCCGGGCTGGCAGATCGTCTACTGGGTCGTACCGCTCGGCGACCCGCCGGGCAACGCGTGGGGCGAGCAGGCCTGGGAGATCCTCTGGTACCTGCGGACGTATCTCTGGTTCGTCCTGCTGTCGCCGGCCCTGCTGAAGCTGTTCCGGACGGCCCCGGTGCCGGTCCTGCTGCTGTCCCTGACCCCGATCGTGGCCTTCCACTTCCTCTGGGAGCCGCCCGACGACCGCCTCGGCAGCGCCCTGACCGACCTCGCGACCTTCCTGTTCTGCTGGATGCTCGGCTTCGCCCACCGGGACGGTGTCCTGGAGCGGCTGAAGCCGGTCGCCGTCGTCGTGCTCTCGCTCGCCGCCATCGGGTTCGGCGGCTGGTACGCCTTCACCCACCAGGCCGAGACCGGGTCGTACGACCTCGACGACATCCCCCTCGCGCAGGCCTTCTGGTCCGCCGGGTACGTGACGCTGCTGATGTGGGCCACGTCGTGCTTCGGGATCGACTTCGCGTGGCTGACCCGCTTCCGGCGGACCGACCGGATCGTCACGGTCTTCAACTCCCGCGCGGTGACGATCTACCTGTGGCACGAGATCGCGCTGATCCTCGCCGTGCCGCTGATCGACCGGTTCTGGGACGTGCCGGCCTTCGAGAAATGGCTGCCGCTGGAGAGCCAGTGGTTCATGTTCGGCATCGGGTGGGTGCTGATCGCCGTGTTCGTCCTGATGTGCGGATGGGTGGAGGACGTGGCCGCGAAGAAGAAGCCGCAGCTTCTTCCGGGAGGGCGTGCTGCAAGAATGGGGACGTGACCCGCGCTTCCCTGAACAAGCAGCCGCACGAAGTCGCCTCGATGTTCGACGACGTGGCGGAACGGTACGACCTGACCAACGACGTGCTCTCGCTCGGCCAGGACCGGGTGTGGCGCAAGGAGGTCGCCCGGGCCGTCGACGCCCGCCCCGCCCAGAAGATCCTGGACCTGGCGGCGGGCACCGCCACCTCCTCGCTGCCCTTCGCCCGCACCGGCGCCTATGTCGTGCCCTGCGACTTCTCGCTCGGCATGCTCCAGGTCGGCAAGCGCAAGCACACCTGGCTGCCGTTCACCGCGGGTGACGCGACGAAGCTGCCCTTCAAGGACGACACCTTCGACGCCGTCACCATCTCCTTCGGACTGCGCAACGTCCAGGACACCGACTCCGCGCTGCGTGAGATGTACCGGGTGACCAAGCCCGGCGGCCGGGTCGTGATCTGCGAGTTCTCCCACCCGACCTGGGCGCCCTTCCGCACGGTCTACACCGAGTACCTGATGCGCGCCCTGCCGCCGGTCGCCCGGGCGGTCTCCTCCAACCCCGACGCCTACGTCTACCTCGCCGAGTCCATCCGCGCCTGGCCCGACCAGCCGGCCCTCGCCGAGCGTCTCCAGAAGGCGGGCTGGTCGAAGGTGGCCTGGCGGAACCTGACGGGCGGCATCGTGGCCCTGCACCGGGGCGTCAAGGAGAGCTGAGCGGCTCCCCGCGGGGTGCGGTCAGAGTCCCGTCGTGCAGCGGACGTGGTGCGGATCGCCCGGCTCGTCCAGCTCGCGCTGGAGTCCGCCCCTGGGGGGCCTCGGGATGCGGGGTTCATGGACGCCCCCGCCGCCCTCGCCCGGGCCGAGGTCGAACCAGACGTAGACCACCGAGTCCCGCGGCACCTCGGCACCGGCCTGCGGGTACTGCCGTACGACGTAGTCGACGACGGCCAGATGGAAGTCCTTCCGGTCGGGCGCATTGACGAACAGGCCCTGCGCCTGGGCCGTCTCGCGTGCGTCGACGGCCATGAGTCCGACCAGACGCGGTACGCGCACTTCGGGCGTATTGGGTGTTATGCGCACAGATGTCACCCCCAGCGGTACTGGAAGGGTAACTCCGGCCCGGTGGCGGCCGGAAGTGCCAGGTGTCTTTCTGTAGCAGTCGGCTACTGTGCGTGACCCTGCTGCAGGCTCAGCCGGAAGCACAGCGCCTCTTCCGCGAGCCGGGGGTGCGGGAAGGTCTGCGCGAGTTCCATCCCGAGGCGCTTGGTGACCGCGATCGACCGCTCGTTCCCGGGTCTGACCATCGCCACCACACTGGTGACACCCGCCGCCCTGACCCGCTCCAGCGTCATCTGCGCGGCCACCGTGGCGTACCCCTGCCCCCAGTACCGGCGTCCGAGCCGCCAGCCGATCTCGATCTCGCCCGTCGGCCCCCAGTCCTGCGGCCACGGCTGGGCCCCGGTGAAGCCGATGACCTGCCCGCTCTCGTCGACCATGGTCCACAGGCAGAAACCCCGCTCGGCGTCGTGCCGGCGCTGCCGCGCGGTGAGCTCCTCGTAGACGTACAGCTCGGCGGACCTGCCGCCGTGGAACTCCATGACGTCCGGGTCGTCGAAGACCCGGTGCCAGGCCACGGCGTCCTCGTCGGTGGGGACGCGCAGCCGTACTACGGGCAGAGCTCGGTTCACTGGGGCAGCCCTTCAGCCGGGTGATCAATTCTGCTGAATAGACTGCCCATGTCCAGTGCCGGTCGGCACGCGGATTCAGAACTTGATTCCGAACTTGATTCCGAGCCTGGGGAGATCCCGCCGTGACCGAGCCCCTGTCCGAGAACACCGCCGATGTCATCGTCGTCGGCGCGGGGCCGGCAGGCTCCACGACCGCGTACCACCTCGCCAAGTCCGGACTCGACGTGCTCCTGCTGGAGAAGACCGAGTTCCCGCGCGAGAAGGTCTGCGGCGACGGCCTGACCCCGCGCGCCACCAAGCAGCTCGTGGCCATGGGCATCGACATCTCCGAAGAGGCCGGCTGGCTGCGGAACAAGGGCCTCCGCATCATCGGCGGCGGCGTACGCCTCCAGCTCGACTGGCCGGAACTCGCCTCCTTCCCCGACTACGGCCTCGTCCGCAAGCGCGACGACTTCGACGAGCAGCTCGCCCGCCAGGCCCAGAAGGCCGGGGCGCGGCTGTACGAGCGCTGCAACGTCGGCGCCCCGATCGTCGACGACCGCACCGGCCGGATCACCGGCGTGCACGCCAAACTGGGCGAGGAGAAGCGCGAAGTCACCTTCCACGCGCCCCTGGTGGTCGCCGCCGACGGCAACTCCACCCGGCTCTCCCTCGCGATGGGCCTGCACCGCCGCGAGGACCGCCCGATGGGCGTGGCCGTACGGACGTACTTCGAGAGCCCCCGCCACAAGGACGACTACCTGGAGTCCTGGCTGGAGCTGTGGGACCGCCGCGGGCCCGGCGAGGACCGGCTGCTGCCCGGCTACGGCTGGATCTTCGGCATGGGCGACGGCACCTCCAACGTCGGTCTCGGCGTCCTGAACACCTCCGACTCCTTCAAGGAGCTCGACTGGCGCGAGGTGCTGAAGGCCTGGTGCGCCTCCATGCCGGAGGACTGGGGCTACACCCCGGACAACATGACCGGCCCGATCCGCGGCGCCGCCCTGCCCATGGCCTTCAACCGCCAGCCGCACTACACCAAGGGCCTGCTCCTGGTCGGCGACGCAGGCGGCATGGTGAACCCCTTCAACGGCGAGGGCATCGCCTACGCCATGGAGTCCGGCCAGATCGCCGCCGACGTCATCGTCCAGGCCCACGCCCGCGCGACCCCCGCCCAGCGGGAGATCGCGCTGCAGCGCTACCCGCAGGTCCTCAAGGACACCTACGGCGGCTACTACACGCTGGGCCGCGCCTTCGTGAAGCTCATCGGCAATCCGAAGGTCATGAAGATCGCGGCCCAGCGCGGACTGACCCACCCGCTGCTCATGAAGTTCACCCTCAAGATGCTCGCCAACCTCACCGACCCCACGGGTGGCGACGCGATGGACCGGATCATCAACGGGCTGAGCAAGGTGGCGCCGAAGGCGTGACGCGGGGCCCCCGCGTGCGGCACCTTTGAGGGATGGACGCAGGGGTCGCGCTACCCGTCTTCGTCATCCTCATCGCCGTGTCGGTGTGGGCGCTGGTCCACTCCCTCAGGCGCTGACGGAGCCCTGGCCGCCGTTCAGCGCCTCGACGTTGGCGGCCCGGCGGGCGTACACCTCGTCCCGCCGGTCCGCCATCTGCCGGAGCGCCTCCCTGCGCTCCCGCCCGGACAGCCGGTCCAGATACACGTGCCCGTTCACATGGTCGGTCTCGTGCGCCAGGCACCGCGCGAAGTACCCGGTCCCCTCGATCACGAGCGGCTCGCCGTCCCGGTCGAACCCGCGCACCACGGCCCGGTCCGGGCGCGGTACGACCATGACGGCACCCGGCACCGACAGGCACCCCTCGCCGTCCTCGAGCAGCCTGCGCCCGGCGGGGTCGAGTTGCTCGAGCACCGGGTTGACGATGTGTCCGACATGCCGGACTCCGTCGTCGTCCGGGCAGTCGTAGACGAAGAGCCGCAGATCGACGTCGACCTGGTTCGCGGCGAGTCCCGCCCCCTCGGCGATGTACATCGTCAGGAACATGTCGTCGATCAGCGCGGCGAGATCGGGCCCGAACTCGGTCACGTCCCGGCACGGCCTGTGCAGCACCCCCTCGCCGGCCTCGGTGATGCGCCGGACCCGCCCGCGCCGGGCCTCGGGGGCGAGCGGCGGGTACGTGTCGGTGGGCCTGCCCTGGACGAACACACTGGGCATGGTGATGTCTCCTGTTCCATGAAGGTGCTGCGGATGCGGATCGCAGAACCCATCCAACCCCCGGACAGGAAACGGAAGGGCCGCAACCCCCGAGCGGGTGCGGCCCTTCCGTACGTTCGCGCTGCCCCGGTGACCCAAATGTCCCCGGGTGTCCCGGTGTCAGAGCACCCGCACCGCTCCGGTCGGCGGGTCGTAGGACAGCGGCTTCTCGGCGACACCCGTCGAGGGGTTCTGCGCGCCGACGAACATGCCGTCGCCGACGTACACCGCCACGTGGTACGCGCTGCCCGCGCTGCCCCAGTACAGGATGTCGCCCGGCTGCAGGTTGCTCAGCGAGACCTGGGTGCCGGCCGTCGACTGGTCCTGCGAGACGCGCGGCAGGTCGACACCGATCTGGCTGAACGCGGCCTGGACGAGGCCCGAGCAGTCCCAGGAGTTGGGGCCGGTGCCGCCGGAGACGTACGCGTCACCGATCTGCGCCTTCACGAAGGCGATGACGGCCGCGGCCGAACCGGTGGCCGTGGACGAGCTCGTGGAGACACTGGCGCTCGCCGAGGCGGACAGGGTGGTCCGCTCGGAGCTGCGCGAGGCGGCCTCCTCGGCGGCAGCCCTGCGCGCCTCCTCGGCCTTCTTCTTGGCCTCAGCCTTCTTCTTGGCCTCGGCGAGGTCCGCCTTGGCCTGCTTCGCGGCCTTCGCGGCGGCCGCGTCACGCTCGGCCTGCAGCTGGTAGTTGGCGGCCGCCTGCTGCATGGCGTCGGCGGACTCGGCTACCTGGCTGCCCAGGTCGGCCGAGAGGGTGGGCAGTTCGAGGGTCTGCGTCGTCGACTCGGCGGCGAACGCCGAAGCCGACGCGCCCGCCGCTGCCATGCTGAGTACGCCACCGGCGACACCGGCGCGGACGGCGATCGAAGTCGTCGCGCTGCGGCGGGGTTTCCGGTGGCTGCGTATGTGAGCGGTGTGGGACATGAGACCAACTGGTATCAGGGGCTCCTCCATACCTTCAAGAAACGTGTGCTGCGCCACAGTTGTTCAATCGGCGGCCCGAAATCATGGGGCGCCACTCTTTATTGACGCCGTAACGGACATTGCGGACGCACGCGATCAAGCCTGTGATCATGGGCTTTCGCTGTTACGCCCTAATTGCCCCGCAACTAGCATCGGTTGCTGCCGTTGGCCAAGCCCCCTTCTTGTGGAGCTCTTGCGGGTGTGGCGGAGGTCACGCAACGGTCACGACGGTGGCTGCGTCCGAAGAGGATCGGCGCTCGTGAATGTGTGCACGCGTCCACATCGGTCCTCGCGCCTCCCTCTGATGTGTGAACGCGATCCTCTAGCAAGCAGTCGCGTCCAGCGCCAATTTGCATGCAGGGGAAGTCTCTTGATATTGAGACGCCTCTTCCGACCTGCGCCGACTGGCGAAAATGTCACCTCTGGTGATCACTCGGGCGCATCTCGTGTGAAGATCACTGCTGATCCGACTTCATGATCCTTCGTCGGGTGGTGGAGATCACAAAGCTTGTGCAATACCCCGTGTCGCAGATCACAGACCGGCGGGCATAGGATGCGGGTCAGTTGGGCTTGTGACCTGCTTCACATGTTCGCGATCTTCGTCGGAACGGACGGAGGTCAGAGGGACGTATGAGTCGGGTGTGAGTCCGATGCCATCGCCAGCAGTCAGTGCCGACTGAGAGGAGCGAGGAGCGGTGAACGCCTATGCGCCCATCCTCGTACTGGGAGCCCTCGGGGCAGGCTTTGCGATCTTCTCCGTGGTCATGGCCACGCTGATCGGTCCGAAGCGGTACAACCGGGCCAAGCTCGAGGCCTACGAGTGCGGTATCGAGCCGACCCCCACGCCGGCCGGCGGCGGGCGCTTCCCCATCAAGTACTACCTGACGGCGATGCTCTTCATCGTCTTCGACATCGAGATCGTCTTCCTCTACCCCTGGGCCGTCACCTTCGACGCCCTGGGTGTTTTCGGGCTCGTGGAGATGCTGCTCTTCGTGCTCACCGTCTTCGTCGCGTACGCGTACGTATGGCGGCGCGGCGGCCTGGAATGGGACTGAGGGGCCTTTAACTCATGGGACTCGAAGAAAAGCTGCCGAGCGGCTTCCTGCTGACCACCGTCGAGCAGGCCGCGGGCTGGGTGCGCAAGGCGTCCGTCTTCCCGGCCACCTTCGGCCTGGCCTGCTGTGCCATCGAAATGATGACCACGGGCGCCGGACGCTACGACCTGGCCCGCTTCGGCATGGAGGTCTTCCGCGGCTCACCCCGCCAGGCCGACCTCATGATCGTCGCCGGCCGGGTCAGCCAGAAGATGGCGCCGGTGCTCAGGCAGGTCTACGACCAGATGCCGAACCCCAAGTGGGTCATCTCCATGGGGGTCTGCGCCTCCTCGGGCGGCATGTTCAACAACTACGCGATCGTGCAGGGCGTCGACCACATCGTCCCGGTCGACATCTATCTGCCCGGCTGCCCGCCACGGCCCGAGATGCTGATGGACGCCATTCTCAAGCTCCACCAGAAGATCCAGTCCTCCAAGCTCGGCGTGAACGCCGAGGAGGCGGCCCGTGAGGCGGAGGAGGCGGCGCTCAAGGCCCTGCCCACGATCGAGATGAAGGGGCTGCTGCGGTGAGCGACGCGAACGGCACGAGCAACGGCGTCAATCCCGAGAAGGATCTCGGCGCCTCCAACCTCCCGGGCCAGCGCGGCGACGGCGGTGAGGAGATCCGCGTCCAGCGCGGCATGTTCGGCGCCGAGAACGGCGGCGACACCTCCGGCTACGGCGGCCTGGTCCGCTCGGTCCGCCTCCCGGGGCCGGCGTCCCGCCCCTACGGCGGCTGGTTCGACGAGGTCGCCGACGAACTGGAAGGCGCCCTGGAGGAGCAGGGACTGCTCCCCGACAACGCCATCGAGAAGACGGTCGTCGACCGCGGCGAGCTCACCTTCCACATCGAGCGCGAGCACCTGCTGCGCGTCGCCCGCACCCTGCGCGACGACCCGGCCCTGCGCTTCGAGCTCTGTACCGGCGTCAGCGGGGTCCACTACCTCCACGACAAGGGCCGCGAGCTGCACGCCGTCTACCACCTGCGCTCGATCACCCACAACCGGCTGATCCGCCTGGAGGTCAGCGCCCCGGACGCCGACCCGCACATCCCGTCCCTGGTCTCCGTGTACCCGACCAACGACTGGCACGAGCGCGAGACCTACGACTTCTTCGGGATCGTCTTCGACGGTCACCCGGCCCTGACGCGGATCATGATGCCGGACGACTGGCAGGGCCACCCGCAGCGCAAGGACTACCCCCTCGGCGGCATCCCCGTCGAGTACAAGGGCGCCCAGATCCCGGCTCCGGACCAGCGGAGGTCGTACTCGTGAGCACTTCCCACGCCTCTCCCCGTGAGACCACCGAGGGCACCGTCTACACGGTCACCGGCGGCGACTGGGACGAGGTCGTCCAGTCCGCCGCCAAGGCCGACGACGAGCGCATCGTCGTCAACATGGGTCCGCAGCACCCGTCCACCCACGGGGTGCTCCGCCTGATCCTGGAGATCGACGGCGAGACGGTCACCGAGGCCCGCTGCGGCATCGGCTACCTGCACACCGGCATCGAGAAGAACCTCGAGTTCCGCACGTGGACGCAGGGCACCACGTTCGTGACGCGCATGGACTACCTGACGTCCTTCTTCAACGAGACCGCCTACTGCCTCGCCGTCGAGAAGCTCCTCGGCATCGAGGACCAGATCCCCGACCGGGCCACCCTCATCCGGGTACTCCTGATGGAGCTGAACCGGCTCTCCTCGCACCTGGTGTGCATCGCCACCGGCGGCATGGAACTCGGCGCCACCACGATCATGATCTACGGATTCCGTGATCGTGAAATGATTCTCGACATCTACGAGCTCATCACGGGCCTTCGGATGAACCACGCGTACATCCGCCCCGGCGGACTCGCGCAGGACCTGCCGCCGGGCGCGGTGGACCACATCCGCGAGTTCGTGAAGAAGATGAAGAAGAACCTCCCGGAGTACGACAAGCTCGCCACCGGGAACCCCATCTTCAAGGCCCGTATGCAGGACGTCGGCTACCTGGACCTCGCGGGCTGCATGGCCCTCGGCGCCACCGGCCCCATCCTGCGCTCCACCGGTCTGCCGCACGACCTGCGCAAGGCACAGCCCTACTGCGGCTACGAGACCTACGACTTCGACATCCCGACCGCCGACACCTGCGACTCCTACGGCCGCTTCCTCATCCGCCTGGAGGAGATGCGCCAGTCGCTCAGGATCGTCGAGCAGTGCCTGGACCGGCTCCAGCCGGGTCCGGTCATGGTCGCCGACAAGAAGATCGCCTGGCCCGCCCAGCTCGCGCTCGGCCCCGACGGGCTCGGCAACTCCCTCGACCACATCAAGAAGATCATGGGCACCTCCATGGAGGCCCTGATCCACCACTTCAAGCTGGTCACCGAGGGCTTCCGCGTCCCGCCGGGACAGGCGTACGCGGCCGTCGAGTCGCCCAAGGGCGAACTCGGGGTGCACGCCGTGTCCGACGGCGGCACCCGCCCCTTCCGGGTCCACTTCCGCGACCCGTCCTTCACCAACCTTCAGGCCATGGCGGCGATGTGCGAGGGCGGCCAGGTCGCCGACGTCATCGTCGCTGTCGCGTCCATCGACCCCGTGATGGGAGGCGTCGACCGGTGACCACGAGTTCTTCCGAGCGGGGCGTCAGCCTGGGCATGCCCGAACTGCCCGCGCCCGCTTACCCGGACGACGTCCGAGCCCGGCTCGAGGCGGACGCGCGAGAGATCATCGCCCGCTACCCGGACTCCCGCTCGGCCCTGCTGCCGTTGCTGCACCTCGTGCAGTCGGAGGAGGGCCATGTCACGCGCACCGGGATGCAGTTCTGCGCGGACGTGCTGCAGCTGACCACGGCTGAGGTCACCGCGGTGGCCACCTTCTACACGATGTACCGGCGCCGGCCCTCCGGTGACTACCAGGTGGGCGTCTGCACCAACACGCTGTGCGCGGTGATGGGCGGCGACGCGATCTTCTCGGAGCTCCAGGAGCACCTGGGCGTCGGCAACGGCGAGACCACCGACGACGGCAAGGTCACCCTGGAGCACATCGAGTGCAACGCGGCCTGCGACTTCGCGCCGGTCGTGATGGTCAACTGGGAGTTCTTCGACAACCAGACCCCGGCGAGCGCCAAGCGCATGGTCGACGACCTGCGCGCGGGGCGTCCGGTCGAGCCCACGCGCGGGGCGCCGCTGTGCACCTTCAAGGAGACCGCGCGGATCCTCGCCGGCTTCCCCGACGAGCGGGCCGGAGCCGTCGAGGCGACCGGCGGAGCGGGACCCGCGTCGCTGGTGGGCCTCCGCCTGGCCAAGGGAGAGACCGCACCCGCGCGCGTGGTCCATCCGCGCGAAGGAGCATCGCAGGACCGCGACGGCGCACCGCAGGACAGGGGCGCCCACGCGCCGTCCCCGTCGGAGCACCTGAGCTCACACGACGCGCCACAGGACACGTCGGCCTCCGACCCGGCCCACCCGGCCGGGCCCGCCGCCGAGGAGGGGGAGTGATGACCTTGGCACCCGAACTCAAAGACACCAGCCCCGAGAAGCTGCTCGCACCCGTGCTGTCGGCCTTCTGGGACGAGGACAAGTCCTGGACGCTGGACGTCTACAAGAGGCACGAGGGGTACGAGGGGCTCCGCAAGGCGCTCGCGATGTCGCCGGACGACCTGATCGCGTACGTCAAGGACTCCGGTCTGCGCGGCCGCGGCGGCGCCGGATTCCCCACCGGAATGAAATGGCAGTTCATTCCGCAGGGAGATGGAAAGCCGCACTATCTCGTTGTCAACGCCGACGAGTCGGAGCCGGGAACCTGCAAGGACATCCCGCTCCTCTTCGCGAACCCGCACAGCCTCATCGAGGGCATGATCATCGCGTGTTACGCCATCAGGTCTTCGCATGCGTTCATCTATCTGCGGGGTGAAGTCGTCCCCGTACTGCGGCGGTTGCACTCGGCCGTGAGCGAGGCCTACGCGGCCGGCTACCTCGGACAGAACATCCTGGGCAGCGGCCTCGATCTCGACATCACCGTGCACGCGGGCGCGGGCGCGTACATCTGCGGTGAGGAGACCGCACTGCTCGACTCGCTCGAAGGCCGCCGTGGCCAACCGCGGCTCCGTCCCCCCTTCCCTGCGGTCGCGGGCCTCTACGCCTGCCCGACTGTTGTGAACAACGTGGAGTCGATCGCGTCGGTTCCCGCGATCCTCCAAAGGGGGAAGGACTGGTTCAGGTCGATGGGCAGCGAGAAGTCCCCGGGCTTCACGCTGTACTCGCTCAGCGGCCATGTCGCGAGCCCCGGCCAGTACGAGGCCCCGCTCGGCATCACGCTCCGCCAGCTCCTCGAGATGAGCGGCGGCATGCGGCCGGGCCACCGGCTCAAGTTCTGGACACCGGGCGGCTCCTCCACGCCGATGTTCACCGACGAGCACCTCGACGTCCCCCTCGACTACGAGGGCGTCGGCGCCGCCGGCTCGATGCTCGGCACCAAGGCCCTGCAGTGCTTCGACGAGACGACCTGCGTGGTCCGTGCCGTCACCCGCTGGACCGAGTTCTACGCCCACGAGTCCTGCGGCAAGTGCACCCCGTGCCGTGAAGGCACGTACTGGCTCGTGCAGTTGCTGCGCGACATCGAGGCCGGCAAGGGCGTCATGTCCGACCTCGACAAGCTCAACGACATCGCCGACAACATCAACGGCAAGTCGTTCTGCGCCCTCGGCGACGGCGCCGCCTCGCCGATCTTCTCCTCGCTCAAGTACTTCCGCGAGGAGTACGAGCAGCACATCACGGGCCGCGGCTGCCCCTTCGACCCGGCCAAGTCGACGGCCTGGGCCGACCGCACGGAGGTGAACGCATGACGGTGACCACGAGCGCTCCCTCGGGCGGGGGAGAGGCGGCGGTCCCGCCGGAGGATCTCGTCTCGCTGACGATCGACGGCGCCGAGATCAGCGTGCCCAAGGGCACCCTGGTCATCCGGGCCGCCGAGCAGCTCGGCATCGAGATCCCCCGGTTCTGCGACCACCCCCTCCTCGACCCGGCCGGCGCCTGCCGCCAGTGCATCGTCGAGGTCGAGGGCCAGCGCAAGCCGATGGCCTCCTGCACCATCACCTGCACCGACGGGATGGTGGTGAAGACCCACCTGACCTCGCCGGTCGCCGAGAAGGCCCAGCACGGTGTGATGGAGCTCCTCCTCATCAACCACCCGCTGGACTGCCCGGTCTGCGACAAGGGCGGCGAGTGCCCCCTGCAGAACCAGGCGATGTCCCACGGCCAGGCCGAGTCCCGCTTCGAGGGCAAGAAGCGGACCTACGAGAAGCCCGTCCCCATCTCCACCCAGGTGCTGCTCGACCGCGAGCGGTGCGTGCTGTGCGCCCGCTGCACCCGCTTCTCCAACCAGGTCGCGGGCGACCCCATGATCGAACTGATCGAGCGGGGCGCGCTCCAGCAGGTCGGCACCGGAGAGGGCGACCCCTTCGAGTCGTACTTCTCCGGCAACACCATCCAGATCTGCCCGGTCGGGGCGCTCACCTCGGCGGCGTACCGATTCCGCTCCCGCCCCTTCGACCTGGTCTCCTCTCCGTCGGTCTGCGAGCACTGCTCCGGCGGCTGCGCCACCCGCACCGACCACCGGCGCGGCAAGGTCATGCGCAAGCTCGCGGCCAACGACCCCGAGGTCAACGAGGAGTGGATCTGCGACAAGGGGCGCTTCGCCTTCCGGTACGCGCAGCAGCGCGACCGGCTGGAGCACCCGCTGGTCCGCAACCCCGAGGGCGAGCTGGTGCCGGCGTCCTGGCCGGAAGCCCTGCAGATCGCCGCCCAGGGGCTGCTCGCCTCGCGCGGCCGGGCCGGGGTCCTCACCGGCGGCCGCCTCACCGTCGAGGACGCGTACGCGTACAGCAAGTTCGCGCGCGTGGCGCTCGACACCAACGACATCGACTTCCGCGCGCGCGTGCACAGCAGCGAGGAGGCCGACTTCCTGGCCGCGCGGGTCGCCGGCCGCGGCCGTGACCTCGACGGTACGGGCGTCACGTACTCCGCTCTGGAGCAGGCGCCGGCGGTCCTGCTGGTCGGGTTCGAGGCCGAGGAGGAGGCGCCCGGCGTCTTCCTGAGGCTGCGCAAGGCCTGGCGCAAGCACGGCCAGAAGGTGTTCTCGCTCGCCACGCACGCCACCCGCGGTCTGGAGAAGGCGGGCGGCACGCTGCTGCCCGCCGCGCCCGGCACCGAGACCGAGTGGCTCGACGCGCTGGCCGGCGGGGTCGGACTGGAGGACGACGGCAGCCGGGCCGCCGAGGCGCTGCGCACGGCGGGCGCGGTGATCGTCGTCGGCGAGCGGCTGGCCGCCGTGGAGGGCGGACTGACCGCCGCCGCGCGGGCCGCCTCCGCGACCGGCGCACAGCTGGTGTGGATCCCGCGGCGGGCCGGGGAGCGCGGCGCCGTCGAGGCGGGCGCGCTGCCCTCGCTGCTGCCGGGCGGGCGTCCCGCCACCGACCCGCGCGCGCGTGATGAGGTCGCCTCCGTCTGGGGTGTGGCCGAACTCCCGCACCGCTACGGCCGGGACACCGGTCAGATCGTCGACGCCGCACTGTCCGGCGAACTCCAGGCGCTGCTGGTCGCGGGCGTCGAGATCGCGGACCTGCCCGATCCGGCACGCGCGCGTGAGGCGCTCCAGGAGGTCGGGTTCGTGGTGTCGCTGGAACTGCGGCCCGGTGAGGTCACCGAGCACGCGGACGTCGTCCTGCCGGTGGCCGCGGTCGCCGAGAAGGCCGGCACCTTCCTCAACTGGGAGGGCAGGGTGCGCTTCTTCGAGGCGGCCCTCAAGCCCGACCAGATGACCCGCCGGCTCGCGCCCACCGACGCACGGGTGCTCCAGATGCTGGCCGACGCCATGGACGTACACCTGGGCCTGCCGGATCTGCGCACCACGCGCGCGGAGATCGACCGGCTCGGCCCGTGGGACGGACCGCGCGGCACCGAACCGCTGGAGAGCGCGGCACAGTTGCCGCGGCCCGCCGCCGGGGAGGCCGTGCTGGCCGGACACCGGCTGCTGCTCGACCAGGGCCTGCTCCAGCAGGGCGACGAGGCACTCGCCGGGACCCGGCACGCGGCACGCGCGCGTGTGTCGGCCGCGACGGCCGCAGAGGCGGGCGTCAAGGAAGGCGACCTCCTCGCCGTGACCGGCAAGACCGGAGTCGTCGAACTGCCGCTGCAGATCACCGAGATGCCCGACCGCGTGGTCTGGCTCCCGCTGAACTCCACCGGCGGGGGCGTCGCCTCCGACGCCGGTGTGGTGCCCGGCTCCCTCGTCCACATCGGCCCGGCCACGCTCGCAGCCGACGCCCCCAAGGAGGTGGAGGCATGAGCCCGCACGTCAGCCCGTACGTCGCCGCGGAAGACCTCTCGATGTTCGGCACCGACCCCTGGTGGCTCGTCGTCATCAAGGCCGTCTTCTGCTTCGCCTTCCTGATGGTGACCGTGCTGTTCTCCATCGTGTGGGAGCGCAAAGTCGTCGCCTGGATGCAGCTGCGCATCGGCCCCAACCGGCACGGCCCCTGGGGCATGCTCCAGTCGCTCGCCGACGGCGTGAAGCTGATGCTCAAGGAAGACGTCATCGTCAAACGCGCGGACAAGGTCGTCTACGTCCTCGCACCGATCGTCGCGGCCATCCCGGCCTTCATGGCGATCGCGGTGATCCCCTTCGGCCCGGCCGGCAACGAGGTCTCGATCTTCGGCCACCGCACCTCGATGCAGCTCACCGACCTGCCGATCGCGATGCTCTACATCCTCGCGGTCGCCTCGGTCGGCATCTACGGCATCGTCCTGGCGGGCTGGAGCTCCGGATCGACGTACCCGCTCCTCGGCGGCCTGCGCTCCTGCGCTCAGATGATCTCGTACGAGATCGCCATGGGCGCCGCCTTCGCCTCGGTGTTCCTCTACTCCGGGTCGATGTCCACCTCGGCGATCGTCGAGGCGCAGCAGGACCGCTGGTACATCGTCCTGCTGCCGGTCTCCTTCATCATCTACGTCATCACGATGGTCGGCGAGACCAACCGCGCCCCCTTCGACATGCCGGAGTCCGAGGGCGACCTGGTCGGCGGCTTCAACACCGAGTACTCGTCGATCAAGTTCGCGCTGTTCATGCTCGCCGAGTACGTGAACATGGTGACGGTGTCGGCCGTGACGACCACGCTCTTCCTGGGCGGCTGGCGGGCTCCCTGGCCCATCAGCACCTTCTGGGAGGGCGCGAACCACGGCTGGTGGCCGCTGCTCTGGTTCGTGATCAAGGTGCAGTTGCTGCTGTTCTTCTTCATCTGGCTGCGCGGCACGCTCCCTCGCGTCCGCTACGACCAGCTGATGAAGCTCGGCTGGAAGGTCCTCATCCCGGTCTCCGTGGTCTGGCTGATGCTCGTCGCGACCGTGCGGACCCTGCGCAACGAGAACTACGACTTCGCCGACATCGCGCTCTACATCGGCGGCGGAGTCCTGGTCCTGCTGCTGCTCTCCTTCGTGGCCGACATGTTCCGCGAGAAGTCGAAGGCGGCCACCGGGCCGGCCGCGGAACCGGTCGGCTTCGATCCGATGGCCGGCGGATTCCCCGTCCCGCCGCTGCCCGGACAGGAGGTGCCGCCGGTGCCCAGGCGCCGCTCGCGCCAGGAGCGGGAGCTCATTGTCAGTGGCGGGCCCGATACTCAGAGTGACGGATCGCTGAGCGGTTCCACGGATGGAAAGGAGGCGTCCGATGGCTGAGGAGCCGAAGGAGACCAAGCCCGGTTTCATGAACCCTGTCGCCGGCTTCGGCGTGACCTTCAAGGCCATGTTCAAGAAGCGGCTGACCGAGCAGTACCCGGAGCAGCAGAAGACCACCGCTCCGCGGTTCCACGGACGGCACCAGCTCAACCGCCATCCGGACGGCCTGGAGAAGTGCGTCGGCTGCGAGCTGTGCGCCTGGGCCTGCCCTGCCGACGCCATCTATGTGGAGGGCGCCGACAACACCGACGAGGAGCGCTACTCCCCGGGCGAGCGGTACGGCCGCGTCTACCAGATCAACTACGCCCGCTGCATCCTGTGCGGCCTGTGCATCGAGGCGTGCCCCACCCGCGCGCTCACGATGACCAACGAGTTCGAGCTGGCCGACAGCAGCCGCGCCAACCTCATCTACACCAAGGAGCAACTGCTCGCCGGTCTCGAAGAGGGCATGGTCGACTCGCCCCACGCCATCTACCCGGGCACGGACGAGCAGGACTACTACCGGGGCCTGGTGACCGAGGCCGCGCCCGGCACGGTCCCCCAGGTCGCCGTGTCCAAGGGCGAGAAGCCCGACGAAGAGGAGGTGGGCGCATGAGCGCGCAGCTCGCCGCCTACTCCACCTCCACCGGTGAGGCCTTCCAGTTCTGGGTCCTCGGCACCGTCGCCGTGATCGGCGCCCTGTGCACCGTCTTCATGAAGAAGGCCGTGCACAGCGCGCTCTGCCTCGCCGGCACCATGATCATCCTGGCGGTGTTCTACCTCGCCAACGGCGCCTACTTCCTCGGCGTCGTCCAGATCGTCGTCTACACCGGCGCGATCATGATGCTGTTCCTCTTCGTCGTGATGCTCGTCGGCGTCACCGCGGCGGACTCCCTGAAGGAGACCATCAAGGGCCAGCGCTGGCTGGCGCTGCTGTGCGGCCTCGGCTTCGGCATCCTGCTCTTCGCCGGCATCGGCAACGCCTCCCTGAAGGAGTTCAACGGCCTGACCCAGGCCAACGCGGGCGGCAATGTGGAGGGCCTGGCAACCCTCATCTTCACCAAGTACGTCTTCGCCTTCGAGATCACCGGCGCCCTGCTGATCACGGCGGCCGTCGGCGCCATGGTGCTCACCCACCGCGAGCGCACCGAGCGCGCCCTGACCCAGCGCGAGATGGCCGAGAAGCGCGTCCGCGAGGGCAAGCACATCCCGCCGCTGCCCGCCCCCGGCGTCTACGCCCGGCACAACGCGGTGGACATCGCGGGCCTGCTGCCCGACGGCACCCCCTCCGAGCTCACGGTCAGCAAGACCCTCCGCGACCGCGGCCAGATCCGTGACGTGTCCACCGAGGCGCTGAACGACCTCAAGGCGCTGGAGCAGCGCGCGGAGGAACGCCTGGAGCGGACCGAGATCGAACCGGCCACCTTCAAGAGGGAGGCGTCGAAGTGAACCCGGTGAACTACCTCTACCTCGCCGCCCTGTTGTTCACGATCGGCGCCACCGGCGTGCTGATCAGGCGCAACGCGATCGTCGTGTTCATGTGCATCGAGCTCATGCTCAACGCCTGCAACCTCGCGTTCGTCGCCTTCTCCCGGATGCACGGCAATCTCGACGGCCAGATCATCGCCTTCTTCACGATGGTCGTCGCCGCCGCGGAGGTCGTGGTCGGGCTCGCGATCATCGTGTCGCTGTTCCGTTCCCGCCACTCGGCCTCGGTCGACGACGCCAGCCTGATGAAGCTGTAAGGGGTCGCTGAATCGTGGAGAACCTGATCGCGCTGCTCATCGCGGCGCCTCTGCTCGGAGCGGCGGTCCTGCTGACCGGCGGCCGGCGGCTGGACGCCGTCGGCCACTGGATCGGCACGATCCTCGCCGCCGCTTCCTTCGTGTTCGGCGCCATCCTCTTCGCCGACCTGCTCGGCAAGAGCGCCGAGGACCGCACGCTCATCCAGCACCTGTGGACCTGGATCCCGGTCGAGGGCTTCCAGGCGGACGTCACCTTCCGTCTCGACCAGTTGTCGATGACGTTCGTGCTGTTGATCACCGGCGTCGGCTCACTGATCCACCTGTACTCGATCGGGTACATGGAGCACGACGAGCGGCGCCGCCGCTTCTTCGGCTATCTGAACCTGTTCCTCGCGGCGATGCTCCTGCTCGTCCTCGCCGACAACTACCTGCTGCTGTACGTCGGCTGGGAGGGCGTCGGTCTCGCCTCCTACCTGCTGATCGGCTTCTGGCAGCACAAGCCCAGCGCGGCGACCGCGGCGAAGAAGGCCTTCCTGGTCAACCGCGTCGGCGACATGGGCCTGTCGATCGCGATCATGCTGATGTTCACGACGTTCGGCACCTTCGCCTTCGGCCCGGTCCTCGGCAGCCACGAGAAGCCCGGACTCGTCGAGGGCGCCTCCGAGGCCACCCTCACCGGCATCGCCCTGATGCTGCTGCTCGCCGCCTGCGGCAAGTCCGCCCAGGTGCCGCTGCAGTCCTGGCTCGGGGACGCGATGGAGGGCCCGACCCCGGTCTCGGCCCTCATCCACGCCGCGACCATGGTGACCGCGGGCGTCTATCTGATCGTCCGCTCCGCCAACATCTTCAACCTCGCGCCCGACGCACAGCTGGTCGTCACCGTCGTCGGCGCGGTCACGCTCCTGTTCGGTGCGATCGTCGGTTGCGCGAAGGACGACATCAAGAAGGCCCTCGCGGGCTCGACCATGTCGCAGATCGGCTACATGGTCCTCGCCGCGGGCCTCGGCCCCATCGGCTACGTCTTCGCGATCATGCACCTGGTGACCCACGGCTTCTTCAAGGCCGGGCTCTTCCTCGGCGCCGGTTCGGTCATGCACGGCATGAACGACGAGGTCGACATGAGGAAGTACGGCGGCCTCAGGAAGTACATGCCGGTCACCTTCGTCACCTTCGGCCTCGGCTATCTCGCCATCATCGGCTTCCCGGGCCTGTCCGGCTTCTTCTCCAAGGACAAGATCATCGAGGCGGCCTTCGCCAAGGGCGGCACCGAGGGCTGGATCCTCGGCGCCTGCGCCCTGCTGGGCGCGGCCATCACCGCCTTCTACATGACGCGCGTGATGCTGATGACGTTCTTCGGCGAGAAGCGCTGGCAGCCGGACGCGGAAGGCCATGAGCCGCACCCGCACGAGTCCCCCAGGTCCATGACGATCCCCATGATCGTGCTGGCCTTCGGATCGGTCTTCGCGGGCGGACTGTTCAGCATCGGCGACCGCTTCCTGCACTGGCTGGAGCCCATCACCGGGCACAGCCACGGAGACGCGCCGATCAGCGCGGCCACGGTCACGGCGGCCACCGTCACCGTGATGGTCATCGGTGTCGCGATCGCCTGGCTCCAGTACGGCAGGCGCCCGGTCCCGGTCGTCGCCCCGCGCGGATCGCTGCTCACCCGGGCCGCCCGGCGCGACCTGCTCCAGGACGACTTCAACCACGTCGTCCTGGTCCGCGGCGGAGAGCACCTCACGCGGTCCCTGGTCTACGTCGACCACACCCTGGTCGACGGAGTCGTCAACGGCACGGCGGCCTCGGTCGGCGGCCTCTCCGGGCGGATGCGCAAGCTGCAGAACGGCTTCGCGCGGTCGTACGCGGTCTCGATGTTCGGCGGCGCGGCGATCCTCGTCGCCGCGACCCTGCTGATGAGGGCGGTCTGATACCGATGTCCTTTCCTCTCCTGACAGCGACGGCGGCGCTCCCGGCGATCGGGGCCATCGCCACGGCCGCCGTGCCGGCCGCGCGGCGCACCGCCGCCAAATGGCTGGCGCTGCTCGTCTCGCTCGCCACCCTCGCCCTCGCGATCACCGTCCTGGTCCGCTTCGACCCCGACGGCGACCGCTACCAGCTCACCGAATCGCACGCCTGGATCGCCGACTTCGGGGTCCGCTACGAACTGGGCGTGGACGGCATCGGGGTCGCGCTCCTCGCGCTGACCGCGCTGCTGATCCCGTTCATCATCCTGGCGGGCTGGCACGACGCCGACCCGCTGGAGACCGGAAGCAGGCGGTGGCGGCCGACGCAGGGCTTCTTCGCCCTGATCCTGGCCGTCGAGGCGATGGTGATCATCTCCTTCGAGGCCACCGACGTCTTCCTCTTCTACATCTTCTTCGAAGCCATGCTCATCCCGATGTACTTCCTCATCGGCGGCTTCGGGGACCGGGCCCACGCGGGCTCCGACGAGAACGCGGCGGCCCAACGCTCGTACGCCGCCGTGAAGTTCCTCCTCTACAACCTGGTCGGCGGTCTGATCATGCTGGCCGCGGTGATCGGCCTCTACGTGGTCGCCGGGAACTTCAGCCTCCAGGAGATCGCCGAAGCGCGGGCCAACGGCACGCTCGACATGGCGACCAACACCGAACGCTGGCTGTTCCTCGGGTTCTTCTTCGCCTTCGCGGTGAAGGCGCCCCTGTGGCCGCTGCACACCTGGCTGCCCAACGCGATGGGGGAGGCCACCGCCCCGGTCGCCGTCCTCATCACCGCGGTCGTCGACAAGGTCGGCACCTTCGCGATGCTCCGCTTCTGCCTCCAGCTGTTCCCGGAGGCCAGCAAGTGGGCCACGCCCGCCATCCTCGTCCTCGCCCTGATCAGCATCATCTACGGGGCGCTGCTCGCGGTCGGCCAGCGGGACATCAAGCGGCTGGTGGCGTACGCGTCGATCTCCCACTTCGGCTTCATCATCATGGGCATCTTCGCGATGACCAGCCAGGGCCAGTCCGGCGCGACGCTCTACATGATCAACCACGGCATCTCGACGGCCGCGCTGATGCTGGTGGCCGGCTTCCTGATCTCCCGGCGCGGCTCGCGGCTCATCGCCGACTACGGCGGAGTGCAGAAGGTCGCCCCGGTGCTCGCCGGCACCTTCCTGATCGGCAGCCTCGCGACCCTGTCCCTGCCGGGGCTGGCGCCGTTCGTCAGCGAGTTCCTGGTCCTGGTCGGCACGTTCGCGCGCTACCCGGTGATCGGCATCATCGCCACCTTCGGCATCGTGCTCGCCGCGCTCTACACCCTCGTCCTCTACCAGCGGACGATGACGGGCCCGGTGAAGCCGGAGGTCTCCGCGATGCCCGACCTGCGGATGCGTGAGCTCGTGGTCGTCGCCCCGCTGGTCGTTCTGCTGATCTTCCTGGGCGTCTACCCGAAGCCCGTCACGGACATCGTGAACCCGGCGGTGAAGTCGACCATGTCCGACGTACACAAGAAGGACCCCAAGCCCGAGGTGGAGGCGGCCAAGTGAGCGCAGTAGCCGTCCACAGCCTGTGGACAACCGCGGCCGACCCGATTTCGAAGATCGACGCGCCGAAGATCGAATACGGGCAGTTGTCGCCCACCCTGATCGTCGTGGGCGCGGCGATCATCGGAGTGCTGGTCGAGGCCTTCGTCCCGCGCAAGTCCCGTTACTACGCCCAGCTGTTCGTCTCCGTCGTGGCCCTGTGCGCGGCCTTCGCGGCGGTCGTCGCACTGGCCGCCGACGGATACGCGACCACCAAGGCGGGCATCGCCGCCATGGGCGCGATCGCCGTCGACGGACCGGCCCTGTTCCTGCAGGGCACCATCCTGCTGGCGGGCCTGGTCGGCCTGTTCACCTTCGCCGAGCGGCGGCTCGACCCGGAGACCCACGGCAACCGCGTCGACTCGTTCGCCGCACAGGCCGCCTCCGTGCCGGGCAGCGACAGCGAGAAGGCGGCCGTGAAGGCTGGGTTCACCACCACCGAGGTGTTCCCGCTGCTGCTCTTCGCCGTCGCCGGCATGCTGATCTTCCCGGCCGCCAACGACCTGCTGACGCTGTTCGTGGCCCTGGAGGTCTTCTCCCTGCCGCTGTACCTGCTGTGCGCTCTGGCCCGCCGCAAGCGGTTCATGTCGCAGGAGGCCGCGGTCAAGTACTTCCTGCTCGGCGCGTTCGCCTCCGCGTTCACCCTGTTCGGCATCGCGCTGCTGTACGGCTACGCGGGCTCGGTGTCCTACGGCACCATCGCCCAGGTCGTCGACGGCACCATCACCACCGTGGACCCGGCGCTCGCCGACACCATGGGCAACGACGCGCTGCTGCTGATCGGCGCGGCGATGATCGTCATGGGCCTGCTGTTCAAGGTCGGCGCCGTGCCGTTCCACATGTGGACGCCCGACGTCTACCAGGGCGCGCCGACCCCGGTCACCGGCTTCATGGCGGCGGCGACCAAGGTGGCCGCCTTCGGTGCGCTGCTCAGGATCCTCTACGTCGTGCTGCCGGGCCTGCGCTGGGACTGGCGGCCGGTCATGTGGGCCGTCGCGATCGTCACCATGCTCGGCGGTGCGATCGTCGCGATCACCCAGACCGACATCAAGCGGCTGCTGGCGTACTCGTCGATCGCGCACGCCGGGTTCATCCTCGCGGGTGTCATCGCGACCACTCCGGACGGGGTGTCGTCGGTCCTGTTCTACCTGGCCGCGTACTCGTTCGTGACGATCGGTGCCTTCGCGGTGGTCACCCTGGTCCGGGACGCCGGGGGCGAGGCGACGCACCTGTCCAAGTGGGCGGGTCTGGGACGCCGTTCGCCGCTGGTGGCCGCCGTGTTCGCGGTGTTCCTGCTGGCCTTCGCCGGTATCCCGCTGACCTCCGGGTTCGCCGGGAAGTTCGCCGTGTTCAAGGCGGCGGCTGAGGGCGGGGCGGCACCGCTCGTCGTGGTCGGTGTGATCTCGTCGGCCATCGCGGCGTTCTTCTACATCCGCGTGATCGTGCTGATGTTCTTCAGCGAGCCGCGCCCGGAGGGCCCGACGGTCGCCGTGCCGTCGCCGTTGACGATGACGGCGATCGCGGTCGGCGTGGCGGTCACGCTGGTCCTGGGTGTGGCGCCGCAGTACTTCCTGGACCTGGCGAACCAGGCGGGTGTCTTCGTGCGCTGACCCGTGGTGCGCTGACCAGTGCTGCGTGACCCGTTTCATTCGGTGGGCCCCGGTTTCCCTGTGAGGAAGCCGGGGCCCACCGTCTGCGTCAGGGGGCCGGGCTCACGGGCACGTCACGTCGGGGTGCGTGGGACTGAAGAGACCGTCGGGGTTCGGCTTGTAGAGCCAGGCGCGCAGGGTGTAGCTGGAGCCGGGTCCGGGCACGTTCTCCGGCCCCTGGAAGGTCTGGCCGAACAGCGTCGGCCTGGTGACCCCCGACTCGGCCTTCACGATCCACTCGGCGGCGACGAGCCGCAGCCCGTTCCGGCCGTTCTCGTAGAGGAGCGCCGCGGGCTTGTCGGGATCGGTCTCCCCGACGTTCTCCTCGTTGACGTAGCGGTAGCCGATGCCGGGCACGCACGCCCCGGGAGCGAAGCTGTCGTCGACCGCGTACGGCTCGTAGCCGTAGGTGCCCGTGGCCCCGTACGTGTCGGCGAGTTCCGTCCAGACGAACGGGTCGGGGTCGGCCGCGTGCGCGGGGGCGGCGGTCAGTGAGAGGGCCGCTGCCGCCGCGAGGGCGAGCAGTGCCTTCAGAGGCCGAGAAGCCATGGTGGTTCTCCTTGGGGCGGGAGCGGCGCACACAGGGCACGCGCCGTCCGTCGAGAGGGGGCGGGCGGGCCTCCCGAGCCCGCCCCAGCAGCATCTCCCCGCCTCGAACGAGTGCGCCATGTGACGTCGGCCGATCGATGGATCACACAACGTCACCGGCCCGGCCTGTGGATAACTCAGGCACTGTCGGTCCCGGCCCCTATCGTGGGGGCAGTGGTCGAGGGACGACGTACGGGGGACGGGACGATGCGCGGGATGGGCGGTATCAGCGAGATGCCAGGGATCACCGGGACACCGGACGCGAGCGACAGCGAGGCACTGGCCACGCTGCACCGGGTCTTCGGATACGACGCCTTCCGCGGTGAGCAGGAAGAGATCATCGAGCATGTGGTGGCCGGCGGGGACGCCGTCGTCCTCATGCCGACCGGCGGCGGCAAGTCGCTCTGCTACCAGATTCCGTCCTTGGTCAGACCAGGCACGGGCATCGTCGTCTCCCCCCTCATCGCACTGATGCAGGACCAGGTGGACGCGCTCAGGGCGCTCGGTGTGCGCGCCGGCTTCATGAACTCCACGCAGGACTTCGACGAGCGCCGTGTGGTGGAGGCCGAGTTCCTGGCCGGGGAGCTCGACCTGCTCTACCTCGCGCCTGAGCGGCTGCGCCTCGACGCCACCCAGGACCTCCTCTCCCGCGGCAAGATCGCCGTCTTCGCCATCGACGAGGCGCACTGCGTCTCCCAGTGGGGCCACGACTTCCGCCCCGACTACCTGACGCTGTCGGTGCTCGGCGAGCGCTGGCCGGACGTCCCGCGGATCGCGCTCACCGCGACGGCCACGCGCGCCACCCATGAGGAGATCACCCAGCGGCTGAACATGCCGACGGCCCGGCACTTCGTGGCGAGCTTCGACAGGCCCAACATCCAGTACCGGATCGTCCCCAAGGCCGACCCCAAGAAGCAGCTGCTCGCCTTCCTGCGCGAGGAGCACGCGGGCGACGCGGGCATCGTCTACTGCCTCTCCCGCAAGTCGGTGGAGGCCACGGCCGAGTTCCTCTCCCGCAACGGCATCGAGGCGGTCCCGTACCACGCGGGCCTGGACGCGGGCACCCGCGCCGCCCACCAGTCCCGCTTCCTGCGCGAGGACGGCCTGGTCGTGGTGGCGACCATCGCCTTCGGCATGGGCATCGACAAGCCGGACGTCCGTTTCGTGGCCCACCTCGACCTGCCCAAGTCGGTCGAGGGCTACTACCAGGAGACGGGCCGCGCGGGACGGGACGGCCTCGCGTCCACGGCCTGGATGGCCTACGGCCTGAACGACGTCATTCAGCAGCGCAAGATGATCCAGTCCAGCGAGGGCGACGAGGCGTTCCGGCGCCGGGCCGCCGCCCACCTGGAGTCCATGCTCGCGCTGTGCGAGACCGCGCAGTGCAGGCGCGGACAGCTCCTGAACTACTTCGGCCAGGAACCGGAGCCGACGGGCTGCGGCAACTGCGACACCTGCCTCACCCCGCCCGAGACCTGGGACGGCACGGTCGCGGCCCAGAAGGTGCTGTCCACGATCGTGCGGTTGCAGCGGGAGCGCGGGCAGAAGTTCGGGGCGGTGCAGATCGTCGACATCCTGCTCGGCAAGCGCACCGGCAAGGTCATCCAGTTCGACCACGACCAGCTGTCCGTGTTCGGCATCGGCGAGGAGCTCTCCGAGGGCGAATGGCGAGGTGTCGTACGGCAGCTGCTGGCCCAGGGGCTGCTCGCGGTCGAGGGGGACTACGGCACGCTCGTGCTGACCGAGGCGAGCGGGGCGGTGCTGCGGCGGGAGCGGGAGGTGCCGCTGCGCAAGGAGCCCAAGAAGCCCGCGACCGCCAAGTCGGGCTCCTCGTCCTCGTCCGGCCGGGGCAGGGCCAGGGCCGCGGTGGCCGAGCTGCCCGAGGCACTGGTGCCGGCGTTCGAGGCACTGCGGGCCTGGCGCGCCGAGCAGGCCCGTGAGCAGGGCGTCCCGGCCTACGTCATCTTCCACGACGCCACGCTCAGGGAGATCGTCACGGTGTGGCCCACGTCCGTGACGCAGCTCGGCTCCATCGGCGGGGTCGGAGAGAAGAAGCTCGCGACCTACGGGGAGGGCGTGGTCGGGGTGCTCGCCGAACTGTCCGGCGGCGGCGCGGTGGCGAAGACACCGGACCGGGCCGGCGACGAGGATCCCGGCGCCGACCACTGGCCCGAGATGGACGCGGAGCCGGAGCCCGAGGACGACTGGATGTAGCCGCCGCAGGGCTCCGGCTGCCGGCGCCGCGCTCCGTGCGGATCACGGTGCCGAGCGCGGCCTTCCGCCGTCCCTGACCGCAGCTGCCGTACGGCCCGTCACAAGGCCCGTCCGGCATACGCCCTGACGTCAGCGTCCGCGTCCGAGTCCGTCGTCGCCGGGACCAGGGCGCGCACGGGAGTCGACGGAGTCTGACCTGCGGTTTCTTGCCTGTGGGGGAGATGTGCCACCTGGCGGCCGAGAACCGACCTGTCCTACGCCAGCGCCGACAACCCCGGCCCGAAAACGATCAGCAACGGCAGCAACGGCACCAGCGCAGCCGTCGCGGACGTCAGCGCCCGCTGCCTGCGCAGCAACCGCGGCGGCGGCTCCAGCAACCGGTCCACCCGCTCACCCAGCAACCGATGACTGGACGCGCACGACAGCACCCCGCGGTGCTGGTTCAGCTCGATCAGCGCCAGCGCCGTCGTCAGGTGTCCGCACCGCCGCGAGGCCGTGTCGTCCGCCGCCAGCTCCACCAGCCGGTGCGTCTGGTCGCAGAAGTGGGCGAACAGCGGCACCCGCGGAAACCCCGTGGCCAGCGCGGTCGACAGATGCAGCAGCCAGTCGTGGCGGGCCCGCGCGTGCCCGCGCTCATGGGTGAGGACCGCGTCCAGCTGGTGATCGGTCAGCCGGTGCAGCGCGCCGGTCGTCACGATCAGCTGCGGCGGATTCCCCGGCATCCACCAGGCGTCCGGGTACTCGTCCTCCAGCACCAGCAGCGGACCGCGGGTCGCCGCGCCGAGCCCGGCCGGCAGATCGGGCGCGCGCTCCCGCAGATGTTCACGGGCCAGGCCGCGGCGCCGCCGGGCCTCGACCAGTTCGCGGGCCAGCATGGCCGTGGTCCAGGCGGCACCGGCCGCCAGCAGGAGGGTCGTCGCGACCGCCCAGACCGGCGCGGCCGAGAGGTCGTACGCCGCGGTCACGGCCGGCGGCGCCGGGGCGAACACATGGTCGCGGACCGTGTGGAAGACCGCCGCCGCCCCGAGCACCATCGCCGTCAGACAGCACAGCAGCACGGTCGCGACCAGGCACTGCCACACCCACAGCCCGACCACCGGTTCCCGTTCGGGCCACGCGGCCCGGGTGAGCGCGCGCGGCACCGGCACGGCGGCCGCAACGGCGACGGTGCTCAGCAGGAGCAGGCAGAGAGTCATGCCACGGGCTCCGCATCCTGATCGGAGACAGGGGAGGGTGGGGCTGTGCGGTGAAGTGCTGCGGGGCGGCCGGCACGTCGTCCCACGTGTGCCGCCCGCCGCCAGTATGCCGTGACACGGCGCCCCGCGGCAGGACTCGGACGGCTCCGAACGCCTCACACGTCCCGGGACACCACCCGTCCCACGACATCCCCCAGGCCCACCCGGGCCCCGTCCGGACCGGGAGCCCACGCCGACAGCGTCACCACGTCCCCGTCCTCGAGGAACGTCCGCTTGCCGTCCGGGAGTTCCAGCGCGTCCCGCCCGTTCCAGGTCAGCTCCAGGAGCGACCCCCGCTCGCCCTCCGAGGGCCCGCTCACGGTCCCGGAGCCGTACAGGTCGCCGGTGCGCAGCGAGGCACCGTTCACCGTCATGTGCGCCAACTGCTGGGCCGCCGTCCAGTACATGGTGGAGAAGGGCGGCTCGGACACCGTGTGACCGTTGATGGCGACCGAGATCCGCAGGTCGTAGCCGCCCGGCTCGACATCGGCAGCGGTGTCGTCCAGGTACGGCAGCAGCGCGTGGGTCCGCTCCGGCGGGGCCACCCGCGCGTCCTCCAGCGCGTCCAGCGGGGTGATCCACGCCGACACCGACGTGGCGAAGGACTTGCCGAGGAAGGGGCCGAGGGGGACGTACTCCCAGGCCTGGATGTCCCGCGCCGACCAGTCGTTGAGCAGGCACAGTCCGAAGACGTGCTCCCGGAAGTCGCCGAGCCCGACCGGCCGGCCCAGCTGCGACGGCGTCCCGACCACGAAGCCGACCTCCGCCTCGATGTCGAGTCGCACGGACGGCCCGAAGACGGGAGCCTCGTCGGTGGGGGCCTTCCGCTGCCCCGACGGCCGTACGACATCCGTCCCCGAGACCACCACCGTGCCCGAGCGGCCGTGATAACCGATCGGCAGGTGCTTCCAGTTGGGGGTCAGGGAGTCCGCGGCGTCGGGGCGGAAGATCCGGCCGACGTTGCGCGCGTGGTTCTCGGAGGCGTAGAAGTCGACGTAGTCCGCGACCTCGAAGGGCAGATGGAGGTCGACCGACGACAGCGGGTGGAAGAAGCCCGCGATCGCCTCCTGGTGCGCCGGCACCGTCACCCACCCGGTCAGCGCGCGCCGCACGTCCGACCAGGCCGTGCGGCCGGCGGCGAGGAGCGGCCCCAAGGAGGGCCGGGCGAGCAGGGACACGTACGGGGAACCGAGGGCGGCGGCGGCCGCACCCGCGTCGAGGACATGGTCGCCGAGCCGGACGCCGACGGTCCGGTCGGTGGAGCCCGCGGGCGAGAAGACGCCGTAGGGAAGGTTGTGCGGGCCGAAGGGGTCGCCCTCGGGCACGTCGAAGGGGACATCGAAGGGGGGCATGGGGTGCTGCCTCACTCTCGCGCGTGCCGTGCCGACCTGCTGGTCGCGGCACACGTTGCGGTCCGGGTGGTCGCGCCACACGTTACGGCCGAGGCGCCGGTCGTGGGAGTGTCTAAAGAGCTAGCAATGTGCCTAAAGAGTTAGCAATGTCCCGTTAAGAGACGGTCGGAGGCTTCCATTCCGGCTTAGCGTCCTTTGCGAGACACGGACGGGATGGGTGGGGTCGCGTCCGTTGGGGGACGCGTGGGGGGACCGTGGCCAGAAACGCGAGCAGTGTGCCGTTCGAGGCCGACCGCGAGGTCCCGGCCCTGATCGTCAAGTTCGGCGACTACCCGCTGCACCACGGCGGAGTCGGCGCGATCCGCAGCCTGGGCCGCCTCGGCGTGCCCATGTACGCCATCACGGAGGACCGCTGCACGCCCGCCGCTGCCTCCCGGTACCTCACCCGCGCGTTCGTCTGGCCGACGACCGGCACCGAGGACCCGGGCCGGCTGGTCGAGGGACTGATTCGGATCGGGCGCCGCATCGGCCGCCCCGCCGTCCTCGTACCGACCGACGAGGAGGCGGCGGTCCTGATCGCCGAGCACCAGAGCGACCTCTTCGGCCGGTTCCTCTTCCCGCGCGTGGAGCCCGCCCTCACCCGTCGGCTGGCCAGCAAACAGGGCCTGCACGAACTGTGCGTGGAACACGGGATCGCGAGCCCCGAGGCCGCCTTCCCGCAGTCGTACGACGACGTCGTGGCCTTCGCCGAGAAGGCCCGCTTCCCGGTGGTGGCCAAGAACCGCGAGGCGTTCGTGCGGCGCCGACGGCCCGCGGTGAACGGCACCACGCGCATCGCCACCCGTGAAGGGCTGCTCGCCCTCGCCCGTGACTGGGGCGAGCGGCCCGGGGTGATCCTCCAGGAGTACCTGCCCCGAGAGGAGGCCGAGGACTGGATCGTGCACGCATACTTCGACGCCAACTCCAGCCCGCTGGCCCTGTTCACCGGCGTCAAGGTGCGCTCCTGGCCGCCGCACGCGGGCATGACGGCCAACGCGTACGTCGTCGACAACCCCGAACTCGCGGATCTCGCCGCGCGTTTCATCAAACAGATCGGCTACACCGGCATCATCGACCTCGACCTGCGCTTCGACCGGCGCGACGGCCAGTACAAACTGCTCGACTTCAACCCACGCATGGGCGCCCAGTTCCGGCTCTTCGAGAGCGAGTCGGGGGTGGACGTCGTCCGCGCCCTGCACCTGGACCTCACAGGGCGGGCTGTTCCGGAGGGGGAACAGCGGGCCGGCCGCCGCTATGTCGTGGAGAACATCGACCTGCCCGCCCTGCTCGCCTACCGCCGCAGCGGCTATACGACCCCGCACGCGCCGGCGCGGCCCAGTGGGACCGAGCTGGCCTGGCTCGCGGGTGACGACCCGCTGCCGTTCCTCACCATGCTCGGCCGCTTCGTACGGCCCGGCGCGAAGCATCTCTACCAACTGTGGCGTACCAGCCGCCGCGGCAACGCGACCGGCTGACCAGCGGCACACGGCCGGAAGAACCGCACGGGGGGACCACGGCCGGAAGAACAGCGGCACCACCACGAAGTGACGAAGTGACGTCCTGGGGAGGGACTTCGTGATCCATCCGGTAGCAGTCATCGGCGCCGGGCCCTTCGGCCTGTCGACCGCGGCCCATCTGCGGGCGCGCGGCATACCCGTACGCGTCTTCGGCGACCCCATGGTCAGCTGGCGCGACCACATGCCCGCGGGCATGCTCCTCAAGTCGACCCCGGCCGCCTCCAACCTCGACGCGCCCCAGCGCGGGCACACCCTCGTCGACTACTGCGACGCGGCCGGAATCCCGCGGCTGGTGACGGACGAGGACATCGTCCCCGTGGAGACGTTCATCGCCTACGGCAGGTGGTTCCAGCAGAAGCTGGTGCCCGAGCTGGAACAGGTGCGGGTCGTGTCCGTGGACCGCAGCGAACAGGGAGGCTTCCAACTCAAGCTGGACTCGGGGGAGTCGTTCACCACGCGCGCGGTCGTCGTCGCCACCGGCCTGTCGGGGCTCTCCCACCTGCCCCCGGAACTGGCCGCCGCCGCACCCGACGGACCCGCCCCCACCGCCCCGGTCTCCCACAGCTCCCAGCACCACGACCTCACCCGCTACTCCGGCAGGGAACTGATCGTCGTCGGCGCCGGCCAGTCCGCGCTGGAGACGGCCGCCCTCGCGGCGGAGGCGGGCGCCCGCGTCAGGGTGGTCGCCCGCGGACGCGGCAGCGTGGACTTCGGAGCGCCGCCGTGGAAGCAGCCGAGGCTGCGCCCCGAGTCGCCCTTCGGACGGGCCTGGTCGCTGTGGGCCCTGACCTACTACCCGCACCCCTACCGCAGGCTCCCGGCCGGCGTCCGCCATTACCTGGTCCGACGGGTTCTCGGCCCGCTCGGCGCCTGGTGGCTGCGCGACCGCTTCGAGGGCAAGGTGCAGGTCACCGAGGTGGACCGGATCGTCACCGCGGACGTGTCCGACGGTCACCCGGTCCTGGAAGTGCTCGGCCACACCGGCCGCAGGGACCGTCTGGCGGCCGACCACGTCATCGCGGCCACCGGCTACCGCGTCGACCTCGCCGCGATGGACTTCCTCGGGCACGAACTGCGCACCGCCCTCGCGGTCAGCCGGGGCACGCCCAGGCTCGGCGCCGGATACGTCTCCTCCGTGCCGGGTCTGTACTTCACCGGTCTGCCGGCGGCGGCCTCCTACGGCCCGGTGATGCGGTTCGTGTGCGGCACGGAGTTCGCCTCACCGAGGCTGGCCCGGCACCTGGCGGCGGCGCACGGCTAGCCTCACGAGCCGCAGAGGTCCTTCAGCCTGCCGGCCGCCGCGTCGATCCTGCTCGCGTCCGGGGAGGTGTCCCCGTCGAGGACGGCCTTGTCGTAGTCCTCGACGGCCTGGTCGAGGTCCTTGACGGCCTTCTCGACCTCGTGGTCCGAGTCGCCGGACGTCCGGTCCCCGATGGTGTCGAGGTTCTTCTCGACCGTGTCGAGGGAGTCGCCCTCGTGGAGGGCCTTCAGGCTGTCGGCGATGGCGTCGGCGTTCGACGCGCAGTGCAGGGAGTCGTCCACGCCGTCGGGGTCGCAGCCGGTGGCGAGGACGGCGGTGAGGACGACGGCGGTCAGGGCGGTGGCGGCGGTGAGGCTACGGCGCATGGCTGTGGCCAACCCTTTCTCGGGGCGGGATTCGACGCCGTCCACGATTCCGCCGCCCGCCCACGGCCACGAGGGAGCCGGCCCGCCTATGCGGGTGTAGCCCACTGCACCCCCACGCCCCTGCGGTCTCGTATCTCCGCAGCTCCGTATCTCCGCAGCTCCGCAGCTCCGTATCTCCGTATCTCCGCAGCTCCGCAGCTCCGCAGCTCCGCACCCCCGCGGTCCCGCCGCCCGTCCTACGACCGATAGCGCCCCAGCGTCCGCAGCCCCGGCAACGCCCTGTCCTCGAAGTCGAACAGCGCCAGGTTCTCCCACGCGTTGCCCGAGGACGGGTCCGTGGAGTCCCAGCCGCTGCCCGCGCGGTAGGTCCACAGGCCCTCCCAGTAGCAGTAGCCGAGACCCTGCCCGCCCGGCACCCCGGCGGCGAGGTCGGCCACCGCGCGCAGCCACGCGGCCTGGCCCTCGGGGGTGGCGGGGAAGCCGTCGGTCAGCTGGGACGGGCTGTTCATGATGTCGTTGACGCCGTCCTCACTCTCCAGCGTGAACGGGTACGCCGTCTCGGCGATCACGCACGGCTTGCCGTAACGCGCGGTGATGTCGGCCATGTTGGCGGCCGCGTCCGCGACCGGGCCGTGCCAGAACGGGTAGTACGAGAGCCCGATGATGTCGAAGTCGACGCCGTACGACACCACGTTGTCGAACCACCAGCGGTACAGCCCGTTGTCGCCGCCGTTCGCCAGGTGCAGGATCGTGCGGACGCGCGGGGTGGTGTCGCGGGCCGCGCTCAGACCTGCCTTGAGGAAGGCGGTCATGTTGTCGAAGTGCTCCCAGTTGCCCTCCGGCCAGATCAGGCCGCCGTTCAGCTCGTTGCCGATCTGCACCAGCTGAGCCGGGGTTCCCTGCCTGCGCAGGGCGCCCAGCACATCCGCCGTGTGGTCGTACACGGCCCTGGTCAGCCCCGCCACGTCCAGGCCCGCCCAGGCGGCCGGCTTGGTCTGGTGGGCCGGGTCGGCCCAGTTGTCGGAGTAGTGGAAGTCGATCCAGATGCCGACGCCGGCCCGCTTGAGGCGGCGGGCCAGCGGCAGGATGTGCGCCTTGTCGTTGTAGCCGTCCGCGGGGTTCACCCAGACCTTGAGGCGGGCGTGGGTGACGCCGGCCCGGGCCATGAGGCGGATCGGGTCCTGACGGTGGCCGTCGGCGGTGCGGTACACGGCGCCGTGGTCCTCGTTCTTCGGCAGCGAGGAGATGTCGATGCCGCGGATCCGCAGGCGGCCACCGCCGGCGGAGCCGGAGGCAACCGGAGCGGCCACGGCCTGGGTGGCCCCCAGCACGGGAACGGCCAGCGCGGCGGCTCCGGCAGCGGTGAGAACACTGCGTCTGCGCATGTCAAAGGGTCCTTTCGCGGACGGTCACACGGATACCCGCTCCGCGGTGACCTCAGCCCCCGGGGTCGGGCCGGGAAAGGGCCGGGAAGCGGTCCGGGCGGAGGCCGGGGGCACGGGGCGAGGGGAGCCGCTGAACCGCCTGACGATCCAGAAAACCCTCATTTTCTGTGATCGTGCACAGCTCCCCTCACCCCTGTCATCGGCGGGCAACAAGTAGATAACCGCACCGTCCCGCCATTGACAAGGGGCCGAAACAATTCTCTACTGTGCACGATCACAGAGCCGCGCGGCCCTCGCGCACAGCCTCTCGGTCACGTCCGCAGAACCTCCCCCCACGGCGGTTGCCGCGAACGCGCGACGTCTCGAGACCGGCTGGTTCCAAGTCAGGGGAGATGAAGATGTCGATCAACCGCCGCCAGATCAGCAGGCGCAGCATCCTTGCCGGGGCCGCAGCCCTCGGCCTCACCAGCACCCTCGCCGCCTGCGGCGGTTCCGACGACAAGGACTCCGGCGAGAGCAGCGGGCCCGTCAAGCTGACCTACTGGTCGTGGGCTCCGAACATGGAGAAGGTCGCCGCGATCTGGAACAAGAAGAACCCGGACATCACGGTGACCGTGTCCAAGCAGGCCAGCGGCGGCGAGATCGTCTCCAAGCTGATCACCGCGAAGAAGGCCGGCAACGCCCCCGACCTCATCCAGGTCGAGTACCAGTCCCTGCCGACCCTGGTCTCCAACGACGTCCTGGCCGACATCACCAAGTACGCGGACAGCACCAAGTCCCAGTTCGCCGAGGGCCTGTGGGGCATGGTCACCCTCGGCACGGACGCGCTCTACGCGATCCCGCAGGATGCCGGACCGCTGATGTTCTACTACCGCGAGGACCTCTTCAAGAAGCACGGCCTGACCGTCCCGAAGACCTGGACGGAGTTCGCCGAGACCGCCCGCGCCGCCAAGAAGGCCGTGCCGGACGCCTACTTGACCACCTTCTCCGCCAACGACCCCGGTCTGTTCGCGGGCCTCTCCCAGCAGGCCGGCGGCAAGTGGTGGACCGTCGACTCGGCCGGCAAGTGGACCGTCGGCATCGACGACGCGGCCACCCAGCAGGTCGCCGAGTTCTGGGGCGGGCTCGTGCAGGAGGGCGTCATCGACAACCAGCCGATGTACACCCCGGCCTGGAACAACGCCCTCAACAAGGGCACCCACCTGGCCTGGGTCTCCGCCGTCTGGGCGCCCGGTGTGCTGGTCTCCTCCGCCCCCGACACCAAGGGCAAGTGGCGCATGGCCCCGCTGCCGCAGTGGAAGTCCGGCGAGAACGTCACCGGCAGCTGGGGCGGTTCCTCCACCGGTGTCTCCACCGACTCCAAGCACGCCGAGGCCGCCGCCAAGTTCGCCACCTGGCTGAACACCGACCCGGAGGCGCTGGCCGCCCTGGTCAAGGAGGTCGCGATCTACCCGGCGGCCACGAAGGGCCAGTCCGGCGACGTCCTGACCACGCCCGAGTTCTTCCCCAACCAGGCGGACTTCTACACGACCGCCGGGGAGATCGCCGCGACCACCGCCGCCGCGGCCTGGGGCCCCAACGTCAACACGGCCTACACCACCTTCCAGGACGCCTTCGGCAAGGCCAGCAAGGCGAAGAAGGAGGCCCAGTTCGACTCCGCCCTCGCCACCATGCAGTCGAAGACCTTCGGCGACATGAAGAAGCAGGGCTTCGAGGTGACCGAGGCATGACCAGCGCTCCGCTCAAGGGCGCCGACCTCACCGAGGCCGGCCCCTTGGCGGACGGCACCGGCACCGCCCAGTCCGTCCGCCCCAGCCGCCCCCGCCGCCGTGGCCGCAGCGCACCGTACTGGTTCCTGGTGCCCACCCTCACCCTCTTCGCCGCCTTCACCGTGGTGCCCATCGGGTACGCGATCTGGCTGAGCCTGCACAGGGTTCAGGTGAAGGGCATCGGCCTCGGCAAGGGCGCCCGCTCACAGGTCTGGAACGGGATCGGCAACTACACCGACGTCCTCAAGGACTCGGAGTTCGGGCACAGCGTCCTGCGCGCCTTCGGCTACGGCCTCATCGTCATCCCGACCATGCTGGGCCTCGCGCTGCTGTTCGCGCTGATGCTGGACACCCCGAAGGCCCGCAGCGCGCCCTTCGCCCGGCTGATGATCTTCCTGCCCTACGCGGTGCCGGGCATCATCGCCGCCCTCATGTGGGGCTTCCTCTACCTGCCGGACGTCAGCCCCTTCTACTACCTGCTCGACAAGTTCGGCCTCCCGCAGCCCGACCTGTTCGACGGCGGCAACCTCTACCTCTCCTTCGCGAACATCGCGGTCTGGGGCGGCACCGGCTTCAACATGATCGTCATCTACACCGCGCTCAGGGCCATCCCGCCGGACATCTACGAGGCGGCCAGGATCGACGGCGCGTCCGACCTGAAGATCGCCCTGCGGATCAAGATCCCGATCGTGATGCCGTCCCTGGTGCTCACCTTCTTCTTCTCGGTGATCGCCACCCTCCAGGTCTTCACCGAGCCGATGGCCCTCAAGCCGCTCACCAACGGCCTGCCCAGCTCGTGGAGCCCGCTCATGGCCATCTACGACAAGGCCTTCCTGCAGTCCGACATCTACGGCGCCTCCGCCACCGCGGTCGTCCTGGCCCTGGCCACGTTCGTCCTCTCCTTCACCCTGCTGCGCATCTCCGACCGCTACACCCGGGAGGACCGGGCATGACCCCCCTCACCCTCACCGCCGACACCACCGCGAAAGCGCGCCGCACCGCCTGGGTGCCCACGATCGTGCTCGTCCTCGGCGCGCTGTACTGCCTGATCCCCATCGCCTGGGTGGTCGTCGCGGCGACCAAGGACCGGTCGGAGCTCTTCTCCACCTTCACCCTCGCCCCCGGCACCGGCTTCCTCCAGAACCTGAGCGACCTGACCGCCTACCGGGACGGCATCTTCTGGCGGTGGATGGCCAACTCCGCCTTCTACGCCGGTCTCGGCGCCCTGCTCTCCGCAGCGGTCTCCGCCGCGGGCGGCTACGCGCTCGGCCGGTTCGCCTTCCGCGGCCGTGAGGCCGTCTTCAAGATGATCCTGGCCGGCGTCCTGGTGCCGTCCATCGTGCTGGCCGTACCGCAGTACCTGCTGCTGTCGAAGCTCGGCATGGCCGACTCCTACTGGTCGATGCTGCTGCCGTCGATCCTGTCGCCCTACGGCGTCTACCTGGTCCGCATCTACGCGGCCGCGGCCGTCCCCGCCGAGCTGCTGGAGGCGGCCCGCATGGACGGCGCGAGCGAGTGGAGGATCTTCTCGCGGATCGCCGTACCCATGATGATGCCGGGCCTGATCACGGTGTTCCTCTTCCAGTTCGTCGGCATCTGGAACAACTTCCTGCTGCCCTTCGTCATGCTGGCCGACGACGAGAAGTTCCCGATCACCCTCGGCCTCTACACCCTGCTCGCCCAGGGCGCCTCCCAGCCGGCCCTGTACACCCTGGTCATCACCGGATGCCTGCTCGCGATCCTCCCGCTGATCGCGCTCTTCCTCGTGATCCAGCGGTTCTGGTCCCTGGACCTGCTGAGCGGCTCGGTCAAGGCCTGAGGCCCCGGATCCACCTTCACGAACGAGGAACATGACCACCAGCGCGAACGGACGCCGCAAGCCACCGACCATCCACGACGTGGCCCGGGAGGCGGGCGTCTCGCGGGGCACCGTCTCCCGCTTCCTGAACGGCGGCCACTACGTCTCGCCCTCCGCCGGGCGAGCGGTCGAGGCCGCCATCAGGAAGACCGGGTACGTGGTCAACCGGCATGCCCGGAGCCTCAGTACGGGCCGGTCGGACTCGGTGGCGTTCCTGCTGACGGAACCGCAGGAGAAGTTCTTCGAGGACCCCAACTTCAACATCCTGCTGCGCGGTTGCACCGAGCGGCTCGCCCAGCACGACATCCCGCTGCTGCTCATGCTCGCCGAGAGCGACGACGACCGGCGCCGTCTGACCCGGTACATCACCTCGGGGCACGTCGACGGGGTACTGCTGCTCTCCAACCACAGCGGTGACCCGGTCGCGGCCGAACTCCACGACGCCGGGATCCCGTTGGTGGTGTGCGGCAAGCCGATCGGGCGCGGGACCAAGGTGAGCTACGTGGCCGCGGCCGACCGGGAGGGCGCCCAGGACATGGTGCGCCATCTCCTCGCGGGCGGCCGCCGCCGCGTCGGCATGGTCACCGGGCCGCTGGACATGCCGGGTGGCCCCGACCGCCTCGCCGGCTACCGGGACGTGCTCGCGGAGGCGGGGCTGCCCTACGACCCGGCACTCGTCGTCGAGGGCGACTTCCGGCGCAGCGGCGGTGAACGGGCGGCCCGCCGACTGCTGGCCCAGGCCCCGGACATGGACGCGGTGTTCGTCGCCTCGGACCTCATGGCGCTGGGGGTGGTGGGGGTCCTGCAGCAGGCCGGGCGCTCGGTCCCGGACGACATCGCCGTCGGCGGCTTCGACGACTCCCCGGCGGCGACCGCCATCGCCCCCGCCCTGACCACCATGCGCCAGCCCTTCGACCGCATCAGCGCCGAGATGGTCCGCATGCTGCTGGCCCAGATCGCCGGCGAGGACACGGCCGGGGTGATCCTTCCGACGGAACTGGTGGTGCGGGACTCGGCGTAGCGCTCCGCGGACTGGACGGTTCGACGGCCGGGCGGCACAGGGCAGGCGGGGGCGCGAACGGTCACCGTGTCACGGGGCACGCCGGCACAGTCCGTCCCGCACTTCCCGGCCGTACCCGGCTCGCCGCGTCAACCGGGCGGAACCGTAGGGGACATGCCCGCACCGCCGCGCCCCCGGAACCGGAACTGCCGTCAACGGATGTGAAAGCAGCAGCCGTCCGGTTCGCGTCGAGTCGGAGGGGCCAACCATCCGTATTCTCTGATCATGGCCGCCTCCACCGCATATTCACTCATCGCCACCGACCTGGACGGCACGCTGCTCCGTGCCGACGACACCCTCTCCGACCGGTCGCTGGCCGCGCTCGCGAGGGTGGCGGCGAGTGGGGCCCGGCATCTCGTGGTGACAGGGCGGCCGGCACCCAGAGTGCGGCCGCTCCTCGACGACCTCGGCAGCACGGGGCTCGCGGTGTGCGGACAGGGCGCGCAGGTGTACGACGCCGGCGCGGACCGTCTGCTCTGGTCGGTGACCCTGGACCGGGAGCTGGCCGAGACCGCGCTCGGCAAGATCGAGGCCGAGGTGGGGCAGGTGTACGCGGCCGTCGACCAGGACGGTGTGGACGGGCTCACCCTGATCGAACCGGGCTATCTGATGCCCCATCCGACGCTGCCCGCGGTGCGGGTCAACCGGCGCGACGACCTGTGGTGCGAGCCGATCAGCAAGGTCCTGCTGCGCCATCCCTACCTGTCGGACGACGAGTTGGCGGTCACGGCCCGCTCGGTGGTGGGTTTGTTGACGACGGTCACCATGTCGGGGCCCGGGACCGTCGAACTCCAGCCATGCGGCATCACCAAGGCGACGGGCCTCGCGCTGGCCGCCGAACACCTGGGCCTGGGACCCGAGGTGACGATCGCCTTCGGGGACATGCCCAACGACATCCCCATGTTCGACTGGGCGGCCCACGGCGTGGCGATGGCCAACGCCCATCCCGAACTCAAGGCCGTGGCCGACGAGGTGACCCTGTCGAACGAGGACGACGGCGTCGCCGTCGTCCTCGAAAGACTGTTTCCGCAGGGCTGATACGGCCTAGTACGCGCCCCACACGTTGTCGATGGACCCGTACCGCTGGGCCGCGTAGTTGCAGGCCGCGGTGATGTTGGCGACCGGGTCGTACGGGTCCCACGAGGTGTTCGCCACGTGGTACGCGTTGAAGGTCGGGTCGATCACCTGGAGCAGACCCTTGGAGGGCGTGCCGGCGGCCGCGTTGGAGTCCCAGAGGTTGATGGCCCAGGGGTTGCCGGAGGACTCGCGGATGACGTTGCGGTAGATACCGTCGTAGGAGCCGGGAATCCCGTGCTCCGCCATGACGGCGAGGGAGGCCCGGATCCAGCCGTCGAGGGTGTTGGGGTAGCCGAGCGTGGTTGCGGTCTGCACGGTCGGGGTGGCCGCGGACGCGCTGGTCGCGCCGATGAGGGGGAGCGCGAGGACGGCGACTCCGGTGCCGGCGACGGCGAGCTTGCGGACGAGACGGTTCCTGCGGGGAGCGCGGTGCTGAGCGGCAGCGGGCATGGCGAAGTTCCTCTCCGTCGCCTGCGAGGTGAGCTGTCGGGTTCGGGCGGGAGCTGCCCGGCCACGCCCACGAAAGACGCGACTTCACCCCAAGCCGTGCCGGTATGTCCGAAGACGCCCGGTACGGCGACCTACCTGGTTCCCCCGCTCCTGCCCTGGATCTCGGTGGGTGTACGGGCGGTGGCAGGATTCGGCGTCCGCCCGACAGGCCGGGAACGTATGCGAGAGCACATGTCCGGAACAAGTGGTGAATTCACATGCCGCGCCTATTGACCTTGGTCGGTGGCATTTGGGGCACTTGATCCTTTGCGGCCGCAAGCCTCAACTGGCACGCAAGGGAAGGCGGATTGAATGGTTCCGGATATCCGTCGACCCGTCAGCCCGAGTGAGTCAAGTCACGCCCGTGCGCAAGACGTGCAAAACGGGCAAGGGGCTCAACTCATAGTCAACCGGCAGTCCGTGGGATCCGCTTCTCCCACGTCCGGTGGAAGACCACCTCGCCGCCCTCGGTGCAGACCACCTCGTTCGCGGTGCGGAAATCCGTCCCGTCACAGGTGATCTCCGAGCGGGAGCGGACGGTGGTGTCCCACGCGAGCTCCGGCCGGTGCAGCCGGATCGACCGGTCCGAGCGGGTGCGGGCGGACAGGGGATCGTTCTCGTCGACGGTGTACGTCTCCAGCGCTTCCTCGGTGCACTCCAGACCGTCGGGGTACACGCGCGTGCCGCCGCCGCGGGGGTCGACCTCCAGGCGCCACTCGCCCTTGGCCACGTCACGGACGACCAGGCGCTCCGGGCGGGGCTCGTCCAGCGTGGCCGGGAGGCCGGCCCCCAGCGGCGCGGACTGCTCCGGCTCCTCGAACACGATGTCCGAGGACGCCTCACGCGCGCGTACCGGCAGTTCGAGGAAGCTGCCCGCCGGGTCCAACATGAACCCCGCCTGCGACCCGGGCTGCGGCCAGATCCACGGCCAGTACGCGGAGGAGACGGCCAGCCGGATGCGGTGGCCCGGCGGGAAGGCGTGCCCGATGCCGTTCAGCGCGAGCGTCACCTCCTGCGTGGCCCCCGGCTCCCAGGGCACCACCCGGTCCTGGCCATGGCGTGCGGAGAGGTTCAGCGCGCCCCGGGTCACGAGGGTCGACGACCCGTCGGGGGCCACGTCGCACAGCCGCGCGACGACCTGCCCGCGCGACACCTCCGAGGTCACCCTGAGCCGCACCCTGGGTTGCCCCAGCACCCATGTCTCCTCGCCCACCGCGAACTCGAAGCAGGCCGAGCGGGCGTCCTCCTCCCGCTGGTCCGGCGGCAGGTCCGCGTCGTTCCCGAACGGGAGGAACCGGCCGGCGTCCACGCCCGTGTGCTGCGGGGAGCGGACCAGGACGGGGGCGCCCTGAAGGCCGTACGACACCGTCGTCACGTTCGGGGAAGGCCAGGCCGGTTCGCCGACCCAGCGGCCCGGCAGGGTGGCGTGGACCGTCGCCGGGGAGTGGGAGTCCACGACGTAGGAGCGCAGGAGCGGTTCTCGCATGACGCCGGTGTCGACGCCCTTGAGGTGCTGGTCCCACCAGCGCAGGGTCTCCTGGAGGAAGCCGATCGCCGGGCCGGGCGGCCGGCCGCGGTCCGGGTACTGGTGGGACCAGGGGCCGACGATTCCCCGAACGCGGTCGGCCGGCAGGTGCTCGACGAGCCGGAGGACCGTGTCACGGTACGGGTCGTGCCAGCCGCCCACCGCGAGGACGGCCGCGCCGATCGTGCCGAGGCCCTCGCGGACGCTGCCCCGCCGCCAGTAGTCGTCGCGGGTCTGGTGGTCGAGCCAGGTGTGGAGGAACGGGTCGACCTGTTCCAGGCGCTCGAGCCACAGGTCCCGCCACGCCTCGCCCGCGTACAGCGGATCCGGCGGGCGGCAGACGAGGGCGAGCATCGTCGCCGCCCACGCGTGCATGTCCACCGCGAGGACGGAACCTCCCAGGTAGTGCACGTCGTTGTCATAGCGGTCGTCGGTGGAGCACACCGTGACGACCGCCTTGAGCGGCTCGGGTGCGAGGGCCGCGATCCGCAGGGAGGTGAAGCCGCCCCAGGAGATGCCGAACATGCCGACCCGGCCGTCGCACCAGGGCTGCGCGGCCAGCCAGTTGACGACCTCGACCCCGTCGGCGAGTTCGGTCGCCGAGTACGCATCGCCCGGGACGCCCTCGCTGTTGCCGTGCCCGCGCACGTCCACGCGGACGGAGGCGTAGCCGTGGCCCGCGTACCAGGGGTGGCGCTGCCGGTCGCGGGGCGCGGTCCGGTCGGTGAGGCGATACGGCTGGTACTCGAGGATCGCGGGTACCCGTTCGGGGGTGAGGGGCCGCCACACGCGTGCGTACAGGCGCGTCCCGTCGGCGAGCGGGACACGGATGTCCTCGTGGGCCGTCTCGTAGGGGAAGGACGTACGGATGCGCATCGGTGGGGTCCCGTCGGTCTCAGTGCACCGGGAGCACGGCGCGGTGCGGCCGGGGCCCGATCTCGGCGCCGGTTCGGGACACGCGCGACTACTTCCCTACAAGTCGATGGATATCCGTTCTTTTCAGGTGATCAAAAACATACCGGTCGTGATCCGATACCGCCTGGCATGGACGGGGCGGGCGCTATCGGTGATCCAAAGGTGACCGGATACGCTGACTTGAGTGATGGCAGCGACCTATCGACATTCCGTGTGACCGCCAGAAGACACCAGCAGACAGGAGACCCCTCGTGACCGTCGTCGGGCCGTTCGGGCTGAGCGTGCGGGACCAGGCTCTGGAAGCCGATGTCCAGGCCGGATTGGCGGCTGTCGAGGAGGGATTGCTCGAGGCCACCAAGAGCGAGGTTCCCTTCATCACGGAGGCCGCCCAGCATCTGGTGCGGGCGGGCGGGAAGCGGTTCCGGCCGTTGCTCGTGATGCTCGCCGCCCAGTTCGGTGACCGCTACGCCCCGGGCGTGGTGCCGTCGGCCGTGGTGGTGGAGCTGACCCACCTCGCGACGCTGTACCACGACGACGTCATGGACGAGGCCGAGGTCAGGCGGGGTGTCGACAGCGCCAACACCCGCTGGGGCAACTCGGTGGCCGTGCTGACGGGCGACTTCCTGTTCGCCCGCGCCTCGCACATCCTGGCCGACCTCGGGCCCGAGGCGGTCCGGGTGCAGTCGGAGGCGTTCGAGCGCCTGGTCACCGGCCAGATCCTGGAGACGGCGGGGCCGCAGGACGGCCGTGATCCGGTCGAGCACTACCTCGACGTGCTCGGCGGCAAGACCGGCTCGCTGGTCGCGGTCTCGTGCCGCTTCGGGGCGATGATGTCGGGCGCCGACGAGACGGTCGTGGACGTCCTGACCCAGTACGGCGAGCGTCTCGGCGTGGCCTTCCAGCTCGCGGACGACGTCCTGGACATCGCCTCCGACTCCCACGAGTCCGGCAAGACGCCGGGCACGGACCTGCGCGAGGGCATTCCCACGATGCCGGTGCTGCGGCTGCGGGAGCGGGCCGCCCGGCTCGGTCTCGCCGAGGACATCGCCCTGTGCGAGCTGCTCGACTCCGACCTCACGGACGACGCACGGCACGCGGAGGCGCTGGCCGCCCTGCGCGGACACCCCGCGCTGGAGCAGGCCCGCCGGGACACCGTGCGCTACGCGCAGGACGCGCGCGCGGCGCTCGCCCCGCTGCGGGAGTGCGACGCGAAGGCGGCGCTGATGGAACTGTGCGACGCGGTGGTCCACCGCGCGGGATAGTGATGTACGTCACTACGTTGGACTAAATCCAACCTGAGATCTCCTCCGAATTGCATGCACAGAAGCCGACGCAGGGGGCGTCGGCCGCAATACGGGGAGAAAACAGGATCATGGGCATCAACACGACGTTCTCGGCACGCCGTAAGAGCCTCGTCGTCACCGCGGTCGCGGTGGCCGCCGCCGGCGGGATCGCCGCCGCGGTGATACCCGCCTTCGCCACCGGAGCCACCCGCGCCGACCACGCGGGTCACTCCGGGCGCGCCGGTCACTCCGGCCACGAGGGTCCCTCCGGCCACGCGGGGAGCGGGCAGGAGATCGTGAGCCGCGACGCGGCCGCTGCCGCGACGAGCGGCAAAGGCGGCACACTGCTCGCCGCGAGCCTGCGCGGGGCCAACGAGGTACCCGTCGCGGGCGGCCCCGCCGTCGGCGACAAGGACGGCGCCGCACTGGAGTTCATCAAGGTCAAGGGCGACAAGGTGTCCGTCGCCGTGAAGTGGGCCGGGGTCGCCAGGCCCACCGCCCTCCACATCCACCAGGGCGCGCGGGGCGTCAACGGCGGCATCAAGGTCGACTTCACCGGCCTGCTGAAGAACAGCCGCAACCACACCGTCACCGGCACCGTGAAGGTCGAGGACAAGGCCCTGCTCGGACGGCTCAAGGCCGACCCGAACTCCTTCTACGCCAACCTGCACACCGCTCAGTTCCCGGGCGGAGCCGTCCGCGGCCAGCTCCACAAGGTCACCGTCGCCGCCTTCGACTTCCGCGCCGCGCTCCACAACTTCCAGGCGTCCGTGGTCAAGGGCAAGCAGATCTACCAGTGCAAGCCGGCCGAGGGCGGCGGGTACGCCTTCGCCCAGCGGGACGTCAGCGCCGTGCTCGGCGGCCGCATCGCGCACTCCTTCGTCCGGCCCGGCTCCGGTACCCCGCAGTGGATCGCGCCCGACCGCAGCGCGGTCACCGGCACCCTCGTCTCCAAGACGCCCAACGGGGACCGGAACATCCCCGAGCTCGACCTCAGGGCCACGCAGTCCGGCCGCCACCACGGCCTGCTCGCCGGCACCGCGGAGATCCTGCGGCTGAACACCGTCGGCGGCATCGCCCCGGCAGGCTCCTGCCGGCCGGGCACGATCGTCGGCGTCCCCTACCAGGCCGACTACGTGTTCCTGCGCGGCTGACCGTCCCGAAAGCCGGCGCCCCCTACGGGTCGTAGGGGGCGCCGGCATGTCGTGTCATACCCCAGGTGTACACGGAGTTGGCCCCGAGGGCTGACGCATGCTCATGGCCGATTTGGTCAGATGGACACCACGGAAAACACCACTCCTCACCGATTCGGGTGAGAATGGCGGCTACGGGGTGGACGCAGGGGAGTTGACAGCCGCCGCCGACGACGGAGGTAAGGCACACATGGCACCGTACGAATCCGACGACAGCGCGACCGCCGCTGACGCCGAGGAACTGCGCGCGGCGCGCCGGCGCAAGGCCGCGCGATACGTCGTGCCCGCCACGGTGGTGGGGGTCGCGGCGGCGACCATCGGGCTCGTCCCGGCGCTCGCCGACTCCGGCGACCCCGACCTGCCGAAGATCAGCGCACAGGAACTCATCGAGAAGATCGCCGCCTCGGACGTGCAGCAGCTGTCCGGCACCGTGAAGATCACCACCGATCTCGGACTGCCGGACCTCGGCGGTCTGGAGAGCTCCCTCGGCTCCGCCGCCGGACCCTCCGGCTCGGGCGACGGCTCGTCCGCCGACCCGTCCACCAAGCTCACCGAGCTCGCCTCCGGCACGCACACGCTGCGCGTCGCGGCCGACGGCGAGGACAAGCAGAAGATCTCGCTGCTGGAGAACGCGGCCGAGTACAGCCTCATCCACAACGGCAAGGACGTCTGGGGCTACGACAGCAAGTCCAACTCGGTCTTCCACACCACGGCCTCCGAGAGCGACGGGAAGCAGAAGGAAGAGCTCCCGGCCACGCCCAAGGACCTCGCCGAGGAAGCCCTGAAGGCCGCCGACAAGACCACGTCGGTGACCGTGGAGGGCACCGCGCAGGTCGCCGGGCGGGACGCCTACCGCCTGGTCATCAAGCCCAAGGACGACGGCTCGACGGTCGGTCAGATCACCGTGGCCGTGGACTCCGCGACCGGACTGCCGCTGAAGTTCACCCTCACCCCGGCGAGCGGCGGTGCCGCCGTGGTGGACGCGGGCTTCACCCAGGTCAGCTTCGCCAAGCCGGCCGCCTCCACCTTCGACTTCACCCCGCCGAAGGGCGCGAAGGTCGAGGAGGGGGACGCCGGCAAGGCGCCCGAGCACTCCGAGGGCCTCGGCAGGGGCTCGGCCGGCGAGTTCGGCAAGGGACCGGCCGGCGAGTTCGGCAAGGGCGGCCCCGAGGGGCTGAACGTCATCGGGGACGGCTGGGACTCCATCGCCACCTTCGACACCGGCGGCCAGGGCGTTCCGTCCGGCTCCGAGGTCGGCGGTGACGTCGGCGGCTTCCTGAACTCGCTCGGCGACAAGGTCTCCGGCAAGTTCGGCGAGGGCACCGTCTTCAAGACCCGCCTGATCAACGCCCTGATCACGGACGACGGCAAGGTCTACGTCGGCGCGGTCACCAAGGACGCGCTGGTGAAGGCCGCCGACGCGGGGAAGTAGGGCCCGCCGGGGCGCACCTGCTCGACGAATCGAGGGAGCCGATGGACCAGCCGTCCGCCACGGAGCCGGACCCGGAGGGGTCGGACGAGAGCGCTTCGGCGGGCGCGGGTGACAGCGTCATCCACACCCACGCCCTCACCAAGCGCTACCGCGGCGGACAGCTCGCCGTGGACGGTCTCGACCTGACCGTCCCGGCGGGCAGCGTCTTCGGCTTCCTCGGCCCCAACGGCTCCGGCAAGACCACCACCATCCGCATGCTGATGGGCCTCATCGAACCGACCTCCGGCTCGGCACGCGTCCTGGGCCGCCCCATGCCGCGCGCCTCCCGGGCCGTACTCCCGCACGTCGGCGCGCTCATCGAGGGCCCGGCCCTCTACGGCTTCCTCTCCGGCCGCGACAACCTCGTCCGCTACGACGCCGCCGACCCGACCGCCGACCCCCGCACCCGGCGTGCCCGCGTGGCGTCGGCCCTGGACCGGGTGGGCCTGGCGGCCGCCGCGGGCAAGAAGGCGAAGGCGTACTCGCTGGGCATGAAACAGCGCCTCGGCCTGGCCGCCGCCCTCCTCCAGCCCCGCAGACTCCTGGTCCTCGACGAACCGACCAACGGCCTCGACCCCCAGGGCATGCGCGAGATCCGCTCTCTGGTCAGAGAGCTGGCCTCGGACGGCACGACCGTCTTCCTCTCCTCCCACCTCCTCGACGAGATCGAACAGGTCTGCACCCACGCGGCGGTGATGGCCCGAGGGCGCCTGATCACACAGGGGCCGGTGGAGGAGCTGGCGGCGGGGGCGAAGGGACGCCTGGTGGTGACGACCCCGGACCCGACGGACGCGGCACGGGTGCTGAAGGAACAGGGCGTCGGCGATGTGGTCCTCGCCGAGGACCGGGTCACCTCCGACCCGCCGGACGGCGACCTGGCCGACATCAACGCCGCCTTGGTCGCGGCGGGGGTGCGGGTCCGGGGCTTCGGCATCGAACGAGCCTCCCTGGAGGACGCTTTCGTGGCGCTGACCGGGGAGGGCTTCGATGTCGCAGGCTGACCTCAAGGGGCGCGGGGAACTGCGCGAGCGGCCCCCACGGACCGTGAGCCGCCGTACCACCTTCTACGGCACCCTCTTCCGCAACGAACTGCACACCACGTTCCGCCGCTGGCGCACCCTCGCCCTGCTGGCCGTACTCGCGGCAGTCCCGATCCTCGTGGGCATCGCGGTGAAGATCGAGACCGGTGACGGCGGCTCAGCGGGCGACGGCGGCGGGGGAGGCCCCGCGTTCATCTCGCAGATCACCAACAACGGCCTGTTCCTGGTGTTCACCGCCCTCGCCGCGACGCTCCCCTTTTTCCTCCCGATGTCCGTCGGCGTCATCGCGGGCGACGCGATCGCGGGCGAGGCCAACGCCGGCACCCTGCGCTATCTGCTGGTCGCCCCGGCGGGCCGCACCCGTCTGCTCCTCACCAAGTACGCGACGGTGATGACGTTCTGCCTGCTCGCCACCCTCGTGGTCGCCCTGTCGGCACTGACGGTCGGCGCGATCCTGTTCCCGCTGGGCGACCTGACGACGATCTCCGGCACCCGGATCACCTTCGCGGAGGGTCTGGGAAGAGCCCTGCTCATCGCCCTGGTGGTGGCCGCGTCACTGACCGGCGTGGCGGCCCTGGGCCTGTTCGTCTCGACGCTCACGAACAGCGGCATCGCGGCGATGGCCACGACGGTCGGCCTGCTGATCACGGTCCAGATCCTCGACCAGATCCCCCAACTGCACGCCCTCCAGCCCTACTTCTTCTCCCATTACTGGCTGTCCTTCGCCGACCTCATGCGTGAGCCGGTCTACTGGGACGACCTGGTGAAGAACCTCGGCCTCCAGGCGCTCTACGCGGCGGTGTTCGGTTCGGCCGCGTGGGCGAGGTTCACGGCGAAGGACATCACGGCGTGACCTGCTCGTAGGGGAATCGCGCGAGCGGGGGCTCCTGGTCGAAGAAGGTCTTCGCCCGGGCGAGCGCGTCGGTGTCCCGCAGGACGTCACCGGGCTTGCTGCCGTTGCCGAGGAGCACCCCGCCGAAGCGCATCCCCAGGTAGGCGGCCGAGTTGTTGAGGGTGCCGACCAGCGGGTCGGCGACCTCGAACTCCTCGTGCGCCAGCGCGGTCACACCCCAGAGCGTGCGCCCCGCCATGGTCGCCTTGAACTCGACACCCGGCGTGCGCAGCCAGCCCGACCAGTAGTCGAGGTAGCGCTTGACGTGCGCGGAGACGGAGTACCAGTACAGCGGGGAGGCGATCACGATGTCCGTCGCCGCGAGCGTGGCGTCGAAGAGCAGCGCCGTGTGGCCGATCGTCGGACGCACGTGGTCGGTGTCGTGCCGGAGATCCTCGAAGTCGGGCAGCGGATGCTCCGCGAGGTCGATCCATTGCTGCTCGACGTCCGGGGGCAGTTGCTCGGCGGCCCGGCGGGCCAGCAGTTCGGTGTTGCCGTCGCTGCGGCTGCTGCCGAGCACGAACAGGAAACGGCGCGTCATGGAGATCTCCCGGCTGATCGGCGTACGTAAGTACTCGCACATGCATTATATGCATACGCAAGTACAGGTCCAGGGGTGCGCCGGTGCGCCCCTCAGAGAGACACCTGCGCCGCCCGCGCCACCTCCAGCAGCAACCCCTCGCCGCCGTGCCGGGCCACGAGCTGGAGTCCGACCGGGCAGCCGTCCGGGCCGAGACCGGCCGGGAGACTGAGCGCCGGGTGCCCGCTGAGGTTGAACGCCCAGGTGAGAGCGGTGGAGTAGCGGTCACCTGGCCCCTCGTGGCCGTGCGGCGGGTGGGGGGTCGTCGGCGTCAGCAGCAGATCGGTACCGGCGAAGACCTCGTCGAGGAGACGGTCGTTGGCGGCCCGGATCCGGTCGGCGTCCCCCAGGTCCGAACCGGGGGTGCGCAGGGCGAGCCAGGCGGGGGCGGGGTCGTGCAGACGCGGCGGTGTGCGGGACGGTCGGACCGGCCGTACGACACCGGCACCGACCAGCCGCCCGACCGCCGCGCGGACGATCCCGACGATCTCGGGGTCGGGTTCGGCGAAGCCGAGATCGGGGGACCAGAGGGCGGTGACGGGGCGGGGGGAGGGAGGCGCGGTGCGCTCTCGGTGCCGGTCCGGGCCGCTGTCTCCGCGCCGGTCCTGGTCCCGGTCCTGGTCCTGGTCTCGGTCATGGTCCCCGTCCCCGTCGCCGGAGACCGCGTGCCAGTAGGCGAGCGCGTCGCGGGCGTGGCGGACGAGGATGCCGGGGGCTGTGAGGCTGAGGCGGGGGATGCCTGGGATGCCTGGGGTGCCTGGGATGCCGGTCCCGGCGTGGATGCTTGGAGAGCCGGAGCCGGAGCCGGAGCCGGAGCTGGGGCTGTCGGTGCCATCGGGGGTGCTGGAGCCGGAGCTGCCGCGGTCGGCTCGGTTGCCGATGCGCTCGGGGCTCCCGCCCCTGACCTCGCCCCTGCCTCGGCCCTCGTCCCCACCCCCGGTGTTCGTCGTCTTCAGCCCGATCACCCCGCACCACGCCGCCGGGATCCGTACCGAACCCGCCCCGTCGCTGCCCGTCGCCATCGGGACGAGTCCCGCGGCGACCGCGGCCGCGGAGCCCGCCGAGGAACCGCCCGGGGTGCGGTCGGCGCGCCAGGGGTTGACGGTACGACCGTGCGCGCCGAGTCCCCAGGTCTGCCAGGGAGTCCCGGGACCGGGCACGGAGGTCGCGCCGACGGGTACGCACCCGGCCGCGAGCAGTCGTGCCGCACCGCGCAGCCCGTGTCGTCCCTTCACCCCGATCGGCACCCCGGCCAGCGCCGGCCGCTCACCCGCCCCGACGCGCAGATCGATCTCGCGCGCCCGCCGCAGCCCCTCCTCCTCCCACACCTCGACGAACGCGCACAGCTGCGGATCCACGCGCCGGATCCGCTCCAGGGCCGCGGCGACGACATCGACGGCCCGCAGCGAGCGGGAACGCACCGCGGACGCGATGTCCACGGCGGAGAGGGAGGCGAGGTCGAGGTCCTCGGCGGTCACGGGGCCGTGGGCCGGGTGAGCCGGACCAGTGCGTCGGTTCCGCGAGGCGGGGTTCCGTTCAGGTCGCCGAGACGCCACGCGGGGACCCAGGGCACGCGGTACACGTCGACAGTGGACTCGATCTCCTTGACCTGCCGGGCGAGCGGGCGCGGGAGCCGGCCCGGGGCGTCCGCGACGAGGACGACGGCGTCGAGGTCGAGTCCCGGCGGGTGCTCGCCGCGCCGGAAGAGCTCCACTGCGCGGCGGACAGCGAGCAGGCCCGCGGCGTGCGTACGGGCGACCAGCAGGACGGAGGACGGGGCGCCCGGGCCGGGCCAGTCGCGTCCGCTGTCGTGACCGCCGTAGACGGCGGCCAGGGTGGAGACACCGGCACCGCCGTGCGTGCCGACCCATGCGAACCGCCTCCCGGCCGGGGCCACCGGCCCGCGGATCCAGATCTCCGGCCCCTGCTGCACGCTCTCCGCCTCTCGTCGCACGTCAGTGCGCATGCCCATGCACCGACTCTGTCATCCCATCCGGCCGCCCTCGCCTGGAACAGGCCTGTGACATCACGGTGACGTGAGAACCGGGGGCGGGCGGAGAGACTCGACAGTACGTGCACGACCGTGAGGGATGAGATGTCTCGACTCAGCCGCGACAAGAAGCGGGACCACCAGCGGGGGGCCACCCCGATCGACGTCCGCGTCCCCCTGACGGGTGAGTCCGCGACCGTGGCCGGAACACCGGTCACCGCGCCGCCCGGCGAGGAACTCCAGCAGACCGTCCTGACCCACCTCCACCGCCTCGCTCTCAGCAGCGGGCACCCCGTCCACGCCACGATCCACGATGCCCGCATCGGCTATGTGGTCCCCCTGGAAGTCGCGACGGACGGCGCCAGCCGCTTCACGGCGGAGCCGGTACGGATGGCCGCGCCGGAGGAGGCGGACGGGGCCGACGCCGCGTGGGACGACCGGCCGCTGCCGTCCGCCGCGGGCGAGGAACCCGCCGAGCAGCCCGCCGAGCAGCCCTGGCCGCCCGCGGGCCTCGCCCCGCACGACCGGCCCACCGACATCCTCCGGCCACTCGAAGAGCCCACGCCGGACCCGGCCCCGACCTTCCGGCTGCGGAACCTGCCCGAGCCGCAGCCCACGGACGCCGAACCGCCCGAGACGCGGGTCCGACGACAGCTGCCGCCCTCTCGGCCCACCGACCCGGCTCCGGCTCCGGCCCCCGGGACGGTCGTACCCCCGACAGGCGAGTTCGGCCCGCCGCCCGTGATGGATGCGGGCTCGACCCCCACCCCGCCCCCGCTGTCACCGACCGACCCTGCCTACACCCCCGGCCCCCTGCCCCAGCCCACCCCTGCCCCACCCGCACCGAGCCTCGACGCACCACCGCCGGTTGCGACGCCGGCGCCCGCCTCGCCACGCCCCGAGACCGTGGAGGGTCCCGACGCGCCTCCCGTGGACGCCGGGCCGGCCTCCCAGCCGCCCTCTGCGCCCGCCCCGACTCCCACCCCCGAGCCCGTTCCCTTCCCGCCCGCCGGTTTCGCGGCCGTTCCTCAGCCGCTTCCCACCGCCTCGCCCACCCCCCGTCCCGCACCCGCACCCCTCATCGATCCGGTCCTACTGGACGATCCCGGTCCGAAGCCGGCCCCCGTGCGGGGGTTCGACGCCGTGGCCGAAGCCGTCATGGGAGAGGGGCTGGTGGTCGACGACGCCACGGGGCTCGCGGAGCCCGTCGGGCGGATCAGCGAGGCCGTGCGGGAGGGGCGTACGGACCTGGCCGCCGAGTTGGCGGAGCGGGTGGTCGGCGAGGCGTCCGAGACCCTGGGCGCCGAGCACCCCGACGTGCTGCGGGTGCGAGAACTCGCCGCCTACATCGCCTACTTGGGCGGCGAGCCGGTGCGGGCCGCGGAGATCTCCCTCGATCTGGCCGATGTCCACCACCGTGCCGGGGACGCCGAGGCGGCCTACGGCAACGTGCAGAGCGCCGCCACCGCGTGGAAGGCCGTGCGGGATCCGCTGCGGGGCCTTGCCCTCGGGCGCGAACTGCTCACGCTGTGGACGGAGTTGGCCGCCGGACAGGGCCCGGCGGCCGACGAGCAGGACCGTCTGGAGTCGGCCCGCTCCCGCATGCTCCGCCTCGCGGAACGCGCCCGGAGCGCCGACGCCGACCAGTAGCCCGGAGAGGTTCCGTTACTGCGACAACTCCCACACCGCGTACGCCACCGCGTCACTGTTGCGGTCCAGGGCCGTGTCGTCGATGTTGGCCGTGGTGTCGCACGACGAGTGGTAGCAGCGGTCGAAGGCCCGCCCCGCGGTGCCGCCCCACTTGGCCGCCTGCGCCGCCGTCTTGGTGTAGTCGGCCCCGCTGAACAGCCCGCCCACCGGAACGCCCGCGTTCTTGAACGGCGCGTGGTCGGAGCGGCCGTCGCCCTCGGTCTCGATCTCGGTCGGGACGCCGAGGCCGGCGTAGTACGTCTTGAAGGTCTTCTCGATGGCCGGGTCGTCGTCGTAGACGAAGTAGCCGGGGTTCGGTGAGCCGATCATGTCGAAGTTGAGGTAGCCGCTGATCCGTGAACGGTTCGCCGTCGACAGGTTGTTGACGTAGTACCGCGACCCGACCAGGCCCAGTTCCTCCGCGCCCCACCATGCGAACCGCAGGTGCTTCGTGGGGTGGTGGCCGGCCCGGGCGACGGCGAGCGCGGTCTCCAGGACGGCCGCCGAACCGGAGCCGTTGTCGTTGATGCCCGCACCAGCCGTCACGCTGTCGAGGTGCGAGCCGGACATGATCACCTGGTTGGTGTCGCCGCCCGGCCAGTCGGCGATCAGGTTGTAGCCGGTGCGCCCGGAGGACGTGAACTGCTGGATGGTGGTGGTGTATCCGGCGGCGTCCAGCTTGGCCTTCACATAGTCGAGCGAGGCCTTGTAGCCGGCACGGCCGTGCGCGCGGTTGCCGCCGTTGGCGGTGGCGATGGACTGGAGCTGGGTCAGATGCGCCTTCACGTTGGCCACCGGGATGTCCGGGGCCGCGGCCAACGCGGGTGTTCCCGCGGGGGCCGCGCCGGCTATGGATCCGCCGGCCAAGAGGGAGACGGTGGCGACGACGGCGGTGGCCGTGACGCGTCCGGGAACCGAGAGCTTCATGTGGGGGGCTCCGAATTCCGTGGGAACCCCTGGAGTCACAGGGATTCCACAGCGAATGGTGCCTGGATGGTGAAGCTGCGGTTGACTCTCCGTCAAGGGCGGAATCCGGTCAGGGGAGTTCGTATACCGGACTGCCTGCGATCAGTGGACGCAGAATTCGTTCCCCTCCGGATCCGTCATGACCACCCAGGCCCCCGACGGTTCGCTGACCTCGCGCAGCACGCTCGCCCCGAGTCCCGTCAGCCGCTCCACCTCGGCCGTTCGTCTGCCCTCCCCGGGGTGCAGGTCCAGGTGGAGCCGGTTCTTGACGGTCTTCGGCTCCGGCACGCGCTGGAAGAGCAGCCGCCGCCCCAGACCGGTGCCGCTGTCCTTGTCGTACGGATCGTCCGGGTGTCGTACGGCGACCAGATCCCGGAAGGACAGCCTGGCATGCCACTCGACAGTGGCCTCGCGCGGCAGCGCGCCGAGCTCCAGCAGCCGCTGGATCAGCGCGTTGTTGTCCTCGGTCTCGTAGTGCAGCGCGGCGGCCCAGAAGTCGGCCTGGGCGTGCGGGTCCTCGGCGTCGATCACGACTTTCCAGTGCACGGGTGTCATACCGTCACTTATAGCGGTGCCCACTGACAGCGGCCCCGCGCCGCCACGATGTCCAGTTGGTGCGCCGCGGCCCGGGCCGCGAGGGAGCGGACCGCGGCATGCAGGGACGCGGCATGCGGGGACGCGGCATGCAGGGACGCGGCATGCCGGGAGCGGACTTGCCCTGGCCGGCGCTGCTCCCGGCGCTGCTCCCGGCGCTGTTCATCGCGGGCGCCGTCCTACGGCCTCGCGGCGGGTGAGTCCAGCTGCTCCGGACCCGAGGCCAGGCTCTCCGCCGGCCGCGCGGCGCCGACCGTGCCGGTCGTCGTCATGGTGGGGCCGGGCCTCGTGATCTCCCTCCTGAGCGTCCGCGCGGTGCGCAGCGCGTCCCAGGTGAGCAGTGTCAACGCCAGCCAGACCAGCGCGAACCCGGCCCAGCGCTCGGGCGGCATGGCCTCGCCGAAGTAGAGGACGCCGAGCAGGAACTGGAAGACCGGCGCCAGGTACTGCAGCAGCCCCAGTGTGGACAGCGGCACCCGGATCGCCGCGGCGCCGAAGCAGACCAGGGGGAGCGCGGTGACGATGCCGGTCGAGGCGAGCAGCACTGCGTGCCCCGGCCCCTCGGCGGTGAAGCTGAGGTCGCCCTGGTTGCCCAGCCACAGCAGATACCCGAGCGCGGGCAGGAACTGGATCGCGGTCTCGGCGGCCAGCGACTCGACCCCGCCGAGGTTCACCTTCTTCTTGACCAGGCCGTACGTGGCGAAGGAGAAGGCGAGCGTGAGGGAGATCCACGGCGGTCGCCCGTACCCGACGGTGAGGACGACCACCGCGGCGGCGCCGACCCCGACCGCCGCCCACTGCACGCGCCGGAGCCGCTCCTTGAGCAGCAGCACTCCCATCGCGATGGTGACCAGCGGGTTGATGAAGTACCCGAGCGAGGCCTCGACGACATGGCCGCTGTTGACGGCCCAGATGTAGACGCCCCAGTTGACGGTGATGACGGCGGCGGCCACGGTGATCAGCGCCAGCCTGCGCGGCTGCCGCAGCAGCTCACCGGCCCAGGCCCAGCGCCGTACGAAGACGAGCGCGACGGCGACGAAGACGAGCGACCACACCATCCGGTGGGCCAGGATCTCCGCGGCCCCGGCGGGCTTGAGCAGCGGCCAGAACAGGGGGACGAGCCCCCACATCCCGTACGCCGCGAAGCCGTTCAGCAGACCTATGTGCCGCTCGCCCCTCGACTTCACGGACTCTCCTCCTCGCACCGTCCTCGCCTGCACGAAGGTAACGCCGAGCACCCCCGGCTGTCATGCCCGTATCGCTATACGGTCATGACAGCCGGGGGTGGGGCTTCGCGGGCGGGCCGGGGAGGGGCGGCGGAGGGTCAGCCCTTGAGCGCGACCGCGATGGATTCGGCGATCGGGGTGGCGGGTCGGCCGGTCAGCCGGGCCAGGTCACCGGAGGTGACGACCAGTTCGCCCTTCTCGATGGAGGCGTCGACACCGGCGAGGATCCCGGCGAGGGGCGCGGGCAGACCCACACCGGTCAGGATCTCGGTGTAGACCTCGACGGGAACGGCGTTGTAGGCGATCTCCTTGCCGGTCTGCCGGCTCAGCTCGGCCGCGTACTCGGCGAAGCCCCAGGGCTCGTCGCCGCCGAGCTCGTACGTCGAGTTCTCGTGCCCCTCGCCGGTCAGCACGGCCACGGCGGCGGCCGCGTAGTCGGCGCGCGAGGCGGTGGAGATACGGCCGTCACCGGCGGCCTGTACGACAGCGCCGTGCTCCAGGGCGGGGGCGAGGTTCTCGGTGTAGTTCTCGTTGTACCAGCCGTTGCGCAGCAGCGAGTAGGGCAGACCGGAGGCGAGCAGCGCCTTCTCGGTGGCCCGGTGGTCGTCGGCGAGCGCGGCGGTGAGGCTGCCCGGGGCGCTGGTGTAGGCGAGGAGCGCCACGCCCGCGGCCTTGGCGGCATCGATGACGACCTGGTGCTGGGCGGGGCGGCCCTTGTCGAACTCGTTGCCGGAGATCAGCAGCACCTTGTCGCCGGCCGCGAAGACCTTGTCGAAGGTCTCGGGGGAGTTGTAGTCGGCGACGGCTATCCGCACACCCTTCTCGGCGAAATCGGCGGCCTTCTCCGGGGTGCGGACGACGGCGGTGACCTGCTCGGCCGGGACCTTCTCGAGCAGCTGCTCGACGACGTGGCGGCCGAGGTGTCCGGTGGCTCCGGTGACGACGATGCTCATGATGTGGGATCTCCTTGTGGGGTGCGTTGGCACTAACCCTAGAGGAGGCGCTAACTCTGCGAAAGTACCCACTTTGAAGTAAGGTACTGGCATGACGGTAAGTGCAGAGCAGCTCCTCTCGGAGACGATGACGCCGGGCGAGGCGATGTGCCCCCACCGCCTGGTCATGGAACACGTGACGAGCCGCTGGGGCGTCCTGGTCCTGATCCGCCTCCTCGACCGCCCGCACCGCTTCAGCGAACTCCGCCGCGCGATCGGCGGCTACGGCCGCAACGTCAGCGAGAAGATGCTCACCCAGACCCTCCAGACCCTGGAACGCGACGGCCTGGTCCACCGCGACGCCAAGCCGGTGATCCCGCCCAGGGTCGACTATTCACTGACCGACCTCGGCCGCGAGGCAGCGGAACAGGTACGCGGGCTGGCGGAGTGGACGGCGCGGCGGATGGGGGCGGTGCAGGAGGCGCGGGAGGGGTACGACGCGCGGAAGAGGGGCTCTGAGCAGGACTGATGCATGTGTAGCGGGTTCATTGGGCGAATGCGGACGGCGCGCGCTGGGCACATACATGTCAGGGCGTTGGCTGACATGAACCCATGCGCCCCCTCTCCGCCTCCCACGCCGACTTGAGTCGCCCGGCATCCTGGGGGCGGGGCGCTGTGCCCACCCGCGCGCCGGTCCTCGTGCCGCCCACGAGACCACCGACCGGCAGCCGGACGCCTGACCCGGGGGTTCGCATTGGCCACACAGAATCCAGATGCGCGCAGTATCGGTTCTTCAGCGAGGGTGAGGACCGGTCGGATGCGCACCCCCTATCCGCGACAAGTCTGGCGACGGCGGCAGGAAGAACTGGCCTTGGCTCTCCTTCGCGAAGTAACACGCCTCGCCGAGGAGATCCGCAACGCCAACCTGATACAGCATCACCGCATCGTCGCGGCTCAGGTGGACCATGCCATGGCTGATCCGGCGCTGGCATCAGCAATGAGCACGCTCGACAGCTTGACGGACGCCAAGCGGCGGCAAGTGTTGTTCGCCAACCGAGAGTACGGCGCGGTGCTGCTAGGCCACCGCATCGGCGTCTACGGCTGGAACGAACTGATCGGCCACCTGCGCATCCTGGCCCGCAACCGTGTTTTCAAGGAGTACTGGGAGATGACGGTGGAACACCGCCGGAGTCTTCCGAGGGGGACCCTTGAGGCAGAGGTGGGGAAGGCCGTTGACGTGATCCTGGAAGAGCTTGCTGAAGACCCTGACGAGTGGTGGGTTGTCGGGATGGGGGCAGACGGCAGCCCGCCCGGATGACTCCGCGTGCCTTGGGGTAGCGTTTTTCGTTTGGGGCTGAGGGGCCCAGAGTTGGGGCCTGTTAGGAAGAGGTCACCCCAGTGCCAAGCAAAGAGTTCCGGTCTGTCCACATCACTCGCCGCCTCGGGGACACACCCCGCCAACGAGGATCGGTGACGGGCGAGTCGTGCCCGGACCTCTTCGAACTAAGCGATGGCGACTTCGCGGTGATCGGAACCGACCGGACCGAAGAGCTGGATGCGTTGCTCCCGTCTGACGCTGCCCGTGCTGACTACGAACGCATTGTGGTCATCACGCGCGAGACGCTCCTGCGCGCCAAGCGCGATATCCCCGACGTGTGAAAAGTGAGGGGCTGGGTGTCTTGCCTGAGGCGCAAGGTGCCCAGGCCCTCGGCTTGCATGGTGCGCCAGTCGACGCGCGCCCCCTTTCCGCTTCCCGCTCCGGCTTGCACGCTGGAGGAGGGATGAGTTGTTCCGTCGGATCGGGGGTGGGACTGACCGTGCCGAAACAGGAAGAGCTATTGCAGGAACTGCTTCAATCACTCGTCCAGCAGCTCGGCCGTATGGCGGACGGATACGACAGGATCGCGACGGAACTACACAGGGCAAACCTGATCCAGCTGAGAGGCTTCTTCCTCGAGCGCTTGGATCGGGCGATCGACGATCCCGTGCTGGCGGACTCGCTTAGTACGGGCGAATTCGCCAACTTGTCCGATGAGGAGCGTCGGCAGATGCTCAATGCGAACGCGCAGTACGGGCTCATTCTGTTGGCTCACCAGATCGGATCCATTGACCGGAGCGCACTCCTCGGGAACTTGAAGATCCTTCGCCGTAGCCCGACCTTCGCTGAGTACTGGGAGCGCACAGCCACCGCGCGCAGTTGCCTGGCCCCGGAATCCTTCGAGGCCCGAGTAGGCAGAGCCATCGACGCCATCATGGACGAACGTCCCGAGGACCTAGAGGAGTGGTGGGTCGTGGCCTCGGGCGATTGAGTCGGTCCTGGTGAGGCACCCGCCTCCGCGCGACGTGCACAGGGCCCGGTGCGGTGATGCTCCCGGGCCCTCCGTCGTGCCGTCCGTCGGTACTACCCGACCACCGTCCAGGTATCGCCCCCGGCCAACAACGCTCCCAGATCCCCCTTGCCGTTCTGCTCGATCGCCGAGTCCAGCTGGTCCGACATCTGGGTGTCGTACACCGGCCGGTCCACCGACCGCAGCACTCCGATCGGGGTGTGGTGCAGCGTGTCCGGGTCGGCCAGGCGGGACAGGGCGAAAGCCGTCGTCGGGGATGACGCGTGCGCGTCGTGGACGAGGATCTGCGACTCGTTCGACGGCGTCACCGTGACCACCTTCAGGTCACCCGTCGCCGGATCGCGGACCACACCCTTGGACAGGTCCGTCCCGAAGCGGATCGGCTGCCCGTGCTCCAGACGGATCACCGCCTCCTCGGCCTGCTGCTTGTCCTTCAGCGCCTCGAAGGCCCCGTCGTTGAAGATGTTGCAGTTCTGGTAGATCTCGATCAGGGCGGTGCCGGGGTGGGCGGCCGCCTCTCGCAGGACCGACGTGAGGTGCTTGCGGTCCGAGTCCACCGTCCGCGCCACGAAGGACGCCTCCGCGCCGATGGCGAGGGACACCGGGTTGAAGGGGGCGTCCAGCGACCCCATCGGCGTCGACTTCGTGATCTTGCCGACCTCGGAGGTGGGGGAGTACTGCCCCTTGGTGAGGCCGTAGATTCGGTTGTTGAACAGCAGGATCTTCAGGTTCACGTTCCGCCGCAGGGCGTGGATCAGGTGGTTGCCGCCGATCGACAGCGCGTCCCCGTCACCCGTGACCACCCACACCGACAGGTCGCGGCGCGAGGCCGCGAGACCCGTCGCGATCGCCGGCGCCCGCCCGTGGATGGAGTGCATACCGTACGTGTTCATGTAGTACGGGAACCGCGACGAGCAGCCGATGCCCGAGACGAAGACGATGTTCTCCTTGACCAGCCCCAGCTCCGGCATGAACCCCTGAACGGCCGCCAGGATCGCGTAGTCACCGCAGCCGGGGCACCAGCGGACTTCCTGGTCGCTCTTGAAGTCCTTCATGCTCTGGCGGCCCTCGGCCTTGGGGACGAGCGTGAGTGCCTCGATCGTGCCCGTGCCTTCCGTGGACGTCTCAGCCATCGATGGCCTCCTTGAGAGCCGTGGCGAGCTGTTCGGCCTTGAACGGCATGCCGTTGACCTGGTTGTAGCTGTGCGCGTCGACCAGGTACTTCGCCCGCACCAGCGTGGCGAGCTGCCCGAGGTTCATCTCCGGGATGACGACCCTGTCGTACGCCTTCAGCACCGCGCCCAGGTTGCGCGGGAAGGGGTTGAGGTGGCGCAGATGCGCCTGCGCGATCGACTCCCCGGCCGTCCGCAGCCGTCGTACCGCCGCCGTGATGGGGCCGTACGTCGATCCCCAGCCCAGCACCAGCGTGCGCGCCTCGTGCGGGTCGTCGACCTCCAGATCCGGTACGTCGATGCCGTCGATCTTGGCCTGGCGGATGCGGACCATGAAGTCGTGGTTGGCGGGGGAGTAGGAGATGTTGCCCGTGCCGTCCTCCTTCTCGATTCCGCCGATGCGGTGTTCAAGACCGGGTGTGCCGGGCACGGCCCAGGGGCGGGCGAGGGTCTGCGGGTCGCGCTTGTAGGGCCAGAAGACCTCGGTGCCGTCGTCCAGGACGTGGTTCGGCCCCTGCGCGAACTGCACGGTCAGGTCCGGGAGTTCGTCCAGCTCCGGGATCCGCCAGGGCTCGGAGCCGTTGGCCAGGTAGCCGTCCGAGAGCAGCATCACCGGAGTGCGGTACGTCAGCGCGATCCGGGCCGCCTCCAGCGCCGCGTCGAAGCAGTCGGCCGGGGTCCGGGGGGCGACGATCGGCACCGGCGCCTCGCCGTTGCGCCCGAACATCGCCTGCAGCAGGTCGGCCTGCTCGGTCTTGGTCGGCAGACCGGTGGACGGGCCGCCTCTCTGGATGTCGATGACCAGGAGCGGCAGCTCCAGGGAGACCGCGAGGCCGATGGTCTCCGACTTCAGGGCCACCCCCGGCCCCGAGGTCGTCGTCACCGCGAGCGAGCCGCCGAAGGCAGCGCCCAGCGCAGCGCCGATGCCCGCGATCTCGTCCTCGGCCTGGAAGGTCCGTACACCGAAGTTCTTGTGCTTGCTCAGCTCGTGCAGGATGTCCGAAGCCGGTGTGATCGGGTACGAGCCCAGGAACAACGGCAGGTCCGCCTGGCGAGACGCGGCGACCAGCCCGTAGGACAGCGCCAGGTTCCCGGAGATGTTGCGGTAGGTGCCGACCGGGAAGGCCTTCGTGGCCGGGGCGATCTCGTAGGAGACGGCGAAGTCCTCCGTCGTCTCGCCGAAGTTCCAGCCGGCGCGGTACGCCGCCAGGTTCGCCTCGGCGATCTGCGGCTTCTTCGCGAACTTGGTCCGCAGGAACTTCTCCGTGCCCTCGGTGGGCCGGTGGTACATCCACGACAAGAGGCCGAGCGCGAACATGTTCTTGCTGCGCTCGGCCTCTTTGCGACTGAGGTCGAAATCCTTGAGGGCCTCGACGGTCAGCGTGGTCAGGGGGACCGGATGAAGGCTGTAACCGTCGAGCGATCCATCCTCCAGCGGCGAGGCCGCGTACCCCACTTTCTGCATCGCCCGTTTGGTGAACTCGTCCGTGTTGACGATGATCTCCGCGCCACGCGGCAGATCGGCGATGTTCGCCTTGAGGGCGGCGGGGTTCATGGCCACGAGCACGTTCGGCGCGTCGCCCGGCGTGAGGATGTCGTGGTCGGCGAAGTGGAGCTGGAAGGAGGAGACACCCGGCAGGGTTCCGGCAGGGGCCCGGATCTCGGCGGGGAAGTTGGGAAGGGTGGACAGGTCGTTGCCGAAGGACGCGGTCTCCGAGGTGAAACGGTCCCCGGTGAGCTGCATCCCGTCACCGGAGTCGCCCGCGAATCGAATGATCACCCGGTCGAGGCGGCGGACGTCCTTCACGCCTGCCTCTTTGCGCTGCTCTCCCACGACGGCTTCGTCGGCCTGCTCCGCTGGGCTGCTGACCTGACTGGTCACTGAACTGGACCTCCCTCGAGGCGGCTGTTCGGGAGCGGCCTTCCCGCAGGCCTTCCCAGGATCAACCCTACGACCGCAAGGGTCGCCTTCCCTCGGCCATTCGCATGATGGACGCGGTTTTGAGACGTTACGACACCCTGACTTGTCACGATTTGCTCGCCCCCCGGCGCTTTCCTTGAAGACGCTCCCTCATCGTTCTTCGGTTCTCGGTCCGAGCGGCCCTTTCCCGGCCGCCGGACCGCCGCCCCTGCTGTCTGACACGGTGTCAGATGGTCAGGAGTTCAGGTAGGTCAGCACCGCCAGCACCCGTCGGTGGTCGCCGTCGCTCGGGGACAGCCCGAGCTTCAGGAAGATGTTGCTGACGTGCTTCTCCACCGCCCCGTCGCTGACGACGAGCTGCCGCGCGACCGCCGAGTTGGTGCGTCCCTCGGCCATGAGTCCCAGGACCTCCCGTTCCCGCGGGGTGAGATGCGCGAGCACGTCCTGCTTGCGGCTGCGTCCCAGCAACTGGGCGACCACCTCGGGGTCGAGAGCGGTCCCGCCCTCGGCCACCCGCACCACCGCGTCCACGAACTCACGCACCTCCGCGACCCGGTCCTTGAGCAGGTACCCCACTCCGCGACTGGACCCGGCCAGCAGCTCGGTGGCGTACCGCTCCTCCACGTACTGCGAGAGTACGAGTACCCCGAGTCCGGGATGTGCCTTGCGCAGCTGTACGGCGGCTCGCACGCCTTCGTCCGTATGCGTCGGAGGCATCCGCACATCGGCGACCACGACGTCGGGCAGCTCGCCCTGAGCGTCCAGCTCACCGATGGTCTTGATCAGTGCCTCTCCGTCGCCCACACCGGCCACGACGTCGTGCCCACGGTCGGTCAACAACCGGGTCAGGCCCTCCCTCAGCAGCACTGAATCCTCGGCGATGACCACCCGCACCCTGTCCTCCACGACTCTCGGCCCCCCAGCCCACTCCCTGCCCACCTGCTGGACAAGTCCAGCATTCCAGCATTCGGATGCGGGCGGGCGCGGGCAACGGGATTAGGGGCCGATAGATACGAACAAAGGGCCGAGAATCGGGGGCGCAGCCCTCAGGGGTCCAAGGGCGAAGGGTCGAAGGGGGCCGGGGTCGAAGGGGCCGGGTCGAAGGGGGCCGGGGTCGAAGGGGCGGCGTCCCTGGGACGGGAACGGGCAAGGGCGGCGGGGCGAGTAAGCACCCCCACCGCCCCGCAGCACCCACGGAACCCGTCACACCCTCCCCGTCACACCCGGTCACCCCGCCACGGCAACTCCGCGGTCACCCGCGTGGGCCCCCCGGCAGGCGAGTCCACCACCAGGATCCCGTCCACCGCGTCCAAGCGCTCCGCGAGCCCCGCCAGCCCCGACCCGGAGGACGCGTCGGCCCCGCCCACCCCGTTGTCCACGACCTGCAGCATGAGCCGGTTCTCCACCCGCCACACATCCACCGCGGCGAACGTCGCCCGCGCATGCTTGCTGATGTTCTGCAGCAGCTCCGACACCGTGAAGTACGCGATGCCCTCGATCGCCGGCGCCGGCCGCGAGGGAAGGTCCACCTCCACCTGCACCGGCACCGTGCACCGAGAGGCCACCGACGACAGCGCCGCGTCCAGCCCCCGGTCCGTCAGCACCGCCGGATGAATCCCCCGCGCCAGATCCCGCAGCTCCTGCAGCGCCGTCTTCACCTCACCGTGCGCCTCGTCCACCATCCGCGCCGCGGCCTCGGGATCCTCCGTGAGCTTCTCCTTCGCCAGCCCCAGATCCATCGCCAGCGCCACCAGCCGGGCCTGCGCACCGTCGTGCAGATCCCGCTCGATCCGCCGCAGATCCGCCGCCGCCGTGTCCACCACGACCCCCCGGTCCGACTCCAGCTCCACCACCCGTGCCGACAGCCGGCTCGGCCCCAGCAGCCCGTGCACCATCACCCGGTCCACCGTCGTCAGCGCCCGCACGATCCACGGCGTGGCCAGCGTGAACAGCAGCCCCACCAGCGCCGTCACACCGATCTCGAACGGGTTGTCCAGGTAGATGTGGTGGGTCTCGTCGCCGTACAGCTGCAGCCCGTCCTGACCGACGTACGCCGGGAAGACCCAGAACCACAGCGGATACGTCAGCAGCGCCCAGCCGTAGACCCAGAAGTTCACCGCGACGACGAACGAGAACGTCGCCCACGGCAGGTGGAGCACCGAGTAAAGCAGCGTCCGCCACGACGTCCCGCTCTTCAGCACCGCCCCGACCCACGCCATGAACCCGGACCCGCGCTTCCTGAGCGGCTCCGGATCGCCGACCTCGAGACCCAGCAGGCCCCGCGCCCGAGCCCGCTCCATCGCCCCGAGCGCACGGCACCCCGCGAGCCCCGCTGCGAACACCGGGATCCCGAGGAAGGTCACGAGCAGGCCCGCGCCGAGCGAGACCATCGTGACGGCGTACACGAACATGACGATGCTGATCGGCAGGCTCAGCAGCACATAGCCGAACTCCCGCCAGGTCCGCCCCTCGAACGGCGCCCGCAGCCCGGCCGGCACCCGGTGCCGCCGTACCGTCTCGGGGAACCCGAGCCCACTGTCGTACCCGTAGTCCGTGGCCATCGACGTCGTCCTTCTTCTCTCGTCCCGCGCCTGTGGTGTCGTACCTCCACCCTGCTGCGCCGCAGGTCCGTGGACCATGGAGGCCGTCGGCGTCTTGGAAGGGGGGTTTTCCCTACCTCTCGCCCGGGGTCCGGTCCCGCCACGGCAGCTCCGCCGTGACGACCGTCGGGCCGCCCGGCGGCGAGTCGACGACGAACAGCCCGTCGACCGCGTCGAGCCGCTCCGCCAGCCCGCGCATGCCCGTGCCGCCGTCGAGGTCGGCGCCGCCGCGGCCGTCGTCCCAGACCTGGATGAGCAGCCGGTCCTCCGTCCGCCACACGTCGACCGACGCCGACCGCGCCCCGCTGTGCTTGCTGATGTTCTGCAGCAGCTCGGAGACGGTGAAGTACGCGATCCCCTCGATCGCCGCGACCGGCCGCGCGTCGAGGTCGGCGGTCACCTTCACCGGGACCGTGCAGCGCGAGGCGACGCTCGACAGGGCCGCGTCCAGGCCGCGGTCGGTCAGCACGGCCGGATGGATGCCCCGCGCCAGGTCCCGCAGCTCCTGCAGCGCCAGCTTCACCTCGCCGTGCGCCTCCGCGACCATCGCCTGCGCGTACTCCGGGTCCTCCAGGAGCTTCTCCTTCGCGAGGCCGAGCCCCATGGCCAGGTTGACCAGCCGGGCCTGCGCCCCGTCGTGCAGGTCGCGCTCGATACGCCGCAGATCGGACGCGGCCGCGTCGACCACGACCCCCCGGTCCGACTCCAGTTCGGCGATACGGCGTTCCAGCTCGTCGGAGGGCGACAGCAGACCGCGCACCATCGCCCGGTCGACGTTGGTGAGCCCCCGCGCGATGAACGGCAGCACCGGCCACAGCACGAACAACGAGGTCAGCGTGATGGAGAAGGTGAGCACTCCCCAGGGCAACCGGATGAACTCGTACAGCACCGTCCGCCAGCCCACGGGATCCTTCACCCCCATCCACAGCTGCGCGAAGAAGCCGTTGCCGCCGTTCCTGCTGCGCCACGGCAGGGGGCTCGGTTCGTCCACCCGCACCCCTAGCAGCGCCCGGGCCCGGGCCCGTTCCAGTTTGCCCAGCTGCCGCGCGCCCAGCAGACCCGCCGCGAGCAGCGGGAACCCGATCACGGTGACGGTCAGCCAGAAGCCGGTGAAGAGCACCGTCACGACGTAGACGAAGCCGAGGATCGACACCGGGAGATTCGCCAGGAGATGCGCGATCTCCTTCCAGGTGTGCGCGTCGAAGGCGATACGGGCCGGCGGCGGCCGGCCGTCGTCGGTTCCGCCGTCTCTGCCGGTGGTCACGGCACGGCTCGGGGACGAGTGGCGTTCGGTCATATGGGCTAGCGTGCCGGGCGAGACGGCCGCGCGCCATGAGGCGGACCGCCGCGGCTTGCTGGGGAAAACCCCACCTCGGCCTTTCGGGCGGCTTTCCTCGGGTGACGGGCTGCTTACCGTCCCTTTATCAGGGCCTAGACTCCCGTGCGTACAGATCGTCGAACAGTCATGTTCAGCGTCTTCACAGGGAGCGAGGGGCGGACGTGCCGGAACCGACCGTCGTCGATGCAACCGTCGTCGATCCGACCGTCGTCGCGGCGGACTACTTCCAGTCGTACTCGGTCGTCGGACTGCTCGCCGTCGTCGGCGTCCTGTTCGTCGCCGTCGCCTTCGGAGCGGGCCGTCTGCTGCGACCCGTGGTGCCCACGCCCGAGAAGCTCCTGACGTACGAGTGCGGGGTCGACCCCGTCGGCGAGGGCTGGGCCCACACCCAGGTGCGCTACTACGTCTACGCCTTCCTGTACGTCATCTTCGCCGTCGACTCGATCTTCCTGTTCCCGTGGGCGACGGTCTTCGCGGCCCCCGGCTACGGCGCGACGACCCTCGTCGAGATGTTCATCTTCCTCGGCTTCCTCGCCGTGGGCCTGCTGTACGCGTACAAGAAGGGTGTCCTGGCATGGACGTGAACCCCGCGGCCGGCCCCGCCGCTGCCGGGTCCTCTGCGAGCTCCGCGGCCGACTCCGCCGCCGGGGCTCCGGAGAGCTCCGCCGCCGGGGCCTCTGAGAGCTCCGCCGTCACGGAACCGGTCCTGCTGCCGGAGCCGAAACGGCTGGGTGCCCTCGCCCGCCTCGCCCCCGAGCCGATGAAGGTGATCCTCAACTGGGGCCGCCGCTACTCCCTCTGGGTCTTCAACTTCGGTCTCGCCTGCTGCGCCATCGAGTTCATCGCCGCGTCCATGGCCCGCCACGACTTCATCCGCCTCGGCGTCATCCCCTTCGCCCCGGGCCCGCGCCAGGCCGACCTGATGGTCGTCTCCGGCACGGTCACGGACAAGATGGCACCGGCCGTGAAGCGCCTGTACGAACAGATGCCGGAACCGAAGTACGTCATCTCCTTCGGCGCGTGCAGCAACTGCGGGGGCCCGTACTGGGACTCCTACTCCGTCACCAAGGGCGTCGACCAGATCATCCCCGTCGACGTCTACGTCCCCGGCTGCCCGCCCCGGCCCGAGGCGCTCCTCCAGGGAATCCTGAAGCTCCAGGAGAAGATCGCCAGGGAGTCGCTGGGGGAGCGGTACGGGACGCCCGCGGCCGGCCCGTCGACGGCTGCGCTGCAGAGCGGGCTGGTCAGGCCGCCAGCGCCGACTCCGACTCCGGGTGAGGGGGACGCACGGTGACCGCCGTCGGCTGGCTCCCCGCCCCCGCCGAGGAACTCTTCGGCCCCGAGGCCACCGCCGAGGAGTCCTACGAGGTCCTGACGGTCGACGTCCCGCCCACCAGCTGGCTCACCGCACTGCGCGTCGCACGCGACGAACTGGGCTGCACCTACTTCGACTGGCTCAGCGCCGTCGACGAACCCGGCACCGGCTTCCGCGTGGCCGCCCATGTCGCGGCCCTCTCCCCGGTACGCCGCCTGCTCCTGCGCACGACGGTCTCCCACGAGACCCCGGTGCTGCCCACCGCCGTCGACATCTACGCCGGTGCCGCCTGGCACGAGCGCGAGACCCACGAGATGTTCGGCGTCACCTTCGAGGGCCACCCCTCCCTGAACCACCTCCTCCTGCCGGAAACCTTCGAGGGCCACCCCCTCCGCAAGGACTTCGTCCTGGCCGCCCGCGTCGCCAAGGCCTGGCCCGGCGCCAAGGAACCGGGCGAGTCCGAACACGGCGGCCCCAAGCGCCGCCAGATGCTCCCCCCAGGAGTCCCCGACCCGAACGAATGGGGTCCCCAGAAGGGCCAGCTCCCCCCAGCCCCCACCCGCCCCTCCCGCACCCCAGGAGAACGCCCCACCCGCCCCACCACCGACCGCCCCGCCCGCCGGGTGCGTTCGGCGTCGGAGGGGTCGGCGAGTCAGGCGGAGGCGCCGGGGGCCGCGGGGGCGCCTGGGTCGGCGGGTGCGGCTGGTGTGTCGGGCGCGTCGACTGCGGCCGGGGCTGCGGGAAGCGGCCCGCGTCGGGCGCGTTCGGCGGCGGAGGGGTCGGCGAGTCAGGCGGAGACGCCGGGGGCCGCGGGGGCACCTGGGGCGGCCGGTGCGGCTGGGGCTGGTCCGCGTCGGGCGCGTTCGGCGGCCGAAGGGTCGGCGAGTCAGGGGGAGGCGTCTGGGGGCTCGAGTGCGGTCGGGGCTGCGGGAAGCGGCCCGCGTCGTGCTCGTACGGCGGCCGAAGGCTCCGCGAGCCAGACCGCACCCGGGGCGGCGGACGGCGCTCCCGTGACCGCGCCGACGGGTGCGCCCCGGCGTGCACGTACCGCTGCTCAGGGCTCCACCAGCCAGACGGCACCGGGAGCTGCCGGCACCGACGCCGGTTCGGCAGCCCCGGCCGACCGCGCGTCCGAGTCCGAGGCACCGGCGACGGACCTGCCCGCGTCCACGTCGGACGCCTCGGTGACCAACGCACCCGCCCCCGAGTCGGATGGCCCGGCCTCGGATGCCCCCGAACCGCAGCACCCGCGAGCGGCGGGCGGCGCCCCGAGTGGGCCCCGTCGAGCACGTACCGCCTCCAGCGGATCCGCGAGCCGGCGTGGCACCGCGACCGACTCCGAGTCGTCGGCCGCAGACGCGAGCGCGAACCCCGAGCAGCCGAAGCCCCCCACCACCCCTCGCAGCCCGGACGCACCGTGGCACCACGCCCGCCCGGCCTTCGACGACCAGGAACTGAAGCGGCCCCCCACACAAGAGGACACCGGGGTCCCCGAGAGCCCCTCCTCATCCGGGAGCACCGGGGCCTCCGAACCCCCTTCCTCGTCCAGGGACAGCGAAGCCTCCGAGCGTTATGGGGAGTCCGAGGAGTCCGAGGAGTCTGCGGAAGCCGACGAGCCCGCGGAGACCGAGGAGCCCGACGTGCGCAAGACCTCCGAGAAGCCCCCGGCTTCGGAGAGCTCCCCGGCCACCGAGAACTCACCCCCGAACGAGCAGCCCTCGACCCCCGACAAGCACACCCCCGACAACCCCGCCCCCGACAAGCCCGCAGGAGGCCCGCAGTGAACGACGCTCTCGACGTCGCCCTGCGACTCCTGATCGTCTTCGTCGTCTTCCTCACCTTCCCCCTGCTCATCGGCCAGACCGAGCACAAGGTGATGGCCCACATGCAGGGCCGCCTGGGCCCGATGTACGCAGGCGGCTTCCACGGCTGGGCCCAACTCGTCGCCGACGGCGTGAAGTTCGCCCAGAAAGAAGACGTCGTACCGGCGGGCGCGGACCGCCGTGTCTTCCAACTCGCCCCCGCTGTCGCCCTCCTGCCCTACCTGCTCGTCCTCCTCGCCATCCCGATCGGCCCCGGCGAGGGCGCCGTCGGTGAGGTCGTCGACGCCGGCGTGTTCTTCGTGCTCGCCGTGATGGGCGTGGGCGTCCTTGGTTCCCTCATGGCCGGCTGGGCCTCCGCCAACAAGTTCTCCCTCCTCGGCGGCCTCCGCACCGCCGCACAGCTCCTCGCCTACGAGCTCCCGATGCTCCTCACCGCCGCCTCGGTGGCGATGGCGGCCGGAACCGTCTCCCTCCCCGGCATCCTCGACGCCTTCCAGTGGTGGTGGCTGCCCTGGCAGATCGTCGGCGCGATCGTCTTCTTCGTCGCCGGCCTCGCCGAACTCCAACGCCCTCCCTTCGACATGCCGGTAGCCGACTCGGAGATCATCTTCGGCGCCTACACCGAGTACACCGGCCTGCGCTTCGCCCTCTTCCTCCTCGCCGAGTACGCCGGAATCGTCGTCCTGTGCGGCCTGACCACCGTCCTCTTCCTGGGCGGCTGGCACGGCCCCTGGGGCGCGGACGGTCTCGGCTGGGTCTGGACCCTCCTGAAGGCGGCCCTGCTCGCCTTCGTCGTCATCTGGCTCCGCGTGACCTACCCCCGCCTGCGCGAGGACCAGCTCCAGAAACTCTCCTGGACCCTCCTCGTCCCCCTCTCCCTCGCACAGATCGCCCTCACCGGCATCGTCAAGGTGGTGATCCAGTAACCATGGCCCCCATTCCCGGCTCGGGCCTGGCCAAGGGCCTGGCCGTCACCCTGCGCACGATGACGAAGAAGACCGTCACCGAGCAGTACCCGGACACCCAGCCCGACCTCCCGCCCCGCACCCGCGGGGTGATCGGCCTGTTCGAGGAGAACTGCACGGTCTGCATGCTGTGCGCCCGTGAGTGCCCCGACTGGTGCATCTACATCGACTCCCACAAGGAGACGGTCCCGGCGGCGACCCCCGGCGGCCGCGAGCGCAGCCGCAACGTCCTCGACCGCTTCGCCATCGACTTCTCCCTCTGCATGTACTGCGGTATCTGCATCGAGGTGTGTCCTTTCGACGCCCTGTTCTGGTCCCCGGAGTTCGAGTACGCCGAGACCGACATCCGTGACCTCACCCACGAGCGGGACAAGCTCCGCGAGTGGATGTGGACCGTCCCGGCCCCACCGGCTCTGGACCCCGGTGCCGAGGAACCGAAGGAGATCGCCACCGCCCGCAAGACCGCCGAGAAGCTGGCTGCGGCTCAGGCGGAGCCGATCACGCCGGCTGGCCCTGAGGGGGAAGAGTCGTGACCCTCGCTCAGGAGGCGCACGGCTTCCTCTCCCCGACCGGCGTCGAGGTCGCCTTCCTCCTCGTCGGCCTGGTCACCTTCGGTGCCGCGATCGTCACCGTCACCACCAAGCAGCTGGTGCACGCCGCTCTGTGGCTGGTGGTGGCCCTCGGTGGCCTCGCCGTCGAATACCTCCTGCTCACCGCCGAGTTCATCGCCTGGGTGCAGGTCCTCATCTACGTGGGCTCCGTCGTCGTCCTCCTTCTGTTCGGTCTGATGCTCACCAGGGCCCCCATCGGCCGCTCCCCGGACGCCGACTCCGGCAACCGCTGGGCCGCCCTGGTGGTGGCCCTCGCCGCGGCGGCCGCTCTGGTCTGGGTGGTCGCCGACGCCTTCCGCACCACCTGGATCGACCTGGACGGCCCCGCCGCCGGCTCCACCGAGGCCACCGGCGCGAGCCTCTTCCAGAACTGGGTCCTCCCCTTCGAGGCCCTCTCCGTCCTGCTCCTCGCGGCACTGGTCGGCGCGATCGTCCTGTCCCGCAAGGCGAAGGCGGAGTCGGGTTCTCCCCCTGTGAACTCCCGAGCCGCGACCGGTGGTTCCCCATCCGTCCCTGATTCCCGTAATCACACGATCAGGCGAAATGATCCGATTGCGGGAACTGGGTCGGCCAAGGGAACCGAGCAGGACAAGAGAACCGAGCAGGACAAGGGAACCAAGTCGGCCAGGGAATCCGAGTCGACCGAGCAGGAAGGCGCCCGCTGATGCACCTCGCCTATCCCGCCGTACTCTCCGCTCTCCTCTTCTGCACCGGCCTCTACGGTGTCCTCGCCCGCCGCAACGCGATCCTCGTCCTCATGTCGGTCGAGCTGATGCTCAACGCCGTCAACCTGAACCTGGTCGCCTTCGACGTCTGGCTCAGCAAGACCGCCGAGGAGACCCTGCACTCCGGCCAGGCCCTGACCCTGTTCACCATCGCCATCGCCGCCGCCGAGATCGGCATCGGCCTGGCGATCGTCCTCGCCGTCCACCGCAACCGCGGCACCGCCGACATCGACAAGCTCCGCGACACGGCCGAGGGCCACGAACCCGACGCCTCCGACGACGAAGCCCGCACGGCCGAGCAGGCCGCGGAATCCGGGCGGACCGGGAAGGCTGAGGCCACCGCGTGACCACGACCACCCTCGCCGTCCTCGTCCCCCTCCTTCCCTTCCTGGGCGCCGCCGCCGGCCTGCTCCTCGGCCGCACGGCTCCCGGCTTCGTCCGCCCGCTCGCCGTCCTGCCGCCCCTGGCCGCCCTCGCGCTCGCCGCGGTGGTGGCCGTACGCCAGGGCGGCGACCAGACGGTGAACGCCGCCACCGAACTCACCCCGACCGGCTCGGTCCCGATCGAACTCGCCCTGCACATCGACGGCTTCGCCGCCCTCGTCGCCGTCCTGGTCGCCTTCGTCGCCACCTGCGTGCAGATCTACTCGACGGGCTACCTGCGCGACGACCCGCGCTACCCCTCGTACGCCGCCCTGGTCTCCCTCTTCACCTCCGCGATGCTGCTCGTCGTCTACTCCGGCGACCTGATCGTGCTGCTGGTCGGCTGGGAGATCATGGGTATCTGCTCGTACTTCCTGGTCGGCCACTACTGGGAGACCCCGGAGGCCCGCGCCGCCTCCCTCAAGGCCTTCCTGGTGACCAAGCTCGGTGACGTCCCCTTCCTGATCGGCCTGTTCGCGCTGGCCACCGACGCAGGGTCCTTCCGGATCACGCAGGTCCTCGACGCCGTCGCGCACGGCCGACTCGAGCACCCGACCCTGATCGCCCTGCTCCTCCTCGCGGGCGTGGCGGGCAAGTCGGCGCAGTTCCCGCTGCACACCTGGCTTCCCGACGCGATGGCGGGCCCCACCCCCGTCTCCGCGCTGATCCACGCCGCGACGATGGTCGCCGCCGGTGTCTACTTCATCGCCCGTCTCCTCCCGGTCTTCGAGGCCTCCCAGGCCGCGATGGTGGTCCTCGCCGTCATGGCCGCCGTCACGATGCTCGGCTCCGGTCTCGCCGCTCTCGCCCAGGACGACATCAAGCGAGTCCTCGCCTACTCGACGATCGGGCAGCTCGGCTACATGACCGGTGCCCTCGCCGTCGGCGACCGCGGTGCCGCCGTCTTCCACCTCCTGTCCCACGGCGCCTTCAAGGCGCTGCTGTTCCTCGCGGCCGGCGTGATCATCCACGCCGCCGGCACCAACTCACTGGCCGCCATGTCCCGGATGAAGGACCTGCGCGCCCGGGTCCCCGACGCCTACTGGACGATGACCGTGGCGCTCCTCGCGCTCGCCGCGATCCCGCCCTTCAGCGGCTTCTTCTCCAAGGAGTCCGTCCTCGGCGCCGCCGAGCACGTCGCCACCGGCCACACCGAGCACGCTCCCGGTGCCGCGGGCTGGATCACCCTGGTCGCCGGCCTCCTCACCGCCCTGCTGACGGCCGCGTACGCGACCCGTCTGTGGCTGCTGGCCTTCTACGGGCGGGGCGTCGAAGCGCCCGACCACGGCCGCCAGCCGCTGACGATGACTGTGGTGCTGTGGGTCCTCGCGGCCCCCTCCCTGGCCCTCGGCGCGTTCGCCTACCGCGTGCTGCCCGACTGGTTCGACGGCCGCGACCTCACCCCGACCCTCACCACCTCCGTCACCGGCACGGGCGTGGCCCTGATCGGCGGCATCGTCACCTACGCCGCCTGGCGGCACACCAGGGCGGTCGCGGCCCGGGTCCCGCTCGGCGCGGTCGCCGCCCACCCCGAGGGCGACGCCGGACTCGTCGAGGCCGAGGCCATCGCCAGCCACGAGCCCGCGTACGGAGACGTGGCACAGGCGCCCGACCCCGCGGACCCCGGACGGCTGCTGCTCGGCCCCCTGCACCGCCACGCGGCCGTCGGCTTCCACCTGGACGCCCTGTACGCCGCCCTCTTCGTCCGCCCGGTCCAGGCCGGAGCCACCCTCGTCCGGTTCCTGGACCGCGAGGTCGTCGAGACCTATGTACGCGGCGCGGGCGCACTGCCCCGCTGGCTCGGCACCGCCGTACGACGCGCCCAGACCGGAAATCTCCAGACCTATGTGAGCGCGCTGCTCGCCGGCACCGTCGTCCTCGCGGTCGCCGTCGTCCTCGTCGCCACGGGAGCGTGAGCAGGCGTGATCGATATCAACGAGTCCGTGATGCAGTTCCTTCTGGCATTGATCGTGGCCGGACCGCTTCTCGGCGCCGTCACAGCCCTGCTGCCGGCCCCGCCCGGACTGAAGGGGAAGTCACCCGACCAGGCCGTGCTGCGGCACGGTGTGACGGTCACGGGCGTGATCCTCATGGCCGCGATCGTCCTCGCGCTCGGCTTCGACCACGACCATCCCTCGAAGATGCAGGCCACGACCGACATCAGCTGGATCCCCGCACTCGACGTGCGCATCCACCTCGGCATCGACGGCATCTCCCTCCCCCTTCTGGTCCTGACCGCGCTGCTGACCTTCCTCTGCGCGCTCTACTCGTACTTCAAGATGCCTGCGGGCCCGACCCCGAAAGCCTTCGTCGCGCTGCTGCTCGTCCTCGAGTCCGGCACCCTCGCGACCTTCGCCGTCCTCGATCTGCTGCTGTTCTTCCTCGCGTTCGAGATGGTGCTCATCCCGATGTACTTCCTCATCGCCCGCTGGGGCGGCGCGGAGCGCCAGGCCGCCGCCTGGCGTTTCATCCTCTACACACTGCTCGGCTCGGTCGTCATGCTGCTCGGCCTGCTCCTGATCGGGATCAAGGCGGGCACATTCGACATGGTGGCACTCGCCACTGACAACGGCCGGTCGCTGACCACATCCGTGCAGGTCATCGCCGTTCTGGCGGTCGGGATCGGGCTCGCGGTCAAGACCCCGATGTGGCCGCTGCACAGCTGGCTGCCCGACGCCCACACCGCCGCGCCGACCGTCGGCTCGGTCCTGCTCGCGGGCGTCCTGCTGAAGATGGGTACGTACGGGTTCGTCCGTATTCTGCTGCCGATCGCGCCCGACGGCTTCCGCGACTTCGCGCCCTACCTCGCCGCCTTCGCCGTCGTCGGGATCATCTACGGATCCCTGGCCTGCCTCGCCCTGGCCAAGCGGGGCGCGAAGGGCGATCTCAAGCGCCTCATCGCCTACTCCTCCGTCGGCCACATGGGCTTCGTCCTGCTCGGCATCGCCACCATGACCCCGACCGGCGTGAACGGCGCACTGTTCGCCAACATCGCCCACGGCCTCATCACCGGCCTCCTGTTCTTCCTCGTCGGCGCACTCAAGGACCGCACGGGCACCACCGACCTCGACACCCTCGCCGAGGAGACCGGCGCCGCCCTGTACGGCAAGGCCCCGCGCCTCGGCGGCCTCCTGGCCTTCGGAGCGGTCGCGTCGCTCGGACTGCCCGGCCTCGCCGGATTCTGGGGCGAGATGCTGGCGCTGTTCGGCGCCTTCAAGCCCGCCGAGGACCTCAGCCGCCCCGCCTTCCTCACCTTCATGGCGATCGGCGCGTTCGGCACCCTTCTCACGGCCGCGTACATGCTCGTCGTGGTCCGCCGCGTCTGCATGGGCTCCGTGGCCCAGGACGCCCCGCGGCTCGCCGACGTCCACACGTACGAGTTCGCGGCCTGGACGCCGCTCGTCGCCCTCACCGTCGTGGCGGGCCTGTGGCCGAAGGCTCTCCTCGGCCTCACCGACCCGGCCGTCCAGCAGCTCCTCGCAGGAGGCACCCGATGAGCACCCTGGCCGCCATGGCCCAGTCAATGGCTTCGCCGACCGCGCCACTGGCTTCGCCGGCCGATCCGCCGGCCGCGACGGCCGCGAACCTGGTCCAGTCGGTCGACTGGCTCGCCATCGCACCGCCGACCCTCGCGGCTGTCGTCGGTCTCGGCGTCCTCGTCGCCGACCTGTTCGTCGACCGGCACAAGAAGGCCCTGCTCGGCTGGATCTCCGTCGCAGGTCTGGCCGCCTCCGCGCTCCTGCTGCTGCCCCTCCTGGACGGCGACCGCAGCACCTTCTGCCTGACCGGGGACGCCGACGCCTGCAGCTACACCGCCGACCGCTTCACGCTCGTCATCCAGTTCCTCGTCCTGGGCGGCGCTCTCCTGGCGGCCCTCCTGTCGGTCACCACCCTCAAGGACGCCGACAAGAGGATCCCCGAAGGGGAGTACTGGTTCCTGCTGCTCTCGTCAGCCGCCGGCGCCGCGCTCCTGCCGGCCTCCCGCGACCTGGCGACCCTGATCGTCGCCCTGGAAGTCGCCTCCCTGCCCGCCTTCGCCCTCGTCGGCATCCGGCACGGCGACAGGAAGTCCTCCGAAGCGGCCCTGAAGTTCTTCCTGTCGTCGGTCACCGCGACCGCGGTCAGCCTCATGGGCATCAGCTTCGTGTACGCCTCCACGGGCACCCTCTACCTCACCCAGGTCGCCGACCGCATCCAGCACGTCGACGGACAGCTCCACACCCTCGCCCAGACCGGAGTCGTCCTCACCCTCGTCGGCTTCGCCTTCAAGACAGCCGCCGTGCCCTTCCACTTCTGGGTGCCCGACACCTACGCAGGGGCGCCCCTCCCGATCGCCGCCTACTTGTCGGTCGTCGGCAAGGCGGTCGGCTTCTCCGGCCTGATCCTGATCACCGTCGTGGCCCTGCCGTCGTACGCCGACGTCTGGGGCCCGGCGCTCGCCGCGCTGGCCGCGCTCACCATGACCGTCGGCAACGTCGGCGCCCTCCGGCAGCAGGCCACGCGCGCGTACAGCGCCGTACGGCTGCTCGCCTGGTCCTCCGTGGGCCAGGCCGGCTACCTCCTCGTCCCGATCGCCGCCGCCGCGTACTCCGACGACGCCGAGCGCTCCGTCGGCTCCACCGTCGCCTACGCCCTCATGTACGCCGCCGTGAACCTCGGCGCCTTCGCGGTGGCCGCCCTGGTGGGTCGTACGAAGGCAGCGAACCGCATCACCGACTACCGAGGCCTCTACGCGACCAACCCGCTCGCCGCTCTCCTCCTGGCCTTCTTCCTGCTCTGCCTGGCGGGACTGCCGCCGGGCATCATCGGCCTGTTCGCCAAGGTCACCGTCTTCTCGGCGGCCGTGGACGCGGGCCTCGGCTGGCTCGCCGTGGTCATGGCCGTCAACGTCGTGATCGCGCTGTTCTACTACCTCCAGTGGACGACGCTGCTGTTCCGGGCCCCGGAGGGCGAACCCGCCGGCCACCGCGTCCCCGCCCCCCTCACCGCCGCGCTCGCCCTGACCGGCGTCCTCGGCGTCGCCCTCTCGGGCGCACCCCAACTGGTGCTGCGCTTCGCCGACACCGGACTCTTCTGAACCGGCGACCTGCCGAACCTGAACCGCCCCTCCTGGGCCGTCACCCGGACGGCCCACCTGGGCCTCCGTGCGCACAAGGGAACTAGTGGCCCTCGCCTGGCGTTGAGCAAGACGGGAAGGTCCACTGGACGTGACACCACGGACCGGTGGCATCGGAAGACATCGGAGACCAGCAAGCAAAGGGTTCCCCTGCTGCACCACTTGGAGGGCGTACCGTGCACCGCCGGCACAACGGGCTCAGGACAGCAGTCCTCCTCGGGGGACTGTCCGCACTCATCATCGTCATCGGCAGCTTCTTCGGCCGCATGGGGTTGGTCGTGGCCGTCCTGATCGCGCTGGGCACCAACGCGTACGCGTACTGGAACAGCGACAAGCTGGCTCTACGCGCGATGCGCGCCCGCCCGGTGAGCGAGTTCGAGGCACCGGCGCTGTACCGCATGGTCCGCGAACTCTCCACCCAGGCCCGTCAGCCCATGCCGCGCCTGTACATCTCGCCGACCGAGGCACCCAACGCTTTCGCGACCGGCCGCAACCCGCGCAACGCCGCCGTGTGCTGCACCGACGGCATCCTGCGCATGCTGGACGAGCGCGAACTGCGGGGTGTCATCGGCCACGAACTCAGTCATGTCTACAACCGCGACATCCTGATCTCGTCGGTCGCCGGTGCTCTCGCCTCCGTGATCATGTTCCTGGTCAACTTCGCCTGGCTGATCCCGATCGGCCGCTCCGACGACGATGACGGCCCGGGCCTCCTCGGCATGCTGATGATCATGATTCTCGGTCCGCTGGCGGCCACTCTCATCCAGCTGGCCATCAGCCGCTCGCGGGAGTACGAGGCGGACGCGTCCGGCTCCCAGCTCACCGGCGACCCCCTCGCCCTCGCCAGCGCCCTGCGCAAGCTCGAAATGGGCACCAAGCAGCTGCCGTTGCCTCCCGAGCCGCGCATCGAGACCGCGAGCCACATGATGATCGCGAACCCCTTCCGCCCTGGCCAGGGACTGTCCAAGATGTTCTCGACACACCCGCCGATGGCGGAGCGCATCGCCCGGCTCGAGAAGATGGCAGGTCGACCCCAGTGAAAACCATCCTGAACGTCATTTGGCTCGTCCTGAGCGGCTTCTGGCTCTTCCTCGCGTACCTGGCCGCGGGCGCGCTGCTCTGCATCACCATCATCGGCATCCCGTTCGGGATCGCGGCCTTCCGTATCGGCGTCTACGCCCTGTGGCCCTTCGGGTACACCACGATCGAGCGCCGCGACGCGGGCGCGCCCTCCTGCCTGGGCAACGTCCTGTGGCTGGTCCTCGCCGGCTGGTGGCTGGCGCTCGGCCACATCGCCACCGGTCTCGTCCTGTGCCTCACGATCATCGGCATCCCGTTCGGCATCGCCAACTTCAAGCTGATCCCCGTGTCCCTGTTCCCGCTGGGCCGCGAAATCGTCCCCACGGACGAGCCGTTCGCGGCCCGCTGACCGGGTGACCCGCAGACCGGTGGGCTGTTGGGCCGCTGGGCCGGTGGAGTGTCACCCCGGCCGAGCTCGCCCCGAGGTTCACCCCGGGTTTTCCACAACCCGTAGGTTCTCCACAGGTCTGCCCGACTGTCAGTGCCGCCCTGCATGATGAATGCATGACCGAGAGCGAGCAGTTGCTGGCACGGGTGGCGGACAAGGCCCGCAGCACCCGTCCGTGGGGCTGGGCTTCCCTCCCCGAGCCGGTGGACGCGGCCACCCTGTCCCGCGCCGAGGCCGCGCTGGGCTTCCGCCTGCCGCCGCTGCTCGCCGACCTCTACCTGCGGATAGGAGACGGCGGATTCGGTCCCGAGTACGGCCTGTTGCCACTGCTCGACAGCCCTCCGGCAGGCGAGCCCGCTGCCGTCGTCCAGTACCTGGAGAATCGCAAGAGCGGCAGCAAGGACCCCGACTGGCCCTGGCCCGAGGGTGTCCTGCCGATTTCCCACTGGGGCTGCGCGATGTACGCGTGCGTGGACTGCCACAGCCCGGAAGCCACCGTCCTCCTCTTCGAGCCGAACGCCGGCGACTGCGACACCTCCTGGTTCGTCGACGCCCCCACCCTCACGAACTGGCTGCAGACCTGGGTCGACGGCACGGGCTGGTACGAGGAGATGAACGAAGAGCTGGAGATGGCTCCTTGGGCGGAATTCCGGATACGCACGGCACCGCCGGCCCACGCGACCTGACGGCCTCCAGGGGCACAAGCCCACGGAAGCTACCGCCCCGCCCACCACTTCCGTGCGCCGTACGCCACCACGCCGATAGCGAGCACCCCCGCGCCCGCGACCACCGAAACCCCGGGCAGGGCGAACGCCAGCACCACACACCCGAGCAGTCCCACCACCGGCACCCCCCGGGCCGCCGGAGCCGAACCGAGCGTCCACGCCGACGCGTTGGCCACCGCGTAGTACGCCAGGACACCGAAGGAGGAGAAACCGATCGCGCCCCGTACGTCCACCGTGGCGGCGAGGACCGCGACCACCGCGCCCACGGCCAGCTCGGCCCGGTGCGGCACCTGAAAACGGGGATGCACGGCGGACAGCACGCCCGGCAGATGCCGATCCCGGGCCATGGCCAGTGTCGTCCTTGAGACACCCAGAATCAGCGCGAGCAGCGAGCCGAGCGCGGCCACGGCAGCACCCACCCGCACCACCGGCACGAGCCCTGGCACCCCGGCCGCCCGCACGGCCTCGGCCAGCGGTGCGTCCGCACGGCCCAGAGCATCGGCACCGAGCACGGAAAGGACAGCCACCGCCACCGCCGCGTACACCACCAACGTGATGCCCAAGGCCAAGGGGATCGCGCGGGGGATGGTGCGTGCGGGGTCCCGCACCTCCTCACCGAGGGTCGCGATACGCGCGTACCCGGCGAACGCGAAGAACAGCAGACCGGCCGCCTGCAGCACCCCGTCCACACCACCGGAGACCCCGGCATCCAGCCGCCCGAACTCCGAGGCACCGGAGCCCGCACACACGACCACCACGGAAGCGAAGACAGCGAGGACCACCGACACGATCGCCCGGGTCAGCCAGGCGGACTTCTGGATCCCGCCGTAGTTCACCGCGGTCAGCGCCACCACGGCCGCGACGGCCACGGCATGGGCCTGCCCCGGCCAGACGTACGCCCCCACCGTCAGCGCCATCGCCGCACAGGAGGCCGTCTTCCCGACCACGAACGCCCAGCCGGCGAGATAACCCCAGAACGGTCCGAGTCGCTCCCGCCCGTACACATAGGTGCCGCCGGAGGCCGGGTACAGGGCGGCCAGCCGCGCCGAGGAAGTGGCGTTGCAGTAGGCGACCACGGCGGCGAGCGCGAGCCCGAGCAGCAGCCCTGATCCGGCCGCGTGCGCCGCCGGCCCCAGGGCGGCGAAGATCCCCGCGCCGATCATCGAGCCGAGACCGATGACGACGGCGTCCCCTACTCCCAGCGTGCGCCGCAGCTCGGCACCGGAATGCGTCATGGGCCGCACCCTACTGATCCCCTGCAACCGCGCGGTGCGGCCCTGACGTCCTCTTCAACAACGGGACGCGAACACCCGCTCGACGAAGACCGAACGCAAGGCGCACAGGCAGGACGTACGAGCAGGCGTGCGAGCAGACCGCACGAGCAAGACGTACGACCCATGTGCACAAGCACTGGCCCTGACTGCCGGGACGAAGATCACAGTCCCCGGGCAGTGCGGGCACAGCGCGGAAGGGCAGGTTCAGGGCATGAGCATCGTCGGCTGGATCATCCTCGGGCTGTTGGCCGGAGCCATCGCCAAGTTCCTGCTGCCGGGCCGGGACCCGGGCGGCTTCATCGGGACGACCCTCATCGGCGTCGCGGGCGCGTTCATCGGCGGCTGGATATCGGCCCGTTGGCTGGACCACCCGGTCACCAAGAGCTTCTACGACGGGGCCACCTGGGCCGCCGCGATCGGCGGCTCCCTCGTGCTCCTGATCGCCTACCGTCTCCTGTTCGGCAACTCGCGCGACTGACCCCCGAACCGCAGCCAGCAGGCGAGAAGGGTGGGCACCGGCCAGGTGCCCACCCTTCCTCGTGGATCGGTGGATCAGCGGCTCACCGGTAGTTCACGAACTGGATCGCGAAGTCGAAGTCCTTGCCCTTCAGCAGAGCGATGACGGACTGCAGGTCATCACGGCTCTTCGAGCTGACCCGCAGCTCGTCGCCCTGGACCTGGGCCTTCACGCCCTTCGGGCCCTCGTCACGGATGATCTTCGCGACCTTCTTGGCGTTGTCCTGGGAGATGCCCTCCTCGATCGACGCGAAGATCTTGTACTCCTTGCCGGAGAGCTGCGGCTCGCCCGCGTCGAGCGCCTTCAGCGAGATCCCGCGCTTGATCAGCTTGGACTGGAAGACGTCGAGGACGGCGTTGACCCGGTCCTCGGAGTTCGCCTCCATCAGGATCTTGTCACCGGACCACGAGATCGAGGCACCCACGCCCTTGAAGTCGTAGCGCTGGGAGATCTCCTTGGCGGCCTGGTTGAGGGCGTTGTCGACCTCCTGCCGCTCGACCTTCGAGACGATGTCGAAACTGGAGTCGGCCATGTCCTGTGGCTCCTTGTATCGGGGTGCGTATCGGCGTGCGTACGGATGCGTATCGGCGTACGTGGGGGCGGGCGCCGAGCCCGTCGTGGACCCGGGCCGCATCCGCCCAAGCCTAGTCACCCCATGGCCTCCGGGCGCAGATCAATCGGGTGGCGAAGCACCCCTCGGCATCGGGTATTGTTTACGTCGTTGCCACGGAGCACCGCCGAAAGACGGTTCGAAGGGCAGCAACCCCGGCGGTGTGCCCGAGCGGCCAAAGGGAGCAGACTGTAAATCTGCCGGCTCAGCCTTCCCAGGTTCGAATCCTGGCGCCGCCACGCTGAGAGAGACCCCCTCTCACCAGGTTAATTACCTGGTGAGAGGGGGTCTCTGCGTTGCTCGCGCTGTCCGATTCGCTGTGGCCGGGACGTGGACGTGTCTCACCTCGTACCGCCCATATCCCACCGTCGATCAGTGCGTGTCCCCCAGGTGTCCCCCGGGGGTGAACATCATCACTCGGGCTCGTTCCACTCCCGAAGTGCTGCGTCGATCCGGCTGTTCGCGCGCTCGCGCGTCTGGTCAAGGACCTTGGCGTACACCTTGTGCAGTACCGCGATGCTGTGTCCAGCACGGCGGGCACATTCCATGGCGTCCACTCCGGAGCTGAGCCAGAACGAGACGCCGGCGTGCCGGAGGTCGTAGGGACGGCGGGCCAGCAGCGAGGACGTTTCCGCTTGGGTCAGTACGTCATTCCGGGCTTTGGCCCAAACCTCGCCGTAGCCGGTCTCTTGTAGAACGCCGTTGCGGTTCGTCCGGAAGAGGCGGCCATCGGGTGCCGTCCCGTGCGTGGAGATGTGTTCTCGCAGGAGGCGGACGAAGTGCGGTGGGATCGGTACCGGACGGGAGTCCTTCTTCGCGCGGGCCTTGAGGTGGCGCGTCTCGTGCGCCGTGCCGTCGTCGGTCCAACTCCGTCCGGCGCGGACAACTCCCTGTCGAAGGGTGAGCATCCCCCACCCAGTCTCCGGGAGGTGGCACTGGTTCACCCGCAGTCCAGCGGCCTCGGCTGGACGCATGGCGGCGTAGTACAGGCACCCGAAGAACGCTTCCAGATGCCGTCCACGCGGGCCCTGCTCACGCACCCCCGCCAGCAGGGCGCGGACCTGGCGAGGGTTGGCGACGCTCTCGGGGTCCACCGCTTCCACCGACTTCGGGGCGGTCCATTTCACGATCGTGATCGGGTTGACCGGAATGGTGAAGTACTGCTTTTCCACGGCGAGTCCAAGAACGTCGCTCAGACAGGCCCGCTTGCGCTTCGCGGTGCGCGGTGATGCCTCTTTGCCGTCCAGCCGTAGTGACAACGCGTCCAGAGCGAGACGGACGGTTGCTGGATCCTCCATCGCAGTGACCGGCATGGAGTGCTTGGCGATCCAGGCGAGGGCACGAGCCACATCGTCCGGTGGGGTCTCGTCCCAACGCTTCCGGTTGTACGCCCACCCGTACAGCGCGCGTCGCATGAGCGCGGCATCGGGCATTCCCGCCTGCGTCTTCACGAGCGCAGGGGTGATGGTGGCCAGCGCATCGGCGTAGTTCTTCCGCGACTTCGCCGGGGCCAGCGCCCACTTGCGGTCGACGTACGCGCGGCTGTGCTCGTACCACGTGACGGAACTCTGCTTGGCGCGCAACTCAGATAGGGGGAGGCCCGTCTCCTCATCGAACTGGTCGCCGCGCCGTACGGCAGACATCAGTTCCGAGCGACGCCCCTCGGCTTGGACCTTCAGTGCGTAGCTTTTGGAGTGCTTGCGCTCCCCGACCAGCCAGCGCACGCGGTAGGGCTTCGGACGATCTTTGCGAACCTCGATTGCGTAGAGGCGAACGTCGTAGGTCATTGCCATAGGAACTCCAGAAGGGCCCGCCGGAAGCGGGCCCCTCGTGTCTCGTGCGTGCGGGAGATGGTCAGGCGGCAGCGTCTTCCATGGACGCCCACCACGCGTCGAGGTCGACGCGGCGGCAGCGGAGCTGGCCGTTGGGCAGTTTGATCAGCTTCGGGGCCTTGCCCCGTGCGCGCATTCGATAGAAGGCGGCGCGGCTCATGTCGATCTCTTCGAGGACTTCGGAGAGCTTGAGCATCTTGGGGCGAGCCATTGTTGCGACTCCTTGTCTCGGGCCTTCTGAGGAATCCGCAACATCCGCCACAGCGCAACATTGCTGGTCAGCGGCTTGGTTCTGTGGCGGATGCCGGTTGTGTTGCGGATAGGTGCCGCCGCGCGGGGCGCGCGGCGGCACCTTGTGGTTGTGGCTGGTCAGCCAGCGATGCGGAGTTGCCGTGTGTCGGTTTCCGCGGACATGTGGCGGCTCTCGGAGGGGTCTTCCGCCACAGATTCACCCTCGCTGACCTGCAGTGTTGCGGACGTTGCGGATGTTGCGGACTTCTCGGGGGGAGGGGGGCAGTAGCGGGTCCAGGCGTCGCTGAGGTCTTCCGCGTAGTAGCCCTTGGGAGTGCCGCTGCCGACGCGGATGCCGCGGGGCTTGATGGGAGTGTTGTCGGGGCGTACGTACTGGCTCAGGAGCTTGGACAGGCCACGTGCGGTGAGCGGTTTGGTGCTCTGTCCGTCCTCGCTCATATCGGCCCACGGGGCGTCATCGAGTCCCAGCAGGACTTCGAGGATGGCGGCGCTGGGCATGCGGTCGGCCCCGCAGAACACCCGGTCGCGCAGATCGGTGAGCAGGCGCACCCCGAGGGATGCCTCATCACCCTGGGAAGCGGCCTTGATGAGCGCGACGCAGGCGGTGCGGGCCCGTTCGGGCCAGTGCCCGCCGGCCGCGTCGGCGACCGCCAGGAGCGGCTCCCATACGTCGGCGGGCCGGTCGGACACACCCTCGGGCATCTCCGGCCAGGCCTGTGCGACCTGGTCATGAATGGTGATGGCCCAGTCGGCGAGTCGATCCCGCAGAGCGTGGCCCTGCTTCTCGTGGACGCGCCGGCGGTAGGGTTCGGCCTTCTCGTTGGGGGCCTTCTTGCGCATGCGGATGATGACCGAGCGGGTCAGGATCGTGTCCGGCAGTGAGCCGAGTCCGGCCATGGCGACCGCGCAGAACGAGGAGAACCACTCGGTGCTTTGGTTCGAGCCGTCGCCGACGCAGCGCAGGGACTTGGCGCCGCGCCGGTAGCCGGAGTTGAGGAACCCGCGGACCTCTTCGTTGCCGCCGGCCTTGGGACCGAACACGGTGTCGATCTCGTCGAAGAGTAGCGTCGGGGTTCCTCCGTCAGCCTCCACCAGCCGGAACAGGGCGTTGGCGGAGGCATTGACGGTGGTGGCCGCCCGAGGGGTGAGGGTCTCCACGATCTCCAGAGCGCGGGACTTGCCCGATCCGGGCTCGGGGGAGAGAAACGCGAGACGGGCGGTGCCGTCGAACGCGTCGATCAAGTGGGCGTGCGCGTCCCACAGGGCGACCGCGACGTAGGCGTGCTCGGTGGGGAAGACGTTGAACCTGCGGTGGAACGCTTCGACCTCATCGAGTAGCGCGGCGCCGTCGATGGGGGTGTTGGGGCTGGTCATGCGGCGTTCCTCCTTTCGGAGTTACGGGTCGTGCACGCGGTGCGGTGGATCGGAGGAAAGAGCTGAAAGGACGCCCTTCGGGCGACCTTCTGTCGGCCGCCCAGGCCCGGCCGTGGCGGAGCGGGCGGGGCGTCCTGCGGCCCGTTGAGGGTGGGGATGAGGCAATCCAGGCGGGGGGATCGGTTGGTGGTCACGCGACCTCCCGCGGTGTCGCGTTCGCGACGATCCACTCCATGGCGCTGCGGATCGTGGTGCGGCACTCGACAGCCGGCAGTCCCGTCGACTCTCCCGCCGCCTGGATTGCCTCTTCGACCGTGTGGCGGTCGATGTGGCCCCAGGCGACGAACCGGGCCACCTTGCACGCACTGCGGTGCAGCGTGTTGTTGCGGCCGTTCGGACCGCCCTCGCGAGCGGCCCGGATGACCGCGCACTCCCGCTCCAGCGCCGTGCGCGCGGCCTTGCTGCCGTCCAGCACCGGCGCGAGCGTCGGTGGTGTGGCCGGTTTCGCCGGTTCGGTCAGCAGCGCCGCCAGCCACACGGGCAGGGCGGCCACCGGGGCGGCCTCAGCGACCTCGTAGGCGCCCTGCGGGGTAGTGCTGCCCGCGGCGACGACGTAGCCGCCCCAGGCGCGGGTGTCGATGTGGGGGGCGAGCCGCTTGACGCTGCACTTCAACCGCACGCCGCGCGGGGCCGCGAAGTACACATGCCGGCCCCCGCTGGGAGTCCGCACCTCGTAGGTGCACGGATACGGCTGTCCGGCGCGCTCGCAGAGCCCCTTGAAGGAAGTGGCGCCGTCAGGCGCTCCTTCTTGCACTTTCTCCTTCGGCATGTCCAGATCGACCACCAGGAGGCCCGCCGGTCCGGTCGCGATCCCCACGTTGTAGGGGTGGTGGGCCCATGTCGCGTGGATCAGGTTGGGGTCAGTGGTGGCTCGCTGTTCGGGGGTGCGGTGCCCGCCGGCGCATCGTCCGGTGCTGGGGCAGGCGCGCTCGGGATGTCCGGCGGGCCGCTTGGCGCCCGGAACCAGGGGGATGACGGGCCAACCTCGCTCGCCGCACAGCAGTGCCGCGGCGAGCAGGTGCAGGGTGCTCGGGGACACAGTGAGGGGCTCGTTCATGGTGCAGCTCCTTCACCGCGCACTCGCCGGATGTCGGTGGGGTGGTTCATGCTGGAGACCTCCACAGGTCTTGTGGGACAGGTGGATCAAGGGGCGGCCCGGATCATTGGCGTGAGAGGGCCGTCCCTTTCTGCGCCCGCTGAGGGCGGGCGAGATCATGGGGTTGTCAGTGGTGGCGGCTAGATTCGCGGCATGTCGAGTCTTGACCTTGCTCAGGGATCCACCGCGACGCGTGCGGAGTTGGCGGCTGCGTACGGCGGTTCGCAGTACGGCGGCGGCATCGTGCCGGCCAACAAGTCGCAGAACATTTTCGTCTTCTCCGACCCTGCGGCCGGGGCCGAGCATGATTACACCTTCGATGGCCGCGCGGACGACGATGAGTTCGGCGTCCTGTACCTGTACACGGGCGCCGGACAAGGGGCGGGCGATCAGCAGATGACTGACCGCAACCTGGCCCTGCGCAACCACATGCAGGCCGGCCGGGACGTGCACCTGTTCGTCGCGGACGGCACCTTGCCGAACAGCGCCACCGTCGTTCAGCGCTATATCGGGCAGGTCGTCGTTGACCCGATTCAGCCGTTTGAGGAGCGCTGGACGCAGGTCGACGGCAAGCCGGGCCGCCGGCTGTTCGTGTTTCGACTGCGGCCGGCCCCGGGGGTCACGCTCGCGCTGACCGCGAAGGATTCGATGCAGGTGGCGCCGGCGACCGAGGTGTTGCCGGTGCCGGCGGCCGAGCCGGAGCCGGAGCCGGCAAGCGCGGTAGCGACGGCGGTTGCTACCGAGCAGCACGGCACGGACTCCACCACCGCGGACATCATCGGCGGTTCACGGACGGTTTTCCGGCGCGAGGGACGCCTGACCACGGCGTTTCAGGCGCACTTGGAGGCCCACGGGCACGTTGTATTCCGGTTTCAGATCCCGGTGGCCGGCGAGCGAGGCGCTCTGCTGACCGACCTGTACGACGAGACCGACAACGTCCTGTACGAGGCTAAGGGCAAGGCCGACCGCGGCCACGTGCGAATGGCGATCGGGCAGTTGCTCGACTACCGGCGCCTCATCGACGTCCCTGACGGGCTGCGCATTGCGGTGTTGCTGCCTGAGGAGCCCACCGCGAACGTGCGGGAGCTGTTGGAGGTAGAGGGCATCGCGTTGGTGACGATGACGGCTGAGGGCGAGTTTGCGGGATTCCCGCTGTCAGCGGCCGGGGCCGGCTGACCGATGTCCTTGTCCCTCATGGGGCAAGGGGGTGAGACCGGGGCGACCGCGGATCTGTGACGAGACGGGCGGTCGCCCCGGGCGCAGTTAGAACGGCGGTTCAGTGTCCGCTCCGGCAGTGGCCGGGGTACCTGCCGCGGCCCACGGGTCCTCGCCCCCCGGGCCATTGTGTCCGTTGCGCTTGGCGTTGATGGTCACGGTGGTGAAGCGGACCGAGGCGCCGATGTCGTCGATCTCGACGGCGAGGATGGAGCGCTTCTCGTTCTGGTCGGTGGTCCAGTCGTGCTGCCGCATGCGGCCGTTGGCGACGACGCGCGAGCCCTTCTTGAGGCTGTCGGCGATGTGCTCGGCAAGCTGGCGCCAGGCGGCGCACCGGTAGAAGGCTGTGGTGCCGTCCTTCCACGCGTTCGTGGTGCGGTCGAAGGTGCGCGGGGTGACGGCGATGGTGAACTTCGCCAGCGCGGCGCCGCTCTCGGTGAACTTCAGCTCGGGGTCGTCGGTCAGGTTGCCGACGAGGGTGATCGGGGTCTCTCCGAACGACATGCTGTCTCCTGGTTTCGGGCTAGAAGGGGGCTTGGGTGCTGCGGTCGTTCGCGGTCCACGGCTCGCTGCGGCGGGAGCCCACCAGGAGCCCGGCCGCGAGCATGTCCTCATCGCCGATCCCGGTGCAGGGACGACGCTGTTCGCTGCCGTCGGGCAGGAGCCACAAGGTCATGCCGTCCTGGTCGCAGACCGTGCAGTCGGCGTGAGTGCCGCGGTGCTCAGCGGTGATGTAGAGGCGGGTCCGGGTGCGGTCGCGGGTGGGGTAGCGGCGTATGGAGGTGGCGTCGACGCTGCCGAGGACGGCTTGTGCGACGCGGGGGACGTCCGCGGTTTCGCAGATGATCCGGATCTCGAACACCGTGCTCCTTTCGCAGGTCAGCGCTTGGAGCTGAAGAGCTTGAGGGCGATGCCGCCGACGCCTATGGGCCCGGCGGTGTGGGCGATGAAGACGGCCGTGTGGGCGGCGTAGTCGAGCAGCCAGGCCAGGGCGGCGGCCAGTCCCCATCCGCCGGCGACGACCGCGCCGGCGATCGCGAACGGGTACAGGAAGCGCCGCAACGGAAAGTCGGCACCGTGGGTGCCGTGGATGTGCGCCAAGACGGGATCTCCTTGTCTCTCGGGGGCGGTGTGGGCGGCCGGGTGGCCTGTCCGGCCCTCGCTCCCGCCGGAGCGGGGGAGCGAGGGCCAGGCGGAGCATCTGGGTGGGTGCATGCGAAAGGGCCCACCCCCTGCCGGGGTGCGGGCCCTGAGTGATGAAGGAACGCGTGTCAGAGATCGGAGGGGAGCTTGGTTCCGGTCTCTGCGTCGTACGCGTCGCCGGTCGGGGACAGGCGGATGGTCCGGGACTGTGCTCGGGTGCCGGTCTTCCAGGTCTTGCCGCCGACTGAAACGCGGACGGTGATGTCTGCGAGGGGGTCGGTGACCGACAGCGCGATCTCGGGCGCCTTGGGGTACCAGCGGTCATTGCCCCGCGTGGTCTGTGCGGTCTTGCCGGAGGCGTCGATGCGCAGGTACTTCGCGTTGCGGTCGAAGTACGAGCGCAGTTCCAGGTAGACGCGGTCCCGGTCGCTGTTCCAGTGGGCGACCAGGTCGGCGTTGACGCCGTCGACTTGGAGGGCGGCTCCCGAGCGGCCTTTGTAGGCGGCGGCCTTCTCCTGACGGGCCTGCTGTTCCTGGTCGTCGGCCGCGTACTGGTAGACGCCCGCGATCGTGATGCCCAGGGCTGCGATCGCGGCGACGTAGGGCCAGGCCCGCCGACCCGTCCGCGGCGGCGGGTCGGCCTGGGGTTGGGGGGCGTACGGCTGGGGGCCGCGGTGCCATTGCGGGGACGTGCTGTCGCCGGTCTTCTCGAACCATGCAGCGTCGTCGGTGCCCATGCGGGCGACGGTAGCGCGCAGTTGGCCGGCTTGTCGGCGCTCTCCGCGAAGGTCGGCCACCTGTGCCCGGGTCTCCCACCAGGCAAGCGCTTGGGGGGAGTTGAGGCCGTGGGTGGTGATGTCCTCGCGCTCGTAGAGGGCGGCCAGCTGAGCGGCTTCGTCGCACCGGCCGGCGAGCGCGGCTTGGAGGACGCGTTCGTGCCGGGTCAGGGTGCCGATGACGTTGGGCGGCAGGCTCTTCCAGTCCCAGCTGTCGTCGGCCGCGGTGAACGGCGCGTACAGGTCTTCGCTTGGGTCGACGGCTGCGGTGCCCTCACTCGACTTCGTGACCGGCTCTGCCGCGGTGGTGGCGGTGTCCTGCTCGACAGCCAGCTCCTGGACTAGGGCCTGCTGCGCCTTGCGGCGCTGCGAGGACGTGTCCGTGAGAGCGCGCTCCTCCTCTGTGAGGAGGGTCTGGACGACGTCGACGTAGTCGGGACCGACCTTCCACACCGCCTGGCCGGGTTCAAGGGTGGGGATAATGTCGATGAGCGCCTGAGGCAGTCCGAGCAGGGCGCCGACGATCGCGGCTTCTTCCGGTCCCAGGCGTCCGACGTGGGCGATCTCGCACAGCCGGGCCAGATCCTGCGCCTTGCCCTCTCCGAGGTCGGACAGGGTGTGCATCACTACGTCCAGCGACAGCGCGGCCTTGCGGGAGTTCTTCAGCAACCGCTGAATGAGTTCGCTGGTGGCCGGTGACAGCAGGATCTGCCACGCCTCTTCGAGGACCAGGTGGCGGTGCACGGCGGTGGACTGGCGCAGCCACACATGTTCAGCCCAGCAGGAGATCGCGGCCATCAGCGACGGGATCGCCGGGGAGTTGCGGTCCAGCCGACTGAAGTCGAAGGACAGGACGGGCAGGTCGGTCTCGGGGAGGCTGGCGTCCTGGCCGTCGAACAGGCCGGTCAGGGAGCCTTCGGTGTAGCGGGACAGGGCGATCGCCGGGCCCTCGCCCCACTCGGTCAGCTTGGCGGCCGGCCACCGGCCGTCCTCCGGCGCCACCAGCGCATCCACCAGCCCGTTCAGCGAGGTCGCTTTCGGGTGGGCGAGAGCGTGCTGAAGAGCGTGGGCGGCCTGGTGTGTCAGTGCGCCGGGCTCGACAGCGGCGATCAGGGAGCGCACCAGCTGCTCGCGGACCTCGCGCGGGAACAGATCGCTGCACGGGTTGAGGGTGAAGGAACCGGCCTCAATGACCCGGCCGCCAAGCGAGCGGGTCAGGGGCGCCCATTCGCCGCTCGCGCTGTCCTCGCCGAAGGAGTCGATGACAACGGCCTGGTGGGCGTTGTCAAGGATCTCCCGCCGGATGCGGGTCTTGGCCGTCGTCGATTTGCCGGAGCCCAGTCCCCCCAGCGCGAGCGAGTTCGTGGACGGCAGGATCGCGGCGTCGGTCAGGACGGGCGAGAGGTGGAAGGCGCGTCCGTCCAGCAGGGAGCGGCCGATCGGGATGCCGGGGAAGGCCGTGTTGGAGGCGATGAGGGGTGCGGTGATCGCGGCGTGGTTGGAGGGCAGGCGGATCACAGGATCGCCCCTTTCCGGGTGGATGCGCCGTGCGGGGTGGTCATCACGTGGGCGCGGTGCTGCTGGCCGGGCAGCCAGTCGAGCCGGATGCGGTGCCGGTCGGCGGCAAGGGAGGCTTGCCAGCGGGCCTCGGTGACGGACTCGGGGCTGTCGCCCCACACGGTGAGGTAGCCGTCGATGTCCACGAGGGTGGCGCCCTGCACGAGGGCGCCGTGGGTGGTGCCGCTGGCGATCTGGTGGGCGTCCTGCTTGACCTTGTCGGCAGTGAACGCCTCGCTCGCCGCGGCCTGCCACTTCGCCGACCTGCGGGACTGGCCCGCGGGCAGCGGCCGGTACAGCACCGCGAAAGAGCGCTCTGCCTGGTCGTCAAGCAGGAACTTGCCCATCAGGTCGCCGCCGGTCTCGTCCGGCCAGCCGGTGATGCGGGTGGTGGCCGCGTACCGTCCGTCCTCCAATCCGACCCACCCGGGGCCGCGGTCGGCGACGGAGGGCAGCGGCTCGGGGTCGATGGGGGTGAGCGCTCCGAGGCGGGCGAACTCGCCCTCCAGCGTGGCCAGCAGCCGGTCCGGCTGTCCTACCAGCCCTTTAGGGACGTGGACGGAGATGGTTTGGGTGTGGTCGGTGAACTCGCCGACGGCGGCGTGGTGGGTGACGTGGACCTGGACGCCCGCGTGGCGGGCCTGCCCGCCGGCGAACGTCAGCGCCCGGGAGAACGCCTCGTGGAAGGCGGTGCGACGCTGGTCGTCCTGCATGGTGCCGTGGTCCGGGTACAGCGCCCATGTCGCCGTGGCGCCGGGCTGGGCTGTCATCGATACGGGCACAGCACGCTCGCGCAGGTGCCGGTATCCGACCGTCGCCCACCGGGCCACCGAGCGCGGTCCGGGCGCGAGGTTGAGCAGGGCCCCGGCGGCGCCGACCGCTCCGAACGTCCACAGCGGGGGCGGGGAGATCATCGCGGACGCGAGGACGGCGCTCCCGACACCGGCGTTCACCCGGGTCAGCAGGGTCTCGGCCGGGCTCAGTCCGCGCTGGAGGGCGGGGATGCGGTAGCCGGGTGTCAGGGAGTACATGGGGCAGAACCTCCGGAAGCTTGGGGCGAACCGCCCCGGGCCCGGCGCTCCGCCCCTTTCCGCGATCGGGCGGGAGGGGAGAACGCCGGGCCCGGAGGGGCTCGTTACGGGGTGGAAGAGCCGCCGGGTGCGGGCGGTGAAGCCGCCGACCGGCTGCGGCGTGCGGCGGTTCGGGCTGTGGAGCGGGAGTCAGCTGTTTGCTCCCGACGGCGCGCGATGGCGGACTCTGCGGTGAACCGTCCCGGCCGCTTTGGCTGCCGGACGCCGTAGGCGGCGAGCAGGACCCCGCGGTCCTGGTGCACGGCCCGGCCGGGGGTGTTGACGGTGCGCCTGCGGTGCGGGGTGTTCTCCTGCTCGTAGACGTCCGGGGCGCCGGCCCGCACGACCGCGTGGGCCGCCCGGTTGTCGGTGCGCCGTTCCACGAAGGTCCGGGCGCCGCGCGCGATCTGGGGTCCGAAGTACGGGATCCCGTGGAAGATCATGCGCAGCATCAGGGCGTCCGCGGCGAGCAGGAGAACGGTGTCGACCACGAGCGAGCCGTGGGCGAGGGTGACGAATGGGGAGACCAGCAGCAGGGCGAACGGGCAGAACATCAGCCCGAGCAGGCGCATCGCCCACGTTTTCACGGCCGTCGTGTCGCCCCCGCGTGCCAGCGAGGCCAGCACGAGCGGGGCCATGCAGACGAACGCGAGGATGCCGAGGTTGCGGGTGATGAACACCAGTGTGGCGGGGGCCAGAGCAACCACGAGTGCGGAGACGGTCAGCAGCTTCGCGAGCGGGACGTCTTTGTCCGCGCCGTGCTGGAGGTCATGGAGGATGGCCTTGAACAGGGTCGCCTCGTTGCTGTCGAACGCGGCCGTGAAAGCGGTGCTTACGGCCTTGTTCAGCATCATCACCGCCCCCGGGACCGTCGCCATGCCGGCGACGGCCGCCAGGGTCCAGCCCGTCGAGGCGCCCATCTGGCGCAGGCGCGGGGCGCCCTGCCAGGCGGTCAGGCCGCACACGACGACCACGCACGCGAAGATGGCGACGGCCAGGTGCTGACCCAGCCACAGGAACGGCTCGTACAGGGCGCTGTCCGCGCTCTTCGGCGCCCACGCGTCCTTCGGCGCGACCAACGCGTTGATCTTCTTGATGATGCTCTCTGCGAAGTCCCGGACGTTGTCGGAGGCACCGTCTGTGATGCCGCCGCCAGTGCTACTGTCGCCGCCTGCGCGACGCCGTGCGTCTTCCTCGCAGAGGCCCCGCATCGGTCCAGCGATCAGACTGCACTTGTTCTCCTTGTCTGCCATGGGCGTCAGCCCTTGGCCTGGGTGACGGTGGAGAAGAGAGTGTCGCCGTAGAGGGCCAGCACGACGGCAACGGCCAGCGTGCCGACCGCGGCAACCCCCTTGCGCAGGGCGCCCTTGGGGTCGCTGGACGTCTTCAACAGCATGCCGAGGGCGATGACGGCGATGACGGCGGCAATGCCCTTGGTGACCAGGCCGGCGCCGGTCAGGCTGATGCTGTCGAAGAAGTCCTTGAACCCGGTGGACATGTCGACGGGTTTGGCGAGGAGGAGGGACTTGTTCATGGGTCAGATCTCCTGGTTCTGCTGGGGGGTGGGGCGGGCGAGGGCGTACAGGTCGGTCATGGTGTCCAGGGGGTCGATGCGGACCTTCGTGCCGGGGCGGGGGGCGTCGAGCATGTAGCCGCCGCCGATGTAGAGGCCGACGTGGTGGATTCCCGCGGCGGTCTTTCCGTAGAAGACGAGATCGCCGGGGAGCGCGTCTTCCGGCTTTACCGGTTCGGAAGCCGCGTACTGCTGTGCCGCGGTGCGGGGCAGGGATATTCCGGATTTCGCGTAGGCGTAGAGCGTGAGCCCCGAGCAGTCGAAGCCGGTGATTTTGGCACCGGAGCGGCCCATCGGCGAGCAACAGTTTCCGGTGCTGGGACCGTTCGCATTGCCGCCGCCCCATGAATACGGCGTACCGAGCATCGCGTACGCCGCATTGAGAGCAGTGACGCCCTGATCCGCGGTTGCGGTCTTTCCGTTGGAGGGTTGTTTGGCGAGTGCCTCGATGGACTGGACGTAGTTCTGTGTCTCCTTGTACGGGGGAATGCCCCCGTATTTGCGGACGGCTCCGCTTCCGGCGTTGTAGGCGGCGAGCATGTTGGACTGCTGGTCGCCGGGAACGTCCTTGACGTCCTTGGCGATTGAGCAGAGGTATTCGGCCGCCGACGGGATTGCATCGGCGGGATCCCACACGTCGCGTTCACCGTCGCCGTTTCCGTCGATGCCGTGGGCTTCCCACGTGGACGGCATGAACTGGGCGATGCCTTCCGCGCCGACCTGCGAGCGCGCTTTCGGGTTGAAATTCGATTCCTGGGTGAGAAGCGCGGCGAGCAGGTTCGGCGTGACCGCCGGACAGGTGCTGCCCGCGGCCTGGATCAGGGCTTTGTACTGGCTCGGCACGGACAGGCTGAGCAGCGTTCCCGCGGGATCGTCGCTGGCTGCTTGCAGGCAAGCGGCCACGGCGACGGCCGCGGTCGCGCCTATGCCGATCGTGACGGCTGTAGAGGCACGCAACGAGGTTCCTCCCTCCTTCCTGGGTTTGTGATCGTCTGTGCTGGTCAGCACCGCCATGCAGGACCGTCAGGGCACCGCCACACCTCGGCCGGGCACCGCCATGCCACCGCCATGGGGTGGCGGTTGTGGCGGTGCGGTGGCGGTGGGCGGGCGGTGCCCGTGGCGGTCAGGTGGTGGCCATGGCGGCGGCGGTGAGGTCGGTCAGGCGGTAGCCGCGGCCTTGCGTGGTCTTGCGCGCCGGAACCCCGTCCAGAAGACGCGAGAGCTGCTTTCCGCGTTCGGTCGGATCGGTTTCCGTGATCCCGAGGGCCGGGGCCAGGTCGGGCGTGGGCATGAAGTCCACTCCGGTGTTCCGCATCAGCTCGATTGCCTGCTTCAGCGGAGAATCCGGGATCGCTGCTTCGCGGCGGGCGTGGACCTCATCGACCACGTCCCAGATGACCTCATCCGCGAAATTGAACCCCCGGAGCAGGGTGGACGTACCGTTGGCGAACAGCACGGCCTGTCCCTTGACATCCGGGTCCAGAAGCGCCGGGTGGATCGGGGCGACCGTATCGAAGTACGAATCCCCGAGGGCCACTTTCGCGCTGCCCTCCGATGCCACGTAGAGGCACATTCGGTACAGGAATTGATCCCGTACCTTCACCGGGATCGCGTCCTTTGCCGGGCGCTGGGTCAGCATCACGGTGGCGATTCCGGATTCCAGGGCTTTCGAGACCAGGGACCGGGACTTGTCCTCTACCCGGCGGACCTGCTCTTTCGATTCCTTGGTTCCGTTGTCGGTGTAGAAGTCGGCGGCCTCATCGACGATGAAGAACACCGGTTTGAAGACCGGTGCCGGCTGCCGGTTGCGGATGGCGTCCTGGAGTTGTGTATACCGGCGGTCCACGCGGGAGTTCAGCTCATCGAGCATGTCTTCCAGGACGGCGGGATCGTCGGACGCCTCGTAACGGACGGCGAGTTTCTCGAACTTGGTCAGCCCGCACAGTTTCCCGTCGAGCAGATACAGATCGAACTCGCCGTACGCGATGAGCAGACAGGTGATGAGGCCGTTGACCAGCGTCGTCTTGCCCATCTGCGTCATGCCGGCGATGAGCAGGGACGCCTTGTCGAACGTCGGCACCCCAGCGAGCCGGCCGGTGACCTCGTGTCCGAGGGGAACCCCCGCGAACGACTGGATCTCCTGCCGGGTCGGTGCGGGGAACGCGGTGCTGAACGGGGGCTCGTTCAGCACGAGCAGCCGCACATGGCGCTCGCTGCGGCGGGATGTCTCCAGCTTCAGGTGCAGGCGGGTGACGCCGAACATCGACGCGATCCGGTCGAGCCGTTTCGCGACGTCGTCGTGCGTGCGCCCCTCCGGCATCAGGAAGTCGTAGACGGTGCCGATGCCCGGCAGCGTCTCGATGGTGGCGTCCCCGGCGCGGACCTGTTCGTTCCTGGCGATCGCCCCGACCCTGCTGAGCAGCATGGTCAGTTGCGGGTGGCTCTCGCTCCCGCCCGGGGACGTTCCGGCAGGCAATTGCGTCTCACCTGCGGGACCACCGGGAGTCGGCCCCGCTGCGGCGGCCTGTTCAGGCGTTCCCTGCCATACGGCGGGGGCTTCCTGCGTGAAAGCCACCTGCGGGGCTCCGGTCTTCGGCTGCGGGCGGTGCGCCCACAGGCGCGGGATGCCCGTGCGGATCCTCCAGGCCAGATAGCCCAGCGCAACCAGCGTCCCGGCGGTGCCCAGGACCGTGACCGGCCAGGACAGGCCCAACTTGTCCTTGATGGCGGCCAGGGCACCAAAGGCAATCGCCAGGCCGCCGATCGCGCCGGTCATCTGCCCGTAGGTGTCCTCGCCCTTGCTCTGCTGTGGCTTCCTTCCCACACCCCTCCGTTCTTCACGATCTCGCGCAAGCGGGCACGGCCCGCCCGCACTTGGTCTGGTGGGTTTCCGTGAGGCTCGCCGGGTCTGCGCCGGGTCTGCGAACGTGCCGCTCGCCGGGGCTCACCGGGTCTGCTTCACTGGTGTCGACTGCTTCCGGCAGTCGCAACGACGGCCAGCCCACTAGTCCTGGGCTGGCCGTCATTGGTGTGTGCCGGACGCTGCTTTAGGGCTGTGCGTCCTCCGCGTCGATCAGCGCGGCGTAGGCCTTGCGCACCCGCTCTTCCTTCGCGGAGAAGCCGGCCGCGCGGTACGCGGCCAGGGCCTTGCGGTACGAGAGCGGGGGGTTCTCGGAGTGGCGCAGCCACCGCAGCACGACGGTGAGCTGTTCCTCGCTCAGCGGCTCGCCTGGCTCGGGGGTGTCGACGCCGGCCACGGCCGCCACCCGAGCGAGCGCCGACCAGTCGAGCGGGGTGTGTCCCTCGCCCTGGGAAGCGGTCAGTTCGGGTACCGGGGACACGGGGCTGACCTGGGGGGACACAGGGGACACACCCGGGGACACGGCGGGGGACACACCCCCGTCCGACCACTGGCCCAACACCCGGGCGAGATCCTCGTCCGAGAACAGCGCCGGTACCGCCTGCGGGACGTCGGCCACCGGGTGTTCCGCGGTGAGCTTGGTCAGCTCCTCGGCTGCCTCGTGGCGCACCTTCTGTGCCTTGCCGCGGGCCTTGTGCTCCTCGCGCTCCAGGACGGCCGCGGTGGTCTGGCGGTCGGTCTTGGCGCGGGTGACCGCGCGGCCGATGGCGACCTGGTCCCGCGTCGCGCTGCGCACGGCGTCGATCTGCGCCTGTGCCTCGCGGGAGATTCGGGTGGCGTCCCGTTCCACGGCCATGATGAGCGTGGCCTTGGCGGCGGCCGGGACCACGGCGCCGATGACCGCGACGACCGCGGTGGCGTACAGCAGGCCGTGGGTGAACAGCACTCCGACCGACGTCACGAGGAACAGCCACCCTAGGGCGGTGGGCAGCGTTGCCTTGGAGCCCTGACGGCGGTGGGCGGTCTCCATGGCCAGCGCGTACAGCCACACCGCGTCGTAGATCCCGGCCACGGTGTAGGCGAGCGGCGCCGGCGCCTGGTGGGAGAGGATCTCCCCCACCGCGTAGACCGTCCAGCCCAGCGAGAGGCCGGTCAGTCCGGCCGGCAGACTCCAATGCACCGTCCTGCGCAGCACGGCTCGCACTTCCTTCCAGTCCATGTGATCACTCCTTGTTCTGGTCGTCGGGGTAGGCGCAGGGGACGCAGACCCCGAGGGATGAGGGGATGACGTATCCGGCGTCCTTGCGGCACTGCGGGCAGGTCCGGCGTGCTCGCATCGCGCACGCCAGGGCCCGCCGCTTGGCCGGGGTCATCGGCCGGACCGGCTTGGCTTTGTCGAGCCGGTACAGGTAGGCGACCAGCGGTCCACGCCGGTAGCGGGGCCGGAGTATCTGGCCGGCGATCGGCTGGCCGCCGGGGCGCAATCCGCGGGCCCGTAACTGCCGTCTGGTCGCCAGTCCGTCGGGCGCGTACCGCCACGGCCAGGTGGGGATGCCGAGGCGGGCGCCGTTCGGGTCATAGCACTTGCCCCAGGTGACGGACATCAGGTCGTCGCCCCGGCCGGTTGCGGGGCGGTGATGCTGCCGTATCCGACCAGGTCCACGACCGTGCCCGCGCGGCCGACGCTTGTTGTCAGGACGCGGGTGTGGCCGTTGCTCTGCTCGCGGTGGACCACGGCCTCCGGCGGGATGCCCAGGGCCTCGCGCCATGCCTCGAAGCCGGACAGGTCGTCGTGAAACGACAGCTCCAACCGGTCCGGGTAGATGGTCGACACCGCTACGGCCGGCGCCGACAGGTACCCGAAGTCCGCAGCCAGCAGGCGCAGCGCCCGCAGCGGCACGGCCAGGTCGTCCAATGTCAGACCCTCGCTCATGCCGCGACTCCCCGACGCGCCGTACGGCGGCGGGCGAGGCGGGGCAGCGGGACCACGTTGAACAGGTCCGGGTTCTCATCGACTACCCGCGCGGCCAGCCGGATCAGGTCGTCGGGCAGGCTGCCGTACTCGGGGTCCGCCAGGATGTCGCGGGCCGCGTCGAGGCGGGCCGCGCGCTCCATCTCGCTCTCGCCGTCGACTCCGAGCCAGAGTTCGGCGGGAGTGCCAAGGGCGAGTTCGACGAAGTCCTCTGGGGTGTCGGCCCGGTGGCCGCCGACGTAACTGTGCATGGGAGCTCCCATGTCGAAGGGACGAAGAAAGCCGGAAGCCGCGAGCGCGCCCACCAGAGGGCGGCGGCCGGTCCGGGAAGTACGGCGCCGCCGCGCGATGCGGCGGGCCGGAGTGCTCCGGCCGGGAGTCGAACCCGGCCGGAGCCGTCAGTGCGGTGGAGATGTTCAGTAGGGGTGCGGGCCGCGCGGACGCGGCGGCAGCGGATCCTTCGTCTTCTCGTGCTCGCCGCCGGCCATCAACGGCCGCCCCGAGCACGGGCGTTGTCTTCGCTGCGCTTGTTCGCCTCGCCTGCCTTGCGGGACAGTTCGTCCCGTTCCGCGTCTGTCAGACTGGTGATCACAGGTGCCTCCACATCAGGTGCCTGCTCGCGGTCCCTCGGGTCGCACCCCGGGGGACCGCTCAGGGCCGGACTTTCCGGCTCCCCCCGCCCCGCCCATGCAGCCAGCGCACCAGGTGCGGGCCGGACGGGCGAGGAGAGGCAACCGGCCGCAGCGCAAGCCGCCGCGAGACCAGGAAGAGGCGGACCGGGGAGGGCTTCAAGCGCCGCCGACCGGTCCACCCGGCAGCGCCCGTGTATGTCGTCGGCTCACGCCGACCTCCCTCAGGTAGCAGGGATGCGGCTTCACCGGCGCTCCGTTGCTACGGACTACCGGTCCCGAGCCGGGTAATCGGGCGCGTCATCGTCACTGCTCTGACGCCAGCAGGGCGGCATGCACCAGGTGGCACCCCAAAGGGATGTTCTCCAGAGCCGATGCAGGTGGCTGCGCCGCCGACGACATCACCCGGTCGTCTCGGGGGCGGTCTTCTCATCCCGCCACGTGCGTTGGGGCCTGCTGTACTTCCCCACACCCGCGATGGGGTGGCGCCTGCCAGGCGCGTAGGGGGAGAGCTTCGTACATCACGGCGGTTTGCCACCCGGACCCTCGCCCTAGGCACCTGCCGTGACCGCCGCTCTCGCGTCAGCCCCGCACGATCACTCTTCAGTTCTCAAGGAACGGCCTGCTTGGTGCACACGCCGGATCTGCCCCATCCGGGGCCCGTTCGCATGCAGTACCTGTTTTACAGGTACTGCATGGTGGTCCGTCAAGTACAAGCACGGATCCGCTTGGGTTTCGCGCCGGTACTTCTTGGCGCACACTCAGAATCGCCCCAGGTCAGGGGAGTTAGTCACCCCGTACGTAGACAGCTCGAAATCATCTGGCTACGGTCAAGAAGTCCCTAGAAGTCCACGCGGGGGTAAAGGTGTCCAACGAACGACTGAGGTCTGCCCTGTTGGCGCGCGGCATGACGATCCAGGATCTGGCTGCCGAGATCGGGGTGATCCCCAAGACCATCGAGCGCTGGGTCACGCAGGGCAAGGTGCCGTACCGGCGCCACCAGTACGCGACGGCGACAGCACTCCAGGTCGACGTAACGATGCTGTGGGACGACTCCCGGACTCAGGAGTCCGCAACTGACCTGAGCAAAGCGGAGATCGTCACGGCCTACCCGCACCGCCACGTCGTACCGACGGACTTGTGGCGGGAGATGTGCGAGCGCGCCAAGGAGCGCATCGACATCCTGGTCTACGCAGGCATCGGCCTTGCCGAAGATCCGCGCTTCCTCTCTGTCCTCAAAGCGAAATCGAAGAGCGTCGCGATTCGCGTCCTGATGGGCGACCCCGCGTGTGAGGCCGTCATCCAGCGCGGCATCGACGAAGGCCACCGCATCATGGACGGCAAGATTCGCAACGCCCTGGTCAACTACAGCCCTCTGTTCACTAGCCACCCCGACATCGCGTTCCGCTTGCACGACACCGTGCTCTACAACTCGATCTACCGAGCGGATGACGAGATGCTCGTGAACACGCATGTGTACGGCATCGGCGCCTACCTGGCTCCTGTCCTGCACCTACGGCGACTCCCCGGGGCGGGACTCTTCGAGACATTCGCCAATAGCGTGCAGCAGACCTGGGAAGGCGCAAGGCCAGTGACCGAAGACGACATCACAGGAGCATGAGCCATGGGACGCATCGACTACCTTCACGACCCCGACGCCCCGCCGGCCAACTCGGTAGTGCCTTCCGTCGTGGCATTCGTGCAGAACGATGCGGGACAGGTGCTGATGATCCAGCGCTCTGACAACGGCCGTTGGGCCCTGCCCGGCGGCGGGCACGACGTCGGTGAGTCCATTAGCGGCACCGTGGTGCGCGAGGTCTGGGAAGAGACGGGCGTAAAGGCCGAAGTCGTCGACATGTCCGGGATCTACACCGACCCTGGGCACGTGATGCAGTACGACGACGGCGAGGTGCGCCAGCAGTTCAGCATCTGCTTTCGCGCGCGACCGGTCGGCGGCGAACTTCGTACGAGCAACGAGACCACTCAGGTCCGCTGGGTCGACCCAGCGGACCTGACGACGTTGGACGTGCACCCTACGATGCGGCTCCGAATCGAGCACGCCATGGACCGGACGCGCCCGACCCCCTACATCGGCTGACGCTTGGCGGCGCCGACTCGTTCGAGCACGCGCGAGGTGCAAGCCAGGATCTCGGGTTCGGCCCGGCGGATGAACTGCCCGATCAGGCTCTCCGGTCCGTACCGACCGGTGATCTCATTGATTCGATCGATCGGGTTCGTGGGCGTGCCGTCCGGTGTGGTGTTCATGTCGCAGTAGCAGAGCGCATCGTTCAGGTGCGCGCTCTCGCGGGGGAACTCGCCCTCCAATTCCTCGCGCATGCCGCGGGCTTCCGCCTCCAGCCAGGCGCAGGAGTGGTGAGCAACCAGGTTGATGACCCGTTCATCGGCACCAGCCGCATCCCGGAGGTATCGAGCCCCGTCCAGCGGGTGAAAGCCCGTCTTGGCGAGGTCCGGGGCATAGCCGATGTCGTGCAGTACCGCCGCGGCCTCCAGTAGATCCGCGTCCTGGTCAAGAACGAGCGCGATCGTCCGCGCCCGCTCGGCTACGCCGAGGCAGTGCTTCCAGCGCCGCGGAAGCGGTTCGGCGAGCAGAGACTCAGCCAGGGGATAGGCCCACTCGGTCAACGTCGGCAAGCTACGAACGCTCCTCTCGCGTCGGCACGGCGCGGACGGTCCGCACCTTGCCCTGTCCGCCGCCCGCCAGCACGCCGGCGGTCTGCAACTTCTCCAGCGCCTTGGTCACGGTGGGGCGCGAGACGCCGAACCGGCCAGCCAAAGCGGAAGCGCTCGGGAAGGCTTCCCCCACTTCGAGCCCCTCAGCCGTGATGATGTCGGCGATGCGCTCTTCCAGGGGGCGTTGATCTGTTGGTGCTCCGGCCCGTACTACACGCCACCGCCCACCCGGTACTGGCTCGGCGATGCCGTTCTTATGGAGGACCCCGAACGCTCGGAGCGCGACGCCGCGCGAGATCTTGTAGTCGCGCATCAGATCAGCAGCAGACGGCAGCTCCGTCATCGTTGGTTCCGCCTCAATCCTGGCCTTCACCGCGTCTGCGACCCATAGATAAGTCCCTCGGGGGCTGGCCTGCTGCGACACTCGCTCTCCCTCTCAGTCTGCCCGCCGTCCGATTCAAGCTTCCCATGTCTCCTGTTGCGGCAGGATGCTGCCGTGCAGTGGCTACCAACCTTCGACACCAAGCTCAACGTTTGGACGACTGCTGCGATCATCGTCGCCAGCATCGGCCTCTACAACACCGTGCGTGGGTGGTGGCGCCACACGCTTGGCAAACGAGCGTTCTTTGTCAAGAACCTCCGGAAGCTGGCTCCGCACGTCAGACACGAGTACGCCAAGGACCTGTTTGGTGAGCCCGCGTGGCAGTACAAGCGGAGCATCGAGGAGTACTCCGTTGTACCCGACACCGGAGACTTCGGGACCGTCGAACGAGAGATGACCGTCCGCACTTGGCCACTGGGCAGGATGGCCTATCTGACCACTTGGTGTAGTGAGGACGACGAGGTCGAGATGTACAGCATCACGACTCGTAGCAGGATCTTCCGACCTGCGGTCATGGTCGGTACCGACCATGTCGTCCGGCTAGGGAAGTCCTGCCTGTCTTCTCTGCCTGCTCCTAACCCTGATGTCGAAGGGCCCGTCCTGTGGGCTGTGGGCGCCCAACGGTACTCGTACGCGGAATGCCACTACTTCGGTCGCCCGGGCGGCTACCGGACCTGGGTTGTGGGAGTTTCCGATGTCGGATACCCAGCGTTGGCCCCCGTCCGGTTGGGTGCCAACCCGGAGGTGTGTCATGACCCCTCGGAGATTGAGCGGTACCGGCAACAGGCTCGAATCAACTCAGTCCTCATCGCAGGTGGCAGCCCCCTGCGCCTCGGTTCCATCCTGCCGGCAGGGCTTGGCCCGGACAGTAGCCGTGTCGGTCTCGTTGAGCCTGAATACGGCTTCCGTGCACGCCTTATGAGATTTCGCTGGAAAATTCGGATGGCGGCGTCTCGTCTGCGTGAGCCAAAGGCCTCCGGAGAATGAAGTTCACGAATCGCTATTCTGGGAAATAGTCACTTCACCCACTTGAGTTAGATGAATGGTTCCTTTAGCTCGACCGCCGCTATTGAGGGCGGTGATCGCCCAAGTAATTACTGCTTCGTCATAGTTCCATGAATCAGCGATGACGTGAAGCTTAGGCAATCGTGCATGACCTTCAGCCCTGACACTAGCTACATTGAATACAGCCGAGCCGGGCTCGATAGCAGTACTGATCTCGCCGGACTCTCGATATGGAATATTGATCGAGCTGGCGAAGTGATTTCCAGTGAAGATGGGGTATTTGGTACCCAGCGGTTCTGGCGGGCGCGGTTGCGTGAATTCCTCCGCTGTGTAGTCCTCCGCGAGAATCACTTTCAACCACACTGGGAAGCCCAACTCTACTCGGACGCCTTGGTGGCTGATTTGGTCGGGGTTGGAGATCGTGAGCTCAAGTTCCCCGGCCCCCTTTCGGGCGTACCACTGCCTGGAAATGTTCAGAAGATATTCGCTGTACTCCTTCAAGTGTTCGTCTGCTTCCTCCAGGTAGTCCTCCTCGGTGCGACTGTCCATGCTGGCCATACCTAGAGGGGAAGATCGGCGTGTTATGTTCGCGGGGTGCAGTACTTGTTCTTTTCGTGCCGCGAGCTGCTGGTTGAGGTATTCGTCCAGCTTCCACAAAGGGATCTCAACAGGTTCGACGCGCGGCCTGAGTGTCATGTTTTGAGTGGAGGATGTGGATTCTTTTGCCCTTCGGGTCAGTGAGAGTACCTCGCCCGGGTTCGCTTGGACGGTGCGACCTGAACGTCGTACGAAAATCATTCCCGCGGCGTAATTGCCAAATTCTTTATTCAGGGTGTGGATTGGGTCGCCCATTTGCGGCGGCTCGATGGTCATCACTAGGATGGTGAAGCCATCAAGGGTTACGTAGCTTGCAGACCACTCAGGACCCTGATGGCCAAGATAGGATTGAAGTCCGGAGTCAAGATCTGCCAGGTCGATACTTGTGACTCCTTCCACACTTCCCGGTTCTACTCCAATCACAATGTAACTGTAACCCTGGCAAATTGATGATGACTTCTCGGGCATCCGATTGCCCATGCCGATGATGTGACGGGCCAGCGTTGCCTTGACGTCCTTCTTGGTCAGGTCGTAGGTAGATTTCCATTCGATCCAGTCGTTTTCATCGTGTTCGCCCGCATCGCGAATTGCTGTAACCAGTTCAAGTAGCTGTCGTGGGCTTCGGAACGGGCGCTCGGTGGAGACGTTCAGTGTCATGGTTAAAGTATGGCGACTTGGGCACGCGAGGGCACGCCGGTTTGGCTACCCGGCAAGCTGGTTGCCGATCGTGGCCGCGGTTTCCATCGTCACGAGGCTGCTGTGGCTCCGTGCTGAGAGCAGCCCTGAGAGGCCGATGAAAGGGTCATGTGCGGCCGCACTTCTCCTCCGGGAAGGTCTGTGCAAGCTTGCGCTAATAGTGCGAATTGTGGAGTATTGCCATAATCTTAATATGTGTGAGCCCTGGCTGAGGCATATGCATCAGCCAGGGCTCACATGTCGTCGGCTCGGAGGCTTACCTTGACGGTCCGTCGAGTTGCGGCCGAGGGGGGTGGTGTTTGGGGGTTAGCGGTATCGGCGCGGCACCACTAGTCCAGAAGTATTTTATCCTGGAACAGGGAAGCTAAGAGCCTCAGCCAGGGCCATCTCTAGTTCCACTGGAGTGTCCCACTCGCGCCAACTGACAACCCATACGGGAACACCAGTCTTGCGGTACTTTTCCGCGTATACCGCTACCTCTGGATGCACCTTGACGTTGGTGACGATCAACCCGACTCCGGGGGTACTGTATTGCCCTCTCAGGTACGTCCTCATTTGGTTAAGTACGGAGATGTTGAAAGGCTGTGTCTCTCCGTAGTGCTTTGCCTCAACAAGAAGCAAGCGATCCGGCAAATGTGCGAGAAGGTCAATCTCGCGATTCTGTCCGAGTCGCGCGTTAACCTCAACGTCGCCAGCCCATTCGTGGACATGGGCATGTAGGATCTTACTCAGTACGCGAGCTAGGCTTTGTTCATATCGTGACGCCTGTACCCAAGTTCCTGGTGGGCCTTTTTCTTCTGGCTGTTGGGCAACCTCAAGGACGCGAGGAGGGAACGGCAATACTTCGGTGTTTCCGTCTCCGAGGTCCACTTCAACGAGCACCCGGAGACCTTGCCCCTCCCCGTATGCTCCTGTGACAGTTCCTTGTACGACGTCAAGTCCCCATGGCACTAGGATCGCATCGCCGACTTCATAGTCACGATTAGTCATTTCGTTCCTCACCATGGCCGTGGAACCCCCAAAAGTGCCCCGAGGGATAGACCAACCACGTCGTCCATCACTGTGGCGACATCGTCCAGATTTGTCTGCCATGCTTTCAGTGTGGGCTCATTCAGGAAGTAGCCTTCACCCGCCAATGTGCGCAGTTTCGCCACGTCGTCGTGCGCGACACCATTGCGCATCTCGGTAATTTTCTTGAGTTCTGTCGGCCAGGTCCTGGCGCGACTGTCGGCCGCAGTCATGGCGGGCCAAAAAAGGAATCCAAACTTCGCAAAGTCACGCGCAATCGCTTCATTGTGCGCATTCCCTTTGTCGACGTCTCGGCCTTTAGTAAGTAGCTGGCGGAGTGTGCTTTCGAGCTGTGGATTACCGTTAGATGCAGTCACTGCGAAGAACTCACTTGCTTCGTCGTGCAGTGCGCGACAAAATCCTTGAAACTCCGTCGCCATACGCTGGAGAACGACTGCTAGCGCCTGGTCGACTTCCCACCCGGCCGTAGTCGCCGCCACCTGGGCCGAGTGCATCTGCCAAGCAAGGTCGATACACAGTGCGCGTTTGGCGCTCCAGTCGGTCAGGGCTTGAGACGTCACTCTTGGAGGATACGCGCGACGTCGGCACGAGCACAGGCGAGACGCGGAGATCGCTCTGCGCTGGCGTAGGGGCGGATACCCAAGCCCCCGAAGGGCCCTGAACCGCATCAAGGGTCTGCCGCACGATCGGGTGACATCCTGACCTGACCTGACCTGACCTGACCTGACCTGACCTGACCTGACCTGACCTGACCTGTCACCCGAACCTGCACCAGACCCGTCTGGGGCCCGCCGGCGCAGCAACTGGGAGACACATCACGACAGGGCGAACGTTGCTCACCCGTTCAAGTTCAGTAGCTCCGTCGCCGACGAGATCCCCAAACTCGCCGGACTCCGGAAACAAGGGCTGATCAGCGATGAAGAGTTCGAGGCACAGAAGCGACGGCTCATCAAAGGATGTGAAGCGCCCCACGCCACTCTGTGTTGGGCGCCTCCGTGCGCCCGGAGCGGCTACCGCATCACGCCGTCCAGATACGCCTGTACTGGTCCATACAGCCCGGCCGGGATGAGCTCCGGGATCTGGCCGAGCCGCACCCACCGCACCTCCGCCACTTCCCGCGGAGACGCCGGGTGGGCGGTGCCGGACAGGGGACGGCACCCCACGTAAACCACGCGCCAGCCAGTGCCGGGATGTACCCGCTCGCCCAGGACCAGCGGTGCCACGACGACGCCAGCCTCCTCTATCGCTTCACGGGCTGTCGCCTGGCCAGCAGTCTCGCTCGACTCGACCTTGCCGCTGGGAAACGTCCACAGCAGTGCGCCCGCAGGGGCGCTGCGGCGGCTCAACAGGACACGGCCACCATGGGTGATCACGGCGCCAGCGATTCTGGAAAGGGGCACGGAGGCATCATCCCGTCCAACGCTGGGGCGGCTTGCCGAGGAAACCCTCAACCTTTCCTCAGGAACCGGCAGTACCCGCGTAGCCTGTTCCCAGGCGGGACATCATGCTGTGCATGAACGCCGCACTAGCCGTCGACTTGACCCAGACTCGGCACTATCCAGTCGCTGGCCTCGTCCTTGCAGCCCTCGTCCTTGCCTGGGTGCTCCTGTCCATCCTGAGGGAATCCGGGGAAACCACCAAAGACGGCGATGGCCAAAACCGGAAGCCAACTCGCTGGCCTTTGTGCCGCGCTGCGCTCGGTTTCATCGCTGGCGCCACCATCTTCGTGCTCCTCTTCTGGCAAGGACCCTGGTGGTTCGACAGCCTCCACATCCGCAAAACTAAACTCGGGCCCGCCGACGGAGTCGTAATCACCGGTTTCCGCACCGGCCTCGTAGCCCTCGCAGCTGGCCTTGTCGCCGGAGCTGGCCTCTATTACACCCACAAGAAACACCAACTCGAACAGCAGCAGTTCGAACACGCTCGGCAGCAGTTCGCCGAAAGTCAGAAGCAGTTCGAGACCACCGTCCGCGAAGCTCAAAGGCGCGATGAGCGGCAGGCTGAACTCACCCGAGAGGGACAGGTCACCGGTCGCTATGTCGAAGCCATCAAGCTTCTCGCGGCTGAACGGGCACCCGAGAAGCTTGGTGGAATTTACAGTCTCGAACGGATCATGAGGGACTCGGAAAGAGACCGCGGCACCATCGCCGAGGTGCTGGCCGCCTATGTCCGGAAGCGGTTGGATGGGTCTGCTCCCGAGATCATGGAAATTCTGCGGGAAGAAGAGGAACTGGCGGCTGCAAGAAGGCGAGGTGGCCGCATTGACCCCCCACCGTCGGACCCGCCACCCCTAGTTCCCCTTCCCGAAGACATCCGTGCTGCGCTGACCGTACTTAGCCGGAATTGGGAAGAGGCAGCCTATCGAGCAGACCTGCGTACTCTTGACCTGACTCGCTGGGACGCTCGAGAGGTGCAGATGGTCGGAGTTTACGCGCCCAGTGTCCAACTCTCTTCCTCGGAACTGCCAGGTGCCGCGCTCAACAGATCCGACCTACATGATGCCGTGCTGGTCAATTGCAACCTCAAAGGTGCAGACCTCTCTCACGCCGAACTTTACGACTCCGCCCTGCTGGGTAGCCAACTCGCAAACGCCCAACTAGTAGGCACAATCCTTTACGATGCCGACCTCAATAAGGTCGACGCACGCCAAGCAAATTTCACGGGGGCTAACCTTTCTGGCGCGCAGCTCCGCGATGCCCGGCTCCAAGGGGCGACCTTTAGCTCGGCGAATCTCGACGGGGCGATGCTGACAAGGGCCCATCTCGAAGGAGCGGACCTGGCTACCGCTCATGGTGTCACTCCCGAACAAATCTGCCGAGCCTATATTCGCGAGAGCACCAGACTGCCAGCAGACATCGTAGGACACCCACAGGTACAGGCGCGCATCTCGCAATGTGCGAGCGAGACGAATGCGGGGTAGTCTCCACCAGCCTGGCAAGAGAAGTCCAGCGACATCAGGTCGATTTATCAGGTGTCCGGCGACAAGTCAAGGTGCCCCTCAGCGCCATGCCGACGATGGGTGCGGTGAGCCGCCATCCACGGAGCGTTTCTCCGACTCGCCTCTAACTCATCATAGGTTGATAAATCGGCTCTTCGAAGAGGCGTCCAAGCCCATACCGCGTGCGACTGGGAGGGCGAGGCTGATGCGCTCGAATATGTCGATGCGAGGCGCCTAGAAGCGCAATACCCTGTGCTAGTGACGAAAGCAAACGAGTGGATCACAGGCGGACAGCAGCGATTCGACAACCTCTTGGGGCGCATGATCCGCGAAGCCGCCACGCTGGAGATGTACCTCGAGCTGACCGTCAAGCAGCTGTGCGGCAGCCCCTATGGCGCTCTGCTGATCAGTGGTGAGAGCTCAAGCCGTGTCATTACTGCCTGCCGTGCCCTCGTGGATGCTCGCAATGACATACCGGAGGAAGGCAAAGAGGAGTTCAGGGCCTTGCTGGCCCAGGCGAAGCAGGCCTTCGAGCGGCGTCACCGCTACGTTCACGGCGCGATCGGCTGGGAGGGTGACGGGATCGCTGGCACTATGCGCAACAGGCGCCTGAAGGCGGAAGGTCAGTTCGAGCGTATTGACATCGATGACCTTGAGGCACTCGGCAACGAGTTCAATCGACTTACCTTCGTTGCCGGCAGCTGCCTAAGGCTCGCGACCGGCGAGTGAGTGGTGCAAGCGCCCCCTCGCGCTTCCGTGGGGGTAGAGGGCCAGCCCAAATCATCAACCGGCGAGACGCAGTGGGGAGCGGAGTGGGAGTGCTTCGAGGTCCGCGCTCCAGTCACTTGCCAGCTCAGCTTTGGCTCAGCCCACGCGATCTTGCATCCTCTCCCGGGCCGCAGCAGAACTGGAGCGGGTACCCGGCTCTGGACGAGATGTGGACGAGAAGTCGGTATGTTGAGCGGTGCATGCGCATCCCTGCTGGTCGGACGGGGTGCGAATGTTTGATCTTGAGAGGACAGTAAATCCGCCGGGCCCCCGCGCGGGGCGGCTGTAGGCCGTCGGAGGGCGGCCCGAGATGACCACAGCCGGCCTGGACCGCAGTACCTCCTACATTCATGGCACCGCTATGAGGCGGTCGCTGAGCGGCTTCTCCCCCAGGTGTTCCCCGACAGCGGAGGCTGCACGGAACTTCCCAGGTCGTAGGCGGCCAACGGAGCCCGCAGTAAGTCTGCTGATGGGCCTTCATTCCTTGAGACGGTCTTGGTACCTGTGCCCCCGGGATGGCGCGCGCGTCTACCTATGTCGATCTTGCGAGTGGTGGGCACCTGAGGGGTGTCCGTCTGCCGCGAGATCCCCCTCGAAGGCCGCCACGTCACAACGTCTCTCTGCGTCCATGGAGTTCGGTCTCAACGTGTTGGTCAGAAATGCGGAATCCACTGCAGTGCACAGAGTCGTTGTGCCAACCTCGCAGGCAGCCCGCTGGTTGACACACGCGCGGGCGGCCGTGGGAGCACCGTCGTGGGTGCGGAGGAGGCAGTGGGGATGGAGATTGAACTGGCGGATGCTGTCGCGGCGTTGCGTGATGAGCTGCTGGAGGCAGCCGCGCGTGGTGTCGGGCAGGACGTGGAGTTCAAGGTTGGTGCCGTGGAGCTGGAGTTCGCCGTGGAGTTGCGCGAGAGCGCGGAGGCCAAGGCCGGCTTTAAGGCATGGGTGGTGAGCGCGGAGGCACGGGGCGCCGTGGAGCAGGGGCGGACGCACCGGGTGACGATTTCGCTGCAGCCGCGGCAGCGTGGCGGAGGCGACTGGACGGTGGGCCGAGCTCGGGGCTGAGCCGGCTGGCGGGGGATGCGGCATGGATGAGCGTCGGGTGGTGTGTGTGGCCGGGCCCGCTGTGGGGTCCGGATATGTGATCGGCCCGCGGTTGGTGCTGGCCTCCGCGCACTGCACCCCCGCCGTGGGCGGCGATGTCGTGGTGCAGTTGCCGAGGCACGAGCCGCCGCGGGAGTACCGGGCGAAGGCCGTCTGGCGCGGCACGCCGGAGAAGGCCGATGACGCGGCACTGCTCTACATCACGGATGAGGCCTGGGTCCCGGTCAGCGGCGTGCCACTTCGCTGGGGCCGGTTGGTCACCGACACCCCCGGGGTGGCCTGCGAGAGCTGGGGATATCCGCAGGTGGTGCAGCGCCAGGGCAGCCCAGAGTTGTCCTGGCATCCGTTCGGAAGGGTGACGGCCGCCCCGCGCGCGGGCGGCGGGCGCTATGTGATGCAGGTCGGGGGCCAGTCCCCGGAGCAGTTGGAGGATGACGCCTCGCCCTGGGGCGGGATTTCCGGGGCCGCGCTGTTTTGCGGCGACCTGCTGGCGGCTGTCCTGGCCGTCGCGCCCAGGGGCTGGCGTCATAGCCAGCTGGAAGCGGTGCCGGTGCATGTGCTGCTGGCCGATCCTGAGTTCCGTCAGGCCCTGCGGGAGGGCGGGTACGGCGCCCTGCCGCGGTTGGAGCCGGTGGAGTGGCAGCACCTGGCCGAGTCGGCCTATTCCGGGCCTGCGAAGTCGCCGGCAGCGCTGCTGCGTGCCGACCGGCAGGTGGTGAGCTTCCACGGCCGTCAGGCGCTGCTGCAGGAGCTGGACGACTGGTGTGCCCGGGTCGGCTTCGACGTCAGATTGATCACGGGGCCGGCCGGGCAGGGCAAGACCCGCCTGGCGTATGAGCTGGCTGCACGGCTGGAGGCTGCCGGGTGGACGACGCTATGGCTGCGGAGCACCGCCGACGGCGGCGACATCGCGGCCCTCAAAGACGCCTCGGTTCCGTTGTTGCTGGTGGTGGACTATGCCGAGACCCGAACCGAGCAGCTGACGCATGTGTGGGAGGCCGCCGCCCGCCACGACGGGAGAGAAGCGTTCAAGGTGCTGCTGCTGGCGCGTACCGCCGGCGAGTGGTGGGAGGACCTGCAGACCAGCGGGCTGGCGCAGGAGCTGCTGGGCGCGGCGGTCACCACCCCGCTCTCCCCGCTCCAGCCCGATCCCAAGGAGTGGGCGGAGACCTACCGCCAGGCGGTGGCCGCCTTCGCCGAACGCCTGCCGCGAGTCGTCGGCCAGGAGCGGTCCGACTGGCGGGCGCTGGCTTCCCGGTTGTCCGCCCCTGCCGCCCATCCGGGACTGGGCCATGCCCTGACCTTGCAGATGCTTGCGCTCGCCGATCTCCTTGACGCAGCCGATCCCGTCATCGCCGACCAGTCCGCCGCCATGCTCGCCCCTTCGGTGGAAGATCGCCTGCTGGCGCACGAGGGCAGCTACTGGCAGCGCGGTGCCAACGCGCCGGGTCTGCCGCGGCTGGAGAGCCTCAAAGACGTCCTGGCCGCGGTCTTCCTTGCCGGCGCCGGTGACCGCGAGCAGGCCGATGCGCTGCTGCGCCGCGTCATCGGCACCGCCGACCCGGACCGGATCAGTGCCACCCGGACCTGGATCGCCGGCCTGTATCCCGGGAGCGGTGAGCTGCCATTCGGCAGCCTGCAACCAGATCGCCTGGCCGAACAACATGTTGGACGACGCCTGCAAAAGAACCCCGGCCTGGCCACGACGATCCTTCCTGGCGCCACCCACACCCAGCTCGCCCAGCTAGTGGCCGTCTACGCCCGTACCACCAGCCATCGCACCTTCCAGCCACTCGGTGCGGCACTCACCGCGCTATGCGTATCGAAGCCGGATGTTTTGGCGAGCGAGGCTGTGCAAGCCGTCCCTCAGACCGAGAATCCGCAGCCGCTGCTGGCCGCACTGCACACCATCGCGGAATCCCCGGATACCTCCTCCGAACTTGTTGAGCATCTGTGTGATGCCCTGCCCGAGACCAGTCACCGCCTCGGCGAACTGTCACTCCAGCTCACCATCCGACTCGTCGAGCATCATCGCGCTCAGGTGGCCGCCGATACAGCGCAGCTCCCCGACCTCGCCATGAGCCTGAACAACCTCGCCGTTCGGCTCGGGGCCCTCGGTCGGCGTGAGGACGGTTTGGCCGCCATCGAAGAAGCCGTTGCTGCCTACCGCGCCTTGGCGGAGGGTCGCCCGGACGCGTTTCTCCCCGACCTCGCCATGAGCCTGAACAACCTCGCCAATCGGCTCGGGGACCTCGGCCGGCATGAGGACGGTTTGGCCGCCATCGAAGAAGCCGTTGCTGCCTACCGCGCCTTGGCGGAGGGTCGCCCGGACGCGTTTCTCCCCGACCTCGCCATGAGCCTGAACAACCTCGCCGTTCGGCTCGGGGCCCTCGGTCGGCATGAGGACGGTTTGGCCGCCATCGAAGAAGCCGTTGCTGTCTACCGCGCCTTGGCGGAGGGTCGCCCGGACGCGTTTCTCCCCGACCTCGCCATGAGCCTGAACAACCTCGCTGTTCGGCTTGGGGACCTCGGTCGGCGTGAGGACGGTTTGGCCGCCATCGAAGAAGCTGTTGCTGTCTACCGCGCCTTGGCGGAGGGTCGCCCGGACGCGTTTCTCCCCGACCTCGCTGGAAGCCTGAACAACCTCGCCATTCGGCTTGGGGACCTCGGTCGGCGTGAGGACGGTTTGGCCGCCGTCGAAGAAGCCGTCAGCATCAGCCGCACCTTGGCGGAGGGTCGCCCGGACGCGTTTCTCCCCGACCTCGCTGGAAGCCTGAACAACCTCGCCGTTCGGCTCGGGGCCCTCGGCTGGCGTGAGGACGGTTTAGCCGCCATCGAAGAAGCCGTTGCTGTCTACCGCGCCTTGGCGGAGGGTCGCCCGGACGCGTTTCTCCCCGACCTCGCCATGAGCCTGAACAACCTCGCCGTTCGGCTTGGGGACCTCGGTCGGCGTGAGGACGGTTTGGCCGCCATCGAAGAAGCCGTCGGCATCCGTCGCACCTTGGCGGAGGGTCGCCCGGACGCGTTTCTCCCCGACCTCGCCACGAGCCTGAACAACCTCGCCAATCGGCTCGGGGACCTCGGTCGGCGTGAGGACGGTTTGGCCGCCATCGAAGAAGCCGTCGGCATCCGTCGCACCTTGGCGGAGGGTCGCCCGGACGCGTTTCTCCCCGACCTCGCTGGAAGCCTGAACAACCTCGCCGTTCGGCTCGGGGACCTCGGTCGGCATGAGGACGGTTTGGCCGCCATCGAAGAAGCCGTTGCTGTCTACCGCGCCTTGGCGGAGGGTCGCCCGGACGCGTTTCTCCCCGACCTCGCCATGAGCCTGAACAACCTCGCTGTTCGGCTCGGGGACCTCGGTCGGCATGAGGACGGTTTGGCCGCCATCGAAGAAGCCGTTGCTGTCTACCGCGCCTTGGCGGAGGGTCGCCCGGACGCGTTTCTCCCCGACCTCGCCACGAGCCTGAACAACCTCGCTGTTCGGCTCGGGGACCTCGGCTGGCGTGAGGACGGTTTGGCCGCCGTCGAAGAAGCCGTCAGCATCAGCCGCACCCTTGCCGTGTCCCGACCCGAAGTGCGCGGACCAGAGCTAGAGCAGTCCCTACAGGTTATGGAATGGCTGAAGTCTCGCTCCGGGGACAGCGGCTGATTCCGAGATCCCTCCCCCAAGCCTCCCCCACGAACGGATGTGTCAAGAAATGCTGCAGGTGACGCGGGGCCGGAGTAGCCCGCTGTAAATCTGCCGGCTCAGCCTTCCCAGGTTCGAATCCTGGCGCCGCCACGCTGAGAAAGAGATCCCCTCCGAACTGCGGAAACGTAGAGCGGAGGGGATCTCTTCGTTTCGCATGTCCCGGCGCCGGAAGGTGCGGCGGAACAGGGTGATGCGCCTCACCGGGCGGTGTCGCCGCGGAGTCAGGACACACGATCGTGGTCCCCGTGCAGTGCTGCGCGCATGCAGCGGTAGTGGCTGGAACTCCGCCCCCGCTCCCCACCGCGACCGCACGCTCCACCGCGGCTCCCCTCCACATCGCCCCCCACCGTCCGCCTAGCCCTGGCGCACGCCACCTCCCCAACGCACCCCACCCCTCCCGGACCCCGGACCCCCACCCCCGGCACACCCGATCAGCCCACCCACCCCCACGACCCCACGCACAAACCCCGCCCACCCAGGGCACACTGACTGCATGTCCAGTCGTCGCAGGCTCTGCCCCGAGTGCCGTCGCGAGATTGCTGTCGTCGCCGGCCGCTTCGCCCGGCACGATCCGCCCGGTGCGCGTGAGAGAGGGCAGCTCGTCTCGTGTCCGGGTTCTCGGAGACCGGCGGAACTCGGAGCGGTACAGCCGTCGTTGGACGGTTACGCGGTCCCCGTCGTACCCGGCCAGCTGCCCCTGTTCTGACATGCCGGGCGCCTACGCCCCCGCCCACAGGACCTTCCGCAAATCGCTCCGCAGCGTGCCCGACCGCAGCCCCTCCAGCCGTACGAGGGGACGCCCCGTTGTGAACTGCCGTGCCCAGTACGCGCGTACCGCCTCACGACCATGCAGCCGGCCGCCGTCCAGCATGTTCGGCATGTTCGGCACCTTCGGCCAGTCCACGTCCGGGCCCGGCAGGGCAGAGCGAAGACATCCCGTTCGGCGGCCGTCCTCAGTTGCCCGCCACCGACCTCACCGCCACCGACACCGGCGTGGAACCGCTCACCAGCTCCAGGGTCAGCCCGGCCGTCGCGGGCGTGTCGAGCAACTCCGCCAGTACGGCGGCCACGTCGTCACGCGGGATCGAGCCACGGCCGGTGTGTGCCTCCAGGCGCACGAGGCCCGTGCCCGCGTCGTCCGTGAGGGAGCCGGGACGCAGCACCGTCCAGTCCAGCGCGTCCAGGCTGGTGACGTAGGCGTCGGCCTCGCCCTTGGCGCGCAGGTAGACGTCGAAGATCTCGTCGCCCTCGTGCCGTGGGTCCGCGCCCATGGACGACACGATCACGAAGCGCCGTACGCCCGCCAGGACCGCCGCGTCCGCGAACAGCACCGCCGCGCCCTTGTCCACGGTGTCCTTCCGGGTCGCGCCGCTGCCCGGGCCCGCGCCGGCCGCGAAGACCGCCGCGTCCGCGCCCCGCAGAGCCGACGCGACCTCCTCGACCGAGGCCGACTCCAGGTCCAGCACGACCGGTTCGGCACCGGCGTCCCGTAGGTCGTCGCCCTGTTCCGCGCGGCGGATGATCCCCGCCGCCTTGATCCCGCGCGCGGCGAGCAGCCGCTCCAGCCGCAGCGCGATCTGACCATGACCACCAGCGATGACAATGCGCATGCCTTCGACCGTACGCCGGTACAGCCGCGCGCGCCTGTGCGCTTGTGCGCCCGTAGGTCTTTGGGCCGCTTCGCCAGCGGCTGCAAACCGCGTGCGGGTGCCGCTGCGTCCTGCCCGCCGCCCGCGCAGCTACCCGCGCCCCACAAAGGCGCCCGCAGCCGCTACGACACTTCCCCCCGCCCCTGCCGAGGCAGCCCCAACTCCGCTGCCGCCGCCGAGTTGCAGTACTCGCGCACCGCGCTCGTCCGTGCCACCACGCGCCCCCGGTGCACCACGATCCGGCTGTACGCCAGGGAGAGGGCGCCGGCCAGGCGGTCGCCACGTACCGCGAGCAGTTCGGCCGGGAAACCCGCCTCCACGCGGACCTCGGGCAGCCCGAGTACGGCCCGCGCCGACGTGCTGACGGTGTCGTAGGCGTCCTCGGGCCGCAGCCCGTACCGCGAGGCGAGCAGGTACGCGGCCTCCAGCGGGTCCCCGCGGCCCACCGGATTGCAGGCGTCCCGGAGCGCACCGCTGCCGGCGGCCACCCGGACCCCGGCCGCGCGCAACAGCCGTACCGGAGCCGTGCCCCGCCGGTCCACGCCCGCGCAGCCGCCCTGCGGAAGGCACACCACGGCGACTCCGGCCGCCGCGAGCTGGTCGGCGGTGCGGGAGACCACCTCGGCGGGGAGGTGGTCGAGGCCCGCGCAGGGGCTGAGGGTCACGCCGGGCCGCAGCCCCCCGGCCATGGCGGCGAGGCGGGCGAGCCGGGCCGGGTCGGTGGCGTCGGTGTGCAGGTCGACGGGGCAGCCGTGCTCGGAGGCCACCTCCAGGATCGCCTCGGCGTAGCCCGTCGGATCGGGGTCGAGGTCCGGGCAGCCGCCCACCACCGAGGCGCCCATCTTCAGCGCGTCCCGCAGCACCGCGAGCCCCTCCGCCCCGGCCACCCCGGTCAGCACCCTGGGCATCGCCACGGCCGTCAACTCGGCGAGCCCGCGCAGTGATCGCCGTGCCTGCAGTACGGCGGCCAGCGCGCCCAGCCCCTGGACGTCACCCACGCGGACATGTGCCCGCAGCGCGGTCGCCCCGTGCCCGAGCTGGAGGAGGGCGGCCTCCGTGGCCCGCCGCTGTACCTCTCGCGGATCGAAGGAGACGGGCCCCTCGACGTCGGCCGACAGCGCGGTGTCGCCGTGGGCGTGGGGCTCGGCGGGGGCGGGCAGGAGGAGGTAGCCGCTGAGGTCCACGCGTGCACCGCACGCGCGCGTGCCGCCCACGGCCAGGCTCCCGGCGGTGCCGACCGCCTCGATGCGCCCGCCGCTCAGCCGTACGTCCACGGTTCTGCCGTCGGTGAGCCGAGCACCGCACAACAGGAGGTCCGCGCCCTCGTACCGGCCCGACGACGCGGCACCCGACGAGGACGAGGAGTGGGACGGCTGCGGGTGGCTGTCGGGCATCGCGCTCCAGGGGCTCGGGGCTGCGGGGCCCGGAGCCGCCGGAACCGCGCAAGAGGACGCAAGATCACGCAGAGTGAGTCGAGCCTAGGGTGGCGGCGCACCCCTGACGGGGAGGAGCGCAATAGTCGTACCGGTGTGGTCCGCCGTACGGGAGGGGCCGGTGAGGCGGCCGGGAACGCCGTGGATCAAGGCACCCAGGGCTCCGCGAAACGGATTTGGGCGAACGGCGGCGGAGCGTGTAATGTCTTCATCGCTCGCCCCAATAGCTCAGTCGGTAGAGCGTCTCCATGGTAAGGAGAAGGTCTACGGTTCGATTCCGTATTGGGGCTCTGGTGTGAGAGGTTCCCGTCGCGAGACGGGAACTGATCGCATCGCAGCGGTGTAGCTCAGTCGGTAGAGCAAGCGGCTCATAATCGCTGTGTCACCGGTTCAAGTCCGGTCACCGCTACAGACAGTAGCCGATTGTGGGGTCGGTCCTTCGATCGGCTACTCTTCTATGCGTTAATCGTCCCATCCGTTCGTCAAGGAGCACTCCTGTGGCTGCCACCGACGTCCGCCCGAAGATCACGCTGGCCTGCGTGGAGTGCAAGGAGCGGAACTACATCACCAAGAAGAACCGGCGTAACAACCCGGACCGACTGGAGATGAAGAAGCACTGCCCGCGTTGCAACGCGCACACCGCGCACCGCGAAACGCGATAAATCAGGCTCGTACACGAGGCCGTCCCCGAGAGATCGGGGGCGGCCTCGCGTCGTTGAGAGACCCGATACCGGCCAGTAGAGCAACCAGGAGGTGCCGAGCCCATGGCGCTCGACCAGTCCTTCGTGGGGCGGACCTACCCGCCCACCGACCCCTATGAGGTGGGCCGGGAGAAGATCCGCGAATTCGCCGAGGCCGTGGGGGACACCAACCCCGCGTACACGGACCCGGAGGCCGCCAAGGCGCTCGGTCACCCCGACGTCGTCGCCCCGCCGACCTTCGTCTTCGCGATCACCTTCAAGGCCGCGGGACAGGTCGTGCAGGACCCGCAGCTCGGCCTGGACTACAGCCGCGTGGTGCACGGCGACCAGAAGTTCGCCTACGTCCGCCCCGTGCGTGCCGGCGACCGCCTCACCGTCACCTCCACCATCGAGGCGATCCGGTCCATGGCGGGCAACGACATCCTGGACATCCGAGGTGAGGTCCACGACGAGGCCGGCGAACACGTCGTGACCGCCTGGACCAAGCTGGTCGCGCGCGCGGCAGAGGAGGCGTGACAAAGAACATGACGGCGAAGATCGCATACGGCGACGTCGAGGTCGGCACCGAACTGCCCGCCCAGTCCTTCCCCGTGACCCGTGCCACTCTCGTCCAGTACGCGGGGGCCTCCGGGGACTTCAACCCCATCCACTGGAACGAGAAGTTCGCCAAGGAGGTCGGACTGCCGGACGTCATCGCGCACGGCATGTTCACCATGGCCGAGGCGATCCGCGTCGTCACCGACTGGACCGGCGACCCGGGCGCGGTCGTCGAGTACGGGGTTCGCTTCACCAAGCCCGTCGTCGTCCCGAACGACGACCAGGGCGCCACGATCGAGGTCAGCGGCAAGGTCGCCGCCAAGCTCGACGACAACACGGTCCGTGTGGACCTCACCGCGACCAGCGCGGGTCAGAAGGTGCTGGGGATGTCGCGGGCGGTCGTACGGCTGGCCTGAGACGGGTCAGGCCGAGTTGGGCCTGGTTGGGCCGGGTCGGGTCTGGTTGGTAAGGGGCGCTCTCCATTGCGGGGCGCTCCTTACCTGCGTCTGGCCCCCTGCCTGCGACAACGGGTGAGGGGGAGGAGGAGTTCCGGAGCCCTTGACGGAGTTAGTGATTGAGTACTAACTTACTTGCATGGTCAGGATGAGTGCAGAAGAGAGGCGTGAGAGCGTCATTCGCGCGGCGACGATCGAGTTCGCCCGCGGTGGCTACCACGGCACCTCGACCGAGGCGATCGCCAAGCGGGTCGGGGTCTCGCAGCCGTATCTCTTCCGGCTCTTCCCGGGGAAGAAGGCGATCTTCCTGGCGGTGGCCAAGCGCTGCATGGAGGACACCATCCGCACCTTCGCGGAGGCCTCGAAGGGCTTGGAGGGCGAAGAGGCCCTGCATGCCATGGCGGACGCGTACACCCGGGTCATCACGGAGCGGCCCGAGGTGCTGCTGATGCAGATGCAGATGTACGTCGCGGTCGGGGCCGCCGAGCAGGAGGGCGACCGCGAGTTCGGCGAGGCGGTGCGGACCGACTGGATGCGGCTGTGGGACACCGTCCACCTGCCGCTCGGCGCCGACATGAACGAGACGACGACCTTCCTGGCGTACGGAATGCTCATCAACTGCCTGGTGGCGATGGGTTTCCCGCCCCAGCACCGGGTCTGGGAAGGCCTGTACCCGTCGGCGCGCTCCAAGGGCCGACTGGAGCACTGAGGAACTTCGGAGAAACAAGGCGTCACCGGCGCCTTTTCATGATCGAGAAACTTAGTAATCAATAACTAATCGCCGATCACACCCGCTGGGGGAGCGATGTCACAGCAAGCACAAGCCGCACCGACCGCACGTCGCGGGGGAGCCGTCTGGGCCCTCGTCATCACCAGCGTCGCCGGATTCATGGCGGCCCTCGACAACCTCGTCGTCACCACCGCCCTCCCCTCCATCCGCGAGGACCTCGGCGGAGCGCTGCACGACCTGGAATGGACGATCAGCGCCTACACGCTCACCTTCGCCGTCCTGCTCATGACGGGCGCGGCACTCGGCGACCGCTTCGGCCGACGCCGCCTCTTCCTGATCGGCCTCACGATCTTCACCGGCGCCTCGGCGGCCGCGGCCCTGGCCCCCGGCATCGACTCCCTCATCGCCGCCCGCGCGGTCCAGGGCGTGGGAGCGGCGATCATGATGCCCCTCACGCTCACCCTCCTCACGGCAGCGGTCCCCGCCGCCAGGCGCGGGATGGCGTACGGCATCTGGGGCGCCGTCAACGGACTCGCGGTGGCCTCCGGACCCCTCATCGGCGGCAGCCTCACCGAACACATCTCCTGGCAGTGGATCTTCTGGCTGAACGTCCCGCTCGGAGTCGCCCTGCTGCCCCTCGCCCGCCTGCGCCTCGCCGAGTCCCACGGCACCGGCGCGCGCCTCGACCTCCCCGGCACCCTGCTCGCCAGCGGCGGTCTCTTCGGCATCGTCTACGGCCTGGTCCGCGGGCCCTCCGACGGCTGGACCGACTCCCTCGTCCTCCTGGCCCTGTTCACCGGCACCGCGCTGTTGGCGGCCTTCGTTATCTACAGCACCCGGGCCAAGAACCCCATGCTCCCCATGCGACTGTTCCGCTCCCGGGCCTTCTCCGGCATCAACGCGGCCAGCCTCCTGATGTTCCTCGGCATGTTCGGCTCGATCTTCCTGCTCAGCCAGTACATGCAGGGCGTCCTCGGCTACTCGCCCACCGAGGCGGGCCTGCGGATGCTGCCCTGGACCGGCATGCCGATGCTCGTCGCGCCGATCGCCGGGATCCTCTCCGACCGGATCGGCGGCCGCCCGGTCGTGGCCACGGGCCTCTTCCTCCAGGCGGCGGGCCTCGCGTACATGGCGTCCGTGGTCACCGTCGACGCGTCCTACGCCGCGCAGCTCCCCGGTCTGATCCTCAGCGGCATCGGCATGGCCCTGTTCTTCGCCCCCGCGTCCAACCTGGTCATGTCGAGCGTGCTGCCCAAGGAGCAGGGCGTAGCGTCCGGGGCCAACAACGCACTCCGTGAGGTCGGCGGGGCGCTGGGAATCGCCGTCATGGCGTCGATCTTCTCCTCGCAGGGCGGATACGAGAGCGGACAGTCCTTCGTCGACGGCCTCCGACCGGCGCTGGTCACCGGCAGTGCGGTGGTGGCGGTGGCGGGGGTTGCGGCCCTGCTGATTCCTTCGCGGAAGCGGGGTGCGGTGACGGAGCCGTCGCAGGAGGTGCGGGTGCGGGAGACGGTGGCCGGCTGATTGAGTGGCTGGGCTGGGGCCGGGCGCCTGATGGGGTGCCCGGTCCGGTAATCGGGCGGGTGCGGGTGCGCGGGGGCTTGTCGCGGTCAGCTGCGCTGGGCTGGAGCGGGGCGCCTATTGGGGTGCCGGGTCAGGTGGTCGGGCGGGTGCGGGTCCGTCGTGGCTGGTCGCGCAGTTCCCCGCGCCCCTGGGGGGTTGCAGTGAGCCTGCGCCAGGACGGGCGGTCGCCGGACCGTGCGGCACCACGGGCCGTTCGCCGGACCGCGCGGCACGACGGGCCGGTGGCCGAACCGTGCGGCACGACGGGCCGTTCGCCGGACCGCGCGCCCGCGGCGGGCCGTAAGCCGCGTACGGCGGGAAGGGGACGGGGTGGGGGGTGTCCGCCCGCAGCGGCCGGCGTCCGTTGCCGAGCGCATCTCAAGGCACAGCAACCGCCGGACCGAGGACGGATACCCCCCACCCCGGCCCCGACCCCCAACGCACCCGCACGCGCTACGCACGCCCCCACCGAGCCGAAACAGGCCGCCGCAGGCACCCCCGGCCACCCCCGTAGGCTGTACCGCGTGCAGGAACGACACGACGCCCCCCTCGCCCCCCTGACCACCTTCCGCCTCGGCGGCCCCGCCACCCGGCTCGTCACCGCGACGACCGACGCCGAGGTGATCGAGGTCGTCCGCGAGGCCGACGCCACCGGCACGCCCCTCCTCGTCATCGGCGGCGGCTCCAACCTCGTCATCGGGGACAAGGGCTTCGACGGCACCGCACTCGTCATCGCCACCAAGGGCTACGAACTCACCGGCACCGACCTCACCCTCGCCGCCGGCGAAGTGTGGACCGACGCCGTCACCCGCACCGTGGACGCCGGACTCGCCGGCATCGAATGCCTCGCCGGCATCCCCGGCTCCGCGGGAGCGACCCCCATCCAGAACGTCGGCGCCTACGGCCAGGAGGTGTCCTCCACCATCACCGAGGTCATCGCCTACGACCGCCACACCGGCGAAACCGTCACCCTCACCAACGACGACTGCGCCTTCTCCTACCGCCACAGCCGCTTCAAGGAGCACCCCACCCGCTACGTCGTCCTCCGCGTCCGCTTCGCCCTGGAGGACGCCCACGGCCTCTCCGCGCCGATCAAGTACGCCGAGACCGCCCGCACCCTCGGCGTCGAACCCGGCGACCGCGTCCCCCTCGCCCAGGCCCGCGAGACCGTCCTGAAGCTGCGCGCGGGCAAGGGCATGGTCCTGGACCCCGACGACCACGACACCTGGTCGGCAGGCTCCTTCTTCACCAACCCCATCCTCACGGCCACCCAGTTCGCGGAGTTCCACGCGCGCGTGAAGAACCACCTCGGCGAGGACGCCGAACCCCCCGCCTACCCCGCGGGCGACAGCCGCACCAAGACCTCCGCGGCCTGGCTGATCGACAAGGCCGGCTTCACCAAGGGCTACGGCACCGGCCCCGCCCGCATCTCCACCAAGCACACCCTCGCCCTCACCAACCGGGGCAACGCCACCACGGAGGACCTCCTCGCCCTGGCCCGAGAGGTCGTGGCGGGCGTACAGGACACCTTCGGCATCACCCTGGTCAACGAACCCGTGACAGTCGGCGTAGCCCTGTAGTCGACGTCACCCCGCAGCCGACGCCCCGCAGCCGACGCCTCGACGCCGACACCTCAGTACGCCACCCCCACCCCCTGCTTCACCACCCCCGCGTCCCCCACCATCCCCAACATCGCGTGCGCCACATCCGCCCGCGAGATGAACCGCCCCCGAGCCGGAAACCCCCCGACCACCACCCGGTACACCCCGGTCACCGGCTTGTCCTGAAGGCGTGGCGGACGTACGGCCGTCCAGTCCGTGCCGCTCGCCGCCAACTCCGCCTCCATCTCGCTCAGATCGGCGTAGACGTCCTTGAGCACGGCGGACACGAGCCCCCGCATCCACCGGTCCACCACCCCGTCGTTCACCGGCGCCGGCCCGACCGGAGCCGCGCTCACCACCAGCACCCGCCGCACCTGCTCCGCCACCGTCGCGGCCAGCAGAACCCGGGTCAGCCGCGCGGCGACCCCGGCGTCCTTGCGGCCGCGCGGCCCGAGCCCGGACAGCACCGCGTCCCGCCCGGCGACGGCGGGCCGCAGCACCTCCGCGTCGGTGAGGTCCGCCCGGACCACCTCCAGCCGCTCGCCCGTGACGGTCAGCCGGGCGGGATCCCGTACGACGGCGGTGACCTCGTGGCCCGCGGCCAGGCCCTGCCGGACGAGCTCCCGCCCTATGCCGCCGGTGGCGCCGAAAACGGTGAGTTTCATGGGTACTCCCGTGCTCGAAAGTAGGTGGGTGAGTATTCACTCACCTCTGCCTCCTCTAGAGTGAGTAAGTACTCACCCACTCGTCAAGACCCGCCACCGAACTCAAGGGGACGAATCAGCCATGGAGTCGAAGCCCGCCCGCGTCCGCATCCTCGACGCCGCCCACGACCTGATGCTCACCGTCGGGCTGGCCCGGGCCACGACCAAGGAGATCGCCAAGGCGGCCGGCTGTTCGGAGGCGGCGCTGTACAAGTACTTCACGAGCAAGGAGGAGGTGTTCATCCGCGTCCTCGCGGAACGGCTCCCGAGACTCGCCCCCCTCCTGCGCGAGCTCGCCGCCGAGCCGGGCCGCCGCCCGCTGGCGGAGAACCTCACCGAGATCGCCCGCCAGGCCGCCCTGTTCTACGAGCAGAGCTTCCCGATCGCGGCCTCGCTGTACGCCGAGACCCAGCTCAAGCGGCGCCACGACGAGGCGATGCGCGAGATGGAGTCCGGCCCGCACAAGCCGATCGAGTGGCTCGACGCCTACCTCAGGGCCGAGCAGTCCATCGGCCGCGTCGCCCCCGAGGCCGACACCTTCGCCGCCGCCTCCCTGCTGCTCGGCGCCTGCGCGCAGCGGGCGTTCGCCTACGACGCCACGGCGGACGGCGCACGGCCGCCGGTGGAGGAGTTCGCGGGGCGGCTGGTCGGCACCCTGCTGCGCGGAATCTCGGTTGCCGGGGACTCGGCGTGACCGTCACGCTGACCCCATGACGTCGAGGACCCCGCTGTGCGGCTGAGGCTCACATGCGGCTGAGGCTCACCGAGTTCAGACCCCGCACCGGCCCCCACGAACACCGTGTCGTCCAGCCCCGGCACACCCTGCGCCACACCTCGCTGACCGCACCGGAACCGATCGGCCTGCTCCTCGGCGACCACGACGGACTCAGTCGGCTCGCCGGCCTGTTCTCCTTCGCCGCGTACTCACGCCACACCGTCGTTCACATACCGCTGCGGGACGGGGTCCCGCCGGACGAGGGCTGGGGCGAGCGGGTCGACCTCGTCCTCGCGCACCACTCGTACGGGCTGCGCCCCAGCAGGTGGCCCGGTCTCCGGCGCGCACTCAAGGCAGGCGCCCCCCTGACCGTACGTACCGACGAGGCGCGTACGCAGAGAGATGCGGACGCCCGCCTGAGACGAGGAACGCGCGCCGACCACCGGGACGAACCGCGCCACGCCACGCACGCGCGTACGTTCTTCCTCTTCGGCAGCCGGGAGGACTTCGCCCTGACGGCCGTGAACCTCGCGTACGCGGCGGGCTGGGGGCCGCGGCAGAAGGGCGTCGCCGCAGGGCGCTCGGCCATGGTGACGGGGATCCGGCTCAAGGACGGGCCCGGCGGCGGGCACCCCTGCGAGGTCGTCGTCTCCTTCAAGGCCTGTCCGCCCTACGCCCACTTCAAGAGACCGGGTGACTGAGCCAGTCGTCCACCCCTGACAGCAGCTTGGCCTTCATGTCCTCCGGCGCGGCCGACGCCCGTACCGACTGCCGGGCCAGCTCCGCGAGTTCCGCGTCCGTGAAGCCGTGGTACTGCCGGGCGATCTCGTACTGCGCGGCCAGCCGGGACCCGAACAGCAGCGGGTCGTCGGCGCCCAGCGCCATCGGCACCCCCGCCTCGAACAGCTTCCGCAGCGGCACGTCCTCCGGCTTCTCGTAGACCCCGAGGGCCACGTTCGACGCCGGGCACACCTCGCACGTCACCTGCCGGTCCGCCAGCCGCTTCAGCAGCCGCGGGTCGTCCGCCGCGCGCACCCCGTGCCCGATCCGGTTCGCTTCCAGGTCGTCGAGACAGTCCCGTACCGACGACGGTCCGGCCAGCTCGCCACCGTGCGGCGCCGACAGCAGCCCGCCCTCCCGCGCGATGTTGAAGGCCCGGTCGAAGTCCCGTGCCATGCCCCGGCGTTCGTCGTTCGAGAGACCGAAGCCGACCACGCCCTTGTCCGCGTACCGCACCGCCAGCCGGGCCAGCGTGCGCGCGTCCAGGGGATGCTTCATCCGGTTCGCGGCGACCAGCACCCGCATCCCGAGCCCGGTCTCGCGCGAGGTCGTCTCCACCGCGTCCAGGATGATCTCCAGCGCCGGGATCAGCCCGCCCAGCCGGGGCGCGTACGACGTCGGGTCGACCTGGATCTCCAGCCACCCCGAACCGTCGCGCACGTCCTCCTCCGCGGCCTCCCGCACCAGCCGCCGGATGTCCTCGGGCTCGCGCAGACACGAGCGGGCCGCGTCGTACAGCCGCTGGAAACGGAACCAGCCCCGCTCGTCGGTGGCCCGCAAGCTGGGCGGTTCCCCGCTGGTCAGTGCTTCGGTCAGCGCCTCGGGCAGTCGTACCCCGTACTTGTCAGCCAGTTCCAGAACCGTCCCCGGGCGCATCGAACCGGTGAAGTGCAGGTGCAGATGGGCTTTCGGCAGCTCAGAGACATCACGTACACGCTCCATTCCAGGATCCTGCCGTACGTCACGGGCGTCCCGGTACCGCTTTCCCCTTTAGTGGTCTTGCTCGCACAAAAAAAGGGGCACCTCCTCACCCGAGGAGGTGCCCCTTTTCCTGCGGCGACCTCAGTCCCGCGCCTCCGCGAGCAGCTTCTGGATCCGGCTGACGCCCTCGACGAGATCCTCGTCACCCAGGGCGTACGACAGCCGCAGATAGCCCGGCGTGCCGAAGGCCTCGCCCGGGACGACCGCGACCTCGGCCTCCTCCAGGATCAGCGCGGCCAGCTCGACCGAGTCCTGCGGGCGCTTGCCGCGGATCTCCTTGCCGAGCAGGGCCTTGACCGAGGGGTAGGCGTAGAAGGCGCCCTCGGGCTCGGGGCAGAGCACGCCGTCGATCTCGTTGAGCATGCGGACGATCGTCTTGCGGCGGCGGTCGAAGGCCGTGCGCATCTCGGCCACCGCGTCGAGGTTGCCGGAGACCGCGGCGAGGGCGGCGACCTGGGCGACGTTCGACACGTTGGAGGTGGCGTGCGACTGGAGGTTGGTCGCGGCCTTGACGACGTCCTTCGGGCCGATGATCCAGCCCACCCGCCAGCCCGTCATGGCGTACGTCTTCGCGACACCGTTGACGACGATGCACTTGTCGCGCAGCTCGGGCAGGAGCGCGGGCAGCGAGGTGAACTTCGCGTCGCCGTAGACGAGGTGCTCGTAGATCTCGTCGGTCAGCACCCACAGGCCGTGCTCGACGGCCCAGCGGCCGATCGCCTCGGCGTCGGCCTCGCTGTAGACGGCGCCGGTCGGGTTGGACGGGGAGACGAAGAGGACGACCTTCGTCCTCTCGGTGCGGGCCGCCTCCAGCTGCTCGACGGAGACCCGGTAGCCGGTCGTCTCGTCGGCGACCACCTCCACCGGGACACCGCCTGCCAGCCGGATCGACTCCGGGTACGTCGTCCAGTACGGCGCCGGGACGATGACCTCGTCGCCCGGGTCGAGGATCGCGGCGAAGGCCTCGTAGATCGCCTGCTTGCCACCGTTGGTGACGAGGATCTGAGACGGGTCGACCTCGTAGTTCGAGTCGCGCAGCGTCTTGGCGGCGATCGCGGCCTTCAGCTCGGGGAGGCCGCCGGCCGGCGTGTAGCGGTGGTACTTCGGGTTCGAGCAGGCCTCGATCGCGGCCTGGACGATGTAGTCCGGGGTCGGGAAGTCGGGCTCACCGGCGCCGAAGCCGATCACCGGACGTCCTGCGGCCTTGAGGGCCTTGGCCTTGGCGTCCACGGCGAGAGTGGCGGACTCGGAGATCGCGCCGACTCGGGCGGAGACCCGGCGCTCGGTGGGAGGGGTTGCAGCGCTCATGGGCCCATCGTTCCAGACCGGAAACTTCCCCGGCACACGGGTTTCACAGACTGAACAACGGCTGAACAACCGTCCGGATTCGCGCCGCACGCTGGGCGATCTTCCGCCCCCAAGGCCCCTACGGGCGCTTTCTGTTCGACGAGGGGCCGCGGACCACGTACACTCTCACCTCGTTGGCCTTCAGCAGCCGCGCGTCCAGGTGCACACCGAGCACTCGGTCGGATGCGGTACGTTGGGGGACACACAAAGGGTCGTAGCTCAATTGGTAGAGCACCGGTCTCCAAAACCGGCGGTTGGGGGTTCAAGTCCCTCCGGCCCTGCTACACACACCGCCAGGATGTGTGCGCATGTACGTACAGCAATGCACCGCCGTGCGGCTCCAACCGGGCGCGGCACGGCCACGACCCGGGAACAGGTGAGGACGAATGGCGGATGCCGTGGGCTCCATCGACACGCCTGGCGCCCAGGACGAAGTGCCGGAGTCCAAGAAGAAGGCCCGCAAGGGCGGCAAGCGTGCCAAGAAGGGCCCGCTGAAGCGTCTTGCGACCTTCTACCGGCAGATCGTCGCCGAACTCCGCAAGGTCGTCTGGCCGTCGCGGAACCAGCTGACGACGTACACGACCGTGGTGATCGTCTTCGTCCTCGTCATGATCGGCCTGGTGACCGTGATTGACTATGGACTCAACCACGCCGCCAAGTACGTATTCGGCTGAGCACAGAGCGAAGGGCGCCGAGGTTACCGGCGCCCCTTTTCGCATGTTCCACCCCATGTATCCAGGAAGAAGCAGCCACCGTGTCTGACCAGAACCTGAACGACGCCATCGAGCCCGACGAGTCTGTCGACGACGAGCTCGACATCGTCGAGGGCGCGGACGAGGACCTGGACGAGGTCGAGGCTGCCGACGCCGAGGCGGGCGAGCCCGCCGAGGAATCCGCCCTTCACGTCGAGGACGAGTCCGAGGTCGAGTCCGGCGGTGACGTCGAGGCCGTCGAGGACGAGGCCGAGGAGGAAGAGCCGGCCGAGCCGGTCGACCCCGTCGCCGCCCTGCGCGAGGAGCTGCGGACCCTTCCCGGCGAGTGGTACGTCATCCACACCTACGCCGGTTACGAGAACCGCGTGAAGACCAACCTCGAGCAGCGCGCCGTCTCGCTGAACGTCGAGGACTACATCTTCCAGGCCGAGGTGCCGCAGGAAGAGGTCGTCCAGATCAAGAACGGCGACCGCAAGACGATCCGTCAGAACAAGCTCCCCGGCTACGTGCTGGTGCGCATGGACCTGACGAACGAGTCCTGGGGCGTCGTCCGCAACACCCCCGGCGTGACCGGCTTCGTGGGCAACGCCTACGACCCGTACCCGCTGACCCTGGACGAGATCGTCAAGATGCTCGCCCCGGAGGCCGAGGAGAAGGCCGCCCGCGAGGCCGCCGAGGCCGAGGGCAAGCCGGCGCCTCAGCGCAAGGTCGAGGTCCAGGTCCTGGACTTCGAGGTCGGCGACTCGGTCACCGTCACCGACGGCCCGTTCGCCACCCTCCAGGCCACGATCAACGAGATCAACGCCGACTCCAAGAAGGTCAAGGGTCTCGTCGAGATCTTCGGTCGTGAGACCCCGGTCGAGCTGTCCTTCGACCAGATCCAGAAGAACTAGCTTCTTCCGGCAAGAGCTTCCGACCAGGTCAGGCGGGCTTTCACAGCTTGCCTGACCTGCTCGGTTTTTGGCCGCGCATCTATACCCGCTATCGTTGTGCGGTATGCCTGCGTTCGGGTGGTCCCCGTTCGCAGGCAGGACCCGAATCGAAAGGACCCGGAGAGCTATGCCTCCCAAGAAGAAGAAGGTCACGGGGCTCATCAAGCTCCAGATCCAGGCCGGCGCCGCCAACCCGGCTCCGCCGGTCGGCCCCGCGCTGGGTCAGCACGGCGTCAACATCATGGAGTTCTGCAAGGCCTACAACGCGGCCACCGAGTCGCAGCGTGGCTGGGTGATCCCGGTGGAGATCACGGTCTACGAGGACCGCTCCTTCACCTTCATCACCAAGACCCCGCCGGCCGCGAAGATGATCCTCAAGGCCGCGGGCGTGGAGAAGGGCTCCGGCGAGCCGCACAAGACCAAGGTCGCCAAGATCACCCAGGCGCAGGTCCGCGAGATCGCCACCACCAAGATGCCCGACCTCAACGCCAACGACCTGGACGCCGCCGCGAAGATCATCGCCGGCACCGCGCGTTCCATGGGCGTCACGGTCGAGGGCTGAGCCCCAACCCCCCGTAAGGCAAGCAGAAGTGGCAGGGCCTGCTCGGCCCGTACCACGACTCCTTTCAGAACACACAGGAGCAGTTGTGAGCAAGCGCAGCAAGGCTCTCCGCGCTGCGGACGCCAAGGTCGACCGGGAGAAGCTGTACGCCCCGCTCGAGGCCGTCCGTCTCGCCAAGGAGACCTCCACGTCCAAGTTCGACGGCACCGTCGAGGTCGCCTTCCGTCTGGGTGTCGACCCGCGCAAGGCCGACCAGATGGTCCGTGGCACCGTGAACCTCCCGCACGGCACCGGTAAGACCGCCCGGGTCCTGGTCTTCGCGACCGGTGACCGTGCCGAGGCCGCTCGTGCCGCGGGCGCCGACATCGTCGGCGCCGACGAGCTCATCGACGAGGTGTCGAAGGGCCGTCTGGACTTCGACGCCGTCGTCGCCACCCCGGACCTCATGGGCAAGGTCGGCCGCCTCGGCCGCGTGCTCGGTCCCCGTGGTCTCATGCCGAACCCCAAGACCGGCACCGTCACCCCCGATGTCACCAAGGCTGTCAACGACATCAAGGGCGGCAAGATCGAGTTCCGCGTCGACAAGCACTCGAACCTGCACTTCATCATCGGCAAGACGTCGTTCGACGACACCAAGCTGGTGGAGAACTACGGCGCGGCGCTGGAGGAGATCCTCCGTCTGAAGCCGTCCGCCGCCAAGGGTCGCTACATCAAGAAGGCCGCCATCAGCACCACGATGGGCCCCGGCATTCCGCTGGACTCCAACCGCACCCGCAACCTCCTCGTCGAGGAGGACCCGGCCGCGGTCTGAGCCACCGGCAGGTTCACGGGCCCCGCACCTTTCGAGGTGCGGGGCCCGTTCCCATGTCCGGGTGCCGTGCTCTGGGTTAGCGTGCGAGCAGGGCACTTGCACCAGGGGGACACATGAAGAGGACGACGGTCCGGCTCACCACGGCCGCCGCACTGACGGCACTGACCGCCTGCACGTCCTCCCACTCCTCCGGGAAGCCGGAGCAGGACCGGCCCACGGCCTCGGCCCCCGCCGCCCTCCCGGCCCTGCGCACCGCGGAGCGCTCCACCGAGCGGGCCGAGACGGCCCGGGTGAGCTCCACCACCGTGCTGGGCACCCAGCTGTCCCTCACCGCCGACGGCGTCCTCTCCTGGCGCGACGGCCTCTCCGGCGCCCTCACCATCGACTACACCGGCGGCAGCGCGGCCGAGACGATGCGCGGCCTCGGCGTCACCTCCATGGAGGCCCGCTATCTCTCCGACGCCTACTACGCGCGCGTGGGCGACACCTTCGCCGCGAAGACGGGCGGCAAGCACTGGCTCAGGTACGCCTACGACGACCTGAAGACCCTCGGCGGCGGCGCCGACCTCGCCGACCAGATGCGCTCCACCACCCCCGACCAGTCGGTGCGGCTGCTGCTGGACTCCGACGACGTGCGCGAGCTCGGCAGGCAGACCGTGGACGGCCAGGCCACCACGCACTACGCCGGCACCGTCGACGTCGAGGACGTCACCGACACCGAGCTCCAGCAGCGCCTCCAGGACGCCGGTGTCACCGCCGAGACCCTCGACATCTGGATCAACGAGAAGAACCTGCTGGTCAAGAAGGTCGAGATGACCAGCACGGCGAACGGCCGGATGACCCAGACCGCCCACTACAGCGACTACGGCGTCAAGGTCGCCGTACAGAAGCCGCCGGCCGCCGACACCGAGGACTTCAAGACCCTCCTGTCACAGTCGGGCACCAACCCCACCTGAGCCGCAGGGAATTCACGGACCCCACCCGTCCCTCTCGGATAAGCTCGCGGTCTTGCTGTGAATCGACCATGTGTTCCTTGGGGGGAATCAATGGCTATTTCCGTACGACGTTCCGTGCGCCCTAAGACCATCGGCGCCGGGCTCGCCGCCGTGGCCCTCGCCGCGGGTGCGGCGAGCTGTTCCAAGGGGGGCGACGAGTCGCCCGAGATGACGCCCGCGGCGGCGGTCGCCAAGGCGGCGAAGAACACGGAGGACATCACCTCCTTCCGCTACCGCATGAAGGGCGAGATGCCCGAGCAGGGCCAGGTCCAGGCCGAGGCCTCCATGCGGACCAAGCCCGACCTCGCGATGAGCATGAAGATGACCGCGGCCGGGCAGGGCTCCGCCGAGATCCGGCTCGTCGACAAGGCCATGTACATCGGCGGCAACGCCGAGATGGCCAAGGAGATGGACGGCAAGAAGTGGATGAAGTTCGACCTGTCCTCGCTCGGCAAGGACGGTGGCCTCGGCGCCACCGCGCCCGGCGCCGGCCAGGCCGACCAGAACCCGGCCTCCATGTCCTCCTTCCTCAACGGCGCCAAGGACGTGAAGAAGGTCGGCACCGAGACCGTCGAGGGCGTCAAGACGACCCACTACTCGGGCGACGTCACGCTGGCCGAGCTCAAGGCCTCCTTCAAGGACGCCGACAAGTCGGTCCGTGAGCAGCGCGAGAAGAGCACCGAGCAGCTCGAGAAGCTGGGCCTGGACAAGTTCAAGATGGACATGTGGGTCGACGGCGAGGACCACGCCAAGCAGTTCCGCATGCAGGGCGATGCCACCAAGGGCAAGTTCGACATGACCTTCACCTTCCTCGACTACAACAAGCCCGTCACCGTCGAGGCGCCGCCCGCCAAGGAGACCGCGGACCTGGCCGAGATGATGAAGGAGCTCCAGAACAGCTGAGCGTCACAGGACCGGATTTGCTTGACAGGGATCCGGTCACGTACGCTCCTACAGAAGCCAAAGACCGCTGGTCGTTGCCGTGTCCTCGCAAGAGGGGGCGGTGGCCGAAGGATCCGCTGAAAATTGCGGACGACCCGCGCAGGTGACTGTGGATGTGCTCCCAGAACCACGTGCATTGCGTATGTGATTCCGGTCGAGCTACGCCCCGTGCGCCTGCGCCGGGGCGTTTCGTTTGTCCAGCCCCTTCTGAGCGGTCCTCATCACCCGGAAGGAGGCCGACGCTCTATGGCAAGGCCCGACAAGGCTGCCGCGGTAGCCGAGCTGACGGAGCAGTTCCGCAGCTCGAACGCCGCCGTGCTGACCGAGTACCGGGGTCTCACCGTGGCGCAGCTCAAGACGCTGCGTCGTTCGCTCGGTGAAGACGCCCAGTACGCCGTGGTGAAGAACACGCTGACCAAGATCGCGGCCAACGAGGCCGGGATCTCGACGCTCGACGACCTGTTCAACGGTCCGACGGCGGTTGCCTTCATCACCGGTGACCCGGTGACGTCGGCGAAGGGTCTTCGTGACTTCGCCAAGGACAACCCGAACCTCGTCATCAAGGGCGGTGTCCTTGACGGCAAGGCGCTGTCCGCCGACGAGATCAAGAAGCTTGCGGACCTCGAGTCCCGCGAGGTTCTGCTCGCCAAGCTGGCGGGTGCCTTCAAGGGCAAGCAGACTCAGGCTGCTCAGGTCTTCCAGGCGCTCCCGTCGAAGCTCGTCCGCACCGTGGACGCGCTCCGTGCCAAGCAGGACGAGCAGGGCGGTGCCGAGTAACTCGGCTCGCATCATGACCGCCGCCTGAGGCAGCCCGCCCCAGGAAGTGGTCGTAGCGGGCCGAACGTACGCCCGCCAGACATGTACATCCCGGCACCAGCCGAATTAGTGGAAGGATCGCCCCTCATGGCGAAGCTCAGCCAGGAAGACCTGCTCGCGCAGTTCGAGGAGATGACCCTCATCGAGCTCTCCGAGTTCGTGAAGGCCTTCGAGGAGAAGTTCGACGTCACCGCCGCCGCGGCCGTCGCCGTCGCGGGCCCGGCCGGTCCGGCCGCCGCCGCCCCGGCCGAGGAGGAGAAGGACGAGTTCGACGTCATCCTCACCGGTGCCGGCGACAAGAAGATCCAGGTCATCAAGGTCGTGCGTGAGCTGACCTCCCTGGGTCTGAAGGAGGCCAAGGACCTCGTGGACGGCGCCCCGAAGCCCGTTCTCGAGAAGGTCGCCAAGGACGCCGCCGAGAAGGCCGCCGAGTCCCTCAAGGGCGCCGGCGCCTCCGTCGAGGTCAAGTAACACCTCTCACAGGCCTCGCTTGGCCTGTAACGCGCAAGCACCGAAGAGCGATCATCCATCCGGGTGGTCGCTCTTCGGCGTTCCTGGGGGCGCGGCCACGGTTACCTTGCCGCTTCCCGGGCGGGGGGTATGGTGATCTTCGTCGTGTCTCCCGGACCCCAGGGTTCGGGCTGGGGGGCCTTGACGAACCGCACGCAGCGCGCAATTCTCAGGACGCGTCGCCAGAACGGTCCGAATCCGAGGCATGGATCGGCGACGAAGAGGGCAGTATCAACGTGCGTTGAGGGCACCATGCCGAGGACGTTGAGGGCAGCGAGAGTTTTTGAAGACCGGGCAGAAAAGCAGGACTGGACATCAGTGCGCCAAGTGGCTACACTGACCCTTTGCGCTGCCTGTTAGCTGCCCCCTGCCCGTCACCAGGGGTCTGCCCTCGCCTCAGCATCGATGACCGGACCATCTCTGACCTGGCCTTTCGGCCAAATCGAAGAGGTCTGTCTCTGTGCCGTCGGTGAGGGTCCGGGGAGCGCGTAGTGAGTCCGAGCCCTCGGAAGGACCCCTCTTGGCCGCCTCGCGCACTGCCTCGACCGCGAATACGAACAACGCTGCCAGCACCGCCCCGCTGCGCATCTCTTTTGCAAAGATCAAGGAGCCTCTCGAGGTTCCCAACCTGCTCGCGCTGCAGACCGAGAGCTTTGACTGGCTGCTCGGGAACACCGCTTGGCAGAGTCGGGTCGAGGAGGCTCTGGAGTCAGGTCAGGACGTCCCCACCAAGTCCGGTCTGGAGGAGATCTTCGAGGAGATCTCCCCGATCGAGGACTTCTCCGGGTCGATGTCGCTGACGTTCCGCGACCACCGTTTCGAGCCGCCGAAGAACAGCATCGACGAGTGCAAGGACCGCGACTTCACGTACGCGGCCCCGCTCTTCGTGACGGCCGAGTTCACCAACAACGAGACCGGCGAGATCAAGTCCCAGACGGTCTTCATGGGCGATTTCCCGCTCATGACCCACAAGGGCACCTTCGTCATCAACGGCACCGAGCGTGTCGTGGTGTCGCAGCTGGTCCGCTCGCCGGGTGTCTACTTCGACTCCTCCATCGACAAGACGTCCGACAAGGACATCTTCTCGGCCAAGATCATCCCGTCCCGGGGTGCCTGGCTGGAGATGGAGATCGACAAGCGCGACATGGTCGGTGTCCGCATCGACCGCAAGCGCAAGCAGTCCGTCACCGTGCTCCTGAAGGCTCTCGGCTGGACCACCGAGCAGATCCTCGAGGAGTTCGGCGAGTACGAGTCGATGCGCGCCACCCTGGAGAAGGACCACACCCAGGGCCAGGACGACGCGCTGCTCGACATCTACCGCAAGCTGCGTCCGGGCGAGCCCCCGACCCGTGAGGCCGCGCAGACGCTGCTCGAGAACCTCTACTTCAACCCGAAGCGCTACGACCTCGCCAAGGTCGGCCGCTACAAGGTCAACAAGAAGCTGGGTGCGGAGGCTCCGCTGGACGCGGGCATCCTGACCGTCGAGGACATCATCTCGACGATCAAGTACCTGGTGAAGCTGCACGCGGGCGAGACCGAGACGGTCGGCGACAGCGGCACGAACATCGTCGTCGAGACCGACGACATCGACCACTTCGGCAACCGTCGTCTGCGCAGCGTCGGCGAGCTCATCCAGAACCAGGTCCGCACGGGTCTGGCTCGTATGGAGCGCGTCGTCCGCGAGCGCATGACGACCCAGGACGTCGAGGCGATCACGCCGCAGACCCTGATCAACATCCGGCCGGTCGTCGCCTCCATCAAGGAGTTCTTCGGCACCAGCCAGCTGTCGCAGTTCATGGACCAGAACAACCCGCTGTCGGGTCTCACCCACAAGCGCCGTCTGTCGGCTCTTGGCCCGGGTGGTCTCTCCCGTGAGCGGGCCGGCTTCGAGGTCCGTGACGTGCACCCCTCGCACTACGGCCGCATGTGCCCGATCGAGACGCCCGAAGGCCCGAACATCGGTCTGATCGGTTCGCTCGCCTCCTACGGCCGCGTCAACGCGTTCGGTTTCGTGGAGACGCCGTACCGCAAGGTCGTCGACGGCCAGGTCACCGACGAGGTCGACTACCTGACGGCCGACGAGGAGGACCGCTTCGTCATCGCGCAGGCCAACGCCACGCTCAACGACGACATGCGGTTCGAGGAGGCCCGGGTCCTGGTCCGCCGTCGTGGCGGCGAGGTCGACTACGTCCCCGGTGACGACGTCGACTACATGGACGTCTCGCCGCGCCAGATGGTGTCGGTCGCGACCGCCATGATCCCGTTCCTCGAGCACGACGACGCCAACCGTGCCCTCATGGGCGCGAACATGATGCGTCAGGCGGTGCCGCTCATCAAGAGCGAGGCCCCGCTCGTCGGCACCGGCATGGAGTACCGCTCCGCCGTCGACGCCGGTGACGTGGTCAAGGCCGAGAAGCCGGGTGTGGTCCAGGAGGTCTCCGCGGACTACATCACCACCGCCAACGACGACGGCACGTACATCACGTACCGCCTGGCCAAGTTCGCCCGCTCCAACCAGGGCACCTCGGTCAACCAGAAGGTCATCATCAACGAGGGCGACCGCATCATCGAGGGCCAGGTCCTCGCCGATGGCGCGGCCACCGAGAACGGTGAGATGGCCCTCGGCAAGAACCTGCTCGTGGCGTTCATGCCGTGGGAGGGTCACAACTACGAGGACGCGATCATCCTGTCGCAGCGCCTCGTGCAGGACGACGTCCTCTCCTCGATCCACATCGAGGAGCACGAGGTCGACGCCCGTGACACCAAGCTCGGCCCCGAGGAGATCACCCGGGACATCCCGAACGTCTCCGAGGAGGTCCTCGCCGACCTCGACGAGCGCGGCATCATCCGGATCGGTGCCGAGGTCATCGCCGGTGACATCCTCGTCGGCAAGGTCACGCCCAAGGGTGAGACCGAGCTGACGCCCGAGGAGCGCCTGCTGCGCGCGATCTTCGGTGAGAAGGCCCGTGAGGTCCGTGACACCTCGCTGAAGGTGCCGCACGGCGAGACCGGCAAGGTCATCGGTGTGCGCGTCTTCGACCGCGAGGAGGGCGACGAGCTTCCCCCCGGTGTCAACCAGCTGGTGCGCGTGTACGTGGCGCAGAAGCGCAAGATCACCGACGGTGACAAGCTCGCCGGCCGTCACGGCAACAAGGGTGTCATCTCCAAGATCCTGCCCATCGAGGACATGCCGTTCCTCGAGGACGGGACCCCGGTCGACATCATCCTCAACCCGCTCGGTGTGCCGTCCCGAATGAACCCGGGACAGGTGCTGGAGATCCACCTCGGCTGGCTCGCCAGCCGCGGCTGGGACGTCTCCGGTCTCGCCGAGGACTGGGCGCAGCGCCTCCAGGTGATCGGCGCCGACCAGGTCGCCCCCGGCACCAACGTCGCCACCCCGGTGTTCGACGGTGCGCGCGAGGACGAGCTCGCGGGTCTGCTGAACCACACCATCCCCAACCGCGACGGCGAGCGCATGGTGCAGCCGACCGGTAAGGCGAGGCTGTTCGACGGCCGCTCCGGTGAGCCGTTCCCGGACCCGATCTCGATCGGGTACATGTACATCCTCAAGCTGCACCACCTGGTCGACGACAAGCTGCACGCCCGCTCGACCGGTCCGTACTCGATGATCACCCAGCAGCCGCTGGGTGGTAAGGCCCAGTTCGGTGGCCAGCGCTTCGGTGAGATGGAGGTGTGGGCGCTGGAGGCATACGGCGCCGCGTACGCCCTCCAGGAGCTGCTGACCATCAAGTCCGACGACGTCACCGGCCGCGTGAAGGTCTACGAGGCCATCGTCAAGGGCGAGAACATCCCCGAGCCCGGCATCCCCGAGTCCTTCAAGGTGCTCATCAAGGAGATGCAGTCTCTCTGCCTGAACGTGGAGGTGCTGTCCAGCGACGGTATGTCCATCGAAATGCGTGACACCGACGAGGACGTCTTCCGCGCGGCGGAGGAGCTCGGCATCGACCTGTCCCGGCGCGAGCCGAGCAGCGTCGAAGAGGTCTGACGGGAGTCCGGCCGGAGGCCCTGGTGAGGATCCTCCGGCCGGCCCCAGGACCCCCGTATCAGACCCCAAGACTTACAACCCTGAGAGGGATTGACGCATAGTGCTCGACGTCAACTTCTTCGATGAGCTCCGGATCGGTCTGGCCACCGCTGACGACATCCGTCAGTGGAGCCACGGCGAGGTCAAGAAGCCCGAGACCATCAACTACCGCACCCTCAAGCCCGAAAAGGACGGACTCTTCTGCGAGAAGATCTTCGGTCCGACCCGGGACTGGGAGTGCTACTGCGGCAAGTACAAGCGTGTCCGGTTCAAGGGCATCATCTGCGAGCGCTGCGGCGTCGAGGTCACTCGCGCCAAGGTGCGTCGTGAGCGGATGGGCCACATCGAACTGGCCGCCCCCGTCACGCACATCTGGTACTTCAAGGGCGTCCCGTCGCGTCTGGGCTACCTGCTCGACCTGGCTCCCAAGGACCTTGAGAAGGTCATCTACTTCGCGGCGTACATGATCACGTACGTCGACGAGGAGCGCCGTACGCGTGACCTGCCCTCCCTGGAGGCGCACGTCTCCGTGGAGCGTCAGCAGGTCGAGAACCGTCGTGACGCCGACCTCGAGGCCCGCGCCAAGAAGCTGGAAAGCGACCTGGCCGAGCTGGAGGCCGAGGGCGCCAAGGCCGACGTGCGCCGCAAGGTGCGCGAGGGTGCCGAGCGTGAGATGAAGCAGCTGCGCGACCGTGCGCAGCGCGAGATCGACCGTCTCGACGAGGTGTGGACCCGCTTCAAGAACCTCAAGGTCCAGGACCTCGAGGGTGACGAGCTGCTCTACCGCGAGCTGCGGGACCGCTTCGGCACCTACTTCGACGGTTCGATGGGTGCCGCGGCGCTGCAGAAGCGCCTGGAGTCCTTCGACCTCGACGAGGAGGCCGAGCGTCTCCGCGAGATCATCCGTACCGGCAAGGGCCAGAAGAAGACCCGTGCGCTGAAGCGGCTGAAGGTCGTGTCTGCCTTCCTGCAGACCTCCAACAGCCCCAAGGGCATGGTCCTCGACTGCGTCCCGGTCATCCCGCCGGACCTTCGCCCGATGGTGCAGCTGGACGGTGGCCGCTTCGCGACCTCCGACCTGAACGACCTGTACCGCCGTGTGATCAACCGCAACAACCGTCTGAAGAGGCTCCTCGACCTCGGCGCGCCCGAGATCATCGTCAACAACGAGAAGCGCATGCTTCAGGAGGCTGTTGACGCCCTCTTCGACAACGGTCGTCGTGGTCGCCCGGTCACCGGTCCCGGTAACCGCCCGCTGAAGTCCCTCAGCGACATGCTGAAGGGCAAGCAGGGTCGATTCCGTCAGAACCTGCTCGGCAAGCGTGTGGACTACTCCGCGCGTTCCGTGATCGTCGTCGGTCCGCAGCTGAAGCTGCACCAGTGCGGTCTGCCGAAGGCGATGGCGCTGGAGCTCTTCAAGCCGTTCGTGATGAAGCGCCTGGTCGACCTGAACCACGCGCAGAACATCAAGAGCGCCAAGCGCATGGTGGAGCGCGGCCGCACGGTCGTGTACGACGTCCTCGAAGAGGTCATCGCCGAGCATCCGGTTCTGCTGAACCGTGCTCCCACCCTGCACCGCCTCGGCATCCAGGCCTTTGAGCCGCAGCTGGTCGAGGGCAAGGCCATCCAGATCCACCCGCTCGTCTGCACCGCGTTCAACGCGGACTTCGACGGTGACCAGATGGCCGTGCACCTGCCGCTGTCCGCGGAGGCGCAGGCCGAGGCCCGCATCCTGATGCTGTCCTCGAACAACATCCTCAAGCCCGCCGACGGCCGTCCGGTGACGATGCCGACCCAGGACATGGTCCTCGGTCTGTTCTTCCTCACCACCGACGGCGAGCTGCGTGACACCAAGGGCGAGGGCCGCGCGTTCGGCTCCACGGCCGAGGCGATCATGGCGTTCGACGCCGGCGAGCTGGCGCTCCAGTCGCAGATCGACATCCGCTTCCCGGTGGGCACCATCCCGCCGCGTGGCTGGACGCCGCCTGCGCAGGAGGAGGGCGAGCCGGAGTGGCAGCAGGGGGACACCTTCCGCCTGCGCACCACGCTGGGCCGCGCGCTCTTCAACGAGCTGCTGCCCGAGGACTACCCGTTCGTCGACTACTCGGTGGGCAAGAAGCAGCTCTCCGAGATCGTCAACGACCTGGCCGAGCGCTACCCCAAGGTCATCGTGGCGGCGACGCTCGACAACCTGAAGGCGGCCGGCTTCTACTGGGCGACCCGTTCCGGTGTCACCGTGGCCATCTCCGACGTCGTCGTTCCCGAGGCGAAGAAGGAGATCGTCAAGGGCTACGAGGCGCAGGACGAGAAGGTCCAGAAGCAGTACGAGCGCGGTCTGATCACCAAGGAAGAGCGCACTCAGGAGCTCATCGCGATCTGGACCAAGGCGACCAACGAGGTCGCCGAGGCGATGAACGAGAACTTCCCCAAGACGAACCCCATCTTCATGATGGTTGACTCGGGTGCCCGAGGAAACATGATGCAGATGCGACAGATCGCCGGTATGCGTGGTCTGGTGTCGAACGCCAAGAACGAGACGATCCCGCGTCCGATCAAGGCGTCCTTCCGTGAGGGCCTGTCCGTGCTGGAGTACTTCATCTCCACCCACGGTGCCCGTAAGGGTCTGGCCGACACCGCCCTGCGTACCGCCGACTCGGGTTACCTGACCCGTCGTCTGGTGGACGTCTCGCAGGACGTCATCATCCGCGAGGAGGACTGCGGCACCGACCGCGGCCTCAAGCTCAACATCGCGGAGGTCGGCGCGGACGGCGTGCTGCGCAAGGCGGACGACGTCGAGACCAGCGTGTACGCACGTGCGCTGGCCGAGGACATCACGGTCGACGGCAAGGTGCTGGCCCCGGCCAACACCGACCTCGGCGACGTCCTCATCGACGAGCTCGTCAAGCACGGTGTCTCCCAGGTCAAGACCCGCTCGGTCCTGACCTGCGAGTCCGCCGTCGGCACCTGCGCCATGTGCTACGGCCGCTCGCTGGCCACCGGCAAGCTGGTCGACATCGGTGAGGCGGTCGGCATCATCGCCGCCCAGTCCATCGGTGAGCCCGGTACCCAGCTGACGATGCGTACCTTCCACACCGGTGGTGTGGCCGGTGACGACATCACCCAGGGTCTGCCGCGTGTCGTCGAGCTCTTCGAGGCCCGTACCCCGAAGGGTGTCGCCCCGATCTCCGAGGCCCAGGGCCGCGTGCGGATCGAGGAGACCGAGAAGACCAAGAAGATCGTCATCACGCCGGACGACGGCAGCGACGAGACGGCGTTCCCGATCTCGAAGCGCGCCCGTCTTCTGGTCAGCGAGGGCGAGCACGTCGAGGTGGGCCAGAAGCTCACCGTGGGTGCCACCAACCCGCACGACGTGCTGCGCATCCTGGGCCAGCGTGCCGTCCAGGTCCACCTGGTCGGCGAGGTCCAGAAGGTCTACAACTCGCAGGGTGTGTCGATCCACGACAAGCACATCGAGATCATCATCCGGCAGATGCTGCGCCGCGTGACGATCATCGAGTCCGGCGACGCCGAGCTGCTGCCCGGTGAGCTGGTCGAGCGCTCGAAGTTCGAGACCGAGAACCGTCGTGTGGTCCAGGAGGGCGGTCACCCGGCCTCCGGTCGTCCGCAGCTGATGGGTATCACCAAGGCCTCGCTGGCGACGGAATCCTGGCTGTCGGCCGCCTCCTTCCAGGAGACGACCCGAGTCCTGACGGATGCGGCGATCAACGCCAAGTCCGACAGCCTCATCGGCCTCAAGGAGAACGTCATCATCGGTAAGCTCATCCCGGCCGGTACGGGTCTGTCCCGCTACCGCAACATCCGGGTCGAGCCGACCGAGGAGGCCAAGGCCGCGATGTACTCGGCCGTCGGCTACGACGACATCGACTACTCGCCGTTCGGCACGGGCTCCGGCCAGGCGGTTCCGCTGGAGGACTACGACTACGGTCCGTACAACCAGTAGGACCTGCGTCTGAACGACTGAGGGGCGGTCACTCCGTTACGGGGTGGCCGCCCTTCGGCGTTCCCTCAGGAGCTCGCAGTGGTCGTGGACCCGTCATCGGAGCCCCTGAGGGCGTCCCGAGGGCCCTGCCGACCCTGGCGGAGCCCTCGTTTCCCTCGGCGCGCCGGCAAGCGGCGAGAAAGCCGCCCAGGGGATGTCGCCGTCCGAGGCGATCTGTCCGGGCGTTTCCGGTTGGGGATGCGGGAACCTGTCCCGGTATCGCAGCGTTGGAGCATCATGGAGGCATTCGACCGCCCAGGGGGTGCTCCTGTGTCGCAACCGCCGTGGCAACCGTGGCAGGGCAACGACGAGTCGTCGCCGGAGCAGGGCAGAGACGCTCCGGCGGCGGATGCCTGGTCCGGCACGCACGCTCCCGTGGCCCGGCCCTGGTCCGGTGCGGGGGGTCCGGTGGGACGTCCCTGGCCCGGATACACCGCCCCGTACGCCGCCCCGCAGGCCGCCGCCTCCGCCATGCTCGCCTCCCATGCCGACCGGGAGCGGGCCGTCGACGTGCTGCGGGCCGGGTACGGCGAAGGGCGGCTGGAGAAGGCGGAGTTCGACAAGCGGGTGGAGCGGGCCTACGGCGCGCGGACCGTGGGCGAGCTGGCGCTGCTCGTGTCGGACCTGCCTCTCGGGCCCGTGCCGCAGCCGGCGCCCGTCACCGCCGTACCGCGGACGTTTCTGCCCGCCCCGCGGCCGCGGGCCAACGGGAAGGCGGTCGGAGCCGCGGTGTGCGGGCTGCTGTGCGTGCCGACCTTCGGGTTCACCGGGATTCCGGCGGTGATCCTCGGTCATGCCGCCCGGGCGGAGATGGAGCGGACGGGGGAGGGCGGGGACGGGCTCGCGCTGACCGGGCTGGTGTTCGGCTGGCTGTCGATCGCCGCGTGGTCGGTCCTGATGACGCTGATGGTCGCCGTGGGTCTCGCCTCCGGGTGAGCGCCGCGAGGAGCCGCGTGGAGGCGCCGCTCCCACGTGTGCACCATGTGAAATCGAAGATCGTCCACGGCGTAGGGGCTTGACATCGACCGCTCCGCGAGGGTGCCGTCGTCCATCTGTTTTGACCGCAGCGAATGAGCTGGGTACGCTCAGACCTTGTGCCTGGGGTGTGCCCTGGCTCCCGTGCGTGCCTTGAACCGCACTAGGGGGGCCGTGAGCGGCCACCGTAATCTGCGCCCTTTTCGCCTTGCGGCGGGAGTCCGCCGGATTCGACACACCCGACCGCGTGGGTCGGCGACGTTCCAGGTTAGCTTCACCATTCGGCACACAGAAACCGGAGAAGTAGTGCCTACGATCCAGCAGCTGGTCCGCAAGGGCCGGCAGGACAAGGTCGAGAAGAACAAGACGCCCGCACTCGAGGGTTCCCCTCAGCGTCGTGGCGTCTGCACGCGTGTGTTCACGACCACCCCGAAGAAGCCGAACTCGGCCCTGCGTAAGGTCGCGCGTGTGCGTCTGACCAGCGGGATCGAGGTCACTGCTTACATTCCGGGTGAGGGACACAACCTGCAGGAGCACTCCATCGTGCTCGTGCGCGGCGGCCGTGTGAAGGACCTGCCCGGTGTTCGCTACAAGATCATCCGCGGTTCGCTCGACACCCAGGGTGTCAAGAACCGCAAGCAGGCCCGCAGCCGCTACGGCGCCAAGAAGGAGAAGTAAGAATGCCTCGTAAGGGCCCCGCCCCGAAGCGCCCGGTCATCATCGACCCGGTCTACGGTTCTCCTCTTGTCACGTCGCTCATCAACAAGGTGCTGCTGAACGGCAAGCGCTCCACCGCCGAGCGCATCGTGTACGGCGCCATGGAGGGCCTGCGCGAGAAGACCAGCAACGACCCGGTCATCACGCTCAAGCGCGCGCTCGAGAACATCAAGCCGACCCTCGAGGTCAAGTCCCGCCGTGTCGGTGGCGCGACCTACCAGGTGCCGGTCGAGGTCAAGCCCGGCCGTGCCAACACCCTGGCGCTGCGCTGGCTGGTCGGTTACTCCCGCGCCCGTCGTGAGAAGACCATGACCGAGCGTCTGCTCAACGAGCTTCTCGACGCTTCGAACGGCCTCGGTGCGGCCGTCAAGAAGCGCGAGGACACGCACAAGATGGCCGAGTCCAACAAGGCCTTCGCGCACTACCGCTGGTAGTCGCAGACCCCATCGAGACCGAGAGAAGACTGAAGCCTTATGGCTACCACTTCGCTTGACCTGGCCAGGGTCCGCAACATCGGGATCATGGCCCACATCGACGCGGGCAAGACGACCACCACCGAGCGGATCCTGTTCTACACCGGCGTTTCGTACAAGATCGGTGAGGTCCACGACGGCGCCGCCACCATGGACTGGATGGAGCAGGAGCAGGAGCGTGGCATCACGATCACCTCTGCTGCCACCACCTGTCACTGGCCGCTCGAGGGCGTCGACCACACCATCAACATCATCGACACGCCGGGTCACGTCGACTTCACCGTCGAGGTGGAGCGTTCGCTCCGCGTTCTCGACGGTGCCGTGACGGTGTTCGACGGCGTCGCCGGTGTGGAGCCGCAGTCCGAGACGGTGTGGCGTCAGGCCGACCGTTACGGCGTGCCCCGCATCTGCTTCGTCAACAAGCTGGACCGTACCGGCGCCGAGTTCCACCGCTGCGTGGACATGATCTCGGACCGCCTGGGCGCCCAGCCGCTCGTCATGCAGCTGCCGATCGGCGCCGAGGCCGACTTCAAGGGTGTCGTCGACCTCGTCACCATGAAGGCCCTCGTGTGGTCCGCCGAGGCGGCCAAGGGCGAGATGTACGACACCGTCGACATCCCGGCCACGCACACCGAGGCTGCCGAGGAGTACCGCGGCAAGCTCATCGAGGCCGTCGCGGAGAACGACGAAGAGATCATGGAGCTGTACCTGGAGGGCGAGGAGCCTTCCGTGGAGCAGCTGTACGCCGCGATCCGTCGCATCACCATCGCGTCCGGCAAGTCCAAGGACACCACGGTCACCCCGGTGTTCTGTGGCACCGCGTTCAAGAACAAGGGCGTCCAGCCCCTGCTCGACGCGGTCGTGCGCTACCTGCCGACCCCGCTCGACGTCGAGGCCATCGAGGGCCACGACGTCAAGGACCCCGAGGTCGTCGTCAAGCGCAAGCCGTCCGACGAGGAGCCGCTGTCCGCGCTGGCGTTCAAGATCATGAGCGACCCGCACCTCGGCAAGCTCACCTTCGTCCGGATCTACTCCGGTCGCCTGGAGTCCGGCACCGCGGTGCTGAACTCCGTCAAGGGCAAGAAGGAGCGCATCGGCAAGATCTACCGCATGCACGCGAACAAGCGTGAGGAGATCGATTCGGTGGGCGCCGGCGACATCGTCGCCGTCATGGGCCTGAAGCAGACCACCACCGGTGAGACGCTGTCCGACGACAAGCAGCCGGTGATCCTGGAGTCCATGGACTTCCCGGCGCCGGTCATCCAGGTCGCCATCGAGCCCAAGTCCAAGGGTGACCAGGAGAAGCTGGGTGTCGCCATCCAGCGTCTCGCGGAGGAGGACCCCTCCTTCCAGGTCCACTCGGACGAGGAGACCGGCCAGACCATCATCGGTGGTATGGGCGAGCTGCACCTCGAGGTGCTGGTCGACCGTATGCGCCGTGAGTTCAAGGTCGAGGCCAACGTCGGCAAGCCGCAGGTCGCCTACCGTGAGACGATCCGCAAGGCCGTCGAGCGCGTCGACTACACGCACAAGAAGCAGACTGGTGGTACCGGCCAGTTCGCCAAGGTGCAGATCGCGATCGAGCCGATCGAGGGCGGCGACGCCTCGTACGAGTTCGTGAACAAGGTGACCGGTGGCCGTATCCCGAAGGAGTACATCCCTTCGGTGGACGCCGGTGCGCAGGAGGCCATGCAGTTCGGCATCCTCGCCGGGTACGAGATGACGGGCGTTCGCGTCACGCTTCTCGACGGTGCCTACCACGAGGTCGACTCCTCCGAGCTCGCGTTCAAGATCGCCGGTTCGCAGGCCTTCAAGGAGGCCGCGCGCAAGGCGTCCCCCGTGCTGCTCGAGCCGATGATGGCCGTCGAGGTCACCACGCCCGAGGACTACATGGGTGAGGTCATCGGCGACATCAACTCCCGCCGTGGTCAGATTCAGGCCATGGAGGAGCGGGCCGGTGCCCGCGTCGTGAAGGGCCTCGTGCCCCTCTCGGAGATGTTCGGCTACGTCGGAGACCTCCGCAGCAAGACGTCGGGTCGCGCAAGCTACTCGATGCAGTTCGACTCCTACGCCGAGGTTCCGCGGAACGTCGCCGAGGAGATCATCGCGAAGGCCAAGGGCGAGTAACGCACCGCGTTCGCACGCTTTAGGCTTGACTCCGGAGCCCGGAGGGGCATTCACCCGCATTTGTGGGGGAGTGCCCCCGGGCCGAGGCTTTCCAGCAAAGATCACCTGGCGCCGATGAAGCAAGGCGTTCAGAACCACTCCACAGGAGGACCCCGTGGCGAAGGCGAAGTTCGAGCGGACTAAGCCCCACGTCAACATCGGCACCATCGGTCACATCGACCACGGTAAGACGACCCTTACGGCCGCCATTACCAAGGTGCTGCACGACGCGTACCCGGACCTGAACGAGGCCTCGGCCTTCGACCAGATCGACAAGGCTCCCGAGGAGCGCCAGCGCGGTATCACCATCTCCATCGCGCACGTCGAGTACCAGACCGAGACGCGTCACTACGCCCACGTCGACTGCCCCGGTCACGCGGACTACATCAAGAACATGATCACGGGTGCGGCGCAGATGGACGGCGCCATCCTCGTGGTCGCCGCCACCGACGGCCCGATGCCGCAGACCAAGGAGCACGTGCTCCTGGCCCGCCAGGTCGGCGTTCCCTACATCGTCGTCGCCCTGAACAAGGCCGACATGGTGGACGACGAGGAGATCCTGGAGCTCGTCGAGCTCGAGGTGCGTGAGCTCCTCTCCGAGTACGAGTTCCCGGGCGACGACGTTCCCGTCGTCAAGGTCTCGGCGCTCAAGGCTCTCGAGGGCGACAAGGAGTGGGGCCAGTCGGTCCTGGACCTGATGGCCGCCGTCGACGAGGCGATCCCGCAGCCCGAGCGTGACGTCGACAAGCCGTTCCTGATGCCGATCGAGGACGTCTTCACGATCACCGGTCGTGGCACCGTCGTCACCGGTCGTATCGAGCGTGGTGTCCTCAAGGTCAACGAGACCGTCGACATCATCGGCATCAAGACCGAGAAGACCACCACCACGGTCACCGGCATCGAGATGTTCCGCAAGCTGCTCGACGAGGGCCAGGCCGGTGAGAACGTCGGTCTGCTGCTTCGTGGCATCAAGCGCGAGGACGTCGAGCGCGGCCAGGTCATCATCAAGCCGGGTTCGGTCACGCCGCACACCCAGTTCGAGGCCCAGGCCTACATCCTGTCCAAGGACGAGGGTGGCCGCCACACGCCGTTCTTCAACAACTACCGTCCGCAGTTCTACTTCCGTACGACGGACGTGACCGGCGTTGTGACCCTCCCCGAGGGCACCGAGATGGTCATGCCGGGTGACAACACCGAGATGAAGGTGGAGCTCATCCAGCCCGTCGCCATGGAAGAGGGCCTGAAGTTCGCCATCCGTGAGGGTGGCCGGACGGTCGGCGCCGGCCAGGTCACCAAGATCACCGCCTGATCTTGACCTGACAGGTCTCCGAGACCCGTAGGTCTCTGAAGGGGCCCGTACGACTTCGGTCGTGCGGGCCCTTTCGCCTTTCCGGCGTCAGATGTGGGCGAGGATCTGCCGGACGGGATGCCCGAGGACCTCCCCGATCGCGCTCAACTCCCCTTCGTCGAAAGGCTCCCGGTCCGGATTCCATACGGCGATCTCGAACCGCGCGAAGCCGCAGGGCCGTTCGTACTCCAGGGCGTCCAGCGAGGTCGCCGCCCCGCAGCAGGGCACGGTGACGGCGAGGGTGGCGAAGCCGTCGTCGTCATGGGCGTCGAGCAGGTCCCCGTACCATTCGTGGCCGATCGGTGCCCCGCAGGACGGACAGCCGATCCTCGTCAGGTTCTGTCCGCAGTCGACGGCGGTGACCGTGTCGTACCAGTCGACCTCGATCTCCGTGTCGAAGCCGCCGTCGTCCTCGGGGACGAGACGGAGGACGAGTGCCGCGGCGCGGTCCCCGGCATCGCGGCCGGGCTGCCAGTGGGGGTCGGCCGGGATGACCGAGTAGACGGTGTCGCTCATGGGCTCACCCTGTCGGGTCACCGCCGACTCCTGTCAAATGAAGTCTGTGCGAACTTCGTGAAGCGCTTCGGCGAGGGTTCGGGCAACTGCCGGGTGGGCGTGGGAGGAATGTTCTTTTCTGGTCACTGTGGGGTGGTTGTGAGGGTCGTAGCCTGAGGCGTCCGGTGGCCACTCCCGGCCCGGGATTCCCTCGCGAGGACGGACGGACACGCAGGTGTCGATACAGGACGCGGAGCGCAGAAGGTCGATACCCCGGCGGGTCGTCAGTGGTCTTCAGCAGCCGCTGCCGCCCCTCGCCGTGCCCGTCCCACCGGGACGGCCCGCTCCCGCCGCCCGGCCCGCCGCCGTACGCGACCGCGCCGGCCGGCGCCTGTACGCCGTCGACGGCATCCGGCTCCTGGCCGCCCTCATGGTCGCCGTGCACCACTACGCCGGCACCAACCGCGTCGACCAGCCGGGCAACCGCATCTGGGACCGCCCGGTCTCCGACATCATGCCGACGGTCTTCCGGTTCGCCTCCTACGGCTGGATCGGCGTCGAGATCTTCTTCGTCATCAGCGGCTTCGTGATCTGCATGTCCTGCTGGGGCCGTACGCCCAGGCAGTTCTTCGTCTCCCGGGTGATCCGGCTGTACCCGGCGTACTGGTTCGCCGTCGCCTTCACCACCGCCGTCCTGATGCTGCTGCCCGGCGTCTGGGACCGCTTGCGCATGCGAGACGTCCTGCTCAACGTCACGATGCTGCAGTCCGGTTCGGGCGTCATGAACGTCGACGGCGTCTACTGGACCCTCTGGTCCGAGCTGCGCTTCTACCTCCTCTTCCTGGTCGTCGTGTGGAGCGGTCTGACCTACCGCAAGGTCGTCGTCTTCTGCTGCGCGTGGGGCGCCGCGGCCATGCTGGCCCCGGTCTCGAAGCTGCCCCTCCTCGAACTGGTCGCCAACCCCGAGGGCGCCTGGTACTTCATCGCGGGCCTCGCCCTCTACCTGATGCACCGCTTCGGCCAGGACCTGCTGCTGTGGGGCATCCTCGCCATGGCCTGGCTGATGGGCCAGCGCGAACTGGGCATCCGGATCGACGAGGTCGAGCATGTGTCGGGATGGCGGGGGAGCGTGGCGATCTTCACCGTGTTCCTGCTCGCCATGGTCGCCATCGCCCTCGGCGCCACGGACCGCGTGCGCTGGAAGTGGCTGGTGACGGCCGGCGCGCTGACGTATCCGCTGTACCTGATCCACTACGCGGCCGGTACGGCCCTGATCAACCGTCTCCGCGACACGATGGACGCCCGCCTCCTGGTCGTCTCCGTCATCGCCGGCTTCCTGCTGCTGAGCTGGCTGGTGCACCGCTTCGTGGAGCGACCGGTGGCACGGCTGCTGAAGCGGGGACTGGACACGTCGTTCGCGCGCCTGCGGAACGCGAGCGGCTGAACTCCGTACGGCGACCGTGTGTTCTGAGTACGAACGCTCATGCGGTCGGGGGTTTCCGCGCGCTGTGATGGACCCATGCCGGACCTCACACTCGACGACGACCGCGCGACCGGCGCCTGGGTCGCCCCGCTGGTCTCGACGCTCCTGACCCTGCCCGCCTGCGTGCTCGTCTACTTCGTGGGCGGCTTCTCCGCGATGGCCTGCGACTCCTGCGCGGGCGCCGAGGCCGACCGCTTCGAGTCGAGCTTCGGGGTCGCCTTCCCGGTGCTGCTCGGCGGGTTGGGCCTCGCCCTGTTCCTGCTCGCGGCGAGCTGGGCCCTGCCGTGGGAGCGCCGCAGCACGGCCCGCCGCGTGGGGTTCGCGCTCGCGGCACCGGTCCTGGTGGCGTGCGTGTACGGCCTGTTCACCGTGCTGGTCGACTGGCCTTAGGCCAAGCGCACGTCATGATCGGGTCATGGGATAGTCTGCCCGCTCCTTTTCCCGCACCATGAAAGCGGTGGTAATGATCACTGGCAGACGTACGGCCACCGGGGCCGCGCTCGTGGGGGCCCTCGCCCTCACCCTTCTGAACGCCCCGGCGGCCCAGGCCCAGGACACCGGGATCACCGTGTCCGACATCGTGATCAACAAGGGCAAGCCGATCGTGGTCGGCACGACGAAGCCGGTCGAGCCGTCCCTCACCTTCAAGATCAGCCTGCCGTCCGGGTACAGCACGAGCGACCCGTCCCGGTACGACGCGCATCCCTTCATCTACCGGGGAAGCCTGGCGCACGCGGCCGACACCGGGGACAACTACATCGGCCCGGGCGGCTACACCTGCTACGAGCTGAGCGACAGGAAGGCCGAGTGCGAGGGGTCCCTCTACATCGACCCCCACCCCAGCCAGGAGCATGTCGACTCCAACAGCGACGCCACCACCTGGAGGACCGCGGTGGCCCTGCGCCTCTTCCGGGCCAGCGGGAGCCTCGTGGCCGAGGAGTACGAGACCCGGTCGCTGACCGTCCGGCTCAAGCGGGCGGCGAAGGTCACCGTGAACGCCTCGCCCGAGCCGGTCGCCAAGGGCAAGAAGATCACCGTCACCGGGAAGCTCACCCGGGCGGACTGGGCGACCAAGAAGTACGGCGGCTACGGCGGCCGTTCGGTCAGCCTCCAGTTCCGCGAGACGGGCACCAGCTCGTTCGTCACGGTCAAGAAGGTCACGACGAGCAGCACCGGAGCCCTGAAGACCACGGTCACCGCCTCGAAGGACGGGACGTGGCGGTGGTCGTACGGCGGGAACGACACGACCGGAGCGACGACCAGCGGCGGGGACCACGTGGACGTGCGCTGACCCACCCTCCGCACCGACACGGGCGGAACGGGGAGCCCGGACCGTCCCATGGGATTGTCCGGGCTGTGGGGGCCGGCCGGCGAGGACTCGTGTTTGACCTGCGTCACTCTCGGGGTATTGTCTCCGGCTCGATTGGCCAGGCCCGTGCCCCGTATGGCAGACTAGCGGGGTTGCTCGGTCGAGTGTTGATGCTGCGCGCCTCCCGCCGGGAGGACCGGAAGCGAGTCCCACAGTACTCGTCGCCCTAACTGCCGTACGGCAGCGCTGGGGCGGACGTACGGGAATCTTTCGGGAAGTGCGGTGCGGCACTGGCCAGGCGCTCGGTGAACCTCTTTCCCAGGCAAGGGATGTTCGAACAAGGGACATCTGTGTCAGTGAAAGTGCGACACGCCCGACCGCGTGGGTCGGCGGAAGTCGAGGGGACACCGAGTTCCAGAGCTGTAAGAGACAGGACTACGGAGTAGCCATGGCGGGACAGAAGATCCGCATCCGGCTCAAGGCCTACGACCACGAGGTCATCGACTCCTCGGCGAAGAAGATCGTCGAGACGGTGACGCGTACTGGTGCGTCGGTCGCGGGCCCGGTGCCGCTGCCCACTGAGAAGAACGTGTACTGCGTCATCAAGTCGCCGCACAAGTACAAGGACTCGCGCGAGCACTTCGAGATGCGCACGCACAAGCGCCTGATCGACATCCTCGACCCGACCCCCAAGACCGTTGACTCTCTGATGCGACTCGACCTCCCGGCCGGTGTCGACATCGAGATCAAGCTCTGAGGCCGGTGATCTGAACGATGGCTAAGCAGATCAAGGGCATCCTGGGCGAGAAGCTCGGCATGACGCAGGTGTGGGACGAGAACAACCGTGTTGTTCCGGTCACCGTCGTCAAGGCCGGTCCCAACGTCGTGACCCAGGTCCGTACGAACGACACCGACGGCTACGAGTCCGTCCAGATCGCGTTCGGCGAGATCGACCCGCGCAAGGTGAACAAGCCCCTCAAGGGCCACTTCGCCAAGGCCGACGTCACTCCCCGCCGCCACCTCGTCGAGATCCGTACCGCTGACGCCAGCGAGTACACCCTCGGCCAGGAGATCACCGCCGAGGTGTTCGAGGCCGGCATCAAGGTCGACGTGACCGGCAAGAGCAAGGGCAAGGGCTTCGCCGGTGTCATGAAGCGTCACAACTTCAAGGGCCTCGGCGCCGGTCACGGCACCCAGCGCAAGCACCGCTCTCCCGGTTCCATCGGTGGCTGCGCCACCCCGGGCCGCGTGTTCAAGGGCCTCCGCATGGCGGGTCGTATGGGCAACGAGCGGGTCACCACCCAGAACCTGACCGTTCACGCCGTTGACGCGGAGAAGGGCCTGCTCCTCATCAAGGGCGCGGTTCCTGGTCCGAACGGCGGCCTCGTCCTGGTCCGCACCGCGGCCAAGGGGGCCTGAGGACTATGAGCACCATTGACATTCTGTCGCCCTCCGGCGACACCGCCGGGACCGTTGAGCTCCCGGCCGAGATCTTCGACGTCGAGAAGATCAGCATCCCGCTGCTTCACCAGGTCGTCGTCGCGCAGCTGGCCGCCGCCCGTCAGGGCACGCACAAGGTCAAGCGTCGTGGCGAGGTCCGCGGTGGCGGCAAGAAGCCCTACCGCCAGAAGGGCACCGGCCGCGCCCGCCAGGGTTCGACCCGTGCGCCGCAGTTCGCCGGCGGTGGCGTCGTTCACGGCCCCACGCCGCGTGACTACTCGCAGCGGACCCCGAAGAAGATGAAGGCCGCGGCCCTGCGCCACGCCCTCACCGACCGGGCCCGCAACAACCGCATCCACGTCGTCTCCGGCGTCATCGAGGGCGAGTCGCCTTCGACGAAGGCCGCGAAGACGCTCTTCGGCAAGATCAGCGAGCGCAAGAACCTGCTGCTCGTCATCGACCGTGCCGACGAGGCCGCGTGGCTGTCCGCTCGCAACCTGCCCCAGGTCCACATCCTGGAGCCGGGCCAGCTGAACACGTACGACGTTCTCGTCTCGGACGACGTGGTCTTCACCCAGGCCGCTTTCGAGTCCTTCGTGTCTGGCCCCAAGGCCGCTGACACCGAAGGGAGCGAAGCCTGATGGCTACGCGTCACCCGAGCATCGCCTCGAAGGCCGCCAAGGCAGCCAAGGCCGCGCGCGTCGCCAAGGCGCGCCGCCACGAGGCCGAGGGCAAGAACACCGTCGTCACTCCGGCGAGCAAGGCCTTCACGGACCCCCGTGACGTCCTGCTGAAGCCGGTCGTGTCCGAGAAGAGCTACGCGCTTCTCGACGAGGGCAAGTACACGTTCATCGTGGCCCCCGGCGCCAACAAGACCCAGATCAAGCAGGCCGTCCAGGCGGTCTTCTCGGTCAAGGTCACCGGCGTCAACACGATCAACCGCCAGGGCAAGCGCAAGCGGACCCGCACCGGCTTCGGCAAGCGTGCCGACAGCAAGCGCGCGATCGTGACCCTTGCCGAGGGCGACCGTATCGACATCTTCGGCGGTCCGACCGCGTAAGCGGGTCGGATCGTCCGATATCGGACGAGGACTGAGAAATGGGAATCCGCAAGTACAAGCCGACTACGCCGGGCCGTCGCGGCTCCAGCGTCGCCGACTTCGTCGAGGTCACGCGGTCCACGCCGGAGAAGTCGCTGGTCCGCCCGCTGCACAGCAAGGGCGGCCGTAACAACGCCGGTCGTGTGACCGTTCGCCACCAGGGTGGCGGACACAAGCGCGCCTACCGTGTCATCGACTTCCGTCGCCATGACAAGGACGGCGTGCCGGCGAAGGTCGCGCACATCGAGTACGACCCCAACCGCACCGCGCGCATCGCGCTGCTGCACTACGCGGACGGCGAGAAGCGCTACATCCTCGCCCCGCGCAACCTGCAGCAGGGTGACCGCGTCGAGAACGGTCCCGGGGCCGACATCAAGCCGGGCAACAACCTGGCGCTCCGCAACATCCCGGTCGGTACCACGATCCACGCGATCGAGCTCCGTCCCGGTGGCGGCGCCAAGTTCGCCCGCTCCGCCGGTGCCTCGGTGCAGCTGCTCGCGAAGGAGGGCACCATGGCCCACCTCCGCATGCCGTCCGGTGAGATCCGCCTGGTCGACCAGCGCTGCCGCGCCACGGTCGGCGAGGTCGGCAACGCCGAGCAGAGCAACATCAACTGGGGCAAGGCCGGCCGCAAGCGCTGGCTGGGCGTCCGCCCGACCGTTCGCGGTGTGGCGATGAACCCGGTTGACCACCCCCACGGTGGTGGTGAGGGCAAGACCTCCGGTGGTCGCCACCCGGTCAGCCCCTGGGGTCAGAAGGAGGGTCGTACTCGTTCGCCGAAGAAGGCTTCGAACAAGTACATCGTCCGCCGCCGCAAGACGAACAAGAAGCGCTAGGAGCGGGTTTAGATGCCGCGCAGTCTCAAGAAGGGGCCCTTCGTCGACGACCACCTGATCAAGAAGGTGGACGCCCAGAACGAAGCGGGCTCTAAGAACGTCATCAAGACCTGGTCCCGTCGCTCGATGATCGTCCCGGCCATGCTCGGCCACACGATCGCGGTGCACAACGGCAAGACCCACATCCCGGTGTTCGTCACCGAGTCGATGGTCGGCCACAAGCTCGGCGAGTTCTCGCCGACGCGCACCTTCCGGGGTCACGTCAAGGACGACCGGAAGTCGAAGCGCCGCTAGTAGCGGATCGCATTCAGACACGTAAGTAACTGAGAGGGACAACCATGGAAGCCAGGGCCCAGGCGCGGTACATCCGCGTTACGCCCATGAAGGCCCGCCGAGTGGTGGACCTTATCCGTGGCATGGACGCCACGGAGGCTCAGGCGGTCCTGCGATTCGCTCCGCAGGCCGCCTCAGTGCCCGTCGGCAAGGTGCTGGACAGCGCCATCGCCAACGCCGCGCACAACTACGACCACACCGACGCCGACAGCCTCTTCATCTCCGAGGCGTACGTCGACGAGGGCCCGACCCTGAAGCGGTTCCGGCCGCGCGCCCAGGGCCGTGCCTACCGGATCCGCAAGCGGACCAGCCACATCACCGTGGTCGTCAGCAGCAAGGAAGGAACCCGGTAATGGGCCAGAAGGTTAACCCGCATGGGTTCCGGCTCGGTGTCACCACGGACTTCAAGTCCCGGTGGTACGCCGACAAGCTGTACAAGGACTACGTCAAGGAAGACGTCGCCATCCGTCGGATGATGACGTCCGGCATGGAGCGCGCCGGCATCTCGAAGGTGGAGATCGAGCGCACCCGTGACCGTGTGCGTGTGGACATCCACACCGCTCGTCCGGGCATCGTCATCGGCCGCCGTGGCGCCGAGGCCGACCGCATCCGCGGTGACCTCGAGAAGCTCACGGGCAAGCAGGTCCAGCTGAACATCCTCGAGGTCAAGAACCCCGAGACCGACGCTCAGCTGGTTGCCCAGGCCGTCGCCGAGCAGCTCTCCTCCCGCGTCTCCTTCCGCCGTGCCATGCGCAAGAGCATGCAGTCGGCGATGAAGGCCGGGGCCAAGGGCATCAAGATCCAGTGCGGTGGCCGCCTCGGTGGCGCCGAGATGTCCCGCTCGGAGTTCTACCGCGAGGGCCGCGTGCCCCTGCACACGCTCCGCGCGAACGTGGACTACGGCTTCTTCGAGGCCAAGACGACCTTCGGCCGCATCGGTGTGAAGGTCTGGATCTACAAGGGCGACGTCAAGAACATCGCCGAGGTTCGCGCCGAGAACGCTGCCGCCCGTGCGGGTAACCGCCCGGCTCGCGGTGGCGGTGCCGACCGCCCGGCCCGTGGTGGCCGCGGTGGCGAGCGGCGCGGTCGCAAGCCGCAGCAGGCTGCCGGTGCCGAGGCCCCCAAGGCCGAGGCTCCCGCCGCCGCCGCTCCGGCTGAGAGCACCGGAACGGAGGCCTGACCGACATGCTGATCCCCCGTAGGGTCAAGCACCGCAAGCAGCACCACCCGAAGCGCCGTGGTCAGGCCAAGGGCGGTACGACGGTCGCGTTCGGCGAGTACGGCATTCAGGCCCTCACGCCGGCGTACGTGACCAACCGCCAGATCGAGGCGGCCCGTATCGCGATGACCCGCCACATCAAGCGTGGCGGCAAGGTCTGGATCAACATCTACCCGGACCGCCCGCTGACGAAGAAGCCTGCCGAGACCCGCATGGGTTCCGGTAAGGGTTCCCCCGAGTGGTGGATCGCGAACGTGCACCCGGGCCGGGTCATGTTCGAGCTGTCCTACCCCAACGAGAAGATCGCCCGTGAGGCCCTGACTCGCGCAGCCCACAAGCTGCCGATGAAGTGCCGGATCGTCAAGCGCGAGGCAGGTGAAGCGTGATGTCGGCCGGTACCAAGGCGTCCGAGCTGCGCGAACTGGGTGACGAGGAGCTGCTGAACAAGCTCCGCGAAGCCAAGGAAGAGCTGTTCAACCTCCGCTTCCAGGCGGCGACGGGTCAGCTCGAGAACCACGGTCGGCTCAAGGCCGTCCGTAAGGACATCGCGCGGATCTACACCCTGATGCGTGAGCGCGAGCTGGGCATCGAGACGGTGGAGAGCGCCTGATGAGTGAGAGCAACGTGACTGAGCAGACTGCAGAGGCCCGCGGCTTCCGCAAGACCCGTGAGGGTCTCGTCGTCAGCGACAAGATGGACAAGACCGTCGTCGTCGCTGTCGAGGACCGCGTCAAGCACGCGCTGTACGGCAAGGTCATCCGCCGTACCAACAAGCTCAAGGCGCACGACGAGCAGAACGCTGCCGGCGTCGGCGACCGGGTCCTCCTCGCGGAGACCCGCCCGCTGTCCGCCACGAAGCGGTGGCGCGTCGTCGAGATCCTCGAGAAGGCCAAGTAATTCCTGCGGGGCAAATCCGCAGGTCAGTTCCGCCAGGCTCGGCAGGGGTTCCGTAACAGGGCCCCTGCCGGGAACCGGCAGACAAACAGGAGATAGACGTGATCCAGCAGGAGTCGCGACTGCGTGTCGCCGACAACACTGGTGCGAAGGAGATCCTTTGCATCCGTGTGCTCGGTGGCTCCGGTCGCCGCTACGCGGGCATCGGTGACGTCATCGTCGCCACCGTCAAGGACGCGATCCCCGGTGGCAACGTGAAGAAGGGTGACGTCGTCAAGGCGGTCATCGTTCGCACCGTCAAGGAGCGCCGCCGTCCGGACGGCTCGTACATCCGCTTCGACGAGAACGCCGCTGTCATTCTGAAGAACGACGGCGACCCTCGTGGTACCCGCATCTTCGGCCCGGTCGGGCGCGAGCTGCGCGAGAAGAAGTTCATGAAGATCATCTCGCTGGCTCCGGAGGTGCTGTAAGCATGAAGATCAAGAAGGGCGACCTGGTCCAGGTCATCACCGGTAAGGACAAGGGCAAGCAGGGCAAGGTCATCGCGGCCTTCCCCCGCGAGGACCGTGTCCTGGTCGAGGGTGTCAACCGGGTCAAGAAGCACACCAAGGCCGGCCCGACCGCTCGCGGTTCGCAGGCCGGTGGCATCGTCACGACCGAGGCGCCGATCCACGTCTCCAACGTCCAGCTGGTCGTTGAGAAGGACGGCAACAAGGTCGTCACGCGTGTCGGTTACCGCTTCGACGACGAGGGCAACAAGATCCGCGTTGCCAAGCGGACGGGTGAGGACATCTGATGGCTACCACCACGACTCCGCGTCTCAAGACGAAGTACCGCGAGGAGATCGCGGGCAAGCTGCGTGACGAGTTCAAGTACGAGAACGTCATGCAGATCCCCGGCCTCGTCAAGATCGTGGTCAACATGGGTGTGGGCGACGCCGCCCGCGACTCCAAGCTGATCGACGGCGCGATTCGCGACCTCACCACGATCACCGGTCAGAAGCCGGCCGTCACCAAGGCCCGTAAGTCCATCGCGCAGTTCAAGCTGCGTGAGGGCCAGCCGATCGGTGCCCACGTCACGCTTCGTGGCGACCGCATGTGGGAGTTCCTGGACCGCACTCTGTCGCTCGCGCTGCCGCGCATCCGCGACTTCCGTGGTCTGTCCCCCAAGCAGTTCGACGGCCGTGGCAACTACACCTTCGGTCTCACCGAGCAGGTCATGTTCCACGAGATCGACCAGGACAAGATCGACCGTACCCGGGGCATGGACATCACCGTGGTGACCACGGCGACCAACGACGCTGAGGGCCGCGCGCTCCTTCGTCACCTCGGCTTCCCCTTCAAGGAGGCGTGAGCGAGATGGCGAAGAAGGCTCTGATTGCCAAGGCTGCTCGCAAGCCCAAGTTCGGTGTGCGTGCGTACACCCGCTGCCAGCGCTGCGGCCGTCCGCACTCCGTGTACCGCAAGTTCGGCCTCTGCCGCGTGTGCCTTCGTGAGATGGCTCACCGTGGCGAGCTGCCGGGCGTGACCAAGAGCTCCTGGTAATCCCGCTTTTTAGGGATTCCCGAAGCTCTCGGTAAGCAATGGGCGTGTCAGGCGCCCTCCTCTCCATGGCTTAGGCTTGGAGGGTTGGGCGCCTGACGGTCGCCCGTACGACTTACTACGCCGTAGGTCCACCGCACCGCACCCGCCTCGTCTCGGATCGAGGAGAGGGATGGGCACCTGGAAACCCCGGCGAGAGAGGCCGAAGGCCAATTCATGACCATGACTGATCCGATCGCAGACATGCTTACGCGTCTGCGGAACGCGAACTCGGCATACCACGACTCCGTGACGATGCCGGCGTCCAAGATCAAGTCTCACATCGCGGAGATCCTCCAGCAGGAGGGCTTCATCACGGGCTGGAAGGTCGAGGACGCCGAGGTCGGCAAGAACCTCGTCCTCGAGCTGAAGTTCGGCCCGAACCGTGAGCGCTCCATCGCGGGCATCAAGCGGATCTCCAAGCCCGGTCTCCGGGTGTACGCGAAGTCCACCAACCTGCCCAAGGTCCTCGGTGGCCTCGGCGTGGCGATCATCTCCACGTCGCACGGTCTTCTGACCGACAAGCAGGCCGGCAAGAAGGGCGTAGGCGGAGAAGTCCTCGCCTACGTCTGGTAGCGGAAAGGAATCGGAGGAAACAGCTATGTCGCGTATTGGCAAGCTCCCCATCACGGTTCCCGCCGGCGTGGACGTCACCATCGACGGCCGTACGGTCTCGGTCAAGGGCCCCAAGGGTTCCTTGAGCCACACCGTCGCTGCGCCGATCGACATCGCCAAGGGTGAGGACGGCGTTCTCAACGTCACCCGCCCCAACGACGAGCGTCAGAACAAGGCCCTGCACGGCCTGTCCCGCACGCTGGTGGCGAACATGATCACCGGCGTGACCCAGGGTTACGTGAAGAAGCTCGAGATCAGCGGTGTCGGTTACCGCGTGACGGCCAAGGGTTCGAACCTCGAGTTCGCTCTCGGCTACAGCCACCCGATCACCGTCGAGGCCCCCGAGGGCATCACCTTCAAGGTGGAGGCCCCCACCCGGTTCTCGGTCGAGGGCATCGACAAGCAGAAGGTCGGCGAGGTTGCGGCCAACATCCGCAAGCTGCGCAAGCCCGACCCGTACAAGGCCAAGGGTGTCAAGTACGAGGGCGAAGTCATCCGCCGCAAGGTCGGAAAGGCGGGTAAGTAAGCCATGGCATACGGACAGAAGATCCTGAAGGGCGACGCCTACAAGCGCGCCGCGATCAAGCGCCGTCACATCCGGATCCGCAAGCGGATCTCCGGTACGGCGGAGCGTCCCCGTCTGGTCGTTACCCGCTCCAACCGCCACATCGTGGCCCAGGTGATCGACGACATCAAGGGTCACACCCTGGCGTCGGCGTCCACCCTGGACACCACGGTCCGCGGTGGCGAGGGCGACAAGTCGGCACAGGCCAAGCAGGTCGGCGCCCTGGTCGCCGAGCGTGCGAAGGCCGCCGGTGTCGAGGCTGTCGTATTCGACCGTGGTGGCAACCAGTACGCCGGGCGCATCGCTGCCCTGGCGGACGCCGCCCGCGAAGCCGGGCTCAAGTTCTGAGCCGCTCGTAGCTAGCGGAAAGAGAGAGGTAATCCAATGGCTGGACCCCAGCGCCGCGGTGGCGGTGCCGGTGGCGGCGAGCGGCGGGACCGTAAGGGTCGTGACGGTGGCGCAGCCGCCGCCGAGAAGACTGCTTACGTTGAGCGTGTCGTCGCGATCAACCGTGTCGCCAAGGTTGTGAAGGGTGGTCGTCGCTTCAGCTTCACCGCGCTGGTCGTGGTGGGCGACGGTGACGGCACCGTGGGTGTCGGTTACGGCAAGGCCAAGGAGGTGCCGGCCGCCATCGCCAAGGGTGTTGAGGAGGCCAAGAAGCACTTCTTCAAGGTCCCCCGTATCCAGGGCACCATCCCGCACCCGATCACGGGTGAGAAGGCTGCCGGCGTCGTACTGCTCAAGCCCGCGTCCCCCGGTACCGGCGTTATCGCCGGTGGCCCGGTGCGTGCGGTGCTCGAGTGCGCCGGTATCCACGACGTCCTGTCGAAGTCGCTCGGCTCGTCGAACGCGATCAACATCGTGCACGCGACCGTGGAGGCCCTGAAGGGCCTGCAGCGCCCCGAGGAGATCGCGGCCCGCCGTGGTCTGCCCCTCGAGGACGTTGCTCCCGCGGCTCTGCTTCGTGCGCGTGCCGGGGCTGGTGCTGCGTAATGGCTCAGCTCAAGATCACGCAGACGAAGTCGTACATCGGCAGCAAGCAGAACCACCGTGACACCCTGCGTTCCCTTGGTCTCAAGGGCATCAACACGCAGGTCGTCAAGGAGGACCGCCCCGAGTTCCGCGGCATGGTGCACACCGTCCGCCACCTCGTGACGGTCGAGGAGGTCGACTGATCATGGCGGAGAACAACCCGCTCAAGATCCACAACCTCCGTCCCGCCCCGGGCGCCAAGACCGCCAAGACCCGTGTGGGTCGTGGTGAGGCGTCGAAGGGTAAGACGGCCGGTCGTGGTACCAAGGGTACGAAGGCCCGTTACCAGGTTCCGGAGCGCTTCGAGGGTGGCCAGATGCCCCTCCACATGCGTCTTCCGAAGCTGAAGGGCTTCAAGAACCCGTTCAAGACCGAGTTCCAGGTCGTGAACCTCGACAAGCTGGCCGCGCTCTACCCCGAGGGTGGCGAGGTCACCGTCGAGGGTCTGGTGGCCAAGGGTGCCGTTCGCAAGAACAGCCTCGTCAAGGTCCTCGGCCAGGGCGAGATCTCCGTGGCGCTGCAGGTGACGGTCGATGCCGTCTCCGGCTCCGCCAAGGAGAAGATCACCGCCGCCGGCGGCACGGTCACCGAGCTCGTCTGAGATCCGCAGGCGTCTCGATGACGTAAGCAGTCCCGACCGGGGATACCTCACAACGGGGTATCCCCGGTTGGTCGTTCCACGGCAGGCCGTGTCGCCGGTAAGGTGGCCTGCACTGCTTTCTCTCATATTCGTCGAACCTCAAGACCGTCACCCTTGACGCAGTAGCGCGGGGGTCGCAGGAGGCACCGTGCTCACCGCGTTCGCCCGGGCGTTCAAGACGCCCGACCTGCGCAAGAAGCTGCTCTTCACGCTCGCCATCATCGTGGTGTACCGCGTGGGTACCCACATCCCGATCCCTGGCGTCGACTACAAGTCCGTCCAGGAGTGTGTGGACCAGGCGTCCGGCAACCAGGGACTCTTCGGTCTGGTCAACATGTTCAGCGGTGGCGCGCTGCTGCAGATCACGATCTTCGCGCTCGGCATCATGCCGTACATCACGGCGAGCATCATTCTGCAGCTGCTGACCGTGGTGATCCCACGCCTGGAAGCCCTCAAGAAGGAGGGCCAGGCCGGAACGGCGAAGATCACGCAGTACACCCGTTATCTCACGGTGGCGCTCGCCATCCTGCAGGGCACCGGCCTGGTGGCCACCGCCCGCAGCGGCGCTCTCTTCTCCGGCTGCACCGTCGCGTCGAGCATCGTCCCGGACCGCGCGATCTTCACCACGATCGTCATGGTCATCACGATGACCGCCGGTACGGCCGTCGTCATGTGGCTCGGTGAGCTCATCACCGACCGCGGCATCGGCAACGGCATGTCGATCCTGATGTTCATCTCGATCGCCGCCACCTTCCCGTCCGCGCTGTGGGCCATCAAGAAGCAGGGCACCCTGGCCGACGGCTGGATCGAGTTCGGCACCGTCATCGCGGTCGGCCTGGTCATGGTCGGCCTGGTGGTCTTCGTCGAGCAGGCCCAGCGCCGCATCCCCGTGCAGTACGCGAAGCGCATGATCGGCCGCCGTTCCTACGGCGGTACGTCGACGTACATCCCGCTGAAGGTCAACCAGGCCGGTGTGATTCCCGTCATCTTCGCGTCGTCGCTGCTCTACATCCCGGCTCTGATCGCGCAGTTCTCGAGCGGCAACTCGGGCTGGAAGACCTGGATCGAGGCCAACCTCGTCAAGGGTGACCACCCGATCTACATCACGCTCTACTTCTTGCTCATCGTTTTCTTCGCGTTCTTCTACGTGGCGATCTCCTTCAACCCCGAGGAAGTCGCCGACAACATGAAGAAGTATGGTGGCTTCATCCCGGGCATCCGGGCTGGCCGACCGACCGCTGAGTACCTCAGCTACGTACTCAACCGGATCACCTGGCCGGGTTCGCTGTACTTGGGTCTGATCGCTCTTGTGCCAACGATGGCGTTGGTCGGCTTCGGGGCAAGCCAGAACTTCCCGTTCGGCGGGACCAGCATCCTGATCATCGTGGGTGTCGGTCTCGAGACGGTGAAGCAGATCGAGAGCCAGCTCCAGCAGCGCAATTACGAAGGGTTCCTCCGCTGATGCGTATCGTCCTCGTCGGGCCGCCGGGTGCCGGTAAGGGAACGCAGGCCGCGTTCCTCGCCCAGAACCTGTCGATCCCGCACATCTCCACGGGCGACCTGTTCCGCGCCAACATCAGCCGGCAGACGGACCTCGGCAAACTCGCGAAGTCCTACATGGACGCGGGCAACCTGGTTCCGGACGAGGTCACCATCGGCATGGCCAAGGACCGCATGGAGCAGCCGGACGCCGAGAACGGCTTCCTGCTCGACGGCTTCCCGCGCAACGTCTCGCAGGCCGAGTCGCTCGACGAGATGCTGCAGCACGAGGGCATGAAGCTGGACGCGGTGCTGGACCTCGAGGTACCCGAGGAAGAGGTCGTCAAGCGCATCGCCGGCCGCCGAATCTGCCGCAAGGACTCGGCGCACGTCTTCCACGTCTCGTACAAGGCGCCCAAGCAGGACGGCGTCTGTGACGTCTGCGGCGGCGAGCTGTACCAGCGCGACGACGACTCCGAGGAGACGGTCCGCAAGCGCCTGGAGGTCTACCACACCCAGACCGAGCCGATCATCGACTACTACAAGGCCCAGGGCCTGGTGGTCACGATCTCGGCGCTCGGCAAGGTGGAGGACGTCACCGGCCGTGCCATGGAGGCGCTCCAGCACGAGGACGACGCCGCGTAGCGGTTCTCCCGCAGCGGTTTTCCAGTACGACAGCCGCGGTTCCCTTCCGAGGGGGCCGCGGCTGCTGTGTGGGTGCACGTATCGTTGAATGCGCCCGTCCCTCTTCCTTCGAAAGGCTCCCGCCGCATGGTGCAGATCAAGACCCCCGAGCAGATCGCCAAGATGCGCGAGGCGGGGCTGGTCGTCGCCGCCATCCACGCGGCGACCCGAGAGGCCGCGGTGCCCGGGGCCACGACCAGGGATCTCGATCAGGTCGCGCGCAAGGTGCTCGCCGAGCACGACGCGAAGCCGAACTTCCTCGGGTACGGCGGCTTCCCGGCGACGATCTGCACCTCGGTGAACGAGGTCGTCGTCCACGGCATCCCGTCCGACGAGGTCGTCCTCAAGGACGGCGACATCATCTCCATCGACTGCGGCGCGATCATCGACGGCTGGCACGGGGACGCGGCCTACACGGCGTTCGTGGGCTCGGGCCACGCCCCGGAGCTCATCGAGCTCTCGCGCGTGACCGAGGAGTCCATGTGGGCCGGCATCGCGGCGATGAAGCAGGGCGCCCGGCTGGTCGATGTGTCCCGGGCCATCGAGACGTACATCCGCCGCCAGCCGAAGCCCGGCGGCGGCCGCTACGGGATCATCGAGGACTACGGCGGCCACGGCATCGGCACCGAGATGCACATGGACCCGCACCTGCTGAACTACGTCGACCGGCGCCGGGGGAAGGGGCCGAAGCTGGTCACAGGGTTCTGCCTGGCGATCGAGCCGATGGTGTCCCTGGGCACCCCGAAGACGGAGGTCCTGTCGGACGACTGGACGGTCATCACGACGGACGGGACGTGGTCCTCGCACTGGGAGCACTCGGTGGCTCTGACGGATGACGGGCCCTTGGTGCTGACGTCCCCGGACGGCGGGAAGGCGAAGCTTGCGGAGCACGGGGTCGTTGCGGCTCCGGATCCGTTGGCATAGGGCGTGTGCCGGCCGCGGGCCCGGCTGTGGCCGGTCGCGCCCGCGCGGCGGTAGCCGCATATGAGCACAGGCCCGCGCCCCTTTCGGGGTGCTTAAGGATCTCCGAGTCGGGGCATGAATCCTCGATTCGTCTTTCTCGGAGCCCTGAAGTAGACTGACTCGTCGGCTCTCGTGCACCCGCATGTCCGCATGCGCCCCTTGAGGGGAGCGCAGGAGAGTCGATCAAGGTAGTCGATTCGAAGGGCGAAGCGTGGCCAAGAAGCAAGGTGCCATCGAGATCGAGGGCACTGTCGTCGAGTCTCTTCCGAACGCCATGTTCAAGGTCGAGCTCCAGAACGGCCACCAGGTCCTGGCTCACATCAGCGGCAAGATGCGTATGCACTACATCCGTATCCTCCCTGACGACCGGGTCGTGGTGGAGTTGTCTCCGTACGACCTGACCCGTGGCCGGATCGTCTACCGGTACAAGTAGATTCCTCTGACCCGGAGAACCTCAATCCCATGAAGGTCAAGCCGAGCGTCAAGAAGATCTGCGACAAGTGCAGGGTGATCCGCCGTCACGGTCGGGTCATGGTCATCTGCGAGAACCCGCGCCACAAGCAGCGCCAGGGCTGATCGCCGACCTTTTCCTCTGCATCCGCAATTCTTCGCGCGACGCAAGCTGAATATGTTCATACGCAGGACCCAGGCGGCGTACGTCCGTCTGACACCCCCGGTTCGGAGGCCGGGGACCCAGTTCGTACCTGGTACGGCGGCTGGGAGCCGGTTCTGTGGAAGACCTCCGAAGATCACCAGGAGCCATTGAATGGCACGCGTTTCCGGTGTTGACATCCCGCGCGAAAAGCGCGTGGAGGTCGCCCTGACCTACGTGTTCGGTATCGGCCGCACCCTCTCCCAGCAGACGCTGGCCGAGACCGGCATCGACCCGAACACCCGCGTTCGCGACCTCTCCGAGGAGCAGCTCGTCGCGATTCGTGAGTACGTCGACAACAACATCAAGACCGAGGGTGACCTCCGTCGCGAGATCCAGGCCGACATCCGCCGCAAGGTCGAGATCGGCTGCTACCAGGGTCTGCGGCACCGCCGTGGTCTGCCCGTCCGTGGTCAGCGCACCAGCACGAACGCTCGTACCCGCAAGGGCCCGCGTCGCGCGATCGCCGGCAAGAAGAAGCCGGGCAAGAAGTAGTCCTCAGCGGACAACGCTTCATCAGCGGTCTTCGCTGTAGGACCGACCACCTCCCCGTAGGAGTTTGTAGATGCCCCCCAAGGGTCGTCAGGGCGCTGCCAAGAAGGTGCGCCGCAAGGAAAAGAAGAACGTCGCTCACGGCCACGCGCACATCAAGAGCACGTTCAACAACACGATCGTCTCGATCACGGACCCCTCGGGCAACGTGATCTCCTGGGCCTCCGCCGGCCACGTCGGCTTCAAGGGCTCGCGCAAGTCGACCCCCTTCGCCGCGCAGATGGCCGCCGAGTCGGCCGCCCGCCGCGCGCAGGAGCACGGCATGCGCAAGGTGGACGTGTTCGTCAAGGGTCCCGGCTCCGGCCGTGAGACCGCGATCCGCTCCCTCCAGGCCACCGGCCTCGAGGTCGGCTCGATCCAGGACGTCACGCCGACCCCGCACAACGGCTGCCGTCCGCCGAAGCGCCGCCGCGTCTGACGCAGGCCGCGTTCCAGGCCAGGTTGTCTTGAGGTTGCGGGCGGTACGGCTCTTCGGGGCGGTGCCGCCCGTACCCTTGCAGTACCCCGCACTTTCGCCGGTGCGGGTCCGTCGGGCGTCAAATAGCGGGCGTCCACGAAAGAAGGATCTGATCCACACATGCTGATCGCTCAGCGTCCCTCGTTGACCGAAGAGGTCGTCGACGAATTCCGCTCCCGGTTCGTGATCGAGCCGCTGGAGCCGGGCTTCGGCTACACCCTCGGCAACTCCCTCCGCCGCACCCTCCTCTCGTCGATCCCCGGCGCTGCTGTCACCAGCATCCGCATCGACGGCGTTCTGCACGAGTTCACCACCGTGCCGGGCGTCAAGGAGGACGTCACCGACCTGATCCTCAACATCAAGCAGCTGGTCGTCTCCTCGGAGCACGACGAGCCGGTCGTGATGTACCTGCGCAAGCAGGGCCCGGGTCTGGTCACCGCCGCCGACATCGCGCCCCCGGCCGGTGTCGAGGTGCACAACCCCGACCTGGTCCTCGCCACGCTCAACGGCAAGGGCAAGCTGGAGATGGAGCTCACGGTCGAGCGTGGCCGCGGTTACGTCTCCGCCGTGCAGAACAAGCAGGTGGGCCAGGAGATCGGCCGTATCCCGGTCGACTCCATCTACAGCCCGGTGCTCAAGGTCACGTACAAGGTCGAGGCGACCCGTGTCGAGCAGCGCACCGACTTCGACAAGCTGATCGTCGACGTCGAGACCAAGCAGGCGATGCGTCCCCGTGACGCCATGGCCTCCGCCGGCAAGACCCTGGTCGAGCTGTTCGGTCTCGCCCGCGAGCTGAACATCGACGCCGAGGGCATCGACATGGGCCCGTCCCCCACGGACGCCGCCCTTGCCGCCGACCTGGCGCTGCCGATCGAGGAGCTGGAGCTCACGGTCCGTTCCTACAACTGCCTCAAGCGTGAGGGCATCCACTCCGTGGGTGAGCTCGTGGCGCGCTCCGAGGCCGACCTCCTGGACATCCGCAACTTCGGTGCGAAGTCCATCGACGAGGTCAAGGCGAAGCTGGCCGGCATGGGCCTGGCCCTCAAGGACAGCCCGCCCGGATTCGACCCGACCGCCGCCGCCGACGCCTTCGGCGCCGACGACGACGCGGACGCGGGTTTCGTGGAGACCGAGCAGTACTGATCGGTTGTTGCCGGTGAGCATCCGCTCGCCGGGTTCCTGACCCCGGTACCTGATACGGCCGGGGCAGATACCAAGGAGAAAGAAATGCCGAAGCCCACCAAGGGTGCCCGTCTGGGCGGCAGCGCCGCGCACGAGAAGCTCCTCCTCGCGAACCTCGCGAAGAGCCTCTTCGAGCACGGCCGTATCACCACCACCGAGGCGAAGGCGCGCAAGCTGCGTCCGTACGCCGAGCGTCTGGTCACCAAGGCGAAGAAGGGCGACCTTCACAACCGCCGTCAGGTGCTCCAGGTGATCACGGACAAGAGCGTCGTCCACACGCTCTTCACCGAGATCGGCCCGCGCTACGAGAACCGTCCCGGTGGCTACACCCGCATCACCAAGATCGGTAACCGCCGTGGCGACAACGCGCCCATGGCTGTCATCGAGCTGGTCGAGGCCCTGACGGTCGCGCAGCAGGCGACGGGTGAGGCCGAGGCCGCCACCAAGCGTGCCGCCAAGGACGCCGAGGCCGCTCCGGCCGCCGAGGAGACCAAGGTCGACACGACCAAGGCCGACGAGGCCGAGGACAGCGCCGCCGAGGAGTCGAAGGACGCGTAAGCGTTCTGCCTCCAGGGCGATTGCGGGCCCGTTCCTTTCGAGGAGCGGGCCCGTTCGCGTTGTGGCTCAAACGCGGCACAACCCCACAGCTGACTCACAGGTCATGCAGATGCGTCGCCGATCCGGTGCGCATGATGTCCGAGTCACGGGGGTCCCATGAACAGTCTCGCCGCTGTGCGGCGCAGTATCTCCGCGTTCGCGCTGGCCGCGCTGGCCGCCGGCGCACTGGCCGGTCCGGCCCGGGCCGAGGAGGAGCCGTTGCCGGTCTCCGTCACCGGTCCCGACAGCGTCAACCTCTCGCTGCACCCCGAGCCCGGGGAGCCGGGGGAGCCCGGTGAGCCGCAGATCGATCTGGGACTGCGGGCGCCCGGCGAGCCCGTACCCGACGAGAACGGTGTCACCTACCCGATCCACCAGGGCGAGTACACGGTCACCGTGGACGCGAGCTCCCTGGCCGGGGTCGCCGCCGTGAACTTCTCCCGGCTCGGCGGCTGGCAGGGCTGCTCCGTCGAGGGGCTGGTCGCCACCTGCCGCGGCTACGAGATCTACGCCGGCCGGGACTACAACGACCTGGGCGGCATCCGTCTCGACGTGACCGACGAGAGCGCCGCGGGCGAGGTCGGCAGCATCGAGGTCACGGCCGCCGGGGAGGGCCTGGCCTTCACCGGGCACACGGTGGACGTGCTGGTCGGCGGCCCCGAGCTGCAGAACAAGCAGCTGGCCGAGCCCGAGGGCTTCAAGGCCGGCGACACCTTCCAGGCGCCGCTGGGCTTCCGCAACGTCGGCGGCCTCGGCGGCAAGGGCGTCGTGCTGCGCGTCTCCGGCACCCGGGGCCTCTCCCTGCCCGGCACGTTCGGCAACTGCTGGTACGACCCGCGTGACCCGGCCGATCTGCGCGGGTGGTCCACGGCCCTGTGCGTCTTCGACAGCGAGTTCGCCGCAGGGGCGGCCTACGGGCTGAGCACCCCCTTCCCGATCGGGACGGCCGGCTTCGCGCTGTACGACTCGATGTCCTACTCCTTCAGCGCGGTGCCCGCCGACCAGGTCGCGGACCTGCTGGCGGAGGGCGACTACCGGGCGGGGTCCGGACCCGATCTGGAGCTGGTGCGGCTGCCGGACGCCGACCCGGCCGGCTACACCCGGTACGCGGAGATGGACTTCCCGACGAAGAACACCTTCGACCTCGACCTGACCGGTGAGCGGCTGCGGGCCCGCAAGGGCCAGACGGTGCCGGTGGACATCGGCTTCGCCAACCACGGTCCCGCCTGGCTGGCCCTGCTCCGCTCCGGCGGCGAGCCGATCTCCTTCTGGGTGGACCTTCCCCCGGGAACCACGGCCACCACGGCCCCCGAGGCCTGCCGGGCCGCCGGCTGGGAGGGGGCCGAGGGCGACTACCTCTGCAACATCGACACCCCGATCCTGGAGGACGCCTCCCTCACCTTCACCTTCGCCCTGCGCGTCGACGAGGTGATCAGGAACGCCACCGGCCGGGCGTTCTTCGCGTACACGATGCCGAACGAGGGCAATCCGGCGAACGACTCCGGTGCGATCGTGCTGAACCCGAGGGGCCGGCCCTGATCGTCGGCGGCTTCGGCCGGACGGGCCCGCCCCTCGGGGCGGGCCCGTCCCGCGTTCCTGAGAGGATCTGGGGGTGAGCGACGAAGTACAGCCCGGTTGGGTCCGTGTCCGCCTCGACCTCTCCTACGACGGAACCGACTTCTCCGGATGGGCCAAGCAGGCCGGCGGCCGGCGGACCGTGCAGGGCGAGATCGAGGATGCGCTGCGTACGGTGACGCGGTCGAGGGACGTGACGTACGAACTGACGGTCGCCGGACGCACCGATGCCGGGGTCCACGCACGCGGGCAGGTGGCCCATGTGGACCTTCCCGAGGGGCTGTGGGAGGAGCATCGCGAGAAGCTGCTGAAGCGGCTGGCGGGGCGGTTGCCGAAGGATGTGCGGGTGTGGGGGCTCACCGAGGCCGCGGAGGGGTTCAACGCGCGGTTCGCCGCACTGTGGCGGCGCTACATCTACCGGGTGGGGGACCGGCCCGGCGGTGTCGATCCGCTGCTGCGCAACCATGTGCTGTGGCACGACTGGGAGCTGGACGTCGCCGTGATGGACGCCGCCGCCGGGTCCCTCGTCGGCGAGCACGACTTCGCGGCGTACGCGAAGAAGCGTGAGGGTGCCTCGACGGTCCGGGAGATCTTCGACTTCGGGGTGCGGCGGACGGCGGACGGCATCGTCGAGATCGAGGTCCGGGCGGACGCCTTCTGCCACAACCAGGTGCGGTCCATGGTCGGGGCGCTGCTGTTCGTCGGGGACGGGCACCGGGGTGTGGAGTGGCCGCGCAAGGTCCTCGACGCGCGGGTGCGGGACAGTGCGGTGCATGTCGTACGACCGCACGGGCTGACCCTGGAAGAGGTCGCGTACCCGGCGGACGATCAGCTGGCCGAGAGGCAGCTTCAGGCCCGCCGGGTACGCGGCGAGGTGCACGGGGTCAGCCGGCCAGGGCCTCTTCCAGAGTCGGCTCGAGGAAGGGCTCCAGGGTCTTCGAGTAGCTCGACGTGATGTGGCTCGAGTCGAAGTAGACGACCTGGTCGCCGATGACGCTCGGGCAGACGTCCTTCGTGCAGAAGGCGGGCACGGTGTCGATGATCGAGGCGCCGTACTTCTCCGCCACCTCCCGCTCCATGGTCCGGAAGTCGGTGTACTCGAGCGCCTCGTACTGCTTCCTGTTGCAGGAGGAGATGTCGTCGACGTGGGTGGCGAGACAGTCGGGCACGTTCTGGCCCGGCTGGGGCGTGTCCGTCAGGTAGACGAGTTCGGCGCCGGTCGACTTGAGGACCTTGAAGGTGGCCTCGGCGCCCGCCCTCGTCGCCTCGCGGCGCGTCCGGTCGGCGACGACGATGACATCGGGCTTGAGGTCGCCCAGTTCCTTGAACACCGAGTCCCGCCAGCTGTCGCATTCGGTGTACTCGCGGTGCAGCTCGTCATTGATGATGCGGTACTCCTGCGGAGAGCAGCCACCCTTGGCCATGGTCACCACTCTGGCCCCGAGCTTCTTCCCGAGGTCGTGGAAGGCGTCGTTCCACTGCCAGGCGTGGGAGTCGCCCATGAGGACGATCGTCTTCTTCCCCTCCGGGTCACCGATGACGCAGAAGTCCCGCATCGTGAACTTGGCGACCTCGGTGTCGTCGATGCATCCGCGCGTGGCGTGGTTCTCCGCTGTCTCGGGCAGGGCCCCCTGCACCGTCGCGGACAGCTTCGTACGGAGCGCGGCCGCCTCGACCGAAGCCTCGTCGGTGTATCCGACGGCGACCGTGCCGGAGGCGGCCGTCGCGAGGTTCAGCGGGACCATCGTGGCCAGGACCATGGCTCCGGCCGCGCAGGCGGTGGCCGTTCCGCCGACGAGGATGCCCTTCCAGGGACGGGCCACCAACTTCACGTTGTTCCTGAACCTGCGTTCGACGGCGTAGTGCATGGCGACGGCCACGAGGAACGAGGCCACGGCGACCCGGAACCGGTCCGCGTAGGTGACCTCCCACGACACCAGGTACGGCCAGAGGATCAGAAGCGGCCAGTGCCAGAGGTACCAGCCGTAACTGACGCTCCCGATGAAGTTGAAGACAGGGTTGTCCAGGAGCCGTTCCGCGCCGAGACGGGGAGCGGCGCACCCGCCGGCGATGATCAGGCCGGCGCCCAGCACCGGACCGGCCACCGCGTACCCGGGCAGCGGGGTCTCGGCGGAGATGAGGAGCGCGGTGACGAGCGTGATGCCGAGTCCCAGCCAGGAGAGCACCGCCGCGAACCCGGTGTTCATCCGGGAGAGCAGCTGTGCGCCGACGGCGAGGAGAACACCGAAGGTGATCTCCCAGATGCGGGTGTGAGTGCTGAAGTAGGCGAGGGGCTGGTTCTCCGAGGTCTGCGTGTAGCCCAGGTAGAACGACCCGCCGATGACAGCCATGAGGAACAGCGCCACCAGCACACGGTTGCGGAAGACCAGGCGGCTGAGCCAGGCCGTGACGACGAGTGCGATCGGGGCGATCACATAGAACTGTTCCTCGATGCCCAGCGACCAGAAGTGCTGGTACGGGGACTGGCTGCCGTCGTTGGCGAAGTAGTCGGTGCCCGTCTCGACGAGGCGCCAGTTCATGACGCTGAGCGAGGAAGCGAGACCGTCCTCCACGTACCCGCGGAATCGCAGCGGGCTCGCGTACAACCAGGCCAGGACCGCTGTGCCGACGATCGTGACGGCCATCGCCGGCGCCAGCCGGCGGAAGCGGCGGGCCCAGAATTTGGTCAGGGAGACCTTGCCGGTCTTGTCGATCTCGGCCAGGAGCTGGCCGCCGATGAGGAAGCCGCTCAGCACGAAGCTGACGTCCACGCCGCCGTGGATGTCCAGGATGCCGCAGTGCATGCTGACGACCATCATGATGGCCACGGCACGCAGGCCCTGGATGTCCGGCCGGTACTTGCGAAGACGGTCTGTCTGCGCGGCCGGTGGGCGACGGCGGGTGCGGGTGTCGGTTGTCAAGGAACTCTCCGGTCGAGCACGCTGGCAGGCAGACGACTTCAGTGGACCGTCGGGCAGGCGGCAGCCGTACCGCTGACGCGCACACCTTGGGCGGGAATGCGGATGCCGCACGACAGCCGTAGCTGGGCGGGCAGTTCGTTGTCCGCGCCGATGTGTGCGTGGCAGCCCACGACCACTTCGCGCAGGACGGAGGCGCTGCCGATCGTGGAGTCGTGGTCCACCACCGACTCGTGGATCCGGGTGTTCTCGGCCACGTTCACACCGGAGCCGATGATGGAGCGGTCGACGACCACGTGCGGGCCGATCACGGCGCGCGGGCCGATGGTCGAGCCGCCCGTGACGCGGGCGGTCGGGTCGACGACGGCGGTGGGGTGGATCAGGGCCTGGGACGGCCGCCCCACCAGGGGCGAGGTCGCGTGGCCGGTGACCAGGTCGGCGGAGCCGTGGACGAAGGCGAGCGGGGTGCCGAGGTCACGCCAGTACTCCTCGGTCGTGTGGCCGTACACCCGGCGTCCCGCGGCGACGAGCTGCGGGAAGGTCTCCTGCTCGACCGAGACCTCGCGGTCGGCCGGTATCGCGTCGAGGACCGAGCGGCGGAAGACGTAGCAACCGGCGTTGATCTGGTCGGTGACGCATTCCTCGGGCGTCTTCGGCTTCTCGAGGAAGGCGAGCACCCGGCCGGACCCGTCGGTGGGTACCAGGCCGAAGGCGCGGGGGTCGGGGACGCGGGTGAGGTGCAGGGTCACGTCCGCCGACCGCTCCGCGTGGCGCCCCAGCAGGGTGCGCAGGTCGACGCCGGAGAGGATGTCGCCGTTGAGCACGAGGACCGGCGCGTCCGGCGAGGTGCCGTGCAGGAGACGGGCCGCGTTGCGGATCGCCCCGCCCGTGCCGAGCGGCACCTCCTCGACTGCGTACGAGATTCTCAGGTCCTGGGAGAAGTCCTTGAACTCCTCCTCGAAGAGGCTGGCGAGGTACGAGGTCGCGAAGACCACGTGCTCGACGCCCGCGTCCATCAGCTTGGCGATCTGGTGCCGGATGAAGGAGGAGCCGGCGACGCCCAGCAAGGGCTTCGGGGTGTGGTTGGTCAGGGGGCGCAGGCGGGTTCCCTTGCCGCCTACCAGAATGATGGCTTCCTGCATGATTGCCTCCGCTCGGTCAGCTTGCGGTGTCGGTCCCGGGTCCTGCGTAGTCAGAGGTGAAACAGGACTTGATCGCCTTTTCGGAGAGGGGACGTCCGGCGAAGTCGAGCCGGGAGGCAACCTTGTCGTCGGGCTTGGTGTTGGGGTCGTCGTCGAACCAGAGCGACCACCAGTAGATGCCCTGCATCTTCCGGTCCTGGACGACCTCGCAGACCGCCTTGTACCAGTTGGCCTGCACCTCGGGGACGAGAGCCCGGCGGGTGTAGAAGTCGCCCGGCGCGTGATAGGCGCCCTTCATGGCGCCGATCCCGGTCTCGGACACGAGGATGTTCGGCAGCGGGCCGGTGGCCTTCTTGTCCAGCCAGGTGTTCCAGCCGTCGACCAGGTCGGAGACCGGGGCGGTGTCCGGCACCTTGACGGGGAAGTAGGCGTCGACGCCCAGGTGGTTGACCGGCATGTTGATGCGGCCCGAGACGTAGTTGTCCCAGTTGGCGTCGTAGGAGACCTCGCCCGAGAAGTTCTTCTCGGCGGAGGCCACCAGGGCGTCCCAACCGGGGTCGCCCTCCAGCGAGTTGAGCTCCGTGCCGATCACGAAGGTGTTCGTCTTCGTCTCCTCGGCGGTCTTGAGGTACGGCGTGAGGAGCTTCTTGTACGACGCGAACCAGGCCGAGCGGGAGGCGGGCTCGATGTTGCCGCGCCAGCCGTTGTTCTGCTTCAGGTTGCCCTCGTCCAGAATCGGGCGGAGCGTGGTGCGGAACCCGGCGTCCTCGAAGACCTTCAGCACCCGTTCGAGGCGCTCGGGGGAGGGGGTCTTGGCCCCGGCCGACAGTTCGTCGGACGTGCGGCCGCCGATGAAGTAGGGGAACGAGAGGGACACCGAGTTGGCACCCAGGCCGATGAGGTACTTCGCCTGCTTGCGGGCCTGGTTCTCGATGAACGTGTCGGATCGTTTCTTCGTCTCCTCCTCCCAGTAGAGCTGCACGCCCCACTGCGGCATGCCCTTCTTCCAGGGCTTGGCGACCCGGAGGGCGTCGGTGGCGGAGGAGGAGGCGGGAGAGCCGGAGGGAGAGGATCCGGGCGTCTTGCCGGACGGGGTCGCGGAGGTCTCCGAGTCGCCGATGACGACCTTGGGCAGGGCCGAACCCGCCTCCCAGCGGACCGGGTGGTCGCCGAGGACGAAGGGGGCGCCCAGCACGAGGCTGAGAACGGTCACAGGGAAGATCGCGAGCAGGGGCAGTCGTGAGCGCATGAGTCTGGTGTCTTCCGGGCGGTCAGGCGGGCTTGGCGATCACGACGAACTTGTTCTCCTCGCGCCGGACGAACCTCAGGAAGCCCTTGAAGCCGCCGAGACCCTCCAGCACGGAGAAGACCGGGATGCAGACGACCACCACGATCGGCTCCCACCACTTGCGCCGGCCGCTGACCGAGGCGAGCGCGTTCAGCCGCAGCCCCTCCCAGTAGGTCCAGATCACATAGGCGAAGTTGAAGGCCCACAGGATGGTGATGGACTGGGTCACGGGCGAGGTGTTCATGTCGTTGAAGAGCCAGCCGATGAGCAGCACGGCGCCGATGTGCTGCAGCGGGCCGAGGATCCAGGTGGTCACGCAGATCGACAGGAACCATCGGTAGCGCCAGGGCACGGCCTTGTTGAAGCAGAGGGCCACCAGGCCCCAGGCCCACCGGTCACGCTGCTTGATGAAGTCGGCGGCGGTGGCGGGGGAGGCGCCGTAGCAGCGGCCGTTGAACCAGTCGCTCCTGCCGGGGTACTTCCGGCAGAAGGTCAGGGCGAGACGGGCGTCCTCGACGATCTCCTTGGGGCCGAAGTCCCAGCCGATGGTCGCCTCGATGGACGCGCGCAGCACCAGCAGTTCGCCGTGCACGCCGGCGGCCGGGGTGCCCATGCCGGTCAGGGCGCGGAAGCGGGCGATGTCGTCGGCGGGGCGCACCGCGTCGGCGAGCCACGTGAACATGTTGACCGCGTTCTCGCGCGGGTAGGTGAGGATGCCCTGGGCCATGTGCTTGGCCTCGTCGGGGTGGGCGCGGCGCTGGCGGTTGATGAACTGGGCGAGCGAGGACGCGGTGTCGGGTCCGACACCGGTGTCGTCGTCCATGTGCAGCACCCAGACGTAGTCGAGGGCCTCGCCCTCGGCGATGCGCAGCTCGTGGGCGTAGTGGTTGGCGCGGGCCTTGAAGCGGGTGCCGTTGGCCGGGACGTAGTCCTTGGGCACGGTGATCACCCGGATCAGCGGGTGGGAGTCGGCCAGCCGGTCGATGTCCGCCGCCGCCTCGCAGCCCTCCTCGGTGAGGATGTCGACGCGCAGGTACGGAAACCACTCGGGCAGGTGCTCGACGTACGAGAGGATCGAGCGTTCCAGGGCCGGGTAGGTGTCGTTGCGCCCGATGGTCGGGCACAGAACGATCAGGAAGTCCTCCTCGGCCGGTGCCGGAGGGATCATCCGGTCGCTCTTGCGGACCCGGCGGCGGATCAGCAGCGCACCCTGGATTCCGACCAGGACGCCGACCACCGGCAGGGTCCAGACCACGGACAGGGCCCAGCTCAGCACGGACGAACTGGGGCGGTAGCTCCACAGCCCGAACGCGACCAGCAGGATGAAGGGCAGCAGGAACGGGAGGATTCCCGGCTTCCATGCGGCGGTTCGTTTGGCGAGTTTCTGATTGTGCCGCGAATGCGGCACACCCCCGTCGACGACTGTCGATGCCATGACGACTGCGGAACTCTCCGTGAGATCGGTGGCGCGTTGAGGCACGACGGATCTTGATCACGGCATGGCTACGCACCGTGACAGATGATGTGGTTCCGGGTCCATCCCCTCAACGCCTTCTTTGGCGCTTTCGGTCAGCCGCGCTCAGATGCCCCCCCGGGCGGCCGAAGACTGACCGAACAGAACACAGATCCTTACACATATGTGTGGGACTGAAAACGCTTGTGAGGAGGATGTGCTCAAAAGTTAATCAAGTCACGTCTTGTGTAGTGATCTCGGCCCGAAGTGGTCGACCTACACCCGGTGTCCGCCCGTGATTACCCTCGGTGACCCATAGGTGCGTTTCACATCGGCCGCGGTGTTCTTGCCGCTCGGCTGCGTGACGTTGTCGTACGACAGGGCCTGACCCCACACCGTCCACAGCACCCACGGGGTCCGGTCCAGCGTCCGGGGCTGGTCGGCGTTGAGCGGCACATGGAAGGATTCGGCCACGATGCGCGGCCTGCGGTACTCCTCCAGGCCGCGGTACCAGACCTCGGTCCAGGCGCCGTCGCCGAAGGGCTCGGCCGGGGAGCCGCTGTAGTCGTCGACGCCGACGACGTCGACGTGACGGCCGCCCGGGTAGTACGGCCGGGGATCGCGGCCGTAGGGGCCGTTCCAGGAGTTCGGCGACCAGACGAACACCAGGTTGTGCAGACCGCGACGGCGCACGAGATGGTCGTACGTCAGCCGCCACAGCCGGTGGAACGCTGCCGGGTCCTGCCCCGCCCACCAGAAACCGTGGCCCGGAGCGGTGTTCATCTCGTGGTACGGCCGCAGCAGCACCGGCACCCCACGGCCGGCGAGGTAGCCGAGGTGGTCGGCGAGGAAGTCCAGGTCGTGCAGAAGGGCCCGGTGCTCCGCGGTGCCGTCCGTGACGACCCGGTCGAACCAGTCGCGGTCCTGCGCGCCGGGGGAGTTGCGGTGCAGGGTCTGCGCGTAGCCCTTGACCGGGCTGCCGGGATACGGCTGGTGGAAGGAGAAGCCGACCATGCCCGCGGGCCCGCCCCCGTTGTGCGGGAGGGAGACCTCGGCTCCGGTCGCGCACTCCGTGTGGGTGCCGGAGGGGCGGTACGAGCCGTCGGCCGCCCGGGGCAGCCCCGCCCACACGCCGACGGCGAGGTCCACGGCATCGTCGACGTACCCCCAGTAGGGGCGGCAGGCCGGCCAGGCCTTCGAGTACGAGCGGGCCGTGCCCACCGCCCAGCCCGGCTGTCCGTAGCCGGGTCCGAGGTCCAGCTCCACGAAACCGGGCAGTTTCCCGGTGATGTCCCTGGCCTTGCGGTAGTAGTAGCCGGGCTGCTTGGTGCCCCGGAAGTCGCCGTACGCCTTGTTGTAGCGCTCGTTGTGCAGCTCCACGTGCTGGCCGATGACCGTGCGGGACGGACGGCCGCGGCGGGCGTCGTTCTCCAGGCCGGCCAGCAGCGCGTAGACCCGGCGGGCCGCGGGGGTCGCCTCCGGGTCCCGGTCGCGCAGGTCGGTGGGGACGAGCGGGGTCTGTCGGCTGCCGCGCTCGGACCAGGCCCACACCCCCAGCGGGGCCAGCAGGGCCGCCCCCGCCGTCGCGCCCAGGAGCCTGGCCCGCCCTCGCATGTCCAACGCCCTACGCCGGTTCCACGAGGAGCCGTACGAGGGCCGAGGCCGCGAGGGCGGTGCCGCCGAGGCCGGGGCCCGGACCGGCGGCAACGGTGAGCAGACGGTTTTCGGGCGGGTGGTGCGCGGCCATGGACAGGTCCCCCCAAGGACAGCTGATCAGCGCGTGATCGCGAAGGGGGAGGCTCTCACACGGTCGCGCGCCGTGTCATTCGCCCGCGGCTGTCGACGCCTGAGCCTCGCCCCGGCGGTGGATCTGGCGGAAGGTGAACTCGGCGAGGTTGTCGCCGATGCCGAAGACCGCGGTGTCCTTCTCCGTGACGTTCTTGCCGCTGGCGAAGCCAGCGATCGTGAAGTAGGCGTAGCGGCCGTAGGAGTTCGAGGTCGTACGGCAGATCGCGGAGTTGCAGAAGGCCTTGACCGCACCGCCCGACAGCGACTTGACGATGTCCTTCTTGGTGTTGACCTGCCCCTTCGCCTTCGCCGCCTGGGCCTCGGTGTCGAAGACGGCCACCCCGACCGTCACCGAGACGCCGTCCTTGGTGTAGCTGACGCGCATGAACTGCGTGCAGCCGTCGGCCTTGAGGATCTTGCCGAGGCTGGCCTGGACGGTGTCGGTCGCCGCGCAGTTCTTCGTGTCGGAGGTCGTGCCCTTCTTGTACACGGTCGAGCCCATGGTCAGCTGGGTCCCCGGGAAGAGGATCCGGGCGCTGAGCGGGGCCGTGTCCTTGGCCTTGCTGGCGATGAAGTCCTTCGGGTCCAGCGGCGGCGGGGCACTGGTCGGCGCGAACGACGGGGCGGTCCCGGTCGCGCTGGGGATCGCGGCGGCCGACACCGAGGACGTCGGCTTGTTCGCCTCGTCACCGCCGTCCGCCGACACGACGGCCATCGCCACGGCGGTGCCTATCGCGACCGTGGCGAGCGCGCCGCCGACGATGAAGAACAGCCGGCGCCGTCTGTTACGGATCTCCGAGGCCTCGGCGAGCGCGGCCCAGTCCGGAGTCTGCTCGCCCCCGCCGCTGCTCCACGGCTGCTGTGACTGCGGTTTCCAGGGATCCCACTGGGACGGGGGTCCCCCCTGCTGCCCAAAGCTCATGGGGCGCATCTTAGACGGGGGACAGGAGGTGCCGTCGGGCCTGTGGACACCGGCCTCGGGGACCTTTCCGGCACCGCTGCACATCTCGGCCGCGAAGGTGCCGCGAGGGCCTCGTTTTGACCCGTCCGTGCGACCCCGGTATCCTGCTGGTTCGTTGTGTATTGGCCTGCTCACTCTCATGCGAGAGGCCTTTACCTAGGTTCCCTGGAGCAGTTACCAGTGGGCGGCATACGGGCATCGTCCCGGCCATTGTCGTCCCCAGCTGCACGATCGCTTCAGTGATGCCATGTGTCAGCACCCATCCACTGAAGAAGAAGGCTGCGAAGTGCGTACGTACAGCCCCAAGCCCGGCGATGTGACTCGCCAGTGGCACGTCATTGACGCTCAGGACGTCGTCCTGGGCCGTCTTGCCACCACTGCCGCCTCCCTGCTGCGCGGCAAGCACAAGCCGATCTACGCCCCTCACGTCGACACCGGTGACTTCGTCATCATCATCAACGCCGACAAGGTGCACCTGTCGGGCAACAAGCGGACCCAGAAGATGGCGTACCGCCACTCCGGTTACCCGGGTGGTCTGCGCTCCGTCCGCTACGACGAGCTCCTCGACAAGAACCCCGAGAAGGCCATCGAGAAGGCCATCAAGGGCATGCTTCCCAAGAACACCCTCGGCCGTCAGATGCTCACCAAGCTGAAGGTCTACAAGGGTGACGTGCACCCGCACGCTGCGCAGCAGCCGGTGCCGTTCGAGATCACCCAGGTCGCGCAGTAGTTCCGGCCACACCCCCTAAGACAGAAAAGAATCTGAGGAGAATCGTGGCCGAGACCACCGTCGAGACGCCCGTCGAGGGCGAAGAGATCGTCGACATCGACAGCTACACCACCGAGTCCGAGGTCCCCGTCGAGGGCGAGTACACCTCGGAGTCCATGGCGTCCCGCTTCGGCGACCCGCAGCCGGCCGCCGGCCTGGGCCGTCGCAAGAACGCCATCGCCCGCGTCCGGATCGTCCCGGGCACCGGCAAGTGGAAGATCAACGGTCGCACCCTCGAGGACTACTTCCCGAACAAGGTGCACCAGCAGGAAGTCAACGAGCCCTTCAAGGTGCTCGAGCTCGAGGGCCGCTACGACGTCATCGCCCGCATCGCGGGTGGCGGTGTCTCCGGTCAGGCCGGTGCCCTGCGCCTCGGCGTGGCCCGCGCGCTGAACGAGGCCGACGTGGACAACAACCGCGGCGCCCTCAAGAAGGCCGGCTTCCTCCGTCGCGACGACCGTGCGGTCGAGCGCAAGAAGGCCGGTCTCAAGAAGGCCCGTAAGGCCCCGCAGTACAGCAAGCGTTAATCGCAGCTGCCTGTACGTCCGAACGCCCCGGCGGCACGCCACAGTGCCGCCGGGGCGTTCGTTTATCACAGCCTCAGGCGTATAACGGCACAAGGCGCTCAAAGGCTCATGTGATCGGATGATCTCCGTATCTGACGCTTCCTCAGGAGGACAAGTGGGACGACTCTTCGGCACGGACGGCGTGCGCGGTGTCGCCAACGCGGATCTGACGGCCGAGATGGCGCTCGGTCTGTCCGTCGCGGCGGCGCACGTGCTGGCCGAGGCGGGTACGTTCCAGGGCCACCGGCCGACGGCGGTGGTCGGACGGGACCCGCGCGCGTCCGGGGAGTTCCTGGAGGCCGCCGTGGTCGCGGGCCTCGCGAGCGCCGGTGTGGACGTGCTGAAGGTCGGTGTGCTGCCCACGCCCGCCGTGGCGTATCTCACGGGAGTGCTCGGCGCCGACCTCGGTGTCATGCTCTCCGCGAGCCACAACGCCATGCCCGACAACGGCGTCAAGTTCCTCGCACGCGGCGGGCACAAGCTCGACGACGAGCTGGAGGACCGGATCGAGGCGGTCTACGAATCGCACCGCCACGGTGAGCCGTGGGAGCGGCCGACCGGCTCCGGTGTCGGCCGGGTCCGTGAGTACACCGAGGGCTTCGACAAGTACGTGGCGCACCTGATCGCCGTACTGCCGAACCGGCTCGACGGGCTGAAGATCGTCCTCGACGAGGCGCACGGCGCCGCCGCCCGGGTGTCGCCGGAGGCGTTCTCGCGGGCCGGGGCCGAGGTGATCACCATCGGCGCCCAGCCGGACGGGCTCAACATCAACGACGGATGCGGCTCCACGCACCTCGGACTCCTGAAGGCCGCCGTCGTCGACCACCGCGCGGACTTCGGCATCGCGCACGACGGGGACGCCGACCGGTGCCTGGCCGTCGACCACACCGGTGCCGAGGTGGACGGCGACCAGATCATGGCCGTCCTCGCGCTGGCGATGAAGGACCGGTCGGCGCTGCGGTCCGACACCGTCGTCGCGACGGTCATGTCGAACCTGGGGTTCAAGCTGGCGCTGGAGCGGGAGGGGCTGAAGCTCGTCCAGACCGCGGTCGGCGACCGCTATGTGCTGGAGGAGATGAAGCAGCACGGCTACGCCCTCGGCGGTGAGCAGTCCGGGCACGTCATCATCCTCGACCACGCCACGACCGGTGACGGGACGCTGACCGGGCTGATGCTGGCGGCGCGCGTCGCGGAGAGCGGGCGGTCGCTGAAGGAGCTGGCCTCCGTGATGGAGCGGCTTCCTCAGGTGCTGATCAACGTGCCCGACGTGGACCGCTCGCGGGTCGCCACGTCCGGGGAGCTGGCGTCGGCGGTGACCGAGGCGGAGCGTGAACTCGGAGCCACGGGGCGGGTGTTGCTGCGGCCGTCGGGGACCGAGCCGTTGGTCCGGGTGATGGTCGAGGCGGCGGACATCGACCAGGCCAGGACTGTTGCCGGGCGGCTCGCCGATGCGGTGAAGTCGGCGCTCGGCTGAGTCGGCGGACGGGGGTGGGGGCCGTGCTGTGTGCGGGCAGTGGGGGCCGTGCTGTGCGGGCGGTGGGGCTGTGCGGGCTGTGGGAGCGTCGGGCTTGTCGCGCAGTTCCCCGCGCGCCCCTAAGCCCTAAGCACGCTTCCAGAGCCATTTCTGAAGAAGCAGCGTGAGAGTGCCTGCCAGGACGATGCCCAGCAGGTTCAGCAGGAGCTGGTTGGTCGAGCCGACCATCTGGCTCATGTCGCCGTAGGCCAGGGCGATCGCCGCGTTGGCCGCCGCCGGGACCGTGGTGACCGAGATCGCCACGCCCACCAGGGCGCCTGACTTCGCCGAGGTCAGGGAGAGCGTGCCCGCGATGCCCGCCAGGACCGCGACGACGAACGAGAAGGCGTCGGGGGCGTACACGAACGCGGTGTTGGGGCGGTCGCCCTCCAGGTCGGACTTGTGGAAGAGATTCAGGGCGTCCATGAACCAGGTGAAGCCGACCGTCACCGCCATCGCCGCCGCGAAGCCCACCAACAGGGCGATCAGGGAGCGCAGCGCCAGTCGCGGGTGCCGCTGGACGATCGCCGTGCTGAGGGCGGCCAGCGGGCCGAACTCCGGGCCCACCGCCATCGCGCCCACGATCAGGATCGCGTTGTCGAGCACCACACCGCAGGCCGCGATCATCGTGGCCAGGACGAGGAACGCGAGATAGGTGACGGAGAGCGTCGACTCCTCGTGGGTCGCCTCCGTCAGGTGCTCCCACAGGACCGCGTCCGCGCCCTCGCCGGGAGCCTCGTCCTCGGCCTTGTCCGCGCGCTTGGACAGCGACAGGTCGATGTTCTCGACAGCGATGGACCCGGACTTGTCGAGGTCCAACTTCCGCAGCGCGCCGATGAGTTCGTCACCCGCCTCGCGGGCCACGTCGCACATCACGACATCGCCGGCCGGGTTGCGGGCGGCGCCCGGCACCACGACGAGGTGAGTGGTGCCGACCGTGTTCTCGATCAGGCGGACCACGTCGTCGGTCTTCTCGGCCGGGGTGATCAGGCGCAGATGCAGCATGACGCCTTTCTAACAGGCGCCGGTTGCTAGAGCTTGCGCAGGCTGAGCTTGCGCACCTTGTGGTCCTGGCCCTTGCGGATGACGAGGGTGGCGCGGCCGCGGGTGGGGGCGATGTTCTCCACCAGGTTGGGCTTGTTGATGGTGCGCCACAGGGTGCGGGCGTAGTCGACGGCCTCCTCCTCCGAGACCTGGGTGTACTTCCTGAAGTACGAGTCGGGGTCCTGGAAGGCGGTCCGGCGGAGCTTCTTGAACCGGCTGAGGTACCAGCGCTCGATGTCCTCGGCGCTCGCGTCGACGTACACGCTGAAGTCGAAGTAGTCGGCGAGACCGACGCGGGTGCGGCCGTCGGTGCCGGGCAGGGCGGGCTGCAGGACGTTGAGGCCCTCGACGATCAGGATGTCGGGGCGGCGCACGGTGAGCCGCTGGTCCGGGACGATGTCGTAGATCAGGTGGGAGTAGACGGGGGCGGTGACCTCGTCCTTGCCGGCCTTGATGTCGGCGACGAAACGGGTCAGCGCGCGGCGGTCGTACGACTCCGGGAAGCCCTTGCGCGACATGAGCCCGCGGGCCTCCAGTTCCCGGGTGGGCAGCAGGAAGCCGTCGGTGGTGACCAGCTCGACGCGGGGGTGTTCGGGCCAGCGGGAGAGCAGGGCCTGGAGGAGACGGGCGACGGTGGACTTGCCCACGGCGACCGATCCCGCGACCCCTATGACGAAGGGAGTGCCGGACTGGGAGCCCTGTTCGCCGAGGAAGGTGTTCAGGGCGCCTCTCAGCCCGTCCGTGGCGCCGACGTAGAGATTCAGCAGCCGGGACAGCGGGAGGTAGATGTCCCGCACCTCGTCGAGGTCGATGACGTCACCGAGACCGCGCAGCTTCTCGACCTCTTCGGCGTTCAGCGGGAGCGGAGTCTTCTCACGCAGCGCGCTCCACTCGGCGCGGGTGAGGTCGACGTAAGGAGTCGCCTCCGGCTTGTGCCGGTGGGCGCTCCGGGGCATCGGGGAGACCGGAGAGATCACAGTCCATTGTTAACGGAGTTTGAACGGGGTGGGGGGTGGGGTGGGTCACGTCGGGCTGTCCGCGCAGGCGAGGTGGGCGGCGCAGAGGCGGCAACGGAAGAGGTACGCGGTGGGCCGGCCGGCCTTGTCGAGGGAGGCGAGGAAGCCCTCGACCTGGTGCGGCGGCCAGGTCCACTCGGCGCAGCGACGGCGGAGATCGTCGACGGCGTCCGGGTGCTTCTCGAGTTCCCTCGCTCCGGCGGGACCGAGAAACTCGGCGCCGTCACCGCAGTGCGTGAGCCAGGTCGGGGACTGCCGGGCGGGGAATCCCGGGGTGCGCCTGAGGATCGCCGCCACGACGTCCTCGGGTACGTCGCCCTCGATGTTCTCGATGCCCTCGGTGAAGGTGGCGTCGTACCGCTCGGCGGCCTTGCCGAAGGCGATGCAGTACGGGCAGATGCCGCTGTCCGGGGCGTCGGCGGCGTGGACGGGGCCGGTGTATACCCAGCCGCGTTCCTGGCCGCAGCACACGCAGGGGGCGTCGGAGGGGGTCACGGAGCCGGTGGCGACGGGGTTGGGGTGGTAGGGGAACCGGGGGAGGGCCGGGCGTCGGCGGGGTTCCGGGTGCGGGGAGATCAGGTGCTGGATCGCCCGGCCGGTCAGGGCCTCGGGTGCCACGACGAGCGCTTCCGCACGCAGGCTCTCCGGCAGGTGTCCGCGGTCGTCCTCGTCGGTGAGGATCATCGGGCAGTCCTGCGGCACGACTCCCGCGCGGGTTCTGCGGGCGAGTGCGGCCACGCGGTCGAGGACGTCACCGAAGGCGAAGCGGCTGAACGTGAGGCCGAGGGCGTCGCCGTGGACCTCGGCCCCACCGCCGTCCTCGGCTTCGAGGTCCCAGCACTCCGGGAGGCCGGTGGCCGGCATTCCGCCCACGGTGACGGGACCGAGCACCTCGCGTATCGCGGTCTCGTCCATGGGGGCGGGTTGTCCGTCGACGAACCGCAAGACGTACAGGCTGTAGCTCACGTGCTTCCTTTGAACTCGGCGGGCCCGGTTGTCGAGTATGCGTCTCTCGGGGATATCCGGAATCGGGCACGAAGTGCCGTGTTTTGGTGGGCCTGGGCCCCTAGGCTGCCGCGCATGTGCGGAATCGTGGGATACGTGGGGTCGCAGTCGGCGCTCGATGTCGTGATGGCCGGGCTGAAGCGGTTGGAGTACCGGGGGTACGACTCGGCGGGGGTCGCCGTGCTGGCGGACGGGGGGCTGGCGGCGGCGAAGAAGGCCGGGAAGCTGGTCAATCTGGAGAAGGAGCTGGTCGATCGGCCGTTGCCGACGGGGGTCACCGGGATCGGGCACACCCGGTGGGCCACGCACGGCGGGCCCACGGACGCCAACGCGCATCCGCATCTGGACAACGCCGGTCGGGTGTCCGTCGTCCACAACGGGATCATCGAGAACTTCGCCGCCCTGCGGGGCGAGTTGGCGGAGCGAGGACACACCCTCGCCTCCGAGACCGACACCGAGGTCGTCGCCCATCTGCTCGCCGAGGAGTTCTCCGCGACCGCCGACCTCGCCGAGGCCATGCGGCTGGTGTGCCGGCGGCTGGAGGGGGCGTTCACGCTGGTCGCGGTGCATGCCGACGAGCCTGACGTGGTCGTGGGCGCGCGGCGGAACTCGCCGCTCGTGGTGGGCGTCGGCGAGGGGGAGGCCTTTCTCGCCTCCGACGTCGCCGCCTTCATCGCCCACACCCGCTCGGCGATCGAGCTCGGTCAGGACCAGGTCGTGGAGCTGCGGCGCGACGGCGTGACCGTCACCGGGTTCGACGGGCGCCCTGCCGACGTCCGCTCCTACCACGTCGACTGGGACGCCTCCGCCGCCGAGAAGGGCGGCTACGACTACTTCATGCTCAAGGAGATCGCCGAACAGCCGAAGGCGGTCGCCGACACCCTGCTCGGCCGTATCGACGCGGCCGGTTCCCTGACGCTGGACGAGGTCCGGATCAGCGCGTCCGAGCTGCGGGAGGTCGACAAGGTCGTCATCGTCGCCTGCGGTACGGCCTTCCACGCGGGGCTCATCGCCAAGTACGCCATCGAGCACTGGACCCGGATCCCCTGCGAGGTGGAGCTGGCCAGCGAGTTCCGCTACCGGGACCCGATCCTGGACTCCCGGTCCCTCGTCATCGCCATCTCCCAGTCCGGGGAGACCATGGACACCCTCATGGCGCTGCGGCACGCCCGTGAGCAGAGTTCGAAGGTCCTGGCGATCTGCAACACCAACGGGTCCACCATCCCCCGGGAGTCCGACGCCGTGCTGTACACGCACGCCGGGCCCGAGGTCGCCGTGGCGTCGACGAAGGCGTTCCTCACCCAGCTCGTGGCGTGCTACCTGGTCGCGCTGTACCTCGGGCAGGTGCGGGGGACCAAGTGGGGCGACGAGATCTCCGCCGTCATCCGGGACCTCTCGCACATCTCCGGTGAGGTCGAGCGGGTGCTGGAGACGATGGAGCCGGTGCGGGCGCTCGCGCGGTCGCTGGCCGACAAGAAGACCGTGCTGTTCCTGGGGCGGCACGTCGGGTATCCGGTGGCCCTCGAAGGGGCGCTGAAGCTCAAGGAACTCGCCTACATGCACGCCGAGGGCTTCGCGGCTGGGGAGTTGAAGCACGGGCCGATCGCGTTGATCGAGGAGGATCTGCCGGTCGTGGTGGTCGTGCCCTCGCCGCGGGGGCGGTCGGTGCTCCACGACAAGATCGTGTCCAACATCCAGGAGATCCGGGCGAGGGGGGCGCGGACCATCGTCATCGCGGAGGAGGGGGACGAGACCGTGGTGCCGTACGCCGACCATCTGATCCGGATCCCGGCCACCCCGACCCTGCTGCAGCCGCTGGTGGCGACCGTGCCGCTGCAGGTGTTCGCCTGCGAACTGGCCACGGCCCGGGGCAACGAGGTGGACCAGCCCCGGAACCTCGCCAAGTCGGTCACTGTGGAGTAGTCGGCTGACCGCGGCGTATTCCGTCCCGGGTTCGTGGCTCCCCTCGACGAAGAGGGTGACGAGGAACGGGGGCCACAGGGTCGCGGGAACGGCCTTGTCCAGTACGGCGATCCGCTCCTGCGTGACGTCGCCGAACGGGGTCGGCTCCACGATCACCTGGCAGCCGTTGGCCAGGCACGGCTGTGGTGCGAGCTGGTCGCGGCTCGACCGGCACGGTCAGATGTGCGACTCGGGAGGGAAGCCTGTCCAGCGCAGTTCGGCGGGCAGGTGTCGCATGTCGTTGGAGACGAGGACGGAGGCCGCTCGGCCGGGCGCGTAGCGGATGACCGTGAGCGCCGCGTTCGCGTGGTTGAGGCCGAGCCAGCGCCACTTCGGGGCGTGCATGGCGTCCCGGACGAGCCAGGCGACCAGGAAGTTGTGCGTGACGACCAGTTCGTGCCGGTCCTCCCCGCCGTCCACCGGTCCGGTGAACAGGTCGAGTGCCCGGCGGGCCAGCGCAGCGCCCTGCTCCCGCTCGTCGTCGGTGGTGTCGGCGAGGAAGCGGAGGTAGAAGTCCGCTGATTCGGGCGGGAGTTCGGCCCTCTGGGGTACGTAGGGCACGTAGTCGCCCGCGACGTCCGAGACGAGCAGGGGGACGTTCGCCAGTTGGTCGTGGATCAGACGAGCCGTCTGTGCCGCCCGCGGCAGCGGACCGTGATGCACGGCCGTGAAGGGGATGTCCTGGAGGCGTCGGCCGAGGAGCGCGGCCTGCCGCTGTCCCGCCTCGGTCAGTCCGCTCTCGTCCGGCAACGCCTCGCCGTGCCGGACGAGATACAGGTATCGGGTCGCTGCGCCGGTCGTCTCACGCTGCACGGTGGTGGTCTCCTCGACAGGTACATCTGACGTGGTCATGGTCACATTGGCCTGCGATCCCACGGGACGACGGCTCCGGTGATGACGCATGGGCAGAGCTGACCGCGAGGGGTGCCGGGTGGATCGTAGAGTGCCCGGATGAGCATCATCGGGGTCGGTATCGACGTCGCCGAGATCGAGCGGTTCGCGGCGTCGCTGGAGCGTACGCCGGGGATGGCCCGGCGGCTGTTCCTGGACAGCGAGTTGATGCTGCCCAGTGGGGAACGGCGGGGGATCGCCTCGCTCGCCGCCCGGTTCGCCGCGAAGGAGGCCCTGGCCAAGGCACTCGGGGCGCCGGCCGGACTGCACTGGACCGATGCCGAGGTCTACGTCGAGGACACCGGGCAGCCCCGGCTGCGGGTGACCGGGACCGTCGCCGCGCGGGCCGCCGCGCTCGGGGTGCGGTCGTGGCATGTGTCGCTCAGCCATGACGCCGGGATCGCGTCGGCCGTGGTGATCGCGGAAGGGTGACGACCGCCGGGCCGATATCCGGTGGGCCCGGTTCTCCATTGTTCGGCTCCGCCGCCGACGGGGGACACTCGATCCCATGCGTACTGCGTACAACGTGGAGACGGTCAGGGCCGCCGAGCGGGAGCTGATGGCACGGCTGCCGGAGGGCGCGCTGATGCAGCGGGCGGCCGCCGGGCTGGCCGCCGCCTGCGCCGATCTGCTGGGGCGGGTGTACGGCCGTCGGGTCGTGCTGCTCGTCGGGAGCGGGGACAACGGCGGGGACGCCCTGTACGCGGGGGCGCGGCTCGCGCGGCGGGGCGCCGGGGTCACCGCCGTGCTGCTCTCGCCCGACCGCGCCCACTCCGCGGGGCTGGCCGCACTGCGCCGGGCCGGCGGCCGGGCCGTGGGGATCGACGGGCGGGCCACGCCAACCCCAGGACCCGCCGCCCCGGCAACTGCGGGACCCGCCCCGGCAACCGCAGGACCCGCCGCCCAGGCAACCGCGGGATCCGCCCCGGCAACCGCGGGATCCGCCCCGGCAACTGCGGGATCCGCCCCGGCAACCGCAGGACCCGCCCCGGAGACCCACACCGTCGAGCGGCTCATCGCGCAGGCCGATCTGGTCCTCGACGGCATCGTCGGCATCGGCGGCAAGGGCGGGCTGCGGCCCGACGCCGCGCGGCTTGCGGAGGTGGCCGACCGGTCCCGGGCCGCCGTCGTCGCCGTGGACCTGCCGAGCGGGGTCGACGCCGACACCGGGGAGGTGCGCGGGGCGGCCGTACGGGCCGATCTCACCGTCACGTTCGGGACGCACAAGCCGGGACTGCTGGTCGATCCCGCCCGGGAGTACGCCGGGTCGGTGCGGCTCGTCGACATCGGGCTGAGCGCTGTGCTGCCCGCCGAGGCGGAGCTCGAGGCCCTCCAGCACGCCGACGTACGGCGCCTGTTGCCCGTGCCGACCGGCGAGAGCGACAAGTACCGGCGAGGTGTCGTCGGGATCGCCGCCGGGTCCGCCCGGTATCCGGGGGCCGCCGTGCTCGCCGTGCACGGGGCGCTGCGCGGCGGCGCCGGGGCCGTGCGGTACGTCGGGCCCGCCGCGGACGCCGTGATCGCCCGCTTTCCCGAGACGCTCGTCTCCGACCGGGGGCCCAAGCACGCCGGGCGGGTGCAGGCGTGGGTCGTCGGACCGGGAGCCGGGGACGACGCCTCGGCCGTGGGCGAGGTGCTGGCGTCACAGGTGCCGGTGCTCATCGACGCGGACGGACTGCGGCTCGCCGACCGGGACGCCGTACGCGCGCGTACCGCGCCCACCCTCATGACCCCGCACGCCGGAGAGGCCGCCGCGCTCCTCGGAGTGGCCCGCGAGGAGGTCGAGGGAGCCCGGCTGGCCTCGGCGCGCGAACTCGCCGCTCGCTACGACGCGACCGTGCTGCTCAAGGGGTCGACCACGCTCGTCGTCGACGCCGGCGGCGGTGCCGTACGCGTCAACCCGACCGGGACGGCCTGGCTGGCGACCGCCGGCAGCGGGGACGTCCTGTCCGGTCTCGCGGGGTCCCTGCTCGCGTCCGGGCTGAGCGCTCCGGACGCCGGCAGCGTGGGCGCCTACCTGCACGGGCTGGCCGGACGGTTCGCGGCGGACGGGGCCCCGGTGGGGGCGCACGACGTGGCCGAGGCGGTTCCGGCGGCCTGGAGGGACGTGACGGACGCGTGACCGGGGACCGGTGAACGGGCCAAATGGACGCGTAGCCGCGAACTACTACCTGATGGGACCAATACCGGTCGGCCGAATATGCGGCGCCGAAAGGGCGATGTTTCGCTGGCCGCATGGATGAGCCACACATACACGGCACCACCCGGCGTGAGTTGCTGGGCGGCGCGGCAGTCGTACTGGGGAGTCCCGTTCTCGGTTTCCGCGGGGACGACCCGGAGCCATTGGAGGAAGAGCCCGGCGGGAACTGCGGCGGCGACTACGACGCCGAATTCGAGGAACTGCTGGCGGCCGCCGAGGACGTCGAGGTCAGTGACCGCTCCCTCGCACCCGCGAAATGGAGCCGGCCCATCAAGAAGCGGGCCAGGGTGACGATGCGTTACCGGGTGCGGGGAAACTGGCTGGTCGGATACCACACCGGAGTCGATCTTGCTGTGCCGAAGGGCACCCCGGTTTACGCGGTGGGCACCGGCGTCGTCGTCCTGGCCAGTTGGTCCGGGTCGTACGGAAAGGCCGTGACGATCAAGATGAGCGATTCCCGCTACGTCGTCTACGGCCATCTCAACCGCATCTCGGTCGCGCGCGGTGCCAAGGTCAAGGCCGGCACCCGGATCGGCAGCAGCGGTGCCACCGGTCGTGCCACCGGCCCGCATCTGCACTTCGAGGTGCGCGCCCGGCGCCCGTACGGCTCGGACATCGACCCGGTGAAGTACCTGGCCCGGCACGGTCTGACCCTGTGAGGCACGCGTGACACACGCGGGACGCGCGCCTGTGCGCGCCTCGGGGGACGCGCTCACCGGTGGTGTCAGTCGCCTCTGAGACACTGGGGGCGCCATGAACGAGACAGCAACTGCCCCGACCGCACCGCTGCGCGCCCGCGCCGAGATCGACCTGGCCGCGCTGCGGGCCAATGTGCGGACCCTGCGCGCCCGCGCGTCGGGAGCCGACGTCATGGCCGTGGTCAAGTCCGACGCGTACGGCCACGGCGCGGTGCCCTGCGCCCGCGCCGCGGTCGAGGCGGGCGCGCGGTGGCTCGGCACCGCCACACCGGAGGAGGCCCTCGCGCTGCGCAAGGCGGGGCTGCCGGGGCGGATCATGTGCTGGCTGTGGACGCCCGGCGGACCCTGGCGGGAGGCGATCGAGGCCGACCTCGACGTGTCCGTCAGCGGGATGTGGGCGCTGCGGGAACTCCTCGCGGCGGCCCGCGAGACCGGCCTGCCCGCGCGTGTGCAGCTCAAGGCCGACACCGGCCTCGGCAGGAACGGCTGCCAGCCCGGCGAGGACTGGGCCGAGCTGGTCGCCGAGGCCCTGCGCGCACAGTCCGAGGGCCTCCTCAGTGTCACCGGCCTCTGGTCGCACTTCGCCTGCGCCGACGAGCCCGGGCATCCCTCCATCGCCGCCCAGCTCACCCGCTTCCGGGAGATGCTGGCGTACGCCGAGGGCCAGGGCGTGCGCCCCGAGGTGCGGCACATCGCCAACTCGCCCGCCACGCTCACGCTCCCGGAGAGCCACTTCGACCTCGTCCGGACCGGCATCGCGGTCTACGGCATCTCGCCCAGCCCCGAGATCGGTGACCCCGCCGACTTCGGACTGCGCCCGGTGATGACGCTGTCGGCGTCGATCGCGCTGGTCAAGCGCGTCCCGGGCGGCCATGGCGTCAGCTACGGCCACCATTACGTCACCCCCGGCGAGACGACCCTCGGCCTGGTGCCCGTCGGCTACGCGGACGGCATCCCGCGCCACGCCTCCGGCGCCGGACCGGTGCTGGTCGACGGCAAGTGGCGCACGGTCGCCGGGCGGATCGCCATGGACCAGTTCGTCGTGGACCTCGGCGGCGACGAACCAGCCGCCGGCACCCGGGCCGTCCTCTTCGGCCCCGGCGACGGGGGCGAGCCCACCGCCGAGGACTGGGCGCAGGCCGCGGGCACCATCGCCTACGAAATCGTGACCCGCATCGGAACACGCGTTCCGCGCGTCTATGTGAATGAGGAACAAGCGGGGTAATCGCACAGCGTGTGCGAGAACAGCCAGTCCCGCGTCACCGGTATCACCCGACCCGGCGAAACCCGACCCAGCGAACAGGAGCGGTACGTGAGCGAGAGCAGTGCGGAGGCCGTCGTCGACGCCGCCGCTTCGGTGGCCCTCGCCTCCGCGACGGCGGCGGGCGGCGGCTGGCGCCGGGCGACCGGCATCGCGGGCGCCGCGATAGGCGTGGTCGCCGCAGGAGCCGCGGCGGGCGTGGCCATCGAGCGACTCACCGTCGGACGAGGCATGCGGCAGAAGGCGCGGCTCGCCCTGGACTCGACCGGGCCGTACGGCTCCCTGCGGGGCACCCCCGGCAAGGCGTACTCCGACGACGGCACCGAGCTGTACTACGAAGTCGACGACGTCGACCCGCAGGCCGTGCCCCCGCTGTCGCCGCGCCGGCGCCGGCTGTTCGGGCGCAAGGCCCCCGCGCCGGTCACCGTCGTCTTCAGCCACGGCTACTGCCTCAGCCAGGACTCCTGGCACTTCCAGCGGGCGGCGCTGCGGGGCGTCGTACGGACCGTGCACTGGGACCAGCGCAGCCACGGACGGTCCGGGCGGGGTGTGCGGCAGGTGCAGGACGGGGTGCCGGTCGACATCGAGCAGCTGGGGCGCGACCTGAAGGCCGTCATCGACGCGGCCGTGCCCGAGGGGCCGATCGTGCTCGTCGGACACTCCATGGGCGGGATGACCGTCATGGCGCTGGCCGACCAGTACCCCGAACTGATCCGCGACCGGGTGGTCGCGGTGGCCCTGGTCGGTACCTCGTCCGGGGGGCTCGGCGAGGTCAACTTCGGGCTGCCGGTCGCCGGCGTCAACGCCGTACGGCGGGTGCTGCCGGGCGTCCTCAAGGCGCTCGGGCAGCGGGCCGACCTGGTGGAGAAGGGGCGGCGGGCCACCGCTGACCTGTTCGCCGGGATCATCAAGCGCTACTCCTTCGCCTCCCGGGACGTCGACCCGGCCGTCGCCCGGTTCGCCGAGCGGATGATCGAGGGCACCCCGATCGACGTGGTCGCCGAGTACTACCCGGCGTTCGACAACCACGACAAGGCCGCGGCCCTCGTCCACTTCGCCGACAAGCCGGTGCTGGTCCTCGCCGGGGTCGGGGACATGGTCACGCCCAGCGAGCACAGCGAGGCGATCGCCTCCCAGCTGCCGGAGGCGGAGCTGGTGCTGGTCCCGGACGCCGGGCACCTGGTCATGCTGGAGCACCCGGAAGTGGTCACCGACCGCCTCGCCGACCTGCTCACCCGCGCGGGGGCGGTGCCCGCAGGGGCTACCGTTGGCGGTTATGGAAGCAGTACCGCGCAACCCGGTTGAGACCGAGCTGACCGTCACCTCCCCCGAGCAGATGCGCGAGCTGGGCCTGAAGCTCGCCAAGCTGCTGCGCGCCGGGGACCTCGTGATGCTCAGCGGGGAGCTCGGCGCGGGCAAGACGACACTGACCCGCGGACTCGGTGAGGGGCTCGGGGTGCGGGGGGCCGTGACCTCGCCGACCTTCGTGATCGCCCGGGTGCATCCGTCCCTGGGCGACGGGCCGCCGCTCGTCCACGTCGACGCGTACCGGCTGGGCGGCGGGCTCGACGAGATGGAGGACCTCGATCTCGACGTGTCCCTGCCGGAGTCGGTGATCGTCGTGGAGTGGGGCGAGGGCAAGGTCGAGGAACTGACCGACGACCGGCTCCAGGTGCAGATCCACCGCGCGGTCGGTGACACCACCGACGAGGTGCGGCACGTGACGCTGACGCCGGTCGGGGAGCGCTGGGCCGCGGCCGACCTCGGTGTGCTCACGGCCTGAGCGGCCGCTCCGCCTTTCGGCGCGCTTTTCCGTGAACGTTCCGACAAGACGTCGGCAAGATATTGCATTCGTCGTCTTGTGCGTGGTCACATGGTACCCACCCCGTAGTTAGGTGTACCTAACTACGCCGCCCCCGAACTTGAGGAGGCGTCCATGTCGGCCACCGAGAACCGGTCCCAGCCGCAGCCGCACGCGATCGCCGGCGGTGTGTCCATGCGCGATCTCCTGGCGTCCTGCGCGGCGGCGGAGGCCGTCTCGACACCGCCGCGGCTGCCCGATCCGGGGACGGGCCACAGGGTCGTGGAACGCGAGCGGCCCAAGGCCGCCTGAGCGGTCTCAGCGGATCACGACCACCTTCGCGCCGATCGTCGCGAAGGCCCACATGGCGTCGCCGTCGGGGCGTGACTCCCGGATGCCGCCCGTGCGCACGGCGGTGGCCGAGGGGATCGGGGGCCGCGCACTCGGCACGGCCGCGCTGAAGCCGATCGCCACGCCGTCCACGCTGGTGAAGCGGACCACGTGCTCGATGGGGGTGCCGTCGGTGCCGGTCACGGCGTTCGAGCGGGAGGTGACCGCGTAGGTGCCGGGAGCGGGGTCGACGGTGCCGGAGGCCACCTCGAAGGTGCGGGTGACCCGGCCCGCGGGGTTGACCAGCCAGACGCGGTTGTCGTCCACGGAGTACACGACGCGGGCGCCGGTCCCGGAGCCCGGCGGCAGGGCCGTGGGGTTCTGCCGGTCACGGGGGGCCTTGGCGACGGCGGCCGCGGGGGCGCTCCCGCTGGTGTGCGTCCTGGTCGGAGCCGTCGCGGAGGCCTGGTAGGCGAGGAAGCCGACCGTCGCGACGGCCGCGGTGGTGAGGGCGGTTACGAAGCCTGCGCTGCTGGGTGCCACCGGTTACCTCTTGAGTGATTGGTCCTGATTTGTGGCGACCGTAGCAGCTTGTCGGCCGTCAACCGCCCCGAAGACGGACTGCGGCCGCCCGGGGCCCCCGGGAGCCGTAGGCTGTTTGCGTGCTCTTGCTCGCTCTGGATACCGCCACCCCCGCCGTGACCGTCGCTCTGCACGACGGGCGGGACGTCGTCGCCTCCGCCGGTCGGGTGGACGCGCGGCGGCACGGGGAACTACTCCTTCCGGCCGTCGACCGGGTGCTCGCGGACGCGGGGGTGAAGCTGGACGCCGTCACCGGGATCGTCGTGGGAACCGGACCCGGGCCCTACACCGGACTGCGCGTCGGGCTGATGACCGCCGACACCTTCGGGCTCGCCCTCGGGATCCCCGTCCACGGGATGTGCACCCTGGACGGGCTCGCCTACGCCTCCGGCCTCGACGAGGGACCCTTCGTCGTGGCGACCGACGCACGGCGCAAGGAGGTCTACTGGGCCCGGTACGAGGACCCCCGCACCCGGGTCGGTGAACCCTCCGTCGACCGGCCCGCCGACATCGCCGAGCAGGTCGAGGGACTGCCCGCCGTCGGCGCCGGGGCGCTGCTCTACCCCGACACCTTCCCCGACGCCCGCGACCCCGAGCACGTCTCCGCCGCCGCGCTCGCCTCCCTCGCCGCCGCACGGATCGCGGCCGGTGAGGAACTGCCCGCCCCGCGGCCGCTGTATCTGCGGCGGCCCGACGCCCAGGTCCCCAAGAACTACAAGGTGGTCACCCCCAAGTGACCGCACCCGTGATTCCCGTGCTGCGCGAGATGCGGTGGTGGGACATCGACTCCGTCCTGGAGCTGGAGAAGGACCTCTTCCCGGAGGACGCCTGGTCCCGGGGCATGTTCTGGTCCGAACTCGCCCACTCCCGGGGCCCCGAGGCCACCCGGCGGTACGTGGTGGCCGAGGACGACGGGCGGATCGTGGGCTACGCGGGCCTCGCCTCCGCCGGGGAGCTCGCCGACGTCCAGACGATCGCCGTCGCCCGCGACCACTGGGGCACCGGACTCGGCGCGACCCTGCTGACCGAGCTGCTGCGGGCCGCGACCGCCTTCGAGTGCGCCGAAGTGATGCTGGAGTGCCGGATCGACAACATCCGCGCCCAGAAGCTCTACGAGCGCTTCGGCTTCGAGGCCATCGGGTTCCGGCGCGGCTACTACCAGCCGGGCAATGTGGACGCCCTGGTGATGCGCCTCACCGACCCTTCAACTTCCGTACGAGGAACCGAGATCAATGGCTGACGAACCGCTTGTCCTGGGTATCGAGACCTCCTGTGACGAGACCGGCGTCGGCATCGTCCGGGGCACCACCCTGCTGGCCGACGCCATCGCGTCCAGCGTCGACGAGCACGCCCGCTTCGGCGGAGTGGTGCCGGAGGTGGCCAGCAGGGCCCACCTGGAGGCGATGGTGCCGACCATCGAGCGCGCCCTGAAGGAGGCCGGGATCTCCGCGAGGGACCTCGACGGCATCGCCGTCACCGCCGGTCCCGGACTCGCCGGTGCCCTCCTCGTCGGGGTCTCCGCCGCGAAGGCGTACGCCTACGCCCTCGGCAAGCCGCTCTACGGCGTCAACCACCTCGCCTCCCACATCTGCGTCGACCAGCTGGAGCACGGGGCGCTGCCCGAGCCGACGATGGCGCTGCTCGTCTCCGGCGGGCACTCCTCGCTGCTGCTGTCGAGCGACATCACCTCCGACGTCCGGCCGATGGGCGCCACCATCGACGACGCGGCCGGCGAGGCCTTCGACAAGATCGCCCGGGTGCTGAACCTCGGCTTCCCCGGCGGTCCCGTCATCGACCGGTACGCGCGCGAGGGCGACCCCTCGGCGATCGCGTTCCCGCGCGGACTGACCGGACCGCGCGACCCGGCGTACGACTTCTCCTTCTCCGGGCTGAAGACGGCCGTCGCCCGCTGGATCGAGGCGAAGCGGGCCGCGGGGGAGGAGGTGCCGGTGCGTGACGTGGCGGCCTCCTTCCAGGAGGCGGTCGTGGACGTGCTGACCCGCAAGGCCGTGCGGGCCTGCAAGGACGAGGGCGTCGACCACCTGATGATCGGCGGCGGTGTGGCCGCCAACTCCCGGCTGCGGGCCCTGGCCCAGGAGCGCTGCGAGGCGGCCGGGATCCGGCTCAGGGTCCCGCGGCCCAAGCTGTGCACCGACAACGGCGCGATGGTCGCCGCCCTCGGCGCGGAGATGGTGGCCCGCAACCGCCCGGCCTCCAGCTGGGACCTCTCCGCCGACTCCTCCCTGCCGGTGACCGACCCGCATGTGCCGGGCCACGACCACGTCCACGAGGTCAGCAAGGAGAACCTGTACTCGTGACGGTCGCGCTGATGTGGGAGGCCCGGGCGGCGGAGGGCCGCGGCGAGGAACTGCTCGCCTGGGCCCGCCGCCAGGAGCTTCCCGTACGACCCCTGCGGCGGGAGACCCTGCGGGCACCGCAGGACCGCGTCCTGGTCATCACCTGGTGGGACGCGGCCTACGACGCCGAGCTGCCCGAACTGCCCGAGCCGGACGGCGCGTTGGTGGCCCGGGCGGTGCACCGCTGGCGGTTCGAGACCGTGCGGTGACGGCGGCTCCTACGACACCGCCGTCTCGCAGCGCAGCCGGCGGTCCGGGCCCAGCTCCCGCACCGGGCCCGTGACCCGCAGCCGTGCCGTGTGCCGGACGTCCGCGCTCGATGCCGCCAGCCGCAGTTCCAGGTCGCCCGCCTCCACGACGCGGCGGCCCCTGCGGTCGGTGAAGGCCGACAGCTCGGCGTGGAAGCGGAAGGTCACGCGACGGGACTCGCCCGGGGCCAGCTCCAGCCGCCGGTAACCGACCAGACGGACGTCCGGGCGGGTCACCGAGGCCACCGGGTCGTGCAGATACAGCTGGACGACCTCGGCGCCCGCCAGGTCCCCCGCGTTGCGCACGGTCAGGGACAGGTCGTACGTGCCGTCCGTGGTGAGCTCGGGGGCCGTTCCCCCGAAGTCCTCCCACACGAACTCCGTGTAGGAGCGTCCGTGCCCGAAGGCGTACAGCGGGGTCGGGTCCAGGTTGCTGACCTCGCCCGCGAGGCCGAGCGGCGGCTGGAGGTAGGTCCAGGGCTGGCCGCCGGGCAGCTGCGGGACGCTCACCGGGAGGCGGCCCGAGGGGTTCACCCGGCCCGACAGCACACCCGCGACGGCCGGGCCACCCTCCTCGCCGGGGAAGAAGGCCTGGACGACCGCGCCGAGCCTGCCGTGCCAGCGGCCGAGCGCGTAGGGGCGGCCGGTCAGCAGGACCAGCACGACCGGGACGCCGGTCGCCACCAGCGAGTCCAGCAACTCGCCCTGCACGCCGGGCAGTCGCAGGTCCGTCACATCGCAGCCCTCGCCCGAGGTGCCCCGGCCGAACAGGCCCGCCCGGTCGCCGAGCACCGCCACGCAGACGTCCGCCTCGGCCGTGCGGGCCACCGCCTCCTCGAAGCCGGCGGTGTCCGGGTCGTCGACCCCGCAGCCCTCGGTGAACGTCACCTTGGCGTCGGGGAGTTCGGTGCGCAGCGCCTGAAGGACCGTGGGGATCTCGATGCCCATCGGGATGTCGGGGTGATGGGTGAGGACGTGGGAGGGGAAGGAGTAGCAGCCCAGCATGGCGAGGGCGTCGGCGGCGCGGGGGCCGACGACCGCGATCCGGGTGTCGGGGGCCAGCGGGAGCAGGCCGTCCGGGTTGTCCAGGAGCACCACCGACTCCTCGGCGAGACGGCGGGCCAGGGCGCGGTTCGCCGTCGAGTCGAGGTCGATGCGCTCGGTGGGCTCGGGGTTCCAGTCCTCGTCCAGGAGGCCCAGCTCGCACTTCTGGAGCAGGACCCGGCGGGCCGCCCGGTCGATCAGCGACTCGGGGACCTCGCCCGCGCGGACGGCCTCGATCAGGGGGGTGCCGTAGCACTTGAGGGTCGGCAGTTCGACGTCGAGGCCCGCCGCCAGCGCCGCGTGGGCCGCGCCCGCCTCGGTGCCGGCGATCCGGTGCTGGCTCTGCAGGAAGCCGACGCCGAAGTAGTCGGCGACCACCGTGCCGGTGAACCCCCACTCCTCGCGCAGCAGTTCGGTCAGCAGGCCGGGGTCGGCGGAGGCCGGGACGCCGTCCGTGTCGGTGTACGCGGCCATCACCGAGCGGGCCCCGCCCTCGCGCAGCGCGAACTCGAAGGGGGGCAGGGTGATGTCGGCGAACTCCCGCACCCCCGCCCGCACAGGTGCGAGGTTGCGGGCGCCGGCCGAGGAGGCATACCCGGCGAAGTGCTTGAGCGTGGCGACGATCCCGGCCCGCTCCAGGCCCCGGACGTACGCGGCGCCGATCGTGCCCACCAGGTACGGGTCCTCGCCGATCGTCTCCTCGACCCGTCCCCAGCGCGGGTCGCGGACGACGTCCAGGACGGGGGCCAGGCCCTGGTGGACGCCGACCGCGCGCAGGTCGCGGCCGATGGCACCGGCCATCTCCTCGACCAGTTCGGCGTCCCAGCTCGCGCCCCAGGCGAGCGGGACGGGATAGGCGGTGGCCCGCCAGGTGGTGAAGCCGGCCAGGCACTCCTCGTGGGCCAGGGCCGGGATGCCGAAGCGCCCGGCCTCGGCGATACGGCGCTGGGCGCGGGCCAGTGCCTGCGCGCCCAGCGCCGGGTCCACGGGGGCGGTGCCGAAGGGGCGGGTGAGCTGGCCCAGGCCCCGGGTGATCAGCTCGTCCCAGTCGTAGTCCGAGGTCATCTCGCGCTGGAGGGGGGCGACTCCGTCCCCGTCCGTGTCGGCGCCCACCCACACGCCGTAGAGCTGGGCGGTCTTCTCCTCCAGGGTCATCCGGGAGAGGAGGTCGTCGACACGGGCGGAGGCGGTCAGGGCGGGGTCACGCCAGGGCGCGGTGGTCATGTAACTCCTGTCGGGCTCGACTGTCGGGTCGACGAACCTCGCGAATGTTTCGATATGTAATCCGAATGTTTTGGGAACCTAGGGCCGTCAGGAGGGTTCGTCAAGAGGTCGCGCAGGGATACGATCGCCGCCATGACACCCCCGGAGCCCGCTGAAACCCGGACGACTTCCCCTGCGGTGGGACGGTCGCAGCAGACCGCGACCCTCGCCGAGATCGCCCGGGAGGCCGGCGTCTCGGCGCCGACAGTTTCGAAGGTCCTCAACGGCCGTGCCGACGTCGCGCCCGCGACCCGCGCCCGCGTGGAGGACCTGCTGCGCGCGCACGGCTACCGGCGCCGGCGCGCCGAGGCCAGCCGTTCGCCCCTGATCGACCTGGTCTTCCACGAGCTGGAGAGCGCGTGGGCGATGGAGGTCATCCGCGGCGTGGAGAACGTGGCCCGCGACGCCGGGCTCAGTGTCGTGCTGAGCGAGAGCGCGGGACGGCTCACCCCCGGGCGCACCTGGGCCGACCAGGTCGCCGCCCGCCGCCCCCACGGGGTGGTCCTCGTGCTCTCCGGGCTCGACGAGTCCCAGCGCGCACTGCTGGGCAGCAGGTCGATCCCGTTCGTGGTGATGGACCCGGCCGGCGACCCGGGTGCCGACGTGCCCTCCATCGGCGCCACCAACTGGCAGGGCGGGCTCGCCGCCACCCGGCACCTGGTCGAGCTGGGGCACCGCAGGATCGGCGCGATCAGCGGACCGTCCCGCATGATGTGCAGCCGCGCCCGCGTCGACGGCTACCGGGCCGCCCTGGAGACCGCCGGACTGCCCGTCGACCCCGAGCTGATCATGCCCGGCGACTTCCACCACGAGACCGGCTACCGGCAGGGCCTGGAGCTGCTGCGCCGCCCGGACCGGCCCACCGCGGTCTTCGCCGGCAACGACCTCCAGGCGCTCGGTCTGTACGAGGCCGCGCGCGAACTGGGACTGCGCATCCCGGAGGACCTGAGCGTGGTCGGGTTCGACGACCTTCCGGTGGCGCCCTGGGTGGGGCCGCCGCTGACGACCGTACGGCAGCCGCTGACCGAGATGGCCGAGGCCGCGGCCAAGCTGGTGCTCGACCTGGGCCGGGACGGCGAGACCCCGGCCGCGACGCGGGTGGAACTGGCGACCAGCCTGGTGGTGCGCAGCAGCACGGGGGCGCCTCCGGCCACACCCCTCCGAAGCTGATCGGTTGCATGGTCGAAACTTTCGAGGCGCTGCGAGAGGCGGCCCGCGCCGGTTGAGAAGTCTGAGATTTTCCGAAGAAAGTCGGCCCGGAGGCGTTCCTCGTAATAATTCGGACTTACGTTCCTCCCTGTGAGCGGAGACGACGAGGACAGACGGACGGGCCGGCGGCCGAGACTGATGAAGGCCGCCGGCCTCACCCTGGCAGGCCTGTTGGTGCTGGGCGCCGGGACGGCCGGCTGGGTCTACTGGCACCTCAACAACAACATCAAGAGCGTCGACATCAACAGCGCGCTCGGCGACGACCGCCCCGCCAAGGTGACGCCCACCCCCACGGCCTCGCAGGAGGAGGCGGCGCTGCCCACCGAGGCCCTCAACATCCTGGTCCTGGGCTCCGACTCGCGCAGCGGCAAGGAGAACCAGGCGCTCGGCGGCGGCAGCAGCACCGGGGCCCGGTCCGACACCGCGATGGTCGTCCACGTCGACGCGGGCCGCACCAAAGCCACCGTGGTCAGCATCCCGCGCGACACCCTCGTCACCCGCCCGTCGTGCCCCCTGGAGAGCGGGGGCTCCACGGCGGTGTCGTACGGCGCGATGTTCAACAGCGCCTACGCGGTGGGCGGTCCGGTGTGCGCGGTCAAGACCGTCGAGTCGATCACGAACGTCCGCATGGACCACTACATCGAGATCGACTTCTCCGGCTTCGCGAAGCTGGTGAACGCCCTCGGCGGGGTCACGGTGACCACCGACGAGGACATCGACGACGACGACAGTCACCTGCACCTGAAGGCGGGCACCCACCACCTGGACGGCAAGCGGGCCCTCGCGCTCGCCCGCACCCGGCACGGCATAGGCGACGGCAGCGACCTCGGCCGAATAGGCCTCCAGCAGAAGCTGGTGAAGGCCCTGCTGGAGCAGATCTCCTCGACGAACCTGCTGACCAGCCCCACCAAGCTGTACTCCGTCGCCGACGCGATCACCGGCAGCCTCACCACCGACACCGGCCTCGACTCCCTGACCGAACTGATGAGCCTCGGCGAGAGCCTGAAGGGCCTGTCGAGCGACGAGGTGAAGACCGTGACCATGCCGGTCGTGACCGCGCCCTCCAACCCCAACCGGGTGGTGGCGAAGGAACCGGCGGCGAGTGAGCTGTGGGAGTCGCTCCGCTGAGTTCTCGCTGACGTGTGCACCGAAAATCTGGACGCCTGTTGCAACCAGCGGGCGTCCAGTGGTGTCTGTTGCGGTGACCACACTGCAGTAACCAGGGGGAACACCGATGTCCAACTCGCGTTCGTACAAAGCTTGGTCCGTACCGCTGATCGCCGGAGTGCTCGCGCTCGGCGGGATCCCCGCCCTCGCCGGCAGCGCCGCGGCGGACGAATCGAAGGCCGTCCAGGACGACTTCAACGGCGACGGCTACAAGGACCTCGCCGTCGGCGCCCCGATCGCCACGGTCGGCGGCAAGCAGGGGGCGGGCTACGTCACCGTCATGTACGGCGGCCCGCACGGCCTGACCAAGGACCACCGCACCATCATCAGCCGTTCCACCAGCGGGATCCCGGGCGATCCCGCCGCGGGCGAGAACTTCGGCTACCAGCTGTCCACGGGGGACCTGGACGGCGACGGGCGCACCGACCTGATCATCGGTCAGGCCTCCTCGACCCGGGACGCGGTCGTCGTCTGGGGCGCCAAGGAGGGCCTGTCCGGCGGCGTGTCCGTGCCCGCGGCGACCACCCAGGCAGGCGACTTCGACGGTGACAGCTGGCCGGACCTGGTCCTGTTCCGCGGCGGCCGTGCCTCGGGCGACGACCCGCTCGGCACCAAGGCCACCGTCTGGCGGGGCCCGATCTCCAGGACCGGGAAGCCGACCGCCACGCAGGACTTCGGCTCGACCAAGGTGGACCCCTACGACGTGATGTACGCGGCCGCCGGTGACGTCAACGGCGACGGCCGCGACGATCTCGCGCTGACCGTCTACACCGGCGACGGCGGCATCGGCTCCCAGCTCTACGTGGCCAACGCCTCCGGAGGCGCCTTCACCTATGCCGCGGGCCCCGAGGGCAGCGGCAAGGTGGCCTTCGGCGACGTCAACGGCGACGGCTTCGACGACGTCGTCCGGGGCGTCCCGAACGACTCCACGGTCACCGTGGCCCTCGGCTCCGCCTCCGGCCTGAAGCCGGCGTCGACCTGGAAGTCGTACAGCCAGGACACCGAGGGGGTCCCCGGCGGCAAGGAGGAGGAGGACGCCTTCGGCTACGCGGTGGCCGCCGGTGACGTCAACGGCGACGGTTACGCCGACGTGGCCGTGGGCGCGCCCGGCGAGAAGCTCGGCGACAAGGACGGGGCCGGCATGGTCAACGTCCTCTACGGCAGCCGCGACGGCCTGACCGGCACGGGCGCCCAGGGCTTCACCCAGGACACCGACGGCGTCCCCGGTGCCGCGGAGGCGAGCGACAACTTCGGCGACGCGGTCAGCGTCCTCGACATCAACGGCAACGCCTACGCGGACCTCGCGGCGGCGGCGTCCCGCGAGAACATGGTCGAAGGCGGGAACAGCGGTGAAGGCGCGGTCTGGTCGCTGCGAGGGCGTCCGACGGGCATCGTGACGGACGCGGCGTTCACCTTCGGGCCCCGCACGGTCGGGGCGCCGGTCGAGCGGGCGACGTTCGGCGGCTCGCTGTCGTAGCAGGTCAGGCCCCTGCTTGAGGGGCCGGAAAAAACTCCGAAGAAATCCGCGGGGTCTGTCGATCCCGGCCTCTCCCGATCGACGCACTGGTGAGAGGCCGGGAAGGACCGGCCCCGCAGCGACCGAGGAGTCACCATGCCGCGTTACCTGTCGATGGTCCAGATCGACGAGAAGACCGCTCCCGCCGAGGGTCCCAGCGACGCGCTCATGCAGCGGATGGGCGAGCTGATCGAGGAGATGACGAAGGCCGGTGTGCTGCTCGACACCGCCGGGCTGATGCCGACCGCGCAGGGGGCCCGGGTCCGCTGGGAGAAGGGCGAGCTGTCGGTGACCGACGGGCCCTTCACCGAGGCCAAGGAGGTCGTCGGGGGGTACGCGATCGTGCAGGCCAAGGACATGGCCGAGGCGATCGAGTGGACCAAGCGCTTCCTGAAGGTCCACGAGGAGCACTGGACGGTCACCTGCGAGGTGCGGGAGATCGTGGAGGGCTGAGCCGGCAGGATCGGTTCGTCTTCCTTGGCCGTACGGCCGCAACGGTGTCGAATGGGGGGCTGTGACCACCTCACAGCCCTCCCGCACCGACGCCCGCTCCACCGTCGAGACCGTCTTCCGCATGGAGTCCCCGCGCGTCATCGCCGGCGTCACCCGGGTCGTCCGGGACGTCGGCATCGCCGAGGAACTCGCCCAGGACGCGCTGGTCGCCGCGCTGGAGCAGTGGCCGCGCGACGGCGTCCCCGACAACCCGGGCGCCTGGCTCATGGCCATCGCGCGCCGCCGTGCCGTGGACCTGGTCCGCCGCCGCGAGAACTACGCCCGCAAGCTGGCCGAGATCGGCCGGGACCTGTCGGAGACCGCCCCGCCGGAGGAGCCCGCCGACCCCGAGGACATCGACGACGACCTGCTCAGGCTCGTCTTCACCACCTGTCACCCGGTGCTGTCGGCGGAGGCCCGCACCGCCCTCACCCTGCGCCTGCTCGGCGGTCTGACCACCCCCGAGATCGCCCGCGCCTTCCTCGTCCCGGAGGCCACGGTCGCCCAGCGCATCGTGCGCGCCAAGCGGACCCTCGCCACGAAGAACATCGCCTTCGAGGTGCCCTACGGCCCCGACCGCGAGGCCCGCCTCGGCTCCGTCCTGGACGTCATCTACCTGATCTTCAACGAGGGTTACGCGGCCACCGCCGGCGACGACTGGCTGCGCCCCTCCCTGTGCGAGGACGCCCTGCGCCTGGCCCGTCTGCTGTCCGCGCTCATGCCCAAGGAACCCGAAGTGCACGGCCTCGCGGCCCTGTTGGAGTTCCAGGCCTCCCGGACGGCCGCCCGCACCGGACCGCGCGGCGAACCCGTCCTGCTCAGGGACCAGAACCGCAGCCGCTGGAACCGCATGCTCATCGCGCGCGGCATCAAAGCCCTGTCCCGCGCGGAGGCCACTTCCCCCGCTCTCGGGTTCGCTCGACCGGGGGGACCCCCATCCGGCGCCCCCGGCCCCTACGTCCTGCAGGCCACCATCGCCGCCTGCCACGCGCACGCGTACTCCTACGAGGACACCGACTGGCCCGCCATCGCCACCCTCTACGCCCTGCTCGCCGCCCGCGCCCCCTCCCCGGTCGTCGAACTCAACCGCGCGGTCGCGGTCTCGATGGCCGAGGGACCGGGCCCGGCCCTGGAGATCGTCGACGCGCTCGCCGACGAACCCGCCCTGCTCGACTACCACTTGCTGCCGAGCGTCCGCGGCGACCTCCTCGCCCGCCTAGGCCGTACGACGGAGGCGCGGGCCGAGTTCGAACGGGCGGCCGCGCTGACCCGCAACGAACGGGAGCGGGAGCTGCTCCTCGAGCGGGCGCGGGAGTGCGGATCTTGACCTGAATTCGCACAGGCGTTTACCAGTAACTCGGTTCCCCCCTGTTTCCTTGCGAATTAAAGTGACGTGGCCCCCTGTGCGGGGGCTGTGACATCCCATGGGGGGACGACAACTTGAGACAGTCCATGCGCCGCCGTGCCGCGGCGCTCGCGACCGCGGCGGCGCTCGCCGCGGTGGGCACCCTGGCCGCCGCTCCCGGCGCCGCCGCCGACGACGCGGGGCCCTGGCCGGGCACCGAGGGCCGGATCCTCACCGACGGCCCGGTGCTCGTCGATACCGCCACCGGCAAGCAGACCGCGGTGCCCAACACCGCCGGCTGGTATGCCGCCTGGGCCCCGGACGGCAGCCGGCTGGTCACCTCCTGGAGCCAGATCAGCAGCATCCGCCCCAGCGGCGGCGCGAAGTTCGACCTGCCCTGGGCGGAGGGAATGCGCTCCAGCGCCCAGTACCAGGACCTCACCTTCTGGTGGGGCGGCCGTTACGTCGTCTTCTCGACCGGCGGCCAGCTCGCCTACGGCCCCTCCGACGCCTCCTGGGCGCCCCGCCCGCTGCTGTCGTCGGCCCTGGAGCCGTCCACCGTCTGCGACACCGACCCGACGGTGAGCCCGTCCGGCACGGTCGCCTTCGAACGCCGTATCAACTACGGCTGCTACGACAACGCCGGCGTGTACGTGTACGACCCGTCCGCCAAGACGGTCAAGCGGGTCCTCACCGACGCCGGGCAGCCCGCCTACTCGCCCGACGGCAGCAGGCTGGCCTTCGTCCGCGCCGACGCCGACGGCAAGCAGCAGATCTTCACGGCCAAGGCCGACGGAACCGGCGTCGAGCAGCTCACCACCGGCCCGGGCTACGCCGCCAACCCGTCCTGGTCGCCCACCGGCAAGCGCATCGTCTTCGACGCGCACACCACGGGCGACAGCACCGACGTACAGACCACCGAGTACGCCGACGTGGCCACCGGTGAGCGCACGGCCGTCCCGGGCACCCCGCAGGGCAGCAACCCCAGCTGGCAGCCGCTGCGCAAGAACAACACCGCCCGGATCTGGGGCTCCGGCAGCACCCCGACCGTCGTCGCGGCCTCCCGCTGGACCTGGAACAAGGTCGGCACCAGCGTGCCGGGCCTGATGGACGCCAAGGCGGCCGTGCTGACCAACCAGGACAGCACCGCGTACTCGCTGACCGCGCCCGCGCTGGCCGGCAAGAAGCAGGGGCCGGTCCTCGCGACCCCGAAGGGCGGGCTGTCGGCGGCGGTGAAGGCCGAGCTGAAGCGGGTGCTGAAGCGGGGCGCCAACGTCTACCTCCTCGGCAACACGTCCGTCCTGAGCTCCGCGGTCACCTCTCAGGTGAAGTCCCTCGGCTTCACGCCCAAGCGGCTGACCGGCGCGGACCGCTTCACGACCTCGGTCGCCGTCGCCAAGACGATCACCACCAGTCCGAAGTACGTCTTCCTGGCCTCCGGCACCGACGCCTACGCGTCCCTCCCCGCCGCCGCCGCGGCCGGCGCCGACGGCACGAGCAGCGCGGGCGGTCTGGTCCTGACCAACGGCAAGACGCTGACGTCGTCGGTGAAGTCGTACCTCAACGGTCTGAACCCCAACAAGACCATGGTCATCCCGGTGGGTTCGGACGCCCGGTACGCGCTGACCCACACGAACTTCTCGCGGTGGCCCTCCTCGTACTCGTACTACCCGATCTCGGGGAAGACCCGGGCGGCCCTCTCGGTGGCCGTCGCCAAGTTCTGGTGGAGCACGCCGGGCAACGTCGCCCTCGCCTACTCCAGTTCCTGGCGCGACGGACTGTCCGCGGCCGGGGCGATGAACGTCTTCGGGCCGCTGCTGTGGACCTCCCGCGCCAGCCTCTCGTCCGAGCTGACGAGCTATCTGCTGCGCGAGTCCGCGAGCACCAACTCCGTGATCGCCTTCGGCGGCACCGGCAACCTCTCGGCGGGCACCCTCTCCTCGGCGGGCGCCTCGGTCGCGGCGAACGGCGCACAGGTCGTCTACACGCCGTTCCGCAACGGCGACGAGCCGGCCGGCGCCCGCATGAGCGCCCTGCGCACCGGCGAGGAGGTCCGGAGCGCCACCGCGGCGCGGACCGGGCCGGTGGGCGCCGACCCGCACCTGGAGTCGCTCAGGACGGTCCAGCACCAGTAGGCGGCCCGGCGGGGGCGCCGATCAGCATGGTCGGCGCCCCCGCGACCCGGGTCAGGAACACGGTCGCCGAGTGCGGCCCCTGCGGCTTCGGCAGCGCCTTGCGCCGCAGCTCCTCCGGCTCGACGGCCGACCCCCGCTTCTTCACGGTCAGGATCCCGACCTCGCGTTCCCGCAGCAGGGCCTTCAACTTCTTGACGTTGAAGGGGAGTCGATCGGTGATCTCGTACGCCGTGGCGTACGGCGTCGGCCGCAGGGTGTCGGCCGTGATGTACGCGATGGTGGCGTCCAGCAGTCCGCCGCCCACCTCCTCGGCCACCTCGGCGACCAGATGGGCGCGGATGACGGCGCCGTCGGGCTCGTACAAGTACCGCCCGACGGGCCGGACCTCGGGGTCGGGAAGACCCCGGCCGAGCAGGGTCCGCGGTCCCGGCAGCAGGGTCGCCCGGACCGCCTCCGGCGCGGTGCCGAACCACAGCACCGCCTCCTTCACGTCCCCGCCGTCGGAGATCCACTCCGCCTCGGCCTCCGCGGGCACCGCCTCGTGCGGAATGCCGGGCGCCACCTTCAGCGCGGCGTGCGGGGCCTTCAGGGCCGCCTGCACGGCCCAGGACAGCGGCGGCGAGTACGCCTCCGGATCGAAGATGCGGCCCCGGCCGCCCCGCCGCGCGGGATCCACGAACACGGCGTCGTACGCGGCCGTGTCGACCTCCGTGACATCCGCCTCCCGCACCTCGATCAGGCCGGCGAGTCCCAGCGCGTCCGCGTTCGCCCGCGCGGCCGCCGCCGTCAGCGGGTCCCGGTCCACCGCGAGGACCCGGATGCCGGCCCGGGCCAGCGCGATCGCGTCACCGCCGATCCCGCAGCACAGGTCGGCGACCGACCGCACCCCGAGCGCGGCGAAGCGCTCGGCGCGATAGGCCGCCACGCTCGCCCGCGTGGCCTGCTCGACCCCGTTCGGGGTGAAGAACATCCGCCCCGCGTCCTCGGCCCCGAACTTCACGGCCGCCCGCTGCCGCAGCCGGGCCTGGCCGAGCGCGGCGGAGACCAGTTCGGCGGGGTGCTCACGGCGCAGCCGGGTGGCGACGGCGAGTTCGTCGGCCGGGGCGGTGCCGCGCACTTCGTCGAGGAGGGCACGGCCCTCGGGGGTGAGGAGGGGGGCGAGGTCGTTCACCGGGTCATTGTGGGCCAGTCGGTGGACGGTCCGCCTCCGGCGGCGGTGTCGGCCCGGCCGCGAGGCCGTGACCTGCGAAGATCCGGCCCCATGGGAACAGTAGGACAAAACTATAAAAATGGTGTGTTGAGGGTGTCGGTCCGCAGCGGCCTCGTCCTCCTGGCAGTGGCCGCCCTGGTCTCCGGCTGCGCCCGCCCGGACGGCACCGACGTCCGCGGGCGGCGCCCCCTCGGAGCACCCCCGGCGCCCGGCGCCGACGTCCAGGCCGACAAGGTCCGCATCCAGGCCGCCCGGCTCCGTGCCGAACAGGCCCGGATCGCCACCGCCAGACGCTGGGGCCTCAAGCAGGTCCCGCTCACGGCCCCGCCGGCGCCCGCGGAGAAACCCCGCATCACCACCCGCCGCGGTTTCGAGGTCGACGGTCACGAGGAGAAGGGGCTGCCGCCGGTCTTCACCACGATCCCGACCCGGCAGAAGATCGTCTTCCTCACCATCGACGACGGCGCCGAGAAGGACCCCGCGTTCCTGCGGATGATGAGCGACCTGAACATCCCGTACACCGCCTTCCTCAGCGACTACCTGGTCAAGGAGGACTACGGGTACTTCGCGAGGATGCGGGACCGGGGAGTGACCCTCAACAACCACACCCTCCACCACCCCTACCTGCCCGGACTGTCGTACGCCCGTCAGAAGCGCGAGATCTGCGGGATGCAGGACGTCATCGAGAAGCGCTACGGCACACGGCCCGCGCTCTTCCGCCCGCCCTACGGCAACTACAACGAGAACACCCTGCGCGCGGCCAGGTCCTGCGGCATCAAGTACGCGCCGATCTGGAACGAGGAGGTCTTCGTCGACCACTGGGAGTACCGCGAGTGGGACCGGGAGATCCACCCCGGCGACATCGTGCTCAGCCACTTCCGCGGCCGGAGCGACTGGAAGGGCACGATGCCCGACATGGTCCGCCGCTTCCTGGACAAGGTCACGGCCGAGGGATACGCCGTCGCCCGCCTCGAGGACTACCTGTGAGACCGCGGACCCTGGTCGCCGCGGGGCTGGCCGTCGTACTCCTGTCCGGCTGCGCCCAGTCCGTCGACCCCATCGAACGGCTGGGCAAGAAGGCGGCGCAGCGAGTGGGGTCGTACGGCCCCGCGGGCGCGGACGGACGGCCGTACCGCCACTGGGGCCTCACGGCTCCGCTGCCGGCACCCCCGCGGGTGCCGGCGCGCGTCACGGCCGGCCGGGGCGGTCCGCCGCCGGTCGTCAGGCGGGTCGAGACGTCCGACAGGGTCGTCTTCCTCACCTACGACGACGGCGCCGAGAAGGACCCGCGCTTCGTCGACCTGGTCCGCGAACTGCGGCTGCCCGTCAGCATGTTCCTCACGGACAGCGTCGTCGGCCCCGGGTACGGCCACTTCGCCCGCCTCCAGTCGGTCGGCGCGAGCATCCAGAACCACACCCTCGACCACCCCGCCCTGCGCGGCCTGCCGTACAGCGGCCAGCGCGCGGAGATCTGCGGCCAGCAGGAGAAGGTGCGCTCCCGCTTCGGCATCCGGCCCCGGCTCTTCCGGCCCCCGTACGGCACGTACGACGGCACGACCCTGCGGGCGGCGGCCGACTGCGGGCTGGCGGCGGTGGTGCTGTGGAGCGTGGCGGTGGAGGGCGATGCCGTGGAGCGGCCGCTGAGGGCCGGGGACATCGTGTCGGTGGCGTCGGGGGAGGAGACGGGGACCGGGGCGGGCCTGACGGACCGGACGGTGGCGGTGCTGCGGGAGATCGCCCGCCGGGGGCTGACGGTGGGGCGCCTGGAGGACTATCTGTAGGAGGCCGCGAAGGCCCCGTCGGCACCCCCCGCCGGAGACGCGATTGGCACTCCGCTTGACCGAGTGCTAATCGCGGTCATAGTCTCAGGTCTGGCACTCCCCCCTGGAGAGTGCCAACACAGCGACGGGCAGGTCCGGCACCCGCGACGACGGATCCACCTGGTCGCCACCTCAGACAGTTAACCCCGTGAGATCTCCGAAGGGGGAGGTCGGATCGTGACGACCACCAGCTCCAAGGTTGCCATCAAGCCGCTCGAGGACCGCATTGTGGTCCAGCCGCTCGACGCCGAGCAGACCACCGCCTCTGGCCTGGTCATCCCGGACACCGCCAAGGAGAAGCCCCAGGAGGGCGTCGTCCTGGCCGTGGGCCCGGGCCGCTTCGAGAACGGCGAGCGTCTGCCGCTCGACGTCCAGACCGGCGACATCGTGCTGTACAGCAAGTACGGCGGCACCGAGGTGAAGTACAACGGCGAGGAGTACCTCGTCCTCTCGGCCCGCGACGTGCTCGCGATCATCGAGAAGTAATTCACCTCAAGCACATTCTGCTTGTGAGCTGCGCCCCGGGCCCCCGCCACCTTATGAAGCCGGGCGTCTGGGGCGCAGTTCGTTTCACCCACGTTTTTCGAGAGGGCTGAACCGCTCCCATGGCGAAGATCCTGAAGTTCGACGAGGACGCCCGTCGCGCCCTCGAGCGCGGCGTCAACAAGCTTGCCGACACGGTCAAGGTGACGATCGGCCCCAAGGGCCGCAACGTCGTCATCGACAAGAAGTTCGGCGCTCCCACCATCACCAACGACGGTGTCACCATCGCCCGCGAGGTCGAGGTCGAGGACCCGTACGAGAACCTCGGTGCCCAGCTGGTCAAGGAGGTGGCGACCAAGACCAACGACATCGCGGGTGACGGTACGACCACCGCGACCGTGCTCGCCCAGGCGCTCGTGCGCGAGGGCCTCAAGAACGTCGCCGCCGGCGCCTCCCCGGCCGCCCTGAAGAAGGGCATCGACGCCGCCGTCGCCGCGGTCTCCGAGGAGCTCCTCGCGACCGCCCGCCCGATCGACGAGAAGTCCGACATCGCCGCCGTCGCCGGTCTGTCCGCCCAGGACAGCCAGGTCGGCGAGCTCATCGCCGAGGCGATGGACAAGGTCGGCAAGGACGGTGTCATCACCGTCGAGGAGTCCAACACCTTCGGTCTGGAGCTGGACTTCACCGAGGGCATGGCCTTCGACAAGGGCTACCTGTCGCCCTACATGGTCTCCGACCAGGAGCGCATGGAGGCCGTCCTCGACGACCCGTACATCCTGATCAACCAGGGCAAGATCTCCTCGATCCAGGATCTGCTGCCGCTGCTCGAGAAGGTCATCCAGGCGGGTGCCTCCAAGCCGCTGCTGATCATCGCCGAGGACGTCGAGGGCGAGGCCCTGTCGACCCTGGTCGTCAACAAGATCCGCGGCACCTTCAACGCGGTCGCCGTCAAGGCCCCGGGCTTCGGCGACCGTCGCAAGGCGATGCTGCAGGACATGGCGACGCTGACCGGCGCCGAGGTCATCTCCGAGGAGGTCGGCCTCAAGCTCGACCAGGTCGGCCTGGACGTGCTGGGCTCCGCCCGCCGTGTCACGGTCACCAAGGACGACACCACGATCGTCGACGGCGCCGGCGACTCCGCCGCCGTCCAGGGCCGTGTCGCCCAGATCAAGGCCGAGATCGAGAACACCGACTCCGACTGGGACCGCGAGAAGCTCCAGGAGCGCCTCGCGAAGCTGGCCGGCGGCGTGTGCGTGATCAAGGTCGGCGCCGCCACCGAGGTGGAGCTGAAGGAGAAGAAGCACCGTCTGGAGGACGCCATCTCCGCGACCCGCGCCGCGGTCGAGGAGGGCATCGTCTCCGGTGGTGGCTCCGCTCTGGTCCACGCCGCCAAGGTGCTCGAGGGCGGCCTGGGCAAGACCGGCGACGAGGCCACCGGTGTCGCCGTCGTCCGCAAGGCCGTCGTCGAGCCGCTGCGCTGGATCGCCGAGAACGCCGGCCTGGAGGGTTACGTCATCACCTCCAAGGTCGCCGAGCTCGACAAGGGCCAGGGCTTCAACGCCGCCACCGGCGAGTACGGCGACCTGGTCAAGGCCGGCGTCATCGACCCGGTCAAGGTCACCCGCTCCGCCCTGGAGAACGCCGCCTCCATCGCCTCCCTCCTCCTGACGACCGAGACCCTGGTCGTCGAGAAGAAGGAAGAGGAGGAGCCGGCCGCCGGTGGTCACGGCCACGGCCACTCCCACTGAGCCCAGCGCTCACAGGTCGCAAGGAGGCCCCCGTTCCCTCTGAGGGAACGGGGGCTTTCCCCTTCGCGGGTCTTCGTGGGTCACCGTGGGTCTTCTCGGGTCTTCGCGGTTCCGAGGGGCCCTACTTCCCGAGTACCCCCAGTTGTTCCATCAGCCCCGCACGGTCGTACTGCCACCAGCCCTCGCAGATCCGCCCGTCCCGGAACCGGTGCCAGGTGGTGCCGGTCATGGTGACGTTCTGTCCGCTCGCCGGGATGCCCACGAACTCGCCGGTGTGCTTGCCGGCCCAGGTCCAGCGGGTGCACACCCGGTCGCCCTGGGCGATCTGGTCGTCCACCCGGAAGGTGAAGTCGAAGGCCTGCCGCCACCCCTCGTACTCCTCGCGCGCCGCCGCGAGCCCCAGATCCGCGGGGTTGGCCGGATCGTGGTCGAGGTAGTCGTCGGCGAACCGCTCGAACAGCTCCGCCGTCCCGGCCCGCCCGGCGTGCTCGAAGAACTCCCGCGCGACACCCGGGTTCAGCTGCTCGTCCCGCACCACGTCCAGATCCGTGAAGGTCGGCATCTCGTCACAGAGCGCGACCATCCCCTGGAAGATGCGTTCCGTCTCCGGAAGCCCCGAATTCCGCATCGCCTCCTCGTACGACGGGAACTCCACGATCTCGACGAAGTGCGACGCGTCGGACCGGTCCTTGCCGACCACCGCGTGCGTCGCCGTCCGCTTGCCCTTGGTCTGCTCGACCCATGTGTCCATCAGCCGATCCATCTCGTCGAAACGGCTGGTCCTGCAGTCGATGAGCTGTACGAAGGTCATGCCACCATCGCCTCCGGCCCCCCTGGGTCCGGCATTACGGCACCATTGTCCGCCCGTCGGCAGCATGGCGGCATGCGCTGGCCGCAACGGTCACTGCGGACCGTACTTGCGCCCCGTCCTCGACGTGATCCCGCCCAGCAGCCCCCGCGGCGCCACCTTCACCAACCCCATCAGGGCCTTGTACCGCGGGTCCGGGATCGACAGGGTCTTGCCGTGGGACAGGTCGGTGAGGGCCGCGGCGACCAGCTTGTCCGCGTCGAGCCACATCCAGCCGGGGATGTTGTCCGTGCCCATCCCGGCGCGCTGGTGGAACTCGGTCCGCACGAACCCCGGGCACAGGGCCATCAGCCGGACCCCGCTCCCCGCCAGATCCCGCGCCGCGCCCTGAGTGAACTGCACGACCCACGCCTTCGAGGCGCCGTACGTCCCGCGCGGCACGAACGCGGCCACCGACGCGACGTTCACGACACCTCCGCGCCCCCGCTCCCGCATCGCCTCCGTCGCCGCCGACGTCAGCCGCAGCACCGCCTCGCAGTGCACCTTGAGCATCTTCAGCTCGTCCGCCATGGAGACGTCGAGATAGCGGCCCTTGTTGCCGAACCCGGCGTTGTTGACGAGGAGGTCGACAGGGGACCTGCGGTCGGAGAGGCGGGCGGCGACCGCCTCGATGCCGGGGTCCGTGGCAAGGTCGGCGGTGAGGACCTCGGCCTCGATGCCGTGGCGGTCGTGGAGCTCGGTCGCCTGTTCCTGGAGCCGCTTGGTGTCGCGGGCCACCAGCACCAGGTTGTGCCCGTCAGCCGCCAGCCGTCGTGCGAACGCGGCACCGATGCCCGCGGTCGATCCCGTAATCAATGCCGTTGTCATGGCGCAAGGTTAATGACCGGGACCGACAGCGTCCGCTTGCCGGGGACCCGTCAGGCGCCGTGCTTCTCCACATACTCCAGCGCCCACTGCCGCACCTCCGGATGCAGCGCCTCGCCCGCCGCCAACAGCCTTGGCTGCAGCGGCCGTTCGGTGGTCATCGCCCGGAACGCCAGGGCGACCGTCACCTCGTGGTCCGGCCGGTGCACGATCTCGACCGGGTCCCCGGCACGGATCTCACCGGGCTGGATCACCCGCAGGTACGCGCCCGGCGCGCCCTTCTGCGTGAACCGCTTCACCCAGCGCTGCTCGCCCATGTGGCCCTGGAAGGTGCCGCACGGGATCCGCGCGCTGGTGACCTCCAGCACCACGTCCGGCCCGATGCGCCAGCGTTCGCCGATCCGCGCGCCGGAGACGTCGATGCCCTCGGTCGTGATGTTCTCGCCGAAGGCACCGTTGGCCAGTGTGCGGCCCAGCTCGTCCTGCCACTCGTCCAGGTCCTCGCGCGCCATCGCGTACACCGCCTGGTCGTCGCCGCCGTGGTGCTGCTTCTTGCACACCGCGTCCCCGGCGAGCGCGCTCCCGCCGATGCCCTTGGGACCGGGCGCGGCCACCCGCACCGGTCCGCCGGCCGGCCGCTTGTCGATACCGGTGACGCCCTCCGGATTGTCCGTGTACGGAACGGCCTTCGCGCGGCCCAGATTCACCGACAGAAGCTTCATGGCGGCACGGTAGGACACCAGCACTCAAAGGTGCCACGCATTATTGGGCGCCATGTCAAAGCGCGTCTTATCCTCGAAGGGTGATCGAGGCCCGTCATCTCCGTGTTCTGCGCGCCGTCGCCGCCACCGGCTCCTTCTCCGCCGCGGGGCGCGAACTGGGCTGCACCCAGCCCGCCGTCAGCCAGCAGATGAAGGCCCTGGAGACGTCCGTGGGCACGCCGCTGCTCATCCGCAGCGGACGCGAGATGCGGCTGACCCAGGCGGGCCAGGCCCTGGTGCGGCACGCCGCCGGGATCCTGGCCGGGCTCACGGCGGCGGAGGAGGAGGTCGCCGCCATCGCGGGCCTGCGGGCCGGGCGCGTCCGGCTGGTCTCCTTCCCCAGCGGCAGCTCCACCCTCGTCCCCACCGCCCTCGCCGCCCTGCGCGCCGCCCACCCCGGTACCCGGGTCTCCCTGGAGGAGGCCGAACCCCCGCAGTCCGTCGGGCTGCTGAGGGAGGGCGACTGCGACCTCGCGCTCGCCTTCCGGTACGAGGGGGCCGCGGGCGGCGACGAGTGGGACGACCTCGTCGTACGGCCCCTGCTGACCGACCGGCTCGTCGCCCTCGTGCCGGAGCGGCACCGGCTCGCGCGCGCGGAGTCGGTGGCCATCGGGGAGCTCGCCGAGGAGTCGTGGATCGCCGGATGCCCGCGCTGCCGAGGCCAGTTGGTGGAGGTGTGCGAGAGCGCCGGCTTCACCCCGCGCATCGACTTCGCGACCGACGACTACCCGGCGGTCGTCGGCCTGGTGGGCGCCGGCCTCGGCGTCGCCGTCCTGCCCCAGCTCGCCGTCGAGTCCGTACGGCCACGGGGCGCGCGCACGGTGACGCTGGAACCGGCGGTCCGGCGGGAGATCGTCGCGCTCACGCTGCCCGACCTGGCCCAGGTGCCCGCGGTGGCGGCGACGCTCGAGCAGCTCGCGATCGCGGCGGGACGAAAGTAAGGGGCGGGACGAAAGCAAGGAAGGGCACGCGCGCGCGTGCCCTTCCAGGAGAAACGTTCCTTCAGTTGTTCGATGCGCCGCTCCCGACGGATGACGCGGACACCAGCCGGTGTCGCGCCCGCCCCATGAGCTCCTCGCGCTCGTCCTCGGTCAGCCCGCCCCACACGCCGTACGGCTCTCTCACCGCGAGCGCGTGCGCCGCGCACTGCGCGCGCACCGGGCATCTCATGCAGACCTCCTTGGCCGAGTTCTCGCGAGCACTCCGGGCCGCACCGCGCTCGCCCTCCGGATGGAAGAAGAGCGAGCTGTCCACCCCGCGACAGGCGGCCAGGAGCTGCCAGTCCCAAAGGTCCGCGTTCGGTCCGGGAAGGCGGGAGAAATCTGCCATTGCGTGACCCCTTGTAGCGGTTCTGGGCGGATACGGTGTCCACGACCGTACAACTACGATCTAAGGAGATGAAAATATGACTCATTGCGAATCTAGCCTCAGACACCAGGAAATGGGAAGAAAAGGGTCTGAATGGGGCATGGGTTGTGATGAAACGTTGTGGGTCCGTCGCGCATGTCTGCACCGTGTCCGAGCCCTCACGTAGAGTGCCGAAGACAGTGCACAGCCCCGTAACTCTTTCGGGTGACCGTCGTTGAGAGTGCGGAGGCGGTTGAAACAACAAGTGCTCGGGCAGGCGTCCGAGACGGTCGACCGCACAGGTGACGATTTCGTACCAGCCTGGAGGCTCAAGGTGACGTGCATCAGCTGCGGAGGGCGGCCATGACATCCGTCCTCGTCTGCGACGACTCCCCGCTTGCCCGAGAGGCGCTGCGCCGCGCGGTCGCGACCGTGCCCGGCGTCGAGCGCGTGACGACCGCGGCCAACGGCGAGGAAGTCCTCCGCCGCTGGGGTGCGGACCGTTCGGACCTGATTCTGATGGACGTACGCATGCCCGGTCTGGGCGGCGTCGAGACCGTGCGGCGGCTGCTGTCCGCGGACCCCGGTGCGCGCATCATCATGCTCACCGTCGCGGAGGACCTGGACGGGGTCGCTCTCGCGGTGGCCGCCGGGGCGCGCGGCTACCTCCACAAGGACGCCTCGCGCGCGGAGTTGCGGGCCACGGTGACGCAGGCGCTCGCCGACCCGACCTGGCGACTCGCCCCGCGGCGGCTGCGGTCCGCCGAGATGGGGGCGGCGCCCACGCTCACCGCGCGTGAGATCCAGGTGCTCGAAGGCATGAGCCACGGCCGGTCCAACGCGGAGATCGGGCGGGAGCTCTTCCTCTCCGAGGACACCGTCAAGACGCACGCGCGGCGGCTGTTCAAGAAGCTCGGTGCCTCGGACCGGGCGCACGCGGTGGCGCTCGGGTTCCGGTGGGGTCTGGTTCGCTAGGAACCCGGTCGGATCGGTCGTCGTATTGGTGCGGGCCCGTTGTGGCTGGTCGCGCGGTTCTCCGCGCCCCTGAAGGGGCGCGGTCGAGCGGCCTCTTCGATGCCCCGCTGCTTGTTTCGTGGCGGATGCCGCATCCTTGGAGATGTGGAGTCTCTCGGGGACGAGTCGGTCGAGCGGAAGGGGAGGGCGCAGGGTATGAGTTCCGGCGCACCTGCTCATAACGCTTCGGTGCACAACAACCAGCGCGATGCCACGGATCCAACGACGCCAGTGCACCATGGACCGATGCGTGACGACGAGGCGGCTCATCCCCATGGGGCGATCGGTGCGCTCGTCCACAGTGCCGTGGAAGGGGACGAGCAGGCCACGCACGACCTGCTCGCCCATGTCCACCCGCTGGCCCTGCGCTACTGCCGCACCCGGTTGTCCCGTCTGCCGGGCGACGCCCGGCACTTCGTGGAGGACCTCGCGCAGGAGGTCTGCGTAGCCGTCCTTCTCGCCCTGCCGCGCTACCGCGACACCGGGCGCCCCTTCGAGGCGTTCGTCTTCGCCATCGCCGCGCACAAGGTCGCCGACCTGCAGCGCGCGGCCATGCGCCACCCCGGATCGACGGCGGTCCCCTCCGACGAGATGCCGGAGCGGCCCGACGACTCGCTCGGCCCCGAGGAGCGCGCGCTGCTCAGCAGTGACGCCGAATGGGCCAAGAAACTCCTGGCCAACCTCCCGGAGAACCAGCGCGAGCTGCTGCTGCTGCGCATCGCCGTGGGGTTGACGGCGGAGGAGACGGGTCAGATGTTGGGAATGTCACCCGGTGCGGTCCGTGTGGCGCAGCACCGGGCGCTGAGCAGGCTGCGAGCGCTGGCCGAGCAGTAGGGATGGCGCGGTGGCGCGCGCTCCTGAACGGGCGGCGCGCCGTTTCCGTACGAACATACGAAGCCCGGAGCGGGTCCGGACCGTGGAATCGGTGGAATTTGCCACCCTTGCTTCCCGTTAGCATGGACATCCGCACCGATCAAGGCCATTTGGGGAAGGTGTCATGACTGCAAACGTCGACGGAGTGCCCGCTAAATTCGCGACGCTCGGGCTGACCTACGACGACGTGCTGCTGCTGCCGGGAGCGTCCGAGGTGCTCCCCAACGCGGTCGACACCTCGTCCCGCATCTCCCGCAACGTCCGGGTGAACATCCCGCTGCTCTCGGCCGCCATGGACAAGGTGACCGAGTCCCGCATGGCGATCGCGATGGCCCGCCTCGGCGGCGTCGGCGTGCTGCACCGCAACCTGTCCGTCGAGGACCAGGTCAACCAGGTCGACCTCGTCAAGCGGTCCGAGTCCGGCATGGTCACCGACCCGATCACCGTGCACCCCGAGGCGACCCTCGCCGAGGCCGACGCGTTGTGCGCCAAGTTCCGCATCAGCGGCGTCCCGGTCACCGACCCGGCCGGCAAGCTCCTCGGCATCGTCACCAACCGCGACATGGCCTTCGAGTCGGACCGCAGCCGCCAGGTGCGCGAGGTCATGACGCCCATGCCGCTGGTCACCGGCAAGGTCGGCATCTCCGGCGTCGAGGCCATGGACCTGCTGCGCAAGCACAAGATCGAGAAGCTTCCGCTGGTCGACGACGCGGGTGTCCTCAAGGGCCTGATCACGGTCAAGGACTTCGTCAAGGCGGAGAAGTACCCGAGCGCCGCCAAGGACGCCGAGGGCCGTCTGCTCGTCGGTGCGGCCGTCGGCGCCAGCCCCGAGGCGCTGGAGCGCGCCCAGGCCCTCGCCGCGGCCGGTGTGGACTTCCTGGTCGTCGACACCTCGCACGGCCACAACAGCAACGCCCTCAGCTGGATGGCGAAGATCAAGTCGAGCGTCGACGTCGACGTGATCGGCGGCAATGTCGCCACCCGCGACGGCGCCCAGGCGCTCATCGACGCCGGTGTCGACGGCATCAAGGTCGGCGTCGGACCGGGCTCCATCTGTACGACCCGTGTCGTCGCCGGTATCGGCGTCCCGCAGGTCACCGCCATCTACGAGGCCTCCCTCGCCGCCCGTCCGGCCGGCATCCCGCTGATCGGCGACGGCGGCCTGCAGTACTCCGGCGACATCGGCAAGGCGCTCGCCGCCGGCGCCGACACCGTGATGCTCGGCAGCCTCCTGGCCGGCTGCGAGGAGTCGCCCGGCGAGCTGCAGTTCATCAACGGCAAGCAGTTCAAGTCATACCGCGGCATGGGTTCGCTGGGTGCCATGCAGTCGCGCGGCCAGGCGAAGTCGTACTCGAAGGACCGCTACTTCCAGGCCGAGGTCGGCTCCGACGACAAGCTCGTGCCCGAGGGCATCGAGGGCCAGGTGCCCTACCGCGGCCCTCTCTCCAGCGTCCTGCACCAGCTCGTCGGCGGGCTGCGCCAGACCATGGGCTACGTGGGCGCGGCCACCATCGACGAGATGGAGTCCAAGGGCCGCTTCGTGCGGATCACCTCGGCGGGTCTGAAGGAGTCGCACCCGCACGACATCCAGATGACGGTCGAGGCGCCGAACTACAGCCGTAAGTAGGCAACTGTCCGACGGGGCGGCTCCGGGAGCATCCGGGGCCGCCCTTGTCGTGCCCGTCGGCGATACTGGAAGACGCTGAACGCATCAGGGAAAGGCCACACATCGTGACTGAGATCGAGATCGGGCGCGGCAAGCGCGGCCGCCGGGCGTACGCCTTCGACGACATCGCCGTCGTCCCCAGCCGTCGTACGCGCGACCCGAAGGAGGTCTCGATCGCCTGGCAGATCGACGCCTACCGCTTCGAGCTGCCCTTCCTGGCCGCCCCCATGGACTCGGTCGTCTCCCCGGCCACCGCGATCCGCATCGGCGAGCTCGGCGGCCTCGGCGTGCTGAACCTCGAAGGCCTGTGGACGCGGCACGAGGACCCGCAGCCGCTGCTCGACGAGATCATCGGCCTGGACTCGGAGACGGCGACCCGGCGCCTCCAGGAGATCTACTCCGCCCCCATCAAGGAGGAGCTGATCGGCGCGCGCATCAAGGAGGTGCGCGACTCGGGCGTGGTCACCGCGGCCGCGCTCTCCCCGCAGCGCACGGCGCAGTTCTCCAAGGCCGTCGTGGACGCGGGCGTGGACATCTTCGTCATCCGCGGTACGACGGTCTCGGCGGAGCACGTGTCGGGTTCGCACGAGCCCCTGAACCTGAAGCAGTTCATCTACGAGCTCGACGTCCCGGTGATCGTCGGCGGCTGCGCGACCTACACGGCGGCCCTGCACCTGATGCGCACCGGCGCGGCCGGCGTCCTGGTCGGCTTCGGCGGCGGCGCGGCGCACACCACGCGCAACGTGCTGGGCATCCAGGTCCCGATGGCGACGGCGGTCGCGGACGTGGCCGCGGCCCGCCGCGACTACATGGACGAGTCCGGCGGCCGGTACGTCCACGTCATCGCCGACGGCGGTGTCGGCTGGTCCGGCGACCTCCCCAAGGCGATCGCCTGCGGCGCGGACGCCGTGATGATGGGCTCCCCGCTCGCCCGTGCCACGGACGGGCCGGGTCGCGGCCACCACTGGGGCATGGAGGCGGTGAACGAGGAGCTGCCGCGCGGCAAGAAGGTCGACCTCGGCACGGTCGGCACCATCGAGGAGGTCCTCACCGGCCCGTCGCACATCCCGGACGGCTCGATGAACTTCTTCGGCGCCCTGAAGCGGGCGATGGCCACGACCGGGTACAGCGAGCTGAAGGAGTTCCAGCGGGTCGAGGTCACGGTGGCCGACGCGCAGCACAAGCGGTAGGACTCACGGCGGCTGGAGGGCCGGTCGTCCCGGGTGGGGCGGCCGGCCCTCCGCATGCCCTGAGGGCTCTGCGCCCCCCTTCACAACCGGTGCGCCGCCCCCGTGGGCGTGGCTCCCCGGGTGTCCAGCAACAGCTGCGCCTTCACCGACAGGCCCTGGAGGTCGTACGTCCGGTGCTGCTGGAGCAGGATCGTCAGGTCCGCGTCGGCCGCCGCCTCGTAGAGGGAGTCCGCGCGCGGTACCGGGCGGTCCAGGACGCTCCAGGACGGGACGTGGGGGTCGTGGTAGCTGACCGAGGCGCCGAGCTCCATCAGACGTACGGCGACCTCCTGGGCGGGGGTGGCCTGCTGGTCGGCGAGGTCGGGCTTGTAGGTGACGCCGAGCAGGAGGACGCGGGCGGCGCGGGCCGACTTGCCGTGCTCGTTGAGCAGGGCCGCGGCGCGCTGGACGACGTATCGGGGCATCTGGTCGTTGACCTGCCGAGCGAGTTCGACCATGCGCAGGGCGCGGCCGCCGCCCGGGCTGCCGCCGGTCAGGTCGCGGGGGACCGCGTGGCCGCCGACGCCCGGTCCGGGGCGGAAGGCGTGGAAGCCGAACGGCTTGGTCTCCGCGCAGCGGATGACGTCCCACAGGTCGACGCCGAGGTCGTGGCAGAGGACGGCCATCTCGTTGACGAGGGCGATGTTGACGTGCCGGAAGTTGGTCTCCAGGAGCTGGACCGTCTCCGCCTCGCGCGGGCCACGCGCGCGTACCACCTTGTCGGTGAGGCGCGAGTAGAAGGCGGCCGCCGACTCCGTGCAGGCGGGCGTGAGGCCGCCGATCACCTTGGGGGTGTTGGCCGGCGTGAAGTCGCGGTTGCCGGGGTCGACGCGGGTGGGGGAGTGGGCGAGGTGGAAGTCACGGCCTGCGCGCAGCCCGGAGCCCTTCTCCAGGAGCGGGCGCAGGAACTCCTCGGTGGTGCCCGGGGGCACGGGGGACTCCAGGATGACGGTGGTGTGCGGGCGCAGGTGGGTGGCCAGTGTGCGCGCGGCCGCCTCCACCTGGCTCAGGTCCAGGCGGCCGTCCGGGCCCGGTGGGGTCGGCGCGCAGATGACCGCCGTACGGACGCGGCCGAGTTCGGCCGGACCTGCGGCCGTGCGGAAGCCTCCCGAGAGCATCCGGCGCAGTTCTGCGGGGCTGAGGGAGCCGGCCTCGGGGCCGGTGCGGTAGCCGACGGTCGAGATGCCGGCGGCGACAGCGGCCTGGGCCAGGGGCAGTCCGTAGGGGCCGAGTCCGATCACGGCGAGATCTGCGGGCATGGCGTGGGCCGTCCTTCCCAGTAACCGAAGCGGGACAGGTGCGCAAGCCCTGTGGACTGGACGAGCGAGCGCAATGTCAGACTAGGAGTAAATATGACCGAAATACGGGATTGGTTCCGTGTGTCTTCCTGTGGGGTTGTGAGCTTTGGCCTACGCAGCGGTGAAAGTTATCCACAGGCTGAGGGCGACTGGTGGCTGAAGTCGGGCAAGCCGGTCAGAATTTGGGGCATGGGACATACGGACCGGGCCACTCCTCAAGGGAGATCCGGCCCCGGACGGTGACCGGTGCGATCTACAGCTGGAGGCAGCAGTGGTGAGGACAGCGACACTGGGGCCGGCGCAGCGCGCCGAGTCACTCGCAGCAATGGCCGAGCGCGAACTGGACATCCTGGTGGTGGGAGCCGGCGTCGTCGGTGCGGGTACCGCGCTCGACGCGGTGACCCGGGGCCTGTCCGTGGGCCTCGTCGAGGCGCGTGACTGGGCTTCGGGCACCTCCAGCCGCTCCAGCAAGCTGATCCACGGCGGCCTGCGCTATCTGGAGATGCTCGACTTCGCCCTCGTGCGCGAGGCGTTGAAGGAGCGCGGACTGCTCCTGGAGCGGCTCGCCCCGCATCTCGTGAAGCCCGTGGCCTTCCTGTACCCCTTGCAGCACAAGGGCTGGGAGCGGTGGTACGCCGGTTCGGGCGTCGCGCTCTACGACGCCATGTCGATGGCCAGGGGGCACGGCCGGGGTCTGCCCAGGCACCGGCACCTGAGCCACCGTCACGCCCTGCGTGTCGCGCCCGCCTTGCGGAAGGACGCCCTGGTCGGCGCGTTGCAGTACTACGACGCCCAGATGGACGACGCCCGCTTCGTGGCCACCCTCGTGCGCACCGCGACCGCCTACGGTGCGAAGACCGCCAACCGCGCGCGGGTGACCGGGTTCCTGCGCGAGGGCGAGCGGGTGGTCGGGGCCCGGGTGCAGGACGTCGAGGCGGGCGGGGAGTACGAGATCCGCGCCAAGCAGGTGGTCAACGCGACCGGGGTGTGGACCGACGACACCCAGGCGATGGTCGGCGAGCGGGGGCAGTTCCACGTCCGCGCCTCCAAGGGCATCCACCTCGTGGTGCCCAAGGACCGCATCCACTCCTCGACCGGGCTGATCCTGCGCACCGAGAAGTCCGTGCTGTTCGTCATCCCCTGGGGCCGGCACTGGATCATCGGCACCACCGACACCGACTGGGACCTCGACAAGGCCCACCCGGCCGCCTCCAGCGCGGACATCGACTACCTGCTGGAGCACGTGAACTCCGTGCTCGCGGTGCCGCTGACCAGGGACGACGTCCAGGGCGTGTACGCGGGCCTGCGGCCCCTGCTCGCCGGTGAGTCGGACGCCACCAGCAAGCTCTCGCGCGAGCACACCGTGGCGCACCCGGTGCCGGGGCTCGTCGTCGTGGCGGGCGGCAAGTACACGACCTACCGGGTGATGGCCAAGGACGCCGTCGACGAGGCGGTGCACGGGCTCGACACCCGGGTCGCCGAGTGCGTCACGGAGGACGTACCGCTGCTGGGCGCCGAGGGCTACCGGGCGCTGTGGAACGCGCGAGCGCGGATCGCGGCGCGGACCGGGCTCCATGTCGCCCGGGTCGAGCATCTGCTGAATCGGTACGGCAGCCTCGCCGAGGAGGTCCTCGACCTCATCGCCTCCGACGCCACGTTGGGCGAGCCGCTGCAGGCCGCCGACGACTACCTGCGCGCCGAGATCGTCTACGCCGCCTCGCACGAGGGTGCGCGCCATCTGGACGACGTGCTGACCCGGCGTACCCGTATCTCCATCGAGACCTTCGACCGGGGTGTGCGCTCCGCCCGTGAGGCCGCCGAGCTGATGGCGCCGGTGCTCGGCTGGGACAAGGACCAGATCGAGCGCGAGGTCGAGCACTACGAGAAGCGGGTCGAGGCGGAGCGCGAGTCGCAGCGGCAGCCGGACGACCTGACGGCGGACGCGGCGCGGTTGGGGGCGCCGGACATCGCGCCGCTGTAGTGCTGGTGCTGGTGCTGTGGCGCGCCGGAAGCGGGGTCTGCCGACATCACTCGAACGAGTGTCGTGAGCCGGGATCTTCGTTCGGAACCAGCTCGTTCTACGAGGTGCGGGGGCAGAACTCGGCGGCGAGCAGGGCCGGTTCGAGGTCGGGGTCTGCCACCGACGTCGTGTTCACACGGAAGGTGAGGACGCGACGGCCGCCGACCGTGGCCGCGGTGCGCACATAGCTGCCGGCGATGCGGCCGTTGTGCCCCCACACCGTCGTGCCGCACGGCAGCTTCACCGGGAACAACCCCATGCCGTACAGGCCGTGTGCGGTGCGGGTGTCCGTCATCTCGTGCAGCCAGTGCGGGGGCAGCAACCGGCCGCCGAGCAGTGCCGCGTAGAAGCGGTCCAGGTCGGCGAGGGTGCTCACCACCTCGCCCGCGGCCCCGGCCACCCGCGGGTCGAGCTCGGTGATCTCGGATCCCCCGGTGGTGTAGGCCCGGCCGTGCGGGGCGGGCAGCAGGGTGCGCGAACCAGGAAAGGAGGTGCCCGTCAGACGCAGTGGGGCGATGATCCGACGCTCGGCCTCGGAGGCGTAGGAGTCGCCGGTGACCTGCTGGATCACCATGCCGAGCAGGACGTAGTTGGTGTTCGAGTACGAGTAGCGGCCGGGGGCGGCCGGAGGGTGGGTGAGCGCGATGCGGACGGCTTGATCGGGAGTCAGGGGGACCAGTCCCCGGGTGTCCCTGGTGAAGTCGCTCAGCCCGCTGGTGTGGGTGAGCAGGGCCCTGAGGGTCAGCGTGCGGCCGTCGTTGCCCGCTCCGCGCACCAGGCCGGGCAGGTGCTGCTCCACCGTGTCGGACAGCTTCAGGCGGTGTTCCGCGGCCAGTTGGAGGACGACCGTGGCGACGAACGTCTTGGTGATGCTGCCCGCCCGGAAGTGGTCGGCGCGGGCGATTCCCGGACCCGCCTCGGCGTAACGGCTCCCGCTCTGCTCCCTGGCCAGGAGCGCCGCTGCGGGAGCGCCGCCCCGCGCCACCAGCAGCGGCAGCAGGGCGTCCGTGGGTGCGGTCGACGGGGCGGAGGCGGCTGCCGGGGCCAGGGCGAGCAGCGCCAGGGAGACCGGGACGGCCAGTAGTGCCCGAAGCGGCGGCATCGCGGATCCTCCCTTGTCGGAGGCCATCATCCAGGGTCGCGGAGCGGGACGTTCACCCGGTCCGCCGGGTGCGGGTGCCGTGCCGGCGGAGGGCGGGCGTCCAGGGGTGCGAGGGGCTCGCGGGGGCCGTGCGAGGAAGGGGGATTGGGGCGTTCGGGATGTCCGGGGGTGCGTGAGCTGTGAGCGGGTGGGAACTGTGCGTCGAGCAAGGCCGCGGGCCGACGGGACCTGTGTGCCGACATCGCCGGGCCCCGCCGAGGGCGAGGCGGAGCCAGGGGCACCCTGGGCGTCGGGCACTTGTCGGGTGAGGGACAATGGAGGCTCTGTCAGGGCGGGTTCATGAGGGGACGCATGTCGGACGCGGAGCGGGCGGGAGCATCCCGGCAGGACGAGAGCGAGCGTCTCCTCGCCGGCCGGTACCGGCTGGGAGGAGTGCTCGGCCGCGGTGGCATGGGCACGGTGTGGCGCGCCGAGGACGAGACCCTGGGCAGGACGGTGGCCGTCAAGGAACTGCGGTTCCCGTCCAGCATCGACGACGACGAGAAGCGCCGGCTGATCACGCGCACGCTGCGTGAGGCCAAGGCGATCGCGCGGATCCGCAACACCAGCGCGGTGACCGTGTACGACGTGGTCGACGAGGACGACCGGCCGTGGATCGTGATGGAGCTCGTCGAGGGCAAGTCGCTCGCCGAGGTCATCCGGGAGGACGGGCTGCTGGAGCCCAAGCGGGCGGCGGAGGTGGGCCTCGCGATTCTCGACGTGCTCAGGTCCGCCCACCGCGAGGGCATCCTGCACCGGGACGTGAAGCCCTCCAACGTGCTGATCTCCGAGGACGGCCGGGTCGTGCTCACCGACTTCGGCATCGCCCAGGTCGAGGGCGATCCGTCCATCACCTCCACCGGCATGCTCGTCGGAGCCCCCTCCTACATCTCCCCGGAGCGGGCCCGCGGGCACAAGCCGGGACCCGCGGCCGACCTGTGGTCGCTCGGCGGGCTGCTGTACGCGGCGGTCGAGGGCGCCCCGCCGTACGACAAGGGATCCGCGATCGCCACGCTCACGGCGGTGATGACCGAGCCGCTGGAGGAGCCGAAGAACGCGGGACCGCTCAAGGACGTCATCTACGGCCTGCTCACCAAGGACCCCGCCCAGCGGCTCGACGACAGCCGTGCGCGGGCCATGCTCACCGCGGTGATCCACGCGCCCGCGCCGAAGGAGCCCGAGCCGGAGCCGCCGGCGGACGCGACCCGGGTGGTGCCGTTGCCGGCGCAGCCGGAGGAGCGTGCGGGCGGGGAGCGGCTGCGCGGAGCGCTGCGTTCTGTGCGGAAGGCGGCCGGGGCGGCGGCGACGTCCGCGGCTGCGTCCCGCACCAAGTCCGGGAGCGGTAAGGGGGGTTCGGACGGCAAGGCGTCCGGTGGGGCCGGCTCGGGTGGGGCGCCCTCGGGTGGCGGGAAGGTGCCCGCTCAGGCTTCCGGGGCTGCCGCGGCCGCTTCGACCGCTTCGGCCTCCCCGTCGGGTTCGGCCTCGCCGGCGTCTTCTGTCTCTCCGGCCTCTTCGGCCTCTCCGCCGTCTTCGGCGTCCTCCACGTCCCAGGGGAAGGGCGCGGCGAGTGGGTCGTCGGCCTCGGGGGCGGTTCCGGCCTCGGACTCCACGTCGGGTTCCGCGTCCGGCTCGACGTCGGCCTCCGCGTCGACGTCGGCCTCGGCTTCGAGTGGGGCGGCCGGGGTCCGGGACGGCAAGACGCAGCAGGCCAATGCGGTCTCGGACGGGCGGAGTTCGGGATGGCCCGTGATGACGCCGCCGCCGGACCTGGCGCCGAGGCCGGTGCCCAGGGCGCCGCTGACCGACGTGGTGCCGCGGCGGACGCTGGTGATCATCGCGGTGGTCGTGGCGACGGTGGTCATCGGCATCGTCCTGGCTCTCACGCTCGGCGGGGACGACGGCACCGACGGGGCGAAGGGCGGCGGCACCAAGGCGACGGCGAGCACGGGCGCAAGTGCCGACACCAAGGAGGACGAGAGCGGGGGCACCCGGACCGACGGATCCACCGGCGGGTCCCCCTCGTCGGAGGCGGGCGCGGGAGCCGCGAACACGCCGAGCACCGAGGAGAGCGGCCGGAGTTCGGAAGGGTCCTCCGGTTCGGGGGGCTCCGCCGGTGACGGTGCCGTGGCCTCGACGCACCGGGGGAGCCAGGGGTACTCGATCGGGCTGCCCGAGGGGTGGAAGTTCCGGACCAGCGATTCCGCGGGCGACCGGTTCACCGGGCCCGACGGGCAGCGACTCCTGGTCGCCTGGACCAGCACGCCCAAGGGTGACCCGGTGGCGGACTGGGAGAACCAGGAAAACGGCATGACCCGCTCGCAATACACCAAGATCCGAATAGAGAAGGTGAGCTACCGCGGCTGGAACACGGCCGACTGGGAGTTCACCTATGTGGAGAGCGGCACGAAGTACCGGACGATCGACCGTGGATTCGTCGTCAACGGCCATCTCGGATATGCGCTGATGTACACCGCGAAAGCCGCGAACTGGGGCACTGAGCTGCGCAAGGACACATGGCAGACGCTCGCTCGTACCTTCGAACCGAAGTCGTGACGCGTCGTGCGGTGAAGGGTTCTGCGATTGCGCCGTGAGATCTGTCATCCCCTCTTTGCGGGTTGCCTCCGGCACGTATCGTGAGTGTTTGTGGACCGTCCGCATCCAGGTTCGGACAGGGAACGGGCCACGAGGCGAACGGAATTGACCAACCGGGCGGCCGGGGGAGGCAACGTGGACGACTATGCGGGTCGGGTGCTCGCCGACCGCTACCGCCTGCCGCTGCCCCCGTCCGACGAGTACGAACTCACCGAGACGCGCGCCTTCGACACCTACAGCGGGCAGGAAGTCCTAGTCCGGCAGGTGCCCTTGCCCGAGGTCGTCGAGGCGGAAGTGCTCGACGCGGGAGGACTGCCCGAAGGGTTCACGGCCCGCGATCCCCGGAGCGCGCGGCGACCCTCGGGACGGGGCGGTGCGCGCCGGCCCACGGAACCCGCCGTGCGGCGGGCCGTCGAGGCCGCGCAGGCCGCCGCCCGGATCCCCGACCATCCGCGTCTCGACCAGGTCTTCGACGTGTTCGCCGAGGGCGGCTCGCTGTGGATCGTCAGCGAGTTGGTCTCCGCGCGGTCACTGGCGGCGCTGCTCTCCGAGAAGCCGCTGACGCCGTACCGGGCGGCCGAGGTCGCCTCCGACGTGCTCATGGCGCTGCGGGTGCTGCACGCGCACGGCTGGGTGCACCGCAACATCACCGCCCGCACGGTGCTCGTCTGCGACGACGGCCGGGTCATGCTGACCGGCCTCGCGGTCGGCGCGGCCGAGGAGGCACTGTGCGGTTACGACCCGGTGCCGATCGAGGCGGGCGAATGGGGCACCGGTGGCGGGGAGCCGGGTGCCGGGGCGGTTGACGCCCGGGGCGGTGGGCCCGGTAGGGCCGACGGGCGCGGTGGACCCGTAGGACCCGCAGGACTTGGTGGATCCGCAGGGCCTGGTGGACACCGGGTTCCGGGGCAGTCGACGGGGCCGGGCGGTGGGCTCGGCGGCGTGGGCAGGGCTGGTGGTGCCGGGGTGTCCGGCGGGGCGGGTGGCGCCCGTACGGCTCTCGGGGGCGGTGCCGCCGACGCGGCCTTCGGGCTGGGCGCCCGAAACGCCGGGCCGGGCCCGGGTGGTGCGCTCACCTTCGGCGCGGGCGATCCCGAGGCGGCCCGGCGGGCCGCGATCGAGGCGCGGGAGGCGCGGGGGCTGCCCGGAGCCGGGGTCGAGGCGGCCAACGGGACCGGGGCGTCCGCCGAGCTCGTCCGCAGGGAACCCGACGGCGGTACGGACGTCCGGGCGGCGCGGGCGGGAGCGATCGCCGCGTATCGCGCGGGCGCGCGGGCCGCGGCCCGGGTCCAGGAGTCGCAGAACAGCAGGGCCGCCCTGCCCGGAGCCCGCCCGGCACCGGAAGCCGACCCCACCTCACGCACACAGGACACCCACCCTGCCGTACAGGCCGACGGGGTGGAGCAACCGCGGTACCCCTCGGGGAACGGCGGGCCGCAGTCACCGTATCCGTCGGATGATCCCGGATCGCAGTCGCCGTACGCCCTGGGCAACGGGGCGGAGCAGCGGCCGTACCCGTCGGCCGACGGGGTGGGGCAGTCGCCGTACCCGTCCGGCAACTCCGGTTCGCAGTCGCCGTATCCGTCGGCCAACGGCGGTTCGCAGTCGCCGTACCCCTTGGGCGGCGGCGCGCAGTCGTCGGGGCCGTCGGTCAACGGCCTTGCGCAGCCCCCGTATCCGGTCGTGGACGGCGTCGAGCAGGTGCCCGGGGTCGTGGCTCCGGGGCGGATAGCCGATCCCTACGGAGTGCGGCCCGCGCCCTGGCACGGGGCTGTGCCGCGTGGTGGGGGCGAGGCATCCGCGGGTGAGGTGCCCGCTCCGGACGCCGTGCCCGCCGTTGAGCAGGCATCCGCGCCCACCCGCTGGGAGGACCTCCCCCCGGCCGATGCCCCCGCCCGCCGCGGCCCCACCACCGCGCTCGCCGCCGAGCGGGCACGACAGGCCCGGATGGCCGTGGTCGGACCCGTCACCGAGCGCTGGGCACCGGAACAGGCCGGCCCGGTGCACGAGAACTGGCAGCTCGCCGCGCCCATCGGCCCCGCGACCGATCTGTGGGCGCTCGGGGCGCTGCTGTTCCGGGCCGTCCAGGGGCACGCGCCCTATCCCGAGGAGTCGACGGCCGAGCTGGTGCAGCTGGTGTGCGCCGAGCCGCCCGCCTTCGCGGAGGAGTGCGGTCCGCTGCGGCCGGTCGTGGAGTCGTTGCTGCGGCAGGACCCGACCGAGCGGCTGGACTTCGAGGAACTGCGTGGCTGGCTGCGGTCGTTGGTGCGGTCCGCCCCCGAGCCGGAGGCCGGCGCCCATGTCGTCGCCGCACCGCCCGTGGACGCGAGCCGGCTGCCGATCGTGCGGCGCCGGGGCGAGTTGGTGCGCAGGCGGCGCGCCGGCCTGCCCGCGACGCACGGACGGCACAAGCGGGCCCGGGACGAGGCCGCTCCCTCCCCGCGCCGCCTCGGCCGCAATCTGCTGCTTCTGATCCTGCTGGTGATGGCCGCGGCGATCGCGTACGCCATGTACTTCATGCCGAAGTCGAACCCCGACGACGGCGCCGCCCGGAAGACGGGTTCCACCAGCCAGGCCGGTCCGGCGCAGTCCCCGGAGGCCGGCAGCGACCCCCGACCCGAGCCGACCACCCCCGAGCCGTCGCAGTCCAGCGGAGCCGCCGAGACCCAGACCGCCGGGCCCGAGGTCGCCGACGGCTTCACCCTGCGCACGGACGCCGAGGGCTTCAAGATCGCGGTGGCCAACGGCTGGGACCGCACCCCGAGGAACGGCCGCGGTCAGGTGGTCTACTCGAAGGGCGGCTTCGAGCTGATCGTCGTGCCCGGGCGGGACACCGCGACGGCCAACGGCGGCGATCCGATGGTCTACCAGCGGGAGAAGGAGCCCGAGCTCCAGCCGTACCGCGACTCCAGCTGGGCCACGGCCACCGGGCTGAAGTCGATCCAGGTGGGCACCAGGAGCATGGCCGAGGGGCAGTTCACCTGGACCGCCGACGACGGACGCGAGCTGTACGTGCGCAACCTCGCGATCCTGATCGGCGGGAAGTACCACGTGGTGCAGGTGCGCGGGCCCGAGGCGGAGCGCGACGAGGTGACCCGGCTGTACGAGCAGGCGTCGGCCACGTATCAGGTGACCGGCTGACGGACGCGGCAGCGGGCGGCTGGACGGACTCCGGCCGGCTCGCGGACGCCGTAGCGGCTCACGGACGCCGTACAGGCGCCGCGGGTTCACTCGTCCTTCGCGGAAGCGACAACCGTCACAGTGAGGTCTCCTTGACGCCCCCCTGGTTCCCCTCGGCGCGGGCCGGTCCTTAGTCTGACTGCGTCAAGAGCATTGCGGGGAAACGTGAATCAGATGCAGGGCCTGCTCCTCGCGGGGCGCTACCGGCTCGCCGACCCGATAGGCAAGGGCGGCATGGGCCGGGTCTGGCGTGCCCACGACGAGGTGCTGCACCGGGCCGTGGCGATCAAGGAGTTGACCGCCGCGCTCTATGTTTCCGAGAGCGACCAGACCGTCCTGCTCGCCCGTACCCGCGCGGAGGCGCGTGCGGCCGCCCGGATCAACCACTCGGCCGTCGTCACCGTGCACGACGTGCTCGACCACGACGGCCGGCCCTGGATCGTGATGGAGCTGGTCGAGGGCCGTTCGCTGGCCGACGCCGTCAAGGAGGACGGCCGGATCGAGGCGCGCGAGGCGGCCCGGATCGGACTGTGGGTGCTGCGGGCCCTGCGCGCCGCGCACTCCGCCGGCGTCCTGCACAGGGATGTGAAACCCGGCAACGTCCTCCTCGGCCAGGACGGCCGTGTCCTGCTCACCGACTTCGGCATCGCCCAGATCGAGGGCGACACCACGATCACCCGCACCGGAGAGGTCGTCGGCTCGGTCGACTACCTCGCCCCCGAGCGGGTCCGCGGTGCCGACCCCGGGCCGTCCGCCGACCTGTGGGCGCTCGGTGCCACGCTGTACACGGCGGTCGAGGGACGGTCGCCGTTCCGCCGTACGACCCCGCTGACCACCATGCAGGCCGTGGTCGACGAGGAACCCGCCGAACCGCGCGAAGCCGGCCCGCTCGGGCCCGTCATCGCCGCCCTGCTGCACAAGGACCCCGCCGCGCGGCCGGACGCCGCCGAGGCCGAGCAGATGCTCGCCGAGGCGGCGGAGGGCCGACGGCCGAACGCGGCACAGGCCTATGTGCCGACGCAACATGTGGGTTCCCGCCACGAGCCCGGAGCGCACAGCGGCTCCCACAGTGGGCTGCGCACACCGGTTCCGGGAACTCCGGTTCCGGGCGCACCGGTCGGCGGCTCGTCCTACCCCTCGGGTCCGGGTCCGTCGTACCCCTCGGCCACCGGCCCGGCGTACTCCTCGGGCTCGGGCCCGACCTACCACTCGGGCACGCCGTACCCGCCGGCCACCGGCCCCACGACCATCGGCCCCCCGCACCACATTGGCAGCGGTCCGACGGCCCCGCCCAGGCGCCGTCGGCTGCGCTCCGTCGCGCTCGTGGTCGCGCTCGCCGCGATCGTCAGCGCCGGGACCGTGGTCGCGCTGCAGAAGTGGGACGAGGGGCGGGACAAGGGCGGCACGTCCGCCTCGTCGGACACCTCGCCCAGCACCACGCCGACGGCGAGCGCGGACGCGGGCCGGCCCGGCTGGACCCGGTACAACGACCCCGTGGGCTTCAGCGTCTCGCTCCCCGAGGGCTGGGAGCGCACGGTTTTCAGCCCTCCCGCCGACGGCCTGACCCAGATCGACTACTCCCCGGACAAGGGCAAGCACTTCCTGCGGGTCGCCGTCGACACCTCGCCGGACTTCGACGACCCCCTCCAGCACCAGATCGACCTGGAGAAGCAGATCGACGGGCTCAAGGACTACCACCGCGTGAGCATGGTCGAGAACACCTACCGGGACCGTCCGGGCGCCCGGTGGGAGTACACCTGGACCGCGCTGGCCAAGGACATCGCCTTCCCCGGGCCGCGCCGGGCCGTGGAGGAGACGTACATGTCCCGGGACGGCGCCGAGTACGCGATCTACATGTCGGCGCCCGCGTCGAGCTGGCCGACCACCAGCAAGCAGTTCACGGCGGTGCTCCAGGGCTGGAGCGAGACGCACGACTGACGGAGTTGGCCGGTCACCGCCCCGGAGTGGGTTCGTCCGCTGCGGCATGATGGGGCTCATGGGGACCGAGGGGGACACCTTCCGTGTGATCGCGGGCCGTTATCGCCTGGAGGCGAGGATCGGTCGCGGTGGCATGGGCGTGGTGTGGCGGGCGACCGACCAACTGCTCGGCCGGCAGGTCGCCGTCAAGGAGATCCCGCTCGACGAGACACTCTCCGCCGAGGACGCCCGGCTCCAGCGCGAGCGCACCCTGCGCGAGGCCGGTGCCGTCGCCCGGCTGAACCACCCGCACATCATGGTGGTCCACGACGTCGTCGAGCAGGACGAACGGCCGTACATCGTCATGGAGTTGATCGACGGCGGTTCCCTCGCCGACCGGATCTCCGCCGACGGCCCGGTCGACGCCGCCGAGGCCGCGCGGATCGGCGCCGACCTGCTGAGCGCGCTGCGCGCCGCGCACGCGGCGGGGGTGCTGCACCGGGACATCAAGCCCGCCAACGTCCTCGTCGAGTCCGGCACCGGCCGGGTCGTCCTCACCGACTTCGGCATCGCCCAGGTCGCGGGCGCCACCACCCTCACCGAGACCGGCTCGTTCGTCGGCTCGCCCGAATACACCGCGCCCGAGCGGATGTCCGGGGTCAGGACCGGTCCCGAGGCCGATCTGTGGTCCCTGGGCGCGCTGTTGTGCACCGCCCTCAGCGGCGAATCGCCTTTCCGCCGCGACTCGTTGGGCGGCATCCTGCACGCCGTCGTCATCGACGAGATCCGGCCGCCCGCGCAGGCCGCGCCGCTCCTCCCGGTCGTACGGGGGCTGCTGGAGCGGGACCCGGAGCGCCGGCTGGACGCCGTGGAGGCGGAGCGGATGCTGCGGGCCTTCCGGGACACGGGCCGCACCCCGCCGCGCCGGGCGCCCGAGCGCGCGTACACGCCGACCCAGCGGGATGTTCCGCTACGGCGTTCCGCGGCAGGGCGGCTCCTTCCGCCACGGCGGTCCCCGGCGCCGGAGCCCTCGGGGGGCGGCGGGCCCGTGGCACCGGCGCGGTCGAGACGGGGTGTGCTCACGGCGGCCCTGCTGGTCGCGGTGATGGCGGGCGCGGGCGCGTCGGCGGCGGTGCTGCTGTCGGACCGGGGCGAGGGCGGGGGCCGTACGGATGCCGGCAGTTCGGCGCCCGGGACGCCCGCGAGCGGCACCACGGCGACGGCGGGGCCCGCACCCGGTGCGACCCGCCCCTCCGCCTCCAGCGCGACCCGCCCCTCCGCACCCGTGGCTACCCTGCCCTCCGCCCCCTCCGGCTATCGCGTCGCCGAGGACCCCGCCGGGTTCGCGCTCGCCGTGCCCGAGGGGTTCACCCGTCAGCCGCAGGGGGAGCGGGTCTTCTACCTGTCGGCCGGGGAGACCTTCCGCATCGGCGTCAAGGTCACCGACCCCCAACCCGGCGGCCCCCTGGGCGTGATGCGGCGCGCGGCCGCCAAGGGGCCGGAGGCCAACCCCGGTTACCGCGACGGCCGGGTCACCTCGGTCACGCACCGGGGACACCCGGCCGCGCTCTGGGAGTTCACCTGGGACGGCTTCAGCGCGGCCGAGGGCGCCCGGCACACCTACGACCTGTGCTGGGAGGAGGACGGGCGGCTGTACGACGTCTGGGTGTCGGCGCCGGTCGGCAAGGTGCGGGAGGCCAGGGAGTACTTCGACGTGGCGGTCGACACGTTCACGCTGCCCTAGGGATACGTCACGGGTGTGTGACCGGAATGCATCACCTCTGGATACGTGCGTGTCCGGCGCGATATGGATGAACCCATGAGCACCAGCGGGGGAGTCGGCCACGAGTCCGACGAGACGACGAGTTATGTTCTGCAACCTCCCAGACCGCCTCAGCCCGAGCCGGAGGCGGAACCCGGTGTCGGCCGGCTGATCGCGGGCCGGTACCGGCTGCTCGCCAAGCTCGGACACGGTGGCATGGGTACGGTGTGGCGGGCCAAGGACGAGACGGTGGACCGCGAGGTGGCCGTCAAGGAACCCCGTGTGCCGGATCATCTTCCCGAACGTGAACGGGGAAACGCCTTCGAGCGGATGCGGCGGGAGGCGCGGGCCGCGGCCCGGCTCGACCACCCCTCCGTCGTGAACGTGCACGACGTGGCGGTCGTGGACGGGCGGCCGTGGATCGTGATGGAGCTGGTGCGGGGCCGTTCGCTGGGCGACGTGCTGCAGGAGGGCACCCTCGGGGCACGGGAAGCGGCGAGAATCGGCCTGGACGTGCTCGGCGCCCTGGAGGCCGCGCACGCGGCCGGCATTCTGCACAGGGATGTGAAACCGGACAACGTCCTGCTCGGCCGCCACGACCGGGTCGTCCTGACCGACTTCGGCATCGCCCAGATAGAGGGCGAGACCAACCTGACCGACACCGGCGGTTTCGTCGGCTCGCCCGAGTTCATCGCCCCGGAGCGGGTGCTGGGCCAGCGCCCCGGACCGGCCTGCGACCTGTGGTCGCTCGGCGTGGTCCTGTACGCGGCGACGGAGGGCGTCTCGCCGTTCCGCCGCAGCAACACCCCCGCGACCCTCCAGTCCGTCCTCAACGCCACGCCCGCGCCGCCCGCCGCGCACGGCCCGCTCGCCGACGCCATCAACGGCCTCCTCCAGAAGGACCCGGCGCGCCGGCCGAACGCCGCGCAGGTCAGGGCGCTCCTGGAGGCGGCCGCGAACCCGCCCGCCCCCGAGCCCACACAGATCGTGCGGACCGTGGAGGTCCCGGCGCGCGGCGGTCTCCGGCTGGGTCGCGCGGCGTGGCTCGGCCTGGGCGCGGCGGTCGTCGCGGCCGCGGTGGCGGCGTACCTGGTGGTCGCGGACCCGTTCGCGGGGCCCCTGCCGGACGGCTGGACGAAGAAGCACACCAAGGACGTCGCCGCGACGCTGGCGGTGCCGGTGGACTACCAGCCCACCACGCCCGACCGTAAGACGGACAAGACCCACTGGATCACGTACACCGACTACAGCGGCAGCATATGGATCGGCCTGAGCCTGGACCGGAAGGCCGAGGACACCGCGAACAACATCGCGGGCTCCGCGGCGGCCGAGATGTACGACGACGACAGCACGTTCAAGGAGAACGGCGCATACGACCTCGGCATGGCCCCGGCCCTGAAGACCCGGCCCGAGGACCAGACGTACCAGGGCCGCAAGGCCGCGAAGAACACGGTCACCTACAAGACCACCGACAGCCAGAACCCGCGCCCGCGCGAACTCCAGATCTTCTACTACCGCGCCTCCACCGGCGACATGTACAAGCTCACCGTCAGCTACCCGGGCAAGGGGGACTTCACCGGGCGGGGCCGGGAGGTGGCCCGGACGGCGATCGCGAACCTGGGAGTGGACAAGCTCTGAGGACGGTACGGCCGTGCGAAGGGCTCAGGAGGCGGTGGGATGGGCGAGGCAGGCGACGTGGCGCGTTCCGTGGTCGCGCAGTTCAGGCGCGACGGGTTCGTCGCGCCGGAGAGTGCGGAGCGTACGGAGTTCGAGGTCTGGGACCGGACGACCCCGGGGCGAGTGCTGCTCGTCGCCCTTCAGACACTCCTCATGCTGCGCGCGGAGGACGGCCGGAGCGACCTCGGCCGTCCGGTGCGCGGACTGGACGAGGAGGAAGCGGGGCTGATGCTCAGGACCCTGCTGGGGGACGCGACGGCGGTTCCGGAGACCTCACGGCGCGATCTGATCACCCTCGACCGGCTGCTGGGGCTGCTGGCCTCCGTGATCGCCGAGGAGTCGATGTCCGAGGAAGAGGTGGACGCCCTGCTGGAGGCCGCGGAGGAGAGCTGCCGTGCCGTCGGACCGTGGGACGAGAGCGACGACCGTCGCCCCCTGGGCGGCGAACTGGTCGATCTCGGGGGCCTGTTGGTGCCCACGGAGCCCGGTCTGAAGATCGAGCTCATGTCGTCCCGCGAGGACGGCTCCATCGTCGGCGTCACCGTCATCCGCGGCCGTACGGCGATCCAGCTCCAGGCGTTCCGCGCGCTCGGGGACACCTCCTGGGCGACCGTCCGTGAGGATCTGGCCCGTACGATCCGCGGCCGGGGCGGCTCCGCGGAGGATCGCTTCGGCCCCGCGGGGACCGAACTCCAGGCCGTCGTACGGGTCCAGGGCCCTCCCGGCAAGGACCGTCAGACCGCGCGTGTGCTCGGCCACGACGGTCCGGGGTGGATCCTGCGCGGCTTCGTGAGCGGAGTCGGCGCGGAACCCGACAGCACCGAGGAGTGGCCCTACGCCACGTTCCAGGGCACGGTGGTCCGCCCGCCCTCCGCTCCCTCGGCCGACGACCCGCTGATCCGGCTGCGGTGGCCGGAGTCGGGTGTCTGAGCCCGCCGCTTAGACAAGGGCATGACGCGCACGGTACTCATGTGCCATGAGCGAAGACGGCGAACACCCGCCCGACGGACGTCTGATCGGTGGGCGCTACCGGCTCACCGGGCGGATCGGCTCCGGGCCGAGCGGCACCGTGTGGCGGGCCTTCGACGAGCACGACGAGCGGTATGTCGCCGTCAAGGAGCCCTACTTGAACGGGGACGCGGAGGGCGAGGAACGGCGGCGGGCCGCGCACCGGCTGCCCCACGAGGCCCGCGCCGCCGCACGCGTCGACCATCCGGCCGCCGTTGCCATTCACGACGTACTGCTCGAAAACGAACTCCCCTTGATCGTCATGGAGTTGGTGGAGGGCGAGTCGCTGCACACGGCCCTCGCCGCCCATGGGCCACTGCCGGCCCCCGAAGCCGCCCGGATCGCCCTCGCCGTCCTCGGCGCACTGCACGCCGCCCACGGCGTCGGCATCGTCCACCGTGACGTGAAGCCGTCCAACGTCCTTCTCGAAGCGGGCAGCGGGCGTGTCGTCCTGACCGACTTCGGCATAGGCGCCGCCGGCCAGAGCACTGCCACGGAGGCCTCCGCCGATTTCGTCGCCCCGGAGTCCCTCTCGGGGCGGGGCGCGGGTCCCGCCTCCGACCTGTGGTCGCTGGGCGCGCTGCTGCGCGCGGCGATCGCGGGCGGCGCGACCGGTCCCCTGGATCCCCTGCTGACGCGGCTCCTCGCCCCCGAGCCGGAGGCACGGCCGACGGCTCGGGAGGCCGCCGAGGTGCTGGCCGAGGTCGCCGGGACCGGACTGCCGGAGTGGGCCACGGAGACGGCCGCTGCGCCCGCGGCCGAGGAAGCCCCGACGCCGGCCCCCGTGCTGACCCCGGCCGACGCCCCGGACCAGGCCGGCGCGATCCACGAACCCCGGCGCCTCACCGCCCTGTCCGCCCTGGGCCTGCTGCTGCAGAAAAAACCCGAACGCGGTTGATCGTCCCCCGCCCAACCCCCTGATCAGCGCATTCACCGCCAGTCATCACTGGCATGGTGTGTGCAGGTCGTGAGGGCCCGTTACCGACGGGTACCCAAAGTCCCCGCTCCCGAATACCCTGCGGCTCATGACGGACGCGCAGGCCCCGGCCAAGACCGGCACGAACCCCCTCGCCCCCGCCCCGGAGGGCGCCCGTACCGCGGCCGACGTGGTCACCCCGGAGCTGGTCGCCCAGCTCACCAAGGGGGTGACCGGGTCCGGCCGTACCGCCAACCACACGCCGTTCACCGGCGAGAAGCTGGCCGACCTGCCCGAGTCCACGCCCGAGGACGTGCAGAAGGCATTCGAGGCGGCCCGCACGGCGCAGGCGGTGTGGGAGCAGACCCCCGTGCGGCGGCGCGCGGCCGTCCTGCTCCGCTTCCACGACCTGATCCTCGAACGCCAGGCAGAGGTCCTCGACCTCATCCAGCTGGAGACCGGCAAGGCCCGGCTGCACGCCCACGAGGAGGTGCAGGCGGTCGCCGTGGCGGCGCGGCACTACGGCCGCAAGGCGCCCGCCTACCTGAAGCCCAAGGGGCACACCGGGGCCGTGCCGACCCTCACCAAGGTCACCGAACTGCGTCACCCGCGCGGGGTCGTCGGTCAGATAGCCCCCTGGAACTACCCGCTGGAGCTGTCCGTCGGCGACGCGCTTCCCGCCTTCGTCGCGGGCAACGCCGTCGTGATGAAGCCGGACACGGAGACCTGCCTGACCGCACTGTGGGCGCGTGACCTGCTGATCGAGGCCGGGCTGCCCGCCGAGGTGTTCCAGGTCGTCCTCGGTGAGGGTCCCGTCGTCGGTCCCGAGGTCGTCCGGCACGCCGACTACGTCTCCTTCACCGGCTCCACCCGCACCGGCCGCGAGGTCGCCCAGGGCGCCGCCGCCCGTCTGGTCGGCGTCTCCCTCGAACTCGGCGGCAAGAACGCCATGCTGGTCCTCGAGGACGCCGACCTCGAGAAGGCCGCCGCCGGAGCCGTCCGCGCCTGCTTCTCCTCGGCCGGCCAACTCTGCATCTCCATCGAGCGGTTGTACGTCCACGAGTCGATCGCGGACGCGTTCGTCGAGCGTTTCGCCGCCCGTACGAAGGCCATGCGGCTCGGCACGTCCCTCGCCTACGGCGCGGACATGGGTTCCCTCGTCGGGGAGCGGCAGTTGGAGACCGTCACCCGGCACGTCGAGGAGGCCTTGTCCAAGGGCGCCAAGGTCATCGCCGGTGGTGTCGCCCGCCCGGACGTCGGCCCCTACTTCTTCGAGCCGACCATTCTCGACGGAGTCACCGAGCCCATGGCGGTGTGCGCCGAGGAGACCTTCGGCCCGGTCGTGTCCATCTACCGGTTCAAGACCGAGGACGAGGCGGTCGAGCTCGCCAACTCCACCCCGTACGGCCTGAATTCGTCGGTGTGGACGAAGGACGGCAAGCGGGGCCGCGAGATCGCCTCCCGGGTGCGGGCCGGCACGGTCAACGTCAACGAGGGATACGCCTCCGCCTACGGCAGCGTCCAGTCCCCGATGGGCGGCATGAAGGACTCCGGCCTCGGCCGCCGCCACGGCTCCGAGGGCATCCTCAAGTACACCGAGGCCCAGACCGTCGCCCAGCAGCGCCTGCTGCCGATGGCGCCCTCGCTGGGCATGGACGACGAGAAGTACGCGCAGTTCATGAGCCGGAGCCTGCGGTTGATGAAGGCGCTCCGCTTCAAGTAGAGACACCCGTTCCAGACGACGTTCTCGACGAGGAGAGCACGTGGCACAGGACACCTACGACTACGACGTCGTCGTCGTCGGCTCCGGATTCGGCGGCAGCGTCACCGCTCTTCGCCTCACCGAGAAGGGCTACCGCGTAGGTGTCCTGGAAGCCGGCCGCCGTTTCACCCGCGAGACGCTCCCCAAGAACTCCTGGGACCTGAGGAACTACCTCTGGGCGCCCAAGCTCGGCATGTTCGGCATCCAGCGCATCCACCTGCTCGGCAACGTCATGGTCCTCGCGGGGGCGGGCGTCGGCGGCGGCTCCCTCAACTACGCCAACACCCTCTACGTCCCCCCGAAGCCCTTCTTCGAGGACCCCCAGTGGCGTGACATCACGGACTGGCAGGAGGAGCTGAAGCCGTACTACGACCAGGCCAGGCGCATGCTCGGCGTACGGCTCAACCCGACGATGACCCCCTCCGACGTCCATCTGAAGGCGGCCGCCGAACGGATGGGCGTCGGCGACACCTTCCACATGGCCCCGGTCGGCGTCTTCTTCGGCGACGGCGAGGACGCCGAGGGCAGGAGCAAGGCAGGCCCCGGCGAGCAGGTCGAGGACCCCTACTTCGGCGGCGCGGGCCCCACCCGCAAGGCCTGCATCGAGTGCGGCGAGTGCATGACCGGCTGCCGGCACGGGGCCAAGAACACCCTGAACGAGAACTACCTCCACCTCGCCGAGAAGGCGGGCGCGGTCGTGCACCCCATGACCACGGTCGTCTCGGTCACGGACGACTCGCAGGGCGGCTACGCGATCGCGACCCTCCCGACCGACGACCGCCGCAAGTCGTCCAGGGGCCGCACCTTCAAGGCCCGCCAGGTCGTCATCGCCGCCGGCACCTACGGCACCCAGACCCTGCTGCACCGCATGAAGGCGGGCGGCCAACTGCCGTACCTCTCGGACCGGCTGGGCGAGCTCACCCGCACCAACTCCGAGGCCCTGGTCGGCGCGCAGACCGACAACCGCCGCTACCGCAGGGCCACCGGCGAGCAGAAGGTCGACTTCACCCGGGGCGTCGCCATCACCTCGTCCATCCACCCGGACGAGAACACCCACATCGAGCCGGTCCGCTACGGCAAGGGCTCCAACTCGATGGGCGGACTGTCGATCCTCCAGGTGCCGTACGCCGAGGGCTCGTCGAGGGTCATGGCCTGGCTGGCGAACGCCGCGAGGCACCCGCTGCTCGTCCTGCGCTCCCTGTCCAACCGCCGCTGGTCGGAGAAGACCATCATCGGCCTGGTCATGCAGTCGCTGGACAACTCCCTGACGACGTACCTGAAACCGGACGGCGTCGGCAAGGGCCTGCTCACCGCACGCCAGGGCCACGGCGCCCCCAACCCCAAGCAGATCAGGGCCGCTTCGGAGGCCGCGTCCGCGATCGCGGCCGACATCAACGGCTTCCCCGGCTCCAACGTCGGCGAGCTGATGGGGGCCCCGCTCACCGCCCACTTCCTCGGCGGCTGCCCCATCGGCTCCTCCCGCGAGACCGGCGTCATCGACCCGTACCACCGGCTCTACGGCCACCCCGGCATCTCGGTCGTGGACGGCGCCGCGGTCTCCGCCAACCTCGGTGTGAACCCGTCGCTGACGATCACCGCGCAGGCCGAGCGGGCGATGTCGTACTGGCCCAACAAGGGCGAGCGGGACCCGCGTCCGGCGCAGGGCCAGGCCTACGAGCGTCTGAACCCCGTCGAGCCCGCCTCACCGGCGGTCCCGGCGGAGGCCTTCGGCGCGCTGAAGCTGCCGTTCCTGGGCATGCCCACGGTGCCGAAGAAGTCGTAGCACCCGAAAGAAACCAAAGAGAAGGACCTGCACCCCCCTCCGAGCACAGGTCCTTCTCTTTTTCTTGCGTCAAGCTGTCTGTACGGCTGTTACGGCCCTACGACTCAGGCGTGGGCGCCGGTGGCACCCTTGCGGCGCTTGACCGCGAAGACCACACCGGTACCGGCGACGACGGCGAAGCCGCCGACGAGGCCGAGGACCGGAAGGGCCGAGCTCGAACCGGTCTCGGCGAGCTTGCCGTCCACGTCCACGTCGTTGACGTCGGAGATGGCACCCTTGCCGCCGGTCTGCGGCTTGGCGTCGTTCGGCTTGCCCGGGTCGGAGCCGGCCGGCAGGACCTCGAAGTAGTAGATGCCGGCGTTCTCGTCGTCGGAGATCCAGCAGCCCTTGTCGTCCTGGTACTCGGCGAGACCGATGGCGATGCCGATCGCGCTCGGGACCTCACGGTCGACCTTCACCCGCAGCTGGTAGCTGAGGGAGTCGCCGCCGTCGAGGGAGAAGGCGTTGAACGAACCGCCCTCGCCGAACTGCGTGGCCACGTCGACCCAGCTGCCGCCCTGCTTCACCTGCACGGTGACCAGGTCGCTGTAGTCCTCCTCGAAGTTCCAGTCGACCGCCCCGACACCGACGAAGGGCTGGATGTCCTTGATCGTCTCGTCGCCGGAGTTGCTGACGTTGAACTTGAAGTTCGTCCAGCCGCTGCCCGCCACGATGCTGTCGGGCAGACCGGTCAGCGAGCTGTGCAGCTTGTCGCTGTCGTTGAAGACCGGGGCGCCGTCCTCGTCGACCTCGCACTCGTCGACAGGCTCGCCGCTCTCGCTCGCCGAGGGGCTGCTGCTCGTGGTGGCCGAGCTGGACGCGCTCGCCGAAGGGCTGCTGCTGGTGGTGGCCGAGCTCGACGCGCCCGTGGACGGGCTGCTGCTCGCGGGCGTGCTCGCCGGGTCGTCCGGGGTCGTCGCCGGGTCGGCCGGGGTGCTCGCGGGGTCCGTCGCGGTGGTGTCGGCGGCGGGGGTGCTGTCCGTCGCGGTCGGCGTGGGGGACTCGTCCGCGAACGCGCTCGGCGCGGCGAACAGGGCCAGCGGCGCTATCGCGGCGGTCGCGGCCGCGGCGGCCAGTGCACGACGAAGCTTCATGAAGACCTCGGAAGTCAGGTGTACTGCGCTGTCCGCAGCACGCGTCAGGGGAGGCCTCCGCGTGTGGGGCGCGGGTGGGGCCCGTGGTTCGTGAGGTTTGATCCACGACGGGTGTGAATGGTTGTGCGGGCATTCACAGAAAACTTATGTGGGCTGAGTCACATACAGGTTCTTCTTGTGAACACGCTTTCCAAGGCCCTAGAACTGACTCACGTGTCAGAAGACCCCAAGATTCCCGACGACGTCTGGGAACAGTTCGCCCGTGACACCGAACGGGACATCCGAGGCTCCGCCCCCAAGGAACCCTCCGCACGGGCCCGGGAGGTGACGGAGCGGCTGCGGCGACAGGAAGAGCGCGGCGAACTGCCCGAGGGCTGGCGCACCGGGCCGGCCTGGCAACAGAAGAAGAGCAGGCGCGGCCTGTGGGGCGTCCTCGGTGTCGCCGTCGCGGTCGTCGTGGCCGTCGTCGCGGTGAAGCCCTCACTGGTGCCGGGCGACCTCTTCGGCGGGAGAACCTCCTCCGAGGCCGCGTCCTCCCCGCTGCCCGAGGAGACCGCGGCGCCGACCGCCGCACCCTCCGCCGAGTCCTCCGCGATCCCCACCCTGGACGACCCGTTCGCAGGGTCGCCCGCCAAGCGCTGGGCCGACGGCGCCGCCGGGATCTCCGTACCGAAGGCCGAGGCCGTCGGCGGCCGGTCGCAGGCGCAGGTCGCAAAGACGCTGGAGCTGACCAAGAAGCTGCTGGTGGAGTCGAACCTCGACCCGGCGACGCTCCGCGGCGAACGGCCCAAGGCGGCCCTCGACGTGCTGGACCCGCTGCAGAAGGACGTTCGCGGCCTCCTGGAGACCGCCCTGCGCAAGCCGGACGAGAAGCACGACCCGCTGTGGATGTTCAGCCGCTTCGACCCCAAGGAGGCCCGGCTGGTCGGCGACGTCGTGAAGACCCGCGGCAGGATGACCTTCAAGGCGGGCGACCACGCCTCGGTGGCAGTGCACGCCGACTACACCTTCGTCTACCCCGTCGTGCAGACCAACGGCTCCACCGAGGTGACCCGCACCATCATCCGCAGGATCCTCGACGTCGAGATCTCCGACCCGGCCAAGTACCAGGTCACCCCGGGCAAGCTCTCCGTCGTGAACTGGGATCAGGACATCAACAACTCGGCCTGCGAGGTGTACGACGGCTATCTGCACCCGTCGTTCCGCTCGGCCGAACCCACGGGGCCGGACCCCACGGGGCCGACCACGGACCCGTACGACCGCAGCAAGCCCCTCGACCCGAAGCGTGCGGAAGGCTGCGGGACGGTCTCCCGCGTCTGACGCGCCCCAACTCCCGGGCCGAGCAGGCGAAGGGCCCCGCGGGACGGAGCCGCGGGGCCCTTCTTTCGTCAGCACCGACGTCAGGGCAGCGCCGGTGCCTGGGAGCGGCGCCGGGGGGTTGCGCCGCTTGCTCTGTGTGCCGTTGTGTGTGCCCGCAGATGGTCTGGACCTCTGGCAGTACACGGACGCAATACGAATGCGGTTGTCTGCGGAGGGACTTGGGGGCTTTCTAGGCATCGTGCTGGATGGACGCGGCCTCCGCAACCGTTTGACCCAGCCTTGTGCCGGTACTTGTCCCGCCGGTCGGCCCCGGGCGTCCCCGGAGCCGACCGTTCTCTTGGGTGACCGGGCTGCTGTCCCCTGCCGTCCGGTCACTTCCTGGAGCGAGGTCCCACGACGCACGGCACGTGCCGTACGCCTCATCGCTCCAGCGAGCCACGCGTGGTTCTGTCGGGCCCGCCCCTGGCTGGCACGGACACCACCACCAACGAGCCGGTGCGCGCCGCGGTCACGCGCCGTACGGGTGAGGCGGGGCCCGAACTCAGATACGACCCCTGCACAGTTCGAGCAGCGTCATGGCGAGCGGGGTGCCCGGCTTGCCGAGCGCCTCGCGGTAGCGGCCGAGGATCTCCATCTCGCGGGCAAGGTGGACCCGCCGTCCGCCGGAGGCGATACGGGTCTGCTGGACGACGGAGGAGACGGCCATCCGTTCCTGGATCAGACCGATGATCCGGTCGTCGAGCGCGTCGATGCGCTCACGGGCGTCCGCGATGGTTGCTTCCGGTGTGGTGGTCACGCAGGGCTCCTGGTGGGGTGGGTGCCCCCGGGCGACAGGATCCGGAAAACAGCAGGCGCCCCGGACCTTGTCGGCCCGGGGCGCCTGGGAAGTCGCTTGTCAGTTGCTCAAGCAGCACGACCATGGCAGCCGGCGGGCCGGGTGCCATAGGTAAACAGGTAGGTCGTCTGCGTGAGCATGGGAGCAGTATGCAGGGCCCCACGGGAGTGTCCAAGCCGGTTCGCATCCTGAGACCGGGCTCACCCCCGAACCGGCCCCGCCGGTCCCGGTAGACTCGGCCCCACACACACCTCGCTCACCGCCGGAAGGCAACCCGTGTCATCAGCGACCCCAGCCGCCCCCGACACCGTCCTGGTCGTCGACTTCGGCGCGCAGTACGCCCAGCTCATCGCCCGCCGTGTCCGCGAGGCCCGGGTCTACAGCGAGATCGTGCCGAGCACCATGCCGGTCGCGGAGATGCTCGCCAAGAACCCGGCGGCGATCATCCTCTCCGGCGGCCCCTCCTCGGTGTACGCCGAGGGCGCCCCGCGCCTGGACGGCGAGCTCTTCGAGGCCGGCGTCCCCGTCTTCGGCATGTGCTACGGCTTCCAGCTGATGGCCACCACCCTCGGTGGCACCGTCGACAACACCGGCGCGCGCGAGTACGGCCGTACGCCGTTGCACGTATCGAAGTCGGGCTCGACCCTCTTCGAGGGCACCCCCGACGAGCAGTCGGTGTGGATGTCCCACGGCGACGCCTGCTCCGCCGCCCCCGAGGGCTTCACCGTGACCGCGTCCACCGACGTCGTCCCGGTCGCCGCCTTCGAGAACGACGAGAAGAAGCTCTACGGCGTCCAGTACCACCCCGAGGTCATGCACTCCACGCACGGCCAGCAGGTCCTGGAGCACTTCCTGTACCGGGGTGCCGGTCTGAAGCCCGACTGGACCACCGGCAACGTCATCGAGGAGCAGGTCGCCGAGATCCGCTCGCGCGTCGGCGACAAGCGCGCGATCTGCGGTCTGTCCGGCGGCGTGGACTCCGCGGTGGCCGCGGCCCTGGTCGCCCGTGCCATCGGCGACCAGCTGACCTGCGTGTACGTCGACCACGGCCTGATGCGCAAGGGCGAGACCGCGCAGGTCGAGAAGGACTTCGTGGCCGCGACCGGCGTCAAGCTGGTCGTCGTCGACGCGGAGGAGCGCTTCCTCACCGCGCTGAAGGGTGTCTCCGACCCCGAGGAGAAGCGGAAGATCATCGGCCGCGAGTTCATCCGGGTCTTCGAGCAGGCCCAGGCCGAGATCATCGCGGACGAGGGCCCCGCGGTGGAGTTCCTCGTCCAGGGCACCCTCTACCCCGACGTGGTCGAGTCCGGCGGCGGCACCGGCACCGCCAACATCAAGTCCCACCACAACGTCGGCGGCCTCCCCGAGGACCTCGAGTTCCAGCTGATCGAGCCGCTGCGCAAGCTGTTCAAGGACGAGGTGCGGATGGTCGGCCAGGAGCTCGGGCTCCCGGACGAGATCGTCCAACGCCAGCCGTTCCCGGGTCCCGGCCTCGGCATCCGGATCGTCGGCGAGGTCACCAAGGAGCGCTTGGACCTCCTGCGCGACGCCGACGCCATCGCCCGCGAGGAGCTGACCGCGGCCGGCCTCGACCGCGACATCTGGCAGTGCCCGGTCGTCCTGCTCGCGGACGTCCGCTCGGTCGGCGTCCAGGGCGACGGCCGCACCTACGGCCACCCGATCGTCCTGCGCCCGGTCTCCTCCGAGGACGCCATGACCGCCGACTGGTCGCGGCTGCCGTACGACGTCCTCGCCCGCATCTCGACGCGGATCACGAACGAGGTGGCCGACGTCAACCGAGTGGTGCTCGACGTGACGTCGAAGCCGCCGGGGACCATCGAGTGGGAGTGAGCCCTTCCTCGTGAAGCGGCTCAGGTGCGCTTGATCGTGCGCACCGGCTCTCCGGGCTTCCAGACCTGGACGACGAGGTACTTGTCGTCCTCGACAGAGGTCCGCACGACCTCCGTCAGCTCCGTGCGGAAGAGGTGGAACGGCTCCGGCGGTTCCACCTCTTCGGTGTACCGGGTCTTGGTCTCCGGGTCGGTGACCTCGTGTGCCCGGCCGCTGATCCGTACGTCCCCGCCGCCCATGGTCTGGCCCTCGCCCGGGTTGGCCTGGAGGCAGAAACGCGGGTCGCGCTCGAGGTCGCGTGCCTTGAGCGAGTCCGGCATCATGCCGAGCCAGAGCTCACCGTTCAGGAAGCGGACCTCCAGGCCGGTGGTGCGCGGCGAGCCGTCCTTGCGGAGGGTCGCGAGGGTGTGATGGGTGAAGGCGCCGAAGCGCTCCTCGACGGTCCTGGCGAGGTCGGGTTCCGCGGAGGAGAAGTCTGCCCAGTTCATACCGCGCAGTCTTCCGTCGATACCCGACATCTTCTGTCAGGTATCCATCGTGTGCGCCATCTTTACAAACCACCCCTGTTCTCTTGCGCGGACCGACGGTAACTTCCGCCCCGTAAGGCAACCCAGTGCTGGAGGAGCACATGCACGAGACGCCCCTCGGGCCCACTCCGCCGATGCCGCTGCCCACCGAGAAGCTGCAGTTCGCGATGCCGCCGATGCACGACTCCGTCGAGGAGGAACGCCGGCACCGCAAGGAGCGGCTCGCCGGTGCGCTGCGCGTCTTCGGCCGGCTCGGCTTCGAGGACGGGGTCTCCGGGCACATCACCGCACGCGACCCCGAATTCACCGACTGCTTCTGGGTCAACCCCTTCGGCATGCCGTTCAAGCACGTCACCGTGAGCGACCTCGTGCTCGCCAACTCCGACGGGCAGGTCCTCGACGGCCGCTACCACGTCAACCAGGCGGCCTTCACCGTGCACTCCCAGGTGCACGCCGCCCGCCCCGACGTCGTCGCCGTCGCCCACTGCCACTCCGTGCACGGGCGGGCCCTGTCCACGCTCGGCGAGCTCCTCGACCCGCTCACCCAGGAGAGCTGCGCCTTCTACGAGGACCACGCCCTGTACGAGGCCTACACCGGGGTCGCCGTCGACGCCGACGAGGGCCGCCGGATCGCCGCCGCGCTCGGGTCCCGGAAGGCGCTGGTGCTGCGCAACCACGGGCTGCTGACCGTCGGGGACTCGGTGGACGCGGCGGCCTGGTGGTTCCTGTCGCTGGAGCGCTCCAGCCAGGTGCAGCTGCTGGCCAGGGCGGCGGGACGCCCCGTGCTCATCGAGCACCGGGCCGCGGTGGCGACCCGGGAACAGCTGGGCGGGGACCTGGTGGCGTGGATCAACTACCAGCCGACCTGGCAGGACATCAGCCGCAGCGAACCGGACCTGCTGAGCTAGAAACCCCGCAGCACCGCGGCCTTCGTCATCGCGAACTCCTCGTCCGTGAGCACCCCCTCGCGATGCAGCTCGCCCAACTCCCGCAGTCTGCGCAGCAGTACGTCGTGATGGTCGGCCGGCGGGGGAACGGCGCCCGCGGTGAGCCGGGGGCGGCGGGCGCGTTCCTCGTCGTACGCGAGGTCGCCGCGGGTGGACGGGTGCGGCAGCCGGGCCGTGACCGCCGTCGCAACCAGGGCCGTGAGCAGGTCGCGGCGCGTGCTGCCCCACAGGTCGAGGGCGTACGGGTCCTTTTCCGGCGGCAGCTTCGAGAAGGACGTCTCGCGCGTCACGAACCGCATGAACCCGTCCTCGTAACCGGAGTTGGGCAGCCACTCGACCTGGACGAGGTCACCGATGTTGATGATCCGCGGGCCCGTCGCGCGCTTGACGCGGTCGGAGGTGTCGGCCCAGTCGATACGGAGCTGGGTGCCGTCGAAGGAGACCGTGCCGTCGGAGGAACGCACCGAGACCGGGACCGGTGGGCCGGGCAGCAGATACGTCTTCGTCGGATCCTTCGGGATCTGGTCGAGGAGGAGGGCACGACGGATCTCCTCCGCCACGTACTCGGCGACCCCGGCGCGATCGACGTCCACGACCAGCCGGTACGGATCGGCCGGGTCCGGCAGGCGTCCGCCCGTCGCGTGCAGCAGCGGGTCCGCGCCCTCGCGCAGCCGCATCCGCAGCCGGCCGCGCTTGCGTTCCGGCTCGAACGCCACGCCCGAAATGGCCTCCAGGGGCACGGCGACCTCGCCGTACGTCTGCCGGAACAGGGGCACGGAGCGGTGGAGTCCCGGCGTGATCCGGACCGTTGTGCCGTCGAAGGCCCAGGTCCCGTCACGCTGGATGATCTCGGCCATACGGAAATTCTCGCAGCCGGGTCAACACGGCGGGTCCCCCTTCACCCGCGCTGACCAGACCTGGCGGACGGGGGTGGTGTGCGGTAGGGCACAATTCGCTGTCATCGCGGGGGAGTTGTTCCGGGGGTCCGTCGGGCTTCTTGGGGCTTCGCGGGGCTTGGGGCTTCGCCAGGCTCGGGGCTTTGCGGGGCTTGGGGCTTTGCGGGCTTGGGGCGCCAGGGGTTGTGGGTTCCGCGGTCGGCCGTGTGGGTCTGTCCGTGGTGCAGTCGGTCGGCCGTGCGGTCATGTGGGGTCGGAGAGGCACAAGAGTCGTGGGAAGGCGGGCGTCGGGCGTGGCGGTGCAGGAAGCGAGACAGGGCGCGGCCGGGGGTCTGCCCGGCGGTGCGCACGAAGGCGGCTGCACCTGTGGGGACTGCCCGCACGGAGCGCGGGCCGGGCACCGGCGGGCGGTGGCCGAATTCCTACTGAAACGGGACGAGTTCGCCGCGGGGCAGGGCCTGCCCGCGGCCGTGGCGCACTCCGCGTCGGCCTCCCGGCAGTGGGTCTCGGAGGAACTGACCCAGTCCGCCGAGGTCATGGCCGAGCGGGCGCGGGCGGAGGGCGCCGCCTGGCTCGCGCGGCTGTGGCGCCGTACCGCGTACACGGTGTGGGCCGCTGTCGTGGTGCTGCTGCTCGTCCAGGCGCTGACCGCCATCGGGGCCGGGTGGACCGCGGCACGCACCGCCGGGCTGCTGGCGGCACTCCTGGTCGCGGGGGCACTGACCGCTGCGTCCTGGTTCCACCGGGCCCGCGGTGGGGTGCTCGCTCCGGTCATCGGCGAGGACAACCGGCTGTCCACCTCGCGGGCCGTCGCGGTGGCCTGGGTGCTGTTCGTCGCCTACGCGGTGCTGGTCCTGGTGGGGCGGCTGGCCGCGGCCTCCGACCGTCGTGAGCGGGACGCGCTGATCGCCGGGCTCGACCTGGCCCGGGGCGCGGGGGTCGTGACCGTGCTGGCCGTGGTGTGCGGGATCGCTGTGCTGGTGCGGCGGGTGGTCGGGCTGCGGGTGCTCGGGCAGCGGCTGCAGAAGGTACGGGCGGATCGGCCTCGCGCGGCCGACCTGCTGACGGACGACTCCGGGCGGGGGGCCTTCGCCGACATTCAGTACGTCGTGATCGGCGCCGTGGCCCTGCTGTTCGCGGGTGTGCGGCTGGCCCGGCGGCCGGATCAGCTGCCGGATCTGCCGTGGGGGCTGGCGGTGGTCGTGCTGGTGTCCGCGGCCACGTATGTGGCGGGGAAGTACGCGGAGGGCGGGCGGCCGGTGATCCTCTCCGTGGTGCGGTCGCGTGAGGCGGGGGACCTGGACGGGCCCATCCGCACCGGGGACGACATCGAGATCAGGGGCGCCGGGTTCGTGCCGCCGGGGGCGCAGCGGGCGGATCGGCTGTCCCGGATGGTGGTGCGGATCGGGCCGGTGAACGTGCACGTGCCGTTGGTGCCGGTGGCCGGGGGGTTCAGCAACCCCACGGACGAGGTGCTGACCGTGCCGGTGCCGGCGGATGTGGAGCCGGGGCGGGTGGAGGTGCAGGTGGTGACGGCTGCGGGGGTGGAGACGAATCGGTACGCGATCGATGTGACGGACTGAGGGGGGCCTGCGGCGGCCTGTTTCGGTTCGGTGGGGGCGTGTGTAGCGCGTGCGGTTCGGTGGGTGGGTCGGGGCCGGGGTGGGGGGTGTCCGTCCTCGGTCCGGCGGTTGCTGTGCCTTGAGATGCGCTTGGCGACGGACGCCGGCCGCTGCGGGCGGACACCCCCCACCCCGTCCCCTTCCCGCCGTACGCGGCTTACGCCCCGTGGTACCGCGCGATCCGGCGAACGGCTCGTGGTGGCGCCGGGTCACTGCAACCCCCCAGGGGCGCGGGGAACTGCGCGACCAGCCACGACGGACCCGCACCCGCCCGACCACCTGATCCGGCACCCCCATAGGCGCCCGGCACAAACTTCGGTTCGTGTTGAGCAGCGCAGCGCCCCCGTGCGTATCGTCTTGTGAGGGGTCTCGGCACGCTGGTGAGAGGCGGCTCGACGCGATGACTCACAGTTTTCGTACGGACACGCATGCCCCCTACTACGACGACGAACGGTCCTGGCGGGACAACATCGGGCAGTACGCGTTGCTGCCGTTGCGGATCTTCCTGGGTGTCACCTTTATCTACGCCGGCCTGGACAAGCTGACCGACAGCGCCTTCATGAAGGACTCCGGTTCGGGCTCCATCGGCGACATGATGCGCACGGTTCGGGACTCCTCGGCCATCCCCGCACTGGTCGACCTGTCGCTGAAGAACCCCGTCGGCTTCGGCTACGCCATCGCCTTCGGTGAACTGGCCGTCGGTATCGGCACCCTGCTCGGCATCCTCGCCCGCCTGGCCGCGCTCGGCGGTGCGCTGATCTCGCTCAGCCTGTGGCTGACCGTGAGCTGGGGATCCGACCCCTACTACTACGGCAACGACCTCGCCTACCTGATGGCCTGGCTGCCGCTCGTCCTCGCGGGTGCCCCCATGTTCTCCGTGGACGCCGCCTTGCGTGGCCGCCGACGGCAACGGGCGGGAGGCTACCGGTAGCTCCGGTCGGCGGAGCTACCGGTGACGGGGGAGCGGCGGCGTCTCCTGCGCGGTCAGCGGGGTACGGACGGCTGGGGCGGTGTCCGGTCGGCCTCGGGTGGTGTGGGCCTGCGGCGCCTGTCGCGGTGGTTGCGTACGGTTCGGGCCAGCAGGCCCACCGCGCCCGCCAGGCAGAGGCCGCCCACGACCATGGGGATCACCGCGAACCACGGGGTGTCCCAGGCGCCGCCCGCGTCACCGGCGTAGGTGATGCCCGCGAGGGTCAGGAAGACGCCGGCGACCAGTTTTCCCGGTCGGAACTCATGACGCAGCACGGCTCACCTCCGCCTGGCCGATGCCGACCCGTAGGTCGATGTCGAGGGTGCCGGTGTTCTTGTCGCCCGAGACCGGTGTCAAGGTGACCTCCTTGCGCTTGCCCGGGGCCACGTCCACGTCCGCCTGGTCGTCGCCCGGCAGTTGGATGTCGCCCACTCCCACGTCGACGACCGCCTTCACCGTCACGTCCGGCGGCACGATCACCACCAGCCGGCCCACACCGACGTCGGCCTGGGTGGTCACCGTGCGGCCCTTGGCGAAGTCGACGCGGGACAGGTCCAGGGTGCCCACTCCGGTGCCGAGTTCGTAGCTCGGGCGGATGTCCTGGGCCGCTGCCGGTGTCCAGTTCGTGCGGACCCAGTGGGTGGTGATGTCCTTCGGGAGCGCGGCCGAGGTGGCGAGCAGGCCCGCGGTGACGATCGCGAGGAAGATCGAGCCCGCTCCCGTGCGCCCCAGGAAGGAGCTGATCGCTATGCCCAGGCCCAGGACGATCAGCGCGCAGGACAGACCGGTCTGCAGGCTGGTGCCCAGGGCGTGGTCCTCCCAGGTCGCTCCTGTGCCTAGGCCGCCGGCCAGCAGGGCGAGCAGGAAGACCCAGCCGCCGATCCAGCGGGGGCCGCGAGGCTTGGCGGGGCGGATGCCGGCCGCGCGGATGTCCTCGCGGCGGCTCCAGGAGACGCCCCGGCCGATGTTGACGGCCGCCGCGATGTCGCGGTCGCGGGAGTCGCTCGGACCCCACAGATAGCCCGTGCCACCGACGTGGGTGCCGTCCTTGACGATGGGGTCGCGCCACCAGGACGGGTAACCGGCGGCCACCGGCGGGGCCTGGGCCTCCGGCGGGGCGTCGGCGACGGCCTGCGCGGCGAGCGGGTCGGGGTCGGGGGTGCCGCGGTTGCGCGACCAGTACCCGGCGCCCGCGAGGAGCAGGGAGAGGACCACGGCGAAGGCCAGCACGCCGGTGTTGCTCAGCATGGTCAGGAAGACCCCGCAGCCGACCAGGGCGAACAGCACGCCGGTCAGCGCCTGGCCGTCCACCCGGCCGGTGAGCAGCTTGCGCACCTCGTTCTCGTCCTCGTCCTCGTACGGGACGAGGAGCCAGGCGAAGCCGTAGAAGATGAGGCCTATGCCGCCGGTCGCCGACAGCACGGCGAGCGTGATGCGGAAGATCACCGGGTCCATGTCGCACTGGCGCCCGAGTCCGGCGCACACCCCGGCGAGCAGCTTGTGTCGTCGGTCCCGCCGGAGGCGCAGGGGGGCGGTGGGCGTGTCCTCGGCGGGAGCCGTGTCCTGGGGTGCGGTGGTGGGCGGGGCGGGGGTGTCGGTCGTCGTCCGGTGCCCGACGGGTTCGGTGGGAGTGTCCGCCGGTGTGCCTCCTTCTTGCCGCGTGCCCGCCCGCCCGTGCGCGCGCGAAGCCTCGCCGGTGTCGGCGGGCGTGCCCGCGCCGGGGCCGGTGCCCGGGTCCGGGCCTCCGCCGGATCCGGCGCCCGCGGCGTGCTGGTGATCTGTCATGTGTCCATGGTGACGGGCGCGGGGGCGCGGCGGGAGTCGGAACGACCCTGGCCGGACCCTGATATCGGCCCTGAGAGGGGGAGGGGAAGCGTTCGGACGGCGCGCCGTTCGAAGATCAGGGGAGTCTCGGGGGACAACCCTGATGCCCCCGGACTCCGGCCGTGTGACCATCGATGGCATGCCGGAAGCCGCTGCAGCGCCACTCGTCGAACCGCGGCCGCCGCGCAAGCTCTACCGCAGCAGTGACGGACGCTGGCTGGGTGGTGTGGCGCGGGGGCTCGCCGGGCATCTCGGGCTGCCCGTGATCTGGGTGCGGCTGGTCTTCGTCGGCCTGTTCATGGCGGACGGGCTCGGTGCGTTGCTGTACGCCGCGTTCTGGTTCTTCGTGCCGCTCGGCGTCGGCGGCGTCGCGGGGCAGAGGCCCCCGTCCCTGGTCACCACCGAGACCTCGCCCGACGGCCGCCGCAGACTGGTCGCCCGCCGCCCGGACAAGGGCCAGATCGTGGCCCTGCTGCTCATGGTCGTCGTCGCCATGGTCTTCGTCGGCAATGTCAAGGTGGGCAATGGGGCCAAGGCCTACCTCTGGCCGGCCGTCCTGGTCGGCGCGGGCGTCGCCCTGGTCTGGCGCCAGGCGGACAATGCCCGCCGCGCCCGCTGGATGGAGGTGGGCCGCCGTCGGCGCACCCTGACGCTGCTGCGTGCCGCGGGCGGTGTCCTCCTCGTCACCGCGGGTGTCTCCGGGGTCTTCGTCCTCCAGGGCTCCACCGCCCACCTCGGTTCCGTCCTCCAGGCGGCCCTCGCGGTCCTCGTCGGGATAACGCTCCTCGCGGGGCCGTATCTCGTCCGCATGACCCAGGACCTCTCCGAGGAGCGCCTGATGCGCATCCGTGCCCAGGAGCGCGCGGAGGTCGCCGCCCACGTCCACGACTCGGTGCTGCACACCCTGACCCTGATCCAGCGCAACGCGGAGAATGCGAGCGAGGTGCGCCGCCTCGCCCGCGCCCAGGAGCGCGACCTGCGCACCTGGCTGTACAAACCCGAGGGCACCGGCAAGGACGAGGCCGACGAACCCACCGACCTCGCCGACGCGGTGCGGCGCAATGCCGCCGAGGTCGAGGACAAGCACGGCGTCCCGATAGAGGTCGTGGTCGTCGGCGACTGCCCGCTCGACGAGAGAACCGGCGCACAGATGCAGGCCGCGCGCGAGGCGATGGTCAACGCCGCCAAGTACGGTGGCGAGGGCGGCGCCGTACAGGTCTACGCCGAAGTCGAGGGCAGGACGGTCTTCGTGTCCGTCCGGGACCGCGGCCCCGGCTTCGACCTCGACTCGATACCCGCCGACCGGATGGGTGTCAGAGAATCGATCATCGGCCGCATGGAGCGCCATGGCGGCACGGCCCGGCTGCGTGCGGTGCCGGACGGCGGCACGGAGGTCGAGCTGGAGATGGAGAGGGCGGAGAAGACGTCATGAGCGACCCCACCGAGGCGAACACGGGCCCTGTTGAACCGACGCCGGCCGGCGGCGCGGGCGAGCGGCACGTGCGCGTGGTCCTCGTCGACGACCACCGCATGTTCCGTACGGGCGTCCAGGCCGAGATCGGCAGGACCGAGGAGACCGGCGTCGAGGTCGTCGGGGAGGCCGCGGACGTCGAGCAGGCCGTCACCGTCATCACCGCGACCCGCCCCGAGGTCGTGCTCCTCGACGTCCATCTGCCGGGCGGCGGCGGGGTCGAAGTGCTGCGCCGGTGCGCCCCGTTGATGGCCGACGCCGAGCAGCCCGTGCGCTTCCTCGCCCTGTCCGTCTCGGACGCGGCCGAGGACGTGATCGGAGTGATCCGGGGCGGTGCGCGCGGCTATGTGACGAAGACGATCACCGGCACGGACCTCGTCAACTCCGTCTTCCGCGTCCAGGAGGGCGACGCCGTCTTCTCGCCGCGCCTGGCCGGCTTCGTCCTGGACGCCTTCGCCTCCACCGACGCCCCGCCGGTCGACGAGGACCTCGACCGTCTCACCCAGCGCGAGCGCGAGGTGCTGAGGCTCATCGCGCGCGGTTACGCCTACAAGGAGATCGCCAAACAGCTGTTCATCTCGGTGAAGACGGTCGAGTCCCATGTCTCGGCGGTGCTGCGGAAGCTGCAGCTGTCGAACCGGCACGAGCTGACCCGATGGGCGACGGCTCGCCGGCTGGTCTGACGCACAGGCCACAGGCCACAGGCCACACGCGTTCACACCACGCGTGTGGCGCCCGCGAACGGCATCTGGTCGATGGGCGCCACCCGCACCGGTGCCGAGGGGTTCGGGGCGTGGATCATCTGCCCGTTGCCGATGTAGAGGCCCACGTGGCTGATACCCGAGTAGAAGAACACCAGGTCACCGGGGAGGAGTTCGGAGCGCGAGACGCGTCGCCCCGCGTCGATCTGCGCGTAGGTCGTACGGGGCAGGGAGATGCCCGCGGAGCGGTACGCGGCCTGGATGAGCCCCGAGCAGTCGAAGGCGTCCGGGCCGGTGGCCCCCCAGACATAGGGGCTGCCGAGCTTGGAGTAGGCGTAGGACACGGCCGCGGCCGCACGGGAGTTGGGCGCCTCCGTGGTGGCCGCGCCGGGCGTCGTGAGCTCCGCGCGTGCCCCTGTCGCGGCCCGCGAGGCGCGATCCCCTTCCGCCGCGAGCCCCGCGCGCTCCTCGGCCGACAGCCGGGACATCAGCCGGCGGGCCGCGCCCAGCTTGCCGGTGATCGTCTCCTTGTGGCGTCTCAGCTCCGCCTGACGCGACTTCAGCGAGGCCAGCTCGACGTGCGCGGCCCCGCGCAGCTGCTCGATCTCCCGCAGCTCCCGGCGCACGTTCGCCACCGAGGTGGCCTGGCGGGCACCGGCCCGTTCGGCGAACTCGGCGCCGTCCAGGTACCGGTCGGGGTCGTCGGAGAGCGCGAGCTGCATCGCGGGGTCGATCCCGCCGCCGCGGTACTGTGCCGCGGCCATCGAACCCAGCGCGTCCCGGGCCTCGTTGAGCCGTTCGGTCCTGCGCGCCGCCTCGTCCCGCAGGCCGCCCAGCCGGGTCTCGGCCGCCTCCGCCTTCTCCTTCGCGCCGTTGTACTTCTCGGTGGCGGCCTCGGCCTCCTGGTACAGCCGGTCCACCTTCGCCTTGACCTGCGCCGGTGTGAGCTGCGGCTCGGCGTGTCCGATCCCGTCGAAACCCGTCGCGGTCGCTGCCCCCGCGAGGGCGATCGTCGCTGCCGTACGGACCGTATGGCCACCGGCCGAGCGGCTGCGGGGCTTGCGGTGTGCTGCCACGTGGACTGCACGTCCTTTCCTGCGATCGGCCGCCCCGGGCGCAGGGACGTACGAACGCCAGGGGGGAGCGGCCGTACGACCGCCCGGGGCGGTGTGCGCGTCCGGCGACGGCTCGCACAGGGGGAGCGGGCCGCCGCCGGACCTTCTCGGCGGTGGTGGCCGACTGCCGCCCCTGGCCCGGGCGGCGGTGGGGAGCCGGTCACCTGGTGGAGGACGCTAAACCGGACCGTGTCCGGGAGGTAACGCGTTGTGCGGAACTGCCGCCAGGGGACCGCCTGGTGACCGAAGGTGACCGTGATCCCCGGGGGGCACCGTCGACTTCGCGCGGTGCGCTGACCGAACCCGGGATAACGGGGCCCGTGACGGGCGGGGAGTGCTATGGGCCGCATATATGCAAGATCCGCGCGAGGGGCCGGTGCGAGCGTCCCCCGCACCCAGGAATAGGCTCCGGCCTCATGGACGTACTCATCCATCTCTTCGTCGGCCTGCACATCATCGGCATCGCCTCGCTGCTCGGCGGGTTCCTCACGCAGATGAAGGCGATGGGCCAGGGCACCGCCCGGTTCGTCCCGGCGATGCTGCACGGCGCCGCGACGATGCTGGTCACCGGGGTGATCCTGGTCGGCCTCAACCAGGCCGACGACCAGCACGTCAACAACATCAAGATCGGCGTGAAGCTGGCCCTGCTGATCGTGATCCTCGGCCTCGTCTATGTGAAGCGGGACGACGAGACGGTGGACAAGAGCCTGTTCGGCCTGGTCGGCGCGTTGACCACGGCCAACGTCTTCATCGCCGTCCTGTGGACCTGAGGGCGGTGCGGGCGGCGCCGGCCGCCCACGCGGCGACGGCCAGCCAGGCCGCCACCGCGACCCACAGCAGCACCTCACCGGGCGTCCTCAGCCACGGGAGGTCCACGGCGGCCGAGACCGCCAGGGTCGCCGCCGCGGTCATGCCCATGGGGAACACGGTGGCCCAGCGGCGCACGTCGTAGCGCGGGCGCGGCCGGAGGACCTCGGCCGTCAGCAGGACGGCGTACCAGGCCAGGTCGAGCATCAGCAGGGCGACGGTCACCGCGCGCAGCACGCCGTGGTCGTCGTCGTTCCACAGGTACAGGCGCGCGCTGTCCGCGGCGATCAGCTTCGAGCCGGCGAGCGCCGAGATGGCGAGCGCGCCGCCCGCGATCCACTGGTCGCCCGCTCCCTCCAGCACCTGGCGCAGGTCGAAGCGGAAGAACGCGACACCGTAGAGGACCAGGCCGAGCCAGAACAGGACGAGCGCCGTGTGCGCGAGCCAGGCCGCCGACTCGGCCGCGGCGAGCGTGGCGCCGAGGACCGCGAGGCCCTGGGTGGCCACACAGCACAGGAACACCCCGCCGGGCATCCGCCGCCTCCAGTGCCTCATGACGAGCACGAGCAGCAGCGGCCACAGCAGCGCGGACAGTGCCAGCAGCGCCTCGGCGAGGGTCTGCCGGCCTAGCGCCGAGAAGCGGGTGCCGAGGACGGTGGTCGCCGCCACGGCCGTCAGGGCGCCCGGTGTCCCGGCGTCCGCGACCCATCGCTCGCGCTCCCGCAGCAGTCGTACGGCGAAGCCGGCGGCCAGTGCCAGCCAGGCCGCGCAGCCGATCACCAGGGCGATGCGGGACAGCGTCTCGTGACCGGCCAGGTGCAGCCCGACGGACACGATGGCGGTCGCCATCACGGCGGCCCCGGCCGCGGGCGGGCGCCGCGTCCACCAGGCGCTCAGCAGGGAGTACGGGGAGGTGCCGGACATGTGCCGATGCTAGGAAGCCCCGCGTGCCGTGCGAGCGGGGCGCGCACGCGCGCGTGCGGAAATACGCGCGGGCGCAGGAGCCGCCGCCGTTCGCGGGCGCTGGAATCCTCCGCGGCGCACGGACGAAAGGGTCCTGCCTGCGCGGACGAAGGGGTCCTGCCCGCGCGGACGAAAGGGTCCTGCCTGCGCGGACGAAAGGGTCCTGCCCGCGCGGGCGAAGGGGCCTGTCGGCTCGGGCGAGAGGGTTCTGTCCGCGCGGACGAAAGGATCCTGCCCGCGCGGGCCGCCGACGAGCGGTGGCTCAGGCCGGGCGCACCACGCTGTGGATCCCCGACTCGCCGTCGTAGTAGATCGACTCCTCGCGGACGTACGCGCCCGGCTTCGGGGCGTGGATCATCATGCCGTTGCCGATGTAGAGGCCGACATGACTGATGTCGTCGTAGAAGAAGACCAGGTCACCGGGCTGGGCGTCGGCCAGGGAGACCGTGGTGCCGGCGTTGACCTGGTCGTAGGTGACGCGCGGGAGGTCGACTCCGGCGGCCTTCCAGGCGGCCTGGGTGAGCCCCGAGCAGTCGTAGGAGTCGGGGCCGGTGGCGCCCCAGACGTACGGCTTGCCGATCTGCGCGCGGGCGAAGGCGAGGGCCTTGGCGGCCTTGGTGGCGTACGAGGAGTCGGGCGCCGTCGACGTGCTCGAACCGGTGGAAGCCGGCGCGCTCTCCTGTTGGGCCGCCTTCTCCGCGGCCGCCTGCTGCTGCGCCAGCTCCGCCGCCCTGCGGGCCGCCTCCTCCTGCTTCCGCTTCTCGATCGCCGCGAGACGCGCCTTCTCCTGGGCCGTCAGCTCCGACAGCAGGTCACGCGCGTCGGCGAGCTTCTTCTGGACGGTCGCCTTGGCGGTCTTCAGGTCGCTCTGCGTCTCGCTGAGCGTCTGAAGGCTCTGGGAGGCCTCCTGGCGCTTCTTCATCGTCGCGGACTGCTCGGAGACGTAGTCGTCGACCGCGCCCTTCTGGCGGCTCGTCAGACGGCCCATCAGCTGCGCCTGGTCGAAGTAGTCCTGCGGGGTGTCGGCGAGCAGGAAGGTCGCGGTGTCGGGCGCGGCGGCGCCGGTGCGGTACTGGGCCGCGGCGAAGGAACCGAGTTCCTCGCGCGCCTCGTTGAGCTTCTGGGTGCGCTGGGCGACGTCGTCGAGGAGGGTGTCGACCTGCTTGCGCTGCTTGGTCGTCTTCTCCTTGGCGGCGTTGTAGCTGTCGGTCGCCGACTCGGCCTGGCGGTAGAGGTCGTCGACCTTCTTCTCGACCTCTTCGAGGCTGGGCCTGTCGTCGGCCGGCGCTGCGTTCGCCGACTGGGACAGCAGGGCCACGGAGGTGAGGGCGGCCGTTGCGAGGGCCGGGGTCCGTATGCCTGCCACGCGCGTACCGACGGGACGCGACTTGCGGTGCGACGCCAAGGGAGGCGACTCCTTCCCATGCTCCGCCTACCGAGTTAGCTGTCGGGTTCGGGCGAAGTGCTTCGGAAGGTTTGCCCTACGGCGCTCCCCTGCGCGGGAGTGGGCCGATTCACCCCAAGTTCGGTGGGTCCCCGGCTCCGGGCGCGCGGCGGCGCTGCGGACTCGGCGGAGGCAGTACGGCCCGGCGAGGTTCGCCGGAAGGGGTCGTACGGCCTGCCCGGAACGGTAGCCAACTGGTGTGGCCTCTGTGAAGGTTGATGTTCGATATGCCCGATACATTTTCGTGACCTAACTCCCAGGCGCCGCTCCATGTGTTCGATTCGTAATGATTTGTTTTCCTGGGCTCATTTCGTCTGGTTGACGATATCTGCCCGCTTTCCGGGGTCGGCTTCCGGCCAGCCGCGGTCGGACGGTGATTCGGGCGATGTTCTCGGGGCGGCGGCGGGCTGTCAGTGGGGAGCCCTAGACTCGGAGAGCGATGAGCAGCCTCTTTGACGACAGCTTCCTGGCGGACCTCCAGGCCCCTCGCGGGCATGCGGAGGAACCCCCGCCGCCGCCCGAGGACGAGCACGTACCGGAGCAGGTTCCGGACGATCTGTTCGGTGGGAAGTTCGACGTGCCCCCGGACCGGGACGCCTACTACCGCGACGGCGCCCCGCGCCCGGTCGTGGACCCGGCCGCCCTCCTGGAGGGGCTGAACGAGAACCAGCGCGCGGCCGTCGTGCACTCCGGTACCCCGCTGCTCATCGTGGCCGGCGCCGGCTCCGGCAAGACCCGGGTGCTCACCCACCGCATCGCCCACCTCCTCGGCGAGCGCCATGTCCACCCGGGCCAGATCCTCGCGATCACCTTCACCAACAAGGCCGCGGGCGAGATGAAGGAGCGCGTCGAGCAGCTCGTCGGCCCGCGCGCGAACGCGATGTGGGTGATGACCTTCCACAGCGCCTGCGTGCGGATCCTGCGCAGGGAGTCGAAGAAGCTCGGGTTCACCTCCTCTTTCTCGATCTACGACGCCGCCGACTCCAAGCGCCTCATGGCCCTGGTCTGCCGCGACCTGGACCTCGACCCCAAGCGGTACCCGCCGAAGTCCTTCAGCGCCAAGATCAGCAACCTGAAGAACGAGCTGATCGACGAGGAGGACTTCGCCGCCCAGGCCACCGACGGCTTCGAGAAGACCCTCGCCCAGGCGTACGCCATGTACCAGTCGCGGCTGCGCGAGGCCAACGCCCTCGACTTCGACGACCTGATCATGACGACGGTCAACCTGCTGCGGGCGTTCCCCGATGTCGCCGAGCACTACCGGCGCCGCTTCCGGCATGTCCTGGTCGACGAGTACCAGGACACCAACCACGCCCAGTACGCGCTGGTCAGGGAGCTGGTCGGGACCTCCGAGCACCCGGTGGACGTACCCCCGAGCGAGCATGACCTGCCGCCCGCCGAGCTCTGTGTCGTCGGTGACGCCGACCAGTCGATCTACGCCTTCCGCGGCGCGACCATCCGCAACATCCTCCAGTTCGAGGAGGACTACCCGGACGCGACGACGATCCTCCTGGAGCAGAACTACCGCTCCACCCAGACGATCCTCACCGCCGCCAACGCCGTCATCGAGCGCAATGAGTCCCGCCGCCCCAAGAACCTGTGGACCAACGCGGGCGCGGGCGCGCGCATCACCGGCTATGTCGCCGACACCGAGCACGACGAGGCGCAGTTCGTCGCCGACGAGATAGACCGTCTCACCGACGCGGGCGACGCGAAGGCTGGCGATGTCGCCGTCTTCTACCGCACCAACGCGCAGTCCCGAGTCTTCGAAGAGGTCTTCATCCGCGTCGGCCTGCCCTACAAGGTCGTCGGCGGCGTCCGCTTCTACGAGCGCAAGGAGGTCCGGGACGTCCTGGCCTACCTGCGCGTCCTCGCCAACCCGGAGGACTCCGTGCCGCTGCGCCGGATCCTCAACGTCCCCAAGCGGGGCATCGGCGACCGCGCGGAGGCGATGATCGACGCCCTCTCCCAGCGCGAGAAGATCAGCTTCCCGCAGGCGCTCAAGCGCGTCGACGAGGCGTACGGCATGGCCGCGCGCTCCACCAACGCCGTCAAGCGGTTCAACGTGCTGATGGAGGAGCTCCGCACGATCGTCGAGTCCGGAGCGGGTCCGGCGACCGTCCTGGAAGCCGTGCTCGAACGCACCGGTTACCTCGCCGAGTTGCAGGCCTCCACCGACCCCCAGGACGAGACCCGCATCGAGAACCTGCAGGAACTCGCGGCCGTGGCCCTGGAGTTCGAGCAGGAGTCCGGTGAGGGCGAGGAGACCGGCTCGCTCTCCGACTTCCTGGAGCGGGTCGCGCTCGTCGCCGACTCCGACCAGATCCCCGACGAGGACGAGGACGGCTCCGGAGTCATCACCCTGATGACCCTGCACACCGCCAAGGGCCTGGAGTTCCCGGTCGTCTTCCTCACCGGCATGGAGGACGGCGTCTTCCCGCACATGCGCGCCCTCGGCCAGACCAAGGAGCTGGAGGAGGAGCGGCGGCTGGCGTACGTCGGCATCACGCGCGCGCGTGAGCGGCTCTATCTGACCCGGTCCTCACTGCGCAGCGCGTGGGGGCAGCCGTCGTACAACCCGCCCTCCCGCTTCCTCGAGGAGATCCCGGCGCAGCACGTCGACTGGAAGCGCACCGGGGCGGTCGCCGCTCCCGCGGGACCGGTCTCGGGGGTCGCGGCCTCGCTGTCGTCCTCCCGCTCGCGCTCCTCGGCGTCGGGCGCGTCCGGGTTCGCCACCCGCAGGACCTCGGAGAAGCCGGTGGTCGCGCTGGCCGTCGGCGACCGGGTCACCCACGACCAGTTCGGCCTCGGCACGGTGGTCGGGGTCAAGGGCACGGGCGCCAACGCCGAGGCGACGATCGACTTCGGGGAAGCCAAGCCGAAGCGGCTGCTGCTGCGGTACGCGCCGGTGGAGAAGCTGTAGACCGGGCGGGTCAGGAAGGGCGCTGGGCCCGGGGAGTCACATCGGGTCCAGCCGGTGGGTGGCCGGTTACGTCGGGTCCAGCCCGTGGCTGCGCAGCCACGGCAGCGGGTCTATGGCCGAACCGCCCGCCGGGTGCACCTCGAAGTGCAGGTGCGGGCCGGTCGAGTTGCCGGAGTTGCCGGAGTACGCGATCGGGTCGCCGGCCTTGACGGTCGTACCGGAGGCCACGCGGTAGCTGGAGAGGTGGCAGTACCACGTCTCCGTGCCGTCCTTCGCCGTCACGACCATCATGTTGCCGTAGGCGCTGTTCCACTGCGTGCGGACGGTGCCGTCGGTCGCGGCCATCACCGTGGTGCCGTACGACACCGGGAAGTCGATGCCGGTGTGGACGGACATCCAGTTGACGCCGGACTGGCCGAAGTAGGCGCTGAGACCCCGTTGAGCGACCGGCAGCGCGAACTTCGGGCGCAGCCGCTCCTTGCGGGCCGCCTCCTCCGCCGCCTTCTTCTTCTCGGCCACCTGCTGGGCCTTGAGGTCGATGCGCTCCTGCGTACGGCTGGCCCGGTCGGCGAAGTCGTCGGCGCCGGCCGAGAGGCTCTCGAGCTGGGTGTCCAGCTTGTTGTTCGCGGCGGCCGGCTGAACGGCGGTGGCGTCCGCGAGGGTCCGCGCGGTGTCCTTGTCGTCGCCGGTCAGGGTGCCGACCGAGGCGGCGGCGATCCCGGCGACGCCCATGACACACGCCGAGGGGACGGCAATCGTCAGCAGCGCGGAGCGCTTGGCGGGCATACGGCGGCGGGAGCGGCTCGCGTTGCGCGCGGCGACACGGGAGCCCGGAGCGGGGGCCGCTGTCGGCTCCTCCTGCTCGTCCAGGAGCGGGGCGTCCTCGTCGTGGACGACGGGCATCTCGCCGGTGGCGGTGGTGGCCGCTCCGGTGGTGTCGGCGGCGGCCGACTCGCCGTCGTGCGAGGTGTGTTCGGCGTAGGCCTCGCCGTAAGGATTCGCCTCGCCGTACGCGTGGCTCTCCTCGTACGCCTGGCCTTCCTCGTAGGTGTGGGTCTCGTCGTAGCCGACCTGCTCGAAGGTGGCCGTGGGCTGCGGGTCGGCCGCCGTGCCGTCGGAGTTCCACTGCGTGGCGTCGTACGCCCCGGTGTCGAAGGTCTGCGTGCCCCATTCCCAGTGCTGGGTCTGGTCGGCCGGGCCCGCGGTCCGGTCCTGCTGGTGCCAGGAACTCGCGTCCCACTGCCCGCTGTGGTCGGCGGCGCCGCCCTGCGGGGGGATCGCGGCGAGCTGCTGGTGGTCGCCGCCCCACTGGGTGGCGTCGTACGCGCCGGTGTCGTAGGCGGCGTGGTGCTGGGCCGCGTACATGTCGTAGTTCAGGGTCTGGTGACCGCCGGTGTTCCAGGTCGAGGCGTCGTACGAACCGGTCGCGTCGCCCGGCATGTTGCCGAAGAGCGGGTCGGTCTCGAAGCTGCCGGTGGCGTGCGCGCCGGTGCCCGAGACATCGGGACCGGTGGTGCCGAAACCGGTGGCGTCGTAGCTGCCGTACGTGGTGAAGTCGCCGTACGGGGCTTCCTGGGTGCCGTACGTCGCGTAGTGCGACGAGTCGGCGTCGGAAGCCGGGGCCGGGGTGGTCATGGTCCCCGACGGGTGACGGTCGTTCACCAACTTCTCTTTCGCCTCGACAACAGGGGCTGCCAGAGCAGTGCGGCGACTGTACCCGGCGGTATGCGGGCGCGACAATCTTCAACTGGTTTTGAGCGCGCAGGAAACGGGCATTCGGCTCTGTTTCGGGGGACTGCGGGCGCGACTTTGGCTCTGTGTTCGAAGGATGTTCGATGTCGGCCCGCGCTCCGGCGGCTGTCGGCGAGCTGTCGGCGGCCTGTGACCGCAGGCCGTGACCGGTGGCCGGTACGACCGTTACGCCACGGTCAGTCCGCTTGTGCGGCCGGCCGTCTCCTCCCCGGCCTGCGCGGTGTCGAGCACCTGCCGTATGCCGGTCGCCACGGCGGGATGCACGGGCAGGGCGAGATGCCCGATCCCGCTCACCCGGACGTTCTGCGCCGTGAGGTCGGGGTGGTCGATACAGGCGGTCTCCAGCGGATCCATCAGGTGGTCGAGGTCGCTCCAGAAACTGACGAAGTGCGTACGGCAGCCAGGGGCCGGCCGAGTGAGCTCCTCGAGCAACTCCGAGCCGGGGCGCATCTGGCGCACGATGGGGTGCGCGTTGGCCAGCGGCACCACCCGGGTGCCGGAGTGCGGGGTGCCGAGCGTCACCAGGGTGCGGACCCGGCTGTCGCCGCCGAGGCACTGTACGTAGTACCGGGCGATCAGGCCGCCGAGGCTGTGCCCGACGACATCGACCTGCTCACTGCCCGTGCGCTCGCAGATCTCCTCTATGTGCCGGCCGAGCAGCTCGGCCGCGGCGCGGACGTCACAGGTCAGCGGGGAGTAGTTGAGCGACTCGATCTGCTGCCTGCCGTGCTGGGCGAGGCTGCGGCGCAGGAGCACGAAGACCGAGCGGTTGTCGATGAAGCCGTGCAGCAGGACGACCGGGGGCTTGGCCTCCGTCGGCAGCTGTGCGGCGCCGTCCTCCGGCGCGGGGAGCGCGGGCAGGGGGGAGCGGCGCTCCTGGGTGATGCCGGACGGGTAGAGCAGGAGGTGTCCCGCGAGAATCGCGATCTCCAGGGCGGTCGCCTTCAGGAGGGCCAGGGAGAGTCCCGCCAGCCTGCTGGGAATCAGGCGCTGGCAGAGCGGAAGAAAGGGCAGCACCGCCTTGGTGACCTTCATGGCCGACCTCCTGTCGGCACACGGGAGGACTGCTCCGTCCCCCGTGTGCGCTCATGGGGAGTCGCGGCGGAGGTCGACGCCTGCGTGGCGCGAGGGGAGCGCGGGAGAGGGGTGCGGCGGTCGGCGCGGGGTTCCGGGGCTGCCGGACGGGCCGGCGGAGCTGACGGAGCCGGTGGTGCGGTTGGTGCGTTTGATGCAGGCGGTACCGACGGTGCCGGGGCTTGAGCCGGTCGTATCGGTGGTGCCTATGGTGCTCGCGGTGCTGGTGGTGCGCCGGTGACGTCACGAGCCGCTCCGCCGGTGTGGCGACGAGGCTGCCCGCTGTCATGCCTTACCTGTCCTACGTGCCCTTCGTGCCGTCGCCGGCGCGCCGCACCACCGTGACGCGCGGCCTGCGGCCCGGCGGTGCGGCGACCTCGTTGCGGCTCCCGAACGTGTCCCAGGTGTGATTTCCCCCTCGGCGTCCACCGCGAAACTGCAAGGTGCGTGATGGCAGCGATAACGTTCGTTCACATTCCCGGTCTGTGCGGTACTAGTCGGTACGAATGGACGCAGTCGCTTCATGGAGGCAGTGATGGGTGTGACAGCCGGTCCGATCCGCGTCGTGGTGGCCAAACCGGGGCTCGACGGTCACGATCGCGGAGCCAAGGTGATCGCGAGGGCGCTGCGCGACGCGGGCATGGAGGTCATCTACACCGGCCTCCACCAGACCCCCGAGCAGATCGTCGGCACCGCGATCCAGGAGGACGCCGACGCGATCGGTCTCTCCATCCTCTCCGGCGCCCACAACACGCTGTTTGCCGCGGTGATCGACCTGCTCAAGGAGCGGGAGGCCGAGGACATCCTGGTGTTCGGCGGCGGGATCATCCCGGAGGCGGACATCCCTGCGCTGAAGGAGAAGGGCGTCGCGGAGATCTTCACGCCGGGGGCGACGACGCAGTCGATCGTGGACTGGGTGCGGGAGAATGCGCGGGCGTCGGCTGGGGCGTAGGGCGTAGGGCGTAGGGCGTAGGGCGTAGGGCGTAGGGCGTAGGGCGTGCGGGTGCGGGTGCGGGTGCGGGTGCGGGTGCCGGGGGCGGTCCGGGGGTCGGGTGCGGGTTGTTGGGGGCTGGTCGCGCAGTTCCCCGCGCCCCTGGGGTGGGGTCGGTAGGCGCCGGTTGACAGGTCGCCCTTGTTCCGCGTGAAGAGTGAAGGCAGAGGCCCCGGGGCCCTCGCCGCCGGACAGGTCGCGAGCTACGCCACCTCCAGCTCCTCCGCCATCGCCGCACGCAACCGCAAGGTCGTCACCAAGCGCTGGAACGCCTCCGCCCAGTAGCCCCCCGCTCCGGGACTCGCGTCCTCCCCTTCGTCCGGCACCGCCATCAGCCCCTCCAGTCGACCCGCCTCGGCCGGATCGAGACATCGCTCCGCCAGCCCCATCACCCCGCTGAAGCTCCACGGATAACTCCCCGCGTCCCGAGCGATGTTGAGCGCGTCGACGACCGCCCGCCCCAGCGGCGCGGCCCACGGCACCCCGCACACCCCCAGCAGCTGGAACGCCTCCGACAAACCGTGCGTCGCGATGAACCCGGCGACCCACTCGGCCCGTTCGGCGGCCCCCAGGGTGCTCAGCAGCTTGGCCCGCTCCGCCAGGGACACCGCTCCGGGCCCCCCGGCCTCCGGTGCCGCGGGTGTCCCGAGCAGCGCCCGCGCCCACCCGGCGTCCCGCTGTCGTACGGCGGCCCGGCACCATGCCGCATGCAGGTCGTTCCGCCAGTCGTCCGTCACAGGCAGCGCCACGATCTCCTCGGGTGTCCGCCCCCCGAGCCGTCCCGTCCACACCCCCAGGGGCGCGGCCTCCACCAACTGCCCGAACCACCAGGAGCGTTCCCCCCGACCCGAGGGCGCCTTCGCCACGACACCGTCGCGCTCCATGCCCGCATCGCACTCGTGCGGCGCCTCTACGAGGATCGACGGCGCGTCCCCGGTGTGGTCGACCGCCACGCAGGCCCCGGCCCTGACCGCCATCCGCGCCGCCAGGGCCGAACCCGGCAGCGCCGACAGCAACTCCGCCGCCGTCGCCCGCACGTTGCGACTGCGGTCCGCCAGTGCCTGCTCCAGGAACGGCTCGTCGTCCGGCCCCAGCCCCGTCCGCAGCGAGTCGAGGAACATCAGCCGGTCCTCGGCCCGCTCGGTCGCCCAGGTCGTGGCGAGCAGCTCACGCGCCGCGGCGGGCTCCCGGGCCCGTATCGCCGCGAGGAGCGCCACCCGCTCGGCGAACAGGCCTTCCTCCCACAGCAGGCGGACGCTTGCCGTGTCCTGCGGCGACGGCAGGGCTGTTCCACCGCCCGGTGTCGCCCGCAGGGCGAACCGCCAGTCCGGGTTCAACCGGGCGAGCCAGATGGCACGCGAGCCCGCGAACGCCAGCGCCGCCGGCCGTAGATCCGTACGCCCCCGGGCCGCGTCCAGCAGTGCGGGCAGCAGCTGCGGGGGCGCCGCGTAACCGCGGGTGTTCGCCGTCGCGAGCCACTGCGGCAGCAGCTCCATCAGATCCGGTGCCGTGCCCCGGCGGCCCCCACCGCCCGTGCCCGGCCGGTCGGCGAGCAGCGTCGCGAGCCGGCGGGCCGCCGCCGCGGGCAGGGCGGGGCGTGTGTCCTCGGGCGCCGGCTGCGGCCGCTGGGCGGCGCGCGCGGGCCTGATCCCGGCCCGCCGCCGTACGGTCTCCGCGGCCGCCGCGTCCAACAACGCCACCGGTGCCTCGGGACCGGCCGCGACGCCGGGCGGTGTGCGGCGCGCGGTGCCGAGCAGGGCCGAGGTGACGAGCTCCTCCCAGGCGTCCGGCGCGGGAGCGGAGGTCCTGTCCATGTGGTTCCTTTCCGTCCGGTCGGTTGCCGGGCCGGTTCCGGTCAGCACAGTCGCACCGCCTCGCCCGCGCCCTGCGGCCACGCCGTCAGCGGGGTGAAGCCGCGGTGGCCGCACTCGCCGAAGACCTTCACCGGGGCACCGCCCGAGAGCGCGACCAGGCGCCACAGGCCTGGTCGGGAGCGGGCGGATGCGGTGAGCGGCAGCGCCGAGTCGCCCTCGGCGTCGGCCAGTTGCCAGGCGTCCCCGTCCGGGGCCGGTATCACCCGGTCCAGGGTCATGGGGACGGAGTCGAGCCACGGATCGTCCCGCAGCGCCTCGCCGTAGCGGGCGGCGGCCTGTTCGGTCGTCACTCCCGGCGGGCGGGCCGTCGAGGGCACCGGAGGCGCGAACTGCTCGCCGAGCGCCCCACGCGACTGACCGGAACCGGGATAGGCGGAGACCTCCGCCTCCAGTTCCAGCCCCACCGGAAGCGCCAGTTCGGGAGAGCGTCCGGCGGCGCCGTAGGAAAGGAGCAGTGCCGTGCGGCCGGAGTCCGTGCCGTGCAGCCAGATCCGGCGGGTCGTCAGACGGGCGTCGGCCGTGTCGTACTGGGCGAGGACCAGCCAGCGGTCCCGTAGAGCAGGACCGTCCGCCGAGGCGGGCAGGCCGATGCGGGAACGGACCGTCGACGAGAGGCCGTCCGGCAGCCGCTCGCGGCGCAGCCAGCCCTGGTCGAGAAGGTGGAGGAGAGCGCACTCCTCCAGCAGCCGCACCGGCCAGCCGGGCCCGGACGACGGAATCGACCCCAACTCCCGCACCCGTGCCGCGAGTCCCGGGGCCTGGGCGTCCACCATGCGGGCGGCCGTCTCCTCCCACATGCCGTACCCCGCCTGTTCCGCCCCCGCCAGGCCGCCGCGCAGCAGATCCGCCAGCCGCTGCTCCAGCTCCGTCGCACCCGCCGTGATCCGCGCTGCCCGGCGCTCCGCTCTGCGCCGCGCCGCGTCCGGGTCACCGGACCCCGCGGCGGAACCGGCCGCGTCCGCCGCCCGCTTCTCCTGCGCCCGCTGCCTCCTGCCCTCCGCCCACTGCTCCGCCCAGTCCGGCACCGGCCCCGGCGGCACCGCGCCCTCCCCGCCCGCCCAGAGCAGCAACAGTCCGAGCGCGTGCTTGCACGGGAACTTGCGGCTCGGGCAACTGCACTTGTACGCCGGACCGGCGGCGTCCGCGATGTCGATGACCGTCTGATACGGCTTGCTGCCACTGCCCTTGCACAGCCCCCACACCGTCCCCTCGTCGGAACTCCCCGCCTCGGACCACGGCCCGGCCGCGCCGAGTTTGCTTCCCGCTTTGCGTGAGGCGGCGTCAGGAGCCAGTGCCAGCACCTGATCCGCCGTCCAGCGCACCCCCTGCTGAGTCATGTCATCGAAGGTAGATCCCCCCACTGACAATCGGCCCGGGGCTGACCGGCGATCCGGCCCCCGTGAGCGAGTTTCCGCAGGTCGGATCGCATTGTCAGTGGCGTGGTGCACGGTTGGTGACAGATCCGAACCGGCCGAGCTGGAGGGGGCCTCAGCCATGTCTGTGTCCGTGGAACCGACGAGCGTGGAACCGAAGCAGGAAGAGCCGGCCGAGGCGTTGCGGCCGCATGCCGAGGAAGCCTTCGCCGGTGAACTCGCCGCGCTCGCCGCGCAGGACGATCGCCCGCGCCCGACCCGCTGGAAGCTGTCGCCGTGGGCGGTGGCGACGTACCTGCTCGGCGGCACCCTGCCGGACGGCACGGTGATCACCCCGAAGTACGTGGGCCCGCGGCGCCTCGTCGAGGTCGCGGTCACCACCCTCGCCACCGACCGCGCCCTGCTCCTGCTCGGCGTGCCCGGCACCGCCAAGACCTGGGTGTCCGAGCACCTCGCCGCGGCGGTCAGCGGCGACTCGACACTGCTCGTGCAGGGCACGGCGGGCACACCGGAGGAGGCGATCCGCTACGGCTGGAACTACGCGCAGCTGCTCGCCAACGGCCCGAGCCGCGACGCCCTCGTGCCCAGCCCGGTGATGCGGGCCATGGCGGAAGGGATGACGGCCCGGGTGGAGGAGCTGACCCGTATCCCGGCCGATGTGCAGGACACGCTGATCACGATCCTGTCCGAGAAGACGCTGCCGATACCGGAGCTCGGCCAGGAGGTGCAGGCGGTCCGCGGCTTCAACCTCATCGCCACGGCCAACGACCGGGACCGCGGGGTCAACGACCTCTCCAGCGCCCTGCGCCGCCGTTTCAACACGGTCGTGCTGCCGCTGCCGGAGAGTGTCGAGGCCGAGGTCGACATCGTCTCGCGCCGCGTCGACCAGATCGGCCGATCCCTCGATCTGCCGGCCGCGCCCGACGGCATCACCGAGATCCGCCGTGTCGTGACGGTCTTCCGTGAGCTGCGCGACGGGGTGACGTCCGACGGCCGTACGAAGCTCAAGTCGCCCAGCGGCACGCTGTCGACCGCGGAGGCCATCTCGGTCGTCACCAACGGGCTCGCCCTCGCCGCCCACTTCGGCGACGGCGTCCTGCGGGCCGGGGACGTCGCCGCGGGCATCCTCGGCGCCGTCGTCCGCGATCCGTCGGCCGACCGGGTCATCTGGCAGGAGTACCTGGAGGCGGTCGTCCGCGAGCGCGACGGCTGGAAGGACTTCTATCGGGCCTGCCGGGAGGTGAGTGCGTGAGGGACGACCTGAGTCGGGGCCGCGAGGGGCTGGAACGGCCGGAGCCCACGGAGGAGAAGGCGCGGGCTGAGGTTCGTCGAGCGGGGACGCACGGGGCCACGACGCACAGGGCACGACGCACGGAGGCACCTGGAGCGGCCGCGGTAGCGGCGGTGCCGGTGCCGGTTGCCGAGGCGCGCGGAAGCAAGGGGGACGGGTGTGACAGGTCTGACGGGTCTTGAGCGGGACGGCGGCCAGGGTGGCATCGCGGCCGTCGGCGAGGACGACTCCAAGTGGCCCCGAAGGGCAGGGGGACGGCGTGAGCGACGTGGGTGAGGTCGGGACGGGGCCTTTGTTGCTCGGGGTGCGGCATCACGGGCCCGGGTCGGCGCGGGCCGTGCGGGCGGCGTTGGACGCGGCCCGGCCCCGGGTCGTGCTGATCGAGGGGCCGCCCGAGGCCGACGCGTTGATTCCGCTGGCAGCCGAGGAGGACATGCGACCGCCGGTGGCGCTCCTCGCCCATGCCGTGGACGAGCCGGGCCGTTCGGCCTTCTGGCCGCTGGCCGAGTTCTCCCCGGAGTGGGTGGCGATCCGCTGGGCGCTGGAGCACGAGGTCCCGGCCCGCTTCATCGACCTGCCGGCCACGCACACGCTGGTGTGGGGGAGGGACGAGGAGGCCGCACAGCCCACCGACCGACCCGACGGACCCGCCACCGACGTGGGGCCTGCGGCGTCGGACGTCGAGCCTGCGGCGCCGGGCGATGAGCCTGAGGCGTCGGGCGACGAGCCGGCCGCTTCGGGTGACGAGCCCGCTGTTCATGACGCCGTCCGGGTCGACCCGCTCGGTGTGCTTGCCGAGGCCGCCGGATACGACGACCCCGAGCGGTGGTGGGAGGACGTCGTCGAGCACCGGGGCACGGGGCAGGGGGACGTGTTCGAGCCGTTCACCGTGCTGGAAGAGGCGATGGGGGTGCTGCGGGAGACGTACGGGACCGGTGGACACGACCGGGACCTCGTGCGGGAGGCGTACATGCGGCTCCAGATGAGGGCCGCGCAGCGGGAGTTCGGGGACGACGTGGCCGTCGTGTGCGGCGCCTGGCACGTGCCCGCACTGCGGCGGAAGAGCACGGTCGCCGCCGACAAGGCCCTCCTCAAGGGCCTCCCCAAGGTCAAGGCGGACATGACGTGGGTGCCGTGGACGTACCGCAGGCTCTCGCGGCACAGCGGCTACGGCGCCGGGATCGACTCGCCCGGCTGGTACGGGCATCTGTTCGGCGCACCGGACCGGCCCGTCGAGCGGTGGCTGACCAAGGTGGCGGGGCTGCTCCGGGACGAGGACCGGATCGTGTCCTCGGCGCACGTCATCGAAGCCGTACGGCTGGCCGAGACGCTCGCGGCAATGCGCGGCCGCCCCCTGCCCGGCCTGAGCGAGACGACCGACGCCGTGCGGGCGGTGATGTGCGAGGGCTCGGACGTGCCGTTGGCGCTGGTGCACGACCGGCTGGTGGTCGGGGACGTGCTGGGGGAGGTGCCGCAGGCGGCGCCCGCGGTGCCGTTGCAGCGGGACCTCGACCGGATCCAGCGGCGGCTGCGGATCAAGCCGGAGGCGCTGGAGCGGGAGCTGGAACTCGACCTGCGCAAGGAGAACGACGCCGAGCGCAGCAGGCTGCTGCACCGGCTGCGGCTGCTGGGTGTGGCGTGGGGCGATCCGGTGGCCTCGCGGGGGAGCACGGGCACATTCCGGGAGACGTGGCGGCTGCGATGGGAGCCGGAGCTGTCGGTGCGGGTCGCCGAGGCGGGGGTGTGGGGCACGACCGTGCTCGCCGCGGCCACCGCCAAGGCGGAGGCGGACGCCGTCTCCGCGTCCGGGCTCGCCGACGTCACCGCCCTCGCCGAGCGCTGTCTGCTGGCCGAACTCCCGGACGCCCTGCCCACGGTGATGCAGATCCTCGCCGACCGGGCCGCGCTGGACGCGGACGTCGGCCACCTCGCCCAGGCCCTGCCGGCCCTCGTCCGGTCCCTGCGCTACGGCGATGTGCGCGGCACCGACACCGGCGCCCTGACCGAGGTCGCCGCGGGGCTCGCCGAACGCGTCTTCGTCGGCCTGCCTCCGGCCTGCGCCGCGCTGGACGCGGAGGCGGCGGAGGAGATGCGGCGTCATGTGGACGCGGTCCACGGGGCGGTGGGGCTGCTGGGCGAGGTGGCGGCCCCGGACCTCGGGCTCCGCGGCCGCTGGCAGGCCGTGCTCAAGGTGCTGTCGCTGCGGGACACCGTGCCCGGTGTCATTCGGGGGCGGGCCGTGCGACTGCTGCTGGACGACGGGGAGTTGGCGCAGGACGAGGCGGCGCGGCTCATGGGACTCGTGCTGTCACCGGGGACGGCACCGGGGGACGCGGCCGCGTGGATCGAGGGGTTCGTCGGGGGCGGGTCCGGCGGCGGGATGCTCCTCGTGCACGACGAGCGGCTGCTCGGGCTCGTCGACGCCTGGTTGACGGGGGTGTCGGCGGAGGCGTTCACCGATGTGCTGCCGCTGCTGCGGCGCACGTTCTCGGCGTACGAGCCGGGAGTGCGGCGGACCCTGGGCGAACTGGTCCGGCGGGGTCCCGGACAGCGGGGGAGTGCGGCGGGAGCCGGTTCCGGGATACCGGGTTTCGGGGCGGACCTCGACGGCGACCGGGCGGATGCCGTGCTGCCGGTGGTGCGACTGCTGCTCGGCCTGGATGACGACCACGACGGCGACAACGACGGAAGCGGCGACAACGACGGCTATGGCGGCGACGACTTGGCGCACGCCGACGACAACGACCTTGCGGGGGTGGCGGGATGACGACCGACGTATCGCGGACATCGAGGGGTGGGACCGACAGGTCGGTCGCCGCGGTCGGGGACGGGCGGGGAGGCGCACCCGGGAAAGGGACCGGGTTCCGGGCGAAGCACGGCTCGGTGACGAGCGTGGCCGTGGTCCCGCTCTGGGACCGGTTCCGAACGGGGGCACGGGCATGACGAACGATCGGGCAGTCCCTGGCATCCCGAACGACGTGACGACTTCGGCGAGGCAGAGGACGAGGACGAGGACGAGGCAGAGGACGACAGATGTGGTCATGAGCTCGGGCCGGCGGATCCCGGCGAGCGTCCCGGACAGCGTCTCCGCTGCCGCAAGCACCTCCACGGCCTCGGCGGCCTCCACCGCACCCACCGCCCCCATCGCATCTACCTCTCCCACCGTCCCCACCTCTCCCTCCGACGAGCGGCTCCGGCGTTGGCGGCTCGTGCTGGGTGGGGAGGCGGCCGATGGCACCGGGTGTGCGCTCAGTGGGCGGGATGCCGCGATGGACGGGGCGTTGAACTCGCTCTACGGGCGGGGGGACGGGAAGGGACAGGCCGGGAAGGAGCGTTCGGCGGGACTCGGGGCGTCGGCGCCGTCCGTGGCGCGGTGGCTGGGGGACATCCGGACGTACTTCCCCTCCTCGGTCGTGCAGGTCATGCAGCGGGACGCCATCGACCGGCTCGGGCTGTCCGCCCTGCTCCTCGAACCGGAGATGCTGGAGGCGGTCGAGGCCGACGTACACCTGGTCGGCACGCTGCTCTCGCTCAACAAGGCGATGCCGGAGACGACGAAGGAGACGGCACGTGCGGTCGTGCGCAAGGTCGTCGAGGACCTGGAGAAGCGGCTCGCCACCCGCACCCGGGCCACGCTCACCGGCGCCCTCGACCGCAGCGCCCGGATCAGCCGGCCGCGCCATCACGACATCGACTGGAACCGCACGATCTCGGCCAACCTCAAGCACTACCTCCCGGAGTACCGGACGATCGTGCCGGAGCGGCTGATCGGATACGGCAGGGCCTCGCAGTCGGTGAAGAAGGAGGTCGTCCTCTGCATCGACCAGTCGGGGTCGATGGCGGCCTCCGTCGTCTACGCGTCCGTGTTCGGGGCGGTGCTGGCGTCCATGCGGTCGATCGACACACGGCTCGTCGTGTTCGACACGGCGGTCGTCGACCTCACCGACCAGCTCGACGACCCGGTGGAGGTGTTGTTCGGCACGCAGCTCGGTGGTGGCACGGACATCAACCGGGCGCTGGCGTACTGCCAGTCGCAGATCACCCGGCCCGCGGAGACGGTGATGGTGCTCATCAGCGACCTCTACGAGGGCGGCATACGCAACGAGATGCTCAAGCGGGTCGCGGCGATGAAGGCGTCCGGGGTGCAGTTCGTGACGCTGCTCGCGTTGTCGGACGAGGGGGCGCCCGCCTACGACCGGGAGCACGCGGCCGCGCTCGCCGCACTGGGTGCGCCGGCCTTCGCCTGCACTCCCGACCTGTTTCCCGAGGTGATGGCGGCGGCGATCGAGAAGCGGCCGTTGCCGATACCTGACCCAGTGTGAGCCCGAGCCCGCTGCTGGTGATTTGTCGACCCGGTGACCTGCGGCTCGGCAGCAAAACGGACATGACTACGCATCGGTAACAGGGGACTTGCGCGACCTCGGGCACCCCGTGCAAGGATCGGCTTCTCCACAGTCTTCACCCCTTCCCCTCCGTTTTCCTTTCGCTTCCATCCCGTTCCGCTTCGCTTCGTTCCGTTTCGTTCCGTCGCACGGAAGGGCCCGCCCCCTCTTGACCTGGTCAGCTGCGCTCCCCGGTGCCGTTGTGCGCGTGCTGCGCGCGGCGGTCGGGCGGCGCGTGCTGCAAGTCGGGCTGCTGGTGGGCGGGTTGTTCGTGCTCGGCTTCCTCTGCGGGGAGCAGGCGCACGCGGCGGACGGTCTCGGGGTGTTGCCGGGCAGCACCATCGGTCAGCCGGCGAAACCCGCGGCCGAGCCGGTCGCCCCCAAGCCCGGCACCGAAGCTCTGGCCAAGCCAGCCAAGCCGGCTGAACCAATCGGTCCCGTCCCTCCCGCCGGTCCCACCGAACCCGTCGGTCCCACCGAACCCGTCGGTCCAAGCAAGACCGGCGGCTCGGTCACCGACGCCCTCCCGCGCCCGGCCGACGACAAGGTTCTCCGTCCGGTGATCGAGGGCGTCGTCGGAGCCGTGGGCGACGGTGTCGTGCGGCCGGTCGGTGATCTGGTCGAGACGGTGACCACGGGGTTGACCGACACAGTGGGGATACCGGCGCTGCCCACACTGCCGGAGTGGCCGGCGTCGCCGTCGTTCCCGGAGTCCCCGTCGTGGCCGACCCTGCCCACGGTGCCCGGTCTTCCGACGGTGCCGGGCGTGCCCGCGATCCCGGGCCAGACCTTGCCCGCACCCGTACCCACCCCCGCACCCGCCCCGGTCACCGCGGCACCGCAGCCCCAGCCGGGTGATCACGCGGTGACGAAGCCGGTCGGCGACGACGTGACCGGCCCCCGCGGCCGTGCCGTCCAAGGGCCGCGGTTCGCCGGTCACGGCACCGTGACCGGGAGCGGCGCGCACGCCTCTTCCCACCGCACCGCCTCCACCGTCCACCCGCCCGCGCACAAGGCGCCCTCCGACCACCCGGGCGGTGCCCTGGGCGGCAAGTCGGCGGTGGACAACGGCCCGTCGCGACACGGCGACGCGCATGCCGTCACCCCCGAGCACCGGGCGCCGCTGCGGCTCGTGCCCGGCGCCGCCGCGAGCGTCGACGCGGCCGGGACCCGGGACAGGCACCGGGACATCCCCGTCTTCCCCGGCTAGGACAGGCCTTCTCCCGCCGGCGAGCTGCCGTGCGGGGCGGAACAGGGCTGCCCAGCCGTTCGGACACCCCCGGATCACCTCAGATCTCCGGGCGGATCCCCTGGAGCCCCGCGGCTCCGGTCGACCGGTCGCCCTGCCGTTTCAAGGCCCCGAGATCCAGCGTGACGCACAGGACGTCCGGCACCGCGCCTGACCGTCCTCCTCCACCGACTCCGTGAGGCGACGGGCCCCGGACGGCCGAAAGCCGTCGGTCTGTCCTGCCGGAACCTCACGGACAGGGCGACGAGGTCCCCATTGGGGTGGGGATCTACCGCCCAGGCCCCTTCGAGAACGGAAGAAGGGGCTGTTCAAGGGGCCTCACCGGGCCGACCCCAGCCCGGTGAGGCCCTTCACCTTCGGCACGGGGTGCCAGTGAGCGCGGCATCATGTGACAGGTATCACCGCTCAGGTGTGACCCTCGATTTAGGGGCCTCCTGCAAGCAGCGATAACCTGCGAGACGGACATGCCGCGCGCTCGGACACCGTGTGCGCCTCCCTTGTGACAGACGGCGGACGTCACGTTGCCCATCGCGGCACGCCCACGCATCCAACGAACCGCGAGATCACTGATAGGGACGGAAGCGCGTGGACCTGTTCGAGTACCAGGCGAGGGACCTCTTCGCCAAGCACGATGTACCGGTGCTGGCCGGTGAAGTCATCGACACGCCTGAGGCGGCCCGCGCAGCCACCGAGCGCCTCGGTGGCAAGTCCGTCGTCAAGGCCCAGGTGAAGGTCGGCGGCCGTGGCAAGGCCGGTGGCGTGAAGCTCGCCGCCACCGCCGACGAGGCGGTCGAGCACGCGACCAACATCCTCGGCATGGACATCAAGGGCCACACGGTCCACAAGGTGATGATCGCCGAGACGGCCCCGGAGATCGTGGAGGAGTACTACGTCTCCTTCCTCCTGGACCGTGCCAACCGCACCTTCCTCTCCATCGCGTCCGTCGAGGGCGGCATGGAGATCGAGGAGGTGGCGGAGACCCGCCCCGAGGCCGTCGCCAAGACGCCGATCGACGCCAACGTGGGTGTGACCCCCGAGGTCGCCCGCCAGATCGTCGAGGCCGCGAAGTTCCCGGCCGAGGTGGCCGACAAGGTCGCGAACGTCCTGGTCACCCTGTGGAAGACCTTCATCGAGGAGGACGCCCTCCTCGTCGAGGTCAACCCGCTGGCCAAGGTCGCCTCCGGTGACGTCATCGCCCTGGACGGCAAGGTCTCCCTCGACGAGAACGCCGAGTTCCGTCAGCCGGGACACGAGGCCCTCCAGGACAAGGACGCGGCCAACCCGCTCGAGGCCGCTGCCAAGGAGAAGAACCTCAACTACGTCAAGCTCGACGGCGAGGTCGGCATCATCGGCAACGGCGCGGGTCTCGTCATGAGCACCCTGGACGTCGTCGCGTACGCCGGTGAGGCGCACGGTGGCGTCAAGCCCGCCAACTTCCTCGACATCGGCGGCGGCGCGTCCGCGGCCGTGATGGCGAACGGCCTGGAGATCATCCTGGGCGACCCCGACGTCAAGTCGGTCTTCGTCAACGTCTTCGGCGGCATCACCGCGTGCGACGAGGTCGCCAACGGCATCGTGCAGGCGCTGCAGCTGCTCGCGGACAGGGGCGAGGAAGTCACCAAGCCCCTCGTCGTCCGCCTCGACGGCAACAACGCCGAGCTGGGTCGCAAGATCCTCTCCGACGCCAACCACCCGCTGGTCCAGCGCGTGGACACCATGGACGGCGCGGCCGACAAGGCCGCCGAGCTCGCGGCTGCGAAGTAAGGACGAGGGAACACAGCCATGGCTATCTTCCTCAACAAGGACTCCAAGGTCATCGTCCAGGGCATGACCGGTGCCACGGGCATGAAGCACACCAAGCTCATGCTGGCCGACGGCACGAACATCGTCGGTGGCGTGAACCCGCGCAAGGCGGGCACGTCGGTCGACATCGAGGGCAACGAGATCCCGGTCTTCGGCACGGTCGCCGAGGCGATGGAGAAGACGGGCGCCAACGTATCCGTCCTCTTCGTCCCGCCGGCCTTCGCCAAGGCCGCCGTGGTCGAGGCGATCGACGCCGAGATCCCGCTCGCGGTCGTCATCACCGAGGGCATCGCGGTCCACGACACGGCCGCGTTCTACGCGTACGCCGTCTCGCAGGGCAACAAGACCCGCATCGTCGGCCCGAACTGCCCCGGTCTCATCACCCCGGGCCAGTCGAACGCCGGCATCATCCCGGGCGACATCACCAAGCCGGGCCGCATCGGTCTGGTCTCGAAGTCCGGCACGCTGACGTACCAGATGATGTACGAGCTGCGTGACATCGGCTTCTCCTCCGCCGTCGGCATCGGTGGCGACCCGATCATCGGTACGACGCACATCGACGCGCTCGCCGCGTTCGAGGCCGACCCCGACACCGACCTGATCGTGATGATCGGTGAGATCGGCGGCGACGCCGAGGAGCGGGCCGCGGCCTTCATCAAGGAGAACGTGACGAAGCCGGTCGTCGGCTACGTCGCGGGCTTCACCGCGCCCGAGGGCAAGACCATGGGCCACGCCGGCGCCATCGTCTCCGGTTCCTCCGGCACGGCCGCCGCGAAGAAGGAGGCCCTCGAGGCCGCCGGCGTCAAGGTCGGCAAGACGCCGACCGAGACGGCGAAGCTCGCGCGCGAGATCCTCGCCGGCTGAAGCACCTGGCCGCTGGTCGGTGGGCCCGTTCCCCTGTGCGGGGGGCGGGCCCACCGCCGTGTCACGGGGTGCCGGGCCGGGTCCGGGTCGCCCGCCGGCTGCGGGTGAGTTCCGGCCGGCCGCGCACCCCTCACCGGCCCGTCGTCAACGACTGACCGGTACCAGCCTCTCCGGACCGCTCACCGTCGACCCGCGCAGCTTCTCCCGCAGCTCCACCTCGCCTTCCGACAGCGCGCCCTGCCCCACCCTCGCCGGCACGCCCTGGATCTCCGCCCCCGGCGCCACCGGTGGTTCGTAGTGCGTGGGAGCCGTCCGCAACGTGAGTGCCGTCGTGCCGATCAAGGCCACCGTGAACGCGATCGCCGCCCGCGTCCAGAAGCGTGCCCGGCGCTCGCTCGCGGTCCGTACCGCGGGCGGCTGGGCGGCCCGCAACCGTTCCCTGGACGCCAGCGAGACCAGGCGCTCGTGCAGGGCGGACGGGTCGGCCAGGTCGGTGAGCCGTTCCGCGATCACCGAGCGCGCGTTCATCAAGCGGTACGCCGTCGTCGGCGTGCTCGCCTCCGTCTCCGCCGCCGTCTCCGGAAGGTCGAGGCCCACACCGTCGTACAGCAGGAGCGTGCGCCGCTGCGGTGGCGGGAGTCTCAGGAGTACGGCCATCAGCGCGCGGTCGGACGGATCGGCGACGGGTGCCTCGGGGCTGCGGTAGCGGGGGCGGAAGCGATGCCAGGGAGAGAGGGCGTACTCGTACGCCATGACCCGTACCCAGCCCGCCGGATCCCGGTCCACCGCCACCTCGGGCCAGCGCTGCCAGGCGAGTTGGAAGGCCCGCTCGACCGACTCGCGGGCGAGTTCGCGGCGGCCGGTGAGCAGGTAGGTCTGCCGGACGAGGGCGGGCGCGCAGAACGCGTACAGAGCGTCGAAGGCCTGAGCGGGCGTCAGGCGGGTGTCCGGGAGCTCCGGTTGGCTCTGCTTCACAGGGCGCCCCTCCGTACGAAAAAGTACATAGTCGTATATTGAGCGACACTTCGGGGGTTCGCCTGTTACGACGAGAAAGCCCGTGTCGTTGGGAGCATGGCGGGCGTGATCCAGATGACCGCTCGCCGAACGTCGTTGTCGCCCCTGCTCACCCGGTTGCGCGACCGGACCCCCGGCCTGGCCGCCAGCCTCCTGGGTGGTGCGGTGGCCGCCGGGCTGGGGCTCGGTTCGTTCGCCGTGCTCGTGATGGTGCTGTGGATCAGTTCGCCGTATCCCGACAGCGGCCCGGGGGGCGCGCTGCACGTGGCCGCGGCGCTGTGGCTGCTCGCGCACGGGGCGGAGCTGATCCGGACGGACACGCTCTCCGGTGTTCCGGCACCCGTCGGGGTCACCCCGCTGCTGCTGCTCGCGCTGCCGCTGTGGCTGGCCCACCGGGCGGCGCGCGACCTCGCCTGCGGCGACGAGGAGCCGCCGCAGGCGTCCGGGCGGACGGCGTGGGCGGGGGTCGTGCTCGGCTACCTCGCCGTGGCCGCGGCCGCCGCGCTGTACGCGTCCGGCGGGGCGCTGCGGCCCTCGTGGACGGAGACCTGCGTGTGTCTGCCCGCCGTCGTCATGGGCGCCGCCGGTGTGGGGGTGTGGACGGCGTACGGCCGTCCCGCCGAGGCGGTGGACGCGGTACTGGTGCTGCTGCCCGCCGGGGTCCGCAGGCTGGTGCTCGGCGCGGAGGCGCGGGCCCGGCTCTCGGCGGCGGCACGGGCCGCCGGGGCCGGGGTCGCCGTGCTCACGGGCGGTGGGGCGGTGCTGCTGGGGGTGTCGCTGGTGGCGCACGGCACGGCGACACGGGGCTCGTTCCTCCAGCTCACGGAGGGGTGGTCGGGGCGGTTCGCCGTGCTGCTGCTGTGTCTGACGCTGGTGCCGAACGCGGCGGTGTGGGCGGTCGGGTACGCGACCGGACCCGGGTTCGTCCTCGGCGCGGGGCATGTCGTGGGACCGCTGTCCTCGGATCCCGCGCCGCTGCTGCCGCCGTTTCCGCTGCTGGCGGCGGTCCCGGGAGCGGGGGCCACAGGACCGGCGCACTGGGCCGCGGGGGCGGTGCCGCTGCTGGCCGGGGCGGTGGTGGGAGGGTTCGTGGGGCGGGCCGCGGGCCCCGAGTGGACACGGGGGCGGACGGCCGGCGCGGTGGTGCGGACGGCGCTGCTGTGCGCGGCGGCCCTCGCCGTGCTGACGGCGCTGTCCGGCGGACCGCTGGGCGTGGGGGCACTGTCCCGGTTCGGCCCGGTGTGGTGGCAGGTCGGCGCGGCGGTCATGGGGTGGATCGTGGCGGTGGGCCTGCCGGTGGCCCTGGCGGTACACGCCTGGCGGGGCCGCTCACGGAGCGGCCCGCGGAACTGGGCGCCGTCGGTGCGGGGTCGGCTCTCGCGGCGCAAGCAGACGGACGGCGCCGGAACCACCACCACGACCGGCCCGACGGAAGCGACCGGCCCGACGGAAGCGACCGGCCCGACGGAGGCGAGCCCCCCGCAGGACGACCCCTACGAGCAGGACGACACCTACGCTCCCCAGGACCCGGACGACATCTACGCCCCCCAGGACCAGGACGACACCTACGAGCCCTACGGCTTCCTGCCCGCCCCTGGGCCGGACCCCGGGCTCACCCCGACGCCCTGGTACGACGAGGCGTCACGCGAGTCCCGCTGGGCGGCCCTCAGGGAGGCGGCCGTACCGCTGGAGGAGTCCCCCGGGAAGTCGTCGCCCACCGACTGACCGCCGGGGCGGGCGCACCGCCCCGGCCGTGTCAGCTGTTCGCGCCCATCACGCCACGGAGCTGCTTCGGCAGCAGGTCCGCGCAGGACTGTTCCGCCTGGGTGGTGAGGGCGTCGCTCCGGCAGGTGTAGTAGTCGTCGTAGACGAGCCTCGCGGTGAAGCTCGCCGCCACGAAGACCAGCGCCAGCGAGGCCGTGACCAGGCCGCTCACCGCCGCCGTGGTCTGCGGACGGGCCGACTGGGGCGGGGCCGGGGTGTCGGGGTCCGGGGTGCGGGGCTTGGCGCGCAGGGCGCTGATGCTCCAGTGCATGGCCAGCGCGCCCAGCAGCAGGGCCACGTACGACCAGCCGAAGAGGGCGAAGAAGAAGGCCCACATACCGGACAGCAGGGCGTAGCGCGCACGGCGCTGGGAGGGGTCCGTCGGGTCCCAGCGCATGCCCGGACCGTTGGTGCCCTGATCCTCCGGGCCGCCACCGGGGCCCGCGCCCGGACGCTGGCCGAAGCTTCCGTCGGAGCGGCCCGGCTGGCGGTCGCTCCACTGGCTGCCCCACGGGGTGCGGCCACCGCCGCCCTCGCCCCTGCCGTCGTCCGAGCCCTCGGGGCGGCGCGGCTGCCACGGGCGGTCCGGGGTGCCCTCCGGTGGCGGGGCGAAGGGGTTGTCGTCCTCGGCCTTGCCGCCTTGTCCCTCGTCGTGCTTCTTGCCGGAGGGAGGGGCGTCCGGCGGAGAGGAGGGCTGCTCCCGCAGCAGCACGCCGCTGCGCTCCCCTCCCTGCACCGAATGCTGGGGGAGCGTGAGGAGTCGCAGGCTGCGGTCCGACATCAAGTGAGCGTCTTCCCCTTGGAGTCCGTCGAGTACGTGAAGCGTCCGGCGTGAGCCGTCACCCCGTGAACGCACCGCGCACCACCCGCGTTCCCGGACCGGCTCCAGGCAGACGCTACCTTCCGGCCACGCCCCCGTCCCGTGGGGGGCCTTCCGGTGTGCCGGTATCGTTGCTGACGGTCGGCCGCTTCGTAGACTTCCCCGTATCCCGGGGCTCGATGCATTCGTACGACCGTACAAAAGCTCACCCGAGAAAGGGCCCCACCGTGGCCAAGCAGGCCAAGCGCCTCGTCGTGCTGGTCTCCGGATCCGGTACGAACCTCCAGGCGCTCCTCGACACCATCGCGACGACCGGCGTCGAGTCGTACGGCGCCGAGATCGTCGCGGTCGGCGCCGACCGCGCGAACATCGAGGGGCTCGCGCGGGCCGAGCGGGCCGGGCTGCCGACCTTCGTGTGCAAGGTCAAGGACTTCGGGACCCGCGAGGAGTGGGACGCCGCCCTCGCCGAGGCCGTCTCCGCGTACGAACCCGACCTCGTGGTGTCCGCCGGGTTCATGAAGATCGTGGGCAAGGAGTTCCTCGCGCGCTTCGGCGGGCGGTTCGTGAACACCCACCCCGCACTGCTGCCCAGTTTCCCGGGGGCCCACGGAGTGCGCGACGCGCTCGCGTACGGAGCCAGGGTCACCGGCTGCACCGTCCACTTCGTCGACGACGGCGTCGACACCGGACCGATCATCGCCCAGGGCGTGGTGGAGATCCGGGACGAGGACGACGAGAGCGCTCTACACGAGCGCATCAAGGAAGTCGAGCGAAGGCTGCTCGTCGAGGTCGTGGGGCGGCTCGCCCGCAACGGCTATCGCATTGAGGGACGAAAGGTAGTTATCCAGTGACCGCCGAGAGCAACAAGCGGCCCCTTCGCCGGGCGCTCGTCAGCGTCTACGACAAGACCGGCCTGGAAGATCTCGCGCGCGGGCTGCACGAGGCGGGCGTGGAGCTCGTCTCCACCGGCTCCACCGCGGGCCGTATCGCCGCCGCCGGCGTCCCCGTCGCCAAGGTCGAGGAGCTCACCGGCTTCCCCGAGTGCCTGGACGGCCGCGTCAAGACCCTGCACCCGCGCGTGCACGCCGGCATCCTCGCCGACCTGCGCCTCGACAGCCACCGCGAGCAGCTCGCGGAGCTCGGTGTCGAGCCGTTCGACCTCGTCGTCGTCAACCTCTACCCGTTCCGCGAGACCGTCGCCTCCGGTGCCTCCGCCGACGAGTGCGTCGAGCAGATCGACATCGGCGGTCCCTCCATGGTGCGCGCCGCCGCCAAGAACCACCCGTCGGTCGCCGTCGTCACCAGTCCCGAGCGGTACGCGGACGTCCTCGCGGCGGTCCAGGACGGCGGCTTCGACCTCGCCACCCGCAAGCGGCTGGCAGCCGAGGCCTTCCGGCACACCGCCGAGTACGACATCGCGGTGTCGAGCTGGTTCGCGAGCGCCTACGCTCCCGCGGACGACTCCCCGTTCCCCGAGTTCATCGCCGCGGCCCTGGAGCGCAAGAGCACCCTGCGCTACGGCGAGAACCCGCACCAGCCGGCCGCGCTCTACGTCGACGGCACGGGGGTCGGTCTCGCCGAGGCCGAGCAGCTGCACGGCAAGGAGATGTCGTACAACAACTACACGGACACGGACGCCGCCCGCCGTGCCGCGTACGACCACGCCGAGCCCGCCGTCGCGATCATCAAGCACGCCAACCCCTGCGGCATCGCGGTCGGTTCGGACGTCGCCGAGGCGCACCGCAAGGCGCACGCGTGCGACCCGCTGTCGGCGTTCGGCGGGGTCATCGCCGTCAACCGGCCCGTCAGCAAGGAGATGGCGGAGCAGGTCGCCGAGATCTTCACCGAGGTCATCGTGGCGCCGGACTACGAGGACGGCGCTCTCGAGGCCCTCGCCAAGAAGAAGAACATCCGCGTCCTGAAGGCCCCGGCCGCGCCCGCGCACCCCGCCGAGGTCAAGCCCATCGACGGCGGCGCGCTCCTCCAGGTCACCGACCGCCTCCAGGCCGAGGGCGACGACCCGGCGCACTGGACCCTGGCCACCGGCGAGGCGCTGAGCGCGGACGAGCTCGCCGAGCTCGCGTTCGCCTGGCGGGCCTGCCGGGCCGTCAAGTCCAACGCCATCCTGCTCGCCAAGGACGGCGCCTCCGTCGGCGTCGGCATGGGCCAGGTCAACCGCGTCGACTCCGCGAAGCTCGCCGTCGAGCGGGCCGGTGCCGAGCGCGCGCAGGGCTCGTACGCCGCCTCGGACGCCTTCTTCCCCTTCCCGGACGGCCTGGAGGTCCTCCTGGAGGCCGGTGTGAAGGCGGTCGTCCAGCCGGGCGGTTCGGTCCGTGACGAGCTGGTCGTCGAGGCCGCGAAGAAGGCGGGCGTCACGATGTACTTCACGGGGACGCGCCACTTCTTCCACTGACGGACACCGCACAGGGCGGCGCCGCGCTCGACACCTACGTCGAACTGCGCAGCGCCGCCCATGTGTTGGGCCCCACCTGGCCGTCCACCTCCAGCCCCTTGGCGCTCTGGAACTGCTTGACCGCCGACTCTGTGGCCCGGCCGAACTCGCCGTCCACACCCGAACTGCCCACGCTGTAACCGCGCTTGGTGAGCATGCACTGCACCTGGACGACCCGCTGGCCCTTGTCGCCGTAGTCGGTGAGTTCGGTGCCCGAGTAGTAGGTGCAGCCGGAGATCCAGGCGGGGGTGGCCGGGGGCGCGGCCGTCCTGGTGACGGTGGCGGCAGGGGTGGGGGCCGCGGTGCTCCCGCCCGCACCCGTTGTGCCGCCGCCCGGGGTGGTGGTCGCGGACGGTGTCCGCTCCGGCTCGCTGCTGCTCCTGTCGGCGGCCGGCTGCTCCTCGCTCCGGTCCTTGCCCTCGTCCTTCTTCTGCCCCTTGTCCGTGCCGGAGGGCGAGGCGGAGGCGCTCGGCCCGGCGGAGCCGGCCTCGGCGGAGGCGGTGACGCCGGGCGAGCCTGTCGGGGCCGCGGCGGCCGAGGAGTCCAGGCCCGGGCGGGTGAGCAGGAACGCGCCCACGGCCACGGCCCCGACGGCGATGCCCGCGACACCGGCCAGATAGGGCCTTCGGCGCTTCGGCCGCGCTCCGGCCGGGGCGGGAACGGGCGAGACCACCGGCTGCGTGGGAGTGCGGAAGTGGGCGGACTGCCGGACGGGCCCGCCCTCCAGCACCGCGCACCCCTGCTGCCGTTCCAGGAGCCGGGCGGCCAGCGGGTCGTGCCACTGGGACGCGCGGCCGTGTCCGGCGGCCGTGGCCGCGTCGATCAGCTGCCGCGGGGAGGGGCGCCCGGCGGGGTCCTTGGCGAGGCAGGCCGACAGCAGCGCGGCCAACGCGGGATCCGCCTGCGCGAGTTCGGCCATGATGTCGGCGTCGGGTGCCTCGAAGGCGACCCGGTGCATGACGTCCACGCCGGTCCCGTCGCCGAAGGGGGCGTGGCCGGTGGCGGCGTAGACGAGGGTGCAGCCGAGGGAGAAGACGTCGGAGGCGGCGTCGCAGCGGCCCTCGCGCAGATACTCGGGCGCCATGTACGCGGCCGTGCCGACCCGGTTTCCGGTCGAGGTGATCGCGCTGCTGTCGGCGGCGCGGGAGATGCCGAAGTCGATGACGTGCACGCCCCGGGGGGACAGGATCACGTTGGAGGGCTTGAGATCCCGGTGCACGACCCCGGCTGCGGTCAGTGCCGACAGGGCCTCCCCGAGCTCCGCCACCAGCCGCCACACCCCGGCCGGCGCCGGCAGCCCGCACTCGCGGACCGCCTCGGCGAGGCTGAGGCCGGGCAGGTACTCGGTGGCCATCCACAGCAGCGCGTCGTCGAATCCGGTGCCCAGCAGGTGCGGTGCGCGCGGTGTGCGCACCCGCCCGTGCACGGCGGCCTCCCGCTCGAACCGCCGCCGGAAGTCGGGGCCTTCGGCGTACTCGGGCCGGATCACCTTCACGGCGGCGAGACCCGGGGCGTCGTCGGCGCGCCGGCCCAGATAGACCCGGCCCATGCCCCCGCTGCCGAGGAGTCCGAGCGGGACGTAGGGTCCGATGCGCCTGGGATCGGCGGGCAGCAGCGGGACCGCGCCCGCCTGCCGCAGCGCGGTGTCACCGGCCGCCGGTATGTCTGTCACGGTCCCCCCGACCTGCCTTTTCGTTCCTCAACGTGCTCTCGCGTCACACGAGTTGACTGAGGAGAGGCTAGCGCCCCGCCGCCGGGGCGTGCCGGGATACGGGGGGGAACGCGGCCGCAGGGCAAGGACCGGACACCGGTGACGCCCCGGGGGCCGTGTCACGACGTGACACGGCCCCCGGGGAAAGGCGCGGCGAGAAGGCGAGGTGGCGATCCGCCGCCGACGGTGGTGAAGCGGTGCTCAGTTCGTACGGATGACGATGGACGAGCAGACCTTGTCGGCGAAGGTCTGGCGCTTGGCGTCCCAGGCCGGCCACAGCCAGCCGAGGTAGCAGGCGAGGCTGTCCAGGAAGTGCGCGAGGCGGCGGACGAAGGCCATGCCGACACCGAGGGGCTGCCCGTCGCTCTCCCGCACCAGACGGATGCCGAGCGCCTTCTTGCCGAGCGTCTGGCCGGTACGGCCCTCCATGATCAGCAGCCAGATCGCGAGGCCGATGATGCCGAGGTAGCCGATGATCACCAGGGCGGCCGTCTTGTTGGCCGCACCGACGCCCACGATGATGTACGGCACCACGAACACGAGCATGTCGACCAGGGTGCCCAGGAAGCGCTGGCCCCAGTTCGCGTACGGCGGCTGGGCGCCGTAGCCCGGCTGCTGCGGGTAGCCGTAGGCGGAGGCCGGGACCTGCGGGGCCTGCGGGTAGCCGTAGCCGGGCTGCTGCGGGTATCCCTGCTGCTGGGGGTAGCCCTGCTGCGGCGGCACACCCTGGGGGGCCTGCTGCGGGTAGCCGTAACCGGGCTGCTGCTGCGGAGGCTGCTGGGGGTAGCCGTAGCCGGGCTGCTGCGGCTGCTGGGGCGGCTGCTGCGGGTTCTGCGGCTTTTCGTAAGGGTTGTTGGGCGAGCCGAAACTCATGGTGATCCTCCGTTGGCCGAGCTGGGGACAATGCGGGACTGCGCGGAGGAACGTCATGTATGAGCGGTCTGCCCCCCGAACACCAACCGCGATACTGCGCCAGACATGGTTCTAGGCAGGTGTGTTGTTGTCCAGCCTCATTCGGTATGTGTTGTGCAAGTGCAACCTCGTCGATCATGAGCGGGGCCATGGGGGAACCCGGATTGGAACCGGGGCCGGGTCATCCGGGAGGATGGGGTCATGACCGCCCAGATTCTCGATGGCAAGGCCACCGCAGCCGCGATCAAGTCCGATCTGACCGCCCGCGTGGCGGCGCTGAAGGAGAAGGGCGTCACGCCCGGCCTCGGCACGATCCTCGTCGGGACCGATCCCGGCAGCCAGAAGTACGTCGCCGGAAAGCACCGGGACTGCGCGGAGGTCGGCATCGCCTCCATCCAGCGCGAACTGCCGGAGACGGCCACACAGGAGGAGATCGAGGCGGTCGTCCGCGAGCTGAACGACGACCCCGCGTGCACCGGTTACATCGTCCAGCTGCCGCTGCCCAAGGGCATCGACGAGAACCGCATCCTGGAGCTCATGGACCCGGACAAGGACGCGGACGGCCTGCACCCCATGAACCTCGGGCGCCTGGTCCTCAACGAGCCGGCGCCGCTGCCCTGCACCCCCAACGGCGTCCTCACCCTGCTCCGTCGCTACGGCGTCGAGATCAAGGGCGCGGAGGTGGTGGTCGTCGGCCGCGGCGTGACGATCGGCCGCCCGATGCCGCTGCTGCTGACCCGGCGCAGCGAGAACGCGACGGTGACCCAGTGCCACACCGGCACCCGTGACCTGTCCGCGCACCTCAAGCGCGCGGACATCATCGTCGCCGCGGCCGGTTCCGCCCACCTGATCCGCCCCGAGGACGTGAAGCCGGGCGCCGCCGTCCTCGACGTCGGCGTCTCCCGCAACGCCGAGGGCAAGATCGTGGGCGACGTCCACCCCGGCGTCGCCGAGGTCGCCGGCTTCATCTCCCCGAACCCCGGCGGCGTCGGCCCGATGACCCGCGCCCAGCTGCTCGTCAACGTGGTCGAGGCGGCGGAGCGCAGTGCCGGCTGACGCACGGGACCCCGGCAAGCGGGGAACGACAGCAGAGGCGACCGCGGCGCGGATCTCCCGGGAGGCGGGCGCGGAGTCCCGCGGGACGCGTGAGCCGGCTGCGGAGTCGGCGCAGGCTCCGCGGGAAGAGGGCGCGGGCTCGGCCGGAGCGCGTGCGCGCCGGGAGCCTGAGCCTGGTGCGGAGGGCACCGGGCCCCGGGGGCAGTCGGCCCGGGAGGCGGCGGTGGGTGGGACACGGACGGACGGTGCGGCCCGGAAGTCCGGTGACGCCGACCAGGAGGACAAGGTGCCGGATCCCGAGGCGGAGGCCGAAGTCGTCGTACGGGACGCGATCAGCGCCCCTGACGTCGACGGGCGGCCGCGGCGCGCCACGCGCCGGTTCCCGCTGTTCACCAGGGACACCGCGAGGCCCGAGGGCGGTGGCCGGGCCGCGCCCCGGGACGCCCCGGCGCCCGCCAGGCAGTGGCCGGTGCTCGCCGTGTCGGCGGCGGTGGGGCTCGGACTGCTGCTGACGGCCCTCGACCAGTTCCGCTACGGCACCCTGCTCATCGGTCTCGCCCTGCTCGCCGGTGCCGTGCTGCGCTGGCTGGTGCCGGACGTCGGCATGCTCGCCGTCCGCTCCCGCTTCACCGACATCGCCACCTACGGCGTGCTCGGCACCGTCATCGTTCTGCTGGCGATGATGGTGCAGCCGAACCCGTGGCTGGTGATTCCCTTCCTCAAGGACACCCTGCACTTCACGGTCAGCAACAGCTGACCCGGAGCGGGCGGGCGGTCCGCCCCCACCCCCGATGAGGGACGGACCGCCGTCACGACTCAGCCTCCCGCGCCGTGAGCAGCCTGTTCAAGCGCTGTCCGTTCGCTGTGGCACAGCGGTGACGGTTCCGGCACGGTGTGCGTGACGTGCCACAGCCGTCCCGGTCCCAGGAACCGATCAGCCCTCTGACGTCGTCAATTGCCTGGAAGCAGGTGAGGACGCCGCGGAGGTGGGCGATGAGTGGCTGGCAGGCGCTGCCCGACGATCTGCCGCCGGAGGTGCGGCATTTCGTGGAGCAGCTCAGACAGCTCAAGGACCGCACGGGGCTCAGCCTCGTCTCGCTCGGCGCCCGCACCGCGTACAGCAAGTCCTCCTGGCACCGCTATCTCAACGCCACCCAGCCCCCGCCCCGCCAGGCCGTCGCCGCCCTGTGCCGGATCGCGGGCCTCGACACCGCCGAGGCCGAGCGCTTCGGTGTGCGCTGGGAGCTGGCGGTCCAGGCCTGGCCCCGTCCGGCGGCGGCGACCTCCGTGCGGGCCGCCGAGGGCAAGGAGGGCAAGGAGGGCCAGGAGGCTGAGAAAGGGGAACGGTACGAGGACGACCCCACGCTGCCATGGTGGGACGAGCCCCCCGGGGAGCGCGCGAGCGGTACGAACCGCCTGCTGCTGTCCGCCGCGCTGCTGCTCGTCCTCCTGCTGCTGCTCGGGGTGGCCGGTGCCGTTGCGTCCGGGTGATCAGGGAACTCGCGTGACGGCCGTTATTTCCGGTGTGTTCCGCCTGTGACGATGTATCGACAAGTTTGCGTATTTGATATGGAGCTGTTCGACGACACGGCTAACGTGTCGAACTTGCGGATGCTCCCGTGCGCCCCCACCCGGGGAGCTGAGATCCTTACGGCACGGGGAAGAGCGGGGAACAGCCAGCACCGACCGGGGGGAAAGAGGGGGAGCAATGCCTCGTTGGAGGGCCTTGCCGGATGAACTGGATCCGCAGGTCAGGGAGTTCGCGAGCCAGCTGCGGCGGCTCGTGGACCGCAGCGGCCTGAGCATCGCGGCCGTCGCCGACCGCACGGGTTACAGCAAGACGTCCTGGGAGCGGTATCTGAACGGCCGGCTGCTCGCGCCGAAGGGCGCGATCGTCGCCCTGGCCGAGGTCACCGGCACCAATCCCATTCACCTGACGACGATGTGGGAGCTCGCCGAACGCGCCTGGAGCCGTTCGGAGATGCGCCACGACATGACCATGGAGGCCATCCGGATCTCCCAGGCGCGGGCCGCGCTCGGCGAGTTCGGGGCACCGCCCGCGAACGCCAAGGGCGGCAAGACGGCCCGCAGGAGCGGCAGCGCGACGGCGACGCCGGGAGTGGCGGGGCCGGCGGGCGTGGCACCCACGGTGCCGCCCCAGCCGACCGCGTCGGAAGGGGACAGCGCCTCCTCCTCGGGCGGCAACTCCTGGGGTGTGGCCGGGTATCAGGGGCCGTCGCAGGCCCAGGGGCGTACGGCCACGCCCGCTCCCGCGCCCGTCTCCGCCGACGGGCCGGGGTGGACGCCGGGGACGCCGGGGCCGTACGACGAGCCGCAGGACGCCCGTCCCGGGGACGGGTCCGCCGGAAACCCGGGGGGTTCCGGCGGGGGGAAGCGGCGGCTGACGATGTTCCTCGCCGGGGTCGTCGGAGTGCTGGTCGTGATCGCCGCCGTGTTCTTCCTGACCGACCGGGGCGGGGACAAGGGCAAGCAGGCCGGGAAGTCGCCGTCGCCGTCCGCCAGCACGTCCGTCTCGCTGCCCGCCGGGGTGAAGTGCAGTGGCGCGGGGTGCACCGGGAAGGACGCCGAGGCCATGGGGTGCAGCGGAAACCTGGTCACGACGGCCAACACCGCGACGGTGGGGGCGACCGTGGTCGAGGTGCGGTACAGCAAGACCTGCGGGGCGGCGTGGGGTCGGATCACCCAGGCCGGTCCGGGGGACAAGGTCGAGGTGAGCGCCGGGAAGGCGACCGAGCAGAGCGGGAGCATCACCGAGGCCGGGGACACGATCGCGTACACGCCGATGGTGGCCGTCAAGGCCGCGGGTGACGCCAAGGCGTGCGTGACGCTGGCGTCCGGGCAGCAGGGGTGCACGGGCTGAGGGTCCTGCGGGGGCCGTTCTCCGGGTGAATGTCCGCGGAGTGCGCATGGGTCGCCGAATCGGGGGCAGGCGACCGGTACCCCCACGGGAGTCCGGCAATCGGTACCCCCATACGGCGGCCGCCTTCGTCCCCCTCTCCCGGACGGGCGGCCGCCTCTTTTCGTGGGGCGCCACGGGCCGGTGTCCGCGGGGCTTTGTGGGCTGGGCCACACGGACCCGGACGTTCGGGTCCCCGGATGCGCGATAGCCTGACCGGTGGATCTCTTGATGCCGAGAGATCGATCAAACGTCCGGGGCAGGGACGCCCCACCGCCAGCTGTCATACGGAGAACGCCATGACCCGCACTCCCGTGAACGTCACCGTCACCGGCGCGGCCGGCCAGATCGGTTACGCCCTGCTCTTCCGCATCGCCTCCGGCCAGCTGCTCGGCGCGGACGTGCCGGTCAAGCTCCGCCTCCTGGAGATCACCCCGGCGCTCAAGGCCGCCGAGGGCACCGCCATGGAGCTGGACGACTGCGCGTTCCCGCTCCTCCAGGGCATCGACATCACGGACGACCCGAACGTCGCCTTCGACGGCACCAACGTCGGTCTCCTCGTCGGCGCCCGCCCCCGCACCAAGGGCATGGAGCGCGGTGACCTCCTGGAGGCCAACGGCGGCATCTTCAAGCCGCAGGGCAAGGCCATCAACGACCACGCCGCGGACGACGTCAAGATCCTGGTCGTCGGCAACCCGGCCAACACCAACGCGCTGATCGCCCAGGCCGCCGCCCCGGACGTACCGGCCGAGCGCTTCACCGCGATGACCCGCCTCGACCACAACCGCGCGCTGACCCAGCTCGCGAAGAAGACGGGCACCACGGTCGCCGACATCAAGCGGCTCACCATCTGGGGCAACCACTCCGCCACCCAGTACCCGGACATCTTCCACGCCACGGTCGCCGGCAAGAACGCCGCCGAGACCGTCAACGACGAGAAGTGGCTGGCCGAGGACTTCATCCCGACCGTCGCCAAGCGCGGTGCCGCGATCATCGAGGCCCGTGGCGCGTCCTCCGCCGCCTCGGCCGCCAACGCCGCCATCGACCACGTGTACACCTGGGTCAACGGCACCGCGGACGGCGACTGGACCTCCATGGGCATCCCGTCGGACGGTTCCTACGGCGTCCCGGAGGGCCTGATCTCCTCCTTCCCCGTCACCACCAAGGACGGCGTCTACGAGATCGTCCAGGGCCTGGAGGTCAACGAGTTCTCCCGCGCCCGCATCGACGCCTCCGTGAAGGAGCTCGAGGAGGAGCGCGAGGCGGTCCGCGCGCTCGGCCTCATCTGAGTTTTCTCCACAGCTCTGTCACGAGCCTGCACGGGCCCTGTTCCGGTTCCTTCCGGAACGGGGCCCGTGGCCGTTTTTCGCCCTACCGTCGAAGCCGTGCCCGATGGGGCGGTTCGGGGGGTTCGCGATGAACGGCTGGAACGGCTACAGCTCCGGTTCCGGAGCGGAACACGAGCCGAGCGAGGACAGGGGCCGGTCGGCCTGGAGCTCGGGAGAGACGGGGAGCGCTCCGCCGTGGGCCTCCGCGGAGACCCAGACCTCGTTCGCGCCTCCCTGGGCGACGGCCGGGACGCAGGCCGCGCCGCTCCCGCCCTGGACCCCGGTGGCGCAGACGCCCGCGGGCCCGCCGCGGGCACCCCGCAGGGTCCGGCGAGTGCTCGCCGCGCTCGCGGTGGCCGTGCTGGTCGGGGTCTCGGTCGGTGCCGGTGTCTGGCTGCTCCTGAGAGGCACCGCCCTCGGGTCCGGTGACCGCACGGGCGCCGGTCCGGCCCCGAGCGTCACGGGCCCTTCCTCCCCTTCGCCCTCCGGCTCCACCGCCTCGGGGTACCGCCGTGTCCAGGACCCCGTCGGCTACACACTCGACGTCCCGGGGGGCTGGACCCGCACCGAGAAGCAGGGCCAGTCGGCGCCGGTCGTCATCTACGACGCCCCCGCCGACGGCCGCCGCCTCCAGGTCTTCCGGATCACGGAGGACACCCCGGCCCAGTCGCTCGACCTGGCCGAGAACGACCGCGGGTACGGCTTCGCTCGTCAGCCCGGCTACCGGGTCGTCGACCGGGCCTCCGGCACCACCTGGGCCGAGCTCGTCTACCGCTACGACGACACGGACCTCGGCGCCCGTCAGGTCGTCGACCACCGTTTCCAGGCCGCCGACGGGACGCTGTACGCGATCCGCGCCACCGGCCCCGGCTCCCTCGCGCCCGCCCTGGTGCGCGAGCCGCTCACCAGGGCGCTGGCCTCCTTCTGCCCGGCGGACACGGAGTGCGCCTGAGCGGCTCGCCCACGAGCCGGTCCCCCTGCCGCACCGAACACGGCGGGCGATACCGGGGGAGGCGCGAACGAACCCCGGGATCCGCCGACCCGCACCGCCCGGCCCACCGCACCCCCGCATGCCGACGCGGCTCCCGGCCCCGGCCCGCCGTCGGACGGCCCGCCGCCCCGCACCGCGCGTACGAACGAGGGGCGGGAGGGGCGCCGGCCGGGCCGTGATCCCGTTCGCCGACGCGGGTACCGGGACCTGCCGAGGCCACGCCCCCGACGCGTGCGCGGAGCATCAGCAGACCGATGACCGGGTTCAGAAGAGAGGGCACCGCGGCTCCTCGGGGCAATCGGTTGCGGACGGGGGCGGACAGCGGAGGAACGAACGCGATAGTACTCGTTCCGCGCCACACGCGATAGTGCGTGAATCGCCGTGCGGTCAGCCGGACAGCCGCTTCTCGAACCAGTAGTCGCCGTAGACGTGTTCCGCGTAGGGCGGGATCTCCGTGTAGCCGCAGGTGCGGTACATCGTCTGTGCCTCGGTGAGGGACGCGTGGGTGTCGAGGCGCAGGGTGGTCAGGCCGCGGGCGGCGGCCTCCGTCTCCAGTGCCGTGAGGAGGCGTCGGGCGAGGCCCAGGCGGCGGGCGTCCGGGTGCACCCACACATGCCGGAGCTCCCCGATCCGCGGCTCCAGTCGACGCAGTGCGCCGCAGCCCACCGGGCGGCCCTCCTCGTACGCCACGAAGAACGCGCCGGCGGCTCCGGAGACCTCCTCGGGCCGCACCAGGTCGGACCTGTCGAAGCCCTCCGGGAAGCGGGCGTCGATGTCGGCGGCGTAGGCGTCGAGGCAGGCGCGGGCGTCGGGGGCGGCGCCGTCGACCGGGGCCACGGTGATGGCGGCCAGGCGCAGCAGGCGCTGGGCGGTGCTCATGGCCTCGGTGAGCTGCTCGCGCTGGGGCCCGGTGAGCCCGTCGAGCAGGCCGGCCGCGAGGGCGTCGGCCCGGCGGTTCTGCTCCTTGAGCTCGGTTCTTCCGGCGCGGGTCAGCTCGACCATGCGCAGTCGGCTGTCGGCCGGGTGGACGCTGATCCGGACCATGCCTTGCGCCTGGAGGGTCTTCGTCATCCGGCTCAGGTATCCGGCGTCCAGCCCGAGCCGGGTCCTGAGCTCGCGCAGCGAGACTCCCTCGCCGATCTCGAACAGCAGCCGTGCCTCGCCGAGCGGTCGGTCCTGGCCGAGGTAGTGGTCGTCCAGGGCGCCGATACGGCGGGTGAAGTAGCGGTTGAACCGGCGGAACTCCGCCACGTGCTCTGTCGACACCGGGTCCATAATCTTTGACATTAGTCAAAGGAATCGGTCGTTGTCCACAGGTCGGGACATTCCGGTTTCCCGACCCCACCCGCACCCCTATGCTGATTCCTCGTCAACAACAGCACTGGGCAAGGTCCTTGCACGCATCGGGGGAGTGGCGTGAGTACTACATCCGTGCCTCAGCAACCGCAGCCGACGCAGGGCGGCGCGCCACCTCCTGCGGCGCCGCCGGGGCCCGCCACGCCGCCGCACGCCAGCGAGGCGACCCGGCTGCTGTGCGCGGGCACCTACCTGGATTCCGGATACCGGGATCGGGTCATCGAGCAACTGCACCTGAACGAACAGCGGATCGTGGCGCCCTCGCTGGGCCTCGACGCGGCCCGCGTGCTCGCGCACGCGCTGCGGGCCCGGCGCCAGGAGCTGCTGTGGGCCGGGCTGATCCTCGGCCTGTGGGTGATCGGGCTGCCGCTGACCGGCGGGCTGCTGTTCGTGTTCCTCGGTCCCAGCCTGATGCTCGCGGCCGCCTCATGGGTCCGGGGCAAGGGCGTGAACCCGCCGCTGTACCGCCGGGTGCCGGCCTTCGTCATGCGCTGGTGGGGGCGTCTCGTCTTCGCGATGTTCCTGATCCTCGCCCTCGTCGTCGCCTTCGGCGGGGGCGAGGGCGACTCGTCGTCCTACGGCGACTCGGGCCCGTTCGGCGACTCGTACAGCTCCTACGACGACTCCTCCGACCTGTCCGATCTGCTGTTCCCCGACTTCGACGGGGTCAGCGGGCTGATCGGGCCCGCGCAGGCCTGGCTGCTGGTCGTCGTCTTCGCGCTGATCGCGGTGTGCGTGGCCGCGCAGCGCGGCCAGTTCGCCAGGGCGGTGGGCGCGGAACTGTCCCCGCAGCGCTTCCCGGACGCGGCCGGCGACCCCGCCGAGCGCGCCGAGGGACAGCGGTTCCAGCGGCTCAAGCAGCGCATCCGGATCGAGCAGCACGCGCCGCTGGTCATGTACCACGAGAAGCGTCCCTTCTGCGGGGCCGGGGCCGCCTACGAGACCTGGGTGATCGCCGTCGAGCTGCGGCCCGACGAGATGAAGAAGGAACAACTGCCGCTGAACAACCGGGCGGTCCTGGAGAAGATCCGCCCGCTGCTCGAACAGCTGCGGCTGCCCTCCGAGTTCGCCGGGCACACGGTCCGCGACCGGCTGCGCTGGCTGGAGATCGACGAGTGCGTGTTCCTGCCCGCGGAGGGGCTGCGACGGCGCGAGGAGGCGCCGTACCACCCGCAGGCCTTCGAGGACCACCGGGCGCGCGCGGTCGAGGAGGGCGCCGAGAAGCGGCGCCACTTCCTGCGGATCCGGGTCGGCGGCTGGGAGGAGGAGCTGGTCGTCACGGTCTTCGTGCGCGTCCACACCCAGGGCCGGATGCTCATGCTGGAGATCGCCCCGCATGTGCTGCTGCCGGTGCGCGAGGACTTCAAGGACGCCGACCGCACGGCCCACACCTACCGGCACAACAACGTGCTCGGCAAGGCCGCCTGGGCGGTGGCGCGCGTGCCGGGCTCCGCGGCGCGTTCCCTCGCCACCCTCGGCAGGGGCGTGGGGTACGCGTGGAAGCTGCTGACCGGCGGCTACGCGGGCGCGCTGCCCGACGGTCCGGCGCTGTCGGTGCGGGAGCTCGGTTCGACGGACGAGGGGTCCCGCTTCCAGGAGATGGACGCCTACCGCTACCTGCGGAGCGTGCAGGACCGGGTCGCGCACGGCGTGCTGACCGCGCTGGCCGAATCCGGATACCAGACCGGCGAGTTCGTCCAGAAGATCGTGAACATCAGCAGCGGCGGTGTGAACGTCGAGGGCGGCGTCCACGGCAGCACGTTCGCGGTGGGCAAGAACGCCACCGCGTCCTCCACCACCGGCGGCTCGGGGGCCGCGCCACAGAAGGGAACCAGCGGCAATGGCAACGGATGAGCCAGGCGTCAGCATCAGCGGCGGTGTGCACGGCAGCACCTTCGCCATCGGCAGCCACGCGCACGCCGAGAGCCACCACGGTACGACGCCCCAGCGGGACGAGGCCGCCGAGGCGCTCCTGACCGCCGTACGGGAACTCCGCGAGGACCTCACGCGACTGCGGGCCACCGACGAGACGGCCGCGCTGGACACCGCGCTGGCCGAGACGGAGGAGGAGATCGTCACGACGGGCCAGGCCGGACCGACCCGTCGCGAACGGCTGCGGGCACTGCTGGACGACTCGCAGGCGCTGGTCGGACTGGTCGCGTCCGCGGGGGCCGTGGCGGGGCTGCTGGGGTTGTGAGAGAGCGCTGCGGGGCGAGCGGGGAGGGAACGCCATGAGCGGGGGAGCGCGGTACTGGAACGAGGAGACGCAGCGGTGGGAGGACGGGGACGGGAGCGGGGCCGCGACCGGTCCGGTCACGCCGCCGCCACCGGCCCTGCCGGGCGCGGTGCCGACGTGGCCGCCGGGGGTTCCCGGGGCCCGGGATGCCGAAGGGGGCGCCGGACCGTCGGCTGACGGCCCCCGCACACCCACGGCGCCTCCCGTCGCGCCCGTCTGGCCGCCGGCTGCCGGGGCGGACGGGGCGGACGGGATGGGGGCGGACCCCGATCGGACCGTGGACGTGGGCGCGGGCATCGGCTCCGCGGGGCCGAACGCCGGCCCGCCCTCCTCCCCGCAGCCCCCGCCCCCGCCCTCCCCTCCCGCCGGCTGGCCCGGAACCGGGGGTGGCAGCACCTGGCACGGTCCCGGCGCTGCCGACGCTTCCGGCGGCTGGTCCTCGGTCGAGCAGATCGGCGGCGGGTCCGTGCCGTCGGCCGAGTGGTCGGGGTCCGCCTGGTCGACCACCGTCCCGACGGCCGTTCCCGAGGCTCCCACCGGGACCAACCGCCGGCTCGTGTGGTCCGCGCTCGTCGGGGTCGCCGCTGTGGGGGTCGCCGTGACCCTGGTGCTGACGACGGTCGTCGGCGACGACGGGGACGACAAGGCCGGCGGCGCGAGCCCGACGCCCACCGGGATCGTCTCCCAGCAGAGCGACCCCTACGAGTCGCCGGCCCCCTCACCGACCGAGGACACCGCGTCCCCGCTCGCCTCGGCGCCCGAACTCCCCGCCGGGTACGAGCTGTACGAGGACCAACAGGGCTTCCGTATCGCACGGCCCGTGGGCTGGTCGCGCACCGCCGTGGCGTCCCGGTTCGGCATCGACGTGGTCAACTTCCGCAGCGCGGACGGCGAACGCCGGATCCAGGTGTACCAGGTCGCGGAGGAGTCCCCGGAGGCGTCGTTCGAGCTGTACCTCTCCGCCGACACCGCCAAGCCGGACGGCTTCGAGAAGCTGGACCTGCGGCCCGTCGAGGAGAACGGTTTCACGGGCGAACGCCTGGAGTACCGGGCCGACACCCTCAGCGGCGAGCCGGACGTGGGCCCCTGGCACGTCTACGACGAGCGGTTCGTCGCCCAGGACGGCCTCATCTACGCGATCGCCGCGTACGGTCAGGAGGACGACGGCGGCGCGGACGAACTGGAACTGCTGACCACCGCTCTCTCCGGCTTCTGCGCGCCCTACGCCTGCGACGCGGCATCGGTCGACTGAACCGGGGCCCGGCCGGACGCGGTCGACCGAACCCGGGCCCGGCCGGGGCCGGTCACACGCCCTGCAACTCGTCCTGGAGCTTGCCCACGTCCACGCTCTCGTCCGCCGAGGGCGTCTTCGACGGGACCGGCCTGCCGTAGTCCGAGAAGGACAGGGCCATGTCGGTCCCGTCGCCCCGCTGCGTGGCCCGCACCAGCCGGTGCGGCGCGTCCGAAGTGACGTACAGGACCGCCTTCTTCCCCTCCGACGTGCCCCTCAGCGGGATCACGTCCGTGCCGTCGATCCTCGTCTCCCGGCCCTTCGTGAGCCGCTCCGCGTCGGAGGAGTCGGCGGTGATCTCCTTCTGGAAGGACGTCAGATCGCAGATGTCGGCCATGCCCTTGAGCATGACGTCGTCGGTGGAGCCGTGGATGTAGCGGTTCTTGAAGAGCTCGGCGACCGCGTCGCCCTGCCCGCCCGGCACCTGTGCCTTCCAGAACGCGGTGTCCGGCTTCATCCACACCTCGGCGCCCCGCTTGACGATCTCGACACTGCCGCCGCCGGAGCCCATCCGCATCGACCCGGCGCAGTTGCCGTCCTGGTCGAGGGCGAGGTCCATCGAGACGGGCTGGGTCCTGCCGGCCCGGGCCTGCGCACTGCGGTCCGTCAGCTTCAGACGCACGGACTCGGCGTCGAGGAGGTTCTTCTTCGCCTGGTCGACCAGCTCGCGGGCGCTCGGATCGTCGGCAGCCGCCGTGGCCAGGGCCGGAGACAGAGGGAGCGGGGACAGAACAAGGGCCGACGACAGAAGAAGGGCCGCACTCGCCGCCGTGCCGGTCACCCGCAGGGGCAGCGCCCTGCCGGTCCGCACTCTCCGTGTCATGGCGTCTCCTCCACGGTGGGCACGTCCAGCGTACTTTTCGCCCTGTTTGTCCGCATGTCCAGTGAGCCAGCACACTTTCGGTCATCGATTGCGCATGCAATCGAGGCGCGGGGGCATGCGACGACGGTCCCCGTGAGTGACACGCGTGTGACCCAGGGGAGTCGAACAGGAACGGAAGGCAACACCGATCATGGCCGGACAGCACGCGCGGCAGGAGCCGCACACCATCCACGCGGGCGGCGAATGGCGCGCAGCCGTCTCCGGAGCCACCCGCGACATCCTCGACCCCGCCGACGCGCGGCCCTTCGCCGTGGTCGCCGAGGGTGACGAGAAGGACACCGATCTGGCGGTCGCCGCCGCCCACCGGGCCTTCGACTCAGGTCAGGGCCCCTGGCCGCTCACCCCCGTCGCCGAACGCGCCGCACTGCTGCGTCGCGTCGCCGATCTTCTCGTACGCGACCGCGAAGAGCTCGGACTCCTGGAGAGCCGGGACGCGGGCAAGACGGTGGAGGAGGGCCGGGTCGACATCGACTGTGTCGCCGACGCCTTCCGCTACTTCGCCGACCTCGTCGCCGCCGAGGCGCCCGGCCGGGTCGTGGACGCCGGCTCGCCCGACATCCACAGCGTCGTCGTGCACGAGCCCATCGGTGTGTGCGCGCTGATCACTCCCTGGAACTACCCGCTCCTCCAGGCCAGTTGGAAGATCGCCCCGGCGCTCGCGGCCGGCAACACCTTCGTGGTCAAGCCGAGCGAGATCACCCCGATGACGACGATCGCGCTCATCGAGCTGCTGGTCGAGGCCGGTCTGCCGGAAGGCGTGGCCAACATCGTGACCGGCCCCGGTCACACCGTCGGGGCCCGGCTCTCCGAGCACCCCGATGTCGACCTGGTCTCCTTCACCGGTGGTCTGATCAGCGGCACCAAGGTCGCCCAGGCCGCCGCCCCCACCGTGAAGAAGGTCGCTCTCGAACTCGGCGGCAAGAACCCCAACGTGGTCTTCGCCGACGCCTGCGCCACCCCCGAGGGCTTCGACACCGCCGTCGACCAGGCCCTCAACGCCGCCTTCATCCACAGTGGCCAGGTCTGCTCCGCGGGCGGCCGCCTCATCGTCGAGGAGTCCGTCCGGGACCGCTTCGTCGCCGAACTCGCCCGCCGGGCCTCGGCGATCCGGCTCGGCCGCGGCACCGAGGACGGCGTCGAGTGCGGGCCGCTGGTCTCCGAGCAGCAGCGCGACAAGGTCGAGTCCTACGTCGCCTCCGCACTGGAAGAGGGCGCCGTGCTGCGCTCCGGCGGCCGGCGTCCCGAGCCCTCGCCCGAGCGGCCCGCCGACGGCTACTTCTACGAGCCGACCGTTCTCGACCGCTGCCACCGCGAGATGCGGGTCGTGCGGGAGGAGGTCTTCGGACCGGTCCTCACCGTCGAGACCTTCCGCACCGAGGACGAGGCGATCGCCCTCGCCAACGACACCGAGTACGGCCTCGCCGGCGCCGTCTGGACCACCGACGCCGGCCGTGCCCGCCGGGTCGCCGGCCGGCTGCGCCACGGCACCGTGTGGATCAACGACTTCCACCCCTACCTCCCGCAGGCGGAGTGGGGCGGCTTCGGCAAGAGCGGAGTGGGCCGCGAGCTCGGCCCCGCCGGGCTCGCCGAGTACCGCGAGAGCAAGCACGTCTACCAGAACCTCGCGCCGAAGCCGGTGCGCTGGTTCGCCGGTTGAGCCCACTCGCCCTCCTCTCCCCTCCTCAAGACCTCCCTGGAGTACCCCCATGCCCGATGCCAAACACGAGTACGACTACGTCGTCATCGGCGGCGGAACGGCAGGCTCCGTCATAGCCTCCCGCCTCACCGAGAACCCCGACGTCACCGTCGCCGTCATCGAGGGCGGCCCGAGCGACGTCGGCAGGGACGACGTCCTCACCCTGCGCCGCTGGATGGGCCTGCTCGGCGGAGAGCTCGACTACGACTACCCCACCACCGAGCAGCCGCGCGGCAACTCGCACATCCGGCACAGCCGCGCCCGGGTCCTCGGCGGCTGTTCCTCCCACAACACCCTCATCGCCTTCAAGCCGCTGCCGTCCGACTGGGACGAGTGGGAGGAGGCCGGTGCCAAGGGCTGGGGCGCGGTGCCGATGGAGGCGTACTACGCGCGGCTGAAGAACAACATCGTCCCGGTCGACGAGAAGGACCGCAACGCCATCGCCCGCGACTTCGTCGACGCGGCCCAGAAGGCCGTTCAGGTGCCCCGGATCGAGGGCTTCAACAAGAAGCCCTTCGACGACGGCGTCGGCTTCTTCGACCTGGCCTACCACCCGGAGAACAACAAGCGTTCCTCGGCGTCGGTGGCGTATCTGCACCCGGTGATGGACGAGCGGCCCAACCTCACGATCCTGCTGGAGACCTGGGCGTACCGGCTGGAGCTGGACGGCACGCGAGCGCAGGGCGTGCACGTGCGGTCCAAGGACGGCGAGGAGAGCCTGATCAGGGCCCGCCGCGAGGTCGTCCTGTGCGCGGGCGCCGTCGACTCGCCCCGCCTCCTGCTGCACTCCGGCATCGGTCCCCGCAAGGACCTCGAAGCACTCGGCATCCCGGTCGTCCTCGACCTGCCGGGCGTCGGCGAGAACCTCCTCGACCACCCCGAGTCGGTCATCGTCTGGGAGACGAACGGCCCGATCCCCGAGAACTCCGCGATGGACTCCGACGCGGGCCTGTTCGTGCGCCGCGACCCCGAACACGCGGGCCCGGACCTGATGTTCCACTTCTACCAGGTCCCCTTCACCGACAACCCCGAACGCCTCGGTTACGAACGCCCGGCGTACGGCGTCTCGATGACCCCGAACATCCCCAAGCCGAAGAGCCGCGGCCGCCTGTACCTCACGAGTGCGGACCCCGAGGTCAAGCCGGCCCTCGACTTCCGCTACTTCACCGACGAGGACGACTACGACGGCCGCACCCTCGTCGACGGGATCAGGATCGCCCGCGAGATCGCGGCGACCGAACCGCTCGCCGGCTGGCTCAAGCGCGAGGTGTGCCCCGGCCCCGACATCACGGGTGACGAGGAGCTGAGCGAGTACGCGCGCAAGGTCGCGCACACCGTGTACCACCCGGCGGGCACCTGCCGCATGGGTGCCGCCGAAGACGAACTGGCCGTCGTGGACCCCGAGTTGAGGATCCGCGGCCTGGACGGCATCCGCATCGCGGACGCCTCGGTGTTCCCGACCATGACCGCCGTGAACCCCATGATCGGGGTGCTCATGGTCGGTGAGAAAGCAGTGGACCTGCTGGGAGGTGGTGCGTGATGAGTACGACCGCGACCATGGAGAAGCCGCCGACGACGGACAATGCCGTGTTCTCCGTCGACGGACTGTGGAAGGTGTTCGGCCCCAAGGCGGACCGCGTCCCCGAGGACGGCGAGCTGTCCGCCCTGGACCCCGCCGAACTGCGCGCGCAGACGGGCTGCACGGCCGCCGTCCGTGACGTGAGCTTCGACGTCCGCAAGGGCGAGGTCTTCGTCGTCATGGGCCTGTCCGGCTCCGGCAAGTCCACGCTGGTGCGCTGTCTGACCCGGCTGATCGAGCCGACGGCGGGCACGATCTGCATCGACGGCGAGGACGTCCGTGCGATGGACAAGTCCCGGCTGCGTGAACTGCGCCGGCACCGCGCCGCGATGGTCTTCCAGCACTTCGGCCTCCTCCCGCACCGCACGGTCCTCGACAACGTGGCCTACGGCCTGGAGATCCAGGGCGTCGGAAAGGCCGAGCGCCGGGCCCGGGCCGCCGAGGTCGTCGCCAAGGTCGGCCTGGAGGGCATGGAGCAGCGCAAGCCCTCCCAGCTCTCCGGCGGGCAGCAGCAGCGCGTCGGTCTGGCGCGGGCGCTCGCGGTGGACCCGCAGGTCCTCCTCTTCGACGAGCCGTTCAGCGCGCTCGACCCGCTGATCCGGCGGGACATGCAGGAGGAGGTCGTGCGCCTGCACCGCGAGGAGGGCCGCACGATGGTCTTCATCACCCACGACCTGAGCGAGGCGCTGAAGCTCGGCGACCGCATCGCCCTGATGCGCGACGGCAAGGTCGTCCAGCTGGGCACCCCGGAGGAGATCGTCGGCTCCCCGGCCGACGGCTATGTCCGCGAGTTCGTCCGGGACGTCCCGCGCGAGCAGGTCATGACGGTCCGCAGGGCCATGAAGCCCGGCGACTGCGCGGGCCCGACCCACCCGGGCGCGCTGGCCCCGAACGCCGTGGTCGCCGACGCGATCAAGGTCGTCGCCGGCAGCGGCAGGCCGGCCTGCGTCGTGGAGAACGGACGCTGTCTCGGCGTCGTCGACCACGAGCGACTGCTCGGCGTGGTCGCCGGAACGGAGCTGCGCGGGGGGACCGCAGGGACGGGGCCCCGCCCGGGAGCCACCGGAACGGAGCTCCGCGAGGAGGCCGTCTGATGGCTACCGTCACCGCGTCCACACCCCGCGCCCTGCCCACCGGTCTGCTCAGGCACCGGGCCGTCCACAAGCTGCTGCTCATCGCCCTCGCCGCAGCCGTTCTGGTCCCCCTCGCCAACGCCCGCTGGGCCAGCGGCAGCTGGCCGACCGCCCTGACCGTCGACCTCACCAAGCCGCTCGGCAGCGCCAGCGACTGGATCATCGACAACCGCGACAGCCACCCGCTGTTCCTCTACTTCTTCGGCTACGTCAGCAACGCGGTCGTGATCTCCGTACGCGCCGTGTACCTCGTCCTGCTCGGCGCGGGCTGGGCCGGCGTCACCGCGTTCGGTGCCCTCGTGGCCTGGCGGGTCGCCGGCGTCAGGCTCGCCGTGGGCACGGCGGCCGCGTTCCTCGCCTGCGGGCTGCTCGGCATGTGGGTCCCCACCATGCAGACCCTCGCCCTGATGGTCGTCGCCGTGCTCGCCTCGGTCGTCGTCGGCGTCCTGCTCGGGCTCGCCGCCGGGCTGTCCCGCCGCATGGACAAGGTCCTGCGCCCGGTCCTGGACACCATGCAGGTCATGCCCGCCTACGCCTACCTCCTCCCGGTGGTCCTGGTCTTCGGCATGGGCGTGCCCGCCGCGGTCCTCGCGACCGTCGTCTACGCCGCCCCGCCCATGGCCCGCCTCACCGCGCTCGGCCTCCAGGGCGCCGACAAGGAGGTCCTGGAGGCGGTCGAGTCGCTCGGCACCACCGCCCGCCAGCGACTGCTGACCGCCCGTGTCCCGCTGGCCCGCAAGGAACTCCTCCTCGGCCTCAACCAGACCATCATGATGGCGCTGTCCATGGCCGTCATCGCGTCCGTGATCGGCGCCGCCGGCCTCGGTGACCGCGTCTACCAGGCACTGGCCTCGGTCGACGTGGGCGCGGCCCTCGCGGCCGGCATCCCGATCGTGCTGCTGGCCGTCGTCCTCGACCGGGTGACCGGTGCGGCGGGCGCGGCGGACGACAGCACCGAGGGACGGGGGCGCGCCGGATGGGCGTACGCCCTCGCCGGGACCGTCGTCGTGGCGGTCGCCGGACGGCTGCTCGGCCGTGTCGACTGGCCCGACGCCTGGACCCTGAACATCGCCGAGCCCGTCAACCGGGCCGTCGACTGGATGACGGCCCACCTCTACTCCGGTGTTCCCGTCATCGGCGGCACCGCCGACTGGGCGGCCCACTTCACCACCTGGATCCTCGACCCGGTCCGCGACGGTCTGCAGGGGCTGCCCTGGTGGTCCGTGCTGCTCGTCGTGGCCACCCTCGCCTGGCTGATCGGCACCTGGCGCACCGCGCTCACCGCGGTCCTCGCCATGGCCGCGATCGGCGTCCTCGGCGTATGGACACCCGCGCTGGACACCCTGTCGCAGGTGCTCGCGGCCGTCGCCGTCACCCTCGTCCTGGGCTTCGCGACCGCCATAGCGGCGGCCCGCAGCGACCGCGTCGAGCGCCTGCTCCGGCCCGTCCTGGACGTCTTCCAGACGATGCCGCAGTTCGTGTACCTGATCCCGGTCGTCGCCCTGTTCGGCGTGGGCCGTGCGCCCGCCGCCGCGGCGGCCGTCGTCTACGCGCTGCCCGCCGTCGTCCGCATCACCACCCAGGGCCTGCGCCAGGTCGACCCGGCCGCGATGGAGTCCTCGCGCTCGCTCGGCGCGACCAGCTGGCAGCAGCTGCGCCAGGTGCAGCTCCCGCTTGCCCGGCCCGCGTTGCTGCTCGCCGTCAACCAGGGCGTGGTCCTCGTCCTCGCCGTCGTCGTCATCGGCGGTCTGGTCGGCGGAGGCGCGCTCGGCTACGACACCGTCTTCGGCCTGGCCCAGGGCGACCTGGCGACCGGCCTGGTCGCGGGCGCCGCGATCGTCTGCCTCGGCCTGATGCTCGACCGGGTCACCCAGCCGACGGAACGCCGCCCGGGGAAGGGAGCCTGACATGCGAGTACGTGCGATCGCGGGCGTCGGTGCCCTGATGCTGCTCACCGGTTGCGGTGCCGCCGACATGACCAAGCAGGCCTCGCCCTTCGCCAACGCCCAGGGCGCCAAGAGCGTGACCCTGTCCGTGCAGTCCTGGGTCGGCGCGCAGGCCAACGTGGCCGTCGCCCAGTACCTGTTGGAGCACAAGCTCGGCTACCGGGTCGACACCGTCCAGGTCGACGAGGTGCCCGCCTGGGACGCCCTCAGCCAGGGCCGGGTCGACGCCATCCTGGAGGACTGGGGCCACCCCGAGCAGGAACAGCGGTACGTCAAGGACAAGAAGACGATCACGCCGGGCGGCGGACTCGGCGTGACCGGGCACATCGGCTGGTTCGTGCCGACCTACTTCGCCAAGCAGCACCCGGACGTCACGAACTGGAAGAACCTCAACAAGTACGCCTCGCAGCTCCGTACGGCGGAGAGCGGCGGCAAGGGCCAGCTGATGGACGGCTCCCCGTCCTACGTCACCAACGACAAGGCGCTGGTGAAGAACCTCAAGCTGGACTACCAGGTGGTGTTCGCCGGTTCGGAGGCCGCGCAGATCACCCAGATGAAGCAGTTCGCCAAGGAGAAGAAGCCCTTCCTGACCTACTGGTACGCCCCCCAGTGGCTGTTCGAGAAGGTCCCCATGACCGAGGTGAAACTGCCCGCCTACAAGGAGGGCTGCGACGCGGACCCGGCGAAGGTCGCCTGCGCCTATCCGCACACCCCGCTGCAGAAGTACCTCAACACGGACTTCGCGAAGTCCGGCGGCAAGGCGGCGGCCTTCCTGAAGAAGTTCAAGTGGACGACGGAGGACCAGAACCAGGTCTCCCTGATGATCGCCGACCAGAAGCTGACGCCCGAGGAGGCGGCGAAGAAGTGGGTGGACGGCCACGCGTCGACCTGGAAGGCGTGGCTGTCCTGATCACCGTTTCGACAGTTCGCCGACCATCCCCTGCAGTGCCAGCGCCCCCCAGCGCTGCAGGCCCGGCCCGAACGTGACGCGAGTGGCCCCGAGTTCACCGAGTTCGGTGGGTGAGGGGCCCTCGCCGTCGAGGCGCCCGAACACGTTGACCGGCCCCTGGATCCCGGACCGCAGCAGGGGCAGCAGCTTCTCCGGGGCGCCGATCGGATAGACGCAGTCGGCGCCCGCGGCCACGTACAACGCGGCCCGCTCGATGGCCCGACCGGGGTCGCCGTCGCCGTAGGAGAAGGTGTCCACGCGGGCGTTGACGAAGAGCTCGTCACCGGCCTCCCGCCGCACCTCGGCGAGCCAGTCGGCGTGCCGGCGCGGGTCCTTGAGGGTGCCGCTCTCGGAGTCCTCCAGATTGCAGCCCACGGCCCCCGCCTCGAGGAGCCGCTCCACCAGCTCCTTCGGCGCCAGCCCGTACCCGCCCTCGACGTCCGCCGACACGGGCACGTCCACGGCCCGGGAGATGCGCGCCACCGCGGCGAACATCTCGTCGGCCGGCGTGGACCCGTCCTCGTGGCCGAGCGCGGCCGCGATCCCGGCGCTGGGCGTGGCCAGCGCCGGGAAACCGGCCTCCTCGCACACCCGCGCGCTGACCGCGTCCCAAGGGCCGGGCAGGACGAGGGGGTCGTCCGGCAGGCGGTTCCTGTGCAGGGCACGGAAGACGTCGACCTTCCTCACGGCGTGTACCCCCCTGGTGCGACGCGGCGGGCAACCATCACCCGGTTCCAGTTGTTGATGGCGACGACCAGGCCGACGAGATGGGCGAGTCCACGGTCGTCGAAGTGCCGGGCGGCTCGGGCGTACACGCCGTCCGGGACGCCCCCCTCCGTCAGCACGGTCACCGCCTCCGTCAGCGCGAGCGCGGCCCGCTCCCGCTCGTCGTAGACCCCCTCGGCCTCCTCCCACGCGGCGAGCAGATCCAGCTGCTGCTCGCTCACCCCGTGCTCGCGGGCGATCGTGAGATGCATGTCCAGGCAGAACGCGCACTGGTTGAGCTGCGAGGCCCGGATGACGACGAGTTCGGCGAGGGCCGGGTCGCCGAGGCCCCGTTTCGCGGTGGCGCTGAGTTCGGACAGGGCCCGCGCGACCTCGCGGTCCAGGACGTCCGTACGACTCACTGGTGCCGACCCGCCTCGTAGTGGCCCGGGACCATACGGCAGGTCACACCGAACCGGTTCCACGCGTTGATCACCGTGATCGCGGCGATCAGCTGGGCCAGCTCGGCCTCCTCGAACTGCTTGGCGGCCTGCTCGTACACCTCGTCCGGCACGAAGCCGTCGGTGAGGACCGTGACGGCGTCGGTCAGGGCGAGGGCCGCGACCTCCTTCTCGGTGTAGAAGTGCCGCGACTCCTCCCACGCGCCGAGCTGGATGATCCGTTCGACGCTCTCACCGGCGGCGAGGGCGTCCTTGGAGTGCATGTCGAGGCAGAACGCGCAGTGGTTGAGCTGCGAGGCCCGGATCTTCACCAGCTCCAGCAGCCGGGAATCGAGACCCTTCCGGGCGGCCGTGTCGAGGCGCAGCATCGCCTTGTAGACCTCGGGGGCGTGCTGGGCCCAGGCCAGGCGGGGCGCGTGTTCGGGGGCGTGCGGGACGGTCTGCTCTGTGGTCATGGCTCGACCCTACGAGCAGGGCAGCCCAAGGGTATGGTCCACTTCCATGGCGAAACCATGGGCCACTTTCGGCGTCGACCTGCACCTGGAACCGACCGGAGGAGGCATTCGGCGGGGCCTCACCGACGCCCTGCGCGAGGCCGTCCGCACCGGCCGCCTCGCCCCCGGCACCCGGCTGCCCTCCTCCCGCTCCCTCGCCGCCGACCTGGGCATCGCCCGCAACACCGTCGCCGACGCCTACGCCGACCTGGTCGCCGAGGGCTGGCTCACCGCCCGCCAGGGCTCGGGCACGCGCGTCGCGACGGGGCACGCCGCGACGGGGTCCGTGGCCGCGGGGCCCGTCGCCGTGGGGCGAGTCGCCGCGGGGGCACCTCCCACGCCATCGGGGCAGCGGGCCGGCACGGCCGTACCGCCGACGGGCACCGCGCCCCGCTCCCGTCCACCCGGCCAGCCCGCCCACAACCTCGTCCCCGGCACCCCCGACCTCGCCTCCTTCCCGCGCGCGCAGTGGCTCAAGGCCGCCCGCCGCGCCCTCGCCACCGCCCCGTACCAGGCCCTCGACTACGGCGACCCGCGCGGCCGCGTCGAACTGCGCACCGCCCTCGCCGGCTACCTCTCCCGCGCGCGCGGGGTGCGCGCCGACCCCGAGCACATTCTGATCTGCGCCGGCTTCTCGCAAGGCCTGCGCCTCCTCGGAGCGGCGCTGCGGGCCCGGGGCGCGCGCACGGTCGCCGTGGAGTCGTACGGACTCGACGTCCACTGGAACCTGCTCGCGGCCGCCGGTCTGCGGACCGTGCCGCTGCCGTTCGACGAACGCGGCACGGACCCGGGGGAGTTGACCGACCAGGACGCGGTGCTGCTCACCCCCGCCCACCAGTTCCCGATGGGCGGCACCCTGCACCGCGACCGCCGTTCGGCCGTCGTGGAGTGGGCGCGCCGCACCGGCGGCCTGGTCATCGAGGACGACTACGACGGCGAGTTCCGCTACGACCGACAGCCCGTGGGCGCGCTCCAGGGCCTCGACCCCGACCACGTCGTCCACGCGGGCACCGCCAGCAAGTCCCTCGCCCCCGGTCTCCGCCTGGGCTGGCTGGTGCTGCCGCCCGGCCTCATGGAGGAGGTGCTGCGGGCGAAGGGCGGCATCGACGCCTGCGGCTCCCTCGATCAGCTGACCCTCGCCGAGTTCCTGACCTCCGGCGCCTACGACCGTCATGTGCGCGCCGCCCGGCTGCGCTACCGACGCCGCCGCGACACCCTCGTCGCCGAACTCGCGCGGCGGGCCCCGCGGGTCCACGCCACCGGGATCGCGGCCGGTCTGCACGTGGTGCTGCGGCTGCCCCCGGGCACCGAGCAGCCGGCGCTGCGGGCGGCGGCCTGGCAGGGCCTCGCCGTCCACGGGCTGCACCGCTACCAGCACCCGCAGGCCAGCGTCGAGCGGCGCGACGCGCTCGTCGTGGGCTACGGGACACCACCGGACCACGCCTGGTCGGGAGCGCTGGAGGCACTGTGCGCGGTACTGCCCGAATAACGCGGCCTGTTCATGGGATTCGCCATTCCGGAATAGGGTCGCGCGGATAGAGTCACCGCATGAGCGAGAACGTATCCATATCCCGTGTGGCCCTGAAGAAAATCACCCCCGACGTGTCCGCGGCGATGGGTTCCCTGCATGCCGCCGCCGTTTCGGCGGCCCAGGACGCCAAGGTCGAACCGGAACTCCTGGAACTGATCCGGATCCGCGCCTCGCAGATCAACGGCTGTGCCTTCTGCATCGACATGCACACCAAGGACGCCCGTGCGGCCGGCGAGACCGAGCAGCGCGTGCACGCCCTGAACGCCTGGCGGGAGACCCCCTTCTTCACCGGCCGTGAGCGCGCCGCACTGGCGTTGACCGAGGCCGTGACCCTGGTCCACGACGGCCGGGTGCCGGACGCGGTCTACGCCGAGGCCGCGGAGGTCTTCGACGAGACCCAGGTCGCAGCGCTGATCTGGGCGGCGACCGTCATCAACGCGTACAACCGCATCGCCATCGCCACGCGAATGGTGCCGGGCGGTTATCAACCGGCCCCGAAGGGCTGAATTCAAGCAGCGAAGAACTGAATTCGGGCAGCCTTTGATGCGCCGGACCGCATGAGGTCCGGCGCATTTTCCGTCCGCGGAATTCAGCTGCTCGGCAGCGGCTCCATGAGGCTGTCCAGCCATGCCCGCCATTGTGGGGCGCGCTGCGCCGGAGCCGCTTCGAGCGGCCCCCCGATCCACCCGGTCACCGGCCGGATTCCGTGCAGCGCGTTCACCAGCCACACCTCACGGCCGCCCAGCTCGGCCACCGTCCGCTCGCGGTGCGCCACCGGGATCCCCTCCCGCCGGGCCCGCTCCTGGACGAGGGCGACGGTCACCCCGGGCAGGACCGGCAGCCGGGGCGGGGGCAGGCACAGGGTGTCCTCCTCCCACCACAGCACGCTCGCGGTGGCCGCCTCCAGCACACTGCCGGAGGGCGCCACCAGCACCGCCTCCTCCGCGCCCGCACCGGACGCCCGCTCACGCACCCCGGCGAGGACGGCGAGGTCCGGTCCCTTGCGGCGGGGCACGGTGCGCGGATCGGACTGCCCGGCCGCCCAGACCCGCACGCCGGCCCCGAGTGGGGGAGCGGGCCGCAGCAGCAGGCGCAACTCCGGTGAGGAGGCAGCGAGTTCGACGCGGGGGAACCACTCGCCGGAGCGGGGCAGCGCCTCGGTCATGTCCCGCCAGAACTCCAGCAGCCTGCGCAACGGCGGTCCGCCCGCCTCGCCGCAGGCCCGCAGGAACCGCTCGCGGTGGCGTTCGAGCCCACGCACCCTGCCGTCCCGCACCAGCCAGGAGTCCGCGACGAGCAGGGCCCGCGCCGGCTCCGTGGCGGGCACCAGTCCGTGGGCCGGTGACCACGCCGACAGCCCCTCCGCGATGACCGGTTGTGTCACAGCCGTTCCTTCCTCAGTACTTGCGGCCGGCGTTCACCGGCGCTCCGTGCCGTGGCCCGTAGGGCGCGTGCTCCAGCCAGGAACCGCACCACGGCAGCACCGGCGCGAGCGCGGCCGCCGCCCGCTGACGGGCCCGGACGATCCGGCGCCGGGGCCGCAGATGGTCCAGCGCGGCACCGGCCGCGGCACTGTTGAACAGCGCCGCGGACCGCCGTACGTCGGCGAAGTCCTCGACCGTCCCGTCCACGACGGCCCGCGCCGCGGCCGCCGCGTCCGCGATACCGCTGTTCATGCCCCGCGCCCCGAACGGCGGGAAGAGATGCGCCGCCTCCCCCACGAGCAGCACCCGCCGGTACGGATCGGTGAACGAGGCGGCCACCTTGCGCAGGAAGCGGTACGTCGACACCCACAGGATCCGCTCGCCGTAACCCTCGCCCACGACCGCCGGCAGCCAGCGCCGTACGGCCTCCTCGGTCCCGAACTCCTCCTCCGTGTCGTCGTCCCGGCACTGGAGATCGACCTGGAAGCCCCCGGTGAACGGCACCCGCATCACACTGCGCCCGCCCACGCCCGGATGCTCGTAATGGAAGACCCGCTCGGCCGGCGGCTCGGCACCCGGCAGGTGGGCCACGTCGACGACCACATGGAACCCCGCGCCCCGCTCGCCCTCCATCGCGATGCCCAGCGCGTCCCGCACCGCGGACCGGGCGCCGTCGGCGGCCACGGCGTACTCGCAGCTCCACTCCCTGCCGTCCCCGCAGCCCAGCCGGACCCCGGTCGCCGACGTGCGGACGTCCAGCACCCGTGCCTCCCACACGAACTCCACGCCCGCCCGCTCGCAGGCGGCCCGCAGGAAGCGCTCGGTGTCCACCTGGCGCAGGCTGGTGAACGGCGGCGGGCCCGGCGCGGGCGGATGGGTGCGGCAGTACACCTCGCGCCCCCGGTACAGGGTCCTCCTGGTCCGCCAGGTCTGCCCGTACGCGGTGATCTCGCCGGCCAGCCCCCGCTGCATCCCGTCGAGCAGGGCGAGGGTCTCGCGGTGCACGAACAGGGCCCGGCTGCCCGGCCGTTCACGGTCCTTCGGGTCCGCCTCCAGCAGCACGACCTCCCGCCCGCGCGCCCGCAGCGCGAGCGCCGCCGACAGGCCCACGGGCCCGGCGCCGACCACCACGACCGGACTCACGCGCGCGCACCCTCCGCGAGCATCCGGCTGATCTCCACCCGCTTCACCTTCCAGGTCGCGGTCATCGGCAGCTCCTCGAACCGCCACTGCCGCGGCTCGGCCATCGCCGGCAGATCCGCCGTCGCCGCCCGCCAGCGCGCGGGGTCCAGCGGCCGCTCCCCGCGCACGCACACCACCGGCACCGGCTCCCGGTCGGCGCCCGGCACGATCACGACCTCCCGCAGCTCCTCCAGACGCTCCATCAGGGTGTCCTCGACCTCCAGATTGCTGTGCACCGAGTCGATCTGGTCGATCTCCCGGTCGATCAGATGCAGGGTGCCCAGGCGATCTCGGTAGCCCATGTCGCCCATCTCCCACCAGCCGTCGTGCAGTTGACGGTCGTAGCGGTCCTGGGAGCCGAGGTAGGTCAGGATGCGGCCCCGGGTCCGGGCCTCGATGCGGCCGCTCCTGCCCGCGCCCAGCCGCTCACCGCCCGGCCCCGTCACCCGCACGCGCGTGAAGCCGGGTATGCCGAACCCGACCCGCCGCCCGTCCGCGCGCGCCGCACTGCGCCGGGTGAACCACTGGAAGGCCACCGGGCCCGTCTCGCTCTGCCCGTACAGCTGGATCAGCCAGGGCGCACGGCGCTTCGAGGCGTTCAGCAGCCGCCGAACCGTGCGCGGGTGGATCGCGTCGAACGTCGAGCCGTACGACCGCACCCGGGACAGCGGGGCACCGGGCGCGTCGGCCAGCTCCTCCCACAGCACGAAGGTGTTGGGGTGCGTCTCCACGATGCCGGGCCGGTGCCGGGTGAGCAGCGGACCCACGGCGGCCGGATCGGGGTCGGTGATCAGCACCAGCGGGCTCCCGAAGTGCAGCAGGACGCCGAGCAGATGGTAGAAGCGCGAGTGCACGAACGACATGTGCAGCGCCGCGGTCTCCCCGCGCGTCGGCCAGCCCATCGCCTTCTGCGGTACGAGCCGGTTCCACATGGTGTTCGCGCAGTGCACGGCGAGCTTGGGCAGGCCGGTGGTGCCCGAACTGTGGGTGATCAGCGCCGGTTCGCGCGGGTGCAGGCGCACGGGAGGCGGGACCTCGCAGCCCGCGTACCTCTCCAGGGGCTCGGCTCCCGGCGCGGCGTCCACGGACAGCACCTGCCGCACCCGGAGGCCGACGCCCTTCAGCGGCCCTTCCAGCTTGGCCCGGTCGGTGACCAGCCACGGCTGCCCGAGCCGCTCGATCAGCTCCCCGGCCACCTCACCGGCCAGGCCGGGGGAGAGCAGCACGGGCACCGCCCCGATCCGGGAGACCGCGCAGGTCAGCAGCACGATGTCGACGTTGTCCGTCTTGTGCACGACCACCTGTTCCGAGGGCCGCACCCCCGCCTCCCACAGCCGCCCGGACAGCTCCTCGACGACCTCCGCCAGCGCCGGGTAGGTCAGATCGACACCGAGGGCGGGGTGGGTGTCCAGCGGCCGGTCCAGGGTGACGAACACCGTGCCGTGCCGGTCGGCCGCCCGGCGGAACACCGGGCCCAGGTAGAACCCCCGGTCGGTGAAGGGGAGTTGCTGCTCTCGCATGGGGCCGTTCCTCTCTTGCGGTGCGGGTACGAGGGGTCTGCCGCCGGGTCACCAGGCGCCCTGCCGGACCAGATGGCGGCGGAGCTTGCCGGTGGGGGTGCGGGGGAGGGACGGGACGAGGCTCACGCTCCTGGGCACCTTGAAGGCGGCCAGATGCTCGCGTGCGAGCCGCAGGAGGTCCTCCTGCAGTCCCTGGAGGCCTTGGGGGCCTTGGGGGCCTTGAGGGCCTTGGGGGCTCTGGAGGCTCAGGAGTTCGTGGACCTCCGCGCGGCCGGTTCCGTCCGGGACGGCCGGGACGACGAACGCCCGCAGCCGGCTCACCCCGGCCCCGTCGGTGACGGCCACCACCGCGACCTCCTTCACCGCCGGGTGGGCGCGCAGTACGGCCTCCACCTCCAGCGGGGAGACGGTGATGCCGCCGACCATCTCCATGTCGTCGGCGCGGCCCAGATGCCGGAAGGTGCCGTCCGGTTCCCGGACCGCCCGGTCACGGGTGGCCAGCCAGCCGCGGACCAGGGCGCGCCCGGTCTCCTCGGGCCGGTTGAGATAGCCGGGCGTCACCGTCGGGCCGCGCACCCACAGTTCGCCCTCCGTGCCGTCCGGGGCCGGGTGCCCCGCGCGGTCGCGCAGCTCCACCTCGAAGCCGGGCACCGGCCTGCCCACGGTGCCCGGGCGGTTGTGGTCGAAGCCGTTGGCGCAGAAGGCGTGACCTGCCTCGGTGGAGCCGATCTGCTCCAGCACCGGCGCGCCGAGCAGGTCCGAGACCCGCCTGCCCAGCTCCTGCGGCAGTCCCTCACCGGCCGACACCGCGGCCCGCACCGAGGCGAAGCACGCCTGGTGCCCGCTGCCCCGGTCGGCCACCAGCGCCGCGTACGCCGACGGCACCGAGTACAGCAGTGTCACCCGGTGCCGGACGACGAGCTCGTCGACGGCGGCCGGGGCCGGGCGGCGGTCCACCAGGACGGCGGAGGAACCGGAGAACAGCGGGAAGACGAACGCGTTCCCGAACCCGTAGGCGAAGTACAGCTTCGACACCGAGAGCGTCACGTCGTCCGCGGTCACCCTGAGCAGCCGCCGCCCGATCAGATCGTGGTACGCCTTCGGGTCGCCGTGGGTGTGCACGACTCCCTTGGGACGGCCCGTGGTGCCCGACGTGTACTGGACGTACAGCGGCGTGTGCGCGTCCACCGGGTGGGCGGCGGCCGGCGCGGCGGAGGCGGCCATCGCGAGCAGCTGGTCGGCGCCGAGCCGGGGCCGCTCGGCGAACCGGTCCTCCAGACCCGGCCCCGTGACACACAGCGCGGCCTCGGCATCCGCGGCCATGAACGCGTGCTCGGCCGCGGGGAGTTCGGGGTTGACGAGGACGGCGGCGGCCCCGAGACGCGCGGCGGCCAGGAAGGCCGTCACCCAGGCGATCCCGTCGGGCAGCGCCAGCAGCACCCGGTCGCCGGGCCGAACGCCGTGACCGGCGAGCACGCCGGCCGCCCGGGCCGCGAGCGCGTGCACCTCCCCGTGGGTCCAGGCCCGATGGCCCTGGTGGAAGGCCGGCCGGTCCACCCAGCCGTGCCGCTCCGCGAGATCGGCGAGCTGGGCGGCGAGATTGCCGGGGGCGTCGAAGCCGGCCGTGGACAGCACGGAATGCGCAGTCGTCATCGGACGGGCTCCTCGGTGGCCGTGTGTCCCCCGCGGGCGTCGGCGTGCAGCGCCGTGTGCCGCCGCTGCTCCGCGGTCCGGTCCGCGGTGTGCAGGTGCAGGGCCCGCATCTGGGCGGCCGTCTTCAGCAGCATCTCGTCGTACTCGGCGACCGGATCGGAGTCGAGGACGATCGCGCCCCCGGCGCCGAGCTGCATCAGCCCGTCGGCGAACACCGCCGTACGGATCACGATGTTGAGATCCGCGCCCCCACCGCACCCCAGATAGCCGAGGGCGCCGGAGTAGACCCCGCGGGCCTCGGTCTCCAGGGATTCGATGATCTCCATCGTGCGCAGCTTGGGCGCCCCGGTCATCGAGCCGCCCGGGAAGCAGGCCCGCACGCACTTCACCGCGTCGATCCCCTCCCGCAGCCGCCCCTCCACGGTGGACACGAGCTGGTGCACGGTCGCGTACGTCTCCGTGGCCATCAACCGGGTCACCCGCACCGACCCGGTCCGGCACACCCGCCCCAGGTCGTTGCGGAGCAGGTCGACGATCATCAGGTTCTCGGCGCGTGTCTTGTCGTCCGCGGCCAGCGCGTCCCGCAGCCGGGCGTCCTCCTCCGGTCCGGCCCCGCGCGGTGCGGTGCCCTTGATGGGCCGGGCCTCGGCGACGCCGTCGCGGGTGATCCGCAGGAACCGCTCCGGCGAGGAACCGGCCACGTCGACGTCCCCGAACCTCAGGAACGCCGCGTAGGGGGCCGGGTTGACCCGCCGCAGCACCCGGTAGAACTCGTACGCGTCCGGCGGGGCGGGTAACCGGGCCGTGTTCGTCAGACAGACCTCGTAGCTGGTGCCCGCCCGCAGCTCGCGTCCACAGGCCTCGATGTCGGCGAGATAGGCCGCCCGGTCCCGCACCAGCCACGGCTCGGCGGCACCGAGGTCGGGGTCGGTCCGCGGGGCGGGTGCGGATGGTCCGGGGGCGTTCGTCGGGGCGGGTGCGGATGGTCCGAGGGCGGTCATCGGGGCGGTCGTCGGGGCCGTCCTCAGGGTGGTCGGCATGGCGGTCGGCATGACGTTCGCCCGGGAGGTCGCCGGGTCCGGCTCGGTGGCCACGAAGGTCAGCTGGGCCAGCGCGCTCTCCAGCCAGTCCTCGGCCTCCCGCGTGGCCTGCGGGGTGTCCTCGGCCAGGCAGACCGCGTAGGTGAACCTCTTCAGATGGTCGACGGCGATCAACCGGTCGGCGAACAGCCAGCAGGCGTCAGGGACGTCGGAGGTGTACCGGTTCGGCGAGCCGCAGTCGGCCTTCGTCTCGTAACCGAAGTAGCCGACATAGCCGCCCGTGAAGTCGAAGGGAAGTCCGGAGCCGTCCACCCGGCGGCTCGTCAACTGCCGTCCGAGATAGTCGAAGACACTCGCCGCGACTTTCCGCGTCGGCCGCCCGGCCCGCTCGATCTCGCACCGGCCGCTCTCGACGTCGTACCGGACGAACTCCGCGAGCGGACCGCTGTCGTCACCGAAGAACGAGAACCGTGCCCGCCCCTCCTCGACCAGGGCGCTGTCCAGCCAGAACGCCCGCGGCGATGCCGCGTACATCCGGGTGAAGGCGGCCTCCGTGTCCACCGCGCCCGCGATGCGCCGGGTGTGCAGCCGATGGGCGGGAGCGGTCCGCCGGGGCTGCGGCACGATGCGCGCGGGCCGGGGGATCACCGCCTCGGGCGCAGGCACGGCGGTGTTCTTCGTACGCGGCCTGCGGGCCCGTTCCGCCGTGAGATTGCGGAAGTTGACCAGCATGCGGTGGCCGTAGTCGGTGAGCAGGGACTCCGGATGGAACTGCACGCCCCACAGCGGCCGGCTGCGGTGCCTGAGCCCCATCAGCACACCGTCCTCGGCCCAGGCGGTGGCCTCCAGCGTCGGCGGGAGCGGCTCGGACACGGCCAGCGAGTGGTAGCGCACCGCGGTGAAGTCCTGCGGCAGTCCCCTGAACAGATCCCGTCCGTCGTGCCGGACCGCCGACAGATATCCGTGCCGCGGCTCCGGGGCGGGCTCCACCCGGCCGCCTTCGCCGAGCGCGATGCCCTGGTGCCCCAGACAGACGCCCAGCACGGGGATCGGCGACTCGGCGAGAACGGCGCCGCTCAGTCCGAAGTCACGCCCGTCGGCCGGGTGCCCGGGGCCTGGCGAGACCACGACATTGTCGAACTGCGCCAGATATGCCCCCAGATCGGGAAGGCCGCCGACCTCGTCGTTGAGAACGACGACCGGTTCCTCGCCGTTGACCTCGGCGACCAGCTGGAACAGGTTGTACGTGTACGAGTCGTAATTGTCGATGAGCAGGGTCTTCACCCGCCCACCTCCCTCGGTTCGTTCCGGACCTATGCGGTCCGTCTTTTGTGCCGTCCGCGAAGGGCCTGGAGCGGCGGATACAGCCATTTCTTGAAGAAACGCTGAAGCCGGGGCATGAGAATCCAGGTGACGAGAGCCGTCACACAAAGGCACAACAACAGCGTGCGGATCAGCGGATTGAGTCCGCCGAGATAAGGAAGAACGATCAGATTGAACAGGAGTACCGGCGGAAAAACCGCGCTCATGTTCACGAACCACATTTTCCATTTCGCCGGCGGGGCGGGCGGCCGAGGTGCGGTGGTCTGGGAGTCGAACCACGTCCTGGAGCCGCGCACGCTTCTGCGCTCCGTCTGCCGGGCGCAGCCCACCGCCCGGGCGTCCCACTGGGTCCGGGCGGGCGAATCCTCCCAGGCCCGGGCCGTCCCCTCGCTGGCGAAGCGATAGACGACATGCCACTCCGCCTCTCGGTCGGCAAGAACACCACCCCCCAGGAAGCCCGGCTGCCGCGCACTCGCGGCCAGCATGGCCCACCCCCAGGAGTGGAAGTCGGCCTCACGGCCCGGCACCACGTGATAGGCCACGGTGACGGTGACGGGATTACTGCTCACCCCGTCGTATACGCAGCACCTTCACGGTTCGTTCAAATATTCAACGAAGCTTTCTTCGGCTGTCCGGATCGTGACTCTTTATCGGTTTTCGGTCGGCATGACTTGCTCTGCCGAGTTGTACCGGCGGTAACTCGATCAAAGCTCACGGAATTCGGGAAGCGGATTGCGGAGCGTTATTCGCCGGGGCCTCACCGAACCTGGCCAGCGCCAACGCCCCCGCGACGGCCACCGCGAAACCCAGCACCGCCACCCACGCCAGCCCCTCCCGGGTGCGGTCCCCGAGCCACACCACCCCGACCAGTGCGGGCCCGATCGTCTCCCCGATCACCATCCCGGCGGTCGCCGCGGTCACCGACCCCCGCTGCAGCGCGGAGGTCAGCGACAGAAAGGCCGCAGCACCACCGACGAGAAGCGCGTACGTCGCCGGGTTGGCCAGCAGCTCCGACGGCGCGAGGGAGTCGATCAACCGCACCGCCACCTCGACCACCCCGAACCCGAACCCGGCCCCCAGCCCGAGCGTCAGCGCCCGCCCCCGCTCCGGCAGTCGCCCACCCAGCAGCGCGAGCGCCAGCACGGCCAGCGCCGTCCCGAGCATCACGTACTTCAAGGCCGCGGGGCCGGCCTGGTCGCCCTCCGTCCCCGACGCGATCCCCAGCAGCGCCATCCCCGCGCACACGACCCCCACCGCGCCCCACTCGCTCCCGCTCAGCCGGACCCGCAGCAGCCGCGCCGACACCACCGCGGTCACCGCGAGACTCGACGCGAGCGCCGCGCCGACCGCGTAGATCGGGACCGACCGCAGTGCGGCGATCTGCAGCAGGAACCCCAGCCCGTCCAGGGCCAGTCCCGCCAGATATCGCCACTGCCGCACCGCTCGCAGGAACAGCGTGACCGCGAACGCCGTCCCCTCGCGGTCACCGCCGTCCGCGTCCGCCGCTCGCGCCGCCATCGCCTGCAACACGGTGGCCGTTCCGAAGCAGACCGAGGCACCGAGCGCGCACACCATTCCAAAGAGCACAAAGTGACCTTAGGGGAGGTGGTGGGAGGCGGGCCGCCTCCGGACGAGCTCTTACTGATCTCTAAGCTGTCCGCCGGACACACGCACACCAGGCCCACGGCCTGACCAAGGGGGAGACACGGACATGGCGGACACACGCCGGCAACTTCGCTCGGGCACGGTCGCACTCGGTGGCGTGGGACTGCTCGCCATGGCCCTGACCGCGTGCTCCTCCGACCCCGACAAGCGCTGCGTCGACCGCGACAGCTACACCCTCGGCAAGGGCTACCAGGTCGTCGGCGACAAGAACTGCAAGTCCAGCACCTCGGTCAACGGCTCCTACTACTACGGCGGCAAGAAGAAGGGCGGCTGGATCTCGGGCGGCTCCTTCACCAAGAAGTCCGGCAAGGGATCCGGCAGTTCGTCGAGCAGCTCCGGCGGCAGCGGAAGCGGTGTCGACCGCGGCGGCTTCGGCAGCGGAGGCAGTGGCGACGGCGGAGGCGACGGCGGTACCGGCAAGGGAAGCTCCGGCGGCTGACGGCCGAACACCATGCGCCGACACACCATCACCCCCCGCCCCGGCTGGCAGCAGACCGTCGAAGCCCAGGGACTCGTCTACCCGCTCACCCGCCACCCCGACGACTCCCTGCACCCCTACTGGGACGAGAGCGCCTACTACTCCTTCACCCTCCCCGAGGTGGAGGCGCTGGAGGAGGTCGTCGAGAACCTGCACCGCATGTGCCTGGCGGCCGCCGACCACATCGTCACCACGAACCGCTTCGCCGACCTCGGCATCACCGACCCGCGCGTGGCCGAGGCGGTTGCCGAGTCCTGGCACCGGCGCGCCGAACTCCCCTCCGTCTACGGCCGCTTCGACCTCCGCCACGACGGCGACGGCCCGGCCAAGCTGCTGGAGTACAACGCCGACACGCCCACGTCCCTCGTCGAGGCCGCCTCGCCCCAGTGGTTCTGGATGGAGGAGCGCTTCCCCGGCGCCGACCAGTGGAACTCTCTCCACGAACGGCTCGTCGCCGCCTGGAAGAAACAGGCCGCCCTTCTCCCGCCCGGCAGCCCCCTCTACTTCGCCCACTCGTCCGCCGACGAACTCGGCGAGGACCTCATGACGGTCGCCTACCTCAAGGAGACCGCCGAACAGGCCGGCCTGGACACCGACTGGATCTCCATGGAGGAGATCGGCTGGGACTCCCTCTCCGGCCGCTTCGTCGACAACCAGCTCCGCTTCATCCGCAGCTGCTTCAAGCTCTACCCCTGGGAGTGGCTCACCACCGACCGCTTCGCCACCCACGTCCTCGACACCCTCGACAACGGCGGCGGCACCGGCAGCACGCTGTGGATCGAACCCGCCTGGAAGATGCTCCTCAGCAACAAGGCACTCCTCGCGATCCTCTGGGAGCTGTACCCGGACCACCCGAACCTCCTCCCCACCTATCTCGACGGCCCCCGGCACCTGGCGACGACGACCGGGTACGTCGCCAAGCCGCTGCTCGGCCGCGAAGGAGCCGGGGTGACGGTCCACGAACCCGGCACCGATGCCACGGTCCGCGAAGAGGCCTGCTGCTACCAGGAACTGGCCCCCCTGCCCGACTTCGACGGCAACCACGTCGTCCTCGGTGCCTGGGTCGTGGAGGACGAGTCGGCGGGCCTCGGCATCCGGGAGTCTTCCGGCCTGATCACCGACGAGTACGCGCGGTTCCTGCCGCATGTGATCCTCTGAGGGGGCCGAGGCGGGGCGGTCGACATGGGCTGGGCTGCGTCAATGCGGGCTGCGTTGACGCAGGTGGGCCGGTGGCCTGCTCGGGGCGGGGCGGCCGGGGTGTCCTACGAGCTGTTGCCGACCACATGCAGGCGTAGGCGCCCGTCGAAAACACGTTGTCGCGTCCCGCTCGACCGCGTTACGGTCGCCGCACTCTGACGCACTCGCTCTCTTGAACCAACGCCGCAGAACGGGAGCAGGTCCGCGCACAGCGCGCGGCACCACGGAGGGGCGGCACAGGATCCGGCCGACCGGCGGATCCCGCACGCCCTCCGGAGGACTCTCCCATGAACATCGGCCTCGGCCTCCCCATCGACGACCCCGCCCAGCTGCTCACCTGGGCCCGGCGCGCCGACGCGGGCCTCTTCAGCACCCTCGGCCTGCTCGACCGCCTCGTCTACGACAACCCCGAGCCCCTCGTCACCCTCGCGACCCTCGCCGGCGCCACCTCCCGCATCCGCGTCCAGACCGAGGTGCTGATCGCGCCCCTGCACAACACCGCCCTGCTCGCCAAGCAGGCCGCGACTCTCGACCGCCTTTCCGGCGGCCGCTTCACCCTCGGCATCGGTGTCGGAGGCCGTGAGGACGACTGCCTGGCCGCCGGCATCGACCTCCACCGCCGAGGCCGCCGCCTCGACGAACAGCTGACTCTGCTGCGCCGCACCTGGTCCGGCGAACCGTACGGCGAGGGCGTCGGCCCCATTGGCCCCGCCCCCGCCACCCCCGGCGGCCCCGAGGTGCTGTTCGGCGGCTTCGCTCCCGCCGCCCTCGAACGCGTCGGCCGCTTCGGCGACGGCTTCCTCGGCGCCGCCCTGCCGCCCTCCTTCATGTCCAAGCTGTTCCGCGACGCCGAAGCCGCCTGGCAGAAACACGACCGCCCCGGCCGCCCGCGCCTGGTCGCCCAGGCGAACGTCGCTCTCGGCCCGGACAGCACCCTGGAAGGGGCCCGCCGCAATCTTCGCGACTACTACGCCTTCAGCGGCCACGTCGCCTCCATGGAGGCCGGCCTGCTCACCGCACCGCGGCAGATCCGCGAGGCCGCCGACGCCTACTTCGGCATCGGCGCCGACGAGGTGATGCTCTACTGCTGGGCCTCGGACACCGACCAGATCGACCGCCTGGCCGACACACTGTTCTGACCCTCACCGCCGCCACGGCTTCGAGGTCCGGGCCCGGTGGACCGGCCTCGAAGCCGTCGCTCGCATGGTGGACGCCACGCCGAGGCGCCTCGACGTGCCCGGTAGGCTGGCCGACAGGCCGTGACTGGCGCGCTGGGATGGGACGGACCATCGGGGAGCGGCCTGTGAGTGACCAAGTGCCGTGCGCCTGGGCCGAACCGTGATCCGTGACCGCTTCAAGCCACGCAGCCCGGAGGCCGCCATGTCAGAGCAGCAGCCCCTGTCCACCGAGTCCACGGCCTTCCGCGCCGCCCTCGACGTGATCCGCGCCGTCGAGCCGCGCGTCGCCGACGCCATCGGCCAGGAGGTCCACGACCAGCGCGAGATGCTCAAGCTGATCGCCTCCGAGAACTACGCCTCCCCGGCCACCCTCCTCGCGATGGGCAACTGGTTCAGCGACAAGTACGCCGAGGGCACCGTCGGCCGCCGCTTCTACGCCGGCTGTCGCAACGTCGACACCGTCGAGTCCCTGGCCGCCGAGCACGCCAAGGAGCTCTTCGGCGCCCGGCACGCCTACGTCCAGCCGCACTCCGGCATCGACGCCAACCTCGTCGCCTTCTGGTCCGTCCTCGCCCAGCGCGTGGAGGTCCCCGCCCTCGAGAAGGCCGGCGTCCGCCAGGTCAACGACCTCTCCGACGCCGACTGGGCCGAGCTCCGCCAGGCCTTCGGCAACCAGCGCATGCTCGGCATGTCCCTGGACGCCGGTGGCCACCTCACCCACGGCTTCCGTCCCAACATCTCCGGCAAGATGTTCGACCAGCGCTCCTACGGCACCGACCCCGCCACCGGCCTCGTCGACTACGACGCCCTGCGCGCCTCGGCCCGCGAGTTCAAGCCGATGATCATCGTCGCCGGCTACTCGGCCTACCCCCGTCTGGTGAACTTCCGGATCATGCGCGAGATCGCCGACGAGGTCGGTGCCACGCTCATGGTCGACATGGCCCACTTCGCCGGACTCGTCGCCGGCAAGGTCCTCACCGGTGACTTCGACCCGGTCCCGCACGCCCAGATCGTCACCACCACCACCCACAAGTCCCTGCGCGGCCCGCGCGGCGGCATGGTGCTGTGCGACGACTCCCTCAAGGACCAGGTCGACCGCGGCTGCCCGATGGTCCTCGGCGGCCCGCTCCCGCACGTCATGGCCGCCAAGGCCGTCGCCCTCGCCGAGGCCCGGCAGCCCTCCTTCCAGGACTACGCCCAGCGGATCGTCGACAACTCCCGCGCCCTGGCCGAGGGCCTGATGCGCCGCGGCGCCACCCTGGTCACCGGCGGCACCGACAACCACCTCAACCTGATCGACGTGACCTCCTCCTACGGCCTCACCGGCCGCCAGGCCGAGGCCGCACTGCTCGAGTCGGGCATCGTCACCAACCGCAACGCCATCCCGGCCGACCCGAACGGCGCCTGGTACACCTCCGGCATCCGCATCGGCACCCCCGCCCTGACCACCCGTGGTCTCGGCACCGCCGAGATGGACGAGGTCGCCGGTCTCATCGACCGGGTCCTGACCACCACGGAGCCCGGCACCACCAGCAAGGGCGCGCCCTCCAAGGCCCAGCACATCCTGGACCCGAAGGTCGCGGAAGAGATCTCCCACCGGGCCACCGACCTCGTGGCCGGCTTCCCGCTGTATCCGGAGGTCGACCTCGGCTGACCCACGTCCTCTCTTGAGTTGTCAAAGACCGGCGACTCCTAGAGATCGATGAGTTCCTGTCGTGGTTCATCGCGCGGCGGTCCGGCCCCTGGCCCGACCGCCGCGCGGCGTATCAGCCGCGTGCCGCCGACTCCCACGGCGAAACCCACCAGCAGCCCCGGCACCGCCCACCACGCGCCACGCACCGGGCCCCCGCCTCCCTCGTCCTGCCCCTTCCCGGCATCTCCCGCAAGGCCCGCCCGGTCCAGCTGATCGAAGACCGCCCGCGGTGCCCGATGCCAGCGAATGTCGTCGTCCTCCCGCTCCGGCGCCGGATCCGAGCGCACCCATGGTGTGCCGTCCTCCGCCAGGAACAGCTGGTCCTGGCGAGCCAGCGCCACATCACCACCCGGCGGCGCATTCGTCTGAGGCCAGCCGCCGACCCCCGTCAGCCCCCACAGCACGGTGAACCGCACCGGCGGATACCGGCCCTGCTCCCAGGCGTCCGACACCCGCTCCGTGTCCGGGTACATCGGCTGCAGCAGCTGCCACAGGCGCATGAAATACGCCTCGTCGGAACGCACGGCCTTCGTCAGGCCCGAGCCGCCGGCGACGACCATCGCCAGGTCGAGCCTGTCCACGTCCGCCCTCCGCGTCAGCGGTGTCGCCGCGTCGGCCGCGGGCGCCGCGAGCACGCTCACCAGCACCGCCAACGGTGCGAGCGCCGCCAACGCCCTGCGCGGCCCGGGCCGCGGTCCTGCGAGTCTGCTCCGCACTGTCGTCCCCCTCGATCGGCTCGGCCTCGCTGTCTTCAGCTCGCGGGCCCCTCCTTTCGTCACACATCACGCAGTTCCTGGCGCGGCCCCGGCTCCCCGCGCAGGCGGTCCCACGGCCTGCGCAGCGCGAACGGCCGCAGTACCAGCGTCAGCACCACCCCGGCCGCCAGACCGGGAAGCGCCCACCACCAGTCGGTGCCGTCGTCCGCCGCGGACGACGCCACCGCGGACGCCTCCGCCTCCACCGCCCCCGCGTCGCTCCCCGGCTCCTGCGCGGGCCTCGGGAAGATGGCGTGGCCCTTGCCGGAGACCTTGCCCATCACTCCCAAGTCCTTGAGCAAGGCGCGCAGTTGGGCGGGATTCTTCGTGCGGTGCCAACGGCCGTTCACCTCCGGCAGGTTTTCCGCGCTGTGTATCCACACCTCGTCCCCGTCGGCCAGCGGGAAGACCTGGTCCAGGCGCCACGGTGAAACGTCGTGCGCCATCCAAGTGACATTGATCTGCCGGGCGGCCAGGAGATTCGCCTCCGGTGGTTTGGTGCGGATCCCCGCACCCCGAGGGCCGAGCAGCCGCTCCAACTCGCCGTACTCCTCGTCGGAGCAGTACAGCGACGCCGTCTCACCGCTCTCCGGCGAGACCACGAGCACGCTCGTCGGTCCGCCCGCCGACGCGGCAGGCGCACCCCACAGAGCCAGAGCCAGCGCCGCCGCCAACGCGCCCAGTCCCGCCGCCAGTTCACGGCAGCGGCCCTTCCAACCGCGCGCACTCCTCTTCATGCCGACCCCCATCAGACGATCCCCGTGCGGCTCGTCCGCGAGCCGCGTGTCACTTCTGGTACACCGCCCGGCCCGGTGAGGTTCCCACCCCGCTCGCACTAATCCGGGGACTTCTCGGCGCCTCCGCTGCCCGGCTCGCCCAGTGAGTTCGCGATCTCCAGGGCCCGCGACTTCGACGCGATCCCCTCCAGCCGCAGCGTCACGTCCGGCATGTCCACGGCGCCCGCCCCGTGCATCCACAGCAGCGTCGGTCCGGCTGTCCGCTGCTCGCGGGTGTAGTGGGAGCCGGTCGAGTCCACCAGCCAGAAGCTCAGCAGGTGGGGTCGCGGAAACCACAGAGCCGTGTCGTCGGCCGCCCCGAGGTCCGAGGAGTCCCCGTCCAGCGACAGCCACTCCGGCTGCTCCCGCACACTCTTGGCGAAGCCGATGTCCAGACGGGCCCGATACTCGTCCAGCCGGACGGTGTGCCCCCGCTCCCGCCAGCACAGGCTCACCAGGGACCGCCCCCGCGGCTCGGCCGTCACCGTCACCACGTCCGGAACGCCGAGCGCCGCCGGCACCAGCGGCTCGAACCCCGCCCGCCGGGCGGCCTGCGCGAGCGACACCGAGCGCCCGCAGCCGGGCACCTCGGCTCCCGGCGAGGGCACCGCCGACGGGTCGTACCGCACCTCGACCCCGCCGAAGTCGAACCAGTCCAGGACCGCCGCCCGCACCGGGGGTGTGAGCGCGAGGACCGCCAGCAGCCCGCACAGGGTCGCGGTCAGCGAACGCCAGCGCATCCGCGTCCAGCGCCGCACCGCCCGCAGCCGCTCACCGGGACCGGGCGCCTGGGCCACCGGGACCGGCAGCCGCTCGGCGAGTATCTGCTCCAGCACCCGCTCCACCATCGACTCGGACCCGCCCGCACCCGGTGCGTCCAGCGAACGCCCGAGCGCCCGCAGCTCCTCCGGCAACCGGGACGCACGCTCACGGCCGCCTTCGCCGGCGCCCTCACCGCCGTAGGACTCATCCACGCTCATCACCCCCTTCCCGAGGCTCGACATCGGGCAGCAGCTTGCCGAGCCTGCGCAGTGCGCGGTTCAGCCGGGATTTCACCGTCCCCCGGGGCCAGCCGAGGGCCTGGGCCGTCTCGGACTCGTCCATCTCCAGCAGATAGCGGTAGGTGACGACCAGACGGTGCTCCTCGCTCAGCTTCTCCAGGGCGGACGCCAGGGCGGCACGGCGCTCTATCTCCACGGCGGCGACCGCCGGGTCCGCCGATTCCGGTATCAGCGGCTCGGCCTCCGCGAAGGCCGCCTCACGGCCCGCGAGCGTGCGCTGGCGTGCCGCCGTCCGCACTGTGTTCCTCGTCTCATTGGCCACGATCGACATGAACCACGGCTTGAACGCCGAGCCGTCCTTGAAGCGGCCCAGCGAGCAGTACGCCTTGACGAAGGCCTGCTGCACCACGTCCTCCGCGTCCGCACCCGCCCCGAGCGCGGTGGCCGCCCGCATCGCGAGGCCCGAATGGGCCCGCACCAGCTCCGCGTACGCCTCCGGGTCTCCGGCGCGTACGCGTGCGATCACCGCGGCCTCATCGACGATGCGGCCCCCCTCCCGCGTCCTCACACGATTGGTACACCGCCCGGACCGAATCGGTTCCCACCCGTGGCACATCTGTTTCCGACTGGTTCCGGATCGGTCCCCGACACCTGAGAGAATGATGAGCATGGCCTCTGATCGACCCCGCGTGCTCTCCGGAATCCAGCCCACCGCAGGCTCGTTCCACCTCGGCAACTACCTCGGCGCCGTCCGCCAGTGGGTTGCCCTGCAGGAGTCCCACGACGCGTTCTACATGGTCGTCGACCTGCACGCGATCACGGTTCCGCAGGACCCGAAGGAGCTCACGGCCAACACCCGCCTGGCGGCCGCCCAGCTCCTGGCCGCGGGCCTCGACCCGGAGCGCTGCACGCTCTTCGTCCAGAGCCACGTCCCCGAGCACGCCCAGCTCGCCTGGGTCATGAACTGCCTCACCGGCTTCGGCGAGGCCTCCCGCATGACCCAGTTCAAGGACAAGTCCGCCCGGCAGGGCGCCGACAGCGCGAGCGTCGGCCTGTTCACGTACCCGATCCTCCAGGTCGCGGACATCCTGCTCTACCAGGCCAACGAGGTCCCGGTGGGCGAGGACCAGCGTCAGCACGTCGAGCTGACCCGCGACCTCGCCACGCGCTTCAACAGCCGCTTCGGCGAGACCTTCACGATCCCGAAGCCGTACATCCTCAAGGAGACGGCGAAGATCTACGACCTCCAGGACCCGTCGATCAAGATGAGCAAGTCGGCGTCCACGCCGAAGGGCCTCATCAACCTCCTCGACGAGCCCAAGGCCACCGCCAAGAAGGTCAAGAGCGCGGTCACGGACACCGACACCGTCATCCGCTACGACGCCGAGAACAAGCCGGGCGTCAGCAACCTGCTCACCATCTACTCGACCCTGACCGGCACGAGCGTGGCCGATCTGGAGCAGCAGTACGAGGGCAAGCTCTACGGCGCGCTCAAGACGGACCTCGCCGAGGTCGTTGTCGACTTCGTGACGCCGTTCCGGGAGCGCACCCAGCAGTACCTGGACGACCCGGAGACGCTGGACTCGATCCTGGCCAAGGGCGCGGAGAAGGCCCGCGCGGTCGCCGCGGAGACCCTCTCCCAGACGTACGAGAAGGTGGGCTTCCTGCCCGCCAAGCACTGATCGCCGCCGAAAGCGCCCGTCGGCACCGGTCGGCGGGCACCGGGCGCACCACCGCACACCAGCACCACCGGGCAGAGCGCTGCACATCACTACGCCTGCGCCTGCCCACAGCACAGCCGTGGCCGTACAGTCGATAGGCGGACGGCTGGGAACGAATCCGACAGGACGACAGGAACGAACAGGAGACGACGTGGGGACCGTAACGATCGGTGTGTCGATCGCGGTCCCGGAGCCTCACGGCAGCCTGCTCCAGGAGCGGCGCGCGGGCTTCGGCGACGCCGCGGCTCACGGCATCCCCACCCATGTCACCCTGCTGCCGCCCACAGAGGTCGCGGACACCGCGCTGGCCGCCATCGAGGCGCACCTCACCGAGGTCGCCGCCGCGGGCCGGCCGTTCCCGATGAAGCTGTCCGGCACCGGCACCTTCCGGCCGCTGTCACCTGTCGTGTTCGTCCAGGTCGTCCAGGGCGCAGAGGCCTGCACCTGGCTCCAGAAGCAGGTCCGTGACGCCTCGGGGCCGGTCGCGAGGGAACTCCAGTTCCCGTACCACCCGCACGTCACGGTCGCCCACGGCATCGACGAGGCGGCCATGGACCGTGCCTTCCAGGAGCTCGCCGACTTCGAGGCGGAGTGGCCGTGCACCGGCTTCGCGCTCTACGAGCAGGGCGCCGACGGGGTCTGGCGCAAGCTGCGCGAGTTCCTCTTCGGAGGGGCGGTCGTGCCGCCCCAGGCCGGCCATGTGGAGCGCGGCTCCCTGCCCACGAGCCAGCTGTAACTCCTGGTACAGCCGCTGTCACCGCAGCTCCACGAGCCATACCTGTGGTTACAGCGGCAGCCGCCGGATCACCGCCCGCGGCGCATGACGCAACGCCGCCATCACCACCCGCAGCGCCCCCGGCACCCACACCGTCTCGGAGCGGCGCCGCAGCCCCAGCTCGATCGCCGTCGCGACGGCCTCCGGGGTGGTCGCGAGGGGCGCTTCCTCCAGACCGGCCGTCATCCTGGAGCGCACGAACCCGGGACGGACGACCATGACGTGCACGCCCGTGCCGTGCAGCGCGTCGCCCAGCCCCTGCGCGAAGACGTCGAGGCCGGCCTTGCTGGAGCCGTAGATGAAGTTGGCGCGGCGGGCGCGCTCACCGGCGACGGAGGAGAGCACGACGAGCGAGCCGTGACCTTGGGCCTGCAACGCGCGCGCGGACACCAGGCCGGCCGAGACCGCGCCCGTGTAGTTGGTCTGCGCGACCCGCACCGCGGCGACCGGCTCCCGCTCGTCGTGGGCCTGGTCGCCGAGGATGCCGAAGGCGAGCAGCACCATGTCGATGTCGCCCTCGGCGAACACCTTGCCGAGCACCTCCTCGTGGGACTCGGGGGCCAGCGCGTCGAAGGCGACGGTGTGGACCTGGGCCCCCAGGGTGCGCAGGTCCGCGGCGGCCGACTCCAGGGCGGGGGAGGGGCGCCCCGCCAGCCACACCGTGCGGGTGCGGCGGACGACCAGGCGGCGGACGGTGGCCAGCGCGATCTCGGAAGTACCGCCGAGGACGAGCAGGGACTGGGGAATGCCGAAGGCGTCCTTCACGAACAGCTCCTTGGGGCCTGGGATCTTCAGGGGACTCGGGGACTCGGGGACTCGGGGACTCGGGGACTCGAGGGACTCGGAGGATTCGGGCGACTCGGAGGACTCGCGGGCTCAGAGAGCCAGGCGGCGGGACAGGTCGGAGGTGAACACCCCGCGCGGATCCAGCTCCGCGCGCAGCGCGCGGAAGTCGTCGAGGCGCGGGTACATCGCGGCGAGCAGGTCCGGCCGCAGGCGGGAGTCCTTGGCGAAGTAGACCCGCCCGCCGGCCCCGGCCACCTCCTCGTCCAGTTCGTCGAGGAGGGCGCCGAGGCCCGGCAGACCGGTCGGGACGTCCAGGGCCAGGGTCCAGCCGGGCATCGGGAAGGAGAGCCACCCGGGGTCGGCGTCCCCGAACCGCTTGAGGACGGCGAGGAAGGACGGGCACCGCTGTTCGCCCAGCCGCCGCACGATCCGGTGCAGGGTCTCCTCCTGGCCGTGTCCGACGACGAACTGGTACTGCACGAGGCCGCCGCGGCCGTAGATCCGGTTCCAGTGGGGCACGCCGTCCAGGGGGTGGAAGAAGGCGGAGATCCCCTGCAGGCTGCCGGTACGCGCGCGGGGCGCCTTCCGGTACCAGAGCTCGTTGAACAGCCCCACGGTCGTGCGGTTGACGAGCCCCTCGGGGAGGAAGGGGGGCGGGGCCGGGAAGCGCGGAGTCCGAAGCCCCAACGGGTCCCTACGCGCGCGTGCGCCTCCGTCGAGCAGTCCTGCCGGATCTCTGCGTGCGCGTGCGCCCCGGTCGAGCAGTCCTGCCGGATCTCTGCGTGCGCCCGCGCCCCGGTCGAGCAGCCCTGCCGGGTCCCTGCGCGCGCGAGCGACGCCGAGCAGCCCCCGCGTCTCCAGAGCCTCCGACGGCGCGTGGTCGCCCCGGGTCAGTACCGCGCGTCCCGTCGAGGCCCCACGGGCCAGCAGGTCGATCCAGGCGACCGAATAGCGGTATCCGCGATCGCCGGTGGTCAGACGGTCCATCAGATCGTCGAGGTCCCGCGCGCGTTCGGTGTCGACCGACATCAGCGAGGTCTCGACCGACTGGAGCTGGACCGTCGCGGTGAGGATCATCCCGGTCAGGCCCATGCCGCCGGTGGTCGCGTCGAACAGGGGCGTGCCGCGTCGCACGGTGCGGATCTCGCCGTCGGCGGTGAGGAGTTCGAAGGAGACCACATGGCGGGAGAAGGAGCCGGACCCGTGGTGGTTCTTGCCGTGGATGTCCGCGCCGATCGCGCCCCCGACGGTGACATGGCGGGTGCCGGGCGTCACCGGCACGAACCAGCCGAGCGGCAGCAGCACCTCCATGAGCCGGTGCAGGGAGACGCCCGCGTCGCACAGCACGCTGCCGCCCTCGACGTCGATCGCGTGGATGCGGTTCAGGGCGGTCATGTCGAACACCGCGCCGCCCGCGTTCTGCGCCGCGTCCCCGTAGGCGCGCCCCAGGCCCCTCGGGATGCCCCCGCGGGCCCCGCAGCCCCGGACGGCGGCCACGGCCTCCTCGTAGCTCCGTGGACGGATCGGGTGGGCCGCGGTGGGGGCGGTGCGCCCCCATCCCGTGACGGGAACGGTGTCGGCAGGCATGCCGGTGACCGTATCGTCGCTATGGCGGCAATTCGATCGTAAACATCACTTCCCTCCCCGAAATGGGTGATTAATGGGATGTCGCTCAATATTGCCGGAGTTCCGACCGCCGGGCCGTGAACAGTGGGTCCCCATGGACGGCATGGACCACCGCATTCTCCCGGCGCTCCGGGCTCACGGCGGCGGCACCCGCTCCGCGCTCCTGGAACAACGCACAGCGCCACGCCTCCCCCCGAGGCCCCGGCCGCGCACCCCCGCCGGCCTCCTCCGGGGCCTGCTCAGGACCGCTCGCCCCAAGCAGTGGGTCAAGAACGTCCTGGTCGTCGCCGCCCCCGCCGCAGCGGGCCGGCTCTTCGCCCCGTCCGCGCTCACCCGACTCGCCCTCGTCTTCGTCCTCTTCACCGCCTGCGCCGCCGCCGTCTACCTGATCAACGACGCACGGGACGTCGAGGCCGACCGTGCCCACCCCGTCAAGCGCCACCGCCCGGTCGCGGCCGGACAGGTCCCGGTCCCCGTGGCCTACGCCGCCGGAGGGGCCCTCGCCCTCCTCGCGCCGCTCGCGGCGGCCCGACTGACCTCGCCCGGCGTGGCGGTCCTCCTCGCGGCGTACCTCGCCGTGCAACTGGCCTACTGCGTCAGCCTCAAGCACGTTCTCGTCGTCGACCTCGCCGTCGTCACGACCGGCTTCCTGATGCGGGCGGCGGCGGGCGGCCTGGCGCTCGGCATCCCGCTCTCGCGCTGGTTCCTGATCACGACCGGGTTCGGCGCGCTGTTCATGGTGGCGGCCAAGCGCTACTCGGAAGCGGTCCAGATGGCCGGGAAAGCGGGCTCCACGCGCGCGTTGCTCACCGAGTACACCACCGGCTATCTGCGCTTCGTCTGGCAGCTCGCGGCCGGGGTCGCCGTGCTCGGCTACTGCCTGTGGGCCCTGGAGGACCACAACGCCCCGCACACCGGTCTGCTGCCCTGGCGTCAGCTGTCCGTGGTGGCCTTCGTCCTCGCGATCCTCAGATACGCCGTCTTCGCCGACCGCGGCACGGCGGGCGAACCCGAGGACGTCGTCCTGCGCGACCGCGCCCTCGCCCTCATCGCCCTGACCTGGCTGGCGATGTACGGCCTGGCAGTGGCCAGGTGGTAGCCACCCTCGGCCCGCTCACCCCGAGTCGCTCACCGGCCTGTCCGCTCGTCCACCCGGCCTCTCGCCCACTCCCGCGCTCGGCCTCTCGCCCGCTCGGCCTCTCCCCACGAGCCGCCCTTCCGCGTTTTCTGGGTACTCACACATCGGTCTTCCACAGGGAGGGCAAGATCCGATCATGGACTGGCTGAAGAAACTCCCCGTCGTCGGGCCGCTCTGGGTGCGCCTGACGGCCACGCACGCGTGGCGGTCGTACGAACGGCTGGACCGGGTGAAGTGGACCAGGCTGGCAGCGGCGATGACGTTCACCAGCTTCGTCGCGCTGTTCCCGCTGCTCACCGTGGCCGCCGCGATCGCCGCGGCCACGCTCAGCACGGAGCAGCAGGACGACCTCCAGAACAAGATCGCCGACCAGGTGCCCGGCATCTCCGACCAGCTGAACGTCGACGACCTGGTGCAGAACGCCGGCACCGTCGGCCTCATCGCCGCGGCCGCCCTGCTGTTCACCGGCATCGGCTGGGCCGGCTCGACGCGCGAGTGCCTGCGCGCGGTGTGGGAGCTGCCCGACGAGGACGAGAACCCGGTGCTGCGCAAGGGCAAGGACCTGGGCATCCTGGTCGGGCTCGGCGGCGCGGTCCTGGTCACGCTCGCCATCTCCACCGTGGCCTCCGCCCTGGTCGACTGGATCGGCGGCGGACTCGGCCTCCAGGAGGGCGGCGCGGGCCGGCTCCTGCTGCGGATCGCCGCTTTCGGCGTTGCCGTACTCGCCGACTTCCTGCTCCTGCTGTACGTCCTGACGCTGCTGCCCGGGGTCGAGCCGCGGCGCCGCCGGCTCTTCGTGGCCGCGCTGACCGGCGCGGTCGGCTTCGAACTGCTGAAGCTGCTGCTGAGCGGCTATATGCAGGGCGTGGCGACGAAGAGCATGTACGGCGCGTTCGGCGTCCCCGTCGCCCTGCTGCTGTGGATCAACTTCACGGCGAAACTGGTGCTGTTCTGCGCCGCGTGGACGGCGACGGGGAGCAAGGAGCAGGAGCTCACGGACGAGGCGAGCGACGACGTACCGGCAACGGCCAGCGGCGGTTGACGAGGAACGCGGCGCCCGCGAGCAGCACGAGCAGGCCGCCGGCGATCGCGAGGGCGGTCTCCATGCCGCGGGAGCCGCCGTCGGCCGTGGCGGACGCGACGGGCTTCGCCGAAGCCCCTGAGTCCGCCGACTTCCCGGAGCCTCCGGAACCGCCCCCGGCCTCACCGGAGTTCCCCGGCTGCGCGGCGCCCCTCGGCGGCACCAGCTCACCCACCGGCGCCACCTTGCCGGCCGCCTTGAAACCCCAGTCGAAGAGCTTCGCGGTCTCCTTGTAGACCTCGTTGTGCCCTTCCTTGGACGGGTTCATGACGGTGACGAGGAGCACCCTGCCATTGCGTTCGGCGACCCCGGTGAAGGTGGCGCCGGCGTTGGTGGTGTTGCCGTTCTTCACACCCGCGATGCCCGGGTACTGCGAGATGTCGAAGTCGCCGCTCAGCAGCCGGTTGGTGTTCTGGATCTCGAAGGGCTTGCGGACGATCTTGCCCTTCTTGTTCTTCTTCGTCTCGCCAGGGAACTTGGCGGTGACCGTCGAGCAGTACTCGCGGAAGTCCTTCTTCTGCAGCCCGGAGCGGGCGAACAGGGTCAGGTCGTACGCGGAGGAGACCTGGCCGGGGGCGTCGTAGCCGTCGGGGCTGACCACGTGCGTGTCGAGGGCCTGGAGCTCCTCGGCGTGCTCGTTCATCTCCTCGACGGTCTTGGCGACGCCTTTGTTCATCGCCGACAGGACGTGCACCGCGTCGTTGCCGGAGCGAAGGAAGACTCCGAGCCAGAGGTCGTGGACGGTGTACGTCTCGCCCTCCTTTATCCCGACCAGGCTGGAGCCGGCGCCCATGCCCGCGAGGTCGGAGGGGACGACCTTGTGCTTCTCTGTCTTGGCGAACTTCGGCAGCACGGTGTCCGCGAAGAGCATCTTCATGGTGCTCGCCGGGGGCAGCCGCCAGTGCGCGTTGTGCGCGGCCAGCACATCGCCGGACTCGGCGTCGGTGACGATCCACGAGCGCGCCGTGATGTCCTTCGGCAGCACCGGGACCCCGGTCGCCAGATTGACCTGCGTACCCGCCTGGCCCAGCCGCGTGCCGCCCACCGTCGACATCTTCGCCGGGGGAGTCGCGCTCGGGGAGGCGCTCGGTGACGGGCCGGGAGCCGCGAGAGCGACGGGCGCGGTCAGCGCGAGGGACGACAGGGCGGCGGAGGTGACCAGCAGGGATCGCCTGGTGGTCTTCTTCTGGGGTGCGGACACGTTCAGGAACGTACATGCCGCGGAGCGTGAAGTCCCACCACCCTCCCCACCCCGGCCGCCGGACCGGGTGGCGGCCCGCGATACTGGACCCATGAAGCTCAGCCGCCCCGTCTCCTGGTTCCTGCTCGCCTTCGGGGTGTGGAGCTGGATCATCTGGATCACTTTCGTCAAGAACCTCGTCAAGGACGCCAGCGGGCTCGCGTTCGACGACGCGGGCGACCCGACAGGGTATTTCTGGGTGCACCTGCTGCTGGCCGTCGTCTCCTTCGTATTGGGGACGGTCGTCGGGCTCATCGGGTTGCGTGGACTGCGCGCACTGCGCCGGAACTCACAGCCGACCCTCGAGAGTTAGCAGTCCGTGGTCATCGTCTTCGCACTGCTCGCCCTGACCGTCCTGGTGACGGCCAACTGGTACCTGTGGCGTCGCCTGTTCCGCGACACCACCAGCGGCCCCGGCCGGACCCGCCGCGTGGGCGCGGTGCTCATCGGCGGTGGCTGGCTGCTGGCGATCGGTGCCCTGGTCGCGGAGCGCACCGGCGCTCCCTTCTGGCTCCAGCGCGTGCTCGCCTGGCCCGGCTTCCTGTGGCTGGCGCTGTCGATCTACCTGCTGCTCGCGGTCGTGGCGGGAGAGGTCGTACGGCCCCTGCTGCGCCGTTTCCTCGAACGCCGGGACGGGCGCGGGCAGCAGGCCGCGGCCGCCGTACCGCAGCCGGAGCGGGTGCCGGCGGGAGCGCCCGCCGAGCAGCACGAGGCCGTGAGTGCGCCCCGCAAGCCGGGCGGCCCGACGTCCGAGGAGCCGGGCAGAGGTGGACCGGTCTCCGAGGAACCGGGCGAGCCCGGCCCGGCCGCTCTCCTCGCCGCCCCCTCCCGCCGCCTGTTCGTCTCCCGGGTCGTCGCCGGAGCCGCCGCCGCGGCCGCCGTGGGAACCGTCGGTTACGGCACCTACGGCGTCCTGCGCGGACCCGGGGTCAAGCGGGTCACCGTGCCGCTGGCGAAGCTCCCGCGCGCGGCGCACGGCTACCGGATCGCGGTGGTCAGCGACATCCATCTGAGCCCGGTGCTCGGCCGCGGGTTCGCCCAGAAGGTCGTCGACACCATCAACTCCACCCAGCCGGACCTGATCGCGGTCGTCGGCGACCTGGTCGACGGCAGCGTGAAGGACCTCGGCCCGGCGGCCGCCCCCCTCGCGCGGTTGAAGGCCCGGCACGGCAGCTTCTTCGTCACCGGCAACCACGAGTACTTCTCCGGCGCCGAGCAGTGGGTCGACGAGGTACGGCGACTCGGTCTGCGCCCGCTGGAGAACGACCGTACGGAACTGGCGTGGTTCGACCTGGCCGGTGTCAACGACATCGCGGGCGAGAGCGAGGGCCAGGGCCCCGACTTCGCCAAGGCGCTCGGCGACCGGGACACCGCACGCGCGTGCGTGCTCCTCGCCCACCAGCCGGTCCAGATCCACGACGCGGTCGACCACGGCGTCGACCTCCAGCTCTCCGGCCACACCCACGGCGGCCAGCTCTGGCCGGGCAACTTCCTCGCCGAGGCCGCGAACCCGACGGTCGCGGGGCTGGAGCGCTACGGCGACACCCAGCTCTACGTCAGCCGCGGCGCCGGCGCCTGGGGCCCGCCCACGCGCGTGGGCGCCCCGTCGGACATCACGGTGATCGAACTGGCGTCGAGACAGGCCTGACACGACCCCGGAAGGATCTTCGTCCGCAGAGGCTGTGAGCGCCCTGTGAAATATGGCCGAAACCCCTTGCGGTAACGTCTTGCCCAACTCGACAAATCCCTCTTCCCCCAGGTGAAACACCTGTGATTAGGTGATCCGCGCCACTAGGGGGTGGCATGTGCACTGGGACCCACAGGGGTCCGGGGAGGGCAAACCGATGCGGTCGGTTCGCATGCGGATTCTCGCGACGCTGCTCGTTCTGGGGGCCGTGGGAGTGGGGGGCTGGCAGTTGCTCCCGTCCGACGGGGAAACGGGTAGGACGATCAAGGTGGGGACGACGGACGAAGTCACCTCACTCGATCCCGCCGGCGCCTATGACGCCGGTTCGTGGGCGCTGTTCAACAACGTGTTCCAGTCGCTGCTGGCCTTCGAGCCGGGCAGTGTCACACCCGTGCCCGACGCGGCCGAGAGCTGTGCGTTCGTGGGCACTGATCTGCGCACCTACCGCTGCGTCCTGCGCGAGGGGATCACGTTCCCGAGCGGACGCGAGATGACCGCCAAGGACGTCAAGTACTCCTTCGACCGGGTCAAGAAGATCAACTCCGACGTCGGTCCTGCCGCCCTGCTGGACACCCTGGAGTCGGTCGGCGCCGGCGGCCGCACGGTCACCTTCAGGCTGTCCTCGCCCGACGCCACCTTCCCGTTCAAGGTGGCCACGGGTGCCGGCGCCATCGTCGACAGCACCAAGTACCCCGCCGCATCCCTGCGCACCGACAACGGCGTCGACGGCACCGGGCCGTACGAGCTGACGTCGTACACGAAGGGGAAGAAGGCGGTCCTCACGCCCAACGGCGACTACAAGGGCGAGATCACGGGCACCGGCCGCCCGGTCGAGCTCGAGTACTACGGCGACTCGAACAAGTTGAACAGCGCCTGGAAGTCCAAGCAGCTCGACGTCGCCTACCGCCAGCTGCCGCCGAACGTGCTGGCCGGACTCAACCCGAGCGACCCCGGCCAGCGTGTCTCGGAGGTCGACAGCTCCGAGATCCGCAACCTCTACCTCAACACCCGCGCGGGCAAGCCGCTGCACAACGTCAAGGTGCGTCGGGCCATGGCCTGGCTGATCAACCGCGAGCAGCTGGCCGCCTCGGTGTACGAGGGGACCGTCGACCCGCTCTACTCGCTGATCCCGGCCGGCATCACGGGCCACACCACGTCGTTCTTCGACGACTACCCGGAGCCCAGCGTCAGCAAGGCGCGCGCCCTGCTCACCGAGGCCGGTGTGACCACTCCGGTCAGCTTCACCTACGGCTACGGCCTGACCAGCGGTTCCGCCGCCGCGGAGGCCAAGGAGCTCAAGAAGCAGCTGGAGGCGAGCGGCCTGTTCAAGGTGACGCTCAAGGGTTACGAGTGGACCGACTTCCAGAAGCGCTGGGCGACCGGGAAGCTCGACGCCTACGCGGTCGGCTGGGTGGCCGACTACCCCGACCCGGACACCTACGGCTCCCCGCTGGTCGGCACCGACGGCACCATGAACACCGGTTACAGCAGCAACGAGGTCGACCATCTGATTCAGGACAGCCGGCGCTTCGCCGACCGCAACGAGGCCGAGCAGGACTTCCACGACCTCCAGGCGTCGGTCGCCCACGACGTCCCGGTCATCCCGCTGTGGCAGGCCAAGGACTACGTCGTGACCAGCGAGGACGTCGGTGGCGGCCAGTACCTCTCGGACGGCACCGGAGTCTTCCGGCTCTGGCGTCTGAACTGGATCTGAACCCGTCGCTATCGCGCCGTATCTGACGCATTTCCGTGAAACTGACATTCGCCCGAGTGGCGCCGGGCAGCCACTCAACGCAGCACCATGTGACGGAGGTGTGCGCGGGGTGAGGAGCAAACGTGCTGAGACGCAACTCCTTCCGGCTGCCCCGGCATCCGGCTTCCGTCGGTCTCGCCCGGCGCAGGGTCCGGGACCATCTGGCCGACTGGGGGCACGGACCGGACGATCCCGCGCTGGCCGACGCGATCCTGCTGGTGTCGGAACTGGCCACCAACGTGGTGCGCCACGGGCCGCTCCTGGAGCGGGAGTTCGAGGTCGCGGTGACCGCCCTCGCGGACGGCTCCTGCCTCATAGAGGTCTCCGACGAGGGCCGGCTGGAACCCCGGCTGCGGGTGGTCGGCGAGTTCGAGGAGACCGGCCGCGGACTGCATCTGGTGGAGAACATCGCTGCCGCGTGGGGCGTGTGGAGCCGGGGACGGCACGGTCAGACCGTCTGGGCCCTGGTGATGGCCCACTGAGCGGACGTACGCGTGAGGTCACCGCCCCTCGCACGCCCGCACCGGCAGCGTGACCGTCACCGCCAGCCCCTCGCCCGGGGCCGTGCGGACCGCCACCTCACCGCCGTGGGCCCGGACCACACCCTGCACGATCGCCAGACCGAGGCCGCTGCCCGCGCCGCCGCCCACCCTGAAGAACCGGTCGAAGACACGGGCCGCGTCGTCCGCGGGCAGCCCCGGACCCTCGTCCGCGACACACAGCCGTACGACCCCGTCCGCGCGCTCCACCCCCAGCCGCACCGGCACATCGGCGGGCGTGTGCGTGCGCACGTTGCCCACCAGGTTGCCCAGGACCTGTCTGAGCCCCGACTCGTCGGCCCGCACCAGCAGGGAGCCCTCGGCGGCGACCTCCACGGGACGGTCGGGCTGCTGCACCCGCAGGTCCTCGGCCGCGTCCCGCACCAGCCGGCTCAGGTCGACGTTCCTGAACCGCAGTTCGGGCTGCTGGTCGAGGCGGGCGAGGGTGAGCAGCTCGTCGACGAGCCGCCCCATCCGGTCGGTCTCGGCCAGGACTCGCGACCAGGCACGCTTGCGCTCGTCCGGGTCGGACAGCATGCCCTTGTCGTACAGCTGGAGATAGCCGCGTATCGCGGACAGCGGGGTGCGCAGTTCGTGCGAGGCGTCGGCCACGAAGCTGCGCAGCTGGGCCGCGCTGCGCTCGCGCGTGCGGTACGCCGACTCGACCTGGTGGAGCATGGAGTTGAGGGCGACCCGCAGCTGCTCGACCTCCAGGGTGGTCTTGCAGCTGGAGGGGATGCGCCGGGTCAGATCGCCCTCCGCGATCGCCGAGGAGGTCTCCACCATGTCCTCCAGCGGCCGCATCCGGCGCCGGACGCTGAACATCGTCAGACAGGCCAGCAGCGCGAGCAGCAGGCTCCCGATCGCGAGGTCGAGTTTGACGGCCTTGGCGACGCCCTGGTGCAGGACGTCGGTGGGCGCGGCGAGCAGGACGTAACTGCCGTCGCCGAGCCGGGCCGCGGTGGTGCGGTAGGCGGAGCCGTTCATGCTGACTTCGTGCGGTTCGGAGTCGGCGACCAGCGCGCGCGGGTCGCCCACCGCCTTCGCCAGGTCCCGCTGGGACTCGGTCGGGTCGAAGCCGAGGATGCCGACGGGTTCGCCCCGGCCGTCGACGGCCGCGAAGACGGTCTCCGGCGAGCGCTCCTCGTCCTCCGGCGCGGGCATGAGCCGGTCGCGGACGAAGCCCAGCATGCCCAGCGAGTCGATCTGCCGCAGGGTGAGTTGTGAACCGCCCAGGGAGTCGCGGGTCTTGATGAGTTGAGTGTCGATCTGGTCGAGCAGGTAGTACCGCATGCCCATCACGCTCACGGCGGTCGCCGCGACGATGCCGATCGCGAGCAGCACCACATTGGCCAACGTCAGCTTGCCGCGCAGGGAGTGGATGCCGTGCCGGTGACGAAGCGTGCGGAACCTCATGCGAGCCCGTATCCGACACCCCGCCGGGTGGTGATCACCGGCGGGCCCAGGGCGTCCAGCTTGCGCCGCAGATAGCTGATGTAGGTCTCGACGACGGTCGACTCGGGCGGGGTGTGCTCGTACTGCCAGACATGGCGCAGGAGTTGCTCCTTGGGGACGATCCGGCCGCCGTTGCGCACCAGGAAGCGCAGCAGTGCGTACTCGGTGGGGGTGAGCTGGACCGTGCGGCCGTCGCGGTGCACCGAGTACGTCGTCTCGTCCAGCTCCAGGTCGCCGTAGTGCAGCGGCGGGCGCTGCGGCAGGACGTCGGCAGGGCGGGTGCGGCGCAGGACCGCGGTGATCCTGGCGACGACCTCGTCGATGTTGAACGGCTTGGTGATGTAGTCGTCACCGAAGCCGAGGGCGCCGACGATCTCGGCGGGCGAGTCCCGCGCCGTGAGGAAGACCAGGGCCAGGTCGGGCCGCCGCTCGCGCAGTTCACGGCCGAGGGCCCGGCCGTCGCCGTCGGGCAGCATGACGTCGAGCAGGGCCGCGTCCGGGCGGGTCCGGTCGGTGAGCGCGAGCGCCTCACGGACGGAGCCCGCGACCATCACCTCGAACCGGTGGTAGCGCAGGGCGATGGCCAGGACGTCGGCGATGCTCTCCTCGTCCTCCACCACCAGCACGGTGCCCGGACTTCTCGTCTCTCCCCCAGTCATGCCCCCAGTATCGGCCGGGCCACTGACAGTCGGGCCGGTTCGCGCTTTGGAGTTCCTTGAGAGTCATGGGCATCTCGTGTCCACGCGCGCGTGCCGCAGCCAATCCTGTTGCCCAGGACCTGGGGGACCGACCGACGACCGACAGGGGAGTGTGGAGCGTGGCGGTATTGGCACGCTGGTGCTATCGGCACCGGCTGGTGGTCCTGTTGCTGTGGGTGGGGGCGTTGTTCGGGCTCGGCGCGGCGGGCACGTCCGCGGGCACGAACTACGCGGACGTGTTCTCGCTGCCCAACACGGACTCCAAGACGGCGTACGACCTGATGGCGAAGGCCTTCCCGGAGCGCGCGGGCGACACCGACACCGTGGTGTGGAAGGTCGACGAGGGCTCCGTACGGGACGACTCCGTACGGTCCCGGATCGAGCCCGTGCTGAAGGAGATCGGGGCGATGAAGGGCGTCGGCGAGGTCACCGACCCCTACGCGGCACAGGGCGGGGCGCAGGTCAGCAAGGACGGGCGGATCGCGTACGCCCAGGTCACCTTCGCCGAGCAGGCGAACGCCGTACCGAAGGACCTGGTGCAGGACGTCGTCGACGCGGCGGAGCACGCGCGCGGGGACGGCCTTCAGGTCGAACTGGGCGGACAGGCCATCACGCGCGTGCAGGAGCCGCCCACCGGCACCGCCGAGATCGTCGGCATCCTCGCGGCGGCCGTCGTGCTGTTCCTGGCCTTCGGCTCGCTCTTCGCGATGCTGCTGCCGATCCTGGTGGCCCTGTTCGGCGTGGGCACCGGCGTGTTCTCCACGACGCTGATCAGCCATGTCACCAACGTGCCCGAACTCGCCTCGCTGCTCTCCACTCTGATCGGCCTCGGCGTCGGCATCGACTACGCCCTGTTCATCGTGACCCGGCACCGCAAGGGCATCCAGCGCGGCCTGGACCCCGAGGAGGCGGCGGTCACCGCCCTCAACACCTCAGGGCGGGCGGTGCTGTTCGCGGGCGGCACGGTGTGCATCGCGCTGGCCGGCATGCTGGTGACCAACCTGCGCTTCCTGGACGGCGTGGTCATCGGCACCTCGCTGACCGTCGTCCTCAGCGTGCTCGCGGCCGTGACGCTGCTGCCCGCGCTCCTGGGCCTTCTGGGCCACCGGGTGCTCAGCCGCCGCCAGCGGCGCAGGCTGGCCGCGAGCGGCCCCGACACGGACCGCCCGAGCGGCCTCGCCGCCCGCTGGTCCGCGACCGTGGAACGCCGCCCGCGCGCGGTGGCCGTCCTCGCGGTCGCCGTGATGGCGCTGCTCGCCCTGCCGCTGCTGTCCCTGCGCCTCGGGACCGTCGACCAGGGCAACGACGAGGCCTCGTCGACCACCAGGAAGGCCTACGACCTGCTCGCCGAGGGCTTCGGTCCCGGCTTCAACGGCCCCCTCCAGGTCGTCGTGAACGGCGACGCGGGCGCGTCCCTGGTGACGGCGATCCGCGAGACGGACGGCGTGGCCCAGGCGGCCTCCGCGCCCCCCGCGGGCGGCATCACGGTCATCCAGGTCGTCCCGACGACCTCACCGCAGGCCAAGGAGACCGACGAACTCATCGACACCCTGCGCGACGAGGTGATCCCGCAGGCGGGCGTCCAAGCGCACGTGGGCGGCGTCACGGCGGTCTCCAAGGACTTCGCGTCGGTGACGGCGGACCGGCTGCCGTACTTCATCGCGACGATCATCGGCCTAGGCTTCCTGCTGCTCCTGATCGCGTTCCGCTCGATCGTGGTCCCGCTGACCGCGGCCCTCATGAACCTGATCGCGGCGGCGGCCTCCTTCGGTGTCCTGGTCGCGATCTTCCAGTGGGGCTGGGGCCTCGACCTGCTCGGACTCGGCAAGGAGGGCCCCATCGCGGCCTTCCTCCCGATCATCATGCTGTCGCTCCTGTTCGGCCTGTCCATGGACTACCAGGTGTTCCTGGTCAGCCGGATGCACGAGGAGTGGGTGCACACGAGGGACAACGCGCGCGCGGTGCGCGTGGGTCTTGCCGAGACCAGCAGGGTCATCAACTCCGCCGCTTTGATCATGGTCTGCGTGTTCCTGGCGTTCGTGCTCAGCGGCGACTACGGGGCCGCCATGGCGGGCGTCGGACTCGCTGCCGCGGTCGCCCTGGACGCCTTCATCCTGCGCACGGCCCTGGTACCGGCCGCGATGCATCTGCTCGGCAACGCCAACTGGTGGCTGCCCGCATGGCTGGAGAAGCGGCTGCCGCACCTGGCGGTGGAGCCGAAGGAGGAAGCGGCGGCGGCGCCCTCGGACAGGGCCCGCGCGGAGAGCGGCCCTGCATCGGCCGTCCACGGCTTCGTCCGTACGGTAGAAGGTGAGCCCGTGGAGGGCGCGGCCGTCACGCTGCTGTCGGGCGGGGGCCGTCAGCTGGACCGGGTGGAGTCATTGGCCGACGGCTCGTACATCGTCTCGGTCCCGGCGCCGGGGACGTATCTGCTGGCGGCCACGGCGCCCTCGTACGGCTCACGCGCGCGGCACGTCGTCGTGGGGGAGGGGCCGCTGGTGTACGACGTCGAGCTGGCCGAGGGCGAGGTCGACGCCGTCAACTGAGCTGAGCTACGCCTTCCTGCCGGGGTCCGGCATCGCCTTCGTCATCCCCGGCAGGAAGTCCGTGAACAGCTCGTGCACCTCCCGCACGAGCGGCCTGAGCACCCGGAACCGGGCCAGCGACACGCCCCTCGCGGTGAGCCGGGCACCTCGCTCCGCGAGCCGGTAGCTCCGCTCGCGGCCCTCCGTGCGGTCGAAGATCCAGTACAGGACGAGGCCCATCTGGGAGAGCCACAGCAACTCGGGCAGGATGTCCCGGAGTTCCTCGGGCACCTTGGTCCTCGTCGCGCCCCGCAGCACCTCCCGGTGCACCGAGATGGCCTCCACGCGCGCGTGCTCCGACTCGGGCGAGAAGGGGCTGAGCGGGCTGTCGGGGTCGGCGGCGTTCTTGAAGAACTGCACCGCGAACTCGTGGTACGGCTGCGCGATGTCCAGCCACACCTTCAGCACCCCCGCGAGCCGCGCCTCCAGGTCGTTCTCCTGGGCCAGGACCTCCCGGACCGCCACCTGGTGCTCGGCGGCGATCCGGTCGTAGAAACCCTGGATCAGGTGCTCCTTGCCCGCGAAGTAGTAGTAGGCGTTGCCGACGGAGACACCGGCCTCCTGAGCGATGGCCCGCATGGTGGTCTTGTCGTACCCCCGCTCCTGGAACAGCCGCATGGCCGTCTCCAGGATCAGCGCGCGAGTCTGCTCGGACTTGGTGGACGGCGCGGAGCCCTCTTCGGGGCCTTCGTTCTTGGCGGGCACAACAGGAGAGCCTAGCCAGTGGCGCAGGTGCCGTTGCCGCACCCCGGTGGAGTGTGGGTCCAGCCCAGACTCGGGTCGTACGACCACCCGTCCTTCCGCCGGTACACCCGCCCGCCCCACCCCGGCTCGCCCGGACGCGTCCCGCCCCACTGCGCCCCGCGCCACTTCGCCGCGGCGAGCACGGCTCCCCTGGCGAACCGCGCACCCGACGGGGTGCTGAAGCGATGCGCGAGTCCCCTGTGCTCGCGCAGCGCCCAGAGGGTGACGATCCAGGCGGCCGTGCCGCGGTAGACCTGTCCGGAGTCGCCGACCACGGTGATCTCGTCGAGCGTGGCGCCGTGGTCGAGCCCGGGGAAGCGCCGCCGGGCCTCCTCGGAGGCGGCCGACACCAGCTCGAGCGGCACCAGCTGCGGCTGCCGTACGAGCCAGTCGCGCAGGAAGGCGCACAGCGAGCACTCGGCGTCGTAGAGGACGGTGAGCCGGCGGACCGGGACCCGGTCCGCCGTGATGGCGTTCGCCGTCATGCCCGCACCCAGTCCTGCGGCGCGACCGGCGGCACCTGCTCACGCTCCATGGCACCCCGCCGCCGGATCCGGTTGAGGACGTACACGTTGGCCAGGTGCATCACTCCGAGCACCAGCAGCACCACGCCCAGCTTGGTCGACAGGGCCTCGAAGACACCGCGGGTGTCCTCGATGGTCCCGTCGCCGCTCAGGTAGAGCGCGACGAAACCGAGGTTCACGAGGTAGAAGCCGACCACCAGGAGGTGGTTGACGGCCTCGGCGAGCTTCTCGTTCCCGCGCAGCACGTCGGCGAGGAAGACCCGTCCGTTCCTGCTGAGCGTGCGGGCCACCCAGACGGTCAGGGCGATGCTGACGACGAGGTAGATGACGTAGGCGACGACCGTGCGGTCCATGCGCCTCCCCCTTCTTGAACGCGTTCAAAACGCTGACGGGAGAGACTCTAGACCTGCTTTTGAACGTGTTCAACTCGCCTGCGGAGAGGTGTGCGTCACGTTGCGCCGCGCACCTCGCCTCAGGCGCGCCGGGCGAGTTCCGGACGCTTGGTGTAGTCGGTGAACCCGAGGACGTTCCCCCAGGGGTCGGCGACCTCGACGGTCCAGCCGGTGGCCACGGAGAAGGGCTCGTCCAGCAGCTCGACACCGGCCGAGCGCAACTCCCGGGCGGCGGTCCTGGCGTCCGGCACCTCCAGCCACACGCGCGTGGCGGGCCACGGCGGCGGCCGGTGCCCGAGTCCCTCCTCCTGCCGGAGCAGGATCCCGGGCGTCTCCCCGCCGACCTTCAGCAGTGCGATCCCGGCCTCGTCGAGCCGGAACCCCACCGTGAAGCCCGCGCGCTCGTAGAAGGGGACGGCCTCGCCGAGGTCCCCGACGGGCAGCAGCACGTTGTCGAAACCGAGCAGTTCGTACGACTGGTCATCTGACATGTCGTCAGATTAAGCGGGAGGTGACGGAACGGGCTTCTGCGACGCGGTGTCCGTCGGGCATGATGACCGGGCGCATTGTCGTCTTTTCGCGGGTCCTCCCGCTTCGGCCCCCAGGAGCAGTCCCTCTTGAGCGAACAGCACGGTCACGACCACCACGGTCATGATCACCACCGCCACGAACAGCAGGCCGGCCCGCAGGACGAACCGCCGCAGGGATATCAGCAGCAGGGATTCCAGCAGCAGGGGTATCCGCCGCCGGGCTACCCACCCCCGGGCTACCCGCCGCCGGGCTACTACCCGCCCCCGGGGACCTACACAGGCGATCCCAACGCCCCCTACGGCTACGACCCGTACGGACGGCCGTACTCCGACAAGTCCAAGGTCATCGCGGGCATCCTCCAGCTCACCCTCGGCGGCTTCGGCGTCGGACGCTTCTACCTGGGCAACGTCGGGATGGGACTCGCGCAGCTCTTCACCTGCGGCGGCCTGGGCGTCTGGTCGCTGATCGACGGCATCCTCCTGCTCACCGGGAACGACCACACCGATGAACACGGCCGGATCCTCCGCAGCTAGGACGGAGGGGCCCGAACCCCCGGCGACCGTACGGCGCTCCCTCCTCCGCCACCCCGCGACGGCACCCTCGGCGGTGCTCGCCGCGGGCGCCGCCGGTGCCGCGTACCTCTACCGCACCGATCCGCACGAGCCCGGCCACGTGCTCCCGCAGTGCCCCTTCCGCCTCCTCACCGGCCTGCTCTGTCCGGCCTGCGGCGGCACCCGCATGGTGTACGACCTGATGCACGGCCACTTCGCCGAGGCCTGGCTGGACAACCGGGCCCTGCTGCTCGCGTCGCCGTATGCCCTCTTCCTGCTGGGCCGCTGGGCGTGGGAGGGTCTGCACGGCCGCCGCTGGCGCCCCACGCTGAGCCCCCGGGCACAGGTGGCCGTCCTCGCGGTCGCGGTGACGTGGACGGTGGCCCGCAACCTCGCCTAGCCGCCCCGGCCTCGGCTCGGCCACCGGCTCCAGTCCGGCCACCGGCTTCGGTCCGCCACCGGCGCCAGTTCGGCCACCCCAGCTCCGCTCCGCGCCACTCCGTCTCATGTCCGCCCACTCCGTCTACTGCCCGCTTACTCCGGGCCCGTCCTCCCACTCGGGGCGTCCGGCCCCCTCCGGGCACGTCCGGCCTCCCGGGCATCTCCGCCCTCCGGGCACGTCCGGTCCCCGGCACCTCCGCCCCCTCTCGGCACCTCCCCCCGGGCACCTCCGGCCCTCCGGCTACGCCCGGCCCCGGCCACCTCCGGCTCCCGGCCACGCCCGGCCCCCCGGGCACCTCCGCCCCCGAACACCCCTGATCGCACAGGCTCCAGCCCCGTTGTCAGTGGTGCCTCGTACTGTCGGCGGCATGGGAATCGTGATGTTCGTCGACGAGACGACAAGCGGGAGCCGTAGCGACGGCTGGGGGCTGGAGATCGCCGAGGAGCGGCTCGCCGTGCGCGAGTTGATCCGGCGCCGGGTTTTCCAGGAGGTCGCCGAGTACAACGCGCGCACACCCGCCGTCTTCCAGGGCCTGGTCCAGCCCGAGGACACCGAACGCGTGCTGAACGGCTACGCGTTGCGCACGCCCCGCCGCATAGACCCCGAGACCCAGACCGAGCTCGCCCTCAAGGCCTTCGCGGGCAACGGCTTCCTGGTCCTGGTCGGCGACCGCCAGGTCACCGAACTCGACGAGGAGATCGACCTGGTGCTCGGCACCGAGGTCACCTTCCTGAAGCTCGTCCCGCTGGTGGGTGGCTGACCATGGGCCACGTCCAGAGATACAAGGACCTGATCCGGCAGCGGACCGCCGACGGCGACCTCGAGGAACTCGCCGTCGACCTGCTCAAGGCCGCGGTCACCAACAAGGGCAACTGGACCGGGCTGTGGGACGGCGTGCTGGCCAGGCTGCTCGAACTGCCCCCTGAGGCGCGGGCGCGGGTCGCCGACGGCCTCGTCACCCAGTACCACTCGGAGCAGGCCGGCCCGAACGCACGGGAGAACGCGCTGATCCTGCTGGGCATCGTCTCCCGCGGCCTGCCGCCCCACGACCGCCTGACCGCGGAGCGCCTGTCCCTGCTCGACAAGATCTCCCGCCAGCACTCGTTCTGGTACGGCGCCCGTTACGAGAACCTCATCGAGGCCGAGCTGGCCGCGGGCCGCCCCATCGCGCCCGCCGTCGTCGCCACCGTCCGCCGTTCCGTCCTCCACGCCTACCAGAACGAGGACCTGCCGAGGACGGCGAAGAAGCTGACCGAGCCACCCCTCAACGTCGGTGAGCAGTGGGCCGAAGCGGCCCTGCGGGAGACCGGCACCGCCTGGCGGGAACTGCTCGCGCACACGGCGACCGCCACCGCCGCCAAGCCCTCCGCCAAGTGGGACCAGCAGGCTTCCGCCCTCGTCGGTCCGCTCGGCGCCGACCATGTCCGCGAGACCGTCCTCCCCTGGCTCGCCCTCGCCGGCCGCCCCCGCACCTTCGAACTCGAACGCGGCCCGTACGAACCGGACATCAACAGCGCCTACGACCCCTACAACGCGAACGCCCTGAGGGGCCTCGCCTGGCTGCTCTCCCTCCTCCCGCCGCACCCCGACACCGCCCGCGCCCTCGGCGCCCTCGTCGAGACCTCCCTCAAGAAGGTCGCCGGCCTCGGCCCCCGCAACCCGAAGGTCGCCAACGCGGGCGTCAACGCCCTGGCCCGCATCGACAGCGAGGCCGCCCTCGCCGAACTCGCCCGCCTGGCCACCCGGGTGACGTACAAGAACACCGCCAAGCTGCTGGACGCGGCCCTGGAGACCCGCGCCGTCGCCCTCGGCCTCAGCCGTGAGGAGATCGAGGAACTGGCCGTGCCGGCGTACGGCCTGACCGAGGTCGGACGCGCGGAGCGCCGGCTCGGCGAGGCCACCGCCCTCCTCGAGGTCCAGGGCTCCAGAGCCGTGTTGACCTGGACGAGCGCGAGCGGCAAGCCGGTCAGGAGCGTGCCCGCGGCCGTACGACGGGACCAGGCGGAGGAGCTGAAGGAGCTCAAGGCGGCCGTCAAGGACATCGACAAGATGCTCTCCGCCCAGAGCGAGCGTCTGGACCGGCAGTTCCTGGCCGACCGCACCTGGTCCTACGCCATCTGGCGCGAGCGCTACCTCGACCACCCCCTGGTCGGCACCCTCGCCCGCCGCCTGCTGTGGACGGTCGACGGCACGACCTCCGGTTACGCCGAGGGCTCCCTGCGCACCCTCACGGACGAACCCCTCACCGAAGGCACCGAGGTCCGCCTGTGGCACCCGGTGGACCACAGCCCCGCCGAGATCGTCGCCTGGCGCGACTGGCTGGAACGCCACGGCATCACCCAGCCGTTCAAGCAGGCCCACCGGGAGGTCTACCTGCTGACGGACGCCGAGCGCACCACCGGCACCTACTCCAACCGCTTCGCGGCCCACGTCCTGCGCCAGCACCAGTTCCACTCCCTGGCGGCGGCGCGCGGCTGGCGCAACAAACTCCGACTGGCCGTCGACGACGAGGCGCCGCCGCCCTCCCGCGACCTCCCCAGGTGGGGCCTGCGGGCCGAGTACTGGATCGAGGGCGACGGCGGCGCGGACTACTCGGACATCACCGACTCCGGCACCTTCCTGCGCCTGCGCACCGACCAGGTCCGCTTCTATCCGATCGACGCCCCGGAGAACTCGGCACACTGCGCCGGCGGTGAGTACCACATGTGGCTGCGCGACGGCGCGGACCCGGTGGACCCCCTGCCCCTGACGGACATCCCGCCCCTGGTCCTGTCCGAAGTCCTGCGGGACGTCGACCTGTTCGTCGGCGTGGCCAGCATCGGAAACGACCCGACCTGGCAGGACGGCGGCCCCGGCGGCCGCTTCCAGGAGTACTGGACCTCGTACGGCTTCGGAGAGCTCAACCAGAGCGCCGAGACCCGCCGTCTCCTCCTGGACCGTCTGATCCCGAGGCTCGCGATAGCCGACCGCTGCACCCTGGAGGGACGCTTCCTCCACGTCAAGGGCGACCGGCACACGTACAAGATCCACCTCGGCTCGGGCAACATCCTGCGCACGCCGAACGACCAGTACCTGTGCATCGTCCCGAAGTCCAACCCGGCCACCCCGCAGTCCGGTTACCTCCCCTACGAGGGCGACCGCATGCTCGCGGTCATCCTCAGCAAGGCGATGATGCTGGCGGCCGACACGAAGATCACGGACCCGACGATCCTGAGCCAGCTGTGACCGCCGAAGCGGGCAAGCACGCGACGGTCGAAAGGCACGCGAGGGAGGCCGTCACAGGTTCCCGTAACCGTCCCTGACCACTTCCCGGGCCAGCGTCCCGCGGAGGTGCGCCAGTTCACCCGCGATGCGCTCGGTCCGGACGGCGTCCGCCGTCACCGCGGCGGGCACCGGGGCGCGGCCCAGCAGCAGTCGGCGGCGCAGATGGGTCGGAGGGTGGCTGGCGTCGACGCTGTGCCCGCGCAGTTCCCCGACCCTGCGCAGGCGTTCGAACTCGGACTGCGGGACGGAGTCCAGATGGGCGGCGAGCGCCTCCCACAGGCCGTCGGCGTTCCGCTGCCCGCCCCGGCCCGTGCCGCGCAGCCTGCGGTTGTTGGTCTCGCGGAGCAGGGTGGTGACGATCGAGTCGGTGATCATGAGCCGGTCCATCAGACCGACCGCGCCCTCGGTGGACCCGGCGCGGGCCGCCGCCGTGTCCGCGAGGTACTCACCGCGCTGGGCGGCCCGCGCGGTCAGCAGGTCGAGCAGCGCCATGACCCCGGTGATCAGCAGGCGGAGCGGGACACAGGCCAGGTTGGTGATGGCCTGGATCACGTTCGGGTTCGGCATCGGCCGGACGTAATAGAGCCAGGTGTTCAGCGATCTGAAGGCGGTGCCCACGACCATTCCGTGGCGGGTGTCGCCGTTGGTGAAGTGACCGAGCTCGTGCCCGAGGAGCGCGATCCGCTGCTGCGGGCTCAGCACCTCCCACAGTGGAAGACCCAGCGTCAGGAGCCTTTTCCGCAGCCCCAGATGGCTCACGCTCGCGTTGGCGTCGACATCGACGACGACGGCGTCCACGCCCCGGGTGCCCATGGCGGCGGCGACCTCGTCGACCAGCGCGTACAGCTCGGGCGCGTCCGCGCGCAGCAGGACGCGGTCGTCGTCGGACAGCCGGTTCAGCCGCGGCCGCAGCGACCAGGCCAGCGCCAGCAGGAACAGCCCGAACACCATACCGAGCCCGCCCCAGCCACGGATCACACCCAGCAGGCCGATCGCGGCCAGGACGAGGGTCAGGCCGTGCACGGCGAGCGCCATCGCGTAGGCGAGCAGCCCGGAGACGGTCCTCCCGGTCCGCCGGCCTCCGTCCCCGGTGCTCGACTCGGCGCTCAGCTCGTCGAACAGCCGCCCGCCGTACCGCTGCGCGATCCGGCGACGCGCCCCCTCCAGCCCGCGCTTTCGGTCTCCGGGCCCTTGCGGATCCACGTTCCAGTCGCAGGCCGCGCACCACGTGGTGAACCGTCGGTCCGAACGGATCTCCACCCCGCACTGGGGGCACGACGACACGATCTCCTCTTCAGCGGTACGCACCGCTGCCTCCCCGAGTTCCCGGCCCCTCCCCAGGGCCGCTCATCATGACCGCGGCAGTGGATCACGTGGTGCGCCGGGGCGCAATGCCGGGCTCAGCCGCCGGTTCCGCAGCCGCCCACGCGCCGGGTGCTGAGCGCGATGTCGTCCATGCGGATGTCGTACGACGACGGTGTCGGGTTCGCCTGGTAGAGCTGCCAGCCCAGCTTCAGCTTGTCGAAGGTCGGGAAGACGAAGTCGTCCGCGGTGCCCCCGTGGTCCTTCGTGGACACCGTCAGGTCGCTGTGCTCCACGCCGTCCAGATAGACCGTGACGCGGTTGTCGCGGGCGTCGAGGTGGAACTCGACGCACTGCCACGCCCCGGCGACGGCCGGCGAGGAGGTCTTCCAGGAGGTCCAGTCCCCGGTGGTCCCGAGATCCGACCCCACGCCCCAGAAGTTGCCGTGGTCGGTCGGCGCGAACTGCCCGCCGAGCGGCCGCACCAGGGTCGGGGAGTCCTTCCCCGACGCCTCGGCGATGGTCCAGTGGGCCCAGTCGGGCGCGGTGGGAAACCCACCGACCCGCAGCCGCACCCGCCCCCAGAAGCTGTTGCCGGGCGGGGAGAGCTCGTCGAACACGAGAAAGGCCCGCCCGTTGCCCTCGGTGCGGATACGCAGTTCCCGCCCGTGCCCCTTGGCGTCGGGTACGACGGTCAGCGTGCCGTTCGCCGAGTCGGTGCTCCAGCCACGCCCCTGGGTGACGGGGCCGAGGGGGAGCCGGTCAAAGTTCTCCCGGGCGAGCGTTCCGTGGGGAGTGGGGGTTGCGGAGGCAGTGGGGGGTATCGCGAGCAACGCGGCCGCGGCAACTGAGAGCGCGGCGGCGGCTTTTCTCTTGAGTGCCATGGGACCAGTCTGCGCCCGGAGTCCCCCAAGTCACAGCAGTCACATAGGACTTGACCAGTGCCGACCACTCGCATGTCCTGATCGCACTGTGGACCCTCCCTCCAATCAGCTTGACACGGCGCTTCATACTGAACAGCGCTCAGAGGCGGATGGGGAGGGCGAGCTTCGTGCGACGGGTGCTGTCGGTGCATTTCGCGCCGTGCGCGCTGTTTGTCGCGGGAGTGCTCGCGTTGGTGCGAGCAGGCAGCTTCTCGGGCCGGAGTGACTGGGGCGCCGTGTGGCCGGAGCGGCCCGCGGCAGTGTTCGGAGTGGTCGTGACGGTCGTCGCCGGAGCGTCGCTGCTAGGTCTGTTGTTGCAGCCGTTCCAGGTGCGAGCAGTGCGGGTCCTCGAGGGCTACTGGGACCGCTGGCCGGTCACTGCGGGGCTGGCCGGTGCGCTGACGCGTGTCCAGCGCCACCGTTGGCGGGGATTGCGGCAGCGGGCGCAAGGGACAGCGAGCGGTGACCGACACCGGCGCGTGCGTGACGATGCCCTGCGCCGCCTCTCCGCCCGCCCGCCGGGCGACCTCCTGCTGCCCACGGCGCTGGGCAACGCTCTGCGGGCCGGGGAGCTGACTGCCGGAGAGCGCTACGGCCTGACCACCCTGCCCTCCTGGCCCCGCATCTACCTCCAGGTGTCCGACCGCATGGCTGAGGTCCTCCGCTCGGCCCGCGACGCACTCGACACGGCGGTCAACCTGTGCTGGTCCCTGCTCGCGCTGACCGTGACCGGCGCGGCGGCTCTGTACGACGAGCCGACCCGCTGGTGGCTGTGCGGCACCGGTCTGCTGCTGGCGGCGGTCGCGTACAAGGGTGCGGTGACGACGGCGCAGGGATACTCGGGGCTCATGCACGTCGCGTACGACCTGCACCGCTTCGACCTGCTGGAGGCGCTGCACCTTCCGCTGCCTGCGGACGGGGAGAGCGAGGAGGAGATCTTCTCCGACGTGTCGGACCTGTTTGCCGGGGTCCGGAGGGAGGGCCGTGCGTACGAGCATCCGGACGCGCGGCGCGAGCGCAGGGGCGGACCCACGCAGACGTGAGTCCGCCGTTCAGCCTGGGGGGCGGTTGCCCCGGGCGCGGGCCCTGTCCAGCTCCCCCCTGGCGTGCAGGAGCTGGTGCCACGCGTCCCTGCCTTCGTCGTCGTGGCCTTCGCACGACGCGTGCACCGCGGGCGGTACATCGGAGAAGGGACAGCCGACCTGCTTGTGCTTGACGTTGTGCTCGGCGAGATAGGCGTCGATGGCGGCCGGACCCTCCTGGAGTGCCTTCTTCCAAGCGTTCAGGAGGGACACCCTGCGTGGCACGATGGACCGTCCCTGTACCAGTCCGAGTTCTGCCTGGCAGTATCCGCACTTGATCGAGTGGGGTTGATAGCCGGGGAGCACCATGGCGTGCATGGTCATTCGGGGCCTCCTTGCCCGACGGGTGTGGCTCGTTCGTCGACGGCGCGTTTGAGCTTCTCCTGCCAGTAGATCTCCCCGATGGCGCAGAGCAGGACGATGAACGCCGCACCCCATCGCCACCAGCGCTGGTCGCTCGCGGGCCCGGGGGCCAGCGCCGCGGCGACACCGAACGCGAGCAGCACAGTGCCCTTGTTGAACAGGCTGTTGGCCCGGTTGTTGTATTTCGTCCAGGTGCGGAAGTCGTTGTACTGCTCGATCCGTAGCTCCGCCAGAGTCTGCTCGTCGGGGTCCTCAAGCCGATGCCAGTCGTAGACGTCCTGCCCTGAGTAGAGGAACTTCCGTGCGTGATAGGCCAGTTGGATGCTGAAGATCAGGGCCATCGCCGAGAGCACGAGAGCGAGGAGAGTCGGGCCGGACAGCAGGAACAGCTTTTCCTTGACCCCTGCCACTACTCCGGCCAGGCCGAGGGCGGCGGCCGCCAGCAGGGGAGCGGCGACGAACTGGGCCTCCTTGGAGCCGTGTCCGTACCCCAGCGGGGTCGGGCGCTGCCAGGTGGGCGGTGCCAGGCTGTCCAACGGCAGGCCGTCCGGTTCCGGGTCGTCCGGTGGTGTCCCCACGAGCCCCCGCCCTCTTGAACCGACTCGACCAACCGCCTTGCCCTGCCCCCTGTCCCGAAAGGAGTGTGACGCCGGAAAGTGCCCTCTGGCAGGAGCGGGAACCGGACAAAAACGCCAGAGGGCCCTGTTCCCGAAGTGACGGAAACAGGGCCCTGAGGCTATTCGGAGAAGATCAGAAACGCCGAGTGATCAGCGCTCGCTTCACTTCCTGGATCGCCTTCGTGACCTCGATGCCGCGCGGGCAGGCGTCCGTGCAGTTGAAGGTCGTGCGGCAGCGCCACACGCCGTCGCGGTCGTTGAGGATCTCCAGGCGCTGCTCGCCCGCCTCGTCACGCGAGTCGAAGATGAAGCGGTGCGCGTTGACGATGGCCGCCGGGCCGAAGTACTGGCCGTCGTTCCAGAAGACCGGGCACGAGGAGGTGCAGGCCGCGCAGAGGATGCACTTCGTGGTGTCGTCGAAGCGCTCGCGGTCCTCGGCCGTCTGCAGACGCTCGCGCGTCGGCTCGTTCGTGTCCTTCGTGATCAGGAAGGGCATCACGTCGCGGTACGCCTGGAAGAACGGCTCCATGTCGACCACGAGGTCCTTCAGGACCGTCAGGCCCTTGATGGGCTCGACCGTGATCGGCTTCGACGGGTTGATGTCCTTGATCAGCGTCTTGCACGCCAGACGGTTCTTGCCGTTGATCCGCATGGCGTCCGAGCCGCAGATGCCGTGCGCGCAGGAGCGGCGGAAGGTCAGCGAGCCGTCCAGGTCCCACTTGATCTTGTGCAGGGCGTCGAGGACACGTTCCTTCGGGTCGATCTCCAGCTGGAAGTCTTCCCAGGTGGCCTCGGCCGAGACCTCCGAGTTGAAGCGGCGAACGCGGAAGGTGACCGTGATGTACGGGGAGTCGGCGAAACCGGGCTCGGGCTCGCCGGCCGCGTCCTTCTTGTCCAGAACAGGGGTTGCCATCAGTACTTACGCTCCATCGGCTGGTAGCGGGTCTGGACGACCGGCTTGTAGTCGAGACGGATCGACTCGGCGCCGTCGTCGCCCACCTCGCGGTACGCCATGGTGTGGCGCATGAAGTTGACGTCGTCGCGGTTCGGGTAGTCCTCGCGGTAGTGACCGCCGCGGGACTCCTTGCGGGCCAGCGCGGAGACCGCCATGACCTCGGCGAGGTCCAGCAGGTTGCCGAGCTCGATCGCCTCCAGCAGGTCCGTGTTGAAACGACGGCCCTTGTCCTGGATCGAGACGTTCTTGTAGCGCTCGCGCAGCTCCGCGATCTTCTCGACCGCCGTCTTGATCGTCTGCTCGGTGCGGAACACCATGACGTTGGCGTCCATGGTCTCCTGCAGCTCGCGGCGGAGCACCGACACACGCTCGGTGCCCGTGGACGAGCGCAGCGCCTCGACCTGGCCGACCACCAGCTCCGCCGGGTTCTCCGGCAGCTCGACGTAGTCCGCCTTCTGGCTGTACTCCGCCGCCGCGATGCCGGCCCGCTTGCCGAACACGTTGATGTCCAGCAGCGAGTTCGTGCCCAGACGGTTCGCTCCGTGCACCGAGACGCACGCGACCTCGCCGGCCGCGTACAGGCCGGGGACGACGGTGGTGTTGTCCGCCAGGACCTCACCCTCGACGTTCGTCGGGATGCCGCCCATCGCGTAGTGCGCGGTGGGCTGGATCGGGATCGGGTCCGTGTACGGCTCGATACCCAGGTACGTCCGCGCGAACTCCGTGATGTCGGGCAGCTTGGCGTCCAGCTGCTCCGGCGGGAGGTGCGTGAGGTCGAGGTAGACGTGGTCGCCCTCGGGACCGCAGCCGCGGCCCTCACGGATCTCCGTGTAGATGGAGCGGGACACGACGTCACGGGACGCGAGGTCCTTCATGACCGGCGCGTACTTCTCCATGAAGCGCTCGCCGTCCTTGTTGCGGAGGATGCCGCCCTCACCGCGGGCGCCCTCCGTCAGCAGGATGCCCATGCGCCAGATGCCGGTCGGGTGGAACTGGAAGAACTCCATGTCCTCCAGCGGCAGCCCGCGACGGTAGACGGCGGCCTGGCCGTCACCGGTCAGCGTGTGCGCGTTCGACGTCACCTTGAAGAACTTGCCGCAGCCGCCGGACGCGTAGATCACGGCCTTCGCCTGGAAGACGTGGATCTCGCCGGTCGCCAGCTCGTAGGCGACGACACCGGCCGACCGCTTCACGCCGTCGACCTCGGTGATCAGCTGGTCCAGGACGTAGAACTCGTTGAAGAACTCCACGCCCTCCTTGACGCAGTTCTGGTACAGCGTCTGGAGGATCATGTGGCCGGTGCGGTCCGCGGCGTAGCAGGACCGGCGGACCGGGGCCTCGCCGTGGTTGCGCGAGTGACCGCCGAAGCGGCGCTGGTCGATCGTGCCGTTCGGGGTGCGGTTGAACGGCAGGCCCATCTTCTCCAGGTCGAGGACCGAGTCGATGGCCTCCTTCGCCAGGATCTCGGCGGCGTCCTGGTCGACCAGGTAATCACCGCCCTTGACCGTGTCGAAGGTGTGCCACTCCCAGTTGTCCTCCTCCACGTTGGCGAGCGCGGCGGCCATGCCGCCCTGCGCGGCGCCCGTGTGGGAGCGGGTGGGGTAGAGCTTGGTCAGGACCGCGGTGCGGCTGCGCTTCGTCGACTCGATGGCCGCGCGCATGCCCGCGCCACCGGCGCCGACGATGACGGTGTCGTACTTGTGGATCTTCATGATTCTCGCAGCCCCGTGCCTAGCGGATGTTCGGGTCGAAGGTGAAGATCACCAGCGTGCCCAGCAGGATGGTGAACACCGTGGCGGTGTAGAGCAGGCCCTTGAGCCACAGCCGGGTGTTCGGGCGCTCCGCGTAGTCGTTGATGATCGTGCGCAGGCCGTTGGCGCCGTGCAGCATCGCGAGCCACAGCATCATCAGGTCCCAGACCTGCCAGAACGGGGACGCCCAGCGGCCCGCGACGAACGCGAAACCGATCTTCGAGACACCGCCGTCCAGCACCAGCTGGATCAGCAGGTGGCCGATGACCAGGACGACCAGCACGACACCGGACAGGCGCATGAACAGCCATGCGGCCATCTCGAAGTTGCCACGGGTCGAGCGAGGGGTCTTCTTCGTGCGCTTGCGCGGGGCCTCGATGAGGGGCGCCGGGTTGTCGACGCCGTAGCCGGAGTCGCCCTCCACGGGGCCGATGCCGGAAGCGGTGGTTTCAGTGGTCGCCATCGGTATCAGCTCCCGAAGAGTTCACGAGCGGCGTGGCCGAGGACGGGGTAGATCGCCCCGATCATGAGCACGACCCACAGGCCCACGACGGTCCAGAGCATCTGCTTCTGGTAGCGCGGGCCCTTCGACCAGAAGTCGACGGCGATGACGCGCAGGCCGTTGAGCGCGTGGAAGAGGATGGCGGCCACCAGGCCGTACTCCAGGCACGCGACGAGCGGGGTCTTGTACGTGGCTACGACCTTGTCGTAGTCCTCGGGGGAGACACGGACGAGAGCGGTGTCCAGCACGTGAACGAACAGGAAGAAGAAGATGAGGACGCCGGTGACTCGGTGAGCCACCCAGGACCACATTCCTTCCCGGCCGCGGTACAGCGTTCCAGCCGGCACGGAAGTCCCTCCGGGAGCGGGGTATCGGGGCCAGCCGGCTTGTGCTGTCGGTCGGGCCCGGCCGGGTACGGTCCACCGGCCCCCAGCATCGTAGCGATGCGCTGCCGCTGGGCTTAGCCGGGGCCTACCTGTGTGATCAAAGTGGCATGCAGATGGCGGAACTGGGAGGCTAATGGGGTGGTCTGTCCCGCTATGCGCCCTGCGGCCCCGCGCCCCTCAGGCACGACACCAGACGTCCTCTGGCCAGTCGGCGGAGTTCCTCCGCCGCCACGACCCGTTCGTCCTCGGGATCGTTTGTCAATCGTGACCGGATGCCTGCCAGCACATGGTCCAGCGCCTCGTCGGCGGGCAGGCCGTCCAGGCAGATCACGAAGGCGTGGCCGAAGCGGGCCTCGTAGGCCGCGTGGGCCGCGCCCATGGCCATGTGGGCCGCCGAGTACGCCCCCTCCGGCAGCACGGGGAGCGTCTCGGCCGCGAGGGCCTCGGAGAGATCCGAGGCGGTCAGGTCGTACGCCGCCTCGTCCGCGGCCGCGAGCAGCGCGTCCACGGTCGGATAGGGGCGGTGGGTCACGACCCGCTCCGCCCAGCGGAGGCTGCCCAGACAGCCCAGGAGCAGGGGCCGCGCCTCGTCGGCGGGCGCGATGTTGAAGGCGTCCAGGACGGTCGGCAGGGACGGTATGGCCAGTCGGCCGGGAGAATGTGTGGGCGTCACGTGTGTTTCGGCAGAGGAAGCTGTGAGCGGTGTGACGTCACGTTATCGAGTGTGGACATGACCTGTCCGACGGATGCCCGGATTTCACCCTCACGGGAGAGTTTCGGAACCCCCTGTGGACGCGTGCCCCTCTCCCGAGGCCCTAGGTTGACGATGTGAGCCAGCACAGGAAGCGACCGGAGAAACAGACGCGGGGGCTGATCGCGGGGGCGGTGGCCGTCACCGTCGCGGCCGGAGTGGGCCTCGGGCTGTGGGCGGGCGGCGACGGCGACCCGGCCGGATCGGCCATGCCCCAGGCCCAGTCGCCCTCGGGGACCAGAACGGACGGCTCCCGGGCCCCGTCGAGAATCCCGAGCCCGGCCCCCAGCCCCACCCGGTCCTACCCGCTGTCCACCACACCGCGCACCATTCCCGCCGTCCGCGCCCACACCCCGGCGCGCGGCCCCGGCTGGCGTCCCGCCGCCGGCCGGCGCGTGCTCGTGAACGACGCCGACCTCGCCGACGAGGGGCGCCTGCTCGCCGGTGAACTCGGGCTGACGTACGCCGGGCAGAAGGACGACGTCCGCGCCGGGGACGTACGCCTCACGATCGACGCCGCCAAGGGGGCGAACCCGGAGTCGTACCGCATGACCGTGCGCGGCGGGCGGGTCGCCATCAGCGGGCCCAGTGACGCGGGCGTGTTCTACGGCACCCGCACGCTCAAGCAGGAGGTGCACGGCGGCGGTACGGCGCCGGAGGGCGTCGTGCGCGACGAGCCCGCCAAGCCGGTGCGCGGGTTCTCGCTGGACATCGCGCGCAAGAACTTCACGGCCGGCTGGATCGAGGACCGGGTCCGGGAGCTGGGCGAGCTGAAGTACAACGAACTCCAGCTGCACTTCTCCGACGACCAGGCGTTCCGCATCGAGTCCTCCTCGCACCCGGAGATCGTGTCCGCGCAGCACCTGACCAAGGCGCAGGTCAAGAGGATCGTCGCGCTCGCGGCACAGCGGCACATCGCCGTCGTACCGGAGATCGACTCGCCCGGGCACCTGGGGGCCGTCATCGCCGCGCACCCCGAGCTCCAGCTGCGCAGCGCGGCGGGATACGCGGCGCGCGGGGCCGTCGACATCTCCAATCCGGCCTCCGCGAAGATCGTGGACGACCTGCTGAACGAGTACGCCGGTCTCTTCCCCGGCGCCGACTGGCACCTCGGCGGGGACGAGTACCGCGCGCTGATGGTGTCCAACCCCGAGGGGACCTACCCGCAGCTCGCCACCGCCGCCCGCAAGGCCTACGGCACCGGCGCCACCGTCGAGGACCTGACCACGGGCTGGCTCAACGACCGCGCCGAGACCGTCCGGGCGCACGGCAAGACCCCGCGCGCGTGGAACGACGGCTTCTTCCGGAACACCGCCGTCCGTGCCGCCGGCGACATCCGGGTCGGGTACTGGACGGGCAAGGAGATCGGCGCCCGGCAGCCGGTGGAGTATCTGAGCGCGGGCCGCAAGGTCGTCAACTACAACGACGAGTTCCTCTACTACGTCCTCGGGCAGCCCAACAGGTTCTTCTATCCGACGGGGCAGCGGATCTACGAGCAGTGGACCCCGAGAGTCGTCCGCGGCACGGCGGCCGTCCCGGCCAGGTACGACGACCAGATCCTCGGCGGGTCCTTCGCGGTCTGGTGCGACTTCCCGAACGCGCAGACCCAGGACCAGGTCTCGGCGGGCATCCGGATGCCGCTGCGGGCGACCGCCCAGAAGCTGTGGGCCCCGGGCAGGCCCGCCCTGACCTGGACCCGGTTCAAGGCGCTCGCGGACCGGCTGGGCTGACCGGCTGGGCTGACCGGCTGGGCTGACCGGCCGAGCTGACCGGCCGAGCTGACCGGCCGAGCCGAGAACCGGCGGTTCCCGGCGATTCCCTGTGGACGTACGGGGTGGGCGAACCGTATGTTCCGCATGCCGCGCGTGAGGCTCTGGGGAGAACCCGCGCGGCCTGCGGAACATCCGCAGCTCGCTGAACATCCACGTCTCGGGGGACCTCACCATGCTCTGCACGCGCTGCCACCACTTCGAAGCCGCACCGGACGGCGTCCTGTGCGCACAGTGCGCCGCCTCGCCCGGCTTCCAGGCCCCGCCGCCCGGCGCGCCGAAGCTCTGGCTGCGCTCGCCGGTCGGGCTCGGGCGGGCCACCGCGATACTCCTGGCGGTGACCGCGGCCGTCGACGTGTTCGCCCTCGGCGCCGACCTCTACCTGTACGACGTCACGGGCGACATCCTCGGGGGCGGCACCGGTGCCGCCGTACGGGACCGGTCCGACCTGGCGGACACGCTCACCGACGCGGCCGGTGTCGCCCAGGGGCTCATGCTGTTCGTCTGCGCCGTCGTCTTCGTGATCTGGCTGTGGCGGGTCCGGCGCAACGCCGAGGTGTTCGCCCCCGACGGGCACCGCAAGGCGCGCGCCTGGGTGATCGCCGGCTGGGTCGTGCCGATCGCGAGCCTGTGGTACCCGCGCCGGGTCGTCGTCGACATCTGGGACGCCAGCAGCACGCGGGAGAAGCCCGAGGGGCATGGCCTGATCAACGCCTGGTGGACGCTGTGGCTCATCTCGAACACGGTGGGGCAGGTCCTGTACGCCGCGTTCGACGAGGCCGACACCGCGCAGCGGATCCACGACTCCACGGCGCAGATGATGGCCGCGGACGGTCTGGACCTCGTGGCCGCCCTGCTCGCCGCCGCGCTCGTGCTGCGGCTGACCCGGATGCAGGACGAGAAGGCCCGGCGGGGACCGGCGGTACCCGCCGGAGTGTGACGGATTTGGTCCGTCCTGCTGCGAACTGCCGTACGAATGTGGTGTATTCGGGCCCTGACGGTACCGAGCAGCCGGGGGGCCGGGGATGGGCTACTGGGGTTACTTCGTCGTGGGCCGCGGGGAGCGGCCGCTGGCCGAGCTGGACGCGCTGGCCGGCGCCGAGGGCATGGTCCTGCGCGAGTCGGCGCCCGGCGGATGGCAGGTCTGGGAGTACGCGAGCGGCGAGGGCGACGTCGGCAACATGAACGCCCTCGCCCTGGAGACCGGTTCACCCGCGCTCTTCGGATACGTCATGGACAGCGCGTCCGTGGCGGTGGAGGCGGCGGGGCCGGAGAGCGGGGCCTGGACGACCTGTCTGGCCCGCGCCGCCATGGCCGGGTTCATCGGGGGCGGCGAGGAGGGGCTGAACCTGGACGACTACTTCCTCGAACCCCGCGACGCGGCCGTGCGGGCCGTGGCCTGGGCCGCGGAGGCGGGGCACCAAGTGGCCGAGGGGCCGCTGCTCGACGTACTGGGCGCCGAACCCGACCCATTGGCCGAAAACCTCTTCTTCCGTATGCTCGACCGACTCGGTGTGGTGCCCCTGTGACACTCCCGGGCCATCGCGCGCAGTAAGGGGAAGTGCGGGTTCCGTTAGGGAATACCGCTTGGCGAGGGAGGCGTGGATGAGTCTGGTGGAGCTGATCGGCCAGGCCGACGAACGCGGACTGGCCGCCAGCGGGTTGGCTTGTTTGGATCGGTGCGTGCCACTGCTCGGCGGCGACGACGAGGTGCTCCGGCCGCTGTGGGCGGGGCTCGCGGACGACGCCGGGGCCGAGGAGTGGGGCGAACGGCTGGAGCAGGTGCGGGGGAAGCTGGGCGGCGGCGAGGAGTTCGGGCCGGCCGACGAGGAGTGCTCCGGCGAGGACGAGGCCGTGCTGATGGCCCGTCGGATGCTCGCCGCCGCGCCGGTCGAACGATCCGCCGCCGCGGTCCGGGAGTGGGCCGACACCTGCTCGGTCGCCGCGCTGCGGATCCACCGGCTGCTCGATCCCCTGAAGGACGCCGGCGACTCGGTCGACGCCCGCCGCGAGGGCCGTACGGAGGGCATGTCCCCGCTCGTCGCTGCCGAACTGCGCCGCCAGATCACCGTCCTGGAACTCCTCGCAGGACACGGCCCGGCAGGACTGCGCCCGGCCCTGGAGGTCTCGACCGAGGGCCGGCGGGTGCTGCGCGCGGTGGTGTCCCGCAGGAGCCGCCGGCGGGGGTGAGCACCGGTGGCTCGGTGGTGAAGCGGCTCAGTGGATCAGCCACTTGACCACCGCGTCCCCGTACTGCGCCGTCTGCCCGTAGAACGCCGTCAGATCCCGGTGCGCCGCCGCGAACACGCCCCGCGCCTCGCGTTCCGCGGCCGCGCCGCCGTGTCTTGGCAGCAGCTCCTCGCGGGCGATCACCCACAGGGCCTCGAAGTCGGCCGCGTCCAGGTAGGTCGAGACGCGGTTGGCCCGGGCCGCGGTCAGCAGCAGGAAGGGCGGCTTGTCGTGGTCGCCCGGGTAGACGGGCAGGCCGCCGAGGACCACCTCGGCGCCGGCGTAGAGGAGTTCGTGGTCCAGATAGGACTTGTCCAGCACCTCCTCCCGGTGCCGTCCTATGCGGTCGCGCACGGCGTCCCAGTCGTCCTCGAACAGCCGTTGCATCCAGTTCGCGCTGTTGCGCAGGGCCGAGGGCGGCACCGCGCGGAGATGGAAGTAGTCGCTCATCAGAGACAGGAGCGCAGGGGAGCGGGGAATCGTCACTCTGCCGTCAACCTCGCTGCCGAAAGGGTCCTGTGACCGTCCGGCAAGGGATACGGCGAAGGTGCGTCGGTCCTGCGGAAGGTCCCCGATTCACGTGACGAAACACCTCGCCAGAACGCTTATCCCCGTGTGACGACTGATGTGACGGCTCATACGACAGCTCATGTGACGACCCGCCAGACATCCGCGCCCACCCCCAGACACCACGCCGCGGCCAAGCCCGTGCGCTGGGCGGCCGACGCGGTGTCGGCCCTGCGCGAGGGCGCCCGCGTCCGGCTCGACTACTCGGCGCAGAGCCTGTGGCGCGTCGACCGGCTGATCGAGGAGATACGGCGGGAAGGCGCGCCGTACGCCGCCGTGGAGACCGTGCTGCGCGGGTTCGGCGCCTACGCCGGTGAGGTCGTCGTCCGTCAGACCGGTGCCGAGTGGTGGACGAGCGGCGGCGAGCACTGGGTCCGTACGCCCGACGGACGGCTGTGGGACCCGGTGGACGAGGCCCGCCGCTGCTTCGCCGGGGACGGCTCGCTGCGGCTGCTGTGCCGGGACGCGACGGGTGGCGTGCGGCGCTGACCCTCCACGTCGTGGTGAACGCGGAACGGGCGTCCGCTCCCCGGGACGCGGGGAAGCGGACGCCCGAGCCGGTGGCCACGCCGGGCCGGGGGCCCTACTTGACGTAGACCAGACCGTCCGTGGTGATCGTCGGGCGGCCGCTGGTGCCGACCACCACGATCTTCACGGTGTGCTTGGCGCTGCTCGACCAGGACTTGGTCCAGATCGCCTGGCGGTAGGCGGTGGTCGAGGACTTCAGATCCACGGTGGCTACCTTCGTGCCGTCCACGTACACGTACGCCTGCCCGGAGGTGGACGCCCGCGAGACCACCCACGCGGCGGACCGGCCGGTGAAGGTCCAGGTCAGGCTCGCGCCCTTGGAACCGCTGGAGTACGACTTCCCGCCGAGGTAGCTGGTGGACGAACGGGTGGTCCAGCTGCCGGACCTCGTCGCCGAGGTCTCCTGGAGGATCATCGGCGTGTACGACGGCGACGAGGTGCGGGTGTTGCCCGCGACGTCGTACGCCTTCATCGACCAGGTGCTCGCGGTACCGGGCTTGGCGGTGCGGCTGGAGCTGGTGGTGGTCGGGCCGAAGGTGGCCGTCGTCGGGGACAGCAGGCTCACCGACTTCAGGGCCTGGGAGTCGGTGGCCTTCCAGCCGAGAGTGACCGGGACGGCGGTGGTGCTGACCGTGCCGGTGCGCAGGGTGACCTTCGGGGTGGTGGAGAAGACCGGCGCGGCGGTGTCGGTCGCGACGGTCAGCGCGGTGGTCGTCGCGGTCCTGCCGGACTGGTGCACGGCCCGCACGGCGACCTTGTGGGTGCCCGCGGTCAGGGTGGTGCTCGCCGATGTGGCCGTACCGGAGGTGGTGGCGACGACCTTGCCGTCGACCAGCAGCTCGACCTTCGAGATCAGCGAACCCGGCGTGGTGGCCGACCACTTCGCCGTGATCGCGCCCTTCGAGTAGTACGTCGAGCCGGACAGGGTCGCGCCGGTCAGCGAGGTGAGCTTCAGCCCCTGCACCGGGCCGGAGGCCCAGGCGCGGAGGGTGGGCAGCTGGGCGTACAGGGAGGTGCCGGGGCACTCGGTGGCGTAGCCGTCGCGGTGGCCGGAGATCCGGTTGAAGGTGTAGAGGGAGCCTGCGGTGAAGCTCGTACCGGCGAGGTTCCGCTGGGTCGCGCCCGCCTTCAGCTGGACCGTGGAGTTGGGGTCGACGCCGTACTGGCCGAGCTTCCAGGCCGCGATCCGGGCGACCGAGGTGAGGGCCGCGTTGGAGGCACCCGCGTCGGTGTAGTTGCCGAGGACCGCGATGCCGGTGGACTCACGGTTCCAGCCGTAGGTGTGCGCGCCGAGGACCGGCAGGTCCACGCCGCCCTTGCGGCCCTCGAAGATCGTGCCGCACTTGTCGACCAGGAAGTTGTAGCCGATGTCGTTCCAGCCGTTGGTCTGCGTGTGGTACGCGTAGATGCCCCGGACGATCGCCGCCGAGTCGGCGCACGAGTAGTCGTTGGTGCCGTCCGTGTGGTGCACGAAGACGGCCTTCACATCGGCGTTGTACTCCGACGGGTCCGGGCTGAGCGACTCGTCGGCACCCCAGCCGGCGCGGGAGACGATCGAGGGCTCCGGAACCGTCGACGGGGGCGCGGTGGGGACGGTGGCGGTCGGAGTCGGCGTCGGTGTCGGTGTGGGCGTGGGGGAGACGGTGGCCGTCGCCGTGTCCGTCGGTGACGAGGAGGCGCTGTCGCTCTCGGTCGGTGACGAGGTGGGCGTCGAGGTGGGCGTGGGGGCCGGCGTCGAGTCGGGCGTCGAGGTGTCCGTCGGGGTCGGTGTCGGCGTCGTCGTCCCGTCCACGGCGAACGCCGCCGGGTCCGTGTCGTCGCCCGCGCTCCGCTGCTCGGCGGCCGTCGCGATGCCCGGGTCGACGAGGTTGACCTCGAGTCCCTTGGGCAGTCCGGCACTCGTGGTGCCGTCCTCGTGGACGACCTGCGCCTGCACGCCGTCCGAGGGGCCGACCCACAGCGGTTCGGAGGCGCCGCGCGCCCCGCTGCGCTCCTCGGGGTCCTCCGGCGGGTCGATGTTCGTCTCCAGGTCCTGCCAGGCGGACCACTCGCCCGTCGCGCTGCTGCGGGTGCGCACCTGCGCCGTGCCCTCCAGCGGCCTGGTCACCCCCGTCCAGGAGACACCGAGCAGCGAGAACTCCTTGGTCCCGGTCCGCGGCAGTTCCCGCTTTCCGGTCGCGGTGCTCTTCAGCGTCAGGTCGTAGACCTTCACCGGCCGCTTGGGCTGTACGTCCCGCGCTGCGTCGGCCGACGGACTGGCCACGGCATAGGTCGCGATGCCGCCGCCCCCCAGGACCACCGCGCCGAGTGTCAGCCACGCCCTCCGCTTCATGCTGAGCGGTCTGTACGCACGGCTCTTCCGACGACTCACTGCCCCACCCTTTTGATTTGGTCACAGAAACACCACCTGTCACACAGGTGGCACTTACACAGCGTGCGAACGCAGCCAGGTGTTACTGGTGTTCGACAAGAGGTGCCCGGGATGTCCGACCAGCTGTGACACTTCCGCGAAGCCCGGCGCTGTTGACCATGGGGGACATGGGCAAGGGCGACCGCGCCGTACGGTGCGCAACCGCCACGAACCGGCACGGACAGGAAAGTTTTTGGGCCAGGGAGGGGAACCCCGCCGCGTGCAGGCGTACGACGGGGAACTGGGCGCGGCCGTCGCGCGGGCCCAGGAGGGCGACGAGACCGCCTTCGCGGTCGCCTACCGGCTGGTGCAGCCGGGACTGCTCGGCTATCTGCGCGGGCTGGTCGGGGAGGACGCGGAGGACGTGGCCTCGGACGCCTGGCTGGAGATCGCCCGGGACCTGGGCAGGTTCAGGGGCGACGGGGCCGGGTTCCGCGGCTGGACCGCGACCATCGCCCGGCACCGGGCCCTGGACCATCTGCGCCGGCAGAAGGTGCGGCCCCGGTCGGCGGCGCTGGAGCAGGACATGCTGGACCTGCCCGGCCCGCACAGCACGCCCGACCAGGCGCTGGAGTCCCTGTCCACCCAGTACGCGCTGGACCTGGTCCGGGGGCTCCCGAGGGACCAGGCCGAGGCGGTGCTGCTGCGGGTGGTGGTCGGCCTGGACGGCCCAGCCGCCGCCCGCGTCCTCGGCAAGCGCCCCGGCGCGGTGCGTACGGCCGCGTACCGGGGTCTGAAGCGGCTCGCGCATCAGCTGGGCGTCGAGAGTGTGACGGATGACGGCCCCCGGACGCTGGGGGAGTCGACATGACAGGCCAGGACGCCACGTCGGACAGGGACGGACACGGCATGGGTGACGAGCGGAGCGGCGATGCCTCCGGCCGCCGGCATGCGCGCTCGGCGAAGGCCGTGCGGGGGCGGGCACGGGGCGACGGCTCGGTGCCCGGCCGGGAGGAGTCGTACGGCCACGAGTCCCCGTCCGGCGACAGCCCCCTGGAAGCACTGCTCGCCGCGGCCATCCGTGGGGAGAAGTGCGAGGACGAGGCGGAGCGCCGGGCCGTGGGCGCCTTCCGGGCGGCGAGGGACGCGGGGGAGCATCGGGCGCGGACGCGGCGGCGCGACGACTGGCGGCCCCGCACGCGGTGGGGCAGGGCGCGGTCGTTGAGGGTCACGCTCTCCGTGCTCCTGGCGAGCCTCACCCTCGGCGGGGTCGCGTACGCGGCGATCGGCTCGGCGGGCGGCGGTGATGACCGGGGCGCGGCACGGGAGACGGACGTACGCCCGAGCGTCTCGGCGGGCGCCCCGGCCGGGTCGCCCAGCGGCGCGCGGTCCTCCGCGCCCGCTGCGTCCGGCCGCCCGCCCACCGCGAAGGACACCCTGGCCCACTGCCGTGTGTACGAGAAGCTCGGGGACCACGGCAAGGCGCTGGACTCCACGGCGTTCCGGCGGCTCGTCGCGGCGGCCGGCGGCGAGGCGAACGTGAGCGCCTACTGCGCCGCGCTGACGGACGCGGCCGACGCGAAGAGCGTGGACGGGGCCAAGGGCACGGCGAACGCGAACGCGAACGCGAACGGCGGAGGCAACGCCGAGGACGCGGGCGGCGCGAAACCGGGGAAGCAGAAGGACAAGGCGAGTGGCGGGCAGAACGCGGACGGGAACGCGTCCGGCAAGCAGTGACCGCTGGAGCCGGCGCCGCGCCATCTGGTCGCCGTGGTCAAGAGAGGTTGAGGATTCGCGTCAGTCCGCCGCCGCTCAGGAACGCAGCTTGGGCAGCAGCGCCCGGACGGTCTGCGCCATGGCCGGCCAGGCCGCCGTGACCTGCTGATCCGTCAAGGGGGTCAAGCTCTGCACCTGGACGTCGCACTCCAGGTCGCTGTCCCGGACCACCAGTCGGAGGTCGCTACGGACGCCGCGGCCTCCTCGTGGCACCTGGCCGGAATCACCCTTTCGATCTGACGTTCGGCATATCGGCGGCTACTGTCCTGGACCGTGGAGGAAAGTGGATCAGAGACCCTCCGGTTCTCGCTGCTCGGCCCGCTGCGTGCCTGGCGGGGCGCTGCTGAACTGGCACTCGGCTCCCCTCAGCAGCGTGCCGTGCTCGCGGCCCTGCTGCTGAGCCGGGGGCGGGCGGTCGCCGTGCCCGATCTCGTGGACGGGATCTGGGGCGCAAAGCCGCCTCAGGGCGCCGTCGCGATGGTGCGCACCTACATCTCCCGCCTGCGCAGGCTGCTTGAGCCCGAGCGGACACCGGGACAGCCGTCCGCGCTGCTGGTCCTCATCGGAGACGGATACGCCTTGCGGACCGACAGGGTCTCCAGCGACCTGGCCGAGTTCGAGGAGGCGGTGGCGCGGGCCGAGCGCCGCCGGGCGGTCGGCGACGGACCCGGCGCGGTCCGTTTGCTGCGTACCGTCCTGGCCACCGGGGAGGGTACGGCGCTGGCCGGAGTACCCGGCCCCCTCGCCGAAGCCGCGCGGACCGATCTGGCCGAACGGCGGCTGGGCGCCTTGGAGTTGCGGCTGTCCATGGAACTGGAGCTGGGTCGGCACGAGGCGGTGGTGCCGGAACTGCTGGCGCTGCGCGACGCGCATCCGCTGCGTGAGGCCGTGAGCGAGCTGTTGCTGACCGCCCTGTACCGGTGCGGGCGGCAGGCCGAAGCGATGGAGGCCTACGCCAGGACGCGCCGCACCCTGGTCGACGAGCTGGGCATCGAGCCGGGCCCGTCCTTACGTGCCGTACACGCACGACTTCTGGCCGGTGACCTCGCGCTCGCCCAGCCGAAGCTCCACGCACCGGCCGACGGCACCCATGCCCCGGACAGTCCCGGTGCGGGGCCTCACGAGGAACCGGACGCTTCGTCAGCGGCCCGCCGGACCGGGGCCATAGGCCCTGCCCAACTTCCCGCCGACCTGACCCTGTTCACCGGTCGTCGCGCCGAACTCGACCATGTCGCAACCCTGTTGCCCGAGGGTGATGGTCCGCCCGGCAGCGCGGTCATCGGCGTCGTCGACGGAATGGCCGGGACGGGCAAGACCACTCTCGCCGTGCACTGGGCCCACCGGATCGCCCACCGCTTCCCCGACGGCAGTCTCTACGTCAACCTCCGCGGCTACGACCCGCACGGCTCCCGGATGCTTCCCGGCTCCGCGATCGAGATGTTCCTCGTCGCGCTCGGTGTGGCTCCGCAGGCCGTCCCCGAGGGACTCGACGCGCAGGCCGCCCTCTACCGCAGCGTCCTCGCCGGCCGGCGCGTCCTGATCGTGCTGGACAACGCCCGTGACACCGAGCAGGTACGGCCGCTGCTGCCCGGCACACCCGGCAGCCTCGTGATCGTCACCAGCCGCAGCCGGCTCAGCGGCCTGGTCGCCGGGCACGGCGCACATCCGATCACGCTGGGCGTGTTGAGCACCGAGGAAGCGTTCGAGTTGCTGACCCGGCGGCTCGGCAGCGCCCGCGTCGACGCCGAACCGGAGGCCGTCGCCGCCATCGCCGATCTCTGCGCCCGGCTGCCGCTGGCCCTGGCCATCGTGGCGGCCCGCGCCGCCCACCATCCACACTTCCGGCTCGCCGCCATCGCCGAGGAGCTCCGGCACGACCACGGCAGCCTCGACGCGTTCGTCGGCGACGTCGTCGGTAGCGATGCCCGTGCCGTGTTCTCCTGGTCGTACCAGGCGCTGTCGCCCGGGGCGGCCGGGCTCTTCCGCCGCCTCGCCCTGCATCCCGGTCCCGACATCACCACCGCCGCGGCCACCGCGCTGACCGGTGCACCACCACGTGAGGTCCGCGCTCTGCTGACCGAGCTCACCGGGGCGAGCCTGCTCATCGAACGCGCCCCCGGCCGGTTCGTCTTCCACGACCTGCTGCGCGCCTACGCCGGCGAACTCGCCGAGACCGAGGACAGTGAGAGCGCCCGCGGCGCGGCGCTGCTGAGGATGCACGACCACTTCCTGCACACCGCCCACAACGCCTCCTCGGTCCTCGATCCGTTCCGCGAGACCATCGCCTTGCTGCCGAGCACAACGGGCAGCGAGCCCCTTGGGTTCAACGACCGGGCACAGGCGACCGCCTGGCTGCGCACGGAGCGGTACGTGCTGCGCGCGATCGTCGAACACGCCGCCGCCCACGGCTACGACCGACACGCCTGGCGCACCGCCGCCGCCCTGGACGTCTACTTCAACCGGCTCGGCTTCTGGCACGACCTCCTGGAGATCAACAGCGTGGCGCTGGGAGCGGCTCAGAAGCTCGGCGATCCCAAAGGCCAGGCGTACTCCCTGTGCGGGCTGGGCGTGGCCCACTCCCAGCTCGACCACGCGAAGGCCTCGTTGCGGTACTTCGAACGTGCGCTGGACCTGTTCCGGGACACCGACGACCCGTTCGGTCAAGCCCGTGTCCATCGTGGCCTCGCCTACCTGGCCAACCGGACGGACCGGCGCCTCGCCGCCCTCGACCACTACGCACAGGCACGCGCGCTGTTCCGGGCCGAGGGCGACCTCAACGGCGAAGCGGGGGTGCTCAACCAGGTCGCGTGGACGTACATCCTGATCGGCGACCACGACAAGGCACTCGACTGCGGTCGGGAAGGCCTCCTCCTCTACGAGGAGATGGGCGACCCCTACGGCGCGGCGGCGACGCAGGACACCATCGGTTACGCCTATCACCACCTCGGTCGGCACGAAACGGCCATCGAGCACTTCGAGGTGTCGGCGCGGCTCTTCCGCGGGATCGGCGACCGCTTTCTCGAATCCGAGGTCCTGCGCCACCTCGGCGCCGCCCGCCGTGCCATCGGCGACCGGGACGCGGCCCGCGAGGCGCTGGGCTCGGCACTCGCGCTGCTGGAGGAGATGGGCCACGCCGACGCCGAGGACGTGCGCGTGGACCTGCGCGGCCTGGACGCCGACGAGCCGGACGCGGCGGCCGGTCACTGACGTCTTCACAGGCCCTGCCCATCGGTCAGCAAGCCACGTCGGTCTCCTCCTCCCACACCTCTTGCACCGCGATCCCCTGTTCCCGCAGGGCGAGGCGAAGGCTGCGCAGCGCGTAGTACACGCGGGACTTCACGGTGCCCCGCGGAATCCCGAGTTCGTCCGCGGCCTGCTGGGTGGTGCGGTCCGCGAAGAACGTCGCCAGGAGCACCTCACGGTGTGCCGGCGTGAGCTTCTGCAGGGCCTTGTGCAGCACCAGGGACGACAGCATCTGTTCGATGTCGTCGACCTCGGCGCACATGTCGCCCAGCCAGCTGGTGCCGCTGATCTCCAACGGTCGCGCCATCCGGGTCCGGTGCGCGTCGATGACGAGGTTGCGAGCGACCCGGAACATCCACGGGCGTACGGCCATTCCCTCGTCATCGGTCAGGTTCCGGCTGTTCCAGCAGCGCAGCAGTGTCTCCTGGAGGACGTCCTCCGCGCGGTGCGTGTCCCCGTCCAGCATGCGCAGTACGTACGAGTAGAGGGCCGGCCCGTGCTCCAGGTAGAGGTCGCGCAGCGCCCGTTCCTCGGGAGAGACCGCGCTCGCCGATCCGATGGCCGTCACGTTCATGGATTACTCCTGCTCCTTGGGTCGACCTGCCCCGGCCGATCGCGGGCCGGAGCGGGGTCTCCTGGGGGAATGGAGTGTTCCGAGGGACGTTCCACGTCCGTTTGACGCTCGTTGTACGAGCCGATTGACGGGCCGGTCAGGGGTGGTGCGCGGAGGGAGTGCGCGGGGTGGCCCGCGGGATTCAGGCGTACACCTCCTCCAGCGCTCCCACGTGCCTGTGGACCAGTTGGGCGAGTTCGGTGTGGCCGGGGGGCAGCGGACCGCGACGGTTCAACATGCCCCACATGTGCAGCAGCTCGCGTCCATGGACGACGGAGGCCCGTTCGTCGTCGAGCCGCTGCCAGGACGCCGCCGCCCGGGTCACCTCCGTCGGCGCCCGCTCGTCCCCGGCCCGGCACCGGATCCGGGCCACGGCCAGTGCCAGCACGACGGCCTCGCGGTAGTCGCCGCGCAGGTGCGCGAGGTACGCCTCCAGAGCCCGCGCCTCCACCGCGTGCGGATGCTCGGCGCCCACCGATCCGGTCAGGCTCTCGCGCAGTGCGGTCGCGTCGGCGAACGCCTCGTCGAGTCGGCCGGTGGTCGCCAACGCGTTGATACGGCCGATCTGTTCGGCGAGTTCGGCGGGCGGCAGGTCGACGGCGGGGGCGGGTTCCTGCGCGGCGGTACGGGCGGCGGCCGTGGCGCGGGCACGGGCGACCGCGGTGGCGATGGCGGAGGCGGCCACCGAGGTGGCGCCGGGGGTGGTGGAGGACGGGGGAGCGACGTCGGGGGACGGCTCGAAGGCCGGCTCGGGTTCCGGCCGGGATGTCGGCTGCGGTTCGGGTTCCGGTGCTTCCTCGGCGTCGTACCCGAGGATGTGGCTGGAGCCGTCGGGCAGCACCTGGAGGACGAAGTGGGCGGCGCCGGGACCGTTCTCGACCGTCGCCTCGACGGCGGCGTCGCGCTCCTCCGCGTGGCGCTGCAACTGGTCCAGCACGGCCTCGTGCACGGACTGGCCCGGCGCGGGGACGAGCGGGTCGCCGTCGATCTCGGCGAGGCCCTCGTCGCAGATGTACACCTCGAAGTGGTCCATGGCTGTCCTCCTCATGCGGCGGGTTCGGCGGTGTCGGTGAAGCTGGGGGTGACGCCGGGGGTGGCGCCCGTGGGCGGGGCGGCGATGCCCTGGTACTTGGCGAACTGGGCGCGGATGGACAGGACGTAGCTCAGGGCGTCGTTCGACTGCGGGACTCCCTTGGCCGTCTTCACGGCGTCCATCCCGATGGCGTAGCCGGTCAGAGCGAGGTCCAGGACGCTGTTGGTGGTGGTGCCGTTCTCGTCGGTGGACTTCACGATCGTGCCGTCGTCGAGCAACTTCTGGCCCTGGTCGGCCAGGTCGCACATGTAGCGGCCCTGGGCCATGATCGAGTCCGCGTTGTCCGTCGCCTGCGTCTTGCCGTTGTCGTCGTCGTCCTTGCCGTACTGCTTGAAAACGTCCGGCGGCAGCTGCGAGATGCCCACCTCGCCCCTGGGGCCGACCAGGGTCGCGTTGAAGCCGGACGCCTTCTCCACCTGGGAGGCGATGACGATCGGGCCGATGGCGTCGCACAGCTTGCCGGCCTTCTGGATGGGGTCCACCAGGTCCTCGGGGACGGTGGAGGTGTCCAACTCGCCCTTGCCGTCGCCCTGGAGGACGGTCAGCATCCGGTTCGCGGTGTCGTTGTCGCTGCTGTAGTTGTCGGCGCTGCCGCCGCCTCCTCCGAAGAGCAGGATCAGCGCGATGAGCGGGGCCAGCAGGACACCGAAGCCGCCGAAGATGATGATGAGCGGCACGGCGCCCGCTATGGAGAGCGGGATCAGCATGCAGCCGCCCGCGCCGGCGCCGGCCATCCCGTACATGACGGCCTTCGAGCTGCCGCCCTCCTCGCTCTCTCCCGCACCCATCTCTGAACCGCCTTCTCTCATCTCGGCTTGAACCGCTGTGGCCGCATGGCCCGTTGTGTCGTCCGACGGCCCCGGTGGATCGAAACGGGCCGCACAGCCAAAAAGTTCAAACCAGTGGAAAACCGGATGAGTCAGAGCAGCGGAAGTACGAGCAGCGAAGAGGGAGGCGGGAAGAACATCATGGGCACTCCTTCGGCGACACCGCCGGGCCCGCAGTCATGGGTGAGGGGACCGAAGTCCACACAGTCGGCGCCGCCGGCACCCCCGGCGACGGACGGTCCCGCGCCCGCACCCGTCGGACCTCCCGCACCGGCCGGACACCAGGACCCTGTCGGTCAGTCGGTGTACTCCCCGCAGCACGGCTTCGGCGGAGGGCTGCCGTCGGCACCCGTGCGGCAGGCGGCGCCGGCACCTCGGGCGCAGGCCGTGGCACAGCCCGCGCCGCGGCCCGCGGCGCCTGTCGCCCTCCGGCCCGCGGCCCCCGACCTGTCGCCGGCCGCCGCCCCTCGGACCACGGCGCCCGCCCCGCGGCAGGCCGCTCCCCGTCCCGCCGCCCCCGCGCGCAAGGCCCCTCCGGCCCGCGCGGCGGAGGCCGGCCGGGGCCGGCCGAAGCGGCCCAGGACGGCAGCGCGGGGCAGGTCGCGGGAGGACGTCGGATGGGTCAAGGCGCACGGCGGGTCCGGCGCGACCTCGCTGGTCGAGGCCCTCGGCGGAGTGGACCTGGGTGCCCGCTGGCCGGAGCCCGCCCGCGGCGAGCCGTACCGGATCGTGCTGGTCGGCCGGACCAGCGCGGCCGGACTGCGGGCCGTCTCCCAGGCGCTCGGCGCGCTCAAGGACGGCAAGGCCCCGCAGGGGCTCGAACTGCTGGCCGTGGTCCTCCTCGCCGACGCCCCCGGACGGCTGCCGCTCAGTCTGCTGCGCCGGATCCGGGTCCTGCGTTCCGTCGCCCGCGTGCACCGCGTGCCGTGGATCCCGGCGTGGCGCACCGGCGACCACCCGAAGTACGTACCCAGGCAACTCGTCACGCTCTCCAAGCTGGTGGGCGGCGAGCTCTACGGCGAGGGAGCCGTGTCGTGAGCCAACTCCTTTCCGGCGCACAGAACTTGGCCGCCTGGGATCCGGGCGGCGACGGCCAGATGATCCTCAACGTCCTCTGCTGGGGCGCCTCGGCCTGCGGCGTCGCCGGGCTGATCATCGTCGGCATGCAGATGGCGCTCCAGCTGCGCCGCGGCGACCCGGGCGAGGGCGGCGAGCACTTCCGCGGTGTCTTCTACGTCGTCCTCGCCTGCGTGATCGCCACCACGGCCGGTCCGCTCGTCCTGTTCCTCGGCGACCTGACCCTTCAAGGCCCTTAAGGCCAACACGCCTTCCAGTAACGCAAGTTCACCCTCACGCCCACCGCTCAGGCCGGGCGCCGACTCCTCGGAGAATCCCCATGTCCGCACTGCTCGAAGCCACCAACGTCCTCGCCGCGGGAGTTCCCCAGCCGAAGGGCAACGCCCCCGCCGAACTGACCAACAAGGTCGACCTCGTCCTCGGCATCCTCGCCTGGGCCGGCACCGCGGCCGGCGTCTGCGGCGTGCTGGTCACCGGCGCGATGATGGCCATATCCGTCAAGCGGGGTGAGAGCTCGGAGCACATGAGCCGCCTCGGCATGGTGCTCGGCGGCTGTGTCCTGGTGGCCACGGCCGGCCCGCTCGTCAAGTTCGTCTTCTGATGGGACGGGCAGTTGGTCTGTTCCGGCGCGGAGAACGGCGGTCCGAGGAGGCCGGGCCGTACTGGAAGCAGCGCAGCTGGCAGGCATCGGCGGGGTTCCTCGGGCTGGTCGTCGTACTGGGCGGGGTCACCGCGCTGACGTCCGGCTCGGACACCGGCGGCGACCGTGTCAGGTCGTCGGCGTCCAACGGCCCGCTCTCCGGTACCTCCACCAGGAAGGACGGCCGCCCCGCCGGCTGCCGTACCGACGACAGCGCGGGCGACGCGATCCCCACATCCGTACCCAAGGACATCAGCTGGCGCGCGCTCGACGTCGGGCGGGTACCGGTCTCCGCCTCGGCGGGGCCGACCAGAATCCAGGGTGCCGTGTGGTGGTGCTTCGCGCACACACCCATGGGCGCCGCGCTGGCCGCCACCGTGATCCCCACCCAGATGAGCGGATCCCAGTGGCGCACCGTCACCGACCAGCAGGTCGTCGCCGGGCAGGGACGCGAACTGTTCGTGTTCCAGCGCACCGGCGTGCCGGACACGGACGGTACGAACAGCGCCCCGGCCACCTCGTCGTACGCCGGGTTCCAGGTGACCTCGTACACCGGCACGGCGGCGAGCGTCGGACTGTTGATCAAGAGCGCGCAGGGCTATGCCAGGACCAGCGTCGAGGTGCGCTGGAGCGGTGGCGACTGGAAGATCCAGCCCGACGGAAGCGGCGGACTGTACTCGCAGTTGGCCTCCGAGCAGAGCGCGGTCGGCTACACGCTTTGGGGGGTTTGACGTGGCGGCCTGCAGCAACGGGAATCCGCTCGCCGACGCGGTCACCGGTTTCTTCAGCTTTCTCGGCGACCCCGTCGGGACGGTCATCGGTCTGATCGCCAAGAGCATCCTCGCCGCCGCGATCGCGGTGTTCGCGGGGCTGGCCGAGAGCGTTCCGACCCTGGACGACACGACCACCTCGCACGACCTCAGCGACAAGACATCGTGGATCGTGGTTTATCTGGCCGTCGGTTCGCTGTTGTTCGCGGCCGGCAAGATGGCGATCGAGCGCAGGGGCACCGCGGGCGTCACCGCGCTCAAGGGCATCATGCGCGTCGTCCTCGTCTCGGGCGCCGCCACCACCATCTGCCTGGCCGCCGCGAGGATCGCGGACAACTACTCCACCTACCTGTTCGGCGACTCCGTGCAGAAAGCGCTGGACAACATCGGCGCCTGCGGCGACAACAGCAACATCCAGTCCTTCCTGCTGCTGGTCCTCGCCTTCCTGCTGCTGCTCGCGGGCATCCTCCACACGATCCTCATGTACATCCGGCTCGGCGTCATGATCATCATGCTCGGCACCCTCCCGATCGCCGCCGCGGCCTCGATGACGGACTGGGGCGCCGGCTGGTGGCGCAAGCACATCGGCTGGATGATCTCCTGGCTGCTCTACAAGCCCGCGGTCGCTCTCGTGCTGAACGCCGGCATGTCGATGATCACCGTGGGCCAGAACAGCAACACGGGCGCCAGCGTCAACACCCGCATCGCCGGTATCGGCGTGATGCTCCTCTCCGCCATCGCGCTGCCCGCGCTGCTGAAACTCATCGTGCCCGCCGCCGCGGCCATGGGCACGGGCAACCCGATGGCCGCCACGGGCCAGGCGGGCAGCCAACTGGCGACCGGTGCCGTGCAGGTCGGCGCCATGAGCGGCGGGTCCGGCGGTGGCGGACAGGCGGGCCCGAGCGGAGCGAGCAGCAGCGGCAGCGGCGGTGCCAGCGGCTCGTCCGGGTCCGGTGGTTCATCCGGTTCCAGCGGCTCGGACGGTGCCAACGGTTCATCCGGTTCCAGTGGGTCGGACGGCGCCAACGGTTCATCCGGTTCGCGCGGTGGGGGCGAGGTCGCGAAGGGCGCGGGCAAGGAAGCCGCCGCGATGGGCGGCCCTGTCGGTATCGCGGTCCTCGCGGCCGTGGCCGCGGCCCAGGTCGCCGGCTCGACCGTCTCCGGCGCCGTCGAGGGCGCCGACGGCGAACTCGGCAACAACAAGTGAGCCCGGGGGAGTCGACGACACCCAAGCCGTACGCCCGTCGCCGCCTCCCCTGACGAACGGCCGCCGGGCTCCCCTTCCCCCAGGGGGCCCGGCGGTCAGCCCATCCCCCCAACTCGCGCCGTACCCACGTCACTTCACGAAAGGAATCCGGTCACATGTCCACGGAAGCCGTCTCCCATCCGACCTACGGGAACTGGCGCAGGCCGAGGCGGGCGGGGCTCGGATCGCTCGGGCTCCTCGGTACCTTCGTGATCTTCGGCGGACTCGTCGCCACGCTGCTGGCGTCGCTGATCTCGCTGTACGCGGCGGTGATCGTGTTCGTGCCCGTCGTCCTGTTCCTCATCCCGCTCGCCATCCGCACCCAGGACGGCCGCAACGTCTACCAGTTGTTCGCTCTGCGTGTCGGATGGTGGCGCCGGAAGGCCGCGGGCGCGCACCTCTACGTCTCGGGCCCGCTGTCCGCGCGGCCCGGGGGCCGGTTCCGCCCACCGGGGCTGCTCAACAAGGTCACCGCGACCGAGGGACGTGACGCCTACGACCGCCCCTTCGGCGTCCTGCACCATCCCCAGCGCGACCTGTACACGATCGTCCTGGGCTGCGACCCCGACGGCGGTTCGCTCATCGACCCCGACCAGGTCGACGTCTGGGTCGCGCTGTGGGGCGAGTGGCTGGCCCGGCTCTCCCACGAACCCGGGCTGAAGGGCGCCACCGTGATCGTGGAGACCGCCCCCGACCCCGGCACCCGGCTCGCCCACGAGGTGCTGCCCCGCATCCACCCCGACGCGCCGCCCGCCGCCCGCGCCGTCATGGAGGAGGTCGTCGAGCGCTACCCGAGCGCCTCCTCCGAGATGCACACCTACGTCACCCTCACCTACGGCAACCCGGCGGGTCAGAAGCGCAAGAAGGAGGACGTGATCACCGAACTCGCCATCCGTATCCCGGGCCTGCTCAGCGGCCTGGTGGCGGCCGGCGGCGGCGCCGCCTACCCGCTGTCGTCCGAACGGATCGCCGAGGTCGTCCGGGTCGCCTACGACCCCGCGGTCGCCGCCGACGTCCTCAACGCCCGTGCCCTGGACGGCGGAACGGGCCTGGAGTGGGACGACGCGGGCCCCGCCGCCGCCGTGGAGACGGTGAACGCCTACCAGCACGACTCGGGTGTCTCCCGCACCTGGATGCTGACCCTGGCGCCGCGCGGCACCGTCCGCTCCTCGGTGCTGCGCGGCATGCTGGAGGCGGCCCCCGGGACCCGGCGCAAGCGCGTCGCCCTGGTCTACCGGGCCATCGACCCCGCCACCTCGGCCCGTATCGTCGAGGCCGACCGGCGCAGTGCGCAGTTCATGGCCACGTCCGGCAAGGGCATGGTGCAGGCACGCGCGGCCTCCGAGGTGCGGGCGGCCGAACAGACCGCCAACGAGGAGGCGTCCGGCGCGGGACTCGTCGAGTTCTCGCTGATGCTGACGGTCACCGTCGACAGCATGGCGGAACTGGCCGACGCCAGCGTCACCGTACGCAATCTGACCGCAGCCTCCCGGGTGCTGATGCGCCCCGCCGACCGGATGCAGGCGGCGGCCTTCAGCTGCACCCTGCCCGCCGGGATCCTTCCGTGGGAGCAGACCCTCGTCCCGCACGAACTGCAGGAGGCGCTGTGAGCCGCCGTAGCGAACAGAAGCAGGCCGAGCGGGAGGACCGCCTGGCCGAGGAACAGTCGTTCGGGGAACTGGGCGGCGGGCCGGTCCGGTTCGGCCCGGACGTGTTCGGGTCGCAGACGTCCGGGAAGAAGTCCGCACAGGCCAAGGCCACCCCCGACGCCAAGCGCGGCGGCAGGCAGAAGGCCCCGGCCAAGCCCAGGGAGCCGTACGTCCCGGCCCGCGGCTGGCAGGGTGCGGGCGGCGGACGCGTCGGCTACATGGACCCGCCCACCATGTGGCGCGCCACCACCGTGCAGGCATGCGGTATGTGGCCGTTCGCCGCCGGTTCGGGCTCACCCATGACCGGAGTGCCGCTCGGCCAGCACCTGTTCACCGGAGCCACGGTCTGCGGCGACCCGCTGAACTGGTTCACCCGGGCCCGCTACATCTCCAACCCCTCACTCTTCATGCTCGGCATGCCGGGCCTGGGCAAGTCCACCCTCATCAACCGGATGCTGATCGGGCTCGCCGCGAACGGTGTCGTCCCGCTGGTCCTCGGCGACCTCAAGCCCGACTACGCCGACACCGTCCGCGCGCTGGGCGGCCAGGTCATCTCCATCGGCCGCGGCCGGGGCGGCATCAACGTCCTCGACCCGGGCGCCATGGGCGAGGCCGCCGCGAAGATCGGCGGCGAGGCCGGCGAGGTCCTCAGGGCCGAGGCCCACGGCCGGGTCCTGAACATGGTCGCCGCCCTCATCACCATCGTGCGCGGCCGTCCCATGGACGACCACGAGCAGTCCGTGCTCTCCGCGGTCCTGCACCACCTGCGCGAACGCACCCTTCCCGGCCGTACGGTGCTGCTGCCGGACGTGCTGCGAGTCCTGACCGAGGGCCCCGCCCGGGTCCGCGCGGTCACACTCGACCGGGGTGACGACTCCCGCTACCGGGACGCTGTCGACCCGCTGCACCGCTCCCTGCTCGGCATCCTCGACGGCCCGCTCGGCGACACCTTCGCCTCCGAGACGTCCACCCGGATCGACGCGAACGCGTCCGCCGTGTGCATCGACATCTCCGGCATCGGCGAGGCCGACACCCAGCTCACCGCCGCCGCGATGCTCGCCGCCTGGTCCGACGGGCTGGGCACGGTGGCCGCCTCGCACGCCCTCGCGGACGCCGGACTCGCGCCCCGGCGCTGGTTCTTCACCGTGCTCGACGAGCTGTGGCGCCCGCTGCGCGCCGCCTCCGGCATCGTCGACCGCATCGACGCCCTCACCCGCCTCAACCGCTCCCTCGGCCTCGGCGACGCCAAGATCACCCACACCCTCAAGGACGCCGAGGCACTCGGTACCGACGCCGACCGCGCCAAGGCACGCGGCTTCGTCGAGCGGGCCGGGATGGTGGTGTGCGCCGGTCTGCCGAAGACCGAGATGGTGGACCTCGGCAAGGTGGTCGGACTGTCCCGGCGCGAGATCGAACTCGTGTCGTCCTGGTCCTCGCCCCCGGGCTGGGGCGTCCGCGGCGAGGACGAGGAACCTCCGGGCCGGGGCCGCTTCCTCATCAAGGTCGGCGGTCGCCCCGGCATCCCCATCAAGGTCGCCATCACCGACGCGGAGCGCGAACTGCACAACACCAACACCCGCTGGACGACCAACGAGGCGGCCATCGAGCAGGCCGCCGCCCGCGCCGCCGCCGATGTCGCACGAGCCGCCCAGGAAGGGCCCATTCCGCTGGGATTCCCCGGCGACCCGGCTCCCCTCGCCCTCCCCGGCGCCCCCGGGTTCCCCGCCGCCGATGCATCGGCCGGGGGGTGGACCGCATGAGCGGACCCCGCAGCGGCGACCTCGGTGAGCAACTGCCGTGGGCCATCACCGCCGTCGCCGGCACCGGCCTCCTCGCGTTCACCATCGCCTGGGCCGGCGGCACCTTCGGCGCCGGGCTCTCCGGCGACGGGTGGAACGCCCCGCCGTTCACCAGGTCCAGCATCGCCACCCTGGCCGTCCACGGACCGACCGCGCTGTGGCCCGGCACACCGGCCGCCGCGCTCTACGCGGGCATGTTCGGCATGCTGGCGCTCATCGCGGTGCCCGCCGCACTCCTCGTCACCTTCTTCATCGACCGCGCCAAAGCGCCCAAGGGCCTCGCGGGCCGGCGCGAACTCGCCGCCATGTGTCCCAAGGGCATCGAGGCCCGCGCCCGCGAACTGCGCCCCACCCTCAAGAGCCGCGAACAGCTCCACCCCGACGAGACCGGCAACCTCCTCGGCGACCTCGACCCCAAGGGCCCCGAACTGCGGAGCAGTTACGAGGACGTGGAGCTCGACCTGATGGCGCCCCGCGCCGGCAAGTCCACCGGCATCGCCGTCCCCCGGGTGCTGCGCGCCCAGGGCGCGGTCCTGCTGACCTCCAACAAGTCCGACGTGTACGCCGTCACCCGCGCCGAGCGCGAGAAGGCGGGCGCGGTCTGGACGTTCGACCCGCAGGGCATCGCCCACACCCCGCGCGCCATGTGGTGGAACATCCTCGGTGAGTGCCACACCATCGAGGGCGCCCGCCGGATGGCCGGCCACTTCGTGGCGTCCGTCAACGACGACACCGCGAAGAAGGACTTCTGGATCTCGGCCGCGCAGAACACCCTGACGGCTCTCTTCCTGGCCGCCGCGCGCAGCCGGACCCCGTTGCCGGAACTCCTCGGCTGGCTCGCGGACCCGGCCGACCGCACCCCGGTCGACCTGCTCCGCGAGGTCGGTCTCATCGCGATGGCCGAGCAGTTGCAGGGCACCGTACGCGGCGCGGTGGAGACCCGGGACGGAATCTACGAGACCGCCCGGCAGACCGCCTCCTGCCTCCTGGACCCCGAGATCCTCGCCTGGGTCACTCCCGACCCCGAACTCCCGGAGTTCCGCCCGGACCGGCACGTCCTCGGCACCGACACCCTCTACCTGCTGTCCAAGGACGGCGGTGGTTCCGCGGCGGGCGTCATCGCGGGGCTCGCCGACGCGACGATGCGGGCCGGTGTCGTCGCCGCCGAACGCATGGGCGGCCGGCTCGACCCGCCGCTGACCGCGGTCCTCGACGAAGCCGCCAACGTGTGCCGCATCTCCGATCTCCCCGACCTCTACTCGCATTTCGGCTCGCGCGGCATCAACGTCGTGACCCTGCTCCAGAGCTACCGCCAGGGCGCCCGCGTGTGGGGCGAGGTCGGCATGGACGCGCTGTGGAGCGCGGCGACCATCAAACTCCTCGGCGCGGGCCTGGACGACGCCGACTTCGTCCAGAAGATCTCCACGCTGGTGGGCCAGCACGATGTGAGGACCCCGAGCGTCTCCCGCAGCAAGGACGGCACTTCACGCTCGTACTCCTACCGACAGGAGTCCGTCCTGCCGCCCGACAGGATCCGCGCCCTCCCCAAGGGCACCGCCCTGCTCCTCGCCACCGGCGTCAAGCCGGCTCTGATCCGGCTGCGCCCCTGGTACAAGGAGCCCGGCGCCAGTGAGATCTCGGCGGCGGCGAGGGCGGAGACGGCGGCCATCACGGAACGCGCAGCGGCTCGTCTGCTGCCGGGGCTGACCCTGGAGAAGGAGAACGCCGCGCAGAGCCACCGGGACACCGCGCCGGCGTGACCCTCCGCAGCACCAGCTCGGCCGGTGCGTACCGGACCCGACCCATCAGCCAAGCGCCGAAGGCGAGTTGGGCACCGTACAGCATCACGCACCCGGCGAGGACGACGGCCGTGCCGACCCGGTCGTAGAGACCGAAGCCGTACCCGGTGAAGACGAGCGCGAGGACCAGCGACTGGGTGAGGTAGTGGGTGAGGGCCATGCGCCCGGAGGCGGCGAGCACGCGGGCCGCCGCCGGGCGCACGACGCTCAGCAGCAGAAGCAGCCCGCAGGCGTACGACGCGGTGAGCGCGGGTGCGGTCAGCAGCGACACCGCGTGTCCGACGAGGAACCACCGGTTGTCCAGCGGCCCGTTCGCACCGCACGCGGTGACCACACCACCGGCCAGGCCGACCGGCAGCCACCGTACGACGACTCCTCGCAGCCACCGCCGGTCCCGCCCGTGCCGCTCCACCAGCCCCGCCTTGGCCGCCGCGAGGCCGGCCAGGAACGCGGCCAGCATGTCGGGGGCGTACATCAGGTTCGCGCCGAGAGCCGTCGGCAGCTCGCGCAGATGGGTCCCGATCACCGACAGGAAACCGCCGCGGTAGGCGCTCACGGAGCGCGCAGCCTCGGGGGCGTACTGAGCCGGGGTGACCGGCTCGGTGAAGGCGACGGTCAGCAGCCCGTACCCGAGCAGCAGCACGGCGAGGCCCGCCACCAGACAGACCGCGACCCGCAGGGCGGCCCGGGGGGAGAGGCCGCGCAGGCCGTACAGGATCAGTCCCAGAGCGGCGTACGTCATCAGGATGTCGCCGGGAAAGAGCAGGACGGCGTGGACGAGACCGAGGCCGAACAGCCCCGCGGCGCGCCGGAGATGGTGTGCGGCGGACGGGCTTCCCGACTCCCGGGCGGAGCGCTCCTGGAGGACGAAGCTGTAGCCGAAGAGGAAGGAGAACAGCTGGTAGACGTTGGTGGTCGCGGTCACCGCCCAGGCGGCGGCCCGGTCCACGCCGGTGGCGTGCGGGCCGCCCCCGAACGCCGTGTAAGGACCCGCCATCAGCTGGGCGTTGACGAGCAGGATGCCGAACAGGGCGAACCCGCGCAGCACGTCGACGTCCTGGACCCGCCCCGAGCGGACCGCCTCGCGCTCCCTCACCGCGTCACCATGGGGGTCCCGCCCGCGAAGGCCACGGTCGACGAAAGGAACCACCCGAGCGCCGGTGACAGCAGATACCGCGGGGTCCACAACCTGGCCGCAGCGGGCCGGTCGCGCGGATAGACCACGGGCACGGTCCCGCCGACCGGCGGCATTCCGCTCAGCGACCCGTACGCGCCCGGATCGATGACGAAGGTCCGCCCCAGGTGGTCGGTGAACACCACGAGTCCGGTCCGCCGTCGGTCGCCCGACACTCGCGGCGTCACGACACCCGTCACGAGCACTCCACGTGCCCACAACCGTGCCACGGTCACCAACTGCCGGACGGCGAGCAGGAGAAACCCGAGGCCGAGCCCCGTGCTCAGGGCAAGCAGCAGCAGCTTGGCGTTCATACAGTCCCCTTCACCGACCCGTACACCTCTTCTCGGCGCACAACGGATGCCGTGGTGCCACTGGTTCACGCCCTCCTTGAACCGCCGGACGGGTGGTCCCCGTTGTGCGGACGGACCCCACGGTCCAACCCCGACCGACGCATACGAAGGGAGCTTCGGCCCGGATGAGACGGCCTCTGCGCACCCACGGCTACCGGGCGGCGGCAGCAGTCGCCCTGGCCTGCGCCCTCACGGCGGCGACCCAACAGGGCGCCCAGGCCGACCCCCAGACCCTCACCGAGGTACAGAAGGAGCTTGAGAGCCTGTACCACCAGGCGGAGGTGGCGACCGACAGGTACAACGCGGCAGACGGCAAGGTGAAGGCACAGAAGAAGCGCGTCAGTTCACTCGACTACCAGGTCCGCACGACCGAGGCGAAACTGACCCGCCTCAACTCCCTCGCCGGAGCGGCGGCCAGGGCCCAGTACCGCAGCGGCGGCGTGCCCGCCGAACTGCAGTTCGCCCTGGCCAGCGACCCCGGACGGGCCCTGGACAACGCGGGGTTGGCTCTCCGGGCCCAGCAGAACACGCAGAACTTGCTGACCGACCTGAAGACGACGAAGTCGGCCCTGCGCGCCCGCACGGACGAGGCGGCGGCCGAGCTGAAGCGGTTGCAGGCGAGCCGCCGCGCGATGGCCACGCAGCGCAGGACGGTCGAGCGGCACATCGCCGAGGCGAAGCTGCTGGAGTCCTCGCTGGCGGCGAAGGAACGCCGACGCCTCGCCGACCTGGAGAAGAAGCAGTCCGAGCAGGCCCAGGCGAAGTGGGAGAGCACGGGCATCCTCAAGAAGGTCGGCACCGACGCGACGACCGCCGGCCAGAAGGCCATCGCCTTCGCCGCGAAGCAGATCGGCAAGCCCTACGTCTGGGGCGCCGAGGGCCCCGACTCCTTCGACTGCTCCGGCCTCACGAGCCAGGCGTGGCTGGCGGCGGGCGTCACCATCCCCCGCACGTCGGAGACGCAGTGGGCCCAGCTGAAGCACGTCCCGGTCGAGGACATGCGACCCGGTGACCTGATCATCTACTTCTCCGACGCGAGCCATGTGGCGATCTACGTCGGGGGCGGGAACATCATCTCGGCCCCGCGGCCGGGGCGGTACGTGTACGAGTCGCCGGCGGCGTCGATGCAGATACTGGGGGTGGTGCGGCCGGACGCGTGACAGCCGGGCAGGGACAGCGACGAGGAGGCGAGCCGCCGGGACGGGGCCCGCCCCTCATCGCGTTCGCGACTCGCCGCGATCGTCAGGTCCGGCTCTTCGGCTGGGGCGGCGGCCCGAACGGGTCGGTGGCGTCGACGGGCGGCGACTCCTTCGCACGGTGAGAGCCGGGCTTGCAGCCGGCGAACGGGCCGGTCGGGTCGCGCAGGATGTGCATGACCGGGTTCAAGTAGTCCCGGTGCCAGCTGGCGGGACCGCTCAGACCGGACTCGGAGCCGGTGTCGCTCAGCTCGTCCCAGGCAAGCCACAGGGCGTGCAACTGGGCCACGGCTTCCGGGTGTTCCCACCAGCGAGAGCACCACGGGGCCATGGAGGTGACCTCGCGGCCGTAGACCGGCAACAGCACGTGATGCACCCACAGGGTCAGTTGACGCAGCGACTGCCCGTACTCAGGTCCCTGCAAGTAGAGGATGAACTTCGGCGCGGAGGCGGGCTGCGGGGCTTCGCCGGAGGCTGTGGTCGGCGCTTCAGTCGCGTCTTCGAGGCCAGGGGCCCGGACCGTCATCGTGACGCTCCCTTCTGATGTGCGGTGCAGACACAGGTTTCATCCGGCTGAAACGCGTCCGGGCGGCGCGCGGTTCACCGGTCGGCAAGCCGGGTTGAACCGCAGGGGAGCGGGGCCCGTTGAAGCCACGAGACCGCCCAGCCGCATAACAAGAGCACTTGTCACTCCGAAGAGGAGGAACCTCACGATGGCGGAATTCGACCGGCCAGCATTCGAGAGGGATGAAGCGGCCGCAAGGAAAGAGCTGAAGAGGTACGGCCTCCACAAGGATGCCGCCTTCATGTCGGCCTTCGACGGCTACATGCACCAGCTGTCCGAAAACGGAAGGTGGATATCCGAAGGGCACACACCCAACGAGCGGTGGGCCGGTGACGCGGCGGACAAGCTCGTGGCCCAGTTCGACCGCCTCCAGGCGCTGCACGTCCCGGCCAAGTGGTGGCGGGACAAGTACAGTGACAACGGGCACAACAAGCTCTCCACGCGGGAACTCGCCGCGATGGCGACGGAGACCAAGAAGCACAAATACCTGTGGAGCAAGTCGGAACCGTACTATCCGGCGAAGAAGGCGGCGGAGGACGGCGGGCTGATCCTGGAGACGTCGCCCCCCGGCAAGATCTTCAACGCCAAGAACTTCGGGTTCGGATCCTGGTCCGACGCCCCCGTGCAGGCCCGGCTCTGGGAGCACATGTCCGGCCACTACGTGGATGGCGCGGAGGGGCCGGTCACCGCGGTGATGCTCGGCGGCCGGGTGGCGAGCAGCGTACTGACGAAGTACGAGTGGCCGCACCTGAAGAAGCTCATCGAGGACGGCAAGGTCCCTCACATGCACGTCAAGTTGATGGGTTTCAGGGGCGACTCGGCCGACTCGGCCACTTGGTCACTGGCGACGAGGGACAGCTTCGACGTCCGACGCCAGGGAACGTTCGACCGCATCCCGTCCCCCGACTCCGACTTCGCGGACAAGCAGAACCGGTGGCGGAACAGGGAGAAGGAACGGAACGCCCGGGGCAGTTCGTCCAGTTCTCCCAGCAGCTCCGGCGAGAGCGCCTCGTCCAATCTCTCACTCGCGAACTTCCACGAGGTGTTCAACGACCCCTCGGCGATCGTCTGCATGGTCGACCCTTACGCGGGAGACGGTCAGATCTCGCAGAGCCCGGAAGCGCTCTCCAGGGCCTCGTCCGCGGGTGGCGTCGCACTGGAGGACACGCAGGGGTTGACGGGCCGCGCGCTGACCGCGGCCAACGTGCGCAACGAGCTGGCCGCTCTGGCTCAGGGCAGGCAGACACTCAAGGAGAAGATCACGAGCTTCCGGGAGGCCCAGGAACGACGGGCCAGTGAGGCCCCGACCACCTTCCCCGTTCCCACGATGCCCACCATGCAGGCGTTGAGTGGCTTCACCGCCGACCAACTGACCGGGGGCATGGGCAGGATGTCCGTCAGTGGCGGTTCCAGCGGCGAGTTCTCCCCGTTGACCACGAGCCCCGCTCAGTTCATGGTCGACCCCAGCCACTACAGCAGAGGCCCGTTCGGCGGTGGCAGCTCGTACCCCGTCCCCTCGGCGCCGGTGAACACCGCGGCGTACAGCCCCACGTATGACGACTCCCGTTACGCGGCGCGGAGTACGACGTCCAGTTCTTCGGGCGGCGTTCCGCTGGGGGAGAGGACCCCCAGCCCGCCCGAGACTTCGGTGCACGGGGGTTCGGAACACGGGGACTCGGTGCACAGCTCGTCGTCGGACTCCGCCGGTGGCGGCGTTCCACTGACGCAGGGAGAGCATCAGCCGACCCATCAGCCGGCCCAGGAGCCGTCGGACTCGCAGTCGACGCGCCGTCGTGGGGGCGACAAGGGCAAGGCCAAGGCCACCAAGGAGGTCCCGGCCTGGCTCAAGTACGCCGCGGGACGACGCCGCTGACATCCTCTCAGCGCCGGCACCTGACCTGCACGAAGAAGGCGGCGACGGGAAGCTGTTCCCGTCGCCGCCTTCCCCGTGCACGGCTAGCGCAGCGTGGTGGCCGCCCGCACCACCTTGGGCCTCGCGGCCGTCGTCGAAGCCGCGGCATCGGTGAGGTGCGACGACTCCGGAGACGGCGTCCGGGGCATCGGCAGAGCGGCCACTTCACTGGCGGTCCGCCCCATGCTCTCGTCCGAGGAGGACGACGGACTCGGCGTGCGGCGCGGTGAGTTACCGGCTGACGCGGAGCGCTCCACCGTATAGGGCAGGTGGGCCGGCTTGTTGAGCCCCTCCATGCCCAGCTCCGCCGCCTTGCTGACACCCATGTTGCTGGCCTGGACCAGGGTGATCTTCTCGCCCTTGAGGTTCGTCAGGTCGCTCGGGTCCTGGGTCGGTTCGGTGCGCCAGGCACCCTGGTTGTCCTTGCCGAGGCTCAGTTGCGGCAGCACCCGCACATTGCCGACCTGGAACGCCCGCATGGTGATGTCGTCCCAGGTCGCCTGGTCCACCTGGAGTGTCGGCATGTCCGTCCTGGTACCGCCGGGCGGTGTGGCGGGTGTGCCGAAGGCGGCGTGAATGCCGTCGGCGAGGGCGCTGATGTTCATACGCCCGATGACGTCCGCGCGCCTCGGGTCCTGCGTGTTGTACTTCGCGCCCAGATCGTTGTCGTCCGCAAGATTGACCGTGTCGGGCCGGAACCGCTTGTCGTCGTCCCTCGGGTTGAAGGTCACGTTGCCCTTGAGGACCTCGTCCTGGGCCATCTTGGCGAGGTAGCCCATGTGCATGACTGCGGCCGTTCTGGCCGCCTCCTGCCCCCGGGTGCCCTCGCGTGTGTAGATGGCGAAGGTGTCGAGGTGGCGCATCATCTGGGGTTCGATGTCCGCGTCGCCGTGCTGTTCCGTCATTGCCTGGAAGCCCGCGTTCAGGACGTTGCGCATATTGGCGTCCTGGCCGTGCGAGAGGTCGACGACCTTCAACTCCGCGGTGGAGAAGTCGAACGGCGCCGCCGCGGTGTGCGAGAAGTTCTCGTCCTGCTGGACCGCCTGCCATTCCTCGTCCGTCATGTGGTGGTGCGACAGGTCGAGACTCAGACCGGTTTCGCTTCCCCGCAGCAGGTACGTGGTGAGGTCCTTCGCGGCGATGTACCCCGCGTTGCCCATCTCCATGTTGAAGATGTCCTCGATCGACCGGTGGTTGTACTTCGGACCGAGGCCGGCGGCCAGCTTCCTCGTGTCGTCGCGCACGTGCCGCACCTGGACGCCGTGCTCCTGCGCCTCCGCCCGGTATCCGTCCATGAGTTCCTGCACATGCCGGCGCCCGGTGTCTCCCGGACGACGCCGGGGCAGCACCACCAGCTCCCGCCGGGAGTTCGGGAACCGCTGGCTCAACGCCCGCAGTCCCGCCTTGGCGTTGTCGCTCAGCTCCTCTCCGAACCAGATCATCTGAACCCTCTCGGGCTCCTTGGCCGGATCACGCTCGGGCATGCAGGTACCTCCCTGGGACGGCGGCCCAGCGCCGCCGGCTGTCACGCACAACGGCCCGTGCACGCCCGGGGGTTCAGTGCGAGCTGAACCCCCGGGGCGCGGCTCCCCGTCGTGCTGGTGACGAGAACCCACTGAGCAGACGGAGCACGGACATGACGACCCAAGCGGCGGAACCGGCGGAGGAGCAGGAGAAAGGGCCCGCCTTCATCGTCTACATGGACGGATCCGAGTACGAGGACGGGCTGCACCGGCTGACGTTGTGGGTCCGCCATCTGCTGCTGCCGGTGTACGGCAGGGAGGTCACCTCCATGGCCCCCTGGTGCTCCAGCTGGTGGCAGCACAAGGAGGCGGTGGCGCAACTGTACGGACTCTGGATGGCATGGCAGGAGCTCACCGGTCCCGGCTCCGCCGCCGGTGGCCCCTCGACCTGGCACCGCGACCATCTCACCCACGTCATGGCCTCCTTGCGGGATCCCGCGGGCCCCTTCGCGGGCTGCAAGGTGGGCTCACACCGCCCCAAGGAGGCGCCGGGGATGGATCCTTACCCGGCCTGAACCGGTACGCGGACGGGGTGAGGGATTGAACCGTCCGATGGGCGTGGCCCGTTGCGTGGACAGCACCGATGTCGGCGACCGGCCGGCACTCCCTCGCAGCTGATCGATCATGGAGGTACGGACATGCCCGTTGCCCGAGTGTGGCCATTCGCGTCACAGGGTCTGCTGGAGCGGCGCCGGTTCGCGGCGGAGGCGAATGGGCCGTACTCCCGTCAGGTTCCGTCACGGCCGGCGGAAGACGCCCCGCGCCCTGAGCACTTCCTGCCGGTCTCCGAAATGCCGCTGCTGCCGCCGCTGCCGCCCGGCTTCGAGCCGCGCACGGCGTAGGCCGTTCCGTCGCCTCACGACCAGCTGAACCTTCCACCCCACCCCGCCCGTCGTGCCTGCGCGAGTGAAAACCCCGTCATCCACCCCCACGAGCCCCAAGGAGAGGCCTCTTCCATGCGCACGTTGCGCTCCATGCGCAGACGCACATCGTTCCTTCTGGCACTGCTCCTGGTCGTCGCCGGTGTCTCGGGCGCCGCCGTACTGGTCCAGACCCACCGCTCAAGCGACACCGGCATCAACGAAACCACGACCGCCGCCGTCGCCGACCACACCATCACCCTGCAGAACCGCACCGACAGCCGTATCTGGGTCGGCAGCGAGGTCAACGCCGACGGCTCGGCCGCGCTCACCGGGCTGCCGACGCTGGACCCGGGGCAGTCCGCCACGGTCGGCATCCCCGAGCACGAGGGCGCCGGGCACTGGCGCGGTACCTTCTTCGCCCGCCAGGGCTGCACCGGCGACAGCGGCAGCACGTTCCACTGTGCCGTCGGTGACTGCGGACCGTACGCCGACCGCTGTTCCCTCGGTCAACAGCCCACCGGACTTGCCGAGTTCAACTTCGACCCGGCCGACTCCGCGGCTCCCTGGTACGACGTCAGCTACGTGGACGCCGTGGCCGCCGCGGTCACCATCACGCCGAACGACGTCTCACTGCCCGCGAGCGGCGAGTGTGCGGTGGCGGGGTGCGTCGAGGATCTGCTGTCCGCCTGCCCGGCCGACAACCTGACCAAGGACGCGGGCACCGGGCAGCCGCTGGTGTGCGTCAATCCGAACCGGGATGCGAAGACCCCGTACAGCGACATGGTCAACCAGAAGTGCCCCACGGCGTACGCCTGGTCCAAGCAGGACGCCGAGCCGGGCAACAAGGTCATGTACCAGTGCACCAAGTGCAGCGGCCTGACCGTCGCCTTCGGAACCGGCAGCACCGCCCCGGCCGGCCCCGCCACCACCGCCCCCGCCACCACCCAGGTCACCACTGCCGCCTCGGCCCGCAAGGGCGTCAGTCTCAACCCCGTCGACGGTGCCTCCCAGGCGCTGGCCGAGTCCGGCGCGTCCTGGTACTTCAACTGGGCCTCCTCCACCGGCGCGGTCACCAAGCCGGACGGCGTGGACTACGTCCCGATGATCTGGGGCCCCGGCTCGGTCACCGACGCCGAACTGGGCGCGGCGGCCAGTCAGGGCAAGGAGTTGCTCGGCTTCAACGAGCCCGACAACGGCGGGCAGTCCAACATGACGCCCGAGCAAGCCCTGGACCTCTGGCCCCGGTTGGAGTCCACCGGTCTGCGCCTGGGCGCACCCGCGGTCGCCTCCGGCGCCGATGTCGCCGGAGGCTGGCTGGACCGTTTCATGCAGGGAGCCTCCGCCCGCGGCCTGCGCGTCGACTTCATTCCCCTGCACTGGTACGGCGCCGACTTCGGCCCCGACGCCGCCAACCAGCTGCGCGGCTACCTGCAGGCCGTCCGGGACCGCTATCACAAGCCGATCTGGCTGACCGAGTACGGGCTGATCGACTTCTCCCAGGGTGCTCCCCGTTACCCCAGTGAGCAGGAGCAGACCGACTTCATCAAGTCATCGGCGCAGATGCTGGACGGCCTGGACTTCGTCGAGCGCTACGCGTGGTTCACGTTGTCCACGCAGACCAGCCCGACCGGCCTCTACGACGGCACGACCGCCAACGCCAGCGGCCGGGTCTACCACGATGTGAGCTGACCGGGTGCAGCCCGGCCGTGTCCCAGCCCCCGGGGTCACGGCCGGGTCGTGATCGATCGGAGACCCGCGTCAGGCACCCCGCCCCGCCGTAGCACCCTGCACGTCGGAGTCGGGCGGACCGTCCTCCGGTCGGTCGAGTCGCTCGCGGATCTTCTCGGCGTCCTGATGGTCGAACTCCACGAAGATCGCCAGTGCCTGCCGCCAGCTGTCGCGGGCGGCCTCCGGTTCACCGGCCGCCAGTTGGGCGTCACCCAGGTTGCCCAGAGTGTGACCCTCTCCCCACCGGTTGCCGATGTCCCGGTGCGTTCTGAGCGCCTGGTGGTAGTACTCGACGGCGTCGTCGTAACGGTGGCGCCGGCGTTGGGTCGTGCCGAGGATGTCGAGGGCGACGCCTTCGACCCAGCGGTTGCCGTTGGCGCGCAGGAGGTCCAGGGCCTGCTCCAGGCAGCCGACGGCCTCGTCGAGCCGGCCGAGCTGCTGGTAGACGTCGCCCAGGTTGCACAGGGAGATTCCCTCCCCCCAGACGCTGCCGGTGGCCCGTTCGTTCGCCAGCCCCCGGCGGATGTACTCGACGGCCTTGTCGAGCCGGCCGGACTGCAGATACGCGTCGCCCAGGTTGCTCACGGCCGACCTTCTGCCTTCCGTGTCCCCGATCTCTCGGTAGGCGACCATCGCCTGGGAGATGTGGTCGATGGCCTCGTCGAGCCGGCCCGAGCAGCGCAGCGCGGCGGCCAGGTCCGCGAGACCCTGCGCCTCGCCCCGGCGGTCGTCGTCCGCGCGGGCGGCGGCCAGTCCCGTCCGCGCGGTGTCGACCCAGTCGTGCGTGTGGCTTCGAAGGTAGAAGAACCCCCACAGGACCGCAGGCAGTCGCCACGCGATACCCGGCAGGCCGGACCCGGCTGCCTGGTGCACCGCGGAGACCAGGTTGGCCCGTTCGGTCTCGCACCAGTCCAGAGCCTGGTCGTGCGTCCTGAACTCCAGGGGCCGGCACCGGGCCGGCGGCGGTTCCAGGCTGATCCGGCGACGCTGCGGGGTGATGTGCGGGTAGGCGGCGTCAGCGGTGTGCAGGTACCAGGCGAGCAGCCGCTCCACGGCCCGCTTCCGCTCCAGCGGCGTCTCCTCGGCGCGTACGCGTTCGGTGGCGTAGACGCGCAGCAGGTCGTGCAGGGTGTAGCGGCCAGGGAAGTACTCGGTGAGCAGATGGGCGCGGGTGAGCTCGACGAGCAGACCGCGGGCCTCCCGCAGGGGGAGCCCGGCCAGGGCGGCGGCCGCGGGCGCGGAGATGTCGGGTCCGGAGTGCATGCCCAGCAGGCGGAACAGGCGGGTGGCCGGGGCGGACACCGCCTTGTACGACCAGGAGAAGACGGCCCGTACGTCGGTGGTGATGTCGTCGCCGCCGGCGAAGGCGTCGAGGCTGCCGTGGCTGTCGCGCAGTTCCTCGGCGATGGCACTGAGCGGGAAGTCGGGGTGGGCGACGGCGTGGGCGGCGACGATGGCCAGCGCCAGTGGCAGCCGGGCGCACCGGGTGATGATCTCGTCCGCCGCCTGTGGTTCCGCCGCCGGCCGGGCGGTGCCGAGACGGCGCGTCAGGAGGTCGTGTGCCTCGGCGGGCGTCAACTGGTCCAGGGTCAGCGGATGCGCCCCTTCGGCGGCGACCAGGCCGGTGAGCTGGTTGCGGCCGGTGACGATGACCAGGCAGCCGGGGGACCCGGGCAGCAGCGGGCGGACCTGTTCGGTGTCGCGGGCGTTGTCGAGGAGGACCAGCATCCGCCGCCGGGCGAGCATGCTGCGATAGAGCGCCGTCTGGGCGTCGAGGCCGGCGGGGATCCGCATCGGCGGGACACCGAGCGCGCCGAGGAAGGCGCGGATGGCCTCGTCCGGCGTCACGAGCGAGCCGGTCGGATCGAAGCCGCGCAGATTGACGTAGAGCTGTCCGTCGGGGAAGCGGTCGGCTATCTCGTGCGCCCAGTGGACGGCCAGGGTGGTCTTGCCGATGCCGGCCATACCGCCGATCGCACTGATCACCACGGTGGCCGGGGCGCCACCCTGCTCGGGCAACAGGGCCCGGATCTTGTCGAGTTCGGCGGATCGACCGACGAACGTCGGCAGGTCTGCGGGAAGTTGTGCCGGGCGGGCCGCGTGTAAGACGGGCGGGGAGGCGGGGGACACCGGGGGAGCCGGCCCGTCGGGCGGGCGGGGGTCCAGGGTCGTGTCGGCCGCCAGTATGCGGTCGTGCAGATCCCGCAGCGGCGCGCCGGGTTCGATGCCCAGTTCGGCCACCAGGGTGCTTCGCGTACTGCGATAGGCGGCCAGTGCCTCGGCCTGCCTCCCGGACCGGTAGAGCGCCAGCATGAGCAGTCGGCACAGTTGCTCCCGCAGCGGGTACTTGCCGGTCAACGAGCTCAGTTCGGCGATCACTTCGCCGTGGCGTCCACGTTCGACTTCGATGTCCAGCCAGGTCTCCAGCGTGGCCAGTCGCTCCTCGTTCAGCCGGGAGCCCTCGGACTCGGCCAGGGGGCCGGGGAGACCGCCCAGTGCCGCTCCCTGCCACTCGTCGAGCGCTGCGCGCAGCAACTCCGCGGCGGCGGACAGCTCCCCGGCGGCGCGCAGCTTCCTCGCCTCCGTGACCCGCTGCTCGAACACGGCGAGATCGAGTCCGTCCTCCGGCAGACGTATCAGGTACCCGTCCCCGACCGACACGACCATCGGTCGGGTCTCGGCCGCCTCCGGTCCTGGCTCGAGCACCTTGCGCAGGCGTGACACATAGGTCCGAAGGACGGACACGGCAGCCGTCGGCTGCTCCTCCCCCCAGACCGCGTCGAGGAGTTCGGCGAGTGCGACAGCGCGTCCCCGTCGCAACAACAGCGTCGCCAGGACGGCCCGCTGCTGTGGCGAACCGAGGTCCAGTTCCTGTTCACCCCGCCATGCCCGGACCGGCCCGAGCACGGCGAAGCGCACGCAGTTCTTGTAGCCGCTCACCCCTTGACTGTACTCAACAGCATTTCCACCAGAGCCATCTGACGGAGCGTGCCCCTCCCGTTCCGGTCGTCGCTGCCCTGTCGGCTCAGGAGTTGAACCGTTCCCGTGCGGCGCCCGTTGCGATAGCCGGGGACCGTCACGGCGTTCCCTACCGGGTCCATGCGGCCGGGAAGCGTCAGAAAGGAAAAGCCATGAGCCGGGGTGAAGAGACGGACGAGCGGACCACGGGGGACGACCACGCCGTGTCCGGGGAACCAGTGGGTCTCGGTAAGGCGGAATCCGCCGGGGACGTGTCCGAGCCCGCCCCACGCCACGCGGTGGTCATCTCCGGGGACGGCTCGGCCGCCATCGACGGCGAACCCGTACCGGTGACTGAGGGAGCGGCGGTCGACGCCGCGATCCTCGACACACTGCACGGGTACGCACGCGACCGGAACACCACCGTGACGGCGACCATCTCCGATCCCTCGGCGGGGTACGTGGCGTTCGTCGAGGTCGCCCCCGACGGTTCCAGCAGCCTTCTGGAGCAGCAGCAGGAGCAGGTGGTCGAGCCTGCCGAACACGCGCAGTCGTACGGACCCGTAGCGGGAACCGGCCTTTCCGGAGCCGGAGCCGGAGCTGACGACGAAGATGACGTCGATCTCACCGAAGCCGACGATCTCGATCCCGCCGAAGCCGAAGCCGACGACGAATCCGACGACGAATCCGAATCCACCGACGGTGATGATGACGACGACTTCGACGTAGAGGCGTACACACTGGAGCAGCAGCGGCAGCGCGGACTCACCTGGCCGCCCCCGCCCGCGCGCCTGGCCGCCCGACCGAGCTCGAGGGTCGCCCCGGGGAACGGATCACGTCAGTCGGACGACGAGTACGGGTCGCCCGGTCTGCTCCACAAGCCGCTGGTCGTCGGGCCGGTGGCCCTCGGCGTGGCCGCCCTCGTCATCGTTCCGCTGGTGGTCCTGGGCAGTGGTGCGTCGGACGACGGAGGGCACCAGAAGCAGGCTGCGCGTTCGAGCGCCGAGACGAGCGGAATTCCTCAGGCCGAGGCGGCGGCGCCGACCGCCTCCTCTTCCGCGAGCAGACTGCCCCCACTGCCCAGCGTGACAGTCACCTCGCCGTCGGCCGGGCCGAAGGCCTCGAAGAGCGCGAAGGCCCCGAAGAGCGGGGGAGGGGTGGGAGGGGTGGGAGGGGTGGGAGGTGTCACGGTCACCGTGACGGCGAAGCCCCCGCGGGCCACCGTGACCGCGAAGCCCCGGCAGGACACCGCCGCCACCGCTGTGAACCGGCTCCACCGCAACGACCCGTCCGGGCGGCACATCTGCTATCGCGCATACCTCTCGGGACAGGGCTGGCAGAAGCCGGTGTGCGACGGCACGCTGGCCGGAACGACGAGCGGAAGCCATCCGATCAAGGCCCTCAACATCGCGGTGCACGGCGGCGACGGCTCGTCCGCCAACGCCTTCGTGCACGACGCCCGGTCGACCGACGGCCGGGGCAAGTGGGCACCGCAGTGGACCGCCGTCATCGGCGACGGCAAGGACAACTACATCGGCAGCACGAAGTCGAGCGCCCCGTACATGACGGGCTTCGCCATCAACATCGGCAGCGGCCACGTCTGCCGCACCGCCAAAGTCCACGGCTACGACTGGGGCAGTTCGGATTGCGCCGACCCGCGCCCCGGCTTCATCTTCGGTGGCGCCCTTGAGAACACGCGCTGGCTCGAAGCCGTCAAGCTCTGGGTGTGAACGGGATGAACCGCAGGGGGTGGTGGACAGGCGCCGACGGAGGGGTGCGCATCGACATCGACCAGGCGTACATCGGGAAGCCCGGCAGAGGCCGCCCACGTGGGCTCGCACCGCCCCGGGTCACAGCGACGCGCACCGCGGAGACGGCCGGGGCCGCCACCCCCCACAGGAGAGGCCCCGGCCGTCGCGCGGCACGGGCCGCGCGGCGGCCCGTACTTTCTTCAGCGCCATGAGTGCGGTTTCTGTCACACCCCGTCGGACCCGCCCTCGGATCACGAGGTCGTTGCATTTTGTACGGACATGGACGAGCAGCGGTTTCAGGTCGTAACGTGCCTTTCGCGCCGGGCGCGGAAGTTGAATGATCAACGCGATTCTCGAACGATCACCACAACCCCTCGACGGCTCGAAGCGGCGACCATCGATCGCGACCACGTATTGAGGATTCACGGGTGCTGGGGGACGACGCGGAGTTGACTGCCGCGGTGCTTGCGGCACAGGACGGGGACGAGACCGCGTTCCGGACTGTGTACCGCGCGGTGCACCCGCGGCTGCTCGGATACGTCCGGACGCTGGTCGGTGATCCGGACGCCGAGGACGTGGCCTCCGAGGCCTGGCTCCAGATAGCCCGTGACCTGGACCGCTTCGACGGGGACGCCGACCGCTTCCGCGGCTGGGCCGCCCGGATAGCCCGCAACCGCGCCCTCGACCACATCCGGATGCGCGGCCGCCGCCCCGCCATCGGCGGCGACGAGACCGAGCTGACCGGGAAGCCCGCCGAGTCGGACACCGCGGGCGAGGCCATCGAGGCGCTGGCCACCGACACCACCCTCTCGCTCATCGCCCGGCTGCCCCAGGACCAGGCCGAGGCCGTGGTGCTGCGCGTGGTGGTCGGCCTGGACGCCAAGACCGCCGCCGAGACCCTCGGCAAGCGTCCCGGCGCGGTACGGACGGCCGCGCACCGGGGTCTGAAGCGGCTCGCCGAGCTCCTCGGCGAGGATCCGGAATCGGCCGGTGTGCTCGACGCCATGCCGCCGCAGCGAGAACCGCAGAACAGCGCGGTGACGTCCGCGAGTGTGACGCATATGCGTCCGCGGACGCAGAAGGACATGTGATGGCCGACGAGAGCTACAGGTGGCTGGACCTCGAGACAGCGGAGCGTTTGCTGCGCGGCGAGTCACTGGAAGCTGTCGACGAGGCCGCCCGCGACCAGGCCGAACGGCTCGCGAAAACACTGGACGCGCTGACCGTGGAACCCGCGCCGACCAGCGACGGACTCCCCGGTGAGGAGGCCGCGCTGGCCGCGTTCCGCAAGGTGCGCGCGGAGCGCGCGGACGACTGGGTGAGCCCGCCCGCGCAGGGCCGGCACCGGACCGCGACGGCTGCCGTCGACGCCGGTCTCGTGCGGATCGGCGCCCCGGACGCGGGGGCCGGCCGTCCCCGTGGGCGGCGTCCCGCGCACCTCGCGCTGGCCGCCGTACTGGCCGTCGGGATGGCGGGCGGAGTGGTCGCAGCGGCCGGAATCGGAGTCCTGCCGCACCTCGGGGACGGCGAACCGGAACCCACGGCGTCGGTGTCGGCCGCCGCCACCCCGGACCGTTCGCTCGTCCCGCCCTCGACCCCGGCCCCCGAGGCCGTGCCCTCGCCCGGGGGTTCCCCCTCCGGTGGGGGCGGCTCGCGGGACACGGCGCGCGGCGACACCGGCTCGGCGCCCGACACGGGCGCCGAAAGGCGGGGTGCACGCCCCCGCGGCGACTGGAACGGCGCCGCCTCGGCCTGCCGGGACCTGCGCGACGGCAGGAAGCTGGACCCGACCCGCAGGCACTCCCTGGAGGGCGCGGCGGGCGGCAGCTCGCGGGTGTGGAAGTACTGCAAGGGCGTCCTGTCGGGCGCCGGCGCCCAGGGCGACCCCCAGTCCGCCCCCGACGCCCGCAAGGGCGACGGCAAGGGCGAGGACGCCGGCGACCACGAGGACGGCGACAAGAGCGGCCACGGCGGCCACGGCGGCCGCGACGGCCGCGACGGTCGGGACGGCCGCGACGACAAGAGCGGTCACCACGGCGACCGCGACGGCGGCCGGTTCACGTCCCCCCGCAAGAACCACCACGCCCCCGACGGCGGCACCTCCGGCGCCCCGCTCACCATGATCCGGGCAACGATGTCACCGAACCCGGGACCGAGTCCGTCGTACAGCGCGCTCTGAGCCCTCCCCGCATCGCTGACCTGCGCTTTTCTCAGCCAGTGCGCTTTCGGTGCAGGTGGGTGTGACGTTTTCGGCCGCTGCGGCGCAGTACTGAGTGAGCCGACTGGTCATCGGCCGTCGCACAGAGCCGGGGTTCCCCCCGTACCTACGGCTCGTGCACCTGGCGCGGGCGGGACACGTTCCCCCGGTCCCGTCCGCGCCCCTAACTCCTCCTCGCGCACCTCACCAGTGGACGACGACCTTGTCGCCGTTCCTCACCTGGCTGAACAGATCCGCGATCGCCGCCTCGTCCCGCACGTTGACGCAGCCGTGCGAGCCGCCCGCGTAGCCGTGGGCCGCGAAGTCGGCCGAGTAGTGCACCGCCTGGCCGCCGCTGAAGAACATGGCGTACGGCATCGGGGAGTCGTAGAGCGTCGACACATGGTGCCGTGACTTCCAGTAGACGCTGAACACGCCCTCACGAGTCGGTGTGCCCACCGAGCCGAAGCGGACCGGCACGGTCGTCACCGTCCGACCGTCGATCATCCAGCGCAGTGTCCGGCTCGTCTTGCTGATGCACAGCACCCGCCCGGTCAGACAGCGCGCGTCCGGCGCGTCGGCCGGCTGCCCGCCCATCAGATACAGCTCCCACTTGCCCGGCTCGCGTGTCATGGCCTTCAACCGCTTCCAGGTGACCGTGTCGGTCCTCCCGGTCCTCGGCAGTCCGCGCTTGCCCTGGAACCCCTTGACCGCGCGTTCGGTGAGGTCGTCGTACGACCCCGTCGGCCCGTCGTAGAGCCACGCGACCTGCCGCAGCCGGGCCTGCAACTCCCGCACGTCCCGCCCGGAGTCGCCCCGCGACCACAGCACGACTGCGGGCGCGGCGGCCGGGGCGGACGGTGTCGCACTCGGCTTCGGGTCGTCGTCCGCCGGTGGCGTACTGCGCTTCGGGACCTCGATCCGTACCGGCAGACGCCGCTTCCCGTCGCCGTCCCCGTCGGCGGTCTGCACCGTGCAGCCGCAGGCCATCGCCAGGACCAGCAGTGCGGCGAACGATCTCCCCATGCCCGTACTACGCATCCGGACCCCCTGTCGTCTCACCGGCATCCTCTGGGATGTCTCTGGGATGTCTCCCCCCGGACGGCCGGTCGCGAACGACCCGGCGGCGCATCGCCCGGGACCGCAATACGGTGGTGGGCATGACGCGTGAGTCGGAGTCCGGACTGCCCATCGAACCCGTCTACGGTCCCGAGGCCCTTCGGGGCTGGACCCCCGAGGACAAGCTCGGCGAGCCGGGCGGGTATCCCTTCACGCGCGGTGTGTACCCGTCGATGTACACCGGGCGCCCCTGGACCATGCGCCAGTACGCCGGTTTCGGTACGGCGACGGAGTCCAACGCCCGCTACCGGCAGCTGATCGCCCACGGCACGACGGGCCTGTCCGTCGCCTTCGACCTGCCCACCCAGATGGGCCACGACTCCGACGCCCCGATCGCGCACGGCGAGGTCGGCAAGGTCGGTGTCGCCGTCGACTCCGTCGAGGACATGCGGGTGCTGTTCGACGGGATCCCGCTGGACCAGGTCTCCACGTCCATGACGATCAACGCGCCCGCCGCGGTGCTGCTGCTCCTGTACCAACTGGTGGCCGAGGAGCAGGGGGTGGCCGCCGACCGGCTCACCGGCACGATCCAGAACGACGTGCTGAAGGAGTACATCGCGCGGGGCACCTACATCTTCCCGCCGAAGCCCTCGCTGCGGCTCACCGCCGACATCTTCAAGTACTGCAGGACCGTGCTGCCCCGGTGGAACACGATCTCGATCTCCGGCTACCACATGGCGGAGGCGGGCGCCTCGCCCGCGCAGGAGATCGCCTTCACCCTGGCCGACGGCATCGAGTACGTGCGGACGGCGGTCGCGGCCGGCATGGACGTCGACGACTTCGCCCCGCGTCTGTCGTTCTTCTTCGTGGCGCGGACGACGATCCTCGAGGAGGTCGCCAAGTTCCGTGCCGCCCGGCGCATCTGGGCGCGGGTGATGCGGGAGGAGTTCGGCGCCCGGAACCCGAAGTCGCTGATGCTCCGCTTCCACACGCAGACGGCGGGCGTGCAGCTGACGGCCCAGCAGCCGGAGGTCAACCTCGTGCGGGTGGCCGTCCAGGGCCTGGCCGCCGTTCTCGGCGGCACCCAGTCCCTGCACACCAACTCCTTCGACGAGGCCATCGCCCTGCCGACCGACAAGTCGGCGCGGCTGGCCCTGCGCACCCAGCAGGTGCTGGCGTACGAGACCGACGTGACCGCGACGGTCGACCCGTTCGCCGGCTCCTACGTCGTCGAGTCGATGACCGACGACGTCGAGGCGGCGGCGCTGGACCTGATGCGGAAGGTCGAGGACCTCGGCGGCGCGGTCGCCGCCATCGAGCACGGCTTCCAGAAGGGCGAGATCGAACGCAACGCCTACCGCATCGCCCAGGAGACCGACTCCGGCGAGCGGGTGGTCGTGGGCGTCAACCGCTTCCGGCTCGACGAGGAGGAGCCGTACGAACCGCTGCGGGTCGACCCGGCGATCGAGGCCCAGCAGTCCGAACGGCTCGCGCGGCTCCGCGCCGGGCGCGACGGCGCGGCGGTGGCCGCGGCCCTCACCGCCCTCAAGAAGGCCGCCGAGGGCGAGGACAACGTCCTCCACCCGATGAAGGACGCGCTGAGGGCCCGGGCGACGGTGGGCGAGGTGTGCAACGCGCTGCGCGAGGTGTGGGGCACCCATGTCCCCTCGGACGCGTTCTGAGTGCGACACTCCTCCTCATGCTCGGTGTCATAGACCTCCCCACCTACCTGGCAGGACTCGTCCTGATCGTCCTGCTGCCCGGCCCCAACTCGCTCTACGTCGTCTCCGTCGCCGCGCGCCGGGGGGTCCGGGCCGGCTACACCGCCGCGGCCGGGGTGTGGTGCGGGGACGCCGTGCTGATGACGCTGTCCGCGGCGGGGGTCGCCTCGCTGCTCCAGGCCAACGCCTTGCTGTTCGGGATCGTGAAGTACGCGGGCGCCGGGTATCTGACGTGGCTCGCGGTGGGGATGCTGCGGGCCGCGTGGGGGATGTGGCGGTCGCGGCGGTCGCCGACGGCCGAGGCGGAGGTCGCCGACGCCGGTCCGGGGGAGCGGCCGTATCGCAAGGCCCTGGTGATCAGCCTGTTCAACCCCAAGGCGATCCTGTTCTTCGTCGCCTTCTTCGTGCAGTTCGTCGACCCGGGGTACGCGCATCCGGCGATCTCGTTCGTCGTGCTCGGGGCGTTCGCTCAGGTGGCCAGCTTCCTGTACCTGACCGCGCTGATCTTCGGCGGGACGAAGCTGGCGGCCGCGTTCCGAAGGCGCCGGCTGCTGTCCGCGGGGGCGACTTCGGCGGCGGGGGCGTTGTTCCTCGGGTTCGCCGTGAAGCTGTCGCTCGCTAGCGCGTGACCCCCCGGTCGAGGTAGTCCGCCAGCCGCGAGGTGTCCTCGCCGGCCCAGCCCACGTAGCCGTCCGGACGCACCAGGAACAGTCCCTTCCCGTACGACGGCTGCTCGTCGCCGGTGACCACCCGCACCGACTCCGGCAGCTCGGGTGCCTCGACCCCGACCGCCACCAGCGTCCAGTGCGGGCCCCGGAAGGCGTCGAAGAGCCGTACGCCGGCCAGCTTGCCGTCGGGGGCACGGTCGCCCGCGCACAGTCCGGCCGGGGCCGTGCGGGTCTCCTCCGTGAGGGACGACTCCCGGTACCCCAGGCCCAGCTGGCGGGTCGCCTCACCGCGGCGGACCTCGCCCCGGTGCACGCCCGTGGAGATGCCGAGCATCTGCGCGGCGACGGGGCGGCGCTCCTCCTCGTAGGTGTCCAGGAGTGCGGCCGGGGCCCCGCCGCGCAGTACCGCGCCCAGCTTCCAGCCCAGGTTGTACGCGTCCTGGACGCTCGTGTTCAGGCCCTGGCCGCCCGCGGGGGAGTGCACATGGGCCGCGTCACCGGCGAGGAAGACCCGGCCGGAGCGGAAGCGGTCCGCGAGGGCCGCGCGGGGCCGGAAGTCGGAGGCCCAGCGGACCTCCGTCACCGACTCGGGGGCGAGGTGGGAGCGGGCGGCGACGACCGCACGGATGGCCTCGGCGGACAGGTCCACGCGGGTGCCCTCCGGGAACTGCGCCACGACCTGGAAGTCCTCGGTGCCGGCGAGCGGGCAGATCGAGAGGTAGCCGGCGTGCTCGCCGCGGGGCGGGAAGATGTGCCAGTTGTCGCGGTCGAGGCCGGTGATGCGGGTGTCCGCGACGAGCAGCGGGTTGGGGTCGACGGTCTCGCCGGTCATGCCGATGCCGAGCGTCCGGCGGACGACCGAGCGGCCGCCGTCGGCGGCGACCACGTACCGGGCACGGACGTCCGGGCCCGCCGCGAAGCGCACGGTCACCCCGTCCGCTTCCTGGTCGGCCCGCTCGAACCCCACGACCTCCCGCCCGAAGGCCACCCGCCCGCCGAGCTCCACCAGCCGGGCGAACAGCACCTCCTGGGTGCGCCACTGCGGCACCATCCACGGCGCGTTGTACGGCGAGTCCTCCGTGGGCTCGGCGGGGTCGAACATCCGGTGCTCGCCGACCCGCTCGCCGTCCTGCCAGACCATGCCGACCGGGTAGGTCCCGCCGACCGCGAGGATCGCGTCGAGCACGCCGAGGTCGTCGAAGACCTCCATCGTGCGCGGCTGGATGCCCTTGCCGCGCGAGCCCGGGAACAGCCGGTCCGCCTTCTCCACGACGAGCGCGTCCACGCCCCGCCGGGCGAGGTCGATGCCGAGGGCGAGCCCGGTGGGGCCCGCGCCGACGACGAGTACGTCCGTGTTCACGACTGTCTCCTTAACGTTGTTAAGTGCTATCGACCACGAGGGTGCCCTTAACGCTGTTAAGCTGTCAAGCGTGAGTACGGAGAAACGCCCGCCCCTCGACCGCGCGAGGGTCGCCGACACCGCCCTGAAGCTCCTGAACGACGTGGGTCTGGACGGCCTCAGCCTGCGTGCCATCGCCAAGGAACTCGACGTCAAGGCCCCCGCCCTGTACTGGCACTTCAAGGACAAGCAGGCGCTGCTCGACGAGATGGCCACGGAGATGTTCCGCCGGATGGTCGCCGGGACCGAGCTCGACCCGTCCGACACCTGGCGCGAACGCCTGCTCAAGTCCAACCGCGGACTGCGCACCGCCCTGCTCGGCTACCGCGACGGCGCCAAGGTCTACAGCGGCTCACGCTTCACGGGGCTGGTCCACGTCGAGCAGATGGAGGAGACCCTGCGCCTCCTCACGGCCGCCGGATTCACCCTCGCCCAGGCGGTCCGGGCCACGTCGACGTCGTACTTCTACACCCTCGGTTTCGTCACCGAGGAACAGGGCGTGGAGCCGCTGCCCGGCGAACGCCGGGAGGGCTTCGACGTGGCGGAACGCGCCCGCCTGATGTCCGGTTTCCCTCTGTCGGCGGCGGCGGGCGCGGAGATCTTCCAGGACTTCGACCGGCACTACGAGGAGGGCCTCGCGCTGGTGCTGGCCGGGATCGAACAGCGGTACCGGCCTACCGGGACCTGACCTTCCGCACGGCGCGCGTGACCACGGGCGGCAGCAGGTCCACGGCGATACGGCGGGCCGGAGAGCGGCGCGGGCGCGGAGGAGGACTCGGCGCGGCCACCGGCTCCACGTAGTGCCGGGAGCGCGGGAACGACGGCGCCTGCATCTTCTGCGCCCGCGCCCGCACCAGCCGGTGACCGGCCGCCTCCTGCACACTCAGGCCCACGTCCGTCCGCTCCCGCAGCATCGCAAGGAGCTCCTCCTGGACCGGCTCGGGATCGCCCCAGGTCGCGTACAGCTTCTGCGTGCTGAGGCAGATCGGCCGCAGATCGCGGTTGAGCACCGCCTCCCACACGGCGACCGAGACGCCCGGGGTGTGCTCGGAGCGGAAGTCGTCCAGGACGACGATGCCGTCGGGGAGCAGGATCTCGCGGGCGGCGCCGATGTCGCCGTACACGTGCTCGTACAGGTGCGAGGCGTCGATGTGGACGAACCGGCAGGTGTCCGGCGCCACTTCGCCGGGGACGACCGAGGTGGGCCCCTCGATCACCCTCGGCAGGGCGTCGTGGAAGGAGAGGTAGTTCCGCTCGAAGGCCTGCCGGGTGAGAGAGGCGTACGACTTCGTGGTCTCCGCGCGGTTGGCGCCGTCCGGTGCCTCGCCCCCGAACAGGTCGCACACCGTGAACCGCTCACCGTCCCGCAGATGCCGCCCGAGCAGGATCGCGCTCTTTCCCATGTACGCGCCCAGTTCCAGCAGGTCACCGGGTTTCTCCTGGCGCTGCAGGAACCAGCTGAACAGCATCTGGTCGAGCGGCGGGAACCATCCGGGCACATCACGGAGTTCACCGGGATACCTGTACGTGTGCTGTGCGTCACCCATGAGACCAGTGTGCTCATCCAGCGGCGGCGGAGCGGTCGGCGAAACGAACGTCAGGTGAACAGCTCAACGCGTCTTGTTGAGCGCGGTCCGCAGCCGCGGGGTCAGCCGGTCCTCGACGAAGCGGTTCAGCAGCCAGGCCAGCGCCAGCATCGAGGCGATCGTCAGGGCGAAGGTCACGGCCGACGGCAGTCCCAGGTCGCGGTGGAGGACCTTGATCACCACCCAGCCCAGGTGCTCGTGCACCAGGTAGAAGGGGTACGTCAGTGCCCCGGCCACCGTCAGCCAGCGCCAGTTGGCCCACTTCAGCCAGCCCAGCGCGATCGCCGCGACCGCGAGGAAGCCGAAGGCGACCACCAGCACGATGCCCAGCGAGCTGCGGTGCGCGAAGGCGTTGGGGTCGGACACGTTCCACAGCGACCGGACCGCGTAGTGCTGCCCGATCAGGAAGCTGACCACCACGATGCCCCACGCGTACACGTCCCGCCGGTCGCGGTGGACGAGGTAGAGGCCGACACCGCCGATGAAGAAGGAGGCGTACTCCGGCATGAACACCACGTCGAGCAGCGGCTGGTGCGCGGTCTGCGTGATCGCCGCCGCCAGCGTCCAGCCCGCACAGAACATGATCACCCGGCGCCGGGAGGCCCCGGGCAGGACCACGCACAGCGCGAACAGAACGTAGAAGCGGACCTCCGCCCACAGCGTCCAGCAGACGCCGAGCACCCGGTCGACACCCAGCGGCATCTGAAGCATCGTCATGTTCACCATGACGTCGCTCGGCGACAGCGCCTTCTGGGCGACCATCGGCAACGCGAACACCGCAGTGACCAGCAGAACCGCGGCCCAGTAGGCGGGCAGCAGCCGGGAGGCGCGGGAGGCGAAGAACGACGTGAGGGGCCGGCCCCAGCCGCTCATGCAGATCACGAACCCGCTGATCACGAAGAAGACCTGGACGCCGAGGCAGCCGTAGGAGAAATAGGTGTGCAGCGTCGGGAACTGGCGTTGGGCGGAGGCCCCCCAGGACTGGGTGATCTCGCCGCCGCGGCCGCCGTAGTGGTACGCGGCCACCATCAGCGCGGCCACCAGCCGCAGCCCGTCCAGGGCCCGCAACCGGTTCTCCCGCGGGCGCGGTGCGGACTGTGGCCCTTCCGGCCGCCGGGGCAGGTCGGGTGCCGGCCGGACGGTCATGCTGGTCACGGATATCCCCTTCGCAAGCTCTGAAGAGCCTAAGTCACTCCTGTGGATGCGCCTCAGCACGTTAGTCCGAATCACGACGATGTCTTACCGGCCGAGTCAACGATTGGCTTTCTGGTCCCGGCGAGTTCACCTGAATGTCGTTTTGGCTTCCCGAGTTCGCCCGGAATCCCCACCTCCACGAAAAGGCCAGATCGCAAACATATGACCTGGCCTTTTCGAGGAGAGTCGCACACGGTTTTCCCGTCGTTCACCCAGTGTTTCGCCTAACGCTTCACAGCCTTCTTCAGCGCCCGCGCCCGCCGCACCATCCGGCGCGCGGTGGAGTTGTGCGGCAGGAAGGTCAGCCGCCCCGGAATGCCCCCGGGCAGCCCCAGCGCGGTCAGGCGCTTCTTCCGGAAGTAGCGCCGGGTGCGCGGGCCGAAGTGCCGGGCGAGATAGCGTTCCGCGGCCGGGCGCAGGGACGGGTGGATCTGCGGCTGCAGGGTGAAGCCGAGCGCGGTGACCAGGGCGTTGAGCTGGTCCACGGGAATCGCGTCCTGCCCCCCTCGGCCCTCCAGGTCCGGCAGCACGGCGTCGGCCAGCACCACCGGCACCCGGTTGCTGTTCTGGTACGGCGTCAGCCGTTCGAGCAGCAGCTCCGTGCCGATACGGGCCGCCGGCAGGTCGTAGAGGGCGGAGGCCGTGAACAGTGCGGTGGAGAAGCAGCCGACGACCAGCGCGGGCCGGGCCCTCTCGAACAGCACCTCGGCGAGCACCGGGGTGTCCAGGACGGTGAGGTCCACGCCGAGCCTCTCCGCCTCGGCCTCCAGGACACGGCTGAAACGGGCCGGCGCGCTGGGGTGGGGCTTGAACACGACCGAGCGGTGCCCCTGGGCGACCGCCCCCTTCAGCATCCGTACGTGCAGGTCCTCCTCCTCCTCGGGGGAGAGGATGTCCAGCGCGGAGAGGTACTGGCCGAGCAGCAGTGCCGCGTTGTCCGGCAGCGGCGGCAACTCCTCGACGGCGGCGGTCAGTTCACCCATGGTCTTCAGGAAGGCGGACGTCGGCACCACGACCGGCGGCACGTCGAACTCGGTCAGCAGCAGCGGCGTGAGGCCCGCGACCAGGTCCAGGTGCAGCAGGCGGCGCACTCGCGTGCCGACCAGCGGGTCGAGCTTGTTGCGGGTGGGGCCGTAGCTCATCAGGCCGTCGGCGTAGACGTCGACGGGGGCGCCGGTGAAGATCTGGGCGACGGTGAGCGCGGGGGCGACCTGGATGGACTCCAGGACCAGCTCGACCCGGTCGTCGCCGAGGCCCCACAGCAGGCGCAGATAGCGTTCGAAGAGCGGGATGTCGTCCGGGCGGGGCGTCCAAGAACCCGGGTGGAAGGGGCGGATGGCCTCGTTCCAGGAGAGCACCTCGTCGAAGTGGTCGCGCAGCGGCGCGAAGCCCGGCATCGCGTCCAGCGGCACCGAGATCTCCGGCGTCGCGGTGTTGTTGAACACCAGCAGCACCCGGCGCTCCGGCTCCTCGAAGAGGCCGGAGTCGACCGCGGCGGCCAGCGTGACCGCGCCGTACAGCGTCGAGGCGCAGAAGATCTGGGTCGTACGGGAACCGGTCGGGGACATCACGCGGCCGCCTTCGCAGTGGTGACCCGCCGCCGCAGCCGCCGCAGCTTGGCGGAACGGCGCAGGTCCATGGTGTCGAGCACGTCACCGAGCATGTCCTGCGGCATCCGCTTGACGGCCGCCGCGCTCATCGCCCGCAGCTGCCGGGCCACGGACGGCTCCCACTTGGACTCGTCGGAGAGATGGTGGGCGATGATCGCGCAGTAGGTGCGCACCGCCTTCGGCAGGAGCAGATCGGCGTCCCGGTCCGCGGCCGTCTCCTCGATGACCTGGTCGAAGGCGCGGATGAAGTCGAGCTGGCGGGCGTCGCCGATCTGGGTGAGGGAGGAGGCCACCCCGCGCCGGTAGAACACGCCCAGCAGGCTCACCACGGCGAACGACTCGGCCTCGCGGTGCAGCTTCCAGATCCACGGCCGGTCCTCGGCCGTGCGCAGCCCGTGGGTGAAGTGCAGCAGCCCCTTGTCGAGCAGCCGGCGGTGGTAGGCGCCGGCCCAGGCGTACGCGTAGTCCACGGAGGTCGAGCGGTCGGCGGGCAGGATCGCGTCCCGGGGGTTCATCACCTCGTTCCGCCGCCCGATCGGGACCCGGTGCACGGTGCGGGCGCGCGCGACCGTCTGCACATGGTCGGTGCGGACGAAGTCGCAGCCCAACTCCTCGATGGAGGAGACCAGTTCGGTGAGGTATCCCGGGGCGAGCCAGTCGTCGCCGTCCAGGAACGTCAGGTACTCGCCGCGCGCCGCGTCCAGGCCGGTGTTGCGCGCGGTGGCGAGCCCTCCGTTCGTCTCGTGGTGGATGACCTGCACCTGGGCGACGTCCGAGAGCTCCTCGGCCGCACGGTCGAGAATGACCGGCGTTTCGTCCTTGGATTTGTCGTTCACCAGCACGAACTCGAAGTCCCGTCGGGCATTCAGACGAAGACTTCGGAGGGTGTCCGGGGCGTATTGCTGCACGTTGTAGAACGGCACGATGACGGAGAGCTTAGGCACCCGGGAAACGCTAGGAGGCGGTCCGGCAGCAGAACTTTCGGGAAAAGAGACTGCGGGTGAACTCGGTGTGACGGATCGGTGCATCCCGTGTACTTCCCGGATCCCGGCGGGCCAGTTCGGCTCTCGGTGGGCTGTTGTTAACTTTTCGTTGATTCGCGGTTGGGCCGCACCTAGAAATTGCTTCCTAGCGTCTTCGTCGTGCCGCCAAGTACAACGAAGTCCCTTCGAATCGCCGTCCTCGCGGATTCCGACACCCGCTGGAAATGGGGTGCGCTGACCGCCGACCGCATAGCCCCGGGTCCGTCCATGGAAGCCGGACCCCGAGGCGGGGCGCAAGTCGGCCTCGCGCTGGACGGATACCTGCTGCGCGGCCGGGCCACCCCCACCGCACGCCAGCTCGAAGAGGTCGGCGTGCGCGCGGACTCCCTGCGGGAGGTCACCGCGGTCGAGTTCCTGCGCGCCATGGCCGAGACGTCGTACGACATCGTCGTCCTGGCCCTGGTCGGAGGCGGTGTCCAGGCCATGCTGCACGGTCTGGCGCGGATCTGGGACGGCCTGGAGAAGCGGCCCGTCGTCGTCACCGGCTATGTCGGAGTCGTCTACGAGAAGCTCGCCGACGGCCTGCTCCTGCGGCACGGAGCCGACCTGGTCCTCGCCAACTCCCGCCAGGACGCCGAGCGTTTCCGCGCGGTGTACGAGGGAGTCGGCGCCGACGCCTCCGCGGTGACCGAGGTGGCGCTGCCGTTCCTCGGCGGTGCGCCCTACGAAGGCGAACACGACCCGTACACCGTGGTGTTCGCCGTCCAGCCCTCCGTGCCGGACAACCGCAGGGACCGCACCTACCTGCTGGAGCGGCTCGTGCGGCACGCCCGGCTGCACCCCGAGCGCGAGGTGCTGCTCAAGCTGCGCTCCAGGCCCGGCGAACACACCACGCACATCGAGGAGCTGCCGTACCAGAAGCTGATCCAGCGGCTCGCTCCGCCGGCCAACTTCCGTCTGGTGTACGGCAACATGGGCGAGGTTCTCGACCGGACCGACCTGCTGGTCACCATCAGCTCCACCGCCGCCCTGGAGTCCCTGCACCGCCGCATCCCGACGGTGATCCTCAGCGACCTGGGCATCCGCGAGGTCCTCGGCAACCACCACTTCGTGGGCTCCGGCTGCCTCGCCTCCTGGGACCAGCTGGACGCCGGCCATCTGCCGGTGCCCGACGAGGAGTGGGTGGCCCGGCAGGGCGTCGTGGCGGACGGCACGTACGCGACCGCCTTCGACGCGGCCCGCGAGCGCATCACCAAGCTGCTGGCCACGCCCGAACGCCCCCCGCTGACCCCGTACTACACACCCGTCACCGCCCCCGGATACCTCCCCGGCATCCTCGCCCGCCACCACCTCGGCCCCGACGGCACCCCGCTGCCCGGCGCCCCCGCCGCCGACAAGGAGCCCGGCCCGGTACGGCAGATCGTCCGCCGCGCGGCCCGCGGCGCCTACCGGCACGGCGTGCAGCGGGTGGCTCCGGTGATCCGGCGGATGGGGGAGCTGTGACGTCTTTCCCCTCGCTATCCAAGGAAGTGGACCTCATGTCCGACCCGCAAGCGGGCCACGGCCCTTCGGTGCGCCGCGTGCTCGCGGTGATCCCCGCGCGCGGCGGCTCCAAGGGCGTGCCCGCGAAGAACCTCGCCCCGGTCGGCGGTGTGCCGCTGGTCGCCCGTGCCGTACGCGAGTGCCGGGCCTCCCGTCTGGTGACCGACGTGGTCGTCTCCACCGACGACCAGGCCATCGCCGCGGCGGCCCGCTCCGCCGGCGCCGAGGTCGTGCTGCGGCCCGCCGCCATCGCTGGCGACACCGCCACCTCCGAGGCCGCCGTCCTGCACGCCATGGACACCCACGAGGCGCTCCACGGGGCCCCGGTCGACGTGGTGCTCCTCGTGCAGTGCACCAGCCCGTTCATCATCCGCGAGGACGTGGACGCGGTCGTCGGCGCGCTCGTCGACAACGGCGCGGACTCCGCGATGACCGTCGCCCCCTTCCACGGCTTCGTGTGGCGCGACGCCGACGACGAGGCCCGCGCGGGCACCGTCGAGGAGGCCGACGCGGCCGTCGGCGGCGGCTACGGCGTCAACCACGACAAGTCCTTCCGGCCGCGCCGCCAGGACCGCCCCCAGGACTTCCTGGAGACCGGCGCCGTCTACGGCATGGACGCGCCCGGCTTCCGCAAGCACCAGCACCGCTTCTTCGGCCGCACCGAACTCGTGCGCACCGACCCCGCGCGCGTGCTGGAGATCGACGACCACCACGAGCTGGCCCGCGCCCGCGCGCTGGCCCCCCTCTTCGACGCGGACCGCCCCGGTTCGCTGCCTTCCTTCGAGGACGTGGACGCGGTCGTCCTGGACTTCGACGGCACCCAGACCGACGACCGGGTGCTGATCGACGCCGATGGAAAGGAGTTCGTCTCCGTGCACCGCGGAGACGGGCTCGGCATCGCCGCCCTGCGCAATGCGGGCCTGAGGATGCTGATCCTCTCCACGGAGCAGAACCCGGTCGTCGCCGCCCGCGCACGGAAGCTGAAGATCCCCGTGCTGCACGGCATCGACCGGAAGGACCTCGCGCTGAAGCAGTGGTGCGAGGAGCAGGGCATCGCGCCCGAGCGCGTGCTCTACGTCGGCAACGACGTCAACGACCTCCCGTGCTTCGCCCTCGCGGGCTGGCCCGTGGCGGTCGCGAGCGCCCACGACGTGGTACGCGGCGCCGCCCGTGCGGTCACCACCCTCCCCGGTGGCGACGGCGCGATCCGAGAGATCGCCAGCTGGATCCTCGGCCCCTCTCTCGACTCCCTCGACAAGTAAGGACACCTCCCCGCCATGAGCAACTCCCGTCTGCGCACCTTCGGCACCGAGCGCATCGCCGGTCCGGGCCAGCCCGTCTACATCTGCGGCGAGATCGGCATCAACCACAACGGCGAGCTGGAGAACGCGTTCAAGCTCATCGACGTGGCCGCCGAGGCCGGCTGCGACGCCGTGAAGTTCCAGAAGCGCACCCCCGAGATCTGCACCCCGCGCGACCAGTGGGACATCGAGCGCGACACCCCCTGGGGCCGGATGACCTACATCGACTACCGCCACCGTGTGGAGTTCGGCGAGGACGAGTACCGCCAGATCGACGAGTACTGCAAGGAGAAGGGGATCGCCTGGTTCGCCTCCCCGTGGGACACCGAGGCCGTCGCCTTCCTGGAGAAGTTCGACGTCCCCGCCCACAAGGTCGCCTCCGCCTCCCTCACGGACGACGAGCTGCTGCGCGCCCTGCGCGCCACCGGCCGCACGATCATCCTGTCCTCGGGCATGTCCACCCCGAAGCAGATCCGTCACGCGGTCGAGGTCCTCGGCTCGGACAACATCCTGCTCTGCCACGCCACGTCGACCTACCCGGCCAAGGCCGAGGAGCTCAACCTGCGCGTGATCAACACCCTGCAGGAGGAGTACCCGAACGTCCCGATCGGCTACTCCGGCCACGAGACGGGCCTGCAGACCACCCTCGCCGCGGTCGCCCTCGGCGCCACCTTCGTCGAGCGCCACATCACCCTGGACCGCGCGATGTGGGGCTCCGACCAGGCCGCGTCGGTCGAGCCGCAGGGCCTGCAGCGCCTGGTCCGCGACATCCGCACCATCGAGGCCTCCCTCGGCGACGGCGTCAAGAAGGTCTACGACTCCGAGCTCGGCCCCATGAAGAAGCTGCGCCGCGTCCCGGGCGTCGTCGCCGAGGCGGAGATCGCCGCGGCCGCGGGCGAGCCGGTCTCGGTCTGATCCACCAGGTACCGGGTCCTCAGACGTCGTCCGTCTGAGGACCCGGCGCGTCTTCCGCTTACGCGCCCCTCATGAGCGCCCTACGACGGGACGGTCGTACGTCGATGAGCCCCCGCGCCGGGAACACCGGCCCCCACACTCTCGCGTTCGTCGAGAGCCCGGTCCAGCTGCTCAACGTGCTGGAGTGGGCGCACGGCCACGCGCCCGGCGCGGAGCTCACCCTCGTCGTGCTGTCCCCGACCGACCCCATGACCCGCGGCCAGCTGCGCCGGATGGCGGAACTCGCCCGCGAGGAGGGCCACGAGGTCCGCTGGGAGGAGGCGAGGGGCGGCCCCGCGGCCCCCTTCCAGACCATCGGGGGCTTGGCCGGGATGCTCCGCAGGGCGGACCGCATCGTCCTGGGCGACCCCTTCTCGCGCTACGTGCAGTTGCTGCTGACGATCACGCGCGCCCCCGACCTGGTCGTCGTCGACGACGGCACGGCCACGATGGAGTTCGTCGCCCAACTGGCCCGCGGTGAGCGCCTCGTGCGCTGGCACCGCAAGGGCGGCCGCCCGAGCCCGCGCGACCTCGCCTTCGCCCCGATCTCGGCGGCGGCCCGCAAGCGCCTGACGCCGGGGGAGGGCCGGGGAGTCGAGATCTTCTCCTCGATGCCGATGGCGGAGACACCGGCAGGGGTGACGGTCTCGTCGAACACCTTCGCCTGGACCCGCTCCCGCTTCGGCCCGCCGCGCATCACCAAGGGCGCGGACATGGTGGGCACTTCGCTCGTCGAGACGGGTGTGGTGGACGCCGACCGCTACCTGGAGGCCGTGACCGGCCTGGCCAAGACCCATGGCGCGACCCGCTACTTCGCCCACCGCCGCGAGGCGACGGAGAAGCTCCACCGGCTGGCCGTGGAGACGGGGCTGGAGATCGTCCGCCCGGACCTCCCCCTGGAACTGATCGCCCGCCGGGGTCCGATCGGCCGCACGATCCTGAGCTTCCCCTCGACGGTGGTCCACACGCTCCCGCTGGCCCTGGCCGGCACGGAGGTCCGTGTCGCCGTCTGCGACATCGACCCGGACTGGCTGACGGAGACGGCCTCGCCTCGGGCCCAGGGATTCCTGTCGGGGGTCACGGGGACGGCACGGGACGTGCACCGGCTGTCGGCGGTGACGGCGGTACCGGTTGTCTGAAACCCCGAGGGCGACTCTCAACTGAATCGTCTAGCATCATCGTTCACTTGTGCGACGTTCGATGAGGTCTACGACGGGGGCGGCTGGCGTGAGTGCCGAGGCGTTGCGGGAACGACGGGCGGAGATCGGCGAGTTCCGGCGCGGGGAGGTCCTGGTGCCGGTGGTCGACGGCTCGCTGCTGTCGGCGGAGGCGGGCGGCGTTCGCTGGCTGTTTGCGTTCACGGATGTCCCTGCGCTGGAACGGTTCGCCGAGGCGCGGGGCGAGGCCGTGCCCGACTGGGTGCCGGTGTACGGGGCGCGACTGCTGGACCAGGTGATTCCGAGGGTGGACGGCCCGGCGGGGATCGCGGTGGACGCGGGCAGCCCGACGGGCTTCGTGCTCCCCCCGGTGACGGGGATCGTGCCGGACGCGGTCGCCGTGGACGCCTCTCCGGAAGGAGCTGGGGCGGCGTGAGCGACGGCTACCAGGTCGATCCGGAGGCGATGGAACGGATCACCCGCGGCATCGACCAGGCGATGGCGGAGCTGAAGGAGTTCGGCTTCGACATCGAGGCGAACCTGGGCCGCGGCTTCGACGACCTCGCCATGACCGGCCTGGAGGTCGGCGACGACGCCCTCCAGCAGGTCTTCGCCGACTTCTGCGACCGCTGGGGCTGGGGCGTGCGCTCCCTGATGCAGGACGCGAACGAGTTCGCGGGCCGGCTGGGCCTGTCGGCGGGGATCTACCACGAGCAGGAGCAGTACGTCTCCGACACCCTGAAGACGGTGTGGACGGCCGGCACGGGCAACCCGTACCTCTCCCCGGACGAGGTGAAGGAACGTTCCTGGTCGGAGACGCTGAAGGACAACCCGGTCAGCCAGGTGGCGAACGCCGACTACAGCGCGGAGTCCTTCACGTCGGGCCAGGACGAGGTGAAGGCGGCCTGGTCGCAGGCGGCGGAGGACGTGGAGACGTCGACGGTGACGCCGGACGCGCTCTTCGATCCGCGCACGGACTGGCAGTGGAGCGGGCCTCCTTCCGCGTCCTCGGACGGGGAGGGCGAGCGCTGATGGGCTTCGGGGATTTCGTCGACGGCCTCGGCGACGGCTTGGAGAGCGCGGCCGACGGCCTGAACAAGGGTGTCGGCGAGGCGGTCGACTGGGGCACGGACAAGACGGCCGGCCTGCTGTCGGAGGTGGGCGCGGACGGGGCGGCCGAGAAGGTCCGCGACTTCGGCGAGAGCGTCAACAACCGCCTGGGCGGCACGGTCGCCGAACGCGCCCTGGGCGAGACCGAGGACCCGAGGGAACTGGTCCACGGCAGCGAACCGGCGCTCCGCGAACGCGCAGAGCACCTGCGGAAGTTCGCGGCCGCCTTCGAGAACGTCGGCCAGGGCATGCGCTCGCTGGACCCGGGCGAGTGGCGGGGCCAGGCAGCGGACGCGTTCCGCGCGAAGTTCGACGTACAGCCCAAGCAGTGGCTGACGGCGGCGGACGCGTGCACGTCGGCGGCGGCAGCGCTGGAGGCGTACGCGGACACGGTGCGCTGGGCGCAGGAGCAGGCGCGGGTGGCGATCGAGAAGTACCGGGCCGCGCAGGACGCCTCGCGACGGGCGGCGGACGCGTACAAGGCGAACGTGACGGCGTACAACCAGGCGGCCGACCGCTACAACGCGACGGCCGAGGCGGGCGGCGACCCGGGCGTCAAGCCGACGAAACCGGGCGACTTCGTCGACCCTGGCACGGCGGGGCGCGAGGAAGCGCAGGAGATCCTCTCCCGCGCCCGCCGCCAGCGCACGGACGTGGCGCAGGACGCCCGCCGCACGATGGCCGCCGCCCTGGAAACGGCCCCGCCGAAACCGGAGTTCACCGACCGCCTGGGCGCGGGCGCGGCGGACCTGTTCGTCGGCACCCAGCTCAACTCGGTCCACGTCCTGGGCGGCCTCCTGCGAGGCGGCACGGACGTCCTGAAACTCGCCCGCACGGTCAACCCCCTGGACCCGTACAACCTCACCCACCCCGGTGAGTGGTCGAAGAACTCACAGCTGCTGCTGGCGGGCCTGGTGGGGACCGCGGCGCATCCGGAGCGGCTGCCGATGTCGCTGCTGGGGACGGGGTGGTCGAGTGACCCGGGGGACGCGGCCGGATATCTGCTCTCGAACCTGATCGGCGGGAGGGGCGCGGGGGGTGTGGGCCGAGCGGCGCTGAAGGACGCGCTGCGGGGGGCGGCCAAGGACGCGGCGACGGGAGCAGCGCGCGAGGGCACACGACGCGGCCTCACGGACGTCGCCCGGGAACTGAAGTGCAAGCTGTTCGGCAGCGACCCGATCGACATGGCCACCGGACGCATGTCCCTGCCCCAGACGGACGTGACGCTCCCCGCCCGGCTTCCGTTGGTGTTCTCCCGCCAGTTCGAGTCGTCGTACCGGTCGGGCCGCTGGTTCGGCCCGTGCTGGACGTCGACGGCCGACCAGCGCCTGGAGATCGACGCCGAGGGAGTCGTCCTCGTCCGCGAGGACGGCTCGCTGCTGGCCTACCCCCACCCGGCGCCCGGCGTACCGGTGATGCCTCTCGCGGGCACTTCCTGGCCGTTGGCGGTGGACGCGTACGGCGACTACACCGTCACCGACCCGGAAACCGGCCGTCTCTGGGACTTCGCGGGCCCGGGCGGCGACGGCAACGGCATCGCCCTGCTCTCCCAGATCATCGACCGGTCGGGGCAGCAGTGGCTGACTTTCGAGTACGGCGACGAGGGCGCCCCCACGGGGATCGTGCACTCGGCCGGATACGACCTGAGAATCACGACCGAGGCCGGCCGCATCACGGCCCTCCATTTGGCCGACGGCACCGAGCTAGTCCATTTCGGCTACGACGACCAGGGCCACCTGGCCACGGTGACGAACTCCTCCGGCCTGCCGACCCGCTTCACCAACGACCCGTCCGGCCGGATCACGGCATGGACGGACACGAACAACTCGTCGTACCACTACGCCTACGACGACGAGGACCGCTGCGTCTCCCAGGGCGGCGAGGCGGGCCACCTGAGCTACACGTACACCTACGGCGACCCGGACCCGGCGACCGGCAACCGGATCGTCACGGCGGTCGACTCCCTGGGCCACGACACGCGGTACGAGATCAACAGCGACGTACAGGTGACGGCGGTGACCACCCCGGACGGCGCCACGACCCACACCACCCACGACCGCGCCCACCGCCCCCTCACGGTCACCGACCCACTGGGCCGCACGGTGAGCTACGCCTACGACGAGGCGGGTCGCACGGTCCTGGCGGTCCGCCCGGACGGCCGCTACAGCAGCGTCGCGTACAACGACCAGGGACTACCGGTCGCGGTGACCGGCGCGGACGGCAGCCATGTCGTGCAGCACTTCGACGAGTTCGGCAACCGCACGGCGGTGACCGACGCGTCGGGGACGACGACCCGCTTCACATACGACGACCGGGGCCATCTGGAGTCCGTCACCAACGCCCTCGGGGACACCACACGGGTGCGCTGCGACGCGGCGGGCCTGCCCCTGGAGATCACCGACCCCCTGGGCGCGGTGACCCGCTACGAACGCGACGCCTTCGGCCGACCGGTGAGGATCACCGACCCCACGGGTGCGGTGACGGCCCTGGAATGGACGGTGGAGGGCCGCATGTCCCGCCGTAGGGCCGCAGACGGCTCGACGGAGTCCTGGACGTACGACGGCGAAGGCAACTGCACCGCCCACACGGACGCGTCGGGCGCGGTCTCCCGCTACGAGTACACGCACTTCGACCTGCTGGCCGCCCGCACCGGCCCGGACGGCGTGCGCTACGAGTTCACCCACGACACGGAACTGCGCCTGACGAAGGTGGTGAACCCGCAGGGCCTGACGTGGAGTTACGCATACGACCCGGCGGGCCGCCTGATCGCGGAGACGGACTTCGACGACCGCACCCTGACCTACGCGCACGACCCGGCAGGCCAACTGAGTGCCAGTACGACGGCATCCGGCGACCCGATCACCTTCTCCCGTGACGTTCTGGGCCGGGTGATCCGCAAGGAGGCGGCCGGGGCGGTCACGACATACGCCTACGACCCGGCGGGCGCCCTGGTGGAGGCGACGGGCCCGGACGCGGTCCTGAGGCTTCACCGGGACGAGGCGGGCCGGGTGCTGTCGGAGACGGTGAACGACCGCACGCTCACCTGCACCTACGACGAGCTGGGCCGCCGAACGGGCCGCACCACCCCCACCGGTGCGACGACGACGTGGTCCTACGACGCCTCGGGCAACCGCACCGGCATGGTGGTCTCGGGCCGCACCCTCACCTTCACGCACGACGAGGCGGGCCGCGAACTGGCCCGTCACATAGGCGAGTCGGTGACCCTCACCCAGTCCTTCGACCCTCTGGGCCGCCTGACGAAACAGGACCTGGTCGGCCCCACCGGCAACCGCCTCCAGCACCGCGCGTACACCTACCGGGCCGACGGCAACCTCACGGCCATCGACGACCACCTGAACGGCACAAGCCACTTCGACCTGGACGCGGCAGGGCGGGTGACCGCAGTCCACGCCACGAACTGGACGGAGACGTACGCGTACGACGAGGCGGGCAACCAGACTTCAGCGTCCTGGCCGGCCGAGCACCCGAGCAGCGAATCGACCGGCACCCGCGAGTACGTGGGCACCCGCATCACCCGCGCGGGAAACGTCCGCTACGAACACGACGCAGCGGGCCGCATCACCCTCCGCCGGAAAACCCGCCTCTCCCGCAAGCCGGACACCTGGCGCTACGAGTGGGACGCGGAGGACCGTCTGCGGGCGGTGACAACCCCGGACGGCACGAGGTGGCGCTACCTCTACGACCCGCTGGGCCGCAGGATCGCGAAGCAACGCCTCGCCCCGGACGGCGAATCGGTCCTGGAACAGGTGGACTTCACCTGGGACGGCACGACCCTCTGCGAACAGACGACGAGGTCCCCGTCCCACCCTGACCCGGTCACCCTGACATGGGACCACCAGGGCCTGCACCCGCTGACCCAGACGGAACGCATCGCAACCGCCGACGCCCCGCAGCAGGAGATCGACTCCCGCTTCTTCGCCATCGTCACGGACCTGGTCGGCACGCCGACAGAACTCATCGACGAGCAGGGCGATATCGCGTGGCATAAACGGAGCACCCTCTGGGGTACAACAGCCTGGGCTGCGGACAGCACCGCCTACACCCCCCTCCGCTTCCCGGGCCAGTACTTCGACCCTGAAACCGGTCTCCACTACAACTACTTCCGGCATTACGACCCTGAGACCGCGCGGTACACAACGCCAGACCCGCTGGGCCTCACCCCGGCCCCTAACCCGGCTGCTTATGTGGAGAACCCTCTGGCTTGGGCCGACCCACTCGGACTCACGCCGTGCGAAGAAGCAGCGAAAAAGGCAGCGGAGAAGAAGGAGACCGTACTGGGCAAGACGGTGCCGGCCCGAACCGAGGCATCCGTCGGCAGCACCACGGACCACAACTACAAGCGAACGTTCTTCAACGCCAACCCCAAACTCGAAGGTGAAGTCGTTGTCCACCATGCCATAGAACAACAAATCCTCAAGCGTTACCCCGGGTTGTTCTCGGCAGACGAGATCCATTCCTTGGAAAATCTTCGAGGGATCCCGAAGGGTGATATAAACAGCAGAGTGCATCTCAGCGAGATACGCGTCGCGTGGAATCGCTTTTACGGCGCACATCCTAACCCAACCCGCCAGCAAGTACTCGATCACGTTACTCACGTCGATGATATGCTTGGCCATTGGTTCAGCCCGCGCATTAGATAGTCCAGCACTGTCAGAGGATTCCAATGTGGCGTGAAATCACCCTTGATTTTTCCAATGTAGAGTTGCATGACCCGGCCTCCGAGGGCGCCTTGCTGCTCATTGAAGAACGATTTGGGCAGCCGCTTCCGCCCTCACTTCGATCGCTTCTCGCGGAGACGGACGGAATTAATGCCGAGTATGGAGTGGAGATTGTTTGGTCGGCCGAGCGGATTCTCGCGGAGAACACCTCGCTCCGCAATGACGACCAGCTCCGGAATCTCTACATGCCGTTCGACCCGCTCCTCTTTTTTGGTGACAATGGAGGTGGAGATCAATTCGCCTTCGTGCGGACGCCCGAACGGGATGATGTGTTCGTCTGGGATCATGAAACGGACGGCAGGAATTGGATCGCACCTTCCCTTGAGAGCTTTCTGCGGAGTGCCCTGGGCGCCGGGGGAGAGGACTGGTATCGCTGACAGGTCCGGCTGAGCTGTCAAAATAGCCACTCAGTACTGGAAAGTATTCTGTTATCGCAATTTCAATGAGGAGTCAGTGGCCTTCTTTAATGAAATCGGCGAGGACGGTTACGAGACCCGAAAGGGCCAGCAGTATCGCGATGAGCGTCTTCTGTGCACCGACGGAGCTGACGGAACAGCAAAAATTGGGCTGAGTGCAATTTTCGTCTGCCTCAGCCACGCCCTGCCCGCCGCCGACGCCTGCACGGTGGCACCCGAGAGCGCGGATGCCGTCAGCCCGGTCGAGCTGACGGTGGGTGCCCCGGACCGGCTCGATGTACTGCGACTGAACTTCCTTCTTGACCTCGGACAACGCAGCCTCGGCGCCTCCGCGACCGCACATCAGGGGACAACCTCAGGCCGCCGACGCAATCGTCTGCTGACCTCTGCCCGATCTGGTGTGCTGTTCGGGCACGTTGGTGACGGCACGCGGGTCTTGCATGGGTGAGGGCCTTCTGGATTCGGTGGGGATTACGGCATCGACCGGCCGATGGCAGGCGGCCCTCATGCGCCACCGTAATGCCCCGCTGACGCCGACCGGCAGACTGCGTCTGGCCTGGTGTGTGGTCGAGGACAGGTGTCCGTTGCGTCGGGCAGCCGAGCGGTTCCAGGTCAGCCACACCACCGTCGAGCGGGGGCGGACTGCTAAGGCTGCTGGGATGGGCCAGCATGTACGACCGCTCCAGCCGCCCGAGTCACTCGCCGCGCAAGGCTGCGGCCGCGGTCGAAGCTTTCGGAGCCGCCGACGTCCGCGCGCTCCTCGGTCCCGTCCTGGCGCTGGACCACGCTGCGGCGCACCCGGGGGAGTCGGCGAGCCGGCCGGAGTCGTGGGTGAACGTGCTGCGAAGCGCCCGCACCGTGAAGCCGATCCGCCCGCCGTTCGCGGCGGCCTCGGCGATCACCGGATACAGCCGGGAGACGCCTGAGACGATGCGCCGCTTGACTGCCCGGGCCAGCGACGATGTCAGCTGCCGCTTGCCTGCCACATCGGTGACGGTGCGGGTGGAGCGCACCGTGTTGCGGCGCGGCACCCGCGCGACCGCGCCGCCCTTGGGTAGCCGGGACCTGACGTCGCCGCGGGCAAGCCGGTTGAGGCTGTCGATGTTCCGTGGTCCGACGGCCTGCACCTCGATGCCGTGCATCTCCCCGTCGCCGGTGTTCAGGAGACCTGCACGACACGTACGGATCCGGCAGGTCAGCGCCGACCAGCGTCTGCAACTGCGTACTACGGGGACTGGCCATCGGGATCGTCCAGATGTGGCGGAATCGGCACCGGTGTGAATGAGGTGGGCTCGTAGACGCCGTCCTTGCACCAGACCCGGACACGGCTTACGGAAGTGCCATCAGTGATGGTTTTGGGATTCACTCTGGAAAATGCTTTTCGTGCCTGGGCTCGGGTGACAGCAGGGGCCTCGATGCTGACTTCGACCCGCGTGTAGGGAGCGCCCTTGGCATTCTTTAGCGCCTTCTGTGCCATCTCTGCGGGGTTTGCGTCAGCCGCAGGGTCCGCCTTGAGCTGGAGGGGCCGCGGCGGCTTTCCGATGGTTCCGTCTATGCCTTCGTAATTGTCCCCGAACAACTCGACGTGCTCGCCGGTCCTTTCGGCGAGGCGCTGTGCTTGGGCGATTTCTGAGGGCTCCGTTTTATCCCAACGGATGGAAACGTCACCACCCCGATCGACGGGCCCGTTCGCCCTTTTCGGATCGAGAGGGTTTCCCTCACGTAGGGTGTTGGCCCGGCGCGCTTGCGCTTCCTGTTCCTGGACCCAAGGAATCTGCCGCTGCTTAAGCATCCGCGCCACAGCGGCCGGATCCTTGCCAGCCAGCGCGGCATCGTTATGGGCGCGGATGTCGCCGAGCGATCTGCCGTCGGCGAGGCCCTCCTTGATCCGCTCGGCGATCCAGCGGTCGAACGCCAGTTGCTGTTCGGTCGTCAAGCTGGCGCGCACGGGATATTCCGACGCGGCGGGCACGCGCTGGATGGTTGCCTCGACGGCCCGCAGTTCGGACGGCTTCGGCGACTCGGGGACCTTGGCACCGCGACCGAGGCGAGCTCGGATGCGCGTGCGCGCCGACTCGAAGGTGGCAGTGATGCCTGGGAAGCGCCGCAGCAAGGCCTCCACTGCCGCACTCGTGATTGCACCGAGAGCGAGCAGAGTGAGGAGAATCGCGAGGGCGATGCTCGAGTCGGCGATCAGTCCGTAGTCGGTCTCGTGTTGCTCAGGACTCCGCGGCCGATCAAGGTTATCGATCGACTGCCCCAAGGAGAGGAGCTGGATCGATGCGTCCGCCGTGATCACGACCAACCCGATGGTCTCCAGGGCGGCCACGCCAACAATCGGCGTCCCGATGATCGAACCGATGATGAAGGCTGCGATCGAAACCTGGGCCATGAACGAGCTGACGATGGCCATCGCGGCGCGGGCAGTGGCCAGCAGGTGGTCGAAGCTCGAGCTGTACTCGCCAGCCATCAGATTGCGGTATGCCTCACTTAATTCTTCGATCATTGTTGGGAAGTGGCGGTAGAGCGCGACTCCGGGAACCAGGATCTCCAGCGCGGCGTCCTTGATCACCTGCCACCAGTTGTCCTTCAGATACCTGACACGGACCCCCAGGTGCCGCATCACGGCCTGCCATCTCGTCTCAGGAACGGGCTCGGTCGCCGTCGTCGGCTCCTCCTTGTTCTGGATGCTTGCCACGGCACCAGCCGGGGTGTCCGCTGGACTGCCGAGGCGCGGTGCTAGGTGCTCGGCGAGCACCTCCTGCAACTTGCCGGGAGCCTTCGCGACGAGACCAGCGACGAATTCCTTGATGTACTCCAGAGCTTTGCCGGGTGCTTCGATGAGCATGATCAAGGCATGAACAGCACCGTTGTAGAGCACCTTGGTGACCTGCCATAGCACCTTTCCGACGTCCAAGGCTTTTTCGGCCGCGGTACCGATCCCATGCCCGACGTCGACGGCGACATCTTTCACCAGTCCGACGGCTGTCTTGACACCGCTCCAGGAGGGGTCGAACTCGTACTCCGTGAACGGGATGCTGACGTTGTACCAGGCCCCCTGAATATTGGGTGCGCGGCTGTCGGCAGTGACATCGGGCCGAGCCTGCGACTCGCTGCGCTTGGGGCGCCGCGCGGTGGTGCCCTGCTGGATGACATGTGTGAGTTCATGAGCCATCAGATCTCGGTCGTCATCCCTCACCTCACGCCCCAGCCAGATGTGGTGCTTGTGGGTGAAGGCGCGGGCCCCGATGCTTTCGACGTCGGTGCGCTCTTGCTGGGTGTCATGCAGCCGGACGGCGGACAAGTCCACGTCGAACGCAGCCTCCATGTCGCGGCGTAATTTGCCCGGCAGGGGGCGGCCTCCACTTGTTGAGGCGATACGGGAATCCAGTTGGGTAGTCGGCTTCGTCCTGACGCCCGGAACAGCGGCGCGCGACAAGACCGATACCGGCTGGACTGCTGACCGGATCTCCGTGCTGGCGGCCCGTTCCGCGGATCGGTCCGCCTCTTGCTCCAACGGGTCGTCGGGCGTGCTCATCGTCAGTTTGGGTTGCACATGCAGTGGCCACGCCGAACCAGCACGATCCATCGCCTGCGATGCGTTGGACCCAATGGCCAGCTCCTGCCATAGCGAACCACCGCCGGCGGAACCGGTTTTCTCTGTTCGCGGTTCCCGCGCTCGCATCGGCCCCGTGGCGCTGCGCTTACTGGCGCCCTGCTGGAACACAGCGCCTCCACGACGGCTTGAGAGGACAGGTTCGCTCTGATCCAATCGTGAGTCCGTCGCAGCAGCGTCACCAATGACCGGGCAATGAGCCTCGTCCAACCTCCTGCGTCGCAGGAGTTGCTGCTGGGCGTGGTGATGCCTCAGATTTGGTGAAACTCCTGCTTATGAGTGCCGGATGCCGGAGCAGGCCGCGTCGGCAAGAGGCCGGGGCCGGGAGGTGATGCCGGCCCCTTCCGCGATCCCTATACGGGTTTCCTCGCCACGAGATAGGCGCGGGACAGTTTTTCGTCGTCCAGGGGCTCTCGTAGTACTCGGACGATCACCTGGAGGCCCGCCTCGGTGAGGGGCTCGGCGACGGACTCCGGTGTGCGCAACCAGTAGTCCAGGGAGATCCGGTGGCCGAAGCGTTCGTCCAGGTGCATGTGGGTGCCGCCCGGCTCGTACTGGAAGCCGATCAGGGCGTGGGCGCCGGGGGTGAGGACTCGGTGGAACTCCGCGAAGGCTTGCGGGAGGTGGTCGTCCGGGACGTGGATGATCGAGTAGAGGGCCGTGATTCCGCCCAGCGTTTCGGACGGCAGGTCCAGGGTCGTCATCGAACCCACGTGGAAGCGGAGCTCCGGGTGGGCCCTGCGGGCCAGTTCGACCATCTTCGGGGAGACGTCCACGCCGAAGACCGGGACGCCGAGCTCGTGGAGCGCCGCGGTCACGTGTCCCGGGCCGCTGCCGATGTCGGCCACCGGGCCCTTGCCCTGCTCCTTCACCAGCTCCGCGAAGCCGGTGATCTGGGCTCTGTCCAGCGTGGGGATGCCGGCCCAGTCGGAGAACTGCTCGGTGTAGGGCTCGGCGATCGTGTCGTACGCGGTGCGGGTGGCCCGTATGAAGTCGGGGGTCTCGGCGTTCACGGGCTGCACCCTAGCGGGGTGGCTCGGGGCGGAGGGTGGAGTTTCCCTGACGGTCATCGGGGGGTGGGGTGTGGGGACTTCAGCGCTTCCAGGAAGGCGGTGAAGGCTCCGGCCGGGAAGGTGAGGGTGGCCCAGGTCGGGGTCTTGGAGTCGCGGACGGCTACGTGGGTGGTTCGGTGTGTGATCTCCACGCAGACGTTCCCTTCGCCGCCTCCGGAGTAGCTCGACTTCTGCCAGATGTCAGGGGTGGACATGGTCGCCTCACAGCTCCTTGGCCAACTTGTGGATGAAGTCGCGCGACCGTTCAGGGCCGAGTGACACGTAACCGGGGGAAGTTCGTGTGGTGTGAGCTGGCGGCTGCCTAGACGTGGCCGTGGGGTCGCCCGCTTCCTTGGCAGTGTCGTGGTTCCGTGAGCCGAGTAAAGGGCGCTCGCGCGTCGCCTTCGGCGATGGCCCTGCGGGCCACCCTTGACTCGGCTCACTCCAGCACGGTGGAGAAGCGAACGGGCGGCCGGGGGAGAGCGGCGGCCGGGTGGGTGGTTGCGCGGGGTCGTCGAGTCGTGGGCCGGGGTTGCCGGATGCGCGGTCGCGTAGCGCGCTACGGCGGCTGGGTTCGGCGGCGAGCGGGGCGTGGGTGCCGAGGGTCGGCGGACTGTGGGTGCAGACGATCGGGCAGTCGCCGGAAGGGTGGGCGGTGCTGGGAGGGCGAGGAGCTCGGCCGGCCAGGTGAATCGTGTCCGAGGGCTTACGACATTTGTTCCTCGGCGCGTGTCCACCCAGACTGGTCAGTGCCCCCGCCGCCGCTGTCCCGGCCTGCACCACCGCCCCGCGCGGGTGCACCTCACCACCGGAGATCCCTGCTCAGCACCCCGCGATCACACCCCGTGGTCACCCGGCATCCGGTCGTGACCGTTCCGGTCCTGCGCCCCAACCCCGTCCCGATCCCGTTTCGACAGATGAACAGAACCACCGGGGGTATGCGCAGCATGGTATGTGTGAGAAACGAGGTTCCTACCCACCTCAAACCACATCCATGCGTCGAGCGGCCAAATTTTCTTCCCGCTGAGGGTTGAAGTTTTGTTGATCTCGGGTCGGTTGGTCGCCCCGGCGTCCTACCCTTTAGAGGGTGAAGCAACTGATGTCACTGGAGTCCGAGGTCGATCTGCCCGGGGAAGCCGTGCTCCCCGGGATGCTGAGTGACGCGCTGCATGCCGAACTCGTCCACTTCCGACGCGACTTGCACATGCACCCGGAACTCGGCAACCAGGAGTTCCGCACCACCGCGGCGATCAAGGAGCGGCTGGAGCGGGCCGGGCTGAAGCCGCGGGTGCTCGGCGTCGGGACCGGGCTCGTATGTGACATCGGCGAGTGGGACGGGCAGAAGCCCATGCTCGCCCTGCGTGCCGACATCGACGGCCTCCCCATCCCGGACACGAAGACCGAGTGCTCGTACCGGTCGACCGTGCCCGATCGGGCGCATGCGTGCGGGCACGACGTGCATACGGCCGTGGTGCTGGGCGCCGGGCTCGTCCTCGCCGAGCTCGACAAGCAGGGGCTGCTTCCGCGGCCCGTACGGCTGCTCTTCCAGCCTGCCGAGGAAGTGCTGCCCGGCGGGGCCGCCGACGCCATCGACTGCGGGGTGCTGGAAGGCGTCGGGAAGATCCTCGCCGTGCACTGCGACCCGCGGGTCGACGCCGGCAAGATCGGGCTGCGGACCGGGGCGATCACTTCGGCGTGCGATCGCCTGGAGATCGCCCTCGACGGGCCCGGTGGGCACACCGCCCGGCCGCACCTCACCACCGACCTCGTCACCGCCGCCGCCCGCGTCGTCACCGACGTGCCCGCCATCGTCGGCCGGCGCGTCGACACCCGGGCCGGGCTCGCCGTGACCTGGGGGCGGATCGAGTCGGGGCACGCGCCCAACGTCATCCCGCAGCACGCCGAGCTCTCCGGGACCGTGCGCTGCCTGGACCTCGACACCTGGCGTCAGGCCCCGGACGTCGTCGTGGCCGCGATCGACGAGGTCGCCAATCTGCACGGGGCCAAGTCCGAGATCAACTACGTGCGGGGCGTGCCGCCCGTCGTCAACGACGCCGAGGTGACCGCGTTGATCCGTGCGGCCATGACGGCTCGGCGCGGAGTCGACTCCATCGAGAGCACCGAGCAGAGCCTCGGCGGCGAGGACTTCTCCTGGTACCTGCAGCACGTCCCCGGTGCCATGGCCCGCCTCGGGGTGCGGACTCCGGGTGAGCGCACCGTGCGCGACCTCCACCAGGGCGACTTCGACGCCGACGAGTCCGCGATCACCGTAGGCGTGGAGATGTTCACGGCCGCCGCACTGATCGACGCCGCGAAGTGAGACGAACGGCCCCTTCGGGGGCCGTTCCGCCGCCCGGCGCAACATGCTCGTAAGCCAATCGTGCACTCTTCGCAATCCTGGTGTGCGAGGCCGGAAGACCCTCAGTTCAGACGCTGTTTGCCTCGAATCGATAACGGCTTCGGAAGAGGTCTGTTTCCGACATCTACGCGCGTTACGATGCCGCGAAGCCGACGCCGCAGGGGCGTCCGGGCCCGAGCACTGGCATGGTGCTCACATGAAGCGCCGACAAGGCGCTCAGGTCAGGTGAAGGAGCCTCCCGTGCGCCGGGTAGCCAAGCTTTCCGCTGCGTGTATCGCCACCGCAGCTCTCGCACTGACTGCCACCGCTTGTGGCAGCACCTCCTCCGAGGACGACAGCTCTTCGTCCGCCTCCGCGGGCAGCAGCAAGGGCGGCATCAAGATCGGTCTCGCCTACGACGTCGGCGGCCGCGGTGACCGCTCCTTCAACGACTCCGCCGCGCGCGGTGCCGACAAGGCCCAGAAGGAGTTCGGCGGCTCCCTCAAGGAGCTGACCGCCAAGAGCTCCGACACCGAGGCCGACCGCGAGCAGCGCCTGACCGACCTCGCCGACGCGGGCTACAACCCGATCGTCGCCGTCGGCTTCTCCTACGCCACCTCGGTCGACAAGGTCGCCGCCAAGTACCCGAAGGTCAGCTTCGGCCTCATCGACGCGGTCGCGAAGGCCAAGAACGTCGACAGCATCACGTTCACCGAGGAGCAGGGTTCCTACCTGGCCGGTGTCGCCGCGGCGCTGAAGACCAAGAAGGACCACGTCGGCTTCATCGGCGGCGTGGACACCCCGCTGATCAAGAAGTTCGAGGCGGGCTACGCCCAGGGCGTCAAGGACACCAACCCCAAGGTCAAGGTCGACGTCCAGTACCTGACCCATGGCTCGGACTTCTCCGGCTTCGCCGACCCCGCCAAGGGCAAGGAGGCCGCGTCCGGCATGCTCGACAACGGCGCCGACGTGATCTACGCCGCGGCCGGCTCCTCCGGCAACGGCTCGATCGAGGCCGTCTCCGGCGTCAAGGGTGCCTGGGCCATCGGCGTGGACTCGGACCAGTACAACATCCCGGGTCTGGCCAAGTTCAAGAACTCGATCCTGACCTCGATGGTCAAGAACGTCGACGTCGGCGTCTACGACTTCGTCAAGTCCGTCCACGAGGGCAAGCCGCTGACCGGCAACCAGCTCTACTCGCTCGCCAAGGGCGGTGTCGGCCTGTCCACCAGCGGTGGCTTCATCGACGACATCCAGCCCAAGCTGGACGAGGCGAAGAAGAAGATCGTCGACGGCACCATCACGGTCAAGACCAGCTGACCTGACGGTTCCCGCCGGAACCCGGGCTCGACGAGGGGGCCTCGACAACCCCCTCGTCGAGCCATAACAATGTGCCAACTCTACGCGTGTAGCATGGAGTTGCCGCGCTAGCGTCGCCGACGCCTGCCCTCCCCTACGCAGCCCCTTTTCCCCGAGGAGAGTGCGCCATCAACGCGTCCAGCCCTCCCGCTGCCGTCGAACTGCGCGGCATCACCAAGCGATTCCCCGGCGTCGTCGCCAACAAGGACATCGACATCACCGTCCGCACGGGCACCGTGCACGCCCTGTGCGGTGAGAACGGTGCCGGCAAGTCCACCCTGATGAAGATCCTCTACGGCATGCAGCAGCCGGACGAGGGCACCATCACGGTCAACGGCGAGACGGTCACCTTCCACACTCCCGCCGACGCCATCGGCCGCGGCATCGGCATGGTGCACCAGCACTTCATGCTGGCCGACAACCTCACCGTCCTGGAGAACGTCGTCCTGGGCGCGGAGAAGCTGTACGGCATCGGCGCCAAGGCCCGCGCGAAGATCAGGGAGATCTCCGACGCGTACAGCCTGAACGTCCGCCCCGACGTCCTCCTCGAGGAGCTCGGCGTCGCCGACCGCCAGCGCGTGGAGATCCTCAAGGTCCTCTACCGCGGCGCCAAGACCCTCATCCTCGACGAGCCCACGGCCGTCCTCGTGCCGCAGGAGGTCGACGCCCTCTTCGACAACCTGCGCGACCTCAAGGCCGAGGGCCTCACCGTCATCTTCATCTCGCACAAGCTCGGCGAAGTCCTGTCGGTGGCCGACGAGATCACCGTCATCCGCCGCGGTACCACCGTCGGCACCGTCGAGCCCGCCGGCACCACCTCCAAGCAGCTCGCCGAGCTGATGGTCGGCAGTGAACTGCCCACCCCGGAGACCGAGGAGTCCACGGTCACCGACGTGGCGCTGCTCAAGCTGGACGGCCTGCGCCTGGCCCAGACCGACCTCGACGGCGTCGAGCGGATCATCCTCGACGACATCTCCTTCACCATCCACAAGGGCGAGGTCCTCGGCATCGCCGGCGTGGAGGGCAACGGCCAGTCCGAACTGGTCGAGGCCATCATGGGCATCCGCACCCCCGACTCCGGCACGATCACCCTCGACGACACCGACATCTCCCACGCGCCCACCCGCCGCCGCCGCGAGGCCGGCGTCGGCTACATCCCCGAGGACCGCCACCGTCACGGCCTGCTCCTCGAGGCACCGCTGTGGGAGAACCGCATCCTCGGCCATGTCACCGAGCGGCCCAACTCCCGCGGCCAGCTGCTCGACATCAAGGCGTCCCGCACCGACACCGAGCGCATCATCCAGGCGTACGACGTCCGCACCCCCGGCATCGACGTCACCGCGGGCTCCCTGTCCGGCGGCAACCAGCAGAAGCTGATCGTCGGCCGCGAGATGAGCCACTCGCCCAAGCTGCTCATCGCCGCCCACCCCACCCGCGGTGTGGACGTCGGCGCGCAGGCCGCGATCTGGGACCACATCCGCGAGGCCCGCCGCGAGGGCCTGGCCGTGCTGCTGATCTCCGCCGACCTGGACGAGCTCATCGGCCTGTCCGACACCCTGCGGGTGATGTACCGCGGCCGACTGGTCGCCGACGCCGACCCCGCCACCATCACCCCCGAGGAGCTGGGCTCCGCCATGACCGGCGCGGTCACCGGCCACCTGGAGCACGCAGAGGGCTCCACAGGGGACTCCGCAGCGGTCTCCGCCGAGGACGACGAGGACGACGCCCGATGAACAAGCTGACCCAACGCATCGACAAGGAGCGGCTGCTCCTCGCCATCGCGGCCCCGCTGCTCGCGGTCGTCGCCGCGCTCGTCGTCACCACCCTGGTGATCCTCGCCACCGGCAAGAACCCGGGCGCCGCGTTCAGCGACATGCTGACCTACGGCTCCGCCAGCGACAGCCAGGTCTACATCCTCAACAAGGCGACGACGTACTACCTGGCGGGCGTCTCGGTGGCCATCGGCTTCCGGATGAACCTGTTCAACATCGGCGTCGACGGCCAGTACCGCATCGCCGCGTTCTTCGCAGCCGTCCTCGGTGGCGCGCTGACCACGCCGGGCTGGATCTCCATCCCGCTGATCATCCTGTGCGCCATGGCCACCGGCGCCGTGTGGGCGGGCATCGCGGGCGTTCTGAAGGTGACCCGCGGCGTGAGCGAGGTCATCTCGACGATCATGCTCAACGCGATCGCCACCGCGATCATCGCCTACCTGCTCCAGCCCGGAAAGCTCGCCGAACTCCAGGCCGGCGGCACCGTCGTCTCGACCAGTCCGCTGCCGGAGTCGTCGTACTTCTTCCAGATCGACACCGGCGCGTCGGGCGAGCTGTGGGGCTTCATCGTCATCGCCGTGATCATCGGTATCGCGTACTGGTTCGTGCTCGGCCGCACCCGGTTCGGCTTCGACCTGCGCACCGTCGGACAGTCCGAGTCCGCGGCCTCCGCGAGCGGTGTCTCGGTGAAGAAGATGGTCGCCACCAGCATGCTGATCTCGGGCGCGGTGGCCGGCCTGATCGGCATGCCGACCCTGCTGAACGACAGCCACCAGTTCAGCAACGACTTCCCCGTCGGCATCGGCTTCACCGGTATCGCCATCGCCCTGCTCGGCCGCAACAACCCGGTCGGCATCGCGCTGGGTGCCCTGCTGTGGGGCTTCCTGGAGCGCACCACCAACCACCTGGAGTTCGAGGGCTACGACAAGGAGATCCTCGGCGTGATCCAGGGCGTCATCGTCCTGTGCGTCGTCATCGCCTACGAGGTCGTACGACGCTACGGACTCAAGCGTCAGCAGCAGCGGGTCGGCGCCGAGCTCGCCGCCCAGGCCGCCACCCCGACCCAGAAGCAGGAGGTGGCGTGATGACTGCCACGATGACCGACACGCCGCCCCCCGCGGCCCCCAAGGCGGACACCGCCACCCGGTCGGGCCGCTCGCTCGGCCAGATCCTGATGATCGTCGCCGGTGCGCTGCTGCTCGTCGCCGCGGTCCGGGTCATCTCCGGCTCCGACCAGCTCACCTCCGAGGGCCAGGTCTCCGCGGCCCTCAGCCTCGCCGTGCCGATCGGTCTCGCCGGTCTCGCCGGTCTGTGGTCCGAGCGCTCCGGCGTGGTCAACATCGGCCTCGAAGGCATGATGATCCTCGGCACCTTCGGCGCCGGCTGGATCGGCTGGCAGTCCAGCCCCTGGCTCGGCCTGCTGTGCGGTGTCGGCTTCGGCGTCGTCGGCGGTCTGCTGCACGCGGTCGCGACCGTCACCTTCGGCGTCGACCACATCGTCTCCGGTGTGGCGATCAACCTTCTCGCGCTCGGCACCACGCAGTACCTCGCCAAGCTGTTCTTCGTGGACGGCAAGGCGGCGGAAGCGGGCGGCAACCCCAAGCAGTCCCCGCCCGTCGACTCGCTGCCCAACTTCGACGTACCGGGCCTGTCCAGCGGACTGCACTCCATCGAGAACCACCACTGGTTCCTGATCTCCGACATCGCCGGCATCCTCGGCGGCCTGGTCACCGACCTGTCCGTGGTGACGGTCATCGCGGCCGTGCTGTTCGTCGGCAGCTGGTGGCTGTTGTGGCGCACCCCGTTCGGCCTGCGCCTGCGGTCCTGCGGCGAGAACCCGATCGCCGCGGAGTCCCTCGGCGTCAACGTCTACAAGTACAAGTACATGGCCGTGGCCGTCTCCGGCGGCCTCGCCGGCCTCGGCGGTGCCTTCCTGGCCCTGGTCACCTCGCACACGTACCTCGAAGGCCAGACCGGCGGACGCGGTTACATCGGTCTCGCCGCCATGATCTTCGGCAACTGGCGGCCCGGTGGCCTCGCCATGGGCGCGGGCCTGTTCGGCTACTCCGACGCGCTCCAGCTGCGCAACGGCGGCGAGACCGTCCACGCGCTGCTGCTCCTGCTGTTCGTGCTGCTCCTGGCGATGGCAGGCTGGAAGCTGTACAAGAAGGCGCACTGGCAGGGCGGCATCAGCCTCCTGGTGGCCGCGGGCGTCCTGGTCTGGTACCTGCTCACCGACGAGGTCCCGAGCGACTTCGTGGGCGCCACCCCGTACGTCGTCACCCTGCTGGTGCTGTCGCTGTCCGCGCAGCGCCTGCGGATGCCCAAGGCGGACGGCATGCGCTACCGGAAGGGCCAGGGCAAGTGACCCCGCGGTCCGACGTCGACTGGGACGCCCTGCGCGAGCGGGCCCGGGACGCCATGTCCCGGGCGTACGCCCCGTACTCCGGCTACCCGGTCGGCGTCGCCGCCCTGGTCGACGACGGCCGCACCATCACCGGCTGCAACGTCGAGAACGCCTCCTACGGCCTCGGCCTGTGCGCCGAGTGCGGTCTGGTCGCGGAGCTGCACAACACGGGGGGCGGCCGGCTCACGCACTTCACCTGCGTGGACGGCCGGGGCGAGGTCCTCGTCCCCTGCGGCCGCTGCCGTCAGCTGCTCTACGAGTTCGGCGGCCCGGACCTGCTCCTGGAGACCCCGGCGGGCATCCTGCCGCTGTCCGAGATGCTCCCGCAGGCCTTCGGGCCCGAGCACCTCACCAAGTAATTCCCGGAAGGAAAGCCCTGCATGGCCATGGACGTCATCTCCGTCATCCGCACCAAGCGGGACCGCGGCGAACTCAGCGACGAGCAGATCGACTGGGTCATCGACGCGTACACCCGCGGGGAGGTCGCCGACGAGCAGATGTCCGCGCTCGCGATGGCCATCCTCCTCAACGGCATGAACCGCCGCGAGATCGCCCGCTGGACGGCCGCGATGATCGCCTCGGGCGAGCGGATGGACTTCTCGTCCCTCTCCCGCCCGACCGCCGACAAGCACTCCACGGGCGGCGTCGGCGACAAGATCACGCTGCCGCTGGCTCCCCTGGTGGCGGCCTGCGGCGCGGCGGTTCCCCAGCTCTCGGGCCGGGGCCTCGGTCACACCGGCGGCACGCTCGACAAGCTGGAGTCGATCCCCGGCTGGCGGGCGCTGCTGTCGAACGAGGAGATGCTGCACGTCCTCGACACCACCGGCGCGGTGATCTGCGCGGCGGGCGACGGCCTGGCCCCGGCCGACAAGAAGCTGTACGCCCTGCGTGACGTCACCGGCACGGTCGAGGCGATCCCCCTGATCGCCTCCTCCATCATGTCGAAGAAGATCGCGGAGGGCACCGGCTCGCTGGTCCTGGACGTCAAGGTCGGCACCGGCGCCTTCATGAAGACCATCGAGGACGCGCGGGAACTGGCGTCCACGATGGTGGGCCTTGGCACCGACCACGGCGTGAGGACGGTCGCGCTCCTGACGGACATGTCGACCCCGCTAGGCCTCACGGCGGGCAACGCGCTCGAGGTCCGCGAGTCGGTGGAGGTCCTGGCGGGCGGCGGCCCGTCGGACGTCGTGGAGCTCACCATCGCGCTGGCCCACGAGATGCTGGCGGCGGCCGGCATCCGCGACGCCGATCCGGCGAAGGCGCTGGCCGACGGTACGGCGATGGACGTGTGGCGCCGGATGATCGCGGCGCAGGGCGGCGACCCGGACGCGGAACTGCCGGTGGCGCGCGAGCAGCACGTCATCAAGGCACCCTCCGCGGGCGTCCTGACCCGTCTCGACGCCTACGGCATCGGGGTGGCCGCCTGGCGCCTCGGCGCGGGCCGGGCCCGCAAGGAGGACCCGGTGCAGGCGGGCGCGGGCGTGGAGCTGCACGCCAAGCCCGGCGACACGGTCACCGAGGGCCAGCCCCTGCTGACCCTCCACACGGACACCCCGGAACGCTTCGAGTACGCGCTCCAGTCGATCGAGGGGTCCTACGACATCGGGGCGGCGGGTACGACGTTCACGGCGTCGCCCGTTGTGCTGGAACGTATCGCCTGACCAGGCATTTCCCCTTTCGGGTGAACGGGATCGGTGGACCGCCGCCGGTCCCGTTCGGCATGCTGGGATCGGTGACGCAACCGAGGGAGACCGCCATGAGCGCACTCACCGTGGGCCACGACCCCGAGCAGAGCTGGGACGACCTCGTCCGGTTCTGGGAGGAGATGGACTGGCCCGAGGGCAGCAAGGTGGAGATCATCGAGGGGATCATCACCGTGTCACCTGCTCCCGCACCCCGTCACAACGTGATCGCGGCCCGCATCCAGCGTCGCCTGTACTCCGTGATCCCCGAAGACTGGGAGATCTTCCAGACACAGGCCATCGCCGTCCCCTCGCGGCTCGGCATGTTCATCCCGGACATCCTGGTCGCCCCGGTCCAGGAGTGCACCGAGGCGGACACCTATCTGCCGGGCGCCGTGGCCGAACTCGTCGTGGAGGTCACCTCCAGGAAGAACGCTCGCCACGACCGTGTGAGCAAGCCGGCCGCCTACGCATCCGCCGGCATCCCCCTCTATCTCCTCGTCGATCGCTGGGCGCCCGAAGGTCCCACCGCGACCCTCTACGGAGAGCCCCAGGGAGAGGTCTACCGGCCGCTGGCCGTCGCCAAGTTCGGTGAGCTGCTCACCATCCCGGCGCCGTTCGACCTTGTCATCGACACCGGCGAGTTCCCCGAGACGTGAGTCACCCGAGCAGCGCCGCCACGACCACCAGCACCGGCACCGACAGCACCGTCGACACCAGGATCGAGTCGCGGGCCAGGCGTTCACCCACCCCGTAGGTCGACGCGTAGGTGTACAGGTTCTGGGCGGCCGGCAGGGCTGACGTCACCACCACGTCGAGGAGTTGGGCTCCGTGGAGGCCGAAGACGCCGGCCGCCAACACCCACGCCACCGCCGGCTGCCCCACCGACTTCAGCGCGACCGAGAGCAGGACGAGCTGCCGGTCCGGGCCCCGGCCGGGCATCGTGCTGCCGCACAGGGAGATGCCGAAGGCGAGGAGGACCGCCGGGACCGACATGCCGCCGATGAGGGTCAGGGGGTCCATCACGGGGGCCGGCACCTTCAGGCCCGCCGCCGAGACCGCGACCCCGGCCAGCGAGCCGACCGCGATCGGATTGCGCAGCGGGGTCAGCAGTCTCCGCCACAGCGGGCGCTTCTCGCCGGAGCCCGCGCCCGACGCCAGGTCCAGGACCGTCAGCGCGACCGGGGTGACCCCCACCAACTGGAACAGCAGCACCGGCGCCACGAGCGAGGCGTCGCCCAGGACGTACACCGCGATCGGGATGCCGAGGTTGCCGGAGTTGACGTAGGACGAGCACAGCGCGCCGATCGTCGTGCGGCCGACGCCCCAGCCCCGTACGACACCCACCGACACGAAGACGCCCGCCGCCGCTGCCGTGCTGAGCGCGGTCACCAGCAGGCGGCTGGAGAAGATCACCGACAGGTCGGCCCTGGCGAGCGTGGTGAACAGCAGGGCGGGGGAGGCGACATGGAAGGCGAGCTTGGTCAGGACCTCCCGGCCCTGGTCGCCGAGGTACCCGCGCAGGCCGATGAGACAGCCGACCCCGATCACCACCGCGATCACCGCGAAGCCGGTCAGCACTCCCTGCACGGGCACTCCCCGAGGGTGAGGAGGGCGTGACATATCCGGGGAGGTGCTGATGGGTGGCGCATACAGGTAACCCTCGGGGGAAGGCGGCCCGCAGGTCAACGTGATTCTGTCCGCGCCGAGACAGCTGTCCTCGCGCCGGGGCCGATGAGTTGTGCCCGCCCGCCAGGTCTACCGATCGTGGACGCCATGACACCCGCTGTACTCGTGCTGGCCGGCCCCGTCACCCGGGACGAGGTGACGGGGCTGGGCGACGAGGTGCGGGCGCTGCTGCGGACGACCCGGGCCGGGGTCGTGGTGTGCGATGTCGCCGGGCTCGGGCCGCCGGGGCTCGGCACCGTCGACCTGCTCGCCCGGCTCCAGCTCGCGGCCCGGCGGGCCGGGGGCCGGATCAGGCTGCGCGACCCCGACCCCGCGCTATACGCCCTCCTTGACCTCGTCGGCCTCCGCTTCGAGGTGGAGGGGCAGACCGAACAGGGGGAACCAGCGCTGGGTGTCGAGGAAGAAGTGGAACCCGGTGAGCCGGCCGTCTGAGATCTCCAGCACCTGGACCGCCCACGGGGCGTAACCGCCCTTCTCCGGGTCCGGCTTGTACTGGGCGAACCCCGGCAGGCCGTTGACCTGAACCGGGATCAGGCGGGAGCCCTCGCAGGCCGAGCCCAGGGTCGTCATGAAACCGGTGATGTCGTCGTGGCCCGTCAGCCACAGGTCGAACGGCGGCATCGTCATGATGGCGTCCTCGTGGAGGAGGGCCGTCAGAGCCGTCATGTCGTACCCCTCGAACGCCTTCACATAGCGCTCCAGGAGTTTTTGCTGCTCCTCGTCCAGCGGGTCGGACACGGCCGCGTCGGCGCCGTGCTGCTCCCGCTCGGCGAGGGTGGCGCGGGCCCGCTGCAGGGCGCTGTTGACCGAGGCGACGGAGGTGTCGAGCAGCTCGGCGACCTCGCTCGCCTTCCAGGCCAGCACCTCGCGCAGGATCAGCACCGCGCGCTGCTTGGGCGGCAGTTGCTGGAGGGCGGCCATGAAGGCGAGCCGCACGGTCTCCTTGGCGACGGCCGCCTCGGCCGGGTCCTCGACGGTCGGCAGGATGCGGTTGTCGGGCATCGGCTCCAGCCAGGTGTGGTCCGGGCGCGGGGAGAGGGCGGCCTGGGCGAGGGGCGTCGACTCCGAGAGGTCCATGGGGCGGGCGCGCTTGTTGCCCGCCGTGAGCATGTCCAGGCAGACGTTCGTCGCGATGCGGTAGAGCCAGGAGCGCAGGCTGGAACGGCCCTCGAACTTGTCGTAGCTCCGCCAGGCCCGCACCAGTGTGTCCTGCACCGCGTCCTCGGCCTCGAAGGAGGAACCGAGCATGCGGTAGCAGTACCCCGTCAGCTCGGTGCGGTGCTTCTCGAGCCTGATGTCGAGGTCTGTCGTCGTCGCCGTGCCGTCCGTCATCGTCCACCCACCCCTGTGGCCGTGCTGCGTCGCGCCTTTGCGCCCAGTACTTGGAAGCTACCGCAGGGGTCTGACAATGGCGTGCCGAGTGGATGAACGTGCAGGTCAGAGGGTTCTTGCCGGCGGCGGGGCAAAAAAGCGTCCCCCTGGTCGACCGACCTCGACCAGGGGGAAGCCGAACGTGCGGCTCAGGCCGTCGCGAGCCGCTGCTGGGTCCGGGCCGCACGTGTTCCGAGGACGGTGATCGACACGACGCCGAGCACCGCCAGCAGTCCGACCCCTACCGTTCCGGCCCAGCCGCCCGCGTGGAAGGCGAGCGCGCCGACCGTGCTGCCCGCGCTGGAGCCGATGTAGTAGGCGGACTGGTAGAGGGCCGAGGCCTGGGCGCGGCCGTGGGTGGCCGTCTTGCTGACCGCCGAGGACGCCACCGCGTGCCCCGCGAAGAACCCGCCGGTGATCAGGACCAGGCCGAGGAGGACCAGCCACAACGAGCCGGCCAGGGAGAGCAGCAGACCCGCCGCCGTCGTACCGCCCGCCGCGTACAGCGCGCCCCTGCGGCCCAGTCGGCCCACCAGCCGGCCCGCCGTCGACGCGGACACCGTGCCCACCAGGTAGACCAGGAAGATCGAGCCGATGATGCCCTGCGGCAACCCGAACGGGGCCTCCGTCAGGCGATAGCCGATCACCGTGTACACGCCGCCGAACACCGTCATGAACAGCGCGCCGATGGCGTACAGGCGGCGCAGCAGCGGATCGCCGAGGTGTGCGCGGACCGTGCCCAGCAGCACCCGCGGCTTCAGCGAACCCGCCACGAAGTGCTTCGGCGCCGGGAGCAGCAGGCGGAACGCCACCGCACAGGCCACCGCGAGCGCCCCGATGACCCCGACGGCCACCCGCCAGCCCCACTCCTGAGCGACCCAGCCGGTGATGACCCGGCCGCTCATCCCGCCCACGCTGTTGCCGGCGACGAACAGTCCGATCGCCGTGACCAGCGCCTTCGGGCGGACCTCCTCGGCGAGATACGCCGTCGCGGAGGCCGGCAGTCCCGCCAGCGCCGCACCCTGCACCGCCCGCAGCACGACCAGCGCGGGCAGCGAGGGCGCGAAGGGGACCAGGATCCCGACCGTCACCGCGACCGCCAGCGAGGCCGTCATGACCGTACGGCGTCCGAAGCGCTCGGAGAGGGCGCTCATCGGCAGCACGAACAGCGCCAGACCGCCGGTCGCCGCCGCCACCGTCCAGCTCGCCTCGCTCGCCGCGACCCCGAACTCGCCCGAGATCAGCGGGAGGAGGGCCTGCGTCGAGTACAGCAGCGCGAAGGTCGCGACACCGGCGAGGAAGAGGGCGAAGCTCATCCGGCGGTAGCCGGGTCCGCCCGGGGTCAGACGGGAGTCGACGGAGGCAGAGGCGGGGGGTACGGCGCCCACGCGGGTGGACGCCTCGGTACTGGCAGGCATGCTTCGAAGCTACGGGCGACCTCACTGATCCGTCCAATGCATGGATTCGCCATAATCGTTCCCATGGAGCATCAGCAGAGGTCACAGCCGCGGTCGTCACCGTCCAGTGACACAGAAGACATGGTGATGTTGCTGGCCCCGCGGCTCGCCCAGTTCGCGGGGGTCGCCCGCACCGAGCACGTCACCCGTGCCGCCCAGGAGCTGGACGTCCCCCAGTCGACGCTCTCCCGGGCCATGGTCCGCCTCGAACACGACCTCGGCGTCGACCTGTTCGCCCGCATCGGCCGCACGGTCTCCCTGACCCCCGCAGGCCGCACCTTCCTCGCCTCCGTCGAACGTGCCCTCGCCGAGATCCAGCGGGCCGCCGACGAGGTCCGCGCCGACGCCGACCCGGCCACCGGCAAGGTCGCCTTCGGCTTTCTGCACACCATGGGCTCGGAGACGGTCCCCGGCCTCATCCGGGCCTTCCGCGCCGACCACCCGCGCGTCCGCTTCAGCCTGGTCCAGAACTACGGCGAGGCGATGATCGAGCGCCTGCGCGCGGGCGAGCTGGACCTGTGCCTGACCTCGCCGGTCCCGGACGCCCCCGACCTCGTCGCCCGTCGCCTCGACGAACAGAAGCTGCGGCTCGTGGTCCCCACCGACCACCCCCTCGCGGCGCGCAGGCGGGTGCGCCTCGCCGAGGCCGCCGAGGAGCACTTCGTCACCCTGGAACCCGGCTACGGCCTCCGTCGCATCACCGACGACCTCTGTCAGGAGGCCGGCTTCAAGCCGAGGATCGCCTTCGAGGGGGAGGAGGCGGAGACCCTGAGGGGCCTGGTGGCGGCCGGGCTCGGGGTCGCGCTGCTCCCTCCGCCGGCCTTCCCCCGCCCAGGGGTGGCGGAGCTGACGGTCACCGCGCCACGAGCGGTACGGGAGATCGGGGTCGCCTGGCTGGACGGTCACCCGGACACGCCCCCGGTGGCCGCCTTCAAGAAGTTCCTGCTGTCGAGAAGGGGCAACCTGCTGCCCTGACCTACCGCCGACGCCCGAACCCTGAGGCCAGCGGCATCCGCAACCCCAACGGCGGCGGGGCGGCGAGGGCGTCCTGAACCGGCCGCGACAAGGCCCGCCCGAACAGCGCACCCATCACGAAGTCCTCGGTCAGCGCCTGCACTTCGGCCCGGTACTGATGCAGCCCGTGTCCGTCGGAGTGCACCTCGAACCGGCACACCTCCCGGTTCGCCTTCTTCGCCCGGGACGCGAGCCGGAACGACAACTCGGGGTCCGTCTGCTGGTCGTTGGTCCCGTGCACGAACAGCACCCGCCGCCCCACGAGCTGCTTCACCGGTTCGGGGGTGGCCGCCACATCCTCCTCGGGCAGCCAAGGAGCCACCGCCACCACGGAGTTGACGGCCTCGTGCCCGCCCGCCCGCAGTGCGGCCCGCGCGCCCATGTCGACGCCGACCAGGGACACCGGGACGTCGCCGTAACGCCGTACGACCTCGTCGGCTGCCCAGGTGGCATCGTGCGCGAGATGCGCCTCGCTGCCGTTCCACCCGCGATAGCGGTAGTGCACCAGGTGGGCCGCGAGCCCTTCGGAGTGCCCCGCGCGTGCCAGCCGCCGTCCCAACGCCCGGATGGCGGAGGGGAGTCGCATCGAGGCGGGTCTGCGCAGAGAGTTCTCGTCGCCGCCCGGAAGGAGCAGCACCACCCCGCTCACCGCCGCCGGCTCCGGGCCGAGTGTCCTGCCCAGTCGGGCGCTGCGAACCGGCGTCGCTTGCTGTGCCATGACAGAACAGTGTCAGAAGCGCGGGTGTACGACACGGGGCGGGGCGGTCACCGTTACGTATCGGCGGATTCGTACAACGGGCGCTCTACGCGCGTAGGAGTTACAGTGCCAGGATGACGAGCCAGACTGACCGGATGGGGAACGCCCCGAGCTCGGACCAGATCCGCCGGGCACCCAAGGTTCTGCTGCACGATCACCTCGACGGCGGGCTGCGCCCCGGCACGATCGTCGACCTCGCCCGGGAGACCGGGTACGCCGCTCTCCCCGAGAGCGACGCGGACCGGCTGGGCGTCTGGTTCCGCGAAGCCGCCGACTCCGGTTCGCTGGAACGGTACTTGGAGACCTTCTCGCACACCGTCGGCGTCATGCAGACCCGGGAGGCGCTGACGCGGGTGGCCGCCGAGTGCGCCGAGGACCTCGCCGAGGACGGCGTCGTCTACGCCGAGGTGCGGTACGCCCCCGAGCAGCATCTCGACAAGGGCCTGACCCTCGAAGAGGTCGTCGAGGCCGTCAACGAGGGCTTCCGGGAAGGTGAGCGCAGGGCCAGGGCGAACGGCCACCGCATCCGCGTCGGCGCCCTGCTCACCGCCATGCGGCACGCGGCCCGCGCCCTGGAGATCGCCGAACTCGCCAACCGCTACCGCGACCTGGGGGTCGTCGGCTTCGACATCGCGGGCGCCGAGGCCGGTTACCCGCCCACCCGGCACCTCGACGCCTTCGAGTACCTGAAGCGCGAGAACAACCACTTCACCATCCACGCCGGCGAGGCCTTCGGGCTGCCGTCCATCTGGCAGGCCCTGCAGTGGTGCGGCGCCGACCGTCTCGGGCACGGCGTGCGCATCATCGACGACATCCAGGTCCACGAGGACGGCACGGTCAAGCTCGGCCGGCTCGCCTCCTACGTCCGCGACAAGCGGATCCCGCTGGAGCTGTGCCCCAGCTCCAATCTCCAGACCGGGGCCGCGTCCTCGTACGCCGAGCACCCGATCGGGCTGCTGCGGCGCCTGCACTTCCGGGCCACCGTGAACACCGACAACCGGCTGATGTCCGGCACCAGCATGAGCCGGGAATTCGAGCACCTTGTCGACGCGTTCGGTTATTCGCTCGACGACATGCAGTGGTTCTCCGTCAATGCGATGAAATCAGCGTTCATTCCTTTCGATGAACGACTCGCGATGATCAATGACGTCATCAAGCCCGGATATGCCGAGCTGAAGTCCGAATGGCTGTTCCAGCAGACCGCCTCCACCAGCGGTTCTGTGGCCGAGGAGAGCTGACCGAGGGAATTCTCGGGTACGGAATGCGGGCGGGTGTTCACAATCCGTCCGCATTTCGATGTTTGCGGCGGGCGGGTTCCCATGTTTACGGTCGTGGACCGCTCACATCCCCGTAACACCATTTCGAGGACGCATTTCATGAAGCAGTCTGCTGCCAAGACCCTCGGTGTCGCCGCCCTCGGTGCCGCCTTCGCCGCCGCCGGCGCGGGTGCCGCGAACGCCGCTCCGGCGGTCCCGGACGCCTCTCAGGCGCTCGGCTCCGTCTCCCAGGGGCTCCCCACCGAGAACGTCACCAAGGCGCTGCCGGGTGCCGGTGAGGCGCTGGCGCAGGCCCAGCCGGCGCTCGGTGCGGGCCTCGCGGCCGCCCAGCCCGCCGCCCAGAAGGTGCTCGCCGACGGCCCGACCGCGCCCGTCGCCGGTCTCCTCGGCGGTCTGCCGGTCGGCAAGGTCCTGCCCGGCGGCGGCAGCGGCACCGGCCTGAACGGCCTTCCGCTCGGCTAGGCCCGACGCTCCTCGCACGCGCCGGTGGGGCGCACCCCGTGGTCTCGGGGTGCGCCCCACCGGCGTACGTGCGCACGGGTGTTACCAGGCGGCCTGCGCCTTCTCCTCCGAGGGGAACAGGATCCACAGCGCGATGTAGAGCAGGAACTGCGGGCCCGGCAGCAGACAGGACACCAGGAAGATCACGCGCATGGTGGTCGCGGAGGTGCCGAAGCGCCGTGCCAGCGCGGCACACACTCCGCCGATCATGCGGCCGTTGGTGGGGCGGGCAAGGCGGGACATTGCGGCTCCTTCGTGAGCGTCGGTCGGAGTGGTCCGAGTGACCCTCTCCAGCTGTTTCCAACGCTACGGAGACGAACAGCACAAAGCGTCGCTCTACGGTGCGATCCCGACCCTGGGAATCGTCGGGGTCCTACCCTGAGCCGGCTCCTCCTGGCGGACGGCGGTGCGCCGCCGGTGCTCGGTCCTGCGGCGGAGCGAGTGGCGCACCGCCGGCACCAGCGCGAGGTGCGCGAGAGCCACGCCCGCGGTGTTCAGGAACAGGGAGTCGATGTCGACGACCTGACCGGGGACGCCGGTCTGGAGCAGCTCTATGCCCAGGGAGATCAGCGCGCCCGCGGCGCAGGTGCGGATCAGGGAACCGAGGGGGGACGCCCACAGGCGGCCGTGCACCAGCGGGAGCAGGAAGCCGAGCGGAGCCAGCAGAACGAATCCCTCGCCGATCCGGCGGGCCGCCTCCCGCCCGCCGAGGGCGAGGTCGGCGCGGATCCCGGCGAAGGGGTGCAGGTTGGCCGGGACGACCCACGGCACGTCCAGCGGCCGCAGCGTGAACCAGGCGACGAACGCGAGGTGTGCGACCAGGAGGGCACCTCCTGCCACACGGACGCGAAGGGCGGCATTGCCGCCGACGAAGCCTTGACGCTGCACGATCCCCAAGACGCCGCGCTCGGCACGATCGGTTCCGGAAGACCCCGAGGTACCTGGGTGAGGTCTGCGCCACACGTGGCGGTCGGCCCCGCGTCAGCCGCCCGTCACCTCGGTCGACGGCGGCTGGTGGCTGCCCGGCTGGGAGCGGACCTCGTCCGTGCAGTCGTAGCGGCGCAGGGGAGCGGTCGTGGGGCCGCCCAGGACGACGGAGCCGTCGCCCTCGGCCGCGGCCGAGTCGGAGAAGGTGCACACGACCTGGGCGAGGGCGTAGGCGGAGAGCTCGGTGGGCGGGGTGCTCAGCCGCAGGGTGTCCTCGGGATCCTTGGGGCGCGGTCCGCCGACGGTCATGCCGCCGCGCACATACGTCTGGTACCCGGCCTCCCGCTCGGCCGCCGACGGCGTCTCGGCGAGCTGGTCCAGGAGTCCCTGTGCGACCAGCACCCGCCGCTCAGAGTCGGCCGTGCCGTCCTGCACCCGCAGCGCGCGGTCCACGGCCACCAGCGACGCCCCGCACAGCAGGAACACCTGCACGGCCAGCCCGTGCGAGGCCTGCGCGGCCGCGTTCGGCTCGGACAGCGAGCACCGCACCCGTGAGGGCGCCGGGCCGAAGTCGGTGGGCACCTCGGTGGGCCGGATCCCGCACCCGGCGACCAGCAGAGCGAGCAGAGGGAGCGCCAGCAGTCGCCGTGCGGTGAGCCCGGCACGGGGTGTGCCCGCCCTCCGTGTCCGTCCCCGCGTCGCCATCACGCCTCCCCCTTCTTCGCCCCGTCGCCGTCCTTCTTGGCCTCCATGAGCTGTTCCGCCAGCTCCGAGGCGTCCCGGGGAATCCGCAGCGTGAAGACGGCACCGCCCTCGGGGGAGTTCTCCGCGGTGATCTCGCCGCCGTGGATGTGGGCGTTCTCCAGGGCGATCGAGAGGCCGAGGCCGCTGCCCTCGGAGCGGGGGCGGGAGGCACTGGCCTTGTAGAAGCGGTCGAAGACATGGGGAAGCACGTCCTCGGGGATGCCGGGGCCGTGGTCGCGGACCCGGATGACGACCTCGTCGTCCGCCGCGCGCACCGACACCCGCACGGGGGAGCCGCCGTGCTTGAGGGCGTTGCCGATCAGGTTGGCCAGGATGACGTCCAGACGGCGCGGGTCCAGACGGGAGTGGATGCCGCGCTCCGCGTCCAGGTCCACCGCGTCCAGCCACGCGCGCGCGTCGATGCACGCGGTGATCTGGTCGGCCACGTCGACGTCGTCGAGGACCAGCCGGGCCGTACCCGCGTCGAAGCGGGTGACCTCCATCAGGTTCTCGACCAGGTCGTTCAGTCTGCGGGTCTCGCTGACCACCAGCCGCACGGCCGGCTCGATCATCGGGTCCATCGAGCCGGACTCGGCCTCCAGCTCCTCCTCCAGGATCTCCGTCACGGCGGTGATCGCGGTGAGCGGAGTGCGCAGCTCGTGGCTCATGTCCGCCACGAACCGCCGGGAGGCGTCGTCGCGTGCCGACATGTCCTCGACCCGCTTCTCCAGCGCCTCGGCCGCGTAGTTGAACGTCCGCGAGAGATCGGCGAGTTCATCGGTGCCGGAGACTCGCAGCCGGGTGTCGAGCCTGCCCTCGCCGAGCCGCCGGGCGGCGACGCCCAGCCGGTGCACCGGTTTCAGTACGGTCGTCGCGGCGGCCTGCGCGAGCAGCGCGGAGCCGATCAGGGCCAGCCCGGTGGCGATGCCCAGCGACCAGGCCAGGGAGTTGAGGTCCTTGGCCTCCGGCTCCAGGGACTTGAGCATGTACCCGGTCGGGCCGCCGCCGATCACCCGCGTCCCGGCGACCAGGTACGGGGTGTCGTGGTTCACGGTCCGCTGCCAGTACAGGTGGTAGGCGTACTTGTTGGCGGAGTTGACGGACTGCTTCTCGTTCACCGCCTCGCGCAGCGAGACCGGCACGTCCTGGAGGGTGAAGCCGTCCAGGGCGCCCGAGTTGCCGTACACCGTCTTCCCGTCGGCGTCGGACGACACGAGCAGCACGCTGAAGCGCTGGCTGCTGCCCGCCATCTGTCCCGCCGCCAGCTGGAGTTCGTCCTGCGTGGGGTCCTCGGGCAGGGCGCCCGCGCGGTTCTGCATCTCCTGCTGGAAGTCCCGCAGGACCGCGTCCTGGGCGCGGGTGAGCACCGCCTCGCGGTTGAGCCAGTAGGCGATCCCGGACGCGGACACGGCGGCGGTCAGCGCCACCAGGCCGAAGACGACGACGAGACGCAGCCGCAGACTGGTGAAACGCAGCCGTGACCACACACTCTTGCGAGCCGCGAACCAGTCGCGGAACCCCCCTTGCGCTTCGGTCACTGAGGCGTGTCCAGCCGGTAGCCCACACCCCGCACGGTACGGATCAGCGTCGGGGACGACGGCACGTCCTCGACCTTGGCGCGCAGCCGCTGCACACAGGCGTCCACCAGACGCGAGTCGCCGAGGTAGTCGTGCTCCCACACGAGCCGCAGCAACTGCTGGCGGGACAGCGCCTGGCCGGGCCGCCGGCTCAGCTCCAGGAGCAGCCTGAGCTCGGTCGGGGTGAGCTGGAGGTCCTCGCCGTTCTTCGTCACGGTCATGGCCGCGCGGTCGATGACCAGGGAGCCGAAGCTCGCCGCGTCGGTCGACTCGCGTTCACCGCGCCGCAGCACGGCCCGGATCCGGGCGTCCAGGACCCGCCCCTGGATCGGCTTGACCACATAGTCGTCGGCGCCGGACTCCAGCCCGACCACCACGTCGATGTCGTCGTTGCGCGCGGTCAGCAGGATGATCGGCAGCTGGTCCGTGCGCCGGATGCGCCGGCACACCTCGAACCCGTCGATACCGGGCAGCATCACGTCCAGCACGATCAGGTCCGGCCGCTGCTCACGCAGCAGTTTGAGGCCGTCCTCGCCGGTGGCAGCGGTGGCAACCCGGTGACCCTGGCGCGTGAGGCTCAGCTCCAGGGCCGTACGGATGGCGTCGTCGTCCTCGATCAGCAACAGGGAAGGCACGGGCTCATTCTGGCCCATGGAGGGGGTGCGGTTCGACCTGTGGGGACATGGGAGTCCGTACGGCACCCGTCCGTGGGTCCGCTGTGCAATTCCTGGGACCAGCCCCTGTGACAGGTCTGTGACAGTCGGCGGACACGGCCATGAAGGTGCGAGGGCAATCTTTTTGGCACGGGCAAGGCGGCATCGCCCGGGCAGACCGAACACCGGAAGTCCACGACGGGGGGCGCGAGATGAACACGCTGCACAGCACCAGCACTAGCGCAGTGATCACGCGTCTCCACGACGTGAACGGGGGCCGGGGTTCAGACAAGTCCGGTGCCGTGAGCGGGCGGGGGTGCGCTCGCGGCACCGGGCGTCAGCACACCGCGTACATGTCGGTGGTTGACACCTTCACGGGGGAATCGCACGGGGGATCGTCGTACAGGGAGGACACGGGGGAGCGTCGTTCGCTGTCGGAGGCGGAGTTCACCGCCTACGTCCAGGAGCGCCGCGCCTCCCTGTACGCCACCGCCTACCACCTGACCGGTGACCGCTTCGAGGCCGAGGACCTGCTGCAGAGCGCGCTGTTCTCGACGTACAAGGCGTGGGACCGGATCAGTGACAAGGCCGCGGTCGGGGGCTACCTCCGCCGCACCATGACGAACCTGCACATCAGCGCGTGGCGCCGCCGCAAGCTGAACGAATACCCGACCGAGGAGCTGCCGGAGACGCCCGGCGACACGGACGCGATGCGCGGCACGGAGCTGCGCGCGGTCCTGTGGCAGGCGCTCGCCCGGCTGCCCGAACTCCAGCGCACGATGCTGGTCCTCAGGTACTACGAGGGCCGCACCGACCCGGAGATCGCGGAGATCCTCGACATCAGTGTCGGCACGGTGAAGTCCAGCATCTGGCGGTCCCTGCGCCGCCTGCGCGAGGACGAGGTCCTCAGCTTCGGCCGTGACGAGGAGAACGCCTTCGGGGAGCTCGTCGCCTGAGGGTGGGGGGACAGCAAGGAACGGGGGACCAGGGGTACCGGCTGGGGGGCCGGTACCCGTGGGGGGATCAACGGGGATCACGGGGGAAGCACGAGAGCGGGACCGGAGGGCCGGGGGGTCCGTCCGGTCCCGCTTTCGTGTGCGCGGTCAGCCGACCTTCATGAGCTTCGCCCCGGCCGGGGTGTCACCGACGGCGATGGCCTCGGCGGGCTCCCGCCCCTGGACCGCGTACGCCCCGGTCGTGCCCTCGGGGACGGCGACCCCGGGGTCGCTCGGGGTGTCGTCGCACTCCGGGATCTCGGCGGTGCCCAATCGCTCGCCCACGGTGAAGCCGACCTCCGGGGCCGGTAGGTACTCGCGGTTCTCGTAGAGCACCGAGCCCGCGCACGAGGACGCGGCGTCGCCGTCCGACGTGCAGCCGGCGACGGCCGCGAGCAGCGCGACCGCGAGGAACCGCAGGGCAGTTGTCATCGGCTTCCTTTCCGGGGACCGTTTTCCGGTCCTACGACGGAGAAGGCGCCGAAGTCGTTCGACCGGGCCGCTCAGACCGCCGGAGTCGCCGCCGGCCGGGGCCCCGCCGCCGAGGCGAGACGGACCAGAGCCTCGTCCTTGTCGCAGCGGTGGGCGCCCAGCGCGGTCTGGCGGGCGATGATCGAGCGCTCCAGACGCATCAGCCGCCAGCCGCGGCGCAGCAGGAACGGTACCGACTTGCGGCCCTCGCGCAGATCCCGCAGGAACCGGCGGCGGAAGGTGCGCACCGGCCCCCGGCTCAGGCACAGCGCGTCGGCCAGCACCCCGAGCTCCCGGCAGCGGGTGACGATCTCGGCGGCGAAGATGCCCTCCGCGATGAACAGCGGGGTCCCGTCCATCTCGACGGCCTCCTCGCCGGTGCGGGCGCTCAGCGAGATGTCGTACACGGGGATCTTCGTACGGCCCGTGCGGCACAGCTCCACGATCGCCGTCACCGCGGTGTCCGCGTCCCACGACGCGGGGTGGTCCCAGTCGATGTCGGAGCTCCCCGCCACCAGCGGCAGCGTCGGGTCGTCGGCCTCCTTGTAGAAGTCGTCGAGCCTGAGGACCGGAAGACCGGAACGGGCCGAGAGGAGGGACTTGCCGGAGCCGGAGGGGCCGCAGAGCAGCACGACTCGCGTCGGTATGGGCGGTTGGGAACTCACGGGACACCAGTGTGGGGCATTCACCTGCTGTTCATCGACCCCGCGGGTTGGCTTTGAAGCGTGCGTCACACCTCAACTACCCTTCGTGTCGACACGATTACCCAGTGCACGGAAAAGGTGGCAGAAACGATGGCCCGACACACGCACCCGACCGCCCAGCGCACCCTCACCGCCCTCGCGACCGCGGGTGTCGCCCTCGGCGCAGGCGCCGGGGTGGCCGCCGCGGACACCGAGCCGGTGGTCGACGTGATGCGCACCCGGCCCACCTCGCTCGGCTCCGTCAACCCCCAGGCCGGGCTCCAGTCCCTCACCGGCACCGTCGGCTATGTCACCGGCCCGGTCGCCGGCCTCAAGCCCAACCCGCTCGCGGGCACGGGCGTGGACCCGCTGGACAACGGAGTGGGGACCCAGCTGGCGGATTTCCAGCCGCTGACCTCGCAGGCGCTGACCGGGCCGGTCGCGCAGGCGCAGTCGATCGGGAGCATGCCGGTGGTGGGGCAGGTCGCGGGGCTGCTGAACAACTGACCCCGGTGCGCAGGCCGCTTCGGCACAGAGCCGCGCCTTCCCCGGACGGAGGGGAGGCGCGGCTCCGTGGTGCCGGGACCCGGTGTCAGTACGAGGAGCCGGACGCCCCCAGCGACCCCGTCGGGTGCCAGACCGTCTTCGTCTCCAGGAACGCCGTCATGCGGTCGATGCCGGGTGTCGCCGCCCAGTCGTCCACAGGCTGTGGACGCAGGACCCGCTTCAGGTTGTCCGCCGCCGCGATCTCCAGTTCCTTCGCGAGGACCTCGTCCGCGCCCGCCAGGTCGATCGCGTTGACGTCCTGGTGGGACGCCAGCGGGGTGGCGATCTCCGCCGTACGGCCCGAGAGGACGTTGACCACGCCTCCGGGGACGTCGGAGGTGGCCAGGACCTCGCCCAGGGAGAGGGCGGGGAGCGGGGACCGCTCCGAGGCCACCACCACAGCGGTGTTGCCCGTCGCGATCACCGGGGCCACCACCGAGACCAGGCCCAGGAACGACGACTCCTGCGGGGCCAGGACCACGACCACACCCGTCGGTTCCGGCGAGGACAGGTTGAAGTACGGGCCCGCGACCGGGTTGCCGCCCCCGACCACCTGGGCGATCTTGTCGGTCCAGCCCGCGTACCAGACCCAGCGGTCGATCGTCGCCTCGACCTGCTCGGCCGCCCTCGACTTGGACAGGCCCTCGGCGTCGGCCACCTCGTGGACGAACTGCGCCCTGCGGCCCTCCAGCATCTCCGCCACGCGGTAGAGGACCTGGCCGCGGTTGTACGCCGTCGCGCCCGCCCAGCCGCCGACCGCCTTGCGCGCGGCGACGACCGCGTCACGGGCGTCCTTGCGGCTGGACTGCGGCGCGTTGGCCAGCCACTTGCCCTTCGAGTCGCTCACTTCGTACACCCGGCCGCTTTCGGAGCGGGGGAACTTGCCCCCGACGTACAGCTTGTAGGTCTTGAGGACGGACAGTCGCTGCTGCTCGGACTTCTCAGACATCGAGGTACGCCTCCAGGCCGTGGCGGCCGCCCTCGCGGCCGAAGCCCGACTCCTTGTAGCCGCCGAACGGCGAGGTCGGGTCGAACTTGTTGAACGTGTTGGACCAGACGACCCCGGCCCGGAGCTTGCCCGCCACCGCCAGGATCCGCGAACCCTTCTCGCTCCAGACGCCCGCCGACAGGCCGTACTGCGTGTTGTTCGCCTTGGCGACCGCCTCGTCGGGCGTGCGGAAGGTCAGGACCGACAGCACCGGGCCGAAGATCTCGTCCCGCGCGATGGTGTGCGCCTGGGTGACGTTCGTGAAGAGCGTCGGGGCGAACCAGTAGCCGGAGGACGGCAGTTCGCACTCCGGGGACCAGGGCTCGGCGCCCTCGGCCGTGCCCTTTTCGACGAGCGAGGTGATCCGCGAGAGCTGTTCGGCGGAGTTGATCGCGCCGATGTCGGTGTTCTTGTCGAGCGGGTCGCCGAGACGGAGGGTGGACAGGCGCCGCTTGAGGGAGTCCAGCAGCTCGTCCTGGATCGACTCCTGGACGAGAAGGCGGGAGCCCGCGCAGCACACCTGGCCCTGGTTGAAGAAGATGCCGTTGACGATCCCCTCGACGGCCTGGTCGATCGGGGCGTCGTCGAAGACGATGTTGGCGCCCTTGCCGCCCAGTTCGAGGGTGAGCTTCTTCCGCGTCCCCGCCACCGTCCGCGCGATCTCCTTGCCGACGGCCGTCGAGCCGGTGAAGGCCACCTTGTTGACGTCCGGGTGCGCGACGAGCGCGGCGCCCGTGTCGCCGTAGCCCGGAAGGATGTTGACGACACCCTTGGGCAGGCCCGCCTGGCGGCAGACGTCCGCGAAGAACAGGGCGGACAGGGGGGTCGTCTCGGCGGGCTTCAGCACCACCGTGTTGCCGGTGGCGAGCGCCGGGGCGATCTTCCACGCCAGCATCAGGAGCGGGAAGTTCCACGGGATGACCTGGCCGGCCACACCGAGGGGCTTCGGCGCGGAGCCGAACCCGGCGTGCTCCAGCTTGTCGGCCCAGCCCGCGTAGTAGAAGAAGTGCGCGGCGACCAGGGGAAGGTCGGCGTCGCGGGTCTCCTTGATGGGCTTGCCGTTGTCCAGGGTCTCCAGGACGGCGAGCTCGCGGCTGCGCTCCTGGATGATCCGGGCGATGCGGAACAGGTACTTGGCGCGCTCGGAGCCGGGCAGCGCCGACCACTTCGCGAAGGCCCTGCGGGCCGCCGCCACCGCGCGGTCCACGTCCGCCTCGCCCGCCTGGGCGATCTCGGACAGGACCTCTTCGGTCGACGGGGAGACGGTCTTGAAGACCTTGCCGTCCGCGGCCTCCACGAACTCGCCGTCGATGAACAGCCCGTAGGAGGGGGCGATGTCGACGACCGAGCGGGACTCGGGTGCGGGTGCGTAATCGAATGCCGATGCCATGGTGATCAGTCCACCGTCACGTAGTCGGGGCCGGAGTAGCGGCCGGTGGCCAGCTTCTGACGCTGCATCAGCAGGTCGTTCAGGAGCGAGGAGGCGCCGAAACGGAACCAGTGGTTGTCCAGCCAGTCCTCGCCGGCGGTCTCGTTGACCAGCACGAGAAACTTGATCGCGTCCTTCGAGGTGCGGATGCCGCCGGCCGGCTTCACACCGACCTGAATGCCGGTCTGGGCGCGGAAGTCGCGCACGGCCTCCAGCATGAGGAGGGTGTTCGCGGGGGTGGCGTTGACCGCGACCTTGCCGGTCGACGTCTTGATGAAGTCCGCGCCCGCCAGCATGCCGAGCCAGCTCGCGCGGCGGATGTTGTCGTACGTCGACAGCTCGCCGGTCTCGAAGATGACCTTGAGCCGGGCGGCCGTGCCGCAGACCTCGCGCACGGCGACGATCTCGTCGTACACCTTCATGTAGTTGCCCGCGAGGAACGCTCCGCGGTCGATGACCATGTCGACCTCGTCGGCGCCGGCGGCCACGGCGTCGCGCACGTCGGCCAGTTTCACCTCGAGGGCGGCGCGGCCGGCCGGGAACGCGGTGGCCACGGAGGCGACCTTGACGCCGGAGCCGGCGACGGCCTCCTTGGCGACGGCCACCATGTCGGGATAGACGCAGACCGCGGCCGTGGCGGGGGCCGTCCGGTCGGTCGGGTCGGGGCGGACCGCCTTGGCGCCGAGTGCCCGGACCTTGCCCGGGGTGTCCGCGCCTTCGAGCGTCGTCAGGTCGACCATCGAGATGGCGAGGTCGATGGCGTACGCCTTGGCGGTCGTCTTGATGGAACGGGTACCGAGCGAGGCGGCACGCGCCTCCAGGCCGACCGCGTCCACGCCGGGCAGCCCGTGAAGGAACCGGCGCAGCGTGCTGTCGGACGCGGTCACGTCCGTGAGCGGGTGTGCGGCTGATGCAGTGGTGGGCATGGTCACCAGACGAGCATATCTACGCGCGTAGCGGCTGTACACCCCGGTGAGACGGTTCCGATGGCACCCGCACACGGGCACCACCGCGGACGGCGCTTAGGATCGGCCTCATGACGACCGCACCCCCCGAGTCCAGGGACCGCATCTACCGCTCACCCATGGCGCTGATCGGCGGCTTCCTCCTCCTCGTCATCATCGGCTGGCTCGGCATCGACGCCGTCGTCTCCGGCACCGGAAGCACGCCCTGGCTGGCCCTCGCCGCGCTGCTCCTCGCCGTGCCGCTGGTGATCGCCTTCACCCTCCGCCCGGCCGTCTTCGCGAACCACGACCGGCTGCGCATCCGCAACCCCTTCCGCGTGATCGTGGTGCCGTGGGGCGAGGTCGAGATGTTCCGCTCCGGCTTCTCGAACGAGGTCCTCGTCAAGTCCGGCACCAAGTACCAGCTGTGGGCCATCCCGGTGTCCCTGCGCGGCCGCAAGAAGGCGGCGCGCCAGACCGCCCGGCAGGCCTCCGGGCGCGGGCCGAGCCGGGGGCTCGGACTGTTCGGCGGGGGAATGCAGACGGACGGCTTCGGCGGCCGTACGCCGGTTCCCGAGGGGCCGACCCGGGCCGAGACCGACCAGATCATGGACGACCTGGGGGAGCTGCTGGAGGCTCGAGGGAAGGCGAAGACCTCCCAGGGGGAGGTCTCGGTGCGGTGGGCCTACGAGATCGCGGGGCCCGCGGTGGCGGGAGCGGTGCTTCTCGTGATTCTGGCGGTGGTCGGGTGACGCCCGACGGGGTGGCGCGAGGGCCGTCGGGCGGACGCGGGTTCGCCGCGGCTTCTCGCGCCCACGCGGCGGAGCCGCATGCCGGTACGGTCCCGCATGCCGGTACGGCCCCGCGCCCCTGAGAACCTCACGGCGGCCCTGTCCATACGAGGGCCATGTAGGCGCCCCAGTACGCCGAGCTCAGTACCGCCGCCGTCACCGCCGCCGCGCGGTGGCGGGACGCGGCCCCGGCCAGGCGTACGGCGAGCGGGAGCAGCAGCGGGAACGCCGGGAGCAGGTAGCGGGCCCGGGGGAAGTACACACCACCGCTGGCCAGCACGATCAGCAGCGTCACGCCCGTGAACACCAGCAGGGGCAGCGGCTGGCGGTCCCTCACGGACAGGGCGAACAGGAGCACCGACGCCAGCAGCGTCACCGTCACCAGGACCAGGAACAGCTCGGGTGTCGAGTCGTACGCCAGCAGGCTCCTGAACCGCCGCAGGGTCTCCACGCCGCCGTCCAGCTCGTTCCGCCACGTCCGCTGTACGGCGAAGTAGCCGTCCCAGCGGCCCAGGCGCAGGCCCACCCAGCCCACGTAGGCGCACCAGCCCAGCGGGGCCAGGAACGCGGCCGCCAGGGCGCGGGGGCGGCGCCAGGAGAACAGGCACGTCACCGTGACCGCCGCCGCCACCGCGATGCCCGTCGGGCGGGTGAGGCCGGCCAGGACCGCCAGACAGGCCGCGGTGAGCGGACGGTCGGCGAGCAGGGCGTACAGCGCCCAGGCCGCGAGCGCCGTGAACAGGGACTCGGTGTAGCCCATCCACTGCACGAGCCCGACCGGGAAGGCGGCCCACAGAACGGTCAGCAGCACGCCGACGCGCCGGCCGTGCAGCCGGTCGCCGACCGCGAAGACCCCCCAGGCCGCGACCAGTGACGCGGCGACGGCGAGGCACAGGGCGGTGCTCGCGCGGGTTCCGGGGGTGACGGCCGCGACCGCCTTGACCAGGACCGGGTGGAGCGGGAAGAAGACCAGGTTGTTGCCGCCGTCCATGGCGCCGAGCTCACGCGCGTAACCGTGGTCGGCGATGGCCAGGTAGTACTCCGCGTCCCACTGGGTCGCCAGGATCGGCCAGACGCCGTGGTGCTGCCGGTGCGCCCACAGGGAGAGCACCACGAGGCCCAGGGCGCGTACGCCGACGTAGGCGAGCAGTGCCTGGACGAGGGCCGGGACGCGGCGGCGCGGGGCGTTCGGGGCACCGGCCGCCGTGTTCGGGGTCGGCCGGAGGGCGGTCGAGGACACGGTGACGGGCCTCCAGGACTGGCTCGGGTGCACTTCGCGTCCACCGTTGCCCGGAGGCCGGGGCGCACGGCGCAACCAAGGTCAACATCGATCCCTAAATCACCCGATGGGATGCTACGGACCAGTACATGGGTCAACGCAGAGGTCCAGTCCAGTCGGCATTCACCGGCCGCTGTCAGCCTCCGGCCATGAACGCACCCCTGAACACCCCGCGCATGGGCATCCCCGCCCGTCTCGCGGACACCCTGAGCATGCCGGAGCGGCACGAGTACCTCCGGCGGTCCCTGTCCCGGCGCGGACTCCTCGCCGCGACCGCGGTCGCCGGTGCGGCCGGGCTCGCCACGGGCGGTACGGCGCGGGCGGCGAGCCCCGACCTCGTCACCCGCCCGGCCACCGAGCACGTCGACGGCGCGCTCGTGGCACCGTTCGGCCGCCACCTCGCCTACGGCGCCGACCCGCGCACCCAGATGCGGGTCTCCTGGCAGGTGCCGCTGCCGGTGCGCAAGCCGTTCCTGCGGATCGGACTGAGCCCGCTGGACCTCGGGCACAAGGTCCCCGCCGAGGTGCGGGACCTGTTCACCCCGGCCGGCGTCGGCAAGAGCGCCGACATCGACCAGTACTACGTGCACGCGGCGCTGGACAAGCTGCGGCCCGGGACGACGTACTACTACGGCGTGGGACACGACGGCTTCGACCCGGCCCACCCGGGAGCCGCGCACACCGTCTACTCCTTCACCACCGCTCCCGACCCGCACACCCGGCGGCCGTTCGCCTTCACCGCGTTCGGCGACCAGAACCCCAGCTACACCGCCATCGGCCTCAACGCCCTCGTCCAGGCCCAGAACCCGGCCTTCCACCTGCACGCCGGGGACATCTGCTACGCCGAGGAGACCGGGCACGGACTGCCCGCCGACAGCAGCAACTACGACGCCCGGCAGTGGGACCAGTTCCTCGCCCAGATCGAACCGACGTCGAGCCGGGTGCCGTGGATGGTCGCGTTCGGCAACCACGACATGGAGGCCTGGTACTCGCCCAACGGGTACGGCGGCAACGAGGCGCGCTTCACGCTGCCGGGCAACGGGTTCGATCCGGAGAAGGCGCCGGGTGTGTACTCCTTCGTCCACGGCAACGTCGCCGTCGTCTCGGTCGACGCGAACGACGTGTCCTACGAGATCCCGGCGAACCGTGGCTACACGGACGGCAGGCAGACCGCGTGGCTCGACCGACGGCTGGGGCAGCTGCGGAAGACGCCCGGCATCGACTTCATCGTGGTCTTCCATCACCACTGCGCCTACTCCACCACCAGCTCGCACGCCTCGGAGGGCGGGGTGCGGGAGCAGTGGGTGCCGCTCTACGAGAAGCACCAGGTGGATCTCGTCGTCAACGGGCACAACCACGTGTACGAGCGCACGGACCCCGTGGTGCGGGACAAGGCCGTGCGGGAGCTGCCCATCGGCGGCACGCACGAGCCGTCCCGCGGTGGTGTCGTCTACGTGACCGCGGGCGCCGGCGGCGAGAGCGTCTACAGCTTCCCCGTCGCCGACAGCTACGAGGGGCACGAGGACGAGGTCGGTGCGGTGCCGACGTACTGCACGGGCGCGAGCGGCAAGGTCACCGAGAACGTGGACTGGTCGCGGGTGCGGTACACCGGCTACTCGTTCATCCGCGTCGACGTGAAGCCGGCGCACGTGGGGCGGACGGCCACGCTGACCGTGCGGGCGCTGGCGGCGACCGGGGCGGAGGTGGATCGGTTCACCGTGGCGCGGAAGGTGGGCTGACCGGGGTGGTGCCGGGGGTGGGCTGACCGGGGTGGTGCGGGTGGGCTGACCGGGGTGGTGCGGGGGTGGGCCGGCCGGGGTGGTGCCGGAGGTGCTGTGACGGGGGAGGGGAGGGGCGGTCCGGACGGGGGCCGCCCCTCGGCTCAGATTCCGGCTGCCGTCGAGAGGTCCTGCTTGATGGTGGTCAGGAGGGCGGTCGCCTCGGCGCGGGCCGTCGGGAGGTCCGCGTGGGTGGCCACGGGGATCACCACCTCCAGGTAGCACTTCAGCTTCGGCTCCGTGCCGCTCGGGCGGACGATGACCCGCGCGCCGGTGAGCGTGTAGCGCAAGCCGTCCGTGGGCGGCAGCCTGTCCGTGCCCCGGGTGAGGTCCTCCGCCCGGGTGACGGGCAGGCCCGCGAGTGCCGTCGGCGGGTGCTCGCGGAGCCGCTGCATCGCCCCGGCGATGACCGACAGGTCCTCCACACGCACCGAGAGCTGGTCCGTGGCGTGCAGACCGTGTGCCACGGCGAGGTCGTCGAGGAGGTCCGGGAGCGTGCGGTTCTGCTCCTTCAGCTCGGAGGCGAGCTCCGTGATGAGGAGGGCCGCGGTGATGCCGTCCTTGTCCCGTACGCCCTCGGGGTCCACGCAGTAGCCGAGGGCCTCCTCGTAGCCGTAGCGCAGACCCTCCACCCGGGCGATCCACTTGAAGCCGGTGAGGGTCTCCTCGTAGGGGAGGCCCGCCTTCTCGGCGATCCTGCCGAGGAGGGAGGAGGAGACGATCGACTCGGCGAACGTGCCCTGCGCTCCGCGGGCCACCAGGTGTGCGGCCAGGAGGGCGCCGACCTCGTCGCCCCTCAGCATGCGCCAGGCGCCGTCGTCCTTCACGGCCACCGCGCAGCGGTCCGCGTCCGGGTCGTTCGCGATGATCAGGTCCGGGTCCGTCTCCCTGGCCTTCGCGAAGGCCAGGTCCATCGCGCCGGGCTCCTCCGGGTTGGGGAAGGCCACGGTCGGGAAGTCGGGGTCGGGGTCGGCCTGTTCGGCGACGAGGTCCGGGGTGGGGAAGCCGGCCCGTTCGAACGCGGCGAGGAGGGTGTCCTTGCCGACTCCGTGCATCGCCGTGTAGACCGTGCGGGCGGTGCGGGGCGAGTTCTCCGCGAGTACGGCGTCCGTGCGGGCGAGGTAGGCGTCGAGGACGCTGTCGTCGAGGGTCTCCCAGCCGGTGTCGGGGCGGGGGACGTCGTTCAGCGACCCGATCGCGGCGATCTCCGCGGCGATCTCCGCGTCGGCGGGCGGGACGATCTGGGAGCCGTCGCCGAGGTAGACCTTGTAGCCGTTGTCGCGGGGCGGGTTGTGGCTGGCGGTGACCTCTACGCCGGCCGCCGCGCCGAGGTGCCTTATCGCGAACGCGAGGACGGGGGTGGGGAGGGGGCGGGGGAGCACCGCGGCCCTCAGGCCGGCGCCGGTGATCACGGCGGCGGTGTCCCGGGCGAAGTCCTCCGACTTGTGGCGGGCGTCGTAGCCGATGACCACGAGGCCGTTCTTGCTGCCGTGCTTCTTCAGGTACGCCGCGAGGCCGGCTGCGGCTCGGATGACGACGGCGCGGTTCATGCGCAGGGGGCCTGCGCCGAGTTCGCCGCGGAGGCCGGCGGTGCCGAACTGGAGGGTGCCGCTGAAGCGGGCGGTCAGTTCGGTGACGTCTCCGGCCTCGATGAGCTTGGTGAGCTCGTCGCGGGTGTCCGGGTCGGGGTCCTCGGCGAGCCAGGTCCTGGCCCGGGCGATGAGATCGTCTTGCACGGTTGCGTCAGCCTCTCGTTGTGTGATGCCTGCGGCGGCCTGTTTCGGTTCGGTGGGGGCGTGTGTAGCGCGTGCGGGTGCGTGGTGGGTCGGGGCCGGGGTGGGGGGTATCCGTCCTCGGTCCGGCGGTAGCTGTTGCTTCAGCAGTGCTCGGTAACGGACGCCGGCCGCTGCGGGCGGACACCCCCCACCCCGTCCCCTTCCCGCCGTACGCGTCTGCACGAGCGTCCACCGTCCCAAGCCAGGGGCGCGGGGGACTGCGCGACCAGCCACATCGCAGCTGTGGCCGCCCGACAACCGAACCCGGCACCCTGGTGGGTGCCCGGTCCAAGCCCAGCGCAGCTGCTCGCGGGGAACTGCGCGACCAGCCACATCGCAGCTGTGGCCGCCCGACAACCGAACCCGGCACCCCCTACCGCGCTCCCTCAGATCCGCTCAAGCACCTGCGCCAGCAGCGCGCCCATCCGGGTCGCGCTGTCGCGGCCGGCCTGGAGAACCTCCTCGTGGTTGAGGGGCTCGCCCGTCATTCCCGCGGCGAGGTTGGTGACGAGGGAGATGCCGAGGATCTCGGCGCCCGCCTCGCGTGCGGCGATCGCCTCGAGGACGGTCGACATGCCCACCAGGTCCGCGCCGATGACGCGGGCCATGCGGATCTCGGCCGGGGTCTCGTAGTGCGGGCCGGGGAACTGGGCGTAGACGCCCTCCTCCAGCGTGGGGTCGATCTCCTTGCACAGGGCGCGCAGGCGGGGGGAGTAGAGGTCGGTCAGGTCGACGAAGTTCGCGCCGATGATCGGGGACGTCGCCGTGAGGTTGATGTGGTCGCTGATCAGGACCGGCTGGCCGGGGCGCATGCCCTCGCGCAGGCCGCCGCAACCGTTGGTGAGGACGATCGTCTTGCAGCCGGCCGCGACCGCGGTGCGCACACCGTGGGCCACGGCGGCCACGCCACGGCCCTCGTAGTAGTGGGTGCGGCCGAGGAAGACCAGGGCACGCTTCGCGCCGATCCGGTACGAGCGGATCTTGCCGCCGTGGCCCTCCACCGCCGGCGGCGGGAAGCCGGGCAGCTCGGTGACCTGGAACTCGGCGTCGGGGGCACCGAGCGCGTCCACGGCCGGTGCCCAGCCGGAGCCCATCACGAGGGCGACGTCGTGGGTCTCGGCGCCGGTCAGTTCACGCAGGCGTGCGGCGGCGGCGTCGGCGGCGGCGTGCGGGTCGCCCTGGATGTCGTCCGGAAGAAGAGATGCGTTCACGCGGACGAGGGTAGCCGGTCCGGGCCTACGCGCGTAGATGACAGAGCTGACGGGATGGCGATCGTTGTCTTGTCGTTTCCAACCAACGGCGTGACGCGAGTGGCCTGTGTGATTCAGCAGGGGCGCTTGCGCAGTTCCATGACGTAGTCGTGGGGCGCGCCGGCCGATTCCGCCGCGTCGGCCACCTCGCCCAGGTAGCGGGCGGAGGGGAGACCGCCCTCGTAGCCGTTGAGGACGTACGTCCAGGCCTGCTCCTCGCCCTCCAGGGTGTGGACGCGGATGCGGGTGCGGCGGTAGATGTCCAGGCCCACGCCCTCCCAGCGGTCCATCGACTCGTCGTCGGCGGGGGCGATGTCGTAGAGGGCCACGAAGACCTGGGAGAGGGGGTCCTCGACGATCGTCGCCAGCGCACCCTCCCAGCCCATGTGTTCGCCGCCGAACGTCAGCCGCCACCCGTTCAGCCACCCCGTGGCGCGCATCGGCGAGTGCGGGGCGCGGCGGGTCATCAGCCGCGCGTCGAGGTTGCCGGCGTAGGCGGCGTAGAGCGACATGGGTCGAGAGTACGGCAGCCTTCCCCGGTGTCTCTCCCGTAACAGTGGCATCTCGGGGCGCCCCCCTGGCCGTGGCGCCCCCAGTCGTGCGGGACAATGGGGCATGTGACTCGGATCGTGATCATCGGTGGCGGACCCGGCGGATACGAGGCGGCCCTGGTGGCCGCCCAGCTCGGCGCGGAGGTGACCGTCGTCGACTGCGACGGTCTGGGCGGGGCGTCGGTGCTGACCGACTGCGTGCCGTCGAAGACCCTTATCGCTACGGCTGAGGTCATGACGACCTTCGACTCGTCCTACGAGGAGCTGGGGATCATCGTGGCCGATGACACCCCTCCGCTGGAGCAGGCCGCCCGGGTGGTGGGCGTGGATCTGGGCAAGGTCAACCGGCGTGTGAAGCGGCTGGCCCTTGCCCAGTCGCACGACATCACCGCCTCCGTCACGCGTGCCGGGGCCCGGGTGCTGCGCGGGCGTGGCCGTCTCGAGGGGATGCAGGCCCTCGACGGGTCGCGCAAGGTCGTCGTGCGGGCCGCCGACGGGAGCGAGGAGACGCTCGTCGCGGACGCCGTTCTCATCGCCACGGGCGGGCATCCCCGTGAGCTTCCCGACGCCCAGCCCGACGGCGAGCGCATCCTCAACTGGACCCAGGTCTACGACCTCACCGAGCTGCCCGAAGAGCTCATCGTGGTCGGTTCCGGTGTCACCGGTGCCGAGTTCGCCGGTGCCTACCAGGCGCTCGGGTCCAAGGTGACCCTCGTGTCCTCCCGGGACCGCGTGCTGCCCGGGGAGGACCCGGACGCGGCCGCCGTGCTGGAGGACGTCTTCCGCCGCCGGGGCATGAACGTCATGGCCCGCTCCCGTGCCCAGTCCGCCAAGCGGGTCGGGGACCGGGTCGAGGTCACGCTGGCCGACGGGCGGGTCATCACGGGTTCGCACTGCCTGATGGCCGTCGGCGCCATTCCCAACAGCGAGGGGATGGGGCTGGAGGAGGCCGGGGTCAAGGTGCGCGAGTCCGGGCACATCTGGACCGACAAGGTGTCCAGGACGACGGCTCCGGGCGTGTACGCCGCCGGTGACGTGACCGGGGTGTTCGCGCTGGCCTCCGTGGCCGCCATGCAGGGGCGCATCGCCATGTACCACTTCCTCGGCGACGCGGTGGCCCCGCTGAACCTGAAGACCGTCTCGTCCAACGTCTTCACCGACCCCGAGATCGCCACCGTCGGCTACTCGCAGTCGGACGTGGACGGCGGGAAGATCGACGCCCGGGTCGTCAAGCTCCCGCTGCTGCGCAACCCGCGCGCCAAGATGCAGGGCATCCGCGACGGCTTCGTCAAGATCTTCTGCCGTCCGGGCACCGGGATCGTCGTCGGCGGTGTCGTGGTCTCGCCCCGCGCCTCGGAACTGATCCATCCCATCTCGATCGCGGTCGACAACAATCTGACGGTCGAACAGATCGCGAACGCGTTCACCGTTTACCCCTCCCTTTCGGGCTCGATCGCCGAGGTGGCGCGGCAGTTGCACACGCGCAAGGAGACCGGCGGGGCCTGACGGCCGAAAGCGATTCCTGCCTGGTCACAGGGAGTTGCCGACCATTCGCGCGGCATAGGCGGGGAGATTAGGCCCTATACCACTTCGCGCCCTGCCGTGCGAACATCTTCTGCTATTCGGCGCAAACAGCTGAAAGCAGACGGTCGTTGGCGTTACTGTCAGTTTCGTGTTCGCTGCAGAACGTCGCCAATTGATCCTCGAAATGGTGCGAGCCAACGGGGCTGTATCGCTCCGTGAGCTCGCCCGCGTCGTCCAGACCTCCGAAGTGACCGTACGGCGGGACGTGCGCGCACTGGAGGCAGAAGGACTCCTCGACCGCCGACATGGCGGTGCGGTATTGCCGGGCGGGTTCACGCGGGAGTCCGGCTTTCCGCAGAAATCGCATCTCGCGACCGCCGAGAAGACGGCCATCGCCGATCTCGCCGCGGGTCTCGTCGAAGAAGGCGAGGCCATTGTGGTGGGGGCGGGTACCACCACCCAGGAGCTGGCCCGCCGGCTCGCCCGGGTTCCGGGACTGACCGTCGTGACCAATTCCCTGCTGGTGGCCCAGGCGCTCGCCCATGCCAACCGGGTGGAAGTCGTCATGACCGGCGGCACCCTGCGCGGTTCCAACTACGCCCTGGTGGGTTCGGGGGCGGAACAGTCGCTCCAGGGGCTCCGGGTCTCGCGGGCCTTCCTCTCCGGAAGCGGGCTCACCGCCGAGCGCGGGCTGTCCACGTCCAACATGCTGTCCGCGTCCGTGGACCGGGCGCTGGTGCAGGCCGCCGCGGAGGTGGTGGTCCTCGCCGACCACACCAAGCTCGGCACCGACACGATGTTCCAGACCGTGCCGACCGACGTGATCACCCGCCTCGTGACGGACGAGCCGCCGGCCCACGACGACCGGGCCGCCACAGAACTCCAGGCGCTCGCCGACCAGGGGGTGCAGATCGCCGTGGCCGGCGCGTCGGGAGCGCCGGGGGGTGATCAGGTCCCGGCGCGGCAGCAACAGCGCCGGGACGTGCCCCTGCCGGGACCCCGCCGCGGCCAGGTCCCGTCCGGCCCCACCCTCCGCACCGCCACGGTCCTCGGCGACCCGACTCCGGGGGCGGAGCGGGCACGAGTGGCAGACCTTCGTCGCCGCTGAGCCCGCTGGGTGAGGGGGCGGTTGTCCTCGGCGGCCTGAGGAAACGGGCCGGCCGGGCGGGGGGAAGCGGCGCACCGCTTCGAGGGTGCGGCCGCTCGGGACCGGCTGCTTGAGACCGGTTGCTCGATGCCGGTTGCTCGGAAAGTGCGGGGCTGTTCCGGGCGGGCCGGGTTGACGGCCGGGGGTGCCGTGCGGCTCGGCGGTCGTGGAGCGGGTTCGGTCGAAGGTGCTGGGCCCGTGGAGCCTCGGAACCGGTTGAGGGGCTGGGCTGCGGTGCGGTTCGGCTGTCGTGGGGCGGGGCGCCGGTGGGGGCGCTTGGGCTCCGGGAGCCGGGGCGGTTCGTTGGCGTGGGGTTGTCGTGCGATTTCCGATGGTCGTGGGGCCGCCGTGCCTCGCGGGATCGGGATCGGTGTCCGGGTGCGGGCAGAGGTGCCCTTGAGTCCCCGACGTTCGGCGTGGGCGGGATGCCCGCTCAACCCGCCCTCCGTCCAACCCCGGCGATCCGAGCCGGACGCTTCACGTGGCGGAGGGAAGCCGTAGCCGGGTGCGCACCGCGTAAGGCCACCGTCTCGGGGGACGGGGAAGCGAGGCGCCCCGCGGACCGACTGCTCCGGTCCGCGGGGCGCCTCGGGATGCCGTAGCGGCACAGGGCGTACGAGGTGCGGTCAGTCCTTGATCTCGCAGATCGCCGCGCCCGAGGTGATCGACGCCCCGACCTCCGCGGACAGGCCCTTGACGGTGCCGGTCTTGTGCGCGTTGAGGGGCTGCTCCATCTTCATCGCTTCGAGTACGACGATGAGGTCGCCCTCCTTGACCTCCTGGCCCTCCTCGACGGCGATCTTGACGATCGTGCCCTGCATCGGGGAGGCGAGGGTGTCGCCGGAGGCCACCGGGCCGGACTTCTTGGCCGCCCGGCGCTTGGGCTTGGCACCCGCCGCGAGGCCGGTACGGGCCAGGGACATGCCCAGGGAGGAGGGGAGGGAGACCTCCAGGCGCTTGCCGCCGACCTCGACGACGATCGTCTCGCGGTCCGCGTCGTCCTCGGCCTCGGTGTCGGCCGGAGCCGCGAAGGGCTTGATCTCGTTGACGAACTCGGTCTCGATCCAGCGGGTGTGGACCGTGAACGGGTCGGCGGAGCCGGTCAGTTCGGGGGCGAACGCCGGGTCGGTGACCACCTTGCGGTGGAACGGGATGGCGGTGGCCATGCCCTCGACCTGGAACTCCTCCAGGGCGCGGGCGGCACGCTGCAGGGCCTGCTCGCGGGTGGCGCCGGTGACGATCAGCTTGGCCAGCAGGGAGTCCCAGGCGGGGCCGATCACGCTGCCGGACTCCACGCCCGCGTCCAGGCGGACACCGGGACCGGAGGGCGCGTCGAAGCGGGTGACCGTGCCGGGGGCGGGCAGGAAGCCGCGGCCCGGGTCCTCGCCGTTGATACGGAACTCGAAGGAGTGGCCGCGCAGCTCGGGATCGCCGTAGCCCAGTTCCTCGCCGTCGGCGATACGGAACATCTCGCGCACCAGGTCGATGCCGGCGACCTCCTCGGTGACCGGGTGCTCCACCTGGAGGCGGGTGTTGACCTCGAGGAAGGAGATGGTGCCGTCCTGGCCGACGAGGAACTCGCAGGTACCGGCGCCCTCGTAGGAGGCCTCCTTGAGGATGGCCTTGGACGCGCGGTACAGCTCGGCGACCTGCTCGTCGGAGAGGAAGGGCGCGGGGGCCTCCTCGACCAGCTTCTGGTGGCGGCGCTGCAGCGAGCAGTCACGGGTGGAGACGACGACCACGTTGCCGTGCTTGTCGGCCAGGCACTGGGTCTCCACGTGCCGGGGGCGGTCGAGGTAGCGCTCGACGAAGCACTCGCCGCGGCCGAAGGCGGCCACCGCCTCACGCACCGCGGAGTCGTAGAGCTCGGGGACCTCTTCGAGGGTGCGGGCGACCTTCAGACCGCGCCCGCCACCGCCGAAGGCGGCCTTGATGGCGATCGGCAGTCCGTGCTCCCGGGCGAAGGCCACGACCTCGTCGGCACCGGAGACCGGGTCGGGGGTGCCGGCCACGAGGGGGGCGCCGGCGCGCTGCGCGATGTGCCGGGCGGCGACCTTGTCACCGAGGTCGCGGATGGCCTGCGGCGGCGGGCCGATCCAGATCAGACCCGCGTCCAGGACCGCCTGCGCGAAGTCGGCGTTCTCGGACAGGAAGCCGTAGCCGGGGTGGATGGCGTCCGCGCCCGACTCACGCGCGGCGCCCAGGACCTTCTCGATGTCCAGGTAGCTGGTGGCCGGGGTGTCACCGCCCAGGGCGAACGCCTCATCCGCGGCGCGGACATGCAGAGCGTCCCGGTCCGGGTCGGCGTACACGGCCACGCTCGCGATACCGGCATCCCGGCAGGCCCGGGCAACGCGGACAGCGATTTCGCCACGGTTGGCGATGAGCACCTTGCGCACGATTGAGGCTCCCTCCTTGAAACAAGCCGAGTTTAGGGACTGCCGACACGGCTCTTCGACCCATCCCCTGTGGTGAGCTTCCCCACACGGAGCGTGATGCGGGGCTTGCACGACCGGCGAAATCCCTTGTCGCACCTCGGTACGCAGGACTCCTCCCGGAAACCCTAGTCCTCCTCTGTGGCCAAGGTCTCTGTGAGAGCGTGCTGCGGACCACTCCGTTTCTTTGTGGAGTCCCTACGAATGGCCCAATGATTCTTTGCCCTCGGCCGAACCCTTGTCCCGCGGTTTACCCGTTAGTAGCGTTCGCGCTGTATTGAACGTACTTCGGGTAACCAGAGCACGGCTCGAAAGTGGGTGGGGACCGGTGATACGCAGGCCGGTGGCGTGGGTCGTGGCGGTCGTCCTGTTGGCCGAGGCGCTCGGCGTGGCGATGCTGAACTGGCTCATGGGCAATCTCGTCGACGCGCAGAACATGTCGCTGGCCGGACTGGATCCGGACGCGATGTCGATGTCCTCGAAGATCGGCGGGGTCGTCTTCGGCCTCTACTTCGCGCTGTGCGCGCTGGTGGCCGTGCTGGTGGCGGTGCGCGACCGGCAGCCCGCCGGGCTCGGCCGGGTCCTGCTGGTCAGCGCAGCCGTGGTGCACGGCCTGCTGGCCGCGGTGGCCTGGGCGCTGATCGGCCGGCCCCAGTTCCTCTTCATGGTCGTGATGCTGGGGCTGATCGTGCTCGTGCTGGTGACCTACGACGGACGCCGGGGCCCGGCCGCGACGGACCCGCAGGACACGAAGGGACCGGACAGCCCCGAGAGCGCCGAGGAGCCGCAGGACACCCAGGAGCCCGCCACCTCCCCGCTCACACCTCCGCCCACGCCCACGACTCCGTGACGCAGTTGCCCGGGGTGGTCGGCGGGCAGGTCGGCGGGGCTGGGTTGGGGTCGGTCGCCTCGGCGTGGTGAGCGTGGTGGTCGAGGGCGTCGGGGAGCCGCCGCGCCCCCAAGAGGCCGGCGCCTGCCCGCTCACTCCTCCGTCTGGGCCCACAACTCCGTGATGCCGACTCCCAGTTGGGCCAGCAGGCGGCGCAGTAGCGGCAGGCTGAGGCCGATCACATTGCCGTGGTCGCCGTCGATGCCCTCGATGAACGGGGCCGAACGGCCGTCCAGGGTGAACGCCCCCGCGACGTAGAGGGGTTCCCCGGAGGCGACGTACGCGGCGATCTCGGCGTCGGTCGGCTCGCCGAAGCGGACGACGGTGGAGGCGACCGCGGAGACGTACCGGCCGCTCGTCGTGTCGTAGACGCAGTGGCCGGTCTGCAGGGTGCCCGCGCGTCCGCGCATGGCCTTCCAGCGGGCCGTCGCCTCCTCGGCGTCGGCCGGCTTGCCGAGCGCCTGGCCGTCCAGGTCGAGCACGGAGTCGCAGCCGATCACCAGCGCGCCCTTGACCTCGGGCTTCGCGGAGACGACGGAGGCCTTCGCCTCGGCGAGGGCGAGCGCCAGTTCGGCGGGCGTGGGGGCGGAGACGGCGTCCTCGTCGACCCCGCTCACGAGCACTTCGGGGGTCAGTCCGGCCTGCCGCAGCAGGGCCAGCCGGGCGGGGGACTGGGAGGCGAGGACGAGTCGGCGGCGCGGCTGATCGGTCATGCGGTCAGCGTAGTGCCGGTCAGCGCAGCCCGATCACGATCATCGCGAGCACCATGGCCAGGGCCAGGAAGACGCTCAGTCGCCGAAGCATGTCCTGCATGTCGCGCAGTTCCTTCGGCGGTTCGTTCTCGGGGTCGGACCACAGCATGGTTTCCAGGGTGCGGCGCTTTCGCGGGGGGCGCCTGAGTACGCGTACTCAACTTCTCTAAACGGTACTGTGGTTCCATTAGGTCGTTGAGTGTCGATGTGAGGGGTACGTGTCGTGTTCACCACCGCTTGGTCCGCCTCGCCCCAGCTCCCCAGCGAGGGCTTCACCCCCAACTGGTCCCGGGAGGGCTTCTGGCGGCAGTCCGTGCGCCAGGTCGTCCGGCTGTCGGCGGGCGGAGGGCGGGTGCGGGTCCGGCTCTCGAACGCCTACGGCGCCTCACCGGTCCGTATCGCGGGCGCGACCGTCGGCCGCACGACCGCCGGGGCAGGCGTCGAACCGGGCTCACTGCGTCCACTCGTCTTCGCGGACGGGATACCCGCGAGGGGGGAGGCGGTGAGCGAACCCGCCGAACTCCCCGTGGCCGCCGGGGAGTCGGTGACCGTCACGCTGTACTTCGACGCGGCGACCGGACCCGCCACCTTCCACGCGCAGGCCTTCACCACCGGCTACCGGGGCGAGGGGGACCTGCTCGGCGATGTCGGCGGGGAGGGATTCGACGCGGTGAGCGAGTCCTGGTACTTCCTGGCCGTCGTGGAGACCGACTCCGGGCGCACGGACGGTGTCGCGCTGTTCGGTGACTCCCTCACGGACGGGTTCGGGTCCACGGTGGGGGCCGACCGGCGGTGGTCGGACGCACTGGCCAGGCGCACCGGACGGCCCGTCCTGAACGCCGGGATCGGCGGGAACCTGCTCCTCAACGACTCCGCGTGGTACGGCGAGAAGGGGGTCGGGCGGTTCCGGCGCGATGTGCTCGGGCTCACCGGGGTGGACACGGCCGTCGTGCTGCTGGGGGTCAACGACATCGGGTTCAGCGAGACCGGCACGGAGCCGACGTACAAGCCGGCCCCGGTCGTCGAGGCGGACGAACTCGTCGCCGGATACCGGGAGTTGCTACGGCAGGGCCGGGGGCTGCGGGTCATCGGGTGCACCCTGGTGCCGTTCGGGGGCTCCGACCACTGGGGTGAGCACGCGGCGAAGGTCGCGCACGAGGTCAACGAGTGGATACGCCGCTCGGGAGAGTTCGACGCGGTGGTGGACCTCGCACGGGAGCTGGCCGATCCGGCGGACCCGGACCGGCTGCGTCCCTCGTACGACTTCGGCGATCACCTGCATCCGAACGATCCCGGATACGAGGTGATGGCCGAAGCCCTGTCGGCCGTCCTCTAGGACGGCCAGTAGGTGCGGGACCAGGCCGTCGGCCCCGGCCGGGGCAGGCGGCGCCCCGTGATGCGGGACGGGTCGGACCACGCGTCCTTCGGCTCCTCCGCGCCCGACGGCGTGTCCGATGCCGCCGCGGCGCGCGCCCGGACCACCGCCAGGGCGGCGGCGAGCTCCTCCGGGGTGGGGTTTCCCCGTACGACCTTGATGTTCATGACGGCTCCCGGCAGGGCTAGAGGGGGATGTTGCCGTGCTTCTTCGGAGGCAGGGACTCGCGCTTGGTGCGGAGCTGGCGCAGGCCCCGGACCACATGGCGGCGGGTGTCCGACGGCATGATCACGGAGTCGATGTAGCCGCGCTCGGCCGCGATGTAGGGGTTGAGGAGGGCGTCCTCGTACTCCTGGATCAGCCGGGCGCGCACCGCCTCCAGATCCTCCCCGTTCGCCTCGGCCTCCGCGATCGTGCGGCGGTGCAGGATGTTGACCGCGCCCTGGGCGCCCATGACGGCGATCTGGGCGGTGGGCCAGGCGAGGTTGAGGTCCGCGCCGAGGTGCTTGGAGCCCATGACGTCGTAGGCACCGCCGAAAGCCTTGCGGGTGATCACCGTGATCAGGGGGACCGTGGCCTCGGCGTAGGCGTAGATCAGCTTGGCGCCGCGACGGATGATGCCGTCGTGCTCCTGGTCGACGCCCGGCAGGAAGCCCGGCACGTCCACGAAGGTGATCACCGGGATGTTGAAGGCGTCGCAGGTGCGGACGAAACGGGCCGCCTTCTCCGACGCGGTGATGTCGAGACAGCCGGCGAACTGCATCGGCTGGTTGGCGACGATGCCGACCGGATGACCCTCGACGCGGCCGTAGCCGGTCAGGATGTTCGGCGCGTACAGCGGCTGCGTCTCGAAGAACTCGGCGTCGTCCAGGATGTGCTCGATCACCGTGTGCATGTCGTACGGCTGGTTCGCGCTGTCCGGGACGAGGGTGTCCAGCTCGCGGTCCTCGTCGGTGACCGAGAGGTCCGCCTCCTCCGGGTAGACCGGAGCCTCGGAGAGGTTGTTGGACGGCAGGTACGACAGCAGCTGCTTGACGTACTCGACGGCGTCCTTCTCGTCCCCGGCCATGTGGTGCGCCACGCCGGACACCGCGTTGTGGGTACGGGCGCCGCCCAGCTCCTCGAAGCCGACGTCCTCGCCGGTGACCGTCTTGATGACGTCCGGGCCGGTGATGAACATGTGCGAGGTCTGGTCGACCATCACCGTGAAGTCGGTGATCGCCGGGGAGTACACGGCTCCGCCGGCGCAGGGCCCGACGACCAGGCTGATCTGCGGGATGACACCGCTCGCGTGGGTGTTGCGGCGGAAGATCTCGCCGTAGGCGCCGAGGGAGGCCACACCCTCCTGGATCCGGGCGCCGCCGGAGTCGTTGATGCCGATGACCGGACAGCCCGTCTTCAGCGCGAAGTCCATCACCTTGACGATCTTCTGCCCGTAGACCTCGCCCAGCGCGCCGCCGAAGACGGTGAAGTCCTGGGAGAACACGGCGACCGGGCGGCCGTCGACGGTGCCGTACCCGGTGACGACACCGTCGCCGTACGGCCGGTTCTTCTCCAGCCCGAAGTTGGTGGAGCGGTGACGGGCGAACTCGTCCAACTCCACGAAAGAGCCCTCGTCGAGGAGCAGCTCGATGCGCTCACGGGCCGTCAGCTTGCCCTTGGCGTGCTGCTTCTCGACGGCACGTGCGGAGCCGGCGTGCGTCGCCTCCTGGACGCGGCGCTCGAGATCCGCGAGCTTGCCCGCGGTGGTGTGGATGTCGATCTCTTCCGGCTCGGACATCGGTCTCGCGGCTCCCTGCCTGCTCAAAAGGGGGGACGGTTACTCATCCGTAGAGTAGTGGTGCCCCTACGAATCAGCAGTGCGGCGTTTCACACACCTAGGGTGGCTTGCATGACGCCGCGAGATGTTTCAGGAGACGACAGCCGTTGGTCGGATCTCGACCGGCCGCCCCTCAACGCCGCCGCGCTGCGCCGCGGGCTGGTGCGGGAGGGCGGGCTCTGGTCCGGGATCGAGGTGGTGGCCGGCACCGGCTCCACCAACTCCGACCTGGTCGCCCGCGCCAACGCGGGCAAGGCGGCCGAGGGCGCGGTCCTCGTCGCCGAGGAACAGACCGCCGGTCGTGGCCGCCTGGACCGCCACTGGACCGCTCCGCCGCGGTCGGGCCTGTTCTTCTCCGTCCTGCTGACCCCGGCCGACGTCCCGGTCGCCCGCTGGGGCTGGCTGCCGCTGCTGACAGGCGTGGCCGTGGCGACGGGCCTGTCGCGGGCGGCGGGCGTCGACACGGCCCTGAAGTGGCCCAACGACCTCCTGGTGACCGTGGGCGGCGAGGAACGCAAGGCCGGCGGGATCCTCGCGGAACGGGCGGGCGAGGACGGCGTCGTCGTCGGCGTCGGCATCAACGTCACGCTCCGGGAGGACGAGCTGCCGGTCCCCGGCGCCGGATCGCTGGCGCTGGCCGGAGCGGTGAGCACGGACCGGGACCCCCTGCTGCGGGCCGTCCTGCGCTCCCTGGAGGAGTGGTACGAGCGGTGGCGGGCGGCGGCGGGCGATCCGACCGTGAGCGGCTTGCAGGAGACGTATGCGGCGGGGTGCGCGACGCTGGGAAGGACGGTACGGGCGGAGCTGCCGGGTGATCGTGCGTTGGAGGGAGAGGCGGTGGCGGTGGACGGCGACGGCCGCTTGGTGATCGCGACGAAGGAGGGCGTGCAGGAGCCGGTGGGCGCCGGAGACATCGTCCACTTGCGACCGGCGTGAGCTGAGATCCTCAGGGGCGCGACCAGCCACGGACGGCCCGCAGTCGACCGAGGGCGTCGGCGTGCCAGGGTCTCCCTCCTCCACTTAACGGAGTGAGGACGTGAGCTGCGGCACACCTGCCGTACAGTTGAGGCCGGTCGATACCTGACCGTGACAGATCGGAAGGGCAGCAGGCGTGACCGCAGACGACACGGGCTCCGGCGCGGACGCGACCCCGCACCCGCTCGCCGTGCGTCTCGAGCAGCTCATCCTCGGCGCCGAGCGGCGCTACACCCCCTTTCAGGCGGCCCGCACCGCCGGCGTCTCCATGGAGCTCGCGACCCGCTTCTGGCGGGCGATGGGCTTCGCCGACGTCGGCCAGGCCAAGGCGTTCACCGAGGCGGACGTCCTCGCGCTGCGCCGGCTCGCCGGTCTCGTCGAGGCGGGGCTGCTGAGCGAGGCCATGGCCGTACAGGTGGCGCGGTCCACCGGGCAGACCACCGCCCGGCTGGCCGAGTGGCAGATCGACTCCTTCCTGGAGGGCCTGACCGACCCCCCGGAGCCGGGCATGACCCGCACCGAGGTGACGTACCCGATCATCGAGCTGCTCCTGCCGGAACTGGAGGAGTTCCTCGTCTACGTCTGGCGCCGCCAGCTCTCCGCCTCGGCGGGGCGGGTCGTGCAGGCCGCCGACGACGAGGAGATGGTCGACCGGCGGCTGTGCGTCGGCTTCGCCGACCTCGTCGGGTTCACGCGGCTGACCCGCCGGATGGAGGAGGAGGAACTCGGCGAGCTCGTCGAGGCCTTCGAGACCACCGCCGCGGATCTCGTGGCGGCCCGGGGCGGGCGGCTCATCAAGACCCTCGGCGACGAGGTGCTGTACGCGGCCGACGACGCCGCGGTGGCCGCCGAGATCGCCCTGCGCCTGATCGAGACCATGGCGAACGACGAGACCATGCCCGAGCTGCGCGTCGGCATCGCCTTCGGCACGGTGACCACTCGGATGGGCGATGTCTTCGGTACGACGGTGAACCTCGCCTCCCGGCTGACCTCGATAGCTCCCCGGGACGCCGTGCTCGTCGACACCGCCTTCGCCGAGGAGCTGATCCGCCACGGCGACGCGCCCGCCTCCGAGGCCGAGGCGGCCGAGGCCGCGGCCGCCGCCGAGAAGGAGGGCGAGGAGCCGCCGACGTACCGCTTCGCGCTCCAGCCGATGTGGCAGCGGCCGGTGCGTGGACTCGGCGTCGTCGAGCCCTGGCTGCTGACCCGCCGGGACGTGGGTCCCTCCTAGCCGCGCTGCTGCACGCACAGGCCGATGATCGGCACGCACAGGCCCGGGGCGGGCTGCGGCGCGTGGGTGGGCTGAGCCGTGGGCGCCGGTGCGGGGGCCGGTGGGGGTGCGGTCCGGCCCGGCGCTGGGGCGGCGCTCGTCGCCGGTGAGTGGGGCCGCGCGGTCGCCGTGGGAGCCGGAGCCGGGGTGTTCGGTGCCTCCGGGATCGTCGTGGGGGCCGCCCCGCGGGGCAGTGGGACGACGGTCGCGGCGGTCGCTGCGGTCGCGGACGCCGCCGGGGCCGCCGGGGCGGCGCCCGGGGTGGGGGTCGCGGAGATGCCGCCCATCGCTGTCGTCGACGACGGGCTCACCAGCGGGACGGCGCCCACGGTGGCGGAGGTGTTCGTCGCCCGCTCCGTGCCGGGGCCTGCGCCTGTCCCCGGGACGAGGTCGATGTCGGTGTCCGTGCCCGGGGCGGCCTGGGGGTCCGGCTCCGTCGCGCCGTAGCCGCCCAGTCCGGCGTCGGGGGTCAGCCGTACGAGGCTCAGGGCGCCCGCGGCCAGGGCGAGACCGCCCGCGGCGAGCAGGACCTTGCGGGGGCGGGGCTTGCGGTGGCGGCCGCGCGGTCCGAACAGGCGGGTGCCGCCGTCCGCCGTCGGTCCTGTCGTCATCGTCGTCGCCGTCATGCTTCCTCCCCTGGATGCCCGCGCCCCCTGTGCGCCGTGGCCGGGCGCACGTTATGCGCTGCCGTGGGCGGTCGGGGAGGAGTTGGGCGGGATGTCACTCGAACGGGGTGTCGGGTGGGTCGGCGGGAACCTTTCACGGCGGGGGGTGGGGCTGCGATGATCGGAGCGTTCTTGTTAACCCGCGTTAACCGGGAGGGTGTCATGGCCGAGGAGCGGTTCGGGGAGTTCGTGCTGGTACGGCGGCACGGGGAGGACGGTGTCGCCGAGCTCGTGCTCGACCGGCCCAAGGCGATGAACGCGGTCTCCACCGAGATGGCACGGTCCGTCGCCGCCGCCTGTGCCGCGCTGGCGGGTGATCAGGGGGTACGGGTGGTCGTGGTGACCTCCACCCATGAACGGGCCTTCTGCGTGGGGGCCGACCTGAAGGAGCGGAACTCCTTCAGCGACGCGGAGCTGCTGCGGCAGCGGCCGGTGGCCCGGGGGGCGTACACGGGGGTGCTGGAGCTGCCTGTGCCGACGATCGCCGCGGTGCACGGGTTCGCGTTGGGCGGGGGGTTCGAGCTGGCGCTGTCGTGCGACCTGATCGTGGCCGACCGTACGGCGGTGGTGGGGTTGCCGGAGGTGTCGGTGGGGGTGATTCCCGGGGGCGGGGGGACGCAGCTGCTGCCTCGGCGGGTGGGGGCGGCGCGGGCGGCGGAGCTCATCTTCACGGCGCGGAGGCTGGAGGCGGAGGAGGCGCATCGGCTGGGGCTCGTGGATCAGCTGGTGGAGGCCGGGGAGGACCGGTCCGAGGCGCTGGAGCTGGCGGGGCGGATCGCAGCGAACTCGCCTGTGGGGTTGCGGGCGGCGAAGCGGGCGTTGCGGCTGGGGCAGGGGTTGGATCTGCGGGCGGGACTGGAGGTGGAGGACGCGGCGTGGCGTTCGGTGGCGTTCTCCGGGGATCGGGCGGAGGGGGTGGCGGCGTTCAATGAGCGGCGGGTGCCTCGGTGGCCTGGGGAGTGACGGTGGCTGGGGTGGCGGGGCGGTGCCGGGTGCGGGTTGGTGGGGGCGGGCGTTTTGCGCCCACGCGGCGGAACCGCACATCGACGCAGTCTCGCGCCCCTGGATGCCTGCGGCGGCCTGCTTCGGTTCGGTGGGGGCTGTTGTAGCGCGTGCGGGTGCGTTGGGGGTCGGGGCCGGGGTGGGGGGTATCCGTCCTCGGTCCGGCGGCTCGGTCACTTGAGCAGTGCTCGGTAACGGACGCCGGCCGCTGCGGGCGGACACCCCCCACCCCGTCCCCTTCGCACCGTCGGCGACTGAAGCTCCTTAGGGGCGCGGGGAACTGCGCGACCAGCCCCCACCGGCCGGCAGTCGCCCGACAACCGCACCGGCCCTCTAACGGCCCAACCACAACCGGCCCCCGCCCGAATCCTCCCTAGCCTGGGGTGATGGGTGAGGACATGCGGCTGGCGGCGGTTGTCGCGTTGGCGCAGGGGATGGCGGCGGCGCACGGCTCGCGGGAGGCGTGGCGGGCCGCTGCCGCCGGGGCGTGCCGTGCGCTCGGGGGGAGTTTCGCCGCGTTGTCCGTGTGGGAGCGGGAGCTCGGGCGGCTCAGGGTGCTGGTGAACGTGGGGGAGCGGGCCGCCGGGGAGGAGGAGTTTCCCGACGGTGAGGCATATCCGGTGCATCAGTTCCCGGAGATCACCGAGTTTCTGCACGAGCGGTGGGCCGGGGGCGGGGAGCCGAACGCGTGGGTGGAGACGGCGGAGGGGCCGGCGGCCGGAGGGCGGCCGGGATATGTGCATCAGCGGGTCGCCGCCCTGCGCAGGAGGGGGCGGGGGAGCTGTGTCGTGGCCCCCATCGTGCTGAACGGGCGGGCCTGGGGCGAGCTGTATGTCGCCCGCCCCACCGGGGCCCCCGTCTTCGGGCGGGAGGACGCCGACTTCGCCACCGTGCTGGCCGCCGTGGTCGCCGCCGGTATCGCGCAGGCGGAGCGGCTGGAGGAGGCGAGACGGCTGGCGTTCACGGACGCGCTGACCGGGCTCGCCAATCGCCGTGCCGTCGACGTGCGGCTCGACGAGGCCGTCGACCGGCACAAGAGGGACGGGGTCGTCGTCAGTCTCGTCGTGTGCGATCTCAACGGGCTCAAGCGGGTCAACGACACCCAGGGGCACGCGGTGGGCGACCGTCTGCTGGAACGTTTCGGGTCGGTGCTGTCGCTGTGCGGGGCCATGCTGCCGGGAGCCCTGGCGGCGCGGCTCGGAGGGGACGAGTTCTGTCTGCTCGCCGTCGGGCCGCCCGCCGACGAGGTGGTCAAGGCGGCCGATGAACTGTGCCGGCGGGCCGGTGAGTTGGAGCTGGGGGAGGGGGTGGCCTGCGGGGTCGCCTCGACCGGGGATTCCATCGGCCCCGTGCGGTCCGCCAGGCGGCTCTTCCGGCTGGCCGACGCCGCGCAGTACCGGGCCAAGGCCGAGCGTGCCGACCGGCCCGTCGTCGCGGGCCGGGGAGGGGCCGACGATCCCGTCGTACGGCTGGCCGATGCCGCTTCTTCCGGGCAGACGCCGGAGCGGCGGAAGTTCCGGGGGCGGCAGCCCTGAGGGGGGCGCCGCTTGTAAGGGGCGTAACCCCGACCCACTAGTGACATCCAGGAATTCAGTGCGTACGCTCCTGAATATGGATATGCACACTGTGGTGGTGGGGACGTCCGGGGTCACCGCGTCCGACGTCCTTGCCGTGGCGCGGGAGGGTGCCCGCGTCGAGCTCTCCGAGGAGGCGGTCGCCGCCCTCGCCGCGGCCCGCGGGATCGTGGACGCCCTCGCGGCCAAGCCCGAGCCCGTCTACGGCGTCAGCACCGGCTTCGGCGCCCTCGCGACCCGGCACATCAGCCAGGAGCTGCGGGCCCAGTTGCAGCGGAACATCGTCCGCTCGCACGCCGCGGGAATGGGGCCGCGGGTGGAGCGGGAGGTCGTACGGGCGCTGATGTTCCTGCGGCTCAAGACCGTCTGCTCGGGACACACGGGAGTGCGGCCAGAGGTCGCGCAGACCATGGCCGACGTGCTCAACGCCGGGATCACGCCGGTCGTGCACGAGTACGGCTCTCTCGGCTGCTCCGGTGATCTCGCGCCGCTGTCGCACTGCGCCCTCACCCTGATGGGAGAAGGGGACGCCGAGGGGTCCGACGGGGTGGTGCGGCCCGCCGGTGAGTTGCTCGCCGAGCACGGGATCGCACCCGTCGAGCTGAAGGAGAAGGAGGGGCTCGCCCTTCTCAACGGCACCGACGGCATGCTCGGCATGCTGGTCATGGCGCTCGCCGACCTGGACATGCTCTACAAGTCCGCCGACATCACCGCCGCGTTGAGCCTGGAGGCGCTGCTCGGTACCGACAGGGTGCTCGCTCCCGAGCTGCACGCCATCCGGCCGCATCCGGGGCAGGGGGACTCCGCGGCCAACATGCTGGCCGTGCTGGAGGGTTCGGAGCTCACCGGGCACCACCAGGACGACGCGCCCCGGGTCCAGGACGCCTACTCCGTGCGCTGCGCACCGCAGGTCGCCGGCGCCGGGCGGGACACCATGGCCCACGCGCGGCTGGTGGCGGAGCGGGAGTTGGCCTCCGCGGTCGACAACCCTGTGGTGCTGCCCGACGGTCGGGTCGAGTCCAACGGCAACTTCCATGGCGCGCCGGTCGCCTATGTTCTTGACTTCCTCGCCATCGCCGTCGCCGACCTCGCGTCGATCGCCGAGCGGCGCACGGACCGGCTGCTCGACAAGAACCGCTCCCACGGGCTGCCCCCGTTCCTCGCCGACGACGCCGGCGTGGACTCGGGGTTGATGATCGCCCAGTACACCCAGGCCGCGCTGGTCAGTGAGCTGAAGCGGCTGGCCGTGCCCGCGTCCGCGGACTCGATCCCCTCGTCCGCGATGCAGGAGGACCACGTCTCGATGGGCTGGTCGGCCGCGCGCAAGCTGCGCACCGCCGTCGACAACCTCACCCGGGTCCTCGCCGTCGAGCTCTACGCCGCCTCGCGCGCCGTCGAGCTGCGTGAGGGTCTGAGCCCGGCGCCGGCGACCCAGGCCGCCATCACCGCCGTACGCAAGGCGGGAGTCGAGGGTCCCGGTCCCGACCGGTTCCTGGCGCCGGACCTCGCGGCGGCCGACGTGTTCGTGCGGGAGGGGCGGCTGGTGTCGGCGGTGGAGGCCGTCACCGGGCCGCTGCGGTAGAGCGCGACGGGCCCCGCCGTACGGCGGCGGCGGGGCCCGGAGCACTACGCGAGCTTGCCTACCTGGGCGTCGATCACCGCGAGCGGGACGGCGGACGTCCTGCCGCTCTCGATCGAGGCGAAGTCGACCGAGTAGTACGTGGAGACGAGTGAGCCGACGCGCACCACCTCGACGGTGAACGCGCCCGTGCCCTCGCCGTCCATGTCGGCGTCCACGACGAAGGCCACCGACTCGTCACCCTTGCCGGAGGCCTTGCCCGCGGCGACCTTGGTGATCTTCAACTCCTCGCCCTGGGCCGTGATGCCGAACCCGCCGGAGCAGGCGGCGATCCCCTCGGAGACGGCCTTGAGGGCCTGTGCGGCGCCGTCGCCCCCGTACGAGGAGAGGCCCACACTGGTCATCGTGACGTCGAAGGCGTCTCCCGTGCGCTCCTCCGACGTGACGGTGTTGCTCGCGCCCGCGTCCGTGTCGCCCGGGGGCAGGCCGGTCAGGGCGTAGGCGAGCGGGGCGCACGCGGCCTTGTCCGTCTTCAGCTCGCTCCGGGACTTCGGCAGGGTGGCGTCGCCGTCGGCGACCTTGTCCCTGGGCAGATCGCTCTGGACGAGCAGCAGCTTCTCCAGCTCGGCCGAGCCGAGCGCCTTCGCGGCGGTCGTGGCCGGCGAGGCGGGCGCCTCCGACTGCCGGGGGCCGGCGGCCGCCTTCGAGTCGCCGTCCGAGCCGCCGCAGCCCGTGACGAGCGCGAGCGACAGCACGCCCATGGTCGCCGTGACACCGGTGCGCGCCGTCCATGATCTCTTCATGCGCGGACTATGAAGCTTGCGTCAAGAGCGCGTCAAGCGCGTTTAAAAGCCCAGCCGTTCCCGCCGTACCGAGTAGACGACGAAGCCGGCACCCAGCGTGAGGAAGAGGGTGCCGCCGACGACGTACGGCGTGGTGTCGAAGCTGCCGGTGTCGGCGAGGCGGACGCTGTCCGTGGACGTCTGCGTGCTCGTGGTCGTGACCCGCGCCTGCGCCGTGGCCTGCACGGACGGCTCTGTTCTGACCGGCTGGTCCTGAGTCGCGTTGGCGGACGGGACGAACCACAGGGCGCCCAGAAGGGTCCCCGCGGCGGTGGCGGTCAGCAACGGACGGCGAACGGATGACACGGAATATCGATCCCCTTGTGGTGCTGGCGAATTGGCCGTGTGGGGCGATGTTAGTGAAAGGCGCGGGTCACGGGAAAGTCACGGGAGCCATGGGCTTTACGCTCCGGGCATGAGCACTGAAGAGACATCACGTTTTGTACGGCTTCGGGTGGAACTCGTCGTCGAGGTCGACGACCAGGAGGCCGTGACCCGGGCCGCGCTGGCACGGATCGCGGAGGATCCGGACATGCCGGACGAGGAGCGGGCCCACGCCGAGGGCGCTGTGACGGAAGACACTGCGGAGGCGCTCGCCTATCTCGTGGACCCGTTCGACCTGGTGGGGGAGGTGCCGGGGGTCGAACTGGCCCAGGCCTCCTGGAGCAGCGAACAGATCGACTACGACCCGGATTCGCCGGACTGGGATCTCGACGGGGATGATGTCGAGGAGGACGAAGAAGAAGAGGTCGTCGGCTGAGCGTGCTCGGGAAATTCGTGACCCCGGGCGGCAACCGCCGTCCGGGGTTTCGTCGTCTCAGGGGTCGCACGGACCGACAGACGCACCTTCCGCCACGGCGGACGTGGTGTGCCCCACACCTTCCGAGAAGGTGGAACGGGACGAACCGGTCGTAGCGTTTAGTTTTTATTGACGGGGACTCTCGGGGTTTCTGGGATTCGGCAACGATGGAGAAGCGTGTGATGACGGTCAGTAAGCGGCGCAGGGGCCTGACGGTCGCGTCCGCTCTGCTCGGCGGGGTGCTGGTGCTCTCGGCCTGTTCCGGTGGCGACGACTCCTCGTCGGGCAGCGGCGGCAACGACACCTCGCAGGCCAAGGCCGACGAGGCGGCGGCCAAGAAGAGCTCCCAGGCCGAGATCAAGATCACGCCCAAGGACGGCACGGACAACGCCTCCATCAACAACTCCGCCGCCGTCACCGTGAGCAAGGGCACGCTCACCGACGTGACGATGACGACCGCGGACGGCACGAAGGTCCCCGGCGAGTTGTCCGCCGACAAGACCAGCTGGAAGCCCGACACCCAGCTGGAGCGCTCGACGACCTACAAGGTCGCCGCCGAGGCCAAGGACTCCGACGGGCTCGCCGCCCACGAGAACGCCTCCTTCACGACGGTCTCCCCGGCCAACAGCTTCATAGGCAACTTCACGCCGGAGAACGGCTCGACAGTCGGCGTGGGCATGCCGGTGTCGATCAACTTCGACAAGGCGATCACCAACAAGGCGGCCGTCCAGAAGGGCATCACCGTCTCCTCCAGCAGCGGTCAGGAGGTCGTCGGTCACTGGTTCAACGCCAACCGCATCGACTTCCGCCCCGAGGACTACTGGAAGGAGAACTCCACCGTCACGCTGAAGCTCGCGCTCGACGGGGTGGAGGGCGCCAACGGTGTCTACGGCGTCCAGCAGAAGACGGTCACCTTCAAGATCGGCCGCAACCAGGTCTCGTACGTCGACGCCAAGACCAAGCAGATGAAGGTCACGCAGAACGGCCAGACGATCAAGACGATCCCGATCTCCGCGGGGTCGCCCGACAACAAGACGTACGAAGGCGTCATGGTGATGTCCGAGAAGTTCAAGGAGACGCGCATGAACGGCGCGACCGTGGGCTTCACCGACGACGACGGCAAGGGCGAGTACGACATCAAGGACGTGCCCCACGCCATCCGGCTCACCAACTCCGGCACCTTCATGCACGGCAACTACTGGGGCGCCAAGTCCATCTTCGGCTCCGTGAACACCAGCCACGGCTGCGTGGGCCTCTCCGACACCAAGGGCGCCAACGACACCGGCACCGCGGGCTACTGGATGTACACCCACTCGATCGTCGGCGACGTCGTGGTCGTCAAGAACACCGGCGACAAGACGGTGGCCCCGGACAACGGCCTCAACGGCTGGAACCTGAGCTGGGCGGACTGGAAGGCGGGCTCGGCGGTCTGAGGGACGCGGACCGGCTGACACGGAAAGGCGGCCACCTCCTCGGAGGTGGCCGCCTTTTGTGGTTCCTCCTGGGGGTACAGCTGAATTGTGTGCTTTGCCGGCGGGCCCGAGCAGTGCGCCTGATGTCGGGTTCGGTGCACTGTGGCTGGCGGCGCATCCGGACGATGAGGCGGTCCTGGTCGCTGAGCTCAGTGCAGCATGGGGCCACTTCGAATGGTTTGCGCAGGGGACGTGGTACGCGACCAGTTCCTCTTCGCGTGCGCCGAGCGGCTTCATGGAGCGGTACCCGGCGATGGTGCGCGAGATTGTCGCCGACAGCGTTATGAAGACACCGCGCGGCCTGAAGGTGCTGTCGGAGTGGTCGGCCGTGCATCCCGGGTCGGCGGAAATCCATGACTTCACGTTCCGCCCGGGAAATCGCCGCGCAACTGGTGTGCGTTGTCGATGGGCATAGTGGGGCGGGCTCTGCTGGCAGTGGAAGCCGAGGGAAACGTCCCGGTGGAGTCTGCGCATCAGTCGGCCACCTGGCAGTACCTTGCGGGATGCGCGGGTGCGGAATGCGCGTGTGTGGTTCCTCTTGACCATCATCCTTGGGGCGGATGCATCGTCGTGGCCGAGGAGGGCCAACTGGTGTCGCTGGCACGAGAACTGCCACAAACACTGCGGGGGCTTGCTCAAGTCTCCTGGGCGGAAGTCGTTCGCGTTGGAGGTGGGCCGGCACTGTGACGGCGTCAGAGGGCTTCTCGTGAGCGGCGCCAGGGCGGCTGCTCAAGAGTTCGTCGAGCAGTACGCGCGGGACGGGACTCTGTCCGCACACAGTCTCGAAAAGGCGGAGTTCGGGGTCTGGGACCGGGTGACGCCGGGGGCGCTGATCATCGCGGCCGCCCTGCTCGTCGACGCCGAGGAACCCATGCTCGCGGAGACTTCCGCCCGGCCCGGCGCGAGGGTGCTGTCCGCGACTCTGCGCGATGGGCTCGACGGCATCGCCCTCGCACAGCGGTACGGCGAGTTCCGTTGGGACGAATTGCCGGCCCTGATCCTGGCCTATCTGAACCTTCCAGGTACGCCATCCGACGCCCTCGACACCCTCCTCGACGAGGCGGAGTCCTTGTGGACCGAGATCATGGAGTCGGGCGAGGTGACCCGGCCCCGGGTGCGGGACGGCGAGTGCGGTCCCTGGGACGCGGCCGAACCGGCGACCGACATGGCACGCCTCGACCGCGGCGTGCTGCGCGTGCCGCGGCTGGAGGGAGCCGTGCTGCATCCGCTGACCGCCGGTGACCGCATCGTCGGAGTGGTCGTGTCCCTCGGCGACCAGGCTCTCGGCCTCCAGGTGTTCCGGGCTCCGACGGGCCCGCTCTGGGACACGGTCCGCCCGAAGGTCGCCCAGGGTGTCCGAGACCAGGGCGGCAGCGCGGAGGAAGCCGTCGGAAGCCTCGGCTTCGAGGTCCGCGCCCAGGTGCCCGTCGTACGCGACGGACAGCGGATCCTCCAGCCGACGCGGATCTTCGCGTGCGACGGGCCGGGATGGCTGCTGCGCTGTACCTGCGCATGGCCGTCGGCGCCGGCGGAGTGGGTCGACCCACGAGTCCACCACCTCTTCACCCAGACGGTGGTCGACCTGTCGGCGGCCGAGGACTCCACGGGGCCCGCCCAGGAGATCACGGCCGTGCAGATCCGCTGGCCGGCCGGGGAATGACACGGAGAGGACGGCCCTCGCCGTCAGGGCGCGGTGGCCGGTCCTGACAGGTTCGTCCGGGGGGATTCCTGGCTTCCGGACAGCCTTCTCATGCAGCTCTTATACGTGGCTTATGGAGTCATCACGCGTCGTACCTAGCTTGCGGCCATGTTCTTCACCTACCTGAGGCGCGAACTGCGCCGCCGCAGAAAGGCGGCCCTCGTCGTCGCCTCCGGGCTCGCGCTCGGGATCGCGCTGGTCATCGTGGTCAGTTCCGTGTCGTCCGGCATGGGCAAGGCCCAGGACAAGGTGCTCCAGTCGCTGTACGGGCTGGGCACCGACATGACCGTCACCAAGGCGGCCCAGCCGCAGGCCGGTTCGTCCGACCGGCCGCGCTTCCGGTTCGACGCGCAGGCCAACGGCTCCGACGCGGAACAGAGCAGCGACCGCGTGATGGTGCAGGGCTTCCAGACCCTGTCCACCTCCACCGTCACCAAGGTCGACCAGCAGAGCGGTGTCTCCGACGCGGTCGGCGGGCTGAGCCTGCAGGTCATCAAGATCAACGGCCAGTTCACCCGAGGCGAGTTCCAGCAGAACGGCAACGGGGGCGGCGAAGGCGGCGGCTTCCGCCGGGAGGGCGGCGGCACCGGGCAGCCGCAGGGTGAAGTGCGGGGCGGCGGCGCCGACTTCGACGTCAACAACTACTCCGTCTACGGCACCGACGTCACCAAGCCCGCCCTCGGCCCGCTGACCTCCTCCAAGCTCACCAGCGGCCGTACGTTCAAGACGACCGAGACCGACGCCAAGGTCGCCGTGCTCGACTCCGCGTACGCCAAGGAGAAGAAGCTCAAGGTCGGTTCCACCCTCACCATCAAGAGCGTCAAGTTCACGGTGATCGGCATCGCCACCGCGGACAGCGGGGACGCGGCCGCCAACGTCTACATCCCGCTCACCCAGGCGCAGACCCTCAGCGACTCGAAGAACAAGGTCACCACGATCTACGTCAAGGCGACCGACTCGCAGAGGATCGACTCCGTCAAGTCGTCGATCCAGAAGAACATCTCGGGTACGACGGTGACGACCTCGGCGGATCTCGCGAACACGGTGTCCGGGTCGCTGTCCACGGCCTCCTCCCTGGCGTCCAACGTCGGCAAGTGGCTGTCCATCGCCGTCCTGATCGCCGCCTTCCTCGTCGCCGGGCTGCTGACCTCGTCCGCGGTGTCGCGCCGGGTGCGGGAGTTCGGCACGCTCAAGGCGCTGGGGTGGAAGTCGGGGCGGGTGACCCGCCAGGTCGTCGGCGAGGCCATGGTCAACGGCCTGCTGGGTGGCGCGCTGGGCATCGCGCTGGGCCTGGCGGGGGCGTACGCCGTGACGGCCATCAGCCCCACGCTGCAGGCCCAGTTGGGCGGCGGTGGTGGTGGAGGCGGGGCGGAGGGTCCCGGTGGCTTCGGGGGGTTCGGCCGACGGGCGGCCGCCAAGACCATGGACGTCGCCCTGACCGCGCCGGTCAGCCTTACGACGGTCGCGATCGCGGTGGGCCTGGCGGTGGCCGGCGGTCTCATCGCCGGGGCCTTCGGCGGCTGGCGGGCGTCCCGCTTGCGGCCGGCGGACGCGTTGCGCCGGGTCGAGTAGCAGGGTCGGCCGGGGCGGCGGAAAGGACCGCAGCCCCGGCGCCTCTCGACGTACGCCCGGCGCACCCACCGAGGGGCGCGGGGAACTGCGCGACCGGCCCCCGCTCACCCGCGGCCGACACCCCACCGCACGCCCCCCGAACCCCACCGCACGACCCCGACACCCCACCGCACGCCCCGAACCCCACCCCACCCAGGAGCTCACCATGTACGAACTCAGAAGCGTCACCAAGCGCTACTCCCGAGGCAAGGACACCGTCGACGCGCTCGCCGGTGTCGATCTCACCATCGCCGACGGGGACCGGCTCGTCATCCAGGGGCCCACCGGCGGCGGCAAGTCCACCCTCCTCCAGATGCTCGGCGGCCTGGACAAGCCCACGGAGGGCGAAGTCGTCCTGGACGGCACCGACTTGGCGAAGCTGTCGGAGGCCAGGCTGACGAAGGTCCGCAGCGAGAACATCGGGTTCGTCTTCCAGTCCTTCAACCTCATCCCCACCCTCACCGCCCAGGAGAACGTCGAGACCGCCCTCGTACCCCTGGGCGTGAAGGCCAGGGAGCGGCGCGAGCGGGCGGCCGAGGCCCTCACCTCCGTCGGGCTCGGGGAACGGCTCGCGCACCTGCCCTCCGAGATGTCCGGAGGACAGCAGCAGCGGGTCGCCATCGCCCGCGCCCTCGTCAAGCAGCCGAAGGTGCTCCTCGCCGACGAACCCACCGGCAACCTCGACGAGTCGATGCGCGACGAGATCATGGACGTACTCGAACGCATGTGGAAGGAGCTGGGGTTGACCTTCATCATGGTCACCCACGACTCCGCCATCGCGCGGAAGGCCCCGCGCGTCGCCACCATCCGCAAAGGGAGGATCACGGTGAAGGAGAACGCCCCCTCCTGACCGGAAGCCTCGGCGGCCGAAGCCCCAACACCCCCTGAATCCGGCAGTCTTGTAACAGACTTTGCTGTCAGCCGGTTGTCTATTGAGGTCGTGATCACCCCTCGGCATACTTCGGGAACCGGGGGGTGCACGCATAGGCGTGCGAGTCTCCCCCCGCCCGGGTGAACGGGGAATTCACCCGGTCCTTCTGCAAGGGGGAATCTTGCGCAGACAAGTGAAAAAGGCATGCGTGGCCACGATCGCCACGGCGGCCGCGGTAGCGCTCGCGGCGGGCATGACCAGCCCGGCGTCGGCGGACGCGCAGCAGACCGCGAGCGTCGCGCAGACCAACAAGGCACAGCTCGCACCCAAGCACCGCATCACCCTGATCACCGGTGACCGCGTCGTCGTCGACGCGAAGGGCCGTGTCGTGGGCCTGGAGCCCGCGAAGGGCCGGGAACACATACCCGTCCAGCTCCGCAAGGCCGACGGCCACACCTTTGTGCTGCCGTCCGACGTCGTGCGCCTGGTGTCGAGCGGCAAGCTCGACCAGCGCCTGTTCGACGTCACCGAGCTCAACAAGGCCGCCACCCGCAAGTCCCAGAGCAAGGGACTGAAGGTGATCGTCGGCTACAAGGGCGCCGCGAGCGCGGCCAAGGGCGACGTCCGGGACGCGGGCACGCTCCGCCACACCCTGACCTCGCTGAACGCCGACGCGGTGCAGACGCCGAAGGAGGACGCGCCCGAGCTGTGGGACGCGGTCACCAACGGCGACAAGACCGCCTCCGGCATCGCGCACGTCTGGCTCGACGGCGTCCGCAAGGCCAGCCTCGACAAGTCCGTGCCGCAGATCGGCGCCCCGACCGCCTGGGCAGCCGGCTACGACGGCAAGGGCGTCAAGATCGCCGTCCTGGACACCGGTGTCGACGCGACCCACCCGGACCTCAAGGACCAGGTGATCGCCTCGAAGAACTTCTCGACCTCCGCCGACGCGACCGACAAGTTCGGCCACGGCACCCACGTCGCCTCCATCGCGGCGGGCACCGGCAAGAAGTCGAACGGCAAGTACAAGGGCGTGGCGCCGGGCGCCAAGCTCCTCAACGGCAAGGTGCTCAGCGACGACGGCTTCGGCGAGGACTCGGAGATCCTCGCCGGCATGGAGTGGGCGGCCGAGCAGGGCGCCGACGTCGTCAACCTGAGCCTGGGCGGCGGCGACACCCCGGCGATCGACCCGCTGGAAGCCGAGGTCAACAAGCTCTCGGAGACCAAGGGCATCCTGTTCGCCATCGCCGCAGGCAACGAGGGCGACTTCGGCGACCAGACCATCGGCTCCCCGGGCAGCGCCGCCTCGGCTCTGACCGTCGGCGCGGTCGACGACAAGGACAAGCTGGCGTCCTTCTCCAGCACCGGCCCCGGCCTCGACGGCCAGATCAAGCCCGATGTGACCGCGCCCGGCGTGGACATCACCGCGGCCGCCGCTCCCGGCAGCCTCATCGCCAAGGAGGTCGGCGAGAAGCCGGCCGGCTACCTCACCATCTCCGGTACGTCGATGGCGACCCCGCATGTCGCGGGCGCGGCGGCGATCCTCAAGCAGGAGCACCCGGACTGGGGCTACGCCGAGCTCAAGGGCGCCCTGACGGGTTCCACCAAGGGCGGCAAGTACACCCCGTTCCAGCAGGGTTCGGGCCGTATTCAGGTCGACAAGGCCATCAAGCAGACCGTCATCGCCGACCCGGTGTCGGTGAGCTTCGGCACGCAGCTGTGGCCGCACACCGACGACAAGCCGGTCACCAAGCAGGTGACGTACCGCAACCTCGGTACGAAGGACGTCACGCTGAAGCTGTCATCGACGGCCACCAACCCGAAGGGGCAGGCCGCTCCGGCCGGCTTCTTCAAGCTGGGCGCCACCACGGTGACGGTCCCGGCGAACGGCGGCAAGGCCTCCGTCGACCTCGTCGTCAACACCAAGCTGGGCGGCACGCTCGACGGTGCCTACTCGGCGTACGTGACCGCGACGGGCGGCGGCCAGACCGTCCGCACGGCGGCCGCGGTGCAGCGCGAGGTCGAGTCGTACGACGTCACGCTGAACGTCCTCGACCGTGACGGCAAGCCCACCAAGAACTACGGTGCGGACCTGACCGGCATCTCCGGCCTCGCCAACGGCAAGTGGTTCACGCCGTACGAGGAGGACGGCTCGGTCACCGTCCGCGCGCCCAAGGGCGCCTACATCCTCAACTCCGCGTACTTCGTGGACCCGGAGGACGGCACCAAGGGCGCCGACTGGATGGTCCAGCCGAAGCTGAACGTCACCAAGAACACGACGATCACGCTGGACGCGCGCAAGGCCAAGCCGGTCGACATCACCGTGCCGGACACGGCCGCCAAGTCGGAGTTCGCCTCGCCCGGCTTCCAGGTCAACACGGCCAACGGCGGTTACGGCTACGGCTGGTTCCTGGACTCGTACGCGGGCTTCCGTACCGCGCACTTCGGCCCGCAGGTGACCGACGGCTCGCTCATCGAGCAGTTCGACGGCCACTGGAGCAAGGGCGCCACCGAGCAGTACGACACCGTGGCCGGCGGCAAGGTCAAGCAGTTCGCCACCGGTTACACCAAGCACTACAAGGCGAGCGAGCTGGCCAAGGTGAAGGTCGGCCTGGGCGCGGCGGCGAGCAACAAGAAGGGCTCGATCGGCGCCGTGGGCTGGCTGCCCGGCTCCTTCTCCGCCTCCTCGATCGGCATTCAGCAGACCCTGCCCGGCACCCGCACCCTGAACCTGTCCACTCTCAGCGGCGTCAAGTGGGAGATGGACTTCGAGCAGGACAGCGGTGTCGACCCGGACGGCTTCCCGATCGCCGACGCGTTCTACACGCTCGGTGCCGCGCAGTCCTTCCAGGGCGGCAAGTCGTACGCGAAGACCTTCAACACCGCGGTCTTCGGCCCGCATCTCAACGCCAACTTCGGTCTGTACCGCGACGGCAACGAGATCCTCGGCTCCCTCCCGCTGTTCGCGGACGGCCAGGGCCACGCCGGTTCCTCGCTGTTCACCTCGGTCAACACCACGCTGTACAAGAACGGCGTCAAGGTGGGCTCGAACGACGACCCGCTGTTCGGCGAGAAGACGTTCAAGGTCCCGGCCGGCCAGGCCAACTACAAGCTGACGACCTCGGTCAAGCGCAGCGTCAAGGTCGCGGCGGCCTCCACCCGGATCGACGCCAGCTGGACGTTCTCGTCCAAGAAGACGACCGACTTCACCAAGCTGCCCGCCTCCATGGTCCGCTTCAACGCGAAGACGGGTCTGGACAGCAGGGTCGAGGCCGGCAAGACGGCCACGATCCCGCTGACCGTCGAGGGCTCCGCCAAGGGCTCCAACCTGAAGTCCCTCGCGGTGTACGTGTCGTACGACTACGGCCAGACCTGGAAGAAGGTCACGGTCTCGGGCGGCAAGATCACCGTGAAGAACCCGGCGAAGGGGAAGGCGATCTCCTTCCACGCCAAGATCGCCGACAAGAAGGGCAACAAGTCGACGATCTCGATCTACAACGCCTACTACGGGAAGTGACCTGCAGGAAGCGATAGCGGGGAGGCCCGCCGGAAGCACTGCTTCCGGCGGGCCTCTCGCATGCCGTCAGCCTGCCGTTGCCGTCAGCCCGCCGTCCAGGGCCGCAGCTTCTCCGGGTTCCGCACCGCCCAGACACGGGTGACCCGGTCGTCCTCGACATCGAGGGCGAGGACCGCCTGGACGGTGTCGTCCACCTGGACCACCAGGCCGGGCCGGCCGTTGACCGTGCGCTCCACCAGGACCAGTCCTGAGGCCGCGGTGACGAGGCCGGCCAGGAAACGGGCGATCGGCTCACCGCCGTGCAGCGGCACGGGCAGGGCGCTGACGAGTCCCCCGCCGTCGCTGGTCGCCACCGCGTTCGGGTCGAGAAGCCGGACCAGACCGGCGATGTCCGCGGCCTGCCAGGCCTCCTTGAAATCCCGGACCACGCCCGCGTCGCGGACCGGGGAAGCCGCCGGAGGCCCCGCCTCCCGCACACGCCGACGGGCGGAGACGGCCAGCTGACGGCAGGCCGCCGGAGTACGGCCGACGATCTCGGCCACGTCGGGGAACGGGTAGCGGAAGACGTCGTGCAGGATGAACGCCACCCGCTCGGCGGGGGTCATCGACTCCAGCACCACCAGGAACGCCATGCCGACCGACTCGTCGAGGGTGACCCGGTCGGCCGGATCCGCCGGCGGACCGGGCCACTCCGCGCTCTCCGGCAGCGGCTCCGGGAGCCACTCACCGACGTACCTCTCCCGCCTGGCCCGCGCCGAGCCGAGCAGGTCCAGGCAGATGCGCCCGGCGACCGTGGTCAGCCAGCCGCCCGGCGACCTGATCGCCCGCCGCTGCTCGGCGGACATGGCGTACCAGCGGGCGTACGTCTCCTGCACGACGTCCTCGGCGTCCGCCAGGGACCCGAGGAGCCGGTACGCGAGATTGATCAGCCGGCGCCGCTCACCCATGATCGCGCTCAGGGCCGGCTCGGACGGTGTGCTCATGACGGTTCCCTCCTTTACCGGTACGACGCGACAGCGTCCCGATAAGTGACGTCCACACGCGGACCGACGGCCTCCGACTGAGCCCTCAGCGAACTCCGGGTCAAAGGGGCAGCCTCCGGCGGGGTGCCCGTGTTTGTGTAAGGACATGACCACAGAGACCGTCGAGTACATCCGCTACCGCATCCCGGCAGACCGCTCGGCGGAGTTCCTGTCCGCCTACACCCACGCCTCGGTGCAACTGGCGGCGGCCCCGCAGTGCGTCGACTACGAACTGGCGCGCTGCGAGGAGGACTTCGAGCACTACGTCCTGCGCATCACCTGGACCTCCACCGAGGACCACCTGGAGGGCTTCCGCAAGTCGGACCTGTTCCCGGACTTCCTCGCCGAGATCCAGCCGTACATCGAGAGCATCGAGGAGATGCGCCACTACAAGCCGACGACCGTACGGGGGGCCGGCGCCTCGGTGCCCACCCTGTACGCGTGGGCCGGCGGCGCGGAGGCCTTCGCCCGGCTGACCACGGTGTTCTACGAGAAGGTCCTGGCCGACGACGTCCTGGCCCCGGTGTTCGAGGGCCTGGCCCCCGAGCACGCCGAGCATGTCGCCCTGTGGCTCGCGGAGGTCTTCGGAGGGCCGTCCGCCTACTCCGAGACACAGGGCGGGCACGGGCACATGGTCGCCAAGCACATGGGCCGCGGCATCACCGAGCCGCAGCGCCGCCGCTGGGTCAACCTCATCCAGGACGCGGCCGACGAGGCGGGCCTGCCCACCGACGCGGAGTTCCGCTCGGCGTTCCTCGCCTACGTGGAGTGGGGCACCCGGCTCGCGGTGTACTTCTCCGGCCCCGACGCGAAGCCGCCCGCCGAGCAGCCGGTGCCGAGGTGGAACTGGGGAGCCGCGCGGCCGTATCAGGGCTGAGGGCTCGCGTGGAACGCGTCCGTTCCCCAGCTGGACAGCAGTCGCAGGGCCTCCGCCGACGGGGAGCCCGGCTCCGCGTGGTAGGTGATCAGGGCCTGCTCGGTGCCGTCGGACAGCGGGAACGACTCGAAGTTGAGGGTCAGTTCACCGACCAGGGGGTGACACAGCCGCTTGACGCCGTAGTTCTTCTCCTTGACGTCGTGCATGGCCCACAGACGCCTGAACTCCTCGCTCTTGACGGAGAGTTCACCCACCAGGGCGGACAGGGCCGGGTCGTCGGGATGGCAGCCCGCGTTCATGCGCAGATAGCTGACCATGTCGTACGCCTTCTGGTCCCACTCCACGAACAGGTCGCGGTACTCCGGCCTCAGGAACACCAGCCGGGCCCAGTTCCGCTCCTGCACCGGCAGCTGCGACCAGTCCCCGAAGACCGCCGCCGCCATCCGGTTCCAGGCGAGGATGTCGGAGCGCCGCCCCGAGACGTACGCCGGGACCTCGATGGAGTCCAGCAGCTGCCGCACGGCACCGCGCACCTGCTCGCTCCGCGCGGTCGCCTTCTTCTTCTGCTGCTTCGGCTTCGCCAGATGCATGAGGTGCGCGTGCTCGGCGTCGCTCAGCCGCAGCGCGCGGGAGATCGCGTCGAGGACCTCCGCCGAGACGTTCCGTCCGTTGCCCTGCTCCAGGCGCGTGTAGTACGCCACCGAGACGCCCGCCAGCTGCGCCAGCTCCTCGCGCCGCAGCCCGGGCACCCTGCGGTGCCGCCCGAAGTCCGGCAGCCCCACGTCCTCCGGCTTCAGCCGGGCCCGCCGGGTGCGCAGGAACTCGCTGAGCTCGGCACGCCGGTCCAGCGAGCCGCCTCCGGTCCGGTTCTCGGCCATGTCGTCCATACGTCAAGTATTCCTGGTCGTACGCACAGCATCCTGTCCCCGCCAGTAGTAGGACCGCCGGACGTACGCAGAGCCGTGGCCTGGGTGAATCCCCGTTCCTGGGGCACGCTGGTGATCGTGCCCGGACGGATGGACAGACAGAAGGCAGCCGGGCACGGACCCCCCGCTAGGAGAAACCCCGGCATGACCACTGTCGCCGCATACGCCGCACCCGCCGCCAAGGCACCCCTGGAGCGCACCACCATCGAGCGCCGCGCGGTCCGCGAGCACGACGTGCTGATCGACATCAAGTTCGCGGGCATCTGCCACTCCGACATCCACCAGGCCCGTGAGGGCTGGGGCGAGGCCATCTTCCCGATGGTCCCGGGCCACGAGATCGCGGGCATCGTCTCCGAGGTCGGCCCCGGTGTCACCAAGTACAAGGTCGGCGACCGTGTGGGCGTCGGCTGCCTCGTCGACTCCTGCCGTGAGTGCGACAACTGCAAGGCCGGCCTGGAGCAGCACTGCACCGGCGGCAACGTCGGCACGTACAACTCCGTCGGCAAGGACGGCGAGCCCACGTACGGCGGCTACTCCGAGAAGGTCGTCGTCGACGAGAACTTCGTCGTCCGCATCCCCGAGGGCCTGTCCCTCGACGAGGCCGCGCCGCTGCTGTGCGCCGGCATCACCACCTACTCCCCGCTCAAGCGCTGGGGCGCCGCCCCCGGCAAGAAGGTCGCCGTGATCGGCCTGGGCGGGCTCGGCCACATGGGCGTCAAGATCGCGCACGCGCTGGGCGCGGAGGTCACCGTCCTCTCCCAGTCGCTGCGCAAGAAGGACGACGGCCTCAAGCTGGGCGCCGACCACTACTACGCGACCAGCGACGAGAACACCTTCAAGGAGCTGGCCGGCTCCTTCGACCTCATCCTCTCCACGGTCTCGGCCCCGCTGGACTTCGGCGCCTACCTCGGCCTCCTCAAGGCCGGCGGCGCCCTGGTGAACGTCGGTGCCCCCGAGGAGCCGGTCTCCCTGAACCTCTTCTCCCTCATCGGCGGCAGCAAGACCCTCGCCGGTTCGGCGATCGGAGGCATCGCCGAGACCCAGGAGATGCTGGACTTCTGCGCGGAGCACGGCATCGGCGCCGAGATCGAGCTGATCGCCGCGGCGGAGGTCAACGAGGCGTACGAGCGGGTCGTCAACAGCGACGTGCGGTACCGGTTCGTGATCGACACGGCGACGATCTGACACCCACCGCGTGAACGAAGGGCCCCGGTCTGATGCCGGGGCCCTTTCCGCGGACCGGGCGCCCTGGATCCACGCAGGGCTCCCCCCGACCGCTCGCGCAGTAGGGTCGGAAGGAGGAGGGCTTCACGATGACCGTTCAGCTGAACCACACCATCGTCGCCGCACACGACAAGCACACCTCCGCCCGGTTTCTCGCCGACATCCTGGGCCTGAGCGTGAGCCCGCAGTACGGCCCCTTCATCCCGGTCGAGATCCCCAACGGCGTGACCCTCGACTTCATGGACACGACCGACGAGATCACGCCCCAGCACTACGCGTTCCTCGTCTCCGAGGACGACTTCGACACGATCTTCGCCCGGGTCCGGGAGGCGGGGCTGATGTACTGGGCGGATCCCTTCCACCACCGCCCCGGCGAGATCAACCACAACGACGGCGGCCGCGGCGCGTACTTCGACGACCCGGACGGTCATCGGCTGGAGATCCTGACCCGCCCCTACGGCAGCGGGGCCTGACGCGGCGTCCCGGAGGCGGTCCGGCCGGCCTCAGAGCAGGCTCTCGTCCCGGACGACCCAGCCCGCACCCAGCTCTCGACGCAACACCTCCAGTGCGCTGCCCGCCTGCTCCTTGAACCGCTGCAGCTCCTCCTCGGACCACGGCGAAGGATTCGGCGGATAATCCCAGTCGATCGACGACTGGTACCACTCGCTCAACCTGGCCAACTCGGCCCGTGTCTCCGGCTTGATCGGCAGGCGCGCCAACTCGCAGGGGCAGCCGTACGGACTGGCCGTGTCCTCCGGCCACAGCGGGGTGTCCACACCGGCCTCGAAGAAGAACCGCAGGTAGTGGGTCATGGCGCACCTTCCCGTGGACGGTGATCGTGGACTGGTGCGGGGCGTGCGGAGCCCGCGTCGGCGCCTCGGTGAATCACCGGCTCGGCGCGCGGGTCCACAGGGTCACGTCGCTGCTCGTCGCGACGGCGAGGGTGCGGCCGGAAGGGGAGAAGCCGACGGCTCGGAGCTCGGAGCAGTCGGAGTGGAAAATGTGCCACCACCGTTCGCCGTGCGGATCGCTGTGGGGCATTCCGCTGCCCCGGGAGAGCAGCACACGCTCGTTCGGCCAGGCCGGGGCGACGACGTCCACGGACCAGCCGCCGGTGGCCGTGGTGTGGAGCCCGCCGCCGAACAGCCCCGCGATGTGCACCCTGTGGCCGGCGACCGGTCCGAGGCCCGGGCAGGTCAGATCCGCGGTCGTGTCCGGCGTACTGCTCCCGGGATCGGGGTCCCGGTCCCGGGCGAGCCGCTCGCCGCTGACGGCGTCGAAGAGACCGTGACCGTCGTGCGAGACGACCATCAGCAGGTCGTCGCCGCTGTCGGGGTGCGTCGCGAAGCCGATGCCGAGCAGTCCGCCGACGGCGGCGCAGCTCTCGAACACCGGCCGCCAGGGAGCGGGCGCGGCCACCACGGGCACCGCGAGCAACCGGTCACGCAGGGTCTGCTGATACGGCGAGAGTGCTGTCACCCCGCCATGATCGCCTGTCCGCCCGCCAGGGGACGCGCCCGGTCGGGCGGCCCGGAATCGTCCGGAGCGCTCGTGCGTTGAGGGGGGTGGGCGCAGAATGCCGGTGATGTGTGAGCACAGTGGCCCGCCCGAGTGACCGAGCCGACAGATTGGGAGGGCCGTAATGGCCGCGCAGACACAGAGGGCCGTGCTGGCGGGCGGATGCTTCTGGGGGATGGAGGAGCTGATCCGTCGCCTTCCGGGCGTGACGGCGACCCGTGTGGGATACACCGGCGGTGACGTGCCGAACGCGACCTACCGCAACCACGGCACGCACGCGGAGGCCATCGAGATCCTCTACGACCCCGAGCAGACCGACTACCGCGCGCTCCTGGAGTTCTTCTTCCAGATCCACGACCCGAGCACCAAGAACCGCCAGGGCAACGACATCGGCCTCAGCTACCGCTCCGCGATCTACTACGTGGACGACGAGCAGAAGCGGATCGCCGAGGACACCATCGCGGACGTGGACGCCTCCGGCCTGTGGCCCGGCAAGGTCGTCACCGAGGTGGAGCCGGTCGGCCCCTTCTGGGAGGCCGAGCCCGAGCACCAGGACTACCTCCAGCGCTACCCGGACGGCTACACCTGCCACTTCCCGCGCCCGGGATGGCGGCTGCCCGCCCGCACCGAGGGCTGACCGGCGGAGCAGCGCAGGCTCCGCAGAGCTGAAGGGTTCGTCCCCGTGACGCACCCCGCTCCGGTTCCGGACATGAAGGTGCGCCCCTCGCCGGGGCGCACCCGTCATCTGCCCGCCTACCGGGTGCCGTTCGCGGCGAAGGTCCACACGGCACGGCTGCCGGGGCCGACGGTGAGGGTCGAGTGACCGATCCGCTCCACGTGCCGGTCCTTCACAGGCCGGTTGAGTGACATGTCGACCCGCTGCAGGCCCGCCCGCTCGCGCGGGACGACGTCGAACCGGATCGCGGTGCCGCCCCCCTGCGCGACGACTCCACCGCCCGCCACGCCCTTGACGGCGAACCCGCCGGCCCGCAGCAGCGGCACTGTGTCGGCCAGGTCACCCTCGGTGACCGCGACGCGGATGGACGTCACGTCACGCATCAGGTGGGTGCTGTAGTCGTCGGACAGCACGCGTTCCCTGCCGACGTCACCGGGGAAACTCGGCGGCTCGGTCTTGCTGCGGGGATCGGCGAAGTACTCCGGCCGGTACTCCATCGCCCACGCGTTGAAGGCGTCGTACTCGGTGGCGGTGAGGACGGCGTCGAACCACGGCACGGGCACACCGTCACCGAAGTCCCGCGTCTGGAGGAAGTCGATGGGGGTGACCCCTTCGTTCCTCAGCCGCTCGGTGACCGTCGCCAGGTCGCCGTCCCGTTCCGTCGACAGGCCCAGCCCCGCGGAGCCCAGGGTGCCGTCCGGGCCGGAGATGTCCCCGACTCCGAACAGTTCCAAGTAGGTCTCGCGGCCCATCAGGTAGCGGCCGGTCCAGGTCTGCCCGCCGGTGCCGGTCGTGGTGCGGACCAGGAAGTTGGCGAAGTCCTTCAGGTAGTCGGAGTGTTCGATGGCGTCGGCGGTCTCCCGGTCGAGCACCCCGTAGGAGTGGTTGTAGAACAACAACTGCCGGTCGGACGAGGACCGGCTCCCCTCGGCCTGTGCCGTTCCCACGGCGCCCCCGATCGCTGCGGCGAGGGCCGCGACGAGCACGACGATCATCCGTAATATCCGCTGTATCCCCATGCGGGCGATCGTAGGTCGGGGAGGCGACGACCGCGGTTCCTTTCCAACGAGGTCGAAGTGCTTGCCACCCGGCGTGCGGCGGGGTGTCGTGCCGCCCCGAGAGCCACGGGATACGGCCGACCGCCGAGCCGACCCCGGACACCCTCGGACGACGTCCGGTCGATCACTGCGTCAGCGTCGCCGGGCTTCCGCCGTTCGCCTCGTATCCCGCGACCGCCAGCGCCCGGTATATCGCGAACTCCGCGGCCGGATCGGCGGACAGAGTCCAGGGCAGGGCACCGACATGGCCGTCGATGTGCACCAGCTGGCTCATGGCCTCCGCCCAGCGCTCGCCGCGCACCAGGAAGAAGACCAGCAGATGGCGGACGTGGGCCAGCATCGGGTCGTCGGCGCGGGCCGAGTGCACGGCGTGCAGCGCGCCGTGGATCGCCTTGGTCACGACCTCGCTCCGGTAGAAACCGCTGACCAGGTTCACCTCGGGCAGATGCTCGAAGACCGCGAACAACGGCATCGCCGCGAGGAGCGAACCGCGCGGGGCCCGGGCGGCCGCCGCCTCCGCGAAGCTGTACGCCAGCTCCCGCGAGCCGTGCCACTTCTCGCACCAGTAGTGCAGCGCGGCCAGATGCGCCCCCATGTGGTTCGGCGCGCGGTCCAGGATCTTCAGCCACAGCTGCTCGAACTCCGACTGGGAATAGGCCAGTCCGCGTGCGACGGAGAGCTCGACGATGTACGGGACCGGGTCGCCCGGGGCCAGCAGCGCCGCTTGGCCGCAGGCCGCCTTCGCCTCCTCCATGATGATCCGGAACTCGTCCGTGCCCGGCGTCGACGTGCGCCACGCCTGCTGCACCAGGAACTCCGCGTGCACGGCCGCGCCGCCCGCGTCCTTGGGCTGCTCGGTCCGCCACACCCGCAGCCACTGCCCGCCCGGCGCCTCGGAGACCCCGCCCGGCCGCTGCTGCAGTTCCAGCGAGGCGGCCCCGGCGAATGCCTGCACGCGCTGCCAGCGCCGCTCGCCCTCGCGCTCGGTGCCGGAGAGGAGCTGGGAGGCCGCCTTGTAGTCCTGCGTGCGCTGCACCAGGTCCAGGACGTCCAGCAGGTCCTGGTCGGGGCCGGGCATGCGGATGTCCAGCTCCTCCTGCCGCACGAAGCCGTAGTCCGCCGGGTCCGCGGCGTCCGGGTGGCCCGCCGGGACCTGCTCGATCCCGCCCCGCCTGCGCCGCAGGAACGGGAGCAGCACGAAGCTCAGCAGGACCGCCGCCATCAGGACCCAGAGAATCTCCATGCCCCAAGAGTTCCAGACGCCGCCGACAATTGCCCAACCCGGTCCGCGCCCTGTGGAAAACTCCCCGGGCCGGCCCGGAATCCTGGGGAAAACTCACCGGGACCGGCCCGAACGCCTGGGGAAAACCCTGCCGTACGGCCCTGCGGAGCCCGCCGTCCGCCATCGGCCCGTCGGGCGGACTACCCTCGGAGCCCATGAGCGACAGGCACATCAGTCAGCACTTCGAGACCCTCGCGATCCACGCGGGCAACACCGCGGACCCCCTCACCGGCGCGGTGGTCCCGCCGATCTACCAGGTCTCGACCTACAAGCAGGACGGCGTGGGCGGTCTGCGCGGCGGCTACGAGTACAGCCGCAGCGCCAACCCGACCCGCACCGCCCTGGAGGAGAACCTCGCCGCCCTCGAAGGCGGCCGCCGGGGCCTCGCGTTCGCGTCCGGACTGGCGGCCGAGGACTGCCTGCTGCGTACGCTGCTCAGCCCCGGCGACCACGTGGTCATCCCCAACGACGCGTACGGCGGCACGTTCCGCCTCTTCGCGAAGGTCGTCGCCCGCTGGGGCGTCGAGTGGTCGGTCGCCGACACCAGCGACCCGGCCGCCGTAAGGGCCGCCATCACCCCGAAGACCAAGGTCGTGTGGGTGGAGACCCCCTCCAACCCGCTGCTCGGCATCACCGACATCGCCGCCGTCGCCCAGGTCTCCCGGGACGCGGGCGCGAGGCTCGTCGTCGACAACACCTTCGCCACGCCCTACCTGCAGCAGCCGCTGTCGCTGGGCGCCGATGTCGTCGTGCACTCCCTGACCAAGTACATGGGCGGCCACTCCGACGTCGTGGGCGGCGCCCTGGTCACCGCCGACGAGACGCTCGGCGAGGAGCTGGCGTACCACCAGAACGCGATGGGCGCGGTCGCCGGGCCCTTCGACTCCTGGCTGGTGCTGCGCGGCGCCAAGACGCTGTCGGTGCGCATGGACCGGCACAGCGAGAACGCCACGAAGATCGCCGACATGCTGACCCGGCACGCGCGCGTGACGCAGGTGCTCTACCCCGGCCTGGAGGACCACCCCGGCCACGAGGTCGCGGCGAAGCAGATGCGGTCCTTCGGCGGCATGGTCTCCTTCCGCGTGGAAGGCGGCGAGGAGGCGGCCGTCGAGGTCTGCAACCGCGCCAGGATCTTCACACTGGGGGAGTCCCTGGGCGGCGTCGAGTCGCTGATCGAGCACCCCGGCCGGATGACCCACGCGTCCGTGGCGGGCTCGGCCCTGGAGGTCCCCGCCGACCTCGTTCGCCTGTCCGTGGGCATCGAGAACGTCGACGACCTGCTGGAGGACCTCCAGCAGGCGCTGGCCGGCTAGCGGGACCGGCTCACCAGCCCGTCATCGGTGGAGTCGTCGTGGACGGCGGCTCCGCCCACGGGCGCGCGGTCAGCGCCCACACCACGAAAGCCACACTCGCGGCGAACAGCACCAGCCACATGAGCCGGCGCGCCGCCACCCTGCGCCGCAGCATGCGCGACCCGCGCCGTACGGCGTCCCCGTACAGGTCCGCGGGCACCTGCGGCGACACCCGCTCCATGAGCTGTCGCACGGCCGCCTCGCGCTGGGTCCGGTTCACGCGCACCTCCCGGGGCGGGCCGCCCCTGTCATGACGCCGCCACCTTCGCCCCCACGACCGCCGGAGCCGGCCCCCGCGGCGGGTGCAGGAGCGTGGCCGTCGCCCGGTCGCAGATCGTGTGCACGCGTTCCGTGGGCAGACCGAGCAGGGCCGCGGCCTGTTCCTCGGCCACGCCCTCGTACAGTCGCAGCACCACGATCAGGCGCTCCTGGGGGGCCAGCCGGGCCAACGGGCTGGAGGGGTGGGTGCGGCCGCGGAACAGGATGCCGTGCCGCCGCCACGCTCCGTGGGCGAAGCGCAGGGCGAGGTACTGGCGGGTCCGGTCGTAGGGGTCCTCGCCGCGCAGCCGGTCCCAGCACGCGTACGTGTGGGCGAGCGCCAGCGTCAGCAGGCGCCGCGCGCGCGGGTTGTCGTCCGGCGCCTCCGCCGTCAGGAGCGTCGCGGCATGCAGCAGCCGCCCGGCGGCGCCCGCGACGAACGCCTCGAACTCCCGGGCCCGACGCGTGCCCTGGGACACCTGCCGTTGCCGCACCGCACCTCCCCGCCTGCGGATGGCCGTACGACGGCTTCGTACGACCACGAGGACCCGGTCTCGAAGGACCCGGTCTCATATGAGGCCCGGCGCGGCCGTCCGGTCAAGAGGTGGGGCAGTACACGCGCGCGTGCGTGCCTACGAGGACTGCGCCTCCGGTCCCGGAACGCCCTGGGCGGACATCCGGGAGGACAGCGCGGTGTTGAAGCGCGTCAGGAGCGTGCAGAACGCCTCGCGCTCCTCCGGGGCCCAGTCGTGTGTCAGCTCGGCCATCAACTGACGCCGGGAGGAGCGCACTTCCTCCAGCCGGGACTGCCCGCGCGGGGACAGCTGAAGGACGACCGCGCGTCCGTCCTCGGGGTGCGAGGTGCGCTTGACCAGGCCGGTGTCGACGAGCGGTGCCACCTGCCGGGTGACCGTCGACGAGTCGATCCCCATGCTCGCCGCGAGCGCCTTGACGCCCATCGGGCCTTCCTTGTCGAGCCGGTTGAGCAGCAGGTACGCGGCGCGGTCCATGGAATTGCGCACCTGCCCCACCCCGCCGAGCCGGGTCTGTTCGGCACGACGGGCGAAGACCGCCACCTCGTGCTGCAGGGTGTCGAGAAGACCGGTGTCACCGACGGTCGTCATGTCCATCGACATTCCAGGTGTTGTGGGCATGGCCGGAGGCTCACTTCATGAAGGGGGAGCTGGATTGGGGGACAGAGTACGCGGCCGGGAGGCGGGCCGTACCGGCGCTGCGCAAACCCGTCTCGGACGTTGGTCACAGCGCGAGCGCGCACGTGTGAACTGCGAGACTTGAGTCATGAACTACCGCAAGGCCCACCCCGTGCCGCCGGTGACGCTCGACGACGTGCGCGGCGCGCAGAAGATGCTGTCGGGCGTGGCGCGGACGACCGCCATGGAGGGCAGCCGCCATCTCACCCGGCTGGTGGGCGCGCCGGTGCACTTCAAGTGCGAGAACCTCCAGCGGACGGGGTCCTTCAAACTCCGCGGAGCCTACGTCCGGATCGCCGGGCTGCTGCCCGAGGAGCGGGCCGCGGGTGTGGTGGCCGCGAGCGCCGGGAACCACGCGCAGGGCGTCGCGCTGGCGTCCACACTGCTCGGCGTGCGTTCCACGGTGTTCATGCCCAAGGGCGCCCCGCTGCCGAAGATCAGCGCCACCAGGCACTACGGCGCGGAGGTGCGCCTGCACGGCCAGGTGGTCGACGAGACGCTGGCCGCCGCGCAGGAGTACGCGGCCGAGACGGGCGCGGTGTTCATCCACCCCTTCGACCACCCGGACGTCATCGCGGGCCAGGGCACGGTCGGCCTGGAGATCCTGGAGCAGTGCCCGGAGGTGCGCACGATCGTCCTCGGCATCGGCGGCGGCGGACTCGCGGCCGGTGTCGCGATCGCCGTGAAGGCGCTGCGGCCCGACGTGCGGATCGTGGGCGTGCAGGCGGCGGGCGCGGCCGCGTATCCGCCCTCGCTGGCGGCCGGGCACCCGGTGTCGATCGAGAACCCGGCGACGATGGCCGACGGCATGAAGGTGGGTCGGCCCGGGGACGTGCCGTTCGGGATCGTGGGCGAACTCGTGGACGAGGTCCGCACGGTCACCGAGGACGAACTGTCCGCCGCGCTGCTGCTGTGCCTGGAGCGGGCCAAGCTGGTCGTCGAGCCGGCCGGGGCGAGCCCGGTCGCCGCTCTGCTGAGCGATCCGGACGCCTTCGAAGGGCCGGTCGTCGCGGTGCTGTCCGGTGGCAACGTCGACCCCGTGCTGCTGCAGCGCGTCCTGCGGCACGGCATGGCCGCGCAGGGCCGCTACCTGGCCGTACGGCTGCGGCTCACGGATCGGCCCGGGGCCCTCGCGACGCTTCTCGGGGTGTTGTCAGTGGTCGACGCTAATGTCCTGGACGTGAGCCACGTCCGGACCGATCCACGGCTCGGGCTCGCGGAGGCGGAGGTCGAGCTGCACCTGGAGACGAAGGGACCCGAGCACTGCGCCGAGGTCGGCCGAGCTCTGCGCGAGGCGGGCTACACGGTCATCGACTGAGGTCACGAGCCGGGGTTCACTCGTTCGGGCAAGTCCATTGAGAGACGCGATACATCGCGTTATGGTGTGTCTCGTGCCGCCGCTCACGCCCGTCGCGAAAAAGCACGGGCGGATGAAACCGCACAAATCTAGGCTTCCTCAAAATCCCCGACGACGTGGAGACTCATATGCCAGGCGCCATCTACGCCGAAGGCCTGGTCAAGACCTTCGGTGACGTAAAGGCTCTGGACGGCGTCGACCTCGATGTCCCGGAGGGCACCGTCCTGGGCCTCCTCGGACCGAACGGCGCGGGCAAGACGACGACCGTCCGCTGTCTGACGACCCTGCTCAAGCCGGACCGCGGCTCGGCCGTCGTCGCCGGCATCGACGTCCTCAAGCACCCCGACGCCGTGCGCCGCTCCATCGGCCTCTCCGGCCAGTTCGCTGCGGTCGACGAATACCTCACCGGCCGCGAGAACCTCCAGATGGTCGGCCAGCTCTACCAGATGAAGGCCAAGCAGGCGAAGGTCCGCGCGAGCGAGCTGCTGGAGCAGTTCGATCTCGCCGACGCGGCCGACCGCCCCACCAAGACCTACTCCGGCGGCATGCGCCGGCGCCTCGACCTCGCGGCCGCCCTCGTGGTCTCACCGCCCGTGATGTTCATGGACGAACCCACGACCGGCCTCGACCCGCGCAACCGCCAACTGCTGTGGGAGGTCATCAAGCAGCTGGTCTCCGGGGGGACGACCCTGCTGCTGACCACCCAGTACCTGGAAGAGGCCGACCACCTCGCCCACGACATCGCCGTCGTCGACCACGGCCATGTCATCGCTACCGGCACCTCCGACCAGCTCAAGGCCCGCACCGGCGGCGAGCGCGTCGAGGTCGTCGTGCACGAGCGCGAGCACATCCAGGCCGCCTCCGAGATCCTGCGCGGCTTCGGCAAGGGCGACACCACGGTCGAGGACCACATGCGCAAGCTCACCGTGCCCGTCACCGGCGGCGCCAAGCTGCTCGCCGAGGTCATCCGGGAACTCGACACCCGCGGCATCGAGATAGACGACATCGGACTGCGCCGCCCCACCCTCGACGACGTGTTCCTGTCCCTGACGGGACACGTGGCCGAGGCGAAGGACGAGGACACGGGCGAGAAGTCGGACAAGAAGTCGGACAAGAAGACAGCCAAGACGGAGACGCAGGAGGACGCCAAGTGAGTGCCGTCACCGACATCGCCCGGGTCGCGGCTCCCGGCAATCCCATCGGCCGGTCCGTCAGAGACTCGCTGGTCGTCGCCAAGCGCAACCTGATCCGGATGTCCAGGATCCCGGAGATGATCATCTTCGGCCTCATTCAGCCGATCATGTTCGTGGTGCTGTTCAGCTATGTCTTCGGCGGCTCCATGAACATCGGCGGAACCACGGACTCCTCCGTCTACCGCGAGTTCCTGATGGCCGGCATCTTCGCGCAGACCGTCACCTTCGCCACCGCGGGTGCCGGCGCGGGGATCGCGGACGACATGCACAAAGGGCTCATTGACCGCTTCCGCTCCCTGCCGATGGCCCGTGGCGCGGTGCTCACCGGACGGACGCTCGCCGACCTGGTGCAGACGGCGCTGACCCTGTTCGTGCTGGCCATGGTCGCCCTGCTGGTCGGCTGGCGCACCCACACCAGCTTCGGCGAGGTGCTCGGCGCCTTCGGCCTGCTGCTCCTGCTCGGGTACGCGTTCACCTGGGTCGGCGCTCTGATCGGCCTGTCCGTGCGCACTCCCGAGGCGGCCACCTCGGGCGGGCTGATCTGGCTCTTCCCGGTGACGTTCATCTCGAACGCGTTCGTGGACTCCAGCCGCATGACCCCGTGGCTGCGGCACGTCGCCGACTGGAACCCGTTCAGCGCCACGGTCCAGGCCTGCCGCGAACTGTTCGGCAACCCCGGGGTGTCCCCGTCGGACGCCTGGCCCATGCAGCATCCGGTGTGGGCCTCGCTGATCTACTCGATCCTGATCATCGTCGCGTTCAGAACCCTGGCGGTCCGCAAGTACCGCTCGGCCACGGCATGACGGCTCGGCCACGGCATGAGGGATCGAGCAGGGCATGACAGAGCCCCCGGTGTCAGGAAGACGCCGGGGGCCCGTCGAAGGCGGACGCTCGGTCGGCCTCAGCCGTTGTAGGGCTCGGCCTTGAGAATGGTCACGGAGGCCTTCTTGCCGTTCGGCAGTTCGTACTCCGCGTCCTCGCCGACCTTGTGGCCGATCACGCCCGAGCCCAGCGGGGACTGCGGAGAGTAGGTCTCGACGTCCGCGCTCGCGTACTCGCGCGAGGCGAGCAGGAAGGTCATGGTGTCGTCCTCGTCCCCGTCGAAGGCGATCGTCACGACCATGCCGGGCGCCACCGCACCGTCCGCGGACGCCGGAGCCTCGCCGACCTTGGCCTTCTCCAGGAGCTGGGTCAGCTGGCGGATGCGGAGCTCCTGCTTGCCCTGCTCTTCCTTGGCCGCGTGGTACCCGCCGTTCTCGCGCAGGTCGCCCTCCTCGCGCGCTGCCGCGATCTTCGCGGTGACTTCCTCGCGCGCGGGACCAGACAGGTACGCCAGCTCTTCCTTGAGCTTGGTGTACGCCTCCTGGGTCAGCCAGGTGACGTCTTCGCTGGTCTGGGTCACAGGTGCTCCTCGTAGGTACTGGGAATACAAAGCATCGCCCTACCCAGAAGAATGTTCCTTCACGGATGGGCGAAACCACGAGCCTAACAATTCAGGAGCCGAAGGGGGAGGACATAAGCCATCAGAAATACGTCGGCGCAGGTCAGCGGTCACGTATCGGGGTGACGCCAGTCGACGGGATCAGTCGGCGTGACAGCCCAGCAGCTCGGCCGTGGTGCCCGGGGCCGTCGTACGGAGCGTGACGACCTTGTCGATGCGGGTGGCGTCCCCGTCGAAGCGGAAGTCGGCCCGGCCCACCTCGGCACCGTCCGCGGCCTGGGAGCGGATCGTGCAGTAGCCGGAGGTGCCGGAGTCCTTGCGGACCTCCAGATGCACCTCGACCGCGGAGGTCTTCGCGTCGAAGGCGATCACCTCGCCGCTGATCTTGTTCTGACCGACGTAGTGGTAGGCGAAGTAACCGACCAGAGCGAGCAGGAGGGCACCGAGCACGGCACCGGCGATCTTGAGCTTGTGGTCGGCACGCTCGTCCGAGGAGCGGCCGTAGCGGCCCTCGGGAAGCCGTGTGCTCGCCGTACTCATGATCGTCTCCCTGGGAAACCAAGGCCGTGGAATTTATCGCCCCCCGATTCGGTCACTATAGAAGCCGCCGTTCGCACCCGAAGACACCGGGGGCGCCGACTTACGAGGATTGAGTCTTGACTGACCAGCTGCGACTGATGGCCGTGCACGCCCACCCCGACGACGAGTCGAGCAAGGGCGCGGCCACCATGGCGAAGTACGTGTCCGAGGGGGTGGACGTGCTGGTCGTGACCTGCACGGGAGGGGAGCGCGGCTCCATCCTCAATCCGAAGCTTCAGGGCGACACGTACATCGAGGAGCACATCCACGAGGTACGCAAGAAGGAGATGGACGAGGCCCGCGAGATCCTCGGGGTCAAGCAGGAGTGGCTCGGCTTCGTCGACTCGGGCCTGCCCGAGGGCGACCCGCTGCCGCCGCTGCCCGAGGGCTGCTTCGCCCTGGAGGACGTCGACAAGGCGGCCGGCGAGCTGGTGAAGCAGATCCGCGCCTTCCGTCCCCAGGTGATCACCACCTACGACGAGAACGGCGGCTACCCGCACCCCGACCACATCATGACCCACAAGATCTCGATGGTGGCGTTCGAGGGCGCGGCGGACACCGAGAAGTTCCCGGAGTCCGAGTTCGGCCCGGCGTACCAGCCGCTCAAGCTGTACTACAACCAGGGCTTCAACCGCCCGCGCACCGAGGCGCTGCACCACGCGCTGATCGAGCGGGGCATGGAGTCGCCGTACGGGGACTGGCTCAAGCGCTGGGACGAGTCGCCGATGCGCGACCGCACCCTGACCACGCACATCCCGTGCGCGGAGTTCTTCGAGATCCGCGACAAGGCTTTGATCGCGCACGCCACCCAGATCGACCCCGACGGCGGCTGGTTCAAGGTCCCGCTGGAGATCCAGAAGGAGGTCTGGCCGACGGAGGAGTACGAGCTCGCGAAGGCCCTCGTCGATACCTCCCTCCCCGAGGACGACCTCTTTGCGGGCATCCGCGACAATGCCTGACATGAGCGCAAGCGCAAGCCTGGCAATGACGCACTTCGTGACCTTCGCCAAGGAGGTCGACGAGGACAAGGTCACCCCCGGCGTCCTCGGCTTCATCGTCTTCGCGGCGATGGCCCTGGCGGTGTGGGCCCTGATGAAGTCCATGAGCAAGCACATGGGCAAGGTCGACTTCAAGGAGACCCCGGACGAGGCCTCCGGCAAGGAGACCGCGGAGAACCCGTCGGGGAAGGCGTCGCCCGCCAAGGGCTGACCACGCGACCGCGACGGGAGGGGGCCAGGGGCCGTCCCTCCCGTCAGCGGCCGTGCTCGGCCGGCGACAGCAGCAGATGGGCCGTCTCCGCCCGCAGATGATCGGAGTGCGCCCCGGCCGGCCCGCGCCCCCGCACGAACACCTCACTCGCGTCCACGCTGACGAAACGGTGGTCGAGCACGGTGCAGCGGATGCGGCTCGTCGACGGGCCGCATCCGGATCGCCGACACCGCCGCGGGCGCCGTACCGATACCGGCGTACCCGACACCCGCCCGCCGCTCGGCGCGCAGGTGCCAGAACCCGGTGGCCCGGTCGTGCCGCGAGTACGTGGCGACCACCGGCCCGCGCAGGGGCGCCTCGCCGAGCGCGGTGAACGTGTCGGCGAAGGCATCGCGCGGCGCCGCCGTCTGCAACAGCAGCACCGAGTCCACGGTGAAGGATCGCCGCCCCTTGCCGTCCCTCGGCGGCTACCGCCGTATCCGCGACCGGGCGCACGCGATGAGCACGGAGGGGCATGCGGCCCGCCCCCCCCCGCACCACCTCGTCCATGGCACCCCCCACACCAGGCTCCCAGCCCTCGCGACCGACCGACGGACGAACCGCGAACCTCAGCCCCGTGCCCGAGCCACCCCCACCCCCATCACCTCTCGCGCATGCCGGTTCGGGACCATGCCCAGGCGCCAGGCCTGCCAGCCGGTGTCCAGGTTCACCCCGCGTTCCAGCAGCAGTCCGTACGCGCCCACGTAGTCGTCCAGTTTGTCGTCGCGTGTTCCGTGCTCGCGGCGGGCCAGTTCCGCGAGTTCCTCCTGGGCGACCGCCGCGCCGATCTCCACGCCCCCCGGTGCCGCGTACGGCAGCAGTGTGCAGCGCAGGAAACGGGCCCAGTCCTCGCCGCGCCGGTCGCCGTAGGAGGCAAACAGGGCCACCGCCTCGTCGCACAGGGCGAGAGCCTGGGGCGTACGGCCGTTGCCCGCGTCCACCACCGCCAGTTCGAGGCAGGTCCACGCCTCGCCGTGGGCGACGCCGATGCGCTGGAAGTCGGCGCGGGCGTCGACCAGGAGCTGGCGGGCGAAGCCGGAGTTGCGCAACGAGCCGGTCTGGGCGGCACGTTGGTCGCGGGTGACGCGGGCCGAGTGGTGGCGGGCGCAGGCCAGGCCGTAGACGTCCCGCATCCGGGAGAACATCGTGCGGGAGCGTTCCAGCTCGCGGACCGACAGGTCCAGGTTGCCCGTCTCCTCCAGGGCCTGGCCCAGGTAGTACACCGTCCACGCCTCACCGCGCGCGTCCTCGTTGTCACGGTGCCGGGAGGCCGCCTGGCGCAGACCGTCCACCGCCGCCGACGGGTCCCCGGCCACCAGTCGGGCCCGGGCCAGCTGGGTCAGCGCCCATGCCTCACCGCGGCCGTCGCGGGTACGGCCGTACAGGTCGAGGGCCGTTCTGAGCTCCGACTCGGCGCGCGGAACGTCGCCCATGCGCAGGGCCAGCTGGCCGAGCTGGAAGTGGGCCCAGGCCTCGCCGTGGACGGACTCCCCGGCACGGTGCAGCTCCAGGGAGCGGGTGAGGAGGTCCAGGGACTCGGCGACGCGGCCGCGGTCGCGCTCGACCGCGGCCAGGGCGTGCATCGTCCAGGCGCGGTCGGTGGCCAGCTCGGGGACGGACTGCAGGCGCAGGGCCTCCTCCAGCTTCGCCGCCGCCTCCGTCAGCTGGCCCTGGTGGTGGAGCGTGATGCCCAGGGAGCACAGGGCGCGCGCGGCGCCCGCGTCGTGATGGGCCTCCATGTAGAGGTCGACCACCGAGGTCAAGGTGGTGCGGGCCTTGTCCAGCTCGCCGAGTTGGCGGGCGGCTATACCGGTGCGCCACTGCACCGACCGCACCAGCAGCCCCTGGTCCACGGCCTGCGCCAACTCGCTGATCTCGCCGAGGCGGTAGAGGTCGCCGCGCAGCAGGCAGTAGTCGCACAGCGCGCCCAGAAGGTTGAGGACCGCCCCCTGGTTGACGCCCTCCGCGTGCCGCAGCGCCGCCGTGATGAAGCTCGACTCGTCGTCCAGCCAGCGCAACGCCTCGTCGAGGGAGGTGAAGCCGTGCGGGCTGAACCGGTCCGAGCGGGTCGACATGTTGCCGTCGACCAGACGCAGCACCGAGTCGGCGAGGTCGGCGTAGTTGACGATGAGGCGCTCCTGCGCGGCCGTCCGCTCGGCGGGCTCCTCCTCGTCCAGCAGTCTGGCCTGGGCGAACGCGCGGACCACGTCGTGGACGCGGTAACGGCTGCCGCGCACATGGTCGATGAGGCCCGCGCGGGCCAGCGCCGTCAGATGCCGCACCGCCTCGGTCTCGTCGGTGGCCAGCAGGGCGGCGGCCGCGGCGGCGCCCAGCGAGGCCCGGCCGGCCAGCGCGAGACGGCGCAGCAGGCGGCGGGCCGGCTCCGACTGGTCGGTGTAGCGGAGCCACAGGACGCGCTCGACGGGGCCGACCGGGCCGTACGCGCCGAGATCCGTGGCCAGTTGGCGCGGGGAGCGGGGGCCGAGGGCGGAGCCCGCTATCCGCAGGGCCAGCGGCAGGCCGCCGCACAACTCCCTGATCCGGTCGGCGGACTGGGCGTCGTAGGGGCCGGTGGCGGACTGCGCGACGGCGTCCAGGAGCTCCTCGGCGCCCGCCGCGTCCAGGGCGTCGACCGGGAGTTCGTGCACCTGGGCGGCGAGGTCGGACGGCAGGCCGAGCGGCTCGCGCGCGGTGACCAGGACGAGGCTGTCGGACCGCTCGGGGACCAGGGTGCGGACCTGCTCGGGGTCCGAGGCGTCGTCCAGCACGATCGTGACCGGCAGACCGGTCAGATGCTGGTGGTACAGCTCGCTCAGCCGCTTGACCTGCTGGTCCGGTGAGGAACGCTCACGGAACAGCAGCTGCTCGCGCGGGGCGCCGAGCCGGTTCAGCAGATGCAGCAGCGCGTCCCGGGTGGAGAGCGGGGACTCCTCCGGGTTGTCGCCGCGCAGGTCCACGACACAGGCGCCGCGGAAGTAGTCCTTGAGGTCGTGCGCCGCCCGCACGGCGAGGGCCGTACGGCCGCTGCCGGGCGGGCCGTGCAGCACCACCACGGTGGGCCGGGTCTCGGTGGTCGCGCGCGAGGCCTGCACCCACTGCCGGATGCGGCCCATCTCGGCCCGTCGGTCCGCGAACTCGGCGATGGGCTCGGGCAGCTGACCGAACGACTGCTCCAGCACGCTTCTGCCACGGGCCGCCGCGCTCTTGTCCGTGCCGCGCAGTCGGGGGCCGGTCTTCTTCGGTCCGGTCGACGCGTTCAGCACCCGCTGCTGGTCGAGGAAGGGCCGGATGCCCCGCACCTCCAGGGCCGTCAGCCACTGGAGGCGGAGCTGCTCCGGGCCGCCCGGCTGGCCGATGGCGCCCGCCCGGTGGTGCGCGGCCGGCAGATGCGAGCCGGCCACCTTCACCACGGTCGCCGCCGCCCCCACGACCCCCACGACCACGCCCGCGCCCAGCGCGGTGCCCGTGTCGGTGCCCAGTGCCAGGTCGGCGACGGCGGCCGCGAGCGCGGCGACCCCCGCCACCAGCAGGGGAGTTCCGGACGCCTCCTTCGCGTACCGCTGTCCGAAGGTGAGCTGACCGGCCTGTGCCTCGTCCAGCGCGTCCGTGTAGGCCTCGTACTCCTCGGCGGCCGTCTGCGCCATCGCGTCCAGCGATCCACGGGCCCGCGCGAGCAGCACGGCACCGTCGACCCGCCCGCCCGACCGCCGCACCTCCTCCTCGACGGCCCGGCCCAACAGCCGTTCGGCTTCCGCCCGATGACTGTCCCGCATGTCACTTCCCCCTCCGGCGGCAACGGCTTTCTTGGTCAAGTGTGCTGCGGACGGGGCATCGGGGCGAGAGGGCGATGCCGTCCCGGCCCCATAGGGGAGGGTTTGTCGACATCACCGTCGGGGCCGCCTGACCGCGGACCGGCCGGGTCCTGCGGCAGGATGGACCCCATGCCGAACCGACTGGCCCACGAGACGTCCCCCTACCTCCTGCAGCACGCGGACAACCCGGTCGACTGGTGGCCCTGGTCGGCCGAGGCCTTCGAGGAGGCGCGGAAGGCGAACAAACCCGTTCTGCTGAGCGTCGGGTACTCGAGCTGCCACTGGTGCCATGTGATGGCCCACGAGTCCTTCGAGGACGAGGCGACCGCCGACTACCTCAACGAGCACTTCGTCAGCGTCAAGGTCGACCGCGAGGAACGCCCCGACGTCGACGCCGTCTACATGGAAGCCGTCCAGGCGGCCACCGGTCAGGGCGGCTGGCCCATGACCGTGTTCCTCACGCCGGAGGCCGAGCCCTTCTACTTCGGCACCTACTTCCCGCCCTCGCCCCGCCAGGGCATGCCCTCCTTCCGGCAGGTCCTGGAGGGGGTCCGGGCCGCCTGGAGCGACCGGCGGGAGGAGGTCGCCGAGGTCGCCGGGAAGATCGTGCGGGATCTCGCCGGGCGGGAGATCTCCTACGGCGACTCGCAGGCACCCGGCGAGGAGCAGCTCGCCGCGGCCCTGCTCGGGCTGACGCGGGAGTACGACGCGCAGCGCGGTGGGTTCGGCGGTGCGCCGAAGTTCCCGCCGTCCATGGTCGTGGAGTTCCTGCTGCGGCACCACGCCCGCACCGGCGCCGAGGGTGCTCTGCAAATGGCGCAGGACACCTGTGAGCGGATGGCCCGCGGCGGTATCCACGACCAGCTCGGCGGTGGTTTCGCCCGCTACTCCGTCGACCGCGACTGGGTCGTGCCGCACTTCGAGAAGATGCTCTACGACAACGCCCTGCTGTGCCGTGTCTACGCCCACCTCTGGCGCGCCACCGGCTCCGATCTCGCCCGCCGGGTCGCCCTGGACACCGCCGACTTCATGGTGCGTGAACTGCGCACCGCCGAGGGCGGGTTCGCCTCGGCGCTCGACGCCGACAGTGACGACGGGAGCGGGAAGCACGTCGAGGGCGCGTACTACGTGTGGACGCCGGAGCAGTTGCGCGAGGTGCTCGGGGAGCAGGACGCCGAGCTGGCCGCCGGGTACTTCGGGGTTACCGAGGAGGGCACCTTCGAGCACGGGCAGTCCGTGCTGCAACTCCCGCAGCAGGACACCGTGTTCGACGCCGACAGGATCGAGTCGATCCGGCGGCGGCTGCTCGACGCGCGTGCGCTGCGGCCCGCGCCGGGCCGGGACGACAAGGTCGTCGCCGCGTGGAACGGGCTGGCGATCGCCGCGCTCGCCGAGACCGGGGCGTACTTCGACCGTCCGGACCTGGTGGAGTCCGCTGTGGGGGCCGCCGATCTCCTCGTACGGCTGCATCTGGACGAGCAGGCCCGTCTGTCCCGTACCAGCAAGGACGGTCAGGTGGGTGCCAACGCCGGGGTGCTGGAGGACTACGCCGATGTGGCCGAGGGCTTCCTCGCGCTCGCGTCGGTGACCGGGGAGGGGGTCTGGCTCGACTTCGCCGGGTTCCTGCTCGACCATGTGCTGAGCCGGTTCACGGGGGAGGACGGCGCTCTCTTCGACACCGCCGCCGACGCCGAGCGGCTGATCCGGCGGCCGCAGGACCCGACCGACAACGCGGTGCCGTCCGGGTGGACGGCCGCGGCCGGGGCGCTGCTGTCCTACGCCGCCCAGACCGGGGCCGAGCCCCATCGTGCCGCCGCGGAGAAGGCGCTGGGGGTGGTCAAGGCGCTCGGGCCCCGGGTGCCCCGGTTCGTCGGGTGGGGGCTCGCGGTGGCGGAGGCGTTCCTCGACGGGCCGAGGGAGGTCGCGGTCGTGGGGCCGTCGCTGACCGATCCGGCGACAAGGGCCCTGCACCGTACGGCACTTCTGGGGAACGCGCCGGGGGCGGTGGTCGCCGCGGGGGCTCCGGGCGGCGACGAGCTCCCGCTGCTCGCCGACCGGATCCTCGTCGACGGTGAGCCCACCGCGTACGTCTGCCGGCACTTCACCTGTGACGCGCCTACGACGGACGCGGAGGCGTTGCGGGTGGCGTTGGGCGGTTAGCCTCCGCCAGGGCGTTCGCCACGATCGCCTCCAGCTGCTCGTGGTGGGCGCCCTTCCAGTACGCCTTGCCGCACTCCTGGCATTGCGCGAAGACGTCGTACGACCGCTCGGTCCCGCCCTCCAGCCGGTCCGCGACCTGTTCCTTGGTGGCCTCGCGCAGCAGGCCGTTGCAGGCCGTGCAGCGGGTCCAGGGGCGCAGGTCGGGGCGGAAGCGGTCCAGGACGTCGCGGAGTTGGTCCTCGGGGCGGGTGCTGTAGACGAAGGCGCCCGCCCAGAGTTCCCTGCGGTGCAGCAGGCCCCGGTCGCGGCTGAGCAGGACCCGTTTCTCGGTCGCCGAGCGGGTGGCGAGGGCGGGGTCGCCGATGTCCGTCGACTCGTACGCGGTGTCCACGCCGAGCAGGCGCAGGCGGCGGGCGAGGGTGCCGAGGTGGACGTCGAGGAGGAAGCGGAGCGGGGCGCCGGGGACCTGCTGGGGGCGGGTGACGGGGCTGATCTCCACGCTGTCGCCCGCGGCGGGGACGTAGGACCTCGGGACCTCGCGGCCGTTGACCCGCAGGGCCCCGACCTCGGTGAGCGGGACGCCGGTCGACTCGACGACATGGCCGAGGGAGGAGACGCCGTCGGTGGTGAGGGGGGTGGCGCCGCTGCGGCGTCCGTGCGGGACGAAGAGGGCCAGGCCGGGGGCGAATTGGATGTGGATCTCCGGTGCGCTCACCCGGTCAGGATGCCATGCGGGACGGCGGTGACCTCAGGGTTTTTTCGTGGGCAGGCCGCGCTCGATGACCGTCAGGGCACGGTCGAAGAGGTCGGCGAAATCGTCCTGGAAGTCGTTCTCGGCCCAGTACAGGGAGACCTCCGCGAGGCCGCCGATGAGGCACATCGTGTAGACCCGGACCTCCAGGCTGTCCCCGGGCCGGCCGGTGCGCTCGGCGACGGCCTCGCCGAGCATCCGGCCGGTGACCGACATGCTCTCGAGCATCCGGGAGCGCACCGCGGGGACCTGGACCATGAGGTGGGAGCGCAGCCGGGTGGCCTCCGCGTCCTCCGCGAGCCCGACCTCGATGGCCTTGCGCATCACGTACCGCAGGGACTCCATCCACGGCTCGTCGGCGGGCCGGTTGCGGAGTTCCTCCAGCAGGATCGGGTCGTACTCGTCCGTGAGGACGATGTCCTCCTTGGTGGGGAAGTAGCGGAAGACCGTGGACGGCGACACCTCGGCACGCTCGGCGATCTGCTCGACCGTGGTGGCCTCGTAGCCCTGTTCCCGGATCAGGGCGTAGGTCGCGTCGCGGATCGCCGTACGGGTCTTGATCTTCTTCCGCTCGCGAAGTCCCAGTTGGGGGCTGTCGGAGAGGGGGAAGGAGCGTGCCGGTGTCATGGGAGTCATTGTCGGGCATCGGCCTCCTCGGCAGCCATGTCCGGGTCCGTGGAGGTCTCGGTGGGACGGGGTGTGCCCGGCAGGAAGGCTGCGGCGAGCAGCGCGGCGACGAGGGCCGCGATCCCGCAGACCAGCAGGACGACGCCCATGCCGTGGACATACGCACTGTTTGCGGAGGCCAGCAGTTCGGCCGAGCCGGTGTGCTGGGCGACCATGTGCGCTGCGACCACGGATTCTCCGGCGGTATCGGCGGCGCCGGCGGGCAGCCCGGTGACGTCCAGGCGGTCGCGGAAGACACCGGCGAGCAGGCTGCCGAGCAGGGCGATGCCGATGGCGCCACCGACCTGGCGCATGGTCATGAGGAGCCCGGAGCCGCTGCCGGCGCGGTCGCGGGGCAGGGCGCTGAGCGCGCCGTTCATGGCGGGGATGAGGGAGACGCCGAAGCCGAAGCCGGTGAGGGAGAGCCACAGCGCGACGAATCCGTAGCCGGAGTCGACCGTCGTACGGCTGCCGAGGAGTCCGGCGAAGGCGAGGACCACCAGGCCCGCGCTCACGGTGGCGCGGGCGCCGAAGCGGGCGACGACCTTGGGGGCGAGGCGGGAGGCGAGCAGCAGTCCGCCCATCATCGGCAGCAGGCGGACGCCGGTGCCGAGGGCGTCGTGGCCGAGGACGGCCTGGAGGAAGGGCGGGAGGACGAACAGCAGGCCGGACAGGATGAAGTTCACGAGGGTCGCGGCGGTCGTGTTGAGGAGGAAGCCGCGGTGGGTGAGCAGGGCCATGTCGAGCATGGGGCGTTGGATCCGGCGTTCGCGCAGCACCAGGGCGGCGATCAGCAGGACGGACGCCGTGAGCGTGCCGAGCACCAGGGGATCGCCCCAGCCTCGGGCGGGTGCCTCGATGATCGCGTAGACCAGAGCGCCGAGGCCGGTCACGGTGAGCGCGGTGGAGAGGGTGTCGACCTTGGGGGAGGCGGGGTCGCGGGTCTCGGGGAGCAGGAAGACGCAGGCGGCGATGCCGATGGCGGCCATCGGGACGTTGACGAGGAAGACGGAGCCCCACCAGAAGTGGTTCAGCAGCCAGCCGCCGATGATCGGGCCGAGCGGCAGGCCGAGCGCGGAGGCGGCGGAGACGATGCCGACGGCCTTGGTGCGTTCGTCGGGGGCGAAGAGCGTGGGCAGAACGGAGAGCGCGAGCGGAGTGACGAGCGCGCCGCCGACTCCCATCACCGCGCGGGCGGCGATCACCGCGTTCACCTCGCCGGCCAGGGCGCCGACCAGTGATCCGGCGAGGAAGATCCCGAGTCCGGTGATCAGCATCCGGCGCCGGCCGAAGCGGTCGCCGAGGAGTCCGGCGGGGAGCATCAGCGCCGCGAAGACGACGACGTAGGCGTCGGCCATCCACTGCTGGGCGCCGGTGCCGGCGTCGAGGTCGGCGGCCATCGTCGGCAGCGCCACGTTGAGGATCGTCAGGTCGAAGCCGAGCGTGAGCATGCTCGCGACGAGGGCGGCCAGAGCCCACCAGCGACGGGGGTCCGGAGTGATGGTTTCCATGAAATGGGAGTAACTCTCAAAAGCTAGGGACTATCAATCGACTTCGGCATGCAAAAAGGGCCACAGCTCGGAAGCTGTGGCCCTCGACAACGCGGGACGGTCTATGTGTGCTGGTACGCCACCAGTGAGATGCCGACGTAGTGGACGGCGAACGCGGCCACGGTCAGGGAGTGGAACACCTCGTGGAAGCCGAACCAGCGCGGTGACGGGTTCGGCCGCTTGATGCCGTAGATCACGCCGCCCGCGCTGTAGAGCAGGCCGCCGATGACGACCAGGACCAGGACCGCAACCCCGCCGGCGCGCATGAAGTCGGGCAGGTAGAAGACCGCGGCCCAGCCCATCGCGATGTAGCAGGGGGTGTAGAGCCAGCGCGGGGCGCCGACCCAGAAGACCCGGAAGAGGATGCCGGCCACCGCGGCGCCCCAGATGCCCCACAGCAGCCAGCGCCCCTTGCTGGCCGGCAGGAGCAACATGGTCAGCGGGGTGTAGGTGCCCGCGATGATCAGGAAGATGTTGGCGTGATCCAGCCGTCGCAGGACGCCGTCCATGCGGGGACTCCAGGTACCCCGGTGGTACAGCGCGCTGACGCCGAACAGCAGGCAGGCGGTCAGGGCGAAGATGCCGCACGCGATCCGGCCTCTGGTGGAGTCCGCGAGGGCGGTGAGCACCAGTCCTGAGACCAGGGCGGCCGGGAACATGCCGAGGTGCAGCCAGCCACGCAGTTTCGGCTTGATGGGCTCGGCCAGGTCGTGGGCGTGCTGCTTGATCTGGTGGGGCAGGGACGGCGGTGCGTCGGCGTCGGGGGCGGGCGGCGTCATGCCCGGCATCGTACCTACGGAGCCGTAAGTTACGCATGAGTACGGCGCCGGAACGACCGAGAGTGGCCATCCTCTCACGGGAGTTGACCAGTAAAGAAACGGTCGACTGAACGCTAAGTGCACGCAAATAAACGCGCTGTGTACAGGGAAAGCGTGGCGATCCTCACTCCGCTCACCTGTGATGCCCTCTGGACAGATGGGCGCTTCGGTCGGATGATCAAATGAGTGCGGTCGGCACCGGATGAGCGCCAAGGTCACCACCGAAGCGGCGCGACAAGCATCCGGGTCGCAGCCCCCACGGGGCCTCCAAACAAAAAATCCCTCATCAAGGAGCAATCGTGGCGCGCGACATCGCGGCTCCCCCCGTCATCCCCACCCAGCACAAGGAACTGATCTCGTGGGTGAACGAGATCGCTGAACTGACGCAGCCGGACAGCGTGGTCTGGTGTGACGGATCCGAAGCGGAGTACGAGCGCCTGTGCGAGGAGCTCGTCGCGAAGGGCACCTTCAAGAAGCTCGACCCGATCAAACGCCCCAACTCCTACTACGCGGCCTCCGACCCGACCGACGTCGCGCGCGTCGAGGACCGCACCTTCATCTGCTCGGAGAAGGAGGAGGACGCGGGGCCGACGAACCACTGGAAGGCGCCGGGGGAGATGCGGGACATCTTCGCCGGGGACAAGGGCATCTTCCGCGGTTCGATGAAGGGCCGGACGATGTACGTCGTCCCCTTCTGCATGGGCCCGCTCGGCTCGGACCTCTCCGCGATCGGCGTCGAGATCACCGACTCCGCCTACGTCGCGGTCTCCATGCGCACCATGACCCGCATGGGACAGCCGGTCCTCGACGAGCTCGGCGACGACGGCTTCTTCGTCAAGGCCGTGCACACCCTGGGCGCCCCGCTCGCGGAGGGCGAGGCGGACGTCCCGTGGCCGTGCAACTCCACCAAGTACATCTCGCACTTCCCGGAGTCCCGCGAGATCTGGTCCTACGGCTCGGGCTACGGCGGCAACGCCCTGCTCGGCAAGAAGTGCTACGCCCTGCGCATCGCGTCGGTGATGGCCCGAGACGAGGGCTGGCTCGCCGAGCACATGCTCATCCTCAAGCTCACCCCGCCGCAGGGCGAGTCGAAGTACGTCGCCGCCGCCTTCCCGAGCGCCTGCGGCAAGACCAACCTCGCCATGCTGGAGCCCACGATCTCCGGCTGGACCGTGGAGACCATCGGCGACGACATCGCCTGGATGCGCTTCGGCGAGGACGGCCGCCTCTACGCGATCAACCCCGAGGCCGGCTTCTTCGGCGTCGCGCCCGGCACCGGTGAGCACACCAACGCCAACGCGATGAAGACGCTGTGGGGCAACTCCGTCTTCACCAACGTCGCCCTCACCGACGACAACGACATCTGGTGGGAGGGCATGACGGAGGAGACCCCGGCCCACCTCACCGACTGGAAGGGCAACGACTGGACGCCGGACTCCGACGTCCCGGCCGCCCACCCCAACGCCCGTTTCACCGTGCCCGCCTCGCAGTGCCCGATCATCGCGCCCGAGTGGGAGGACCCCAAGGGCGTGCCGATCTCGGCGATCCTCTTCGGCGGGCGCCGCGCCTCCGCGGTCCCGCTGGTGACGGAGTCCTTCGACTGGAACCACGGCGTCTTCCTCGGCGCCAACGTGGCCTCCGAGAAGACCGCCGCCGCCGAGGGCAAGGTCGGCGAGCTGCGCCGCGACCCCTTCGCCATGCTGCCGTTCTGTGGCTACAACATGGGCGACTACATGGGGCACTGGGTCGACGTGGCCAAGGGCAAGGACCAGTCGAAGCTGCCGAAGATCTACTACGTCAACTGGTTCCGCAAGAACGACGAGGGCAAGTTCGTGTGGCCCGGGTTCGGCGAGAACAGCCGCGTCCTGAAGTGGATCGTGGAGCGGCTGGAGGGCAGGGCCGAGGGCGTCGAGACGCCGATCGGCGTGCTGCCGACCAAGGAGGCGCTCGACACCAAGGGCCTCGAACTGTCCGGCTCCGACCTGGAGTTCCTGCTCACGGTCGACAAGGAGGTGTGGCGGGAGGAGGCGTCCCTGATTCCCGAGCACCTCAACACCTTCGGCGACCACACGCCGAAGGAGCTGTGGGACGAGTACCGGGCGCTGGTGCAGCGCCTGGGCTGATCCCCCCGTAAACCCCCGTGGCCGGCCCCGATGGGAGCCCTGACCCGTGATCGTCACGGGCCGGCCGCGGGTGGCGGCACGAGGGACTGTCCGTCGGCATGGTCCGCCGGACAGGACCTGAGTCACGAACGGCCCCGCACAATGGCGTGCGGGGCGTGCTGCCCGCTCACCCGCCGGGATGGATTCCTGCGTCCGGTGAGGGCAACGCCGCTCGTGGCGGCCGCCGGTGTGTGCGTACGGCGACAGGCTGTCGCCCATGCTCACAGCTCATGCGCGACCGGCGCGGCGCCGACAGGGTGAACGCCGCCACCGGTCCCTCCTGGCCCGGGCCGTAACCGTCGCGGCGACCGTCCTGGCCCTCGTGCTGACCCTGCCCGGCGTCGCGTCCGCGGCCCCGGGCGACCTGGACACCTCGTTCAGCGGCGACGGCAAGGTCCTCACCGACATCGCCGACGACGACCAGGCCTACGACGTGGCGGTCCAGCCCGACGGGAAGATCCTCTCCGTCGGCTCCTCCGCCGACAACGCCTCGATCGAGGGCCGCTGGGCGCTCACCCGGCACAACGCCGACGGCACCCCGGACACCGGCTTCGGCACCGGCGGCACGGTGACGACCGCCGTCAACAACATGGACCCGGACCTCCAGTGGAGCGAGGCCAACGCCGTGGCGCTCCAGCCCGACGGCCGGATCGTCGTGGCGGGCTACAGCGCGCGCGGGTACGAGGACTGCTGCTGGTTCACGGTGGCCCGGTACAACTCCGACGGCAGCCTGGACAACACCTTCAGCGGTGACGGCAGGTTCTTCGCCGACATCGCCGGGCCGACCGAGGCCCGTGACGTGGCGGTCGACGCGTCCGGCCGGATCGTCGCGGCCGGCTACAGCGGGGGCGAGGTGGCCGTGGTCCGCCTCAACGCCGACGGCACCCCCGACACCACGTTCGGCGGCGACGGCACGGTGACCGCCGACCCGTCCGCCTCCCTCGAGGAGGGCGGCGACGCCCGCGCCCTGGTGCTGCAGCCCGACGGGAAGATCGTCGTCGGCGGCCAGGTGGGCTCGACCCGCTTCGACTTCCTGCTGATGCGCTTCAACACCAACGGCAGCGTGGACACCGGCTTCGACGGCGACGGCATCGTCCGCACCGACTTCGGTGACTACGAGTCCGTGGAGGGCCTCGCGCTCCAGTCCGACGGGAAGATCGTCGCCGCCGGCGGCGACAGCCTGGCCCGCTACAACCCCTCCGGCTCCCTCGACACCGGCTTCGACGGCGACGGCAAGGTCGTCCCCGCCGGAATCGGCGTATGGGACGTGGCGCTGCAGCCGGGTGACGGGCGGATCGTCCTCGCCGGTGACGCCGGGCCGGCCGGTGACTTCGCCGTCCGGCGCTACAACCCCGACGGCAGCCAGGACAGCGGCTTCGGCACCGGGGGCACCGCGACCGCGGACTTCGGCGGCAGCGACTTCGCCCGGGCCGTGGCCGTCCAGTCCGACGGCAGGATCGTCGCCGCGGGCCGGGGCGGCCCGGACACCGACTTCGCCCTGGCCCGCTTCCAGGGCGGCGGCACCGTACCGCCGCCCCCGACCGGAGTGGACCTGTCGGTCACGAAGTCCGGCCCCGGCACGGTCAGCATCGGCGACCGGGCGACCTACACCGTCACGGTCACCAACAACAGCACCGGCACCACCGCCACCGGCGTCTCCCTCACGGACACGTTCACCGGCCCGGCCGGCTCGGTGATCTCGGCGACCCCCTCCCAGGGCACCTGCACCACCGCCGTCACCTGCGCCCTCGGCACCCTCGCCCCCGGCGCGAAGGCCACCGTCACCGTCGTCGCCGAACCCCGTGCCACCGGCACCCTCACCGAACGCGCCTCGGTGACCGCCACCCAGAGCGACCCGGTCACCGCGAACAACACCGCCACGGTGACCACCACGGTCAACAACGCCCGCGGCTGCACCCGCATCGGCACCAGCGGCAACGACAGCATCACCGGCACCTCCGGCAACGACGTGATCTGCGCCCTCGGCGGCGACGACACCGTCAACGCGAGCTCCGGCAACGACACCGTCCACGGCGGCTACGGCAACGACCGCGTCGACGGCGGATTCGGCAACGACACCCTCAACGGGGGCCCCGGCAACGACAACCTGATCGGCAACTACGGCACCGACAACCTCAACACCGTCGACGGCGTCGCCGGCAACGACACCGCCAACGGCGGACCCAACACCGACACCTGCACGACCGACTCGGGCGACATCCGCTTCAGCTGCCCCTGACGGCCGGTCAAGCACTGACCCCGTTGTGCCCGCCCCGGTCCTCCAGGTACCGGGTGTGGGTCTCCTGGCGGCGGGCCTCCGTGTCCCGGAGGGCCGCCGCCAGGTGCTGTGCGTCCTTCTTCATCAGCCCCAGCTGCTGCTCCAGCTGGAGTTCGGGGGACTCCGTGCCCGGTGTCATCCGCGTCCACCACCGGGTGCGTACGAAGCTGTCGACGGCCTCGGGCAGGTCGCGCCGGACGATCCGGGACAGGGAGTGCACACCCTCAGGGTCGTGGGTCAGCAGCTCCTTGCTCCAGCCGTGGTCGAGCAACGCGGCCAGCAGCTCGGTGAGTTCGCGCAGCCGGGCCGCCGCCGTGACCGACAGGTCGATGTCCGTCAGATAGGTGTGGAGCGTCGCGAAGTCCGCGCGCAGGGATTCCAGTTGGGCCGAGGGGTCGGGGAAGTCCGGGAGCGGGGGCCGTTCCGGGGGTGCGATCAGGGCGCCCGCGCCGTACAGGCCGGCCACGACCACCGGCCAGTACGGGCCGGCCACCCCCGTGAAGGTCAGCACCAGACCGGCCAGCCCGCACGCGCTTCCCGCGATGTTCTTGCGGGACTCCAGGTATCTACTGATAGCCACGGATCTCCTCGAAGGCGCCGTCCAGCGAGCCCTGCCGGGCGTCGAAGAGGCGGCCGCCGGTCAGGTCGGCGATGTGGGCGAGTTCGGAGCGGTCGGAGTCGCCGAAGAGGATGGGGAAGACCGGGATCCGCTGTCCGGCCGGGGTCAGGCTGTCCCGGTAGAAGTCGTCGAAGTCCCCGGCGCCGACGCCCGCCGTGTTCTCTCCGTCCGTCATCAGCACGATCGACCTGAACGTGTCGCGGTCGGCGCCGAGATGGGCGTACGCCTGCTCCAGCGAGGTGTAGATCGCGGTGTCGCCGGCGGCGGAGAGCGCCGAGGTGTCCTCGCGGATCGAGGCCAGGCCCTTCCGCGGATCCTTCGGGTCGACCACGTGCGTCCGTACGCTCTTCACCTTCGAGCCGAACGGCATCAGCGTGACCTCCTCGCGTTCGCGGAAGTCGGCGGTGAGGTCGACGAGGGCCGTCTTGAGGCGGTCCAGGCGGTCGCCCTCCATCGAGCCCGAGGTGTCCAGGACGTACACGGTCCGTGACGGGCGGCGCAGCTCGTTCTCGTAGGAGTCGAGCAGGTCGTCGGCGACGGAACGGCTTCCCGGGAAGGGGAGTTCGCGGCGCCGGGTGGTGTCCAGGCCGCTCGCCGGCGGGACCGAGGCGACGACCGGGCGGCGGTGGGTGCGCTCGGTGATCAGCCGCTGGATCCTCTCGGTGCGCAGGTCCTGCGTCAGCCGGCGGACGTCCTCGCGGGTCCGGGCGTTCGTGGACCTGAGCGAGGTGACCGGGTAGTCGGCGGTGATCACGCCGTCGCGGGGGCGGATCACGGTCAGGCCCGGGATGCCCTGGAGGACGGACTCGTAGTTGAGCAGCGCGTCCACGTCCCCGCGCCGCTCGTAGGCCGCGGCCAGCCAGCCCGAGGAGCCCGAGGTCAGCTTCTGGCCCTTGAAGAACTCCTTCAGCCGGGGCGTGGCCTCGGTGACGTTCGCGTCGGTGAGCGCCGACTGGGCGCCGGAGAGGGCGGAGGCCACCGCGACCAGTGTGGCGAAGCCGGAGTTGGAGCGGGCCGGGTCGGTCATGCCGTACGTCAGCCTCCCGTCCTGGACGGCCTGCTCGACCTGGGACCAGGTGACGTCGTCGGGCTTCCAGCCGAGCGCCCTGGCCTTCGCGGACTTCACTCCGATCGCGACCGGGCTCGACATGACGGGGGTCTCGGAGAGGACCTTCCGCGCCGCGTCGGGGCGCAGCCGGAGGTAGTCGTTCGAGGACAGCCACAGGGCGTCGTAGGCACCGTCGGCTCTGCCCTCGGCGAGCAGGTCCACGGCGTCCAGGGTGCCGAGGTACGTCGGCCGGACCTTGATCCCGGTGTCCTTCTCGACCTGGGCGAGGACCGGGGCCATGTCGCCGAGCTCGCTGGAGGCGAGGACGCGCAGGGTGCCTGGCTCGGCGGGGGCGGGGACACCGGGCGTCGAGACGCCGCTGATCCCGTCCTCGTGTGTCGTGCAGGCGGTGAGCAGGCCGAGCGCCGCGAGGCAGCCGGCCAGGACCCGTCGTCTCATCCGAGGCCCCCTTCCAGGGCGCCCTGCGAGCGGCTGCGCTCCAGGTACCCACTGGCCTGCCGGAGTTCAGTGGTCAGCGACTCCACGGTCGCCGCCATCACCTCGGTCGCCTGGACCTTGTACGTGTCGATCGTGTCGAGGGTCCGGTAGATCTGCTGGAAGGCGCTGCGCAGGGTCTCGGCGCCGACCGCAGGGTCGGCCGCGATGCGCTGGATCTCCCCGCTCTGCGTCGCCAGCATCTCGGCGTTGCCCCGGATCAGCTCCTCGGTCGTCCCGCGCAGCGCGTTGACCTGCTCGATCACCTTCTTCTGGTGGTCGAGCGCGGAGGCCAGCATCACGGCGATGCGCAGGGCCGACACGGTGGTCGTGGCCGCCCGGTCCACCCCCTTGATCAGCTCTTCGTTGTTGCGGCGCACGACGTCCATGGCGAGGTAGCCCTGTGCGCACACGGCGAGCTGGGTGAGCAGGTCCTGGTGCTTCTGCCGGACGGGGAAGAGCACGTCGGCGCGGAGCGTGTCGGCCGCCTCGGGATCTCCCACGGCGGTGATGTGCCGCTCGACGGCCGTGTCCAGGGCCTCGGTCAGGACGACGTACTCCTGGAGCTTGCCCATGGTCTCCCACAGGCGGACCCGCTCGGTCTGCAACGCGGCGTTGTCCCGGCGCAGTTCGTCCTGGCCGCCGCGCAGCGAGCCCACGATCCGGTTCAAGGTGCCCTGCGCGGAGGCGTACTTGGCGACATGGTCGCGCAGCTTGTTGCCGCCGGGCAGCCGGGAGAGGAACCTGCGGCCCTTCGCGGCGGGCAGGTCCCGGGGGTCCAGGTCCTCGACCACGCGCCGCAGTTCGACGAGCGAGCCCGCCACCTGGGACTGGGCGTCCCCGCCCTTGTCGGGAAGGCTGCGCACGGTCCGCTCCAGCATCCGGTTGGACTGCGCGGCGGCACTGCGCATCTCGCCCGTGCCGAGCCCGGTGATCTCACCGACCTTGCCGGCGAACTCGGGGGAGCGGGCGTCGAGCGTGGCGAGCCCCTCGACGTATGCGGCGGCCTTGTCGGCCATGTCGGCGCGGACGGATTCGTCGACGGGGACGAGCCCGCCGGCCTTCTCACGCGGCACGGCCGCGACGGCCTCGGGAGGCGTGAGCACGAAAGTGTCGTCGTTCATGGGTGTCATGGCTGTCGTCCCCCGTTATCCGCGCGCCCGTCGCGCCAGCTCGTGCAGCACCGCGGAGGTGGGCACGGGCGCCTGGCGGACGCCGGTCAGTTCCTGCTGGAGATAGGTGGTGGCCGAGGCGAACTCGGTGGCCTCGCCCTGCGGCCGGAACCCGTGCCTGACCTCCAGCTTCCGCAACCGCGGGTCACTGGACAGGAGTTCGGCGAGGGCCTGGCCGTCCTCGGTCAGCGGTACGACCGTGTGGTCGCTGTTGACCGTGGTGTCCGGGTAGAGGACGACCAGGTCGTCGGGGTGCTGTCCGTCCGCGAGGAGCGAGGCGACCTGGGACTCGTAGACCAGGACCAGCGGGTTGCCGGCGCCGCTGACGAAGTCCCGGAAGGCCGCGTCGGAGCTGGACTGCTGGGCACCCTGCACGCTGACGAGCTTGTGCAGCAGGGGAGTCGTCCTTCGGACCTCGGTGCCGCTCGCGACGACCTTGCCGCCGTTCGCCACGTAGGAGGCGGCGGCGAGGTAGAGGGCGCCGGAGTTGGAGGTCTCCGGGTCGGTGCTGGAGAGGTAGAGGGTGCCGGTCAACTCCCCGTACCTGTCCGCGCCCTTGAGCTGCTGCCAGGTGCGGTCCTCGCGGGCCGCGTCGAGATAGGCGGCCATCCTGAGGGTGCCGCGGTGTTCCGCGTCCAGCGTGGCCAGGCCGTTGCCTGCGAGGACCCCGGCGGCGCCTCGGTGCGCCACGACGACGAGGGGCGAGTAGAAGGGGCGGGGGAGGGTCCCCCGTACCTTGTGCTTCGCGGCGAGTTCGGCGGCCGGCGCCTGGCTGGACGGGAAGGCGAAGTCGTACCCGCCCAGGTCCAGCCCCTCCATGGCCCAGGACCCGGAGGTCTCGGCCTTCACGGTGTAGCCCTTGGCGGCCAGGGCCTTCACCACGTCGGGATCCTCGAAGAACTCCGCCTTCTCGGACCCGATCACTGCGCGCACGGTCTTCGTTGCCGTGCCCTTGTCCTCATTGCCACGGCCCGCCACGACGGCTGCCACCACGCCGCCGATCAGCAGAACCGCGAGGACGATTCCTGCTATTCGTCTCACGAGTGCAGAGTGCTCGCGGAACCCAACATTCCCCGATGGGAACGATGAACGGGGGGTGACATACCGGCCCCGGCACTGCAACTCCCCAAGGGGCGCGGGGAACTGCGCGACAAGCCCCGAGGAACCCGCACCCGCAGGACGACAGCGACCCCTGCGGCGAGCAGGCGCCCCGGCTCAAGCGAACGCAGTGCTGTGGCACCCGGTCCGCGCGTCGCTGCGGGTGCGCGCGGACCGGGGCCGTTCAGGGAGCCGTGGGGCTCAGTGGGTGGCGAGCTCGCGGGGCTCCAGGGCCGCCGCGTGGGAGTCCATCCGCTCGGCCGCGAGGATCGCCGCCGCCGTGTCCGCACGGGAGGCCGCCACGAGCAGCGCGCGCCCGGCCACCGCGTGGGCGCGCCGGTGCAGGTCGGTGACGTGGGGGTCCGAGCCGATCGAGGTCAGGGACGCACGGGCCGGTGTGCCTCCGCCCCGCAGCCGGGCCACCTGCTCGGCGAGCCGCTCGGCGGCGAGGTCCAGGTCGGCGCAGGGTGCCAGCGCACGCAGCTCGTCGGTGAGGGCGAGCAGGGCGGCGAGATGACCCGCGAGCTGGATGTCCAGCTCTTCCTCACGGGAGCGGTGAGGGAAGTCGGTGGGGGCGTCGGCCATCGTGGAGTGGACCGACTTGGTGCGGATCGGCTCGTACATGGGATGGCCTCCTGTGCTGTCAGGAAACCATCCTAGCTTAGATTCCGTCTAAAGTTGAGCGAGTGGAAAAATCAGATCGAAGATCTACGGCTGGCCGTACCCGTCCAGGAAGTTCCCGATCCGCCCCACCGCGTCCCGCAGATCGCCGACCGTCGGCAAGGTGACCACCCGGAAGTGATCGGGCTCGGGCCAGTTGAAGCCGGAGCCCTGGACGACCATGATCTTCTCCTGGCGCAGCAGGTCCAGGACCATCCGCCGGTCGTCCTTGATCTTGAAGACCTTGGGGTCGAGCCGCGGGAAGAGGTACAGCGCCCCCTTCGGCTTCACACAGCTCACGCCGGGGATCTGCGTCAGCAGCTCGTACGCCACGTCACGCTGCTCGACGAGCCGCCCGCCCGGCAGGACGAGGTCGTTGATCGACTGCCGTCCGCTGAGCGCGGCGACCACTCCGTGCTGTCCCGGCATGTTCGCGCACAGGCGCATGTTGGCGAGGACGGTCAGGCCCTCGATGTAGGAGTCGGCGTGCGCGCGTGGGCCGGAGATCGACATCCAGCCCACCCGGTAGCCCGCGACCCGGTACGCCTTGGACATGCCGTTGAAGGTGAGGGTCAGCAGATCGGGGGCGACGGCGGCGGTCGGGGTGTGGGTGGCGCCGTCGTAGAGGATCTTGTCGTAGATCTCGTCCGAGCAGACCAGCAGGTTGTGCCGGCGGGCGATGTCCGTCAGCCCCTTGATCATGGTCTCGTCGTAGACCGCGCCCGTGGGGTTGTTGGGGTTGATGATGACGAGCGCCTTGGTGCGGTCGGTGACCTTCCGCTCCACGTCCGCGAGGTCGGGCATCCAGTCCGACTGCTCGTCGCAGCGGTAGTGGACGGCCGTGCCGCCGGAGAGGGAGACCGCTGCAGTCCACAGGGGGTAGTCCGGGGCCGGGACGAGGACCTCGTCGCCGTCGTCGAGCAGGCCCTGCATGGCCATCACGATCAGCTCGGAGACGCCGTTGCCGATGAAGACGTGCTCGACGTCGGTCTCGATGCCGATGGTCTGGTTGTGCATGACGACGGCCCGGCGTGCGGCCAGCAGGCCCTTCGCGTCTCCGTACCCGTGGGCCGTCGACACGTTCCGGAGGACGTCCTCGAGGATCTCCGGCGGCGCCTCGAACCCGAAGGCGGCGGGGTTGCCCGTGTTCAGCTTGAGGATGCGGTGCCCGGCCGCTTCCAGGCGCATCGCCTCCTCGAGAACCGGGCCCCGGATCTCGTAACAGACATTGGCGAGCTTGGTCGACTGGATCACCTGCATGCCTGGGAGCTTACGGCCCGGTAACGCTTCCTGGGTCGTGTTTTCCGCCACGTGAGACGCGGCGGTTTGGGCTGTTATCGCCGGTAGCTGTCTCACCTGCCGCATCCGTCTCTACAATCCATCGCCATGTCGAGGCCAGTCGAGTACGAGTCCGGTGCGCCGCGCGTCTACCAGCCGCAGCCCGCATCGGCCCCGGCGTACGAGGAGTACGCGGATCCGGCGGCGGCGCACGGCTGGCAGAACGTGTACGACGCGACGGCCGAACTTCCGGTGATCGAGCCCGCAGGCCCTGAGTCCGGGGTCCGGGAGGCGGCCGGTCCGGATTCCGCCGGTCGGGCCGCCCGGCGACGGGCCGCCCGCGGCAGGGACAGGAGCGGTCGGCGCTCGCGCCGGGTCGTCGTGGCCGTCGGAGCCGTGGGAGCGGTGTCGGCGGCGGCCCTGATCGCGGGCCTGTCCCTGTCGGGCTCCTCCTCGAGGCCCGCGCAGGACCAGGTGGACGGCACCCCGTCGGCCTCCGCCGGGACGAGCGACGCCACGGACCGGGCCGCCAGCACCGGGCCGGCCGCTCCGGGTCCGGCCGCCTCCGGGGAGCCGGGGGCCGGGACCGTCCCGTCCGGCACCGGTGCGAGCGCGTCGGCGACCGCGTCCGCGGAGACGCGGACGAGCGGAAGTCCCTCGGCCACGGCCCCCTCCGTCGCCCCTTCGGCAGCGGTGAGCTCCGCCTCCGCGGGCGGTCCGGGCAACTCCGGCGGCAAGGGACGCGGGCAGGGCGCCACGAAGGGCCCCAAGTAGGCGTCCGCTAAGTAGGCGTTCCACTGGGTAGGTTGGCCGAGCGGCGGAACGCAGGTGCGAGCTCGGCACAGCTTCTTGCCCAATCACCCACCCCTCTTCACAATGTGCATGACAAAATCGCGGGCGGCCGGAAGATTTCCGGCCGCCCAAGTCGCAAGAGGGGACCCCCACATGAGAAAGCCTCTCGTCGCCGCGCTCAGCGCCCTGGCCCTGGCCGGGATAGGCGCGGCACCCGCGGTCGCCGCCGAGCCCGCCGCATCCGGCGTCGGCAAGAGCGTGGACACCGACACCCCCGTCTCCGTGGTCAAGGACGTGGTCACGTCCGCCACCTCGACCCTGTCCCAGGTCACGTCACCGAAGCTGCAGGCCGTGACCCTCGCCGGGACCGTCTCGCTCAGCAACTGCTCCGGCTCGGTCATCCGGTTCCCGAACTCCCTGGACACCGACCCGGCGCTGGTCCTCAGCAACGGGCACTGCCTCACCACTGGCTTCCCCGAGCCGGGCGAGGTGCTCACCAACCAGGCCTCCAGCCGGACCTTCGGGCTGCTCAACTCCTCCGGCACCCGGGTCGCCACGCTGCGCGCCAGCAAGCTCGCCTACGGGACGATGACCGACACGGACGTCTCGATCTACCAGCTCACCAGCACCTACGCGTCGATCAAGAGCTCGTACAACATCTCCCCGCTCACCGTGCAGGACACCCACCCGACCGCCGGGACCGCGATCACCGTGGCCTCCGGCTACTGGAAGCGGCTCTACAGCTGCAACATCGACGGGTTCGTGTACCGCCTGAAGGAGGGCGACTGGACCTGGAAGGACTCGGTCCGTTACACCTCCGCCTGCCAGACCATCGGCGGCACCTCGGGCTCGCCCGTCATCGACCAGGCCACCGGCAAGGTCGTCGCCGTCAACAACACCGGCAACGAGGACGGCCAGCGCTGCACGGAGAACAACCCGTGCGAGGTCGACGCGAACGGCAACGTCACCGTCCGCGAGGGCATCAACTACGCCCAGGAGATCTACAACATCCCGGCCTGCTTCACCACCGGCAACCAGCTCAACCTGAACGCGAGCAGCTGCACCCTGCCCAAGCCGTAAGGACCGCACAGCAAGGCGCGCGGCGTTCCGTCACATGGGACTGCGACGGACCGCCCTGCCCGCCAGCACATCCGTCCTTGCGCCGTCCTCGATCACGAACCGGCCGTCGACCAGGACGTGGGGGATGCCCGCCGGCAACCGGCGCGGCTCCTCGAACGTCGAACCCGGTGCCACCGTCAGCGGGTCGAACAGGACCAGGTCCGCGCGGTACCCCTCCCTGACCAGGCCGCGGTCCGGCAGGCGCAGCCGGGACGCCGGGCGCGAGGTCAGGTGCGCGACGCACTCCTCCAGGGACAGCACCCCCAACTCCCGCACGTACGTGCCGAGATAGCGCGGGAACGTGCCGTACGCCCGCGGATGCGGCTTGGCGCCCTGCAGGATGCCGTCGGAGCCGCCGGTGTGCACCGGGTGCCGCATGATCGTCCGGACGTTCTCCTCGTGGCCGACGTGCTGGAGGATCGACGGGGCCAGCCGGTCGGCGAGCAGCAGCCCGCGGGCGGTCGTCCAGGGGCTCTCGCCCCGCGCGCGGGCCGACTCCGCGACCGTACGGCCCACGTAGTCCGCGAAGGCCAGGTCGCCGACTCCCGAGATCTCGACGGTGTCCCACTCGACGGGCACGCCGTGGCAGCCGTCGGCGCCGAGCTCCTCCAGGTGGTGCCGTATGCGCTCGGCCGTGTCGTCGTCCGCCAGCCGCTTCAGGACCGCCTCGGGACCGCCCTCGCCCGCCCAGCTCGGCAGCAGGGCCGCGAGGGTCGTGGAGCCGGGGGTGTAGGGGTAGGTGTCCAGGCTGATGTCCGCGCCCGACGCCAGCGCCTCGTCCAGGAGGGCGAGCAGCTCGGGTGCCCGGCCCTTGTTCACACCGAAGTTCATGGTGGCGTGGGCGAGGTGCAGGGCGCAGCCGGCCTCCCGGCTCAGGGCGACCATCTCCTCGTACGCCTCGAGGGCGCCCGCCCCGTACGAGCGGTGGTGCGGGCAGTAGTAGCCGCCGTACTCGGCCACCACCCGGCACAGCTCGGTCAGTTCGGCGTCCGGGGCGTACATGCCGGGCGTGTAGGTCAGGCCCGACGACATGCCGAGCGCGCCCTGCTCCATGCCCTCCGCGACCAACCGGCGCATCCGGGCCAGCTCCTGACCGGTCGCCTCGCGGTCCTCCCAGCCGACGACGAGCGCGCGGACCGTGCCCTGGGGAATCAGATAGGCCGCGTTGACGGCGATCCCGCGGTCCAGGCGGTCCAGGTACTCGCCGACCGACCGCCAGTCGAAGTCGATGTCGTCGCCGGAGCCGTTCCACCCGGTGATGGCGCGGCGGACCTCCTCCAGGGTGCGGTCGTCGACCGGGGCGTACGACAGCCCGTCCTGGCCCAGCACTTCGAGCGTGACGCCCTGCGCGGCCTTGGCACTGTGGTCGGGGTCGCGCAGCAGGGCCAGGTCGCTATGGGCGTGCATGTCGATGAAGCCGGGGGACAGGACGAGGCCCTCTGCGTCCAACTCGCGCCGGGCCTTCGGGCGTTGGCAGCCCGCGTCGGCCGCCTCCTTGACGATCGAGACGATCCGGCCGCCGTCGACCACCACGTCGGCGCGGTAGGAGGGGGCGCCGCTGCCGTCGACCACGTCAGCGTCCCGGATGACGAGCTCTTCCATGCCGGACCTTCCGCTTCTGGACGCTTCTAGAAGAACGTACGGATGTATTCGACAACCGTGCCGTCGGCCTCGGCGACCGGGATCAGCTGCCACTTGTCGAAGGACGTGCACGGGTGGGAGAGGCCGAGGCCCAGCCAGTCGCCGACCTCCACATCGGCCTCCGGGGCGGTGGTCAGCCAGGCGTGCTGGTCGGAGAGGGCGGTCACCTCGATGCCGGTGGCCGGGCGCTCGATGCCGTCCCTTCGGACCACCTGGGCGAAGGGAAGGTCGAGGTCGTAGGCGGCGTCCCGCTTGCCCGCGTTGGTGAAGGCCTGGCCGGGGGAGGGGCGGGAGACGACCTGTGTCCACAGGCGGAACGCGGGCTCCAGCGCGCCCTCCTCGGAGATCCGGTTGAAGGGGGTCACCTTGCGGTAGTGGCCGTCGTCGTGCGAGACGTAGGCGCCGGAGCGGAGCAGCTTCAGGACGGGCCGGGACAGTTCGGGGATCTCGGCGAAGACGTCGGCGACCGCGTCGAACCAGGCGCTGCCACCCGCGCTGACCACGATCTCGTCCGGTGCCGCTCCGGCGAACCGTCCCGCCTTGTCGAAGTCGGCGGCCAGGGCGACGAGCCGGCGCAGCCAGGCGTGCACACGCTCCGGGTTCGCCTGCGGGACCTCGCCCTCGTACCCGGCGACGCCGACCAGCCGCAGCGTCCCGGTGGCCGCGACCGCGTCGGCGACGGCCGCGCACTCCGCCTCGGTGCGGATCCCGGTGCGGGCGCCCTCACCGGCGGCGAGTTCCACGACGACGTCCAGGGGGCGGGAGGTGCCGCGCAGGGCCGCGTCCATCAGCTCGACCCCGCGGACGGAGTCGACGTAGCAGACGAAGCGGAAGTCCGCGTCGCTCGCGAGCTCCCCGGCGATCCAGCGCAGCGCCGCCGGATCCACGAGCTCGTTGGCGAGGAAGACCCGCTCGATGCCGAAGGCGCGGGCGACCCGTACCTGATGGGGCACGGCCAGGGTGATGCCCCAGGCGCCGTGCTCGATCTGGCGCCGGAAGAGCTGGGGGGCCATGGTCGTCTTGCCGTGCGGGGCGAAGGCGAGGCCGTGGCGGGCGGCGTACGTCTCCATGAGCCGGAGGTTGTGGTCGAGGCGCTCGGCGGACAGGGCCAGAACGGGCGTCGCGAAGCCGTCGGTGAAGAGGTTGCGGCGCTGGGCCGTCAGCTCGGCCACGGTCAGTCCGTCCGCGTCCGGGGGGAGGCCCTTGAAGCGGTGGTCGACACGTTCCTCCGCGAGGCGGGCGAGCGCTTCGGTACCGGACACGGGGCCTCCCTGAGGGGACGACGAGCGTTGCAGTGCATGCAACGCTCATTGCGTATATCGCTGAGTGCTGTCTAACATCCACGCCAACGCCGGGTCAATCAAGGAGCTGCCCCCATCGTGAATGCCCCCGACGCCGTGGACGTCGTCGCGCTCGGCGAGTCCATGGTCACGTTCCTGCCCAGCCGCCCGGGACGGCTCGCCGAAGTGCCGTCCTTCGAGCGGGGAATCGGGGGCGCGGAGTCCAACGTCGCGTGTGTTCTCGCGGCGGCCGGTCATTCCGTGCGCTGGGTCAGCCGGGTCGGGGCCGACGGGTTCGGGGATCACCTGGTCGAGACGATCGGCGGGTACGGGGTCGACGTCTCCGCCGTGGGACGGGACGCGTCGCGGCCCACGGGCGTGTACTTCCGTACGGCACAGGACCGGGCGTCGGACGGCCATGAGGTCGCCTACTACCGGGCCGGTTCCGCGGCTTCTGCGATGTCCGTGGCCAACGTGGACCCGTCGGTGGTGCGGGCCGGGCGGGTGCTGCACCTCTCGGGGATCACGGCCGCGTTGTCGGCCGGGTGCCTGGAGTTGCTGCGCGAGCTGACGGCGCCCGGTGAGGGACGCCCCTTGATCTCCTTCGACGTCAATCACCGGGCCGGGCTGTGGCGGGACGACGACGGTCCGCGGGTGCTGCTGGAGCTGGCGCGCGGGGCCGACATCGTGTTCGTGGGGGAGGACGAGGCGGAGGAGGCGTGGGGCGTCACGGGCGGCCCGGCGGCGATCCGCGCGGTGCTGCCCGAGCCGGGGGTGCTGGTGGTGAAGCAGGGCGGGAAGGGCGCCACCGCTTTCGTGACACCCTCCGCACCTCCCGCACCTTCTGCACCTCCCGCACTCTTCGCACCTCCCGCACCTCCCGCACCTCCCGCACCCCACCCTCGGCACCGGTCGGCGTCCGCCTTCGTACCCGCCCTCGCCGTCGACGTCGTGGCCACCACCGGCGCCGGCGACGCCTTCGCGGCAGGATTCCTCTCCGCGACCCTCCGCCACCTCCCCCTCCGCGACCGCCTGAGGTACGGCCACCTCTGGGCCGCAGCCGCCCTCACCGTCCCCGGTGACCTGGCGGCACCCCCCTCCCGCGCGCACGCCGACCGCCTCGTCGCCGCCGGGGACGACACGTGGGGGACACTTCGACTCGGCCCCGGCTGGACGCAAGCCGACCCGGCCCCGGAGGAGGTACGCACCCCATGAGCCAGACCGTCGACCGAGCACTCAGCATCCTGCCGCTGCTCGCCGAGGGCCCCGCCGACCTCGGCCAGGTCGCCGACCGCCTCGGTGTCCACAAGTCCACCGCGCTGCGCCTCCTGCGCACCCTGCACGAACACGGCATGGTCTACCGCCAGTCCGACCAGCGCTACCGCCTCGGCGCCCGGCTCATCGCGCTCGCCCAGGAGGCGATGGAGAACCTCGACATCCGGGAGATCGCCCACCCCCACCTCGTACGGCTGAACGAGCAGTGCGGACACACCGTCCACCTCGCCGTGTACGAGGAGGCCGAGGTGCTCTACATCGACAAGGTCGAGAGCCGCTACCCGGTGCGGATGTACTCGCGGATCGGCAAACCGGTCGCCATCACCGTCGCCGCGGTCGCCAAACTGCTGCTCGCCGACCTTCCCGAGGCCGAGCGGCACGCCCTCGCCGACAAGCTCGAATACCCCCTGTACACGGCCCGTTCGACCCCCAACGCCCCCGCCTTCCTCAAGGAGCTGGAGCGGGTGCGCGAACAGGGCTGGGCCACCGACCTCGGCGGCCACGAGGAGTCCATCAACTGTGTCGCGGCCCCTGTCCGGGGCGCCGACGGCAGGGTCGTCGCCGCGATGTCGGTCTCCGCGCCGAACGTCGTCGTCACCGCCGAGGAACTCCTCACCCTCCTCCCACAGGTCCGCCGTACGGCCGATGCCATCAGCGGCGAGTACTCCGGCAGAACCACACCAAAGGACCCCGTATGACGGACAAGATCGCGCTCACCCCCAAGACCCACACCACCCCGCCCGCGAAGTTCTCCCACGGGGTGAGGAAGGGCAACATCCTCCAGGTCGCAGGGCAGGTCGGCTTCCTGCCGGCCGAGGAGGGCAAGGCCCCGACGCCCGCCGGGCCCACCCTGCGCGAGCAGACCCTGCAGACCCTCGCCAACGTCAAGGCGATCCTGGAGGAGGGCGGCGCCTCCTGGGACGACGTGATGATGATCCGCGTCTATCTGACCGACGTGGACCACTTCGCCGAGATGAACTCGATCTACAACACCTACTTCGAGGAGCAGGGCCTCACCGCGCCCCCGGCCGCCCGCACGACGGTCTACGTCGGCCTGCCCGCCGGACTCCTCATCGAGATCGACGCGCTCGCCGTCCTCGGCTGACGCTCCCCCGACTCCCGCACGCACACGGCATGGCACCTCACGGGGTGCCGTGCCGCGCTCCCCCCTGCCCGAAAGCTCCATGCACCCACGCAGAGGACCTCCCCCATGTCGCTACCGCTCGCCGCGGCCACCGAGACACCCCCGCACACCGGTGGACTGCTCCTCCTCGTCGACGGCACCGCGGGCCTCCTCACGGTCGCCGCCCTCGGTATCGCCCTGCTGCTCCTCCTGATCATCAAGGCGAGACTCCAGCCCTTCGTCGCCCTGCTCGGCGTCTCCATAGCCGTCGGCCTGCTCGCGGGTCTCTCGGTCACCGAACTCTTCGGCACGGTCCAGCGGTCGGACGCCGTGTCCACCATCGAGTCCGGGATGGGCGGCATCCTCGGCCATGTCGCGATCATCATCGGCCTCGGCACCATGCTCGGCGCGATCCTCGAAGTCAGCGGCGGCGCCGAGGTGCTGGCGTCCCGGCTGCTGAACCTCTTCGGCGAGAAGCGCGCGCCCCTCGCGATGGGCCTGACCGGACTGATCTTCGGTATCCCGGTCTTCTTCGACGTCGGCATCTTCGTCCTCGCGCCGATCGTGTACGCGGCGGCCAAGCGCAGCGGCAGGTCGATCCTGCTCTACTGCCTGCCGCTGCTGGCGGGCCTGTCCATGACCCACGCCTTCCTGCCCCCGCACCCGGGCCCGGTCGCGGCCGCCGGTCTGCTCCACGTGGACCTCGGCTGGGTGATCCTCATGGGCATCGTCTGCGGCATCCCGGCGGTGCTGGCCGCGTGGGCGTACTCCGCGTGGATCGGCCGCCGCATCTTCGTCGCCGTCCCGCAGGACATGGTGGAGGCGGCCGCCGAGGCCAAGCAGGCGGTCATCGAGGAGCAGCGGACCCAGGGGGTCGTGCCGCGCGAGGACCCCGTGCCCCTCGCCACGGTCCTCGGCATCATCGGGACGCCCCTGGTCCTGATCCTCGCCGCCACGTTCTCCTCGATCGCGCTCGACCCCTCCACCGGCCGCTCGGTCGTCGAGTTCTTCGGCAGCCCCTTCGTGGCCCTGACGATCGCCCTGGTCCTCGCGTACTACCTCCTCGGCATCCGCCGCGGCTGGTCCCGCAAGTCCCTGGAGACGGTGTCGACGGCGTCCCTCAAGCCGGTCGGCAACATCCTGCTCGTCGTCGGCGCGGGCGGGGTCTTCGGCGCGGTCCTGAAGGCCAGCGGGGTGGCCCAGGCCCTCTCGGACACCTTCAACGACGTCGGTCTGCCGGTGATCGTGCTGTCGTACCTGATCTCGGTGGTCCTGCGCGTCGCCCAGGGCTCGGCGACCGTCGCGATCGTGACGACGGCGGGCATCGTGGCGCCGCTGCTGTCCGAGGGCCACCACTCCCAGGCCTTCGTCGCCCTCGTCATCATGGCCGTCTCGGCCGGCTCCATCTTCGCCTCGCACGTCAACGACGGCGGCTTCTGGATGGTCGCCAAGTACTTCGGCATCAGCGAGCGGGACACCCTCAGGACCTGGACCGTGCTGGAGACGGTGCTGTCGGTGGCCGGCTTCCTGGTGGCCGCGGTGCTGAGCCTGTTCGTGTAGGTGCGGTGGCCCCATGTAGGCGTCCGATAACGATGTAGGGGTCGGCTGTGTGCGGCACAGGATCGTCGACCATACTGCCCGCTGTGGAGCAGCGCATAGGTTCGAGCAGCCAGCCCCTGGAAGGCGCCGGATTCGACCCGGCCTTCATCCCCGGGCTCACCTCGCCCGGTTCCGGCGAGGCGGAGAAGCCCAAGCCGGAGGACGCGGAGAGGGATGCCGCACCGGAGGAGGACGTCGACGAGCCCACCGCCGAGGAGACCGAGGAGGAGGTCGCTCCCGAGGGCCCCGTCTTCGAGGCGTCCGACCGGCGCGCGAGGATCGTCGCCGACCACAAGGGCGTCCGGCTCTCCCTCGACGACCAGTCCTGCGAGTTCCGCTGGGACGAGATCGGCGCGATCGAGACGGAGTCCCCGCGCTTCGGGAAGCGGTTCACCATCACGGTGCACACGCCCGACCTCCGCTGGTACCCGATCGAGATCGAGGCCACGTCGAGGTCGAGCTTCACCGAGTGGGACGAACAACTGGACGCGGTCATGGACGAGTACTTCGAAGAGGAGCCGACGGAAACCGAGTGAGGGGCGCGGGGAACTGCGCGGCCGGCCACGACCGGCCCGCAGCTCCCCACGACCCGTCACCTGCGTCGGCCTAGCAGTACTGCGCCTGCTTCCCGATCGACCGGTACATGCAGTCCGAGTTCTCCAGCAGCTGCAGCACCGCGTCCCGGTTCCGTGACGTCTCCCGCTCGATCACCTCGTCGGGCGGGTAGAACCCACCCCCGGAGCTGGACGACGGGTACATCTCGAAGGTGTACGAGAAGATCTTGTGCGTGCCCCAGAGGTAGTCGTCGATCGACCCGTCGGTGATGTACAGGTCGCTCGCCTGCTCCGCCGTGTACCCGTTGCTCGCGGCCATCTTCTGCCCGACCGTCTTGAACACGGCGTTGTCGTCCGCCGTCATTCCGGTCGCCGTGTCGGAGTACGTGTACCCGTAGGGCCACAGCACCAGTTCGCTGTACGTGTGGAAGTCGATGTTCGTCTTGATCTGCTGGACCCCGCCGACGACCCGGCTGCGCACGAAGTTGGCGACGACCTTGACCTCGGGCGCGGACTCGGCGGACGGACCCCGGTAGGTCTCGGAGGACGTCGACCCGGAGGAACCGCCGCAGCAGCCCCAGCGGTAGGCCCAGTTGCGGTTGAGGTCCGTACCGACGGCGGAGGAACCGGAGTTGGGCTGGCGGTTCTTGCGCCACGAGCGGTACGAGCCGGTGGCGATGTCGTACTCGCCGCCGTCCGGGTTGAGGTCGGGGACGATCCAGATCTCACGGTTGTTCACCATGTTGGTGATCCGGGAGTCGCTCCCGTAGCCCGCGCCGAGTTCGCGCAGCAGGTACAGCGCCATCTCCACCGTGAGGTGCTCGCGGGCGTGCTGGTGGTGGGTGAACAGCACCTCGGGCTCGGCCTCGTCGGTCGCCACGTTGTCGCTGATCTTGATGGCGACGATGTCCCGGCCCTGGTACGAGGTGCCGATGACCCGCTTGCTCATGATGTTCGGGTAGGCGGCGAGCCGCTGGTCGATCTCGGCGTTCATCTCGGCGTAGTTGTGGTAGCGCGAGTCGGCCGAGGGGAAGTCGAAGAGCCGTGTCTCGTCGGGCGCGGCCCGGTCCGGGGCCGAGCCCAGTGCGGAGACCTGGTAGCCGAGTTGCCGCAGCTTTCTGATCTGGTCGGCGCGTCCGGAGACCACGACGGTCTCCTCGTCGGCCTCGTCCACCGTCACACCCGTCTGCTGGATCGCCGTACGGGTCACGGGTGTCGAGTGCTGATGGATCTCGTACTGCCTGACGTCCTCGGCGCCGGGGGCCGCCTTCGGGGCGCTGTCGGCGTTCGCGGAGAGGGGGGCCGCGAGGGCGAGGGCCAGAACGGCGGCCAGGGCGGCGTAGCGGGGGCCGCCGCGGTTGCCGGAACCGCGTGTGCGAAGTCGCATGAAGTCTCCTGTGGTCTCCAGGGATTCCGGGATCTCCGGAAGTGGGGAGTGGAGCGGGGGGTGGTTCAGCGAATTCTGCGACGTGCTGCCGGTGCGGGTGTGCCGCTCATCGTGGGCTTGTGGCATGAGCAGGTCAAGAGCACATAAGGACGCGATGGCGTGAAACCATGCCGAGTTCCTTCACCGCACGCCCTCTTGCCGGTCCTCGATCTTTAGGGTTTCTTGACCTTCATGGCGGACACCACGGACAACACAGTGACCGGTGAGGCGAACCCCGTACCGCGCAGGTCCAGTTGGCGGTACATCGGCCCGGGGATCGTCGTCGCGGCGACCGGCGTCGGCGCCGGGGACCTGGTGGCCACGCTCATCGCGGGCAGCAACTTCGGCTACACCCTGCTGTGGGCCGCGGTGATCGGCTGCCTGGTCAAGATCTCCCTCGCGGAGGCGGCGGGCCGCTGGCACCTGTCCACCGGCCGCACCCTGTTCGACGGCTGGGCGAGCCTGGGCCGCTGGACCACCTGGTTCTTCGCCGTCTACGTGGTGATCTGGGGCTTCGTGTACGGCGCGGCGGCGATGTCGTCGAGCGCGCTGCCGCTGCAGGCGCTGTTCCCGGACGTGATGGACCTCGAATGGTGGGCCATCGCCTGCGGTCTTGTCGGCCTGGTCTTCGTCTGGTTCAACAAGTACGCGGTCTTCGAGAAGGTCATGACGGTCCTGGTGGGCGTCATGTTCGTGGTGACGGTGTACCTGGCGATCAGGGTCACCCCGCACCTGGGTGACGCCTTCGCGGGCCTGCTCCCCGTCCTGCCGGACGAGAAGGACTCCATCCTCAACACCCTCGGCCTGATCGGCGGCGTCGGCGGCACCATCACGCTGGCCGCCTACGGCTACTGGGTCAACGCCAAGGGGTGGACCGACACCGGCTGGATGAAGGTGATGCGCCTGGACAACCGGGTCGCCTACATCACCACCGGCATCTTCGTCGTCGCCATGCTCTTCGTCGGCGCGGAGCTGCTGCACAGCGCCAACGTGGCGATCGCGAGCGGCGACAAGGGACTCGTCCAGCTGAGCGACATCCTGGCGGACGAGTACGGTTCGGCGACCGCCAAGTTCTTCCTCATCGGCTTCTTCGCCACCTCGTTCACCTCGCTGATCGGCGTCTGGCACGGCGTGAGCCTGATGTTCGCGGACTTCGTGGCGCGGCTGCGCGGCCGGGCGGAGGCGGGCGGGGAGTCCGTGGCCGCCGGCACGCACGAGCGCTCCTGGCCCTTCCGCGCGTACCTGCTCTGGCTGACGTTCCCGCCGATGGTCCTCCTCTTCCAGGGCCAGCCCTTCCGCCTGGTCATCATCTACGGCGTCCTCGGCGCGGCCTTCCTGCCGTTCCTGGCCGGCACGCTCATGTGGCTCCTCAACTCGGCCCGGACGCCGAGGGAATGGCGCAACGGCCCGCTGAGCAACGCGATGCTGGCGATCGCGGGCCTGCTGTTCCTGGTCCTGTGCGTGAAGCAGATCTGGGACCAGCCGTGGTCGGAGTTCCTCTGACGGAGGCGAGGGCGGGACGGCCCCCGCGACCGGGTCCTCGACGGGTCGATATCCTCACCCCCGGACCACACCACCACCCGGGGGCCACTCCATGACCACCCAGCCACCGCCCTACGGCGGGCAGCCGCACCCCTACGGCACCCCACCCCCGCCCCCGCCGGGCGCGGCCCCCGGCTTCGGCCCGCCCCCGCCCCCGTCGGCGTTCGCCCAGCAGCCGCCGCAACCGGTCTTCGAGGGACCGGAGTTCATGGCCGTCGACCGGCACAACTCCGTCGTCGTCGACTCCGCCGGGGTCGCCTTCGAGGACCACGGCCACTCGGCGGAGTTCCCCTGGCACGAGATCCGCAGCGTCCACTACAAGGCCGGCCCCGGCGGCAAGACCCTGATGGTGGCCGTCATCCACCTCGACGGCCGCTTCTACGAGTGCGTGGTCGACGCGAAGAACCGGGACCGACTGGGCGAGTGGTTCGCCCAGCTGGCCCCGGTGCTCGGGTACTACCGGCCGTTGGCGTAGGAAAGAGCGTCCGGCCGCGCTACGGCAGGGCGTGCACGTGCGGTCCCACCGCGTTGGACCACGCGTTGCCCGCCGCCGCGTCCCAGTTCGTCGACCAGGTCATGGCGCCGCGGAGGTCGGGGTAGGTCCTGGAGGGCTTGAAGGAACCGCACCCCGTGCCCTTGGTGAGGCAGTCGAGCGCGTTGTTCACCACGGCCGGGGAGACATAGCCGCTGCCCGCCCCGCTCGTGGACGCCGGCAGGCCCAGCCCCACCTGGGACGGGGACAGTCCGCCCTCCAGCTGGATGCAGGCCAGGGCCGTCAGGAAGTCCACCGAGCCCTGGGAGTAGACCTTGCCGTCGCAGCCCAGCATCGAACCGCTGTTGTAGTACTGCATGTTGACGACCGTGAGGATGTCCTTCACGTTCAGCGCGGTCTGGAAGTACGCGTTCGACGTCGACTGCATGTCGATCGTCTGGGGCGCCATCGTGAGGATCAGGCCCGGCCCCGCCTTTGCCGACAGCGATCGCAACGCCTGGGACATGTAGGTGGCGTTGAGCCCGTTCTCCAGATCGATGTCCACGCCGTCGAAGCCGTACGTCTGCATCAGCGCGTACACCGAGTTCGCGAAGTTCGCCGCCGAGGACGAGTTGCTCACCGACACCGTGCCGTTCTGGCCGCCGACCGAGACGACGACCTTCTTGCCCGCCGCCTGCTTCGCCCTGATGTCCGCCTTGAACTGGTCGACGGTGTACCCGCCCAGCCCTGCCGAGTCCAGGTTGAAGGTCACGGCACCCGGAGTCGTCGTCGCGTCCGCGAACGCCACCGCGATGATGTCGTACTGCGACTGCACCGCCGACAGCTTCTGGACCGTGGCCCCGTTGTTGAAGTTCTGCCAGTACCCGGTGACCGCGTGCTTGGGCAGCGCGCCGCCCCCGCCGCCCGTGGCCGACGTCCTGCCCGTGACCGTCGTGGACCTGCCCGACTCGCCGGCCGAGTTCGTCGCCGTCACCTGGAAGCCGTACGACGTCGACGCGGCGAGCCCGGTCACGGTCGCCGAAGTCCCGGTGACCGCCGTGACCTTCGTGCCGTCGCGGTAGACGTTGTAGCCCGTCGCCCCGGACACCGCGTTCCAGGCCAGGGAGACGGACGAGGACGACGTACCGGAGACGCTCAGGCCGCCGGGCGTCGAGGGGACGGTCGGGGCCGGGTCGCCGCCCCCGCCCCCGTCCGGGCCGTACACCGAGACGTCGTCGGCGAGGTACGCGGCCTGGCCGTACCAGCCGTGCGTGTACACCGTCACCGAGGTCGTCGAGGCGCCGGTCGTGAAGGTCGTCGACAGCTGCTTCCAGGTGGAGGAGTCCGGGGTCCAGGTCGACACGTCCGTCGTGCCGGTGCCGGTCGCGCCCAGGTAGGCGTAGCCGCCCTGCACCCAGGCGCTCAGCGTGTAGGCCGAGTTCGGCTTCACGGCCACCGTCTGGACGCACTTCGCGTTGTCCTGGCCGGCCGGTGTCGCCTTCAGCGCGGCCGAGCCGCCGTGCACGGGGGAGGAGACCGTCGTACCGCTGCCGGCGGAACAGGTCCATCCGGTCAGGCCGGACTCGAAGCCGGCGTTCTTGGCGTTGTTGACGTCGGCGGCGGAGGCGGGTCCCGCGAACCCCAGGGCGAGGGCCGCGACGACGCTTGTCGTCCAGAGCCGTCTTCTGCTGAGTATGGGCATGACAAGAGAGTTGGTCCAGACCAATCCCGCTGTCAAGGATTCCGTCGAGGATGGATGCCCAACCGGCCTTTCTCTGGCCCGCGCACGTGGCAAGTGCGCCCCATCTGGGCAGGAATCGCCCGCTTTTGATCTGTCACACAGGCCAGGAAGTCACAGAATCGCTGTTCTCCGGTCACAGAGCCGTGGTTACAGTGCTCAGGTAGTCACGCAGTGAAGTCGACCGGGTGCGCCGGAGTGATCCGTCGGGCCCACGGGCATGGGATACGGGGAGCTGCGCGTGCCAACTGCCATCGCAGTGACCGGTGCCGACATGGCGCTGCCGGCGCAGGACGAGCGGACCCTGCCCGCCGTCGTGCTCGACGGCCTCGACCGGCAGCCGCTGGACCACTCGCTCGCCGCCCTGCAGTCGCTCATCGACCAGCACGGCCATGTGATCGTCGTGTACTCCCACGGGGTGCCGCCCGCCGTGGACCAACGGCTGCGCACCGTGCGATCCCTCCTGGAGAGCGACCGGATCGCCCTGTTCCGTCCCGAACTGCCACCCCTCGGGGTCGCCGTCCTGGCCCGCCAGTTGAGACAGCTCGCCTCCTGCGACCTCAGCCCCGGCGTCCTCGCCTCGGCGGGCCGGCTCCTCACCCACTACCTCCACGCGGGCGCGCTCCTAGGCTCGGTGGCCAAGCTCGACCGGGTCCCCGTCGGGCTCAGGTCGCACGCCAAGTCCTGGGTCCCCGGCAGCCAGTTCGCCGTGCTGGCCCACCCCCAGCCGCAGCTCGTCAGGATCACCCCGGACGCCGCGCTCGCCGGCCCGGAGTTCGCCACGTCGATGCTCGTCGCCCGCGGCCAGCTCCAGTCCGACTGGGTCTCCGGCTCCCTCGCCCGGTCCTGGCGGATCCAGGGGCTGCGCGAGACCCCGCTGCCCGCCGAGTCCCCCGAGTGGTGGGGCACCGGCAAGCTGATCGAGTTCTGCACCTTCCTGCCCGACCTGTCCGTCCTTTACCAACTGGTCACCTCGGTACGGCAGAACATCTGTCACTGGTGCGGTATCGACGTCATCGGAGACCGCTGCGTCTTCTGCTCGGCCACCGCACCCGTGACACCCGCAGCCCAGCAACAACAGCAACAGCAGCTGCAACCGCAGCGACAGCACCAACTGCCCGCCGGGTGAGCCGTACCGGATCGCCCCCGCCCCCGATTCCGCTCGACCGAGCCCCCCAACGAGGTTGTACGGTTCATGAACTCCCGTCAGCGCCGCGGCGTGATACTCCTGCTCCTGTCGGTCCTGGGCGCCCTCGCGGCCTTCGCCGGCGTGCTCTCCGTCATCGACGACGTGAAGTCCAAGGTCGGCCCCGAGGTCACGGCGTACGAGGTCAAGAAGGACATCGAGCCCTACACCCGGCTCACTGCGGCGCAGTTCGAGAAGACCGAGATGCCCGAGCGCTGGCTCTCCGCGAACGCGATCACCGACCTCGACGCCATCCGCGACAAGATCGCCGTGACGACCCTGAAGAAGGGCTCCCTGCTGCAGAGCGACATGATCGTCGACCAGCCGGCCCTGCAGCCCGGGCAGCAGGAGATCGCCATCATGATCGACGCGGCGACCGGCGTCGCCGGCAAGATCACGGCGGGCTCCGCGGTCAACGTGTACGCCACCTTCGAGGGGCAGCGGGAGGGTGATCCCGACCAGTCCAAGATCATCGTGACGAACGCACGGGTCCTCGACGTCGGCGACCTCACCCCTCTCCAGCCGGACGCCGACGACCGCACCCGCGCCGCCACCGAGGCCCGCCCGATCACCTTCGCGCTCTCCGCCCTCGACGCCCAGCGCATCACCTACGCCGAGTCGTTCGCCAAGCGGGTCCGGCTCGCGCTGGTCGCCCCGGGCGAGACCGGGACCGTGCCCGAGCAGGAGCGCACGTACGAACTCGCGAAGGACAAGTGAGAGGCCGCCATGCCCACGAGGATCCTTCCGGCCGTCGGCGACGCGGACGCGGTCCGCTCCCTCACCACGCTGCTCAGCCAGCTCCCGGACGCCGAGCCCGTCGCCCCGGTCACCGACTCCACCCAGCTCATCGACACCCTCGCGCGCCTGGCGTCCGAGTCGATCGACGAACTGCCCGAGGTCGTCGTGGTGCACGAACGGATCGGGCCCGTCCCGGCCCTGGAACTCATCCGTGAGGTCGCCCTGCGCTTCCCGGCCGTCGGCGTCATCCTCGTCACCTCCGACGTCAGCCCCGGCCTCTTCCAGGCCGCCATGGACTACGGCGCCCGCGGCCTGATCTCCCTCCCGCTCGGCTACGAGGAGCTCGCCACCCGGGTGCACGCGGTCGCCCAGTGGTCGACAGGGGTACGACGGCACCTGGGCGCCGCGGGAGACGTCTTCACCGGCGTCGGCGGCACCGTCGTCACGGTCAGCGGCGCCAAGGGCGGCGTCGGCGCCACCACCACCGCCATCCAGCTCGCCCTCGCCGCCCAGGCCTCCGGCCGCACCACCGCCCTGCTCGACATGGACCTCCAGAGCGGCGATGTCGCCTCCTACCTGGACGTGCAGTTCCGCCGCTCGGTCGTCGACCTCGCCACCATCAGCGACATCTCGCCGCGCGTCCTCGCCGACGCCGTCTTCTCCCACGACACCGGCCTCGCGCTGCTGCTCGCCCCCGGCGAGGGCGAACGCGGCGAGGAGGTCACCGAGCGCGCCGCCCGCCAGATCGTCTCCGCCCTGCGCTCCCGCTACGAGGTCGTGGTCGTCGACTGCGGGGCCCAGCTCAGCGGGGCGGGCGCCGCGGTCGTCGAGATGGCCGACACCGCGCTGTTGGTCACCACCCCGGACGTGGTCGCCGTGCGCGGCGCCAAGCGGGCCGTGCGCATGTGGGACCGGCTACAGGTCCGCAAGGCCGAGGAGACCACCGTGGTCGTCAACCGCCACAGCCGCGGCACGGAGATCCAGGCCCCGCTCATCCAGAAGATCACCGGCACCGGGGTCGCGGCGACCGTCATCCCCGCGAACTTCAAGGAACTCCAGGGCGCGGTGGACGCGGGCCGGGTCCACGAACTCGACGCCAAGGGCACGGTCAAGCAGGCCCTGTGGACACTCGCCGGTGAACTGGGCCTGGTCAAGGGCACGGAGGCGAACTCCCACCGCAACGGAGGCCGGGAGCGGGGCGCGTTGGCCTTCCGGCGACGCAAGGAGCTGGGGAGATGAGCACCGCGGCCGGGGGGTCGCTTTATGGCGGGGCGGGTGATGGGGGCCTGTTCTCGGGTGGGCCGGGTGATGGGGGCCCGCTTTCCGGTGGTCCGGGTGCCGGTGGCCTGCTCCCGGGTGGTCGGGGTGCGGGGGGCCTGTTCTCCGGTGGTCCGGGTGCCGGTGGCCTGCTCCCGGGTGGTCGGGGTGCGGGGGGCCTGCTTTCCGGCGGGCCGAGTGCCGGGAGCCCGCTTTCCGGCGGTGCGAGTGCCGGTGGCTTGCTCTCCGACGGTCCCGGTACGGGGGGCCTGCTCTCTGACGGGCCGGGCGCGATCAGTCCGTGGTCCGAGGGCGTGAGTGCCGATGGTGTGCCTCCCGGGAGCCTGCTCCCTGGAGGCGCGGGTTTGGTCTCCCGTGACACCGGGACGGCCGGTGGGCCCGGTCCTGGGCGGGCCCGTGGGGACGACGGGCAAGTGACGATCGAGTTCCTCGGGATGACCCCGCTGATCCTCGTCACCCTGGTGCTGCTGTGGCAGTTCGTGCTGCTGGGGTACACCTTCACACTCGCGGGGAATGCTGCGGACGAGGCGGTACGGGCCGCGACCGCGGCGGCGCCGGGGGAGCGGGAGGCCGCGTGCGAGCAGGCGGGACTGGACAAGCTGCCCGGCGCCTGGAGCGGCCAGGTGACCTGCAGCACCGGCGGCGGCTATGTCACGGCCGACGTCCGTCTCGACGTCCCCGTCCTCTTCCCGGGCACGATCGCCTTCCCCTTCCAGGTCGACGGACACGCGGGCGCGGTGGAGGAGGACAAGGACTGAGATGTCGTACTCCCCGAAGAGCCCCCGCGACCGCGGCCAGGTCGCCATCGAGTACCTCGGGTTCATCCCGATCCTGATCCTCGTCGCCATGGCGGGCGTGCAGATCGGGCTCATCGCCTACACCGCCCAGCAGGCCGGTACGGCGGCCAGGGCCGGGGCGCGGGCCGCCTCGCTCGACCTGAGCGCGCAGGAGGGCTGTGTGAACGCCATCAGCGACTGGCTGTCCGTCGACTGCGCCGAGGGCGGGGGCGGCGACTCGGTCACCGTCACCGCCACCGTGCAGATCCCGTCGATCGTCCCGGGCTGGAGCTTCGACCCCGCCGTGAAGACCGCCACCATGCCGCTCGACCACTGAACGAGGTACCCCATGAGCCTGCGGTCCCGCATCAACACCCCCGAGGAGAACGGCAGCCGGGGCGAGGACGGCCATCTCGTCTCCTCCTACCGGGCCAAGCTCCTCGAGGAGATCGACCTCGCGGAGATGAGCTCGCTGGCGGCGGCCGAGCGCCGGGCCCGCCTGGAGCGGGTGCTCGGGCACATCATCAGCCGTGAGGGCCCGGTCCTGTCGACCGTCGAACGCTCCCAGCTGATCCGGCGGGTGGTCGACGAGGCCCTCGGCCTCGGCATCCTGGAGCCGCTGCTCGAAGACGCCTCCATCACCGAGATCATGGTCAACGGCCCGGACTCGATCTTCGTCGAACGCGCGGGCCGCGTCGAGCAGTTGCCGCTGCGCTTCCCGTCCCACGACCAGCTGATGCAGACCATCGAGCGCATCGTCTCCACGGTCAACCGGCGCGTGGACGAGACGAACCCGATGGTCGACGCGCGCCTGCCGTCCGGCGAGCGCGTCAACGTCATCATCCCGCCGCTCTCCCTGACCGGCGCCATCCTCACCATCCGCCGCTTCCCCCGCTCCTACACGCTCCAGGAACTGGTCGGCTTCGGCTCGCTCGACGAGAACATGCTTTACCTGCTGGCGGGCCTGGTGCAGGCGCGCTTCAACATCATCGTGTCGGGCGCGACGGGCACCGGGAAGACGACCCTCCTCAACGCGCTGTCCGGGCTCATCCCGGAGGGCGACCGGATCATCACCATCGAGGACTCCGCCGAACTCCAGCTCCAGCAACGGCACGTGGTCCGGCTGGAGTCGCGCCCGCCGAACGTCGAGGGCCAGGGCCGGGTCACCATCCGCGACCTGGTCCGCAACTCACTGCGCATGCGGCCCGACCGGATCGTGGTCGGAGAGGTCCGCGGCGGCGAGTCCCTGGACATGCTCCAGGCGATGTCCACGGGCCACGACGGCTCCCTCGCCACCGTCCACGCCAACAGCGCGGAGGACGCCCTGATGCGGCTGAAGACCCTGGCCTCCATGTCCGAGGTGGAGATCCCCTTCGAGGCGCTGCACGACCAGATCAACAGCGCGGTCGACGTGATCATCCAGCTCACCCGGTTCGCCGACGGCGCCCGCCGGATCACCGAGATCGCCCTGCTCGAGAGCAACGGCAGCGAGCCGTACCGCCTGGCGACGGTGGCCCGCTTCGACGCCCAGCCCATGGCGGCGGACGGCAGGATCTACGGCCGGTTCGAGTACTTCCCGCTGCCGCGCCGTACCGTCGACCGCCTCTACATGGCGAGCCAGCCCACCCCCCAGGCCTTCGGGGTGGCCCAGTCCGCGGCCCAGTTGGCCATCCGAGAAGCCAGGTAGGACCCACCCCCATGGACCTGCAGACCCTAGTCACGCTCACCACCGGCGCCACCCTGCTGACGTGCGTGCTCGCCGTCGTGGGCGTCCACTTCTACGCCAAGGGCCGGGCCCAGCGGGCGGCCCTCGTGGACCGGTTGTCGTCCGCGGGCCAGGTGCAGTACACCGGCCGCCGCCGGCACTTCCGCGACCTGGACCGCCGGCTGCGCCGCACCCGGCTCGGCCGAGGGCTGGAACTGCGGCTGGCGGCGACGGGTCTCGACGTGACGCCGGGCGAGTTCTTCGCCGCGATGATCGCGGTCGTCGGCGGGCTGTGGCTGATCGGCCAGGCCACCCTGGCGCCCTTCTTCGGCCCGCTGGCCGGACTCGCGGGTGTGTGGGCGGCGGTGCAGTTCCTCAACTGGCAGCGCCAGAAGCGCATCGAGAAGTTCATCAACCAACTCCCCGAACTGGCCCGCATCCTGGCCAACGCCACCCATGCCGGCCTCGCCCTGCGCACCGCGATCGGCATGGCCGCGGAGGAGCTGGAGGCCCCCGCCGGAGAGGAACTGGGCAACGTGGCGAACCAGTTGGCGGTGGGCGTGTCCATGGAGGACGCGCTGGACGAGATGGCCAAACGCCTGCCCTCCCGGGAACTGGTGGTCCTGGTGACGACCCTGGTGCTGTCGAACCGGGCGGGCGGCCAGGTCGTCAGCGCCCTCAGGAACCTGACCGAGACGCTGGAGGAACGCAAGGAGACCCGGCGCGAGGTCCGCACCCAGCTCTCCCAGGTCAGCATGACGTCGTACGCCGTCCCGGTCCTGGGCATCGGCTCGCTGTTCCTGATGAACGGCGTGAAGGACGGCGCGCTTGAGCGGATGACGGGCTCACCGCTGGGCCAGGGCGCGGTGATCATTGCGTTCGCCCTCTACGCGGTCGGATTCATCCTGATCCGCCGGCTGTCACGGATCGACGTCTGAGGAGGGGGCGGTCATGATCGGTATCGGACTGGCCCTGTTGATGGCCGTGAGCGTGTGGGGCGTCTTCGCCGGCATCCGCATGTACCGGGCGGAGGCGAAACTCCCGAGCGACCTGGTGCTGGCACTGGAGGTCGGCTCCACCCGCACCGGCGCGGTGGACTCCCTGATCGACCGCATGGGCATGCGCTACGCCCCCGCCGTCCTGCGCCTGATGGGCCCCAAGCAGGTGGCGAAGTACCGCCGCAGGATCGACCTGGCGGGCAACCCGGGCGGCCTGACCATCAACCGCTACGCGGCCCGCAGGGCGGTCTACGGCTTCCTCGGCGCCCTGGGCTTCCTGGTGTTCCTGCTGCGCGGCCAGATCCTGGTGGCCCTGCTCCTGCTGGCCTTCGGGGCGTTCTGGACGGAGGTCGGCATCTGGTCGGCGATCCGGGTCAGGAAGGACGTCATCGAGCGCACGCTCCCCGACTTCCTGGACGTCCTCGCGGTCGTGGTGAGCGCGGGTCTGGGCTTCCGTCAGGCCCTGGACCGCGTCGCCTCGAAGTACGAGGGCCCCTGGGCCGACGAACTGCGCATCACGCTGCGCCAGATGGACCTGGGCATGAGCCGCCGCCAGGCCTTCGCGGAACTCCGCAGGCGCAACGACTCCGAACAGGTGGCGATGTTCGTGACGGCGCTCCAGCAGGGCGAGGAGCTGGGAGCGCCCATCGTGGACACCCTGGTCTCCCTGGCCAAGGACATGCGCCGCACCGACGCCCAGAACGCCCGCCGCAAGGCCGCCCGCGCGGTCCCCAAGGCCACCATGATGATCACCACCTTCATGGTCCCGGCCACGATGCTGCTCCTGGCCGCGGGGCTCCTGCTGGGCTCGGGCACCGACTTCGGCACGATCACGGGGAAGTAGGCGGGGCCATGTCGATGACGGGTGTGCGGAGGGTGGCGCGGGGGAGCGGGCCGAGGCCGGCGCGGAGGCGCAGGGCGGAAGCCGGGTCCCGGCCCGCGGGTGACACAGGGGCGGCGATGCCGGGGCTGCCGCCGTGGGCCGTGGCGACGGAGGACGTGACCGCACGGGCGGCCGCCGAAGGCGACCGGCCCGCACAGGGCCCTCCGGCACTCGACGACGACCTCCGCGCACGTGGTGCGGCTGGGGACGCGGACAGCGCGCCCGCCCACGCACCCGCACTCGACATCCAGGTCAACGCCCTCCAGGCCATGTGCCGCCAGGTCTTCGGCTTCCGGCTGGCGATGATCGCCCTCGCCGCCCCCGCGGCCCTCCTCAACGCCGGCCCCGGCCTCGGCACCCGCCTGGTCGGCGCCGCGGTGGTCGTCACCTTCATGGTCTCGTACGCCCTCTTCAGGGACTGGGAGCGCTTCGGCCCCCTCCTGCTGCGCCACCCGTCCCTCCTCGCCGCGGACACCCTCTTCGGCAGCCTCCTCCTGATCTCGGCGGGCCCGGACACCACGCTCGCCTACGTCAGCGTCTGCACCCCGCTCCTCGCCGGCATCGCCTACAGCTGGCGGGGTGCCGCGATCTTCGCGTCCCTGCAGTCCCTGATCCTGCTGCTGGCCCAGACGGCCCTCCCGCACCCGAACACGACCCCCGCCGACTTCCTTCTGCTGCCCGGCTTCTGCGTGATCACGGGCGCGGTCGGCTCCACCCTGCGCAACCTCCTGCTCCGCTTCGGCACGGCGACGCAGGCCCTCACCGCGATGAGGGCCCGCCTGGCCGTGACGGAGGCGATCGCCGAGGAACGGGCCCGTCTGGCACGGGAGATGCACGACTCGGTGGCGAAGACCCTCCACGGCGTGGCGCTGGCGGCGGAGGGCCTGGCGGCTTCCGCGGCGGCCCCCGCCCCGGACCCCGCCCTCCTGAAGCAGCAGGCCGAACTCGTCGCCCGCGCGGCCCGCAGAGCGGCGACGGAGTCCCGCGAACTCCTCACCGACCTGCGCCGGGACCCGGCCCCCACCACGGACGTACTGGCGGAACTGGCGGCCCGCACCAGGAACTTCGGCGCCCGCACCGCGCTCCCCACCAACTACCGGGCCCCCACCCGCCCGCACCCCGCCCTCGCCGTACCGCCCCCCGTGGCCCGTCAGCTCCTCACCATCACGGAGGAGGCGATGGAGAACGCCCACCGGCACGCCGAGGCCACACGGGTCGACGTCACCGCGGACGTCGACCCCGACCACGAACTGCTGCGCATCAGCGTCCACGACGACGGCCGCGGCCTGCCCCCCGACACCACCCTCGACGCACTCCGCCGCTCCGGACACTTCGGCCTGGTCGGCATGGTGGAACGCGCCGAGTCGGTGGGCGCCCGTCTCCACATCGGCGAGGGCGCGGACGCGAAGGGCACGCACGTACTCCTGGAACTGCCCCTGACGCCCCCGCGAGCCGACCGATGACCCCCCACCCCACCCCGAGAGGAGGCCGCGACATGCCGGACGCCCCCCAGCACCCCACCCCACCGATCGCGCTGTTCCCCACGGCCCCGGCCCCGGCCGCCCCCGTCCGGATCGTCGTCGCCGACGACAACCCGGTGGTCCGAGCGGGCCTCACCGCCCTTCTCTCGGGCCGTGCGGACATCACGGTCGTGGCGGAGGCGGCGGACGGCCGGGAGGCGTACGAGGCCGCGAGCCGCCACCGCCCGGACGTGGTCCTGCTGGACGTCCGGATGCCCGGCGTCGACGGGATCACCGCGCTTCCGTACCTCGTGCCGATCGCGCCGGTGCTGATGCTGACGTACAGCGGAGAGCCTCGGACCGTGCAGGAGGCCCTGCGCGGGGGAGCCGACGGCTACCTCGTCCACGGCGAGTTCACGGTGGACCAACTCGTCGAGGCGGTACGGGACACCGTGCGGGGCCGTACGCATCTCACCCCCACGGCGGCGGGCGCCCTGGTCACCCAACTACGCGATGCGAATGCACACGTAGACGCCCATCTCCCGCCCCCAGTAAAGCCAATTCCCCTCAAAGGGCTTTCGCAACTGCAATCATCTGTGGGACAGTCGTCCTCGGACCGGTCGCGTTCCCAACTCAGCGCGAGGGAGGCGGAGATCATGGACCTCATCGCATCCGGCATGACCAACCAGCAGATCGCCGCCGCCTGCTTCATCAGCGAGAAGACCGTCAAGAACCACATCAACCGCATCTTCGCCAAGCTCCACAGCACGAGCCGCTCCGAGGCCGCCGCGAAGTGGCTGGGCACGGCGCCGAGTTCGGGCCGAGGGGTGGGATGACCCGTGCCGATGCGAGCTTGGGCCCGGAATTGGGCCCAGGGGCCCTGCGCCGACCGGGATCCGCGGGTCTACGTTCCGGTTGTCGATGGCGGCGACACCGAAGGGTCTCACGATGAGCAACCGGTTCAACGACGACAAGGGTCAGACCGCGGTCGAGTACCTGGGCATCATCGCGGTGGTGGTGGCGATCGTGCTGGCGATCACGGGCACGGACATCGGCCAGGCCATCTACGACGCGATCGTGGACAAGATCGACGAAGTCATCGGCGCCTGACGCGGGCCCCCCGGCACGACGACGCAGGGCAGGCTTTCCCCATCTACATCACGGTGGTGGCGGGCCTGCTCTTTCTCGCGTTGGCGTTTCTCGCGGTCGGCCAGGCGGGAGCCAACCGGAACGGCGCCCAGACGGCGGCCGACGCGGCGGCGCTGGCGGCGGCCCTGGACACCCGGGACGCCCTCAGGGACGAGTGGGTGCAGAACGTCCTCGATCCCACGAAGTGGCAGGACATCTTCGACGGCCTCGGGGTGCCGTTCGACGGCTGCGCGCGGGCGGACCAACTGGCGGCGCAGAACGACGCCACGGTCACCTGCGGAGTACGGCCGGGACTGCCCCCGGGCTACACGGTCGAGGCCACGACCAACAAGACCGTCGGTGACTCCATCGTCCCCGGCACCGAGAACAAGAGGTCGGTGCAGCAGGCCACCGCCGTCATCGAACCGGCCTGCGATGTCGATCCCCCGGGAGCGGACGCCGACGCGGACGTGCTGCCGACGTTCACGTGCGACGGACGGGAATGGACACTGGACCCGGCGGATCTCGGCGATCTCCCGAAGCCCGAGGATCTCTTCGACGTTCATCTGGCCGACTGACAATCGAACAACAATGGGTGAAGGAAGCGCAGTGATGAGCATTCGGTTCACGGCGAAGGCCCGCAGGGGGATGGTCGCGCTGACGATCGCGGCCGGTCTGGCCGTCGGCGTGGCCGGCTGCGGCGGTGGAGGCGACGACAAGAAGCCGGAGGCGTCCGCGTCGGCCACCAGGAGCGGCGGCTCCGGCGCGAGCACACAGGAGGGCTCGGACGAGCCCGTCGCCGAACTCAGGGGCGAGGACGGGCTGGTCCTGCAGATCGCCTCCGTGCAGCGGGACTCCGGGGGATTCCTCACGGTGAGCGGCGAGATGAAGAACGACGGCGACAAGGCCGCCCGCGTCTCGGTGCGGACGGCGGGCGACGAGACCGAGATCATCAGGCACGGCTCGTCACTGGGCGGGGCGACCCTCGTCGACTCCAAGTCCAAGAAGCGCTACTACGTTCTGCGCGACACCGACGGCCGGCCCCTGACGACGACGGCCATGCCGAGAATCGAGGCGGGCGGGTCCATCCCGGTGTTCATGCAGTTCCCGGCCCCCCCGACGAGCACGACCGACGTCACCTTCCAACTCCCCACCTTCGCCTCCGCCACCATCCAGATCTCCGGATGACGCCCACCATGACCGCCACCCGAACCCCGCCCCGCCTGCTCCTGGCCCTCACGGTCGCCTCGCTCGCCGCGGCCCTGACCCTCACCCCCGCCCACGCGGACGACGGCGACCCCAGCTACCCGCCCGGCACCGAGCCCTCCGCCTCGGCGCCCGTCGAGGTGGACCCCAACGACCCGGACCTGAAGCTCCCGGAAGGCGCCACCCTCGCCGAACCGAAGGTCCTGGACATCAAGCAGGTCGTGGAGGACCAGACCGGGGACGAGCGGCGCGAGGACACCAACGCGGACGTGAAGTTCGCCCTCCAGGCGGAGGTCCTGTTCGACAAGGACAGCGCGAAGCTGAACGGCGAGGCGAGGGCCCGCATCTCCGCCATCGCGGCGGAGATCGAGAACCAGCACGCCACCCGGATCCGCGTCTTCGGCTTCACCGACGACCTGGGCAGCTACGCCCACGGCCGCACCCTCTCCCGGAACCGCGCCAACGCCGTACAGGACGTCCTCGACCAGGAACTCAAGGACTCGGGCATCACCTACGAGGTCCGCGGCTACTCCGAGGACTACCCGATCGCCTCCAACGCCACGGAGGCGGGCCGCAAGAAGAACCGACGGGTGGAGGTGTCGTTCCCGCGGGGGGAGAGCTGAGCCGGGGCGGCCCGCTCAGTGCGGCCGCCGCACCTCCAGGCACTCCACCTCCGGAGAACCGCCGTACGACTCGACGACGGTCCCGCCGGGGCCCGTCGTGCCGTCGAGGCACAGCTCGCCGCCCAGCAGCCGCAGGTCGAGGGTGAACTTCACCTGCTCGCCGGAGCGCCGAGGGCCGTGGATGCGCTCGTCGATGTAGCCGAGGTCGTGGAGGGTCCGCCTCACCTGCCGCGGTGTCGGGGCCGGGGTGTCCGCCAGGGCCTCGGTGATGCGCCGGCCGTGGATGCGCGCGGTGCACTTCTCCACGGAGCCCAGTTCGGTCTCCCGGGCCGCGGCCGAGTGGTCCCGGGATTCTGCGCTGGGCGGTGGTTCATCCTCCGGCAGGGGTGGTTCGGGCAGGAGCGTGGGGGGCGGTCCCGTGAACTGCGGCGGCTCCGGCCCCTCCTCGGGCACCTCCGGAGGTGCGGTGGGCAGATCTCCCCCGCACGGCTCCGCCAGGGAGAGCAGACGCTCCATGAACGGGAGGAAGTCGGGGCCCTCGGTGTCACCGGGTGCGGTGTCCTCGGCTGCGGTGTCCTCGGGTGCGGCCGAGCCCGCGGGGAGGGGCGTGGCCGAGGTGGCCCCGGCCCTTCCGGCGGGCTCGCCCCTCAGGTCGCCGTCGCCGGCCCGTTCCGTGCCGCAGGCGGTGAGGGTGAGAGCACACAGAGCCCCCAGCACAAGCAGCGCGTTGCCGCCGACACGGGGTTTTCCCCCGGAAAGTCGCTTCATCCCTGCAGTGTCGGCTCACGCGCGCTCCGGGGCATGAGTACGGCTACTCAAAGCGGCGCCCGGACTCACCCCACCACGATCTCCACCCGCACCCCCACCCGAACCCCCCACCCCTCCATCGCCCCGGCCTCCGCCTCCAGTACATGCCGGGACCGCAGCCGCGGCAGCCCCAGCCGTCCCGGCCTCATCGTGCGGACGGCGATGACGCGGAGCCGGCGGTCGAGGTAGGCGACGTCGATGGGGAAGCGCATCCGGAAGGTGTGCACGCTGCCCGCGGGGGACAGCAGCAGGGCTCCGGCGACGGAATCCCGGCCGAGCAGTCCCCTCGTCCGGGCGCGGTAGGAGGAGGCGATCTCCAGCGGTACGGCGGCCTCCTCCGGCACGGCGCCCGGCTCCCGCTCGCCGTGCACGATCAGCCGTCCCCTGCCGTCCTGCCAACGCCCCATCCCGAAGCCACCTTCCCGTCATGGTGTTCCCGCGCCGTCCCAGCCGCCCCCCGGTACCGTGGGAGTCGATCCTCTCCCTACTGCCCGGGCCAGGTGTCGGATGCGGAAAATCGTCCTGATGATGGGGATGTCCCTCGACGGCTACATCGAGGGACCCGATCGCGACATCAGCTGGCACCGGGTCGACGAGGAGCTGCACACGCACATGAACGCCACGATCGGCGCCATGGGCGGACTGCTCCACGGCCGGGTCGTCTACGAACTCATGGCCGCCTACTGGCCCACCGCCGACGCCGACCCCGACGCCCCCGCATCCGTCAGGGAGTTCGCCCCGATCTGGCGGGACCTCCCCAAGGTCGTCTACTCCCGGACGCTCACGAAGGTCGACTGGAACTCGACCCTCGTCCGTGAGGTCGTACCCGAGGAGGTCCGCGCGCTGAAGGCGCAGCCGGGCGGTGATCTCGCGCTGGGCGGCGTCGAGTTGGGGACGTCCTTCCTGCGGCTCGGCCTCGTCGACGAGCTGCGGATCTACGTCCACCCCGTTCTCGTCGGCCGGGGCAAGCCCCTCTTCCCGCCCGCCGACACGCTGACCTCCCTGCGGCTCGTCGAGTCGCACACCTTCGGCAACGGCGTCGTGCTGCTGCGGTACGAGGTGGAACCGGAGAGCGGCACCGCCCCGTAAAGAGGTTGTCCCCCGCCCGACGCCTGGGTAGGAAGGGCGGCATGACCGGACTCGGCGCTGTCTTCCGTCCCCAACTCCCTCCTGAGCGGCTGCGGGCGCTCGCCCGGCTCGCGGACGAGTCCGGGCTCGAAGAGCTCTGGCTGTGGGAGGACTGTTTCCGGGAGGGCGGGATCTCCACCGCCGCTGCCGCCCTGGCGTGGACCGAGCGGGTGCGGATCGGCGTGGGACTGCTGCCCGTCCCGCTGCGCAACGTCGCCATCACGGCGATGGAGGCGGCCACCCTGCACCGGATGTTCCCGGGACGGCCGGTGCTCGGCATCGGACACGGCGTACAGGACTGGATGGGCCAGGTGGGCGCCCGCGCCGAGTCGCCGCTCACCTTGCTGCGCGAGCATCTCGACGCGCTGCGGGCCCTGTTGCGCGGGGAGCGCGTCACCACCCGCGGCCGGTACGTCTCGCTGGACGACGTCGCCCTCGACTGGCCGCCCGAGGGCCCCGTCGAGGTGCTCACCGGGGCCACGGGCCCGCGCACCCTGCGCCTCGCCGGCGGGTCCGCCGACGGCACCGTCCTCACCGCGGGCACCCCGCCGGAGGGCGTCCGCCGGGCCCGCGGTCTCATCGAGGAGGGACGGCAGGAGGCCGGGCGGACCGGAGAGCCGCACCGGGTCGTCGTGTACCTCCTCACCGCCACCGGCCCCGACGCCTTTGCCCGGCTGCGCGCCGAACTCACCGAGGAGGGCCTCGCCGACGTCCCCGACCTCGGCGTCGCCGGGGACGCGGAGGCCGTCGCCAAGGCCGTCCAGCGGCTCGCCGACGCCGGCGCCGACACGGTCGTACTCCAGCCGACGGCCGACGAGCCGGACCCGGAGGGTTTCGTACGGTTCACCGCGCGGGAGGTCCGCCCCCTGGTGCCGTGACCGTCGGCCGAAGCGGGACCACCCGGCCTCCCGCCCCCGAAAAATGAGCGGCGCCCCTCCCTTGCCGCCTGCCACGATCGAACCCATGACCTCCACACACACCCGCACCTTCGAGGACCTCGTCGCCGAGGGCGCTGCCGTGCCCACCGAGGGGTGGGACTTCTCCTGGTTCGAGGGGCGGGCCACCGAGGCGCGGACGTCCTGGGGGTACGCCCGCTCGCTGTCCGGGCGGCTGGCCGGTGCCACCGCCTCGCTGGACATCCAGACCGGCGGCGGTGAGGTCATGGAGTTCGCCCTCGGGCAGGGGGCCAGGACACCCGTGCTCGCCGCGGCCACCGAGGGCTGGCCGCCGAACGTCGCCAAGGCCACCGCACTGCTGCGCCCGCGCGGCATCGTGGTCGTCGCCTCGGCGGAGGACGCGCCGCTGCCCTTCGCCGACGAGACCTTCGACCTGGTCAGCAGCCGACACCCCGTCAGCCCCCAGTGGGCGCAGATCGCACGCGTGCTCCAGCCGGGCGGCACCTACTTCGCCCAGCACGTCGGCCCGCGCAGCGTCTTCGAACTCGTCGAGCACTTCCTCGGCCCGCAGCCCGAGGAGCAGAGCGCGGGGCGCCGTCCCGACCGTGAATGCGCCGATGCCGAGGCCGCCGGGCTGGAGATCGTCGACCTGCGCGCCGAGCGGCTGCGGATCGAGTTCCACGACATCGCCGCCGTCGTCCACTTCCTGCGCAAGGTGGTGTGGATGGTCCCCGGCTTCACCGTGGAGGAGTACGAGCCCCGGCTGCGGTCCCTGCACGAGCGGATCGAGTCCGAGGGGCCCTTCGTCGCCCACAGCAGCCGCCATCTGCTGGAGGCCCGCAAGCCGTCCGCCTGAGGTACCGCGCCTGCGACCACCCCCGGATCACTGCGAACCGGACAATGCGTACATCGCGGGCCGACCTGCCCCGTATATCCATGGTCTTCACGGGGTTTCCACATCGTTATCCAAGGCGGCTCGCGTCAGGGCTTCGGTTGACGTAAATTCAAGGCGAGGCAATTCGCGTCAGCAAAGCTGCGCGGTGGCACCGCGCAGAGGAGGGGGCTGCGCGGTGCCGCGCCCACTTCCCGGCGTCAAAGAAACGTTCCGACCCGGAGTCACCCGCGCGGGCGATGCCCCACGACCCCATGATTCCGCTGCGATTCAGCCACGAAACCCCCATGAACAGGGCTTCGTCAGGCCACCGCGCCGTTGCCGCCCGACTGCGGAGAGTAGTTGTGGCACGCCGATGCACGCACCATCCCTCACGAAGGGTTATGGTGGAAACCCCCCCTCGGGCCGGTCCGTCTCCCCCCCACGGACCGGCCCGATTTTTGTTGCCTACGGGACGCGCGCGAGGTGCGTGCCGGACGCGCATGAGAGCGGCGGCCGGGGTACTCGCCCAGGGCGCGGAGCCGTATCGGCAGGCTCTTCGCCGCGTGCGTGCGACCGGTACCGACGACCCGCGGTCGCCCATGCGCCGGAAGGCCCCCAGCAGTTGGCGCCCCGAAGCCCCGGTAGGCTCTAGCCGCGGGGACCGCCATCTCAAAGGGGCTGACTTTCACGTGAACCTGCGCGACAAGCTGCGCGGCCTGCTGGTCAGGCTGTACGCACGCCGGGTGGAGGGCCACCTGGACCACGCCCAGGTGCCCAAGCACATCGGTGTCATCGTGGACGGCAGCCGGCGCTGGGCGAAGGCCGCCGGTTCCACTCCCGTCGACGGACACCGCGCCGGCGCGGAGAAGATCGAGGAGTTCCTCGGCTGGTGCACCGAGACGGACGTCGAGGTCGTCACCCTGTGGCTGCTGTCGACGGACAACTTCAACCGCCCGCCGGAGGAGCTCGGCCCCCTCCTCGGCATCATCGAGGACGTCGTGCGCACCCTCGCCGCCGACGGCCGCTGGCGGGTCCACCACGTCGGCACCCCCGACCTGCTGCCCTCCCCGATGCAGACGGCGCTGAAGGAGGCGGAGGAGTCCACCGCCCACGTCGACGGAATACTCGTCAACGTCGCCATCGGCTACGGCGGCCGCCAGGAGATCGCCGACGCCGTACGGTCGATGCTGCTGGACGCCCAGGACAAGGGCACCTCGATGGAGGAGCTCGCCGAGGCCGTCGACATCGACATGATCGGCCGCCACCTCTACACCGGCGACCAGCCCGACCCCGACCTCGTGATCCGCACCAGCGGCGAGCAGCGGCTGTCCGGATTCATGCTGTGGCAGACCGCTCACTCGGAGTACTACTTCTGTGAGGTCTTCTGGCCGGCCTTCCGCAAGGTCGACTTCCTGCGCGCGCTGCGCGACTACGCGGCCAGGCACCGGCGCTACGGCGGCTGACAGGCGCCGCACAGGGGAGGGCGGTTACCCCGTTCTGGGGCGGAAGTAACCAGGAGTTCACCAGGGCGCCGTCATATGCACTGGCATGGCACCGCATGTTCGAGGGCATAAGCCAAGCAGGTCGATGCCCGAACCACGGGTGTCGGATCTCAGCGGGCGGCACGGGGCCGTCCGCCCGGGAGGCCCTTTGCACCAGCCTTGCCGTGCGGTCTCAGCACGGAAGAAGCAGTGGAGGGCCGGTTCCCGGCCCGTGCAAACGGGCCGTCGACCGGTCCAGCTCCACTCCGTCGCTCCCCGACCTCATCCGAGGGGGTACGTCCTTCCGTGGTGACCAGCACAAAGCGCCGTATGCCTGACCGGCGCACCTATGTTCTCGACACCAGCGTCCTGCTGGCCGACCCGAACGCCCTGACCCGCTTCGAGGAGCACGAGGTCGTGCTCCCCATCGTGGTGGTCACGGAACTGGAGGCCAAGCGGCACCATCCCGAACTCGGCTACTTCGCCCGGCAGGCCCTGCGCCTGCTCGACGACTACCGGGTGAAGTTCGGACGCCTCGACGCCCCCATCCCGATCGGGGAGCTGGGCGGGACCGTCCGTGTCGAGCTCAATCACTCGGACCCCAGCGTGCTGCCCAGCGGCTACCGCCTGGGGGACAACGACTCCCGCATCCTCGCGGTCGCCCGCAATCTGCAGGCCGAGGGGTTCGACGTCACCGTCGTGTCGAAGGACCTCCCGCTCAGGATCAAGGCGTCCTCGGTCGGTCTCCTCGCCGAGGAGTACCGCGCCGAGCTCGCCATCACGGACTCCTCCGGCTGGACCGGAATGTCCGAACTGACCCTGCCCGGCGAGCAGGTGGACATCCTCTTCGACGAGGGGCACGTCTACGTCCCCGAGGCCTCCGAGCTGCCCGTGCACACGGGTCTGACGATCCACTCCGAGCGCGGCAAGGCGCTCGGCCGGGTCTCGCCCGAGGGCAACATCCGCCTGGTGCGCGGTGACCGGGAGGCGTTCGGCATCAAGGGCCGCAGCGCGGAGCAGCGCATCGCGCTGGACATCCTCCTCGACCCGGACATCGGGATCGTGTCCATGGGCGGCCGGGCCGGCACCGGCAAGTCGGCGCTCGCGCTGTGCGCGGGCCTGGAGGCGGTCCTGGAGCGCCGTCAGCACCAGAAGGTCATGGTCTTCCGTCCGCTGTACGCGGTCGGCGGGCAGGAACTCGGCTATCTGCCGGGCTCCGAGTCCGAGAAGATGAGCCCCTGGGCACAGGCGGTCTTCGACACGCTGTCCGCGGTCACCAGCCGCGAGGTCATCGAGGAGGTCACCGCACGCGGGATGCTCGAGGTCCTGCCGCTCACCCACATCCGCGGCCGCTCGCTCCATGACGCGTTCGTGATCGTGGACGAGGCGCAGTCCCTGGAGCGGAATGTACTTCTCACCGTTCTGTCCCGAATCGGCGCGAATTCACGGGTCGTCCTGACCCATGACGTGGCCCAGCGGGACAATCTGCGGGTCGGCCGCTACGACGGCGTGGTCGCCGTGGTGGAGAAGCTGAAGGGGCACCCCCTCTTCGCCCACGTCACGCTGACGAGGTCCGAGAGGTCCCAGATCGCGGCCCTTGTGACCGAAATGCTGGAGGACGGCCAAATCTGAGGTAGTAACCGCCCGTTGGCGCCGTCCGGAAAGGCCAAGAGCCTAGCCGGGCGGCGCCTTCGCGTGTCGAGGTTTCTCGAAATCCCTGGGGTCAAACGGGATGTGAGCTTTCACACGCAACTCAGAATTGCCACCCGGCGTCCGGTTACGGCAGAGTCTCGGTTCTGTCAGGCCCCGCATACGGCACACCTGTACCCCCAGCGGTACGGCACCACAACAGCACCACGTCAACTCCATATCGTTCGCCGTATGCCGCCCGAGCATCACGTGGCGCTCCTCGCAAGGGAGTTGCCCACCGGGCCCGTGCCTCCCGTGACCCCGCAGTTGGGAGGCCAGTGTCCAGGGGCACGATTGCGTCCGCCAGGGTCACCGAAGCGGGCGATGCTGGAAGGAAACCGTGTGAGCCCGATTTCGGTCCGGGGATTCGCAGTGGCCTCCGCCACCGCGGTCACCGCTGTCGGAAGCGTTGTCGGAGTTGCCTCCGGCAGTGTCGCGCAGCCGAACGACGCCGAGGCGACGGCAGCCGACACGACGCTCCTGGCGGACATCCCCGCGGGTGAGCAGGCTCAGGTGCAGACCGCGTCCCTCACGCAGCAGGCCGACACCCAGGCCATCGCCGCGGACGCGAGCGCCAAGAAGATCGCGGAGGAGTCGGCCCGCAAGGCCGCCGCCAAGTCCGCGATCGAGAAGAAGGAGGCCGCCGAGAAGGCGGCCAAGGAAGCCAAGGAGCGCGCCGAGGCCAAGGAGAAGGCCAGCCGGAGCGCCTCGAGCTTCCCGGTCCAGAGCTCGTACACCGTGGCGCAGATCCAGTCGATGGCCGCGTCGATGGTGCCGAGCGGACAGTTCCAGTGCTTCAGCAACATCGTGGACCACGAGTCCAGCTGGAACTACCGGGCCGTCAACGCCTCCTCCGGTGCCTACGGTCTCTTCCAGGCCCTGCCGGGCTCCAAGATGTCGTCGGTCGGTGCCGACTGGCAGACCAACCCGGCCACCCAGATCAAGTGGGGCCTCAACTACATGGACAGCCGCTACGGCAGCCCCTGTGAGGCCTGGTCGTTCTGGCAGGCCAACCACTGGTACTGAGCGCCCGGCTCTCAACCTCGCGAAGCCCCTCCCCGTCCTAGGGGGAGGGGCTTTTGCCATGTACGGTCGGACCGGACGACTCCAGGGAGGAGTGGTGGGGAGAGACGGGGGAAGAGGACGGATCATGTCGCGAGTGCCAGGGTGGATCGGTCGGGTCGGTGCCCGGCTGACCGATGTGGGAGAGCGGTTGGACGAGCGCCGCGCGGAGATGGCCCGTGAGGAGGCCGAGGCCGACGCGGCCGAGCAGCCCGCGCGCAAGCCGCGCAAACCCGCGAGCACCGCCTCCCGCCCGCCCGTCGTGCTGGTTCCCCGCCCCGACCCGGCGCAGGCCGTGCCGTGGGGCGTACGGGTCGCCGCCGAGGCCGGCTGGCGGCTCCTGGTCCTCGCGGGCACCGTGTGGGTGCTGATGCGGATCATCAGCTCCGTCCAGCTCGTCGTCTTCGCCTTCGTCGTCTCCCTGCTCATCACCGCACTGCTTCAGCCGACCGTGGCCCGCCTGATGCGTCACGGCGTCCCGCGCGGCCCCGCCACGGCGCTCACCGCGATCCTCGGCTTCGTCATCATCGGGCTGATGGGCTGGTTCGTGACCTGGCAGGTCATGGAGAACATCGACGACCTCTCCGACCAGATCCAGAGCGGCATCGACGATCTGCGCAACTGGCTCCTGAAGAGCCCCTTCCACGTCACCGACAAGCAGATCAACCAGATCGCCAAGAACCTGCGGGAGGCGGTCGGCGCCAACACCGACCAGATCACCTCGGCGGGCCTGGAGGGCGTCCAGGTGGTCGTGGAGGCGCTCACCGGCATCCTGCTGACCTTCTTCTCCACCCTGTTCCTGCTCTACGACGGCCGGCGCATCTGGAACTGGACGCTGAAGCTGGTCCCCGCGGCCGCCCGTCCCGCCGTGGCCGGCGCGGGCCCGCGCGCCTGGCGCACCCTGACCGCCTACGTCCGCGGCACGGTCCTGGTGGCCCTCATCGACGCCGTCTTCATCGGCATCGGCATCTACTTCCTCAAGGTGCCCATGGCCGTGCCGCTGGCCGTCTTCATCTTCCTGTTCTCGTTCATCCCGCTCGTCGGCGCGGTCGCCTCCGGCGCGCTGGCGGTCCTGGTCGCGCTGGTCACCCAGGGCGTGTTCACGGCGGTGATGACCCTCGCGGTGGTCCTCGCCGTCCAGCAGATCGAGGGCCACATCCTGCAGCCGTTCATCCTGGGCCGCGCGGTGCGCGTCCACCCGCTCGCGGTCGTCCTCACGGTCGCGACCGGCGGCATGGTGGCCGGCATCGGCGGAGCCGTGGTGGCCGTACCGCTGGTGGCGGTGACGAACACGGTGGTGAGCTACCTCAAGGCGTACGCCGAGGAACAGTCGGCGCACCCCGAGGACGAGGACGAGGACGAGGTCGTCACCGGCGAGGAGGGGGCGGCGGAACCGCCTCCGGACCCTGAAAAACCTGCCTCGGATTCGGTCAAATGAGCGCCGAACGCACTGTTTTGAGCAGCCTGCCGATTCAAGTTCCGTCAACTAGCGGCAGGTAGGAAACCCACCCCCGGAATATGCGCCCGGACTGATACACATTCCCTCCTCAGCGCTACGCGTCAGGCGTATGTGCGAGGCGGCGGGGGGTGTGATGTCGGGCCACGAACACCTGGCGCAGGCCCTGGCCGCGTGCGGCCGTGACGGCTTCACCGGGGAGCTGCGGATCACCGGGACACCCGGCGGCACCTTCCACTTCGGGGACGGCCGGGTGGTCGCCGTGGAGTCGCCCGGCGCCCCGGGACCCGAGGCGCTGCTGCTGCGCTCCGGGCGGGTCAGCGGCGAGCAGTGGGCCGAGCTGGTGCGGGAGTCGGGCGGCTCGCGCTGGCCGGCCACCGCGCTCATCGCCCACGGCTACGCGGGGGCCGCGCAACTGCGGGTGGTGTGCGCGCTCGCCCTGCACGACGCCGCCTTCGCGATGGCCGCGGGTCGGGTGGAGGAGTGCGAACGGCTGCCCACCGCGGAGCCGTTCGCGCAGGTCCCGCTGGGTGAACCACCGCTGAGGCTGCTCCAGGAGGCGATCCGCAGACTCACCGCGCTCGCCGCGCTGCCGCACCCCGTGCACCCCGACCGGGAACGGCCCGTGCCCGCGGGCACGGACCACGGATCCAGCATTCTGCGGCGCGAGCTGCTCACCCACGCCGACGGCCGCAGTACGGCCCGCGATCTCGCCTTCCGGGTCGGGCGCGGTGTCTACACCGTGACGGTCGAGGTGGCGCGCATGCTCGACGAAGGGCTGCTGGTGTGCGCCGGACCGCCCGCACCCGTCGCGGTCCGCTCCCTCCCCGACGGCGACGCACTCCGGCCCCGCACACCCACCCCCGTGGAGCAGCCCCCGGCGCTGACGAAAACCGATCTGCCCCGCCGAAAACCCGGCAGCCTCTTCCGACTCCGAAACGGAACGCCCAAATGAAAAAGCCGATCAGATGTGACAAGAATCAGGGGAGTTGAGTATATGGATCACCAAGCCCTGGCGCTCGAAATGCGTTGTCTGCGCGAACAGGTCACCGGAATAACGGACACCGCGCTGGCCGCCGCGGACGGGCTGCTCATCGCCGCGGACACCGCCGACTCGATCGACCCGGAGGGGCTCGCCGCGCTCGCCGCGGCCGGCCTGGGTCTCGCCCGGCGCACCGCCGGGGCGACCGCCCGCGGCACGCTGCGCAGGACGGTGACGTACGGCAGCCACGGCTGCGCCGCCTTCTACGCCGTCGGTGACACCGCCCTGATGGTCGTGCTCGGCGACGAGGGCATGGACGTGGACCAGCTGCACCGGGCGACGCAGCCGACCCTGAACCGGATCGGCTCGATCCTCACCGACAAGGCGACCGAGAAAGCACCAGAAGGAGTCTGAAGGGATGGCGACGAAGCGTATGACCCCAGGTTTCTCCGACCAGGTGATGGGCCTGGTCAAGTCCCTTCGCACCGATGCACCCGACTGCGTCGCGTCCGGCGTGGTCGACATGTCCACCGGCATGCTGCTGTCCTACGAGACGGTCGAGAACCACCCCCCGGAGGTCCTGGACCTCCTGGCGGGGGCGACTCTCGACCTGTTCCAGGGCCGCACGGTCGTGATGATCGAGGACGTCTTCAAGGAGCGCCGCGGGATCAGCAGCGACAACCACTTCTTCCAGGAGATCCTGGTCAACAGCGAGAACCTCACGCACCTGTTTGTGCGGCTGGTCGAACAGCAGGACGTCGTGGCCGTCGTGGTGTGCCGCAAGTCGGTCAACGTCGGCATGCTGTTCGCCCAGGTCCGGCGGGTGGTGAAGGAGTACAGCCTCTGAGCGGACACCCGGCTGCGGGCGGCTACTCCGTCCGCAGCCCGTCCGGCCGCATCAGCCTCAGCAGCGGCGGCAGACTCAGCAGCGTCACCGCGAGCACGACCCCCGCGCCGACGCCCGTCATCGACAGCACACTCGTCCAGTCCACCCGGACCGAGGTGCTCGTCATCCTCAGCAGGACCACGCCCAGCGTCAGCCCCACCACCGACGCCAGCAGCAGCCCGAGCGCGACCGGGATCGCCGTCTGCCACAGCACCGACAGGCTCAGGGTGCGCCGCTTGGTGCCGAAGGCGACCAGCGCCGACAGCAGCTTCTTGCGCTCCCGCAGCTGTTCCAGCTGGGAGACCAGCAGGCTCGCCCCGATCAGCGCCAGCACACAGGCGGCGCCCACGAACAGGCCGGTGCGGATCGACTCGTAGCGGTCGTTGCTCTGGGTGGACACCCAGGTCATCGGCTCCTCGTGGGGGTCGATCCGGGCGGCCGTGTTGCGGACGTACTCGCGCGCGTCCGGCAGCGAGTCGTCGAGCCGCAGGTAGATCTGTCCGCGCACACCCGCCGCGGCCTTCGCGGGGAAGGCGCCCGGGGTGACCAGGAGTCCTCCGCGCCGGTAGCCCGTGGGGTCGGCGATGGACTCCGCCTGCTTGACGGCCTTCGGGACCGTCCAGACGACCGAGGTGGGCTTCTCCGGGTCCTCGGAGGTGTCGAACCAGAGCTTCCTGCCGGGCCGGGCCGCCGCGGTCGACTCGTCGTCGGCGTTCAGCCTGTCGGTGGCGCCCTCGCCCGCCTCCGGCGCGACATGGGAGGCGAAGACGTCACCGTCGCGGCAGGAGGTCAGCTTGGCCACCTCGCGCAGGGACGTGCAGTCCGCGACGGTCACCCGGGCCCAGCTCGCGTCGTCGCCCGGCCCGTCGTTGACGAAGCCCTCGTCGAACGCGTACACCTGCCGGACGCCCTTGGTCTCGGCCAGTTCCTTCGCGGTCGCCGCGAGCGACTGCCCCTTCGGGACGCTCACCTGCATCTGCGCCCGCGAGATGTCGTAGCCGGTGTCCTTCGTGTAGTCGCTCTCGGTGCCGGCGAACAGCATCTGCAGCGCGATCGCCCCGGCCACCGCGACCGCGATGCCGTTGACCATCCGGGCCGCCGTGCCGCTGCTCAACTGCAGCCTGCGCACGGCCAGTTGCCAGGACAGTCCGCCCGCGCCCAGCCGGGCCACGACCGCCTCGACGATCCACGGCAGCAGCGCGGTCACGCCGACCAGGAGCAGTATCACTCCGCCCGTGACGAGGTACTGGTTGAAGTCGCCGCCGTCCCGGCCCTGTCCGACCATCGGGTAGAGCATCCCGAGGCCGGCCAGCGGCAGCAGCAGCCGCCACCACAGCCTGCGCCGTGCGGGCTTCGCCGTCCGCACCACACCGAGCGGCTCGATCACCACGCCCCGCAGCGCGAGCAGCGTCACCAGCACGGCCGCCGCGGGCACCGCGACCGCGACCAGCAGGGCCAGCAGCGGCGAGGGGTTGAGATAGCTCGGGAACACGCTCTGCCCGAACACCTCGACGGAACCGGCCACTTCACGGCCGATCAGGAAGAACACGGTGCCGAGGACGAGTCCGAGCACCGAGCCCGCCAGCGCCTCGCCGGCGGCGATCCGCCGGGTCGAGCGGCCGTCGGCGCCCACCAGCCGCAGCGCCGCGAGCCTCCGGTCGCGCCGCTCGCCGCCGAAGCGCACGGCCGCGGTGATGAACACGGCGACCGGCATCAGCAGCACCACGAAGACGACCAGGACCAGCAGCACCAGCACCGGGTCGGATTCCGACTCGGTCGGGTTCGGGTTCCCGTACTTGTCGATCCGGCTGATCCCGGCGCCGTTGATGTCCTGGCCGGCGAGCCCCTCGGCCCCGCGGTAGAAGGCGAGTTCGTGGGAGCCGATCAGCCCGCTCTCGCCGATCGTCCCGACGATCGGGTTCGGCAGCCGCTCCCGCAGGAGCTTGCCGTCGGGGGACTCCAGCAGTTTCTTCAGCGCGGGGGAGACGACCATGTCGCCGACCGCGGGGAACTTCGCGACCCCCGGCGGCAGGGGCGCCTTCGGGCCCTCGGGCTCCAGGTCCCGGCCGCGGACGTCCATGTCCCGGAAGGTGGTCGACGCGTTCCCCGACAGCAGGGTGTTGTCGGCCTTCTTCATCTCTTGCCCGTAGTTGGTGTCCGCGCGGGCGTCGCCCCGCTGGTGCCGGACCGCCAGCGCGTTCGGCAGTGCGGTGGTCAACAGCAGCAGCGCCACCCCGAGCCCGACACCGACCGCGGTCAGCAGCGCCCGGACCCACCCCTCGCGTCCGCCCGCGAAGGCGAACTTGACCCCCATGCCGAGGTCTCTGGACCACTGGCGCAGGCTCATACGACCCGCTCCATGTCCCGGGACTTCCCGTCCCGTACGACGATCTCGCGGTCGGAGTAGGCGGCGACCCGTGCCTCGTGGGTGACGAGGACGACGGCCGCGTTGGTGGACCGGGCCGCCTCGGTGAGCAGTTCCATGACCCGTTCGCCGTTGAGGGAGTCGAGCGCGCCGGTCGGCTCGTCGGCGAACAGCACCCGCGGGCCCGTCACCAGGGACCGGGCCACGGCCACCCGCTGCCCCTGACCGCCGGACACCTCGCCGGGCCGCTTCTTGCGCAGGTCGTCGACCTCCAGGCGCTCCATCCACACCAGCGCGGCCTTCTCGGCCTCCTTGCGGGAGGTGCCGTTCAGCCGCAGCGGCAGCGCCACGTTCTCCACGCAGGTCAGCTCGGGCACCAGCTGTCCGAACTGGAAGACGAACCCGAACTCGGAGCGCCTGAGCGCACTGCGCTCGGCGTCGCTCATCGTCGCCATCTCGCGGCCGTTGTACAGGATCGAGCCCGAGTCGGGCGTGACGATCCCGGCCAGACAGTGCAGCAGGGTCGACTTGCCGGACCCGGACGGGCCCATCACGGCGACGACCTCGCCGGGGTGGATGGAGAACTCGGCGCCGTCGAGCGCGACAGTAGGACCGTACGCCTTGCACAGCTTGTCGGCGACGAGAAGGGAACCGGCCGGGGTCACTTGACCACCTCCGCGAGCTTGTCGAGACGCGCGGCGGTCAGTTCCAGCCAGCGCAGGTCGGCTTCCAGGTGGAACAGGGCGTGGTCGCAGATCAGCTGGTCGGCGAGGTCGCCCTTGCGCTTGCGGTCGGTGAGGATGCGCATCATCCGCAGATGCTCGGCGCGCTGGTTGTCGAGGATGTCACCGGCGTCGCGGTGGGTGAGCAGCGCGAGGACGACCTTCGTGTACAGCGTGGACTGAAGGTACGGCTCGGGCTTCTCCGGCGTCGCGAGCCACCGCTGCACGTCGGTGATCCCGGCGTCCGTGATGGCGTACCGCTTGCGCTCGGGGCCGCCGCCGGGCTCGATCCCGTCGACTTCGACGAGACCGTTCTTCAGCAGTCGGGACATGGTCGAGTAGACCTGGCCGTAGTGCAGCGGCCGGTCGTGACCGAACTTCTCGTCGAAGGCCCGCTTGAGGTCGTAGCCGTGGCGGGGCCCGGACTCCAGGAGTCCCAGGAGGGTGTGACCGATGGACATGCACAGGACTGTACATGCGGTGTATACCCCACGTGTATACATGGGGTGTGCAGACGGGTCCGGGGGGTGAGGAGCCGCAGGTGGGGGCCGATTGTCACGGTTCTGCTACGCGCCTCCAGTGCCTCCAGTGCCCCCGCCGTCCTCGGCCTCTCCCGCGGCCTTGGGCGGCCGTCCCCGGCGCGGCAGCGGCCCGGTGTCCCCGGGCAGCCGGCCGGCCTCCTTCAGGGCCCTGCGGAGCAGGAACTCGATCTGCGCGTTCGCCGACCGCAGCTCGTCCCCGGCCCACCGCGCCAGCGCCTCGTACACCAGCGGGTCCAGCCTCAGCAGCACCTGCTTGCGCTGCTGAGGCCGCCGCTCGGGGGGGCCGCCCTCAGAAGGTGCGGAAGGTGCCGTCACTGGTAGAGCGTCCCGGTGTTGAGGACCGGCTGCGGGGCCCGGTCGCCGCACAGCACCACCATCAGGTTGGACACCATCGCCGCCTTGCGCTCGTCGTCCAGCTCGACGATGTCCCGCTCGGTGATGCGGGCGAGCGCCTCCTCGACCATGCCGACCGCGCCCTCCACGATCTGGCGGCGGGCCGCGACGACCGCGCCGGCCTGCTGCCGCTGGAGCATCGCCGAGGCGATCTCGGGAGCGTAGGCGAGGTGGGTGAAGCGGGACTCGATGATCTGCACGCCGGCCGTCTCCACGCGCGCGTGCAGCTCGGTGGCGAGCTTCTGGGTGATCTCGTCGGCGTTGCCGCGCAGCGAGAGCCCTTCCTCGTCGTGGGCGTCGTAGGGGTACTCGATCGCGATGTGCCGTACGGCCGTCTCGGTCTGGGTGGCGACGAACTTCACGAAGTTGTCCACCTCGAAGGTGGCCTGTGCGGTGTCCTCGACCTTCCACACCACGACCGCGGCCAGCTCGATCGGGTTGCCGTAGGCGTCGTTGACCTTGAGGACGGCGGTCTCGTGGTTGCGGACCCGGGTGGAGACCTTGGTGCGGGAGGTGAAGGGGTTCACCCAGCGCAGGCCGTCCTGGCGGATCGTGCCCTTGTAGCGGCCGAAGAGCTGGACGACCCGGGCCTCGCCCGGCGCGACCGTGTTCAGGCCGCGCAGCGAGATCAGCGCGGCGATCAGGACGAGCGCACCGCCGACCGCGAAGCCGGGGCTCTCCCCGCTCGCGGCGAACAGGACGACGGCGATCAGCAGCCCGAGCAGGCCCAGCAGCAGCGCGAGCGCGCCGCCGATGCTGTGCGCGGCGACCTCCCGCACGCGCGGGGCGGGCATGTCGGGTGTGTCCGTGGCGGGCACGGAATCGTGTGCGGACATGGAGGGTCCCCCCGTTTCAAGGTCTATCTTGGTTCTAGCTAAGTGATATCACTTTACCCCTTCCCGGCAACCTTGAAGCCCCCTCGGAGGTCTGGTTCCGAGGAGGCGGGTGCTGATTCTCACGCCCTCCCGAGACCGGACCGAAGGCCCTGTGTCATATAGACCGGTGTTAGCTTTCTGAGCTGACCTGAGCCACGAACCTGTGTGGCCGCCGATGAGGAAGCGGAGCGAGTCGACCCATGGGACGAGCGGAAGAGAGAAGAGCACGTCAGCGCGGTGGTCGCCGCGCGGCGCCGCCCACGCGCTCGTCCGGGACGCCGAGCGAGGGCATCGCGACCGGCGGCAGGGCCGCGGCCCGCAAGGCCGCCGCCCGCGGTAAGAAGGGCGCGAAGAACGGTAAGAGCGGCATACGCCGGCTCTTCACCTGGAAGAAGATCCTCGGCACCTTCTTCGCCTTCTGCCTGCTCGGCATCGGCGCCTTCGTCGTGATGTACATGATGATCGACGTGCCCAAGGGCAACGCGGCCGCGCAGGAACAGAGCAACATCTACAAGTACAGCGACGGCTCGGTCATGGCCCGCGAGGGCGACACCAACCGCGAGATCGTCGACCTCTCCGAGGTGCCCAAGCCGGTCCAGCGCACCTTCGTGGCGGCCGAGAACAAGACCTTCTACACGGACGCGGGCATCGACCTCAAGGGCACCGCCCGCGGTCTGATCAACACCCTCTCCGGCAAGGGCAAGCAGGGTGGCTCCACGATCACCCAGCAGTACGTCAAGAACTACTACCTCGACCAGGACCAGACCGTCACGCGCAAGCTGAAGGAACTGGTCATCTCGCTGAAGGTCGACCGCACCACGTCCAAGGACGACATCCTCGCGGGCTACATCAACACCAGCTACTACGGCCGCGGCGCCTACGGCATCCAGGCCGCCGCCCAGGACTACTACCGCGTCGACGCCAAGAAGCTCTCCGTCGCGCAGGGCGCCTATCTCGCCGCGCTGCTCCAGGCGCCGAGCCAGTACGACTGGGCGGTCGCCAGCGACACCGGCAAGAAGCTCGTGCAGGCGCGCTGGAACTACGTCCTGGACAACATGGTCGGGCAGGGCTGGCTGAGCAAGGCCGAGCGCGACAAGATGACGTTCCCGGTGCCCAAGGAGCCCAAGGCCGCCCCGGGCATGGAGGGCCAGAAGGGCTACTTCATCAAGCTCGCCAAACAGCAGCTGGAGAAGCAGCTGATGGCCAAGGAAGGCATCACCCAGGACGAGGCGGAGGCCCGGGTCGAGAACTCGGGGTGGACCATCACCCTGAACATCGACAAGAAGAAGCAGGCCCAGCTGGAGAAGGCGGTCAAGACCCAGCTGACCAGCAAGCTGGACCCGAAGAAGCGCACGGTCGACAAGAACGTCCAGGCGGGTGCCGCCTCCGTCGACCCCAAGACGGGGAAGATCGTCGCCCTGTACGGCGGTTCGGACTACACCAAGCACTACATCAGCAACGCCAACCGCACCGACTACCAGCCCGCCTCGACCTTCAAGCCGGTCATCCTCGCCGCCGCCCTGGAGAACGGCTCCGAGACGCAGAGCGGCAAGGCGATCGGCGCGAACACGATCTACGACGGCACCAGCAAGCGCCAGGTCGTGGACAGCAACGGCGACAAGGTCGGCTTCGCCCCCGAGAACGAGGACGACCACGACTACGGCAAGCAGGTCACCGTCCAGACGGCGATGAACCAGTCCATCAACTCCGTCTTCGCGCAGATGGGTGTCGACGTCGGCATGGACAAGGTGCTGGCGACCGCCACCAAGCTCGGCATGGACACCGGCAAGCTCAAGCCGCTGCCCGCCTACACCCTGGGCACCATGGGCGCGAGCCCGATCCAGATGGCCGGCGTCTACGCCACCCTCGACAACCACGGCAAGCAGGTCACGCCGACCATCATCAAGTCGGCGGAGCAGGGCGGCACCGAGTTCCAGATGCCCGACCCGATCGGCGACCAGGTCATCAGCCGGGAGGCCGCCGACACGGTCACCTCGGTGCTGACCGGCGTGGTCGACGACGGTACGGCCGAGGTGTCCGTGGCGGAGAACCCGGCCCGCGACGGCCGCAAGGTCGCCGGCAAGACCGGTACCTCCGACGACAACAAGTCGGCCTGGTTCACCGGCTTCACCCCGGACCTCGTCACCTCGGTCGGTCTCTTCGGCGAGGACTACAAGACCCGCGGCCAGAGCAAGATGTACAAGACCGCCGGCCTTCCCCGGGTCAACGGCGGTGGCTTCCCGGCGCAGATCTGGGCGGCCTACACCTTCGGCGTGGCGGGCAAGAACACCAAGTTCGACCTGGACACCGACCAGGGTGCCGCGGTCCAGCCCAGCTGGACCCCGAGCCCCTCGGCGACCCCGTCCAACACCCCGTCGTCGACCCCGACCACGGAGAAGCCGTCGGAAACCCCGTCGGAGACGCCGACGACGACTCCGCCGTCGACCCCGTCCAACACCCCGACGACGACTCCGCCGACGACGACCCCGCCGACGACACCGCAGAACACCCCGACAGCACCGGAGAACCCGTTCGACCCGAACGACGAACAGTAGCGACGGACACAGAGAGAGGGGCGCCCGGCACAGGCCGGGCGCCCCTCTCGTCGTTCCTGGGGCCGCTACCCCCTGTTGAGCTCGAACCAGACCACCTTGCCGGTGCTCAGCCGAGTGGCCCCCCACCGCCGGGCGAGCCGGTTGACCAGATACAGCCCCCGCCCGCCCTCGTCGGTGGCCCGGGCCTGCCGCAACCGCGGCAGCTGCGGCACGTCGTCCCCGACCTCGCACCGCAGCACATCGGTCCGCAGCAGCCGGAGCGTCACCGGCCGGGTCGCGTACCGCACCGCGTTGGTGACGACCTCACTCACCAACAGCTCGACGGAGTCGGTCAGATCCTCCATGCCCCACCGCGACAACGCCCGCCGCGCGAGCCGCCGTGCCCGCCCCGGGGCCGCGTCCTCCGGCTCCAGGAACCAGTACGCCACATCACTCGGCGCGATCCCGTCGAAGCGGGCCGCGAGCAGCGCGATGTCGTCGTCCCGGTCGCCAGGACCGAGCATGTCGAGCACCTCGTCGCACAGTGCCTCCAGCGGCGGCGGATGATCCGGCCCGGTCAGCTGCGCGGTCGCGGCGAGCTTCTCCCGCAGCTGCTCTATGCCGGTCCACACGTCCCGCAGGCGCGACTCGACGAGCCCGTCGGTGTACAGCAGCAGCGTCGCCCCGGCCGGCGCGTCCAGTTCCACGGCCTCGAAGTCCACGCCCCCGACACCGATCGGCGCGCCCGGCGGCACCCGCAGCACCTCCGCGCGGCCGCCCAGATGCAGCAGCACCGGCGGCGGATGACCCGCGTTGGCGATGGTGATCCGGTGCGACACCGGGTCGTAGACCGCGTAGAGGCAGGTCGCCATACGGTCCGTGCCGAGCCGCTGGGCCTGCTCGTCGAGGTGGTGCAGCACCTCCTGCGGGGGCAGGTCGAGCCCGGCGAGGGTCTGCGCGGTCGTGCGCAGCTGGCCCATGATCGCCGCGGACGTCATGGAGTGCCCCATCACGTCACCCACGACCAGCGCGACACGGCTGCCGGGCAGCGGGATCGCGTCGTACCAGTCACCGCCCACCCGGGCCGTCTCGGCGGCCGGCAGATAGCGCGAGGCCAGCCGGACGCCGGTCGGGCGGGGGAGCGTCTCGGGCAGCATGGTGCGCTGGAGCTCGTCGGCGATGTACGCCTCACGGCCGTAGAGGACCGCCTTGTCGATGCCCAGCGCGCTGTGCGTGGCGAGCTGGGCGGCGACCAGCAGGTCGTCCGGGTCGAAGGCGATGCGGTCGGGGCGGCGCAGGAACAGGGCGGCCCCGATCACCCGGCGCCGGCCGCGCAGCGGGGCGAGAATCGCGCGACGCCCCGACGGCACGGCGAACTCGCAGCCCTCGCCGAGCAGTTCCGGCAGCGCCGCGTGGGCCGCGGGAGTGTCCGTGAAGACCGGGCGCACCCCGCGCAGCACCTCGGCGAGCGCGCTGCCAGGCTGCACCTCGCACAGTTCGGTGCCGAGCGCGTCCAGCTCGCTCGGGTTCTCCGGCACCGGCACCGGCAGGATGCCGTCCTCCAGATCCCGCTCCTGCTGCGGGATGCGGTCGCTGCGCCGCAGCCGGAGCACCAGGGGGCCGGTGGGCCGCTCGTCGCCCACGGGCAGCGGGTCGCGCAGATAGACGAGGATCGCGTCCGAGAAGGTCGGCACGGTCGCCCGGCACAGCCCCATCACGATCTCGTCCAGATCGATGCCGCGCGCGATCCGACGGGTCGCCGCGCCCACGAAACGCAGCCGGTCCCCGTCCCGCCGCATGGGCGTGGGCCGGCCCGGGGGCAGCCCCTGGCCGCTACGGCGTTCGTCGCCGCTCTGGGGCACCCGCTCGTCCTCGCCGCCCGGCTGGACCGGGACGCCGTCGGGAACGGGCCGCGGGCGGTGCGTGTCCTGCTCCGCGGCGGCCGGCTGGGAGTGCTCGGGGCCGGTACCGGCCGGGTTCATGCCCATGTCCTTGTGGTTGCCGGTCCTCCCGGTCGTGCTGTGGCCGCCCTGGACGACGGGTGCCGTCTCGGGCGCGGTCTCACCGGAGCGGGCCTGGACGGGTAAAGCGGTCGACGCCTCGACGCCCTGGGCGGGCGGTGGCGCCGGGGAACGCAGGAGCGCCCCGCGGGGGTCCGTGGGGTCGACGCCCGGTTGGGGGCGTTCGAAGGAGGTCGGGTGCTCCGTCACGCGTGTCGAATCCGTCCGTCCGGGGCTGCGCGCCGTACGCGCAGTTGGTCCCGCCGAAATCCCGATACCCGGAATGCATGTCCCAGGAACGGTATTCCCGCGTGGTCAGGGGCTGTTCCTGCGTTTTTGGTCAACCTTCCGCGGCCCGTACCGGTGTTGCCCTCGTACCCCACGCTCACGTCCTGCCGCCCCTCGGTGACGATCGGTCAAGCCCAGTGCCCGCTCCGGAAGTTGCCGCTGCGCGCTCTTGCGGAGGACGATCCTACGTTTGCAGACCGGGGGCGCATCAAGGGTCTCATGAGGACAAGTGCGCGGGCGTACGGTCCCAGTCTTCCGGAAGGAGCGGGACAGTCCAGGACGGATCGGGCCGCCAGTCGGGCCAGCCGTCCGAGAACGGCGGGCCCCAGGCGCGGATCACCTCCACCGCGGACACCCCCGCCGCCCTGACCTGTTCGGCCAGGTCCGGGCCCATCAGGCCGTCCCGCTGGGCCTGCGCGAACTCGTCCTCGTCCCGCCACTGCCAATCGCGGTCCGGATCCACGGTGATGTCCAGGAAGTGGTCCTCGGAGTCCACACCCCCGGCCCAACGCGTCAGCGGCTCCTCGAGGTTCACGTACCAGTTCTTGAACCGCCAGCCCGGCTCCCAGAACAGCCACACCGACCACGGCAGCCCCGGCCGTGCCAGCTTCAGCACCCCGGTGCCGAACCAGCGGTCCCGCTGCACCGAACGCGGCTTGGTGTAACGGGACTCCAGCGGCTCGGCGTGCACCGGTGTGCCGTCGGCCAGCACCGGCTTCACACACTCGGTGCCCGGTGCCAGCCAGACGGCGAGCAGGTCCTCGTCGTCGCGCACGACGGTGACCGGGCGGGCGATGTGGAACTGCGCGCCCGCGTTCTCCCGGTAGCGCCACAGGATCTGACTCCCGGGCTCCCAGAAGCGCGCCGACGTGCCTGCTTCCACCGCTCTCACCGCTCCACCGTCTGCCATGCACAGATATTAGGTGCCATAGGCATACGACGCTGCGGTGCGCGTCACGGTTCACGCCGGCGAAGGGAAAGGTTACGGCCGCGTCATCCGCAGGACATCCAGGGCCTCGTCGAGCTGCTGTTCCGTCAGGTCACCGCGCTCGACGTACCCGCTCTCCAGCACGACCTGGCGGATCGTCTTCCGCTCGGCCAGCGACTTCTTGGCGACCTTCGCGGCCTCCTCGTACCCGATGTACTTGTTGAGCGGGGTGACCACGGAGGGGGAGGACTCGGCGTACTCCCGGGCCCGTTCGCGGTGGGCGACGATGCCGTCGACGGTCCGGTCGGCGAGCAGCCGGGAGACGTTGGCCAGCAGCCGGATCGACTCCAGGACGTTCTTCGCGATGACCGGCAGCATGACGTTGAGCTCGAAGTTGCCGGCCGCGCCGGCGGTCGCGACGGTGGCGTCGTTGCCGATCACCTGGGCGGCGACCATGAGGACGGCCTCCGGGATCACCGGGTTGACCTTGCCGGGCATGATCGAGGAGCCGGGCTGGAGGTCCGGGAGCGAGATCTCGGCCAGCCCCGTCCTGGGCCCGGAGGACATCCACCGCAGATCGTTAGCGATCTTCGTCAGCCCGACCGCGATGGTCCGCAGCTGCCCGCTGGTCTCGACGATCCCGTCCCGCGCGCCCTGCGCCTCGAAGTGGTCCCTCGCCTCGGTGAGCGGCAGCCCGGTGGTGCGGGCGACCTCCTCGATGACGGCGGCGGAGAAACCGGGCGGGGTGTTGATGCCGGTGCCGACGGCGGTGCCGCCCAGCGGCAGCTCTGCGAGCCGGGGCAGGGAGGCCTCGAGCCGTTCGACGCCGTACCTGATCTGGGCGGCGTACCCGCCGAACTCCTGGCCCAGGGTCACCGGGGTGGCGTCCATGAGGTGCGTCCGCCCCGACTTCACGACGTCGGCGAACTCCTCGGACTTCCGGCCGAGGGCGTCGGCGAGGTGCTGGAGCGCCGGGATCAGGTCGCGGGTGACGGCGGCGGTGGCGGCGATGTGGATGGAGGAGGGGAAGACGTCGTTGGACGACTGGGAGGCGTTGACGTGGTCGTTGGGGTGCACGGCACGGCCGAGGCGCTCGGTCGCCAGGGTCGCGATGACCTCGTTGGTGTTCATGTTCGACGAGGTACCGGAGCCGGTCTGGAAGACGTCGACGGGGAAGTGCGCGTCCCACTCGCCCCGGGCCACCTCGTCGGCCGCCTCCTGGATCGCCTCGGCGACGTCCTTGTCGAGTACGTTCAGCCGCGCGTTCACCTTTGCGGCCGCCCCCTTGATCCGCGCGAGCGCCTCGATGTGCGCCCGCTCGATCCGCTGCCCGGAAACGGGGAAGTTCTCCACGGCCCGCTGCGTCTGCGCCCGCCACTTGGCGTCCACCGGGACCCGGACCTCGCCCATGGAGTCGTGCTCGATGCGGTATTCGCTCATACCGGGTACAGCGAACGGAGGGACCCGTATGTTCCGCCGTCACCTCACCGGTCCAGCCGGAACCACCTGGCGGGCGGGTACGGGGCCCTGTTGGCCGACGGGGTCGGGGCGGGGCCTTGACGGGGTGCGGAGCCCAGCCTTGACGGGGTGCAGGGCGAGGGTCTGGCGGGGTGGAGGGGCGGGCCCCGGCCGGGTGCGCGGGCGGGCCCCGGCGGCCGGGTGCGGGTACGGAGTTGTGGCGGGGTCCGGGGACGGACCCTCTGGCGTGGCGCAGGTGATGGCATCCCCTGGCGGTCGTCCGTTTCGCCCTCGTCGAGTCCGGCGCGACGCCCGCCTCTCCCAGCGCTCGCTACCGGGTCGCCCTGCGCAGAGTGGAGGGGCGGGACCATGAGGGGGGAGAGGTGAGGACATGACGGTGCGCAGGGACAGACCTCTGCCGGGGTGCGGGAGCAGAGGCCCGGCGGGGTCCGGAGCGGAGTCGTGGCGGGGCGCAGGGGCGGAGCCCCGGTGGGGTTCGCGGCGAGGTCTTGACGGTGTTCGGGGCGGAGCCCCGGTGGGGTGCAGGGGCGGAGCCCCGCGAAGGGGGTTCCGGGGGCGAAGGGGTGGCAGCCCCTCTGGGATGGGGCGGCGGGGTGAGAGGACCTCCCCGCCGTGCCCGAGGGCCCACGCCAGCCCAGGTCCCCGTGCCGGATTCGGGGCGGAGTCCCGTGAAGGTGGTTCCGGGGGCGAAGGGGTGGCAGTCCCCCCGGATGGCGCGGCGGGGGCGAGTGGGCGTCCCCGCCGTGCCCGAGGAGTTACGCCAGCCCAGGTCCCCGTACCGGAATCGACGTGAACGTCGGCGCGGGTGCCGGGTCCTGGAAGAAGTCGTTGCCCTTGTCGTCGACCACGATGAACGCCGGGAAGTCCTCGACCTCGATCTTCCAGACCGCCTCCATGCCGAGCTCCTCGTACTCGACGACCTCGACCTTCTTGATGCAGTCCTGGGCGAGCCGGGCGGCCGGGCCGCCGATCGAGCCGAGGTAGAAGCCGCCGTGGGCGTCGCACGCGGCCGTGACCTGCTTGCTGCGGTTGCCCTTGGCCAGCATCACCTTGGAACCGCCCGCCGCCTGGAACTGCTCGACGTAGGAGTCCATACGGCCGGCCGTGGTCGGACCGAAGGAGCCCGACGCATAGCCCTCGGGCGTCTTCGCCGGCCCCGCGTAGTACACGGGGTGGTCCTTCAGGTACTGCGGCATCTCCTCACCCGCGTCGAGCCGCTCCTTGATCTTGGCGTGCGCGATGTCACGCGCGACCACGAGCGGACCGGTCAGCGAGAGCCGCGTCTTCACCGGGTACTTGGTGAGCTCCGCGAGGATGTCGTCCATCGGCTGGTTGAGATCGATCCGCACGACGTCCGAGGACTCGTCCAGGTGCTCGTCCGTCGTCTCCGGCAGGAACCGCGCCGGGTCCGTCTCCAGCTGCTCCAGGAACACACCCTCCGCGGTGATCTTCGCGACGGCCTGGCGGTCGGCCGAGCAGGACACGGCGATCGCGACCGGGCAGGACGCGCCGTGCCGAGGCAGCCGTACGACACGCACGTCGTGGCAGAAGTACTTGCCGCCGAACTGCGCCCCGATCCCGATCTTCTGCGTCAGCTCGAAGACCTTCTCCTCCAGCTCCTTGTCCCGGAAGCCGTGCCCGAGCTCCGAACCCTCGGCCGGGATCTCGTCCAGGTAGTGCGCGGAGGCGTACTTGGCGGTCTTCAGCGCGTACTCGGCGGACGTGCCGCCGACGACGATCGCCAGGTGGTACGGCGGACAGGCGGCCGTACCGAGCGAACGGATCTTCTCCTCCAGGAACTTCATCATGGAGGCCTCGTTCAGGACGGCCTTCGTCTCCTGGTACAGGAACGACTTGTTGGCCGAGCCGCCGCCCTTCGCCATGAACAGGAACTTGTACGCGCCGCCGTCGGTGGCGTACAGCTCGATCTGCGCGGGGAGGTTGGAGCCGGTGTTCTTCTCGTCCCACATGGTCAGCGGGGCCATCTGCGAGTAGCGCAGGTTGAGGTTCAGGTACGCGTCGTAGATGCCCTTCGACAGCGCCGCCTCGTCACCGCCCTCGGTCAGCACGTTCTGCCCGCGCTTGCCCATCACGATGGCCGTACCGGTGTCCTGGCACATCGGCAGCACACCGGCCGCCGCGATGTTCGCGTTCTTCAGCAGGTCCAGCGCCACGAACTTGTCGTTGCTCGACGCCTCGGGGTCGTCGATGATCCGTCGCAGCTGAGCGAGGTGCGCGGGCCGCAGGTAGTGCTGGATGTCGTGGATGGCCTCCGCGGCGAGCTTGCGCAGCGCCTCGGGCTCCACCTTGAGAAAGGTCCGCCCGTCGGCCTCGAAGGTGGAGACACCCTCGGAGGTCACCAGCCGGTAGGGGGTGGTGTCCTCTCCCATGGGGAGCAGATCGGTGTATGCGAACTCAGGCATCTCAGCCCATTCCTCACTCGAAAGACGGCGGCCCACCGCCGTTGGCGGGCCTCACCAGCCTAGAACCTGTCCAAGGACGGAAGCTTGTGAGGTAGGGCTCAGTCGGTTCACCAAGAGTTGTCCACAGGCCTAGTCGCGATCTATCGCGTTTCGGTACGCTGCTGCCGTGGACCTTCAGAAGCCCGACCTTCACCAGCAGCCGGGCCCCGCACCCGCGGCGGCCGCCCCGCGTGCCTCGGACGCCGACCTGCGTGCCTCGGACGCCGACCGCGACCGTATCGCCGACATCCTGCGCGAGGCCCTCGCCGAGGGCCGCCTCACCGCGGACGAGCACGCCGAGCGGGTCGAGGCGGTGCTGAGCGCGAAGACGGTGGGCGAGCTGGAGGTCTTCATAAGGGACCTGCCGGCGGCCCACGGGCGCCGTGCCGCCCCGGCCTGGGCCCCGGCCCCCCATCGCCCCACCGACGCGATACCCCACGACCCGGACGACAACGTGGTGGCGGTCTTCAGCGGCGCCGTCCGCAAGGGCCGCTGGCGCGCGGGCCGCCGCATCCACGCCTACGCGATCTTCGGCAGCGTCGAGATCGACCTCAGCGAGGCGATCTTCGAGTACCGCCAGGTCGTCATCAAGGCGTTCTCGGTCTGCGGCAGCGTCGAGGTGCGGGTCCCCGAGAACATCTCGCTGCGCGGCTCGGGAGTCGGTGTCCTCGGCGACTTCCAGGTGGACACACTCGACTCGGAGGAGCCGGACGCACCCGTGGTGTACGTCGACGGCTGGGCCGTGCTGGGCAGCGTGGACGCGAAGCCCCGGCGCGGCAAGTTCATCGCGGACATCCTCGACCGGGTGCAGCGCGCGGTGGACCGCAAGGTCGACAGGAGTTTGCGCAAACACCTGGATCGTTGACGGTCGTGAATCCGGGCGGGCCCCGGACGCCCGGATCCGCCCTCGACCGGCTCCCGCGAGGACACCCGAGCACCCGGAAACCAGCGGTTCGGGACTCAGTGCATAGGCGCGCGCACAGCGGGTAGGGCTTGCTGCATCGTCTCTCGCTCGCGAAGCCGTCGTCAGGAGTAGACCGTGCTGCAACCGCCGCATTCGTCCCTGCAGGTCGCTGCCGTTCCGGCCCAGCGGGTGCCAGTGCGGGACAGGGACCAAGACGCTCCATGGCACACCGAGGCGGTGTGCCGGCGCGACGAGGCCGGCCTGTTCTTCGCTCCGTCCAAGGAACCCACCGCCGCCAGGCTCTCCCGCGAGGAGGCCGCGAAGCGCGTCTGTGCCCGCTGTCCGGTCATGGTCGAGTGCCGCGAACACGCCCTGCTCCAGCCCGAGCCCTACGGCGTCTGGGGCGGCCTCACCGCGGCCGAGCGCCGGGTCGTTCTGGCCCGCAGGCGCCGCCGCGACATGGAACTGCAGAAGGCGGCGCGGGCGGCACGCATAGCCCAGGCGGGCTGAGCACCCGTACAAGAAGGCGCCCCCACCGCACCGGGGGCGCCTTCTTGACCGGGTCGAGTGGGCCTACCTAGGGGCGAGCACCCGTACCCCCAGCTATTTGGCGCGATCGAAGTCGATCGCGCTGTAGGCCCGCAGCTTGCTCAGCCGGTGCTCCGAGTCGATCCGCCGCACGGTGCCCGACTTCGACCGCATCACGATCGAGTCGGTCGTCGCCGTCTCCGACCGGTACCGCACGCCCCGCAGCAGTTCGCCGTCGGTGATCCCGGTGGCCACGAAGAACACGTTCTCCCCGGACACCAGGTCGTCGGTCGTGAGCACCCGGTCCAGGTCGTGCCCGGCGTCGATCGCCCGCGCCCGCTCCTCGTCGTCCTTCGGCCACAGCTTGCCCTGGATCGTCCCGCCGAGGCACTTCACGGCACAGGCCGAGATGATCCCCTCGGGCGTGCCGCCGATGCCCAGCAGCATGTCGACGCCGGTGCCCTCGCGCAGCGCGTAGATCGAGCCCGCCACGTCGCCGTCGGAGATCAGCTTGATCCGCGCGCCCGCCTCCCGGATCTCCTTGATGATGCCTTCGTGCCGGGGCCGGTCGAGGATGACCACGGTCACGTCCTCGGGGGTGGACCGCTTGGCCTTGGCGACCCGCCGGATGTTCACGGAGACGGGTGCGTCGATGTCGACGAAGTCCGCCGCCTCGGGCCCCGTGACCAGCTTGTCCATGTAGAACACGGCGGACGGGTCGAACATCGAGCCCCGGTCCGCCGCGGCCAGCACCGCGATCGCGTTCGGCATGCCCTTGGCCGTCAGCGTGGTTCCGTCGATCGGGTCGACGGCGATGTCGCACTCGGGGCCGGTCCCGTCGCCCACGCGCTCCCCGTTGAAGAGCATCGGGGCCTCGTCCTTCTCGCCCTCGCCGATGACGACCACGCCGTTCATCGACACGGTGGAGACCAGGGACCGCATGGCACGCACTGCGGCGCCGTCGGCGCCGTTCTTGTCGCCCCGCCCGACCCAGCGGCCCGCGGCCATCGCGGCGGCTTCGGTCACCCGGACGAGTTCCAGGGCGAGGTTGCGGTCGGGGGCCTCGGAGGGGACTTCGAGTTCGGACGGCAGATGATGATGCTCGGTCATCGGAGCGCACCTTTCTGATACGACGACGGCCGGATGAGGGTTCGACCGTCGACTCTATCGCCAGTCCGACAAAATGAGCAGGGGACCCCACGGATGAGCGGACCGGGCACCTGCGACGATAGGGGGCGTGGCAGGTTCGAACGGCAAGCAGAAGACGGTCCGGGACATGATTCTCTCCCTGGGCCTGATCGGGATCGCGGCGGCGGTCATCTACGTGTTCATCCCGCACGACGACTCCGCTCCGGACATCAAGACGGTCGACTATCGCGTCGAGCTGCTCACGGCCCGCCGCGCGGCCTCCTACCCGGTGGCCGCGCCCGAGGGCCTGTCGGCCGGCTGGAAGGCGACCTCGGTGCGCTTCCGGGGTGACCAGTTCGACGCCTGGCACCTGGGCTTCCAGGCCCCTGGCGATCAGTACGTGCAGATCGAGCAGTCGACTCAGAAGCCCGCGGAGTTCATCGACGAGGCCAGCCAGGGCGGCGAGGCGACCAAGGAGACCCGGCAGATCGCCGGCCGCACCTGGACGCGGTACACGGGCGGCCGCTACGACGCCCTCGTGCACCAGGGCGACGGGGCGACGACGGTGGTCGCGGGCACGGGATCGCTCGCCCAGCTGACCGAGATGGCGAAGTCGCTGAAGACGGCCTGACGGCACGGCGCCGAACTGACGGCACGGCGCTGAAGACGGCGTGACGGCATGAGAAAGGGCCCCCACCCGGTGGGGGCCCTTTTCCGTGTCACGCGTCTCAGACGGTGGTGACCACGTCGTCGTACGCCAGTCGCGGGGAGCGCGGGAACCAGGCGTCGTCGCCCGGCTTGCCGATGTTGACGACCATCAGCGGGGTGTGGTCGTCGTCCAGGAACTCCTTGCGGACGCCCTCGAAGTCCAGACCGGTCATCGGGCCGGCGGCGAGGCCCGCGGCACGGACGCCGATGATGAAGTACGCGGCCTGCAGGGCGGCGTTCAGCCCGGCGGCACCCTCACGGGCGGGGCGCTCGCTGAAGAAGACGTCCTTGGCCTGCGGGAAGTGCGGGAAGAGCTCCGGCAGCTCCTCGTGGAACTCGTTGTCCGCGGAGAGGATCGCGACCAGCGGGGCGGTGGCGGTCTTGGGCTGGTTGCCCTCGGCCATGTGCTGGACCAGGCGCTCACGGGCCTCGGCGGAGCGGACCAGGGTGATGCGCAGCGGGCTCTGGTTGAAGGCGGTCGGGCCGTACTTGACCAGGTCGTAGATCGCCTGGACCTGCTCGTCGGTCACCGGCTCGTCGGTGAAGGTGTTCGCGGTGCGGGCCTCGCGGAACAGCAGGTCCTGGGCGGCGGGGTCAAGAACGAGAGACATGGTGAAACCTTCTCGGGATGTACGTCGGTCCCGTAAACGGACCGTGGACCGGTTGACCCCCCTGACGGTACGCGACTGAAGTTCAACCTTCAACAAAAAGCGGGGCGTGGTGATCCGCTTCACAGATCACCCGGTCCTCGCGCGCGGCCCGCGGCCGTCCGCGGCTACTCGGAGTCGCCCTCGCCCTCGTCCGACTCCTCGGCCAGCGCCGCGTCCAGTCGCGCCCGCGCCCCGTCCAGCCAGCGCCGGCACACCTTGGCGAGCTCCTCGCCCCGCTCCCAGAGCGCGAGGGACTCCTCGAGCGTCGTACCGCCCGCCTCCAGCCGCCGTACGACCTCGATCAGTTCGTCCCGCGCCTGCTCGTAACCGAGCGCCTCTTCCGCCACCTTGCTGGTCATCCGCCCACCCTATGCATCGACTCGGACAGTGAACTCACCCTCGGCGACCCGCGCCCTGAGGGTCTCCTCCGCCGCCACCTCGTCCGGCGCCCGCACCACATGTCCGTCGGCCTTCTGGAGCACCGCGTACCCGCGCTGAAGGGTCGCGGCGGGGGAGAGGGCCACCACGCGCGCGTGCGTGTGCGTCAGCTCGGAGTCGGCGCGGTCCAGCAGATGGCCCAGGGTGCGGCGGCCACGGTCGGTCAGGGAGGCCACGTGGTCGGCGCGCTCGTCGATCATCCGGTGCGGATCCTCTATCGACGGCCGCGCGAGCGCGTGCGCCAGCCCCCGCTCCTCGCGCTGGAGGAAGGACTCGACACAGCGCCGCGCGCGGTCCCTGAGCGCCCGCACCCGGTCGTACTCCTCCCCGACATCCGGTACGACCTTCTTGGCCGCGTCCGTCGGCGTGGAGGCCCTGAGGTCGGCGACGTAGTCGAGCAGCGGGGTGTCCGGTTCGTGGCCGATCGCCGACACCACCGGCGTGCGGCAGGACGCGACCGCCCGCACCAACTGCTCGTCGGAGAACGGCAGCAGGTCCTCCACGCTGCCCCCGCCGCGCGCCACGACGATCACGTCCACCTCGTCCAGCGCGTCGAGCTCCTTGACCGCCTGCACGACCTGCGGCACCGCGTGCACACCTTGCACCGGCACATTGCGCACCTCGAAGCGGACCGCGGGCCAGCGGTGCCGGGCGTTCTCCAGGACGTCCCGCTCGGCGGCCGAGGCGCGCCCGCAGACCAGCCCGATCAGCTGCGGCAGGAACGGCAGCGGCTTCTTGCGCTCCGCCGCGAACAGCCCCTCCGCCGCGAGGGACTTCTTCAGCTGCTCCAGGCGTGCCAGCAGCTCACCGACCCCGACCGGCCTTATCTCGGTGGCCCGCAGCGAGAGCTGCCCACGCGGCGCGTACCACTCCGGTTTCGCCAGTACAACGACCCGGGCGCCCTCGCTGACGACATCGGCGACGTCGTCGAAGACCTGGCGGAAGCAGGTCACGCTCACCGAGATGTCGTACGACGGGTCGCGCAGCGTGAGGAAGACCACGCCGGCGCCCGGGCGCCGCGAGAGCTGGGTGATCTGGCCCTCGACCCAGACGGCGCCGAGGCGGTCGATCCAGCCGCCGATGAGGCGCGACACCTCGCCGACGGGCAGGGGCGCTTCGGGGGTCGAGTTCACAGCCATGCCGCGAGCGTAACGGCCGGGTACGACAACGCACCGTCACCGGTCGTGAACTACCCGGTGGCTTCCCGCCGTCCCCGCTGACCCAGCAGCACCGCCAGCCCCACGGCGAACCACACCGCGCCGACGACCTGGGCCGCCCGCGACGCCTCCACGATCACCGCCACGGTGATCGCCGCCCCGACGACCGGCACCAGCACGTGCCGCCACCAGATCACCGGGCCACCGCGCCTGCGGACCGCGAACCAGCCCACCACGCTCGCGTGCAGCAGCGTGAAGGCCGTCAGGGCCCCGATGTCGACCACGGACACCAGATGGTCCATGCCGTCGTCCCGGCGCGCCGCCCACACCGCCGCGACCAGGGTGATGACGGCCGCGCACAGCAGAGCCACCCTGGGCACGCCCGCGTCCGTCCTCGCGAGCGCTCGGGGCAGCCGTCGGTCGCGGCCCATCGCGAACAGCAGCCGCCCGGCCGCCGCCTGTCCCGCGAGAGCGGCGAAGGCCGCGCCGATCGCCTTGCTGACGGCCACCAGATCGTGCAGCCAGGTGCCGACCGCCGAGTCCACGGTGTCGTAGAACGCGGACCCCTGTCTGCCCGGGTCCGCCGCGTACTGCGCCGAGGCCGTCGGATCAAGCAGGGCCACCAGATAGGTCTGCGCCACGAACAGCACGCCCGCCAGGGCCAGACAGAACAGCACCGCGCGCGCGACCTTCGCCGAACCGCCGGTGACCTCCTCCGCGAAGGAGGCGATCGCGTCGAAGCCCAGATACGACAGGACGGCGACCGAGACCGCGCCGATCACCGCCGACAGCGCGAACGCGCCCTGGGTGCCGTCCCCGGACAGCGGCGACAGCCAGCCGCGCTCGGCGCCGTCCCGCGCGAGGACGACGACCGCCGACACCACGAAGACCAGCAGGACCACGATCTCCATCGCCAGCACCAGGAAGCCCACCCGGGCCGCCGCCCGCACGCCCCACAGGTTCAGCAGGGTCGTGACGACCACCGCGAGCGCCGTCCACACCCAGCGCGAGACCTCCGGGACCAGGGAGTTCATGGCGATGCCGGAGAACAGGTACGCCACGGCGGGGATGAGGAGGTAGTCCAGCATCGCCATCCACCCTGCGACGAACCCGGCCCTGCTGCCGAGCCCCGCGCGCGCGTAGGCGAACACCGATCCCGCCCGGGGGACGACTCGCACCATTTGCGCGTAACTGAATGCGGTGAACGCCATCGCCACGGTGGCGACGACATAGACGAGGGCGACCGCTCCGTGCGACTTGGCGTCCAGCGTGCCGTAGACGCCGACCGGCGCCATGGGGGCGATGAACAGCAGTCCGTAGACGACGAGGTCCCGAAAGCCCAGGCTGCGCCGCAGGTCGCCGGGTGCCTCCTCGGTCGTACGGTCCGCCGTGCCGGTACCGGACATCGCGCCTCCGCCTGTGCCTCGCCCGTCCCGTCCCTCACTTCTCCCGGTCAGTCTCCCCGGGAAGGTCACCGGCACGCGATCTTTGACCGGCCGAACGCGGCCTTACGATGGGACGCATGACCGCTTCGTCTGGCCGCCGTGTCCTGCTCGCCGCCCCCCGTGGCTACTGCGCGGGGGTGGACCGCGCCGTGATCGCCGTCGAGAAAGCCCTGGAGCAGTACGGCGCTCCGGTGTACGTCCGGCACGAGATCGTCCACAACAAGTACGTCGTACAGACCCTGGAGAAGAAGGGCGCCATCTTCGTCGAACGGACGGAGGAGGTCCCGCCGGGCAACATCGTCATGTTCTCGGCCCACGGCGTCGCCCCCGTCGTCCACGACGAGGCCGCGCGCGGCAAGCTCGCCACCATCGACGCGACCTGCCCGCTGGTCACCAAGGTCCACAAGGAAGCCGTCCGGTTCGCGAACGAGGACTACGACATCCTGCTGATCGGGCACGAGGGCCACGAGGAGGTCATCGGCACCTCCGGCGAGGCCCCCGACCACATCCAGCTCGTCGACGGCCCGGCCGATGTCGCCAAGGTCGAGGTCCGTGACCCGTCGAAGATCGTGTGGCTCTCCCAGACGACCCTGAGCGTGGACGAGACCATGGAGACCGTCGACGCCCTCAAGGAGAAGTTCCCGCAGCTCATCTCCCCGCCCAGCGACGACATCTGCTACGCCACGCAGAACCGCCAGCTCGCGGTCAAGCAGATGGGCGCCGAGGCCGAGCTGGTCATCGTGGTCGGCTCCCGAAACTCCTCCAACTCCAAGCGGCTCGTCGAGGTCGCCAAGCTGGCCGGCTCCCGCGAGGCATACCTCGTGGACTTCGCGAGCGAGATCGACGAGGCCTGGCTGGAGGGCGTGACCACGGTCGGCGTGACCTCGGGCGCCTCGGTGCCGGAGGTGCTCGTCGAGGAGGTCCTGGAGTGGCTGTCGCAGCGCGGCTACGGCGACGTGGAGCTCGTGAAGGCGGCCGAGGAGTCCATCACCTTCTCGCTGCCGAAGGAACTGCGCCGGGACCTGCGCGAGGAGGCCGCGGCGCTGGTCGCGGAGCGCAAGGGGACCTCCGAGGCGTGACTGTCCGTCGTCCGTCGTAACGTAGGGCCATGCAGATCTTCGGCTTGGACATCGGCGGATCCGGGATCAAGGGCGCCCCTGTGGACCTGGACAAGGGCGACCTGACGCAGGAGCGTCACAAAGTGCTCACCCCGCAGCCGGCGACGCCCGACGGCGTCGCCGACGGGGTGAAGCAGGTCGTGGACCACTTCGGCTGGACCGGCCCGGTCGGGCTCACCTTCCCGGGCGTGGTCACCGACGGATCGCACATCCGCACCGCGGCCAATGTCGACAAGAGCTGGATCGACACCGACGCGCGCGCGTTGTTCGGCGAGCGGCTCGGCGGCCTGCCGGTGACCGTGGTCAACGACGCGGACGCGGCGGGTGTCGCCGAGGTGAGCTTCGGTGCGGGCAAGGACCGCAAGGGCACCGTCATCCTGCTCACCTTCGGCACCGGCATCGGCAGCGCGGTCTTCGTCGACGGCGTCCTCGTCCCCAACACCGAGCTCGGCCACCTGGAGCTGCATGGCCACGACGCCGAGAAGAAGGCGTCCAGCAAGGCCAGGGAGGACGAGGAGCTCACCTGGGAGCACTGGGCGCGCCGGGTCCAGAAGTACCTCGCCCATGTCGAGATGCTCTTCTCGCCCGAGCTGTTCATCATCGGCGGCGGCGTCAGCCGCAAGGCCCAGAAGTTCCTGCCCCACATCGAGGGCATCCAGGCGGAGATCGTCCCGGCGCAGCTGCAGAACAACGCGGGGATCGTGGGCGCGGCGATGCGGGCGGCGCAGGAGTAGGAGGCCCGGGCCATGGGCCTCGCGCCCCACGGCCCCTCCGCCTGGCCGTGTGGTGCCGGCCCATGTCAGCGTGAGCGGCGCCGTACCAGGCGGATCCGGCGGACCAGTGCGATGAGGCCGGCGGCCAGGGTGCCGGCGTAGAGCCAGCCGGCCTGCGTGGCCAGCGCGGTGAACAGGCCCATCAGGCGGCCCGAGGTGCCCCCGCTGCTGTCGGCGACGGGCACGAGTCCGACGGCGAAGGCGATCGGGACGATGATCGGGGCGGTCAGCAGATCGCCCCGGCGCATCCAGACCGCGGTCAACACGCTGACCGGCACGAACAGCACGCCGTACGCCGTCAGCCACGGGCCGAACAGCAGGGAGACGAGACAGCCGAGCACGAACATCAGCGCGGTGCAGAACAGACCGCCGCCGAGCCCGGTGAGCCGGGGGTTGGGCAGCCGTCGCAGCGTCCGGACCACGGGCGGTGGCGGACGGCGGGCCACCGGCGGTCGGCGCTCGCCGCGGGCCTGCGCGGGCAGTGGCGCTGCCGGTGCCGGTCGTCGCGTTCCGTTGTGCGGGGGGCGGGTCCTGTGTTGCTCCACTGGACCAACTTAGGTCTGTTTATGTGCGGAATCGGCTCTCGGACACGCCGTGGGAAAGACCTTGGCCATGCGTTCGAGAGGGCCGCCGAAGCGGGGTACGGCACGCCGTAGACTGGTGGATCGGCCCCCTGGCCGCCAGTCTCCTCACGTCTCCTCTCACGTACGGGAAGTCGCAACGTGTCGCTCACGATCGGAATCGTCGGTCTGCCGAATGTCGGCAAGTCGACCCTGTTCAACGCCCTGACCAAGAACGACGTGCTGGCGGCCAACTACCCGTTCGCCACGATCGAGCCGAACGTCGGCGTGGTCGGTGTCCCGGACCCGAGGCTGGCGAAACTGGCCGAGATCTTCTCCTCCCAGAAGATCCTCCCGGCGACCGTCGACTTCGTGGACATCGCGGGCATCGTGAAGGGTGCCTCGGAGGGTGAGGGCCTGGGCAACAAGTTCCTCGCGAACATCCGTGAGTCGGACGCGATCTGCCAGGTCATCCGTGCCTTCAAGGACGAGAACGTCGTACACGTCGACGGCAAGGTCTCGCCCAAGGACGACATCGAGACGATCAACACCGAGCTGATCCTCGCCGACCTGCAGACCATCGAGAAGGTCCTGCCGCGCCTCCAGAAGGAGTCGCGGATCAAGAAGGACGTCGCGCCGAAGGTCGCGGCCGTGGAGGCGGCGAAGGAGATCCTGGAGAAGGGCGACACGCTGTTCTCGGCGGGCATCGTCCAGGGCTCCGGCAACGAGGAGCTCCTCCACGACCTGCACCTCCTGACGACCAAGCCGTTCCTCTACGTCTTCAACGTCGACGAGGACGAACTGGTCGACGACGGCTTCAAGGACGAGCAGCGCGCCCTGGTCGCCCCGGCCGAGGCGATCTTCCTGAACGCGAAGCTGGAGGCGGACCTCGCCGAGCTGGACGAGGAGGACGCCCTGGAGCTCCTGGAGTCGGTCGGCGCCGAGGAGCCCGGCCTCACCACCCTCGCCCGCGTCGGCTTCAACACGCTCGGCCTCCAGACCTACCTCACGGCAGGCCCCAAGGAATCCCGCGCCTGGACCATCAAGAAGGGCGCGACGGCCCCCGAAGCGGCCGGCGTCATCCACACGGACTTCCAGAAGGGCTTCATCAAGGCGGAGGTCATCTCCTTCGAGGACCTGGTGGAGACGGGCTCGGTGGCCGAGGCCCGCGCGAAGGGCAAGGCGCGGATGGAGGGCAAGGACTACGTCATGCAGGACGGGGACGTGGTGGAGTTCCGCTTCAACGTGTGAGCCGCACGGATGCAGCCCCTCAGCCCCCCACCGCCCGACACGCCCGCGCGTAGCCCCGCACCAGCGGCCGCCCCGCGTCCTCCTTGCGCCAGGCCAGCACGTATCTGCTCGGGCCTATTCCGCGCACCGGGCGGGTGACCACGCCGCCCAGGGTGATCAGCGGGGCGTTGCCGGCGGCCACGAGGCAGATGCCCAGGCCGGCGACGAGGGCTTCGTAGGTCTCCTCCGTGCCGGCGATCTCCGCGCCGATGCGGGGCGGGCGGCCGGACCGTTCGTCGAGGGCGAGCCAGAAGTCGCGCAGGGGGCCCGCGCTCGGTGGCAGGGCGAGGAACGGCTCGTCCTCCAGGTCGGCGAAGTCCACCTCCTCACGGGTGGCGAGGGGGTGGCTGTCGGGGAGGGCGACCAGGCGGGGTTCCTCGGCGACCGGGGTCCACCCGTAGCGCTCCTCGTCGGGCAGCGGCAGCCACACGAACGCGACCTCCGTCTCCCCGTCCGCCAGGCCCGCGGTGGGGTCCTGCCAGCCCACCTGCCGCAGTCGTACGACCGCCTCCGGATGTGCGGCCGTGAAGCGGGACCGGATCGCCGGCAGCAGGCCGCCGCGGCCGGGGCTGGTGCTCATGCCCACCACCAGCGTGCCGCGCCCCGCCGCCCTGGCCGTCGCCATCGCGGTGTCCGCCGCGGACCAGGCAGCCAGCACCTGCCGGGCGTGCGGCAGCAGGGCCTCACCCGCCTCCGTGAGCAGCACGCCCCGCCGGTCCCGCCGGAACAGCTCCACGCCCAACTGCCGTTCCAGCGCCCGGATCTGCTTGCTCAGCGCGGGCTGCGACACGTACAGCCGCTCGGCCGCGCGCGTGAAGTGCAGTTCCTCGGCCACCGCCAGGAAATAGCGCAGGTCCCGTACATGCACATCCGTCGTCATAGCCATCGGTTATCACTGTGGGTCTTGGACCGGCAACCGACTTCCGCAGCAGGCTGATGCGTGGAACCACCGGGAAGACCCGAGAGGCGAGGTGTCATGAACAAGGTGTGGCTGATCACGGGAGCGAGCAGCGGGTTCGGGCGGGCCATCACCGAGGCCGCGCTGGCCGACGGCGATGTCGTGGTCGGTGCCGCCCGCAGGCCCGAGGCGCTGGACGACCTGGTGGCCGCTCACCCCGACCAGCTGGAGGCGCTGCGTCTGGACGTGACCGACTCGGCCGCCGCACAGGCCGCGGTGGGCGACGTGCTGGCCCGCCACGGACGGATCGACGTACTGGTCAACAACGCGGGCCGAACCCATGTCGGCGCCTTCGAGGAGACCACCGACGAGGAACTGCGCGAACTGTTCGACCTGCACGTCCTGGGTCCCGCGGCCCTCACCAGGGCCGTGCTGCCCTCCATGCGCGAGCGGCGGTCGGGGGCGATCGTGCAGATGAGCAGCATGGGCGGGCAGCTGTCCTTCGCGGGATTCTCGGCGTACAGCGGGACGAAGTTCGCGCTGGAGGGCATGTCCGAGGGGCTCGCCGACGAGGTGCGGGAGTTCGGTGTCAAGGTGCTGATCGTGGAGCCGGGAGCCTTCCGCACCTCGCTGTTCGAGACGGGCCGGGCGGGGGTCAGCGCCGACAGCGGGGTCTACGCCAAGGTGAGCGAGACCCGCGGGTTCGTCTCCGGCGGCGACGGCAGCCAGGCCGGCGATCCGGCGAAGGCGGCCGCGCTGATCCGGGCCGCGCTCGACGCCGAACGGACCCCGCTGCGGCTGCCCCTCGGCGAGGACGCGGTGACCGCGGTGCTCGACCATCTCGACGGCGTGCGCGCCGACGTCGCCGCCTGGGAGAAGAGCACTCGGGCCACCGCCTTCGACGACTGATGACGGACAAGCGGCGCTGACGACCGGCGCTGACGGCCCGTGCTGACGGCCCGTGCTGACGGCCGGTGCTGACGACCGGTGCTGACGGCCGGTCAGCCGAACGCCGCCGGTTCCTTCACCCACCCCGCCGTCAGCGCCAGCCGTGTCTCGCGGTGCACGGCGAGGAAGCCGAAGGGGCGGTCGAAGGCGGCCGTGACCACGGTCGAGGTGTACCCGAGCGGGGCCCCGCCAGGCGCCGCGCCCGGCGCCGCCGCGACCGCCGTCACCGCGGCCGCCTCGAAGCCGAGTGCGTCGAAGCGGGCCAGGACGGACTGCCGGGCGGAGCCGACGGTCAGCGGCGAGACGCTGATGCCGGGGAAGTGCCCCTGCCGCGCGTCCCGTGCCGCGGTGAGCCCGAACAGCCCGTGCAGCTCCAGCAGATCGTGGTGCGCCCGCACCTCGAACGCCGCCGTCGTCACCTCCAGCGTCGGCTGCCGAGGGGTGGCACAGGGCCGCTCCTCGACCCGCAGCCCCGGCCCCGCGGGCCCGTACGGAAGCAACGACCCCCGTACGACCGGACAGGTGTCGTCGAGCGCGGCCGTTCCCGCCGCCATCACCTGACCCGGCGTCATGTGCTCGTCCCCGAGCAGCAGATGGACGTCGATGCCGTGGTCGCCGAGCACCCGCACCTCGGTGACCCGGCCCTCGGGCGCGGCCGCCACCCCGACCCGGTCCAGCCGCACGCTGAGCCGGTGCAGCCCGCGCAGGGTGCGGCCCTGCCAGGGGCCCGCGGACGGCCGTACCGGACGCACCTCGAAGGGCCGCAGCCACGTGGTCCGCAGGGCCAGCGCGCTCGCCAGCACCAGCTCGGTGTCGTCCCGCGCCTCCACCGGCATCCGCGCGATCAGCCCGCCGGTCCGTTTCGCGGCCCAGGCGTCCATCTCCCGCTGGTCGAGGGCGGGATCGCCGGTGAGGACCCCGAGCGCGTCGACGGGCAGCCCGGTCTCCCACTCCTCGCGCAGCTCCAGCGTCCGCCTGGTCCACAGTCCGAGGGCACAGTCCAGCGCCCGCTCGTCGGCCAGTCCCGCGAGCAACTCCCTTGCCGCCGCGGCCGCTTGCTCCGCGGGCACCCCGAGGGCCCGCGCCAGCTCGGCCCGCGCCGCCCCCTGCGCCCCGTCGGCCAGGAAGGCCAGCAGCGGCCACACCCCGGCGGCCGAGAACACGGTCCCCCCGGAGGACACCCCCGCCCACCGCGCCGTGAGCCCGTTCACCACCTGGGCCGTCGCACCCGTGATCGGCATTCCACCCCGCCCGCCCCGCGCATACCATGCGCCCTGTCGTACGTCAGTTCCCCGCCACTGCCTGAACCAGGAGCACGGTACCCGTGTCCATACCCCCGCCCCCTGGGCCCCACCAGCCCGCCCCCGCCCAGGGGCCGTCCCCGGCCCCGGACCCGTACGCTCCGCCGCCGCAGGGACAGTCGCCGTACGGGCCGCCGGCACCGGGACCGCAGCCCTACGGACAGCCTCAGGGACCGCAGTCGTACGGGCAGCCGTACGGGCAGCCGTACGGGCAACCCTATGGCCCGCCGTACCAGACCTGGGGGCAGGGCTACAGCCCTTACGCCCGGCCCTCCTCCGTCAACGGCCTCGCCATCGCCTCCCTGGTGCTCGGCGTCCTGTGCTGCTTCCCGGGCGTGGGACTGCTGCTCGGCGTGATCGCGCTGGTGCAGATCAGGAAGAAGGGCCAGTCCGGCAAGGCGCTCGCGATCACCGGGTCGATCCTGTCGTCGCTGGGGCTCGCCCTGTGGGTGCTGGTGCTCGCCACCGGCGGGCTCTCCGACGCGTGGGAGGGGTTCAAGAAGGGCGCGACCGAGGGCACGGCCTTCTCGGTGGTCAAGGGCCAGTGCTTCGTCGCGCCGGGGGAGTCCCTCGAAGGGCTGACCTACGACGTCAAGGAGGTGCCCTGCGCGGGTGAGCACGAGGGCGAGGTGTTCGGCGCGTTCAGGATGACCGGCTCCACGTTCCCCGGGGACAGCGCGGTCTCCGACGCCGCCGACGCGAAGTGCTACCCGCTGCGGGACGCCTACGTCATGGACACCTGGGCGCTGCCCGAGGACGTGGACGTGTACTACTTCGGTCCGACCCGGCAGAGCTGGCGCCTCGGCGACCGCGAGGTCACCTGCATCTTCGGCAACACCGACGAGAAGGCCACCCTGACCGGCTCGCTGCGCGCCGACGAGAGCACCCTCGACGCGGACCAGGTCACCCTTCTGAAGTCGCTCAACGCCATGGACACCGTGCTGTGGGAGGAGCCCGAGGAGTACCCCGAGGACGACCTGCCCGGTTACCAGGACTGGTCGCGGGACGTCCACGGCACCCTCGACCGGCAGATCGGGGCGCTGCGCGCGCACTCCTGGCCGGCCAAGGCCGACAAGCCGGTCGCGGCCCTGGTCAAGGACCTGGAGAAGGCGCGCGCCGAGTGGGCGAAGGCGGTCACCGCGGCCGAGAACGACGACATCGACACCTTCTACACCCACTACGACAAGGGCTACGCCTACGTCGACGGCTCCAGCACGGTCACCGCACGCAAGGCTCTGGGGCTGGCCACCAAGCGGCCGACGTACGACGAGGACTACGGCGACGGGGGCGGTGACTCGACTGGAGGCGAACTCGATGTGTGATCGCGGCCATAGCGGGGAGAAAGTGCCTGCGTAAAGACCGCCACCGGAACATGTCATCACATCGAGTGATTCTCTGGCCTTTGCTTGCATGGCCCAACCCACGGTTGCCAGGCTGTTGCTGTCTGTACAACCTGATGGGAGCGGCCAGTGACATTCGGTGAGCAGCCGGCGTACCTGCGCGTCGCGGGTGATCTCCGCAAGAAGATCGTCGACGGTTCGCTGCCACCGCACACCCGCCTGCCGTCCCAGGCCAGAATCCGCGAGGAGTACGGCGTCTCGGACACCGTCGCGCTGGAGGCCCGCAAGGTGCTGATGGCCGAGGGTCTGGTCGAGGGCCGCTCCGGCTCCGGGACGTACGTCCGCGAGCGTCCCGTGCCCCGCCGTATCGCCCGCTCCGGCTACCGCCCGGCCTCCGGTGCCACGCCCTACCGGCAGGAGCAGGCCGACGGGGAGGGGCGCGGCACCTGGGAGTCCAGCAGCAGGCAGACCGAGGCCTCCGTCGCCATCGCGGAGCGGCTCGCCATCCGGCCGGGGGACCGGGTGATGTGCACGAAGTACGTCTTCCGGGAGGCCGGTGAGCCCATCATGCTCTCCACCTCCTGGGAGCCCCTCGCGGTCACCGGGCGCACCCCCGTGATGCTCCCCGAGGAGGGCCCCCTCGGCGGCATGGGCGTGGTCGAGCGCATGGCCGCCATCGACGTCGTCGTGGACAACGTCACCGAGGAGGTGGGCGCCCGCCCCGGCCTCGCCGAGGAGCTCCTCGCCCTGGGCGGTGTCCCCGGGCATGTCGTCCTCGTGGTCCACCGCACCTACTACGCCTCGGGCCGCCCCGTGGAGACGGCAGACGTGGTGATTCCGGCCGACCGCTACCAGGTCGCGTACCACCTTCCGGTGAAGTAGCGCGCGCCCCGGGGAAGTTGCCCCGGGCGAGCGCTCAACCGGCCCTCAGGCGAACGCCGTTCGAATTCGGCCGTTCTCGCAGGTCGACACTGCTGTTTCCGGGGCGCTCCCGGTCGGAGGCATGGCCGCCCACCGGGGGCGCGTCGACAATCGCGCGCCCCCTGTCGGAGGAGTCCGTCCTGGCTGGTTGCGTACCTCTTTGTGAAAACGCGTGTTCGCTGCGTAAAGGTTGGGCGTAGGCTCGGGCATATGCGGATTGCGGTTTCCTTATCGGGTGGGGCTCGACGCAGGTCGGGAAGGGGCGGTGGGGCGCGGTGAACGACGGCACGATCACTCTTCCCTGGCTCGTCATACGACAGGACGACAACGGCAATCGCTACCGCGTGGGCAGGTACGCGACCAGGGCGGAGGCCCAGAAGATCGCCGACAGCCTCGATGCCCGCGGCCACAAACAGCTCTACTGGGTCGAGCGCATCGGCCCCAACGGCGCGAGTTCCGCCGACTGACGGAGCCTCCCGTAGGCTCCGCCGCATGACGGAACGGATCGTGGTGGTGGCGGCCGCCCTCTATGACGGCGACCGCCTCCTCGCAGCCCGCCGCAGCGCGCCTCCTGCGCTGGCCGGCCGTTGGGAGCTGCCCGGGGGCAAGGTGGAGGACGGCGAGAGCCCGCAGGAGGCCCTGTCCCGGGAATTGCGTGAGGAACTGGGCGTGGAGGCCGAGGTGCTGGAGCGGGTCCCCGGTGAGTGGCCCCTGAAGCCCCCTTACGTCCTCCAGGCCTGGACGGCCCGCCTCCTCCCGGACTCCCCGGACCCCAAACCCCTTCAGGACCACGACGAACTGCGCTGGCTGACCCCCGAGCGGATCGGGGAGGTGGACTGGCTCGACCAGGACGTGGAGGCCATCGGCGCGCTGAGGGCCTTCACGGGTGCGGGAGACCGCCCGGCCGGCCCCCATGAACCCGCACCCGCACGACGGCGAGTGCCCCCGAGCTCCTAGGCGCCCCTGTTACACCATTCGGCGCGGTACTGCACCCTCAATATCGGGTATGTGCCCCTTAACCCCACGAAAGCGGACATGGGCTGGCCCGGGATGTGATCGGCGTGATCGACACCGAAGGCGACTGTGCCAAGTGGACGTTCCCGGCGGACCCGGGCGCCGTTCGCGCTGCCCGCGCGGCTGTCAGGGACCGGCTGGCCGCCTGGAACCTCGACGGCCTCGCCGACGTCGCCGCCCTGCTGGTCAGTGAACTGGTGACCAACTCCCTGCGGCACGCCACCGGCCCCATCGGCGTCCGTCTGGTCCGTCCCGGGACCGACGGCATCCTCCGGGTGGAGGTCTCCGACCCCCTGCCCGACCCGCCCCGCGAACGCGTCGCCGACCTGGACGACGAGAGCGGCCGCGGCCTGCAACTGGTCGCCAATGCTGCCGACCGTTGGGGTACCCGGCCCGGAGCCACGGGCAAGACGGTCTGGTTCGAACTCTCGATACCGGTATGAAAGGGGCCTGATCGCGGTGAAGAACGCCTGTACGACACCCCAACCCCTGTCCACCGAGTGGTTCAGGCCGGTGGCGGTTGTCGGCAGACGTGATTCGACGACGTGTCCGCTGGTTAGAAGACTGGAAGTGTTGTCGCAGCCCGGACCGAAAACCGTCGGGATCGTGCTGTGATCGTGAACACCGTGTTGTGCGGCGCCGTAGTGCTGGATACTGCGGGCAGCCGCCCCCGGTGACCGGTACCGGACGCGGTGAGCTGGAGGGGACGGTTCGCGTGAGCGAGATACCAGCGAAGGCCACGGAGTCGAAGGACCCGTCGGACGGCGCGATGGCGGAGGCCGCGGGCGACGCCGTGGTACCCGTCGGTCACGGTGACGGGCCGTCCGGTGACGCCATGTGGCAGAGCAGTCCACCCGGTTCGATCTACGACTACATCAAGGTCGCGTCCTTCTCCATAGGCCCCGACGGCCTTGTCGACCAGTGGAGCCTGCGCGCCGAGCAGCTCTTCGGCATCCCCGCCGGGCACGCCGTCGGCATGGACCCCATCGAGGCGTTCATCGACCCGGACCTGCGCGCACAGGGCCAGCGCAAGATGGCGGAGATCCTGGACGGTCGCGAGTGGACCGGTGTGGTCCCCTTCCGGGTGCCCGCGGCGGCCGGTGAGGGCGAGTGCGGCCGGGAGGGCCTCGCCGAGGTCTACGTCATGCCGACGCGCACCGAGGAGGGCGAGAAGGCCGCCGTCTGCATCGTCGTCGACGTGCGCACACTCCGGAGCATCGAGACCGACCTCGCCGCCTCGCAGGCGATTTTCGGTCAGTCTCCCTTCGGGTTTGTTCTGATCGATCCCGATCTGCGGGTCCGTCGCGTCAACTACCGTTTCGCCTCCCTCTTCGGCGGCAGCCCGGACGACCACCGCGGCAAGGGCGTCCACGACTATCTGCCGCGTCCCGAGGCCGAGCGGGTCAGCGCGACCCTGCGCCGGGTCCTGGAGACCGGCGACTCCATCACGGACATGCACGTCACGGGCTTTCTGCCGGGCTCCGACGAGCGCCGCCACTGGTCCATCAACCTCTACCGGGTGCGCAGCGGCTCCGGGCGGCCCATCGGGATCGCCTGGCTCGGTACGGACATCACCGCCCGCCGCGCCGCCGCCCGTGAGGCCGCCGCCGCCCGGCGCAATCTCGCCCTCTTGAACGAGGCCGGCGCCCGCATAGGGAACTCGCTCGACCTGGAGACCACGGCCCGGGAACTCCTCGACGTGGTCGTCCCCGGCTTCTGCGACCTGGCCACCGTCGACCTCTACCAGGGCCTCCTGGCCGGCGACGAGACCCCGCCGGGGCTCGCCGACGGCAGCGCCGAACTGCGCCGGGTCGCCTTCGCCAGCGCGGTCTCCGACGCCCCCTTCATCGGCTCGGGTGACCCCGTCTCGGTCGGCGCGGTCCACCACTACCCCTTCAACTCGCCCTGCGCGGACGCGCTGCGCACCGCCCGTCCGCAGTACATCCCGGCCGAGGAGGGCGGTCTCGTGCAGTCCACGCTCGCGGTGCCGATGGTCGCCCACGACACCGTCGTAGGACTAGCGCAGTTCGCCAGGACCAAGGGCAGTGAGCCGTTCGGGGACCGGGACCGCGATCTCGCCGTGGAACTGGCCGCGCGGGCCGCCGTCTGCATCGACAACGCGCGTCTGTACCGGCGGGAGCACGAGCGGGCGTTGATACTGCAGCGGTCCCTGCTGCCCCCGGGCGACCCGGTCGCCGCGGGCCTGGACATCGCCTGCCGCTATCTGCCCGGCGACTCCTCCGCGGACCGCCCCAGCGAGGTCGGCGGCGACTGGTTCGACGTCATAGAACTGCCCGGACACCGCACCGCGTTGGTGGTCGGGGACGTCATGGGCCGCGGTCTGCGCGCGGCGGTGGCGATGGGTGAACTGCGCTCCGCCGTCCGGACGCTGGCCCTCCTGGACCTCGAACCGGCCGAGGTCCTCTCCGCGTTGGACGAGATCGCCCGCGGGCTCGGCGCCCCCGGCGGGGTCCAGCAGGCCACCCGCGCGGCCCGCCGCCCCCGTGAGGCGGACCTGTCCGAGGTGTACCTGGCGACCTGCGTCTACGCCGTCTACGACTCGGTGACCCGCCGCTGCACCTTCGCCAACGCGGGCCATCTGCCGCCCGTGCTGGTCGAACCCGGCGAGGACGCCATGATGCTCGACGTGCCGCCCGGCATGCCGCTCGGCGTCGGTGGCGAGCCCTTCGAGGAGGTCGAGGTCGAACTGCCCGAAGGCGCCCTGCTCGCGCTCTACACGGATGGACTGGTCGAAAGCCGCGATCACCCCCTGGACGAGGGCCTCCAGGCGTTCGTCGGCGCGCTCACCGACCCCTCCGCCCCCCTGGAGGACGTCTGCGACCACGTCCTCAACACCCTCGACACCCATCACGGCGAGGACGACATCGCGCTCCTGATGGCACGTGTCCAGGGCCTGCCCGCCGACTCCGTCGGCGACTGGACCCTCCCGCGCGAGCCCCGCAGCGTGGGCCGGGCCCGGGAGTACGCCCGCGACCGGCTGCTCAGCTGGGACCTGGAGCCCCTGGTCGACACCACGGAACTCCTGGTCAGCGAGCTGGTCACCAACGCCCTGCGGTACGGCGAGGGTGAGATCCGGCTGCGGCTCCTCCTGGACCGCACCCTGGTCTGCGAGGTCTGGGACTCCGGCCTGGTCCAGCCCCGCCGCCGTCGCGCCCGGGACACCGACGAGGGCGGCCGGGGCCTGCAACTGGTCGGCCTCCTCAGCGCCGCATGGGGCTCCCGGCGCACCCCGCGCGGCAAGACGGTGTGGTTCGAACTGCCCCTGCCGGACGGGGAGAGCGGCATGGTGGACCCGGCGGAGGCCCTGCTGAGCCTGTTCTAGGCAGGGTGCCCGCGCAGGCGCACGTCCTGTTCGGCGAGGTCACGCGCCTCGCGGGCCAGGGCGTCCGCCCGTGCGGGACCGTCGGCCGACCGTGCCCTCGACAGCAGGACGCGGGGCGCGGCACCCACCGCCTCGCGGTGGACGGTGACGCAGTCGTCCGCCGCGGCCAAGGACTCCAGGGCGACCAGCCGCGCGGCCGCAGCGAGCGCGCCGGACCGGCCGGTCGCCAGGGGCGCGGTCGCGTGCACGATCCGGCGCAGGACACCGAGCGGGTCGTAGGGGTGCCCGGACGTCGTCTCCTGCCGTACGGCGGCCAGGACCGCGTCGGCGTGCAGGAGCCGGGCGTGGGTCCCGCCCTCGTCCGCGGTGCCGTCGCGGAAGGGGGCCAGTTCCGCCTCCGCGCCCGTGAGGGCGGGCCGGATCAGCCGGGCGGCCTCGGCGCGGGTCCCGCGCAGCCGGGTCACGGCCGTCACGAGCACGTCCGCCCGGGAGATCGCCGTCTCCGCCGCCCGCAGGTGCGCGGCCGCCTCGTCCGGCCGGCCGGAGGCGGTGGCCTGATGGGTCCGGTTGAGCTGGACGGTGGCGGTGACCAGGCTGTCCTTGGCCAGCTCGACGTATCCGGTGACGGAGCCGGCGACCGGCTCGGTCTCCGCCTCGGCCGTGCGGGCGGTCAGCTCACGGAACCTGCTCTCCGCCGACGCCAGGGCCCCGGACGGGTCCCGGTCCAGGCCGCGCAGGGCGCGCAGGTTCTCCGCCGCTGTCGCCAGCAGCCGGCCGGCCTCCTCGCAGCGACCCACGACTCCGGCGAGGGCGGCCGCCTCCTCCGGTACGCCCTCGTCGTATCGCCGCCGTATCGCGCAGGCCGCCGCCAGTTCGGCCTCCGCCGCCTCGGCCGCCTCCCGGAAGGGAGCCATCGCCCCGGCGCCGAACCCGGCCTCGGCGAAGGGCAGTTCCTCACGGAAGGCGCGCAGACGGTTGTCGGCGTCGACCAGCGCGGCCCGGGAACGGTCGTCGAGGCCGGCGAGCGCGGGCGTGGCGGCGGGGGCGGGGTAGGCGCCGACGTGGGTCGTGCCGGGCCGCGCCGGTGTCGTACGGCTGCGGGTGCGGCGTATCCGGCGGACCGAGCCGTAGGCGGCGAGGACCACCACCACGACCAGGGCGGCCACCGGCAGGACGAGATCGGCGCCGGAGGACTCCGCCTCCGCGGGGGCGGCGGCGCTGACCCGGGCCCCTGCAACCGGAACGTCGTCATTGATCGTCATCCACGGCAGCACCAGCCACACGACCCCGGCCACCACGCCCAGCAGGGCATGCGCCACCCGCACGGATATGTGCGAGCGGCCCCGCCGAGGGCGGCCCCGTATCAAGGATGACGTCACAATTCGGAGCGTATGGGCCGGATTGCGGGGGCGCGAGCGGGATGGGGTGAGCGGGGGTACGGCGAGGGACGGGGGAGCGGATGTCGGACGGGGAGAGCGTGCAGGCCGACGGGGAAGCCGTGGAGGCCGACGAGGGTGCCGTGGAGGAGAAGGACGAGCCGTCGTCGCCGAAGCCGAGACGGCGGCGCTGGATCCGTCGCAGTGCCCTCGGACTCGTGCTCGTCGTCCTCGTGCCGCTCCTCACCGCCGCCGTCGCCCTGCGGCTCAACTTCACCGGCGACCCGGCCGACGGCACCTTCACCCGCGACAAGGACGCGATCTGGCTCGGGCACGCCTGGGTGGACGGCCGCAGGACGGACGCCGACGTCACCGCCTTCGCGCGCCGCCTGCGGAACACCGGCATCCGGGACCTGTACGTCCACGCGGGACCCCTGGAGCACGACGGGACCCTGCCCGAGTCGGCGTACCCGAAGGCGCGTTGGCTGATCGGCGCCGTGCACCGGGCGGCCCCCGGAATCCGTGTGCAGGCCTGGCTCGGGGACAGGCTCGCCACCGAGAGCCCGGACGGCATGCGCCTCGCCGAGAACGACACCCGCGCCGCCGTCGTCCGGTCCACCCGGCAGATCCTCGCCGCCGGGTTCGACGGCGCCCACGTCGACCTGGAACCCCTGCACTCCGGCGACCGGAACTACCTCGACCTCCTCGACACCCTCCACCAGGTCACCCGCGAACACGGCGTCCCGCTCTCGGTCGCCGCCCACCAGATCGACCCGCTGCCCGCCCTGCACTCCGTCGCGGGCACCCTCGCCGGGCACCCCAAGTGGTGGTCGCAGGCCTACTTCGGCCAGGTGGCGCGCCGGGTCGACCAGATCGCGGTGATGTCGTACGACACGAGCACACCGCTGGACAGCCTGTACGGCGGCTATGTCGCCCAGCAGACCTCCCTGGCACTGGAGGTCACCCCGCGGTCCACCGATCTGCTGATGGGCCTGCCCTTCTACCGGGAGAACAACTTCGACCACTGGGCCTTCGCCGAGACCGTCCCGGCGGCCGTCCGGGGCGTCCGGCTCGGGCTCTCCCGCACGGACGCGGACCGCGTGAACTTCGGTGTGGCGCTGTACGTCGACTTCGCGGCCACGGAGGCGGACTGGACGGCGTACGAGAGGGACTGGGTCCGCTAGAAAACCACCTGCGAACCGGTGCGCCGCGCTGCGACGATCTGCCGGATGACCCCCACCCGCAGACACCTCACCCGCGACGACCTCGCCCCCCTCGCCCGCGCCGCGACCGGCCGCGCCCTCACCGGCGTCACCCGGCTCCGCGGCGGCAGCAAGAAGGGGGTCTACCGGCTGGCCCTCGACGACGACAGCACCGTCGTCGCCTACGTCTGGTCCCCGGACGAGGACTACTGGGACGCCGGTCCCTCCGACCCCCGCGACCCCTTCTCCGCCGGCACCGGTCCCGGTGTCTTCACCGCCGCTCACGACCGCCTGGTCGCGGCGGGTGTCCGCACCCCGCGTCTGCTGTACGCCGACACCGCGACGGACGCCGTGGTCGTCGAGGACCTGCGGGGCGGGACTCTGGAGGAGGCCCTGGAGCGGGACCCGGCCGCCGGGCGCGCGGCGCTGCAGCGGCTCGCCGCCGAGCTCGCGACCCTGCACGCGCAGGAGGGCCCCGCCTTCGGCAAGGTCCGACTCGTCGACGGCGGCGGCACCTCGTCGTCGCCGTCCGCGGCCCGGCGCGTCACCGAGGGCGCCCTGCGCCACATCGAGCAGGCCGCCCTACGCGACGACCGGATCGCCGCCGTACGCGAAGAGCTCGAAGCGAGCGTACGACGGCTCGCGGCAGCCGTCCGCCCCCGCGAGCGGCACACCCTCATCCACGGCGAACTCGGCCCCGACCACGTCCTGTTGGACGACCGCGGCCGGCCCGCCCTCATCGACGTCGACGGCCTGATGTACTTCGACGCGGAGTGGGAGCACGTCTTCCTGCGGATCCGTTTCCAGGAGCGCTACGACGCCCTGCGCGCCCCGGCCGGCACGCTGGACGAGGACCGGATGCGGCTGTACCGCCTCGCCATGCACATGTCCCTGGTCGCCGGTCCCCTCCGCCTGATCGAGGGTGACTTCCCGAACCCCGGGTGGATGCGGGAGATCGCCGAACACAACCTGGTCAGGGTGCTGGAGCTCGTGCGACGATGATCGATGTGCACGAGACGCTGGTGATTCTCGCGGTGCTGGTCCTCACGGTCGGGGCGGGACTCTCCCTCGCCGCGATCACCGCAGGCTGGATCGCGCCGGGCGCGGGACGAGCCAAGGTGCTGCGGCCCCGTGTGTGGGGCTACGGCACCCTGGTCGCCATGGCCGGGATCGGCACGTACCTGTTCGTCGGCCCGCTCCAGGGACCGGACATGGGGCACTTCCCGGTCGCGATGGGCGGCATGGCCGTGTTCTTCGTGGGACTGTACGTCCAGCGGCGGGCCTTCAGGCCGGCTACGAAGACCTCCTCCTGATCTTCGACCCCAGCCACACCAGCGGGTCGTACTTGCGGTCGACCGCCCGTTCCTTCAAGGGGATCAGCGCGTTGTCCGTGATCTTGATGCCCTCGGGGCAGACCTCCGTGCAGCACTTGGTGATGTTGCAGTAGCCGAGACCGTGCTCGTCCTGGGCCGTCTTCTTGCGGTCCAGGCCGGAGTCCTCCGCCGCGTCCAGGGGATGCATGTCCAGCTCCGCGACCCGCATGAGGAACCGGGGCCCCGCGAAGGCCGGCTTGTTCTCCTCGTGGTCGCGCACGACATGGCAGGTGTCCTGGCACAGGAAGCACTCGATGCACTTGCGGAACTCCTGCGAGCGGTCCACGTCCTCCTGCATCATCCGGTACTCGCCGGGCCCGAGATCCGGCGGCGGCACGAACGCCGGGACCTCGCGCGCCTTCTGGTAGTTGAAGCCGACGTTCGTGACCAGGTCCCGGATCACCGGGAAGGCCCGCAGCGGGGTGACGGTGATCGTCTCCTCCGGCGTGAACACCGACATCCGGGTCATGCACATCAGCCGGGGGCGGCCGTTGATCTCCGCCGAGCACGAACCGCACTTGCCCGCCTTGCAGTTCCAGCGGACCGCGAGATCGGGCGCCTGGGTGGCCTGGAGGCGGTGGATGATGTCCAGCACCACCTCGCCGTCGTTGACCTCGACCTTGAAGTCCTCGAGGTCGCCGCCCTTCACATCACCCCGCCACACCTTGAAGTGGGCCGTGTAGCCGCTCATTCGTACAGCTCCTCTTCGGCGAGGTACTTGACCAGCTCCTCCTTGTCGAAGAGGGCGAGCAGGTCGGCGCGGATGGGGTCGGTGGTCTCACGGGTGAGGTCGATCTGACCGCGGACCGGGTCCGTGGCCGCCAACCCGCCCGTCGGGTCGGCCAGTTGGCACAGCAGGTTGATGTTGCGCCACTTGCGGTCCATCGCCGGATGGTCCTCACGGGTGTGCCCGCCGCGCGACTCGGTCCGCTCCAGCGCGGCCCGCGCCACGCACTCGCTGACCAGCAGCATGTTCCGCAGGTCCAGTGCGAGGTGCCAGCCCGGGTTGAACTGCCGGTGCCCCTCGACCCCGGCCCGGCGGGCCCGTACCCGCAGGTCCGCGAGCTTCTCCAGGGCCTGTTCCATCTCGCCCTCGCGGCGGATGATGCCGACCAGGTCGTTCATGGCCTGCTGAAGTTCCTGGTGCAGGGTGTACGGGTTCTCCGGAGGCCCTACGGCGGGCTCCGCGCCCTCCGCGGAGAACGGGCGCAGCGCCTCGGCCGCCGCCGCGTCGACCTGGGTCTCGTCCACCGGCGGACGTGCCGCCGCGAGAGCGGTCGCGTACTCCGCCGCGTGCCAGCCCGCCCGGCGGCCGAAGACCAGCAGGTCGGAGAGAGAGTTGCCGCCGAGCCGGTTGGAGCCGTGCATACCGCCCGCGACCTCACCGGCCGCGAACAGTCCCGGCACTCCGCGTGCCTCGGCGGTGTCCGACTCGACCGCGACACCGCCCATCACGTAGTGACAGGTCGGCCCGACCTCCATCGGCTCGGCCGTGATGTCGACGTCGGCCAGCTCCTTGAACTGGTGGTACATGGAGGGGAGCCGGCGCCGGATGACCTCCGCCGGCATACGGGTGGACACGTCCAGGAACACTCCGCCGTGCGGGGAGCCGCGGCCCGCCTTCACCTCGGAGTTGATGGCCCTGGCCACCTCGTCGCGCGGCAGCAGCTCGGGAGGACGCCGGTTGTTGTCCGGGTCCTCGTACCAGCGGTCGCCCTCCTCCTCCGACTGGGCGTACTTCTCCTTGAAGACGTCGGGGATGTAGTCGAACATGAACCGCTTGCCCTCGGAGTTCCTGAGCACCCCGCCGTCGCCGCGGACCGACTCGGTGACGAGGATGCCCTTCACCGACGGGGGCCAGACCATGCCGGTCGGATGGAACTGCACGAACTCCATGTTCAGCAGGGGAGCTCCGGCCAGCAGCGCCAGCGCGTGGCCGTCGCCGGTGTACTCCCACGAGTTCGACGTGACCTTGAAGGACTTGCCGATGCCACCGGTCGCGATGACCACGGCAGGCGCTTCGAGGACGAAGAAGCGGCCGGTCTCACGGTCGTAGGCGAAGACGCCGCTCACGCGCGAGCCGTCCTTCAGCACCCGGGTGACCGTGCACTCCTGATAGACCTTCAGGCGCGACTCGTAGTCACCGGTCTCCTTCTTGTCCTCCTGCTGGAGGGACACGATCTTCTGCTGGAGGGTGCGGATCAGTTCGAGGCCGGTGCGGTCGCCGACGTGGGCGAGGCGCGGGTACTCGTGGCCGCCGAAGTTGCGCTGGGAGATCCGGCCGTCCTTCGTGCGGTCGAACAGGGCGCCCCAGGTCTCCAGCTCCCAGACCCGGTCCGGGGCCTCCCGGGCGTGCAGTTCGGCCATCCGCCACTGGTTGAGGAACTTCCCGCCGCGCATGGTGTCGCGGAAGTGGACCTGCCAGTTGTCGTTCGAGTTGGCGTTGCCCATGCTGGCCGCGATGCCGCCCTCGGCCATCACCGTGTGCGCCTTGCCGAACAGGGACTTGCAGATCACGGCGGTGCGGGCACCGCGCTCGCGGGCCTCGATGGCGGCCCGCAGACCGGCGCCTCCGGCGCCGACTACTACGACGTCCCATTCCTGCCGGTCGACCACGGACATCAGAAGGCACCTCCCTTTCTAGAAGAAGCGCGGATCGTCGAAAGCGCCGGAGGCGACCAGATACACGTAGAAGTCGGCGAGCGCCACGCTCACCAGTGACGCCCAGGCCAGCTGCATGTGGCGGGCGTTGAGCTTTCCGACGAACTGCCAGGCCTTGTAGCGCACGGGGTGCTTGGAGAAGTGCCTGAGCTTGCCGCCGACGATGTGCCGACAGGAGTGGCACGAGATCGTGTACGCCCAGATCAGCACGATGTTGACCAGGAACACCAGGGTGCCGAGGCCCATGTGGCCCCACTCGTAGTGCTCGTCGCGGAACGAGAGCACGGTGTCATAGGTCAGGATGCCGGCGACCACGATCGCGGCGTAGAAGAAGTACCGGTGGATGTTCTGCAGGATCAGCGGGAAGCGGGTCTCACCGGTGTACTTCTTGTGCGGCTCGGCCACCGCGCAGGCCGGCGGGGACGCCCAGAAGCCCCGGTAGTAGGCCTTGCGGTAGTAGTAGCAGGTCAGGCGGAAGCCGAGCGGGAAGATCAGGATGATGATCGCGGGGGAGATGCCCCACCAGCTGCCGAAGATCTCCCAGTTCGGGCCGTGCCGCATCGGCTCGCAGCGCTCGGCGAGACAGGGGGAGTAGAACGGCGAGACGTACGGGGCCGCGTAGTAGTTCGTGTCGGCGAAGGCCCGCCACGTCGAGTACACGATGAAGGCGAGCAGCCCGGCGGCGGTGGCCGCCGGTGCCAGCCACCAGCGGTCGGTGCGCAGGTGCGGGGCGTCGATCGCGGCGCGCGTACCGGTGCGTACGCCGCCGCGGGCGGTATGGGATTCGGTGTCGGGGGGTTCCGTACCAGTGGCCAACTCTTGACTCCGGTCGGGTTCAGGGGGCCCTGCGGTCGCGGGCGCCGAGGCCCTCGTCGTCCGAGTCCGTCCACAGGGTGTTGTCGTAGGGGGTGTCGGAGATGGAGACGAGGTCCGGGCGGCGCGCCTTGGCGAGCGCCGGGTCGGTCTCCCTCAGCAGCGCGAGGCTCTCGCGCAGACGGTCGGCGTCGATCCGGACGCGGCGCATCTCCAGACCGCCGCTGCCCAGCTGCTGCTCCAGGCGCTTGACATACCTGAGCACTTCGTCGAGCGCGCGCTGGGCCGATGCCAGTTCGTCGTTCACGGACATGACGTGACCTCACTTCCGTGGGCGGGTTGCCCTGCACGGGAACGGTCATGCGCCTGCGAGTGTTGCGCGTCACACCTGCCGGTGTGAAGGGACGTGCACCGATTGGCGGATCGTGAGCCTCGGTGCGCGCCCCTCGTGCGCCGTCGATTGCGCCGCACGGGTGGGCTTCCCGGCCGCTGTCGCCGTGTCGCCGTCCGTTGCCGAACCCTTTCCTCTTCAGTGGCCGCATACATGTGATCAGCTCCATATACCGCCAAAAGTGATCATAACGCCCGCGGCTCCCGGAGGTAATCAGAGATGTCCAACGACGGCGTCGGACTGCGCGCGGTCATGCGCTCGGTCGCCTTCCTCACCGCGGGCGCACTCGCGGTGCCCGCGCTGGCCGGGTGCAGTTCCGGGGACGAGAGGAGCAAGCCCCTCGCGGAGCAGGACATCGCGCCCGCCGCCCGCGACCGGATCGCCGACGGCGGCACCCTGCACTGGGCCGTGGACGCCGTACCGGAGACCCTGAACACCTTCCAGGCGGACGCCGACGCGACCACCACGACCGTCGCCCAGGCGGTCCTGCCGTCGATGTACCGGCTCGACGCGAACGGACGCCCGCAGGTCAACCCTGCCTACCTGGAGTCGGCCAAGGTCGTCGAGACCGAGCCGGAGCAGGTCGTGCTGTACAAGCTGAACCAGCAGGCCGTCTGGAGCGACGGCCGGGAGATCGGCGCCGCCGACTTCGCCGCCCAGTGGCGCGCCCTGTCCGGCAAGGACTCCGCGTACTGGACCGCCCGCAACGCCGGCTACGACCGCATCAAGAAGGTCGAACGCGGAGCCAACGACCTGGAGGTCCGGGTCACCTTCGCGCAGCCGTACGCCGACTGGCGCTCGCTGTTCTCTCCGCTGTACCCGAAGGACGTCATGGGCACCCCGGACTCCTTCAACGACTCCGCGCGCAAGAAGCTCAAGGTCACGGCGGGTCCCTTCCGGCTGAAGAAGGTCGACCGCAAGGACGAGGAGGTCGTCCTCGACCGCAATCCGCGCTGGTGGGGCCACCCCGCCAAGCTGAACGAGATCGTGCTGCGCGCCGTACCGCGCGACGAGCGGACCGCCGCGCTGGCCGCCGGCGAGATCGAGCTCGCCGAGATCGACCCCGAGGCCCTCGACCGCATCGGTCCGGCCGCCCGCGCGGGCGCCAAGGCCGGCAGCAGCCCGCTCGCGGGCCCCGGCGGACTCCCCGCCCACGGCTCCGGCAGCAACCTGGGCGCCGCCGACGCGCTGCGCTCCTGGGCCGTCGCCCACGGGGACGACGAGGAGGCCGCCGACGAGGAACTCGGCGCCCGGGAGAAGGAGCGCAAAGCAGTCGCCGCGTACCGGCGCGAGCAGACGGCCCTGAAGGGCTTCGAGGTCCGCAGGTCCCTGGAGCCCGTCTACACCCAGCTCGCCCTCAACGGTGCCTCGGGCCCGCTCGCCGACGAGCGGGTGCGCCGGGCCGTGGCCCGCGCCATCGACCGCAAGGCGCTGGCCGGCGTGGTCCTCTCCCCGCTCGGTCTGCCCGCCGTGCCCGTCGGCAGCCACCTCGCGCTCTCCGGCCAGGACGCCTACGCCGACAACAGCGGCGCGCTCGGCGGCCAGGACGCCAAGGAGGCCCGGGCGCTCCTCGCGGACGCCGGCTGGGTGCCCGGCGGACCGGTCGACAAGGAGCGGAAGAAGGGCGAGAAGGCGGCGGGGACCGAGGGCCGGAAGGCCGGGCGGGACTCCGACGAGGGTGAGGACGAGGGCGAGAAGGCCGGGCGGGATTCCGAGCGCGGGGACCGGGAGTCGGAGAACGGCGACGACGGGACGTACGTCGTCGGCGAGGACGACAAGAGCGACGACGACAAGAGCGACGACAAGGACCCCAAGGACCACCGCGAGGGCCGGGACGGCCCGCACCATCTCGCCCAGGACGGCAAGCAGTACGCGAACAAGCTGAAGCAGGGCGGCGCGCCCGGGGCCTACGCCCCCAAGGGCACGGCGGCTCCGGCGGAGGCGGCGACGAAGGTGCTGGCCAAGAACGGCAAGGCCCTCGCCCTGCGGTTCGTGCTGCCCTCGGGGCCGGGGTCCCGGACGCTGCACACGGTGGCCGGGCGGATCTCCTCGATGCTGGAGAAGGTCGGAATCCGGACCGAGATCTCCAAGGTCTCCGACGAGAGCTACTTCAAGGACCACATCGCCTCCGGGCAGTACGACCTGGCGCTGTACTCCTGGCCCGCGTCCGCGTTCCCCGCCACCGACGCCCGACCGATCTTCGCGAAGCCGGTGCCGGCCGCCGACGGGTCGCTGAACGTCGAGCAGAACTACACCCGGGTCGGCACGGACCAGGTGGACCAGCTCTTCGACCAGGCCCTCGGCACGCTCGACGAGGGCAGGAGCCGGAGCCTGATCCGCAAGGCGGACTCCCGGATCTGGGCCGCCGCGGGGTCCATCCCGCTGTACCAGCGGCCCCAGCTGACGGCCGTCAGGAAGGACGTGGTGAACGCCGGTGCCTTCGGATTCCAGACGCCCCTCTACGAGGACATGGGCTTCCTGAGGAAGGGCGAGAAGGCCCCCGCGCGTCCCGCCCGCGACTGAGCCCGGCGAGCCCCTGCCCGGGAGGCACCGTACGATGGGGTGAGGCCGTGGCGTGTTCAGCCCGGCAGGGTCCGCGTAACACAGACGTACGCGTCGGCCTTCCTCACACTCCAGGAGTACGCCTTCATGGCCACGCGCCACGACATCCGCAACGTAGCCATCGTCGCCCACGTCGACCACGGCAAGACGACCATCGTCGACGGCATGCTGAAGCAGGCCGGTGCCTTCGCCGCCCACCAGCTCGAAGGCGTCGACGACCGCATGATGGACTCGAACGACCTGGAGCGTGAGAAGGGCATCACGATCCTCGCCAAGAACACGGCGGTGAAGTACCACCCCAAGGACGGGGGGGACGTCATCACCATCAACATCATCGACACCCCCGGTCACGCCGACTTCGGCGGCGAGGTCGAGCGCGGTCTGTCGATGGTGGACGGTGTCGTCCTCCTCGTCGACGCCTCCGAGGGCCCGCTCCCGCAGACCCGCTTCGTGCTGCGCAAGGCGCTCCAGCAGCGGCTGCCCGTCATCCTGTGCATCAACAAGACGGACCGCCCGGACTCCCGGATCGACGAGGTCGTCAACGAGACCTACGACCTCTTCCTCGACCTGGACGCGGACGAGGAGCAGATCGAGTTCCCGATCGTCTATGCCTGCGGCCGTGACGGCATCGCCTCGCTGACCAAGCCGGAGAACGGCACGGTCCCGGCGGACTCCACCAGCCTGGAGCCGTTCTTCTCCACGATCCTCGAGCACATCCCGGCCCCGACCTACGACGAGGCCGCCCCGCTCCAGGCGCACGTCACCAACCTGGACGCCGACAACTTCCTCGGCCGCATCGCGCTGCTCCGCGTCGAGCAGGGCGAGCTGCGCAAGGGCCAGACGGTCGCGTGGATCAAGCGTGACGGCTCCATCAGCAACGTCCGGATCTCCGAGCTGATGATGACCGAGGCGCTCACCCGCAAGCCGGCCGAGAAGGCCGGCCCCGGTGACATCTGCGCGGTCGCCGGTATCCCCGACATCATGATCGGCGAGACCCTCGCGGACACCGAGAACCCGATCCCGCTGCCGCTGATCACGGTCGACGAGCCCGCGATCTCGATGACCATCGGCACCAACACCTCGCCGCTGGTCGGCCGGGGCGGCACCGGCAAGGGCGCCGACGCCAAGGCGGCCGTCAAGGACCGCAAGGTCACGGCCCGTCAGGTCAAGGACCGTCTGGACCGCGAGCTGATCGGTAACGTCTCGCTGCGCGTCCTGGACACCGAGCGCCCCGACGCCTGGGAGGTCCAGGGCCGTGGTGAGCTCGCGCTCGCCATCCTGGTCGAGACCATGCGCCGGGAGGGCTTCGAGCTGACCATCGGCAAGCCCCAGGTGGTCACCAAGGACGTCGACGGCAAGGTGTACGAGCCCGTCGAGCGCATGACCATCGACGTGCCCGAGGAGCACATGGGCGCCGTCACGCAGCTCATGGGTGTCCGCAAGGGCCGTATGGACAACATGTCGAACCACGGCTCCGGCTGGGTCCGCATGGAGTTCGTGGTGCCGTCCCGCGGTCTCATCGGCTTCCGGACCGAGTTCCTGACGCAGACCCGCGGCACCGGCATCGGGCACTCCATCCACGAGGGCTTCGAGCCCTGGTTCGGCACCCTGCAGACCCGCAACAACGGCTCGCTGGTCGCCGACCGCTCCGGTGCCGTCACCGCCTTCGCGATGACCAACCTCCAGGAGCGCGGTGTGCTCTTCGTGGAGCCCGGCACCGAGGTGTACGAGGGCATGATCGTCGGCGAGAACTCCCGTGCCGACGACATGGACGTCAACATCACCAAGGAGAAGAAGCTCACCAACATGCGGTCGTCCACGGCCGATGTGTCCGAGTCGATCGTCCCGCCGCGCAAGCTCTCCCTGGAGCAGTCCCTGGAGTTCTGCCGCGACGACGAGTGCGTCGAGGTGACCCCGGAAGCCGTGCGCATCCGCAAGGTCAACCTGGACGCCCGCGAGCGCGCCCGCGCCGCGAGCCGCGCCAAGCACGGCTGATCCGAACGCCGGTGAGCCCGGTTCTCCGAGTGACGGAGAACCGGGCCTTCGGCGTGCCGGTGTAGGGGACCTCGGCAGACGGGTAAGAAGCCTGTCCGTGACCTATGCGATACCGTCCGGTAATCGGTAATCCGTCCATCGTGTTTCGGACATGTGAACAGAAATCCGTTGCGATATGTCCGTTTTGACGGTCTGTCATCTCACGTGTCAAGCGCGCGCAGGTGTCAATCTTTGCAATTTTTCCTCAAAATATGGTCGGTAGGGAGATCCCTATGCCTTCCGCCCTTGACGCGCGTTGAACACTTTGGCGAAAGTTCCCCCAAACCACAGAACCTGCCGGTATCTGTGCTGCGCTCAACTCTCCAACCCCCCGGGGGAAGTACACACATGACCAGTCCAGTCGCCTTGGACCCCGAGCTCGAGTCGAACGCCGAGCCTGTCAAGGCCGAGCAGAAGCTCGAGGGTCGTTCTCCCGGCCAGTTGATGTGGCAGCGCTTCAAGCGTGACCGTACCGGTGTCATCTGCGCCGTGGTAGTGATTTTGTACTTCGTGGTCTCGCTGGCCGCGCCGCTGCTGACCCAGCTCAGCGGGACCGACCCGTACACGCTGTACGGACAGGACCCGACCTACGCCGACAAGCCCGTGCTGGACGAGTTCGGGCTCCCCCTCGGCTACTTCGGCGGCGTCTCGGGCGACCACTGGTTCGGTGTGGAGCCGCAGTACGGCCGCGACCTGTTCGCCATGCTCGTGTACGGCATGCGGACGTCGTTGTTCATGGCGCTCGGCGTGACGGTCCTGCTGATGGTCACCGGCGTGATCATCGGTCTGATCGGCGGCTACTTCGGCGGTCGTACGGACTACTGGATCGGCCGCGTCACCGACTTCTTCCTGTCCTTCCCCCAGCAGCTGTTCTTCATCGCCTTCATGCCCGTGGTCACCGCGTTCTTCGTCGACCCGCGGGAGGAGACCCCCACGTACTTCCGCGCACTGGCGATGCTGATCGTGCTGTGGCTGCTGGGCTGGATGGGCATGGCGCGCCTCGTGCGCTCCACCGTGCTGTCCCTGCGGGAGCGGGAGTTCGTCGAGGCCGCCAAGGTCTCCGGCGCCTCCCCGTGGCGGATCGTCCGCAAGGAGATCCTGCCGAACGTGGTGACGCCGATCCTGGTGCAGTTCACGTACTCGCTGCCCAGCACCATCCTCACCATCGCCTTCCTTTCGTTCGCCGGAGTCGGGTTCGTCGAGCCGACTCCGGACTGGGGACGACTGTTCGCCGCCGCTGCCCAGTACACCGAGCAGGACCCGGCGTTCCTCTTCTTCCCCGGTGCGGCGCTGGTGATCTTCGTTCTGGCCTTCAACCTCCTCGGAGACTCGGTCCGGGACGCCTTCGACCCCAAGTCCGGGCGGTAACTCGTCCATTGGTGGGGGGTGGCTGCCGCCCCCGCGTCGGCCTACCAGCCGCGTCAGGCAGTACTCATGGATAACAACCGACAGGTAGGTATTCGCCTCATGAAGCCCATCAGCTCGCGCAGAGCGCGCGCAGTCGTCGTCGCCCTCGCAGCCGGTTCGCTGGCTCTCACGGCCTGCTCCAAGAACGAGGGCGGCGACTCCGGTGCCGACTCGAAGAAGGACCAGAAGCAGGCCTCGGTCCAGTCGAAGGCGGTCACGTACGCCGACGCCGCGGGCTCGACGGGTCCTGCCGCGGAGGTCCCCGGCGCCAAGGCCGGTGGCACGATCAACGTGTACCAGGAGGCGGGCCTCTCGCACCTGGACCCGGGCCAGATCTACGTCTCCGACGCCGGCCAGGTCGCCAACCTGCTCTTCCGTCGCCTGACGCAGTTCAAGGAGGACGACAAGGGCAACGTCTCGGTCGTCGGTGACCTCGCCACCGACTCCGGTCAGTCCTCCGACGGCGGCAAGACCTGGACCTTCAAGCTGAAGGACGGCATCAAGGACGCCAACGGCGCCGCGATCACGTCCGCCGACATCCGCCACACCGTCGAGCGCCAGTTCGCGAAGTTCATCTTCGACGGCCCGCCCTACCTCCAGACGTGGCTCGCCGGCGACAAGTACGCCTCCGACTACCGCAAGCTCCTGCCGGGCGGCGGTTTCGACGGCAAGCACCTGCCGGCCTCGGTCCTGGACACCCCGGACGACAAGACCGTCATCTTCCACTTCGACCAGGCCCGCCCGGACCTGCCGCAGACGCTGGCCATGGCCGGCTACGCCGTCGTCCCGGAGAAGACGGACACCAAGGAGAAGTACGACAAGGCTCCCGTCGCCACCGGCCCGTACAAGATCGCCTCGTACAAGGTCGGCAAGGAGCTCGTGCTCGAGAAGAACACGAACTGGGACCCGAAGACGGACTCCGTCCGCCACCAGTACCCGAACGGCTTCGACTTCCAGTTCGGCATCACCGAGTCGACCCAGACCAAGCGTCTGATCGCCGACCAGGGCGAGGACAAGACCGCCATCCAGCTCACCGGCGGTGTCGAGGCCACGCAGATCCAGGACGTCATCGGCAACGCGGCCGTCAGCAAGCGCACGGTCAAGGGCTACCAGCCCTACGTCATGCAGCTGACGTTCAACCTGGACCGCGTGAAGGACATCAAGGTCCGTCAGGCCATCACCTACGCGGTCAACTCGAAGTCGCTCATCGCCGGTGAGGGCGGTGCCTACGGCGGCGACGTGGCCCCGAACTACTTCGCCCCGACCCTGCCGGGCTACGAGGCGAGCTACGACCCGTACGGCCGCCTGAAGGCGCCGCAGGGCAACATCGCGAAGGCCAAGGAGATCCTCAAGACGGTCCCGGCCGCCGAGAAGAAGGTCGTCTTCGCCTACGCCAACAGCGAGAACGGCCAGAAGCGCAAGGTCGCCATCGAGGACGCCCTCACCAAGGTCGGCTTCAACGTCGTCTCCAAGGAGATCGACGCGGCGAGCTACTACGAGCAGATCGGCAAGCTCGACAACCCGTACGACATGTACATCTCCGGCTGGGGCCAGGACTGGCCGTCGCCGGGTACGGTCATCACGCCCGTCTACGACGGTGCCCAGGTGGCCGACGGTTCGCCGAACTACTCGCACGTCAAGGACCCGAAGGTCGACGCCCTGATCAAGAAGGCGCTCGCCGAGGACCCGACCGCGGCTGCCAAGACCTGGAAGGAAGCCCAGCACTACCTGCTGGAGAAGGTCATCCCGGCCGCCCCGCTCTGGTACACCAAGCAGTTCCAGCTCTCCGGGTCGAGCATCGGTGGCGCCCGCTACGGCTCGGTGTCCAGCCTCATCGACATCAACCGCCTGTACGTGAAGTCGTAACTCTCTACGGCTGATCGCGGGGGTGCGCACCAGGCGGAGCGCACCCCCGCACCTCCGTGAAACCTTCCACCGTCTCCGCAGAGAGCAGCCCTCCCGCCATGTTTCAGTTCATCATCCGGCGCACGGTCGGTGCCCTGGTCACCCTGTTCCTCATCGGCGCCGCAACGTTCTTCCTGTTCGTCGCCGCGCCCTCCGACTACGCCTCCCTGGCCTGTGGCAAGGACTGCTCGCCCGCGAGACTCGAGGACATCCGGCAGGCACTCGGCCTCAACCTGCCGATCCACCAGCAGTTCTGGGACTTCATGTCCGGCATCGTGGTCGGCCGTGACTTCCCGACCGGGCACTGCAGTGCGCCCTGTCTCGGCCAGTCGTTCTACTCGGGCGACATGGTCTGGTCGACCATCATGGACCGCTTCCCGACGACCCTGACGCTCACCGCGGGCGGTGCGGTCGTCTTCGTCATCGTCGGTGTGGGCGCCGGCATGATCGCCGCCTACCGGCGCGGCACCCTGATCGACAAGGTCGCCACCGGTGTGTCCATGGTGCTCAGTTCGTTCCAGATCTACGTGCTCGGCCCCATCGTCCTGCTGATCTTCGTCTACAGCACGGGCTGGATGGACAACCCGGCCTACCACCCGATCACCGACGACCCCTGGAAGTGGTTCACCGGCATGCTGCTGCCGGTGCTGGTGATGGCCACGATCTTCACCGCGCAGTACACGCGTATGGCGCGTTCCTCGATGATCGAGCAGCTCGCGGAGGAACACGTCCGCACCGCCCGCGCCAAGGGCATGTCGAACAGGTACGTCTTCTTCCGCTACGCCTGGCGCGGTTCGATGATCCCCATCGTCACCGTCCTCGGTATCGACATCAGCGCCATGCTCGGCGGCGCCGTGGTCACCGAGCTGACCTTCTCGCTCCAGGGGATCGGCCGTCTCGCCGTGGACGGCGCGGTCCACAAGGACCTGCCGCTCACCATGGGTGTCATGCTGTTCGGTGCCTTCTTCATCCTGATCGTCAACATCCTCACCGACATCGCGTACGCCTACATCGACCCGCGCGTCCGGCTCTCCTAGGAAGAACGAACCACCGTGACCACACTGACCAAGACCGAGGACGCGCCGGCCCCGACCGGTCCGGAGAGCTTCCTCTCGGTGCGTGATCTGAAGGTGCAGTTCTCCACCGAGGACGGCATCGTCAAGGCGGTCGACGGCCTCTCCTTCGACGTCGAGCGCGGCAAGACCCTGGGCATCGTCGGCGAGTCCGGCTCGGGCAAGTCCGTCACCAACCTGACGATCCTGGGCCTGCACAACCCCCGCAGCAGCTCCGTCGACGGCGAGATCGTCCTCGACGGCAAGGAGCTCGTCACCGCCTCGGAGCGGGAGCTGGAGCAGCTCCGCGGCAACAAGATGGCGATGATCTTCCAGGACCCGCTGACCGCGCTGTCGCCGTTCTACACGGTGGGCCGCCAGCTGTCCGAGCCGTTCATGAAGCACCGCGGCGCCTCCAAGAAGGACGCCAAGGACCGGGCCGTCCAGCTTCTGGAGAAGGTCGGCATCCCGCAGCCCAAGGCGCGCTTCGACGACTACCCGCACCAGTTCTCCGGCGGTATGCGCCAGCGCGCGATGATTGCCATGGCGCTGATGTGCGACCCCGAGCTGCTGATCGCCGACGAGCCGACCACCGCGCTGGACGTCACCGTGCAGGCCCAGATCCTGGACCTGCTCAAGGACCTCCAGCAGGAGTTCGGCTCCGCGATCATCTTCATCACGCACGACCTCGGCGTCATCTCCAACATGGCCGACGACCTGCTGGTGATGTACGCGGGCCGGGCCGTGGAGCGCGGCTCCGTCCGGGAGGTCCTGGGCGCGCCCAAGCACCCCTACACCTGGGGTCTGCTGAGCTCCATGCCCCGCCTCGACGGCGACATCAACGAGGCGCTCGAGCCGATCCCCGGCTCGCCGCCCTCGCTGCTCAACCCGCCCTCCGGCTGCCCGTTCCACCCGCGGTGCGCCTTCAAGGACGAGGTGCCGGGCACGCTGTGCACCGACTCCCGTCCGCCGCTGGGCGAGGGGCGCGCCTCCGCGTGCCACCTGACGGCCGAGCAGAAGCAGTCCATCTTCATCGACAAGATCCAGCCCCGGCTGCGCTAGGGAGATCCGAGACATGAGCGACAACCTCACACTCCCCGCCCAGCAGGGTTCCACCGGTACGTCGGCCGAGGAGCTCCTCAAGGTCGAGGGCCTGACCAAGCACTTCCCGATCTACGGCGGCTTCCCGATCAAACGCAAGGTCGGCGCCGTCCAGGCCGTCGACGGGGTCGACCTGACGGTCGGCGTCGGCGAGAGCGTCGGTCTGGTCGGCGAGTCCGGCTGCGGCAAGTCGACCACGGGCCGGCTGATCACGCGGCTCCTGGAGCCCACCGCCGGCAAGATCACGTACTCCGGTCAGGACATCACGCACGCCTCGCGCCGTCAGCTGGCGCCGGTGCGGTCCGAGATCCAGATGATCTTCCAGGACCCGTACTCCTCGCTGAACCCGCGCCAGACCGTTGGCTCGATCATCAAGTCGCCCATGGAGGTCAACGGGATCGAGCCCGCGGGCGGCCGGGAGACGCGGGTCCGCGAGCTCCTGGAGCTGGTCGGCCTCAACCCCGAGCACTACAACCGCTTCCCGCACGAGTTCTCCGGCGGTCAGCGTCAGCGCATCGGTGTGGCCCGTGCGCTGGCCCTCCAGCCGAAGCTGATCGTGGCGGACGAGCCGGTCTCCGCGCTCGACGTGTCGATCCAGGCGCAGGTCGTCAACCTGCTCAAGAAGGTCCAGGACGAGCTGGGCATCGCGTTCCTGTTCATCGCCCACGACCTGGCCGTCGTACGGCACTTCTCGCAGCGGGTCGCGGTCATGTACCTCGGCAAGGTGGTCGAGGTCGGCGACCGGGAGTCGATCTACAACCGGCCCCGGCACCCGTACACGCACGCGCTGCTGTCCGCGGTCCCGGAGGTCGACATCGAGGGCGTCGGGCCGAGCCGGGAGCGGATCCGGCTCTCCGGTGACGTCCCCTCGCCGATCCTGCCGCCGTCCGGCTGCCGCTTCCGCACGCGGTGCTGGAAGGCGCAGGACAAGTGCGCCACGGACGAGCCGCCGCTGGTCCAGATCTCCGGCAACAAGGCCGGCCACCTCACGGCCTGCCACTTCCCGGAGGAGCCGACCATCGAGGCCCGCGACGAGGACGTGATCATGGACCCGGCGCTGAAGGCGCTGGAGGACGCGGTGGAGGCGGCGGAGGGCGACGAGCCCCCGGCCAAGGACTGACACCCCACGCACGACCCCTGACCGGGGGCGGAGGCCACGGCCTCCGCCCCCGGTCGTCGTATGTCTGCTCAGGCGTGCCCGCTCGCTGCCCCCAACGGCCTAGCCAGACATGCGGAATGCCGTCCTTGATCCGATATTGGCCGGTAACGGATCAGTCTTGAGGAGGCACTCCATGCGTGGAGCCACGCACGCCAAATGGGCCGCCTGCGCGGCGGCGGTAGCCCTCGCGGGGACGGCCTGCGGCGGTGGGGACAGCGGCAGCGACAGCGGCGGCAGCAGTGACGGCAGCGCGGTGCTGAGCTCGTCCTGGGGCGACCCCCAGAACCCGCTGGAGCCGGCCAACACCAACGAGGTGCAGGGCGGCAAGGTCCTCGACATGATCTTCCGCAGCCTGAAGAAGTACAACCCGGAGACCGGCAAGGCCGAGGACATGCTCGCCGAGAAGATCGAGACGAGCGACTCGCAGAACTTCACCGTCACGGTCAAGGACGGCTGGACCTTCAGCAACGGCGAGAAGGTCACCGCCCAGTCGTTCGTGGACGCCTGGAACTACGGGGCCTCCCTCAAGAACAACCAGAAGAACGCCTACTTCTTCGGCTACATCGACGGCTACGACAAGACGCACCCCGAGGACGGCAGCAAGCAGACCGCCGACACCCTCTCCGGCCTGAAGGTCACCGGCCCCAGAACCTTCACCGTCAAGCTCAACCAGAAGTTCTCGACCTTCCCCGACACCCTCGGCTACCCCGCCTACGCCCCGCTCCCGCAGGCCTTCTTCAAGGACCACGCGGGCTGGCTGCAGAAGCCGGTCGGCAACGGGCCCTACACCATCGAGTCGTACACCAAGGGCTCGCAGATGGCCCTAAAGAAGTGGGACGGCTACACCGGCCCCGACAAGGCGCAGAACGGCGGGGTGACCCTCAAGGTCTACACCGACAACAACACCGCCTACACCGACCTCATGGCCGGCAACCTCGACCTCGTCGACGACGTCCCGGCCGCCCAGCTCAAGAACGTCAAGAACGACCTGGGCGGTCGGTACATCAACACTCCCGCCGGCATCATCCAGACCCTCGCCTTCCCGTTCTACGACAAGAACTGGAACAAGGCCGGGATGGAGAAGGTCCGCACGGGCCTGTCCCGCGCGATCAACCGCGAACAGATCACCGAGACCATCTTCCAGAAGACCCGCACCCCCGCCACCGACTGGACCTCCCCGGTCCTCGGCAAGGAGGGCGGCTTCCAGGACGGACTGTGCGGGGACGCCTGCGACTACGACCCCGCCGCCGCCAAGAAGCTCATCCAGGAGGGCGGCGGTCTCCCCGGCGGCCAGATCAAGATCACGTACAACGCGGACACCGGCTCCCACAAGCAGTGGGTCGACGCCGTCTGCAACTCCATCAACAACGCGCTCGACAACGACAAGGCCTGCGTCGGCAACCCCGTCGGCACCTTCGCCGACTTCCGCAGCCAGATCACCGCGAAGAAGATGAGCGGCCCCTTCCGCGCCGGCTGGCAGATGGACTACCCGCTCATCCAGAACTTCCTCCAGCCGCTCTACTACACCAACGCCTCCTCCAACGACGGCAAGTGGTCCAACAAGGACTTCGACAAGCTCGTCAACGAGGCCAACGCCGAGACCGACACCGGCAAGGCCATCGAGAAGTTCCAGCAGGCCGAGGAGGTCGTACGGGACAACATGGCCGCCATCCCGCTCTGGTACCAGAACGGCAGCGCGGGCTACTCCGAGCGGCTCTCCAACGTGAAGCTCAACCCGTTCAGCGTCCCCGTCTACAACGAGATCAAGGTCGGCTGAGCGCGCCATGGGACGGTACGTCGTCCGGCGCCTGCTCCAGATGATCCCGGTGTTCATCGGGTCGACCCTGCTGATCTTCCTCATGGTGAACGTGATGGGCGACCCCATCGCGGGCCTGTGCGGCGACAAGCAGTGCGACGCGGCGACGGCCGCCCAGCTCAAGAAGGAGTTCGGCCTCGACAAGCCGGTCTGGCAGCAATACCTGACCTACATGGGGAACGTCTTCACCGGCGACTTCGGCACCGCCTTCAACGGCCAGAAGGTCACCGAGCTGATGGCGACGGCGTTCCCCGTGACCATCCGGCTGACGATCGTCGCGATCCTCATCGAGATCGTCGTCGGCATCACCCTGGGCGTGATCACCGGACTCAAGCGGGGCCGGCCCGTGGACACCTCCGTCCTGCTCCTCACCCTCGTCGTGATCTCCATCCCCACCTTCGTCACCGGTCTGCTGCTCCAGCTGCTCCTCGGTGTCGAGTGGGGCTGGATCAAACCCTCGGTGTCCACGGACGCCACCTTCGGCGAGCTCCTCGTGCCCGGCCTGGTCCTCGCGTCCGTGTCACTCGCGTACGTCACCCGGCTGACCCGCACGTCCATCGCGGAGAACCGGCGCTCCGACTACGTCCGCACCGCCGTGGCGAAGGGCCTGCCCAGACACCGGGTCATCGTGCGGCACCTGCTCCGCAACTCGCTCATCCCCGTCGTCACCTTCATCGGCACCGACATCGGCGCCTTGATGGGCGGGGCGATCGTCACCGAGCGCATCTTCAACATCCACGGCGTCGGCTACCAGCTCTACCAGGGCATCCTGCGCCAGAACACCCAGACCGTGGTCGGCTTCGTCACCGTCCTGGTCCTGGTGTTCCTGGTGGCCAACCTGCTCGTCGACCTCCTGTACGCCGTCCTCGACCCCAGGATCCGCTATGCCTGACCCGATGCCGCAGGAGCCGTACATGTCCGGCGGGGGCCGCGCTCCCGAGGACGGCGCGATCGCCGCGACCGGCATGGGCGGCGCCATGGACCTCGCCACCAGTGAGGGCGAGACGCTGGAGCGGGCGCCGACCGGCCCGGACGGCTCGGGCCCCTCGGAGAAGCCCCGCTCCCTGTGGTCCGACGCCTGGCGCGACCTGCGCCGCAACCCCGTCTTCCTCATCTCCGCCCTGGTGATCATCTTCCTGGTCGTCATCTCCCTGTGGCCGTCGCTGATCGCGTCCGGCAACCCGCTCAAGTGCGACCTCTCCAAGGCCCAGGAGGGCTCCCAGCCGGGCCATCCCTTCGGCTTCGACGGCCAGGGCTGCGACGTCTACACGCGCACGGTGTACGGCGCCCGTACGTCGGTGACGGTCGGCGTCTGCGCCACGCTGGGCGTCGCGATCCTCGGGTCGATCCTCGGCGGCCTGGCGGGGTTCTTCGGGGGCGCGTGGGACTCGCTCCTGTCGAGGCTCACCGACATCTTCTTCGCGATCCCGGTGGTGCTGGGCGGTCTGGTGCTCCTGTCGGTCGTCACCAGCAGCACGGTGTGGCCGGTGATCGGGTTCATGGTGCTGCTGGGCTGGCCGCAGATCTCCCGCATCGCGCGCGGCTCGGTCATCACGGCCAAGCAGAACGACTACGTGCAGGCGGCGCGGGCCCTGGGCGCCTCCAACTCCCGCCTGCTGCTCCGCCACATCAGCCCGAACGCGGTCGCCCCGGTGATCGTCGTCGCGACCATCGCCCTCGGCACCTACATCGCCCTGGAGGCGACCCTGTCGTACCTCGGCGTGGGCCTCAAGCCCCCCACGGTCAGCTGGGGCATCGACATCTCCGCCGCCTCCGCGTACATCCGCAACGCCCCGCACATGCTCCTGTGGCCGGCCGGAGCCCTGGCGATCACCGTCCTCGCCTTCATCATGCTCGGCGACGCGGTCCGCGACGCCCTCGACCCGAAGCTGAGGTGAGCGGACGTGCTGGTGAGCGAGGGGGAGAGGCACACGGGGCCGGACCGGGCAGGCGGGCGTGCGGGCGGCCGGTGGGGCGGGGCGGGTGAGGGGCCGGCTGGAGCGGTGCGCTCTTTCCGGTGGGGCGGGACGGGTGAGGGGTCCGCTGGGGCGGTGCGTCTTCTCCGGCGGGCCGGGAACCACCGCTTCCGCGTTCCGTCCGTGCGGCGGCCCGCGTGTCTTTCGGTGCGCCCCCGGCCTTCCCGTCCGCGGCCCTTCGGTCTCCTCGGCGGCGCCCCTTCGGTCTTCCCGCCCGCGTCCCTCGGCCTTCCAGGCGGTGGTCCTGCCGGACGCGCGGCCGCTCTCGGCGAGCGGACCACGGTGCCGCCGGGACCCCGGTGGGGACCCGTGCCTCGGCCGTGGGGGTGTGTTCCGGTGGCGGTCGCAGGTGCCGTCGTCCGCCGCGCCACCCCTCTCCCGCCCCAGCCCCCTTGTCCCCCCGCACCGCGGGGCCGCGTCGCGTCGCGCCCCGATCCGAAGCCGAGGTGAGTCGCCGTGCTGCTCGAAGTGCGTGATCTGCAGGTGGAGTTCAGGACCAGGGACGGGGTGGCCAAGGCGGTCAACGGGGTCGACTACGCGGTGGACGCGGGCGAGACCCTCGCCGTGCTCGGGGAGTCCGGGTCGGGGAAGTCGGTGACCGCGCAGGCGATCATGGGGATCCTCGACATGCCTCCGGGAAGGATCACCGGGGGCGAGATCGTGTTCCAGGGGCGGGACCTGCTGAAGCTCAAGGAGGACGAGCGGCGCAAGGTCCGGGGCGCCGAGATGGCGATGATCTTCCAGGACGCGCTCTCCTCCCTCAACCCCGTGCTCTCCGTCGGCGACCAGCTCGGCGAGATGTTCGTGGTGCATCGGGGCATGTCGAAGAAGGAAGCGCGGGCGAAGGCCGTCGAGCTGATGGACCACGTCCGGATCCCGGCCGCCAAGGAACGGGTCAAGGACTACCCGCACCAGTTCTCCGGCGGCATGCGCCAACGCATCATGATCGCGATGGCGCTCGCCCTGGAACCCGCGCTGATCATCGCCGACGAACCGACCACCGCGCTGGACGTCACCGTCCAGGCCCAGGTCATGGACCTGCTCGCCGAGCTCCAGCGTGAGTACAACATGGGGCTCATCCTCATCACCCACGACCTCGGTGTGGTCGCGGACGTGGCCGACCGGATCGCCGTCATGTACGCCGGGCGGATCGTCGAGCAGGCCCCCGTCCACGACATCTACAAGGCGCCGGCCCACCCCTACACGCGCGGACTCCTCGACTCCATCCCCCGTCTCGACCAGAAGGGGCAGGAGCTGTACGCGATCAAGGGACTGCCGCCCAACCTGACGAACATCCCGCCGGGTTGCGCGTTCAACCCCCGCTGCCCGATGGCCCGGGACGTGTGCCGGACGGACGTACCGCCCCTGTACGACGTTGACGACAGGCGGACGAGTGCCTGTCACTTCTGGACGGAGTGCCTCAATGGTTGAGCCGATCCTGGAAGTGGGTGGACTGGTCAAGCACTACCCGGTGACCCAGGGCATTGTGTTCAAGAAGCAGGTCGGTGCCGTCAAGGCCGTCGACGGTGTCGACTTCACCCTCGACAAGGGCGAGACCCTCGGCATCGTCGGGGAGTCGGGCTGCGGCAAGTCGACCGTCGCCAAGATGCTCGTCAACCTCGAGCGCCCGACACGGGGATTGATCAAGTACAAGGGCGAGGACATCACCAAGCTCTCCGGCAAGGCGCTGAAGTCGGTCCGCCGCAACATCCAGATGGTGTTCCAGGACCCCTACACCTCGCTCAACCCCCGTATGACGGTCGGCGACATCATCGGGGAGCCCTACGACATCCACCCCGAGGTGGCACCCAAGGGCGACCGCCGCAGGAAGGTCCAGGACCTGCTGGACGTCGTCGGCCTCAACCCCGAGTACATCAACCGCTATCCGCACCAGTTCTCCGGCGGGCAGCGCCAGCGCATCGGCATCGCGCGCGGGCTGGCCCTGCGCCCCGAGGTCATCGTCGCCGACGAACCGGTCTCCGCCCTCGACGTCTCCGTCCAGGCCCAGGTGATCAACCTCCTGGACCGGCTCCAGTCCGAGTTCGAGCTGTCGTACCTCTTCATCGCGCACGACCTGTCGATCGTCCGTCACATCTCGGACCGGGTCGGGGTGATGTACCTCGGGCGGATCGTCGAGATCGGCCGGGACACCGAGATCTACGACCATCCGACGCATCCGTACACCCAGGCGCTGCTCTCCGCCGTGCCGGTGCCCGACCCGGAGGCCCGCGAGCACCGTGAGCGGATCATCCTCGTGGGTGACGTGCCGTCCCCGATGAACATCCCGTCCGGCTGCCGCTTCCGCACCCGCTGCTGGAAGGCGCAGGAGCGCTGCGCGCTGGAGGTGCCGGCGCTCGCGGTGCCGGCGGAGTTCCGGCTCGCGGACGGACCGGCCGCGCACGACTCGGCGTGCCACTTCGCAGAGGAGAAGCAGGTGGTGCCGACCGAGGCGCCGGAGTAACACGGAGGCAACTTGGCTGACCCGGTTCCGATATACGGACGCGTCAGTCTCTAGAGCGTACGGCCGTGCGGGTGCCGTAAACGGGCCGGGAGGCGCCATGTCCTCCCGGCCCGTTGCCGTGCCTAGGCCAGCCCCAACGACCGCTTCAGGAAGTCCAGCTGAAGCCGCAGCAGGTTCTCCGCGACCGTCTCCTGCGGGGTCATGTGGGTCACCCCGGACAGCGGCAGCACCTCGTGCGGGCGGCCCGCGGCCAGCAGGGCCGAGGACAGGCGCAGGGAGTGGGCGACCACCACGTTGTCGTCCGCGAGACCATGGATGATCATCATCGGGCGGTGCGGCTCGGCCGCGTCGACCAGGCCCTCGTCGTCGACCAGCGAGTTGCGGCGGTAGACCTCCGGCTGTTCGTCCGGGTGGCCGAGGTAGCGCTCCTGGTAGTGGGTGTCGTACAGGCGCAGGTCGGTGACCGGGGCGCCGACCACCGCCGCGTGGAAGACGTCCGGGCGGCGCAGCGCTCCGAGGGCGGCCAGATAGCCGCCGAAGGACCAGCCGCGGATCGCGACCCGGGAGAGGTCCAGGGGGAAGTCCTCGGCGAGCGCCTGCAGCGCGTCGACCTGGTCCTGGAGGACCACCGCCGCGAGGTCGTCGCGGACCGCCTTCTCCCAGGCGGGAGAGCGGCCCGGGGTGCCCCGGCCGTCGGCCACGACCACCGCGAAACCCTGATCGGCGAACCACTGCGAGGTGAGGTACGCGTTGCGCGCGTGGACCACCCGCTGCCCGTGCGGACCCCCGTACGGGTCCAGCAAAACCGGAAGGGGGCTGTCACCGGCGTAGTCCTGCGGCATAAGCACGGCGCACGGGATCTTTCGTGCGCCCCCCTCGATGAGCGTCACGCGCGGGGTCAAACCGGGATCTTCCGCATATGACGTGACAGTCGCCGCCTCCTTGCCGTCCCGCAGCACCCGCGCGCGGGCCCCCGGCCGGTCGAGGGCCGCCGACACCAGTACGGTCACGCCCCCGGCGCGCACCGCCGAGTGCACGCCGGGCTCCTGCGACACGCGCTCCACTCCGAGCTCGTTCACCCGATAGACGTGCACCTCGCCGATTTCCGGCGCCTCGGCCTCCGTGCCGGCCGACGCCGAGACCAGCACGTCGTCCCCGGCCACGTCCAGCACCGCGCGGACGTGCAACTGCGGTCCGGTGAGCGGGCGTTCGCCGACCGCCAGCACCCTCGCGCCCCCCTCGTCCGCGATCCGCACGAGCCGGCCCGAGGGGCTCCAGCAGGGCACTCCAGGGAAAAGATCCAGCCAAGTTGGATCTTCGTCCGCGTGCACCATCCGGGTCGCACCGGACTCCGGGTCCACCGCGAGATACAGCTGACTGCGCTGGTCGCGCGCCTGTACGAGCAGCAGCGGGGCACCCGCGGCTGACCAGTGCACATGGGCCAGATACGGATAGCGCACACGGTCCCAGGAGACCTCCGTGCGCGAGCCGTCCAGGGCGATCACGAACAGCCGTACCTCCGCGTTGGGGGTGCCCGCGGCCGGGTACCGGACGTGTTGTGGATCACGCTCCGGGTGGGCCGGATCGGAGATCCACCAGCGCCGCACCGGCGTGTCGTCCACGCGCGCGACCAGCAGCCGGTCCGACCGGGGCGACCACCAGAAGCCCCGCGTGCGGCCCATCTCCTCGGCCGCGACGAACTCCGCCAGCCCGTAGGTGACTTGATCCGACTCCGGAGCGACGAGCGCCCGGTCCCCCTCGCCCTCGGCGCCCACGACCCGCAGGGCGCCCTGGGCGACGTACGCCACGTGCCGTCCGTCGGGGGACGGACGGGGGTCGATCACCGGTCCGGGGACGGGCAGTTCACGTGCCGTTCCGGCCCGCAGCTCCGCCGTGAAAAGCCGCCCTGACAAGGCGAAAGAGGCCAACTCGACGGCCGTGTCGGTGGCGTAGCCGACGATGCCGGCACCGCCCTCACGGCTGCGCTCGCGGCGCGCCCGCTCCTCGGGCGAGAGACGCTCCTCGGTGCCCCCCAGAAGGGCGCGCGGGTCGGCCGCCACGCGCTCCCCGCCGTCCGGCATGTCGAGCACCCACAGCGAATTGGCCCGGTTCGTGCCGGAGTTCGAGCGCAGGAACACGACACGCGATCCGTCGGGCGCCACGGTGAACGCGCGCGGCGCGCCGAGCGTGAAGCGCTGGGTACGGGCGTGCCGGCGGGGAAAGGAGTCAGGCTCGGTCGTCATGCCCCGACCATATTGGCCATGCGCCCCCTTGTGCGGCCGTGCGCCGACGGATGCGCAGGCCCGGATAGTTATGATCACTACCGCATAGTGGGTATGAATCCGCTGGCTGCTGTATGGATTTATCTGCCCCCCTGGTCCGACCCCCCGCGCTCTTGGGATCTTTGGAGGTGAGCCGCCGTGGCACTCTCAATTTCGGCGGTAGTGCTGCTGGCGATCATCGTCTTCTTGTTGGTGAAGAAGTCGGGACTGAAGGGCGGGCACGCCGTCGTGTGCATCCTGCTCGGCTTCTATCTCGCCGCCTCTTCGATCGCACCGACGATCAGCGAGCTGACGACCAACATCGCGGGCATGATCGGCAGTATCAAGTTCTGACACCGGCTGAGCGGGTCTGTCGGTGGCTCCTCGTAAGGTGGGGCCATGACGGAACAGCCCGCTCGGCGTCTTCTCCTGGTGCACGCGCACCCGGACGACGAGTCGATCAACAACGGCGCGACCATGGCCAGGTACGCGGCCGAGGGCGCCCGGGTGACCCTGGTCACCTGCACCCTCGGCGAGCTCGGCGAGGTCATCCCGCCCGGGCTGCGGCACCTGACCGGCGTCGCCCTCGGCGAGCACAGGCGCGGCGAGCTCACCGCGGCCATGCGTGAGCTCGGCGTCGCGGACTTCCGCCTGCTCGGCGGCGCCGGGCGCTACCAGGACTCCGGAATGATGGGCCTCCCGGAGAACGACGACCCCGCCTGCCTCTGGCAGGCCGACGTCGACGAGGCGGCCCGCCATCTCGTCGAGGTGATCCTCGAGGTGCGCCCCCAGGTCCTCGTCACCTACGACGAGCACGGCGGATACGGCCACCCCGACCACATCCAGGCCCACCGCGTCGCCATGCGCGCCGTCGAGCTCGCCGCCGACGCCGGATGGGAGATCCTCAAGGTCTACTGGAACCGCGTACCGCGCGCGGTCGGCGAGCGCGCCTTCGCACAGCTCCACCAGGACCTGCCCGGCCTCCCCTTCGCCAAGACCGCCGTCCTCGACGACGTACCGGGCGTGGTGGACGACGAGCGGATCACCACGGAGATCGACGGCTCGGCGTACGCCGCCGCCAAGAGCGCCGCGATGGCCGCGCACGCGACCCAGATCGACGTCTCCGGGGCGTACTTCGCACTCTCCAACGAACTCGCGCAACCTCTCTTCACCACCGAGTACTACGAATTGGTGAGAGGGGAACCCGGGGACACCAGGGAGACCGACCTGTTCTCCGGGATCGAGGGCGCGTCATGAGCGACCGAACGTCGATGCTGGCCCAGCCCCTGCAGCGCCCTTCCGCCGGCCGGGCCGCCGCCTACCTCGGGCTTTTCTTGCTGGGTGCGGTGGTGGGGATCGCCGGGGCCCTGGTGCAGGCCGGCTGGTTCCCGGGCGGGCTGCTCCTCGCGCTGCTCGGCGAGGCCGGGCTGCTGCTCGGCGGGGCACGCGCCGCAGGCAGTCGCGCCGGAGCCGTCGCGCCCGCCGGCGGCTGGATGGTCGCCGTCATCTTCCTCACCGCCAGCCGTCCGGAGGGCGACTTCGTCTTCGCGGCGGGAAGCGGCTCCTATCTCTTCCTGCTCGGCGGCATGGCTGTGGCTGTGATCTGCGCCACCCTTGGGCTGGGGCGGCAACCGGGCGGCGACCCCGTCCGACTTGGCAAGTGACGTACCACTTCTCCGCATCGCGCGCGTGCGAGTCCCGTGTGGGTTTCCCCGGCGGTCGTGGGATACCGGCCAGAAGTGGCCAGTATGGTGGTGCGCGCCGCCGACGCCCGAAGCAGTGAGGTCGAAACGGGCGGCGGAGCCAACCGGGAGAACCTGCCTTGAGTCGTGAAACTGACAGTCCGTCCTCCGGGCCCAACGGGCGCGGCGGAGCCGCCTACCCCTCGGGCACGCCGCCGTACGGGACGCCTCAGGTGTCCGACGGCGGTCCGGACGCGGGCCGTTCGGCCGCGCAGCCGGAGGAGCGCAAGACCGAGACCACGCTGACGACCCGGATCCGGATCAACATCCCCGGTTCGCGGCCCATTCCGCCGGTCGTCGTGCGTCAGCCCGTCGCCGAGACGGAGAGTTCCGTCGACAGCGGTCCCGAGGCCGAGGCACCGGCGCCGAGTCCCTCCTCGACCACCGGCACGTACGAACTGCCCGGCGAACCGGCACCGCCCGCCGCCGAGGAGAAGGCGAGCGACTGGTTCGCGCCCCGCAAGTCCGGTCCCGCCAAGGGCGGTCAGGGCGGCGGCGCCACCAACGGGGCCGGTCTGCCCGGCGGTTCGGGCGCGGGAGCGCCGGGTGCCGCTGCGGCCGGTGCTGCCGGTGCCGCGGGCGGTGCGCGTCCGGGTGCCGGTGGTCCTCCCGGTGCGTCCGGCCCCCGTCACGGCGGTTCCGGTCCGGCCGCGTCCGGTGGGGCGCGTCCCGGGGCCGGGCGTCCCGGAGGCGTGGTCGGCTCCATGAGCGTGCCGGGCGGCTCCCGCTCCGGCGCCACGAACGGCGCCGGACTTCCGGGTGCCACGGGCGGCCCGGTGGCCCCCGGCCACGGCGGCGGTACGGGCTCCTTCGACGTCACCGAGGCGCTCAACGGCGGCCAGCGCGGCAGCGAACCCCGCCGCGACGAGCTGCCCTACTTCGCCGAGAACGGCAACGGCCCCGGCGGCCCGAACGCGGAGAACGGCCAGGGCGGTTTCCCCGGCCAGGGCGGCCAGGGCGGACAGGACACCCTGAACGGCCAGGGCGGCTTCGGCGCACAGGCCGGCCACGGCGGCGGTCCCGGCGGACAGAACGGTCAGATCGACTACGGCGGCCAGGGCGGCCAGATCGACTACGGCGGCGGCTTCGGCGGACCGCGGGGCCCCGGCGGCCCGGGCGGCCCCCAGGGTCCCGCCGGCCCGACCGGCGGCCCGGTCACCGGCGACGGCCCGGTCGTACCGCCCGCCGGCCCCGACCCCTTCGCCGGGGCCGAGTCCTTCGGCGGCGAATCGTTCAACGGCCCCGACGGCTTCGGCGGCCAGGGCGGTCCCGGCGGCGGCACCCGCGGCCCCGGTGGCCCGGGCGGCACCCGCGGCCCGGGCGGTTCCGGCGCTCCCGGCACCCTCGGCGGCCCGGGCGGTCCCGGAATCTCCGGCGGCCTCGCGGGCCCCGGTGCCCCGGGCGGTCCCGGCGGTCAGCCCGGCCAGGCGGCCCAGGGCGGTCCCGGCACGCTAGGTCGCCCGGGCGGCCCCGGCGCCCCCGGTCCCGGCGGTGCGCCCGGCGCGGGCTTCGGCCCCGGTGGCGGTCTGAGCGACGACACCGCGATCCTCACCCCGCAGAAGCCGGCCCCCGGCCCGGGCGCGCCCGGCTACGGCACCCCGGACAACGTCTCCGGGCACACCGTCACCAGCGGCATGCCGGTCGTCCCGTCCGACGCCCAGAACGCCCCCCTCGGCCAGGGCACCGACGGCCGTACGCCCCCGAAGCTGCCCGACACCGCGTCGCAGGGGGCCCCGGCCGCCTCGTCGAAGAAGAAGAAAAGGAAGGGCCGCAGCAAGCTGGCGATGGTCGGCGGCACCGTGGTCCTCCTCGGCGTCGGTGCCTACGGCGCCGGTCTGCTGATGAACCGCTCCGACGTGCCCAAGGGCACCACCGTGCTCGGCGTGGACATCGGCGGCGGCACCCGCGACGACGCCGTCAAGAAGCTCGACGACGCCTTCCAGGGCCGCGTCAACCAGGCGCTGAAGCTGTCGGTCGGCGGTGACACCGTCTCCCTCAAGCCGGACCAGGCCGGGCTCCAGCTCGACGAGCAGGCCACGGTCGCCGCGGCCGCGAAGAGCGACTACAACCCGGTCTCCGTCATCGGCTCCCTGTTCGGCAACCACCGGGTCGTCGACCCGGTCATGCCGGTCGACGAGGAGAAGCTGCAGGCAGCCCTGGAGGACGCCTCGGGCGGCGCCGGATCGGCGACCGACGGCACGATCAAGTTCGTCAACGGCAAGGCCGTCGCCGTGTACGGCAAGGCCGGCAAGGGCATCGACGTCGCCCGGTCGACCACCGCGGTCGAGGAGGCGTACCGCACCCAGGTGGAGACCGGCACCGCCGGCTCGGTCACGCTCCCGACGACCACCAAGCAGCCGTCGGTCTCGAACGCCGAGGTCGACCGGATGATGAAGGAGTTCGCGGAGCCCGCGATGTCCGAGCGCGTCACGATCAAGACCGACGCGGCGCACAGCATCGACTTCGGGTCGGTGTCCCTGCCGAAGATCCTCGGGTTCAAGGCGGTCGGCGGCAAGCTCGTGGAGACGTACAACCTCGAGGCGCTCAAGGAGGCGTACGGCGCCACCTTCGTCGGTGTGAAGATCGACGGCGCGAGCGGCAAGCGTGACGTGCTTCCGCAGGACGTCGCCTCGGCGCTCGGCAAGGCGCTGCGCGGCAAGACGCCGGCGGACCGCGTCGTGGTCATCGACACGAACCCGAGCTGAGCGCCCACGCAGGAGCGGAGACCGCACCGGAGTGCCGCCCGACATGACATCTGTCATGCGGCACTCCGGACGGCCGACACTGCCCGCGGCCCCACCCGCGAAGCCACCATGGCCGTATGACAACGACAGCCCCGGTGGTCGCCTTCGACCAGGTGAGCAAGGCGTACGGCGAGGTACGCGCCGTGGACGGACTGACCCTGACCCTGCGGCCGGGGGAGACCGTGGCCTTGCTCGGCCCCAACGGCGCCGGCAAGTCGACCTCCCTCGATCTGCTGCTCGGCCTCAAGCAGCCCGACAGCGGCAGCGTCCGGCTCTTCGGCACCAGCCCGCGTGAGGCGATCGTCGCCGGGCGCGTCGGCGCGATGCTCCAGAGCGGCGGGCTGATGGACGAGGTCACGGTCGCCGAGCTGGTTCGGCTCGCCTGCGACCTGCACCCGAAGCCGTACAAAGCGAACGACGTCCTCGCCCGCGCGGGCATCGCCCAGATCGCCGACCGCAGGGTCAACAAGCTCTCCGGCGGCCAGGCCCAGCGGGTCCGCTTCGCCCTCGCGACCGCCGGCGACAGCGACCTGATCGTCCTGGACGAACCGACCACCGGCATGGACGTCACCACCCGGCAGGCCTTCTGGGCCACCATGCGCGAACAGGCCGACCAGGGCCGTACGGTCCTGTTCGCCACCCACTACCTCGAAGAGGCCGACGCCATCGCCGACCGGGTGCTGGTCCTGCACCGGGGCCGCCTGCTGGCCGACGGCACCGCCGCCGAGATCAAGGCCAAGGCGGGTGCCCGCAGGATCGCCTTCGACCTGGAGGGCACGATCGACGAGGCCGCGCTGCGGAACCTGCCGTTCCTGAGCGCGGTCGACATCTCCGGCCAGACCGTCCGCATCCAGTCCACCGACGCCGACGCGACCGTGCACGCCCTCTACGGCCTCGGCGTCTACCCCCGCAACCTCGAAGTCGCCGGCCTCGGTCTGGAGCAGGCCTTCGTCGCCATCACCGCCGCCGAGGAGGCGAAGTCCAGGTGAACAGCCTGATCAAGCTGGAACTCACCCGCGCCCTGCGCAACCGCAAGTTCCTGTTCTTCTCGGTGATGTACCCCTCGCTGCTGTTCCTGATCATCGCGGGCAACGCCGACAGCACCACGAAGGTCGACGGCACGGGCCTGACCCTGCCGACCTACATGATGGTCTCGATGGCCTCCTTCGGCGCCCTGACCGCCGTCCTGATGGGCAACAGCGAGCGCATCGCCAAGGAGCGCGAGGGCGGCTGGGTACGGCAGTTGCGGCTGACCCCGCTGCCGGGACGCGGCTACGTGTTCGCGAAGACGGCGAGCGCGGCCGTGGTGAGCCTGCCCTCGATCGTGGTCGTGTTCGTCGTCGCCGCGGTCGTGAAGGACGTACGCCTGGACGCCTGGCAGTGGCTCGCCCTCACCGGCGCGATCTGGGCCGGAAGCCTCGTCTTCGCCGCGCTCGGCGTCGCCATCGGCTACCTCGCCACCGGGGACGCGGTCCGCCCGATCACGATGATCACCTACTTCGGCCTGTCGATGCTGGGCGGCCTGTGGATGCCCACGACGACCTTCCCGCAGTGGCTCCAGGACATCGCCAAGTGGCTGCCCACGCACGCGTACGCTGCCCTCGGGCAGGCCATCGAGCAGAGCCGCGCCCCGCATGGACAGGACATCGCCATCCTGGCCGTCTCCTTCGCCCTGTTCGCGGGCGGCGCGGCCTGGCTGTACCGGAAGGACACGTTGAAGGCGTGAGCGGCACCGGCGTCGGCATCGGGCAGCGCCCGGAGACCCGCAAGCAGATGACGGTCAAGATGCTGTGGACGGGCATCTGGCTGGTCTACCTGAGCGCACCCGTCTCGGACCTCCTGCACGGCGGCCACGGGGTCGTGGCCGTCGTCCTCGGCTGGCTCGGCCTCGCGGGCTTCGTCGGCTGGTACCTGGCCCTGCTGTTCAGGACCGGCCGCCGCAACGCCGAGAGCTTCGTGCTCACCTCGCTCGCGGTCCTCTCGGCCGAGTCGACCCTGCTGGTCCTCACCCTGGGCCGCGAGTGGCTCGTCCTCTTCGTGTACGTGTCCATCGCGTCCGGCGCGGCCCTGCCGCTGCGGCTCGCCCGCTGGACCATCCCCGCCGCGTCCGCCCTGATGGCGGGCCTGGCCCTGCTCGTCACCGACGGCACGGAGTACATCGGCGCGCTGCTCATCCCGGCCCTGCTCGGCGGGTTCGCGATGACGGGCGTCCGCGAACTCGTCCGCACGACCATCGAGTTGCGGGAGGCGCGGGCGCGGGTCGCCCAGCTCGCCGCCAACGAGGAACGCCTGCGCCTGGCCAGGGACCTGCACGACCTCCTCGGCCACTCCCTGTCCCTCATCACCCTCAAGAGCGAGCTGGCCGGCCGGATGCTGCCCGCCCACCCCGACAAGGCGGCCCAGCAGGTCGCCGACATCGAACAGGTCAGCCGGCAGGCCCTGGTGGACGTCCGCGAGGCCGTCTCCGGCTACCGCCGCGCCCGCCTGGCCGCGGAACTCGCGGGTGCCCAGGTCGCGTTGACGGCCGCCGGAGTCACCGCCACGCTGCCGGCCGAACCCGATCTCACCGGCGTCCCCGAGGAGAGCGAGTCGGCCCTCGCCTGGGCGCTGCGCGAGGCGGTCACCAACGTCGTACGGCACAGCGGCGCCCGCGGCTGCACGGTGGAGCTGCTGCACCGCCAGACCCTCGACGGGCCGAGGCTCGAACTCACCGTCGAGGACGACGGATCGGGCGGTGCGGGCAACGCTCCCGGCAACGGCCTGACCGGTCTGACCGAACGCCTGGAGAAGGCCGGCGGCACGCTGGAGGCCGCCGGTACCCGGCACGGTTTCCGGCTGGTCGCCCGTGTGCCGGCCGGTTCCGCGGCCGACGTAGGATCCGCTTCATGACGAGCCGCACGATCAAGGTCCTGCTCGCCGAGGACCAGTCGATGGTCCGCGAGGCCCTGGCCGCCCTGCTCGGCCTGGAGGAGGACATCGAGGTCGTCGCCCAGGTGGCCCGCGGCGACGAGGTGCTGGCGGCGGCCCGCGCCCACGACATCGACGTGGCCCTCATGGACATCGAGATGCCGGGCGCCACGGGCATAGAGGCGGCGGCCCTGCTCCACAAGGAACTCCCGGCGGTCAAGCTGGTCATCCTCACGACCTTCGGCCGCCCCGGCTACCTCCGCAGCGCGATGGAGTCGGGCGCCGACGCCTTCCTGGTCAAGGACGCCCCCGCGGCCCAACTGGCGGACGCCGTGCGCAAGGTGCTGGCGGGGGAGCGGGTCATCGACCCCACCCTGGCGGCGGCCGCGCTGGCGGAGGGCGCGAACCCGCTGACGGACCGCGAGCGCGAGGTCCTGCGAGCGGCGGCCGACGGCTCGACGAACGCCGAACTGGCAGCGGCCCTGCACCTGTCCCAGGGCACGGTCCGCAACTACCTCTCGACGGCGATCCAGAAGCTGGCGGTGCGGAACAGGGCCGAGGCGGTACGGATCGCGCGGGAGAAGGGCTGGCTGTAGGGGCGTCAGTTCAGCATCGCCCGTGCGGCGTGAGCCTGCTGCCGCACACGTGCCGCGGCGGGTTCGTCGACGGTGCCCACCACCTCGGCGTAGGCCTCCAGTTCGCTGGCTCCCTGGACGAAGTCCCCCCGCTGGACGAACAGTTGGGCCCGTTCGTACCGCAGCCTGGCCGGATGCGACGGCAGCAGCAGCGCCAACTCGACCGCCCACAGGGCCACGTCCGATCGCTCGGGCCGGGCCGCGGCCCACGCCCGGATGTTGTTCAGGATCCGCTGCACGACCTCCAGCGGATCCGCGGGACCCAGCATCGACGGATCCAGCGAACCTCCTGTGGCCCCGGCGACCAGCACCTCCGCGTCACCCCCGCTCAACACCCGCCCGCCGTCGAACGGATCGGCCAGCGCCTGCTCCTCCGGCGGGCCGAAACCGACCACGAAGTGCCCCGGCAGGGCCACCCCGTACACCGGCGCTCCCGCCCGCCGGGCCACCTCCATCCACACCACGGACAGCAGGATCGGCAGCCCCCTGCGCCGCCGCAGGACCTCGTGCAGCAGCGAGGACTCCAGCCGCTGGTAGTCCGCCGGCGCCCCGCGGAACCCGCATCGTTCCCCGAGCAGTTCCCGCAGCGACACAGCCCACGACCGCGGCCCGCCCGGCCGGAACGGCAACCGCCCGGCCAGCTCGTCGAGCTCGATCTGGGCCGCGTCGATCCCGGCCTCGTCGAGGGCGCCGTCGGCCTGCGCCCCGAGGAGCAGACACAGGGCGGCCAGATCGGGCCGCTCGGACCGCGCCTCTTCGGCGAACCGCCTCCGCAGCTCGGCGGAACGGTCGGGCGATGGCGGAAACGGAGGACGCATAGCTGGCTCGTGCCCTTTCGCGGCGATCGCTACTACCGTGCCGCGCCGGAGACGTCCGGCTCGCGGTAGTGGTGGTAGGCGTGGTGCGCGGCGAACCCCATCCGCTCGTACAGGGCCCGCGCGCCGATGTTGTCCGACTCGACCTGGAGCCACGCGGCCGACGCCCCCTCGTCGAGGGCGCGCTGCGCCAGCGCCGCCATCACGGTCGAGGCCAGCCCTCGGCGCCGCAGTGCGGGATCCACCTCGACCGCCGCGAACCCGGCCCACCGCCCGTCCACGACACACCGTCCGATCGCGGCCGGGGCGTCCTCGCCCGGGACGGTGGCGAACCACACCGACGGCCCGCTCCCGAGCACCCGCAGTGCCACCTCGCTCACCCCCTTGCGCTGATAGCGCGCCAGCCAGTCCGCGTCGGCCTCCCGGGACAGGACCACGCCGTCACCGGGCCGGTCCGCGACCGGTGCCAGCGCGCCGGTCCACAGCTCCGCCGTCACCTCCCGCGTCCATCCGCGCGCCTCCAGCTCCGCGCACAGCACCTCCTGGGTGCCCGCGGCGCCGGTCGCGGTCTGGACGTACGCCGGCAGACCGCGCGCCCCGTACCACCGTCGTACGGCGGCCAGGGCCTCGTCGAGCGGCAGACCGGGGTCGCCGAGGGGGAGGACGGAGTTGGCGCGGCGGGTGAAGCCGGAGGCGGCGCGCAGCTCCCAGTCGCCGAGCCGCTCGCTCTCCACCGGCTGCCAGCCGCGCGCCGCGATCCGGGCCAGCTCCTCGTACGAGGCGGCGGGCCCCCGGCGGCGCGCCGGTTCGGCGGGGACGACCTTGCCCGCCACCAGCGCGGATTCCGCGATGCGGACGCTCCGGCCGTCCCGGCGCGTGATCATCAGCACACCGTCGTCCCATGATGTGAGAACACCCACCGTGTCGGTGAACTTCTCCTGGGTGACGCCGGTTTCGTCCAGACACCGTACGGATACCCGTTTGCCCACGTCAGCAGCGGAGATGCGGACGACAAGACGCCCTGCCGCGGAGATTTCCACAGGTCAGTTCACCCCTCCTGTTCGGATCATGCCCAAGACCGGAGATACTAGGGGCGGGCATCGACGACGCCGCGCTCCCGCGCGCGAGGCGGCGGAGCCTGAGGAGGCCCGCCAGCGCCCTATGGAGGAGGAACGACAGCGTGACCTACGTCATCGCGCAGCCTTGTGTCGACGTGAAGGACAAGGCCTGCATCGAGGAGTGCCCGGTCGACTGCATCTACGAGGGCTCCCGGTCCTTGTACATCCACCCGGACGAATGCGTCGACTGTGGTGCCTGTGAGCCGGTCTGCCCGGTCGAGGCGATCTTCTACGAGGACGACACTCCGGACGAGTGGAAGGACTACTACAAGGCGAACGTCGAGTTCTTCGACGAGCTCGGCTCGCCCGGCGGCGCCAGCAAGCTGGGTCTGATCGAGCGGGACCACCCGTTCATCGCCGCGCTGCCGCCGCAGGCCTAGTCGTCCGCATCAGCGGCCCGCACTTCGTGCCGCCTCGGTCCCGTACGGCCTGAACGCCCTTGAGCGTGGCCGTACGGGACCGCGGTGTTTGCCGTACGACCCGAAAGTGAGCCCGAACGCCGTGTCCGCAGTCTCCGACCGCCTTCCCACCTTCCCCTGGGACAAGCTGGAGCCGTACAAGAAGCAGGCTCTCGAGCACCCGGGCGGCATCGTCGACCTCTCCGTCGGCACCCCGGTCGACCCGGTCCCCGACCTGATCCAGAAGGCCCTGATCGACGCGGCGGACTCCCCGGGCTACCCGACGGTCTGGGGCACCCCGGCGCTGCGCGACGCGATCACCGGCTGGGTCGAGCGCCGCCTGGGCGCCCGCGAGGTCACCCACCGGCACGTCCTGCCGATCGTAGGCTCCAAGGAACTCGTCGCCTGGCTCCCCACCCAGCTGGGCCTCGGCCCCGGCGACCGGGTCGCCCATCCGCGTCTGGCCTACCCGACCTACGAGGTCGGCGCGCGCCTCGCCCGGGCCGATTACGAGGTCTACGACGACCCCACCGAGCTGGACCCGGCGGGCCTGAAGCTCCTGTGGCTCAACTCCCCGTCGAACCCGACCGGCAAGGTGCTCGCCAAGGACGAACTGACGAGGATCGTCGCCTGGGCCCGGTCGCACGGCATCCTGATCTTCTCCGACGAGTGCTACCTGGAGCTGGGCTGGGAGGCCGACCCGGTCTCGGTCCTGCACCCGGACGTCAACGGCGGCTCCTACGACGGCATCGTGGCCGTCCACTCGCTGTCGAAGCGGTCGAACCTCGCCGGCTACCGCGCGGCCTTCCTGGCGGGCGATCCGGCCGTCCTGGCGCCCCTGCTGGAGATCCGCAAGCACGGCGGCATGATGACCCCGGCGCCCACCCAGGCCGCGGTGGTGGCCGCCCTGGGCGACGACACCCACGTCCGCGAACAGCGGGAGCGGTACGCGGCGCGCCGGGCCCTGCTGCGCGAGGCCCTGCTGGGCCACGGCTTCCGCATCGAGCACAGCGAGGCCAGCCTCTACCTCTGGGCCACCCGGGACGAGTCCTGCTGGGCGACGGTGGCCCACCTGGCCGACCTCGGCATCCTGGTGGCGCCGGGCGACTTCTACGGCGAGGCGGGCGAGAAGTTCGTACGCGTGGCGCTGACCGCGACGGACGAGCGGGTGCGGGCGGCGGTCGAGCGACTGGCGTGACGCGCACCGGACACGGCGAAGGGGCCCGGGGAGTTTCCCCGGGCCCCTTCGCCGTGCCGAGACGTACTAGCCGAGCGGGAGGCTCTTCACCGGAAGGGTGTCCGCCGACGGCAGACCGCCGCCGCCCTTGGTGAGGGAGTCGGTCGGAAGGCCGCCCTTGGTCGCCGAGGACGTCGTGTCGCCGAGGAGGCCCCCGGCGGAGCCCGCGGCCTCGCCCGCCGTCTTCTGCGCGACCGGCGCCGCCTTCTTCACGGCCTTGCCACCGGCCTTGCCGGCGGACGGCACCGCCTTCTCGACGGCCTTGCCGCCGGTCTTGCCCGCGGTCCCGGCCAGGTTCTGCGCCGCGCCGTCCACCGTGTTGCCGACGTGCGCCCCGTCCACAGCGGTCAGCCCGCCGAGGTTCGGAGTGGCAGGCAGCGCAGAGGGGGCCGCACTGGCGGAGCCGGCCGCACCGACCCCGGCTGCCGCTCCCGCAGCGACGAGCAGCGCGGCACGGGCGATCCTGCGGGTCAGGGGGAGGGACATGTTGCTCCTTCGACGGAGGAAACGTTGCTAGGACGCCGTGACTACCGCTCGAAGCCGACGAAGGTTGCGGACGCGCAACGTAAAGAGTTGGCAATGCGTCGCATTATCACCTGCGGATAAAAACGGGCAAAAAGCATCCGGTCTGAAAGTCCGCCGAATGCTCGCAGCCCTTTGTTCTCAAGGGTTTTCGCCGATACGGGGGTGACGTGACGAAAACCTGCGCACACCCGCTCCCGCGGTGTCCGGACGTGACCCTTCCAGGTGATCTTCCGAACTAGCGTGCCGTCAGTATCCGCACCGTGCCCGTGCCGCCCCCGCCGTCCGTCGTACGCCACTGGCTGTCCGTGCTCCCGGCCGTCCACTGCCGCCCGGCGTACGAGACCCGCTCGATGCGCAGCGCCGAGGAGTTCGCGACCGCCCAGTGCGCGAGCTGCCAGCCGCGTTCCCTGAGGCTGCGGTCGGCACCCGGGCCGGTGTCCTCGCGCACGGGAAGGGTCACCGTGCGCGCGTCCGCCGGGGTGGGCGCCGGACTCGGTGCGGCCCTGCCGCCCACCTCGGCGGCGGTCGTCTCCAGCGCGTCCCGCCCGAAGTCCCGTACGAGGGCCGACCGCACCGCGTCGGGGCCCGTGGCGGCGGCCCGGGAGGCGTCCTGGGCGGCCTCCGTGGTGTCCTGGCGGCCGTCGCAGGTCAGGGTGGCCGCAGAGGTGCCGGTGAGGGCGGCGGCGAGCAGCGTGGCGTCCGGCTCGTGCTTGGCGTACGCCTCCGGATAGCCGCTGCGCTGCACGCGCTGGGCGGCGACGGTCAGCGGGAGGTCCTGATAGCCGCGCACCTTGACCAGGTGCTTGTAGAACTCCGCCGCCGCGTACGTCGGGTCCAGGATCTCCTTCGGGGTGCCCCAGCCCTGCGAGGGCCGCTGCTGGAACAGGCCGAGGGAGTCACGGTCGCCGTGCGAGATGTTGCGCAGCCCCGACTCCTGGAGCGCGGTGGCCAGCGCGATCGCCACGGCCCGCTCGGGCAGCCCGCGCCCGGTGCCGACGGCGGTGATCGTCGCCGCGTTCACCGCCTGCTCGGGCGTGAACTCGTACGACGGCCCGTCCGCCCTGCCCGAGACGACTTTGCAGGTGGGTCCTTCCGTGCCTCCGGTGACGTACTGCACCACGAGGTAACCGGCGACCGCGCACAGGACCACGAGGGCCGCCCCGAAGCGGAGGAGGCGGCCACGGCGCTTGCGAGTAGGGGGCAACGGCTCTGGCATCCGGACAAGATACTGGAGAGTACTGAGAGGTCGGCGCCGGACGGGGGCGGTGAGTGCGCGCAGCGGGGGCGTTAGGGTCGGGAGCATGGCCGACACCCCTCTTGACCTTTCGCTGGACGCAGCACAGCTCACCGCGCAGCTCGTCGACTTCCCCTCCGAGAGCGGCACCGAGAAGCCCCTCGCGGACGCGATCGAGACCGCCCTGCGCGGCCTGCCGCATCTCACGGTCGACCGTCACGGCAACAACGTCGTCGCCCGCACGAACCTCGGCCGTTCGGAACGCGTCATCCTCGCCGGCCACATCGACACCGTCCCCATCGCGGGCAACGTCCCCTCCCGGCTCGACGACGAGGGCTACCTGTGGGGCTGCGGCACCTGCGACATGAAGTCCGGGGTCGCGGTCCAGCTGCGGATCGCGGCGACGCTCCCGGAGCCCAACCGCGACCTCACCTTCATCTTCTACGACAACGAAGAGGTCGCCGCCCACCTCAACGGCCTGGGACATGTGGCCGAGGCCCACCCCGACTGGCTGGAGGGCGACTTCGCGGTCCTCCTGGAGCCGACGGACAACCAGGTCGAGGGCGGCTGCCAGGGCACGCTCCGGGTGCTGCTGACGTTCAAGGGGGAGCGGGCGCACTCCGCGCGCGCGTGGATGGGGTCCAACGCGATCCACAAGGCCGCTCCCGCCCTCGCCAAGCTGGCGGCCTACGAGCCGCGCAGGCCGGTGGTGGACGGCCTCGAGTTCCACGAGGGTCTCAACGCCGTGCGGGTGGAGGGAGGAGTGGCCACGAACGTCATCCCCGACTCCTGCACGCTGACGGTCAACTTCCGTTACGCGCCGGACCGCAGCGAGGAGGAGGCGGAGGCCTTCGTGCGGGACTTCTTCGCGGACTGCGGAGTCGACGAGTTCACCGTCGACGACCACACCGGCGGCGCCCGCCCCGGCCTCACCCACCCCGTCGCCCAGGCCTTCATGACGGCGGTCGGGGGCGTCGCCCGCCCCAAGTTCGGCTGGACGGACGTGTCCCGCTTCAGCGCGCTCGGCGTGCCCGCGGTGAACTACAGCCCCGGCCAGCCGCTGCTCGCGCACAAGGTCGACGAGCGGGTGAAGGCGTCGCTGATCCCCGAGGCGGAGGCGAAGCTGAGGGCGTGGCTGACGGCGTGACGATGGTTTGCGCGCCGGCGCTTCATGGCGGACACGCGGACGTCCCCCCTCCGTAACCCGCGTAGATCTACGCTGAGATGGAAAAACCAGGCAAGCGGAGGGAGCGCACATGGCTACCGGGAACCCCGAGGGCAAGAAGCAGCCGCCGGAGGAGCAGCGCCTGGGACCCGTCCTCCGCAGGCGGGGACAGGTCACGGCGAGCACGACCGACCAGCGCCTGCTGGACGCGGGCGGCCCGTCGGACTGGGTGCACACCGACCCCTGGCGCGTCCTGCGCATCCAGTCGGAGTTCATCGAGGGATTCGGCACGCTCGCCGAACTCCCGCCCGCGATCAGCGTGTTCGGCTCGGCCAGGACACCGGCGGACTCGCCCGAGTACGAGGCGGGCGTGCGGCTCGGCCGGGGCCTGGTGGAGGCGGGCTTCGCCGTGATCACCGGCGGCGGCCCCGGCGCCATGGAGGCGGCCAACAAGGGCGCCTGCGAGGCCGACGGCACCTCCGTCGGCCTCGGCATCGAGCTCCCCTTCGAGCAGGGGCTCAACCCCTACGTCGACATCGGTCTCAACTTCCGCTACTTCTTCGTCCGCAAGATGATGTTCGTGAAGTACGCGCAGGGCTTCGTGGTCCTGCCGGGCGGCCTCGGCACCCTGGACGAGCTGTTCGAGGCGCTGACGCTGGTCCAGACCCAGAAGGTCACCCGCTTCCCGATCGTGCTCTTCGGCAGCGAGTACTGGGGCGGACTGGTCGACTGGCTCAAGAACACCCTGGTCGCCCAGGGCAAGGCGTCGGAGAAGGACCTGCTGCTGTTCCACGTGACGGACGACGTGGACGAGGCGGTGGCACTGGTGTCGAAGGAGGCGGGGCGCTAGCGCCGGGCTTGAACCGGGGTGGGGTGCGGCGCCGTTGCTCGGGGCCGCGCCCCCGAACCCCCGTCGGCCTTCGGCCTCGTCCTCGAAGGCCGGACGGGACGGGCAGGGGCGGCGGGGGCGAGAAACCTCCTACGCAAGCCCCCGACGCGCGACCGCCGGCGGCCGATGCCCAGCGATCGACGCCACCATGTCCAGCACCTGCCGCGTCTCCGCGACCTCGTGCACCCGGTACACCTGCGCCCCGAGCCACGCGGACACGGCAGTCGTCGCCAACGTCCCCACCACCCGCTCCTTCACCGGCTTGTCCAGCGTCTCGCCGACGAAGTCCTTGTTGGACAGCGACACCAGCACCGGCCACCCCGTCTCGACCATCTCCCCGAGCCGCCGGGTCGCCTCGAGACTGTGCCGGGTGTTCTTCCCGAAGTCGTGCCCGGGATCGATCAGCACGGACTCCCGCGGCACCCCCAGCGCGACCGCCCGCTCGGCCAGCCCCACGGTCACCCGCAGAATGTCGGCCACGACATCGTCGTACGTCACCCGATGCGGCCGCGTACGGGGTTCCGCGCCCCCGGCGTGCGTGCACACCAGACCCGCCCCGTGCCGTGCGGCGACCTCCGCGAGCCCGGGATCGACCCCGCCCCACGCGTCGTTCAGCAGATCCGCCCCCGCCTCGCACACCGCCTCGCCGACGGACGCCCGCCAGGTGTCGACGCTGATGACCACGTCCGGGAAGCGCCGCCGGACCTCCGCCACGAACCCGACGGTCCGCCGTGCCTCCTCCGCCGCGGACACCTCTTCCCCCGGCCCGGCCTTGACCCCGCCGATGTCGATGATGGCGGCACCCTCGGCCACCGCCTGCTCCACGCGCGCGAGGGCGGGCTCGTCGAGGAAGGTGGCTCCCTGGTCGTAGAAGGAGTCGGGGGTCCGGTTCACGATCGCCATGATCACCGGCTCGTGCGCGTCGAATTCACGCCTGCCCAGCCTGAGCATCCCCTGTGACCTCACTTCGTCCGTCTGTGTGTTCGGCGTCTGCGGCCGCCTGCGACCCTAACTGTCAGACTCGCATGGCACGATCGGACCCTGACACATTCGACGCCGGCGGCCGGCCGCCGGCAGGGACCATGGGGACCTCAGCGATGGTTATGTTCTTGTTCCTGGTCATCGCGCTCGCGGTCGTGGTCGCCGCGGTGACGCTCGCCGTGGTGGGCGGAGGGGAGAGCGACGGCCCGCTGCCGGACGTCGCCCCCGAGCGGCTCCAGGACCCGCTGCCGCTGGACCGACCGGTCAACCGCGCGGACATCGACGGACTGCGTTTCCCGCTGACCGCCCGCGGCTACCGCATGGCGGACGTCGACGACGCCCTCAGCCGCCTCGGGGCCGAGCTCGCCGAGCGGGACGCCCGGATCGCCGACCTGGAGTCCGCGCTGGCCGGCGCCCAGGCCGCGGCCCACGTCTCCATGCACAAGCCGGACCACGGCCACGGGGAGCAGCAGTGAGCGACGGCACCGCCCTGGCCGGCCCGGACGGCGCGCCGCGCTGCCCCTGGGCCCTGTCCACCCCGGACTACGTGGCGTACCACGACGAGGAGTGGGGCCGCCCGGTCCACGGCGACGACGCCCTCTACGAACGCCTCAGCCTGGAGGCCTTCCAGTCCGGCCTGTCCTGGATCACCATCCTGCGCCGCCGCGAGGGCTTCCGGGCGGCCTTCGCGGGCTTCGAGATCGCCAAGGTGGCCGCGTTCGGCGAGGCCGACCGCGACCGGCTGCTCCTCGACCCGGGGATCATCCGCAACCGCGCCAAGATCGACGCGACGATGGCCAACGCGCGCGTGCTGGCCGAATGGACCCCGGGCGAGCTGGACGAGCTGATCTGGTCCCACGCACCGGACTCGCACGCGGTCCCCAGGACCCTGGCGGACGTTCCCGCGGTCACCCCGGAGTCGACGGCCCTGTCCAAGGCGCTGAAGAAGCGCGGCCTGCGCTTCGTGGGCCCCACCACGGCGTACGCCCTGATGCAGGCGTGCGGCCTGGTGGACGACCACCTGGAGACGTGCGTGGCGAGACAGGGCTGAGCCCTACCGGCCCAGGTACTCGGGCGCTTCCTTGTTCACGAACGCCCGTACGGCGATCGCGTGGTCCTCGGACGCCCCGGCCCGCCCCTGCAACTCGTCCTCCTTCTCCAGCGTCTGCGCCAGAGTGTGCGTCAGCGCGTACGCGAGCGACTCCTTGATCGCCCCGTACGCGACCGTCGGCCCCGAGGCCAGCGCCCGCGCCACCTTCTCCGCCTCCGCGGGCAGCTCGGTCGACGGCACGAGACGGTTCACGATGCCCAGGTCATGCGCGTCCCGGGCCGACATGGTCCGGGGGAAGAGGAGCAGATCGGCGGCGCGCCCCGGCCCCACCACCCGCGGCAGCGTCCACGAGATCCCGGAGTCCGCGGTCAGTGCCACCCCCGCGAACGACGTGTTGAACGCGGCCGTGTCCGCCGCCACCCGGTAGTCCGCCGCGAGCGCGATCCCGAAGCCGGCGCCCGCCGCGACCCCGTTCACCCCGGCCACCACCGGCTTGGGCATCTCCGTCAGCGCCCGCACGACCGGGTTGTAGTGCTCCTTGACCGTGCTCATGACCTTCGTCGAGCCCTCGGCGAGCAGCCCGATGTGCTCCTTGAGGTCCTGCCCCACACAGAACGCCCGCTCCCCGGCGGCGGTGAGCAGCACGGCCCGTACGGCGTCGTCCGAGGCGGCCGACTCCACGGCTTCCCGCAGCGCGACCTTCATGGCGATGTTCAGCGCGTTCATCGCCTCCGGCCGGTTCAGCGTGATCGTCGCGAGCCCGTCGTGCACCTCGTAGAGCACGGTGTCGGCCATGGCGTATCCCCTCCGGTGTGTCCGCTGCATCCGTTGTCCGAAGGACAGCATGGCGGAGATCGACGTCCGAGGACCGGACCGGACGTGTGACCTGCGTCAAAGAATTCCGGAGCCCTGATGGCCGGCCAGGATCCGCGCGGCGGCGGAGTATCGCAGCCACATCGCCGAATTGAGTGGTTTTGCTCGCGCGCGTTGCCCAAGCGATGCCGACTGATGTTGGTCATCGGGTCCCGCGATGCGGGATAATGGCCTGGAAGCAATGTGTTCGATGCCGGTCGCGGGTCCCACTTTGACGCGCGTGCCCTCCCAGGGCTGTCGGCTTTGGCGATGAGCTGGTTTCAGGAAGGGGAACGAGCATGGCGGCCATGAAGCCGCGGACGGGCGATGGCCCGCTCGAGGTGACCAAGGAGGGGCGGGGCATCGTCATGCGCGTTCCGCTCGAAGGCGGCGGTCGGCTCGTCGTCGAGCTGACCCCTGACGAGGCCGACGCGCTCGGCGACGCCCTCAAGAAGGTCGTCGGCTGACGCGGAAGCGACCATACCCTTTCGGCTGCCCCGGCATCTTCTGAGGTGCCGGGGCAGCGGTTTGCCCGGGAGATTCCACGAATGGGCGTACGGGGGGCGTCGGGTCGTGGGGGTGCGGGGCGCCGGGCTGCAGGGGCGCGGGGTGGCGGGGGCGCCGGGCAACAGAGTCGGGGGCGGCAGGGTTGCGGGGCGCCGGGCAACAAGGTCGCCGGGCAGCAGGGTCGCCGGGCCACGGGGGTACATGGTCGCGGGGCGGCCGTCGGCTCAGCGCTTGACCGCGCAGAGCAGTCCGTCTCCCACCGGCAGCAGGGACGGCACCAGGTCCTGGCTCTCGCGCACGGCCCGCAGCAGCTCCCTGAGACGCAGCACCTCCGTCGGCTGCGGCCCCGAGTCCACCGTGCGGCCGCTGGCGAAGACACCCTCGAAGACCACCAGGCCACCCGGACGCAGCAGGCGCAACGATTCAGCGAGGTAGTCCATGACCTCCTGCCGGTCACCGTCGCAAAAGACGAGGTCATAACCGGCGTCGGCGAGACGGGGCAGCACGTCCAGGGCGCGGCCCGGGATGAAGCGGGCCCGGTTGCTGGCGAAACCGCAGGCGCGGAACGCCTGGCGGGCGAACTGCTGGTGCTCCGGCTCGGGGTCGACGGTGGTCAGCACCCCGTCCGGACGCATGCCGTGCAGCAGATGAATACCGGAGACCCCGGTACCGGTGCCGATCTCGGCGACCGCCTTGGCGTCCACCGAGGCCGCCAGCAACCGCAGCGCCGCGCCCGCGCCGGGCGACACCGAGCGCAGCCCCGCGTCACGGGCCCGGTCACGGGCCCAGAGCAGCACTTCGTCCTCGGCGACGTAGGCGTCTGCGAACGCCCAGCTCGTCTGCCGGTTGCCGGTAATGGCCCTCTCCTTGCCCCGTGGTTGCCTGGGCGTGACTGTATCCGTTGCCGCCGGGAACCCGCAGATGGGACCGGGCGTTTAGAGGGATGGAGACGCACCCGGGGGGACACAGTTGGATCACGACGCCGAGCAGGCCCTCGAGCAACTGCTGACGCAGGGGACCGAGTGGTATCAGCCCAGATCAAATTCTCGTAAAACCGCTTATCCGGAGCTAACGGGCGAGGTGGCTATGGTAGGGGCTCCACTGGAGACAGCCAGAGCCGACAGGGGAGGTGCGGCCGCGCCTGGAGATCGTGGGGGAGTGCTGCGGCGCTTCCTCGGATCGGCGGGCAGGCCGAAATCCGTGAACGACAACGCTGACCACAGCCACGCCGGCGACTACGCCCAGACCGCGACCTTTGCCACCGACGCGGACGGGCAGGCGTGGACTCCGCCCACCTGGGAGGAGATCGTCAGCACGCACAGCGGCCGCGTCTACCGCCTCGCGTACCGCCTCACCGGCAACCAGCACGACGCCGAGGACCTCACCCAGGAGGTCTTCGTCCGGGTCTTCCGCTCGCTGTCCACGTACACACCGGGGACCTTCGAGGGCTGGCTGCACCGCATCACCACCAACCTCTTCCTGGACATGGTCCGCCGCAAGCAGCGCATCCGCTTCGACGCCCTCGGCGAGGACGCGGCCGAGCGACTGCCCAGCCGCGAGCCCTCGCCCCAGCAGGTCTTCAACGACGCCCACTTCGACGCGGACGTCCAGCAGGCCCTCGACACCCTCGCGCCGGAGTTCCGCGCCGCGGTCGTCCTGTGCGACATCGAAGGACTGTCGTACGAGGAGATCGCCGCGACCCTGGGCGTCAAGCTCGGCACCGTCCGCTCGCGGATCCACCGCGGCCGGTCCCAGCTGCGCAAGGCCCTCGCCCACCGCTCACCCGAGGCCCGCGCCCAGCGCCGCTCCTTCATGGCCAGGGTGCCCGCGCTGGGAGGAGGGGGCGCGTCCGCGTGAGTGGATCACTGCCCAAACCCGGCGAGGGAAGCCTCGCGGACCAGCATCTGGGAGACCGACTCGCCGCCCTGGTGGACGGCGAGCTCGGTCATGCCACGCGGGAGCGCGTCCTCGCGCATCTTGCCACCTGCCCGAAGTGCAAGGCGGAGGCGGACGCACAGCGCCGCCTGAAGAACGTCTTCGCGGAGGCCGCCCCGCCCCCGCCCTCCGAGAGCTTCCTGGCCCGCCTCCAGGGGCTGCCCGGAGGTGATCCGGAGGACGGCGACAGCTCGCCGTTCGGCGGGGGAGGACTCGGAGGACTGTCGGGACGGCCCGGCGCCGGAGCCTTCGGCGTGAGACGTGGCGAGCGCTTCGAGTTCGACTACGTCCCCGCCCGCCCGCACGCCCCGATGCTCCCGCCCGCCGCCGGCCGGGGCTTCCGCATCCATGACGTCAGCCGTCACGAGACCGACCGCTCGGCCTCGCGCGGCATGCGCTTCGCCTTCGTCGCCGCCGGAGCGGTGTCGCTGGCCGCGATCGCGCTGGCCGGCGTCACCACGGGGTCACCGGGCGACACCGAGGCCCGCGGGGCCGGCAGCAACGTGACCCCGGCGCGCGCGCCGGGCACAGGAGCCGCGGTGCCGGAGAACCAGCGCCGTCGTGGCGTGGGCCCGCTGCTCGCGCAGGAACAGGGCCAGCGGATGCTCGGAGACACCCCGGTCGCCCCGACCGAGGCGTCCGCGCCGCTGCTGCCGGGTGTCCCCGCCCAGGTGCGGGAGGCGGCCCTGCACACCCTCACGGCGCCCGTGGTCGCCGGTGCCGCCGCGATGTCCCCTCTCATACGTCCGCTCAGTGCGACCCCGCCGCTCACCCTGACCTCCCTGTCCGCGACGCCGGACCTCACCACCTCCGGCTTCCTCGCCGCACCCGTCCCCCACACCACGTCGGCGCCCCCGCCCACCGCCGCCCGCTGACCGGCGCGCCCTGCTCCGCGGCGCCCGAACCTGGTTGAATCCACAGACAGGTCGACGTGCCGCGCACCGCGGCCGGTCCGCTGTGGGGAGAGCATGGACGAGGGGAAGCCCACGAAGGCGAAATGGTGGAGCCGACCTCGGCCGCGAGAGGGTGCGGGGCCGGGGGAGAGGGACACACCGGCGCCCGGCACGGCGTCTTCCGAGGGGGATACGCGGCCGAGGGCCGGGGAGGTTGTCCCGGTCACCGGCCTGGGCGCGCCCGGGCCCGAAGGCGACTTCGAGCTGCGGCCGCCGGGTGATGTCGAGGCAGGGGCGCGGCGGGTCGAGGAGGATGCGTCGGCGCCGAGACCGGCACCGGATCCGGCCACTGGGGACGGGGCTTCCGGTACAGAGACGGCCGCTTCGGGGGCGGGGGACGGGGACTTCGAGCTCAAGCCTCCGGTGACTGGGGTGACCGGTACGGAGGCGGGTGAGTCGGGAGCCGGGGGTGACTTCGAGCTCGGGGCTCCACGCGGCGAGGCGTGCTCCGCTGGCGACGACGGGCTCACGGGCGGGCACATGGCGTCGGGACCGGGCGGGGACTACAGCCTTGCGGCTCCGAGCGGGGACTTCGTGTCGGCGCGGCCTGAACCGGCTGCCGCGGACCGTACCGACCCCGCGCACGACCCCGGCTCCAGCAGCACCCCACCGTACGGCGTACCGGGCCCCTGGGCCCCGGCCCCACCGGTCCAGCACCCGGCGAACGCTTCTGCGCAGGGTCCGGCGACCGCCTCCGCGCAGGGCCCGGTGACCCCTTCCGTGCAGGGTCCGGTGACGGCTCGCGCTCAGGGTTCGGCGGTCCCTTCCGCGCAGGGCCAGGCGACGGGCTCCGCGCAGGGTCTGGCGACCCCAGCAGAGCAGAGCCCGGCGGCGCATTCCGTGCAGGGTCCGGCGATCCCTTCCGCGCAGGGTCCGGCGACGGCCTCCGTGCAGGGCCAGGCGACCGCCTCCGCGCAGGGTCCGATGGTCCCTTCCGCGCAGGGCCCGGCGACCGCCTCCGCGCAGGGCCTGATGATCCCTTCCGCACAGGACCCGGCGACCACCCCCGCACAGAGTCCGCCGACACCACCCCCGCCTCCAGGCCCGCCCAACTCCACGCCGCCCGCCTACGACCCGCCCAAGCCAGCGGTGCCGCCGGTGTCGGACGGGTCCCAGGACACGGTGATCGGCCAGACGCCCGCCCCGCACGGCACCTCCGCCTCACCCGCACCCCCCGACACGCCCACTCCACCCCCACCCCCTTCACCCGCTCCACCCCCGTCTCCGGATCAGCTCTCACCCACAGGGACACCCGGCACCCCCGCCCCCACTGTGGGCTCGCCCTCCGACGCACCACCCGCCCCGCACACGCCCCCGACCCCGACCCCCTGGCAGAACTACGACCCTTGGGCCCCCACCCCCCTCCAGCAGACCGGCGCAGCCGTCGGTGCCGAGGGCAGGCGTCGTGGGCGGGTCCGGCGGGGGCTTTTCGTCGGGGCCCTGGTGCTCGCGCTGGTCGCAGGCGGGGTCGGTGGCGTCCTGGGGGCGTATCTGGAGCGGAACGGCGTCGGAGGCGACGTCGTGAAGCTGCCACAGGCCGGGAGGGAGTCCAACGAGCGCGCTCCCGACAGCGTCGCCGGGATCGCCGCCCGGGCCCTGCCCGGCGTCGTCACCCTGCACGTGAGCGGGGCCGCGGAGTCCGGGACCGGGACCGGCTTCGTGCTGGACGATCGCGGGCACATCCTCACCAACAACCACGTCGTGGAGCCGGCCGGCGCCGACGGCGAGATATCGGTGACCTTCCACAGCGGGGACACCGCCAAGGCCACCGTCGTGGGCCGCGACAGCGGGTACGACCTCGCCGTCGTGAAGGTGAGCGGTGTCGGAGGGCTGCGGCCCATGCCCCTCGGCAACTCCGACAACGTCCAGGTCGGCGACCCCGTCGTCGCCATCGGCGCCCCCTTCGACCTGGAGGGCACCGTCACCTCGGGCATCATCAGCGCGAAGGAACGGCCCATCACCGCCGGAGGCGGCAGCGGGGACGGCAGCGACGTGTCGTACGTCGACGCCCTGCAGACCGACGCCCCCATCAACCCCGGCAACTCCGGTGGCCCGCTCCTCGACTCCCGGGCCCGGGTCATCGGCATCAACTCCGCCATCCGTTCGGCCGACGACGGCTCGGGCTCCGAGAGCGGCCAGGCCGGCTCGATAGGCCTCGGTTTCGCCATCCCCGTCAACCAGGCCAAGCGGGTCGCGGAAGAACTGATCAACACCGGCAGGGCGACCCACCCCGTCATCGGCGTCACCCTCGACATGGACTACACCGGCGACGGTGCCCGCGTCGGGACGAAGAGCGCCGACGGCGGCCCCGCCGTGACCGAGGGCGGCCCGGGCGACAGGGCCGGACTCAGGGCGGGCGATGTCATCACCGAGGTCGACGGACGCCGTGTCCACTCGGGCGACGAGCTCATCGTGAAGACCCGCGCCCACCGACCCGGCGACCGCCTGGAGCTCACCCTGAAGCGCGACGGTCGGGAGAGGACGGTCTCGCTGGTCCTCGGATCCTCGGACGGCGGTTGAGAGACGGCCAAGAGAAGCGAAAGAGCACCGACAGAGCGCCGACAGAGAACGGCAGGGAATCAGCGGGCGACCGGCACGGCCCCGATCGACAGAAACCTCATAGAGACGCCCCCGGACCCCGCTCCACAAGGCAAACAACCCGGAAAACCGCCCACCCGCCCCCACTCGGAGCCCTCGGGACAGTTCCGGTCGTACGGGAACCCCAGGTACCGTGGACCCGGCCCGGACCACGGAAGACCGCACTGACCACCGAGGGCCGAGGACCGAGGACATCGCAAGGAGCTTCAGGTGTTCAATGACATAGGACCGCTCGAGCTGATCACGCTCGTTGTCCTCGCCGTGCTCGTCTTCGGTCCGGACAAGCTCCCGAAGGTCATCCAGGACGTCATGCGGACCGTGCGCAAGATCCGCGAGTTCTCGGAGAGCGCCAAGCAGGACATCCGCTCGGAGCTCGGCCCGGAGTTCAAGGACTTCGAGTTCGAGGACCTCAACCCCAAGACGTTCATCCGCAAGCAGCTGGACAACGACGAACTGGGGCTCAAGGAGATCCGCAACGGCTTCGACCTGAAGAAGGAGATGGCCGAGGTCACCGACGCCGTGCACAGCACGGACACCTCGCCGTCCCCCTCCTCCGGTGGCCGGATCGACATGACCAAGAAGCCCGAGGAGTCCGGCAAGGACGACCGCCCGCCCTTCGACGCGGACGCCACCTGAGCCGTACGCCCCACCCGAAGGCGTCCGCCGAGCAGTTCGGCTCGCGGGCGCCTTTTCCCGTCGTACGTGACGCGATTCATACCGCGCTCTGTCCTCGTACGGCCTGAACCCACCCCCCGTTGCGCCCCGCGCGCCGGGCGGTTTCCCGGCAGCTCGGAGCGGTGTGGCTATGCTGCCGAGTTGTTGTGCGGGCCGTACGCGAACCAGCGACGCCGCCCGAAGGGGGGCGGGCCGGTCCGGTCCGACGAGAGCTAGTAGGAGGCGTCCGGCACATGGAGACGACGAGTGGGGCAGTCGCGCAGGCGCCGGCCGCGGAGGGTGGCCAGCAGGTTCCCTCCGCCCGGCGCACGGTCGACGGCTACCTTCAGGCGCCCTTCCCCTGGTACGGCCTTGACGAGGCCTTCACGGGGCCGCGCTGGCTGATGCAGGTCGGCACCTCGGCCGACGGGGCCGTCGAGCACGGGTCCATCGGACACGGCGACGAGCCCTCGGTGAAGAACGAGGCGGGCTCCACGGGGGAGCCGAAGGAGAAGTTCGCGGTCGTGGTGACCGTCGCCGCGAACCCGTCCCGCAGGAGCGCGGACGGCACCGGGCTGCTGGAGGCCACGTCGGTCTCCTCCGCCGCCTGGCTGGCCGGGGTGGGGCTGCTGTCGTTCACCTGGCCCGGCCAGATGGACCACTCCCTGCGCGACGACTGGCTGGACCAGCAGACCGAGACGGCCTGGGTCCTGGCGGACGACCTCGAAGGATCCGACTGGTCCACCCTGTCCCTCCCGGTGGACGGCGTGCCCACGCCCTTCCACTACCGGGAGTCGGAGTTCGGCTGGGTGCTCGCGGGCTCCACACAGGAGGGCGTGCACGTGGGGGCGTACGGGAGAGGCATGAGCGCGTACGGGCTCGGCTTCGCGATGATCAAGGACATCTCGGCGTACGCCTAGCCGGCAAAGGGGCACCGCGAGCCCGTGCGGTGCCCCTCGACTCTGCTAGCGGCCCAGTCGTCGCCGTACCCGCCGGACCTGGCGGTTGTCGGCGACCGCGTCGAGGAAGCGGCGTCCGGTACCGGCCTCGTGGGCCGGGCCCTCCAGGCGCAGCAGGGCTCCGTCGCGGACGACGGCGTGGGCGAGCGGGGCGTCCGTCTTCGGCAGCGTGACCGGGTGGCGGCCGGCCGGGAGCTTGAGACGGGCCGGAAGCCGGAGCGCGGCCGTGGTCCCGCCCTCGCCGGGGAGCAGCTCGGCGTCCACCGTCAGGGCGGACACGGTGACCTTGAGGCGGGCCGGGCCGCTGGAGGCCGTGGACGCCACGTACGGGAGCGGGAGCGACCGCTCGCCGCGCGCGGTGTTCGCCGCCGCCGCACCGGCCGTGTCGGAACCGAGCCTGCGCTGGCGCTGGTCCACGTCGAGGGCGAGCTGGCCGCTGCCCGTCCAGTACGGCAGTGAGAGCCGCCCGCCGGTCAGCGCCGGGCCCGCGGCCGGGGTGCCCGGGGTGCCGTCGCCGGTCAGACGGACCATCCGGTCGACGCCCAGCAGCTGGACGTACGCCCACACGTCGTGCACTCCGCGCTCCAACGGCCGCCCGCCCGCGAGCCGTTCGGGGTCCAGGCTCAGTCGCCCGGACGCGACGAGCCGTGAGCGCCCCTCGCCGGAGGGCTCGAGCCGCACCTCCAGATCACCGTCCGGGTACCACCAGTCCTCGCGGTCGCGGTCCTTGACGACCAGTTCGGCGTACGCCAGCCGGAACGGATCGCGGACCTCCCAGCCGTCCTCGGCCCCCGGCACCCCGGCCACCAACTCCGGGTCCAGCCACCGCTTCCCGTCCCGCTCGACGAGCACCAGCGGCTCACCGTCCCCGCGCAACAGGTCCAGCGTGACGTCGGCGACCAGCCGGCCGTCCCGCCACTCCAGTCCGCCGACCGTGCTGCGCGCCTTGACCTCACGGACGCGCTCGGCGAGGGCGACGGCCCCGTCGAAGTCCCCGCGTTCGAGGAGCTCGGCGCGGAGCCGCGACACGGTGGGAAGACCTTCGCGTACGGCGGCCGGGAACTCCTCGATCGCCAGCTTCCGGGCCGCCTCGAAGCGCTCCCGCTGTTCAGCCGGTTCCTCGCGGAGGATCTCGGGTTCGCGGGTCCGGGAGAGCACCTCGACGTGGTAGAGGCGGTGCAGGAGGCGGTTCTGGAGGGCGTCGACGTCCTCGGAGGGGGTCGTGCCGTCCTTGATCCGGCCGACGATGGTGCGGCAGTTGTCCCAGAAGCCGTGGCGCGGGTTGAAACGGTGCTGGGTGTTGTTGCCGCCGTCGTCCCGCTTCATCCAGTAGTAGCAGGGGTAGTCGGCGAGGACCGAGATCCGCTCGGCCTTCAGATAGGCGGCGCTGACGAAGGCCAGGTCCTCCAGGATCCAGGGACCCTCGGGGAACCGGAGATCGTGCTCCTCGACGAAGGCGCGCCGGAACATCTTGTGCGGGGACATGCTCTGCATGAGCTCGTCGTTCTCGATCGTGCAGGCGTCCACCGTGTGCCGGAACAGCCGTCGGGGCCGCACCATCGTGCTGGACATCTTGCCGAGCACCACGTCGGCGTCATTGCTCTTGGCCTGCTCGTACAACCGCTCCAGGGCCTCGGGCCCGAGCATGTCGTCGTGGTCGACGAACTGGATGTACTCGCCCTTGGCGTGCCGCATGCCGAGGTTGCGGGGGGCGCCCGGCCAGCCGGAGTTGGGCTGCGTGTGCACCTGGACGTTCGGGTGCGCGGCGGCGATCTTCTCGAGCCGGGTCAGTGTGTCGTCCGTCGAGCCGTCGTCGACGTAGATGACCTCGTACTCGTCGGCGGGCAGACTCTGCCCGAGCAGCGACGGCGCGCACTCGTCGACGTACTTCCCGGTGTTGTAGACGGGGACGACGACGCTGACTTTGACTCTCGGCATTCCACGGACCTTACCTGGCTGACCGGGCCCGGCTGGATCGGGTGGTGAGTGGGGGAGTCGACGCGGAACGCGGGCAGCGTTGCCGAAATGCCGGGCCGGGAAATCAGGCCACTCTTTCGCAGCGAATAGGTATGGGTGATCGACTTGGTGTCGAGGCGAATATGCCGCACTCGAAGCTGCAGCCTTTATTTGCATACATGAAAGCGCTTTTCGCCAGTGAACCTATCACGACCTTCCAGTGCCTGTCATGTGAAGGTTCCATGAAGTCCCGCGCTCCCGGCTGGCCTTGGGATGCAAGAAGGGTTGATTTTGCCCCGATTCGACGCCATGGGCCAGCTTCTCGCTCGTTGCGCCACAAAAGGCAAAGATGGTCGCCCTCTGTGTAAATGCTGTGTGCAGTCAGTTGCCCGGAAAGTCTTGACGTTCTTTATTTGCCTCGTATTTAGTCTCCTCTTACGTCATTCATAGGGTGGCCTTATCGGGGCATGCCCGACGACAGCGAGGGGTGGAGTGTGCGCACGCGTACACATCTGGCCGGGGGGTTGGCCGCGTTGGCCGGCATGTTCCTGGCTGCTACGGGGGTCGTGACGCTGACGTCCTCACACGCGGTGGCGGCTACGTGTACCGCCGGAACTGCGAGCGACTTCAACGGTGACGGTGTGGCCGACACGGCGATCGCGGACCCCGACGCCACGGTGAACGGGGCCAAGAGGGCAGGACTCGTGCGCGTCGTGTACGGCGGCGGCAAGGGGGTTTCCGAGATTTCCCAGGCAACCCCCGGTATGGGCGCCTCACCGGAGGCCGGCGACGGTTTCGGGGTCTCCATCGCCGCCTACGACGCCGACAGCGACGGTTGCAGCGACCTGGTGGTGGGAACGCCGTACGAGGACGTCGTCAAGGACGGCGTCAATATCGTCAATGCCGGTGCGATCTACATCATTCACGGCACACCCACCGGCATCGGGGCGGGCTCCACGATCGAGGGGTACACCCAGGCGGGGCTCGACTCCACGACCTCGACCGAGACCTCCGACTGGTTCGGTTTCGCCGTGAAGGCGGGTACGGCGGCGAGCGGTTCGCCCTACCTGATCGTCGGAGTCCCGGGCGAGAACGTCACCGTGAGCGGCAAGACCTACAGCGACGCCGGCTGCATCGAGTACGTGCAGGGCAACACCACCAAGGCCCTCAGTGAGAACGATCCAGGGGTGCCCGGTGTGGTCGAGGCCAACGACCGCTTCGGGTACTCGCTGGCGGCGACCAACCGGTACTTCGCGGTCGGCAGCCCGGGAGAGGCTGTGGGTGACGCGGAGTTCGCGGGAGGTGTCGCGATCTTCAACCAGACTCTCTCGAATGGCATGCCCACGCCCATCGCGGGTCTCGACCAGGACAGCACCGGGATTGCCGGCGCGCCGGAAGCAGGCGACGGTTTCGGCACGTCGATCTCCATGACCGGCTACCGGCCGGGCGACCAGACGTACAACTCCGATGCTCTGCTCGCCATCGGGATACCCGGCGAAGATGTCGGCACGGTGGCGGACGCCGGTGGTGTCGCCGTCGTACGCGTCCAGCCGTCCGGCGCCTTCACCCAGGTCACGGCGATGGACGCCACCACGCCGGACGTCGAGGGGGACGCGGTCGCCGGTGACGCCATGGGGCAGCGTGTGGCGATCAGCAACACCGACTCCACTGTCGTGACCAGCGCGGCCACCGTCCGCCTGGCCGTCGGTGAACCCGGCAAGGACACGGCGACGGTCAAGGACGCGGGTGCCGTCCACGTCTTCCGGCCGCTCGACCCGGCCATCGGCACGGCCGACAAGCTCCTCACCCGCGGTTCGGGCCTGCCCGGCACAGCGACGGCCCGGGACTACACGGGCATGGCGCTCACGGCCGGCAGCACCAACCTCTACGTGGGCGTCCCCTACAGCAAGGCGTCGGGCACCACGAAGGGCGTCCTCTACGTCCAGCCATGGACAGACGTCGACGGCACCACGAGCACCGGCACCACTACCTACCAGCCAGGCGCGGGCGGACTGCCCGACGCGGGCGCGGCCTTCGGGACGATGCGATGAACGCGGAACCGAGGAGAACGAGACCCGGCATCATGAAGACCCGCAAGAGACGCCCCTTCGTCGCCGCCGCCACCATCGCGGCCCTCCTGACCCCCGGCCTGAGCGTCCTGCCCGCCCCCGCCGCCGAGCAGACCTCGGCCGACACGGGGACCTCCGTGGACACCCACACGTCCCTCTCCCCGGCCGCCGCCCAGGCCAAGGCGAAGAAGTCCCGCAAGGCCGTCGAGATCCAGAGTCTGCGCGACGAACGCAGCACCACCGTCGCCAATCCCGACGGAACCTTCACCACCAAGCAGTACGTCCAGCCCGTCCGCACCCGCAAGGACGGCAAGTGGACGGACATCGACACCACGCTGGTCAAGCAGAAGAACGGCACGCTCGCACCGAAGGCCGCGACCACCGCGATGTCCTTCTCCGGCGGCGGTGACACGACCTTCGCCCAGATCGAGAAGGACGGCCACGCGCTCTCCCTCGACTGGCCGACGAAGCTGCCCAAGCCGAAGATCGACGGCTCGACGGCTACCTACACCGACGTCCTGGACGGCGTCGACCTCAAGGTCACCGCCAGTGCCGAGGGCTTCTCGCACATCCTGGTCGTCAAGAACGCCGAGGCGGCCGCCGACCCGGAGCTGGCCGAGCTCGAACTTCCCGTCGACACCGACTCCCTCGACCTCACCGAGGACGCGGACGGCGGCCTCACCGCCACCGACCCCGGCGCCGGAGGAGCCGTCTTCGAGGCACCGCAGCCGCTGATGTGGGATTCCGCGCAGGGCAGCGAGGCGACGGACGGTACGGACAGCGGAACCGAAGAGACCGCGTCCGCCGACACCGGGACCGTCACCCCGCCCGACGGCGCCCAGGTCGCCGACGTCGGCCTCGACGTCTCGAAGGACACCGTCACTCTCACCCCCGACCAGAGCCTGCTCAGCGACAAGGACACCGTCTACCCGGTCTACATCGACCCGGTCGTCAAGACCGCCAGCCGCACCGGCTGGACCATGGTGTCCTCGTACTGGTCGCAGAACTCGTACTGGAAGTTCGACGACGACGAGGGCGTGGGCCGCTGCCCCTCCGACGTCTCGGTCCGCTGCGCCAGCTCCACCGACGTCAAGCGGCAGTTCTTCGCCCTGCCCACCGGGCTCTTCGAGGGCAAGGACATCGTCAGTGCCGAGTTCGCGGTCACCCTTGTCTTCACCTACGGCTCGTCCGCCCGTGAGGTGCAGCTGGCCCGGGTGAACAGCACCGGTGCCAGCGCGATCAGTTCCAAGACGAACTGGGCCAACCAGCCGGGCTCCAAGGCCACCGTCGACACCAAGTCGCCAACGGCCAACGCCGGTTCGTGCACCTCCACCAACCAGAACGCCGTCTTCGACGCGAAGAGCACCGTGCAGACCGCGGCCGACAAGGGCTGGGACACGACCACGTTCCGGCTGAAGGCCGGCAGCGAGTCGGACACCTCGTACTGGAAGCGGTTCTGCGGCAACGCCTTTCTGTCGGTGAAGTACAACCGCCCGCCGCTGGAGCCGGTCCAGTCCGACCTCAACATGAAGCCCGGCGGCAGCTGCGAGTACGGCAGCGCGACCGAGCACTACGTCACCAAGGCCCCGCGTGTCTCCGCCGTGATCAGGGACTACGACCACGGTGACAACGGCGCCAACTCCGAGACGCTGCAAGCGCAGTTCAAGGTCTGGTGGACCTCCGGCAGCACGACCGTCACGCACTACGCGACGACCGCCAAGAAGACCACGGTGGACTCCAGTTGGAGCGACCAGACCGGTGTGGCGACCTTCTTCTACACCATCGGGGAGGACATCACGGGCGACGGCGAGGCCGGCTTCAGCATTCCGCCGAACGTCACCGTCGCCTGGGCGGTCCGCGGTTACGACCAGGAGTCTTACGGTGCCTGGTCGACGGAAGGAAACCAGACCCGCTGCGAGTTCATCTACGACACGACCAAGCCCGGGTCGGCGGTGATCACCTCGCCCGAGTACCCGGACGACGACGCCTGGCACGCGGGAGTCGGCGACTACGGCAACTTCACCATGGACTCGCCTGCCAACGACGTGACGCAGTACCGCTACTACTTCACCGGCCCCAACGCCGACAGCGCCCAGAAGACGGTGACGGCACCCTCTGCCGGAGCGGCAGCGACCATTCGCTGGATGCCCCCGAGCGAGGGACCGTACACCCTGCACGTGACCTCGGTGGACGGCGCCGGCAACGCGCAGAAGACACCGACCGTCCACGTCTTCCAGGTCAGTGACGGCCGCGCGCCGGTCGCCGCCTGGACCCTCGGTGACGCCAAGGGCTCCACCAAGGCCGCGGGCAGCGGTGACACCCCCGACGCGACGGCCGGTTCCGGAGTGACCTTCGGAGACAAGGGCCCGCTCGGCTCCACCGACACCGCGGCCACCTTCGACGGTACGGAGAACGCCTACCTGGACGCGGGCAAGTCCGCCGTCGACACCGGCAAGACCTTCTCCGTGAGCGCCTGGGTGATGCTGCCCGCGCTGCCCACCGAGAACGTCACCGTCGTCAGCCAGGACGGCACCGCCCAGCCCGGCTTCGAACTGGGCTACGACGTCGACACAGCCTCCTGGACCTTCCGCATCCCGATCAGCGACATGGAGTCGCTCGGCTCTTGGAAGGTCTCGGGCGCGGCAGCCGTCAAGGGCAGCTGGACGCACTTGATCGGGGTGTACGACGCCGAACTCGGCAAGATGATGCTGTACGTCAACGGCGTCCTCGTCGCCGACGACGTCCAGGCACGGCACACGGTCTGGACCTCCTCCGGTGCCGTGCAGATCGGTCGCAAGCTCGACCTCGACGGCTACACCAACTACCTCAAGGGCAGCGTCGCCGACGTCAAGCTCCACGACCGGGTCGTCCCGCCCGCCGAGGGCCAAGAGCTCGGCGGTATCCAGCCGCACCAACTCGCGTACTGGCAGCTGGACTCGGTCGCCAACGGCGTCTCCCCGGAGACCGGCGGCGGCACCGGGCTGAGCCTCGGCGGAGGCGCCTCGATCTACACGATCCCGGACGACTCCTGCGACCCCGAGGCAGACCCCGACTGCGCGGACCACCCGCCCGCCCAGCCGCTGGTGGGTGACGGCCACCTGGCCCTCGACGGCACTTCCGCGTACGCCACCCGCGCGGCCGCCGGACCGCTCACCGCGCAGGACAGCTTCACCCTCACCGCCCGCGCCCGGCTCGCCGCGGCGAGTCCGGCGACGGACCAGACGGTGCTCTCGCTGTCCGGTGCCAACGGCACCGCCATCAAGGTCAAGTACTCGGTTGCCGACACGCGTTGGCAGCTGGTGGTGACCAACGGCGACACTGCCGCTCCGGTGACCACGAAGGAGCTCGACAAGGGTGACGTCCCGAGCTCCACGGGCAACGGCGACCACCTCGCGCTGGTCTACAACGCGGTCTTCGGCGACGTACTCCTCTACGTCAACGGCGTCGCCGCGGTGGACGTCTCCTGGGACAACTCCTGGGACTTCAGCACCACGAACCTCCAGGTCGGCCGTGCGCTGACCGGGACGAGGGCGAGCGAGTACTTCTCCGGTGCCGTGGACGAGGTGCGCATGTACCAGGGCCCGCTGGACGCCTCGCTGGTGTCGCTGGTGGCCGGACTGCCCGGCGGCTCCAGCGTCGAGGAGAACGCGGCGTAACCAATCCCGTGTGTGGGCGGGCGGCTTCGATGCCGCCCGCCCGTCTCGACGTGCGTACCAAACCCCCCATTCCCCCTACGAACTTGGAGAGTTGATGTCCTCGCCTCCCTGGTTCCGGTCCCCGAGACCGGCCTGGCGACGCGGTCGCAGACGGGCCGCGATGGTCCTCGGCCTCGCGCTGTCCATAGGGCTGCTCCCGCAGTACGCCCCCACCGCCACCGCCGACAGCGGCCTCACCCGCCCCAAGTCGCAGACCGACCTCGACGACCCGGTGCGCGGCAAGAACGCCACCCCCGAGACCTTCAAGAAGACCGACCAGGCCGAGAAGGCCGCGGTCAGGAAGACCGAGAAGGCGCACTGGCCGGCGGCCGGGAGCGCCGAGGTCGAGCTCACGGGCGAGGCGGGCAAGGCGGGCAAGGCGGGCAAGGCCAAGGGGCTGCCCCTGACCGCGCAGGCGGCCGGCGGTGCCAAGGGGGCCGACTCCGTCCGTCTGGAGGTGCTGGGCCGCAAGGCCACCGAGGCGGCGGGCGTGGACGGCGTGTTGTTCACTGTTGCCCGCACCGACGGCGGCGAAGCCGCCGGACCGGCACGGATAGCCCTGGACTACTCGGACTTCGCCGACGCCTTCGGCGGTTCCTACGGCTCCCGGCTGCGGCTGGCCACCTATCCGTCCTGTGTCCTGACCACGCCGGAGAAGAAGGCCTGCTCGACGCCGACGTATCTCAAGACGTCGAACGACCGGGCCGATCAGACCCTGACCGCGACCGTCCAGGCGGCCGCTGACACGTCCGGCACCTCCACTCAGCTCCTCGAAGCCGGCACCGCCGACTCCTCCGCCTCCTCGGCCACCGTCGTGGCCGCCACCTCCGGCAGCAGCGGCGACGGCGGCTCCTACAAGGCGACCAGCCTCGCGCAGTCCTCCCAGTGGGGTGTCGACACCAGCTCCGGTGCCTTCACGTGGTCGTACCCGATGACCACCCCGCCGGTCCCCGGCGGCCTGCAGCCGACCATCGGCCTGAGCTACAACTCCCAGTCCATCGACGGCCAGACGGCGACCACCAACAACCAGGGCTCCTGGATCGGCCAGGGCTTCTCCTACGAGCCCGGCTACATCGAGCGCAGCTACAAGCCCTGCGCCGACGACGGTCATGCCGACACCAACGGCGACGAGTGCTGGGCGTTCGACAACGCCACGATCTCGCTGACCGGCGGCAGTTCCGGCAGGCTCGTCAAGGACAAGAGCGGCGAGTGGCGGATCAGCTCCGACGACAACTCCAAGGTCGAACACCTCACCGGCACCACCAACGGTGACGACAACGGCGAGTACTGGAAGATCACCACCGCCGACGGCACCCAGTACTGGTTCGGCCTCAACCGGCTGACCGGCTACGCGAGCGGCAACGAGGAGACCGGCTCCACCTGGACCGTCCCCGTCTACGGCGACGACGACGGCGAGCCCTGCTACAACGCCACCTTCGCCAACGCGTACTGCACCCAGGCCTGGCGCTGGAACCTCGACTACGTCGTGGACCCGCACGGCAATGCCCTCTCGTACTTCTACGGCACCGAGACCAACTACTACACGCAGGGCCTGAAGACCACGGAGAACGGCAAGGCCTACATCCGCGGCGGCTACCTCAAGCGCATCGACTACGGTCAGCGCGACAAGCAGGTGTACTCCACCAAGCCGGCCGCCCAGGTCGTCTTCACCACGGCCGAGCGCTGCGTGGGCTCCCTCACGGACTGCTCCGCCGGCGCCCTCACCGACACCACGGCCGCCGACTGGCCGGACGTCCCCTGGGACCAGAACTGCAAGGCGGGCACCAAGTGCCCCGGGCAGAACTCGCCGACCTTCTGGACCCGCAAGAAGCTCACCAAGGTCACCACGCAGATCCGCACCGGCGACTCGGCCTACACCCCGGTCGACGAGTGGAGACTCACCCACATCTTCACCGACAACGGTGACGCCTCGAAGTCCCTGTGGCTGAACAAGATCGACCACACGGGCAAGGTCGGCACCGACGCCTCGGTCCCGTCCGTGGAGCTGTACGGCACCCAACTCCCCAACCGTGTCGACGAGTCAGGCGACAACCTCCTGCCCTTCTACCGGTACCGGCTGTCGGGCGTCCTCAACGAGAGCGGTGGTGCGCTCAGCGTCAACTACGCCGGCAACCAGTGCACGACGAGCAACGTCCCGGCGGAGGACTCCTCCGTCAAGCGCTGCTTCCCGGTGAAGTGGAATCCGCCGGGTGTCACCGACCCGATCACCGACTGGTTCCACAAGTACGTCGTCGGCTCCGTCGTACAGACAGACCTGGTCGGCGACAACGCCGACCAGGTCACCACCTACACCTACGTCGGCGACGCGGGCTGGCGGAAGACTCCGGCCGACGGCATCACCAAGTCCGAGTACCGCACCTGGAGCGACTGGCGCGGGTACGGCAAGGTCCAGGTCGTCACGTCGGCCGGCACCAACTCCGCGTCCAACACGAAGACGGAGCACGTCTTCTTCCGCGGCCTCGACGGTGACGTCGACAAGGCCGGCGCGACCCGGTCGGTCAAGGTCACCGACTCCACCGGCGGCTCCTACGACGACTCCGACTGGAAGGCCGGCCAGGAGCTGGAGACGATCACCTACGACGGTGATGCGGTCACCGAGAAGTCGGTGACCGTTCCATGGACGGCGGTGACCGCGACCGAGGTCCGGGACTGGGCCACGTACCAGGCCCGCTATGTCGCGACCGGTTCGACGGACACGTACACGGCACTCGCGGCGGGCGGTTGGCGCCACCTCAAGTCGACCACGACGTACGACGGTTCGACCGGGCGCGCGCTGACGGTCGACGACGACGGCGAGGTCGGTGTCGCCGACAACCAGTGCACCCGCACCGAGTACGCCGACAGCGCGAGCGCGCACATCTACTCGCTCGTCTCCCGCGTGGAGAAGGTGGGGGTCGACTGTGCCTCGACCCCGAACCGCGCCAAGGACGTCATCTCCGACGAGCTGACGTACTACGACGGTTCGACGACTCTGGGCGCGGCGCCTACCAAGGGCGACCCGACCATGACGAAGCGGCTGCAGTCGCACAACGGCACCACGGCCACGTACCAGACGACCGCCGTGACCACCTACGACGACTACGGCCGCCCGAAGGTGGTGAAGGACGCGGAGACGGCGGCGTCGTCGACGCAGTACACCTCCTCGACCACGTACACCGACACGTACGGCCTGGCGACGAAGGCCGTCGTCACCAACGTCGACGGCTGGACGACCTCGACCGAGTACGCCCCGGCCTGGGGCCAGCCGACGGCAAAGGTCGACCAGAACGGCCTGCGAACGGACCTCGCCTATGACGGCCTCGGCCGCCTGGTCTCCGTGTGGCTGCAGGACCGCCCCAAGGGGAACAACTTCACCCCGTCCATCAAGTACGAGTACCTGATCCGTGGCAAGGACAACCCGACCGCCGTCCACACCCAGAAGATCGAGAACGACGGGACGTCGTACGGCAGCGAATGGTCGCTGTACGACGGCTGGTTGAGGCCCCGTCAGGAGCAGACCGAGGGCGAGGGCGGCCGCATGATCGCCGACACCCTCTACGACGGCTTGGGCCGCGTGGTGCAGGTCAACGACACCTACTTCACCTCGGGCGCCCCTTCCTCGACACTGTTCGACCCAGTGGACGCGGACCTGAACGCCCAGACGGTCACGTCGTACGACGGAGCCGGCCGCACCACGGCCTCGATCTTCAAGGTCAAGGGCACGGAGAAGTACCGCACGACGTACACGTACGGCGGCGACCGCGTCACGACCACTCCGCCGAAGGGCGGCGTCAAGACCACCGTCGTGAAGGATGCCCGGGACCGCACCACGACCCGGCTTCAGTACCCGGCGGACGGCGCCGCGGTCACCACCTCCTACGGCTACAACGCGGCCGGCCGGCTCACGAGAGTGACGGACGACAAGGGCAACAACTGGACGTACACCTACGACCAGTTGGGCCGGAAGTGGACGGCCACGGATCCCGACACGGGCTCTTCCTCGTTCACGTACGACGTACTGGACCGTCAGACGTCCGTCACGGTCAACGGCAACAAGACCTCGACGGTCTACGACGAACTGGGCCGCGTGGCCTCCACCTGGCAGGGTGAGCCGACGACGGGCACCAGGCTGTCGGTGTCCAAGTACGACTCGGTCTACAAGGGCGAGCTGTACGGCGTCTACACCTACAAGGACGGCGCGGTCTACTCCTCGGTGACCTACCCGACCCTCGACGTCAACAACGACTACCAGCCCCTCACGACGAAGTACTACCTGTCGAAGACGGCCGAGCCGCAGTTGGGCGGGACGTACGAGTTCGGGGTCGCGTTCAACCAGGACGGCACGGTCGACCACCAGACCCTGCCCGCGGTGGCCGATCTCTCCGGCGAGTCGGTGACGAACGTCTACGACGACCTTCGCCGCCCGGTGGGCCTCAACACCTCCCTCGGCGGCCTCAGGTACGTCACGGACGCGTCGTACTCCCCGACCTCCAATCTGGAGACGCTGGAGCTGTACACCGGCGAGTCGACGGCGAAGAAGACCTGGATCAACAACTACTACGAGGCGGGCACGGACCGTCTGACCAACTCCTCGGTACGCGTCGAGGGCGCGTCGGCCGTCGCCTACGACGCCGACTACACCTACGACGCCGCCGGAGACATCCTCTCGATCGCGGACACGCCGTCTGGCGGCACGAGCGATGTGCAGTGCTTCGCGTACGACGGTCTCGGCCGCGTCTCCTCGGCCTGGACGTCGTCGGTCGCGTCGAACGGCGCCAAGGGCACGGGCAGTACGGACGCGTCCTGCGCGTCAGGAGCCTCGGCGTCGACCGTCGGGGGAGTCTCCCCGTACTGGACCGACTACGGCTACGACACGCTCGGCAACCGCACCAGCGAGGTCCGGCACGGTCTGAGCGGCACGGCCACCTCCAGCCGCACCTACAAGTACGGCGAGACGGGCTCCGGCCCGAACGGCGGCGCATCCGGCCCGCACACCGTGTCGTCGGTGACGCAGCAGACCGCGGCGACGAGCACGACCCCGCAGGTGACGTCCCAGGACACCTACGTCTACGACGCCTCGGGCAACACCACCAAGCGCGTCCTGGACGGCGACACCCAGTCGCTGACCTGGGACAAGCAGGGCGAGCTCACGCAGGTCACGAACGCGGACGCGTCGGTGACGACGTACAAGTACGACGCCCAGGGCTCCCGGCTCCTCCGGGACACGCCGACCGAGAAGACGTTCTACCTGCCCGGCACGGAACTGCACTACGACAAGTCCACCGCCAAGGTCACGGCCACCCGCTACTACACCTTCGCCGGCACGACGGTCGCGATGCGGGAGGCGGACGGCGTCCACTTCCTCGCCTCCGACCACCAAGGCACGGCGGAGCTGGCGGTCGACGCGAAGACGGGTTCCACGACCCGCCGCCGCATGGACGCCTTCGGCAACGCGAGGGACGCGTCGACGTCGTCCGCCACGGGTTGGGTCAACGACAAGGGCTTCGTAGGCGGCACGGTCCAGAAATCCACGGGCCTGACGACTCTCGGCGCCCGCGAGTACGACTCGGACACCGGTCGCTTCATCTCGGCCGACCCGATCATCGACTACACCGACCCCCAGCAGATCAACGGCTACGCATACGCCAACAACAGCCCGGTCTCGAACAGCGACGCCTCGGGCCTGCGACTGGCCGACTGCATCGGCGGCTGGAACGAGTGCGGCCCGGGTCCGAAGAAGCACTCGGGCGCGGTCGACAGCGACGGCGACGGCAAGGCGGACACCAGCGGCGGCAACAGCACCTACACCGAAGCCCAGGCCAAGGCCGACCTCGCCCGCGACGCGGAGGACTCCGCGAAGCAGAAGGCGATCGCGATCGCCAAGGAACTCGGCAAGATCGCGGCAGACGAACTGGGCATCACGGACGCCCTGGACTGCTTCACCACGGGCAACCTCGCGGCCTGCGGAAACACGGCCCTGAACGTGGTGTCGTCCTTCCTGGGCGGCGGGCCGCTGGCGAAGCTGGCGAAGAAGTACCTGTTCCGGTGGGACAAGGCTGCGGCCTTGGCAAAGCGAGTCGTGGGTCTGGGCGATGACCTTCTGGACACCTTCAGCGAATGGCGGACGAGCCGGAAGGAAGCCAAACGCCTCAAAGAGCTCGCTGGTGCGTCGTGTCCGGTGAAGAAGCCGAACAGCTTCACTTCCGACACCAGAGTATTGATGGCTGACGGCACGACCAAAGCCATCACGGACGTGAAGATCGGTGACGAGGTCTTGGCGACGGATCCGGAGTCCGGCGAAACCAAGCCGGAAAAGGTCACCGCCGAGATCAAGGGCGTAGGCCTCAAACACCTCGTCAAGGTCACCGTCGACATCGACGGCAAGCAGGGCAAGAAGACGGCTTCCGTGACCGCCACCGATGGACACCCCTTCTGGGTGCCGGAGCTGCACGACTGGATCGACGCCACCGACCTGCGCGCGGGAGAGTGGCTGACCACCGGCTCAGGGACACGTGTCCAGATCACTGCGGTGAAGCGCTGGACTGCCCTGACGGCGACTGTGCACAACCTCACTGTCGGTGAGCTGCACACGTACTATGTGCTGGCGGGGGCCACACCAGTGCTCGTGCACAACGTCAACGAAGATTCGCTCTGCAATGTGACTCTTGGGCCGGCAATAAAGGGCCAGAAAGCAGAAGGAGTGACCGCTGAACGCGGTGACACTGTCCTCGCTCACGAGCAGCGGATGATGAACGAGTTCGGTGACCGAAATGGCTGTGCATCATGCGGGGCGACCGAATCGGGATACAAAGACGGTCACTGGACTGGTGACCACAATCCGCCGAATAAGCTCGCGCCCAACGGTCCGTGGACTCTGTATCCGCACTGCAAGGCATGTTCCAAACAGCAGGGCGGGATCGTGCGCACGCTACTCAAGGAGTACTATGACTTCCCGGTGTGGAAACCATGACTGTAGGTGGATTTAGTGATGCTCTTCGCCTCGTGCACGACAAGGTTCGCCCACGGTCTGGTTGTTGCTGCCGCGCCTGGGAGTGTCGACAACCATGCAGGCTGGGACGCGGCTGCTGACGTAGTGCACGGTGGTCCGGACTCCTTGTTCATTGCGGTGCAGCAAGCTGCCAGTGGTCCGGCGTCAGTCCAATGTGTGCAGGGGCCTTACCAGCCGAGTGGAAAGGTCCTTGTGTACTCAGGGAATCTGACTCTCCCCAAGGCATCCCTCGAAATTTCGGATCCGAACGAATCGGTGAGACTGCTGATTCCCGTTCCGAATGTAGATAATCGGGTCGACGTCTACGGAGACGGAACCGATGAGCCTGATGAGGTAATCATCGTTCTGACGGGCGATGAGTCGTGGTGATCCACAACCTCTGACGGAGGGGATCTGTCCGGCAAGTCGAACGGCACGATAGGTTCTCGTCTCTGCGTGATGCCTTTCGTCTTGACATAGCGGTGAATCGCCCCCTCTCGGAGCGCAAGAAGCCCCGCCGGATTCGTTCCGGGGGGCTTCTTGGGCGTCTGACGGCAAAGGTGACGGCAACGTCAGCGGACGACGGCTGCTGCGGGCGGGTCGTCAGGGTCGTCGTCCTGGGCAGCGAGGGCGTTGCCGAGGGTGTCCGATGGCTTGGCGTTGGAGGCGGAGTCGGAGTCGGACGTGGGCGTAGACGCCGACGGTGACGCCGATGTGAGCGTGGCTGAGCAGTTCCTTGATGATGACAAGATCGACGCCCTGTTCCAGGAGCAGGGTGGCGGTCGAGTGTCGGAGGTCGCGGAACCGGATGCGGCGGAGCCCGGCCCGGTGGAGGAGTCGGCTGAAGCTGCGGGTGAGATTGGCGGGTTCGAGAGGACTACCGGTGGTGAACACGAGGCCGTTGTCCAACCAGTCCATTCCCGCGGCCCGGCGTGCTTCCTCCTGCTGTTCCCGGTGAGTCTTCAGCGAGTTGACGCATTCGGTAGGGAGGGCGATGCGACGTTCGGAGGCGCGGGGCCACGTTTTTCGTCGATCATGTGTTTGTCATGGTCGAGGACCCGGAGAGCGCCTGTCTGCACGAGGACTGGGATCCCGCTACCGAGTACGTGAGCGCCGGCCCCGATTCCGTCTACCTGTCGGTCCAGCCTTCAGTGGACGGTCCGGTGGAGCTCGGAATCTTTGAGTCGGATTCGGGTCGTGCAGACGGGGTGGTCTACTTCGACGGCGAGATCGCTACAAATACAGGCTCGATCACGATTCATGACGCCAACGATGTGGTGCGCTTCACCGTTCGTAGGCGTAGGGGACAGGTCCGGGTCAAGGTGTTGGCGGATGAGGCCGGGCTGGCAAGTCGGATGAGGATCGTCTTCCTCACCGAATAGTTCGACGACGGTCCGTGAGGAGGCCCTGCCGGGTTCGCCCGCAGGGCCTCCTCCCGTCTCAGAACTTGTTCTTGGGCGTAATCCCCAGCGAAAGCCCCGAAAGCCCCCGCTGCCGTCCCCCCAGCTTCCCCGCGATCCCCCGCAGCGCAGCGCCCGCCGGGGAGTCCGGGTCCGTCAGGACGACCGGCTTGCCCTCGTCGCCGCCCTCGCGGAGGCGGACGTCGATGGGGATGGAGCCGAGGACCGGGACCGTTGCTCCCGTCGTGCGGGTCAGGCCGTCGGCCACCGACTGGCCGCCGCCCGTGCCGAAGACGTCGACCATCTCGCCGCAGTGCGGGCAGGGCAGGCCGGACATGTTCTCGACCACGCCGACGATCTTCTGGTGGGTCTGGACCGCGATGGAGCCGGCGCGCTCGGCGACCTCCGCCGCCGCCTGCTGGGGCGTGGTGACCACCAGGATCTCCGCGTTCGGGACCAGCTGGGCCACCGAGATCGCGATGTCGCCCGTGCCGGGGGGCAGGTCGAGCAGCAGGACGTCCAGGTCGCCCCAGTAGACGTCCGCCAGGAACTGCTGGAGCGCGCGGTGGAGCATGGGGCCGCGCCACACCACCGGCGCGTTGCCCGGCGTGAACATGCCGATCGAGATGACCTTCACGCCGTTCGCCGACGGAGGCATGATCATGTTCTCGACCTGGGTCGGCCGGCCGTCGGCGCCCAGCATGCGCGGCACCGAGTGGCCGTAGATGTCGGCATCCACGACACCGACCTTCAGGCCGTCCGCCGCCATCGCCGCCGCAAGGTTCACCGTCACCGAAGACTTGCCGACGCCGCCCTTGCCGGACGCGACCGCGTACACGCGCGTGAGGGAGCCCGGCTTCGCGAAGGGCACCTCGCGCTCGGTCTGGCCGCCCCGCAGGGCCGTCGCCAGCTCCTTGCGCTGCTCGTCGCTCATCACGTCGAGCGTGACGTCCACGCGCGTGACGCCCTCCACCGCGGAGACCGCGTCCGTGACGCGCTGCGTGATCGTCTCGCGCATCGGACAGCCGGAGACCGTCAGGTACACGGTGACCGCGACCGCCCCGTCCGCCCCGATCTCGACCGACTTGACCATCCCGAGCTCGGTGATGGGGCGGTTGATCTCGGGGTCGTTCACCGTCGCCAGTGCCTCGCGCACCGCGTCTTCGCTAGCCATAAGACGATGGTACGGCCCCCGGCAGGCCCTCCAGTAAGCCCGTCAACGGTCTTCTACGTCACGTCCCGACGGCCGATTCAGCCGTTCTGACGGGAATGTGACATGCCCGTCGTGCTGCCTCGCCTCCAGCTCCTTCATCAGGTCCTGGAGCTCCGAGCGGATCCAGTCACGGGTCGCCACCTCCCCGAGGCCGATCCTGAGCGAGGCGATCTCGCGGGTCAGGTACTCGGTGTCCGCGATCGACCGCTCGTTCTGCTTGCGGTCCTGTTCCAGGTTGACCCGGTCCCGGTCGTCCTGCCGGTTCTGCGCGAGCAGGATCAGCGGGGCGGCGTAGGAGGCCTGGAGGGACAGCATCAGGGTGAGGAAGATGAACGGGTAGTTGTCGAAGCGCAGGTCACCGGGCGCGAAGATGTTCCACAGCACCCACGCGATGATGACGATCGTCATCCAGACGATGAACCGGCCGGTGCCGAGGAAGCGGGCGATGCGTTCCGACAGGCGTCCGAACGCCTCAGGGTCCCACTCGGGCAGCAGCCTGCGGCGCGGCGGGCGCGGCTGGTCGAGGCGGGCCCGGGGACGGCTCGTCGCCGTGGCGCCGGACGGAGTGCGTTCGCGGGCACCGGCGGAGCTGCGCTCGCGGTTCGGGGTCTCGCGCTCAGGCGTCATGGTGGGCCACCCCCTCCGCACCCTCCGCGTCGAACTCCGTCTCCCGCCAGTCCTCGGGCAGCATGTGGTCGAGTACGTCGTCCACGGTCACCGCGCCGAGCAGCGAGCCCGAGTCGTCGACCACGGGCGCCGCGACCATGTCGTACGTCGCGAAGAACCCGGCGACGACCGGCAGGGTCGCGTCCGGATCGAGGGCCTGCAGGTCGTCGTCGACCATGGAGCTGACGAGGGTGTACGGGGGGTCGCGCAGCAGCCGCTGGAAGTGGACCGTGCCGAGGTACTTGCCGGTCGGGGTCTCGTCCGGCGGGCGGCACACGTAGACCTGGGCGGCCAGGGCGGGGGAGAGGTCGGCGTTGCGGACCCGGGCGAGCGCGTCGGCGACGGTCGCGTCCGGCCGTAGGACGATCGGCTCGGTGGTCATGAGACCGCCCGCCGTGTGCTCCTCGTACGCCATCAGGCGCCGCATGTCGGCCGCGTCGCCGGGCTGCATCAGGCTCAGCAACCGCTCCTGCTCCTCCGTGGGGAGCTCGGAGAGCAGGTCGGCCGCGTCGTCGGGGTCCATGGCCTCCAGGACGTCGGCGGCCCGCTCCTCCTTCAGCTTGCCGAGGATCTCGATCTGGTCGTCCTCGGGGAGCTCTTCCAGTACGTCGGCCAGGCGGTCGTCGTCGAGGGCGGCCGCCACCTCCGCGCGCCGCTTGGGGGAGAGGTGGTGCAGGACGTTGGCGAGGTCGGCCGCGCGCAGCTGCTCGAAGGTGGCCAGGAGGCTCTCGGCGCCCTGTCCGTGCTCCTCCAGCGTGAAGCCGGTGACCGCGGACCACTCGACGGTCAGCGCCTCGCCCTTGCGCCGGAACGCCCCGCCCTTGCCGCCCTTGCGGACGAAGACGCGGTCGATCTCCCAGTCCCGGCGGGCCGGCAGATGGTGCACCGACGCGTCGAGGACGGTGACCTGCTCGCCCGTCTCCACGAGCGTGACCCGCCGGTCGAGGAGCTCGCCGAAGACCAGGCGCTCGGTGGGCCGTTGCTCGAAGCGCCGGACGTTGAGCACACCGGTGGTGATGACCTGGCCGGACTCGATGCTCGTGACCCGGGTCATGGGCAGGAAGATGCGGCGCCGGGTGGAGAGTTCGACGACCAGGCCGAGCACCCGGGGCGGCCTGCGCCCGACGCGCAGCACGACGACCAGATCGCGCACGCGGCCCACCTGGTCACCGTTGGGATCGAAGACGGCGACACCGGCGAGGTGCGAGACGAAGATCCGGGGGGCTCCGGCTGCCATGGCTGTGCTTCCTTTGCATACGAGGCTGTGTACGAGGCCGCGTACGGGTGTGCGTACGGGGTGTTTTGTTCGTCGGTCGTTGTCCGGATTGCCCGCTCGGGAGGGCTTCAGGCTAGCCCGTACCGATCGGATACGCCCTGGTGAGCAGTCCGGACGGACTGGCTCCGCCCGGGGCCCGGGGCCCCGGTACGCTGCCGTACGCCGCTGAAGGACCCTCGTCGGAAAGGCAGCCCCACCCGTGACCGCGATTCCCCAGGGCCGTACCCGCAGGACCGTTGTGGTGGGCGCGATGTGCGCCCTGGTCGTCACGGGAACGGGTCTGACGGGCTGCAGCGAGGACCCCGACGCGGGCACGAACGGGGTCGGCAAACTGCCCGCCGAACAGATCCAGTCGAAGACGCGAGCGGCCGCCGAGTCCGCCGACGCGCTGCGCCTGTCGGGGAACGTGGTCACCAGCGGGCGCACATACAAACTCGACATGCGCCTGAAATCCGACGGCGGCTCCGGATCGGTCACCGCGGAGGGGGCCACCTTCCATCTGCTGCGGATCGGCGAGGAGCTGTACCTGAAGGCCGACGCGGGCTTCTGGACCCAGGCCGACGGCAAGGGCGGGGAGTCGGACGCGGCCGCCGACAAGCTCGACGGCAAGTACGTGAAGGTGCCGTCGGGCGACCCGGCGTACAAGAAGTTCAGTGGTTTCACGGACAAGGACGTTCTCCTCGACGGACTTCTGACGCTGCACGGCAGCCTGGACACCGACGGCCACCACGAGCAGGCGGGTACCCGCACGATCCGCATCACGGGCGACAAGGGCGACGGCGGCACGCTGGACGTCTCCCTGGAGGGACAGCCGTACCCCCTGCGCCTCGCCCGCGCGGGCGGCGCGGGCACGCTGACCTTCTCCGCCTGGGGCAAGGACTTCCCCCTGGCCGAGCCGGGCAAGGACGAGACGGTGGACTACGGCAAGCAGCTGCCGACGTCCTGAAGCGGTGCCGGCGTCCTGAAGAGGTGCCGGCATCCTGAAGCAGCTGCCGACGACGCCGTGAAGCAGTGCCGACGTGCTGAACCAGCAGCCGCCGGCCTAGCGTTTGCGCCGTTTCATCAGCAGCCGCGGCAGCCCCGCCGGGATCGGCTCACGCGTGGTCGCCGGTGTCGGCAGCGGCGGTTCGGCCAGGTCGCCCTCGGGCAGCGCCGCCGTGACCCCGGTCGGTTCGAGCCGGAGCACCCGGCACTCCCGCGACCAACGGTCCGTCATCGCCTCGCCGTCGGGGGCGTTGAGCCGCTTCCCCTTGAGCTCACCGACGGCCGCCTCCCACGCCTCGGACCCCGGCGGCAGTTCCACGACCTTCGCCGCCCAGGAGACCAGCCGGCCCCCCTTGTCCTTGCTGCGGACGGTCACCTCGGCGGTACCGCCGTCGGTCAGCCCGGGCAGCGGCTGTTCACCGGGCCCGTCGCCGACCAGACAGGCCGCGCCCTCGTGCCAGACATGCCACAGAGCACGGGCCGGCGATCCGGGCCCCTCGACCCAGACGAGGCCGGACTTCTTGGTGGCCTCCTCGATGAGGGCCCGGTCGAGCAGCTCGGTTGCCATGGCGCCCACTCTAGAGCCAGCCGTTGCGCTTGAGGGTGCGGTGGATGCCCATGCAGATGACACCGGTGATCGCCATGATCACGGGGTAGCCGAACCGCCAGTGCGTCTCCGGCATGTAGTCGAAGTTCATGCCGTAGACCCCGCACACCATCGTCGGTACGGCGATGATCGCGGCCCAGGACGTGATCTTCCGCATGTCCTCGTTCTGGGCGACGGACGCCTGCGCGAGGTTGGCCTGGAGAATCGAGTTGAGGAGCTCGTCGAAGCCGAGGACCTGCTCCTGGACGCGGGCGAGGTGGTCGGCGACGTCCCGGAAGTACTTCTGGATGTCGGGGTCCACGAGCCGCATCGGCCGCTCGCTGAGCAGCTGCATGGGCCGCAGCAGTGGGGCGACGGCCCGCTTGAACTCCAGCACCTCGCGCTTGAGCTGGTAGATGCGCGCCGAGTCGACACCGCGCGAGACCTTGCCGCCGCGTCCCGGGGTGAACACCTCGGTCTCGACCTCGTCGATGTCGTCCTGCACCGCGTCGGCGACCGCGACATAGCCGTCGACGACGTGGTCGGCGATGGAGTGCAGCACCGCGGAGGGGCCCTTGGCGAGCAGCTCGGGGTCGTCCTGGAGGCGGTGGCGCAGCGCCCTGAGGGAGCCCTGGCCGCCGTGCCGGACGGTGATGAAGAAGTCCCGGCCGGTGAAGCACATGACCTCGCCGGTCTCGACGATCTCGCTGTTGGCGGTGAGTTCGTCGTGCTCGACGTAGTGGATGGTCTTGAAGACGGTGAACAGGGAGTCGTCGTAACGCTCCAGCTTGGGCCGCTGGTGGGCCTGGACGGCGTCCTCGACGGCGAGCGGGTGCAGCCCGAACTCGCTTGCGATACCGGAGAATTCGGCCTCGCTCGGCTCGTGCAGACCGATCCACACGAACCCGCCGTCGCGGCGCACCTGGCGCATCGCCTCGTGCGGGCCCAGCTGGCAGTCGGTCTCCACCCGGCGGCCGTCGCGGTAGACCGCGCAGTCGACTACGGCGGAGGGCGTGGAGGGGTCGCGCGTCGCGTCGTACGCGCCGGTGTCCTTGCGCAGCGAGGGACGCGACGGGCGCACGGCGGCACGCAGGTCACGGATCATCGACATGGCAGGCTCCTTCGTGACGGGCAACAAAGGGCGCCGGCGAGGGATGGAACTACCCGGAATGGGGACGTCCTGCAAGGGGTATCCCCGCCCTTGAGGCAGGGGAAGGGTGTTTGGCACGTCCACAAAGCGGGGAGCACCGCACCGTCGCGGTGGCGAGCTTCGCTACTGATTCAGCTACTGCTGGCGATCAGACAGATCAGGCAAAACGAACGAAGTGCTCTTCCGCACGAAGACGCGAACGTGAGAGGCGGCGGTTGCCGAAAGTCACAGAGCTGCATCAGCGGCCGGAAGAACGAGTGGTACTACCAGGTCGACTTCGATCCATGACAGCCCCACCTCCTCCGGCCGGTCCCTCGTAAGGGACGATCCATTCCCGTAAGGGAGTCTCACTGGCGTCGGGACTCGATGCGCGACGCTTCAGAGTGCTGCCCCGACGACCGGGCCAGACTATCAGCAGGCCGAAGTGTCAAGGCGCTGCTTTGCCCGGTACTGACGAGTTCTATGCTCGCCGCATGGCAGATGTTCTTCCTCTCGTCGAGGCCCGGTTGCGCAGTGCGCTGGGCGATCCGGACGCGCGCGCGGCGGTCACATTCCTGGGCACGGACCGCATCGAGGTGCTCCGCTTCACCGACGGGGACGTCGTCCGCTACGCCACCCTCGGCATGTCCGCCCAGCCGATGAGCGACCCCACCGCGGTGCTCGCCGACCCGGTCAAGGGCCCGCGCGCCGAACTGGTCATCTCCGTACGGGGAGGGCTCGCCGACACCGACAAGGTGCTCCGCCCGCTCGCCGTGCTCGCCGCGTCCCCGCAGGTCGAGGGCGTGGTCGTGGCTCCGGGGGCCTCGCTCGACGTGGGCGAACCCCTGTGGCCCGGCGCGCCGTTCACCTCGGTCCTGGTCGCCGAGCCGGGCGGACTGGTCGAGGACCTGGAGCTCGACGAGCCCCTCGATCCGGTGCACTTCCTGCCGTTGCTCCCGATGACGCCGAACGAGGCCGCCTGGAAGCGCGTGCACGGCGCCCAGGCCCTCCAGGAGCGCTGGCTGACGAACGGGACGGACCTCAGGGATCCGTCCCGGAAGTCCGTCCCGCTGGAGTGAGCCTTGCGTGAGCAAGCTCACCAAGTGGTGTCCGTAAGGCCTCAGTTGGCAAAGACGGTGACGCTGTCCTCGGTCGCGTGTCGCGTCTCCAGCTCCTCGGCGTCGTGCGTGAGCGCCTTGCGCCGTACGACGACCACGAGCGCGCCCAGTACCGCGGTCACGGCCGCCACCACGAACGGGACGTGGATGTCGGTCCACTCCTCGATCTTCGGCGCGAAGTAGGGAGCCGCGGCCGCCGCGAACCAGCGCACGAAGTTGTAGCCGGCGCTCGCCACGGGCCGCGGGGCGTCCGAGACGCCGAGCGCGAGCTCCGTGTAGACCGTGTTGTTCACGCCGATGAAGGCGCCGGACAGGATCGTGCAGACCACGGCCGCGGTGTGGTTGCCGTAGCCGAGGACCAGCACGTCGAGCGCGAGCAGGACGAGCGAGCCGCCGAGCACCTTCAGCGAGCCGAACCGCTCCTGCAGACGCGGCGCGGCGAACACCGAGAAGACGGCGAGCAGCACACCCCAGGCGAAGAACACGGCACCCGACTTGTACGGGGTCATGTCCAGCACGAAGGGCGTGAAGGCCAGCACGGTGAAGAACGTGTAGTTGTAGAAGAAGGACGAGACCGCTGCCGAGGCGAGCCCGCCGTGGCCGAGTGCCCTGATCGGGTCGAGCAGCGACGTCTTGCGGGCCGGCTTCGGCTGCTCCTTCAGGAACACCGTGACGCACAGGAAGCCGATCGCCATCAGGAAGGCCGTACCGAAGAACGGGTAGCGCCAGCTGGCGTTGCCGAGCAGGGCGCCGACCAGCGGACCGCACGCCATGCCGAGGCCGAGGGCGGACTCGTACAGCAGGATCGCCGCCGCGCTGCCGCCGGCCGCGGCGCCGACGATGACGGCGAGGGCCGTGGAGACGAACAGGGCGTTGCCGAGGCCCCAGCCGGCCCGGAAGCCGACCAGTTCGCCCACCGTGCCGGAGGTGCCGGCGAGTCCCGCGAAGACCACGACGAGGGCGAGTCCGAGCAGCAGGGTCTTCTTGCCGCCGATGCGGCTGGAGACGAAGCCGGTGACCAGCATCGCGATCGCGGTGATCAGGAAGTACGACGTGAACAGGAGGGAGACCTGGCCGGCCGTGGCGTCCAGGCCCTGGGCGATCGACGGCAGGATCGGGTCCACGAGTCCGATGCCCATGAAGGCGACGACGGACGCACCCGCCGTCGCCCACACGGCCTTCGGCTGGCGCAGGATGCCGCCGGCTCCCGCATCGAAGGGGTCCATGGTCGGTCCTCCACTCCTCTGAGATAGTTGGTATATACACATACTAAGTTAGGTCGGCTAATAAATGCAAGGGGCATCTAGTTCCGGCCGGTGATGCCCGCCGAACCGCTTCCCTCCGGACGGGTGATCGTCCTTGACGTGAGGGGGCGAGGGTAGGACCGTGGGGCCCTATGAGGGGCGAACCCAGTTGCCCGAAGTGTGGTGGCCGGGTCAGGGCTCCCGGACTCTTCGCCGATGCCTGGCAGTGCGATCTGCACGGGACCGTGCATCCGCTGCAGCCCGTGATCCCGCCCAGTGTCGAGGCCCTCGACGTCGTGGTGCACCGCACCCAGGTGCCGGTGTGGATGCCGTGGCCGCTGCCGGTCGGCTGGCTGTTCACCGGCGTGGCCTGCGCGGGTGACGACCGAAGCGGCGGTCGCGCCACGGCCGTGGCCTGCACGGGACCCGGACCGCTCGGGGGCGTCGGCGAGCTGATCCTGGTCGCCGAGGAGCTCGGGGTCGGGCTCGGGGCGCGCTACGCGGGGATCGACGGACCGGATCCGGGACCGTACATGAGCGTGGAGAAACCGCCCCAGGCGAAGGTGCTGGCCGCCGGTCGGCCGACCCCGCTGTGGCATGTCTCGGGAGCACCTGAGGACAGAGCCGTGTTCGCGGGGGAGGCGCTCGGGATGTGGCTGTGGGCGGTCGTCTGGCCCGAGCAGTCCGGACTGCTGATGTACGACGAGCTGGTGCTGACGGATCTGCGGGATGCGGGGGCCGAGGTCGAGCTGGTGCCCTGCGGGGCGCTGTCGCCCCGGCTGCTGAAGCCCTGACTGTAGGGGGCGTACCCGCGCTGCGGGTGTGACAGGGGAGCTGGAAAATCCGGTTATCCTTGAGCGTCCTCTTGTGTTCCGTCAGCGTCTGGAGTCCGCGTCGTGCGTATCGATCTGCACACCCACTCCACCGCCTCCGACGGCACCGACACGCCCGCCGGGCTGGTGCGCAACGCCGCCGCTGCCGGGCTGGACGTCGTCGCCCTCACCGATCACGACACGACACGTGGGCACGGCGAGGCCGTGGCCGCGCTGCCCAAGGGCCTGACCCTCGTCACCGGGGCCGAGCTGTCCTGCCGGATCGACGGGGTGTCCATGCACATGCTGGCCTACCTGTTCGACCCCGAGGAGCCGGAGCTGCTCGCCGAGCGCGAGCTGGTGCGGGACGACCGGGTGCCCAGGGCGCGCGCGATGGTCGCCAGGCTCCAGGAGCTGGGCGTGCCCGTCACCTGGGAGCAGGTGGCGCGGATCGCCGGGGACGGATCCGTCGGACGGCCGCACGTCGCCACCGCGCTCGTCGAACTCGGGGTCGTGCCGAGCGTGGACGCCGCCTTCACGACCGACTGGCTGGCCGACGGCGGGCGGGCCCACGTGGCCAAGCACGAGACCGACCCCTTCGAGGCGATCCGGCTGGTCAAGGCGGCCGGCGGAGTCACCGTGTTCGCCCACCCGGGCGCGAGCAAGCGCGGTCGCACCGTCCCGGAGTCCGCGATCGCCAAGATGACCGCCGCCGGACTCGACGGCATCGAGGTCGACCACATGGACCACGACGAGGACACGCGCGTACGGCTGCGCGGGCTCGCCGCGGACCTCGGACTCCTCGTCACCGGCTCCAGTGACTACCACGGCAGCCGCAAGACGGTCGCCCTCGGCGAGTACACGACCGACCCCGAGGTGTACGGGGAGATCACGCGCCGGGCGACGGGCGCCTTTCCCGTCCCGGGGACCGGCGGAATCTGAGGTCCGACCCCGCTTCCCGTCATCCGGTGCCGCAGGCCGCGCCCGGCGCCGTGTTCCACCACTTTCTGTAAGGCCAGTTCCGTCATGTTCGACGTCGCCGTCTTCGGCTCGCTCTTCCTCACCCTGTTCGTGATCATGGATCCCCCCGGGATCACCCCGATCTTCCTCGCCCTGACCGCCGGCCGGCCCGGCAAGGTGCAGAAACGGATGGCCTTCCAGGCCGTCTGCGTGGCGGGCGGTGTCATCGCCGTCTTCGGGCTCCTGGGCCACCAGATCCTGAACTACCTGCACGTCTCCGTGCCCGCGCTGATGATCGCGGGCGGGCTGCTGCTCCTGCTGATCGCGCTAGACCTGCTCACCGGCAAGACGGACGAGCCGAAGCAGACCAAGGACGTGAACGTGGCGCTCGTACCCCTGGGCATGCCGCTGCTCGCGGGACCGGGCGCGATCGTCTCCGTCATCCTCGCCGTGCAGAAGGCCCACAGCGTCGCCACGCAGGTGTCGGTGTGGGCGGCCATCCTCGCCATCCATGTCGTGCTGTGGCTGGTCATGCGGTACTCGCTGCTGATCATCCGGGTCATCAAGGACGGCGGCGTCGTGCTGGTGACGCGGCTCGCGGGCATGATGCTCTCCGCGATCGCCGTGCAGCAGATCATCAACGGGATCACCCAGGTGATCCGGGCAAGCTGAAAGGGCCCCGGTCCGAGACCGGGGCCCTGAAGCTTCTGCGGTGATCCGCGTGTGTGTCGTCGAGTCGTCTGTGTCGTCTTGAGTCGTCTGTGCCGTCTGTTACGAGGCCGTGGTGACGGCGGGACGGATCCAGAGCCGCTGTCCTGTCGCGGCGGCCTGCTGAACGATCCGATTGACGGAGGCGGCGTCCACGACAGTGCTGTCCACGGGCGTGCCGTCGACGTCGTCGAGTCGCATGATTTCGAAGCGCATGGCTTCTCCCTTCGTCTGGTCATCCTCCTGCGGAGAATTACTGCGTACACATGGAGTCAACGGGATGCGTGTTACAAACATTCCCTACGCTAAATAAATTTTTCGAACGGCTAACTACTGACCGGTAAGTGAGTCTTCGGAGACTCCTTGGGACCGGTTGTGTTCGCAGCGTGACCGCCGGGACAATGGTGGCGATGAACGACGACCTGGCGCCCCTGAGCGCCCGCATCGACCGCACCAACGAGCTGCTCACACGCATGCTCGCCGAGGTGGCGAAGACGCCCTCGACGCATGCGATCTTCGTCGACGCGGGATACCTCTACGCGGCCGCGGGACGCCTCGTCACCGGCACCGAGGACCGTCGTGCCTTCGACCTCGACGCCGAGGGCCTGATCGAGGCCCTCATCGACCGGGCCAGAAGCATCTTCGCCGACAGCAGACTGCTGAGGGTCTACTGGTACGACGGCGCGAGACGCCGTATCCACACCGCGGAGCAGCAGTCCATCGCCGAACTCCCGGACGTGAAGGTCCGGTTGGGCAACCTCAACGCCAACAACCAGCAGAAGGGCGTCGATTCGCTGATCCGCTCCGACCTGGAGTCCCTGGCCCGCCACCGCGCGATCAGCGACGCGGCGCTCCTGGGCGGGGACGAGGACCTGGTCTCGGCGGTCGAGGCGGCCCAGGGCTACGGCGCCCGTGTCCACCTGTGGGGCATCGAGGCCCCCGAGGGCCGCAACCAGGCGGAACCACTCCTGTGGGAGGTCGACAGCCAGCGCACCCTCGACCTCGACTTCTTCAAGCCGTACGTCGTGCGGCGCGCCGCCGTCCCCTACGAGGCGACCGCCACCCGGCCCGCCCGCGACGACGTCCGTTTCGTGGGCGCGCAGATCGCCGCGAAGTGGCTCGCGGAGCGGGGGCGGGCGGCGCTGCAGGAGCTGCTGCCCGGGCATCCCTATCTGCCGGGCTCGGTGGACCAGGACCTGCTGGTGGAGGCGGAAGGCCTCCTTCAGTACTCCCTGCGGGGGCAGGCCGATCTGCGACGGGCTCTGCGCGACGGGTTCTGGGAGCACCTGCAGGGGCAGTACTGACCCCTCGGGCCGCTCGGACCTCTTACGCGCCGACGCTGTCCCAGAAGTCGGCCAGGGCGTGGGCCGTGGGGAGGGGCTGGTCGGCGTTGGGGGAGTGGTCGGCCCCCGGGATCACCGTACGGCGGGCATTCAGGCGTACGGCCATGTCGTCGAGGAGGGGGACCGGCCAGGTGTCGTCCTGCGAGCCGGACAGCACGTGGAACGGCAGCGGGACGGCGGCGAGTTCGCCGACCAGATCCGTCTCCGTGCACAACTGGCCTCCCGTCGCGAGGAGTTGGGCGGGCTTGTTGCCGAGCCAGCGGCGGCGCAGCTGTGCGATGTCCCCGATGCCCTTGGCGGGGCCGCCGACCTCCTCCGGTGGGCCCATGGCCAGGATCGCGTCCCACACCTCGGCCATCGACATCACACCAAGCGCGTCCCGCAGCAGCTTCACGCGCTGCTGCTGGGAGTCGGAGATCTGCGCGGGGCCCGAGGAGACGAGGGTGAAGGAGAGGAACGGGGAGTGGTCCAGCAGTACGGCGGCCCGGGCGATCTGACCGCCCAGGGAATGCCCGACCAGGTGCAGGGGCGTGCCCAGGGCGGCGGCCTGGGCGAGCACATCCCGCGCCAACTCGCCTCGCGCGTAAGCGGATTCGTCGGTCTGCGGCCCGTCCGACTCGAACTGGCCCCGCCCGTCCACGGCCACGACCCGGTATCCGCGCGCGGTCAGCGGCTCGTGGAGCAGCGTGAAGTCCTCCTTGCTGCCCGTGAACCCGGGCAGCAGCAGCGCGGTGCCCTTCGGGGCGACACCGGGGGGCACGGCCGACTCCACCGCCGCGAACTCGCCGCGCGCGGTGCGCAGGGGGTGGACGCGGGCGCCGGGCGGCGGGGTGAAGACGGCACGGGTGCTCACGGGGTGAGGGTAGCGGGCGGGGGTGGAGGGTTCGGGTCGTAGGGGTGGTGTGGGAGTGGTGGGTGGTGCGGAAGAGGGCGCCGCGGGAGTGGTGGGTGGTGCGGAAGAGGGCGCCGCGGGGGTGTGGGTGGTGGCGTAGGGGTGCGGCGGGGGGGGGTGACGGAGGGGGTGCCGCGGGGGTGTGGAGGGCTCGTCGCGCAGTTCCCCGCGCCCCTAGGTGGGGGCGTCGGCGTCGGCTGCTGTGGGACGCCTCCGGGAACGCCGACGGCCCGGTCCCTCCACCAGGGACCGGGCCGTCGGCGTCGAATCAGCTGTCCGCGGGCTCCGCGGCGGCCGTCTTGCGGGTCCGGCGGCGGGGTGCGGCCGCCTTCGGCTCCTGGTCCGCCTGCGCCGGGATCTCGGCGGTCACCGCGGGCTCGGCGGCCTTGCGGGTCGTACGCCGACGGGGCGCGGCCTCGGCCGTCTCCGTGGCGACCTCGGCGGTGGCCGTGGTCTTGCGGGTGCGGCGGGGCTTGGTGGCCGTGCCTTCCGCGGTGTCCACTGCTGCTTCGGCGGCCTTCGCGGCGGCGGTCTTGCGGGTCCGCCGGGGCTTGGTGGCCTCGGCCGCTTCGGGTTCCTGGGCCGTCTGGACCGGGATCTCGGTGGCGGTGGCGGTGGCGGCCGGTTCGGCGGCCTTGCGGGTGCGGCGGCGCGGCTTGGCTTCCGTGGCCTCGGCCGTGTCGAGCGCTGCCTCGGCGGCGGCCGGAGCCGCGGCAGCCGTCTTGCGGGTGCGGCGCGGCTTGGCCTCGGTGGCCTCGGCCGTGTCGACCGCCGTCTCCGTGGCGACCTCGGCGGTGGCCGTGGTCTTGCGGGTGCGGCGCGGCTTGGTGGCCGTGCCTTCCGCGGTGTCCACTGCTGCTTCGGCGGCCTTCGCGGCGGCGGTCTTGCGGGTCCGCCGGGGCTTGGTGGCCTCGGCCGCTTCGGGTTCCTGGGCCGTCTGGACCGGGATCTCGGTGGCGGTGGCGGTGGCGGCCGGTTCGGCGGCCTTGCGGGTGCGGCGGCGCGGCTTGGCTTCCGTGGCCTCGGCCGTGTCGAGCGCTGCCTCGGCGGCGGCCGGAGCCGCGGCAGCCGTCTTACGGGTGCGGCGCGGCTTCGTGGCCGGGGCCTCCGGAGCGGTTTCGGCGACCGGTGCGGCCTCCGCGACCGGCGCGGCCTCGACCACCGTCTCCACCACGGCCGGCGTCTCCGCGGTCTTGCGGGTCCGGCGGCGGCGCGGCTTGGACGGGGTCTCGGTGTCGAGGGACGGGCCCTCAGCCGTCGTGACGGCGGACTCCGCGGCCTCGGAGGCGACCGGCTCCACCGGTGCCGCTGCCGTGGTCGTCGTGGCCGGCACCGCGTCGGACGCCCCGCCGCGGGTGCGGCGACGGCGGCGCGGGGTGCGGGTCGCGGTGGTGTCCTCGGCCGCGGTGGGCTCCGACGGGGCGACCGCCTCGGCGGGGGCCGTCGCGTCCAGCGGGGTCCCGCTGCGAGTACGGCGGCGACGGCGCGGCGTACGGTCCGAACGCTCGCGGTCGGCGGAGCGGGACTCGTCCCGGCCACCACGTCCGCGACCCCGGTCACGGTCACCGCGACCGCGTGCACCGCGCCCGCCCGTCTCGCCCAGGTCCTCCAGCTCCTCCGCCCCGAGCCCGGCGCGCGTGCGCTCGGCCCGCGGCAGGACACCCTTGGTGCCCGCGGGGATGTTCAGCTCCTCGTAGAAGTGCGGGGAGGTGGAGTACGTCTCCGGCGGATCGTTGAAGTTGAGCTCCAGCGCCTTGTTGATCAGCTGCCAGCGCGGGATGTCGTCCCAGTCGACGAGGGTGATCGCGATGCCCTTGGCACCCGCGCGACCGGTACGGCCGATGCGGTGCAGGTACGTCTTCTCCTCTTCGGGAGACTGGTAGTTGATGACGTGCGTGACGCCCTCGACGTCGATACCACGGGCGGCGACGTCGGTGCAGACGAGGACGTCCACCTTGCCGTTGCGGAAGGCGCGCAGCGCCTGCTCACGGGCGCCCTGGCCCAGGTCGCCGTGGACCGCGCCGGCGGCGAAGCCGCGCTGCTGGAGCTGGTCGGCCAGGTCGGCAGCGGTGCGCTTGGTGCGGCAGAAGACCATGACCAGTCCCCGGCCGTCGGCCTGCAGTATGCGCGCGACCATCTCGGGCTTGTCCATGTTGTGCGCGCGGTACACGTGCTGCTTGGTGTTCGCGACCGTCCTGCCCGCGTCGTCGGGCGAGGTGGCGTTGATGTGCGTGGGCTGCGACATGTAGCGGCGCGCGAGACCGATGACCGCGCCCGGCATGGTCGCCGAGAACAGCATCGTCTGGCGGCGGGCCGGCAGCAGGTTGATGATCTTCTCGACGTCGGGCAGGAAGCCCAGGTCGAGCATCTCGTCGGCCTCGTCGAGGACGAGCGCCTTGATGTGGCCCAGGTTGAGCTTCTTCTGGCCCGCGAGGTCCAGCAGTCGGCCCGGGGTGCCGACGACGACGTCGACGCCCTTCTTGAGGGCCTCGACCTGGGGCTCGTAGGCACGGCCGCCGTAGATGGCGAGGACGCGTACGTTGCGCACCTTGCCCGCGGTCTGCAGGTCGTTGGTGACCTGGGTGCACAGCTCGCGCGTGGGGACGACGACGAGCGCCTGCGGGGCGTCGGTCAGGGCCTCGGGCTTGGCGCGGCCGGCCTCGACGTCGGCGGGGACGGTGACGCGCTCGAGGAGCGGAAGGCCGAAGCCCAGCGTCTTGCCGGTGCCGGTCTTGGCCTGGCCGATGACGTCGGAGCCGGAGAGGGCCACCGGGAGCGTCATCTGCTGGATGGGGAACGGGTTGATGATGCCGACGGCTTCGAGGGCCTCGGCCGTCTCGGTGAGAATTCCGAGATCGCGGAAAGTCGTAGTCAGGGTGCTGCCTCTTCTGTGTGCGCGGTGCGAGGCGAGCGCGGGGGGTCGTCTACCGTGCTGGGGACGTCGGCTGCCTTACGGGTTGAGCCGTAATGGCACGGGACCACTGCCGACGCTCTAGCGCTCGTACCGCTGAGGGTCCCCCTCCGAACCCCGTACGCACTGTGCCGTACGGGCGAGGAGGGCTGTCGGGTCGGAGCCGATCGGGCCACCGACCGGGCATCCTCATACGTGCGGCCTGTCGAGGTGCGGTGCACTGGGAAAGTGCCGTCGTACCAGCAGGCGCATTACCACCATACCCCGGAATCGCGCACATGCGATGGCCGATTTGGTCACGTAGTCGTCGTCACACTGATTGACCAGGGCCTTCCGCCGTCCGGAGAGCGGGCTATTGTGCGCTTCATGACGACCTCTGACAAGCCCGACAACGCCTCCGAGACCCCTGCCGAACCCACCGTCGAGCGCACCGGTGTCGCCGCCCAGGACTGGACGAAGGCCTCCGCCGACCCGCAGTACCGAGCCGCGGTCGTCGACCTGCTCGGCGCGCTCGCGTACGGCGAACTGGCGGCCTTCGAGCGGCTCGCGGAGGACGCGAAGCTGGCGCCCACGCTTGCGGACAAGGCGGAGCTGGCGAAGATGGCGTCCGCAGAGTTCCACCACTACGAGAAGCTGCGCGACCGCCTCACGGAGATCGGCGAGGAGCCGACGCTCGCCATGGAGCCGTTCGTCGCGGCCCTGGACGGCTTCCACCGGCAGACGGCGCCCTCGGACTGGCTGGAAGGGCTCGTCAAGGCGTACGTCGGCGACTCGATCGCCAGTGACTTCTACCGGGAGGTCGCGGCGCGGCTCGACACGGACTCGCGCGAGCTGGTGCTGGCCGTCCTCGACGACACCGGGCACGCCGGGTTCGCCGTAGAGAAGGTGCGGGCGGCGATCGACGCGGATCCGCGCGTGGGCGGCCGACTCGCGCTGTGGGCACGGCGGTTGATGGGGGAAGCCCTGTCGCAGTCGCAGCGGGTCGTCGCGGACCGGGACGCGTTGTCGACGATGCTCGTCGGGGGTGTCGCGGACGGGTTCGACCTCGCCGAGGTGGGACGGATGTTCTCCCGGATCACCGAGGCGCACACCAAGCGGATGGCCGCGCTCGGCCTGGCGGCGTAGCGCCCGATAGTCGGAGCGGGGGGTCGGGCGTCGGGGTGCCGGGCGACCGTGGGCCGTCCGGCGTCGGTCGCGCGGTTCCTGGCGTCCCTGGAGTTCCTCGCGCCCCTGAGGTTCGCGCCCCTGAAGTTCGCGCCCCTAAGGGGGGTTTCCGTCGCCCTTTCTCACGCCGTCGCCGAACGGCGGAGTCTTCCCGACGGGCGCAGGAGCAGGGACAGGGACGCCACCGAGACCACCGCGGCGCCCAGGAAGATCAGCAGGATGCTGCCGGGGTCCAGCGCGGTGTGGGTCACGAAGGCGCCGAACAGGGCTCCCGCGGTGCCCGTCGCGAGGACCAGGGAGCGGGCCGGCAGACGGTGGGCGAGGCGGTGCGCCGCCACCCCCGCCAGCACGAGACCGAGCAGAGCGGAGCCGAGCGCTTCGAACAACATCATGGGGTCCCTCCCACACGGCCACACTGCGCATCACGGTCGTAGCCCGTCATACCCGTGACCTGCGGAATGCAATCCTCCTGTGTGTGCTCCCCGTGCTCCATACGTGGAGGAGATGAACTCACCCGCGACACGAAGAGGGGCCCGGCGCCTTCCGGCCGCCGGGCCCCTCTTCATGCGTCTGCCTACAGCGCGCCGAAGCCCACCTTGCGCGGAGCCGGCTCACCGAGCTCGACGTACGCGAGACGGTCGGCCGGGACGAGGACCTTGCGGCCGTGCTCGTCCACGAGGCTCAGCAGCTGAGACTTGCCGGCCAGCGCCTCCGCCACCGCCCGCTCGACCTCGTCGGCGCTCTGACCGCTCTCCAGAACGATCTCGCGGGGCGCGTGCTGCACGCCGATCTTGACCTCCACGGTATGTCCCTCCGACGGTCAGTGAAGTGCGCGACCTTCCGCGCCGTACCCAGCACACATTAGCCCGGTGAGGGGACGTACACGCTCCGCCCGAGAACGCCAACAGCGAACATCGGACGGGAACAAACGCCCCGCACGCGTGCGTGCGGGGCGTTCGTTCGTGATCCTGCCGGTTTTCAGTGGTGATCGGTGCCGTGCAGCGGGAATCCGGCGATGCCGCGCCACGCCAGCGACGTCAGCAGCTGGACCGCCTGGTCGCGCGGGACGCTGCGGTCGCTGTGCAGCCAGGACCTGGCCACCACCTGGGCGAGACCGCCGAGGCCGGACGCGAGCAGCATCGACTCCGCGCGCGAGAGACCAGTGTCCTCCGCGATGACCTCGGAGATCGCCTCCGCGCACTCGACGGTGACCTTGTCGACGCGCTCGCGCACCGCGGGCTCGTTGGTCAGGTCCGACTCGAAGACCAGGCGGAAGGCGCCGCCGTCGTCCTCGACGTACGCGAAATAGGCGTCCATGGTCGCCCGTACGCGCTGCTTGTTGTCGCTCGTCGACGCGAGCGCGGTGCGCACCGCCTGGATCAGGGACTCGCAGTGCTGGTCCAGCAGCGCGAGATAAAGGTCGAGCTTGCCCGGGAAGTGCTGGTAGAGCACCGGCTTGCTGACACCGGCCCGCTCGGCGATGTCGTCCATGGCGGCCGCGTGGTAGCCCTGTGCCACGAAGACTTCCTGTGCGGCGCCCAGCAGCTGGTTCCGTCGGGCACGGCGCGGCAGGCGCGTCCCCCGCGGGCGTGCCGCCTCTGTCTGCTCGATGGCTGTCACGCCGCCTCCCAATGTCGTCCACATGCGGTGTGCGCCGCGCCGCCATCGTACTTTTCGGTAACCCTGCTGTGCGCGGTGCGAACGCAGAATTTCACGGACCGGACGGTGACGAAAGCCACGCAAAGGTTTTAAACGGGCATCTAGTGGGCAGTGGCCGCCCTGTTCCTGCTCAGGAATGCCCTGATGAGTGCATTGCCGACCGCTTCTCGCCGTTCCGGCGTCACCGGCGCTCGTGTCACCGATCGCCGTGTCACCGATCGCCGTGTCGCCGATGGCCGTGTCACCGATAGTCGTCCTCGTCGATCGAGACGACTCGGGCCTGTTCCACGAGGTCGGCCTCGTTGGCCCGGTCGGGGTCGACGCCGGTCAGCGGGTCGTCGCGGTCGCGCGCGACCTCGGTGTGCTGCTCGGCCGCGTCGCCCTCGGGGGCCTCGACATCGAGCTCGACGGCGTCGTCCTCCTCCTCGAAGGCCCCCGGGTCGGCGAAGGCTTCGGGGTCGGTGGGGTCGTAGGTCATGGTGGGCTCCCTTCCTAGAACGTCCCTGATGCACACAGGGGGCCACATTCGGGTGCCCTGCGTACGAGCCTAGGAGACACGCGATCTGGACGCCATCGATGTGCGTGCCCCACCGCCCGCCCGCCGCCCGCACACCTCGTACAGATGCTTGTGATGGCGAACACATGAACCACTGCGTGATCGTCTCGTAACATTGCCGCATGTCTTCGACCGAGCTGCCCTTCGTGCCGCCCGCCACCGTCCTTCCGAAAGTGGCACCCGTCAGGGTCGGTGAAGGTGAGCGGCTGCGTTCGGTGAGGCTGCCGGGGATCACCCTGACGGTGCGTTCGAGGCCGCCCGCGCGCGAGGGGCTGCCGCCCGCGTTGTACGTCCACGGCCTCGGCGGTTCCTCGCAGAACTGGTCGGCGATGATGGAACAGCTGGAGGGCGAGCTCGACGGCGAGGCCGTCGACCTGCCGGGCTTCGGCGACTCCCCGCCGCCGGACGACGGCAACTACTCGATCACCGCTCACGCGCGCGCGGTGATCCGCCATCTCGACGCGTCCGGCCGCGGGCCCGTCCACCTCTTCGGCAACTCCCTCGGCGGCGCGGTGTCCACGCGCGTCGCAGCGGTGCGGCCGGACCTGGTGCGCACCCTCACCCTCGTCTCGCCGGCCCTCCCCGAGATCCGCGTCCAGCGCACCGCCGTGCCCACCGGGCTGCTGGCGCTGCCCGGCGTGGCCGGTCTGTTCACCCGCTACAGCAAGGACTGGACGGCCGAGCAGCGCGTCCGCGGGGTCATGGCCCTGTGCTACGGCGACCCCGCGCGCGTCACCCCGGAGGGCTTCCGGCACGCGGTCGAGGAGATGGAACGACGGCTCCAACTGCCGTACTTCTGGGACGCGATGACGCGCTCCGCGCGCGGACTGGTGAACGCGTACACGCTGGGCGGCCAGCACGCGCTGTGGCGCCAGGCCGAGCGCGTCCTCGCACCCACGCTGCTCGTCTACGGCGGTCGCGACCAGCTCGTCGGCTTCCGCATGGCCCAGAAGGCGGCCCGAGCCTTCCGCGACTCCCGGCTGCTGACACTGCCCGAGGCCGGGCACGTGGCGATGATGGAGTACCCGGAGACCTTGGCGGGGGCGTTCAGGGAGTTCGCCACGGACGCGCGGGCCCTGGCCGCGGACAACGGAGCTTCCGGCGGTTCCCTGGGAGAACCCGACGCTTCCGTGGGACGCTCTGACGGGCGTGACGGCTCCGCGGGCACCTCCGGTGAGGAAGCCTCGGACACAGGGGGAGACGCCGCAGCGGTTTCCGGTGACGGGGCCGACACCACCATCGTGGGGAGCTGAGGCGCGGCGTGGGACGCCACAGTCGACGCGGGCCCGCTCCCAAAAAGGGGCCCGACACAGGCAGTTCACCGGTCAAGAGCGGCACGGGCCAGGCGGGCGCCGAGGGAGTACGGGGGCGCGAGTACGGGCCGCCGGGGTCGGTGCCGGGGGTTGGTCCGGGGCTGGGGGTTGGACCGGCCGGCGGGACGGTCGGGTACCGGGTGCCCGCGCAGGGCGGCGGCCCGAGACAGCCGGAGGGGGCGCCGGCGCGCGGCTTTCCTCGGCTTCCGGATGGGACGCCTGCGCATGGGTTTCCTCGGCTTCCGGATGGGACGCCTGCGCATGGGTTTCCTCGGCTTCCGGATGGGACGCCTGCGCATGGGTTCCCCCGGCTTCCGGACGGGACGCCTGCGCATGGGTTCCCCCGGCTTCCCGACGGGACGCCCGCCCAGGGCGTGCCGCGGGTTCGCGGTGGGCATCCCGAGCAGCGTGAATCCGGGCGTGGCTGGGGGGAGTTGAGCGGTCAGGGGCCGGGCGGCAACACCGCCGCCGGGCCGGGCACCGCTCCTCCGAGGCAGCGGCAGAGTCCGTCCGGAACGCGGTCGGGGCCGCGACAGGACTACGTCGACGCGTTCGACGACGACATCGACTTCTTCGCGCCCGGCGGCTCTCGCGGCCCCGGTGGTCCCCGCGGGCCCGTTCCCGCGAACGGGACCGTCAGAGGGGCCGGAGCGCCTGCCGCTGCGCATCTCTCCGCCGCTCATCGGTCCGACCCGTACGGCGCCACCGTCACCGACTGGCCCGACGACGACACCGGTGTCCACGCCGACACCGACGGCCGCCCCGACTCCGACGGCCAGCCACCCGCCGGCAGGCCCTCGGCGGGCAAGGGCGGCAAGGGCCGGGCCTTCACCGGCATCGCGGCCGCCGCGGTCGTCACCGTGCTCGCCGTCGTCGTGGCCGGGCAGGTCACCGACGGACGCGGTACCGCCGAGGGCGCGCAGTCCGCGACCGACCAGGCCCGGGACGCGCGGGACGCCGCCCCCGACGCGGCCGGGCAGCCGTCGCCCTCGTCCTCGGTCGCCGTGGCGCCGCTGACGTACGAGCAGAAGATGGACACGAAGTACCCGCTCAGTGCCAAGCTCCACGGCTCGGGGAAGTTCGACGCGATCCAGGGGGTCGACAAGGCGCCCGGCAAGGGACAGAAGTACACCTACCGCGTGGATGTGGAGCAGGGCCTCGGACTCGACGGCGAACTCTTCGCCGAGGCCGTGCAGAAGACGCTCAACGACGACCGCAGCTGGGCGCACGCCGGAGCCCGGACCTTCGAGCGCGTCTACTCCGGCAAACCCGACTTCGTGATCACGCTCGCCAGCCCGGGCACCACGGCCGACTGGTGCGCCAAGTCCGGGCTCGACACCACCGAGGACAACGTCTCGTGCGACTCGGCCGCCACCGAACGCGTGATGATCAATGCGTATCGCTGGGCGCAGGGATCAACCACATACGGTGATCGGATCCATCCGTACCGGCAAATGTTGATCAACCATGAAGTCGGCCACCGCCTCGGCTACTCCCATGTGACGTGCGACAAGAACGGCGAGCTCGCCCCGGTGATGCAGCAGCAGACCAAGTTCCTCGACCACGACGGGATCAAGTGCCGGGCCAACCCCTGGCCGTATCCGGGCAGTTGACGAGTGGCGCAAAGGTCACATTGACATGGGTTGATCCGGTCGTACATATTGCTGCGCATGTGGTCTAGTCATGCCGTCGAGAACAGCGCCGCCATTCGGCTGGCGCTCATCGGCGTGACCCCGCTCTGCGTGGCCGACATCCTCTGTCGCTGACGCCCGCCCCTCTGGCGCGCGCGTCGCGAATCCGCTTTTTCCCCGTGACCTGGGTCACGGCTTTTCGACGACCTGACGCCGGGGCAGACGTCCGTCCACTTTCGTCTCACCCTTCGTCAATCAGTCTCGCGATTCGAGACACATCATTTCGAGAGGTCGTCTCCGATGCGTCAACCGTCCCTCACAGCGCGCCGAGTGGCCGCGGTCTCCGTAAGCCTCGTTCTGGCAGCGGGCGCCGCCGCCTGCGGCCCTGAGGACAACGATGCCAAGAGCTCCGGTGGCGACTCCACGCCCCACAAGGGCGGCACCCTCACGGTCCTGAACTCCGACCCGCAGTCGGACTTCGACCCGGCCCGCCTGTACACCTCCGGCGGCGGAAACGTGCCTTCCCTGGTCTTCCGCACGCTCACCACCCGCAACCGCGAGAGCGGCGCCGAGGGCACCAAGGTCGTCCCCGACCTCGCCACCGACACCGGGCGCCCCAACAAGGACGCGACCGTGTGGACGTACACCCTGAAGAAGGGCCTCAAGTACGAGGACGGCACCGCGATCACCTCGGCCGACATCAAGTACGGCATCGAGCGGTCCTTCGCGCCCGAGCTGTCCGGCGGCGCTCCCTATCTGCGGGACTGGCTCGTCGGCGCGGCCGGCTACCAGGGGCCGTACAAGGACAAGAAGGGCCTCACGGCCATCGAGACGCCGGATGCCCGGACCATCGTCTTCCACCTGAACAAGCCCGAGGGCGAGTTCCCCTACCTCGCCACGCAGACGCAGTTCACGCCCGTCCCGAAGGCCAAGGACACCGGCACGAAGTACGAGGAGCACCCGATCTCGTCCGGCCCCTACAAGGTCGTCAGGAACGAGAACGACGGTGAGACCCTCCTCCTGGAGCGCAACACCTACTGGTCCGCCTCGACGGACGCCGAGCGCAAGGCGTACCCGGACAAGATCGACGTCAAGTCCGGGCTCGACTCCTCGGTGATCAACCAGCGGCTCTCGGCGTCCCAGGGGGCGGACGCGGCCGCGGTCACCACCGACACCAACCTCGGCCCGGCCGAGCTCGCCAAGGTGACCGGCGACAAGGAACTCGCGTCCCGCGTCGGCACCGGGCACTTCGGCTACACGAACTACATAGCGTTCAACCCGACGGTCAAGCCGTTCGACAACGTCAAGGTGCGGCAGGCCATCTCCTACGCCGTCGACCGTTCCTCCGTGGTGAACGCGGCGGGCGGTTCCGCGCTGGCCGAGCCCGCCACCACCTTCCTGCCGAACCAGAAGTCCTTCGGCTACGAGGCCTACGACCACTTCCCGGCGGGTGCGACCGGCAACGCGGCCAAGGCCAAGGAGCTGCTGAAGGAGGCCGGTTACCCGAACGGGCTGACCGTCACGCTGACCCACGACAACGCCCAGAACTTCAAGACCAGCCCCGAGATCGCGACCGCGATCCAGGACGCGCTCAAGAAGGCCGGCATCACGGTCAAGCTCCAGGGTCTTGAGGACAACAACTACTCCGACACCATCCACAGCGTGAAGACCGAGCCGGGCTTCTTCCTCTCCGCGTGGGGTGCCGACTGGCCCTCCGGCGGTCCCTTCCTCGCCCCGATCTTCGACGGCCGGCAGATCGTCAAGGACGGCGCGAACTTCAACTCGGGCCTGCTCAACGACAAGTCGGTCAATGCCGAGATTGACGCGATCAACAAGTTGACCGATCTCGACGCTGCCGCCAAGAGGTGGGGCGCACTGGACAAGAAGATCGGCGAGCAGGCGCTGACCGTGCCGCTGTTCCACCCGGTCTACAAGCGACTGGTCGGCAAGGACATCAGGAACGTCGTGATCAGCGACTGGACCGGTGTCCTGGACATCTCGCAGGTCGCGGTCAAGTAACCCGATGAGCGAGGCACTTGTCGCCACCGAGGTCCCCGAGGCAGCCGCCTCGGGGACCTCGGGGGCCCGTCAGTTCTGGCGGCGGCTGCGGGCGCAGCGCGCCGCCATGGTCGCGGCCGCCGTGGTCGCGCTGCTCGTCCTGGTCGCGCTCGCCGCGCCGCTGCTCACCGCGCTGGAGGGCCAGGACCCGACCACCTACCACCCCTCCCTGGTCGACTCCGCGCGCGGCGGAGTGCCCATCGGCTCGTTCGGCGGCATCAGCGGGGACCACTGGCTCGGCGTCGAACCGCAGACCGGACGCGACCTGTTCGCCCGCCTGGTGTACGGCGCCCGGGTCTCCCTCGGCGTCGCGCTGGGCGCCACCGCCGTACAGGTCCTCCTCGGTGTCGTCGTGGGTGTCGCCGCCGCGCTCGGCAACCGATGGGTTGATCAACTGTTGAGCCGGATCACCGACATCATCGTGGCGATGCCGTTGATGATCATGGCGTTGGCCCTGCTCGCGATCGTGCCCGAGAACTTCCCGAGGCCGATCCTGGTGGCGCTCATCATCGGCTTCGTCGCCTGGGGCACCATCGGCAAGATCGCGCGCGCCCAGACCCTCACCCTCAAGGAACTCGACTACGTGTCCGCCGCCCGGCTCAGCGGCTGGGGCATCTGGCGGATCGCCCGCCGCGAACTGCTGCCCGGCCTCGCCGCGCCCGTCATCACCTACGCGGCGCTGATGGTCCCGGCGAACATCAGCATCGAGGCGTCCCTGTCCTTCCTCGGCGTCGGCGTGAAGCCGCCCACCCCGTCCTGGGGACAGATGCTCTCCTCGGCCGACGTCTGGTACCAGGCGGCCCCGCAGTACCTGCTGCTGCCCGCGGCCGCGCTCTTCGCGACCGTGCTCGCCCTCACCGTCCTCGGCGACGGCGTCCGCACCGCCCTCGACCCGCGCGCGGCCTCCCGCCTGCGCGTCGGCACCGGCCGCAGGCAGGAGTCCAAGGCGGGCGAGTCCAAGGCGGGCGAGTCCAAGGCGGGCGAGCCCAAGGCGGGCGAGTCCAAGGCGGGCGAGCCCTGGGCCGGCGAGGCCGGCGAGTCCAGGGCCGGCGGGACCGAGACGGGCAAGGAGGCCACGTCATGAGCGGCTTCGCGGGCTTCGCCGTACGCCGGATCGTGAGCGCCGTCCTCACCCTGCTCGCGCTCTCGGTCATCATCTACGTCGTCTTCTACGCCACCCCCGGCAACGTCGCCCAGATCACCTGCGGCCCGCGCTGCTCGCCGGAACAGGTCCACCAGGTCGCCCAGCAACTCCGGCTCGACGACCCGCTCCACCTGCGCTACTGGCATTTCCTCCAGGGCATCGTCGTGGGCCACGACTACTCCACCGGCACCTCCGTCGAGCACTGCTCGGCGCCCTGCCTCGGGCTGTCGTACCAGAGCGACCAGCAGGTCACGCAGATCATCCTGAACAAGCTGCCCGTCAGCCTGTCCCTGGTGATCGGCGGCATGGTGCTCTGGCTGCTGCTGGGCGTCGGCACCGGCGTGCTCTCCGCCTGGCGGCGCGGCCGGTTCACCGAGCGCGCGCTGACCGGCATCACCCTCGCCGGCGTCGCCACGCCCGTGTTCGTCATCGGCCTCGTCCTGATGATCGTGGTCTGCGGACAGCTGGAACTGCTGCCCTTCCCCGAGTACGTCCCCTTCTCCGACGACCCCGAGCAGTGGATGTGGGGCCTGCTGCTGCCCTGGGTGACGCTCGCCCTCGGCGAGGCGGCCTACTTCGCCCGGCTGACCCGGGCCTCGATGCTCGAGACGCTCGCCGAGGACCACATCCGCACCTTCCGGGCCTATGGCGTCGGCGAGCGGTCGATCGTCGGCCGGCACGCCCTGCGCGGCGCCCTGGCACCGATCATCGCCCTGAACGCCAACGACTTCGGCAGCGCGGTGGGCGGGGCTGTCCTCATCGAGTCGCTGTTCGGCCTGCCCGGCATCGGTCAGGAGCTGGTCCACGCCGTCACCGTCGTCGACCTTCCGGTCGTCGTCGGCATGGTCCTGGTCATCGGCTTCTTCGTGGTGCTCGCCAACGCCGTCGCGGACGTCCTGTACGCGGTGGCCGACCGACGGGTGGTGCTCGCATGAGTCTCGTCCACGTCACCGACCTGACCGTCGAGTTCGGCGACCTGCGCGCCGTCGACGGCCTCTCCTTCCGCCTGGAGCAGGGCGCCGCCCTCGCCCTCGTCGGCGAGTCCGGCTCCGGCAAGTCCACCGTCGCCTCGGCCCTGCTCGGGCTGCACCGCGGCACGGGCGCGCGCGTGAGCGGCTCGGTCGAGGTCGCCGGAGCGGACGTACAACGGGCCTCGGACGAGGAACTGCGGCGGCTGCGGGGCGCGAAGGCCGCGATGGTCTTCCAGGACCCGCTGTCGTCCCTGGACCCCTACTACGCGATCGGCGACCAGATCGCCGAGGTGTATCGCGTGCACACGCGTGTGTCGCGACGGAACGCACGCGCGCGTGCGGTGGAGGTGCTCGGCCGGGTCGGAATCCCGGACCCGGTACGGCGCTCCCGGTCCCGTCCCCACGAGTTCAGCGGCGGCATGCGGCAGCGCGCCCTCATCGCGATGGCGCTCGCCTGCGAACCCGACCTGCTGATCGCCGACGAGCCGACCACCGCGCTCGACGTGACCGTCCAGGCCCAGATCCTCGACCTGCTGCACACCCTGCGCCAGGAGACCGGCATGGGCCTGCTGCTCGTCACGCACGACGTCGGAGTCGCCGCCGAGAGCGTCGACGACGTGCTCGTCATGAGGCACGGGAAGGCCGTCGAGCACGGACCGGTCGCCGACGTGCTCGGGGCGCCGACACAGCCGTACACGCGCGAACTGCTCGACGCGGTCCCGCGCGTGGACGCGCCCCGTGCACCCTCCCGGGCCTCCGGCCAGGCGGTACTCGAAGCGACGGGCCTGCGGCGCGAGTTCGGGCGCGGCAAGAAGGCCTTCGCGGCCGTCGACGACGTCTCGCTGACCGTCCACCGCGGCGAGACCCTCGGTGTCGTCGGCGAGAGCGGCAGCGGCAAGACGACGCTGGGACGGATGCTGGTCGGGCTGCTGGAGCCGACCGCGGGTCAGGTCCGCCACGACGGCCACGCGCGCGTGGGCCCGAACCCGGCCGTGCAGATGGTCTTCCAGGACCCCGTCTCCTCCCTCAACCCGCGCCGCAGCGTGGGCGAGTCGATCGCGGACCCGCTCCGCGCCCGGGGCGAGAGGGACGAGAAGCGGATCAGGGGGCGCGTGCAGGCACTCCTGGAGCGCGTGGAGCTCGAGGGGGCGCACTACGACCGTTACCCGCACGAGTTCAGCGGCGGCCAGCGCCAGCGCGTGGGCATCGCCCGGGCGCTCGCGGCCGACCCGCGCGTCATCGTCTGCGACGAGCCGGTCTCCGCGCTCGACGTCACCACCCAGGCCCAGGTGGTCGCCCTGCTCGGCGAACTGCAGCGGGAACTCGGACTCGCGCTGGTCTTCGTCGCGCACGACCTCGCCGTCGTACGCCAGGTCAGCGACCGCGTCGCCGTGATGCGCCGCGGCCGGATCGTCGAGTCCGGGCCCGCCGACGAGGTGTACGAGAACCCTCAGGACCCGTACACCAAGCAGCTCCTGGCCGCCGTACCGGCGCTCGATCCGCATATCGCGGCCCGGCGCAGGGCGGAGCGCCGGGAAGTGGCCGTGACCTGACGTTCCGTATCCGAATGATCTCTTAGCGCGACCGAACGCGACCCGCACCGGAAAGTTACGAGCGTTCACCCCTTTTGGTGGCGCGATGGACAACCGTCCATCGCGCCACCGCCTTGTCCGCATACGTTCGTCCCGCTGCGAGCCGCCGGGCCAACGGTGGCTCCTCATACGGGAGATCGGGGGTGCACTCGTGCGCATAGGACTGCTTACGGAGGGTGGCTATCCGTATGTGAGCGGTGACGCCAGGCTCTGGTGCGACCGGCTCGTGCGCGGGCTCGAGCAGCACGAGTTCGACATCTACGCGCTCAGCCGCAGCGAGCGCCAGGAGGACGAGGGCTGGGTCCAGCTGCCGCCGCAGGTCGGCAGGGTGATCACGGCCCCCCTGTGGACCGCGGAGGACGACGGGGTCGTGTACGGGCGGCGCGCGCGCCGTCGCTTCGCCGAGTCCTACGGCGAATTGGCCTCGGCGCTGTGCGAGGGAGGAGTCGGCGACGCCTCGGGGGAGTCGTCGGCCGCTGAGGCGGACCGTTTCGCCACCGCCCTGTACGGACTCGCCGAACTCGCCCGCGACGAGGGCGGGCTGGTGGGAGCGCTCCGCTCCGAGGCCGCCGTACGCGCCCTGGAGCGCGCCTGTCGCGCGCCCGGCGCCCGGCAAACGGCGCGTGCGGCGCGGGTACCGGATCTGCTCGCCGTGGCGGGACACCTCGAGCGCGCCCTGCGCCCCCTGTCGCTCGACTGGTACGAGGACGACGGCCTCGGCGCGGTCGACCTGTGCCACGCGGCCTCCGGCGGTCCTGCCGCACTGCCCGGGCTCCTCGCGCACCACTTCGCCGGTGTCCCGCTGCTGGTGACCGAGTACGGCGTACGGCTGCGCACGCACTACCTGGCCGACACCGAGGCCCCGCCCGCCGTACGGACCCTGCTCGCCGCCTTCCACGGCCGGCTGGCCACCGAGACGTATCGGCGGGCCGCCGTCGTCACGCCCGGCAACACCCACGCCCGCCGCTGGCAGGAGCGCTGCGGCGCCGACCGCGAGAAGATCCGCACGGTCTACCCCGGCATGGACGCCGCCCGCTTCACGGAGGTGGGCGAGTCCGCCGAGTGCGCCGATCCCGACACGCTGGTCTGGGTCGGCCGTGTCGAACCCGCCAAGGACCTCATCTCGCTGCTCCACGCCTTCGCGGAGATCCGCAAGGAGGAGCCCAAGACGCGCCTGCGAGTCGTCGGCGCGCCCACCGGCCCCGAGGGCGCGGCCTATCTGGGGCACTGCAAGGCGCTGGCCGCGCAGCTCTTCCCGGACGAGGCGGAGGGTCTGCACGCCGTCGGCGACAACCCCGTCTCCTTCGAGGAGATCGGCGGACCCGAGGTACCGACGCTCGCCGACGCGTACGCCTCGGGTGCGGTCACCGTCCTGTCCAGCGTCGTCGAGGGCTTCCCGATCGGCCTCGTCGAAGCCATGTTCTGCGGCCGGGCCACCGTGTCCACCGACGTCGGCGCGGTCGTCGAGGTCATCGGAGGCACGGGGCTCGTCGTTCCGCCGCGCAACCCCAAGGCGCTCGCGGAGGCGTGCGTGACGTTGCTGCGCGACACCGAGCGCCGTGAGCGCCTGGGTGCCGCCGCACGCGCCCGCGCGCTCGAACTGTTCACCGTGGAACAGAACATCACGGCATTTCACGGCATTTACCTCGACATCGTCTCGCGGACCCCGGTCCGCCGGGTCGTCCTGGACGGCACCGGCGAGCCCCTGCCCTTCGCCGCCCCCGCCGAGGCCCATGTACCCGGCCGCTGGACCGAGTCCAGCACCCGCGTGGTGGCCCGCGGCGGCCTCGGCTGGGCGGCGGGCCCGCCCGTCAGCGCGACACCGCCCTTCGCCGCCACGGAAGGAGCGACCGGATGAGCGACGTGGGACTCGACCGCCCCGGCACCCCGGGCAGCCCCGGCGCGTGGGACCCGGAGTCGGAGGAGTGGCTGACGGAGGGGACGGGCGCGGGCGCAGGGGACGGACGGGGGATGCGCGAGCGCGGGGCCGAGGGTGGTGGCGGCGGGGTGGGTACCGGGGGTGTGGGGAGTTCGGGGAGCGAAGAGAGCGCGGATGGCGTAGAGGGCTCCGATGAGTCCGGAGAGGCCGACGGGGGTGCGCCGGGCGACGCCGACGCGCTCACCGAGCCGGAGCTGTCCCACGGTGAGGGCACGGGAGAGGCGGACGCAGCCGTCCCCGAGGCTTCCGGAGATGCCGGTGCGAGTGCGGCCGGTGCTTCCCGAGATGCCGGTGCGAGTGCGGCGGAGCTTTCCCCAGACGCCAGTGCGCGTACGGCCGAGGTCTCCCGAGATGCCCGTGCGAATGCAGCCCAGGTTTCCGAGGACGTGGACCCCCACACCCCCTCGGCGCCCGCCCCCCGCGCCCCCGAGATCTCCACCGGCCTCAAGCCCTCCACCCCCGGCCCCGCCCGCCGTTCCACCGCCGACCCGGTGAAAGCCCTGATGCACCGTCACCGCGAGCTGTGCGAACGGGCCGTCGACCCCCTGGAGATCGCCGCGGGTCTGGAGGCCCACGGCGTCACCGACCGCACCGCCGTCCGCTTCCGGCACCGGGACGTCTTCTCCCTCGCCGAGGAGATGTACGCCCGCGTCCCGAGGGACGGCGAGACACCCCCGCCTCCCGCCACGGAGCGGACACCCCGGGCCCGCGCCGACTGGGCCCTGCTCACCCTCCTCCCCGGCGCCCTCTGCGCGGCCACGGTGGTCGGCATCCGCCTCACCGAGGGCCAGTCCCGCCTGGTCGCCGCCCTGGTGGGCTTCCTCGCCGTGTCCCTGGCCATGCGTACGGCGCTGTCCCGCGGCCCTCTCGGCACCGCTGACCGCGGCCCCACCACCGGCTCCTCCGCCTGGACGTACTGGCTCCTCGCCTACGCCGCCCTCGGCGACGGCCTGCTCGCGGCGGCGGTGACCGGCGGCCCCGACGCCCTGCCCACCGGCGCCGCCGACGCTCCCTGGCCCATGACCACGGCCCCCGTGCTCGCCCTGACCCTGTCCTGTGTCCCGGCGGCCTGGTCCGCCCACCTCTTCGCGGCCCGCGCCCGCCGCAAACTGGCCGTCAGCCGGGGTCTGGAGGACTTCGCGGCCTCCGTACGACCCCTGCTCCTGGGCACCTTCGCCCTGTACCTGTGTGCCCTGACCGCCCTCGCGGCCCTGTCCGGCGCCGCCCTGGGCGAGCTCGCCGCCCGCCCCCAGGTCATCGCCCTCGGCGCCCTCCTCTACCTCGCCCGTCTCCTCACCGTCCACGGCTTCACCCACGCCCCCTCGGTGGTCCTCACCGCGGCCACGGCAGCCCAGGGGACGGCCCTGGCCTCGGCGTTCGCCTCCCGCCTGCCGGGGTGCGGCTTCCTGGCCGCACCGGTGGATGCCCTCGTGGACCTCTGGGGCCCGGGCGGCATCCAGACCCTGTCCTGCGGGCTCGGCGCCCTGGCCCTGCTCATCCACGGCGCCCGCAAGCTGACGAGGGCGTCGGCCCACGCCCGGACGGAGGCCCCGTGCTGACCCGCCCCCGAGCCACGCATCCGCCGTAGGGGCCGGGCCCGCCCGCCGTGGACGGCAACCGCCCACGCTCCGTGACGGAGCCCCCGGACCGCCTGGGGCGCAGCCTCAGGGCCGCCGGGGCGTGACCCTCCACCCGCCGCGGGGCCGGCCGTCCGAGCGCCGTTGGCGCGATCACCCGGCCGCGGCGGGCGTCACGTTCCACCCGCCCCTGGGCGAGCCCGCCCCGCCGACCTCGCAGATACCGCAGCACGCTCCCGGCCCCACCGCCGGAGGCACCTCGCAAGTCCCTCCCGAAGGAGAACCCGCAATGACCACCTCCCGACCCGCCCCCAAGGCCCCGGGAGCAGCCCGATGAGAGTCCTGCTGATCGGAGCCAACGGCTACCTCGGCCGCTTCGTCGCCGACCGTCTGCTCGCCGACCCCGCCGTCCAGCTCACCGCCCTCGGCCGCGGTGACGACGCCGACGTCCGCTTCGACCTCGCGTCCGGCAGCCCCGGCGCCCTCACCCGCTTCCTCGACGCGGTCCACCCGGGTGTCGTCGTCAACTGCGCGGGCGCCACCCGCGGCGGCGCACGCGAACTCACCCGCCACAACACGGTCGCCGTCGCCACCGTCTGCGAAGCCCTGCGGCGCAGCGGCTGCGGGGCCCGTCTGGTGCAGATCGGCTGCGGCGCCGAGTACGGTCCCAGCCAGCCCGGTTCCTCCACGGCCGAGGACGCCGTCCCGCGCCCCGGCGGACCGTACGGCGTCAGCAAACTCGCCGCCACCGAACTCGTCCTGGGCTCCGGACTGGACGCGGTCGTCCTGCGCGTCTTCTCACCGGCAGGCCCGGGCACCCCTGCCGGCTCCCCGTTGGGCCGTCTCGCCGAGGCCATGCGCCGGGCCATGCAGTCCGGCGACGGCGAGCTGAAGCTCGGCGGCCTCGGCGCCCAGCGCGACTTCGTCGACGTCCGCGACGTGGCCCGGGCCGTCCACGCGGCCTCGCTCTCCGCCGCGCAGGGAGTCATCAACATCGGCTCCGGCCGTGCCGTCCGCCTCCGCGACGCCGCCGCCGTCCTGGCCCGGGTCGCCGGATACGGCGGCGCCCTCCACGAACTCGACGGCCCCCAGGGCCCGCTGAGGGCGTCCATCGGCCACCCCCGCTCCGAGCCCGACCACGCGGCACCGGTCGCGTACCCGTACCCCGACGGCTGCGGGAGTTGGCAGCAGGCCGATGTCCGCACCGCGCGCGACCGGCTCGGCTGGCGCCCCCGCATCAACCTCGAAGAGTCCCTCGCCGACATCTGGATGGAGGCGGCATGCCGCATCTGACCAGCACGAAGACAAGCGCGTCGAGCACCGAACTGCGCACCGGACTCGGCGTCCCCGGCTTCGCCCACCCCCTGGTCGCCCCCGCCGAATGGGCCGAACTGGCCCGCCCGGGCACCCCGCTGCACTGGGCCGTGCTCGACGTCGCCGACGGCCCGGGCGCCCGCCCCGACCCGCACTGCCTCGAAGCGGCCGGCCGGCTGCGCAATACGGGCGTCCGCGTCCTCGGCCGCCTCGACGCGATCCGCGGGGCCCGCGCCCACGGCGAGATCGTCTCCGAGGCCCACCGCTACCTCGACTGGTACCGGGTCGACGGCTTCCTCCTGGACCGCTGCCCGACCGAACGCGACACCCTCCCCGGGGTCCGCCGCACCGTCACCGCGCTCCGCGCGGTTCGTGACGATGCCCACATCGTCCTCGGCCACGGCACCCACCCCCACCCCGGCTACGCCGAGAACGCCGACCAGTTGGTGACCTTCTCCGGTCCTTGGAGCGACTACCGCTGGTCGCAGGTGGCCGAGTGGACCGCCGACTACCCGCCCGACCGCTTCTGCCACCTCGTGCACGGAGTGCCCGGCCCGCACCTCGAGGAGGCCCTGCGGATCGCGCGCTGGCAGGGCGCCTCGACGATCTGGTTCACCGACCGCACGGACCGCGGCGGCCGCGTCGACCCCTGGGAGACCATGCCCGGCTACTGGGACGAAATCGTCTCGCGGATCGGAACGGGTGTCTCGGAATGAAGAAGCCCATGGCAGTGTTACGGAGAGAACAACCGTAGTGATTTCCCGACCAACGGAGTCCCCGTGTCGCTGCCACCCCTGGTCGAGCCCGCTGCCGAGCTCACCGTAGACGAGGTCCGCAGGTACTCCCGCCACCTGATCATCCCCGATGTCGGGATGGACGGGCAGAAGCGGCTGAAGAACGCCAAGGTGCTCTGTGTGGGCGCCGGCGGCCTGGGCTCGCCGGCGCTGATGTACCTGGCCGCGGCGGGCGTCGGCACGCTCGGCATCGTGGAGTTCGACGAGGTCGACGAGTCGAACCTGCAGCGCCAGATCATCCACAGCCAGGCCGACATCGGCCGCTCCAAGGCCGAGTCCGCGCGCGACTCCGTCCTCGGCATCAACCCGTACGTGAACGTGATCCTTCACGAGGAGCGGCTCGAGGCCGACAACGTGATGGACATCTTCAGCCAGTACGACCTGATCGTCGACGGCACCGACAACTTCGCGACCCGCTACCTGGTCAACGACGCCTGCGTGCTGCTGAACAAGCCGTACGTCTGGGGCTCCATCTACCGCTTCGACGGCCAGGCCTCCGTCTTCTGGTCCGAGCACGGGCCCTGCTACCGCTGCCTGTACCCGGAGCCCCCGCCCCCCGGCATGGTTCCCTCCTGCGCCGAGGGCGGCGTCCTGGGTGTGCTCTGCGCGTCCATCGGCTCCATCCAGGTCACCGAGGCCATCAAGGTCCTCACCGGCACCGGCGAGCCCCTCGTCGGCCGCCTGATGATCTACGACGCCCTGGAGATGCAGTACCGCCAGGTCAAGGTCCGCAAGGACCCGAACTGCGCGGTCTGCGGCGAGAACCCGACCGTCACCGAGCTCATCGACTACGAGGCCTTCTGCGGCGTCGTGTCCGAGGAGGCCCAGGAGGCGGCCGCCGGCTCGACGATCACTCCCAAGCAGCTCAAGGAGTGGATCGACGACGGCGAGAACATCGAGATCATCGACGTCCGCGAGATCAACGAGTACGAGATCGTCTCCATCCCGGGCGCCAAGCTGATCCCCAAGAACGAGTTCCTCATGGGTACCGCCCTGGAGAGCCTTCCGCAGGACAAGAAGATCGTCCTGCACTGCAAGACGGGTGTCCGCAGTGCGGAAGTCCTCGCGGTCCTGAAGTCCGCGGGCTTCTCCGACGCCGTGCACGTCGGCGGCGGGGTGATCGGCTGGGTCAACCAGATCGAGCCCGACAAGCCGGTCTACTAGACCCGCACCTTCCCGGCAGGGGCTCGGCACCGCGTGTGCCGGGCCCCTTTCCGTCACTGCGCCCGGGCGCAGACCGTCCCGTCCCTCGGCACCGTGCCCTTGAGCAGGTACGCGTTCACCGTGCCGTCCACACAGTCGCTGCCGTTGCCGTACGCCCCGTGTCCCTCGCCCTTCCAGGTGAGCTCCACGCCGACCCCCTTGCCCAGCTCGTCCGCCATCCTCCGTGCGCCCTCGTACGGTGTCGCCGGGTCGCCCGTGTTGCCGATCACCAGCACCGGTGCCGCACCGGACGCGCTCACCTCCGGCGTCTCGTACTGCCCGGGCACCGGCCAGTCGTGGCACCAGCCGGCCGCGTCCCAGCCGAGGAAGGGGCCGAACACGGGGGAGATCCTCTCGAACTCCGGCAGCAGCCGCTTCGCCTGCGCGAGCGTCGGCCGCTGCTTGTCGTCCAAGCACGATATGACCCGTTGCGACTGCGGGAGCATGCCGTAACGCCCCGAGGAGTCGCGCTCGTTGTAGCCGTCGGCCAGTGCCAGCAGTTCGGAGCCGTCCCCCTGCTCGGCCGTGTCGAGAGCGCTGGTCAGCGAGGGCCAGCTGTCCTGGCGGTACAACGGCCAGACGATGCCGGTGAACGCGAGGACCTGGGTCAGCTTCCGCCCGGAGTAGGTGTCCAGCGGGTCCTTGTCGATCCGGTCCAGCAGGTCCGCGATCCTCCGGGTGCCCTGTCCGGGGTCCTGGCCAGTGGACTCGAGGTAGTTGTCGAGCGCGCGCTGGAAGCCGCGGGCCTGGTTCTTGCGGTGATCCACCGTGTCGGCACCGGGGTCCACGACCGCGTCGAGCACCAGCCGCCCCACGTTCTTCGGGAACAGGTGGGCGTAGACGCCGCCTAGTTCGGTGCCGTACGAGATGCCGAAGTAGTGGAGCCTGTCGTCGCCGAGGATGTGGCGCATCAGGTCCATGTCCCGCGCGGTGTCGGTGGTCGAGACATGGGCCAACAGGTCGCCCATGTCCTTCGCGCAGCCCCGGGCGAAGTCGGTGGCGTCCCGGAGGTACGCCCGCTCCTCGGCCGGGGTGTCCGGCGTGGGGTCCACCGCCTCGGCGGCCTGGGTCTCCTTGTCGCTGCGGCAACGGACGCCCTCGCTCGCGCCGACCCCGCGCGGGTCCCAGCTCACCAGGTCGTACCGCTCGCGCAGCAGCGAGACGGTGGCGGCGTACCCGGGCATTCCGGTGACACCCGAGGCGCCGGGCCCGCCGAAGTTGAACAGGAGCGAGCCGATGCGGTCGCCGCCTCGGGCCTTGGAGCGGATCAGTGCGAGGTCGATCGTCCCGCCGTCCGGCTTCGACCAGTCGAGCGGCACCTTCAGCGTCGCGCACTGCCAGTCCCTGCCGGGTGCGGAGGCGTTCGCGGTGGCCTTGCAGCGCTCCCAGTCGAGCTTCTGCGAGGTCAGCGCGGCGGGCAGTGCCTTCGCGCCGGTCGTGGTGGGTCTTGCGCTGCCCGACCGCTGCTCCCCCTCACCGCCGCCGGACGTGCCGCCGCTGCAGCCGGCCGCCAGCAGCGCGGCCGCGGCGGTCGCGGCCGCCCACCGTACGAAACGCCCCATTCCCGTCCCCCTCCCAAGCCGTCCGCGCCGAGTCACGAACGTCGGTCCGGCCATGGTAGGCCGATCACGTGGCACCCGTCCGAGCCTGTGGATAACCCTGTGACCAGCGGATTTCGTGGAGTTGAGGCGGTCCCGCGCTACGAGCAGACGGTCCCGGCCGACGGCACCTTCCCGGTGAGGAGATAGCCGTCCACCGCGTCCTGGACGCACTTGTTCCTGCTGTCGTACGCCCCGTGCCCCTGCCCCTTGTACGTCAGCTCGACCCCGACGCCCTCGCCGAGCGCCTCCACCATCTTCCGTGCGCCCTCGTACGGCGTCGCCGGGTCGCCGGTGTTGCCCACGACCAGGATCGGCGCCGAGCCGGTGGCGCGCACGTCGGGATGGTCGGCCGCTCCCGCCACCGGCCAGTCGGTGCAGGTCACCATCGACCAGGCCAGGAAGTCGCCGAACAGCGGTGACGCGGCGCGGAACTCCGGCAGCTTCCGCTCGACGTCGGCGGAGGTGTAGCGGGGCTTGTCGTCGGCGCAGTTGATGGAGATGTTGGCCGCGGCGATGTTGCTGTACTCGCCGTTCTCGCTGCGCCCGTTCATCGAGTCGGACAGCAGCATGAGGACCCTGCCGTCACCGTCGTACGCCTGCTCCAGGCCCTCGGTGAGGTACTCCCAGAAGTCCTTCGAGTACAGGGCCTGCGCGATGCCGTTGGTCGCGGCGGTCTGGGTCAGCAGCCGCTGCCCGATGCCCGGGATCGGGTTCCTGTCGAGTTCCGCCAGCAGTTTCGCGATGCGGTTCCTGACGTCCTGCGCGGTGTCGCCGACGGGGCAGTCCGTGAGTTGCGAGGTGCAGTCCTCGGCGAAGTTGTCGAGCGCGAGCTGGAAGCCCTCGGCCTGTCCGAGCGAACCCTGCTCGCTGTTCTGAGTGGGGTCGACGACCGCGTCGAACACCGCGCGGCCCACGTTCTTCGGGAACAGGTGGGCGTAGACGCCGCCGAGTTCGGTGCCGTACGAGATGCCGAAGTAGTGGAGCTTGTCGTCGCCGAGGACCTGGCGCATCAGGTCCAGGTCGCGGGCCGCGTCGGTCGTGCGCAGATGCGGCAGTGTCTTCCGGGAGTTCTCCTCGCAGGCCGCGTTGAACTCCTTGGTGTTGTTCAGCAGCGCGGTGCGCTCGGCGGAGGTGTCAGGGGTCCCGTCCTGCTCGAAGTACACGTCGAGCTGGAGGTCGTTCAGACACTCCACCGGGGCGCTGCGGCCGACTCCGCGCGGGTCGAAGCTCACCAGGTCGTAGCGGGTACGCAGCTTCGCGTACTCCGAGCCGAAGGCGGGCAGGGTGGTGACGCCCGAGCCGCCGGGGCCGCCGAAGTTGAAGACGAGCGAGCCGATGCGCTTGTCCTCGGCGCCGCTGGCCTTCGCCCTGATCAGCGCGAGTTTGATCGTGTCGCCCTTGGGCTCGGCCCAGTCGAGCGGCGCCTTGAGGGTGGCGCACTGCCATGCGTCGCCGCCGGGCAGCGGTGAGGGTGCGTCTCCGCCGCCCTCGGCCCGGGAGGGCGCCGGGCAGTCCTTCCAGCTCAGTTCCTGGGCCGAGAGGTCCTCGTCCTGGGAGTCGCCGCCGCAGCCCGCCAGCGCGGAGGCCAGCAGGACGGCGGTGGCGGTCAGGGCGGCGCCGCGCAGGCGAGGGGCGTTCGGCATGTACCCATCCTGCGCTCACGCGTGCGTGGACGCTCGGGGCGCGAGCCGTAAGGGGTACCTGTTCCGGCCGGGGCAGGACGGACTACAGGGCGCCCTTGCGCGACAGCTGGTTGAAGGCCAGCCATCCCGGCAGCACCGGCAGCCAGAGCGTCAGCAGACGGAACAGCAGGACGGCCGGTGCCGCGACCTCCTTGGGGAGTCCCACCGCGATCAGACCGACCGTCAAAGTGGCCTCCACGGCGCCCACACCGCCCGGTGTCGGGGCGGCCGAACCGAGCGCGTTGCCGGCGAGGAAGACGACGGCGACGCTGGCGATGCTGAGCGACGTCCCCTCCTGGCCGAAGGCGCGGATCGAGGCGTCCAGGCACATCACGAAGCAGGCCGTGAGCAGCAGCATGCCGCCGATGCCGGTGACCAGCTTCTGCGGCCGCTGCAGCACGTCCAGCATGCGCGGCACGACACCCGCGAAGAGCGACCTCACGCGCGTGACGACGAATTTCCTGAGGAACGGCACCGAGGTGACGACGAGCACGAGCACCGCCACCGTCAGCAGACCCGCGATGACGGTCCGGGACGGCGACAGCGACGGTGTCTTCTCGGTACCGGTCAGATAGCCGAAGGACAGCAGCATCAGGATGTGGCAGCCGAGCCCGAACAACTGCGAGGCACCGACGCTCGCCACCGCGAGACCCGGCCGCACCCCCTGACGTTGCAGGAAGCGCGTGTTGAGCGCCACACCGCCCACCGCGGCCGGTGCGACGATCTTCACGAACGAGCCGGCGACCTGGGCCGCCACCGTCCGCAGGAACCCCACCCGCTCGGGCACGAAGCCCAGCAGCGCCATGGCCGCGGCGAAGTAGCTGCACGCCGAGAACAGCACGGCCGCGGCGACCCAGCCCCACTCGGCGTTCTCGATGAGCGGCCCGAACTCGATGTGGGTGAGCTGCGTCAGCAGGAAGTACGCGCCGATGGCACCTGCGATGAAGCTGATCAGGGTGCGCGGCTTGACCCGTTCCAGGCGGGCCGGTTCGACCGGCGCCTGCGGCCTGATCAGCAGCACCTGGTGGCGGATCTGCGTCAGCAGGTCCTCCTCGCGCGACTCCTCGATGGCCTCGTCGATGGCCCGCTTCTCCGCCCGGGCCTCCGCCTTGACGGTCTTCTTGTCGGGCTTCTCGAGTACGGGCCTGGCGTCCTCCGACGCTTCCTCCAGACGGGCCTGCTTGGCCTGCTGGGATGCCTCCAGGACGGCCTCGCGCTCGCGCTGGGCCCGCTCCCGGGCCAGTCGGCGCAAGGTCGCGCGCGTGGAGCGCGTCAGCGCGATCGGCTGCAGCATCGGCAGACAGTCGGCCACGGCGTCGGGGCCGAGGATGCCGACCGCCGAGGCCACCGCGCGTTCCGCGCCCGCCAGCAGCCCCAGGGTCGTCACCAGCTGGGCGACGTCCATGCGCAGCAGCAGGGTGCTGGCCGCGATCTCGCCGCCGCGCAGATCGGTGAGGATCACCGCGCCGGAACGATCCACCAAGATCGCGTCACCCGCGAGCCTGCGGTGCGCGATGCGCCGCGACTGCAGTGCCTGCACCTGACGCCAGGTGTTGCGCAGCAGTTCGTCGGTGATCTCGTCCTCGGCCAGCGACTCGAGCGTGCGCCCGCCGGTGTGCTCGTAGACCAGCATCACGGCGTCGGGACCGAGTTCGGAGGTGGCGATCAGCTTGGGTGCGTTGGCGCCGGCCGCGATCGCCGCGTAGGCGAGCAGCGCCTCCTGCTCCAGTGCCTGCCTGAGCGACTGGAGGCTGCTGCGGGTGGCGAAGCCGCGCAGGGTGAGGTTGCGGTACACGCGGTAGAAGAAGCCCTGCGCCTGCTGCTCCCGGTCGACCACCGTCACGTCCAGCGGCGGCCCGTCCTCCAGGGTGACGAAGTAGCGTCTGCCGCGGTCGCCGTTCTCCGCGGACTCCGAGACCTCCTCGCGGGCCGCGCTGACCGGGTGGAAGCCGACGGTCCTGAGGCCCGCCATCAGCGTCTGCCCGGTGGGCCGGACATTGGGCGAGCCGACCGCGTACAGCGTGCCGTAGGCGACCGTCCAGCCGATCAGCACCGTCAGGATGATCGAGAACGGTGTGGTGTAGCCGGTGACGAGCATCGAGAACGCGTCGAGCATCAGCACGATCCACAGCACCGCCCGCCAGCGCGGCCTGCGGGACATGCCGACGGCCGTCATGTAGGCGATGACAGGTGCCAGATAGCCGTGCACGGGATCGGTGAGGGCGTGGATGTCACCGGGGGAGGGCTGGGTGAGCGCCTCTTGGATCGAGTGCGGTGCGGCCTTGGCGACCCACAGGTCGGTGGCGAGCGTCACACCGTGGGCGAGGACCGCGGCGAGCACACCGTCGGCGATCCGCAGCCCGTCGCGCTTGATGAGCCGTTCGATCGCGAACGCGACCGGCACCAGGAGGATCGCGATGCTGGAGGCGAGGCCGGCGATCTTGATGAGCAGGTCGGGCGCCTGCCCGGTGCCCTTGTTGATGTCCTGTTCGAGACCCGAGGTGGTGCCGTGCGCGAACGCGGCGATCGCCAGCAGGATCACGACGGCCAGCACTCCGACCAGCAGTCGCATGAGGTCGGAGGGCCGGTGCACGCGCGCGGGAAGCAGTGGTTCGTCGCGCTCGACCTCGTCGACGTGCGCCTCTTCGGCGTCGGCGGTGTCGGGGCGCGACGAAGCGTCAGAGGTGCTCTCGGCGTCCTCCGGGTGCACACCCTGTGGCGTCATCGTCTCTTCTTGATCTCGTATCACCAGTCACCGCCCGCACGATGGTGGCATGCCCCACCGACACACGAGGGTGTCAGGGTGCACATGCGGGGGCGCACAGTCTGCCCGAAGCGCCGTCCCTGGGCGAGGGATACGCACGGTCGCGAGCCCGTCACATTGTCGGTGGCGTGGGGCAGGATGGGGCGGATGAGCGAGCAGAGCCTTCCTCAGGACGCCCACCCGGAGTATCCGGACGCGCTGCCGGAGTACGCCGAGCGGGTCCTCGACGTCGCCGAACGCATTCCGCCCGGGCGCGTCATGACGTACGGCGATGTCGCCGAGTGGCTGGAGGAGGGCGGCCCCCGCCAGGTGGGCCGGGTGATGGCCCTGTACGGGTCGCCCGTGCCGTGGTGGCGTGTCGTGCGTGCCGACGGGGTCCTGCTGCCGGGCCACGAGCTCGAGGCACTCGGTCACTACCGCGTGGAGGGCACACCCCTGAAGGGCGCGAGCAGAGCCGCCGAGGGGCACCTGCCCCGCCTCGACATGAAGCGGGCGCGCTGGGACGGCGACGGACGCGCGGAGGGTCACACCTGACAGCTTCCGCCATCGTGCGGGCCCATGGGCACCCCCTGACCCGTACGGGGGAAACGGGGCACGTCCGAGGCATGGCGTACGTTCGTGAGGCGAGGGACGCACGGGTCGGCGGTGTCGTGAGTGGTTCGAGGGAAGAAGGGGAAGCCCTGCTTCCGCTCCACTCGTCGGCGTAGCGTCGGCTGCACGCGTCCCCCTCATCCCCCGTCCACCGCCCCCCACGCGCGGCGGGCCGCCCAACAGCACACCCACCAGGACCGGCGAACCACGTGAGCTCCTCTTCCTCCACCAGGCGTCTGTCGCACTCCCAGGTGCGACAGGGGGCCCGTGGCGCTTACCGACTGGTGCGTACCCCACCGGCCCGCGTGGATCCCCCTCGTCTTGACGCCGCCCAGCGCGCCGTGGTTGAGCACGGAAGCGGCCCTTTGCTCGTTCTTGCAGGTCCGGGCACCGGGAAGACCACCACGCTCGTCGAGTCGGTGGCCTCACGAATCGCCCGTGGAGGGGACCCCGCGCGCGTGCTCGTGCTGACGTTCAGCCGCAAGGCGGCCGTCGAGCTGCGCGACCGCATGGCGCTGCGCACAGGGGCGGCGCGCGCGCCGCAGGCGACCACCTTCCACTCGTTCTGCTACGCCCTGGTCCGCGCCCACCAGGACAGCGACCTGTTCGTGGAACCGCTGCGGCTGTTGTCCGGACCCGAGCAGGACGTGACCGTGCGTGAACTGCTCGCCGGCCAGCCCGACCTGGAACGGCTCGGCCTCGCGCACGTGCGCTGGCCGGACCAACTGCGGGCCTGCCTGACCACCCGCGGCTTCGCCGACGAGGTCCGCGCGGTCCTCGCCCGCAGCCGCGAACTGGGCCTCGGCCCTGGCGCCCTGGACGCCTTCGCCCGCCGTATCGGCCGCCCCGACTGGCGGGCCGCGGCGGCCTTCCTTGCCGAGTATCTCGACGTCCTCGACCTCCAGGGCGTGCTCGACTACGCCGAACTCGTCCACCGCGCGGTGCTCCTGGCCCGCCGCCCCGAGGTCGCCGAGCGACTCGCCGCCCAGTACGACGCCGTGTTCGTCGACGAGTACCAGGACACCGACCCGGCCCAGGTGCGGCTGCTGCAGGCCCTCGCCGGCGGCGGCCGCACCCTCGTCGCCTTCGGCGACCCCGACCAGTCGATCTACGCGTTCCGGGGCGCGGACGTGAACGGCATCCTCGACTTCCCGTACGCCTTCCCGCGCGCGGACGGCCGGGCTGCCCCCGTCGAGGTCCTGCGCACCTCCCGCCGCTCCGGAGCCGGCCTGCTGGCCGCGACCCGCCTGCTGACCCAGCGCATGCCCCTGACCCGGCTGCCGGCGCAGAAGGTTCGCGCCCACCGCGAACTCGCCCCGGTCCGCGAGGGCGGCCACGTCGAGGTCTTCACGTACCCCACCGCCGGCACGGAGCTGGACAACATCGCGGACATCCTGCGCAGGGCGCACCTGGAGGACGGTGTGCCCTGGGGTGAGATGGCCGTTCTGGTCCGCGCGGGCGCGCGCACGATCCCGACGGTGCGCCGCGCGCTCACCGCGGCCGGCGTCCCCCTGGACATCGACGGCGACGACCTGCCCCTGCGGCACGAACCGGCGGTGGCACCCCTGCTGACGGCCCTCCGGGCGGTGGCCTTGGCGGAGGCCGCGGGGGGTGCCGTACGGGTCGAGGAGGACGGCGCTTCCGACGCGTCCCGACGGGGGGCCGGCGACGACCTGCAGACAGTGGCCGGCGATGACCCGCAGGACGTCTCCGGCGAGGAGACACCGCAGGACGTGGCGTCGGTGTCCAGCGACGAGCCGCAGGACGTCCCCGACGACGAGGCACCGGACGAGACACCGCAGGACCCGGCCGCCGGACCGCAGGACGCCTCGGGCGAAGAACCGCGCCCCGCCTCCGGCGAAGAACTGCGCCTCGCCTCGGGCGAAGAACCGCACCCCGCCTCCGGCGAAGCACCGCACCCCGACTCGGACCAAGAACTGCCCCCCGCCTCGGGCGAAGAACCGCCCCCCGCCTCCGGCGAAGAACCGCACCACGCCACCGAGGACCCCTCGGCGGACACCGCCTGGCTCGACACGGAGACCGCCCTCACCCTCCTCGCGTCGCCCCTCGCCGGTATGGACGCCGCGGATCTGCGGCGCCTCGGGCGGGCCCTGCGGGACGAGGAGCGGGCCGCGGGCAACGCCCTGCCGCCGCCCTCCGACGTGCTGCTCGCGCGTGCCCTCGCCGAGCCCGAGCGTCTGGCCGTGCACGACCCCGCGTACGCGCGCGGGGCCCAGCGGCTCGGCGCGCTGCTCGGCAAGGCCCGGCGGCGCCTCGCGAACGGCGGCAGCGCCGAGGAGGCGCTGTGGGACCTGTGGGAGGGCACGCCGTGGCCCGGGCGTCTGGAACGGGCCGCCCGGCGCGGCGGCGCGGCAGGGCGCAACGCGGACCGCGATCTCGACGCCGTGTGCGCGCTGTTCGCGACCGCCGCGCGCGCGGAGGAGCGCACCGGAGGCCGCGGCGCCCTGAACTTCCTGGAGGAGATCGACGCCGAGGACATCGCCGCCGACACCCTCACCCGGCGCGCCGTACGCCCTGACGCCGTCCGCCTGATGACCGCGCACCGCTCCAAGGGCCTCGAGTGGCGCCTGGTGGTCGTCGCGGGTGTCCAGGAGGGCCTGTGGCCGGACCTGCGTCGCCGCGGCTCCCTCCTGGAGGCCGACCGCATCGGCCGCGACGGACTGGCCGAACCGCTCACCCCTGGCGCCCTGCTCGCCGAGGAGCGCCGCCTCTTCTACGTGGCCGCCACACGCGCGCGTGAGCGACTCGTGGTCACGGCGGTGAAGGCACCGGCCGACGACGGCGACCAGCCCTCCCGCTTCCTGACCGAACTCGGCGTCGAACCCAAGGACGTCACCGGCCGCCCCCGCCGCCCGCTGTCCGTCGCCGCCCTGGTCGCCGAACTCCGCGCCACGACGGTCGACCCACGGGTCTCGGACACCCTCAGGGAGGCCGCCGCGCGGCGCCTGGCCCGGCTCGCCGCCCTCGCCGACGAGGACGGCCGCCCGCTCGTGCCCTCGGCCCATCCCTACCGCTGGTGGGGCATGTTCGAGCCGACCGAGTCCAAGGTGCCGCTGCGCAACCGCGACCAGCCCGTTGTGCTCTCCGGCAGCGCACTCGACCAACTCGCCAACACCTGTGCCCTCCAGTGGTTCCTGGGCCGCGAGGTGAAGGCCGACGCGCCCGCGACGGTCGCCCAGGGCTTCGGCAACGTCGTGCACGTCCTCGCCGACGAGGTCGCCTCCGGGCACACCCCGGCCGACCTGGCCGTCCTCATGGAGCGCCTCGACTCCGTGTGGAACGCGCTCGCCTTCGACGCGCCCTGGAAGTCGGCGCAGGAGAAGGAGAACGCGCGCGTGGCGCTCGAACGCTTCCTGAAGTGGCACGTCATGGACCGCACCGGCCGCACACCGGTGGCCAGCGAGCACGACTTCGACGTCACCCTCGAGGCGGGCGAGGTCGAGGTGCGCATCCGCGGCCAGATGGACCGGGTGGAGGCCGACGGCGAGGGACGCGCGTACGTCGTCGACTTCAAGACCGGCAAGCAGCCCGTGAGTTCCGCCGAGGTGGAACACCACCCCCAGCTCGCCGTCTACCAGCTCGCCGTCCGCGAGGGCGCCGTCGACGAGGCCTTCGACGGCGTACGGCCCGAACCCGGCGGCGCCGAACTCGTCCAGCTGCGCCAGGGCGCCCCCAAGCGGGACGGCGGCGAGACCCTCCCCAAGGTGCAGGCACAGGAACCGCTGGAGGGGGAGTGGGTCGGCGACCTGCTCGCCACGGCGGCGGGAAAGGTCCTCGACGAACGGTTCACACCGAACGCGGGGCAGCACTGCTCCCACTGCGCCTTCCGGGCGTCGTGCAGCGCCCAGCCGGAAGGCCGGCACGTCGTGGAGTGACGTGGTCACGCCGGTGTGATCAGTCGCACCACACGTGCTGACCTGCGCTTCTCGCGAAGCGAGGGGTGATTCGTCCTCGGTTGTCAGTGCGCGCCGCTAGCCTCTGCGACATGCCCGCCCGTATCTCCGATCCCGATCAGCTCAAGGAGCTCCTCGGCATCCCGTTCACCCCGGAGCAGACGGCCTGCATCACGGCGCCGCCCGCACCGCAGGTGATCGTGGCCGGCGCCGGCTCGGGCAAGACGACGGTGATGGCGGCCCGCGTGGTCTGGCTCGTCGGCACCGGCCAGGTCGCCCCCGAACAGGTCCTCGGTCTCACCTTCACCAACAAGGCCGCCGGGGAACTCGCCGAGCGCGTCCGCAAGGCACTGATCAAGGCGGGCGTCACCGACCCCGACGTCATCGACCCGGACAACCCGCCGGGCGAACCCGTGATCTCCACCTACCACGCCTTCGCGGGCCGCCTGCTGACCGACCACGGTCTGCGCATCGGTCTGGAGCCGACCTCCCGGCTGCTCGCCGACGCCACCCGGTACCAGCTCGCCGCGCGCGTGCTGCGCGAGGCCCCGGGCCCCTACCCGGCCCTGACCCGGTCCTTCGCCGACCTGGTCAGCGATCTCCTCACCCTCGACGCCGAGCTCGCCGAACACCTGGTCCGCCCCGAGCAGGTGCGGGCCCACGACGCCGAACTGCTGCTCACCCTCCAGGGCGCCAAACTCACCAACGACGCCCTGCGCAAGGTCCCCGAGGCGGCCGCGGCCCGCCGCGAACTCGCCGACCTGGTCGTCCGTTACCGCGCCGCCAAACGCGAACGCGACCTGCTCGACTTCGGGGACCAGATCGCCCTGTCCGCACGCCTCGCGGGCATCCCGGAGGTGGGCCGCGTCCTGCGCGACGAGTTCAGGGTGGTGCTGCTCGACGAGTACCAGGACACCTCCGTCGCCCAGCGCGTCCTGCTGGCAGGCCTGTTCGGCGACGGCACCGGCCACCCGGTCACCGCCGTCGGTGACCCCTGCCAGGCCATCTACGGCTGGCGCGGCGCCTCCGTCGCCAACCTCGACGACTTCCCCGAGCACTTCGCCCACCCCGACGGGAGGCCCGCCACCCGCCAGGCGCTCAGCGAGAACCGCCGCAGCGGCGGCCGCCTCCTCGACCTCGCCAACGACCTCGCCGAGCCCCTGCGCGCCATGCACGCGGGCGTGGAGGCCCTCCGCCCGGCCCCCGGCGCCGAACGCGACGGCATGGTGCGGTGCGCCCTGCTGCCCACCCACGCCGAGGAGATGGACTGGCTCGCGGACTCCATCGCCCACCTCGTGCGGACCGGGAAGGAGCCCGGCGAGATCGCCGTCCTGTGCCGCACGGCGACCGACTTCGCCGAGATCCAGGGCGCGTTGGTGGCGCGAGACGTCCCGGTGGAGGTGGTGGGACTCTCGGGCCTGCTGCACCTGCCCGAGGTCGCCGACCTGGTCGCCGTCTGCGAGGTCCTCCAGGACCCCGGCGCGAACGCCTCCCTGGTCCGCCTGCTGACCGGCCCGCGCTGGCGCATCGGCCCCCGCGACCTCGCCCTCCTGGGGCGGCGCGCCCGGCGCCTGGTGTCCCACACGCGCGTGGCCGACGACGACCCCGACCGCCGGCTCGCCGAGGCCGTGGAGGGGGTCGACCCGGCCGAGGTGATATCGCTCGCCGACGCCCTGGAGACCTTCCTGGAGACTCCCCTCTACAGCGACGACGAGGACGAGGACGGGCTGCCCTTCTCGCCGGACGCGCGCGTGCGGTTCGCGCGCCTGGCCGCCGAACTGCGCGACCTGCGCCGCTCCCTCGCCGACCCCCTGATGGACGTCCTGCACCGGGTCCTCGCCGTCACCGGCCTGGAGGTCGAGCTGTCGGCGTCCCCGCACGCGCTGGCCGCTCGCCGCCGTGAGACCCTCTCCAACTTCCTCGACATCGCCGCCTCGTTCGCGGCGGGCGACAACGAGGCGACGCTCCTCGCCTTCCTCGCCTTCCTGCGCACCGCCGCCCAGTACGAGAAGGGCCTCGACAACGCCCTGCCCGGTGGCGAGAACACCGTCAAGGTGCTCACCGCGCACAAGTCCAAGGGCCTGGAGTGGGATGTCGTCGCCGTCCCCGGCCTGGTCTCCGGAACCTTCCCGAGCACCCAGGGCCGCGAGAAGTGGACCGCCCAGGGCAAGGTGCTGCCGCACGCCCTGCGCGGCGACACCGACACCCTCCCGGACATCGACTCCTGGGACGCGCGCGGCATGAGGGCCTTCCACGAGGCCATGAAGGACCACCAGCACACCGAGGAACTCCGTCTCGGCTACGTCACCTTCACCCGCCCCCGCTCGCTCCTGCTCGGCTCCGGCCACTGGTGGGGCCCCACGCAGAAGAAGCCCCGGGGACCGTCCGACTTCCTCCAGGCCCTGCACGACCACTGCGCGGCCGGCCACGGCGAGATCGAAGCCTGGGCCGACGAACCGGCCGAGGACGAGGACAACCCGGCGCTGCACAGCCGGACCGAGGACCAGATCTGGCCCCTCCCCCTGGACGACAGGGCCCTCTCCCGACGCCGGGCGGCAGCCCAGACGGTCCTGGACCACCTGGAGGACCTCGCCGCCCACCCGGACACCCACTCCGCCGCCGAACACGACCCGGGCACCTACGACGACCCGGACTGGCCCCCGCCACCGCACGACGAACCGCCGTACGACGAAGAACCGCCGTACGACGACGAACCCCCCTACGAGGACGAGATCGCCCACGAGGGCGAGATCGCCGGGGAAGACCTCCCCGACGACTGGGAGGCCCTCGCACCGGACCGCCCGGCCGTCCCGCACCAGGCCACGGCCCCGGAGACCGCCACCGCACCGGCACGCCCCCACCCCGCGGAACGGGGCGCCCTCACCCCCGAGGAAGCCCGCGCCATCGCCTCCTGGGACCGCGACCTCGACGCCCTCACCGGCGAGCTCCTGCGCGCGCGGGAAGCCGTCACCGACGTACCCCTGCCCGCGTCGCTCACCGCGTCCCAGGTGCTCCTCCTGGCCGCCGACCCCGACGGGCTCGCGCGCGAACTCGCGCGCCCCATGCCGCGCCCTCCGCAACCCGCCGCACGTCAGGGCACCCGCTTCCACGCCTGGGTCGAGGCCCGCTTCGAAGCCCTGACCCTGCCCATGCTGGAGCCGGACGACCTGCCCGGCAGCGACGCCGAGATCGCCGACGAACGCGACCTGGAAGCCCTCAAGGACGCCTTCGAACGAACCGAGTACGCCCACCGCACCCCCTACCGCCTGGAGACGTCCTTCCAGCTCGCCATCGCGGGCCGCGTGGTCCGGGGCCGTATCGACGCCGTGTACCGGCACGACGACGGGGACGGCACGACGTACGAGATCGTCGACTGGAAGACCAGCCGCACCCGCACCGCCGACCCCCTCCAGCTCGCCGTGTACCGGCTGGCCTGGGCCGAGCGCCAGGGCGTGCCTGTGGAATCGGTCACGGCCGCGTTCCTCTACGTGCGCACCGGAGACGTCGTACGCCCCAGAAACCTGCCCGGCAGGGCAGCCCTGGAGCGGCTCCTCACCCAGGAACCGGGAGGGAGATCGAACAGTCCCGAGTCGGCAGACTGTGAGGAACCGCCCAACGAGGATGTCGGTGCGGGCCGATAGGCTCATGACCATGAGCCATCCCGTTGACAGTGCCGTCAGCGCCGTCCGCACGTACATCGAGCAGCACCGCGCCGCCTTCCTCGACGACCTCGCCGAATGGCTGCGCATCCCGTCCGTCTCGGCCCAGCCCGACCACGGACCCGATGTACGCCGCAGCGCGGACTGGCTCGCCGCCAAGCTCAAGGAGACCGGCTTCCCCACGGCCGAGGTCTGGGAGACTCCGGGCGCGCCCGCCGTCTTCGCCGAGTGGCCCGCCGAGGACCCCGCGGCGCCCACGGTTCTTGTCTACGGCCACCACGACGTACAGCCCGCCGCCCGTGAGGACGGCTGGGACACCGACCCCTTCGAGCCGGTCGTCCGCGACAACCGCCTCTACGCGCGCGGGGCGGCCGACGACAAGGGCCAGGTCTTCTTCCACACTCTCGGTGTCCGCGCCCACCTCGCCGCCACCGGCCGCACCGCCCCCGCGGTGCACCTGAAGCTGCTGGTCGAGGGCGAGGAGGAGTCCGGCTCCCCGCACTTCCGCGCCCTCGTCGAGGAGCACGCACACCGGCTCGGCGCCGACGCCGTGATCGTCTCCGACACCGGCATGTGGGCCGAGGACACCCCCACCGTGTGCACCGGCATGCGTGGCCTCGCCGAGTGCGAGATCCGCCTGTACGGCCCCGACCAGGACATCCACTCCGGCTCCTTCGGCGGCGCCGTCCCCAACCCGGCCACGGTCGCCGCCCGCCTGGTCGCCGCTCTGCACGACGAGCACGCGCGTGTGGCGGTCCCCGGCTTCTACGACGGCATCGTCGAACTGACCGACCGTGAACGCGAGCTCTTCGCCGAGCTGCCCTTCGACGAGGAGCAGTGGCTGCGCACCGCCAAGTCGCGCGCCACTCACGGAGAGGCCGGACACACCACCCTGGAGCGCGTCTGGGCCCGCCCCACCGCCGAGGTCAACGGCATCGGCGGCGGCTACCAGGGCCCCGGCAGCAAGACGATCGTCCCGTCCTCCGCGATGGTGAAGCTCTCCTTCCGACTGGTCGCCGGCCAGGACCCCGGCCGCATCGAGAAGGCCGTCCGCACCTGGGCCGACGGACAGGTGCCCGCCGGAATCCGGCAGGAGATCACCTTCGCCGCCGCCACCCGCCCGTGCCTGACCCCGCTGGACCACCCGGCCCTGCAGTCCGTCGTACGGGCCATGGGCCGCGCCTTCGACCAGCCGGTCCGCTTCACCCGCGAAGGCGGCTCGGGCCCGGCCGCCGACCTCCAGGAAGTCCTCGGCGCGCCCGTGCTGTTCCTCGGCATCTCCGTCCCCTCCGACGGCTGGCACGCGCCGAACGAAAAGGTCGAGCTCGATCTGCTGCTCAAGGGCGTCGAGACCGCCGCGTACCTGTGGGGTGATCTCGCCGAGCACTGGAGTCATGCGCCCTGACCGTCCCGCGCCGCCCGGACCGGCAGCGCGCGCGGGGCACACCGGAAGGGCCGCCCCGCACCGCGCAGCCCCGCCGGACCCGGCCGCCCCGCGCCGTACGTACCGCCGAACCGCCCGCCGAAACAATCCGCTGCACCGGGGGAGTTGGAAGCACCCGTGACCACCTGGACCGACCACACAGCCGACCGTCCCGTCTCGCTCACCGCCCCCAGCGGCATCGACCGCGCCGCGCACCACCGGCTCGACGAGGCCTGGCTCGCGGCGGCATGGAGTCACCCCACGACCCGCTGCTTCGTGGTCTCCGGCGGCCAGGTCCTCATCGACGAGACGGCGGACGGCCGTACCGAACTCGTGATGACACCGTCCTTCGAGGCCCCGCTCACCGAGGCGCACCGCTACTTCCTCGGCATCGACGAGGACGGCGTCCGCTACTTCGCCCTCCAGAAGGACGCCCTCCCCGGCCGCATCGACCAGTCCGCGCGTCCCGCCGGTCTGCGCGAGGCCGGGCTGCTGCTGTCCGCGCGCGAGGCGGGCCTGATGGTGCACGCGGTCGGCCTGGAGAACTGGCAGCGCACCCACCGCTTCTGCTCCCGCTGCGGCGAGCGCACCGTCATCGCCGCGGCCGGCCACATCCGCCGCTGCCCCGCGTGCGGCGCCGAGCACTACCCGCGCACCGACCCGGCCGTGATCATGGCCGTCACGGACGACCAGGACCGCATCCTGCTCGGCCGCCAGGTGCACTGGCCGGAGGGCCGATTCTCCACCCTCGCTGGCTTCGTCGAACCGGGCGAGTCCATCGAGCAGTCGGTGCGGCGCGAGGTCTTCGAGGAGGCCGGCATCACCGTCGGACCGGTCGAGTACGTCGCCAGCCAGCCCTGGCCGTTCCCCTCCAGCCTCATGCTCGGCTTCATGGCCCGCGCCACCTCCACCGACATCGACGTCGACGGCGACGAGATCCACGAGGCCCGCTGGTTCTCCCGCGACGAACTGGGTGCCGCCTTCGAGTCCGGCGAGGTCCTCCCGCCGTACGGCATCTCCATCGCGGCCCGGCTGATCGAGCTCTGGTACGGCAAGCCGCTGCCGACGAGGAGCTTCGTCTGAGGCAGGCACGTCAGCGCGGACAGAAGAAGGCGGCCCCTGAAACACCTCAGGGACCGCCTTCCGGACCGTGCGGGGCCGACGCGTCCATATCCTGAAGATCGACCGCATCGCGGGTCAAGGAGCGCACCCGCGCGGGGGCGGCCATCGGTGTCCTACCAGCCCATGTCCCTGGCTACTTCCTCCTGGGCTGCGGCGATCTCTTCCTCGGTGGACTCGATGACGTCCACCTACTCCAAGCGCGCCAGCAGGTCTGCGAGGGCCTGCTTCTGAGCCGGATGCGTGATCGGTACGGCGTTCAGGTCGATGCTCATCAGCCAGTCGAACAGCACGATGGCATCGGAGCGCCACAGGCGGAGATCGACGGTCGGCGTGGACCCCCGTGGGAAACCCGTTTCCATACAGCCATCATGGCGAGTCGCCTGCATCCGAAAGACGGGCCCTCGGCACATGCCGGGTCGGCGGCATGTGCCGATGATCCCGATGGACTCCCCGGAACGCGCGAACCCCCGACCAGCACCAGGCCGATCAGGGGTTGCGCATCGCGGGGATCAGGCGCCCAGTGCCTGCTTCACCTGGGCAAGGCTCGGGTTCGTCATCACGACCTCGGTGCCGCCACTGGAGGGAACCACCTGAACGGTGGGTACCGTCTGGTTCCCGCCGTTCGCCTTCTCCACGAACGCCGCGGACGCCGGGTCCTGCTCGATGTTGATCTCGGTGTACGCGATGCCCTCGCGGTCCAGCTGCTTCTTCAGCCGCTGGCAGTAACCGCACCATGTGGTGCTGTACATCGTCACAGTGCCCTGCATGTCTCGCGCGCTCCTTCGGTGGCCCGGGGAAGAGGTGGTCCGATGGGGGAACGTACGCGAAGGGGGCGTCATTCCCGACCCGAGGTGCCCGGCCGGGTGACGCCTGCCGCATTAGTACGACTGCGGCTACCCGCCTGTGGACAACCGGCTCGTCCGTCTCCGCGGACCTGGCAGCATGGCGGTGTGACAGCAGCAACGCACTCCACGCTCTTCCCGCGCACACCGGACTCGGCCGACGCGGTGCTCGAAGGGCTCGACCCCGAGCAGCGCGAGGTGGCCACCGCCCTGCACGGGCCGGTGTGCGTGCTGGCGGGCGCCGGCACCGGCAAGACCCGGGCGATCACCCACCGCATCGCCTACGGAGTGCGGGCCGGAATCCTCCAGCCCTCCAGCGTGCTCGCCGTCACCTTCACCAACCGCGCCGCCGGAGAGATGCGTGGGCGGCTGCGCCAGCTCGGCGCCGTGGGCGTCCAGGCGCGTACGTTCCACTCGGCGGCCCTGCGCCAGCTCCAGTACTTCTGGCCGAAAGCCGTCGGCGGATCCATGCCCCGGCTCGTGGACCGCAAGATCCAGCTCGTCGCCGACGCGGCCGCCGCCTGCCGCATCCGCCTCGACCGGGGCGAGCTGAGGGATGTCACCGCCGAGATCGAGTGGTCCAAGGTCACCCAGACCGTGCCCTCCGACTACGCCCTCGCAGCCGCGAAGGCCGGCCGCGAGACCCCCCGCGCGGCGGCCGAGATCGCCCAGCTCTACGCCGCCTACGAGGACCTCAAGCGCGACCGTGCCGTCATCGACTTCGAGGACGTGCTGCTGCTGACCGTCGCCGTCCTCCAGGACCGGCACGACATCGCCGAACAGGTCCGTTCCCAGTACCAGCACTTCGTCGTCGACGAGTACCAGGACGTCAGCCCCCTCCAGCAGCGCCTGCTGGAGCTGTGGCTCGGGCAGCGGGACAGCCTGTGCGTCGTCGGTGACGCCAGCCAGACGATCTATTCGTTCACTGGCGCAACTCCCGACCATCTGCTCGACTTCCGCACCCGCCACCCCGGCGCCACCGTCGTCAAGCTGGTCCGCGACTACCGCTCCACCCCCCAGGTCGTCCATCTCGCCAACGGCCTGCTCGCCCAGGCCCGCGGCCGCGCCGCCGACCACCGGCTGGAACTGGTCTCCCAGCGGCGGCCCGGCCCCGAGCCCGTCCACACCGAGTACACCGACGAGCCCGCCGAGGCCGAGGGCGCCGCCCGCCGCATCAGGGAGCTCATGGACGCGGGCGTCCGGGCCAGCGAGATCGCCATCCTGTTCCGCACCAACTCCCAGTCGGAGACCTACGAGCAGGCCCTCGCCGACGCCGGAGTGCCCTACCAGCTGCGCGGCGCCGAGCGGTTCTTCGACCGGCCCGAGGTGCGCAGGGCCATCGTCAACCTCCGGGGCGCGGCCCGTTTCGGAGGCAACGACTCCCGGCTGGACGACGCCGTCGACCTGTCCTCCCAGGTGCGTGCCGTGCTCTCGGGCGAGGGCTGGACCACCGTGCCGCCGGCCGGCTCCGGGGCGGTCAGGGAGCGCTGGGAGTCGCTGGCCGCGCTGGTGAACCTCGCGCAGGACTTCGCCGCCGCGCGAGCCGGCGCCACCCTGAACGACCTCGTGGCCGAACTCGACGAGCGGGCCGGCGCCCAGCACGCCCCCACCGTCGAGGGCGTCACCCTCGCCTCCCTGCACTCCGCCAAGGGTCTGGAGTGGGACGCCGTGTTCCTGGTCGGTGTCGCCGAGGGCATGATGCCGATCACCTACGCGAAGACGGACGAGCAGATCGAGGAGGAGCGCAGGCTCCTCTATGTCGGCGTCACCCGCGCCCGCGAGCGCCTCCATGTCTCCTGGTCGCTCTCCCGCTCGCCCGGCGGCCGGCCCAACCGGCGCCCCAGCCGCTTCCTGGACGGACTGCGCCCCGGCTCCACCGCCACCACGGGACGAACCGCGGGCGGCGGATCCGCGGGCGTCGAGCGCGGCTTCACCAGCCCCGTCGGCGCCGCCCCGAGACGCACCCAGCGCACCCCGGCGCGCTGCCGGGTGTGCGGGCGCACGCTCACCGACGCGGGCGAGATGAAGCTCATGCGGTGCGAGGACTGCCCCTCCGACATGGACGAGGGGCTGTACGAGCGGCTGCGCGAATGGCGTGCCGTACAGGCGCAGCGCAGCGGACAGCCGGCCTTCTGCGTCTTCACGGACAAGACCCTGATGGCGATCGCCGAAGCCGTGCCCGACGACGAGCACGAGCTGGCGCGGATCCCGGGCGTCGGCCAGCGCAAGCTCAACCGCTACGGGGCCGATGTCCTGACCATCTGCGCAGGCCAGGAGGTTTCGGAGGAAGAGAACGAGGGCTGATTCCAACTCGTCGAAAAAATAGTTTGCGCATGCCCCAGCAATCCCCATAGGTTCTTAGCCACGGGGACGGAGGCCTTCTCGGAGGCCCCGATTCCGTGTTCTACTTGCATATCCGTCGGACAGCGGCTCGCGCCGCCGTCCCCAGAGACGCCGAGAGGAGGCGATTGAAGTGATCAGCATCAACAGCACCAAGGCCATCAACACCGCCAAAATGACCGATCGCTCGGTCGTCTCCGCGTGCATGCTCGGCGTTTCGAACCTGGGCACCGGTCTGTCCGGCATTCCTGCCGTGCGTCCGGCGTCCTCCGTGTCTCTCGCGGTCCTTCCCGTCCGTGAGCGCAATGAGCGACCGAGCAAGGCACTGGAAGCAGTAATGGCACAGGCGGATGCCTATGCCTTTGCGGCGGCCGGTGCCGGATTCCGGAAGCAGACGACGCAGCACCACCAGATGTGGGCCTTCCGTGGGCCAGAACCCTGGAGTGATCCAGCCTGATCGAAGATCAGGCCGGCGCCTTCAGGGCCGCGGAACCCCATCCGGGATCCGCGGCCCTTCTGTTTTCCCCGAACGGGGAGAGCGGAGCGAAGGGGTCTCGGGACAAGAAAAGAACCCGGTACCAAGCGACTACCGGTCCCACAGGGCCGGACCGAACAGACGAGGAAGACGAACCGTGCAACTCGAAGCGCACGCCCCGTCCGTACCGCCTTCCGAAACGATCCCCCCGCCCGGCCTCACGGAGGACTCCACCTTGATCCCGCTCACCGCGCTCACCGCGCTCGATGACGCCATCGAGAACCTCGGCGTACCCGTCCCCTGCCGTTCCTACGACCCGGAGGTCTTCTTCGCCGAGTCGCCGGCCGACGTCGAGTACGCCAAGTCCCTCTGCCGTACCTGCCCGCTGATGGAGGCCTGCCTCGCCGGCGCCAAGGAGCGGCGTGAGCCCTGGGGCGTCTGGGGTGGAGAGCTGTTCGTCCAGGGTGTCGTCGTCGCCCGGAAGCGGCCGCGTGGTCGCCCGCGCAAGAACCCGGTCACGGCATGAACATCGCAGGAACGATCGACCGCCCCCTCACGAACGACCCCAAGAAGCAGGCCCCGATGAAGCCGTCCACCAGCGAGCCCGTGGGCTCCGCGATCCCAGACTTCACCACCACCGACGCGAGCGACTCGCGTCAGAACAGGACCCGAGAGATGCAACTCATCCCAGAAGCCCTGGCTCGTGCGCATATGCACGACCGGCTGCATGAGGCCGAGCAGGAACGCCGGGCGATCCGCCTGGCGAGCGCTCGCCGGATGCAGCGCCGGGCCGAGCGCGCCTCCATGCGTGCTCGCCGTGCGCTCGCCATGGCCGTCATGCAGTAAGTCGACCCGGTAGTTCACCGCGGGGGTCGGTCCGTCCGAACGGACCGGCCCCCGCGGTGCGTTGTGCACGCCGTGCCGTCGGGTCCGGCGTTATCGTCGGCGAATGACGAGTCTTCCCGGAGACGACGGCGACGGCGGGGCTGCGGCGCGGCCCCTTGTGTGCGCCCGCTGCGGCACACGGGCCGAGGGCGCACAGCCCACCTGGACCTGTTCCGTGGAGAACGGCGTCCGCCAGTACTTCTGCGACACCTGCTCCCGGGAGAACCTCAGATCCATCGAGGGGCGGCTCGACTCGGCCTGGTGGTAGGCCGGCCGGGCTCACGCCTCCGCGGCCGTCTCCTGCTCGTCCTCTTCCTCCTCCGCCACGAACCCCGGCAGCCACTCCTGCAGTTCCTCGCGCAGCCGGACCGCCGCGCCCAGCTGGCACAGCACCCCGATGGTGCTCAGGGTGACCCGGTGTATCAGCAGGTACGCCGGCGGCAGGTTGAGCTGTTTGCCCAGTTGGTGGGCGGGGGAGCGGGGGTCGGCGATCCGGGCGGCCTGGCTGCGCATCCAGCCGCGGGTGAAGGTGAACTCGTCGATCTCGGCCGGTTCGATGATCGGCAGCAGGTAGTCGAGGACCGCGTCGGGATCCAGCTCTATGGACTCCTTGACGAAGCCCTCCGCGCAGAGGAGTTCGTAGACCGCCTCCGCCTCGCCGTCCAGCGTCATGCGCAGACAGGTGCCGATGGTGTCCGGCAGGCCGCCGGAGAGCCGGTCGACCGTGCCGAAGTCCAGGACACCCAGGCGCCAGTCCTCCTCGCCGTCCGGACCGCCGGGCAGGAGCCGGAAGTTGCCCGGGTGCGGGTCGGCGTGCAGCAGACCGGTGCGGGCTGGGCCGGAGAAGAGGAACCGGGCCAGCAGCTGGCCGGCGCGGTCGCGCTGCTCCTGAGTGCCCTCGGAGATCACCTCCGACAGGGGCACGCCCTCGATCCACTCCGTGATCAGAACCTGGTCGCTCTGGTGGACCACCCCCGGCACCACGACGTCCGGATCGTCCGCGAACTCCTCGGCATGCGCCTGCTGGGCCTGTGCCTCCAGGCCGTAGTCGAGCTCCTCGGAGACCCGGTCGCGCAGCTCGGCGATGAGGGGCTTGATGTCGATGCCGGGAACCAGCGGTCCCAGCAGGCGGGCGAAGCGTCCCAATTGGTTCAGATCGGACAGCAGGGCCTCGCCGGCCCCCGGGTACTGGACCTTGACCGCCACCTCGCGCCCGTCGTGCCACACGGCCCGGTGCACCTGGCCGATCGACGCCGCCGCGGAGGGCTTGTCGTCGAACTCGGCGAACAGCTCCTGCCAGCCCTCGCCCAGCCGCTCCTCGAGCACCGTGTGCACGGTGCGGGTCGGCATCGGAGGCGCCGCCTCCTGGAGCTTGGTCAGGGCCGCGCGGTACGGACCGGCGACCTCCTCGGGAAGCGCCGACTCGAAGACGGACAGGGCCTGGCCGAACTTCATGGCCCCGCCCTTGAGCTCTCCGAGCACCTTGAACAGCTGATCAGCGGTGCGCTGCTGCAGCTCGCGGCCGACGATCTCCGCGGACTCACCGACGATCCTCTTGCCGAGTCCCCAGGTGGCCCGCCCGGCGAAGCCGAGCGGGAGCGCGGCGAGTTTGGCGGTTCGGGTGACCGCCTTCCGGGGAAGATCAGACATGCGCCCTCCAGGTCCCAGCAGGCCGTGGCGCGGTTGCCTTACGGCACAACTCCTCCGACGACCGATGCTCCGTCATTGTCTCGTGCGCAGCCTCCTCCTTGGAGGTGTGTTCTCCCTTACCTTTCTCCGCGGCCCCGCACAGGCATGCGGGATGCGGCCGGACCGGCCGAGCGTGCCAGGTCAGGCCGGGCAGTGCGACCTCCCAGCGGGCGCCCGCGCTTGACGGGACCCGGCCGTCCAGGAAGGCGAGCGCGTGCGAGGCCGCCAGGCCGGCGACCGTGGTGGCGAGGGCCAGGTCGCAGGAGCGTACCGACTGCCGTCTGCTGCCCGAGCGCCACTGGGCGACCAGCCGGGGCCAGGCCGGGTCGCTGTCGGTCCGTGTCTCGTGCAGACAGCCCGCGCAGCCCGTCTCGCCCGGCAGGACGAGCGGGCCGACCACTCCCGTCGCCTCGACCACACCGGCGTACAGATGAGGTGTGCCGGACCGGACGAAGGGCTCGCCGGTGGCCGGAGCGGGCGCGTGCACGTCGACGTCGTCCCGTGGGGCGAGGACGACCAGGGCGAAGCCGGGCTCGTCCGCCCCGGCCGAGGCCCGGGGGCCGTGGCGCGGCGGGCGTCCCGGAGCCGCTGCGGACACCGCCCGGCGCGCGGCGGCGTCCCTGCGGTCGCCGACGGAGGCGGCGGGCAGCCCGCCGGGGGCCACGTCCCCCGGCTCGACCCGGCCGCCGTCCCGCACGTCGACCTCCCCGACACCGGCGCCCGACAGGAGTGCGGCCAGCACCGCCCCCACCCGTCCCGCGCCCCTGACCTGCACGCGCAGTGAACGGCGGGCGGCCAGGAGCCTCATCGCCTCACCCGGCTGCGACGTGGTCAGCGAGAGTGACGCCAGGTCGGGCGCCAGCCGGTCGAGGACGTCCTTCTTCTCCCGCAGCGCGTCCGCTGCCGGACCGCCGCCCCTCGCGTCGTCGACGAGCCCGGCTCGCGCCAGCCTCCCCACCAGGGTGTCGACATGGCCTTCGGGCAGATCCATACGGTGTCCCTCCTCCCGCAGCAGCGCGAGACCGCGCGTGCCGTTGATCAGGTCGAGGAAGCTGCCCGTCGCCGTGTCCATGGGGCCCAGCGTCAGCGCGTGCGCCGGGGTCATCCCGAACTGCACGGTGTTGAGATCGCGCCAGCCGCGCCTGAGCGCCGGCTTCAGCTGCGGAACCATCGTGTGCGCGAGCGGCACCACTGCTTGCATGACAGGCCCCCGTAGCCCTCGTAGAACGTCCCCGTCCGCCGCCGGAGCCCTGGTGACGGTCGGTCGTGGCCGCGGCGGCGATGCCAGCATGCCCGGACCCCGCCCACATGTGCCGAAAGTTGTCCACAGGTGAGGGCCATTCGTCGTACGAATCAGACGCATGGTGGGCGATCGGAAGCGAACCGTCCCGGACTCGGGACTTCCCCCGTGTGCAGCGGGTAACGTCAGGGCGTGCCCGCCGACCCACTGCACAGCGCCGGAACGCCACAGCGCAGCACGACGAGCCAGCCGCCGAGCGGCTCGGGGGCGAGCGCGATCGAGGTGCGCAGGAGTTCCCGTCGCCGTCGGACGGTCTCCGCGTACCGCGAGGGCGATCGCACCGTCGTGCTCATCCCTGCCCGGATGTCCGAGGCAGAGGAGCAGCGCTGGGTCACCGTCATGCTCGACAAGCTGGCCGCCCAGGAGAGCAAACGGCTGCTCGGCGACACCGAACTCTCCGAGCGCGCCCAGCGGCTCTCGGCCCAGTACTTCGAGGGCCGGGCGCGGCCCACCTCGGTCCGGTGGGTCACCAACCAGAACACCCGCTGGGGCTCGTGCACCCCCTCCGAGGGCAGCATCCGGCTCTCGCACCGGCTCCAGGGCATGCCGGAGTACGTCGTCGACTACGTCCTGCTGCACGAGCTCGCGCATCTGCTCGTGCCCGGGCACGGGCCCCGGTTCTGGCGGTTGCTGGAGGCCTATCCGCGCACCGAGCGGGCCAAGGGATATCTCGAAGGCGTGGTCGCGGCGGACCGGTTGCCGCACCTTCCGGGCTCCCGCGAGGACTGACCGGCGACCCGAACGGGTTTTTGTACCGGATCTGTACCGACCTGAGCCGGTGTCGGAGTTTGCCGTTAGCCTGTCGCGACGCACTCGCATCGGGATGGGGGACGGTCGTTACGCATGGCCAGGGAATTCCAACGCGGCCACAAGGCCAAGATCAGTGACCTGACCGCGGGCACGGACCTGTACGTAGGCGTACAGATCTCCGGCCCCGGACTGACCTTCGACATCAGCTGCTTCGGCCTCGACGCCGACGAACGGCTCTCGGACGACCGCTACTTCATCTTCTTCAACCAGCCGAAGTCCCCCGAGGACTCCATCCAGCTCCTGGGTGCCCAGTCGGGCGACACGGAGTCGTTCCGGGTCACGCTCGATCAGATTCCGTCGCAGATCCAGAAGCTGTCGTTCACGGCGACGATCGACGGCGCCGGCCAGATGTCGCAGATCGCCCCCGGCTACCTCCGCATCGTCGCCGGTGGCGAAGAGGTGGCCCGGTACCCGTTCGACGGCAGCGAGTTCTCCACCGAGCGTGCCGTGATGGTGGGCGACCTGTATCTGAAGGACGTCTGGCGGTTCGCCGCGGTCGGCCAGGGATTCGACGGCGGTCTGGACGCGCTGCTGAAGAACTTCGGCGGCGAGGTCGCCGAGGAGGAGCCCGAGTCCGCCCCCCAGCAGCCCGCGGTCCCGGCCCAGTCCCAGCCACCGGCCTTCGCCCCGCCCCCGCAGGCAGCCCCGCCGCCCGCGCCCGCACCGTCCTTCGGAGCGCCGCCGGCCCCCACGCAGGCCCCGTCCGCCCCCGCGCCCGCCCCTCCCTCCGCGCCGACGAGCCCGCAGACGTTCACCCCTCCGGGGCAGACCTTCACCCCGCCCGGCGCGCCGCCCGCGGGCCAGTACGCGCCCCCCGGCGCGCCCGCGGGTCAGTTCTCGCCCCCGGGCGCCGTCGCCGGCCAGTTCGCGCCGCCCGGTGCTCCCGGCGCCTTCCCCGGCCAGGCGCAGCCCTTCGGCGGCGGCACCCAGCTCGCCCCCGTGCCGCCCGAGGCCAACGTCCGGGTCGTCCTGACGAAGTACGCGGAAGCCCCAGTCGGCGACCGCTGGACGGAGCAGAACCACAACCTGGTGCGGGCCACCCTCACCAAGGACGCGCCCATCCTCGCCAAGCAGGGCAGCATGGTCGCCTACCAGGGCGACATCGACTTCGCCCACAAGGGCTCGGGGCTGCTCGGCAAGCTCACCGGAGCCCTCACCGGCCAGGGCATGTCCCTGATGCGCTGCACCGGCAACGGCGAGGTGTTCCTCGCCGACGAGGCCAGCCGCGTCTTCGTCATCCGCCTCCAGGGCGAGCAGCTCTACACCAGCGCCCAGGGCGTGCTCGCCTTCGACGAGTCCCTGGAGACCGAGGTCCGCCGCATCGAGGGCGCGGGACTGCCCGGCGGGGGCTTCTTCAGCATGCTCTTCTCCGGCACGGGAGCGGTCGTCGTCAAGACACGCGGCGTGCCCGTCGTCCTGCCCGTCGGCGCGGCCACCTACGTTGACGGCAACGCCGTCATCGCCTGGTCCGCCGGTGCGCAGGCGGTCACCACGACCTCGCTCAGGCTGCGCCGCTCCGGGTACGCCCGGCAGACCACCGAGGCCGTGAACCTCCAGTTCCGCGGCGCCCCCGGCAACTTCGTCGTCGTACAGCCCTTCGAGGTGTGAGGCCATGGACTCCCAGACTCTGACCGCGCACCGCGCCGCCGCGACCGGCGTCCGCATGAGTGTGCACAGCTCCAAGACGCTCAAGGTCACCATGGTCACCGGGCAGGACCTGATCGCCAAGGCCGGCTCGATGATCGCGTACGACGGCTATGTGCAGTTCGACGGGGCACCCGCGAGCCTGCGCCGCTCGGCGGAGGAGATGGTCACCGGAGAGGGCGGCCGGCTGATGCTGGCGCGCGGCGACGGCGACCTGTACCTCGCCGACTACGGCGGCGACATCCTCGTCCTGCACCTGAACGGCGAGGCCCTGTCGGTCAACGGCGCCACCCTGCTGGCCTGCGACGCCTCGCTGGAACTGGCCATCGAGCCGGTCAAGGGACTCGCCAAGCTCTCCGGCTCCGGCCTGACGAACCTCGTCATCAAGGGCACCGGCTGGGTCGCCCTGGTCAGCCGGGGCATCCCGATGGCCCTGGACTGCGCCGAGCGCGAGACGTACGTCGACCCGGACGCGCTCGTCGCCTGGACGACCGGCCTGGAGATGAAGGCCCGCCGCACCATCAAGGCGAGCGCCCTCATCGGCCGCGGCAGCGGCGAGGCCTTCCAGATCGGCTTCAAGGGGCAGGGCTTCGTCGTCGTCCAGCCGAGCGAGGACACCGGCGACCGATTCAAGATCCGGGGCTGAGGGGAGCACCAGGCACATCATGCACAGCACACTCTTCGCACACGTCCCGGTCGAGTCGACCGGGCGCTACACGCTGCAGAACCCGCAGCTCCTGAAGACGGACGTCACCCAGGGCAGCAGCCCCGTCCTCGCCCGCCAGGGCGCCATGGTGGCGTTCGAGGGGCAGGTCGAGTTCGACAGCCAGTACCGCAACCGCAGCTGGCGCAACGCCGAGCGGATGACCGGTGAGCGCCTCGAACTCATGCGCTGCAAGGGCAACGGCATCGTCTATCTGGCCAACCTCGCCCAGCACCTGCACATCATGGAGGTCGGCCGCGGCATCACCGTCGACAGCTCCTACGTGCTGGCCTTCGACGGCTCCCTCGGTGTCGGCATCGTCGCCGTGGACAGCGCCGTCGAGGTGGCCTCCGCCGGCGCCTACAACCTGGAGCTCTCCGGCTCCGGGCAGGTCGTCCTGATGACCTCCGGCGAGCCGCTGGTCCTCGAGGTGGGACCGGACAAGAACGTCTGCGTCGACTCCGACGCCGTCATCGCCTGGTCCACGTCCCTGCGCACCCAGCTCCAGGCGCCCACCTCCACGTCCGGCGTGTGGCGCCGCAGGGGCACCACCGGCGAGGGCTGGGAAATGCACTTCGGCGGCACCGGCCACGTCCTGGTCCAGCCCAGCGAACTGCTTCCGCCCCAGGGCATGCGCAACGGCGGAGTGCTCGGCCAGTTCGGCATGCGCGGCAACTCCCTCGGGGGCAGCAACAGCTAGCCACGTGCGAGGGGCGCCCGCCGTTGCCGGGCGCCCCTCGCATCCGCGGCGGCACGAAGCTCACAACCTCGCGCGCGTCGCTTCCAGCAGTCGTACGACGGACTCGTCCGCCACGTCCGCCACCTCGCCGTAGGCGAACCAGCGCACGTCGAGGGACTCCTCGCTGATCGCCTCCACGGCGCCGGGCGGGGCGAGGGCCGCGTACTGGACGTCGAAGTGCCAGTGGCAGGGCGCCGGGATGGGATGCCGGTCGAGGCGGACCGGGCCGCCGGGCAGCAGGGTCAGACCGGTGACGCCGGACTCCTCCGTCGCCTCGCGCAGGGCCGCCGCCTCCAGGGAGGTGTCGACCGGCTCGCAGTGGCCGCCCATCTGAAGCCACATGCGCAGCTTCCTGTGAAGGGTGAGCAGAACGCGCTCGCGCGACGGGTCGATCACCAGGGCGCTCGCCGTGATGTGCCCCGCCTCGCAGGACTTCCACATGCCGTCCGGGTGAGCCGCGAGATGGTCCAGGTAGGTCTGGCGAAGATCTGCCTGGTCCTCGTATCCCTTGAGGACCAGGGCAGCGTCGTCATGGAGGCTCACTCCGCGTTGCCACCCTCGGCGGAGTCGTCCTTCTTCTTGAGGTCCGGCTTGTCGGCCGCCTCGCCGAGCATCTTGTCCAGCTCGGAGAAGTCCAGCTGCTCGCGGTGCACGAAGCCGTCCGGGTCGTCCAGGTCGGAGGCGGTCGGCAGCATGTCCGGGTGGGCCCACAGACCGTCCCGGCCGTCGACCCCGCGCGCGTCCGTGAGCGAGGCCCACAGGCGGGAGGCGTCGCGCAGCCGGCGCGGGCGCAGCTCCAGGCCGATCAGCGTGGCGAACGTCTGCTCGGCCGGGCCGCCCGAGGCGCGCCGGCGGCGCAGCGTCTCGCGCAGCGCGTCGGCGGACGACAGACGCGGCTTGGCGGCCGCGTGGACCACCGCGTCCACCCAGCCCTCCACGAGCGCCAGGGCCGTCTCCAGACGGGCCAGCGCCGCCTTCTGCTCCGGGGTGTCCTCCGGCTGGAACATGCCCTGCTGGAGGGCGTCCTGCAGCTGCTCGGGGTTCTGCGGGTCGAACTGGCCGACCACGTCCTCCAGCTTGGCGGTGTCGACCTTGATCCCGCGCGCGTACCCGTCGACCGCGCCGTACAGGTGCGAGCGCAGCCACGGCACGTGCGCGAAGAGGCGCTGGTGGGCGGCCTCGCGCAGGGCGAGATACAGCCGCACCTCCTCCTTGGGCACGCCGAGGTCCTTGCCGAAGGCCTCGATGTTCGCCGGCAGCAGCGCGGCCTTGCCGGCCGGGCCGAGCGGCAGGCCGATGTCGGTGGAGCCGACGACCTCGCCCGCGAGCACGCCGACGGCCTGCCCGATCTGGGTGCCGAACATGGCGCCGCCCATCGAGCGCATCATGCCGATCAGCGGGCCCGCCATGGCCTGCATCTCCTCCGGCAGGACATCGCCCATCGCGGTGCCGACCCGCTCCGCGACCGGGTCGACGAGCTCCTTCCACGCGGGCAGGGTCGCCTCGACCCACTCCGCGCGGGACCACGCCACGGCCGAGCCCGCGCCGGACGGCAGCGACGTCGCGTCGTCCAGCCACAGGTCCGCCAGCCGTACGGCCTCCTCGACCGCGGTGCGCTCGGCGGGACCGATGCTCGCGTCCTTGGTGCCGTCGGAGGTGCCCTGGGAGACCGTCTGGCGGGCGATCTGCTTGGCCATGTCCCAGTTCACCGGGCCGCCCTCGTACGAGAGCATCTGGCCCAGCTGCTGGAAGGCGGCGCCCAGGTCGGTGGGGTTCAATGATCCGAACATGGCTGCGAGTGGATTGTCCGCACCGGGGCCGCCAAAGCCTCCGGCGCCGGGCAGCCCGCCGAAACCGAACGGGTTGGCCGGGTCCTGACCACCACCGCTCTGCTGGTCCTTCTTCTTGCCCTCGTCGCCGTCGTCCGGCTCCTCCGGCGGAAGGCCGAATCCGAATGGGGTGTCACTCACGGGATTCCTCGGCTGGTAAGGCCACCGGTTGCCTCCGGCGGCGCGGCTGCCCGATAACACCCCCCAGCGTAGACACCGACGGCCGTCAGGGCCTCGGTGCGCCGCCGACTGTCCGCCTGCGGCAGGATGGATGCCACCTGGTACGTACGCGTCACTCGCGTTCCTACTGAAGACAACCGCTGGAGACGCCCGGTGAGTTCCCCTGATCCGCAGGTTCGCGCAGCGCGAAACCAGTCAACCAATCCCGCCGCGCGCGGGCCAGTCGTCGCGGTCACCGGCGCCGCGTCCGGCATCGGAGCGCTGCTCACCGAGCGGCTGGCCGCCTCGGAGGAGATCAAGCAGGTCATCGCGCTCGACGAGCGGCGCGGCGAGTGCGCCGCGGCGCAGTGGCACATCCTGGACGTACGGGATCCGGCCATCGCGGAGAAGCTGCGCGGGGCCGATGTCGTGGTCCACCTGGCGCTCGACCTCGATCTGGAGACCGACCCGGCGGCGCGAACGGCGTACAACGTGCGCGGGACGCAGACCGTGCTGACCGCCGCGGCGGCCGCGGGCGTCCACCGGGTCGTGCTGTGCACCTCCGCCATGGTCTACGGGGCGCTGCCGGACAACGAGCTGCCCCTGTCGGAGGACGCCGAGCTGCGGGCCACCGCGGAGGCGACCGGGGTCGGGGACCTGCTGGAGATCGAGCGGCTCGCGCGGCGGGCCCCCCGGGCGCACCCCGGGCTCAATGTCACCGTGGTGCGGCCCGCCGTGCTGGTGGGTGGCGGCACCGACACCGCTCTGACCCGGTATTTCGAGTCGCCGCGGCTCCTGGTCGTGGCCGGGTCCCGGCCGGCGTGGCAGTTCTGCCATCTCGAGGACCTCTGCAGCGCTCTGGAGTACGCCGTCCAGGAGAAGGTCGACGGGGAACTCGCCGTCGGATGCGACGGCTGGCTGGAGCAGGAGGAGATCGAGGAGCTCAGCGGTATCCGCCGGATGGAGCTGCCGTCGGCGGTGGCGCTGGGCGCGGCCGCGCGGTTGCACCGGATCGGGCTGACGCCGTCCCCCGCCGGGGATCTCGCGTACACGATGTACCCCTGGGTGGTGAGCGGGAGCCGGCTGCACGACGCCGGGTGGCGGCCGCAGTGGACCAACGAGGAGGTCCTTGCGGAGCTGCTGGAGGAGGTCGCCGGGCGGCACACGGTCGCCGGGCGGCGGCTGGGGCGGAAGGACGCGACGGCGGCGGGGGCGGCCGGAGCGACGGTGGCGCTGTTGGGCGCGGCCGCGGTGGTGCGGCGGGCCCGGAAGGCGCGGCGGAGGATCTGAGCGGAGCGCGCTGCGGGGGCCGGGTCAGTTCGCGGGGCGGCTGCGGGTGCGTTGTGGCTGGTCGCGCAGCTCCCCGCGCCCCTTCGGGCGCGCGCATCTGTACGAGTCTCCAAACGCACGCACGCGTGTGCCGGGCGAAACCGCTATTTCCCGTGATCCGGGGCGTGCGGCACGATGGGACCATGGCACCCACCAACGACCATCCGGGCGAGCAGGCCGCGCAGGACCCCATCAAGCTGATCGCCGTCCGGGACGCGCCGCTCTCCCTCGACGAGGTCTTCCGGGCCGTCGGGGACGACGCCGCCGGGGGGACCGCCCTGTTCGTCGGGACCGTCAGGAATCACGACGGGGGTGCCGACGTCGACAAGCTCGGCTACTCGTGCCACCCCAGCGCCGAGGCCGAGATGCGGCGGGTCGCCGAGAAGGTCGTCGCCGAGTTCCCGGTGCGGGCGCTGGCCGCCGTGCACCGGGTGGGTGATCTCGGGGTGGGTGATCTCGCCGTGGTCGTCGCCGTGTCCTGTCCGCACCGGGGGGAGGCCTTCGAGGCCTGCCGGAAGCTGATCGACGATCTCAAGCACGAGGTGCCGATCTGGAAGCACCAGACGTTTTCTGACGGTACGGAGGAATGGGTCGGCGCCTGCTGACCCTTCCGTCGGCACCTGCTGAACCCTTCCTTCACCTCTCCGGTTGCGTAACCGCACCCCTGGCGTGAGCGTTGTCAGTGCGGATGGTTAATCTGCTGATCAGTCAGTTTTCTGCGGTGGCTCAGTGTGGGGTCGGGAGGTCGGCATGGGGGCGCTCGTCTGGTTGTTGATTCCGTTCGTGGCCGCGGTCGCCGCCGGCCTGTGGGGCAGTTGGGCCAACCGCACCCGCAAGATCCGCAGCGACGGTCCCGAGCTCGACGGGTACGCCCGCTTCCGCGCCGCGATGGAGAAGTCGCACTCCGGCACCTGAGAGCAGTCGCCGCCCACGGGACAGCGGCGCCCTGACGATGGTCTGACAGACACGTCCCGTACTGTCGTGCCATGCCACGCCGCACCGCGACGATGCTCGCCTCCACCCTGATGCTGATCGCGCTCCTGTGCGCGGGAGTCTTCATCAATGTGCCCTATGCCGAGATGTCACCGGGCCCCACGGTGAACACCCTCGGGGACCACGGCGGCGAGCCGGTGCTGCAGATCTCAGGACGCAAGACGTATCCGACGAGCGGCCACCTGAACATGACCACCGTCCGGGTGACCAGCGCCGACTACAAGATGAACCTCGTCGAGGCCGTCTACGGCTGGCTCGCGCACGACAACAAGGTCGTCCCGCACGACACGCTCTACCCGGACGGCAAGACCGAGGAGCAGTCGACCCAGGAGAACGCCGAGGAGTTCAGCCAGTCCCAGGAGAGCGCCAAGGTCGCCGCCCTGAAGGAGCTGAAGGTCCCGGTGCAGTCCTGGGTGATCGTCTCGACGGTCGTCAAGGACTCCCCGGCCGAGGGCCGACTGCACGCCGGTGACGTGATCAAGGCCGTCGACGGTACGGCGGTCAAGGCGCCGGACGACGTCGCGAAGCTGGTGACGAAGCACAAGCCGGGCGAGGACGTCGTGTTCACGATCGTGCCCGCGAAGGAGCAGGCCGCCGCCGAGAAGGCGCACAGGACGGCCACGAAGACCGAGAAGATCACCATCACGACCAAGGCGTCCGACGACGAGGGCGCGAAGCGTGCCATCGTCGGGATCGCCGCCGGGACGGACCACACCTTCCCGTTCACCATCGACATCAAGCTCGCCGACGTCGGCGGCCCGAGCGCCGGGCTGATGTTCGCGCTCGGCATCTACGACAAGCTCACCCCGGGCAGCCTGACCGGAGGCACGTTCGTCGCCGGCACCGGGACGATCGACGACGACGGCAAGGTCGGCCCGATCGGCGGTATCGAGATGAAGACCGTCGGCGCGCGCGACAAGGGCGCCCAGTACTTCCTGACGCCCGCCGACAACTGCGCGGCCGCCGCCGAGGACACCCCGAGCGGGCTCACCCTGGTCAAGGTGAACACCATCGAGGACGCCCTCGGCGCGCTCAAGGACATCCGCGAGGGCAAGACGTCCGACCTGCCGAAGTGCACCAAGGGATAGCCCCCAGGGCTACTCCTCGAACGTCGCCGACAGCGCCTCCGCCAGGCCCGGCACCAGGTCACCGCCCGTGAGGACCTCCGTGGGGGAGTCCTTCTCGCGCAGCCGCAGGGCCGAGTCGCGGGTGCCGTTGCGCAGGACCGCGACCGTCATGCGGACCTCCTGGCGGTCCGGGTGCTCGGCGACCCACTTCGCGAGCTTGGCCTCGCCGAGCCCCTGCGGGACGGACGCCTCGGCGGACGGCGGCAGCATCAGCCGCTCCACGGTGAGCGCACAGCCGACGACCGCGTCGGGCCAGGCGATGGTGCCGAGGAACTCGTCGAGGGGCTTGCCCGCGGGAATCTCCTCCTGCTCGATGGGGGTCAGACCCGAGGACTCCTGCGCTTCCTCCAGACCGAGCTGGCTCGCGAGAGCGGGTTCCTGGGCTCGCAGCCGGGCGGTGTCTACGAGGGCGAAGAGGCGAGCGGGCTGGTCCCAGCCGAGGCCGGAGGCGTACTCGTCGATCTCGAGTACGGCCCGGGTGAGCGGGCTCGCCGCCATGGGAGTGTTGGACATGGTCACAATCCTGCCTCGTTCGTGACCGGAATCGGGAACCGAGTAAACGGTGAGTAAGTTGCATAGGTGTGGGCCCGCGATCACGGGGGCCACGGAGGGGCTCACGAACACGAGGGCCTGACGGATCGACAGCGAACTTCGAGGTGCGCACCTTGGCTTTCCAGATGCCGGACCGCGGCGGAGGCCCGACAGGGCCGCGGATGAGAGTGGGCCGCCCGTCCCGGCGTGCCAGGACCCTGCTCATGACGCTGGGCGTCCTTGCCGTCCTCGGCATGGCGTTCACCATGTTCGCGGGCTTCTGGACGGACTGGCTCTGGTACCGCTCGGTGAACTACTCGTCGGTGTTCACCACCACCCTGTGGACCAAGATCGGGCTGTTCTTCGTCTTCGGCCTGCTGATGGCCCTCGCGGTCGGCTTCAACATCTGGCTGGCCCACCGGCTGCGCCCGCCGCTGAGCGCCATGTCGATGGAGCAGCAGAACCTCGACCGCTACCGGATGGGCATCGCGCCGTACAAGAGGTGGCTGCTGCTCGGGATCGTCTCCCTGGTGGGCCTGATCGCGGGCGCCTCGGCGTCCAGCCAGTGGCGGACCTGGCTGATGTGGGTCAACGGCGTGTCCTTCGGCCAGAAGGACCCCCAGTTCCACCTCGACATCTCCTTCTACACCTTCGACCTGCCCTGGTACCGGTTCCTGCTCGGCTTCGGCTTCGCCGCCGCGATCCTCTCGGTGATCGCCGCCGCGCTGACCCACTACCTGTACGGCGGCCTGCGGATCACCTCGCCGGGCGCGCGGGCCACCGCCGCGGCCACCGGCCACCTCTCGGTGCTGCTCGGTGTCTTCGTCGCTCTGAAGGCGGTCGCGTACTGGCTCGACCGGTACGGCCTCGCGGTGAAGTCCAGCGACTTCAAGGCGACCGACAGCTGGACCGGCCTGAGGTACGTCGACGCGAACGCCTATCTGCCGGCCAAGACGATCCTGTTCTGCATCGCCGTGATCTGCGCGCTGCTGTTCTTCGCCACCCTGTGGCGGCGCACCTGGCAGCTGCCCGTGATCGGCTTCGGCCTGATGGTGCTCTCGGCGATCCTCATCGGCGGGCTCTACCCCGCGATCGTCCAGAAGTTCCAGGTCCAGCCGAACGAGCAGGCCAAGGAAGCGCCGTACGTCGAGAAGAACCTCAAGGCGACGCGTGAGGCGTACGGCATCGACGACGCCTCCGTGAAGGAGTACGACGGCAAGCCCACCACCACGGACAAGACCAAGCTGCGCGACGACGTCGACGCCACGGCGAGCATCCGGGTCGTGGACCCCAACGTCGTCTCGCCGACGTTCCAGCAGCTCCAGCAGATGCGGAACTACTACGCGTTCCCGACCAACCTGGACGTCGACCGTTACAGCAAGGACGGCAAGGACCAAGACACGGTCATCGGGCTGCGCGAGCTGAACCTCGCGGGCATCCCGAAGAACAACTGGATCAACGACCACTTCCGCTACACCCACGGCTACGGCGTGGTCGCCGCGAAGGGCACCGAGGCCGACGCCGAGGGCCGCCCGGTCTTCACCGAGTCCAACCTGCCCTCCCAGGGCGACCTCGGGACGTACCAGCAGCGCGTCTACTACGGCGAGAAGACCACCACCTACTCGATCGTCGGCGGTCCCCAGAAGGAGATCGACTACTCCGACGACTCGGGCGAGAAGACCTACAGCTACGAGGCCAAGAGCGGGGTCAACCTCTCCAACCCGGTCAACCGGGCCGCCTACGCCGTGGCCTTCAGCGAGCCGCAGATCCTCTACTCCGGAGCGATCGGTGAGGGCTCGCGGATCCTGTACAACCGCACGCCCAAGCAGCGCGTCGAGGCGGTCGCCCCCTGGCTGACCATCGACGGCGACGCCTATCCGGCGGTGGTGAACGGCAAGATCCAGTGGATCGTCGACGCGTACACGACGACCAACGGCTACCCGTACTCCTCGCGCACGACTCTCGGTGACACCACGGCCGACTCGCTGACCGCGACGAACAACCAGCGGGCGGTGGTGGCCCAGCAGAACCAGGTCAACTACATCCGCAACTCGGTGAAGGCGACCGTCGACGCGTACACCGGCGAGGTCAAGCTCTACCAGTGGGACACCAAGGACCCGGTCCTCAAGACCTGGATGAAGGCGTTCCCGGGCACGGTGGAGGCGAAGAAGGACATCTCCACCGACCTCATGGCGCATCTGCGGTACCCGCAGGACCTGTTCAAGGTCCAGCGTGAGCTGCTGGCGCGTTACCACGTCGAGGACGCGGACACCTTCCTCAGCGGCAGCGAGGTGTGGCAGGTGCCGGACGACCCGACCAACAAGTCGGGCGACGCGGTGCCGCCGTACTACCTGAGCATGAAGATGCCCGACCAGTCGGCACAGGCGTTCTCGCTCACGACGACGTTCACGCCCAACGGCCGGGACAACCTCAGCGCGTTCATGTCGGTCGACGCCGAGGCGGGCACCAGCGACTACGGCAAGATCAGAATCCTGAAACTGCCGACCAACACCACGGTCAACGGGCCCAAACAGGTGCAGAGCCAGTTCAACTCCGAACAGGACATCGCCGAGACCATCAGCCTCCTCAACAGAGGCGACTCCAATGTGGAGTACGGCAATCTCCTGACGGTGCCGCTCGACGGAGGACTGCTCTACGTGGAGCCGGTCTACGTACGCGGTGGTGGACTGAAGTACCCGCTGCTGCGGAAGGTGTTGGTGACCTACGGAGGCAACACCGCCTTCGAGGACACCCTCGACCAAGCCCTGAACAAGGTGTTCGGAGCGGACGGTTCGACCACCGAGCCACCGGACGACGACGGCGGGACCACCACCAAGCCGCCGCCGACCTCCAGCAACCCGACGGTCCAACAGGCGCTGGACGACGCCCAGAAGGCGTTCGACGCCGGCCAGGAAGCCTTGAAGAAGGGCGACTGGGAGGCGTACGGCCGGGCCCAGGCGGATCTTGAGGACGCGCTCAAGCGGGCCGAGGACGCGCAGGCCGCGGCGGACAAGAGCGGTGGCAGCAGCGCCAAGCCCAGCAGCAGTCCGAGTCCCAGGAGCAGTCCCAGCGGCAGTCCCGGCGCCACGCCGAGCAGCAGTCCCAGCGGCTGACCTGCCGCTGGTCAAATGCCCACCCCCGCGCCGTGATACGGTTGCGACACAACGGCGCGGGGTGGAGCAGCTCGGTAGCTCGCTGGGCTCATAACCCAGAGGTCGCAGGTTCAAATCCTGTCCCCGCTACTGCAAGCGAAGGCCCGGATCCTCTTGAGGATCCGGGCCTTCGTGATGTGCGAACGCATGTACCGGTCTCAGGGTGGCCGTGCCGCCTCCGGGAGTTGGGGGGACTGTGTTTGACTTGTCTCTCTGTGGGCATGTCGACAAAACGCTGAAGTGACCTCACTGGCTGCGGTATACCAGGTGTACCCAGGTTGCAGGTGGTGCGACGATGGACGTTATGGGGGACAAGGCAACTCTGTTGGAGACAGGGCGTTTTGTGCAGCCTGCCGATTTTTCGGAGTCGACGGGCGACTTGTCGCAGCCCATGGACCGGGACGAGACCGGGGAGGCTGCCGAGGAGGCACGTCTGCTCCTGGCCGCGGAGACCGGTGACGTCGAGGCGATGAGCGTCCTCGGCGCCCTCCTGCTGCGCCGCGGCGACCTCGACGGAGCCGAGCCCCATCTGCGTGCCGCCACCGCCGCAGGCGACCGGGCCGCCGCCAACAACCTCGGAGTCCTGCTGCACCAGCGCGGATACCCCGACGACGCCGCCGGCTGGTGGCGGATCGCCGCCGTCGCCGGATCCGCCGCGGCCGCGCACGCGCTGGGCCGCCACCACCGTGAGCGGGGCGACGAACCCGCCGCCGAGTACTGGCTGCGCCAGTCCGCCGAGCAGGGACACGCGCTGGGCGCCTACGCGCTCGCCGACCTGCTGGAGCACCGCGGGGACGCGGGGGCCGAGCAGTGGATGCGGATCGCCGCCGAGCGGGGACACCGCGAGGCGGCCTACCGGCTGGCCCGCGCGCTCGACCGCCGCCTGGTGCCCGAGGGCGACATAGGGGAGGAGCAGGGCGCCGGGGCCGAGGCCGAGCAGTGGTACCGCCAGGCCGCCGCGCGTGGGCACCGGCGGGCAGCGCTGCACCTCGGCGCGATCCTGGAGCGGCGCGGTGCGCTCAAGGAGGCCGGGCGCTGGTATCTGACCTCCGCCAAGGACGGGGAGGCGCGGGCCGCCTGCGCCCTCGGGTTCCTGCTGCGGGACGCGGGCGACACCGAGAGCGCCGCCGTGTGGTGGCTGCGCGCCGCCCAGGACGGGGACGGCAACGCGGCCAACGCGCTGGGCGCCCTGCACGCCGAGCGCGGCGAGCCGCAGACCGCCGAGCGCTGGTACCGGGCCGCGATGGACGCAGGTGACGACAACGGCGCGTACAACCTCGGGCTGCTCTGCGCCGAACAGGGGCGGACCGCGCAGGCCGAGCACTGGTACCGGCGGGCCGCGTACGCGGGGCACCGGGAGGCGGCGAACGCGCTCGCCATTCTGCTGCTCCAGGGCGGGGACACGGCCGGGGCGGAGCCGTGGTTCTCCAAGGCCGCGGAGGCCGGCAGCGTGGACGCCGCGTTCAACCTCGGCATCCTGTTCGCCGGGCGGGGCGAGGAGACCGTCGCGCTGCGCTGGTACGAGCGGGCCGCCGCCGCCGGGCACACCGAGGCGGCGCTCCAGGTCGGCATGGCCCGGCTGCGGGAGGGGGACGAGCCCGGGGCCGAGCGGCACCTGCGGTGCGCGGCGGGAGGCGGCAGCGCGGAGGCCGCGTACCGGCTGGCGACCGTGCTGGACGCCCGGCGGCCGCCGGTGCCCGCGCACACGCTCGGGGAGCCGGTGGACACGGAGAAGAGCGAGTGCGAGGAGTGGTACGAGCGGGCGGCTTCCCAGGGGCACCGGCGGGCGCAGGTGCGCGTCGGCATGCTCGCCGCCGCCCGGGGTGACGTGGTGGAGGCGGCCCGGTGGTACCGGGAGGCGGCCGAGGCCGGGTCCCGGAACGGCGCCTTCAATCTGGGGCTGCTGCTCGCCCGCGAGGGGAGTGAGCCGGAGGCCGCCGTGTGGTGGGCCAGGGCGGCCGACGCGGGGCACGGGCGGGCGGCGTTGCGGCTGGCCCTGGTCTACGCGCGTCGGGGTGAGCTGGCGGAGGGACAGCGGTGGGCCGACCGGGCGGTGGCCCTGGGGCCCGCCGAGGTCTCGGAGAGGGCTGCGCGGCTGCGGGACGCGCTGCGGGAGGAACTCTCCGCCTAGTGCCCGCTCCGTTCGTCCCGTCGGGGTGCCGGGCGGCGGGTGGGTCCAGTTAAACGATTTGCCTCTGAGCTCGTCCTTCACGTAACGTTGCGTTCATCGACGCGGGGTGGAGCAGCTCGGTAGCTCGCTGGGCTCATAACCCAGAGGTCGCAGGTTCAAATCCTGTCCCCGCTACTGAAGGCCGAGGGCCGGAATCCGAAAGGGTTCCGGCCCTCGGTGTTTTTCACGGTCGGTGGCCCACCGCTTCCGCGTAGAGGGCGCGGTCCACCGTCCTCGACTCCGGCAGCGGCTCGCCCTCCGCCACGCCCTGCGCCCGGTACGCCGCCTGCAGACGGTCGGTGGTGCCCGACCTGATCTCCCAGTCCATGCGCAGGGACGGAGTGGACCGGAGGATCGCCTCGTCGGTCCTCAGGAGTTTCGCCAGGTAGGTGACGAAGGCCGCATCCGACTTGTAGTCGGCCGCGAAGTACGTGTTCACCGTGCGGATGTAGGCGCGCAGCAGGGCGACTCCCGCGTCCGCGTCCTCGCCCAGCAGTCCCGGGCCGTATAGCATCCCGCCCAGGGGCTCGCCGAGCGGCTGCCCGCCGAGGAAGGCGTAGCCGGGCCTGCCGTCGACCCTGCGCCAGACCGGGTCCAGGAGCCAGGCCGAGTCGACCCCGCCGTTCTGGAGGGCCGTGAGGACGTCGGCCGAGCCGAGCTGCTGGTACCGGATCTCGTCGAGGCCGCCGCCGTGCCGGCCGAGGGCCTTCTCCATGGGGTACGCGATCACCGAGCCCTTGCCGATCATCGTGCCCATCCTGCGGCCGGCCATCGTCACCCGGTCGCCCGTCTCGCCGTCCTTCAGCCGAACCCACAGGCCGCTCTTCGACTGCGGGTCGGGCGAGAAGTTCGCGGCGACCCAGCGGATGTCGAAGCCGCCCCGGACGCCGTTCATGACCGCCGCCTCGGGGGCCGCCCACAGCGCGTCGATGTCGCCCTTGGCGAGGAGGGGGAGCGAGTCGGGGGTCGGCAGCACCTTCAGGGTGACGTCCAGCCCCTCCTTCTTGAACTCGCCCTTGTCCAGTGCCACTTGGAGCGGTGCCACGTACTCCGCGCTCAGTGTGCCCGTCGCGATCGTGATCCTGCGGGGCTCGGGAAGCGGGGCGGGGGCGGGGGTTCCGGGCCGGCAGCGGGCCGGGGTGCGGGTCGGGGAGAGGTCGGCGGGGTCCGTCCAGGAGTTCGCGCCGCAGCCCGCCACCGGGCGGACGGTCCGCGTCCCGCCCCGGCCCGCCTTCGACTCCGGGCTCGGCGCATCGTGTGACGCCGTGCAGGCCGGTGACGTCAGCAGGACGGCTGCGGTCAGGAGGGCGCCGTAGAACCGTGTTCTCACGACTGGCCCCTTCCGCGGTCCCGGGGTGCCCATGGGGTGAGCAAGCGGCCCACGACGCGGACCAGTTCGGAGAAGAGGACTCCCAGGACGGCCACGCAGACGATGCCGACGAACATCACGTCGTTCTGGAACAGCGCGCGTGAGTCGAAGATCAGGTGGCCCAGGCCGTTCGTCGCGGCGATCTGTTCCGAGGCGACGATCACCAGGACCGCCACGCCCGCCGCGATCCTGGCGCCGACCAGGACCGAGGGGAGGGAGGCCGGGAGGAGGACGTGGCGGAACATCTGCCACGGGGAGGCGCCGAAGACCTGGCCCGCGTCGCGGTGGCCGGAGGGGATGGAGACCACCGCCGACATCGTCTGGATCCACACGAAGAAGAAGACCGTCGCCGCCACCAGGGCGATCTGCGGGCCCTCGCCCAGGCCGAACATGTTCAGGAAGACGGGGAGCAGGGCCAGTTTCGGGACGACGTACAGGGCGTCCAGCAGCGGTTCGAGGGCTGCCCTCACCAGGGACAGCGAGCCCATCAGGAGGCCCAGGGCGTAGCCCGTCGCCGTGCCGATCGCGTAGCCCGCCAGGACGCGTTGCGTGGTCGCCCACACGTCCGGCCACAGGTCGCCGGCCGCCGCGCGGTCCCAGCCGTCGGCCAGGATCGTGGAGGGGGCGGGGTAGACGCGGTCGTCCAGCCAGGCCTGGCCGGCGGCCAGTTGCCACAGGAGGACCAAGAGCAGGGGGACCGCTGTCGCCAGGGTCAGTTCCAGGGCTCGTCTGCGGCGGTGGGTGCGTACCGGGTGCAGCTCTTCCGGGCCCGGGCGGCGCACGAGGACGGAGACCTTCTCGGGAGCCACGGTCGTCATGCCGGTATCGCCTCCTTGCGCAGCAGGTCCCACAGTGCGCTCCTCAGGGACGTGAACTCGGGCGTCGAGCGGATGTCGCCCGTGCGCGGGCGGGGGAACGGCGGGCGGTGCTCGGCGATCAGGCGGCCCGGGCGGGCGGACATCACCAGGACGCGGTCGCCGAGGACGATCGCCTCCTCCAGGCTGTGGGTGATGAACAGGGTGGTGGTGCGCAGGCTCTGCGTGATCTCCAGCAGCTCGTCCTGGAGGATCGTGCGCAACTGGGCGTCGAGGGCGGCGAACGGCTCGTCCATCAGCAGGAGTTCGGGTTCCACGGCGAGGGCGCGCGCGATCGCCACGCGCTGGCGCATTCCGCCGGAGAGGGTCGCCGGGTAGGCGTCGGCGAAGTCCGTGAGGCCCGTCCGGGCCAGCCACTCGTCGGCCCGCGCGTTCGCCTCGCGGCGCGGGACGCGCTGGATGTCCAGGCCGAAGCGGACGTTGGCGCGGACGGACTTCCAGTCGTAGATGCCGTAGTCCTGGAAGATCATGGCGGCGGGGCGCTGCGCGTGTGTACGGATCTCCAGGGTGCCGGTACTCGGGCGGAGCAGGCCCGCTGCGATGCGCAGCAGTGTCGACTTGCCGCAGCCGGAGGGGCCCACCAGGCAGACGAACTCGCCGGGGGCGACGCTGAGGTCGAGCGGTCCGAGGGCGTGCACGGGGCGTGGCGGGCGGCCGAAGGTGCGGGTCAGCGCGGTGGCGTGGAGTTTGGGGTGCGGATCTCCCACGGTTGCTCCTCGCGGAGTTCGGTACGGAGAGGGGGCCGCACGACGATATGACGGTCCGTCAGATTCAGGAACCCCGCGGGCAGCACGAAGCCCCGGTCTCCACGAGGGAGGCCGGGGCTCCGGACTTTGGTGAAGCCGTTACGCCGCCGCGCAGGTCGGGCAGACGCCCCGGTACGTCACCTCGACGTCCGAGACGGTGAAGCCGAAACGCTCCGAGTCGGGCAGGTCGGCCATCGGGTTGCCCGTGGGGTGCACGTCCCGGATGGCGCCGCACCGGGCGCAGACCAGGTGGTGGTGCGGCCGGTGGGCGTTCGGGTCGTACCGCTTGGCGCGCTTGTCGGTGGCGACCTCGAGCACCTCGCCGAGGGAGACCAGCTCGCCCAGCGTGTTGTAGACGGTCGCCCGGGAGATCTCGGGCAGCTTGGCCACGGCGCGTGCGTGGACCTCGTCGGCCGTCAGGTGGACGTGTTCGCCGTCGAGGACCTCGGCCACGACGCGCCGCTGCGCGGTCATCCGCCATCCGCGGCCGCGCAGTCGTTCCAAAAGGTCGCTCATACGTCCCAGCCTAACAGCTGGGGACCAGAATCCGAATGGGTGTGAGTTTGGATGGGTGCTGGACTTGGATTAAGTCCAGATCAGGAGCGGGCCGGTACGCGCTGTCGTGCGGGCGCCCAGCAGCGGATGATGTCGCGGACCGAGACGATGCCCGTGGGCTCGCCGCGGTCCAGCACGATCAGGTGCCGGAAGCCGCCGTGGGCCATCGCCTGCGCGGCCTCCTCCAGGGTCCAGGTCGGAGTGGCGAAGACGACGTCGGTGGTGGTGTGGGCGTGGGCGTACTCCGCGTCCGGGCTCTGTCCCAGCCCCACGGAGTTGAGGATGTCGCGCTCGGTCAGAATGCCGATGCCGGTGCCGTCGGGATCGAGGACCACGGCCGCGCCCACCCGGCGGGCGGACATCAGTGCGGCGGCCTGGCGGAGAGTGTGGGCGGGGCCGATGGTGAGGACCACCGTGCTCATTGCGTCGCGGACGAGCATGGTTTCGCAGTCACCTCCTGGGAACCGATGTGGTTGTTCATCGGTTCACAAGTTCACAAATTGAGGGTGTCCTCAGAGTCGCAGGTAAAGCGAGGGTCAACAAGAGGGCGCGCGTAGCCGATTGAGGGCGTGCGCGCTCATCTGTGATTCCTAGTAGCGCTCGTTGAGATAGCCCAGGAACTCGTCGTGGAGCAGGCCGTTGGAGGCGGCGGCGTTGCCGCTGTGCGGGCCGGGGCGGCCGTCGAGACCGGTGAAGGTGCCGCCCGCCTCGGTGACGACGATCGCGTTGGCGGCCATGTCCCACAGGGACAGCTCCGGTTCCGCGCAGATGTCGATCGAGCCCTCGGCGACCATCATGTACGGCCAGAAGTCGCCGTACGCGCGCGTGCGCCACACCTCGCGGGTCAGGTCCAGGAAGCCGCCCAGGCGGCCCTGGTCCTCCCAGCCGGTGAGCGAGGAGTACGCGAAGGAGGCGTCCGAGAGCTTGCCGACCTGGGAGACGTGGAGGCGGGAGGCGGAGGAGAGGCTGCGGCCGCTGAAGGCGCCGTGTCCCTTCGCGGCCCACCAGCGGCGGCCGAGGGCCGGGGCGGAGACCACGCCGACGACGGGCTGGTAGCCGCCCTCCGCCGCCTCCATCAGGGAGATCAGGGTGGCCCAGACGGGAACGCCCCGCACGTAGTTCTTGGTGCCGTCGATGGGGTCGATGACCCAGCGGCGGGGCCCGGTGCCCTCGATGCCGTACTCCTCGCCGAGGATGGCGTCCCTCGGGCGGGCGCGCTTGAGGTGGTTGCGGATGAGCTCCTCCGCCGCCTTGTCGGCCTCGCTGACGGGGGTCATGTCGGGTTTGGTCTCGACCTTGAGGTCCAGCGCCTTGAAGCGGTCCATGGTGGTCGCGTCGGCCGCGTCGGCGAGGACGTGGGCGAGGCGGAGGTCGTCGAGGTAGTCCGGCATGTGGCGAACGGTATCCGCCGAGGTCGGTACGGTGCCATAGGGGCCGGAGTGTGGACGTCTCACGGAGAGTGGACGCTCCATGGGGTGCCGGTACCGACCCGCCCGTGCCGCGGGCGCGGCCGCGGTCGAGGCGCCCACCGGCTTCCCGCGCCCCCGCATGCCGCCGCGAACCCTTGACAGTGCCTGCGCACGCGTCAAATCTGGGCGCAGAGCTGCTTGCTCCCAGGGAGGCGATGATGCCTGCTGCGCGGGAATCGCTGCTGGATGCCGCTTACGCGGCGTTGGCGCGTCGGCCGTGGTCCGCCGTGAGGATGGTCGATGTCGCGGCGACGGCCGGAGTGTCCCGACAGACGCTGTACAACGAGTTCGGCAGCAAGGAAGGGCTGGCCCGCGCGCTGGTGAGACGAGAGGCCGACGGGTATCTCGTCGGCGTCGACCGGGCGCTCACCGTGCACGGCGACGCCCGGGACCGGCTGACCGCGACCGCCGAGTGGACCACCGCCACCGCCCGGGAGAACGCGCTCGTGCGGGCCATGCTCACGGGCTGCTGGAGCGAGCGGCTGCCCTCGCCGACGCTCTCCGCGGTGCCGTCCTCCTCCGCGGTGCCGGCCCAGCGCCGGGCCGACGGGCCGCTGCCCTCGCCCGGTGACTTCGTGGCGCTGGTGCGCGACCGTGCCGTGTCCGTCCTCTCCGGGCCCGGGGTGCACAAGGCGGACGTCCCCGAACTCGCCCGCTCCTGCGAACTGGCCGTCCGGCTCGCCCTGTCCTGTGTGGCGGCACCGCCGGGCGAGGGCGGGGTCGCGGACCTGGTCCGCAGCGCGCTGCACCGCCAGCCCGTGTGAACCGTGCCCGGGGCCCGTGCGGCGGGTCAGGTCCTAGTGCTGCGAGCCCGACAGCTGGAGTCCGATCACGCCGATGATCACCAGGCTGATCGAGACGATCTTCAGCGTCGACACGAGGTCGTCGAGGAAGATCATTCCGTAGATCGCGGTTCCCGCCGCGCCGATGCCGGTCCAGACGGCGTAGGCGGGGCCGACGTCGAGCTTCTTCAGGGACAGGGTCAGCAGGCCGAAGCTTCCGAGCGCGAAGATGCAGAACGCGATCGTCGGCCACAGTCGGGTGAAACCGTGGGAGAGCTTCAGACACACGGCGAAACCGGTTTCCAGCAACCCGGCCACGACCACCAGCAGCCACGCCATGTGCTGTCCTCCCGTATGTCCGGCTGGGTGCGATTATGCACTTACCGAACTCGGGTGCAGCCAAACAACCCGGAGGTCAGTCGCCCTCCGTCCGTTCCCGCGTCGAGAGCAGTCGCCGCAGGGAGTACAACCGGGCCGGATCCGCGTGCCCCTCCGCCACCCATTCGTCCAGCGCACAGTCCGGTTCGTCATGGCTGCACGCCCGCGGACAGCCCTCGGTCCCCGGCACCAGGTCGGGGAAGGCGAGGATCACCCGCGAGGGGTCCACGTGGTGGAGGCCGAACGACCGTACGCCCGGCGTGTCGATCACCCAGCCCGCGTCGCCGGCCAGTGGCAGTGCCAGCGCCGAGGTCGTGGTGTGGCGGCCGCGGCCCGTCACGGCGTTCACATGACCCGTCACCCGCCGCTGCTCCTCCGGGACCAGCGTGTTGACCAGGGTCGTCTTGCCCACGCCCGAGTGACCCACGAAGGCCGTGATCTTGCCGTCGAGGTGCTCGCGCACCACGTCCGCCGCGCCGCCGCTCTCCAACTCCTCGCGGCTGGTCACGACGTACGGGATGTCCAGGTGGCCGTACAGCTCCAGCAGCTTGTCGGGCTGGGCGAGGTCCGACTTGGTCAGGACCAGGAGGGGGGTCAGGCCGCCGTCGAAGGCGGCCACCAGGCAGCGGTCGATCAGACGGGGGCGGGGTTCCGGGTCGGCCAGAGCGGTCACGATGGCGAGCTGGTCGGCGTTGGCGACGACCACGCGCTCGTACGGGTCGTCGTCGTCCGCCGTGCGCCGCAGGACCGAGGTGCGCGGCGCGATGCGGACGATGCGGGCCAGGGTGTCCTTCTCGCCGGAGAGGTCGCCGACGATGGCCACCCGGTCTCCGACGACCGCGGCCTTGCGGCCCAGTTCGCGGGCCTTCATCGCCATGACGACCCTGCCGTCGACCAGACAGGTCAGACGGCCCCGGTCGACGGTGAGGACCATGCCCTCGACCGCTTCCTCGTGCTTGGGGCGGATGTTCGTGCGCGGCCGGTTCCCCTTGCGGTTCGGGCGGCTGCGGATGTCGTCCTCGTCGGTGTGCTTGCCGTAGCGGCGCATGGCGTGAATCCCCTACGCCTTCTCGCTCCCGAGCATCCCGCTCCACATGTCCGGGAAGTCCGGCAGGGTCTTCGCCGTCGTCGCGACGTTCTCGATCCGTACGCCCTCGACCGCGAGGCCGATGATCGCTCCGGCCGTGGCCATGCGGTGGTCCTCGTAGGTGTGGAAGATCCCGCCGTGCAGCGGGCGCGGGCGGATGTGCAGGCCGTCGGCCGTCTCGGTGACGTCACCGCCGAGTTCGTTGATCTCCTTGGTGAGCGCGGCCAGTCGGTCCGTCTCGTGCAGGCGCAGATGGGCCACCCCGCGCAGGGTGGAGGGGGAGTCCGCGAGGGCCGCGACGGCGGCGATGCCCGGGGTCAGTTCGCCGACCTCGCCGAGGTCGACATCGATGCCGTGGATCGCACCCGAACCGGTGAACACCAGGCCGTACTCGGTGAGTTCGCAGGAACCACCCATCTCGGTGAAGATCTCCCGCAGCCGGTCACCGGGCTGGGTGGTGCGGGCCGGCCAGTCGGGGACGACGACCTTGCCGCCGGTCACCAGGGCCGCCGCCAGGAACGGCTGGGCGTTGGAGAGATCGGGCTCGATGGTGAGGTCCCGGCCCAGCAGGGCGCCCGGAGTGACCCGCCAGACGTTCGGCTCGCCGCCCGACTCCGGGGTGTCCACCTGGGCACCGACCGCGCGCAGCATGTCCACGGTCATCCGGATGTGCGGCAGGGAGGGGAGCGAGCCGCCGATGTGGCGGACCTCGACGCCCTGGTTGAAACGCGGGGCGGACAGCAGGAGCGCGCTCACGAACTGCGAGGACGAGGACGCGTCGATCTCGACCGGACCGCCGTCCAGGGCTCCGCCGCCGTGCACCGTGAGCGGCAGCGCGCCGCGACCGTCGTCGTCGATACGGGCACCGAGGACGCGCAGGGCGTCGATCACACCGTGCAGGGGGCGTTCGTACGACCTCGGGTCGCCGTCGAAGCGGACGGGCCCGTCGGCGAGGGCGGCGACGGGGGGCAGGAAGCGCATGACGGTACCGGCGTTGCCGACGTCCACGGTGGCGGGGCCCCGCAGGCCGGCGGGCAGGACGCGCCAGGTCTCGCCGGTGCCGTCGGGGCCGACCCCCTCCTCGATGGCCACGCCCATCTCGCGCAGGGCCGCGGCCATGAGGAGGGTGTCGCGGGAGCGGAGGGGGCGGCGCAGCCAGCCGGGCTCGCTGGCCAGGGCCGCCAGTACGAGAGCGCGGTTGGTGACCGACTTCGACCCCGGGACATGGACCGTCGCGTCGACGGCTCCGCTTGCTTGGGGGGCGGGCCAGAGGGCGGTGTCTGAGGGGTTCGAAGCCATGGGTTCACTTTAGTAGGGGGTTGTGCGTTGGGTGCTGCGCCGTTGTGGCTGGTCGCGCAGTTCCCCGCACCCCTCACGCCTGCCCTCCGGGGCGCGTCATACCTCCAGCAGCCACCGACCTCCACCGATGAGTGAACACAGCGACACCGCGTGGAACAGGAACAGCCACAGCCCCGCCGGTACGTGCGTCAGCCTCGACAGCTGGTCCGCGTCCGAGTCGCCCGCGCCGCCCCTGGCCCGCTTCGCCTGCAACTCGAAAGCGGGACGTACTCCGCCGAGGAGCAGGAACCACACCACCGCGTACGCGAACGCCGCCTGCACCTGGGGGCCGGTGAGCCAGGACACCACCACGAAGGTGCCACCGGTGACCACGATCGTCAGCGCCCCGTAGGCGTTGCGGATCATCACCAGCATCGCTATCAGCAGGGCCGTCGCCGCCCACAGCAGCAGGGTGATGCGGCCGGTGGCCAGCAGCGCGGCACCGCCCAGGCCGAGCAGCGGGGGAGCGGTGTAGCCGGCCGCCGCGGTGAGGATCATGCCGAGTCCGTGCGGCTTGCCCCGGCTGACCGTGAGGCCGCTGGTGTCCGAGTGCAGCCGGATGCCGGTGAGCTGACGGCCCGTGCACAGGGCGACCAGGCCGTGACCGCCCTCGTGGGCGATGGTGATCGCGTTGCGCGACAGACGCCACAGCGGATGCGGGACCACGATGGCCAGCGCCGCCACCATGGTGGCCAGCACCACCCACAGATCGGGGTCGGGCTGGGTTCCGGTGAGCTCGTCCCACAGAGAGGTAGCTGTGCTGGTGTCCATGTTTCCCGGTGGCTCCCTCTCGTCGTACGGAGTCTGGCAGTGTGGCACGTATGTGCGGACGGTATGCAGCCAGTCGTGGGCCCGAGGATCTCGCAGGAATCTTTGAGATCGAGAAGTGGGAAGCAGAGGAGACTCTGGCACCCGACTACAACGTGGCCCCGACCAAGGAGGTCTACGCCGTCCTCGACCGCCCTCTCAGGGACGCCGAGGACCCGCGGCCGGTTCGGCAGTTGCGGAAACTGCGGTGGGGCCTGGTCCCGAGCTGGTCGAAGACCCCCGAGGGCGCGGCCCGGATGATCAACGCGCGCGCGGAGACCGTGCACGAGAAGCCGTCGTACAAGAGGGCCTTCGCCACCCGCCGCTGCATCATCCCGGCCGACGGCTACTACGAGTGGGTCACCGGCGTCGGCGAACGGGAGCTGGAGGTCGAGGGGAAGAAGAAGCGGCCGCGCAAGCAGCCCTACTTCGTGCTGCCCGCCGACGGTTCGGTGTTCGCGATGGCCGGGCTGTACGAGTTCTGGCGCGACAGGACCCTGCCCGACGACCATCCGCAGGCCTGGTGGGCGACCTGCTCCGTGATCACCACCGAGGCGGAGACCGGTCCGCTGGCCGTCTCCCCGGCCGACGGACCGCGCTCCCTCACCGACATCCACCCCCGGATGCCGCTGATGCTGACCCCGGACCGCTGGGACACCTGGCTCGACCCGTCCCGCACCGACCTCGACGACCTGCGCTCCCTGCTCGCGCCGCCGCCCGAGGGGCTCATGCGGGCCTATCCGGTGAGCACGGCCGTCAGCAACGTCCGCAACAACGGGCCGGAGCTGCTGAAGGAGCTGGAGGGGCCGGAGGAGGGCACGCTCTTCTAGCCTTCAGGTGTGAAGACCGAGATCATCAGCACCGAGGCCGGGGACGCCCGCATCACCTGGCACCCGGCGAAGCGGGCACGGCTCGTGCTCGCCGTGAGCCACGGCGCCGGAGGCGGCATCGAGGCACGCGACCTCCAGGCGCTCGCCCGCGTGCTTCCCGGCCTCGGGGTGAGCGTGGCCCTGGTGGAGCAGCCCTGGCGGGTGGCCGGCAAGAAGCTCGCGCCCGCCCCGAAGACGCTGGACGTGGGATGGCGGGGGCTGTGGCCCGCTCTCGTGAGGCCCGGCCTCCCGGTGGTCTCCGGCGGGCGCAGCGCCGGGGCCCGGGTCGCCTGCCGTACGGCCGTGGAGCTGGGCGCCGCCGCCGTCCTCGCCCTGAGCTTCCCGCTGCACCCGCCGGGCAGGCCGGAGAGGTCGCGCGCCGACGAGCTGCTCGGATCCGGGGTGCCCACCCTGGTCGTACAGGGCGGCAACGACCCGTTCGGGAAGCCGCAGGAGTTCCCCGACGGGCCCTTCGAACTGGTCGAGGTGCCCTGCGGCGACCACGGCTTCGCCGTGCCGAAGCGGGCGCCGATCACCCAGGAGGAAGCCGTGACGGTCATCACCGACGCGGTCGCGAAGTGGGTCGGGTCACTGGGGTGAAGCCCCGGGAATGTTGAGCCGCGGACCTCTGTTGAGGCGGACAGAAGCGCTGAACAACAGCGCAGACCGTCGTAGGAGAGGAAGACCGCCGCATGGGTTCGACCTTCTGCCCGAGCCGCAGCAGCCGTGCTGACCTGGACTGGACGGTGCTGCATGCGGCTAAGACCACCCCGATTCGAGGGGCGGCCGGGACGGGTAGTCGTCTATCCTCCAATTCCGGTGGCACCGGTTTCGATGCTGCCCGGAATCTTGAGGAGGTGGGTCCGGTCACTGGGATCGACGCAGGGACCGACAACGGCCAGGCGGAGCAGCCCGAGGGCCAGGGCGCGAGCACGGAGTCGACTGCGGAGCGCACCGCGCGCTTCGAGCGGGACGCGCTCGAATTCCTCGACCAGATGTACTCGGCCGCTCTGCGTATGACACGCAATCCGGCCGATGCCGAAGACCTGGTGCAGGAGACGTACGCCAAGGCGTACGCGTCCTTCCACCAGTTCCGTGAGGGGACCAACCTCAAGGCGTGGCTGTACCGGATCCTCACCAACACGTTCATCAACTCGTACCGCAAGAAGCAGCGCGAACCCCAGCGCTCCGCGGCCGAGGAGATCGAGGACTGGCAGCTCGCCCGCGCCGAGTCGCACATGTCGACCGGCCTGCGCTCCGCCGAGTCGCAGGCGCTCGACCACCTGCCCGACTCGGACGTGAAGGAAGCGCTCCAGGCGATCCCCGAAGAATTCCGCATCGCCGTCTACCTCGCTGACGTAGAGGGCTTTGCGTACAAGGAGATCGCGGACATCATGGGGACACCCATCGGTACGGTGATGTCCCGCCTGCACCGCGGCCGCCGTCAACTGCGCGGCATGCTCGAGGACTACGCCCGTGAGCGCGGGCTCGTCCCGGCCGGTGCCGGAGAGTCGAACGAAGCGAAAGGCTCGGGCTCATGAGCTGCGGAGAGCCGCACGAGACGGACTGCAGTGAGGTCCTCGATCATCTCTACGAGTTCCTCGACAGTGAGATGCCGGACGTCGATCGCGCCAAGTTCAAGCAGCACTTCACGGAGTGCTCGCCGTGCCTGGAGAAGTACGGGCTCGAAGAGGCCGTGAAGAAGCTCGTCAAGCGGTGCTGCGGTCAGGACGACGTGCCGACCGACCTGCGCGCCAAGGTCCTGGGGCGGCTCGACCTGATCCGCTCCGGACAGGCCGTGCCGGAGCACGACGTGACCGCCTCGCCGGTGACGCCGCAGGAGTCCTGAGCGCCACCGGCCGCCGTGCCGTCGGGTCCCGCGGAGTGCCGCGGGATCAGATCTCCAGGCCGTTCTCGATCCGCCTGAGGCCGTGCCGGGCCAGCGCCAGGTTGCTGCGGGTCCGGTCCAGGGCGACGTAGAAGAACAGCGAGCCCTGGCTGCTCGTCAGCGGCCGGATCAGGTGGTACTGCTTTCCGAGCGTGATCAGGATGTCCTCGATCACGTCGTCCATGTCGAGCGAGGCCAGGGTGCGCATCTTGGCCCGCACCACCTCGGTGTTGCCCGCCGCCGCGAGTTCCAGGTCGAGGCCCTGCCCGCCGCCGAGCGAGCCGAGCGACATACCGCTGTCATAGTCCACTACGGCGGCGCCGATCGCGCCGTCCAGACTCATGGCTTCCTTGAGCGCGGTCTCGATGTTCACGGGATACCTCAATTCTTCCGTGCTGCTGACCGGTCGACGCTCGGACAACTACGATCCAAAACAAGCGCCTTGTGAGTCACATGACGTCAAATCTGGCGTGTGTGACGGAACTTGCCGTTCAAAGTAGTGCGTGGTCTCGGACCGTGGAGGGCCAATGGGGGAAAACGCGACGGCGCTCCAGACCTCCCTTGAACGCTTGCTCGACGCCCCCGGTGTCATCGGTGTCGCCCTCGTCGACGCGGTGACGGGACTGGTCTACGGCACCGCTGGAGACGCCACCGAGGCCGCGGGCGGTGCCGAGAGCAGCGAGTTCGCGGCCCTCGTCGCCCAGCGGCTCGGCGAGGCCGGGGCGGAGGGCGAGCTGGAGAGCGTGGTGCTCACCAGCCGGCGCCGCCACCAGATGCTGTTCTCCGTCGTACGGCCCGCCGGTGACCCCCTGCTGCTCGCGGCGGGACTGGATCGCGACCGGGCCAACGTGGCGCTCGCCCTGCGCAGTCTCGGCGACCGCGTCACCGAGGTCCTGGGGTGAGCGCGCCCACCGCCCGCAACGTGCCCGCGCTCCTCCAGACGCTGCGGGAGCAGGGGTTCACCGGCACGGTCCGGGTCTCCGGGACCCCCGGCGGAACGATCCACCTGCGCGGCGGCCTGGTCGGCGCGATCGAGACACCCGGCGCGCCGACGGCCACCTCGGCCCTGCTCACCACGGGTCGCGTCGACGACCAGGCGTGGCTCACCGCGTGCGCGACGGAACCCGACGCGGACCGGGTGGGCGCCCATCTGGTGTCCGCCGGACTGATCGGCGCCGCGGAACTGGAAATCGTCTGTACCGCCGCGGTCTTCGACGGCGCCTTCGCGATGGCCCTCGGACCGGCGGGCAGCTGGGAGACGGCCGACCGCGAACCGACGTTGCTCGCGCGGCCCGGTGTGGAGCCCCGCGCACTGACCGAGGAGGTCACGCGACGGACGGCACTGCTGGGCCGGGCGGGGGCGACGCCGGGGGAGCTGGCACGGCTGCGGCCGGAGCCGGCGGCGGACCGTGGTCCGGGTGAGCCCGGCCAGGACGACCCCGGGATCGCGGCGCCCGGAGACCGGCGGCCCGGTACCCGGCTCTCGCCGCGGTACCGGGAACTGCTCGGCCAGGTCAACGGACGCCGCACTCCCCGGGACCTCGCCTTCGCCCTCGGGCGCGGCCTGTACGCGGTCATGCTGGACCTGAACCGTCTGGAGTCGCTGGGCCTGATCCGGTGGGAGACCAGAACCACCACCGCCGACCGGCCGAGCACCGCGCCCCGCGTGCTGCCGGGGAGCCCCGCCACCGGGCCGGCCCCGGCCGGCGGCCCCCTGCCGAGACGCAGACCGGGCGCCGGCTCTTCCGCACGGCATCGCGGCGAGCGCGAAGAGAGGGATGGCGGATGAGTCCTGAGGCCGAGGAGCCAGGCAGGTCCGCACGTCACCCGAAGACGCCGAAGACGCCGAAGGCTGCCAGGACGACCGCGAGAACCGCGAAGACGTCGAGGACAGCGAAGGCGCCGAGAGCCGAGCAGGCGCCGAGAGCCAAGAACACGCCGAAAGCCGAGCAGGCGCCGAGAGCCAAGAAGACGCCGAAAGCCGAGCAGGCGCCCGGAACCGAGCAGGCCCCGCAGTTACCGAAGTCCCCGGGCTCCGCATCCCCCGGCGCCCGCACCACCCCGACCGGCCGCCCGGACTCCTCTCCCCGCCCCCTCACCGAGCCCCCGCCCGCACGCCCACCCCTCCCCGTGCGCGGTGCCTCCCCGACCCCCGCACCGCCGTTCGCGTATCCGACCCCCTCGCCCGAGGAAACGGCCGCCGAGCAACCCTCGATCGAGACGCTGCGGCGTGTGCGTCAGGGGCTGGGGGCTCTCGACGACAGCCGGAGTCCGAGCGAAGCCCCGCCGACGTCCGGAGCAAGGAGCACGTGTCCATGACCGAAACCCCGTCGCCCGAGCCGGACGGCGCACCGCAGGACTCCGCCGCCGCCCTCACCGACCTCCTGGCCTCCTTGCGCGACCGGGTGATGGGCGTCAGCGAGAGCCTGCTGTCCACCGCGGACGGACTGCTCGTCGTCGCCGACGTCGACTCCGTGCACCCCGAGTCGGTCGCCGCGCTCGCCGCCGCGACCCTCGGCGTGGGCCGGCGCATGGCCGACCAGTGCGGCGCCGGACCGTTGCGCGAGGTGATCGTGCGGGGCGGTTCGGGCCACGTCGTCGTGACCGCCGTGGGCGACCGCGCGCTGCTCACCGTCGTGGGCGACGAGGGACTCGACCTCGCCGCGTTCCAGCGCGAGTCGCCCGCCGTCGTGGAGGAACTCGGCAAGGTGCTCGCCGCGGACGTCTCCCGCTGACCGCACGGGTACACGGGTACACGGACACCCGGAGGAAGGTTCGCTCGTTGGTCACTCGATCGGGCTAATTCTGGGGCGATATGCTCGCAGATTCCCCCATAGCGGCCCGCTCGACCCACCCCTCGTTCTAGGCTCCGGAGCCGGAACAGGCGCGGCCGGGGAGGGCGTTGGCGTGGAGGCGGTGTCGGCACGCGCGCGTGCGTACGTCGCCTGTGTCGCCGTCGTCGCACTGCTGTGTCTGCTGCCGCTGCCGGCCGTCCGCACCCCCTGGTGGGCGCCCGCCCTGCTCGCCGCGCTGTACGCCGGATGCGAGCGGGCCGCCGCCCGATGGCGGTTCGCCGGTACCTTCCATCCCGTTCTCCTCGCCGGCGCCTTTCTGCTGCCGCCCCCGGCCGCCGCCCTCGTCGCGCTGCCGGGGGCACTGCTGTCCCCGGTCGAGCGGCGTCCGCGAGGGCTGCGCCGGATCTGGCGGGCCGCGCAGCTCACGGTGAGCGTGTGGGCGGCGGCACGGGTGCACTGGGCGCTGGGCGGCCGGGACGCGGTCGTGACCGCCGACTTCCCCTACGCGCTGGTTCCGGCCGGGGGCGCGGTGCTCGTCTTCTGCCTGGTGCTGAGCCTGCTGGACGGGGGGATCCTGGCGCTCGCCGAGAGGATTCCCGTACGGCGGGCCTGGTGCGGTCTGTTTCTCCGCTCCCTGGCCCCTGTCGCCGTGCACGGGCTGGCCGGGCTCATGATGGCCGTGCTGTGGCGCAGTCCCTACGGTCCCGTCGCCGCGTTGCTCGTGCTGCTGCCGATGTGCGTGTCGTGGTGGGTGTTCGCGCAGTACCACCGCGAGCGCGCCGCGCACCAGGCCACCATCCGGGCGCTGGTGCAGGCCGTCGACATCAAGGACGAGTACACGCGCGGGCACAGCGAGCGGGTCGGGCAGGCGTCGATGATGATCGCGCGGGAGCTCGGCATGGACGACGCCCGGATCGAGGTGCTGCGGTTCGCCGGGATCCTGCACGACGTGGGCAAGCTCGGGGTGCCGACACGGCTGCTCAGGAAGGACGGGCCGCTGACCCCTGAGGAGCGGCGGATCATCGAACTGCACCCCGAGTACGGGCACGAGATGGTGCGGGGCATCTCCTTCCTCGGGGAGGCCCGGGCCGCCGTCCTGCACCACCACGAGCGGCTGGACGGGAGCGGGTATCCGTACGGTCTGATGGGGGGCCAGATCCCGGAGTCGGCGCGGGTGGTGGCCGTGGCCGACGCCTTCGACGCCATGACCTCCACCCGCTCCTACCGGCGGGCCCGGCCCGTCGGTGCCGCGCTGGAGGAGCTGGAGCGGTGCGCGGGCAGCCAGTTCGACCCACGGATGGTGACGGCCCTCGTCCGCGCCCTGTCCCACCACGGCTGGCATCCCGCGGTCACGGCCGACGAGGCCGGGGTACCGCGTCCCCGGCCCAGAGTGGCGGGGCGCCCGGGAGCACGCCGATGAGCGGGCACGAGCCGGAGGGGGGACCGGTGACGGGGGAGCCGCCGGCGGGATCGGGTGCTCCGCTGTCCACGGAGTCGATGCCGGCGGGATCGGGTGCTCCGCTGTCCACGGAGTCGATGCCGGCGGGATCGGGTGCTCCGCTGTCCACGGAGTCGATGCCGGCGGGATCCGGTGCGCCTCGGTCCACGGAGTCCGGGGCGGGTGCGGACGGGTCCCGGGGCGGCGGTGGGGCTCGTCGGGTGGGCCGGGGTGCGGGCAGGCGTCGGTCCCGGTCGGTCCTCACCTCCGTCCACGGCTCCGCCGCCCTCCTCGCCCTCGGCTCGCTGGCCTTCGTCCTCTGGACCGGTCTCGAGGAGCGCGGCACCGCCCTCGCGTTCGGAGTGCTGATCACAGTCGGTGAGCTCAACCGGCGCAGCGGCCCGCACGTCAGGGAGGCCGCGCCGCTCGGTGCCGCGGGGGCGCTGTCGTACGCCCTGCTCGGCGAGAACGCGGGCGTGCCCACGCATCACGGCGCCGCCCAGGTGGTGACCGTGGTCCTCGCCGCCTCGCTCGTCGGCAGCGTGCCGCACGTCGGACGCGGACAGGGCCCCACCGCCGACCAGCTCGCCCGCCGAGTGCTCACCGTCGGATTCGCCGCCGTGTGCTTCCAACCCCTCTACAACCAGGGGACCTTCACCCAGTGGGACGGCCCCGCCTACGCCCTGCTCCTGCTCGCCCTGCTCTCGCTCACCGCGCTGTGCGACGCCGTGCTCGCGGCCGCCCTCGCCCACTCCCGCACCCGCTGGCCCTTCGGCCCGCTGCTCAGGGACGAGCTGCGGGCCCTGCTCGGCATCGGGTCCGCCGTCGTCGCCACCGGGGCCGTGATGGCGCTCGCGGTGGCCGTCGCGGGACTGTGGGCGCTGCCCGTCTTCTCGGTGCCGCTGCTGCTCACCCAGCTCGCGGTGCGCCGGTACGCCGCCGTGCGCTCCACCTACCGGCAGACCATCGCCTCCCTCGCCCGCGCCACCGAGATCGCCGGCTACACCCCCGCCGGGCACGCGCACAGGGTCGCCGCGCTCAGCCGCGAGGTCGGGCGCGACCTCGGGATGTCCCGGCCCGAGCTCACCGTTCTGGAGTACGCCGCCCTCATGCACGACATCGGCCAGCTGAGCCTCGTCGACCCGGTCCCCGCCGGAGCCACCGCGGGGCTGCCCCTCGCCGAACAGCGCAGGATCGCCCTGCTCGGCGGGGCCGTCGTACGGCAGACGGGCGTGGACGCGGCCGTCGCGGTGGTCGTGGAGCGGCAGGCCGATCCCTGCCGGGAGCAGCCGCAGGCCGCGCGGATCGTGCGGGCGGTGAACGCGTACGAGGAGAAGGCGCGGGACGCCGGGCCCGGCGGGCCGCTGACCGCGCTCGAGGAGCTGCGCCTGGGCACCGCGGGGGACTACGCTCCGGAGGTCGTGGAGGCGCTGGCCAGGGTGCTGTCAAGAGACTGTCTGACCTCCCCCATGACGGGGTAACCCATGGGTAATGAGCGCCCTTCCGAGCACACGTGGTTGGATGCGAGAGAGAGGGTGTCCGGGGGCACAGCCAGCCCACTCGACGGAACTGGCAGGCGGGAATCGTGAGGATCTTCGGCAAGGGACGGCACCGGCCCTCCGCCTCCTGGCGGCAGGCCACGGACCGCGCGTTCACGCTGATCGGCGACGGCCGGTACGAGGACGCGGGCGCGCTGCTGACACGTGCCGCGGACCTGGAGCCGTGGCTGTCCGAGTCCTGGTTCAACCTCGCCCTGCTGCACAAGTTCCGGCACGACTGGGAGCAGGCGCGGGCCGCGGGCCTCAGGGCCGTCGCGCTGCTCGACCGGGAGACCGGGGCGCCCGACTGGTGGAACGTCGGCATCGCCGCGACCGCGCTCCAGGACTGGCCGCTGGCCCGGCGGGCCTGGCAGGCGTACGGGCTGCGGGTGCCCGGCGGGGCGACCGCGTCCGGGGAGCCGCTCGGCATGGACCTCGGCAGCGCGGCCGTACGGCTGTCTCCCGAGGGCGAGGCCGAGGTGGTCTGGGGGCGGCGGCTCGACCCCGCCCGCATCGAGGTGCTGTCCATCCCGCTGCCGTCCTCGGGGCGGCGCTGGGGCGAGGTCGTCCTGCACGACGGGGTGCCGCACGGCGAACGGACCACGGCGTCCGGGCACGCGTATCCCGTCTTCGACGAGATCGAGCTGTGGGCGCCCTCACCGGTGCCGACGTGGGTGGTGCTGCTGGAGGCCGCCACCGAGGCCGACCGGGACGCCCTGGAGCAGCTGGCCGCGGATGCCGGGTTCGCGGCGGAGGACTGGTCCTCCTCCGTGCGGCTGCTGTGCCGGATGTGCTCCGAGTCGCGGATGCCGTCCGACGAGGGCGACGGGGAGCACCTCGATCCGCACGATCACAGTGAGCCGGGCCACCCCGGGCCGCTGGGGCACCGCACGGACGGGCAGCTGTGGGTGCCGGAGCGGGAGTGCGGGGTGGCCGCGCCCGCCTCGCTGGTCCGGGGACTGTTGGACGGGTGGGTCGCGGACAGCCCCGACTCCCGGGACTGGCGAGACCTGGAAGAGGTCTGCTGACACATCGCCGTACCCTTGAGCACTGAATCCCAGTTTCCAGGAAGGCATACGTCGGTCATGGCCCAGCAGGACACCGATCAGCAGCACGCGGGCGTGCTCCCCGTCGACGACGAGGGGTTCGTCATCGACACCGAGGAGACCGAGGAGCGGGAGAACGCCTGGCGTGAGCGCGGCACCTCGCGGCCCATCACCGTCGTCGGGAACCCCGTGCTGCACAAGGAGTGCAAGGACGTCACCGAGTTCGGTGCGGAGCTCGACCAGCTGATCGCGGACATGTTCGCCAGCCAGCGCACCGCCGAGGGGGTCGGCCTCGCCGCCAACCAGATCGGTGTCGACCTGAAGGTCTTCGTCTACGACTGCCAGGACGACGAGGGCCGGCGGCACGTGGGTGTCGTCTGCAACCCCAGGCTCGTGGACCTGCCCGCCGACAAGCGGCGGCTCGACGACAGCAACGAGGGCTGTCTGTCGGTGCCCACCGCGTACGCGCCGCTCGCCCGCCCCGACTACGCCGAGGTCACCGGGCAGGACGAGAAGGGCAACCCGGTCAAGGTCCGTGGCACCGGCTACTTCGCCCGGTGTTTGCAGCACGAGACCGACCACCTCTACGGCTACCTCTACATCGACCGGCTCTCCAAGCGCGAACGCAAGGACGCGCTGCGGCAGATGGCCGAGAACGAGCCCCGCTACCCCGTGGTCGCCAACGACTGACGTCCCACAAGTCCCGTACGCACGGCGCCTGTTCAGGAATCACTCCCTGAACAGGCGCCGTTCGCATGTGCGTCGCACGTTCGATCGGATGCGCTCACATAGTGATCCGATTCAGGTCACACAAGGGGAGAATTCCGACACTGTGGGGTAGTGAATGAAGCAAATCCGTTCCCAGAATGGTCAGTTGTGGTGCTGAATGGGAAGTGCGGGGATACGCAACGGCGCACGCCCGGTTCAGCGGCAGGGCGTGCGTCAACTGGCGGCTGGAAGGGGTTTGTTCGTGTCTGCTTTCCCACACAGCACCACATCGACGCCGACGGCGATCGCGGTTCCACCGTCGCTCTCTCTCCCGGTGATCGAGGCCGCGTTTCCCAGGCAACTGCATCCGTATTGGCCCAGGCTCCAGGAGAAGACCCGCACCTGGCTTCTGGAAAAACGGCTGATGCCGGCGGACAAGGTGGCGGAATATGCCGACGGACTGTGCTACACGGATCTGATGGCGGGGTACTACATCGGTGCCTCCGACGAGGTGCTCCAGGCGATAGCGGACTACAGCGCGTGGTTCTTCGTCTGGGACGACCGGCACGACCGCGACATCGTCCACCGCCGTCCGGGCGCGTGGCGGCGGCTGAGGTTCCGGTTGCATGCGGCGCTCGACTCGCCACGGGATCATCTGCACCACAGGGATCCGCTGGTCGCCGCCTTCGCCGACTGCGTGGTGCGGCTGTACTCGTTCCTGCCGCAGAGCTGGAACACCCGGTTCGCCGGGCACTTCCACGAGGTGATCGAGGCCTACGACCGGGAATTCCGCAATCGCACCAGGGGGACCATTCCCACGGTTGCGGAATACCTGCAGCTGCGTCGGCTCACCTTCGCGCACTGGATCTGGACGGATCTCCTCGAGGCGAGTGCGGGATGCGAACTCCCGGATGGGGTGAGGAACCATCCGGCATATCGGCGGGCGGCCCTGCTGAGCCAGGAATTCGCCGCCTGGTACAACGACCTCTGTTCGCTTCCGAAAGAAATCGCGGGAGATGAGGTCCACAATCTCGGCATCAGTCTCATCAAGCATGAGGGGCTCACCCTCGAAGAGGCGATCAGGCACATGCGAAGGCTGGTCGAGAAATGCGTGGACGCATTTCTCGTAGCCGAGGCCGACGCCCTCCTTTTCGCGGACGGCCTCGACGACGGCACCGTGCGAGGAAGGGAACTGAGCGCCGCCGTCCGGGCCTGCGTCCGCAATATGCGCAACTGGTTCAGCACCGTCTACTGGTTCCACCACGAGTCCGGCCGATACATGGTCGACAGCTGGGACGACCGGTCCACGCCCCCGTACGTCAACAACGAAGCGGCAGGTGAGAAATGACCGTCGAATCTGTGAAACCCGAAGCCACGGTGGCTCCCGAGCTGCGTGAGCCGCCGTTCGCGGGCGGACGCGTCCCCGTCCTCGGACACGGCTGGCGCCTGGTCCGTGATCCGCTGAGCTTCCTGGCCGGGCTGCGGCGGCACGGCGACGTCGTACGCCTCAGGCTCGGCCCCAAGGCCGTGTACGCGCCCACCACCCCCGAACTGACCGGAGCCGTGGCGCTCAACCCGGACTTCATCATCGCCGGGCCGCTGTGGGAGTCCCTGGAGGGCCTGGTCGGCAAGGAGGGCGTGGCCACGGCCAACGGCCCGCAGCACCGGCGTCAGCGGCGCACCATCCAGCCCGCGTTCCGGCTCGACGCGATACCGGCCTACGGGCCGATCATGGAGGAGGAGGCACAGGCGCTGGCCGAGCGCTGGCAGCCCGGCGAGACGGTCGACGCCACCTCGGAGTCCTTCCGGGTGGCCGTGCGCATCGCGGCCCGCTGCCTGCTGCGCGGCGACTACATGGACGAGCGCGCCGAGCGGCTGTGCGTCGCGCTCACGACCGTCTTCCGGGGCATGTACCGGCGAATGGTGATACCCGCGGGACCGCTGTACAGGCTGCCGCTGCCGGCCAACCTCGCATTCAACCGGGCGTTGGCCGATCTGCATCTCGTGGTCGACGAGATCGTCGCCGAACGCCGGGCATCCGGTCAAAAGCCGGACGATTTGCTGACGGCATTGCTGACGGCGAAGGACGCGAATGGCGACCCCATCGGGGAACAGGAGATCCACGACCAGGTCGTCGCGATACTCACCCCCGGCGGCGAAACCGTGGCGTCCACGATCATGTGGCTGCTTCAGGTGCTCGCCGAACATCCGGAACACGCGGACAAGGTGTGCGCGGAAGTCGAATCGGTCACCGGTGGCCGTCCTGTGGCATTCGAGGACGTACGGTCGCTCAGGTACACGAACTATGTGGTGGTCGAGACCATGCGTTTGTGGCCCGCGGTATGGATATTGACGCGGCGGGCGGTACGGGACACCGAACTCGGTGGCTATCGCATTCCGGCCGGGTCCGACATCGTCTACAGCCCGTACGCGATCCAGCGGGATGCCGAGTCCTTCGACGACAGCGCGGAGTTCGACCCGCTGCGCTGGAGTCCCGATCGGGCCGCGTCGGTTCCGAAACACGCCATGAGTCCGTTCAGCACCGGCAACCGGAAGTGCCCGAGCGACCACTTCTCGATGGCCCAGCTGACGCTTCTCACGGCGGCGCTGGCCCGGAAGTACCGCTTCGAGCAGGTGGCCGGTTCCGACGACACCCCCCGGCCGGGCATCACCCTGCGGCCGAACCGGCTCCTGGTGAGGCCCGTGCCGAGGTGACGGGTCAGGCGGCCGCCTCCGGGCCCTGGAAGGTGCGCCGGTAGGCGTTCGGGGTGGTGCCCACCGCGCGCAGGAACTGGTGACGCAGCGCAGCGGCGGTGCCGAACCCCGCGCGCCCCGCGATCGCGTCCACCGTCTCGTCCGTCGCCTCCAGCAGCCGCTGGGCCAGCAGTACGCGCTGGCGCAGGATCCAGCGGTAGGGAGTCGTACCCGTCTCCTGCTGGAAGCGGCGGGCGAAGGTGCGCGGGGACATGTGCGCGCGCTCGGCGAGCTGCTCGACGGTGACCTCCTCGTCGAGGTGGCGCTCCATCCACACGAGCACCTCGCCGACGGTGTCGCACCGGGAGCGGGGCAGCGGCCGCTCGATGTACTGCGCCTGCCCGCCGTCCCGGTGCGGGGGTACGACCATCCGGCGGGCGATCTTGTTGGCGACCTCGGGGCCCTGCTCCTTGCGCACGATGTGCAGGCAGGCGTCGATGCCGGCGGCGGTGCCCGCGGAGGTGATCACCGGGTCCTCGTCGACGTACAGGACGTCCGGCTCGACCGTCAGCCGCGGATACGCGCGCGCGAGCTCCTCCGCGTGATGCCAGTGCACGGCGCAGCGCCGGCCGTCGAGGAGTCCGGCCGCGGCGAGCAGGAAGACGCCGGAGCACACGCTGAGCACCCGGGCCCCGCGCTCCACCCCGCTGCGCAGGGCCTCCAGCAGCTCGGGCGGGAACTCCCGCGTCTCGTAGCAGGCGCCGGCCGGCACGGCGATCAGGTCGGCCGACTCCAGCCGCTCCAGACCGTGCTCGACGTGCAGGGAGAAGCCCGAGCGCGAGGCCAGCACGGGGCCCTCGGCGGAGGCGACCGCGAAGTCGTACACGGGCAGTCCGTCGTCGCTGCGGTCGGTCCCGAAGACCTCGCAGACCACCCCGAGCTCGAAGGGATTCACGCCGTCCAGGACGACGGCGGCCACGTTCGTCAGCATGCTGCCAGTGTGCCTCAGGGTTGGCAGTAAATCGAGGGTGAGCGGCAGTCCTGCCACTGTTTGTAAGGAGTCTGCGGCGCGACAGTAGTGACATGACGACCGCACAGACACAAGGACTGATCGGAATGCTGATTGTTCTCGGAATCCTCGTCCTGCTGGTGCTCCCGTCCGTGATCGGGATCGTGCACGACAAGCGGGTGGACCGGCAGATCCGGGCCGCGCAGAGGCGCTACTTCACCTCGACGGCGACCCACCACTCCTGAATGCCCTTGCAGGACACCTTGCCGGTCTCGGTGGCGCACAGCGGGCGCTGTGAACTCAGGCGCAGCTGTCCCGCCGAGACCGCCCGGTACGCGGAGTTCGCGTCGCCGGGCAGCAGGACGATGCCGCTGTTGGTGGGCTCCAGGCCGCTGCCGTCGACGGTGACCGGCTTCCAGGGGCGGCTCTTCGTCCCGTCCAGCGAGACGCGGATCGTGTCGCCCACCGCGAGACACACCGTGCTGCCGCTGTCGGCCGCGTCGAGCTCCGAGGCGGCCGTGCAGTCCGGCGACGGGGACGGGGACCGGGGCGACGGCGGAAGTGACGACGAGGGCGGCGGCGGCGACACGGTGTCGCCGCCGCCCCCTTCGCTTCCGGCCTCGGTCCCGCACCCCGCGAGCAGCAGCGTCAGTGCCGCGAGGGTGAGGGCGGTGCGGTGGGTCGCAGGGCGCATGGGATGGCCTCCTCGTCGATGAGACGTGTCCCACGCGTACCCGGATCCACCGAGTTTTGACGGAGGTCCGTCAGAAGGTGGACGCCGTCGGAGGGCGGATGCCGTCGGAAGGCGGACCCCGTCGGAGGGTGGACCCCGTCGGAAGGGCGGACGCCGGTCAGAAGTCCTCGTCCAGGTCGACCGTGCCCTCCACCGCCACCTGGTACGCCGACGGCCGCCGCTCGAAGAAGTTGGTCAGCTCCTGGACACCCTGCAGCTCCATGAAGGAGAACGGGTTCTCCGAGCCGTACACCGGGGCGAAGCCCAGCCGCGTGAGGCGCTGGTCGGCGACGCACTCCAGGTACTGCCGCATCGACTCGGTGTTCATGCCCGGCAGCCCGTCGCCGCACAGGTCCCGCGCGAACTGCAGCTCCGCCTCGACGGCCTCCGCCAGCATGTCCGTGACCTGCTGCTGGAGCTGCTCGTCGAACAGTTCCGGCTCCTCCTTGCGGACGGTGTCGACCACGTCGAAGGCGAAGGACATGTGCATGCTCTCGTCGCGGAACACCCAGTTGGTGCCGGTCGCGAGACCGTGCAGCAGACCCCGGCTGCGGAACCAGTAGACGTACGCGAAGGCGCCGTAGAAGAAGAGGCCCTCGATGCACGCGGCGAAGCAGATCAGGTTGAGCAGGAAGCGACGCCGGTCGGCCCGGGACTCGAGGCGGTCCAGCTTCTCCACCTCGTTGATCCACTTGAAGCAGAACTCGGCCTTCTCACGGATGGAGGGGATGTTCTCGACGGCGTCGAAGGCCGCCGCCCGGTCCTGCGGATCGGGGAGGTAGGTGTCGAGCAGCGTCAGATAGAACTGGACGTGCACGGCCTCCTCGAAGAGCTGGCGCGACAGGTACAGCCGCGCCTCCGGGGAGTTGATGTGCTTGTAGAGCGTCAGCACCAGGTTGTTCGCGACGATCGAGTCACCCGTCGCGAAGAACGCGACCAGCCGGCCGATGAGGTGCTGCTCGGAGGGGCTGAGCTTCGCGAGGTCGGCGACGTCCGAGTGGAGGTCGACCTCCTCGACGGTCCAGGTGTTCTTGATGGCGTCCCGGTAGCGCTCGTAGAAGTCCGGGTAGCGCATGGGGCGGAGGGTCAGCTCGAAGCCCGGGTCGAGAAGGTTCTTGGCTTCGGTGGTCATTACTGGCAGGCCTCGCAGGACTCGGGGTTTTCCAGGGAGCAGGCGACGGCGTCTTCCGGGGCCGTCTGCTGGACGGGGACCGTCTGCTGCGCGGCGCGGGCGATACGGGTCGCCGGGCGCGAGCGCAGGTAGTACGTCGTCTTCAGCCCGGACTTCCAGGCGTACGCGTACATCGAGGAGAGCTTGCCGATGGTCGGCGTCTCCAGGAACAGGTTCAGGGACTGGGACTGGTCGAGGAACGGCGTCCGCGCCGCCGCCATGTCGATCAGCGAGCGCTGCGGGATCTCCCATGCCGTGCGGTACAACGCCCGTACGTCCTCGGGGATCCACGCGAAGCCCTGCACCGAGCCGTTCGCTTCGCGCAGCGCCTCACGGGTGCGGGCGTCCCAGACGCCGAGCTCCTTGAGCTCCCTCACCAGATACGAGTTGACCTGGAGGAACTCACCGGACAGCGTCTCGCGCTTGAACAGGTTGGAGACCTGCGGCTCGATGCACTCGTACACCCCGGCGATCGAGGCGATGGTGGCGGTGGGCGCGATGGCGAGGAGCAGGGAGTTGCGCAGGCCCGTGGTGGCCATGCGCTCGCGCAGGGCCGCCCAGCGCTCCGGCCAGGTGAGGTCCGTGGCGTAGTGGTCGGGGTGCAGCACACCCTGCGCCGTACGGGTCTTCTCCCAGGCCGGCAGCGGGCCGCCGCGCTCGGCGAGGTCGGCGGAGGCCTCGTAGGCGGCGAGCATGATCCGCTCGGCGATCCGGGTGGACAGGGCCCGGGCCTCCGGCGAGTCGAAGGGCAGCCGCAGCTTGAAGAAGACGTCCTGGAGGCCCATCGCGCCGAGACCGACGGGACGCCACTTCGCGTTGGACCGCCCGGCCTGCTCGGTCGGATAGAAGTTGATGTCCACGACCCGGTCGAGGAAGGTGACGGCGGTGCGGACGGTGGCGTCCAGCCGCTCCCAGTCGATGTCGCCGGTCGTCGTGTCGACGAACGCGCCGAGGTTCACGGACCCCAGGTTGCAGACCGCCGTCTCCCCGTCGTCGGTGACCTCCAGGATCTCCGTGCACAGGTTGGAGGAGTGGACGGTGTGCCCGGGCAGGGCGGTCTGGTTGGCCGTACGGTTGGCGGCGTCCTTGAAGGTCATCCAGCCGTTGCCGGTCTGCGCGAGGGTGCGCATCATGCGGCCGTAGAGGTCACGGGCCGGGATGGTCCTGCGCGCCAGGCCCCGCTCCTCGGCCTTCCGGTACGCCGCGTCGAACTCCTCGCCCCACAGGTCGACCAGCTCGGGCACGTCGGCGGGGGAGAACAGCGACCACTCGGCGTCCGCGTTCACCCGGCGCATGAACTCGTCCGGCACCCAGTGCGCGAGGTTCAGGTTGTGCGTACGGCGGGCGTCCTCACCGGTGTTGTCCCGCAGCTCCAGGAACTCCTCGATGTCGGAGTGCCAGGTCTCCAGGTAGACCGCGGCCGCGCCCTTGCGCCGGCCGCCCTGGTTCACCGCGGCGACACTCGCGTCCAGCGTCTTCAGGAACGGGACGATGCCGTTGGAGTGCCCGTTGGTGCCGCGGATCAGTGAACCGCGGGAGCGGATGCGGGAGTACGACAGACCGATGCCGCCGGCGTGCTTCGAGAGCCGGGCGACCTGGTGGTAGCGGTCGTAGATGGAGTCGAGCTCGTCCTTCGGGGAGTCGAGGAGGTAGCAGGACGACATCTGGGGGTGCCGGGTGCCGGAGTTGAAGAGGGTGGGGGAGGAGGGCAGGTAGTCGAGGCGGCTCATGAGCCCGTAGAGCGCGGCGACTTCGTCGAGAGCCCTGAGGGTGTCGTCCTCGGCGAGACCCGACGCCACCCGGAGCATGAAGTGCTGGGGGGTCTCGATGACCTTGCGGGTGATCGGGTGCCGCAGCAGGTAGCGGCTGTGGAGGGTACGGAGCCCGAAGTAGCCGAAGCGGTCGTCGGCCTCGGTGTCGACGAGGGCGTCGAGCCGCTCGGCGTGGACCCGCACGAACTCGGCGGTCCGGTCGGCGATGAGGCCCTCGCGGTGGCCGACGGCGACCGACGCGGTGAACGAGGTGACGCCCTGCGAGGCGGCCTCGGCGGCGATGGAGAGGGTCAGCAGCCGGGCCGCCAGCCTGCTGTACGCGGGGTCCTCGGAGATGAGGCCGGCCGCCGCCTCGGTGGCCAGCTCCCGCAACTCCGCGACCATCTCGGCGGAGGCCCCCCGTGCCGAACGGCCGCGGAGCGCGGCGGCGGCGACCCGGCCGGGGTCGGCGTCGGGAAGGTCGGCGGTCAGCTCGGTCAGGGTCCGCAGCAACGCGGCACCGGGGCCGTCGTTCTCCTGCTCGGTCCGCTCGATCGCTGAAGCCGGGCCGGCTGGCGCGATGGTCACGTGGGGCTCTCCCTCGCTGGGCACGGGGCCTTGAGGGCAGGGGGCAGCACACGAGCGCGCACGGCGTCGCGTCCACCGGCCCATTCCACGAGGCCCGGACGTCATGACACCCGGGCCACGGTGGCCGGGCGTACTGTCGGCAGGTCCTCGGACTGACGCTCATATACGTGCAAGCACGCATGAGTACACCGTTGCGGGACAGTTCCGGATTCGCACCGGATTCCCCTGCGGCGACAGCGAGCATGAGCATACATCTTGTGTCGGGTGATGGAAGCAGGCCCATATGTTGTGTCGCGGTGACTTCAGAGCGTCAACTTGTAGGTGAGAAGCGTGAAGTCGTCGCCGGGGATCGGATGCCAGTCGCGCTCCGGGGCGCGGGTGAAACCCAGGCGCTCGTAGAGGCGGTGGGCGGTGTGCATGGTGGGCTGGGTGCACAGGACGAGTCCGGTGCCGGTGCCTGCGGCGCTCGCGCGGTCGATGCAGGCCTGGACGAGGGCTTGCCCCACGCCCTGGCCGCGGGCCTCGTGGGCCACGGCGAGCATGCGGATCTCGGCCTCTCCGGGGCGGGCGAGTTCGGCCAGGGGGCCGCCGGACGGGACGTAGGTGACTCCGCCCAGGATCCGGTCGTGGTCCGCTGCGGCCACCAGCACGTCGGCTTCCGCGGCTCGCTCGGCCACGTTCTTGAGTTCCCGGAAGTACCAGTCGTCCTCGTCGCCGAAGGCCAGGAGTCCGTCCTGGAGGTAGGCCTGGGCGGTGATCTCGCCGAGGAGGTCGTAGTCGGTGGGTTCCGCGGGGCGGATCAGGATGTCCATGCGGGTGAGTGTGCAGGACGGGCACGACAACGGGCCGCCGGACGACCTCTCCGACGGCCCGTGAACGGGGTGCCTAGTGGCTCGACCCCGCAGTCGCCGGGGGAAGCTTCACCTCGACCCCCGGGTCGCCCGCGTCCGCCGTGTAGTCCTCCGGGCTGGTCTCGTCGATGCCGTCGGGGGCCTTGAGCGCCTTCAGGACGAAGGTCAGGACCACCGTCACCACGACGTTGAGCACGAACGCCGTCAGACCGATGTAGCCGATCTCGCCGATGCCCGGGATCTCCTTCGCCGAGCCGCCGAAGTGCTTCTGGGTCGGGGAGGCGACGCCGTACGCGGCGACCGTGCCGTAGATCATGCCGACCGCCCAGCCGGCGAGCAGGGCCCAGCGGTGGAACCAGCGGGTGAACAGGCCGCCGACCAGGGCCGGGAAGGTCTGCAGGATCCAGATGCCGCCCAGGAGCTGGAAGTTGATGGCCACCGTCTTGTCCATGGTGAGGACGAAGACCAGCGCGCCCACCTTCACCAGCAGGGACACGATCTTGGAGACCTTCGTCTCCTGGGCCGGAGTGGCGTCCGGCTTGATGAAGTCCTTGTAGATGTTGCGGGTGAACAGGTTCGCGGCCGCGATGGACATGATGGCCGCGGGGACGAGGGCGCCGATGCCGATCGCCGCGAAGGCCACACCCGCGAACCACGCCGGGAACATGTTCTCGAACAACTGCGGGATGGCGAGCTGGCCGTTGGTGACCTTCACGCCGGCCGCGATCGCCATGAAGCCGAGCAGGGCCAGCAGGCCGAGCATCAGCGAGTACAGCGGCAGGATCGTGGTGTTGCGGCGGATCACGTCGCGGCTCTTCGAGGAGAGCGTCGCGGTGATCGAGTGCGGGTACATGAACAGCGCGAGCGCGGAGCCCAACGCCAGCGTGGCGTACGTCCATTGGCCCGGCTCGGCCGGTGCCAGCGCGCCGCGCGGCTTGCCGGTGGCCGGGTTGGTCTGGCTGAACGCCTCGCCCGCCTTCGCGAAGATGTCGTCGAAGCCGCCCAGCTTGATCGGGATGTAGATGATCGCCACCGCGATGACGATGTAGATCAGCGTGTCCTTCACGAACGCGATCAGCGCGGGGGCCCTGAGGCCCGAGGAGTACGTGTAGGCCGCGAGGACGCCGAAGGCGATCAGCAGCGGGAGGTCCTTCACGAACCAGTTCGTGTCCTCGCCGCCGCCCACTCCCATCACGTCGAGCACCGCCTGGATGCCGACCAGTTGGAGCGCGATGTACGGCATCGTCGCCAGGATGCCGGTGACGGCCACCGCCAGCGACAGCCCCTTGGAGCCGAACCGGCCGCGCACGAAGTCCGAGGTCGTGACGTATCCGTGCTTGTGGGAGACCGACCACAGGCGGGGCAGGAAGGTGAAGATCAGCGGGTACACCAGGATGGTGTACGGCACCGCGAAGAACCCGGCCGCGCCCGCCGCGTAGATCGCCGCGGGCACCGCGACGAAGGTGTACGCCGTGTAGAGGTCGCCGCCCAGCAGGAACCAGGTGATCCAGGTGCCGAACGAACGGCCGCCCAGGCCCCACTCGTCGAGGCTGTGCTCGTTCTCGGCCTTGCGCCAGCGCGCGGCCAGGAAGCCCATGGCCGTGACGGCCAGGAAGAAGACGATGAAGACAGTGAGTGCCACGCCGTTGACGCCGTCGTTCACTTGGCACCTCCGTGGCGGGCGCGCTGGTCACGCTGCCAGAGCTTGTACGCGATCATCGTCAGCGCGGTGGAGATCAGCACCCACAGCATCTGGTACCAGTAGAAGAAGGGGATCCCGATGAAGGTGGGGTCCACCTTGGAGTACGAGCCGACCCACAGCATCGCGACGAACGGGGCGACGAGGCAGAGGGCGATGACCACCCGTACCGGCGTCACCACCGGTGGTCTCACTTCAGGCGCATCCGACATTCCGTGACTCCGTCCCCTCGCTGATCACCTGTAACGCGCAGGCAATCTAGGTCACGCCGTCACGTGAGCGGAAGACCTCGTCCGCATATCGGTATGTCGATTCTGTGAAGCCTCAGCAGCAGCGGAAGCCCTGTCGGGGATCGCCTTCCTGACGGTCCGTCCTCATCCGCTCGAACGCCCTCCGGGTCGGCACCGGCGCCTGCGGGTGGTCCTTGCGCACATGCGCGACATAGCGGTCGTACGCCGACTCGTCGGTCAGTTCACGGACGTACCAGCGCACGGCCCCGAGCGCCTTACGAGCCCGCTGCCACCGCATCCCGGGCCTCCTCCTTCTCGCGCCGGCTCGGGATCAGCCCGGCCGGGGCGACGATCCTCGACTCGACGTACGGCGCCTCGCTGAGCGTGGAGAGCGCCGGGCGGCGGACGTGCCGGACGCAGACCCGCAGGGCGTCGGCGATGACCACCACGATCAGCAGGGCGAGGACGGCGGTCAGGATGCCGTCGACCGTGGAGTTGGTGACCACGGTGTGCATGTCGTCCATGCTCTTGGCGGGCGGCAGGACCTTGCCGTCGTCGATGGCGTCCTGGAACACCGAACGCTGCTTGAAGAAGCCGACCTTGGGGTCGCTGGAGAACACCTTCTGGAAGCTGGCCGTGAGGGTCACGGTCGCGTCCCAGGCGAGCGGGATCCCGGTGATCCAGGCCCACTTGAGGCGTCCCGACTTCACCAGCAGGGTGGTGCAGACGGCCAGGGCGACTGCGGCGAGCAACTGGTTGGAGATGCCGAAGATCGGGAAGAGCTGGTTGATCCCGCCGAGCGGCTCGTGGACGCCGACCCACAGGAAGTAGCCCCACAGGGCGCAGACGATCGCGCTGGTGAGGACCAGTCCCGGCTTCCAGCTGATGTTCTTGAACGGCCGGTACACGTTGCCCAGCATGTCCTGGAGCATGAAGCGGCCCACGCGGGTGCCGGCGTCGAGCGCGGTCAGGATGAACAGCGCCTCGAACATGATCGCGAAGTGGTACCAGAAGGCCCTCAGGCTCCCGCCGGTGACCTTGGAGAAGATCTCCGAGACGCCGATCGCGAGGGTCGGGGCACCGCCGGTGCGGGAGAGCAGGGACGCCTCCTCGACGTTCTTAGCCGCCTGGGCGAGCTCGGCGGGGGAGATGGAGTAGCCCCAACCCGTCACCACCTGCGAGGCGTTGTCCACCGTCGTCCCGATGACCCCGGCGGGCGCGTTCATCGCGAAGTACAGCCCCGGGTCGATGATGCTCGCCGCGACCAGCGCCATGATCGCGACCGACGACTCCATCAGCATGGAGCCGTAGCCGATCATCCGGATCTGCGTCTCCTTCTGGATCATCTTCGGCGTCGTACCGGACGAGATGAGGGCGTGGAAGCCGGACAGCGCGCCGCAGGCGATGGTGATGAAGACGAAGGGGAAGAGCGAGCCCGCGAAGACCGGCCCGTCGCCGCGCGAGGCGAAGTCCGTCACCGCGTCCATCTTCAGTGTCGGCAGGGCGATGACGACCCCGAGGGCGAGCAGGGCGATCGTGCCGATCTTCATGAAGGTGGAGAGGTAGTCGCGGGGCGCGAGGAGCATCCACACGGGCAGGATCGAGGCGATGAAGCCGTACGCCACCAGCCAGACGACCAGAGTCGAGGGGGCGAGGGTGAAGGTGCCGGCCCACGAGGACTCGGCGACCCAGCGGCCCGCGACCAGCGCGAGCAGCAGCAGTCCCACGCCGATGAGGGAGACCTCGGCGACCCGGCCGGGGCGCAGGACGCGCAGGTAGAAGCCCATCAGCAGGGCGATCGGGACGGTCATTGCGATGGAGAAGGTGCCCCAGGGTGAGGCCGCGAGGGCGTTGACGATGACCAGGGCCAGCACCCCGAGCAGGATGATCATGATGGCGAAGGCGGCGATCAGCGCGGCCGCGCCGCCGAACGGGCCGATCTCCTCGCGGGCCATCTGTCCGAGCGAACGGCCGTCCCTGCGCGTGGAGAAGAACAGCACCACCATGTCCTGGACCGCGCCCGCGAAGATGACGCCCGCGATGATCCAGATGGTGCCGGGGAGGTATCCCATCTGCGCGGCCAGGACCGGGCCGACCAGCGGTCCGGCGCCGGCGATTGCCGCGAAGTGGTGGCCCAGCAGCACGCGGCGGTCGGTGGGGTGGAAGTCGATGCCGTTGTTGAGGCGTTCGGCCGGGGTGGCCCTGGTCGCGTCGACCTTGAGGACCTTGTGGGCGATGAACTTCGCGTAGAAGCGGTAGCCGATCGCGTACGACCCGAGGGCGGCCGCGACCATCCAGGCGGCCGAGACGTCCTCGCCCCGGGCGAGCGCGAGCACGGCCCAGCCGGACGCGCCGACCAGGGCGACGAGGGTCCAGATGACGATGGTTCGGACGTTCGCGGTACGCACGGGGCGGTCCTCCCGTCCAGACGGAGTCGGGAGGACCGTAGAGCAGGATGCGCAGTTGCGCTACAGGGCGTGCATCAGTCGAAGGGCGGTTTGAGGGGGCCGCGCCGTGTGGTCCCGGGGAGGCGACCCCCGGGCCCCCGGCCGGTCCCGCGCGGACCCGGGCCCTACTCCACCGGCCGCTTGAGGCGGGCCACGAACTTGTAGCGGTCTCCTCGGTACACCGAGCGCACCCACTCCACCGGCTGACCCTCCCGGTCCAGGGAGTGGCGGGAGAGCATCAGCATCGGCAGGCCCACGTCCGTGCCGAGGAGGCCCGCCTCGCGCGGGGTGGCCAGGGAGGTCTCGATGGTCTCCTCGGCCTCGGCGAGATGGACGTCGTAGACCTCGGCGAGGGCCGTGTACAGGGACGTGTACTTGACCAGTGACCTGCGCAGGGCCGGGAAGCGCTTGGCGGAGAGGTGGGTCGTCTCGATGGCCATCGGCTCGGCGTTGGCCATGCGCAGCCGCTCGATGCGCAGCACCCGGCCGCCGGCCGTGATGTCGAGGAGCTCGGCGAGACGATCGTCGGCGGTGATGTAGCCGATGTCGAGCAGCTGCGAGGTGGGTTCGAGGCCCTGGGCGCGCATGTCCTCCGTGTAGGAGGTGAGTTGGAGGGCCTGCGAGACCTTCGGCTTCGCGACGAAGGTGCCCTTGCCCTGGATGCGCTCCAGGCGTCCCTCGACCACCAGCTCCTGAAGCGCCTGGCGCACGGTGGTGCGGGAGGTGTCGAACTCGGCGGCGAGGGTGCGCTCGGGCGGTACCGGGGTGCCGGGCGACTGCGTCTCCGTCATGTCGAGCAGGTGCTTCTTCAGGCGGTAGTACTTGGGCACGCGCGCGGTGCGCACCCCTGGCCCGCCCTCGGTCTCCGCACTGCTGACGTCGCTGCTCATGGTCTGCCTTCCCGGCTCCGGATGCGGGTCACTTCGTGATCCCTTCTGTATACCGTCGCCGACTCTTTTGGTCTAGTCCACAGAGGTGAGTGGTATAGCGGACGAGAGTACTCCGCCGCCGCTGTTTTCGCTGGCTTCTTTACTAATGGTTCCTGCATATGTAGCTCGCATAACGGCTGGTCAGGGCCGTTTCGCACCCTCTTGACAGGCCTCGTGGTCTGGTCCAAGCTCCCCCTACTGGTCTACACCATTGGTCCAGGTCCCGGCTCGTGGGCGGGAGGTGTGGGCATCCCTGAGGAGGGTGGCGTGAAGCGCAAGCTGGCAGCCGCGATCGGTATCGCGGGCATGATGGTCTCGGTCGCGGCATGTGGGGGCAGCGACAGCGGAAGTTCGGACAACAGCGGCGCGGACGCCAAGGAGCTGACCGTCTGGCTCACCGTCGACGCCCAGAACAACTGGCCCGAACTGGTGAAGGCCGCGGACGCCGCGGTCCAGAAGAAGCACCCCGGCATCAAGATCAACCATGAGTACTACGGCTGGCCGGACAAGAACACCAAGCTGGACGCGGTCCTCGCCACCGACAAGGCCCCCGACGTCGTCGAGATGGGCAACACCGAGATGCTGGGCTACATGGTCAAGGGGGCCTTCGCGCCCCTGGACACCTCGAAGTTCACCAACTCCTCCGCCTGGCTCGACGGCCTCAAGGCCTCGGTGACCTACGACGGCAAGACCTACGGCGTCCCGTACTACGCGGGCGGTCGCGTCGGCAACTGGCGCAAGGACCTCTTCGCCTCGGTCGGCGTCAAGTCCACCCCGAAGACCTACGCGGAGCTCACCGCCGCCCTCGACAAGGTCCAGAAGAAGGAGGGCGACAAGTTCTCCGCCTGGTACCAGCCCACCCGTGACTGGTACGCGGCCATGTCCTTCGTCTACGACGCCGGCGGCTCCATCGCCGTCGAGTCGGGCGGCCAGTGGAAGGCCAACCTCTCCTCGCCCGAGTCCGTCAAGGGCCTCACCGAGTTCAAGAACGTCGTCGACAAGTACATGCACGGCGACAAGACCAAGGACGAGTCCGACCGCTACATCGTCTACGGCCAGGGCAAGTCCGGCATGATCTTCGGCGCGGCCTGGGAGGGCGCGACCTCCGCCGACCCGAAGAACGACAAGACCGGCAAGCTCAAGAACAACCTCGAGAACTTCGTGATGCCCGGCCCGTCCGGCAAGAACATGCCCGTCTTCCTGGGCGGTTCGGACCTCGCCGTGCCGGTCAAGTCCAAGGCGCAGGCAGTCGCCGCCGAGTGGATCAACGCCTTCACCGGTCCCTCCGGACAGAAGGGCCTGATGGCCAAGGGCAACCTGCCCAACAACAAGACCGACCTCGCCACCCTCAAGAACGACCCGGCGACCGCGGTCCCGGCCACCGCGGCCGAGTCCAACTGGTTCGTGCCCATGGCGCCCGGCTGGGGCCAGGTCGAGAAGGCGCAGGTCCTGCAGAACATGCTGCAGAGCATCGGCACCGGCAAGAAGTCGGTCGAGGACGCCGCGAAGGAAGCGGACGCCGCGATCGACAAGGTCATCAACACCAAGTGACCGCAGGCAGGGCCCCGTTGAAAGCGGCGGGGCCCTGCTTCCCGTACGCCGTGCGGGACTTCGCTTTCGTACGACCAGAGGGACCGCTGAGGAGCGCGCCATGAGTGCCGCAGACACCACCACCCCCACCGAGGTGCCGCCGCCGATGTCGGTACCACCGCCGTCCACGCCGGTGGCGCCCCGCAGAAGGCGGGGTCCCGGCGCCACTCCCTGGCTGCTGCTCGCCCCCTGCCTGCTGATCCTGGTGCTGGTCCTCGGCTATCCGCTGGTCCGCCTGGTCACGCTGTCCTTCCAGAAGTTCGGGCAGTCCCAGCTGTGGGGCTTCCAGCCGGCCGAGTGGGTCGGCTTCGACAACTTCACCGGAGTGCTGGACGACGGCGAGTTCTGGGCGGTCGTCGTCCGGACCGTCGTCTTCGCGGCCGGCTGCGTCATCTTCACGATGGTCGCCGGCATGCTGATCGCGCTGCTGCTCCAGCGGGTCTCCGGCTGGGTGAAGACCCTCGTCAACATCGCCCTGGTGGCCAGCTGGGGCATGCCGATCATCGTCGCCACCACGGTCTTCAAGTGGCTGTTCGACGCGGACTACGGCATCCTCAACGCGCTGCTCAGCAAGCTGCCCGGCGTCGAGATGATCGGCCACAACTGGTTCGCCAGCGGCCCCCAGGGCCTGGCCGTGATCATGCTGCTCGTGGTGTGGGGCGCGGTGCCCTTCGTCGTCATCACGCTCAGCGCCGGACTCACCCAGGTCCCGGCCGAGCTGGAGGAGGCGGCCAGGCTGGACGGCGCGGGCGCCTTGGGCGTCTTCCGGTACGTCACCCTGCCGATCCTCAAGCCGATCATCGTGATGCTCACGACCCTGTCGGTCATCTGGGACATGGGCGTCTTCCCCCAGGTGTTCGTCATGCGCAACGGCCACCCGGAGCCCGAGTTCCAGATCCTGACGACGTACTCCTACGACCGCGCCTTCGTGGTCAACGACTACGCGCAGGGCTCGGCGATCGCCCTGATCACCGTGCTTCTGCTGCTCGGGGTCGTCGCCGTCTACATGCGCCAGATGCTGAAGATCGGAGAGGTCGAATGAGCACTCTCGCTCCCGGGGCCCGCCGCGGGTCGAAGCTGGGCTGGAACCTCCTCGGTCTCCTCGTCTTCGTCACCGCCGGCTTCCCCGTCTACTGGATGCTCAACACGGCGTTCAAACCGGCGAAGGACGCGATCGACCCGGACCCGAGCCTGCTGCCGACCGGCATCACGTTCTCCAACTTCAGCCGTGCGCTGGACATCGCCGACTTCTGGGGCCCGGTCGGCCGCAGCCTCATCGTCTCCCTGTCGGTCGTGGCGATCGGCGTCGTGGTCGGCACCCTGGCCGCCCTCGCCATCTCCCGCTTCGCCTTCCGCGGCCGCAAGATCGTGATCGTGGGCATCCTCGCGGTCCAGATGGTCCCCCTGGTCGCGATGATCATCCCGGTCTTCCTGCTCCTGAACGACCTCGACCAGTACGACAAGCTGTCGGGCCTGATCATCACGTACCTGACCTTCATCCTCCCCTTCACGGTGTGGACGCTGCGCGGCTTCATCGTCAACATCCCCAAGGAGCTGGAGGAGGCCGCGATGGTCGACGGCTGTTCGCCCACCGGCGCCTTCATACGGGTGGTCTTCCCGCTGCTGGCCCCCGGCATGGTCGCCACCTCGGTCTACGCCTTCATCCAGGCCTGGAACGAGTACCTCTACGCTCTCATGCTGCTCAGCCAGAAGAACCAGACCGCGACCGTCTGGCTCGGCAACTTCACCACCAAACACGGCACCGAATACGCCCCGATGATGGCCGGTTCCACCATGATGGCCGTGCCGATCGTGGTCCTCTTCCTCCTCGTTCAGCGCAAGATGGCCGCGGGTCTCACCGCGGGCGCCGTGAAGGGATAACGCCCCCGATGACGACATTCGCCAGCGGCACCGACACGCTGACCCGCGACGCGCTGACGGTCCTCCAGCCCGGCTTCACCGGCACCACCGCCCCCGACTGGCTGCTGCGCCGCCTCGGAGAGGGCCTCGCCTCGGTCGGCCTGTTCGGCCGCAACATCGACTCACCGGAACAACTGAGCGCCCTCACGGCCCAGTTGCGCGCCGAACGCGACGACGTCCTGGTCGCCATCGACGAGGAGGGCGGTGACGTCACCCGTCTCGAGGTGCGCACCGGCTCGTCCTTCCCCGGCAACCACGCCCTGGGCGCGGTGGACGACGTGGAACTCACGCACGCGGTGGCCGCCGAGCTGGGCCGCCGCCTCGCGGCCTGCGGGGTCAACCTCAACTGGGCCCCGTCCGCCGACGTGAACTCCAACCCGTCCAACCCCGTGATCGGCGTCCGCTCCTTCGGCGCCGCCTCCGACCTCGCCGCCCGGCACACGGCCGCCTATGTCACGGGGCTGCAGTCGGCGGGCGTCGCGGCCTGCACCAAGCACTTCCCGGGCCACGGCGACACCGCCATCGACTCCCACCACGCCCTGCCGCGCATCGACGCGGACCTGGCCGTGCTCCTGGAGCGGGAACTGCGGCCCTTCCGCGCGGCCATCGCCGCCGGCACCCGCGCCGTGATGACCGCCCACATCGTGGTCCCCGCCCTCGACCCGGACCGCCCGGCGACGCTGTCCCACAAGGTGCTGACCGACCTGCTGCGCCGCGAACTCGGCTACACCGGCCTCATCGTCACCGACGGCATGGAGATGCAGGCCATCGCAGGGACCTACGGCATCGAGCGCGGCAGTGTCCTCGCCATCGCCGCCGGTGCCGACGCGATCTGCGTGGGCGGCGGCCTGGCCGACGACGAGACGGTGCTGCTCCTGCGCGACGCCCTGGTCTCGGCGGTCCGCTCGGGCGAACTCCCCGAGGAGCGCCTGGCACAGGCGGCGGAACGCGTCCGCGCGCTGGCCGACTGGACGGCGGCCGGTGCGGCCGGCGCACAGCCGGCGGCCGACGAGGAGGTGGGACTGCGCGCGGCCCGCAGGGCGCTGAGCGTCACCGGCGCCGACGGCTTCACCCCCCTCACCGCGGCCCCCTATGTCGCCGCCTTCACCCCGATGGCCAACATCGCGGTCGGCGACGAGACCCCCTGGGGCGTGGCCGCCGAACTCGCCCGGCTGCTCCCGGGCACGGAGACGGGCAGCTTCGCCGGGGACGACGCGGGCCTCGCGACCCTCGCCGCGGCCGGTCCTCGCCGCATCGTGGCCGTGGTCCGGGACGAACACCGCCACCCCTGGATGACGGCGGCCCTGGACACGATCCTGCGCACCCGCCCCGACACCGTCGTCATCGAGATGGGCCTGCCCCAGGCCCCCGCCCGAGGAGCCCTCCACATCGCGACCCACGGCGCGGCCAGGGTGTGCGGCAGGGCGGCGGCGGAGGTCATCGCGGGGGAGTAGCTCCTGCGGCAGAACAGGTGCCGGTTCCCTCCGAGGGAACCGGCACCTGTCTTCCTCAGTGTCTTCCTGAGTGTCTCTTCCTGTGGGGCCGAGCCCCTAGATCCCCTGCCAGTCGGGCTTGTTGACGAACGTGTGCCGGAAGTAGTCCGCCAGCTTCAGCTTGGACGCGGCCCCCTCGTCCACGACCACCGTCGCATGAGGGTGCAGCTGAAGAGCCGACGCCGGGCACACCGCCGCGACCGGCCCCTCCACCGTCGCCGCCACCGCGTCCGCCTTGCCCTCACCCGTGGCCAGCAACACCAGGTGCCGGGCCTCCAGGATCGTCCCGATGCCCTGAGTGATGACGTGATGCGGCACCTGCTCGATGTCCCCGTCGAAGAAGCGCGCGTTGTCCACCCGGGTCTGCTCCGTAAGCGTCTTGATCCGGGTCCGCGAGGCCAGCGAGGAACACGGCTCGTTGAACCCGATGTGCCCGTCCGTCCCGATCCCCAGCAGCTGCAGATCCACGCCCCCGGCCTCGGCGAGCGCCGCGTCGTACGCCGCGCACGCACCGGGGATGTCCTTCGCCGTCCCGTCCGGCCCCATGAAGGAGGCCATCGGCACGCCCAGCGGCTCCAGCACCTCGCGCCGCAGCACCGAACGGTACGACTCCGGATGCTCGGCGGGCAGCCCCACGTACTCGTCGAGCTGGGCTATCCGCGCCCGCGAGGCGTCCACGGCACCGGACCGCACCTTCGCCGCCAGAGCCTGGTAGATGGGCAGCGGGGTCGAGCCGGTCGCCACGCCGAGCAGGGCGTCGGGCTTGCGCCGGAGCAGCTGGGCCATGGCCTCGGCGATGAGCTCGCCACCCGCCTTGGCGTCCGGAACGATGACAACTTCCACGCTGGGCCTGCCGATCTGAGGAAACGGTCTGATCTGTAGAAACGGTCTGACGGAGCGGGCTCGACCGGACCCCGGTACGGCCCATGTGGTTTAGACCAATCTAACAGAATCGGGTCCTCCGGCCCAGGTGCCGAAGGCCATCACCGCGCCACATCGCGGACAGGCGCCATTCCTCGCGGAGAGGCGGAACAAGGAGTGAAATGGGGGCCATGACCACCGCCACCGCACCCGGATCCCCGAACGAACTCCCCGGCCGCATCATGGCCCGCGAGATGGCCGAGCAGCCCGCCGTCCTGCGCCGCATCCTGGACGAGGGCGCCCCCGCCATCCGCAAGGTCGCCCAGGAGATCGCCGCCCGCGCCCCCCGCTTCGTCCTGCTCACCGCCCGCGGCACCTCCGACAACGCGGCCCTGTACGCCAAGTACCTCATCGAGGTCCGCCTCGGTCTGCCCTGCGGCCTGACCTCCATGTCGACCACCACCGCCTACGGCGCCCGCCCCGACCTCACCGACGTCCTTGTCGTCACCGTCAGCCAGTCCGGCGGCTCCCCGGACCTGGTGGCCTCGACCCGGGCCGCCCGCGAGGCCGGCGCGATCACCCTCGCGGTGACCAACAACCCCGACTCCCCGCTGGCCGGCGTCTCCGAGTACCACATCGACATCATGGCCGGACCGGAGAAGGCCCTCCCCGCGACCAAGACCTACACGGCCTCCCTCCTCGCGCTCTACCTCTTCGTCGAGGGCCTGCGCCACGGCGACGGCGGCCCCGCCCACGTGCTGCCCGAACTGGCCGCCGGACTGCTCGCCCGCCAGGACGAGGTCCGCGCGCTCGCCGCCCGCTACCGCTTCGCCGAGCGCATGGTCATCACCTCCCGCGGCTACGGCTATCCCACGGCCAAGGAAGCCGCCCTCAAGCTGATGGAGACCAGCTACATCCCCGCCCTCGCCTACTCGGGCGCCGACCTGCTGCACGGGCCCCTCGCCATGGTCGACAACGTCTCCCCGGTCATCGCTGTCGTCACCGACGGCAAGGGCGGCGAGGCGCTCCAGCCCGTCCTCGACCGGCTGCGCGGCCGGGGCGCGGACCTGGTCGTGGTCGGACCCCGGAGCCAGGTCGAGCAGGCCTCGGCCGGTTTCGTCCTGCCCACCGAGAACGTGGCCGAGGAGGTCCAGCCCGTCCTGGAGATCATCCCTCTCCAACTCCTTGCCTACGAGGTCACCATCGCCCGCGGCCAGGACCCGGACGCACCGCGCGCACTGGCGAAGGTGACGGAGACGCACTGACCCTTGGGCGCGGTCGCCCTGGGCGGCTGGGCGGCTTATGGCTGTGACGTGCATCACGCCGATATCGCTGCCCGGTGAGCTCATTTGGGAGCATGCGCCAGCCACATGCGGGATGTGCGGCGTGCATTTCCGTTCCTGCCTGATCGGTGCCTAGATTTTTCGGCGGCCTGCAACCGCCACACGTTCCGTGACCTCGCATTCGCCCTGGCGAAGCTCCACTTCACCAAGGAGACGCCGAGCGTCGCCTGCTACGACTGGCTCATCGAGATCACGGAACGCACCGATGATCCGGCTCTGGTGGCCAAGGCGGAGGAAGCCAAGGACTTCTATGTCACGGACCGGGCGACGCACCAGCGATTCTCGTTCACGTCCTGGTGAACGCGTCGCATCGATCAGGGAGTTCGGGAAGAGCAAGACCGGCAACGAGGCAGAAGACGCCCGGACACGCGGTGCCGTGGCGCGTATGCCCGTTGGTTCCACGGGCGGTGCGCTGCCTCCCGCGGAGTGGGCGCTCCTCGCCGTCGCTGTCGTCGGCATCTCGCTGGCCGCACCCCTCGCCTCGGCAGCCGCGGCGCCCCCGCTGGCCATCGCGTTCTGGCGCAATGCGGCGGCCGGCGCGTGACGATGGGATGCAGCGGGTGAGCGCTCTCCCAGGTCTCCACCGTGCTCAGAATCCGGCTGTCCAGCATCGACCAGGTGTAGCCGAGCGGGAGCGGCCTGCTGAGCGAGCGCGCACTGGAGAGCGCATGGTCGAATTTGGCGACCGCCGCACGGGCGTGGTCCAGCAGTACGGACCCCGCCTCCGTCGGCCGCGCCTCACCGGTGCTCCAGTCGATCAACTCGGCTCCGACCGCCTCTTCCAGCTGCTTCACGGTCCGTGACACCACCGGCTGGCTGACCGTCATGCGCATGGCGGCGTCGGTGAAGCTCACGGCCTCGCACACTGCGATGAACACGCGTAAGTGCCGTAACTCCACACTCAGAGGCGCCCCCTTCGTTCACTACGTGTATATAACCGCTATCGTTCCGTCACCCCTCGGAAGCGCCCTGGCGCAGGTCCGCCGGAAATTGCCATCGCCATCTGGCCCCGCACATGAACCCACACGCGTTAGGCTGCGTGGTGGTTGTTAGGGCGTCCGAGTAAGTGACCCCCGAGGGGGAAAGCTCCAACAACAAACAGGCTCCAACGCATGGACACACCTAGTGGTCTAGTCCACAATTGAACCGTGACTTCCGCCTTCCCCGCACAGGAAGGCGGACCGAGGAACCGGAGCTCTCTGCCCTGACTGCCCCGGGTCCTCATCCTCGGCCGACCGGGACCGCACACCCCACGGCCGATATTGCTCCGGGCTGCGGTGCCGGGAAGGTTGAGGGTCCTTCCCAGGCGCCGCGGCCCGCGGGTGTTTCCGGGGCCGGGCGTCCTCGGCCACGGCGGTTTTAGGTCACTCACATACCCCCAGGTACGCTCGCACCCGTGCCCTCCATGAACGAACTGGTCCGCCAGCACACCGCCCTCGACGACTCCGACCTCGAGTGGCTGCATCTGCTGGTCTCGGAGTGGCAGCTGCTCTCCGACCTCTCCTTCGCCGACCTGGTCCTGTGGGTCCCCACCCTCGACGGCACCCGCTATGTCTCCGTCGCCCAGATGCGGCCCAACACCGGCCCCACCTCCTACCAGGACGACATGGTCGGCCACCTCGTCCCGCGCGGCCGCCGCCCGCTGCTGGACGCGGCGCTCGACGAGGGCCGGATCGTCCGTGAGGGCGATCCGGAGTGGCGCGAGGAGGTCCCGGTCCGGGTCGAGTCGATTCCGGTACGACGGGAGGGGCGCGTCCTCGGCGTCATCGCGCGCAACACCAACCTGCTGACCGTCCGCACCCCGAGCCGGCTCGAACTGACCTATCTGCAGAGCGCCTCCGACCTCGCGCAGATGATCGCGGCCGGCTCCTTCCCGTTCCCCAACCAGCAGATGGACATGGACGCGGCCCCGCGCGTCGGCGACGGCCTGATCCGCCTCGACGCCGACGGCATCGTCCAGTACGCCTCCCCGAACGCCCTGTCCGCCTACCACCGCATGGGCCTCGCCTCGGACCTCGTCGGCCAGCCCCTGGGCCAGACGACCGCCGAACTCGCCCCCACCCGGGGTCCGGTGGACGAGGCGCTCGCCAAGGTCGCCAGCGGCTGGGCGCCCCGCGAGTTCGAGATCGAGGCGCGGGACGGGGTCATCCAGTTCCGGGCGATCCCGCTCAAGCCCAAGGGCACCCGCATCGGTTCACTGGTCCTGCTGCGGGACGTGACCGAACTGCGCCGCCGTGAACGTGAGTTGATCACCAAGGACGCGACCATCCGGGAGATCCACCACCGGGTGAAGAACAACCTCCAGACGGTGGCGGCCCTGCTCCGGCTCCAGGCCCGGCGCATCGAGTCCGACCGTGGCCGGGAGGCCCTGGAAGAGGCGGTCCGGCGGGTCGGCTCGATCGCCATCGTGCACGAGACGCTGTCTCAGAACCTGGACGAGCGCGTGGAGTTCGACGAGATCGCCGACCGGGTGCTCGCGATGGTCGCCGAGATCTCCCCGGGCAAGGTCACCGGCCGGCGCAGCGGACGCTTCGGCATCCTGGACGCCGAGGTCGCCACCCCGCTGTCCATGGTCCTCACGGAAATCCTCCAGAACGCCCTGGAACACGGCTTCCGTGAGGGCGAGACGGGCACGGTCGAGGTCTCGGCCGTCCGCGGTGGCACCACCAAGGAGGCCCGCCTCCTCGTCACCGTCCAGGACGACGGCGTCGGCCTGCCCGAGGGCTTCGACCCGCACACCGCCGGCAACCTGGGCCTGCAGATCGTACGGACGCTGGTGGAGGGGGAGTTGGGCGGCACGTTCGACATGGTCCCGGCACCGGAGGGCGGCACCCGGGTGATCCTGGACGTGCCGGTGCAGGCGCACAAGTAGGCCGGGTACCCAGCAGGCCGTGCACAGCGGCCGTGGACAGGGGGGCGTGGGCAGCAAAAAGCCCCGGACCGTTCAGGGGTCCGGGGCTCACATGCTCGTTGCCAGCGTGTGCTGCGCATCGGGGGTACTGCGCGCTGCGGCTCGGGGGCGGGAGAAGCGTACGCGGTGTACGCGCCGCCAAGCTCAGGCTGTTTTGCGGGGCGGGTGTGTCAGGCAGAAGCCTGACGGGCCCGGTTGCGGGCGGCACGGCGCTTCATGGCGCGACGCTCGTCCTCGCTGAGACCACCCCAGACGCCGGAGTCCTGGCCGGACTCGAGCGCCCACTGCAGACACTGATCCATAACGGGGCAGCGACGGCAGACGGCCTTGGCTTCCTCGATCTGCAGCAGCGCAGGACCGGTGTTGCCGATGGGGAAGAAGAGCTCGGGGTCTTCCTCGCGGCAAACGGCGTTGTGACGCCAGTCCATGGCTGCTACCTCTCCTTGGTATTACGTGCAAGTTGCTTGTGAATGTGAACGCTTTCACGAATCCCTCAACAAGTGAAGGGCCGATCGCCGAGTCTTCCCCGGCGTGGTCCTGTGGATTGAAGAGGGGTTCCGGTGGCCTGTGGACGCTGGTGTTGCGGGCTGTCCCGACCGCCACGTAGAGACTCGCAAACCTCAGCGGCGGATACAACCCCTTCCGGAAAGTTTTTTTTGATTCCTCGGTGTCGACTAGGTCACAGCCGTACTTCCATGGGGTGGACCCTGGCCTAAACGTTCGAGTGAAAGGACTTTAGCCCCTTCTGCTCACACAATCACACGCAGTGCACGGCGTACGCCTGTGAACGTCACGCTCGTACGCAGTCCGAGGTGGTCGCCGTCCATCTGGAGGGGCAGGGGCACCTTCGAATGCAAGGTGAACCGGTCCAGGTCGTGCAGGGACACGGCGTGCTTGCCATGGGGTCCGCGTTCGGGGGACGAAGTGAGCAACTGGGTGCCATATCGGGCGATCGCGGTCGTCGTCATACGGCTGAGAGCGAGTACGTCGAGGCCTTTATCGAACGAGGCCTTAGGCGACGCGTACATCGGGTGATTGCCCAGGAAGGTCCACGGAGAGGTGTTCGAGACTATGGAAAGGACCAGATCGGTCACCGGCTCCGCATCCGGACGCTCCACCGTGATCGTCCCGTGGCGTCGGTGCGCCTCGCCGAGGAACTGGCGCAATGCCTGGCGGACGTAGAGAGCGTGTGTGGATTTCCTGCCGCGCTCGCGCTGCTGCTCGACCCGGCCGACCACACCGGCGTCGAAGCCGAGCCCCGCGTTGAAGGTGAACCAGCGCCCCGGCACGGCCTCGTCCTCGGTGCCGGGCGTGCCGGAGGCCAGACCCAGGCCGACCGTGCGCTCGCTGCCCTCGCGCAGGGCGTCCAGGAGGGCGCCGGTGGCCTCGACGGCGTCGTTGGGCAGACCGAGGGCGCGGGCGAAGACGTTGGTGGATCCGCCGGGGACCACGGCGAGACCGGGGAGGTGCTCGGGGGCGGGGCCGGCGTGCAGGAGGCCGTTGACGACCTCGTTGACCGTGCCGTCGCCGCCCAGGGCCACGACCAGGTCGATGTCCTTGCTCTCCGCCGCCTGGCGGCCCAGGTCGCGCGCGTGGCCGCGGTACTCGGTGGTGACCGCTTCCAGCTTCATCTCGCTCGCGAGCGCGTGGATCAGGACATCGCGCGTACGTGCGCTTGTGGTGGTTGCCGCTGGATTGACCACGAGAAGTGCACGCATGGGTTGCAGCGTACCTACTGGGAAGTACCGGGCACAGGCCGAGGTAGGGATCACGTAAGACTTCGGCGCGTGAACCTTGCCACGGGGGCGTGGGGCAACCTGTGCGCGGCGGTGTGCGTTGCCCGTGCCTCACCCCTGGGGGCGCCGGGGGCGAGGGCTACTCTTCAGGGGTGAGCAGCGAGCAGACCCCCGCCACCCCCACTTCCCCCGAAAGCGCCGACCCGCGCCCGCGGCGACTGACGTACGCCGCCGCCCTGGCCGCGCTGGAAGGGCTCGCGCTCGTCGTGGGCGGCGCCTGGATGCTCGTGGAGGGCCTCGCCGGTGACCCGGACGACCGGCAGTCCGCCGTCACCGGGGGCATCACGCTGATCGTCCTCGCCCTGCTGCCGCTGCTCGCCGCGCGCGGGCTGCTCGCCCGGCGCAGCTGGAGCCGGGGCCCGGCCGTCATCACCCAGATCATGGCCCTGCCCGTCGCCTACAACCTCCTGCAGGCCGACAGCGTCGCCATCCCCGCGGGCATCGCCCTCGCCGTCGTCGCGCTGGCCGCACTGGTCCTGCTGATCAACCCGGCCACGACCGAGGCGCTCGGAATCAAGGGCCCGGGCCGAACCCAGGACGGCAAGCAGTAGCCGTACGGCCAAGGCGCGGGGCGGGTGCGGCGGCGGGCCCGGTGAACGGGCCGCGGCTGTCGGCAGAGTCCCGTGGTGCCGCGTGGGCCGAGGCGGCGGGTGGGGCCGTGGGGCTCCCGGTGGGGCACGGAAGCCGAAGGTCCCCGTCGGCCGCCGCGCCGCGTGGTCGGCGGCCCTCGGTCCGCTTTCCGGCCTACTCCTCCACCAGCAGCTTCTCCCGGAGCTGGGCCAGGGTTCGGGCCAGCAGGCGGGAGACGTGCATCTGGGAGATGCCGACCTCCTGGGCGATCTGCGACTGGGTCATGTTGCCGAAGAAACGCAGGAGGAGGATCCGCTTCTCGCGGGGCGGCAGGTCCTCCAGCAGTGGCTTGAGGGACTCGCGGTACTCGACGCCCTCCAGCGCCTCGTCCTCGGCGCCCAGGGTGTCCGCCACCGCGGGGGACTCGTCGTCGGTGTCGGGGACGTCCAGGGACAGCGTGGAGTACGCGTTGGCGGACTCCAGGCCCTCCAGGACCTCCTCCTCCGAGATGGCGAGCTTCTCGGCGAGTTCGTGGACGGTGGGGGAGCGGCCGTGCTGCTGGGAGAGCTCCGCCGTGGCCGTCGTGAGAGCCAGCCGCAGCTCCTGCAGGCGCCGCGGCACGCGGACCGCCCAGCCCTTGTCGCGGAAGTGGCGCTTGATCTCGCCCACGACCGTGGGGGTCGCGTAGGTCGAGAACTCCACCCCGCGGTCCGGGTCGAAGCGGTCGACCGACTTGATCAGGCCGATGGTGGCGACCTGGGTGAGGTCGTCCAGCGGCTCGCCGCGGTTGCGGAAGCGGCGTGCGAGGTGCTCGACGAGCGGCAGGTGCATCCGGACCAGCTGGTTGCGCAGCTCCGCGTACTCCGGGCTGCCGTCCTTCAGCGCGCGCAACTCGATGAACAGGGCGCGTGCCCCGCTGCGGTCCTGTGGGTCGTGCCGCGGGACCGGCGTGTTGTTCGCGCCCGCCGCGCCGTCCTCTGCGTTTCGCTCGTGCTCGCTCATCGTCCCGCCCGTCGCCCTTCCACGAGCCCTCGCCTCCGTCCGCACCGGGAAGACCCCGGCCGGTCCTGCCGGAGGCGCACCCTGCACGGCACCTTTCCGATCCCGCTGCCCGTCGTCCAGGAAGCCGGTGGCCGTCGTGTCGACGGTCTCCTCCTCCGGATGCGGCCGGGCCTGCTCGGGGATGCCGTCGATGCCGTCCGCCATGCGCCGGGAACCGCCGGGGGCGTCGTCGCCCAGGCTGTCGGCGCCGCTCGGGCACTCAGGGCGGTGTCCGCCCTCGGCCGGCAGCTCCCGTGTGCCGCGCTCTTCGTCCCGCACCGGCCCGTCCCCGTTCCTCACGCCGGCCCGGGTCCCGCGCCGCGCTGTTTGTAGAGGCTGATCGAAACGGTCTTGTCCTCGTCCACGGCCGACGAGACCTTGCCCGCGAGGGCCGACAGGACGGTCCAGGCGAAGGTGTCCCGTGACGGTGCGTGACCGTCCGTGGTCGGGGCCGAGACGGTGACCTCCAGCGAGTCGTCGACAAGGCGGAAGACACAGCTGAGCACCGAGCCGGGCACGGCCTGCTGGAGCAGGATCGCGCAGGCCTCGTCCACCGCGATGCGCAGGTCCTCGATCTCGTCGAGGGTGAAGTCCAAACGGGCTGCGAGGCCGGCCGTGGCCGTCCGCAGCACCGACAGGTAGGCACCCGCGGCCGGCAGCCGGACTTCCACGAAGTCCTGGGTCGCGGGCTCGCCTGCGATCTGGGACACCCTCACCTCCAAGGTGGTACAAGCTTTACGGGGGCCGAGGGTCGCCCCCCGGAGTAACGCGACGTGTGGTTCAGCGGTGACGCTACCGCGCTCTCGACTTTCCTGTCCCCGGGACCCCAACCCCTTGCCGTCACTCACAGTAAAACTGTGGACACGCTCCGTGTCTAGGGGTTTGCGGCTCCAATTGGGAAGAACGCGCGCCGGGTTGACGTACCCAGACGTCAGACGGTCGAACCGTCCTGGAACCCGGCGGTCCAGGGTCACACAAGGACATGGTCCACGAAGCACCAACGCCAGTTCTCACCAGGTTCGTGGGTGCGCATGATCGGGTGGTCGGTGTCCTTGTGGTGCTTCGTCGCGTGCTGTCCCGGCGATGAGTCGCAGCAGCCGACGTGACCGCAGGCGAGACACAGACGCAGTTGGACCGGGTGGGTACCGTCCCTCAGGCACTCCGGGCACGTGTCGCTGAGCGGCTCGGGCTCCGGGTGCGGCAGCGCGTCGGCGTGCGTGCACTGTTTCATGATTGCCAGGTTACGACGGCCGCGCGGGCGGCCGCGCGGAAAAAGAGGGCGGGCGCACGACGATGAACGAGGGCGGGCGAGGGTCATGGACGTGATGCCACTGCTGTTGCTGGTGGCGGGGAGCGCGGCGATCGCCGCGGCGGCCCGACGCACCCCGATTCCGGCGCCGCTGCTGCTGGTCGCGGCCGGCCTGGTGATCTCGTACCTTCCCGGGGTCCCCGAGTACACGCTCGACCCGGACGTGGTCCTGCCCATCATCCTGCCGCCCCTGCTGCACTCCGCGGCCACCGACAGCTCCTATCTCGACCTCAGGGCGCAAATGCGACCCGTGGCACTGCTGTCGGTGGGATACGTCCTCTTCGCGACCTTCGTCGTCGGCTGGGCGGCGTACCAGATCGTGCCGGGGCTCTCGCTGACCGGGGCGCTCGTGCTGGGGGCCGTGGTGGCGCCGCCGGACGCGGTCGCGGCGACGGCCGTGGCACGCCGCGTGGGTCTGCCCTCCCGGATCACGACCATCCTCCAGGGCGAGTCCCTGGTGAACGACGCGACCGCGATCACCGCCTACCGGGTCGCGCTCGCGGCCGCGATCGGCGAGGGCGCCACCTGGGCGGGCGGTATCGGGGAGTTCCTGCTGGCGGCCTTCGGCGGTGTCGCCGTCGGCCTGGTGCTGATGGTGCCGATCCACTGGCTGCGCACCCACCTCAAGGAACCGCTGCTGCAGAACACCCTCTCCCTGCTGATCCCGTTCGTCGCCTACGCGTCGGCCGAGCAGTTCCACGCCTCAGGGGTGCTCGCGGTCGTCGTGGTGGCCCTCTTCCTGGGACACCGCGCGTGGGAGGTCGACTTCGCGACGCGCCTCCAGGAGGACGCCGTATGGAAAATGGTCGCCTTCGTCCTGGAGTCGTCGGTGTTCGCCCTCATCGGGCTGCAACTGCCCGTCGTGCTCAGGGGCCTCGGGGAGTACGAGGGCGGCCGCGCCGCCTGGTACGCGGTCGCCGTCTTCCTCGTGGTCGTCGTGTCGCGGTTCGTCTGGGTGTATCCGGCGACCTTCCTCCCGCGCATGCTGTCCGCGCGGATCCGCGAGCGGGAGGACAACCCCACCTGGAAGGGGCCCTTCGTCATCGCCTGGGCGGGGATGCGGGGCGTCGTCTCGCTGGCCATCGCGTTCTCGATCCCGGAGCACCTGCACGACGGCGAGCCGTTCGCTGGCCGCAATCTGATCCTCTTCCTCACCTTCACGACGGTCATCGGCACCCTCGTCGTCCAGGGCGTCACCCTGCCCCCGCTGATCCGCATGCTGAAGCTCCCCGGCCGCGACCAGCAGGCCGAGACCCTCGCCGAGGCCAACGCCCAGGCGCAGGCCTCCCGGGCCGCCGAACAGCGGCTGGACGAACTCCTCTCCGACGAGCGCAACGCGCTCCCGCCGCCCCTCGCCGACCGCCTGCGCATGGTCCTGGAGCGCCGCCGCAACGCCGTCTGGGAACGCCTCGGTCAGTCCAACCCCCTCACCGGTGAGACCGTCGACGACACCTATCGCAGGCTGTCCCGGGAGATGATCGGCGCCGAGCGCGCGGTCTTCGTGAAGCTGCGGGACCTGCGCTACATCGACGACGAGATGCTGCGGACGCTGCTGCGCAGGCTGGACCTGGAGGAGGCGGCCGCGTACCGGGAGGCGACCGAGTAGGGCGTGCGCGGGTCAGGGGAAGGGGCGGCCCGTGACCACCGCCGCGAGCGTCGCCCCGCGCGGGAAGGCGCCCTCCTCTGCGAGGGCGACCAATCCATACAGCAACTTGGCGACATAGAGACGTTCCACCGGAACACCGTGGCGCATCTCGAAGTCCTCCGCGAAGGCGTCCAGTTCGGGTGGGGTGCGGGCGTAGCCGCCGAAGTGGAAGCGGTCGTCGAGCGTCCAGTCGCCGCGCGGGCCACCGAAGGCCTCGCGCTGGAGCGCCCTTGTGGCGGCCGTCAGGAAGCCGCCCCTGAGGACCGGTACGCCCAGGGCGCGCTGGCCCGGGGCGAGGCCCGCGGCCAGTCCCGCGAGGGTGCCTCCGGTGCCGCAGGCGATCGCGACGACATCGGCCCGCCCGGACAACTCCTCGCCGAGCGTCCGGCAGCCTCGTACGGCGAGCGCGTTGCTGCCCCCTTCCGGGACCAGGTGCGCGTCCTCGGCGCCCGCCGCGCGCAGCACGCGCGCGAGGACGTCCGCTTCGGTCTTGCGGCGGTACGTCGCCCGGTCGACGAAGTGCAGTCGCATGCCGTCGGCCGCGCACCGGGCGAGGGCGGGGTTCAGGGGGCGGTCGGCGAGTTCCTCACCGCGGACCACGCCGACCGTGGGCAGCCCGAGGAGGCGGCCCGCGGCGGCCGTGGCGCGCAGGTGGTTGGAGTAGGCACCGCCGAAGGTGACGACCGTACGGCCGGCCGCCGCGGTGAGGTTCGGCGCGAGCTTGCGCCACTTGTTGCCGATGATCTCGGGGTGGATCAGGTCGTCGCGCTTGAGGAGAAGGCGCAGGCCGTGCCGGGCGAAGCGGGGGTCCGACAGTTCCTGCAGGGGCGAGGGCAGGCGGGGGCGCAGGGTGTCGAGGACGGTCACGCCCCCATTGTGACCTGCGGGATCACTGCAGGCGCTCCCGGATACGGCCGCGCAGCCACGACATCGTGAAGCCTCGTGGATCCACCTTGCCCGGCTGCCACTCCAGGTGGCCGATGACCGACCGTTCCGTCCAGCCGTGGTGGCGGCACACCGCCGCCGAGACCCGCTCGATCGCCGTCAGCTGGGCGGCCGGCCAGGGATCCTCGCCGTCGCCGAGGTTCTCGCACTCGAAGCCGTAGAAGTGGCGGTTGCCGTCGGTGTTGGCCTCGTTGTCGACGGGGAGCGCCCGCTCGGCGATCACCGCGCGCAGGACCTCGTCGTCGCCGAGGCCGGCGTGGTTGGCGCGGCCGTAGCCGACGAGGTGGACGGTGCCGTTCTTCGTGATGACGCCGTGGCACAGCGGGCCCGGCAGGCCGGCGTAGCCCTCGCGGCACAGCTCCACCGTCGCCGCGCTGCCCCTGGTCACCGTGTGGTGGATCATCACGCCGTGCACCGGTCCCCAGGCGCCGACGTGGTTGCGGTTGTGGTGCTCCCAGTCGCCGACCTCGGCGACGGTGGCGCCCTCCGCCCGCAGGACGGCGAGGAATCTGCCCGCGGACATGGGTGAGGCCATGGCCCCCTCCTTCGCACTGTGCGCCGGCCACCGACCGCGGCCGGCTCGTACCCGTGCTTGTACCGAAAGCGGCGGGCTCCGACTCCTGGTTCGCACAGCGTGCGAGCTGATTCGGACAGTCAAATTCCGTTACTGAAAACGGACTTGACTGGACGTCAGTGGACAAGAATCGCGCATGTGCCCAGCCTCGTGGTGATCCATTCCCCCTCTTTCGTGTAATAGCACCGGCACGCTCCGTGAGGAAGGCTTGCCCTTGCACATCGATGCCCGGGCGCAGATCGCGTCCGGGCATGTATTGGGAGGGCAATTCCTTATGTCGGTAGGCGAAGAGATCCGCACCGAGCAGGACCGGCCGCAGCAGAGCCTCGGCACGGCAGCCGCGCGGAACCTGGCCACCACCACCAAGTCCGCACCCCAGATGCAGGAGATCAGCTCCCGCTGGCTCCTGCGCATGCTGCCCTGGGTGAACGTGCAGGGCGGCACGTACCGGGTGAACCGACGACTGAGCTATGCCGTGGGCGACGGCCGGGTGACCTTCGTGAAGACCGGAGACCGGGTCGAGGTGATCCCCGCCGAGCTGCGCGAGCTGCCGGCACTCAGGTCGTACGAGGACGACGACGTGCTCTCCGAGCTGGCCCAGCGCTGTCAGCAGCGCGAGTTCACCCCGGGTTCGGTGATCGCCTCGTTCGGCGCCCAGGCCGACGAGGTGTATCTGCTGGCCCACGGCCGGGTGGAGAAGGTCGGCACCGGCCCCTACGGCGACGACGCGGTCCTCGGAGTCCTCGCCGACGGCGCCTACTTCGGCGACCAAGCACTCCTCGACCCCGACGCCATCTGGGAGTACACCGCCCGCGCGGCCACCGCCTGCACGGTCCTCGTGCTGCCCCGCCAGGACGTCGAGCAGCTGGCGGAGCGCGCCGCCGGCCTGCGCGAGCACCTCGGGGAGCAGCGCGCGATCCCCTCGCAGCGCACCAACAAGTACGGCGAGAAGGAGATCGACCTCGCGGCGGGCCATGACGGCGAGCCCGACATCCCGCACACCTTCGTCGACTACGACGCCAGGCCCCGCGAGTACGAACTGAGCATCGCCCAGACCGTTCTGCGCATCCACACGCGCGTGGCCGACCTCTACAACCAGCCGATGAACCAGACGGAACAGCAGATCCGGCTGACCGTCGAGGCGCTCAAGGAACGCCAGGAGCACGAACTCGTCAACAACCGCGAGTTCGGGCTGCTCAACAACTGCGAGTACGACCAGCGCCTCCAGCCGCACGACGGCGTGCCCAGCCCCGACGACCTCGACGAACTGCTCAGCCGGCGCCGGGGCACCAAGCTGCTGCTCGCCCACCCGCGCGCGATCTCCGCGATCGGCCGTGAGCTCAACAAGCGCGGACTGGTCCCCGAGACCATCGACATGGGAGGCAACCGCATCCCCACCTGGCGCGGAGTGCCGATCTACCCGTGCAACAAGATCCCGGTCACCCCGGAGCGGACCACCTCGATCATCGCCATGCGTACCGGTGAGGCCGACCAGGGTGTCATCGGCCTCCAGCAGGCCGGTATCCCGGACGAGATCGAGCCGAGCCTGTCGGTGCGGTTCATGGGCATCAACGAACAGTCGATCATCAAGTACCTGGTGACGGCCTACTACTCGGCGGCCGTGCTGGTGCCGGACGCGCTCGGGGTCCTGGAGAACGTCGAGATCGGCCGCTGGAGGTGACGTTTCTGCACCTGGGAGCCGTGTCCCCGCCCACCGGGGCGGGTACACCCCGGTCGAACACCGGCGTGGAGACACCTCGGCCGACCTCCGGTGTGGAGGCACCTCGGCCCGGCTCCGGGGTGGAGGCACCCCGCAGGAGCCCGCCCACCCGCACTGGAGGACACCTGCCGACCGTCGACCCCGCCACCCCCGACAGCCCCGAGTCCCGCCCCCTCGACGGCCATGAGGCCGGGGCCGTCCTGGAGCGTGCCCGGGCGTCGGTCGATCCGGAACTGCGGTCCGCGCTGGAGTCGCTGCCCGGCTCGCTGCGCAGGATCGCGCTGTACCACTTCGGCTGGGAGCAGGCCGACGGCACCCCGGCGGCGGGGAACGCGGGCAAGGCGATCCGGCCCGCGCTCGTCCTCACCGCGGCCGCCGCGCTCGGCGGGGAGCCGGCGCGGGCGGCGGCCGTCCGGGCGGCCGTGGCGGTGGAACTGGTCCACAACTTCACGCTGCTCCACGACGACGTGATGGACCGCGACACCACCCGACGGCACCGCCCCACCGCGTGGACGGTCTTCGGCGACGCCGACGCGATCCTCGCCGGGGACGCCCTCCAGGCGTTGGCGCTGCGGTTGCTGGCCGAGGACCCGCACCCCGCGGCGGGAGCGGCCGCCGCCCGCCTCGCGGACTGTGTCGTCGAGCTGTGCGAGGGCCAGCACGAGGACACCGCCCTGCAGAAGCTCGGCCCCGCCGAGGTCACCCTCGACCAGGTACTCGTCATGGCCGAGGCCAAGACGGGCGCGCTGCTGGGCTGTGCCTGTGCGCTCGGCGCGCTGTACGCGGGCGCGTCCGCCGAGGACGTCGGGGCGATGGACGCCTTCGGCCGGGAGGCGGGCCTCGCCTTCCAGCTCATCGACGACGTGATCGGCATATGGGGCGACCCGAGCCGCACCGGCAAACCGGCCGGCGCGGATCTCGCCGCCCGCAAGAAGTCCCTCCCGGTGGTCGCCGCGCTCACCTCCGGCACGGCCGCGGCCGCGGAACTGGCCGAGCTGTACGCGGCGCCGTACGACGAGGGGGACCTGGCGCGCACGGCGCTCGCCGTCGAGGAGGCCGGCGGGCGGGACTGGGCGCAGGCGCAGGCGGCCGACCGGATGGCCCGGGCGATGGGGCAGCTGGCCCGCGCGGTGCCCGATCCGGAGGCGGCCGGCGGGCTGCTCTCCCTCGCGGAGTTCGTGACCCGGCGCAGCGCCTGATGACCCCGGAGCGCCCGGCCCCGCGCGGTTCCTGACCCCGCACGGCAGCCGGGGGCTCCGGCACGAACGGGTCCCGCACATCCCCACGGTGTGCGGGGCCCGCTTCCGCATGCGCACCGGATACTCTCAACACCCGTGTGACCGAGGGTGGTTGAGATCAAAGGGGTGGGGCATGGGCGTGGTGATACGGACGGCCGACGCAAGCGACCGGGAAGCGGTCGCGCGGCTGCTGGACGCGGCCTTCCAGGACGATCCGGTCAGCGGATGGATCTTCCCGGGGGAGGAGGAGCGCCGTACGACCCATCCCCGGCTGATGGCCGCGTTCGTCGACATCGTGCTCGCCGAGGGGCGGGTGGAGGTCACGCAGGACGGGGCGGCGTGCGCGTTGTGGCTGCCGGTGCCGGCGGAGAGCGCCGACGGGCACGACGACGAGGACGGGTTCGCGCAGCTGAGGGAGGCTGTCGATCCGGACAACGAACGGATCGAGCTGATCGGACGGCTCACGGCTGACGTCCATCCGGCCGGGCGCGCCCACGAGTACCTGTGGATGATCGGGGTGGCACCCGAGCGGCAGGGGGAGGGGCTCGGGACCGAGCTCATCGAGTCGGTTCTGGAGCGGTGCGACCGGGACGGGGTGCCGGCCTACCTGGAGGCGAGCTGCGCGCGGAGCCGGGGACTGTACGAGCGGCTCGGCTTCGAGTTGGTGGACCGGCCGCTCGATCTGCCGGACGGACCGCAGATGTGGCCCATGTGGCGCGAGCCCGGGCAGTCGAGCTAGGCGCAGCCCACGAGCATCCGCGCGAGTACGCGGACGTACATCCGCGCGAGTCGCGGACGTACCGCAGCAAGCGCTGAGGGGAGCGCCGCGGCCCCCTTCGCCCTACCCTGAGGACATGGGCACTGACGAACGCGTCTGTCCCGTCTGCGGACAGCCGGTCGAGACCGTCGTACGGCGTCACAAGACGCTGGGTGCATGGGTCCCCGTCTGGACGGGCGGCCCGTGCCACAACCCCGAGTGCGCGGCGTGCGCCGACCGGGCCGCCGACGCCGACGAGGACCACGGCGGCGCCCCCGCCGGAAAAGGTTCCTGAACCCCTGTCGAGAATCCGTCCCCGGCTCCGACGTCCCCTGTGAGAGCCGCCCGCCCCGGGTGGCCGAGCCGATCGACGCCGAAGGAGCGGAATCATGAAGTACCTGGTCATGGTGCAGGGAACACAGGCCGACTACGAGGCCATGCGCGGCAAGGGCTCCGAGAACTCCCCGGCCTGGAGCGAGCAGGAGATCCAGACGATGTACGCCTTCATGAGCGCCGTCAACGACGACCTGTCCGAGACCGGCGAGATGCTAGACGGCCAGGGGCTCGCCGAGCCCGCGAAGATCCGCCACGTCAGCCGGGGCACCGACGGCAAGGCCGTGATCACCGACGGGCCCTACAGCGAGACCAAGGAGCTGCTGTGCGGCTACTGGGTGCTGGAGTGCGAGAGCCTGGAGCGCGTCACGGAGATCGCCGAACGCATCGCCCAGTGCCCCCAGCCCGCCGGCGCCCCCGAGTACCCGGTGGTGATCCGGCCCATCCTGGACGGCGCCGGGGACATCTGAGAGCCGTGCTGCCGACGAGCGGGACCGAGGACCTGCTGCGCCTGCACGCGCCGCAGGTCCTCGGCGCGCTGGTCAGGCGGTACGGCCATTTCGACGCCGCCGAGGACGCCGTACAGGAGGCGCTGCTGGCCGCAGCCCGGCAGTGGCCGTCGGCAGGGGTGCCCGACAATCCGCGCGGGTGGCTCATCAAGGTGGCCTCGCGGCGGCTGACCGACTCGTTGCGCGCGGAGGAGGCGCGGCGGGCGCGGGAGGAGAAGGCGGTGGCGCTGGGCGTGCGCGTCACGGCGGTCGCCGACCGGGCGCCGCGCGAGGACGACACCCTGTCCCTGCTGTTCCTGTGCTGCCATCCGCGGCTCACCCCGTCCGCGCAGATCGCGCTCACCCTGCGCGCGGTCGGCGGTCTGACCACGGCGGAGATCGCCCGGGCGTATCTCGTCCCCGAGGCGACCATGGCCCAGCGCATCAGCCGGGCCAAGCAGAAGGTGCGCGGCGCGGACTTCGGGCGGCCGGAACACTGGGAGGAACGGCTGCCGGCCGTCCTGCACACCCTCTACCTGATCTTCAACGAGGGCCATACGGCGACCTCGGGACCGGCCCTGCAGCGCCGCGACCTCGCCGGCGAGGCGATCCGGCTGACCCGCACGGTGCACCGCCTCCTGCCCCACGACTGCGAGATCGCCGGCCTGCTCGCCCTGATGCTCCTCACCGACGCCCGCCGCGACGCCCGCACCGGCCCGGACGGCGACCTGGTCCCCCTCGACGAACAGGACCGCGCCCGCTGGGACAAGGCCGCGATCGAGGAGGGCGTCGCGCTGGTCACCCGGGCGCTGGCCCACCGCCGTGCCGGGCCCTACCAGATCCGTGCGGCCATCGCCGCCGTGCACGACGAGGCGCCCACGCCGGAGGCGACCGACTGGCGCGAGATCCTCGGGCTCTACGACGTGCTCGTACGGCTCGTTCCGGGCCCCGTGGAGCGGCTGAACCGGGCGGTCGCGGTCGCGATGGTGCACGGGCCGCGGGCGGGACTCGCGGAGCTGGACTCGCTGAACGACGAGTTGGGGCACCGGCTGGACGCCGTACGCGGACATCTGCTGGAGCGGGCCGGTTCGCACGCACAGGCGCGGGCCGCGTACGAGTCGGCGGCCGCCAAGACCCTGAGCCTTCCCGAGCAGCGCTATCTGCAGGGGCGGGCGGCACGGCTGAGGCCTTAACGTGACGGCATGTCCACAACGAACCTCATCGTGCACCTGACCGAACGCTCCCTCTGGGAGGAGGCCCGGGCCCGGGGCACGTACGAGATCTCGACGCGCGGCCGCACCCTCCAGGAGGAGGGGTTCATCCACTGCTCGACACGCGAGCAACTGCCGCGCACGGCGGCGGCCTTCTACGCCGGCCTGCCGGACCTGGTCGTCCTCGTCATCGACCCCGCCCGTCTCGGCGTACCGCTGAAGTACGAGGCTCCCGAGCCCGGTGCCGAGGAGTTCCCGCACATCTACGGGCCCCTTCCGGTGGAGGCGGTCGTCGACGTGGAGCCGTGGGGGTGAGCGGTCGGCGCCCATGGCGCTGGGCCCTGCTGGTGTGGGCGGTTCTCGTGGTCGTGGCGGGTGGGCTGACGCTCTGGCTCCAGGACTCGGCGGAGCCGCAGGGCCCGTTGGGCCGGCAGGGGGCGAGTCCGACGCCCTCGCTCCCGAAGGGGTGGGAGTCGGCGTGCGCCGGCGCCACCCCCGACGAGGAGGGCCGGGTCCTCTGCATCGTCATGAAGCGCTAGGCGGACCGCCGGTTTCCGGGTCCCGGCCCGTCAGGCAGTACAGGCCGCCGGCCGGGTCCCTCATCACCGTCCAGCTCCTGCCCTCGGCGACGAACTCCGCGCCCAGACGCTCGTGTTCCGCCCGTGTCGCCCCGATGTCCGCGCAGGCCAGGTCCAGATGGGCGCCGGCGGGGCGTTCCTCGTCGAGGCGCTGGAGAAGGATGCGGACCGGGAGCCCGGGCGGGGGCACGAGGACGTGGAACTCGGGCAGGGAGCCCGAACGCGACTCCCAGTCGGGCAACAGGGCCGTCCAGAAGGCGACTTCGGCGTCGAACAGGGACGGCGGGACGTCCTGGCAGACCTGGTCGAGCCGACTGCCGCGGAACACCGGCGGGCGGGCGGACTGTCCGCGCCAAGGGTCGGCGCAGAACAGCTGGCCCGCGGGGGAGCGCAGCACGACCAACGTCCCCTGATCGGCGACCACATGCGCGCCGAGCGCCTGGGCGGCTCTCGCGAACTTCCGTACGTCGTCCACACAGAAGTCGAGATGCGCACCGCCGGGCCCGGAGGCGACGGCCTGCGCCTTCACACCGGCGTCGGCTCCGTCGGAAGGCTCCAACGTCACGAACTCCCGCCGCTCACCCCGGAACTCGGACAGCCGCGAGCCCGTGACGGCGGTCCAGAAGTCACAGGCCTGGGCGAAGCGGGGAACCGGCCGGTCCACGAAGGCATAGGTCCAGTGCGTACTCATACCGGTGATCGTAAGGGTCCCGAACGGGCGCGGGGCTGTGTTGACGAGCGGCTCCACCGCGTGGGCGCGACCCGTCGCGACGGCGCGGCGGACGACTCAGTCGCCCGACGACTCCATGAACCGCAGCATGTTCCCCGCCGGATCCCGAAAAGCGCAGTCCCGCACCCCGTACGGCATGTCCGTCGGCTCCTGGATCACCTCGGCCCCGGACTCCCGCACGCGCGCGAACAGGGCGTCGCAGTCGGTGGTCGTGAAGTTGACCCCCCGCAGCAGCCCTTTCGCCAGCAGTCGGGCCATCGCCTCCTTGTCCGCGGGGGAGGCGTCCGGGTCGGCGGCGGGCGGCTCCAGGACGATGTCCACGTCCGGCTGCAGCGGCGAGCCGACGGTCACCCAGCGCATGCCCTCGTACCCGACGTCACCCCGTACCTCCATGCCGAGGACGTCCCGGTAGAACGCGATCGCCTTGTCGTGGTCGTCGACGGCGATGAAGCAATTCTTGAGCTTGATGTCCATGGCTTCACGTTAGGCCCGGCGGGGCCGGGTGTGCCTGCGGACCACACACGGCGGGATCCCCGCGATCTCCTCGTGCGGGCGGGCCCGGTAGGCGCTCGGTGTCTCGCCGACCAGCTCCGTGAACCGGGAGCTGAAGGAGCCCAGGGAGGTGCACCCCACGGCCATGCAGACCTCGGTGACGGACAGGTCGCCCCGCCGCAGCAGGGCCTTCGCGCGCTCGATGCGCCGGGTCATGAGATAGCCGTACGGCGTCTCCCCGAACTCCGCGCGGAAGCTGCGCTGGAAATGGCCCGGTGACATCAGCGCGGTGCGGGCGAGCGCGGGCACGTCGAGCGGCTCGGTGTACTCCCGGTCCATCCGGTCCCGCGCCTGCCGCAGCCGCACCAGGTCCTCGATGCTCACCATCACGCCAGCATCGCACGACGCTCACCGGCTGGGCGCGGGGACCTGGAACGGGCTTTGCCTCACGTTCGCCTCCCGTACGGAAGCGCTTGCTCCCATGAGAGGCATGGACCACATCACGTTCCTCGTGGCGGTCGTCATCGTCACAGCCCTGGCCTTCGACTTCACCAACGGATTCCACGACACCGCCAACGCCATGGCGACGTCCATCGCGACCGGCGCACTCAAACCCAGGACCGCGGTCCTGGTGAGCGGTGTCCTGAACATCGTGGGCGCCTTCCTGTCGACCGAGGTCGCCAAGACGATCTCCGGTGGCATCGTGGACGACACCCTGGTCTCACCGGGGATGATCTTCGCGGGGCTGGTCGGAGCGATTCTGTGGAACCTGCTGACCTGGCTGGTCGGCCTGCCGTCGAGCTCGTCGCACGCGCTGTTCGGCGGGCTGATCGGCGCGGTGTGGGTGGGTGCGGGCTCCCACGGCGTGCACTTCGACAAGGTGGTCGAGAAGATCCTGATCCCCGCGGTGGCCTCCCCCGTGGTCGCGGGCGTGGCGGCGCTGATCGCCACCTACCTCGCCTACAAGCTCACCGCCCGCGCCCGCAAGGACTCGGTGACCAAGGGCTTCCGGCTCGGCCAGATCGCCTCCGCGTCCCTCGTCTCCCTCGCGCACGGCACCAACGACGCCCAGAAGACCATGGGCGTGATCACCCTCACCCTCATCTCGGCGGGCGCGCTCGGCCACGACGCCGGTCCGCCGGTCTGGGTCATCGCCTCCGCGGGTCTCGCGATCGGCCTCGGCACCTACCTCGGCGGCTGGCGGATCATCCGCACCATGGGCAAGGGGCTCACCGAGATCCAGTCCCCGCAGGGCTTCGCCGCGGAGACCGCGTCCACGACGGTCATCCTGACCTCCGCCCACCTCGGCTTCGCCCTGTCGACCACCCAGGTCGCCTCGGGCAGCATCCTCGGCGCGGGTCTCGGCCGCAGGCTCGCGGAGGTCCGCTGGGGCATCGCGGGCAAGATGGTCCTCGCCTGGCTGATCACCCTGCCCGCCGCAGCGCTGGTGGGTGGCGTCTCCGCGAGCGCGGTCAAGCACGGCGGCGACTTCGGCACCGTCGTCGTGGCCCTGGTCGGCGCGGCCGTCGCCGCGGGCATCGTCCTCGTCTCCCGCCGCAACCCGGTGAGCGCGCACAACGTGAACGACACCCACGAGGTCACCATCCGTACCGAGCCGCCGACGCGTGTCGGTACGGCCGCCTGAGACCCAGGAGTTCCTGTCATGATCATCGACTGGACCGCACTCGGCCAGGTCACCGCGGTGAGCATCGGCGTCACCGTCGCCGTGGTCGTCGTCTTCGCCCTCGGGGTGCTCGGCCTCGCCCGCTTCGAGGGGGCGGGGGAGGACGGCACCGGCACGTCGACTCTCGGCGTCGTCCAGGCCGGCCTGTGTTTCCTCGCCTGCGCGGCGGTGGTGGCGTACGGCATCCATCTGATCGTGCCCCAGTTCCACTGACCCACCGAGCTGAGAGGGGCCCCAGGATGACGCCCTTGCTGACCGATCTGCAGGTCGACTACACCGACCCCGACGACCCCGTGCTCATCCGCCCGGACGGCAGTCCGATCGACACCTGGCGGGAGAACTACCCCTACGCGCACCGCATGGAGCGCAAGGAGTACGACTGGCACAAACGGCTCCAGCAGATCGAACTGCTGAAGCTGCAGAGCTGGATCAAGGAGACCGGGCGCCGGCTCGTCATCGTGTTCGAGGGACGGGACGCGGCCGGCAAGGGCGGCACCATCAAGCGCTTCACGGAGCATCTGAACCCCCGTGGCGCGCGGGTGGTGGCCCTGGAGAAGCCGACCGAGCGAGAGCGCGGACAGTGGTACTTCCAGCGGTACGTCGAACATCTGCCGACCGCGGGCGAGATCGTGCTGTTCGACCGGTCCTGGTACAACCGGGCCGGGGTGGAGCGGGTCATGGGCTTCTGCTCCGACGACGAGTACCGGCGCTTCACGCGGCAGGCCCCGCTGTTCGAGCGGATGCTCGTGGACGACGGAGTGGACCTGCTGAAGTTCTGGTTCTCGGTCTCCCAGGGCGAGCAGCGCACCCGCTTCACCATCCGTCAGATCGACCCCGTACGGCAGTGGAAGCTCAGCCCCATGGACCTGGCCTCCCTGGACCGCTGGGACGACTACACCGCCGCCAAGGTCGCCATGTTCCGTGAGACGGACACCCAGTTCGCGCCCTGGACCGTGGTCAAGAGCAACGACAAGAAGCGGGCCCGCGTCGAGGCCATGCGCAGCGTCCTGGCCCGCTTCGACTACTCCGACAAGGACGACGAGGTCGTCGGCACCCCGGACCCGCGGATCGTGGGCGCGGCGGCGGGACTGCTGGAGGCGGGCGAGGACTAGACCGTCCGGCGGACGGACGAACGACGGAGGGGCCCGGTCCGTACGGACCGGGCCCCTCCGGGGGTACTCCCGTCGGCCTGCGATGGTGCACCGATCGCGGGTCGACGGAGGCCGACGAGGTCAGGCCTTCTTGGTCTCCCAGAAGATCTTGTCGATCTGGGCGATGTAGTCCAGGGCCTTCTGACCGGTGGCCGGGTCGGTCGACGCCTTGGCGGCCGAGAGGGCCTTCAGGGTGTCGTTGACCAGCTGGTGCAGCTCCGGGTACTTCTCGAAGTGCGGGGGCTTGAAGTAGTCGCTCCAGAGCACGGAAACGTGGTGCTTCGCGAGCTCGGCGCGCTGCTCCTTGATGACAACGGCACGCGCCTGGAAGTGCGGGTCGTCGTTGGCGGCCATCTTCTCCTGCACGGCCTTCACCGACTCCGCCTCGATGCGGGCCTGGGCCGGGTCGTACACACCGCAGGGCAGGTCGCAGTGTGCGCTGACCTTGACCTTGGGGGCAAACAGGCGGGAAAGCATGGAGCATTCCTTCCTCGTGATCGTCTTCTCAGGTGCGACATTACTCCCTGGGAGAGCCGAATTCGCGGGTGCCCCCATGGGCTTAGGACAAAAGTCCGGGGTCAGACTGAGACTGGTGGATGAACGTACCGGGGAGGTGCCGGGGATGCCGGAGCTGTCGCAGGAGACCGAGCGGGGGAGGTCCTTGCTGCCCTTCGTGGGGGTGGCCGAGGTGACCGGGCCGTCGATGGTGCCCACGCTCCGGCACGGGGACCAGCTCGTCGTGCACTGGGGGGCCAGGGTCGGCCCCGGTGACATCGTGGTCCTGCGGCATCCGTTCCAGCAGGACCTGCTCGTCGTCAAGCGGGCCGTGGAGCGGCGCGAGGGCGGCTGGTGGGTGCTCGGGGACAACGCGTTCGCGGGCGGAGACAGCACGGACTACGGCGTCGTCCCGGAGGAACTCGTCCTCGGCAAGGCCCGGCTCAGGTACCGGCCGCCCGGGCCCGCTCAGCGCTCCCCGCTGGCCGCCGTGCGCTGGGCGCTGTCCGCGGTGCGGCCCGTCTTCCCCGACCGGTCGGCCTCCAGGCGCTTGCGGGCCCGGTAGGCGGCCACGTTGGCGCGGGTGGCGCAGCGGTCGGAGCAGTAGCGCCTGGAGCGGTTCGTCGAGGTGTCGAGATAGGCGTTGCGGCACGGGGACGCCTCGCACAGGCCGAGCCGGTCCACGCCGTACTCGGTGAGGTGGAACGCCAGACCCATCGCCGCGATCGCCGCGTACCCGGCGGTGGCGTTGGACGGGTGGTCCGCCAGGTGCATGTGCCACAGCGGGCGGCCGTCGTCGTCGCGGAAGTCGTGCCCGGAGATCTGCGGGTTCACCGGGAACTCCAGCAGCAACGAGTTCAGCAGGTTCACCGCCGTCTCCTCGTCGCCCTGGTCCGCGGCCTCGAAGACCGCCCGCAGCCGCGCCCGCACCGAACGGAAGCGGGTGACGTCGGCCTCGGTGACCCGGCGGCCCGCCTCCTGGCTGACACCGAACAGGTCGCGGACGGCCTCGACAGAGGTCAGGGAGTCCTTGCCGCGGGCCGGGTCCTCGCTGTTGACCAGACGTACGGCGTAGTCCGAGTAATAGGCCAGTTCCACTTGTAGTCCTTACGGAGGCGTTCTATCGTCGTGGTGCGGTCGGGTAACAGCTGATCGTGCTTCCAGGGTATTACGACAGTGAGCGGACAGGGGGCTCCCATGACGACGGGTGTCGGCACCGACTGGCAGGCCTGGCAGGAGAGCTGGGACCGGCAGCAGGAGTGGTACATGCCGGACCGCGAGGAGCGGTTCCGGGTCATGCTGGACATGGTCGAGGCCCTCGTCGGGCCCCGGCCGCGCGTGCTGGACCTCGCATGCGGCACGGGAACCATCACGGCCAGGCTGCTCGCCCGGTTCCCGGACGCCACCAGCACCGGCGTGGACCTCGACCCGGCGCTCCTCACCATCGCCGAGGGCACCTTCGCGGGCGACGAGCGGGTCACCTTCGTGACGGCCGACCTCAAGGACCCGGACTGGCCCGCGGGACTGCCGTACGACTCCTACGACGCCGTCCTGACCGCCACGGCCCTGCACTGGCTGCACAGCGAACCCCTCTCGGCCCTCTACGGGCGGATCGCCGAACTCGTCCGCGACGGCGGTGTCTTCATGAACGCGGACCACATGATCGACGAGTCCACGCCCCGGATCAACGCGGCCGAACGCGCACAGCGCCACGCACACATGGAGCGGGCCAGGCAGGACGGCGCCCTCGACTGGGCCGCCTGGTGGGAGGTCGCCGCCGCCGACCCCGTGCTCGCGGAACCCACGGCCCGGCGCTTCGAGATCTACGGCGAGCACGCGGAGGGCGACACGCCGTCGGCCCAGTGGCACGCGCGCGTGCTGCGCGAACAGGGCTTCGGCGAGGCCCGGCCGGTGTGGTGCTCGCCGTCGGACACGCTGCTGCTCGCGCTGAAGTAGGGGCACGCGAAAGGGGCGGTACGACACCGTCGTACCGCCCCTTCGTCGTCGTACCGCTAGAGCACCTTCGACAGGAACGCCTGGGTGCGCTCGTGCTGAGGGTTCGTCAGCACCTCGCGGGGGTCGCCGGACTCGACGACCACGCCGCCGTCCATGAAGACCAGGCTGTCGCCGACCTCGCGGGCGAAGCCCATCTCGTGGGTGACGACGACCATCGTCATGCCGGACTCGGCCAGGTCGCGCATGACGTCGAGGACGTCACCGACCAGCTCCGGGTCCAGGGCCGAGGTCGGCTCGTCGAAGAGCATCAGCTTCGGGTCCATCGCCAGGGCCCGCGCGATCGCGACACGCTGCTGCTGGCCGCCGGAGAGCTGCGCCGGGTAGGACTTGGCCTTGTCGGCCAGGCCCACCTTCTCCAGGAGCTCCGTCGCGCGCTCCCGGGCCTGGCCCCGGCCCGTGCCCTTGACCTGGACCGGCGCCTCCATGACGTTCTCGACGGCCGTCATGTGCGGGAACAGGTTGAACCGCTGGAACACCATGCCGATGTCCCGGCGCTGGAGCGCGACCTCGCTGTCCTTGAGCTCGTACAGCTTGTCGCCCTTCTGGCGGTAGCCGACCAGCTCGCCGTCGACGTACAGCCGGCCGGCGTTGATCTTCTCCAGATGGTTGATGCAGCGCAGGAACGTCGACTTGCCGGAGCCCGAGGGGCCGATGAGGCAGAAGACCTCGCCCTGCTTCACTTCCAGGTCGATGCCCTTGAGGACCTCGACCAGTCCGAAGGACTTGTGGACGCCCTCGGCCTTCACCATGGCGGTCATACCGAGCCCCTTTCACGGCTGAACGCCATCATGTTGGCCTTGACCCGCTGCCACGGAGTCGCCGGCAGGCTGCGGGACGAACCGCGGGCGAAACGGCGCTCCAGGTAGTACTGGAAGACGCTGAACACGCTGGTCATGACCAGGTACCAGATGGAGGCCACGAACAGCATCTCCATCACGGCGTACGACGTGGAGCCGATCGTCGAGGTGGCGCGCAGCAGTTCGTTGTACGTCACCGCGTACACCAGCGACGAGGTCTTGAGCATGTTGATGAACTCGTTGCCGGTCGGCGGCACGATCACCCGCATCGCCTGCGGGATCACGATCCGCCGCAGCGTCTTGGCATGGCTCATGCCGAGCGCGTGCGAGGCCTCCGTCTGGCCCTCGTCGACGGCCAGCAGGCCGGCGCGGCAGATCTCCGCCATGTACGCGGCCTCGTTCAGGCCCAGACCCAGCAGGGCGCACATGAACGGGGTCATCACGTCCGTCATCTCGTCCTTGTAGATCGGACCGAGATTCAGCATGGGGAAGATCAGCGCGAGGTTGAACCAGAGGAGGAGCTGGACGTAGACCGGCGTCCCCCGGAAGAACCAGATGTAGACCCAGGCCACCCAGCTCGTCACCGGGTTCTTGGAGAGCCGCATCACGGCCAGCAGCACGCCGAGGACCACACCCACGATCATCGCGAGGACGCTGATCAGCAGGGTGCGGCCGGCGCCGGCGAGGACCGTGGAGTCGAACAGCCGGTCGCCGACCGCGCTCCACTGGATCTTCTCGGCCGTGGCGAACGCGTTGACCAGCAGGGCCACCAGCGCCAGCACGACGACGGCGCTGACGTAGCGGCCGTAGTGGCGGACCGGGATGGCCTTGATGGTCTCCGGCGCGTGGGAGGCCCGCGGCGGCGTGTCCGCGGGCTCCTTGTCGATCTTTTCAGTCACAGTGACTGCCCTTCGGTGGTGCGGGGTCCGTCACTTGCCGCCGTTGATCGCGGCCTTGTCGATGGCGCCGGTCTCGGCGCCCCACTTCTCCAGCACCTTCTTGTACGTGCCGTCCTCGATGATCGCGTTGACGGCCGCTTCCAGGGCGCTCGCGAGTTCCTTGTTGTCCTTGTTCACGGCGATGCCGAACGGACCGGCGTCGACCTGCTCGCCGACGACCTCGAAGGCGTTGCCCCCGTCGGCCTTGCGGGCCAGGTCGATGGCGACCGGGTAGTCGTTGACGCCCGCGACGGCGCCGCCCGACTTCACGCGGGTCTGGGCCTCGGTGTCGTTCTCGAAGGACTCGATGTCGAGCTTCTTCTTGCCGCCGTCCGTGCACTTCTTGGACTGGTCCTGAAGCGCCTTCTCGTACGTCGTCCCGCGCTGAACGGCGACCGTCTGACCGCAGAGGTCGTCGATCGAGCCGATCTTCTTCGGGTTGCCCTTCTGGACGTAGATGGCGGTGCCGGCCGTGAAGTAGTCGACGAAGTCGACGCCCGGGCCGAGCTTCTTGCCGTTGTCCAGGCCCTCCTGACGGTCCTTGGTGTCCGTGATGGAGGACATGGCGACGTCATAGCGGCCGGAGTTCAGCGACGGGATCAGACCGTCGAAGGAGCCCGAGGTGAACTGGAACTCCACGCCCAGCTGCTTGCCCAGCGCGGCGGCGATGTCGGGGTCGACGCCGACGATCTTGCCGCCCTCCTGGTACTCCATGGGGGCGTACTCGGCGTTGGTGCCGACCTTGATGACGCCGGCCTTCTGGATCTTCGCGGGCAGCTTGTCGAACAGCGGAGCCTTGCTGGACGACGCCGACTCCTTGGAGCTGCTGCCGCCGCTGTCCGTCTGGTCACCGCAACCGGTGAGAATCAGGGCGCCTGCGACCGCGATCGCACCTACCGCGGCTGTCCTGGTGCGCGCGGCGGTCGTACGACGGGTGGAGCTTGCGGTCATGGTGGGTTCCTCCGGCGGATGGGTGGAGTTGCCGATGGGCGGGGGCGGCTGCCGATCGGTCCGGCAGCGCTGCCTTCATTCCTCAGGTCGACGAGAGCACACGCCTTCGAGTGTCGCGACCTCGTGTGATTACGGCATCTTGCCATTCGGACTGGACCATTCTGGGGGCCGGTCATGTCAAAATCGGATAACGGGTGACCCCCGAACCGCCTCATGTCCGTACATCGCGACCGGACCATCTGCGGGAATCTGGCATTCCGGCCGGAAGATCTTCGGTGCGATTCGTCGAGCGGGGTGAGCCGGACGGTGCGGTCCGCGGCCGTTCGAGCGGCTCTGCGGTGATCGTCAAGGGCCTGCTGATGGTTTGTCCGGATGACGTTCCATGATTCATGTCACCGGCCTCCGATGATCGATGATCGATTTGCGTTCCGGCATGTGACCTTGCACGTATTGGACTCGTCCTCGACGCCGGTCGTCCGGTAAGAAGGTTCTTTACACCCCTCATCCGGGGCTCAGGGCGCGTGTGCGGCGCGCCCGTCGTGTACCGGCCCGTACGCATCAGTGACCAGGGCCGTACGCGGTGCCCGCCCACTTCTCAACCAGGAGTGGCCACCCTCAAACCATGAAGACCTAAGGGGTAAGACAAAGTGGCAGCGGAGATCGTCAATCCTCGCAGCGACAGCGATACGGGACAGGACGGAGGGGCGGAGCCCCTCGATTCCTTCGACCCCGCGTTCGCGCTGCACCGCGGCGGCAAGATGGCTGTGCAGGCCACCGTGCCGGTCCGTGACAAGGACGACCTGTCCCTCGCGTACACGCCCGGCGTGGCGAAGGTGTGCAGCGCCATCGCCGAGCAGCCGGAGCTCGTCCACGACTACACGTGGAAGTCGTCGGTCGTCGCCGTCGTGACGGACGGTACGGCCGTGCTGGGGCTCGGTGACATCGGGCCCGAAGCCTCCCTCCCGGTGATGGAGGGCAAGGCGATCCTGTTCAAGCAGTTCGGCGGGGTGGACGCGGTTCCGCTCGCGCTGGCCTGCACCGACGTCGACGAGATCATCGAGACCGTGGTCCGTCTCGCGCCGTCCTTCGGCGGCGTGAACCTCGAGGACATCTCGGCTCCTCGGTGCTTCGAGATCGAGAAGCGGCTCCAGGAGCGGCTCGACATTCCCGTCTTCCACGACGACCAGCACGGGACCGCGGTCGTGACGCTGGCCGCCCTGCGCAACGCGGCGCGGCTGAGCGGGCGGTCCATCGGAGATCTTCGTGCGGTGATCTCCGGTGCGGGCGCGGCGGGCGTGGCCATCGCCAAGATGCTCGTCGAGGCGGGCATCGGGGACGTCGCCGTCGCCGACCGGCGCGGTGTCGTGTCCGGTGACCGGGACGACCTCACGTCCGTGAAGCGGGAGCTCGCCGGGTTCACGAACAAGGCGGGGCTGTCCGGGTCGCTGGAGGACGCGCTGGCCGGCGCGGACGTCTTCATCGGCGTGTCCGGCGGCACGGTGCCGGAATCTGCGGTCGCCTCGATGGCGGAGGGCGCCTTCGTGTTCGCGATGGCCAACCCGAATCCCGAGGTGCACCCGGAGGTCGCGCACAAGTACGCGGCCGTGGTCGCCACCGGGCGGTCCGACTTCCCGAACCAGATCAACAACGTGCTGGCGTTTCCGGGGATCTTCGCGGGGGCGCTGCAGGTGCGGGCCTCGCGGATCACGGAGGGCATGAAGATCGCGGCGGCGGAGGCGTTGGCCTCCGTGGTCGGTGACGATCTTGCGGCGGACTATGTGATTCCGTCCCCGTTCGACGAGCGGGTGGCGCCTGCGGTCACTGCGGCGGTGGCTGCGGCGGCTCGGGCGGAGGGGGTTGCTCGCCGCTGAGTTGTGGCGGGTGTGGGGTGGCCCTGTCCGGGGGTTCTTCGGGCGGGGCCATTTCTTTGCCTGGGGGTTGGGCTGATTGGGTGCGGGTGCGGGTGCGGGTGCGGGTGCGGGTGCGGGTTCGGGTTCGGCGGGGGCGGGCGCTTTTTGCGCCGTTCCCCGCGCCCCTGAGTGCCTGCGGCGCAGCTGCGGCCCCGGTGGGGGCTTGTGTAGCGCGTGCGGTTCGGTGGGTGGGTCGGGGCCGGGGTGGGGGGTGTCCGTCCTCGGTCCGGCGGTTGCTGTGCCTTGAGATGTGCTCGGTGACGGACGCCGGCCGCTGCGGGCGGACACCCCCCACCCCGTCCCCTGCGCGCCGTACGCGGCTTGCGCCCCGTGGTCCCGCGCGATCCGGCGAACGGCTCGTGGTGGCGCCGGGTCACTGCAACCCCCTAGGGGCGCGGGGAACTGCGCGACCGGCCACGACGGACCCGCAGTCGCCCGACCACCTGATCCGGCACCCCCATAGGCGCCCCGAAGCGCAACAGGGCGTGTGTCACAACGTCCCCCGGTTCCCCGCGTCGGCGGCGGACCCTATCGTCAAGGTCATGTTCGCTGTCTATGCCGCCCGAATCGACCGCGACAACCCGCTCTCGGGGCTGGAGTTGGGGGAGCGTCCGGCTCCCGAAGCCCGTCCGGGGTGGAGCGTCGTCGATGTCAAGGCCGCTTCCCTGAATCACCACGACCTCTGGTCACTGCGCGGTGTGGGCCTCGCAGAGGACAAGCTTCCGATGATCCTCGGCTGTGACGCCGCCGGTGTCGACGAGGACGGCAACGAGGTCGTCCTGCACTCCGTCATCGGTCAGAGCGGGCACGGGGTCGGTCCCAAGGAGCCGCGCTCCATCCTCACCGAGCGCTACCAGGGAACGTTCGCCGAGCAGGTGACCGTGCCGACCTGGAACGTGCTGCCCAAGCCGAAGGAGCTGTCCTTCGCGGAGGCCGCCTGTCTGCCCACGGCCTGGCTGACGGCGTACCGGATGCTGTTCACGAACGCGGGCGTGCGGCCCGGTGACTCCGTGCTGGTGCAGGGCGCCGGTGGCGGTGTCGCCACGGCCGCCATCGTGCTGGGGAAGGCCGCGGGGCTGCGGGTCTTCGCCACCAGCCGGGACGAGGCCAAGCGGAAGCGCGCGCTGGAGCTCGGGGCCGTGGAGGCCGTGGAGTCGGGTGCGCGGCTGCCGCAGCGGGTGGACGCCGTCATCGAGACGGTGGGTGCCGCCACGTGGTCGCACTCCGTGAAGTCGCTCAAGCCCGGCGGCACGCTGGTCATCTCCGGTGCCACGAGCGGTGACCGCCCCTCGCACGCCGAACTGACCCGGATCTTCTTCCTGGAGTTGAAGGTCGTGGGCTCGACCATGGGGACCAAGGACGAGCTGGAGGATTTGCTCGCGTTCTGTGCGGCTACGGGGGTGCGGCCCGTGATCGACGAGGTGTTGCCCATGGACCGTGCCCGTGAGGGCTTCGAGCGGGTCCAGTCCGGTGAGCAGTTCGGCAAGGTCGTGCTGACGAACGACTGATTTCTTTTCTTTTCCCTTTTGTCGGCGGCCGGTCCGGGTGTGGATCGGCCGCCGATGCTTGTCAACTTTGGTTGACGGGTGAGGCAGTGTCAATGTAGGTTGACGTCATGACCGAAGCAACGGATCTCGCCGAGCGTGCCGGTGATCGCGATCCCCGGGTCGGACTGCGTGCCGTCGCCGCACTGCGCAGGCTGCTGGAGCAGCTGGAGTCGGTGCAGGTGCGCAGTGCGCGCAATCAGGGCTGGTCGTGGCAGGAGATCGCCGCGGAACTCGGAGTGAGCAGGCAGGCCGTGCACAAGAAGTACGGGAGGCATTGATGTTCGAGCGGTTCACGAAGGACGCCCGCGCGGTGGTCGTGGGTGCGGTCGAGCATGCCGAGCGGACGGGGGCCGGGTCCGTGGACGCCGAGCATCTGCTGCTTGCGCTGCTGGACCGGGAGTCCGGTCGGGCCTCGTTCGTCCTGGCCGCTCTCGGGCTCACCGAGCGCTCGGACGCCGTACGGGAGGCTCTGGGCGAGGCGCGGCGGCGGGCCGGGCTGTCACAGGCGGACGCCGAGGCGCTGGCGGGGCTCGGGATCGATGTGTCGGGGATCGTCGCCCGGGTGGAGGAGGTGCACGGGGTCGGGGCGATGTCCGGCGGCCGGAAGGGCAAGGGATCGTGGTCCGGGCGGCGCCCCTTCGGGCGGGACGCCAAGCAGATCCTGGAGAAGGCTCTCCGTGTCGCCGTGGCCCGGCGGGACCGTCATATCGGCGACGAGCACATCCTGCTGGCCCTGACCGTCAGGCCCGGGGTGCCCGGCGAGGTGCTCGCCGATCACGGGGTGACCCATGAGTCGGTCGTGCGCGTCCTCTACGGCGGGGGAGAGGCGAAGGCAGGCTGAGGGGCGCCCGCTCCGGCAGTACGGCCCGCCCGGCGGGGCCGGGGTCGTCGTACCGCCGGAGTCCGGCCGGTTCACGCCTTCGGTGTGCGCAGGAGTGCTCCGATGTGGGCCGCCGCCGTCGACAGATGGCGGCGGGCGTCGCGGAGCTGGTCGGCGGTGATGCCGTGGTCGCGGGCCGCGTCGCGGATGTCGTCGCGGAAGCGGTCGAGCAGGCGGTCCAGGTCGCGGGCCGGGTCGCCGGTGGAGTCCTCGTGGGCCCAGGAGGGTTCGTAGTCGGCGGGGAAGTCCTCCGGGGTGTGGGAGTACTCGGGGCCGGGCGGGGTTCCCTCGGCCTTCTCGGACCTCGCGCCGCCGCGGCCGAAGCCGAAGTCCTTCCCGAACTCCTTGCCGTAGTCCTTCCCGAACTCGCCGAACTCCTTGGCCAGTTCGGTCAGCCCCTCGCGCACCCCGGTCGGCCAGTCGCCGCGCGCGAAGTGGTCCTGCACCTGCTCCTGGACGCGCCGGGCGATCCGCTGCACCTCCTCCTGCGCCTGCTCCCTGGCCCGGTCCTGGGCCTCCTTGGCCTGACGGCGGGCGCGCTGGGCCTCCTCGCGGGCGCGGCGGCTCTCGTCCTTGGCGCGCCGGGCCTGCTCCTTCCACTCCTGCTTGACGCGGCGCATCTCCTCCTTGGCGACGCGCCACGACTCCTTGTCGGCGTACTCCGTGAAGTCCCCGAAGGGGCCCTCGTGTTCGCCGCCGGTGCCCTTGGCGCCGCTGCCACCGCCTCGGCGTGCCTCGCTGGCCGCCGCCCGCACCTCGCGCCGCAGGTCGCCCGCGGCGCCGCGCACGTCGGCCCGGATCTCGGCGGCGAGCTCGGCGACCGACTCGCGGATCTCCAGCTCCAGGTCGGCCAGTTCACCGCTGCGGTCGGCCAGCTCGGCGCGGCCCGCGTCCGTGATGGCGTACACCTTGCGGCCGCCCTCGGTGGTGTGGGTGACCAGTCCTTCCGCCTCCAGCTTGGCCAGACGGGGGTAGACGGTGCCCGCCGAGGGGGCGTAGAGACCCTGGAAGCGCTCCTCCAGGAGCCGGATCACCTCGTAGCCGTGGCGCGGGGCCTCGTCCAGCAGCTTCAGCAGATAGAGGCGGAGGCGGCCGTGGGCGAAGACGGGGGGCATGTCAGAGCACCTTCTTGTCGGTCGTGCCGTCGGCCGGGGAGGGGGGCGAGTCGGGACCCTGGTCCGGGCCGGAAACGGAATTGTCCCCCGATTCGCTGCGGGCGCCGTCCACCGGGGTGCCGGCCACCGGAGGCTGGTCCTCCCACGGCTCCTCCTCGTCCTCCCGGGGCGGGCGGCGCAGAAGGGCGATGGAGCCGGAGACGGTGGTCGCGCGGAGCTTGCCGGTGCCGGCGCCGAGGCGGCCGGTGACCTTGTGGGCACCCCACTGGCCGTGCACGCGCAGGCCCTCGAAGGCGTTGGAGATCGTCCCGCTCGCGGTGTTGGCCTCCACCTCCGCGTCGGCGGGCTGGGGGAGCCGGATGGCGATCTCACCCGAGACGCTGGTCAGCCGGACGTCGGTGGGGCCCTCGGGGTCGAGGTCGATGATCATCGAGCCGCTGACGGAGTCGGCCCGCACGGAGGGGCCGGAGCCCTCGACGACCGTGAGATCCCCGGAGACCGAGTTGAAGCGCAGGTCGCCGGTGACCGCCTGGGCCTCCAGGTTCCCGGAGACGGTGTCGGCGCGGACGGGGCCGGAGAGGCCGACGAGGGTCGTGTCGCCGTTGACCCCCTTGACCACCGAGGGGCCGCGCACTCCCGACACGACGGCCGCGGCGCTCACCACGCCCACCTCCACGCGGGTGTCGGCCGGCACGGCCAGCGACACGACCGCGCTGCGCCGCCAGCCCTTGCGGTCGAGCCACTTGAGGAAGCCCTTCCAGGGCAGGTCCTCGTAGGCCACCGTGAGAATCCCGCCCTCCTGGGTGACGACGAGGGGCGGCCCGTCGATCTCGGACACCTCCAGGCGGGCGGAACCTTCGTCCGTGCCCACCACGTTCACCGTTCCGTTGACGGTGCGTACGTGGAGTTCGCGTACGGGCTCGTCGAAGGTGAGCTTCCTGGGCTCAGTGACGGACCACTCGGACATGGTGCAGACCTCCCCGTAGCAACGCGCCATATCGCGTCTCCTGCAATTCACGATATATCGTGGACGTCGAAAGTCAAGACACTCTTCCGGGGGGCACGAAGGGCGTAAATATGACCAATCGCCTTGAATCGCCCTAGCGTGTGACCATGCCGACGGAAGCCACCTCCCGCACCGCTCGCACCGGCCCCGCCCCCGGCGCCCTGCTGCTCTGCCGGGCCGAGCCGGAAGCCGTGGCCCCCGCCGCCCGGCTGCTGCGCGAGCGGATGCTGCTCACGCGCGCGGGGCAGGGGTGGAGCGTCCTCGTGCCGGAAGGAGGGCCGTGGCAGCGTGGTGAGGAGCCGGTCGACCGCGTCATGACGGGTTGGGCCGGTGCCCTGGCCGTCGGCGCTCCCTGGCCCGTTCTCGCCCTGTGGTGGGACGCCGACCGCGGCGGCTACACCCTCGCGTCCGGCTTCCGCCGTCCCGTCGGCTACATCTGGCTCACCAACGGGACCCCGGCCGGCGAGGACGAGGCCATGCGCACCTTCGCGGCCCGGCTGGGCCTCGACCCGGTCCTGGACGTCCAGTCCCTGGACCGGCTCACCGAGCCGGACCCCACCTCCGACGCCCGCGCCCGTCTGCGCGGCCTGCTGGCGGTCCTCACGCGCGTGGGTCTGACACTTCCCGCGGGCCTCGCTCCCGGCGAACCGGCCGACCGCCTCCACGAGGTGGCCCGGGACCGCGCGGACGCCCACCCGATCGAGGGGGAGGCCCGGACGGTCGAGGGGGAGGTCCGGACGGAAGCGGTCCACAGCGAGCTCGCAGCGGCCGCGGGCCCTCGCCTCGCCCCGTGGCTCCCGTGGTCCGGCGACCCCAGGGCCCGTGCCCTCGCGCTGGCCCAGATGGCGGCAGGCCTCCCGCTGGCGGCCTGGGGCCTGCGCCACCGCAGCGGCGGCTGGCTCACGGCGGGGGCGCTGCTGCTGGCGCACGGCGCGCTCGGGCTGTCGTACGACCTCACGCACCCCCGGGACTGAAACCCGGTCCGCGCAGCACAAAGGGCGCCCCCGAAGGAGCGCCCCGCTGCCCTGCTGCTACTCGTCGTCCTCGTCGTCCAGTCGGGCCAGCCAGGTGGCGAGCCGCTCCACCGGCACCTCGAAGTCGGGATTGAGATCGACGAACGTCCGCAGCTGCTCGGCCAGCCACTCGAAGGTGACCTCCTCCTCGCCGCGCCGCTTCTCCAGTTCCTCGATGCCACGGTCCGTGAAGTACATGCCGTCAAGGATAAGTGCGCTCGAAACGGCCGGGCCGCACCCCTCGGGAGAGGGATGCGGCCCGGTCACGTACTGCCCGCGTGAGCGGTTACGCCTCGAACACCTCACGCACCAGCTGCTCCTGCTCCGCCTGGTGCCGCTTGGCGGAACCGACGGCCGGGGAGGAGCTGTGCGGGCGGGAGATCCGCCGCAGTCGCTCGCCGTGCGGGATGTCCGCGCCGACCGCCAGGTCCAGGTGGTCGATCAGGTTGAGGGCGATGAACGGCCAGGCGCCCTGGTTCGCCGGCTCCTCCTGGGCCCACAGGTACTTCTCGGCGTTCGGGTACTTGGCGATCTCCGCCTGGAGCTCGGCACCCGGGAGCGGGTACAGGCGCTCGATGCGGATGATCGCCGTGTCCGTGATGCCGCGCTTCTGACGCTCGGCCTCGAGGTCGTAGTACAGCTTGCCCGCCACGAAGACGACCTTGCGGACCGCGGCGGCGTCCACGGACGTGTCCCCGATGACCGGGCGGAACTGACCCGAGGTGAACTCCTCCGTCTTCGACGCGGCGGCCTTCAGGCGCAGCATCGACTTCGGGGTGAAGACCACCAGCGGCTTGTGGTGCGGGTTGTGCACCTGCCACCGCAGGAGGTGGAAGTAGTTCGACGGCAGGGTCGGCATCGCGACCGTCATGTTGTTCTGCGCGCACAGCTGCAGGAAGCGCTCCACGCGGGCCGAGGAGTGGTCCGGGCCCTGGCCCTCGTAGCCGTGCGGGAGGAGCAGGGTGACGCCGGACGTCTGGCCCCACTTCTGCTCGGCCGCCGAGATGTACTCGTCGACGATCGTCTGCGCGCCGTTGACGAAGTCGCCGAACTGCGCTTCCCACAGCACGAGCGCGTCGGGGCGGGCCAGCGAGTAGCCGTACTCGAAGCCCATGACCGCGTACTCGGACAGCAGGGAGTTGTAGACGTTGTAGCGGGCCTGGTCCTCGTTGAGGTACTGGAGCGGGGTGTACTCCTCGCCCGTCTCGCGGTCGATGAGGACCGCGTGCCGCTGGCCGAAGGTGCCGCGCTGGGAGTCCTGGCCGGAGAGGCGAACCGGGGTGCCCTCCAGGAGCAGGGAGCCGACGGCCAGCGTCTCGCCCATGCCCCAGTCGATCGTGCCGTCCTCGACCATCGACGCCCGGCGCTGCAGCTGCGGCAGCAGACGCGGGTGGACGTGGAAGGTGTCGGGGATGTTGACCTGGGACTCGGCGATCCGCTTCACGACCTCCGCGGAGATCGCGGTGTTCACGGCGACCGGGAACTCGGCCTGCGGGTCGGAGACGGGACCGGCGGCCGGCTGGGCCGTGACGGCCTCGCGGACCTCGGTGAAGACCTTCTCCAGCTGGCCCTGGTAGTCCTGCAGGGCCTGCTCGGCCTCTTCCAGGGTGATGTCGCCGCGACCGATGAGGGACTCGGTGTACAGCTTGCGCACCGAGCGCTTCTTGTCGATCAGGTCGTACATCAGCGGCTGGGTGAAGGCCGGGTTGTCCGACTCGTTGTGACCGCGGCGGCGGTAGCAGATGAGGTCGATCACCACGTCCTTGTTGAACGCCTGGCGGAACTCGAAGGCCAGACGCGCGACACGCACGACCGCCTCCGGGTCGTCGCCGTTCACGTGGAAGATCGGGGCCTCGATCATGCGGGCCACGTCGGTGGCGTACATCGACGAGCGCGAGGACTCCGGCGCCGCCGTGAAGCCGACCTGGTTGTTGATGACGATGTGGACCGTGCCGCCGGTGCGGTAACCCCGCAGCTGCGACATGTTCAGGGTCTCGGCCACCACGCCCTGGCCCGCGAAGGCCGCGTCGCCGTGCAGGGCGACCGGCAGGACGGTGAAGTCCGTGCCGCCCTTGTTGATGATGTCCTGCTTGGCGCGGACGATGCCCTCGATGACCGGGTCGACCGTCTCCAGGTGGGAGGGGTTCGCGGCCAGCGAGACCTTGATCTGCTCGCCGTCCAGGCCGGTGAAGGTGCCCTGGGCGCCCAGGTGGTACTTCACGTCGCCGGAGCCGTGCATCGACTTCGGGTCGAGGTTGCCCTCGAACTCGCGGAAGATCTGCGCGTACGACTTGCCGACGATGTTCGCGAGGACGTTCAGGCGGCCGCGGTGGGCCATGCCGATGACGACCTCGTCCAGACGGGACTCGGCGGCCGAGTCGAGGACCGCGTCGAGCAGCGGGATGACGGACTCGCCGCCCTCCAGGGAGAAGCGCTTCTGGCCGACGTACTTCGTCTGCAGGAAGGTCTCGAAGGCCTCGGCGGCGTTCAGCCGGCGCAGGATGCGCAGCTGCTCCTCGCGCTCGGGCTTGGTGTGCGAGCGCTCGATGCGGTCCTGGATCCACCTACGCTGCTTCGGGTCCTGGATGTGCATGAACTCGACGCCGGTGGTGCGGCAGTACGAGTCGCGCAGCACGCCGAGGATGTCGCGCAGCTTCATCAGGGACTTGCCGGCGAAGCCGCCGACCGCGAACTCCCGCTCCAGGTCCCACAGGGTGAGGCCGTGCTCGGTGATGTCCAGGTCGGGGTGCTTGCGCTGGCGGTACTCCAGCGGGTCGGTGTCGGCCATGACGTGGCCGCGGACCCGGTAGGAGTGGATCAGCTCGAAGACGCGGGCGGCCTTGGTGACGTCGTCGTCGTGCGAGGCGTCGATGTCCTTGAGCCAGCGGACCGGCTCGTAGGGGATGCGCAGGGCCTCGAAGATCTCGTCGTAGAAGCCGTTCTCGCCGAGGAGGTAGTTGGCGACGACGCGCAGGAACTCGCCGGAGGCGGCGCCCTGGATGACCCGGTGGTCGTAGGTCGACGTGAGCGTCATGACCTTCGAGATGCCGAGCTTGTTCAGGGTGTCCTGGGAGGTGCCCTGGAACTCCGCCGGGTAGTCCATGGAGCCGACGCCCATGATGACCGACTGTCCGGGCATCAGACGCGGCACGGAGTGCACGGTGCCGAGGCCGCCCGGGTTGGTCAGGGAGACCGTGACACCGGAGAAGTCGTCCATCGTCAGCTTGCCGTCACGGGCACGGCGGACGATGTCCTCGTAGGCCTGCCAGAACTCGAAGAAGTTCAGCGTCTCGGCCTTCTTGATGCCCGCGACGACCAGCTGGCGGTCACCGTTGGGCTTCACCAGGTCGATGGCGAGGCCGAAGTTGACGTGCGGCGGCTTGACGAGGGTGGGCTTCCCGTCCTTCTCCGCGTAGTGCCAGTTCATCGACGGCATGGCCTTGATGGCCTGCACCATCGCGTACCCGATCAGGTGCGTGAAGGAGATCTTCCCGCCCCGGGCGCGCTTGAGGTGGTTGTTGATGACGATGCGGTTGTCGAAGAGCAGCTTCACCGGGACCGCGCGCACGGACGTGGCCGTGGGCAGCTCCAGGGAGGCGTTCATGTTCTTCGCGACCGCGGCGGCGGGACCGCGCAGGGTCACCAGCTCCGGGCCCTCCGCGGAAGCACCGTCGGCGGCCGGCTTCGCGGCGGGCTTCGCAGCCGCGGGCTTGGCGGCCGGAGCGGCCTGAGCCGGAGCGGCGGCCTTGGCCGGGGCCGGAGCCGCAGCGGCAGGCTTGGCCGCCGGAGCGGCGGCGGGCGCCGGTGCGGGCACCTGAGCCGGGGCGGCGGCGGCCGGGGCGGCGGACGCGGTGGTGGTCTCCGCGGCCCCCGCGGCCGCGGTACCCGCCGCAGCCGGAGCGGCAGCCCCCGACTTGTAGTCGGCGAAGAAGTCCCACCAGGCGCGGTCTACCGAATTCGGGTCCTGGAGGTACTGCTGATAGATCTCGTCGACGAGCCACTCGTTCGGGCCGAACGCGGCAGCGGGGTTCTTGCCCGCTTGGTCTGCGTCGGTCGAGATGCTCGAGTTACTGGGGGACTGTGGCGACACGGCGGCAACCGCCCTCTTCCGCTTCACAAGGTGATGGACAGCGGAAATAAAGGCTACGCCCCCGAGACGGTGAAGGTCAGGCCGGGCCGGTCCATCGTCGTGTAAGTCACATCAAAGAGCGGGTTTCGGGGGTGAAAATGGCGGGAAACAACCGTGGTTCCGCTGCGTGAACCCGCCTGAGGGAAGGGCCGAGCGGGGCTCTGCGCGACTGCGGCGCGGCCCTCTGCCTGATCACACGTGTCCGTCAGCGCGGAACAGAGATGGATCTTGTGGCTCCGCTTCGAACTTTACGTCAACTTGGCAGAGATGGAAGTCCCGGAAGGGTGACAAGAATCCGGCAGCCCCGCTCGGATTCGGCCACTCCGATCCGGCCGCCGTGCAGATCCACCGCCCACCGGGCGATCGCGAGCCCCAGCCCGGTGCCGCCGTCGCTGCCCGGACCGTGCGGCCGCATGACCTGGCCGCGGTTGAACCGCTCGAAGACGCGGTGCCACTCGGAGCGCGGAATGCCGGGGCCCTCGTCGAGGACCTCCAGCTCGAGCGACTCGGGCAGCGACCCGCGCCGCGCCTTGACCGTCACCCGGCCGTGCGCCGGGCTGTGCTTGACCGCGTTGTCGATCAGGTTGGCCACGACCTGGTGGATGCGCTCCGGATCGGCGTGCGCGGTCAGCTCCGGCGGCGACACGTCGAGATGCAGATGCACGTCGTTGCGCGTGTGGCTGCCCGATCCGGAGGCGATGCCCGCGCGCGCGGAGGCGACCATGTTGGCCTCCTTCAGCACGCCCGACAGATACGGCCACACCTCGAAACGGCGCTTCTTCAGCGGTACGACGCCGTTGTCCAGGCGGGACAGGTCCAGCAGGGTCTCCACCAGCCGGCCGAGCCGCTCGGTCTGCTTCAGGGCCGTGCGCATGGTCTCCGGGTCGGCCTGGGTGACCCCGTCGACGATGTTCTCCAGCACCGCGCGCAGACCAGCGATGGGTGTGCGCAGCTCGTGGGAGACATTTGCCACAAGTTCCTTGCGCTGGCGTTCCTGGGCCTCCAGGTCGTCCGCCATGCGGTTGATCGTCTGGGCGAGGTCGCCCAGCTCGTCCCGGCGGTTCTCACGGACCCGGCGGGTGTAGTCGCCGTGCGAGATGGACCGGGCGACCGCGTTCATGTCGTCCAGGGGCGCGGTGAGCGAATGCGCCACGAACTGCGTGATGAGCAGTGTGGCGATCATCGAGAAGACCGTGATGAAGCGCAGCTCGGTCGCCGTGCGCATCGCGATCATCATCAGCCCGGTGGTGATGAGGACCGCGATGACGACCAGGGCGCCCAGCTTGGTCTTGATCGAGAACGGGCTCACTCCGCCCCAGGGCTCCCTGGGGCTTCTCCGGCCGGCCGGACCCTCGCTCATGGCGTCGGCGTCTCCAGGGCGTAGCCCACACCGTGCACCGTGCGGATCCGCTCGGCGCCGATCTTCCGGCGCAGCGCCTTGATGTGGCTGTCGACGGTCCGGGTGCCCGAGGCGTCCGCCCAGTCCCACACCTCGGCCAGCAGCTGCTCACGGGAGAGCACCGCGCGCGGGGTGTTCGCCAGGCACACCAGGAGGTCGAACTCGGTGGGCGTCAGATGCACGTCCTCCGAGCGCACCCGTACCCGGCGCTGCGCGTGGTCGATCTCCAGCTCGCCGAGCCGGAGAATGCCGGACCGGGGCGTCGCCGCGGCCAGCGCCGCCCGCTCGACCCGCCGCAGCAGGACGTGGACGCGCGCGGCCAGCTCGCGCATCGAGAACGGCTTGGTCATGTAGTCGTCGGCGCCGACGCCGAGCCCGACCAGCATGTCGGTCTCGTCGTCCCGCGCGGTGAGCATCATCACCGGCACCGGACGGGCGGCCTGCACGCGACGGCAGACCTCCAGACCGTCGAAGCCGGGCAGCATGATGTCGAGGATCAGCAGGTCCGGCTGCCAGGCCTCGGCCGTGTCCACCGCCGACGGACCGTCGACCGCCGTTTGCACGAGGAATCCCTCGGCGCGCAGGCGGGTCGCGATGGCGTCGACGATCGTCGGATCGTCCTCGACGACCAGAACCCGGCGCTGTGCGCCCGGGGTAGCCGTCGAACCGTTGTGGGAGGTGTGTGTCTGCTCCATCGCCCGCCCCTGGGGAGTGCTTTCCGGAACCATGTGGGGTGATTCCTTGTCTGCGCATGACTGCGATTGACGCTTGAATGATCGGCGTAGGGAAGCAGAGTACGGGGAGTCATCACCCCTTTGCTATCCAGGTCGGACGGCGAGATGTACGACGTCGGGTACGCCCCGGGCAACGGGGATCTCCTCGGTACGTACCTGCTGGAACCCGGCATTTGCTAGGGATCCCTCAAATTCCGCAGAGGGTTTCGCGGACCACACGGCCAGTACCCCGCCCGGCTTCAACACCCTTGCGCAGCTTGTGAGTCCGGTACGCGCGTAGAGGCCGTGGTTGCCGTCCGTGACCGTCCAGTCGGGTCCGTTGTCGATGTCGAGGCACAGCGCGTCAAAAGTGGCGCATGTCTCATTGACGAATCCGACTAGATCCGTTTCCAGAATGTTCGTCCGGGGATCGGCCAACGCCTCGGCCGAGAGCGCCGACAGCGGACCCGCCCCGCGGTGCCAGTCGATGATCGCCGGCTCCCGCTCGACGACCGTGATCCGGCCCCAGCGCGGGTTCGCGGCCGCGTGTGCGAGCGAGAAGCCGACGCCGAGACCGCCGATGAGGACGTGCGGTTCCGGGCGGTCGTCCAGTGCGCCGAGCGCCGCGTCGACGAGCCTGCGCTCCGAGCGCCCGTCGGAGGTGTCCATCAGGAAGCAGCCGTTGGCGATGATCTGGAGCAACTCGCCGTGGCGCCGCAGGACGACCTCCCCGTGGGGGCCCTCGCGACGGTCCAGGACTTCGGGAATGTCGTACGAGGTGGGCATCGGCCCATCCTGGCAGGGCGGACGGGGCGGGCCGACCGAATTACAGGTTCTTGAGAAGTCGCTGTGAATCGGGTTCAGGGTGGCGCCGGTCACAGACAGCGGGTGGGTCGGACGCGAAGGGTGGGGTGAAACGGAAGGGGCAGCTCACCTTGGAACGGACCGTGCCACCGGCTCCTTCGGACGCGACCACGCCGGCCGAGCCCGCCGCGGACGCGTGTCTCCCTGATGTCGCCGGGCTGCTCGACGGCATGCCCCGGCAGCGGAGCGAGGCACCGGCCGCCGACAGGCCGCGGGAAGCGGCGACGGCCGTCCCGGACCGCCGGTTCCGCGTGCCCCGTGTGTGGCGGCTGCTCCCCACCCCCACCGGGACACCCTTCACCTTCGGCTACGGCGCCGTCCTGGCCGTCGTCGCGCTGGTCGCCGCGCAGTTGGACCCCGCCCTCGTGCACACCCTGCACCAGGGCTCCAGCACCGATGTGGCACACCTGGTGCGGACACCCGTACTGGTACTGCTCGCCAGCGCGCTGTGGATCGCGGGCGGCATCCTCTCGCCGTACGCCCTGGCCCTGGTGTTCGTCCTCACCGCGCTGGAGCGCAGGATCGGCGGCGCGCGCACGGCCGGTGTCTTCCTGCTCGGGCATGTCGGGGCGACCCTCGCCACCGAGGTCCCGATCGGCTTCGCGGTCCTGTTCGGGCATCTGCCCGCCAGTTCGCTGCACCGCCTCGACTACGGCGTCAGCTTCGGTGTGGCCGCGAGCCTCGGCGCGCTGGCGGGGCTGCTCGGACCGTGGCTGCGCTGGCCGTTGCTCGCTCTCTTCGGCTGGATGCTGATGGCCGACCTGATCGCGTTCACCGACCCGATGACCGACTGGGGTCATCCGATCGCCCTGGCCATCGGCGTCGCGACCTGGCCGCTGGTGCGGCGCCGGTACCGCGCCCACCGGCCCGCTGCCGGCCGGCCCGTCGCGGGTTAGCGGCGGTCGGTCCCGAGTCGGTGTCAGGGGCCTTGCGGGGTCCAGACGTACGGCGTGGTCGTGGTCACCGCGTGGAAGCCGAGCCGGCGCAGGATGGGCGCGCTGTCGTCCGAGGCGTCCACGTGCAGATACGTGACCGCGCGGGAGACGGCGAGAGCGGCGCGTACGGCGACCAGGGCACGGTAGATGCCCCTGCCCCGCCACTCGGTGAGCGTGGAGCCGCCCCACAGGCTCGCGAACTCCGTGCCCGGGCGGAACACCAGCCAGGCGGCGCACACCACTTCGCCGTCCGCCTCGGCGACGTACACCGCGACGTCGTCCGGCGCGCCGGCGACCCGGCCGATCAGGTCGTCGGCGAGCCGGCTCCAGTCCTGACCCCACACCGCCGACTCCATCGCGGCGATCCGGTGCATGTCGGCGTCCGCCGTGACACGGCGCAGGGTGACGCCGTCCGGCAGCACGGGCTCCCCGGCGGCCAACTCCGCGGCCCGTCCGACCAGCACCGTCTCCCGTTCCTCGGGCACGAAGCCGGCCGCGCCGAGCCGTGCGGGCAGGTCGGCCGGGGTGTCGTGGGAGCGGGTCTTCCACTCGACGGCCTCGCCGCGCGCCGCGAAGAGGTCACGCTGGCGCGCGATGAGTTCGTCGAGCGCGTCGCCGTCCACGCCGAGGTCGCGCGGCCCGCTCACGAACCCGCGGAACTGGCCGACGATCCGCAGCAGCGGGCCGTCCTGCTCGTAGGTCACCCCCGCGGGAGGGGCCGGGGGAGCGCCGCGCATCTGGTCGTCGTAGGCGGAGAGGAGGGGGTGCGTGTCTGCAGTGGTCAAGCTCGGTCGGCCTTTCGGTTGTCCTGGCTGAACTGGCTGAACTGGCTGAGCCGGCTGCCCTGGCCGTCCTGGTCGTCGTCCCGCAGGGCCGGGAAGAGAGGGGCGGGGCCGGGTGTTGTCCGTGAGGCAGTCGGTGGGAGCCTCCGCGCGTGCGGGGCGGTCACCGGCGCAGCATGACAGAGGCCGTCCCGGGCCGCCTCCGGGTTTCCCGCGGGCGGTGACGGACGGTCACACGGCGTCCGTACCCACGAACTTCGCACTGGTGAGCGGAGCTTCCACATGCCAGCCCAGGGACTCGTACAGCGCCCGGCCCGCCGGCGTCCCCGCGAGCACGCCGGTCTCCGCCCCCGTGGCGGACGCCGCTGCCTGGAGCGTGCGCATGACGAAGCTGCCCAGTCCCCGCCGCTGATGGGCGGCCACGGTCTCGATCTGGTCGAAGACGGCGGTGGCGCCGGTCGGGACGACCTGACCGCGGGCCGCGAGGGAACCGTCGGGCGCGGCGAGGAGCACGCGGGTGACGCCGCCGACGGACCAGGTGCGCAGCCGGTATCCGTGCGGGGTGCCGGCCTGTTCCGCAGGTGCGGACAGCGGGACCGTCATCAGGAAGCCCGGCTCGGGATCCACCCACCAGCCCTCGCCGAGCCAGCCCCCGACCACGGCCGGGTCGTGGAACACCTTGAGCCACACCCCGGCCCCCGTCACCCCGCCCGCCACCTTGCGCACGACCGCCTCGTCCACGGCGTCGCCCAGCGCGTCGAAGACGTGCCGCGACACCTGCGCGACCTGCCCCACGTCGACGGTGAACCCCCACGGCTCACGCTCCGGCGCCGCCGCCCCGCGGGACACGACCCAGCCAGTCACCCACGCCCGCACCACTCCGTCCACGGTATCCCCCTCTGTAATGGTCGCTTGCGCTATGTGTCTATTACTCGATGACCTTAGGTCCGGAACCGTGGATTCCGGCAGTCGTGATCGCCGACAGCGAACAGACGCTCGGGCGGGGAACATTCAAAGGCTCATGTGCATTGAGTCGGCATAGCTCAACTTGACTGCCTAAGGGGAGATCATGCCTTCGACGTCCACACCGCTCACTCTGCCTGTGCTGCCGCTCGACGACGAGGTCGTGCTGCCCGGAATGGTGGTTCCGCTGGACCTCAATGACACCGACGTCCGCGCCGCGGTGGAGGCCGCCCAGGCCGCCGCCCGCTCGGAACCCGGGAAGCCCAAGGTCCTGCTGGTGCCACGGATCGACGGGACCTACGCGAGCACCGGTGTGCTCGGCACCGTCGAGCAGGTCGGCCGGCTGGCCGACGGCGACCCGGGCGCGCTCATCCGCGGCCGGGGCAGGGTGCAGATCGGTGCGGGGACCACCGGCCCGGGCGCCGCCCTGTGGGTCGAGGGGACCACGGTCGAGCAGACCGTCCCCGAACCGCTGCCCGGTCATGTCGCCGAACTGGTCAAGGAGTACAAGGCCCTCGCCACCGCCTGGCTGCGCAAGCGCGGTGCCTGGCAGGTCGTGGACCGGGTGCAGGCCATCGACGACGTGTCCGCGCTCGCCGACAACTCCGGTTACTCACCGTTCCTGACCACCGAGCAGAAGGTCGAGCTGCTGGAGACCGCCGACCCGGTGGCCCGTCTCAAGCTCGCCACCCAGCAGCTGCGCGACCACCTCGCCGAGCAGGACGTCGCCGAGACCATCGCCAAGGACGTCCAGGAGGGCGTCGACAAGCAGCAGCGAGAGTTCCTGCTCCGCCGTCAGCTGGAAGCCGTGCGCAAGGAACTGCGCGAGCTCAACGGCGAGCAGGAGGGCGAGGAGTCCGACGACTACCGCGCGCGCGTGGAGGCGGCCGACCTGCCCGAGAAGGTCCGCGAGGCGGCCCTCAAGGAGGTCGACAAGCTGGAGCGGTCCAGCGACCAGTCCCCGGAGGGCTCCTGGATCCGCACCTGGCTGGACACCGTCCTCGAACTGCCGTGGAACGAACGGACCGAGGACCAGTACGACATCCAGGGCGCCAAGGAGATCCTCGACGCCGAGCACGCGGGCCTGGAGGACGTGAAGGAGCGGATCACCGAGTACCTGGCGGTGCGCAAGCGCCGCAACGACCGGGGCCTGGGCGTGGTCGGCGGGCGGCGCGGCGGTGCCGTACTCGCCCTCGTAGGGCCGCCCGGGGTCGGAAAAACGAGCCTCGGTGAGAGTGTGGCGCACGCCATGGGCCGCAAGTTCGTCCGCGTCGCCCTCGGCGGTGTGCGGGACGAGGCGGAGATCCGCGGCCACCGGCGGACGTACGTCGGCGCGCTGCCCGGCCGGATCGTGCGGGCGATCAAGGAGGCCGGTTCGATGAACCCGGTCGTCCTGCTCGACGAGATCGACAAGGTGGGCTCCGACTTCCGCGGCGACCCCGCGGCGGCCCTCCTGGAGGTCCTGGACCCGGCGCAGAACCACACCTTCCGCGACCACTACCTGGAGGTCGAGCTCGATCTGTCGGACGTCGTCTTCCTCGCCACGGCCAACGTGCTGGAGGCGATCCCGGAGGCGCTGCTCGACCGGATGGAGCTGGTCCGGCTCGACGGGTACACCGAGGACGAGAAGATCGTCATCGCCCGTGACCACCTGCTCCCGCGCCAGCTGGAGCGGGCGGGGCTCGCCGGGGACGAGGTCGTCATCGAGGAGAGCGCGCTGCGCAAGCTCGCCGGCGAGTACACCCGCGAGGCGGGCGTACGCACCCTGGAGCGGTCCGTCGCGAGGCTGCTGCGCAAGGTGGCGGCCCAGCACGAACTGGGCGAGCGGGAACTGCCGTTCACCATCACGGACGAGGACCTGCGCGGTCTGATCGGCCGGCCGCACCACGTGCCCGAGTCGGCACAGGACCCCGCGGAGCGCCGTACGGCGGTCCCCGGCGTCGCGACCGGACTCGCGGTCACCGGTGCGGGCGGGGACGTGCTCTTCGTCGAGGCGTCGCTGGCCGACCCGGAGACGGGCGCGGCGGGTCTGACGCTGACCGGCCAGCTGGGTGACGTGATGAAGGAGAGCGCGCAGATCGCGCTCAGCTTCCTCAGGTCGCACGGCGCCGAGCTGGAGCTGCCGGTCGGCGACCTGAAGGACCGGGGTGTGCACATCCACTTCCCGGCCGGCGCGGTCCCCAAGGACGGCCCGAGCGCGGGCGTCACGATGACGACGGCGCTGGCGTCCCTCCTGAGCGGTCGCCTGGTCCGCACGGACGTGGCGATGACCGGCGAGGTCTCGCTGACCGGACGGGTGCTGCCCATCGGCGGCGTGAAGCAGAAGCTGCTCGCCGCGCACCGCGCCGGGGTGAGCACCGTCATCATCCCCAAGCGCAACGAGGCCGACCTGGACGACGTCCCGGCGGAGGTGCTGGACAAGCTCGACGTCCACGCCGTCACCGACGTCCGCCAGGTCCTGGAGCTGGCGCTGGCCCCGGCCACGAACGGGACGGCGTCGGAGGTTCCGGTAGCGGCGTGACGCCGTGGTCCCGGCGGGCCCAGCGCCCGCGGGGTGCCGGATGAGGTGAGGGCCCGGGTTCTCGTGAGGGAGGCCCGGGCCTTCACCGTGCGCCGGGGCGGGTCAGCCGTTGGCGAGCGCCTGTACGCGGTCCAGGGCGCCGTTGAACCGGTCGTGGTCGCCGACCGTCGGGCCGGTCGAGGTGTACTGCCACATGGTGTACGTGCTCCAGCCGGCCGGGAGGGTGCCCGCGGACGAGGCGTAGCGGGCGATCCACAGCGGGCTGGCGGAGAAGCCGCCGTAGTTGCCGGTGCACTGGGTCCACCAGCTGGTCGCGGTGTAGATGACCGCGTTGCGGCCGGTGCGCGCCTTGTACTGGTTCAGGAAGTCACGGATCCAGGTGACCATCCCGCTCTGGGACTTGCCGAAGCACGCGTCGCCGTACGGGTTCCACTCGATGTCGAGCGCGCCGGGCAGCGTCTTGCCGTCCCGGGACCAGCCGCCGCCGTGATCGACGAAGTAGTCGGCCTGCGTCGCGCCGCTCGTGGTGTCCGGGGTGGCGAAGTGGTAGGCGCCGCGGATCATGCCGACGTTGTAGGAGCCGCTGTACTGCTGGCTGAAGTACGGATTCGTGTAGTACGTCCCCTCGCTCGCCTTGGTGTACGCCCAGCGGACGCCGCTGCTCCACAGGGTCGACCAGGAGACGTTGCCCTGGTAGCTGGCGACGTCGACACCCTCGGTCTGGGCCGCTCGGGTGCCGGAGGGAAGCCCGCCCTGGCCGTCGTGCGCTACGACGCCCATCCCCATGTGGGCGGAGCCGCGGGCCGGGGTGGCGGTGGAGGTGGCGTCGGGAGCCACGGGAGCCACGGGGGCTACGGGAGCCTCGGTGGCCGAGGCGGGTGCGAGGTTCGGCAGCGAGAACGCGGTGAGCAGGAGTCCGGCGAGGAAAAGGCGCCGGGGACGTATCGGTCCTGGTCTGTGCACGGGCATGGCGTGCCTCCGAAGGCTCGGTGATGCTCGGTGGGGGAACAGGGAAGACCGTGCCGGGCCGGCGTGGGCATGCCGGCAGTTGCTCGGTCGGGACGCTACGTACGGGACCGGAGGGTGGGAAGAGGGCCCGGGAACTGCCGTTGGTCCAGCCCTGCGAAATACTTATGGAGCTGCGGCGATGGTGCAATCCGGCGGAAACTTTCACGAGCGGGAAATTCAGGGCAGGGGCTGACGTGCACGAAGACGGAAACGGCGGCGGGGGCCGGGGTGGGTCCGGCATGGCGCCGGGCGGTGTGGACCAGCCGGGATTCCTTGCGCTCGAACGCGAGTTGACCGTCCTGCTGCGTCGCGCCCGGGCCAACCAGGGGGAGATGGCCCGCGAGGTCCACCCCGACCTGGAGTCGGCGGCGTACGGGCTGCTCGTCCGTCTGGATGAATGCGGCCGCCAGCGCGCCACCGAGCTGGCCGCCTACATCGGCGTCGGCAAGGCCACGATGTCCCGCCAGCTGCGCGCCCTGGAGGACCTGGGCCTGGTCGCCCGCGAACCCGACCCGGCGGACGGCCGTGCCTGGCTGGTCGACCTCACCCAGGAGGGCCGCTCCCGGGTACAGCGAGTCCGCGACGCCCGCCGCGCCCGCTACGCGGGCCGCCTGGCCCACTGGAACCCGGACGAGGTCACCGAACTGGCCCGACTGCTGCACCAGCTGAACCGGGGCATGGAGAAGTAACCCACCCCTCCGGCCACACGCGTCGTCCCGCCGGGCGGGTCGCCGGGCGCCCCACGATCGGTGGGTCCGGCGGCAGCGGACCATCCGCGCGGTGCTTCGCCGCCGACGGACCGCGTACGTGAGGCGCCCACCGCAGCCGCCCGGCCGCCTCGCCATCCCGTCGAGCGGGGTCGCCGGTGCCGACCGGGCTGGTCCCCGGGGGAGTCGTTCGAGGGCCCGGGGGACGGATCGTCCACCCTATGGACCGGCTGCCCGGCCGACCGGCCGAGTCACCGACCCGCTGACCGGCCGACCAACCGACTCACGCGACTCACGGCCCCGCCGACCGGCCGCTCCATCCCCCAACCGCCCGGCGCGCACCACCCACCGCCCACCCGGCTCAGCCGCATCGCCCACACGCCTGCCGACCCGTACCGCTCAGCAGGGCGCATCGGTCACAGCTCCGCGTACACCACCGTCGCGTCGTCGTGGGTCTTGCTGTGGCGCAGGTGGGTTCGGGTGTGGGCGTCCGCCTGCTCCAGTTCGCGGACGCGGTCCACCAGTGCCTGTGCCCCCTGCTTGCGCACGAGGGTGAAGCAGTCCCGCCAGCTGCCCTCGTGGAACTTGTCCACCCAGCGGGTCGCCCCGTCCGTCAGGGCCAGCAGGGTGCGCACCGACGACCGAGGCAGCGCTCCCGTCACCGCGCGCCCGGCCACCGACGGATCCGCGGCCGCCGTGAAGAAGCCGCCCTCCTTGTTGCGGAGGTTGGCGTCGATCAGCGCGTCCGTCGCCAGCGCGGTGCGCGGCAGGCGCGACAACCGGTCGTCCAGATACGGCGTCACCGTGCCGTCGGGCCCCTCCACCAGCAGTGCCGAGTCCGACAGGACGAGGTACTCGACCGACTCCGGGGACCACCGCGCCATCACCACCGTCGCCTGTGGTGTACGCGGGTGAGAAAGGTCACAACCTTCACCATGTGTCTCAGCTGTGCGCGCGATCGCCCGGGACAGCACCTCGGCCGGCGGAACATCCATGAGCGAAACGGCCAGTTCGGTCAGCGCCCCGCCCAGCCGGGCGGTGAACCAGGGGACCGAATGCAGACAGCCCGTCGGACCGGCGGGCGGGGTGACCCCGTCGAGGGCGACCAGTACGCCGCCCTCTCCTGAAGCGGGAAGCGCGACGCTCGCGAAGTCCTCGTTGGGCCGCTGGACATCGCCGGGTTCCGAGACAAGTTCCGTACGCATTCGGCCAGTCTGCACGAGCCCTTCACAAGCTTCGCCAAAGAGTGCCAACGGTCGCGGAATTGACGCAGCCGCGCAGGTCAGGCGCCAGGTTTGGGCTGGAATGGTTCACTCCGTGCGAGCGTGTCGGCGAATATTGCCACCGGTCCTCGCCGACGTCCAACCGGCCTGCCGCGCAAGCCCCGTGCGCGTGCCGCGGGAACTTGCCCGCCAACTCTCCTACGGGGTTCACTCCTTCGGGTGGCGGCTCAGGCGATGCGCGGCCACCGCCCACCGGCGCTGGGAGGGTCGGGAATCGTACCCCGGTGTGCACACCAGTTGACGGAGCGTCACCCCGGGCCCATGGGATTCACGAGTTCAGGAATGCGAGCAGCGGTGCAGAAGACGCGGCCTCGTCGCACAGGCAAGCAGACGGCCTCCGGCCACGGCGCGGACCCCACGTCCGGCGCCCCCGAGACCCCTGTCGGCAAGGGCCGCCCCACTCACGTCCGCACCCGGCTGATCCTCGCCGTCGCCGTCGTGGCCGCCGCGATCGCCGGGGCCGGCGCCCCCTCCCTGGTCACCGCCTCCGAGGACCTCCACGACTCCCAGAACCTGGTGACGCTCGCCGAGCAGACCCAGGACGCCCTCGACCTCGCCCACGCGCTCGCCGACGAACGCGACGAGGTCACCTCCTACATCGCGGCCGGCCGCCCCAAGTCGAAGGCGCCCGGCGAGCAGTCGAGCGCCCGCGTCGACCGCCAGGTCGAGGAACTGCGCGCCGACACCGACCTGTCCACGACCCTGCGCGCCGACCTCGACGACATCGCCGCCGTACGACGCTCCGCGCTCACCGGAAAGAGCACCGCGCTCCAGGCGCACAACGCCTACTCCGCCGCCATCACCGAGCTCCACCGGCTCGCCGAGGAACTGGCCGAGAAGACGCCGGCCCGCGCGGGCTCCGGCGCCTACTCCCTCGCCGAGCTCGACTCCGCCGTACAGCAGGCGGCCGCGACCCGCGGACTGCTGCTCGCGGCGCTCAGCCTGCCGACGACGACCCAGAGCGTCTACGACCCGATCACCGGCCTGACGAGCACCAAGAAGGTCTCCTCGAAGGCCGACGCCGAGCAGCGCGACGCGCTCAGTGCCGCCGCCCAGCAGGCCCGGCTGCGCTCCGACGCGGCCCTCGCCGACTTCCAGGACTCGGCGCCCGCGGCGGCGAAGGCGAGCTACGACTCCACGGTCACCGGCCCCGAGGTCAACTCCGCCGACAAGTACCTCGCCGCCCTCACCGACCAGCCCACCTTGTCCAGCGGCGAACTGGGCACCGGCACCACCAGGCTCGACGAGGCGCTCTCCGCCCGTGTCGACCTCATGCGCGGCGCCGAGTCGGCCCTCTTCGAGCGCCGGGTCAAGACGCTGGAGCAGCTGCGCGACGACGACGTCACCGCGCTGGAGCTGCGCGTCGCGATCCTCGGCGCCCTGATGCTGTTGACCGTCGGCATCGCCACCGCCATGGCCCGCACCCTCACCCGCCCCCTGTCCGTGCTGCGCCGCGGCTCCGCCCGGCTCGCCGGGGCCGAGGACCCCACCACCGAGGAAGCGGTCTCCTTCACCGGCCGCAACGACGAGTTCGCCCAGGTCGTCCGTTCCGTCAACGCCCTGCACGCGCACGCCGCGGCGCTCGCCGAGCGGATCACCACCCTGGAGGCCGACCGCAAGCACCTGGTCGGCCAGCGCCAGAAGATGGCGGACGCCCGCGAGCAGCTCAAGGGTGAACTCGCCGACTCCGTCGCCCAGTTGGAGCGGCTGCGCACCACCATCGGCGCCACCTTCGTCAACCTCGCGCTGCGCACCCTCGGCCTCGTCGAGCGGCAGCTCGCCGTCATCGAGAGCCTGGAGGAGCGCGAGCAGGACCCGGAGCGCCTGGCGACCCTCTTCAAGCTCGACCACTTCGCCACGGTCATGCGCCGCCACAGCGAGAACCTCCTGGTGCTGGCCGGCACGGAACACGTGCAGCAGAGCGCCGGGCCCGTCCCGCTCGTCGACGTCGTCCGTGCCGCGGTCAGCGAGATCGAGCGCTACGAGCGCGTCCGCATCGCCGCCCTCCCGCCGCACGCCCATGTGGCGGGCTTCGCCGCGGACGACCTCTCCCACCTGCTGGCCGAACTGATGGAGAACGCCACCTCGTTCTCCCCGCCCGACCTGCCCGTCGAGGTCTCCGGCTGGCTCCTGGAGAGCGGCGAGGTGATGCTCTCCGTCCAGGACGAGGGCATCGGCATGACCGCCGAGCGGATGACCACCCTCAACTCCCGCCTCGCCGAGTTCGATCCCGAGGCCGCCTACGAGTCGTACGACGAGGGCGGCGAGGGTCTCGGCCTCGGCCTGTACGTCGTGGCCCGCCTCGCCCACCGGCACGGTGTGCGCGTGCAGCTGCGCGAGCAGAAGCAGGGGGGTGTGGCCGCGGTGGTGGTCCTGCCCAAGCCGCTGCTCACCGCCGCGCCCGCGTCCGCCGTACCGGCCGCCGGCTCCGGCCCGGTCACCGGCGCGGCTCCCTCCTTCTCCCTCCCCGGCGCCGACGCGGAGGTCAACTCCAACGTCCTGAGCGGCCGTGCGAAGGGCGGCGACCCCCTGGTGGACCTGGCCGAGAAGGCCGTACGCCACGCGGAGGCGGAGTCCCCGGCCGAGAAGGCCGTACGCCACGCGGAGGCGGAGTCCCCGGCCGAGACCACCATGGAACTCCTGGCCCCGGTCCCGGCCCAGGGGGAGCCGGACCCCGTCCACGAGGAGCCGGCGACCCCCGAGCCCGCGATCCCCGAACCCGCAGCCGCCGAACCCGCAGCCGCCGAACCCGCGGCCCCCGAGCCCGCGGCCCCCGACCTCGCAGTCGCCCAACCCGCGACCGCCGAGGCCGAGACCGAGCACACCCGCGCCGACGAGGAGCCCCTGACCGACAAGGGCCTCCCCAAGCGCACCCCCAAGATCACCGCCCCCACCACCCCGGCCCCACGCCGGCGCAACGCGTCCGTGGACGCCGACGCACTCCGTCGCAGGCTCGGCGGTTTCCGCCAGGGGGCGGAGGCCGGCCACCGTGACGTGGAGGCCGAGATCAAGGAACAGACCGGCGAGACCAAGCTGCCGGCCGCACCACAACGCACCGCGTCCGAAGAAGCCACGGGGGGCACAGCCGAGGAGGCAAGCAGTTGACCGCGCCCAGTACCTTCGGTCTGAGTCGTGAGGCCCGCAATCTCCACTTCCTGCTGACCAACCTCGTCGAGGAGGTCCCCGGCGTACAGTCCGTCGCCGTCGTCTCCTCCGACGGCCTGCTCCTGCTCTCCTCCGACGCCGAGCGGAACGCGGAGGCACGCGAGGCCCGGGACGGGAAACCCTCCGGCCCGCGAGGCTCGTCCGCCGACCTCGCGACCATCGTCTCCGGCATCGGCAGCCTCACCCTCGGCGCCGCCAAGCTCATGGACTTCGGCGCCACCAAGCACACCATGATCGCGATGGACGACGGCAGCCTGTTCGTGATGTCGATCAGCGACGGTTCGCTGCTCGGCGTGCACGGCGCCGCGGACTGCGACATGAGCGTGGTGGCGTACCACATGGCACTGTTCGTCGGCCGCGCGGGACACGTCCTGACCCCCGAACTCCGCAGCGAGCTGCGCCAGTCGCTGGAGAACGACGAGACAGGGAGCGCCCGATGACGAACAGGCCCGAGCTCCCGGTCCGCGGCGGCGACCGCAAGGCCGCCCGGGTACGCCCGTACTCGCTCACCGGCGGCCGTACCCGCTTCGGCCACGTCCTGCTCGTGGAGACGTTCGTCGCGGCTCTCGAAGCTCCCGAGGAGCGCAAGGAGCTGACCAACGGCTCGCTGCGCTCCACGGTCATGCCGGAGCTGCGGGCCATCGTCGAACTGTGCCGCCGGATGCGCACGGTGGCCGAGATCGCCGCGCTGCTGAAGATGCCGCTCGGTGTGGTCCGGGTGCTCCTCAGCGACCTCGCGGACCAGGGAAAGATCCGTGTGTACGGCACCGGGACCGGTCACGGTACCGGCCGTCCCGACCGCGCTCTGCTGGAAAGGGTGCTGAATGGACTCCGTCGCCTTTAGCGACACCGCGTTCCAGGACACCGACGACGACCTGAAGTCCTGGCAGACGGACCGCACCCGGGCCCCCATCGCCACCAAGATAGTCGTGGCCGGCGGCTTCGGCGTCGGCAAGACCACCCTCGTCGGCACCGTCTCGGAGATCGAGCCCCTCCAGACGGAGGCGCTGATGACCGAGGCCAGCGAGGAGGTCGACGACCTCACCGGCACCCCGGAGAAGGTCACCACGACCGTGGCCATGGACTACGGCCGCATCACGCTCGACGACGACCTGGTCCTCTACCTCTTCGGCACCCCGGGCCAGGAGCGGTTCTGGTTCATGTGGGACGACCTGGTGCGCGGCGCGATCGGTGCGGTCGTGCTGGCCGACACCCGCCGCCTCAAGGACTCCTTCCCCGCGCTCGACTACTTCGAGAGCTGCGGACTGCCGTACGTCGTCGCGGTCAACCACTTCGACGGCAGCGAGCGGTTCGAGCCCCAGGACGTGCGGGAGGCGCTCAGCGTCCCCCCGCGCATACCTGTCATGATCATGGACGCGCGGCGGAAGATCTCGGTCCTCGAGACCCTCCTGTCCCTCGTCGGCCACGCGCTGGACGAGACGCCCGAGTAGCCCCCCTCAGACGCCCGAGCAGCCCCTTAGGAGCCAGCACCCGCATGCGGAAGATACTCGTCGTCGGAGCCGGCCAGTCCGGACTCCAGCTCGCCCTCGGCCTCCAGTTGCACGGGTACGAGGTCACCCTGATGTCCAACCGGACGGCGGACGAGATCCGTTCCGGCCGGGTCATGTCGACGCAGTGCATGTTCCACACGGCACTCCAGCACGAGCGCGATCTCCAGCTGAACTTCTGGGAGTCCCAGGCCCCGAAGATCGAGGGACTCGGCGTCTCGGTGGCGGCCCCCGGCTCGTTCGACCCGGGGCCCTCGCAGCGCGCGATCGACTGGCTGGGCAGCCTCGACGGGTACGCGCAGTCGGTCGACCAGCGGGTGAAGATGGCCGGCTGGATGGAGACGTTCGCGCAGCGCGGCGGCCAGCTCGTCATCCACGGCGCGGCGGTCGGCGACCTCGACTACTTCTCCCGCACCTACGACCTCGTGCTGGTCTCGGCGGGCAAGGGCGAACTGGTGTCGATGTTCGCCCGCGACCCGGAGCGCTCCCCGTACAGCGAGCCGCAGCGCGCGCTCGCCGTCTCCTACGTCCACGGCCTGGGCCCGCGCCCCGAGCACCCGGACACCGAGGCCGTACGGTGCAACCTCGTCCCCGGCGTCGGCGAACTGTTCGTCATGCCGACGCTCACCACCTCGGGACGCGCCGACATCCTCTTCTGGGAGGGCATACCCGGCGGCCCGCTCGACGTCTTCAACGGCGTGAAGGACCCGGCGGAACACCTCTCCCTGACCCTGGAACTCATGGAGAAGTTCCTGCCCTGGGAGTACGCGCGCGCCACGCACGTCGAACTCACGGACGCCGGCGCCACCCTGGCCGGCCGCTACGCGCCCACCGTGCGCAATCCGATAGGCCGCCTGCCCGGTGGGGGACTGGTCCTGGGCGTGGCCGACGTCGTCGTCGCCAACGACCCGATCACCGGGCAGGGCTCCAACTCCGCGTCCAAGTGCGCGGCTTCCTATCTCGCATCGATCCTCGACCAGGGCGAGAAGGAGTTCGACGAGGAGTGGATGCGGGGGACCTTCGAGCGGTACTGGGCCACGGCCCAGCACGTCACCAAGTGGACCAACGCGATGCTCGGCCCGCCGCCGGAGCACATCCTGAACCTGATCGGCGCGGCGGGACAGCTGCAGCCGGTCGCGGACCGCTTCGCCAACGGCTTCGACGACCCGGCGGACTTCGAGAACTTCTTCTACGACCCGGAGAAGACGGGCGCCTACCTGGCTTCGGTGACCGGGGCCTGACCGTCGTCGGGGGCGGGGAGCGCCGGCGGCTGCGCGTGTGTCGTGGCCGGTCGCCCGGTTCCCCGCGCCCCCGATGGGTCATCCGGACGGACGGCTCCGAGGATCGGGTGGGACGCGATCGGGGAGACCTTCACCTTCTCGCCCGTTCTCGGGGCCTCGATGACGTGCCCCTTGCCCACGTACATCGCCACGTGCGTGGCCTCGGGGAAGTAGATCACCAGGTCGCCCGGGCGCAGGTCCTTCAGGTCGACCCTCGGCAGCCGGGCCCACTGCTCCTGGCTGGTCCTCGGGATCGGGGAGCCGGCATGGGCCCAGGCCTGGGACGTCAGACCCGAGCAGTCGTACGTCCGCGGGCCCTCCGCGCCCCACTCGTACGGCTTCCCGAGCTGGCGCCGGGCGTACTCCAGGGCCTTCTCGCCCTCGGCGGTCGGACCGCGCTCCTCGTCGCCGAGGGCGCCCGAGGTCGTCAGCTCCTGCTGGGCCTTCTCGACGCCCTTCTCCTCGAACTCGGCCAGCCTGGTGAGCTGTTCGGCGGTGAGGGAGGCCAGGAGTTCCTCCACTCCGGTGAGCTTGTCCCGTACGTCGTCCCGGTCCTCCTTCTGCCGGGCGGCGAGGGTGAGCTGGTCGTCCAGGGCCTTGCGGGCCTTGCGGGCGAGCTCGTCCGCGCGGCGCTCGGCGCCGGTCAGGGCGACCACCCGCTGCGCCCGCTCCCGGGCCAACTGGCCGATGACATGGCCCTGTTCGAGAGCGTGCTGGGGATCGTGGGCGAGCAGGAGACGGACGTACGGCGAGATGTCCGTGACGCTCTGGTACTGCTGCCGGGCCAGCCGCCCCGCGGCACCCCGGCTGTCGTGCAGGGAGAGCCGGGCCCGGGAGAGTTCGGTGTCGAGGCGGGTCACCTCGGCCCGCTTCGCCCTCAGTTTCTCCTCGGTGGCGTTGTAGGTCTCGGTGGCCTCCTCGGCCTCCCGGTACAGCCGCTGAAGGTCCGTCAGCAGATCGGCGACGGATCGCTCGCGCGGCTCCGGTTCCGGTACGGCCGCCGCGGGCAGCGGTGCGAGGACGGTGCCGGCCGCCACGGCCGCCGTACACACCAGACGCAGTAGCCTTCCTGACACGTCATCACCTCCCGTGCGGAGCAGCCCCTCTGTTCCGCACGGCGAGCATCGGACGGCGCCGGCGACTTCGCGCGCCGGGTGTGGGCGGTTCGGCGCAACCTCGTCACCCGTCGGTGTCGGACGGCCTGTCGGGCTTGGACCAGGGCCATTTCAGCCCCTCGCCCGACCTGCCCTCGGGGTCGTACTCGTACTTCCACCCCTTCTGGATCCCCAGCCTGGTGTGGCCCCTCGGAACACGGCGGTAGACCAGCACGGAGGGCGGGCCGCCGGCCGCGTCGGGGACGGGGATGCGGTACGTCTTCGGCGGGTGGCCCGTGGGTCCCAGCAGCACGGGCAGCACCCGGCCGTCCATGGGGCCGCCCTCGAAGGGGGTGTCTTCGCTCTTCACGGCACCAGTGTCAGCCATCCGCCGCGAGGGCCGTGACCAGCGCGGCGGTCTGCGGGTCACGGTTCGCGGTCACGGAGAGCACGGCGACGAACTGCTCGACCAGCCAGTCGCGCAGTTCCTCCACGGGGGGCTGCTTGTCCTCGTCGAGCCAGATCAGGGAGGCCGCCTCCACCGCGGTGATCCACATCCGTACGGTCATGCGCAGCCGCAGGCCTGGTTCGCTGACGCCGAGATGTCTGAGGATGTGCTCGGCCGCGGCCCGTCGTACGCCGTCGACGATGGCGGTGGTCCGGGACGTCTCGACGACGCTGCCGCCCTGGAGCAGGGCGCTGAAACCGGCGTCGTGCTCGTCGACGAAGGAGAGATAGCGGTCGAGGGCGCGGGAGAGACGGACGAGGAGGGGCCCCTCCCGGGGCTCGTCGAAGCACTGCTCCAGCTCGTCGGCGGCGGTCCTGAGCGCGGCCTCGTAGAGCTGCTGCTTGCCGCCGGGGAAGTACCGGTAGACGAGGGGCCGGGAGACTCCGGCCGCCTCCGCCACGTCGTCGAGGGAGACGTCCTCGGGGGCGCGGTGCGCGAACAGTCCCAGGGCGGCGTCGAGAAGCTGGGCGCGGCGTTCCTCGACGCTGAGGCGACGGTAGGCGGGGGCGGATGGGGTCATGCCTCGAAGGGTAGTCGGCCGTCCGCGGCGCCGTTGTGGCTGGTCGCGCAGTTCCCGGTGCCCCTGGACGAACTCGGCCGGACCGGCTGAAGGACCGCGGGGAACTGCGCGGCCGGCCCCCGCCGGCCCGCACCCGACATCAGGCCAGCAGCCCCGACGACCTCCACAGCCGCCGCCCGACACCCCTCAGAACACCAATGTCGTCCAGGAAGTCGGTCAACTTCTTCGCCCCGGTCTGCATGACCTCCCGCCGGTGCCCGCTTGCGCGGACCTGCGCCAGCGCCTCCCGCTGGTCCAGGCCCACATTCGTGTAGACCTCCGGATTCACGAAGGCGACCGAGAACACCCGCGCGAACTCCCCGGACGTGACCCGGGTGAACTCCTGCGACCACCGCGGAGCGGTCAGCATCTGGCGCCGCAGCTCCTCACGGGCGTACCGCACATGCCGGGCCTCCTCCACCACGTGGATCCGCGTCACCCCCCGGACCAGCGTCTGCACCCGCTCGTCCGGGAACGTCAGCCGCTGCATCCAGTCGAGGATCTCCTCACCGAGCAGCGTCGCCGTGAAGGATCCCGGTGTCGTGGAGATCGTCTTGAACAGCCGTCCGAGCTGCTGGTGCGCCCGGCTGACCGGATACCAGGGTGTCTCGCCCCGGGAGATCAGCCGCGCGAACATCTTGGAGTGCCGGCACTCGTCCTCGATCTCGGTGAGGGCGTACCGCACATGTGCGCTCGTGGCCGCCTTGTCGTAGATGTGGCGGCACAGCAGCTGCATGAGGATGATCTCGAACCAGATCCCCAGCGAGGCCAGCGCCGCGGCCTCGTGCTGGGAGAGCAGGATCCGCTGCTCCTCGCTCATCCGCTTCCACATCGGGGTGTCGTAGAGCGAGACCAGTTCCGGCGGCCAGAACCACTTGCCCTCCTCGAAGGGCGCGTCCCAGTCGAGTTCCTCGTCGGGGTCGAAGGAGTGCTTCCTGGAGGAGTCGAGCAGTCGCTCGGCCACCTGCTCCCGGTCCTTGAGCAGACCGAGCGCGTCACGCAGCCCTTCGAGCGCGTCGACATCTGTCAGACTCGTCATGGGTCTTATGAGACTGGATGTCAGCAAGACCGTCAATCCCTTGCGCAGGACTTGTTGACCCGGCGTCTACAAAGGGGCAGCCTGCGGGACATGCCGACTTTCGACCTGTACGCCACGGATCCCGGAGACCCCCACTGGCAGGTGCCGGCGACGGGCATGGCCCGCTTCAGCTGGGAGGCCATGTTTGTCGGCCAAGAGAACGGCTCCGGCCGCGACCGCCTGCTCGCCCTCTACCAGAAGGGCAAGGACAAGCAGTGGGACGGGCAGAAGCGCATCGACTGGAGCATCGAGGTCGACCCCCATGACCCCCTCGGCACCCCCGACGAGTCCATCTCCCTCTACGGCACCAAGTACTGGACGAAGTTCACCGACCGGGACAAGGGCGAGCTCCGCAAGCACCTCGCCTCCTGGCAGTTCAGCCAGTTCCTGCACGGCGAGCAGGGCGCGATGGTGTGCGCCGCGCGGATCGTGGAGTCCGTACCCGACCTCGACGCCAAGCTCTACTCGGCGACCCAGGTGATGGACGAGGCGCGGCACGCGGAGATCTACGGCCGCTTCCTCGACGAGAAGATCGGGATGCTGTACCCGATCAACGACAACCTGCGGTCCCTGTTGGGCGACACACTGAGCGACTCCCGCTGGGACATGCCCTACCTCGGCATGCAGGTCCTCATCGAGGGCCTCGCGCTGGCGGCCTTCGGCATGATCCGCGACACCACCGACAAGCCCCTCCCCAAGCAGATCCTCGCCTACGTCATGCAGGACGAGGCCCGGCACGTGGCCTTCGGCCGCATGGCGCTGCGCGACTACTACAAGCAGCTCACCGACGCCGAACTGCGCGAACGCGAGGAGTTCGTCATCGAGGGCTGCCACCTGATGCGCGACCGCCTGCGCGGGGTCGAGGTCCTGGAGAACTTCGGCATCCCGAAGGCGGAGGCCGAGGAGTACGCCGAACGGTCCGAATTCCTCGCCCTGTTCCGCCAGTTGCTCTTCTCCCGGATCGTCCCCTGCGTCAAGGACATCGGCCTGTGGGGCAAACGCCTCCAGCAGGCCTATGTCGACATGGGCGTCTTCGAGATGGGCAACTCCAACCTCGACCTCCTGATGGCCCAGGACGAGGAGATCGCCGAGAAACTGGGCGCCGAGCGGTTCGCGGCGGAGGAGCGGGAGCGCGTCGCCGAGGTCACGTCGGCGATCGAGGCGGGCGGCACCCCTTAGGCCCGGCGTGCGGATCCATGAGCCGTGACCGGTCCGCGGGCGCGGTCGGCCGGTGTCACACGGAGCAGCCGAGGTCGTCGGGGATCTCCAGCGCCGTGACCGGCTCCGCGCCCTGCGCCGGGAAGAGGTTCCGCAAGGTGAAGGCGTACGGGGTCGGGCCGTTGGTGCGCAGGTGCAGCAGGCGGGACTCCGCCTCGGCGACCGTGGGGCGGTGACCGGCCGGGACCCACCACAGGGCCACCATCGCCTCCTGGACCCGCTCGAAGAACTCCCTGCGGCGGGCCAGCATCGCGCGGTGCCGGCCCTGGTACATGTACGCCGTCAGCGCCTCGGCGTCCCGCCACACCGACATGTTGATGATCAGCCACTCGTCGCCGAACACGGCGATGTCCGTCGCGTCGCCGGCGTCGCCCTCCAGCCGCCAGACGAAACCGTCGGCGGCGTCCGCGTCGGCGTTCACGGGATCGAGGTTGTCGACGAAGTCCTTCAACTGCGCGGAGTCCAGCGGGGCCTTGAGACGGCCGATGTTCACCTGGGCGAGTCGGTACGCGTTGGCTTCAGTCATGGACCGAACGGTAGGTCGGTCCTCGGGCGGCGCTCAATCCCCGTCTCACTCCTTGGAGTTCAGCACCGCCTCCATCACCGAACGCGCGATCGGCGCCGCCACCCCGCCCCCGGTGATCTCCCCCCGGTCCGCCGACCCGTCCTCCACCACCACGGCCACCGCGACGCTGGGCTCCATGTCCCGCTCGCCCTGCGCCCACGCCACGAACCAGGCGTACGGCGTCCCGGAGTTGCCGATGCCGTGCTGGGCCGTGCCGGTCTTGCCGCCGACGACCGCGCCGGGGATGGCGGCATTGGTGCCGGTGCCCTCGGTCACCACCTGGGTCATGAGCTCCTTCAGCCGTGCGGCCGTCGCCGGATGCATCGCCTGCCGCACCGGACGCGAGCCCGCCGTGGCCACCGTGGCGCCGCCGTCCGTGGTCGTCCGCTCCACCAGATAGGGCGGGCGGATCTGCCCGCCGTTGGCGACGGCCGCCGAGACCATCGCCATCTGCAGCGGGGTCGCACGGGTGTTGTACTGGCCGATCGACGACAGCGCCAGCTGTGCCTTGTCCACGGTCGGGTCGAACGTGCTGCGGGCCACCGAGAAGGGGATCCGCAGCGCGTAGTCGTTGAAGCCGAAGGCGTGCGCGGTGGCGGTCATGTCACCCACCCCCACCTCCACCCCGAGCTTCGCGAACACCGTGTTGCACGACCACCGGAACGCCTCCCGCAGGGACAGGTCCTCGCAGCCGTCCGACTCGTTGGTGAGCGAGGTGGTGGTGCCCGGCAGCGTGTACGGCGCCGGCGAGTCGGTCGGCGCGTCCACGTCCGTGACCACCCCCGCGTCCAGTGCGGCCGCCGCGGTGACCACCTTGAACGTGGAACCCGGCGGATAGGTCTGCCGAACCGCCCGGTTGAGCATCGGCTTGTCCGCGTCGCCGTTGAGCCGCGCCCAGGACCGGCCCACCCCGGGGTCGTTGCCGGACAGCACCCCCGGGTCGTACGACGGCGAGGACACCAGCGCGAGGACGCGTCCCGTCGCCGGCTCCAGGGCCGCCACCGCGCCCTTGCGCCCGCCGAGCCCGTGGAAGGCCGCCTTCTGCGCGGCCCCGTCGAGCGTCGTGACGACGTTTCCGCCGGGGTTCCGTCTCCTGGTGAACTCGTTCCACAGCGGGAACGGCGTCAGCAGCGGGTCCGAGCCCGACAGGACCGCGTCCTCGGTGTGCTCCAGGAAGGTCGTGCCGTACTCCTGCGAGGCGAAGCCGGTCACCGGCGCGTACAACGGCCCGTCTGCGTACGTCCGTTCGAAGCGGAGCTGCTCCCCGGTGTCCCGGGAGCCGGTGACCGGCCGCCCGCCGACCAGGATGTCGCCGCGCTCCCGGCCGTAGCGGGCGATGGTCTCGCGGCGGTTGGCCGGGTTCTCGTCGTGCGCGCGGGCCTGGAAGACCTGGACGCGGGTGGCGTTGACGAGGAGCGCCATGAACAGCAGGGCACAGAAGCAGGCCGCGTGCCGCATGTAGCGGGTCATGCCGGGGCCTCGGGTCGTCACGGGGTCTCCTTGCCGTCGTACTGGCCGCGGGCCGAGTCGCTCACCCGGATCAGCAGGGCGACGATCGCCCAGTTGGTGACGACCGACGAGCCGCCCTGCGCGAGGAACGGCATCGCCATGCCGGTGAGCGGGATCAGGCCGCCGACCCCGCCCGCGATCACGAACACCTGGAGGGCCACGATCGAGGCGAGGCCGATCGCCAGGAGCCGCCCGAACGGGTCGCGCAGGGCGAGGCCCGCCCGGTAGCCGCGCTCCACGAGGAGGGCGTACAGCAGGAAGATGGCGCACAGGCCCGCCAGGCCCAGTTCCTCGCCCGCCGTCGCCAGGATGAAGTCCGACTTCGCGGCGAAGCCGATCAGGACGGAGTGGCCGAGCCCGAGCCCGGTGCCGAGGATCCCGCCCGCCGCGAAGGCGAACAGGGACTGCGCGAGCTGGTTCGGCCCCCGGCCCGCCTCGATCGACGCGAACGGATGCAGCCAGTCCTCCACCCTGCTGTGCACATGCGGTTCCAGCCAGCCCACGGCGAAGGCGCCGACGGCGGCCAGCAGCAGGCCCAGCGCGATCCAGCCGGTGAGGCCCGTGGCGACGTACAGCAGCACGACGAACAGCCCGAAGAACAGCAGCGAGGTGCCGAGGTCGCGTTCCAGGACCAGGACCCCGACGCTGATCAGCCAGATGGCGAGCAGTGGGCCCAGCACCCGGCCGGTGGGCAGCTGCAGTCCCCAGAACCGGCGCCCTGCGAAGGCCAGCGCGTTGCGGTTGGCCGCGAGGTACGCGGCGAAGAACACCGCCAGGAGCACTTTCGCGAACTCGCCCGGCTGGATGGAGAACCCGGCGATCCGGATCCAGATGCGGGCCCCGTTCACGGAGGGGAAGAGGATCGGGAGGATGAGCAGGACGAGCGCGGCGGCGACGCAGACGTACGCGTAGCGCTGGAGCACGCGGTGGTCGCGCAGCATCAGTACGACCACGATGAACAGGGCTACCCCGACCGTGGACCACACGAGCTGGGTCGGGGCCGCGCGGTCGCCGGGCGTCTCCAGGTCGAGCCGGTAGATCAGCACCAGGCCCAGGCCGTTGAGCAGCACACCGATGGGCAGCAGCAGCGGATCGGCGTCCGGTGCCCGCCATCGCACCGCCAGATGGGCGACGAGCGCGAGCACGCCGAGCCCGGCGCCGTAACCGGCGGCGCCGGGCGGGACGGTGCCGTTCCTGGCGAGGCCGACAGCGCAGTAGCCGTACACGCACAGCAGGACGGCGAGGACGATGAGGGCCAGTTCGATGCCACGGCGGCGGGGCAGGCGTACCGCGGAAACGGGGGCGTCCGCGGGGGCCACGACGGTTCCGGCCTTGGTCATGTCCGGAACTTACCCAAATAGGGCGTGATGTCTGCCTAGCCTGCGCGGGGTGTCAGCACCAGCGTGGCGAGGTCCCGAGATCCTTGATGTACCGGGCCGAACCCCAGGCCCAGGTGCCGTCCGTGAGGAGGTACCACTGCCGGTTGCCCAGGATGTTCTGGCCGTTGGTCTTGCAGAAGATCGTGACGACCTCGCCCTTGCCGGCCCACCGGATGATCTGCCCGCCCCGGTTCGGCGCGGCGCGCAGCGCGAGCGAACTGGCCGTCACGACGCCCTTGTACAGGCGCGCGTTGTGGCTCTGGGTGTGCCCCGCGTCGTTGCGGGCGGCGCTCGGCCCGTCGTCGGCGACGGCGGGCGCCGCGAGGGCGGTGACGGCGAGGGCGGCGGCGGTCACGGCTATGGAGGAACGGGAGCGCAGGGACATGGGGAGACCTCCGTGAGGGGGGTGCAAACCTGACTATTCGCCACGTTAGGAGGCGTGCTCACAGGTCGCCCTTTCAAGTGGGCCATAGGAGAAGCGCCCGGCGGCTACCGCAGCGACAGCGTCGCGATCGCGCCACCGTCATCCGCGTTCGAGAACGAAAGCCGCGCCCCCAGCACTTCCGCCTGCCCCATCGCGATGGTCAGCCCCAGCCCATGCCCCCGCGCCCCGCCCTCCGTACGGAACCGCTGCGGCCCGTGCGAGACCAGGTACTCCGGAAACCCGTCCCCGTGATCCCGCACGGTCACCACGGGCCCCTCGACCGTCAGTGACACCGGACCCCGGCCGTGCCGATGGGCGTTGGCCACCAGATTCCCCAGCACCCGCTCCAGCCGCCGCCGATCCGTCTCCACGGCGAGATCCCGCACGACGACGACCTCGGTGTCGGTCCCGGACGCCCGCACCACCCGTTCCGCCACGGCACCCAGCCGTTCCGTGTCCAGCTCGACCGTCTCGCGCCCGGTGTCCAGCCGGGAGATCTCCAGCAGATCCTCGGTCAGCGTCCGCAACGCCCCCACCCGGTCCCGCACCAGTTCGGTGGGCCGCCCCGGCGGCAGCAGCTCGGCCGCCGCGTGCAGCCCCGTCAGCGGCGTCCGCAGCTCGTGGGCCACATCCGCGGTGAACCGCTGCTCGCTCAGCAGCTTGCCCTGCAACGACCCCGCCATGGTGTCCAGCGCGGCGGCCACCGCGGCCACCTCGTCCTGCGGCCGCGACGGATCCTTCGTACGAGGATCGCCGACCCGCGCGTCCAGGTCGCCCGCGCTGATCCGGCGGGCCACCCGCGCGGTCGCGTGCAGCCGCTTGGTCACCCGGGTCACCGCGAACGCCCCCACCAGCAGCGTCGCTGTGATCGCCAGCGCCGAGGACCACAGGATCGCCCGGTCGAGGCCGGCGATCGTCCGCGCGCCCTGCGAGTAGTCGACCTCCACGGCCAGCGCCCGGTCCCCGTCCACCGGCCCCGCCGCCCACATCGCGGGGCGCCCGCGGTGCTCGCCGACCATCGTGCCGCGGTCCCCGGCGACCGCCAGCGTCCGCAGCGAGCCCGGCAGGTCCGGCGGGTCCACGCCCGCGTCCCACATCAGCGTGTCCCCGGCCTCGTAGTCCGCGGTCGCCTCCTTCAGCCGGCTCAGCGCCAGGTCACGGGCCTCGCCGACGGTCTGGTTCGTCACCGACACATGCACGAGGACACCGAGCAGCGCGGCGAGGGCGCAGCACATCACGGTGATGAAGACGGCCGCCTTGACGGCGAGCGTGCCGGACCAGCGGGGCAGCGCGAGTCTCATCGCGAGCTCGCGGAGGGTTCGGGCGCCGGGCTGGGCGCGTTCCCGAGGGCACGGCTGCCGGTGCGCAGCATCTCGTCATGGGTCAGCAGCATCGACTTCTGCTGCGGGTCCCAGGTCCACTGGAGCCGGTACTCGTATCCGGCCACCTCGGACGGCGAACGGATGATCACGGACCGCCCGGCCAGCTCGACCCCGCTGACCGCGTCCTCCCAGTGCATGACCCGCACGAGACGGTGCTTCTCGACGGTGTAGACGCGTACGGCGGTGACGTTGCCGGGCAGCTGCCGAAAGCCCAGCGTCAGGTCCTTGTGCCCGTCACCGGTCAGGTCCCGGTAGTACGGCGGCAGAACCGGGCACCTCCTGCCGGCCGCCCCCTTCTTCCCGCAGTCCGCCATCCGGCGGGCCGTCTCGACGTAACCCGAGCCGGTGTAGCTGCCGGGGTCCTCCTTGATCTCCGCGCGGACCAGCGCGACCGGGGCCACTGCGCGGATGTCGTCGCCGGGCACGGAGACGCCCGCCACGACCTCCGAGTCCACCTCGCCGATCTCGAAGGCCGGGCTGGAGGCGGGCGTCAGCTGCGGCCACAGCCGGTCGGGGCTGATCGCGGTCGGCGTCGAGCCCGCGCCCACCAGGCCGCCCGCGTCGCCGCAGCCCGCCGCGGCCGCGACCAGCAGGGCGACGGCGGCGACGGCACGAGGCGTACGGGGTGCGCGGCGGGCGGGTGGCACTGTGCTCCTGGGGTCCGGGGCAGTTCGGTGGTGTCGGCCCCGTACACATTATTCGGACGGAAGTCCTTCTTGCCGTCCGGTGGGCCCGGGCGGCCCTACTCGGTCAGCTCCTCCAGCAGCCGGGCCGTCGGCAGTCCGGCCTGGAGGTACTCGACGAACAGGTCGTTGTGCAGCGCCCACGGCGAGCGCCGGCCCCGGATCAGCCGGATCGCCGCGTCGGCCGTGTGCCCCCTGCGGACCAGGGCGTGCGCCACGACCAGGCCCGAGCGGTTGTAGCCGTGGTAACAGCGGACGAGGACCTTGCGGCCCTCGTCCAGTGCGTCGCTCGCGGCCTGCGCCAGGCGGATCACGCCCGCGAGCTGGGTCCCGTCCAGCGGGCCGTCCGGAATCGGCCACACATGGTGCTCGACACCCGGATCGGGGCCGTGGCCCGGCAGCCGCAGCAGCGTCTGCACGAGCTCGAACTCGTCCCGTACGACGGCGAACTCCCGTTGCCCGGAAAGGCCCCGGAACTCGTGTCCGCCCATCCACAGCCCGGGCACGATCTCGTCCCACGCCCGGTCCGGAGCCGGTACGTCGGGTTGCTTCCTGCGGGTTCGCAACAGCGCCTCCCCAAGCCCCTGCGCCAAGCCCTGCAACTCGCTGCAACTCGCTGCAACTCACCCCAAAGGTATCCGGCTTCTTGCCTGCGCAGCACCCCGCCTGTTCCCATGGTCCATGGGGTGATGGTGCATGAGCGGACTACGCGTCGTACCGACCTGGCGCCATGGTCAGGAACGGCTGTACGTCTGCCTCACGGACGGCAGGAACATCGCCTGGTACGACCGTGAGGCGTCCCGGATCAATCTGCTGAGCGAGGACCGCAGACAGGATGTGCTGGACGTCCTCGGGCCCTTCCTGACCGGCCAGCCGGCCGTGGGCCCGCCCCCGGTGCCGACGCCCGCCGAACTGGCCCGTCTCTCCCTCCACCCGGACGACGACCTCGCGCCCAACCGTCCCGGCGAGGCCCTCCAGATCGCCCTGGACCGGGACCCCGGGCCCCCGCACCGGATCCGCCGCGACCCGCGCCTGCGCGCGCTGGAGGCCGAGCAGACCGTGGGCGAGGCGCTGGACCGTCTCGACGGCGCGGGCTGGCACACCCTGCACTCCGTCCCGCTGCCCGGCGGCGACCGCGTCCACCATCTGGCGATCGGCCCCGGCGGGCTCTTCGCCGTGCACGCGCTGTACGCCCGCAGGCAGCGGGTCACGGTCGCCGACCCGACGGTCGCCTTCGGCCGCCGCGACCCACGGCCGCTGCTGCGCCGCGTGCGCGCCGACGCCGACCGCGCCTCCTACGCCCTGACGGCCGAGGTCCACCCGGTCCTCGCCCTCGTCGGCCCGTCCGACATCACGGTCACCCTCCCGCCCCGAGAGGTCCGCGTCCTCGCCGACACGGACCTCGAAGCCCTCGCCCGGCTGGGCGGCGTCCTCAAACCGGCAGACGTGGAGGCCCTCCACGCAATGGCCCGCGACCGCCACACCTGGGCCAAGGTCTGAGGGCCGACTTGGGTGCGGCTCGCGTGGAGGCGAGGGGCGGCAGGGTCTGACGGTGGTGGGCTGGGGCTTGCCTGGGGTGCGGGGTGGCAGGGGCTGACCCCCGGCCGCGGCGGTTCACCCAGGGGTGCGGGGCGGCAGGGTCTGGACTTCGTCCGTGGCAGTTCACCCAGGGGCGCGGGGGTGGCAGGGTCTGGACTTCGTCCGTGGCAGTTCACCCAGGGGCGCGGGAGCGGCGGGGCTGGACTCCCTCCGCCGTAGCCCACCCAGGGGCGCGGGGGTGGCAGGGTCAAGACTCCCTCCGCCGTAGCCCACCCAAGGGCGGGAGCGGCGGGGCTGGACTCCGTCCGCCGTAGCCCACCCAGGGCCGCGGGGGCGGCGGCAAGGTCTGACCCCCGTCCGCCGCAGCCCACTCAGGGGCGCGGGGAACTGCGCGACAAGCCCCCACCGCCCCGCAGCCGCCCCACAACCCGACCCGGCACCCCCATCGCGCCCCTACGGCAACCGTGACGCCCGCCCACCATCCAGCAACGGCCCCAACAGATCGCCGTAATCCTGCAGCCGAGGCCCCATGTCCCCCGCCTGGAAGGCCAGTTGGCCAGGCACCGTGCACTCCTCCACCTCGCCCCACGTCACCGGCGCCGACACCAGCGGCAGCGCCCGCGCCCGCAGCGTGTACGGCGCGGCCGTGGTCTTCCGAGCAGCGTTCTGACTCCAGTCGACGAAGACCTTCCCGGGCCGCAGATTCCGGGTCATCCGGTGCAGGGCCAGCCGCGGCATCGCCCGCTCCGCCTCCACGGCGAGCTCCTTCGCGTACTCCGACACCTGCTCGGACGACGCTCCCCGCACGGCCGCCAGCAGATGCAACCCCTTCGACCCGGCGGTCTTCGGATACGCCTCGATGCCGTCAGCCGCCAGCCGCTCCCTGAGCCACAACGCGACCTCGCAGCATTCGACGATCGTCGCGGGCGGCCCCGGATCGAGGTCGAGGACCAGCCGGTCGGCCTCGTCGGGCGTGCCGATCCGCCACTGGTGGGTGTGAAACTCCGTGACCAGGTTCGCCGCCCACATCAAGGACGCGAGGTCCTGCACCAGCACCATCCGGGCCGGCCCCTCCGACCGCGGCACCTCGGCGGTGGTGACCCAGTCGGGCGTACCCGGCGGGACGTTCTTGGTGAAGAACACCTGCCCCTCGGGGCCGTCCGGATAGCGCAGGAAGGAGACGGGGCGGTCACGCAGATGGGGGAGCAGCACCTCGGCCGCCGTGGCGTAGTAGTGCAGCACCTCGCCCTTGGTGAAGCCGGTGGCCGGATACAGCACCTTCTCCAGATTGCTGAGCGCGAGCCGTCGCCCCTCCACCTCTGTGATCGGCGTCATACGATGAGAATCTCACGCATACCTGACAAAAGGCGTAATACCCCAGAAAGGGTGCTGCTGGTGAGATCCATATGGAACGGCGCCATCTCGTTCGGCCTGGTCAGCATCCCGATCAAGCTGGTCAACGCCACCGAGAGCCACTCGATCTCGTTCCGCCAGATCCACACGGAGGACGGCGGCCGCATCCGCTACCGCAAGGTCTGCGAACTGGAGGACCGCGAGGTCACCCAGTCGGAGATCGGGAAGGGCTACGAGGACGCGGACGGCACGATCATCCCGATCACCGACGAGGACCTGTCCCACCTGCCGCTCCCGACGGCGAGGACGATCGAGATCGTGGCCTTCGTGCCGGGCGACCGGATCGACCCGCTCCAGATGGACGCCGCGTACTACCTCCAGGCGGGCGGTGCCCCCGCAGCCAAGCCGTACACCCTGCTCAGGGAGGCACTGAAGCGCAGCAACAAGGTGGCCATCGCCAAGTACGCGCTGCGCGGCCGCGAACGCCTCGGCATGCTCCGGGTGGTCGAGGACGCCATCGCCCTGCACGGGTTGCTGTGGCCGGACGAGGTCCGCGCGCCCGAGGGCGTCGCCCCCGACACCCAGGTCACCGTCAGCGCCAAGGAACTCGACCTCGCCGACGCCCTGATGGACACCCTCGGCGAGATCGACCTCGAGGAACTGCACGACGAGTACCGCGAGGCCCTGGAGGAGGTCGTCGCCGCCAAGGCCGCGGGCGAGGCACCCCCACAGGCGCCGGAACAGGCCCCCAGCGGCAAGGTCCTCGATCTGATGGCAGCGCTGGAGAAGAGCGTGCGGGAGGCGAAGGAGTCGCGGGGCGAGGAGCCGGCGCAGGTCAGAACGCTGCCCCAGCGCAAGTCGGCGCGAGCGGCGCCCAAGCAGACGGGCGGGAAGAAGTCCACCGCCAAGAGCACCACGGCGAAGAAGACGGCGGCCTCGAAGAAGACGACGGCGAAGTCCTCACAGGGGGCGAAGAAGACCGCCTCGGCCTCGGCCAAGAAGGCGACGACCGCGAAGAAGACGCCGGCCAAGAAGACGACGGCCCGCAAACGGTCCGCGTGACCTGCGCACCGCCGTGGGCACCGCGCAGGTCGCGCACGTCTCCCGCAGAGGTCAGTCGACGACCTTCGCGGACTCGATGATCACCGGCTGCGTGGGCACGTCACCGTGACCACGGCTGCTGCCGGTGCGCACGCCCTTGATCTGGTCGACGACGTCCTTGCCCTCGACGACCTTGCCGAACACGGTGTAACCCCAGCCGTTCGGGCTCTTGGCCGTGAAGTTGAGGAACTCGTTGTCCGAGACGTTCACGAAGAACTGCGCGGTCGCCGAGTGCGGGTCGCTGGTGCGCGCCATCGCCACGGTGTACGCGGTGTTCTTGAGACCGTTGTCGGCCTCGTTCGGGACCGGCGCGAGCGTGGGCTTCTGCACCATGTCCGGGGTGAAGCCACCGCCCTGGACCATGAAGCCGTTGATCACCCGGTGGAAGATCGTGCCGTCGTAGTGCCCGTTGCCGACGTACTTCAGGAAGTTCTCGACGGTCTTGGGAGCCTCGGCGTCGGCGAGCTCGAGGACGATACGGCCGAAATTAGTGGTCAGCTCGACCCTGGACATGGGAATCGTCCCTTTCTGGTGGGGCATGACCGAAGCATCTTGTCACACGGCCTCCCGATCCCTTCCGATCCCTTCCGATCCCTTCCGATCCCTTCCGCGCCCGACGCCCCTCAGGCCCCGGGCGAGGCCCGCGGAGTGGTGTTCCCGGGAGCACCCGTCGGGGCGGTGCTCGTCGACGTCGTGCTCGTCGACGTCGTGCTCGTCGACGTCGTGCTCCTCGGCGTCGGAACGGCCTCCGGCTCGGAGGGAACCGGCGACGGCCGTCCCGGAGCCGGGCCGCCGTCGGGGCCGGCCGGGGGACTGCTCGCCGGGGCCAGCGGCACCGAGGAACGGCCCGGGTCCGCCCCCGGCAGCGCGGCCACGGCCCCGGCCGCGAGGACGGCCGTCACCAGCGCTCCCACGGCGCCCGAGACGGCCGTACGACGGCGTCGGATCCGTCGGCCGCCGACGACGGCCGCGTCGGTCAGACTGGGGAAGGCGGGCTCCCGCGAGCCGTCGAGGATGACCTCGAAGGCGCCCCGCGCGGCACCGCCCTCCACGTGCTCGTCCGAGTCGTGCACGTCGTGTCCCACCTCCTCTCTCACCTCCCGCTCGTCTCGCCCGCGAGACCCTCGACGAGCCCGCGCAGCCGTACGAGCCCGCGAGCGCTCTGGCTCTTGACCGTGCCCGGGGTCACGCGCAGCGCCTCGGCGGTCTGCTCCACACTCCAGTCCTCCCAGAACCGCAGTACCAGCACCGCCCGGTAGCGGGGCGGCAGCTCCATCAGCGCGGCCTGCATCACCAGCCGCAACTCGGGTGTGACCGGCGGTTCGGCGGACGCCGGTTCGGGCAGGTCCTCCGTCGGCTCCTCCCGCCAAGTCCGTTTGCGGTACTGGTCGATGAAGACGCGGGTGAGGATCGTACGGGCGTACGCCTCGACGTTGCCGTCGCGGCGGACCCGGCCCCAGGAGGCGTACAGCTTCATCAACGTCGTCTGGGTGAGGTCCTGCGCCTGGTGCCAGTCCCCGCACAACAGGTACGCGCTGCGTCTGAGCTGCCCCTGCCGGGCCTCGGCGAACTCCCGGAACTCCCGCTCCCGGACTGCTTCCCGCACCCGCCCCGACCCTCCGCCGCACCGAACACACCTGTCCTTCAGAGGTACGGCGGGACGCCCCGCGAGGTTGCACGCCCACGGAAGAAAAGTTCCCGTCCGCTGCGTGCAACCCGCCCGGGCCGGTGCCCCGTACTCCTCTCACGCAACCGACCCGACCATCAGGGAGCAGTCTTGACGAAACGTCATCGCATCCGACCCAGCCGCCGTCTGCTGATCGGCGTCCTCACGGGAGGCGTGGTGGCCGTGGGGGGCTGGGCCGCCGTCGCGGGCGCGGCGACGGGCTCCGACACGCCCAAGCCGGCGGCGACGTCGGTGCCTTCGAAGGCGCCGTCGACAGTGCCGTCTGCGGTGCCGTCTACAGTGCCGTCGGCCGTGCCGTCCGGAGGGCCGTCCGAGGCGAGTCCGGTGCCCTCGGTGCCGGGGGGTGAGCCGAGCACGGTTCCTTCGGTTCCGGGGGGCGGGCCGAGCCCGGTTCCTTCGGCTCCGGTTACCGAGCCGCGTCCGGTGCCGGCGACCGTGCCGGGTGAGCGGCCCTCGACCGTGCCGAGCCCCCGTCCGGCGGAACCGACGACCGTGCCGAGCCCGGTGCCGTCGGTCATCGGGAAGTAGGCGCGGCGGGTCCCGGGAGACGGGCAGGAACGAGGCGGCGGTGGTGGCGGAGGGGAGCCGCCGTCCCCGCCGTCCCGTCACCCGACCACCTCACCTCACCAGGCCACCTCGCCCGCCCGCCCACCTCACCTCGCCCGCCCACCTCACCCGCGCACCGGTTGACCGGCGTCCCGCCGGAAGGCCCACCGCAGCTCCGGTTCCACCACGCACCGCAGGGCGCGTCGCACGGGCGGCGTGCACAGCACGGTCACGACGGCGGCGGCGACGAGGGCGACCGCACCCGCACCGAGCGGCCCATGCACCCAGGCGGGCCCGTACCAGCCCCAGAACCGGGCGCCCTGGACGAGGAACCCGTGCAGCAGATAGCCGTACAGCGTGCCCGCGCCCAGCACGGTGAACCAGGTCCGCCGCCCGGGCACCAGCGCGAGGAACGAGCCCACCAGGACCAGCGAACACCCGAAGGCGACCAGCGTCATCACCGGTCCCACCCAGGCGGCCGCGCCCAACTCCTGGGCGCTGTCCCGGTGGTAGAACCAGGCTCCGCTCATCCGCGGCACGGCCCAGTAGGCCAGGGCGAGCGCAAGCACGAAGACGGGCCCGGCGACCATCCGGACGGCCCGCCGACGAACCAGCCGGAAGTGCTCCGGCCGGAGACAGAGCCCCAGCACGAAGTAGGGGAGGAACTGCAGAACACGCTGAAGATCGAGGTCGTCACCGATGGAGGGCGTCAGACTCGCGAGCATCGCCACGACGAGCGCGACCGGCACCGGATGACGCACCCGCTGCCACAGGGGAGTGCTCAGCCGCCACACGAACAACGCGATCAGGAACCACGTCAGATACAGCGGATCCAGCAGACTGACCGCGCGGTCCGGTTCCTGATCGGTCCACCGGGTGAAGAACGTGTACGCCGTCTCGAACACGACGTACGGCACGACGAGCCCGGTGACCAGCCGCCGCACCCGCCCCGGACTGGCGTCGAAGTTCCGGGAGAAGTACCCGGACACGACGATGAACGCCGGCATGTGGAACGCGTACACGACCAGATACAGCGCGGAAACCGTCCGGCTCCCGTCCCGCAAGGGCTCCCACGCATGCCCGACGGCGACCAGCACGATCGCCAGGTACTTGACGTTGTCGAAGAATGCGTCCCGCTCCACAGGCCGCCGCGCCGCAGCCCTCTCCCGAGGGGCAACCGCAAGAAGTTCATCGTGCATCCGGGGCGCCTCACCACTCCACCACCACCCCAAACTCCGCACCTGTGTGCTGCCTGTCCCCCGCGAGGGTCGGCCCGGGGACAGTTCCGCCGTTCCCGGCGACACTGGACGCGCAGCCCGATGAGGTGCTGCACGTGTCAGGTACACCGACGCGGAAGGCCTGCGCATGGACGACAAGCTCTTCGCCGCCGTCATTGCTGCGGCGGCCGCCCTGATCACCGCGTGCATCTCCTATCTGGCGGCGAGGCTCAAGATCCAGTCGGACGTATCGGCGCAGACCGACCGTCTCCGGCATGAAATCGATCAAGGCGAGCGCAAGATCGCCGCAGATCTGAAACTCCAGGAAGAGCGTTTGCGCACCGAGTTGCGCACCCAGTTCATGGCCGAGGAAGCGATCCGCGAGCTCCTGCGCAGCGCCCAGCCCAAGCGGTCGTTCGAGGTGATCGAACGCCGAGTGGGCGGCTTCGACGGCAACGAGCTCCGCCAATTGCTGGTCCGCGCCGGAGCCGTGCGCTTCTACGGGCCGAACAACAGAGAACTGTGGGGGCTCCGCGAGCGCAATGCCCCAGACCTGGAAGAGGACAGATGAGCGCACGCCCGGACGGGCTGCCGGTGGAACTGCTGCAGGACGACCACGTCTCGTTCGCATGCCGGGTGGGACGGGCCGCCGGCACGCTTCCACCGGGAGGCACGGGCGAGGATCATGCGAACCGTGGACGATGAGCGAGACGGTGTCATCGGTATATGGCGGGTCGACTGGTCCGGCCGGTTCATGGGCTACGTGTTGGCAGCCGGCCCGGCGGCCGCGGCGCTGTCCTTCTGGGTGGGCGCGCTCTCCCATCCCGACGTGCATTCCGTGGAATCCGCGGGGATCGCCACAGCCGTTGCGCTGGGCTTCGCACTCTTCGCCTGGTGGACGCTCCTCCGTGTACGCCTGGAACTCACGGCCGACACCATTGTCATGGTCAATCCCTGGGGCACTCAACGTCTGCCGTGGTCGCGGGTGAGCGCGGTGAGCCTCGGCAACTGGGGCGCCCAGTTCCACACCACGGACGGCTTCATCTACACGGCGTACGCCCTGAGCGACCTGGCGGCTGGAACACGACAGGACGAGCGCTACGCCGATCTGCAGCGGATCATCGACGCCAAGGCCCGCAGCGGCCACCCGCTCTAGGAGCCCGACCCGCGCCCCACAGACTTGCGACGAGCAGCGGCGGTTGCCGGGGCTGGGCCTTCGAAGGGGACGCCTTCCCTCATGACTTGCTCGCGATCATCCAAAGGACCGTCTCAGCCGGCGAGTTCCCGGCCCTGACCGTGATCCACGACGACGAGGACGACTGGCTCGTGAGCGACGGCGTCCACGATCCCAACGGTGCCGGTGCCTCGTCGGTCCTCCACCTCCACCACGTCGTGGACCTGGACCCATCGCTGGCGCAGCTGGCCACCATGCCACCGGGACACGTCGCGTGGCGATCAACTGCGTCCGACACCTGGGTCATTGAGGAATGGACCTACGCCGACGACTAGAACTGGATCACCAAAACGGCGTCCACATTCGACAGCGGCAGCCGACTGACGCGCGGTCCTCCTCCCTCTCGGGCGACCCACAGCGCCCGCATGTCCCGCCGAGTCGGACACCACTCCTCGACGAGCTCACGTTGCCTGCTGCGGAGCTAGCACGAGGCGAAGTCGCAACCGAAGTTGAGGAGGAAGAAGAAGCCAAGAACGGGCCACAAGATCGCAACCGCGACAAGGCAGACCGCCATCCAGCGCGACCGTTTGCGGCCGAGCTGCTGCAGCTGACCCTCGTGCTCGCCCTGTGCCGCAGCCGGCTGCCTCCACTTGGCTGTCACTGACCAGATCGCGAGCAGGACGATCCACACAACCAGGTCAGAATTACCGAACCACTTGCTGAGCTGATAGACCGACTGGCCGCTGGCGACGGAGATCACGGGCAGAGTGTAGGTCCCTGTTCTGACCCAGGACGTACTCGGGCACCGCTCCTCCAATACACGTGTGTTCCGAGCGCACCGAGCGCACCGAGCGCACCGAGCGCACCGAGCGCACCGAGCGCACCGAGCGCACCGAGCGGGCCCGGACCGCGTCCAGCTCCGCCGCCCGCTCCCGCACAGGGTGACCTCACGGCAGTGGACCTAGATTCATCCTGGGGCGCCCTACGTCCGCACATACGCGAAGACCCCGGCCTCAGCGTTTCCGCTGGTGACGGGGTCTTTGGGCACCTCATGCAAGGTGCCCCCGGCAGGATTCGAACCTGCGCACACGGCTCCGGAGGCCGTTGCTCTATCCCCTGAGCTACGGGGGCGTGTCGGTGGGGAGCTGGTGGCTCCTGGCGACGGGTAGAACACTACCAGCTTCGTCGGGGTGATCAGGAACGGGTTTCGTGGTGGCATCCGCCCGGTGTCCGGCCCCCGCACGGGGTGGAAGTGGGGAAAACCCGGACGCGGTGGCCGGTCCGCACCTACTCTCGAGTTGTGCCAGGCGCGTCGGGTCGGGTGCTTGTTGTGGACGACAACAAGGTCATCCGGCAGTTGATCAGGGTCAATCTCGAGCTGGAGGGTCTCGAGGTCGTGACCGCGGCCGATGGTGTCGAGTGTCTGGATGTCGTTCATCAGGTGCGGCCCGATGTCGTGACCCTCGATGTGGTCATGCCCCGCCTGGACGGGCTGCGGACCGCCGCCCAGCTGCGTTCCGACCCCCGTACCGCCCACCTTCCCCTCGCCATCGTCAGTGCCTGTACGCAGCACGAGGTGGACAGCGGTCTCGACGTCGGTGTCGACGCCTTCCTCGCCAAGCCCTTCGAACCCGCCGAACTCGTACGCCTGGTACGTCAGTTGGTGGAGCAGAGCGGAGAGCGGCGGCGTGCGGGGGATGGCGACAGCCCGCTGGTCGGGGGTGTGCTCGGGGGCGGCGAGACCGAGCGGGCCGGACGCGCCGGCGGCTGAGCCCCGCGAACACCGGGGCGCGGTGACCACGGTGATCCGCCTGTCCCACATGCCGGACCCCGCCCAAACCCGCTCGCTTTCCCACCCCCCTCCTCCCATACGCTTGTCCCGTGACCCCCGTCGAGCTCTCCCGTACCGTGCTGCGCGCGGTGCGTCGTGCTGTCGACGACGGGGAGCTGGACGTGGTCGTGCCGGGACGGGCCGACGTCGGGCCGCCGGGGCCCGGTGGCTGTGGTGACTACGCCAGCAACGTCGCTCTCCGGCTCGCCCGGCCGGCCGGGCAGCCGCCGCTGCGGGTCGCCGAGATCCTCCGGCAGTACCTCGTGCGGACGGACGGCATCAGCGACGTCGTGGTCACCGGACCCGGGTTCCTCAACATCTGCCTGCTGGGGACCGAGGCCGCCCTCGTGCGGGAGATCCTGCGGTGCGGTCCGCGGTACGGCCACGCCGACCGGCCCACCGGGCAGCTCGTGCAGCTGCACGCGCCCCACGAGCTTCGCGCCGTCGTCGTGATGGACGCCGTCGCCCGCATCCTCCGCTCTCAGGGCGCCCTCGTCCGCACCAGCTGCGCCGGCCGCCCCGAGCCCGCCTGGACCGACATCCTCGGCGTCCAGGTCGATGCCCACGGCACCCCCGACGCCGACGCACGCCCCGTACCCGCCCCCCCGGCACCCCCGGTCCCCGCGGCGCCCCCCACCGACCCCACCCCCCTCGGCCGGGACGCCACCCGCTGGGCCCTTCTCCACCCGGCCCCGCACGACCGGCCCCGCCTCACCGCCGATCACCTGGTCCAGCGGGAGAGCAATCCTCTCTTCCGGGTCCGTTACGCCCACGCCCGCACCCGGGCCCTCACCCGTAACGCCGCCGACCTGGGCTTCCACGCCGAGCCCGGAGACCCACACCCGCGCCCACAACCACACTCACGGGGCACCGCCGCAGCCGTTCAGCACACCGGCGTACAGCAAGCCGCCGTACAGCAAGCCGCCGTACAGGAAACCGCCGTACAGGAAACCGCCGTACACGACACGACGGCCCTGCGTCACGCCCTCGCCGATCACCCCCGCATCCTCCAGACCGCCGCAGCGCACCACGCTCCCGACCGTCTGGCCCGGCACCTCGTCACCGTCGCCGATGCCGTTCTCCCCTTTCTCGTGACCGTGCTTCCGCGGGGCGCGGAGAAACCCTCGGCCGCCCACCGTGCCCGGCTCGCGCTCGCCGAAGCCGCCGGGGCGGTGCTGGCCGGTGGCCTGACCCTGCTCGGCATCGACGCACCCGAACACCTCTGAGAACAGAGAGCCAGTCAAGAAGATGAGCCGTTCCGCACACCCCGCCGGGCCCCGCCACGCCGACGTTCTCCCCGAGGGCCACTACTCCGCCCCGCCCGCCGACCTCAACACCCTCGACCCCAAGGTCTGGTCCCAGACCGTCGGCCGCACCGCGGACGGGGTCGCCACCGTCGGCGGCATCGACGTCAGGACGCTCGCCGAACAGCACGGCACCCCCGCGTACATCCTCGACGAAGCCGACTTCCGGGCGCGGGCGCGGGCGTGGCGCGGTGCCTTCGGGGCCGACGCCGACGTCTTCTACGCCGGCAAGGCGTTCCTGTCCCGGGCCGTCGTGCGCTGGCTGCACGAAGAGGGGCTCAACCTCGACGTCTGCTCCGGCGGTGAACTCGCCACCGCCCTCTCCGCCGGCATGCCCGCCGACCGCATCGCCTTCCACGGCAACAACAAGTCCACCGAGGAGATCCGCCGCGCGATCACCGAAGGGGTCGGGCGGATCGTCCTCGACTCCTTCCAGGAGATCGTCCGCGTCGCGCACATCGCACAGGAACTGGGCAGGCGGCAGCGCGTCCAGATCCGGATCACCGTCGGCGTCGAGGCCCACACTCACGAGTTCATCGCCACCGCCCACGAGGACCAGAAGTTCGGCATCCCGCTGGCCGGCGGACAGGCCGCCGAGGCCGTGCGGCGGGCGCTGCAGCTCGACGGGCTGGAGCTCATCGGCATCCACTCCCACATCGGGTCGCAGATCTTCGACATGTCCGGCTTCGAGGTCGCCGCGCACCGCGTGGTCGGGCTGCTCAAGGACGTCCGTGACGAGCACGGCGTCGAGCTTCCCGAGATCGACCTCGGCGGCGGGCTGGGGATCGCGTACACCTCGGACGACGACCCGCGCGAACCCCACGAGATCGCCAAGGCGCTCACCGAGATCGTCACCCGTGAGTGCGAGGCCGCCAAGCTGCGCACCCCCCGCATCTCCGTCGAGCCCGGGCGCGCCATCGTCGGGCCCACCGCGTTCACGCTGTACGAGGTCGGCACCGTCAAGCCCCTCGACGGGCTGCGCACCTACGTCTCCGTCGACGGCGGGATGTCGGACAACATCCGCACCGCGCTGTACGACGCCGAGTACACCGTCGCCCTGGTGTCCAGGACCAGCGACGCCGCGCCCATGCTCGCCCGGGTCGTCGGCAAGCACTGCGAGAGCGGGGACATCGTGGTCAAGGACGCGTTCCTGCCGGCCGACCTGGCACCGGGTGACCTCATCGCCGTACCGGCGACGGGCGCCTACTGCCGGTCCATGGCGAGCAACTACAACCACGTGCTGCGCCCGCCGGTCGTCGCCGTGCACGACGGCGAGTCCAGGGTCATCGTCCGCCGGGAGACGGAGGAGGACCTTCTGCGGCTCGACGTCGGATAAACCCCCGCAGACCAGGAACGGAAGATCTACGGTCTTCCACCCCCGTACAAATGAAATAGATGTCTCATAATCCGGACGAGGGGCAGAAACTCCCGTCCGGTGAGTGAGACTGGTCCCACCGTAGACGGTATGAGGAAACGAGGTCGGATGATGCGTACGCGTCCGCTGAAGGTGGCGCTGCTGGGCTGTGGAGTGGTCGGCTCAGAGGTGGCGCGCATCATGACGACGCACGCTGACGACCTCGCCGCCCGGATCGGCGCCCCCGTGGAGCTCGCGGGGGTCGCGGTGCGGCGGCCCTCCAAGGTGCGCGAAGGCATTCCGCAGGAACTCGTCACCACCGACGCCACCGCCCTCGTCAAACGCGGGGACATCGACGTGGTCGTGGAGGTGATCGGGGGGATCGAGCCCGCGCGTTCCCTCATCACCACCGCCTTCGAGCACGGCGCGTCGGTCGTCTCCGCCAACAAGGCCCTCCTCGCCCAGGACGGTGCCGCTCTCCACGCCGCCGCCGGTCGGCACGGCAAGGACCTCTATTACGAGGCCGCCGTCGCCGGTGCCATCCCGCTGATCCGTCCGCTGCGCGAGTCCCTCGCCGGCGACAAGGTCAACCGGGTGCTCGGGATCGTCAACGGCACGACCAACTTCATCCTCGACAAGATGGACAGCACCGGCGCCGGTTACCAGGAGGCCCTCGACGAGGCCACCGCCCTCGGGTACGCCGAGGCCGACCCGACCGCCGACGTCGAGGGCTTCGACGCCGCCGCCAAGGCCGCCATCCTCGCCGGGATCGCCTTCCACACGCGCGTGCGCCTCGACGACGTCTACCGCGAGGGCATGACCGAGGTGACCGCGGCCGACTTCGCCTCCGCGAGGAACATGGGCTGCACCATCAAGCTGCTCGCCATCTGCGAGCGCGCCGAGGACGGCCGGTCCGTCACCGCGCGCGTGCACCCCGCGATGATCCCGCTCAGCCACCCGCTCGCCTCCGTGCGCGGCGCGTACAACGCCGTGTTCGTCGAGTCCGACGCCTCCGGCCAGCTGATGTTCTACGGCCCGGGCGCGGGCGGCGCCCCCACCGCCTCCGCCGTCCTCGGCGATCTCGTCGCCGTCTGCCGCAACCGGCTCAGCGGCACGACCGGGCCCGGTGAGTCCGCGTACGCCGCCCTGCCCGTCTCGGGCATGGGCGAGGTCGTCACGCGCTACCACATCAGCCTGGACGTGGCCGACAAACCGGGTGTTCTCGCCCAGGTGGCCACCGTGTTCGCCGAGCACGGGGTGTCCATCGATACCGTTCGGCAGCAGGGGAAGGACGGCGAGGCGTCCCTCGTCGTCGTCACGCACCGCGCGTCCGACGCCGCCCTGGGCGGCACCGTCGAGGCGCTGCGCAAGCTCGACACCGTGCGGGGTGTCGCCAGCATCATGCGGGTTGAAGGAGAGTAACCAGCAATGACCCACCAGTGGCGCGGAATCATCGAGGAGTACCGGGACCGGCTGCCCGTCTCCGACAGCACGCCGGTCGTGACGCTCCGCGAGGGCGGCACGCCCCTCGTGCCCGCGCAGGTGCTCTCCGAGCGCACCGGGTGCGAGGTCCACCTCAAGGTGGAGGGCGCCAACCCCACCGGGTCCTTCAAGGACCGCGGCATGACCATGGCGATCACGCGGGCCAAGGAGGAGGGCGCGAGGGCGGTCATCTGCGCCTCCACCGGCAACACCTCGGCGAGCGCCGCCGCCTACGCCGTGCGCGCGGGCATGGTCTGCGCCGTGCTGGTGCCGCGCGGCAAGATCGCGCTCGGCAAGATGGGCCAGGCCCTCGTGCACGGCGCGAAGATCCTCCAGGTCGACGGCAACTTCGACGACTGCCTCACCCTGGCCCGCTCGCTGAGCGACAACTACCCGGTGGCGCTGGTCAATTCGGTCAACCCGGTGCGCATCGAGGGCCAGAAGACGGGCGCCTTCGAGATCGTCGACATGCTCGGCGACGCGCCCGACATCCACGTCCTTCCGGTCGGCAACGCCGGCAACATCACGGCGTACTGGAAGGGCTACAAGGAGTACGCCGCCGACGGCATCGCCGCCAGGACGCCCCGGATGTGGGGCTTCCAGGCCTCCGGCAGCGCCCCGATCGTGCGCGGCGAGGTCGTCAAGGACCCCTCGACCATCGCCACCGCGATCCGCATCGGCAACCCCGCCTCCTGGCAGTACGCCCTCGCGGCGAAGGAGGAGTCCGGCGGCTTCATCGACGAGGTGACGGACCGTGAGATCCTGCGCGCCTACCGGCTGTTGGCCGCTCAGGAGGGTGTCTTCGTGGAGCCCGCCTCCGCCGCCTCCGTCGCCGGTCTGCTGAAGGCCGCCGAGCAGGGCAAGGTCGACGCTGGCCAGAAGATCGTGTGCACGGTCACCGGCAACGGCCTCAAGGACCCCGACTGGGCCGTCGCGGGCGCCCCGCAGCCCGTCACCGTCCCGGTCGACGCGGCGACGGCGGCCGAGCGCCTCGGGCTCGCGTAACAGCGCGCGACAGCGGTAACCGGCGTACACCCGGGCCTTCCCTACCGGGGGTGCACAGGGGGCTTACGACACGCATCGTGCGCCTCCTGTGCGCCCTATGTCGCCACAGAAGCTTCCTTCGATAGGCTGTACCGAACCCGCCCGCTGCATATGCCCTCGCGTACAGCGGGGTGCCGCGTCGTCTCCGCGGTCGGCAGGGTCCTCGTACGTCATCGAATGTCATTCGACAATCACGCAGCTCAAGGAGAGTCATCGAGAGATGGCCGGTCCCGCCTTCCGTGCCGCCGCCGTCCGGGTGCGCGTCCCCGCCACCAGCGCCAACCTCGGCCCGGGCTTCGACGCCCTGGGTCTTTCGCTGGGGCTGTACGACGACGTCGTCGTCCGGGTGGCCGACTCCGGGCTGCACATCGACATCGCGGGAGAGGGGAGCGAGACGCTCCCGCGTGACGAAAACCACCTTCTCGTACGTTCCCTGCGCACCGCCTTCGATCTGCTGGGCGGCCAGCCGCGCGGCCTGGAGATCGTCTGCGCCAACCGCATCCCGCACGGCCGGGGCCTCGGCTCCTCCTCGGCCGCCATCTGCGCCGGAATCGTCGCCGCGCGTGCCGTGACCATAGGCGGCGAGGCCCGGCTCGACGACACCGCGCTGCTGGAGCTCGCCACCGAGATCGAGGGCCACCCCGACAACGTGGCCCCGTGTCTGCTCGGCGGCTTCACGATCGCCTGGATGGAGGCCGGTGCCGCCCGGGCGATCAGGCTGGAACCCCACGATTCCATCGTTCCGGTGGTTTTCGTGCCCGGAAAGCCCGTCCTGACCGAGACCGCGCGCGGACTGCTCCCGCGCACCGTGCCGCACGTCGACGCCGCCGCCAACGCGGGTCGTGCCGCGCTGCTCGTCGAGGCCCTCACCAGGCGCCCCGAGCTGCTGCTGCCGGCCACCGAGGACCGTCTCCACCAGGAGTACCGCGCTCCCGCCATGCCGGAGAGCGCCGCACTGGTGGAGCGGCTGCGGGCCGACGGAGTCCCGGCAGTCATCTCGGGGGCCGGGCCCACCGTGCTCGCGCTGGTCGACGCGGACAGCGCCGACAAGGTGGCGCATCTGGCGGGCGAGGGCTGGGCCGCCAACCGGCTGGAACTCGACGCCCAGGGGGCCTGTGTGCTCCCGCTCGCGGCCGCCAGTGACATCTGAGATCCGGCGTGTGCCGGATTTCGAGAGGGGGAATGTTTGTTGGATCCGGTAGTGTTAATCTCAAGTCTGCACCCGACCCCACCATGGCGAGGTGCTTCACGTCCCCGTCCGGGACAGACATTCTTCCGGGAGCCTCCCAAGCCGCACTGCGTTCCGTACGACGTACATGGGCAGTACATCGTACGCGAGCACTGAGCGACTTGCCGGGCACGCTCCGGAACCGGTGCGACCAAGCCAACGTGACACGGACACTCAGTGCCACGGCTCTCGGGAGCGCCGTCACCACATTCCTCCGCCGTTCAGGCGGACCACCGCCCCGGCACGGTCCACAAGGATGGGACCGCCGTCGGACAGCACAAACGGTCGCCGAGCCAGACAGGCCGACGTCCGCTCCAGGGAAGGACCCTTCGTGAGCGACACCACCGATCTGATGGGCGCACGTGTCGAGGAGACCGCTGCCGCGCCCTCCACGGACGCCTCCGCGCCTGCCACCGGTGCCGGCTCCCGGCGGCGCCGCGGTACCGGCCTCGACGGCATGGTGCTGGCCGAGCTGCAGCAGGTCGCATCCGGCCTCGGTATCAAGGGCACCGCGCGCATGCGCAAGAGCCAGCTGATCGAGGTCATCAAGGAGGCGCAGGCCGGGGGAGGCGCCGCGGCTCCCAAGGCTGCCGCCGCCGCGGGTGACACCGAGGCCAAGCCGAAGCGCCGCGCCACCTCCAAGGCCCGTACGGGCGACGCCGCCGAGAAGAAGGCGGAGGCGAAGGCCGAGGCCCCCGCCGAGAAGGCCGTGGCCCAGCAGCAGATCGAGATCCCCGGCCAGCCGGCCGCCGAGCGCGGGGGCGACGACGCTCCCGCCGAGCGCCGTCGTCGCCGTGCGACCGCCGAGGCCGGCGCCCCCGCGGGCGGCACCGAGACGATCGTGGCCGAGGCGAAGAGCGAGCCCAAGGCCGAGACGCCCGTGCAGCAGCAGCCGCAGGGCGACGCCGGTGACGGCGAGGGCCGTGGCCGTCGCGACCGCCGTGACCGCGGCCGTGACCGCGGAGAGCGTGGCGACCGCGCGGAGCGCGGGGAGCGCGGCGACCGCCGCAAGAGCGACGACCAGCAGGGCCAGGGCGGTCAGCGCCAGCAGGGCCAGCAGCAGGGCGGCGGCCGCCAGGACCGTCAGCAGCGCGACAACGGCCCGCAGGACGACGACGACTTCGAGGGCGGCCGCCGCGGCCGTCGGGGCCGTTACCGGGACCGTCGTGGCCGTCGCGGCCGTGACGAGATCGGTGGCGCGGGCGAGCCGCAGATCAACGAGGACGACGTCCTGATCCCGGTCGCGGGCATCCTGGACATCCTCGACAACTACGCGTTCATCCGGACCTCGGGCTACCTGCCCGGGCCGAACGACGTGTACGTCTCCCTCGCCCAGGTCCGCAAGAACGGCCTGCGCAAGGGCGACCACATCACCGGCGCGGTTCGTCAGCCCAAGGAAGGCGAGCGCCGCGAGAAGTTCAACGCGCTGGTCCGCCTGGACTCCGTCAACGGCATGGCGCCCGAACACGGCCGCGGCCGCCCGGAGTTCAACAAGCTGACGCCGCTGTACCCGCAGGACCGCCTCCGCCTGGAGACGGACCCCGGTGTCCTCACCACCCGCATCATCGACCTCGTCGCGCCGATCGGTAAGGGCCAGCGCGGTCTGATCGTGGCCCCGCCGAAGACCGGCAAGACCATGATCATGCAGGCGATCGCCAACGCGATCACGCACAACAACCCCGAGTGCCACCTGATGGTCGTCCTGGTCGACGAGCGTCCGGAAGAGGTCACCGACATGCAGCGGTCGGTCAAGGGCGAGGTCATCTCCTCGACCTTCGACCGCCCCGCCGAGGACCACACCACGGTCGCCGAGCTCGCCATCGAGCGCGCCAAGCGTCTGGTGGAGCTGGGCCACGACGTCGTCGTGCTGCTCGACTCGATCACGCGACTGGGCCGTGCCTACAACCTCGCCGCGCCCGCCTCCGGCCGCATCCTGTCCGGTGGTGTCGACTCGACCGCCCTGTACCCCCCGAAGCGCTTCTTCGGTGCGGCCCGCAACATCGAGGACGGCGGCTCGCTGACCATCCTCGCCACCGCGCTGGTGGACACCGGGTCCCGCATGGACGAGGTGATCTTCGAGGAGTTCAAGGGCACCGGCAACGCCGAGCTCAAGCTCGACCGCAAGCTCGCCGACAAGAGGATCTTCCCGGCGGTGGACGTGGACGCGTCCGGTACCCGTAAGGAAGAGATCCTGCTCGCCCCCGACGAGCTCGGCATCGTCTGGAAGCTGCGCCGGGTGCTGCACGCCCTCGACCAGCAGCAGGCGGTGGAGCTGCTTCTCGACAAGATGAAGCAGACGAAGTCGAACGCCGAGTTCCTGATGCAGATCCAGAAGACGACGCCCACGCCGGGCAACGGCGACTGAGGCCGAGCCTTCGAGAAAGGGCCGCTCCCTGTTCCAGGGGGCGGCCCTTTTTGGTGTGTCCTGGCGGGTTACGATCACGCTCTTCGGTCGAGTTTTCGATCTCTGAGCTTCTGATCCCTAGGGGGGACTCGCATGGGCATACCCATGTCCGGAGGCGCCGGGCGTCACAGACGCCGCGTCCGGATCGCTCTGCCCGTCGCCGTGGCCGCCGCGCTGCTGGCCACGTCGGCGAACGCAGCCACCGCCGGACCCCGGCCGCACGCGCCGGTCGAGGCCGCCGCCGCGTCCGCGCCGTCGCAGGCCGAGCTGGAGCAGCGGATCGCCGGTGCGATCGCGGCGGAGGACACCTCCGGCACGGTGACCCGGTCGCCGATGAGCGGTGGCAAGGTCGACTCCACCGTGTCCCCGATGGTCATCGGCGGGACGACCACCACCATCAGCTCCGCCCCGTGGATGGCCCAGCTCTGGTACACCGACGACCACGGCACCTCGGACACCGGCGACGACACCGGCTTCTTCTGCGGCGGGGCGGTCGTCGCGCCGACGAAGATCCTCACCGCCGCGCACTGCGTCAAGGACGCCAACTGGGCCAAGGGCGGCGCGGTGGTCACCGGGGCCACCCAGCTGCCCTCCGAGGACGGCGACCTGCACGGCGGCACCGCCACGGCCGTACTGCGGCAGTGGTACCACCCGTTGTACAACCCGGACACCATCGACAACGACATCGCGGTGCTCACCCTGGCGACGCCCGTCAAGGCCACCCCGATCCGGATGACGACGTCCACGGACACCGCCTCCTACGACCCCGCCACCACCGGCGCCAAGACCGCCAAGGTGTACGGCTGGGGCCGCACCAGCTCCACCAGCGACGACATCTCCGAGACGCTGAAGACGGCCACGCTGCCCATCAAGTCGGACACGACCTGCGCCGGGGCCTACGGCTCCTGGTTCATCAAGGGGCACATGGTCTGCGCAGGGCCGCCCGCCAGCGGCCGTGACTCCGGTACGACGGCCATCTGCAGCGGTGACTCCGGCGGCCCCCTCGTCGTGAACGGGCGGATCGTCGGCGTCGTCTCCTGGAACGTCACGGACTGCGTCGCCAAGGGCGCCTACAGCGTCTTCACCAAGGTCAGCAAGTACGTCGGCGCCGCCTACCCGCGCGTCGACGACACCAACCTGAGCCTGGACCACAAGGCCGACCTGTGGGTGCGCAAGTCGTCCACCAAGGTCGGCTACGAGCTGGACTCCAAGGGCACCACCCTCGGCACCCCGCAGTCCTGGGGCGACTGGAACGGCGTGAACCTGGTCCGGCAGACCGACCTGAACCGGGACGGCTACCAGGACCTCATGTACCGCGTCTCCGCCACCGGTGACGTCTACTGGCTGCGGTTCGTCCCGTCGTCGACCGGCGGTGCCTGGGCCGCCCCCAAGAAGGTCTTCACCGACTGGCGCACCCGCGCCCGGATCGTCACCCCCGGCGACGTCACCGGCGACTACAAGCCCGACCTGCTCTCCGTGGACTCCGCGGGCGTCCTGTGGATCTACCCGGGCAAGGGCGACGGCAGCTTCGCGGCCCGCGTCCGGGTCGGCGGCGGCTGGAGCCAGTACAACCAGCTCCTCGGTCACGGCGACTTCACCGGCGACGGCAGGGCGGACGTGCTCGCCCGCAACAAGAGCACCGGAGACCTCTACCTGTACAAGGGCACCGGCAAGTCCGGCACGGGCGTCTTCGCGGCCCGGGTCAAGGTGCGCACGAACTGGAGCGGCTACAACGCCTTCGACGCCGTCGGCGACATCACCGGCGACGGCAGGGCCGACCTCGTGGCCCGCACCGCCGGCGGCACGCTCTACCTGTACAAGGGCACCGGCAAGGCGACCAGCGAGATCTTTGCCACAAGGGTCACTGTTGGTACCGGTTTCCAGCAGTACGACATCTTTGGCTGAAACCGCTGGTGAGCAGGGCTTGTCCTGCTTCTCCCGTGACGTGCTGTGACCACTGCTTCACGTGGTGGTCACAGCACGTTGTGCAACCCTTTCTCGAGTTTCGCCGTCTGACCAGGCGGAGCGACGATGGTGCGGTACGGGTCTTCCACGACCACGTCTGACCCTGACAGCAGGGGGTAACCGACCGGACGAGATTCGAGGAGCACATGTCAGCCGAGAGCACGCCGAATCCCCGAATACCGGGGGGCAAGGGACGCCGCCGCAAACCCCGCGGCAAGGGCCGCAAGGGCCTGCTGATCACGGCCTGGGTCGCAGCGGGGATCGTCGTGCTGGGCGGCACCGGGGCCGGCTACGTGTACTTCAAGCTCAACGGCAACATCAAGAGCGTCGACATCGACCAGGCCCTCGGCAGCGAGCGGCCCACCAAGGTCGACAACGGCTCCGAGAACATCCTCGTCCTGGGCTCGGACACCCGCTCCGGCTCCAACAAGAAGCTCGGCGGCGGCACCGACGACGGCAGCGCCCGCTCCGACACCGCGATGGTCATCCACGTGTACGAGGGCCACAAGAAGGCCACCGTGGTCTCCATCCCGCGCGACACCCTGATCGACCGCCCGGAGTGCACCGACACCGACGGCAAGGAGCACGACGCCGCGTCCGACGTCATGTTCAACTCCGCCTACACCACAGGCGGCGCGGCCTGTGCCGTCAAGACCGTCGAGTCCATGAGCGGCATCCGCATGGACCACTATCTGGAGGTCGACTTCAGCGGCTTCGAGAAGCTGGTCGACGAGCTCGGCGGGGTCACGGTGACCACGACCAGGGCCATCAAGGACGACGACAGCCACCTGGACCTCAAGGCCGGCACGCACGAGCTCACCGGCGCCCAGGCCCTCGGTCTCGTCCGCACCCGGCACGGCGTCGGCGACGGCTCCGACCTCGGCCGGATCCAGCTCCAGCAGGCCTTCATCAAGGCGCTGGTCAAGCAGGTCAAGAGCGTCGGCGTGCTGACCAGCCCCAAGAAGCTGTACGACCTCGCCGACACCGCCACCAAGGCCGTCACCACCGACTCCGACCTCGGCTCGGTCAACTCCCTGGTCTCCTTCGCCGGCGGCCTCAAGGGCATCAGCCCGGCGGACATGACCATGGTCACCCTGCCCGTGCAGTACGACCCGGCCAACCCCAACCGCGTCATCGTCCAAAAGACCAAGGCCCAGCAGATCTGGACGGCCCTGGAGAACGACCGGGCGATCCCGAGGTCGGCCACCGAGGGCAACGCGACGGGCCAGGCCAAGGGCGTCGTCACGTCGTAGGGGACCGCTCGCCGGGGGCTGGGAATAGATCGCTGCGACCCCTCGTTTTGGGGGATGCGGCCAGTCCTGGCAGACTGGTACGTCGGCCCCGGTTCACGCTCCCGCAGCCCGCGGCGGCGACCCGGCGCCCTCCCGAAACTAGGAGACACCTTGAAGCGCGACATCCACCCCGAGTACGTCGAGACGCAGGTCAGCTGCACCTGCGGCGCGTCGTTCACCACCCGCAGCACGATCTCCAGCGGCACCATCCGCGCCGAGGTCTGCTCCGAGTGCCACCCGTTCTACACGGGCAAGCAGAAGATCCTCGACACCGGTGGCCGCGTGGCCCGCTTCGAGGCCCGCTTCGGCAAGGCTGCTGCCAAGAAGTAGCGAGCCACCAGCGCCGGTCCACGCCGCACTCCTCGGAGTGCGCCGGGACCGGCGTTTTTGGTCGCCCGCCTTCCCCCTTCATCCGCAGTACAGGAGCCCTGAGATGTTCGAGGCCGTCGAGGAACTCGTCGGTGAGCACGCCGACCTGGAGACGAAGCTCGCCGACCCGTCGGTCCACTCCGACCAGGCCAACGCGCGCAAGCTGAACAAGCGCTACGCCGAGCTCACCCCGATCGTCGCCACGTACCGCTCCTGGAAGCAGACCGGCGACGACATCGAGACGGCGAAGGAACTCGCCGCCGACGACCCCGACTTCGCGGCCGAGGTCAAGGAGCTCTCCGAGCAGCGCGAGACGCTGACGGAGAAGCTGCGGCTGCTGCTGGTCCCGCGCGACCCCAGCGACGACAAGGACGTCATCCTCGAGATCAAGGCGGGCGCGGGCGGCGACGAGTCCGCCCTGTTCGCCGGCGACCTGCTGCGCATGTACCTCCGGTACGCCGAGCGGGTCGGCTGGAAGACCGAGATCATCGACGCCACCGAGTCGGAGCTGGGCGGCTACAAGGACGTCCAGGTGGCCGTGAAGACCAAGGGCGGCCAGGGCGCGACCGAGCCCGGCCAGGGCGTGTGGGCCCGGCTCAAGTACGAGGGCGGAGTGCACCGCGTGCAGCGCGTCCCGGCGACGGAGTCCCAGGGCCGTATCCACACCTCCGCGGCCGGCGTGCTGGTCACCCCCGAGGCGGAGGAGGTCGACGTCGAGATCAACCCGAACGACCTCCGCATCGACGTCTACCGCTCCTCCGGACCCGGCGGGCAGTCCGTCAACACCACCGACTCCGCGGTGCGCATCACGCACATTCCCACCGGAGTCGTCGCTTCCTGCCAGAACGAGAAGAGCCAGCTGCAGAACAAGGAGCAGGCCTTGCGTATCCTGCGCTCCAGGCTGCTCGCGGCGGCGCAGGAGGAGGCGGAGCGCAATGCCGCCGACGCCCGGCGCAGCCAGGTCCGCACCGTCGACCGCTCCGAGAAGATCCGCACCTACAACTTCCCGGAGAACCGCATCTCGGACCACCGGGTCGGCTTCAAGTCGTACAACCTGGACCAGGTCCTGGACGGCGACCTCGACGCGGTGATCCAGGCCTGCGTCGACGCGGACTCGGCAGCGAAGCTGGCGGCCGCGTAAAGGCCGCGAAAGAGGTACCTACGCACGACCGAGTACGACACGGAGGACTTGCGTGCAGCCATCATTTGGGGGACGACCCCCAAACCCCCGCGGCCTGCTGCTCGCAGAGGTGGCCCAGGCCACCCAGCGGCTGGCCGACGCCGGCGTGCCCTCGCCGCGCAACGACGCGGAGGAGCTCGCCGCGTTCGTGCACGGCGTGAAGCGGGGCGAGCTGCACTCCGTGAAGGACGCGGACTTCGACGCCCGCTACTGGGAGACCATCGCGCGCCGTGAGCAGCGCGAGCCGCTCCAGCACATCACCGGCCTCGCCTACTTCCGCTACCTCGAACTCCAGGTGGGCCCCGGGGTGTTCGTGCCCCGGCCCGAGACCGAGTCCGTGGTCGGCTGGGCCATAGACGCCGTGCGCGCGATGGACGTCGTCGAGCCCCGCATCGTCGACCTGTGCACCGGCTCCGGCGCCATCGCGCTCGCCCTCGCCCAGGAGGTCCCGCGCTCCCGCGTGCACGCCGTGGAGCTGTCCGAGGAAGCCCTCCGGTGGACCCGCAAGAACGTCGAGGGCTCCCGGGTCGACCTGCGCCAGGGCAACGCCCTGGACGCCTTCCCCGAGCTCGACGGCCATGTCGACCTGGTCATCTCCAACCCGCCCTACATCCCGCTCACCGAGTGGGAGTACGTCGCTCCCGAAGCGCGGGACTACGATCCCGAACTCGCCCTGTTCTCCGGCGAGGACGGCCTCGACCTCATCCGCGGTCTGGAACGCACCGCACACCGGCTCCTGCGCCCCGGCGGCGTCGTCGTGATCGAGCACGCCGACACCCAGGGCGGCCAGGTGCCGTGGATCTTCACCGAGGAGCGGGGCTGGGCCGACGCGGCCGACCACCCCGACCTCAACAACCGCCCCAGGTTCGCGACGGCCCGCAGGGCGATGCCGTGAGCCGCACCCTCAAGACTTCAGAGCAGTACGTGTACGAGGAGGCCCGCTAGATATGGCACGGCGATACGACACCAACGACGCGACCGACCGCACGACCGGTCTGCGCGAAGCCGCGTCCGCCGTCCGCCGTGGCGAGCTCGTGGTCCTCCCGACCGACACGGTGTACGGCATCGGCGCCGACGCGTTCTCCTCCGAGGCCGTCTCCGACCTCCTGGAGGCCAAGGGCCGCGGCCGCAACATGCCGACCCCCGTGCTGATCGGCTCCCCGAACACCCTCCACGGTCTCGTCACCGACTTCTCCGAGCTGGCCTGGGAGCTCGTCGACGCCTTCTGGCCGGGAGCGCTCACGCTCGTCGCCAAGCACCAGCCGTCCCTGCAGTGGGACCTGGGGGACACGAGGGGCACGGTGGCCGTCCGGATGCCGCTGCACCCCGTCGCCATCGAGCTGCTGACCGAGGTCGGTCCCATGGCGGTGTCCTCCGCCAACCTGACCGGTCACCCGTCGCCGGAGGACTGCGACGCCGCGCAGGAGATGCTCGGCGACTCGGTCTCCGTCTACCTCGACGGCGGGCCCACCCCGGGCAACGTCCCCTCCTCGATCGTCGACGTCACCCGCGAGGTGCCCCTGCTGCTGCGCGCGGGCGCGATCTCCGCGGAAGAGCTCAGGAAGGTCGTACCCGACCTCGAGGTGGCGAATTGACGGCCCCTGACGCGGGGCGTGGCATATGGGACGGGGAAGAGACGCGGACCTTCACAGGGCTCCCGCGCGACAGCTTCCGCATCCTCCACGTCAGCACCGGCAACGTGTGCCGCTCGCCGATCACCGAGCGGCTGACCCGGCATGCCCTGGCGGACCGGCTCGGCGACCCGCTGTGGGGCGGGCTCGTCGTGGAGAGCGCGGGGACCTGGGGCCATGAGGGCGCGCCCATGGAGGCCAACGCGGAGACCGTCCTTGCCGAGTTCGGCGCGGACCCCACCGGCTTCATGGGACGGGAGCTGCTGGACGAACACGTGATCATGGCGGACCTGGTCCTGACCGCCACCCGCGACCACCGCCAGCAGGTGATCTCCATGGGCCACTCGGCGGGCCTGCGCACCTTCACCCTGAAGGAGTTCACCCGCCTGGTGAAGGCGATAGACCCGGCGACCCTGCCGCCCCTGGAGGAGGGCCTGGTCATCCGCGCCAGGGCCCTGGTCCGCGCGGCAGCGGCTCTACGCGGGTGGCTCCTGGCCCCCACCGCCGAGGCCGACGAGGTCTTCGACCCCTACGGCGCCCCCCTGACCTTCTTCCGCTCGATCGGGGACGAGATAAACGAGGCGCTGGATCCGGTGGTCACCGCTCTCACGGGTGTACCTGCAAGGGCGTAACGACCGAGCACCCCACCGGCCCCGGGCCTACATTGGGGGTACGTCATCGTCGACGCCCCGGAGCCCACCATGTCGGTCATCCATGCGCCCCAGACCGCCGATGTCCTCGCGCGGCAGGACCCCGAGCTGGCCGAGATCCTGCTCGCGGAGCTCGACCGCCAGTCGACCTCGCTCCAGTTGGTCGCCGCCGAGAACTTCACCTCGCCCGCCGTACTGGCCGCGCTCGGCTCGCCGCTGGCCAACAAGTACGCCGAGGGCTATCCCGGCGCCCGGCACCACGGCGGCTGCGAGATCGTCGACGTCGCCGAGCGGCTCGCGGTGGACCGGGCGAAGTCCCTGTTCGGCGCCGAACACGCCAACGTGCAGTCCCACTCCGGCTCCTCGGCGGTCCTCGCCGCCTACGCCGCCCTGCTGCGCCCCGGCGACACCGTCCTCGCCCTCGGCCTGCCCTACGGCGGCCACCTCACCCACGGCTCGCCCGCCAACTTCTCCGGCCGCTGGTTCGACTTCGTCGGCTACGGCGTCGACGCCGAGACCGGGCTCATCGACCACGACCAGGTGCGCACACTGGCCCTGAACCACCGGCCGAAGGCCATCGTGTGCGGTTCCATCGCCTATCCCCGGCACATCGACTACGCCTTCTTCCGCGAGGTCGCCGACGAGGTGGGCGCGTACTTGATCGCCGACGCCGCCCACCCGATCGGGCTCGTCGCCGGGGGAGCGGCGCCCAGTCCGGTGCCGTACGCCGATGTCGTCTGCGCCACCACGCACAAGGTGCTGCGCGGTCCCCGCGGCGGAATGCTCCTCTGCGGGAGCGAACTGGCCGAGCGGGTCGACCGGGCCGTCTTCCCGTTCACCCAGGGCGGCGCCCAGATGCACACCATCGCCGCGAAGGCGGTCGCGTTCGGCGAGGCGGCAACACCGGCCTTCGCCGTGTACGCCCATCAGGTGGTCGCCAACGCGCGGGTTCTCGCGGCCGGGCTGGCCGGCCAGGGGCTCGTCGTCACCACAGGCGGGACCGACACCCACCTCGTGACGGCCGATCCGGCGCCGCTCGGCGTCGACGGACGGACGGCCCGGGGACGGCTCGCGGCCGCCGGGATCGTGCTCGACTGCTGTGCGCTGCCTCACGCCGACAGCCGCGGACTGCGCCTCGGGACGGCCGCCGTCACCACCCAGGGCATGGGCGAGCCGGAGATGGTGAGGATCGCCGCCCTGCTCGCGGGGGTCGTGCGCGGCGAGGTCGAGAGCGCCCGGGCACGTGAAGAAGTGCGGGATCTGCTCGGCGGATTTCCGCCGTATCCGGCCTGAGCGGGGGTATCCGCACCTGCGTGCACAGCCGCACGTGCAACCATCGGCTCTACCCGGAAGTCCCCAACCATATGCGTCCGTCGCTAGGGTGTGGGGCTGAGATGGCCAGCGAGACCTGTGGGGAAGCCTGTGCGTGAATACCTGCTGACGCTCTGCATCACGGCCGCGGTGACGTATCTGCTGACAGGGCCGGTACGGAAGTTCGCGATCGTGGCCGGAGCGATGCCGGAGATCAGGGCCCGTGACGTGCACCGGGAACCGACTCCGCGGCTCGGCGGTATCGCCATGTTCTTCGGACTGTGCGCGGGCCTGCTGGTCGCCGACCACCTGACCAACCTCAGCGAGGTCTTCGAGAAGTCGAACGAACCGCGCGCCCTGCTCTCCGGAGCGGCGCTGATCTGGCTGATCGGCGTCCTGGACGACAAGTTCGAGATCGACGCCCTGATCAAGCTGGGCGGCCAGATGATCGCCGCGGGCGTGATGGTCATGCAGGGTCTGACGATCCTGTGGCTGCCCATCCCCAGCGTCGGCTCGGTCGCGCTGACCCAGTGGCAGGGCACCCTGCTGACGGTCGCGCTCGTCGTCATCACCATCAACGCGGTGAACTTCGTCGACGGCCTCGACGGCCTCGCGGCCGGCATGGTCTGCATCGCGGCGGCGGCGTTCTTCCTGTACGCCTACCGGATCTGGTACTCGTACGGCATCGAGGCGGCCGCCCCGGCCACGCTGTTCTCGGCGATCCTGATGGGCATGTGCCTGGGCTTCCTGCCGCACAACATGCACCCCGCGCGGATCTTCATGGGCGACTCGGGATCGATGCTCATCGGCCTGGTGCTGGCCGCGGGCGCGATCTCCATCACCGGGCAGATCGACCCGGACGCGCTGAAGCTGTTCGCCGGGTCGGAGAAGGCGGCCGTGCACCAGACGGTCCCCGTCTACATCCCGCTGCTGCTGCCGCTGACCATCATCGCGGTGCCGGCCGCCGACCTGATCTCGGCGATCGTGCGCCGCACCTGGCGCGGTCAGTCGCCGTTCGCCGCCGACCGCGGGCATCTGCACCACCGGCTCCTGGAGATCGGGCACTCGCACAGCCGGGCCGTGTGGATCATGTACTTCTGGTCGGCGCTGATCGCGTTCGGCTCGCTCGCCTACTCGGTGAACTCCGCGTCCATGTGGATCGTGCTCGGTGTGGTGTTCCTCAGCGCGATCGGGCTCGTCCTGCTGCTCCTGCCGCGCTTCACCCCGCGTGCCCCCATGTGGGCCCAGCACATCGTGCCGCCGCGCTACCGCCGTCGCCGTCCCGTGGCCGCGGAGCCCGTGGAGGTGGAACAGCGCACCCCGGTCGGCGTGGGGGTGGCGGGTGTCAACGGCGCGACCGCGCTGAGCGCCCGTTCGCACGTCCCGGAGAGGCGTAAGGCGGAGACCTCGCGCTGACGCCCAAGGTAAGAATCTGACTAAAGCATTGCCAACGCGTGGGAGTTCACCGGGGCGACAAACCGCCCTTATACCAGACAACTCGACCGTGTTTCCGCACAGACGCGCACCTTCACTCTCATGTGTGACAGCTGGCACACTATCTAGGTAAAGACCGCATCAAATAGTTTGTGATACGGTTCACGAGAACCCGGGACAGAGCCGAAGGACCGTAGTGCGACGGTCCCTTGGCGTGAGGGTCACTCTCAGCCCGGGACTACGCTCGTCCATGACGACACACCCCCCCTTTGAAAGCGGAGTTGCCGCCATGCCGTCCAACGACGTCCGGATCCTGGCTCAGGCCGCCGTGCCCACGGCCGCCGTCGGCGCTGTCGCAGCCGTCGTCAGTGGTGTGGTCGCCGGTGGCAAGGGTGCGGTCGGCGCGGGGGTGGCGACGCTGGTCGTGATCCTGTTCATGGGAATCGGCCTCTACGTCCTGCAGCGCACTGCCAAATCGCTTCCGCACCTCTTCCAGGCGATGGGCCTGATGCTCTACACGGCTCAGATCCTGCTGCTGTTCGTCTTCGTCGCGGTGTTCAAGAACACCACGCTGTTCCACCCCAAGGCTTTCGCTCTCACGCTCGTCGTCGGCACCCTCACCTGGATCGCCGCACAGACACGCGCCCACATGAAGTCCAAGATCCTCTACGTCGAACCCGATTCGGGCACCAAGCCCGAAAAAACGGGGCACTCGTCGTGAGAGGTAGGGCCGGGATAAATGCGACTGAGAGACCCTGCTATCGTCCGGTGCCAACTGCGGCATCGCGGGCGCGGGCATCCGAGCTGACGCCTGCTCGAACGCGAGGCTCGATGCCCCCCGGCCGCCCCCACATCCGTTACACCAGTCCCGTGCCGAACTGCGGCCTACCGCCGCGCCGACACAACGAGGTTGCCGTACCTATGCGCCACGACGAAGGAGCCCGCGGTGAGTGCTGACCCGACGCAGACGCTCGCTTTCGACACGAGCTGTCACCTGTTCGACGGGTGTGGCTTCCCGGCTCCGGGCCTGCACTCGTTCATGTTCGAGCCCCTGTGGGGCGACGCGGACGGCAACGGCCTCTACTTCAACAAGCCGATGCTGCTCGCCCTGCTCGGCTCCGTCATCATCGTGGGCTTCTTCTGGGCCGCCTTCGCTCGCCCGAAGGTCGTCCCCGGCAAGCTCCAGATGATCGCCGAGGCCGGCTACGACTTCGTCCGCCGCGGCGTCGTCTACGAGACGATCGGCAAGAAGGAGGGCGAGAAGTACGTACCGCTCGCCGTCTCGCTGTTCTTCTTCATCTGGATGCTGAACCTGTGGTCGATCGTCCCGGTCGCCTCCTTCCCGGTGACGTCGATCATCGCCTACCCGGCGATCCTGGCCGCGATCGTGTACGTCACCTGGGTCTCGCTGACCTTCAAGCGGCACGGTTTCGTCGGCGCCTTCAAGAACTTCACCGGCTACGACAAGTCGCTGGGCGCGGTGCTCCCGCTGTCGATGACGATCGAGCTCGCCTCGAACCTGCTGGTGCGTCCGTTCACGCACGCGGTGCGACTGTTCGCGAACATGTTCGCCGGTCACACCCTGCTGCTGCTCTTCACGATCGCCAGCTGGTACATGCTGAACGGCATCGGCATCGCCTACTCCGCCGTCTCGTTCGTGATGGTCATCGTGATGACGGCCTTCGAGCTCTTCATCCAGGCGGTTCAGGCGTATGTGTTCGTCCTCCTGACCTGCACCTTCATCCAGGGCGCGCTCGCCGAGCACCACTGAGCACCGCCCCGCCACACCCCAAGAGACATCCGGTGGCCAACCCCCACCGGTCACTGAAAGAGAAGGAAGAACCGGCATGTCCGCTCTCCAGACCCTCGCTGCGGTCGAAGGCAACCTCGGCTCCATCGGTTACGGCCTCGCCGCGATCGGCCCGGGCGTCGGCGTCGGCATCATCTTCGGCAACGGCACCCAGGCCCTCGCCCGCCAGCCCGAGGCGGCCGGCCTCATCCGCGGTAACCAGATCCTCGGCTTCGCGTTCTGTGAGGCGCTGGCCCTCATCGGCCTCGTCATGCCGTTCGTCTACTAAGACGAACCACGACGACAGCCCCATTCGACGAAAGGCACTGATGTGAACCACGCACTGGTTCAGCTGGCGGCCGAGGCGGAGAAGGAGAATCCCCTCATTCCGCCGTGGCCGGAGCTCGTCATCGGCCTGATCGCCTTCGTCATCGTCTTCGGCTTCCTCGCCAAGAAGCTCCTCCCGACCATCAACAAGGTTCTGGAAGAGCGTCGCGAGGCCATCGAGGGCGGTATCGAGAAGGCCGAGGCCGCGCAGACCGAGGCCCAGAGCGTCCTTGAGCAGTACAAGGCACAGCTCGCCGAGGCCCGCCACGAGGCCGCGCGTCTGCGCCAGGAGGCGCAGGAGCAGGGCGCCACGCTCATCGCCGAGATGCGCGCGGAAGGCCAGCGGCAGCGCGAGGAGATCGTCGCCGCCGGTCACGCGCAGATCGAGGCCGACCGCAAGGCCGCCGCGTCCGCGCTGCGCCAGGACGTCGGCAAGCTCGCCACCGACCTGGCAGGCAAGCTCGTCGGCGAGTCCCTCGAGGACCACGCCCGGCAGAGCCGCGTGATCGACCGCTTCCTCGAGGACCTCGAGGAGAAGGCCGAGGCGGCTCGATGAACGGAGCGAGCCGCGAGGCCCTGGCAGCCGCACGTGAGCGTCTCGACGCGCTGACGGACAACACGTCCGTGGACGCCGGCTCGCTCGCCGACGAGCTGGCCGCCGTCACCGCGCTGCTCGACCGCGAGGTGTCGCTGCGTCGGGTCCTCACCGACCCGGCGCAGCCCGGCGAGGCAAAGGCCGAACTGGCCCAGCGCCTGATCGGCACGCAGGTCGGCGGCGCCGCCGCGGACCTGGTGTCCGGCATGGTGCGCTCCCGCTGGTCGCAGTCGCGCGACCTGGTGGACGCCCTGGAGCAGCTGGCCGACCTCGCCGACCTCACCGCCGCGCAGCGGCGGGGCAAGCTCGACAACGTCGAGGACGAGCTGTTCCGGTTCGGCCGGATCGTCGCCTCGAGCACCGAGCTGCGCGCCGCGCTGACCAACCGGGCCGCGTCGGCCTCGGCCAAGGGCGAGCTGCTTCGCAGCCTGCTCGGCGGCCGCGCCGACGCCGTGACCGAGCGTCTGGTGACGCGCCTTGTGGCCGCGCCCCGGGGACGTAGCCTGGAGTCGGGACTGGAGTCCCTGTCCAAGCTCGCCGCCGAGCGCCGTGACCGCATGGTGGCCGTCGTCACCTCGGCGGTTCCGCTGAGCGACCGGCAGAAGCAGCGTCTGGGCGATGCCCTGGCGAAGCTCTACGGCCGTCAGATGCACCTCAACCTCGACGTGGACCCCGAGGTCCTCGGCGGGATCCGGGTGCAGGTCGGCGACGAGGTCATCAACGGCTCGATCGCGGACCGCATCGAGGACGCCGGCCGCCGCGTGGCGGGCTAGCAGCAACTTCATAGCAGTACGTACTTACGACGGCCCTGGTTGGGCCGTACATGAAGAATCCTGGGGGTCGCCCCCAGACCCCCAAAGTGAAACTTCGGGCCCAACAAGGAGAGCAGGGAACCCAGATGGCGGAGCTCACGATCCGGCCGGAGGAGATCCGGGACGCGCTGGAGAACTTCGTCCAGTCGTACAAGCCGGACGCGGCCTCGCGCGAGGAGGTCGGTACGGTCACCCTTGCCGGCGACGGCATCGCGAAGGTCGAGGGTCTGCCCTCGGCCATGGCCAACGAACTGCTGAAGTTCGAGGACGGCACCCTCGGCCTCGCGCTCAACCTGGAAGAGCGCGAGATCGGCGCCATCGTCCTCGGTGAGTTCAGCGGCATCGAGGAGGGTCAGCCGGTCTCCCGTACCGGTGAGGTCCTCTCCGTGGCCGTCGGCGAGGGCTACCTCGGCCGCGTCGTCGACCCGCTCGGCAACCCGATCGACGGCCTCGGCGAGATCGAGACCAGCGGCCGTCGTGCCCTCGAGCTGCAGGCTCCGGGCGTCATGGCCCGTAAGTCGGTGCACGAGCCGATGGAGACCGGCTACAAGGCCGTCGACGCGATGACCCCGATCGGCCGTGGCCAGCGTCAGCTGATCATCGGTGACCGTCAGACCGGCAAGACCGCCCTGGCCGTCGACACGATCATCAACCAGCGTGACAACTGGCGTTCCGGCGACCCGAAGAAGCAGGTCCGCTGCGTCTACGTCGCCATCGGCCAGAAGGGCTCGACCATCGCCTCCGTGCGTGGCGCCCTCGAAGAGGCCGGCGCGCTGGAGTACACGACCATCGTCGCCGCCCCGGCGTCCGACCCGGCCGGCTTCAAGTACCTGGCGCCGTACACCGGTTCGGCCATCGGCCAGCAGTGGATGTACGAGGGCAAGCACGTCCTCATCATCTTCGACGACCTCTCGAAGCAGGCCGACGCCTACCGCGCCGTGTCCCTGCTGCTGCGCCGCCCGCCGGGGCGCGAGGCCTACCCGGGTGACGTCTTCTACCTGCACTCCCGTCTGCTGGAGCGCTGCGCCAAGCTCTCCGACGACATGGGCGCCGGCTCGATGACCGGTCTGCCGATCGTCGAGACCAAGGCCAACGACGTCTCGGCGTTCATCCCGACCAACGTCATCTCCATCACCGACGGCCAGTGCTTCCTGGAGTCGGACCTGTTCAACGCCGGTCAGCGCCCCGCGCTGAACGTCGGTATCTCCGTCTCCCGAGTCGGTGGTTCCGCGCAGCACAAGGCGATGAAGCAGGTCTCGGGTCGTCTGCGCGTGGACCTCGCCCAGTTCCGTGAGCTGGAGGCGTTCGCCGCCTTCGGTTCCGACCTGGACGCCGCGTCGAAGGCGCAGCTGGAGCGCGGCCAGCGCATGGTCGAGCTGCTGAAGCAGGCCCAGTACCAGCCGATGGCGACCGAGGACCAGGTCGTCTCCGTCTGGGCCGGCACCACCGGCAAGATGGACGACGTCCCGGTCAACGACATCCGCCGCTTCGAGAAGGAGCTGCTCGAGTACCTGCACCGCAAGGAGCAGGGCCTCATGACCTCCATCAAGGAGGGCGGCAAGATGTCGGACGACACCCTCACCGCTGTTGCCGACGCGATCGCCGACTTCAAGAAGCAGTTCGAGACCTCGGACGGCAAGCTTCTCGGCGAGGACGCCCCGGCCGCGGCCAAGTGACGTAAGGAAGGGACCTGACTCATGGGAGCCCAGCTCCGGGTCTACAAGCGTCGCATCCGATCCGTCACCGCGACCAAGAAGATCACCAAGGCGATGGAGATGATCGCCGCCTCGCGCGTCATCAAGGCGCAGCGCAAGGTGGCGGCCTCCACGCCGTACGCGACCGAGCTCACCCGCGCGGTCACGGCGGTCGGCACCGGCTCGAACACCAAGCACCCGCTGACCACGCAGGCCGAGACGGTCACGCGGTCCGCGGTGCTGCTCCTGACGAGCGACCGCGGTCTCGCGGGCGCCTTCAACTCCAACGCCATCAAGCAGGCGGAGCGGCTCACCGAGCGGCTGGAGCGGGAGGGCCAGGAGGTCGAGATCTACATCGTTGGCCGCCGTGGTGTCGCCCACTACAACTTCCGTGAGCGCAAGATCGCGGAGTCGTGGAGCGGCTTCACCGACGAGCCGACGTACGCGGACGCCAAGAAGGTCGCGGGCCCGCTGATCGAGGCCATCGAGAAGGACACGGCCGAGGGCGGCGTGGACGAGCTCCACATCGTCTTCACCGAGTTCGTCTCGATGATGACGCAGACGGCGCTCGACGACCGTCTGCTGCCGCTCAGCCTCGAAGAGGTGGCCAAGGAGGCGAAGCCGCAGGGCGAGATCCTTCCGCTCTACGACTTCGAGCCCTCGGCGGAGGACGTCCTCGACGCCCTGCTGCCGCGCTACGTGGAGAGCCGTATCTACAACGCGCTGCTCCAGTCGGCCGCCTCCAAGCACGCCGCCACGCGGCGCGCGATGAAGTCGGCCACCGACAACGCGGGAGAGCTCATCACCACGCTCTCCCGACTTGCCAACGCGGCCCGCCAGGCCGAAATCACCCAGGAAATCAGCGAGATCGTCGGTGGCTCCGCAGCCCTGGCCGACGCGACCGCGGGGAGTGACAGGTAATGACGACGACAGTTGAGACGGCCGTTGCCACGGGCCGCGTCGCCCGGGTCATCGGCCCGGTCGTCGACGTGGAGTTCCCCGTCGACGCGATGCCGGAGATCTACAACGCTCTGCACGTAGAGGTGGCCGACCCGGCCCAGGACGGCGCCAAGAAGACGCTGACCCTGGAGGTCGCCCAGCACCTGGGTGACGGTCTGGTCCGCACCATCTCGATGCAGCCCACCGACGGTCTGGTCCGCCAGGCCCCGGTCACCGACACCGGCACGGGCATCACCGTCCCGGTCGGCGACTTCACCAAGGGCAAGGTGTTCAACACCCTCGGTGAGGTGCTGAACGTCGACGAGCAGTACGAGGGCGAGCGCTGGTCCATCCACCGCAAGGCCCCGAACTTCGACGAGCTCGAGTCGAAGACCGAGATGTTCGAGACCGGCGTCAAGGTCATCGACCTTCTCACCCCGTACGTCAAGGGTGGAAAGATCGGTCTGTTCGGTGGTGCCGGCGTCGGCAAGACGGTGCTCATCCAGGAGATGATCTACCGCGTCGCCAACAACCACGACGGTGTCTCCGTGTTCGCCGGTGTCGGCGAGCGCACCCGTGAGGGCAACGACCTCATCGAGGAGATGTCGGACTCCGGCGTCATCGACAAGACCGCGCTGGTCTTCGGCCAGATGGACGAGCCCCCGGGCACCCGTCTGCGCGTGGCCCTCGCCGGTCTGACCATGGCGGAGTACTTCCGCGATGTGCAGAAGCAGGACGTGCTGTTCTTCATCGACAACATCTTCCGCTTCACGCAGGCCGGTTCCGAGGTCTCGACCCTGCTCGGCCGTATGCCCTCCGCGGTGGGCTACCAGCCGAACCTGGCCGACGAGATGGGTCTCCTCCAGGAGCGCATCACCTCGACCCGTGGTCACTCGATCACCTCGATGCAGGCGATCTACGTCCCCGCGGACGACCTGACCGACCCGGCCCCGGCCACCACCTTCGCCCACCTCGACGCGACGACGGTTCTGTCCCGTCCGATCTCCGAGAAGGGCATCTACCCGGCCGTGGACCCGCTGGACTCCACGTCCCGCATCCTGGACCCGCGCTACATCGCGCAGGACCACTACGAGACCGCCATGCGCGTCAAGGGGATCCTCCAGAAGTACAAGGACCTCCAGGACATCATCGCGATCCTCGGCATCGACGAGCTCAGCGAGGAGGACAAGCTGGTCGTCCAGCGTGCCCGCCGCGTCGAGCGCTTCCTGTCGCAGAACACCCACGTCGCCAAGCAGTTCACCGGCGTCGACGGTTCGGACGTGCCGCTGGACGAGTCGATCACCGCGTTCAACGCGATCTGTGACGGCGAGTTCGACCACTTCCCGGAGCAGGCGTTCTTCATGTGCGGTGGCCTGGAGGACCTCAAGGCCAACGCCAAGGAGCTGGGCGTCTCCTGAGCATCGTGCTCGTCTGAGGGGGCGGGGCACGTCCCGCCCCCTCTTTTGTGCCTACTAGACTTGTAACCAACACCCGGCAGAACCGCCGGGTGGTGACCCGAGGAGCCACCTTGGCTGCTGAGCTGCACGTCGCGCTGGTCGCGGCCGACCGAGAGGTCTGGTCCGGCGAGGCCACCCTGGTCGTCGCGCGCACCACGTCCGGCGACATCGGCGTCATGCCCGGTCACCAGCCGCTGCTCGGTGTGCTGGAGTCGGGCCCGGTGACCATCCGTACGAGTGACGGTGGAACGGTCGTCGCCGCGGTGCACGGCGGTTTCATCTCGTTCGCGGACAACAAGCTGTCCCTGCTGGCCGAGATCGCCGAGCTGTCGGACGAGATCGACGTCCAGCGCGCGGAGCGGGAGCTGGAGCGCGCGAAGGCGGAGGGCGATGCCGCCGCCGAGCGTCGCGCGGACGTACGACTGCGCGCGGCGACGTCGCGCTGAACCAGCGCGGAGCCGTATGACGTCACTCAGCCGCGGCCGGCACCGGAGCGATCCGGAGCCGGTCGCGGCTGAGGCAGATCTGGATGTTTTTTCCGTTCCGTTACCTATTGACGGTACCTAGGAGACGAGGAGGTCGGTGTCGATGGTCCTCGCTCTGACTGTGTGCGGAATCGTCGTGGCCCTGGTGGTACTGGGGCTTTTCGTCTTCGGTCTGCGCCGCAGACTCATCCAGCGCTCCGGCGGCACCTTCGACTGTTCGCTGCGCTGGGACGTCCCGGAGAAGACGGACACCAGCGGCAAGGGCTGGAGCTACGGCGTCGCCCGCTACAACGGCGACCGCGTCGAGTGGTACCGCGTCTTCTCCTACGCCTACCGCCCGCGCCGGGTGCTGGAGCGGGCCGCGATCGAGGTGGCCGGCCGCCGTCACCCCGAGGGGGAGGAGGAGCTGGCGCTTCTCTCCGACGCCGTGATCCTGACCTGCCTGCACCGCGGTACGCGTCTCGAACTAGCCATGAGCGAGGACGCCCTGACCGGTTTCCTGGCGTGGCTGGAGGCAGCTCCCCCCGGTCAGCGTGTCAACGTGGCCTGAGTCGAGGGTCACGGTGACGGTGACGGGGAGGACGGCCAGGAGAGCCGCCATCGTCGTCCCCGTGAACATCCCCCACAGTCCCCTCCCGAGCCGGGCCGACGGGGTGCCGGTGTTTCGCCTGTTGCTGGGCCTGCGCTTCATTCTTCCCCCCGAATGAACCATTCCGCTTGTGGTCGAGATATCGATTGTTCCCGCTCGGCGGCAGGCTGTCGGCCGCTGATGGTCCTTCGGTGGGGGCCGAACGGCCCTGGGGGGAGCACGCCGAGGGCGCGCGGCACAGGCCACGCGCCCTCAGTCCGGATCAGATGTCAGCTCAGCCCGCTGTTGATGGCGCTGACCAGTTCGCCGTTGCTGGTGTCACCGCTGAACTCCCAGAAGAACGCGCCGCCCAGGCCCTGGTTCTTGGCCCAGGTCATCTTCCCGGCGATCGTCGCGGGGGTGTCGTAGGACCACCAGTTGTTGCCGCAGTAGGCGTACGCCGTGCCCGCGACGGTGCCGGTGGCGGGGCAGGAGTTCTTGAGGACCTTGTAGTCCTCGATGCCCGCCTCGTAGGTGCCGGGTGCCGCGCCGGTCGCCGAGCCGCCGGGGGCGGCCTGGGTGACGCCGGTCCAGCCGCGCCCGTAGAAGCCGATGCCGAGCAGCAGCTTGTTCGAGGCCACGCCCTTCGACTTCAGCTTGGCGATCGCGTCGGCGGAGTTGAAGCCCGCCTGCGGGATGCCGGCGTACGAGGTCAGCGGCGAGTGCGGGGCGGTCGGGCCCTGTGCGTTGAAGGCGCCGAAGTAGTCGTACGTCATCACGTTGTACCAGTTGATGTACTGGGAGGCGCCGCCGTAGTCCGCCGCGTCGATCTTGCCGCCGGAGGAGCCGTCGGCGGTGATGGCCGCGGTGACCAGGTAGTTCGAGCCGAACTCGGTGCGCAGCGCGGACATCAGGTTCTTGAAGGCGGCCGCGCCGGAGGTGTCACAGGTCAGACCGCAGGCGTTCGGGTACTCCCAGTCGATGTCGATGCCGTCGAAGACATCGGCCCAGCGGGGGTCCTCCACGACCGCCTTGCAGGACTTGGCGAAGGCGGCCGGGTTCTGCGCGGCCTGGCCGAAGCCGCCGGAGTAGGTCCAGCCGCCGAAGGAGTAGAGCACCTTGATGTTCGGGTACTTGGCCTTCAGCTGGCGCAGCTGGTTGAAGTTGCCGCGCAGCGGCTGGTCCCAGGTGTCGGCGGTGCCGCTGACGGACTGGTCGGCGGCGTAGGCCTTGTCGTAGGCGGCGTAGGTGTCGTCGACGGTGCACTGACCGTTCTTGACGTTGCCGAACGCGTAGTTGATGTGGGTGATCTTCGAGGCGGAGCCCGAGGTCACCAGGTTCTTGACGTGGTAGTTGCGGCCGTAGACGCCCCACTCGGTGAAGTAGCCGAGCTTGACCTTGGAGCCGGTGGGCGGCGGGTCGGTGGTGCCGCCGGTGGTGCGCACGGCGACCGCGCCGCTGGCCGGACCGGTCTGGTCGGCGGTGTCACGGGCCTGCACGGTGTACGAGTAGTCGGTGCCGGCGGTCAGACCGGTGTCCGTGTACGACGTCGTCGTCACGGTCGCCACCTTGGCACCGTCGCGCAGCACGTCGTAGTTCTTGACGCCCTTGTCGTCGGTGGCGGCGCTCCAGGCCAGCTTCACCGAGGTGTTGGTGACGTCGGAGGCGGTGGGGGTGCCGGGGGCGGACGGGGCCGCGTCACCCGGGGTGGAGCCGCCGTCGCAACTGCCGCCGTTGAGCTTGCAGTTGGCCGGAGCTCCGGCACCGGCGCCGTTGAAGCCGAAGGAGACGGAGGCGCCGGGGGCGAGGGTGCCGTTCCAGGACTTGTTCTTGGCGGTCCAGTGGGTGCCGGAGGAGGTGACGTCGGCGTCCCAGGCGGAGGTGACGGAGGTGCCGGAGGGGAAGTCCCACTCGACGGTCCAGGAGCTGAGGCTGGTGGTGCCGGTGTTCTTCACCGTCCACTTGCCTTCGAAGCCGGTGCCCCAGTCCTGGGTCTTGGCGTAGGTCGCCGTGGCGGAGGTCGCGGCCTGGGCGGGGCTCGCGAGGCCGACCAGGCCGGCGAAGGGGAGCAACAGCGTCGCGAACCCTGCCGCGGCTCTGTGTCTGAAGCGCATCGTGCGCCTCCTAGGGGAGGAGTTGGGGCGTGACTGAGCCTCACGCCCACGGTGCCGCGAGAATAGAAAGGTCTGGACCACGGGTCAATAGGTCTGGACCACTCTCGTATACGGCTCCTAGACCCCCAACTCCTGCGCCAGCACCGCCGCTTGCACCCGGCTGCGCAGCTCCAGCTTCCCCAGCAGACGGCTGACGTGCGTCTTCACCGTGGCCTCCGCCATGTCGAGGCGGCCGGCGATGTCGGCGTTGGACAGGCCCTCCCCGAGACAGGAGAACACCTCGCGTTCCCGTCGGGTGAGGGTGTCGAGCACGGCCGGATCGACGCTCGTCCCGCGCACCGGCCTGGCGGCGAACTCGGCGATCAGGCGCCGGGTGACGGCCGGGGCGACGATCCCCTCACCCCGCGCCACCGTGCGCACGGCCGTGATGAGGTCCTTGGCCTCCGTGTTCTTCAGCAGGAAACCGGCGGCACCGGCCCGCAGCGCCCCGAAGACGTACTCGTCCAGGTCGAAGGTGGTCAGCACGAGGACGTCCGCGAGCCCTTCCCCGACGACCTCCCGGGTCGCCGACACCCCGTCCAGACGCGGCATCTGAATGTCCATCAGCACCAGGTCCGGCCGAAGCTCGCGGGCCAGCGCCACCGCCTGCTCACCGTCCGCCGCCTCACCGACCACCTCGATGCCGGGGGCGCTGCGCAGGATGAGGACCAGCCCGGCGCGGACGGCGGACTGGTCCTCGGCGACGAGAACCCTGACTGCGCGGCTCATTCGGGGGCTCCTTCATCCAGGGGCAGGGTGGCGCGCACGGTCCAGAACCGGCCGTCGGGACCGGCGTCGAACGTCCCGCCGAGCAGCGCGGCCCGCTCGCCCATCCCGACCAGTCCGGCGCCGGATCCCGGGGCGCGCGGCCCGTCCCGGTCGCCGTACGGACTGCGCACGGCGACGGTCAGCGCACCGTCCCGTCGGCCGAGCGTCACCGTGACCGGGCCGGGGCACGCGTGCTTGAGGGCGTTGGTCAGCGACTCCTGGACGATGCGGTAGGCGGCGAGTTCGACCGGCGCGGGCACCGTGCCGTGGTGGCAGGCGTCCAGGGTGACGTCCAGGCCGTTGGCGCGGGCTCCGTCGACGAGGGCGGTGAGGCCGTCGAGGGTGGGGACGGCAGCGGGTTCGTGGTCGCCGTCGCGCAGGATGCCGATCAGACGGCGCATCTCGGCGAGCCCGTCGACGCTGTTCTCCCGGATCACCGAGAGGGCCTCCCGGGAGGTCGCCGGGTCGTCGATGGACAGCGCGGCCGTGGAGTGGATGGCGATCGCGGAGAGGTGGTTGGCCACCATGTCGTGCAACTCCCGTGCCATCCGGGCGCGTTCGGCGGTGACGGCCTGGGTGCGGTCCATCTCCGCGAGCAGCGCGGTCTGTTCGGCGCGCAGCCTCGCCGCCTCGGCGGCGTCACGGTGGTTGCGCACGATCCAGCCGGTCGAGGCGGGCGCGTACGCCACGACTCCGACGACCACGCCGATCAGCAGCGCCTCCGGCACCCGCCAGACCGCGAACGGCACCAGCGTCGCGGCCACGGTCAGCAGCCCGGTGATCCACTGGATGCGACGGGCCGAGGCGAGCGGGCCGTAGAGGACGGCCGCGTAGACGACGTCGGTGAACATCAGGACCGTGGCGAGGTTGCCCTGGGTCACCAGGTCGGCGCAGATCGCGGCGGTGCCGGTGAGCAGGGCCGCCCGGGGGGCCGTGCGGCGCAGCAGCTCGCAGCCGGCCAGCACGGTGAGCGGCACGAGGACCGGCCAGGGGCCGTCGAAGAGCGTCATCGGGTCGCTGGACGGACGCGTCCCGAGGCCGATGCCCACCAGCAGCAGACCGCCGAGCAGGCCGCCGGCCGCGATGTACACGTCGAAGCGGTGCGGGCGGGGGAGGGCCATGACCCCCATCCAACACGGTGTCCGCACCCCGCGCCTGATCCCCGGGAACGGTCCTGGACTGCATCTTTCGATGTACGGCGGTCTCGTCACCGCCGACGACGAAACGGGCCGGGGCCACCGGGAGCCTGGAAGGGTGAGCGAAGGGAGCGTGTCGTGGTCGTCGGACTGATCATCGCCTGTGAGGTGGCCTTCTGGGTGCTGCTCGCGGCCGGACTGGCCTTCCGCTACGGGCTGCGCATGCCGCGCGTGGGGCTGGCCCTGCTGCTGTGCGAGCCGCTCCTCGAGCTCGTGCTGTTCACGGTCACCGCGATCGACCTCAAGAACGGGGCCGAGCCCGACTGGAAGCACGGCCTGGCGGCCGTCTACATCGGCTTCACCGTGGGTCTCGGCCACTCGACGATCAAGTGGGCGGACGCCCGGGTCGCGCACCGGTTCGCGGGCGGGCCGGCGCCGGTGAAGCCACCGAAGTACGGCACGGCCCGCGCCGTCCACGAGTGGAAGGTCGCGGGCCGCTGGATCCTCGCCGCGGTCGTCGCGGTGGCCCTGCTGCAGGCCGCGGTCTGGTACGTCGGCGACGGACAGACCGAGTCGCTGCGGGCCTGGCAGCAGCGGATGCTGTGGGTGATCGGCATCAACCTGGTCATCGCCGGCAGCTACACGCTGTTCCCGAAACAGCAGCGCTAGCGCTCCCCGCCCGGCACCCACAGCACGTCCCCGACGTCCTTGTTGGCCGTCCGCGCCAGGATGAACAGCAGGTCGGACAGGCGGTTGAGGTAGGTCGCCGTGAGCGGGTTCATGTGGTCGCCGTGGACCTCCAGGGCCGCCCACGTGGAACGCTCGGCACGCCGTACGACCGTGCAGGCCTGGTGGAGCAGGGCCGCGCCCGGGGTGCCGCCCGGCAGGATGAAGGACCGCAGCTTCTCCAGCCGCTCGTTGAAGCGGTCGCAGTCCGCCTCCAGCTTGTCGACGTAGAACTGCTCGACACGCAGGGGCGGGAACTCGGGGTTCTCGACCACGGGCGTGGACAGGTCGGCGCCGACGTCGAACAGGTCGTTCTGCACCCGGGTGAGGACCTCGACGACCTCCTCCTCCAGGTGGCCGAGGGCGATCGCCGTACCGATCACCGCGTTCGCCTCGTTGGCGTCCGCGTACGCGGAGATCCGCAGATCGGTCTTGGCGACCCGGCTCATGTCACCGAGGGCGGTGCTGCCCTGGTCGCCGGTCCTGGTGTAGATACGCGTCAGATTGACCATGCGTCCAGCGTAGTTACGCCCCGGCTGTCCGGAACACTCGTGTGCCGACCGTCACGGCGCGCACCGTGAGAGCGACGGCGACCAAGGCGCCGCCGTACGGCATGTGCGGGCGTCCACCGGACAGCGCGGCGGCATGAGGTGCGACAGCACGTCCAGCCAGGCCGGCACCAGCGGCATCGGACGCGAGACGGGCGCGGGGCGCGAACCGGACGAAGTATCACGAGAGACACCGACGCTTCTCGACGACATGGAGGAGTTGTTGAGCGATAAGGTGCTCAACTACGCCGTACGAGACCACTCGTGACAGCTACCGGTGTGATGTCCGTCAGATGAGACGTGACGCGCATTACTAACCGGTCACACAGCCCCTCACGAGCGCTAGTGTCCGCCGCAGAGGCAACGTAAACAGGGCGTAAGGCGTTTCAAAGGGGAGTCGCAACAGTGGCACGGAAGCTTGCCGTCATCGGCGCCGGCTTGATGGGTTCCGGCATCGCCCAGGTCTCCGCCCAGGCGGGCTGGGACGTGGTCCTGCGGGACGTCACCGACGAGGCGCTGAAGCGCGGCACCGATGGCATCAAGGCTTCGTACGACAAGTTCGTGAGCAAGGGCAAACTGGAGGCGCACGACGCCGACGCCGCCCTCGCCCGGATCACCGCGACCACCGACCTGGACGCGGCCGCCGACGCCGACATCGTCGTCGAGGCCGTCTTCGAGAAGCTGGAAGTCAAGCACGAGATCTTCCGCACGCTTGACGGGATCGTGCGCCCGGACACCGTGCTCGCCTCCAACACCTCCGCGATCCCGATCACCAAGATCGCGGCGGCCACCGAGCGCCCCGAGCGGGTCGTCGGCGTCCACTTCTTCTCGCCGGTGCCGATGATGCAACTCGTCGAGCTGGTCCGCGGCTACAAGACGAGCGACGAAACCCTCGCCACCGCGCGGGAGTTCGCCGAGTCCGTCGGCAAGACGTGCATCGTCGTCAACCGGGACGTGGCCGGGTTCGTGACGACCCGTCTCATCTCCGCCCTCGTCGTCGAGGCGACCAAGCTCTACGAGTCGGGCGTCGCGACCGCCGAGGACATCGACCTCGCCTGCAAGCTGGGCTTCGGCCACGCCATGGGCCCGCTGGCGACGGCGGACCTGACCGGCGTCGACATCCTGCTGCACGCCACGAGCAACATCTACACCGAGTCCCAGGACGAGAAGTTCGCGCCGCCGGAGCTGATGCGCCGGATGGTGGACGCCGGTGACATCGGACGCAAGAGCGGGCAGGGCTTCTACAAGCACTGAATCCGCACAAGCCCCTCAGGTTTCACACCCGAGGGTGAATTCGGTATCGGTTCGCTTACAGACGGCAACCTCCGACCGCTCAACGCAGTCAGAGGTGTCATCACTGGACATCAGATTCGTGGAGTACTACACGCACTCACGGGGAGCGCATATGTACATCAGGGGCGACCACGCCGAGCTGGTCGTCGGGGGCCGCCTCGACGTCCGCAGCGCGGCGGACGCCCGTACGGTCCTGCACTCGGCCGTCGACGACGGAGCCGGCGACCTGGTGCTCGACCTGTCCGAGCTGGACTCCTGGGACGCCACCGGACTCGGGGTGATCATGGGAGCCCACCGCAGGGCCGGCCGTTGCGGCCGCCGGCTGGTGCTGCGTGACGTGCCGCCGCAGATGCAGCGCCTCCTGGTTGCCACCCGGCTGCACCGGATCCTGGCGATCGAGGGCGGCATCGGGGTGGAGTCCCTGCCCCGCGTCTGACCCGGACCGCGGCGACGAGACGCGTGTCACGCGCAATCCTCACGAGACTGTGACGTCTCGGACGGCGCGGTACCCCGGGCTGTCGTAGATACTGTGCGAAGGTTTAGGGTTCGGTCGCCCGCTGCCACAATCCCTTCGAGCGGGCCCGGACCAGAAGCGACAGCGCTGTGTGCAGCAGGCCGGGAGGGGCCGCAAACGGCACACAAGACGCTTTTGGGGGGCTTGAACCTATGGACCCGAACAACCGGGGACCCGAGGAGTACGGCCATGACGACGACGGCGCAGCGCCGCGTCAGAGGCCTCCCAGGGACTCCCTCACATCCGACTTCGGCCAGCACACGCCCGCGCTCGCCCGCACCGTGCAGCTCGTCACCGGCGACTTCCTGCTCACCGTCAACCCCGTCGACGGCAGCGAGATAGAGGCCTGCCCGCCCGGCGAACGGCCCGGACGACCCGAGAAGTACAGCGCCGCCGAACGCGCCGAGGTGGACCGCGCGGCCCGCCCGCCCGTCCCGCCCGGACCGACCCGCACCGCGCTCCACCTCCTGGCCCGCCAGGACGAACGCGAACGGCTCGTACGGCTGCTCGCCCGCGGCCGCTCGGTACGCCTGACCGGTCCCGCCGGCTCGGGCCGCACCAGCCTCCTCGACATCGTCGCCGAGGACTGCTCGGACCTCGCCCCCGACGGCGTGGTCCGCCTCAGCGGCTTCAACCGCACGGCGAGCGAGCTGCTCCACGACCTCTTCTACGCCGTCTTCAACGCGCCCCTGCACCGCCCCGACCGGGACGAGCTGCTCTCCTGCGTCCGGGAGATCGGCGCGGTCGTCGTCCTCGACGACATCGAGTTCGGCGGCGCGGCCCTCGACGAACTGCTGGACGCCACCCCCGAGTGCGCGTTCGTGATCGGCGCGACACCCGACGTGCCCGCGCCCTCGGCCGACTCCGCAGTCGAGGAGGTCTTCCTCAGCGGCCTGGAGCGCGCCGACGGCCTGGAGCTCCTGGAGCGTTCCGTCGGCCGGGTGCTGACGGAGGACGAGTCGAACTGGGCGGGCGACCTCTGGTTCGAGTCCGAGGGCCTTCCCCTGCGCTTCGTCCAGGCCGGCGCCCTGCTCAGGCAGCGCGACCGGATGCGGGCCGGGGCGAACGCCGTCGACGAGTTCGGTGTGTTCGCGGACGCGCCCCCGGTCGACGCCCCCCTCACCCCCGACGAGGGCGAGGAGATACCCCTGCCCGCGCTCGGTGAGGCCGCGGCACCGGCCCCGCTGCTCGCGTCCCGGCTGAGCGAGTCCGCGCGCGCCACCCTGCGCTTCGCCGTCGCCCTCGGCGGCGAGGTGCCCCACCAGGCGCATCTGCCCGCCCTGGTCGGGGACACCCACGCGGACGCCGCCCTCGGCGAGCTCGCGGACTCGGGCCTGGTCTCCCCGGTCGGCTCCCGCTACCGGCTCGCCGCCGGGGTCCTCACCCAGCTGGAGGCCGCCGGATACGGCGACGACACCGAGACCCGCGCCCGCACCGCCGCCCAGCACTACGGCTGGTGGGCCGGACACCCCTCGGTCACCCCCGAGCGGGTGTGCGCCGAGGCGGACGCCCTGCTCGCCGCCCTCACCGTCCTGGTCCCGGGGACCACCGCGCCCCTGGACGGCGAGGAGACCACCACCGTGCAGCTGGCCCGGACAGCGGCGCCCGCATTCGCCGCCGGCGGCCACTGGGGTGCCTGGGAGCGTGCGTTGCGGGCCGGTTCCGAGGCCTCCCGGCTGGCCGGTGAGGTGTCCGAACAGGCCTACTTCCACCACGAACTCGGCATCCTCGCGCTCTGCGGCGGACAGCTCGACCGGGCCCGCGCCGAGCTGGAAGCCTCCATCGGCCTGCGCGGCGCCCTCGCCGACAAGCGGGGCACGGTCGCGGGCCGCCGCGCGCTCGCGCTGGTCTCCGACCGGGACGGCACCACACCCGCGCCCGGGTTGGTGGGCCTCGGCGCGATGGCGGGCGAGGAGGTGCCCGACGCCCGCTACGACGAGTCGGCCTCACCGCCCGGGGGAGTCCCCGCGGCCTTCCCGCCGCTCCAGCCGCCGGCCGACTCGCAGACGATCGTCGTCCACCGCTCGCCCTCCACACCCGCGCCCTCGCGCAAGGCCAGGGGCGGACTCAAGGGCCTCGCCAAGCGCAACCTCGTCGCGGCCGGCGCGGGTGCGCTCCTGGTCGCGGTGCTCGGCACGGTCGTGACGCTGGGCGCCACCTCCGACAACGACCCGAACGCACCGTCCGACCAGGTCGGCGTCAACCCGTCGGCCAGCGTCGGCATCGACGACGGCAACCTCGGCGCGGACGTCCCGAAGAACGACGACGGCAAGGGCGACACGGGCACGGCCACGTCCCGGCCGACCGATCCGGGGCCCGACGGGACGTACGGGACTTCGGACGATCCGACGCCGACGGGTACGGCGCGGCCGTCCGACGATCCGAGTGGGACGCGCGGTGGCAGTTCGCCGAGTTCGACGAGGCCCACGTCACCGAGGCCGTCCAGCCCGTCCAACCCGCCGACCTCGCCCACCGGCAGGCCCAGCAACTCCGGTACGCCGTCGTCGACGCCGACCGGGCCGTCGAGCACGCCGACGGAGACGCCCACGTCCTCCCCGACCGACACGACCCCCACCAACTCCAACTCGGCGAGCGGGCCGGCCTCCACCGCCCCGGTGGAGACCAGCAGTTCGGCCGCCGCCCCGGAGAGCAGCACCGTGAGCTCACCGAGCGGGTCGGTCATCTAGAGACAGCGCGCGACACAAGAGGGCCGGGTCCGTCACACGGACCCGGCCCTCGTCGGCGTGGAAGAAGTCGCGCTGTCAGAACAGCCGCAGCTTGTCGTCCTCGATGCCCCGCAGCGCGTCGTAGTCCAGGACCGCGCAGCCGATGCCGCGGTCGGTGGCCAGGACGCGGGCCTGGGGCTTGATCTCCTGGGCGGCGAAGATGCCGCGCACCGGGGCGAGATGGGGGTCCCGGTTCAACAGGTCGAGGTAGCGGGTGAGTTGCTCGACGCCGTCGATCTCGCCGCGCCGCTTGATCTCCACCGCGACGGTCTGTCCTTCGGCGTCCCGGCACAGGATGTCGACCGGGCCGATGGCCGTCATGTACTCGCGGCGGATCAGGGTGTAACCGTCTCCGAGCGTTTCGATGCGGTCGGCGAGCAGTTCCTGAAGGTGTGCTTCCACGCCGTCCTTGATCAGGCCCGGATCGACGCCCAGTTCGTGCGAGGAGTCGTGGAGGACTTCCTCCATCGTGATGATGAGCTTCTCGCCCGCCTTGTTGATGACGGTCCAGACGCCTTCGTCGTCGCCGGAACCCTCCTTCAACGTGCAGGGCGGCGACATCCAGTTCAGGGGCTTGTAGGCCCGGTCGTCGGCGTGGATGGAGACGCTGCCGTCGGCCTTCACCAGGATCAGACGGGGGGCCGAGGGCAGGTGGGCGGTGAGCCGGCCCGCGTAGTCGACGGAACACCGGGCAATGACGAGACGCATGGTCGGCAACGCTACTCGACTGGCGCATGTCCACGCGATTCGGCCCGTAAGGCTGTGGAGAAACCCTGTTCACTTGTGGCCGATTGTGGGCCTGTTGGGAGTGGCCTTTGTTCGCATTCTCCTGGTGCCGTCACGGTCCGTTGCCTACCGTAGTAAACGGGAGGTCGCGAGGCGTGTACTGAGCGTGTTCGACTGCGCGAACTCCCTTTTCTGTCCGGCAACCCCTGAGGAATCGGGGGTGCGAGAGGAGAACCCATGTCGCTCGACGTCTCACCGGCCCTACTCGAGAAGGCCGAGCGAGGCGAGGTCGACGAAGCCGAATTCGTCGACTGCGTCCGGACCTCCCTGCCCTACGCATGGGAGATGATCAGCTCCCTGGTGGCCCAGCTGAAGGTCGACGGCGGCAACTTCGCCGACAACCAGACGCCCCCGCCGGACGAGCAGGCACGCGGTCAGCTGCTGCGTGCGCTTGCGAGTGACGCGATACGCGGCGCGCTGCAGCGGCACTTCGGAGTGCGGCTGGCCTTCCAGAACTGCCACCGGGTGGCGGTGTTCCCGCTGGACGTCTCGGTCGACGAGACGCTGGCCCGCTTCACCTCGGTGCGCAGTCAACTGCTCAACCAGTCCCCCGAGTTCAGGGACTGCTGAGCGGTAGCCGCTTGCTTGCCGCTCCGTACGCGGGAGGTGCATCAGTACCGGGGCGGCAAGCTCCAGCCGGACAAGGGTTCCTGCTCCACTTCAGGTCAGATGTGCCGGCACCTCTTCAGGTGAGGTGCGGCAGCACTTCCGAGCCCAGCCGCCGTACGTTCTCCTCGGTGGCCGCCAGATCTCCCGAGCCCTCGACGAGCAGGGCGAAGCGGGAGACACCCGTCCGCTCGCTGGTCGCCGCGAGGCGGTCGGCGCACAGCCGCGGGGTGCCCACCGGGTGCAGTCCGCAGAGCAGTTCGGTGTAGGCCACCGGGTCGCGCATCTGCCGTGGCCGGCCGTCGACCGTGACATGGGCGCCGAGTCCCTGCCTGAGCCAGCCCGGCATCGCCTTCACCAGAGCCTCCACCGCGTCCGTGCGCCGGTCCGCGATCTGGCAGACGCCGGCCGAGACATGGGGCGCCCCCAGGACCTTCTCCGGCGCGTGCCCGGCCGCGCGCGCCTGCCTGCGCCACAGGGCGACCATCTCCGCCTTCTCCTCGTCCCCGACGTGCATCCCGAGCAGCATCGGCAGCCCGCGCTCGGCGGCCAGCCGGACGCTCGCGGGGGAGGTGCAGGCGACGATCACCTCGGGACCGTCCGCTTCCGTGAACGACTCCGACGGCCGCGGCACGACGGGCACCTCGCGGAACCGGAAGCGCTCGCCGTCCGCCCCGACGGCAGGTTCGCGCAGCCAGCGCACCAGCAGATCGAGTGATTCCGGGAACCCCTTCTCGTAGGCCTCGAGACCGGACCCGAACACCTCCAGGTCGACCCACGGGCCGCCGCGCCCCACGCCCAGCGAGAAGCGCCCGCCGCTCGTCATGTGCAGCAGCGCGGCCTGCTCGCCGAGGGCCACGGGGTGCACCGTGGGCAGCACGCTCACGGCGGTGCCGACCCGGAGGCGGCGGGTGCGGCCCAGCAGCAGGGCCGCGAGGGTGATCGCCGACGGACAGGTGCCGTACGGCACGAAATGGTGCTCTGCCAGCCAGACCGCGTCGAGACCGGCCTCCTCGGCGACCTCGGCCGAGCGGACCGCGCGGTGCAGCGCCTCCCCCTGACCCTGTCCCGGGAACTGGGCCGCCAGGACGAATGTTCCTACGTGCATGTGCTTTTCCTGCTTCCTTGGCTCCGACGCGGAGCTCCCCCACCCGGCATAACCGTCTGACACGTGCCGAGGACACGGCCTGGCGGAGAGATTTGCCGATTGTCTGCAGAATCGGCGTCCCTGAGGGGGACTTGTGGGGGTTGGTGCCCTACGCGTACCCCGCCGCGTGCCGCGTAGGCTGGACGCGGTCCCTGCTTCCTGTATAGCCCCGTGAGGTGTCCTGTGTCCCCGCGTCGCAACCGACCCAAGGGTTCCGGTTCGTCGGAATCGGCCGGCCGGAGTGCCGAGGACGACCGTTCCGGCCGCTACGGCGGCTTCCAGTCCTCGACGCACTGGCAGGGCGAGGACTGGAACATCCGGCATGTGGCAGGGGCCAGCGCCCAGGGCAAGACGTACCGCTGCCCGGGCTGCGACCAGATGATCCCCGACGGCGTCCCGCACATCGTGGCATGGCCGGACCACTCGGGTGTCGACGAGCGCAGACACTGGCACAAGGCGTGCTGGAACGCACGGGACCGCCGCACCACGCGGGTGCAGCGGTCCCGTAACGCGCCGAGGTTCTGAGTCCTTGCGGGGGCCTTCTACACGTCCCGCTGCTCCAGCAGCGCGAAGGCGCCGGCGAACGCGACGGCCGTCACGCCCATGATGATCCACAGCGGGTCCCAGCCCGAAGGGCCGCTCTCGGTGAGGGAGTTGGAGTAGAAAACGCTGAGCTGGTTCGGGATGGAGTACTCGAACAGCGCCTGGCGCACGCCCTCCAGGGACTCCGAGACCATGAACAGCGCGATGACCAGCGGGGCCAGCACGACACCGATCATGATGGTGATCGCGCCCGCCGAGTGCCGGATGACCGAGCCGATGATCAGCGAGATCAGGCCGAGCAGCGCGATGTAGAGCGAGATGCCGAGCGTGCCCTTGAGCCACTCCTGGCCGGTCGGGGTGCGGGCGCCGTCCAGCAGGGCCACGTCCGCGAGGGCGACGACGAGGACCGAGACGAAGGTGACCGTGAAGGCCACGGTCAAGAACACGATCGACTTCGCCAGGAGGACCCGGCCGCGGGAGGGGCAGGCGACCATCGTGGTGCGGATCATGCCGGTGCCGTACTCCGAGGCCGTGGTCAGCACGCCGAGCGTGATGACGCACATGCTGCCGAGCAGCAGCCCGAAGAAGCCGAGCGAGAGCGGGTTCTCGTTGTTCATGTCCTCGGGGGAGGAGTTGGCCGCGATCAGCGCGCCGACCGCGAGGCCGATCCCGACGACGAGCATCACGAACACGCCGAGCGTCCACATCGTCGACCGCACGGACCGGATCTTCGTCCACTCCGACGCGATGGCGTGCCCGAGATGCGTGCGCACGACGGGGATCGGAGAGGTGTAACCGGGGTGCGACGGTGCACCGGCCGCCTGCCAGTTCGGCGCGGCGGCCTGCGGCATCGAAGGCTGCGGGGTACTCATCGGGCGTCCTCGGGCTCGGTCGTCGGGGCGGATCCCTGCGGGGCGGCAGGTGCGGGAGCGGCTGCGGGTGCGGGCGGTGCCTGCTGCGGCGCGGGCGCGGGCGCGGGGGCCTGCGGCGCGGGTGCGGCGGCCGGGGGCTGAGCGGCGGGAGCGGGCGCCGGGGGCTGAGCGGCGGGTGCCTGGCCCGGCGGCTGGGCCACGGGGGCGTGCGCCGGGGGCTGAGGGCCGCTCTGGGGGGCCGCGGGGCCCGACTGGGCGTACGGATTGGGCGAGGCCGCGCCGGGGCCGCCGTACGGGCCCGGCTGCGGTTGGCCCTGCGGGACCGCGAAGGGCTGCCCGCCCTGCTGGGGCGGCGGCGGGGCGTACCAGCCCGGCTGGCCCTGGCCGGGGACCGGCATGGGGGGCTGCGCGCCCGGCGGGAGGGGCTGCATCAGGCCCGCCTTCTGGTCGATGGTCGAGCGGTAGTCCACCGCGCCCTGCGTCATCCGCATGTACGCCTCCTCCAGCGAGGCCTGGTGCGGCGACAGCTCCCACAGGCGTACGTCCGAGTCGTGCGCGATGTCGCTGATGCGGGGGAGCGCCAGCCCCGTCACCCGCAGCGCGCCGTCCTGCTCCGGCAGGACGTGGCCGCCCGCCTCGGTGATCGCGGCCGACAGCTTCTCGCGCAGCTGCGGCTCGGTGTCCGGCGTGCGCACGCGCGCGAAGCCCGCGGAGTTCGCGGCGATGAAGTCCTGGATGCTCATGTCGGCGAGCAGCTGCCCGCGCCCGATGACGATGAGGTGGTCCGCGGTCAGCGCCATCTCGCTCATGAGGTGCGAGGAGACGAAGACCGTACGGCCCTCCGCGGCCAGGGCCTTCATCAGGTTGCGCACCCACAGGATGCCCTCGGGGTCGAGCCCGTTGACCGGCTCGTCGAAGAGCAGCACCTGCGGGTCGCCGAGCAGCGCGGCCGCGATCCCGAGACGCTGGCCCATGCCGAGGGAGAAGCCCTTGGACCGCTTCCTGGCCACGTCCTGGAGGCCCACCACGCCCAGCACCTCGTCCACCCGGCGGGCCGGGATCCCGGACAGCTGGGCCAGGCACAGCAGGTGGTTACGGGCCGCCCGGCCGCCGTGCACGGCCTTGGCGTCGAGCAGCGCACCGACCTGCCGGGCCGCGTTGGGCAGCCTGCGGTACGGGAAGCCGCCGATCGTCACCTGGCCGGACGTGGGGTTGTCCAGCCCCAGGATCATCCGCATGGTCGTCGACTTGCCCGAGCCGTTGGGGCCCAGGAAGCCGGTGACGGTGCCGGGACGCACCTGGAAGGAAAGGTTGTACACAGCGGTCTTGTCGCCGTAGCGCTTCGTCAGGCCGACTGCCTCGATCATGCTCCGCACCCATCGCAAGGTTCAGGACAGCGGGGCACACGCCCCCCGTAAGGGTTAGGAGCTTATCGGGGCGCTGACGGTTCCGCTCAAATGAAAGCAAAGGCCTTTCGCGTCACGCGTCCCTCTTCTTCAACAGGACATAAGCGCCGATCAGCGCCGCCGCGACCCACAGCGCCATGATCCCGAGTCCGCCCCAGGGGCCGTAGGGAGTGTCGTCGTCGATCGGGGTGACCACCTGCATGATCTTGCTGCCGGCCTGGTCGGGCAGGAACTGGCCGATCTTCTTGGTGGCCGAGACGTTGCCGAGGATGTTGGAGATCAGGAAGAAGAACGGCATCAGGATGCCCAGCGACAGCATGGGGGAGCGCAGCATCGCGGCGACGCCCATCGAGAACATCGCGATCAGGGTCATGTAGACGCCGCCGCCGATCACCGCGCGCAGCACGCCCGGGTCACCGATCTCCGCCTTGTGCGAGCCGAGCATCGCCTGCCCGAGGAAGAAGGTGACGAAGCTGGTGACGAGGCCGACGGCGAGGCAGAGCCCGGTCGCCACCGCGATCTTGCCGGCCAGGAAGGTGCCGCGCTGCGGTACTGCGGCCAGCGAGGTGCGGATCATGCCGGTGCTGTACTCGTTCGACACGACGAGCACCCCGAACACGATCATCGCGAGCTGGCCGAGGCTCATCCCGGCGAAGCTGATGAAGGTCGGGTCGAAGGAGAGCTTGTCCTCGCGGCTCATGTTGTCGAACTCGTTCTTCGACAGGGCCGAGATCAGGATGCCGAGCCCGATGGTGACGACCACGGCGAGGGAGAGCGTCCACACCGTGGAGGCCACCGAGCGGATCTTGGTCCACTCGGAGCGGATGACCTGGGTCGCCGCCATGGTCAGTTCCCCTTCCAGCCGTTGCCCCACGGCTGCTGCTGCGGCGGCGGTGCGTCGGCGGGTGTGTCGCTGTGGGCGTGGTACTCGACCGACTCCGCGGTCAGCTGCATGAACGCCTCCTCCAGGGAAGCCTGTTGGGGGCTCAGCTCGTGCAGCACGATCTGGTGCTGCGCGGCCAGCTCGCCGATGTACTCGGACTTGCTGCCGTCCACCTCCAGCGTGCCGTTGCCGGTCTCCACGACGGTGACCCCGGCCGTGTGCAGCACGTCGAGCAGCCGCTCGCGCTGCGGGGTGCGGATACGGACGTAGGTCCGCGAGTTCTGTGCGATGAAGTCGGCCATGGAGGTGTCGGCGAGCAGCCGCCCCTGGCCGATGACGACGAGGTGGTCGGCGGTCAGCGCCATCTCGCTCATCAGGTGCGAGGAGACGAAGACCGTACGGCCCTGCGCGGCAAGGGACTTCATCAGGTTGCGGATCCAGTGGATGCCCTCGGGGTCGAGCCCGTTGACCGGCTCGTCGAACATCAGGATCCGCGGGTCGCCGAGCAGCGCGCCCGCGATGCCGAGCCGCTGGCCCATCCCCAGCGAGAACCCCTTGGCCTTCTTCTTCGCGACCGCCGTCAGACCGACCGTGTCGAGCACCTCGTGCACCCGCTTCGTCGGGATGCCGTTGCTCTGCGCGAGACACAGCAGGTGGTTGTAGGCGCTGCGTCCGCCGTGCATGGCCTTGGCGTCCAGCAGCGCGCCGATGTACGTCAGCGGATCCTTGAGCTGGTCGTAGTGCTTGCCGTCGATACGGACGTCCCCCGCGGTGGGCCGGTCCAGACCCAGCATCATGCGCATGGTGGTCGACTTGCCCGCGCCGTTGGGACCGAGGAAGCCCGTGACGATGCCCGGTCTGACAGTGAAGGTCAGGTTGTTGACCGCCACCTTCTCGCCGTACCGCTTGGTCAGCCCCGCTAGCTCGATCATGCCGACCACGCTAGGGGCGCGCCCCGGCGGATGCCACTCCTATGGGCAAACGGAGACCGACGAGCACGGCAAGAAACGTGAAAACCGTCGAACCGGCTCGCGGTACGGCATGACGAAGGCCCGTACCTCCGGGGGAGACGGTACGGGCCTTCGTCATGCCGTCAGGCGGTGTTACCGGGACTGCTGGGCCGGAACCCCGCGGGAGATCGGCTCGTCCTCGACCGGGGAGCCGGCGGCGGCCACCGCGGCGCCCGTGAGCGTGGCGAGCATCTCGCGGACGTTCGTCAGCTGGGCGTTGATCGAGTCGCGACGGTTCGTCAGGGCCGCGAGCTCACGCTCGGATTCCGAACGGATCCGGTCGGCCTTGGCGTTGGCGTCGGCCACGATGTCCTCGGCCTGGCGCTGCGCGGTCTCCACCGTCTGGCGGGCGCGGCGCTCGGCGTCGGTGCGCAGCTTCTCGGCCTCGAGGCGCAGCTGCTCCGCGCGGTGCTCGATCTCCGCGAGACGCTTCTCCGCCTTCTGCTGACGGGACGCCAGGTCGCGCTCGGACTGCTCCCGGCGCTTGGCGAGGTTCGTCTCGAAGTCGGCGGCGGCCTGCGCGGCCTTGGCGCGGGTCTCCTCGAAGAGGGCGTCGGCCTCCTCGCGCTTCGACTGCGCGTCCTTCTGAGCCTCGGAACGCAGCTGAGAAGCGTCGCTCTTGGCCTTCTCGACGATCCGGACGCCCTCGTCCTCAGCCTTGGCCTTGCGCTCCGCAGCGAACGATTCTGCGTCGTTGCGGACCTGCTGGGCCGCGGACTCGGCGAGCTCGCGGTGCTGCTCGGCCGCGCGACGGGCCTCCTCGCGCAGGTCCTTGGCCTCCTCCTCGGCGAGGCGGAGGATCTTCTCGACACGCGCGCCGAGGCCGGCGTACGACGGCTCGGCGTCGCTTACCTGAGCCTGGGCGTTCTGCGTCTCGAGGTGGAGCTCCTCGATGCGCTTTTCCAGGGCGGTGATGCGGGAGAGAGCGCTGTCACGGTCGGAGACGAGCTTGGAGATCCGTTCGTCCACCTGAGCGCGGTCGTACCCACGCCGCACAAGCTCGAAGCCGTAGGGGGAAGTGTCGCTCATGGGGTTCCTGTCAAATGAGACCGGTGAGGTGATAGGGGGAATCCTAGGGGCCGAAGCGGTGTGTCATCGAGCGGATACGTGTTTGATCTGGAGAATGACACCCCTTTTGAGTGGCTAACCCTGGGACGGCTTGCCAAAAACTTGGTCAAAGGCCCCAGACGACGCCGGATTCCGACCAGTCGGTCAGCTGTCCGACGGCTTACCCGAACGAGGGGCACCGACCGCTGCGCCCGCCTTGACGCCGCCGTCCTTGCCCCCTGCCGGGGCCTCGAAGGATTCCAACGCCTCCAGGACGTCCTGGACACGGGAGATCTCGGTGTTGATGTCCTCACGGCGACGGACGAGCACCTCCAGCTCGCGCTTGCCCTCCTCGACCGTGCGCTTCGCCTCGCGGATCGCCTCGGCCTTGAGCTCCTCGGCCTCCCGGACCAGCGTGGCCTTCTTCTGCTCGGCCTCCTTGAGGAGCCCCTCGGCCTTCTTGACCGCGGCGATGCGCACCTTGCCGGCCTCCGAATTGGCCTCCGAGACCAGCTCCTTGGCCTTCGCCTGGGCCTTCGCCAGCTGCTCCTCGGACGCCTTGATGAGCGCGTCGCAGCGGTCGCCGGTCGACTTCATCGTCTCCGCGGCCTCACGGCGGGCCCGCTCGTGCAGCGCCTCGATCTCGCTCGTGATCCGCTCGCGCAGCTCCTCCGCACGCTCCCTTATGGCGGTCGCGTCCCGCCGGGCACCGACGAGCAGCTCGTCCGCGTCCGTACGGGCCTTCTCCACCCGCGTGTTGCCCTCGACCGTGGCCTCCGCCACCAGCCGGTCGGCCTCCTTGCGGGCCGCACCGACCATGCTGTCGGCCTGCGCCTCCGCGTCGGCGGTGGTCTTGAGCGCCTGCTGCTGCGCCTCGGTGAGCAGCTTGTCCGCCTCGGCGGTGGTCTCCGTGATGAGCGTGTCCACCTGCTCGGCCGCCTCGGAACGCCGCTTGTTGGCGTCCTTGCGGGCCTCGTCGAGGGTGCGGTCGGCCTCCTCGCGCGCGGAGTTGACCAGCTCCTCGGCCGCGGCCGCCGCCTCCGCCCTGACCCGCTCGGCCTCGCTGCGGATCCGCTCCGCGTGCCGCTGGGCCTGCCCGACCGTCTCGGCGGCCTCGGCACGCAGCCGCTCCGCGTCCCCGCTCGCCTCCCCGATCAGCTGCTCGGCCTGGGCGACCGACTCCGCGCGTACCCGCTCGGCCTCGGCGACGGTCTCCGAACGCAGCCGCTCGGCCTCCGCGACCGTCTCCGTGCGCAGCCGGTCGGTGTCGGTGATGGTCTCCTCGGTGAGCCGCTCCGCCTCGTTGCGCGCCTCGGTGATGAGGGTGTCGGCCTGCGTCGCCGCGTCCGAGCGGATGCGGTTGGCGTCCTCGCGGGCCTCCGCCCGGGCGCGGGCGGCGTCCTGGTCGGCCTGGGCGATGGTGTCGGAGGCCTCGGTGCGCGCCCGCTGGGCGTGCTCGGACGCGTCCGAACGCAGCCGCTCGGCCTCCGCGATCGCCTCCGAGACGGTGCGCTCGGCAAGGGACTTGGCCGCGTCCGTCTCCTCGGCGGCCTCGCGCCGGATGCGGGCGGCGTCCTCGCTGGCCCGCTCCCGCTCCGAGTAGGCGTCCGAGCGGACCCGGTCGGCCTCCTCCTGCGCCTCGCGCCGGGTGCGGTCGGCCACGTGCTCGGCGGCGGAGCGCAGCCCGGTGATCTCCTCCTGGGCCTGCTCGTGCAGCCCGGCGACCGAGTCGCGCACCTGCTGGGCGTGCTGCTCGGCCGCCGACACCATCTCGCCGGCCCGCCGGTCCGCCTCCTCGACCAGCCGTACGGCCTCGGCCTGGGCCTCCTCCACGCGGTTGCGCGCGGAAGCCAGCAGCTCCTCGCTCTGCTCGCGGGCCCGCTCACGCTCCTGGTCGGCCTCCTGGCGGGCCGAGCCGAGGTACTCCTCGGCCTCGCGGCGGCGCCGGTTGGCCTCCTCCTGGGCGGCGGCCAGCGTCTCGGACGCCTCCGTGGCGATCCGCTCGGCGGCGGCCTGCGCCTCCGCCCGGACCCGGTCCGCGGTGTCCTGGGCCTCGGACTTGAGCCGCTCCGCCTCGGCCGCGGCCTCGGAGCGCAGCCGTACGGCGACGGCCTCGCCCTCGGCGCGGGAGGCGGACGCGTCGGACGCGGCCTCGGTGCGCAGCCGGTCGGCCTCCGCCTCGGCCTGCTGCTGGAGGGTGCGGATCCGCTCGGCGGCCTCGCCGCGCAGCCGCTCGCTCTCCTCGGCGGCCTCGCGACGGATCCGCGCGGCCTCCTCGCGGGCCTCGGTCAGGGCCTGCTCGGCGGTGGCGAGACGCTCCTCGGCCTCGGTGTGCAGCCGGGTCAGCTCGTCGGCGGCCTCGACGCGGCGCGCCTCTATGGCCCGCTCGGTCTCCTCGCGCAGCTCACGGGCGGCCCGCTCGGCCTCGGCCCTGAGCTCCTCGACCTGCTCGGCGGCCTCCTCGCGGTGCCGCTCGGCCTCCTGACGGGTGCGCTGGAGGGTCTCCTCGGCCTGCCGGCGCAGCGTGGTGGCGCGCTCGATGGCCTCGGTGCGGACCTTCTCGCTGTCCGTGGTCGCGCTCTGGCGCAGCTCGTCGGCGTCCGCCTTGGCCTTGGAGAGCAGCTCCTCGGCGGTCTTGGCGGCCTCCTCGATCTGCTGGACGGCCTCCTTGCGGGCCTCCGCGCGGATCTTCTCGCCCTCGGCGACCGCGTCGGCGCGCAGCTGCTCGGCCTCGCCGCGCAGCCGGCGGGCCTCCTCCTGCAGCTCGACCGTCTTGGCGCGGTACTCCTTGGTGTCGTCCTTCGCCGTGCCCTTGAGCTGTTCGGCGATGTCGTGCGCCTCGGCGCGCAGCCGGTCCGCCTCGGTCTCCGCCTCACGACGGATCCGCTCGGCCTCCTCGGTGGCGGCCCTGGTGGTCCGCTGCGCGTCCTCCTGCGCCTTGTTGAGGACGTCCTCGGCGGTCTTGGCGGCCTTGGACAGCTGGGTCGCGCTCTCCTCGGCGGTGAGCGTGCGGGCCTTCTCCGCGGCCTCGGTGACGATCTTCTCGGCCTCGGCGCGGGCGTCCGCGACGATCTGCTCGGCGGCCTCCTTGGTCGCCTCGGCCTCCTGGCTGGCCTCGCTGACCAGCCGGGCGACCTGCTCCTTGGCCGTACGGGTGCGCTGTTCGTTGGCCGACTCCGCGCTCGCGAGCGTCTTCTCGGCGGCCGACTTCGCCTCGCTGAGCACCTTCTCGGCCTCGGCCTGCGCCTTGCGCAGCGCCTCCTCGGCCTCCGTCATCCGCTGCTCGGCGGCCCGGCTGAGCTCGGTGGCCTGGCGGCGGGCGCTGTCCGACTCGGTCGCCGTGGACGTGCGCAGCTGCTCGGCGTGGTCGGTGGCCTCCTGGGCCTGCGTGGAGGCGCTCTCCAGAAGCCGCTCGGCGTCCGCGCGGGCGCGCCGCAGCAGCTGCTCGGCCTCCGCGCGGGCCGCCTCGGCCTCGCTCTGCAGACGCTGGCGGGCCTCGCTGGTGACCCGCTCGGCCTCGGCGCGGGCGGCCGCCATGGCCTGCTCGGCCTCCGCGCGGGACTCCTCCAGGAGCCGGCGGGCCTGGGACTCGCTGCGGGCGCGCAGCTGCTCGGCCCACGCCACGTTCTCGTTGACGTGCGACTCGACGGTCTGCCGGCGCTCGGCCAGCTCCTGGTCGAGCTGCTGCCGGCGGGTGACCGCCTCCTGGTGCAGCTCCGCCTGCAGCCGTGCGGCCTGCTCGGCGTGCTCCTGGAGGATGCGCTGGGTCTGGGCGCGGACCTGGCTCAGCTCGCGCTCGGCGTCCTGGCGCAACTGGTCGGCCTGGATCTGCGCGTTGCGCAGCAACTGCTCGGCCTGGTAGCCGATGTCACCGCCGCCGAATTCGGGCCGGGACATGAGGGTGCGCCGCGCCTCGTGCAACTTGGCGCGCAGCACCTCGACCTGGTAGCCGAGGTCCTCGGCGTGCTGGATCGCCTTTTCCCGCTCGGTCTTCAGCCGATCCATCTCGGCCTCGAACCGAGAGAGGTGGTCGACGTCAGCCGCCGGCTCTCGCTCCTGGCGTTCGTAGCCCCGCACTGCGCGGTCCCATCCGTCCCCTGGTCGCAAGTCTCTCCGTACGAGCCCTGTCCATCCGCCGAACGGGGCCCCCGGGGAATGGTGTCAGATCAACGGCGGAGCACGGACTGCTGCCCACTGCTCGTCCCCCGAAACCCGGACCCCGGCTCGGTTCTGCCGCCATGGGCAGGACCCGGTCGCCCTGGGAAGAGCGGCGACCGCCCCCAACCCTACCGGCCCATATGTACGAGGGTCAGTGCTCAGGTGACTCAACAGGCGCCGAAGTGACCAGTTCTGTCAGTACGCCATGACAATCCTTCGGGTGCAGGAAGGTGATCCGTGACCCCATGGAGCCGCGTCGCGGCTCCTCGTACAGGACGCGTACGCCCTTTTCCTTGATGTCCGCGGCGTCGGCGTCGACGTCCGCCGTACCGAAAGCGATGTGGTGGACACCCTCGCCGTTCTTGTCCAGCCACTTGGCGACGGTGGAGTCGGGGCGGGTCGGCTCCAGAAGCTGCAGGTAGGAGGCTCCGCCGTCGGACGTCTCGTTGATCTTGAGCATGGCCTCGCGCACGCCCTGCTCCTCGTTGACCTCGGAGTGGAACACCTCGAAGCCGTACGTGGCCCGGTAGAACTCGACGGTCTTGTCGAGGTCGAAACAGGCGATCCCGATGTGGTCGATTCGCGTCAGCATGTAGTCAGTGCAGCGCTCGCGAAACGGTTACGCAACGTGCGCGCGATCACACCGACGGCCGGGTGACGGCACGGAGTGCCACTCAGTACATTCGAAGTAAACCCTCGTTCACTCCTCGGCAGTGCAGCCGGTAAGGGGATCGCAGCTCATGTCTGGATCGAACAGCACGACCTCGGTGATCGTCGCGGGCGCCCGTACGCCCATGGGGCGGTTGCTGGGCTCGCTGAAGTCCTTCTCGGGAGCCGACCTCGGCGGCTTCGCGATCAAGGCCGCCCTCGACCGTGCGGGGATCGGTGGCGACCAGGTGCAGTACGTCATCATGGGCCAGGTCCTCCAGGCCGGCGCGGGCCAGATCCCGGCCCGCCAGGCCGCGGTCAAGGCCGGCATCCCGATGAACGTCCCGGCGCTCACCATCAACAAGGTGTGCCTCTCGGGCCTCGACGCGATCGCGCTGGCCGACCAGCTCATCCGCGCCGGCGAGTTCGACGTGATCGTCGCGGGCGGCCAGGAGTCCATGACCAACGCCCCCCACCTGCTCCCGAAGTCCCGCGAGGGCTTCAAGTACGGCGCCATCGAGATGCTCGACGCCATGGCGTACGACGGCCTGACCGACGCCTTCGAGAACATCGCCATGGGCGAGTCCACGGAGAAGCACAACACCCGCCTCGGCATCCAGCGCCCCGAGCAGGACGAGTTCTCCGCCCTGTCCCACCAGCGGGCCGCCGCCGCACAGAAGAACGGCGTCTTCGAGGCCGAGATCACCCCGGTCGAGATTCCGCAGCGCAAGGGCGACCCGGTCCTCTTCAGCAAGGACGAGGGCATCCGCGGCGACACCACCGCCGAGTCCCTGGGCAAGCTGCGCCCGGCCTTCACCAAGGACGGCACCATCACCGCCGGCTCCGCCTCGCAGATCTCGGACGGCGCCGCGGCCGTGGTCGTGATGAGCAAGACCAAGGCCCAGGAGCTCGGCCTCGCGTGGATCGCCGAGATCGGCGCCCACGGAAACGTGGCGGGCCCGGACAACTCCCTGCAGTCCCAGCCGTCCAACGCGATCCTGCACGCCCTCAAGAAGGAGGGCCTGGAGGTCTCCGACCTCGACCTGATCGAGATCAACGAGGCGTTCGCGGCGGTCGCCGTGCAGTCGATGAAGGACCTCGGCGTGTCCACCGAAAAGGTGAACGTGAACGGCGGCGCCATCGCCCTCGGCCACCCCATCGGCATGTCGGGCGCCCGGCTCGTCCTGCACCTGGCCCTGGAGCTCAAGCGGCGCGGCGGCGGGGTCGGCGCGGCCGCGCTGTGCGGCGGCGGCGGCCAGGGTGACGCGCTCGTGGTGCGGGTACCCAAGGCCTGAGCCCCTCGCAGGCCTCGTACGTCGTTTCGTGAACGGAGCTGTGATGCAGGACGTCTCCTCGCTGGTCGCCCAGGCCAGGGAAGGCCGGCCACGGGCCGTGGCCCGGCTGATCTCCCTCGTGGAGGGGGCGTCCCCGCAGCTCAGGGAGGTCATGCGGACACTGGCCCCGCTCACCGGAAACGCCTACGTGGTCGGCCTGACCGGATCACCCGGCGTCGGCAAGTCGACGTCCACCTCGGCGCTGGTCACCGCGTACCGCAAGCAGGACAAGCGGGTCGGCGTCCTGGCCGTCGACCCGTCCTCGCCGTTCTCCGGCGGGGCCCTGCTCGGCGACCGGGTGCGCATGTCGGACCACGCCTCCGACCCCGGCGTCTACATCCGCTCCATGGCCACCCGCGGCCACCTCGGCGGCCTCGCCTGGGCCGCCCCGCAGGCCATCCGCGTCCTGGACGCGGCCGGCTGCGACGTGATCCTGGTCGAGACGGTCGGCGTGGGCCAGTCGGAGGTGGAGATCGCCTCCCAGGCGGACACCTCCGTGGTGCTGCTCGCGCCCGGCATGGGCGACGGCATCCAGGCCGCCAAGGCCGGAATCCTGGAGATCGGCGACGTCTACGTCGTCAACAAGGCCGACCGCGACGGCGCCGACGCCACCGCCCGCGAGCTCAACCACATGCTGGGCCTCGGCGAGTCCCGGAAGCCCGGCGACTGGCGCCCGCCGATCGTCAAGACGGTCGCCAGTCGCGCGGAAGGCGTCGACGAGGTCGTCGAGGCCCTGGAGAAGCACCGCGCGTGGATGGAGGAGCACGGCGTCCTCGCCGAGCGCCGCCGCGCCCGCGCCGCCCACGAGGTCGAGACGATCGCCGTCACCGCCCTGCGCGAACGCATCGGCGACCTGCGCGGCGACCGCCGCCTCGGCGCCCTCGCCGAACGGATCGTCGCCGGCCTGCTGGACCCCTACCGGGCGGCGGACGAACTGGTGGAGGGCCTGACCCAGGGCTGAGCCCCTGATACGTTGACCGCCATGTTCCTCTCCTTGGCGTAGGGCAGACACCGGGCCACGGTTCGAGCATCCGCTCCCGTGGCTCCTCGGCGTCCCCCTTCCCGCCTCTCTGCGAGGAACCCACCATGTCCGCGTCCTACGCGCGCGTGCTGCGCATTCCCCATGCCCGCCGCACCTTCGCCACCGCCCTGCTCGGCAGACTGTCGTACGGCGTCGTCCCCCTGTCCGTGATGCTCGCCGTGAACCGCGCCTCGGGCTCCTACGCGGTGGCCGGTGCCGTGATGGCGCTCTTCGGCGCCACCGTCGTGTTCCTGGCCCCCGCGAGGGCCGCCCTGATCGACCGGTACGGGCCGCGGCGGGCGCTCGTGCCCCTGATGACCGCGTACACCGCTCTCCTGGGGGCGTTGACGGTGGCCGTCTGGCGCCCCGGAGCCCCGCCCGTCCTCCTCGGTGCCCTCACCGCCCTGGCCGGAGCCTGCGTCCCGCCCCTCGGCCCGACCATGCGGGCCGTGTGGACCCGCCTCGCCCAGGACGACCAGGCGCTGCTCCAACGGGCGTACAGCCTCGACGGGGTGGCCGAGGAACTGCTCTTCGTCTCGGGGCCGCTCCTGGTGGGCGTCCTGGTCGGGGCCGCCGAGCCGACCGCGGGGATCGTCGTCGGAGCGGCCCTGATGGTGGCGGGCACGACCGGGTTCGTGCGGTCGCCGGCAGTCCGTGCGGTGCCCGGTGCCGCTTCCGCCTCCGCCTCCGTACGGCGCGACGGGGGCGGTCGGCGCGTACTGCGCCGGATCGCCGGTCCCGTGGGCGCCGCCGCGGCCGTCGGCCTCGCGCTCGGCGTGCTCGACCTGCTCGTCGTGGTGTTCGCGGAGCGGCACCACCACGGCGGCGAGAGCGTGGCCTGGGTGCTCGCCGCGCTGTCCGCCGGGAGCGCGGTCGGCGGGATGCTCAACGGGGCGGTGAACTGGACCGTCCCCGCACGGATCCGGCTGGCCCTGCTGACGGCCTGCCTGGGCCTGGCCCTCACCGGCGCCGGACTCGCCCCCGGGCTCGGCGCGCTCGCCCTGGTCATGGCGGTGGTCGGGTTCTTCGTGTCGCCGGCCGTCACCACGGCCTATCTCATCGCCGACGGGGCGGTCGCTCCCGAGGCCCGTACCCGGGCCGGCGCCTGGGTCAACACGGCCGTCAACGCGGGCAGTACGGGCGGAACGGCGCTGGCCGGAGCCCTGGCAGGGCAGTTGCCCGTGGCCGTGTGCTTCGCGGTGACCGGTGGCACGGTCGCCATGACGGCGGTGCTGGTCATGACGAAGGGCGCCCGGGGGAGGGGCGCCCTTCGTGGGGAGGTGGCTGTCGGGTGAGGCCGGTCAGTCCTCGTCGCGGTCCTGGGTGACCTTGCCCGAGTCCAGGGCGACCTTCCAGTCGGACTGCTTGCCGTCCTTCACGGTGTCCACGCCCCAGGCCACGGCGCCGTTGTCGTCGTCGAGGCCGACCTCGGTCACCGTGCCCTTCGCGGCGGCGGCCAGCGCGGCCTCGCCGGCGTCGGTCGTCGCGCCCTTCACCGCGGCGAGCTCGGCCCGGTCGTCGGCGTCGTTGTCGTCGTCGGTGTCGCGCTGGGCGCCGAGCACCTTGCCGGAGTCCGGGGCGATCCGCACGTCGTACTCGCTGCCGTCGCCCTTGACGACGGTCACCTCCCACGCGTCGGCGCCGTCGTCGTCGAGGTCGGCGGAGAGGGCGGTGCCCGGGGTGTGCCTCAGGGCCGCCGCGATCGCCTCGGCCGCGGTGACACCGCCGCCGCGGACCGCCGTACGGTCGTCGTCCGAGGTGTTGTCGTCCCGGTCGTCCGAGCCGCTGTCGTCGCGGTCGTCCGCGGAGTCGTCGTCGCGGTCCGCGACCGTCCGGGCGTTCGTGTCCGTCTGGCGCTGCGTCGCCGTCGCGCCGTCGTCCCCCGCCGCGAACGCCGCGACGGTGCCGCCGGTCGCGAGGGCCGCGGCGGTGAGGGTGGCGATGACGATGTTGCGCTTCATGAGGATTCCTCCAGAGCCGTTCTGCTTCGTTCGCTTTCGACGACCACCACGCTGCCGGAGAGGAGCTGAAGCAGACCTGAACCCTCCTGAAGGCGTCTTCAGGTTCGCTTTGGGAGGCTGTACGCATGCGCCTGCTGATCGTCGAGGACGAGAAACGACTCGCCGTGTCCCTCGCCAAGGGCCTCACCGCCGAGGGCTACGCCGTCGACGTCGTCCACGACGGCCGCGAGGGACTGCACCGGGCCACCGAGGGGTCGTACGACCTGGTGATCCTCGACATCATGCTGCCCGGCCTCAACGGCTACCGGGTCTGCGCCGCCCTGCGCGCCGCGGGCCACGAGGTGCCGATCCTGATGCTCACCGCCAAGGACGGCGAGTACGACGAGGCCGAGGGCCTGGACACCGGCGCCGACGACTACCTGACCAAGCCCTTCTCCTACGTCGTCCTCGTGGCCCGGATCAAGGCCCTGCTGCGGCGACGCGGAAACGGGGCCGGGGCGTCCCCGGTGCTCGAACTCGGCGGCCTGCGGATCGACACCGCAGCCCGCCGGGTCTTCCTCGACGGCGCCGAGGTCACCCTCACCGCCAAGGAGTTCTCCGTCCTGGAGCAGCTCGCGGTGCGGGCCGGCGAGGTGGTGTCCAAGGCCCAGATCCTCGAGCACGTCTGGGACTTCGCCTACGACGGCGATCCCAACATCGTCGAGGTGTACGTCAGCACCCTGCGCCGGAAGCTGGACGCGGGGCTCATCCGGACCGTCCGCGGCGCCGGGTACCGGCTGGAGACCGGGAGATGAGGCGGCTGTTCGGATCGGTCCGGGCCCGGGCGACCCTCGGGGCGACCCTGGTGGTGGCCGTGGCACTGGTCGCCGCGGGCGCCTCGGTGCTGCTGTCGCTGCGGTCCGACCTGATCGACCAGGCGGGCACCCAGGCCGAACGCACCGCACGGAACGTGGCCGCCGACCTCGCCGCCGGGACGCCGTACGCCGAGCTGAAGCTCGACGACGACGAGGAGCCGGTGCAGGTGGTCGACGACCACGGCACCCTGGTCGCGGCCAGCGAGGACCTCCAGCGCATCAGCGGCACCGGTGCGGTCAAGCCGCAGGCACCCCAGGGCAGCACCGGCTCCGACGACGATGACGAGGACGACGGCTCCGCGCTCGAACCCGGTGAGATCGCCGACGAGGTCACCCTGACCAACGGCTCGGCCACCCTCGACGGCGAGAGCGCCGACTACCGCTTCGCCGCCCTGGAGGTCGAGGTCCAGGGCAAGGGCACGCTCACGGTGTACGCCGGTGCCTCCCTGGACGCCGAGCAGGGCGCCGTCGGCACCGCGCAGACCGTCATGCTGATCGGCTTCCCGCTGCTGCTCGCGGTCGTCGCCGCGGTGACCTGGCTGGTCACCCGGCGTGCGCTGCGGCCGGTCGAGGGCATCCGCGCCGAGATGGCCGCGATCACCGCCTCCGAGGACCTCGCGCGCCGCGTGCCCGTGCCGGACACCCACGACGAGGTGGCCCGCCTCGCCCGCACCACCAACGAGACCCTGTCCGCGCTGGAGACCTCGGTGGAGCGGCAGCGCCGGTTCGTCGCCGACGCCTCGCACGAGCTGCGCAGCCCCATTGCCTCGCTGCGGACGCAGTTGGAGGTCGCCGCCGCGCATCCGGAACTGCTCGATCTGGAGGGGGCGGTCGAGGACACGGTGCGTCTGCAGCGGCTCGCGGCGGATCTGTTGCTGCTGGCCCGGCTGGATGCGGGGGAGCGGCCGCAGGGCACCCGGTTCGACCTCGGTGAGCTGGCTGTTCGGGAGAGCCGGGGGCGGGACGGCGTCACGGTCGAGGCGGCGACGGTGGAGGTGACCGGATCCCAGGGGCAGTTGGAACGGGTGCTGGGCAACCTGCTCGACAACGCCGGGCGCCATGCGCGGTCGGCGGTCTCCGTGACCGTGCGTCAGGACGGAGCGTGGGCCGTCGTCGAGGTGGCCGACGACGGCGACGGGGTGCCGATGGCGGATCGCGAGCGGGTGTTCGAGCGGTTCGTGCGGCTCGACGAGGCGCGGGCGCGGGACGACGGGGGTGCGGGGCTGGGGCTCGCCATCGCTCGGGATGTGGCGGTGCGTCATGGGGGGACGCTGACGGTGCGCGATGCGCCGGCAGGCGGGGCTCTGTTCGAGCTCCGCCTGCCGGTCGTCTGATGTCTGCTGCGCCGTCGTGGCTGGTCGCGCAGTTCCCCGCGCCCCTGCGGCGCTGCCTTACGGGCGGCCCCTGTGGCCTCGCAGATGCTCTGCCACCGGCTTCAGCGCCTTGCTCAGTTCCGTCAGCGACGCCTCGGTCTGCAGATCGATGAAGTGCCTCCGCACAGACGCCACGTGATGGGGCGCGACCTTCTTCATCGTCTCCATGCCGTGCTCGGTCAGGACCGCGTACAGGCCGCGGCGGTCGGACTCGCAGTTCTCACGCCGGACCAGGTCCGCGTTCTCCATGCGGGTGATCTGGTGCGAGAGCCGGCTCTTGGACTGGAGGGTGGCGGACGCCAGGTCGCTCATCCGCATCCGTACGCCCTCCGACTCCGAGAGATTGACCAGGATCTCGTAGTCGTTCATCGTCAGCCCGAACGGCTGCAGGTCCCTTTCGAGCTGATACGTCAACAGCCTGTTGACCTCCAGGTGGGTGCGCCAGGCGCACTGCTCCGCATCGGTCAGCCAGCGCGTGGCCGTCTCGGTCTCCATGAATGAATTCTACCTAAAAGGTTGAAAGGCGAACTAGTGAGGGTGGTGTGACTGTGCGCACGCGTTCGATGTCACACTCCGCAGACTACCGCTCACAGCCCGAAGCGACGCTGGAGGTCCCCCAGCTGTCCGGGAAGGCGCGGTGCCCCCGGCTGCTGCGGATACCCCCCGGGTGCCCCGTGACCACCGGGTACCCCGGGCTCGTGCGGAACCGCTCCGGTGGCCTGCTCGGCCATCAGGACCTCCGTCGACTGGAGCAGTACGGTGCCGGCCCCCACGAACTCGAACTGGTGCTCCTCCCCGGAGGCCCCGCCGAGGCCCGTCATCGCACGTAGACCGCCCATCAGACCGGTCATGTACCCGTGGTCGTAGTGGTGGCACGGCGAGGGGCAGTCGGCCCAGCCCACAAGCGCTTGCGGGTCCACCCGGATCGGGGGCTCCATGAACACCACCGGGCCGTTGGAGGCCGCCACGAACTTTCCGGTTCCGATGAGTGTCAGAAAGCCCGGCACGATCGACTGCTTGAGCGCGAGACTTGGCTGAAAAGCGAGCAAGTTGCCGGAGCGAATGGTCAGGTTGCCGTCTTCCAGGTCGTACGAATTGACGTCGAAGGCCCGGTCGGCGAGGAGCATCTTGCCCGAGCCCTGCGCCACGACCCAGTCGCTCGCGTGCAGAGGCGAATGGAACGACGAACGGACGAGACCGTCGAGACGGCCGTGTCCGATGCCGTTGAAATCCATCTGGCCGTAGTAGGCGATCATCTTCCCCTTCTGCAGGAACCACTGGCTCCCCTTGAGCTCCACGCAGAAGGTGTAGTTGTTGACGTTGTCGTCGGACGGCAGCGTCATCGGGTCGTGGACGGTGGGGCCCGTGCCCGGGTAGTGGCTCACAGCTTCTCCTCCGAGGCCTGGACGTACACCGCGCCGTGCCCGCTGAGCTCCAGCTGGAAGGCCTCGCCGGAGCCGCGGCCCACCATGTCGCGCCAGCCGAGCGCCGTCGACAGCTTGTTGCGGACGTCGCCGTGGTGGGCGACGTAGGCCTGCGGGTCGACGTGGACAGGCCGCTGCGGGGTGATCGGGACCTCGAAGACCCCGCCATGGGCCATCACGGCCACCGAGCCATGGCCCTTCAGCGTGGTCGTGAACAGCCCTTGGCCGCTGATCTGGCCGCGCACCATGCCCATGACGCCGCCCTGCGAGCCCATGAACATGGTGCCCTGCTGGAGGGTGCCCTCGAAGGCGAGCAGCCGGTCCGCCTCGACGTACAGGGTGTCGCCGGTGAGGTTGATGACCGTGACGTGGTGGCCGCCGTGCCCGAAGAGGACGGTGCCGCTGCCTTCCACGGTCATCAGGGGCGTGTCCTCGTTGGCCACCCGGCGGCCGATCATCGACATGACGCCGCCCTGGCCGCCCTGGATGTTGGGCGTGAAGGACACCTCGCCCTTGTACGCCAGCATCGCGCCGCGCTGGCTGAACAGGCGCTGGCCGGGGAGGACCGTCGCCTCGACCATCTTGGAGTTGATCTCGCGGAAGGGCATGTCACACGTCTCCCGCGATCGTGTTGCGCTCGCTGGGCTGGACGTACACCAGGCCGTCGCCCTCGAAGCGGATCTGGAAGGCCTCGCCGCCGCCCTCGCCCATGAACGTGCGGAACGTCACACCGGACTGGAAGGACTGGTTGAGGTTGCCCTGGTGGGCGATGTAGGCGCCGGGGTCGACCGTCAGGGGGTACTGGCGGCTGACGCGCAGCACGACCGCCGGGCCGTCCGACATGATCGCGGCCTGGCCGTGCCCTTCGACGGTCGTCGTGAACAGCCCGTTGCCCTGTGAGGCGCCGCGCATGCCGGTGAAACTGGTGCCGGTCCTGAGGCCGGCGTCGGTCGCGAGCAGGTTGCTCGACTCCACGTACAGCTTGTCCCCCTGGAGATTCACGAGGTTGATCTCCGAGGCGCGGTCCGCGAACCAGCACGTGCCGTGCCCCGACACCTCCATCACGGTCATCTGCTCGCCGGTGATGCGCCGGGTGACCATGCCCCGGATGCCCTCACCACCGCCGCTCATCTTCTTGAACGCCATCTGTCCGTCGTACGCGACCATCGAGCCGTTCTTCGCCTTCACGGCGTCTCCGGTCATGTCGACGGCCAGCACCTTGCTGCCTTGGAGTCGAAACATCGCCACGAGGTGAAGGTAGCTGGAGGGGGGCCGTTGCGGACAGATGTGGGTGGGTTGGGGGTTGGGTGCGGGTTCGGTGGGGGCGGGGGTTTTGCGCCGTTCCCCGCGCCCCTGATGCCTGCGGCGCAGCTGCGGGTTCGGTGGGGGCGCGCGTAGCGCATGGGCCCCGGTGGGTGGGTCGGGGCCGGGGTGGGGGGTGTCCGTCCTCGGTCCGGCGGTTGCTGTGCCTTGAGATGTGCTCGGCAACGGACGCCGGCCGCTGCGGGCGGACACCCCCCCACCCCGTCCCCTTCCCGCCGTACGCGGCTCGCGCCCCGTCGTGCCGCGCGATCCGGCGAACGACCCGTCGTGGCGCCGGGTCACTGCAACCCCCTAGGGGCGCGGGGAACTGCGCGACCAGCCACGACGCACCCGCACCCGCCCGACAACCGGACCCGGCACCCCCCGTAGGCGCCCATACGCTCGTGACCCCCGAGCCAGGGCACGTGGGTGTGTTTGTCAGAATGGGGGAACGCTTGTGCGTTCGTTCACGAACTGCCAGACCGCCGACGTACCTCCCACCGAAGGTGACCCGTGGACCTCAAGACAGCCTCCGCCATCCGACGCCTCCGCCTGGTCTCCGCCCCTGAGGCGGTCTCGTTCCTGCTCCTGCTCGTCTGCTCGGTGCTGAAGCGGACCACGGACTTCAATGCCGTGCCGGTGATGGGGCGGGTTCACGCCGTCCTGTTCATCCTGTACGCGATCTTCTGGGTGGACGCCTGGGTCCGGACCAAGTGGTCCGCGAAGACCGGTATCTGGTACTTCGTGCTCTCCGTGCTGCCCACCGGTGGCTTCTTCGCCGAGCGCAAGCTCAGGCGTGAGGCCGAGGACGCGGTGATCGCCTCCCGGGCCCGCAAGGAAGGAGTGGTGAACGCATGATCGTCGCCTTCTCCGTGACCCCGCTCGGGGTCGGCGAGGACGTGGGGGAGTACGTCGCCGACGCGGTGCGGGTGGTTCGTGAGTCGGGGCTGCCCAACCGCACCGACGCCATGTTCACCTCGATCGAGGGTGACAGCTGGGACGAGGTGATGGATGTGGTCAAGCGTGCCGTGGCCGCCGTGGAGGCGCGGGCTCCGCGTGTCTCGCTGGTACTCAAGGCGGACATCCGTCCAGGCGTCACGGACGGTCTGACCTCCAAGGTGGAGACGGTGGAGCGGCATCTCGCCGGTTGACAGTGTTCTCCGTGTGAACCCCGGCCCGCGCGGGCCGGGGTTTTCTTGTGTCTCACGATTGAGCGATCGCTCAAAAAGGTGTACTTTCCTGTCCCGAGTGTTTGAGCAGTCGCTCAAATGACGAGCTCACCTGGGGGAATCAATGGGGCTCTACATCGAGACACGCATCCGTGCCGATCTCGACGAGCTGTGGACGCATACGCAGGATCCGTGCCGGCACCAGCGCTGGGACCTCCGCTTCACCCGGATCACCTACCTTCCGCGCGCGGAGGGCGAGCCGCAGCGCTTCCGGTACGCCACGCGCGTGCTGCCCGGACTCACCGTCGCCGGCACCGGGGTCTCCGCGGGGGAGCGGGAGCGCCCCGACGGCACCCGCACCTCCGCGCTGCGCTTCTCCTCCCCGCACCCCCTCTCGCTCCTCGCGGAGGGCAGCGGGTACTGGCGCTACGTCCCCGACGCCGACGGCGTCACCTTCCTCACCGGCTACGACTACCGCCCCCGCTGGGGCCGCGCCGGTGCCCTGGCCGACCGGCTGCTGTTCCGCCCGCTCATGGGCTGGGCGACGGCCTGGTCCTTCGACCGGCTGCGGCTGTGGCTGGAGCGCGGGATCACCCCGGAGCGGGCCCTGCGCAACTGGCTGGCCGAGCTGCTGGCGCGGGCCCTGATCGTCACCGGCGGCTGCGCCGGGCTCGGCCAGGAGGGGTTCCTGCGCCTGTTCGGGCCGCTGGCCGCCTCGATGGCGTACGTGTGGCCGCTGCTGCTCGCCGTCGTCATCTCGCTGGCCCTGTTCACGTCGCCCCTGCCCTGCACCCCCGCCGCCCGCCGCTGTCTGCGTCAGCCGCCCACGCGGGTGCGTGCCCCGCGTGTCCTTCGGACCCTGGAGAGCCCCCGATGACGTCGCCCGCCTCGATGTTCCGCACCGTCATGGGCGTCGACTTCGACCGTCTGCACCCGCAGCTCCAGCGCCGCTTCTCGGTCGGCCTGGCGGCGGGCGAGGCCTGTACCGGCCGGGGCGTGATGGACCGCATCTGGCACGGCGGAGCCTTCGTGAAGCCCTTCCTGGCCCTCGGCGCGACCCGCAACATCCTGGTGCCGAGACCGGGGCGGAACGTGCCGTTCGTGATCGAGAACGTGCCCTACGTGGACACCCACGGCCGTGAGACGGTGACCTTCGTGCGCACCTTCCGCCTGCCCGGCCGTCCACGCCGTTTCGACGCCCAGATGGTGCTGAGCCCCAAGGGCGACCGCATCCTCGACTACCTCGGCACCCACCAGCACCTGGCCAGCGAGCTCCACTTCCGCGCGGAGCCCGACGGCTCGCTGCTGATCCGCTCCGGGGAGCACCGGTTCCGGGAGGGTGTGGTGGATGTCCGGGTGCCCGAGCTGATCGGCGCGACGGCCGAGGTGCGGGAGTCGTACGACGAGCGGGCCGGGCGTTTCCGCATCCGGGTCCGGGTCGTCAACCGCCGCTTCGGCCCGCTCTTCGGCTACGAGGGCTCCTTCGAGGCGACGTACACCGACATCGCGACCTGCGGAGTCCGCCCCGGCCTGCGCCCCGTCCGTGAGGAGGCGCGCGCATGAGCCCCGAGTCCGCCAAGGCGTTGGAGACGCGGTCCAGACTCCTGGAGGGCGCCCTGCGCACCCTCACCGAACAGGGCATCGCCAAGACCTCGGCGCGCACGGTCGCCGCGGCCGCCGGGGTCAACCAGGCGCTGGTCTTCTACCACTTCGGCACCGTCGACGAACTCCTGGCCGCCGCCTGCCGCTACGGCGCGGAGCGCGCGGTGGCCCGCTACCGTGACCGCCTCGCCGCCGTGACCTCCCTCTCCGAACTCCTCGCGGTGGGGCGGCGGGTCCACGAGGAGGAGCGGGCCGGAGGACATGTCGCCCTCCTCGGCCAGCTGCTGGCGGGCGCCCAGACCCACGCCACCCTCGGCCCGGCCACCGCGGCGGGCCTGGAGCTGTGGATCGCCGAGATCGAGAAGGTCCTCACCAGAGTCCTCGCGGCCACGCCCTTCGGCGAGTTCGCCGACCCCGCGGGCCTGGCCCGGGCGGTGGCCGCGTCGTTCGTGGGCATCGAGCTGTACGAAGGGGTCGACGAGGCCGGGGCCACCGCGGCCCTCGACGCCCTGGAGCAGCTCGGCGCGCTCGTCGCCGCGCTGGAGGACCTGGGCCCGGTCGCCCAGCGGGCGGTGCGCCACCATCTCCGCAGGACGGGCCGCCGCTGACCCGGCCCACCCCCGACCCGAGAGGACCCCATGCCCGACAGCCTTTACGAGATCCTGGACGACCGCTTCCGGCCCTGCACCAACGGCGACAGCAGGCTCGAGGTCCTCCACGACGACTGCCGTTGGGCCGAGGGGCCCCTGTACCTGCCCGCGTGGCGCCAGCTGATCTGGAGCGACATCCCGAACGACCGCCTCCTGCGCTGGGACGAGGCCACCGGCGCGGTCGGCGTCTTCCGCACCCCGGCGGGCAACACCAACGGCAACACCGTCGATCCCCGGGGCCGTCTCGTCAGCTGCGAACAGGGCAACCGCCGCGTCACCCGCACCGAGCCCAACGGCACGGTGACCGTCCTGGCCGAGCACTTCCAGGGCAAGCGCCTCAACAGCCCGAACGACGCCGTCGTACGCTCCGACGGCACGATCTGGTTCTCCGACCCGGACTTCGGCATCCTCAGCGACTACGAGGGGCATCGGGCCGAGTCCGAGATCGGCGCGTGCCATGTGTACCGGATCGATCCGGCCACGGGCGAGGTGTCCCTTGCCGCGGAGGGGCTGGACGGCCCCAACGGAGTGCTCCTGTCCCCCGACGAGCGACGCCTGTACGTCTCCGACTCGAGGGCTGCCCGGATCCACCGGTACGACATCGACGCCGACGGCACGCTCTCGGGCGGCACGGTCTTCGCCCAGGCCCCCCAAGGCGTCCACTTCGACAACATCCGCTTCGACGACGAGGGCCGACTCTGGGCTGCCGCCCTCGCCGACGGCATCCACTGCTACGCCCCCGACGGCACCCTGATCGGCCGCGTCCGGGTCCCCGAGCCGGTGGCCAACGTGACATTCGGCGGCCCCAAGGGAAACCGCCTGTTCATCGCAGCCACGACCTCCCTCTACTCCGCGGTGATGTCGGTGACGGGAGCGGCAAGGGTGTGACTGCGCTGGGTCGGAGGGGCGCCTATGGGGGTGCCGGGTCCGGTTGTCGGGCGGGTGCGGGTGCGTCGTGGCTGGTCGCGCAGTTCCCCGCGCCCCTAGGGGGTTGCAGTGACCCGGCGCCACGACGGGCCGTTCGCCGGATCGCGCGGGACCACGGGCCGCAAGCCGCGTACGGCGGCAAGGGGACGGGGTGGGGGGTGTCCGCCCGCAGCGGCCGGCGTCCGGCATCCCGTACTGCTGGATCGACAGCTACCGCCGGACCGAGGACGGATACCCCCCACCCCGGCCCCGACCCCACCACCGGGGCCCATGCGCTACGCACGCCCCCACCGAACCCGCAGCTGCGCCGCAGGCATCCAGGGGCGCGGGACTGTGTCCATATGCGGCTCCGCCGCGTGGGCGCAAAAACCCCCGCCCCCACCGAACCCGCACCCGCATGGCCGCCCCCAACTCGCCCCACCCCAGAATCTCCACTTTCGTGTGGATATCGAACCCCTAGCAAAGGCTCGAGAACTCCTCACTCAACCGGAGGGCGCCGTGCGGCCGGAGGGCTACGACTACGACACCTACAGCCACCTCGCCGGGCCGCTCACGGAACCGGACGGTTCGGCGTACCAGGTGCGGTACACCTCACTCCTCTCCCGCGAACCCCGCCGAATACGCGCCGTCCTGCTGATGAGCCTCGCCCCCCTGCTCACGGCCGTACTCCTCGTCTACCTCGTCTGGCCCACCCACTGGGTGGAGCGCGAGGGCGGCCCGCGGTGGATGGTCCACCTGGACATCGTGATGCTCATAGCCATCGGCCTCATCGAACTGTTCATGGTGGTCAACGTCGTCTCCGTCGCCCACGCCACCCTCGTGGCCCGCGACCCGATCCCCGTCGTCCCCGAGACCGGCACCCGCGTCGCCTTCCTCACCACGTACGTCCCCGGCAAGGAACCCCTCTCGATGGTCCGCGCCACACTGGAAGGCGCCACGAGGGTCACCCACACCGGCCCCCTGGACGTCTGGCTCCTCGACGAGGGCGACGACGAGCAGGCCAAGGCCCTGTGCGCGGAGCTCGGCGTCCGCCACTTCACCCGGCACGGCGTCCCGGAGTGGAACAGGGCCAAGGGCGTCCACAAGGGCCACACCAAGCACGGCAACTACAACGCGTGGATCGCGATGCACGGCGGGGAGTACGACTTCTTCGCCTGCGTCGACACCGACCACGTCCCGCTCCCCGCCTTCCTGGAGCGGATGATGGGCTACTTCCGCGACCCGGACGTCGCGTTCGTCGTGGGACCGCAGGTCTACGGCAACTACCACCACCCCGTCACCAAGGCCGCCGAGTCGCAGCAGTTCCTCTTCCACGCCCTGATCCAGCGGGCCGGCAACCGCTACCGCTCACCCATGTTCGTCGGCACCAACAACGTCGTACGCATCGCCGCCATCCAGCAGATCGGCGGCCTCCAGGACTCCGTCACCGAGGACATGGCCACCGGCTTCGAGCTGCACCGCCACCGCAACCCGGTCACCGGGCGCCACTGGCGTTCCGTCTACACCCCCGACGTCCTCGCCGTCGGCGAGGGCCCCGCCTCCTGGACCGACTTCTTCACCCAGCAGCTGCGCTGGTCGCGGGGGACGTACGAGACGCTCTTCAAGCAGTACTGGAAGGCGCCTTTCAGCATGCCGCCCGGGCGCCTGTTCTCGTACACGCTCATGCTCGTCTACTACCCGATGACGGCCGTCAACTGGCTTCTCGGCATCCTCAGTTGTGTGCTCTTCCTGTGGTTCGGCGCCTCCGGCACCCAGGTCGCCGCCTCCGTCTGGCTGATGCTCTACAGCGACGCGGCCGCCCTGCAGATCGCCCTCTACCTCTGGAACCGCCGCCACAACGTCTCCCCGCACGAGCCGGAGGGCTCCGGGGGCCTGGCCGGCATGGCGATGTCGGCGCTGTCCGCCCCGATCTACCTCAAGTCCTTCGGCGAGGCGCTCGTCAGGAGGCCCAGCCGTTTCGTGGTCACCCCCAAGGGCGGCGACGCCAGCACCGACCGGCTGCTGACCTTCCGTATCCACCTGTTCTGGGCGTTCGTCCTCGCGACCTCCCTGGGCGCCTCGGTCGTTCTCGGCCACACCCACGCGGCCATGCGCACCTGGGCGGTCCTCGCGACGGCGATCGCGCTGGCGCCGGTCGCGGTGTGGGGAGCGACGCTGCTCAAGGAGCGCCGGGAACGGCAGACCCTCCCCGCGGGCGCGCGAGTGGTCGACGAACCGGCCCTCGCCACCTCCTCCGGCTCCGGCACCACGACAGGGGGCAACTAGGCCATGGCGTACCAGCCGTCCCAGAAGACCAAGAGAACCGTCCTCGGCATCGGCGGCCTCGCGATCCTCGCCGGGCTCAACGCCCCGGCCGCGCTGGACTTCGCGGGCGAGAGGTACCACGCGTACCGGATCGCCCAGCCCGAGTACCGGGCGAAGTACGGCAGTTGGCGGCAGATCGACATCCCCGAGGAGTACCGCACCAACGCCATCCACGCGGCGCTCCTGCACACCGGCAAGGTGCTGATCGTCGCGGGCTCCGGGAACGAGCAGAGCAAGTTCGACGAGGGCTCCTTCGACACCGTCCTGTGGGACCCGAAGGCGGACACCTTCAAGAAGATCCCCACTCCGGACGACTTCTTCTGCTCCGGGCACGCCCAACTCCCGGACGGCAGGCTCCTGGTGGCCGGAGGCACCGCCCGCTACGAGCTCCTCGACAGCGAGGTCGACCGGGCCGGCGGCGGCATGCGCGTCAAGAACGAGAACCCCGACAAGGCGGTGTTCCTGAAGAAGGGCACCCGCTTCCGCTCGCCCGCCGGAGTCGAGTACGTCAGCAGGTTCGACGTCACCGTGCCCAAGGCCAAGCGCACCCAGAAGATCACCTACAACCGGGCCGGGGTGATGCAGCCCTGGCAGACCAAGGTGACCGCGAGCGAGGTGCGGGTCTTCGTCGAGGCCGCGGAGAAGGGGCCGATGTCGGTCACCGAGAAGCGGGCGCAGTACGAGGTCGTCGGCCTCAAGGGCAAGGACGCCGACAACACGTACGGGCTGAGCGAGAAGATCACCATGGACAAGCAGGACTTCCAGGGGATCCGCGCCGCCTACGAGTTCGACCCGCGCGCCGAGCGGTACGTCCCGGTCGACCCGATGGCCAAGGCCCGCTGGTACCCGACCCTGGTCGGTCTCGACGACGGCCGCGTCCTCGCCGTCTCCGGCCTCGACGACGTCGGCGTGATCGACCCCGGCGACAACGAGATCTACGACCCGAGGACCAAGAAGTGGTCCCCGGGCCCCAAGCGCTACTTCCCGACCTATCCCGCGCTCTTCCTCACCAAGGGCGGCAAGCTCTTCTACCCGGCCTCCAACGCCGGTTACGGCCCCGCCGACCAGGGCCGCGAGCCGGGCCTGTGGGACCTGAGGACCAACACGTTCCACAAGGTGCCCGGCCTCAGGGACTCCGACGCGACCGAGACGTCCGCTTCGCTGTTGCTTCCGCCCGCGCAGGACCAGAAGGTGATGATCCTCGGCGGCGGAGGTGTCGGCGAGTCGAAGAAGTCGACCCCGCGCACGGCCGTCGTCGACCTGAAGAAGGACAACCCCGTCTTCAAGGACGGCCCCAACCTCCCGCAGGGCACGCGCTACCTGAACAGCGTGATCATGCCCGACGACACCGTCTTCACCGCGAACGGCTCCGAGGACTACCGCGGCCGCAGCGCCAGCAACATCCTCAAGGCCCAGTTCTACGACCCCAAGGGCAATGTCTTCCGGGCGGCCGCGTCCCCCACGGTGGGCCGCAACTACCACTCGGAAGCGCTGCTGCTGCCGGACGGAAGGGTCGCCACCTTCGGCTCCGACCCCCTCTTCGACGACCAGCAGAACACCAAGCTGGGCCACTTCGAGCAGCGCATGGAGATCTTCACCCCGCCCGCCCTGCACCGGAACGCCACCGACAGGCCCGTGCTGAAGGCGGGTCCGCAGCTGCTGGACGCACACCACCGGGCGACCTACCGCACCGATCACCCCGAACGGATCGTCGCGGCCCGGCTGATGCGGCCCAGCGCGGTCACCCACACCACCGACGTCGAGCAGCGCTCCATCGCACTCGGCCTGACCAGGAGCCCGGACTCGGTGACCGTGGAGGTGCCGAGGGACCGGTCCCTCGTACCGCCCGGCTGGTACATGCTGTTCGTGACGGATGCCGACGGCACACCGTCCGAGGCGAAGTGGATCCAGGTCAAGTGAGCTGTCAGCGGCGGGAGTTGGCGGCGAGTCCCAGGGCGTACTCGGGCCACCACCGGCCGGCGTCGGGGCCGCCCTCGCAGGTGCCGTCCGACTCGCCGGGCCGCTTGATCCACAGATAGGCGTCGAGGGCGGGCTCGCCGGTGTCGGTGGTGGGGCGGGTGCCGAGGGCCCGGCCGGGCGGGTTGCACCAGGCGCCGGGCAGCGGCCCGTTGCCGTTGCGGCTGCTGTCGACGACGAAGTGCTTGCCGCCGAGGCCGGCGGAGAGCCGGAGGCCGTACTTCCTGGTGACCGCGTCCGTCTGGAAGTTGGAGACGTTCAGGGAGAACCCGTCGGCGTGCGCGACGCCCGCGCGCGTGAGCGGCCCGACCAGCCTGTCCGGCTCCCGGATCCAGGCCGGGTTGCCCGCGTCCAGGTACACCTTCGTGCGCGGCTGCTGCTTGAGCCGGGTGACCGCCTCGCTCAGCAACCGCTCCCGCTCGGGCGCGTACCCGGCCGGGGTGCAGCCGTCCACGAGGTGCGCCACCGCGTCCGGCTCCAGCACCACCAGCGCCTTCGCCCCGCCGAGCGCCTCGGCGAACTTCCCGATCCAGGCCCGGTAGGCGTCCGCGTCCGCGGCCCCGCCCGCCGAGTGCTGACCGCAGTCGCGGTGCGGGATGTTGTACGCCACGAACAGCGCCGTACGCCCTTCCTGGGACGCCGAGGCGGTGGCCGCCTTGATCATCGGGGCCGGGTCGATCTCGCCGGCCGGCCACAGCGCGGCCGGCTCGTCGGCGATCCGCCGCAGCAGAGCGGCGTCCTCGGTACGGCCCTGGCGCCGCCACAGCTCGATCTGCTGGGCGGCCGAGCTCGCCGGGTCGACCCAGAACGGCTGGGCGGCGCTCGCCTTCTCGGAGGCCGCGCCGGCGACGGAGGCCTCGCCGATGTCGGGCGCGGACGAACAGCCCGCCGCGAGCCCGAGCACCGCGAGCGCCGCGAGGGTGTGGATCAGCCGGGGCATGCTGCTCCCTGGGGCGGAGGTGACAGTCAGTGATCAATCGTGACATAAGCGAGTGATTCACCCTGGAAGGGACATGGTCGCGGGCCCCCGTCTGAAAGGCGAGACGGTGCTGACCACGATGTGACCGGCCGGTAAGGTCGAGCCGTGCCGAAGCCGCTCAGTCTTCCCTTCGACCCCATCGCCCGCGCCGACGAGCTCTGGAAGCAGCGCTGGGGAAACGTGCCGTCCATGGCCGCGATCACGTCGATCATGCGTGCGCACCAGATCCTGCTCGCCGAGGTCGACGCGGTGGTCAAGCCGTACGGGCTGACGTTCGCACGGTACGAGGCGCTGGTGCTGCTCAACTTCTCCAAGGCGGGCGAGCTGCCGATGTCGAAGATCGGCGAGCGGCTCATGGTGCATCCGACGTCCGTCACCAACACGGTGGACCGGCTCGTGAAGTCGGGGCTGGTCGACAAGCGGCCCAACCCCAACGACGGCCGCGGCACCCTGGCTTCCATCACCGAAAAGGGCCGCGAGGCCGTCGAGGCCGCCACGCGGGACCTCATGGCGATGGACTTCGGGCTCGGCGTCTACGACGCGGAGGAGTGCGCGGAGATCTTCGCGATGCTGCGGCCGCTGAGGGTGGCCGCGCGGGACTTCGACGAGGACTGACCCGCGGGAAGATCGCCCGGAAGGCGTGGTTACGCTCGTAGGCATGAAAAAGAGCGTGCTGACCCGCTACCGCGTCCTGGCCTACGTCACCGGTGTGCTGCTGGTCCTGCTGTGCCTGAGCATGATCGCCAAGTACGGCCTCGACATCGACGGTGCCGCGGACTTCACCCGCGTCGTCGCGATCGCGCACGGCTGGCTGTACGTCGTCTACCTCGTCTTCGCCTTCGACCTGGGCTCCAAGGCGAAGTGGCCGGTCGCCAAGCAGCTGTGGGTCCTGCTCGCCGGGACGATTCCCACCGCCGCCTTCTTCGTGGAGCGGAAGATCAGCCACGAGCTGGAGGGCAAGCTCACCGACGGGACTCCGGCGCCCGTCAAGGCGTAAACCCCCACCGCCGTACGGCACGCGTACGGCGGTCGTCCATCGCCTTTACCAGGACGTCCCAGTAGCTTCGATGGTATGGACGCTGACGCCATCGAAGAGGGCCGCCGACGGTGGCAGGCCCGGTACGACGCCTCGCGCAGGCGGGAGGCGGACTTCACCACGCTCTCCGGTGATCCCGTGGAGCCGGTGTACGGGCCACGGCCGGGCGACGCGTACGAGGGTTTCGAGCGGATCGGGTGGCCGGGGGAGTACCCCTTCACGCGCGGGCTGTATCCGACCGGCTACCGGGGGCGGACCTGGACCATCCGGCAGTTCGCCGGGTTCGGGAACGCCGAACAGACCAACGAGCGGTACCGCAAGATCCTCGGCGCCGGCGGTGGCGGCCTCTCGGTCGCCTTCGACATGCCGACGCTGATGGGCCGGGACTCCGACGACCCCCGCTCGCTCGGCGAGGTCGGGCACTGCGGGGTGGCCGTCGACTCCGCGGCCGACATGGAGGTCCTGTTCCGGGACATCCCCCTGGGTGACGTGACGACGTCCATGACGATCAGCGGGCCGGCCGTGCCCGTCTTCTGCATGTACCTGGTCGCGGCCGAACGGCAGGGCGTGGATCCCTCCGTCCTCAACGGCACGCTCCAGACGGACATCTTCAAGGAGTACATCGCGCAGAAGGAGTGGCTCTTCAAGCCCGAGCCGCACCTGCGCCTCATCGGCGACCTGATGGAGTACTGCGCGGCCGGCATCCCCGATTACAAGCCGCTGTCCGTCTCCGGGTACCACATCCGCGAGGCCGGTTCGACGGCCGCGCAGGAGCTGGCGTACACGCTCGCGGACGGGTTCGGGTACGTGGAGCTGGGGCTGTCGCGCGGACTGGACGTCGACGTGTTCGCGCCCGGGCTCTCCTTCTTCTTCGACGCCCACCTCGACTTCTTCGAGGAGATCGCCAAGTTCCGCGCGGCTCGGCGCATTTGGGCGCGGTGGATGCGGGACGTGTACGGCGCGCGGTCCGAGAAGGCGCAGTGGCTGCGGTTCCACACCCAGACCGCGGGGGTCTCCCTGACCGCGCAGCAGCCGTACAACAACGTCGTCCGTACGGCCGTGGAGGCGCTCGCGGCGGTTCTGGGCGGGACCAACTCGCTGCACACCAACGCCCTGGACGAGACGCTCGCGCTCCCCTCCGAGCAGGCCGCGGAGATCGCGCTGCGCACCCAGCAGGTGCTCATGGAGGAGACCGGGGTGGCCAACGTGGCCGATCCGCTGGGCGGTTCGTGGTTCGTCGAGCAGTTGACGGACCGGATCGAGGCCGACGCGGAGAAGATCTTCGAGCAGATCAGGGAGCGGGGGCTCCGGGCGCATCCCGACGGGCGGCATCCCGTCGGGCCCATCACCTCCGGCATCCTGCGCGGCATCGAGGACGGCTGGTTCACGGGCGAGATCGCCGAGTCGGCCTTCCGCTACCAACAGGCCCTGGAGAAGGGCCAGAAGAGGGTCGTGGGCGTGAACGTCCACCACGGGTCGGTCACCGGGGACCTGGAGATCCTGCGGGTGAGCCACGAGGTGGAGCGGGAGCAGGTGCGGGTGCTGGCCGGGCGGCGGGCGGAGCGGGACGAAAGCGCCGTAGGCATCGCCCTGGAGGCCATGCTCGCCGCCGCGCGGGACGGGTCCAACATGATCGAGCCGATGCTGACCGCGGTGCGGGCGGAGGCGACCCTGGGGGAGATCTGCGGGGTGCTGCGGGACGAGTGGGGGACGTACACAGAACCGCCTGGGTTCTGAGCGGGACCGGGGCGGGCCTCACTCGGGGGTCGCCGCCGCGAGCCCCGTCAGCAGCACCTGGGTGAAGCCGTGCACCCACGCCTCGTCCGCCGGTTCCGCGCTGACCAGCGTCCGGTGGACCACCGCCCCCGCCACCATGTCGAAGATCAGGTCGACCGTGCGGGCCGCCTCCGCGGGGTCCGCCTCCGGAGGGAGCTCGCCGCGGGCCTGGGCGCGTTCCCGGCCTTCGAGGACCAGCCGTTTCTGGCGGTCGACGATCGACGAGCGGATGCGCTCGCGCAGCGCGTCGTCGCGGCACGACTCCGCGACCACCGCCATCAGGCCGTTCTTCGCCTCCGGGCGCGCCAGGATCGCCGCGAACTGCAGCACCACGCCCTCGATGTCGGCGGCGAGGGTCCCGCTGTCGGGGAGTTCCAGTTCGTCGAAGAGCTCGGCCACCGCGTCGACGACGAGTTCGTTCTTGCCGGCCCAGCGGCGGTAGAGGGTGGTTTTCGCGACCCCCGCACGGGTAGCCACATCTCCCAGCGTGAGCTTCGACCAGCCCAGCTCCACCAGCGCCGCCCTCGTCGCCGCGAGGATCGCGGTGTCCGCGGCGGCGCTGCGCGGGCGTCCTGTGGCGCGCGGGGCGGGGGTGCTGCTCTGCATCCCACGACCATAACGGGCGGTTCCTGTGTCGCAGTGAGGGAGATCACCGGGGTGGGGTACCGAGCAGGCACGCGGTGCCATTACGCTACGACTCGTAGCGAAAGCTCGCGGCGGACGTACGCGGGTGACGGAACGCACGGCGTGGGGTGGGGACCCGGCGTCAGGGCCGCGCTGCACGACCGGCTTTCACAACGCTTTTCACAGACGCGCGCGCACGGGGGAGGATAGACGCATGCAGCCACGGAACATGTCCATGAGCGGAGTCGTCGACCTCGCCGCGGTGAAGGCGGCCCAGGAGGCCAAGGCGAAGGCGGAGCAGGCGCGCGCCGAAGCGGCCCGTCAGGGCGGCGGCCCCGGTGCCGTCTCTCCGGCCGATCTCGTCATCGACGTAGACGAGGCGGGCTTCGAGCGCGATGTCCTGCAGCGGTCCACCGAGGTCCCGGTCGTCATCGACTTCTGGGCCGAGTGGTGCGAGCCGTGCAAGCAGCTGAGCCCGGTGCTGGAGCAGCTCGTCGTCGAGTACAACGGCCGCCTGCTCCTCGCCAAGATCGACGTCGACGCCAACCAGATGCTGATGCAGCAGTTCGGGGTGCAGGGCATCCCGGCCGTGTTCGCCGTCGTCGCCGGACAGGCCCTGCCGCTCTTCCAGGGCGCGGCCGGCAAGGAGCAGATCCAGCAGACCCTGGACCAGCTGGTGCAGGTCGCCGAGCAGCGCTTCGGGCTGACCGGTCTCACGGTCGACCCGGACGCCGACCCCGGCGCCGCTCCGCAGCCCGCAGCCGTGCCCGCGGGACCGTACGACGCGCTCCTCGAAGCCGCCGTACACGCCCTCGACGCAGGGGACTTCGGCGGTGCTGTCCAGGCGTACAAGAACGTGCTGAGCGACGACCCCGGCAACAGCGAGGCCAAACTGGGTCTCGCCCAGGCCGAGTTGCTCCAGCGGGTGCAGAGCCTGGACCCGCAGCAGACGCGCAAGGACGCGGCCGAGAAGCCGGGTGACGCGCAGGCGCAGATCGCCGCCGCCGACCTGGATCTCGTCGGCGGACATGTCGAGGACGCGTTCGGGCGGCTCATCGACACCGTGCAGCGCACGGCGGGTGATGAGCGGGACACCGTACGGATTCGGCTACTTGAGCTCTTCGAGGTGGTCGGCGCCGACGATCCCCGGGTGTCGGCCGCGCGCCGGGCGCTGTCCCGCGCCCTGTTCTGAGCCGCGCGCCGAGCGGGGCGCGAGGCCGGTTCTGACCAGTCGCTAAACATGGCGGCATGTGTTGCCCGAGTGAAAGATCTGCCGAAGAAGGGTCACTGCGGCCGCGCTTTGCCAAAACTTGGTAAACGCGGCCGCTGTTACTTCCAGTAAGTCAGGGCCGTTGATCTGTCGGATTCTGTCCATCCATCAACCGCTTTGCCCTCCCCCTGTTTGCCACCCTGCGTCGCCGTCCGAGACCAGCGGGTCGTTGTTCGGTTATACGGCCGTTACTACCGAGTAACGAAGCCCCTTGTGCGGGCGGCGAGAATGCACCACGATCGGCGACGCTCGGTCCTTTCCCGTACCCCGACAGCCGGTCGGGCGCCGGGATTCCGTGGGTCCCCACCGAGCAGGGTCGGCGGCAGGTGCGCCGGCTCTTGGACAGGGGGGTCTTCGCCCATCCGGCGAAGCCTGTCCAGCAAGGTTGTGCGTGATGCGTGTCAGGCGCGACCAGTGGTTGTCGCTCGGGGGTGATCGCCGGTGATCGGTGCGCGGTTCGCGCCTCCGAGTGCGGGCGCTCTCCTTCCCGAGGACGTAGCACTTCTCCCATCCCTGCCCGGCTGAGCCGTCCTTTTCGACAGGGGCAGTCAGGGTCAGGAGATGTACGTCCGAGAAGGAGGAAATATGGAGTCCCAGGTGCGTGGCGGGACCAGATGGAAGCGCTTCGCTGTGGTCATGGTGCCCAGCGTCGCCGCGGCCGCATGTGTGGGTGTCGGGCTGGCGCAGGGTGCGCTCGCCGCGTCGTTCAGCGTGTCCGGCCAGGAGTTCAAGGTGAAGGCCGGCCACCTCGAGGGCCAGGGCTTCGCCCAGTACGGCGGCATCGACACCGGTTACACGTCGACCGACGGCAAGAACAAGGGTGCGGTGCACCCGGTCGCGATCTCGTCGTTCCGTACGGCGCAGATCACGAACATGTGCCAGTCGGTCAAGACCGAGATCCCGCTCATAGGCAAGACGATCTACCTTCGTCTTGACGCGGGTCCGGACGCGAACCACAAGGTCGAGGCCGAGAACCTCTACATCGACGTCGCCCAGCTCGACGCCGACGCGACGTTCAAGAACATCGACATCGGTGTTGCGGCCCAGGACACGGCCAAGAGCAAGGGCGGCAAGGGCCCGGAGATCAAGGCCGGCGACAACGTCCTGCCCGGTGGCTTCGGTCAGCAGGCCGAGTCCGCGGACCTGACGAACGTCGAGCAGACGGCGTGGGCGACCACGGCGGGCACCTTCAAGCTCAGCGGCCTGAAGATGCGTCTCGGCACCAGCTCCACCATGGAGTGCTTCTGAGGCTGAGGCCACAGGGGTGACTCGGCCCAGCTGAGTGACCCCGGGGCGGGGAGGCAGGCGCTTCTCCGCCCCGCATGCCGGCCCGGCGCCCGCCGGACCGCATGCGAACAGACAGACTTTCCGGTTCTCCACGCCCACGGCCGAGCCGGTACGTACTTCCGGACCCAGGGAGCTTTTTCCATGAGTGCCGAGACTCCGGTCCAGAGCGCCGGGACCTTCACCCGGTTGCGCCTGCGATTCCGTGCCTGGCGAGGCCGCCGCCCGTTCTGGGCGGGTCTGTTCACGCTGCTCGGCGGTCTGCCGATCGCCTACTTCCCGTACGCCACGCTCAAGTTGGGCACCATGTCCATCGCCATGGCGACCACCGCGGGAGCGGGCTCCCTCATCATCGGCGTACTGCTGTTCACGCTGGGCCTGACCATGTGGTTCCAGCAGGCCACACGGATCTTCGCCGGTGTCGCCGCGATCGTCCTAGCCCTGGTGTCCCTGGTGGTCTCCAACATCGGCGGCTTCATCCTGGGCTTCCTGTTCGCCCTGATCGGCGGCGCGCTCGCGGTCTCCTGGGCGCCGGGAGCGCCGCCCCGGCCGCAGCCGGTGGACGAGAACGGGACTCAGGGCGGTGCGCCCCACGGCGCCGACCCCGACACCGCGATCCTGCGGCCGGTGACGGACGAGCCCGCGCCGTACGAGGCGAAGGAGCCCGGGCGTGACGGATCGTCGGACCGGACGCCCGAGAGTGCCTGGGCCGGCGGCGAGGACGCGAACGGGGGGTACCGTGTCGGCTGAGAACCTCACTGGCGAGGGCTCCGCGGCCGCCGCGGAGGTCAGAACCGGGCCTCGACACGCGGCCCCCAAGAAGCCGCTGTTCAACAGGTTCCACATGCCGGCCGGCAAAGCGATAGCCATGGCGGCCATGCCGACCGCGGTCCTCATGGGCATCGGGTTCACCCCGACGCTCGCCCTGGCGGACGACGCGCCGACCGCCAAGAGCCTGACGGCGGACGAGTACAAGGACTGCATCGCGGCACTGGACGGCAGCGCCTCCCCGTCCGCGTCGGCGAGTGCGTCCCCGTCCACCGACGCCACGGCCACGCCGTCCCCGTCGGCCTCCTCCGGATCGGACTCCGGCTCGGGGTCGGACTCCGGCTCGAACGACTCCTCTTCGTCGGATTCAGGTTCCGACGACAAGGCCACGCCCACGCCGACGCCCTCCGCGTCCGCGAGCAAGGAGGAGAGCAGCTCCTCCTCCGGCTCCGGCGGCTCCGACACCGCCACGCCGTCCCCGTCGGCCTCCGCGAGCGACGACGGCAACATCCTGAAGGACATCGGCGACGCGATCACCGGGATCTTCACGGGTGGTTCCGGCTCCGACGACTCGGCCGGTGCCGACCCGACGCCGACCCCCTCGGCCTCGGCGTCCAAGAGCGCGGACGACAGTGCGGGCGACACCGTCAAGGAGACGACCGACAAGGTCACCGACACGGTGAAGGACACCGTCAAGGACACGACCGACACCGCGTCCAAGGCGGCCACGGACACCACCAAGGCCGTCGAGGACACCACCAAGGCGGCGGAGGAGGCGGCGGCCGACGCGACGGCCTCCCCGAGCCCCTCGGCGAGTTCCTCCACGGACCCGGAGGACTGCCCGGTCGCCACGGACGACGTGGGCGACACCGAGCCCGGGGTGACGGTGGCGGACAACGCCTGGACCCTGAAGGCAAGTTCGCTGCTCCTCAAGGGCGCCGACTACCAGGGCATCGTCAAGGTCAAGACGGCCAGTGGCAAGACCAAGCAGGTCCTGAAGTACGTCATCTCCGACGGCACCGACATCGGCGACCTCCACCAGATCGTCACCGAGCGCGGCAAGACGTACCACGTGCAGGCCGGCAAGGGCACGACGTCCACGATCCGTGACGGCAAGACGACGATGTACACCGAGAGCATCTCCGGCAACCTGCTGGGGCTGATACCGATCACGTTCAGCCCGGACAACCCGCCGCCGCTGAACATCCCGCTGATCTACTTCACCAACGTGACGGTCAAGCAGGCCGCGCAGTACGGCGGCACCCTGCACGTTCCCGGGATGCACCAGTACAGCGAGGGCTGAGTCACCGCCCGCACGAACCCTTCCGGGAGCCGCAGGAAGACTGTGCCCCGCCGGACCCGATCCGGCGGGGCACAGTCGCGGGCGGGCGCCCCTTCGGTAAATCCCTTCACACAATCCACATAGGTCCCATAGGGTTGCGATTGCCGTGGACATGACCAGACGCGGCGCGGGGGCGGCACCGGGGAACACCTGACCTGTGTTCACGGCGTCTTGGTGTGCGCGTGCGGGTCCCCGCCGACCCCACCGACGGGAACCTCTCGCCTTGAAACGAATCTCCTTCAGCCGCCCGCTGCGCCGGGCGGCCGCTCTCGCTCTCGCGGGAGCCGTGACCACCGTGGTCGCGCTCACCGCGGCGCACGACGAGCCGCCCGAGCCGCGTCCCGGGCAGGCGGCCGCCACCGACGGCGCCCCTCTCCTCCAGCAGGCCGCAGCCGACGGCACCGGCCTCCTCCCGCTCCTCGCCCGCGGCAAGGACGGCCGCCTCTGGGACTACGAGGCCAAGGGCACCGGCGGCTGGAAGGCCCGCGCGGACCTCGGCACCGGCTACTCCGTGGCCACCGCGCTCGCACAGGCCAACATCTCCGACAGCGGCCGGGGCAACGACCTCTACTTCAGGATCGGCGGAACCCTCTACTACACCGCCGAACGCGGCAACGACACCAAGGTGCTGGGCACCGGCTGGGACCAGTACAACCTCATCGTCTCCGTCGGCAACATGGCCGGCAGCGCCCAGCCCGACCTGGTCGCCCGCGGCACCGACGGTCAGTTGTGGCTCTACCAGGGCAAGGCCGACGGCACCCTCGCCACCCGCATCCGGATGAAGGACTCCACCGGCTGGAACGGCATGAGCGTCATCGCCGGGCGCGGTGACTACACCGGCGACGGCATCGCCGACCTCGTCACCCGCAACAGCGCCGGCAGCCTGCTCGTCTACCCCGGCACCGGCAAGGCCACGGCCGACGCGGTCCTCGGCACCAGCGTCACCGCCGCCACCACCGGCTGGAAGGACTACACCGCGGTCGTGTCGACCGGCGACAACAGCGGCGACGGCAAGGCGGACCTGATGGCCGTCGACGCGGCCGGCGCCCTGTGGCTCTACAAGGGCACCGGCACCGCGAGCGCCCCCTTCGGCGCCCGCACGCAGATCGGCACCAGCGGCTGGACCCAGTACAACCTGCTGTTCTGAGCCCCCTTCCCGCCGTACTCACAGACAGGTTTCCCATGCGTACGAACGCACGCAGACGGGGGCTCCTCCCGAGATCCCGTTTCCTGCCCCTGACCGCGATGGCCGTCGCCGGCGCGATCGCGGTGACGGGCGGTCAACTTCCCGACCTCACCGGGCAGTCCGAGCGGACGGCGAGCACCGTCGACCCCGTGCCCACCGCCTTCGACGCGAAGGCCGCCGAACGCGTCCGCCAGGAGCAGTGCCTCCTCAGCGGGGTCCTGCGCAAGGGCGGCTCCGCGATGAAGGAGACCGCACGCGCCGGCCTCGTCGGCACCGAGGACCAACTGCACACGGCCGCCGACCCGTCGTACTGGAACGACACCGCGCTCAGCAAGGCGTACGACAGGGACAAGGCCACCGCCGACGCCAAGAGCGAGGAACTGTCCGGCCGTCCCAAGGCGTGGGAGACCTCCCTCGCCGTCCAGACCCCGCCGCCGCCCTACACCTACACCGGGTTCCAGTGGGTGGAGGCCAAGGACGACCCCTTCGACAAGATCGGTCTGACGTCCTGGGTCGCCGCCCAGTTCTGGAAGGACGAGGGCGACTTCTACACCAATCCGCACCCCCTGGCCAGCAAGGAGTCGGTCGACGCGGCCACGGCCGTCTACAACTCCCGCTACGGCAACGACCCCGACGCGGACTACAAGGACGAACAGGCGTGGGAGTCGCTGCAGTTCATGCACGGCATGTACGCCGACGACGCCCGGCTCTTCCTCCAGTACGGCGGTTTCCCGACCACCGTTCCCGACCCGGACTCGATGGAGTTCCGGATCGACGTGGAGAACCTCAAGGCCCGCTTCGCGTCCTGCGCGTACACCGACCCCGAGGACCCGCACGAGGTGCTCGGCGCCGAGATCGCCACGGCCCACACCGAGTGGGAGGCGGAACTCGACGGGCAGAAGACCCAGCGGGATGCCATCATCCGGGCCGAGAAGCAGGCCAACGCCGACCTGTCGACGGCCTCGCAGGCACTCGGCGAGGCGCTCGCCCAGTCGCTGATCGCGAACCGGCTCACGGACTGGCAGGCCTACTGGACCGGCCAGAAGGAGGCCGACCACCCGAACGACTACCCGACCACGGCCGAGTTCACCAAGGTCAAGAAGTGGATCACGGACGCCCAGGGCCGGGCCGGCGGACGCCTCTACGTCGCCTCCCGCGCCGCGCTGTCCGCGAAGACCCAGGCCGACGCGGTGACCCAGGCGCAGACGCAGGCGTACGGCATCGCCGACGCGGCCGGTCTGCCGCGCGGCCGGGGCCTGCTGTACGGCCAGCAGGCCGCGCAGGTCGCCAAGGCGTCCGCGGCGGCGACCCAGGCCGCGGCGAAGGCCGTGGAGACCGCGTTCAACGCGACCCGCGCCTCCGCCGCCGACAGCAAGACGCTCGACTCGCTCGCCAACACCCAGGCGCACGCCGCCAAGGCGGAGTTCCGGCGCATCGCCGCCCAGGAGGCCGAGGCGCAGGCCAAGGCCGCCGCCGAGGGCGCCGCCGCCCAGGCCGAGGAGGCCGCCAAGCACGCCTCCGAGGCCAAGGCGGCCGAGAACAAGGCGAAGGCAGCCGAGCAGACCGCGAAGAACGCAGCCGCCGACGCCAAGGCCAAGCGGCAGAAGGCCGAGGCCGAGCGGGACTACGCCAAGTCGCAGGCGGACCTCGCCGCGGCCGAGCGGAACAAGGCGCACGAGGCCGAGGGCCGCGCCCAGTCCCAGCGGCAGGTCGCCGCCGACAGGCTGTCCGACGCGCAGGCAGCGGGTGCCACGGCGTCCGGCAAGAGGGACGCCGCGGTCGCCGCCGAGAGCCGGGCGCGCAACGCCCGCAACGGCGCGCTCGCCGCCGAGGACCGCCGCGACACCCTGGTCGCCAAGGCCGAGGCCGCGGAGGCGCTGCTGGCCGCCGTGGACGGCACCGCCGACGCCATCGAGGCACGGCAGGCCGCCACCAAGGCCCGCTCGGCCGCCGACGACGCCACTGCGGCGGCCACCGAGGCCCGCCAGGCGGCGAACGAGGCCACCGCGGCGGCCACCAACGCCCGTGAGGCCGCCACCAGGGCCCAGGGGGCGGCCAAGCGCGCCCAGGCCGCCGCGGACGGCGCCCAGCGCGATGTCGCCATCACCGGGGCCGCGGTGAAGAAGGCCCACGCGGCCGCCGCGGACGCGATCGCCGCGTCCCAGGCCGCCAAGTGGAACGCGATCGCCGCCAAGGCCGAGGCCGAGACCGCGCAGAAGGCCGCGGCCAAGGCACGCGGTGACGCCGTGGTGGCCCGCTCCGAGGCCGTCCTCGCCAACGCGGACGCCGTGCGCACCGCCGGGTACGCCTACGCCACCGGACAGGCCGCGGCAGCGGCCCGGGACTCGGCGGCGCAGGTCGTCAAACCGGCCAACGACGCCATCGAGCTGGGCTCCCCCTACGCGGAGACCGACTCCTCGGCGGGCCTCGCGGTGCTGACCGGACAGGCCGCGAAGACCGCCGCACAGCAGCAGGTCGCCGTCGCCAACGCCAAGGCGGCGCAGGCCAAGAAGGCGGCCGCCGAGGCCAAGGCGCTCGCGGCCCGGGCGAACGCCGACGCGAAGGCCGCGGCCGAGGCGGCGGCGAACGCGGCGGAGTGGGCCGCACAGGCGAGCACCTCGGCCGCGGCGGCGCAGGCATCCTCGGATGCGGCGGCAGCCTCCGCGAAGGCGGCTCAGCGGTCCGAGGCCAACACCGTCGCGTACGACAAGCAGGCGGTGGCCGATGCCGCCGCCGCACAGACCGCGGCCACCGCGGCCGACGGCTACGCCACCGACGCGGACGCCTCCGCCGACGCGGCCGAGCGGGACGCGGCCAGCGCCCGCAGCGCGGCCGACGCGGCCGAGTCCGACGCCTCCACCGCGCGGTCCGTCGCCGACAAGGCGGAACGGGACGCGACCGAGGCCGAGGCCGCCGCGGCCAACGCCCGCAACCTCGCCGTGGAGGCCGCCGAGGCCGCCATCCGCACCCAGCAGGTCGACTTCGAGGACCGCAAGGAGCAGGAGCGCACCGCCGACGGCGGCGGCACCGGCGTCGAGGGCGTCGTGATGAAGCCCAGCGGCGACTCCAAGGTCGACATCAACCCGCTGAGCGACTGCGTCGGCAGCCACTCCGGTAGCGACATCGGCTGCGAGATCGACCTGGAATTCCACATCTACGGCGAGATGGACTTCTACATCGAGTCCTGCCCGCTGCCCGGCGTGGACCGCGCCCACTGCGGCTCGTCGATCCAGCGCGACTACCTCACGAGCTCTCCTCTGGACGTCACGTTCAAGGAGGAGGACGTCCACGTCGACGGGCTCAAGCTGACCGCGTCCGTCCTCAAGGCGATCGCCACCGGCGCCGTCGCGGACATCGTCGGCTGCTACAAGCGCAAGATCAGCAGCTGCGCCTGGCTGTTCGGCAGCATCATCATCCCGGGCCTGCTGGTGAAGGCGGCCGAGGCGGCGTTCGCGGTCCGTACCGCGATGCGCGGCGGAGCCGGACTCGGGCGGGCCATCTGGGGCCTGCGCGGCTCGGGGCTCTCCGCGTCCGCGGCGGCCCGGCTGGAGAGCCTCGGCCGGCAGGCACTGAACTCCATGTGCTTCCCGGCGGGGACCAGGATCGCCACCGACCACGGGACCAGGCCGATCGAGGAGATCCGGGCCGGTGACCGGGTCTGGGCACAGGACCCGGAGACGGGCGAGCGCCGGCTGCGCACGGTCGCCGGGGTCATGCAGCGTACGGCCGACGCGCTGGTCTCCGTCGACATCGGCTCGGAGACCCTGCGAGCCACGACCGAGCACCCGTTCTGGGTGACGGGCAAGGGCTGGACGGGCGCCCAGGCGCTGCGTCCCGGTGACCGGCTGACCACCCTGGACGGCAAGGGAGCGCGGGTCGAGTCGGTCTCGACGAAGCGCGCACCGGTGCAGGTGTTCAACTTCGAGGTCGAGGGCGACCACACGTACTTCGTGGGCGCCTCCCGGGTACTGGTGCACAATGCCTGTCGGATCTGGCCCAACAACATGGCGATCACCCTCGAACAGGAACTCGCCGCCGCCGAGCGGCTGGGCATCCGGCCGGCCAAGCCGGGCTCCGCGAACTGGGACAAGTACATCGACATGGACGGCGAAAAGATCAAGTGGGCCGTGCTCCAGGACGGGCAGCTCGTCATCATGCCCAAGATGGTGGGCAGGGAGGAGCTCTCCCATCCCGTGCTGAGCGGCGGCGCCCCGGTGCAGGCCGCCGGTGAGGCCCAGCTCGCGGGCGGCGGCGGCCAGTACTTCGGGCTGGAGATCAACGCCCACAGCGGGCACTTCTTCAAGTCGGGCGATCCGTTCTGGGCCGCGGGCGGCGGGGCGGAGCAGCTCGGCAGGGAGATGTTCGAGGCGGCGGGGGTGATGTTCGGGTGACCGCATGCTTCGACGGCCTCGACCGGCTCGACCTCGACGGCCATGTGCGGCGCTGGTCGGCGCCGGGCGTCGCCGCGGCCGACGGGGACGTGAGTCAGTGGATGGCCGCGGCTCAGCAGTTCGCCGCGCGGCTTCAGACCGATCCGGGCGGGCCGGCCGGGCTGACGGACGAGCAGTGGCGCGAGATCGGGCAGGCGTGGGCGGCGCTGCTGGCGGCTGCCGAGCGGTCGGTCGGGGAGCAGGGCAACGAGTGGCTGCTGCGGGACCTGAACCTGCGCTCCTGGCTGCTGTTCCGCCTCCGGCCGCGCGTGGGTGTCGCGCTGCTCGACCCCGAGGCCGTGCTGGAACGCGCGCTTGCCGCCATGCCCATGTCCATCGAGGAGGCCGTCCGGCTGGCCTCGTGGTGGCAGGAGGTGAAACCGGACGAGATCCCGAGGTTCCGTGAGCGGATCATGGCGCTCCGGATGATCCGGCGGTTGCTCGCCACGGTGCGGCCGCTGTTCGCGCTCCTCGCGGATCATCCCCGCTGGAGCGAGGTCGAGGAGTGGGCGCGGGTGGCCGAACGACTGCCGTAGCCCCTGCCCGCGACAACAGCCGAGGGCGCCCCCGCCACAGGGAGCGCCCTCGGTGCCGTACCGGAAGAACTACTGCTGAGCGCCGCCGATGTGGTGCACCCGGAGCATGTTCGTCGTGCCCGGGACGCCGGGGGGCGAGCCGGCGGTGATGATGACGATCTCGCCCGGGTTGAAGCGGTTGATCTTGGCGATCTCCTGGTCGACCATGTCGACCATCTCGTCCGTGGTGTTCACGAACGGCACCACGTGGGACTCCACGCCCCAGCTGAGCGCGAGCTGGTTGCGGGTGTTCTCGTCCGTGGTGAAGGCGATGATCGGCTGCTGCGCGCGGTAGCGCGACAGGCGGCGGGCAGTGTCGCCGGACTGGGTGAAGGCCACCAGGCCGCGGCCGCCGAGGAAGTCGGCGATCTCGCAGGCCGCACGGGCCACCGAACCACCCTGCGTGCGGGGCTTCTTGCCGGGGACGAGCGGCTGCAGGCCCTTGGAGAGCAGCTCCTCCTCGGCCGCGCTGACGATCTTCGACATCGTCTTCACGGTCTCGATCGGGTACGCGCCCACGCTCGACTCGGCCGACAGCATGACCGCGTCCGCGCCGTCCAGGATCGCGTTGGCCACGTCGGAGGCCTCGGCGCGGGTCGGGCGGGAGTTGGTGATCATCGACTCCATCATCTGGGTCGCCACGATCACCGGCTTGGCGTTGCGGCGGCACAGCTCGATGAGGCGCTTCTGCACCATCGGGACCTTCTCGAGCGGGTACTCGACGGCCAGGTCGCCGCGGGCCACCATGACGGCGTCGAACGCCATCACGACGTCCTCCATGTTGTCCACCGCCTGCGGCTTCTCCACCTTGGCGATGACGGGGACCCGGCGGCCCTCCTCGTCCATCACGCGGTGGACGTCGTCGACGTCCTTGGCGTCCCGGACGAAGGACAGCGCGACCATGTCGCAGCCCATGCGCAGCGCGAAGCGGAGGTCCTCGACGTCCTTCTCGCTCAGCGCCGGGACGTTCACGGCCGCGCCGGGCAGGTTGATGCCCTTGTGGTCGGAGACGACACCGCCCTCGATGACGATCGTCTTGACCCGCGGGCCCTCGACGTCCAGGACCTTCAGCTCGACGTTGCCGTCGTTGATGAGGATCTGGTCGCCGCGGGAGACGTCACCGGGCAGGCCCTTGTAGGTCGTTCCGCAGATGGTCTTGTCACCGGGGACGTCGTCGACGGTGATGACGAACTCGTCACCGCGCTCCAGCTCCACCGGGCCCTCGGCGAAGGTCTCCAGACGGATCTTCGGGCCCTGGAGGTCGGCGAGGACACCGATGGCCCGGCCGGTCTCCTTGGCGGCGGCACGGACGCGGTCGTACCGCCCCTGGTGCTCGGCGTGGGTGCCGTGGCTGAAGTTGAAACGGGCCACGTTCATGCCGGCTTCGATCAGCGAGACCAGTTGCTCGTGGGAGTCGACCGCGGGGCCGAGAGTACAGACGATTTTCGAACGGCGCATGGGGCGATCCTATCGGTTTGTTTCGCCTCGGAATATTCCGTCTGGCGGAAGACGCAAATGAGGGGAGGGGCGCTCAGTTGTCTCCGACCAGTGCGTAAGTCTGGGTTGCGATTTCCAATTCCTCGTCCGTCGGGACCACCGCGATTGTTACTCGCGAGTTCGCCCGCGAGATCAGTCGCGGCTCGTCCGCGCGTACGGCGTTCAGCTCCGGGTCGAGGAGCAGTCCCAGCTCCTCCAGGCCCGCCACGGCGGCCTCCCGCACCGGTGCCGCGTTCTCACCGACCCCGGCCGTGAACGCGATCGCGTCCACCCGGCCGAGCACCGCGTAATAGGCCCCGATGTACTTCTTCAACCGGTGAATGTAGATGTCGAAAGCGAGCTTCGCCTGTTCGTCACCCTCATCGATCCGGCGGCGGATCTCCCGCATGTCGTTGTCCCCGCACAAGCCGATCAACCCGCTCTTCTTGTTGAGAAGAGTGTCGATCTCGTCCGTGGACATTCCACCAACACGCATCAAATGGAAGATGACGGCCGGGTCCATGTCACCGGAGCGCGTACCCATCACGAGCCCTTCCAAAGGCGTCAGCCCCATGGAGGTGTCGACGCACCGCCCGCCCCGCACGGCGGACGCGGACGCGCCGTTGCCGAGGTGCAGCACGATCACGTTCACCTCGTCCGGCGACCGGCCCAGCAGCTCCGCCGTCGCCCGGGACACGTACGCGTGCGAGGTGCCGTGGAAGCCGTAGCGCCGGATGCGGTGCGCGTCGGCGGTCTCCACGTCGATCGCGTAGCGCGCTGCCGACTCCGGCATCGTGGTGTGGAAGGCGGTGTCGAAGACGGCCACCTGGGGCAGGTCCGGGCGCAGCGCCCGCGCGGTGCGGATACCGGTGAGGTTGGCCGGGTTGTGCAGCGGGGCGACCGGGATCAGCCGCTCGATCTCGGCGAGCACGGCCTCGTCGATCACCGTCGGCTCGGTGAAGGTCTTGCCGCCGTGCACCACGCGGTGGCCGATCGCGGCCAGCTCGGGGGAGTCGAGACCGAGCCCGTCCTTCGCCAGTTCCTCCGCGACGGCCTTCAGCGCGGCGTCGTGGTCGACGATCGGGCCGGTCCACTCACGGGAGGCGCCGCCCCCGGGCGTGTGCTTCAGCCGCGAGGACCGCTCACCGATGCGTTCGACGAGTCCCGTCGCCAGCCGGCCGCTGTCCCGCATGTCGAGCAGCTGGTACTTCAACGACGAGGAGCCGGAGTTGAGGACGAGGACGCGGGTGGCGCTCACTGGGCGGTTGCCTTCTCTGCAGCGGGGGTCGGGAGCTGGGCCTGGATCGCCGTGATGGCGACGGTGTTGACGATGTCGGAGACGAGTGCGCCCCGGGACAGGTCGTTGACGGGCTTGCGCAGGCCCTGCAGCACCGGGCCGACGGCGATCGCGCCGGCCGACCGCTGCACGGCCTTGTAGGTGTTGTTGCCCGTGTTGAGGTCGGGGAAGATCAGCACCGTGGCCTGCCCGGCCACGTCGGACTCCGGCAGCTTGGTCTCCGCGACGGTCGGCTCGACGGCCGCGTCGTACTGGATCGGCCCCTCGATCTTGAGGTCGGGCCGCCGCTGCCGCACCAGCTCGGTGGCCTCGCGCACCTTGTCGACGTCGGCGCCCGAGCCCGACGTACCGGTGGAGTACGACAGCATCGCGATCCGCGGCTCCACCCCGAACTGCTCGGCGGTCGCGGCCGACTGGATGGCGATGTCGGCGAGCTGCACGGCGTTCGGGTCCGGGTTGACCGCGCAGTCGCCGTACACCAGCACCTTGTCGGTGAGGCACATGAAGAAGACGCTGCTCACGATCGAGGCGTCCGGCCTGGTCTTGATGATCTCGAAGGCCGGCCGGATGGTCGCCGCCGTGGAGTGGACCGAGCCGGACACCATGCCGTCGGCGAGACCCTCCTGGACCATCAGGGTGCCGAAGTAGTTCACGTCGGAGACGACGTCGTAGGCGAGCTCGACCGTGACGCCCTTGTGGGCCCTGAGGGCCGCGTACTTCTCGGCGAAGGTGTCGCGCAGTGCGCTGGTCGCCGGGTCGATCAACTGGCAGTCGCCGAGGTCGATGCCGAGGTCGGCGGCCTTCTTGCGGATCTGGTCGACCGGGCCGAGCAGGGTGAGGTCGCAGACCCCGCGGCGCAGGAGCACCTCGGCGGCGTGCAGGACGCGCGGCTCGGTGCCCTCGGGCAGGACGACACGGCGCTTGTCGGAGCGGGCCGTCTCCAGGAGCTTGTGCTCGAACATCATCGGGGTGAGGCGGTCGTTGCTCGGCGCGGAGACCCGGTGGGCGAGTTCGGCGGTGTCGGCGTACCGCTCGAAGAGACCGAGCGCGGTCTCCGCCTTGCGCGGGGTGGCCGCGTTCAACTTGCCTTCCAGAGCGAAGAGTTCGGCGGCGGTGGGGAAGCTGTTGCCGGGCACCGAGAGGACCGGGGTGCCGGGGGCCAGGCGCGCGGCGAGAGTGAGGACGTCGTCGCCCGGCACCTCGTTGAGCGTGAGCAGCACCCCGGCTATCGGCGGGGTCCCGGCACTGTGCGCGGCGAGCGAGCCGACCACCAGGTCCGCGCGGTCGCCCGGGGTGACCACCAGGCAGCCAGGGGTCAGGGCCTTCAGGAGGTTCGGCAGCATCGCGCCGCCGAACACGAAGTCCAGCGCGTCCCGGGCGAGCCCCGAGTCGTCGCCGAGGATCACCCGTGCACCGAGAGCCTGCCCGATCTGGGCGACGGTGGGCGCGGCGAGAGCGGGCTCGTCCGGGACGACGTAGCAGGGCACGGGCAGCCGGCCCTGGAGCCGCTCGGCGATCTCGTCGCGGTCCTCCCGGGCCACCCGGTTGGTGACCATGGCCAGGACGTCGCAGCCCAGGCCGTCGTAGGCCCGGTAGGCGTTGCGGGTCTCGGCGAGCACCGACTCCGTGGGCTGCTTCCGGCCGCCCACGACCGGGATCACGGAGGCGCCGAACTCGTTGGCGAGGCGGGCGTTGAGGGAGAGCTCGTCCGGGAGCTGGGTGTCGGCGAAGTCGGTGCCGAGGACCAGGACGACGTCGAAGTCGCGGGCCACCAGGTGGAAGCGGTCGACCAAGGTGGAGACCAGCTCGTCGGTGCCCTGCTCGGCCTGGAGCGCGGAGGCCTCGTGGTAGTCGAGGCCGTAGACGGTGTTCGGGTCCTGGGAGAGCCGGTAGCGGGCGCGCAGCAGCTCGAAGAGCCGGTCGGGGCTGTGGTGCACCAGCGGCCGGAACACCCCGACCCGGTCGACCTGGCGGGTCAGCAGCTCCATGACCCCCAGCTCGACGACCTGGCGGCCGTCGCCGCGGTCGATCCCGGTCACGTACACGCTGCGGGTCACGCGTGATCTCCGTTCCATCGCCTTCGAAAAGTCGCTGTCATGAAAATCGCCCACCGAGGTGAGCGGAAACCCTCTTGACAGTACCCCGGTCGGTGGATAAGGCGCCCGTCAGCACGGGATGCGACGGGGCCGTGCGGGACGTGAAAGAATCGGAATCCGGCTCCCCGGTATCAACAGCGAGCAGGAGACACAGCACGATGCGCATCGGAGTTCTCACCGCAGGCGGCGACTGCCCGGGTCTGAACGCAGTGATCCGGTCGGTCGTGCACCGAGCGGTCGACCACTACGGCGACGAGGTCATCGGTTTCGAGGACGGCTACTCCGGCCTCCTGGACGGCCGCTACCGCGCCCTCGACCTGGACAGCGTCAGCGGCATCCTGGCCCGCGGCGGCACCATCCTCGGCTCCTCCCGCCTCGAGCGCGACCGGCTGCGCGAGGCGTGCGAGAGCGCCTCCGACATGATCCACCAGTTCGGCATCGACGCGCTGATCCCCATCGGCGGCGAGGGCACCCTCACGGCCGCCCGCATGCTGTTTGACGCCGGTCTCCCGGTCGTCGGCGTCCCCAAGACGATCGACAACGACATCTCCTCCACCGACCGCACCTTCGGCTTCGACACCGCGGTCGGCGTCGCCACCGAGGCCATGGACCGCCTCAAGACCACCGCCGAGTCCCACCAGCGGGTGATGGTCGTCGAGGTCATGGGCCGGCACGCGGGCTGGATCGCCCTGGAGTCCGGCATGGCCGCCGGCGCCCACGGCATCTGCCTGCCCGAGCGCCCCTTCGACCCGGCCGACCTGGTCAAGATGGTCGAGGAGCGCTTCGCCCGCGGCAAGAAGTTCGCGGTCGTCTGCGTCGCCGAGGGCGCCCACCCCGCCGAGGGCACCATGGACTACGGCACGGGTGAGATCGACAAGTTCGGCCACGAGCGCTTCCAGGGCATCGGCACGGCACTCGCGTACGAGCTGGAGCGCCGGCTCGGCAAGGAGGCCAAGCCGGTCATCCTCGGCCACGTCCAGCGCGGCGGCGTACCCACCGCCTACGACCGGGTCCTCGCCACCCGCTTCGGCTGGTACGCGGTGGAGGCCGCGCACCGGGGCGAGTTCGGCAGGATGACCGCGCTCAAGGGCACCGACATCGTCATGGTTCCGCTCGCCGAGGCGGTCACCGAGCTGAAGACGGTCCCGAAGGACCGGATGGACGAGGCGGAGTCGGTCTTCTAGGCGTACGTTCTGGCATTCGTCCGGGCACTCGGCCTGGCGCCCGGCCGGGCATTCGTCCGGGCGGGCGCTGTCCTACGGCCGTCTCTCGACCGCCTCCCAGAACCGCTCCACGATCTCGTCCAGGAACTCCTGGCCGGCCGCGCCGGAGCGCTCGCCGCCCCCTCCCCAGCTCAGGGTCGACACCATCTGCCCCTGGTACTGCCGGTGCAGGTCCATGAGGGTCTCCTCCACCAGACGCCGGTCCAGGGGCACGATCTTGGCGACCTGACGGACGTAGGCCTGCCAGCGGGTGCTGACCGCGCCCCGCAGGCATTCGGCGAGCCGCCTCTCGCGCCCGGTGACGGCGACGAAGTCCGGCAGGCTCAGCTCCAGCAGCTCGGCGAGGGCCGCGGACTGGCGGTCGGTGCCGCGCCACTCGTCGTGCTCCTCCATGCCGAGGTAGGCGAGGAGTTCGAGCCCCACGGCACGGGCGACGTCCTCGGGGGCGATGCCGCGCGAGACGCGGTGCTCGCGCAGGGTGCGGGGGCGGCCGATGAGTTCACCGGGCGAGCACCACAACACGCCCGCCAGAGCGGTGAGTTCAGGACTGGTGGGGCAGACGATCCCGCGCTCCCAGGCGACGACGAGATCCGGGGTGACGTAGGGCAGCCCGTACGAGACGCGCATCCCGTAGGCCACGTGCTCGGGCCCCATGCCGAGAGCGACACGGAGCCTGCGGGCGGTGAGGTTGTCGAAGGGCGGTCCGGGCTGGTTCGGCAGGGCGGGGGGTCGGCGCACGGCCCACAAGCTAGGGGCGGGGATGTGCGGTGACTACGGTCTGTTCGGCCAGGATCACGGATTGTAGGAACCTACGGTTTCGACTGCGCATTCGGGCTGGCCGAAGATCGTCTGTCGGCGGTGCGGGCGGGGTGGCGAGGATGGCGCCGGGTGCCCGGACGGGTGGCCGGAAAGAGGTGCGATCTTCGTGTACGAAGTGAATGGCAAGGTAGAGGGGCATATTCGCGAGCGGTTGCTGGCGCCGAACTTCTGGCACCTCGCGACCGTCGGTCCGGACGGGGCTCCGCAGGTCTCGCCCATGTGGGCGGATCTCGAAGGTGAGTACGTCATGGTCAACACGGCGATCGGACGTGTGAAGGAGGAAAACCTGCGGCGCAATCCGAACGTTTCCCTCTCCCACCACGACCCCGGGAACCCCTACGACCGCGTCGAGATCCGGGGCCGGGTCGTCCGGTTCGTCGAGGGCGAGGAGGCGGAACGCTCCATGGACCGGCTCACCCGGAAGTACATCGGCGAGGAACGCTATCCGTGGCTCCTGCCGGGGGAGCGCCGGGTGATGCTGCTGATCGAGCCGGTGCGGGTCCGCAGGGTGGTGGGGGTGGAGCCGTTCCGTCCCGGGGTGCTGCCTTCGTGAGCCGGGTCAGCCCTTGACCCACCGGTACTGCAACTCCGGCCGCCCCACCGTCCCGTACTGCGGACTGCGAGCCGCCCGGCCCGCGTCCACCAGATGCTCCAGGTAACGGCGGGCCGTGATCCGGGAGATTCCGACCACCTCCGCGAGACCGGTCGCCGTGAGCCCCTCCGCGCAGTCCCGCAGCGCCACCGTCACCCGCTCCAGGGTCGGTGCGCTGAGCCCCTTGGGCAGGGCGGCCGGGCCCGGGGCCCTGAGCGTGGCCAGCGCACGGTCCACCTCGTCCTGGCCGCTCGCCTCGCCGGCCGACGCGTGGAACTCCGCGTACCGGATCAGCCGGTCCCGCAGGGTGGCGAAGGTGAACGGCTTCAGCACGTACTGCACGACGCCCAGCGAGACACCCTCACGCACGACCGTGAGATCCCGGGCCGACGTCACCGCTATCACGTCCGCCTGATGCCCGGCCGCACGCAGCGAACGGGCCAGCTGGAGACCGTGCCCGTCCGGCAGATGCAGATCGAGCAGGAGCAGGTCGACGGCCGTACGGTCCAGGAGACGGCGGGCCTCGGCGCCGGTGTGGGCCTTGCCGACGGCCGTGAACCCCTGGACCCGGTTGACGTACAGGACATGCGCGTCGGCGGCGACCGGGTCGTCCTCGACGACCAGGACACGGATGGGCTGCTGAGTGGTCATACGTCCCCTCCGGGAACCGTGGCACCTTCGGGGGCGGGGACGTCGTCGGCTTTGCGCTGGGCGGGCCCTTGCCGGGCGGCGGCAGCATGACCGCTGGGAGCTTCCCGACCTACGGCCTCTTCATGATTGGCGGCATCGGCCCGGCCGAAGGCACCTGTAGGAATGGTGGGCGCTTGCCCCACGGCCGCTGCAGGATCGGTGGGATCCTCCCGGCCAGCGGCAGCTGCATGATCGGTGACCATCCGACCCACGACCCCCGCACCACCCCCGGAACCCTCCCCGCCCCCGGCGTCGGCAGTGTCGGTGGCAGCCTCGGGCGGTCGGGGTTCGTTTGTCAGGGGGAGGCGGACCTCGAACTCGGCGCCGCCGCCCTCCGCTTCTGCCACGGTCAGCGTGCCCTTGCAGCGGTTGACCGTCTGTCGTACGAGTGCGAGGCCCAGCCCGCGTCCGCCCGGACCCGCCGGCTTCGTCGAGAAGCCGCGCTGGAAGACCGCCTCGGCGTGAGCCGGGTCGACGCCCGCGCCGGTGTCGGAGACCCGCAGGACCAGCCCGCGGCCCTCCGAGTCCGCCGTACCGGCCGTGTACGCCGTCACCGTCACCCGCGCCCGCACGCTGCCCTGCGCCGCGTCCACCGCGTTGTCGATGAGGTTGCCGAGAATCGTGACCAGATCCCGGGCGGGAAGACTCTCCGGCAGCAGTCCGTCGTCCAGGCGGCTGTCCTCCGACACGACCAGCTCCACGCCCCGCTCGTTCGCCTGCGCGGTCTTGCCCAGCAGAAGGGCGGCCAGGACCGGCTCGCCGACCGCCGCCACGACCTGGTCGGTCAGCGCCTGCGCCAGCTCCAGTTCGGCGGTCGCGAAGTCCACCGCCTGCTCCGCGCGGCCCAGTTCGATCAGCGAGACGACCGTGTGCAGCCGGTTCGCCGCCTCGTGGGCCTGGGAGCGCAACGCCTGGGTGAATCCCCGCTCCGAGTCCAACTCTCCCATCAGGGACTGGAGTTCGGTCACATCGCGCAGGGTGACCACGGTGCCGCGCTGCTCCCCGCCGGAGACCGGGGAGGTGTTGACGACCAGCACCCGCGTGGACGTCAGATGCACCTCGTCCACCCGCGGCTCCGAGGACAGCAACGCACCCGTCAGCGGCGCGGGCAGCCCGAGGTCCGCCACCGACCGCCCGATCACCGCGTCGTCGGCGGACACCCCCAGCAACTCCCGTCCGCCGTCGTTGATCAGCGCGACACGGTACTGCCCGTCCAGCATCAGCAGCCCCTCGCGCACCGCGTGCAGGGCGGCCTGGTGGTAGTCGTGCATCCTGCTGAGCTCGGTCGCGTTCATGCCGTGGGTGTGGCGGCGCAGGCGCGCGTTGACGACGTACGTGCCGACGGCACCGAGTGCCAGCGCGCCGCCCGCGACGGCGAGCAGGGCGGTGAGCTGGCCCTGCACCCGCTCGCTGATCTTCTCGACCTGGATACCGGCGCTGACCAGGCCGATGACCCGCCCGTGCTCGTCCTTGACCGGGGTGACCGCCCGCATCGAGGCGCCCAGGGTGCCGGTGTAGGTCTCCGTGAAGGTCTCGCCCTTGAGCGCGCGCTCGGTGTTGCCGAGGAAGTGCCGGCCGATCTGGTCCTTGTCGGGGTGGGTCCAGCGGATTCCCTGCGGACTCATGATCGTGACGAAGTCGACCTCGGTGTCGGCCATGACCTTCAGCGCGTACGGCTGGAGCCGGGCCGTCGGATCGGCGGTGCCGATCGCCTCCCGCACGGACGGCGAGTCCGCGACCGCCCGCGCCACCGCCCTGGCCTGAACCCGCGCCGCGTCCTCGGCCTGGCCTCGGTCGCTGACGTAGGTGAACAGCGCGTACCCCGCCACGACCACGGCGATCAGCACGGCCTGCATGGCGAAGAGCTGGGCCGCGAGGCTGCGGGGTCTCGGTACGGGGATACGCATGTCGTCAGTCTGCCTCCATGGCTGATTGTGAACTAAATGAACGGAAGGGTGACCGCCCTCACAGGGCGGGAGATAGTCACGGCATTCCTTCAAAAGCCCGGACGTGAGCCGCACGCCGGTCATGCCGACGACGACGTCAAGGAGGGCAGCCGTGGCCGCCAGCACCCCCGATACGGCACCCGCAGTCAAAAAGGACCGCACCCACTACCTCTACATCGCGGTGATCGTCGCGGTCGCCCTCGGTATCACGGTCGGCCTGGTCGCCCCCGACTTCGCCGTGGAGCTCAAGCCCATCGGCACCGGCTTCGTGAACCTGATCAAGATGATGATCTCGCCGATCATCTTCTGCACGATCGTGCTCGGTATCGGCTCGGTACGGAAGGCCGCCAAGGTCGGCGCCGTCGGCGGTATCGCGCTCCTCTACTTCACGATCATGTCGCTGGTCGCGCTGGGCATCGGCCTGGTCGTCGGCAACATCCTCGACCCGGGCACCGGCCTCGCCGTGACCGACGCGGTCAAGGACGTCGGGCACGCGCAGGTCGACGCGGAGGCCAAGGACACCACCGAGTTCCTGCTCGGCATCATCCCGACCACGTTCGTCTCCGCCTTCACCGAGGGCGAGGTGCTCCAGACCCTGCTGATCGCCCTGCTCGCCGGCTTCGCGCTGCAGGCCATGGGCCCGGCCGGAGCGCCGGTCCTGCGCGGTGTCGAGCACATCCAGCGGCTCGTCTTCCGCATCCTCGCCATGGTGATGTGGGCCGCCCCGATCGGTGCCTTCGGCGCGATGGCCGCCGTCGTGGGTTCCGCGGGCGTGGACGCGCTCAAGGACCTCGCGCTGCTGATGGTCGGCTTCTACATCACCTGCTTCCTGTTCGTGATCATCGTGCTCGGCACGCTGCTGCGGATCATCGCGGGCCTGAACATCCTCACGCTCTTCAAGTACCTGGGCCGTGAGTTCCTGCTGATCCTGTCGACCTCGTCCTCCGAGTCCGCGCTGCCGAGGCTCATCGCGAAGATGGAGCACCTGGGGATCAGCAAGCCGGTCGTCGGCATCACGGTCCCGACCGGTTACTCCTTCAACCTCGACGGCACCATGATCTACATGACCATGGCCTCGCTGTTCATCGCCGACGCCATGGGCACGCCGATGTCGATCGGTGAGCAGATCCCGCTGCTGCTGTTCCTGTTCGTCGCCTCGAAGGGTGCCGCCGGTGTCACCGGCGCCGGACTCGCGACCCTGGCCGGCGGTCTCCAGTCGCACAAGCCCGCCCTGGTGGACGGCATCGGCCTGATCGTCGGCATCGACCGCTTCATGAGCGAGGCGCGCGCCCTGACCAACTTCGCGGGCAACGCCGTCGCCACCGTCCTGATCGGCACCTGGACCAAGGAGATCGACCGCGAGCGCGTCGACCAGGTGCTCGCCGGTCACCTGCCCTTCGACGAGAAGACGCTCCTCGACCACGACGACCAGGCCCCGGCGGACGTCCCGGAGCAGGGCGGCGAGAAGGAGCTGGCCAAGGCCTGAGCGGCCGGACACCGGTGGCCGCAGGGCCCCGCAGAGCCGAGCCGGGCCCGACCTGAACCCGGGCCCGGCTCCCGCCCCGGGCGGCCGAGTACTCCCCCGTAGCTCGGCCGCCCGGACCCCACGGAGCGATCAGTCGCTCACTTTCGCCACCAGTACGGTGGCCAGCGAGGCGGGTATGCCCGCCGCGGTCAGAACGGTGACCGCGGTGGTGCGGCCCGCCTCCCGCGCGTCCAGCAGTCCGTCGTGCACCGCCTCCATCACCGCGAACATCATCCGCTCGTGGACGTGCGCCAGCGCGGGCGCGGGCAGCGGGGACACGAAGACGCCCTCGTCCAAGCCGCGCCGGAGCAGTTCGGTGCGGGCCGCGCGCACCGGTGCGAGCCGCTCCCTGACGCCCTGCCCGATGTCGCCGCGCCGGGCCAGCTCGACCAGCAGGCGATAGCGGTCGGCGACCTCCCAGAGCGCGAGCACGGAGCCCGCCACGGCCAGTGCCAGGTCCTCGGTCCCCTCGCGGCCCGCCGCGTGCGCGGTCGCCACCTCCTCCACGGCACCGTCGACGAGCGCGCCGATCAGCGCCTCACGGCTGGGGAAGTGGCCGTACACGGTCCGTCGTACGACGCCCGCGGCGCGCGCGATCCGCTCCATGGACGCGTCCGGGTCGCGCAGCAGCTCGGCGAGCGCGACGTCGAGGATGCGGCGGCGGTTGGCATCGGCGCGACTGGAGCGGCCCGTTGTCATGGCCGCCATTGTGCCCCTCCCGAGGGGACCTGCACGGGGTTGTGCAGGGAGCGGGCGGTGCGCGACGCCGAGGCGATGCACATCGCTGTGCAGAAGCGCGGGTGGCGCTGCTCACCGAACTCTTACCCCGCCGCACTAGCGTGCCGTCCCCGAACGGGACGCTCTGCCATCGGAGGCACACGGGGGATGAAGATCGACTGGGACCGGCGGACCTGCGCCCGCCGCGGGCATGTGACGTACGCGCCGGACGATCATCCGCGCCTGCGGGAGCGGCTGCACGCCGAGACCGCCCTCGGTGCGGCCTGGCGCTGCCTGCGCTGCGGCGACTTCGCCCTCGGCGACCCGCACGGCTCGGGGCCCGCCGATCGGGCGCCCCTCGTGCCGCGCGGCAAGGTGCTGCGGGACCTGTTCGTGCTTCGGTTCCTCGCGGTCGAGCGGGCGGTGCGCGGGGTGTTCATCGTGCTGGCCGCGCTGGCGGTGTGGAAGTTCAGCAACTCCCAGGACGCGGTGCGCAGGCTCTTCGACGAGTATCTGGACGTCTTCCGGCCGGTGTTCAAGCACTTCCACTACGACCTCGACCACTCGCCGATCGTCGGCACCGTCCAGAAGACGTTCGGCTACCGGCACAACACCCTCGTACTGGTGGCGGTGCTGCTGCTGGCGTACGCGCTGATCGAACTCGTCGAGGCGGTCGGCCTCTGGTACGCCAGGCGCTGGGCGGAGTATCTGACGGTGGTCGCGACGGCCGCCTTCCTCCCACTGGAGATCTACGAACTCACCGAGCACATCAGCTGGTTGAAGATCGGCACACTGGTGCTCAATGTGCTCGCCGTCCTCTACATCCTCCTGGCCAAGCGTCTGTTCGGCCTGCGCGGCGGCCACAAGGCCTTCGAGGCGGAACGGCAGAGTGCTTCGCTGCTGGAGGTCGAGGAGGCCGCCGGGGTCCCCGCGTAGGCGCCCACGTCCGCGCGTGGGTCCTCACCGGCCTTCTCCCGTCTCCGACCCGGTCGGCTCGGCCCACGGGTCGGTGATCTCCCGCAGCAGGGTCAGCGCCTCGCGCAGCTGCTTCATACGGCGTCTGCCGAGGTGCTCCTCCCACTCCTTCTCGACTTCGGCGACGACCCCGTCGGCGACCTCCTTCGCCGCCCGCGCCTTCGCCGCGCCGCACACCAGTCGGGCCCGCTTGTCGGTCGGGTCCGGGACGCGGGTGACGTAGCCCGTCTTCTCCAGCTGGTCGACCAGGAAGCCCGCGGTCTGCTTGGTGATCTGGGCCTGCTCGGCCAGCTCCGTCAACCGGGTGCCGTGGGGGCCGATCCGCTGCATGACCCGGGCCTGGGCGGGCGTGAAGTCGTCGAAGCCGGCTTCCGCGAGCGCGGCGAAGATTCGATTCTCCAGGGCCCGGTACGGCAGGAACAGGAGCAGCCCCGTGTTGAGCTCGCTCTCCGCCACCATCGTCGACGCTCCCTCGCACTGCTTGACATTGGTCAGAGTCTCTGACTACTTTGGTCAGAGAAGCTTACCACTTGAGTGGGTGATCGCCGTGGGTGCAGTGCTGGACACCGACGAGCTCTGGCAGAGCGTCGACCGGGAGCGGGCGAGCCTGGTCGACCTGCTGGAGGGCCTGAGCCCCGAGGAGTGGGAGACGCGCACGCGGTGCGGGGACTGGCGGGTCAGGGACCTGGCCGCCCATCTGACGCTCGCGGCGCGCTTCTCCTACGGCCGGGCCGTACGGGAGATGGTCCGCGCCCGGGGTGACTGGAACCGGATGATCCATGACTCGGCGGTCCGCGAGGCCGAGCTGCCGGTCACCGAGATCGTCGCCAACCTCCGTTCGATCATCGGCTCGCGCCGCCTCGCCCCGACGACCTCGCCCCACGAGCCCCTTCTCGACCTCCTCGTCCACGGCCAGGACATCGCCCTCGCCCTCGGCCGTGAGCGCGCGGTGCCGCCTGCGGCCGCCCGGGACGCCGCCGAGCGGGTGTGGACCATGCGGTTCCCGCCGCGCCCCTGGCCCCTGCCGAAGGCGCGGCTCGTCGCCACCGACATCGACTGGACACGCGGGACCGGCGAGGAACTCCGCGGCCCCGTCACCGCCCTCCTCCTGCTGCTCACCGGGCGCCCGGAAGCGGCCCGGGAGTGGGCCGAGCGCACCGGGGAGCCGTGGACGGGGGTCGCGGCTCCCCGGTGACGGGGGAGTGCGTGCCGGGGGGGCTGCGGAAGGGTTTGCGGTGCCGTCGGTCGGGCGCGGGCCGGTGCGGGACCCGCCTGCCGGGCGCGGGCCCATGCGGGACCCGTCGGCCGGGTGCGGGCCGGTGCGGTGCGTGCCGGGGGCCCGCGGAAGGGTTCGCGGTGCCGCCGGTCGGGCGCGGGCCGGTGCGGGACCCGCCTGCCGGGCGCGGGCCCATGCGGGACCCGCCTGCCGGGCGCGGGCCGGTGCGGTGCGTGCCGGGGGGCCCGCGGAAGGGTTCGCGGTGCCGTCGGCCGGGTGCGAGCCGGTGCGGCACCCGTCGGCCGGGTGCGAGCTGGTGCGGCACCCGTCGGCCCGGCGCGAGCCGGTACGGCACCGGGTGCGGCCCTGCGGGTGACGGTGGCGCTGCGGGACTGCGCGGAGCCGCCCCGGCCCCCTACCATCTCCCGTCCCCTTCCGCACCGTTCGCGGCCACTTGCCCGAAATCCTTTGACCCGCCGCCCGGACGGGCCCCACGCTGGAAGCCTCGGTGTGCGGGGCCGGACCGACGTTGCGGAGGCGGTTATGGGGGAGCCGGAGGACCGGCAAGAGGTGGATCCCGTCTCGCTGGAGCGGGTCGGCGAGCTGTTCCACGACTTCCTGGCGGCGGTCGCCCGGCCGCAGGACAAGGAGCGGCAGGAGGCCCGCGACCTCAGCAAACGACTGCGGGCCCATCTCGGCTTCACGCCCAGTGAACGCCCCGTCGTCAAGGCGGCCTACCCGCCCTTCGACCTCCCCAACGTCCACCTGGCCCTGGAGCGCTGGTTCGCCGCGGACGCCGAGGCCCGCTCCCACGAACTGATCGGCCTGCACGGCGCCCGCCACCACGGCGACCTCTCCCTCGGCGACATCCTCGAATCCGCCGACCGCTACGACCGTTTCGTGATCGGCGCGGTCGACTACGCCCAGCTCCCGGTCTCGCCCGACGAGGAACTCCCGTGCGTCTCCTGCGGGTTCTACCTCGGCACCGAGGGCGAGAAGCGGTTCGCCGTCCTGCTGCGCGGCCCCGCCGACGAGTACGGCCGCAACAAGGTCGAGGTCGAAGTCCTCGCGGAGACCAAGGAGTTCGGCGACCGGCTGCTCGCCGACCTCGACCGGCTCGTGCGGGAGCACAACATCTTCCGCGGCCAGGTCCTCTCCTTCGAGGGATCGGACTTCGGCTCGGGTCTCGGCCCGTTCCGCTTCCACCGCCGCCCTGGCATCACCCGCGAGGAGATCGTGCTGCCCGAGGGCCTCCTGGAGCGCGTCGAACGCCAGGTCGTCGGCGTGGCCCGGCGCCGCGAGCAGCTCCGCGCGGCCGGCCAGCACCTGCGCCGCGGCCTTCTCCTCTACGGCCCTCCCGGCACCGGCAAGACCCACACGATCCGCTATCTCCTCTCCCACCTCCCGCAGTTCACGGTGGTGATCCTGTCCGGCACCGGCATCGACGCCATCGGCCCCGCGTGCTCCCTGGCCCGGATGCTGCAGCCCGCTCTGGTCGTCCTGGAGGACTGCGACCTGATCGCCGAGGCCCGTGACTACGGCGGCGGCGAACAGCCCCTGCTCTTCCAGGTGCTGAACGAGATGGACGGCCTCGGCGACGACGCCGACGTGGCCTTCCTCCTCACCACCAACCGCGCCGACCTCCTCGAACCCGCCCTCGTCCAGCGTCCCGGCCGCGTCGACCTCGCCGTGGAGATCCCGCTGCCCGACGCGGAGGGCCGCGCCCGCCTCCTCGACCTGTACGGCTCGGGGCCAGGCATCGACCAGGAGCTCGCCGAGGAGGTCGTGGCCCGGACGGAAGGTACGACGGCCTCCTTCACCAAGGAGCTGGTGCGCCGGGCCGTCCTGATCGCCGCGGAGCGCGAAGCGCCGCGCATGGAGGCGGCGGACGTCCGGGAGGCCCTCGACGAGCTCCTCTCCGACAACGACCGGCTCACCCGCAGACTGCTCGGTGTGCGCAGCGGTGAGGACATCGAGGACGAGGACTGGATGACGGACGAGGACGAGGGCGGCCCGCAGTTCTACGGCGGCGTGTACCTGGGCCCGGCCCCCGGCCGCCGCATCCCCGGCCCACCCCCGGGCCGCTACGGCCCGTCGCCGCGCTGACGTGACTCGCGGCTCCCCCTGCATCGGGTTCACGGTGCCTTCGCGAGCGTCTCCGCCACGGCCCGCGGCAGCCATCGCCGTACGTCGCCGAAGGTGAACCCGAGCCGGGTCGCGCGGAAGTTGTCCATGCCGTAGGAGCGGGTGAAGGAGAACGGCGAGACCTCGCCGAGCTCGACCAGCTGCAGGACGGTCTTGCCCTCGGGGAGGTGTGCGGCGATCGCCCCGCACAGCTCCTCCGTGCGCAGCAGCCCGTGGGAGGCCGCGTTCACCGGCCCGGTGAAGTCCTGGCCCACCGTCCAGGCGAGGAAGTCCGCGATCTCCTCGACGTGGATGTAGGTGGCGGGCTGGTTGTCGACCGGGACGGCGATGGGCTCGCCGGTGCGGATACGGTCGGCGTAGTGGGCGAGCCGCCCGGTGAAGTCGTCGTCACCGCCGAGGACATGGGCCACACGGACGGCCGTGAAGGGAAATGCGGGGTCGGCCGAGAAGACGGATTCCGCCTGCCGCTTTGCCTCGCCGTAATGGGAGTCGAGGAATGCCGGGTCGTCCCAGGGGAGTTCGGGATCGACGGGTACGGTCGTCGGGTCGACGGCGTCCTCGCGCACGAGGGCGATCGAGTCCTCGTACTCGTACACCTCCACCGTCGAGGTCATCACATAGCGTCGGACGCGTCCGGCGAAGGCCCGGCGGGCGATCGCCGCCTGGCGCGGGGTGTAGCAGACCTGGTCGACGACGACATCGAAGGTGCGGGTGCCCAGGGCGCGACGCAGGGAGCTCTCGTCGTCGCGGTCGGCGACCAGATGGACCGTTCCGGGAGGGGCCGCGGACGAGCCCCGGTTGAGGACCGTGACCCGGTCGCCGGCGGCCAGCAGACGTGCGACCAGCCGCTTGCCGACATAGCGGCTGCCGCCGATGACCAGTACCTCTCGTGGGGTTTCCATGACCATAATTCTCCCGGCGGACACCCGCGTACTGAAGGGGGAACCATGGGAGTTCAGGCGGCGACACCGAAAGAACCACGGCGTCTGCGGGAAGCCGCCGACGAAACCTCGGTGGCCTTCGACGCGCTGGACCGGCAGATCCTGGAGCTCCTCCAGACGGACGGCCGGATCAAGCTCAGCGAGCTCGGCCGCCGGGTGCGGCTGAGCCCGGCGGCCGTCACCGAGCGGGTGCGGCGGCTGGAGGCGGCGGGTGTGATCAGCGGCTACGGCGCCCAGGTGACCCCGGCCCGGCTCGGCTACGGCATCCAGGCGTTCATCCGGGTCAGCCCGCACGGCGGCTACACCCTGAAGCACCCGAGGACCCTGGAGCTGATGGAACGGCCGGAGATCACCGAGGTGCACCACGTGGTCGGCGAGGACTGCTGGATCCTCAAGGTCGCCGTCCGCGACACCCTCCACCTGGAGGAGGTCCTGGAGGCGGTCTCCGCCCTGGGGCGCACGACCACGTCGATCGTGCTGACCTCCCCGGTGCAGCGCAAACCGCTCTTGCCTTGACGTCGGCGTCAAGGATTACGGTCGTGGACATGCGAATCGGCGAGCTGGCCGCACGGGCCGGGACCACGACGCGGACGCTGCGCTACTACGAGGCGCGGGGTCTGCTGCCCGCGCGACGCGGCCACAACGGATACCGGACCTACGACGAGGACGACCTGAAGCTGCTCCGGCAGATCCGGACGCTGCAGGACTTCGGGTTCGACCTGGAGGAGACCCGGCCCTTCGTGGAGTGTCTGCGGGCCGGTCACCCCGAGGGCGACTCGTGTCCCGCCTCGCTCGCGGTCTACCGGCGCAAGCTCGGTGAACTGGACGCGCTGATCGGTGAGTTGCAGGCCGTGCGGGCCCAGGTGGGGCAGCAGCTGGAGCGAGCCGAGCGGGCGCGCGCCGCACTGGCCGCCGACGCGGAGGCTCCGGGCGGACCGGAGCCGGAGTGCGAACTGGGAGGGATCCACAGGTGATCAGGGCAGCGGGTGTGGCCGAGGTGACGGACGCGGACTTCGGGACGGAGGTGCTCGGTTCGGAGCTGCCGGTGCTGGTGGAGTTCACCGCCGACTGGTGTCCGCCGTGCCGGCAGATGGGCCCGGTGCTCGCGGCGCTCGCCGCGGAGGAGGGCGAGCGGGTGAAGGTGGTGCAACTGGACGTCGACACCAATCCGTCCACCACGAACGCCTACAAGGTGCTTTCCATGCCGACCTTCATGGTGTTCCGAGGCGGTGAGCCGGTGAAGTCCATGGTGGGGGCGCGGCCGAAACGCCGACTTCTGGAAGAGATTTCCGATGTGCTCTGAGCGATCCGAGCCACGCGACTGACGGCATGAGAAAACCCCCGGGCGTTGCGCCCGGGGGTTTTCTCTGCGTATATTTAGTGATTCGTGACTTTGACGGAATCAGGCCGCAAAGAAAATCACTGAGCACAGTATATGCGGGCGGGAGTGGAATTGTCAAACACCGGTTTGCCAGACCAAGAAATCAAACGCGAACAGGAATTCATCGACGGCCTGTACGCACACGTGGACGCCCTGCGCGGCGACACCGAGGCCTCCGTCACGGACGCCCTCGCCCAGGGCAACACCCCCATGCAGGCCCGCCTCGAGCGGGACATCCTGGTCGCCGAACGCTCCGGACTGCTGGCCGCGCTGAACGCGGTCGACGGCTCGCTCTGCTTCGGCCGGATCGACCTCACCTCGGGCGTCACGCACCACATCGGCCGGATCGGCCTGCGCACCGAGGACGCCGAGCGCACCCCGATCCTCATCGACTGGCGTGCCGACGTCGCCCGCCCCTTCTACCTGGCCACCGGCCACACCCCGATGGGCCTGCGCCGCCGCCGGCACATCGGCACCGACGGCCGCCGGGTCACCGACCTGCACGACGAACTCCTGGACCTCGGAGACCAGGAGCGCACCGGCCACGAGGACCCCACCGGCGACGCCGTCCTGCTCGCCGCGCTGAACTCCGCGCGCACCGGCCGCATGAGCGACATCGTGCAGACCATCCAGGCCGAGCAGGACGAGATCATCCGCGCGCCCCACCGCGGGGTGCTGGTGGTCGAGGGCGGCCCGGGCACCGGCAAGACGGCCGTCGCCCTGCACCGGGCCGCGTATCTCCTCTACGAACACCGGGAGTTGCTGGCCAAGCGGGCCGTGCTGATCGTCGGACCCAACCCGGCCTTCCTCGGCTACATCGGCGAGGTGCTGCCCTCGCTGGGGGAGACCGGTGTGCTCCTCGCCACCGTCGGCGAGCTCTTCCCCGGAGTGCGGGCGACGGCGACCGACAGCCGCGCGGCGGCCGCGGTGAAGGGGCGCGCCGCCATGGCGGACGTCCTCGCCGACGTCGTACGCGACTGGCAGGCCCTGCCCGACCCGGTGATCGCGATCGAGCACGACCGCGAGATCCTGATGCTCGACGACGGCCTGGTCAAGGTCGCCCGCGAGAAGACCCGCGCCGCGCGGCTGCCGCACAACGTGGCCCGCGAGCACTTCGAGGGCCACATCCTCAACACGCTCACCGACATGGTCGCCGAACGCATCGGCACGGATCCCTTCGACGGAAACAATCTGCTGGACCCGAGCGACATCACGCAGATCCGCGACGAACTCGCCGAGAATCCCGAGGTCTGGGCCGCCATCGACCAGTTGTGGCCGCGGCTGACCCCGCAGCGGCTGGTCGCCGACTTCCTCGCCGACCCGGTCGGCTACCTCCCCGACGAGGACGCGGCTGCGATCCGCCGCCCGGTGACCCGGGGGTGGACCGTGGCAGACGTGCCCCTGCTCGACGAGGCGGCCGAACTCCTCGGTGTGGACGAGCGGTTGGCGCGGGCCCGGGCCGAGCGCGAGCGTGAGTCGCAGGTCGCCTACGCGCAGGGCGTCCTCGACGTGTCGTACGCCTCGCGCACCTACGAGTTCGACGACAAGGACGAGGAGGACTCCGAGGTTCTGTCCGCGCACGACATCATCGATGCCGAGCGGTTCGCCGAGCGCCAGGAGGAGGACGACCACCGCAGCGCGGCCGAGCGCGCGGCGGCCGACCGCACCTGGGCCTTCGGACACATCATCGTCGACGAGGCGCAGGAACTGTCGCCGATGGCCTGGCGGTTGCTCATGCGGCGCAGTCCGACCCGCTCGATGACCCTGGTAGGCGACCCGGCGCAGACCGCGGAGGCCGCCGGAGTGGGCTCGTGGCGGAAGATCCTCGAACCGTACGTGCAGGACCGCTGGGAGCACACCCGGCTGGGCGTCAACTACCGGACACCCGCCGAGATCATGGAGCTCGCGGCGGCCGTCGTACGTGCCGAGGACCCCGGCTTCGAACCCCCGAGCTCGGTCCGTTCCACCGGTGCACGGCCCTGGGTGCGCGGCACCGACGACCTGCCCGGCGCGGTCGCGCAGGCCGTGAAGGAGCTGACCCCCGCCGAGGGTCGGCTCGCGGTCATCGCCCCGCGCCATCTGCACCGCAGGCTGGCGGCCCGGCTCGACGGAGTGACCGCGGGCGCGGAGCCGGACCTGACACGGACCGTCGTCCTCCTCGACCCCCGCCAGTCGAAGGGGCTCGAATTCGACTCCGTGCTCGTGGTCGAGCCGGCGCTCTACGGCACGAGCGACCTGTACGTGGCCCTGACCCGGGCGACCCAGCGGCTGGGGGTGCTGCACACGGGCCGGCTGCCGAAGGCGCTGGTCGACACATCCGTCCCAGGGATCACCGAGCCGTAACAGTTCCCGCCATGGTCACTGCTTGTGCACGGCCGGTGCGGTAAGCGTGTGCGGTATGGAAGCCCACTCCCACGCGACCCCGCCGGCCGACGGCCCCACGCTCGGGTCGCTGCCCGTCGAGCCGCTGCTCACCGCCGGGTTCGACGTCGACCCCGGCGCGGTGTACGAACGCCTGCGCGGCACCTACGGGCCGGTCGCGCCGGTCGGTCTGCTGGGCGTGCCGGTGTGGCTGGTGCTCGGGTACACCGAGGTCACCGAGGTGCTGCGGAACGAGAGTCTGTGGCGGCGGGACATCCGGTACTGGCGGGCGCGGGCCGAGGGACGGCTGCCGAGGGACTGGCCGCTGCTGGCCGGTTACGAGGTACGGCAGACGATGTTCATGGACGACGACGAGCATCTGGCGGCCCGGCGCACCCACCACTCGGCGCTGAGTCCCTTCCAGGACGCGCGGAGTCCGGAGGGATGGCAGCTGCGGGCCACCGTCGCACGGTACGCCGACGAACTGGTCGGGATGCTGGCGGCGGAGTCCGGATCCGCGGGGTTCGCGGACCTCGGGGCGCAGTACACGCGGCCCCTGCTGCTCATGGTGACGACCAAGTTGTTCGGCTGCCCTGTGGAGTTGGGCGACGAGCTGGTCATGGACCTGTGGCGGATGCTGGACGGAGGGCCGGACTCGGGGCCCGCGACGGCGCGTGCGCTGGGAGCCTTCACACGGCTCGCCGCGCATCGCAGGGCGCGGCCGGGTGACGACCTCACGTCCTACCTGCTGCTCGCGGATCCGGGGTTGAGCGACGAACAGCTCGGGCGGGAACTGTTCATGAACGCCGTGTACCTGAACGACATCACCGGGAACATGGTGCTCAACACACTGCTGGAGGTGCTGCGGGGGAACGCGACGGTCCGGCGGAGCCTTTCGGCCGGGCAGATCGGCGAAACGGTCAACCGGGCGGCGCTGGCGAATCCCCCGGTGGCCAACATGTGCTTCCGGTTCGCCGCGCGGGACGTGCGGCTTGGAGAGGTGTGGGTGCGGGCGGGGGACGCGGTGTCCCCCTCCGCCGCGGCCGCCCATCGTGACCTGCTGGCGCTCAGCTCGTCCCATCTGGTGGGATCGACGGTGTCCACCCGGGCGCATCTGGGGTGGGGAGCCGGTGCACACCAATGCCCCAGTGCGGCAAGGGAATTGGGCGGGATGATCGTGGCGACTGCGGTCGGACGCGTCCTCGACCACTTCGCCCGCGCGGAACTCACCCTCCCGCCCGACCAGTTGCCCTGGCGGTCGGGGCCGGTGGTGCGGGGCCTGAGACTGCTGCCGGTGCGCTACGAACTCCGGGCAGGGGCGCTGCCGGCGCAGCGGCCCGAACCGGCCGGACCGTCCACCGCGCCGACCGCCGACGGGTACGCCCGACGGCTGCTCACGGTGCTGCGCCGGCTGATGCCCGGAGGCAGGGAAGAAGACCCCATGACCCGACGCGCCGGGCTGTGAGTGGATCATCAAGTGGCGGCGGCCCCGTGGAACTGCCGGAAGCACGGTCCGAGGTGGACCGCATCCTGAGTGCCGGTCTCGAGGAATCGGCCCGGGTGCAGACCGGCGTGCGCCCGCCCGCCGTGTCCAGGGAGTGGGGCATTCCCGCGACCTGCGCGGCGACCCCGGCCGCCCACGGACTGCCGTCGGTCCCCGCCGCCGACATCCTCCTGCGGCTCGGCGCGGCTTTCCAGACCGCGGAAGGACCGGGGTGCACGGGGCGCGAAGGGTGGAGCGGGTACGTGAACATGGCTCCGGCCCTCGCGCATCTGAGGCCTGTCCGGCCCCCTTGCCGGCCGGACAGCGGGAAGCCGCCGACCAGCAGGAGACGGCCGCGTGGGAATCAGCGAGAAGGGGCGGCGAGGGCTACGGACAGGGACCCGGTGGCATTCGGGAAACCGGACTCCATGTGGTCGATGCTGATCGGCGGATTCGAGTAGGCGGGCCGCCGCGGCTCACGCCGGGCGCAGCCACACCGTCGCCAGGGGCGGGAGGGTGAGCTGGATGCTGGCCGGGCGGCCGTGCCAGCCCTGGGGATCCGGTTTCACGATGTCGGGGTTGGTCACGTCGCCGCCGCCGTACTTGGCCGTGTCCGTGTTGAGGGACTCCAGCCAGGCCGGGACGTCGTCCGGGGCGCCCAGGCGGTAGTTGGGGCGGACCACCGGGGAGAGGTTGGAGACCGACAGGAGCGGGGACCCGTCCGCGTCGTAGCGGAGGAAGGCGAAGACGTTGTCCTCGGACGCGTCGCCCACGATCCACTGGAAGCCCGAGGGATCCGTGTCGCGCTGCCACAGGGCCGGGGTGTGGCGGTACACGACGTTCAGGTCGCGCACCAGGTCGCGCACTCCCCGGTGGTCGGCCTCCGCCCCGTACGCCGGGTCCAGCAGCCACCAGTCCGGGCCGTGCGCCTCCGACCACTCCGCGCCCTGGGCGAACTCCTGCCCCATGAAGAGGAGTTGCTTGCCCGGGTGGGCCCACATGAAGGCCAGGTAGGCGCGCAGGTTGGCGCGCTGCTGCCACCAGTCGCCCGGCATCTTCGAGACCAGTGAGCCCTTGCCGTGCACGACCTCGTCGTGGGAGATCGGCAGGACGTAGTTCTCGCTGTACGCGTACACCATCGAGAACGTCATCTCGTGGTGGTGGTACTTGCGGTGCACCGGCTCGTGGGCCATGTAGTCCAGCGAGTCGTGCATCCAGCCCATGTTCCACTTCAGGCCGAAGCCCAGGCCCCCGAAACCGCCCGGACCCATGTGGTGCGTCGCGCGCGTCACGCCGTCCCAGGCCGTCGACTCCTCCGCGATCGTCACCACGCCCGGGACCCGCCGGTACACCGTCGCGTTCATCTCCTGGAGGAAGTCCACCGCGTCCAGGTTCTCCCGGCCGCCGTGCACGTTCGGGACCCACTGGCCCGGCTCGCGCGAGTAGTCGAGGTAGAGCATCGAGGCGACCGCGTCCACCCGCAGGCCGTCGATGTGGAACTCCTCGCACCAGTACACGGCGTTCGCCACCAGGAAGTTGCGCACCTCCCGGCGTCCGTAGTCGAACTCCAGCGTGCCCCAGTCGGGGTGGGCCGCGCGGAGCGGGTCCTCGTGCTCGTACAGGGTGCGTCCGTCGAACTCGGCGAGGGCCCACTCGTCGCGCGGGAAATGGGCCGGCACCCAGTCCATCAGTACGCCGATCCCGGCCTGGTGGAGCGCGTCCACGAGGTACTTGAAGTCGTCGGGGGTGCCCAGGCGGGCCGTCGGCGCGTAGAAGCCGGTGACCTGGTAGCCCCAGGAGCCGCCGAAGGGGTGCTCGGCGACCGGCATCAGCTCGACATGGGTGAAGCCCAGGTCCTTGACGTAGGCGGGCAGCTGCTCCGCGAGCTGACGGTAGGTCAGGCCGGGCCGCCAGGAGGGGAGATGGATCTCGTAGACCGAGAAGGGGGCCTCGTGGGCGGGGACGCCGGCCGCCCGGTTCGCCAGCCACTCGCCGTCCTGCCACTCGTGGTGCGAGGCGTGGATGATCGAGGAGGTGTTGGGCGGGACCTCGGTGCGGCGGGCGAGCGGGTCCGCGCGCAGGGTCCTGGAGCCGTCGGGGCGGGTGATCTCGAACTTGTACAGCTCGCCCTCGCCGACACCGGGCACGAACAGCTCCCAGACGCCGGTGGAGCCCAGCGAACGCATCGCGAACGCCGACGGGTCCCAGAAGTTGAAGGTGCCGGCCACCCGGACACCGCGCGCGTTCGGCGCCCACACCGTGAAGCGCGTGCCCGTCGCGCCCTGGTGGGTCATGGGCTGCGCGCCCAGTGCCGTCCACAGCTGCTCGTGCCGGCCCTCGCCGATCAGATGCAGGTCGAGGTCGCCGAGCGCGGGCAGGAAGGCGTACGCGTCCTCGGTCTCCTGGACCGCTCCCTCGTACGCCACGAGGAGCCGGTAGGTGGGGACCTCGCGCAGCGGCAGCAGCCCGGAGAAGAAGCCGTCGCCGTCGTCGTGCAGCTCGGCCCGCACGTCCCCGTCCCCGGTGACGACCGTGACGGCCAGGGCGTACGGACGGAACACCCGGAAGGCCACCCCGCCGGACACCGGGTGCGCGCCGAGCACCCCGTGCGGGTCGTGATGCGTGCCGGACAGCAGCCGGTCACGATCGCCGACGGGCATCTCGGGAGACGCGGGTGCCTCCGGCGGCGGGGCCGGTACTGATACGGGTGCCTCCGGCGGCTGGACCGGGACCTGTGCGGGTGCCTCCGGCGGCTGGACCGGGACCTGTGCGGGTGCCTCCGGCGGCGAGACCGGGACCGGTGCGGAGGGTGCCTCCAGCGCGGTGGCCGGGGCCGGTGCGGAGGGTGCCTCCAGCGCGGTGGCCGGGGCCGGTGCGGTGACCTTCTTCGCCTTCGCGGCGGGCCCCTTCTTCGCCGGCTTCTTCGCGGCGGCCTTCTTGGAGACGGCCTTGGTGACGGCCTTGCTGACGGCGTTCTGCTCGGCGGCCTTCTTCGCCACGGCCTTCTTCGCGGGCGCCTTCTTCGCCGCAGCCTTCTTCGCGGGCGCCTTCTCGGCCACCGGGTCCGGGTTCTTCACGGCGGCCTTCTTGGTCACCGCCTTCTCCGCGGCCTTCTTCACGCTCTTCGCCGCTTTCGCGGCCGACTTCTTCGGGTCCGAACCGCTGGGGGTGGGGCGGGGGGTCACTGGCGGAGCCTCCTCGGCGAAGGTCAGGTCGGGTCAGATCAGGTCGGACGACGCGTACCGGGCCACCGCGGCCATCGGCACCTGCAGCCAGTCCGGGCGGTGCCGGGCCTCGTAGACGACCTCGTAGATCGCCTTGTCGGTCTCGTAGGCGCGCAGCAGCACCGGATCGGTCCGTGGGTCCACCCCGCTGACCTCGGCGTAGCCGGAACAGTACGCCGCCCGGCACGTCTCGGCCCAGCCCGGCACCGGCAGGTCGGTCGAGTGGGCCGCGTAGTCGAAGGAGCGCAGCATTCCGGCGATGTCCCGGGCGGTGGGCTGGGGCAGCCGGCGTTCGGAGAGCGGCTTGGACGGTTCGCCCTCGAAGTCGATCAGCGACCAGTGCCCGGCGGCCGAGCGCAGGCACTGCCCGAGGTGCAGGTCGCCGTGGATGCGCTGCGCGGTCCAGGTGCTGCCCTCGGCGGCGAGATCGCCCAGCGCGGTGAACGCGGAGCGCAGGCCGGGCGCGTACGGCCGCAGCGTGGGGACCGCCTGCACGGCCGCCTCCAGCCGCTCGATCATGCCGTCGACGAGCAGCTGCAACTGCTGGTGGCCAAGCGTGACGGTCGGTAGTGCCCGGGCGAGCGCGGTGTGCACCTCGGCGGTGGCCCGTCCGAGGGCGTGCGCCTCGGCGGCGAAGTCCTCGCCCTTGGCGAGCTCCCGCAGGGCCAGCTCCCAGCCGTCCGAAGCGCCCTGCACGAAGGGCTGGAGCACCGCGAGGGTGTACGGCTCCCCGGCCAGCTCCGCCCGCAGCCACCCCGTCGGCGCGGGCACCCGGGGGCAGCCCTCGCGGGCCAGCGCGAGCGGCAGCTCCAGGTCGGGGTTGACGCCGGGCACGATCCGGCGCAGGAGCTTCAGGATGAACGTATCTCCGTAGACGATCGACGAATTGGACTGCTCGGCGGTCATCACCCGGGCCACCAGACCCTCCCGGATCTCCTGGTGGGGGTCCCGCTCGAAACACAGCCCGCCGATCCGGGTCCCGGTGCGGATCGCCTCCAGGAGCAGTTCGGCGGGCAGTGGGTCGTGGAGGGCGTCGTACGCGGTACGGCCGGCGAGCGGGCCCTCCTCGACATGACCGATCAGCGCGGGCGCCAGCCGGGGCGGCAGCGCCTCGCGCACGCCTATGAGGAGCTGGTAGCAGTCCCCGGGGTGCGGCGGGGCTCCCACGGTGAGCGGCTGGTGGGCGCGGACCAGCAGGTGGTACAGGCCGAGCTTGGCGGTGGGCGGCAGCAGCTCGGTGGCCGCCACCAGCGAGAACCCGGCGAGGGGGCGGCCCTTGCCCGCGAACCAGCGCTGCCGTGGGAGCCACTCGCGCAGGAGTGGATCAAGTGAGTCGAGGAGGCCTGGACTTGTCGTGGCGGTGCGGGTGACGGCTTCCGACATGGCGTGGCGTCCTTTCCCCGGGCTGGCTGGTCGGGGTGTTACTGATGCGTGCCCCGGGCGGGGCGGTGGAAACCGCCCCGCCCGGGTCCTCGTCGGTTATGCGGCGTCCTTGCGGAGCCGGAACCAGTAGAACCCGTGTCCGCCGAGCGTCAGCAAGTACGGCAGATCACCGATGGCCGGGAACCGCACCCCGCCGAACAGCTCGACCGGGTGCCGTCCGTTGAAGGTGCTCAGGTCCAGCTCCGTCGGTTGCGCGAACCGCGAGAAGTTGTGCACGCACAGGACCAGGTCGTCCTCGTACTCCCTCAGGAAGGCCAGCACCGCCGGGTTCGACGACGGGAGCTCGGTGTAGGAGCCGAGGCCGAACGCCGGGTTCTGCTTGCGGATCTCGATCATGCGGCGGGTCCAGTGCAGCAGCGACGAGGGCGACGCCATCGACGCCTCGACGTTGGTGACCTGGTATCCGTGGACCGGATCCATGATGGTCGGCAGATAGAGCCGCCCGGGGTCGCAGGAGGAAAACCCTGCGTTACGGTCGGGGGTCCACTGCATGGGGGTGCGTACGGCGTCCCGGTCGCCGAGCCAGATGTTGTCGCCCATGCCGATCTCGTCGCCGTAGTACAGGATCGGCGAGCCGGGGAGCGACAGCAGCAGCGCGGTGAACAGCTCGATCTGGTTGCGGTCGTTGTCGAGCAGGGGGGCCAGCCGCCTGCGGATGCCGATGTTGGCGCGCATCCGTGGGTCCTTCGCGTACTCGGCCCACATGTAGTCGCGTTCCTCGTCGGTGACCATTTCGAGGGTGAGCTCGTCGTGGTTCCTGAGGAAGATGCCCCACTGGCAGCTGGAGGGGATGGCGGGGGTCTTGGCGAGGATCTCCGAGACCGGGTAGCGGGACTCGCGGCGGACGGCCATGAAGATGCGGGGCATGACCGGGAAGTGGAAGGCCATGTGGCACTCGTCGCCGCCGGCCTGGTAGTCGCCGAAGTAGTCGACGACGTCCTCCGGCCACTGGTTCGCCTCCGCGAGGAGGACCGTGTCCGGGTAGGAGGCGTCGATCTCCTTGCGGACCCGCTTGAGGAACTCGTGGGTTGCCGGAAGGTTTTCGCAGTTGGTGCCCTCCTGCTGGTACAGGTACGGCACGGCGTCGAGGCGGAAGCCGTCGATGCCCAGGTCCAGCCAGAACCGCAGTGCGGAGATCATCTCCTCCTGGACCGCCGGGTTCTCGTAGTTGAGGTCCGGCTGGTGGGAGAAGAAGCGGTGCCAGAAGTACTGCTTGCGGACGGGGTCGAAGGTCCAGTTGGAGGCCTCGGTGTCGACGAAGATGATCCGCGCGTCCTGGAACTGCTTGTCGTCGTCGGCCCACACGTAGTAGTCGCCGTAGGGGCCGTCGGGGTCCTTGCGGGACTCCTGGAACCACGGGTGCTGGTCGCTGGTGTGGTTCATGACGAAGTCGATGATCACGCGCATGCCGCGCTGGTGGGCGGCGTCGACGAACTCCACGAAGTCGGCGAGGTCACCGAACTCCGGAAGGACGGCGGTGTAGTCGGAGACGTCGTACCCGCCGTCCCGGAGCGGCGACTTGAAGAAGGGCGGCAGCCACAGGCAGTCGACGCCCAGCCACTGGAGGTAGTCCAGTTTGGCGGTCAGGCCCTTGAGGTCGCCGACACCGTCGCCGTTGCTGTCCTGGAAGGAGCGGACCAGCACCTCGTAGAAGACCGCGCGCTTGAACCAGTCGGGGTCCCGGTCCTTGGCGGGGGTGTCCTCGAAGGTGTCGTGGACGGGCTCGTTGACGATCATGTTGTGGGTGACCCTCCGATCTGCGGGGTGGACGGTCGCAGGACGGTGAAGATGTGCGCGGGACGAGTGCCCGGTTCGAGACGCACGTAGTTCGTCCTGCCCCAGTGATAGGTCTCACCGGTGAGCTCGTCGCGCACCGGCACCGACTCGTGCCATTCCAGGCCGAGTTGCGGCATGTCCAACGAGACCGTGGCCTCCTGGGTGTGGTGCGGATCGAGGTTCACGACCACCAGAACCGTGTTCGAGCCGCTCCGCTTCGAGTACGCGATCACCTCGTCCTTGTCCACGTGGTGGAAGCGGAGGTCGCGCAACTGCCGTAGGGCCGGATTCTCCCGCCTGATGGTGTTGAGCTGGGTGATCAGGGGGGCGAGGGAGTCGGGGGTGTCCCAGTCGCGGGCCTTGAGCTGGTACTTCTCCGAGTCGAGGTACTCCTCGCTGCCCTCGCGCAGGGGGGTGTTCTCGGCGAGTTCGTAGCCGGAGTAGATGCCCCAGGTCGGTGAGAGGGTCGCCGCCAGGACCGCGCGCAGCGCGAACGCGGGCCGGCCGCCGTGCTGGAGGAAGGCGTGCAGGATGTCGGGGGTGTTGGCGAAGAAGTTCGGCCGCATGTAGGAGGCCGCCTCACCGGAGAGCTCGGTCAGGTACTCGGTGAGCTCCTGCTTGGTGGTGCGCCAGGTGAAGTACGTGTACGACTGCTGGAAGCCGATCTGGGCCAGGGTGTGCATCATCGCCGGGCGGGTGAACGCCTCCGCCAGGAAGATCACGTCCGGGTCGGTGGCGTTGATCCCGGCGATCACCCGTTCCCAGAACACGACCGGCTTGGTGTGCGGGTTGTCCACCCGGAAGATCCGCACCCCGTGGTCCATCCAGTGCCGCAGCACCCGGCTCGTCTCCGCGATCAGACCCTCCAGATCCGCGTCGAAGGCGATCGGGTAGATGTCCTGGTACTTCTTCGGCGGGTTCTCCGCGTACGCGATCGTGCCGTCCGGACGGTGATGGAACCACTCCGGGTGCTTGTGCACCCAGGGATGATCAGGGGAGCACTGCAGCGCGAAGTCCAGCGCGATCTCCAGCCCCTGCGCCGCGGCCTGTCCGACGAACCAGTCGAAGTCCTCGATCGTGCCCAGATCCGGGTGCACGGCGTCGTGCCCGCCCTCCGGCGAGCCGATCGCCCACGGCACTCCCACATCGTCCGGCCCGGCCGACAGGGTGTTGTTGCGGCCCTTGCGGAAGGTGCCGCCGATCGGATGGATAGGCGGCAGATACACCACGTCGAAGCCCATCGCCGCGATCGCCGGCAACCGCCGGGCCGCGGTCCGGAACGTCCCGTGCGGCTGCTGCGGGGTGCCTTCCGAGCGCGGGAAGAACTCGTACCACGACCCGAACAGCGCCCGCTCCCGCTCCACCAGCAGCGGCAGCGTCTCCGACGCCGTGATCAACTCCCGCAACGGATATCGCGCGAGGACCTCGTCCACTTCGGGGGTCAGCGCGGCGGCGAGGCGGGCGGCGGCAGGCCTGCTCTCGTCGCGCAGGGCGCGGATGGCCGCGAGGATCACGCCGTTGCGCCCGTCGTCCGGGACTCCGGCCGCGGCCCGCTCGTAGAGCCGGGCGCCCTCCTCCAGGACCAGTTCGGTGTCCATGCCCGCGGGGATCTTGATCTGGGCGTGGTGCCGCCAGGTGGTGATCGGGTCGCCCCAGGCCTCGACGGTGAAGGTCCACAGGCCGGGCGTGCCCGCGCTGACCGTGGCGCCCCAGCGGTCGGTGCCCGGGGCCAGTTCCCGCAGGGGGGTCCAGGGTCCGGCGCGGCCTTCCGGATCCTTCAGTACGACATTGGCGGCGACCGCGTCATGACCCTCGCGGAACACGGTGGCCGAGATTTCGAACGTCTCCCCGGTGACCGCCTTGGCTGGCCGGCGGCCGCGCTGGACGACCGGGCGGACGTCGAGGACGGGTATGCGCCCGATGGCCGGAGCCCGGTCCGCTTCCGTGGAGGGTCGCTCCTGGGGCGGTGGTCCGGTCTCGACGGGGCGCGGGGTGGATGCGTCGGTGCTGGACGTCAGGGGTGCTGACGAGTGGTGCGTGGCGGGCATGACCGCTCCTGTCCGCGTCAACTTCGGGTGGGCGGATGGATGTGGGGAGGGGGTCCTGCGTGTCGTCCCGGTGAACCTACCCGAGCCGTGTACCGCAGGAGCCTTCCCACCCTATTCGGGTGGGCAATCCGGCACTTTGTTAACTACTCACGCGTATGTCTGCACACAAGACCGGCCCCGTTCTGGCCGAACGGGACCGGTCTGCGGACACTTCCCTCAGGAACGCGGCACCTGAAGAAGTTTGTCCGGCGAACCGGCTCCCCTACCGGACACCTTCCCGGAGATCGCCAGTTTCACCAGTGCCCTGCCAACCTGTGCCGGAGTGGCCGCCGGGTGCTCGGCCAGGTACAGCGCGGCCGCGCCCGCCGCGTGCGGGGTGGCCATCGACGTACCCGACCAGGTCTTCCTGGCGGTGTCGCCGGCGATGCCCGCCGAGGTGATCGAGACCCCCGGTGCGAACAGGTCGACGGCCGAGCCGTAGTTGGAGAAACCCGCCCGCGCGTCCGTCCGGTCGGTCGCGCCGACCGTGATCGCCTGCGGAACATCGGCGGGGGAGTAGAGCCCGGCCGGCAGTCCGTCGTTGCCCGCGGCGACCGTGTAGGTCACCCCGGACGCGATGGAGGTGCGTACGGCGGCGTCCAACTGGGCGTTGTGGGGGCCGCCGAGGCTGAGGTTGGCGACCGCGGGCTTGCGCGCGTTCTTCGTCACCCAGTCGATACCCGCGATGACCTGGGCGGTCGTGCCCGATCCGGCGTTGTCGAGGACGCGTACGGCGACCACCCTGGCCTGTTTGGCCACGCCGTACCCGGTGCCCGCGACGGTGGCCGCCACGTGGGTGCCGTGGCCGTTGCCGTCCCCCGCGGTTCGGTCGCCCCCGACGAAGTCCCAGCCGTAGGCCGCTCGGCCCCCGAAGTCCTTGTGGGAGATCCGGATGCCGGTGTCGATCACGTACACCGTCGTCCCGGCGCCCGCGGACCTCGGCCAGCTGTAGGACCTGTCCAACGACGGCTTCGGCTGGTCGACGCGGTCCAGCCCCCAGGACGGCGGGTTCTTCTGGGTGCCCTCCAGGGTCACCCGGGTGTCCTGCACGACCGAGGCGACCCGTGGGTCGGCCGCGAGCCGCCCGGCCTGTCTCTCGTCGGCCCGGATGGCGTAACCGTTGAGTACCGTGCCGTAGGTATGGCTGATTCTCGCCCCGTACTTCTCGGCGACGCCTTTTCCGGTCGCCGACGGGGCCTTCGTTCCCCCCTTGAGTGTCACCAGGTAACTCCCGCTGACGGAACCGGCCTCTCCGGCGCCGAGTATCCGCCCCTCCTGTGCGGCGTGCGCGGGCAGGGTGATGGCCGAAAGTGCGGCGGCACAGCTCACCGCGGTCAGACCCCCCACCCAGCGCAGACGCCGATCTCGCGTCCGTGCCATGGCTTTGAGTTCCCCTCCTCGACGCGGCGTACGGCAGCCGCGGCGCGCCGGGTGCACCCGGCGTCGGCCGGTACGCCATGGGGAAGCCTCTCGTGCGGTGCGAAGTACCACAAGGAGGCCTATGGGAAGGGAATCGGCCATATCGGCTATGGGGGATCCAGGGGGGTTGCGGCGATTTTTGGTCTGTTCCAGCCGGAACGGCGCCGTGGTGACGAGACCCCCCGCCCGGATACGGTCGAGGTTGACGACGGGACCCACACCGCCGTGTGTCCCCCTCCGCACGCCTGACGAGGTGGCAAGTGAAGGCTATCCGTCGATTCACCGTCCGACCCGTACTGCCCGATGCCCTGCGGCCGCTGAGCGATCTGGCGCGCAATCTGCGCTGGTCCTGGCACGCGGAGACCCGCGACCTCTTCCAGTCCGTCGATCCGGAGCACTGGGCCGCGTCGGGCGGTGATCCCGTACGTCTGCTCGGCAGCGTGCGCCCCGCCCGGCTCGCCGAACTCGCCGAGGACCGCCGCTTCCTGCGCCGGCTCACCGCGGTCGCCGACGACCTCCACGACTACGTCACCGGTGAGCGCTGGTACCAGGCGCACACCGGTGAACTCCCGTCCGCCGTCGCCTACTTCTCGCCCGAGTTCGGCATCACGGCCGCCCTGCCGCAGTACTCCGGCGGTCTGGGCATCCTGGCCGGCGACCACCTGAAAGCGGCCAGTGACCTGGGCGTACCGCTGATCGGTGTCGGTCTGCTGTACCGCCACGGCTACTTCCGCCAGTCCCTGTCGCGGGACGGCTGGCAGCAGGAGCACTATCCGGTCCTGGACCCCAACGAACTGCCGGTGGCGCTGCTGCGGGAGGCCGACGGCACCCCGGCCCAGGTGTCGCTGGCCCTGCCCGGCGGCAAACAGCTGCACGCCAAGATCTGGCTCGCCCAGGTCGGCCGGGTGCCCCTGCTGATGCTGGACTCCGACGTCGAGGAGAACGACCTCGGCGAACGCGGGGTGACCGACCGGTTGTACGGCGGCGGGAGCGAGCACCGGCTCCTCCAGGAGATGCTCCTCGGCATAGGGGGTGTCCGGGCCGTACGGACGTACTGCCGGCTGACCGGCCACGCCGAACCCGAGGTCTTCCACACCAACGAGGGGCACGCCGGCTTCCTCGGCCTGGAGCGGATCGCCGAACTCTGCGACCAGGGGCTGGACTTCGACGCGGGGCTGGAGGCGGTCCGCGCGGGGACGGTGTTCACCACGCACACCCCCGTCCCGGCCGGCATCGACCGCTTCGACCGCGAGCTGGTCGCCCGGCACTTCGGCCCCGACGCCGAGCTCCCGCGCATGGACGTGGGCCGGATCCTCGCCCTCGGCATGGAGACCTACCCCGGCGGCGAACCCAACCTCTTCAACATGGCCGTGATGGGCCTGCGCCTGGCCCAACGCGCCAACGGGGTCTCGCTGTTGCACGGGCAGGTCAGCCGGGAGATGTTCTCCGGACTCTGGCCGGGATTCGACCCCGAGGAGGTGCCGATCACCTCCGTGACCAACGGGGTGCACGCCCCGACCTGGGTCGCCCCCGAGGTGCTCCGGCTCGGCGCCCGGCAGATCGGCGCCCAGCGCACCGAGGACGCACTGACCGTCGGCGGCTCGGACCGCTGGGACGCCGTGGGCGACATCCCCGATCAGGACATCTGGGACCTGCGCCGCGATCTGCGCGAGCAGCTGGTGGTGGAGGTGCGGGACCGGCTGCGGGCGTCCTGGCGCCAACGCGGTGCCGGCACGGCGGAGTTGGGCTGGATCGACGGGGTGCTGGACCCGGACGTCCTGACGATCGGATTCGCGCGCCGCGTCCCGTCGTACAAACGACTGACCCTGATGCTCCGCGACCGCGACCGCCTGATGGACCTGCTCCTGCACCCCGAGCGCCCGATCCAGATCGTGGTGGCCGGAAAGGCGCACCCGGCGGACGACGGCGGGAAACGCCTGGTCCAGGAGCTGGTGCGGTTCGCGGACGATCCGCGGGTGCGCCACCGGATCGTCTTCCTGCCCGACTACGGCATGGCGATGGCACAGAAGCTGTACCCGGGCTGCGACATCTGGTTGAACAATCCCCTGCGTCCGCTTGAGGCGTGCGGTACGTCCGGGATGAAGGCGGCCCTGAACGGCTGCCTGAACCTGTCCGTCCTCGACGGCTGGTGGGACGAGTGGTTCCAGCCCGACTTCGGCTGGGCGATCCCGACGGCCGACGGCTCGGGCACGGACTCCGACCGGCGCGACGACATAGAGGCCGACGCCCTTTACGACCTCCTCGAACAGCGGGTGGCCCCCCGCTTCTACGAGCACGGCCAGGGCGGCCTGCCCGACCGCTGGATCGAGATGGTCCGCCAGACGCTGACCCTGCTGGGCCCGAAGGTCCTGGCGGGCCGCATGGTCCGCGAGTACGTCGAGAGGCTGTACGCCCCCGCGGCCCACGCCCACCGCACCATGGCTCCGGACGCGGCGCGCGAGCTGGCGGACTGGAAGTCGCGGGTGCGGGCCGAGTGGCACGGCGTGACGGTCGACCACGTCGAGACGACCGCCGCGACGACCACGGCCGAACTCGGCACCACGCTCGGCCTGCGGGTCCGCGTCGGCCTGGGCGCCCTCGGCCCCGACGACGTGGAGGTCCAGGCGGTCTCCGGCCGCGTGGACGAGGAGGACCGCATCGCGGACGCGGCGACGGTCCCGCTGAAACCGGTGGGCGGCCCGGACCACGAGGGCCGCTGGCTCTACGAGGGCCCCCTGTCCCTGGATCGCACGGGCCCCTTCGGCTATACGGTCCGCATCCTGCCCTCGCACCGCCTGCTGGCCTCGGGCGCGGAACTGGGCCTGGTGGCGGTGCCTTCGGAGGAGGTGGTGGAGGGGGCGGGGGTGCTGATGCGGTGAACGACGGGGGCGCGGGCTCCGCGCTCAGCCCGCGTCCTCCCCTCCGCACAGCTTCCGCAGCACCGTCCCGCACTTACGGGCGTACGCGTGCTGCAGGCCTCTGGTCGCAGGGCCGCCCGCCCGGGAGTACCACTTGGCGGCTCTGCTGAAGGCCGACACCGTCAGCCATACCGTGCCGTCGCCCGTGCGGTCGACGACGAAGGATTCCTCGCCGCATTCCGGGTGGCCGGCGAGGGTGCCGTAGGCCCAGCCCGCGCGGCGGTGTTCCTCGACCGTCCAGACGACTCGGCAGGGTGCCTTGATGACGCCCGCCAGGGTGACCGTCACGTCCACGTCGGGGGCCGCGCGGTCGGCGGTGGTGTCGATGCCGACGCCGAGCGCGCGGTGCATCTCCCAGGTCAGGACCGCTTCGGAGGCCTTCCGGAAGACGTCGTGGCCCTCGCCTATGCGCGTGCGGACGTGGAGGGGGTGGAAGCCGGGCGGGCAGAAGCCGCTCCGCCGGGTCGCGCCGACGTCGTCGTACGTGAAGGACATGGGACCCAAGAGTAGGGCGGTACCCGGAAATGCCTTCGTTCCGGGTACCGCCCGTCAGCAACTCAGTCCCTCGGGACCACTAGCTGACGTTGACCGCGGACCACGCCGCCGCCACCGCCTTGTACTCGGTGCTGGTGGAGCCGTACAGGGCCGACGCCGCCGAGAGCGTGCCGGTGCGGGCCGCCTTGTAGTTGGTCGTCGACGTGAAGTACGTCGTCAGCGCCTTGTACCAGATCTGCAGCGCCTTGGCGCGGCCGATGCCGGTGACCGTGGAGCCGTTGGACGTCGGCGAGTTGTAGGACACGCCGTTGATCGTCTTCGCACCGCTGCCCTCGGACAGCAGGTAGAAGAAGTGGTTCGCGACGCCGGACGAGTAGTGGACGTCCAGGTTGCCGACGGACGAGGACCAGGAGTCCGCCGAGCCGCCGTCCTTGCTGGGCTTGTCCATGTAGCGCAGCGGGCTGCCGTCGCCGTTGATGTCGATCTCCTCGCCGATGAGGTAGTCACCGACGTCGTTGGAGTTGTTCGCGAAGAACTCCACACCCGTGCCGAAGATGTCCGAGGTCGCCTCGTTGAGGCCGCCGGACTCGCCCGAGTAGTTCAGGCCCGCCGTGTTCGAGGTGACGCCGTGGCTCATCTCGTGGCCGGCCACGTCCAGCGAGGTCAGCGGGTTGACGTTGCCCTCGCCGTCGCCGTACGTCATGCAGAAGCAGCTGTCGTCCCAGAACGCGTTGACGTACGCGTTGCCGTAGTGGACGCGGCTGTAGGCGGCGACGCCGTTGTTCTTGATGCCGCTGCGGCCGAAGGTGGACTTGTAGAAGTCCCAGGTCTCGGCCGCGCCGTAGGCGGCGTCGACGGCCGCCGTCTGGTCGGTGGTGGAGCTGGAGGCCGCGCCGGTGCCCCAGACGTTGTCGGCGTCCGTGAACAGGGTGCCCGCGGAGGAGCTGGTGCCGTGCGACTTGTTGTACGTCTTGTGGCTGCCGCGGGTGCCGTCGGTCAGCTGGTACGTCGAGCCCGAGAGGGTCGTCTCCAGGCTGACCGTGCCCGAGTACAGGCTCTTGCCGGTGCCGGTCGCGTTCTCGATGCCCTGGTACTCGAAGAGCTTCTTGCCGGTGGCGGCGTCGGTGATGACGTGCAGCTGGTTCGGGGTGCCGTCGTCCTGGAAGCCGCCGACGATCGTCTCGTAGGCGAGGACGGGGGTGCCGTTGCCGGCCCAGATCACCTTGCGCGCGCCGTCGGCGGCGGCCTTGTCCGAGCCCGCGGCCTTGGCGACGGTCAGGGCCTGCTTCTCGGCCTTGGCGACGGTGAGCTTCGGGGTCAGGGAGGCGACCTTGATGGTGGCCTTGGTCGCTCTGGAGACGCCCTGGGTCGCACCGGACTTCGACTCGTGGACGACGAGGTCGCCGCCGAGGACCGGCAGGCCCGCGTAGGTGCGCTCGTAGCGGGTGTGGACCGTGCCGTCGGCGTCCTTCACGACGTCCTTGACGACCAGCTTCTCCTTGGTGCCGAGGCCTATCTCCTGGGCCGTGTCGGCGGCGGTGGCCTGGCGCTCCTTGATGAGCGAGGTGCGCGCGGCCGAGGACAGCTGCAGCGGGGCGGCGGCGAGGGTGGCCTTGCCGCTCGACTCCGCCGGGGTCTGGGCGGAGGCGGCACCGGCGGTCATACCGGTGGTGAGAAGGGCCCCGGCCGCGACCGCGGTGGCGATGGCCAGGGTGGTGCGCTTGTGACGCGCGTAGAGGGGGGTCACACAAGCTCCTTCGTGGGGGAGCCCGGAGGGCGTGGGGTTGCCTTCCGGGGTGGTTGTGAAGTTGTGCGGCGGTTGTGAGGAAGCGTGGCATCAAGGCGCGTACATGTCATGACCCCCAAGTGATGTTGGCTGAAAGTCGACGGCTGGATGAACATTGCAGGCATGTAAAGCGAGTTGACCTGGGTAAAGCGCCAACAGGACGTCGGTCATGGACTGGCAAAAAGAGGGCGCCGCCCCGGGGAGTCGAACCTCCGGGGCGGCGCCCTGTCCCTGTGCGTACCGGACTACGGGAAGGTGAGCTTCCAGCTGTTGATGTAGCCGGTGTCCTGGGCCGCGTTGTCCTGGACCCGCAACTGCCAGGTCCCGTTGGCGACCTCGGAGGAGGCGTTCACCGTGTACGTGGTGCTGAGGTTGTCGGTGCTGCCGCCGGTGCCGTACGCCTTCAGCGTGTACGCCGTGCCGTCGGGGGCGATCAGCTGCACCCGGAGGTCACCGATGTAGGTGTGCACGATGTCGACCGAGACCGCGAGGTTCGACGGCGCGTTGCCCGTACGCCCCGACACGGTGATCGGCGAGTTGACCGCCGCCCCGTTGTCCGGAATCGATACGTCGGTGGTGGACTCGAAGGAGGTGCCGCCACCGCCGCCGCCCGGACGCGAACCGACCGCCACGCCCGCCCAGGCGTTCGCCACGGCCGTGTACTCGGCGCTCGTCGTGCCGTACAGCTCACCGGCCGCCGCGAGGGTGCCGGTGCGGGCGCCCGCGTAGTTGGTCGTCGAGGTGAACTTCGTGGTCAGCGCGCGGAACCAGATCTTCTCCGCCTTGTCCCGGCCGATGCCGGTGACGGGAAGGCCGTCCGAGGTGGCCGAGTTGTAGGTGACACCGTTGATGGTCTTGGTGCCGCTGCCCTCCGACAGGAGGTAGAAGAAGTGGTTCGCCGGGCCGGACGAGTAGTGGACGTCCACCGACCCGATCCCCGAGTACCAACTGTCCTTGGACGCGCCGTCCTTGCTCGGCTTGTCCATGTAACGCAGCGGCGTGCCGTCGCCGTTGATGTCGATCTCCTCGCCGATGAGGTAGTCACCGACGTCCGAGGAGTTGTTGGCGTAGAACTCGACGGCCGTGCCGAAGATGTCGGAGGTCGCCTCGTTCAGACCGCCGGACTCGCCCGAGTAGTTGAGCCCCGCGGTGTTCGACGTGACGCCGTGGGTCATCTCGTGACCGGCCACGTCGATCGACGTCAGCGGGTGGGTGTTGCCCGACCCGTCGCCGTAGGTCATGCAGAAGCAGCTGTCCGACCAGAACGCGTTGACGTAGTTGTTGCCGTAGTGGACGCGGGAGTACGCCCCGACCCCGTCACCGCGGATGCCCGAACGCCCCTGCACGTTCTTGTAGTAGTCCCAGGTGAGCGCGGCGCCGTAGTGCGCGTCGGCGCCCGCGGTCTCCGTGTTGGAGGCGCTGCCGTTGCCCCAGACGTCGTCCGGGCCCGAGAAGAGGGTGCCGGTGCCGGAGGTGCCGCGGTTGAGGTTGTACGTCTTGTGGCTGCCGCGCGCCCCGTCGGTCAGGTTGTACGTCGACCCGGACTGGGTGGTGCCGAGGGTGACCGTGCCGCTGTACATGGTGTTGCCGGTGCCGGTCTCGATGCCCTGGTACTCGTAGAGCTTCGCGCCGGTCGCCGCGTCCGTGATCACGTGCAGTTCGTTCGGCGTGCCGTCCTCCTGGAGGCCGCCGACGACCGTCTCGTACGCGAGGGTCGGGGTGCCGTTGCCGGCCCAGATCACCTTGCGCGGGGCGCGGTTGGTGTCGGCCTTGTCGGCGCCGGCGGCCTTCGCGAGCGTGAGCGCCTGCTTCTCCGCCTTGGCGGCGGGCAGGGCCGCGGTCGTGGTGGCCGGCTTGATGGCCTTGGCCGTCGCCTTCACGACGCCCTCGGTCGCCCCGGACTTCGTGGTCTCCACGACGAGGTCGCCGCCGAGGACGGGCAGGCCGTCGTAGGTGCGCTCGTAGCGGGTGTGGAGCGTGCCGTTGCCGTCCTTGACCACGTCACGGACGACCAGCTGTTCCTTGGCGCCCAGACCGAGGTCCTCGGCGGTGTCCGCCTTGCCGGCGTTCGCCTTGCGTATCAGCTCGGCGCGCTGGGCGGGGGTGAGCTTGAGGGACTCGGCGCCCGGGATCACCTTGCTCGCGGCCGACGGTGCCTTCTCCGGGGCTGCGGTGGCGGCGCCCGACTGGACGGCCGCGGCGATCAGGGCGGAGACACCGACGAGGGCCACGGCGGCGGCCTTGCGGTGCGGGGTGTGGGGGGCGCGTCTGTGGGAGGAACTGTCTCTCAACACTGACTCCTTCTGCGCGGCCGCGGATCACACGGCCAGGGGAGACCGGACGGTGGGTCGACCGTCCGGGCGGTACGCGGAACGAGGTGCGGACGGCCGCGAACAGGCCACAGCAAGAGAGATCTGTGAGGTTGCTGTGAAGCGGCCGTGGGAAGAGTGGCACCGGAAAGCCCGTACTGTCAGGAGCGCGTCAGAAACTTGGCCGGAAACAGTCCGTTGTCCGGTCGTTCATGTTCGATATACGGTCCCGTGGGATCAGCTGCCGCCCGGCGCTCCGTGCCACGACCCCCACAGCGCCGCGTACGCCCCGCCCGCCGCCACCAGCTCCTCGTGCGTGCCCAGTTCGGTCAGCAGGCCGTCCTCCATCACCGCCACCCGGTCCGCGTCGTGCGCGGTGTGCAGCCGGTGCGCGATCGCGATGACCGTGCGCCCCTCGAGTACGGCGGCCAGGGCGCGCTCGGTGTGCCGTGCGGTCGTGGGATCGAGCAGCGCGGTCGCCTCGTCCAGGATCAGTGTGTGCGGGTCCGCCAGCACCACCCGCGCCAGCGCGAGTTGCTGCGCCTGCGAGCCGTCCGTACGGCAACCCTCCTCACCCAGCCCGGTGTCGAGCCCCTCGGGTAGCTCCCGCACCCACCCGTCGGCCCCCACGGCGGTCAGGGCGGCCCACAACTCCTCGTCACCGGCGCCGGGTTCGGCGATGAGGAGGTTGTCGCGGACCGTGCCCAGGAAGACATGGTGCTCCTGGGTGACCAGGACGACCTGGCGGCGCAGCTGCTCGGGGTCCAGGCCGACGACCGGGACCCCGCCGACGGTCACCGAACCGGAGGTGGGCGCGTCGACGCCCGCGAGCAGCCTGCTCAGCGTGGTCTTCCCGGCACCGGACGGGCCCACCACCGCGAGCCGCTCACCGGGGCGCACGGTCAGGTCGACGCCGTGCAGGACCTCGCCGCCGCGGCCGTAGGAGTAGCGCACGCCGGTCACGTCGATGCGGTCGTCGGCGGGGGCGGGGGAGTCCTCGACGGAGGCCCGTGGCGCTGCCGCGAGGCCCTCCACGCGCGCGAACGAGGCTCCGCTGGACTGGAGTTGCTCCACCCGCACCAGGATCTGGTCGAGCGGGTTGACCAGTTGCTGGAGATACAGGGCGGCCGCCACCACCGAGCCCAGGCTCATCACGCCCTGCGCGTGCAGCATCCCGCCCACCAGCAGCACGCCGGCCACGGGCAGGATGTACGCCACCTCGACCACGGGGAAGAACACACTGCGCAGGTAGAGCGTGTACAGCCGGGTGCGGCGGGCCGTGTCGAGGGCCTCCCGGCTCGCCCGCACGCGTCGCTCCTCGAGCCGCAGTGCCTCGACCGTTCGGGCGCCGGACGCGGTGGCCGCGAGGATCTCGGCGACCTCCGAGGTGGCCTCGCCCTCGGCCAGATAACCGTCCCTCGCCCGCCGCAGGTACCAGCGCAGCACGAACCAGATGGGCAGCAGACCGAACACCCCGACCGCGCCGAGGAGCGGGTCGAGGACGAACACCGCGGCGAGCAGGAACAGGAACTGCACCGAGTTGATGAGCAGTTCGGGTCCGGCGTCGCGGAGCGTGGTGCCGACCGTGGCGACGTCCGCGGTGCCGCGGGCGGTGAGGTCGCCGGTGCCCGCACGTTCCACGACGGAGGCGGGCAGGGCCAGCACGCGGTCCACGAACTCCTCGCGGACCCGGGCGAGGGTGCGCTCGCCGAAGCGGTGGCCGACGTAGCGGGCGAAGCGGGCGAGGAGCAGCTGGGTGCCCGCGCACACCACGAGGACCAGGGAGAGCCGGTCCACCGCGGCCACGCCCTCGCCGGCGCGGACCTCGTCGATGATCCGGCCGAGCAGCCAGGGGCCGGCGAGACCGGTGAGGGCGGCGGCCGCGTTCAGCGCGAGGACGGCGGTGAAGGCGCGGGTGTCCTTGCGGATCAGCCGGACGGAGGCACGCCGGACGGTGGCCTGGTCGGCGACCGGGAGGTGGCCCTTGCTCACTTCGCGACCTCCACGTCCCGGGCGACCAGGGCGCGGTATCCCGGTTCCTCGGTGAGGAGTTGCTGATGGGTGCCGGACGCCGCGACTTTGCCGTCGACCAGGTAGTGGACCGTGTCGGCGTGGTCGAGCATCAGGGGCGAGGTGGAGGTGACGACCGTCGTACGGCCGCTCCGCGCGGTCTTGAGCCGGTCTGCCACGAGGGCCTCCGTGTGGGCGTCCAGGGCGGAGGTGGGTTCCGCGGCGAGGAGGATCTCCGGGTCGGCGAGGAGGGCCCTCACCAGTCGGATGCGTTGGCGCTGCCCGCCGGAGAGGTTGCGGGCCTGGGCGTCGACGGGGGAATCGAGGCCGTCCGGGAGGCCTTGCACGATGTCGTCCGCCACGGCTGCGTGTATCGCGGCTGCGGCCGAGTGGGGGCCGGTCGCGCCCCGCGGCGCAGCCGCAGATCGACCCGGCCCCGCCCCCCTTTGGGGCGCGATCACCTCACGCAGAGTTCCCGCGAACAGGTCTGCCTCGTGGTCCGCCAGCAAGATCCGCTCCCTGATCCGGGGCAGCCTGATCTCGTCCATCGGGACTCCGGCCCAGGTCGCCTGCGACGGGGTGTAGCGGCCGAGCCGGTCCAGCACCGCTGCCGTGTCCGCCGGATGCGCAGAGGTCAGTGCCGTCATGCGGCCCGGAAGGATGCGTACACCCGACTCCGGGTCGTGCAGCACCGACGGTTCCGCCGGAGCGTCCCTCGTCCCCCGGTCCTCCAGCGGCTCCAGCCGCAGGAACGCCACGACCCGCCTCGCCGCCACCACCCCCCGGCTCAGCTGGTACCCGCACTCCACCCAGAACGCCACCGGACCCACCAGGACGGCGACATAGCCGTACACCGCGACCAACTCGCCCACGGTGATGTCCCCCTGGGCGGCCAGACGGGCCGCGAGCCAGGTGACCACGGCGAGGAACAGGGTGGGCAGGCCCACGCCGAGGGCCTGGACCCAGCTCGTGACCGCGCCCACCCGGTAGCCCTGGGCCCGCAGGTGCCCGCTGTCGCGGTGGAAGGCGTCGGCGACCAGGCTCTTGCCGCCCAGACCGTTGAGGACGCGCAGACCGCTCGCGAGATCGCCGATACGGGCGGTGAGGATGCCCTGGCGGTTGCGGTACTCCGTCTCGGCACCCTGGAGGCGGGACAGGAAGGGGCCCACGAGAAGGACGATCGCCGGAATGCCGAGGAGGACCACGGCCGCGAGGACCGGGGACACCGCGACCAGGAGGGCGGCGACCGTCAGATAGGCGACGCACGCTCCGACGCCCGGGCCGACGACAGTCAGGGCGCCGGCGATCGTCTGCACGTCGCCCACGCCGATCGTGACGACCTCCCCGGCCCCGGTCCGGCGCGAGAGCGCGGCCCCGAGACGGACCGCCTGACCGACGACCACCTTGACCGTGCGGAAGTTGGCGTCCATCCGCACCCGGGTCATCGTGCGGTGCCGCATGATGCTCAGCCAGGCGTTGAAGGAACCGACCGCGAACAGCGCGAAGCTCCAGCCGGCGAGCGCCCCCCAGTCGCCCGGCTCCAGACCCTCGTCGATCGCCTTCGCCATCAGATACGGCGTCGCCGCCAGCAGCACCATCCACGTGCTGCCCAGCAGCGCCCCGGCCACCGACCGCCCCGGCTGGCAGCGCACCAGCCACCACAGGTACCGCCAACCGCCGCGGACATCGGGCGTGCCGGGGTCCTCGTACGCGTCGACCATCATTCCCCCTGGTCACCCATGTCGTCGTTCACGCCAGACTGTCCCGCCACGCCCGGTGCAGATCCGCGAACCGGCCCGTCCCCGCGACGAGTTCGGCCGGAGTGCCGTCCTCGACGATCCGGCCGTGCTCCATGACCAGCACCCGGTCGGCGATCTCCACGGTGGACAGCCGGTGCGCGATCACCACGGCCGTACGGCCCTTCAGGACCGTCGCCATCGCGCGCTGCACGGCCCGCTCGCCCGGGACGTCGAGCGAACTGGTCGCCTCGTCCAGGATCAGCACCGCCGGATCGGCGAGCAACGCCCGCGCGAACGCCACGAGTTGGCGCTGCCCGGCCGAGATGCGGCCACCCCGCTTGCGTACGTCCGTGTCGTACCCGTCGGGCAGGGCGCTGATGAAGTCGTGCGCGCCGATCGCCTTCGCGGCCCGCTCGATCTCCTCGCGGCCGGCGTCCGGGCGGCCGATCGCGATGTTCTCGGCGACCGTGCCGGAGAACAGGAACGCCTCCTGCGTCACCATGACCACCCCGCGCCGCAGCTCGGGGACGGCCAGGTCGCGAAGGTCCACGCCGTCCAGGAGGACGCGGCCCTCGGAGGGGTCGTAGAAACGGGCCAGCAGCTTGGCGAGCGTCGACTTGCCCGCGCCGGTCGAGCCGACCACCGCGACCGTCTGCCCGGCGGGCAGGGTCAGGTCGAAGCGGGGGAGCACCTCGCCGCCCCTGCGGTAGCCGAAGCGGACACCGTCGAAGACGACTTCGCGGCCCGGGTGCTCCGACTCGATGGCCGGAAGCTGTCGGGGCGCCTCGGGTTCCGGCACCGTCGGGGTCTGGGCGAGCAGGCCCGCGATCTTCTCCAGGGAGGCCGCCGCCGACTGGTAGGAGTTCAGGAACATCCCGAGCCGGTCGATCGGGTCGTACAGCCGCCGCAGGTACAGCACCGCCGCCGCCAGCACACCCAGCTCCAGCGAGTCCTGCGCCACCCGGTAGGCGCCCCACAGCACGATCCCCGCGACGGCCGCGTTGGCGACCAGCCGGGACGCGACGACATAGCGGGCCATCTCGAGCAGCGCGTCGCCGTTGACCCGCTCGTGCCGCTTGTTCAGGACGGCGAACTCGGCGTCGTTGGCGGCCTCGCGGCGGAACGCGCGCACCGGGCGGATGCCGTTCATCGTCTCCACGAACTTCACGATCACGGCGGCGATCGCGGTCGACCGCTTCCGGTACACCCGGCCCGCCCGCTGCCGGTAGTTCCGCACCAGCAGGTACAGGGGCACGAAGGACGCCACCGCGACCGCGCCGAGCCCGAGGTCCAGCCAGAGCAGCAGGGCGGAGATGTACAGGAAGGACAGGATGACGGTGACGAGCTCCTGGAGGCCCTCGTTGAGCAGTTCGCGCAGCGACTCCACGTCCGTGGTCGAGCGGGAGATGAGCCGGCCCGAGGTGTAGCGCTCGTGGAAGTCGATGCTCAGCGCCTGGGCGTGCCGGAAGATCCGGCCCCGCAGGTCGAGCAGCACGTCCTGGTTCACGCGCGCGGAGACCAGGATGAACGCGTACTGCAGTCCCCCGGAGGCCAGCGCGCACAGCAGATAGCCGGCGCCCACCGCCATCAGCGGGCCGTTGTCGTGGTCCCGGAACGCGGGGACGGCCCGGTCGATCGCGTACGCCACCAGCAGCGGGCCCGCCTGCACGGCCGCCTGCTGGAGCAGCAGCAGGAGGGTCGTCACGGCGACCCGCGCCTTCATGGGGGCGAGCAGGGACCGCAGCAGGAGGGCGGTCGAGTTCGGGGGAGCGGGCAGGCGGTCGTGGTCGAAGGCGTCGTCGCCGTCCTTAGGCCCGGGCAGACCGGGTTCCTCGTCCGCGGTGGGCGCGGACGTCGTGGGGGCCGTCATCGGGCGTCCTCCTCATCCCGGGACTCCGCCCCGGACACGTCACCGGGCTCTTCCCCGGCCCCGGACATCAGATGGGCGTACTCGGCGTTGGTGCGCAGGAGTTCGTGGTGGGTGCCCACGGCCGTGACGCGGCCGTCCGACAGCAGGGCGACGCGGTCGGCGAGCTGCACGGTCGAGGGGCGGTGGGCGACGATCAGGGCGGTGGTGTCCGCCAGGACGTCCCGCAGCGCGGCTTCCACGGCGGCCTCGGTGTGGACGTCGAGGGCGGACAGGGGGTCGTCGAGGACGAGGAACCTCGGCTTGCCGACCACGGCCCGGGCGAGGGCCAGGCGTTGGCGCTGGCCACCGGAGAGGCTGAGGCCCTGTTCGCCGACCTGGGTCCCGGTGCCCTGCGGGAGGGTGTGCACGAAGCCGGCCTGGGCGACGGACAGGGCGCGGTCCAGTTCGTGCTCGTCCGCGCCCATCAGGACGTTGTCGCCCACGCTGGTCGAGAAGAGGGTGGGGTCCTCGAAGGCCACGGCGACCATCGAGCGCAGCGTCTCCCTGGGCATGGCGGTGATGTCCTCGCCGTCCAGGGTGATGCGGCCGGAGGTGAGCTCGTGGAGGCGGGGGACGAGGGCGGTGAGGGTCGTCTTGCCGCTTCCGGTCGCGCCCACGAGGGCCATGGACTCGCCCGGGCGGATGTGGAGGTCGATCAGGTCGAGGACGGGCGGGGAGTCCTCGGGGGCGTCGGGGTAGCGGAAGCGGACGTGGTGGAACCGGAGGCCGTCCGCGGGCCGGTCCGGGCTCGTCGCTCCCGGCGGCGCAGCCGCGGACCGATACGGTCCCGCGTCCCTGACGGGCGCGCTCTCCTGCTCCGGTACCTCGTCCATCGCCTCGAAGTAGCGCTCCGTCGCCGTCGCCGCCTCCTGGCTCATCGCCAGCAGGAAGCCGATCGACTCCACCGGCCACCGGAGCGCGAGGGCCGTCGACAGGAAGGCCACCAGCGTCCCCGCCGACAGGTCGCCGTCCGCCACCTGCACGCAGCCCAGCACCAGCGCCGCCGCGATGGCCACCTCCGGGAGGGTGGTGATCACGCCCCAGATCGCGGCCAGCAGCCGCGCCTTGCGCAGCTCGGTCCCGCGCAGCTTTCCGGACAGGTCGCGAAACGCCCGCGCCTGCGACCGGTGGCGGCCGAAACCCTTGATGATGCGGATGCCGAGCACGCTCTCCTCGACGACCGTCGTGAGGTCGCCGACCTGGTCCTGGGCGAGTCGCGCCACATGGTGGTACCGCTTCTCGAAGATCACGCAGGTGACCATCACGGGGATCGCGGGGCCGAGGATCACCAGGCCCAGGGTCCAGTCCTGGAGCAGCATGATGATCACGCCGGCGATGATCGTGACGGTGTTGACCAGCAGGAAGGTCAGCGGGAATGCCAGGAACATGCGCAGGAGCATGAGATCCGTCGTGGCCCGCGACAGCAGCTGGCCGGACGCCCAGCGGTCGTGGAAGGCCACCGGGAGGCGCTGGAGGTGCTGGTACAGGCCCGCTCGCATCTCCGCCTCCACATGGGAGAGCGGTCTGGCCACCAGCCATCGCCGCAGCCCGAACAGCAGCGCCTCCGCGAACCCGAGCAGCAGCAGGTACAGCGCCCCCAGCCACACGCCCGCCGTGTCCCCGTCGGCGACCGGTCCGTCCACCATCCACTTCAGGACGAGCGGGATCACCAGCCCGGTGCAGGAGGCGAGGATCGCCACACAGGCGGCGGTGAACAGCCGCGCGCGGACCGGCCGGACGAACGGCCACAGGCGCAGCAGGGTCTTCACGGCCGATCGGTCCTTGGTGGTTGCACGTGTCGTGGACATCAGCTGCGAGCCTACGGATCGGCACTGACAACGCCCACCGAGTTTTGGCCGGACCGGAATCGGCCGATGGACCTACGACCTGCGTGTTCGAGGGGTCGTACGGGAAGAGCGGAGAGGCTGTGGGGGAAGAGCGGAGAGGCTGTGCGGGAGGAGCCGAGGGGGTCGTACGGGCGCATCAACCGATCGGTTGATGCCGGGTCGAGCGCGACGGGCGATGCGGCGGCGGGGCCCCGACCGGGACGCTGATGCCATGTCCGTCATCGAAGTCAGCGAACTGCGCAAGTCCTACGGCGGCCGGGCCGTCGTCGACGGTGTCTCCTTCACCGTCGAGGAGGGCGAGATCTTCGGAATCCTCGGCCCGAACGGCGCCGGCAAGACCACCACCGTCGAGTGCGTCGAAGGCCTCCGGGTCCCCGACGCGGGCCGGGTCCGTGTCACCGGGCTCGACCCCGTCGCCGACCACGCGCGCGTGGCCCGCGTCCTCGGCGCCCAGCTCCAGGAGAGCGAACTCCAGGCCAAGCTCACCGTCCGCGAGGCCCTGGAGCTCTACACCACGTTCTACGACAAGCCCCTCGACTGGCGCCCGCTCGCCGAACGGCTCGGGCTCACCCAGAAGCTCACCACCCGGTTCGGCAAGCTCTCCGGTGGCCAGAAGCAGCGCCTGTTCATCGCGCTCGCCCTGGTCGGCAACCCCCGGGTCGTCGTCCTGGACGAGCTGACCACCGGCCTCGATCCACGTGCCCGCCGCGACACCTGGGAGCTCATCGAGGACGTGCGCGCGAACGGCGTGACCGTCCTGCTCGTCACTCACTTCATGGAGGAGGCGCAGCGGCTCTGCGACCGGATCGCCGTGATCGACAAGGGCCGGGTCGCCGCCCTGGACACCCCGGCCGGGCTCATCCACCGCTCGGCGGGCGCCACCGTCATCAGCTTCACCCCGTCCACCGCGCTCGACGCGCACGAGCTGAACGCGCTGCCCGCGCTCGCCTCGATCGAGGACCGGGACGGCCGTCTCACCCTGTCCGGCACCGACGAGACCGTGAACGCCGTGATCACCCTGCTCGCCCGCCGGCACGTCACCGCCCACCAGCTCCGGGTCGTCGACGCCACCCTCGACGACGCCTTCCTCGACCTGACCCAGGAGGCCACGGCATGAACACCGCCGTACTGCGGACCGAGGTCCGACTCTTCCGCCGCGAACCCGGCGCCCTCTTCTGGATCCTGCTGTTCCCGACCCTGCTCCTGGTGATCCTCGGCTCGATCCCGTCCTTCCGGAACCACGAGGCCGACCTCGGCGGCCTCAGGACCATCGACGTCTACGTGCCCGTCGCCGTGCTCCTGGGCATGATCGTCGGCGGCCTGCAGTCCATGCCGCAGACCCTCACCGGCTACCGCGAGCGCGGCATCCTGCGCCGCATGTCCACCACACCGGTCCGCCCCACCGCCCTGCTCACCGCGCAGATGACCGTCTACGGCGGTGCCGCCCTGGCATCCGCGCTGCTCGCGCTCGCCGTCGGCCGGTTCGCCTTCGACGTACGACTGCCCCAGCAGCTGTTCGGCTACCTGCTGGCCCTGGTCCTGGCCGTGCTCGCCGCCCTCGCGCTGGGCGCGGTGGTCTCCGCGCTGTCCCGGACCACGAAGATCGCCGGCGCCATCGGGTCCGCCGTGTTCTTCCCGGCGATGTTCTGCGCGGGCGTGTGGGCGCCGGTGCAGACCATGCCGCACGTGCTCGCCCGGATCGTCGGGTACACGCCGTTCGGCGCCGCCGCCGAGGCCCTGAACCGGGCCGCGGCCGGGCACTGGCCGGGCTGGACCCACCTGGGCGTCCTCGTCGTGTGGACGCTGCTGCTGACGGCCGCCGCGTCGCGCTGGTTCCGCTGGGAGTAGGGGAGACGCCGTGCAGACTGGGGAGATGAACGCGTCGGACGCCCGGGTCGACCGGTACTGGGAACGGCTGCACGTCTGGGGGCCGTACGGACTGCTCGGCACCAGTGTCGTCCTCGCGGTCGTCTCCGCGGGCATCATGGACGGCCCCGTCGACTGGTACCTCGTCGGGGCCCTGGTCGCCGCCGCGATCGTCCTCCAGCTGTGGTGGCACGGCACCCGGTACCGCCGCGTCAAGCGCGGCCGCAGCCCCTCCCGCGCCGGGACCGCGTACTACGCCGTCCGCTGGGCCATCGCCTTCGCGCTGACCTGGATCAACCCGTTCTTCGCGTTCTACGCCGCGACCGGCTACATGGACGCCGACGAGCTGATCCCAGGCCTGTGGCGGCGACTGGGACTGTTCGCGAGCGCGGTCACCGTGGCGGGCGCGCAGGCCGGCGGGCTGATGCCGGACAGCACGGCCCAGTGGCTGGGGTTCGCCGCACTGCTGGCCGCCAACTTCGGCCTCCAGTCGGTGGTCGCCCACATCACCGAGCAGGAGGAGCAGCGCTCCCGGGAGCGCACCTCGACCATCGAGGCCCTCCAGCAGGCGCTCGACGAGAACGCCGCCCTCCACGCCCAACTCCTCGTCCAGGCACGGGAAGCGGGCGTCGCCGACGAGCGCCGCCGGCTCGCCGCCGAGATCCACGACACCCTCGCCCAGGGCCTGACCGGGATCATCGCCCAGCTCCAGGTCGTCGTGAACACACCCGACGAGGACCAGGCCCGCGCGCATGTCCACCGGGCCATGGACCTCGCCCGCCACAGCCTGGGCGAGGCCCGCCGCTCGGTGCACAACCTCGCCCCGGTCGCCCTGGACGACGCGGGCCTTCCCGAAGCCCTGAAGCAGACGGTCGCCGACTGGGGTGAACGCACCGGCGTACGCGCGGAGTTCACGGTCACCGGCACCGCCGAGCAGCTCCACGACGAGGTCTCCGCGACCCTGCTCAGGATCGCCCAGGAGGCCCTCTCCAACGCCGCCCGGCACGCGCACGCCACCCGCCTCGGCGTCACCCTGAGCTTCCTGACCGACGAGGTCATCCTCGACATCCGAGACGACGGACGCGGCTTCGACCCGCTCGCCCTCCCCGCCCGCACCCGCACCGGCGGCTTCGGCCTCGACGGCATGCGGGCCCGCGCCGAGCGCATCGCGGGCTCCCTCACCGTCGAGTCCGAACCGGGCCACGGCACCGCGCTGTCGGCTCGCGTACCGTTGGTCCGCCATGACCAGTGACATCTCGGTGCTGATCGTCGACGACCATCCCGTGGTACGGGACGGTCTGCGCGGCATGCTCGAGTCCGCGCCCGGATTCGCCGTCCTCGGTGAGGCGGCCAACGGCGTCGAGGCGATCGAGCGGGCCGGCGCCCTCGACCCGGACGTGATCCTGATGGACCTGCGGATGCCGGGCGGGGGCGGGGTGGACGCCATCCGCGAGCTGACCCGCCTCCGGGCCCGGGCGAAGGTCCTCGTGCTGACGACGTACGACACGGACTCCGACACCCTGCCCGCCATCGAGGCGGGAGCGACCGGCTACCTCCTCAAGGACGCCCCGCGCGACGAGCTGTTCACGGCCGTCCGCGCCGCCGCCGAGGGCCGCACGGTCCTCTCCCCGGCGGTGGCCTCCCGCCTGGTCTCCGCCGTCCGCACCCCCAAGGCACCCGCGAACGAGCCCCTCTCCGCCCGTGAGCGCGAGGTGCTCGCCCTGGTCGCCAAGGGCACGTCCAACCGAGAGATCGCCCGCGAGCTGTTCATCAGCGAGGCGACCGTGAAGACCCATCTCACCCACTTGTACGGCAAGTTGGGCGTCAAGGACCGCGCGGCGGCGGTCGCGACGGCGTACGAACGCGGGATCCTCGGCTAGTTCGGATACGGCAACAGCCCCGCCGCCGTCCTCTCCCACGCGCCCTTCAGCTCGGCGAGCAACTCCGGCTCGTCGGGGGCCAGGTCGGCCTGCTCGCGCAGGTCGGCGCCGAGGTCGTAGAGGTGGTCCTGGCCGGCCGCGTCCTGGTAGTACTTCCATTTTCCGCGCCGCAGAGCCCGGTTGGCCCGCACCCGCCAGAACAGGTCCCGTTCCGGCAGCCGTTCGCCACGCAGCAGGTACCCGGCCAGGCTCGTGCCGTCCAGCGGGAAGGCCGGATCGGGTCGCGCACCGGCTACCTCCAGAAAGGTCGCCGTCCAGTCGGGGGAGAGGTTCGGCTCGTGGCTGACCTGGCCGCCGTCGATCCGGTGCGGCCAGCGCACGATCGTCGGCACCCGGATGCCGCCCTCCTGGAGCACGAACTTCTCGCCGCTGAGCGGCCACAGGTACGACCAGCGCTCACCGCCGTTGTCGCTGGCGAAGTACACCAGCGTGTGCTCCTCCTGACCGGAGCGGCGCAGCGCCGTGAGGACCTCGCCGACGGCCGCGTCCAGGCTCTGCACCATCTCCGTGTACTTGGCGACCGAGCCGCCGTCGTAGTGGTTGAGCGCGGCCGACACCTCCGCCTGACTCTTCGCGGCGCGGATCTTCGCGGCGATCTCGGCGCCGGTCTCCTCGTCGCCCTCCGCGAGCCAGGGCCAGTGCGGGGTGGTGAAGTTGAGGTTGAGCAGCCAGGGCGTGTCATGGTCGCGGCTCACGTACTCGACGGCCCGTTCGGTGAGGACCTCCGTGTAGTAGCGCAGGTCCTTGTAGGTGGCGTCGCCCTCGTAGAGGTCGTAGTCGCCGAGCTGTCCCAGCTTGGAGAAGTACTCCAGCACGCCCCCGTGGTTGCCGAAGAACTCGTCCCAGCCGGACTTGGTGGGGCTGTGGTCGGGCAGCCAGCCGCAGTGCCACTTGCCGATCAACGCGGTCGCGTAGCCGGCCTTCTTCAGCAGGGAGGCCAGGGTGGGATGGTTCGGGTCGAGCCCCTGCGTCCGGTCGGCGATCGGCTCGGCGAGCCCGCCCTTCGTACGGCCCGGATAGCGCCCGGTGTACAGGCTGAACCGCGTCGGCGAGCAGGTCGCCGAGCCCGAGTACGCGTCGGTGAACCGCACCCCCTGCCGGGCCAGCCGGTCCAGGTTCGGCGTCCTGATGTGCGGGGCGCCGTACGAGGACAGGTCGGCCCAGCCGAGGTCGTCGCCGAGGATGACCAGGAGGTTGGGCCGTCTGCCGGAGGGGCCCCAGGGCCGGGCCCTGAAGGGACGTTCGGCGGCAGTTTGAACGGCTTCGGCGGCGGTCGGCGTACCGGCGACGGCGGTCACGGCACCGCCGCCGACGAGACCACCGAAGGCACGGCGGGAGATCTCGGGCATGTGATCGAGTCTGGTCAGCCGATCGGTGCACTGGCCAGCGATCACCCGCCCTGTTCACGGGACTGCAATCTCACCCGGCCACCCGCAGCAGCAGCACCGCCCTCGCCGGCACCGTGACCGACGTGCCCGCCCGGTGCACCACCCCCGGTGCCTGTTCCTGCTCCTCCCTCGACGTGTCGACGACCACCTCGTAGCGCTCCGCCCACGGCGGGCCCGGCAGCAGGAAGCTCGTCGGGCGGTCGCCCGCGTGCAGGACGGCGAGGAAGCTGTCGTCGAGGATGGGTGCCCCGCGCTCGTCCCGGCCGGGGATGTCCCGCCCCGACAGATACATGCCGAGGGTGGCGGCGGGGGCGTACCAGTCCCGTTCCGTCATCTCGGTGCCGCGGGCCGTGAACCAGGCCAGGTCGCGCAGCCCGTCCGCCGAGTGCGCCCGCCCCGAGAAGAACGCCCGCCGCCTGAGCACCGGGTGGCGGTGCCTGAGGTCGATCAGCCGGGCGGTGAGGTCGAACAGGGCCTTCCAGCCCGGGTCCTCGAGGAGCCCCCAGTCCACCCAGCTGATCTCGTTGTCCTGGCAGTAGGCGTTGTTGTTGCCGCGCTGGGTGCGGCCCAGTTCGTCGCCCGCGACCAGCATCGGCACGCCCGTCGACAGCAGCAGCGTGGTCAGCAGGTTCCTGAGCTGCCGCCGCCTGAGCGCCCGTACGCGCTCGTCGTCCGTCTCTCCTTCCGTGCCGCAGTTCCACGCCCGGTTGTCGTCGGTGCCGTCCCGGTTGCCCTCGCCGTTGGCCTCGTTGTGCTTCCGCTCGTACGACACCAGGTCCCGCAGGGTGAAGCCGTCGTGCGCGGTGATGAAGTTGACCGAGGCGTACGGCCGCCGCCCGCCCCACGCGTACAGATCGCTGGAGCCCGAGAGCCGGTACCCGAGATCCCGTACGTCCGGCAGCGCGCCCCGCCAGAAGTCCCGTACGGCGTTGCGGTAGCGGTCGTTCCACTCCGTCCACAGGGGCGGGAAGGCGCCCACCTGGTAGCCCCCGGAGCCCACGTCCCACGGCTCGGCGATCAGCTTCACGCGCCTGAGCACCGGGTCCTGCGCGATGACCGCGAGGAACGGGGACAGCATGTCGACGTCGTGCATGGAGCGGGCCAGCGCGGCCGCCAGGTCGAAGCGGAAGCCGTCCACGCCCATCTCCGTCACCCAGTACCGCAGGGAGTCGGTGATGAGGCGCAGGACATGCGGCTGCACCACGTGCAGGGTGTTTCCACAGCCTGTGTAGTCCGCGTACCGCCGGGCGTCCGACTGGAGCCGGTAGTAGCCCCGGTTGTCGATGCCCTTCAGGGACAGCGTGGGGCCCAGCTCGCCCGCCTCCGCGGTGTGGTTGTAGACCACGTCGAGGATGACCTCGATCCCGGCGGCGTGCAGCGCGCGCACCATGCGCTTGAACTCGCCGACCTGCTGACCCGTCGTACCGGAGGCTGCGTAGGCCGCGTGGGGCGCGAAGTAGCCGATGGAGTTGTAGCCCCAGTAGTTCTTCAGGCCGCGCCGCAGCAGATGGTCCTCGTGCGCGAACTGGTGCACGGGGAGCAGCTCGACGGCCGTGACGCCCAGTCTCACCAGGTGCTCGATCGCGGCCGGGTGCGCCAACCCGGCGTAGGTGCCCCGCAGTTCCTCCGGGACGTCCGGGTGCAGGGCCGTGAACCCCCGTACGTGCACTTCGTAGATCACCGAGTCCGCCCACGGCGTCTTGGGCCTGCGGTCCTCCATCCATTCGTCGTCGGTGGCGTCGTCGTGGACGACCACGCCCTTCGGGACGTACGGCGCCGAGTCGCGGTCGTCCCGCACGGTGTCCGCGACCTGCTGCTGGGGCCAGTCGCGGACATGGCCGTACACCTCGGGCGGCAGGCTGAAGTCGCCGTCCACCGCGCGGGCGTACGGGTCGAGGAGCAGCTTCGCCGGGTTCCAGCGGCCGCCGGTCCACGGGTCCCAGCGGCCGTGCACCCGGTAGCCGTAGCGCTGGCCGGGCATGACTCCGGGCACGAACCCGTGCCAGATCTCGTGCGTGAGCTCGGTGAGCCGGGCCCGGGTCTCCTTGCCGTCCGCGTCGAACAGGCACAGCTCGACGGCCTCGGCGCCGCCCGCCCACAGCGCGAAGTTGGTCCCCGCCACCCCGTCCGGGCCGACCCGGAACCGGGCGCCCAGCGGCGTCGGCGCACCGGGCCACACCGGCACGGCCGGCACCCCCCGCCGTACGCCGTTGACCAGCGCGGCGGGGCGCTCCTCGGCGGCTTCCGTCACCGCCTCCTGCTCGGCTGCGCTGGACACCGGTCGGCCTCCCACGGCTCGTGGAGCGAGGTGGAAAAGGGCGCACGGCGTCCCGGCCGCGGCACCCCCTCACGTCGTTCTCCCCACTGTTCTGCCCAGCGCTCGCCTCGCACTCACGGGTTCGCTCCGCCGGGTTGGGCGGGGCGCCCGGGGAAGGTCACGTTTCCCTCCGGTGGGCGCCGTCGTTTAGCCCGCTGTGAGACATGGACATGGGCGCGTTCGGCGCGTCGGGGCCGCTCTGGCCGCCGTACTGACATGGGCAGGACTGCTGGCCGGAGCCGCCGGCTGCACGGCGGACGGGGGTGGCGGGATCGGAGGTGTCGGCGGGTTCGGGAAACCGCCGGCGCCCGAGGACGTCATCCGGGTCGCCCCGGACGACGGCAGCAAGGGTGTGCCGCCCGAGGAGAAACTCCGGGTGCGGGTGCCCAGCGGGCGCCTGGAGTCCGTCACCGTCGTCAAGTCCCAGGACGCGCAGGAGTTCCCGGTGCCCGGGCGCATCTCGGACGACGGCCTGCGCTGGGAACCCGACGAGGCACAGCTGGCGCTGGCCGCCGAGTACACGGTCGACGCGGTCGCGCTCGACGCCCGCGGCCGCCGCTCGGCCCGGCACACCACCTTCACCACCTACGTGCCCGAGGAGCGCTTCATCGGGTACGTCAGCCCCGAGAACCGCTCCACCGTCGGCACCGGGATGATCGTCTCCCTGGAGTTCAACCGGGAGATCGAGGACCGCGCCGCCGTCGAACGCGCCGTGCACGTCACCGCGAAGCCGCCCGTCGAGATCCGCCCGCACTGGTTCGGCGACGGCCGCCTGGACTTCCGCCCCGAGCACTACTGGAGGCCCGGCACCCGGGTCACGGTCGCGCTCAGACTCCGTGACGTGGAAGGCGCGTCCGGTGTCTACGGCCTCCAGCACAAGACCCTCTCCTTCACCGTCGGCCGCAGCCAGGTCTCCCTCGTGGACGCGGCCCGGCACACCATGCAGGTCAGGCGTGACGGGGAACTCCTCGCCACCGTGCCGATCACCGCCGGCGCCCCGAAGACGACCACCTACAACGGCAAGATGGTCGTCACCGAGATGCTCGAAGTGACCCGCATGAACAGCCGCACGGTCGGCTTCGGCGGCGAGTACGACATCCCGGACGTCCCGCACGCCCTGCGCCTGACCGACTCCGGCACCTTCCTGCACGGCAACTACTGGGCGCCCACCGCCCCCGGCAGGGTCAATGTCAGCCACGGCTGTGTGGGCCTCAGGGACGTGAAGGGCGGCAGCTCGGACACGCCCGCGGGCTGGTTCTTCGACCGCAGCCTCGTCGGGGACGTCGTCGAGGTCGTCCACAGCGATGACAAAAAGGTCGCTCCTGACAATGGCCTCGGGGGATGGAATATGGGATGGAAGGAGTGGAAGGCGGGCAGTGCGGTGAAGTAAGGAGACAGGGGGGTGGGGCGTCCCGACGTTCCGTTGAAGTTGGGACGGAACGGTGACCTTGGACTCACACGATGCTCAAAACTCAGCGGTTAATATTCGCCAACGCGTGCGGCGAACGCGCGGGGGAGCGGGCCTGACCTGGCCCTTCGAGGGGAGAAAGACTTGAACGTGCGACCGATATCGGGGGCGTCGGTTGACGCGCGGGGGCGCGGGGCCAAGGGGTTGCTCGCGCTGATACTCGGCGTTCTGCTGCTGGCCGTCACCGCCTGCGGTGGGGGAGGTTCCGGATCCTCCGGTGACGCCAAGGCGGAGAAGGGCGACTCGTCCGCCGCCGAGACCAAGCAGTCCGAGGCGGTCGTCGTCATCACCCCGAAGGACGGGGCGAAGTCCGTCGACACCAGCGGCGTCCTCAAGGTCGGCGCCACCAAGGGCAAGCTGACCGAGGTCCAGGTCAAGGACGCCAAGGGCACCGAGATAACCGGGAAGATAGCCGCCGACGGCGCCTCCTGGACGCCGTCCACCCACCTCGCCGCCGGCACCAAGTACCTGGTGCACGCGATCGCGAAGGACTCCAAGGGCCGTACCGCGGCCGAGGACTCCAGCTTCACCACCCTGACTCCGAAGAACACCTTCATCGGCACCTTCACGCCCGAGGACGGTTCGACGGTCGGCGTCGGAATGCCGTTCTCCATCCGCTTCACCCGGGGCATCACCAGCCCCGCGGACGTCGAGAAGGCCATCACGGTCAGGACCACGCCGGCCGTCGACGTCGAGGGCCACTGGTTCGGCAACGACCGCCTGGACTTCCGCCCCGAGAAGTACTGGAAGGAAGGCACCAAGGTCACCGTCGACCTCAACCTGAACGGGGTCGAGGGCCGCGCCGGCGTCTACGGCAAGCAGAACAAGACCGTCTCCTTCACCATCGGCCGCAACCAGGTCTCCGTCGTGGACGCCAAGAAGCACACGATGAAGGTCACCCAGGACGGCAGGACCGTCAAGACCATCAAGGTCACCACCGGCAAGCCCGGCTACGACACCTGGAACGGCCAGATGGTCATCAGCGAGAAGCTCACGGTGACCCGGATGAACGGCGAAACGGTCGGCTACGGCGGCGAGTACGACATCAAGGACGTCCCGCACGCCGCCCGCCTCACCGACTCCGGCACCTTCATCCACGGCAACTACTGGGGCGGCGACGCCTTCGGCAACTACAACGCCAGCCACGGCTGCGTGGGCCTGCGTGACGTCAAGGGCGGTTACGACAGCGATGTGCCGGCCGCCTGGTTCTTCAACCACTCGCTGATCGGCGACGTGGTCGTGGTCAAGAACTCCGACGACGCGACGGTCGCCCCGGAGAACGGCCTCAACGGCTGGAACATGTCGTGGGAGAAGTGGAAGGCGTGACGCCGCGCTGAGCGACGGCCCCGGTGTGAGGTACTGCACCGGGGCCGTTGTCGTTAGCGGCGGTTAACCTGCCTCCATGACCGTGAATCTCGAAGTCGCCGAAGGTGTCGGCACCATTCGTCTCGACCGCCCGCCCATGAACGCACTGGACGTGGCCACTCAGGACCGGCTGAAGGAGCTCGCCGAGGAGGCGACCCGGCGTGCGGATGTGCGCGCGGTGGTCGTGTACGGCGGGGAGAAGGTGTTCGCGGCGGGTGCGGACATCAAGGAGATGCAGAACATGGACCACACCGCGATGGTCCTGCGCGCCCGCGCCCTCCAGGACTCGTTCACGGCCGTGGCCCGCATCCCCAAGCCGGTCGTCGCGGCCATCACCGGCTACGCGCTGGGCGGCGGCTGCGAACTCGCGCTGTGCGCCGACTTCCGGATCGCCGCGGAGAACGCCAAGCTCGGGCAGCCGGAGATCCTGCTCGGCCTGATCCCCGGCGCGGGCGGCACCCAGCGTCTGGCCCGGCTGGTCGGCCCGTCCAAGGCGAAGGACCTGATCTTCACCGGCCGTATGGTCAAGGCCGACGAGGCGCTCACCCTGGGTCTCGTGGACCGGGTCGTGCCCGCCGACGAGGTGTACAGCCAGGCGCACGCCTGGGCGGCGAAGCTCGCACAGGGACCGGCGATCGCGCTGCGCGCGGCGAAGGAGTCGATCGACACCGGCCTGGAGACCGACATCGAGACGGGCCTCGCGGTGGAACGGAACTGGTTCGCGGGCCTGTTCGCCACGGAGGACCGCGAGCGGGGCATGAAGAGCTTCGTCGAAGAGGGCCCCGGCAAGGCGAAATTCCTCTGAACCACTTGCAATTGACGCGATGTCTGATCCGGGTCCCTCGATGGGGCGGATTATGGGAGCCTTAACGCAACCTTAAGTCTGCCTTGTCGAGGGAGTCCGTCGATTGCCTCCCAATGAGCCTTCGCCGCAGGTCAGAAGGGGTATCGAGGGCACCGAAGTGCCTCGGGCATATGCCGATCGACCCCATCGGAGCGACGCATTCCGGGGGGCGTATTCATCAGGAACGGCCCCGGAGGGAGCCTTGGGCGGCCATGATGGGGGCATGGCGGGGCTGGAGGGTTTCGAACAGCCGCGGGGAGACGGCCGTACGACGGCGGCGCGCTGGTCTCCGGCGGTCGAGGACGAGCACGCACTGAAGGCGCTCGAACTGTTCGGAAATCCCACGGAGGCCGAGGTTCCGTTGCCGTCCCGGCCGGAATCCGCCGCGGCCGCGCGACGCTTGACCCAGGTGATCGTCCTTCGTCACTGGGGGCTCACTCCGAAGATGACCGAGGACGCGGTGTTACTCGTGTCCGAGCTGGTCGGCAACGCGGTACGCCACACCGGGGCCCGGGTGTTCGGACTGCGGATGCGGCGCCGCCGGGGCTGGATCCGGATAGAGGTGCGCGACCCGTCGCGCGGGCTGCCCTGTCTGATGCCGGTGCAGGACATGGACATCAGCGGACGCGGCCTGTTCCTCGTGGACAAGCTGTCCGACCGCTGGGGCGTCGATCTGCTGCCCCGTGGGAAGACGACTTGGTTCGAGATGCGGGTGGCTGACCGGTAAGAGCCGACAAAGCCCCTTAAATGGGGCGGGTGACTACGACCGATCGTCGGGCCGTGCTGCTCGCCACCGCCGGTCTCGCGCTGACCGCCGGATGCGGCACCACCGGGGCACTCGCCCACCCCGCACGCGCCACCGCCAGCTCCCGCCCCGATCTCCTCCCCGCCCAGCTCGCCCACGGCCCCCGCGACCGCCCCCGCCTCGCCCTCACCTTCCACGGCGCCGGCGATCCCGCCACCGCACGCGCCCTCCTCACCGAGGCCGAACGGCACGGCGCGCGCGTCACCGTCCTCGCCGTCGGGACCTGGCTCGACGAACACCCCGGCATGGCCCGCCGCATCCTCGACGGCGGACACGAACTCGGCAACCACACCCTGCGCCACCTCGACATCAACGCGATGTCCGAGGCCGACGCCCGGCAGGAGATCGCCGGCTGCGCACAGCGGCTGCGGCGGCTCACCGGCTCGATCGGAGGCTGGTTCCGGCCCTCCAGGACCCCCCGGGCCTCCCCGCTCGTCGAGCGCCTCGCCCGCGAGACCGGCTACCCGCACGTCCTGTCCTACGACGTCGACTCCCTCGACTTCACCTCGCCCGGCGCCGCGGCCGTCACCCGCACCGTCCTCGGCGAGGCCCGCGCCGGCTCCGTGGTCAGCCTGCACTTCGGCTACGCCGACACGGTCGCCGCCCTCCCCGCCGTACTGGAAGAACTCGACCGCCGCGGCCTGGCCGCCGTGACCACTACGGAGCTGTTCAGCTGATGCACCGCACCCTCGTCAAACAAGCCCTGATCGCAGGCGCCGCGCTCGCCGCCCTCGCCGCCTGCGGCACCGAGCACCACGACCCGTCCGCCTCGGCGCACCGCGGCACCCGGGCCGCCGTCCCGGCCCCGGTGAAGCCGGTGCAGAAGCCGGTCCAGGGGCTGCCCGGGATGCCGCCCGTCCTCGATCCGCGGGACGTGTACGCGGCCGACCGCCCCAATCGGCTGTCACCGGTGGTCAAGGACTTTCCGTCGCGGGTCTACGTGCCCAACACCGAGTCCGACACCGTCTCCGTGATCGACCCGAGGACGTACGAGATCGTCGAGACCCTCCATGTCGGGCGGCAGCCCCAGCACGTCGTGCCCTCCTGGGACATGAAGACCCTCTGGGTCAACAACAACCGCGGGCACACCCTCACCCCGATCGACCCGAGAACCGGGAAGGCGGGCAAACCGGTCGAGGTGCACGACCCGTACAACCTCTACTTCACACCGAACGGCAGGTACGCCGTCGTGATGGCCTCCCTCGACCGTGAGCTGGTCTTCCGCGACCCGCACACCATGGAGCGGAAGAAGACCGTCCCGGTCAGCTGCTACGGCGTCAACCACGCCGACTTCTCCCTCGACGGGAGGTACTTCATCGTGTCCTGCGAGTTCAGCGGCGAGCTGCTCAAGGTCGACACCGAGAAGATGAAGGTGATCGGCCAGCAGAAGCTCCCCTTCGACGGGGCCATGCCGCAGGACGTCAAGGTCTCGCCCGACGGCAAGCGGTTCTACGTCGCGGACATGATGGCCGACGGGATGTGGGTCCTGGACGGCGACACCTTCGGCAGACCGACCCTGCTGCCCACCGGAAAGGGCACCCACGGCCTCTACGTCAGCCGCGACTCCCGCGAGATGTACGTCTCCAACCGCGGCGAAGGGACCGTCTCCGTCTTCGACTTCGCCCAGAACCGGGTCACGAGGAAGTGGCACCTCCCCGACGGCGGCAGCCCCGACATGGGCGGCGTCTCCGCCGACGGCAAGGTGCTGTGGCTGTCCGGCCGCTACAACTCCGAGGTGTACGCCATCGACACCCGCACCGGCGCCCAGCTCGCCCGCATCAAGGTCGGCAGCGGACCGCACGGCCTCGCGGTGTACCCGCAGCCGGGTCGGTACTCACTCGGTCACACCGGCATCTTCCGCTGAACCGCCGGTGACCCGCGGGCCCGCGGCGAGCAGCACCGCCTCCGCGCCCACCGGACCGCACGGGCTCGCGGTGTACCCGCAGCCGGGCCGGTACTCACTCGGTCACACCGGCATCTTCCGCTGAACCGCCGGTGACCCGCGGGCCCGCGGCGAGCAGCACCGCCTCCGCGCCCACCGGACGGTAACCGGCCGCCTGGAACGCCCGCATGCTGCGGGCGTTCCCCGGGGAGACCTGGGCCCACAGCGGCTCCGCGACCAGATGGCGGGCCGCGGTCACCAGCGCCCGCCCGAGCCCCCGGTGCCGCACGTCCTCGTCCACCTCGACCGAGACCTCCAGACGGCCGCCGATCCCGCGCCCCGTCACCAGCACCCCGCCCTCGGCCGTCCAGGCGCGGATGTCGTCGCGGCGCCGGCGGGCGTAGACGATCCGGGGGTGGCTCGCGTCCTCGATCTCCCTCAGGGCGAGCGGCGGTCCGCCCGGGAGCGGTTCGCCGACCAGCATCACGTCGATGGTCTCGGACCTGCGCCCGGTCCGGTCCAGGAGGGCGGAGAGGAACCGCGGGTTCATGGTCGCGGCCAGCGCGTCGCAGTCCAGGCCGCGCAGGGTGGCGTGGACCCACTCGGGGTCCTCGTCGGTGAAGACGACCGAGTGCGCCGTGAAGGACAGCACCCCCGCGTCCCGGTGGCAGGCCTGCGGCACGACCGTCGTGCCGCCGTCCGCGGGCGGGAAGACGCCGCGGGCCGCCGCGTCGAGAATGTCCCGCAAGGTCTCCATCACACCGCTCCTCGCATCCGTACCCGGTGGAAGGCCCACACTCGCAGACATGATCGAGGAGGGCACCGGGGTTTCCCCGGGTGGTCGCCGTACGACGGATCGGAGCGGGCCGCTAATCTGACCTGCGGCAGCAAGCCAGCAGGACACGACAAAGGCAAGAAAAGGGGCGGACCGGTGGCGCACATCGACATCGAGGAAGCACGCAAGCAGTTCGAGCGGATCGATGCGGACGGGGACGGCGCCATCACCGCCGCCGAGTTCAAGTCCGCCCTGGCCCAGGGCGGCGACTGGAACGTCACCGAGTCGGTCGCCGAGGCGATCATCAAGAGCCGCGACCTGAACGGCGACAAGCTCCTGTCCTTCGACGAGTTCTGGACCTTCCTGAACAAGTAGGGCCGAGGGCGAAGGGGGCGCGCGCCGGACTTCGGCGGACGCCCCCTTCCTCATGCCCGGCCCCGGATCCGCACCGCCCAGCGGCCGTCGCGGCGCTCCGACGCCGGCCCCTGTGAGGGGCCCGGCCCCCCGGGCGGCGCTGGTCCGGGCGGTCGCGGACGGCGACGCGGAGGGGGCGGCGACGCGGAGGGGGCGGCGACGTGGAGTGGGTGGCGGCGAGCCTGCGGGCGGAGCCGGAGGGCCCCTTCGCGGGCTAGACGATCTCCAGGGGCAGGTGGGGGCCCTCGGGCAGCACGACCCCCACGGCATCCCCGGGCCGCACCACACCGCCCGCGACCACGACACCCATGATCCCGGACCGGAACTGCGCCCGGCCGTCCTCGCCCCGGCCCACGACCTGCTTCATCAACCCCTTCTGGAACCGGTCGATCTGCGCGCACGGATTCCGCAGCCCGGTCACCTCGACGACGGCCGTCTCCCCGAGCCGCAACCGCGTACCGCGGGGCAGTCCGAGCAGATCGATCCCCCGCGTGGTGACGTTCTCGCCGAGCTCTCCCGCGGCCACTTCGAAACCGGCCTGCCGCACCTCCTCGAACAGCTCCTCGTGCATCAGATGCACCTGGCGGAGGTTCGGCTGCGAGGGGTCCTTCGCCATCCGGAACCGATGCTTGACCGTCGCCCCGCCGTGCACGTCCCCCTCCACCCCGAAACCGGCGAGCAAGGCGATGCTCTCCCGGTTCGGCTTGCTGAACGAGTACGTGCCGTTGCTGCTCACCGCAGTGATCGTCCCACCCATGCCCGAAGCCTAAGGGGCCTGCGGGATCAGGCGTCGGCCGCCCACTCGCGCAGGGCCGCCTTGCTCGCGAAGTCGGCGACGTTCTTGTCCACGGGGTCGTCGGTGTACTGGTGGAAGCGCCACTTGGCCTTGATCCGGGGCTTGCCGGCCGTGACGTAGTCGGCGATCCAGAGGCCGTCACCGGCGTACGACGTGGTGTCCACGTTCAACCAGTAGTGCCGGTTGGTGTAGAGGACGACCCGGTTGTTCGGGCGCAGCTGGCGCACCTTGCGGATGAAGCTGTCCTTCTCCGCGTTGCTCGCGTGGGTGCCGTCGCCGGTGGTCTCCCAGTCGACCGCGAGGATGTCGCCCCCCTTCTCGGGGGCGTGCTTCACGAAGTACTCCGCCTGGGCGGTGAGGTTGCCGGGCCACAGGAAGTGATAGAAGCCGACGACCAGCCCGGCGTCGCGGCCGTGCTTGGTCTGGGCGGAGAGCTTCGGATTGGTGTAGGAACGGCCCTCGGTCGCCTTGATGAAGACGAAGGAGAGGCCCTCCGTGCTGTAGGAGGAGGACTGGTAGGCGCTGACATCGATACCGCGGAGCATGTGGGGGCTCCCTGAAGTGAGAGTGAAGTGACAGTGGGGGGATGGGAGTTGATGATGCCCCACAAGCCCCCCACGGGAACCTCGGCTCCTCCCGGCCACCGCGTCCGGCCGCGCCGCCCACCCCTGCGACCAGCCCGGAGGGGGACCGGTGGAGGCGTTTGCGGCGGACACGCCGCAAGTGTTCCTCATGGTGAGGATGTGCGCTTTCGGCAGGGGCCTCGGACGCCGGGCGCCGGTTCCCGGAGGGTGGCACTGCCGGTGACAGTCTCCGCAGGAATGCCGTCAGGAGGGATCTGGCTGGGCGGCGGCGGGCGGCAGAGGCTGGGACGCATGACTACCGCTGATACCGCCACGACCACCGCGGCCGCGCCGCCGACCAGTGCCCGTATGACAGGCCGCCAGGTCGCCGCCCTGGTGGTGCTGCCGGCGTCGCAGTTCATGATGGCCGCCGACTTCTCGGTGCTGAACGTCGCGCTGCCCGAGGTCGGTACGTCCCTGGGGTTCTCGACGGGGAGCCTGCAGTGGATCACCACGATGTTCGCGCTGTGCGCCGCCGGGTGCACCCTGGTCTTCGGACGGGTCGGTGACTACCTGGGACGCCGACGGATCTTCACCGCCGGGATGGTCGTCCTGGCCGTCTCCTCGCTCGTCGGCGGCCTCGCCGACTCCCCCGCGATGCTGCTGGTCGCCCGTACGCTGCAGGGCCTGGCCACCGCCGCCGTCACGCCCGCCGCACTCGCCCTGCTGACCACCGCTTTCACCGAACCCGGCCTGCGCACCCGGGCGCTGGGCCTCAACAGCGTGATGATGAGCTCCGGCTTCAGTGTCGGCGCGATCCTCGGCGGTGTCCTCACGGACGTGTTCTCCTGGCGCTGGGCCTTCTTCATCAACATCCCCGTGGCCATCGCCGCGATCGTCGTGGTGCCGATCGTCGTCGACGAGAGCCGGGCTGAGCGGCGCAGCCGCATCGACCTGCCCGGTGCGCTGCTGATCACCCTGGGCCTGTTCGCCGGGATCTACGGTGTCACCCGCGTCGGCGAGAAGGGCCTCGACCTGGCCGCGGGCGCCTCGCTGATCGCAGCCGCGGTCCTGCTCGGCGTCTTCTGGGCCGTGGAGAGCCGTACCGCCGACGCCCTCGTCCCGGTGAGGATCCTCAAGAAGCCCGACATCGCCTTCGGCAACCTCGCCGCTCTGTTCATCTTCGGCGGCGAGACCGCGCTGATCTTCTTCACCGGCCTCTACGTCCAGAACGTGCTCGGTCTGTCGTCCCTGGTCGCCGGCCTGGTGCTGCTCGGTATCGGTGTGGGCCAGATCATCGCCGGCACCGTCGGCCCGCGCATCCTCCAGAAGGTCTCCCCGCGCACGATGCTCGGCGTCTCGCTGCTCCTGCAGGGCGCGTTCATGCTGCCGGCAGCGGGTGGCCAACTGCATCGAGGGCACCAAGCTCTTCAGCCATCCGGTCGTCGGCGAGCTGGAGTTGATGTACGAGTCCGCCGACCTCCAGGACGGCAACATCCTGAAGTTTTACCACGCGGAACCCGACTCACCGCACGAGGCGGCGCTGCAGCTCCTGACGGTGGATGTGAACTCCGTGCACCGTCGCTGAGCGCGGCGAGGGAGCGGCGATGCCGCAGTGCAGAGCACACCCCCTCAGCACTCGATGATGTTCACCGCCAGCCCGCCCCGGGCCGTCTCCTTGTACTTCACGGATATGTCGGCGGCTATTGATCATGCTCTTGAACTGCATATTTGTCGTGGGCAGGCTCGTCCTGAGTCGCGCCGGGGACTTCTCGGGGACTTCTTGCCGAGGGCTGCCTGTGAAGTATCCGATGGCACGTCAGGTGCTTGGGGGAGTCGGGTCCTTAGTGTTCTTGCAGGCGTCGATCGCTTCGCCGGGTCCCCGCACTCGTAATGCGTAGGTCTCGGGTTCGAATCCCGAAGGCGGCTCTTTTTGAACCCCAGGCCAGGCCTCTGACCTGGGGTTTCTTGTTTTAGGTGACCTTGGAATGCGGGCTAACCGGGCACCTGTGGGTCTACGCATCGCAATGCTTAGCTCGGAGATCGACTGGTAGTGGGCGTTTCAGTTCACAGGCTGTGACCTGGCTTTTCGTTCAGTGCTGCCGGTGAGCTCGGACCTGTCGGGTTCGTTGCGGTGGCCATGTGGTGGCCAAGCGTGCAGGGATCGTGCAACGGCTTCCCCAGCCGCTGCGAGGTTACAGGCGTGCTTGGGGTCGCACGGTTGTGCTATCCGGACAATCCCACGATCAATGCGCTGCACCTGGGGCACGGGTACGGCGACGCAGACCCCGTCGTACACGGACGCGGCCGGCACGAACGCGGGCAACACGGTCAGCCGCGCCACGAAGACGACCGGCCTCATCGCCACCGGCTTCACCCTCTCCGGCGGCGGCAAGCTGTGCGTCGAGGAGACCGGTTCGGGCGCGAAGGTCGACGTCGACACGTGCAGTACGTCGGCGGCGGCCCAGAAGTGGGCGATCGGCACCGACGGCACGGTCAAGGCGGGCGGCTTCTGCCTGGACACCGCGGGCAACGCGACCGCGTCCGGCACCGGCGTGGTGGCCGACACCTGCTCCACCGACGCCACCCAGAAGTGGCGCGTGACCTCGACCGGAACGCTGGTCAACGCGGCCAAGGCCACCCTGTGCCTGACCGACCCGAGCGCGAGCGCCACCAAGGGCACCCAGCTGACCCTGACCACGTGCGGCGGCAAGGGCCAGACATGGTCGACGATCACGTCGGGCGCGTTGCCGGTGGGTCAGACGCAGACGTTCACGTACGACGCGGAGGGCCGCACGGCCACGGTCTCGACCCCCTCCGGCACCATGGCCCGCACGAGCAAGTACCTGTACGACGCCGACGGCAACCTGCTGGAGCAGACGGCGTCGGCGGGCGGCACCGACAAGACGCGGATCCTGTACCTCTTCGGCGGCGCGGAGCAGCTGACGCTGGACGTGACCGCGAAGACGTGCACGGCGCTGCGCTACTACTCGGGCCCCGACGGCACGCGGGTGACCCGCTCCAGCTCGGGTGACGTCTGGTACCAGGTCGCCAACTCCCAGGGCACGGCGACGACTTCGGTGGCCGCGGACGACCTGGCGGTCACCCGCCGCTACTACGACCCGTACGGGAACCCGCGCGGCTCGAAGCCGTCTGGGTGGGTGTCGGCGGACGAGAACCACGGCTTCCTGGGCAAGCCGGCGGACTCGGTGACGGGGCTGGACCTGCTGGGGGCGCGGAACTACGATCCGGCACTGGGCCGCTTCGTGACCCCGGACCCGCTCTTCCAGGCGGGCGACCCGAACCAGATGGGCGGGTACACGTACGCGGCGGACAATCCGGCGAGCAGTTCGGACCCGACCGGGTTCGACGACTGGTACAACTACCCCGGCCAGAACCCGTGCGTCATCGACTGCAACACGCCGACGCCGTCGCCGTCCCCTGCACCTGCGCCCACCGGCACCTCCAGCGGTAGCAGCAGTTCGCCGTCCTCGACCGTCCCGGCGGCCCAGGAACTGCCGCACGCCAACCCGAACGAGAAGATCGACCCGCACGGGTTCACGGCGGTGCTCGACTCGATCCTGATGCTGCCGTACGACTTCGCCAACTGCACGTTCTGGCTGAGCGGCAGCTCCGGTCACCAGGAGTCCTGCGACGCCGCCGGCGGTGCCTATTCCGGCGGCGTCGGGGGTGGCGGAGCCGCCGGAGCCGTGGAAGGCGGTGTCGAGGGCGACGTCGCGGGCTCGTTGGAGGGCGCGGGCGTGCGGGCCGCGGAGGGGGACGCGGCGGCGGCCGCCGGTGCGGGCGCGAAGGCGGTCGACGACGCGGCGGCCGACATGGCGGACCTCGTGGCCATGAAGCGGGCGAACGCGCAGGCACGGGCGGAGGAGGCGGACGCGGGGGCGGCGAAGCCGAGTGCCCCACAGACGGGAGCCTCGGGAACGAAGCCGTCCGCACGGGACTCCCGTGCACCCGTGCGCAAGGGCAATACCGGCTCGAAAGCGTCGTCGGCGGCGATCGTCAGCAAGAGCCGCCTGCCGCGTGGCACGAGCATTGAGGACGGACTCGCCGGGGCCCGGAACATGCGTGACCGGGTGGCGGATCGCGAACTCTTCCCGAACGGAGACGGCGTGGTGGCGAGCGCCGCACTCGCCAAGAAGACCTGGACCGCGGGCTACAACGCGGAAACCGGTGAGATAGCCGTCGCCTCGTCCGGCTGCGGCTACTGCGCGGAGGGCAATGTCATCAACGCCCTTGGCGGTGACGCGAATCGCGTGATGCTCACCAGGGCTCTCTTCTGGGACAGAGAAGAGGAGATCTGGGACGAGATGCCCATCTGTCAGGTCTGCCAGACGTACCTGACTCCGGAGGACGTCGAACCGGGCGCCTGGTACATGCACCCCGGCGAGTGGGACAACAGATGACGCGTCTGTACGGTGTCCAGGAGCAGCGGGAGAAGGCGCTAGGGGTGCAGGCATGACTGTCAGGCCGTCGTTGATCCAGGCGGAGCGTGTGGACTGGGCCTCCTTGCGCTGCGGATGCGGCAAAACGGGCGCGCACATTCCCGAGACCTTCGCTGGTCTGCTTATGGCGGATACGCCGCAGGAGATGGCGGCCGCTTCCCTGGAGGGGCATGTCTACATTCAGTCGCTCCTTTTCGAGGTCGCGGTACCGGTGACGTCCATGATCGTGGCGGCGCTGAACGAGGAGACGTCCGAGGCGGTGCATGTCCGTCTGCTCGACGAGCTGATCTCGTGCATCGGGGGTGAGTCCCATTGGACGGAGGTCGAGGCGGGTGCGCCCGAGCTAGAGATCGACTGCCAGATCGCGGCTCGCGAGGGTATCTGGACGCTCTACCAGGAATACGCGACAGGTCGTGCGTCGATGGCCCGGATGATCCTCGACGCGGTGGACCCTGATCGCGAACGGTTCGAGTACTTCGACGCCAAGTTGATCGACCGGGTCAGGAAGCGGGCGAAGCGGCGCTGAAGTGCTTGTACAGGCGGCTGAGGACTTCGATGCGTGCTGCCGGCAGATAGCAGATAGGGGATCGGGTGCGGGAAGTTGAATGAGGTTCCCGACGAGGTTCCTGACGACGACCTCGATTTCGACGAGGATCTGACCTACACGTACCGGGGCGAGCTGTTCACGGGGATCGGATACGAGGAGTCGGACGGTCGGCGGATCTCCGAGATCCGCTACGTGAACGGCAGGCAGGAGGGCGTCGCCCGCGACTGGCATGCGGACGGGAGCCTTTCCGAGGAGACCACGTACCGTCAGAACGTCCCGCACGGCAGGCGCGTTTGCCATGACACCGCGGGGCATGTGCTGATCGAGGAGGAGTACGAGTACGGAATCCTGCTGTCCAGGGTCGAGCGCGACGCCGACGGGAAAGTGACGGGCTCCACCGAACTGAAGCCCACGGATCCGCTGTGGAAGACCCTGGCCGGCTTCAGGGAGCGATTCAATTGGTGATGCCGCGGAATGAAATGGTGATCCGTTGGCGACCAGGGGGATCCGTGGCGCTCAGGAGAGTGGGGTTCTGGACGCGATCGTGCGGTGTCTGGCGGAGGGCGAGCCCCTTGTCGCGACCGGCTCCGGGGATGATGATCTGGTCGATCCGGACATCAGGCAGATCTGCCAGTACTGGATCGGCACCGACAGGGTGTTGGTGCCTCCGGGCAGTTCATGCCGGAGGAGTGGGGCGGGGCTCCCAGCCTCTCGGGTCCTTCCCAGCCTGAGACATGAGGTGTCGACTTGGCGGATCATCCGAGCTTCGGCGTGCTGCTGACCCGGCTGGTGTATCACCGCCGCACGGATGTCGCGCGGCTGGCCTCGGCGTCCGGTGTTCCGGAGGCCGAACTCCGCGCGAATCGACTGGCAGTGGGCGTTTCGGTTCACAGGGCTGTGAACTGGCCTTTTGCTTTGTGTTGCCGGCCAGCCAGGGCCCTGCGCGTTCGGTGTGGTGGCCATCTGGCGGCCAAGCGGGCAGCGATTGTGCAAATGGGCCCCGGCCTGCCGTGCGTCACAGACGCGCTTGGGGCCGCAGGGTTGTGCCATCCGGACAATCCCACGATCAACGCGCCTTTATGGCCCGGTGGTCTGTGCCCGCTATGGAGGAACCCGCCTGGCCTGAACCGCTGCGCATGGGCCTGCATTTCTGCGTCGAAACTGAGGGCTTCGAGCTGTGGAGGCGGCCCGTAGGTGTTCGGACCCAACAGCTGGCGTTTGGGTGACTTCCAGGGGCGGCGGGCACCTTCGGGATGGCGATGGCGTGGCCGGATGATGCCGCGGTGTGAGGCGGCGGCGGTCAGTGCAGTGGTGAGTTCCTGGCCGTCGAGGTCGTTGAGGTTGAGCAGGCGGCAGAGGTCGCCGTAGTCGCGGTCGCGGGTGTTGAGGTCGCCGAGTGAGACTGCGGTGGAGAGTTTTTCGGCGATGACGGTGGCGTGTGGGTAGCCGAGAATCTGGAAGCTGTCCGCCATGAGCTGCTGCGGGAAGTCGATGGTCCGGGGGTGACAGGGTCGTCGAAGCTGACGTTCAGTTGGAGCTGAGTCGTGCTTTCGATACATCCTGACGGCGGTCGGCGCTCAGGGCGGATCGGAACAGTGATCGAGGAAGTCTCGAACCCCCAGGTCAGGCTTCCGTCTCGTGAGATTTCCTGGGGACTTTTCGGGGACTTTCAAGCCTGTCCCAGGGACTTCTCGGGGATTTTCCGCCGAGTAAGCAGGGAAGGCCCTGACAGCCCTGAAAGATACGAACGCGCTGGTCAGGGCCTACTTTCTCAGCACTCGATGATGTTCACCGCGAGCCCCCCGCGGGCCGTCTCCTTGTACTTCACGCTCATGTCCGCCCCGGTGTCTTTCATCGTCTTGATGACCTTGTCGAGGGACACCTTGTGGGAGCCGTCCCCCCGCAGGGCCATCCTCGCCGCCGTGACCGCCTTCACCGCGGCCATGCCGTTGCGTTCGATGCAGGGGATCTGGACGAGGCCGCCGACCGGGTCGCAGGTGAGGCCGAGGTTGTGCTCCATGCCGATCTCCGCGGCGTTCTCGACCTGTTCGGGGGAGCCGCCGAGCACCTCGGCGAGGGCGCCCGCGGCCATGGAGCAGGCGGAGCCGACCTCGCCCTGGCAGCCGACCTCGGCGCCGGAGATGGAGGCGTTCTCCTTGAAGAGCATGCCGATCGCGCCCGCGGCGAGGAGGAAGCGGACCACGCCGTCCTCGTCCGCGCCGGGAACGAAGTTCATGTAGTAGTGCAGGACCGCGGGGATGATGCCGGCCGCGCCGTTCGTCGGGGCCGTCACCACCCGGCCGCCGGCCGCGTTCTCCTCGTTGACCGCCATCGCGTACAGCGTGATCCACTCCATGGAGTGGGCCAACGCGTCGCCCTCCGCCCGCAGTTGACGGGCCGTCATGGAGGCGCGCCGACGCACCCGCAGACCGCCCGGCAGGATGCCCTCCTGGGACATGCCCCGGGACACACAGGCCTGCATCACGCGCCAGATGTCCAGGAGCCCGGCCCGGATCTCGTCCTCCGTGCGCCAGGCACGCTCGTTCTCCAGCATCAGGGAGGAGATCGACAGGCCGGTCTCCTCGGCCAGGCGCAGCAACTCGTCACCCGTGCGGAAGGGGTACTTCAGCACCGTATCGTCGAGCTTGATGCGGTCCTCGCCGACCGCGTCCTCGTCCACGACGAAGCCGCCGCCGACCGAGTAGTACGTCTTGGACAGCAGTTCCTCGCCCGAGGCGTCGTACGCCCACACGGTCATGCCGTTCGCGTGGTACGGAAGGGCCTTGCGGCGGTGCAGCACCAGGTCGTCGTCGAAGGAGAACGGGATCTGGTGCTCACCGAGCAGCTTCAGGACCCCGGCGGCCTTGATCGCCGCCACCCGGTCGTCCGCGTTCTCCACGTCCACCGTGCGCGGGGAGGCGCCCTCCAGGCCCAGCAGAACCGCCTTCGGGGTGCCGTGGCCGTGGCCGGTCGCGCCCAGGGAGCCGTACAGCTCGCAGCGGACGGAGGCGACCGACGGCAGCAGGTCCTCGTTGCGCAGGCGGCGCGCGAACATACGGGCGGCGCGCATCGGGCCGACCGTGTGGGAGCTCGACGGGCCGATGCCTATCGAGAACAGGTCGAAGACCGAGATGGCCACGGGAACTCCTTCACCAAGGGCGGGGGGCACACGTCGTCGGGTGCCCCCCACCGTGGAACTACTTGTTCAGGCCGGGGTACAGCGGGTGCTTGTCGGCAAGGGCCTTGACCCGGGCCTTCAGCGACTCCACGTCGTACGACGGCTTCAGGGCCTCGGCGATCACGTCCGCGACCTCGGCGAAGTCCTCGGCCGTGAAGCCGCGGGTGGCCAGGGCGGGTGTGCCGATCCGCAGGCCCGACGTCACCATCGGCGGGCGCGGGTCGTTCGGGACGGCGTTGCGGTTGACCGTGATGCCGACCTCGTGGAGACGGTCCTCGGCCTGCTTGCCGTCCAGCTCGGACTCGCGCAGGTCGACGAGGATCAGGTGCACGTCGGTGCCGCCGGAGAGCACGTCGACCCCGGCCTCCCGGGCGTCGTCGGCCGTCAGACGCTCGGCGAGGATGCGCGCACCCTCCACCGTACGCCGCTGGCGCTCCTTGAACTCCTCGCCCGCCGCCACCTTGAAGGACACCGCCTTCGCCGCGATCACGTGCTCCAGGGGACCGCCCTGGAAGCCCGGGAAGACGGAGGAGTTCAGCTTCTTCGCGAACTCCTGCCTGGCGAGGATGATGCCGCCGCGCGGGCCGCCCAGCGTCTTGTGGGTGGTGGAGGTGACCACGTCGGCGTACGGCACCGGGTTCTGGTGCAGCCCCGCGGCCACGAGACCGGCGAAGTGGGCCATGTCGACCCACAGGTACGCCTCGACCTCGTCGGCGATCCGGCGGAACTCCGCGAAGTCCAGCTGCCGCGGATAGGCGGACCAGCCCGCGATGATCACCTTGGGGCGGTGCTCCTTGGCGAGCTTCTCCAGCTCGGCCATGTCGACCAGACCGGTGACCGGGTCCACGTGGTAGGCGACCACGTCGAACTGCTTGCCGGAGAAGTTCAGCCGCATTCCGTGGGTCAGGTGACCGCCGTGCGCGAGGTCCAGGCCCAGGATCGTGTCGCCGGGCTGGGCCAGCGCGAACAGGGCGGCCTGGTTCGCGGAGGCACCGGAGTGGGGCTGCACATTGGCGTACTCGGCGCCGAACAGCTCCTTGAGCCGGTCGATCGCGATCTGCTCGGCCACGTCGACGTGCTCGCAGCCGCCGTAGTAGCGGCGGCCCGGGTAGCCCTCGGCGTACTTGTTGGTGAGGACCGAGCCCTGCGCCTCCATGACCGCGAGCGGAGCGAAGTTCTCCGAGGCGATCATCTCGAGGGTTGACTGCTGCCTGACCAGCTCGGCGTCGACCGCGGCGGCGATCTCAGGGTCGAGCTCGTGCAGGGGCGTGTTCAGTGCGGACATCAGGTGCGGACTCCTCAGCCGGCGGAAAAGGCGGTGTACTCGTCGGCGGAGAGCAGGTCGGCCGGCTCCTCCGAGACGCGTACCTTGAACAGCCAGCCGCCCTCGAAGGGGGCGGAGTTCACCAGTGCCGGGTCGCTGACGACGTCCTCGTTGACCTCGGTGACCTCACCGGAGACGGGGGAGTACAGGTCGCTGACCGACTTGGTCGACTCCAGCTCGCCGCAGGTCTCGCCCGCGGTCACCGTGTCACCGACCTCCGGGAGCTGCACGAAGACGACATCGCCGAGGGCGTTGGCCGCGTGCTCCGTGATGCCGACCGTCGAGACGCCGTCCTCGGCGCCCGACAGCCACTCGTGCTCCTTGCTGTAGCGCAGCTGCTGGGGGTTGCTCATGGCCTGAATTCTCCTGTACGCGGGGGAGTGCTGGTGAATGGGGGACTGCGGAAGGCGTGCGTGAGCAGCGACTCTGTGCCCAGCATCACCTACGACGGCTACTTCTGGCGCTTGTAGAACGGCAGCGCCACGACCTCGTACGGCTCGTGGCTGCCCCGGATGTCCACACCGACACCGGCCGTGCCCGGTGTGGCGTGGGCGGGGTCGACGTACGCCATGGCGATCGGCTTGCCCAGCGTGGGCGAGGGGGCGCCGGAGGTGACCTCGCCGACCACCTCGCCGTCGGCGACGACCGCGTACCCGGCACGCGGCACGCGACGCCCCTCGGCGACCAGGCCGACGAGGACGCGCGGCGGCTCGTGGTTCGCGTTCTCCGCGGCCTCACGCAGGGCCGCGCGGCCCACGAAGTCGCCCTCCTTCTCGAACTTCACGACCCGCCCGAGGCCCGCGTCGAAGGGCGTCAGCTCCCGCGAGAGCTCGTGCCCGTACAGCGGCATGCCCGCCTCCAGGCGCAGGGTGTCCCGGCAGGACAGTCCGCAGGGGACGAGTCCGACGCCCTCGCCCGCCTTGGTCAGCGCCTGCCACAGCTCCACCGCGTGCTCCGGCTTCACGAAGAGTTCGAAGCCGTCCTCCCCGGTGTACCCGGTGCGCGCGATCAGCGCGGGCACCCCGGCGACCGTGCCCGGCAGACCGGCGTAGTACTTCAGCCCGTCCAGGTCGGCGTCGGTCAGGGACGCGAGGATCCCGGGGGACTCCGGACCCTGTACGGCGATCAGGGCGTAGGCGTCCCGGTCGTCGCGCACCTCGGCGTCGAAGCCGGCCGCGCGCTCGGTCAGGGCGTCGAGGACGACCTGGGCGTTGGAGGCGTTGGCGACGACCATGTACTCGGTGTCGGCGAGACGGTAGACGATCAGGTCGTCCAGGATGCCGCCGTCGGCCTGGCAGATCATGGTGTAGCGGGCGCGGCCCACGCCGACGGAGGCGATGTTGCCGACGAGGGCGAAGTTCAGCAGCTGGGCGGCCTGCGGTCCGGTCACGGTGATCTCGCCCATGTGGGAGAGGTCGAAGAGCCCGGCCCTCGTGCGCACCGCGTTGTGCTCGTCGCGCTCGGAGCCGTACCGCAGGGGCATGTCCCAGCCGGCGAAGTCGGTCATCGTCGCACCGAGGGAGCGATGCAGGGCATCGAGCGCGGTGAGACGGAGTTCAGAACTGCTCATCGGACGGTCGTCTCCAAGGATCCCAGGACATGGGTATGACGGGCGAGGTATTCCTCCCCATCTGTCATCGGAACCTGAGAGGTTCGCCATGAAGACATGGCTTGCACCTTGGGTGGGGCCGCCTCGGGTGGGCGGCCCGCTTTTCAGATGTGCCTCGCCCGCGCGGTAACGGGGCCTGAGAGATTCAAGGGAGGGACTTGCTCCTTCGGCGCCCGGGTACACGTACCCAGGACTCTCCCGCGCGGATTCAAGCGGCCGGTATGCAGTTGGCGCGGACATCATTGCACGCATCGGACGCCGACGGCAGGGCCGCACCCGACCGCCCCTCGACCCTTCCTTCTTGTAACCGGCTTGTGGCGGTACGAGTACAGAAACGCGAGAGATCGTCCATTACCTTCTCTTTACGCTCGGTGGGGAGGGGAACCCTTACCCCGGAGGAGGACGATGACGGTGAACAGGACCACGGCGTACGCGGCGACCTCGGCCCTCGCGCTGCCCGAGCAGCCCGCGGCCCCGGCCGTCGAGGCCCGCGGCGCCCGCCCGGTCGTCCGTGACCTGCGCGACCGCGCGGGCCACGGTCCGCGCGCCCTGCTCTTCGGCCCCAAGGACCTCGTCGTCATCACCGGTCTGCCGGGCAGCGGCAAGTCCACGCTGATGAAGCGTGCCGTCAGCGGAATCCGGATCGACTCCCAGGACACCCGCGACCGCTGGGACGCCCGGCTGTCCCGTGTGCTGCCGTACGCCGTCTACCGCCCCTGGGTCCGGTTCGCGCACTACGCCGGCCTGCGCCGCGCCCTGCGCTCCGGCGAGGGAGTCGTGGTGCACGACTGCGGGACCCAGGCCTGGGTGCGGGGCTGGCTGGCCCGCGAGGCCCGGCGCCGGGGCGGCACCCTGCATCTGCTGCTGCTCGACGTCACCGCGGACACCGCTCTCGAGGGCCAGCGCGAGCGAGGCCGGGGCGTCTCGCGGTACGCCTTCCTGCGGCACCGGGGGGCGGCCTCCCGGCTGATCCGCTCGGTGGAGCGCGGTGACCTGCCCCAGGGCTGCGGTTCGGCGGTGCTGATCGACCGGGACGCGGCGGACGTGCTGCGGCGGATCGGGTTCACGGGCTGAGGCGCGTGGGCTTCTTGGGCCGAGCGGGGCGGAGCGGGGCCGAGCCGGTCATGGGCCGCACCCGCTAGCCTTCAGCCACATCAGTAGCGGTTCACAGCAGGCGGTCAGACAGATGGACTTCCCGGCGGATCTTCCCGCGGACTTTCCAGGACAGGCGCACCCCCACCCCCCTTCGCACGGCGGATGGCCCGGCAACGAGCTGGAGGAGGTGCTCTCGGCCTCCCTCGGCATGCCCTCGGCGGGCGGCCGGATCATCGAGGTGCTCGGCCGCAGCTTCGTCTGGATCCCCCTGCCCAACGGGGGCGGTCCGCACAGCGGCCCCCTTGACCTGCCCACTCTGGAGATCCAGGGCCAGGCGTTCGTCCCGGTCTTCAGCTCCGAGGAGCAGTTCCGCCAGGTCGTCGGCTCGCACCTGTCGTACACCATCGCCCCGGCGGTGGAGTTCGCCCGCGGTCTGCCCCCGCACGTGGGCATCGCCGTGAACCCCGACGGAGTGGTCGGCGTCCCGCTGCCGCCCGCCGCGGTGGCCGACCTGTGCCGGGTCGGACGCACCCCGCTGGACGGCCCCAACACCGGCGGACGCGTCAAGCTGTACGAGCCCGACTGGCAGGACGACCCGGTCGACTTCCTCGCCACCGCGGCCGCGGAGTTCGCGGCGACGGGCGTGGTCCTCACCGCCCGCCGCTGCCTGGCCGCCATCGAGACGGCCGACCCGGTGATGTTCGTGGGCGTGGAACTCTCCCAGTGGGAGGGCGACCTGCGAACCCTGCCGATGGACGCCCTGGGCAGGGCCCTCGGCACGACCCCGGTGCGGTGGCCGGTCAACCTGGTCCTGCTGGACGTGGCGGACGACCCGGTGGGCCACTGGATGCGGGGACAGGTGCGCCCCTTCTACACGCAGGGCTAGCCGAACTCACCCTGGGCCGCGGGGAACTGCGCGAGGAGTCGCGGCCGACCCGCACCCGCCGACATCGCACAGGTCCCGAGCTCGTGGGCGCTTAAGCTGGTTTCATACTCGGGGAACTTTCAAGAAGGGGCGATACGACGTGAGCGCCAGCGGCACCGCGACCGGCACGGTCGAGCACATGCTGCGCCAGGTGACCCCCGGGCGCTACGACGCCTACGAGGCATTGCTGCGCGCCCTCGCGACCCCGAACAACGGCCAGATCTGGATGCTCCTGTGGCACGGCCAGTCCGGCTCCCCGGACGCCCAGTACGGAAACATGGAGGTCGACGGCTACGGCTACGCCCCCTGCGTGACCTCGGCCCAGGAGCTGAGCGCCAGTGGCTGGAACCGTTCGTACGAAGTGGCCGACGCCATCGACGTGGCCCGCACCCTCTACCCCGACCACTTCGGCCTCTGGCTCAACCCGCACGCCCCCGGCGGCGGCGTCGGCATCCCCTGGCTCGATCTGCGCCGTATCGCGACCGGACTGGAGCGTCAGCCCGCGGGGCCGCTCAGGCTCTCGGAACCCGGCATCGAGATCCCCCAGTTCTACGCCCTGCTCGTGCAGAACGCCCACCGCACCCCGGCGGTCCGCTCGCTGCGCCGCGCCTGGGTGCAGCCGGCGCTCGGGGCGCCGTATCTCGCCATCGGCCTGGATGTGTACGACACCAGCCCCTCGGCGGTGGACTCGGTGCGCGCGATGATGCAGCAGTCCATCGGCGCGGTCCCGGACGGACTGCCGGTGTCGACGGTCGCGATGTCCGACGAGTACGACCCGGTGGCGCTGTGGATGCGTGCCGGTGCCCGTCCGTTCTACGACCGTGAGGCCCACGGATCTCCCGCTCAGGCACCGGCGGCCGGGTACGGCTACCCGCCCGTCCGTGGTGGTTACTGAGAGCAATGACACCCGTTCGGCTCGTTTGCGTAACAGCCACGTTTCTTCGCGCGTAGATAGCGGCGGATCATCGCGAATGTCGCCTATTGTGCCGTTCTGTCCCAACTGACATGTGTCCGGGGGGCGTTACCCGCTGTTCGGATAACGGAATCCCTCTTACTGCATCACGGTTACGCATACTTTCTTCGCCAGGCCTGGCGGGTGATCGCAGCGAAGCTGAAGACTCCCCAGGCAGACGCAGGATCGGACGTTCCTGTGAACTGAGCAAGTCGACAAAGCCGTAATCCACGGCAGGTGTAGGCCGGTCACCACCGGCGAGAGGGGTCGGGTCACTGTGACCGCACCGATCGAGACCACCGGGGCGCAGGCCGAGGCGCAGCCGGAGGCTGTCCTCGCCGGCGCCGGCAAGGGGCAGATCGAGGGCCGTTCCCTGGGGCAGATCGCCTGGTCCCGGTTCAAGAAGGACAAGGTGGCGGTCGCCGGCGGTGTGATCGTCATCCTGCTGATCCTGGTCGCGGTGCTCTCCCGTCCCATCCAGGCCATGTTCGGGCTGGACCCGAACGCCCTGCACCAGGATCTGATCGACCCCAACACCTCGCTGCCCAAGGGCGGCTGGGGCGGCATGAGCTGGGACCACCCGCTCGGCGTGGAGCCGAAGTTCGGCCGCGACATCGCCACCCGCATCCTCGAGGGCTCCTGGGTCTCGCTGGTCGTGGCCTTCGGTGCCACGATCCTGTCCAACACGATCGGCGCGGTCCTCGGCGTGGTCGCCGGTTACTACGGCGGCCGGGTCGACACGATCATCAGCCGGCTCATGGACACCTTCCTGGCGTTCCCGCTGCTGCTGTTCGCCATCGCCATCTCGGCCACCCTGCAGGGCGGTGCCTTCGGGCTGGAGGGCCTGCCGCTGCACATCAGCGTGCTGATCTTCATCATCGGCTTCTTCAACTGGCCCTACCTGGGCCGTATCGTGCGCGGCCAGACCCTGGCCCTGCGCGAGCGGGAGTTCGTCGACGCCTCGCGGGGGATGGGGGCCAAGGGGCCCTACATCCTCTTCCGGGAGCTGCTGCCGAACCTCGTCGGCCCGATCATCGTCTACTCGACGCTGCTCATCCCGACCAACATCCTCTTCGAGGCGTCCCTCAGTTTCCTCGGCGTCGGCATCCAGCCTCCGCAGGCGTCCTGGGGCGGCATGATCAACCAGGCGGTCGACTACTACCAGGTCGACCCCCAGTTCATGATCGTGCCTGGTCTGGCCATCTTCGTGACCGTCCTGGCGTTCAATCTGCTCGGTGACGGTCTCCGCGACGCTCTCGACCCGCGCAGCCGCTGACCCGCGGCGGCGGTGAGAGTCCACAAGATTTCCGACAATTGAAGGGGAAGCAGACCATCATGCGAAGGTCAGCGCTGGCCGCAGTGGCGGCCATCGGCAGTGCGAGCCTGTTGCTCTCGGCTTGCAGCAAGGCCGATGACAACGGTGGAGACGAAAGCAAGTCGGCAGGGGCCAACGCAGCGACCAAGGGTGTCGTCAACGCCTCCACCCAGAAGGGTGGGACGGTCACGTACGAGTACTCCGACGTCCCGGACTCCTTCGACCCCGGCAACACGTACTACGCCTACATGTACAACCTCAGCCGGCTGTACGCCCGCCCGCTGATGACCTTCGCGCCCGGTCCGGGCGAGGAGGGCAACAAGCTGGTCCCGGACCTCGCCGAGAGCGCCGGTGTGCCCAGCGACGGCGGCAAGACGTGGACGTACAAGATCCGTTCCGGCCTGAAGTACCAGGACGGCACCGCGATCACCTCGAAGGACGTCAAGTACGCCGTCGAGCGCTCGAACTTCGCGCGTGACGTGCTCTCCCTCGGCCCGAACTACTTCCAGCAGTTCCTCGTGGGCGGCAAGGACTACAAGGGCCCCTACAAGGACAAGAGCGCCGAGGGCCTGAAGTCCATCGAGACGCCGGACGACAACACGATCGTCTTCAAGCTCGACCGTGCCTTCCAGGAGTTCGACTACCTGGTGGCGACGCCGCAGACGGCTCCGGTGCCGCAGGCCAAGGACACCGGCGTCGACTACGTCAAGAGCATCGTCTCCTCGGGCTCGTACAAGTTCCAGAGCTACAAGGAGGGCCAGCAGGCCGTCCTCGTGCGCAACGAGAACTGGGACGCGAAGACGGACCCGCTGCGCAAGCAGTACCCGGACAAGATCGTCGTCAAGCTGAAGGTCAACGCCGAGACGATCGACCAGGACGTCCAGTCCGGTGACGCGATCGACCTCGGTGGTACCGGTGTCCAGGCCGCGACCCAGGCGAAGGTCGTCAACGACGCCAACCTGAAGGCCAACACGGACAACACCTACGGTGGCCGTCTGGTCTACATGGCGATCAACACCCAGGTCGCGCCGTTCGACAAGGTCGAGTGCCGCAAGGCCGTCGAGTACGCCATCGACAAGGTCTCCGTGCAGACCGCCGAGGGCGGCCCGATCCGCGGTGACATCGCCACGACCGTCCTGCCGCCGGACATCACCGGCTACCAGAAGGCGGACGTCTACGCGACCACCGGCAACAAGGGTGACGTCGCCAAGGCCAAGGAGCAGCTGAAGGCCTGCGGCAAGTCGAGCATCAGCACCAACCTCTCGGCCCGCAGCGACCGTCCGCAGGAGATCGACGCGGCCACCGCGATCATCGCCTCGCTGAAGAAGGTCGGCATCAACGCCAGCCTGAAGCAGTACCCGTCGGGCAAGTACTTCACCGACTACGCCGGTGTCCCGACCTTCGACAAGAAGCAGAACATCGGTCTGCACATGATGCAGTGGGGTGCCGACTGGCCCTCCGGCTACGGCTTCCTGCAGCAGATCCTGCACGGTGACGCGATCGGTGCCTCCGGCAACACCAACCTCTCGTACCTGAACGACAAGCAGATCAACGAGATGCTGGAGAAGGCCATCGCCACCGAGGACGACTCGGCGCGCAACGCCCTGTACGCCCAGATCGACAAGCGTGCGATGGACCTGGCGGCGCTCGTCCCGCTGACCTACTTCAAGGTCCTGCTGTACCGTCCGGCCGGCTTCACCAACCTGGTGTCCACGGCGGCCTTCAGCGGTCAGTACGACTACCTCAACATCGGCACGACCAAGAAGTAGCCCCGGAAGGCAGGTGAAGGCATTGGTGCCCGTGGGCTTCGCGGCCCACGGGCACCAGCGCCGGTCCCCGTGATCTCGTACATCCTCCGTCGGACGTTCGCGGCAGTGATCCTGCTGTTGGTCGTCACCGCGGTCACCTTCGCGATCTTCTTCCTGCTGCCACGGATGGCCGGCCAGACCGCCGACCAGCTCGCGCAGCAGTACCTGGGCAAGAGCCCGACGAAGGCGGACATCCTCGCGGTCAAGCAGAACCTGGGTCTGGACGACCCGCTGTACCTGCAGTACTGGCACTTCATCAAGGGTGTCGTGTCCGGGGCCACCTACAACCTGGGTCCCACGACCGCGCACTGCGACGCGCCGTGCTTCGGCTACTCCTTCAAGACCCACGAGGCGGTCTGGCCGCAGCTCACCTCGCGCATCCCGGTGACCGCGTCGCTGGCCCTCGGTGCCGCCGTGCTGTGGCTGGTCTCCGGTGTCGTGATCGGTGTGATCTCCGCGCTCAAGCCCGGCAGCTTCTTCGACCGCAGCTTCATGGGTGTCGCGCTCGCCGGTGTCTCGCTGCCCATGTTCTTCACGGGCAACCTGGCGCTGCTGCTCTTCACCTACCAGTGGCCGATCTTCGGCCGCACCTACGTGCCGTTCACGGAGAATCCGGCCCAGTGGGCCAACACGCTCTTCCCGGCCTGGTGCTCGCTCGCTCTGCTGTACTCCGCCATCTACGCCCGGCTGACCCGTTCGGGCATGCTGGAGACGATGAACGAGGACTTCATCCGCACGGCCCGCGCCAAGGGCCTGCGCGAGCGCAACGTGGTCGCCCGGCACGGCCTCAGGGCCGCCCTGACGCCGATCATCACCGTGTTCGGCATGGACCTGGGTCTGCTGCTCGGCGGTGCGGTGATCACCGAGACCGTCTTCTCGCTGCCCGGCATCGGCCAGTACGCGGTCCAGGGCATCACCGACAACGACCTGCCCCCGATCCTCGGCGTCACCCTGCTGGCCGCCATCTTCGTCGTAGTCGCAAATCTCCTGGTGGACCTGTTGTACGCCGCCGCCGACCCGCGGGTGAGGCTCTCGTGACCGAACTGTCCAAGACCGGTGCCGCGCTGGGCGAGCCCGCGCCCGGCAACGCTCCCGACGCCTTCCTCGCGGTCCGCGACCTCAAGGTGCACTTCCCGACCGACGACGGCCTGGTCAAGTCCGTCGACGGGCTCAGCTTCCAGGTGGAGAAGGGCAAGACCCTCTGCATCGTGGGCGAGTCGGGCTCCGGCAAGTCCGTCACCTCGCTGGCCATCATGGGCCTGCACCGGCTGGGCGCACGCGGCAAGAACGTCCAGATGTCCGGCGAGATCTGGCTGGACGGCAAGGAACTGATCTCCGCCGACCCGGACGAGGTGCGCCGGCTGCGCGGCCGCGAGATGGCGATGATCTTCCAGGACCCGCTGTCCGCGATGCACCCGTACTACACGATCGGCAACCAGATCGTGGAGGCGTACCGGGTCCACCACGACGTCAACAAGAAGACCGCGCGCAAGCGGGCGATCGAGATGCTCGACCGGGTCGGCATCCCCGAGCCCGGCAAGCGGATCGACAGCTACCCGCACGAGTTCTCCGGCGGTATGCGCCAGCGCGCGATGATCGCCATGGCGCTCGTCAACAACCCCGAGCTGCTCATCGCGGACGAGCCGACGACCGCCCTGGACGTCACCGTCCAGGCGCAGATCCTCGACCTCATCCGGGACCTGCAGAAGGAGTTCGGCTCCGCGGTCGTCCTCATCACCCACGACCTGGGTGTGGTCGCCGAGATCGCCGACGACGTCCTCGTGATGTACGGCGGCCGGTGCGTGGAGCGCGGCAGCGTCGACGACGTCTTCGAGCGCCCGCAGCACCCGTACACCTGGGGTCTGCTGGGCTCGATGCCGCGCATCGACCGGGAGACCTCCGAGCGGCTCATCCCCGTCAAGGGTCAGCCGCCGAGCCTCATCAACGTCCCCTCGGGCTGCGCCTTCCACCCCCGCTGCCCGTACGCGGACATCCCCAAGGGCGATGTCACCCGTACCGTGCGCCCGGAGCTCCAAGAGGTCGGCGCCGGGCACTTCTCCGCGTGCCACCTCTCGCTGGAGGACCGCACGCGGATCTGGACCGAAGAGATTGCGCCGAAGCTGTGAGTGAGACGAAGAAGGACGCGGACGTGACGACCGCCCCCGACGAGCGCGAGGTGCTGCTCAAGGTCGAGGGCCTCCAGAAGCACTTCCCGATCCGCAAGGGTGTCCTCCAGCGCCAGGTCGGCGCGGTCAAGGCGGTCGACGGCATCGACTTCGAGGTCCGCAAGGGCGAGACGCTCGGTGTGGTCGGCGAGTCGGGCTGCGGCAAGTCGACCATGGGCCGGGTCATCACCCGTCTCCAGGAGCCGACCGGCGGCTCGATCCACTTCGAGGGCCAGGACATCACGCGGCTGAAGCCGGCCGGGATGCGTCCGCTGCGGCGGGACATCCAGATGATCTTCCAGGACCCGTACGGCTCGCTGAACCCGCGCCACACCATCGGCGGAATCGTCTCGGCACCCTTCCGTCTCCAGGGCGTGGAGCCCGAGGGCGGGGTGAAGAAGGAGGTCCAGCGCCTCCTCGAGCTGGTGGGCCTGAGCCCCGAGCACTACAACCGCTACCCGCACGAGTTCTCCGGCGGCCAGCGCCAGCGCATCGGCATCGCCCGCGCGCTCGCCCTGAAGCCGAAGCTGGTGGTGGCGGACGAGCCGGTCTCGGCCCTCGACGTGTCGATCCAGGCGCAGGTCGTGAACCTGATGGACGACCTCCAGCAGGAGCTCGGCCTCACCTACGTGATCATCGCGCACGACCTGTCCGTCGTACGGCATGTCTCGGACCGCATCGCGGTGATGTACCTCGGCAAGATCGTCGAACTCGCCGACCGCACCTCGCTGTACGAGGCGCCGATGCACCCGTACACCAAGGCGCTGATGTCGGCGGTCCCGGTGCCGGACCCCAAGCGCCGGGGCGCCAAGTCCGAGCGCATCCTGCTGCGCGGCGACGTCCCGTCCCCGATCTCCCCGCCCTCCGGCTGCCGCTTCCACACGCGCTGCTGGAAGGCGACGGAGATCTGCCGGACCACGGAGCCGCAGCTGATCGAGCTGCGCCCGGGCCAGCGCGTGGCCTGCCACCACCCCGAGAACTTCGCGGACCAGGCGCCCCAGGACACGGTCCTGCTGTCGGTCGCCAAGGAGGCGGCCGGGCTGGTCGCCGAGGAGGTCCTCGCGGAGTCGGCGGCGACGTCGGCGGCGGTGGCGGCGGAGGTGGAGTCCCCCCGGGAGGGCGACACCGAGGCTGCCGCGGAGACGGCGGAGCAGCCTGAGGCGGAGGCCGCGGTGGATGCCAAGGCCACGACCGGGAAGACGGGGCCCGGCGCGAGGACGGCACCGCTCGAGACCGGTGAGTCGGCCGACGAACCGGAAACCCCCGGTCAGGAGTCAACCGACAAGTAACGCATGACGAGTTGGCAAAGTCATGCACATGCCCGAACGGGAGAGTGAAGAGTCGTCCGTGTCCGACTTATCGGCACACGCTCGAAAGGGACGACACCATGAGACTCTCCCGTTCGGCACGCTTAGGAGCCGTCGCGACCGCGGCGGCTTCCTTCTTTGTCATCGCGGCCGCCCCGGGACCCAAACCCGGCGCCCCCGGCATCGGGGACCCCTACTTCCCGAACCTCGGCAACGGCGGCTACGACGCCCGCCATTACACCCTCGACGTGGCGTACAACCCGGACACCGACCGTCTGGACGGCCGTACGACACTCTCCGCCCGCGCCACCCAGAACCTCTCCTCCTTCGACCTCGACCTCCAGAAGCTGGAAGTCACCAAGGTCGAAGTCGACGGCAGACGGGCCCGGTTCACGCGCGACGGCGACGAGATCCACATCACCCCGCGCCAATCCCTGCGCAAGAACAGGGACTTCACCGTCGCCGTCACCTACGGCGGCGTCCCGGAACCCCTCAACGGACCCATCGTGTTCGGCTCCGACTACGGCTGGATGAAGACCCCCGACGGTGTCTTCGTCGCCTGTGAACCCAACGCCGCCTCCACCTGGTTCCCCTCCAGCGACCACCCCTCCGACAAGGCCGCCTACGACATCCGTATCAGGACCCCGAAGGGCCTGACCGCCGTGTCCAACGGCCGGCTCGTGTCGACGTACGACAAGGGCGGCTCGACGTACACCCACTGGCGCGAGAAGAAGCCGATGGCGACCTATCTCGCGACCGCCACCATCGGGAAGTTCGACGTCCGCACCGGCACCACCCCGGGCGGCACCCCGATCTACGTCGCCATCGACCCGGTCCTCGCCAACAGCAACAACGTCGACGTGTACGCCGTCACCGCCGACGCCACCGACTACTGGTCCCAGGTCTTCGGGCCGTACCCCTTCGAGGAGACCGGCGCGATCGTCGACGACATGCCGCAGGCCGGGTTCTCGCTGGAGGTGCAGACCAAGCCGGCCTACTCGGCGGTGCGCAGCGAGACGACGATCGTGCACGAACTGGCCCACCAGTGGTTCGGCGACTCCGTGAGCGTCGAGCGCTGGAAGGACATCTGGCTCAACGAGGGCTTCGCCACCTACGCCCAGTGGCTGTGGGCCGAGCACAAGGGCACGCGCAGCGCCCACGACTCCTTCGTCGCCGCCTACGACGCCCGTCCGGCCGACAGCGCCTTCTGGCAGATCACCGTCGGCGACCCGCAGCGGGACACGATGTTCGCGTCCGCGGTCTACCAGCGCGGCGCGATGACCCTCCAGGCGTTGCGCGAACGGATCGGCGACACCGCGTTCTTCAAGCTGCTGCCGGCCTGGACGAAGCTCCACCGCTACGGCAACGCGAACACGGCCGACTTCATCGGCCTCGCGGAGAAGGTCAGCGGACAGCAACTGGACGACCTGTTCCGCACCTGGCTCTTCACCACGGGCAAACCGGCCCGGTAACAGCCTCTGCGCAAGAATGCGGTGTGCTCCAGCAACTGTTCACTCCCTCCGTCCAGCACACGCTCGACCTCGTCGGCATCTTCGTGTTCGCCATCTCCGGCGCGCTGCTGGCCGTCCGCAAGAACTTCGACGTCTTCGGCATCGCCGTCCTCGCCGAGGTCACCGCGCTGGGCGGAGGGCTGTTCCGGGACCTGATCATCGGCGCGGTGCCGCCTGCCGCGTTCACCGATCTCGGCTACTTCATCACCCCGCTGCTCGCCGCGCTCCTGGTCTTCTTCCTGCACCCGCACGTGGAGCGCATCCAGGTCGGTGTGAACGTCTTCGACGCGGCGGGCCTCGGCCTGTTCTGCGTCGCCGGGACGACGAAGGCGTACGAGTACGGACTGGGCCTCACCCAGTCCGCCACTCTGGGGCTCGCCACCGCCGTCGGCGGCGGTGTGCTCAGGGACGTGCTCGCCAACGAGGTGCCCTCACTGCTGCGCTGGGACCGCGACCTGTACGCGGTCCCGGCGATCGTCGGCGCCACCATGGTGGTCCTGTGCATCCGCTACGACGCCCTCACCCCGTTCACCAGCGGGCTCGCCGCGCTCACGGCCTTCGTGCTGCGCCTGCTCGCGATGCGGTTCCACTGGCGAGCTCCGCGGGCCTGGAACCGCCGGTCGACCGTGCGTGAGGAGTAGCGCCCGCCCGGCCGTGCAGCAGCCCCATCTCCTCGGTCAGCCAGCGGAACGCCGGGACCACCTGCGGCCGCCACAGCGCCATGTTGTGGCCGCCGGCACTCTTCGGGATGTAGACCACGTGCACGGTCGTCGGCGCCTTCGCGACCTGTTCGAGGCCCATGGCGGCCTCGTAGCCGTCGCCCGGCTGACCGGACTGGTAGAGCGCGATCGCGGGCGGGGTGCGGGCCTCGCGCAGCAGCAGATAGGGGTTGTTGGCGCGGCGCAGGGCGGGTGTCTCGGCGGCCAGCGAGTTGCGTTCGCCGATCGGGTCGTTGTAGCCGGACATGCTCACCGCGGCCCGGTAGCGGTCGGGGTGGGCGACGGCGAGCTTGGTCGCGCAGTGCCCGCCCGCCGAGTACCCGGCGGCGGCCCAGCCCGCAGGCCCGGACTGGGCGCGGAAGTTGTCCGTGATCATCTTCGGGACGTCGACGCTGAGCCAGGTGTCGGCGTTGACCGTGCCCGTGATGTTGGCGCAGCCGGTGTCCACCCCGGCCAGCAGGTTCATGCGGGGGGCGACCAGGATGAACGGCGCCACCCTGCCGTCCCGCATCAGCGGTTGCAGCTGGTTCACCGCGTGCAGCGACCCGAACCAGGCCTTCGCCGAGCCGGGATAGCCCGACAGCAGCTCCACCACGGGGAACTTGTGGTGCCGGTAGGCGGGCTCGCCGTACTGCGGCGGCAGCCAGACGTAGACCTCGGCGTTCACCCCCGAGACCCGGCCCTTGAGCTGGGTGACCCGTACGCCCTTCATGCCGGGTCCGGAGGCGTTCGTGAAGTGCTGCCTCACCTTGGGCAACCGTTTCAGCGAGATGCCGCCGGTGCCGTCGGCACCCAGGTCGGCGGCCTGCTGGACGTGGTTGCCGGTGCCGAGCAGGTCGGCCCAGTTGTCGTACAGGTTGTTCTGGTTGTTGACCAGGACGAAGACGAGGCCGACGGCGGTGCCCTGGGCGAACAGCACCATCAGTACGCGGGCGACGGCGCGTGCGATCCGGGGTCCCCGAAGCCGCGACCACAGGGCCAGCGGAAGCACGAGGGCGACGACGGACAGCACGATCAGCGTGTAGAGGAACGTGGTCCCGGTGAGGCTCATGTCCCTGTAGAGGGGGATGCCGGGGGAGGGGTTTACGGGCGAGTACGGACACTTACCGAAGAATTGCCCGGGTCTCACCTGGGGTGATCCACGTGAGAGGCGTTACAAAGCTACCGCTTAGTAGTCGGTTGTTGTACCGTTCAGCCATGCCAGAAGCAGCCTCCGTCACGCGCGCCACGATCGGCGACAGCGAGTTCGACCGGGACACCGCGGTCACCCGCCGCGCACCCGGCGTCTACGACATCGACCTCTCCGCGGGCTGGACGATCATCAGCGCCGTCAACGGCGGCTACCTCCTGGCCGTCCTGGGCCGCGCCCTCGCGGACGCCCTGCCGCACGCCGACCCGTTCACGATCTCCGCGCACTACCTGACCGCGTCCCAGCCGGGCCCCGCGGTGATCCGCACGGACGTCGTCCGCACCGGCCGCACCCTCTCCACCGGCCAGGCCTCGCTCTTCCAGTACGACGACGAGGGCAGGGAGGTCGAACGCATCCGCGTCCTCGCCTCCTACGGCGATCTCGACACCCTCCCCGACGACGTCCGTACGACGGCCGAGCCGCCCCTGATCCCGCCGATGGACCAGTGCTTCGGCCCCCAGGACGGGCCCGCCCCGGTCGAGGGCAGCTCCGCCATCACCGACCGGCTGATGCTCAAGCTCGACCCGTCGACCCTGGGCTGGGCTCTCGGCGCGCCCTCCGGCAAGGGCGAGATGCGCTCCTGGTTCGGCCTCGCGGACGGCCGGGACATGGACCCCCTCTCGCTGCTGCTCGCGGTGGACGCGCTGCCGCCCACCGCCTTCGAGATCGGCCTCAAGGGCTGGGTGCCGACGGTCGAGCTGACCGTCCACGTGCGCTGCCGCCCGGCCCCGGGCCCCCTCCGTGTCTCCATCACCACCCGCAACCTCGCCGGCGGCTTCCTGGAGGAGGACGCGGAGGTCTGGGACAGCGAGGACCGGCTGGTCGCCCAGTCACGGCAGTTGGCGAGGGTGCGGCTGGGCTGAGCCCGGCCCAGGGATGGATCCTGGTGCGGTGAAGTCCGACCGCCTCCTGTCGATCCTGCTCCTGCTCCAGACCCGCGGCCGGGTGACCGCCCCCGAACTCGCCGAGCGGCTGGAGGTCTCCGTCCGCACGGTCTACCGGGACGTCGAAGCCCTCTCCGCCTCGGGTGTCCCGGTCTATGCCGAGCGCGGGCGGCACGGCGGCATCGAACTCCTCGCCGGCTTCCGCACGGACGTCACCGGCCTGACCGCCGACGAGTCGCGCGCCCTGTTCGTCCTGGCCGCCCAGGGCGCCCACGCGGCCCTCGGTCTGGACTCCGCCCTCGGCTCGGCATTGCGCAAGGTGATGGCCGCGCTGCCCGCCCCGCACCGCCCGGCCGCCGAGGCCACCTCCCGGCGCGTCCTGGTCGACGCCACCCGCTGGCAGGGCGGACCGCAACCCGCCGTCGACCTGGACGTGTTGCAGGACGCGGTCTTCGCCGACCGCCGCCTGCGACTGCGGTACCGGCACAGCGGCGAGCGCACGACACGGACGTACACCGTCGACCCGTACGGCCTCGTCTCCAAGGCCGGGGTCTGGTACCTGGTCGCCGACCGGCGCGGGCTCCCGCGGCTGTTCCGCGCCGACCGGGTGCACTCCGCGGCCGTCCTGGACACGCCCGTCAAGCGCCGGCCCGGGGTCGAACTCGCCGACGCCTGGGCGGTGTTGCGCCGCCGCGTCGAGGAGCGACCCGGCGGCATCGACGTCACCGTGCGCGTCCGCCGCGACCGACTCGACCTGTTCCTGCGGCTGATGGCGCCGTACCTGCGCGAACTCCCCGAGGACGACGGCGCGAGCGCGTGGGTGACGGCCCGGCTCCGCCTCGGGGTGGTCGGTGAGGCCCGCCAACTCCTGCAGTTCTCCGACCGGGTGGAGGTCCTCGCACCGCCCGAGGTGCGTGAGGAGGTGGCCCGCGCGGCCGCGTCTGTCACGGCTCTGTACCAGCCAGTAGGCGGGCGCTCCGGACGTAACCCCAGCTCAACGGGGCTGCTTTAGCCGCGCTTTGCCCTGCGCACAGGCCGGGGACAGGCCGGACTCAAGGAAGGCTCAGGGGCCGTTGCGAGAGTTCCCGGCCTCAGGTCCTCCTCATCCTCCCTGGAGCTGTCTCTCATGAAGCGTGTGCGTCTCCTCCCCGCCGTCGCCCTGCTGGCGCTCTCGCCCCTCGCCCTGGTGGCCTGCGGTTCGGGCGACTCGTCCTCGACCTCCGACAGCGGCAACTCGGGGCAGCAGCAGAACTGTCAGGCCCCCACCGGCAACGCCTCCGGCATGCCGAGCGGCGCCCCCTCGGGCGCCCCGACCGGCGACGCGACCGCGCGGCCCTCGGGCGCGCCCAGCGCCAACCCCTCCGGCATGCCGAGCGGCGGTCCCGGGGGCGGCCAGGGCGGCCAGGGTGGTCAGGGCGGCCCCGGCGGCGGCGTGGGCGGCTGTGGCGGCCCCGGCGGCGGCGCGGGCGGGGCGGCCCCGAGCGGCGCGCCCAGCGGTGCACCCAGCGCGGCTGCGAGTGCGGCCGCGACCAAGAGCTGACCCGGCGGCGGCGCGGGCGGTGCGGCTCCGAGTGGGCGCGCCCAGCGGTGCGCCCAGCGCGGCTGCGAGTGCGGCCGCGACCAAGAGCTGACCCGGCGCCGGACGCCGGACGCCGGACGCCGTACGGCAGGGGCGGCACTCCCGGTGAACGGGGGGCCACCCCTTTGTGCCGCCCTTTGTGTCGTCCTTCGCCTAGCCCCTTTGCGTCGCCGTGCCTCGGCCGACCTAGTCCAGCCAGTGCTGACGGCCGGTGCCGATGAGCCGCATCTGACGCTCCGCCACCTGGCAGACGCGCTCCCGTTCCTCCGCGGGTGCCTCCAGGGCTTCCAGGAACAGGGAGGCCGTGATCAGCATCTGGTCCACGTAGAGATTGGCCAGCATCAGCAGGTCGTCGTCGCTCCAGCCGACGGACACCGGGTCCTTGGCCAGCTCGTCCTTCACCTCCTGCCCGAACCGGGCCAGTTGCTCCCGGATGGCCTCCCGGACCGGCTGGACCCCGCCATGTCGCTCCCGGGCGATGAAACGGACGTGGGCGGGGTACGCGTCCACATGGCCGGCGATCAACTCGACCGCGCGCTGGATGCGTTGAGTGTGGTCGTCGGACGTGGACACCGTCGTCCGGATCATCGGGTGCAGGCTGCCCAGCGCCTCCTCGACCAGGGCCACACCGAGATCCGCGGTGGAGCGGAAGTGCCGGTAGAAGGCGGTCGGGGCGACGCCCACGGCCCGCGTGACCTCACGCAGGCCCAGGCTGCTCAGGCTCTGCTCCTCCAGCAGGACGAGCGCCGCGTCCAGGAGCGCCTGTCGGGTCTTCTGCTTCTGTGCCTGCCGGATGCCGAGGGTGTGACTCATGTCATCCAGTTAACAACTGTTCTCCGTAATTGGAAAGCCGTAGGACGCGCTAGACTCTGGAGTCAGTGAACAACTGTAACCACAACTGTTCACCCAAACGTAACGACCCACGCAACGACAGCCGTATCGGAGGGGGATCCGTCCCATGCTGTTCCTCGTCGCCGCACTCATGCTGCTCGGCGTCGTCCTGGGCACCGTCGCCCACGCGCCGTTCACCTTCACCGCCGTCGCCGCCGCCGTGATCGCCGTCTGGCTGGGCGTCTTCGCGCTCCGCGAGCGCCACGCCCGCCGCCGCACCCCGTCCCACTGACCGCCGCCCCACCGTCCCCAGGAGCACTGATCACCATGCAGCTCACCGCGCAGGCCACCCCCCGCACCGGCGCCCGTGACGCCGACGGCATGGCTGTGGCGTCCTTCGTCCTCGGCCTCCTCGGCCTTCTCGTCCTCAACGTCTTCCTCGGCCCGATCGCCATCGTCCTGGCCTCGGTGGCCCTGTGGCGCGGCACCACCCGCCGCGGGCGCGCCTACCTGGGCCTCGGACTCGGCGTGGCCGACCTGCTGGTCCTGGTGGCCTTCATGCAGTTCGACAGCACGGTGTCCTGGAACCTCTGAGGCCGCCGGCACCGGCCGGTCCTGGCCTGAGGGCGCCCGTCTGCGACCCGTAGAATCGGCGTCACCATGGCATACCTCGACCACGCCGCGACCACCCCGATGCTTCCCGAGGCGGTCGAGGCACTCAGCGCCCACCTCGGCGCCACCGGCAACGCCTCTTCCCTCCACGCATCCGGCCGCAAGGCCCGTCGCACGGTCGAGGAATCCCGCGAGACCCTCGCGGAGGCGCTCGGCGCCCGCCCCAGCGAGATCGTCTTCACCTCCGGCGGCACGGAGGCCGACAACCTCGCCGTGAAGGGCCTGTACTGGTCCCGGCGCGACGCGGACCCCGCAAGGACGCGGGTCCTCGCGAGCCCGGTCGAACACCACGCGGTCCTCGACGCCGTCCACTGGCTCGGCGAACACGAGGGCGCCACCGTCGAGTACCTCCCCGTCGACAAGCACGGCCGGGTCCACCCCGACGCGCTGCGCGAGGCCATCGCCCAGAGCCCCGACGACGTCGCCCTGGCCACGGTCATGTGGGCCAACAACGAGATCGGCACCGTGTTTCCGGTCCGTGAACTCGCCGGCGTCGCAGCCGAGTTCGGCATCCCGCTGCACGCCGACGCCGTCCAGGCCTTCGGCCAGATCCCCGTCGACTTCGGCGCCTCCGGGCTCGCCGCGATGACGGTCTCGGGCCACAAGATCGGCGGCCCGTACGGCATCGGAGCGCTCGTCCTCGGCCGTGAATGGACCCCGGTACCCGTCCTGCACGGCGGCGGCCAGGAGCGCCACGTCCGCTCCGGCACCCTCGACGTCCCCGCCATCGCCTCCTTCGCCGTGGCCGGCCGCCTCGCCGCCGAACAGCGCGAGTGGTTCGAGATCGAGATCGGCACCCTGCGCGACGCCCTGGTCGAAGCGGTCCGTACGGCGGTCCCGGACGCGATCCTCGGCGGCGACCCGGCGCCGGGGGGCCGTCTTCCGGCCAACGCCCACTTCACCTTCCCCGGCTGCGAGGGCGACTCCCTGCTCCTCCTCCTGGACGCCCAGGGCATCGAGTGCTCCACCGGCTCCGCCTGCACCGCGGGCGTCGCCCAGCCCAGCCATGTCCTGCTGGCCACCGGCACCGACCCCGACCTGGCCCGCGGCACCCTGCGCTTCTCCCTCGGCCACACCTCCACCGAGGCCGACGTCGAGGCGGTCGCCAAGGCCATCGGCCCGGCGGTGGAACGCGCCCGCGCGGCAGGGCTGACGTAACGGAACCGAAGCAACGCACCCGAAGCAACGCACCCGAAGCTACGCACCCGAAGCTACGGACCCGAAGCAGGACCCTCCGGGTGCGAACCGCTGCCTCTGCGCGTTCCTGATCGCCTCCGCGCCCGCCCTGGGCCAGAGGCTGCCACCGGCCCCGGCCCCGGCCCCGGCCCTGGCCCCGGCGCCGGCGGCAGCCGTGCTCCGGTCTCAGCTCTCCGTGACCATGAGGGAGGCCATCATCCCCTCGTCCTCGTGCTGGAGCAGATGGCAGTGGAGCATGTACATGTACGTGTCGTCGGCGAAGTCCGTGAACTCCATCGCGATCACGATCTCCCCGCCGCCGACCACCTCGAACGTGTCGTACCAGCCGAGATCGACCCCGGTGGGCTCCTCGCCGTTGATGGAGACGAGCTGATAGGGCACGTCGTGCAGATGGAACGAGTGCTCCAGCTGACTCGCGTTGGTGATCGTCCAGACCTCCTTCGCGCCCAGCGTGGTGCTGATCATGGCCATGCTGGACATGGTGAGCCCGGCCGAACCGTTGATCTTCATCGTCGCGCCCGTGTTGCTGAGCGTGATGGTGCGGGCCGTGAAGTCCGAGGTGTCGTACCGCTCGATGGTGTTGAGGGTGCTCGGCAGGTCGTCCGGGGTGTCGGTGCCGCCCGCCGTGACGGTGAGGAAGTCGTACGTGCCGGAGCCGCCGCGGATCCAGCCGGTCGTGATGACCACCTGGAGGGTGACGTCCGCGGTGACGTCCATGACGAACTCGGCGCGCGCCCCGGCCACCAGCCGGATGGCGGTCACCTCGGCCGCCTCGGCCAGATAGCCCTGGTCGGTGGCGATCTGGGTCAGCGTGCCCCCGTCGCTGCGCTGGATGGTGATGATGTCGGAGGGCGAGGCGTTGAGCGCCCGGAAGCGGTTGCGGGTCTTCGTGGCGGCGAAGGCGAGGGTGGTGTCGTCGACGTTCTCGCCGTTCACCAGCACCGGGAAGCTGAGGCCGGAGCTGAGGTAGCCGCTCTGGTCGTACTTGATGTCACCGGCGCTGTCCACGGCCAGGCACTGGAAGACGAGCGGGATGTCGTCCACCCCGTAGTCGCCGGGCAGCGCGGCGGAGGTGTCGGAGTCGTCCTCCACGATGATCATCCCGGCGAGGCCGTGGGTGGCCTGCTTGGCCGTGGTGCCCAGGGCGTGCGGGTGGTACCAGAGGGTCTTGGCCTCGTCCAGGACCGTGAAGGTGGGGGACCAGGTCGTCCCGGCGGAGAAGGCGTTCTGCGGCCCGCCGTCCATCTTGGGCGGGACGTGGACGCCGTGGAAGTGGACGGTGGTGTCCTCGGACAGATTGTTGGTGATGTTCAGCAGCACGGTGTCGCCCTTGGTCCACTTCAGGGTGGGGCCGAGGAACGACTGGTTGTAACCCGCGGTGGTGCTGGTGACCCCGCTGAGCACTTCGGCGCTGCCGGTCTGTGCCGCCAGGGTGAAGGTGGTGGTGCCGTCGGACGTGGTGCCCTCCAGCAGGTCCGGGATGGTGAGGGTGCCGTCCGTCGCGGCGGCCGCCTTGCTGCGGGTGCCCTCGGTCAGCAGCGAGAAGGCGGCTCCCGCCGCTCCCACGGCGCCGAGGCCCACCCCGGCCATTCCGCCGAGGAACTTCCGCCGGTGCAGACCCTTCTTGTGGCCTCTGCTCTCCTTGGAATGCTCGGGCTTGGCCCCCAGGCCGTCTGTGGTGTGTGTCATGGCCGGGGAGCCTCGACCCAAGGGCTGTGCGAGGACTGGGGCCAAGCTGGGTGCGAGCCCGGGAAACTGTGAAGGCGGGGCTCGAATCAACTCCCTTGTGGAAAAGCCGCGTTGACGATCCGCAGGTCATGATCGGGGCGCGGGACATGTCGGGCGCGCGATCCGCGCCGGAAGTTCATACCTGCGCGGGGGCCTGCCGCGCCTGCCGCACCAGCTTCATGTACCGGTCCCAGTCCCAGTGTTCGCCCGGGTCGGTGTGGTCCGTCCCCGGCACCTCGACATGGCCGATGATGTGCTCGCGGTCGACGGGGATGTCGTACCGCACGCATATCCGGGCCGTGAGCCGGGCCGAGGCCGCGTACATCCGGTCCGTGAAGTCCTCGGGCCGGTCGACGAATCCCTCGTGCTCGATGCCCACACTGCGTTCGTTGTAGGAGCGGTTGCCCGCGTGGTACGCCACGTCCAGCTCGCGGATCATCTGCGTGATGCGGCCGTCCTTGCCGACGATGTAGTGCGCCGCCGCGCCGTGCCCCGGGTCCTGGAACACCTTGACCGCGCTCGCGAAACTGCCCTGGGTGACATGGATGACCACCATGTCTATGCCGTAGTCGTCGGGCCGGTCCGCGCGCCGCCAGTTCGCTTCCGAGGCCGCCACCCACCGCGCGCCGCCGAAGTCGACCGCGCCCTCGACCCGCGGCTTCTCCACTCCCGGCGCCCGCCACCACAGCCGCGCCAGCTCGTCCCGGGCGAGCACGGCCGAGCCCACGGCGGCGGCCGTCCCGCCGACGAGCAGAGCGCGGCGACCGATGCGCCGGTCGCCGTCCTCGGATGCTGGTTTCGCCCCCATGTGATCGTCAACGGATACGCGTGGGCTTCGGTTCCCGCGCCCCCGTACTCTTGAGGGGTTATGACTGACACCACGCCGCGCCCCCTTCGTGTACTCGCCGCCATGTCCGGCGGAGTGGACTCCGCCGTCGCCGCCGCCCGCGCCGCCGAGGCCGGCCATGACGTGACCGGCGTCCACCTCGCGCTCTCCGCGAACCCCCAATCGTTCCGCACCGGCGCGCGTGGCTGCTGCACCATCGAGGACTCACGCGACGCCCGCCGCGCCGCCGACGTCATCGGCATCCCGTTCTACGTCTGGGACCTCGCCGACCGCTTCCGCGAGGACGTCGTCGAGGACTTCGTCGCCGAGTACGAGGCCGGCCGCACGCCCAACCCCTGTCTGCGCTGCAACGAGAAGATCAAGTTCGCCGCGCTCCTCGACAAGGCGCTGGCGCTGGGCTTCGACGCGGTGTGCACCGGTCACTACGCGAAGGTGGTCACGCTCGCGGACGGCTCCCGGGAGCTGCACCGCGCCTCCGACATGGCGAAGGATCAGTCGTACGTCCTCGGGGTCCTGGACGAGAAGCAGCTGGCGCACGCCCTGTTCCCGCTCGGTGACACCGTCACCACCAAGGACGAGATCCGCGCCGAGGCCGAGCGCCGGGGCCTCGCCGTCGCCAAGAAGCCCGACTCGCACGACATCTGCTTCATCGCCGACGGCGACACCCAAGGCTTCCTCGCCTCGCGCCTCGGCAGGGCGGAGGGCGACATCGTCGACGAGGCGGGCGCGAAGATCGGCACCCACGAGGGCGCGTACGGCTTCACGATCGGCCAGCGCAAGGGGCTGCGCATCGGCACCCCGGCAGCCGACGGCAAGCCGCGCTACGTCCTCGACATCTCGCCGGTGAACAACACGGTGACGGTCGGCCCGGCCGCTGCCCTGGACGTCACGGCCCTGAGCGCGATCAAGCCCCGCTGGTGCGGCGCGGCCCCGACCGGCCCCGGCACCTACACCGCCCAGCTCCGCGCCCACGGCGGCGAGACCGAGGTGACGGCGGAGCTGGTGGACGGCCGGCTGCGCGTGTCCTTCGCGGAGCCCGTCCGCGGGGTGGCCCCCGGCCAGGCGATCGTCCTGTACGACGGCACGCGCGTGGTGGGGTCGGCGACGATCGCGTCGACGGTACGGGCCACGGCGGGCGTGTCCTGACGACCCACCGGACGCCGTGCGGGCGCCGGAGGCCGAGGACGCCGGCACGCGCGTGCGGCGGTGGAGAGCCTCCGCGGGCAAGCACGGTCCTGCGCGCTTGCCCGGCCTGAGAACGGCCCGCGCGCGTACGGGGCCCCACCCGCGTGTCCGTGGGGTGCCGACGTGCGCGCCGATCGCCGCCCCCACGCCCACGCGCACGCCAAGGTGTCCCGCCGCGTATGCGTACGCCCACATCCCGCCATCCGCGTCCGTCCAGGCCCCGCCTTGTACGCGTACGCCCACGTCCTGCCACCTGCGCGTGCCCGGGCCGTCAGTCGGCGAAGAACTCCGTCAGTACCGGTGCCAGGGCCGTCGGGTCGACCATGTGGGTCTGGCCCTCCAGGACGCGGTACGAGCCCATCGGGGCCGCCTCCGCGACCGCCCGGGTGCCCTCGCGCATCCACTCGGGGCTCGCGCCGCCCGCGACGGCCAGCACCGGGACGGTGATCGCGGCCAGCCGCTCCCGGGGGACGAGACCGCCGGCCATGACCGCGTTGTCGTAGGCGAGCGTCGGTGCGACGGACTCCATGCCGGGCCACATGGGGGACTGGCGGGCGCCCTGGATCATCTGCTCGCCCATGCCGGTGAGCCGCAGGAACAGCTCCACCGCGTCCCCGCGTCGCCCCTCCGCGAGTGCCGCCTCGAGACCCCGGGTGTACTCGGCGTTGAGCTCGGCGCCGCCGTCCAGGAAGTCCGCGAACGGCGTCTCGTACACGGCGACCCGGCGCACCGGCAGTCCGCTCGCCGCGGCCTCCAGGACCAGCGCACCGCCGGACGAGATGCCGCACAGGCACGCCTCGCCGCCGACCGCCTCGATGACGGAGGCGAGGTCCTCCACCTCACGGGCCACCGCGTAGGGGGCCGTGTCACCGCTCCGGCCGCGGCCCCGGCGGTCGTACACGAGGACGTCGAACCGCTCGGACAGCGGCACGGCCAGGGGCGCGACCGTGCCGCCCGTGGACATCGCGCCGCTGACGAGGATGACGGCCGGGCCCTGCCCGGTGCGTTCGTACGCGATCGGCGTGCCGTCGCGCGAGAGGGTCTTCTTGTCCATGCCTGTCGAGACTGCCGTACGGCGGCGGAGTCGTCGGTCAGGACACGTCGACCTCGTAGAAACAGAGGTGGTCCTTGATCTCGGCGACGGCGGGCTTCGGCTCGGGATAGGACCACACCAGGTCGGGTGCGTCCGGCAGGGACCAGTAGGACGCGGTCCCCTTGAAGGGGCAGTAGGTGTGGGTGTCGGAGGGGGTCAGCAGGTCGAGCCGTACGTCCTCGGCGGGGAGGTAGTACCGCGCGGGGCAGCCCGTCTCCCTGAGGATCAGCGGGCGGGCGCTCTCCGCGAGGACCTGGTCGCCGTGCACCACGCGCACGTGCTGGTCGGCTTGCTCGATGGTGATCGTGTGTCCTTCGGCCATACCGGAAGAGCGCTCGCGGGCCCCCGGTTCTTCCCGCGTACGGTGGCGTCATGCGAATCTGCGTCTTCCTCTCCGCCGCCGACCTCGACGACCGTTACACCCGCCCCGCGCGGGAGTTCGCGAAGCTGCTGGGCAAGGGCGGCCACACCCTGGTGTGGGGCGGCTCGGACGTGGGCCTGATGAAGGTGGTCGCGGACGGCGTGCAGGAGGCGGGCGGACGGCTCGTCGGGGTCTCCGTGGAGTTCCTGGCGTCCAAGGTCCGTCCGGGCGTCGACGAGATGGTGATCACCAAGGACCTCGCCGAACGCAAGAGGCTGCTCCTGGAGAAGGCCGACGCCGTGGTGATCATGGTGGGCGGCACGGGCACGCTCGACGAGGCGACCGAGATCCTGGAGCTGAAGAAGCACGGGCACACCGAGAAGCCGGTCGTGCTGCTGAACACCGCGGGTTTCTACGACGGGTTGAAGGAACAGTTCCGGCGGATGGAGGACGAGGGCTTCCTGCCCCGCCCCCTCACCGAGCTGGTGTTCTTCGCGGAGGAGCCGGTCGGGGCGCTGGCGTACCTGGAGGAGTCGCTCGGTACGCCGTGACGCGGTGATGCGAGCATGACGGCATGGCTACACATGTGATCACCGGAGCGGGCTCCGGCATCGGCGCGGCGGTGGCCCGGCGGCTGCACGCGCGCGGGGACGAACTCGTGCTGCACGCGCGTGACGCGGGCCGTGCGAAGGAGCTGGCGGCGCAGTTCCCGGGAGCCCGGACGCTGGTCGGTGACCTGGCCGACCCGGACAAGCTGAGCTGGGCCTTCTCGCACCAGTCGCTGCCGGACCGGGTGGAGTCCCTGCTGCACATCGCGGGCGTGGTCGACCTCGGCCCGGTGGGCGACCTGACCCCGAAGGCCTGGCGCCACCAGCTGAACGTCAACCTGGTCTCCCCGGCCGAGCTGACCCGCCACTTCCTGCCCCAGCTCCGGGCGGCCCGGGGCCATGTGGTGTTCGTGAACTCGGGCGCGGGCCTGAACGCGCACGCCGACTGGTCCGCGTACGCCGCCTCCAAGCACGGCCTGAAGGCCCTGGCGGACTCCCTGCGCCACGAGGAGCACGCGAACGGCGTCCGCGTCACCTCGGTCTACCCCGGCCGCACGGCGAGCCCCATGCAGGCCAAGGTCCACCAGCAGGAGGGCAAGGACTACGACCCCTCGCGGTGGATCGACCCGGAGTCGGTCGCGACGACGATCCTGACGGCGATCGACCTCCCGCGCGACGCGGAGATCAACGACCTGACGGTCCGCCCTGGTCGCTGACGGCACAGGTGGGGGCGAGAACCGGCGAGGACCTTCTCCTGTCCCGTACGTAGGCTTCGGGTGTGACCGCAGACCTTCGCTTCGCCCCCGCCACCGGCATCGGCTCCCTCCCCGGCGGCGACGCCCGTGAGGCCGCCAGGACGGCCACCGGCTCCTTCGAGGCCTTCCCCTTCCTGCCCGAACTCCCCGCCCGCGGCCCCGGCGCCGACATGATCGGCCGTACCGCGGGCATGCTCGTCGAGCTGTACGCGCGCGTGGAGCCCAGCGGTTGGCGGCTCGGGGACCGGCCGGGCCGGGACACCAAGCGGGCCCGGTCCTGGCTGGGGGAGGACCTCGACGCGCTGGAGGAGTTCACCCAGGGGTACGAGGGGCAGCTGAAGGTGCAGGCCGTCGGGCCCTGGACGCTCGCCGCCGCGCTGGAGCTGAGGAACGGCGAGGTCGCCCTCTCCGACCCCGGCGCCTGCCGGGACCTCGCGGCCTCGCTCGCGGAGGGGCTGCGGCTGCACCTGGAGGAGGTCCGGCGTCGGGTTCCCGGCGCGCAGGTCGTGCTCCAGCTCGACGAGCCCTCCCTCATCGCCGTCCTGCGGGGCCAGGTGAGGAGCGCGAGCGGCTATCGGACCCACCGGGCCGTGGACCGGCAGGTCGTCGAGGCCGGCCTGCGCGACGTCGTCGGGGTTCACGCCGGCGGCCCCGTCGTGGTCCACTCGTGCGCACCGGACGTCCCCTTCGCCCTGCTGCGAAGGGCGGGCGCGGCGGCGGTCTCCTTCGACTTCTCGCTCCTCACCGAGCGTGACGACGACGCGATCGGCGAGGCGGTGGAAGGGGGGACGAGGCTCTTCGCCGGTGTCGTGCCGGGCACGGACACGGCATTGTCAGACCCTGCCGGTAGCGTCATGGGTGTCAGGACGCTGTGGCGCAGGCTGGGGCTGCATCCGGGACTTCTCGCGGAGGCGGTCACCCTCACTCCGGCGTGCGGACTCGCGGGGGCCTCCCCCGGGTACGCGCGCCAGGCTCTCGCCCACTGCGTCCAGGCGGCGAGATCCCTCGCGGACAACCCAGAGTAACGGGAGGACAACACGGTGGCCGGCGACAAGCAAGCGGAGACGACGGTGCCCGCCGAGGCGCGGGAGAAGCACGCGAAGCTCGCTGAGCAGATCGAGGAGCACCGCTTCCGGTACTACGTGAACGACGCGCCGGTCATCAGCGACGCCGACTTCGACAAGCTCCTGCGCTCCCTCGAAGCCCTCGAGGAGGAGTACCCCGAGCTGCGGACCCCGGACTCGCCGACCCAGAAGGTCGCGGGGGCGTACGAGACCGAGTTCACCTCCGTCCAGCACCGCTCCCGCATGCTCTCCCTGGACAACGCCTTCAGTGACGAGGAGCTGGCGGCCTGGGCGGAGCGGGTGGCCAAGGACGTCGGCACCACCGACTACCACCTGCTGTGCGAGCTCAAGGTCGACGGCCTCGCCGTCAACCTCACCTACGAGCACGGCCGCCTCACCCGCGCGGCGACCCGCGGCGACGGCCGCACCGGCGAGGACATCACGCCCAACGTCCGCACCATCGCCGAGATCCCGGACCGCCTCACCGGCGACAAGGTCCCCGACCTCGTGGAGATCCGCGGCGAGGTCTACTTCCCGATGGAGAAGTTCGAGGAGCTCAACGCGCGCCTGGTCGAGGCCGGCGACAAGCCCTTCGCCAACCCGCGCAATGCGGCGGCCGGTTCGCTGCGCCAGAAGGACCCGCGCGTCACCGCCACCCGCCCCCTCCACATGGTCGTGCACGGCATCGGCGCACTGGAGGGCTTCGACGGCATGACCCGCCTCTCCCAGGGCTACGACCTCCTCAAGTCCTGGGGCCTGCCCACCGCCAAGCACAACAAGGTGGTCGACGGCCTCGACGGCGTAAGGGAGTTCATCGCCTACTTCGGCGAGAACCGGCACTCCGTGGAGCACGAGATCGACGGGGCCGTCGTCAAGCTCGACGAGATCCCGCTCCAGGGCCGCCTCGGCTCCACCTCCCGCGCCCCGCGCTGGGCGATCGCGTACAAGTACGCGCCCGAGGAGGTCAACACCAAGCTCATCAACATCCGTGTCGGCGTGGGCCGTACGGGCCGGGTCACGCCGTACGCCCAGGTCGAGCCGGTGACGGTGGCAGGCTCCGAGGTCGAGTTCGCCACCCTGCACAACCAGGACGTCGTCAAGCTGAAGGGTGTCCTCATCGGCGACACCGTGGTGCTGCGCAAGGCCGGTGACGTCATCCCGGAGATCCTCGGCCCGGTCGTCGACCTGCGCGACGGCAGCGAGCGTGAGTTCGTGATGCCGAGCGAGTGCCCCGAGTGCGGCACGGCGCTGCGGCCCATGAAGGAGGGCGACGTCGACCTGCGCTGCCCGAACGCCCGTTCCTGCCCGGCGCAGCTGCGGGAGCGTCTGTTCTACCTCGCGGGCCGCAAGTCCCTGGACATCGAGCACTTCGGCTATGTCGCCGCGGCCGCCCTCACCGCGCCGCTGGAGCCGAAGCAGCCTCCGCTGACCGACGAGGGCGACCTGTTCGACCTCACCATCGAACAGCTGCTGCCCATCAAGGCGTACGTCCTCGACCAGGACAGCGGTCTGCCCAAGCGCGACCCGAAGACCGGCGAGGAGAAGGTCGCCACCGTCTTCGCCAACCAGCAGGGCGAGCCGAAGAAGAACGCCGTCGCCATGCTGGAGAACATCGCGGCCGCCAAGGACCGCCCGCTCGCCCGCGTCCTGACCGGTCTGTCGATCCGCCATGTCGGCCCGGTCGCCGCCGAGGCCCTCGCGCGCGGCTTCCGCTCGATCGAGCGCATCGAGCAGGCGAGCGAGGAGGAGCTGGCCAACACCGACGGCGTCGGCACGATCATCGCGAAGTCCCTCAAGGAGTGGTTCGCGGAGGACTGGCACCAGGAGATCCTGCGCAAGTGGAAGGCCGCGGGAGTGCGCATGGAGGAGGAGGGCTCGGGGGAGGACGAGGGCCCGCGTCCCCTCGAAGGGCTCACCGTCGTCGTCACCGGCACCCTGGAGCGCTTCACCCGCGACGGGGCCAAGGAGGCACTGCAGACCAGGGGGGCGAAAGTGACCGGTTCGGTTTCGAAGAAGACGTCTTTCGTGGTCGTGGGTGACAATCCAGGGTCTAAGTACGACAAGGCGATGCAACTCAAGGTGCCTGTTCTGAACGAGGACGGCTTCGACGTGCTGCTGGAACAGGGCCCGGAAGCGGCCACCGATGTGGCGCTTCCCACGGAGGAGTAGCGGGGAGCGGCGGTTGAAGGCCACCCGATCGGCGCATACCAGATGCATACGGGTGGCCGGGGCGCATTCGGGCAACCGTCGACGACCGCTGCCCGTGGAAGCCTTCTGCGGCCTACTGTTGAGATGTGCGCCTGCCGTGCCCAGCTGCGGTCGGGGCATCCCCTTGCTCCTGATGAGCAAGGGGAAGGGTTTTCCAACGCGGCGCCGTCGAGGGTTTTGTCGGGCGAACGAGCCGCGTGGCGTGGGCACCGCCGGCTGTGAGAGGGACGGGAATGGAACCGACCGATAGCGCCGCCCCGGACTCACGGCTGCGCCGGCTCGCCGGCGCATGGCGGACGAGCCGGTGGGGAGCCGGGCGGCCTTCGGAGCGTCCGGGAGCGGAGGGGCGCGCCGCCGGACCCTACACCGCGGCCCGCGGCCCCGGTGCACCACAGCTCACCGCCGAGCGCGCCGCCGGCCTGCCGCACTCCGAATCCGACCGGCACCTGTCCTGGCCCGCCCTGCCCACGGCGGTCGTCGCGGCGGCCGGCTTCGTGCTGGGCGCGGGCTTCTACCGGGCCTTCACCGGCGGCCACGCCCTCTTCCCGTCCGGCACCGTCGGCTGGTCGCTGGCGGTGCTGACCGGAGTCATCGTCGGCCATCTGGTCGCCCTCGGCCGCGCCCGCTGGTGGGGCGGCACCGGCTCGGGCGCCGCCCTGACCCTCGCCGTCCTGCTGCTGTACGGCTGGGTGCCCGCCGGCATGGTCAGCCTCACCGTCGTCCTGCTGGTCGGCATAGCCAGGCGCCACCGCTGGCGGCAGGGCATCCTGCACGGCGCGGTGGACATCCTCGGCATAGCCACCGGCGCCCTGGTCCTCGCCGTGTTCGGCCAGTCGCCGTCCGTCGAGACCCCCTGGAACCCCGACAGCTGGACCTTCTACACCGGCCCCGAAGTGGTCCTGGTCGCCATCGCCTACCTCGCGGTCACCCGGACCCTGGGCTGGTACCTGCACTCCTCGCGGCACGCGGGTCTGCCCACCGTGGCCCGCACCGCCCTGGTCAGACAGGGTCTGGTCGCGGTCGCGCTGCTCGGCATCGCCCCGCTGGTCTGCGTGGTCGCCGCCGCCAAGCCCCTGCTGCTCCCGCTGTTCGCGATCCCACTCATCGCCCTCGACTCCACCCTGTGGATGGCCCGGGCCCGCGCCGAGGAGCAGCTGCGCGACCCGCTGACCGGACTGCCCAACCGGCAGTGGCTCCTGGAGCGCATCTGGACCGCCCTGGACGACGCCGAACGCATCGGCGCCCGGTCCGCCCTGATGCTCATCGACCTCGACCGTTTCCGCTCGGTCAACGACACCCTCGGCCACCTCGCCGGCGACCGGCTCCTCCTGCAGATCGCCGACCGGCTGCGGATCGCCCTGCCGCGCGGGGCGGAGGCGGCGCGGCTCGGCGGCGACGAGTTCGCCGTCTTACTGCCGGTCGCCGACTCCACGACCTCCGCGACCCGGGTCGCCCGCAACCTGGTCGCCGCCCTCAGCTCCCCGCTCGACCTCGACGGACTCACCCTCGTCCTGGAGGCCAGCGCCGGGGTCGCCGTCTTCCCCGACCACGCCCTGGATGCCGAGGGGCTGCTGCGCCGCGCCGACGTGGCGATGTACCAGGCCAAGCGGGACCGTACGGGAGTGGAGGTGTACGAGTCCAAGCGGGACTCCAACACCCCCGACCGGCTCGGGCTCCTGGGCGATCTGCGCCGGGCCCTGGACGCGCACGAGGTGCAGCTGCACTACCAGCCCAAGGTCCGCTTCGACGGACAGGTCGCCGGCCTGGAGGCCCTGGTGCGCTGGGTGCACCCGGAGCGCGGGAAGGTACCGCCGGACGAGTTCATCGCCATCGCCGAGTCGTCCGGCCTGATGCCCCACCTCACCGAGTACGTCCTCGACACGGCCCTCGCCCAGGTCGCCGAGTGGCGGGCGCAAGGCCTGTTCGTGCCGGTGGCGGTCAACGTCTCCCCGCGTGACGTCCACACCCCGGGCTTCGCCGGCTCCGTCGCCGCCCGGCTGGCCCGGCACGGCGTCCCGGCGGGAGCGCTCCAACTGGAGATCACCGAACACGTCCTGCTGGAGGACCCCTCGCGGGCCGCGGACACCCTCGCCGCGCTGACCGGGCACGGCGTGAAGATGTCCCTGGACGACTTCGGCACCGGTTACTCCTCCCTGGTCCACCTGCGCCGCCTCCCCGTCAGCGAACTGAAGATCGACCGCTCGTTCGTGGCCAAGCTGGCCGTCGACACCGAGGACGCGGAGATCGTCCGCTGCACGGTCGACCTCGCCCACTCCCTGGGCCTCCTGGTCGTGGCGGAGGGCGTCGAGGACGACGAGACCTGGGAGCGTCTGCGCGACATGGGCTGCGACGCCGTACAGGGCTGGCTGGTGGCGGCGGCGATGCCGCCGGAGGAGACGACGGCGTGGCTGCGGGCGCGGGGTTCGCGCGGTTGGCAGCGTCCTCGGGCGGCCCTGCCGGCGGCCGAGTAGCCGTTCCCGCCCGCACCGCCGGTGCGGGTTTCGTGGCAGGGTGCGGGTGGCCCCGGTGGGGCTCGATCGGCGTCGGCGGCCGCGGCCCGGCAAACCGTTTAACGGCCCGAGCCCCCCGCCCCCTAGGATTGAGCCCAAACCACACACACTCACCCCAGAGGATCGCTGCATGCCTGGCATCACGCGCGAGGAGGTCGCCCACCTCGCACGGCTGGCGCGTCTGGAGCTGAAGCCCGAAGAGCTCGAGCACTTCGCAGGACAGCTGGACGACATCATCGGCGCGGTCGCACGCGTCAGTGAGGTCGCCGACCAAGACGTACCGCCGACCTCGCACCCGCTCCCGCTGACGAACGTCATGCGGGCGGACGAGGTCCGTCCGTCGCTCACCCCCGAGCAGGCGCTCTCCGGCGCCCCGGCCCAGGAGCAGCAGCGTTTCAAGGTGCCGCAGATCCTGGGGGAGGACTAATCGCCATGACGGACATCATCAAGCTCACCGCCGCCGAGACCGCCGCGAGGATCGCTTCCGGTGAACTCACGGCCGTGCAGGTCACCGAGGCCCACCTGGCCCGGATCGAGGCCGTCGACGAGAAGGTGCACGCCTTCCTGCATGTCGACCGCGAAGGCGCCCTCGCACAGGCACGCGCCGTCGACGAGAAGCGGGCGAAGGGCGAGAAGCTCGGCCCGCTCGCCGGCGTCCCGCTCGCGCTGAAGGACATCTTCACCACCGAGGGCATCCCGACGACCGTCGGCTCGAAGATCCTCGAGGGCTGGATCCCGCCGTACGACGCGACCCTCACCAAGCGGCTGAAGGCCGCCGACGTCGTCATCCTCGGCAAGACCAACATGGACGAGTTCGCCATGGGGTCGTCGACGGAGAACAGCGCCTACGGCCCGACCGGCAACCCCTGGGACCTCACCCGGATCCCCGGCGGCTCCGGCGGCGGTTCCTCCGCCGCGCTGGCCTCGCACATGGCCCCCCTCGCCATCGGCACCGACACCGGCGGCTCCATCCGCCAGCCGGCCGCCGTCACCGGCACGGTCGGCGTCAAGCCGACGTACGGCGCGGTCTCCCGCTACGGCATGGTGGCGTTCTCCAGCTCCCTCGACCAGGGCGGCCCCTGCGCCCGTACGGTCCTGGACGCGGCGCTCCTCCACGAGGTCATCGCCGGGCACGACCCGCTGGACTCCACCTCCATCGACGCGCCGGTCCCGCCGGTCGTCGAGGCCGCCCGCAACGGCAGCGTCGAGGGCATGCGCGTCGGCGTCGTGAAGCAGTTCCGCGGTGAGGGCTACCAGGCCGGTGTCATCCAGCGCTTCGACGAGTCCGTCGCCCTCCTCAAGGAGCTGGGCGCCGAGATCGTCGAGCTGGACTGCCCGTCCTTCGACCTGGCGCTGTCGGCGTACTACCTGATCGCGCCCTCGGAGTGTTCCTCCAACCTCGCCCGCTTCGACGGCCTGCGCTACGGCCTGCGGACCGGCGACGACGGTACGCACTCGGCCGAGGAGGTCACCTCCCTCACCCGTGAGGCGGGCTTCGGCCCCGAGGTCAAGCGCCGCATCATGCTCGGGACGTACGCCCTTTCGAGTGGGTACTACGACGCGTACTACGGCTCCGCCCAGAAGGTCCGCACGCTCATCACCCGGGACTTCGAGAAGGCCTTCGAGCAGGTCGACGTGATCGTCTCCCCGACGACGCCGACCACCGCCTTCCCGATCGGCGAGCGCGCCGACGACCCGATGGCGATGTACCTCGCGGACCTGTGCACCATCCCGACCAACCTCGCGGGCAACGCGGCCATGTCGCTGCCCTGCGGTCTCGCCCCGGAGGACAACCTCCCGGTCGGCCTGCAGATCATCGCCCCGGCCCTGAAGGACGACCGTCTTTACAAGGTCGGCGCCGCCGTGGAAGCCGCCTTCGTGGAAAGGTGGGGCCACCCGCTCCTGGAGGAGGCACCGTCGCTGTGAGCAAGCTGACCAAGGCGAAGGACTTCAAGAAGTCCAAGTCCGGTACGTACCTGTCCATCGCCACCACGGCGTTCGGCGCCATCGGTGTCGCCAAGCGGCTCAAGAAGGCGCGCGCCGAGAGCGACACGCTGGTTCTGATCGACGCGACCGTGGCCGCCGTCGCCGTCGTCACCGGCCTCGCCGTCCTGTACCGCGAGCTGAAGCGGCTGGGCGACGACGACGTCCTGCTGGGCTGAGAGGGAATGCAGACCGTGACCACCACGACCGACCTGGTGTCGTACGAGGACGCTCTGGCGTCGTACGACCCCGTCATGGGCCTCGAGGTCCATGTCGAACTCGGCACCAAGACCAAGATGTTCTGCGGCTGTTCGACCGAGCTCGGTCAGGACGCCAACACGCAGACCTGTCCCACCTGCCTCGGCCTGCCCGGCGCGCTCCCGGTCGTCAACGCGATCGGCATCGAGTCGGCCATCAAGATCGGTCTCGCGCTGAACTGCGAGATCGCCGAGTGGTGCCGCTTCGCCCGGAAGAACTACTTCTATCCGGACATGCCGAAGAACTTCCAGACCTCCCAGTACGACGAGCCGATCGCCTTCAACGGCTACCTCGACGTCCAGCTGGAGGACGGCGAGACCTTCCGCGTGGAGATCGAGCGCGCCCACATGGAGGAGGACACCGGCAAGTCGACCCACGTGGGCGGCGCGACGGGCCGCATCCACGGCGCCTCGCACTCGCTCCTGGACTACAACCGCGCCGGCATCCCGCTCATCGAGATCGTCACCAAGCCGATCGAGGGCGCGGGCGAGCGTGCTCCCGAGGTCGCGCGGGCCTACGTCCGTGAGCTGCGCGAGGTCATCAAGGCGCTCGGCGTCTCCGAGGCCCGCATGGAGATGGGCCAGATGCGCTGCGACGTGAACCTGTCGCTGCGCCCGCACGGCACCGAGAAGTTCGGCACCCGTTCGGAGACGAAGAACGTCAACTCGCTGCGGTCCGTGGAGCGCGCGGCCCGCTTCGAGATCCAGCGGCACGCGGCCGTGCTGTCGTCCGGCGGGACGATCATCCAGGAGACCCGGCACTTCCACGAGGACACGGGGTCCACGACCTCGGGCCGCGTGAAGGAGGAGGCCGAGGACTACCGGTACTTCCCCGAGCCGGACCTCGTCCCGGTGGCCCCCTCCCGCGAGTGGGTCGAGGAGATCCGGGCCGGGCTGCCCGAGCTGCCGCTGGTCCGCCGCAACCGCCTGGTCGCGGAGTGGGGCATCACGGCCCTCGACATGCAGGCGATCCTCAACGCCGGTGCCCTGGACCTGATCGTCGCCACGATCGACGCCGGTGCCGACGCGGCCTCCGCCCGCAAGTGGTGGATGGGCGAACTCGCCCGCAGCGCCAACGAGTCGGGCAAGGCGCTCGACGAACTCGCGATCACCCCGGCGCAGGTCGCCCGGGTCACCGAGCTCGTCGCGAAGGGCGACCTCAACGACAAGCTGGCCCGCCAGGTCATCGAAGGCGTCCTCGCGGGCGAAGGCACCCCGGACGAGGTCGTCGACAAGCGCGGTCTGAAGGTCGTGTCGGACGAGGGTGCCCTCGGCACCGCCGTCGACGAGGCCATCGCCGGCAACCCGGGCATCGCCGACAAGATCCGCTCCGGCAAGGTCGCCGCGGCCGGTGCCCTGGTCGGCGCGGTCATGAAGGCGACCCGCGGTCAGGCCGACGCGGCGCGCGTCAAGGAGCTGATCCTGGAGAAGCTGGGCGTCAGCGAAGGCTGAGCCGAAGCACGCGACAAGGCACGCGGTACGGCCCCGGAGGACATGTCCTCCGGGGCCGTACGGCTGTCCACGGCTACTTACGGCGTCCTACGAGCCGTACGAATCCGAGCGTCCGACCCTCGTCGGCGCGCACCAGATCCACCGAGTCGCGGGCCATGTCGGCCATCCACGCGTAGGGGCTCTCCTCGGCGCAGACCTCGCTCCACAGCAGCCAGTCCTTCCAGCCGTCGGGCTGCCATTCGGCGGTCTCGACCTCGACGGCCCCCGTGCGCGTCCACTGGCGCCGCCACCAGGCGGCGGAGTGGAACGCCCAGAATCCGGCGTCCCAGAAGGGCTTGAGGTGCTCAGGGGGCTCGTCGCCCTCCAGCTCCTCCCGTACCGCGGGCATCACGACCCCGATCCGCCCGCCCGGCTTCAGCAACCGGGTCAGCGTGGGCAGATAGAGGTCGTTCGTGCCGAAGTACTGGTACGCGTCGATGCTCACGATCGCGTCGAAGCTCGCCTCGGCGAACGGCAGGTCGTGCGCCTCCGTGTGCACGGGAAGCACCCGGTCGGCGAAACCGGCCTCGGCGATGCGCTTGGCGTTCTCGTCCGGCTTGACCCACAGGTCGGCCGCGGTGACCTGGACGTCGTACTCCCTGGCCAGGAAGACCGAGGTCATCGCGCGGCCGCAGCCCAGGTCGAGCACGCGGGCACAGGGCCGCAGGGTGTCGAGGCCCAGGGCGGGCGCGAGCCACTCCAGCAGCCACAGCGCGTTCGGGCCCATCTGGTTCTCGATGACCCAGCGGGCGTCGTAGCTGTTGCTGCGGGGGTAGCGGGCCTGGGTCAGCCGTCGGGTGAGGTCCTCATTCGAGGTCTGCGAGGTCCTCGGGGTGATGTCGTCTGGCATCGGTGAACGGGCTCCTTGAGTCCTGAGAGACGGAAAGGGATACGGCGGAGCTCGGTCGGACGCTCAAACAACGCACCTGCTTCGGTCGGGGGCCGGACGGGCCCGGGATCTCTCAGCGGAACACGCTACGCTCGCCCGCCATGAACGGTCCTGCGAATTCCGAGCCATCCGACATACAGGAGGAGTACGACGGTCAGGTGCTGGACGCCCGGAGGGCCCGCTGGACGGCCTCCGGCACCGGCGCCCTGCTGGCCCTCGCCGGCCTGGCCGCGGCGGCCCTGCGCGCCGCCGGCTCCGCCCCCGCACTCGTGCCGGCGGCCTACGCCTTCGGCGCCGCGGTGTGCGCGCTCGCGGCGTTCCTGGGCTCCCGCGGGCGCACCCGCAGAGCCCTGTGGCTGCTGATCGCGGGCGTCATGGTGATGGCTCTGGGCGACCAGTTCGACTGATGTGACAGAGTGACCGTTACTGTCCTGTGATCTGCCTCCCACTCCTGTGAATAAGCGCACGATCGCGATAAACGATCACTTTTGCCTGCGAGAGTGGACCACGCATTGCTCATGCGTTCTTTGCGGGCCGTTCACATCCGGACGACTGTTCCCGGTCAAAGATCCACAATTCACCACCCCCTGGGAGCACGTTCGTGGCAGCCCTCGCACGCTGGTGTGTCCGACGACGCCTGGTCGTCGTTCTCCTGTGGCTCCTCGCCCTCGGCGGAGTGAGCGCGGCCGCCGCCGTCACCGGCTCCGCGTACTCCAACGACTACGAGGTCCCCGGCACCGAGTCCGGCCGCGCCACCCAGCTGCTCCAGGACGGCTTCCACAACCTCGGCGGCGACAACGACACCGTCGTCTGGCACGTCACCTCCGGCTCGGTCCGCGACGCCGACGTCGAACAGACGATGACCGCGACCCTGGACAAGATCGCGGACCTGCCCGGGGTGGCCGCCGTGGTCAGCCCCTACGACGCGCAGGGCGGCCGGATCAGCGCCGACGGGCACACCGCCTACGCCACCGTCACCTTCGACCGCTCCGCCGAGGACATCGACACCTCCGAGGCGCGGGCCGTGGTGGACACCGCCAAGGACGCGGAGGCCGACGGACTCCAGGTGGAGCTGGGCGGCAGCGCCGTCGCCCTCACCGAGCCCTCGGGCGGGCATGTCGCCGAGATCGTCGGCGTCCTCGTGGCCGCGCTGGTGCTGTTCCTCGCCTTCGGCTCGCTCGCCGCCTCGCTGCTGCCCATCGCCACCGCCCTGGTCGGCGTGGGCACCGCGTACGCCGGGATCGTGCTCCTCGGGCACGCCATGACCGTCGCCGACTTCGCGCCCATGCTCGGCATGCTGATCGGGCTCGGCGTCGGCATCGACTACGCGCTCTTCATCGTCACCCGGCACCGACGCGGGCTGAAACGCGGCCTGGGTGTCGCCGAGTCCATCGCGAACGCGGTCACCACCACCGGACGGGCGGTCGTCTTCGCGGGTGCCACCGTTTGCATCGCCCTGCTGGGCATGCTGATCCTCCGGCTCGGTTTCCTCAACGGCGTCGCGATAGCCGCCTCCCTCACCGTCGTCCTCACGGTCGCCGCGTCCGTGACCCTGCTGCCCGCCCTGCTCTCCCTCATCGGCATGCGCGCCCTGAGCCGGCGCGAGCGGCGCCGCCTCGCCGAGCACGGGCCCGAGCCCGAACTGCCCACCGGGTTCGCCCACCGCTGGTCCGCGTTCGTGGAACGCCACCCCAAGCTGCTCGGGGCGATCGCCCTGCTGGTCATCACCGTCCTCGCCCTGCCCACCCTGGGCCTGCGCCTCGGCACCTCCGACCAGGGCAACGACCCCCGGTCCTCGACCACCCGACAGGCCTACGACCTCCTCGCCGACGGCTTCGGGCCCGGCGTCAACGGACCGCTCACGCTGGTGACTCGTGTCGACGGCGCCGAGGACAAACTGCTCCTCGACAACCTCGACGCCACCCTGCGCACCACTGAGGGCATCGCCTCCACGACCCCGGTCACCTACGACACCGGCGGCGACCTCGCCTACTTCACGGTCGTCCCCGACTCGGCCCCGCAGTCCCGGCAGACCAGCGACCTCGTCGACCGGCTGCGCACCGAGGTGCTCCCGCGCGCCGAGACCGGCACCTCCCTCGACATCCACGTCGGCGGGATGACCGCCTCGTACGACGACTTCGCGGACGTCATCGTCGGCAAGCTGCCCCTGTTCGTCGGCGTCGTCATCGGCCTCGGCTGTCTGCTGCTCCTGCTGGCCTTCCGCTCCGTCGGCATCCCGCTGAAGGCCGCCGCGATGAACGTGGCCGCGGTCGCCGCCGCCTTCGGAGTCGTCGTGGCGATCTTCCAGTGGGGCTGGGGGAGCGAGCTGCTGGGACTGGGCCGCGCCGGACCCATCGAACCCTTCCTGCCCGTGATCATGGTGTCGGTCCTCTTCGGGCTCTCCATGGACTACCAGGTCTTCCTGGTCAGCCGGATGTACGAGGAGTGGCTGGAGACCGGCGACAACCGGCGGGCGGTCCGCGTCGGCCTCGCCGAGACCAGCCGCGTCATCAACTCCGCCGCGGTCATCATGATCTCCGTCTTCCTCGCCTTCGTCCTCAGCGGCGACCGCGTGATCGCCATGTTCGGCATCGCGCTCGCCGCCGCCGTGGCCCTCGACGCCTTCGTCCTGCGCACCTTGCTGGTGCCCGCCCTCATGCACCTGCTCGGCGGCGCCAACTGGTGGCTGCCGGGCTGGCTGGACCGCCGGATGCCCCGCATCAGCATCGAACCTCCCGAGTGCCGTGCCGCACATGAGAGGCTCACCGATGTCGTGGAGCAGGACGTCGTGGAGCAGATGGAGAGGGAGCGGGACGAGGATGTACGCGATATCCCTGGGTGAGGACGCCGAGCTGCGGCCGCTGGAGCCGTGGCACGCCGAGGAGTTCCTGGCCCACCTGGAGCGCGGGCGCGAGTTCATCAATCAGTACATCCCCTTCGCCGCCAAGGCGACGGACGCGGAGGGCGCGCGCGAGGTGCTCCAGCGCTACGCCGACCTGCGCGCCGCCGACACCGGCTCCCTGCACGGCCTGTGGCTGGAGGGCAAGCTCGTGGGCGGAGTGCTCTTCCTGAACTTCGACGCCGAGAACGGCAACGGCGAGGTCGGCTGCTGGCTGGAGCCCGCCGGCACGGGGCGCGGCCTGGTCACGCGTGCCATGCGGGTACTGATCGACTTCGCCGTGGACCAGCGCGGCATCCACCGGATCGAATGGGTCGCGTCCGCAGGCAACACCGCCAGCCTGAACGTCGCCCGGCGCCTGGGCATGACCCGCGATGGCGTACGGCGGGAGGCCTACCCCTATCGTGGCGTGCGGCACGACCTGGAGGTGTGGTCGATTCTGGCCCCCGAATGGCGTGAAGCACGCGGGCGTGCCGTTCACAGCGATCATTAAGAGACCTCTCAGACAGGATCCGTACGGTGCCCGACATGGGAACGAAGACAGCTGACGAGACCGGCGCCGAGACGGGCGCCGAGACCACGACCGACCAGGAGAAGGTGAACGTCGCCAAGACCGACGAGGTGGCGGAGGCGGAGGCCACCCCGGCCGAGGACACCGCCGCCGAGATCACCGACGAGATCGACGACGAAGAGGGCGACGAGCTGCCCGAGGTGCCCCAGGAGGAGGGCCCCACCGGCGTCGGCCAGGGCGCGGGCGCCGTCGTCTCCGCCGCGCTCGGCCTTGTCTCGCTCACCGGCAGCTGGATCGGCACCGTGGCATCCGCACGGCAGTCGCTCATCGGCCAGCTGCACGCGCAGACCGCGACCTCCTCCGACGTGGCCAAGCTCCTCGACGAGGGCTACGGCGACGCCTGGAAGGCCACCGCGCTGTGGGGCGGCGTCTTCGCGCTGATCGCACTGATCGTCGGTGTCGCGGTGCTGGTCCGGCCCGCCTTCGGCGCCCCCGGCAAGCCGCAGGCCACCTGGATCAAGTCCGTCGCCTGGGGCGGTGTGGCGCTCGGTGTCATCGGCCTGCTCCTGGCCGTCCTCAAGTACACCGACTTCCTGCTCGACCTGCCTTCCGCCTGAATCGGCGCAGGTCACGAGGGGTCTTAGGGCGTCCGTAGGTACCTTACGGAGTCCCTGAGGCCCCTCACGCGCGTCTAAGGCCCCTGTGGCTCCCGAAGATGCGGAACTCTCCCGATGTGGCGCACCCCCCTCGGAGACGAAGGTAGAGGCATCGCAGAAAGCGAAGCCCGAAACCGACTCCGACAAGGACCACGCCATGTATCCCGAGTACGAGATCTCGCAGTACCGCTCCGCCGAACTCATCCGCCAGGCCGAGCAGGAGCGGCTCGCCCGCGAGACCCTGCGCGGCCGCCGCGCCGCCCGCCGCGAAGCCGCCGAACGCACCGCGGAGACCGATTCGCATACCGGCCGCCCCCGGCGGCACCGGTTCCTCCGCACGGCGTGAGCGCCGGGGGGAGGGAGGACGGCCGCACGGCTCTGTCCGTCCCCGCGGTCACCACCGCGGCCGTCCTCCCGGCGACCGGGGCCGGTCGGGAACCCGGGCTCGCCCCGAAAACGGGTGCCGTCCTGTCGTACCCGCATGCCATGCTCGGCCCTGTGGAGACCAGGTCCGTCAGTCCCGTGTTCGTCGGCCGCACCGAAGAACTGAACAGCCTGCACGAAGCGCTCTCCCGCGCCGCCGCGGGAGAGCCGCAGGCGTTGCTGCTGGGTGGTGAGGCAGGCGTCGGAAAGACCAGGCTCGTCGAGGAGTTCGCCACCGCCGCCTGCCGGCAGGGCGCGGTCGTCGCCCTCGGAGGCTGTGTCGAGATCGGCGCCGACGGACTGCCCTTCGCCCCCTTCTCCACCGCCCTGCGCGCCCTGCGCCGCGCCCTGCCCGAAGAACTGGCCGCCGCGGCCGCGGGCCAGGAGGAGGAACTGGCCAGGCTGCTGCCCGAGGTCGCCGAGGCACACCCCGCCCGGGGCACCGGCCGGCACGACGAGGAGAGCCTCGCCCGCCTCTTCGAACTCACCGCCCGCCTCCTGGAGCGCGTCGCAGCCGAACGCACCGTCGTCGTCGCCCTGGAGGACCTCCACTGGGCCGACGCCTCCACCCGCCACCTCCTCGCCTACCTCTTCCGCACCCTGCGCACCGGCCGCCTGGTCGTCCTCGCCACCTACCGCGCCGACGACATCCACCGCCGCCACCCGCTGCGCCCCCTGCTCGCCGAACTCGACCGCCTGCGCACGGTCCGCCGGATCGAACTCGCCCGCTTCAACCGGGACGAGGTCAGCCGCCAGATAGCCGGCATCCTCGCCACCGAACCGAACCCCGCCCAGGTCGACGACATCTTCGAACGCTCCGACGGCAACGCCTTCTTCGTCGAGGAACTCGCCGTCTGCGCCACCGAGGGCTGCGGCACCGGCCTCACCGACTCTCTGCGCGATCTGCTCCTGGTCCGGGTCGAGGGGCTGCCCGAGAGCACCCAGCGAGTCGCCCGGGTTGCCGCCGAAGGCGGCTCCACCGTGGAGTACCGGCTGCTCGCCGCCGTCACCCGGCTCGCCGAGGACGACCTCATCGAGGCCCTGCGGGTCGCCGTGAACGCCAACATCCTCATCCCGGCACCCGACGGCGACGGCTACCGCTTCCGGCACTCCCTGGTCCGCGAGGCTGTAGCCGACGACCTGCTGCCCGGCGAACGCTCCCGCCTCAACCGCCGCTACGCCGAAGCCCTGGAGGCCGACCCCACGCTCGTCCCGGCCGACGAGCGGGTCATGCGCCTGGCCAGTTACTGGTACCACGCCCACGACGCGGCCAAGGCGCTGCCCGCGGTCCTGGACGCCTCCGTCACCGCCCGCCGCCGGCACGCCTACTCCGAGCAACTCCGGCTCCTGGAGCGCGCGATGGAGCTGTGGGACAGCGCTCCCGAGAACGTCCGGGCCGACCTGCGGCCCGTCGACTACACCGAGGTCTACCCTCCCTGCGGCTGCGACCCCGCCACCACCCCGCTGCGCTACCTCGACCTGATGGCCGAGGCCGCCGTCGCCGGCCGCCTGGGCGGCGAACGCGAACGCGCCCTGAAGATCACCAAGCGGGCCCTGAACCTCCTGGCGGACGACGACGGCGACCCGCTCCGCGCGGCCTGGTTCTGGGTCCAGCGCTCCCATCTCATCCAGGGTCTGACCCGGGGCGACGGCTGGACCGAGCTGGCCACGGCCCAGGACCTGGTCCGCGGTCTGCCGCCGTCCGAGGTGCACGCCGAGGTACTGGCCAACGTCGCCCACTGGTCCATGATCCACATCCCCGGTCCCGACGCGATCTCGGCCGCCGAGCGCGCAGTGGAGTACGCACGCATGGTGGGCGCCCGCGAGATCGAGATGAACGCCCGCCTCACCCACGCGGGCCTGATCGTCGAGTCCGGGGGCGTCGACAGCGGGCTGGCCGAGATGTTCGAGATCCTGCGGCAGACACTCGAGGACGGCATCTCCGCCGTCGCCAGCCGCGTCTACGTGAATCTGCCGAGCGCCCTCGAATCCATCGGGCGCTCCCGGGAAGCCGTACCGGTCCTGGAGGAAGGGATCGGCTACGCACGGAAGTTCGGCCTGTCCGACAAGGAGGCGTGGATCTGGGGCAACCTCGCCGAATCCCTCTGCTCCCTGGGCCACTGGGACCGGGCCGCGGAGGCCGCCACCAAGGCCGAACTCGTCGGCCAGAGCGCCAAACCCCGCGGCTTCCACGCCGCCACCCGCGCCCAACTCGCCCTCGCCCGCGGCGAGCCGGCCGAGGCCGCCCGCCAACTCTCGGCCGCCCGCGGCTACTTCGGCACCCATGACCGGGCTCCGCAACACGAGATCCCCCTCTGCGAACTCGCCATCGGCATCGCCGCCGCCGAAGGCCGTCTCCTGGACGCCCGAGCCGAACTCGAACGCGTCCTGGACGTCGGCTTCCCGCCCGGCACCCAGCGCTACGCCTGGCCCCTGCTCCTGTCCGCCGCCGTCATGGAGGCCGACAGCCTCGCCCTGCCCGTCGCCGAACAGGGCCGCACGAAGATCCTCGACCGCATCCGGGAGGCCGCCAGGCCCCTCGCCACCAACGCGCCCGTCTGGCTGGCCCACGAACGCTGGCTCCGCGCCGAACTGCTGCGCGCCGAGCGCGCCGACACCCCGGACCACTGGTGCGAGGCCCTCATCGCCTTCGAGCCCCTGGAGCGCCCCTACGCTCTCGCCCGCGTCCGCCACCGGCTCGCCCAGGCCCTCCTGTCGGTACCCGGCGGCGCCGAGCAGCCCGAACGCGACCGAGCCACGGAGCTCCTGCGCCTCGCCCACGCCACCGCCGACCACCTCGGCGCCCGGCCCCTCGCCGACGCGGTCACCCTTCTCGCCCAGCGCGCCCGCCTCGTCCTGACCGGGGCCCCGGCGCCCGACCGGGGCGACCCGGTGCGCTCCCTGGGCCTCACCGGCCGCGAACGCGATGTCCTGCGCCTGGTCGCCCAGGGCCGCACCAACCGCCAGATCGCCGAGGAACTCTTCATCTCCCCGAAGACGGCCAGCGTCCACGTCTCCAACATCCTCGCCAAGCTCGGCGTCTCCGGAAGGGGAGAGGCGGCGGCGGTGACCCACCGGCTGGGGCTGTTCCCGGCGGAGGTGCTCCACGCGCCGGTCACAGAGTGAGGCGTACGGTGTAGGAGACCGGCACGGGAGGCCGCATGTTCAACATGTTCGAGGAACTGTTCGCACCCGGCCGCAAGCACACCCACGACGAGCAGAAGCGGCTGGAGCTGACCCGCGAGGACGTCGGCGACGGCGACCCCGGACGCGGACCGATAGATCTCACGTCCGGGAAGGTCGTCGTCCGCAGGCCCAAGCCGGACCAGGACGAACCCGAGGCCGAGGGGGAGCGTCCGGCTAGCTGACCTGTATCTCCAGGATCTTGTCGTCCCCCGCCTTGGGGCTGCCGCGGCCGTCGGTGTTGCTGGTGACGAGCCACAGCTTGTCCCCGCCCGCGGCGACCACCGTGCGCAGCCGGCCGTACTCGCCCTTCAGGAACGACTGCGGGTCGGCGGAGGCCGCCGTGCCCTTCAAGGGGACGCGCCACAGGCGCTGGCCCTTCAGACCGGCCATCCAGACGGAGCCCTCGGCGTAGGCGACCCCGCTGGGGGAGGCGTCGTCGGTCTGCCACTGGGCTATCGGGTTGTGGAACTGCTTGTCGTCGGACCTGCCCTCGGCCGTCGGCCAGCCGTAGTTGTCGCCTGGCTTGATCGCGTTCAGCTCGTCCCAGGTGTCCTGGCCGAACTCCGAGGCGAACATGCGCTGTTTGGAGTCCCAGGTGAGGCCCTGCACATTGCGGTGGCCGTACGAATACACCGGGGAGCCCGGGAACGGGTTGCCCGGGGCCGGGTCGCCCTCCGGGGTCAGGCGCAGGATCTTGCCGCCCAGGGAGTCGCGGTCCTGGGAGAGGCCGGTGTTGCCGCTCTCGCCGGTGCCCGCGTAGAGCATCTTGTCCGGGCCGAAGGCGATCCGGCCGCCGTTGTGGATGAAGCCCTTGGGGATGCCCTTGAAGACGGTGTCGGGGGCGCCCAGCTGCTCGCCGGACGCCTTCTGCTCGTCGTAGACCATCCTGACGATGCGGTTGTCCGAGTCGGAGGTGAAGTAGGCATAGACCATGTGGTCGGAGGCGTAGTCCGGGGACAGGGCGATGCCCAGGAGACCGCCCTCGCCCGCCGCGGAGACCCCGGAGACCTGGCCCAGCTCCGTCTTCCGGCCCGACGTGCCGTCGACCCTGGTGAGGGTGCCCTCGTCCCGTGAGGAGACGAGCAGGTCGCCGTCCGGGAGCGGGGCGAGGCCCCAGGGGGTCTTGAGGTCCTCGGCGACCGTGCGCACGACCTTCACCGAGCCCTTCGCCGGCGGGGTCGCCTCCGCGGCCTGCTGGGTGGGCGTGGACCCCGAGGCCGTACTGCTCGATGAGGCGCTGTCCCCGCCGTCCGGTGAGCCGCCTCCTCCGGTGCCGTCGGAGGAGCAGCCGGCCGTCAGCAGGAGCGTGGTCGCGGCCAACACGGCCGTCACAGCTCGACGATGCACGATCATGGTCCCTTCGAAGCGGCGAGTCCTACCTGTCATACACCGCTCACGCCCCACAGGTTCCCGATCTCCCGCCCCCGATGCACACCGGCTCGCGCCGTGTGGACGGCATGGGCGGAGTGGGTGGGTTTGCTGGTGCGTGGTCTGGAGGAGAGCGGACGGGTCCGCCGATCGGCCGCCGCGTGCCGGCCCCCTTCCTTGAACGCGCTCCGCCGCTCCCGAGGTCCCACGCGCTCCGCCGCTGCCGGGGTCCCAGGTGCCCCCGACCGGTCCGCCGGCCTCACGCCCCCAGTTCGGTCCGCTGGGCCCACGCCTCAGGCCGGTCTACTGGTCCCACGCGCCCTGACTGGGGGCGTGGGCCTCACGCCCCAGACCAGTCCGCTGTTCCCGCGCGCCCCTGACTGGTTCGCTGAGTACACACCCCCGACCCGTCCGCTGGTCCACGCCCCCCTACCGGTTCGCTGGCCCCACGCCCCGGACCGGTTTCGCTGGCCCCACACCCCACCAGCACGTTCGCTAGTCCCACGACCCCTGGGCCGCCGGCAGTTGTGCCACCTCCGTGAGGTCCTGGGTGGTCAGGCGGAGGGTGGCCGCCGCTGCGTTCTCCGTCACCCAGCGCTCCTGCTTGGTGCCCGGCACCGGGACCACGTGACCGCCCTGTGCCAGCACCCACGCGAGTGCCACCTGGGCCGGGGTCACTCCCTCCCCGTGCCGGGCCGCGATGCGGCGCAGGCCGGAGACGATCGGCTGGTTCGCGGCCGTCATCTCGGCGGTGAAGCGGGGGTGGCGGGCACGGACGTCGTCCGGTTCGAAGCCCTCGCCCGGGGTCAGGGTGCCGGTCAGGAAGCCGTTGCCGAGGGGCATCGCCGCCAGGAAGCCGATGCCGCGCGCGGCGCACCACGGCACCAGCGTCTCCAGCGCCTCCGGCGACCACACCGACAGCTCCGCCTCCACCGCGCTCACCGGGAAGACCTGCTGGACCCGCCGCAACTGCCGGATCGTCGCGTCGTACAGCCGTGTCCCGGAGCGGCGCCCGCCCCGCGCCCCCATCGCGCACAGCCCCAACGACCGTACCTTTCCGGCCTGTACGAGCTCCGCCATCGCGCCCCAGGTCTCCTCGACCGGGACCTCGGGATCCTCGCGGTGCAGCTGGTAGAGGTCGATCACATCGGTCTGGAGGCGCCGAAGAGAGGCGTCGCAGGCCCGTTTCACATAGCCGGGGCGGCCGTTGGCCACGATGTGCTGCTCGCCCACCAGCAGACCGACCTTGGTCGACACGAACGCGTCCTCGCGCCGCTCCTTCAACACCCGCCCCAGCAAAAGCTCGTTGGTGAACGGGCCGTACATGTCGGCCGTGTCCAGCAGCGTCGAACCCAGATCGAGCGCCCGGTGCACGGCCCTGACCGACTCGTCGCCCCGCTGCCGCGACCCGCTGTAGGCCCAGCTCATCGGCATGCACCCGAGTCCGACGGCTCCCACCGCGAGCGCCGCCGCGCCGATCGTCCTGCGCTCCACCTGCTCGTGACCCTCCCTCTTCCGGCCCCCAACCTAACCTCTGGGCTCGGGAGTGCCTGACATAGCCTCCAGAGCATGAGTGCTGACGTGTGGCTTCCCATCCCGCCCGACGACATCGAGGGGCTCCCCGAAGGCCCCGACTACCGCTTCTGGAACGGTGAGGAGGACTTCCCTGCGGACCCGGCCGACTGCGCGTACTACGTCGTCCCCTACATGAAGCCCCTGGACGTCGTCCTGCGGCCGATGCCCCACCTGAGCTCCGTCGAGGTCGTGCAGACGCTGTCGGCCGGCGTCGACAACGTGACGCCGGGCCTGAAGCACCTGCGGTCCGGCGTGCGGCTGTGCAACGCGCGCGGTGTGCACGAGGCGAGCACCGCCGAGCTCACGCTCACCCTGATCCTCGCCTCGCTGCGCGGGATCCCCGGCTTCGTGCGGGCCCAGGACAAGGGGGAGTGGCGCGGCGGGTTCCACCCCGCACTCGCCGACAAGAGCGTCCTCATCGTCGGCTACGGCTCGATCGGCTCCGCCATCGAGGACCGGCTCGTGCCGTTCGAGGTCGCGCGGGTGGCGCGCGTCGCGCGCTCCGCGCGCACCACGGAGCGCGGCCCCGTGCACCCGCTCGCCGAACTGCCCGCCCTGCTCCCCTCGGCGGACGTCGTCATCCTGTCCACGCCCCTCGACGAGACCACACGTCATCTGGCCGACGCCGACTTCCTGGCCCGTATGAAGGACGGCGCGCTCCTCGTGAACGTCGCCCGCGGTGCCGTGGTCGACACCAAGGCGCTGCTCGCCGAACTGGACACCGGCCGCATCACCGCCGCCCTCGACGTCACCGACCCGGAGCCGCTGCCCCTGGAGCACCCCTTGTGGCGGGCGCCGGGCGTACTCGTCAGTCCCCACGTCGGAGGACCCACGTCCGCGTTCCTGCCGCGCGCCAAGCGCCTGTTGGTGGACCAGTTGAACCGCTATGTGAACCAGGAGCCGCTGCGCAACGTGATCCTTACGACGGGACCGGACGGCGCGTGACGCGTACCCAGCGCGCTGTCGGGCGCGGGCGCGCAACAGGCGTGTAATCCGTTTCCGGTACCCTCCGCAACCTTTCGGACGCGTTCCGTGCCCACATCGCCGCTGGTCGTCACGGAGCGTAGAGGAACTATGTCCCTGAGTGACGAGACTGGTGTATCGTCCCGACAGGGGCTGCGCCGCGCACCGTTCGGCGCCGGGGATGGACATTGCAGACTGTGAGGGGGGCGACGGGCGATGCACGGCCTATGGACCAACGATCCGACGCGGCGGGGCCGCCGGCTCCGACCCTGGCACACAGCCGCGCGCAGACGCGGCCACCACGCCGGTCACGGCGGTCACCACAGCCATCACCACCGCAGGCACAACAGCCGCAGGAGGCATGCGCACCCGGCGCACCCGGACCCCCGGGACCCCGGAGCGGCGCGGACCGGGAGGGCCCGGTGAGTTCGCCCCCGTCTCCCACGACCACTCTCGACGGAGCGCTGCGGGCCCGGCCCGCACGGGGGGCGCTGCCCTCCCGGCCGCCGGCCTTCCGCGGCGGGTCGAGCCTGGTCCACCAACTCCTCCTCGCCCTGGTGTGCGCGGGATACGCCGTCGGTTCCGCACTCGGCTGGGGCTCGCGCGAAGCGGCCCTGATCATGGGCGACTTCGGGCTGAGCGCCGCGGCGGGCACCGCCGCCGTGTCGTGCTTCGTCTACGCCCGCAACCGCAGGGTCCGCTTTCGGCCCGCCTGGCTGCTCTTCGCGCTCTCCTCGACGATGGCGTCCCTCGGCAACCTGATCTGGGGGTGGTACGAAGTCGTCCTGGGCCGCAACGTGCCCAACCCGAGCTACGCCGACCTGTTCTTCCTCTGCTTCGCGCCACCCGCCATCGTGGGCCTGCTGGTCCTCGCCAAGCGGCCGGTGACGAAGGCGGGTTGGGTCTGCCTGGGCCTCGACGCCTGGCTGATCGGCGGCTCGCTGCTCACGCTCTCGTGGAGCCTCGCCCTGGCCCAGGCGGCCAAGTCGGAGGGGCCCAGCGTCGCGCACACCGCGCTGTCCCTGGCGTACCCGCTGCTGGACATCGCCCTGGTCAGCATGGTCCTCGCCCTGCACTTCCGGCGCTCGGCGGTCAACCGCACCGCGGTGAACACCGCGATCGGCGCGCTCGCCCTGACCGTGATGTGCGACGCCCTGTTCACCTCGCCGCTGCTCCACAACAACTACCGCTCCGGCCAATTGCTGGACGCCGGCTGGTTCGCCGGCTCCCTGCTCCTCGCCTACGCCCCCTGGGCCGCGCCCCGGCTGTCGGGCGGTGACCGGCAGCGGCCGGCCGGGCACACGCGCGTGGTCCACGAACACCTGCCCAGGCAGCGGTTCGGGATCCAGCACCACCCGTCCGCGCAGGGAGCGCAGGGCGGTGAGCACGGTCGGTATCCGGCCACCCGCCCCATCACCGGGTCGCTGGCGGCCCTCACCCCGTATCTCGCCGCCGCCGTCTGCACGCTGGGGATCCTCTACAACGTCCTCAACGGCCGCAGCGTGGACCGCGTCGTGCTGCTCACCGGCGGCACCGTCGTGCTCGCGCTCGTGATGCGCCAGGGCATCATGCTGCTCGACAACATCACCCTCACCCAGGAACTGGCGCAGAAGGAGAACCACTTCCGCTCCCTGGTGCAGGGCTCCAGCGACGTCATCATGATCGCCGCACCCAACGGCATCCTCCGCTACGTCTCCCCGGCGGCCGCAGGCGTCTACGGATGCCCCGCCGAGGAACTCGTGGGCACGGAACTGGCCGGTCTCATCCACCCCGAGGACCTGGGCTGCGTGGTGCACGAGGTGCGCCGCTTCCTCGCCGCCAACCCCCTCGAAGAACCCACCACCCGCATCGAGTGCCGCTTCAAGTCCGGCGACGGCGGCTGGCTCAACGTCGAGTCCACCGTCAACCGTCACCACGGCGGCCTCATCTTCAACAGCCGGGACGTGACCGAAAGAGTGCGCCTGCAGGCGCAGCTCCAGCACAACGCCGAGCACGACCCGCTGACCGACCTGCCCAACCGCGCCCTGTTCACCCGGCGCGTCCAGCAGGCCCTGTCCGGCCGCCGTTCCTCCGACCGCGGCACGGCCGTCCTCTTCATCGACCTGGACGGCTTCAAGGCCGTCAACGACACGATCGGACACCAGGCCGGGGACGAACTGCTCGTCCAGGCCGCCCGCAGACTGCAGGACGCGGTCCGCCACGGCGACACCGCATCCCGGCTCGGCGGGGACGAGTTCGCCGCCCTGATCGTCGGGGACGGCACCCGGGACCGCACCGCACGCGAAGGCCACATCCTGGAGCTCGCCGACCGTCTCAGGATCACGCTCTCGCAGCCGTACCTCATCGACGGCAACGATGTCCGGGTCGCCGCCTCCATCGGTGTCGCCTTCGCCGAACCCGGCCTCGGAGCGGGCGAGCTCCTGCGCAACGCGGACCTCGCGATGTACCGCGCCAAGGCGGGCGGCAAGGGCCGCGTCGAGCTGTACGCGCCCCAGATGCAGCAGGACGTCGTCCGCAAGGCGGAGCTGGCCACACGCCTGCGTGCCGCGCTGCACGACGGCGAGTTCGCCCTGCTGCACCAGCCCGTGGTCTGTCTGGAGGACGGCCGGATCACCTCGCTCTCCGCCCAGGCGCGCTGGCGCTCCTCCCAGGGGGTGCTGTTCACGCCCGCGGAGTTCCTGCGGGTGGCCGAGGACAGCGACCGGACGCAGGAGCTGGGGCGCTGGATCCTGGAGGAGGCCGTGGAACAGGCCGCCGAGCGGGCGGCCAACGGCCTCACCGTGCCCGTGGCGGTCAGGATGAGTGCCCAGCGGCTCCTCGACCGCTCGCTGCCCCTGGGCTCCGTCGAGGCGCTGTTGACCCGGCACGGGCTGCCCTCGGGCTCCCTGGTCATCGAGCTCTCCGACACCGACCCCCGGGTCTCCCTGGACGAGCTGGAGCGCCGGCTGACCGCGATCCGGCGCGTCGGGGTCCGGATCGCTCTGGACGGGTTCGGCAGCGGTTACGCGGCGATCACCGCGCTGCGCAGACTCCCCGTCGACGTGCTGAAGCTCGACCGCAGTCTGGTCGAGGGCGTCGTGGAGTCCGCCCGGCTGCACAAGATCACCAGCGGGCTGCTCAGGATCGCCGGGGACCTCGGGCTGCAGTCCGTGGCCGACGGGGTGGACCTTCCCGAACAGGTGGTCGCCCTGCGCGCGATGGGCTGCACGCACGGCCAGGGCATGGCGTTCGCCGGGCCGTTGGACGAGTACCGGCTGCGCAGGGCGCTGGCCTCGGGGCACTATCCGGTGCCGCACGGCTCGGCGGAGCCCGCGTTCGCCGGCGGGGGTGCGGGGGTGTACACCGGTGGCATGACTGCCGTACTCGGTGGTGGGACGCCCCTCCGCTCACATAATGAGACTCCCGTCCCACCCACTTGACAGTGAGTGCGTGCCGGGGGGAGGGTCAGTCTCATGCGCACCCGAATTCTCGTACTTGGAAAGCGCGTCGGCTGACGCTGAGCCACAGACCGCTCAGCGATCCCCACCCGGCGCGCTCCCCTCGCTTGCCTTATGGCACGAGGGGTTTTTTGTTGCCCAGCCTCCCCACCTCAGCTTCACACCCTCAGCATCGAGAAGAGAATGACGATGACCGAGCAGGCCACCGGGGCCCATCCGCAGCCGCGGCCCCGATCCGGAGGACAGCAGTCCGCCCCCGAGCACGTCACGGGCGCGCAGTCCCTCATCCGCTCTCTCGAGGAGGTCGGCGCCGAGACGGTATTCGGTATCCCCGGCGGTGCCATCCTTCCGGCGTACGACCCGCTGATGGACTCCACCCGCGTGCGGCACGTCCTGGTCCGTCACGAGCAGGGCGCGGGTCACGCGGCCACCGGTTACGCGCAGGCCACCGGCAAGGTCGGCGTCTGCATGGCGACCTCGGGTCCCGGTGCCACCAACCTGGTCACCCCGATCGCGGACGCCCACATGGACTCGGTGCCGCTCGTGGCGATCACCGGGCAGGTGGCCTCCAAGGCGATCGGCACGGACGCCTTCCAGGAGGCGGACATCGTCGGCATCACCATGCCGATCACCAAGCACAACTTCCTGGTCACCAAGGCCGAGGACATCCCGCGGGTCATCGCGCAGGCCTTCCACATCGCCTCCACGGGCCGCCCCGGACCGGTCCTGGTCGACATCGCCAAGGACGCCCTCCAGGCGAAGACGACCTTCTCCTGGCCGCCCGTCATGGACCTGCCCGGCTACCGTCCGGTGACCAAGCCGCACGCCAAGCAGATCCGCGAGGGCGCCAAGCTGATCACCCAGGCCAAGCGGCCCGTCCTCTACGTCGGCGGCGGTGTCATCAAGGCCGGTGCCACCGCCGAGCTGAAGGTCCTCGCAGAACTCACCGGAGCTCCCGTCACCACCACCCTGATGGGGCTCGGCGCATTCCCCGACAGCCACCCGCTGCACGTGGGAATGCCGGGCATGCATGGTTCGGTCACCGCCGTCACCGCGCTGCAGAAGGCCGACCTGATCGTCGCCCTCGGTACCCGCTTCGACGACCGCGTCACGGGCAAGCTGGACAGCTTCGCCCCGCACGCCAAGATCGTCCACGCCGACATCGACCCGGCCGAGATCGGCAAGAACCGCGCCGCCGACGTGCCGATCGTCGGTGACGCCCGCGAGGTCATCGCCGACCTGGTCCAGGCCGTCCAGAAGGAGCACAGCGAGGGCCACCAGGGCGACTACACCGCCTGGTGGAAGGACCTGTCCCGGTGGCGCGAGACCTACCCGCTCGGCTACGACCTGCCCGCCGACGGCTCGCTCTCCCCGCAGCAGGTCATCGAGCGGATCGGACAGCTCGCCCCCGAGGGCACGATCTTCGCCGCGGGCGTCGGCCAGCACCAGATGTGGTCCGCGCACTTCATCCAGTACGAGAAGCCCGCGACCTGGCTGAACTCCGGCGGCGCCGGAACCATGGGCTACGCGGTCCCGGCCGCGATGGGCGCCAAGGCCGGCATGCCGGGCAACACGGTCTGGGCGATCGACGGCGACGGCTGCTTCCAGATGACCAACCAGGAACTGACCACCTGCGCCCTGAACAACATCCCGATCAAGGTCGCCATCATCAACAACGGCGCCCTCGGGATGGTCCGGCAGTGGCAGACCCTCTTCTACAACCAGCGCTACTCCAACACCGTGCTGCACAGCGGCCCGGAGGACATCAACCCGGACGCGAAGGGCACGCGCGTGCCGGACTTCGTGAAGCTGTCCGAGGCGATGGGCTGCGTGGGCCTGCGCTGCGAGCGCCCGGAGGACCTGGACAAGGTCATCGCGGAGGCGAACTCCATCAACGACCGTCCCGTCGTCGTCGACTTCATCGTCCACGAGGACGCGATGGTGTGGCCGATGGTCGCCGCCGGCACCTCCAACGACGAGATCATGGCCGCCCGGGACGTCCGCCCCGACTTCGGCGACAACGAAGACGACTGAGCGAGAGAGACGTAAAAGATCATGTCCAAGCACACGCTCTCCGTCCTGGTGGAGAACACCCCGGGCATCCTGGCCCGGATCGCCGCCCTGTTCTCCCGCCGCGGCTTCAACATCGACTCGCTCGCGGTCGGTGTCACCGAGCACCCCGAGATCTCGCGCATCACGATCGTGGTCACCGTGGTCGACGAACTGCCGCTGGAACAGGTGACCAAGCAGCTCAACAAGCTGGTCAACGTCCTGAAGATCGTCGAACTGGAGCCGGGCGCCGCGGTTCAGCGTGAACTCGTTCTGGTGAAGGTGCGCGCCGACAACGAGACGCGCTCCCAGATCGTCGAGATCGTCCAGCTGTTCCGCGCCAAGACCGTCGACGTCTCCCCGGAGGCCGTCACGATCGAGGCCACCGGCTCCAGCGACAAGCTGTCCGCCATGCTCAAGATGCTGGAGCCCTTCGGCATCAAGGAACTGGTCCAGTCCGGCACCATCGCGATCGGCCGCGGCGCGCGCTCGATCACGGACCGCTCGCTGCGCGCCCTCGACCGCAGCGCGTGACACCGGGTACGGGCGGCCCCGGCCGCCCGTATACCGAGACCCCGACACTTCATCTCAGCCCGCCGTCATACGGTGGGACGCAACACCTGCACACAAGGAGAGAACCCAAAGTGGCCGAGCTGTTCTACGACGCCGACGCCGACCTGTCCATCATCCAGGGCCGCAAGGTCGCGGTCATCGGTTACGGCAGCCAGGGCCACGCCCACGCGCTGTCGCTCCGTGACTCGGGTGTCGACGTGCGTGTCGGTCTGCACGAGGGCTCCAAGTCCAAGGCCAAGGCCGAGGAGCAGGGCCTGCGCGTGGTGACGCCCTCCGAGGCCGCCGCCGAGGCCGACGTCATCATGATCCTGGTCCCGGACCCGATCCAGGCCCAGGTCTACGAGGAGTCCATCAAGGACAACCTGAGCGACGGCGACGCGCTGTTCTTCGGCCACGGCCTGAACATCCGCTTCGACTTCATCAAGCCGCCGGCCAATGTCGACGTCTGCATGGTCGCCCCCAAGGGCCCGGGCCACCTCGTGCGCCGCCAGTACGAGGAGGGCCGCGGCGTTCCGTGTATCGCGGCCGTCGAGCAGGACGCGTCGGGCAACGCCTTCGCGCTCGCGCTGTCGTACGCCAAGGGCATCGGCGGCACCCGCGCGGGCGTCATCAAGACGACCTTCACCGAGGAGACCGAGACCGACCTGTTCGGTGAGCAGGCCGTTCTCTGCGGTGGTACGGCCGCGCTGGTCAAGGCCGGTTTCGAGACGCTGACCGAGGCCGGCTACCAGCCGGAGATCGCGTACTTCGAGTGCCTGCACGAGCTGAAGCTCATCGTCGACCTCATGTACGAGGGCGGCCTGGAGAAGATGCGCTGGTCGATCTCCGAGACCGCCGAGTGGGGCGACTACGTCACCGGCCCGCGGATCATCACGGACGCCACCAAGGCCGAGATGAAGAAGGTCCTCGCCGAGATCCAGGACGGCACCTTCGCCCGTGAGTGGATGGCCGAGTACCACGGCGGTCTGAAGAAGTACAACGAGTACAAGCAGCAGGACTCCGAGCACCTGCTGGAGACCACCGGCAAGCAGCTCCGCAAGCTGATGAGCTGGGTCGACGAGGAGGCGTAGGTCTCCGTGCGGGGTCGGAGCGGACAGCTCCGGCCCCGTTGTCCAACCCGTCGCATCACGGACGGGTGATCCTTCCACAGAGGCGTGGGACGACCCTTGCCGCGCCACTACACTGCCGTACTACATACGCGTCAGGCCCACAGCGTCGTGCGTCTCCAACGCGGCCAGTACCCTCCACCGCCTGCGGCCGTCGGGACGGCCGTCCGCACGCAATGGACTTGTGAGGACTCACGTGAGCTCGAAACCTGTCGTACTCATCGCTGAAGAGCTGTCGCCCGCGACCGTGGACGCGCTTGGCCCGGACTTCGAGATCCGGCACTGCAACGGAGCGGACCGAGCCGAACTGCTCCCGGCCATCGCCGATGTCGACGCGATCCTGATCCGCTCCGCCACCAAGGTGGACGCCGAGGCCATCGCCGCCGCGCACAAGCTGAAGGTCGTCGCCCGAGCCGGCGTCGGCCTGGACAACGTCGACGTCTCCGCCGCCACCAAGGCCGGCGTGATGGTCGTCAACGCGCCGACCTCCAACATCGTGACCGCCGCCGAGCTCGCCTGCGGTCTCCTCGTCGCCACGGCCCGCCACATCCCGCAGGCCAACGCCGCGCTGAAGAACGGCGAGTGGAAGCGCAGCAAGTACACGGGCGTGGAGCTCGCCGAGAAGACCCTCGGTGTCGTGGGTCTGGGCCGGATCGGTGCGCTGGTCGCTCAGCGCATGTCCGGCTTCGGGATGAAGGTCGTCGCCTACGACCCCTACATCCAGCCCGCCCGCGCCGCCCAGATGGGCGTCAAGGTGCTGTCCCTGGACGAGCTGCTCGAGGTCTCCGACTTCATCACCGTCCACCTGCCCAAGACCCCCGAGACCGTCGGCCTCATCGGCGACGAGGCGCTGCGCAAGGTCAAGCCGAGCGTACGGATCGTCAACGCCGCGCGCGGCGGGATCGTCGACGAGGAGGCGCTGTACTCCGCCCTGAAGGAGGGCCGGGTCGCCGGTGCCGGTCTCGACGTGTACGCGAAGGAGCCCTGCACCGACTCCCCGCTCTTCGAGTTCGACCAGGTCGTCGCCACCCCGCACCTCGGCGCCTCCACCGACGAGGCCCAGGAGAAGGCCGGTATCGCCGTCGCCCGCTCGGTGCGCCTCGCGCTCGCCGGTGAGCTGGTGCCGGACGCGGTGAACGTCCAGGGCGGCGTGATCGCCGAGGACGTCAAGCCGGGCCTGCCGCTCGCCGAGCGCCTCGGCCGGATCTTCACCGCGCTCGCCGGTGAGGTCGCGGTCCGCCTCGACGTCGAGGTGTACGGCGAGATCACCCAGCACGACGTGAAGGTGCTGGAGCTCAGCGCCCTCAAGGGTGTCTTCGAGGACGTCGTCGCCGAGACCGTGTCGTACGTCAACGCCCCGCTGTTCGCGCAGGAGCGCGGTGTCGAGGTGCGGCTGACGACCAGCTCGGAGTCGGCCGACCACCGCAACGTCGTCACCGTGCGCGGCACGCTCGGCAGCGGCGAGGAGGTCTCGGTCTCCGGCACGCTGGCCGGTCCCAAGCACCTCCAGAAGATCGTCGCGGTCGGCGAGTACGACGTGGACCTGGCGCTCGCCGACCACATGGTCGTCCTCAAGTACGAGGACCGCCCCGGTGTCGTCGGTACGGTCGGGCGGATCTTCGGAGAGGCGGGCATCAACATCGCCGGCATGCAGGTCTCGCGTGCGATCGCCGGTGGCGAGGCGCTCGCCGTCCTGACGGTCGACGACACCGTTCCCGCGGGTGTGCTGACCGAGGTCGCCGAGGAGATCGGCGCGACGTCCGCGCGTGCGGTGAACCTGGTCTGACGCTGCACCACGAACGCCGGGCGGGCCGAGGGTTTCCTCGGCCCGCCCGGCGCTTTTCCGTCACACGGGCACCTTCTCCGGCTCCGCTGCCTCCTCGGGCGTGTGCAGCTCGACCCGGCGCAGTGTCACCGCAGCCAGCACCGCCGCCCCCGCGAGCAGCACCGCCCCCGCGATCGCCGCCCCCTGCATCCCGCTGGTGAACGCCTCCCGGGCCACGGTCGCCAGCCCCGGTACCCGATCGGCGACGGCCAGCGCCCCGCCCAGCGTCTCGCGGGCCACGCCGGGTGCCGAGGCCGGCATGTCGTGTCGGTAGAGGGCCGTACCGATGGAGCCGAGGACCGCCATGCCCAGCGCACCGCCGAACTCCGAGCCGGTCTCCATCAGGGAAGACGCGGCACCGGCCCGCTCCACCGGGGCGGTGCCCATCGCGAGGTCCATGATCTGGGACATCACGATGACGCCGCCGACCGCGAGGACACCGCAGGAGGCCAGCACCAGCCACATCGAGTCCGTACCGGCGAAGGCCAGCAGCGCGAAGCCGGCCGCGGCGATCGCGAAGCCCGCGGTGACGACAGAGGCGCGGTTGACGCCCTTCTGGACCAGCGCGGTCGCGACCGGCGCCGCGGCCCCGATCGGCACTGACGGCAGCAGCGCCCACAGGGCGGCCTCCAGCGCGCTCTTGTCGAGCACGGACTGCAGGTACTGCGTGGTGAAGTAGGCCGACCCCATGATCCCGAACGCCGAGACGAGGTTCAGGGCGACGGACGGCGCGAAGCCGCGGCCGCGGAACAGAGCGGGGTCGATCATCGGCGAGGCCGCGGTGCGCTGGCGGTGGACGAAGAGGGCCGCGAAGAGCAGGCCGACGGTGATCGAGACGACGTAACGGACGTTCCAGCCCTCCGAGGGGATCTCCTTGAGGCCGTAGACCACGGGGAGCACGGCGGCCATCGACAGGGGGACGCTCAGCCGGTCGAAGCGGCCGGGGGTGGCGTTCCGGGACTCGGGGAGCAGGGCCGGGCCGAGGACCAGCAGCAGTGCCATCGCGGGCAGGTTGACCAGGAAGACCGATCCCCACCAGAAGTACTCGACCAGCACACCGCTCATCACCGAGCCGAGCGCGATCCCGGCCGTCATCACGCCGGACCACAGACCGATCGCCTTCGCGCGCTGGCCGGGGTCGGTGAACATCGTGCGGAGCAGGGCCATCGTCGACGGCATCAGGGTCGCGCCGCCGATACCGAGCACCGCGCGGGCCGCGATGAGCATCTCGGCGCTGTTCGCGTACGCCGCCACCAGTGAGGCGGTGGCGAAGGCGGCGGCGCCGATCAGCAGGAGCCTGCGGTGGCCGACGCGGTCGCCGAGCGAGCCCATCGTCATCAGCAGGCCGGCGAGCACGAACGCGTAGATGTCGAAGATCCACAGCTGCTGGGTGCCGGTCGGCTCCAGGTCCGCGCTGATGGACGGGATCGCGAAGTAGAGGACCGAGACGTCCATCGAGACCAGCAGCAGCGGGAGCATCAGCACGCCGAGTGCGGTCCTCCCCCAGAGGGGGGACTCCCAGCGTCGCCCGGCGCGGCCGGACGGGGTGGTGGTGCTCGTCGAGTTCGTCATGCCGGTGACTATACGAGCGTCTTAAACGCTTGTCTATGACGATTGTATAAATCGCTTGTCTAGATAGGCTGGGCGCATGGGACATCGCGAGGATCTACTCGAAGGCGCCAAGCGCTGCCTGCTGGAGAAGGGGTTCGTGCGTACGACCGCGCGCGACATCGTCAAGGAGTCGGGGACCAACCTCGCCTCGATCGGCTACCACTACGGCTCGAAGGACGCACTCCTGGCGCAGGCGTACGTGTCGCTGGTCGAGGCGATGGGCGACGCCTTCGAGGGGGACGGGACCGCCCTGACCGCCGAGCCCGGCTCCCTCGAACGGTTCCAGGAGGTGTGGTCGAACGTCGTCGCCACCATGCGGGAACCCGGCTCGATCTGGCACCTCAGCATGGAGATCGTGGTCATGGGCGATCAACTGCCCGAGGTGCGCGACCACTTGGCACGGGCCCAGCGGGAGGCCGGACGTGGGTTCGTTCCGATGCTCATGGGCGGGCGCGAGGAGGACGTCTCGGACGAGACCGCCGACACCCTCGGCATGTTCTACGTGACCCTCATGACCGGCCTCATCGCCCAGTGGACCTTCGACCCGAAGACCGCGCCCACCGGCGAACAGCTCACCGAGGGTCTGCGTCAGATGATCGCCGGAATGACGAAGAGCAGGACCACCAGTCGCGGTTGACCAGGCCGCGGGTCAGCGGGCCGTACATCGAGAGGGTGGGGCACCGACCCCGGGAACCCGACCGGGACCTACAGCCGCATCCCCTTCAGCGCCATGTGCAGCAACAGCCGGTCCTCCCCGTCGTCCAGGTCCAGGCCGGTGAGCTGTTCGACGCGGGACAGGCGGTAGTAGAGGGTCTGGCGGTGGATGCCCAGCTCGGCTGCGGTGCGGGCGGCCTGGCCCGCGCAGTCGAGGTAGGTCTCGGCGGTGCGGGCCAGTTCGCGGTGGGCGGGGGACAGGAGGGGGCGTACGACCGGGTCGTGGGCCGTGTCCGGGGGGAGTGAGGTCAGCAGGCGGTACGGGCCGATGCGGGACCACTCCGCGACCGGGCCGAACCGGGGTTCCGCGAGGGCGGCCCGGGCCGCGGCCGACGCCTCCTGCCAGGCGGAGGCCAGCTCGGCGAGGCCCACCCGCGCGGCAGCGATCCCGGCGGCGACCGGAGCCACCGCCGTGTCCCGCGCCGCGCCCTGCGTGCCTTGGACCGGCCGGTCGCCGCTGCCGCCTTCCGGTGCGCCGCCCTTGTTCCCGGTCGCGCGCGTCTCGCCGTCGGCGCCCGCTCCCACGCCCCGCGCCCGCTCCAGCAACCGGGTCGCCGCGGAGTTCGCCGGGGTCAGCGTGTCCGTCGCCCGCAGGCGCACCAGCGCGGCCAGCGACTGGGCCGAGACGCCCCACGGCACCGTGCACGAGGCCGTCGCGTGCGGGATCGTACGGGCCGACGGGGCGTCCTCCGGGTCGGCGGACGGCCACGGGGCGACGCACACCACGGCGTACGGGCCGTCGCCGCGGGACCCCAGTGCCGTGCGCAGGGCGGCCACCGCCATGTCGGCCTGCCAGCCGCGCTCGGCGGTCAGCACCGCCCGCAGCTCCCGGCTCAGGTCGGCCCCGTGCTGCGCCTCGTCCGCGAGCAGGGCGCCGATCCGGGCCGTCACCCGCATGGCCGCGTCCAGCTGCGGGTCGGTCGGGCCGGGGTCGCCGGGGTCGGAGTCCAGGAGCCAGACGTAACCGAGGACGACCCCCCGATGCCGTACGGGCAGACAGATCCGTCCCCGGTGGACCCCCGCCTCAGGGGTCGGCGGGATCCGCACCGGGCCGGCGGCCCGCGTGATGCCGAAGCCCTCGAACCAGGTACGGACCGCGGCCGTGGAGCGCCGGGTCAGGATCGAGCGGGTGCGGACGGGGTCCAGCGCCGACGGATCGAGCTCGCCCTCACTGTCGTACGCACCGAAGGCGATCAGCTCGAAGTCACGGTTCTCCAGGGTCGCCGGGACGCCCAGGAGCTCCGAGATCTCGTCGACCAGCTCCTGGTACTCACCTCTGGAATCCGTCGTCACCCGGACATTCTCCCGCACGACACCGGGCCCTTCATACATCTGTCTGAGATCTGCGGCACGGATGCGTGACAGCTGTCGATGGCCGACGATCGAGAGGATCCTTAGGTTTCACGGTGGTCCTGTCTGCTGGTCTGTGGAGGTGCCCCGTGCTGGGTCCCGTGATTCTTGCCGCGTCGCGCAGCGACCGGATGCGACGCCTGATCTCGGCGGCCCCGGTGACCAAGCGGGTCGTCGACCGCTTCATCCCCGGTGAGACGGTCGACGAGATCGTGCCGATCGTCCAGGAGCTCACCTCGAGGGGGCTGGAGCTGACCATGGACGTGGTCGGCGAGGACATCACCACGCCCGAGCAGGCGGAGGCAGCCCGGGACGCCTACCTCGCACTTGTCGAGCGGCTCAGGACGCTCGAACTGGGTACCAGGGCCGAGATGTCCGTGAAGCTGTCGATGTTCGGCCAGGCGCTTCCGGGCGGGCACGAGCTCGCGCTCGCCAACGTCCGTCCCGTCGTCGAGGCCGCCGCCGCCATCGGTACGACCGTCACGCTCGACGCCGAGGACCACACCACCCTCGACTCGATGTTCGCCATCCACGAGGAACTGCGGAAGGACTTCCCGCAGACCGGCTGTGTGATCCAGGCGTACCTGTTCCGCACCGAGGCCGACGCCCGCCGGCTCGCCGCGGCCGGCAGCCGGGTGCGGCTGGTGAAGGGCGCGTACAAGGAGCCCGCCGAGGTCGCCTACCAGCAGAAGCACGAGATCGACAAGGCGTACGTCCGGGTCCTGCGCGTCCTGATGGAGGGCGAGGGGTATCCGATGGTCGGCTCCCACGACCCGCGCCTGATCTCCATCGCCCAGGAACTCGCCCGGCAGGCGGGCCGCAAGCCCGACGAGTACGAGTTCCAGATGCTCTACGGCATCCGCGGCGACGAACACCTGCGCCTGGCCGCCGAGGGCCACCGCATGCGCGTCTACACGGCCTACGGCACCGACTGGTACGGCTACTTCATGAGGCGGCTCGCGGAGAAGCCGGCGAACCTGCGTTTCTTCGTCCGCAGCATGATCAGCAAAGGCTGAGCCCGAACACCCGCTCAAGCACAAGGAGTTACGGAAACCATGGACGCTGTGACCCAGGTCCCCACCCCCGTCAACGAGCCGGTGCACGGCTATGCCCCCGGCTCGCCCGAGCGGGCACGGCTGGAGGTGAAGCTCAAGGAGCTGGCCGAGAACCCGGTCGACCTGCCGATGACCATCGGCGGCGAGAAGCGGATGGGCGGCGGTGAGCGCTTCGACGTCGTGCAGCCGCACAACCACAAGGCCCGCCTGGGCACCTACGCCAACGCCACCCAGCAGGACGCCCAGGACGCCATCGACGCCGCTCTCGCCGCCGCGCCCGCCTGGCGCGCGATGTCCTTCGACGACCGGGCCGCGATCATCCTGCGCGCCGCCGAACTGCTCGCCGGCCCCTGGCGCGAGACCCTTGCCGCGTCCACCATGCTCGGCCAGTCCAAGACGGCCCAGCAGGCCGAGATCGACACGCCCTGCGAGCTCGTCGACTTCTGGCGCTTCAACGTCAAGTACGCCCGCGACCTGCTCGCCGAGCAGCCCCCGGCGAACTCCCCGGGCGTCTGGAACCGCCTCGACCACCGCCCGCTCGAGGGCTTCGTCTACGCGATCACGCCGTTCAACTTCACGGCGATCGCGGGCAACCTGCCGACGGCCCCGGCGCTCATGGGCAACGTCGTGGTCTGGAAGCCGTCCCCGACCCAGACCCACGCCGCGGTGCTGCTCATGCAGCTCCTCGAGGAGGCCGGTCTGCCCAAGGGCGTCATCAACCTCGTCACCGGCGACGGCATCGAGGTCTCCAAGGTCGCCCTGGAGCACCGGGACCTCGCCGGCATCCACTTCACCGGGTCCACCAAGACCTTCCAGCACCTGTGGAAGACGGTCGGCGCCAACATCGAGAAGTACCGCACCTACCCGCGCCTGGTCGGCGAGACCGGCGGCAAGGACTTCGTGGTCGCCCACCCCTCGGCCGACCGCGCGATCCTCAAGACCGCTCTCACGCGCGGTGCCTTCGAGTACCAGGGCCAGAAGTGCAGTGCCACCTCCCGGGCCTACATCCCGGCGTCGATCTGGAACAGCGGCTTCAAGGAGGAGTTCGCGGCCGAGGTCGACTACCTCACCATGGGTGATGTCACCGACCTCTCCAACTTCATCGGGGCCGTCATCGACGAGCGCGCCTTCGCCAAGAACAAGGCCGCCATCGACCGCGCGAAGTCCGACCCCACCTGCACGATCGTCGCGGGCGGTTCCTACGACGACTCGGTCGGCTACTTCGTCCGCCCGACCGTCGTCGAGTGCTCCGACCCGGAGAACGAGGTCTTCACCACCGAGTACTTCGGCCCGTTCCTCGCGGTGCACGTCTACGAGGACGACCGGTACGACGAGATGCTGGCGCAGATGGAGTCGGTCTCCGACTACGCCCTGACCGGCTCGGTGATCGCGGGCGACCGCGCGGCCGCCGCGTACACGATGGAGAAGCTGCGCTACGCGGCCGGCAACTTCTACATCAACGACAAGTCGACCGGCGCCGTCGTCGGCCAGCAGCCCTTCGGCGGCGGCCGCGCGTCCGGCACCAACGACAAGGCCGGCGCCCCGCAGAACCTCCAGCGCTGGACCCTGACCCGCGCCATCAAGGAGACGCTGGTCCCGCCGACCGACTACGGCTACCCGCACATGGGCTGAGGATCTGTCGCACGCACAGAGGGGCCGGGCTGTCGCCCGGCCTCTTTGCGTCTCCGGTCCCCGTCGTGAGTATCCGCAGGTCAGCGCCGTGTGATGCACTGCACCGTCTCAGATAGTAGGAAGTCCGAGTAATTGTGGAGACAGACCGGCTGTCCTCCCTTAGCTTTGTAGGAGCCGAACGTCTCGCTCGATCAAGCGAATGGCGGTCGTGAGCCGGGCCCCGTGCAGGCAACCCCTGCGGCCCGTCGCTCCCCGCCCCTTCCGGCGTCTCGTAGTCCCCTTCCCTGGAATTCGAAGGAGTCGATTTCTCATGGCCGAGACGACCGCCCGCCGTCGAGTCCGTCACATCTCCCGCACCAGCGAGTCCGACCGCAAGAACGCCGCCGCAGCCCTGCAGCGCGCCCTCGACCGCCGTGACAACGGCGGCTCGACCGGTCACTGACCGACCCCCGAAGCCGGGAGCCGCACCCGCACGAGGTGTGGCGCGGGCCCCTCAGGCCCCGCGCCGCACCTCGAACCGGTCGATGCGCTCCCCGTTCTGCGCGAGCGCCGACACCGTCAGCCGTGGCCGCGCCCCGCTCTCCACCTCCACCGAGAGCAGCGAGAAGCCGCGGTAGCGCACCCGCGACCACTCCACCGTCTCCTTCCGGGACTGCCTCGACTTCGTCCACTGGAAGGTCTCGACGGACTCGTGGTCGTGCACGCGTCCCTCGTAGCTCTCCTTCACGCCCGCGGGGAAGCCGTACAGATCCCGGCCGCCCCCGCCCGCCGTGACGTAGACGATCCCGTCCCGCGTCGGATCCGTGGCGCCGCCGACCGGCACCGACCGGCCCACCTCGCCGCCGCGGATGGCGTCCGTGCGCTCGTACACGTGGTTGTGCCCGTTGATCACCAGATCCACCTGGTGCTTCTCGAACAGCGGCAGCCACGCGGCACGCACCCCGCCGTCGGAGGCGTGCGAGGACGTCGAGTACGCGCAGTGGTGGAAGTACACGACGACGAAGTCGATCGCCTCGTCGGCCCGCAGTTCACCGAGCCTCTTCTCCAGCCACCTCGTCTGCTTCCCGTCCGTGTAACCGAAGTTGGCGGGGATCTCGTACGACACGTCGTTCGCGTCCAGTGCCACGACGCCGACGTTGCCGTACGTGAAGGAGTACACGCCCGGCGCCGAGCGCGGGTCGAAGCCGCTGTCCGGGAGGGACCAGCGGGCGAGCTGGCCGCCGTAGCCGTCGGGGGAGTACCAGGCCTCCATGTCGTGGTTGCCGGTCGTCACCATCCAGGGCACGCTCCGGGCGACCTCCTCGTTCTGCTTGAGGAACAGGTCCCAGAAGCCCGGGTCGTAGCCGTCCGACTTCAGGCCCTGGCCGTTGCCGTCGGCGTAGCAGAGGTCGCCGGCGTGGAGGTGGAAGGCGGGCTTCCGGCGCAGCAGGAGGTTGTCGCTCGCGGCAGCCGCGGTGCCGACCCCCTGGTCGCCGAAGGCGGTGAAGGCGAACTTCTCCGGGCTCGACGGGGCCGTACGGAATTCGCTGATGGTCGAGCGGTGGCGCGCGTCCGCCGGGTCGAAGCCGTCGTGGCCGACGCCGTAGTAGTAGGTCGTGCCGGGGCGCAGCCCGTCGAGGGCCGCGTGCAGGTAGTACTGGTCTAGGGCGAGGCGCACGCCGGTCTGTCCCGGGGTGTGCAGGGGGCGGAGTTCGGCCTCGATCCGGCGGCTCAGGTCGTCGGGCCGCAGACCGACTCGGACGAACGGCTTCCGGACCGCGAGCGGGACCTGCCAGGAGATCCGCATCCGGGTCCTCGGATCGGCACCGAAGGCGAGATGGCGGCCGAAGGGGGAGACGGCGGAGCCGTGGACCGCGGTCGTGGGGGAGGGGGCCGCGGTGGACGTCCCCTCGGTGGAGCAGCCCGTCAGCAGGCCGCCCGCCACCGCGCCCGCGGTCACCAGCGTGCGGCGGCGGGTCAGCTTCGTCCGCAGGTACTCGTGCTGCTCGGCCATGCTGAGGCGACGCGCGAGCCGGGGCGGAAGGCCGAAGTCGGGGAGGTCCATGACGATGAAGTTCCCAGCGGACCTCAACGACCGCCATACCTACGGGTGAACGCCAGTCGAAGGGCTGACGCCCGGAGCCGCGCACATGTCCGTATCGCGGACAGCCGGTGTCATCCCATGGGACGAGGAGTAGGGTTCCCGCATGTCTCGCAGCATCAATCTCGCAGTGATTCCCGGTGACGGCATCGGCCAGGAGGTCGTGGCCGAAGGTCTGAAGGTCCTCTCCGCCGTCCTTCCGCAGGATGTGAAGCTGGAGACCAAGGACTTCGACTTCGGTGCCCGGCGCTACCACGCCACCGGTGAGACCCTCACCGACGCCGACCTCGACGCGCTGAAGAAGCACGACGCGATCCTGCTGGGCGCCATCGGCGACCCGTCGGTCCCCTCGGGTGTGCTGGAGCGCGGCTTCCTGCTCAAGCTCCGCTTCGCCTTCGACCACCACGTGAACCTGCGTCCGTCGAAGCTGCTCCCCGGTGTCGACACGCCCCTGAAGGGCGAGCCGGCCATCGACTTCGTCGTCGTCCGCGAGGGCACCGAGGGCCCGTACACCGGCAACGGCGGCACCATCCGCAAGGGCACCGAGCACGAGGTCGCCACCGAGGTCTCCGTGAACACGGCCTTCGGTGTCGAGCGCGTGGTCCGCGACGCCTTCGCCCGCGCCCAGGCCCGCCCGCGCAAGAAGCTCACGCTGGTCCACAAGAACAACGTGCTGACCTTCGCCGGGCACCTGTGGACGAACATCTTCAACAAGGTGGCCGCGGAGTTCCCCGAGGTCACCACCGACTACATCCACGTCGACGCGGCCACGATCTACCTGGTCACCGACCCGGCCCGGTTCGACGTGATCGTCACCGACAACCTCTTCGGCGACATCATCACCGACCTCGCCGCGGCCGTCTCCGGCGGCATCGGCGTCGCCGCCTCCGGGAACATCAACCCGAGCGGCGAGTTCCCGTCCATGTTCGAGCCCGTCCACGGCTCGGCCCCGGACATCGCCGGCCAGGGCAAGGCCGACCCCACCGCCACGGTCCTGTCCGTCGCCCTGCTCCTGCGTCACCTCGGCTACGAGGCCGAGGCCGCCCGCATCGAGGAGGCGGTCTCCGCCGACCTCGCCGAGCGCACCGGCAAGCCCGCCCGCAGCACCGCCGAGATCGGCGACGCGCTGGCCGTACGAGTAGCCGGCTGACCGGGCGGATCACTCGAAAAAGCATTCGAAGCCGCCGGGTCACTCGCACCCGGCGGCTTTCGCATGTCCCCCGCCGGGTGTCACCATCATCCCCTGGGTCGCATTTCACGCCGTTTCTTCCCCGGCTCCCCGCTTGCGATAATCGAACGCGGAGCCGCGGAATGAGGGAATGCTCGGACGTCCTAGCACTGGTCACTGACAGTAAAAGGGCGTGAGCGCGGCCCGTCACTACACAACCGGTGAAGGACAACCACTCATGACGACGCCCACGATCGAGCTCAAGCCCTCCGCCAGCCCGCTCTCCGCCGCCGAGCGCGAGGCGATCCTGGCCAGTCCCGGGTTCGGCCGCCACTTCACCGACCACATGGTGACGATCAAGTGGACCGAGGGCCGCGGCTGGCACGACGCGCAGCTCGTCCCCTACGGCCCGATCTCCCTCGACCCCTCCACGCACGTCCTGCACTACGGCCAGGAGATCTTCGAGGGCCTGAAGGCGTACCGCCAGGCCGACGGCTCGGTCGCCGTGTTCCGGCCCGAGGCCAACGCCCGGCGCTTCCGCAACTCCGCCCGCCGGATGGCGATGGCCGAGCTGCCCGAGGAGCTCTTCATCGAGGCCCTCGACGCGCTGATCGGCCAGGACGCCGACTGGGTCCCGCCGCACGGTGGCGAGGAGTCCCTCTACCTGCGCCCGTTCATGTTCGCCACGGAGGCCGCGCTCGGCGTCCACCCGGCCAACGAGTACCTCTTCATGCTGATCGCCTCCCCGTCCGGCGCGTACTTCGCCGGGGGCGTCAAGCCGGTCACCATCTGGGTCTCCGAGGACCACGTCCGTGCCGTCCCCGGCGGCACCGGTGACGCCAAGACCGGCGGCAACTACGCGGCCTCGCTCCTCCCGCAGGCCGAGGCCGCCGCCCACGGCTGCGACCAGGTCGTCTACCTCGACGCGGTGACCCGCACCAAGGTCGAGGAGTCCGGCTCCATGAACATCGCCTTCGTCTACGGCGACCGGATCGTCACGCCGGCGCTGACCGGCTCCATCCTCGAGGGCATCACCCGCGACTCCCTCCTCCAGGTCGCCCGCGACCTCGGCTACACCGCCGAGGAGGGTGTGATCACCCTCGACCAGTGGCGCGCCGACGCCGCCTCCGGCGCCCTCACCGAGGTCTTCGCCTGCGGCACCGCGGCTGTTGTCACGCCGATCGGCCACGTCAAGACGAAGACGGACGCCTGGACCCACGGCGACGGCACGCCCGGCGAGGTCACCGGCAAGCTGCGTGAGGCGCTGCTGGGCATCCAGCGCGGGGTCAGGGACGACAAGCACGGCTGGATGCACAAGCTGGGCTAGTCCTACCGGTACGTCAGGGCCGCCGCGGAGACGGGTTCCGCGGCGGCCCTGACGCATGCTGTGCTGTGATCTCCATTTAGAGCGATGCTCGATGTGATGTGTCCGATGCCTGCCGCAACCTCTTCCTTCCTCTGTCGAAGATGTTTAGAGTGACGCTCTAAAGGAGGGAACGATATGCGGCTGACCCCCACCGAACGAGACCGGCTGCTGCTCTTCGGGGCCGCCGAGCTGGCGCGGGCGCGCCGGTCCCGCGGTCTGAGGCTGAACGTCCCTGAGGCGACCGCGCTCATCGCGGACACCGTGTGCGAGGCCGCCCGGGACGGGGCACGGCTGGCCGAGGCCGTCGAGCGCGCGCGGTCGGTGCTCGGGCCCGACGACGTGCTGCCCGGTGTCGCGGACGTCGTCACCGAGGTCCATGTCGAGGCGGTCTTCGACGACGGTTCGCGGCTCGCGGTGGTGAGCGACCCGATCGGCGGGGGGCTCGGCGACGCGGGCCCGGGGGCGCTGCTGCCGGGGCCGGCGCACGTGGATCCGGCGGCGGTCGTACGGCTGACCGTCACCAACACGGCCGCCGTGCCCGTCTCCGTCACCTCCCACTTCCACTTCTTCGAGGCCAACCCGCGCCTCGACTTCGAGCGGGCCGCCGCCTACGGCATGCGGCTCGCCGTCCCCGCCGGGTCCTCCGTGCGCTTCGGGCCGGGGGAGAGCGCCGAGGTCGGCCTCGTCCCGATCGGCGGCGCCCGCGTGGCCATCGGCTTCGCCGGACTCGTCGACGGCCCGCTGGACGCGCCGGGAGCCAGGGAGGAAGCCCTGCGACGAGCGGCGGCCTGCGGCTACCTGGGTGCGGCGCCGGGGGCGGGCGGGGAGGGGCGGCACCCTGGTGACCCCGGCCAGGCCCCGCGCCCCACCACCCCCGGCCAAGCCCCCCGTCCCGGTGACCCCGATGAGCCGGTCTCGTTCGAGTGGGAGGTCGGTCGATGAGTCGTCCGGGTGGGCATCCTGCCGAGGCTCGGCGTCTCACGCCTCATGAGTACGCGGCCACTCACGGCCCCCGGGCCGGTGACCGTGTCCGGCTCGGGGACTCCGGGCTGGTGATCCGGGTCGAGGAGGACTCGCAGCGGTACGGGGACGAGTTCCTCGCGGGGTTCGGCAAGACCGCGCGGGACGGGCTGCACCTCAAGGCGGCCGCCGTGCGCGAGACCTGTGACGTCGTCGTCAGCAACGTCGTCGTGATCGACGCCGTCCAGGGGATCCGCAAGGTCTCCATCGGGATCCGGGAGGGGCGGATCTGCTCCCTCGGGCGGGCCGGGAACCCCGACACCCTCGACGGGGTCGACGTCGTCGTCGGTACCGGTACCTCCATCGTGTCCGGCGAGGGGCTCATCGCCACCGCCGGAGCCGTCGACACCCACGTCCATCTGCTGTCGCCGCGGATCATGGAGGCCTCGCTGGCGTCCGGGGTGACCACGATCATCGGGCAGGAGTTCGGGCCCGTGTGGGGCGTCGGGGTCAACTCGCCCTGGGCGCTGCGGCACGCGTTCGGCGCCTTCGACGCCTGGCCGGTCAACATCGGCTTCCTCGGCCGGGGTTCGTCCTCCACTCCCGCCCCCCTGACCGAGGCCCTGGCGGAAGGCGGCGCCTGCGGCTTCAAGGTGCACGAGGACATGGGCGCCCACACCCGCGCCCTGGACACCGCCCTGCGCGTCGCCGAGGACCACGACGTCCAAGTCGCCCTGCACAGCGACGGGTTGAACGAGTGCCTGTCCGTGGAGGACACCCTGCGCGTGCTGGAGGGCCGGACCATCCACGCCTTCCACATCGAGGGCTGCGGCGGCGGACACGTGCCGAACGTGCTCAAGATGGCCGGCGTCCCGAACGTCATCGGCTCCTCCACCAACCCCACCCTGCCCTTCGGCCGGGACGCCGTTGCCGAGCACTACGGCATGATCGTCTCCGTCCACGACCTGAAACTCGACCTGCCCGGCGACGCCGCCATGGCCCGTGACCGCATCCGCGCCGGGACCATGGGCGCCGAGGACGTCCTGCACGACCTGGGCGCGATCGGCATCACCTCCTCGGACGCGCAGGGCATGGGGCGGGCCGGCGAGACGGTCCGCCGTACCTTCGCGATGGCCGGGAAGATGAAGGCCGAGTTCGGCGCGCCCGACGACCACGACAACGAGCGCGTCCTGCGCTACATGGCCAAGCTGACCATCAACCCGGCCATCGCCCACGGCCTTTCACACGAGATCGGCTCGATCGAGGTCGGCAAACTGGCCGACCTCGTGCTGTGGCGGCCGGAGTACTTCGGCGCCAAGCCGCAGCTCGTCCTGAAGTCCGGGTTCCCGGCATACGGCGTGGTCGGCGACCCGGGCGCGGCCACCGACACCTGCGAACCCCTCGTCCTGGGACCGCAGTTCGGGGCGCACGGCGCCACCCCCGCCGAGATCTCCGTCGCCTTCGTCGCGCAGGCCGCCCTCGACCAGGGCCACGACCTGATGCCGACCCGCAGGAGAAGGGTCGCCGTACGCGGCACCCGCGGCATCGGACCGGCCGACCTGCGCCTCAACTCCCGTACCGGAGCGGTGGACGTGGACCGGCACACCGGCCTGGTGACGCTGGACGGCGAGCCGCTCACCTCCGCACCGGCCGACTCGGTCTCCCTCAACCGTCTTTACTTCCTCTAGGACTTGTAGGACCCCCGATGACCTACCGCATGCCGCCCGAGTGGGCTCCGCACGAACGCACCTGGATGGCCTGGCCCGGCCCCAACCCGACCTTCACCGACGACGGTGAGCTGGCCGCGGCCCGCGCCGCCTGGGCGTCCGTGGCCCGCGCGGTGCGCCGCTTCGAGCCGGTGACGATGGTCCACGGCCCCGGCCACGCCGAGTCCGCCCGCGCACTGCTCGGCCCGGACGTCGAACTCGTGGAGCGCGAGCTCGACGACGCGTGGATGCGCGACATAGGCCCCACGTTCGTCAAGGACGAGCAGGGCCGACCGGCCGCCGTGGACTGGGTGTTCAACGGCTGGGGCGGCCAGGACTGGGCCCGCTGGGAGCACGACTCGAAGATCGCCCGTCAGGTCGCGGACCTCGCCGGGGTGCCGGTGCTGAGCAGCCCGCTGGTCAACGAGGGCGGCGCGATCCACGTCGACGGCGAGGGCACCGTCCTGCTCACCGACACCGTCCAGCTCGGCGCGGGCCGCAACCCCGGCTGGAGCAGGGAGCAGGTCGAGACGGAGATCCACGCGAGACTCGGCACCAGCAGGGCGATCTGGCTCCCGCGCGGCCTGACCGGCGACTACGGCACGTACGGCACCCAGGGCCACGTCGACATCGTCGCCGCCTTCGCCCGCCCGGGAGTCGTCGTGGCCCACGTCCAGCCGGACCCCGCGCACCCGGACCACGAGGTGACCAAGGAGGTCGTAGGACTGCTCAGGGCGGCGACCGACGCTCGCGGTCGGCGCCTGGAAGTCGTCGAGGTACCCGCGCCGACCGTCCTGGAGGCCGACGGGCACTGGGTCGACTACTCCTACATCAACCACTACCTCTGCAACGGCGGTGTCGTGCTCTGCGGCTTCGACGACCCGCGCGACGAACTCGCGGCCGGAATCTTCCGGCGACTGTTCCCGGAGCGCACGGTCACGCCGGTGGACGCGCGGACGATCTTCGCGGGCGGGGGCGGCATCCACTGCATCACGCAGCAGCAGCCGCGGGCCACGGTCGGGTAGAACGGACAGGTGAACGTGCTGACCTGCGCCGCCCGCGGAAGCCGGCCGACCGACCCGCCGCGGCCTTCGCCCGGTGCCGTGTGCGGGGCCGCCGTATGAGCACCCCTCGCCGCACCCCCGCCCCGCCGCGCGAGCGGATCCTCGCCGTGGCCATGGAGATGATCGCCGAGCGGGGCCTGGAGAAGCTCACCATGGCCGGGCTCGGCCGCGAGCTCGGCATGAGCAGCGGGCACCTGCTCTACTACTTCCGCTCCAAGGACGAACTGCTGCTCCAGACCCTGGAGTGGAGCGAGGGGCGGCTGGGCGCCGAGCGTGCCCGGCTGCTCACCCGCACCGCGACCGCACGTGAACGGCTCGACGCGTACGTCGACCTGTACGTCCCGGACGGCCACCGCGACCCGCACTGGACGCTGTGGCTGGAGGTGTGGAACCGCTCGCAGAACGCCGACGAACAGGCCCGCGAACGCCAGGCCGCGATCGAGGGCGTCTGGCATCGCGACCTGGTCGCCCTGCTCGCGGAGGGGGTCTCGCGGGGGGAGTTCCGGGCCGTGGACCCGGACCGCTTCGCGACCCGGCTGCGGGCCCTGCTCGACGGGTTCTCCATCCATGTGGCGATCGGGCTGCGCGGCACGGACCGGGGGACGATTCTCGGCCACGTACGGGAGTTCCTCGACGACGGCCTCCTCGCGGACGCGTGACCTTCCGCCCGGGTTGTACGCAATAAGGCCGATTGACCCTGTGGCCGGTGGTGCGTTTGCCTCGTGGGGAGCCCTCGGCGCGGGGCCGGGGGTAATGCGTCAACGGGGATCACAGGGGGGGAACATGTCCAGAGCCGCCGTATGCCTTTTAGGCGCGGCCCTGCTCGTCGCGCTCACCGGAACCACCGCGACCGCCGCACCACACGGTCAACAAGCACCGCACGGTCCACACGCACCGCACACCGACCGTGTCAGCACCGCCGCCGACGGAACCCAGGGCGACGGTGCCTCCAGCGCCGCCGTCACCACCCCGAACGGCCGTTTCGTCGCGTTCCGTTCGTCGGCGACCAAGCTCGTGCCCGAGGGGATCAGCCGCCCGGGCACCTACTCCTACATCCGTGACCTGCGCACCGGGCACGTGACCAAGAGGGAGGACGCGCTCGCCACGCCCCGCCTCAGCGCCGACGGCCGCTGGGCCACGTACATCGCCTGGGGCAGACGCAACGTCACCGTCTTCCTGACCGACCTGACCACCGGCACCAGAACCCGGGTGGGGGATGACGGTCAGAACAGCTCCGGTTACCCGGACATCAGCGCGAACGGCCGTTACATCGTCTACCGGTGGTCCGGCCATCCGCAGTTCCCGACCCGCGTCGACCTCTACGACCGTGTCACCGGCACCACCGAGACGGTCAGCACGGGCCCCGACGACTCCGGGCGGGACATGGACAACCCGTCGATCAGCGGCGACGGCCGCTACGTCGCCTACCAGGACAACGGCACCGGTGACGTGTGGGTCGCCGACCGCACCACCGGGACGCGGACCGAGGCCGACGACGGCACCCGCTCGACCGTCGTGCAGCTGAGCGTCAACGGGCGTGTCCTGGTGATGGATTCGGCGGACGGCTCCTACGTACGCGATCTGCGCACCGGCCGCGTCCAGCACTTCCCCGGCGACCAGGTGCGGGCCGTCAGCCCCGACGGGCGCCGACTGCTCCTCCAGGACGGGCAGTCGAACCTCTGGCTGCTCCACGGCGGCCACCGGGTCCTCGTCGGACACGGCAGCGCCGCCGACGGATCGGTCTCCGACCGGGGCCGCTCGGTCGTCTACGCCACGGAGGACGCGGACGTCGTCCCCGGTGACACCAATGCCGTGAACGACGTCTTCCGGTGGAGGTCCCGCTGATGTCCCGCGCTGCAAGAGCCCTGCTGGGGGCGGCAGTCGTCCTCATGCTGGCCGGTACGACGGCCCAGGCCCGGACCGAGGCCGAGGCCGCCCCGGGGAAAGCCCGCACCGAGCGGGTGAGCACGGCGGCCGACGGCAGCCAGGCCGACGGGTCGTCGGGTGACGCCGCGATCAGCGCCGACGGCCGTACCGTCGCGTTCGTGTCCACCGCGGCGAGCTTCGGCTGCGCGCACTTCACCCCGTGCCTGCTGGTGAAGGACGTGACCGGGGGCGGGGTGACCAGGATCGACCTCGGCGACGGCTACACCTACGGCTCACCGGCGCCGAGCGCCGACGGCAGCCGTATCGCCTTCTCCGCGGGCACCCGCTTCCTGGCCCCCTACCTGTACGACCGCGCCACCGGCCGCGCGCAGAAGCTGTGGCCCCAGGACCCGCCCGGCTCCGTCGAGTCGGGCCGTGCCGAGTCCATCAGCCCGGACGGCACGCACGTCGCGTACACCCTCGGGAACCGCAACGGCTCCGGGAGCGCCCGTCTGCTGTACGTCCGCGACACGGCCACCGGCGCCGACGCACTGGTCTCGCCGGCCGAGGAGGGCGAGAAGAACGGGGCCTCGGTGAGCGCCGACGGCACGCGGGTCGCCTACGGTCTGCACGCCGACAGCGAGCAGGACCCCGCCGACGTCTACGTCAGGGACCGGACGACGGGCGAGCGGACCCAGGTGGACAACGGCCTCGGAGCCGCCTACCTGGTCCGCATCACGGCGGACGGCCGCCGGGTCCTCCTCCACGCCGAGAGCGGCCTGTACGTCCACGACCTGCGCACCGGTGAGTCGCGGCGGGTCGCCGACGGGAACCCCGGCGCGGCCACGGCGGACGGCCGGTACGCCGTCGTCGCCGGCGAGGACGGCACGCGCGTGCGTGACCTGCGCACCGGGGCACGCGGGGCCGCGCTCCCGCGGTACGCCCAGGTGCTGGACAACGCGCTGGCCGCCAAGGGGCGGGCGGTGGTGTTCAGTTCGTCGGCCTCCCACCTGGTGCCGGGCGACACCAACGCGGAGTCCGACGTGTTCGTCTTCTCCGGCGCACTGCGGAGGAACCCGGCGCCGATGCCGTCCGTCACCGAGCGGATCAGCACGACCCGGGACGGACAGCAGCGGTCCGGGGCGTCCCACGACCCGGTGATGGGGGAGAACAAGGTGGTCTCCTTCACGTCGGAGGGCGATGTGTTCGTGAGCGCCCCCGGCTGGTTCTCGCAGGTCAACTCGGACGGCCAGAAACCCTCGTCCGAGGGGGCGCCCTGCTACAGCGGCCGCATGGTCGGCTATACGGCCCCCTTGGCCGACGGCGGCCCGGGCGTCCACGTCCGCAACCGCGCGGTCGGCAAGCTCACCAGCCTGGGCTCCTACCAGGGCGTCCGCTTCACCTGGACGGGACAGCCCGTGGTGAACCCCACCTGCCAGTGGCTCACCTACGCGGCGACCCTGCCCGCCACCGAGACCGACCCGGACCCGCAACCGCGCGTGTACCGCTTCAAGTTCAACGGTGGCGACACCGACGTGGTCAGCGCGCCCACCGGCGAGGCCGCGGGCAACCCGGCCATCGACTACTCCGGCCGGTACGTCGCCTTCGAGCAGGGCGGCGCCGTGTACGTCCGCGACCTGGACACCGGAACCCTGGAGAAGGCCGCGGCGCACGCGACGGCACTCTCCCTCGGCGCGGACGGCCGCACCATCGCCTACCAGCAGGGCCGCACGTCCGCCGTCCGCAACCTCGACACCGGCACCACGACCCGGGTCGAGGGCACCCAGCCCTCGCTGTCGGGAGACGGCACCCGGGTGGCCTACACCTCGGGCCGGTCCGTATACGCGCTCGAACTCGCCACCGGAAAGAGCCAGTTGGTCAGCGTCGACCGCTGGGGCGGCCGCAACGACCTGCCGGCCGGGCACCCGTCCGTGAACGCCGACGGCACGGTCGTCGCGTTCGAGTCGGCGTCACCCGATCTGGTGGAGGGAGACACCAACGGGGTGGCGGACGTGTTCCTGCGGACAGTGCAATGACAACGACCAGACACGGGGGAACCACCATGCACAGCAAGAAGCACCTGGCAGCCGCGCTCCTGGCGGTGCTCGCCGCCGCGGCCCTCACGGGTCCCGCGGCGAGCGCCGCACCCAGGGCCGCGTACACCGAGCCGGTCAGCGTCACCCCGGAGGGGAAGGCGGGCAACGGCGTCACCCGCACCGCGGTCATCAGCCGCGACGGCCGCCACCTCGCCCTGACCTCGGACGCCGAGGACCTGGACCCGAACGTGCCGCACAGCGGCATGTACCTGCGCGACCCGCACACCGGCAAGCTCCGCTTCGCGGGCTTCGGCGGCCTGGTGGCGGTCCTGAACGACGGCCGCTACGTCTACGCCCAGTACACCGCGGAGTCCGCGGAGCTGTGGATCGCCGCCATCGACACGGGCAAGCGGGTCGGGTTCGGCCTCGAGGTCCCCGAGGGCTTCACCGGGCAGCCCGCCGGGATCTCCGTCAGCCCCAACGGCCGCTACGCCGTCTACACCCTCCAGGACGCCACCGAGCACACCAGCGTGGTCTTCCTGCGCGACCGCATCAAGGGCACCACCGAGCGGATCAGTCACCCCCGGCCCACCTGGGAGCCGCGCAACGCGTTCCAGCCGACGGTCAGCGACGACGGACGCCGGATCGTCTACCAGTACAACTACGCCAACGGCCCGCGTGGCGACGACTGGGGCGACGTGTGGATGTACGACCGCGGCACGCGCGAGCACACCCAGATCGACCGCTCCCACGACGGCTCGCAGACCGAGAAGGAGTCGCTGAACCCGTCGATCAGTGGTGACGGCCGTACGGTCGTCTTCGAGTCCCGGGACACCCACCTGGTGCCCGGCGACACCGACGCGAGCTGGAACGTGTTCGTGCACACCGTCCGCACCGGCACCAACCAGCGCATCCACGGCACCCAGGGCGGCCCCGGCGAGGTCTACACCCGGGGCGCGGCGATCAGCGCCGACAGCCGGTACCTCACGTTCACGTCGGAGGTGACCGAGGCCGGCAGCCGGTACGGCAAGGAGTACCCCGTCTATCTGCGGGACCTGAGGAAGGGCACGACGACTCTCGTCACCCCCGACACCACCGGCGGCACCGCGACGGCCGACGTCCTGCCGGGCCGGATCGCCGACGGCGCCCGCAGGATCCTCTTCCAGTCCTCCGACCCGACCCTGATCCCGGCAGGCGACGACAACGACGGCACCGACGCGTTCGTACGCCACCTGCGATGACCAGCACAGTGTTCGCATCCTGAGACGGAGGGTGAGCACGGGGGTGGTCTGTGCCAGACTGCCCCCGTGCTCTCGTTCGCCATGATTATTGGCAGCAGGCGCGCCGGTCCGCAGTGACCGCCACGTACGACCAGGTACGGGTGGACACCGTCGTCCTCGACCCGCGCGCAGACCTCTCGCACCCGCGAGGGGTTTTTCGCTTTTCTGGCCCACCCGCAGCCGGAGGCGAGAGCGCGAGGGAGTATGTGGGGGCGGTGGAGCCGGTCATTCCGGTACGACCGAGACCAAATCCTCAGGAGCCTTGAGACCATGACCGCAACCAGCGAGCTCGACGATCAGTTCCACGTCTTCGACACCACCCTGCGCGACGGCGCCCAGCGGGAGGGCATCAATCTGACCGTCGCGGACAAGCTGGCCATCGCGCGGCACCTGGACGACTTCGGCGTGGGCTTCATCGAGGGCGGCTGGCCCGGCGCCAACCCGCGGGACACCGAGTTCTTCGCCCGCGCCCGTCAGGAGATCGACTTCAAGCACGCCCAGCTCGTCGCCTTCGGCGCGACCCGCCGGGCGGGCGCGAAGGCCTCCGAGGACCCGCAGGTCAAGGCACTCCTGGACTCCGGCGCCGAGGTGATCACCCTGGTCGCCAAGTCGCACGACCGCCATGTCGAGCTGGCGCTCAGGACGACCCTCGACGAGAACCTGGAGATGGTCCGCGACACGGTGTCCCACCTGCGTGAGCAGGGCCGCCGCGTCTTCGTCGACTGCGAGCACTTCTTCGACGGCTACCGCGCGAACCCCGAGTACGCGAAGGCCGTCGTACGGACGGCCTCGGAGGCCGGCGCCGCCGTCGTCATCCTCTGCGACACCAACGGCGGCATGCTCCCGGCGCAGATCCAGGCAGTGGTGTCGACCGTGCTGGCCGACACCGGCGCCCGCCTCGGCATCCACGCCCAGGACGACACGGGCTGCGCGGTCGCCAACACCCTCGCCGCCGTGGACGCGGGCGCGACCCACGTCCAGTGCACGGCGAACGGCTACGGCGAGCGCGTCGGCAACGCGAACCTGTTCCCGGTCGTCGCCGCCCTGGAGCTGAAGTACGGCAAGAAGGTGCTGCCGGACGGCAAGCTCCGCGAGATGACGAGGATCTCGCACGCCATCGCCGAGGTCGTCAACCTCACGCCCTCCACCCACCAGCCCTATGTCGGAGTCTCCGCCTTCGCCCACAAGGCCGGTCTGCACGCCTCGGCGATCAAGGTCGACCCGGACCTGTACCAGCACATCGACCCCGAGCAGGTCGGCAACACCATGCGGATGCTGGTCTCCGACATGGCGGGCCGCGCCTCGATCGAGCTCAAGGGCAAGGAACTCGGCATCGACCTCGGCGGCGACCGCGAGCTGGTCGGCCGGGTCGTGGAGCGCGTGAAGGAGCGCGAGCTCAAGGGCTACACCTACGAGGCGGCGGACGCCTCCTTCGAGCTGCTGCTGCGCGGCGAGGTCGAGGGCAGGCCCCTGAAGTACTTCACGGTCGAGTCCTGGCGCGCGATCGTCGAGGACCGCCCCGACGGCAGCCACGCCAACGAGGCCACGGTCAAGCTCTTCGCCAAGGGCGAGCGCATCGTCGCCACCGCGGAGGGCAACGGCCCGGTCAACGCCCTCGACCGCACCCTGCGCGTGGCCCTGGAGAAGATCTACCCCCAGCTCGCCAAGCTCGACCTCGTCGACTACAAGGTCCGCATCCTCGAAGGGGTCCACGGCACCTCGTCCACCACCCGTGTCCTGATCTCCACGTCGGACGGTTCGGGCGAGTGGTCGACGGTGGGCGTCGCGGAGAACGTGATCGCGGCGTCCTGGCAGGCCCTGGAGGACGCGTACACCTATGGTCTGCTGCGCGCGGGCGTCGAGCCGGCCGAGTAGTCCTCAGCAGGAGTCCTCGGCGAGCTCCTCGAACTCGCCGAGGCTCATCGCCCGGTCGTCGGCCCGGACCTGACCGGGCTTCAGGGCGGCGAGGTCCGCGGCCGTGAAGGTGACGACCCCGGTGTACTCGTAGTTGTACTCGTCCTTCCCGAAGGCGAGCTGATAGGTGTGGCCGGGCAGCAGCCGCTGCTCGCCCACCGGAAGGACATGCCACTCCCCGGGCGGGGAGAAGAGCGGGAACTCGGCGTCGACGGGCCGGCGGCTGCCCGGGGCCCGCCAGCCGGACGCGCTGTGCCCGGACTCCTCCTGACCCGTGGGCACGCCGGTCAGGGAAGGCCCCCGTACGAGATCGTCCCCGCACGGCCGCAGCACGACCTCCACCGCACCCGCGCCGTCCACCCGCACCGCGACCAGCGGCAGGATCTGCGCCCCGCACCCGCTCAGCAGACCTGCGGCGGCGACCGCACCGGCCACCGCGAGGAAACCCCGTCTCATCACCCCAGCACAGCAGCGAAGGCGCCGCCCGACGACCACCGTTGTGCACCGGTCGCGTTGCGGTCGTACAACTCGCCCCGGACGCGATGGCCGACGTGGCGTCTTGACGGACGCACGTGCTCTCAGTTCACTCACGCCGTGAGGTAAGTCCTGTGTGAATCCTGAGAGCCGAGGGAAGGTCCATGCGAAGAACCGCCCTGCTCGCCTCCGCCGCCCTGCTCACCTCCCTGCTGCCCCTGGCCGTCGCCCGGGCGGCCGACGACCCGCCTCCGGTCCCCGTGGACCGCTTCGAGGGCGAAGTCCCCTTCGCCGGCCCGCCGGAGAACGGCATCTTCACCTGGGGCAGCGACACCGACGACCCGCCGACTCTGCGGCTGAGCCCCCGCGAGGACGCCCCCGAGGGGGACAAGGTCCTCTCCGGCACCTACGACATCAGCGGCTACGGCGGCTTCACGCACGACTTCGCCTTCGCCGAGCCCGCCCACGACTGGTCCGCCCGCAAGGGCATCCGCTTCTGGTGGGAGGGACAGGACAACGGCAAGAAGGTCGCCTTCGAACTCAAGGACGGCGGCGCCAACGGCGAGGCCTCCGAGCTGTGGACGACCTCCTTCACCGACGACTTCACCGGCTGGAAGCAGATCGAGATCCCGTTCACGGACTTCGCGTACCGGACGGACTACCAGCCCGTCGGCGGCATCGACCACGTCCTGGGACTGACGCAGATGTGGGGGTACGCCGTCACCCTCCCCGTCGGCGCGCCCGGTCGATTCGCCATGGACGGCGTCGAGTTGTACGGCAGGGCCGACCAGTCGCTGCGCGCCTCGGTGCTCACCGACTCCGCGGTGTACCCGGTCGACGAGGGCGGCACGGCCACCGTGAAGGTCACCGTAGCCATCACCGGGTCCGCGCCCCTCGACGAGCCCGTGACCGTCGCCTACGACACGGCCGGCGGCACCGCCTCCACCTCCGACTACACCCCTCTCAAGGGCGAGTTCACCTTCCCCGCGGGCACCGCCTCCGGCACCACCCGCACCCTGAAGGTCGCCACCCTCAAGGACAAGGCCGCCGAGACCGCCGAGACCGTCCCCCTCAAGCTCACCGTCACCGGCGCCAAGGCCCCCGCCGAGACCCCGCAGGTCGTCATCGACGCGCACGGGCTGCCGTATCTGAACAGCAAGCTCCCCGTGAAGAAGCGGGTCGCGGACCTCCTGTCCCGGATGAGCCTCGCGGAGAAGACCGGCCAGATGACCCAGGCCGAGCGCGGAGCCGTCGGGACCGGGGCCGACATCGCCACCGAGGACCTCGGCTCGCTGCTCTCCGGAGGCGGCTCGACACCCACGCCCAACACCCCCGAGGCCTGGGCGAAGATGATCGACTCCTTCCAACTGCGGGCGCAGGCAACCCGGTTGCAGATCCCGCTCGTCTACGGCGTCGACGCGGTCCACGGCCACAACAACCTGGTCGGCGCCACGGTCATGCCGCACAACATCGGCATCGGGGCCACGAGGGACCCCCGACTCGCTCAGCGGACCGGGGCCGTGACCGCCGCCGAGGTCCGCGCCACCGGCATCCCCTGGGACTTCGCGCCCTGCCTCTGCGTCACCCGTGACGAACGCTGGGGCCGTTCCTACGAGTCCTTCGGCGAGGACCCGGCACTCGTGGAGTCCATGGAGACGGTCATCCAGGGCCTCCAAGGGGCGCGCAGCGGCAAGGACTTGAGCCGTGGCGACAAGGTCCTCGCCACCGCCAAGCACTTCGTCGGCGACGGCGGCACCGCGTACGGCTCCTCCACCACCGGCACCTACACCATCGACCAGGGCGTCACCACGGTCACCCGGAAGCAACTGGAGGCGATCCACCTCGCCCCCTACAGGACGGCCGTGGACCGCGGCGTCGGCACGGTCATGCCGTCGTACTCCTCGCTCGACGTCGTCGGCGACGGCCTGGGCCCGGTGAAGATGCACGCCCGCGCCGACATGATCAACGGAGTGCTCAAGGACCGTATGCACTTCGACGGCTTCGTCATCAGCGACTGGAACGGCATCGACCAGATCCCCGGCGACTACGCCTCGGACGTCCGGACCTCCGTCAACGCCGGTGTCGACATGGTCATGGCCCCCTACGCCTACAAGGACTTCCGCACCGCGCTGATCCAGGAGGTGCGGGCCGGACGCGTCAGCGAGCGGCGGATCGACGACGCCGTGTCCCGCATCCTCACGCAGAAGTTCCGGCTCGGACTCTTCGAGAAGCCGTACGCCGACACGAGCGGCGCCTCGAGGATCGGTTCCGCCGGGCACCGGGCCGTGGCACGCGAGGCGGCCGCCGAGTCGCAGGTGCTGCTGAAGAACAGCGGCGGGCTCCTGCCGTTGCGGACGTCGCAGAAGGTGTACGTCGCCGGGTCCGACGCCGACGACATCGGCAACCAGAGCGGCGGCTGGACCGTCACCTGGCAGGGCTCCTCCGGCGACATCACCCCGGGCACGACGATCCTGGAGGCGATGCGCAAGAGTTCCGCCCGACTGACGTACTCCAAGGACGCCTCGGCCCCGACCGACGGCTACGACGTCGGCGTGGTCGTCGTCGGCGAGACCCCGTACGCGGAGGGCGTCGGCGACGTGGGCAACGGCCATGACCTGGAGCTGTCGGCGACCGACAGAGCCGCCGTCGACAAGGTGTGCGCCGCCATGAAGTGCGCGGTGCTGGTCGTCTCCGGGCGGCCGCAGCTCATCGGTGACCGGCTCGGCGAGATCGACGCCCTGGTCGCCTCCTGGCTGCCGGGCACCGAGGGCGACGGAGTCGCGGACGTCCTGTACGGCAGGCGGCCCTTCACCGGGCAACTCCCCGTCACCTGGCCCAGGTCGCAGGCCCAGCTGCCGATCAACGTCGGCGACGCGGCCTACGACCCGCAGTTCCCCTACGGCTGGGGCCTCACCACGCTCGGCAAGGTCCCGGCGGGCGGTCTGACCACGCTGAAGGCGCTCGGGCTCGCGGCCCGGGCGGCGGAGCGGGCCGGAGCGGACGAGACCGGCCGCGCGCTCGTCACCAAGGCGCGGCTGATCGTGCAGGAGAGGGCCCGGAGCGTCACCGCCCCGATGGCGGCCCCCTTCGCCGACGCCGACCGCCTCCTGCTCACCGGACGCTACGCGGAGGCGGTGGCGAAGCTGACCGAGGCGTATCGGGCGGCCTGAGGGCCGTCGGCGGGAGACCAGGGGATGCCCGAGGGAGGGCGGAGGGAGGTCGGAGAGGTCCGTTTCGGGGGGCTTCGGGTAGCGTCGAGGTATGAAGGCCACCGCGCAGGCCGTAGTACGGACCCGAAGCCTCCCGGGGCTGCTGTTCGCCCTGGTGCTCGTGGCCCTGGCCGCCCTGGCGGCGGCCGCCCCGCCGGCCTCCGCCAGGGCGGACGCGGGGGACGCAAGGAGCGCGACGAGCGCCACCAGCGTCTCCACGATCGGCCAGGCCCTCCGCAAGAGCCCGGTCTACGTCGACCCGGCCGCCGCGGCCCAGCTGTCCGCAAAGGACGCGGACGCCCTGGCGGACCGGATCACGAAGGCGGACAAGCCGCTGTTCGTCGCGGTGCTGCCCGCCGACTATCCGAAGCAGGCCCTGTTCACCAAGCTGCGCACCGCGACCGGCATCACCGGCCTCTACGCGGTCCGCCTGGGCGACGCCTTCGACGCCCGCGCCGACTCCTCGGTCCTGCCGCAGGCGGCCGTACGGAACCTGGTGAGCACCGTCGAGGGCGAGGACACCCGCACCCAGCTGACCGACTTCACCGCCGCCGCGGTCACCAACATGGGCGGCTCGGCCCCCTCGACCTGGCGGTCCGCGGACGACGGCGGCGGGGTCTCGTCCACGGCACTGATCACGGTCGGCGTGGTGCTCGCGGCGGGCGGAGCCGGGGCGTACACGCTGGTACGGCGCAACCGGCGCCGGCACGCGGAGGAGCAGCGGGCCGCGCTGGAGAAGCTGCGGGTGGTGGTGGACGAGGACATCACGGCGTTCGGCGAGGAACTGGACCGGCTGGACTTCCACCCCGGCGAGGCGGGCGCCGACGACGCGATGCGCGCGGACTACGAGCGGGCGCTGGACGCGTACGAGCAGGCGAAGTCGTTCATGGGGTCGGCTTCGAGACCGGAGGACGTGCGGGCGGTCACCCAGGCCCTGGAGGACGGCCGCTTCTCACTGGCCCAGCTCGCGGCGCGCCGCGAGGGCCGGCCGCTGCCCGAGCGCCGGGTCCCCTGCTTCTTCGACCCCCGCCACGGTCCCTCCGTCACCGACGCCACCTGGACACCGCCGGGCGGGGCCCCGCGCGAGGTCCCGGTCTGTGCGGCGGACGCCACCCGTCTGGCCGACGGCCGCGACCCGGTGATGCGCGAGGTCGACACCGACCAGGGCCGCCGCCCCTACTGGGACGCGGGCCCGGCCTACGGTCCCTGGGCCGGCGGCTACTTCGGCGGCGGCCTCCTCCCGGGGCTGCTGGTCGGCACGGTCCTCGGCAGCATGATGGCCACGCCCGCCTACGCGGCCGACTACGGCTCCGGATACGGCGACTTCGGCGGCGGCCACGAGGGCGGCGACCTCTCCGGCTCGGACTTCGACTCCGGGGACTTCGGGGACTTCGGAGGCGGCGGGGACTTCGGCGGCGGTGGCGATTTCGGCGGCGGGGGAGGGGACTTCGGGGGCGGAGGGTTCTGAGGGCGGGACCGGCGCGGGTCCTCCGGGGCCCGAGCTCCCCGCGGCGGAGTCGAGAAGCGCGGGTCCGGCGCCCAGGGCACCGGACCCGCACAGGACCGTACGATCCGCCCCTCACCTCACAACGACGCCGCCGCGGAAGCGATCGCCGAGGCGAACGTGGACACCTCGCTGTAGACGCCGGGGGCGTTCGGCTGGGCGCAGCCTATGCCCCAGCTGACGATGCCGACCTGCACCCACGCGTTCGCCGAGTCGCGGCGGAACATCGGGCCACCGGAGTCCCCCTGGCAGGTGTCGACCCCGCCGGCCGCGTACCCGGCGCAGATCTCCTCGTTCGCGATGAGCCCGCTGTACCCGCTGTACGAACGGCAGGTGGCGTCGCTGACGAACGGCACGGTCGCCTTCAGCAGATAACGCTGCTGGGCACCGCCCTGCCTGGCCGCGCCCCAGCCCGCGACGGTGAAGGTGCCGGTGTTGTACTGCGTGGTCGTGGCGATCTTCAGCGTCGGCAGGTTGATGGGCTGGGCGAGCTTGATGAGCGCCCAGTCCTTGCCGTCGCCGTTGTAGCCGGGCGCCTGGTAGACGTACGTCGACCTGACCTGCACGCGTCCGGTGCTGGACTGGAGGTCCACGACGCCGGCGGTCGCGGTGATGCTGGTGTTGGCGCCGGTGCCGTTCACGCAGTGGGCGGCGGTGAGCACGATCTGCTGGGTGTACAGCGCTCCGCCGCACCCCATGGACAGGCGCACCATGAACGGGAACTCGCCCTGCGCGGCACGGGTTCCGCCGACGACGGGCGCGGGTGCGGCCTGTGCGGCCGACACGGGCTGGAGGCTGGCGATCGCGAGCGCGGCGGCTCCGACCGCCAGACATCTCTTGAGGGCCGTGAGGAGTTTCTTCAAGGTGACGCCTCTTCCAGGTGGGGGTGGCCTTGACGGGCGCATGCCAAATTGGACAGCAAAAGAAACGCCCAAGTTCTGACATGGGCCGGTCAAATCTGTAGATGGATTATGGGAATCCTGTGAACTGGCGCACAAGGGGCGCGATTCAGCCAAGCGTCTCCGCCACCCGGAACGTCGCGGACGGCGACACGGCAGGCGGAACCGGCCGTCCGGGCAGCGGAGATGACGGAGCGTCGAAGCGGCGTCACGCACCGCCGCCGGAGAGTTGGCGGCTGGAGTCCGGACGCCTCGGGACCGGCCACGGAGGCAGGCTGACCGGCCGCGTGGAGGCAGAGGCACCGGTTCTCGACGTGCACCGGAACCAGCCCGCGAGGACCAGCGGCAGGACGAGATAGCCGAAGCGGGTCGCCGGGATCAGACAGATGGCGAGCCCCAGTCCCACCGCCAGCCGGTCCGCCGCCGCACGAACGGTACGGGGCGGCCGTATCAGCAAGGAGACCGTCACCCCCAGGGCGGCGGCCACCAGCCCCGCCGTCGCGAGAGCGGCACCGCCCGGCACGTGCGCGGCCAGCAGGTGGCCCGGCAGCGGACTGGTGGCGGGCGAGCGGACGCCGCCCTCACCGAGCGGGAAGAGCACCACGTGCTCGACGAAGGCGTGCGGGTCGGCGAGGGCGACGGGCACGACGGCCAGGGCCGCCACCGACAGCGCGGCCAGCGCCGCCCGCAGTGCCGTGCGGCGGGCCGCCGTGACCGCGAGCAGGACAAGGCCCACCGGCAGCAGCGGCCACGCCGTCCACTTCAGCGCGGCCGCAGCGCCCATGGCCACGCCGGCCGCCGTTCCCGAGCCGCCCCGGCCCGCCAGCGCCAGGCTCAGGCACATCAGCCCGACCACCGGCAGATCCACCCCGCCGACCGCCAGCGGCAGTGCCACCGCGGGGAACGCGGCGAGCAGCGCCACCGCGCTCACCGACGCCGGGCCGCGGCCGTCGGCGAGTCGCCCCCCGGTGGGTCGCCCCCCGGCGGGACGGCGCACGGCGGGTCGGCGCGCGGTGAAGAACATGCAGGCCAGGAAGGTGAGGCAGAACCAGACGCGGGCGTCGCTGAGCGGGCCGTCGCCGAAGAGAGCGCGCGGGAGCCCGAAGAGCGCCATGCCGGGCAGATACGGGTCGTAGTCCACGGTGTGGGCCGGGTGCGGCAGATAGGGGCTGCCGGTGTGCAGCAGCAGAGCCCCCGAGCGCTCGACGACACCGACCTCCGACTGGGCCGCCCCGGAGACGACGAGCACCACCAGCGGCACCAGGACCGCTCCGAGCACCGCGGCCCACGTCCCGGCCCGGTGCCAGGCGCGCGAGTCCCGCCGGGCTCCGGCGAGCAGCGCCGCCGTGCCGTAGCCGACCGCCGCGCAGCCGCCCCAGACCCGGTGCGGGCCGAGTCCCGTCGTCGTCGCCAGCGTCAGCGCGAATCCCGCGCACCCGAGCCAGTAGGCCCAGGCGCGGCGCGCGAGGACGGAGCGCCGTTCGGGGAGCGCGGGCGGGGAGGCCTGCCCGAGGTGTCCCACCCCCGTGAGGACACCTCGGGCAGTGCGGGAGGCCGGCGTCGCCGTCCCCTTCATCATGGTCATGTTGTCTCTCGTGGCCTCTGTGCGCAGGGACCGCACGGCTGCGGTACGGCCCCTGTACGAGGCCCGTGACCACGAGTTCAGCGGCCCGCGGATTGTTAAGCAGCCACCGCACGCCACTGTGAACAAAACAAAGTGCCTGGTCGCGGGCGCTGCGGAACCTTGCGAGGGGCCCGGAGGGTTCCTTAGGGTGGCGGCGGCGAACAGGCGTCGACGTCGCGGGGGCGTGGGCGGACACGGGGGAGACGAGCGCGCATGGGCCGTCGGGAGACCCCGGTCGATCCGGCCGCGGGACCGGTGCCGAGGTTCGCCTTCGCACTGCGCAAGCTCCGCCAGGAGGCCGGCGGCCCCACGTACCGCGAACTCGCCCGCCGGGCCCACTTCTCCGTGACCGCGCTCTCCCAGGCCGCGGCCGGCGAACAACTGCCCTCGCTCCAGGTGACCCTGGCCTACGTCACGGCCTGCGGTGGCGACGCGGGGGAGTGGGAGCGCCGCTGGAAGGAGGCCGAGCGCGAGGTCCGCGAGGCGGCCGCCGGCGAGGACGACGACACGGAGCCGCCCTACCAGGGCCTCGCTCGTTTCGAACCGGACGACCACGACCGGTACTTCGGCCGCGAGCGACTGGTCACGGCGCTGCGGCAGCTGGTCCGCGACCGGCGTTTCACCGCCGTCTTCGGCCCCTCCGGCAGCGGCAAGTCCTCGCTCCTGCGGGCCGGACTGATCCCTGCCCTGCGCGCCGAGCGCGAGCTGGCCGCGATCCGCGTCCTCACCCCGGGCGCGCACCCGGCCCGCACCCACGCCGGTGCCCTGCGCCCTGCGGGGAAGGGAGACACCCTGGTCGTCGTCGACCAGTTCGAGGAGGTCTTCACCCTCTGCCGGGACCCGGACGATCGCCGCGCCTTCCTCGACCTCCTGCTCGCCGCCCGGCAGGAGGAGAGCGGGCTGCGGGTCGTCATCGCTGTCCGGGCGGACTTCTACGGCCGCTGCGCCGAACACCGTGGCCTGGCGGACGCGTTGGGGGAGTCCGGCCTGCTGGTCGGCCCCATGGACCCGGCCGAGCTGCGCGAAGTGATCGTCAAACCCGCCCAGAGCGCCGGACACATCGTCGAACGGGCCCTGACCGCCCGCCTGGTCGAGGAGATCGCCGACGAACCCGGCGGTCTGCCGCTGCTGTCGCACGTCCTGCGCGAGACCTGGCGCCGCCGCCGCGGCCGGGCGCTCACCGAGGAGGCGTACGAGGCCGCGGGCGGGGTCCACGGGGCCATCGCCCAGAGCGCCGAGGAGGTGTGGGCCGACCTCTCCCCCGAACACGCGGAACTCGCCCGACTGGTCCTTCTCCGCCTCATCACCCCCGGCGAGGGCTCCCAGGACACCCGCCGTCCCGTCGACCGCGCCGAACTGGACTTCACGGGTCCGTGGGGTGGGGACGGGGCCGGCCCTGGTGCGCTGGGTTCGGCGGGCGGAGACGGGGCGACGCCTGGTGCGGTGGGTTCGGAAGGCGACGGCGCGCCCTCCGACGCCGTCGCCCCACGGACCACCACACCCCCCGCCCCCGACGTCTCCCTCGTCCTGGACCGCCTCGCGCGGGCCCGGCTCGTGACGCTCGACCACGGCACCGTCGACCTCGCCCACGAGGCGCTGATCACCGCCTGGCCCCGGCTGTCGGGCTGGATCGAGCAGGAGCGCGAACAGCTGCGGGTGCACCGGCGGTTGACCGAGGCCGCTCGCACCTGGGACGACCTCGGCCGTGACCCGGGCGCCCTGTACCGCGGCACTCGGCTGGCCACGGCGGAGGAGCAGCTGGCCGGAGCCTCGCTCACCCCGTCGGAGCGGGCGTTCCTGACGGCGAGCGGTGCCGCCCGGCGGGGCGAGCGCCGCAGGCGCCGCGGGCTCGTCGGTGCCCTCGCCACGCTCCTCGTGCTCGCCCTCGTCGCCGGCGCCGTCGCCTGGCAGCAGAGCCGCACCAGCGACCGCCGCCAGGTGGAGGCCGAGGCCCGCCGCGTCGCCGCCGTCGCCGACGGCATGCGGTTCTCCGACCCGCGCACGGCGATGCGGCTCAGCGTGGCCGCGGCGCGGCTGGCCGACACCACGGAGACCCGCTCGACGCTGATCGGGGCGATGGCCCAGCGGGACGAGGACGTCTTCGCGGTGCCGGGCGCGGACGCCGGTTTCGACGGCTCCGGCAACGACGTGAACCGGCTCACGGCGGACGGCAGGTCCGTGGTGTCCGTCACCGCGGACCGGGTCCGGATCCGGGACCTGCGCACGCACCGGCTCACGCTGTCCGCGCCGGGCCCCGGAAAGCTGATGGACGGTGTTCCGGCCGCCGTCGGCCCGGACGGCCGCACGCTCGCCCTGCTGGCGCAGGACCGGATCGAGCTGTGGGACGTGCAGACCGGGCGGGTCGCGAGGACGCTGCCCGGCGTGGACGCGATGCAGACCCCGTTCGCCTTCACCGGGCGGACTCTCGCCGCCGTCGACTGGGACGACGGCGGCGTACACGCCTGGGACCCCCGCAGCGGGCGCGAGACTTTGCGGATCCCCGAACCGGACGGCGGCGCGGAAGGCGTCGCCGCCAGCCCCGACGGCCGGTGGCTGGCCCTGTGCACGGGCGGCCGGCGAGTGGAGCTGTGGGATCTCGCGCGCCGACGGGAGGCGCCGGCGCCCTGGACGGCGAAGGCACGGCCCGCCGACTGCCGCGACCACGCTCTGGAGTTCACCCCGGACAGCCGCACGCTCACCGTCGTCACCGGTGACGGGATCCACGGGTGGGACCTGCGCACCGGGCGCCGGACACCGTCGTTCAAGGCCGACGGGCTGACCCAGGTGTGGCCGGGCGGGGACGGCACCTTTCTCGTGGGCACCGGACCACATCGGCTCGTGGTGTGGCGGGCGGCCCACCCGCAGGTGCCCGTGCTGAGCCGGCGGATCGTCGCGGACGAATGGGAGGACGTCGCCCACGACCGACGAGCGGGCGTGGTGCGCTATCTCGGGGGCTCCGGGACCGTCGTCCGCTCACTGGCCCTCGGCGCCGCCGCGACGGCCCGCCCGCAGGGGCCCCCGGCGTACCGCGCGGAACTCTCCGACGACGGCCGCGTCCTGGCCCGTTCCGTGGAGACGGGCGGCAAGCGGCGTGTGCAGGTGCTGGACACCCGGCGGGGGCGGGTGGTCTTCGAGCCGTCGGCGCAGTCGTGTCCCGGGACGGAGTCCTGCACCGAACTCATGGCGCTCAGCGGCGACGGCAGGTACCTGGCGACCGGCGGCGCACCGCACGACCCGGAGGAGAGGACGGCACCGGACCCGACCCGGATCACCGTGTGGGACCTCAGGACTCGTCGCGTCCACGCCACCGTGGCCGTCGACGCCGAGCCCGACGGGTCCCTCGCGGTCGACGGCCTCGCCCTCGACACCCACGCCCGCACCCTGCTGGTGTACCGGTCCATGGAACGGCCCGCCGTAGAGGTGTGGGACGTGCGGCGGGAGAAGCGGGTCAGGACGGTCCGCAGTGTGCGTCCCGACGGTGTCGTCACCTGGAGCTCGCAGGGGGTGGGCCTCGACGTCCGGTCCGACGGGGCCCGCCTGGTGACCCAGGAGGGCCTGGTCGCCGACCTGCGGGCCGGACGCATGGAGCCGCGTGTGCTCGGCGAGGACCTGATCACGACCGCGGCCTTCGCACCCGACGGCACCCGGCTGGCGGTGGGCGACGTCCTCGGCCGGGTCACGCTCTGGGACGGGGCCGCGCGAGCGCGTCTCGGCGTGCTGGACGGCACCACGTCCGATCCGACGACGGACGCCACCGGCGCGGTGACCGCGCTCGCCTACTCGCCCGACGGACGTACGCTCGCCGTCGCCGGCTCGGCCGGCAGTCTGCAGCTGTGGGACCTGGCGTCCCAACGGCTCCTGGGGACCACCCTGCCCACCGCGGGCGACGAGATACGCGCCCTCGCGTTCGGCGCCGACGGCACGCTCCACGCCGCCGGGACCGACATCCCCGTCGTGCCGTACGACCTGGATCCGGGCCGTCTGATCAGCGAGGTATGCGAGCGCGCCGGCTCCGGTCTGTCCGAGTCCGTCTGGCGGACGTACCTCCCGGACCTTCCGTACCGGCGCACCTGCTGATTCGCGGCGACGGGGTCAGGCGTTCTTGATCGCGGAGATGTCGAAGCTCAGCTTGATCTTGTCGGAGATGAGGACGCCGCCGGTCTCCAGGGCCGCGTTCCAGGTCAGGCCCCACTCGGAGCGCTTGATCTCCGCCTTGCCCTCGAAGCCCACGCGCTCGTTGCCGAAGGGGTCCTTCGCGGCGCCGTTGAACTCGAGGTCGATGCTGAGCGGCCTGGTGGTGCCGAGGATCGTCAGGTCGCCGGTGATCCGGTAGTCCTCGTCGCCGAGCGCCTCCGCCTTGGTGGAGCGGAAGGTCATGGTCGGGAACTCCTCGATCTTGAAGAAGTCCGCGCTCTTGAGGTGCCCGTCACGGTCCGCCGACCCGGTGTCGATGCTGTCCATCTTGACGTCGATGGAGGCCGACGACGCGGAGGGGTCGCTGCCGTCGAGGTGCAGCGAGCCGCTGAAGTCGTCGAACTTGCCCTTGACGTTGGTGACCATGGCGTGCCGGACGGTGAAGCCGATCGTGGAGTGGGCCGCGTCGATGGTGTAGTCGCCGGTCAGTGCGGTCAGGTCGGTGTTCGTCATGAGAAAGCTCCTTGAAGTGAGGATGTTGAATCTTGAACCACTCAACGCGAACGACCGTAGACCTATTCCCTACGGGTTTCAACATCATCCGCGAAGTGTTGGCGGGATCGCCCCACGGTGGTACATGCCCCCGTATGAACCCGCAGCGCAGAGCTCCCGTGCGACCCACCCGCAGAGCCGTCTTACTCGCGGCGGCGCTCCTGGCCACCGCCGCCCCGCCGGTCCGCGCCGCCGCAGCCGACCCCTACGACACCCTCCGCCGACGCTGGCTCGACATCGCCCTGGGCACCGGATACGACCCGGCCTCGGAGCCGTACGCCTCCCGCCTCGCCGAGACCGGCGAACTCGCCAGGCTTTCGCGCCACCATGGCCCCGACCCCCACCTCCCTGTGGCCCGGCCATCCCTACGACCCCCCGGCCGGCATCACCCAGAGCTACAGCCGCCTGTGGACCATGACCCAGGCCCACGTGCAGCGGGGCACCGGCTCGACCGGCGACGAGACGCTCCTCGCGGACATCCTGCGCGGCCTCGACCACCTCTCCGCGACCGTCTACCACCCCGGGACCACCCGGTACGGCAACTGGTGGGAGTGGCAGATCGGCAGCCCCCGCCTCCTCATGGACATCACGGCCGCCCTCCACGACCACCTCGGCCCGGACCGCGTCACGGCGGCCTGCGCCGCCGTCGACCACTTCATCCCCGACGCGATGCTCACCGACTACTCCGGCACCTCCACCGGCGCCAACCGGGTCGACCTGTGCCGCTCCGTCGCCCTGCGCGGCATCCTCGGCAGGGCCCCCGACCGCATCGCCCTGGCCCGCGACGCCCTCTCGCCGGTCCTCCCGTACGTCACGAAGGGCGACGGCCTCCACGCCGACGGCTCCTTCGTCCAGCACACCTGGGTCGCGTACTCCGGGACCTACGGCCAGGTCATGCTCGACGGACTCGGCCGCCTCTTCGCCCTCCTCGCGGGCTCCGAGTGGGAGGTGACCGACCCGCAGCGGCAGAACGTCCTCGACAGCGTCGAGCACGCCTACGCCCCGCTGATCCACGACGGGCTGGTGATGGACAGCGTCAACGGCCGTGCCATCAGCCGCGGTCTCCTCAGGAGCGACGACCGCCGGGTGATGCGCAGCGACCACTTCCACGGCCAGGGCATCATCGCCGCCGTCGCGCTGCTCGCGGGCGGGGCGAGCGAACAGGAGCGGTCCCGCTGGCACGGCCTGGTGAAGGGCTGGATCGAGCGTGACACCGTCACCCCGATCCTGACCGCCCCCCAGTTCTCGGTGGCCGACCTGGCCCGGCTGCACGCGGTGGCCGCCTCGCCCGTCCCAGCCGCCCCCGAACCCGTCGGGCACAGGCTCTTCGCCGCCATGGACAGAGCCGTCCACCGCCGCCCCGGATTCGTCGCGAACATCGCCATGGCGAGCGACCGCATCGCCGCCTACGAATGCGGCAACGGCGAGAACCCGCGCGGCTGGCACACCGGCGCCGGAATGCTCTCCTGGTGGGCCGCCGACTCGGGCCAGTACACCGACTGGTACTGGCCCACCGTCGACTGGTACCGCCTCCCCGGGACGACCGTCTCCACCCGCCGCCTCCCCGACCGGGCCGGCGGCGAGTGGGGCGAGCCCAAGCCGGACGTCCGCTGGGTCGGCGGCACGACCGACGGCGAGTACGCGGCGATCGGCCAGCACCTCAAGGGGCTCGGGTCGACACTGCAGGCCCGCAAGTCGTGGTTCTGCGTCGACGACGCGGTGATCTGCCTCGGCGCGGGCATCACCTGCGCCGACGGCGTCCCGGTCGAGACGGTCGTCGACAACCGCAACCTGGGGGAGGGCGGTACGCAGGCCTTCGTACGGGGGCCGGGCTGGGCGCATCTGGAGGGACACGGAGGCTGGCTCGTCCCCGGCGGGCTGCACACCCTGCGCGAGGACCGCACCGGCGCCTGGTCCGACATCAACACCTCCGGTACGACCGAGCGGCGCACCCGGCGCTGGCAGACCCTCTGGCTCGACCACGGCACCGACCCGGTGGACGCCTCGTACGCCTATGTCCTGATGCCCGGAGCCTCCCGCCGTGCCGTCGACGCCCGGGCCGCCGACCGCCACTGGCTGTCGGTCCTCGCCAACGACAGCGCGTGCCAGGCGGTCCGGGTCGGCAGCCCGGGCCTGACCCTGGCGAACTTCTGGCGGGCCGGCACGGCGGGTCCGCTCACCGCGTCGGCGGGGGCGAGCGTGCTGGTCCGCCGCAGGGGTCGTACCGCTACGCTCTGCGTGGCCGAACCAACCCGTTCGGGCGAACCGCTGGAGATCGTCCTCAACCGCCCCGTGCGCTCGGTCGTACGCGCCGACGACACGGTCGAGGTACGCGCCACAGGCCGTCTGCTGCATCTGCGCGTCACTCCGGGGACGGCATGCGCCACGCACGGATGTGAGGTGGCTCTCACGCCCTGACTTTGTTCGACCCCTACAAGCGGCAGGCCCTCTGAGCAGTCGGAACGCCTGCATGCCTCCAGGGTTCTGTTCGGTCGCACCAGGAAAACGGGCCGGAGACTGTGAGGAGTCGACGGCTCGCTTTCCCCGCGGGGCTTCGTAAGGTCGCTACATGACCGTTTTGGATGAGGCGCCGGGTGAGTCGACGGGCGAGCCGACGGACGCGCGCGGGCGGGTGGCCGAACTGCACGGAATCCGTGCGGCGGCCCTGGCCGGCCCCAGCGAGAAGGCGACCGAGGCGCAGCACGCCAAGGGCAAGCTGACCGCACGGGAGCGCATCGAGCTGCTCCTCGACGCGGGTTCCTTCCAGGAGGTCGAGCAGCTGCGCCGGCACCGGGCGACCGGGTTCGGCCTGGAGGCCAAGAAGCCGTACACCGACGGTGTCATCACCGGCTGGGGCACGGTGGAGGGCCGCACGGTCTTCGTCTACGCCCACGACTTCCGCATCTTCGGCGGCGCGCTGGGCGAGGCCCACGCCACGAAGATCCACAAGATCATGGACATGGCCATCGCGGCCGGGGCGCCCCTGGTGTCGCTGAACGACGGCGCCGGCGCCCGCATCCAGGAGGGCGTCAGCGCCCTCGCCGGCTACGGCGGCATCTTCCAGCGCAACACCAGGGCCTCGGGCGTCATCCCGCAGATCTCGGTCATGCTCGGCCCCTGCGCCGGCGGCGCGGCCTACTCGCCCGCCCTGACCGACTTCGTCTTCATGGTCCGCGAGACGTCCCAGATGTTCATCACCGGACCGGACGTGGTCAAGGCGGTGACCGGCGAGGAGATCACCCAGAACGGCCTCGGCGGCGCGGACGTGCACGCCGAGACCTCCGGTGTCTGCCACTTCGCCTACGACGACGAGGAGACGTGCCTCGCCGAGGTGCGCTACCTGCTGTCGATGCTCCCGCAGAACAACCGGGAGAACCCGCCGCGCGTGGAGTCCTCGGACGCGGCGGACCGGCGCGGCGACACACTGCTCGACCTGGTGCCGGCGGACGGCAACCGGCCGTACGACATGGCCAAGGTCATCGAGGAGATCGTCGACGACGGCGACTACCTCGAGGTCCACGAGCGCTGGGCCCGCAACATCATCTGCGCGCTGGCCCGGCTGGACGGCCAGGTCGTCGGCATCGTGGCCAACCAGCCCTCCACGCTCGCCGGGGTCCTGGACATCGAGGCATCGGAAAAAGCTGCGCGCTTTGTCCAGATGTGTGACGCTTTCAACATTCCGATCGTCACCTTCCTGGACGTCCCCGGGTTCCTTCCGGGCGTCGACCAGGAGCACGGCGGCATCATCCGCCACGGCGCCAAGCTGCTGTACGCGTACTGCAACGCCACGGTGCCGAGGATCTCCCTGATCCTGCGCAAGGCCTACGGCGGTGCCTACATCGTCATGGACAGCCAGTCCATCGGCGCGGACCTCACCTACGCCTGGCCGACGAACGAGATCGCGGTGATGGGTGCCGAAGGTGCCGCCAACGTCATCTTCCGGCGCCAGATCGCCGAGGCCGAGGACCCCGAGGCCATGCGGGCCCGCATGGTCAAGGAGTACAAGTCCGAGCTCATGCACCCGTACTACGCGGCGGAGCGTGGCCTGGTGGACGACGTGATCGACCCGGCGGAGACCCGCGAGGTCCTGATCAGGTCCCTCGCGATGCTCCAGTCGAAGCACGCCGACCTGCCCTCCCGCAAGCACGGCAACCCTCCGCAGTAACCCGGCGGACCCTCCGCGACACCCTCGCGGAAACCTCTCTCACGGAGACTGTGACCTATGAGCACCCCTGACATCCGCGTCGAGAAGGGCCACGCCGAGCCCGAGGAAGTCGCCGCCATCACGGCGATCCTCCTGGCTCGCGCCGCAGCCCAGCCCTCCGAGACCCCGGCCCACCGAGGCCGCCCCAAGGCCGGCTGGCGCCGCCTGGAGCGCGAGGGCGGCTTCCGCGCCCCGCACAGCTGGCACTGAGCTGCGCTGCTTGAACGGCCCCGCTCTTCCCCTTGTGGGGAGAGCGGGGCCGTTGTCGTTTGCTCGCCCAGTTCCCCGCGCCCCTTCGGGGGCGCGGGGAACTGCGCGACAAGCCACTGGGCTGCCGCAGACGGCACTCAACCGTCCGAGGCAGCCCAGTAGCCGCAACAGAGACCCACTTACCGCAGACGAGCCATCAGCGCGTGCTCCACGAGCGTGATGAGCGCCGACTTCGCATCGGCCCGGTGCCGGGCGTCCGTCGTGATGATCGGAGTGTCCGGGCCGATCTGAAGGGCTTCCCGGACCTCGTCCGGGTTGTACGGCTGGTTGCCGTCGAACCCGTTCAGGGCGATCACGAAGGGGAGACCCGAGTTCTCGAAGTAGTCGACCGCGGGGAAGCAGTCGGCGAGACGGCGGGTGTCCACGAGGACGATCGCGCCGATGGCGCCGCGGACCAGGTCGTCCCACATGAACCAGAAGCGGTCCTGGCCCGGCGTACCGAAGAGGTACAGGATCAGGTCCTGGTCCAGGGTGATGCGGCCGAAGTCCATGGCGACCGTGGTGGTCGTCTTGTCCCCGGTGTGGGTGAGGTCGTCGATGCCGGCCGACGCGGACGTCATCACGGCCTCTGTGCGCAGCGGGTTGATCTCCGAAACGGCCCCGACGAACGTGGTCTTGCCCACGCCGAAGCCACCCGCCACCACGATCTTCGCCGAGGTGGTGGAGCGGGAAGGACCGCCGCTAGAGCTTGCGAAGTCCACTGAGCACCCTTTCGAGCAGTGTCACGTCTGGCTGGCCGCCGGCGTTCTCGTCGCCGCCGGGCTGATGGATGGCGACCAGGCCCGCCTCCGCCAAGTCGGCGACGAGGATCCTGGCCACGCCGAGAGGGATCGTCAGGAGCGCGGAGATTTCCGCCACCGACTTGATTTCCCGGCACAGGTTGCAGATCCGCTGATGCTCGGGCAACTGGCCCTGCATCTGGTGCGGCTGCGCGGTGGTGTGCACCAGCGCCTCGATGGCGAGCTGGTAGCGGGGGCGGGTGCGGCCGCCGGTCATGGCGTACGGACGCACCAAGGGGTTGTTCGACGACCCTGCGGGCGCCGGCTCAGAGCGTCGATGCGGCTGCACGGGCTGGATGCGCGGGGCCGGCGGCTGGTCGTACGGCGACGGACCGGGGCCCTGGGGGCCCTGGGGCGCGTACGGCTGCTGACGCCGCTGGCTCGGTGCGGAGGGGAAGTTGTAGCGGTTCGGGTTCTGGGAACCGTCGTTCTGGCCCTGGCCAGGACCGTACGACCAATTGCCAGATGAACCACCTGGGGGTGTTGCCACTTTCTCTCCTCCTCCGACTGTGCCGGGCACCCATCACGCTGTGTGGAGCCGCGTCCCGAAACCTTACGGCCCCGGGACGCCAAAACGCACCGTCTGTCTGTCAGTTGAGCAGGCTGCCCTGGAGCTCGGCACGCAGATCGGGCGTCAGGACCGTACCGGCACGGTCCACCAGAAGAGCCATCTCGTACCCGATGAGACCGATGTCCGCCTCCGGGTGTGCGAGAACCGCGAGCGAGGAACCGTCGGAGATGGACATGATGAACAGGAATCCCCGCTCCATCTCCACAACGGTCTGGTTCACGCTGCCGCCCTCGAAGATGCGCGAGGCACCGGCGGTCAGCGAGGTCAGACCGGAGGCGACAGCCGCAAGCTGGTCGGCACGGTCGCGCGGAAAGCCTTCGGACATCGCCAGAAGGAGTCCGTCGGCGGAGACCACCACCGTGTGGGACACCCCCGGGGTGTTGTCCACGAAGTTGGTGATCAACCAGTTCAGGTTCTGCGCCGCCTGGCTCATCGGGCTCACACTAACGCTCCTGGTTGTAGGTGCTGTCAGAACCGAAGCCCTGACCGTTCGTTTCACTGCCTGCGCTGCGGCCCCGCTGGACACCGCGGCGCAGGTTGCTCAGCCTGCCCCGGACGTCCTCCGGAGCGCGGGAGACCGAAGGGCCTCCCTGGGGAGTGGATTCGGCGGCTCCCTCGACCAGGTTGGCCTTGGGCACCCGCCGCGGCAGACCGGAGGAGGTGACCCCGCCCGCCTTGGGCTTCCGGAGCTGGGAGGCCTGCTGCCACCGCGCGTCGTTGGCCGAACGCCAGATGTCGCCGCCGCCGTTGCTCTCCGGCGCTGAGGCCGGCGGCTCCTGGTTCGCGTGCCGCGTGCCGTTCGAGCCGTTCGCGCCGCTCCCGGTGGAGCCACGGCGGGGGAGCCCGGCGTCGGTCAGCTCGTGACCCACGGTGGCGGGGGCCGGCCCCGGACGTTCGAAGCCTACGCGGTCACGCTCACTCACGTCAGCGGCCTGCGCAGATTCCGCTTCCGGAGCGTACTGGTCCGGGTAGCCGTTGCGGTAACCGTCCGACTGCGGCCAGTCATCCTGGTAGCGGCGCTCCTCGAAGCCCGAGTAGGTCTCCGGGGCGGCCGCGTGCACCGCGGCGGGCTCCTCCTGGACCGGCTCCGCATAGGAGGGCTCCGGGTAGCCGGCGCCCGTCGAGAACGTGTCGCTCTGCGGCAGGCCGCCGTTCTGGGCGAAGTACGGCTCCTCGTACGACGGGCGCTTCGGCTCCTCGTACGACGTCTGCCGCTGCTCCTCGTACGGCGCCTGCTGAGGCTCCTCGTACGACGTCTGCTGGTCGTAGGAGGCGGGCTGCTGCTCCGGGTAGCCGTTGCGGCTGTTGTCGTAGCCGGTCTGCTGGGCGCCGTGGGACGTGTCGAACCCGTCCCCGTACGACGCCTCAGGACCCTGCAGCGCGGGCGGCTGGTCCTGGCCCTGCGACTCCAGGGCCGCGCGGCGCTCCTCGCGCATCAGGGAGCGGCCGACCGGGTCCAGCTCGCGTATGTCGTCCGGGACCTCGGAGTAGCGGCTGTCGTCGAAGCCGAGTTCCGCGGCCGTACGCATGGGCAGACCGTTGTTGAAGTCCTCGCCCTGGTACTGCTGCTGCTCCGGCATGATCTGCGAGACGGTGAACTCGTCGCTGGCCGGCTGCTGCTCGCCGCCACCACCGTGGGTGATCGCGTCGGGCAGCATGACCAGCGAGGTCGTGCCGGCCTGCTCGCCCGAGGGGCGCAGCTGGACGCGGATGCCGTGCCGGTCGGACAGCCGGCCGACCACGAACAGGCCCATGCGCTGGGAGATCGCGGCGTCCACGGTCGGCGGGTTGGCCAGCTTGTGGTTGATGTCCGCGAAGTCCTCGGCGGTCAGGCCGATGCCCTTGTCGTGGATCTCGATCATGATGCGGCCGTCGGGGAGACGGGTCGCGGTGACGCGGACCTTGGTCTGCGGCGAGGAGAACGTGGTCGCGTTCTCCAGCAGCTCGGCGAGCAGGTGCACGAGGTCGGTGACCGCGCGGCCGTGGATCTCGGCCTCCGGGACGCCGGACAGCTCGATGCGCTCGTACTGCTCCACCTCGGAGGAGGCGGCGCGCAGCACGTCGACCAGCGGGACCGGCTGGTCCCAGCGGCGGCCGGGCTCCTCGCCGGCGAGGACCAGGAGGTTCTCGCCGTTGCGGCGCATACGGGTCGCGAGGTGGTCCAGACGGAAGAGGTTCTCCAGCTGGTCCGGGTCGGCCTCGTTGTTCTCCAGGTCGGTGATCAGGGTCAGCTGGCCCTCGATCAGCGACTGGTTGCGCCGGGACAGGTTGGTGAAGATCGCGTTGATGTTGCCCCGCAGCAGGGCCTGCTCGGAGGCGAGTCGTACGGCCTCGCGGTGGACCTGGTCGAAGGCGCGTGCGACCTCGCCGATCTCGTCCTTGGTGTTGATCGGGATCGGCGCGACCCGGGTGTCGACCCGGCCGGGGTCGGTGCGCGAGAGCTGGTCGACCAGCATCGGCAGGCGCTGCTCGGCGATGCCGAAGGCGGCGTTGCGCAGCTGGCGCATCGAGCGGGACATCTGGCGGGCGACCGCGCCGGCCAGGATGAACGCGAGGAGCAGGGCGACCACGACGGCGGCACCCACGATGAACGCGTCGCGCTTGGCCTCGTCGGCGATGCTCGCGGCCTCGTTCACCGCGGTGTCGGCCAGGTCGGTCTCGATCTGGCGGTAGGCGTTGTACTTGAGGGTGTTGACCGCCCACCAGTTCTCCGCCGTGATGCCGTCCTTGGCGAGCGACTCACGGGCGCTCTCGTCCATCGACGGCAGCTGGGCCAGGCTGGAGACCATGTCCACGGGGTTGGCCGGCGGCGGGACGTAGTTCGGGTTCTTGGCGGCGGCCTCCTTGGCGAGCGCCGCGCCCTCCGTCTGGATCTGCTTCTTCGCCGTGTCCAGCTTGGCCGCGTCGGCCTCGGTGCCACCGCCGACGTACTCCTCGACGGCGATGCCCTCCAGGTACGCGTACGAGGACAGGGCGACCTTCTGGCTGGCGAAGCTGCTCAGTCCCGGGCCGGGCTTGATCAGCAGGTGCATGCCGATGGAGCGCTGCAGCGACAGGGCCGCCTTGGTGAGCTCGATGGCGTAGACCGTACGGCCGTAGCTGGTGATGTTTCCGGTGCCGAGGCCCAGCTCGTTGGCGAACTCCGTCAGCGGGTGGGCGACCTGGGTGTAGCCCTCCTCGGTCTTCACACCGGTGAGCTTGGAGGAGGTGTAGGCGCCCGCGCGCAGCGTCTGGAGCGCTCCCTCGCCGTCCCGGAACAGCTTCAGGCGGCGCTCGAGGCCCGCCTTCTGCGGCATGTTCTGGGCGGCCTCGTCGAAGGCGTCGGCGGCCTGGTCGGTCTTCTTGCGGGCGGCGACGACCGTGGCGTTGTCCTGGCCCTGACCGCTCAGCAGCGGGGCGGCGGTGCTGTCGCGCTCGTTGTAGAGGGCGTCGGCGTAGCTCAGGGAGGCACGCACGAGGCGGGCGGTGTTCTCCGCGTCCTCGGCCTCGCGCCAGGTGTCGATCGAGCTCTTGACCTGGAAGCCGCCCATGACGAGGCCGACGATCACGGGTATGAGCAGGATCGCGTTCAGCCGGGTGGGCACCCGCCAGTTGCGCGGGGAGAACCGGCCACCGCCGGACGGCGGGGCTGCCGTCGGCTCCGGACCGGACACAGGGGCGGGCGCCGCTCCGCGCGGCGGCGGGGTGAAGTTGCCCCGGGCCGACGGCTCGGGACCGTTCTTGCTTCGCCTCACTCGACCAACAACCTCTCGGAGGGGTCGGCACCTACGTTGTGCCGCAGTCTCTCAGAGCCCAGTACGTCATCGACTAGTGAGTACGTCTTTGACTATTGGGCAGTTCAGGCATTCCAGCACGACGGCCTGCGCACCTCCAAACAGTGGTACGCACGGATTCCGAGTGATGTAAGCCCCAGATAAAACGGTCATAAAGAACGAGCCCCGTCAAAAGACGGGGCCGTTGTGAGCGCAGCGAGACCGGTTGGCAACCACGCGTGGCCGTACCACCCGATTCCTCTGCCGAAACGTTATGAACACCGGGGCCGACCGTGTCTAAGACCACAGCCGGCTCCGGGACAACTACGACAACTGCCGTATGGCGCTGTTGATTTGAGTGCTGGACGACATGCCTTCGGAGCGTTACCGCAGCCGCGCCATCAGGGCATGCTCGACCAGCGTGATCAGGGCACTCTTGGCGTCCGACCGGTGCCGGGCGTCCGTCGTGATGATCGGCGCGTCCGGCCCGATCTGCAGGGCCTCGCGCACCTCCTCGGGAGCGTACGGCTGGTGCCCGTCGAAGCCGTTCAGGGCCACGACGAACGGCAGACCGCTGTTCTCGAAGTAGTCGACCGCGGGGAAGCAGTCGGCGAGCCGGCGGGTGTCGACGAGGACCACCGCGCCGATGGCGCCGCGGACCAGGTCGTCCCACATGAACCAGAAGCGGTCCTGGCCCGGCGTACCGAAGAGGTACAGGATCAGGTCCTGGTCGAGCGTGATGCGGCCGAAGTCCATGGCGACCGTGGTGGTCGTCTTGTCCCCGGTGTGGGTGAGGTCGTCGATGCCCGCGCTCGCGGACGTCATCACGGCCTCCGTGCGCAGCGGGTTGATCTCGGAGACCGCGCCGACGAACGTGGTCTTGCCCACGCCGAAGCCACCCGCCACCACGATCTTCGCGGAGGTGGTGGTCCGCCCCGCGTCAGAGCTTGCGAAGTCCACTGAGCACCCTTTCGAGCAGCGTCACATCGGGAGCGCCGCCGTTGTTCTCGTCGCCGCCCGGCTGGTGGATGGCCACCAGGCCGGCCTCGGCGAGGTCCGCGACGAGGATCCGAGCCACACCGAGCGGCATGGCGAGCAGCGCCGAGACCTCGGCGACCGACTTCACCTCACGGCACAGGTGGCAGATGCGCTGGTGCTCGGGGAGGAGCCCCATGAGCGCCGCCGGGTCGGCCGTGGTGCTGATCAGGGCCTCGATGGCGAGCTGGTAGCGCGGCCGGGTCCGGCCGCCGGTCATCGCGTACGGACGTACCAGCGGCTGGTCGCCCTCATCCTCGTACGGCTCCGCGTACGGATCATGAGAGGCGGTGGGCGGGGTCATGAATCCTCCGGGCGGGACAGCAAGTCGGTCTGGCTAGCCGTCTGGTGAGGCCGGTGGGGGGATTGTGGCGGCCGGACGGTGGTTTGGTGAGACGGGTGGATCCGGTTCGGTCAGTGGAGCAGACTGCCTTGCAGCTCGGCTCGCAGATCGGGCGTGAGCACGGCGCCCGCGCGATCGACGAGCAGTGCCATCTCGTAGCCGACGAGGCCGATGTCGCATTCCGGGTGCGCGAGGACCGCGAGCGAGGAACCGTCCGAGACGGACATGAGGAAGAGGAACCCCCGCTCCATCTCCACCACGGTCTGTGCCACGCTGCCGCCCTCGAAGATCCGAGAGGCGCCCGCCGTCAGCGAGGTGAGTCCGGACGCGACGGCCGCCAGCTGGTCGGCACGGTCGCGCGGGAAACCCTCGGACATCGCCAGCAGAAGGCCGTCGGCGGACACGACGACGGTGTGGGACACCCCAGGGGTGTTGTCCACGAAGTTGGTGATCAACCAGTTCAGATTCTGTGCCGCCTGGCTCATCGGGCTCAACTAACGCTCCTGCTGGTGAGTGGGGTTCGGGAAGCTGCCCGTCTGGCCGTTGCCGCCGACCTGACGACCTTGCGCGATACCCCGACGGAGATTGGTCAGGCGACCGCGCACGTCGTCAGGCGCACGCGAGACAGCCGGACCGCTTTGGTGCTGTTGTTGCTGTGCCGTGCCCGGGACGAGGTTCGCCCTGGGCACCCGGCGCGGCAGACCGGAGGTGGTGACACCGCCCGCGGCCGGCTGCCGGACGCGCTCCGCCTGCCGGACGAGGTCGTCGTTCGGCGAACTGCGCCAGGCCGCGGAGGCCGTGGGCCGTTGCGGAGCGGCCGCGGAACTCTGTGGGGCCGCCGGAGCCTGCGGCCGCGGAGCCTGCGCCGGGGAGGAGCCGCTGCCGTTGGCCGGCTGCCCCTGTCCCTGCTGCTGGCTGCCGTGGAACCAGTTGGTCTCCAACGTGTCGTACAGCGGCGTACGGCCGTCTCCGGGACCCGCGGGCGGCAACGCCTCCGGCTCCTGGCGGACCGGCCGCTGCTGGGGCCGCGGCGGCATGGGCGGCCGCGGGGCACCGAAGTCGGCGCCGTTGGTCTGGGGGCGCTCGAACTGGCCCGTGTTCGCGGGGTCCTGGCGACCCGGGAGCGAGTGCTGCCCGGTGGAGCCGCTGTCGTAACCCGGCATCGCGAACTGGCCCGTCGAGCCGTTGTCGTACGCCTGCGGAGTCGCGAACTGTCCGGTCTGCGAGGCGCCGTTCTGCCCGGGCGGGGTGCCGAAGACGTCCGAGCGGACGTACGGGTCGTTCGCGCCGGGGCGGGGGAACTCGCCCGTGTCCTGGGGGCTCTGCGCACCCGGACGCGGGAACTGACCGGTGTTCTGCGGACCGTTCGCACCCGGCCTCGGGAACTGGCCGGTGTTCTGCGGGACGTCGAAGTCCGGACGGGGGAACTCGGAGGTGCTCGCCGGACCCTGGTGCTCCTCGATCCGCGGCATGCGGGACGTGGCGGCCGGGTCCTGCTCGTCGTGGCCGCGCGGGACGTCGAGCGAGGCGCGCGGCACCGGCGGCTGCGCGTTCTCGTCGCTCCAGCTCGGGGTGCGGGGCTGCTGGTTGCCGCCCGGCAGCTCGGCCCGCGGACCACCGCGGCCCGGCAGCTGCGGCCGACGGCGCCGGCCCTGCTCGGGGGCCTGGCCGCCCTTCGGGGCCTGCGACTGCGGGGGTACGGGGCCCCGGGAACCGAAGGCGTCCTGGCCTCCGCCGAACGAGTTCTGGCCGCCGAAGGCGTCCTGACCGTTGAAGGCGTCCTGGCCCGGCCCACCGGTGCCCGCGGCCTGGAGGCCCTGCGGGGCACCCGGGGCCTGGCCGCCGAAGCCGGCGCCCGCCGGAGCGGGCCGGCCCTGCGGGGGCATACCGGGACCCTGCGGTCCGCGCGAGCCGCCCGGCGCACCGGGACGACCGCCCTCACCGCTGCCGGGCAGTGCGGCCCGCGGTCCCTGACCGGCGTTGAGCCGGCCACCCGAGGGGGCACCGGCACCGAGCGCGCCGCCGCCCTGGCCGTTGCCGCCGCCACGACGGGCCGCGGCCACACCGGCGGCGGCCTGCGCGGCGGCCGGAGCGGCGGGAGCGCCCTGACCGGGCTTCGGCTGGGGCTTCTTGCCGCCCTGGGCCACATCCACCGGCAGCATGACCAGCGCGGTCGTGCCACCGGAGTCGGACGGGCGCAGCTGGATGCGGATGCCGTGGCGCTGCGACAGTCGGCCGACCACGAACAGACCCATGCGGCGGGAGACGGAGACGTCCACGGTGGGCGGCGAGGCGAGCCGCTCGTTGATCGCCGCGAGGTCCTCGGGGGAGAGGCCGATACCGGTGTCGTGGATCTCGATCAGCACACGGCCGTCGGGCAGCGCGTGACCGGTGACCTTGACCTTGGTCTGCGGCGAGGAGAAGGAGGTCGCGTTCTCGAGCAGCTCTGCGAGCAGGTGCACGAGGTCGTTGACCACACGGCCGGCCACTTCGGTGGTCGGCACGGCGGCCAGCTCGATGCGCTCGTACTGCTCCACCTCGGACGCGGCGGCGCGGAGCACGTCGACCAGCGGGACCGGACGGGTCCAGCGGCGGCCGGGCTCCTCACCCGCGAGGACGAGGAGGTTCTCACCGTTACGGCGCATGCGGGTCGCGAGGTGGTCGAGCTTGAACAGCGAGGACAGCTGGTCCGGGTCGGCCTCGCGGGACTCCAGTTCGGAGATGAGCGAGAGCTGACGCTGGATGAGGCCCTGGGAGCGGCGCGAGAGGTTGGTGAACATCGCGTTGACGTTGCCCCGCAGCAGGGCCTGCTCGGCGGCGAGGCGGACCGCCTCGCGGTGCACGTCGTCGAAGGCCGCGGCCACCCGGCCGATCTCGTCCCGGGAGTGCACACCGACCGACTCCACGGACGTGTCGACGTCCTGCGGGTCGGACTCGGAGAGCTGCTTGACCAGCTCGGGCAGCCGGTCCTGGGCGACCTTGGTGGCGGTCTCCTGCAGGCGGCGCAGCGAGCGGATCATGGACCGGGCGACGACGAAGGCGCCGACCAGGGAGACACCGAGGACGAGCAGGATCAGCGCACCGGCGATGATCGCGTCGCGCTCGGTGGCGCTGCGCAGCTCGCGGGCCTTCTGCTCCATGTCCTCGAGCAGGGTGTGCTCGATGTTGCCCATCTGCTGGATCTTGGTCGAGCTGTCGTCGACCCAGTCCTTGTAGGAGCGCCGGTCCAGGTCGGCGAGGCCCTCCGGGCGGCCGAAGGCACGGCCGGCGTACTGCTCGGAGGCCTCGATCGTGGAGTTGCCGTCCTCGATGGGCTTGAGGAGTTCCTCGGCGCCGTCGTCGCCGTAGATGCTCCGGAAGCTGTTGAGGTCGGACTCCTCGCTCTCCAGGGCGCCCTGGGCGTACAGCCGGTCGTTCTCGGTGAGGTTGCCGAGGGTCTTGTTGTTGGCCGGCAGGGCCGCGGCGAGGATCGCGCGCTGGACGGAGGCGTATTCCTTGGCGGAGGAGAAGGCCGCCAGGGCACGCGTGCGCTGGATCATGTCCGGGTTGCTGGTGGCCTCCGCCATGTCCTGGGAGAGGTCCAGCAGGTGGGTGATCAGCCGGTGGTACGACTCCACCGTCTGGGTGGCGTTGCCCTTGGTCTCGTAGGCGTCGCTGCGGATCTTGCTGAGCGTGTCCAGGTCGCGGACGAGGCCGACGAGGCTGTCGCGGACGCCCTGGAGGTTGCCGTCCTTGCTGGAGGTGTCGATGTCCTCGGCGGCGTTGACGAAGTTGGTCGCGGCCCGGTCCGTCTTGTCCCGGTAGCCCTTGACCGTGATGTTGCTCGCCGTGGAGTTGTGCGCCAGCGGACCCGCCGACTGGTCGCGCTCCTCCTGGAGGGCTGCGGCCAGCTCGGTGGCCTGCTTGGTCATCTCCGTCAGCAGCTTCATGTTGTCGAGCTGCTGGATGTCGTCCATGGAGTCGTTGATACGCAGCGCGCCCAGCGAGGTGGCCGCCACCACGGGGAGGGCGAGCAGCGACACCAGGCGCGTGGAGATGCGCCAGTTGCGCAGGGCCATCCGCGATCCCGGGCCGTTCGGGCCCTTCGGGGGCTTCACCGTCGGTGGGGCCGGGGCCGCCGGGCCCGAGGACGCCGACGTGCCGAGGCGGCCGGGGCCGGAACCGCCGTCGGCGGCCGGGCCCTGGTTCTGGGCGTGCTGCGGGGAGGAACTGCCGACATTGGGGCCAGTCCCGCCGTGCTGCTCCGGCTCGGCCGAAGCGCTGCCATCCCTCTTGAAACGTCCCTGCACTAGCGTCGCAACCTCTGGACCAGGCGCTCCTCCGCAGGACGGCGGAGCACGGTGTCGGCGTTGTGGGGAGCGCCCTGAATACGCACCCCGGGTGTTCGTGATTGACCGGCGCTGGCTCCCCCTTCTCACCGCCGCTCGGCGCTTCTGAGCGCCCCCTGTGCGCCGGTTCGATCCCGCGGCGGTCCGTGGAATTGCAGCACAGTGCAGGATCTCCAACAAGGTCCGTGGGTCAGACCGTGACCTACGTGACACCACGTGAGGGTCAGGTCACCGGGTGTGGGAAGCGTTTCTGGTGATTTCGGACAAAGGCCCGCGAGTCTCCCCGCGGGGGTGGGTGTCCCAGTCGCCATGATCAGGAGCGGAATGATGGCTTCAGGGAGTCAATGTCCGTTTCGTTGGGGTGAGTTGCGGCTCGCAATTGTCCGGTTTGACCGTAGCTCAGTGAGCAAACTCACACGCCGATCTTGAGGCCTCGTGACTTCCGAAGGGAATGGCGTGTTTAGCCTGACGCTTTACAAGAAGGCCGTATCTGCCCAACCCACCACATCCGAGGTCGAGTACAACCGTGAAGACGACGATGATGTTCCGCAACATTGCCAACCCGCGGCGCACGACGCTGGCGCACCTCGAGGGCGCCGACGCACTGCAGATCCCGGAGCGGCCGGAGCACCCGCTCGACCTCCCCGCCCAGACCGCGAACCCGCGGCGGACGGTTCTGATGGAGATCCCGGTCTCCGCGGCCGCGCAGTAGTCCCGCACGGCGCTCGACGAGGCTCCCCGGCCACCGGGGAGCCTTCTTCGTATCATGCGCCGGCGATGATCCGTCGGGCGGCGCTCAGCTTCTTCCGATGCAGCTCGCCCAGCTTGTTCAGCGCCTTGGTCTCCGTCTTGATCATCTCCTTCTGGATCGAGGACTCGGCGTCGAACCAGATCTTCAGAAGACCGGTCGCCTTTTTGCACGAGACGTCGGCCACCGCCGTCTTCTTCTCCTGCGCCGACACCTTTCCCCGAAGGAAGGAAGGCGTCTCCAGGGCCTGCATCGGTGAGCTGTAGTCATAGCCCTTCTGCTGCATGCAGGAGGACCATTTCTCGAAGACCGCCCGCACCTCGGGCACCTTCTGGGAATTCGCGAAGCTGTCCGTCGAGATACGGCTCGCCGCCTCGGCTCCGGAATTGTCCTCGTACGGCTTGCGGAAGCCCAGGATCGCCGACCCGAGGCAGCCCTGATCCGGAATTCTCTTTCCCCGGTACTGCAGCTCCGCGTTCTTCGTCGAATCGGCCGCGGGGGATGTCCTTCCGTACAGGACCTTGATCTGGTCCTTCGTGAGTTTCGCTTCCGGCGCGGCCGGCTGCGGCGGCATCCGGTATCCGTAGCGTGCCGCGCTGTCCGTGTCCGTTATCCCGTACCGGCGATCCGGCGCGATCGCCGGAGCCGCGTTCTTCGTGGGCCGGTAGGTGAGGCCGAAGTCCTTCATGCAGTCACGGGCCAGGATCTGCTCGGCCGACCGGATCAGCTCGTAATCGGCGTCGCTGTAGCTGTACACGGCGATCGGCAGCCGGAAGGTGTAGCTGTCCTGACCGGGCGGCGAAGGGCTCGGGCTTGCTTCCGGTGCCGCGGAGGAGGGGGCCGCGGAGGAGGAGGTCAAGGCGGCCGGGGAGCTCTGGGCCGAGGGCTCGTGCGAGGTGCAGCCGACCAGCAGCAGGACGGGCAGGAAGGGCAGGAGGGGCAGGACGGGGGTCGCCAAACGTCTCATGGGTCCAGAGGTCTCGAGTCCGGATGTCGCTCGCTCGCAAACAGCGGATCCCCGCGCAGGGCTCATCGCCCCGCGCGGGGTCCTCTGCTCTTCTCCTACAGGTGGCGGGTCAGTTCCACTTGTAGCAGTTCGTGCCGTTCCGGTTGAAATCGAAAGAGGCGTTCTCGTTGTACGTCTTGGCGAGCTTGTTGGTGTCCGCCAGGGGGGCGAACGTGTCGCAGGCGCCGCCGTAATTGCTGCTGAAGAAGACCGTGGCGATGTGGTCGACGCTCGCGTTCCAGAACGATGCCGCGTTGTTCTTCACGGCCTGTCCCTTACCGCTTCCGGAGGACAGGTACGTGTAACCCGCGAGGTTGGAGACGCCGTCGTCCGTGAAAGCGGTGTGCGACCCGGAAAGGTTGCTGTTGTAGTAGAAGACTGCGCAGTCCCTCGCCCAGGTGGGACAGCCCTCTCTGGCCTCCGCGTGCGCCGTCGGGGCCACACCGAGGACCGCTACGGCCGCAGCGGGAACTGCCATTGCGAGAGAAAGAACCTTGCGCTTCGACTTCATGGGATCCCCTCGTTTGTGAAATGCCTGAGCGGCATTCGCGAAGATCACCCTAAAGAGGATGAAGGGATCACGACAAGCGGTTTCCAGCCAGTGGGTTGGCCGGGGTGCGACCGGTGGGGTGGCCGGGATGCGACGGGCGCGCGGCACCGGCGCAGGCCCCGTCGCCCGATGATCAAGAGCCGGTACCGGTTAGCCTGGAGCGTCCAGAGTCGGCTGTCGCACCCACCAGCCGGCCCACGCACGCACAGTTCTCAGTGAGGGGCGCCAGGATCCCGTGCGCATCGCCAGATTCTCCATCGACGGGAACGTCGCCTTCGGCGCGGTCGAGGGCGACAAGCCGGACGAACTCGTCCTCGACATCATCAAGGGCATCCCGTTCGCGGACTTCCAGCTCTCCGGTACGAAGGTCCCGCTGAGCAAGGTGCGGCTGCTGCCCCCGGTGCTCCCCAACAAGGTCGTGGCGTACGGCCGCAACTACGCCGACCACGCGAAGGAACTGGGCAACGAGGTCCCGGACGTCCCGTTCGCCTTCTTCAAGCCCTCCACCTCGGTGATCGGTCCCGGCGACGACATCCAGTACCCGTCCTTCTCCGCGGACGTCCACCACGAGGCCGAACTGGCCGTCGTCATCGGCCGGATGTGCCGCGAGGTCCCGCGCGAGCGCGTCAAGGACGTGATCTTCGGCTACACCTGCGCGAACGACGTCACCGCCCGTGACGTCCAGAAGCGCGAGAAGCAGTGGGCCCGGGCCAAGGGCTTCGACACCTCCTGTCCGCTGGGCCCCTGGGTGGAGACCGGCCTGGACCTGGAGACGGCCTCCGACCTGACGATCCAGCTCACCGTGAACGGCGAACAACGCCAGCTCGGCCGCACCAGCGAGATGATCCACCCGATCGAGGATCTGATCGTCAACATCTCCGAGGCCATGACGCTGCTCCCCGGCGACGTGATCCTCACGGGCACCCCGGCAGGCGTCGGGCCGCTCACCGTCGGCGACGAGGTCGCCGTCACCATCGAAGGCATCGGCACTCTCACCAACAAGGTTGTCAAGCGTGGCTAGCGCACCCGTCCGCGTACGTTTCTGCCCCTCGCCCACGGGTAACCCCCATGTGGGCCTGGTCCGCACCGCCCTGTTCAACTGGGCGTTCGCCCGGCACCACCAGGGCACGCTCGTCTTCCGCATCGAGGACACCGACGCGGCCCGCGACTCCGAGGAGTCCTACGAGCAGCTGCTGGACTCGATGCGCTGGCTGGGCTTCGACTGGGACGAGGGCCCCGAGATCGGCGGCCCGCACGCGCCGTACCGCCAGTCGCAGCGCATGGACCTCTACAAGGAGGTCGCGCAGAAGCTCCTGGACGCCGGCCACGCGTACCACTGCTACTGCTCCCAGGAGGAGCTGGACACCCGCCGAGAGGCCGCCCGCGCCGCCGGCAGGCCGTCCGGCTACGACGGTCACTGCCGCGACCTGACCGAGGCGCAGATCGCGGAGTACAAGGCCCAGGACCGCACCCCGATCGTCCGCTTCCGCATGCCCGACGAGACGATCACCTTCACGGACCTGGTCCGCGGCGAGCTGACGTTCACCCCGGAGAACGTCCCGGACTACGGGATCGTACGGGCCAACGGGGCGCCCCTCTACACGCTGGTGAACCCCGTCGACGACGCCCTGATGGAGATCACCCACGTCCTGCGCGGCGAGGACCTGCTCTCCTCCACCCCCCGCCAGATCGCCCTGTACAAGGCGCTGATCGAGCTGGGCGTCGCGAAGTACACGCCCGCGTTCGGGCACCTGCCGTACGTCATGGGCGAGGGCAACAAGAAGCTCTCCAAGCGTGACCCGCAGGCCTCGCTCAACCTCTACCGCGAGCGCGGCTTCCTCCCCGAGGGGCTGCTCAACTACCTGTCCCTGCTGGGCTGGTCGCTCTCGGCGGACCAGGACATCTTCACCACCGGCGAGCTGGTCGCGGCCTTCGACATCGCGGACGTGAACCCCAACCCGGCCCGCTTCGACCTGAAGAAGTGCGAGGCGATCAACGCCGACCACATCCGGCTCCTGGACGTGAAGGACTTCACGGAGCGCTGCGCCCCGTGGCTCAAGGCCCCCTTCGCGCCCTGGGCGCCGGAGGACTTCGACGAGTCGAAGTGGCAGGCGATCGCCCCGCACGCCCAGACCCGCCTGAAGGTCCTCTCGGAGATCACCGACAACGTCGACTTCCTGTTCCTCCCGGAGCCGGTCTTCGACGAGCCCTCCTGGACGAAGGCGATGAAGGAGGGCTCGGACGCCCTGCTGCGCACGGCCCGCGAGAAGCTGGAGTCGGCGGACTGGACCTCGCCGGAGTCCCTCAAGGAGGCCGTCCTGGCCGCCGGCGAGACCCACGGCCTCAAGCTCGGCAAGGCCCAGGCCCCGGTCCGGGTGGCCGTCACCGGCCGCACGGTCGGCCTGCCCCTCTTCGAGTCCCTCGAAGTCCTGGGCAAGGAGACGACCCTGGCCCGCATCGACGCGGCGCTGGAGAAGCTGGCGGCCTGACGCACACGCGCGTGAGGGGCGGCGACCGGGCTTTCCGGCGCCGCCCCTCACGCGTGCGTGTCAGTGGTGCGCACTAGTGTTCCGGCTCACTCGCACACAAGATCCGGAAAGGCGCCGTCATGCCGATGTCCCCTCGCGACTACACCTGGTTGTTCACGCCGGGCAGCACGTTCTCCTACGAGTCCGGGTCCACCGGTGTGATCCACGTCGCCGAGGGCGGGGAGCTCGATCTGCCCACCGGACAGGTCGTCGCCTGCGATCCGTTCGTCTACCTCGGCTCGGGGGACATCGAGCCGTTCACGGTCTCCGTGCCGCCCGGCCGCTACCGCGTGGAGGCGGCCGTCGCGACCCTGGGCCGGCCCGACGAACCCCCGGCCGACAAGCCCCACCTGCGGGTGGCCGCGCTCCGCCTGGTCGTCCGCGACGAGCCCACCGCCGCCTGGGAGTTGGCGCTGCGCCCCGACCAGGATCCCGCGGAGCTCGGGGACGACGAGTTCTTCGGCTACGGCGTGGACGCCGGGACCGGCTGCTTCTACGACGCCGCGGCCGAGGAGGCCTTCCCGGAGGCGCAGGAGGACGAGGGGCCGCTGTGGGACGCCTTCGAGGACAGCGACTGGTCCGGGGGCCCGCACCTGGTCACCTCCCCCTCCACCGGCCACACCCTTGTCGCCGCCACCTCCGGCTGGGGCGACGGCTTCTACCCCACCTGGATCGGACGGTCCGCGTCCGGCGAGGTCACCTGCTTCCTCACGGACTTCTTCGTCGCACCCGACCCCTCCTGAGGCCCCCGACCTCCGAACGCGCCCCGACGACACCCTCTTCGACGCCGCGCTCATCGGGGGGCGACCCCCGAGCCCTCGGCCGGTTCGGCGTACTGTCGGGGGATGAGCATTCGGGCGGTGGTCTGGGACGTCGACGACACTCTCTTCGACTACACGGGGGCGGACCGGATCGGAATGCGGCTGCATCTGGCGGCCGAGGGGCTGTTGGAGGCGTACGAGAGCGTCGACCAGGCCATCGGGCGGTGGCGGGCGGTCACCGACGCCCAGTGGGCGCGGTTCTCCGCGGGCGAGGTCGACTTCCAGGGGCAGCGGCGGGACCGGGTGCGGGTGTTCCTCGGTGAGGAACTGACCGACGCGCAGGCCGACGCCTGGTTCCAGCGGTACATCGCGCACTACGAGACCGCCTGGGCCCTCTTCCCTGACGTCCTGCCCGCACTGGACGCCCTCGCCACCAGTCACCGGCACGCGGTGCTGTCCAACTCCAGCATCCACGTCCAGGACCACAAGCTGCGCGTCCTCGGTGTGCACGACCGCTTCGAGGTCATCCTGTGCGCCGCCGAACTGGGCGTCTCCAAGCCCGAGGCCGGCGCCTTCCTCGCGGCCTGCGACGCCCTGGAGCTCGCTCCGCACCAGGTGGCGTACGTCGGCGACCACCCCGAGATCGACGGCCGGGGCGCCGCCGAGGCCGGACTGCTGTCGGTCTGGATCCACCGCGACGGCAGTGTGCACGCCGATGTCCCCACGCCCACCGGACCACGCCGGATCGCCTCGCTCGCCGAACTCCCCGCGATCCTCGGCGCGGATACCCGTTTTGGAGCCCCGTCCACCTTCGGGTAATGTTCTTCCTGCGCCGCCGGGGAGCGGGCCGAAAGGCCGAAAACCGGAGGAGCGAACTAGAACAAGATCCCCTCCGGGGCTTGCGTTCCAGTGGCCTATGGTGTAATTGGCAGCACGACTGATTCTGGTTCAGTTAGTCTTGGTTCGAGTCCAGGTAGGCCAGCTCGCAGAGCTCATCTGCAGGCGGAGATCAACTCCGCGAAGCCCCCGTTGTGTAGCGGCCTAGCACGCTGCCCTCTCAAGGCAGTAGCGCCGGTTCGAATCCGGTCGGGGGTACAGATCCTTCCCGGAGGGTCAGTCAGGGTCGCACCCGCTGACTCTCATGCAGGATCGCTAGGGCCCCCGTTGTGTAGCGGCCTAGCACGCCGCCCTCTCAAGGCGGTAGCGCCGGTTCGAATCCGGTCGGGGGTACGGAACTGGTCTAAACCACATTGGTCTATGGTGTAATTGGCAGCACGACTGATTCTGGTTCAGTTAGTCTTGGTTCGAGTCCAGGTAGACCAGCTCGGACCTGCGGCGGTGCAGTACTAAGCGCCTGCAGGCTCCACGCCCCCGTTGTGTAGCGGCCTAGCACGCCGCCCTCTCAAGGCGGTAGCGCCGGTTCGAATCCGGTCGGGGGTACAAACACGAAGGCTCTTCGCTGTGGCGGAGGGCCTTCGTCGCGTCCCGGGTTCATTCCCCGGGTTCATTCGAAACCGTATCTCCGGGTCGACTCCTCCTCCTGGGCCAGCCGGTGCAGTGCCAGGAGCATCGGCTCGACGAGCACCGTGCCCAGCACCGCGATCTCGGCCTTCTCCGCCTCCGACGCATGCGACTCCATGAACGCCATGTCCAGCTCGGCCACCTCGCGCATCAACCGCGCGTAGGGCACCAGGATTTCGGGACTCCAGTCGTAGCCGAGACGGCGCAGCGCGGCCGCCGCCAGCACCAGGGAGCGGAACGCGGGGGAGACGCTCGCCATGGCCCGCGCGTTGGACCACCCCAGCGTGCCGAGCAGCTCCTCCATCGCGAGCCTCGCGCCCCGTACGAAGTCGTCGTCCTCGTCCGGCTCCGGCAGCTGAGGCAGCGCCCACACCGCGGAGCCCAGACGCGTCGCGAGGGGCAGGGAGTCGTCGTCGACGTGGCCCAGCACCTCCCTGACCTTGGCCACCGGCACCTTGCCGACCTGGATCATCGCGCGCACCAGCCGCAGCCGGCGCAGATGCTCGTCGTCGTAGTCCGCGGTCGTCGCGTTGATCTGGCGGCCGGGCGCCAACAGCCCTTCGCGCAGGTAGTACTTGATAGTCGCGGTGGACACCCCGCTGCGCTCGCTCAGTTCGGCAAGTCGCATCCCTTGCGCCCCCTCTCGGATAACGGCACTATCCAAGCACGCCACACTCGGATAGTGCCGCTCGCCAACCAGGGGGTCCCATGTTCGGGAAGAAGATCGCCGCAGGGCGTACGACCGCGTCGGTGGACGGGGACGCGGTGGTCCTGCTGATCGGCATGCGCATCAACCACTTCTGGGCCGTGCATCACTGGGTCCCCGTCTTGGTGGCGATGCCGCGAATGCTGCGGGAGCTGTCGCGGGCGCCGGAGCGGGGGCTGCTCGGGCATGTGCTGCTGACGGCGTCACCACGGACGTACTACGTCGTCCAGTACTGGGAGTCCAAGGAGAAGCTGTACGCCTACGCCCACTCGCCGCAGATGTTCCACCACCGGGCCTGGGCGATCATCAACCGCAAGGAGAAGGCGGGCAAGGCCCGGCAGCACGTGGGGCTGTGGCACGAGACGTACGTGGTGCCGGAGGGCTCGCACGAGTCGATCTACGCGGACATGCCGGCGTTCGGCCTGGCGGCGGCGCACGGACAGGTGCCGGTGGAGCGCAGGGGGCGTTCGGCGAAGGAGCGGTTCGCTCACAAGTCCGGGAGCGTGACTCCCTAGGGGCGCGGCCGATGGATGCGACCCGTCGGTCCAGGACCTGCCGCGGCGTTGAGGCCGGTCCTGTTCCGACGGGGTCACGACGATCCCGACGTCCTCAGCCCGTGCGGCGCAGTGCCTCGGAGAGGCGGGCCGCCGCGTCGATGACGGCCTGCGCATGCATGCGGCCCGGGTGGCGGGTCAGGCGCTCGATGGGCCCGGAGACCGAGACGGCGGCCACCACGCGGTTGGAGGGGCCGCGTACGGGCGCTGAGACGGACGCGACGCCCGGCTCGCGCTCGCCGATGGACTGGGCCCAGCCGCGGCGCCGTACGCCCGACAGGGCCGTGGCCGTGAAGCGGGCGCCCTGGAGGCCGCGGTGCAGGCGCTCCGGCTCCTCCCAGGCCATCAGGATCTGTGCCGAGGAACCCGCCTTCATGGTGAGCGTCGAGCCGACCGGGACCGTGTCCCTGAGGCCCGACAGGCGCTCGGCCGCGGCGACGCAGATGCGCATGTCGCCCTGGCGGCGGTAGAGCTGCGCGCTCTCGCCGGTGATGTCCCGCAGGTGCGTGAGCACCGGGCCTGCCGTCGCGAGGAGACGGTCCTCGCCGGCGGCCGCGGCCAGCTCGGCAAGGCGCGGGCCCAGAATGAAACGGCCCTGCATGTCGCGTGCCACCATGCGGTGGTGTTCCAGAGCCACGGCCAGCCGGTGGGCCGTGGGTCGTGCCAGTCCGGTCGCCGCGACCAAGCCTGCGAGGGTGGCCGGACCGGACTCCAGAGCGCTCAGAACAAGGGCTGCCTTGTCCAGAACGCCGACGCCGCTACTGTTGTCCATGAAACGATACTCACGTCTCACTCTGTGAAACGCAAGTTCCTTTTTTCGTGAGACGCGCAACCCTTGTAGGCACAGCGGCCCGCAGACCAACGGGCCTGGCGGCGGGTGCCCGGGAACAGGGGCCACGGGCGTCGCCTCCACAAGATCTTCTAGTTGGGTCGGCGCGGCTCTGGCCGACCGGAGGGAAAGCGATGGGTAGGACACTCGCGGAGAAGGTCTGGGACGACCATGTCGTCCGGCGCGCCGAGGGCGAGCCCGACCTCCTCTTCATCGATCTGCACCTGCTGCACGAGGTGACCAGCCCGCAGGCCTTCGACGGTCTGCGCAAGAGCGGTCGCCAGGTGCGCCGGCTCGACCTGACCATCGCCACCGAGGACCACAACACCCCGACCCTCGACATCGACAAGCCGATCGCCGACCCGGTCTCGCGCGTCCAGCTGGAGACGCTGCGCAAGAACTGCGCCGACTTCGGCGTCCGCCTGCACCCGCTGGGCGACGTCGAGCAGGGTGTCGTGCACGTCGTCGGCCCGCAGCTGGGTCTGACCCAGCCGGGCATGACCGTCGTCTGCGGTGACTCCCACACCTCCACGCACGGCGCCTTCGGCGGTCTGGCGTTCGGTATCGGCACCTCTCAGGTCGAGCACGTGCTGGCCACCCAGACGCTGCCGCTGGTCCGCCCGAAGACCATGGCCATCACGGTCGACGGCGAGCTGCCCGAGGGCGTCACCGCCAAGGACCTGATCCTGGCGATCATCGCGAGGATCGGCACGGGCGGCGGCCAGGGCTACGTCCTGGAGTACCGCGGCTCCGCCATCGAGAAGCTCTCGATGGAAGCCCGCATGACCATCTGCAACATGTCGATCGAGGCCGGTGCCCGCGCGGGCATGATCGCCCCCGACCAGACCACCTTCGACTACCTCGAGGGCCGCCCGCACGCTCCCAAGGGCGAGGACTGGGACGCGGCCGTCGCGTACTGGAAGACGCTGAGGACGGACGAGGACGCCGAGTTCGACGCCGAGGTCGTCATCGACGCCGCCGAACTGTCGCCGTTCGTCACCTGGGGCACCAACCCCGGCCAGGGCGCGCCGCTTTCGGCGCACGTCCCCGATCCCGCTTCGTACGAAGACGCTTCGGAGCGCCTCGCCGCCGAAAAGGCCCTGGAATACATGGGGTTGGAGGCCGGACAGTCGCTGCGCTCCATCAAGGTGGACACCGTCTTCGTAGGTTCGTGCACCAACGGCCGCATCGAGGACCTGCGCGCGGCGGCCGAGCTCGTCAAGGGCCGCAAAGTCGCCGACGGCGTACGGATGCTGGTCGTCCCCGGCTCCGCGCGGGTCGGTCTCCAGGCCGTCTCCGAGGGCCTGGACGTCGTCTTCAAGGAGGCCGGCGCCGAATGGCGGCACGCGGGCTGCTCGATGTGTCTGGGCATGAACCCGGACCAGCTGGCCCCCGGTGAGCGCTCCGCGTCCACCTCCAACCGCAACTTCGAGGGCCGGCAGGGCAAGGGCGGTCGTACGCACCTGGTGTCGCCGCAGGTCGCGGCCGCGACCGCGGTCCTGGGCCACCTGGCTTCGCCCGCCGACCTGTCCGACGCCCCTGCCGCCGCTGGAGTCTGAGAGTCATGGAAGCATTCACCACGCACACCGGCCGGGCCGTCCCGCTGCGCCGCTCCAACGTCGACACCGACCAGATCATCCCTGCTCACTGGCTCAAGAAGGTCACGCGGGACGGGTTCGAGGACGGGCTGTTCGAGGCCTGGCGCAAGGACGAGAAATTCATCCTCAACCAGCCCGAGCGCAAGGGCGCCACGGTGCTGGTCGCCGGTCCCGACTTCGGCACCGGTTCCTCCCGTGAGCACGCGGTGTGGGCGCTGCAGAACTACGGCTTCAAGGCCGTGATCTCCTCCCGGTTCGCCGACATCTTCCGCGGCAACTCGCTCAAGAACGGCCTGCTCACGGTGGTTCTGGACCAGAAGATCGTGGAGGCCCTGCAGGAGCTGAGCGAAAAGGACCCCGAGGCCGAGATCACGGTGGACCTGGAGGCCCGCGAGGTGCGCGCCGAGGGCATCACCGCGAGCTTCGAGCTGGACGAGAACTCCCGCTGGCGGCTGCTGAACGGCCTGGACGACATCTCCATCACCCTCCAGAACGAGGACGACATCGCCGCGTACGAGGCCAAGCGGCCCTCGTACAAGCCGCGGACGCTCCAGGCGTGACGGCACCCCTCCTTCGGAGCAACTGAACAGGTCGAGTTTCGGCCACCCCAACACCCCCGCCGTACCCCCGATCAGCCCGATCGGGGGTACGGCCGTGTCTGCGCCCGGACGGCCGCGCGGCCCGCGACACGCCCGCTCAACTTCCCACGTTACGGCGGGTGTTGTCGGGGTACGCGTCCCTTGTAGCCGTGGCTCCCGGATGTGCCCGGAAGGCCGTTTGAGGCGGCAGTTGCACCCCTAGCAGGCGACAACTCGCCCCAGATGGCACAATCTGTGCATGGAACACGACGGCCAACTCGAGCTCTATGCGGCAGTCGCGGACCAACTCAAGGAAGCGCACGCAAGAGTGCGCGCACTGCAAGTCCCGGAGGGCGTACGGATGGCGCTGACCCGGAAGCTGCTGGTCATTACGGCCGCGGCCAAGCACGACGTCGTCGAAGCGACAAGGCGTCTGGAGGGGTTCATGGCCGACCTCGACGCGGGTCGAATCCCGGAAGAGGAACGCTGAACAAGTCCAGAACAGTCGAGTTCGTTGCGGCACAAGGGTGATAAGCCCGTTTCGTGTTTGATTTGCGGTATATATCTGCCTAACGTGCGAAAAAGCTTGAACACTTTCGTTCGGGCAATGTCTCCGAAGGGGAAGACGTGAACAAGGCGCAGCTCGTAGAAGCGATTGCCGACAAGGTGGGCGGCCGCCAGCAGGCCGCCGACGCGGTCGACGCGGTCCTGGACGCCATCGTCCGCGCGACGGTCGCGGGCGACCGGGTCTCGGTCACCGGCTTCGGTTCGTTCGAGAAGGTCGACCGGCCGGCCCGCTACGCCCGCAACCCCCAGACGGGCGAGCGGGTTCGGGTCAAGAAGACCTCCGTTCCGCGCTTCCGCGCGGGCCAGGGCTTCAAGGACCTGGTGAGCGGCACGAAGAAGCTCCCGAAGAACGACGTCGCGGTCAAGAAGGCCCCCAAGGGCAGCCTGACCGGCGGGGCTTCGGCCACGGTCAAGAAGGCGGCCGCGAAGAAGGCCACCGCCAAGACCGCCGCGGCCAAGAAGACCACGGCGAGGAAGACGACGGCCAAGAAGACCACGGCCACCGCGAAGAAGACGACGGCGAAGAAGGCCCCCGCCAAGAAGGCGACCGGCACCGCCGCCAAGACCACGGCCGCGAGCAAGACCACGGCCAAGAAGACGACGGCCAAGAAGGCCCCGGCGAAGAAGGCGACCGCCAAGAAGGCGCCCGCCAAGAAGTCGGCGGCCCGCACCACCACCGCCAAGAAGGCCACGGCCCGCAAGAGGTAAGGGCACAGGGGCACTCACGCGCCGGGCCGGACTCCGCATCGGAGTCCGGCCCGCGGCGTGTGCGAGGGGGGTTCAGAAGGTCTGGAGGGTCACCAGGGTGATCTTGTCCATGGCCATTTCGATGCGCACCCGCTGTCCGGGGCGCAGCAGCCTCAGGCCACCCGCGTCGAACGCCGCGGCGTCGAAGGACACGGGGGTGCCGTCGTCGAGAAGCACCTGCCCACTGCGGCTTTCGGGGTCGTACGTGTACGCGGTCGCCTGCATGGCCGCAGCCTACTGCCCGGGAATCAGCAACCGCGCCGCGGCGGCGGCCGTCCGGGGGCCCACCCCGAGCGCCAGCGCGGCCCGCAGGTCCTCGCCGGTGTCCACGTCCTGCCGTACGGAATCCACCTCGCCGAGGGAGAGTTCCAGCGCACCCGAGGCGCGATGCCGGGCGCGGGAATCCGGACCGAAGACGGGGCGCAATTCCGTGTCCGCGCGGGCCGCCAGCACCGTGGTGCCGATTGCCGCGGCATCCGCGAGAAATGCGCGCGGGAATTCGGCGGCGGCGTCGAGGACCCGGGTCAATTCCAGCGGACGTAGTGCCGGGAGATCGGCGTTCATGGCGGCGAGGGCGCTTTCGGGGCGTTTCGACCGTACGACGGCCGCCGCGTGTGCGAGAGCCGCGTTCAGGCCCCCTCCGGGCTCGTCGGGGACGATGTGGGCGCCCAGGGCCGCCAGCTCACGGCCGGCCAGGGCGTCGTCCGTGACTACCGCCACATCACCGACCGCCGGGCAGGCCAGCGCGGCCGCCACGGTGTCCTGGGCGAACGCGAGGGCCAGACCCGGGCGCAGCCCGTCGCCGGCGGTGTCCGAGAGCCTGCTCTTGGCCCGCGCCAGGGGTTTCAGCGGGATGACCAACGTCCACTGCACGAGCGTTCCGTCCTTGTCTTGTCGCGGCCATTGTCACTCAGTCGTCACGCGGCCCATCTGGCGGTGTCCGTGGCGGGGCGTACGGTGTTCTCGACAGACAGACGGCCTGGGGCGACACTTGTGCGGCCCCCCAGGCTCTAGAGGAAGGTGTCCGCGTGCCCCGCCGCAGAATCGGCTTCTGGTACCGCTTGGCAGCGGTGATCGCCAAACCGCCGCTCGTGGTTCTGATCAAGCGGGACTGGCGTGGATCGGAGCACATTCCGGCCGACGGCGGCTTTATCACCGCCGTCAACCACAATTCGCACATCGATCCCTTCGCGTACGCGCACTTCCAGTACAACACCGGCCGCGTTCCGCGATTCCTCGCAAAGAGCGGTCTTTTCAACAAGGGATTCATCGGCGCCATGATGCGCGGCACCGGTCAGATCCCCGTCTATCGCGAGACCACCGACGCGCTCAGCGCCTTCCGGGCCGCGATCGACGCCGTGGAGCGCGGTGAGTGCGTCACCTTCTATCCCGAGGGCACCATCACGCGGGACCCCGACCAGTGGCCCATGGTCGGCAAGACCGGCGCCGCGCGCGTGGCACTGCAGACCAAGTGCCCGGTCATCCCGGTCGCGCAGTGGGGCGTCAACGAACTGCTGCCGCCGTACGCCAAGAAACTCCACGTCCTGCCGCGCAAGACCTCGCACGTCCTCGCGGGCCCGCCCGTGGACCTGGCGCGCTTCTACGACAAGGAGATGACCCAGGAGCTCCTGAAGGAGGCCACCGAGGTCATCATGGCCGCGATCACCGCCCAGCTGGAGGTGCTCCGCGGCCAGAAGGCACCCGCGCAGGCGTACGACCCGCGCCGCGAGCGGATCGAGCAGCGGCGCCGGACCCAGGCCCAGAGCGGCCACGAGGGGGAGAAGAGCAAGTGAGCAAGCCCGTCAAGGCGGCGGTCCTCAGCGCCGGTTCGTGGGGCACGGCCTTCGGCGTCGTGCTCGCCGACGCAGGCTGCGACGTGACCCTGTGGGCACGTCGTCCGGAGGTGGCCGAGGCCATCAACTCCACGCGGACGAACCCCGACTACCTCCCCGGCGTGGAGCTCCCGCAGAGTGTCAGGGCGACCACCGATCCCGCCGAGGCCGCCGCGGACGCCGACTTCACCATCCTGTCGATCCCCTCGCAGACCCTGCGCGCCAACCTCGCCGAGTGGACCCCGCTGCTCGCGCCCGACACCGTCCTCGTCTCCCTCATGAAGGGCGTCGAACTCGGCTCCGCCATGCGGATGAGCGAGGTGATCGAGGACGTCGCGAAGGTCGGTGCCGACCGCATCGCCGTGGTCACAGGCCCCAACCTGGCGCGTGAGATCGCCGCCCGGATGCCGGCCGCCGCCGTGGTCGCCTGCACCGACGAGGCGGTCGCCCGGCGGCTCCAGGCCGTCTGCCACACGCCGTACTTCCGCCCGTACACCAACACCGACGTGGTGGGCTGCGAACTCGGCGGCGCCGTGAAGAACGTCATCGGCCTCGCCGTCGGCATCGCGGACGGCATGGGGCTCGGTGACAACGCCAAGGGCTCGCTGATCACGCGCGGTCTCGCCGAGACGACCCGGCTCGGACTCGCCATGGGCGCCGATCCGCTGACGTTCTCCGGCCTCGCCGGTCTGGGCGACCTGGTGGCGACGTGCTCCTCGCCGCTGTCGCGCAACCACACCTTCGGCACCAACCTCGGCAAGGGCATGACCCTGCAGGAGACCATCGCGGTCACCAAGCAGACCGCGGAGGGCGTCAAGTCCTGTGAGTCGGTGCTGGATCTGGCCCGCAGGCACGGCGTCGACATGCCGATCACCGAGACCGTCGTCGGCATCGTGCACGAGGGCAAGTCCCCGGTGGTCGCCGTCAAGGAGCTGATGTCGCGCAGCGCGAAGCCCGAGCGACACTGAGCCACGACAGCGCCTTTTGCCTCGTTCGCCGCAGGGGTGGACGCTGTATCAGGGCACTACCAACGGGTACTCTCAACGCGATATGAGCACCGAGAACCTCCCCCAGAGCCCTGAGCAGCCGCCTCGCAAGCCGCGTGTGGCCGTCGTGTTCGGCGGGCGCAGCTCCGAACACGGGATCTCCGTGGTCACCGCCGGCGCCGTACTGCGGGCCATCGACCGGACCAAGTACGACGTCCTGCCGATCGGCATCACCCGGGACGGCCGCTGGGCGCTCACCGCCGACGAACCGGAACGCATGGCGATCACCGAGCGCCGTACGCCGAGCGTCGAGGAACTGGCCGAGTCGCACGAGGGCGGCGTGGTGCTCCCCGTCGACCCCGCGAACCGCGAAGTCGTCTACAGCGAGCCGGGATCGGTGCCCAAGGCGCTCGGTGAGGTCGACGTCGTCTTCCCCGTCCTGCACGGCCCCTACGGCGAGGACGGTACCCTTCAGGGCCTCCTGGAGCTCTCCGGCGTCCCGTACGTCGGCTCGGGCGTGCTCGCCTCGGCCGTCGGCCAGGACAAGGAGTACATGAAGCGGGTGTTCACCTCCTTCGGGCTCAAGGTGGGCCCGTACGTGGTGATCAGGCCGCGCGAGTGGGAGCGGGACGAGTCCGCGGCCCGCAAGAAGATCGTCGACTTCGCCGGTGAGCACGGCTGGCCGCTCTTCGTGAAGCCCGCGCGCGCGGGCTCGTCGATCGGCATCACCAAGGTCGACGACCTCTCCGGGCTCGACGAGGCGATCGCCGAGGCGCAGAGCCACGACCCGAAGATCCTCGTGGAGGCGGCCCTGCGGGGCCGTGAGATCGAGTGCGGTGTCCTGGAGTTCGAGGACGGCCCGCGCGCGTCGGTCCCGGCCGAGATCCCCCCGCCGCAGGAGCACGCCTACTACGACTTCGAGGCGAAGTACATCGACTCGACCCCGGGCATCGTGCCGGCGCCCCTCACGGCCGAGGAGACGGCCGAGGTGCAGCGGCTCGCGGTCGACGCCTTCGAGGCGGCCTCCTGCGAGGGCCTGGTCCGCGCGGACTTCTTCCTCACCGAGGACGGCGAGTTCGTGATCAACGAGATCAACACGCTCCCGGGCTTCACGCCGATCTCGATGTATCCGCAGATGTGGGAGAAGAGCGGGGTGGCCTACCCGGAGCTGGTGGACAGGCTGATCCAGGCGGCCCTGCGCAGGTCGACGGGGCTTCGGTAACCGTCGGGCGGCTAGTCGGCGATCCCTTCGGGGATCGCCTTCTTTATGCCGGGGGCCAGATCCACCAGGGGCGCCATTCCGTCTGCCGTGCGGTCCTCGGGGATCGTCACCTCGACGTATGCCTTCCGAAGCGTGGTCGTGAACCGGAACGACCCGTCGTCCCGCTTCTCCAGCAGCCAGCCCACCCCGTTCACCTCGACCCCGTCGGCCTCCGGATCGTCCATCTTCGCGGGCCGTTCGACACCGCACCGCAGTATGATCGCCGGGTCACCCCAGCCCGCGGTCAGCGCGGACGCGGGCTCGGGATCCCGACGGTCCTGGTCGTCGACCTTGGACGGCAGAACCCGATCCAGTTCTCGGCACAGCTTCGCGACACCCGCCCCCGGCGAGGGAACCGCCGCCGACGCGCTGTCGTCTGCGGAGGAGCAGCCCGCGACCGTGATCAGCAGGACGAGCGCGGGCAGGCCGAGAGGCCGGTGACGGAAGAAGTTCACCGGCCAAGGGTAGACGGGGGCTACAGATGGACGACCGGGCAGGTCAGGGTGCGGGTGATGCCGTCCACCTGCTGGACCTTGGCGACCACCAGTCGGCCCAGGTCGTCCACGGTGTCGGCTTGGGCACGAACGATCACGTCATACGGTCCTGTCACGTCCTCGGCCTGGATGACTCCAGGAATCTTGCTGATCGTCTCGGCGACGGTCGACGCCTTGCCGACCTCCGTCTGGATCAGGATGTACGCCTGTACCACGGAACCTCCAGGGCGGCCACGAGGATCATGTGGGGAAAAGGAACGCCACGGTATCGCGTCGTCGCTCGCCGCGGGGAGACCCGCGGGGACCCGGACGCACGTGCCGGGGTGCGGACACGGCAGAAGTTCACGGTCCCCTCGACCGTATCGAGGACACTGATGACGCGCGACCGGGCACGGCACGGTACAGAAGGGGCGTAAGGGCAATGAAGGGCACTGTTGGTGAGCTCGGGGAGTTCGGGCTCATCAGGGAGCTCACCTCCCGTCTCACCACCACCCCGGCGGTCCGGGTGGGCCCCGGCGACGACGCCGCGGTGGTCGCCGCGCCCGACCGCAGGGTCGTGGCGAGCACCGACATCCTGCTGGAGGGGCGGCACTTCCGCCGCGACTGGTCCACGGCCTACGACGTCGGGCGCAAGGCGGCCGCGCAGAACCTCGCGGACATCGCCGCCATGGGCGCCGTGCCGACCGCCCTGCTGCTCGGCCTGGTCGTGCCCGCCGAACTCCCCGTGACCTGGCCCTCGGAGCTCATGGACGGCCTGCGCGACGAGTGCCAGGTCGCCGGCGCGTCGGTGGTCGGCGGGGACGTCGTACGAGGCGACACGATCATGGTCTCCATCACCGCCCTCGGCGATCTGCGGGGCCAGGAGCCGGTCACCCGGGCCGGTGCCCAGCCCGGCGACCTGGTGGCCGTGACCGGCTGGCTGGGCTGGTCCGCGGCCGGGTACGCGGTGCTCTCCCGCGGCTTCCGCTCGCCGCGCGCCTTCGTCGAGGCGCACCGGCGCCCCGAGCCGCCCTACCACGCGGGCCCGGCCGCCGCCGCGCTCGGCGCGACCGCGATGTGCGATGTCAGCGACGGGCTGATTGCCGACCTCGGACACATCGCCGAGGCCAGCAAGGTCCGTATCGACGTCCGTTCCGGCGCGATCGACATCCCCTCGCAGATGAACGACATCGGGCAGGCCGTCGGTGTCGATCCCCTGCAGTGGGTGCTCACCGGAGGCGAGGACCACGCGATCGTGGCGACCTTCTCGCCGGACGTGAAGCTCCCGGCCCGCTGGAAGGTGATCGGCGAGGTGCTCAACCCCTCGGCGCTGCCCCAGGTGACGGTCGACGGGGCGCCCTGGACCAGCAAGGGCGGCTGGGACCACTTCGGCGAGGACATCGAGTCGTGAAGCCCCTGGTGCTCACGGTGGCGGGCTCCGACTCCGGCGGAGGCGCCGGAATCCAGGCCGACTTGAAGACCATGCTCGCGCTCGGCGTGCACGGCATGAGTGTCGTCACGGCGGTCACCGCGCAGAACTCCCTTGGCGTGCAAGGCGCTTGGGAGCTGCCGGTGGAGGCGGTCCGGGCCCAGTACCGCAGTGTCGTGGACGACATCGGCGTCCAGGCCGTCAAGACCGGGATGCTCGCCTCGGCCGAACTCGTCGAGGCGGTGGCCGAGTTGATTGGCGCCACCGACGCCCCGGCCGTGATCGACCCGGTGGGGGTCTCCAAGCACGGCGACTCCCTGCTGGCCTCGGAGGCGCTCGACTCCATGCGGCACAAACTGCTCCCGGTCGCCACCGTGGCCACCCCGAACCTCGACGAGGTGGCCCAGCTGACCGGCGTACGGGTCGAGTCGGAGGCCGGGCTGCGCGAGGCCGCCGACGCCGTCCTGTCGTACGGGCCGAAGTGGGTGCTCATCAAGGGCGGCCATCTCCCCGGCGACGCCGTGGACCTGCTCACCGACGGCTCCGAGGAGCACTGGCTGCGCGCGCCCCGCCACGACAACCGGCACACGCACGGCACGGGCTGCACCCTCGCCTCCGCGATCGCCTCGCAGCTCGCGAAGGGACAGTCCGTGCGGGAGGCGGTGGGGGCCGCGAAGGAGTACGTGACCGGGGCGATCGCCGCCGGGTTCGCGCTCGGCGGCGGGATCGGGCCCGTGGACCACGGCTGGGCGCTCACACGGCGGGGTGCTCCGGGAGCCTGATGCTCGCCGCCGAGATCTCGGTGAGGCGCTCGAAGAAGGCCGCCGACGGGCGGGAGGCCGCGTCGCCGGCCGGCTTGGCAGGTACGGCAAAAAGCCGGTCCACCCTCGGGTGAACCGGCTCAGAGCCGCGAACCAGCAGTGGCCGCGCGCTTAGCTGTGCGTCAGCGCGAGACCTTGCCGGCCTTGATGCACGAGGTGCAAACGTTGAGGCGCTTCGGCGTCCCGCCGACCACCGTACGGACGTGCTGGATGTTCGGGTTCCAGCGACGGGACGTACGGCGGTGCGAAAACGACACGCTGTTGCCGAAGCCCGGCCCCTTGCCGCAGACGTCGCAGTTGGCAGCCACGGGTCACTCCAAAGACTTCAGATGCACTTACGGTTGGATCCCGGCGGGCCGGGATCGAGATCGTAGGATCAAAGATCTGATTGGCGCTGCCAGGGGGAATGGCCCGATCGGGATCGGGCAACCGGAACAGCATACAACGACTGCGCCAGTAGAACGAAACTACCATGGCTGATCAGGCACTCGCTCCCGGCCCTCTTCCGGCGGACACCCGCCCGGGGTCTACGCTGCGTCCAGTCCAGCAGCCCGAGGAGGCGCAGGTGGCGCAGGTGCCGCAGACATTCTTCGATGCTCTCGCGGTGCGCACCTGGTGCGGTCTCGCGCTGCGGGCGCTGGGCCGGGCCCGCGAGGAGATCGACGCGATCAACGTCTACCCCGTCGCCGACGGGGACACCGGCACCAACCTGTATCTCACGGCGGAGTCGGCGGCCGCGGCCGTGGAGGCCGTCTTCGAGGCCCACGACGCCCATGACTCGGGGAAACCCGCGCTCGCCGACGCCGCGCGCGCGATGGCGCACGGAGCCCTCATAGGCGCCCGCGGCAACTCGGGCACGATCCTCGCCCAGCTGCTGCGCGGCATGGCCCAGGTGCTCGCCGCCGACGGTGAGACGACTCACACGGACGGCGAGGGACTCCGGCTCGCCCTCCGGCACGCCGCCGACTCCGCCCGTCAGGCCGTGGCCCACCCCGTCGAGGGCACGGTCCTCACGGTCGCCTCGGCCGCCGCCGACGCGGCCGGGGGAGCGGAGGGCGACTGCGGGACGGTCGCCCGGGCCGCCTACGACGGCGCACGCACCGCCCTCGCCGCGACCCCCGGCCAGCTGGCGGTCCTGGAGCGGGCGGGAGTGGTGGACGCCGGCGGGCGGGGGCTGGTGGCCGTGCTGGGGGCGCTGGTGGAGACGTTCACGGGGGAGGTGCCCAGGGCGGTCCCGGTGACGAGCGGGACGGGGTATGCGCGCGTGGCCGGAGATACGGGGCACACGCGCGTGGCGGGCCATACGGCTGTGACCTCCCCCGCGATCTCCGCCGACATCTCCGAAGCCGCCGCCGACGTTCTCGCCGCGGCCCCCGAGGAGTGCGCCGACGGCCCGGACAGCGGTGGCCCCGCCTTCGAGGTGATCTACCTCCTGGAGGCCGACGACGACGCCGTCGCGCGGCTGCGGCAGCGGCTCGACGGGCTCGGGGACTCCCTCGTGGTGGTCGGCGGCGACGGACTGTGGAACGTCCATGTGCACGTCGACGACGCGGGCGCCGCCGTGGAGGCGGGTGTCGAGGCCGGACGGCCGTACCGCATCCGCATCACCCACTTCGGCCTCGAGGACGTGCACACCACCGGTGCCGAACGGCCGCCCCGCGAGCGCGCCCAGCGGGCCGTCGTCGCCGTCGTGCCCGGCGAGGGCCTGGCCGGGCTCTACACCGAGGCCGGCGCGACCACCGTGCTCGCCCGTCCCGGGGAGCCGCCCGCGAGCGGGGAACTCGTGGAGGCCGTACGACGGGCCCACGCGCGCGAGGTCGTGCTGCTGCCCAACGACGCCGACCTGCGCCACACCGCGGCCGCCGCGGCCGAGCAGGCCCGCACGGAGGGCATCCGGGTCGCGCTGATCCCGACGCGCTCCGCGGTCCAGGGCATCGCGGCGCTCGCCGTGCACGAGCCGGAGCGCCGCTTCGACGAGGACGTCGTTCAGATGACCTCGGCGGCCGGCGCGACCCGCTACGCCGAGGTCGCCGTCGCCGAACGCCAGTCCTGGACCATGGCGGGCATCTGCCAGGCCGGTGACGTCCTCGGGCTGATCGACGGGGACGTGGCCGTGATCGGTTCGGACGTCACCGTCACCGCCGAGGCCGTCCTCGACCGCATGCTCTCGGCCGGCGGCGAGCTGGTCACCCTCGTCCTCGGCGACGAGGCCCCCGAGGCCGTCGCGGACCACCTGGAGGCGCGGGTCCGGGAGTCGTACCTCGCCGTGGACACGGTGGTGTATCGGGGCGGACGGCAGGGAGCCGTACTGCTCATCGGCGTCGAATAGGCCCCCTGGGCGCTCAGCCGTCCTGTTCCTCCGTGAGCTCCAGCACCTGCCGTGCCTCGGCACGACGGGACTGTGCCGTCGCGTCGGCCCCGTCCGCGTCGCCGTAGGCGTCGAGCACCGCACGCGCGCGTGCCGCTGCCTCGGCCGGCCGGCTCAGGTCGGCCGCCAGCCAGCCCGCCGCGAGCTCGGCACCGGTCCGGGCGTCCAGGGCGTCGTCGCCGAGCGAGGCGAACAGCACGATCGACTCGGCGACCTGGGTCAGCGCCTCCTCCAGAACCGCCCGGATCGAGTCGTCCTCGGCGTCCTCGGGCACGGAACGGGCCAGCAGATCCCCGAACTGCCGGTGGGTGTGCCCGAGTTCGCCGACCAGTCGCAGCCGCGCCTCCTCGTCGGCCCCTGCGTCGCCCAGCGCGGACTCGCACTCCCCGACCGCCTCCGCCATCAGCTCCCGTGCCGCGTCCGCCCCGTGCTCGGCGCGCAGCGCGAGCCACGCGCGGGCGCGCAGCGAGCGGACCAGGCCGTGGACGTTGCCGAGCTCGCGCCACAGGCCGCCCGCGCGCGCGTACGCCCGGTCGGCCTCGGCGGGCAGCCCCGCGGCCCCGAGGGACTCGGCGGCGAGGTGGGCGAGGGTGGCGTGGTCGTGCTGCTCGGGCCAGTGCCGGGCGATCTCGGCGGCCTGAAGACGCCGTTCGGCCGCCTCCCGGTACTCGCCCAGCTCACTCAGGCAGTCGCCGAGCCACCACTGCGTCTGGACGACCGTCCCCTCGCCGTGCCGCTCGGCACTCAGGTCGGGCAGCGCCGACTCCAGCACCTCCGCGGCCTCGGCCCACCGGCCGAGGCGCAGCAGGAACCCGCCCAGCTGGTGCCGGGCGAGGGCACCCAGCGTCGGCCCCTCCCCGGCCTCGTCGGCCCAGTGAGCCGCTTCCAGGGCATGCTCGGCCGCCTCCTCGGCGAGTCCGCGGCCGCCGACGACCTCGGCGAGCTGGAGATGCAGCTGGGCCCGACCGACCGCCTCCAGATGGGGGCCGCCGTGCTCCAGGGCCGCCCGCAGTGCCTGCTCCGTCCCGTCCGGGTCGCCCAGGTGGTGCCTGAGCCCGGCCAGCCGTGCCTCGTACTCCACCGCGAACCACGGCAGACCGGCCGTCACGAACCCGGCCGCGGCCCTCGTGAACCCTTCCGCGGCGGCCGCCAGGTCCCCGGTCCGCGCGGCCAGCTCCGCCAGCATGGCCTGCGCCTCGGCGACCCGCGCGGCGAGCCGCACATCGTCCCCGGTCCGCCCCTCGACGAGCGCGAGGACCTCGCATACGGCCCGCTCCGCCTCGGAGAGGACACCGGCGTCCTCGCTCTCGTGCACCCGCCGCATCAGGATCCGCGCCCGGGACATCAGCACCGACGCGGTCTGCAGCACGCCCGTGCCGTCGGCGGAGTAGAGCGCCAGGATCTCGTCGTACGGCCCGGCGATCGCCGTGAGTGCCTCGTCCACCTCGCCCGCCAGCGCGCGGACGTACGCGGCACGCGCGTGTGCGGCCAGCGCCTCGCCGGGGTCGCCCGCCTCCGCGTACAACTCGGCGGCCTGCTCGAACAGTTCGACACCCTCGGGGCCCATACCCATCGCCCGGTGGTCGGCCGCCTCCGCACGGTCGCGCGGGTCCAGCTCGACACCCCGGGCGGCCCGTTCGACCGCCGCCCACGCCTCCACGGCGTTCGGCCGGAGGGTGTCCGACAGCCGCCGCGCCTCGGCGACCAGCGCGGGCAGATCGGGCTCCTCGACGCTCACGGGAGCAGGCGGCGCCGTCACGGGCGCGGCGACCGTGCGCACCGTCCGCACGCCCAGCGGCAGCCGCTCCACGAGGGCCGTCTGCGCCATGCGCGCGCGTGCCCGTTCGCTGATGTGTGCCGTGCCGTTGCGCTCGTCGAAGCGGGCGGCCAGTGCGAGGGCCTCCGCGCGCGCGTGGGCTGCGAGTTCACGCGCGGTCCAGGACCGGCCGGCGGGCCCGGGCACCGACCGGTCGCCCAGGCCCAGCCCGGTCAGCCGGTCCATCAGCAGGGCCACCACGGCAGTGAACTCCAGCCTGCTGCGCGGGTGGCCGTCGTCCGTGAAGTACGCGGGACGCTCCGCGAGCAGCTCCAGGCCGCGTGCCTCGTTGCCGCTGAGCGCGCAGAACTCGACGTGGTCCGCGTAGGCGCCGCGCATGCTCTCCATGGACCGCACGAGCCGGAAGCCCCGCAGATGGTTGGCGCGTGCCTCGTCGAGGCGGCCCAGGCGCAGCAGCGGCCCCAGGGAGGACGCGAGGACCGCGTGCGGCTCATGGGCGCAGGTGAACTCGCCCGCCAGGACCGGCGCCCACAGCTCGAGCGCCTCCTCGTCCCGTCCGCGCTGCACCTGCCACCAGCCCTGCTCGTGCAGCTCGCAGGCGTGGCAGTCGGCCATGTCGTCCCGGTCGGCGGCCAGCCACGCCGTGTACGCGCGCTCGGCCCGCTCCAGGTCCCCGGTGTGGGCGGCCACGCTGTACTCGGCGCTGCGCACGGCCCGCTCGGAGTGCCCGGCCAGCCGGTAGCGGTGCTCCATCTCGCCGAGCCACTTCTCCATGGCGGAGAGCGGGATGTGCGGCTGGTCGAGCATGCCGGCCGTCATCCACTTGAAGACCCAGTGCAGCGCGTGGGTCTCGTACTCGTCGAAGTCCTCGGGGTGCTCGTCCCACATGCGCAGCAGCCGCGCGAAGGGGACGAACATCTTGGCCTTCTCGGAGCTGTAGTTGTAGACCTTCAGCTGATGCCCGAGCGCCTCGATCACCGCGAGCGGGATGTTCAGCCTCTCGGCCTCGGCGAGCAGCTGCTCCGCGCGCGCGTTGCGGGCGGGTCCCTCCGGCTCCTCGGCGTTCTCCGCCATCGCTCGGCGCAGTGCGTCGAAGGCCGGGCTCTGGTCGACTCCGCTCATCAGCGGCCCTCCTCGCCGTTCGTGGCCCACTCAAGCAGGCCCATGAAGGCGCGGTTCAGCAGCGCCGAGTCCGCGGGCCTGAGCGGCCGTTGGGCCATCAGCAGCGCCTGCCCGTACAGGGACTCGGTGGCGGTGCCGATCAGCTCGGGGTCGCCCAGCGAACCGATCCGCCGCACCAGCGGGTTGAGATGGTTCAGCACGAGTCGCGCGCGGGGGGCGCTCCCGCGCAGCGAGCCGAGGATGCCCGCCCACAGGTCGTCGGCCCGGTCCTCGGCCTCCGCCCGTGCCTGTTCGTGCCGGGAGTCCCGGTCGTCCAGGTGCAGCGCGGGCACGGACAGCGGCCGGAAGGCCCGCAGGACGACATCGCAGCCCAGCGGGTCGAGCCTGGCCCGCGCGGCCGCCAGGAAGCCGGACAGCGCCAGTTCCTCGGCCGGATCGACCAGGTCCATGTGGGCGGTGACGGTGTCCGCGTCCAGCTCGGCGACGACCGTCCCCGGCCGCACCGAGGGCAGCGCCTCGACCAGGTCGCTGTCGTAGGTGTAACCGCCGTTGACCACCCCGACGCCCTGCGCGGACGCGATCGGCGCGACCTGCCGGTACTCCTCGACGGTCCGCGTGAAGTGCACCACCGCGTGGCGCTGCGCGAACTCTTCCAGGGACAGCCGCCCGTCGGTCGTCTCGAACGGCAGCCAGGGCAGCATCGTGCGCAGCATGTCCCGGTCGTGCCGGGCGAGCGACTTGACCCCCAGGTGGTGCACGGAGAGGAAGGCCGCGAGCCGTTCCGGGTCCCCGGCGGCGAGCCCCGTCAGCCAGGACCGGATCCGCTCCCCGAGCGCGTCCCGTACGGCGGCCAGCGTCTCGTCCTCGTACAGCGACTCGCGCGAGGCGGTGGGCCGCAGGCTGTCCGTGTCCAGCACGCAGCGCACGAAGAACGCCCAGTCCGGCAGCAGCTGTTCGGCCCGCTCGGTCAGCAGCATGCCCTTGAGGTGCACGCGATGGGTCGCCCGCTGGGCGGGGCTGACGGCAGCGGGAAGGACGTAGGCGACGCCGCGGATCCCGGCCAGCGGCACGTTGAGTTCGATCGAGTCCAGCGGGGTGAAGCCGAACAGGTCGTGACAGTGCCGGGCCAGGGCCACCCTGCGGGTGGCGGGGGAGGGGTACGGCCGGTCCCAGGGCGCCGGCAGATCGGTGACCGCCTCGTCGCCGACCCGGACGTCGTACGGCAGCAGGGAGCCGAAGTCCCGGGCGAGCCGGAGGACCCGCTCGGGCGTGAGCCACTCGCCGGCGCCCGCCCGCGCGACCAGGTGCACGGTGGTCCCCGGCTCCGGACGGGCGTCTTCGGGCAGCGTGCGCACCCGGTACGAACCGTCGTCGCTCGCCGTCCACTCCACCGGCGGCGCATCCGGCGTGCGGGCGCTGCGGCTGACCACGCGGATCCGCTCGGCCACCACGAAACAGGCGAGCAGCCCGATGCCGAACTGCCCCAGGAAGTCGGAGCGGACCTCCTGGAGCCCCTCGGCCCGCTTGGAGCTGCGTCCGATGGTGGCCAGCAGGTCGTGCACGTCCGCCTCGGTGAGCCCGACCCCGGAGTCCTCGACCCGCAGGGCGCCCTCCTCGACGTACAGGCGCACCGTGGCCGGGGCGTCGGGCTGCTCGGCCCGCCGGGCCGTGATCGCGTCCACGGCGTTCTGCAGCAGCTCGCGCAGATAGACCTTGGGGCTGGAGTAGAGGTGATGGGAGAGGAGGTCCACCAGACCGCGCAGGTCGACCTGGAACGTGTGAGGCTGCTGAGGGACCTGGGGTACCTGGGATGACTGTGAGGTCTGGGAATCCATCATCACAGCGCCGGTGGGGGCGTTCGCGGCGCGGGGTCGGGCGGTCCCGGGTGGGGCGGGGATCCGCGGGGATGGCCGGAGCGCGCCATCCTAAGTCCCCAACCAGCCGTCTGACCAGGGGTTTCCCGGTATGTATACGGCAATGTCAGAGGTGTGGTGTGCAATGGATCTCGTGCCCGCACTGGAAGAACCACTGGAACAGCCGCTCAAGGCAGTGCTCGGCCCCGCCACCGCGAAGGTGATGGCCGAGCATCTCGGCCTGCACTCCGTCGGCGACCTCCTGCACCATTACCCGCGCAGATACGAGGAGCGGGGCCAGCTGACCCACCTCGCCGACCTGCCGATGGACGAACACGTCACCGTGGTCGCCCAGGTCGCCGACGCCCGGCTGCACACCTTCGCCTCCGCCAAGGCACCGCGCGGCAAGGGGCAGCGGCTGGAGGTCACGATCACGGACGGCAGCGGCCGCCTCCAACTGGTCTTCTTCGGCAACGGCGTCCACAAACCCCACAAGGAACTCCTGCCGGGCACCCGCGCGCTCTTCGCCGGCAAGGTCTCCCTGTTCAACCGCCGCCTCCAACTGGCGCATCCGGCCTACGAGTTGCTGCGCGGCGCCGACGACGAGGCAGTGGAGACGGTGGAGTCCTGGGCGGGCGCCCTGATCCCCATCTACCCCGCCACCGCCAAACTGGAGTCCTGGAAGATCGGCAAGGCGATCCAGACGGTCCTGCCGAGCGCGCAGGAGGCGATCGACCCCCTCCCGCCGTCCCTGCGCGAGGGCCGCGGCCTGGTCACCCTCCCCGAGGCACTCCTCAAGATCCACCGCCCGCACACCAAGGCCGACATCGCCGACGCCCACGCCCGCCTCAAGTGGGACGAGGCCTTCGTCCTCCAGGTTGCCCTCGCCCGCCGCCGCCACGCGGACGCCCAACTCCCGGCGGTCCCGCGCAGACCCGCTCCCGACGGCCTGCTCTCGGCCTTCGACGACCGCCTCCCCTTCACCCTCACGGACGGCCAGCAGAAGGTCTCCAAGGAGATCTTCGACGACCTTGCGACGGACCATCCGATGCACCGGCTGCTGCAGGGCGAGGTGGGCTCGGGCAAGGCCCAGCCTCTGGACTCGCTCGTCCTCACGCCTGCCGGTTTCCGCCGAATGGGGGACATGAGGGTGGGTGACGAGATCGTCGTGCCTGACGGGGAGATCGCGCTGATCGACGGTGTCTTCCCACAAGGCGAGCGCGATGTCTGGCGGCTGGTCCTTTCGGACGGCAGCTCCGTCGAGTGCGACGACGAGCATCTGTGGATTGTCGGCACGAGGTGCGGGTGGCACCGCGGCCAGGCCCCCGAGGTCATGACGACTCGCGAGATTCGGCTGGACACCTTCAAGGCCAACGGATCGTCGAAGTGGTACCTCCCAGCCGCCACCCCCGTCGATCTCGGGGACGACTGCGGGCTGCCTCTCGATCCGTACCTGTTCGGCGTGCTTCTGGGAGTCGGTTCCTTCCGGCACAACCTGCGTCTGTCCACGGTCGATGCCGAGATCCGCGAGGCTGTCGAGACCGCCGTGGCACCGGAATGCAGGCTGGTTCCGGTGGGCGGTTCCCGGTGCGACTACACGATCCAGCCGACTCGCCGCGCGGGTGGCGTGCGCAATCCGGTGATCCAGGCCGTTCGGGACCTGAAGCTCTGGGGCGTGACGTCGCACGGCAAGTTCGTTCCCGACGAGTTCAAGAACACATCGATCAAAAACCGTCTCGCCGTGTTGCAAGGGCTGATGGACACGGACGGCACTGTCGACGAGGCGGGCCTCAGCATCTCGTTCTGCTCCGCTTCGCTGAGGCTCGCGGAAGACGTTGCGTGGCTCGTCCGTTCACTGGGCGGAAGGGCGCGAGTCCTGCCGAAGCGGGCGGCGTTCAACGTCTCCGTCTCTCTGCCCGACGGGTACGCCCCGTTCAGGCTGAGGCGCAAGGCCGAACGAGTAGGTCCCCGCCCGAAATACAACACGTTCCGGCGGGGGATTCGGGCGGTCGAGTACGTGGGACGCGAGCCTGTCCAGTGCATCAGCGTCGCGCACCCCAGCCGCGCCTACATCACCGACAACTTCACGGTGACCCACAACACCATGGTGGCCCTGCGCGCCATGCTCGCCGTGGTCGACGCCGGCGGGCAGGCCGCCATGCTGGCCCCCACCGAGGTGCTGGCCCAGCAGCACCACCGGTCGATCGTCGAGATGATGGGCGAGCTGGCCGAGGGCGGCATGCTGGGCGGATCCGAGCACGGCACCAAGGTCGTGCTGCTCACCGGTTCGATGGGGACGGCCGCGCGCCGACAGGCGATGCTGGATCTGGTCACCGGTGAGGCCGGCATCGTGATCGGCACGCACGCGCTGATCGAGGACAAGGTGCAGTTCCACGACCTGGGCCTGGTCGTGGTCGACGAACAGCACCGGTTCGGCGTCGAGCAGCGGGACGCCCTGCGCGGCAAGGGAAAGCAGCCGCCCCACCTCCTCGTCATGACGGCCACCCCCATCCCGCGCACCGTCGCCATGACGGTCTTCGGCGACCTGGAGACCTCTGTCCTCGACCAGCTCCCGGCCGGCCGCTCCCCGATCGCCAGCCATGTGGTGCCCGCAGCGGACAAGCCCCACTTCCTCACCCGGGCCTGGGAACGCGTCCGCGAGGAGGTGGAGAACGGCCACCAGGCGTACGTCGTCTGCCCCCGGATCGGCGACGAGCAGGACGATCCGAAGAAGACCGGGAAGTCGGCGCAGGACGAGGCCGAGAAGCGTCCGCCGCTGGCCGTCCTGGACGTGGCGGACCAGCTGGTGAAAGGCCCGCTGCGGGGCCTGGAGGTCGAGGTCCTGCACGGCCGCATGCACCCCGACGACAAGGACGCGGTCATGCGCCGCTTCGCCGCAGGCGAGACCCACGTCCTGGTGGCCACCACGGTCATCGAGGTCGGCGTCAACGTCCCGAACGCCACGGCGATGGTCATCATGGACGCCGACCGCTTCGGCGTCTCCCAGCTGCACCAGCTGCGCGGCCGGGTGGGCCGCGGCTCGGCGGCGGGCCTGTGCCTCCTGGTCTCGGAGATGCCCGAGGCGAGCCCGGCCCGCCAGCGCCTGAACGCGGTCGCCTCGACCCTGGACGGCTTCGAACTCTCCCGCATCGACCTGGAACAGCGCCGCGAGGGCGATGTCCTGGGCCAGGCCCAGTCCGGCGCCCGCACCAGTCTCAGAGTCCTCGCGGTCATCGAGGACGAGGAGATCATCGCGGAGGCCAGGCAGGAGGCGACAGCGGTGGTCGAGGCCGATCCCGAGCTCAAGGCACTTCCCGGCCTGCGCACGGCCCTGGACGCGCTGGTGGACGAGGAGAGGGAGCAGTACCTCGAAAAGGGCTGAGAAACTGGACCCGTAACCGCCCCCGAACAAGGACCGAAGATGACGCGCGTGATCGCGGGCAGGGCCGGCGGACGCCGCCTGGCCGTCCCGCCGGGAAACGGAACCCGTCCCACCTCCGACCGCGCCCGCGAAGGTCTCTTCTCCACCTGGCAGTCCCTGCTCGGCGGCCCACTGGCAGGCGAACGGGTGCTGGACCTCTACGCCGGATCAGGAGCGGTCGGCCTCGAAGCCCTTTCCCGCGGCGCGGGCCACGCCCTGCTCGTCGAGGCCGACGCCCGAGCCGCCCGCACCATCCGGGAGAACATCAAGAGCCTCGGTCTGCCCGGCGCCGAACTGCGCACCGGCAAAGCCGAACAGATCATCCAGGCACCGGCGCCGAGCGAGCCGTACGACCTGGTCTTCCTGGACCCCCCGTACCGCGTCACAGATCACGATCTTCGCGAGATTCTCCTCACACTCCGCACGGAACACTGGCTCGCGCCGGAGGCCCTCGTCACCGTGGAGCGCAGTACCAGAGGGGGCGAATTCGCCTGGCCGCCCGGTTTCGCCGCGGTCAAGGCCCGTCGCTACGGCGAGGGAACGTTTTGGTACGGTCGCGCCGCCATGGGCGACAACGCCTCTACGTGCGAAGACGCACGATGACCGGACCGGAGAGCGAGGGATCTCAAGTGCGCCGCGCCGTCTGTCCCGGGTCGTTCGACCCGATCACCAACGGACACCTCGACATCATCTCCCGCGCCTCCAGGCTGTACGACGAGGTCTACGTCGCGGTGATGATCAACAAGTCCAAGAAGGGCCTCTTCGAGATCGACGAGCGGATCGACCTGATCCGCGAGGTCACCGCCGAGTACGGCAACGTGATCGTGGAGGCCTTCCACGGCCTCCTGGTCGACTACTGCAAGGAACGCGACATCCCGGCCATCGTCAAGGGCCTGCGTGCGGTCAGCGACTTCGACTACGAGCTCCAGATGGCCCAGATGAACAACGGCCTCAGCGGCGTCGAGACCCTCTTCGTGCCGACCAACCCCACCTACAGCTTCCTTTCCTCCTCGCTCGTCAAGGAGGTCGCGACCTGGGGCGGAGACGTCTCCCACCTGGTGCCCCCAAGGGTTCTGGAAGCGCTGAACGAGCGCCTCCGCAAGGGCTGATGGGACTACAGTCGTCCCGTCCGTCTCCAACACAGCTGTAGAGAGTGGCGAGCACAGGTGGACGTGCAGAAGAAGCTCGACGAGATCGTCGCCGCGGTCTCCGGCGCCCGGTCGATGCCCATGTCGGCCTCCGTGATGGTCAACCGCGCCGACCTGCTCGCGATGCTCGAAGAGCTGCGCCAGGCCCTGCCCGGCTCCCTCGCGCAGGCCCAGGAGCTGATCGGCGACCGTGAGCAGATGGTCGAGCAGGCCCGCCAGGAGGCCGAGCGGATCATCGGGCAGGCGCACGCCGAGCGCGGCTCGCTGATCTCCGACACCGAGGTCGCCCGCCGCTCCCAGGCCGAGGCCGACCGGATCCTGAACGAGGCCCGCCAGGAGGCCGAGGAGGTGCGCGCGGAGGCCGACGACTACGTCGACTCCAAGCTCGCCAACTTCGAGGTCGTCCTCACCAAGACCCTCGGCTCGGTCGGCCGCGGCCGCGAGAAGCTCCTCGGCACCGGCCCGGGCCTCGACGAGAACGGCTATGAGGACGAGGACGCCCCCGAGCGCAGCCACGACCCCGAGACGCTGCGCAAGGACGCCGACTCCTACGTCGACGCCAAGCTCGGCGCCTTCGAGGCGGTCCTCGCCAAGACCCTGGAGGCCGTCGGCCGCGGCCGTCAGAAGCTGCACGGCCGGATCGCCACCGACGACCTCGGCGCCCTCGGCGACGACACCTCCACCGTCCAGCACTCCAGCGACGCCGACTACCTGGCCGATCTCACCGCCCTGGCGGAGCAGGACGCCCAGGCCCAGCAGGCGGCCCAGCAGCCGGACTACGCCCAGCAGCCGGCGTACGGCTACCAGCAGGCCGACGCCTACGCCGGCTACCAGCAGCAGCCCGATCCCTACGCCCAGCAGGACCCGTACGGCTACCAGCAGGCCGATCCCTACGCCTACCAGGGCTACGACCAGCAGCAGGCCGCGTACGACCAGCAGCAGGCCCAGCAGGCCCAGCAGGCCCAGCAGGCCCAGCAGGCCCAGCAGGCCCAGCAGGCCCAGCAGGCGCACCAGCCGCAGCAGACGCACCAGTCCCAGCAGAGCTACGCCCTCGACGAGACCAGTCTCTTCGACACCGGCATGATCACACCGGAGCAGTTGAGGGCGTACGAACAGGGTCGCGGCCAGTAAGGGACCACCGGATTGGGCCGTGAGCGAAAGGTCCAGTATCCTGGCTCTTCGGTCGCGCGTACGTCCGCGATCAACGCTGCCCGGGAACACCGAAGGGCAGCGTCCCTCTGAGTTCGAAGATCGAAAGCAGGAATGGCTCCCAACGCTCGCCTCGACCACCGCAACCCTCTCGTGTTCGACACGCACGAGCTGGGGCGGCGTCCTGGCGCGCTGCAGCGCCTGACCCGTGAGATCGACGCTCCCAAGGATCTCGGTATCCAGGGAGTCATCGGAGTGCCGGAAGGCGCCCCGGTCGAGCTCGAACTCCGCCTTGAGTCGGTCATGGAAGGGGTGCTTGTCACAGGCACCGCCCGTGCACAGGCGAAGGGGGAGTGCGTAAGGTGTCTGGAGCCGCTCGAGCTGGCGCTCGCTGCGGACTTCCAGGAGATGTTCTCGTACCCTGACGCCGACGACCGGGGCCGTGTGAAAGCGGAACCGGCCGACGACGCCGAGGAAGACGAGGACAGGCTCTTCATCGAGGACGGCCTGTTCGACCTCGAACCCGTGCTGCGTGATGCGGTGGTGCTCGCACTGCCGATGCAGCCGGTGTGCCAGGACGACTGCCCCGGCCTGTGCTCCGAGTGCGGAGCCCGGCTGGCGGACGACCCGGACCACCACCACGACGCCGTCGACATCCGTTGGGCGGCACTGCAGGGACTCGCCGGTTCACTCGAAGACGGCGAGAAGGACGAGATGAGTGGCGAAGCGCCTCGATCGGCGCCCGCCAACGAGAAGCAGGAGAAGTAGCCGTGGCTGTTCCGAAGCGGAAGATGTCGCGCAGCAACACGCGCCACCGCCGGTCGCAGTGGAAGGCTGCGGTCCCCACCCTGGTTGCGTGCGAGCGCTGCCACGAGCCCAAGCTGCAGCACATCGCGTGCCCCGCTTGTGGCACCTACAACAAGCGCCAGGTCCTCGAGGTCTGAGCGGCTGGTGAGAGGCACTGTGTCCACGCCGAAGAAGAACGCGGGCGACAACCAGGCCTCGTCCCACACGCTGTTGGAAGGGCGGCTCGGGTACAAGCTCGAGTCCGCCCTTCTGGTGCGTGCGCTGACCCACCGGTCCTACGCGTACGAGAACGGCGGTCTGCCGACCAATGAGCGCCTGGAGTTCCTCGGGGACTCCGTGCTCGGCCTCGTGGTCACCGACACGCTGTACACCACCCACCCCGACCTGCCCGAAGGCCAACTGGCCAAGTTGCGGGCCGCGGTGGTCAACTCGCGCGCGCTGGCGGAGGTCAGCCGTGGGCTCGACCTGGGTTCCTTCATCCGGCTCGGCCGTGGTGAAGAGGGCACGGGCGGCCGGGACAAGGCATCCATCCTCGCCGACACCCTGGAAGCGGTGATCGGCGCGGTCTATCTCGACCAAGGTCTCGAGGCGGCCTCCGAACTGGTGCACCGCCTGTTCGACCCCCTGATCGAGAAGTCCTCGAACCTCGGTGCCGGCCTGGACTGGAAGACCAGTCTCCAGGAGCTCACCGCGACCGAAGGACTCGGCGTGCCCGAGTACCTGGTCACGGAGACCGGCCCCGACCACGAGAAGACCTTCACTGCTGCCGCCCGCGTCGGAGGCGTCTCGTACGGCACCGGCACCGGCCGCAGCAAGAAGGAGGCGGAGCAGCAGGCCGCGGAGTCCGCCTGGAGGTCCATCCGGGCCGCCGCGGACGAGCGCGCCAAGGCGGCGGCCGCGAAGGCTGTCGAAGCCGTAGCAGTCGCCGAGGACGACGACGAAGGTCCGTCGTCCGTCTCCGCCTGACGCCTGGCGACAGAGCGTCCGGAAGAACAGCGCAGCCGAGCGCCTGCCCCAGCACACCGGGGCGGGCGCTCGGCTCATCACCGGTCCGTGACGGGGGAGTCCCATGCCCGAGTTGCCCGAGGTCGAGGTCGTACGGCGTGGTCTCGAGCGGTGGGTCGCCCACCGTGCGGTCGCCGAGGCCGAGGTGCTGCACCCGCGCGCGGTCCGCCGTCACCTCGCCGGCGCCGACGACTTCGCGCACCGGCTCAAGGGGCACCGCGTCGGCACCCCGAGCCGCCGTGGCAAGTATCTCTGGCTGCCGCTGGAGGACACGGACCAGTCGATCCTGGCCCACCTCGGGATGAGCGGTCAGCTGCTGGTGCAGCCGCATGCCGCCCCCGACGAGAAGCACCTCAGGATCCGGGTGCGGTTCGCCGACGAGGTCGACACCGAGCTCCGCTTCGTCGACCAACGCACCTTCGGCGGACTGTCGTTGCACGACAACACCCCCGACGGCCTGCCCGATGTCATCGCGCACATCGCACGCGACCCCCTCGACCCGCTCTTCGACGACGACGCCTTCCACCAGGCCCTGCGCCGCAAGCGCTCCACCATCAAACGGGCCCTGCTCGACCAGTCGTTGATCAGCGGGGTCGGCAACATCTACGCGGATGAGGCCCTTTGGCGCTCCCGCATCCACTACGAGCGCCCCACCGCCGGCTTCACGCGCCCGCGCACGGACGAACTCCTGGGCCATGTCAGGGATGTGATGAACGCGGCCCTCGCGGTCGGCGGCACCAGCTTCGACAGCCTGTACGTCAACGTCAACGGCGAGTCCGGGTACTTCGACCGGTCCCTCGACGCGTACGGCCGTGAGGGGCTGCCGTGCAAGCGGTGCGGTACGCCGATGCGCCGACGGCCCTGGATGAATCGGTCCAGCTACTTCTGCCCGAGGTGTCAGCGGGCGCCGCGCGTCACGTCGTAGCGCTCGCGGGCGGCCAGGATGGTGTCCATGCGGCCCTCGACGAAGTGGATGAGGTCCAGCAGGCGCTCGGCGACCTCGCGGCCCAGGGGGGTCAGCTCGTAGTCGACCCGGGGCGGGTTGGTGGGCTGTGCCTCGCGGTGCACCAGGCCGTCGCGCTCCAGCGCCTGGAGCGTCTGGGAGAGCATCTTCTCGCTCACGCCGTCCACCCGGCGGCGCAGCTCGTTGAAGCGCAGCGAGCCCTCGTGCAGGGCGCCGAGCGTCAGTCCGCCCCAGCGGCCCGTCACGTGCTCCAGCGTGCCGCGCGAGGGGCAGGCCTTGGCGAACACGTCGTACGGGAGGTCCCGCGCCTCCGGGGGCTGCTGCGTGGTGTCCATATCACGAGCGTACTGGAAGACAGCACTAACCAACAGGTTGCACTAACCGAAAGTTAGTGCAACCTGCCTCGGTGTTCCCTCTAGTACCCGAAGTCCTGCGTCCACCAGGGGCCGCCGGAACCGAAGACCACACCCACGCCCAGCGTCTTGAAGTCGCAGTTCAGGATGTTGGCCTTGTGGCCGGGGCTGTTCATCCAGGCCTCCATGACCGCCGCCGGGTCGGCCTGGCCCCGGGCGATGTTCTCGCCGCCGAGGCTGGTGATCCCGGCCTGTGCCGCGCGGTCCCACGGCGTGGCGCCGCTCGGGTCGGTGTGGTCGAAGAAGCCCTGGTCGGCCATCGCCTTGCTGAAGGCCGTGGCCAGGTCGGCCAGCGCGCTGTTGGCGGCGACCGGGCTGCAGCCGACCTTCGCCCGCTCGACGTTGACGAGCTCCAGCACCTGGGCCGCGGCGGCGGCCTCGGTGGAGACCTCCACCGGTGTGGTGGTCTCCTTCTTCGCCGGCTCCCGCTCCTTCTGCGAAGGCTTCTTGTCCGGCTTCTCGCTCGGCTTGGCCTCCGGCTTCTTCGTCGGCTTCTCGCTCGGCGCGGCCGTCGAGGTCGAGGGGGCGGGCGAGGGCGAGGAGGCGCGCTCGGCGTCCCGGCTCGTCGACGAACCGTCCTCGCGGTTCTCGGCGCTGCCGGCGGTGCCGCCCTGCTCGGCCGGGGAGTTGGTCGGCGAGCCCGCCGCCTGCACATCGCCGCCGGTGCTGCTGTTGCCGCCGCCGAGCTTGTAGTTGTCCAGGCCGGGCACCACGCCCGAGGCGACCGCGACCGTGCCGATCGCGACGGCGGCCGAGACCCCGAGCAGACCGGTCTTGACCGGCGTCACGAGGTTCTTCTTGCGTCGGCGGTGCGAGCCGCCGCGGCGCGGTCCGCCGGCGGGCGTGTAGCCCTCGCCGCGGTACAGCGCGTACTCCTCCTCCGACGCGAACAGGTAGGCGTCACTGCGCGCGTAGGGGTCGGGGTCCTCGTGGCTCAGGTAGGTCGCGGTGCCCGCCGAGGCGAAGTTGTACGAGTCCTGTGGGTCGTGTCCGCTCCCGAAGGAGCTGTACGTCTGTGTGACCCCCGTGGCGCGGCCCGTGGCGGCGCGGCCGGCGGCGGAGCGTCGGTGGCGTCCCATGTCCTTGCCTTCCTCGTCTGTTCTTGAGGTCGACGCGTCCCCCCGGTCAACCAAGTCACAAAACCCACACGATCGAGTGAGTTTCGTATGAGATTCATTGGCAGCGGACAGTACCGCATGGCGCCAGAGGAAGGAGTGTCCGGAGAGACATTGGCCGGTTAGGTTGCACCCATGAGCGAGGATGTACGACTGGTCGCCTGGGTGCGAGGACGCGTCCAAGGTGTGGGTTTTCGCTGGTTCACACGGGCCAAGGCCCTCGAGATCGGCGGCCTGAGTGGTTTTGCTCTCAATTTGGACGACGGACGCGTCCAAGTGGTCGCCGAAGGGCCGCGGAAGGGCTGCCAAGGGCTCCTGGAGTGGCTCCTGGGTGACGACACGCCCGGCCGCGTCGACGGGGTCACCGAGATCTGGGACACACCTCGCGGGGGTTACGACGGCTTCGCCATCCGATGAGCCGTTTCTGCGGAACCGCCCGGGCGGCGGTGCGGGGACATGCCACCGGCACCCGCCGGAAGCGGAAAGGTGCTGGTGGTTGCCAAGAAGCCCCTGCCGTGGCAGGCTCCGCAGCTAAGAATGATCGCCGCACCCCCGGGGCCCTGAAGGAGCCGCAGCGCCGCCGTCCGAAGCCGCGCAGGCACGGGTTGTCCCCCAATACGGGGCGTGATCGTGTTGACCGTCAAACTTTTTGGTGAGACGCTGAAAGCACCCCGCGCACCTTAGCTGTTTGGCATGGATGAACGGCAGCACGAACTCAAGAGTGTCAAGCACCGCGGGTGCGAATCCCTCACGACCCACACCGCTTCGGTCGGTCACTCAGTGTGGAGGACCATCCATCATGGCAAAGGCGCTTCTCGGTTACGTCGGCGGCTCCGACCCTCGACTCCTCGCCGAGATGCGACGGCTCCAGCAGCGCGTACAGGACCTGGAATCCGAGCTCGTACGGATCCAGGCGGAGAACGACGCGCTCGCGGCTGCCGCTTCTCACGAAAGTCTCATGGAGAGCATCGACGCACACCAGGCGGAGCCTGCGCTCACCTGATCGCTGCATCGCTCCACGACAGCTCATGCAGTGGTTGGGCGGCCTGTATCAACCGCTAAGTTGTCAGAGTTTGCAAGGGACGCTTCGGCGTCCCTTCTTTCTTGCCCCCGTGCACCCTTTCACTCTCTTAACGTTTGGTGTGCCCTGCACGTTCAATCGTGAAACCGCGGGCAACAGCGCGTTCATGGAGTGAGACACCCCCGGAAGGTAGAGTCCAGCGGCGTGCACCTCAAGGCCCTGACCCTCCGAGGGTTCAAGTCGTTCGCCTCGGCGACCACACTCCGGTTCGAGCCGGGGATCACGTGTGTCGTGGGGCCCAACGGCTCGGGCAAGTCCAATGTGGTGGACGCGCTCAGCTGGGTCATGGGCGAGCAGGGCGCCAAGTCGCTGCGCGGCGGCAAGATGGAGGACGTCATCTTCGCCGGCACCACGGGGCGCCCCCCGCTGGGCCGTGCCGAGGTGTCCCTGACCATCGACAACTCCGACGGGGCCCTGCCCATCGAGTACGCCGAGGTCACCATCACGCGGATCATGTTCCGCAACGGCGGCAGCGAGTACCAGATCAACGGCGACACCTGCCGTCTCCTGGACATCCAGGAACTCCTGTCCGACTCCGGCATCGGCCGCGAGATGCACGTGATCGTCGGCCAGGGCCAGCTCGACTCCGTCCTGCACGCGGACCCGACGGGCCGCCGCGCCTTCATCGAGGAGGCCGCCGGCGTCCTCAAACACCGCAAGCGCAAGGAGAAGGCGCTGCGCAAGCTGGACGCGATGCAGGCCAACCTCGCGCGCGTGCAGGACCTCACCGACGAACTCCGGCGCCAGCTCAAGCCGCTCGGCCGGCAGGCGGCGGTCGCCCGCCGGGCCGCCGTCATCCAGGCCGACCTGCGCGACGCCCGCCTGCGGCTGCTCGCCGACGATCTCGTACGACTGCGACAGGCGCTCCAGGCCGAGGTCGCGGACGAGGCCGCGCTGAAGGAGCGCAAGGAGGCCGCCGAGCAGGAGCTGAGGAAGGCCCTCCAGCGGGAGGGCCTTCTGGAGGACGAGGTACGGCAGCTCACTCCCCGTCTCCAGCGCGCCCAGCAGACCTGGTACGAGCTCTCCCAGCTCGCCGAGCGGGTGCGCGGCACGATCTCGCTGGCCGACGCACGCGTGAAGAGCGCGACCTCGGCGCCGCCCGAGGAACGGCGGGGCCGAGACCCCGAGGACATGGAACGCGAGGCCGCCCGGATCCGCGAGCAGGAGGCCGAGCTGGAGGCCGCCCTGGAGGCGGCCGAGCATGCCCTGGAGGACACGGTCGCGCACCGCTCCGAGCTGGAGCGCGAGCTCGTCCAGGAGGAGCGGCGGCTGAAGGACGTCGCCCGCGCCATCGCCGACCGCCGCGAGGGCCTCGCCCGCCTCAGCGGCCAGGTCAACGCGGCCCGTTCGCGCGCCGCCTCCGCCCAGGCCGAGATCGACCGCCTGGCCGCCGCGCGAGACGAGGCCGAGGAGCGGGCGTTCGCCGCGCAGGAGGAGTACGAGGCCCTGAAGGCCGAGGTGGACGGCCTCGACGCGGGCGATGCGGAGCTGGCGGAGCAGCACGACGCGGCCAAGCGGCGGCTCACGGAGGCGGAGGCCGCGCTGACGGCCTCCCGGGAGGCGACCACGGCGGCGGAACGCCGGCGCGCGGCGACGCAGGCCCGCCACGAGGCGCTGGCGATGGGGCTGCGGAGGAAGGACGGGACGGGAGCGCTCCTGGGAGCGAAGGACCGCCTCACCGGCCTGCTGGGCCCGGCAGCGGAACTCCTCACGGTGGCCCCGGGCCACGAGGTCGCGCTGGCGGCGGCGTTCGGAGCGGCGGCGGACGCCCTCGCGGTGACGTCCCCGTCGGCGGCGGCAGAAGCGATCCGCCTGCTGAGGAAGCAGGACGCGGGCCGGGCGTCACTGCTCCTGGCCGGGGCTCCGGAGAGCGTTTCCGGGGGCGCGGGGACCTGTTCGACCAGCCACGACGGACCCGCGGACGCCACCCATCAGCACGCGGCAGATCTGGTCCGCGCCCCCCAGGATCTCCTCCCCGCGGTACGACGCCTGCTCCACGGCATGGTCGTCGTCGGCACCCTCGAGGACGCCGAGGACCTCGTCTACGCCAACCCCCACCTCACCGCCGTCACCGCCGAAGGCGACCTCCTGGGCGCCCACTTCGCCCACGGCGGCTCCGCGGGCGCCCCCAGCCTCCTGGAAGTACAGGCCTCCGTGGACGAGGCGGCGGCCGAACTCGAAGAGCTGGCGATCCGCTGCGAGGAACTCACCGAGGCCCAGCACACAGCCGTGGAGCGGCGCACGGCAGCGGCCGCCCAGGTCGAGGAGCTCGGCGAGCGCCGCCGCGCCGCCGACCGCGAGAAGTCGGCCGTGGCCCAGCAGCTCGGCCGGCTGTCCGGTCAGGCGAAAGGCGCCGCCGGTGAAGCCGAGCGGTCCACGGCGGCGGCCACGCGCGCGCAGGACGCCCTGGAGAAGGCCCTCGAAGAGGTCGAGGAACTCGCCGAACGCCTCGCCGTCGCCGAGGAGATGCCGGTCGAGGAGGAGCCGGACACGTCGGTACGGGACCGTCTCGCCGCCGACGGCGCCAACGCCCGCCAGACCGAGATGGAGGCCCGCCTCCAGGTCCGTACCCACGAGGAGCGGGTCAAGGGACTGGCGGGACGGGCGGACTCCCTCGACCGGGCCGCCCGCGCGGAACGCGAGGCACGCGCGCGTGCCGAGCAGCGGAAGGCGAGGCTGCGGCACGAGGCCGCCGTCGCCGAGGCCGTCGCCTCCGGGGCCCGGCAGCTGCTCGCGCACGTGGAGGTGTCCCTCGCGCGCGCGGACCAGGAGCGGACCGCCGCCGACGCTGCCAAGGCGCTCAGGGAACGGGAGTTGACCGCCGCGCGGAACACCGGCCGCGACCTCAAGGCCGAGCTCGACAAGCTGACCGACTCCGTCCACCGGGGCGAGGTGCTGGGTGCCGAGAAGCGGATGCGGATCGAGCAGCTGGAGACCAAGGCACTGGAGGAGCTGGGGGTCGAACCGGCGGGCCTCGTCGAGGAGTACGGACCCCACCAGCTCGTCCCGCCCTCCCTGCCTGCCGAGGGGGAGGAGCTGCCCGAGGACCCGGAGCATCCGCGCAACCAGCCGAAGCAGTTCCACCGGGCCGAGCAGGAGAAGCGGCTCAAGGCGGCCGAGCGGGCGTACCAGCAGCTCGGCAAGGTCAATCCGCTCGCGCTGGAGGAGTTCGCGGCGCTGGAGGAGCGGCACAAGTTCCTCAGCGAGCAGCTGGAGGACCTGCGGAAGACCCGCGCCGACCTGCTGCAGGTGGTGAAGGAGGTCGACGAGCGCGTCGAGCAGGTCTTCACCGAGGCATACCGGGACACAGCCCGTGAGTTCGAGGGCGTCTTCAGCCGGCTCTTCCCGGGCGGCGAGGGACGGCTGATCCTGACCGACCCCGACAACATGCTCACCACCGGCGTGGACGTCGAGGCGCGGCCGCCGGGCAAGAAGGTCAAGCGGCTCAGCCTGCTCTCCGGTGGCGAGCGGTCTCTCACGGCCGTAGCGTTGCTGGTGTCGATCTTCAAGGCGCGGCCCAGCCCGTTCTACGTCATGGACGAGGTCGAGGCCGCGCTCGACGACACCAACCTCCAGCGGCTGATCCGCATCATGCAGGAGCTGCAGGAGGCCTCGCAGCTCATCGTGATCACGCACCAGAAGCGGACCATGGAGGTCGCGGACGCGCTGTACGGCGTCTCCATGCAGGGCGACGGGGTGTCGAAGGTCATCAGCCAGCGGCTCCGCTAGTCCGTTCGTCTACCCCGTTTTCATCTGTTCATTCTTTGAACTCAGAATCCTCACCTGTGCCTGTTTTCTCACACCGCCCCAGCTGTTGCTTTCGGAACTTGAAGGCATAAGGTCTTCATCGTTGTTCTTGCCTTCAGGCAGCGTTGCCGATGGCCTTAGGAGTGGAACGTGACCAGCACAGCCCAGGCGCAGAAGTCAGGAGCCGGAACGGCTCATCCCGATCATCTCGGGCACGTCATCTTCATCGCGGCGGCGGCCGCGATGGGCGGGTTCCTCTTCGGCTACGACAGCTCCGTGATCAACGGCGCCGTCGAGGCCATCCGGGACCGCTACGACATCGGCTCCGCGGCCCTGGCGCAGGTCATCGCCATCGCCCTGATCGGCTGCGCGATCGGCGCGGCGACCGCCGGACGCATCGCGGACCGCATCGGCCGTATCCGCTGCATGCAGATCTCGGCCGCCCTCTTCACGGTCAGCGCCGTCGGTTCGGCGCTGCCCTTCGCGCTGTACGACCTGGCGTTCTGGCGGATCGTCGGCGGCTTCGCCATCGGCATGGCCTCCGTCATCGGCCCCGCCTACATCGCCGAGGTCGCCCCGCCCGCCTACCGCGGCCGTCTCGGGTCCTTCCAGCAGGCCGCGATCGTCATCGGCATCGCCATCTCGCAGCTGGTCAACTGGGGCCTGCTGAACGCGGCCGGCGGCGACCAGCGCGGCAAGCTGATGGGCCTGGAGGCCTGGCAGGTCATGCTCGGCGTCATGGTGATCCCGGCCGTCCTCTACGGTCTGCTCTCCTTCGCGATCCCCGAGTCCCCGCGCTTCCTGATCTCCGTCGGCAAGCGCGAGCGGGCCCGCGAGATCCTCGCCGAGGTCGAGGGCGACAAGATCGACCTCACCGCCCGCGTCGCCGAGATCGAGCACGCGATGAAGAGCGAGCACAAGTCGACCTTCAAGGACCTGCTCGGCGGCTCCTTCTTCTTCAAGCCGATCGTCTGGGTCGGCATCGGCCTGTCGGTCTTCCAGCAGTTCGTCGGCATCAACGTCGCGTTCTACTACTCCTCGACGCTGTGGCAGTCGGTCGGCGTCGACCCGACGGACTCGTTCTTCTACTCCTTCACGACGTCGATCATCAACATCGTCGGCACCGTGATCGCGATGATCTTCGTGGACCGCATCGGCCGCCGCCCGCTCGCCCTGATCGGTTCGGTCGGCATGGTGATCGGTCTCGCGCTGGAGGCCTGGGCGTTCTCCTTCGACCTCGTCGACGGCAAGCTGCCGGCCGCGCAGGGCTGGACCGCGCTGATCGCCGCCCACGTGTTCGTCCTCTTCTTCGCCCTGTCCTGGGGTGTGGTCGTCTGGGTCTTCCTCGGCGAGATGTTCCCGAACCGGATCCGCGCCGCCGCGCTCGGCGTGGCCGCGTCCGCGCAGTGGATCGCCAACTGGGCCATCACCGCGAGCTTCCCGTCGCTGGCCGACTGGAACCTCTCCGCGACCTACGTGATCTACACGGTCTTCGCCGCGCTCTCCATCCCGTTCGTCCTCAAGTACGTCAAGGAGACGAAGGGCAAGGCGCTGGAGGAGATGGGCTGACGGCCCACCCGCGAGCCCGGGGGGAGGGGCCAACACCCCGCTGCCCCTCTCCCCGAACCTTCCGCCGCCCCCGGTCCAGGCAACCGCCTGGACCGGGGGCGGCGGTGCTGTACGCGCGCGGGGTCACCGGAGTCCGTGCGCTCGCGCCCGGCTCAGCCGGCCAGTGCCGGGAGCACCCGTTCCGCGAACAGCCGCAGGCTCCGCCACCCCTCCTCCACCGGCATCCCGCCCGCCAGCGGATGCAGGACGAGGTTGTCGAGTCCCAGCTCCACGCACTGGTCCGGCGTGAGGATCCGGTACACGCCCTCCGACCGGAGTTCCTCCACACTGGTCGCCGCCGACCGGACCGCCGAGCGGATGTCGCCGGACTGCCAGGAGGCGTACGTGCGGGCCTCGTGCAGGAAGTGCTCTCCGTGCCGTGCCCACACCTCGTCCGGGTTCTCGGCGATGTGCAGCAGGGGGGTCTCGGCGGTCGGCATCATGGTCCAGCCCTCGGTGCCGTACTCGACGAGCTGCTCCTTGTAGTACGCCTCCAGCTCCGGCAGATGCGCGCTGGGGAAGAACGGCAGACCCAGGCGGGCGGCCCGGCGAGCCGCGGCCTTGGAGGAGCCGCCGACCAGGAGGAGGGGGTGCGGATCGGTGAAGGGGCGCGGGGTGACCCGTACCGTTCGGCCGCGGTACTCGAACTCCTCGCCGGTCCAGGCTTTGAGCAGGGTCTCCAGGAGCTCGTCCTGCAGTCGGCCGCGCCGCCGCCAGTCCACGTCGAACAGGGCGTACTCCTCGGGCCGGTACCCGATCCCGGCGACCGTCACCAGCCGGCCGCCGCTCTGCAGATCCAGTACGGCGATCTCCTCGGCCAGGCGGAGCGGGTCGTGCAGCGGGCCGATCACCGCGGAGACGGTGACCGCGATCCTGCGCGTCGCGCCGAAGACCGCGCCCGCGAAGGCGAAGGGCGACGGCAGCCAGTTGTTGTCGACGCCGTGGTGCTCCTCGGTCTGCACGGTGCTGATCCCGTGCTCGTCGGCGTACGCGGCCATGTCCAGGGCAGCCCGGTAGCGGGCGCTGAGGGAGGCGGGCGTCGCGCCGGGCTCGACGAGGTTGAAACGGACGACCGTGACGGGCATGGGGGTCCCCCTTCACCGGGCGGATGGTGCGGGGGACGGTAGCTGACGGAACGTCAGATCGCCATGGCCGCGGGGTCGCCGTACCGGGGCTCCACGACCGGAGGTTTCGGCAGCACCGCGTACAGCAGCCCCGAGACCGCGATCGTCGCCGCCCAGCCGAGGCCGTACTCGCCGACCGGGTTGTCCGCGGCGAACGGGCCGGTGAACCAGTCGGACGCGGTGAACAGGAGACCCGTGCCGAGGCCCGCCGCCCACGCGGTGACCGCGGCCGTGCCGAAGCCGTGCCGGTACCAGTAGGCGCCGGCCGGGGTCGTGTCGAGCAGTGCCTCGCCGTCGTACGACGTCCTGCGCAGCATGTCGGCGCCGAAGACGCCGGCCCACGCCGAGAAGGCCACCGCGAGCAGGGAGAGGAAGGCGACGAAAGTGCCCAGGAAGCTCGTCGCCGCCAGCATGAGGATGCCGCCGAGGACCAGTGAGATCAGCGCGTTGACCGAGACCGCCCAGTGCCGCGGGACACGGAAGCCGAGCGCCTGCGCGGTGAAGCCCGCGGAGTACATGGACATCGAGTTGATCAGCAGGGTGCCGACCAGGGCGATCAGGAGATAGGGCACGGCGAGCCACAGCGGCAGGATCTCGCCGAGGAAGGACACCGGGTCCGGGGCCCGGGCCAGGTCCGGGGTCGCGGACGCCATGACCGTGCCCATGAGGAGCATCGGCAGGACGACGACCCCGGCGCCGCCCACCGTGTTGCGTACGATCGCCGCCGAGGACGCCGTACCCGGCAGATAGCGTGTGAAGTCGGGGGAGGAGGGCACCCAGCTGATCCCCCCGGCCGCGATCAGGCCGATGCCCGTGATCATCGCCGACGTCGGTCCCGCGGCCCGGCCGAACACCTCGCCCCAGTCCGCGACGACGAGCAGCCGGACGAGCACCAGGACCGAGAAGGCGGCGAAGAGCCAGGCCGCCCCCTTGGTGCACCTCTGCAGGACGCCGATGCCCAGGCCGGAGATCGCGAAGGTCGCGAGCACGAAGAACAGCAGTGTCACCACGATCAGGGCGGTACCGCCGTGGACGCCGAAGAGGATGTTCAGGACGGTGAGCAGCGCGTAGGCACCCGTCACCGCGTTGATCGTCTCCCAGCCCCAGCGGGCGACCCAGATCAGCGCCCCGGGCAGCAGATTGCCGCGCTGCCCGAAGACCGCGCGGGACAGCGCCGTACCGGGGGCGCCGCCGCGCCTGCCCGCGATCGAGATCAGCCCCACCAGGCCGTACGACACGGCCGGCGCGGTGACACCGACGGTGAGGACCTGCCAGAAGTTGAGGCCGTACGACACGGCCAGGCCCGCTCCCATCGTCAGGAGCAGGACGCTGATGTTGGCGGCGACCCAGGTGGGGAACAGGCTCCTGGTCCGTGCGGTGCGCTCCTGCTCGGGGACCGGTTCCAGACCGTGGGTTTCGAGGGCACTCACAAGCAATCACCCTATATGCGGTGAAAAGTCACCGAATGGGCTCGCGCTCACCCAGCGCTGCGGCGCCGTCTCCCCGGCGGGGCCGGGATGGATACTGGACGGGTTATGGAAACCGTCATCCTTGCTGTAGTCATCGCCGTGGTCGTGCTCGGTGTGCTCGGCGGGCTCGTCGTCGGCAGCCGGCGCAAGAAGTCGCTGCCCCCGCCACCTCCCGCCGCTCCCGACATCACCGCCCCTCCGGCCGAGCCGCACGTCGGCGACGAGGCCGAGACTCCGCGCGACGAACCGCGCCGGACCATAGAGGAGGTCGATCTCCCGGGCGGCTCGGCGCCGCCCGTCGTGGAAGAACTCCCCCCGACCGAGCTCGAGGTCCCCGAGCCCACCGCCGGACGCCTCGTCCGGCTGCGCACCCGGCTATCCCGCTCGCAGAACGCGCTCGGCAAGGGGCTGCTCACGCTCCTGTCGCGCGAGCACCTCGACGACGACACCTGGGAGGAGATCGAGGACATCCTCCTCACCGCCGACGTCGGCGTGGCCCCCACCCAGGAGCTGGTCGACGGGCTGCGTGAGCGGGTGAAGGTGCTCGGCACCCGCACCCCGGACGAACTGCGCGGGCTGCTGCGCGCGGAACTGCTCAAGCTGGTCGGCACCGAGGTCGACCGCACCGTGAGGACCGAGCCCGAGGAGCGCAAGCCGGGCATCGTCATGGTCGTCGGGGTCAACGGCACCGGCAAGACCACCACCACCGGCAAGCTCGCGCGCGTGCTCGTGGCCGACGGGCGCAGCGTCGTGCTGGGTGCCGCCGACACCTTCCGGGCCGCCGCCGCCGACCAGCTCCAGACCTGGGGCGAGCGGGTGGGCGCCCACACCGTGCGCGGGCCCGAGGGCGGCGATCCCGCCTCCGTCGCCTTCGACGCGGTGAAGGAGGGCAAGGAGATGGGGGTCGACGTGGTCCTCATCGACACCGCCGGCCGCCTCCACACCAAGACCGGCCTCATGGACGAGCTCGGCAAGGTCAAGCGGGTCGTGGAGAAGCACGCGCCGCTCGACGAGGTGCTGCTCGTCCTGGACGCCACCACCGGGCAGAACGGCCTGGTGCAGGCCCGCGTCTTCGCCGAGGTCGTCGACATCACCGGCATCGTGCTGACCAAGCTGGACGGCACGGCCAAGGGCGGCATCGTGGTCGCGGTCCAGCGCGAACTCGGTGTGCCGGTCAAGCTGATCGGACTGGGCGAGGGCGCCGACGATCTGGCGCCGTTCGAGCCGGAAGCGTTCGTGGATGCCCTTATCGGCGAGTGAGAGACCCCGCGCACGAGGAAGCGCCCGCCCCCCAGGTGCAGTGGGGAGCGGGCGCTTCGCTGTGCGTGGCAGCTCCGCCGTGTACGGCTATGCGCGCGAGCGGTGCGCCACGTACGCCAGGGTCCCCAGCAGCAGCCTCGCCGCCGGTGGCTTCGTCGCCGTGTCCAGTGACGGCGGTCGCAGCCACCGGACCGGTCCCAGGCCGCCGCGGTCCGACGGCGGGGCCGTGATGTGGCTGCCGGGGCCCAGGCCGCGCAGGTCCAGGGAGGCGGCGTCGTCCCAGCCCATGCGGTAGAGGAGTTCGGTCAGGTCCGACGCGGCGCCGGGGGCGACGAAGAACTGGGCGCGGCCCTCGGGGGTCGCGGTCACCGGGCCGAGGGGCAGGCCCATGCGCTCCAGACGGACCAGGGCGCGGCGCCCGGCCGGTTCGGCGACCTCGATGACGTCGAAGGCGCGGCCGACCGGCAGCATCACCGAGGCGCCGGGGAACTCGGCCCACGCCTTGGTCACGTCGTCGAGCGTGGCCCCGGCCGGTACCGGGGGCGCGAAGTCGAGGGGGTGGGCGCCGGGTCGGCGGCAGTCCGCGCGACCGCAGGAGCAGGCGCCGGCCGAGGCCCGCGCGCCCGGGACGACGTCCCAGCCCCAGAGTCCGGTGAACTCGGCGACGGCGGTGCACTCCGAGGAGCGGCCGCGCCTGCGCGTGCCGGAACGAATCTCCCGAATGCCGCCGATCGTGAAGCCCATGCCCCCTCCAACGGGTCCAGCGCGCCGGTGGTTACGAGACGGACGCGTTCGGTCACTCTCCGTTTCCTCATCCGGGCGATCCGGGCGTCCGGAAGCGTCCCGGGTGGTGCGCTGGGGCATGTGCGCCCCTGAGTGCACCGTTCCGCCCACCCCCGCTCGGTCTATGTCAAGTGAATCGTGTGGAGGCGACCGTGAGTTCATTCGAAGGGGTGGCGAATGGTGGCGTTTCCGGGATCGCCATGGCTGGACGCGTGATCGTAGGATTACTTTGAGTGCACGAGTCCTGGGGGCACATGCGCTTGTGGGTATGCCGGAGGCAAGTCGGTTCCCCGTTCGAAGGCTGACAACCGCCGGACGAACGGCCGTATTTACCGGCATTCTGATAAGGCTTGGCGCACTCGGCGACAAGTGGTCTCAGGGATGGGGGCGTTCCAGTGGGCGGCAACAGTGGAAGCGGGACGGGCGCCGGGGGCGCCGCGCAGAGCTCCCCTCAGGCCGACAAACGCCCGAACGAACTGCTCACCTCCTGGTTCGTGCGCAGCGGCTGGTCCAAGGGCGAGCTCGCCCGCCAGGTCAACCGCAGGGCCCGCCAGTTGGGCGCCAACCACATCTCCACCGACACCTCGCGGGTGCGCCGCTGGCTGGACGGCGAGAACCCCCGCGAACCCATCCCCAGGATCCTGTCCGAGCTGTTCTCCGAGCGGTTCGGATGCGTCGTCTCCGTCGAGGACCTCGGACTGCGCGCCGCCCGCCAGTCGCCGTCCACGACCGGGGTCGACCTGCCCTGGACGGGCCCGCAGACCGTGGCCCTGCTCAGCGAGTTCTCGCGCAGCGACCTCATGCTGGCGCGGCGCGGCTTCCTCGGGACCTCGCTGGCCCTGTCCGCGGGCCCGTCCCTCATCGAGCCCATGCAGCGCTGGCTGGTCCCCGGCCCGGGCAGCACCCCGCACCGGGAGCCCGACCCCGCCGCGGCGCGGCGCGTCGGCCGGCTCTCCCGGCCGGAGCTCGACCTCCTCGAGTCGACGACCGTGATGTTCCGCCAGTGGGACGCCCAGTGCGGCGGCGGCCTGCGCCGCAAGGCGGTCGTCGGCCAGCTGCACGAGGTGACCGACCTCCTCCAGGAGCCCCAGCCCGAGACCACCACCCGCAAGCTGTTCAAGGTCGCCGCCGAACTGGCCGAGCTCGCGGGCTGGATGTCGTACGACGTGGGCCTCCAGCCCACCGCCCAGAAGTACTTCGTGCTCGCCCTGCACGCCGCCAAGGAGGCCGGGGACAAGCCGCTCGGCTCCTATGTCCTGTCCAGCATGAGCCGCCAGATGATCCACCTCGGGCGGCCCGAGGACGCCCTGGAGCTGATCCACCTCGCGCAGTACGGCAGCCGGGACTGCGCGAGCCCGCGCACCCAGTCGATGCTGTATGCGATGGAGGCCCGCGCCTACGCCAACATGGGCCAGCCCGGCAAGTGCAAGCGGGCGGTCCGGATGGCCGAGGACACCTTCGCCGACGCCGACGAGTGGGACGAGCCGGACCCCGACTGGATCCGCTTCTTCTCCGAGGCCGAGCTGTACGGCGAGAACTCCCACTCCTACCGCGACCTCGCCTACGTCGCCGGCCGCAGCCCGACCTACGCCTCCCTGGCCGAGCCCCTCATGCAGCGGGCGGTGGAGCTCTTCTCCGAGGACGGCGAGCACCAGCGGTCGTACGCACTCAATCTCATCGGCATGGCCACCGTGCATCTGCTGCGGCGCGAGCCCGAGCAGTCCGCCGTACTGGCGGAACAGGCCATGCACATCGCCAAGAAGGTCCGCTCCGAGCGCGTCAACACTCGTATTCGAAAGACGGTCGACACGGCCGTACGCGATTTCGGTGATCTCGCCGAGGTCGTCGACCTGACGGAGAAGCTCGCCGTCGAACTGCCCGAGACCGCGGAAGCCGTCTGAGAACCCCGTAGATCCCCAGAACCCCGGCCGCGGCCGGCCCTCCCGAACTGCCCGACTCGGCTCCCCCATGCCAGGTCATCGGAAGGCCGACCGCGGCCGGTTTCTTTCCTTCTACGAAGGTTGCGCCACGATAACGATCGACGCGGCCCGAATCTGCCAGTTCATCGACGCGTAACACACCAGGCGCCTTCGTCACGGCGGCGAAACAACGAGGGGCTTCCACGGAAACGGCGCTGCGCCAATCTCATGGCGCATAACCGGCCCACCCCTCAATCCGCTCTGGCTTCGCCCGCACGGGGCCGTACCTACGACGAGGAGACGCCGATGGCACCAGCCATCACGCTCGCCGCAGACAAGCTGTCTGTGGCCAACACAGGCTTCATGTTGATCTGTTCCGCCCTGGTGCTGATCATGACCCCGGGCCTCGCCTTCTTCTACGGAGGCATGGTCCGCGTCAAGAGCACCCTCAACATGCTGATGATGAGCTTCATCAGCATGGGTATCGTCACCATCCTGTGGGTGGTCTACGGCTTCTCCATGGCGTTCGGTACGGACCACGGCTCGCTCATCGGCTGGGAATCCGACTTCTTCGGATGGACCGGCATCGACAAGGGCGACATCTGGTCCGGGTACACGATCCCGGTCCTCGCCTTCGCCGTCTTCCAGATGATGTTCGCCATCATCACGCCCGCCCTGATAAGCGGCGCGATCGCCGACCGCGTGAAGTTCTCCGCCTGGGCGCTCTTCGTGGCGCTGTGGGCGACGGTCGTGTACTTCCCGGTCGCCCACTGGGTCTGGGGCACCGGCGGCTGGGCCTTCGAGCTCGGTGTGATCGACTTCGCCGGTGGTACGGCGGTCCACATCAACGCGGGTGCCGCGGCACTCGGCGTGATCCTCGTCATCGGCAAGCGCGTCGGCTTCAAGCGGGACCCGATGCGTCCGCACAGCCTCCCGCTGGTCATGCTCGGCGCCGGCCTGCTGTGGTTCGGCTGGTTCGGCTTCAACGCCGGCTCGTGGCTCGGCAACGACGACGGCGTCGGCTCCCTGATGTTCGTCAACACCCAGATCGCCACCGCGGCCGCCATGCTCGGCTGGCTCATCTACGAGAAGATCCGCCACGGCGCGTTCACCACCCTCGGTGCCGCCTCCGGCGCGGTCGCCGGTCTGGTCGCCATCACCCCCTCCGGTGGTGCGGTCACCCCGATCGGCGCGATCTGCGTCGGCGTCATCGCCGGTGTCCTGTGCGCCATGGCGGTCGGCCTGAAGTACCGGTTCAACTACGACGACTCCCTGGACGTCGTCGGCGTCCACATGGTCGGCGGTGTCATCGGTTCCCTGCTGATCGGCTTCTTCGCCAGCGGCAAGGGTCAGTCCGACGTCAAGGGCCTCTTCTACGGCGGCAACGCGGACCAGCTCTGGAAGCAGTGCGCCGGTGTCTTCGCGGTCCTGGCCTACTCCCTGATCGCCTCCGCGATCCTGGCCTTCCTGCTGGACAAGACGATCGGCATGCGGGTCAGTGAGGACGAGGAGGTCTCGGGCATCGACCAGGCCGAGCACGCCGAGACCGCATACGACTTCAGCGGTGCCGGTGGTGGCGCCGCCCGGACCTCCGTCACGGCCCCGGCCGCCGACGCGGGCAAGAAGGTGGACGCATGAAGCTCATCACCGCCGTCGTCAAGCCGCACCGGCTCGACGAGATCAAGGAAGCCCTCCAGGCATTCGGGGTCCACGGCCTGACGGTCACCGAGGCGAGCGGTTACGGTCGTCAGCGGGGCCACACCGAGGTCTACCGCGGTGCCGAGTACACCGTCGACCTGGTCCCGAAGATCCGCATCGAGGTCCTCGCCGAGGACGACGACGCCGAGCAGCTGATCGACGTCATCGTCAAGGCGGCCCGGACCGGCAAGATCGGTGACGGCAAGGTCTGGTCCCTGCCGGTCGAGACCGCCGTAAGGGTCAGGACGGGCGAGCGCGGCCCGGACGCGCTCTGAGGGAAGAACAGAACAGGAGCTGCTGGGTGACGAGCACGAACGTGCACAAGGACGTAGAGGACTCGGGACCCAGCGGCTACGCGGCGGCCCGGCTGCGCCTCCTCCAGGAGGGGGCGCGGTCCGGGCCGCCGCGCCGTTCCGCCCTCGCCGAGCTGACGGACGACTGGCTCGCGGGGTTGTTCACCGCGGGCGCCGAGCAGCTGCGCGGGGTCTCCCTGATCGCCGTCGGCGGCTACGGCCGCGGCGAGCTGTCGCCCCGCAGCGACCTCGACCTGGTCCTGCTGCACGACGGCAGCGCCTCCGACGCGGTGGCCGCCCTGGCCGACCGCATCTGGTACCCCGTGTGGGACCTCGGCCTCGCCCTCGACCACTCGGTGCGCACGCCCGCGGAGGCCCGCAAGACCGCCGCGGACGATCTGAAGGTCCAACTCGGCCTCCTGGACGCCCGGCACATCGCCGGCGACCTGGGCCTGACGGCAGGCCTGCGCACGGCCATCCTCGCCGACTGGCGCAACCAGGCACCCAAGCGCCTCCCGGAGCTCCAGGAGCTGTGCGACGAGCGCGCCGAGCGCCAGGGCGAGCTCCAGTACCTGCTCGAACCCGATCTCAAAGAGGCCCGCGGCGGCCTGAGGGACGCCACCGTCCTGCGCGCCGTCGCCGCCTCCTGGCTGGCCGACGCCCCGCGCGAGGGCCTCGACGACGCCCGGCGCCGACTGCTCGACGTCCGGGACGCCCTGCACCTGACCACCGGGCGCGCGACCGACCGCCTCGCGCTCCAGGAACAGGACCAGGTCGCCGCCGAGCTCGGACTGCTCGACGCCGACACCCTGCTGCGGCAGGTCTACGAGGCCGCCCGGGTCATCTCGTACGCCAGTGACGTCACCTGGCGCGAGGTGGGACGCGTGCTCAGGTCGCGTGCCGTGCGGCCGCGACTGCGCGCCATGCTCGGCGGCGGCAAACCGGTGGCCGAGCGGTCGCCCCTCGCCGAGGGCGTCGTCGAGCAGGACGGCGAGGTGGTCCTCGCCCGCGCCGCCCGCCCCGACCGCGACCCCGTGCTCCCGCTGCGGGCCGCGGCCGCCGCCGCACAGGCCGGACTCCCGCTCTCCCTGCACGCCGTACGGCGCATGGCGGCCGGAGTTCGCCCCCTGCCCACCCCGTGGCCCGCCGAGGCGCGCGAACAGCTCGTGACCCTGCTCGGCTCGGGCCAGCCCACCATCGACGTCTGGGAGGCCCTGGAGGCCGAGGGCCTGATCACCCGGATGCTGCCCGACTGGGAGCGGGTGCGCTGCCGCCCCCAGCGCAACGCCGTGCACATCTGGACCGTCGACCGGCACCTCATCGAGACGGCCGTGCGCGCCTCGGAGTTCACCCGGCGCGTCCACCGCCCCGACCTGCTGCTCGTCGCCGCGCTGCTGCACGACATCGGCAAGGGCTGGCCCGGCGACCACTCGGTGGCGGGCGAGATCATCGCGAAGGACGTCGCCGCGCGCATCGGCTTCGACCGCGACGACGTCGCCGTGCTGTCGACGCTCGTACGGCACCACCTGCTGCTCGTGGACACCGCCACCCGGCGGGACCTGGAGGACCCGCTCACCGTGCGCTCGGTCGCCGACGCGGTCGGATCGCAGGGCACGCTGGAGCTGCTGCACGCGCTGACCGAGGCCGACGCCCTGGCCACCGGACCGGCCGCCTGGTCGACCTGGCGCGGCTCGCTCGTCGCCGACCTGGTCAAGAGGGTGGGCGCCGTGCTCGCCGGGGACGACCTCGACGAACCCGAGGCCGTCGCGCCCACCGCCGAGCAGGAGCGGCTGGCCATCGAGGCGGTCGCCACCGGCGGACCGGTGCTGTCCCTGCGCGCCCAGACCGAGCCGCCGGTTCTCGCGGAGGACCAGCCGGCCGGGGACCCCGAGCCGCTCGGTGTGGAACTCCTCATCGCCGTGCCGGACCAGCCCGGCGTGCTGCCCGCGGTCGCCGGCGTGCTGGCCGTGCACCGGCTGACCGTCCGTACCGCGGAGCTGAGCGCCCTGGACCTGCCCGACGGCGTCGAGGGCTCCGTGCTCCTGCTGAACTGGCGGGTCGCCGCCCAGTACGGCTCGCTGCCCCAGGCGGCCCGGTTGCGCGCCGATCTCGTACGGGCCCTGGACGGCTCCCTGGACGTCGCCGGGCGCCTCGCCGAGCGGGACGCCGCCTACCCGAGGCGCCGGGGTGTCGTCGCGCCCCCCGCGCGGGTGACGGTCGCCTCGGCCGCCTCCCGGCACGCCACCGTGATCGAGGTCCGCGCCCAGGACGCCCCGGGCCTGCTGTTCCGCATCGGGCGGGCCCTGGAGGACGCCGGCGTACGGATGCGCAGCGCCCATGTGTCGACGCTGGGCGCCAACGCGGTGGACGCCTTCTATGTGACCGACGCCAAGGGAGCGCCGCTCTCGGGCGGGGAGGCGGCCTCCGTGGCCCGGAAGCTGGAGGAGACCTTGCGCGGCTGACCCGGGGGATCCCGGTGACCTGTGTCGCCGGGATACCCTGGAGGGCGATTCCCAGCTGCCACCGACCCCGAGGACCGCGAGCGCCGTGTTCGATACTCTTTCCGATCGCCTCTCAGCGACTTTCAAGAACCTGCGCGGCAAGGGACGGCTCTCCGAGGCGGACATCGACGCCACCGCGCGCGAGATCCGTATCGCCCTCCTCGAGGCGGACGTGGCCCTGCCCGTCGTCCGGACGTTCATCAAGAACGTCAAGGAGCGCGCGCTCGGCGCCGACGTCTCCCGGGCGCTGAACCCCGCCCAGCAGGTCCTGAAGATCGTCAACGAGGAACTCGTCACGATCCTCGGCGGCGAGACCCGGCGCCTCAGGTTCGCCAAGAACCCGCCCACCGTGATCATGCTGGCGGGTCTCCAGGGTGCCGGTAAGACCACCCTCGCGGGCAAGCTCGGCCGGTGGCTGAAGGAGCAGGGCCACTCGCCGCTGCTCGTCGCCGCCGACCTCCAGCGCCCCAACGCCGTGAACCAGCTGAGCGTCGTCGCCGAGCGCGCCGGGGTCGCGGTCTACGCCCCCGAGCCGGGCAACGGCGTCGGTGACCCGGTCAAGGTCGCCAAGGACTCCATCGAGCACGCCAAGGCCAAGGTCCACGACATCGTGATCGTGGACACCGCCGGACGTCTCGGTATCGACCAGGAGCTGATGCAGCAGGCCGCGGACATCCGCGATGCCGTCAGCCCCGACGAGATCCTCTTCGTCGTCGACGCGATGATCGGTCAGGACGCGGTCAACACCGCCGAGTCCTTCCGCGACGGCGTCGGCTTCGACGGCGTGGTGCTCTCCAAGCTCGACGGCGACGCCCGCGGTGGTGCGGCCCTGTCGATCCGGCAGATCACCGGCAAGCCGATCATGTTCGCCTCCAACGGCGAGAAGCTGGAGGACTTCGACGCCTTCCACCCCGACCGGATGGCCTCCCGCATCCTCGACATGGGTGACCTGCTCACCCTGATCGAGCAGGCGGAGAAGACGTTCAGTCAGGAAGAGGCCGAGAAGATGGCCTCCAAGCTGGCGTCCAAGAAGGGCCAGGACTTCACCCTGGACGACTTCCTGGCCCAGATGGAACAGGTCCGCAAGATGGGCAGCATCTCCAAGCTGCTCGGCATGCTCCCGGGCATGGGCCAGATCAAGGACCAGATCAACAACCTGGACGAGCGGGACGTCGACCGCACGGCCGCCATCATCAAGTCGATGACCCCGGCCGAGCGCCAGGAGCCGACCATCATCAACGGCTCGCGGCGCGCCCGTATCGCCAAGGGCTCCGGTGTCGAGGTCAGCGCCGTCAAGAACCTGGTCGAGCGGTTCTTCGAGGCCCGCAAGATGATGTCCCGCATGGCCCAGGGCGGCGGGATGCCCGGCATGCCCGGCATCCCGGGCATGGGGGGCGGTCCCGGCCGCTCCAAGAAGCAGCCGAAGAAGGCCAAGGGCAAGCAGCGCTCCGGCAACCCGATGAAGCGCAAGCAGCAGGAGCAGGAGGAGGCCGCGCGCCGGGCGGCCCAGGGCGGCAGCGCCTTCGGGGTGCCCGGCCAGCAGGCCCCGCAGGACTTCGAGCTGCCGGACGAGTTCAAGAAGTTCATGGGCTGACGTTCAGGAAGCCCACCGGCTGAGTTCATCCCCGCGTGTGCCGGGGGTGGGTGTTTGTCGTGACGTCCGGATATGACCAACCCCGCCCCACCGCGCAAGTCTCCCGAGCAGCCCTGGCGTACCGAGGGCACCCCGGGGAGCCGCCGAAGCCGCCGTCGGGCGGGCGCAGGCCGCGCGGCGGCTGGTGGGGCCTGATCGTCACCGCGCTGGTCGTGTACCTGATCGCCAACCTCGTGCTGTCCTTCTTCAACGAGGGCGACGAGCCGACGATCTCCTACACGGAGTTCAGCAAGCAGGTCGACGCCGGCAACGTCAGCAAGATCTACGCCAAGGGCGACGCCATCCAGGGGCAGCTCAAGAAGAAGCAGGACAAGCCCGGGGGCGACGGCACCTGCACCAAGTTCAACACCGAGCGGCCGACCTTCGCGGACGACCAGCTCTGGGAGGACCTGACCAAGCACGACGTCACGGTCACCGCGGAGCCCGTCGTCCAGCACCGCAGTTTTCTGGCCAACCTGCTGATCGCGCTGGCCCCGATGCTCCTCCTGGTCGTGCTCTGGATCTTCATCGCACGGCGGATGAGCGCGGGGCTCGGCGGCGCGGGCGGCATGCTCGGCCGCAAGGCCCCGCCCAAACCGGTCGAGCTGGAGCCGGGCACCAAGCGCACCACCTTCGAGGACGTGGCCGGCATCGACGAGGTCGAGGGCGAGCTCAACGACGTCGTCGACTTCCCGAAGAACCCCGACGCGTACCGCCGCATGGGAGCCAAGATGCCCCGCGGTGTGCTCCTCGCGGGCCCGCCCGGCACCGGCAAGACGCTGCTCGCGCGGGCCGTGGCCGGCGAGGCGGGGTGCCGTACTTCTCCGCGTCCGCCTCCGAGTTCATCGAGATGATCGTCGGCGATGGGGGTGCCCCCGCGCGAGCGTATTCGAGCGTGGGGGAGCCTCACGCGTGCGTGAACTGTTCGCCGAGGCCCGCAAGGTGGCCCCGTCGATCATCTTCATCGACGAGATCGACACCATCGGCCGGGCCCGCGGCGGCGGCTCCGGCATGGGCGGCCACGACGAGCGCGAGCAGACCCTCAACCAGATCCTCACCGAGATGGACGGCTTCTCCGGCTCGGAGGGCGTCATCGTCATCGCGGCCACCAACCGCGCCGACGTCCTGGACCCGGCCCTGACCCGCCCCGGTCGCTTCGACCGGGTCGTCATGGTCTCGCCCCCGGACCGCGGCGGCCGCGAGGCCATCCTGGAGATCCACACCCGTGAGATCCCGCTCGCCGACGACGTGAACCTCGCCCAGGTCGCCCGTACGACCCCGGGCATGACCGGTGCCGAACTGGCCAACCTCGCCAACGAGGCCGCGCTCCTCGCGGTCAAGCGCACGCAGGAGAGGGTCACGCAGACCGACCTCTCGGAGGCGCTGGAGAAGGTCCAACTGGGCGCCGAACGGCCGCTGGTGATGCCCGAGGAGGAGCGGCGCAGGACCGCCTACCACGAGAGCGGGCACGCCCTGCTCGGCATGCTCCAGCCCGGTGCCGACCCCGTCCGCAAGATCACCATCGTCCCGCGCGGGCGCGCGCTCGGCGTGACACTGTCCACGCCGGACGCCGACAAGTACGCGTACACCGAGGAGTACCTGCGCGGCCGGATCATCGGCGCGCTCGGCGGCATGGCCGCGGAACAGGTCGTCTACGGCGTCATCACGACCGGCGCGGAGAACGACCTCGAACAGGTCACGAACCTCGCGCGCGGCATGGTCGCGTGCTGGGGGATGAGCGAACGGGTGGGACGCCTGTCCGCGCTTCCCAGCGACGCGCAACGGGCGTACGGCCTCTCCGCCGCGCCCCGGACCCTCGACGTGATCGACGGCGAGATGCGGCGGATCGTCGACGAGTGCTACGAGGAGGCGTGCCGCAAGCTCCGCGACCACCGCGGGCAACTGGACGCCCTCGCCCAGGCGTTGCTGGAGCGGGAGACTCTGGAGGAGGCCGACGCGTACCGGATCGCGGGGATCACGCGGCTGTCCAAGGAGGCCGACGGCTAGGGCACCCGGGCGATCAGGTACCGGAAGACGTTCGGCATCCACACCGTGCCGTCCCGGCGTCGGTACGGATGGAGTGCCTCCGTGATCTCCTTGTCCACCTGCTCCTGGTCGGTCGTCGCGATCGCCGCGTCGAACAGCCCGGTCGACAGGAGCCCCTTGAGGGCGCTGTCGAGGTCGGCGTACCCGAAGGGACAGGCCACCCGGCCCGAACCGTCGGGCCGCAGACCGGCCCGCTGGGCCACCACCTCCAGGTCGTCGCGCAGGGCCGGGCGCCACCTGCCCGCGCCGGGCAGCGGATCCGCCAGCCTGGTGGCCACCCGCAGCACGGACGACGTGGCGCACCGCTCCGGGGGACCCCAGCCGGCGAGCACCACGGGCGCCCCGCGCTCGGCGAGCGGTGTCGCCGAGGCGAGCAGCTCCCCGAGCCCCTCCGAGCCGCCCGCGAGGCACCCGATCGGCTCGAAGGAGGTCACGACGCTGTACGGGGGAGTGCCGGTGTCGGCGGTGTCCCCGGGCGCGCCCTCGACCAGCCGGGTGGCGACGTGCGCGCGCGTGCCCCACGCGCCCGGCTGCAGCCGCTCTCGCGCGAGAGCCAGCCGTTCGCGGGAGGAGGACTCGACCCCGGCGACCGTCGCTCCTCTGGAGGCGGCCATCAGCAGGGCGAGTCCGCTGCCGCAGCCGAGGCCCAACAGCCGTGTCGCCGGGCCCACTTCCAGTCGCTCGTAGACGGCCTCGTACAGCGGAACCAGCATCCGCTCCTGGATCTCGGACCAGTCACGCGCGCGTGCACCGAGGTCCGCACGGGAGATCGCCCCCGTCGAAGGCAGGTGCTGCCGCACGAGCGTAGGTGTCATGGATAAGCGCCCCAATCCGCCGAGAGTTGACTCCGTGCCTGATTCCGTAGCCCCCGTGACGTGCGCTCGCACTTCCCCCGTATGCCAGGTAACTCCGCACTCGACCGCTCGTCCAGAGGCAGAAGGGCCCCGCTTGCGGGTTGGCGGGGCCGGGGAAAAGAATTCACATCCCGGCAATGTGCGCCCGTAACATCGCGCCATGGCAAAGGCACCTGTTCTCACACCCCGGGCGGACGATTTCCCGCGCTGGTACCAGGATCTGATCACCAAGGCCGAACTGGCCGACAACGGTCCGGTGCGCGGCACCATGGTCATCCGACCGTACGGGTACGGGCTGTGGGAGCGGATGCAGGCCGAGATGGACGCCCGGATCAAGGCGACGGGCACGCAGAACGCGTACTTCCCGCTGCTGATCCCGCAGTCGTACCTCACCCGGGAGGCCGACCACGTCGAGGGTTTCGCGCCCGAGCTCGCGGTGGTCACCCACGGTGGCGGCAAGGAACTCGAAGAGCCCGCCGTCGTACGCCCCACGTCCGAGATGATCATCAACGACTACTTCTCGAAGTGGGTGCAGAGCTACCGCGACCTGCCCCTGCTGATCAACCAGTGGGCCAACGTGGTGCGTTGGGAACTGCGGCCCCGGCTCTTCCTGCGGACGACGGAGTTCCTGTGGCAGGAGGGCCACACCGCGCACGCCACCGAGCAGGACGCGCGCGCGTTCGCCTCGCACATCCACCGCCAGGTCTACGAGGACTTCATGACCGAGGTCCTCGCCATGGACACCGTCCCCGGCCGCAAGACCGTCAAGGAGCGCTTCGCCGGCGCGATCAACACCCTCACCCTCGAAGGGATGATGGGCGACGGCAAGGCCCTCCAGATGGCCACCAGCCATGAGCTGGGCCAGAACTTCGCCAAGGCCTTCAACACCTCGTACCTGTCGAAGGACGGCACCCAGGAACTCGTCTGGCAGACCTCCTGGGGCTCGACCACCCGCATGATCGGCGCCCTGGTGATGATGCACGGCGACGACAACGGCCTGCGCGTCCCGCCCCGGCTCGCACAGACCCAGGTCGTCGTGCTCGCGATCAAGGGGGACGAACCGGTTCTGGCCAAGGTCCGCGAGATCGGCGACCGGCTGAGGGCGGCGGGGCTGCGCGTCCACGTCGACGACCGCACCGACACCCCCTTCGGCCGCCGCGCGGTCGACTGGGAGCTCAAGGGCGTACCGATCCGCGTCGAGATCGGACCCCGTGACCTGGAGAACGGCACCGCGATGGTGGCCCGCCGGATCCCGGGCGGCAAGGAGGCGGTCGCCGTCGACGATCTCGTACGACTGCTCCCGGCCGCGCTCGAGGAGGATCAGGCGCTGCTGCTGGCCCAGTCCCGCGAGCGCCGCGTGTCCCGTACGGCCGAGGTGTCGACGTTCGACGAAGCCGTCGAGGCCGCCGTCGCCGGCGGCTGGGCGCGGATCCCGTGGGCCACCCTCGGCGAAGAAGGCGAGGCCAGGCTGGCCGAGCACGGAGTGACCGTACGGTGTCTGGTCGCCGAGGACGGGTCGGTGCCGGGAACCGACGACGCCCCCGGTAACGTCGCAGTGGTCGCGCGCGCTTACTGAGGCAGCGCCCTTCCGGTGCGAGAGCGACCGAAACGCCTCTTGCGCACCTGCGGATCACAGTCGCACCGGCGCGTGGACACGATCTACGCGCCGGGGCGTACCTCACACTACGCACCAGCTTGTTACGAGCTGTGAGGCTTCTCCGCAGATCAGCGCACCCGCCCTCGTCTCCACGCATCAGCGGCAACTGACGGGTACGTGCAAATTATTTGGGATGCCCCGGAATAGGAACACAGCGGCACTCTGGCTCGTTGTCATTACGTGAGCACGACACAGACACCACCTGTTCTCGCCGCAGAGCTGGCAGAGGCGTGGGCCGACATTCAGCGGTACCACCCCGAGCTGCCTGACCTTGCCGCGCCAGAGTCCCTGATCGGGGAGTCGTCGTCCGCGTGCGGTCACGAGCTCTCCTTCGAGCGACTGCTTCACGAGGCAGTCCACGGCATCGCCGCCGCGCGAGGCATCCGCGACACCTCCCGCGCCGGTCGCTACCACAACCGCAGATTCCTCGCGATCGCCGAGGAGATGGGCCTGGACCACCCCGAGGAGCCGCATCCGAGCAGCGGCTTCTCCCTGGTCACGCTCACCCCCGAGGCAAAGCGCCGCTACCGCCCGACCATCGAGCGGCTCCAGCGTGCACTCAAGGCCCACACGGCGGCGACCTCCGCCGACACCGCCCGCTCCTTCCGGGGCCCGGCGGCGCGACACGGCTCCTCCGGAGGCGGAGTCCGGGTCAAGGCGGTCTGTGACTGCGGCCGCAATGTGAGGGTCGTCCCCTCCGTCCTGGCCCAGGCGCCGATCGTCTGCGGAGGCTGCGGGAAGCCGTTCCGGATCCCCGAGATCGTCGGCGCGGCGGCCGGCTGAGGTCGCGGCTGCTCGTGGCAGTCGCGGCCCGCCCGAGGGCACCCGGAGCACCGGGTGCCCCTCAGGCGTGCCCGGATGCGGCCCTGGTCGCCCTCCGTCGCCCTCGGTCGGAGGGGAGCCGCAGGGTGTGGCACAATGGCTAGCTGTACTCGACAGCCGCACAGGAACCCTCTCGCCTCCGGCTGACGCGTCCATCGGGCACTCGGGTACCGCAACCCCACGCGGCTTTCTCGCCGTGCCCAACCACGTCAAATCCAGGAGAACCCACTCCCGTGGCAGTCAAGATCAAGCTGAAGCGTCTGGGCAAGATCCGCGCGCCTCACTACCGCATCGTCGTCGCCGACTCCCGCACCCGTCGTGACGGCCGTGCGATCGAGGAGATCGGTCTGTACCACCCGGTGCAGAACCCCTCGCGCATCGAGGTCGACTCGGAGCGCGCGCAGTACTGGCTGGGTGTCGGCGCGCAGCCGACCGAGCCCGTGCTCGCCATCCTGAAGAAGACCGGCGACTGGCAGAAGTTCAAGGGCGAGCCCGCCCCGGCTCCGCTGCTCCAGCCGGCCGAGAAGGCCGCGCGTCCCTCGTTCGAGGCCCTCGGTGGCGACGACGAGGGCAAGGGTGAGGCCATCACCCAGAAGAAGAAGGCCGAGAAGAAGGACGAGGCTGCGGCTGAGTCCGGGTCGACCGAGGCCTGAGCATGCTCGAGGAGGCTCTCGAGCACCTCGTGAAGGGCATCGTCGACAACCCTGACGATGTGCAGGTCGCCTCGCGCAACCTGCGCCGCGGGCGAGTGCTGGAGGTCCGGGTCCACCCCGACGACCTCGGCAAGGTGATCGGCCGCAACGGCCGCACCGCACGCGCCCTGCGTACCGTCGTGGGCGCCATCGGCGGCCGCGGTGTCCGCGTCGACCTCGTCGACGTCGACCACGTCCGCTGACGTCAAACGCAGCACCGGCTCGGGCCGGGGAGGGCCACTGGGCCGTCCCCGGCCCGTAGTCGTACGTACGATCAGGAGATCTTCGAAAAGTGCAGCTCGTAGTCGCTCGCATCGGCCGTGCCCACGGCATCAAGGGCGAGGTCACCGTCGAGGTCCGTACCGACGAGCCGGAGCTCAGGCTCGGGCCCGGTGCCGTACTGCTCACGGACCCCGCCGCCACCGGTCCCCTCACCATCGCGACCGGCCGTGTCCACAGCGGCCGTCTCCTGCTGCGCTTCGAGGGCGTCACGGACCGCACCGGCGCCGAGGCCCTGCGCAACACCCTCCTGATCGCCGAGATCGACCCGGAGGAGCTGCCGGAGGAGGAGGACGAGTACTACGACCACCAGCTGATGGACCTGGACGTGGTCACCGAGGACGGTGTGGAGGTCGGCCGGATCACCGAGATCTCGCACCTGCCCTCCCAGGACCTCTTCATCGTCGAGCGGCCCGACGGCAGCGAGGTGATGATCCCGTTCGTGCAGGAGATCGTCACGGAGATCGACCTGGAGGAGCAGCGGGCGATCATCGATCCGCCGCCCGGGCTGATCGACGACCGGGCCGAGATCGCGTCCGCGCGGGACTCCGGGGACTCCGCCGACTCCGGGGACGAGTCGTAATGCGCCTCGACGTCGTCACGATCTTCCCCGAGTACCTCGAACCCCTGAACGTCTCCCTCGTCGGCAAGGCACGCGCGCGTGGACAGCTCGACGTCCGGGTGCACCACCTGCGCGACTGGACGTACGACCGGCACAACACCGTCGACGACACCCCCTACGGCGGCGGCCCCGGCATGGTCATGAAGACCGAGCCCTGGGGGGACGCGCTGGACTCCGTGCTGGCCGACGGCTACGAGACGGGCTCCCGCGCGCCCGCTCTCATCGTCCCGACACCCAGCGGACGCCCCTTCACCCAGGAACTCGCCGTCGAGCTCTCCGAGCGGCCCTGGCTGGTCTTCACGCCCGCCCGCTACGAGGGCATCGACCGCCGGGTCATCGACGAGTACGCGACCCGGATGCCCGTGTACGAGGTCTCCATCGGCGACTACGTCCTCGCCGGCGGCGAGGCGGCCGTACTGGTCATCACCGAGGCCGTGGCGCGGCTGCTGCCCGGCGTCCTCGGCAACGCCGAGTCGCACCGGGACGACTCCTTCGCGCCCGGCGCCATGGCGAACCTCCTGGAAGGCCCCGTCTACACCAAGCCGCCCGCCTGGCGCGGCCGTGGGATCCCGGAGACGCTGCTCAGCGGCCACCACGGGAAGATCGCCCGCTGGCGGCGCGACGAGGCCCTCAAGCGCACCACGGCCCACCGGCCCGACCTCATCGAGCGCTGCGACCCGGGGGCCTTCGACAAGAAGGACCGCGAGATGCTCTCCATCCTGGGCTGGGCGCCCGATCCGGCGGGGGAGCCGTACGGCCGATTTTGGCGTCGGGTCGACGGCGTGGAACAATAGGCCGCTGTTGTGCGTCGTCCGGCGTGCGCCCCTGCCACAGGGGGACATGACGCCCGCCCCGGCACGGACAGCATCCTCCGATACACCTAGCTCCCGCCTATGACCTGTGGCATGGGTGAAGAAAGCAGACGAAATGTCTCACCTGCTCGACTCCGTCGACTCCGCGTCGCTGCGCAGCGACATCCCGGCCTTCCGCCCGGGTGACACCGTCAACGTCCACGTCCGCGTCATCGAGGGCAACCGCTCCCGTGTGCAGCAGTTCAAGGGCGTAGTCATCCGTCGCCAGGGCGCCGGTGTCCGCGAGACCTTCACGGTCCGCAAGGTCTCGTTCTCCGTGGGCGTCGAGCGCACCTTCCCGGTGCACACCCCGATCGTCGAGAAGATCGAGCTCGTCACCCGCGGTGACGTGCGTCGCGCCAAGCTGTACTACCTGCGCGAGCTGCGCGGCAAGGCTGCGAAGATCAAGGAGAAGCGCGAGAACTGAGCGCTTTTCGGGCGTCACAGCGCGGCCGGATAGCATCTGGCCCCGATGGACACCGAAGCACAGCCGACGGAGCGCGACCGCTCCTCCCGCCCCGAACCAGGGGGCGCGGAGGGACGGTCGCGTTTCGCGTTGGTGTCGAGAATCACCCGGTGGCTGCCCGGTGGGCGGATCTCCCTGGTCCTGCTGCTCTGCCTGGTCTTTCTTCTGCTGATCAGTACGTTCGTGGTCAGACCTTTCCAGATTCCTAGCGGATCCATGGAAAACGGATTGAGGATCGGGGACCGCGTTCTCGTAAATAGGTTGGCGTACCGTTTCGGTGCCGAGCCGCGGCGGGGAGATGTAGTCGTGTTCGACGGAACCGGGTATTTCGGGGACGGGGACTACATCAAGCGCGTTGTGGGCGTGGGGGGAGACCACGTGGTCTGCTGCGACACGAAGGGGAGGATCGAGGTGAACGGCCGGTCGGTCGACGAGTCGGGCTTCCTGTACCCGGGCGACAGCCCGTCCTCGGTGCCCTTCGAGGTCGAGGTGCCCGACGGCGCCCTGTTCGTCCTCGGTGACCACCGCAGCGTCTCCAGCGACTCCCGGGACCACCTGGGCTCTCCGGGCGGCGGCATGATCCCCGTGGGCGACGTCCTCGGACGGGCCGACTGGATCATCTGGCCCGCCGGTCACGCCACCCGACTGCACCGTTCCGCCGCCTACGCGCGCGTGCCCGCAGTGGAGGGCGCGCATGGGTAACCGCGGCAAACCGCGCGGTGTGTCGAGCACCGCCGCCGACAATCTGCTGCCCACCGGTGTCCGGCGGTCCGCCAGCCCGGCGGGCGGCCGCTCCCGCGCGGAGCGACGCAAGCTGCAGCGCAAGGTCAAGCGGCGCAGGAGGCGCGGCGCGGTCAAGGAGATACCCCTCCTCGTCGGCGTGGCCGTCCTGATAGCCCTCGTCCTGAAGACGTTCCTCGTCCAGGCGTTCGTGATCCCGTCCGGCTCGATGGAGCAGACGATCCGGATCGGCGACCGCGTCCTGGTCGACAAGTTCACCCCGTGGTTCGGCTCCGAGCCCAAGCGCGGGGACGTCGTCGTCTTCAAGGACCCCGGCGGCTGGCTCCAGGACGAGCAGACCACGACGAAGAAGGACGACCCCGTCGTCGTCAAACAGGTCAAGGAAGGGCTCACCTTCATCGGCCTGCTGCCGTCCGACAACGAGAAGGACCTCATCAAGCGGGTCGTCGGCGTGGGCGGTGACCGGGTCAAATGCTGTGACACGGAGGGGCGGGTCACCGTCAACGGCGTCCCCCTGAGCGAGACGGACTACCTGTATCCCGGGAACGCCCCGTCCACCCAGCAGTTCGACATCACCGTCCCCCAGGGGCGGCTGTGGGTGATGGGCGACCATCGTGCCAACTCCGCGGACTCCCGCTCGCACCAGGACACCGACTACGGCGGCACCGTGTCCCTGGACTCGGTGGTGGGCCGGGCCAGGGTCATCGCATGGCCTTTCGGGCACTGGAGCATGCTGGACGAACCGAAAACTTACTCTTCCGTTGCCGACTCGGTGCCCGGGGCGACCGCAGCTTCCCAGCCGTCGCTTAGGGTTGCTCACGACGATCCGAACGAAGCGATCCAACTCCCGAGCCCTGCGGAACTCCCGCTCGTTATGGGAGTGGTGGGCCTGCGCCGTACTTGGGGCAGGCGGCGGCACAGAGTAAGGAGTTGGCGTGGGGGATGTGGCGGTTGGCGCACGATCCGGGCACGACGGCGAGGAGCACCGCGGACGCCCCGTGGAAGCAGCCGACCCGGCCGCGGACAGCGCCGTGACCTCCGGGAGTGACTCCGGGGCGACCGAGGACGGTACGACGACGGAGGTTCGGGGAGGGGGGTCCGGCGATTCGACCCCCGGGGCGAAGAAGCAGCGCTCCTTCTGGAAGGAGCTGCCCATCCTGATCGGCATCGCGCTCGTACTGGCGCTGCTGATCAAGACCTTCCTGGTGCAGGCCTTCTCGATCCCGTCCGACTCGATGCAGAACACCCTCCAGCAGGGTGACCGGGTGCTGGTCGACAAGCTCACCCCGTGGTTCGGCTCCGAGCCCGAGCGCGGCGAGGTCGTCGTCTTCCACGACCCCGACAACTGGCTGGCAGGAGAGCCCACGGCGGACCCGAACGCCCTGCAGACGTTCCTCTCCTGGATCGGCCTGATGCCCTCCGCCGAGGAGAAGGACCTCATCAAGCGCGTCATCGGCGTCGGCGGGGACACGGTCTCCTGCTCGGGCACCGGCCCGCTGAAGGTCAACGGCAAGGCGCTCGACGAGGCGTCGTACGTCTACGCGGGCAACACCCCGTGCAGCCAGGACGACCAGGGCGGTCAGTTCACGGTCAAGGTTCCCAAGGGCTACATCTGGGTCATGGGCGACCACCGGCAGAACTCCCGCGACTCCCGCTACAACCAGTCGGACAAGCACCACGGCATGGTCCCCGTCGACGACGTCGTCGGGCGCGCCATCGTCAAGGCCTGGCCGATCAACCGCTGGGGCACGCTGCCGAAGCCGGACACCTTCGACCAGGCCGGCATCAACGACAAGTCCTCGGCGTCCGCCGCGCTGACCGTCGCGCCGCAGGGCATCGCCCTCGTCGGTGTGGTGCCGGTGGCGCTGTGGCGGCGCAGGAAGGCCGCCGTCGAGCGCACCCGCTGAGCACTCTTTCGGCGATCGGGCCCACGGGCCTGGTGAAAGCTTTGCGGAGCTTGGTGCTCCGGCCGGGCAGGAGGGGCTGCCCCGGTCAGGTACCGCCGGGTAGGGTGCGGATCCATGGGTGGCGAGAGCACTGCACGTACGGCCCCGCACAGCGGAGGCACCAGCACGGGCCCGGTGGGCAGCCGGACCGGACAGCGACTGTCCGGACTGGCCGTCGCACTGGGCCTGGTGCTGTTTCTCGGGGGATTCGCCTGGGGTGCCTTCCTGTACCGGCCGTACACCGTGCCCACCAGCTCGATGACGCCCACGATCGACGCGGGTGACCGGGTGCTCGCCCAGCGCGTCGACGGCGACGAGGTACGCCGGGGCGACGTCGTCGTCTTCACCGACAAGACCTGGGTGACCAACGCCCCCGTGGTCAAGCGCGTCGTCGCGGTGGGCGGCGACACGGTCTCCTGCTGCACGAACGGCAAGCTGACCGTCAACGGCAAGCAGGTCGACGAGACCTACCTCAAGGGCAGCCCCGTCGAGGACAAGTCGATCCCGACCGTGAAGGTGCCCAAGGGCCGGCTGTTCCTGCTCGGTGACGAGCGTCAGGGCTCGCTGGACTCCTCGGCCCACCTCACCGACGCCGCCCAGGGCACGGTCGCGAGCTCGGCCGTGACCGCTCGGGTGGACGCCGTCGTCTGGCCCATGAAGGGCATGCTGGAGCGCCCCACCGGCTTCGAGCCGCTCGGCGCGCTCTCCTCGCCGGGGCCGCTGCGCACGATCCTCGTCCTGATCGTCGTCGGCGGAGCACTGGTTCTCGGCGGCGGCGCGTACGGTCCCGTCGCCAAGCTCTTCAGCAGGCGCACCGGGGTCCGGACGGAGCCCGTCGGTGCCCGCTGAGGCGCCGGTCGCGTCCGGGGACTCGCCCGAGGGCGGCCTGCGCAAGGTCGCCCGGGTGGTCCTGCTCGATCCCGAGGACCGCATCCTGCTGCTGCACGGGCACGAGCCGGACGATCCGGCCGACGACTGGTGGTTCACCCCCGGTGGCGGACTGGAGGGCGACGAGACCCGTGAAGAGGCCGCACTGAGGGAACTCGCCGAGGAGACCGGCATCACCGAGGTGGAACTCGGGCCGGTGCTCTGGCGGCGGATGTGCTCGTTCCCGTTCGCGGGCCGTCGCTGGGACCAGGACGAGTGGTACTACCTGGCCCGTACGACGGTGACGGCCACCCGGGCCACCGCCCTGACCGAGCTGGAGCGACGCAGCGTCGCCGGAGCGCGCTGGTGGACGTGTCAGGAACTGACCCGGGCACATGAGACGGTGTATCCGACCAGACTCGCCGAGCTCCTGCGAAGGCTGCTCGACGAAGGTCCCCCGGCCGGGCCCGTGACCCTCGACACCGAAATCGTCTAGGGGCTGACGGGACTGGCGCACAATGGTGGGATCGCACGGCTGAAGGGGAACATGCCATGAGCGCCGAGGACCTCGAGAAGTACGAGACCGAGATGGAGCTGAAGCTCTACCGGGAGTACCGCGATGTCGTCGGTCTGTTCAAATACGTGATCGAGACCGAGCGGCGCTTCTACCTGACCAACGACTACGAGATGCAGGTGCACTCGGTCCAGGGTGAGGTGTTCTTCGAGGTGTCCATGGCCGATGCGTGGGTGTGGGACATGTATCGGCCGGCTCGCTTCGTGAAACAGGTCCGGGTGCTGACGTTCAAGGACGTGAACATCGAGGAGCTGAACAAGAGCGACCTGGAGATGCCGGGCGGGTGACGCCGGGGGCGCCGCCTCGTGGTGACGCCCAGGGGTGACCCGGTTGTCCACAACCGGTGAGTAGTCCACCAAGATCAACTCGGTGGGCGGGGTTGCGTGAACGTTGGTGCCGGAGGTGGTGCCGACATGAACGCACGCAGTGCACTCGGCAAGTATGGCGAGAGTCTGGCCGCGCGGCGGCTGACCGAGGCCGGGATGACGGTCCTGGAGCGCAACTGGCGCTGTGGCAGGACGGGCGAGATCGACATCGTGGCGCGGGACGGCGAGGTCCTCGTCGTCTGCGAGGTCAAGACACGGCGGTCGAGTGCCTTCGAGCACCCCATGGCCGCGGTGACCCCCGAGAAGGCCGAGCGCCTGCGAGGCCTCGCCGCGCGCTGGATCCACGCCCACGGAGGGGCGCCACCGGGAGGCGTCCGCATCGACCTGGTGGGCGTCGTCCTGCCCCGGCGCGGCGCGCCCGTGGTCGAGCATGCGCGGGGGGTGGCCTGAGATGGGCTTCGCTCGTACGTGCTCGGTGGCCCTGGTGGGCGTCGAGGGAGTCGTGGTCGAGGTCCAGGCGGACCTGGAGCCCGGGGTGGCGGCGTTCACGCTGGTGGGGCTGCCGGACAAGAGCTTGACGGAGAGCCGGGACCGGGTTCGGGCGGCCATGGTGAACTCGGGGGCGCCCTGGCCCCAGAAGAAGCTGACCGTGGGGCTGAGCCCGGCGTCCGTGCCGAAGAGCGGCAGCGGGTTCGACCTGGCCGTCGCCGCGGCTGTCCTCGGGGCGGCCGAGCGGATCGACCCCCGTGTGCTCGCCGATATCGTGATGATCGGGGAGCTGGGGCTGGACGGGCGGGTCCGGCCGGTTCGGGGGATCCTTCCCGCGGTGCTGGCCGCGGCGGACGCCGGGTACGAGCAGGTGGTCGTGCCCGAGTGTGCTGTGCCCGAGGCGTCGCTGGTGCCAGGTGTCTCGGTGCTGGGCGTCCGCAGCCTGCGTCAGCTCATCGCGGTGCTCACCGATGAGCCGGTGCCCGACGAGGAGCCGGTCCCGGGAGAGATCCGTCCGGATCCCTTCCTCGCGGGCCTGGCTCTCCCCGGGACCGGCCTGGGGACGGGGGCCGTCTCCGGTGAACACGCACCCGATCTGGCCGACGTGGCAGGTCAGCAGATGGCGAGGTCGGCCCTGGAAGTGGCGGCGGCGGGTCGGCATCACGTCTTCTTCAAGGGGCCACCGGGCGCAGGCAAGACCATGCTGGCCGAACGGTTGTCGGGGCTGCTGCCTGAGTTGAGCAGGCAGGAGTCACTGGAGGTCACCGCGGTGCACTCGGTGGCAGGGGTGCTGCCGGCAGGCCATCCACTCGTGGACAGGGCGCCGTACTGCGCCCCGCACCACTCGGCGACGATGGCCTCGCTCGTCGGCGGAGGGAACGGACTGCCCCGGCCCGGGGCGGTCAGCCTGGCTCACCACGGCGTGTTGTTCCTCGATGAGGCCGCTGAGTTCCACAGCAGCGTTCTGGACGCCCTGCGTCAGCCGTTGGAGTCGGGGCATGTGGTGGTCGCCAGAGCCGCCGGGATGCTGCGGATGCCCGCCAAGTTCCTCATGGTCCTGGCGGCCAACCCCTGCCCCTGCGGACGGCACGGAAGAGGCGATGACGTCTGCGAGTGCAGGCCTTCCTCCATCAAGCGGTACCGGGCCCGCCTGTCCGGCCCCCTGATGGACCGGGTCGACCTGCGCGTGACCGTCGAACCGGTGGCCAGGGCCGAGCTGCTCCAGCTCCACAACGGTGCGGAGACCACGGCCACGGTTGCCGAGCGCGTCAAGACCGCGAGGGAGCGGGCCGCCCGGCGCTACGAGGGGACGCCGTGGCGAACCAACAGCGAGGTGCCGGGCCATGAACTGCGCACCCGCTGGCATGTGCAGTCGGGTGCGCTGCGCAAGGCCGAGGAGGATCTGGACCGCGGCCTCCTGACGGCTCGCGGCCTGGACCGGGTGTTGCGCGTGGCCTGGACCGTGGCCGACCTGGCCGGCCGCGACCGGCCCTCGGCCAACGACGTGAACTGGGCCCTGGAACTGCGTACCGGTGTCCGACGCGGTGCTGTCCTACAGGGGATCTCGAGGTGAGCGACGACGAACTCCTGGACCGTGTCTTCCTCGCCCGGGTCGTCGAGCCCGGGGACGAGGTCGTGGGGCGGTGGGTGCGAGAGTGGGGGGTGCGCGAGGTGGCCTTGCGGGTGCGTGGGGGCGGGGAGCCGTTGCCCGGGGTGAGCGAGAAGCGGTGGAGCGGGTTGCTGGCCAGGGCACGAGTGGCCGAGCCGCGCCGGGATCTCGCCGAGGCGGACGAGGCCGGTGCGCGGTTCGTCGTTCCGGGCAGCACCGAGTGGCCGGGACAGCTCGACGACCTCGGGGACAGCCGGCCGATCGGACTGTGGGTGCGGGGGCGGCCCAGCCTGCGGATGTGGGCGCTCAGGTCGGTCGCCGTCGTCGGGGCCCGTGCCTGCACCGAGTACGGAGCCCACATGGCCGCCGGACTCGGCACCGGGCTCGCCGAACGCGGGTGGGTCGTCGTGTCCGGCGGGGCCTACGGAGTCGACGGCGCCGCCCACCGCGGTGCCCTCGGCGCCGGCGGTGCCACCGTCGCCGTCCTGGCCTGCGGGGTCGACCGGCCCTACCCGCGCGGACACACCCAGTTGATCACCAGGATCGCGGAACAGGGCCTGGTGATCGGGGAGTTGCCGCCCGGCGACCATCCGACGCCGAGCCGGTTCGTGCTGCGCAACAGGGTGATCGCCGCCCTCACCCGGGGCACGGTGGTCGTCGAGGCCGCCCACCGCAGCGGCTCACTGGTCACCGCACGCGCCGCACAGCGGCTCGGCCGTCACACGATGGGGGTGCCCGGCCCGGCCACCAGCAGCCTGTCCGCCGGCGTGCACGAGCTGCTGCGCGCGGACGCCACGCTGGTCACGGACGCGGCGGAAGTCGTGGAGCTGGTCGGCGACATGGGGGAGCTGGCCCCCGACCGGCGCGGACCCGTCCTGCCACGCGATCTGCTGGCCCCTGCGGCCCGCAGGGTGCTGTCCGCGCTTCCCGGCCGAGGGGAGGCCGGTGCGGACGAGATCGCGCGCGGTGCGCAGACGACGCGGGACGACGCCATCGCGAGACTGTACGAACTCCGCTCACTCGGTTACGTCGAACGACACGGCGACGGCTGGAAGTTGACACGCCAGGCGATGATCTCCGTCCGGGGCGGTCGCGGGCCGTGTTGACCGAGCGTGTTCGGCTGTCCGGGGGAACCCCTAAGTCCTTGAGGATTCCCGCAGTTGGGGTGTTCCTTTGATCACACAGGGCGACGGTCGAACCGCGCGGGAGCGGTCGGCGGAACGCTCCCGCGCACGCACCCGGCCTCGTTGTGTGCGCACTGCGACTCCTCAGTCACGCTACGCTCACGGGGATTCCCACGCACTTCACGTACATCGCGTACTTCACGGCAGAACGGCACAAGGCGACGAATGCCCCAGCACACCTCCGGGTCCGACCGGGCGGCGATCCCCCCAGCCGCCCGTGACGGTGGCAGCGTGCGGCCGCCCGCTCCCTCGACGCTCGACGAGCTGTGGCGGTCGTACAAGGCGACGGGGGACGAGCGGCTGCGCGAGCAGCTGATCCTGCACTACTCACCGCTCGTGAAGTACGTCGCCGGACGAGTGAGCGTCGGGCTGCCGCCCAACGTCGAGCAGGCGGACTTCGTGTCCTCGGGGGTCTTCGGGCTGATCGACGCGATCGAGAAGTTCGACATCGACCGGGAGATCAAGTTCGAGACGTACGCGATCACCCGGATCCGGGGCGCCATGATCGACGAACTGCGGGCGCTGGACTGGATCCCCCGGTCCGTGCGGCAGAAGGCGCGCAACGTCGAGCGGGCCTACGCGACGCTGGAGGCGCGGCTGCGGCGGACGCCGACGGAGGGGGAGGTCGCCGGCGAACTCGGGATCGCGGTGGACGATCTCCATGCGGTCTTCAGCCAGTTGTCGCTGGCCAACGTGGTGGCGCTGGAGGAGCTCCTGCACGTCGGGGGCGAGGGCGGCGACCGGCTGAGCCTCATGGACACCCTGGAGGACACCGCCGCGGACAACCCCGTGGAGGTCGCCGAGGACCGCGAGCTCAGGCGTTTCCTCGCGCGGGCCATCAACACGCTGCCCGAGCGGGAGAAGACGGTGGTGACCCTGTACTACTACGAGGGACTCACGCTCGCCGAGATCGGGAACGTCCTCGGGGTGACCGAGAGCAGGGTCAGCCAGATCCACACCAAGTCCGTGCTGCAGCTGCGGGCCAAGCTGGCCAGTTTCGGTCGCTGACCCGGCGGTGCGGCTCCCCGGCGACGGCTGGTCGGGTGGAGTGACTCCCGTCCGCAGTGGTGCGTCCGTACAGTGGTTGACGTGCCAAGGATTCGAGCGGCCTCCGTGGCCGAGCACCGGTCGATGCAGCGAGCCGCCCTGCTGGACGCGGCTCGGTCTTTGCTGTCCGAGGGCGGTACGGAGGCGCTGACCTTCCCGGCCCTCGCCGAGCGGACGGGGCTCGCGCGGTCGTCCGTGTACGAGTACTTCCGGTCGCGGGCCGCCGTGGTCGAGGAGCTGTGCGAGGCCGACTTCCCGGTGTGGGCGGCAGAGGTCTCGGCGGCGATGGAGCGGGCGTCGACGGCCGAGGGCAGGGTCGAGGCGTATGTGCGCCGGCAGTTGGCGCTGGTCGGGGACCGGCGGCATCGGGCCGTGGTGGCCATCTCCGCGAGTGAGCTGGACGCGGGGGCCCGGGAGAAGATCCGGGCGGCGCACGGAGGGCTTGTCGCGCTGATCGTCGAGGCGCTCGGGGAGATGGGCCACGAGCAGCCCCGGCTGGCGGCGATGCTGGTGCAGGGGGTCGTGGACGCGGCTGTGCGCAGGATCGAGCTGGGGGCCGCCGAGGAGCCCGACGTGGTGACCGAGGCTGCCGTGTCCATGGCTCTGCGGGGTGTGCGGGGCTGAGCTTGGGGCGTCCTTCGCCTGCCCGAGCAGACGGGACCTAGGGAAGAGGGACGCCCAGGACCGGGAGCAGTCTCGACGGGCCCCTGCGCAACAGCCACGGGGGGAGCAGCGACAGCGGATCCAGGTAGGTCTCGCCTCTCAGCAGGCCCCAGTGCACGCAGGTGCTCGGGCAGTGGGAGCCCGTCGGCTCCACCACCCCCACCACCTCGCCCGCGGTCACCTCGTCGCCCTTCTCCACCGACGCCGTCACCGGTTCGTAGGTCGTTCGAAGGTCTGTGCCCGTCAGTTCCACCGAGACCACCCCCTTTCCCGCCACGCGGCCCGCGAAGGACACCCGACCGGTCGCCACCGCACGTACCGGGGCTCCCGGAGGCGCCGCCAGGTCCACGCCCCGGTGGCCGCGGCCGTACACCGTCGCCGGGGGCTCCCAGCCGCGCAGGACCGCCGGACGCGCGCCCACCGGCCAGGCGCGGCCGAGAGCCGGTACCGAGGTGTCCGTGGCCGCCGGTGCGAGGAGGGCCTGCTCCGGACCGGGCGCCGGCGCCGTCAGAAACAGCAGAAACCCCAGCACCAGCCACGCACCGCATCGTCCGTATCGCTTCGCTCGCATGCGGAAACCGTGCCGCACCCGCCCTGATCACGGCCGGGACCTGTGGACCGCTGCCCGGTTGTGGACAGCGGCGTCACCCGGTACCTCGCGGGTCCCGTACACTTCTTCTGGCGATCCGGGTCACCGGGTCGACTTCGCACGCCCCGACACCACGCCGTCATGCGGTCGGTGTCAGCGCCTCTCGGTCCTCTGTGGCAAGGCGCGTCGCGGGCGTCAGGCGCGAGTGCCCTCCGGTACCCGCGGTACAACCGAGAACACCAAGGAGAACGGCCATGGCCGTCGTCACGATGCGGGAGCTGCTGGAAAGCGGCGTCCACTTCGGTCACCAGACCCGTCGTTGGAACCCGAAGATGAAGCGCTTCATCTTCACGGAGCGCAACGGCATCTACATCATCGACCTGCTCCAGTCGCTGTCGTACATCGACCGCGCCTACGAGTTCGTCAAGGAGACCGTCGCCCACGGCGGCACGGTCATGTTCGTCGGCACGAAGAAGCAGGCGCAGGAGGCCATCGCCGAGCAGGCCACCCGCGTCGGCATGCCCTACGTCAACCAGCGCTGGCTGGGCGGCATGCTCACCAACTTCTCGACCGTCTACAAGCGTCTGCAGCGCCTCAAGGAGCTCGAGCAGATCGACTTCGAGGACGTCGCCGCTTCGGGTCTGACGAAGAAGGAGCTCCTGGTCCTCTCGCGTGAGAAGGCCAAGCTCGAGAAGACCCTCGGTGGTATCCGCGAGATGCAGAAGGTGCCCAGCGCCGTCTGGATCGTGGACACCAAGAAGGAGCACATCGCGGTCGGCGAGGCCCGGAAGCTCAACATTCCGGTCGTCGCCATCCTCGACACCAACTGCGACCCCGACGAGGTCGACTACAAGATCCCGGGCAACGACGACGCGATCCGCTCCGTCACCCTGCTCACCCGTGTGATCGCCGACGCCGTCGCCGAGGGCCTCATCAGCCGCTCGCGCGTCGCCACCGGTGACAAGGGTGAGAAGGCCGCGGGCGAGCCGCTCGCCGAGTGGGAGCGCGACCTGCTCGAGGGTGGCGAGAAGAAGGCCGAGGAGGCTCCCGCCGAGGCTGCTCCGGCCGCGGAGGCTGCCGAGGCTCCCGCCGCTGAGGCCCCGGCTGCCGAGGCCCCCGCCGCCGAGGCTCCGGCCGCTGAGGCCACCGAGGCCGCTCCGGCCGCGGACGCCGAGCAGGCCTGACCCGTCAGCGTCAGCGGTGACGGCGGGAGCGGGGGCATCAACTCCGCTCCCGCCGTTCACCCGTAGGTCAGCGGAGAGTCGGCGGCCCCGGGCTAGATGGGGGCCGCAGACCCCGTAGATCTTCGATCTTCCAGACTTCGAGAAAGATTCACAGACTCATGGCGAACTACACCGCCGCCGACGTCAAGAAGCTCCGTGAGCTCACGGGCGCCGGCATGATGGACTGCAAGAAGGCGCTGGACGAGGCCGAGGGCGACGTCGAGAAGGCTGTCGAGGCGCTCCGGATCAAGGGCCAGAAGGGCGTCGCCAAGCGCGAGGGCCGCTCCGCCGAGAACGGCGCCGTGGTCTCGATCATCGCCGACGACAACTCCTCCGGTGTCCTGGTCGAGCTCAAGTGCGAGACGGACTTCGTCGCCAAGGGCGAGAAGTTCCAGGCCGTGGCCAACCAGATCGCGCAGCACGTCGCCGCGACCTCCCCGGCCGACCTGGAGGCCCTGCTCGCCTCCGAGATCGAGGCCGGCAAGACCGTCCAGGCGTTCGTGGACGAGGCCAACGCCAACCTCGGCGAGAAGATCGTCCTGGACCGCTTCGCGCAGTTCGCCGACGGCTTCGTGACCGCGTACATGCACCGCACGATGCCCGACCTGCCCCCGCAGATCGGTGTCCTCGTCGAGCTGGACAAGCCGAACGCCGAGGTCGCCCGCGGTGTCGCCCAGCACATCGCCGCCTTCGCGCCGAAGTACCTCTCCAAGGAGGACGTGCCGGCCGAGGTCGTCGAGTCCGAGCGTCGCGTCGCCGAGGAGACCACCCGCGCCGAGGGCAAGCCCGAGGCCGCCCTGCCGAAGATCGTCGAGGGTCGCCTCAACGGCTTCTTCAAGGACGCCACGCTGCTCGGTCAGCCGTACGCGCTGGACAACAAGAAGTCGGTCCAGAAGGTTCTGGACGAGGCCGGTGTCACCCTGAAGCGCTTCACGCGCATCAAGGTCGGCATCTGAGTCCGTACCGCGAGCGACGCGCGGGCCCGATAGGGTCGTCAGCAGTCGTCCGGTACGCCGCCACGCACGCGCGTGGCGGACGACAGCAGATCTGACGAGGAGGCCATTGCCGCGCATGGGATGCGAACCAGTTCCCAACCGGCAATGGCCTTCTTCGTATGTGCGACAGGTGAAAGAGGCGGGATCCCCATGACCACCAAGGCCCAGAAGAGCGACGACGGCAAAGTGCACGGCCGGTTTCTGCTGAAGCTGTCCGGAGAGGCGTTCGCCGGTGGCGGGGGCCTGGGTGTGGACCCCGACGTGGTGCACAAGATCGCCCGTGAGATCGCCGCCGTCGTCCGGGACGGCGCCGAGATCGCCGTCGTGATCGGCGGTGGCAACTTCTTCCGCGGCGCCGAGCTTCAGCAGCGCGGCATGGACCGGGCCCGCTCCGACTACATGGGCATGCTCGGCACCGTGATGAACTGCCTCGCGCTCCAGGACTTCCTGGAGAAGGAGGGCATCGACAGCCGGGTGCAGACGGCCATCACCATGGGCCAGGTCGCCGAGCCCTACATCCCGCTGCGGGCCGTGCGCCACCTGGAGAAGGGCCGCGTGGTCATCTTCGGCGCCGGTATGGGCATGCCGTACTTCTCCACCGACACCACCGCCGCCCAGCGCGCCCTGGAGATCGACGCCGAGGCGCTGCTCATGGGCAAGAACGGCGTGGACGGGGTCTACGACTCCGATCCGAAGACCAACCCCGACGCGGTCAAGTTCGACGCCCTCGGCTACGGCGAGGTCATCACCCGCGACCTCAAGGTCGCCGACGCCACCGCCGTCACGCTGTGCCGCGACAACAAGCTCCCGATCCTGGTGTTCGAGCTCCTGGCGGAGGGCAATATCGCGCGCGCCGTCAAGGGTGAGAAGATCGGCACGCTTGTGGGTGATCAGGGCAGCCGGGACTGACCCGGGACACACCCGGTCCCTGACCGGGGGATGGACAATGTCCTGCCGGTCGGGAACCGTGCAGGAAGAAGACGCGACGCAGCCGGCCGCCGCCCCCACGTATACGGAACAGCAGCCGGGCCTACTCAAGACACGCAGGAGCAAGTGGTGATCGAAGAGACCCTCCTCGAGGCCGAGGAGAAGATGGAGAAGGCCGTCGTGGTCGCCAAGGAGGACTTCGCCGCGATCCGCACCGGTCGTGCGCACCCGGCGATGTTCAACAAGATCGTGGCCGACTACTACGGCGCGCCGACGCCGATCAACCAGCTGGCTTCGTTCTCCGTGCCGGAGCCGCGCATGGCCGTGGTGACCCCGTTCGACAAGACCGCCCTGCGCAACATCGAGCAGGCGATCCGCGACTCCGACCTGGGCGTCAACCCGAGCAACGACGGCAACATCATCCGAGTGGTGTTCCCCGAGCTCACCGAGGAGCGCCGCCGCGACTACATCAAGGTGGCCCGGGGCAAGGCCGAGGACTCGCGCGTGTCCATCCGCTCGGTCCGCCGCAAGGCCAAGGACGCGATCGACAAGCTCGTCAAGGACGGCGAGGTCGGCGAGGACGAGGGCCGCCGTGCTGAGAAGGAGCTCGACGACGCGACGCACAAGTACGTCGCCCAGGTGGACGAGCTCCTCAAGCACAAGGAAGCGGAGCTTCTCGAGGTCTGATGAACGACTCTTCCTGGGCGACTCCGCCACACGCCGGGTACTGGGGGCCGTCCGACCAGGGGCCTGTCCAGGGGGCTGCCCCGGCGGGTCCCGCGTACGATGCGCATGACGCGCAGCACACTCGCCCCATGCCCATCGTGCCCGACGGACCCGTCGTACCCCGACACGGCGACGACCAGGATGACGACCGGGGGGCCGCTCGGCTGAGCGGTCCCTTGTTCCGGGACGAGACGTTCCGCGACGAGACGTTCCGGAACGAAATGTTCCGTGACGAGACAGCGCCGGCGCAGCCCTACGCGGCGGCGCCGCAGAAGCAGAATCCGGAGCCCATGCCCGATGCCTCGCAGCCGGCGCCCGCGCCGCAGAAGAAGAGCGCGGGGCGGGACCTGGGTGCGGCCATAGGGGTCGGCGTCGGACTCGGCGCGGTGATCATCGCCTCGCTGTTCTTCGTCAAGGCCGCCTTCGTCGGCGTGATAGCGGTCGCCGTCGTGGTGGGCCTGTGGGAGCTGACCAAGCGGCTGGAGGAGCGCAAGGGCATCAAGGCGCCGCTGGTGCCGCTGGCGCTCGGCGGGGCCGCGATGGTCGTCGCCGGGTACGTCCGGGGCGCCGAGGGGGCCTGGGTCGCCATGGCGCTCACGGCGCTGGCGGTCCTCGTCTGGCGGATGACGGAGCCGCCGGAGGGCTACCTCAAGGACGTCACCGCCGGTGTCTTCGCGGCGTTCTACGTCCCGTTCCTGGCCACGTTCGTCGCCATGATGCTGACGGCCGAGGACGGAGCGGCACGCGTTCTGACCTTCCTGCTCCTGACCGTCGTCAGCGACACCGGGGCCTACGCAGTCGGCTGGCGCTTCGGCACCCACAAGCTCGCGCCGCGCATCAGCCCCGGCAAGACCCGGGAGGGCCTGGTCGGAGCGGTGGCGTTCGCGATGGCTGCGGGCGCGCTGTGCATGGAGTTCCTGATCGACGACGGCCGCTGGTGGCAGGGCCTGCTCCTGGGCCTCGCGGTGGCGGCCAGCGCGACGCTGGGTGACCTCGGCGAGTCGATGATCAAGCGGGACCTCGGCATCAAGGACATGGGCACGCTGCTGCCGGGCCACGGCGGCATCATGGACCGCCTGGACTCCCTGCTGCCGACGGCTCCCGTGGTGTGGCTGCTGATGGTGCTGTTCGTGGGCAGCGGCTGACGTACGAGGACGTACGAAGTCGGGCGAGGGGCGGTAGCGACGGCTGCCGCCCCTTTGCGTTGGTCACCGCAGGCGTGGCGGGGTCCGTCGTCGCAGCCTTGGCGGAGATCCGTCACGTAGGCATGGCGGAGGCCAGGGTGGCGCAAATTGTGTGTCAGGCCTTGCTTCGCATACGTAAAAGGAGCCGTTTCCGCGGGAGTTCGTCCGGGATGCTGACCGCCGCGTCGGTTTTCGAACGGGGGAACAGGATGAGCGGGCAGTTCGGGGTGGACCCCGAGACGTTGACGGATCTGGCGGGCAGGTTCGACCGGGAGGCGACGGGGCTTGCCGGGCCGATCGGGGCGTTCTCGGGGAGCGCGGCGGAGATCGGGCAGGCGTTCGGGCTGCTGGGGATCTGCGACGGGGCGACCGAGAAGTACCGGCAGTTGCTGGAGAGCACGGTGAAGGCGATCGGGCATCTTCCGGAGGTGCTCAGGACCGACGGTGACCGGCTCAGACTGAACGCCACGCACTACGCCGACTCGGACCGCACCGCCCTCGGCTATCTGCACTCCGCGGCCTCGGGAGGCCGTCCGTGAGCATCAACAGCTGGATCGACGGCAAGGTCCTGGAGATCCTGCAGGCCGCCGGTGTGGAACTCCCTGGCGGAGACGGTGACACGCTCCGGTCCATCGCCCGGGCCTGGGACACCATGGGCACCGAACTGACGGACGTCGTACGGGCCCTGGACGTCGCAATCGCCGGAGTCGACCGGCAGGGCTGGCACGGGGCCGCCCGGGACGCCTTCGAGAGCCACTGGGCCGAGCAGAGGAGGGTGATCCAGGACGTCGCCGGCAACTTCCACCATGTCGCCGACGGGCTGCGCTCCTACGCCGACGAGATCGACGGGATCAACAAGGAGATCATCGACATCTGTGTCGAGATCGCCGAGATGGAGATCGCCGGGGTCGCGCTGTCGTTCTTCACCGGCTTCATCTCCGACCTCGTCGCGAACACGGCGGTGGCGGAGCGGGTCGCCAAGGTCGTGGACCTGGTCAAGCTGTTCACGTCGGCGGCGGAGCGGGTGGCGGGCCTCCTGGAGCGGTTCTCGGGGCTCAGCGCGGAGACGGTCGCCACGCTGGAGCGGATGCTCACGGCCGTCGCCAGGGTCAGCGCGAGCTTCGCCAAGACGGGGCTGGAGAGCTTCGCGACGAACTTCGTGGCGGACTCGGGAAGCCTGATGGTGACCCAGGCCGTCAACGGGCAGCCGGTGACCGTGGGCGCCGACCTGAGGAACGGCGCGCTGCTCGCGGGCGGCACGGCCGGGTTCACCGCGGGAGCCGGCGCGATCGGGGCCCGGGTCACGGGGGTGGCCGGAGACCTCCTGAGAGGGGAGGGCCTGCTCGGCACCGCGGTCAACGGGGCGCTCGGCAACGTGAGCGGTGGTCTGACGGCCGACTACGCGAACAGTCAGGACGCCTCGACCATGGGGCAGGACGCGCTGACCAACGCCGTCGCCGGTGCCGCCGGAAACGCCCAGAACCACGGGGTCAACCATGCGCTGGAGGAGCACGGCAGCCTCGGCGGGGAACACCTGAGCGACCGGGGAAGGCTCGCGGACGGAGCGTTCAGGAACACCGTGGGCACCACGCTCAACACCGGCGTCTACGCAGCCGCCTCCGGCATCGAGTCCGACATCCAGAACCTGACGAAGGACGAGAACGACAAGTGAGCCCCCTCGGCGGAGCGGCCCTCGCGGCCGTGGTCACCCCCAACCCGGATCACCCCTCCACATGGTCCGGCTTCCTCGGCTTCGTCGCCCTCGTCATCGGCAGCGCGCTCGCCCTGATCGGCATCTACGCGGCGGTCAGCACCTACCGCGGCCTGGACCCCGCCCGCCGCCGAGGCCAGGCACTCCCGGTCACCCTCACCGCCTTCTTCTTCGTGGCCATCGGCCTCGCGATCGCGGCCTTCGGCCTGTGGATCCTCTGAACGCGGTTCCGGAATGATCTGCGGCACGGGTACGGCCATGCCTGAGCCCCGAGTGGTGACACGAAGGGTGTCGCCGTCGAGCTGGAGGGTGTTCTCGGCAAGCGTCCCGCCGGCTCAACCGACACGAGCGGACCTTCGTGTGGCCCCCTCTGAGACGCTGGGCAGATGCTCACTGAAGACGAAGCACGGGGGCTCGTTCTGGCGGAGCTCGCGCAGGCCGAAAGAGCGACACACCTAGAGCTCGCCATCTCCAGGGTTGAACCCGTGTCGTTCGGGTGGGTGTTCTATTGGTGCGCGCGACAGGACATCGGTCGTCCCGCCGGCCAACGGCCCTCACTCGGCGGGAACGGCCCTTTCCTGGTGGATCAGGAGCGCGAGCGGATTATCCGAGCTGCGACCAGCAGGCCCGTACCCCTGCAGATCGCGGAATACGAGCGTCGGCTGCGGCGTGAGGCTCATGTCGGGAACGCGGCGGCGAAGCGCGCTGTGCAGCAAGGAGGTACAGCAGCCACTGCACCCGTAGCCGACCGCCATCAGCCTCCGACGGCCGACTGATCTGCCGAGCAGACCCCGGCAGATCATGCGAACGGCGACAGGCCCTTGCTCCCCAGGTGAGCGAGCAACGAGTCGAGGCAGGCGTCCGGCGTGGTCAGGTCGGCCCGGAAGAACGACTCCTCGCCGAGGGGCCCGCCGCTGACGATGACCATCCATGCCGCCCGTCCCTCGACCATGCGGTCACCGTCGACCTTGAAGAAAGCCGTGACTCCGCGCTCGGCCAGCCACTCCATCAGTTCGAGCATGTCCACGCGCACCCCTCCGGGGAGATCATCCCATCCCCGGCGGCACGGCTCCTGGGCCGCAACCGGACCGTCCGAAGCCGGCCACGACGACAGCCGGCGCCCACAGGTGACCACCCCCACCCCGCTGTGGCCCGGGCCCCCCGCGTTGATCTGCCACACTGGAAGGGTTATGCCTGCACCCGGAGAACTCACTTTCGTCGCCCCCCGCGGAGCCAAGAAGCCGCCGCGGCACCTTGCCGATCTCACGCCTGCCGAGCGCAAAGAGGCTGTTGCCGAGATCGGGGAGAAGCCGTTTCGTGCCAAGCAGCTCTCGCAGCACTACTTCGCGCGGTACGCGCACGACCCGGCGGAGTGGACGGACATCCCGGCCGGTGCGCGCGGGAAGCTCCAGGAGGCGTTGCTTCCCGAGCTCATGACCGTCGTACGGCATCTGTCGACCGACCAGGGGACCACGCGCAAGACGCTGTGGCGGCTGTTCGACGGGACGCTCGTGGAGTCGGTGCTGATGCGGTACCCGGACCGGGTGACCATGTGCATCAGCTCGCAGGCCGGGTGCGGGATGAACTGTCCCTTCTGTGCGACGGGACAGGCCGGGCTGGATCGCAATCTGTCCGCGGCCGAGATCGTCCATCAGATCGTCGACGGGATGCGGGCGCTCAGGGACGGGGAGGTCCCCGGGGGTCCTGCGCGGCTGTCCAACATCGTCTTCATGGGGATGGGCGAGCCCCTCGCCAACTACAAGCGGGTCGTCACCGCCATCCGCGCGCTCACCGATCCCGCGCCGGACGGGCTCGGGCTGTCGCAGCGCGGCATCACCGTGTCGACCGTCGGGCTCGTGCCCGCCATTCACCGGTTCGCCGACGAAGGCTTCAAGTGCCGGCTCGCGATCTCGCTCCACGCTCCCGATGACGAACTGCGCGACACCCTCGTCCCCGTGAACACGCGGTGGAAGGTGCGCGAGGTCCTCGACGCCGGGTTCGAGTACGTCGAGAAGTCCGGACGGCGGCTCAGCATCGAGTACGCGCTCATCCGGGACATCAACGACCAGGCCTGGCGCGGTGACCGGCTCGGGCGGCTGCTCCGGGGCAAGCCCGTGCACGTCAACCTCATCCCGCTGAACCCGACCCCGGGGTCGAAGTGGACCGCGTCGCGGCCCGAGGACGAGAAGGCCTTCGTCGAGGCGATCGCCGCGCACGGTGTGCCGGTGACCGTCCGGGACACCCGTGGTCAGGAGATCGACGGGGCCTGTGGCCAGCTCGCGGCCACCGAGCGGTAGTCTGACGAACGTACGTACACCTTCATATCCGACAGGGGAGCGCCACAGCGCTGAGAGTGCGGCAATCGGGCCGCAGACCCTCTGAACCTCGCCCAGGTCATTCTGGGTAGGAAGTTCGGTCATCACCGTGAACAACAAGAAGCTTCTCGCTGCCGTGGTCGGCCTCGGTCTCGTCACGCTGTCCGCCTGCGGGTCCTCGTCCGACGACAGCAGTGGCGGCGACTCCAAGACCGTCACCCTCGTCAGCCACGACTCCTGGGCCGTCTCCAAGAACGTCCTGGCCGACTTCGAGAAGAAGTCCGGCTACAAGGTCAAGGTCCTGGAGGACGGCGACGCCGGGCAGGCCGTCAACAAGGCCATCCTCACCAAGGACAACCCGCAGGGCGACGTCTTCTTCGGCGTCGACAACACCCTGCTCTCCCGCGCGCTCGACAACGGCCTCTTCCAGTCGTACGAGGCGAAGGGCGCCGACCGGATCAAGGCCGAGTACCGGGCCGACCAGGACAAGCACCGGGTCACGCCCATCGACACCGGCGACATCTGCGTCAACTACGACAAGGCCTGGTTCACCGCGCACAAGCTCCAGCCGCCGACGTCGTACGACGATCTGATCAAGCCCGCCTACAAGAACCTCCTCGTCACCGAGAACGCCTCCACGTCCTCACCGGGGCTCGGATTCCTGCTCGGGTCCGCCGCGAAGTACGGGGACGACGGCTGGCAGGGTTACTGGAAGAAGCTCAAGGACAACGGCGTCAAGGTCGTCGACGGCTGGGAGCAGGCCTACAACGAGGAGTTCTCCGGGTCGGCCGGCGGCAAGAAGGCCAAGGCCGATCGGCCGCTCGTCGTCTCCTACGCCTCCTCGCCGCCCGCCGAGGTGATCTACGCCGACCCGAGGCCGAAGACCGCGCCCACCGGGGTCGCCGACGGCACCTGCTTCCGGCAGATCGAGTACGCCGGGCTGCTCAGCAACGCCAAGAACAGCAAGGGCGGCAAGGCGTTCCTGGACTTCCTGCTCACCAAGGAGTTCCAGCAGGACATGCCGCTCAACATGTTCGTCTATCCGGTGGTGGAGGGGGCCGCGGTACCGGCCGAGTTCACCGAGTACGGTCCGCAGGCCAAGGATCCCGAGACCATGGATCCGGCCAAGATCGCCGACAACCGTGACGACTGGGTCAAGTCGTGGACCTCGCTCGTACTGAGGTAGCCGGCAGGCGCAGGGGCAGCGCGGCGCGGCTCGGTCTCATGGCCGTGCCCGTCGCGTTCTTCGCCGTCTTCTTCGCCTATCCCGTCGCCGCGATCGTCACGCGCGGCCTCAAGACCGACGGGACGTGGCAGCTCGGCAGGATCACCGACGTCCTCACCCAGCCGGACATCCGGCACGTCCTGTGGTTCACCACCTGGCAGGCGCTCGCCTCCACCGTGCTCACGCTGCTGATCGCGCTCCCCGGCGCGTACGTCTTCGCGCGCTTCGACTTCCCCGGCAAGCAGATCCTGCGGGCCGTGGTCACCGTCCCCTTCGTCCTGCCGACCGTCGTCGTCGGCACGGCCTTCCTGGCGCTGGTCGGCCGCGGCGGACTGCTGGACGAGCTGTGGGGCGTACGGCTGGACACCACCGTGTGGGCGATCCTGCTCGCGCACGTCTTCTTCAACTACGCGGTCGTCGTACGGACCGTCGGCGGACTGTGGGCCCAGCTCGACCCGCGTCAGGAGGAGGCCGCGCGGATGCTGGGCGCGTCCAGGCTCGCGGCCTGGCGGACGGTCACCCTCCCGGCGCTCGGGCCGGCCGTGGCCGCCGCCGCGCTGATGGTCTTCCTGTTCACCTTCACCTCCTTCGGCGTGGTCCAGATCCTCGGCGGGCCGACCTTCTCCACCCTCGAAGTGGAGATCTACCGCCAGACCTCCGAGATCTTCGACCTCTCCACGGCCGCCGTGCTGACGCTCATCCAGTTCGTCGCGGTGGGCGCGGTCCTCGCCCTGCACGCGTGGACGGTACGACGCCGGGAGACGGCCCTGCGGCTCGTGGACGCCTCCGGCACCGCCCGGCGGCCGCGCGGGGCGGGGGAGCGGTCGCTGCTGGCCGGGGTCGTCGCGATCATCGCCGTACTCCTGCTGCTGCCGCTCGCCGTGCTGGTCCAGCGGTCGCTCGACGCACCCGACTTCGGCTACTACCGGGCGCTGACGAGCTCCGACGGCGGGGTCTTCCTCGTCCCGCCGATCGAGGCGGTCGGGAACTCGCTGGAGTACGCCCTCGCCGCGACCGCCATCGCGGTGGCGATCGGAGGGCTCGCGGCGGCCGCGTTGACCAGGCGGGACGCGGGGCGGTTCGTACGGGGCTTCGACGCGCTGCTGATGCTGCCGCTCGGGGTGTCCGCGGTGACCGTCGGCTTCGGGTTCCTGATCTCCCTCGACGAGCCGCCGCTGGACCTCAGACAGTCCTGGATCCTGGTGCCGCTCGCGCAGGCGCTGGTCGGGGTGCCGTTCGTCGTGCGGACCATGCTGCCGGTGCTGCGGGCCGTGGACCACCGGCTGCGGGAGGCCGCGGCCGTGCTCGGGGCCTCGCCGTGGCGGGTGTGGCGGGAGATCGACCTGCCCATGGTGCGGCGGGCGCTGCTGATCGCGGCGGGCTTCGCCTTCGCCGTGTCGCTGGGCGAGTTCGGGGCGACCGTGTTCATCGCACGGCCCGACAACCCCACCCTGCCGGTCGCCGTGGCCCGGCTGCTCGGACGTGCCGGTGATCTCAACTACGGCCAGGCGATGGCCCTTTCGACCATCCTGATGATCGTGTGCGCGGTGGCGCTGCTGGCCCTTGAACGGCTGCGGACCGACCGGACCGGGGAGTTCTGATGCTGCTGAGCCTTGCGGACGCGACGGTACGGTTCGGCGGGCGGGCCGTGCTCGACGGGGTCGGCCTGGATGTCGCCGAGCACGAGATCGTGTGTGTGCTCGGGCCGAGCGGCAGCGGCAAGTCGACGCTGCTGCGGGCGGTGGCCGGACTCCAGCCGCTCGACGAGGGGCGGGTGCTGCTCGACGGGCGCGACCAGGCCGGGGTGCCCGCGCACCGACGCGGGGTCGGGCTGATGTTCCAGGACCATCAGCTGTTCCCGCAGCGGGACGTGGGGGCCAACGTGGCCTTCGGGCTGCGGATGCACTCCGTCGCGAGAGCACAACGGGACGAGCGGGTGAGGGAGTTGCTCGACCTCGTCGGACTGCCGGGCGCCGGTCGCCGGGCCGTCGGCTCGCTGTCCGGCGGTGAGCAGCAGCGGGTCGCGCTGGCCCGGGCACTTGCCCCCCGGCCCCGGCTGCTGATGCTCGACGAGCCGCTCGGGCAGCTGGACCGTTCGCTGCGGGAGCGGCTGGTGGTCGAACTGCGGGAGCTGTTCGGGCGGTTGGGCACCACCGTGCTCGCGGTCACCCACGACCAGGGCGAGGCCTTCGCGCTCGCCGACCGGGTCGTGGTGATGCGGGACGGGCGGATCGCCCAGTCCGGTACGCCGCTTGAGGTGTGGCAGCGGCCGGCCGACGAGTTCGTGGCCCGCTTCCTCGGCTTCGAGAACGTGGTCGAGGGGACGGTGACGGGCGAGGCCGCGGACACGGTGTGGGGCAAGGTGCCGGTGCCCCCGGGAGCCGCCCAGGGGGTCCGGAGCGTGCTGGTGCGGCCGGTGGGAGTGCGGCTCGTGGCGGCCGACGACGGACTGCGCTGCACGGTCGCCGCGCGCACCTTCAAGGGCACCCATGTCGCCGTACATCTGCAACCCGCGGACGGCGGGCCGCGGTTGGAGGCCGCGTGCGCGCTGCGGGAGGCGCCGGGGGTCGGGGACGCGGTCGGGGTGGAGTTCGACGCGGCCGACATCGTCGTGCTGGGCTGACGCGGGCGGCAGCGTCGTGGTGGGCTGGCGTGGGTGTGGGCCACAGCGATCGCGGGCGGGCCAGATCGTCGTGCTGGGCTGACGCGGGCGGGTTGAAATCGTCGTGCTCGGGCGGTGTGGGCGGACATAGGGTGCGGGGCATGACGCTGCTCGCACATGACCGTTACTGCGACGAGATCGCCCATCAGGTGGGCCGGTTGAGGGCCGTGGTGACCTCCGGGGCCGACCTGGCGGTGACCGTGCCGACGTGCCCGGACTGGTCGCTGGAGCGGCTGGTGAGGCACACCGGGGGCGCTCTGCGCTGGGTGGAGCTGATGGTGCGGACCCGGGCCCAGGAGGAAGTGCCCGAGGAGCAGGTGCCGTCGGGGGAGGGGCCCGAGGACGCGGGTGAGCTGGACGCGTGGCTCGCCGAGACCGGCGACATGCTCGTCGCCGCGCTGCGGGAGGCCGGGCCGGACACCGAGGTGTGGTCCTGGGCCGGGGTTCCCACCTCCGGGTTCTGGGCCCGGCGGATGGCGCACGAGCTGACCGTCCACCGCGCCGACGCCACGCTCGCCGCCGGGCTGCCCTACGAGGTCGCCCCGGAGATCGCCGCCGACGCGATCGACGAGTGGCTGCAGATCGTGGAGTTCGTGCAGCGGACCATGCCGCACGACGAGGCACGGGAGCTGCGCGGGCCGGGGCGGAGCATCCATCTGCACGCCACCGACACGGCCGCGGAGCTGAACGCGGAGTGGCTGATCGGATTCACCGAGGACGTCATCGCCTGGCGGCGCGGGCACGAGAAGGCGACCGTCGCGCTGCGGGGGCCGCTGACCTCGGTCATGCTCGCCTTCTACCGCCGACTGCCGCTGGACAGCCCGGAGTTGGAGGTGCTCGGAGAGCGCCGGCTGCTGGAGTTCTGGCTGGAGCGGGCGAGCTTCGGGTGACCCGGGGGAGCGGGCGCCAAGGGGAGGGGTGAACCTCGTGCCGGTGGGTTTCCGGTGAACATGGCGACGGCCCGCCCCCGTTGGAGGGACGGGCCGTCGAAATGCTGTGGGCGTCAGCGGGAGCTGCTCGCTCCACGGCGGCGCAGGCCGAAGAAGACCGCTCCGCCGCCGATCGCCACGAGCGCGATCGCGATCCCGGCGATCAGACCGGTGTTGGAGTTGGCGCCGGTCTCGGCGAGGTTGGAGTCACCGGCGGCCGGCGACGGGGCGTTGCTCTCGACGGTCGCCGGGGCGGTGGTGCCCTCGGAGGCCGACGGGGTCGGGGTCGGGGACTCCTCGGCCGGGGTGCTGGCGGAGTCCGACGGGGTGGGCGTGGGCGTCGGGGTCGGCGTGTCCTCGGTCTTGCAGGCGGTCGCCGGGGTGATCAGGTTCGGCTTGATGTCCTCGCCCTTGATGTAGGGCAGGGCCTCGACGTGGATGCGGTACTCGGCGTTGGGCGCCCAGTCCTCCTCGAAGGTGATGGTGGTTCCGTCCTTGGAACCCTTCACCGTCTGCTCGCCGACCTTCTTGGCGTCGGCGCCGTTGTTCTGGAGGTACACGGACACCGTGGCCTCGACACCGGCCTTGTCCACGTCGGTGACGGTGATGACACCCTTCTCGCCGTCACACTTGGCCTCGGCGGAGAACTCCTTGATGTTGCAGGCAAGGGCGTTGCTGGAGGCGCTGAGCACGATCGCGGTCGAGGCGGCGGCGACGCCGAGGAAGCGCGCGGCGCGGGAGGTGCGGCGGGATATGGGCGTGAATGCCACGTTCGTCCTTCACGGGGTGCGCAAATGCGGGGGGTTGAGAGGATGGTGATGTGTCCTCACCATCCCCACGAGTCTCACAGGTCTATAAGCGCTGCATAAGAAGTGTCAACGTGTAGGCGCCCTACAACCGTTGGCTTTGCATTCTTATTACCGTGTGAGACGTTTCAGTGCCGCCGGAGCCTCCTCGATCCGGTCAACCAGGGCGATTCGGGCCTCCATTGACCGCTCCCGCGCCAGCGCCTGGAGCAGCGGCCAGGTGGGCAGCTTCTCCGTCCAGTGCACGCGGTTCACGAGCACCATCGGCGTGGGCTCGCCGCGCGACTCGTAGTAGTTGGGCGTCGCGTTGTCGAAGATCTCCTGCACGGTGCCGGCGGCGCCCGGCAGGAACACGACGCCCGCGGTGGAGCGGGCCAGCAGACCGTCCTCGCGGGTGGCGTTGGCGAAGTACTTGCCGATGTGCGAGGCGAAGGCGTTCGGCGGCTCGTGCCCGTAGAACCAGGTCGGGATGCCGACGGAGTGACCGCCCCGGGGCCACCGGGCGCGGACCTCGAAGGCGGCGCGCGCCCAGTCGGTGATCGAGGGCGTGAACGACGGCGCCTTGGCGAGTAGTTCGCACGCCTCGTCCAGCATGCTGTCCTCGAAGGGGGCCGCGTGGGCGCCGAGGTTGGCGGCCTCCATCGCGCCCGGCCCGCCCCCGGTGGCCACGGTGAACCCGGCCCGGGTCAGCTCGCGGCCGAGTCGGGCGGCGCCGGCGTAGGCCTCCGTGCCCCGGGCCATCGCGTGACCGCCCATCACCCCCACGACTTTCGCGCCGCGCAGGAGTTCGTCGAGGGCGTCGGAGACGGCGTCGTCGTGGACGGAGCGCAGCATCGACGCGTATATGTCGCCGTCGGCCCTGGTGCGCTGGAACCAGGCGTAGGCGAGCGCGTCGGGCGTCTGCTCGTAGCCCTTCTCCAGCCCGTCGAACAACTCCTCGGGGGAGTAGAGCAGTCCGCGGTACGGGTCGAAGGGCAGGCCCGGGACGGGCGGGAAGACCAGGGCGCCGTCCGTGCGCAGCTTCTCTGCCGCGTTCTCCCGCATCGGGCAGCCGAGGAAGACGGCGCCCGCGGTGTCGGTGGCGAGCAATTCCCTTGTCCGGTCGGTCAGATCGACGGACTGGACGCGGAAGCCGGTGAGGGAGCCGCGGGTCGAGACGACCGCGTCGAACTCCTCGACGGTCTCGATCTCACGGTCGTCGTGATGTGCCGCATGGGCGGGGCTCGTCTGCACCCGCCCATGCTTGCACGCCCTGTTCCGGCCGGTGTCGCGACCCGGGGGTCAGCCCTGGATCGCCGCCGGGTCCATCCAGATGACCTCCCAGGTGTGGCCGTCGAGGTCGTCGAAGGAGCGGCCGTACATGAAACCGTGGTCCTGGGTCTCGCCGGAGGGGGAGCCGCCCGCCGCGAGCGCCTTGTCGACCAGTTCGTCCACCTTCGCGCGGCTCTCCGCGCTCAGCGCGACCAGGACCTCGCTGGTCTGTGTGGCGTCCGCGATCTCCTTCTTGGTGAAGGTCGCGTAGAAGGGCTTCGTGAGCAGCATCGCGACGATGGTGTCACTGATCACCACCGAGGCCGCATTGTCGTCGCTGAACTGCGGGTTGAGCGAGTAGCCGAGCTCCGTGAAGAACTTCTTCGAGGCATCGAGGTCGTTCACGGGCAGGTTGACGAAGATCATCTGCTGGTAGGCCGGCGCAGTCATCGGAGTCTCTCCCATCGGGTGCGTGCTGTACGGGGGGTAGACGGGCGGGTGCGGCGGAACTCATCGGTGGGGAGAGAGTTTTTTCTCAGGACGTCAGCGGGAGGGCCGCCAGCTCGGCCACGACCAGGGTGAGCGGGCCGAAGAGGGCCAGCAGGGCGCCGGCGCGGAGGGCCGCGGCACTGCGCAGCATGGTCGCGGGGGCGCCGAGGCGGAGCAGCGCGGCCGTGGTGTCCGACCTCGCGTGCTTCGCCTCCACGGCGGCCGTCAGCAGCGTGGCGAGGGCGCAGCCCGTCACGAGGAGCAGGCCGAGGGTCGTCAGGGGGCCGACCTCGGGGCTCGTGGGGTCGTACAGCGTGGTCATGGCGTAGGCGCCGGAGGTCACCGCGCAGACGATGCCCAGGGGCCGGCCGATCCGGGTGGACTCCGCCATGAGGACTCTGCCGGCGAGGAGACGGAGCGCGCCGGGCCGGGTGGACTGCAGGAGACGGCCGCACAGGTGGGTGAGGCCGGGCCCCGCGATCGCCAGCCCTGCGGCGGTGAGGAGCCAGCCGACGAGGACGGAGGGAGTGCCCACGAGACCGCCGGGCAGGGGGGTGGCCGCAGCGGTTCCCTGCCGGTTGGCGTACGCCTCCACGGCGAGCCCCGCGGCGAGGACGGCGATGCCCCAGGGCAGGCCCTTGGGGGCTTCCCGGAGGGCGGGGAGCGCCTCCGGGGCGAGGTCCTCGGACCGGTTGCCGTCGATCCTGTGGTCCTCGGTCCGGGTGTCCGCGGCCCGGGCGTCCTCGGCGGGGGCCGCTGTTGGGGCGTTGTCGCTCGCCCGCGTCCGCGGGGTGCCGTCCCGCTGCGGGGCGGGAGCCGTCCCGGCGGTACGACCGGCCGCGGCGGAGTGACCCCGGAAGCGGCCGTACGCCCCGAAGGTCTCCCGGGCCGCCGTCCTGCCGTACGCCCCGAAGCGGCCGTACGACCGTGCCTCCCTCCTTGCCGCCGCCGGTCTGTCGTCCCGGGGCCGCAGGACGAGTCCCACCGTCACCGACGCGATCGCCGGGACCAGGCCCAGCAGGGTCAGGGCCGCCGGCAGGGGGAGGGGGGCGTCCGCCGCCAGGAAGTCCGCCGCCGCCCCGTCGAAGGGCATGCCCGTCAGATCGCCCCGCAGATGGAGGAAGAAGAGCAGCGCCAGCATCGAGCCGAGCGTGCAGGACAGGGCCGTCGTCGTGGCCGTGACGGCCATCAGGCGGGCCGGTCCCAGGCCGATCGCCGCGAGACCGGGGCGGGGGCGGGTGCCCGGGTCGGTACGGGCGACCGCCAGGCTGAAGTGGACGGTCGCCGCCAGCGGAGTCAGGCACCAGGCCAGCCGGAGGAGGGCACCGGACGGGTCCTCGGGGTGGCTGATCGCGTGGCCGAGGGTGCACAGGAGGAGGAAACCCGTGCCCGCCGAGGCGAGCGCCACCAGAAGGCGGCGCAGCTGTACGGCGGGACGGGCGCCCCGGGTCAGACGGAGAGCGAGCACGCGGTACGGCCTTCCGAGTCGGCCATCGGGGGCAGGTGCACGGTGTTCACCCGGCGTCCGTCCAGGAGGGTGACCGTGCGGTCCGCCAGGGCTGCGGTGTCGGGGTCGTGCGTCGCCAGGACCACGGTGATGGCGTGGGAGCGGGCGGCCGTCGTGAGCGTTCGCAGTACGTGTGCGCGGTCCGCCCGGTGCAGGGGAGCCGTCGGTTCGTCCGCGAACAGGACCGACGGGGCCGGGGCCAGGGCGCGGGCGATGCAGACGCGCTGGCGTTCGGACTGGGTCAGCTCGTGCGGGCGCCTGCGGGTCCGGTCGCCGATGTCGAGGCGCTCCAGCCACTCCAGCGCGGCCGTCCGTGCCCGTCGGCGGCCGGTGCCGCGCAGCATGAGGGGCAGGGCGGCGTTCTCCCAGGCGTTGAGCTCCGGGACGAGCACCGGGGCCGGGTCGATCCAGCCGAAGCGGTCTCGGCGCAGGCGCTCGCGGGTCATCGGGCCCATGGTGTGCACGGGCGCGCTGTTGAACCAGACCTCGCCTCGTTGGGCCGGCGTGAGTCCCGCGAGGCAGCTGAGCAGTGCGGTCTTGCCGCTGCCGCGTGGGCCGGTCACGGCGAGGATCTCGCCCTCGCGCACTCCGAGGGAGACGCCCTGGAGGGCCGGTGAGCCGTCGCGGTGGGTGAAGTGCAGGGAGCGTGCCCAGAGCACATCGTTGTCGGGCGGGGCCTCCATGGGCGTACACCTCGTTCTGGTCCGTTGTGCCTTGCAATCCCCCGTGCGGGGGAACGAAAGCAGGGCCGATCGGTTACCAGGCACGCTAAGGAGACGGGGGCGGGACGCCGTACAGCACACGGCCCGGGGTGCTCGCCTGTCACTCGGACGGGCGCACCCCGGGCCGTACAATCCGCTGAATCGCCGAGGGCTAGAGCTTCGTCCAGGCCTCGGTGAGGGTCGCGCGCAGGATCTGCTCGATCTCGTCGAAGGTCCCCTGGTCGGAGATCAGCGGCGGGGCGAGCTGGACGACCGGGTCACCGCGGTCGTCGGCACGGCAGTACAGGCCGTTGTCGTACAGCGCCTTGGAGAGGAAGCCGTAGAGGACCCGCTCGGTCTCCTCGTCGTTGAAGGACTCCTTCGTCGCCTTGTCCTTGACGAGCTCGATGCCGTAGAAGAAGCCGTTGCCGCGGACGTCGCCGACGATCGGCAGGTCGTGCAGCTTCTCCAGGGTCGAGCGGAACGCGCCCTCGTTGTCCAGGACGTGCTGGTTGAGGTTCTCGCGCTCGAACAGGTCGAGGTTGGCGAGGCCGACCGCGGCGGAGACCGGGTGGCCGCCGAAGGTGTAGCCGTGCAGGAAGGTGTTCTCGCCCTTGTAGAACGGCTCGGCCAGACGGTCGGAGATGATGCAGGCGCCGATCGGGGAGTAGCCCGAGGTCATGCCCTTGGCGCAGGTGATCATGTCCGGGACGTAGTCGAACTTGTCGCAGGCGAACATCGTGCCCAGGCGGCCGAAGGCGCAGATGACCTCGTCCGAGACCAGCAGGACGTCGTACTGGTCGCAGATCTCGCGGACGCGCTGGAAGTAGCCGGGCGGGGGCGGGAAGCAGCCGCCCGCGTTCTGCACGGGCTCCAGGAAGACCGCCGCGACCGTGTCCGGGCCCTCGAAGAGGATCTGCTGCTCGATCTGGTCGGCGGCCCAGCGGCCGAAGGCCTCCGGGTCGTCGCCGAAGAGCGGGGCGCGGTAGATGTTGGTGTTCGGGACCTTGTGCGCGCCCGGCACCAGCGGCTCGAAAGGGGCCTTCAGGGCCGGCAGACCGGTGATCGACAGGGCGCCCTGCGGGGTGCCGTGGTAGGCGACCGCGCGGGAGATGACCTTGTGCTTGGTGGGCTTGCCGGTGAGCTTGAAGTACTGCTTGGCGAGCTTCCAGGCGGTCTCGACCGCCTCGCCGCCGCCGGTGGTGAAGAAGACCTTGTTGAGGTCGCCGGGCGCGTGCTGCGCGAGGCGCTCCGCGAGCTCGACGGCCTTCGGGTGGGCGTAGGACCACACCGGGAAGAACGCCAGGTCCTGGGCCTGCTTGAAGGCGGCCTCGGCCAGTTCCGTGCGGCCGTGACCGGCCTGGACCACGAACAGGCCCGCGAGACCGTCGAGGTAGCGCCTGCCCTTGTCGTCGTAGATGTAGGTGCCCTCGCCCCGGACGATGGTCGGGACCGGGGAGTTCTCGTACGAGGACATGCGGGTGAAGTGCATCCACAGGTGGTCGTACGCGGTGCGGCTGAGGTCCTTGGAGCTCACGGTTATCGGGTCCTCACGGTTATCGGGTTCCCCACATGTAGGTCTGCTTCTTGAGCTTCAGATAGACGAAGCTCTCGGTCGAGCGCACTCCGGGGATGGCCCGGATGCGTCGGTTGATGACCTCCAGCAGGTGGTCGTCGTCCTCGCAGACGATCTCCACCATCAGGTCGAAGGAGCCGGCGGTCATCACGACGTACTCGCACTCGGACATGGAGGTCAGCGCGTCGGCCACGGACTCGACATCGCCCTCGACGTGGATACCGACCATTGCCTGGCGCCGGAAGCCCACGGTGAGCGGGTCCGTGACGGCGACGATCTGCATCACGCCCTGGTCGAGCAGCTTCTGGACGCGCTGGCGCACGGCCGCCTCGGACAGGCCCACGGCCTTGCCGATCGCGGCGTACGGACGGCGGCCGTCCTCCTGGAGCTGTTCGATGATGGCGAGGGAGACGGCGTCCAGGTTCGGGCTGCTGCCGTTCCTGGACTCGCTCCTGGACTCGCGGGAGTCCCTGGGGTCTGCACTTCGACTGGCCACGAGCTCACTGTGCACGACGTCTCGTCGGTTCCGCAAGGTTGAGGCGATGAAATTCGTTGTTTACACGTCCGAGACCTGCGGATTTCGCAGCCTTGGCGGGATCGGGGGTGTTGAAAACGTGGGCCTGGCGATTAGGGTGGATGTCTCAGCCAGTGGACAGTTCCAACCCCCTCAGGAGGCCGGCAGTGAGCACCGAGCTGCGTCGTCTGCGCAACTACATCGACGGTGAGTTCCGGGACGCCGCCGATGGACGGACCACGGACGTGGTCAACCCCGCGACCGGTGAGGCGTACGCGACCGCGCCGCTGTCCGGACAGGCGGACGTGGACGCGGCGATGGCCGCCGCTGCCGCCGCCTTCCCCGCCTGGCGCGACACCACCCCCGCCGAGCGCCAGAAGGCCCTGCTGAAGATCGCGGACGCGTTCGAGGAGCGGGCCGAGGAGCTCATCGCGGCGGAGGTGGAGAACACCGGCAAGCCGATCGGGCTCACGCGGTCCGAGGAGATCCCGCCGATGGTCGACCAGATCCGCTTCTTCGCCGGTGCGGCGCGGATGCTGGAGGGACGCTCGGCCGGTGAGTACATGGAGGGCCTCACCTCCATCGTCCGCCGCGAGCCGGTCGGGGTCTGCGCGCAGGTGGCACCGTGGAACTACCCGATGATGATGGCCGTGTGGAAGTTCGCGCCGGCGATCGCCGCCGGCAACACGGTGGTGCTGAAGCCCTCCGACACGACCCCCGCCTCGACCGTGCTGATCGCGGAGATCATCGGCGGGATCCTGCCGAAGGGCGTCTTCAACGTCGTCACCGGTGACCGCGACACCGGCCGGCTGATGGTCGAGCACCCCACGCCGGCGATGGCCTCCATCACGGGCTCGGTGCGGGCCGGCATGTCCGTCGCCGAGTCCGCGTCGAAGGACCTGAAGCGGGTGCACCTGGAGCTGGGCGGCAAGGCCCCGGTCGTCGTCTTCGAGGACACCGACATCCCGAAGGCCGTCGAGGACATCTCGGTCGCCGGGTTCTTCAACGCCGGACAGGACTGCACGGCCGCCACCCGCGTGCTGGTGCAGTCCTCGATCCACGACGAGTTCGTCGCGGCGCTGGCGAAGGCTGCCGCCGACACCAAGACCGGCCAGCCCGACGACGAGGACGTGCTGTACGGGCCGCTCAACAACCCCAACCAGCTCAAGCAGGTCTCCGGCTTCATCGAGCGGCTGCCCGCGCACGCCAAGGTCGAGGCCGGCGGCCACCAGGTCGGTGAGAAGGGGTACTTCTACGCGCCGACCGTCGTGTCCGGGCTCCAGCAGGACGACGAGATCATCCAGAACGAGGTGTTCGGGCCGGTCATCACCGTGCAGTCCTTCTCCGACGAGGAGCAGGCCGTGTCCTGGGCCAACGGCGTCGAGTACGCGCTCGCGTCCTCGGTGTGGACCAAGGACCACGGCCGTGCCATGCGGATGTCCAAGAAGCTGGACTTCGGCTGCGTATGGATCAACACGCACATTCCGCTGGTCGCTGAGATGCCGCACGGCGGCTTCAAGAAGTCGGGCTACGGCAAGGACCTGTCCGGCTACGGGTTCGAGGACTACACGCGGATCAAGCACGTGATGACGTCGCTGGACGCGTAGTTCCTCGACCGCGGGTGCGCGGTGCGGCGGCGGTGCGGCGGCGGTGCGGCGACGCTCGACAGGGTGTCCGCCGCACCCCGCCCCGCTCGACGCCGCGTCGATTGTCGGCCCACGGCCATGGACTGCATGCTGCGTCCATGCCACTCACACCGAGGACGCCGTCCCCGCTCTCCCGTAGGACCCTGCTGCGTGCGCTCGGCGGCGGGGCGGCGCTGGGCGGTCTCGCCGGGTGCGGGGTGCCCGCCGCGTACGTGGCCGCGGGCGACCGGGCCGTCCCCGATCGCTCCGCCATCGACAAGCGGCTGACCTGGGCGAACTGGCCGCTCTACATCGACACGGACGACGACGACTCGACGCGGCGGCCGACGCTGGACGCCTTCGAGAAGCGGACCGGCACATCCGTCGACTACGTCGAGGAGATCAACGACAACGACGAGTTCTTCGGCAAGATCAGCCCCGCGCTGATGAACCACCAGCAGACCGGCCGCGACCTCATCGTCATGAGCGACTGGATGTGCGCCCGGTTCGTACGGCTCGGCTGGGTCCAGGAGATGGACCGGGCGAGGCAGCCGAACGTCACGAAGCACCTTGACCCGCTGCTGCGTTCACCCGCCTTCGATCCGGGCCGCAAGCACACCGTGCCGTGGCAGTCGGGGATCACCGGGATCGCGTACGACCGCAGAAGGCTGGGCCGCGAGATCCGGCACGTGAAGGACCTGTGGGCGAGCGACCTCAAGGGCCGGGTCACCCTGCTCTCCGGGCTCGACGAGGCCTTCGCACTGCTGATGCAGGGCAACGGCGTCGACATCACCCGGTGGACCCCGGACGACTTCCACGAGGTCTGCGACCAGGTCGAGAAGTACGTCAGGAGCGGCCAGATCCGCCGCTTCACCGGCAACGACTACACCAAGGACCTCGTCACCGGTGACGTCCTGGCCTGTCAGGCCTACTCCGGGGACGTGATCCAGCTCCAGGCCGACAACCCCGACATCCGTTTCGTCGTCCCCGAGGAGGGCGCGGAGCTCTGGTCGGACTCCCTGATGATCCCCGACCGCGCCCTGCACAAGAGCAACGCGGAGCGGCTCGTCGACTACTACTACGCCCCCGAGGTCGCCGCGGAGCTCGCCGCCTGGGTCAACTACGTCTGCCCCGTACCCGCGGCGCGGGACGTCCTGGCCGCGTCGAAGGACGAGGACACCGCCGCCCTCGCCGAGAACCCGCTGATCTTCCCGGACGCCCGGATGCGCGAACGGCTGGTGATCGCGCGGGACATCACGTCCGAGGAGCGGGGGGAGTACACGAGGCGGTGGAACGTGATCGTGGGGTTGTGAGCGTGAGGGGCACGCGGTGGCGGGGCGGAGGCGGCGACACGGGACGTCCGCGGTGGTGCCTTCCTGACACGGGTGTTCCGTCCCGACGGGGGTATCCGCTTCGCACCCCAACCCCCGGGCCGGCTCCCGGACGATCAGAAGGAGAGGTACCGCATGTCCGCGTCCCTCGTGGAAACGGTCGATGTCGAGGCTCCCGTCGCTGTGGCGTGGGACCTGTGGAGCGATGTGACCCGGTGGCCGCATTTCCTGAGCCACGTACGCCTGGTGGAGCGGATGGACGAGCGCCGCTTCGCCTGGCAACTGCAACTCCCCGGCGCCGACAAGAACTTCGTCGCCGAACTCACCGAGGTCGTCCCCGAGGACCGCATCGCCTGGCACACGGTGGAGGGGGTTCACCACGCGGGCGTGGTCACCTTCCACCGGCTCAGTGACACCACGAGCCGGGTCACGCTGCAGATCGAGTACGACCCGAAGGGGTTCATCGAGCACCTCGGGGCGCTCACCAACCTGGACTCGGCCCTCGCCAACTACGACCTCGGCGAGTTCCAGAAGCTCGCCGAGACGGCGGCGGCGTCCTGACCGCGAACACCGCTCCCACAATGTTTTGAACATGTTCAATTCCAGGCGTACGCTGCTGCCATGAGCGACAGAGCCGCCCAACTCAGGGGCATCCGCGCATGGCTGGTCTTCTTCGTCGTCTGCCTGGTGCTCAGCGGCGCCACGGCCTTCCCGCTGGTCCACGAACTGCGCTGGACCGAGGACGTGCTGCGGCACCTTCCCGCGCCGGACGCCCTGACGGACTGGATCACGCGCGTCCGGCGCGGGCTCGACACCGCCGACTCCGACTACCCCTTCCTCCTCTACGGCACCGACTGGCTGGCCTTCGCCCACCTGGTGATCGCGGTCGCCTTCTACGGCCCCTACCGGGACCCGGTCCGCAACATCTGGGTCGTCGAGTTCGGGATGATCGCCTGCGCCGGGATCGTCCCGCTCGCGCTGATCTGCGGACCGATCCGGGGCATCCCGTTCTGGTGGAGCGTGATCGACATGGCGTTCGGGGTGTTCGGGGTGCTCCCGCTGTACGTCGTCCGCAGGAGGATCAAGCGGCTGGAGGCGCTCACCCGGCCCGAGGCCCCGCGCGGCACCGCCGCCGTGCCCGCTACCTGAGCGCCCCCGCGTCCGCGCGTGAGCGCCGCCGTGCCCGCTACCTGAGCGCCCCCGCGTCCGCTACCTGAGCGCCGCCGTGATGATCCGCACGACGACCGGGTTCGCGTCCTCGCTCTTCGCGTCGGTGGAGTTGACCGAGTAGACGAGGGTGCGGCTCAGGTTGCAGGTGGCGGCGATCGCCGAGTTGTAGCCGTACCGGCCGCCCGACTTGACCCAGTAGACCTTCCCCTCGATCTCGAAGCGCTGGAGGCCGCCCGCGCTGTAACTCGCGCCGGTGATGCCCGACGGGACCGAGAACACCTCCCTCATCAGCGGCCGCGGGACGATCCGGCCCCGGAAGAGGCCGGTGAGCAGCCGCTCCAGGTCCGCGATCGTGGAGATCATGTCCCCGGCCGCGAACCGGTCCGCCTGGTTCCACTCCGTGACGTCCACGAACTCCGTCGTCCCGTCGGCCCTGCGCACCGCCTGGTAGCCCCGGTTGTGCGGGCCGAGGATGCGCGGGTCGGTGCCCGGGAAGTACGTGTCCCGCATCCCGGCCGGTGCCAGCACCAGCCGGGCGGCCTCGGCGGCGTACGACCGACCGGTCACCCTCTCGACCAGCAGGCCGAGGAACGTGTAGTTGATGTTGAGGTAGTGCTGCTGCTTCCCCGGGCAGAACTCCGGCTCCTTCGCACCGGCGGACGCGGCGACCCGCTCGGGGGCCAGCGTGTCGAAGCGGTGGGCGTACACCTCCTCGAAGGTGGTGCCGAGACCGTCGCCGGCCGGGATGCCGCTGGTGTGGTTCAGCAACTGCCGGACGGTGACCGGCCGGAAGCGACTGCCGAGGAGGCCGGGCAGGTAGTGCTGGACCGGCCTGCCCAGATCGATCCACCCCTCGGTCACCAGCCCCAGTACGGTCGCCGCCGTCACCACCTTCGTCGTCGAGCCGGCCCGGAAGCGCGCGCCGGGATCGGCCGGCCGCCCGCTCTCCAGGTCGTGCACGCCCGAGCTGCCGCGCCAGCTGCCGTCGCTGCCGCCGACCCGGACCAGGGCGGCGGTGACGTTCGCGTCGGGCAGGCCCGCGATCGCGGCCCGCAACGCCCCGGCGTCCGGGCCTGAGGCGGTGCGGGCCCGCGCCGGTAAGACGGGCAGGCTCGCGGTCAGGGGCACGGCGAGGGCGCCGGCGAGGAGGCTTCTGCGACGGAGGTCACGCATGGGCGGGCTCCTGGGGACGTGGGATGTGTGTGATCATCCTGCGTGGCCGCCGCGCGGGCGGGATCGTCCGCGAGCAGGGGCCGGACCCTGGTGAAACCCTGAGCAACTTCCGCTTTCCATAAGGGAGTTGATGGGGGATGCCCCTAGGGAGCGAAAAACTGTTATCGCGGAGTCCTTCACTCCGTCTCCATGCGCGGACATGCACGAAGGGACAACCGGCCGGAAAGGACGACGTGGACACGCGGCAGTGGCGCGACACCATCGCGGCGGCGCAGGACGGCGACCGCCGGGCGCTGGACGAACTCGTCGAGGGCTGGCTGCCGCTGGTGTACAACATCGTCGGCCGCGCCCTGAACGGCCATGCCGACGTCGACGACGTCGTCCAGGAGACCATGCTGCGCGCCGTCGACAACCTCGGCAGTCTGCGCGACCCGGACAGCTTCCGGTCCTGGCTGGTCGCCATCGCCATGCGCCAGATACGGGACCGGGCCCGCCGCAGGACCCCCGCCCCGCTCGACGAGTCGGCCGCGCACGAAGCCGCCGACTTCGCCGAACTCACCGTTCTGCGACTCCAGTTGGAAGGACAGCGGCGCGAGGTCGCGGAGGCCGTGCGCTGGCTCGACGACGAGGACCGGCAACTGCTCTCGCTGTGGTGGCTGGAGGTCGCGGGCGAACTCACCCGGCGCGAGCTGGCCGCCGCCGTCGGCATCAGCCGACAGCACGCCGCTGTGCGCGTCCAGCGGATGAAGGAGCGCCTGGAGACCTCCCGCGGCATCGTCCGCGCCCTCGACGGCGCATGCCCCGACCTGCGCGAACTCACCGCTCCCTGGAGCAACCGTCCCGACTCGGTCTGGCGCAAGCGGCTGGCCCGGCACATCCGCGGCTGCGGCTACTGCGGGGACACCCGCGAGGCCGTCGTACCGGCCGAGCGACTGCTCGTCGGCATCGCGCTGGTGCCGGTCCCGGTGGGCTTCACCCTGGCGCTGACCCTGGGGAGCAAGACGGCCGCGGCGGCCACCGTCGCCTCCGTGAGCTGGTCCGCCAAGGTGATGGGCGCCCTCACCCAGCCCCTCGTCGCGGCCACCGCGGGCGCGACGATCGTCGCGGGCGGCGCCTACGTCGTCACACGGACCCCCGACACCGCCCCGGCGCCCCGAGTGGCCGTCTCGCCGACGGCGGCGAGCACGCACCGGCCGCCGGCGCCGGCCGCCGTGGGCACGCCGACGGCCTCACCGGCCCCCGTTCCCTCGGCGACGCCGACGAGGACCGCCCGCTACGGCAGCGTCGTCGACGCCGTCGACCGGGCTCCGGACCCCGACACCCCGCCCGCCGCCCTGCCGCACCGGCCCGAGACCGGAGTCACCAGCACCGGCGGCGCACACGCCGTCATGAACCACCGCGGGGACAGCGTCACGCTCACCGGCAAGGGCTATGTCCTGGTCCGCTGGCAGATCTCGCCGCAGTACCGGTCCGGCAGCCTGGTCATGCCGGCCTGGACCGGCCTCAAGGGCGAGCTCTTCCACGTCGCCTCGGGCGGCGGCCGCCGCATGGACGACCCCGTCAGCGCCACCGACAGCACCGCCACCGGCATGGGCAACACCACCGTCGGCTACGCCGTCCCGCCCGAAGGCACCCAGCAGATGTGGCAGAACGAGTACTTCTGGATCGACGGCAGCGTCACCCTCACCGTCAACGAACGCGGCGCCGACTACGGCCTCAGCGTCTTCCCCTCCACCTGGGACGCCGTGGAGAAGGACATCACCACCGGCCCCGACCGGGGAGTGCGGCGCTACGGCCTGGTCCGCGACACCGGCAAGGACGACACCCCCGTACCGCAGTACCTCACCCGGTCGACCCCCGCAGACCCGGCGACCGTCGCTCAGGAGTCCCGGGTGTAGCGCTCCTGCGCGTCCATCACCTCGTCGCCGTGATCGTGCGCCCAGGCGCCGAACGACTCGATCGGCCCGAGCAACGACCGGCCCAGCGCGGTCAGTTCGTACTCCACACGAGGCGGCGAGCCGCCGTACGCCTGCCGGGCGACCAGCCCGTTGAACTCCAGCCTGCGCAGGGTCTCCGTGAGCACCTTCTGGCTGATCCCGCCGATCCGTGCGCGCAGTTCGCCGGGGCGTCCCGGACCGTCCTTGAGCGCCCAGATCACCACGGGGTTCCAGGTGTGGGAGACGAGATCGAAGGCGAGGCGGGTACGGCAGTCGGCGAGGAAGGCGAGGTCGGCGGTCACGTACCGAATGGTGCCCGAGCGGCTTCCTACTGTCGTGGGAGACCAGGAGAACCGGGATCCGAAACGGCTTCCGGCAGGACAGGACGAGACAGGAGGACACGTCATGCGGGTGGGGATCATCGGCCGGGGCGGTATGGCGGACGCCCTGGGGACACAGTGGCGGCGGGCCGGGCACGGGGTGGTCACCGGGAGCCGTTCCGGCGGCGACCTGCGCGAGGCCGCCGAGGCCGGCACGGACGCGGTGCTGCTCGCGGTGCCGTACGAGGCCGTGGTCGGGGTCGTCGAGGGACTCGGGGAGACCTTGCGCGGGAAAGTGCTGATCGACTGCACCAACCCGGTCGGCCGTGACTTCGGCCTGCTCACGGCGGGCGGTCCCGCGGCCGCCGAACGCATCGCCCGGGCCGCGCCCTCGGCCCATGTGGTGAAGGCCTTCAACCTGTGCCACGAGGACGTGTGGCGGCTGACCCCGCCCGTCTTCGACGGCCGTCCCCTCGCGGTGCCGCTGTGCGGGGACGACGAGGGGGCCCTGACCGTCGTACGACGACTCGTGCGCGACCTGGGCTGCGAGCCGCTCAACGCCGGAGGCCTCGACCGGGCGGGTCTGGTCGAGGCGACCGCGGCCCTGCTGATCCGGCTGTGGCTGGGCGAGGGGGCCGACGCGCAGGCGATCTCGCCGCCGCTGGCCTACTCCGGGGCCTGACTCCCGTTCGCGCGCAGGGCGCAGAGCACGTCCACGCGGTTCGTGGTGATCGAGTCGACGCCCATCGCGGCGAGCCGGCGCATCGAGCGGCGGGTGTCGGGGGTCCAGACGGAGACCAGATGGCCGTCGGCGTGGATCCGGTCGGCGAGAGCCCGGTCCATCAGGCCGAAGCGGTAGTTGAGCCAGCGGGGCCGCACCGCGTCCAGGAGGGCGGGGCGCGGGGGCGCGAGAGTCGTCCAGGTGAGCGCGATCTCGGCGGACGGGTCCGCCGCGCGCACGGCGAGCATCGCGGTGGCGTCCGCGCAGTAGTAGACGCGGTCCTGCGCACCGCACTCGCGGACCACGTCGACCACGCGACGCGCGACCCGTACCTCTCTCGTGCCGGGCAGGTCGAGCATCAGGCGATGGCCGTCGGTGACCCCGAGGGCCTCCGCGAGCGTCGGCACCCCGCCGTCCGTCAGCCCTCGCACCTCGTCCGCCGACAGGGACCGCAGGGGGCGGTCGTGCTCCCACAGCCGCTTCAGCGTCCGGTCGTGGAGCAGCACCGGTACGCCGTCCCTGGTGAGCCGTACGTCGATCTCCACCGCGTCCGCGCCCCGGTCGAGCGCGGCACGCAGGGAGCCGATCGTGTTCTCACGGACGCGGTAGGGGTCGCCGCGGTGTGCCACGGCCGTCAGCTTCTGCATGCGCTCATTGTGGTGGGGGGTGGGGGGCGGTTGTTACGGGCTACGGCGCGAGCCAGGTCGTGGTGTAGGCGTCGATCTCGGCCTTGATCCTGGTCTTGCCGGGCTCGTCGAGGAACGACGCGTCGACCGCGTTCTTCGCGAGCGCGGCCAGGCCCTCCTCGTCGAGGTTCAGGAGCCGTGCCGCCACCGCGTACTCGCTGTTCAGGTCCGTGCCGAACATCGGGGGGTCGTCGGAGTTGATCGTGACGACGATCCCCGCCTTCACGAACTCCTTGATCGGGTGCTCGTCGAGCGTGCGGACGGCCCGGGTCGCGATGTTGGAGGTGGGGCACACCTCCAGCGGGATGCGGTGCTCGGCGAGGTGCGTGAGGAGCGCCGGGTCCTGGAAGGAGTTCGTGCCGTGGCCGATGCGCTCGGCGCGCAGGTGGGTCAGGGCGTCCCACACCGTCTCCGGGCCGGTCGTCTCGCCGGCGTGCGGGACGGAGTGGAGGCCGGCGGCGATCGCGCGATCGAAGTACGGCTTGAACTGCGGGCGGGGGACGCCGATCTCCGGGCCGCCGAGGCCGAAGCTCACGAGGCCCTCCGGGCGGAGGCGGTCGTCGGTGGCGAGGCGGGTCGTCTCCTCGGCGGCCTCCAGTCCGGCCTCGCCGGGGATGTCGAAGCACCAGCGCAGCACCGTGCCGAACTCCGACTCCGCCGCCTTGCGGGCGTCCTCGACGGCCTCCATGAACGCGCGCTCGTCGATGCCGCGGCGGGTGGAGGAGAACGGGGTGATGGTGAGCTCGGCGTAACGGACGTTCTGGCGGGCGAGGTCCCGGGCGACCTCGTAGGTGAGCAGGCGTACGTCCTCGGGGGTGCGGATGAGGTCCACGACGCTGAGATAGACGTCGATGAAGTGGGCGAAGTCCGTGAAGGTGAAGTAGTCGACCAGGGCTTCGGGGTCGGTGGGGACCTTGGAGTCGGGGTGGCGGGCGGCGAGTTCGGAGACGATGCGGGGGGAGGCGGAGCCGACGTGGTGGACGTGGAGTTCGGCCTTGGGCAGGTCGGCGATGAAGGCGTGGAGGTCGTGGTCGGTGGTCGTCATGGGGGCCTCCCCTTGGTGGGCGCCGCCTTGCGTGGTGCGGGGGCGCGGTGATCGGCTGATCGATGCGGAACATGTTAGGGCGGGGGGTGTCTGCGGGTCGGTGGGGGCGGGGGGTTTTTGCGCCCACGCGGCGGAGCCGCATATGGACACAGTCCCGCGCCCCTGGATGCCTGCGGCGCAGCTGCGGGTTCGGTGGGGGCGTGCGTAGCGCATGGGCCCCGGTGGTGGGGTCGGGGCCGGGGTGGGGGGTATCCGTCCTCGGTCCGGCGGTTGCTGTTGCTTGAGAAGGGGCTCGGTAACGGACGCCGGCCGCTGCGGGCGGACACCCCCCACCCCGTCCCCTTCGCGCCGTACGCGGCTTACGGCCCGTCGTGCCGCACGGTCCGTCCTGGCGCAGGGTCACTGCAACCCCCCAGGGGCGCGGGGAACTGCGCGACCAGCCCCCACCGGCCGGCAGCCGCCCGACAACCGAACCCGGCACCTCGATAGGCGCCCGGTCCAAGCCCAGCGCAGCTGCCCGCGGGGAACTGCGCGACCAGCCCCCACCGGCCCGCAGCCGCCCGACAACCGGACCCGGCACCCCAATAGGCGCCCCGTTTCAGCCAGTCGCAGCTGACGTAGCATGGCCGGACGAACGACATAGGGGGACATGGGCATGGCGGATGGGACGCAGTCGAGCGGGGAAGCCGGGCGGGATCCTTGGGCGGTGCCGGAGAGTGGGCCCTCGCTGGAGAAGAGTCCGTCGCCCGGGGACAGTCAGCCGCCGTCTTCTTCCGTGCATGATCAGGCCACGGTGACGTCCATGCCGAACGGCGGGTACGGCTTTCCGCCTCCCGGCTACGGCTACCCCGCCCCCGAGCAGGGCATACCCGGCGGGCCCGCCTCCGTGCCGCCCCCGCCCATCGGGCCCGAGGGTCCCGGCGCTCCGGTCGGCTACGGCTACCCCACGTATCCGCAGGGCCCGCAGGGGTACGGCGGCTGGGCCCCGCCGATGCCCCCGCAGAACGGCATGGGTGTCGCCGCGATGGTGCTGGGCATCCTGTCCTGCGCCCTGTTCTGCATGTACGGGATCCTCTCGCTGGTGCTCGGGGTCCTCGCCATCGTGTTCGGGATCAAGGGGCGCAAGCGGGCCGAGCGGGGCGAGGCCACCAACCACGGGCAGGCGCAGGCCGGCTTCATCATGGGGATCATCGGGACGATCCTCGGCATCGCCGTGATCGTGCTGCTCGTCATCGGCATCACCGCCGCCATCAACTCGGAGGACGACTCCGATTACTACGACGGCTCCCTCGCCGTCGTGGCGACGGCCGCCTCGGTGGCGTAGTACGGACGGGAAGTGCGAAGGGGATCGCCGGGAGGCGGTCCCCTTCAGGCGTCTCTGAGGCGGTGCCTCGCCTCCATCAGGGCGAAGCCCAGGAGGTTCGGGCCCCGCCAGCGGTCGGGGGCGCTCGCCGCCTCGTCGTCGGCCGCCAGGCCGATGCCCCATACCCGGTCCACCGGGCTGGCCTCCACGAGGACTCGGTCACCGGTGTTCAGCAGGAACTGCCGCAGGTCCTGGTGGGCCGTGAACTTGTGGACGCTGCCCTCGACGACGATGCCGAAGCGCTCTCGCCGCCAGACCTGCTCGTCGAAGCCGCGGACCAGGCGGCCCGCGGCCTTGGCCTGGGAGGGGTGGCCGGCGGCCAGGACCCGGCGTTCGGCCTCCTGATCTTCGAAAAGTCGCGCCTTGCCCGCCATCATCCAGTGCTCGGCGGTCGCATAGGTCACTCCGTCCACCACGAAGGGTGACGGCCACCACTGGCTCAGACAGCTCGCGCCGACTCGGCCGTCCGGACGCGGGCGGTGCCCCCAGAAGTGCAGATACTTCACCTTCGCTCCGGCCCGGACCTGCTTGACCAGGGCATCCTGTGAATCGATCTTCCCCGTGATCTTCCCCATGCACGCGAGTCTGACAGCTGCCACGGACATTCCGTCCTTCCTTTTCGGGGGCGACTCGACACCTGGTCGACAGATTCCGTCGCGTAACCGAAAGGCAACAACGGAATCACTTGTAGGAGTGTCATTGCTCTGTCAGGATCGGCACTCAAATCGAGCTGGAGCTACGCCACCCGCCCTCGGGACCGAGGGATGACGGCGGAGGAGAGCGACATGCACAAGCCGGGCAGTGCCACCCCGGACCGGTTCGCGGCCCAGGAGCGGTTCGCCGAAGGCGCGCAGTTCATCGGAGGGCGTCTCACCAAGGGGACCTCCGGGCGTACCCACGCGGTCGTGGATCCCGCGAGCGGCGAGGAGGTCCTCACCTACGAGCTGGCGGGCGTGGAGGACGTGGACGCCGCCGTCGCCGCGGCTCGCGCCGCCTTTCCGGGCTGGGCGGGAGCCACTCCCGGTGAGCGGTCCGACGCCCTGCACCGGTTCGCCGCCGTGCTCGCCGAGCGGGCCGAGGACTTCGCCCGCGCTGAGTCGCTGCAGTGCGGGAAGCCGCTGAAGCTGACCCGGGAGTTCGACGTTCCGGGGACCATCGACAACACGTCGTTCTTCGCCGGGGCCGCGCGGCATCTGCAGGGGCAGTCCGCCGGTGAGTACTCCGGGGACCACACGTCCTATGTCCGGCGGGAGCCCATCGGGGTCGTCGGGTCCATCGCGCCCTGGAACTATCCGCTGCAGATGGCCGCCTGGAAGATCCTTCCGGCGATCGCCGCGGGCAACACCATCGTGCTGAAGCCCGCCGAGCTCACCCCGCTGACCTCCCTTCTCTTCGCCCAGGCCGCCACCGACGCCGGGATCCCGGACGGTGTCGTCAACATCGTCACCGGGACCGGGAAGGAGGCGGGGGAGCGTCTGGTCGGGCATCCCGACGTGGCCATGACCTCGTTCACCGGGTCCACGGCCGTCGGCAAGCGGGTCGCCGAGATCGCCACCGCCACCGTCAAGCGGCTGCATCTGGAGCTCGGCGGCAAGGCCCCCTTCGTCGTCTTCGACGACGCCGACCTGGAGGCCGCCGTCAACGGGGCCGTCGCGGGCGCGCTCATCAACACCGGGCAGGACTGCACGGCCGCCACGCGCGCGTACGTGCAGCGGCCCCTGTACGAGGCGTTCGTGGAGCGCACCGCCGCCCTCATGGAGACCGTACGGCTCGGGGACCCGTTCGCCGCGGGTACCGATCTCGGGCCGCTGATCTCGCACGTCCAGCGGGACCGGGTCGCCGGGTTCGTCGACCGTGCGCGTGGCTACGCGCGCGTGGTGGCCGGAGGGGAGGCGCCGGGCGGGGAGCTCGCGAAGGGGGCGTACTACAAGCCCACCCTCGTCGCCGACGCCGCTCAGGACAGCGAGATCGTCCAGTCCGAGATCTTCGGGCCGGTCCTCGTCGTGCTGCCCTTCGACAGCGACGACGAGGGCATCCGGCTCGCCAACGACACCCCCTACGGGCTTGCCGCCTCCGCCTGGAGCCGGGACGTCTACCGGGCGAACCGCGCCACGCGGGAGATCAAGGCCGGGTGCGTGTGGGTCAACGACCACATCCCGATCATCAGCGAGATGCCGCACGGCGGGTACAAGGCGTCCGGCTTCGGCAAGGACATGTCCTCGTACTCGTTCGAGGAGTACACCCAGATCAAGCACGTTATGTTCGACAATACGGCGGTGGTCAGGAAGGACTGGCACCGCACGATCTTCGGGGACCGATAGCCGTTGTGCAGGCCGTCTGACCCGCGGCCGCCCACTTTCCCGAAAGGGCACCAGCGCATGGAGCAGTACGAGCCCGACCGCCTGTCGCCGGCCCAAGTGGCCGCCGTGCGGCGCAGTTTCCGCAATGGCCGGGCCGCCATGACCCGGCGGTCCCTGTTGCGCGCCTCCGCGGGCGGCGCGCTCGCGGTCGGCGGCCTCGGCACGCTGAGCGCCTGCGGTATCCCCGCGGCCGGCAACACCCAGGGCGGCGTCTCCGCGGAGGACCACTCGGCCAAGGAGAAGGTCGTCAACTTCTCCAACTGGACCGAGTACATCGACGTGGACGAGAGCGAGAAGCACCACCCCACGCTCGACCAGTTCAAGAAACAGACCGGCATCTCGGTCAAGTACACCGAGGACATCAACGACAACGTCGAGTTCTTCGGGAAGATCAAGCCGCAGCTCGCCGCCGGGCAGGACACCGGGCGCGACATCATCGTCCTCACGGACTGGCTCGCGGCGCGTCTGATCCGTCTCGGATGGGTCCAGAAGCTGGACGCCTCCAACCTGCCGCACGCCTACGCCAACCTGTCCCAGCAGTTCCGTGATCCCGACTGGGACCCGGGGCGGGCGTACTCCTATGTGTGGCAGGGCATCTCGACCGTCATCGCCTACAACAAGAAGGCCCTCGACGGCGTCGAGGTGAAGTCGATCTCCGATCTGCTCGACAACACCAAGCTCAAGGGCCGGGTGGGCTTCCTGTCGGAGATGCGCGACAGCATCGGGATGACCCTGCTCGACATGGGCAAGGACCCGGCGAACTTCACCGCCGACGACTACGACGCGGCCATCGCCCGGCTCCAGAAGGCCGTCGACAAGGGGCAGATTCGCCGCTTCACCGGCAACGACTACACCTCCGACCTGACCAGCGGCGACTTCGCCGCCTGTGTGGCCTGGGCCGGGGACGTCGTACAGCTGAAGGCGGACAGCCCCGACATCGACTTCATCATCCCGGACAGCGGATACATGACGTCGACCGACAACATGCTGATCCCCAACAAGGCCCGTCACAAGACGAACGCCGAGCGGCTCATCGACTTCTACTACCAGCCCAAGCCGGCCGCCGAGCTCGCCGCGTACATCAACTACGTGTCGCCCGTCGACGGTGTGAAGCCCGAGCTGGAGAAGCTCGACCCGGATGCGGCGAACAACCCGCTGATCATCCCCGACAAGGCCATGGCCGCGAAGTCCCACGCCTTCCGCTCCCTGAGCTCGAAGGAAGAGACGGCCTTTGAAGAGAAGTTCGCGAAGCTGACTGGGGCGTGACCACCGTGACGAACAAGAACACCGAGACCAGCGGCGACGTCCGCCTCGCCGGCATCAGCAAGACGTACGACAACGGCTTCACCGCGGTGCAACCGCTCGACCTGACCGTGCCCCAGGGCTCCTTCTTCGCCCTGCTCGGCGCCTCCGGCTGCGGCAAGACGACCACCCTGCGCATGATCGCCGGGCTCGAGGAGCCCACGACGGGCACCGTGCACCTCGGCGACCAGGAGGTCACCCGGCTGCCTCCCTACAAGCGGCCGGTGAACACCGTCTTCCAGTCGTACGCCCTCTTCCCGCACCTCGACATCTTCGAGAACGTCGCCTTCGGTCTGCGCCGCCGCGGCATCAAGTCGGTGAAGAAGCAGGTCGAGGACATGCTGGAACTCGTCCAGCTGGGGGAGCAGGCGCGCAAGAAGCCGCACCAGCTGTCCGGCGGCCAGCAGCAGCGCGTGGCGGTGGCCAGAGCCCTGATCAACACGCCCAAGGTGCTGCTCCTCGACGAGCCCCTCGGCGCCCTCGACCTCAAGCTGCGCCGCCAGATGCAGCTGGAGCTCAAGCGGATCCAGACCGAGGTCGGCATCACCTTCGTGCACGTCACGCACGACCAGGAGGAGGCCATGACCATGGCCGACACCGTCGCCGTGATGAACGCGGGCCGCGTGGAGCAGCTCGGCTCGCCCACCGACCTGTACGAGAACCCGAACACCACCTTCGTCGCCAACTTCCTCGGCACCTCCAATCTCATCGAGGCCGAGGTCGACGCGAAGAGCGGCGGCGAGATCGTGCTGAAGGCGGGCGGCGGAAAGCTGGTCCTGCCCGAGGCGCGCTACTCCGGGCCGACCACGACCGGCGGCAAGGTGCTCGTCGGTGTCCGGCCCGAGAAGATCTCCCTCACCCACGCCGACGAGGCCGGTGAGATCCCCGACGGTCGCAACCGGATCACCGGCAGGATCGCCGATTCGAGCTTCATCGGCGTCTCCACGCAGTACGTCATCGACAGCCCCGTCTGCCCCGAGTTCGAGGTCTACGCCCAGAACATCGACCGCGACGCCCGGCTGGTGCCCGGCGCCGAGGTCGTCCTGCACTGGAACCCGGCCCACACCTTCGGCCTGGACGCCGCCCAGGACATCGACGCGGGCATCCAGGAAGAGGCGACGGTCTGATGGCGACGCTCACCGAGGCGCCGCCGCCTCTCTCCCCGACCGCCCCCGAGAAGAAGCCCCCGCGCAGGAGGGGCCGCTTCACGCCGTACTGGCTGCTGCTGCCCGGCATCCTGTGGCTGCTGATCTTCTTCGCGCTGCCGATGATCTACCAGGCCTCCACGTCCGTGCAGACGGGCTCCCTGGAGCAGGGCTACAAGGTCACCTGGCACTTCGCCACCTACTGGGACGCGCTGGCCGACTACTGGCCGCAGTTCCTGCGCTCGATCCTGTACGCCGGCGCGGCCACGATCCTGTGTCTCGTTCTCGGCTACCCGCTCGCGTACTTGATCGCGTTCCGCGCGGGACGCTGGCGGAACCTGATCATGGTCCTGGTGATCGCGCCGTTCTTCACCAGCTTCCTGATCCGCACCCTCGCCTGGAAGACGATCCTCGCGGACAGCGGCCCGGTCGTCGGCGCCCTCAACACGCTGCACGTCCTGGACGTCACCAACTGGCTCGGCTGGACCACCGGCGACCGCGTCCTCGCCACCCCGCTCGCGGTGGTGTGCGGTCTGACGTACAACTTCCTGCCCTTCATGATCCTGCCGCTGTACACCTCCCTGGAGCGCATCGACGGGCGGCTGCACGAGGCGGCGGGCGATCTGTACGCAAAGCCGGTGACCACCTTCCGCAAGGTCACCTTCCCGCTGTCCATGCCGGGCGTGGTCTCCGGGACCCTGCTGACCTTCATCCCCGCGGCCGGCGACTACGTCAACGCCGATCTGCTCGGCTCGACGGACACCCGCATGGTCGGAAACGTCATCCAGACGCAGTTCCTGCGGATCCTCGACTATCCGACGGCGGCGGCCCTCTCCTTCATCCTGATGGCCGCGATTCTCTTCATGGTCACGCTCTACATCCGTAGGTCCGGCACGGAGGATCTGGTTTAAATGACCTTCGTCAACTGGCTCAAGCGCCATCTCGTCGTCATCGCCGGACTGATCACGCTCGGATATCTGCTGCTGCCGAACGTCGTCGTCACGGTGTTCTCCTTCAACAAGCCGAAGGGCCGCTTCAATTACCAGTGGCAGCAGTTCTCCCTGGACGCCTGGAAGGACCCCTGTGGGGTCGCCGACATGTGCGGCTCGCTGTCCATCAGCCTCCAGATCGCGTTCTGGGCGACGCTCGGCGCGACCGCCCTCGGCACGATGATCGCCTTCGCGCTGGTGCGCTACCGCTTCCGCGCCCGCGGCGCGGTGAACTCGCTGATCTTCCTGCCGATGGCGATGCCCGAGGTCGTCATGGCGGCCTCGCTGCTCACGCTGTTCCTCAACATGGGCGCGCAGCTGGGCTTCTGGACGATCCTCATCGCCCACATCATGTTCTGCCTGAGCTTCGTCGTGACGGCGGTCAAGGCGCGCGTGATGTCGATGGACCCGCGCCTGGAGCAGGCGGCCCAGGACCTGTACGCCGGGCCCTTCCAGACCTTCGTCCGGGTGACCCTGCCGATCGCCGCTCCAGGGATCGCGGCGGGCGCACTGCTCGCCTTCGCGCTCTCCTTCGACGATTTCATCATCACCAACTTCAACGCGGGCTCGACCGTCACCTTCCCCATGTTCGTCTGGGGCTCGGCACAGCGCGGAACACCCGTCCAGATCAACGTCATCGGAACGACCATGTTCCTCGTCGCCGTGCTCCTGGTCCTGACTTCGATGGTCATCGGCAACCGCCGCAACAAGCAAAAGGCATAGGCCTTCTCAGCAGGCCTTTCGAAAAACCCCTGTAGGGAGTTGAAATCATGGCCCCGAGCGCCATGAGCCGTTGGACGAAGGCACTTTCCGAAGCACAGCCGGTGCCGTACTGGCTGGACGACCCCGGCAGGCCCCACCCCGAACCCGCCCTCACCGGCGCCGAGACCTGCGACCTGCTGGTCGTCGGCGGCGGCTACAGCGGGCTGTGGACCGCGCTCAACGCGAAGGAGCGCGACCCCGAGCGGGATGTCGTCCTGCTGGAGGGCCGAGAGGCGGGCTGGGCCGCCTCCGGTCGCAACGGCGGCTTCTGCGCCGCCTCCCTCACCCACGGTCTGCCCAACGGGCTGACCCGCTGGCCGGACGAGATCCACAAGCTCCAGGAGCTGGGCGCCCGCAACCTCGACGAGATCGAGAAGGCGGTCGCCCGGCACGACCTGGACTGCGAGTTCGAGCGCACCGGCGAGATCGACGTGGCGACCGAGACGTACCAGGCGTGGGAGCTGCGCGACTGGTACGAGGAACTCCAGGAGAAGGGCCTCGCCGACGGCGTCGACTTCCTCGACGCCGACGCGGTGCGCGAGCAGGTCGCCTCACCGACCTTCGAGGCGGGACTGTGGGACCGCCGGGGCGTGGCCATGCTCAACCCGGCCAAGCTCGTGTGGGGCCTGAAGCGGGCCTGCCTGCGACTCGGCGTCCGCATCTACGAGCACACACCCGCCCTGAACCTGAAGCCGTACGGCGCCGGCATGGCCGTCCGCACCCCGTACGGCTCCGTCCGGGCCCGGCGGGTCGCGCTCGGCACGAACATCTTCCCGAACCTGGTCAAGCGGGTGAGGGCGTACACCGTGCCGGTCTACGACTACGCGCTGATGACCGAGCCGCTGAGCGAGGAACAGCTCGCGGAGGTCGGCTGGAAGAACCGGCAGGGGCTCGGGGACTCGGCGAACCAGTTCCACTACTTCCGGCTCTCCGCCGACAACCGGATCCTGTGGGGCGGTTACGACGCGGTCTACCCGTACGGCGGCCGGGTGCGCGCCGAGTACGACGACCGGCCGGAGACCTACGCCAAGCTCGCCGGGCACTTCTTCAGCTGCTTCCCGCAGCTGGAGGGCCTCCGCTTCACGCACGCGTGGGGCGGCGCGATCGACACCTGCTCGCGGTTCTCCGCGTTCTACGGCACCGCCCACCAGGGCAGGGTGGCGTACGCGGCCGGCTACACGGGGCTCGGCGTCGGGGCGACCCGGTTCGGGGCGGACGTGATGCTGGACCTGCTGGCCGGGGAGAGCACCGAGCGGACCGCGCTGGAGATGGTCCGCAAGAAGCCGCTGCCCTTCCCGCCGGAGCCCTTCGCCTGGACCGGTATCGCCCTCACCAAGTGGTCGCTGGCCCGCGCCGACTCGCACGGCGGGCGGCGCAACCTGTGGCTGCGGACCATGGACAAGCTCGGGCTGGGATTCGACAGCTGAACGATCGTATGTGATCTGATTCACTCCAACGGGTGGTCGGAACCCGCGTAATGCTCGCCGGGAGACCTTCCTCTCCCTCGTGACGCGACCAGCGTCGACGAGAGAAAGGGAGGTCTTCTCATGACAGGGGCGAAGACGGCGGTCGAATGGCTGGCATCCGTCGCACCGGATCCCGAGGCCTGCCGCTGGGAGTGGGAGCGCAACCCCCTCGGGGTCGCCCTTCTTCCGGCGGGCCGGGCCTGGGACGTACTGATCCTGCCGGGTGAGCTCGGCTATCCGACGCTCGACGTCCTGACCCGCATCCTCGACCAGCTCGGCCCGGTGCTCGTCGACTTCGGCGACGCACGGATGGGCTTCTTCGTGCCCCCGGGCACCGCGGCCCGCTGGCTCGGCACCGGCATCCGTACGGCCGGGGCCGGCACGTGGATCGTCGTGCCGTACCCGGGACGGGTGGCCGGGGGAGGGGTGCGCTGGCTGGTCCCGCCGGACGGCTCCGGCACCCTGACCGACCCGGCGCTGCTCGAACTGGCGATGCACGAGGCGGCGGCGGGTCTGGCGACGGAGGGCGACGGCTGAACCGTAGGCCTTGACCGCCTCACCGCGCTCTCGTCGGCCGCCCGTGCGGCCGACGCGGACCGGACAGACCTGTGCCCAGTGGGAGTGCGGCGCTGCGGGCGTCCCCCGCCGGCAGCGACGACGCCCAGTGTGCCCAGGAGTTCAGCGGCGGCTGTGCCGCGCCAGGAGGAGCCAGAACCCCAGCAGCAGGACCGTGCACAGGCACCAGCTGCCCACCACGTCCAGCGACCAGTGCCAGCCGCGGCGGACCAGGCCGAAGGAGACGCCGAGGACGACAAGGCCGTAGCCGATGACGAGTGCGCGGCGGGTGCGGGTGGTGCGCAGCCAGGGCAGTACGAGCAGGGTGGCGGCGCCGTACGCGACGGCGGCCGTGGCGGTGTGGCCCGAGGGGTAGTAGCCGGTCCCGGGTGAGACGTCCGTGCCCGGGCGGTCGGTGAGTTCCTTCAGGGGGACCACCAGGGCCGGGACCAGTGCCATCAGGACGGCGGCCGCGGTGGGCGGCAGCCACCAGCGGTCCGTACCCGCGCGGCGGGCCTGCCAGGCCGAATGGAGGATGGCCGCGACCAGGACCGGGATCGCGATCTCGACATTGCCCAGATCGGCCAGGCCCGCGGAGAAGCGGTCCGGGTGGACCAGTGCGCGGCTGACCCGCTCGTCGACACGCAGAAGCGGCCCGTCCTCCACGACCTGCCAGGTGATCAGGGCGAAGAGGAGGGCCGGAATTCCGAGAAGGAGGGTGAGGAAGGCCGGCCGCCCCGGAACAGGGGGGGTGGTTCCGGGGCGGCCGATCGGATCGGATGGTCGGCCGCCCCGGGGGGTTTGGGGCGGGCGACCATCCGATCGGTGAGGAGATCCGGAGCCGGAGGCTCCAGTTGTGTGCGCGAGGGCACGACCAGGTCGAAGCTGGGGAGGCCCCGGCCTGATGTCGCCCACAGTCCCCTGTGGGCGGGGTGTATCTCTCATCTGGGTAGAACCTACGGCAGGGCGACGGCGTACGACAGACAGAATCCCATCCTCACAACCACCTCGCACACCTTCTTCACACCCTCTGCCGCTCGCCACCGCAGCCCCGGAATCCCAAGGGATGTCAGGCCTGTGACGGCCGGCGTCGGAAGGTGCGAGTCCGCTTCTGACCTGCCGTGTTGCTCCGGTGGCCTCAGATACGGGTGAAGGCCTGCTCGATGATGTCGAGGCCCTCGTTGAGCAGGTCCTCGCCGATGACGAGCGGAGGCAGGAAGCGCAGCACGTTGCCGTAGGTGCCACAGGTCAGGACCAGCAGGCCCTCCTGGTGGCAGGCCTTGGCGAGCGCGGCGGTCGCCTCCGGGTTCGGCTCCTTGGTCGTACGGTCCTTGACGAGCTCGATGGCGATCATGGCGCCGCGGCCGCGGACGTCCCCGATGAGGTCGAACTTCTCGGCCATGGCCCCGAGGCGGGCCTTCATGGTGGCCTCGATCGCCTTCGCCCTCGCGTTGAGGTCGAGCTCCTTCATGGTCTCGATGGCGCCCAGCGCACCGGCGCAGGCGACCGGGTTGCCGCCGTAGGTGCCGCCCAGGCCGCCCGCGTGGGCGGCGTCCATGATCTCGGCGCGGCCGGTGACGGCGGCGAGCGGGAGGCCGCCGGCGATGCCCTTGGCGGTGGTGATCAGGTCCGGGACGATGCCCTCGTCCTCGCAGGCGAACCACTGGCCGGTGCGGCAGAAGCCGGACTGGATCTCGTCGGCGACGAAGACGATGCCGTTGTCCTTGGCGAACTCGCTGATCGCGGGCAGGAAGCCCGTCGCGGGCTCGATGAAGCCGCCCTCGCCGAGGACCGGCTCGATGATGATCGCGGCGACGTTCTCCGGGCCGACCTGCTTGGTGATCTGGTCGATGGCCTGGGCGGCGGCCTCGGGGCCGGCGTTCTCGGGGCCGGTGGGCCAGCGGTAGCCGTAGGCGACGGGGACGCGGTAGACCTCGGGCGCGAAGGGCCCGAAGCCGTGCTTGTACGGCATGTTCTTCGCGGTCAGCGCCATGGTGAGGTTGGTGCGCCCGTGGTAGCCGTGGTCGAAGACGACGACGGCCTGCCGCTTGGTGTACGCCCGCGCGATCTTCACGGCGTTCTCGACGGCCTCGGCGCCGGAGTTGAACAGGGCGCTCTTCTTCGCGTGGTCACCCGGGGTGAGCTCGGCGAGGGCCTCGGCGACCTCCACGTAGCCCTCGTAGGGGGTGACCATGAAACAGGTGTGGGTGAAGTCGGCGAGCTGCTGCGTGGCCCGGCGTACGACGGCCTCGGCGGAGGCGCCGACGGAGGTCACGGCGATGCCCGAACCGAAGTCGATCAGCCGGTTCCCGTCGACGTCCTCGATGATCCCGCCGCCGGCGCGCGCCGTGAAGACGGGCAGCACGGACCCCACACCCTGCGCGACCGCGGCGACCCGGCGGGCCTGCAGCTCCTGCGACTTGGGTCCGGGGATGGCGGTGACGACGCGGCGCTCCTGCGGAAGGGCGGTCATGAGGGGCTCCTGGGGGTGTTGCGGGCGGAGATGTTCGCGGACTCTGTCCAGTTCTTTTCTCGCAGGCTAGGGCGGGGGAGGAGGGGTGGGCATGCTCCATGTGGGCGTCCTCGACAATGTGGGTTGTCCGTCTTGGACATAGAGGAGTGTGGTTGCGGTAGTGGCCGGTGACCGTCGGCCCGGCCGCGTAAGCGGTGAACTCCCCTGGCGTGGGCGTTAGATTGACCGCTGATGGTGGACGGAACGGCTGGTCAAGGGGCGAGAGCGATGGACAGCGACGGGACGCGGGACACCCGGGGTACGCATGCGAGCCCTGTGCCACGTCCGGCGGGGCCCCCGGCCGTGCCGCCACGGCCTGCAGGAGCACCCGGTGTGCCGCCGATGCCTGACGGATCGGCCTTCCTGACCTGGCTGCGCACGTCCCGGCCGGAGGCGGCACCAGGCATCTGGCGGTTCGGGCACAAGGCGCGAGCCGGGGTGGAGCCCGAGGAGATTCCCACCCGGCAGTTGGTCAGCGGGGCGCTGATCGCGTTCCTGGTGGGCTGGCTGGTCTGGTCGTTGCTGTGGAACGGCTACCTCGGCGGTTGGTGGCTTCTGCCGCTCTACGTGATGATCCCGGACTCCTGGACGGATCCCCACTCCTTCGGCCGAGTGATCATCAGCTACGTCTGGTACCTGGTCATTGCCCTCGCAATCATGGTCACCGTTGGTCGCCTCGGTCGCTGGGGCGAGATCTGGCGCCGTTTCGGCCCCCCGGCCTGGCGTCGGGCCGTCCCCGCTCATGAGCCGCCGCCCGCTCCCGAGCAGGACCCCGCCGAATACCCCCAGCTCCGCGCCGCCGGTGCCGTCGATGCTGCTGAGCGGCTTGCTGCTGAGGCTCGGGCCGGGAGGATGGGGGATGTCGATCATGCTCGGATCGTGCGGGCCTGGCAGGGGGTGCGTGGGGGGCGGTTCAGTCTCGCCACGTTCAGCGGCGCCGTGCTCCAGGACGGTGCCGCCGCCTGTCTGCACCCCTCCGGCCACCGTGACCTGCCCACGCGGCTCGCTCGGCACGATCTGCTGACCGGGCAGGTGCGGCTGGGGACCACCGCCGACGACGCCCGCAATCCGTACGCGTACCGGGGGACAGGGCTGGGCCTCGGAACCGAGCTGCTCGGCACCTCGCTGCTCGCCGTCGGGCCTGCCGGGTCCGGGAAGACGGGTACCGTCGTCAGGCCGATCGCCGAGTCGTTGTGTCTGCACGCGCTCGCCGGGCGGGCCGCCGTCGTGGTGATCGGCGCCGCGGGCGCCGGGCTCGGACCGGCCGACGCCTACGACGTCGTCGTACAGATCGGGAATCCGGAGTCGGTGTACGACCTCGACCTGTACGGCGGGACGACCGATCCCGACGAGGCCGCGGCCGTGCTCGCGGAGGCGCTCGTCGGGGACCTCGCCGAGCCTCATCAGGGGGGCGACACCCGGCGGTCCACCACCGTCCTCGCCCAGCTCCTCGGACCGTTCCGCGCGGTCCACGGCCGCTTCCCCTCCGTACCTGAGCTGCGGCAGCTGCTGGACGGCGCGCCCGGGCCGCTGGCCGCGCTGCGCAAGGGCCTCGAGGACTCGGGGCAGGAGTCGCTGCTGCGGGAACTGGACGCGCGGGAGCGGCAGATGGGGAATCCGGGGGACGTGGGAGGCATTCTCGCGGACCGGGTCGCGCTGCTCGACCGGCCGGCCTTCGCCGCGTTCTTCGACACCTCGGGACAGTCGCGGCCGTTCTCGCTGAAGGCCCTCGACCATCCGGTCCGGGTCCGGATCGACCTGCCGCAGCGCGGGCACGCGGACGCCTCGCGGATGCTGGCCCGGCTGGTGCTCGCGCAGTTCACGGCGAGCGTCGCGGTGCGGGAGGACCGGTCGCTGTTCGCCTGTCTGGTCGTCGACGACGCCACCGGGGTCGTGACGCCGGAGGCCGTGCGGGGCGTCCAGCGGCTGCGGTCCGGCAACGCGGGGGTGGTGCTGACGCTGCGGACCCTGGACGACGTGCCGAGGCCGCTGCGCGGTCCGCTGCTCGGGGCCACCGGGTGCCGGATGGCGCTGTCCGGGCTCACCCCGTGGGACGGGCAGGACTTCGCCGAGGTGTGGGGCAAGGAGTGGATCGAGGCGCGGGACGTCACCGACCGGCAGATCATCGCCGAGACCCCGGCCGGCAAGGTGCTGCACGCGGTGCGCCGGGTCATCACGGGCAAGGCGCCGACCGCGCGGGCGGTGACCGTACGGCAGGTCGAGCGGGAGCGGTGGTCCGCGTCCGAGCTGGCGCACGGGGTGCCGCCCGGGCACGCGGTGCTGTCGCTGACCACGGTGACGGGCGAGCACGCGCCACCGCTGCTGGTGGATCTGCGGGGATGACGTGACCCGAAGGCGTGACCCGAGGGCGTGACCCGAGGACCGTACGGTGAGGCAGAATCGTGACAGGTCGTTCATACACGGCGGCCAAAAGATCGCGGCGACCGACGATCGCCGCTCCCTGACGCTCTGAAGGCCCCATGCCCCCCACCCTCGCCTCGCTCGTCCACCACTCGGCGCTCAAGCTGACCGTGCGCGCGGGCGAGGACCGGCTGGACGTCCCCGTTCGCTGGGCGCACGTGAGCGAGCTCGCCGACCCCGTGCCGTACATGGAGGGCGGTGAGCTGCTGCTGATCACCGCGCTCAAGCTGGACGCGGAGGATCCGGAGGCGATGCGGCGGTATGTGAAGCGGCTGGCCGGGGCGGGCGTGGTGGGCCTCGGGTTCGCCGTCGGCGTGAACTACGACGACATCCCCGAGGCTCTGGTCGACGCAGCCCGCGACGAGGGGCTCCCGCTGCTCGAAGTGCCGCGCCGCACCCCCTTCCTGGCCATCAGCAAGGCCGTGTCCGCGGCGATCGCGGCGGATCAGTACCGTTCCGTCACCGCGGGCTTCGCCGCCCAGCGCGAACTGACCAGGCAGGCCCTGACCGACGGCCCGGAGGGGCTGCTCGCCGCGCTCGCCTCCCAGGTGGACGGCTGGGCGGCGCTGTACGACGCCTCGGGCGCCGTCGTCGCCACCGCGCCGGAGTGGGCCGGGCGCCGGGCCGCGCGGATCACCGCCGACGTGGAACGACTGCGGGAGCGGCCCGCGCCCGCCTCCGCCGTGGTCGGGGGGTCCGGTACCGGCGACAACGACGACCGGGTGGAGCTGCACTCCCTGGGCACCGGGCGGCGGCCGCGGGCCGCGCTGGCGGTGGGGACCGCGGCCGCGCTCGGTACGGCGGAGCGGTACGCGGTGCACTCGGCGATCGCGCTGCTGACGCTCACCACCGAGCGGTCCCGTTCCCTGCACGCCGCCGAGCAGCGGATCGGGGCTGCCGTACTGCGGATGCTGCTCGCGGGCGAGCCGGAGCACGCGCGCACGGTCGCGGGAGACCTGTACGGCGGGCTTCTGGACGCGCCCTTCCGGCTGATCGTGGCGGAGACGGTCGCCGTGCTGTCCGTGCGGGTCGCCGCCGACACCTCGTCGCGGGTCCCGCCCGCCACCGCGGTCGCCGCCGGTGACGCGAACGGCGATCCGCTCGGGGCCCTCACCGAGATCGTGGAGTCCGCGGCGGCCCGCTCGGGGGAGACCGTGCTCGTGGTGCCCGAGGGGGAGCGGCTCGTCGTGCTGGCCGCGGACGGCGGGGCCGCCGTCACCGCGTGCGGGGCGTACGTGGTGGCGCTGGAGGCGGCGCGCACGCGTGAGCAGGCGGGCGCAGGGGACGCGGACGAACTGGTCGTCGGCGTCTCGGCGCCCGTGGGTCCGATCGCCGCCGCGGCCGCCTACAAGCAGGCCGAACAGGCGCTCTCGGTCGCCCGGCGGCGGGGCCGGATGTACGTCGAGCACGAACAGCTGGCCGCCGGGTCGGTGCTGCCGCTGCTCGCCGACGACGCCGTACGGGCCTTCGCGGACGGGCTGCTGCGGCCGCTGTACGAGCACGACGCGACCGGCCGCGGCGACCTGGTCGCCTCACTGCGGGCCTGGCTCTCCCGGCACGGCCAGTGGGACGCGGCGGCCGCCGACCTGGGCGTCCACCGGCACACCCTGCGCTACCGGATGCGGCGGGTCGAGGAGATCCTCGGACGGTCGCTGGACGATCCCGATGTGCGGATGGAGCTGTGGCTCGCGCTGAAGGCGACCTCGGCGGAGTGACCGGCGCCGCCGGCCGTCGCGAGCAGTGCCGACGGAAGCGCCGAACCGGAGTGTCCGAGTCCCTCACTGCTCCACCCCGGACAAATTCGATCTCGCCCGCGCGGCCCTACCGTGGGGGGCATGACTTCCACCCACGCCTTCTGGCTCGCCGGCCGCCAGGTCACCGGCGAGGACACCTTCGACGTCACCTCCCCGTGGGACGGCCGGCTCGTCGGCACGGTCGCCGTGCCGGACGACGCGCAGATCGAGGAGGCCGTGGCCGCCGCGTACGCCGTACGGGACGAGTTCGCCGCCACCCCCGCCCACGTCCGCGCCGCCGCGCTCGACCACGTCAGCCGCAGGCTCGTCGAGCGCACCGAGGAGATCGCCCAGCTGATCTCCGCCGAGAACGGCAAGCCGGTCAAGTGGGCCCGCGGGGAAGTCGGCCGTGCCGTCTCGGTGTTCCGGTTCGCCGCGGAGGAGGCCCGGCGCTTCAACGGCGGTGAGGCCCAGCGCCTCGACACCGACCTCGGAGGCCAGGGGCGCCTCGCGCTGACCCGGCGCTTCCCGAAGGGGGTCGTGCTCGGGATCGCGCCCTTCAACTTCCCGCTCAACCTCTGCGCTCACAAGATCGCCCCGGCGATCGCGGCCGGCGCGCCGATCATCCTGAAGCCCGCCCCGGCCACCCCGCTGTCCGGGCTGATCATCGGCGAGCTCCTCGCCGAGACCGAGCTGCCCGCCGGCGCCTGGAGCATCCTGCCCGTCCCCAACGACCGGATGCCCGCCCTCGTCCAGGACGAGCGGCTGCCCGTGATCTCCTTCACCGGTTCCGAGAAGGTCGGTTACGCGATCATGGACTCGGTGCCCCGCAAGCACTGCACGCTGGAGCTGGGCGGCAACGGCGCCGCGGTCGTCCTCGGCGACTACGCCTCCGACGCCGACCTCGACTGGGCCGCGACCCGCATCGCGACCTTCTCCAACTACCAGGGCGGCCAGTCCTGCATCTCGGTGCAGCGGGTGATCGCCGACGCGTCGGTGTACGACCGGCTGCTCCCGAGGATCGTCGCCGCCGTCGAGGCCCAGGTCACCGGCGACCCGGCCGACGACAAGACCGATGTCGGCCCGCTGGTCAGCGAGGACGCGGCGGTGCGTGTCGAGGCGTGGGTGAAGGAGGCCGTCGAGGCGGGCGCCACCCTGCTCACCGGCGGCGACCGCGACGGCGCCTCCTACGCCCCGACCGTCCTCACCGACGTCCCGGCCGACGCGACGATCTCCTGCGAGGAGGTCTTCGGCCCCGTCCTCACCGTGCAGAAGGTGACCGGCGAGGCCGAGGCGTTCGCCGCCGTCAACGCCTCCAAGTACGGCCTCCAGGCGGGCGTGTTCACCCACGACCTCCAGGCCGCCTTCCGCGCCCACCGTGCGCTGGAGGTCGGCGGCGTGGTCGTCGGCGACGTCCCCTCCTACCGTGCCGACCAGATGCCGTACGGCGGGGTCAAGCAGTCCGGTGTGGGCCGCGAGGGCGTGAGGTTCGCGATGGACGACTACACCTACGAGCGGGTGCTGGTGCTGACGGGGCTCGCGCTCTGAGAAACCCATGGCCCGTACCACTAGCTAATGGGAACCATTTTCATATAGAGTCGGCGCAGCGACGCTGACCCGCCGCCCCGAAGGGGCCCGGCACCGATGCCTTCCGGTGCCGGGCCCCTTCTTGTGTGCCGACCGCTCCGGACCCTCAACCGGAGAAGCCGACCTGCGCGAGCCGCAGCGGGCCGCGCAGCCTGAGATGCACGTCGTGCACGCCCTCGGCGACGAACTCGGCGCCGAGAGCGGTGTAGTCGTACGGTCCGGAGCCGGACTCCTCCACCTGCACCAGGGCGAGCACCGGGCCCCCGTCCAGCGACAGTTCGACCGCGCCCTGCCCGGAGACCGTCATCGTCACCCCGGTGACGCCCTCGCCGAAGTCGCAGTCCCGGTAGACCAGTTCGCCGGTCCGTCCCGCAGCGGCCGTCACCGCGTCGCCCGCCGTCTTCGTCCGGTCGACGATCTCGACGCCGCTCTGTTCGTCGAAGTCCGCGCCGTCCAGGCCCCGTTGGAGCACCGGACGCGGTGCGCCGGGCTCGCCGTCGAGCAGGACCGTCGTCCGCAGCCGGATGTCCTCGCTGGAGGCGCCGGCCAGCAGCTCGTACGGCCCCGGATCCAGACGCCACCCGCCCCGCGCCACGTCCCAGAACTCGAAGGCGCGCAAGGGGACTTCGAAGGAGAGCTCCTCGCGGGCGCCCGGGGCGAGTGTCACGCGCCGGTGGGCCAGCAGTTCGCGGCGCGGGCGGGGGAGCGCCGGGTCGATCGCACGGGTGTAGAGCTGCGCGACCTCGTCGGCGGTGACGTCACCGGTGTTCGTGATCGTGAACGAGACGTGCAGGTTCCCCTCCGCCGCGCGGGAGACGAGGTCGCCGTACGAGAAGGACGCGTACGACAGCCCGTGGCCGAAGGGGAACAGGGGCGTGCCCTCGAAGTACAGGTACGTCTGGCGGCTGCCGATGACGTCGTAGTCGAGCAGGCCTGGCAGGTCCGCGTCGCTCTCGTACCAGGTCTGCGGGAGCCGGCCCCCGGGGGAGACGTCACCGGCCAGGACGCGGGCCAGGGCGGTACCGGCCGCCTGACCTGCGTGGGCCGTCCAGAGCACTGCCGCGAGGCCCGCGGTGTCGACCGCGTACGGGTAGGCCGAGACCAGCGCCAGCACGGTCCGCGGGTTGGCGGCGCGCGCCGCCCGCAGCAGGCGCTCCTGGTGTGCGGGGAGTCGCAGGGAGGCCCGGTCCTCGGTCTCGCGGCCGTTGAGGTGCGGGTCGTTGCCCGCGACGACCACCACGACATCCGCCTCGGACGTGACCCGGGTCACTGCGTCCTCGCCACGTTCGACGATGATCAGCTGGAAGGTTTCCGGATTCTCGTCGGCAACCTTCACTCCGTCCGCGGCGACAGTGACGTGGCGACCCGTGCCGATGTGCCTGAGGAGGTGACCGCTGCCGTGCTGCTCCAGACGGAAGGTCTCCTGGACGACCCAGCCCCCGGGCTGGTCGGCGGAGGCGCGCAGGTAGCCGTCCTCGGCGACGGAGAGATAGCGGCCGTCGGGGGCGCGGAGCGTGAGGACGCCCTCGTCCCAGTCGATCAGCGCGAACTCGGTGCCGGTCGCGTCGGTCGTCAGCGGGGGCAGGTCCGTACGGCCCGCGAGCAGCGCCGGGTCCAGGGCGCCCTCGGCGCCGCGCACCTCGTCCTCGGCCGCCCCGGAGGCCGGGACATGCAGAAACGTCCCGGCGGAGGTCTGGAGCCGGACCCGGTCCACGCCCTCCGCGAACTCCACCCGCTCGGCGCCGAACCGCTCGTACAGCCCCTCCAGCGGGGTGGAGCGGTGGATCAGCGTGCCGCTGTACCAGTCCAGCTTGCACTCGTCGGCGAGCAGACCGACCACCGCGAGCCGGGTGTCGGCGGCGAGCGGAAGCACACCGTCGTTCCTGAGCAGCACGATCGCCTGCTCCGCGGCCTCCTGGGCGAGCGCGCGGTGCGCCGGGGTGTCGAAGTCCGTGACGTCGGCGTGCGGGTCGTGCCCCGGGTCGAACTCACCGAGCCGGAAGCGGACCGAGAGCTGCCGGCGGACCGCGGTGTCGATCTCGGCCTCGGTCAACAGGCCCTGGTCGAGGGCCCCCTGGATGCGCGCGATCATCTGCGAGCTGTCCGTGCCGTGGTCGGTGAAGCTGTCGACGCCGGCCCTGAGGGAGGCCGCGGTGGCCTCCTCGTGGGTGTCGAAGTAGTGCTCGTGGTCGACCAGGTTGGAGGGCGCGCCCGCGTCCGAGCAGACCAGCAGCTCCTCCTGCGTCCAGGTGCGCAGCTGCTCGCGCAGATACGGCGAGACGTGGTTGGGGCGGCCGTTGACCAGGTTGTACGCGGGCATCACCCCGGCCACCGCGCCCGCCTCGACCGCCTCGCGGAAGGCGCGCAGGTCGTACTCGTGCAGCACGCGGGGACGCACCGAGCTGGACGAGGTGGACCGGTCCGTCTCGTTGTTGTGGGCCAGCCAGTGCTTGAGCACCGGGGCCGTGCGCCAGTACGTCGGATGGTCGCCGCGCAGCCCGTGGGTGTAGGCGGTGGCGATGGCCGAGGTGAGCTTCGGGTCCTCCGAATAGCCCTCCTCGTTACGGCCCCACAGCGGATGGCGGAGCAGATTCACCGTCGGCGCCCAGACGTTGAGGCCGACCCGGTCGTCGCGGGCGCGCATCGCCCGGATCTCCTTGGACACCGCCTCGCCGATCCGCTGTACGAGCTCGGTGTTCCAGGTCGCGCCGAGGCCCACCGCCTGCGGAAAGACCGTCGCCGGGCCCATCCACGCGACGCCGTGCAGCGCCTCCTGGCCGGTGCGGAAGGCGGCGATGCCGAGCCGGTCGACGGCGGGGGCGAACTGGTGCAGGAAGCCGATCTTCTCGTCGAGGGTCAGCCGCGACAGCAGATCGTCGATGCGCTTCGCGAACGGCAGGTGCGGATCGCGAAATGGCGGGGTGTGCGGCGGGTGTGCGGTCACGTGGGGATCCCCTTGTGATGGATCGGTGCGAGGCTTTCGAAGCGCTTCGATGCTCATTCGACATCGGGGCGGGTGTCAAGAGATCAACACCGTCACTTCAAGCGGTGCATAAGAAAAGGTCACCTCTCGCACCTCCGAGGAATCTTGGGAACGACCCTTGTGCACCCCTGGGTGTTCACTTAACCTCACAGCAACATCGAAGCGCTTCGACTACGGATTCCGTCGCAACGGTCGAAGTATCGCTTCGGCTCAGCCAGTTCCACTCAAGACACCGCAGCCGACGGCTCCACCGCCGGGTGTCCTGGTGCGCCACGAAGGGTTGACGCAATGACGCCGAATGCCGCTGCCCCCTCCTCGGGTCCTTCGGGGCCCAGCCGGAGAAGCTTCCTCGCCTCGACGGCGGTCGCCACCGCCGCGGTGGCGGGCGGAATGCCGCTGCTCTCCGCCTGCGGCGGCTCGGACGGCGACTCGCGGGAGGGGACCACGTCGGGGAAGGCTGCAGACAAGCTGCTCCCGACGTTCGTCGCCAGCACGGTCGCGAAGCCGGACCTGCCGTCGAAGAACGGATCGGCCGACGGCTACACCGGCAAGGTCGACCTCGCGGCGCTGGCCACCTCGGTCCCGGACAAGCTCGGCACCGGCGCCCCCTTCAAGATCATGTCCCCGTTCTGGGGCTCCCCGCCGAAGTCCGGCTGCGCGTACTACAAGGCGCTCGACGCGGCCGCGGGCACCAAGGTCACCTGGGAGAACCAGGACGGCAACACCTACGGCCAGAAGCTCGGCGCCGTCCTCGCCTCCAGCTCCATACCCGACATGGTGGTCGTGCCCAGCTGGGAGCTGGTCGGCAAGATCTCCAACGCGGTCACCGCCAAGTTCATGGACCTCGGTCCCTACCTGGCGGGCGACAAGGTCAAGAAGTACCCGAACCTGGCCGCGATCCCCTCCGACGCCTGGCGCATGGGCATCTTCGGGGGCGCGCTGCGCGGCATCCCGATGCCGGCCGCGACCTCGGCCGGCATCGCCCCGCTGTACCGCAAGGACGTCTTCGACAAGAAGGGGTACGCGCAGCCCAAGTCGGCCGACGAGTTCATGAGCTGGGCCAAGGAGGCCACCAGCTCCAAGGCCAAGGTGTGGGCCTGCGGTGACATGACCTGGTCCGCGTGGAGCATCTTCGGCGTCCGCGGCTCGGGCTCGAGCGGCTGGGACATGGGGTCCGACGGCAAGCTGACGTACCGCATCGAGCAGCCCGAGTACCTCGAGGCCCTGGAGTGGGTCCGCAAGCTCTTCGACGCGGGCGTGGTCCATCCCGACGACAAGGCGCGCTCCGGCGACGCGGGCCAGCGCTTCACCGCCGGGCAGATCCTGGTCTGGAACACCAACATCGCCGACTGGTACGGGAAGGTCGCCGAGCAGGCCCAGTCCAACCCGGAACTCCAGATCGACGCCATCGACCTCTTCGGCGCGGACGGCGGCAACCCGACCCTGTACGCATCCCAGCCCGCCACCATCTGGTCCCTGATCCGCAAGGGCGCCTCGAAGGACACGATCGAGAACGCGCTGGCCGCGGCGAACTTCTCGGCCGCGCCCTACGGCACCAAGGAGCGCATGCTCGTCGACTACGGCGTCGAGGGCACCCACTACTCGGTCAAGGACGGTGTCCCGGTCAAGAACGACCTCGGCAACTCCGAGGTGCTCAACGCCTGGGTGATGCTGGCCGCGCCGGCCGCCTACTTCGCCCACCCCGACTTCCCCGAGGTCGCCCGCAAGCAGGTCGAGTGGCAGCAGCGGATGGGCGCCTTCATGAAGAAGACGTCCACGTTCGGCATGAACATCGTCGAGCCGACCCGCTGGGCCAACCTCTCCAGCCAGTTCGAGCAGCTGGAGATCGACTACGTGCGCGGCAACCGCAAGCTCTCGGACGTACAGGCCGCCATCTCCACCTGGAAGTCCTCCGGCGGCGACAAGCTGCGCGACTGGTACAAGGAGCTCATCGACAAGAACGGCAGCGGCAACTGATGTCCCTCACGGCCGGGAGCAGGCCCGACGGGACTCGTCCCCCCGCGGCCGTCGAGGAACCGACGGCCGCGGTCGCCGCCGCGGTGGCCGCCTCGGGGAAGGAGCGGACACCGCGGACACGGAGCAGGGCGGACAAGGTCCCCTTCAGGGTCAGGCTGCGCCGCGACCGCACGCTCATTCTCATGACGCTGCCGGTCATGGTCCTGCTCCTGCTCTTCAACTACGTCCCGCTGCTGGGCAACGTCGTCGCCTTCCAGGACTACGACCCGTACGTCTCCAGCAACGGTGTCACCGCGATCTTCCACAGCCCGTGGGTCGGCGTCGAGCAGTTCTCCAGGATGGTCGACGACCCGCTGTTCTGGGGCGCCGCGAAGAACACCATCGTGCTCTTCGTGCTCCAGCTGGTGCTGTTCTTCCCGATCCCGATCGCGCTCGCACTGCTCATCAACAGCGTGATCAGGCCCAGGGTGCGGGCCGTGGCGCAGGCGATCATGTACCTGCCGCACTTCTTCTCCTGGGTCCTCGTGGTCACCGTGTTCCAGCAGGTCTTCGGCGGGGCGGGCATCATCGCCCAGACCCTGGAGGACCACGGCTGGAGCGGCTTCGACCTGATGACCAACGCGAGCCTGTTCAAGTACCTGGTCACCGCGCAGGCCGTCTGGAAGGACGCCGGCTGGGGGATCATCGTCTTCCTCGCCGCGCTGGCCGCCGTCAGCACCGACCTCTACGAGGCCGCCGCGATGGACGGCGCCGGGCGCTGGCGGCGCATGTGGCACGTGACGCTGCCGGCACTGCGCCCGGTGATCGCGCTGCTGCTGGTCCTCAGGGTCGGCGACGCGCTGAGCGTCGGCTTCGAGCAGTTCCTGCTCCAGCGGGACGCGGTCGGCGTGGGCGCCAGCGAGGTCCTGGACACCTATGTGTGGAACATGGGCATCCAGAACGGCGACTTCAGCTACGCGGCCGCGGTCGGCCTCGTCAAGGGAGCCATCGGAGTGTGTCTCGTCCTGGCCGCGAACAAGTTCGCGCATCTGCTCGGTGAGCAGGGGGTGTACCAGAAGTGAGCCTCAACACGCAGCTCGTCCGCAGTCTCAGGGCTCCCGCCCGGCCGGTGTGGGAGGAGGAACCCAGCAAGGCCGGGATCACCGCGAAGAGCGGCCTGCTCGTCCTGTGCTGCCTGGGCGTGCTCGCCCCGCTGTGGATCGTGGTCGTCACCAGCCTCTCCCCGAAGCCCGTGATCGACCGGGTCGGCGGGCTCGTGGTGATCCCCCAGGGCATCACCTTCGTCAACTACACCGAACTCCTCAGCGGCGGTCAGGTCAGCCGGGCGATCATGGTGTCGGTCGGGGTCACCCTCGTCGGCACGCTGTTCTCGATGGCGGTGTCGGTACTGGCGGCCTACGGCCTGTCCAGGCCGGGCAGCCTCGGCCACCGGTTCTTCCTGGTGACCATGATGGCGACGATGTTCTTCGGGGCCGGGCTGATCCCGACGTACCTGCTGGTGCAGTCGCTCGGGCTCACCGACACCTATCTGTCGCTGATCCTGCCGAGCGCCGTCAGCGTCTTCAACATCCTGGTGCTGCGCGCCTTCTTCATGGGGATCTCACCCGAGCTCACCGAGTCCGCGCGGATCGACGGGGCCGGGGACATGCGGATCCTGCTGACCATCATCATGCCGCTGTCCCGGGCCGTGCTGGCCGTCATCTCCCTGTTCTACGCGGTGGGTTACTGGAGCGCCTGGTTCAACGCTTCGATCTATCTGAGCGACCAGGACATGATGCCGCTGCAGAACGTGCTCATTCAGCTCGTGCAGAAGAACACCTCGGCCCCCACGGGATTGCAGCAGGCCGTCCGTACGGGGCAGTTGTCGTCGCTGGGCCTGCAGATGGCCGTGATGGTGCTGGCGTTGATTCCCGTCGCGGTGGCTTCCCCGTTCGTCCAGAGGCATTTCAAGAAGGGCATGTTGACGGGTGCGGTGAAGGGCTGACCGTCCGCCGTCCCGAAGGGGTGGTTCCGTCGGACGGCGGCCGCGGGTTCGTCATGGCCGGGCGCGTGGTTCCCCGCGCCTCTGAGTGTGCTCACTTTCCCTTAGTTCAGAGCGAGGTTCGTCATGCTTACGTCCGGGCCCAGCCGTCGTGCCGTTCTTGCCGGGACCGCGGCCGCCGCCGCGATCACCGTGGTCCCGTCCTTCCCGGGGGTCGCCACGGCCGCCGACTCCGCCGCCCCCTCCTACCGCTGGCGCCAAGTCGTCATCGGCGGAACCGGATTCGTCTCCGGTGTGCTCTTCCACCCGTCCGTGCGCGGGCTCGCCTACGCCCGCACCGACATCGGCGGCGCCTACCGGTGGGACGACCGGAACGCACGCTGGATCCCCCTCAACGACGACCTCGGGTGGGACGACTGGAACCTGCTCGGGGTCGAGGCCATGGCCGTCGACCCCGCCCACCCCGACCGGGTCTACCTCGCGCTCGGCACCTACGCGCAGCCCTGGGCCGGCAACGGGGCCGTGCTGCGCTCCGAGGACCGCGGAGCCACCTGGGCGCGAACCGACCTCACCGTGAAGCTCGGCGGGAACGAGGACGGAAGAGGGGCCGGGGAGCGGCTGCTCGTCGATCCGCGGGACAGCGACACGCTGTGGTTGGGGACCAGACACGACGGGCTGCTCAAGTCCACCGACCGGGGCGCCACGTGGGCCGGCGCCGACGGCTTCCCGGGCACGCCGAGCGCGAGCGGCCAGGGCGTCACCCTGCTCGTCGCCGCCGGACGGGTCCTCTACGCCGGCTGGGGCGACTCCGACGGCACCTCCGCCAACCTGTACCGCACCTTCGACGGCACCACCTGGGAAGCCGTGCCCGGGCAGCCCTCCGGCACGAGCGCCAAGGTGCCGATCCGGGCCTCCTACGACTGCCACACCCGCGAGCTGTACCTCACCTACGCCAACGCGCCGGGGCCCAACGGGCAGTCCGACGGCAGTGTGCACAAGCTGGCCACGGCGAGCGGCAAGTGGACCGAGGTCACGCCCGTGAAGCCCGGTGGGACCACAAGCGACGGCTCCGCCGACACCTTCGGCTACGGCGGGGTCAGCGTCGACGCCCGCCGCCCCGGCACGGTCGTCGTCTCCACCAACAACCGCTGGGCCGCCGTCGACACCCTGTACCGGAGCACCAACGGCGGCCGCACCTGGACGTCCCTGAAGGACTCCGCGGTCCTCGACGTCTCCGAGACCCCGTTCCTCACCTTCGGCGCCGACGAGCCCAAGTTCGGCTGGTGGATCCAGGCCCTCGCCGTCGACCCGTACGACTCGAAGCACATCGTCTATGGCACCGGCGCCACCCTCTACGGCACCCGCGACCTCAAGCACTGGGCCCCGCAGATCCGGGGCCTGGAGGAGACCTCCGTACGCCTGCTGATCTCGCCCCCGACCGGTCAGGCGCACCTGCTCAGCGGTCTCGGGGACATCGGGGTGATGTACCACGAGCGGCTCACGGCGTCGCCCTCGCGCGGCATGGCCTCGAACCCCGTGTTCGGGTCCGCGACCGGACTCGCCCAGGCCGCCGCCAAGCCCTCGTACGTCGTCCGCACGGGCTTCGGCGACCACGGCAACGGCGCCTTCTCGCACGACGGCGGCAGGTCCTGGGCGCCCTTCGCGACCCAGCCCGCCCCCGCCAAGGACGCGCCGGGACCGATCGCCACCAACAGCGACGGCAGCGTGCTGCTGTGGACCTTCGTGCACTGGGACGGCACCAAGTACCCCGCCCAGCGCTCCACCGACAACGGGGCGACCTGGTCCGAGGTCGCCACCTGCCCCAAGGGCGCCACCCCGCTCGCCGACCCGGCCGACCCGACACGCTTCTACGCGTACGACACCGACACCGGGACCCTGTTCGCCAGCACCGACAGCGGTCTCACCTTCACCGCGCGCGCGAGCGGACTGCCCTCCGGGGACAGCCAGTTCCAGCTGACCGCGGCCCCGGGGCGCTCCGGCGACCTGTGGCTGAGCACCAAGACGAACGGCCTCCACCGGTCCACCGACGGCGGCGCGACCTTCACCAAGCTCACCAGCTGCTGGGCCTCGCACACCCTCGCCTTCGGCAAGGCGGCCAAGGGCGCCGATTACCCGGCGATCTACCAGGTCGGCGCCACGGAGACGATCACCGCCGTGTACCGCTCCGACGACGGCGCGAAGACCTGGGTGCGCGTCAACGACGACCAGCACCAGTGGGGCTGGATCGGCGCGACCATCGCAGCCGACCCGCGCGTGTACGGCCGCGTCTACATCGCCACCAACGGCCGGGGCATCCAGTACGGGGATCCCGTCCGATGACCGAGCAGAAGAGGCCGTCGCTGGACGACGCCACCCGCGGCCGCATCCTCTTCGGCGGGGACTACAACCCCGAGCAGTGGCCCGAGGAGACCTGGCACGAGGACGTACGGCTGATGAAGGCCGCCGGCGTCAACTCCGTCACCCTCGGCGTCTTCTCCTGGGCGAAGCTCGAACCCCGGCCGGGGGAGCGGGACTTCGGCTGGCTGGACCGGCTGATGGACCTCCTGCACGAGAACGGCATCGGGGTCGTCCTCGCCACCCCGACCTCCTCGCCGCCGCCGTGGATGGGCCACCTCCACCCCGACACCCTGCCCGTCACCGAGGACGGCCGCACCGAGTACTGGGGCGGGCGCCAGCACTTCTCGCACTCCAGCGCCACCTACCGCCGCTGCGCCGCCGCCATCACCGAGGACCTCGCCGCCCGCTACGGCGGCCACCCGGCCCTCACCATGTGGCACATCAACAACGAGTACTGCACCTACGACTGGAGCGACGAGGCCGCCGCCCGCTTCCGCACCTGGCTGCAAGGCCGCTACGGCACCCTCGACGCCCTCAACGCCGCCTGGGGAACCGCCTTCTGGAGCCAGGGCTACGGCGACTGGGCCGAGATCCACACACCCCGCCAGGCCCACTACATGAAGAACCCCACCCAGGTGCTGGACTTCAAGCGGTTCACCTCCGACATGCTGCTGGAGTGCTACCGCGCCGAGCGGGACATCGTCCGCCGGTTCACCCCGCACACCCCGGTGACCAGCAACTTCATGCCGCTGTGGGTCGGTCAGGACGCCTGGCGCTGGGCCGAGGAGGAGGACGTCGTCTCCGTCGACCTCTATCCCGACCCGCGGGACCCTCTGGGGGCCCAACAGGGCGCCCTCGTGCAGGACATGACCCGTTCGCAGGCGCGCGGCCCCTGGATGCTCATGGAGCAGGCCGCCGGGCCGGTCAACTGGCGGGGCGTGAACCACCCCAAACCCCGCGGCCTGAACCGCCTCTGGTCCCTGCAGGCCGTCGCCCGCGGCGCCGACGCGGTCTGCTACTTCCAGTGGCGCCAGTCCCGGCAAGGCGCCGAGAAGTTCCACTCCGGGATGGTCAGCCACGCCGGGGAGGAGGGACGCACCTACCAGGAGGTCAAGCAGCTCGGCGCCGAACTGGCGCGTGTCGCGGATCAGGTGACGGGTCGTCACACCAGCAACGACATCGCCGTCCTGCACGACTGGCATGCCTGGTGGGCCGGCGCCCAGGACGGCCGCCTCTCCAGTGAGGTCGACCACCCCGACGTCCTGAAGGCCTGGCACCGCGCCCTGTGGGAGGCCCACCTCACCACCGACTTCGCCCACCCCGAACACGACCTCACCGCCTTCAAGCTGGTCGTCGTCCCCCAGCTCTACGCCCTCACCGACGCGGCGATCGACAACCTCCTCGCCTACGTCCGCCAGGGCGGCACCCTCGTCTCCGGCTTCCTGACCGGCGTCGCCGACCAGGACGACCGGGTACGGCCCGGCGGCATGGACGCCCGGCTGCGCGACCTGTTCGGCCTGCGCACCCTGCACGAGTGGTGGCCGCTGGACGCCGGGGAGCACGCGCAGTGCGACACGTTCCGCGGCACCCTGTGGTCCGAGGAGATCGAGAAGACCGAGGACGCCGTCACCGAGGCCTCGTACAAGGGCGGTGAGCTCGACGAGCTGCCCGCCGTGCTGCGCAAGGGCCGCGCCTGGTACCTCTCGACGCTGCCCGAGCCGGCCGCCCTGCGCGAGCTCCTCGCCCGGATCGCCGGGGGCGCGGGCGCGCGACCGGTCCTCGACGCGCTGCCCGACCAGGTCGAAGCCGTCCGCCGCGGCGACCTGCTGTTCCTGCTCAACCACGGCCGCGAGCCGGTGACGGTCGACGTGCCCGGGACCCACGAGGACCTGCTGACGGGGGAGTCCCGCACGGACCGGGTCACCCTGGGCCGCTACGGAGCGGCGGTGCTGCGGCCATGACCGACGGCCCCGTCCACGGCACCTGGGAGCCCCGGCCGGCCGCCCGCTGGGAGGACGGCTTCCTCAGCGGCAACGGCCACCACGGCGCCCTCCTGTTCGGCGACCCGGAGGACGAGCGGGTCGTCGTCACCCACCACACCCTCGTCCGCCCCAACGGCGCCGAACACGCCAGGCCGCCCCGGCTCGCCGCCGAACTCCCCGCGCTCCAGGACCGGCTGCTCGCCGGCGAGCTCGACGCCGCCGAGCGCTTCACGGACGGCCGCCCGCTCCAGTGGGTGCAGCCCTTCCACCCCGCCTTCCAGATCCGGCTGCGCCGTCCGCGCGCGGAAGAGCCCGAATACCGCCGGACCGTCGACTTCACCACCGGTGTCCTGCGCACCCAGTGCCAGGGGCGGCTCAGCCAGGTCTTCGTCTCCCGCGCGGACGACGTCATCGTCCAGTGCGTCGAGGCGCCGGACCTGGTCGTCTCGCTGGACCACCGGCTGCCGGGCGCCCCCCACGCCCTGATGGTCGGCCAGAGCATCGTCCGCGCCGCGGACGGGGCCCTCATCACCCTGCGCATCCGCTACCCCCACAGCGACCGCGGCTACACCGGCATCACCCTGGTCGTCCCCACGGGCGGCCGCACCGCGCTCGTGCCGCCCGGCGCCCACGTCACCGGCGCCGCATCCGTCCTGCTGCTGACCCGCGTCGTACGCCACACCGGCGAACTGGACACAACCCGCCACGTCGAGGCCCTGCGCGAGCTCGTCCCCGAATCCGAGTCCGAGTCGGGGGCCGAGTCGGGATCCGAGGCGTACACCCGGCTCCTCGACCGGCACATCCCGCTCCACCGCGCCGCCTACCGACGCGTCACCCTCGACCTCGCCGCCGACCCCGCCGAACGCGCCCTCGCCGGCTCGGAGTTGCTGGACCGGCCCGACAGCCCAGCCCTCCTGGAGCGCCTCTTCGCCGCCGGCCGTTACCACCTGCTCTCCTCCAGCGGCCTCCTCCCGCCCCGGCTCACCGGCCTGTGGACCGGCGACTGGGACACGGCATGGTCGGGAGCGTTCACCAACGATGCCAACCTCAACCTCCAGACCGCGTCCGCCGCCTGTGCGGCCCTGCCCGAAGTCGCCGAAGCCCTCGCCTCCCTGATCCACCGTCAGCTACCCGACTGGCAGGACAACGCCCGCGAGATCTTCGGCGCCCGGGGCGTCGTGGCCCCGCCGCACTCCGACGGCGAGTCCGGGCTGACGTACCACTTCAGCCGCGAGTACCCGCTGCACCTGTGGACCGCGGGCGCCGACTGGCTGCTCAAGCCCCTCGTCGACCACGACGAGACACGCGGCGAACAGGACCCGCGCACCGCGCACGCGCTCGCCGAGGTCGCCAGGTTCTACGAGGACTTCCTGCACCGGGTCGACGAGCACGGCCGGCTCGTCGTCGTCCCCTCCTACTCGCCCGAGAACCGCCCCGCGAACGCAAGCTGGGGCGCGATCAACGCGGCCATGGACCTCTCGGCCGCCCGGCATGCCCTGCTCACGGCCGCCGCCTACCACCCCGGGGAGGCCACAGCCTGGCGCGCCCTCGCCGACCGGCTCCCGCCGCACCGGACCAACGCCGACGGCGCCCTCGCCGAATGGGCCTGGCCCGGCCTCGACGACACCTACGACCACCGCCACCTAAGCCACCTGTACGGCGTCTGGCCCCTCGACGAGATCACCCCCTACGACACCCCCGACCTCGCCCGCGCCGCCCATCGGGCCCTCGAACTCCGCGGCTCCGAGAACGACTCGGCCCACGGCCACCTCCACCACGCCCTCGTCGCTGCGCGCCTGCGCGACGGCGAACGGGTCGCGCACGCCCTCGGCCAGGTCCTCAAGGGCGACTTCTTCCACACCTCGCTGATGAGCGCGCACTACCCGAACCGGGACGTCTACAACGCGGACGCCGCCCACACCCTGCCCGCGGTCCTCGTCGAGATGCTCGTGCAGTCGACACCGGACCGGCTGGTACTGCTCCCGGCGGTACCCGCCACCTGCCCCCGGGGCGAACTCCGGGGCGTCCGCACCAGGTTCGGGGCCGCGCTCGACCTCACCTGGAGCCCCACCGAAGCGACCGCGGTGCTGCGCCCCACGCGCACCCACCGCGTCGAACTGAGGACTTCCTCCGGCGCCGAACCGCTCGACCTCGTCGCCGGAGAAGACCACGTCATCCGTCTGGAGGCGTGGTAACCCCCCCCGCATTTCCCCCCACCCATGGAAAGGGACACCATGGCAAGCACCCTGCGCAAGATCACCATGGCCGTACTGGCCCCGGCGATGGCCATCGGCGCCACCGTCGGACTCGCCTCCGCCCCGGCCTCCGCCGCCGTCTGGAACACCTGCGACCAGTACGGCAACACGAGCCTGAACGGCTACACGCTCTACAACAACATCTGGGGCTCCGGCGCCGGCAGCCAGTGCATCTGGGCCAACTCCGGCACCAACTGGGGTGTCTGGGCCGACCACCCCAACACCGGCGGCATCAAGTCCTACCCCAACTCCAAGAAGGTGATCAACAAGTCGATCACCTCGCTGGGCTCGCTCTCCAGCAGCTACAACGTCTCGGTGCCGTCGTCCGGCGCGTACAACACCTCGTACGACATCTGGGACACCGACTACGACTACGAGATCATGCTCTGGGTCAACAAGACCGGAGCCGTCGGCCCGCTCGGCACCTCGCAGGGCAACGTGACGCTCGGCGGCCACACCTGGACCGTCTACAAGGGCACCAACGGCGCCAACGAGGTCTTCTCCTTCATCCGCACCTCCAACTCCACCTCCGGCACGGTCAGCATCCTGCCGATCCTGAAGTGGATCAAGGACACCAAGGGCTGGTTCGGCAACGAGACCATCGGCGACGTGCAGTTCGGCTACGAGGTCACCAGCTCGTCCGGCGGCCTGAACTTCACCACCAACAACCTGACCGTGAGCAGCAGTTGACCTGACCTTGAGGGAGCGTCGGGTTTGATGGGGACATGCGTACCACCACCCCCCTCCGACGTGCCCTGATCACCGTGACCGCGACCGCGGCCGTCGTGCTCACCGCGACGGGCACCGCGGTCGCGGTTCCGGTCCACGGCACCGCGGCGGCCCCCCACACCGCCGCACTCGCCCTGTCCCCCCTGCACTCCGTCGTCGGACTCGCCGCCGAACGCCTGGCCACCGCCGACCTGGTCGCCGCGGCCAAGTGGGGCACCGACAGCCCCATCGACGACCCCGCCCGCGAACAGCAGGTCCTCGACAACGTGGCCGCCCAGGCCCAGCAGCTCGGCGCGGACCCGGACGAGATCCGGGTCATCTTCCGCGACCAGATCGAGGCGAACAAGGTCGTCCAGCGGGGCCTGTTCCAGCGCTGGACCGACCACCCCGACCAGGCCCCGACGACCAAGCCGGACCTGACCGTCGTACGGCAGGAGATCAACCGGATCACCAGCGCGCTGGTCCAGGCCCTGGCCGACACCTCCGAGAACCGCGGCACCGTCGCGTGCCGTCCCGAACTGGCCCTGGCCGGCCTCCAGGTCCACCAGGAGGACCACCTGGACGCCCTGCACACCCGCGCCCTGATCCGCGCCCTGCCCTCCGTCTGCCGAGGCTGACCCCCGCACGACGAAGCGGCCGGCCCACCCCCGTGGGACCGGCCGCTTCGGTATGCCTACTCCGTCACCGGCAGCCGTGCCCCGTCCCGCAGGAACAGCGGGATGCGGTCCAGCGGCGCGTCGACGGTCACCGTCCTGCCGCCCTCGTACGTCTCACCGGTCCACGCGTCCGTCCAGGTCGCGCCCGCCGGGAGATAGGTCGTACGGGCCGTCGCGCCCGCCGTGAGCACCGGGGCGACCAGGAGGTCCGCGCCGAAGAGGTAGGCGTCGTCGACCGTCCACGTCGCCTGGTCCTCCGGGAACTCCAGGAACAGCGGCCGCATCGGAGTCAGGCCCTCCTCATGGGCCTCGCGCATGACCTTCAGGACATACGGCTTCAGACGCTCCCGCAGCCGCAGGTACTTCTCCATGATCGCGCCGGCCGCCTCCCCGTACGACCACACCTCGTTGGGTCCGCCCGTCATGTCGGGACCCAGCGGCATGCCCGGGTCACGGAAGCCGTGCAGCCGCATCAGCGGCGACAGCGTGCCGAACTGGAACCAGCGGACCATGACCTCGCGATACGCCGGGTCGTCCGGATCGCCGCCGTGGAAGCCGCCGATGTCCGTGTTCCACCAGGGGATCCCGGACATGGCCGTGTTGAGGCCCGCCGCGATCTGCTCGCGCAGAGTGGCGAAGTCGGTGCCGATGTCACCGGACCACAGGGCGGCGCCGTGACGCTGACTGCCCGCCCAGGCCGAGCGGTTGAGGGTGATGACCTCCTCGCCGGCGGCCGCCAGGCCCTCGTGGAAGGTGCGGGAGTTCTCCGCCGGGTACAGGTTGCCGACCTCCAGGCCGGGGCCCGCCCAGTACCGCAGGTTCTCCTGGAAGCCGGGCTTGAGCTCGGGCTCGCAGGCGTCCAGCCAGAACGCCGTGATGCCGTACGGCTCCAGGTAGTTCTCCTTCACGCGCGACCACATGAACTCCCGGGCCTCCGGGTTCGTCGCGTCGTAGAAGGCCACCTGGACGGTCGATGCGACCCCCTTGTCCGGCCAGTCGGCGTGGGCCATCGGGCCGTACTGGGTGCCGATGAACCAGCCGCGCTGCTCCATCAGGGAGTGGTTCTCGCTGAGCGGCGACACCGACGGCCAGACGCTGACCACCAACTTGATGCCCAGCTCCTCCAGTTCGCGGACCATCGCCGCCGGGTCGGGCCACTCGGCCGGGTCGAACTTCCACTCGCCGAGGTGCGTCCAGTGGAAGAAGTCGCAGACGATCGCCGAGATCGGCAGGCCCCGGCGTTTGTACTCCCGGGCCACGGAGAGGAGTTCGTCCTGGGTGCGGTAGCGCAGCTTGCACTGCCAGAAGCCCGCCGCCCACTCCGGCAGCATCGGAGTACGGCCGGTCACCGCGCTGTAGCGGCGCTGCCCGTCCGCCGGATCGCCCGCGGTGATCCAGTAGTCGATCTGGCGGGCCGAGTCGGCCACCCAGCGGGTGCCGTTGCGGGCGAGCTCCACCCGGCCGATCGCCGGGTTGTTCCACAGCAGGGTGTAACCGCGGCTGGACGCGAGGACCGGGATGGTGACCTCGGCGTTGCGCTGGACCAGGTCGAGGACCAGGCCCTTCTGGTCCAGCTTGCCGTGCTGGTGCTGGCCGAGGCCGTACAGCTTCTCGTCGTCGTAGGCGGCGAAGCGCTGCTCCAGACGGTGGTGGCCGTTGCCGACCGCCGTGTACAGGCGCGAGCCGGGCCACCAGAAGTGGGCGCGGGCCTCCGCGAGGAGCTCGGCCGAGTCCTCGGTGCGCAGGAAGCGCAGCTGCCCCTCGGCGTCGACGTGGACGGTCAGCGCGCCCACCGTCAACTGGCCTTCCCCGTCACCGATCTTGACCGTGCTCTCGGTGGCCGGCGGCTCGTCGAGCAGGGCGCCCGGCAGCCCCTGCAGGATCGGCCCGCCGAGCCGGGCGCGCACCCGTACCGCGTCCGGGCCCCAGGGCTCGACGCGCACGGTCTCCTGGCGCCCGCTCCACTCCAGCGCCCCGTCCCGCTCCCGGAACGTACCGAGGGTGGGGGACGACTGCGCGAGGCTGACCTTGGGCTGGATTTCGGCAGACTGATTCACGAGGAGTGCTCCTGAAGGAATGCAGACAGGGGCGTGCCGCACAGGAACGGAACGCGTGGTGGTGTGGTCCGGGGTGCGTGATGTCCGGACACGTGGTGTCAGGTGTGGGTGGTGTGCCGGTGTGCGTGGTGTCCGGGGCGGGAGCTGCTCAGGACGCCGAGGGCGCCGGGCCCGTGCTCGCCCGGACCGTCAACTCGGGTTCGATCAGGACGACTTCGTCCTCACCGCGGCCCTCCAGCTTGGCGACCAGCCGCTCCAGGGCGTGCCGGCCCATCTCCTGGGCGGGGATGGCGACCGACGTCAGCCGCACCGAGGCCTGGACGGCGACCTGTTCGGGGCAGATCGCGACCACCGAGACGTCCTCGGGGATGGCCCGGCCCTGCTGGCGCAGCAGTGCGAGCAGCGGTTCGACGGCCTGTTCGTTCTGCACGACGAAGCCCGTGGTGGACGGGCGCTCGTCGAGGATGCGGGCGAGCGTCACGGCCATCGCGTCGTACCCGCCCTCGCACGGCCGGTGCAGCAGCCGTACGCCCAACTCCCCGGCGCGCGACCGGAGTCCGTCCAAGGTGCGCTCGGCGAAACCGGTGTGCCGTTCGTAGACCGCGGGGGCCTCGCCGATGACAGCGATGTCGCGGTGACCGAGCTTCGCGAGATGCTCGACGCACAGGGCGCCGGTGGCCCGGAAGTCCAGATCGACACAGGTCAGCCCCGAGGTGTCGGCGGGGAGGCCGATGAGCACGGAGGGCTGGTCGGTGCCGCGCAGCAACGGCAGCCGCTCGTCGTCGAGTTCGACGTCCATCAGGATCATCGCGTCGGCGAGCCCGCTGCCGGTGACGCGTCGTACGGCGTCGGGACCCTCCTCGCCGGTGAGCAGCAGGACGTCGTACCCGTGCGTCCGGGCGTTGGTGGCCACCGCGATGGCGATCTCCATCATCACCGGCACGTACATGTCGGTGCGGAGCGGGATCATCAGCGCGATGATGTTCGACCGGCTGCTGGCGAGTGCGCGGGCGCCGGCGTTCGGGTGGTAGCCGAGTTCGCGGATGCTCTCCTCGACCCGCTGCCGGGTGCTCGTCGAGATGGACCGCTTGCCACTGAGGACATAGCTCACCGTGCTCGCCGAGACTCCGGCGTGCTGGGCGACCTCGGCGAGGGTGACCATCCAGCTCTCCAAGCTTTGTGAAGCGCTTCGACAGTGCGCAGTACGAACAGGTGCGGGTGGGGGTGGTTCGACAGTAGCTCCCCCGGGAGTGGGTGTCCATAGGTTGTCGAAGCGCTTCGACAGAGACTCGTGGCCGGGCGCCCCGCACAGACGGGACCGAAGCCGGCGGAGCCCCTCCGGCCTGGCCGTTCGCCCACTCGCCGGAGCGCGGCCTCCTGCCTACCACGACGGGCCGACAGCAGGCCATGGAACGGCACGGGGGAGTCCGGCGCCGGATGCCTGCCAGGTCGCCCACGCGACTGGACACCGCACCGCATTGCGTCGACATCGGCCGAACGGCCGCGCGAGGGGTGGTGACCTCGCCCGGGATCGGGTACATACGATCGGGTAGCACCCGTCGGTAACCATACGGCCCCCAAGATCCCGATTCACGACGAGGTGAGCCTGATGTCCGCACCGTCCACCAAGCCCGTCGTCACCGAGCGCGAGGCCCGCGAGGTGGCGGAGGCCGCCCGGGAGCAGGACTGGCGCAAGCCCAGCTTCGCCAAGGAACTCTTCCTCGGCCGATTCCGGCTCGACCTCATCCACCCCCACCCGATGCCCCCCGAGGAGGACGCCCGTCGCGGCGAGGAGTTCCTCGCCAAGCTCCGCGACTTCTGCGAGACCAAGGTGGACGGCGCCCTCATCGAACGCGAGGCCCGCATCCCCGACGACGTCGTGGGCGGCCTCAAGGAGCTCGGCGCCTTCGGCATGAAGATCGACCCCAAGTACGACGGCCTCGGCCTCACCCAGGTGTACTACAACAAGGCCCTGGCCCTCGTGGGCTCCGCGAGCCCCGCGATCGGCGTGCTGCTCTCCGCCCATCAGTCGATCGGCGTACCGCAGCCGCTGAAACTGTTCGGCACCCAGGAGCAGAAGGAGAAGTTCCTGCCCCGGTGCGCCCGCACCGACATCAGCGCCTTCCTCCTCACCGAACCCGACGTCGGCTCCGACCCGGCCCGCCTCGCCACCACCGCCGTACCGGACGGGGACGACTACATCCTCGACGGGGTGAAACTCTGGACCACCAACGGAGTGGTCGCCGACCTCCTCGTCGTCATGGCCCGCGTCCCGAAGTCCGAGGGACACAAGGGCGGCATCACCGCCTTCGTCGTCGAGACCGACTCACCCGGCGTCACCGTCGAGAACCGCAACGCCTTCATGGGCCTGCGCGGCATCGAGAACGGCGTCACCCGCTTCCACCAGGTCCGCGTCCCGGCCGCCAACCTCATCGGCAAGGAGGGTCAGGGCCTCAAGATCGCCCTGACCACCCTCAACACCGGCCGCCTCTCGCTGCCCGCCTCCTGCGTCGCCGCCGGCAAATGGTGCCTGAAGATCGCCCGCGAATGGTCCGCCGCCCGCGAGCAGTGGGGCAAGCCCATCGCCCACCACGAGGCCGTCGGCTCCAAGATCTCCTTCATCGCGGCGACCACCTTCGCCCTGGAGGCCGTCCTCGACCTGTCCTCCCAGATGGCCGACGAGAACCGCAACGACATCCGCATCGAGGGCGCCCTCGCCAAGCTCTACGCCTCCGAGATGGCCTGGCTCGTCGCCGACGAACTCGTCCAGATCCGCGGCGGCCGCGGCTTCGAGACCGCGGAATCGCTGCGAGCCCGCGGCGAGAAGGCCGTCCCCGCCGAACAGGTCCTGCGCGACCTGCGCATCAACCGCATCTTCGAGGGCTCCACGGAGATCATGCACCTCCTGATCGCCCGGGAGGCCGTCGACGCCCACCTGTCGGTGGCGGGCGACCTGATCGACCCCGACAAGTCCCTGTCCGACAAGGCGAAGGCCGGCGCGAACGCAGGCGTCTTCTACGCCAAATGGCTCCCGAAACTGGTCGCAGGACCGGGCCAACTGCCGAACTCCTACGCAGAGTTCAAACGCGAGGTCGACCTCTCGACGCACCTGCGCTACGTCGAACGCACCTCCCGCAAACTCGCCCGCTCCACCTTCTACGCCATGTCCCGCTGGCAGGGCCGCATGGAGACCAAACAGGGCTTCCTCGGCCGGATCGTCGACATCGGCGCCGAACTGTTCGCCATGAGCGCGGCCTGCGTACGCGCCGAACTGCTGTACACCACCGAAGCCCACGGCCGCGAGGCCTACCAGCTCGCCGACGCCTTCTGCCACCAGTCCCGCCTGCGCGTCGAGGAACTCTTCGGCCGCCTCTGGAACAACACCGACGAACAGGATCGCAAGGTCGTCAAGGGAGTCCTCTCCGGCACCTACACCTGGCTCGAGGACGGCATCGTCGACCCCTCCGGCGAAGGTGCCTGGATCGCCGACGCGACCCCCGGCCCCTCCGAGAAGGAGAACGTCCACCGGCCCGTCCGCTGACCCCTCACGACAGCGCGCCCCCCGAGAGAGGGACGCGCTGTCCTCCTACACCGCCCTTACGGCCACAATGGAGGGATGAGCGACAGTCCAGCCCCCCTCGCCGATCCGCACCTGGTCTACGACCCCGTCGCGGGCGACGGCCCCAAGGACGTGGTGATCCTCGGTTCCACCGGCTCGATCGGCACCCAGGCCATCGACCTCGTGCTGCGCAACCCCGACCGGTTCCGGGTGACCGCGCTCTCCGCCAACGGCGGACGTGTGGCGCTCCTCGCCGAGCAGGCGCACCGGCTGAGGGTGCGGACCGTCGCGGTCGCCCGCGAGGACGTCGTACCGCAGCTCCGCGAGGCGCTCAGCGCCCTGTACGGCACGGACGAACCGCTCCCCGAGATCCTCGCGGGACCGGACGCGGCCACACAGGCGGCCGCCTCCGACGCGCACACCGTCCTCAACGGCATCACCGGCTCCATCGGACTCGCCCCCACCCTCGCCGCCCTGGAGGCGGGCCGAACCCTCGCGCTCGCCAACAAGGAGTCGCTCATCGTGGGCGGCCCGCTGGTGAAGGCCCTCGCCAAGCCCGGGCAGATCATCCCCGTCGACTCCGAGCACGCGGCCCTCTTCCAGGCCCTGGCCTCCGGAACGCGGGCCGACGTGCGCAAGCTGGTCGTCACGGCCTCCGGCGGCCCCTTCCGCGGCCGCACCAAGGCCGAGCTCGCCCGGGTCACCGTCGAGGACGCCCTCGCCCACCCCACCTGGGCCATGGGACCAGTCATCACCATCAACTCCTCGACCCTCGTCAACAAGGGGCTCGAGGTCATCGAGGCACACCTCCTCTACGACATTCCCTTCGACCGCATTGAGGTGGTCGTGCATCCCCAGTCGTATGTCCACTCGATGGTTGAGTTCACTGACGGATCCACGATCGCCCAGGCGACGCCCCCCGACATGCGCGGGCCGATCGCCATCGGTCTCGGCTGGCCCGAGCGCGTCCCCGACGCGGCGCCCGCCTTCGACTGGAGCAAGGCGTCCACCTGGGAGTTCTTCCCGCTCGACAACGAAGCGTTTCCCTCGGTCAACCTTGCGAGACACGTGGGACAGCTCGCGGGCACGGCCCCGGCGGTGTTCAATGCCGCCAACGAGGAGTGCGTGGAGGCCTTCCGGGCCGGCGCGCTGCCGTACCTCGGGATCATGGAGACCGTGACCCGGGTGGTGGACGAGCACGGCACCCCGAGCAGGGGAACCTCGCTCACCGTCGCGGACGTCCTCGAAGCGGAGACCTGGGCGCGGACCCGGGCCCGGGAACTGACGGCACAGACGGCGGAGGCCCGTGCATGACGACCCTGATGTTCATCCTCGGCATAGGGCTCTTCGCCTTCGGCCTCCTGGTGTCGATCGCGTGGCACGAGCTGGGGCACCTGTCCTTCGCCAAGCTCTTCGGCATCCGCGTGCCGCAGTACATGGTCGGCTTCGGCCCGACCATCTGGTCGCGGAAGAAGGGCGAGACGGAGTACGGCATCAAGGCCGTCCCCTTCGGCGGCTACATCCGCATGATCGGCATGTTCCCGCCCGGCGACGACGGCCGCATAAGCGCCCGCTCGACGTCCCCCTGGCGCGGCATGATCGAGGACGCCCGCTCGGCCGCCTTCGAGGAGCTCCAGCCCGGCGACGAGAAGCGCCTCTTCTACACCCGTAAGCCCTGGAAACGCGTCATCGTCATGTTCGCGGGCCCCTTCGCGAACCTGGTCCTCGCGGTCGCGCTGTTCCTCACGGTCCTCATGGGCTTCGGCATCTCCCAGCAGACCAACACGGTCAGCTCGGTCTCCAAGTGCGTGATCGCCCAGAGCCAGAACCGCGAGACCTGCAAGGCCTCCGACCCCGCCTCCCCGGCGGCCGCCGCCGGCCTCAAGGCGGGCGACAAGATCATCGCGTTCAACGGCGTGAAGACGGACGACTGGAACAAACTCTCCGACCTGATCCGCGCCAACCCCGACAAGAGGGTCCCGATCGTCGTCGACCGGGACGGCAAGGACGTCACCCTGACGGCGAAGATCGCCTCCAACCAGGTCGCCAAGAAGGACTCCAGCGGTCAGTACGTCCAGGGCGAGTACGTCACCGCCGGCTTCCTCGGCTTCAGCGCCGCCACCGGCGTCGTCAAGCAGGACTTCGGCGACTCCGTGGTGTGGATGGGCGACCGCGTCGGCGAGGCCGTCGACTCCCTCGCCGCCCTCCCCGGCAAGATCCCGGCCCTGTGGAACGCGGCCTTCGACGACGCCCCGCGCGAACCGGACTCCCCGATGGGCGTGGTCGGCGCGGCGCGGGTCGGCGGCGAGATCTTCACCCTCGACATCCCGCCCACCCAGCAGCTCGCGATGGCGCTGATGCTGGTGGCGGGCTTCAACCTCTCCCTCTTCCTCTTCAACATGCTCCCGCTGCTCCCCCTGGACGGCGGCCACATCGCGGGCGCCCTGTGGGAGTCCCTGCGCCGCAACCTGGCCAAGGTCCTCAAGCGCCCGGACCCGGGCCCGTTCGACGTGGCGAAGCTGATGCCGGTGGCCTACGTGGTGGCGGGCATCTTCATCTGCTTTACCTTGCTGGTCCTCGTCGCCGATGTAGTTAATCCGGTCAGGATCAGCTGAAAAGCGGTCACTTCCTATCAAGATATCAATATGCCTCGCCTTTCATCCGCGTAGCTCACACGGGTGAAAGGCGAGGCTTATTCGTACGGAGTAGGTGCGGACTTCGTACGTTCTTGCTGTTCATGGGCGACCCCAGCGGTGCGCGAACACCCTGGGGTCTGGCCAGTCTCGAAGGGACTGACATGCAGCAAGGTACTGCGCCGAGCGCAGAAGACAAGGGCAAGGGCTCCGAGGCACTCGCCGTCGCCGCGTACATGCGGGTCTCGACAGCGGAGCAGATGAGAAGGTATGGAATCCCCGCTCAAGCCGACGCCACTCGGACGTTCGTGGAGAGGCGTTCGAATTGGCGACTCGCGGGCTCCTGGGAGGACCTCGGCGAATCAGGCGCGACAACTTCGAGGCCTGGGCTGAACGAGCTGCTCGCGGAAATCGCCGTAGGCCGGGTCGACGTCGTACTCGTGTCCAGCCTTGACCGTCTGGGGCGTACCGAAGCCGCCATCTGGCGCTGCCTCTGGCAGATCGAGGATGCCGGGGCGGGACTTGAGTGCTGTGACCGGGTTCTGGGGGAACCGGGACTCGACAGGTGGCTCACGCTCGACCGGCTGGCCCGGGCGGTAGAGGCGGATTACTGCCGTATCGTCACCCGAACCCAGTCAGGTCGGCAGCTCAAGGCAGTTGGCGGCGGTTGGCCGGGCGGTCCCGCTCCCTTTGGTTACAGAATCAGTGGGAAGGGCGCCTTCGGATCGACTCTTGAGGTCGATTCGACCGAGGCTGCCGTGGTGAGGCTTCTGGCAGACCTTGTGATCGAGGGCGGCCAGACCCTCACAGACCTTGCCGAGGAACTGAACAGGCGGGGCATTCCCACCCGCAGCGGCAAGCGTTGGACGACGGCGAACCTTCACCGACGGCTGAAGAGCGCGGCGTTTCTCGGAGAGGCCGTCTTTCGCCGCACCGATCAGCAATGGGGTGGCCATTGCACCAGGCTTGATGGCTCCGGACAGCCTCTGTACGGCGAGAGTGTGGTGATTCCGCTGCCTCCGATCCTCTCGGCGGACCGGACCCGTGCCTTTCAGCAAGCGCTGACGGAGCTGGCCCGGCCCCGGAGGAATCCCTTGGGGGAGTATCCGCTCACCGGGCGAATCCACGGGCCGTGTGGACGGCCGTACGTCGGGTGCTTCCGCAGTAAGGACGGGGTGCGGACGTACCGCTGTTCGGGATGGCAGGAAAAGGTCCCCTGCGGTTGCTTCTACCTCCGTGCGGATCACGTCGAGGAACAGGTGGCACGGCACGTCGATGCTCTGCTGGCATCCATGCCACCCCATGCTCGGCCCATGCTCCCGTCCGCGTCCGAGACGCAGAGGCGACTGGACCTGCATGCCGAGCGAGTGAGGTCCCTGGAGCGGCTTGTGGCGCAGTGTGCGGAAGAACTGGAAGGATTGCGGTGTCAGGCCCCGAACAGTCGTGTCGTTGCAGCTGCGCTGCGGCAGCTTGATGCTGACCGCAGAGCGTTGGAGCGAGTCCTCGCCCACGCGCGGGACTGGCTGGCGGAGCTTGAGGCCCGAGTCCTCAGGGATGTCCGGCTCACGGATGTCCTGGGGGTGGCCGCACCGGACAGTCAGGCATTGCTGCCTTCGGAGCAGCGAAGCCTGATTGAGCAGCTCCAGGTGCGAGTCGACATCGTGGACGCCGAGTTTCGGTACCGCGAGGGGACGAAGTGCTCGGCCGCGCAGTGGCATGGGCGCACAGGGGTGACTGTTCCTGCCGATCCCACAGACAGTTCGTGGGCCCGCATCGACGAGTTGCTCCGCTCCAGGTACCGGCCTCACCACTTCCGTTCGCCGCTCGACCTGCGAGCTGCCCTCACGGGGATGCTTCATCGTCTGCGCACGGGGATCCTGTGGCGTGATCTTCCGGAGCGTTTCGGCGATCCTCGAAAGGTGCGATTCCGGCAGCGAACCTGGTTGGCGGACGGGGTGTGGGCGGAGATCGTGGAGCTCCTCGGTGACGGCGAAGACGGAACTCCTGTGCTGAGTCACGGAGCCGCTCCGGAACTGTCCGTCCGCTCCGGCCGACGTCGTTAACCCGGTCAGAATCTCCTAGTCATGCGGCGTTCGAGGCGGCCCGGTGCTTTGCGTGCCGGGCCGTTCTCCATTGGGTGGGTTTGGCGGCCGCGATGTGCTGCTGACCGTGCCGGTGCCGTAATCTCGAAGCCTGGAGCCCGCCGCTGACGGGACCTGGGCCTTGATCCACGACTTGGGGTTGCACAGCAGATGACTGCGATTTCTCTCGGCATGCCGTCCGTTCCGACCAGGGTTGCCGAGCGCCGCAAGAGCCGGCAGATCCAGGTGGGCACCGTCGCGGTCGGCGGCGACGCGCCGGTCTCCGTCCAGTCGATGACCACGACCCGTACGTCCGACATCGGCGCGACGCTCCAGCAGATCGCCGAGCTGACCGCCTCCGGCTGCCAGATCGTGCGCGTGGCCTGCCCGACCCAGGACGACGCCGACGCCCTCGCCACGATCGCCCGCAAGTCGCAGATCCCGGTGATCGCGGACATCCACTTCCAGCCCAAGTACGTGTTCGCGGCGATCGAGGCGGGCTGTGCGGCCGTACGCGTCAATCCCGGCAACATCAAGCAGTTCGACGACAAGGTCAAGGAGATCGCGAAGGCCGCGCGCGATCACGGCACCCCGATCCGCATCGGCGTGAACGCGGGCTCCCTGGACCGCCGCCTGCTCCAGAAGTACGGCAAGGCCACGCCCGAGGCGCTCGTCGAGTCGGCCCTGTGGGAGGCGTCCCTCTTCGAGGAGCACGACTTCCGGGACATCAAGATCTCGGTCAAGCACAACGACCCGGTCGTCATGATCGAGGCGTACAAGCAGCTGGCCGCGCAGTGCGACTACCCCCTCCACCTCGGCGTCACCGAGGCGGGCCCGGCGTTCCAGGGCACCATCAAGAGCGCGGTGGCCTTCGGAGCCCTCCTGTCCCAGGGCATCGGCGACACCATCCGCGTCTCCCTCTCGGCCCCGCCGGTCGAGGAGGTCAAGGTCGGCAACCAGATCCTGGAGTCCCTGAACCTCAAGCAGCGCGGCCTGGAGATCGTGTCCTGCCCCTCCTGCGGCCGGGCCCAGGTCGACGTCTACAAGCTGGCCGAGGAGGTCACCGCAGGTCTGACCGGCATGGAGGTCCCCCTCCGCGTGGCGGTCATGGGCTGCGTCGTGAACGGCCCCGGTGAGGCCCGCGAGGCCGACCTCGGCGTCGCCTCCGGCAACGGCAAGGGCCAGATCTTCGTGAAGGGCGAGGTCATCAAGACCGTCCCCGAGTCCAAGATCGTCGAGACCCTCATCGAGGAGGCCATGAAGCTGGCCGAGAAGATGCAGGACGAAGGCGTGGAGTCGGGCGAGCCGTCGGTGTCGGTGGCGGGCTGACACCCAGCCCGTCCGGCGTTTGAGGACGAGGCCCTTGGGGCCGATGGGGATCCGGGGGCGCAGCCCCCGGACGGTCACCGAGACACACGGCGCCTCACAGCCCACCGGCACCCGAACACAGGTCGGCACGGCCCAGCTTCCGCAGGTACAGTGCGGAGATCAGCAGACCCCAGTGTGAGGCCCCGCCCGTGTTGACCCAGACGACCTCCCGGGTCCTCGAACCGAGCGACCTGGACGCCGCGCTCGCCGTCCTCGACCGTGAGCCGGTCGCGAACGCCTTCGTGACGTCGAGGGTCCAGGTGGCCGGCCTCGACCCCTGGCGGCTCGGCGGCGAGATGTGGGGCTGGTACGAGGACGGCATGCTCACGTCCCTCTGCTACGCCGGCGCCAACCTCGTCCCGATCTGCGCGACCCCCCGTGCCGTCCGCGCCTTCGCCGACCGTGCCCGGCGTGCCGGCCGCCGCTGCTCCTCCATCGTCGGCCCCGCCGAACCCACCACCCAGCTCTGGCGCCTGCTGGAGCCCAGCTGGGGCCCGGCCCGCGAGGTCCGCGGCCGCCAGCCCCTCATGGTCACCGACCGCATGCCCACCAACGTCGCTCCGGATCCGTACGTCCGCCGCATCCGCAAGGACGAGATGGAGACGATCATGCCGGCGTGCGTGGCCATGTTCACCGAAGAGGTCGGCGTCTCCCCGCTGGCCGGTGACGGCGGTCTCCTGTACCAGGCCCGCGTCGCCGAACTCGTCGGCGCCGGCCGCTCCTTCGCCCGCCTCGACGAACACGGCAAGGTCGTCTTCAAGGCGGAGATCGGCGCGGCGACGGACCGGGCCTGCCAGATCCAGGGCGTCTGGGTGGCCCCCGAGTACCGGGGCAGGGGAGTGGCGGCGCCCGGGATGGCCGCGGTCCTGCGGTACGCGCTCGCGGACGTGGCGCCGGTGGTCAGCCTCTACGTCAACGACTTCAACACGGCGGCGAGAAGGACGTACACGAGGGTGGGCTTCCAGGAAGTGGGCGCGTTCATGAGCGTCCTTTTCTGAACCCGCCTACCTGTACGCTCCCCGCATGGACCTCGTCATCGGCCCCCTAGACCTGTCGGCCCACGTGGACGAGGCTCTCGCGGTCCAAGCCGTCGCCTTCGGGCTCGGCGCGGACGAAGTGGCCGTCCGCCGCCAGATCGTGCTCCGCCACATGACCTATCCCGGCGCGCGAGCCCTCGGCGCGACCGTCGGACAGCGGCTCGTCGGATTCGTGTACGGCATGCCCAACGACCGCACCCACTGGTGGTCCACCGTCGTGGAGCCCTACCTCCGGGCCCAGCACAACGACGGCTGGCTCGACGACTCCTTCGTGATCACCGAGCTCCACGTCCACCCGCAGCACCAGAACCGGGGCATCGGCCGCGCCCTGATCACCACGATCACCGACGGCGTCACCGAGCCCCGCTCGATCCTCTCCGCGATCGACACCGACAGCCCGGCCCGCGGCCTGTACCACTCCCTCGGCTACCAGGACCTCGCCCGCCAGGTCCTCTTCCCGAGCGCCCCGAAGCCGTACGCCGTGATGGGCGCCCCGCTGCCGCTGCGTCGCCGCTGACCGATTTCCACCGGCACAGCGTGCCCGGCTAACCTCCTAGCCATCACCGTTTCCCGGCAGGAGTACGAGAATCATGGCCAACGCACCGGTCCAGCGCATGTCCCAGTTGATGGCGAAGACGCTGCGCGACGACCCGGCGGACGCCGAGGTCCTCAGTCACAAGCTGCTCGTGCGCGCCGGGTACGTGCGCCGGACCGCCGCCGGTATCTGGTCCTGGCTGCCGCTGGGCAAGAAGGTGCTGGCCAACGTCGAGCGGATCGTCCGCGAGGAGATGGACGCGATCGGCGCCCAGGAGGTGCTGCTCCCCGCCCTGCTGCCGCGCGAGCCCTACGAGGCGACGGGCCGCTGGGAGGAGTACGGGGCCGAGCTGTTCCGGCTCCAGGACCGCAAGGGCGGCGACTACCTCCTCGGCCCGACCCACGAGGAGATCTTCACCCTGCTGGTGAAGGACCAGGCGTCCTCCTACAAGGACCTGCCGGTCATCCTGTACCAGATCCAGCACAAGTACCGTGACGAGGCCCGCCCGCGGGCCGGCATCCTGCGCGGCCGCGAGTTCCTGATGAAGGACTCCTACTCCTTCGACACCGAGGACGAGGGCCTGGCCCGGTCCTACGCCCTGCACCGGCAGGCCTACCAGAAGGTCTTCGAGCGCCTGGGTCTCGACTACCGCATCTGCGCCGCGACCGCCGGTGCCATGGGCGGCTCCAAGTCGGAGGAGTTCCTCGCCCCGGCCGAGGCCGGCGAGGACACCTTCGCGGACTGCCCGAACTGCGACTTCGCGGCCAACACCGAGGCGATCACGTACGAATTGAAGCCGGTGGACGGCGCCTCGGTCCCCGCGCTCGAGGAGATCCCCACCCCGGACACCCCGACCATCGAGACGCTCGCCGCGCACCTCGGTGTCGAGGCCTCCGAGACCCTGAAGAACCTCCTCGTGAAGGTCGACGGCGAGATCGTGGCCGTCGGTGTCCCCGGCGACCGCGAGGTCGACCTGGGCAAGGTCGAGGCGCACTTCGCGCCCGCCGTGGTGGAACTGGTGACGGCGGAGGACTTCACCGGCCGCCCCGACCTCGTGCGCGGCTACGTCGGTCCGCAGGGCCGTCAGGAGAAGCTGAAGTACATCGCCGACCCGCGCGTGGCTCCCGGCACCGCCTGGATCACCGGCGCCAACAAGGACGCCACGCACGCGAAGAACGTCGTCGCGGGCCGGGACTTCGAGGTCGACGAGTACGTCGACGTCGTGGTCGTCCAGGAGGGCGACCCGTGCCCGAAGTGCGGCACCGGCCTCAAGCTGGACCGTGCCATCGAGATCGGCCACATCTTCCAGCTGGGCCGTAAGTACGCCGACGCCCTCAAGCTCGACGTCCTCGGCCAGAACGGCAAGCCGGTCCGCGTGACCATGGGCTCCTACGGCATCGGCGTCTCCCGCGCGGTGGCCGCCCTCGCCGAGCAGTCCGCCGACGACAAGGGCCTGTGCTGGCCCGCCGAGGTCGCCCCGGCCGACGTGCACGTCGTCGCCGCCGGCAAGGCCCTTCAGATCGAACTGGCCCTCGACGTCTCGGAGAAGCTGCGCGCGGCGGGCCTCAGGGTCCTCGTGGACGACCGGGCCGGGGTCTCCCCGGGCGTGAAGTTCACCGACTCCGAGCTGATCGGCGTGCCGAAGATCCTGGTCGCGGGCCGCCGTTCCGCCGAGGGCGTCCTGGAGCTCAAGGACCGCCGCACCGGTGAGCGCGAGGAGCTGACGGTGGACGAGGCGATCGCCCGTCTCAGCGTGTGAGCGTCTGAGAGTCCGAGCGTCTGAAGGAGCGGGCCGGAGTGGGGCTGTGTCACTCCGGCCCGCTTCGGTATTGGTGTCAGCGTCGACTTCGGCGTCGGCGGAGAGTGACCGCGCAGCGGCGCCGGCCGTGCGTCTCATAGCCAGCCGGCGAACTCCAGCAGCAGCTCGGCGTCCCGGGGCCGTCCCACTCGCAGGGCCCTGACCCCCGACTCGACGGCCCGGAACAGCGTCCACCCCCGCAGCCGTTCCTGATCCACCTCCAGCGACTCCGCGAGCCGCTTCACCCGGCGCCGAGTGGTCGCCGCCCCCGAGGGGGAGGCGATCAGGTCCTCCACCCGATCCCGCACGAGCCGGGCGAGATCGAACGCGCACTCCCCGACGACGGGGTCGGGCCCGACGGCGAGCCAGGGAGACCGCTCACCGGCCAGCACCTTGCTCTGCCGGAACGTCCCGTGCAGCAACCGCTGCTCCGGGGGCGCGGCCAGCAGGGACTCCCGGGCGTCGAGCGCCGCGCCCACCAGCCCGGTCACCTCCGCGGGAGCACCGCGCAGGGCGGCGGCCTGCCGTCCGGTCCGCTCGGCCACCGTCTCGAAGACATGGTCATCGGGCGGCTCCACCCACAGCCGCCGCAGGGTCCCGGCCGCCTCCAGCAGCGCCTTCGCCTCCGGCAGGGACCGCACGGAGACATCGGGATGCAGCCGTTCGAGCAGCAGCACACCCTCGGTGACGAACGGCTCGAGCAGCTGTACGGCCCCCCGCCCGTCCCAGTGCGCGAGGGCGGCCCGCTCGCTCTCGGGGCGGGACCGGGGCGGCACCAGCTTGAGCACGGCCGGCGTCCCGCCGGGCCGTCGCACGAGCACGACGAGGCTGCTGCGCCCGCCGGGCACCTGCACCCGTTCCACGGTCAACTCGCGCAGCTCGACGGCCTGTTCGGCGGTCCGGGGCAGCTTGTCCACCCAGTCGTCGCCGTCCGGGACGCTCTCGCCGAGCGCCCGCACCAGCCGCTGCGGTGGTTCGAAAGCCATGCGCGAGTCGTTCCCTTCCAGTACCGCGTTACGCCGTGGGGGCCGTCGGAGAACCCGAGGCGGAGGACGAGGGCGACACCGTGGTCGCCCGCTCGGCGAGCCCAGGGAAGGCTACGCTCTCGCCGCGCCAGCGCACCGCGCGCACCGCGGCCTCCCGCAGCGCCTCGGCACCCATGCTCCGCAGCTTGGACCCGGTTGCCCGCACCAGGTCGGAGTACACCCCGGCCACCCGGTCCTCCAGGTCGGCGGCGAGCCGTACGGCCGCGGCGGAGTCCGGCACCGGGAAGGGCAGCGCGTACCCCGCCGCCGCGGCCACCGGCGTCCCGCCCAGGCTCCGCACCTCACGCGCCAGGGCGTCCCGGCGGGCCCGGTGGGCGTCGTAGGCGGCCCTGGCCTCCGCGCGCCTGCCCTCGCGGATCCGGCCGCCGACGACGCCGTAGCCGTAGACGGCGGCGTGCTCGGCGGCCAGCGCCTTCTGGAGGGCCTCCAGCTGCTGCTTCTCGCTCATCGGGCGGCCTCCGTCAGCAGATAGGCGTGCCCCGCTCCGGCCGCCGCGACCGAGGCCAGCAGCCGGGCCAGCTCGCCCGGCACGTCCAGCAGGGCCTTGGCCCGCCGGTCGGCGAGCGCTCGTTCGGCCGCGGCCAGCTGGGCCAGGGCTTCCTTCTCGGTCGTGGGCACGGCGGCCGACGGCGAGGGCGAGGCGCCGCTCGACGCGGTGGGCGAAGTGCTGCTCGACGCGGTGGGGGAGGCCGTCCTGGCCGTCCCCCCGAACGCCTCCACATGCCGCACCGCTTCCGCCCGCAAGGGCCCCACGCGCTCCGCGAGAGCCGGGTGGGCGGCCAGGACGGCGTCGTACCGCTCGACGATCCCCCGGCTGTCCCGGGCCGCACGCACGCGCGCCCGCTCGACGACGGAGGGACTTCCGGCGGTGCCCTCCTCGCTGCTTCCGGTCCCGTCGGAGCAGCCCACGAGAAGGGCGCCCCCGGCGACCGAGGCGAGCAGGGATCTTCTGCGCGGCCCGGAGGGGACGCGCGGCGGAGGCGGGTACGGCACGGGAGACGTCCTCAGGAAGCTCGTACGAACACACGGGCGGGAGGTCGGGCCCGCCGGCGATCACGGTACCCGCGCATCGGATGTCACCTGGACGGCAACACCCCCCGCGACCGGATACCCTTTGACCAGACACGCGACCTACCCACAACAGCACACGCGGCCGAGGAGTCACCCGGATGAGCACCACCCAGAGCGAGAGGCTGCGAGAGCTCCTGGAACCGCTCGTCACCTCCCAGGGCCTGGATCTCGAAGAGATCGCAGTGGACTCCGTCGGACGGAAGCGGGTGCTGCGCGTCGTCGTCGACTCGGACACCGGAGCCGACCTGGACCAGATCGCCGATGTGAGCCGCGCGCTCTCGGCGAAGCTGGACGAGAGCGACGCGATGGGTGCGGGGGAGTACACCCTCGAGGTCGGCACCCCGGGCGCGGAGCGCCTTCTCAAGGAGCACCGGCACTACGAGCGGGCCGTGGACCGGCTGGTGAAGTTCCAGCTCACCGAGGGCGGCGAGCTGGTCGCCAGGATCCTGAAGGTCGACGACGAGGGCCTGGACCTCGAGGTGCCCGGTGTGAAGGGCCGCAAGGCCACCGCCCGTCGGCTCGCCTTCTCCGACTTCGACAAGGCGCGCGTGCAGGTCGAGTTCAGCCGCAAGGACAAGAACGAAGAGGAGGCGTAGCCGTGGACATCGACATGAGTGCCCTGCGGGGCTTGGTGCGGGAGAAGGAGATCTCCTTCGACCTGTTGGTCGAGGCGATCGAGTCGGCCCTCCTCATCGCCTACCACCGCACCGAGGGAAGCCACCGCCACGCGCGCGTGAAGCTCGACCGGGACTCCGGACACGTGGTCGTGTGGGCGAAGGAGGACCCCGAGGAGCTCGAGGAGGGGCAGGAGCCCCGAGAGTTCGACGACACCCCGTCCGACTTCGGCCGTATCGCCGCCACCACCGCCAAGCAGGTCATCCTGCAGCGGCTGCGCGACGCCGAGGACGACGCGACGCTCGGCGAGTACGCGGGGCGCGAGGGCGACATCGTCATGGGCGTGGTCCAGCAGGGCCGCGACCCGAAGAACGTGCTCGTGGACATCGGCAAGCTGGAGGCCATCCTGCCGGTGCAGGAGCAGGTCCCCGGTGAGACGTACCCGCACGGAATGCGGCTTCGGTCGTACGTCGTACGAGTGGCGAGGGGCGTGCGCGGTCCGTCCGTCACCCTGTCCCGCACGCACCCCAATCTGGTGAAGAAGCTCTTCGCCCTGGAGGTGCCGGAGATCGCCGACGGGTCCGTCGAGATCGCCGCGATCGCCCGTGAGGCCGGTCACCGCACCAAGATCGCCGTACGGTCCACCCGGTCGGGCCTGAACGCCAAGGGTGCCTGCATCGGCCCCATGGGCGGCCGTGTGCGCAATGTCATGGGTGAGCTGAACGGTGAGAAGATCGACATCGTCGACTGGTCGGACGACCCGGCCGAGATGGTGGCGAACGCCCTCTCGCCGGCCCGGGTCTCCAAGGTCGAGGTCGTGGACATGGCCGCCCGCTCCGCGCGCGTGACCGTGCCCGACTACCAGCTGTCCCTCGCCATCGGCAAGGAGGGGCAGAACGCCCGGCTCGCGGCCCGGCTCACCGGCTGGCGGATCGACATCCGGCCGGACACCGAGCAGGCCGCGGAGCAGGGCTGAGGAATAGATCCAAGCCGTACGCCGCTGAGATCACGACAACAACCGTTCGATCCCTGCCCCCAAGGGGTGAGGTCGGTACGGGGAGGTAGACTTAAGAGTGTCTGGCCGGACGCACGCCCGCGCATGCCCTGAACGAACCTGTGTGGGATGCAGGCAGCGAGCGGCCAAGACCGATCTGCTGCGCATCGTGGCGATCAAGGACGCATGCGTCCCCGATCCTCGCGGTACGCTGCCCGGCCGGGGTGCGTACGTACACCCCGCCCTGGTCTGTCTCGACCAGGCGGTACGCCGCCGGGCGTTCACGCGGGCGCTGCGCGCCCCGGGAGCGCTCGACACAAAGGCGTTGCGCCAGTACGTCGAGCAGACAGACAGTTGCTGAGCAGGCAACACCGTAAGAAGCGTCGTGCGGAACCCCCGTGCGGCCCTGGTACCCCGCGAGTTGGAAGTAGGTCGAGATTGCGATGAGCACTCGATGAGCACGCGATGAGTACGCCCATGAAGTAGCGACGGTCCGGACACACCCGGACCTAAAAGGAGCGAAGTGGCTAAGGTCCGGGTATACGAACTCGCCAAGGAGTTCGGGGTTGAGAGCAAGGTCGTCATGGCCAAGCTCCAGGAACTCGGTGAATTCGTCCGTTCGGCGTCTTCGACCATCGAAGCGCCCGTCGTCCGTAAGTTGACGGACGCCCTTCAGCAGGGCAACGGAGGCGGCAAGCCCGCCCCCGCCCGCAAGGCTGCCCCGGCTCGTCCGGCGGCCCCCTCTCCCGCGCAGGCCGCCCGTCCGGCCGCCCCGCGCCCGCCGGCTCCCAAGCCGGCCGCCGCCGAGAGGCCCGCGGCTTCCGCCGCGCCGGCCGCTCCCGGCCCCCGTCCCACCCCGGGCCCGAAGCCCGCGCCGCGGCCCGCCCCGGCGTCCCCGGCTCCGACCACGCCCGAGTTCACCGCGCCGCCGTCGGCTCCCGCCGCGCCGGCTTCCCAGGGCCAAGGCTCGCAGGGTCAGGGCTCCGGCCCGCGTCCCGGCGCTCCGCGTCCGGCCGGCCAGCAGGCCCCGCGTCCCGGCGCCCCGCGTCCGGCCGGCGGTCCCGGTCAGGGCGGCCAGGGCCGCGGTGACCGCGCCGACCGTCCCGGCGCCCCGCGTCCGGGCGGCCAGGGCGCACGTCCCGGTGCTCGTCCGGCGGGTCCCCGTCCGGGCAACAACCCGTTCACCTCTGGTGGCTCCACCGGCATGGCGCGCCCGCAGGCGCCCCGTCCGGGCGGTGCCCCGCGTCCCGGCGGCCCTGGTGGTCCCGGAGGCGCTCCCGGCGGCGCTCCGCGTCCGCAGGGTCAGGGCCAGGGCGGTCCCCGTCCCCAGGGCGCGGCGGGCGGTCCCCGTCCGCAGGCTCCGGGCGGCGCCCGTCCCAGCCCGGGCGGCATGCCCCGTCCGCAGGGCGGTCCCCGTCCCGGCGGCGGCCCCGGCGGCCCGCGTCCCAACCCCGGCATGATGCCGCAGCGTCCGGCTGCCGGCCCGCGTCCCGGTGGCGGTGGCCCCGGTGGCCGCGGTCCCGGTGGCGGCGGTCGTCCCGGTGGCGGTGGCGGCGGCGGTCGTCCGGGCGGCGGCGGCTTCGCCGGTCGTCCCGGTGGCGGCGGTGGCGGCTTCGCCGGTCGTCCCGGCGGTCCCGGTGGCGGTGGCGGCGGCTTCGCCGGTCGTCCGGGTGGTCCCGGCGCCGGTGGCGGCGGTCGTCCCGGCTTCGGCGGTCGTCCCGGTGGTCCGGGCGGTCGTGGTGGCACGCAGGGCGCCTTCGGTCGTCCCGGCGGTCCCGCGCGTCGCGGTCGCAAGTCGAAGCGGCAGAGGCGCCAGGAGTACGAGGCCATGCAGGCCCCGTCGGTCGGCGGCGTGATGCTGCCTCGCGGCAACGGCGAAGCCATTCGCCTGTCGCGCGGTGCCTCGCTCACCGACTTCGCGGAGAAGATCAACGCCAACCCGGCGTCGCTCGTCGCGGTCATGATGAACCTCGGCGAGATGGTCACGGCCACGCAGTCCGTCTCCGACGAGACGCTGCAGCTCCTCGCGGGCGAGATGAACTACACGGTTCAGATCGTCAGCCCCGAGGAGGAGGACCGTGAGCTGCTCGAGTCCTTCGACATCGAGTTCGGCGAGGACGAGGGCGACGACGAGGACCTGGTCGTCCGTCCGCCGGTCGTGACCGTCATGGGTCACGTCGACCACGGCAAGACCCGACTCCTGGACGCGATCCGCAAGACGAACGTCATCGCGGGCGAGGCCGGCGGCATCACCCAGCACATCGGTGCCTACCAGGTCTCCACCCAGGTCAACGACGAGGACCGCGCGATCACCTTCATCGACACCCCGGGTCACGAGGCGTTCACCGCCATGCGTGCCCGTGGTGCCCGGTCGACGGACATCGCGATCCTGGTCGTCGCGGCCAACGACGGCGTCATGCCGCAGACGGTCGAGGCGCTCAACCACGCCAAGGCCGCCGACGTCCCGATCGTCGTCGCGGTCAACAAGATCGACGTCGAGGGCGCCGACCCGACCAAGGTGCGCGGTCAGCTGACCGAGTACGGCCTGGTGGCCGAGGAGTACGGCGGCGACACCATGTTCGTCGACATCTCCGCCAAGCAGGGTCTGCACATCGACTCGCTGCTGGAGGCCGTGGTCCTGACCGCGGACGCCTCGCTCGACCTGCGGGCCAACCCGAACCAGGACGCGCAGGGCATCTCGATCGAGTCCCGTCTCGACCGCGGCCGTGGTGCCGTGGCGACGGTCCTCGTCCAGCGAGGCACCCTGCGGGTCGGCGACACGATGGTCGTGGGCGACGCCTACGGCCGTGTGCGGGCCATGCTCGACGACAACGGCAACAACGTCGCCGAGGCGGGTCCGTCCACGCCGGTCCAGGTGCTGGGTCTGACCAACGTCCCGGGTGCGGGCGACAACTTCCTGGTGGTCGACGAGGACCGTACGGCCCGTCAGATCGCCGAGAAGCGCGCCGCCCGCGAGCGCAACGCGGCCTTCGCCAAGCGCACGCGCCGCGTCTCGCTCGAGGACCTGGACAAGGTGCTCAAGGCCGGCGAGGTCCAGCAGCTCAACCTCATCATCAAGGGTGACGCTTCTGGTTCCGTCGAGGCCCTCGAGTCCTCCCTGCTCCAGCTGGACGTCGGCGAAGAGGTCGACATCCGCGTCCTGCACCGCGGTGTCGGTGCGGTCACGGAGTCGGACATCGACCTGGCGATGGGCTCCGACGCCATCGTGATCGGCTTCAACGTGCGTGCCGCAGGGCGCGCGCAGCAGATGGCCGAGCGCGAGGGTGTGGACGTCCGGTACTACTCGGTCATCTACCAGGCGATCGAGGAGATCGAGGCGGCCCTCAAGGGCATGCTCAAGCCGGAGTACGAAGAGGTCGAGCTCGGTACGGCGGAGATCCGCGAGGTCTTCAAGTCGTCCAAGCTGGGCAACATCGCGGGTGTTCTCATCCGCTCCGGCGAGGTCAAGCGCAACACCAAGGCGCGCCTCATCCGCGACGGCAAGGTGGTCGCGGAGAACCTCAACATCGAGGGTCTGCGTCGCTTCAAGGACGACGTCACCGAGATCCGCGAAGGCTTCGAGGGCGGTATCAACCTCGGAAACTTCAACGACATCAAGGTCGACGACGTCATCGCGACGTACGAGATGCGCGAGAAGCCGCGCGGCTGACCGTCACAGCACGCGATCGGGGCCGGTCGGCGGACGTAATATCCGTCGATCGGCCCCGGCCGTTGCGTGTACGGTTCCCGTATCGGCGTCGACGCGGCGCCCGTACCCCGAACCGGCGGGACATCCGGACGCGCATGTATGTGGGGACTCTGTCCTTCGACCTGCTCCTCGGTGACGTGCACTCACTGAAGGAGAAACGCTCTCTCGTCCGTCCGATCGTGGCCGAGCTCCAGCGCAAGTACGCGGTGAGCGCGGCGGAGACGGGCAACCAGAACCTCCATCGCAGGGCCGAGATCGGGCTGGCGGTGGTCTCCGGGGACACGGGACACCTCACCGACGTACTGGACCGCTGCGAGCGGCTGGTCGCCGCGCGGCCCGAGGTGGAACTGCTCTCGGTTCGACGCAGGCTCCACAGCGACGAAGACTGAAGCAACAAGTAAGTACTTAAGGAGACGGACCAGTGGCCGACAACGCGCGCGCCAAGAGGCTGGCGGACCTCATCCGAGAGGTGGTGGCCCAGAAGCTGCTGCGCGGGATCAAGGACCCGCGGCTCGGCTCACACGTCACCATCACGGACACCCGGGTCACGGGTGACCTGCGGGAGGCGACCGTCTTCTACACGGTGTACGGCGGCGACGAGGAGCGAGCGGCCGCGGCAGCCGGACTGGAGAGCGCCAAGGGCGTGCTCCGCTCCGCGGTCGGGGCGGCGGCGGGCGTGAAGTTCACCCCGACGCTGACCTTCGTGGCCGACGCGCTGCCCGACACCGCCAAGACCATCGACGACCTCCTCGACAAGGCCCGCCAGTCCGACGAGAAGGTGCGCGAGGTCTCGGCGGGTGCCGCCTATGCCGGTGACGCCGACCCGTACCGGAAGCCGGGCGACGAGGACGAGACGGACGACGCCGCCGAATGACCGAGAAGAACCGGACGCCCGACGGCCTTGTCATCGTCGACAAGCCGTCGGGCTTCACTTCGCACGACGTGGTCGCCAAGATGCGCGGGATCGCCAGGACCCGCCGCGTCGGACACGCCGGCACCCTCGACCCCATGGCGACGGGTGTCCTGGTCCTCGGCGTCGAGAAGGCGACCAAGCTCCTCGGGCACCTCGCGCTGACCGAGAAGGAGTACCTGGGCACGATCCGGCTCGGCCAGACCACCCTGACCGACGACGCCGAGGGCGAGATCACGGGGTCGTCGGTCGACGCCTCGAAGGTCACCCGGGAAGCCGTCGACGCCGGGATCGCCAAGCTGACCGGCGACATCATGCAGGTGCCGTCCAAGGTCAGCGCCATCAAGATCGACGGGGTGCGCTCCTACAAGCGGGCCCGGGAGGGCGAGGAGTTCGAGATCCCCGCACGTCCCGTGCGGATCTCGTCCTTCGCGGTCCACGACGTCCGTGACGCGGTCGCCGAGGACGGCACGCCGGTGCTGGACCTGGTCGTGTCGGTGGTCTGCTCGTCCGGCACCTACATCCGGGCGCTCGCCCGTGACCTGGGCGCCGACCTGGGCGTGGGCGGTCATCTGACGGCGCTGCGCCGCACGCGCGTCGGCCCGTACAAGCTGGACTCGGCCAGGACCCTCGACCAGCTCCAGCAGGAGCTGACGGTCATGCCGATCGCCGAGGCCGCGGCGGCCGCCTTCCCACGCTGGGACGTCGACGCCCGCCGGGCCAAACTGCTCACCAACGGCGTACGGCTCGACATGCCCGAGGAGTACGCGGGCGTCGGCACGGTCGCCGTCTTCGACCCCGAGGGCCACTTCCTGGCGCTGGTCGAGGAGCACAAGGGCAAGGCGAAGAGCCTCGCCGTCTTCGGCTGAGGCTCCTTCGGGGGCCCTGGGGCGATCCGCCCGTGGAGCGGCGATCACGGGGTTGTGCCGCCGCTCCACGGTCCCCCCTCGGTTCCCCCACCCCTAGGGTGTATCCGCCCGCCCCCATCCATTCACCCACGCGGGCAGGCGCTCGGAGTGAACCAGGGGTGTGGAAGGGGGCGCGTTCACCGAGCGATCTGTCCCGCTGATCACCGCACGCCTACCGTCGAAAACAGGAACGTGCGTACGGCGGGGAGGTTCGGCCATGGCGGCAGGGGGTGACTCCGTCGGCGGAGCGGCACCGCTCGCCTCCGGCGCCGGCAGGGAGGGCTCGGGACAGTGGCCCGGGACCGCGGAGCAGACCGACCGGGAGGCTCGCCGCGGCCTACCGGATCCCGAGGAGTCCGCCGGGCAGCTTGTCGCCCCGAAGCCCCGGAGGGGGAAGCGGGAGAGCGGTGGGCCCGCGTGGGCTGCTCGGGGCGGTGGTGCCGACGAGGCCGGGCTGGCGTGGGCTGAGCAGGTCGGTGGCGCTGCTGGGGCAGGCCCGGTTGCGTGGGGTACTCCGGACGGCGGTGCAGATGCGGGCGGGGCGGGGTGGGCTGGGCAGGTCGGTGGTGCGGGGGCGGGCCCGGTTGCGTGGGGTACTCCGGACGGCGGTGCAGATGCGGGCGGGGCGGGGTGGGCTGGGCAGGTCGGTGGTGCGGGGGCCGGTGCGGTCGCGTGGGGTGTTCGGGCCGGTGATGCCGCCTCGGCCGGTGCCGGTGCCGGTGCCGGTGCCGGTTTCGGTACCGGTGAGGGCCCTGACGTCGGTGACGAGGGGCAGGCCCACGGGGGTAAGGGGGCTCGGTCGGGCGGGCGGGGCCGTTGGTCGCGGCGTGCGCGCGAGGGGGCGCCACGTCCTCGGGCCGGGGCCGGGCGGGACGAGGATCTCGTGCGGGTGCATGACCTGGCCGGGCGGCTGCGGGGCATCGGCTTCGCGGCCGATCACCACGGCACCGTCGTCACCAGTCACGAGGCCGTCGACGGGCTGGCCCGCCTCGTGGTGCACGCCGGTGACCGCAGCTGTGTGGTGACCGCCGACGCCGTGACCCCGCTGCCCGAGCTGGATCTGGCGCTCGTCCGTACCGAGGGGCTCGGCGTCGACCCGTTGCCCGTCTCCGTGCGCGACACCGTCGAGACCGGCACCTATGTCCGGCTCCCCGCAGGCTGCTGGCGCGAGGCCCGGGTGCTCGGCGCGGCCTCCGTGACCTACACGGCCACCGACCGCTTCCATCTCCTCGAGGACGCCCTGGAGCTGGCGATCGGCACCGCGGGACGCGACGCCCTGCGGCTCGGCGGCGGGGCCGCCGGAGGCCCCGTGCTCGACGCCGGGACCGGCGCGGTGGTCGCCGTCCTCGGCACCGCCCTGCAGAGCGGCCGGCGCGACAGCGGCCACGCGGTGCCGCTCCGCCCCGCCCGCACCGGCCCCCTCGCCGACCTGCTCGCGGAGAACGCCGCCACGGTCCCGGCCTACGGCGCCGACCTCAACCTCGCCGGTGTGCTGGAACTGACGGCCACCTCGGTGGGCCAGGACGGCCCGCCCGGCACACTGGCCGGCCACGTGGGCCGCGAGGACACCGCCGAACCGGTCGAACGGGCCGCGATCAGAGGGGAGTTCACCGCCTTCACCGAGGGCCCGGCCACCGTCCTCGGTCTCGTCGGACCGCCGGGCAGCGGCCGTACGACCCAACTCGCCGCCCTCGCCGCCCGCCGCCACCGCGGCCCCGCCCCGGCCCCCACCCTCTGGCTGCGCGGCGCCGATCTGGTGGCCACCGACGCCTCGGTCGCCGACGCGGCCCGCCGCGCGCTCACCAGGGCGGCCCGGATCGTGGCGGCCTCCGCGGACCCCGTCCCCGCCGACTTGGGCGACATCACCCCCGAGCGGCTGGCCCGGCTGTCCCGCACCGCCGGCCGCCCCCTGTTCCTCCTCCTCGACGGCCCCGAGGAGATGCCCCCGGTCCTGGCACACCGCCTCGCGGAGTGGACGCGGGGCACGGCGCAGTGGCTGGCGGAGACGGGGGCCCGGCTGGTGGTGGCATGCCGTGAGGAGTACTGGGAGCGGGCGGGCTTCCCGCCGGACCTGCTGTACGGCGGCCCGCAGGAGCACTGCGTGCGCCTCGGCGACCTCACCGAGGACGAGGCCCGCCGCGCCCGCGCCCGCTACGCCCTGCCCGAGGGCACCCTCGCCGCCTCCGACGCCCGCCACCCCCTCACCCTCCGCCTCCTCTCCGAGGTCCGCGCGGCCCTCCTGCCCGCCTCCTGCGCCCCCGCCGATCGCGACCAGGTCTTCGAGGCCTACCTCGACCTCATGTGTCTGCGCATCGCGGTCCGCCTCGCCACCCCGAGCGGGCTGCGCGGCACCGCTGTCCGCCGGCTCGCCGCGAAGGTCTCCGGGCAGGTCCACGAGGCGGCCCGGCGCAGCCTCGGCCCCGGTCAGGGCGAGCTGGACCGGGAGTCGTTCGAGGCGGTGTTCCCCTGGGGCCCGGCCCCGAAGCGGCTCGGCGGCACCGGCTGGGCCTCCGCCGTCCTCACCGAGGGCCTCCTCGTCCCCGCGGGCAGCGGCTACCGCTTCGCCCACGAGGAACTCGCCGACTGGATCCAGGGCACCCACCTGGACCTGGACGAGGCCCTGCTCGCCCTGGTCCACCGCCGCCGCACCGGCCGGCAGCACCCCCTCCCGGTCCCGCACCACCGTATCGGCCCCGTCGTCCAGGCCCTGCTCCTCGTCGCCCGCCAGCGCGGGGCACCGCAACTGGCGTACAGACTGGAAGAGTTGCTGCACGCCCTCGACACCGACCCGCACTCCTGGTGGGCGACCCGCCTGCTCACCGAGACCCTGCTGCGGGTGCCCGACGCGACCCCGTACACCGATGTCCTGCGGCAGCTCACCGACCGCCTCGTGGCCCGGCGCACTCAGGGGGAACCGGTCCCGGCCGCGTTCGGCCCCGCCTTCTGGACCGCTCTCCGCCTCTCGCCGGGCGCCCGCCTCGACCTGCTCCGCCGGCTCGTCCTCGCCGACGGGCCCCCGTACGAGCCCGGCCCCCGGTTCCTGGACGCCGTGGCAGAGCTGCTGGCCACGGACCCCACGGCCGTACAGCCGCAGCTGACCCGCTGGTTCGACGACGAGCGGCCGCTGCCCGCGACCCCGCACGCGACCGTGGCGAAGGCCGCGCAGGCGCTGCTGCACACGCACCGGACCCGGGCCCTGGACGACCTCGCCGAGGTGCTCGTCGGATGTGCGCACCGGCGGGCCGACGAACTGCTCGCCGTGCTGGCCGAGGACGAACCGTCGGCGGTGTGCCGGGCCGTGGACCGGTGGGCGCACGACGCGCGGCCGGCCAGGAGGGTGGCCGCGGTGGCGTACGGACTGCGTGCCGCCCCGCACGTGCGCACCGAGGCCGACCGCGAACTCCTGCGCTACGCGGCCCTCGCCGTGCTGGCCCGCCCCGAGGACTGCACCCTGCACGGCGGCGCGCTCGCCCTGCTGGTCCGCGACCCGCGCACGCGCGCCCGTCATCTCCCGCGGGCGCTCGGGCACTTCACGGCCGGCGACCCGCAGTTCCCGCCGAGCGCGCTGGTCCCCGCCCTCGCCACCGACCCCGATCCGGTCCTGGACGCCTTCCGGGAGCGGCTGCGCGGCCCGGCCGCCGGGGAGGCGTTGCGGGCGCTCGCCGACATCACCACACCCGCGCCGGCCCGCCGGGTGGCAGCCCTGGTGCGGGAGGCGGTCCAGCGGCGCCCGGAGACCGCGGGCGACGTGGCCGCGTACGTCGACCGGCGCCTCGATCAGGGCCCGGCCGCCCGGGCCGTCCTCCTCCCGCTGGTCAGCGGCCTGCTGGACGGCGGTCCGGAGGGGGTGCGGGCCGCGCTGGCGGCCGTGCTCGCCGGCCCCGGAACCCCCGCCTCCCGCCCGCTGCGCCAGGAACTCCTCGACTTCCTCCTGGACCGGGAACGGGAGCCCGCGGTGCTGATCGCCCTGCTGCCCGCGGCCGCCGCCCGCGCGGACACCGGTATCCGCGAGCTCGTCCACCGCATCGGCCTCCTCCTGGTCCGCACCCCGGACGGTGCGGCCCGCTTCGACCGCGGTCTCGTCGATCTCGGCCGGCACGTCCCCGGGTTCGCCGCGCTGGTGGCCGGCTGGCTCGCCGAGTCCCCGCGGGAGTGGGCGGCGGTGGTCGGCCCCAGCACCCGGCGCATGATCGAGAATCTGGCAGGCGTACGGGTGCCCGCCTGAGTCCGCCACGACAGGGCGGAGTGCGACGGGCGGAGTTGCCGTGATCGCGTGCGTCGGGTCACAGCCCCCATGCCGATGCGAGCGACGGGCACGCGGCATGGCACCCTTAGACCTGCGCAGGTCTTGAGAGTCAATACGGACGCAGGTTCGACGAGGAGCGGTCACAGTGCAGCGCTGGCGTGGCTTGGAGGACATCCCCGAGGACTGGGGGCGCAGCGTCGTCACCATCGGTTCCTACGACGGGGTCCACCGCGGGCACCAGCTGATCATCCGGCATGCCGTGGAACGCGCCCGTGAGCTGGGCGTGCCCTCCGTCGTCGTCACCTTCGACCCGCACCCCAGCGAGGTCGTCCGCCCCGGCAGCCACCCGCCGCTGCTGGCCCCGCACCACCGCCGCGCCGAGCTCATGGCGGAACTGGGCGTGGATGCGCTGTTGATCCTCCCCTTCACCACCGAGTTCTCGAAGCTCTCGCCCGCCGAGTTCGTCGTCAAGGTCCTCGTCGACAAGCTGCACGCCAAGGCGGTCGTCGAGGGCCCCAACTTCCGCTTCGGCCACAAGGCCGCGGGCAATGTCGAGTTCCTCGTCGAGCAGGGCAAGACGTACGACTTCGAGGTCGAGGTCGTCGACCTGTACGTGACGGGCGCGGCGGGCGGCGGCGAGCCGTTCTCCTCGACCCTGACCCGGCGTCTGGTCGCCGAGGGCGATGTCGAGGGAGCCGGGGAGATCCTGGGCCGTCCGCACCGGGTGGAGGGCGTGGTCGTCCGCGGCGCCCAGCGGGGCCGTGAGCTCGGCTTCCCGACCGCCAACGTCGAGACCCTCCCGCACACCGCCATCCCCGCCGACGGCGTCTACGCCGGCTGGCTGCACGCGCAGGGCGAGGCGATGCCGGCCGCGATCTCCGTCGGCACCAACCCGCAGTTCGACGGCACCGAGCGCACGGTGGAGGCGTACGCGATCGACCGCGTCGGGCTCGACCTGTACGGGCTGCACGTGGCGGTGGACTTCCTCGCCTATGTGCGCGGGCAGCAGAAGTTCGACTCGCTGGACGCGCTGCTCAAGGCGATGGCCGAGGATGTGCAGCGGTGCCGGGAGCTGATCGAGGGCGCGGAGGCCTGAAGCGCGTAGAGAAGTAACGCGCAGAGAAGTAACGCGCAGAGAAGTAACGCGTAGAGAAGTAACGCGTAGAGAAGCAAAAGGAGGGCCGGCACCTTTGTGGTGCCGGCCCTCCTTCGTCTACTGCTGCTGCGGCGGCTGTCCCGCGTTCGGGTCGTACGGCGGCTGCGGGAACCCGGGCTGCGGCTGACCCGGCTGACCCGGCTGACCCGGCTGACCGGTCTGCCAGGGCTGGCCGGGCTGTGCGCCGGGGAAGCCCTGGAACGGCGGCTGGGGCTGCTGCGGCTGTCCGGCCGGGGGTTGCTGCTGCTGGCCCGGCATCGGGGGAGCCATCGTCGGCGGTTGGTGGCCGCCCTGCCCCGTCCACAGACCCTGCTCCTGCTGGGCCCGCACGAAGTCCTCGGCCACCATCGCGGCGAGGTCGAAGTACGCCTCCCGGACCTTGGGCCGCATCATGTCGAGGTCCACCTCGGCACCGGCCGCCAGGTGCTCGTCGAACGGAACGACGATCACGCCGCGGCAGCGCTGCTCGAAGTGGGTGACGATGTCCTCCACCTTGATCATCTTGCCGGTCTCGCGGACCCCGGAGATCACGGTGATGGACCGCGAGACCAGGGACGCGTACCCGTGCGCCGACAGCCAGTCGAGCGTGGTGCTGGCGCTGCTCGCACCGTCCACCGACGGCGTCGAGATGATGATCAGCTGGTCGGCGAGGTCCAGGACCCCGCGCATGGCGCTGTAGAGCAGACCCGTGCCCGAGTCCGTGAGGATGATCGGGTACTGGCGGCCCAGCACGTCGATCGCGCGCCGGTAGTCCTCGTCGTTGAACGTCGTGGACACGGCCGGGTCGACGTCGTTGGCGATGATCTCCAGACCCGAGGCCGCCTGGGACGTGAACCGGCGGATGTCCATGTACGAGTTGAGGTACGGGATCGCCTGGACCAGGTCACGGATGGTCGCGCCGGTCTCGCGCCGCACCCGGCGGCCGAGGGTGCCGGCGTCCGGGTTGGCGTCGATGGCGAGGATCTTGTCCTGCCGCTCGGTGGCGAGGGTCGAGCCGAGGGCGGTCGTCGTGGTCGTCTTGCCCACGCCGCCCTTGAGGCTGATGACCGCGATCCGGTAGCAGGACAGCACCGGGGTGCGGATGAGGTCGAGCTTGCGCTGCCTCTCCTGCTCCTCCTTCCTGCCGCCGAGCTTGAACTTCGACCCGCCCGGGGTGGGACGGCTGCTCTTGGCCTTCTGCTTCTTGCTGTTGACCAGCCGGTCCGAGGTCAGCTCGACCGCGGCGTTGTAACCGAGCGGTGCGCCCGCGCCGGCCACCTGCTGCCGCTGGTCGTGCTGGACGGCGGCGGGCCAGGCTCCACCGGTGCGGGGGTCCACGCCGGGCTGGCCGGGCGCACCCGCGTAGGGGTTGGGGTTGGGGTTGGGCGCCTGCGGCGGCTGCTGTCCCGGGTACTGCGGCTGTCCCGGCTGCTGTGCCTGGGACTGGGCGGGGGGCGGCGGCACGGGCTGACCCGGCTGGCCGGGCTGTGCGGGAGCCTGGTGCGGGGGGTAGCCGTAACCGCTCTGGCCCTGCTGCGGGGCAGGGGGCTGCGGGAAGCCGTAGCCGCCCTGCGGGTTGTGGGGCGCGGGCGGCTGGGGGTAGCCGTAGCCGCCCTGCGGGTTGTGGGGCGCGGGCGGCTGAGGGTAGCCGTAGCCGCCCTGCGGCGCCTGGCCGTCGGGCTGCGGCGGGGTGGCCGGCCAGCCGCCGGGCGCGGGCTGCGGTGCCTGGGGCTGCGCCGCCGGCTGGACGGGCGGAAGCGGGGCGCCGGGCTGCGCGGCGGGCGGCTGCGGCTGACCGCCCGTGTTCCACTCCGGGGCCCCGGGCGGCGTCGCTCCGGGGGCCGCCTGCGCGAACTGGGGCGGCAGCGGCGGGACGGCACCCTGCGGGGCCGGCGGCGGCCGCCAGCCCTCCTGCTGCTGGGCGTCGGGCTGCTCCGGTACGGGGGGCTGCGCGGCCTCGGGTTGTTCCGGAGCGGGGGTCTGGGCGACCGAGGGCTGCTCCGGTACGGCGCTCGGGGCGGCCGACGGCTGCTCCGCTACGGGGCTCGGCGCGGCTGAGGCCTCCGGCGCGGCGGCCTGCGGTTCCGTGCCGGGGTCGGCGTCACCGCCAGGGGCGGTGGGCGGCGGTGCCGGGGCTTGAGGGGCTTCCGCTGCCGGGGCCCCGGGGGCCTCCGCGTGCTGCTCGGAGGTGCCGGGCTCGTCGTCGGATGCCGCCTCGCTCGGGGCCGGGGCCGGGGCGGGCTGTGCGGTGTCACTCGCCTCCGCGTCGACCCGGGGAGCCTCTGCGGGTGCGGGGCTCGCGGGCTCGGGCGCGGTGGGCGCTTCCGGCGAGGGGGCAGCGGGGGGCGGCGGTGCGCTCGGCGGCGTGGCCGTCGTGGGCGCAGCGGAGGCGGAAGGCGTGTCGGTACGGCCTTCCCCGTCACCGCCGTTGGAAGCCGGGCTGTCCGAGCCGGCCGAGCCGGAGGGACCGGGGGCCACCGGAGGCGCCGGAGCCACGGGTGCGGTGGGAGGCGCGGGGGCCACGGGTGCCGTAGGAGGCGCGGGGGCAACCGGGGGCGCGGGAGGTGTCGGGGCCGCAGGGGGTGCCGTAGCCGCGGACGGTTGCGGGTAGCCGTAGCCGCTCTGAGGGTTCGGTGGCACAGGGGGCTGGGGGTAGCCGTAGCCGCTCTGCGGGGCCGGCGGTGTGGGTGGCTGGGGGTAGCCGTAACCGCTCTGCGGGGTGGGAGGTGCGGGGGGCTGGGGATAGCCGTAGCCGCTCTGCGGGTGCGGGGGCGCGGGCGGCTGGGGAGCCGCGCCGGGTGTGCCCGCCCACGGCGGCGGTGGGGGTGTCGCGCCCGAGGGGCCCGCGGACGGGTCGAACTGCGGGCCGGGAGCCGGCGCCGACGGTGCGGAACCGGACGTATCGGGGTAACCGGGGTGCGGTGCAGGCGCGGTGGGGGCAGGGGCGGGCGCGGGAGGCGCCGCCTCGGCCTCGGGTGCCGCGCTCTGCGTGTACCAGGCAGGGGCGGCATAGTCGATGGTGAACTCGCCCGTCATCTCGGTGGCGGACTCCGCGTCGGACTGGTCGTCGCTGGGCGTGGTCCAGCCCGCGCGCAGCCCGTCCCGATCGCTCTGCACAATTCCTCCTGGTGTGGTCGAGCACCCTCGTGCCGTGTGGGCACTCATGTGCCGGGCTGGGGGCGACCGTTCCTGTTGTCCGATCCGACTGAAGTCCCCAGGACGCGAACAACCCACCCGTGGGTTCTTACGTCGCACCCGCATCAAGCGTAAACGCCACAGGCGTCGGCGGGGCAGGCCCGTCCGCTGTGCGCTCGCGCGCAACGGACCGGCGCCTGCCTCGATGTCGCCCTTGTGACGGTTGTCTGTCTCTTGAGCCCGGACCGACCTGCGTGCTCGGCCGCCGTGCTACTCGGCCTGCTCCAGGTCGAACTCGCCGTCGCGCGCGCCCAGTACGAAGGCCCGCCACTCCGCCTCCGTGTACCGCAGCACGGTGTCCGGGTCCAGGGAGGACCGCATGGCCACCGCGCCCTCGGGGAGATAGGCGATCTCGACGCGCTCCTCGTGTTCCTCGGTACCGGGCGCGCTGTGCCATTCGACGCCGGAGATGTCCAGGCCGTACAGCTCGTCCCGTTCCCTCGCCTTTCGCGCCTTGACGTCCTCGTCCGGGGTCTTTGCGGCGATGTCGTCCGCGTCGGTCATGGTCGGAGGGCCCTTTCTCATGAGCGAACCTCGTGCAGCAGCACCCTACTTGGCCTGGGCCCCCTCACACGGCGCAACGGTTCGGTTACGAACTCGCGTGCGGGGGCGCTGCCTTGTCCTGCGGTGACCGCACCAGGACCCCGCCCGTCAGTCCATCCGGCGGGGCGCTCCGAGGAGACCGGTCTCCGCGTCGGTGGGCTGGGTCATCACGTACTGGCGGTGCTTCTGGGTGCACCACAGGGCGACATTGTCGGAGAGCGACGGCAGCGACGCCGCGTCCCCCTGGGGCAACCGCATGGACTTGCCCACGACCTCGGACTCCTGCGGGGAGATCCGCTGTACGCCGACGACGTCCGCGTTGGCCAGCAGCCGCGGGGCGGTGGGGCCGAGATAGGGGAGCAGGGTCAGCACCGACTGCCAGGGCGCCGTGGTGAGACGGCTGCGCGGCGGGCGGATGCCGAGGTCGCGGATGATGAGCACCGGGCTGGCCGGGGACGGGCCCTGCGGGGCGATCCGCCCCACCTGGTGGACGGTCACGCACTGCTGGCCGCCGCCGGCCGCCTGCGCCATCGGCGCCCACAGCTGCGGACGGGCCGTCTCGACGGCCACACGGGCGCCGATCGCCGCCGCGCGCAGGGCGATGACCTGAGCCAGCCAGGTGCCGCCCACCAGGACCATGTCCAGGCGGGTGGGACGGCACAGCCCCAGCACCGCGGGCCGGTTGTCGGGGTCGATGCCGAGGATCAGCCCGTCGTCGCCGACCGGCAGGGTCAGCTGCGACAGCACATCGGCGTCGACGAGGTGCCGCTCACGCCGGGGGCCGAGCAGACCGAAGGCCGTCCGCAGGCGGCGCTCGGGGCCGAACCGGGCGGGCTCGGGGGAGCGGGGCAGATGCCCGGGACGCTGTCCGGGAAAGCCCGGCGTCGACGACGATCCGAAGCCGGAGCGGCCCGAGGGACGGACGGTGGGAGCGGACATCAGCGGGTACCTCCCAGCGGCAGGGTGGCCAGGACTCCGGGCAGTTGTTCACGGTCGAGCCGTACGAGACCGACCTTGAAAGCGGACGCCGCCCGCTCCAAGTGCTCGGCGGCCTCGCCCAGTTCGTTCTCACCGCGGCCGGTCAGACGCACGTGCCCGGACAGGGCCAGGACCTTGCCGCGCCGCCTGCTGATGGTGAGCGAGAAGGTGCTCGCGAGCGTGGGCGCGGAGGTCAGCGCACCGACCAGCCGCGGGAACGCCGGTCCGCCGCCGCCGAACTGCGGCCACTTGGAGACCCAGTACGTGGTGTGCAGCCGGTCGTCGCAGCGCCAGGTGCGGGTGGTCTCGGCCGTACGGCGGCCCGAGCGGCTGCCGTCCATCGCGGCACCGCCGGTGGTGGCCATCGGGTTGACACAGCTGGAGGTCGCGATGGCCCCGCAGATGTCCGACTCGCTCAGCACCTTGGCCTGCATGCCGGCCCCCATGAGCCGGCTGGCCAGCTGGTCGGCGACGCGCAGCAGCGCACGCCGGGCACCCTGCATGCCGCCGCCGCGGGCCTCCACGGCCTCCGGGCACAGCTCCGGGTCGAGCTTGAGCGCGACCCAGGTGATACGCAGCCCGGGCGTCATGCTCTGGGCCTGCAGCGGACCGTAGGAGCGCACGGCCATGGCCTGCGGGGGCAGGTGCGGGGCGGGCGCGGGCTGGGTGTGCTGGACGATCTGGACCGAGGCGAGCCGGATGTCGTCCACCTCGAGCAGGCCCTGCAGCAGATCCAGAGGGATGTCGCCGGTGCCGTACGAAGGACGCAGGGGGGTGTCGGCCGCCTGCACCTGGACCAGCGCGGTGAGGAAGGTGCCGTCGCCGAGCATGCCGATCTCGCGCTGCTCGCGGTCCTGGAAGCTGTAGGTGCGCAGTGCCGGGTCGCACTCGACGGCCGGGGCGAAGCCGGGGTCGGTGCCGGGCGGGACGGGTTCGGCGTTGCGCTTGCGGCGGTCCCGGAGGGCGCGGGCGGTGCTGAACCACTCGGGCAGCGGGCGGCCGCGCCGGCGCAGCAGTCCGGCGAGGACCAGCGGGACGGCCAGCACGATGCCGACGGTGAGACCGATGGGGCGCAGCAGCCAGCCGATCAGCAGGACCGCGGCGGCCAGTTCGAAGCCGACCAGCTGCTGGACCCGGATGGGGCCGATGCTGCCGGGGCGCCGGGCGAGCGACGGCGAGGCCGGACTGCGGGGCGTGGACGGCTGTGCCGGTTCCGGCCCCGGTCCTGGCCCCTGGTTCTCCTGGGTACGACGGCTGCCGTTACGGCGCCGGGACCTGGTCGCAGTGCTCATCCCCCGGTACAACCCCTTTGCATTGTCTGGCCGCGACTCGAGCTGGCGGCGGATCACCGTACCCCGTACCGTACGGTGCGATCGTCACACGGCATAGTAGAGGCCCCTGCAGGAGCAAACGCCACGGAGTACCGGGCGGCCCTGGGGAGTTCCGCATTCGGCAGCAAAGCGAAATAACGGGGAGTTGACCCATCGATGGCGACACGTCGGGATGAGCTGAACGCTTACTCCTTCGCGCGCAGGCGCACGGTGGCGGCGTTTCTTCAGCCGTCGCCGCACGGTTCGGAAGAGGCGGCACCGCGCCCCCTGAAGACCGTCCTGCCGAGTCTCGGTGTGGCCACACTGGTGCTCATCGGATTCGGTGCCTGGGGCATGCTCAGCCCGACCGCGCCCAAGGGCTGGGACAGCCAGGGCAAGAACATCCTCGTCGGCAGCGAGTCGACGACGCGCTACGTGCTGGTGAAGACCAAGGGCGAGAACAAGCTGAGCCTGCACCCGGTCCTCAACCTGGCCTCCGCCAAGCTGCTGCTGAACGGCGAGAACCCCCAGGTCATGAAGATCAAGGAGTCGGTGCTCGACAACAGCAAGTACCCGATGGGCGCGACCGTCGGCATCCCGTTCGCCCCGGACCGGCTGCCGTCCGCGGACGACGCCAAGACGGCGAAGACCTGGGCGCTGTGCCAGGCCCCGGGGCAGGACGGGCAGCCCGTCAGCGCGACGTACGTGCTGGACAAGAGCGACAACACCAAGCTGTTCGAGAAGAGCGGCGGGCAGTTGAAGCAGAACCAGGTGCTGTACATCGAGGGCCCGACCGACCCGCAGATCGGGCGTGGCCCGCGGTACATGGTCACCTCGGACGGGCGGGCCTACCTGATCGGCGGCAAGTCGTGGCGGCTCTCGGGCGAGAAGACGCTGTCGAACATCGAGCGCGCCGTGTTCGGCAGCGGGGTGCAGCCGCAGAAGGTCGGTGCGGACTTCATCAGGACGCTGAACATCGCGGGCGACCTCGACTTCCCCACGCTGCAGGATCTGGGGGCGCAGGCCGGGGCCGAGGCGAACATCGAGGGTCTGCTTCCCCAGTACTCCAAGGTGGGTCTCGTCCTGGAGGCTCCCTCCGGCAGCTCGACGCAGAAGTTCATCGTGCTGAAGAACGGAGTCATGGCGGTCTCCGACTTCACGGCGCAGATGTGGCTGTACAACCCCTTCATCAGTGCCGTGTACGGGACCGAGGACCCCAAGCCGGTGAAGGTCGCCTTCAACGACATCCAGCCGGAGTCCGGTGAGTGGCTGGCGGGGAAGAACTGGCCCGACTCGCTGGTGACGCAGGCCAACACCGGCTATGAGACGGGTGGCAAGAAGACCTCGTGCAGCATCTGGCACGGCGGTGAGAAGAGCGACCAGACCGGCTCGGCGCTGATGTCGGTCTGGGCCGGACAGGACTTCCCGAAGGACGTCTCCCAGAGCGGTTCGAGGACCTACGTCTCGCCCGGCAGCGGTCTCCTCTTCAAGAGGATCACCGGCACCGACGCCGGCGGCGGCAGCACCTTCCTGGTGACCGACACCGGCCTGCGCTACTCGATCCCCGCGCGCAACGACAGCGAGGTGACGGGCGGCGAGAAGGCCGACTCCCAGACCCAGCAGACCAACACCTCCCAGGTGCGGCTCGGCTACGGCAAGATCCGCGCGGCGTCGGTCCCGGCGACATGGGCGGACCTGCTCGCCGCGGGTCCGGAACTGAGCAGCGGCAACGCGGAGCAGGCGCAGGGCTCGTAGACCGGCCGCCGGATCGCCCGTCGCTCACACTTCACGAACGCACTTGTGAAAATGGTGAGTTGACTTCATCGCGATCTTGCTACATGCCCCAACTGATGTTCGCTCTGTCGGCGGATGCGACTAGAGTGGAACCAGACCGGACGGGATACGCCTGCCACCATTCGGTGTCGGCGTATCGAGTCAGGGTCTACCAGAACTCCTACGTCTCATGGGGGACACAACATGGCTGGACAGCAGTTCACCATGACCGAGGAGGAGATGGTCGCGTTCAGCGGCAAGATCTCCTCGGTCAACTCCTCGATCCAGGGCGAAATCTCCCGCCTGCAGACCGTGATCGACACGATCACGGGCGGCTGGAAGGGCTCGGCGGCCACCGCGTACAACAACCTGCAGTCGCAGGTGAACCAGGATGCCAACAAGATCAACCAGATCTTGAACGACATCAAGGAAGCGATCGACCAGAGCACCAAGGCCTACGCGGCTTCGGAAGAGGAGCAGCGCGCGTCCATCCAGAACATCGCGGCCTCGTCCCCCTTCGGATGATCGGACCCGTGCGCCGCGGCGCACGTCCGTGACCGACCATCCACACATCTGAGGAGACATAGAAGAGATGTCCGGGCAGATTCTTGTAAATTTCGCCACGATCTCCCAGGCCGCGCAGGACGTCCGCAGCACTGCGGGCAAGATCCGTACGCAGCTTGACGAGCTGGAGAGCGGCGTCAAGCGCATCTCCGCCAGCTGGGAAGGCTCGGCGCAGGAGTCCTACCGCGCCAAGCAGGCCGAGTGGGACCAGCGTGCCGCCTCCATGCAGCAGACGCTCGAGGCCATCGCCAAGGCGCTCGACAGCGCCGCCCAGAACTACCAGGCGACCGAGTCGAAGAACGCCCAGATCTGGGGCGGCTGACGTGATCGTCTGATGGGGGCGGGTGCGCGACAGCGCGCTCGCCCCCATCGGCGGTTCACGGGGCGTGCGGACTTTTCTGCGCATAGCCGCGTCAACGGTTCATAGCCGCGACAACGGTTCATAGCCGCATCAACGGCGGATAGCCGGTTGGGTGGTTCGCAGCCGGTTGGACGGTTCGCGGCTGGTTGAACGGTTCGCAGCTGGTTCATGCGCCCTGTGCAGAACAAAAACGGGAGGACGTAACACAGTGGGATCCGGGGCATCGCGCATCGCGCGTCGGAGCGCCGCAGGCACCGCCGCCGTGGCGGTTCTGGCCTGTGGGCTGCCCTTGGCGGGGGCCACACCGATCACCGCCGCGGAGCGAGTGCGGACCACCTTGGCAGACGACGACGTGCGCTTCCAGGTCGACGACACCAGTTGTTCGTTCCCGTCCGACATCATCAAGGGGACGCCCTGGTCGCTGCAGCGTGTGGTCCTGGACCAGCTGTGGCAGACCACCAAGGGCAAGGGCGTCAAGGTCGCCGTCATCGACACCGGTGTCGACACCGTCAACGCGCAGCTCAAGGGCGGCGCCGTCGCCAACGGCAAGGACTACCTGCACGCCGGCGGCAACGGCAAGATCGACAAGGTGGGCCACGGCACCAAGGTGGCGGGCATCATCGCGGCCCGGAAGCTCGACGGCACCGGTTTCATCGGCCTCGCCCCGGAAGCGACGATCATCCCGATCCGCCAGAACGACGACCAGGGCAGCGGCAATGTCAACACCATGACGCAGGCCATCAGGTGGGCCGCCGAGCAGGGCGCCCAGGTCATCAACATCTCGCAGGACACCGCGTCGAAGATGGCCCCGTCCGTCGACGCCGAGTTCCTCTCGGCCATCAAGTTCGCCCAGTCGAAGGACGCGCTGATCGTGGCCGCGGCCGGCAACGACGGTGCGGACGGCAAGGTCAAGGAGACCTACCCGGCGGCGTACCCCGGTGTCCTCGCGGTCGCCGCCTCCGACCGCAACAACGCCCGCGCCCCCTTCTCGCAGTCGGGGCCGTTCGTGGGCGTCGCGGCACCGGGCATCGACATGGTCTCGACCGTCCCGACGGGCGGCAACTGCGTCGACCAGGGCACGAGTTTCGCGGCGCCGTACGTCTCGGGTGTCGCGGCCCTGATCCGCGCCAAGCACCCGGACTGGGACTACAAGCAGGTCATCACCCAGATCGAGCAGACGGCGGACCGGACCAAGGCGGGCCGTGACGACTTCGTGGGCTGGGGCGTCGTCGACCCCACCGCGGCGGTCAACGACGACTCCACGGTGCCCTCGGCCGACGGCCCCAAGCCTGACTCGGCCGACCGCGCGGGCGGTGCCGCCGACGTCCAGGCCGCGACACTGGTCCTCGGTGAGACCGAACAGCAACGAACGGAGCGGTACGCGCTGTACGTGGTCGCCGCCGGATTCGCCCTGGTGCTGCTGCTGTTCGGAGGCGGCCGGGTCCTCAGCGACTGGCGGCGCAAGCAGGGTGTGGGTAACAACGTGGAGTCAACGGGGAGCTGAGCATCATGGCTGAGCAGTACAAGGTCGATCTGAGTGAGATCGAGGGGACGATCACCAAGCTCAACGGCGTCATCAGGGACATGACGACGTCGAAGTCGAGCTGCATGGGCAATACGTACCTGCCGCAGGGCGCGCTGGGTACGGGCTTCGGTGAGGCGAAGGCGCTGTACGACGCCCACGAAGCGATGAAGGAGCGTCTCTACGAGATCGTCGCGCACCTGGAAGACGTGCTGGACGACTTCGGGAAGAAGACGAAGAGGACGCATGACGCGTTCAGCGACGCTGAGGCGGAGAACTATGCGGCGTTCAACAGGAAGTAACGGGATGTCCTGCTACGTGGACTACGTGGACTACGTGGATCTGAGGGGGCTGTAGACATGAGTGGCAAGGACATCGACGACTTCGAGTACGTCGAGACGAACCAGTGCATTTCGGCGAAGCACACCACGCCGTTCGGGCTCAACTACGACATGGACCAGATGAAGGACATGGTCCGTGACGCCGACCCGGGCACCGTGAAGCGGGTGGCGACGGCCTGGGAGTCCCTCAGCAAGGACCTGGTCGGGCCGGGCGGGATCAAGGAGACCCTCGACGCGGCCGTCGAGCACGTGCTCGCCCACTGGGAAGGACAGAGCGCGGATCTGTTCAGGGCACGGGCCCAGGTGATCGGCAAGAAGATCACCGACAGCTCCAAGTACGCCACCCACACCTCGGTCGCCCTGAAGGGCGCCGCCGCAGTGCTCGACGACATCAAGCCCCAGGTCATGGCGATGGAGAAGCCGGGCAAGGTCTCCAGCGCCCTCGACTACATCGGCAACATGGGCGACCGCGACGACTCGGGCGCGAACAACGCCCTCAAGAGCGGCGAAAGCTCCCAGTCGGCACTTGACGGCAACGCGGGCAGCTTGTCGGAGGGGCGCGAGGCGCAGCTTCGGATGGCCGTGAAGATGGAGGCGTTGGGGGCGGCTTATAACAGTCGGGCTGCGGAGATGGGGTCGTGGCAGCCCAAGGGCAGGGTCGACGATCACGAAGACTATCCAGGTGACCCCGGCGGCGTTGCGCCAGCTCCGGTAGTCGTGCCGGCGGAAAGCGCTTCTCGCAGCCCCAAGGCCGTTACGTCGGGTAGCGCCCGAGCGGGACAAGTCGGCAGTGTGGCGCAGTCAAAGCCAGTATCGCCCCCGTCGGGCATTACAGGCGGTGCCCACAAGCCGTCGGTGCCACAGCCCGAGGTCGGTACTGCGATTGACGGCGTTGCTGGCGGTCGTACGGGTGCGCCCTCGACTGGCGGTATCAGCACGGTCGGTGGCGGAACTGCTGGTGGTGGCGTCGCTGGTGGCGCCGGCTTCGTCGGCGGCGCGGTCGGTGGAGCGGCGGCTGGAGCCGGTGCAGCTCGCGGCGGCATGGTCGGCCGTGCTGGCGCAGGTGCTGGCACCGGCGGTATGGCAGGCCGAGCCGGCGCCGGCGGTGTTGGTGGCGCGGGTGCAGCCAAGGGCGCGGCCGGACGGGTCGGAGGCACGGCTCGTGGTGGCGTAGTCGGCGGCACGCCCAAGTCCGGTGCTGGCGCCGGCAGGGGCACTGCGGGTGGCTCGGGTCTGCACAGCAGCCGTGGCGCCGCAGGAAAGGGAGCCAGTGCTGTCCGTAAGGGCGGCATTGCTGGTGCCCCTGGCTCGCGCACTGGCCGTCGTAAGGAAGACGAGCAGCACGAGGGCGAGCGTCCCGACTACCTGGTCGAGGACGAAGAGACCTGGACTCCGCAGACGAACGCGGCTCCTCGAGTCATTGAGTAGTCGCCTGCAGTCGGGGCTCACCGGCACGTGACAGGATGCGTGGGCGTGGCTTCCGGCCACGCCCACGCTCAGTAACGGGATAGGGAAGACGGAATGGCCTTGAAGCGAACGGTGCACGCGTTGGGTGCCGTGGCACTGACTGGCGCGCTGATCCTTGCCGCAGCCCCGGCTGCTTCCGCCGACCAGACCAGACGTGACCAGTGGGCGCTGGAGACACTACAGGCCGATTCCGCCTGGAAAATTTCTGAGGGTAAGGGTGTTACTGTCGCAGTCATTGACAACGGCGTAAATTCCCAACATGTTGACCTTAAGGGAAATGTTCTCCAGGGTAAAGATTTCGTAGACGGCGACGAAGATGCTTCTCCTTCCGCGGCAGATGCAGATCCCACCCACGGGACCGGTATGGCTTCGATCATTGCTGGTCACGGTCACGGTTCAGGTCAGGTCGACGGCGTGATGGGACTGGCGCCCGAAGCCAAGATCCTCCCCATTCGAGACAATCTTGACAGTGATCTCAGTTTTGCTGATGAGATCCGCTATGCCGTCGACCACGGTGCATCAGTAGTCAACATTTCGGCGTTTACAGGCAAAGACGACCCTGCTGACCGTGAAGCAGTCACTTACGCTCTGAAGCATGATGTTCTGATCGTTGCCGGTGCAGGAAATCAAGACCAAGATCCAAAAATTGAATATCCTGCAAAGTATCCGGGTGTTCTCGCGGTGGCCGGAGTGGGCAAGGACGGCACCTTCTGGAGCGGATCAAACCACGGTCCTGAGGTTCTGCTGACTGCGCCTGCGGCGCGTATTGTGAGTGCATCCTGGCCCGGCAATAAATTGCGTATCGGCGACGGCACTTCCGATGCCACCGCCTTCGTGTCTGCTGCCGCAGCTTTGCTCAGGTCCAAGTTTCCTGACCTCACTGCGGGCCAGATCGCGAACCGCCTTGTAAAGACAGCCGTCCTGCCAGAATCCGTCAAGGGCCTATCGCTCCCTGACGAGAAGTACGGTTACGGAACTATCCGTCCGCTTGCTGCGCTGACGGCGGACATCCCGGCAGGCTCGAAGTACGGACCACTCAGGGTTTCAGAGACTGAGGCGTCCTCCTCTGCTCCAGGCGCCAGTGCTTCCGATGCTGGCTCCACCGCGGAGCAAGAAAAGGCAGACCAGAAGCAAATGATCTTCTTCGTCGTCCTGGGCGTTGTCGCCCTGGTCGTGGTCGGCCTCATCGTTCTGCTCATCGTGAAGCTGTCCCGCCGCAACAAGAACAACAACGGAGGGCCCGGAGGCCCGGCCGCGTACCCGCAGTACGGTCAGCAGCCTCTCCCCCCGCAGCAGAATCCGTACCAGCAGCCCGTCTCGCCGCAACAGCAGAACCCCTACCAGCAGAACACCTCGCCCCAATCACAGTGGCCGCCGCAGCAGTAGCCGCAGGTTCGGTCCGGCGAGGATCTCGCTGTGTGGGTGCAAGGATGCCTGATCATCTTTGCACCCACGCTGCTTTTTGAAGGTAGGTCGAGAGGCCTCGCGATAGTCGTGCGCCATGCGCGCGAGGCCAGACGTTTCCCTGGCTCTGCCATGCGGAGATCGGCGTCGACATCGAGACAACAGCGTCCCGCGGGCCCGCTACCTGCCCGGCTGTCCCTGCGGCAGCACCGCAGCCGCAGCCCGCGTCTCCCCAACCCCTCAAGCCTTATTGGCGCCGCGGCAGGACCCAGCAGCCCGTTCCGGGAATCACCCATCGCTCAGGTGTGCGCCGGTGATGGACTGTTCGCGACGCCCGTGGGTGCGAAGGCGCTGAAGCCGGTCAAGTTCCCCTTCATTCAATTCGGGCCTGAGTTCGGTGATCGAGAAAGCGTATGGGTTACGTGGAGTATTGGCGGTGAGGCGGTTGGAAGATTCCCCATCCCGCCGTTCCTCCTGCTGCTTCACCGCTTTTCACGGTTTGGGCTGCGTAAGCAGAATCCGCTAAGCTGCGACAACTCATCAGCATCACAGCGTGACGCCCCGAAGGGTTCGGGTGGAAAGTCCGCTGATCGGGGCCGACTTGGATTTCCAGAGGGCCTCTTGATTGGATGATCGAGAATGTCCGTCCGTAATCGGAAATTGCCACGGGGGTATCCATGCAAACACACGTCCAGTCAATCCGACGTGTCACCGTCGCACTGTTCTGCACCGTCACGCTGACGTCGCTCACAGCCTGCACAGGCGACAGCGACACCGCGAAGTCAGCAGCCGGTCCCATGCCCTCCCAGGCTGCGAAGGCAAGTCCCGCCGCCGAGCCGAACGGTATCGAGAAGCTCTCCGCGAAGGAGATCTACGACACCGGCATGAAGACCAACGCCGAGGCCGGATCCTTCCGCGAGGAGATGGAGCGCAATGGCACCAAGAGCGATCTGCGGCTTTCTGCCACCGAATGTGTAGGCACTGTAGAGATCTCGGAGAAGGGCTCCTTCGAGGTCATCCGCAAGGGCAACGACATCTGGGCCAAGCCCGATACGACGTTCGCCGAAGGAATGAACTCTGCGCTCGGAAAGCAAGCTTTCTCCAGCGACAAGTGGACCCACGGAACACCCGGCAACGCACTGATGGCGAAGCTCGCCAGCTGGTGTCACCAGGAGCAGTTCACCGCCCCGGACACCCTCGACGCCGGCAGCAAGGCCACCAAGGGCAAGGTCACCACGGCGAACGGTCAACCGGCCGTGGCAGTCGTCCTGGCGGAGAAGGGCGAGTCCGTCACGTGGTACGTGGCGACCACCGGCAAGCCGCACTTCATCAAGCAGGACAGCACCCGCGACGACATGCAGGACCTGACGGACTCCGACTTCGGCACGTCGGTGGGTGCGAAGGCGCCGTCCGGGGCGGTTCTGGCGGCGCCGGACGCCTGATCCGCGGTGATGGCTGACGGCTCGGCGGGCCGGCGCCCGCTGGGCTGTTCGCGTCGGCCTTCACATTCGCGTCTCACGGTCCGGTGACCGGTGGTCCACGCAAAGGAAGATCCGGTATCTTCGGCCTGCTTGATTGGCATGTCCTTGCCTACGGCGCCGGGCGCACGGCCCGACCGACCTGGGCACCTCACGTTCGTAGGGATGCAACGCAACCCGCGGTCGAGTGAGCGAACCGGGCATGTCCACCACTGTCACAACGGGGATGGGACAAGGGATGAGTACTCCCTTCGATGCGCCGCAGCACAGCGGATCCACTCGGACACGGCTGAACTCCGTGCCCGCGGACGGCGGCGGAGGGGGCGGTGGCGGTGGTGGCGGTACCAACGTCGACACCCAGCGCCTCGACGAGGCCGCCAACGCGCTCGTCGAACTGCGTGGTGACACCGAGAACGTCGACAACGGCGCCGACGACGACTGCCTGAGCGCGTCCAGGGGCCTGAACAAGCACACCGCCGGGGGCATGGCCGAGGGCGGTTCCTGGGCCACGGCCGGCTCCCTGGTGACCATGGACGTCCGCTGGGGATCCCAGGTCCTCAATCTCAAGCGTCTGCTCCAGGACATCAGCGACAAGCTCCACACCACCAGCGGCCACTACACCAGCACCGAGCAGGAGGAACGGGCCAGGCAGAACTCGATCGGCACACCCTTCGGGTGACCTGGGCCGTCCCGGCCGCCGTCGTGCCGCCCGGGACAGCCCGTCGAGTCCGACCGGAACCCCCTCACAAGGAGCAGTCGCACCATGGTGTCCATCCCCTACCTCGACAAGGCCGACCTCGCCCCGCTGGCCGACGCCGCCGCATCCTGGAAGGCACTGCCGGCCAAGTACGAGGCGCTGCAAAGGGAGTTCGAGCAGCGCGTCATCAACCACCTCAAGGGCCACTGGGACGGGGACGCGGCCGACGCCGCCTTCGTCACCATGGGCAAGGCCCGCACGGAGTACGAGAACGCCGCCACCGAGGCGGAGCGCATAGCCAAGCTGCTGCTGGACGCCCACGGTGAATTCACCGCCTCCCAGAAGCAGTTGCACGCCCTGCTCGACGAGGCCCGCACCGACCACTACAAGGTCTACGACGACGGCCGTGTCGAGGACGTCGATCCCCGGCAGGACAGCCCCACCGCCTCCGCCTCTCCTGGCCTCGCCGAGGAGCGCAAGAAGAAGCTGGACTCGCTCGTCTCCCGGCTGACGCGGGTCCTGGAAGTGGCCACCGCCGCCGACGAGGCGGCCAGTTCGGCTCTGGAACGCGACGCCAACGGCGACAGCCAGTCCTTCAACACCAGCGTCTACACCACCCTCGACGCCGTCGAGGCCGATCAGGCCGCCGCGTTGATGAACAAGAAGGACCGTCTCTCCGACGCCGAGATCACCAAGCTCAACCTGCTTCTCTCCGCCAACAAGAACGACCCCGAGTTCTCACGGGAGTTCGCGGTCAAGACCGGCGGCGAGAACATGCTGAGCAAGTACAACGAGCTCATGAGCCCGCCGGCCGGCACCACCCTCTCCAAGGAGCAGCTGGCCCAACTCAAGCAGCTCAAGGCGAACTTGGGCACCACCATCGGCACGGCGACCACCTCGGACGACCACCGCAAGGGCGGGCCCGACCCGGAGATCACCAAGTTCCAGAACGACCTCCTCAAGGCCGGCCAGCGCGACTTCAACGCCAACCCCACCGAATCGCCGTACGGCCTCAGCGGCTACCAGCTCACCAGCAGCCTGATGAGCGAGGGCAAGTGGGACAAGGACTTCCTCCAGGACTACGGCGACGCCCTGATCACCGCGGAGAAGAACGGCGCCAACGCAGGGCAGAACCCGGACGCCTACTGGGGATACCCGCGGACGCTCGGCTCGACCAACATCGGGGCGCTCGACCCGATGACGGGGTTCATGGACGCGCTGGGGCACAACCCGGACGCCTCCACCGAGTTCCTCACTTCCGACGCCACCATCGACGGCGAGAAGGTCGATCACCTGGACTACCTGCTGAAGGACCGGCACTGGCCGGAGGGTGCGGGTTACACGGGCGACTCCGGGAACCCCAGCGGCTACAACAACCTGGGGCATGCCATGGAGTCCGCCACCTCGGGCCGCCCCTTCGACAGCGACGGAGACCCGGTGAAGCACACCGCCGAGCGCGCAGCCCTGATGAACGAACTCGTCAACACCATCGGCGGTGACCCCGGTCTGATCAGTGGCTCTCCCCGGGACGAGATGCGGGACAGCCTGGGCAACATGACGGCCGAGTACATGGCGGACGTCCAGGCCGCATTCGGGAACGAGCAGGGCACGATCAAGCCCTTCGGGGAACCCGTCAATCCCCCCAAAGGATTCGAGACCGGCACCCTCGTGCCCTTTCTCGCGAACGTCGGGCGCGACCCGGACGCCTACGTCGCGATCAGCGAGTCCTCGCAGGCCAATACCGCCATCTGGATGCAGGAGGTTGCGAAGCAGCACCCCGGCTATGACGAGATGACCCCCGCGATGGAGAACGTGGCTCATCCGGGCGGCGTCGTGGCCGGTATTCTCAGCGACGCCCGCGATCAGGCGATCTTCGAGGAGCACTCGGCGTCCGACAAGGACTTCAACGACGCCGTGGCGACAGGCGACAAGTGGGCCGGGCGCGGCCTCGGCATGGCAGTCGGCGCGGCGACGGGTGCGGCCGCTCCGATCGTAGGGACCATCGCGGGCTGGGCCGTCGAGGACATCCAGGCGATGGTGGTGGACCAGGTCCAGCAGGACACCACTGACGAAGCCCAGAAAGAGGCGTACGCCAGGTACGCGGATGGAAGGTCGGCCGTGCGGGACTCGACTGCTGATTCGCTCCGCGAAGCCATCAGGAACTCGGGGGTGGACATGTCCCCTCAGAAGCTCGACACACTGGCCGAGTCCGCGGCGCGGGCGGCGGACGACGGGCACACCACAGGGGCGACGTGGAACTCCTCCGGGAGCGGGCGGTGATTTCGACAGTGCTGAATCCTCGTGAGCCGGGCGTCGCCCGTCGACCTCGGCAGAGTCTGAGGGCGTTGATCGCTGTCACTGTGGCCGTGCTGGTCTCAGCCGGGTGCAGCGGACAGGGCAACGACAGCGCGGACGACCGCAGCACCTCGGTGTGTGACGGCCACCTCAAGGGGCAGGTCTTCGCAACGCTGGTGGGTGACAGCGGCGTCGTCTCGGAGAAGACCAGCAAGTTCTCTCCCGCGAAGTGGACGGCTGCCGGGAGGTGCGAGCTCTACGGGAAAGACGCCTCTGTCCGGATCGACTATCTCTGGCACTCGGACGACATGGACGATCTCGACAGGTACCGGTCGCCCGGTGCCTCCACAGTCAAGTCGTTCAAGGTCGACTCCGCGGTCGGGTACGTGGAGAAGAACCGTGCGTTCGTCGCCATCCCCTGCGCCTTCGAGGGGCGGTCCGTGAGCAAGCACGAACTGCTCGAAGTCGAGGTGGCGAACATGCCGCCGACCCGGACCCTCGAGAGCGGGCAGCGAGAGACGTTTGCTTCCGCCGCGACCATCGCCGCGAGGTATCTCGGCGGCGATGTGTTCAAATGCGCCGCGATTCACTCCACGGGGAGCTCCCCGAGCCCGACGTGAGTGACCCCGCTGGCCTCCTGTGAAATGAACAGGGCGCGGCGGCGGCTTGTCCGTTCCGTGCTGACGCCGGCTGTTCTGGGAGCCGGGTACTAGGGATTTCAGCTCCAGTACCCGGCCGCCAAGACCGCACAGGCCTGCAGTGGGATGCTCGCGTTCAACCCGGTCCTGGACCTCGCGGGAAAGTCGAAACTCTCCCTCGTCGGCCTCGGATTCGACGTCTCCAGTCGGCAGTTCGACGTGTCGGGCGATGTGCAGGAGCCCGCCGGTCTGGCAACGCGATGCACGGGTCGACGGCATCGAGATCGCCATCGAGACCTCGGCCGGCGCCCAGAACGCGTACGGCGCCTACCAGGACGACGAGAAGGCCACCCCCGTACCCCTGAACGGCGGGTGGCAGGGGCTCATGGTGACCAAGAACGGGGAGGCCACCGCATCGGTGCTCCTCAGCTGCAGGAACTGGTCGCCCGAAGAGGGCAGCGGAATCCTGGTGACGGCTGATTCGCCGTACGACGTCGAGGCCACCGAGTCTCTACGCCTCAAGCTCGCCCGGGCCGCCGTAGGAACGGCGCAGCGCGCGGCGGACAAGACCGGCTGCGATTCGGAACCGGGAGATTCGGGCAAGCTGGCCGCTCCGTCGGCCGATGCGCGGAAGGTCTCGGCCGGGGCCGCCACCGAGACCTGCAAGGGGACGACCTCCGCGCCGACCGTGCGCGAGACCGACGCCGCGAAAGCGCCGGTTGAGGAGTGTTTCCTCGGCGACAGCCTGCGGCTCGTCGCCGCGTACGGTCCTTTCAGCGACGCGTCCGGCGCGGTCGTCAACGGCAAGTACGGTGGCCACGACGCCCCTTCAGGAGTCGACAGCACCTCGGCCTGGACGTCGGCCGCGTGCCAGGGGGCCCTCGGCGTCGGTTACTACCACGCGACGCCGGTCGAGGGCAGCGACCGGAAGTTCACCTCGGACCCGCTCACCAAGGCGGAGCGGGCGGATCTGGAGCACTTTGCGGTGCAGTCGGCCGCCCGTCACGGGTGCCGGAACCCGTCGGCCCTTCCCTAGCCCGCCGCGACCGTATCCGGGACAGCGCGCACTCGACCGGGGCAACACCTACGCCGGGGCGCCCGGCTGATGCGGTGCCTCACCTTGAGCCGGGCCGGGAGAGCCGTGTGACCCGGCAGGAAGGGCTCGGTGGCCGCATCCAGACACACCACGAGGCACTCACGTTGGTGAGGAGGGTGTCGAGGGTCCCGGGCACTCGGCTCGTCACCTCGGCAGCCGGGATGTGCCGCCGCATGGGCGGCTTTCAGGTGTGTCGCCCACCCAGGAGCCACCGGCGGCCCTGACCTGCTTGCGGGCATGGGAGAGCACCCCGAAGCAGTCGCCTCCGGGGGTGGTCACGCAGCCCCGTGGCCCTTCGGCGACGACCGTCCAGTCATGGGCACCCTGCTCCCAGCGTCGAACAGCGGCTGCTTGCTGGTCACCGTCAGCCGTCGACCGTTCCTGGGGCGTGTGGCCCCAGAGGAGAGCGAAAGGGCTTTTCCTGGCGGGTAGTTGACGCTGTCCCCCCATCGGGTGCTGGTACGTGACTCTTCGGTCCGCGCGGTGTTGCGGAAGTGCACGTCAATGGTCCTGAAGGATGGGTGTACGGAGTGGCGCATGTCCGGTGACTTCTACTTGGAGCCGCAAGAACTGGCGAAGTTGGCGACCGCGTTTGATTCGCGGTCGTATGACCTGGCCAGTGCGGTCAGGAGCTTTCAGGGGGCGACGGATGCGGAGCAGATCCATGATGGGTTCGGGTTTCTGACGGAGTCCGAGGAGGTCACGTCGGCGTACATCGAACTGGCTTCGGAGATGGCCGAGTTGATGGGAAAGCTGGCCCGCCACTTCGACGATGTCGGCCAGGCGCTCAAGAAGGACGCGAAGAACTCAGAGGCGTGTGACGCCGCGCTGGCCGACGTGTTCAAGGGTGTGAAGCAGTGAGCGGGGAAGGCGCCGCCGAGAAGATCTACGAAGCCGGGATCGAGGTCGTGAACCCGGGCGGACGGCCCGATGTGTTGCGCAGGGCGGCCAAGGGCTGGCGCACCATGGGCGAGGAACTCGACGAGGCGTACACCGCTCTCGACAAGATGGTGCAGAACACTCTTGGCGAACACTGGCGGGGCGACTCCGCCGAGGCGTTCCGCGTTCACTGGATGAAGATCGGCGAGGCGGTCGGCGAGACCCTTCCCCTCTTCGAGCAGGCAGCCAAGGGTCTGGAGGAAGCCGCAGACAACATCGAGGAGATCAACGAAGAGATCCACAAGATCTACATCGAGATCGGGGTCTCGATCGGCGCGTCCGTCCTGCTCTCCTTCGTCACTGTCGGATTCTCGGCGGCGGCAGGCGCGGCGAACGCCATGCGCTTGGCGACGCAGGCCGGGGATGCGGCCTCGAAGCTGGGGCGACTGCTTGCGATGGCGGCCCGTGCGTTTCGGTTTCTCCGCATCGGCACGCAGACCCCGAAGTGGCACGTGCTGATGGTCGAATTGGGTGTGCAGTGGGCTGCCGGGACGGCGACCGGAGTCGCGACCAACCTGGCAACAGGCGAGGAGCCCGACGTGATGGGCAATGCCGTCAACGGCATGGTGGGTGCTTTCGGCGGGAGGTTCCTGGCGGGCAACGTGGCCTCGCGGCTCGGTGGGGGTGCGGTCGCCAACGCTGTCGACGGCACGACGGTCGGGGTGCTGTCGTCCGTCGCCGGCGACTCCGTGAACAACCTGTTCACCGGGGGCCGGTTCGACAGTTCGCAGATGGCGCTCGGTGCCGTGGCCGGAGGTCTCACCGGCGGGGCCGGGAGCGCAGCAGTTCACCGGGCTACGGCAGAGCGAACACTGTCTCCGGGGCAGAGTCTCGCCGGTGATGTGGTCACCAACGTGCCCATCGGCTTCGGTCTGGGGGCGGGCGGCAACATCTCCAAGAGCATCGACGGGGACGTGAACGGCAATCCCAACGAGGACGATCCGAAGGACAGGCCTGGCGCGGTCGCAGACGCGAGGCGGGACGCGGGTCGGGACATCAAGCCCTTGAGGGAACGCCCCGACCCACGGCGTCATGGAGCGTTCGGATGAGCAGCCGTGAGTGGACAATGGACAAGGACGCGCACGGCACGGTGAGCACCGGTGGTGTGATCGGCGCTCGTCGCGTTGTCCGCTGGGGGAGGTTCGTCACCGTAGCCGCTCCGCTCGCCCTCGTGGCGCTGGACTCGGCATGGCTCTTCCTGGGCGCGACACCGGTGCGCACCGGTGTCCTGTGGTGCTCGATGGTGCTCCTCGCCACATGCGTGGTGGTCCTGGGCGTGGTGGTGGCTCGGGTGGGTGGTCATCCTCGTCGCGACACCTATCGCTGGGCCGTGCGGGCCGCGGCAGTGAGCCCGGTCCCGACCGACGATTCGGCGACAGTCCCGTCGACACTGGCGGGTCCGCGCTGGTTGTCGATCCGCTGCGTGGCCGTGTTCGTCGCGGTTCCCGCCCTGCTGGCTCTCTGGGCGACTCTGATCGCCGCGGACTCGCGAGGGACGGGTCGGAGCGTGGTGCTCCGCGAGGCCGGTGCGGTGATCGAGCAGCGGTCGATCGTGAAGATCGAGAACGAGGTCGTCGGCCACCGCCGTAGCGGGGTCGACCTCACGGCCGACTTCACCGTGTTGCTGCCCTCGCCGACCCGGAAGAACGGCGTGCCGGCGACGTTCGAGGCGTCCGTCAACCGGCTGGTGAGGGTCGGCAGCAAGCTGTATGTGGGGTACGTGCCTGAGCGGCCCGAACTCGGGGCCGTCGGAAACGTTCGCCGCGTCGAGCTGGAGCGTCAACTTGCCGGGCGGGCCGTGAAGGTCGGTACCGCCTGGGGAATCGGCGGCCTGTGGGCTTTGGTGACACTGGGCCCGCTTGCCTGCTGGTGGAAGGAAGAGAGCCCGTGGCGCCCCACGCGAAAGGTCACCCTCGCCTGGCGGGTCCTGAGAGTCACCGTCGCCGGAATCGGAGAGCACACCGACCAGCAGTCGCGCGAGAGTGCGGACACGGCCGATGAACAGAGCTGCGGGGAGGGCACCGGTAGGGCGCGAGCCCTTGTGCTGCAACATCAGGAACGAGCGGTCCCCTTCCACTGCCTGACGGAGATCGAGGCAGCCAGTGCCGTGCTGTCCGGCGCTCGTGGTCGGCTGCTGTGGCATCCGGAGCAGCGCCGTGGCCGCAATGTTCTCGCCGAGTTGGTGGGCGACGACGGCTGGCATCTGTCGGGCGCGGTTCCCGCACAACTGGCCGAGGAGATTGAGGAGGCGGCACTCACTGAGTCCGCAAGTCCCGATCCCGAGAGGCGGGTACGAACATTGGACCTCGGTGCCGGCTGGCTCATGACCGCGTCCGCACCGGTGGTCGTGGGATTCGCCGTGGCGTTCTGCTGCATGGCCTCCCTGCTGCTCGTCCCCGACGGCGGTGCTTGGCGATGGTGGACCGCCGCGGTGGGTGCGTTGGCTCCCGTTGTCGGCTTCATCATGCAAGCGATGGCACGTGACGGTCACGGCGGAGGAGGGAGTACCGCAGCGGGGTGAAGCCCGATTGCGACCGTGAGCAAACAAGCCGAAGGATGCGGCGCCGGGCGGTTTTCGACGACGGAGGCGGCTCAGCCCGTGGGCCGCTTCCACCCCCTGGCTACCTCCGACGCCACCGGGATGTTGCCTCTGCGGGTACGGCGAGTGAGGTGCCGCGTGCCGGCCCGGCGCAGTGGCGGCAGCTGCGTTGGACAGCGCGCGCCACCCGGCCGCGGTTGTGGCAGCTCTGGAGGTGGACGCGGTGCCTACGCCCCTCTGCCCCTGCGGATCCGGGCCGCCGTCTGGCCCTCCGGGTGGCGGAAGGTACGACATCCACCCGAGGTCTTCGAGGCGGAGACGGAGTTCCTGGTACTGGCCAAGTCGGTGGCCGCCGGATTCTCTCTCACAGCCCCGACGCCGGGCCCGCGAACCGAAGACGGCCACGGCCGCGGCCGGCAGCGTGCCTCACCGCCCCCAGAGCCCATCCAGCCGCAGCCCTACAGCAGACAACCCCTCGCTGTCCCCGATGACCAACACCCCCTCGGGAGTCACCGCAAGGGCGTCGCAGTCCCGCAGCCACGGCAGCACACGCACCCTGCCGGAGAACACGTGCCACAGATGCACCTCGCCGTCGCTCCAGGCCACGGCGAGCACCGGTCCGGCCGGGGTGTCCGTCGCGGCGAGGGCGGTGACCAGGGAGTGGCGCTGCTGCACCGGTACGGGCATCGGCTCGGCGGAGGACGTCTCCCACAGCCGCACCGAGCCGTCCGCCCCGGCACTGAAGGTGAGCGTCAGTCCGTCGGCGGTGTCGACGCAGGTGACGGCCGTGACCGGCTGTTCGTGCACACGGCAGGAGCGCGGGACGTCCTGGTACTCGCCCAGGGACCACACATGCACCGAGCCGCCCCGGTCGCCGACGACCGCGTACGGAGTCCGGGTGCCGCCGCTGCCCAGTGCGGTGACCAGGGACTCCTCCCCGGCGAGCGCGGCCGAACCGTGAAACTCGGCGATGCGCTCGAGCGCGAACGCGGCGGTCGGGTCGTCCTCGGTCACGAGCGGCAGCAGCGCGTCGGAGCGGTCGAGCAGCAGCGCCGAGCGGGCGTCTCGTGGGGCGACGGAGCGCGGTCGTACGGAGCTGGGGTGGACGGTGGGAGCCGCCGCCCCCTCCTCTGACGCTCCGACGGCCGCCGACGCGCTCCCGCCGTACGCTCCGAGTGCCGTACCGCTCTCCACGTCGTACGTCCGCAGCCGCCCCGCAGGGTCCGAAGCCAGCAGCCCTCGCTCCGGGCCGGCCGGCAGCCCTCGCTCCACGCCCGGCACCAGGGCCAGCGCGTTCACGGGGATGTCCTGCCGGGCCCATACCGTGGACCACCAGTGCTGTCGGGCGAGCGGTCGCAGGTACTCGGTGAGGTCCGGGTCCGTGTCGACCGCGGCGGCGTGCAGCAGGGCGGCCCGTTCGGCGCTGTCGGTGTGATACGCCGTCAGCTCCGGTGCGGCACGCCTCCACACCTCGCGCAGCCGCCCGGGCACCGGCACGCGCTCGTCGGCGAGTACGGCGGTCAGCGCGGTGGCCGAGCCGTGCACCAGGAACCCGGGGTCGGCCAACAGGCCGCGAACGGCGCCACCTTGCCCGGAAGGGCCGTCGGTGCGCACCGCCGCGTCGAGGACGCGCCGGAGCACCCCGTCGGGGGCCTGGGACCAGTCGGGACGGCCGCCGGCCGTGCGCGGGACCGCGGCGACGAGCTCTTCGTACGAGGCTTGCCCGTTGCCGTTGCCGTTGCCGTTGCCGTTGCCGTCAACGTCACCGTCGCCCAGGTCGACGATCTCGACGGCCTCGGCGCCGTGACCGGCCAGCAACCCGGACGTCCCGACCTCGACGGCCGCACGCACGTGGGGCAGAGCCAGCAACGGCTCCAGCAGGTCGGCGACCAGGCTCTCCGGTGCCGCCGACGGCAGATCCGCGGGGCCCGCCCCGGCCCGGTGCAGATCGGGTACAAGGATCAGCAGCGGTCGCTCGTCCGCTGCGACCCGGTCGAGCAGGCGGCCGGGGGAGAGGGGGCCGTAACCGAGTTGGCGTCCCAGCTCCCAGGCGAAGCTCTCGGCCGTCAGTCCCTCGGACGGCACGGTGGCATGGACGGTGAGCCCCGGACGGCCGACGGTCCCGGCCAGGAGCCAGGCGAGCAGTCCGCTCTTGCCGCTGCCCTCCGCGCCACGCAGCAGGCACAGCCGAGCCCCGCCGCCGGCTGCCCAGTCGAGCAACTGCCGCCCCGGGGACCGCTTTTCGTCGTCCAGGGGCGGCCAGGAGGCGATGTCCGGCGTGACGGTACCGACGGTCATGATGTGCTGAATCCCCTCTACTGCGGCTGCTGTGCCGCTGCCTCACGCAGTTGCCGGATGCCCTCGGCGCGGGACTCGGCGGTCTCCCCGTAGGGGAAGTTGTGGGTCAGCTGCGCCTCGGGAAAGACCTGCCCGAGCCACAGCGAGCAGTAGTGGCCCGGCATGAAGCAGGCCTCCAACTCGGTGTGGATACGCAGCACTTGATCCGGCTGCACACCTGCGGCCCGCAGCCGGGCCCACAGCCGCTCCTCCGGGTGGACGGCGATGTCTCCGGCCTGCGTGACGATCTGCTTCTCGCCCTGGTCGTTGAGGATCTCGAAGGCGGTGAACCACTCAGCGCTCGCGGTGTCCCGGATGTCGTCGAGGACGAGGGGCCACCAGTGCTCCCGCCCCTCGAACGCCCGTGGGTCGAGGGTCCGCAGCCGCTGCTCGAGCTCCGCGAAGGCGGCGGCGGCCCGCTGCGGCTCGTCGGTACCGAGGATGGTGGCGAGGGCCTGGTCGAGCGCGGCGAGCGACTGCGCGAAGGCATCCGGGGTCGCGTTCACGAACCGTGACTCCTCGGTCCAGTCGAGGAGCACGGCGCGTACGACGCCCTCCTGATCGGCGCAGATCTCGAATCCGCGGTCCGACCCGAACCGGGCCCACTCCCGGCACTCCTCCAGCACGACCGTCCGCCCGACGGACCCGGCGAACTCCTGCAGCGGAACGGGGTCGGACGCGGCGGTCGCGAAATACGGGCCGACGGTCAGGGGGAGGGTGATCTCCCCGATGCGCCGAATATCGCTGTCATTCATCGCGATTACCTCGCCTCGGGTTCGGCGACATACTCCAGGATGTCGTGCCAGCGGGAATTGCTCACGGCGAGAGCGGCCGGGTCGATTTCCCGCATCTGCTCGGTGAGGCGGGCCGCCGCGCTTTCCGGGTCGATATTCTCGAGTTCCGACTCGAAGTCGTAGTTCGGGCGCTCCTTCTCCAGCAGGAAGAGAAAGTGGGCGAAGGAGGGGAGATCCTTGTTCAGCGGATAGATCTCCGATTCGTCGCCCGGAAGGCAGTACACGACTCCGGAGACCCCGTCCAGGGCGATGTCGTCATAGGGCACCATGCCCAGCAGAAGCCAGCCCTCGGCACCTTCGGGCAGGTCCGTCCACCGCTCGCGGAGGTCGTCGTAGGCATCGCCGAGCGTCCTGACCTGCTCCGGAGAGCCGTCCACGAGATCGAACCAGGGATTCGGGCGGGCCGGGATGCCGACATTGCGCAGAAAGTCCGCACTCGGCTCGTGCCGGATGCCTGCCACCGCCGCCGCGGAAAAGGTGGTGAGCTCCTCCGGATCGAACTCGGATTCCAGGGTCTCCCGGTCGATGGGGGACGTCATCTCGTGACCTGCCTGCCTTGCGAATGATCGGAGTGCCCGATGCTAGCATGTGCCTATTTATGCCGGTTCGCCTTGAGGCGGTCCAGGTAATCCATCATTTCCGCGTTGCCCTGGGCTCTGGATTCCTTGGTGTTCCCGTAATCGATGCTGTGGGTGACGTCGACGTGCGAGAGTCTCTCCTTCATCCATGCGCTGCAGTTCGGCGCGGACGAACAGGGAGCCCTTTCCGTGTACAGCTCGGTCATACGGCCGCCGGCATTGTCCCGGAGGACCGGGAACCCGATCATGCGCTCGGAGTGACGGAATCCAGAACTACGCGCGACCATGACGAAGTTGCCGTCGTCCTGCTTGGCGCTGTTGAACCGGGCGGCGGCGTAGTTGTTGCTCTCGAACTTGTCCTGCCCGTTGACCTGTTTGTGGTTGCCGTAGCTCTTGTCCGAGTGCCGGGCCAGCTGGACGGCCTGGGACAGGGGTGTGCTGCCGAGCTCCACTTGTTCCGAGTTGCTGAGGGGACGCGGCCGCTGCTTGCCGTGGAGCTTCAGGTTCGGCTCGCCCGGCAGGGGCCGGCCGGCGTTGTCGCCGTCGAGCGTGAGGCCGATGCGGTCCCGGTCCTCCTGGGTCAGCTTGTGGGTCCCGCCGTCCGCATGCAGCCTCTTGAGCGTGCCATCGTCGCCCATGAGGTACATCGGCGTCTTGCCGTCGTTGCCCTTCTGGAGCTGCTTCAAGGACAGGGCGGTCTCGTCGTCGTTGTCCCGGTGCCGCTTGGCCATCTGCTTCAGGCCGCCGGTCATGCTCTCGTCGAGGTGGTCGGCGGAGCGCTTGACGCCCCGCCCGATGCCCTCCATGACCTCGTCCACCATGGGGTCGAGGAGGTTGGTGAGGGGGTCCTTGCCCCGTGCGCGGCCGTGGGAGGACTTCGCGCGGGACAGCTTGGTGCCGGCCCCGTCCCGGATCTTGCCGCCCGCGCCCTTGAGGCCGTTGCTGGCGCGGTCGTAGGAGTCGGGGTCCATGCTGAACTGACCGCCGCCGCCTCCGCCGCCCGAGCTGCTCGACCCACCGTCGGCACCGGCCAGTTGCATCGACCCGCCCGTGCCCCCGCCCGCGCTGGCGAGCTGCATCCCGCCCGACTTGAGGGTGTCGACGCCCTCGCCCAGACCCTTCTCACCGGCCTTCGCGGTCTGGCCGAGGTCGACGCCGTTCTGCGTGCCGAGGGCGTTGCCGCCGATCTGCACGACCAGGTCGCCCGCCATCGCGCCGAGGGCCTGGAAGACCGGGCCCATCGCGACCTCCATGATCCGCCCGGCGATCTCCTCGCACACCTCCTCGAAGATGCGCTTCACCGCGATCCGGGTGACCTGCGTACCGGCGACCCCGCCCAGAGTGGACAGGCCGAAGGTGAGCGGGGCGGCGGCCAGGGCGGCCGCGATCTCCGCAGCCAGGATGCCGAGTTGGGCGATCGCCGCGATCTTCGCACCCTCGATCAGCACGGCGACCGCGTCCAGCGCCGTCGCCGCCACCCGGCCCGCCTCGGCGAGGTTGGTCAGGTGCTTGCCCTTGACGAGGTCCCAGTGCTTCTCGAGCGCCTGGATCGCGAGGCCTTCGTTGCCGCCGACCAGATCGGTGATCGCCTGGTGCGCATCCGCGGCGCCGTCCTCGATGTCGTCGGCGAACTCCCGCATGGCCTGGGCCATGTCGCGGTAGTCGTCCTCGTCGACGTTGGGCCAGCTGATGCCTATCAGGTCCAGGGCCGCATCCAGCTCACTCGGCAGGACTACACCCACAAGGACCCCCGTTCGAAAGTTTCTCGGGGCAACGTAACTTTGATCGAATCCTGGAAACAAGTTGATCCGACGTCACATGACTTGATCTGAAGCTCAGTTGGCGCAGACCTTTCCGAACGGAACCAAGGGGCACGTAAATCCGTCGCGCCCTCTCGGGTGGGCGGTTAGCCTCCGAATGGACGGGACCGTGAGGGGAGCCGGGGCATGGAGACGGGACGCGTACGGACCGACCGACTGGGCGTACTGCTCGACCAGTTCGACTGCGCCAGGGAGCGGGCGCAGATACGGCTCGAAGGGCTCGGCGACGACGAGTACCTCTGGGAGCCGGCCCCCGGCAGCTGGTCGATCCGGCGCCGCAGCGAGGCGGTGACGCCCCGGGCGTACGGTCCCGGCGAGTGGGTGATCGACAAGGGCGCCCCGGACATCCCCTCCGGCGAGTACGCCGAGGTCGCCCGGCAGGCCGCCGACGGCATGAGCGTCGCCAAGATCGCCGAGGACTGGAGCGTGAGCGTCGAACGCGTCGAGGAGGTCCTCGCCCACACCGGCCCGGTGCAGCCCGACATCTCGCCGGTCACGACCATCGCGTGGCGACTCGGACACCTCCACTCCTGCTTCGCCGGCGAGTGGGAGTGGACCTTCGGCGAACGCCGCACGGATCCCCACCAGTTGGTCGACTTCACCCCCTCCGCGGCGCTGGCCCAGGAGCGGTTCTGGTCCCTGCTCGACCGCTGGCGCGAGGCGGTCGGCAAGGTCACCGAGGAACAGCTCGACACGATCGGCTTCTCCCAGTACCCGTACGGCTCCGCGCCCGACGAGCCGTACATCTCCGTGCTCTGGGGCTCCAACCTCGAACTCATCCACCACATGGCGGAGATCGCACTGCTGCGTGACCTGTGGCAGGCGCGCCGCGCCGTGGGCTGATCCGGTACGGCCGCAAGCCCTCGGGGGCATGGCGTGGAGGTTTGGTGGACAAGTCGTCCACGGTCCCGTCGACGCCGACCCACCCCGCGACATCGCCGACCCACTTTTGAGAGTCTGTCGACCGTGATCCTCAACCGGACCGACAGTTGGGCGGCCATGAACCACCGCAGCCAGGAATGGGCCCCGCCGGCTCGGCAACCGGGGCCGTACAACCCGGCGCCCGCTCCTGCGGAGACTGTGATCCACGTCCCCGACAAGGGACTGCGCAGGTACGACAGGGCCGCACCCGGGGAGCCGACCGTCACCGTCCAGCAGGTCGGCCCCGGCACGAACGGCGAACCGCCGACGTACGTCCACGTGTCCCAAAACGCCCCCAAGGGCAGCCGCCAGGCGCGGCCGCCGTTCACCGTGACCGGCCCGAAGGGCGAACCGCTCAGCTCGGTGCGGTCCGTCGGCGACGGCGTCTACGAGGTCTACGGCGGTGACGGCGCCCTCCTCGGCCGCATCACCCGGCGAAGCGGCCGGACCCTGCCGTGGCCGCGCCGCGTGCGGTGGAGCGTGCAGCCCGCGCAGGGCGGCGCACCTCTGGCCGGCGAGGTCGGCACCCGCAAGGCGTGGGCGGTGTTCGTGCTGATCTCTCCTCTGTACTTCGTGTGCTGGGCGGTCATGGCCGCGCAGGGGTCGCTCTGGCTGCTGCTCGGCGAGAAGGGCGAGGCGAAGAAGGAAGCCGCCTGGGAGATGGAGCCGCCGACGTGGACGCGGTGGCGGTCGGCCGATGAGCCCGAGGCGGCCAGCGAGTACCGGACAGGCCGCAGGTACCGTCTCGCCGCACCCCGGCTGGACCACCGGCCGGCCTGTGCCCAGGCCGTCCTGCACGTATGGGACCGGGCATAGCATGCGCATGCCACAAATTGGCGGCAGCGAACATCGCGATGCAGGCCGGAAGTTGCTGCTCCGATAGTCTGACCGCCGGTCACTGATCACGCTACGGGGAGGCAACGGGGATGGCTGACTTCCAGATCGATGTCGATCGCATGAAGACCCTGATCAACAGGCTGGACCAGGTGGACGACCGCATGCGCGGCGCTCAGCAGCGGCTGAACAAGGTCGGCCCGAAGGGCCTTGGTACCGACGGTCTCGACAACGCCTGTGACGACTTCCAGGACGCCTGGGGCGACGGCATCAAGCGGATCGCCGACGCCTCCAAGACCCTGCACGAGGGTCTGCAGAAGACGGTCGAGATGTACCAGACGACCGACCAGGAACTGCAGAAGGGCTTCAGCCAGAAGTAGCCGCAAGGCAGCCCGCACCACGCTGAGACACCTCGCACCACCGCTGAGACACCTCGCACAAGCACACGGCACAAGCACACGCACGAGCACACAACGGGGAGAAGACGATGGGGATGTTCGACGATCCCAACTGGCCCGGACTGACGTTCAACCCGGCCAAGGGCGACCTGCACACGATCGAGTCGCTGGCGTACGACGTGAAGACGGTCGGCGACGAGCTCGACGAGATGCGCGAGATGCTCGTGAGCATCGGCAAGACCGACGGTGTGTGGGACGGCGAGGCCGCCAAGAAGTTCCAGGAGAAGGTCGGCGAGCTGCCCAAGTACCTTCAGCAGGGCCACGAGTCGATGGCGGCCTGTTCCAGGGCGCTGCGCGGCTGGCACGACGAACTGGAGACCCTGCAGCGGCAGGCCAGGAACCTGGAGGGCCGCGCGGTCGAGGCCCGCAAGCGGCTCGATCAGAAGAACGCCGACGTCGACCGGGTCAACGTCAAGATCGAGGGCGCCCAGTTCCAGCAGCTCACCGAGCAGCAGGCCAAGGCCCTCTCCGAGGAGGCCGATTCCGCCTCGCGGGCGGCCCAGGACGCCGCGACCGACCTCAAGCTCCTCATCCAGGACGCCGAGGCGCTGCGCAAGTACTGGGAGGAACAGTCCGCGAAGGCCGAGAACGCCATTCGCGAGGCCGCGAACAACCGGCCGCCGGACATCAGCATCTGGGAGTCGATCGGCGACGGCCTGAAGGCCGCCTGGGACGGCTTCACGGACTTCCTCGCCGACCACGCGGACCTGTTCTCCAAGATCGGATCCGTGCTGTCCATCCTCTCCCTGGCGACCATGGCCATCCCGCCCGTGGGCGCGATCCTCGGCGGACTCGCCATCGGCGCCAGCGCCCTCGCGCTCGCCGGCTACGGGGTCAAGACGGCCCGGGGCGAGAAGGTCGGCGTGATGGACTGGGTCGGCGCCGGACTCGGTGTGCTGCCGGGCATCGGAGCGGTCAAGGGCATGACGGCCGCCGGAAAGGCCGCCAAGGCGGCGGCGACCGGCAACCGGCTCAAGGGCGTCTTCGCCAGCGCCGACACCATGGCGACGTCGACCAACATCGCCCGCGGCATGGCCGACGGCGTCATGTACAAGGGTCTGGCCTGGGCCGGCAAGAGGGCGGGCCTCAGCGACGCGGCGCTGGATGTCGGCAGCTGGACCATGCGGGGCACGGCGATGGGGGTCAAGGGCGTGGCCCTGGGGTACGGCCTCGTGTCGGACGCGCTGAGCACCAAGTCGGCCCCCGCACCGTCCAGCAACGCGTTCATGTCGGCGGCGGGAGCGGCGTAACCGATGAACACCATGTCTCCCACCGACGGCTCGGCCGTCACCACTGAGCGCCTGACCTTCCGCGTACCGCCCGCCTTCTTCGAACTCCCGGTCTACGAGAGCGAGGAGCAGGTCGGACAGGCGCTGATGGAGCTGGCCCAGGACATCTACCCGCAGGGCACCCCCGAGCTCTGGTTCCAGTACGCGGCGACCCAACTGCCGGTGGTCGCCCAGATGATGGACGCCGGAGTCAGTTACGCCGGGTTCTGTCTCCTCGACCTCGACGGGCGGCACAGCACGGCGACCGTGACGGCCGCTCTGCTGGAGTCCGTGCCGGACGGCCAGAAGATGACCGCGTCGAGCGTGGCCGCGGAGCTCGCGGGTCTCGGCGGGGACCAGGCCCAGGTCGAGACGGTGTGGCTCACGGCGGGCGAGGCGGTGGTCCGCTTCACGGCGGACGTCACGACCCTCCCGGCGGAACTCACCGACTCCGGCCGTGCCGAGGACGTGGAGGTCGGGAAGATCGCCGTCTTCCTGCCGCTGCGCAAGGAGGCGGAGATGGTGCTGTTCGAACTCAGCACTCCGTGCATGCAGGACTGGGACCTGTACTCCGACCTCTTCTTCAACATCGTGAACACCATTGAACTGAACGACACCGGAACCCCGGCCGAGCCACCGGTCCCCCCGCAGCCGGAGGACCTTCCCGCCGGCGGTCCGGCGGACGCCTCGACCGGCGCCCATGTCCCCGTCCAGGCCCAGTCCGTGCGAGACGTGTTCGGATGAGCGGCGGCGACGGCACCGTCCCGGCGGAGGCCCTCGACCTGTTGCAGGTCAGGGCCGCGCAGCTGGCGACGGTGCCGGGCCTGCCCGAGGTGGCGCGCACGATCGGTGCCGACAGGGGCATCGACTACCTGGCCGACCCGCAGGTCGCGGCGATGCTCCAGCGGCACCGCCGGCTGCTGGGCGGAATGAACTCCCGCGGGGCCTGGGGCGGCCTGCTGTTCGTGCCCGGTGCGGTCGGGACCTGGTTCCTGCTCGACACCGCCGGCCCGGACTCCGGCACCGCGGTGAACCTGATCCTCGGCACCCCGGTGGCGCTCCTGCTCGCGCTCAGCCTGTATCTGCTGGCCCGGGCCTTCTGGTTCCGCCACGTCTGGCTGCGCGACGGAACTCGCGATCAGGTCAACGGGTACCTTCAGGTCCTGTCGGCGGCGGGGCTCCCGCACCACGGACTGCCTGCCTGGCTGAAGCCGGTCACCGGAGAGAGATGGCGATGACGACTGTATTTGGCGTGCACGCACAGGCCGCCCAGGGCACCACGGCCCCGGGCCTCCAGAGTGTCATCAAGGTGCGGGGCGCGAACCCCGTCCACGTCGCACGAGGTTCCTCGGACGACGGCACACCGGAGAGCCTCGCCACCGACTTCGTCCTCTACGAGGACCAGGCGGGCCACAAACCCCTGTGCACCGTGACCCGACGGGGCCCCGGCGACACCCTGACCGTGACGGCGCCCGACGGCTCCGTGCTCGCCCTGCTCCACCCACCGGCCGGCGGCCGCCGCTACGAGCTGGAACTCCCGGACGGCACCCGACTCGTCGGCCGGGTCGGCACGCTCCCCGCGTGGGCCGTCTACGTCGTCCTCTCGCCCCTGACGCTGCTCTACAACGCGGTGAGCCTCATCGGCGGCTACGGCATCGACTGGCACCTGCCCTCGCGCACGGTCTGGCGCTCCGGCGGCGGCTTCGGTCCCGCCCCCCTGAAGTTCTACGGCATCACCGACAAGTACAAGCTCCGCTCCGACCAGCTGGACCCCCGCGTGGCCTATGCCCAGGCCGTCCTCCACTTCTGGACCACCTGAGCGGACAACACCACGACACGGATACGGCGATGGCGGCACCCGGAAAGGGTGCCGCCATCGCCGTATGCCCGTGGGGTCTCAGCTCTCCGGCAGATACCCCGTCTGCACCAGCTGACCGCTCGTCCGGCGCGAGATGAACTGGCCCCGGCCCTGCGGCTGCGGAGTGGCCTTGATGTTGTTGAACACCGGGCCCTCCGACGGGTCGCCGGACAGCACGATGCCCTGCGCGCCCAGTTCCTTGATCCGGGTGAGGACCGGCTCGAAGGACGAGCGCGAGGCGCCCGACGTGGTGCGGGCCAGGATGATGCGCAGGCCCAGGTCACGCGCGAACGGCAGGTACTCCATGAGCACCGACATCGGGTTGCCCATCGACGTGGCGACGAGGTCGTAGTCGTCGATGAAGATGAACGCGTCGGGCTCGTTGTACCAGGACCGGTTGCGCAGCTGGTCCGGCGTCACGTCCGGGCCCGGCATACGGCGGCTCATCGAGCCGGCCAGCGACTCCATGACCTCCTGGAGCTGCGGACCCGAGGCGCAGTACTTGTACATGTGGCTCTCGGGCACCTGGCCCAGCAGCGCGCGCCGGAAGTCCGAGACCACGAACAGCGCCTTGTTGGGCTGGTAGCGCTCGGAGACCTGCTTGGCGATGAACCGCAGCAGCGAGGACTTGCCGGACTCGCTCTCGCCGTAGATGACGAACAGCGGGTCGGTCTCGAAGTCCACGAACACCGGCGACAGGGTGAGCTCGTCGACGCCGATCGCGACACCGCGGCTGCCGAAGTCGCCGCCGCCGGGCAGCTCGGACGCGTGCAGCATCGTCGGCAGCATCCGCACCTTCGGGGCCGTCGGGCCCTGCCACGCGCTGTTGACGCTCTGCACGAGGTTCGCCATGCCGTCGGCGAGGTCCTCCACCTGCGTCGACCCGTCGATCCGGGGCGTCGCCGCGAGGTAGTCCAGCTTGTCCGGGGACAGACCGCGGCCGGGCTTGCCCATCGGCACGTTCTCGGCGCGCTTGCGGTCGAACTCCGACTCCATCGCGTCACCGAGCCGCAGTTCGAGGCGGCTGAGGATCTGGTCGCGCAGCGCGGGCCGCATCTCGGTGTACCGGGTCGCGGTGATGATCAGGTGGACACCGAAACCGAGACCGCGGGTCGCGATGTCCGCGATGACCGGGTCGAGCATCTCGTAGTCGTTCTTGAACGTCGCCCAGCCGTCGATGATCAGGAAGACGTCGCCCCACTGCTGGTCGGGGTAGTGCCCCTGCGCCCGGCGGGACCGGAAGGTGCCCATGGAGTCGATGCTCTTGGAGCGGAAGAACTCCTCACGGGCGTTGAGGATGCCGTGCACCTCGGCGACCGTACGGCGGACCTTCTCCTGGTCCAGACGGGAGGCCGCACCGCCCATGTGGGCCAGGTTCTCCAGCGCGAGCATGCCGCCGCCGCCGAAGTCGAGGGCGTAGAACTGCACTTCGGCCGGCGTGTGGGTGAGCGCGAACGAGGTGATCATCGTGCGCACCAGCGTCGACTTGCCGGACTGCGGGCCACCCACGATCAGCGCGTGACCGGCGGAACCCGACAGGTCCGCGTACATCACGTCACGGCGCTGCTCGAAGGGCTTGTCGACCAGGCCCACCGGCACGATCAGCTTGCTCTGCGCGTGGTAGCCCTCGGCGTGCAGACCGCGCTCCGGGCTGATGTTGAGCGCCGGCAGCACCTGGTCGAGGCTGAACGGCTCGTCCAGCGGCGGCAACCACACCTGGTGGGCGGGCGGACCCTGACCGTCCAGACGGCTGACGATGACGTCGAGGACGGTGTCCGCGAGCGCGTCGTCGACCTGGTGGCCGCGCGTCTCCGGCTCCGGCTCGGCGAGGATGCGCACCGGCACCGGCGCCGCGGTGAACAGCACGGGGGAGCGGTCGATCCGGCCCCCGCCCTGCGCGATCGGGCCGTTCGCCCGGTAGGTGCCCGACACGTACGCGGCCTTGAACTGCACCATCGTCTCGGTGTCGTACTTGAGGATGCCCGCGCCGGGGACGTTCGGCAGGTGGTAGGCGTCGGGCACACCGATCGCCGTACGGGACTCGGCCGCGGAGAACGTACGCAGACCGATGCGGTACGACAGGAAGGTGTCCAGGCCGCGCAGCTTGCCCTCCTCGAGGCGCTGCGAGGCGAGCAGCATGTGCACACCCAGCGAACGGCCGATACGGCCGATCTGGATGAACATCTCGATGAAGTCCGGCTTGGCGGCGAGCAGTTCGCTGAACTCGTCGATGATCAGGACGAGCGAGGGCAGCGGGTCGAGCGCGGCACCGGCGGCGCGGGCCTTCTCGTAGTCGGTGATGTTGGCGTAGTTGCCCGCCGTGCGCAGGAGTTCCTGGCGGCGGGTCAGCTCACCGGTGATGGAGTCGCGCATCCGGTCCACGAGGGTGAGCTCGTCGGCCAGGTTGGTGATGACCGCGGAGACGTGCGGCATGGAACCCATGCCGGTGAAGGTCGCACCACCCTTGAAGTCCGCGAGGACGAAGTTGAGCGTCTCGGAGGAGTGGGTGACCGCGAGGCCGAGGACCAGGGTGCGCAGCAGCTCCGACTTACCGGAACCGGTGGCGCCGACGCACAGACCGTGCGGGCCCATGCCCTCCTGCGAGGCCTCCTTGAGGTCCAGCATGACCGGCTCGCCGCTCTCGCCGAGACCGATCGGCACCCGCAGCCGCTCGTGCAGCGTGCGCGGCCGCCAGGTGCGCGAGACGTCCACGCCCGCCGCGTCACCGATCTGCATCAGGTCGGTGAAGTCCAGGTTCGCCAGCAGCGGCTCGTCCGCGTCGGCCGCGCCGAGACGCAGCGGCGCCAGCTGACGGGCCAGCGACTCGGCCTGCGCCTGCGCCAGCACGTCGGGCACCCCGGTGAAGACACCCGTGCCCGCCTCCAGCTCCATCGCGTCCGGCCACACCCGCACCGACAGCGAGCCGCGTGCCTCGTCGAGTTCACCGGGCACCACCTCGAGGATGGTCACGCCCTGCAGACCCTCCGCCGAGGCGAGCACCGAGTCCGCGGGCACCGCGCCGCCGTCGAGGACGACGACCACGTGCGGCTGGTCCAGCACCGGCGAGCCGTCCCGGCTCCAGCGCGGGCGGCCCTCCAGCTGGTGGGCGATCATCTCCTCGAGTTCGCCGAGGTCGTAGCAGAGCAGACGGCGGCTGCCGGCGCCGTCGGACTCCTTGTGCTGCATGTGCGGCAGCCACTTGGTCCACTCCCAGTCCACCGCCGCGCCCGGCGAGGCCACGACCGCGATCACCACGTCCTCGGGGGAGTGCAGCGCGGCCAACTGGCCGACCACGGACCGGGTCTGGCCGTAGACCGTCTCCGCGTCGCCGGAGATCGTCACGTGGTAGAAGGAGCGCAGCCCGATCGCCAGCGGGAGATCACCGAGCGTGCCGTAGCTCGCGATGAACTGCTGCATCGAGTGGGCGGTCAGCGGCTCCAGTTCGTCGACCGGCGCGGTGTCGGGCGCCACCAGCGGCGTCGCCAGCTGCTGCGGGCCCAGACCGATCCGCACCTGGACGAAGTCCTGGTCCGTCGAACGCCGCTCCCACAGCCGGGAACCCTCGGCGATCAGCGCCCACAGCTGCTCCGGCGCCGGGTGCAGGTAGTACTGCGCGTCCCGCTGCTTGTGCACCGTGCGGCGCACCTCGCGGCGCTTCTGCGCCAGGTACTTGAGGTAGTCGCGCCGGGCCTCGGCCATCTGGCCCGACGGCCCCTTCCTGGCCCGCACGATCTGCGCGACCAGCATCGCGACCGTGGAGACCATCATGAGCCCGCCCATGATCTTCATGAAGCCCTGGGCGCCCGGCATGAAGAAGAACGCCGCCGACGAACCCATGCCCAGCATGGGCAGCAGGTTCATCAGCAGACTGTCGTCCTCGGTACGAGGGAGTTCGGGAGGGGACTCGAGCTTGACCTCCTCACTCGGCACCTCCGGCGGGTAAACCCGCGGCGGGCGCTTGACGATGACAACGCTCACCGATCCACCAGTCCTTCACGCGATAGCAATGTCGAACCGCCCCCGTCGTGACGGCCCCCGTACGTTCATCGACTCATGGGGCTCAGCCCACTCATGAGTCGGGCGTTGATCCTACTGTTCTGCGGGGCCGTTGAGCCGGGAGGGGATGGGGAGATGCCGCAAGGGGACGGTAGGGTGACGCTCCAAACGAAGCGCGGAGCGGGTTTCGCCCTGGCAAACCGCGACGAATCACCGAGTACTGGACTAGGGGGAACCGTCAGGTGAGTACGGTTTCAGCAACCGGATTCTGCCGGGTCACGGTGGCGGCACCGAACAGCCGGATCGATGTGGCACTTCCCGAGGACGTGCCGCTCTCTGACGTATACCCGGAGATCCTGCGGCTGTCGGGGCAGACGCCCGAAGAGGCCGCGCCCACCGGGTACAACCTCGTGCGCAGGGACGGTTCCGTCCTCGACGACGGCCGCTCGCTCGCCGAACAGCAGATACGCGATGGCGAATTGCTGCTCCTGCGGCCGTTCGCGGACTCGCTGCCGCCCGCCGTCTTCGACGACGTCGTGGACGCCGTGGCCGCGGTCGTCGAGGCCGACCGGCGCAGCTGGAACGACGGCATGATGCGGGTCGTCGGCCTGACCGCCGGCGCACTGCTGCTGACCATGATGGCGCTGGCACTGTGGTTCTCGGAGCCGCTCCGCCACAACATGCACGGCCTGCCCGGCGTCATCGCGGGCGTCACCGGCGTCGTCCTCGTCGCGCTCGCCTCCGTACGGGCCCGGGTCTACGAGGACCACCACGCGGCCGTGGCCCTCGGCATCGCCTCGCTGCCGCACCTGATGGTCGGCGGCTCCGGCATCATGGGCCTCGACGCGGGCGAGGGCCCCGGACGGCTGAACCTCCTCGTCGGATTCGCCGCCGTCCTCGTCGCCGCGGTGCTGCTCGTCCTGATGCTCCCGCAGAAGGACGCGCCCTTCATCGCCGCCGCGTTCGGCGCCGGCATCGGCGTCCTCGCCACCTTCGCCGCGATCGTCTCCGAGGCCGAGCCGCGCGAGACCGCAGCCGTCACCGCCGTGGTCATGGTCGCCGTCATCGGCTTCCTGCCCGGCTGGTCCGCCCGCTTCTCCCGGCTGCCCATCGGCTTCCGCTCGCCCGACCAGATCGCCAAGCGCGGCCGCGCCGAGGACCAGCAGGAGCAGGAGCCGGTCGACTACCAGCTCATCACCGACCAGGCCCGCCGCGGCCACGAACTGCTGCTCGGCCTCGTCGGCGGCTGCGCGGTCACCGGTGTCGCCTCCGCGGGCGTGGTGCTCGGCTTCTCCAGCAGCGGCTGGGCGCAGCTGCTGTCCCTTGCGGCCGGCCTCGCCATGCTGATGCGGGCCCGTCTCTTCCTGTACACGTCCCAGGTCGTGACCCTGATGATCTCGGGCATCGTCACCGTCAGCCTGCTGGTCCTCGGCCTCGCCCTGAACCCGCCGGCCGACATCATGGAAGAGCTCGTCTACAACCACAACCACGCCCCGCTGGACATCCGCACCGTCTGGCTCTCCGCCGCGGTCGCGTTCGGCGCGATGCTCCTGGTGGCCGTCGCCCTGATCGTCCCGCGCAAGGGCGTGACCCCCTTCTGGGGCCGCATGCTCGACCTGAGCGAGGGCGCGGTGCTCCTCTCCCTCGTCCCGCTGTGCCTCGCGGTCCTCGACCTGTACGCGGCCGCCCGCGGCATGACCAGCTGACGCACGTCCCGATCAGCCGACGGCGGCTGTCACCCACCCGGGTGGCAGCCGCCGTGCCATGTGTACGACGCCGGCGTGGGCCGGGGCACTGCCGCAGGGCTGATACCCTGGCTGACGGCCGTTTGTGTACGCACCCCCGGAGCTCACCGCTCTGGAGGCCGCGCCCAGCGGATCCCCGCCTCCCGAGTAACGGAAGCTCCCCTGAGAAGTGGACCAGGGGCACTCGGTGGCTACCCAAAGAGACTACGAGGAGTACGCGTGTCGCTCGACGCCGCCACGAAGAAGCAGATCATCACCGAGTTCGGTACCAAGGAGGGCGACACCGGCTCCCCCGAGGTCCAGGTCGCGATGCTCTCGCGCCGTATCTCGGACCTGACCGAGCACCTCAAGACCCACAAGCACGACCACCACTCCCGTCGTGGCCTGCTGATCCTGGTCGGTCAGCGCCGTCGCCTTCTCCAGTACCTGGCGAAGAAGGACATCCAGCGCTTCCGTGCGCTGGTCGACCGCCTCGGCATCCGCCGCGGTGCGGCGGGCGCCAAGTAGGACGCCGTGAAGGGAGCGGTTCCCGAAACGATCGGGGGCCGCTCCCTTTGCCATATGTGCTCACCGTGCGTGCGGAAACGTGCGCGGTGTCACACCCACTTTGTAGTGTGGTAGCACAACGCAGTACCACGAGGAGAAACGCACCTCGCCGCCGCCGGTCCTCGGTAGTGGCCCCCGGGCCTTGCGAACCCGGGTGCTTCGATCGAAGACCGGCCCGCACCAGATGGAGCGCTTCTCCGCGCACGTCCCCCCGCCACACGGGCGGCCAGGGACAAAAGACGAATCGCAGACGAAAGTAACGGAGAACACGCTAGTGGAGAACGAGACCCACTACGCCGAGGCCGTCATCGACAACGGCACCTTCGGCACCCGCACCATCCGCTTCGAGACGGGCCGCCTGGCCAAGCAGGCCGCCGGCTCCGCCGTGGCGTACCTGGACGACGACACCATGGTGCTGTCGGCCACCACCGCCTCCAAGAACCCCAAGGACCAGCTCGACTTCTTCCCCCTGACGGTGGACGTCGAGGAGCGGATGTACGCCGCCGGCAAGATCCCCGGCAGCTTCTTCCGCCGTGAGGGCCGTCCCTCCGAGGACGCCATCCTCACCTGCCGCCTGATCGACCGCCCGCTGCGCCCCTCCTTCAAGAAGGGCCTGCGCAACGAGATCCAGGTCGTCGCCACCATCATGGCGCTCAACCCCGACCACCTGTACGACGTCGTGGCGATCAACGCCGCCTCCGCGTCCACCCAGCTGGCCGGTCTGCCCTTCTCCGGCCCGATCGGCGGCGTCCGCGTCGCGCTGATCAACGGCCAGTGGGTCGCCTTCCCGACGCACTCCGAGCTCGAGGACGCCGTCTTCGACATGGTCGTCGCGGGCCGCACCCTGGAGGACGGCGACGTCGCGATCATGATGGTCGAGGCCGAGGCCACCGAGAAGACCATCCAGCTCGTCAAGGGCGGCGCCGAGGCCCCGACCGAGGAGGTCGTCGCCGCCGGTCTGGAAGCCGCGAAGCCCTTCATCAAGGTGCTCTGCAAGGCCCAGGCCGACCTCGCGTCGAAGGCCGCCAAGCCCACCGGCGAGTTCCCGATCTTCCTCGACTACCAGGACGACATCCTGGAGGCGCTCTCCGCCGCCGTCCGCCCGGAGCTCGCCTCCGCGCTGACCATCGCCGGCAAGCAGGAGCGCGAGTCCGAGCTGGACCGCGTCAAGGCGCTCGCCGCCGAGAAGCTCCTGCCGGAGTTCGAGGGCCGCGAGAAGGAGATCTCCGCCGCGTACCGCTCCCTGACCAAGCAGCTCGTCCGCGAGCGCGTGATCAAGGAGAAGAAGCGCATCGACGGCCGTGGCGTCACGGACATCCGTACGCTCGCCGCCGAGGTCGAGGCCATCCCGCGCGTGCACGGCTCCGCGGTGTTCGAGCGTGGCGAGACCCAGATCCTGGGCGTCACCACCCTCAACATGCTCCGCATGGAGCAGCAGCTGGATACCCTCTCCCCGGTGACCCGCAAGCGCTACATGCACAACTACAACTTCCCGCCGTACTCCACCGGCGAGACCGGCCGCGTCGGCTCCCCCAAGCGCCGCGAGATCGGCCACGGCGCCCTCGCCGAGCGCGCCCTCGTCCCGGTCCTGCCGACCCGCGAGGAGTTCCCCTACGCGATCCGCCAGGTCTCCGAGGCGCTGAGCTCCAACGGCTCGACGTCCATGGGCTCGGTCTGCGCCTCCACCATGTCGCTGCTGAACGCCGGTGTGCCGCTGAAGGCCCCCGTCGCCGGTATCGCCATGGGCCTGATCTCCCAGGACATCGACGGCGAGACGCACTACGTCACCCTCACCGACATCCTCGGTGCGGAGGACGCCTTCGGCGACATGGACTTCAAGGTCGCCGGCACCAAGGAGTTCGTCACCGCCCTCCAGCTCGACACCAAGCTGGACGGCATCCCCGCCTCCGTCCTGGCCGCCGCCCTCAAGCAGGCCCGTGACGCCCGCCTCCACATCCTCGACGTGATGATGGAAGCGATCGACACGCCGGACGAGATGTCCCCGAACGCCCCGCGGATCATCACCGTGAAGATCCCCGTGGACAAGATCGGCGAGGTCATCGGCCCCAAGGGCAAGATGATCAACCAGATCCAGGAGGACACCGGCGCCGACATCACGATCGAGGACGACGGCACCATCTACATCGGTGCGGTCGACGGCCCCTCCGCCGAGGCGGCCCGCACCACGATCAACTCGATCGCCAACCCGACCATGCCGGAGGTCGGCGAGCGCTACCTGGGCACGGTCGTCAAGACCACCACCTTCGGTGCGTTCGTGTCGCTGCTCCCGGGCAAGGACGGTCTGCTGCACATCTCGCAGATCCGCAAGCTGGCCGGCGGCAAGCGCGTGGAGAACGTCGAGGACGTGCTCGGCGTGGGCGCTAAGGTCCAGGTCGAGATCGCCGAGATCGACTCTCGCGGCAAGCTCTCCCTGATCCCCGTGATCGAGGGCGAGGAAGGCTCCTCCGACGAGAAGAAGGACGACGCCGACCAGTGACGTCCCACAGCTCCAAGGCGACGGCCCGCACCTCTTCGGAGGCGCGGGCCGTCGCCCGTACCCAAACCCTGATCAAGGGCGAGAACGGCATCGGCACCGTCCGCAAGACCACCCTCCCCGGTGGCCTGCGCATCGTCACCGAGACCCTCCCCTCGGTCCGTTCCGCGACCTTCGGAATCTGGGCGCACGTCGGCTCCCGCGACGAGACACCCGCTCTCAACGGCGCCACCCACTACCTGGAGCACCTCCTCTTCAAGGGAACGCAGCGTCGCTCCGCCCTGGACATCTCCTCCGCCATCGACGCGGTCGGCGGCGAGATGAACGCGTTCACGGCGAAGGAGTACACGTGCTACTACGCGCGCGTGCTCGACACCGACCTGCCGCTCGCCATAGACGTCGTCTGCGACATGCTCACGGGCTCCCTGATCCTCGAAGAGGACGTCAACGTCGAGCGCGGCGCGATCCTCGAAGAGATCGCCATGACCGAGGACGACCCGGGCGACTGCGTGCACGACCTGTTCGCGTCCACCATGTTCGGCGACAACCCCCTCGGGCGCCCGGTCCTCGGCACCGTCGACACCGTCAACGCCCTGACGGCCGACCGCATCCGCCGCTTCTACAAGAAGCACTACGACCCCACCCACCTCGTGGTCGCCGCCGCCGGCAATGTCGACCACAACAAGGTCGTACGACAGGTCCGCGCCGCCTTCGAGAAGGCCGGCGCGCTCAAGAACCCCGACGCCACGCCCATCGCCCCGCGCGACGGCAGGCGCGCCCTGCGCACCGCGGGCCGCGTGGAGCTGATCGGCCGCAAGACCGAGCAGGCCCACGTCGTCCTCGGCATGCCGGGACTCGCCCGCACCGACGACCGCCGCTGGGCCCTCGGCGTGCTGAACACGGCCCTGGGCGGCGGCATGTCGTCCCGCCTCTTCCAGGAGGTCAGGGAGAAGCGCGGACTGGCGTACAGCGTCTACTCGTACACCTCCGGGTTCGCCGACTGCGGCCTGTTCGGGGTGTACGCCGGCTGCCGGCCGTCGCAGGTCCACGACGTGCTGAAGATCTGCCGCGACGAACTCGACCAGGTCGCCGAGCACGGCCTCTCGGACGACGAGATCGGCCGCGCCATCGGCCAGCTGAGGGGCTCCACGGTCCTGGGCCTGGAGGACACCGGCGCGCTGATGAACCGCATCGGCAAGAGCGAGCTGTGCTGGGGCGATCAGATGTCCGTCGACGACATGCTGACCCGTATAGCGTCGGTCACCCCGGACGACGTGCGCGCGGTCGCCCGCGAGATCCTGGGACAGCGCCCGTCGCTGTCGGTCATCGGCCCGCTGAAGGACAAGCAGGCGGCCCGACTGCACGAAGCGGTCGCGTAGGTCCTCTCCCGAAGGAAGCAAGAAGATGAGCAAGTTGCGTGTGGCGGTCCTCGGAGCCAAGGGCCGGATCGGCTCCGAGGCGGTCCGGGCCGTCGAGTCCGCCGCCGACATGGAGCTGGTCGCCGCCCTGAGCCGGGGCGACAAGCTGGAGACCCTCGCCGAGACGGGCGCCCAGGTCGCCGTCGAACTGACCACGCCCGCCTCGGTGATGGAGAACCTCGAGTACTGCGTCGGCCACGGCATCCACGCCGTCGTCGGTACGACGGGATGGACCGACGAACGCCTCGCGCAGCTGAACGGCTGGCTGGCCGCCTCCCCCGAGACGGGCGTCCTCATCGCGCCCAACTTCTCCATCGGGGCCGTCCTGAACATGAAGTTCGCGCAGATCGCCGCGCCCTACTTCGAGTCGGTGGAGGTCATCGAGCTCCACCACCCGAAGAAGGTCGACGCTCCTTCGGGGACCGCCACCCGCACCGCCCAGCTCATCGCCGAGGCACGCCGAGCGGCGGGCACCGCACCCGCGCCGGACGCCACGGAGACGGCGCTGGACGGCGCGCGCGGCGCGGACGTCGACGGCATCCCCGTGCACTCCGTCCGCCTGCGCGGTCTGCTGGCCCACCAGGAGGTCCTGCTCGGCGGCGAGGGCGAGACCCTGACCATCCGGCACGACTCCCTCCACCACAGCAGCTTCATGCCGGGCATCCTGCTGGGCGCCCGCCGAGTGGTCACGACCCCGGGCCTGACCTTCGGCCTGGAGAACTTCCTGGACCTGGGCTGATGCGCGCCAAGCTGTCCTACGCCGTCACGGCCGCGGTCCTGGTCTTCTACTTCGTCCTGGTCGGCAGCCGCGGCGTCATGCTGATCCAGTCCGGCACCCTCGTCACCGTCACGTTCGGCGTGGCGGTGCTGATCCTGCCGGTGATCGGCCTGTGGTTCCTGTGGAAGAACACCCAGTTCGTCCGCCGGGCCAACGCCCTCGCCGCCGAACTCGACGCCGAGGGCGGCCTGCCCGTCGACGAGCTCAAGCGCACGCCCGGCGGCCGTATCGACCGCGACTCGGCCGACGAGGTCTTCACCAAGCGCAAGGCCGAGACGGAGGCGGCCCCCGACGACTGGCGCAGCTGGTTCCGCCTCGCGGTCGCCTACCACGACGCCCGCGACACCCCGCGCGCCCGCAAGGCCATGCAGCGCGCGATAGCGCTCCACGACGGCAGGCCCGTCCAGCAGCTCTGAGGTCCGGACATGACGAAGGGGGCCGGTCCTGGTGCGGACCGGCCCCCTTCGTCATGCGTCCTGCCGGGGTCAGCCCCGTGCGTACTCCGCCGCCCAGGCCTCCACCGCGTCCGCGGCCCGGTCGAACGCCTGGCCGCGTGCGAGGAAGTCCGCGTTGTGCGTGGTCAGCAGCGGCGGCATGTCATCCGGCGTCCGGCCCTGCCGTACGACGGTCAGGGCCTGTCCCTGGACGGTGCGCGGCAGACCCAGCCAGCGCACCGGCTGCTGTGCCGTCCGTACGGCGACGACCTGTTCCCAGGACACCGTACGAGTGAAGAGGAAGCCCACCCGACGTACGCCGCGGGCGCTCACCCACACGCCCATGCGCAGCAGTCGCAGCGCACCGAGGATGACGAGCACCGCGATGCCGAGCACCACGGCGGCCTCGGACGGCGAACCGGTCAGCGCGATGATCACCGCGGCGAACAGCACGTACGAGGCGAGCAGAAGGAGGATCGCCGCCACACCCACCCGCCACGGACCGGGCCGGTAGGGGCGCCGCCAGCGGTCACGGTCGTCGAACGGCAGCGCGATGTCGTCGTCCGTCGCCTCGAACGCGCGGTCGGCCGTCAGGAAGGGCAGGGGCACGGCGGGTCCTCACTCGATCCGTACGTGGGCTGTGCCCGGTGAGGCTATCCGCCGGTGTCCCCGCGAGCCACCCGAGGGGGCCCGTCTGAGTCAGTGCCCCTGGGATGCCTGCGACTGCTGGGTCTGCGAAGGCGCCTGATCCTGCGACAGCGCCGGCATCCCGAGCACGAGTGAGCCCACTAGCCCGGCGACGATGGTGAGTCCCGTCAGCCAACGCCCGGCCATCTCACCGACGGAGGCCCGCTCACGGGGCGGAGGAGTGACATTGCTGCGGAACCTGTCGGCTTCGGCGAGAAAGGCGAACGGTACGGGCTCGCGCCGACGCAACAGCATGGGGGTACGTCTCCCTTCGGGGATCGAACAGTCAACTGCTGTCTGTACAGACGAGCGAGTACCGCAAATGGTGCCCAACTATCGCCAAATCCTTCGATGCGGAGCCACGTAGAGTGGGCGCTGACCGCAGATGTGATGGGAAGGACCCTCCGTGAGCCCCGCCGGCGACCCCGAAATCTCCTTGCGCAACGACGTCACCGTCGAGCTGGTGAAGTCCAGCGCCTCGGACTCCGACGTGCTGTTCGCCGCCCGTGTCTCGACCCTGGGCGAGCAGTCCCTCGACGAGCTGCAGAAGGACCCCGAGCGCTCCAAGGGGCTGATCAACTACTTGATGAGGGACCGGCACGGCAGCCCGTTCGAGCACAACTCCATGACCTTCTTCGTCACGGCGCCGATCTTCGTCTTCCGCGAGTTCATGCGGCACCGCGTGGGCTGGTCGTACAACGAGGAGAGCGGTCGCTACCGGGAGCTCGAGCCGGTCTTCTACGTCCCCGGAGCGGACCGGAAGCTCGTGCAGGAAGGGCGCCCCGGCAAGTACGTCTTCGTCGAGGGCTCCCCGGAGCAGCACGAAGCCGTCCGCAGCGTCCTCGACGACTCCTACCGCCAGGCGTACACCGCCTACCAGAAGCTGCTGGCCGAGGGCGTCGCCCGCGAGGTCGCCCGTTCGGTCCTGCCTGTCGGCCTGTTCTCCTCGATGTACGCCACCTGCAACGCCCGCTCGCTGATGCACTTCCTGGGGCTGCGCACCCAGCACGAGCAGGCGAAGGTGCCGTCCTTCCCGCAGCGGGAGATCGAGATGGTCGGCGAGAAGATGGAGGCGGAGTGGGCGAAGCTCATGCCGCTCACCTACGCCGCCTTCAATGCGAACGGCCGTGTGGCGCCGTAACGGACGCCTGTTTACCGCGGGCACAGATGTGCGGGTCCACCGTGCGAAGTGTCCGTATTGCGGCATTTAGAGAAGTTCATCTAGCCTGATCAAACGGACCCGGCACTGCTTGAACCCCCGAGCAGGCAGTGCCGGGCTCCGCATTTGTCCTGACTTTTCCCGCCCCCCTAGGGCAGACCCCGCCTTGAGCAACGAGTAGCGTGTTACCCATGGCTCCGACCTCCACTCCGCAGACCCCCTTCGGGCGGGTCCTCACCGCCATGGTCACGCCCTTCACGGCGGACGGCGCACTCGACCTCGACGGCGCACAGCGGCTCGCCACCCACCTGGTGGACGCAGGCAACGACGGCCTGATCATCAACGGCACCACCGGCGAGTCCCCCACCACCAGTGACGCGGAGAAATCGGACCTCGTACGAGCCGTACTGGAGGCAGTCGGCGACCGTGCCCACGTCGTCGCCGGCGTCGGCACCAACGACACCCGCCACAGCATCGAGCTGGCCCGCACCGCCGAGAAGACCGGCGCACACGGCCTGCTCATCGTGACGCCGTACTACAACAAGCCCCCGCAGGAGGGCCTGTACCGGCACTTCACGGCCGTCGCCGACGCCGCCGAGCTGCCCGTCATGCTCTACGACATCCCGGGCCGCAGCGGTGTCCCGATCAGCACCGAGACGCTGGTCCGGCTCGCCGAGCACCCGCGGATCGTCGCCAACAAGGACGCCAAGGGCGACCTCGGCCGCGCCAGCTGGGCCATCGCCCGCTCCGGCCTCTCCTGGTACTCCGGCGACGACATGCTGAACCTGCCGCTGCTCTCCGTGGGCGCGGTCGGCTTCGTCTCGGTCGTCGGCCATGTCGTCACCCCGGACCTGCGCGCCCTGGTCGAGGCGTTCGTCTCCGGAGACGTCCAGAAGGCCACCGAGATCCACCAGAAGCTGCTTCCCGTCTACACGGGCATGTTCCGCACCCAGGGCGTGATGACGACCAAGGCGGCGCTCGCCCTCCAGGGCCTCCCCGCCGGGCCCCTGCGCGCCCCCATGGTGGAGCTCTCACCCGAAGAGATCCGGCAGCTCAAGATCGATCTTGCCGCCGGCGGGGTACAGCTCTAGCACCAGACTTCGCGCGCCCGGCGCGCAACCAGACTCAACAACTGAATACGCGGGCCACCGGTGCCCGCTCCACAACGACAACTGCTACACGCACGAACGTCACGCGCGCCACGTGCCACCGGTACGTGGCGCGCGTGGTGAGGAGAGTCTTTTGAGTCATCCGCATCCTGAACTGGCCCCGCCCCCGCCGCTGCCCGAAGGCGGCCTCCGGGTCACCCCGCTCGGCGGTCTCGGCGAGATCGGCCGAAACATGACGGTCTTCGAGTTCGGCGGCCGTCTGCTCATCGTCGACTGCGGCGTTCTCTTCCCCGAGGAGGAACAGCCCGGAATCGACCTGATCCTGCCGGACTTCTCGTCCATCCGGGACCGCCTCGACGACATCGAGGGCATCGTCCTCACCCATGGTCACGAGGACCACATCGGGGCCGTCCCGTATCTCCTCCGGGAGAAGCCGGACATCCCCCTGATCGGCTCCAAGCTGACCCTGGCCTTCATCGAGGCCAAGCTCCAGGAGCACCGGATCCGTCCGTACACCCTTGAGGTGGCGGAGGGACACCGCGAGCGCATCGGCCCCTTCGACTGCGAGTTCGTCGCGGTCAACCACTCGATCCCGGACGCCCTCGCCGTCGCCATCCGCACGCCGGCGGGCATGGTGGTCCACACGGGCGACTTCAAGATGGACCAGCTCCCGCTGGACGGCCGTCTCACGGATCTGCACGCGTTCGCACGTCTGAGCGAGGAAGGGATCGACCTCCTTCTCTCCGACTCCACGAACGCCGAGGTCCCCGGATTCGTGGCACCCGAGCGGGACATCTCCAACGTCCTGCGCACGGTCTTCGGGAACGCACGCAAGCGGATCATCGTGGCCAGCTTCGCCAGCCACATCCACCGCATCCAGCAGATCCTGGACACGGCGCACGAGTACGGCCGCCGCGTCGCCTTCGTGGGCCGCTCGATGGTCCGCAACATGGGCATCGCACGGGACCTCGGCTATCTGAAGGTCCCGCCGGGGCTGGTGGTGGACGTCAAGACGCTCGACGACCTCCCGGACCACGAGGTGGTCCTGGTCTGCACGGGCTCCCAGGGCGAACCGATGGCCGCCCTGTCCCGCATGGCCAACCGCGATCACCAGATCCGGATCGTCCAGGGCGACACGGTCATCCTCGCGTCCTCGCTGATCCCCGGGAACGAGAACGCGGTCTACCGCGTCATCAACGGCCTGACCCGCTGGGGCGCCAACGTCGTCCACAAGGGCAACGCCAAGGTGCACGTCTCGGGCCACGCGTCCGCGGGCGAGCTCCTGTACTTCTACAACATCTGCCGCCCGAAGAACCTGATGCCGGTCCACGGCGAATGGCGCCACCTGCGCGCCAACGCCGAGTTGGGCGCCCTGACCGGCGTCCCGCACGACCGCATCGTCATCGCCGAGGACGGCGTGGTCGTCGACCTCGTCGAGGGCAAGGCGAAGATCTCGGGCAAGGTGCAGGCGGGCTACGTCTACGTCGACGGCCTCTCGGTCGGCGATGTCGGCGAGCCGGCCCTCAAGGACCGCAAGATCCTCGGCGACGAGGGCATCATCTCGGTCTTCCTGGTCGTCGACTCGTCCACAGGCAAGATCACGGGCGGCCCGCACATCCAGGCCCGCGGCTCCGGCATCGACGACTCGGCGTTCAGCGACGTGATCCCGAGGATCACCGAGGTGCTCGAGCGCTCGGCGCAGGACGGCGTGGTCGAACCCCACCAGCTGCAACAGCTGGTGCGGCGGACCCTGGGCAAGTGGGTCTCCGACACGTATCGCCGCAGGCCGATGATCCTCCCTGTGGTGGTGGAGGTCTGACGGACCGTCGGACATCCGTCCGAGTGAACCAGGAGCGGGGCGCCTCGATTTGCATCGAGGCGCCCCGCTCCAGTAGGTTTACGGCTCCGCCCGAGGGGGAACCCGGCAGCTTCGTGCTCCGGGGCCAGCCTCCAGGAGGGCGGGAATTCCGACTCAGAACTTCTGATAAAGTCGGAGCCGCCGGAAAGGGAAACGCGAGAGCGGGAACCTGGAAAGCACCGAGGAAATCGGAACCGGAAACGGTCTGATAGAGTCGGAAACGCAAGACCGAAGGGAAAAGCCCGGAGGAAAGCCCGAGAGGGTGAGTACAAAGGAAGCGTCCGTTCCTTGAGAACTCAACAGCGTGCCAAAAATCAACGCCAGATATGTTGATACCCCGTCTCTCTCGGTTTCGAGAGGGCGAGGTTCCTTTGAAGAAAACACAGCGAGGACGCTGTGAACGACCGCCCTATTCCGGTGGTTGTTCCGCTCTCGTGTGTGTGCACCCGATTACGGGTAAACATTCACGGAGAGTTTGATCCTGGCTCAGGACGAACGCTGGCGGCGTGCTTAACACATGCAAGTCGAACGATGAACCACTTCGGTGGGGATTAGTGGCGAACGGGTGAGTAACACGTGGGCAATCTGCCCTTCACTCTGGGACAAGCCCTGGAAACGGGGTCTAATACCGGATACCACTACCGCAGGCATCTGTGGTGGTTGAAAGCTCCGGCGGTGAAGGATGAGCCCGCGGCCTATCAGCTTGTTGGTGAGGTAATGGCTCACCAAGGCGACGACGGGTAGCCGGCCTGAGAGGGCGACCGGCCACACTGGGACTGAGACACGGCCCAGACTCCTACGGGAGGCAGCAGTGGGGAATATTGCACAATGGGCGAAAGCCTGATGCAGCGACGCCGCGTGAGGGATGACGGCCTTCGGGTTGTAAACCTCTTTCAGCAGGGAAGAAGCGAAAGTGACGGTACCTGCAGAAGAAGCGCCGGCTAACTACGTGCCAGCAGCCGCGGTAATACGTAGGGCGCAAGCGTTGTCCGGAATTATTGGGCGTAAAGAGCTCGTAGGCGGCTTGTCACGTCGGGTGTGAAAGCCCGGGGCTTAACCCCGGGTCTGCATTCGATACGGGCTAGCTAGAGTGTGGTAGGGGAGATCGGAATTCCTGGTGTAGCGGTGAAATGCGCAGATATCAGGAGGAACACCGGTGGCGAAGGCGGATCTCTGGGCCATTACTGACGCTGAGGAGCGAAAGCGTGGGGAGCGAACAGGATTAGATACCCTGGTAGTCCACGCCGTAAACGGTGGGAACTAGGTGTTGGCGACATTCCACGTCGTCGGTGCCGCAGCTAACGCATTAAGTTCCCCGCCTGGGGAGTACGGCCGCAAGGCTAAAACTCAAAGGAATTGACGGGGGCCCGCACAAGCAGCGGAGCATGTGGCTTAATTCGACGCAACGCGAAGAACCTTACCAAGGCTTGACATACACCGGAAAGCATTAGAGATAGTGCCCCCCTTGTGGTCGGTGTACAGGTGGTGCATGGCTGTCGTCAGCTCGTGTCGTGAGATGTTGGGTTAAGTCCCGCAACGAGCGCAACCCTTGTTCTGTGTTGCCAGCATGCCCTTCGGGGTGATGGGGACTCACAGGAGACCGCCGGGGTCAACTCGGAGGAAGGTGGGGACGACGTCAAGTCATCATGCCCCTTATGTCTTGGGCTGCACACGTGCTACAATGGCAGGTACAATGAGCTGCGATACCGTGAGGTGGAGCGAATCTCAAAAAGCCTGTCTCAGTTCGGATTGGGGTCTGCAACTCGACCCCATGAAGTCGGAGTTGCTAGTAATCGCAGATCAGCATTGCTGCGGTGAATACGTTCCCGGGCCTTGTACACACCGCCCGTCACGTCACGAAAGTCGGTAACACCCGAAGCCGGTGGCCCAACCCCTTGTGGGAGGGAGCTGTCGAAGGTGGGACTGGCGATTGGGACGAAGTCGTAACAAGGTAGCCGTACCGGAAGGTGCGGCTGGATCACCTCCTTTCTAAGGAGCATCTAGGCCGCCAAGCGTGCTTGGTGGTCCAGGGCCATTACGCAGGCAAACGTTCTGCGGTGGTTGCTCATGGGTGGAACGTTGATTATTCGGCCGGTTTCACGGGTCGGAGGCTGCAAGTACTGCTCGCAAGAGCGTGGAAAGCATGATCTCCGGACGGGATCTGGTCGGGCACGCTGTTGGGTGTCTGAGGGAATGAACCCCCTCGATGCCGGCCCCAGTGAACTCGGAGTGTTGCTCCGGGGTGATGGGTGGCTGGTCGTTGTTTGAGAACTGCACAGTGGACGCGAGCATCTGTGGCCAAGTTTTTAAGGGCGCACGGTGGATGCCTTGGCACCAGGAACCGATGAAGGACGTGGGAGGCCACGATAGTCCCCGGGGAGTCGTCAACCAGGCTTTGATCCGGGGGTTTCCGAATGGGGAAACCCGGCAGTCGTCATGGGCTGTCACCCATACCTGAACACATAGGGTATGTGGAGGGAACGCGGGGAAGTGAAACATCTCAGTACCCGCAGGAAGAGAAAACAACCGTGATTCCGGGAGTAGTGGCGAGCGAAACCGGATGAGGCCAAACCGTATGCGTGTGAGACCCGGCAGGGGTTGCGCATGCGGGGTTGTGGGATCTCTCTTTCACAGTCTGCCGGCTGTGAGACGAGTCAGAAACCGTTGATGTAGGCGAAGGACATGCGAAAGGTCCGGCGTAGAGGGTAAGACCCCCGTAGTCGAAACATCAGCGGCTCGTTTGAGAGACACCCAAGTAGCACGGGGCCCGAGAAATCCCGTGTGAATCTGGCGGGACCACCCGCTAAGCCTAAATATTCCCTGGTGACCGATAGCGGATAGTACCGTGAGGGAATGGTGAAAAGTACCGCGGGAGCGGAGTGAAATAGTACCTGAAACCGTGTGCCTACAAGCCGTGGGAGCGTCGGAATGAAAGCTTGCTTTCATTCTCGTGACTGCGTGCCTTTTGAAGAATGAGCCTGCGAGTTTGCGGTGTGTTGCGAGGTTAACCCGGGTGGGGTAGCCGTAGCGAAAGCGAGTCCTAATAGGGCGTTTGAGTAGCACGCTCAAGACCCGAAGCGGAGTGATCTAGCCATGGGCAGGTTGAAGCGGAGGTAAGACTTCGTGGAGGACCGAACCCACCAGGGTTGAAAACCTGGGGGATGACCTGTGGTTAGGGGTGAAAGGCCAATCAAACTCCGTGATAGCTGGTTCTCCCCGAAATGCATTTAGGTGCAGCGTCGTGTGTTTCTTGCCGGAGGTAGAGCACTGGATAGGCGATGGGCCCTACCGGGTTACTGACCTTAGCCAAACTCCGAATGCCGGTAAGTGAGAGCGCGGCAGTGAGACTGTGGGGGATAAGCTCCATGGTCGAGAGGGAAACAGCCCAGAGCATCGACTAAGGCCCCTAAGCGTACGCTAAGTGGGAAAGGATGTGGAGTCGCAGAGACAACCAGGAGGTTGGCTTAGAAGCAGCCACCCTTGAAAGAGTGCGTAATAGCTCACTGGTCTAGTGATTCCGCGCCGACAATGTAGCGGGGCTCAAGCGTACCGCCGAAGTCGTGTCATTGCAGCAATACGCCCAACGGCGGCTGTGATGGGTAGGGGAGCGTCGTGTGCCGGGTGAAGCTGCAGCGGAAGCTAGTGGTGGACGGTTCACGAGTGAGAATGCAGGCATGAGTAGCGATACACACGTGGGAAACGTGTGCGCCGATTGACTAAGGGTTCCTGGGTCAAGCTGATCTGCCCAGGGTAAGTCGGGACCTAAGGCGAGGCCGACAGGCGTAGTCGATGGATAACCGGTTGATATTCCGGTACCCGCTGTGAAGCGTCAAACATCGAACCAGGCGATGCTAAGTCCGTGAAGCCGCCCCGGAGCCTTCGGGCAAAGGGGAGTGGTGGAGCCGACGAACCAGACTTGCAGTAGGTGAGTGATGGGGTGACGCAGGAAGGTAGTCCAGCCCGGGCGGTGGTTGTCCCGGGGTAAGGGTGTAGGCCGTGCGATAGGCAAATCCGTCGCACTTGTGGCTGAGACCTGATGCCGAGCCGATTGTGGTGAAGTGGATGATCCTATGCTGTCGAGAAAAGCCTCTAGCGAGTTTCATGGCGGCCCGTACCCTAAACCGACTCAGGTGGTCAGGTAGAGAATACCGAGGCGTTCGGGTGAACTATGGTTAAGGAACTCGGCAAAATGCCCCCGTAACTTCGGGAGAAGGGGGGCCATCACCGGTGATTGAATTTACTTCATGAGCTGGGGGTGGCCGCAGAGACCAGCGAGAAGCGACTGTTTACTAAAAACACAGGTCCGTGCGAAGCCGTAAGGCGATGTATACGGACTGACGCCTGCCCGGTGCTGGAACGTTAAGGGGACCGGTTAGTCACATTTCGGTGTGGCGAAGCTGAGAACTTAAGCGCCAGTAAACGGCGGTGGTAACTATAACCATCCTAAGGTAGCGAAATTCCTTGTCGGGTAAGTTCCGACCTGCACGAATGGCGTAACGACTTCTCGACTGTCTCAACCATAGGCCCGGTGAAATTGCACTACGAGTAAAGATGCTCGTTTCGCGCAGCAGGACGGAAAGACCCCGGGACCTTTACTACAGTTTGATATTGGTGTTCGGTTCGGCTTGTGTAGGATAGCTGGGAGACTGTGAAGCTTGGACGCCAGTTCAGGTGGAGTCGTCGTTGAAATACCAGTCTGGTCGTGCTGGATGTCTAACCTGGGTCCGTGATCCGGATCAGGGACAGTGTCTGATGGGTAGTTTAACTGGGGCGGTTGCCTCCTAAAGAGTAACGGAGGCGCCCAAAGGTTCCCTCAGCCTGGTTGGTAATCAGGTGTTGAGTGTAAGTGCACAAGGGAGCTTGACTGTGAGACCGACGGGTCGAGCAGGGACGAAAGTCGGGACTAGTGATCCGGCGGTGGCTTGTGGAAGCGCCGTCGCTCAACGGATAAAAGGTACCCCGGGGATAACAGGCTGATCTTCCCCAAGAGTCCATATCGACGGGATGGTTTGGCACCTCGATGTCGGCTCGTCGCATCCTGGGGCTGGAGTCGGTCCCAAGGGTTGGGCTGTTCGCCCATTAAAGCGGTACGCGAGCTGGGTTTAGAACGTCGTGAGACAGTTCGGTCCCTATCCGCTGCGCGCGTAGGAATATTGAGAAGGGCTGTCCCTAGTACGAGAGGACCGGGACGGACGAACCTCTGGTGTGCCAGTTGTTCTGCCAAGGGCATGGCTGGTTGGCTACGTTCGGGAGGGATAACCGCTGAAAGCATCTAAGCGGGAAGCCTGCTTCGAGATGAGTATTCCCACCCCCTTTGAGGGGTTAAGGCTCCCAGTAGACGACTGGGTTGATAGGCCGGATCTGGAAGCCCAGTAATGGGTGGAGGTGACCGGTACTAATAGGCCGAGGGCTTGTCCATATTTGCTCGCGTCCACTGTGTTAGTTCTGAGGCAACGACCGTGTTGTGTTTCCGGTCTAACTTCATAGTGTTTCGGTGGTCATAGCGTGAGGGAAACGCCCGGTTACATTCCGAACCCGGAAGCTAAGCCTTTCAGCGCCGATGGTACTGCAGGGGGGACCCTGTGGGAGAGTAGGACACCGCCGAACAATTATTAAAAGGGTTGGATCCTGAACTTCGGTTCGGGGTCCAACCCTTTTTTGTTGTGCGTCACTTGGAGTTCACGTTGCACAACCACCATCCGGAGCATGGGTACTGCTGCAATGCTCAGGGCCGCCGGCGTCGGAGTCGGTGACGAGGTCGTCGTACCGGCCTTCGGGAACGTCGAGGTCGCCCAGGCGGTGACACTCGCGGGTGCGCTTCCGGTGTTCGCGGACATACATCCGGTCAGCTACTGCCTCGACGCGTCCGCTGTCGAAGCGGCCATCACTCCGCGGACGGCGGCCATCGTGGTCGTACACCGATTCGGGCGGCCGGCCGACATGGCGCGGCTGCTCGGGGTGGGGCAGCGGCACGGGCTGCTGGTGCTGCAGGAGGGTGAGTCCGCGCCGTACGACGAAGTCGCACAGCGTCGGGAGCGGGCGTGCTATCTCGATGGGAAGTTGCGCGGGGTGCGCACGCCCGATGGCGGCGACGGGCACACCTATCAGCAGTACGTCGTGCGGGTGCCGGGGAACGGGCGACCGGACCGGGATGCCTTTGCGCGGGCCCTGCGGAGCAAGGGAGTCGAGTGCCGCGTCCCGGTGAAGACGCCCGTGCACCGGCTGCCCGAATTCCGGCGCTGTGTATCGCTGCCGGAAACCGAACGGGCCGCCGACGAGACGCTCGCGCTGCCGGTGGACGCTTCCCTGACGAAGCGGGACATGCAGCGGGTCGTGGCCGCGTGCAATGCGCTCGGCGGACTGCTTCAGCCTGCCTTCTGAGCGAGTTGGGAGCACGGGTCTGTTCGGGGTATGATCTATTCCGTTGCCGCGAGGGAAACATCGTAAAGCGACAGGCCCCCTTAGCTCAGTCGGCAGAGCGTCTCCATGGTAAGGAGAAGGTCAACGGTTCGATTCCGTTAGGGGGCTCCAGTCAAAAGGCCCCGCCCATTCGGGCGGGGCCTTTCTCGTGCCTGCTCTCAGTCCTGGTGGAGGCCCGGGACGCGCATCGCCAGAATCGCCATGTCGTCTGACGGGGCGTCGGAAGCGAAACGCTCGACCGCGCGCATGATGCGGGCCGCTACCGCGCCGGCCGTCAGGCCCGTGCACGTGGTGAGGACGTCGGCGAGACCGTCGTCGCCCAGCATGCGGGTACCTTCACGGCGCTCGGTGACGCCGTCCGTGACGCAGAGCAGGACATCGCCCGGGTCGAGGGTGACCGTCTCCTCGTAGAGCTCCAGGTCCTCCATGACGCCGAGGAGCGGCTGGGGTTCGGCGGCCGGTTCCACGGTGCCGTCCTGGCGCAGGCGGAGCGGGAGCGGGTGGCCGGCGCAGACCACCTTCAGGCGCGCGCTGCCGTCCTCCTGCGGCCACAGCTCGCCGTACAGGAGCGTCAGGAAGCGGCTGCGGGCGCCCTCGTCGAGGATCGCGGAGTTCAGGCGCTCCAGGACGGCGGGGCCGCTCAGGCCCTCCCTGGCCAGGAGGCGGAGGGCGTGTCGGGCGAGTCCTGTCACCGCCGCCGCGTTCGGGCCCGTGCCGCAGACGTCGCCGATGGCGAAGCCGTACGCGCCGTCGCTGATGGGGAACACGTCGTAGAAGTCGCCGCCGACCTCGTTGCCCTCGCCGGCCGCGCGGTAGATGACCTCGACCTCGACGCCGTCGATCTCGGGCAGCTCCGGAGGCAGGAGGCTGCGCTGGAGGGACTGGCTGATGGCCGTGCGCTCGGAGTAGAGGCGGGCGTTGTCCAGGGCCAGGGCGGCCCGGCGGGACAAGTCCTCGGCCAGTTCCAGGATTTCCTGGCGGAAGTGCTCGTCGGCCGGCTTGCCGAGGGTCAGCATGCCGATGACACGGTTGCGGGCGACCAAGGGGAGGACGACGGTCTCGCCGCCGACAGCGGAGGCCGTGGCCAGCGTGGGGCCGATTCCGGAGGCGAGCTGGTGGGTGGGTCCGCCGCTGAGTCCGAGGCTGCGCATCGAGCTGCGCAGGGCGGCCTGGTGGGCCGCCTCGCCGGGGGCCGACCAGACGCGGGCGCCGGGAGTGGGGACCGGGTCCGGGGGCTGCACCTTCGACAGCAACGACTTGATGCCGTCGATGAGTTCCTCGTCCTCGTGCAGGACGTACGACAGATAGGGATCCGAGGCCTGGTCGGCGATCGTGTAGACGGCGCACCAGGTGGCCAGGGTCGGGACGGTCATCTGGGCCATGAGGGCCAGCGTCTGGTCGCGGTCCAGGGTGCCGGCGAGGAGGTCGGAGGCCTCGACGAGGAAGCTCAGGGAGCCGCGCCGCAGGCGTTCGAGTTCGCCCAGGCGGGCCGACTCGACGGCCAACGCGATGCGGTCGGCGGCGAATTGGAGGCGCAGGGCCTCTTCGTTCGAGTATCTGCCGGGGCCCTCCGCGGCCACGCCCAGGGAGCCGGTGAGGCGCCCCTCGACCTTCAGGGGGACCGTGACGACCGAACGCATGCCGGTGCCGCTCAGGAGCGGCACGGCGCCCGGTACGGCCAGGAGGTCGTCGTGGACGGCGGGCATGCGCGCGGAGCCGTAGCGGCCGGGGCCCGCTTCGACGGGCACGCGCGCGAAGCGCTGTCGAGCCGAGGGCAGGCCGGTCGAGGCGCGGACCTCCAGCTCCGTCTCGTCGTCCGTCGCGAGGAGCAGGAAGGCGGAGTCGCCGTCGAGCATGTCGCGCGCGCGTTCGACCGTGCGCTGGAGGAGGCCGTCGAGGTCGTCCGGGGCGGGGGAGCCGATGAACACCTCGAAGGGGTCGGTGCTCTGGCCGTCGGAGGAGGTGGTCGTGTCGGAGGCGGGGACGCGCAACGGCGTCTGGAGTACGGCGCGTTCGTGGTCGCGGACCAGGAGGCAGACCGTGGAGGGCTCGCCGCCGGTGTCGCGGACGCGCAGGTGGGAGGCGTAGACCGAGGCGACGCGGCCGTTGGCGGCCCTTATGCCGTAACTGCCCTCCCAGCGCGAGAGTTGGAGTGCCTCGGCGATTCCGGTGCCGGTGCCCGGGGTGTGCGGCCAGGCCGCGAGGTCCGTGAGCGGCTTGCCGATCACCTGTTCGGCGGCGTAGCCGAAGAGTTCCTCGGCGTCCTCGTTCCACGAGGTGATGGCGCACGTGCGGTCGATCTGGACGACGGCGACGCGGACGCGGCCGTCGGCCAGCGGGAGGAGGTCCGCGGGCAGGGACGGGCCCGCCGTGCGGGTGCCCACCGGGCGTTCGGGCAGGTCGAGCTGGAACCAGACCTGCTTGTGGGTGGGGGTGTACTCGACGCCCCAGCGGCCGGCGAGCGCGGCGCACAGCTGGAGACCGCGGCCGCCCTCGCGGTCGAGGTTGCCCATGTTGACGGCCTGGCCCTGGAGCGGGATCTCCCGCTCGGGGTAGCGGTCGGCCACCTCGACCCGGACACCGTCGTCACTGCGCAGACACAGAACGTCCGCGGAGGTGCCCGCATGCACCACGGCGTTGGTGACGAGTTCGCTGGTGAGGACGACCGCGTCGTCGACGATGTCGGCGAAGCCCCAGCCCTGGAGGGTGTCGCGGACGAAGGAGCGGGCGGTCGCTACCGATCGTCCGACAGGCTCGAAGCTGGCGGCCGCGCGCGCGGTGATCACAGAACTCCTCGACCGGTTGTCGACGTGCAGGGCTGCCTGGCCGACCGGCGCATGCCGCTGCTGCGGCAGACCGCCCGTCGGCCGGGGGTCCGGGTTCTGTCCCCCGGGGATCAGTCCGGTGGTCATGTGTGCGGCCGCCCTCCGATGCCCGCTCGTGCTCGTGCCACCGCCCAGGCCGGACGGACCGGCTCGGCTGGACAGCCGCATGCAAGGTTACTTACCTTCGACGGCCATGCGGATGCCGGTCTGCAGTGTTTCCGTCCGGAGGGTGTGCGGACGATGTGCGAAGCTGCCGAACTGTTATGGCCGGGTTCAACCTGGGTGAAACACTGGGCAGGCTCCTGAAGAAGGTTCGGCCAGGCCGAGTGGCTTGAGCGCAACGCGGGCAGCAGCCCGTGGTGCGGCTTTGCACGCCTGGTCGAAATATCGCTGTAGTAAGCAGAAGTACGCGGCCGCAACCAGTGTGCCGCGCGGCACCAGCCGAGTACAGCAGTAACGGTCGACCCCTGCGGGAGGGACACAGTGGAGTCTGGCGCAGCGACGCGGGGCACTAGGACGCGCGCGAAGGACGGACAGTCCCCGAGCGGCCGGCGCAAACCGCGGGGCGGGACCACCGCGGTGGACGCGGCTGCCCTGGACCGGCTGCTGGCCGCGCTGGTCTCGATGCGTGACGGGAACTTCCGCAAGCGGCTCACGGTGTCCGGCGACGGCGTGATGTCGGAGATCGCGGCGGTCTTCAACGAGGTGGCCGACCGCAATCTGCATCTGACGGGTGAGCTGTCGCGGGTGCGGCGCATGGTGGGCCGTGAGGGCAAACTCACGGAACGGCTGGAAACAGGCGCCTGTGAGGGCTCCTGGGCGTCTGCCATCGATGCCTCCAACGCGCTCGTGGACGATCTCGTACGGCCCGTCTCCGAGGTCGGCCGGGTGCTGTCCGCGGTCGCGGAGGGCGATCTGTCGCCCCGGATGGAGCTCAGGACCCAGGCCACGGACGGGACGGGGCATCCGCTGCGCGGGGAGTTCCTGAAGGTCGGGCGGACTGTAAACAACCTTGTCGATCAGCTGTCCACCTTCACCGACGAGGTGACGCGTGTGGCCAGTGAGGTCGGCACCGAGGGCAAGCTCGGCGGGCAGGCACGCGTGCGTGGCATGTCGGGTTCGTGGAAGGACCTGACCGAGTCCGTCAACACGATGGCGTACCGGCTGACGGCCCAGGTGCGCGACATCGCCCTGGTGACCACGGCGGTCGCCAAGGGTGATCTGTCCCGCAAGGTCACCGTTCACGTGGCCGGCGAGATGCTGGAGCTGAAGAACACCGTCAACACGATGGTGGACCAGCTGTCCTCCTTCTCCTCCGAGGTGACCCGCGTCGCCCGCGAGGTGGGCGTCGAGGGCGAGCTCGGCGGCCAGGCGCAGGTGCCGGGTGTGGCCGGGGTGTGGAAGGACCTCACCGATTCGGTGAACCTCATGGCCGGCAACCTGACGGCCCAGGTGCGCGGGATCGCCCAGGTGACGACCGCGGTCGCCAATGGTGACCTGTCGCAGAAGGTGACGGTCTCCGCACGCGGCGAGGTCGCCCAGCTCGCCGACACGATCAACCAGATGACCGAGACGCTGCGGATCTTCGCCGACGAGGTCACGCGTGTGGCCAACGAGGTCGGCGCCGAGGGTCAGCTGGGCGGGCAGGCGAACGTGCCGGGTGCGGCGGGAACGTGGAAGGACCTCACCGATTCGGTGAACACGGTCTTCCGGAACCTCACCACTCAGGTGCGGGACATCGCCGCTGTGACCACGGCGGTGGCCAACGGTGACCTGTCGCAGAAGGTCACCGTGGACGTGGCCGGCGAGATGCTGGAGCTGAAGAACACCGTCAACGGGATGGTGGACCAGCTGTCCGCATTCGGTGCCGAGGTCACGCGCGTGGCGCGCGAGATCGGTGTCGAGGGTGAGCTGGGCGGTCAGGCGCAGGTTCCCGGGGCCGCCGGTACCTGGAAGGACCTCACCGACTCCGTCAACACGGCGTTCAGGAACCTCACCGGACAGGTGAGGAACATCGCCCAGGTGACGACGGCGGTGGCCAACGGCGACCTGTCGCAGAAGGTCACCGTGGACGTCTCCGGCGAGATGCTCCAGCTGAAGAACACCGTGAACACGATGGTGGACCAGCTGTCCGCCTTCGCCGACCAGGTGACGCGGATGGCCCGGGACGTGGGCACCGAGGGCCGGCTCGGCGGTCAGGCCGTCGTGCCCGGGGTCTCCGGCACCTGGAAGGAGCTCACCGACTCCGTCAACTTCATGGGTGGCAACCTCACCTCGCAGGTGCGGCAGATCGCCCAGGTGACGACCGCGGTGGCCCGGGGTGACCTGTCGCAGAAGATCGACGTGGACGCGCGCGGCGAGATCCTGGAGCTGAAGAACACCATCAACACGATGGTGGACCAGCTCTCCGCCTTCGCCGACCAGGTGACCCGCGTGGCCCGCGAGGTGGGCACCGAGGGCCGCCTCGGCGGACAGGCGCAGGTGCCCGGCGTCGCCGGTGTGTGGCGGGACCTGACCGACTCCGTGAACGGAATGGCAGGAAACCTTACTGCTCAGGTGCGGAACATCGCCCAGGTGGCCACCGCGGTGGCCCGGGGTGACCTGTCGCAGAAGATCGACGTGGACGCGCGCGGCGAGATCCTGGAGCTGAAGAACACCCTCAACACGATGGTGGACCAGCTCTCCAGCTTCGCCGACCAGGTGACCCGGGTGGCCCGCGAGGTGGGCACCGAGGGCATCCTGGGCGGGCAGGCCGAGGTGCAGGGTGTCTCCGGCACCTGGAAGGACCTCACGCAGTCCGTGAACTTCATGGCGAACAACCTGACCATCCAGGTGCGCAACATCGCCGAGGTCACCACGGCGGTCGCCAAGGGCGATCTCTCCAAGAAGATCACCGTGGACGCGAAGGGCGAGATCCTCGAGCTCGTCACCACCGTCAACACGATGGTCGACCAGCTGTCGTCCTTCGCCGAGCAGGTGACCCGGGTGGCCCGTGAGGTGGGTACCGAGGGCCAGCTCGGCGGTCAGGCGCGGGTGCCGGGTGTCACGGGCATCTGGAAGGACCTCAGCGACAACGTGAACCTGATGGCCAACAACCTGACCATGCAGGTGCGCAACATCTCCCAGGTGGCGAACGCGGTCGCCAACGGTGACCTCACGCGGACGGTGACGATCGAGGCGCGCGGTGAGGTCGCGCAGCTCGCGGACACCTTCAACACCATGGTGAAGACGCTGAGTTCGTTCGCCGACCAGGTCACCAAGGTGGCCCGTGAGGTGGGCACGGACGGCATCCTGGGCGGCCAGGCGCGGGTGCCCGGTGTGGCCGGCACCTGGAAGGACCTCACCGAGTCCGTGAACCAGATGGCGTCCAACCTGACCGGTCAGGTGCGGAACATCGCCATGGTGACGACGGCCATCGCCAAGGGCGACCTGACGAAGAAGATCGACATCGATGCCCGCGGCGAGATCCTGGAGCTGAAGACGACCATCAACACGATGGTCGACCAGCTGTCCTCCTTCGCGGAGGAGGTCACGCGAGTGGCCCGCGAGGTGGGTACGGAAGGACAGCTGGGCGGACAGGCACGCGTGCGTGACGTCGACGGCACCTGGCGGGACCTGACCGAGTCCGTGAACGAAATGGCAGGAAACCTTACTCGCCAGGTGCGAGCCATCGCGCGCGTGGCGACCGCGGTGACCAGGGGCGACCTGAACCTCAAGATCGACGTGGACGCGTCCGGGGAGATCCAGGAGCTCCAGGACTACATCAACAAGATGATCGCCAACCTGCGCGACACCACGATCGCCAACAAGGAGCAGGACTGGCTCAAGGGCAACCTGGCCCGTATCTCGGCGCTCATGCAGGGCCGCCGGGACCTGGAGGACGTGGCCTCGCTGATCATGAGCGAGCTGACGCCGGTGGTGACCGCGCAGCACGGCGCGTTCTTCGTCGCGATGCCGCTGCTCGACGGCAAGGACCTCAGTGCGGAGGCCGAGGACCAGTACGAGCTGCGGATGCTCGGCTCGTACGGCTACTCGATGGGCTCCATGCCGACCTCGTTCCGGCCGGGTGAGGCGCTCATCGGGACGGCCGCCGAGGAGAAGCGCACGATCCTGGTGGAGAACGCGCCCAGCGGCTATCTGAAGATCTCCTCCGGCCTCGGAGAGGCGCCGCCCGCGCAAGTGATCGTCCTCCCGGTGCTCTTCGAGGGCAAGGTGCTCGGTGTCATCGAGCTCGCGTCCTTCACACCCTTTACGCAGATCCAGAAGGACTTCCTCAACCAGATCGCCGAGATGATCGCGACCAGCGTCAACACCATCTCCGTCAACACCAAGACGGAGGTGCTGCTGAAGCAGTCGCAGGAGCTGACCGAGCAACTCAGGGAGCGGTCGGCGGAGTTGGAGAACCGGCAGAAGGCCCTTCAGGCGTCCAACGCCGAGCTGGAGGAGAAGGCCGAGCTGCTGGCCCAGCAGAACCGCGACATCGAGGTCAAGAACACCGAGATCGAGGAGGCGCGGCAGGTCCTGGAGGAGCGCGCCGAGCAACTGGCCGTATCGATGCGGTACAAGAGCGAGTTCCTGGCCAACATGTCGCACGAGCTGCGGACGCCGCTGAACTCGCTGCTGATCCTCGCCAAGCTGCTCGCCGACAACGCGGACTCCAACCTCACCCCGAAGCAGGTCGAGTTCGCCGAGACCATCCACGGAGCGGGCTCCGATCTGCTCCAGCTCATCAACGACATCCTCGACCTGTCGAAGGTCGAGGCGGGCAAGATGGACGTCTCGCCGACACGCATCGCGCTCGTCCAGCTCGTGGACTACGTGGAGGCCACCTTCCGGCCGCTGACCGCGGAGAAGGGCCTGGACCTGTCCGTGCGGGTCTCGCCCGAGCTGCCCGCCACGCTGCACACCGACGAACAGCGGCTGCTGCAGGTGCTGCGCAACCTGCTCTCCAACGCGGTGAAGTTCACCGACTCCGGGGCGGTCGAGCTGGTCATCCGGCCCGCCGGGCGGGATGTGCCGCTGGCCATCCGGGAGCAGCTGCTGGAGGCCGGCTCACTGCGGGACGCGGACGCCGATCTGATCGCGTTCTCCGTGACCGACACGGGCATCGGCATCGCGGGCAGCAAGATGCGGGTGATCTTCGAGGCGTTCAAGCAGGCCGACGGCACGACCAGCCGCAAGTACGGCGGCACCGGCCTCGGGCTGTCGATCTCGCGGGAGATCGCGCAACTCCTCGGCGGTGAGATCCACGCGCAGAGCGAGCCGGGACGCGGATCGACGTTCACGCTGTATTTGCCGTTGCACCCCAGCGAACTGCCGCCGCAGGGCTACCAGCAGTCCATGCCCGCCCTGGAGGCCGGCGACCTGGTGGCGTCCACGTCGGAGAACGGGATGTCCGGGGTCGAGGTGGAGACGCCGGCCGAGGTGAAGTCGTACCAGGAGACGCAGAACGGTGCGGCGGCTCTCTTCCGGCGTCGTCGCAGGACCGCGCCCGCCCTCGAACAGCGGATCGGACAGCCGGACAGCTGGTCGGCGGTGGAGCACCAGGCGACCCCGCAGCCGCGCCGGGGCATCCGGTTCGGCGGGGAGAAGGTGCTGATCGTCGACGACGACATCCGCAACGTCTTCGCGCTCACCAGCGTTCTTGAACAGCACGGACTGTCCGTGCTCTACGCGGAGAACGGCCGTGAGGGCATCGAGGTCCTCGAACAGCACGAGGATGTGGCGGTCGTCCTGATGGACATCATGATGCCGGAGATGGACGGGTACGCGACGACCAACGCGATCCGCAGGATGCCGCAGTTCGCCGGGCTCCCGATCATCGCGCTGACCGCCAAGGCGATGAAGGGCGACCGGGAGAAGGCCATCGAGTCGGGCGCCTCCGACTACGTGACCAAGCCGGTGGATCCCGATCATCTGCTGTCGGTCATGCAACAGTGGATGCGAGGGGAGTGATGGGAATCAGCGAAGTTCACGCGGAGTTGCTGACTCAGGGTGCCCGACGCCGTGTAGAAGTACGGGATTCGGGGAACCTTCTGGTCTCCCGCTACGTTTCTGCTACGTGCACAGTGACATCGCGGTGACAGGGTGTGGCGACAGACAGGGTGCGGCTACGATGACCGGCACAAGGACGGGCGGCGAAAGGGAGTCGTCCCCAGGGGCGGCGCCCGGTGCACATCCGGGGCGAGGAGGGCGGGCCATGGTGCAGAAGGCCAAGATCCTCCTGGTCGATGACCGGCCGGAGAATCTGCTGGCGCTGGAGGCCATCCTCTCCGCGCTCGATCAGACACTGGTGCGGGCATCGTCCGGGGAGGAAGCACTCAAGGCACTGCTCACGGACGACTTCGCGGTGATTCTGCTGGACGTCCAGATGCCGGGCATGGACGGTTTCGAGACCGCCGCGCACATCAAGCGGCGGGAGCGGACCCGGGACATCCCGATCATCTTCCTCACCGCCATCAACCACGGTCCGCATCACACCTTCCGGGGGTATGCGGCAGGCGCGGTGGACTACATCTCCAAGCCCTTCGACCCGTGGGTGCTGCGCGCGAAGGTCTCCGTGTTCGTCGAGCTCTACATGAAGAACTGCCAGCTGCGCGAGCAGGCGGCGCTGCTGCGGCTCCAGTTGGAGGGCGGCGGCCAGGGCAAGGCGGCGATCGGGGACGCGAAGGAGCCCGCCGGGCTGCTCGCCGAGCTGTCGGCGCGGCTCGCGGCGGTCGAGGAGCAGGCGGAGGCGCTGTCCAAACAACTGGACGACGAGTCCGCGGACGCGGCCGCGGTGGCCACAGCGGCCCATCTCGAACGCAAACTCACGGGGTTGCGGCGGGCGCTGGACGCCCTGGAGCCCGGGACCGGGAGCTCTCCTTCGGTGCCCTCGCAGAACTGACGCGGGGTCGCGGGTGAGCGTGCGTCAGTTCACCTGTTCCTCAAGCGTGCGTCAGTTCCACGCCTCCCCAGAAGCGACACGAACGGGTGAAGCACCGGGCACACGTGTCCGTTGCCTCCTCCACCGGTAACCTCACACCCATGGCCTCACGTCCCTCCGCAGCCAAGAAGCAGCCCGCTAAGAAGGCTGCCGCTCCCGCGAAGGGTCCGGCGAAGAAGGCCGCTGCCAAGAAGGCACCGGCGAAGAAGGCACCCGCCAGGAAGGCCGCGGCGAAGAAGGCCGCGCCGCCGAGGCCGGCGCCCAGCCCGACCGGTGGCGTCCTGCGGCTCATCCGTGCCGTATGGCTCGGCCTCGCCCACGCCGTCGGCGCGGTGTTCCGCGGGATAGGGCAAGGTGCGAAGAACCTCGACCCCGCGCACCGGAAGGACGGCGTGGCACTCCTGCTGCTCGCCCTCGGCCTGATCGTCGCCGCCGGCACCTGGTCGAACCTGCGTGGCCCCGTCGGCGACCTCGTCGAGATCATCGTGACGGGCGCCTTCGGCCGGCTCGACCTGCTCGTGCCGATACTGCTCGCGGTCATCGCCGTGCGGTTCATCCGGCACCCCGAGAAGCCCGAGGCCAACGGCCGGATCGTGATCGGTCTGTCGGCGCTCGTCATCGGTGTGCTCGGCCAGGTGCACATCGCCTGCGGCTCGCCCGCCCGCAGCGCCGGCATGCAGGCGATAAGGGACGCCGGCGGCCTCATCGGCTGGGGAGCGGCCACCCCGCTGACGTACACCATGGGCGAGGTCCTCGCCGTACCGCTGCTCGTGCTGCTGACGGTCTTCGGGCTGCTCGTCGTCACGGCCACCCCGGTCAACGCCATTCCGCGGCGGCTGCGGGAGCTCGGGGTACGGCTCGGGATCGTCCACGACCCGGTGGTGGACGAGTTCGGCGAGGACGACGAGCGCTACGACGAGCAGTGGCGTGAGGCGCTGCCCGCGCGTGGGCGCAGGCGAGGTCCCGCGCCCGAGTCGTACGACCCGGACGGCGCCGAGCAGGAGGCCCTCTCGCAGCGCCGGGGGCGCCCCCGGCGTTCCGCCGTGCCGCAGCCCGCGATGGACCGGCAGATGGACGCCGTGGACATCGCCGCGGCCGCCGCCGCGGACCTGGACGGCGTCGTCATGCACGGTCTGCCGCCCTCGCCGCTGGTCGCCGACCTCACCCAGGGCGTCAGTGTGGGCGACCGGGTGGAGACGACCCCCGTACCCACCCCGGTACCGGCCGCGCGGCCGAAGCAGGAGAAGCTCAAGGTCGAGGTCGCCGACCTCACCAAGCCCGCTCCCGAGGCTCCGAGCGAACTGCCCGCCCGCGCGGAGCAGCTTCAGCTCTCCGGCGACATCACCTACTCGCTGCCCTCCCTCGACCTCCTGGAGCGCGGCGGGCCGGGCAAGGCGCGCAGTGCGGCCAACGACGCCATAGTCGCGTCGCTGACGAACGTCTTCACGGAGTTCAAGGTCGACGCCGCCGTCACCGGCTTCACGCGCGGGCCGACGGTCACGCGCTACGAGGTCGAGCTCGGACCCGCCGTGAAGGTCGAGCGGATCACCGCGCTCGCCAAGAACATCGCGTACGCCGTCGCCAGCCCGGACGTGCGGATCATCAGCCCGATCCCCGGCAAGTCCGCGGTCGGCATCGAGATCCCGAACACCGACCGGGAGATGGTCAACCTCGGTGACGTGCTGCGGCTCGCGGCCGCCGCCGAGGACGAGCACCCCATGCTGGTGGCGCTCGGCAAGGACGTCGAGGGCGGCTATGTGATGGCCAACCTGGCGAAGATGCCGCACGTGCTCGTCGCCGGAGCCACCGGTTCCGGTAAGTCGTCGTGCATTAACTGCTTGATCACTTCCATCATGGTGCGCGCGACGCCCGAGGACGTGCGCATGGTCCTCGTCGACCCCAAGCGGGTGGAGCTGACGGCCTACGAGGGCATCCCGCACCTGATCACGCCGATCATCACCAACCCGAAGCGGGCCGCCGAGGCGCTCCAGTGGGTCGTGCGGGAGATGGACCTGCGCTACGACGACCTGGCGGCGTACGGCTTCCGGCACATCGACGACTTCAACGAGGCCATCAGGAACGGCAAGGTCAAGCTGCCCGAGGGCAGCGAGCGCGAGCTCCAGCCGTACCCGTATCTGCTGGTGATCGTCGACGAGCTCGCCGACCTGATGATGGTCGCCCCGCGGGACGTCGAGGATGCGATCGTGCGGATCACGCAGCTCGCGCGCGCGGCCGGCATCCACCTGGTGCTCGCCACCCAGCGGCCGTCGGTGGACGTCGTCACCGGTCTGATCAAGGCGAACGTGCCCTCGCGGCTCGCCTTCGCCACCTCCTCGCTCGCCGACTCGCGGGTCATCCTCGACCAGCCGGGCGCCGAGAAGCTGATCGGCAAGGGCGACGGGCTCTTCCTGCCGATGGGGGCCAACAAGCCCACCCGTATGCAGGGCGCCTTCGTGACCGAGGACGAGGTCGCGGCGATCGTCCAGCACTGCAAGGACCAGATGGCGCCGGTCTTCCGGGACGACGTCGTCGTGGGCACCAAGCAGAAGAAGGAGATCGACGAGGAGATCGGCGACGACCTCGACCTGCTGTGCCAGGCGGCCGAGCTGGTCGTCTCCACACAGTTCGGGTCGACCTCCATGCTCCAGCGCAAGCTGCGGGTCGGGTTCGCGAAGGCGGGCCGGTTGATGGACCTGATGGAGTCCCGGGGCATCGTCGGACCCAGCGAGGGATCCAAGGCTCGTGACGTTCTTGTGAAGGCTGACGAGCTGGACGGAGTGCTCGCGGTGATCCGCGGGGAGGCTTAAGGGGAGCCCGGAGCGGGTGCGGCCACCGATGTTCGATCGTGACTCACCCGTAAGGGATCATCGAGCAACCGTTTCCCTTCGGCGTACGTCAAGTTGAGGGAAGCGAAAAGCTGCTGCCCCACCATCGGCGTGTTCGGCCATACCGATGGCGTACAAAGTCCCACCGCCCGGTTGCCCCACCCTTTCGCACCCCCCCTAGACTGAACCTCCAGCACAGGTGGCTAAACGCTCGAAAGGCGCCCCCGTGTCCATCGGCAACTCCCCTGAAGACGAGCGTCCGTTCGAAGACGACCCGCAGGAAGCCCGCCTCTCCGTCGGCCACGCCCTGAAACAGGCGCGGATCGCGGCCGGGCTGACCGTCGACGACGTCAGCAACGCCACCAGGGTCCGCATCGCCATCGTGCATGCCATCGAGGCGGACGACTTCGCCCCCTGCGGTGGCGATGTGTACGCCCGGGGCCACATCCGGACCCTGGCCAAGGCCGTCCATCTGGATCCGGCCCCCCTTCTGGACCAGTACGCCGCCGATCACGGCGGCGGGCGTCCGGCCCCGACCCCGGCCGCCCCGCTGTTCGAGGCGGAACGTATCCGCCCCGAGCGGCGCGGTCCCAACTGGACCGCGGCCATGGTCGCCGCGATCGTGGCCGTCGTCGGCTTCGTCGGGTTCACCGCCTTCAAGGGCGGCGACGACGGCGGAACGACACAGGTCGCCGACGGCACCACGCCCGCCACCAGCAAGGCTCCGACGCCCAAGTCCGACAAGAAGACCAAGGACCCGAAGCCCACGCCGTCCGACAGCGCCATCGCGGCCGCGCCCCAGGACAAGGTGACCGTGCAGGTCAGCGCCGCCGACGGCAAGAGCTGGATCCTCGCCAAGGACCACAACGGCCGGACCCTGTTCGACGGACTGCTCAAGCAGGGCGACAGCAAGACCTTCCAGGACAGCGACAAGATCAACCTCGTCCTCGGCGACGCCGGGGCGATCCAGCTGTTCGTCAACGGCAAGAAGATCGACGACGACTGGCAGCCCGGAGCCGTGGAGCGCCTGACGTACACGAAGGGCGACCCGCAGGTCGGATAGCTCGCGGGCGGTTCTTCGCGGTGAAGGGGTTGGCCGGGCTCGGCCAACCCCTTCGACATGGGGTGTCAGTGGGACGAAGTAGTCTTGAGCCCATGCCTGAACGCCGTACCGTCGCACTTGTCACTCTTGGCTGCGCCCGCAACGAGGTGGACTCGGAGGAGCTCGCAGGCCGTTTGGAGGCGGACGGCTGGGATCTCGTGGAGGACGCCGCCGACGCGGACGTCGCCGTCGTCAACACCTGTGGCTTCGTCGAGGCCGCCAAGAAGGACTCCGTCGACGCCCTCCTGGAGGCCAACGACCTCAAGGGGCACGGCAGAACCCAGGCCGTCGTGGCGGTGGGCTGCATGGCCGAGCGGTACGGCAAGGACCTCGCCGAGGCGCTGCCGGAAGCGGACGGGGTGCTCGGCTTCGATGACTACGCCGACATCTCCGACCGGCTCCAGACGATCCTCAGCGGTGGCGTGCACGCCGCGCACACCCCGCGCGACCGCCGCAAGCTGCTGCCGATCAGCCCCGCCCAGCGCCAGGAGTCGGCGGCGTCCGTCGCGCTGCCCGGGCACGGCCCGGCCGCCGAAGCCCCCGAGGCGGCTCCCGCGGACCTTCCGGAGGGGCTCGCTCCGGCCTCCGGCCCCCGTGCGCCCCTGCGCCGCCGGCTGGACGGCTCTCCCGTCGCCTCCGTGAAGCTCGCCTCCGGCTGCGACCGGCGCTGCTCCTTCTGCGCCATCCCGTCCTTCCGCGGCTCCTTCATCTCGCGCCGCCCCTCCGACGTGCTGAACGAGACGCGCTGGCTGGCCGAGCAGGGCGTCAAGGAGATCATGCTGGTCTCCGAGAACAACACGTCCTACGGCAAGGACCTCGGCGACATCCGCCTGCTGGAGTCCCTGCTGCCCGAGCTCGCCGAGGTGGACGGCCTCGAGCGCGTGCGCGTGAGCTACCTCCAGCCCGCCGAGATGCGGCCCGGGCTGATCGACGTGCTCACCTCCACGCCCAAGGTCGTGCCCTACTTCGACCTGTCCTTCCAGCACTCCGCCCCCGGCGTGCTGCGCGCCATGCGCCGCTTCGGCGACACCGACCGCTTCCTGGAGCTCCTCGACACCATCCGCGGCAAGGCCCCCGAGGCCGGCGTGCGCTCCAACTTCATCGTGGGCTTCCCCGGCGAGACCGAGGCCGACCTCGCCGAGCTGGAGCGGTTCCTGAACGGCGCGCGACTGGACGCCATCGGCGTCTTCGGGTACTCCGACGAGGAGGGAACCGAAGCGGCGACGTACGACAACAAGCTGGACGAGGACCTCGTCGCCGAGCGGCTGGCACGTGTGTCCCGGCTCGCCGAGGAACTCGTCTCGCAGCGCGCCGAGGAGCGCGTCGGCGAGACCGTGCACGTGCTGGTCGAGTCCGTGGACGAGGAGGGTGTGCACGGCCGCGGCGCGCACCAGGCGCCGGAGACCGACGGCCAGGTGCTGCTCACGAGCGGCGAAGGTCTGAGCGTCGGTCGTATGGTCGAGGCGAAGGTGGTCGGTACGGAAGGTGTCGACCTGGTGGCCGAGCCGCTCGACGGCTCGCTCGCGTGTAGTGAGGAGGCGGGCAGATGACCGGAGTTCCGGCGTCCGCTGCGGGTGGCCCCTCCGCCGCGAAGGGCGGACCGGCGAGCGGAGTCTCGGGCGCCGCGTCCGGCGCGGCACCGAGCGCTCCTGCGGACGTGGTCTCCGGTACGGCCGGTGAGGCTCAGGTGAGTGCGGTTCCGGTGGCGGCTCCCGAGGCGCGGGCGGCCGTGGTCCCCGGCGCGGGTGTCGTCCCCGACCTGGCGTCGGAGGACGCCGACTCGGCAGCCAAGCCTCCGCGCGGCAAGAAGATCGCGGCCGCCGCCGTCAACCAGGCCAGCGTCTGGAACATCGCCAATCTGCTGACCATGCTCCGGCTGGTCCTCGTGCCCGGCTTCGTCGCCCTGATGCTCGCCGACGGCGGGCACGACCCCGCGTGGCGGTCATTCGCCTGGGCGGCCTTCTCGGTCGCCATGATCACCGACCTGTTCGACGGGCACCTGGCCCGCACGTACAACCTCGTCACCGACTTCGGGAAGATCGCCGACCCCATCGCCGACAAGGCGATCATGGGTGCGGCGCTGATCTGTCTCTCCGGGCTCGGCGACCTGCCCTGGTGGGTGACGCTCGTCATCCTCGGCAGGGAACTCGGGATCACCCTGCTGCGTTTCCTCGTCATCCGGTACGGCGTGATCCCGGCGAGCCGGGGCGGCAAGCTCAAGACCCTCAGCCAGGGCATCGCCGTGGGGATGTACATCCTGGCGCTGACGGGGTGGCTGGCCACCGCGCGGTTCTGGGTGATGGCCGTGGCGGTCGTGCTGACCGTCGCGACCGGGCTCGACTATGTGAGACAGGCCATTGTGCTGCGCAGGCAGGGAATCGCCGAGCGCGCGGCGGCGTTGGAGGAGACGGAAGCGTGAATTCCCCGGCCGCCCAAGTGGTGCGACTACTCACCGTGAAGGGTCAGACGCTCGCGGTCGCCGAGTCGCTCACGGGCGGACTGGTTGCGGCGGAAATCACAGCGGCCCCCGGCGCGTCCAAGGCGTTCCGTGGGTCGGTGACCGCCTACGCCACCGAACTGAAGCATGAGCTGCTGGGTGTCGACGCCACCCTGCTGGACCAGCGAGGTGCGGTGGATCCGCAGGTCGCGGCCCAGATGGCGGCCGGAGTGCGCAAGGCGCTCGGCGCCGACTGGGGCATCGCGACCACCGGAGTGGCCGGCCCGGAACCACAGGACGGCAAGCCCGTCGGAACGGTTTTCGTGGCTGTCGACGGCCCCTTCACGGATGCTTCCGAGGCAGCGAGTGGCGGGAAAGTGGCCGCGCTGCGGTTGAACGGCGACCGCGCGGAAATTCGTATGGAGAGTGTACGGAGCGTACTCGCACTCCTCCTGGAAGAGCTTGCGAGCGAACAGACCGGGAATGAGCGGGCACAGGATACGGAACGGAACGGGGGGTTTTGATGTTTGCAGCCCTGAGTGAACACGACATCGCTCCCCGCACGGCCGCGGCGCAAGGCGGTACGGTGGGGCGTGAAGGATGCGGCTACGCGGTCCGAGGAGGGAGCCACCGATGATTCTGCTCCGTCGCCTGCTGGGTGACGTGCTGCGTCGGCAGCGCCAACGCCAGGGCCGTACTCTGCGCGAAGTCTCCTCGTCCGCCCGAGTCTCACTCGGCTATCTCTCCGAGGTGGAGCGGGGGCAGAAGGAGGCTTCCTCCGAGCTGCTCTCCGCGATCTGCGACGCGCTGGACGTACGGATGTCCGAACTCATGCGGGAAGTGAGCGACGAGCTCGCCCTCGCCGAGCTGGCCCAGTCCGCTGCGGCCACCCCCAGCGAGCCCGTACCGGCGCCCGTGCGCCCGATGCTGGGTTCCGTCTCGGTGAAGGGTGTGCCACCGGAACGGGTGACCATCAAGGCGCCCAGCGAAGCGGTGGACGTCGTCGCGGCCTGATGCTCACGCCTGGTGCGCCATGAGCTGATGGCGCACCGAACGGGAAGTCTGCGAGGCCCCGGACGGGCTTCTCCAGTTGATCTGGAGAGGCGCCGGTCGGGGTTTTCGTGCATCTTGGAGCGACGGCCGCTCGGTGCGTCCGTGTGCCCTCGGTGCGCCCTCCCCGTGGCTGGGGCGGCCGTCTAGCGTCCGGGCTGGAGGTGGCTGCATGGCGGGGCCGACAGTACGCCGGGGCGTGGCCTTCGGGCTCGGGGCGCTGTGGTGGTGGGCCGTGGCGCGACTGGTGCTGGCGCCGGACGCCGGGGCGCTCGAGGGGGCGGTCGCGGCGGGTGGATGGGGGCTGAGCCTGCTGCCGGTGCACTGTGTGCCGAAGGCGCGGGCCGCGGGGGCCGTGGCCGCCGGGCGGTGGCGCCAGGCGTGGCGGGCGGGGAGTCCTACCGGGGCCGGGCGGGCCGGTGCGGCGGGGGCTGCTACCACGGCATCGCGACCCCGCCGTTCGGGCGGAGGATCTGGCCCGTCGTGAAGGACGAGGCGTCGGAGGCCAGGTAGAGGACGGCGTGGGCGATGTCCTCCGGTTCGCCGACCCGCTTGAGCGGTGACATGCGGGACATGAGCGCCTCGGTGTGGGCCTGGGCGTCCTCGTCGTGCCGGTCGGTCATCGGGGTGCGGATCCAGCCGGGCGCGACGGCGTTGACCCGGATGCCGTACCGGCCGACTTCGGTGGCCAGGGTCTTCGTCAGCTGGACCACGGCTGCCTTGGCCGCGCCGTAGCAGAGCAGGCCGGGACCGCCCGTGTCCACGGCTCCGGAGGCCATCGTGACGATGCTGCCCCGCGTCCTCCGGTCGACCATCAGGCGGGCCGCCTCCTGGCAGGCGCGGAGCACACCTTTGAAGTTGACGTCCAGGACGCGGTCGAGGTCCTCGTCCCGCGTCTCCAGGACCGGGCTGCTGTGCATGATCCCGGCGACCGCGGCCAGCACGTCCAGGCGCTCGCAGGAGGTGATGGCCCGGCGGAGCTGCTCGCGGTCGGTGACGTCCAGGGGGTGGGTGTGCGCGGTGCCGCCGGCGTCCTTGATGAGGCCGGCCGTCTCGTGCAGGCCCTTCTCGTCGCGGTCCGCGCAGTGCACGGTGGCGCCCGCCTCGGCGAGCAGGACGGCGGACGCGCGGCCGATGCCGCTCGCGGCGCCGGTGATGAACGCGGTGCGTCCGGTGAGGTCGTACGCGCTGACGGCCATGGAGCGACGGTACGAGCGTTTCTGACGGACCGTCAATCAGTCGTACGGCGTGAGGTTCCGGGGTGTGCTCCGCCGGGTGTCCTGCGGTGCGGGCTCGGGGCCGGGCCCGTCTGGCAGCGGGGACACCAGTACGTGGGGCGCTCCCGGGAGCCGTCGCCCTGGTCGGCGATGCGGATCGAGGTGCGGCAGCGGAGGCAGGGGCGGCGGGCGCGGCCGTAGACGAACAGGTCCTGGCCGCGGCGGCCGGTCGTGGTGCGGACCGGGCGCTCACGGTTGGCCTCCAGGAGCTTCTTGGCGAGCGCGGGGAGCTGTGCCGCGAGGTCGGCGGGGAGGGCGCCGACGGGGAGCCAGGGGGTGGCGCCGAGCAGGAAGCACAGTTCGCTCTTGTAGACATTGCCGATGCCGGCGAGATTGCGCTGGTCGAGGAGGGCCTCGCCGAGGGGGCGGGCGGGGTCCTTGAGGAGGTTGCCGAGGGCGCGCTCGGGGTTCCAGTCCGGGCCCAGGAGATCGGGGCCCAGGTGACCGACGGCCTTGTGCTCGTCCGCGGTGCGGATCAGTTCGAGGACGGGGAGGCGGTAGCCCACGGCCGCGCGGTCCGTGTTGGCCAGGATCGCGCGGATCTGGTGCGCGGGGCCGCCCGTCCAGCGCTGGTCGTGCGCGTACACCTTCCAGGAGCCGTCCATGCGGAGGTGCGAGTGGAGGGTCAGGCCGCCCTCGATACGGGTGAGCAGGTGCTTGCCCCGAGGAGTGACGTCGAGGACCCTGCGTCCGGTGAGGTCGGCTGTGGCGAACTTCGGCACCCGTAGGTCGCTGCGGGTCAGCACTTTGTCCGCGAGGGCGCTGTGCAGGCGTTTCGCGGACTGCCAGACCGTGTCTCCTTCGGGCATGCGTCAAGGGTGGCACGGGGGGAGGGAGCCGGGCGTGAGTGCGGTGGTCATGCGCGCAGGCGCAGGCCCCGGGGGGTGGCGATGAAGCCCGCTGTCTCCAGGAGGGTGCCCAGGGGGGAGGTCAGGGCTGAGGCGCCGTTGATCCGTTCCACCGTGACGGTGCCCAGGGAGCCGGCCTTGGCGGCCGCGGCGAGGGCCTCGGAGCCGATGCGCAGACGGGGATCGTCGGCCGGGGCGGTGTCGGGGGCGGAGGGCCAGGCCAGGAGGGTCTTGCCGCCCCGCTCCATGTAGAGCGTGAGCTCGCCGTCCACGAGGACCACGAGGGAGCCCGCCTTGCGGCCCGGCTTGTGGCCCGCCTCGGTCGGAGGGTCGGGCCAGGGCAGGGCGGCGCCGTAGGCGTTGGCCGGGTCGGCCGCGGCCAGGACGACGGCTCGGGAGGCGTCGGAGGTGTTGGACCTGCGGTTGCCGAAGCCGGAACCGTACGCGGGGGCGCCCTGCCAGTGCTGGGGGGTGGGCTGGGGCGGATAGTCGCGCGGTGAGACGTACTCGTCCCGGGAGGCGGGGGAGGCGGAAGACCTGGGGGACGGGGATCCGGAGGTGAGGTCCGGTCCGGTTTCCGGGCCGGGGGCGTGGGGGTTGTCGAAGGCCCGGGTCCAGTCCCAGTCCTCGGCTGCGGGATCGGCCGGTGCGGGGTTGTGGGGCGCGTCGGAAGCCCAGGTGGGCTCCCAGCTGTCGGGAGCCGCGCTCTCGGGCACGGGCTCGCCGCGGTCTCGGGCGTTGGACACCGCGCGGAGGCGGTCGACCGCGCCGTCCATCGCGAACTGGGCGGCGCCGAGGCCCTCCACGACGTAGCCGCGCCGGGCCTGTCCGCTGTCCTCGAAGGCGGAGAGGATGCGGTACGTCGCCGAGAAGCCGCCCTCCACGCCCTCCGCCGAGACGGCTCCCCGGGTGACCACTCCGTGGCGGTCGAGGAGGGTCCGGGCCAGGGCGTGGGCCCGCACGGTCGGGTCGGCCTCGCGCTGCGGGAGCAGGGACCAGCGGCCGGCGACGGTCGGCGGGCCGGTGCGGGAGGCGGTGCGGGCGGCCGCCGTGAGGGAGCCGTAGCGGCCGCGGGGGATCGTTCGTTTGGCGCGGTGGGCGGTGGAACCGGCGGTGCGGCCGGAGCCCAGCAGGGAGCGCATGGGGGTGAGCGTGTCGTTGCTGAGCCGGCCCGACCAGGCCAGGTCCCATACGGCGTCGGCCAGTTGGGGGTCGGTGGCGTCCGGGTGGGTGGTGGCGCGGACCTGGTCGGCGATCTGGCGGAAGAACAGGCCGTAGCCGCCGGTGAGGGCGTCCAGGACGGACTGATGGAGGGCCGTCAGCTCCAGGGGGTGGGGCGGCGGCAGGAGGAGCGGTGCCGCGTCCGCCAGGTACAGGGAGACCCAGCCGTCCTTGCCGGGGAGCGCGCCCGCACCCGCCCACACGATCTCTCCGGCCGCGGTGAGTTCGTCGAGCATGGCCGGGGTGTAGTTCGTGACGCGTGACGGCAGGACGAGCTTCTCCAGGGCGGAGGCGGGCACCGAGGCGCCCTGCAACTGCTCCACGGCACGCACGAGTCCGTCGATGCCGCGCAGGGAGTGCCCCTTTCCGATGTGCTGCCACTGCGGGAGGAACTGGGCGAGGGCCGGTGGCGGCACCGGTTCGAGTTCGTGGCGCAGGGCGGCCAGGGAGCGGCGGCGCAGGCGGCGGAGCACGGTCGCGTCGCACCACTCCTGGCCGATGCCCGCCGGGTGGAACTCTCCCTGGACGACCCGCCCGCTCGCCGCCAGGCGCTGCAGCGCGCCCTCGGTGACCGCCGTGCCCAGCCCGAAGCGGGCGGCGACCGTCGCCGAGGTGAAGGGGCCGTGGGTGCGGGCATAGCGGGCGAGGAGATCGCCGAGGGGGTCCTTGACCGGTTCGGTGAAGGCCTCCGGGACACCGACCGGCAGCGCTGTGCCGAGCGCGTCGCGCAGGCGGCCCGCGTCCTCGATCGCCGCCCAGTGGTCGGCGCCCGCGACCCGGACCCTGATCGCGCGACGGGCTCCGGCGAGGTCGCGCGCCCACTGGGGCTCGGCGCCCCGGTCGGCCAGCTCGGCGTCCGTGAGCGGGCCGAGCACACGGAGGATGTCGGCGACCCCTTCCGCGTCCTTGACGCGGCGGTCCTCGGTGAGCCACTGGAGCTCGCGCTCCAGCTCGGTCAGGACCTCGGCGTCGAGCAGCTCGCGCAGCTCCGCCTGCCCCAGCAGCTCGGCCAGCAGCCGGGAGTCCAGTGACAGGGCCGCCGCCCGGCGCTCGGCGAGGGGAGAGTCGCCCTCGTACAGGAACTGGGCGACGTAGCCGAAGAGCAGGGACCGGGCGAAGGGGGAGGGCTCGGGGGTGGTGACCTCGACCAGGCGGACCCGGCGCGACTCCAGGTCGCCCATCAGCTCGACGAGGCCGGGGACGTCGAAGACGTCCTGGAGGCACTCACGGACCGCCTCCAGGACGATCGGGAACGAACCGAACTCGCTCGCCACCTGCAGCAGCTGGGAAGCGCGCTGGCGCTGCTGCCACAGGGGGGTGCGCTTGCCGGGGTTGCGGCGCGGCAGCAGGAGCGCGCGGGCGGCGCATTCGCGGAAGCGGGAGGCGAACAGGGCCGAGCCGCCGACCTGGTCGGTGACGACCTGGTCGACCTCGCCCTTGTCGAAGACGACGTCCGCCGCGCCCACCGGGGCCTGTTCGGCGTCGTACTCCGTGCCCGTCCTGGTCGGCTCCCGGTCGAGGAGGTCCAGGCTCATCATGTCGGCGTCGGGCAGCCGCAGGACGATGCCGTCGTCGGCGTGCATGACCTGTGCGTCCATGCCGTAGCGCTCGGAGAGCTTGGCGCCGAGGGCGAGCGCCCAGGGGGCGTGGACCTGGGCGCCGAAGGGGGAGTGGACGACGACCCGCCAGTCGCCGAGTTCGTCCCGGAAGCGCTCCACGACGATCGTCCGGTCGTCCGGGACATGGCCGCAGGCCTCGCGCTGTTCGTCCAGGTAGGACAGGACGTTGTCCGCCGCCCACGCGTCCAGGCCCGCGGCGAGGAGACGCAGCCGGGCGTCCTCCTTGGACAGGGAGCCGACCTCGCGGAGGAACGCGCCCACCGCGCGGCCCAGCTCCAGGGGACGGCCCAGCTGGTCGCCCTTCCAGAAGGGGAGCCTGCCGGGGACGCCGGGGGCGGGGGACACCAGGACGCGGTCACGGGTGATGTCCTCGATGCGCCAGGAGCTGGTGCCGAGCGTGAACACGTCCCCGACACGTGACTCGTAGACCATCTCCTCGTCGAGCTCGCCGACCCTTCCGCCGCCCTTCTTGGGGTCGGAGCCGGCGAGGAAGACACCGAAGAGACCGCGGTCGGGAATGGTGCCGCCGGAGGTGACGGCGAGGCGCTGGGCGCCCGGACGGCCGGTGATCGTGCCGGCGATGCGGTCCCAGACCACGCGCGGACGCAGTTCGGCGAAGGCGTCGGAGGGGTAGCGGCCGGCGAGCATGTCCAGAACCGCGGTGAAGGCGGACTCGGGCAGGGAGGCGAAAGGGGCCGCCCTTCGGACCGTGGCGAGGAGGTCGTCGAGCTGCCAGGTGTCCATCGCGGTCATCGCGACGAGCTGCTGGGCGAGGACGTCCAAGGGGTTCGCGGGGACCTTGAGGGACTCGATGGAACCGGTCCGCATGCGTTCCGTGACGACCGCCGCCTGGACCAGGTCGCCGCGGTACTTCGGGAAGACCACGCCGGTGGAGACCGCGCCGACCTGGTGGCCCGCGCGGCCGACGCGCTGCAGGCCGGAGGCCACGGACGGGGGCGACTCGACCTGGATGACGAGATCCACCGCGCCCATGTCGATGCCGAGTTCGAGGCTCGATGTCGCCACTACGGCGGGGAGGCGACCCGCCTTGAGGTCCTCCTCGACCAGGGCGCGCTGTTCCTTGGAGACCGAGCCGTGGTGGGCCCGGGCGATGACCTGGGGTGCGCCCTGGGCCGCGCCTGAGCCGCCCATGAGCTCGGCCGGGGCGTGGTGTTCGTCCAGGGGCTCACCGGTGGCTCGCTCGTAGGCGATCTCGTTGAGGCGGTTGCAGAGGCGCTCCGCGAGGCGGCGGGAGTTCGCGAAGACGATCGTGGAGCGGTGGGACTGGACGAGGTCGGTGATGCGCTCCTCCACGTGCGGCCAGATGGAGGGGCGCTCCGCGCCTTCGTTGCCCTCGGCGACCGGGGAACCGCCGAGTTCGCCGAGGTCCTCCACCGGGACCACGACCGAGAGGTCGAACTCCTTGCCGGACTTCGGCTGGACGATCTCCACCTTGCGCTGGGGGGAGAGGTAGCGGGCGATCTCGTCCACCGGGCGGACCGTGGCGGAGAGGCCGATGCGGCGGGCCGGCTTCGGCAGGAGTTCGTCCAGGCGCTCCAGGGACAGGGCGAGGTGGGCGCCGCGCTTGGTGCCGGCCACGGCATGGACCTCGTCGAGGATCACTGTCTCGATGCCCGTGAGGGCGTCCCGGGTCGCCGACGTCAGCATCAGGAACAGGGATTCCGGGGTGGTGATCAGGATGTCCGGGGGGCGGGTGGAGAGGGCTCGGCGCTCGGCCGCGGGGGTGTCCCCGGAGCGGATGCCGACCTTGATCTCGGGCTCCGGCAGGCCGAGGCGGACGGATTCCTGGCGGATGCCGGTGAGGGGGCTGCGGAGGTTGCGCTCCACGTCGACGGCGAGGGCCTTGAGGGGGGAGACGTACAGGACCCGGCAGCGCTTCTTGGGGTCCGCGGGTGGGGGTGTGGAGGCCAGCTGGTCCAGGGCGGCGAGGAAGGCGGCGAGGGTCTTGCCCGAGCCGGTGGGGGCGACGACGAGTACGTCCGAGCCCTCCGCGATGGCCTGCCATGCTCCGGCCTGGGCGGTGGTGGGTGCGTCGAACGCACCCGTGAACCAGCCGCGGGTGGCGGGGGAGAAGCCGTTCAGGGCTCGGTGTGCTGGGCTGACCATGGGTCCATCCTGCACCCGGGCACTGACAATCCCTCCGGGGGCGGGGCGGGGCGGGGCGGGGCGGGGTTCGGGGTGGGGCGGGGTTCGTGGTGAGGGGGGGGGTGTGCCTGCGGGTCGGTGGGGGCTGGGCGCGCAGTTCCTCGCGCCCCTGATGCCTGCGGCGGCCTGTTTCGGTTCGGTGGGGGCTGTTGTAGCGCGTGCGGGTGCGTTGTGGGTCGGGGCCGGGGTGGGGGGTGTCCGTCCTCGGTCCGGCGGCTCGGTCACTTGAGCAGTGCTCGGTAACGGACGCCGGCCGCTGCGGGCGGACACCCCCCACCCCGTCCCCTGCGCGCCGTCGGCGGCTTTACGAGCGTCCACCGTCCCGTTTCAGGGAGTCGCGGGGTGGTTGTTCAGCCCACCTCTCGGCCGTATGCGCGCAGGGTCTGGAGGGACTGGATGGTGGCCATGGGGCGGGCTTCGAAGGGGGTGGTGGGGGCCCAGTGGGGTCGGTGGAGTGGCCAGCCGCCGTCCTGTTGCTGCTCGGCTGCGAGGAAGTCGAGTGAGCGGGAGATCTCGTCGTCCGTGAACCAGGTGCGTGCGAGGGAGTCCGGGGTTTTCGCGTAGTCGTGCGGGAAGTGGTGGCCGCCCGGGGGGTAGCCGGGGGAGACGGGGAACGCGTCGAGGTTCGAGGGGTCCAGGGCGGCCAGGCGTTGCTCGCGGACCAGGCGGCCCAGGCGGTCGGCGGTCGCCTGGGCGCGTGAGCGGTCGGGGGCCGAGTCGAGGAAGGTCAGGGCGGCCTGGATCTCGTACGGGTGGGACACCTGGAGGGAGTCCACCGCCTGCCAGCAGAAGTCCGTGGCCCGGAACAGCCACGCGTGCCACACCTCGTTGCGGTGCAGCAGGCCGACCACGGGGCCGGTGGTCAGCAGGTCGCTCGCAGGGGAGTCCAGGACCGGCAGGGAGGGGGCCGTCGGATAACCGCGCTGGGCGGGAGTGACCGCCGGGAGGGCGCCGTCCGGGGTGGACACGGAGGTGAGATAGCGGCACACGCGCTCCACGCGCTGTCCGCCGCAGCGACCGACCGCGTCCAGGACCCGCAGGGCATGACCGGTGTGCACGGGCTGGCTGACCGGGCCGCGCAGATCGGGCTCCAGCGCGTGGCCGTAGCCGCCGTCCGCGTTGCGGTAGGCGTCCAGGGCCGCCTCCACCGGGTCGGGGCCGCCGTTCAGGAAGTGATACGCGAACAGACGCTGTTCCAGCACCCGCGCGGTGAGCCAGACGAAGTGCTCGGCACGGAAGAGCGGGGAGTGCGCCGGTGGCGTCTGGGGGAGTGGGGAAACTCCTGTTTCGGGCATGCGTCAGACCGTAGGGCGGAAAGCGGTCTCGGCAAGCGGTCCCGGCCGAGGCCCACCCTCAGGGGCGGGATACTGACGTCATGCGGTTGACGGTTTTCTGGCAGCGGATGGCGGAACACTTCGGTCCGGGGTACGCCGACACCTTCGCGCGCGATCATGTGATGGCGGAGCTCGGCGGACGCACGGTGCACGAGGCGCTGGACGCGGGCTGGGACGCCAAGGACGTGTGGCGCGTGGTCTGCACCGTGATGAACGTTCCGGGGGAGCGGCACTGATACGGCGTGGACGTTCCGCGGAGAAGTGCAGACCGGGCGTGAACATCTCACGAAAGAGCCACTGACCGGTCACGAAGATCGCAGGACGGGATCCGATTGTCAGTCATGTGGGCGAGACTTGCAGCGTGGCACCCACTGACGAGTCCGGGCAGGCAGCCCAGCAGGCATCTCCGTTCGGCACGACGCCGCCCACCCGGCCCCCGGCCGTCGACGCGGGGCCGAACGCCCGCATGCCGCGCTGGCTTCCACGCGCCATGGTGCTCGCGCTGACGCTCTTCGCCGTCTTCCAGCTCGGCAGTTGGGCCTTCCACCAGCTGATCGGCCTGCTGATCAACATCCTCATCGCGTTCTTCCTGGCCCTGGCCATAGAACCCGCGGTGAGCAAGATGGCCGCCCGCGGCATGCGCAGAGGGCTCGCCACCTTCCTCGTCTTCTTCGCGGTGCTGATCGCGGTCGCCGGCTTCGTCACGCTCCTCGGTTCGATGCTCGCGGGCCAGATCATCAAGATCGTCGAGGACTTCCCCGACTACCTCGACTCCGTCATCGCCTGGATCAACGGCCACTTCCACACCGAGCTGAAGCGGGTGGACGTCCAGGAGGGGCTGCTGCGCTCCGACTGGCTGCGCAACTACGTGCAGAACAGCGCCAGCGGTGTGCTGGACGTCTCCGCCCAGGTGCTCGGAGGGCTCTTCCAGCTGCTGACGATCGCACTGTTCTCGTTCTACTTCGCCGCGGACGGCCCACGGCTGCGCCGCGCGATCTGCTCCGTGCTGCCGCCCGCCCGGCAGGCCGAGGTGCTGCGCGCGTGGGAGATCGCCGTCGACAAGACCGGCGGCTACCTCTACTCACGCGGTCTGATGGCGCTCGTCTCCGGATTCGCGCACTTCGTCCTGCTGCAGGCCCTGGACGTGCCGTACGCGCCCGTGCTCGCCGTGTGGGTCGGTCTGGTCTCGCAGTTCATCCCCACCATCGGCACCTATCTCGCGGGCGCCCTGCCCATGCTGATCGCCTTCACGGTCGATCCCTGGTACGCGCTGTGGGTGCTCATCTTCGTGGTGATCTACCAGCAGTTCGAGAACTACGTGCTCCAGCCCAAGCTGACCTCGAAGACCGTCGACATCCACCCCGCGGTCGCCTTCGGCTCGGTCATCGCGGGCACCGCCCTGCTCGGCGCGGTCGGTGCCCTGATCGCTATCCCTGCCGTCGCCACGCTCCAGGCGTTCCTGGGGGCGTACGTGAAGCGGTACGACGTCACGGACGACCCCCGTGTCCACGGGCACCGGAGGAGGGGTGAGGCGCCCTCGCCCCTCACGCGCGCGCGTGCGCTGTGGGAGCGGCGGCGGCCGGGGCCGCAGGAATCCGCCGACGGCGACGGCTCGTCCTGAGGGTGCATGGGTGCAGCCGGGCGCCGGTTCCGTGGATGAAGGGTTCCGGGTTCAGTAGGTGAGGGCGGCCCACACCGCGGTGCCGACGACGGCCGTGACGTAGCAGCCGATCGCCGCGTACAGGATCCGTCGCCGTAGCGGCTCGCTCCAGGTGGTGTGCGACAGCAGCCAGGCCAGTGCGGGAAGGACCAGGACCGCGTGCAGGCTCACTCCGTGCAGCGGCTTGAGCGCGGCGGTCGAGTGGTAGGCCGCCTCCTGGTGACCGGTGCGGGTGAGGACGACACCGCGCGCGATCATCGCGGCGCCGGAGGCGAGCGCGACCAGCAGGACGGCGAACCCCGACCGCACCGCGAGGTCCATCCCCGCCGGGCCCGAGGGCCGCTGCCTGAAGGACGCGACCGCGAACACCGTCAGGAGCACCACCAGAACGCCGCCGCCCACCGCGAGCGTCATGGACACCACCGTGTCGAAGGGTGTCTCCATGTCGAGGTGCGAGGGCACCCCGCGCCACGCCTGGAGGGTGATGCCGCCCACCTCCACCGCGCAGTCCGCCGCGAACACCGCGAGCAGCAGGGTCCGCAGCCGGGGGCCGACGCTCAGATACGACGTGACCCAGGTGACCGCGATCAGGGTCACCCCGAAGGACAGCCCGAACGTCACCGGCTTGCGCCAGGAGACCGGCCCGTCCCAGGGGCCGCCGTCCACGGCGAACACCACCAGGTGGGCGAGCCCGGAGAGGACCAGGAGGAGGCCGGTGGCGTGGCAGAGACGTTCCACGCGGCGGGCCCCGGCGGGCCGCGGTACCGGTGGCCCGGTCGTCACCGCGAGCACGTCCGTCCGGACCGGGTCCATCAGGACCGCGCTCCCTTCCGGGCCAGGACCGCCGCGGCCCCGGCGATCACCAGGGCGGCCAGGGCGACGAGTTCGGCGACCGTCGAGGCGATGAGCGCGGTGTCCCCCGAGGAGAGATGGTCGCCGGTGTCCGGCGTCAGGATCGCGCCCACGCCGATGAACAGACCGACGCCGAGGGCGAGCCCGGTCGTCCAGCCGTTCGTGCGCCACGCAAGCAGGGTCGCCGCCACGAGCGCGATGACGAGGCCGGGCGGCACGGTGGGATAGTCCGCGCCGGCGGCGATCTGGCCCGCTATGGACGCGGCCAGAAGCAGCAGTGCGGACAGGGTCGCGATCACGGCAGGGGGGCGTGCCGTCGCGCTGTCGTTCCGGGTCGTGCCTCGAGTGCTCGTCGTGGTCTCCATGGCACAAGACTCGCGAGCATGGCCCGGCCCGTCGTCGTACTGCCGAAGACACCTGAAGTACGCCGCGGGAAGTAGCCGGAGGGGCTCGCGGAAGCCGTCGGAGTGCGCTCTCAGGAAGTGCCGTGGGTGCCGCGTGGTGCGCTTGACACGAAAATCGAACATCCATTCTTATGGAAGCTCCGGCGAAGCGGGCAACGGGCGTTTCGACATGGTTTGCATGGAGAAGTACCCGGGTTATCCACAGGCTGGGCGGGCGTCGGGGCGCATTGTCAGTGGCAGGCGTTAGCGTCTTTGACGTGAAGCGATCGACTCAAGCAAATCGGGTGGAACCCATGGCAGGAACCGACCGCGAGAAGGCGTTGGACGCCGCGCTCGCACAGATTGAACGGCAGTTCGGCAAGGGCGCAGTCATGCGCATGGGCGAGCGGCCGAACGAGCCCATCGAGGTCATCCCCACCGGGTCGACCGCACTCGACGTCGCACTCGGCGTCGGCGGCATCCCGCGTGGCCGTGTGGTGGAGGTGTACGGGCCGGAGTCCTCCGGCAAGACGACCCTGACGCTGCACGCGGTGGCCAACGCACAGCGGGCCGGCGGCCAGGTGGCCTTCGTGGACGCGGAGCACGCCCTCGACCCCGAGTACGCGCGCAAGCTCGGCGTCGACGTCGACAACCTGATCCTCTCCCAGCCGGACAACGGCGAGCAGGCCCTGGAGATCGTGGACATGCTGGTCCGCTCCGGCGCCCTCGACCTCATCGTCATCGACTCCGTCGCCGCGCTCGTCCCGCGCGCGGAGATCGAGGGCGAGATGGGCGACAGCCACGTCGGTCTGCAGGCCCGTCTGATGAGCCAGGCCCTGCGGAAGATCACCAGCGCGCTCAACCAGTCCAAGACCACGGCGATCTTCATCAACCAGCTGCGCGAGAAGATCGGCGTGATGTTCGGCTCCCCGGAGACCACGACCGGTGGCCGGGCGCTGAAGTTCTACGCCTCGGTGCGCATGGACATCCGCCGCATCGAGACCCTGAAGGACGGCACCGACGCGGTCGGCAACCGCACCCGCGTCAAGGTCGTCAAGAACAAGGTCGCGCCGCCCTTCAAGCAGGCCGAGTTCGACATCCTCTACGGCCAGGGCATCAGCCGTGAGGGCGGTCTGATCGACATGGGCGTGGAGCACGGCTTCGTCCGCAAGGCCGGCGCCTGGTACACGTACGAGGGCGACCAGCTCGGCCAGGGCAAGGAGAACGCGCGCAACTTCCTGAAGGACAACCCCGACCTGGCCAACGAGATCGAGAAGAAGATCAAGGAGAAGCTGGGCGTCGGCGTGCGTCCCGAGGAGCCTGCCGCGGAGCCGGGTGCGGACGCCGCGGTGTCCGCTGCCGCCGACGACGCCGCGAAGGTGCCGGCTCCGGCGGCCACGAAGGCGACGAAGGCCAAGGCCCCGGCCGCCAAGAGCTGATCCTGTGACACGGCGAACCGACTGGGCCGGGAACGAGGACGCTCCGCGAGGACGGGGCGGAAAAGGCGACGGGGGTTCTGCCGGGCCGGGCGGCGAAGGACACGGGGACAGCGCGGGGCACGGCACGGACGGGGGACACGGCCGTGCGGTGTCCTACGGCGCGGGCCGGGCCCACGGCGACGAGACGACGGGCGGCACGGACGGGGGATGGGGCCGTGCGCTGATGTACGGCGACGGCCGGCCCTACCAGGTCGGTAGCCCCGACGGTGACGGTTCGTCCTACGGCGACCGTCCGTCCCACGGCGGCAGTGAGCCGTACGGCGACGCAGAGTCGTACGGCGGCGAAGGGGCGGTGCGTGGCTCCGGCGCGATGGGCCGGGGTTCGCGTGGCGGTGTGGGTGGAACCCGTGGCGCGGGCGGTTCCCGGGGGCGTCGGCAGCGTCGGCGTGGCTTCGGGGAGTCGCCCGGTGAGGACGGAGACGGTCTCTCCTCGTCGAGGGCCGAGAAGGGGGAGTCTCCGGCGGACCCGGTGGAGCGGGCGCGGGCGATCTGTCTGCGTCTGCTCACCGGGACCCCGCGCACGCGCAAGCAGCTCGCCGACGCCCTGCGCAAGCGGGAGATCCCGGACGACGCCGCCGAGGAGGTGCTGTCGCGGTTCGAGGAGGTCGGGCTGATCAACGACAGCGCGTTCGCGGAGGCCTGGGTGGAGTCCCGCCACCACGGCCGTGGCCTCGCCAGGCGGGCGCTCGCCCAGGAGCTCCGGACCAAGGGGGTCGACTCCACGCTGATCGACGTGGCCGTCTCGCAGCTCGACTCCGAACAGGAGGAGGCGACGGCCCGCGAGCTCGTCGACCGCAAGCTGCGGGCGACGCGTGGCCTCGACCGCGACAAGCGACTGCGCCGCCTCGCCGGCATGCTCGCCCGCAAGGGCTACTCCGAGGGCATGGCCCTGCGAGTGGTCCGGCAGGCGCTGGAGGAGGAGGGCGAGGAGACGGAGTTCCTCGGCGACGAGGGGTTCTGAAACGGGGAGCTCTCGCGAGCCGGGCCCCGAGGCGGAGAGACGCCGGGGCGCGAAGGGAGACGCCCGCAAGGGGGAAACAGCGGCCGACAGGACCGGGCAGCCCACCCCCCTCCACGGCCCGGTCCCGCGAACCGTCGCCGGGCCCCGGGCGGACCGCGGAGCCGGCCCCGCTCTACAGCACGCCCGGCGTCCGCTGACGTCCCGGCCCGTCGGGAGCCGCCGTCCTGGCAGCCAGGACGGCGACCGGCAGCCCCGCCGCCCGCCAGGCCTGGAAACCGCCGACCAGATCCGTGGCCCGGCGCAGCCCCAGCCGGTGCAGCGACTCCGCCGCCAGACTGGACGCGTAGCCCTCGTTGCACACCACCACGACGCGCAGATCATGGCCCGTGGCCTCGGGCAGGCGGTGGCTGCCCCTGGGGTCGAGGCGCCACTCCAGTTCGTTGCGTTCGACGACCAGGGCACCCGGGATCAGCCCGTCCCGCTCGCGCAGGGCCGCGTACCGGATGTCCACCAGCAGGGCCTCACCGGCCCGTACGGCCTCGTACGCCTCCCGGGCCCCGATCCGCTCGAAGCCCGTGCGCACCCGCTCCAGCAACTCGTCGATGCCGGGCGCCCGTTCGGCCGTACGGTCGACGGACGGGACGCTCACTGCCAGTCCTCCGGCCGCTCCACGTGCTCCAGGCGCAGGACCTGGCCGGTGCGGCTGTAGCGGCGGATCTGGGGGAGGGGCGGGTAGTAGGCGTGCACGGAGATCGCGTGGACCTCGGCGGACTCGTTGAGGACCTCGTGGACGTGGTGCTGTCCGAAGGAGCGGCCCTTGCCGGCCGGCAGTCGGCGTTCGCGGTCCACGTCGTCGGAGAGTTCGAGGGTCTTCCAGCCGTCGGCGGGCAGCCGGGCGGCGAGGCAGTTCTCCTTGAGCTCGCCGGCCGCGGTGGTGAAGGCGCCGACCGACTCGGCGTGGTCGTGCCACCCGGTACCGGTGCCCGGCGGCCAGCCGATCAGCCAGGCCTCGCTGCCTCCCGGCCCCTCCAGACGCACCCAGGTGCGGCCCTCGGGGTCGAGCGGGAGCGAGTCGATCAACTCGGTGTCGGCGGCGGTGCGCCGTACGAAGTCGAGCAGTTCGGCCTGGGTGGGCGGCGCGACGGAGGAGACCGAGGGAAGGGCGGGGGAGACAGACACGGATACCGTCCTGAGAAGAGTTCGCGACAGCGTGCCGTCGCACAGGCGCGGCACGCGGGGGAGAGAAGAGGCGAATTCAGCAGGACGGGCGACACACGCAGCCCGCATAGCGGACGAGGTCCATATGGACCCTCCGCCACAGGCGCACACAGGTGTCGGTCACGATCCGGAGTACACCATGCCGGAGACGGCCGTTTCAACTCACTGTCACTATGTGGACGCACAGTGACAGTGAGCACGTCAACGCGAGCCCGCCCCCGCGTTCGCCTCGGCCTTCGCGGGAGGCCCGCCGAGCACCGTCTCGGCCGCCGAGTACAGGTCGGCCGGGCGGACTCCGCTGAGCGCAGTGACGAGGTGACCGTCGGGTCGTACGAGAAGGACCGTGTGCGGGGCCGCGCCCGGGTACTCCTCGGCGACCAGGAGCTCGGCGGAGTGCGGCAGCGCGGTCACCGCGGCGGCCAGGCGGGGCATGATGCCGGCTGTCACCCAGTGCTTGCGCTCCCACACCCCGGTGCCCGGCGCGACCAGGACGACGAGCAGCGCGCCCCGGCCCAGGCGCTCGCGCAGCCGTACGAACGAGCCGTCCTCGGCGGTGACCCGCACATCCGTGACCGACGCCCCCGGGAGCGTGTCGACGGGCACCTCCCCTTCGAGGTGCCTGGGGGCGAGGGGCGAGTCGGCGTATCCGACGGGCGCGCCGAGCGGGCCGCGCCCCAGGTGACCGTCCGTGAGCAGCGCGTCGTGCCCGCGGGCCGAGCCGGGGACCACCGAGCGCAGGCCCCCGCCGCCGCGCAGCAGCGGCAGCACCTGGTCGGCGGCGCGCAGCCGGCCGGCGACGACCGCGCGCCGCTCGGCCTGGTAGCTGTCGAGGAGAGCCTCGTGCGGACCGTGGTGCCAGGCCAGGGCCAGCTTCCAGGCGAGGTTGTCGGCGTCCCTGAGACTCTCGTCGAGTCCCTGCGTGCCGAGTGCCCCGAGGCAGTGCGCCGCGTCCCCGGCGAGAAAGACCCGGCCGGCGCGCCAGCGGCGGGCCAGCCGGTGGTGCACGGTGTGGACTCCGGTGTCGAGCAGTTCGTACGACGGTGTCGAGCCGCCGGTCCAGCCCGCGAGGGTCTCCCGGACGCGGGCCACCAGGAGCTCGGGGGTGACCAGGTCCTTGCCCGGCGGCAGCAGCCAGTCCAGGCGCCACACACCCTCGGGGAGCGGACGGGCGGTGATCTCCCCGGCCGAGGGGCCGGACGTCCGCCACGGTGGCATCCGGTGCAGCAACGCCCGGTCCTCCCAGGGGAGTTCGGTGCGCAGTGCGGCGACCGCGTGACGTTCCACCGCCGTACGGCCCGGGAAGCGGATGTCCTGGAGCTTGCGCACGGTGGAGCGCGGGCCGTCGCAGCCGACCAGGTAACTGCCGCGCCACCAGGTGCCCTTGGGGCCGCGGGTGTGGGCGGTGACGCCCGAGGGCTCCTGCTCGATGGTGTCGAGACGGCTGTCCGCGGTGAGCTTGACCAGCCGCTCCCCGGCGACGGCGGTGCGCAGGGCGTTCGTCAGCACGTGCTGGGCGAGGTGCAGGGGCGCCTCCCCGGCCTCCTCGAAGTCGACCTCGCGCATCACCTGCTTGCGGCGCATCGACCGCCATCCGGCCCAGTGCACACCCAGTTCGGTGACCGGCACCCCGGTCAGCCGGGACATCAGGGCGGCGGTGTCCTCGTGCAGTACGGCGGTGCGGGCCAGGCGGGGTTCGTCCTTGCCCGGGCCCTCGTCGAGGACCACGGAGGGGACCTCCTGACGCGCCAGCGCCAGGGCGAGCGTGAGCCCGACGGGCCCCGCTCCGACGATGATCACCGGGTCCACGGCGCGGCGCCCCCTGCCCGCAGCGGAGTGCCGGGAGATGTATGCGAACAGGAGGTTGGGGCAGGGTGCACGATCACAGAACGTATGCAACCCATTGCCGGTGCTTGCGTCAAGTGACGGAGGGCAGTGGCGATCATGCCACTGCCCTCCGTGCCCCTCACACCACTTGACTGTGCATCAGATCATCGGGGCGGCTTGTCGGTGAAGGTGAACCCGCTCGGGCCGCCGCCCTCCCCGCCGGTCCCGAAGGTGCCGCCCACCGCCGCCGGGTTGATCTCCGTGTCCTCGCCGAGAACCGCACCCGTGCTCTTCTTGCTGCGCCGCAGCCTCTGCTCCAGCCAGCTCGCGAAGCTGGTGAGGATGAAGTTCACGATGATGTAGATGATCGCCACGACGATGAAGCTGGGGATGACGTTGGCGTAGTTGGCCGCCAGCGTCTGGCGCGCGTTGAGCAGCTCGGTGAAGCCGAGCATCACGCCGCCCAGCGCGGTGTCCTTCACGATGACCACCAGCTGGCTGACGATGGCCGGCAGCATCGCGGTGACCGCCTGCGGAAGCAGGATGTTGGTCATCGTCTGGCCCTTGCGCAGACCGACCGCGTAGGCCGCCTCCGTCTGCCCCCGGGGCAGCGAGAGGATGCCGGCCCGCACGATCTCGGCGAGCACCGAGGCGTTGTAGAGCACCAGGCCGGTGACGACGGCGTACAGGGGCCGTTCCTCGCTGCTGATGTTCAGGGAGGAACGGACGTAGAGCTCGTTGGCGAACAGCATCAGCAGCAGGACCGGGATGGACCGGAAGAACTCGACCACCGCGCCGGCCACGCCCCGCACCCAGGTGTGGTCGGACAGCCGGGCGATGCCGAAGACCGCGCCCAGGGGCAGGGCGATCACCATGGAGATCGCGGCGGCCTTGAGGGTGTCACCGAGACCGGGCAGGAGGTAGGTCGTCCAGGCCTCGCTCGTGGTGAACGGCTCCCAGAGGTCCCAGTCCAGCTGGTTCTTGTCGTCCATCGTCCGCCACACCCACCACAGCAGGAGGGCGAGCAGGATGGTGAAGACGATCGACAGGAGGACGTTGCGCCGTTTGGCGCGGGGTCCCGGAGTGTCGTAGAGGACCGAGCTCATCGCTTCACCGCCAGTCGCTTGCTCAGCCAGCCCAGGATCAGGCCGGTGGGCAGGGTCAGTACCACGAAACCGAAGGCGAAGACCGCGCCGATGAGCAGTGTCTGAGCCTCGTTCTCGATCATTTCCTTCATCAGGTACGCGGCCTCGGCCACGCCGATCGCGGCCGCCACCGTGGTGTTCTTCGTCAGCGCGATCAGGACGTTGGCCAGCGGACCGATGACCGAGCGGAAGGCCTGCGGCAGCACGATGAGGCGCAGGGTCTGGCTGAAGTTCAGCCCGATCGCGCGGGCTGCCTCGGCCTGGCCGAGCGGCACCGTGTTGATGCCGGAGCGGATCGCCTCGCAGACGAAGGCGGCGGTGTAGGCGATGAAGCCGAGGATGGCGAGCCGGAAGCTCATGACCTTCACGTCGTCGGCCGCACCCAGCGTGATGCGGAAGATGTCGGCGAGGCCGAGAGAGGTGAAGACGATGATGACCGTCAGGGGGATGTTCCGGACGATGTTGACGTAGGCAGTGCCGAACCCGCGCATCAGCGGGACGGGGCTGACCCGCATCGCGGCCAGCAGGGTGCCCCAGATGAGGGAGCCGATGCCGGAGAAGAAGGTCAGCTTCACCGTCATCCAGAAGGCGCCCCACAGACTCGGGTCGTCATAGTCTGAAATAAAGTCGAACACGATCTCCCGCGCTTCCGGGTGTGTGGCGGAGGTATGAAGGGGCGCGACGCGCCGCCGCCCTGATCGCGGCGGGCGGCGGGGCGCCGGTGGATCCCTGCGCGGACGCTCCGCCGGACGGTCGGCGCCCGCCGATGGCCGGCCGCGGGCTCGCAGTTCCCCGCGCCCCCTTCAGGGGCGCGGCCGAACCGCGGTCGCAACGCCGCGCCGGTGGATCCCAGCGTTACTTGACGATCACGCCGATCTTCGGGGCGGGCTCGTTCTTGTAGCCGGCCGGGCCGAAGTTGGCGTCGACCGCCTTCTGCCAGGAACCGTCGCTGACCATCTTCTCCAGGGCGGTGTTGATCTTGTTGAGGGTGGCGGTGTCGCCCTTCTTCACACCGATGCCGTAGTTCTCGTTGCTCAGCTTGAGGCCGGCGAGCTTGAACTGACCCTTGTACTTGTCCTGGGACGCGAAGCCCGCGAGGATCGAGTCGTCCGTGGTCAGCGCGTCGACGGCGCCGCTCTGGAGGCCGGCGATGCACTCCGAGTAGCCGGAGTACTCACGCAGCTGGGCCTTCGGGGCGAAGTCGTCCTTGACGTTCTGCGCCGAGGTGGAGCCGGTCACGGAACACAGCTTCTCGCCGTTGAGGTCCGTGGCCTCGCTGATCTTGGAGTCCTTCTTGACCAGCAGGTCCTGGTGGGCCAGCAGGTACGGGCCGGCGAAGTCGACCTTCTTCTTGCGCTCGTCGTTGATCGAGTAGGTGGCCGCGATGAACTTCACGTCGCCACGGGCGAGGGCGTTCTCACGGTCGGCGCTCTTGGTCTCGACGAAGTCGATCTGGTCGGGCTTGTAGCCGAGTTCCTTGGCCACGTAGGTGGCCACGTCCACGTCGAAGCCGGAGAAGGACCCGTCGGGCTTCTTCAGACCGAGACCCGGCTGGTCGTACTTGATACCGACCTTGATCTTGCCGCCACCGCCGGAACCCGAGCCGGAGCCCTCGTCCTTGCTGTCGCCGCCGCAGGCGGTCGCGGACAGGGCGAGGGCGAGGACGGCGGCCGAGGCTGCGGTGACCTTGCGGAGCTTCATGGTGAACATCCTTTGGGAGGTGGAGAGACGAGAGCCGTCAGGGGTCGATCCGGGTGGCACGTCAGTGGTGCAGGATCTTCGACAGGAAGTCCTTGGCGCGGTCGCTGCGCGGGTTGCTGAAGAACTGGTCGGGCGCAGCCTCCTCGACGATCCGTCCGTCCGCCATGAACACCACGCGGTTTGCGGCCGATCGTGCGAAACCCATTTCGTGCGTGACGACGATCATTGTCATGCCGTCGCGGGCGAGCTGCTGCATGACCTCCAGCACCTCGTTGATCATCTCGGGGTCGAGCGCCGACGTGGGCTCGTCGAAGAGCATGACCTTGGGGTCCATCGCCAGGGCCCGGGCGATGGCGACGCGCTGCTGCTGACCGCCGGACAGCTGGGCGGGGTACTTGTCGGCCTGCGTGGCGACGCCGACCCGGTCGAGCAGGGCGCGCGCCTTCTCCTCGGCCTGCTTCTTGTCGGCCTTGCGGACCTTGATCTGGCCCAGCATCACGTTCTCGAGCACGGTCTTGTGCGCGAACAGATTGAAGGACTGGAAGACCATTCCGACATCGGCGCGCAGCCGCGCCAGTTCCTTGCCCTCCTGGGGCAGCGGCTTGCCGTCGATGGCGATCGAACCCGTGTCGATCGTCTCCAGGCGGTTGATGGTGCGGCACAGGGTGGACTTCCCGGACCCGGAGGGTCCGATGACCACGACGACCTCGCCGCGGGCGATCGTCAGGTCGATGTCCTGGAGTACGTGCAACGCGCCGAAGTGCTTGTTGACGCTCTTCAGGACGACCAGTTCGCCGGTCGCGGCCACATCTTCCTTGGCCACCGATACTTCGGTCATCGCTCTCTGGCTCCGTCCTCCTCGGTTTCGGAGGACAGTAGTAACCCCACGCGACCAGCGTCATTAGTCTTGAGGGGAATCTGAGCATCACGATCCGATAGCAATCGGACACGTGTCGTAGCACTTGCCACCAGTGCGCATCCGGTGTGCGTATCGGCCGGGTAACGGAACCGCGGCGCAACCGGAACGCTCTTGACGCCGTCCTCATCCATCAGCATGACTGCACGATGCGCATGCGCGCGTGCGAAGCACATTTGTACCTGTTCACTGCACATACAGATAGTACGTCCGATGGACCAAAGGGGGCCGGGGTGAGACTTCTCCTCGTCGAGGACGACAACCACGTGGCCGCCGCGCTGTCCGCGGTGCTCGCCCGGCACGGTTTCGACGTCACGCACGCGCGCAGCGGCGAGGAGGCACTTCAGGCGCTCGTTCCCGAAGGCAACGGCTTCGGGGTGGTGCTGCTCGACCTCGGTCTGCCGGACCAGGACGGTTACGAGGTGTGCGGCAAGATCCGCAAACGCACCAGCACCCCGGTGATCATGGTCACCGCGCGTTCCGACGTGCGTTCCCGCATCCACGGGCTCAACCTCGGCGCCGACGACTACGTGGTCAAGCCGTACGACACGGGGGAACTGCTCGCCCGTATCCATGCCGTCAGCCGGCGCACCGTCCACGAGGACGCGCCCGGCGGCGCGGACACCGCGCTGGTCCTCGGCGCCGTGCGCATCGAACTGCCGACCCGTCAGGTCACCGTGGACGGCACGGTCGTCCAGCTCACCCGCAAGGAGTTCGACCTCCTCGCGCTGCTCGCCCAGCGGCCAGGAGTCGTCTTCCGCCGCGAGCAGATCATCAGCGAGGTCTGGCGCACCAGCTGGGAGGGGACGGGCCGCACGCTGGAGGTGCATGTGGCGTCCCTGCGCGCGAAGCTGCGGATGCCGGCGCTGATCGAGACGGTGCGGGGGGTTGGGTACCGGTTGGTGGCGCCGGGGGTGTGAGGGGCCTGCGGGTGGGTGCGTGGGGCTTCGGGTGCGGTGGGGGCTTGGGGTGTGCTGGGCCCTCGGGTGCGGTGGGGGCTCGGTGCGGTGGGGCTTCGGGTGACGGTGTGGGGCGAGGAGTTGTGCGAGGCTCGGGGGAGGGATTCGGGTCGGGTGAGGACGGTGGCTGTGGGCGCGGGTGAGTGGCGCGGTGGCGGTGCCCGCGTGTGCGGTGGTGGGCGGGGGCGGCTCGGCTCGGGCCGGTCGGGTGGTTCGGGTGGTCCGGGCCGCTCGGGTGACGGTCCTCGGCCTCGGTGGGGTGCGGTGCGGGTGGGTCTGGGTGTGCGCGGTGCGGCCGGGTTGTCGCACAGCGGTTCCCGTGCGGGTCGGTCCTCGCGGCTTCGGTCCGGGGCGTAGGTGTCGTGCGTACACGTCTGCTTCCGCTGCTCATCATCCTCATGGCCGCCGTGCTGCTGGCCCTCGGCGTGCCGCTGGCCATCGGGGTGGCCAGCGCTCAGCAGCAGAAGGTCGTCGTCGACCGGATCGACGACACCGCGCACTTCGCGGCGCTCGCCCAGTTCGTCACCGACGCCTCCGACGAGCGCCTGGAGACCCTGGAGAGCGAACTCGCCAGCTACTACAAGGTCTACGGCATCCGCGCCGGTGTCTTCTACGACGGCGACGTACCCATGGCCACGGCGCCCCGCGCATGGTTCCTCCCCCAGCAGGGCGAGGTGCGCGACGCGTTCGGCGAGGCGCTGCTCAGCCGCCGCAGTCAGGATCCCAAGCAGGTGTGGCCCTGGCAGCGGGGCCGGCTCGTCGTCGCCTCGCCGGTGATCCGGGACGGCGACGTCGTCGCGGTCGTCGTCACCGACTCGCCCACCGGGCCGATGCGTTCACGGATCCTGCACGGCTGGCTCGTGATCTTCGCCGGCGAACTCGCCGCCATGCTGCTGGCCGTCGGTGCCGCGCTGCGGCTGACCGGATGGGTGCTCCGACCCGTACGGATCCTCGACGCCACCACGCACTCGATCGCGAGCGGAGCCCTGAAGTCACGGGTCGCGGTCGCCGGCGGACCGCCCGAACTCCGGCGGCTGGCAAAGTCGTTCAACGAGATGGCCGACAACGTCGAGGACGTGCTGGAGCAGCAGCGGGCCTTCGTCGCCGACGCGTCGCACCAGTTGAGGAATCCGCTCGCCGCCCTCCTGCTCCGTATCGAGCTGCTCGCCTTCGAACTGCCCGAGGGGAACACCGAGATCGCCTCCGTTCAGGCCGAGGGCAAACGGCTCGCCCAGGTGCTCGACGACCTTCTCGACCTCGCGCTCGCCGAGCACACCGAGGCGGACCTCGCAGTCACCGACATCGGCGAACTCACCGCCGAACGGGTCGCCGCCTGGACACCCACCGCCGACGCCAAGGGAGTCCGGCTGGTGGGGAGTTGTCCGCCCACCACCGCCTGGGCCGACCCCGTCACGCTCTCCAGTGCCCTCGACGCGGTCATCGACAACGCGCTCAAGTTCACGCCGAAGGACGAGACCGTCGAGGTCACCGTCGCCGCCGACGGGGACACCTCGACCGTCGTCGTCGCCGACCGCGGGCCCGGGCTCACCGACGAGGAACTCGCCCGCGTCGGCGACCGGTTCTGGCGCAGCGGGCGGCACCAGAACATCAAGGGGTCCGGGCTCGGGCTCTCCATCTCACGGGCCCTGCTGGCCGCGGGCGGCGGTGCGATCTCGTACGGCCACCACGAACCGCACGGGCTGGTGGTGAAGGTCTCCGTGCCCCGCAGCCGTCCTACGGCTTGACCGAGCGGTAGTAGCGGCGGGCGCCGTCGTGCAGCGGGACCGGGTCGGTGTAGATCGCCGTGCGTACGTCCACCAGCTGCGCGGAGTGGACGTGCCGGCCGATGCCGTCCCTGCTCTTGATCACGGTCCGGGTGAGCCACTCGGTGAGCTCGGGGTCCATGTCCTTGCGGGTGATCAGCAGGTTGGAGACGGCCATCGTCGGGACGGTCGTGTTGTTCTGGACGGACGGGTATGCCGAGGCCGGCATGTTGGTGGCACGGTAGTAGCGGGTGGGCTCGCCCTCGGCGTGCAGCGTCGCCACGAGGGAGGGTTCGATCGGGACGAAGCGGAACGCGGAGCGTTCGGCGAGTTGCTTGAGGCCGTCGGTGGGGAGGCCGCCGGACCAGAAGAACGCGTCCAGGCCGTGGCCGAGGAGCTTGGGGCCGGTGTCGATGCCCTCGGCTCTCGGCTGGATGTCCTTGTCCGGGTCGATGCCGGCGGCGTCGAGGACGCGGTCCGCTATCAGGCGTACGCCGGAGTTGGGGACGCCGATGGAGACGCGTTTGCCCTTCAGGTCGGCGACGGTGTGGATGTCCGAGTCGGCGGGGACGACGAGCTGTACGTAGTCGTCGTAGAGGCGGGCCAGGCCGCGGAGTCGGTCGGCGCCGGGGTCGCCGTTCTGCTGGTAGGTCTCCACCGCGTCGGCGGCGGCGATGGCGAAGTCGGACTTTCCGGTCGCGACGAGTCTGACGTTCTCCTGGGAGCCAGCGCTGGTCTCCAGCTTGACCGTCAGGTCCGGCATGTCCTTGTGGATCTCGTCGCGGAGGAGTTCGCCGTACTTCTGGTAGACGCCTGCCTTTGTGCCCGTGCTGAAGGTGATCGTGCCGCTCGGGGGGGTCTCGCCCAGGGGGAGCAGCCACCAGAGGATCAGGGCGAGGGCGACGAGGGCGGCGGCCGCGGTCTGGAGTGCCTGGCGGCGGTTGAGGCGGGGGGACTGCGGCGGGGGCATGGCGGTGATCCTGCCAGGGGGTGTGGGGGGCTGGCCAGTGTGGGGTGCGTCCGGGGCGCCCCTGATGCCTGCGGCGCAGCTGCGGGTTCGGTGGGGGCTTGTGTAGCGCGAGTGGTTCGGTGGGTGGGTCGGGGCCGGGGTGGGGGGTGTCCGTCCTCGGTCCGGCGGTTGCTGTGCCTTGCGATGTGCCCTGTAACGGACGCCGGCCGCTGCGGGCGGACACCCCCCACCCCGTCCCCTGCGCGCCGTCGGCGGCTTGCGGCCCGTCGTGCCGCGCGGCCCGGCGAACGGCCCGTCCTGGCGCCGGGTCACTGCAACCCCCTAGGGGCGCGGGGAACTGCGCGACCAGCCCCCACCGGCCGGTAGCCGCCCGACCACCTCACCTGGCACCCCCATAGGCGCCCGGCCCAAGCCCAGCGCAGCTGCCCGCGGGGAACTGCGCGACCGGCCACGACGGACTCGCAGTCGCCCGACAACCGGACCCGGCACCTCGATACGCGCCCGGCCCAAGCCCAGCGCAGCTGATGGTCGCCCGACAACCGGACCCGGCACCTCGATACGCGCCCGGCCCAAGCCCAGCGCAGCTGATGGTCGCCCGACAACCGAACCCGGCATCCCCTATGCGCCCTCCCGCCCCACCGTCGCCTCTGTTGTGCGTGGTGCGTTCTGTGGGGGGTTCCGGGGGGTCGTCAGTCTCGTTGCCAAGGGCTCTGTGTAGCGGGCCGTGAGGGGGCCGAGGATGACCAGGATGAGGACGTAGGCCGTGGCGAGGGGGCCCAGGGAGGGTTCTATGCCGGCTGAGACCGCCAGGCCCGCTATGACGATCGAGAACTCGCCGCGGGCCACCAGGGCGCCGCCGGTGCGCCAGCGGCCCTTGGGGGAGATGCCGGCTCGGCGGGCCGCCCAGTAGCCGGTGGCGATCTTCGTGGCCGCGGTGATCAGGGCGAGGGCCAGCGCGGGGAGCAGGACCGGGGGGATGCTCGCCGGGTCGGTGTGGAGGCCGAAGAAGACGAAGAAGACCGCCGCGAACAGGTCCCGCAGGGGGCTCAGGAGGGTGTGGGCGCCCTCCGCCACCTCTCCCGAGAGGGCTATGCCGACCAGGAACGCGCCCACCGCCGCCGAGACTTGGAGTTGCTGTGCCACTCCTGCCACCAGGATCGTCAGGCCCAGGACCACCAGGAGGAGCTTCTCCGGGTCGTCGCTGGAGACGAAACGGGAGATCAGGCGGCCGTAGCGGACCGCGACGAAGAGGACCAGGCCCGCGGCTCCGAGGGCGATGGCCAGGGTGATGCTTCCGGCCATGAGGCCCGCCCCGGCCACCAGTGCGGTGACGATGGGCAGGTAGACCGCCATCGCCAGGTCCTCCAGGACCAGGACGCTCAGGATGACCGGGGTTTCCCTGTTGCCGACCCTGCCGAGGTCGCCCAGAACCTTCGCTATGACGCCCGAGGAGGAGATCCAGGTGACGCCCGCCAGGACCACCGCCGCCACCGGGCCCCAGCCCAGCAGCAGGGCGGCCGCTGCTCCCGGGAGGGCGTTGAGGGCGCCGTCGACCAGGCCCGAGGGGTAGTGGGCCTTGAGGTTGGTGACCAGGTCACCGGCCGTGTACTCCAGGCCGAGCATCAGGAGCAGGAGGATCACTCCGATCTCCGCGCCTATCGACACGAACTCCTCGCTCGCGCCCAGCGGCAGCAGGCCACCCTCGCCGAAGGCCAGGCCGGCCAGGAGGTAGAGGGGGATGGGGGACAGGCGGAAACGGGCGGCGAAGCGGCCGAGGAGACCCAGGCCGAGGATGATCGAGCCGAACTCGATCAGGAGGACCGCGGAGTGCATGTTTCCTACTCCCGCCCCAGGATCGCCGCAGCGGCGTCCACGCCCTCGCGGGTGCCCACCACGATGAGGATGTCGCCGCCCGCCAGGCGGAAGTCGGGGGCGGGGGACGGGATCGCCTCTGCGCGGCGCAGCGCCGCCACGACGGAGGCTCCCGTGTCGGTGCGCATCTTGGTGTCGCCGAGGACCCGCCCGTTCCAGCGGGAGCCGGCCGCCACCTCGATGCGCTCGGCCACCAGGCCCAGGTCGGTGGTGTAGAGGAGGCTCGCGCTGTGGTGGGAGGGCTTCAGCGCGTCGATCAGGGCGCCCGCCTCGGAGCCCGTCAGGCGCAGTGACTGTGCGCAGGAGTCGGGGTCGTCGGCCCGGTAGACGCTCACCGTGCGGGCCCCGTCGCGGTGCGCCACCACGGACAGATGGCGGTCCTCGCGGGTCATGAGGTCGTACTGGACCCCGATTCCCGGCAGCGGCGTCGCCCTCAGGCGTGGAGCAGACACGTTTCTTCCCCTTGTGGTTCGAATGAGTGGTGCGAGTGATCACGGGTGCCGGGTTTGCATGCTGCCAGCTCCCCGTACGGTGGCGATATGGGTGACGTGACGGATATACGCGAGCGGCGGGGACCGTGGAGGCTGGGGCCTCGGGCGTCGTACGAGGGGAGTGAGGGCAGGGCCGTGTCGCTGTTCTGGCGGATCTTCTCGCTCAACGCCGCGGGCCTCGTCGTCGCCGCCGCGCTGCTGCTGGGGCCGGTCACCGTGTCGACGCCCGTACGGCAGGGGGAGGCCGTGGTCGTCCTCGCGGGGCTCGGTCTGCTGCTGGTGGCCAATGCCCTGGTGCTGCGGGTCGGGCTCGTCCCGCTGCAGCGGCTGGGGCGGGCCATGGCCGCCGCCGACCTGCTGCGTCCCGGGGTGCGCGCACCCGTCTCCGGTCCTTCCGAGACGGCCGCGCTGATCACGACGTACAACAAGATGCTGGACCGCCTGGAGGCCGAGCGGGCGACCGGGGCGGCCCACGCGCTCTCCGCGCAGGAGCGGGAGCGGCACCGGGTCGCGCGTGAGCTGCACGACGAGGTCGGGCAGACGCTGACCGCCGTGCTGCTGCAGCTGAAGAGGGTCGCCGACCGGGCGCCCGAGGAACTGCGCGAGGAGGTCGGGCAGGCGCAGGAGGCGACCCGGGCCGGGCTCGACGAGATCCGTCGGATCGCGCGGCGGCTGCGGCCCGGTGTGCTGGAGGAGCTGGGGCTGCCGAGTGCTCTGCGCTCGCTCGCGGCCGAGTTCACCACGCACGGGCTGACCGTGCGCCATCACGTCGGCGGCGATCTGCCCCGGCTGACCGAGGAGTCGGAACTGGTCGTCTACCGGGTGGCCCAGGAGGGGCTCACGAACACCGCGCGGCACTCCGCCGCCGACCGTGCCGAGGTGCGGCTCCAGCCGGTCGCGGGGGGTGTCGAGCTGCTCGTGCGGGACAACGGCAGTGGGCTTCGCGGGGCGGCCGAAGGGGCCGGGATACAGGGCATGCGGGAGCGGGCGCTGCTGGTCGGGGCGGCCCTCTCGGTGGCGGCCGGGCCCGGGACGGGGACGGACGTGCGGTTGCGGATACCGGTCGCCGCGGGGGTGAGCTGATGGCCGCGCCGACCCGGGTGCTGCTCGCCGACGACCACACGCTCGTACGGCGGGGGGTGCGGCTGATCCTGGAGGGGGAGCCGGACCTCACGGTCGTGGCCGAGGCCGGGGACGGCGCCGAGGCGGTCGAGCTGGCACGCGCGCGTGAGGTCGATCTGGCCGTGCTGGACATCGCGATGCCCCGGATGACGGGACTGCAGGCCGCCCGTGAGCTGTCCCGCCGACTGCCGGACCTGCGGATCCTGATCCTGACGATGTACGACAACGAGCAGTACTTCTTCGAGGCGCTCAAGGCCGGCGCCAGCGGATACGTCCTCAAGTCCGTCGCCGACCGCGATCTCGTCGAGGCGTGTCGGGCCGCCGTACGCGACGAGTCCTTCGTGTATCCCGGGGCCGAGCGGGCCCTGGTCCGCTCCTACCTCGACCGGCTGCACCGCGGTGACGACCTGCCCGCGCGAGCCGTCACCGAGCGCGAGGAGGAGATCCTCAAGCTCGTCGCCGAGGGGCACACCACGAAGGAGATCGGTGAGCTGCTGTTCATCAGCGCGAAGACGGTCGAGCGGCACAGGGCGAATCTGCTGCAGAAGCTGGGGATGCGGGACCGGCTGGAGCTGACCCGCTATGCCATAAGGGCCGGGCTCATCGATCCCTGAGGCGGGAGTGCGGGTGCGTGGCGCGACGCCGCCGCACCACATGGGCGCCGGCGAGCCCGGCCCCGCCGAGGGCCAGCACCACCCCGATCGCCCGCTCGAAACCCGCCGGGCCCACGCTGCCTCCGGACCCGCCCTGGACGCCGAGCGTGGGCAGGGGCGTCGCGAGGGGCGTGGTGAGCGTGGTGGGCGTGGTGAGCGGCAGGACCTCGCTCATGGCCGCGGTGTCCCTTCGGGGCAGCACCTCACAGGCGATGCCGTCGTCGGGACCCTGGTCCTCGTCGAGCCGATTGGGGTCGGTGCGGTCGAGGTCGAAGCGTTCCTGCGCGTCCTCCTGGTAGACGAAGTCGGCGCAGTCCAGGTCGTCTTGAGCGTGTGCGACGCCGGTCAGCGGTCCCGTGGCGGCCAGGACGGCCACCGCCGTGCCGGTGAGCGTGGTGCGTATTCCCATGGGTCGTGCCTTTCGGGCGGGGACGGAACAGCCGTCACCGCGACCCTAGGGACGCGCCCGGGGCGCGGCCCGTGGTGCTGGGCCGAACGGGCGCGCGTGGTCACGCGCGTGGTCAGAGGAGCGCCTCCCAGTCCTCGTCGAAGTCCGCCGGGTTCAGGAACACCACCTCCGGGGGCTGTTCAGGGGCGCGCAGGGACTGTTCCGTCCAGATGCACTTGCCGGTGGGGGTGTAGCGGGCGCCCCAACGCGTGGAGAGGGCCGAGATGAGCTGCAGGCCGCGGCCGCCCTCGTCGGTCTCCGTGGCGTGGCGGATACGGGGCATGGTCTGGCTGCTGTCGTAGACCTCGCAGATCAGCTCGGTGGTGTGCAGGAGGCGCAGCCTGACGGGTCCGCGGGCGTGCCGGACGACGTTGCCCACCAGTTCGCTGACCAGGAGTTCCGTGGTGGGGGACAGGTCGTCCAAGTCCCAGGTCGCGAGCTGTTCGCGGACGTGGCGGCGGGCCTGGCTCGCCGCCTTCGGGTCCTCGGGCAGCGACCAGGCGGCCATCCGGTCGGCCTCCAGCGCGTGCAGACGGGCCACCAGGAACGCCGCGTCGTCGGCCGCCTGCTGGTCCGCCGGCAGCAGACCGGCCGTCAGCGTGTCGCACAGCCGTTCAAGGTCTACGGCGGTCCCGTCCGCGTGGGCGGCGCCGAGCAGCCGCGCCAGCTCCGCCATGCCCTCGTCGATCTCCCGCTTCGCCGATTCCACCAGCCCGTCGGTGTACAGCACGAGCAGACTGCCCTCGGGCACCTCCAACTCGGTCGTCTCGAACGGCGGCTTGGCCGCGCCCAGCGGGGGATCGGCGTCCGGCTCGGGGAAGTGCACGGTTCCGTCGGGCCGCACCAGGGCGGGCGGTGGATGGCCGGCCCGGGCGATGGAGCAGACCCGGGTCGTCGGGTCGTAGAGCGCGTACAGACAGGTGGCGTACGACGCCTCTCCCATGCCGCCGACGATGTCGTTGAGGTGGCCGAGGATCTCGTCGGGCGGCAGCTCCAGGTCGGCCAGGGTGTGCACCGCGGTGCGCAGCCGGCCCATGGTGGCCGCCTCGGGCAGGCCGTGCCCCATCACGTCACCGACGACCAGCGCGACCTGTCCGCCGGAGAGCGGGATGATGTCGTACCAGTCGCCGCCCACGTCCGCGCCCGGTCCGGCCGGCAGATAGCGTGCCGCCGCCGTGCACGCGGGCAGGTCGGGCAGCGCCTGGGGGAGCAGGCTGCGCTGGAGTTCCCGGGACCGGGTGTGCTCGGCGTCGTAGAGCCGGGCCCGCTCAAGGGACTGGGCGACGAGGGCGGTGATCGTGGTGAGCAGGGCGCGTTCCTCGTCGTCGAGCACCCGCGGCCGGTCGAAGGAGACGACGCAGACGCCGAAGGTGTGCCCGGACGCCGTCAGCGGCAGGAACGCCCAGGACTTCTTGTCACCGCGCGCGGGGAAGTCGGCCAGTTCGGGATAGCGGGTGGCGTACTCGTGGGGCGCCGACATGAACAGCGGCAGCCCGGAGGCGATGGTGTCCCAGGCGGGGTCGCCGGTCGTCGCGCGGGGGCGGCTGTCGAGGAGGGCCACGAAGTCCCGGGGGTAGCCGACCGCGCCGACGTGGTGGAGCCGGTCACCCTCGCTGACCTGGACCATCAGCCCCGAGGCGGCGAACGGCGGCAGCACCCGGCGGGCGACCGCGTCCACCACGTCCCGCGAGGTCGTCGCCTTGGCGAGCTCCATGGTCAGCTCGGCGATCCGCACCGCCCGCTCGGCAGCGGCGCGCTCGGCCGCCTGCCGTTCCTCCGCCAGCCGGCGCTTCTCCGTGACGTCCTGGAAGTAGAGGGTGCGGCCGTCGGGCCCCGGCACCAGCCGCACGTGCAGGCGCCGCCGGCAGTCCGCGATGTACACGTCGAACCCGGAGGACTTCTCCTCCGCAGCGGCCGACAGACAGCTCTCCTTGAGGCCCGGGACCTGCCGGGTGGCGGGCAGGTCCCACAGCAGGCGCCCGAACAGCTCCTCCTCGGAGAATCCGAGGAAGCGTTCCGCCTCCAGGTTGGCGAAGGTGATCCGCCACTCGTCGTCCACCGCGAGGAAGCCGTCGCTCATGTGCCTGAGGGCCCTGCTGAGGGCGTCCCGCGCGGTGCGCGACTCGTTGCTCTCCCAGCCGACCCCGATCATCCTCAGGGGCTCGCCCCGCTCGTCGTAGGTCGCCCGGCCGCGGGCCTGCGTCCAGCCCCAGGTGCCGTCCAGGCGCCGTACGCGGTACTCGGCCTCGTAGACGGAGTGGTCGAGGATCGCCTGCTGCGCCGCCGCGAGGGTGGGGGCCAGGTCGTCGGGGTGGACGATCCGCATCCAGTTGTCGATCCGGCCGGTGAAGTCGGCGGGCAGCGTGCCGTACAGCTCCAGCGCGGCCTCGTCCCAGATCAGGTCGCCGTTGCGGATGTCCCAGTCCCACGAGCCGACCTGGACCTCCTTCAGCGCCTGTCGCAGCCGCTCGCCGCCCAGCTCCCCCTGGTTGGGCCCCGACGGCGGCGGAGCCTGCGCCATCCGGTCCTCGGTCCAGGCGACGACGTCCCGCAGGAAGTCCCAGTGCTCGGGGGTGGGCTCGCCCTGCTCGCCGGCCAGGACCGTCAGCGCGCCGATGCTGCGCCGGCCGCTGAACACGGGCAGGGCGGCGAGGCCGGTGCCGGGCCAGGGGTCCTCCTGCGGCACGTCCTGGGACAGCGGCACCCAGACGCCCCTGCCCTGCTGGAGCGCGCGGGCCGGGGCCAGCGGGCCCTCCTGGTCGACGATCTCCCAGGAACGGGTCAGGGCGGGCGGCAGACCGACGGACGACACCAGGCGCAGGGCGGACATCGGTCCGCGCAGGTGCACGGTCCCGCCGAGTGCGCTCAGCTCACCGACCGCATGCCCGAGCGCCAGCCGGAAGACCTCGCTCTCCGTCGCACCAGGGGTGACCGTGCCGAGAAGAGCGAGCCGCGCGTTCATGGAGGGAACTTATCGTTCCCGTTTCCGTTCGAAACCTGCTTCACAGTTTCCGACGGGCTGTTCCTCGTCCCTCCCCTCCCTCAACTGCCCTTACTTCACAGGAAGTTGCCGAAACATCGGCCGTGTACCGTGCCGTCGGACCGGGCAGTCTCCGATCATGAGGAGCGGCATGGACATCGGTGTCTTCATCCCCATCGGCAACAACGGCTGGCTCATCTCGAAGAGTTCCCCGCAGTACATGCCGACCTTCGAGCTCAACAAGGCCGTCGTGCAGAAGGCCGAGGAGCACGGGTTCGACTTCGCCCTCTCGATGATCAAACTCAAGGGCTTCGGCGGCGAGACCGAGTTCTGGGACCACTGTCTGGAGTCGTTCACGCTGATGGCGGGGCTGGCCGCGGTCACCGAGCGGATCAAGCTGTACGCCTCCACACCGATCCTCGCCCTCCCGCCGGCGATCGTCGCGCGCATGGCGGTCACGGTCGACTCCATCGCCCCCGGCCGCTTCGGCGTCAACATCGTCACCGGCTGGGCGCCGGGCGAGTACGCGCAGATGGGTGTCTGGCCCGGCGACGAGCACTTCGGCAACCGGTACGCGCGGGCCGAGGAGTACGTGACGGTGATGAAGGAGCTGTGGAGCGAGGGCGTCAGCGACTTCAAGGGCGAGTTCTACGAGATGGACGGCTGTGTGCTCTCGCCGCGCCCGGCGGACGGGCACATCGACATCGTGGCCGCCGGACAGAGCGGTACGGGGATGCGGTTCGCCGCGGAGCACGCCGACTACAACTTCATCCTGGGCAGCGGGGTGAACACACCGCTGGCCTTCTCGGACAGCGCGGCCACGCTGGTCCAGGCGGCGCGGGAGACCGGCCGGGACGTCGGGGCCCTGTCCCTGTTCATGGTCATCGCCGACGAGACCGACGAGGCCGCCCGCGCGAAGTGGCAGGACTACCACGCGGGCGCCGACCACGCGGCGCTGGCCTACATGGCGGGGGAGTCGGCCACGGACACCACCGCCGACGACTCCTCCACGGCCCGCACCATCGTGCTGCCCGAGGGCGCCGTGAACTTCAACATGGGGACGCTCGTCGGGTCGTACGAGAGTGTCGCGCGCATGCTGGACGAGATCGCCGGGGTCGAGGGGACCAAGGGGATCATGCTGGTGTTCGACGACTTCCTCGACGGGATCGAGCAGTTCGGGACGCGGATCCAGCCGTTGATGCGGTCGCGGGAGGGGCGGGTGCCTGCGGCGCGGTGAGGCGGGGGCGTGTGGCGCGGTGAGGCGGGCCGCCTGTGGGGCGGTGAGGCGGGGGTTTGTGGTGGCGGGGTCGGCTCAGAGGGCGGGTCCGTGCGCGGCCGGCCCGAAGCCGGTTTCCGGGCGTGCCCGGTCGAGGCCCCTGCGGACATGCGGAGGCGTGCCCGGTCGAGGCCCCTGCGGACATGCGGAAAGGCCGGTTCCGGTGCCGTCGGTGGCGTGGGAACCGGCCTTTCTCGAGCCGTACCGCGTCAGTCCGTGCCGAACTCCATCGCCGCCCGGTCCAGCAGCGCCTCGTCCTCCGAGACCTCGCCGCGGGACGCGATCGCCTCGGCGCCGCCCTCGGGGAGCTCCGGCATGGTGCCGATGAGGCCCGTCGCCGCGGCCTGGGACGCGCCGATGGTCGGGCTGCCGGTGCCGATCAGGCCGAGGCCCGCGTACTGCTCCAGCTTGGCGCGGGAGTCGGCGATGTCGAGGTTGCGCATGGTGAGCTGGCCGATCCGGTCCACCGGACCGAAGGCCGAGTCCTCGGTGCGCTCCATGGAGAGCTTGTCCGGGTGGTACGAGAACGCCGGACCCGTGGTGTCGAGGATCGAGTAGTCCTCGCCCCGACGCAGGCGCAGGGTGACCTCACCCGTGACCGCCGCGCCGACCCACCGCTGGAGCGACTCGCGGATCATCAGGGCCTGCGGGTCCAGCCAGCGGCCCTCGTACATCAGACGGCCGAGGCGCCGGCCCTCGTTGTGGTACTGGGCGACGGTGTCCTCGTTGTGGATCGCGTTGACGAGACGCTCGTAGGCCGCGTGGAGCAGGGCCATGCCGGGCGCCTCGTAGATGCCGCGGCTCTTCGCCTCGATGATCCGGTTCTCGATCTGGTCGGACATGCCCAGGCCGTGCCGGCCGCCGATCGCGTTGGCCTCCATGACCAGGTCGACGGCGGAGCCGAACTCCTTGCCGTTGATGGTCACCGGGCGGCCCTGGTCGAAGCCGATCGTCACGTCCTCGGGCGCGATCTCGACCGACGGGTCCCAGAACTTGACGCCCATGATCGGCTCGACGGTCTCGATGCCGGTGTTGAGGTGCTCCAGGGTCTTGGCCTCGTGCGTGGCGCCCCAGATGTTGGCGTCGGTGGAGTACGCCTTCTCGGTCGAGTCCCGGTACGGCAGCTGGTGCGCGACCAGCCACTCCGACATCTCCTTGCGGCCGCCGAGCTCGGTCACGAAGTCCGCGTCCAGCCAGGGCTTGTAGATCCGCAGGTTCGGGTTGGCCAGCAGGCCGTAGCGGTAGAACCGCTCGATGTCGTTGCCCTTGAAGGTCGAGCCGTCGCCCCAGATCTGGACGTTGTCCTCCAGCATCGCCCGCACCAGGAGGGTGCCGGTGACGGCACGGCCCAGCGGGGTGGTGTTGAAGTACGCCCGCCCGCCCGAGCGGATGTGGAACGCCCCGCAGGTGAGCGCGGCCAGCCCCTCCTCGACCAGCGCGGCCCGGCAGTCGACCAGGCGCGCGATCTCGGCACCGTAGGTCTTCGCGCGGCCGGGCACCGAGTCGATGTCGGGCTCGTCGTACTGGCCGATGTGCGCGGTGTAGGTGCACGGGATGGCGCCCTTGTCGCGCATCCACGCGACCGCGACGGAGGTGTCGAGACCGCCGGAGAAGGCGATGCCGACGCGTTCGCCGGCGGGGAGGGACGTGAGGACCTTGGACATAGGAAGATTATGCATCACCGCGTATGGTCATGCAAAGCCCCGACATGTGGACCCTCACGTGATTCACGTCATCCGCGCGGGAGGCGTGGGCGCGGATCGAGCGCGCTGCCCGTGAGGCCGGTCGAGAGATGTCCCGTGGCACGCACCGCGACCGATGTCGCGGTGCGCGACTGTTCAGGGGACGGAGCTGTCAGGCGGGTTGCGGGAGTACGGCGTCCGCATGGTCGCCGAAACCGGCGTCGCGGGCCCGCAGTGCGGCGGCGGCCCGGTCGTGCACCTCCAGCTTGGTGAAGATGCGGGAGACGTAATTGCGTACGGTTTTCTCGGCGAGGAACAGTCGCCGGGCGATCTGACGGTTGTTCAGACCGTCCGCGAGCAGTTTCAGTATCTCGCCCTCCCTGGCGGTCAGCCGGGAGAATTCGGGGGGCTCGGGAAGCCTTTGCATGGTGGCGAAATATTTGCTGAAGCGGGCGGCGATCGTGGGGCTGAACGCGGCGCCCCCGCGCGCCACGATGGGCAGGGACTGCAGCAGTTCCTCCGGGCTCGCGATGCGGGCCAGGTACCCGTTCACGCCGAGGCGCAGGGCGGAGACGATCACGTCGTCGTACTCGTTCTGCGACACCACGACGATCTGCGGCCGGGACTTCTCCTGACGGTATGTGGACACGACCCACGCAACGTTCCTGCAAATGGCGCGTCTGGACGACGGTTCGCCGATGATCACGACGTCGGGCCGGAGCGGGTTGCTCTTGAGACATCGAAGGCCGCGGGATTCGTCCACCGCGGCGCCGATGAGGTGGACGCTGTCGTCCTGTTCGACAATCGCTTCAAGTCCGGCCAGGAAGACGGGATCCTCACTCAGAATGAACAGGTTGATCCGCACGACTTCACACCCCCGTGGTATAAGCGTACTCGCCTGCAAAGACCGTGCCAGCCTAAGCGCACGAAGCGGCCGGTCAACGCCGAGTAAAGGCGTATGGTCGCCTTCAGGCCGAGTTGGACGTCCGTCCGATCGACCGCATAGGTTCGGCGCATGGGAGATGTCTCGCGCCGACGTCTGATCCTCCTCGACGGGGCGGCCGCCCTCGGGTTCGCCCTGCTCCCTCAGTTGATGGTGGTACGCCCCGGTACCGGCGGCACGTCCGACGGGACCACCGTCGCACTGCTCTCGCTCGCCACCGCGCTGCCGCTCGCCGTACGACGCCTGTGGCCGGTGCCGGTGTTCGCGATCGTCCTCACCGGATCCTGCGCGGCGCTGGCCGCCGGGCTCGGTCCGGCCGTCTTCCTGGCCGCCGCCTACGCCCTGTACATGGTCGCGACGACACGACGGCAACAGCTCGGGCGGTCGGCCGTGCTCGTCGGCGGGGCGAGCGCGGCGGGCGCGGCCCTGCTGACGGTGACGGGCGGCAGCAACTACCAGGGCGGCACCCTGGCGGTGCAACTGCTGTTCGGGCTGCTGGTGTTGGGGACGACGTGGGCTGCGGGGGCGGCTGTGCGGGAGCGACGCGAGAGTCTGCGGCGCACCATCGAGCAGGCGGCCGAACAGGCCAAGGTCGAGGAACGTATACGGATCGCCCGGGACATCCACGACGTCGTCACGCACAGCGTGGGCCTGATCGCGATCAAGGCCGGTGTGGCCAACCATGTCGTCGCCACCCACCCCGAGGAGGCGCGCGAGGCCCTCACCGTCATCGAGGACGTCAGCCGCCGGGCGCTGCGTGACATGCGGGCCACCCTGAAGGTGCTGCGCCGCGAGCACGGCGACGAACAGCGGGACCTCCAGCCGGTCCGCGGCATGGCGGACCTGCCCTCCCTGGTCCGTACGGCCGAGGCGGCGGGCGTCGCCGTCGACCTGCGCACCGATCACGCGGAGGAACCGCCCGACGGCGTCGCGCTGGCCGCCTTCCGCATCGTCCAGGAGGCGCTGACCAACGTCGTCAAACACGCCGCTCCGACCCGCTGTCTCGTCCGCGTCACCGCGCGGGCCGGACTGCTGACGATCGACGTCACCGACGAGGGGCCGGGGCCCGGGCACCGGGCGACCGTCCCCGGCGGCGGGATGGGGCTCGTCGGGATGAAGGAACGGGTCGCCGCGCACGGCGGCACCCTCACCGCGGGGCCCCGACCCGGCGCGACGGGCTTCCACGTCCTCGCGACACTGCCGTATTGAGGACGGCCCGGAGCCGCGTACCGAAAGTGTGGCCGAAAAGGAATTCATACCCCGGTATGAGTCCGGGCCGTGAAACCGTCCCTCCCCGTCCCGACCCCGGTCCGATGTCTCCGACGTCCGGCGCGGCCAGACTCGTCGTGTGATTGACGTCCAGAACCTGACGAAACGGTATGGGCAGGCCACCGTCGTGGACGGCCTGACCTTCACGGTGCGGCCCGGAGCCGTCACCGGCTTCCTCGGACCGAACGGCGCCGGGAAGTCGACCACGATGCGGATGATGCTGGGCCTGACCCGCCCGGACACCGGAACGGCCCGGATCGACGGGCGCGCCTACGTCGACCTGACCTACCCCCTCCGGCACGTCGGCGCCCTGCTGGAGACCTCGGCCCCGCACCGCGGCCTGACCGCCCGCGACCATCTGCGCTGGCTCGCCCAGAGCAACCGGATCGCCCAGGGCCGGGTCGGCCAGGTGCTGGAGACGGTCGGGCTGGCGGACGCGGCCCGGCGCAGGATCGGCACCTTCTCCCTGGGAATGGGTCAACGGCTGGGCCTCGCCGCGGCGTTGCTCGGCGACCCGCCCGTCCTGGTGCTCGACGAACCGGTCAACGGACTGGACACGGAAGGCATCCGCTGGCTGCGCGACCTGCTGCGCTCGATGGCCGACGAGGGCCGTACCGTCCTCATCTCCAGCCACCTGATGACGGAGATGGCCCTGGTCGCCGATCACCTGGTCGTCATCAGCCGCGGCCAACTCCTGGCGGACACCGGCATGTCGGAGTTCCTCGCCCGCCACGGAAGCTCCTACGTCCGGGTTCGCACCCACGAACCCGACCGGCTCGCAAGGGAGCTGGTGAGCGGAGGTGCCACCGTGACACGCATCCCCGGCGGCGGCCTCGACGTCGTCGGCATGCCGGCCGCGGACGTCAGCCGGATCGCCGCGAAGGGCGGCTTCCCGCTCGACGAACTGAGCACCCACGCCGGGTCGTTGGAGGACACCTTCCTCGGGGTCATCGGCGAGGCGGGCGCGGCCCGCAGCGCAGGCGTCGACACAGGCATCACCGGTGAGGAAGGCAGGGACTCCCGTGTCTGAGACACTCGCGGCCGTACGCGCCGAGACCACCAAGCTGCGCGGCATCCGCGGCACCCAGGTGTCGCTGCTGCTGTTCGCGGTGGTCAGCATCCTCATCGCGGCCCTCGGCGGCTGGTCAGCGAAGAACGCGCTGGAGTCCGACAACCCGAGCCTGCGCTCCGACTTCACCCCCGAGCAGGCCGGCCTCGACGGCATCCTCTACGGCCAGTTGGCGCTGATCGTGTTCGGGGTGCTCGTCGTCACCAGCGAGTACACGTCCGGGATGATGCGCGTCTCCCTGCTCGCGGTGCCCCGGCGCGGACGCCTCTACGCGGCGAAGATGAGCGTCACCGCCCTGGCGGCCCTCACCGTCTCCGTCCCGGTCACCCTCCTCGGCTACCTCGTCACGCAGGCGGCGCTCGGGTCCCACGGCTCCTCGCTCGGCGCGAGCGGCGTCCTGCGCGCCCTGGCCGGCTCCGTCGTCTATCTGACCCTGATGTGCCTGTTCGCGGCCGGTATCGCGGCCGTCGCCCGCAGCGCCGTCGTACCGCTGGCCATCCTTCTGCCGATGGTGCTCGCCGGGACGCACATCCTGTCGCTCATCGGAGCGACCAAGGAGATGTCCCGCTACTTCCCGGACCAGGCCGGAAACGAACTGCTCACCGTCGACTCCCCGCACACCGCCTTCGGGTTCACGGTGCTGCTCGCCTGGACCGTCGCCGCCGTCGGATGGGGATGGGTACGGCAGCGGCGGTGGGACAGCTGACAGGACCGGCATAGGACAACTGCCCCATGCTCTTGGGACATTCAGCCCCGTAGCTTCCCTGACAGATCACGGGCCGAACAGGTCGGCCCGAACGATCCGACACGGGAGGACATCCATGTCCGCGATTTACGAGCCCCCCATGCTGCAGGAAGTCGGCGACTTCGACGAGCTCACGAAGTGTCTCGGCGTCGGAAGCTGCAACGACTTCGCCGGCTGCGGCTACGCGATCGTCTGCTTCTGGTGATCACCTCCGGTGCCGGTGCGTTCACGCGCACCGGCACCATCCGGGGGCAACGAGGGGACGGGGAACGAGGCGACATGGAATTCGTGGTGCTTCCGGATCATCCGGGCGCTGCCGCGCTGGCCGGCCGGCTGCGAGGGAAACGGCGCGTCGACCACGCGTCAGGGCGACCCTGGATCGTCGGCGACTGGCGCGAGACCGAGGTCACCACGGTCGAGGCGGGCCCACGCCGACTGGTCGTGCTGGGACACACCCGGCTCGACGAGACCACCACGACGGCCGCGCTCGGCAGGCTGCGCTCGCTGCACGACGCCGACGGGATCGCCTCCCGGCTGCCCGGCGTCTTCCACCTGGCGGTTTCCGCGGACGGCAAGACCCGCGTGCAGGGTTCGGTCGTCGGTGTACGACAGATCTTCACGGCCGTCCTCGACGGCGTGACCATAGCCGCGAGCGGACTGGAGCCGCTGCTCCGGCTGACCGGCGCCGACCTCGACGAGAGCGTGCTCGCCGCCCGCCTGCTGGCCCCCGGCGGTCCGCCCTGGCCGCTCGCCCAGCGCCCCGTCCGGCGTGGCATCACACCCCTGACCACCGGCCACTGGCTGGAACTGGACAGGGACGGCCGGGCCCGGCAGATCCGCTGGTGGGAACTGGCGGAGCCGACTCTCGGCCTCGCCGAGGGAGCGGCCGCCGTCCGCTCGGCGCTGGACGACGCGATCACCGCCCGGGTCACCGCGGGCGGCACCCTCAGCGCCGACCTGTCCGGCGGCCTGGACTCCACCTCACTGTGCTTCCTCGCCCACGCGGCGGGAGCCGACCTGGTCACCTACCACGTGATGCCGATCGACAGCGCCAACGCGGACACCGTATGGGCCCGCAGGGCCGCGGAGTCCCTCCCGGCCGCCCGGCACCACATGCTCTCCGCCGACCGCGCCGAGAACCTGTTCGACGTCGGGTACACCGCCGACCTCGTGGGCGCGGCCCCGGAAGGGCCCTCGACCTGGGCCTCCGGACTCGCCCACATCCAGGACCTGGCCAAGCGGGCCACGGCGGAGGGCGCCACGCTGCACCTGACCGGCTTCGGCGGCGACGAGTTGTTCGGCCGGATGCCGGCCTGCGCCTGGTCCCTGGCCCGCGCCACACCGGTCGACGGGCTGCGGCTGGTCAACCGCTACCGGCTCGCCAACCGCTGGCCGTGGCGGGCGACGTTGCGGGCGCTGCTGGACCGGTCGACGTTCACACAGAACCTCGGCGCGGTCGCCGCCCGCATCGACACCCCGCCCCCGCCCGTCGACGAGCCCGACTTCGGCTGGGTGTTCGCGCCCCGCCTGCCCGCCTGGGCCACCCCGGACGCCGTGGCCGCGGTCCGTGACCTGCTCGTCGAGGCCGCCATGGAGGGGCCGGGGCCGTTGGACGCCGACCGGGCCCGGCACCAGGCGCTCGCCTCGCTGGTCTTCGAGGGAACCACCGTCCGCCAGGTCAACACCGCCCTCGCGGGCACCGGTATCGCCTGGGACGCGCCCTTCCTCGACGACCGGGTGGTGGAGGCCGCCCTGGCCACCCGGATCGACCAGCGCCTGCTCGGCGGCCGGTTCAAGCCACTGCTCACCACGGCCGTACGGGGCCTCGTCCCCGCCGACGTCCTGGACCGCCGCGACAAGGGCGAGTTCAGCGCGGAGGCGTTCCGGGGCCTGGCCCGCAACCGGGCCCGGATCCTGGAGCTCTGCGAGGACTCGCGGCTCGCCCGGCTCGGGCTCATCGACCCGGGGGCCTTCCGTTCCGCGGTGCTGAATCCGGGGCCGATGTCCCATCACCTCATGCCGATCGACACCACGGTGGGCTGCGAGAGCTGGCTGAGGACGCATCCGCAGACGCGTCCTGAGTCGCACCCCCTGCCCCCCGCCCAGGACCCGCACTCGGGAGAACTCGGATGAAGCTGACCCTCGCCCGCGACGTCACCCTCACCGTCGTCGACACGGGCGCCGTGCTGCTCGACGGGCGCCGCGGCCGCTACTACCAGCTCAACCACTCCGGCGCCGGAGTCCTGCGCCAACTCCTCGACGGGGACGCGCCCGACACGGCCGCCGCCGGCCTGTGCGCCGCGGCCCCGGTCAGCGACGCCCAGGCACGGCAGGACGTCCAGGCCCTCATCGACGCGCTCAGCGCGGCCCATCTCGTGGAGGTCGCCTCGTGACCACCCCCGCCGTGGCCGAACAGGCCCCGCGGCTGCCGTGGCACCGGCAGTTCGCCCCCCGGTGCGCGGCCGGCGCGGCCCGCCTGCTGGTCCAGCTGCCCCCGGCTCGCCTGCACCGCGTGCTGCGCGTGCTCAGCAAGGGGTCCCGCCCCGCCGGATACGCCGAGGTGGCGCGGGCCCGCCGGGCCGTCGTCTCGGTCAGCACCCGCTGCGCGGGCCTCGGCTGCCTCCAGCGCTCCGTGGCCACCGCCCTGCTGTGCCGCACGCGCGGCCGGTGGGCCGACTGGTGCACCGGATTCAGGACGGAGCCGTTCGGCGCACACGCCTGGGTGGAGGTCGACGGGCGGCCGGTGGACGAGCCCGGCGAACTCAGCGCGTTCCGCACGGTCCTGGCCGTGCGCCGCCCGAGCGAGCGCCCACGTTCGTCCGGCGAGAGCCCCGGTCAGTCCGGCGAGAGCCCGGGCCGCATCGACGGGAGCCGCTGATGACGGCGATCCGGGCCGAGGGCCTCTACGCGTACTACGGGACCACGGCGGCCGTGAACGGCCTCGACCTGACCGTGCCCACGGGCAGTGTGTACGGCTTCCTCGGGCCGAACGGCGCGGGCAAGACGACCACCATCAACATGCTGATCACCCTGCTGCGTCCCACCGCCGGCCGTGCCGAGGTGGCGGGCTTCGACGTCGCCACCCGGCCCGCCGAGGTCCGCCGCCGGATCGGCATCGTGTTCCAGGAGTCGACCCTCGACCTGGACCTCTCCGCCGCCGAGAACCTCCGTTTCCAGGCCGACCTGTGCGGCCTGTCCCGCCGCGCCGGAAGCAGGGCCATCGACTCGCTGCTCGACCTGATGGACCTGTCCGAGCGCCGCAGGGTGCCCGTACGGCAGTTCTCCACCGGCCTGCGCCGTCGCCTGGAGATCGCCCGCGGCCTGCTCGCCGAGCCCCTCGTGCTGTTCCTCGACGAGCCGACGACCGGCCTGGACGCCCAGACCCGCGCCGCGGTCTGGGACCATCTGGAGCGGCTCCGGCGGGAGCGGGGCATCACGGTCTTCGTCACCACCCACCAGCTGGACGAGGCCGAGCACTGCGACCGGATCGCGATCGTCGACCGGGGCAAGGTGGTCACCGAGGGCACACCCGCGGACCTCAAGTCCGTCATCGGGGCCGACCTCGTCGCCCTGCGCACCGAGGACGACAAGCGCGCCGCCGAAGCCCTGCGCGAGCGGTTCGGCCTCACCGCGGAGCCCACCCCGGACGGCCTGCTGTTCCGGGTCGAGCGAGCCGCCGCCCTCGTGCCCCGCCTGTGCACCGAACTCGGCGTGACCGTGCGCGAGGTGAGCATCGACCCGCCCACGCTCGACGACGTCTTCCTGCACCACACCGGTCTGGCCATCCGGGAGGCCGCGGCCGGCCCGCGCACGCTCGGCAACCTCGGGGAAGGACTGCGATGACCCGGACCGACACCGCACCGGCCGCGCTCGCCGGCGGCACCGCCTCGACGCCGCCGGCCGAACGGTCCCGCCACCCCGCACGCCCCGTCGTGCTGCTGTGGCGGCGCGAGATGATCCGCCTGCGGCACAACCCCGTGCGGCTGGCCATGGGACTCGTGACGCCCCTGCTGTTCCTCGTCGTCCTCGGCACCGGTCTCGACGCGGCGTCGTCCAGTCTCGGGAAGGCACAGCTCAACGACTACCGGGCCTATCTGTTCCCCGGCACGCTGGTCATGTCGGTGCAGGCCCCGGCGATCGCCGTGGGCATCTCCCTGGTGTGGGACCGCAGGCTGGGAGTGCTGCGCCAGATGCTCGTCGCTCCGTTCCCGCGCGCCGCCATCATCTTCGGCCTCGCCCTCGGCGGCGCCACCACGGGTGCGGTCTACGGCCTCATGGTGCTGTCCGTCGGCGGCATCGCGAACATCCGCTACACGCCCATGCTGCTGGTCGTGCTGCTCGAACTCCTGCTGGTCTCGCTCATGTTCACCTCGCTCGGACTGCTCGCCGCCGTCACCATCCGGCAGGTCGACACCTTCCAGGTCGCGGTGAACCTGAGCCTGATGCCGCTGATGTTCTTCTCCGGCGCGATGTTCCCGCCCAACGGCCTGCCCGGCTGGCTGGACACCGTCGTTAAGCTCAACCCGCTGACGTACGGCGTCGACGCGGTCCGCCGGACCCTGCCCGGTCCGGACGTGCTCACCTCGGAGCAGACACGGCTGATGCTCGGCGGCTGGCACCCGCCCGTCGTCGCCGAGCTGGGCATGATGGCCGCCCTCACCGCGCTCGCCCTCGGGTTCGCGGGCTACCGATTCTCCCGAACGTCATGAGCGGGGAAGGACAGCGCACGGTCGACGTCATGACGACCGGGGCGACGAGAACGGCCGACACCCGGCCGGCGACCCGGACCCGGGCGGGCCTGGTGCGGCTGGCGGCGCGGCTGACGCTGGCAGCGGTCCTCGCCTACGCCGCTCTGGTGAAGGTGGGGGACCTCACGGAGGCCGGACGCACGGTCGCCCTCTACCGGATCGTGCCCGACGATCAGGCCCAACTCATCGGTGGCGTCCTGCCGTTCGTCGAACTGGCGATCGCGCTCCTGCTCGCGGCCGGGCTGGCGACCAGGGTGGCGGCGGTGGGCTCGGCCGTCCTGCTGGTTGTCTACGTCGCGGCCATCGCCTCGGTGTGGGCGCGGGGCATGTCCATCGACTGCGGGTGCTTCGGCGGCGGGGGCACGCTCAGCGACGGCGCCGAGCGCGGCTACGCGATCGACATCGCGCGCGACCTGGTGCTGCTCGGTGCGGCCGCCCTCCTGATCCGCAACCCGCGCACTCCGTACGCGCTGGACAGCTGGGTCCTGGACCCGAAGGAGCGAGAAGCATGACGGACACACGGACGACGGACGCCATGGTGCGGGAGATGGTGCACCAACGGCAGCGGCGGCGGCGCACGATGGTGGTGTCGCTGGTGGCCGTGGTGGTGGTCGTCGCCGCCGCGCTGGTCGGCGCGGGCCTGGTCCGGGCCAACAACACCGCTCCGGACAAGGCGCCGAGCCGCGTGCCGGCCGGGGTCGCAGCCGACAAGTCGGGTGTGGCGGCCTCCACCGGCGCCGTCCGAGTCGACATCTACCTCGACTACCTCTGCCCCGAGTGCCGCCGCACCGAACGGGCCCTGAACTCGGCACTGGACGGCCTGCGTTCGCGCGGCGGGGTGAGCGTCGTCTACCACCCGGTCGCCTTCCTCGACGACCGCAGCGAACCCGCGGGCTACTCGACGCGGGCGGCCTCCGCGGCGGCCTGTGCGGCAGACGCGGGGAGGTTCGAGGAGTACTCCACCGTCCTGTTCGCGAAGCAACCCGCCGAACAGGGCCCCGGGCTCAGTGAGGCCCAACTGATCGCCGCGGGCAAGGAGGCCGGTATCACCCGGGATTCCTTCGCGCGCTGCGTCGAGGACGCCCCGTTCCGGCCCTGGGTGCAGTACGTGTCCGACCTGGCCGCTTCCCGCAAGGTGGCGCTGACGCCCACCGTCACGGTGGAGGGCAGCCGCATCGACGTCACCGGCTCCGACCCCGGCGCCGCGCTCACCCGTGAGGTCACGGAGGCCCGAGGATGAGCCGGCTGACGGTGGCCCTCTCGGGCGACTGCATGGTGACGCGAGGAGGACTGATCACCTCCGACCCGGCCGCCGGACGGCTCCGCGAGCTGCTGCACGGCGCGGACTTCGCCGTCACCAATCTGGAGGTCGTCCCCAGCGAGGGACGCGGGCATCCCGTGCACAACGCGGCCGGCGGCGGCTGCCTGATCGCGGACTCCCCTGTGCTCGACGAGATCACGGCGGCCGGATTCTCCGTGCTGGGCTGCGCCAACAACCACGCCATGGACCTGGGAACGGAGGGCGTGCTCGGCACCGTGGACCTGCTGCGGGCGCGGCGGATCCCGTACGCCGGCATCGGTGCCGACCTCACGGGCGCGCGCCGGCCCGTCTACGCCGACCGGCCGGGCGGCAGCCTGGCGTTGCTCTCCTGCACCGCGACGTTCCTGCCCGGCCAGGAAGCGGCCGACCCGTCACCGGAGCTGTCCGGCCGCCCCGGCCTCAACCCGTTGCGGCACACGGCGACCATGCTGGTCACGGCGGCTCAGATGGACGCGCTGCGGACGATCGACGCCGAGACGGGCCTTCGGGCCCGCCGGGCCGAGGCCCGTACCCTCCTCGGAGTCGATCCCGCCCTCCTCGGCCCCGACCGGCTCGCCCTGTTCGGTACCCGCTTCCGGACGGCGGACGCGCCGGGCTTCACGACCGAGTGCGATCCGCGCGACCTGGACGAGATCTCCCGCTGGGTCGGCGAGGCCCGGCTGCGCGCGGACCTCGTCGTGGTGAGCGTGCACTCCCACGAGCCAGGCCCGACGCCCGAGACACCGGGCGAGTTCCTGCGCGCGTTCGCCCACCGGATGATCGACGAGGGCGCCGACGCCGTGGTCGGACACGGGCCGCACTTCCTGCGCGGAGTGGAGCTGTACCGGAACAAGCCGATCTTCTACAGCCTGGGCAACATCGTCAGCCAGATCGAACTGACCGACCGCGTCTCCGCCGAGGACTACGCCAAGGCCCCCGCGGAACAGCCCCTCACCCCCGGCCGCTACTACGACCGGCTCAGCGGCCACGGCACCCGGCTGTTCGCCCCGCATCCCCGCTACTGGCAGTCGCTCGTGCCGGTCCTCACCTTCGACGACGGCACCCTGACGGCGGCCCGTCTGCACCCGATCGACCTGGGCTTCGGCCTGCCGGTCCACCGCCGTGGCCGCCCTCGGCTGGCCGACCGGACCGAGGCCGAGAAGACCCTCACCGACGTCGCTCAGCTGTCCCAGCCGTACGGTACGACGGTCGAGGTCAGGGACGACGGCACCGGGGAGCTGATGCTCGAGGTGGCGTGAAAGGCTGTACGGCGCAGTCGAGTTGGTGAGGGAACCCCGTTAAAGTGGCGCATATCGTCAACCCCCGCATGCGGACGAGGATCGAGGATCACGCAATGGCCGAGGCGGTCCGGGTCCTGATCGCGGACGACCAGGCGCTGCTGCGCGGGAGCTTCCGGGTCCTGGTCGACTCCACGCCCGGCATGGAGGTCGTCGGCGAGGCGGGGGACGGCGCCACGGCCGTACGGCTCACCCGCGCGCTCGTCCCGGACGTCGTCCTCATGGACCTCCGTATGCCCGTCATGGACGGGATCGCGGCCACCCGGGAGATCTGCGCCGACGAGGAGCTCTCGGGTGTCCGTGTGCTGGCCCTGACCATGTTCGACATGGACGAGTACGTCTATCCGGCGCTCCAGGCGGGTGCCAGCGGCTTCATGCTCAAGGACGCCTCGCCGTCCGACCTGGTCAACGGCATCCGGGTCATCGCCACGGGTGAGGGTGTCCTGGCCCCGACCGTCACCCGGCGCCTCATCGCCGACTTCTCCCGCCGCAGTGGGACGGCGCGTCCGGCTCCCCGGCTCATCGGCCTGACCAACCGGGAACAGGAAGTCCTCGTGCTGATCGCCAACGGACTGTCCAACCACGAGATCTCCGAACGCCTCGTCATCAGCATGCCCACGGTGAAGACCCACGTCGGCAGCCTCCTGGCCAAGCTGCACGCCCGGGACCGCGCGCAGCTGGTCATCATCGCCTACGAGAGCGGCCTGGCCGAGCGGGGCATGCCGGCCTGATCGCCGTCCGAGCGGGCCCGGGCTCACAGCCCTTGCTGTGCCGTCCGCAGGCGGCCGGGCCTCGCGTCCTCCGCGAGCGCCTACCCTTGAGCCATGACCAGCAGCAGCGACCGGAGCCCGGCAGTGGACGTTCCCTCTTCGAAGACGTATGAAGTGCGCACCTACGGGTGCCAGATGAACGTCCACGACTCCGAGCGATTGTCCGGGCTGCTGGAGGAGGCGGGATACGTGCCCGCGCCGGAGGGCTCCGACGGGGACGCCGACGTCGTCGTCTTCAACACCTGCGCGGTGCGGGAGAACGCCGACAACCGGCTCTACGGCAACCTCGGCCGGCTCGCGCCCAGGAAGGCCTCGCGGCCCGGCATGCAGATCGCGGTCGGCGGCTGTCTCGCGCAGAAGGACCGCGACACCATCGTCAAGAAGGCCCCCTGGGTCGACGTCGTCTTCGGCACGCACAACATCGGCAAGCTGCCCGTCCTGCTGGAACGCGCGCGCGTGCAGGAGGAGGCGCAGGTCGAGATCGCGGAGTCGCTGGAGGCGTTCCCGTCCACCCTGCCCACCCGGCGCGAGAGCGCCTACGCGGCCTGGGTGTCGATCTCCGTCGGCTGCAACAACACCTGCACCTTCTGCATCGTCCCGGCGCTGCGCGGCAAGGAGAAGGACCGCCGCACCGGCGACATCCTCGCCGAGATCGAGGCCCTGGTCGGCGAGGGCGTCTCCGAGATCACACTGCTCGGGCAGAACGTCAACGCGTACGGCTCCGACATCGGCGACCGTGAGGCCTTCAGCAAGCTGCTGCGGGCCTGCGGCACCATCGACGGCCTGGAGCGCGTCCGCTTCACCTCGCCCCACCCCCGTGACTTCACCGACGACGTGATCGCGGCGATGGCCGAGACGCCGAACGTCATGCCGCAGCTGCACATGCCGCTCCAGTCCGGCTCGGACACCGTCCTGAAGGCGATGCGCCGCTCCTACCGCCAGGACCGCTACCTCGGGATCATCGAGAAGGTCCGCGCCGCCATGCCGGACGCCGCGATCTCGACCGACATCATCGTGGGCTTCCCCGGCGAGACCGAGGAGGACTTCGAGCAGACCATGCACGTGGTCCGCGAGGCCCGCTTCACCAACGCCTTCACCTTCCAGTACTCCAAGCGCCCCGGTACCCCCGCGGCGACCATGGAGGGGCAGATCCCCAAGGAGGTCGTGCAGTCGCGCTACGAGCGCCTCGTCGCCCTCCAGGAGGAGATCTCCTGGGAGGAGAACAAGAAGCAGGTCGGCCGCACCCTGGAGCTGATGGTCGCCGAGGGCGAGGGCCGCAAGGACGGCGCCACCCACCGCCTGTCCGGCCGCGCGCCCGACAACCGCCTGGTCCACTTCACCAAGCCCGACGAGGACGTCCGCCCCGGCGACGTGGTCACGGTCGAGATCACCTACGCCGCCCCCCACCACCTCCTCGCCGAGGGCACCGTCCTCGGTGTGCGCCGCACGCGCGCGGGGGACGCGTGGGAGAAGCGGAACACGGCCGAGGCCGCCCAGCCCGCGGGTGTCATGCTGGGCCTCCCGAAGATCGGGGTTCCCGAGCCGCTGCCGGCGGCCACGGGCGGTTGCGCGGCGCACTGAGCGGGACACAGGGGACGGGGGCAGGCCATGGCGCGCTGGGTGGTCGTCGTGCAGTCCGGTGCCGAGGGCGGCTCCGACTACAGCTGCGAGGAGGTCGTCCGCTTCGAGGACACCCTGGAGCAGGCCCGCGCCCGCCTCTACGAGATCGCCTGCACGCAGCGCCCCCGCGCGGGGCTGCGCCAGAAGCACCGCGAGGTCTTCCGGATCGGTGAGGGCGACGCCTACTACGTGCGCATCCAGGGCAGGATGTCCACGTTCGCCGTGACCTACCACCTCGCCGAGCAGGTCTGGAGCAGCGACCCCGAACCGAAGAACCCCTGGCGATAGGCTCCTGACCATGCTTGTCGCCGCCGCCGTCTGCCCCTGCCCGCCCCTCCTCGTGCCCGAGGTCGCCGCGGGCGCCGCGCCCGAACTGGACGCCGCGCGGGCCGCGTGCACGGACGCGCTGGGTGTGCTTGCGGCCGCCCGGCCCGATCTTCTCGTGGTCGTCGGACCCGCCGATCAGAGCGGGCGCGGGGTGCTGCCGGAGGGGACCCGCGGGTCGTTCCGCGGTTTCGGTGTGGAGGTCGACGTACGACTGGGCCGGGACGGGGACTCGGAGCGCGAACTGCCGACCTCTCTCGCCGTCGGCGCCTGGCTCCTGGAGCGCACCGGCTGGTCCGATGCCCCGATCGAGGGACTCGGAGTGGGGGAACCCCTGGAGCCCGAGCGGTGTATCGAGACGGGAAGGGGAATCGCCGCCCGGGCCGAGCGGGTGGCACTGCTGGTGATGGGCGACGCCAGCGCCTGCCGCACACTCAAGGCACCCGGCTACCTGGATGAGCGCGCGGCCCCCTTCGACGCGGAGGTCGCGCGTGCGCTCGGCGCGGCCGACGTGGCGGCCCTGCGCGCGCTGGACGCGGAGCTGGCGTACGAACTGAAGGCCTCCGGCCGGGCCTGCTGGCAGCTCCTCGCGGGCGCGGCCGAGGGTGCGGACCTCGGCGGCTCGCTGCTGTACGAGGACGCGCCCTACGGCGTGGGGTACGTGGTCGCGACCTGGTCCTGACGCCGGGGGAGGAGCCGCAGGCCCCGTGGCGGGCCGGTTGCCGAACGGCGGACGGCCGCAGGCGTCGTGCCCCGCGGCCGTCCGTCGGTGTGCCGTGCCGCCGCTCAGGAGGCGTGCGGCGGTGAGGTCGGCGGCGCGCTGCCGCCGCCCGGTCCCTGCGTGCCGTCCCTGTGCGCGAGTCGGTCCATGGCGTCCTTGGCCTTGCCGGTGCCCGTCTGGATCCTGTCGCTGTACTTGCCCTTGGTCTTCTCGTCAACGACCTTCGCGGCCTTGTCGAGACCGTGCTGGATCCTGCCTCCGTGCTGCTGCGCGAGACCGGAGACCTTGTCCTTGGCCGGGTTGAGCTTGGCCTTCAAATTGTTCAACAGACCCATCGTTCGCCTTCCCACGCGGGACAGTTACGTACGGGCGCCCTCGCCGGCCTCATGGTCGGCCGCCTCCTCGGCGGACTGCTGCTTGGGGATCCCGACGCCATCGGCGGCAGCGTCCTCGACGGCCTCCGTCGCCGTCGATCCGTCCGTGTCCTCGGCCGTCCCGGTGACCTCGACCGGGGTCTTGTCCTCGGCCTCGCTCTCCGTCCCGGCGTCGGCCGTGACCTCGGCCTTGACGTCCACCTCGGCCTTGACGTCGGCCTCGGTGTCGGTCGGTCCCTTCGCTTCTGCCGCCTCCTCCGCCGTGGGCTCGGCCGTCCGGATGTCGGCCTGCGTCTCGGCGGTCGACGCCTCCTCCGTGGCCTTCGACCTTCGGAGAAGTCGTGCGAAAACACCCATATCCGCTCCATACGTTACTCGTGCGGGGGAAATCCCGCGTCGTCCGGTGCGCCCGTTTGCGCCCCCCGGATCGCCGCCTCTGTGAACAGGCGGGCGGAAACCACGCAACTGGCAACGACGCCGGACCCGGGTCGTCACGTAACTCGTTCGTGGCGGTGCCTCGACGTTTGCGAGACTGGAGCGGTGAGCAGCGCACCCCCCGCCCCCCGCGTCATCGCCGTCGTCGGACCCACAGCGGCCGGAAAGTCCGATCTGGGCGTCTTTCTCGCCCAGCGACTGGGAGGCGAGGTCGTCAACGCCGACTCCATGCAGCTCTACCGAGGGATGGACATCGGCACCGCCAAGCTGACGCCCGCGGAACGCGACGGCGTCCCGCACCACCTCCTGGACATCTGGGACGTGACCGTCACAGCGTCCGTGGCCGAGTACCAGCGGCTGGCCCGCGCCAGGATCGACGCACTGCTCGCCGAGGGGCGCTGGCCGATCCTCGTCGGCGGCTCCGGGCTGTACGTCCGCGGCGCCGTCGACAACCTGGAGTTCCCCGGTACCGATCCCGAGGTCAGGGCCCGTCTGGAGGAGGAGCTCGTCCTGCGCGGCTCCGGCGCGCTGCACGCCCGCCTCTCCGCCGCCGACCCCGGGGCCGCGCGGGCGATCCTGCCCAGCAACGGCCGTCGTATCGTCCGGGCCCTCGAGGTGATCGAGATCACCGGCAAGCCCTTCACCGCCAACCTCCCCGGTCATGACTCCGTCTACGACACCGTCCAGATCGGCGTCGACGTGGCCAGGCCCGAGCTCGACGAGCGCATCGCGCGCCGGGTGGACCGGATGTGGGAGGCGGGCCTCGTGGACGAGGTGCGGGAGCTGGAGGCGCGCGGGTTGCGCGAGGGGCGCACGGCCTCGCGTGCGCTCGGGTATCAGCAGGTGCTCGCGGCGCTCTCCGGGGAGTGCACGATGGAGGACGCGCGGGCTGAGACCGTACGTGCCACGAAACGCTTCGCGCGCCGTCAGGATTCATGGTTCAGGCGCGACCCGCGGGTGCACTGGTTGAGTGGGGCTGCGGCGCACCTCACAGAACTTCCGCAGCTCGCACTGGCGTTGGTCGAACGACCGGTCACAGCCTGATCACGTCATGGCATCGGGACGCTCCGGCCGTCATCCCGGCCTCCGGCGCCGTGCCATCATCGAGCTTCGATCGACCAAGTGGAGTCCGAGTTGGGAGGGCGCGTGGCGATGGAGGCCGGCCCTCGCGACACCGCACAAGGCACCGAGCCCCTCACCGTCGAGAACGGTGAACCGGAGCAGGACGCTGACCGTCTGAGCCCCGACGGGCCCGACGACACCCAGGGCGGTGTGACCGACGACGGCCCCGACCCCGAGCAGATGTTCCCGGGCGGGGAAGAGGTCGAGGTCGAGCTGCGCCCCCAGCGTCGGCTGCGGATCTGGCAGCTCGCCCCCATCGTCTCGCTGGCCGCGGTCGGCTCCCTGATGTTCGCCTTCCCGCTGGCCTTCGACTTCGGCGACAGCGGAGCGGTGATCGCGATGCTGGGCCTGCTGATCTGCTCCTGTGCGGCCGGCTGGGGCATGATGGCCGCGCGCCGCGTTGGTTACACGTGGCCGGGACTGCCGCGGCGCGGCGAGGACCGCAGGGCCGACTGGCGGGTCGTACTCGCGTACGTCCTGCTCGTGGCCGTGGTGGTCGTCCTCGCCGTGTGGCGGGTGGCAAGACTGCGCTGACGCGAGCCTCTGAGGCGCGCGGGGCAGTCCCCCGCGAGCCTCTGAGGCGCGCGGGGGACTGCGCGCCCAGGGCACCGGTCCCGGTCGACGAGCGGGGCCTCTGGGGGGCGCGGGGGACTGCACGCGCAGCGCACCGGCCCTGGTCGACGAGCCGGGCCCCGAGGGGCGCGGGGGACTGTGTGCCCGGCCCACCGGCCAGAGGCCGACGAGCTGCGTTCTCTGGGGGACTCGGGGGACTCAGGGGACTGCGCGCGTAGTGCACCGGCGCCCGGCCGACGAGCCGGGCCCCTGAGGGACGCCGGGGGACTGTGTGCCTAGCCCACCACCCGGAGGCCGACGAGCTGCGTTCCCTGGCGGACTCAGGGAACTGCGCGCCCGGCCCACCGGCCCCCGGCCGACGAGCCGGGCTCCTGAGGGGCGCGGGGGACTGTGTGCCCGGCCCACCGCCCACCGGCCGACGGGCCGCGTTCCCTTACGATCGAGGAATGCGCACCCGGATCGCCTTCCTCAAGGGCCACGGCACCGAGAACGACTTCGTGATCGTCCCGGACCCCGAGAACGCCCTCGACCTGCCCCCCGCCGCCGTCGCCGCCCTGTGCGACCGCCGGGCCGGCATCGGCGGTGACGGCCTGCTCCACGTCGTACGGTCCGCCGCGCATCCCGAGGCCGCGCACATGGCCGGCGAGGCCGAGTGGTTCATGGACTACCGCAACGGCGACGGCTCCGTCGCGGAGATGTGCGGCAACGGCGTACGCGTCTTCGCCCGCTACCTCCAGCACGCCGGGCGCGTCACCGAGGGTGACCTCGCGGTGGCCACCCGCGGGGGCGTGAAGACCGTGCACATCGCGAAGGACGGTGACGTCACCGTGGGCATGGGCAAGGCTCTGCTCCCCGAGGGGGATGTCACGGTGAGTGTCGGCGACCGCAGCTGGCCCGCACGGAACGTGAACATGGGCAACCCGCACGCCGTGGCCTTCGTGGACGATCTCGCGCACGCCGGTGACCTGTACTCCCCGCCTCCCTTCAGCCCGGCCGCCGCCTACCCGAGCGGGGTCAACGTCGAGTTCGTGGTCGACCGCGGCCCGCGCCACGTGGCCATGCGTGTGCACGAGCGCGGGTCGGGCGAGACCCGGTCCTGCGGCACGGGCGCGTGCGCCGTCGCCGTGGCCACGGCCCGCAGGGACGGCGCCGACCCGGCGGCCACCGGCAGCCCGGCCACCTACACCGTCGATGTGCCCGGCGGCACCCTGGTGATCACCGAACAGGCCGACGGCGAGATCGAGATGACGGGCCCCGCCGTGATCGTCGCCGAGGGCGAGATCGACGCCGACTGGCTTGAAAACGCGGTTCGTTGACCATATGAATCGCAATGATCAAGGGGGTGAAGGCGTGGAAACGCAGCCTCCGACCCCTTGTGCGATTCGGAACCACGGACAGTCGCAGGTCACATGGCGTGAAATCGTAAACCTACAAACCTTCGCTCGAATGGGTGATCCGTTTCACGCTCGCCGAGAGGCGGTCAGTCGGGCGTGATGGGCTCGGTAGCATCAAGCACCGGCCCGGACGGGGGACAGATGCCATCCCCTGAGCCGTGTCCGCCATGGGGCACCCCGTCCGCCGGTCCACGCAGCCGGAGGTGCCCATGAGTGCGGAGGCGACGAACCCCGCGACCCCAGGTCCGGTAGCAGGCCCGGCCGCCCGTTGGCGGGCGCGGATCGACCTGCGCCGACTGGGCCGTGCCGCGCTGCTCGGCCCCGCCGCCCGGGACCGGCTGCCCGACGCCATCGGCCATGTCGCCGACGCCCACCGCGCCCACCACCCCGACGCCGACCTCGAACCCCTGCGACGCGCCTGGGTCCTGGCCGAGTCCTCGCACCGCGGTCAGATGCGCAAGAGCGGTGAGCCGTACATCACACATCCGCTCGCCGTGACCCTGATCCTCGCCGAACTCGGCGCGGAGACCACGACCTTGACGGCCTCGCTGCTCCACGACACCGTCGAGGACACCGACGTGACGCTCGATCAGGTCGGCGAGGAGTTCGGCGCGGAGGTCCGCTTCCTCGTCGACGGTGTCACCAAGCTGGAGAAGGTCGACTACGGCGCCGCCGCCGAGCCCGAGACCTTCCGCAAGATGCTCGTCGCCACCGGCAACGACGTGCGCGTGATGTCGATCAAACTCGCCGACCGGCTGCACAACATGCGCACCCTCGGCGTGATGCGCCCGGAGAAACAGGCCCGCATCGCCAAGGTCACCCGCGACGTCCTCATCCCGCTCGCCGAACGCCTCGGGGTCCAGGCCCTCAAGACGGAACTGGAAGACCTGGTCTTCGCGATCCTCCACCCCGAGGAGTACGAGCACACCCGCGAGCTGATCGTCGACAACGCCTCCCGCGCGGACGACCCGCTCGCCGAGATCGCCGACGAGGTGCGGGGCGTGCTGCGCGAGGCCGGGATCCAGGCCGAAGTCGTCATCCGGCCACGCCACTTCGTCTCCGTGCACCGGACGGCCCGCAAGCGCGGCAGGCTGCGCGGCGCGGACTTCGGGCGGTTGCTGGTCCTGGTCGGCGAGGACGCGGACTGTTACGCCGTCCTCGGCGAACTGCACACCTGTATGACCCCGGTCGTCTCCGAGTTCAAGGACTTCATCGCCGTACCGAAGTTCAACCTGTACCAGTCGCTGCACACCGCGGTGGCCCGCGGTGACGGGCAGGTCGTCGAAGTCCTCATCCGCACCCACCAGATGCACAAGGTCGCCGAGGCCGGCGTCGTCGCGCTCGGCAATCCCTACGTGGGCCCTCCCGAAGAGCCGAGCGCGCTCGACGGCGAGCGCGTGGACCCCACCCGGCCCGGCTGGCTCTCCCGCCTGCTCGACTGGCAGGCGGCCGCGCCCGACGCCGACACCTTCTGGTCCACCCTGCGCGAGGACCTCGCCCAGGACCGCGAGATCACCGTCTTCCGCCCCGACGGTGGCACCCTGGGGCTGCCCGAGGGCGCGACCTGTGTGGACGCCGCGTACGCGCAGTACGGCGAGGACGCGCACGCGTGCCTCGGTGCCCGCGTCAACGGCCGTCTGGCGACCCTGAGCACCGTCCTGAAGGACGGGGACACCGTCCAGCTCCTCATGGGACAGGACCCGGCCGCCGAGCCCTCCAAGGAGTGGCTGGAGCACGCGCACACGCCCGCCGCCCGGATCGCCATCCAGCGGTGGATCGCGACGCATCCTTCGCACGAGACGGCGGAGGGGGAGGAGGCCGAGGAGCGGGGCGGGACGGTCGACGCGACCCCGGCCGCCAAGGCCGAGGACCTGCGGGAGACGCAGGTCGGGCCGGTCGGCCAGGTCGCGCGGGGTGATGCGGATCCCGTCCGGACCGCCGCCACGGAGTCGCGGGCTGCCGACACACCCGACAGCGGGGGCCGGATCACCGCCGAGGCGCGGGCCTCCGTCGGCCCGGACCCCGCCGACCCGGCCGCCGACCGCGCGGGTGCCGATCTCCCGGCCGCCGACCGTCCGGGAGCCGCCGTCACCCTCATCGACCCGCCCGGCGCGACCGTACGACTGGCCGGCTGCTGCACACCCGTACCGCCCGACGAGATCACCGGCTTCGCCGTGCGCGGGGGAGTGGTCACCGTGCACCGCGTCGAGTGCGCAGCGGTCGACCGAATGAAGGGCGTGGGCCGCAGAGAGGTGGGCGTGCGCTGGGGCGACACCGCAGAGTGCCGGGTCACGCTGTACGCGGAATCGTTCGGCCGCCCGCACCTCCTCGCCGACCTCACCGAGGCCATGGCGGGCGAGGGCGCCGAGATCGTCTCCGCGACCGTCGAACCACCCAGCCAGCAGCGGGTACGCCACACATACACGGTCCAACTGCCGGACGCGGCCCTGCTCCCCGCGCTGATGCGGGCGATGCGGAACGTGGCGGGCGTGTACGACGTGAGCAGGGCGCAGACGCTCGGGGGGTGACGGAGCGTCAAGGGTCGCGGGGGAGCGGGGGCTGTGCAGGTCTGGCTGTCGTGCGCCGGTAGGTGTTCCAGGAGCAGGAGCAGGAGCAGGAGCAGGAGCAGGAGCCGGAGCAGGAGCCGGAGCGGGCTCTGTGGGTCGAAAGCTGAGCTTCTCACGCGCGCGTGAGGGGCAGCAGGACCGCACGCGTCGCCTCAACGGGACCGGAAGACCCCGTTCGAGTGGGCCGGTCGCGCGTCGCCGCCGTGGCGCACGTGCGCGCTGGTAGCGGTGGTGCATGCCGCTCACCCCCCGCACTCACGCCGGCCCCGCCCACCTGCACCTCAGCCCCGCCAGCCGGCCGGGCGGCGACGCCCTCCGTCGCCGTACCGGAAGCTCCCGTCGGCGCAGGGCGGCCGGGCTGCTCGCCTCCGCCGTCTGCGTCTGTCTGCTCGCCGCGAGCGCCCCGGCCGCGCCGCTCGGTGTCGGTGACCGCCTCTTCCCGCAGCTCGGCAACCCCGGCTACGACGTGGCGTCGTACGACCTCTCCTTCACCTATCCCGGCAGCAACAGCAAGCCGCTCACGGCCGTCACCACCATCGACGCCTGGACGACCACCGAACTCGACCGCGTCAACCTCGACTTCGCGCACGGCGAGGTCCAGTCGGTGGACGTCGACGGACGGCCCGCGGCCTTCACGGGCGCCGGCGAGGACCTCGTGATCACGCCCGACGAACCGCTGCCCGCCGGCAGCTGGATGCGGATCACCGTCCGGCACACGAGCGACCCCGTGTCCGCCGCGGACCGGGACGGCGGCTGGGTGCGCACCGCGGACGGGCTCGCCATGGCCAACCAGGCCGACGCCGCCCACCTGGTGTTCCCGTGCAACGACCATCCCTCGGACAAGGCGATGTTCACCATCCGGGTGACCGCACCCGACGGCTACACGGCCGTCGCCAACGGCCTGCCGACCGACGTGGACCGCGTCGGCCGGGCGACCACCTGGACGTACCGCACCCAGCACCCCATGGCCACCGAGCTGGCGCAGGTGTCCATCGGCCGCTCCACCGTGCTGCACCGCAGCGGACCGCACGGACTGCCCGTCCGGGACGTCGTGCCCGCGAAGGACCGCGCCGCGCTCGAACCCTGGCTCGAGAAGACCCCCGGCCAGCTCGCCTGGATGGAGGGCAAGGTCGGGCCGTACCCCTTCGAGACGTACGGCATCCTCATGGCCGCCGCCGACACCGGCTTCGAGTTGGAAACTCAAACCCTTTCTCTCTTCGAGAAGGATCTCTTCACCGAGCCCGCCTACCCCAAGTGGTACGTCGAGTCGATCATGGTCCACGAGCTCGCCCACCAGTGGTTCGGCGACAGCGTCAGCCCGCGCACCTGGTCCGACGTGTGGCTCAACGAAGGACACGCCACCTGGTACGAGGCCCTCTACGCGGAGGAGAAGGCGGGCCGCACCCTGGAGGCCCGCATGAAGGCCGCATACGGCGCCTCCGACCGCTGGCGCGCCGCCGGCGGACCGCCCGCCGCCCCCAAGGCGCCGAAGCCCGGCCAGAAGATCAGCATCTTCCGGCCGAACGTCTACGACGGCGCGGCCCTGGTCCTCTACGCCCTGCGCCAGGAGATCGGCCGCCGGTCCTTCGAGAGCCTGGAACGGGCCTGGGTGCGGGAACACCGGGACGGCACGGCGTCGACCGCCGACTTCGTGCGCCTCGCCTCCCAGATCTCCGGACGCGACCTCGGCGGCTTCCTCCAGGGGTGGCTCCACGCCGAGAAGACCCCGCCGATGCCCGGCCACCCGGACTGGAAGGCCGTGACACCCGCCGTCGCACCCGTGAAATAAGGCGGTGACGAGACGCCCCGTACCGTGCGACCATCTTCAGGTCGGCGCGGCACGGGGCGCGGGAATCTCCCGGGGTACTCGTGCGTTGAGACACATGACCGCCGAATCGGAATCCCCATCGACGTAAGGATCAAATGACCTCCTCTTCATCCCCTTCCCAGGACACGCAGCGCCTCGCGCACACTTACGCCGAAGGTCTTCGGGCCGATGCCCTGATGGAAGAGGACGTCGCCTGGAGCCACGAGATCGACGGAGAGCGGGACGGCGAGCAGTTCGACCGCTCCGAGCGCGCGGCCCTGCGCCGCGTAGCCGGCCTCTCCACCGAGCTCGAGGACGTCACCGAGGTCGAGTACCGGCAGCTCCGTCTGGAGCGGGTCGTCCTCGTCGGCGTCTGGACCACGGGGACCGCGCAGGACGCCGACAACTCCCTCGCGGAGCTCGCCGCCCTCGCGGAGACCGCCGGCGCACTCGTGCTCGACGGCGTGATCCAGCGCCGCGACAAGCCCGACGCGGCCACCTTCATCGGTTCCGGCAAGGCCCTGGAGCTGCGTGACATCGTCGTGGAGTCCGGCGCGGACACCGTCATCTGCGACGGCGAGCTCAGCCCCGGCCAGCTCATCGCCCTGGAAGACGTCGTCAAGGTCAAGGTCATCGACCGTACGGCCCTGATCCTCGACATCTTCGCCCAGCACGCCAAGTCCCGAGAGGGCAAGGCGCAGGTCGCGCTCGCGCAGATGCAGTACATGCTGCCGCGACTGCGCGGCTGGGGTCAGTCGCTGTCCCGTCAGATGGGCGGCGGCAAGGGCGGCGGCCTCGCCACCCGTGGTCCCGGTGAGACCAAGATCGAGACGGACCGGCGTCGGATCCGCGAGAAGATGGCGAAGATGCGCCGGGAGATCGCGGACATGAAGACCGGCCGCGAGATCAAGCGCCAGGAACGCAAGCGCCACAAGGTGCCCTCGGTCGCCATCGCGGGCTACACCAACGCCGGCAAGTCGTCCCTGCTCAACCGCCTCACGGGCGCGGGCGTCCTGGTCGAGAACGCCCTGTTCGCGACCCTGGACCCCACCGTCCGCCGGGCAGAGACCCCGAGCGGCCGTCTGTACACGCTGGCCGACACCGTCGGTTTTGTACGACACCTGCCGCACCACCTGGTCGAGGCGTTCCGCTCCACCATGGAGGAGGTCGGCGAGTCCGACCTGATCCTGCACGTGGTGGACGGCTCGCACCCGAACCCGGAGGAGCAGCTGGCCGCCGTACGCGAGGTGATCAGGGACGTCGGCGCCACCGGCGTCCCCGAGATCGTCGTGATCAACAAGGCCGACGCTGCGGACCCGCTGACGCTCCAGCGGCTGATGCGGGTCGAGAAGCGCTCCATCGCGGTCTCGGCCCGGACCGGCCAGGGCATCACCGAGCTGCTCGCCCTGATCGACAACGAACTGCCCAGGCCGTCCGTCGAGATCGAGGCGCTCGTGCCGTACACCCACGGCAAGCTGGTCGCCCGCGCCCATGACGAGGGCGAGGTGATCTCCGAGGAGCACACGGCGGAGGGCACCCTGCTCAAGGTCCGGGTGCACGAGGAACTGGCCGCGGATCTGGCGCCGTACGTGCCGGCACCGGTTGTGGCCTGAGTGCCGTAGCTCTGCTGAGAGGCCCGCCCCTTCGAGAAGGGGCGGGCCTTCGGCGTGTTCGGTCGGTGAGCCGTGGTCGCGGTCGCGACCGTGGGCGTCCGGACGGTTTGAGGGGTGCAGGGCCGGGTGGCCCGGGGGTCGGGGGAGTCGGGGACGTCACTGCCCCGCGAACTTCTGACTCACCGAGTCGTACACCCCCTCGGCCACCTCACCCAGCCGGGGGCCGGCCAGCCAGCCCGCGTTCACCGGGCCGATCGAGGTGTTGGACACCAGCGCCGGCTCTCCGTCCGCACCCGCCGCGACCCAGCCGCCGCCGGACGAACCACCGGTCATAGTGCAGCCGATCCGGTACATCGTCGGATCCGAGGCGTTGATCGACAGCCGTCCCGGCCGGTCCTGGCACTGATACAGCGTCTCCCCGTCGAACGGCGCCGCCGCCGGATACCCGCTGGCCGTGATGGTCTCGACCCTCGGCACCGCCGGAGCGGCGAAGTTCACCGGCAGCGCCGAACCGACCGTCTCCTCCAACGACTTGCCGGTCCCGCCCTCCTCCGGCGTCACATGGATGACGGCGAAGTCGTACGGCGCACCGGCCCCACCCGTCGGACCGCCCTGCGCGATCCACTGGTCCGAGGTCCGCGCCCAGTCGGCCCACCAGACGCCGTACGGAGCCACCTCGTCCTCGGTCGCACCGGCCAACTCCGCTGCCGACAGGGCCCGGTCGTTGTACGACGGCACGAACGCGATGTTGCGGTACCAGCCGCCGCTCCTGCCCGCGTGCACACAATGCCCCGCCGTCCACACCATGTTCGACCTGCCCGGGTTGGCCGGGTCCTCCACGACCGTCGCCGAACAGACCATCGTGCCTTCGGGGGAGTCGAAGAACACCTTGCCCGCCACAGGGACCTTGTCGTGGTACGTAGGCGACACGGCCCTCGCGTCCACCGGCGCCGGCTCGGGGTCGGTCACTCCCTGGTCACCCGAGAGGTCGCTGTCCTGGACACCGCGGTCGGGGTCCTGGGCCTCCCGCATCCGCTCCGGATCCCACAGACCCTCGATGATGGGGTTGATGTAGTCCTGGGCCTCGCGCAGCCAGTCGTCCCTGTCCCAGTTCTTCCAGTCGCCGTTCTTCCACTTGTCGATATCGATCCCGTGTTCCTTGAGCTCGTCCCTGATGTCGTCCGGGATCGTGATCTTGCCGTCCCCCTCCGACGGTGAGGAGGCGGAGGCCTGCGCGTTCGCCTCCGGATCGCCGGAGCCGCAGCCGGTGGCGGTCAGTGCCAGCACCGAAGCGAGGGCCATGGCGGCCAGCACAGGTGAGCTTCTGCGGCGCCCGCCCCCAGAGCCTTCGCCGCGAGCGGACAACGACAGTGGTTCGTATCGCATGCTCTGCCTCCCCCTGGTGTGGACGAACCCGGCGCCGGAACCGGGGACTTCCCGCAGACGACCCGTGAGTCCACCCCCCGGCACCGCGCCTTGGAACGGCATCACACACTATGCGCCCGCTATGGGCGACTTCCGACGGAACCGCAACAGTTCCGTCACGCCAAAGATCTTCAGACAACCCGTAACCCGATGAACAGTCCGGGGTTGGTAGCGATGGGGGCTCGCCGCCGACGGGCGGTGCGGTCCCCGGCGCCACAATCCCCGGCGTTCTCCCGACAGTCGGGGCATCGATGTGCCGAGATGTCGAGCAAAGGATCCCGGGGTTCCGTATGTCGGGGCGGGCGAGTCCGCGCGAACCGCCTGCCCCCGCACAGCGCGACGACGGGAGAACCATGGCCGTGACCGAGACCGCACCCGGGGAGGCCATGGCGGCCCCCACCGCCGTCGCCGAGCCGTCGCAGGCCCGCTCCGCGCACGAGGGGATCCTGCGGCGCCAGTCGGCCCGCGAATCGGCGGCCCGCACCTACGCCCGAGCCCTGCCGATCGTCCCCGTACGCGCACGAGGCCTGACCATCGAGGGCGCCGACGGCCGCCGCTACCTCGACTGCCTCTCGGGTGCCGGCACCCTGGCCCTCGGACACAACCACCCCGTGGTCCTGGAAGCCATTCGCAAGGTCCTCGACTCGGGCGCGCCCCTCCACGTCCTCGACCTGGCCACCCCCGTCAAGGACGCCTTCACCACCGAACTGTTCCGCACTCTTCCTCCCGGACTGGCCGGCCACGCACGCGTGCAGTTCTGCGGCCCGGCCGGCACCGACGCGGTGGAGGCCGCCTTCAAGCTCGTACGCGCCGCGACCGGCCGCAACGGCATGCTCGCCTTCGCCGGCGCCTACCATGGCATGACCTCCGGCGCGCTCGAAGCGTCCGGCGACGCCCTCGACGTACGGGTCGCCCGGCTGCCCTATCCGCAGGACTACCGCTGCCCCTTCGGGGTCGGTGGCCCCCACGGCGCCGAACTCGCCGCCCGCTGGACCGAATCCGTCCTTGACGACCCCAAGTCCGGGGTGCCGCTGCCCGCCGGGATGATCCTCGAACCCGTCCAGGGTGAGGGCGGGGTCCTCCCGGCCCCGGACGAGTGGATGCGGCGCATGCGCCGGATCACCGCCGATCGCTCGATCCCGCTCATCGCCGACGAGGTCCAGACGGGAGTCGGCCGCACCGGCGCCTTCTGGGCCGTTGAGCACAGCGGCATCACCCCTGACGTGATGGTCCTCTCCAAGGCCATCGGCGGCAGCCTGCCACTCGCTGTCGTCGTCTACCGCGACGACCTCGACGTCTGGGAACCCGGCGCCCACGCCGGCACCTTCCGCGGCAACCAACTCGCCATGGCCGCGGGCACGGCCACGATGGCCTACGTCCGCGAGAACGGCCTCACGGAACGCGCGGCCACGCTGGGTGCGCGGATGCTGGCTCAACTCCGTGAGCTGAGCCGGGAGTTCGCCGTCGTCGGTGATGTGCGGGGGCGGGGGTTGATGATCGGGGTGGAGATGGTGGAGGGGGAAGGGGAGAGGGAGAGCAAGTGGGAGGGACGGGGCCTCGGTGCGCCCGGTGGCTCCGGTGATTCCGGTGTCTCTGATGGGGTGAGTGGGTTCGGTGGGGCCGCCGGATCCGCTGGTGCGAGTGCCGCGATGACGCCCCGCGCCGTTTCGTCTCCTCGCCCTGCCTCCCCCGAGCTTGCTGCCGCCGTCCAGCGAGAGTGTCTCAGGCGTGGCCTGATCGTCGAGCTCGGTGGCCGTCACGCGAGCGTCGTCCGCCTGCTCCCGCCTCTGACGATCACTGACGAACAGGCCACCGCCGTCCTCGACCGCCTCGCCGACGCCGTGGCAGTGGTGGCCCGCGATCACGGACCCGGTGGCAGGAGGCAACAGCATCACCGAGGTCGGAGCTGGGGCGACGGGGCGGTGACGTCGGCGGGGTGACGGCTGGAGCTGAAGGGACAGCAAAGGCTGGTGCCTTGGCTGAGGCTGCTGGAGCGCCGGTAGCCGACGTGCTGGCGGCTGACTCCGGCAGAACGGCAAACGGTTCCGTGGCGGTTGGTGTGGACGGAGCGGCAGCGGTCGGCGTCCTGGCTGGAGCCGCCGTACATGAAACCGGCTTAGCAGCCATGGCTTCGGCCCGCACGGCAGCTTCCCCCGACGCTGGTTGGCAACCGTACTTGGGGCCGAGGCCGGGCCTGGGGGCGGTGTCGATGCTGGGGCGCGCGGCGAAGCCAGGGCCGGGGTCGGATTCAGGAGCCGGAGCCGGAGTTGGAGCCGAGGTCCGGACTCGGTCCGGAGTCGGACCTGGGTCCGGAGTCGAGGCCGGAGCTGGATCGGAAGCCGGAGCCGGAATCGGAGCCAGAGTCGGTGTTGGCGAAGGGGTTGGTGTTGGCGGTGGCGTTGAGGCTCGGGTCGGCGCTGCACCCGGAGTCGGTCCGGAACCCGAAGCCCGGCCCAGCCCCGCAAATGCCACCACCCCCTGCGCCACAGACCGAACCGTCGCCCGACATCCACTTCCACAGCCACCGACGCCCCCGAACGACCGCCACCACGCTGATCGCGCACTGGCCCCTTCACGAACACCCCCTCCACGACCCCACCCCTCACCGCCACCAGCTCCCGACCAGCCGCTCCGGACCGGCACGACAGCCCCAGCCTCAACGAGACAGCAGCTCGCCGAGTCAGATCCACCCCTCCAAGGCAGAACCACCCCCGAGGAACCCCGAACTTGAACACCACCCCCACCCCCCACGGCCCCACCCCCACGCATCCGCGTAACTCCTCCGACACAGCGCCCGCCCCACAACGCCTCTCCCGCCCGGACCGCACCCCGCCCCAGAGCGGGCCGCCTCAACAGGAACGCCTGCGTGACGCCACCGCAGACCCCCTGAACCACCCTGACCCGCACGCTGCCGCCGAAGCCGCGACCGTGGAGAATCTGCTGCGCTGCTGGGTGCGCGAGACCGACCTGCCGGCCCCTGCGAGCGGCACGCTCCGCATCCCCCTCCCCGCCAGTGGCACCTCCCTCCTCGTCCCCGTCCACTACTGGTCCCCGACGGGCTGGCACCGCTTCGGCCTCCCCCGTCTCGCCAACGTCTCCGAACAGGCCCCGCCGGTCGATTCCGTCACCGTCGCGGCGCTGCTCACCCGAGAGTCGCCGGCTGCGGAAGCCCCCGGTTCCGCACGCGGCGCCGACCTCGTGGCCAGGGTGGCCGACTCCGTCCGCCGCACTGCCACCTTCGTCCGCGAGCGCCGCGAGAACCCCGACGACGGCCCCGATCTCTTCCTCAGCGCCGAACAGGCGCTCGTCCTCGGCCACCCTCTGCACCCGGCCCCGAAGAGCCGCGAAGGTCTCTCCGAGGCCGAAGCGGCCCTGTACTCACCCGAATTGGGCGGCTCCTTCCCCCTGCACTGGCTCGCTGTCGACCCCTCGCTCCTCGCCACGGACTCGGCCTGGACCGAGCGCGGTCGCCCCGTCACCGCCGCTCAGCTCACCCAACGCCTGGCCGGCCCCGACCTGCCGCTGCCGGACGGACACACCGCCCTGCCGCTTCACCCCTGGCAACTCCGAGAGGTCTGGCACCGTCCGGAGTCCGCCCCTCTCTTCGCCACCGGACTGCTTCGAGACCTGGGCGCCCACGGCTCTCCCTGGTACCCCACCTCTTCCGTACGCACTGTCCATCGATCCGGTGCTCCCGCCATGCTCAAGCTCTCCCTGGGCCTGCGCATCACCAACTCCCGACGCGAGAACCTCCGAAAGGAACTCCATCGTGGTGTCGAGGTGCACCGGCTCCTGCGCGGCGGCCTGTCCAAGGAGTGGCAGGCGGCCCACCCGGCGTTCGACATCGTCCGTGATCCGGCCTGGCTCGCCGTCGACGGACCCGACGGCAGTCCCGTCCCCGGAATCGACGTGATGATCCGGCACAACCCTTTCAGTCCTTCGCACGACGTCTCCTGCATCGCAGGACTCGTCTCATCCCGCCCCCACGCCCGAGCTGGTACCGCCGGGGACCGACCGGACAGAGGCCGCCCGGAGTCGGACCGACCGGCCTGGCGGTCCCGGCTGGGCGAAGTCGTCACCCGCCTTGCCGCCCGCACCGGCCGCCCGCGAGGTGCCGTCGCCGCCGAGTGGTTCCTGCGCTACCTGGAACACGTCGTCCGCCCGGTGCTGTGGCTCGACGGCGAGGCGGGGATCGCGCTGGAAGCACACCAGCAGAACACCTTGGTCCTGCTGGACGGCGACGGCTGGCCCGCCGGTGGCCGCTACCGCGACAACCAGGGCTACTACTTCCGCGAGTCCCGACGAGCGGAACTCGACGCCCGGCTGCCCGGCATCGGCGCGCACAGCGACACCTTCGTCTCCGACGAGGTCACCGACGAACGCTTCGTCTACTACCTCGCGATCAACAACGTCCTCGGCCTCGTCGGTGCCTTCGGCTCCCAGCGCCTGGCTGACGAACGGCTGCTGCTGGCCGCCTTCCGCCGCTTCCTCGCCGGCGTGGCCTCCGGACCCACCCGACTGCGTTCCACGCTCCCCGGCCGCCTGCTCGACTCACCCGTCCTGCGCTGCAAGGCCAATCTGCTGACCCGCGTGCACGGCCTGGACGAGCTCGTCGGACCGGTCGACACCCAGTCCGTCTACGTCACGATCGCCAACCCCCTTCACTCCTGAGGAACATGACCCACCCCGTCTCCTGAGAGGAGCACCCCGTGTCTCCCCCCGACGCCCCTGCCGACGCCGTGCCCGCTCCCTTGCCCGACTTCGGCTCCGGCACCCGCCCCGACCCGGGCGTGGACGGGTCTGCCGGGGGCGCCGGACGGAGTACCGACCACGAGGACACACTGGATCTGCGCCTGCCGGACGAACTCATCGCGCTCTTCGACGCCGGACCGTCCTCCGCAGCCGCAGCCGCAGCCGCAGGCCCAGCCCCAGCAAGCGGCACCGACCCCGTGGCCGGACACGGGCAACTGGCCCCGGGTGACAGCGCCGGGCTCCCCGCCTCAGGCACCTCGGCCGGCGATGACCTGCTCGACGGGGTCGCCGAGTGGGGCCCGATCACGACCCCCGCAGGCCCGTTCCAACTCGTGCCCGTGCGCGTTGAACGCGACCTTCCCCTCATCTGCCGCTGGATGAACGACCCCGCCGTCGCCGCGTTCTGGGAGCTGGCCGGGCCCCAGAACGTGACGGAGGACCACCTGCGGTCCCAACTGGGCGGCGACAGGCGCAGCGTCCCCTGCCTGGGGGTACTGGAAGGCGTCCCCATGAGCTATTGGGAGATCTACCGGGCAGACCTGGATCCGCTGGCCCGCCACTATCCGGCCAGGCCGCACGACACCGGTATCCATCTCCTCCTCGGCGCCGTCAGTGATCGGGGGCGTGGTCTCGGCAGCGCTCTGCTCAGAGCTGTCGCCGATCTCGTGCTCGACAAGCGGCCCGCCTGTGCCCGCGTCATCGCGGAACCCGACCTTCGCAACATCCCGTCCGTCACCGCCTTTCTGAGCGCAGGGTTCCGGTTCTCCGCCGAAATGGACCTGCCCGCCAAACGGGCAGCCCTCGTGATCCGAGACCGGTCCCTGCGCGATCTGATGTAGCAATGCGTCATCGTGCAATCACTTTTGGTACACCGCTCGCGCCGAGTCGGTTCCCACTCTCCGCGAGACTTTTTCCAACGGCCCCGACCGCACCGCTTCCGCCACATCACCCTGCGGGACATCGATCAATTCCGACCCCCTCCGGACCGAAGTCGGTCCCGACCGGACCGCACCCGGCCGAAGGCGAACGAAGTCGTGCCGATCCGTCGACATCCCGCCCCTTCACCGACCAGCTCCGGGTCTTGATCCCACCCCTCGTCCCCGCCTTGATCACCCCTTTGTCAGTGCAGCGCCGTAGGGTGGTCGCGCTATGACGAAGCCCTCACTCCCCGAACTCCTGCATGCTGCCGTCACTGCCGTCGGCGGTACGGAGCGCCCCGGCCAGGTGACCATGGCCGAATCCGTCGCGGACGCGATCGATGACGGTTCCCACCTGCTGGTGCAGGCCGGCACCGGTACCGGAAAGTCGCTGGGCTACCTCGTGCCCGCGCTCGCGCACGGAGAGCGGGTCGTCGTCGCGACGGCGACCCTGGCCCTGCAGAGACAGCTCGTCGAGCGGGACCTACCGCGCACGGTCGACGCGCTGCACCCGCTGCTGCGCCGCCGCCCGGAGTTCGCGATGCTCAAGGGCCGGTCGAACTACCTGTGTCTGCACCGCCTCCACGAGGGCGTCCCGCAGGACGAGGAGGAGGGTCTCTTCGACCAGTTCGAGGCCGCCGCGCCCACCAGCAAGCTGGGCCAGGACCTGTTGCGGCTGCGGGACTGGTCGCAGGACACCGAGACCGGCGACCGCGACGACCTCACGCCGGGCGTCTCCGACCGTGCCTGGGCACAGATCTCCGTGTCCTCCCGCGAGTGCCTCGGAGCCACGAAGTGCGCCTACGGCGCCGAGTGCTTCGCCGAAATGGCCCGCGAGCGCGCCAAGCTCGCCGAGGTCGTCGTCACGAACCACGCGCTGCTCGCGATCGACGCCATCGAAGGCGCCCCCGTCCTTCCACAGCACGAGGTGCTGATCGTCGACGAGGCGCACGAACTGGTCTCCCGGGTCACCGGCGTCGCCACCGGCGAGCTCACCCCGGGCCAGGTCAACCGGGCGGTGCGCCGCGCCGCGAAGCTCGTCAACGAAAAGGCCGCCGACCAGCTCCAGACCGCCGCCGAGGGCTTCGAGCGGCTGATGGAGCTCGCCCTGCCCGGCCGGCTGGAGGAGATCCCGGAGGATCTCGGCTACGCGCTGATGGCCCTGCGCGACGCCGCCCGTACGGTCATCTCCGCGATCGGCGCGACGCGCGACAAGTCCGTCCAGGACGAGGACGCGGTCCGCAAACAGGCGCTGGCCTCCGTGGAGTCGGTGCACGACGTGGCCGAGCGGATCACGAACGGCTCGGAGTGGGATGTCGTCTGGTACGAGCGCCATGATCGCTTCGGCGCCTCACTGCGCGTGGCCCCCATGTCGGTGTCGGGCCTGCTGAGGGAGAAGCTGTTCGCGGACCGCTCCGTGGTCCTGACCTCGGCAACCCTGAAGCTGGGCGGCGACTTCAACGGCGTGGGAGCGTCCCTGGGGCTCGCCCCGGAGGGAACCGAAGGCGACGACCTGCCGCAGTGGAAGGGCCTCGATGTCGGTTCGCCCTTCGACTACCCCAGGCAGGGCATCCTCTACGTCGCCAAGCACCTCTCGCGTCCCGCGCGTGACGGTGACCGCGTGGACATGCTCGACGAACTGACGGAGCTCATCCAGTGTGCCGGCGGCCGCACCCTGGGGCTCTTCTCCTCCATGAGGGCGGCACAGTTGGCCGCCGAGGAACTCCGCTCCCGGATCCCGGAGTTCCCGATCCTTCTCCAGGGCGAGGAGACCCTCGGCGAGCTGATCAAGAACTTCGCGGCCGACCCGAAGACCTGTCTCTTCGGCACGCTGTCGCTCTGGCAGGGCGTCGACGTGCCCGGCCCCAGCTGCCAGCTGGTCGTCATGGACAAGATCCCGTTCCCGCGCCCAGACGACCCTTTGATGAGCGCCCGCCAGAAAGCGGTGGAGGAAGCGGGCGGGAACGGCTTCATGGCGGTCGCGGCCACTCACGCCGCCCTGCTCATGGCACAGGGCGCCGGCCGCCTCGTACGGGCCTCTGGGGACCGTGGCGTGGTCGCCGTCCTGGATCAGCGGCTGGCCACGGCGCGGTATGGAAGCTATCTGAAGGCGTCACTGCCCGACTTCTGGTACACCACGGACCGTAACCAGGTGCGGAAGTCGCTTGCGGCGATCGACGCCGCGGCCAAGGTCATGGAAGCGGCGGAGCTCGCCGCCGAGGCGGAGAAGGCGCAGGCGGCCGTCGAGTGATCGCCGGTTGGGCTGCCCAGGCACCGGGCAGCCCAACCGGCCATGCACAGCGACCCGGAGTCGGGGCCGGACAGCACAGGGCCCCGGAACCGGCGCAGGGGTTCCGGGGCCCGGTCGGGTCGGCGAGGCCGGTCGCGGGGCTCAGACGCGCCGCAGGACCGCGACTACCTTGCCGAGGATGGTCGCGTCGTCGCCGGGAATGGGCTCGTACGCGGAGTTGTGGGGGAGCAGCCAGACATGGCCGTCCTCGCGCTTGAAGCGCTTGACGGTGGCTTCGCCTTCGAGCATCGCAGCCACGATGTCGCCGTTCTCGGCGACGGGCTGGCGGCGCACGGTGACCCAGTCGCCGTCGCAGATCGCGGCCTCGATCATCGAATCGCCGACGACCTTCAGGACGAACAGCTCACCGTCACCGACGAGCTGGCGGGGCAGAGGGAACACGTCCTCGACGGATTCCTCGGCGAGGATCGGGCCACCGGCGGCGATCCGGCCCACCAGCGGGACGTACGACGCGGCGGGCTTGCCCGCGGTGTCCGTGGGCTGCACCGAGGCGCCCTGGTCCGAGCCGCGCACCTCGTACGCGCGCGGACGGTGCGGGTCGCGGCGCAGGAAGCCCTTGCGCTCCAGTGCCATCAACTGATGTGCCACGGACGACGTGCTGGACAGGCCGACTGCCTGGCCGATTTCCCGCATGGACGGCGGGTAGCCGCGCCGCTGGACGGAGTCCCTGATGACCTCGATCACCCGGCGCTGCCGGTCGGTGAGTCCCGAGCTGTCCGCCCGGATGCCTGGAGGTCGCCCCGGCAGGGACCGCTTGTGTCCCTCGGGATTCACGGCTTCGTTCATCGCATGCACCGGCTCGAGTCGGCCCTGGGAACGGTCCTGGGCAGTGATGGTGGCACTGTCTGCGGTCGTGGTCACGTCGGCCCCTCTCGATGGTCTCCCTGCTGGACAACGGTAGTTGCTTTCGAAAGGTTGCGCCAAACACACGTTCGAGTGAAAAAACGTGAATAGCCTGTCGCGATCATGTGTCTGGGTGTATGGCTAACGCGCCGCCTGCCGAACAAAAGGGCCCATTGCTGTACTCTTCACCGCCGGACGGCGACCTCGCGGGTTGTTGCCCCAGTCTGCCATCCGGTGCTCCGCGGGCCGGGTAGCGGCTCCCATCTGTGCGGGAATCCCACGTCCCCTCCTTGTGGCGCCCACGGTATCTCCGCATCCGCCGCAGCGATACGGCTGTGCGCCGTGTTCGCCGGGCGCCGGGGCGGTCGTATGGCACAGGCTCATACAGGCGCGACACGCGTGTACGGCGTGTATGCCGTGCCAATCCCTACATGTAGTGCTTGGATTGCTACAGCAGCCCAGAAGTTGTGGTCCCCCGGGTCTCCACGCCCGCAGCGATCGCCTATGCTTGGGGCTGCTTCGAGGGGCCCATGGGGCTCAGCGAGGCTATTGAGTCTGCTGTGAGGAGGGTTGGAGTACATGCACTGCCCCTTCTGCAGGCACCCCGACAGCCGTGTCGTCGACAGTCGTACGACCGATGACGGCACGTCGATCCGCAGGCGCCGTCAGTGTCCGGACTGCTCCCGTCGTTTCACGACCGTGGAGACCTGCTCGCTGATGGTGGTCAAGCGGTCCGGGGTCACCGAGCCTTTCAGCCGTACCAAGGTCATCAACGGCGTGCGCAAGGCATGTCAGGGACGACCTGTCACCGAGGACGCGCTCGCCCAGCTCGGCCAACGGGTCGAGGAGGCGGTGCGGGCCACCGGAAGCGCCGAGCTGACCACCCATGACGTGGGTCTGGCCATACTCGGACCGTTGCAGGAGCTCGATCTCGTCGCGTATCTGCGATTCGCCTCCGTCTACCGGGCGTTCGACTCGCTCGAGGACTTCGAGGCCGCGATCGCGGAACTCAGGGAAGACACGGGACCGCCCGCCGCGGACGACGAGGACCGCGGAGAGGCTGCGGACGGCGAAGAGGCCGTCGTGGGGAGCCAGGAAGACGATCGCGGGCCCGGCGGGACTGCTCAAGTCCCCGTGCCCGCCCGCGCCGCCGACTGATCGGCGGGCCGGACCGGGCCAGGACCCCGGGCCGGCCGGACGGCGGCGAACCAGGACCTGTTGCGGGTCGTAGTGAGTGGGTGCCCGCAATACCAGACAGAACACCGTGCCACGGGAACAACGGGGCACTTCAGGGCGTTTTCGCCCGTACAGGGAGGCGGCATGACAGAGACGGCGAGCGGTCCGGCACGGAGTTCCCGCGCCAAGGGCACCAAGGCGGCTGCGAACAAGGGCCTGCGCATCGAGCGCATCCACACCACCCCCGGCGTGCACCCGTACGACGAGGTGGCCTGGGAGCGCCGTGACGTCGTCATGACCAACTGGCGCGACGGCTCGGTCAACTTCGAGCAGCGTGGCGTCGAGTTCCCCGACTTCTGGTCGGTGAACGCGGTCAACATCGTCACCAGCAAGTACTTCCGCGGTGCCGTCGGCACCCCCCAGCGCGAGGTGAGCCTCAAGCAGCTCATCGACCGCATCGTGAAGACCTACCGGAAGGCCGGCGAGGACTACAAGTACTTCGCCTCGCCCGCCGACGCGGAGATCTTCGAGCACGAGCTGGCGTACGCGCTCCTGCACCAGATCTTCAGCTTCAACAGCCCGGTGTGGTTCAACGTCGGCACGCCCCAGCCGCAGCAGGTCTCGGCCTGCTTCATCCTGGCCGTCGACGACTCCATGGAGTCGATCCTCGACTGGTACAAGGAAGAGGGCATGATCTTCAAGGGCGGCTCCGGCGCCGGCCTGAACCTCTCCCGCATCCGCTCCTCCAAGGAGCTGCTGTCCTCGGGCGGCAACGCCTCGGGTCCCGTCTCCTTCATGCGCGGTGCCGACGCCTCCGCAGGAACGATCAAGTCGGGTGGCGCCACGCGTCGCGCCGCCAAGATGGTCATCCTCGACGTCGACCACCCCGACATCGAGGACTTCATCGAGACCAAGGTGAAGGAGGAGGAGAAGATCCGCGCCCTGCGTGACGCGGGCTTCGACATGGACCTGGGCGGCGACGACATCACGTCGGTCCAGTACCAGAACGCCAACAACTCGGTCCGTGTGAACGACACCTTCATGAAGGCCGTCGAGACGGGCGGCAAGTTCGGCCTGACGTCCCGTATGACCGGCGAGGTCATCGAAGAGGTCGACGCCAAGGCGCTGTTCCGCAAGATGGCAGAGGCCGCGTGGGCCTGTGCCGACCCGGGCATCCAGTACGACGACACCATCAACAACTGGCACACGTGCCCGGAGTCCGGCCGTATCAACGGCTCGAACCCGTGCAGCGAGTACATGCACCTGGACAACACGTCCTGCAACCTCGCCTCGCTGAACCTCATGAAGTTCCTCAAGGACGACGGCAAGGGCAACCAGTCCTTCGAGGTCGAGCGCTTCGCCAAGGTCGTCGAGCTCGTCATCACCGCGATGGACATCTCCATCTGCTTCGCCGACTTCCCGACGCAGAAGATCGGCGAGAACACGCGCGCGTTCCGCCAGCTCGGCATCGGCTACGCCAACCTCGGCGCCCTGCTGATGGCGACCGGCCACGCGTACGACTCCGACGGCGGTCGCGCCCTCGCCGGGTCCATCACCTCTCTGATGACCGGTACCTCGTACAGGCGTTCCGCCGAACTCGCCGCGGTCGTCGGCCCGTACGACGGCTACGCCCGCAACGCCCAGCCGCACCTGCGGGTCATGAAGCAGCACTCCGACGAGAACGGCAAGGCCGTCCGCATGGACGACCTCGACACGCCGATCTGGGCCGCCGCCACGGAGGCCTGGCAGGACGTGCTGCGCCTTGGCGAGAAGAACGGTTTCCGTAACGCCCAGGCATCCGTCATCGCCCCGACCGGCACCATCGGTCTGGCGATGTCCTGCGACACCACCGGCCTTGAGCCCGACCTCGCGCTGGTCAAGTTCAAGAAGCTGGTCGGCGGCGGCTCGATGCAGATCGTCAACGGCACCGTCCCGCAGGCCCTGCGCCGCCTGGGCTACCAGGAGGAGCAGATCGAGGCGATCGTCGCCCACATCGCCGAGAACGGCAATGTGATCGACGCCCCCGGCCTCAAGCACGAGCACTACGAGGTGTTCGACTGCGCCATGGGCGAGCGCTCCATCTCCGCGATGGGCCACGTCCGCATGATGGCCGCGATCCAGCCGTGGATCTCCGGTGCGCTCTCCAAGACGGTCAACCTGCCGGAGACGGCGACCGTCGAGGACGTCGAAGAGGTCTACTTCGAGGCGTGGAAGATGGGCGTGAAGGCGCTCGCCATCTACCGCGACAACTGCAAGGTCGGCCAGCCCCTCTCCGCGAAGACCAAGGAGAAGGAGAAGACCGAGGTCACGGAGAAGGCCGAGGCGACCATCCGCGAGACGGTCGAGAAGGTCATCGAGTACCGCCCGGTCCGCAAGCGCCTCCCGAAGGGCCGTCCCGGCATCACGACGTCCTTCACGGTCGGCGGCGCCGAGGGCTACATGACCGCCAACTCCTACCCGGACGACGGTCTCGGCGAGGTCTTCCTGAAGATGTCCAAGCAGGGCTCCACCCTCGCGGGCATGATGGACGCCTTCTCCATCGCGGTCTCCGTCGGTCTCCAGTACGGCGTGCCGCTGGAGACGTACGTCTCGAAGTTCACCAACATGCGCTTCGAGCCGGCCGGTATGACGGACGACCCGGACGTGCGGATGGCGCAGTCGATCGTCGACTACATCTTCCGCCGCCTGGCGCTCGACTTCCTGCCCTTCGAGACGCGTTCCGCGCTCGGCATCCACTCCGCCGAGGAGCGTCAGCGCCACCTCGAGACCGGCTCCTACGAGCCGACCGAGGAGGAGGTCGACGTCGAGGGGCTGGCCCAGTCGGCGCCGCGCACCCAGGAGCTGAAGGCCGTCGCCACGCCGCGTGCCGAGGTCGAGGCGGCCAAGCCCGCCCCGCAGCAGGCCCACACCAGCGCCGAGCTGGTGGAGATGCAGCTGGGCATCCAGGCCGACGCTCCGCTGTGCTTCTCCTGCGGCACGAAGATGCAGCGGGCCGGTTCCTGCTACATCTGCGAGGGCTGTGGCTCGACCAGCGGTTGCAGCTGACGCCGAATGAGTCGCTAGGGGCGGTGCGGTCGGGAAACCGACCGCACCGCCCTCGGTCTTTTCCGTTTCTCCACGAGACGATCACAGGCTAGGCTCCCCCCGCGCACGACCGGCGCGAACGGCAGGGTGGGGACACGGGGACATGAGCGAGCAGCAGATGGTCGACGCCACGAAGAGCGTCGAGAGACCTGAGAAGGGCGTGAACGAGTGGGGGCAGGCACTCTCGGCCCTGGTGGTGGTCGGGGGCCTCGCGGCTCTTTTGTTGTCAGGGACCTTTCAGCAGAAGTCCAGTGACCCCGAAGCGGCGGCCTGTGAGGCATCGGACGACGCCAGGCCGTCGAAGCCGGTCTCCGGCGTGCAGTTGTGCACGGCGCTCAATCGTGCGGAACTGCCCACGCTGCTCGGTACACCGACCGAGTACGTGATGAACGCCAGCGGCAACGAGAGCATGAGCAACTGGGCCGACGGCACCAAGACCGTCACGCCCGAGGCGGAGATCCAGCTGGCCACGTACTCCGTGAAGCTCTCGACGTCCGACGAGGACATCCCGGTGGCCGAGATGGCCGGCTTCCTGGGGAGCCGGGTGGAGAACAGGTCCATAGGCGGGCACCCGGCGGTCCTCTACTCGGACCGGACCATCGCCCTCAACTTCAACCTCGGTGGCGGCAAGGTCGACACCGGTCCCGGCGGTATCGCCCGCAGCCTGCTGGTCGCCAAGGACGCCAAGGACGGCGGCGGCTTCTACGAGGTCTCCATATGGCGTCAGGACGACGTCGTACCCGATGACCTCGCGTTGCTCCGCGTCGCCGAGGCGGTGCTGCCGACGGTCCCGGGCTGGACCGCCGGCTGACGTCCTACGCCCGGCCCATGCTCCGGGTGAAGGTCGCGGGGTCGTCCTCGTAGCCGTTGATCCCGGGGTGGAAGTCCCAGGTGCCGGACTCCTGACGCACGAACTCCGCGACCCGCGCCGCCGTGGCGCCGAGGACGCCGCCGAAGTCGTCCTCGGCCAGAACCGTGTAACCCTCGCGGATCCGCAACGCCGGGTTGATCACACCGACGAAGGTGCGGGGTGCGGAGCGCTGCTGGATCACGGCGCCGACGACCACGCGCGTGTACCGGGCGTCCAGACGGTCGAGTTCGAGGGTCATGACCTCGTCCCAGCCGAAGCCCTTGCCGTCCTTGCTGTCCCGGTTCAGATAGATGGTGCCGTCGGGGGAGCGGCTGTCGAAGTGCACCACGTAGGCGGGATCGCCGTACGGATCGCCCGCCACGTAGGTCGCGGCAACGATGTCCAGGTCGGTGGGCGGCTGCCCCGCCGGACTCGGATCCCACTTGAGCGAGACTTCGACCTTGCGGATCCCCTTGTTGATGCCGCTCACCAGATTCTCCCCTTCCCCCAGTGCCCACGGTCCGAACTGCCGGTCAGGCAGGACCGGTTGTCCATCCTGCCACGCGCGTGTGTCACTCGTGGGTCTCCTCTGCCGCCGAGCGTGACCGGCGCCACGCTCCGGGGCCTTACCATGGCGCGGTGCTGGTCAAGTGGATTCGCTGCACCGTGGTGGACCGCCGCGGCTTCGAGCGGGGGCAGCGAAAGTGGGCGGGGCTTCTGGGAGAGCCGGGATTTCGGGGACAGGGCGGAGGCTGGAGCCGGGGGCGGCAGGGTGTGGCGCACATCTTCTCCTTCTGGGAGAGCCGTTCCTTCTACGACTCCTTCATGGCGCGTTCCCATGACCGGCTCGCGGCGGCCCAGTCAGGCACGTTCAAGGACATCCAGGTCAAGCTGTTCGACTACCGCTTCGACGTGAAGACGGGCTTCGAGCCCCGCTTCACCGACGCCGATCTGGTGCGGTTCGCCCACTGCCGCGTCCATGAGGAGCGCGCGGAGCACTTCACCCTGATGCAGGAGAAGGTCTGGAACCCTGCGATGGCCGGCTCGCCCGGCATGATCCGTGGTCTGTTCGGAGAGGCCCCGGGGCACGAGTTTCTGGTGCTCTCGATGTGGCGATCGGCCGCCGAGCACGGAAAATACCGCGCCGAACGCGTGGAACGGCTCGCGCTGAGAGCCCAGACCGAGGCCGACGTCGCCGCCCTCACAGGTGACATCCTGGATCTCGAACCGGCCTGGACGGTTTGACATCCGGACGCCCCATCCGTGCGCCTCTGTGTGGCCGATGGTGCGGGAAATGTGTGACCTACGCCGTATGGAGCCCGTACGAGTGCTCGATACGACCTCACTCGATCTAGGGTCTTGGCATGGCACGACCACGGAGAATCATCCTTGTCCGGCACGGGGAGTCAACGGGCAATGTTGATGACACCGTGTACGAACGCGAGCCCGACCACGCCCTGGCCCTGACGGAACAGGGCTGGCGGCAGGCGGAGGAGACAGGTAAGCGGATACGAGAGGTGCTGGGCCGCGAACGCGTCAGTGTGTACGTCTCGCCGTACCGCCGCACGCACGAGACCCTGCGCGCCTTCCATCTCGACCCCGATCTCATACGGGTGCGCGAGGAACCCCGACTGCGGGAGCAGGACTGGGGAAACTGGCAGGACCGCGACGACGTACGTCTCCAGAAGGCGTACCGCGACGCCTACGGGCATTTCTTCTACCGGTTCGCCCAGGGGGAGTCCGGCGCCGATGTGTACGACCGGGTGGGCGGCTTCCTGGAGAGCCTGTTCCGCAGCTTCGAGGCACCCGACCATCCGCCCAACGTGCTGATCGTGACGCACGGTCTGGCCATGCGGCTGTTCTGCATGCGCTGGTTCCACTGGACGGTCGCCGAATTCGAGTCGCTGTCGAACCCGGGGAACGCGGAGATGCGCATGCTCGTTCTCGGGGACGACGGCAAATACGCCCTTGACCGGCCCTTCGGACGCTGGCGAGAGCCGGAACCCTACGGGATCACCGATTAGAGTGGCAGACCGATGACCGTTGACTCCGCAACCGACGGGCGCCTGCAGCGCGCCCTGGCCAGCCTGCGTGGTCTGGCCGTGGGAGACGCGCTGGGCTCGCAGTTCTTCGTGCCGGTGAACTACCCCCTGCTGAAGAACCGCGAGCTGCCGCCCGGCCACTGGCAGTGGACGGACGACACCGAGATGGCCTGCTCCGTCGTGGCCGTCCTGGCCGCCCACCACCGCATCGACCAGGATGCCCTGGCCCACTCCTTCGCCCAGCACCACGACTTCGACCGAGGGTACGGCCCCGCGGTCAACCGTCTGCTGCGGCTGGTCCGCGAGGGCGGCGACTGGCGTGAACTCGCCGCGGCCCTCTTCAACGGGCAGGGTTCCTGGGGCAACGGGGCGGCGATGCGCATCCCGCCCCTCGGGGCCTTCTACGCGGACGACCCGGAGCAGGCGACCCACCAGGCGGAGATCTCCGCATATCCCACGCATCAGCACCGTGAGGCCGTCGTCGGCGCCATGGCCGTAGCCGCGGCCGCCGCGCTGGCCGCCGTCCCCGGCGGTCCGCCCAGCCCCGGGGCGCTCCTCGACGGCGTCATCGCACTCGTTCCGAAGAGTGCCGTCGCAGCCGGGCTGCGGCGGGCGCGCGACATGCTCGACTACGGCGACGCCTCCACCGTCGCGGCCGTGCTGGGCTGCGGGCGCCGTACGACGGCCCACGACACCGTGCCGTTCGCGCTCTGGTCCGCCGCCCGCTCCCTGGGCGACTACGAAGCGGCCTTCTGGACGACCGCCCAGGTCGGCGGCGACGTGGACACGAACTGCGCCATCGTGGGCGGTGTGATCGCCGCGGGGAAGGCCGGGACGCCGCCCGCCGAGTGGGTGGAACGGACCGAGGCGTTTCCCGAGTGGTTGCGAGTCCCTTGATAGGAGCCCCGCCCGCCCGCTCGCGGAAACTCTCCGTGTTCTTCGGGAACTCTGCGTGACCGTGCGCTCGTTGTCGTGTCAGTTGCGGTGCGGCGGATGGGCGGAGCGTCGGTCGCTTAAGGCAGGCGCGGGGGGTGTGGTCGTGGGGTGGTTGTCGATGCTCGTCGGGGTGGGCCTGATGCTCCGAGTGCGCGTGGGCCTGATGCTCCCCATGTACGAGGGCTTGATGCTGCACGTGCGCGTGGGGCTGATGTTCCGCGTACGGATGGCCGGGCCGCCGTCCTCGCCGTCGGTCCCTCGGACCGGGCCCGGCCATCCGCTGTTCGGTGTGAACCAGGCCCGATCAGCCGAGCCCCGGACCCGCCGTGCCCGCCAGCGCCTCCAGGTCACTCTTGCGGACCTTGATCACCAACCAGGCGCTGACCAGGGCGAGTACGGCCATCGAGGCGGCTGCCACGAAGCCCGACGAGATGCCCTGGGCGAGTACTTCGTGTCCCCACGGGGCGGGCAGCTGGTGCGTCTTGGCGAACTCCGCCTTCTGCTCCGCCGAACCGTCGGCCATGAAGCGCGGCAGCTGCTTCTCCGCCTCGTCCCTGCTGGCCGACCCGAACACCGTCGTCAGGATGGACAGACCGAGCGAACCGCCGACCTGCTGGGTGGTGTTGAGCAGCCCGGACGCCGCGCCGGCCTCGTGCTGGGCGACGCCGGAGACCGCGGTGATCGTCAGCGTCACGAAGTTCAGACCCATGCCGAAGCCGAAGATCAGCATGGGGCCCAGCACCCCACCGACGTAGGAGCTGTCGGAGCTGATGAGGGCCTGCCAGGCGAGCCCGGTCACCGCGAGCGCCGAACCGGCGAGCATGAACGGCTTGGGGCCGAGCACCGGCAGGAACCGCTGCGACAGGCCCGCCCCCAGCGCGATCACGACGGTCACCGGCAGGAAGGCGAGACCGGCCTCGATCGGGGTGTAGTCCAGGACGTTCTGGACGAAGAGCACGATGTAGAAGAACATGCCGAACATCGCGGCAGCGAGACTCAGCATGATCACGTATGTGCCCGAGCGGTTGCGGTCGGCGAACATCCGCAGGGGTGTGATCGGCTCCGTGGCCCGCGACTCGATGAACGCGAAGGCCAGCAGGAGCACCACGGCGACGCCGAAGGACCCGATGGTCAGGTTGTCCCGCCAGCCCTCGTCGGCGGCACGGATGAAGCCGTAGACCAGCAGGGCCATGCCACCCGTGGAGGTCAGGGCGCCCGCGATGTCGAAGCGGCCGCTGTGCCGTTCGGACTCGCTGATGTAGAGCGGGGTGAGTACGGCGATCAGCACGCCGATCGGCACGTTGACGAACAGTACCCATCGCCAGTCGAGCCACTCGGTGAGCATGCCTCCCGCCAGCAGGCCTATGGCGCCGCCGCCCGCGGAGACGGCAGCGAAGACACCGAAGGCCCGGTTCCGCTCGGGCCCCTCGGGGAACGTGGTGGTGATCAACGCCAGCGAGGTCGGCGACGCGATCGCGCCACCCACACCCTGCAGGACGCGGGCGGCCAGCAACTGCCAGGGCTCCTGGGCGAGTCCGCCGAGCAGCGAGGCGAAGGTGAACAACAGGATGCCGGTCATGAAGACCCGGCGGCGTCCGAGGATGTCACCCGCGCGGCCACCCAGAAGCAGCAGACCGCCGAAGGTGAGCGTGTAGGCACTGACGACCCATGTGAGGTCGGTCGTGCTGAACTTGAGAGCGTCTTGAATGTGCGGCAGCGCGATGTTCACAATCGTCGCGTCGAGTACCACCATGAGTTGGCAGGCCGCGATGACCGCGAGCGCGATGCCGGGTCGCCCCTCCCGGCGTGCCGCACCTGGTTTCTGATCCTTGAACAACTGAGAGGTCGTCACTATGGGTCCCCCACAAGCGCTTTAGTGAACGGTCGCGTTCACTGTTGCGTCAACGGTAGTGAGTCCCCCGTAGTGAACGCAAGCGTTCACTTAAGTTTGTCGGCGCGCGATGTATCCCCCTGTGTCACCGCGCGGCGATGCACCCCTCCCCGAAATCCCCGCTTCCCTGTTCGCTGGAGACACTCAGATGGTTACCTCGCGCTGGACGGCCGCCCCCGCTCGGACGGCCTCCCTCCGTCGGCGCGGCGCCGTGCTGGAGCGCGCGATCCTCGACGCCGCGCTGGAACAGCTCAGTACGGTCGGCTGGAACGCCCTCACGATGGAAGGCGTCGCCGCCGGAGCCCAGACCGGCAAGGCTGCGGTCTATCGTCGCTGGCCCTCCAAGGAGGACCTTGTCGCGGACGCACTTCGGGCCGGGCTGCCGCAGTTCGAGGATGTTCCCGATCTCGGAGGTGTGCGCGAAGACCTGCTCGAGCTGTGTCGCCAGGCGCGCGAGGCGATGTACTCCCGGCCGGGCTTCGCGCTGCGTTCAGTCATTCACGAATGCGATCAGGTGCAGGCCGAGCGCTTCCATGCAGTGATCTTCAACGGCGTCGTGGAGCCGAGCATCAAGCTGCTGCGCGAGATCGTCACCCGTGGAATACGGCGCGGTGAAGTGCGCCCCGACGCGGCCAACGACTACGTCTTCGACGCCATTCCGGCCATGATGATGTACCGCTCCAAGATGCGCGGAAGCGAATGGAGCGACGAGGATCTCGAAGAGATGATCGACCGGTTCATCCTGCCGCTGCTGCGGCCGACCGGTCTGTGACCGGCGATCGTGGATGTCCCGAGGCCGACCGAGGAAACCGGGGTGTCGCAGGGTGATCCGAGCGGCGTACGCTAAGGGCGCCATGCCGTACGAACCGCCTACTCACACCGTCGAGCGCTCCCTCCGCGCCACGACCGGAGCGAAGATCATTGCCGGTGTCGACGAGGTGGGGCGAGGTGCCTGGGCCGGCCCGGTCACCGTCTGCGCGGCCGTCACCGGACTGCGCCGACCGCCCCAAGGCCTCACCGATTCCAAGCTGCTCAGCGTCAAGCGCCGCACCGAACTCGCAGAGGAACTGCGGACCTGGGTGACGTCGTACGCCCTGGGGCACGCGAGTCACGAGGAGATCGACAACCTGGGGATGACGGCCGCCCTGCGGATCGCCGCCGTACGCGCCCTGGAGGCGCTCCCGGTCCGTCCGGACGCGGTGATCCTCGACGGGAAGCACGACTATCTCGGAACGCCCTGGAAGGTCCGGACCGTCATCAAGGGCGACCGATCGTGTGTGGCGGTCGCGGCGGCCTCGGTGATCGCCAAGGTTCAGCGCGACAAAATGATGGCCGAACTGGGTGTCGACCATGCAGACTTCGGTTTTGCGGCCAATGCCGGGTATCCGTCGCCCGTGCACAAGGCCGCGCTGGAGGTTCGGGGCCCCACCCCGTACCACCGGTTGTCGTGGGCGTATCTTGATGCGCTGCCTCAGTGGCGGCACCTCAAGAAGGCCCGCAGCTGGGCGGACGGAAGCGTTCCGGAAATCGAGGGCCAGCTCGGCTTCGATTTCTGACGATTCCGCTCGCACTGATGTGCCACCCGCTGACGCGAGCCGCACCAACGTTTGATAAACATCAGCCCATGCCTCTCATTCCCGAGGAGCCTCAGATTCACGAGAGTGCCCAGGGTCCCCGCGCCACTCCGGCCAGCGGCCGCACCGCGCCGACCCCCCGCCCCGTACCCGGTCCACGCCCCGTGGCTCCGCCGCGCCCCGGTCGTCCCGGCCCGCTGCGGCCCGCGCCGCCGGTGCAGCGGACGCCGCACGACGTGGCCGTGGCCAAGCCCGCAGTGCCGGGCCCGGCTGCCCGTGCCACCTCCGCTCCGACTCCGGCCCCGGCTTCAGCTCCGGCTTCGGCAGCTCCGCAGATCCAGCTCATCCCGGCCTCGGTCGAGGGTGCGCTCGATGCCGCCGAGGAAGCTGTCGACCTGCTGCTGGACTCGGGCCGTGCCCCCGGTGACGTACTGGTGATCACCACCGGCGAACACCACCCGTGGGCCGCCCATGAGTTGTCCTTCGGCGAAGCCGCCTACTGGGCCCAGCACGACGCCGGTGACGACGTGTTCTACGCGGACGCCACGGCGGCCTCGCGTGCCGCGTCCCGTCCGGTGGTCGTGGTCGCCGTCAACGGCGGTTCCACCGCCGCTGTCGCCGAAGCTCTGCCGCTGGCACACACCCGGGCCGGTGCCCTGCTGATCGTCTGCGGCGACCCGCAGCAGATCAACTCGGTACTGGGCGTCGGCGTCTGAGCCGGTTCCGGTACGTCCGGAAGGGCACCGGGGGTGACGAAGGTGCCGCTCGTGCGGCACCTGCACGGCGAATCCCTTGGCATGCCCGCGTCCGGGCGGGGCATCCCCGCTCACGCCTCACGCCGTGCGGGGGACCGGCAGGGTGTGCGCCCTGAGCGGCCCATGATGTCGTCGGCCGTACGTCATGGACGTACGGCCGAGGAACGGTGATCGGTCGGTCAGCGGTGATCCGGTCCGGCAACGGTGAATCGGGTTCGGCAGCGGTGAATCGGGACGGTCTCCGCTTCAGCGAGCCGCCACGCGGCGCAGGACCTCCGAGGCGGCGCCACCGGTGCGCGGCAGCAGTGGCGGTGACTCGGACGTGGCGAAGGGTTCCGGCGCGGAGTCCGCGTTGGGCCGGCGTCCGCCGCGTCCCTCGCCGAGCACCTGCCACCCGTCACGTGTCAGCGTGATGTACGCCCCGCAGCGCAGCCCGTGCAGGGTGCAGGCGTCACGCAGCCCCCACATCCACGCGCCGTCCTCCTCGGTCCAACGCGCGTCGCCCTCACGGCAGTAGAGCAGCACGGCGGTGCGCACCGGGGTGCGGCGCCGCAGGTCGTGCGGGATCACCCGGCGCAGCTGGGCGAGCAGCGTGTTCCGGAACATCCAGCCGTCGGCCGGCGTCGGGCGCCGCGTGAACGAGGCGCTCGCCCGCAGTCGTTCGTCCGGGTCGAGGACTGCCACGATCGCGGTCGCCGGTTTGGGGCGATGCCGCGAGTGCAGCCCGCTGACGACCTCGCGCGGGTTGCGCAGCAGCGGGATACCGGCCTCGGCCCACTCGGCGGGTTCGAGCAGACGGGCCAGAGGGTTGGCGGATGCGGCGGACAGGTCGGTTGACGACGTGGACGCCGCGGAGGACGGAGCGAATCCGAAGGTCACGGTCCTCCCTTCGGCTACGCGCCCATACGGCGGGCGGGGTCGGATTCGGGGGAGCGCGCACCGCAGCAGAGCCCTACCGGTCTACGGACGGGCCGTGCGGGGAGCGGACCTCAATTCTTCCTGCCGAACTTGGTTGCGGCAACGAGCAATTGGGTCCACAGACCCGAATCAGACGGTTCGTGGCTTATATCCCTACCCAGTGTTTTACCGGGCGACGCCAGGGGCCGCCGCGCCCGAACGTTCGAAGCCCGCATCCGTCGCGCGCGGGGAGCGTTGTCGCTTCCGGTGTCCGCTCAGCCACGTACGGCCAACACCAGAGGCAACACTCCCTGGGCGCCTGATCGCAACAGCAGTCGGGCGGCGACGGCGAGGGTCCAGCCGGTCTCGGTCATGTCATCGACGAGCAGGACCGGACCCGAGGATGCTCGCAGCGCCTCCAGGAGGGGCGGGGGCACGGTGAGCGCTCCGTGGAGGGCTCGCAGCCGCTGGGCGCTGTTGGAGCGGGGCAGAGAGAGGTCGTCGGAGTGGTCCGTGTACGCGAGGGACCCCAGGAACGGCAGGCGTCCGACGGCGGAGATACGGCTCCCCAGTGAGTGGACCAACTGGGGCCGGCTGCGCGAGGGAACCGTGACGACCCCGACGGGGCGGGCCGGTGCGTCCGGAGCGCCGGAGGCCCAGCCGTCGGGCGACCGGGCCCAGTCGGCGAGCACAGTCACGACGGCGTTCGCCACGTCGTCGGGCGCGGGAGCATCCGGAGTGAGGGGTGAGAGCAGCGGACGCAGGCGGTTGCCCCAGCCGATGTCCGAGAGTCGCCCGAGCGCCCGGCCCGGCAGCGCCTGTTCGCCGGGCGGAATACGGCCCTTCAGGTCGACGCCGATGGCCGGGAGGCCTGTGGGCCACATGCGGCGGGGCTCCACCACGACACCAGCGCGGGCGAGCGAGCCGCCCGCCGTGTCCAGGGCGGTCGAGGAGATGTCGGCGGTGAAACGAGGTCCGGCGCAGTTGTCGCAGCGCCCGCACGGGGCCGCCTGCTCGTCGTCCAACTGCCGCCTCAGGAACTCCATACGGCAGCCCGTGGTGGTGGCGTAGTCGCGCATGGCCTGCTGCTCGGTGCTGCGCTGCTTGGCGACCCAGGCGTAGCGCTCGGTGTCGTACGACCAGGGCACTCCTGTGGCGATCCAGCCGCCCTTGACCCGGTGGACCGCTCCGTCCACGTCGAGCACCTTGAGCATGATCTCCAAGCGGGTCCGGTTGAGCTCCACGAGCGGCTCGAGTGCGGGCAGCGACAGTGGCCGGTCCGCGCGGGCGAGGGCGTCCAGGGTGCGCCGTACGGATTCCTCGGGCGGAAAGGCGACGGAGGCGAAGTAGGACCAGATCGCCTCGTCCTCACGGCCGGGCAGGAGCAGCACCTCGGCGTGCTCGACGCCGCGTCCGGCGCGACCGACCTGCTGGTAGTAGGCGATGGGGGAGGAGGGCGAGCCGACATGGACGACGAAGCCGAGGTCGGGCTTGTCGAATCCCATGCCGAGCGCGGAGGTGGCCACCAGGGCCTTCACCTTGTTCGCGAGGAGGGCTTCCTCGGCCTGCTGGCGTTCGGCGTTCTCCGTCTTGCCCGTGTACGAGGTGACGGTGTGTCCGCACTGCCGCAGGAAGGCGGTGATCTCCTCGGCGGCGGCCACCGTCAGTGTGTAGATGATCCCGGAGCCCGGCAGGTCGTCCAGGTGATCGGCGAGCCAGGCCAGCCGGTGCGCCGCGTCGGGAAGTTGGAGCACGCCGAGGCTGAGACTCTCGCGGTCGAGCGGGCCGCGCAGGACCAGTGCGTCCGAACCGCCGCCGGTGCCCAGTTGCTCCGCCACGTCAGCGGTGACCCGGGCGTTGGCCGTGGCGGTGGTGGCCAGCACCGGAACCCCGGGCGGGAGGTCGGTGAGCATGGTGCGCAGCCGTCGGTAGTCGGGGCGGAAGTCGTGGCCCCAGTCGGAGATGCAGTGCGCCTCGTCGACGACGAGGAGGCCGGTGGCGGCGGACAGTTCGGGAAGGACGTTGTCGCGGAAGTCGGGGTTGTTGAGCCGCTCGGGGCTCACCAGCAGTACGTCCACGGTTCCCGCGGCGATCTCGGCGCGGACCGTCTCCCACTCCTCGGGGTTCGAGGAGTTGATGGTCCGGGCGTGAATGCCGGCTCGGGCGGCGGCCTCGACCTGGTTGCGCATGAGCGCGAGCAGCGGAGAGACGATCACGGTCGGCCCGGCGCCGCGCTCGCGCAGCAGGGCCGTCGCCACGAAATACACCGCGGACTTGCCCCACCCCGTGCGCTGCACGACCAGGGCCCGGCGCTTGTCGGCGACCAGCGCCTCGATCGCCCGCCACTGGTCCTCGCGCAGCCTGGCCGATCCGGTGCCGTCCCCGACGAGCCGGACGAGGATCCCGTCGGCAGCCTCGCGCAACTCCGTCTTGCTCGTGTGCGTCATGCCCCCATACAACAGGACGCCTCCGACAGCGGGGCGTCGCGGCGGTCCGGCTGTGGACGACGGGACGGGGCTTGTCGTGGCCCTGATCGGACTTATCCACAGGCTCAAACGGAACATCGAGATCCGCGAGATCGTCTGCGCATGACGAATCACAGCGAAACGGCCGGGCCCGCTGCAAACGGCAACAACAGCGGACGGAACAGCGGCGGACGGAACACCGACGAACAGAACACCGACGGACAGAACGGCGCCGGCCGGGACAACGGCAGGCGGGACAACGACGGCTCGGGGATCGGCGACCGGGTCGGCTTCGACGCACACGGTGCCGAACACCAGGTCACCCTGCGAACTCCGGGCGAACTGGCCGACGCCCTGCCCTACCTGCTCGGGTACCGGCCCGAGGACAGCATCGTGCTGGTCGCCCTGCACGACCAGGGCGGCCGTGGCCGATTCGGAGGGCGCGCCCGGCTGGGTATCCCCGCGAACAAGGACGACTGGTCGGCCGTGGCCCGGCAACTGGCCCACGGACTGATCACCGGCAGCGAGCGCAGGGGTGCCCGCCCCGAGCAGATGGTTGCCTACCTCTGCCAGGAACCGGGAGCTGGCGAGACGGGCAGGGAGATCACGGAACGGCTCGCCCCGCTCGCCGGGCTGCTGCGCACGGAGTGCGGCCGCCTCGACGTTCCCGTGATCGAGGCGTTGTGCATCTCCGACGGCCGCTATTGGTCCTACTGCTGTCCGAGCGAGGAATGCTGCCCCGCGGAGGGCGTCCCGATGGGGCTGCCCGGCACATCGGTGCTCGCCGCCGCGGCCACCTACGCCGGACTGCAGGTGCGCGGAACACTGCGCGAGCTGCGGGCCAGGCTGCAGCCCTGGGAGACCGCGGCCGCGCTGGAACAGGAGGTCGCCCTGGACACCGCGGGCATGGCCCTGGTGCCCAGGATGCTCGACGAGGTGAGCAGGGCGGAGGTGGCCGAGGAGACAGTGCGCCTGGCCAGGCGCACCATGACACGTCTCGCCGAGGCCGCGCCCGTCGCGGGACCGCTTCAGGCGGATCTGCGTGACGATGAGCTGCTGGGGCACGACGAGGCGGCGGAGCTCATCCTCGGTCTGCAGGACCGCACGACCCGGGACCGCGCGGCCGAGTGGATGGAGGCGGAGGAGGCCGGACCCGCCCTGCGTCTGTGGCGGGCACTGGCCCGCCGGTGCGTCGGACCCTACGGCGAGCATGCGGCGGCGCCCCTCACCCTCGCCGGATGGGTCGCGTGGTCCGGTGGCGACGAGATCGAGGCCCGGGAGGCGCTGGCCATGGCCCTGGGCGCGGATTCCGGCTATCTCTTCGCCCGACTCCTGCACCAGGCCTGCAACGAGGGGCTCGACCCGGAATCCATCCGCCGTTGCCTGCGTGCGGAACGCGAGAGTCGCGATGTACGCGCGCGGTCGGAGGCCACTCAGTCCGCCGCCGTGAAGACGACCGAGGACCTGAACCGGCCGAGCACGCCCGCTCCTGACCGGAAGCCCCCGACAACCTCGCACCCTTCCGGCGAGGTCACGGACGCCACGTCACTGCCCGGCAACCGCATGGAGGCCCCTTCCGCCTGTCCGCCCCCTGCGGAACGCGCGCTGCCGTCGTGCCCGGCCGAAACCGACCCTGCGCTGCCCGCGCCGCAGCCCACCACGGCCGCCCGCCGCCGCAAGCGGGTGCGGCCAGGGGCTCGTACCGAGGCCCTTCCCCGTCCCACGGAGGCTGAGGGACGCCAGGTCTGTGCCGAGGGATCCCGCCCACGCACCCGGCCGGCCCGCGGGACACGTCCCGGTGCCGTCCGCCGCACCACGGGCAAGGACGGCGCGCGCCGACCCGAGGGCACACGGCCGGGGAGCGGTGCCACCGAGGAGGAGGGATGAACGGCCGCTGGGAGCGCCTCGCACGTGAGTGCGCACACCTGTGCAGCCGGATGAGGGCTTCGGCCCGCCGCCATTCGGTCGGCTTCCGAGGCCGTGGGCGTGACCCGGAACAAGCCCGCCCCGTTCACCTGAGTGGCGGAACGCCCGAACGGACCGTGCCGCCGCCTCGCCCATGTCCTTCAGGAGCCCCGCACCGGGCGCCGAACACGCCCGAGCCGCGCAGAGCGCAGAGGAAGCACCCCTTGCATCAGCCGACTCCGCCCTCCACCGACGAAGGCCGCCCCACCCTCGGCGCGCCAGCGACGGCATGGCGACAGAGCGCCGGTCCGCCGCCGCGGGCCACGGACGACGACATGCCTGAGCCGAGGTTCCCGAGCGGCACCCGGCCCACCTCGCAGGCAGCCGAGCACCGTCGGAACCCGGCTCCGGAACAGGACCGCAAGGACCTCGCCCCCTCACCGTCGTGGGACCGTGAGCCTCCGTCGAGGCCCGTACGACGCCCGTCGACACCCGCGACGCCGGGCTGGACTCAGCCTCCGACGGCCAGCCGTCCTTCCCGTCCCCCTTCGCCCGTCCCCTCCGGTCCGCCGCCACAGAACTCCTATCCGGGCTCCCGGGGCCCGGCCGAACTCCCCCCGGCGCACTCGGTCATCATCTGCGTGGCCCTTCCGGGCCTCGCCATCTCCACGGACCAAGGGCAGTTGACCGGCCAAGGGCTGGAGGGCTTCTACCACGCAGGCCGACGCGTGCTCTCCCGGTGCCGGATCCGTGTAGCCGGCCGTGAGCCGGTGGTGGTCCAGGCACGGACGACCGCGGCGGACCGGGCGCGCTTCGTGGCCACCGCGCGTGTCGCCCAGGGCGGCGGCCCGGACCCGGACGTGGTCGTGGAGCGCACACGCCGCGCGGACGGGACGGAGCGCATCCTGCTGCACAGTTCCGCGGCCCGCCCCCTGCGGCTGCCGGTGGAGGTGGCACTCGGTACGGACCTGGCGGACCTGGGCGCGATCGCGTCGGGCCGAGCGGGGCCCGAACTGCCGGCAACCGTCCACGACTCCGGCCTGCGCTGGTCCTGCGCGGCAGGCGAGGCGACGGTCACGGCCGACCCACCGCCCGCCGACGCGCTCGCGTCGGCAGGCCTGCTGCGCTGGGAACTCGACCTGCCCCCCGGAGGCACGGCCGGACTGGAGCTGCGGGTACGCCTGGACGGCGCGGGCCCCGTCCGGGCTGTGGGGCGCGCGGCGACCAGCCCCCTGACCTCGGCCCGTGCGACAGGAGACCACTCCGCGGTCCAGCCGCTCCTGCACACGAGCATCGAGGATCTCCGGTCCTTGCTGCTGCGCGATCCGGCAGACCCCACCGACACCCACCTCGCGGCCGGAGCCCCGTGGCGCTGCGGCCTGGCCCCCGCCGACGCACTCGCCGCAGCCCGGATGGCGCTGCCGCTCGGCACCCGACTCGCCGCCGGCACCCTTCGGACCCTCGCCCGCACCCAACTCCGCGGGCGGACAGCCCAGTCCGGCCTGATCCCCGGGCCGCGCCGGGACGCGGGCGCGCACCTTCCACCCGCTTGCACGGGCACCGAGGCGACCCTGCTCTTCCCCACCCTCCTCGCCGAGGCCTTCCGGTGGGGGCTCTCGCACCAGGAGACGCAAGAGCTGCTCCCCACAGCCGAACGATGCCTGGCCTGGATGCGGGCAGCGGTCGGGGACACGACATACCTGTGCGATCCACAATCCGGCGGCCCCGCCCGCTGCGAGACACAGGCCCACGCGCACCGCGCGGCCGTACTCGGTGCCGACCTGCTCGACGTGTTCGACAGACCTGGCGGCGCGGCGCTGCGGGAATGGGGCCGCGCACTGCGTACGGCCTTCCGCCGGGACTTCTGGGTCGAGGATCGCGGCGGAGGTCGACCGGCGGCCGCCAGGGGCCCCGACGGGCGCCCTGTGCCGCACCTCGGTGCCGCGGCCGCGCATCTCCTGGACACCGGCCTGCTGGGCGGAGGCGAACTGGCGCCCGGCCTGCTCGACAGGGTGCAGACCGAGCAGCTCGCCCGGCTGCTCGGCGGCCCGGCCATGGACTCAGGCTGGGGGCTGCGCGGACTGGGCACGAACGAGGAGGGCTACAACCCGTTCGGCCACCGCACCGGCACCGTGAGAGTCCACGAGACGGCGATCGCCGTCTCCGGCCTGGCCGCAGCCGGGTACGAGAAGGAAGCCGGCTCGCTCCTGCGAGGTCTGCTGGCCGCGGCTGAGGCCTTCGGACACCGGCTCCCCGAGATGTACGCGGGTGAGCGACGCACCGACGGGAGCGCCCCCCTTCCGCACCCGGCGGCCTGCCGTCCCGCGGCCACGGCGGCCGCCTCCGGAGTCCTGCTGCTGAGCACCCTGGCGGGAATCCGCCCCGACGTCCCGGCGGGGACGGTCACACTGCGCCCGGTGCGCAGCGTGCCTCTCGGGGAGATCGTCCTGACCGGACTCAGGGTCGCGGAGGCCCCGTTCTCGGTCCGGGTCAGCAGACTCGGGCTGGCCATGGCCGAGGAGGTTGCCGAAGGGCTGCGACTGAAGGCGTGACCTCGAACGACACCACGTCCGACACAGACAGGGGGGCGGGGCAGGACCTGGCCCGGGCGGAGTGGATCAACCACCGATGCGACCGGCGAAGGGACTGTTTATCGTCAGGCAGACGACTATGATCGCCGCATGCCCTACGACCCGTCAGCCTTTCCGCCCTTCGCCGTCACCGTGGACCTGGTCGTACTGACCGTGCGCCGCCACGCCCTGTGTGCGCTCGCGGTGCGCAGGGGCGAGCCGCCGTTCCAGGGGCGCTGGGCGCTTCCCGGCGGTTTCGTACGGGCCGATGAGGACCTGGCGCAGGCTGCCGCCCGTGAGCTGGCCGAGGAGACGGGGCTGCGCGCCCACGACCCCGCTGTCCCCGTCCAGGACAACGGAGCGCACCTGGAGCAGCTCGCGACCTACGGCGACCCCAAGCGTGACCCACGGATGCGCGTGGTCAGCGTCGCCCACCTCGCCCTCGCCCCCGACCTGCCCGCTCCCCGGGCAGGCGGCGACGCCAGCAACGCGCGCTGGGCACCCGTCGAAGAACTGTTGCAGCAGGGCGGCTACGGCCGGGACGGAGAGCCGGTCGCACCACTCGCCTTCGATCATGCGCAGATCCTGTCGGACGGAGTGGAGCGCGCCCGCTCGAAGATCGAGTACTCCTCGCTGGCCACCGCCTTCTGCCCACCCGAGTTCACCGTCGGCGAGCTGCGCCGTGTCTACGAGGCGGTGTGGGGCGTGGCACTGGACCCCCGCAACTTCCACCGCAAGGTGACAGGGACACCGGGCTTCCTGGTCCCCACCGGAGGCACGACCACGCGCCAGGGCGGCCGCCCCGCCCAGCTCTTCAGGGCCGGCGGCGCCACCCTTCTCAACCCTCCGATGCTGCGTCCCGAAGTGTGACGGACCGGAAAACCGGACATAACGCGCTATCTTGCTACGGGTGATCCAGGCCTTCGGACTGACCAGCAATTCCCGCAAGGACCTCCCGCCCGCGGTCGACGACGTGTCCTTCGAAGCCCGCGCGGGCCATGTCACCGCGCTTCTCGGAGCGACGGGTGCGGGCAAGACGACGACGCTCAGACTGATGCTCGAACTCCAACAGGGCCGTGGCCTCACCTACTTCAGGGGCCGTCCGCTGCATCGCATCGCGCATCCCTCACGCGAGGTCGGCGTCCTCATGGGCGATGTGCCCGGCCATCCCGCGCGCACGGTCCGCGGTCATCTGCGCATGCTGTGCGCCGCGGCCGGTGTCCCGGTCCGGCGTGCCGACGAGGTGCTCGAGGTGGTGGGCCTGGTCAGCCTGCGCGACGAGCGGCTCGGCGCCCTGTCACGCGGCATGGACCGCCGTCTCGGCCTGGCCTGCGCCCTGTTGTCGGACCCGCACACTCTCGTACTGGACGATCCCGCCGACGGACTCGCCCCTCGTGAGGGCCACTGGCTGCACGGCATGCTGCGAGCCCACGCCACTCAGGGCGGCACGGTCCTGTTCACCACGGCCGAGCCGAAAGAGGCCGCACGCGCCGCAGATCACGTAGTGACACTCGATCAAGGAAGAGTCGTCGCGGACCAGGCGGCCGCGGAGTTCGCCCGCACCAGACTCCGGCCCCGTGTCGCCGTCCGTACCCCCCATGTCGCCCGCCTCGCCGCCCTGCTCGCCAAGGAGGCCCGCACGGCACACCGCTCCGTCGAAGTCGTCCGGGAGGGCGGCAACCGTCTGTCCGTGTACGGCAGTACATGTGCCGACATCGGTGAGACTGCCTTCCGCCACGGCATCCTCGTCCACCAACTCGCCGACGAGATCGGGGACATGGGACCCGGTGCCGGCCCCTTTCCAGGCGAGGCCTTGGAGGCGGTCCAGGGTGTCCCGGCAGCGGGCGAGGGGCCGGAGTCCGGCGAGCTCCTTGATGCCGGGGCCGTCGAGCCGGCCGGGACGGAGAGGTCGAGCGGCCGAGTCGAGCTCGATCAGAGCGCACCGCAGAGCGGTTCCCAGGTGCACGGAGACACGGTGGTGCCCGCCGGATCGGATAAGCATGGGGACCGGACGGCACACGACGTTCCAGGTGCCCGCCCGGCTGCGGGAAGCGGTGGCGGCGTTCAGGGCGCCGCCACGGTTTCCAGGCCCCCCGCCCCCCTGCCCTCCCTCCCGCCCCCCATCTCCGTCCGGTCCGCCCCCAGCCCCCTGCGTCCTCTGCGCTACGAACTGCGTCGCGCGGCAGGGATCGGCACCGGGTTCCTCACCGCCGCCGCCGTGCTCGTCACGTCCGCCCTCACCGCCGTATTCCTGGCGCGAGTCGGTCACACTCCGCAGGCGCGTCTGCTGGCCGCGTGGCCGAGGGAGCTGCCGCTGCCACCGGCCGCACTCGGAGCCGGACTGCTCGGCGCGCTCGCGTTCGGCGACGAGTTCCGCCACCCCGCCCTGGCCGCGGACCGCGGCACCGTCCCCCGTCGACTGGGACTGCTGACCGCGAAACTCGTCGTCACCGCCGTCACCGCGCTGGCGCTGGCCTTTCTCACGCTGGGCTGCGACGCCGAAGTGCTCTATCTCGTCTACGGACGGGAACTCACGGAAGTTCCCGCCGACTGGTTTTTGCTGAGCGCGAGTTGGTTCGGACTCGTGGTCGGGTGCGCATGGGCCGGTGTGCTGGCCGCCGGCGTCTTCCGGTCCACCACAGCCGGGCTCGCCGCCGTGGTCGCCGTTCCCGTTCTCGTCGTCCCCCTCGTGCAAAAAGCTCTGCAGGGGGCATCCATGCGAGCCGCGGTGGGTCTTCCCGCGCGGCTGCGCGAGGTCTTCCTGTCGCAGTGGCCGTTCGGTGGAGAGCGCTATCTCACCGGGGCGGTGCGGGTGATCGCTCAACCCGTCGGCGGCGCACTGACGTTGTCCCTGACCGCTCTGGTCTGCGCGTATCTGTTCACGACCCTGCGCAGCAGGGTCCGATGACGACCGTCCGGGCGCTTCCGGTCCCGACCTGCGCACAACTTCCCGACGAAAGCGCATTTCTTTCCGATAAGGCGTCAATTGCGACGGGGTGAGCGATCACCCTTTCGTGTGCTTTTCACCAAAGACCTCAAGGGAGTTGGAGGCAACGCCGACAAAGGATCCGTGAGTACCCTTGCGCACACCATGATGACCGCCGCCCGCTCCGCCGACTCCGGTCTGGCCGGCCCGGGCGAACTCGACCGCTACCCCTACGCCGAGGCCCCGGCCGCAGGCCGCGTCGGAGCCTCCGTCTGGGACGGCTCGGACCCGGAGCTGGGCCGCGTGGGCCGACGGGCCGCGGGCAGCCGCGGGCGCGGACTGCACGGCCAACTCGTCCAGCAGCTGGGCCAGATGATCGTCTCCGGTGACCTCGGCGCCGACCGCCCGCTGGTCCCCGAGGAGATCGGCCAGCGTTTCGAGGTCTCCCGTACCGTCGTCCGTGAGTCGCTCCGCGTCCTGGAGGCCAAGGGCCTGGTCAGTGCCCGTCCCAACGTCGGCACGCGCGTGCGTCCCGTCAGCGACTGGAACCTCTTGGACCCGGACATCATCGAATGGCGTGCTTTCGGACCGCAGCGCGACGACCAGCGCCGGGAGCTGAGCGAGCTGCGCTGGACGATCGAGCCGCTCGCCGCGCGGCTGGCCGCCGGTCATGGCAGGGAGGACGTCCAGCAGCGCCTCGGTGACATGGTCGAGATCATGGGCCACGCCATGAGCCAGGGCGACGCGCTCACCTTCTCCCGCGCCGATGCCGAGTTCCACTCCCTGCTCATCCAGCTCGCGGGCAACCGCATGCTGGAGCACCTTTCCGGGATCGTCTCCGCCGCCCTCCAGGTCTCCGGTGCTCCGGTCACCGGCTGTGACCGGCCGAACGAGTCCTCCCTGGCGCACCACGGCCGGATTGCCGACGCCCTCGCCGCAGGCGACGGCGCGGCGGCGGAAGCGGCCATGCGCCAACTGCTGACCGTCCATCCCGAGGTGGAGCGCGTGGTGCCCGCCCCGCGCGAGCACTGACCGCGCACCGCGGGCCGCGCGGCCGAGGGTGTTCTTCCCCTCCTGCGACATCGTTCGGCCGCCGAACCGCCGTCGTCGGACCCCGCAGGAGCCCCACGGTTCCTGCGGGGTCCGACGGCGCGGCGTGGTGACGGCATCACAGGGCATCGCTGGTCGGGGCAGGCGGGTGGCCTTGTCTGTCCTTGTCTGACCGTTTTTGATTGCTTACGGGGTGTGACTCGGGCCACGCAGATTGGGCGTAACGCTCGCGGGAACAGCGCGATGACCTAAGAGGTGACAGCCGCGGAGGGAATACGGACGCCGTTTCAGGCGCTGTGCATCTTCCCGGCCCCCCGCCCGCGCCGTCGGCCACTCCCAGGCCGGTGGTCGGCTCCTGTCCGCCCTGGACGGGGCCGGAAGCCGTTTTCCAACGTTCCGAGAGGTTGTTCGTGTCGGCCAGCACATCCCGTACGCTCCCGCCGGAGATCGCCGAGTCCGTCTCTGTCATGGCTCTCATTGAGCGGGGAAAGGCTGAGGGGCAGATCGCCGGCGATGACGTGCGTCGGGCCTTCGAAGCTGACCAGATTCCGGCCACTCAGTGGAAGAACGTACTGCGCAGCCTCAACCAGATCCTCGAGGAAGAGGGTGTGACGCTGATGGTCAGTGCCGCGGAGCCCAAGCGCACCCGAAAGAGCGTCGCAGCGAAGAGCCCGGCCAAGCGCACCGCCACCAAGACGGTCGCGGCGAAGACGGTGACCACGAAGAAGGCCACCGCCACCGCCACCCCCGCGGCTCCCGCCGCCGAGCCCGCAGTCGAGGGCGAAGCGCCCGCGAAGCCCGCCGCGAAGAAGGCCGTCGCCACCAAGAAGGCGGCCGCGAAGAAGACCGTCGCCACCAAGAAGACGGCGACGGCGAAGAAGACGACTGCCAAGAAGGACGACGCCGAGGCCGTCGAGGACGAGGTCCTCGAGGAGATCAAGCCGGGCGAGGAGGAAGAGGAGGGGGCCGAGAACAAGGGCTTCGTCCTCTCCGACGACGACGAGGACGACGCGCCGGCCCAGCAGGTCGCCGTGGCCGGTGCCACCGCCGACCCCGTCAAGGACTACCTCAAGCAGATCGGCAAGGTCCCCCTCCTCAACGCCGAGCAGGAGGTCGAGCTCGCCAAGCGCATCGAGGCCGGTCTGTTCGCCGAGGACAAGCTGGCCAACGCCGACAAGCTCGCCCCCAAGCTCAAGCGCGAGCTGGAGATCATCGCCGAGGACGGCCGCCGCGCCAAGAACCACCTCCTGGAGGCCAACCTCCGTCTGGTGGTCTCCCTGGCCAAGCGCTACACCGGCCGCGGCATGCTCTTCCTGGACCTCATCCAGGAGGGCAACCTCGGTCTGATCCGCGCGGTCGAGAAGTTCGACTACACCAAGGGCTACAAGTTCTCCACGTACGCCACCTGGTGGATCCGTCAGGCGATCACCCGCGCCATGGCCGACCAGGCACGCACCATCCGTATCCCGGTGCACATGGTCGAGGTCATCAACAAGCTCGCGCGCGTGCAGCGCCAGATGCTCCAGGACCTGGGCCGCGAGCCCACCCCGGAGGAGCTGGCCAAGGAACTCGACATGACCCCCGAGAAGGTCATCGAGGTCCAGAAGTACGGCCGCGAGCCGATCTCGCTGCACACCCCGCTGGGCGAGGACGGCGACAGCGAGTTCGGTGACCTCATCGAGGACTCCGAGGCCGTCGTCCCGGCCGACGCGGTCAGCTTCACCCTCCTGCAGGAGCAGCTGCACTCCGTCCTCGACACCCTGTCCGAGCGCGAGGCGGGCGTCGTCTCGATGCGATTCGGTCTCACCGACGGTCAGCCGAAGACCCTCGACGAGATCGGCAAGGTCTACGGCGTCACGCGCGAGCGCATCCGCCAGATCGAGTCGAAGACCATGTCGAAGCTGCGCCACCCGTCGCGTTCGCAGGTGCTGCGCGACTACCTCGACTAGGTCGTAGTCCTACGACACGAAAGGCCCGGTCCCTCCTCGGGGGCCGGGCCTTCGTGCTGCGCGCACAGGCACCCTGCATGACTCTGGGTTTCCGATCATCACCCCGGAGTGAGGAGCATGCATGCGTCATCCCATTACCCGGGCGCTGGCCCGGCCGCTGGTTCTGGCGGCCGTGGCGGCGGCCATACCGCTGGTGTCGGCCGCCCCCGTGGCCGCCGACAACATCGTCGTCGGGGGATTCCCGGTCGACGTGTCCAAGGCGCCCTGGACGGTGGCCCTGTCCAGCCGTGACCGGTTCGGGGGTACGCGCGCCGGGCAGTTCTGCGGCGGTGTCGCCGTCGGCCGTATGACGGTGCTCACCGCGGCCCACTGCATGGGCGAGGACGTCCTGGGGGCACCGCCGGAGCAGGTGAGGGACTTCCGTGTCATCGCGGGCCGTACGGATCTTCTCTCGGACCAGGGGGAGGAGATCGCCCTGCGCGAAGCCTGGGTGAATCCGGGCTACGACCCGCAGAGCAACGCGGGCGACTTCGCGGTCCTCACGCTCGCGGAGCCGCTGCCGCAGAGCGCCGTGATCGCCATGGCGGCGGCCGGCGACGCCGCGTATGCACCCGGGACCGGCGCCACGGTGTACGGCTGGGGTGACGCCACGGGCGGCGGCGACTATGCGCGCAGTCTGCGGGCGGCACGCGTGCACGTGATGTCCGACGCGAGCTGTGAGGAGGCCTATCCGGGTGGTGCGGACGGCACCTACCGGGCCGACAGCATGTTGTGCGCCGGGGAGGACTGGGGTGGCCGTGACGCCTGCCAGGGCGACAGTGGTGGACCGCTGGTCGCCGGAGGAAAGCTTGTAGGGCTGGTGTCCTGGGGCAGCGGCTGCGGGCGAGCGGGCCGGCCCGGTGTCTACGCCCGTGTGTCCGAGGTCATGAAAACGCTCGACTGGGACGGTCGTCACGCTGTGGATGGCCGCCATGCCGGGGACGGACGCCACGGAATCGCGTGACAGCACTTTGAGGGCGATGCGCGCCCCACAAGAGCCATGAGTAAGGGCGGCTGCCCCTGGGAGCAGGGACAGCCGCCCTTGTGCCGGCCTGTGCCGGAGCTGGCTCGTCGTGGACGCGAGGTGTCAGCGCTCTTCTTCTGAGGCGGATGCGGGAACGGCCGTGAGCCGCTCCGTCTCGTCCTGTATCTCAGCGGCGATCTTCTTGAGTTCCGGCTCGAACTTGCGACCGTGGTGGGCGCAGAAGAGCAGTTCTCCGCCGCTGAGCAGGACGACGCGCACGTACGCCTGGGCGCCGCAGCGGTCGCAGCGGTCAGCGGCCGTCAGCGGGCTCGCGGGGGTCAGAACAGTAGTCACGTCGCCTCTTCTCTAGCTCGACGAGCTGTCGTACCAGGGTCAACATCCAACCAGCCCCAAAACGTTCCCGCTCGGGGCTTCACCCAGAGAGAAATTTTCCGGACGGCTGGCTGCTGCCGGTTTGGCGGCGAATGTGCCGTATTGCGTGTCTGTGTGTCTTACGGTTTCGCGCTGTCGGTCAAGGTCGGTCCTCCCGGCTGGGTTGCCGGTTGTTCATGAGGACGTGCCCGGAGCCTAAATGGTTCATGCCCCCAAGGGAACGTGATATGTACTTCACCCCATCGAGGGATCGAACAGGTATGCGACCGTGGACTAGTCTGTGTTTCCGCACGAGGGTGGCGTTACAACGGCTCTACCAGGCCTCGGTACCCTCTTGGCGGCGACCGAAGCCGCGCCCTTACCCACAAGGGCCTCACCTGAAATTCAGCGAGGAGCGAACCGCGTGACCGCCGAGACGTCCGTGCCGTCCACAGCTCTGCTGGCAGGAGCAGACCGGGACGGGTCCAACTACACCGCGCGGCACCTGCTCGTCCTCGAGGGGCTCGAGGCCGTACGCAAGCGCCCGGGTATGTACATCGGCTCGACCGACAGCCGTGGGTTGATGCACTGCCTGTGGGAGATCATCGACAACTCCGTCGACGAGGCCCTGGGCGGGTACTGCGACCACATTGAGGTGATCCTCCACGACGACGCGTCCGTGGAGGTCCGGGACAACGGCCGGGGCATCCCGGTCGACGTCGAGCCCAAGACGGGTCTGTCCGGCGTCGAGGTCGTCATGACCAAGCTGCACGCCGGCGGCAAGTTCGGCGGTGGCTCCTATGCCGCCTCCGGCGGTCTGCACGGCGTGGGCGCCTCCGTGGTGAACGCCCTGTCCGCGCGGCTGGACGTCGAGGTGGACCGCGCAGGCAACACCCACGCCATCAGCTTCCGGCGCGGTGTGCCGGGTGCCTTCGCGGCCATCGGCCCCGACGCCAAGTTCGAGGCCGCGAGCGGCCTGCGCAAGGCCAAGAGGATCCCCAAGACCCGGACCGGCACGCGCGTGCGGTACTGGGCCGACCGCCAGATCTTCCTCAAGGATGCCAAGCTCTCCCTCGAGAACCTCCACCAGCGCGCTCGCCAGACCGCGTTCCTGGTGCCCGGCCTGACCATCGTCGTCCGTGACGAGTACGGGCTGGGCGAAGGCGGCAGCAAGGGCGAGGAGTCGTTCCGGTTCGACGGTGGCATCAGCGAGTTCTGCGAGTACCTGGCCACCGACAAGCCGGTCAACGACGTCCTCCGCTTCTCCGGCCAGGGGACCTTCAAGGAGACCGTCCCGGTCCTCGACGACCACGGCCAGATGACGCCCACCGAGGTCACCCGCGAACTCGGCGTGGACGTCGCGATGCGCTGGGGGACCGGCTACGACACGACCCTGAGGTCGTTCGTCAACATCATCGCCACTCCCAAGGGCGGCACCCATGTCGCCGGCTTCGAGCAGGCCGTGGCCAAGACGATGAACGAGGTGCTGCGCGCCAAGAAGATGCTGCGTGTCGCCGAGGACGACATCGTCAAGGACGACGCTCTCGAGGGCCTGACCGCAGTCGTCACCGTTCGCCTCGCCGAGCCGCAGTTCGAGGGCCAGACCAAGGAAGTCCTCGGCACCTCGGCGGCCCGCCGCATCGTGAACACCGTGATCTCCAAGGAGCTCAAGGCGTTCCTGACGTCCACGAAGCGGGATACCGCGGCCCAGGCCCGGGTCGTCATGGAGAAGGCGGTCGCCGCTGCACGCACGCGTATCGCGGCCCGCCAGCACAAGGACGCACAGCGCCGCAAGACGGCTCTGGAGACCTCCTCGCTGCCCGCCAAGCTCGCCGACTGCCGCAGCGACGACGTCGACCGCAGCGAACTGTTCATCGTCGAGGGCGACTCCGCGCTCGGTACCGCGAAGCTCGCCCGGAACTCTGAGTTCCAGGCGCTGCTGCCCATTCGCGGCAAGATCCTCAACGTCCAGAAGTCGTCCGTCACCGACATGCTCAAGAACGTCGAGTGCGGTGCGATCATCCAGGTCATAGGAGCAGGGTCCGGCCGGACCTTCGACATCGACGCGGCCCGCTACGGCAAGATCATCATGATGACCGACGCCGACGTCGACGGCTCTCACATCCGATGCCTGCTGCTGACGCTGTTCCAGCGCTACATGCGGCCCATGGTCGAGGCGGGCCGGGTGTTCGCCGCGGTGCCGCCGCTGCACCGCATCGAACTCGTCCAGCCGAAGAAGGGCCAGGACAAGTACGTCTACACCTACTCGGACCGTGAGCTGCGCGAGAAGCTGCTGGAGTTCCAGAGCAAGGGGGTCCGGTACAAGGACTCCATCCAGCGGTACAAGGGTCTGGGCGAGATGGACGCCGACCAACTGGCCGAGACGACGATGGACCCGCGGCACCGGACTCTGCGGCGGATCAACCTCGCCGATCTGGAGGCTGCCGAGCAGGTCTTCGATCTGCTGATGGGCAATGACGTAGCGCCGCGCAAGGAGTTCATCTCGGGCTCGGCCGCGACGCTGGATCGGTCGCGCATCGACGCGTAGGGGCGGGCCGGGGCTGGTTCTGCGACCGGCCCCGGGCATGGTCGACCGGGTTGTTGCTTTTGCGCTGGCGCTGACGGGGGGCTTGCGTGGTCGGTGGTGTGGGTGGCTCCCGTTGCGTCTGGCTTGTCTGGCCTTCGGGGCGACGACTGGGTCCGAAGGCCTGGGTCCGAGAGTGGGCTTGACGGGCCTGAGTTCCGGCGAGGCCCGGGTTCGGAAGGCTTGGATTCCGTGGGCCCGGGTTCGGAAGGCTCGGATCCGTTGTCCCGGTTCCGAAGGCCCGTACTGCGTCGGCCCGGATTCCGTCAGCCCTGGCCCGGAAGGGCCAGTTCCGGATCGCCCTGCTTGCGAAGGTCCGGTTCGGCGGGCTCCACCCAGGGGTGGAGGAGTCGCCCGCCTGAGATTCCACCCGTGATCCACCCCGGCTCCGATCTCCCGGCCTGCGGATTTCCGTAGCTTCGAAGGTGTCGGCGGCATCCGCTGCCGACAGTCCCCTTCTCGCTCACGGAGGCTGTGATGTCCGGGCTCGTCGACGCGTTGCTGATCGTGGTCGTGGTGGTCGTGGTGATCGCCCGCCAGTTCCGGGCGAGCCGGATCGACGCCGGTCGGCGCTGGTGGCTGCTGCCCGTCGTCCTGGCCGTCGTGGCCCTTCGCGAGCCGGGGCTGGTGGACGCCCATCACCGCACGGCATCCGTCGTCCTGCTCACCGCCGAGCTGCTCACCGGCCTCGCCATCGGAGCCGGCTGGGCCTGGACGAGCCGGATATGGGCGGAGCCCGACGGCGCGGTGTGGAGCAGGAGCACCAGGGCGAGCGGCGCTGTCTGGGCCGTGGGCATCGGTGTGCGTGTCGGCCTCTTCGCACTCGGCGCGGCGATCGGTGTCCACCAGAACTCCTCCGCACTGCTGCTCGCCCTGGCAGCCACCCTGCTCGTGCGCTCCGGGATTCTCGTCCAGCGAGCGCATTCCCTGCGCCCTGCCGCCGCACCGGCCCCGGCGTACGGTGAGCCCATGTTCCACTCCACGGGGAAGGAACGCGCGTGACGGAGAACGCCTGGACCCGCTGGCCCTCCCGAGAGGCACTCAAGCGCGAGGCGGCCACGCGTCCCCGGCGAGTGCTCGGCTGGGTCACGAGGTCGCTGGTGCTCGCCATGCTCCTCTGGGGCGCCTTCAACAGCACTCATGTACGCGGTTGGAGCGTGCTGGGCGCAGTGGCGGCGATCCTCCTGTCCGCAGTCGTCGCCTGGGCGCTCTTCCGCACCACGCTGGCGCACCGGCTCTGGCCCTCCATGGCGCTCTACGGCGTCCTCCTGGCGATCGCGGTCGCCGCCCAGGTCGCCGACTTCGGGGCCGTTGCCCTCGTCCTGTGGTGCGGCTGCGCCATCACCGCTCTGGAGCGGCTGCCCATCGCCGCCGCCCTGCCCGTGACCGTGGTGGCCCTCGCCCTCTACGCGGCTGTCAACGACGACGTGTGGCTGACCACCCTGGCCACGACGGCGGGACTCGCCCTGGCCGGCTATGTCCTGCGGCTGGACGCCGAGGCCCGCGGCAACGCGCAACGCCTGCTCAACCAGGAGCGGGCCGCGAGGGTGGCCGAGGCGGAGTCGGCGGCCCTCGCGGAGCGCGCCCGTATCGCTCGGGAGATCCACGATGTGCTGGCCCACAGTCTCTCGGCCCAGCTCGTGCACCTGGAGGCAGCCCGGTTGCTCATCGAACGGGGCGCGGGGCGGGACCAGATCCTCGAACGGGTGGTGGCGGCGCGAGGCATGGCCCGCGACGGTCTCGCGGAGACCCGGCAGGCGCTGTCGGCTCTGCGCGGGGACATGACACCGCTGGAGGAGTTCCTGACTCAGCTCGTCGGGACGGCCGACGGAGCCGAGGCCACCGTTTCGGGTGAGCGCAGAGCGCTGTCGGCCGAGGCGTCGCAGGCCGTGCGCAGGGTCGCTCAAGAGGCCCTGACCAACGTCCGCAAGCACGCGCCGGGGGCCAAGGTCCGGATGCGGTTGGAGTACGGCGAGGACCAGGTGATGCTGGTCGTGCGGGACTCGGGAGGTTCGCCGGGTGAACTCACCGCCTCCGGGGGCGGGTACGGTCTGCTGGGGATGCGGGAGCGCGCCGAGCTCCTGGGCGGTTCGCTGGACGCCGGGCCGGACGACGAAGGGTTCGTGGTGACGTTGAAGGTGCCGGTATGACGGAGGGAGCACAGGCGAAGCCCGCGCGTGTGGTGGTCGCGGACGACCAGACCGTGGTGCGCGAAGGCATCGTGATGCTGCTCGGTCTGCTGCCGGGGATCGAGGTCGTGGGCGCGGCCGGGGACGGTCACGAGGCGGTGGAGCTCGTCGCCGAACTCGCCCCGGACGTGGTGCTCATGGATCTGCGCATGCCCCGCTGCGACGGCGTGGAGGCGACCCGGCGGATCCGGGCCGAATACCCGGGGACGCAGGTCGTGGTGCTGACGACGTTCGGGGACGACGAGTCGTTGTTCCCGGCGCTCAGGGCAGGGGCGCGGGGTTACCTCACCAAGGACGCGGGGGGTGACGAGATCGTGCGGGCGGTGCACAGCGTGCTCTCCGGGGATGCCGGACTGTCACCGAGCATCCAGCGGCGGCTGCTGGAGCGACTGTCCGACCCCGAACCGCCGCAACCGCTGCCGACGGAGGCGCCCGACGGGCTCACCGCCCGGGAGGTCGAGGTGCTGGCGCTGATCGCCGAGGGACTGAGCAATCAGGAGATCGCCCGCGAACTGCACGTCTCGACCGCCACGGTGAAGACACACATCAACAACCTCTTCGCCAAGACGGGCATCAAGGACCGTGCGCAGGCGGTGCGTTACGCCTATGCGAAGGGGCTTGTACGGCCACCGATGGGAGGAATCACCTGATGGGGTGAAGAGCGTCAGGAAGAAGAGTCGGGGATCTTCCCGTTCTGTCCATCCTTGGGCATGCAGTCAAGCAACGCTCGTCCCCGCGGAAGCGGGGGTGACGCCGAGAGTTCGGCCGAGAACCCCGACGGCCACGAGGTGGCCCGCGCCGACGCGTCCGCCGGGGTGCGCTACGACGACCCCTGGTATGACGCGCTTGCCTCCGGCTGGGGTGAGACGGGCGGTGACGGCACACCCGGGGCGCCGGTCGCGTCCGCGCGCGCGGAGCGCGAGGTCCGGGCCGCGGCGGCGGCCGACGTCTACCTCGAGGTGCAGCGCAGCGCTGCCTTTCGGGAGGTGCGCAGCAGGTACCGGCGGTTCGTGGTACCGGCGGGCATCGGTTTCTTCGCCTGGTACGTGGCCTATGTCGTGACGGCGACGAGCGCGCCGGGGCTGATGGCGCGGCCGGTGGCCGGCGCGGTGAACGTGGCGATGCTCGCGGGACTCGGGCAGTTCCTCACCACCTTCCTGCTGACCTGGGCGTACGCCCGGCACGCGAGGCTGCGCAGGGACCGGGCGGCGCTCGAACTGCGGTGGGACACGCAGGAACTGACGCGCACAGCACGGGGCGGTGTGTCGTGACGGGGGACCATCAGACTCTGGCGCTGCTGCTGTTCAGCGCGTTCGTCGCGGTCACGCTGGGGATCACGACATGGGTGAGCCGCCACCGGCATGGTTCGGCGGAGGAGTTCTACGCGGGCGGCCGACTGTTCTCGCCGATGGAGAATGGTTTTGCCATCGCGGGCGACTACATGTCGGCAGCGTCCTTCCTCGGTATCTCCGGGCTCATCGCGCTCTTCGGCTACGACGGGATGCTCTACTCGGTGGGCTTCCTCGTGGCCTGGCTGGTGGTGCTGTTCCTCGTCGCCGAACTGGTGCGCAACTGCGGGCGGTTCACGCTCGCCGACGTGGTCGCCGCGCGGATGAGTGAGCGGCCGGTGCGGATCGCGGCGGGCACCTCCTCCGTGACCGTGTCCGTCCTCTATCTGGTGGCGCAGATGGTGGGCGCGGGCAGCTTGGTTGCTCTGCTGCTCGGGGGCACCAGCGAGGCGGCACAGTCCTGGACGGTCATCGCCGTCGGGGCGCTCATGGTGATCTATGTGTCCCTGGGAGGGATGCGGGCGACCACCTGGATCCAGATCGTCAAGGCGGTCCTGCTGCTCGGCGGGACCATCGTGCTGACCGTGCTCGTGCTGGTGCGGTTCCACGGCGACTTCGACCAGTTGCTGCTCACCGCGGCGGAGCGCAGCGGTCACGGCGAGTCCTTCCTGGCGCCCGGCCTCAAGTACGGCGGGGACTGGACCGCGCGCCTGGACTTCATCAGCCTGGGACTCGCGCTCGTGCTCGGAACGGCAGGGCTGCCGCACATCCTGTCCCGCTTCTACACCGTGCCCACGGCACGCGCCGCACGGCGTTCGGTGGTCTGGTCGATCGGGCTCATCGGCGGCTTCTACCTGATGACGATCGTCCTCGGGTTCGGTGCCGCGGCGATCGTGGGACCGGAGACGGTCCGGGGATCGAACGCAGCGGGGAACACCGCTGTCCCTCTTTTGGCCCTTGACCTGGGCGGCGGAGCCGACTCCACGGGAGGAACGGTTCTGTTCGCGGTCGTCGCCGCCGTCGCCTTCGCCACGATCCTCGCCGTGGTCGCCGGCATCACGCTCGCCTCCTCGGCCTCGGTGGCCCACGACCTGTACGCTTCACTGCGACGCCGACGGGCCAAGCCGCACAGCGAGGTGGCCGTGGCCAGGACCGCGGCGGTCGGGATCGGTGTGATCGCGATCGCCCTCGGCCTGCTGGCCCGCGACCTCAACGTCGCGTTCCTGGTGGGCCTCGCCTTCGCCGTCGCCGCGTCCGCCAATCTGCCGGTGCTGCTCTACTCGCTGTTCTGGCCCGGGTTCACCACCCGGGGCGCCGTCTGGTCCGTCTACGGCGGTCTGATCCCGGCCGTGGCTCTGGTGCTGCTGTCACCCGTGGTGTCCGGCAGCCCCGAATCGCTCTTCCCCGGCGTCGACTTCCAGTACTTCCCGCTGCAGAACCCCGGCCTGGTCTCCATCCCGCTGGGCTTCGTCGCGGGCTGGCTCGGCACGGTCACCTCTGCGGAGATCGCCGACGAGGCCAAGCACGCGGAGACCGAGGTGCGGTCACTCACGGGGGCGGGGGCCGTGTAGGGGCGGCGCGTGCGACATGGCGGCGCCCTCGTCGTCGTACGGCGACTGTCTTGGCCCGACGGCGACCGTCTTCGTCGTACGGCTGCCGTTCGCGGCGTACGGGCAGCCGTCTGCGGTGTACGACGTCTGCAGGTGGCGCCTCTCGCCGCGTACGGCTATGGCGCCACCCACGCGTACCGGTGTTCCGGGCGCCCCGTGTCGCCGTATCGGAGGGACAGGCGGAGGCGGCCGGCCTGTTCGAGGTGGCGGAGGTAGCGCTGGGCGGTGGAGCGGCTCAGGCCCGTCTCGGCGGCGACCTCGTGGGCCGACAGCGGGTGGTCGGCGTGGTGCAGGACGTGGCAGATGAGGTCCGTCGTCGGCTCCGAGTGGCCGCTGGGCAGTCCGGGGGAGGCGGGAGCCGGTGTGGTGCGCAGGGCGCCGAAGATCCGGTCGACCTGTTCCTGGCCGGCGACGCCACGGCCCCCGACCCGGTCGACGGTGCGGCGCAGGGCGGCGTAGGAGTCCAGGCGGGTGCGCAGGGCAGCGAAGGTGAAGGGCTTGACGAGGTAGTGGAGGGCGCCCAGGCGCATCGCGGTCTGGACGGTCGTCACATCGCCGGCTGCCGTGATCATGATGACGTCGGTGCCGTGGCCCTGTTCGCGCATGCGGTGGACGAGTTCGAGGCCCGTCTGGTCGGGCAGGTAGTGGTCGAGCAGGACCAGGTCGATGGTCCCGCGCTGCACGCTGGCGAGCGCCTGGGCGGCGCTGTGCGCGCGGGCGGCCACCCGGAAGCCGGGAACCTTTCCCACGTACTTGGCATTGATCTCGGCGACACGGAAGTCGTCGTCCACGACCAGGACGTCAATCATCGGGCCTCTTTCCCTCAAGGCCTGGCGGGCGTAACGCCCGTGTTTCGGCTTCGCTGTTGTAGCGCGCGCAAAACGAGCACAACAGGCCGTTGCAAGCAAAAGAACGGCATGTGCCCAGAAGACTGATGCCGTGGCGCAGGCCACATCTACCGTCCCCGGCCATGAGCGCAGACACCAGCCCCGCCATCGAGTTGCGGGGCGCGAGCAAGACATTCCGGACCCCGTCGGGGGGTCTGCACACGGCCGTCAGGGGACTTGATCTCACGGTGGGGCGTGGGGAGTTCGTGGCGGTCGTCGGTCCCACGGGCTGTGGCAAGTCGACGACGTTGACGCTGGTCAGCGGGTTGGAGGAGCCGTCCGAGGGGGAGGTTCTGGTCGTCGGGGAGCCGGTCAGGGGAGTCGGCGACAAGGTCGGTTTCGTCTTTCAGCAGGACGCCACCTTCCCCTGGCGCACCGTCCTGTCCAATGTCATGGCCGGCCCCCGCTTCCGCGGTGTGCCCAAGGCGGAGGCCCGGCAGCAGGCGCGGGAGTGGCTCGCCCGGGTCGGCCTCGCGGCTTTCGAGGACCGCTACCCCCATCAGCTCTCCGGTGGCCAGCGCAAGCGGGTCGCACTCGCCGCGACCTTCGTCAACGATCCCGAGATCCTGCTCATGGACGAGCCGTTCTCCGCGCTCGACGTGCAGACCCGGGCCCTGATGTCCGACGAGCTCCTCGAACTGTGGGAGGGCACGGGCGCCTCCGTCGTCTTCGTCACCCACGATCTGGAGGAGTCCATCGCCCTGGCCGACAAGGTCGTCGTGATGACGGCAGGGCCCGCCACCGTGAAACACGTCTTCGAGATCGACCTGCCGCGGCCGCGCAAGGTCGAGGCGGTGCGCCTGGAACCGCGGTTCATCGAGATCTACCGCGAGATCTGGGAGTCCCTCGGCGAAGAGGTCCGCATCACCCGCGAGAGGGGTGCCGCCCATGTCGCCTGACGTCCTGCCCGAAGCCCAGGTGGCGCCCGCCCCGAGCGAGTCCGGCGCCAAGACCGACCGCGCGTACTCACGCGCGCGTGCCGCCCGCAGACGCCGGATCGTCGTCGCCGCGTCCCGGGTGCTGCTGCTGGTGGTGGTCCTCGGTCTGTGGGAGGTCCTCTCCCGGGCCGAGGTCATCGATCCCTTCAACTTCTCCATGCCCTCGAAGATCTGGGACCAGATCTGGACCTGGGTGACGCACGGGACTGCACTCGGGTCCCTGGGCGAACAGATCTGGTACACGCTGTACGAGGCGCTGCTCGGCTGGATCGTCGGTGTGGTGGCCGGCGTGGTCTTCGGTATTGCGTTGGGGCGGATCACCTTGCTTGCCGACGTCCTTGGTCCATACATCAAGGTGCTCAACTCGATCCCGAGGATTGTCCTTGCACCCATCTTCGTGATCTGGTTCGGACTCGGACCGGCCTCCAAGGTGGCCTCCGCCGTGGTCCTGGTCTTCTTCCCGGTCTTCTTCAACGCCTTCCAGGGCGCCCGCGAGGTCGACCGCAACCTGGTCGCCAACGCCCGCATCCTCGGCGCGAGCGACCGCAGGGTGACGCTTCAGGTCGTCATCCCGTCCGCGACCTCCTGGATCTTCACCAGCCTGCACGTCAGCTTCGGCTTCGCCCTCATCGGCGCGATCGTCGGCGAGTACATCGGCGCGACCAAGGGCATCGGCCTGCTCGTCGCGCAGTCGCAGGGCACCTTCAACGCGGCCGGTGTGTATGCCGCGATGGTCATCCTCGCCGTCGTCGCACTCCTCGCCGAAGGGCTGCTCACCTTCGCCGAGCGCCGCATCTTCCGCTGGAAGCCGGCGAGTTCCGACAGCTGAGCCCGCGCGACAACTGCCCCCTCCCCGCTTCAGCCCTTCCCGCACCGCCCCTCACAAGGACGTGAACCCCATGCGCAAGACCGCCAGATACACCTCCCTGGCTGCCGTCGGCCTGCTCGCCCTCTCCTCGCTCACCGCCTGTGCGAACGACGCCTCCAGCACGGCCTCCGCCGGCTCCGACAGCAAGGGCGACGGCAAGGGAACCAAGGTCAAGATCATGGTCGGTGGCCTCGACAAGGTCATCTACCTGCCCGCGATGCTGACCCAGCGGCTCGGCTACTTCGACGCCGAGGGACTCGACGTGGAACTGCTGAGCGAGCCCGCCGGCGTCCAGGCCGAGACCGCGCTCGTCTCCGGCCAGGTCCAGGGCGCCGTCGGCTTCTACGACCACACACTCGACCTGCAGGTCAAGGGCAAGGACGTGGAGTCGGTCGTGCAGTTCTCGCACGCGCCCGGCGAGGTGGAGATCGTGTCGAACAAGGCGGCGGGCGACATCACCTCGCCCAAGGACTTCAAGGGCAAGAAGCTCGGTGTCACGGGCCTCGGCTCCTCGACCGACTTCCTGACCAAGTACCTCGCGGTCAAGAACGGCGTGAAGGTCAGCGACTTCACCCCGGTCGCCGTCGGCGCGGGGCCGACCTTCATCTCGGCGCTCCAGCAGGGGGCCATCGACGGCGGTATGACGACCGACCCGACCGTGGCGACGATCCTGGACAAGAAGGCCGGCAAGATCCTCCTGGACATGCGCACGCCCCAGGGCTCGGACGCGGCGCTGGGCGGACCGTATCCCTCGTCAAGCCTGTACATGCAGACGGACTGGGTCAACAGTCACAAGGACACCGTCCAGAAGTTGGCCAATGCATTCGTCAAGACGCTCAAGTGGATGTCCACCCACAGCGCGACCCAGATCGCCGACAAGATGCCCGCCGACTACTCACAGGGCAACAAGCTGCTCTACTCGGTGGCCATCAAGAACACGCTGCCGATGTTCACCAAGGACGGCGTGATGCCCAAGGACGGCCCCGAGACCGTCGAGAAGGTCCTCAAGGCGTTCAACCCCAACATCCAGAACGCCGACGTGGACCTCGACAAGACGTACACGACGGAGTTCGTCGAGAAGGCCGCGCAGAGCACCACCGGCTGAGCGCGAGACACCTCCTCACGCGCGGGTCGCCCACACGTAACGGTGTTCCGGGCGGCCCGCGTCGCCGTATTTGAGGGTGAGTCTGGCCCGCCCCGTGCGCTCCAGGAGCTTCAGATAGCGCTGGGCGGTCTGCCGGCTCACCCCGGTGCGGTCGGCGATCTCCTGGGCCGACAGCGGCCCTTCGGCGTTCATCAGGGACCTGCGGACGAGTTCCACCGTGGTGGGGGAGTGCCCCTTGGGCAGATCGGGCTCCGCCGGCGAGGAGAGGGCACCGAAGATGCGGTCGACCTCGGCCTGCTCCGCCTCGCCGCCGCCGTCCAGGGTGCGCCGCAGCTCGGCGTACGCCTCCAGCCTGGCCCTGAGGCCCGCGAAGGCGAACGGTTTGACCAGGTACTGCAGCGCGCCGTGACGCATCGCCGCCTGCACGGTCGTCACGTCCCGCGCGGCCGTCACCATGATCACGTCGGTCTGGTGGCCGCGCCGGCGCATCTCCTGGACGACCGCCAGGCCCGTCTCGTCGGGCAGGTAGTGGTCCATGAGCACCAGGTCGACCTGGGGCAGCGCTTCCAGCTGCCGCAGTGCCTCCGCCGCGCTGTGCGCCTCCCCGGCCACGTGGAAGCCGGGGACCTTCTCGACGTAGGCGGCGTTCACGCGCGCCACGCGGGTGTCGTCGTCCACGACCAGGACCTCGATCATCACGACTCCTCCTCGGTGGCGCCAACCGCGGTCTGCCGGGCGGTCGGCGCGGTGAGCGCCGGTTGCGGCTCGGCCAGGGCGTCGGGCAGTACGACGGTGAACTCCGCGCCTCCGCCCGCGGCCTCCCCGACGGTCGCGCTGCCGCCCTGACGTTCGGCGAGCTTGCGCACGAGGGAGAGCCCGAGTCCGCGGCCGCGGTGGGCGGGGGGCTCCTTCGTCGACCAGCCCTCGGTGAAGACCAGTTCGCGCTGTTCCACCGGGATTCCGGGCCCGGTGTCGCGCACCCTGAGGACGGCGGTACGGCCCTCCGCGTGGAGCTCGACCTCCACGCGCGCGTGCAGGGCACCGGCGACGGCGTCCAGGGCGTTGTCCACGAGGTTGCCGACGATGGTGACCAGGCCGCTCGGATCGACCAGCCGGTCCGGCAGCCGGGTGCGGTCGGAGACCCACAGGGCGACCCCGCGCTCGGCGGCGACGGTCGCCTTGCCCACCAGCAGCGCGGCGAGCAACGGGTCCTCGATCTTCTCGGTGACCTGTTCGGCGGTGGCCCGGTGGTCGCCCACGACCTCGCCGACGAACTCCACGGCGTCGTCGTACATCTCCAGCTCCAGCAGCCCCAGGAGCGTGTGCATCCGGTTGGCGTGCTCGTGGTCCTGGGCGCGCAGGGCGTCGATGAGCCCGTGGGTCGAGTCGAGCTCCCGGCCGAGCTGCTCCAGTTCGGTGCGGTCGCGCAGGGTGGCGACGGCACCTCCGTCGTCCGTGGGCATGCGGTTGGCGACCAGCACCCGCTGGCCTCGGACGGTGACCAGATCGGTCCCTGTCACCCGTCCGGCCAGGACATCGGCCGTACGGCCGTCTCCGAGCGCCTCGTCGGGAGAGCGGCCGACGGCCTCGTCGCCGATGCCCAGCAGACGCCTGGCCTCGTCGTTGAGCAGGCGGATGCGTCCGGCGCGGTCCAGGGCGACAACGCCCTCCCGGATGCCGTGCAGCATGGCCTCGCGCTCGGCGAGGAGGCCGGAGATGTCGGAGAAGGCCAGGTCACGGGTCTGCCGCTGGACTCTCCTGGAGATGAGCCAGGCTGCCAGCGCGCCGACGGCGAGGGCCCCGCCGGCGTAGGCGAACAACCCCGGGATCGCGTGGATCAGCCGGGCGCGCACGCTGTCGTAGGCGATGCCGACCGAGACCGCCCCGACGATCTTGTGCTCGCTGTCGTACAGCGGCACCTTGCCGCGGGCGGTACGGCCCAGGGTGCCGCTGTCGATCTGCATGACCTCGTCGCCGGCCAGCGCCTGGCCGGGGTCGGTCGAGACGGTCCTGCCGACCTCGCTGCGGGTGGGGTGCGACCAGCGGACGCCGCGCCAGTCCATCACCACGACGTACTCGGCCCCGGTCGCCCGGCGGATTCGCTCCGCCTCCTTCTGCACGGGGCCGTTGGGCAGCGGGGGCGTGTCCTTGACCTGCTCGGCGATCTGCGACTCGGCGGCGGTGGTCTGGGCGATGGCGAGGGCCCGGCGCATCGCCTGGTCGTCCAGCTGGTTGCTGAGAGGCGCCAGGAACAGTCCGGTCGCGAGCACCGCGACTCCCGCGGCGATCGCCAACTGCATCAGAAGCACCTGCGAGAACACCCGGCGGGGCAGCCCGAGGCGCAGACGACGTGCGGGGGGAGTGCGGCTCATACCCATGACGGTACGGGGAGGTGCCGGATCTGCCGCAGGGGGTGTGGCATGGATCTCTTGATCAACACGTTGACGGATGTTGCCGTCGGGCCGGCCTGACAGTGCGGTGACGGGCACACCGGGTGCACACCGGGGCCGAGAGGCACAAGGGGGCCGTCAGCTCGTCGCCGCCGCCGAGGTCGTCAGCTCGTCCACCGCCACCACGTCCATCCGCGCGGGTGAGCCGAGCACCGACGCCCCACAGCTCTCCGGGCGGGGCGGCAGGGACGCGGTCTGCGCCACCAGGACGCGCCAGCGGCGACCGTCGGTGTGCGCGACGGTCACCTCCCACTGCGGGGCCGCGCCGTCCGTGCGGACGACCGTCAGCGCCTCCGCCTCGTACTCGCCCACCGCCGTGCGCACGGCCAGCTCGGCGGCCTGGCCGGGACGCTCCCAGGCGGAGTTGCCGCGACACCCCTCGACCACGACCCGGCCCTCCTGGACGCTGTGGAGGACGTCCTTGACGGCATGGGCCTCGGCGCGGCCGTAGGCGTAGCCGTACGGCAGGACGAGCAGCGTCGGGGAGAACCGGTGACCACCCAGATGGGTGACCTCCCAGGCGCCCCCGACACCCGAGGCGGCGAGTTCCGCGGCGAGCGGGCGGCCCAGGAGTGCGCAGCAGCGGTCCCGTTTGCCGTTGGTGCAGACGAGCGCCAGCGGATCGCCGGTGTGGGGGCGTCCGCCGAGCCTCGCGTCGAAGCTGCCGTGGTCGCCCCTGCCGAGTGCGGCGAGATCCAGGTCGAGCAGGTCACGCGGATCGCACGTCGTCGCGCTGTGCAACCACACGTTCCCGGGCACGGTGTGGGCGGCGTACACCTGCCGGAGGGTGGGTGTACCGCTGTCGGCGTGCCGACCGGGGCGGCGGATCAACGCGATGCGCACGCCCGTGTCCTTGGCCGCGGCCTCCAGGGCGCGGCCCAGCGCGGGATCCAGGTGGCTCGAGGTGAGCGCCTTGGCGCCCCAGGGGCCGGGCTGTTCCAGCAGCAGCCAGGTCCGCGCGGTGGCCGCGGTTCCGGAAACGGGCTCGTCCAGGTCGTGCGAGACCGTTGAGCAGGTACTCACAGAGGTGAGCCTAACCTGACTTGGGGCGCGGCGACTTCCGGCCTCGTGTTGTCAGGGCTCCGGCAGTGGTTGCGGTGGCTTGGGACCCACATAGATGCCGCTCGGCCGCATGCGCAGGGGGCGTTCCCCGTACTCCTCCAGCGCGTGGGCGATCCAGCCCGCCGTACGGGCGACGGCGAAGATGGTCTCGCCCGCCGTGGACGGCATCCCGGAGGAGACGGTGAGCACGGCGAGGGCCAGGTCCACGTTGGCGTGCAGGGGAGCGTGGCGGGCCGTGGTGGCCACGATGTCGCGGGCCGCGAGGAGAGCGGGCTCGGCGCGCGGAATCCTCTCCAGGAGGGCGAACAGGACACGCGCGCGTGGGTCCTCGCCCGGGTAGAGCCGGTGACCGAGGCCCGGGATGCGGCGGCCGGCTCGCAGTTCCTCCGCGATCACGGGGGCCGCGTCGCCCCGGTCGAGCACGTCGAGCAGCAGCTTGTGGGCGAGCCCGCTCGCCGCGCCGTGCAAGGGGCCCTCCAGGACGCCGAGCCCGGCGGAGACGGCCGCGTACGCGTGGGCGCGGGCCGATGCGGCGACGCGCACCGCGAGCGTCGAGGCCGCGAGGTCATGGTCGACGAGAAGGCCGAGTGCGGTGTCCAGGGTGCGCAGGGACGCGTCGTCGGGCTTGCGTCCGGTGAGGCGTGTCCACAGCCGGGGGCCCAGCGGGCCGTCGTCGCGGCGGCGGTCGTGGAGGACCGGCGGCAGGGCGCCGACGAGGGTCGGGATGAGGGTCCGCGCGGTGCCGAGCACGGCCTCCTCGGACAGGTCGAAGCGCAGGGGGTCGGCCGCCGAGGCGGCGATCGCGGCGATCCGCAACCGGTCGGTGGGGCTGGTGTGTTCGGGCAGCGCGTCCACCGCGCGGCGGGCCGCGTCGACCGTGCCGTCGGGCGCGGTGAAGGTGACGCCGGGCTGCATCCGACCGGTCCAGAGCCACTCCGCGATCTCTTCGTACGAGTGGCGCGCGGCGAGTTCGGTCGCGTCGACGCCCCGGAAGTAGTAGCGGTCCCGGTCGATGAACGTGATGCGGGTCCGTACGGACAGTTCGCCGCCGGAGCCCGGACTCCCGCCGCTTTCCCGGCGGTTGCGCCGGGAGAGGGCCTCCACCTCCTTGGCGTCGAAGGTGCTGCCCCGGCCGCCGGGGACGCGTCGGCTGCTGAGCTGGCCGCGGCTCACGTAGGCGTACACGGTCTCGGGCTTCACGCCGAGCAGCTCGGCGGCCTCCTTGGTGCTGAGCCGGTGGTCGGCGGAGCCGGGGAGGGGGTCTTGATCGCGCATAAGAGGTCACCGTATCCGCAGACGGGTGGGTTGATCGGTGTGCATTGATTCAATCAATATTGACAGTGAATGAGTCAACCATGGACAGTCGAATCAAGTCCAGGGAGGAATCATGTCGGTCAACAGGTCCGCAACCACACTCGTCGACGTACCGCGAGGACTCGCCGGCGTCGTCGTCACCGACACCGAGGTCGGGGATGTCCGGGGGCGGGAGGGGTTCTATCACTACCGCCAGTACTCCGCCGTCGAGCTCGCGCACACCCGCGGCTTCGAGGACGTCTGGCATCTCCTCGTCCACGGCGAACTGCCGGACGCCGGACAGGCCGTGGCCTTCCGTGCCGAGACCGCGGCGCTGCGGCGGCTGCCGGACGAGGTGCGGGCGGCGCTGCCCGCCGTCGCCGCGGCCAGCGGGCGGTCCGGGCCGCTGGCCGGCATGCGCACCGCGTTGTCGCTGCTCGGTGCGGCGAAGGGGTTCCGGCCGGTGTACGACATAGACCCGGACGAGCGGCGAAGGGACACGCTCGTGGCGGCCGCGGCGGTGCCGACGCTGCTCACCGCGCTGCACCGGCTGGGTGAGGGGCTGGAGCCGGTCGAGCCGCGCGAGGACCTCTCGTACGCGGCGAACTACCTCTACATGTTGACGGGGTCGGAGCCGGAGCCTCAACGGGCCCGTGCGGTCGAGCAGTACTTGATCTCAACCATTGATCACGGCTTCAATGCATCAACCTTTACGGCCCGGGTCATCGCCTCGACAGGAGCGGATGTGGCGGCGTGCCTCGTGGGGGCGGTGGGTGCGCTGTCCGGACCGTTGCACGGCGGTGCGCCGAGCAGGGCGTTGGACACCCTGGACGCGATCGGCACGCCCGACCGCATCGACCCCTGGATCAGGGAACGGGTGCTCGCCGGGGAGCGGATCATGGGCTTCGGCCACGCGATCTACCGCACGGAGGACCCGCGCTCCCGGATGCTCAGGGAGGTCGCCCAGCGGTTCGGCGGTCCCCGCGTGGACTTCGCCGTAGAGGTGGAACGCCATGTCGAGGCGATCCTGGCCGAGCTCAAACCGGGGCGGGAGCTGCACACCAACGTCGAGTTCTACGCGGGCGTGGTCATGGAACTGTGCGGGCTGCCTCGCGAGATGTTCACGCCGACGTTCGCGGCGGCACGGGTGGTGGGCTGGAGTGCGAACGTCCTGGAGCAGGCGGCGGACTCGAAGATCATCCGGCCGGTGGCGCGGTATGTGGGGGCGGAGGCGCCGGTGGCGGTGCCGATGATGGCCTGAGAGTGAATGAGGCCCGGTGCCGTTCTGGCGCCGGGCTCACGGGAGTCGTGAGCAGTGTCCGGGGTGTCGAACTGCTCGGAATCGGACGCATCTGCCGCTTGTCGACGGGTAGGGCGGGCGGCGGTCCGTGGGCACGGGTCAGGGTCGCTCAGGTGCCCGGGGAGGTCTTCAGGCGTCGGGGATGTCGGCCTTGGCGCGTACCAGGGTTTCCCGGGTCACCACGACGATCCGCTCGTAGTCGGCGCGTGCCGCGTCCGGAGGGAGCTGGCCGTCGAGCGCCGCAGTGGCCTCGGTCCCGATGACGGCGAAGTTGCCGTCGCTGAGCTCGAAGATGTCGGGACAGGTGTCGCCGCTCATGCTCCCGCGTTCCCTGGGAGAGGCACCAATGCGACGCACGATTCTCAAGGGAGTCCCCGTTCTCACGATGTGGGTGTTGGGCGGGGGACAGGGTAGTCCCACCGTCGACCCCTGTTGCCACACCCTCTGTCCATCCATTGAGACGGTCTACGCCAAACGGATCTGCGCCCCGGACGATTCGCCTTGCCTCAACTGGGTTCAATCGGCCGGAGGTTCACCCACCACCCACCACTCCTCCGTGTCGGCCTCGTCCAAGTCGCGAATGAGGTTGTCCACCATCCGGCCGATACGTCCCTCCTCCGAGTCGTCCTTGAGACTGGCCCGGTGCGGACGTGTGGACTCCCAGTACTTGCGGAAGAGCGCGCTCCTGCAGAGCACCCGCAAGTGGCCGTGCAACTCCTCCATCGTCGCGACGCCGATGCGGTAGCCGAACAGGGCGTTGGAGTAGAGGGCATTCGCGAAGAGGTGCTGCCGCAGATGGGTCGGCGACTCCACCTCGAAGGTGCTCAGGACCGCGGCCAGTTCGGGATCGTCGATGGCGCGCTCCAGGAGGCCGAGCTGCAGCTTTTGGTAGTCCACCAGGCTGGCGCGGAGGTTCTCGGCCCGCAGGGCTTCCGCCGACCGGTGTCGAGCTGCCTTGTTGCGCCGCGCGCTCAGTGCGGTGAGGACCCCGGCGGTGAACGCGACCCCCGCCGCGAGCACGCAATCGAGCCCCGGCTTCCCAGACTTCTGTGTGGCCATGTCAACCCCCGGATCAGGCGGTCGTCCGCCGGTCGTCGGGGTTCGGGTCGACTGATGGGGACCGGCGAGCGGTGGGCGGCGCTTGCCGTCTCCCAGGGTGCCGAGCGGCTCTGATCGGCGGGGGAGGCGGAGAGGAGGCGCACGGAGGGAAGTGAGGGTCGCACGAACCGGCGCCTTGCCCAACGTCTGCCCCGCAAGCGCTGCTAACAATCGTTCACTTCGGGGGGATTGTTCCGGCTCGTATCCTGGTCCGGCATTCACACCCCGTACGTGCGCCGGGACCGCGATCCGGTGCACGCGGCAGCGCGAAAGAGGTCGTACGTTGAGTCAGCCGAGCGGGAGCCCCCGGCAGATCCCGGTCGTCGTGCTCGCCGGATTCCTGGGTTCCGGCAAGACCACGCTTCTCAATCATCTCCTCCACCGCAGCGGTGGCAGCCGTATCGGCGCCCTCGTCAACGACTTCGGTGCCATCGAGATCGACGCCATGGCCGTCGCCGGCGCGCTCGGCGACTCCACCGTCTCCCTCGGGAACGGCTGCCTGTGCTGCGCCGTCGACGTCAGCGAGCTCGACGGGTACCTCGCCAGGCTCGCCCACCCCGACGCAGGCATCGACGTCATCGTCATCGAGGCCAGCGGTCTCGCGGAGCCGCAGGAACTCGTGCGCATGGTGCTCGCGAGCGAGCAGACGGACATCGTGTACGGCGGTCTCGTCGAGGTCGTCGACGCCGCCGAGTTCGACGACACCCGTGCCAAGCACCCCGAGGTCGACCGGCATCTCGCCCTCGCCGACCTCGTCGTGGTGAACAAGCTCGACCGGGCGGCCGGCCAGGACGCCGAGCGCGTTCTCGGGGTCGTCCGATCCCTCGTCGAGCACGCCGCCGTCGTCCCGGCCACCTACGGCCGCATCGACCCCGAGTTCCTCTTCGACTGCCGCCCCGGCGAGGAGCGCATCGGGCAGCTGTCCTTCGACGACCTTCACGACCGCACCGACGAACACGGTCACGAGGACCACCTGCACTCGGGCTACGACAGCGTGCCCTTCCGGTCCGACGTGCCCATGGACCCCCGTCGGCTGATGGCCTTCCTCGACAGCCGGCCGGAGGGGCTGTACCGGATCAAGGGGTACGTCGACTTCGGACCGTACGACACCCGCAACCGCTACGCCGTGCACGCCGTGGGCAGCTTCCTGCGGTTCTACCTCGAGCCGTGGAGCGCCGGGGACGAACGGCTCACCCAGCTCGTCCTCATCGGCTCCGGCAGCGACACCTCCGCGCTCGGCAAGGAGCTGGAGGCGTGCAAGGCGGACCACGAGGACGCCCCACATGCCGACGAGGCGGGCATGTGGGGCGTCCTGCGCTACGTCCGCGGGACCGAGGAGGATCCCGAGGAACCGGCCTAGACCGGCCCCGCCACCACCGACACCGTCTTCGCCAGCGACACGCCCGAGCCGTCGCGGCGCGGGTCGATCTCCGGGAGCTCGGCCGGTGTGCCGTTCTTCTGCGCGGCGCGGGCCGGGACGGGACCCGCCCAGGCCAGGGACAGGCAGTCCTCGCCCTTCAGGAACCGCTGGCAGCGGACGCCGCCCGTGGCGCGGCCCTTGCGCGGGTACTGGTCGAACGGGGTCAGCTTGGCCGTCGTCTGGACCGAGTCGTCGAGCGTGCCGCGCGAGCCCGCGACCGTGAAGACGACCGCGTCGGCCGCCGGGTCCACCGCGGTGAAGGAGATGACCTTCGCGCCCTCGGTGAGCTTGATGCCCGTCATACCGCCCGCCGGACGGCCCTGCGGGCGGACCTGCGCGGCCTGGTAGCGCAACAACTGCGCGTCGTCGGTGATGAAGACCAGGTCCTCCTCGCCCGTGCGCAGTTCGACCGCGCCGACGATCCGGTCGCCCTCCTTGAGCGTGATGACCTCCAACTCGTCCTTGTTGGACGGATAGTCGGGCACCACGCGCTTGACGACGCCCTGCTCGGTGCCGAGCGCCAGACCGGGCGAGGACTCGTCCAGCGTGGTCAGGCAGATCAGCGTCTCGCCGTCCTCCAGGGACAGGAACTCCGCCAGCGGGGCGCCGCCCGCGAGGTTCGCGGTCGACTCCGGCAGCTGCGGCAGGTCGATCACGTTCAGCCGCAGCAGGCGGCCTGACGACGTCACCGCGCCGATCTCGCCGCGCGCGGTGGCCGGCACCGCCGAGACGATCACGTCGTGCTTGGCGCGCTTGCCGCCCGGGTCCTCCGGGAACGGCTCGCCGTTCGCCGTACGCGCCAGCAGTCCCGTCGAGGACAGCAGCACCCGGCACGGGTCGTCCGCCACCTGCAGCGGTACGGCGGCCACGGGGGCCGTCGCTCCGGCCTCCAGCAGGACGGTGCGGCGCTCGGTGCCGTACTTCTTGGCGACCGCGGCCAGTTCGGCGGAGACCAGCTTGCGCAGCTCGGCGTCCGACTCCAGGATCCGGGTCAGCTCCGCGATCTCCGCGTTGAGCCGGTCCTGCTCCGACTCCAGCTCGATGCGGTCGAACCTGGTCAGGCGCCGCAGGGGCGTGTCCAGGATGTACTGCGTCTGGATCTCGCTCAGGGAGAAGCGCTCGATCAGGCGCTCCTTGGCCTGCGCGGAGTTGTCACTGGAGCGGATGATCCGGATGACCTCGTCGATGTCGACCAGGGCGGTGAGCAGGCCCTCGACCAGGTGCAGCCGGTCGCGCCGCTTGGTGCGCCGGAACTCGCTGCGGCGGCGCACCACTTCGAAGCGGTGGTCGAGGTAGACCTCCAGGAGCTCCTTGAGGCCGAGCGTGAGGGGCTGGCCGTCCACCAGCGCCACGTTGTTGACACCGAAGGACTCCTCCATCGGCGTCAGCTTGTAGAGCTGCTCCAGGACCGCCTCCGGCACGAAGCCGTTCTTGATCTCGATGACCAGGCGCAGGCCGTGCGCGCGGTCGGTGAGGTCCTTGACGTCGGCGATGCCCTGGAGCTTCTTCGAGCCGACCAGGTCCTTGATCTTGGCGATCACCTTCTCCGGGCCGACCGTGAAAGGCAGCTCGGTGACGACCAGACCCTTGCGGCGGGCGGTCACCGTCTCCACCGACACCGTCGCGCGGATCTTGAAGGTGCCGCGGCCCGTCTCGTAGGCGTCCCGGATGCCGGAGAGACCGACGATCCGGCCGCCGGTGGGCAGGTCGGGGCCCGGGATGTGCTTCATCAGGGCGTCCAGATCCGCGTTCGGGTAGCGGATCAGGTGGCGGGCGGCCGCGATGACCTCGGTGAGGTTGTGCGGCGCCATGTTGGTGGCCATGCCGACCGCGATGCCGGAGGCGCCGTTCACCAGGAGGTTCGGGAAGGCGGCGGGCAGCGCGCCCGGCTCCTGCTCCTGGCCGTCGTAGTTGGGCGCGAAGTCGACCGTGTCCTCGTCGATGGACTCGGTCATCAGGCTCGCGGCCTCGGCAGCGCGGCACTCGGTGTACCGCATGGCGGCCGGCGGGTCGTCGTTGCCCAGCGAGCCGAAGTTTCCGTGGCCGTCGACCAGCGGCACGCTCATGGAGAAGGGCTGGGCCATGCGCACGAGGGCGTCGTAGATCGACGCGTCTCCGTGCGGGTGCAGCTTGCCCATCACTTCGCCGACCACGCGCGCGCACTTGACGTATCCGCGATCCGGGCGCAGGCCCATCTCGTTCATCTGGTAGACGATGCGCCGGTGCACCGGCTTGAGGCCGTCGCGGGCGTCCGGGAGCGCGCGGGAGTAGATGACCGAGTACGCGTACTCGAGGTACGAGCCCTTCATCTCGTCCACGACGTCGATGTCGAGGATCCGCTCCTCGTACGAGTCGTCGGGCGGCGGGGTCTTCGTGCTGCGGCGGGCCATCGCTGCCGGCTCCTCTTTTCTGGTCGCTCGCCTACGGGTCGCTCACATCGGCCCTTTGGCTCACTCTTGCTGAAGCGTGAACAGGATCTGACGCGGACCATTGTGGACCGCGGCACTGACAGTCCGGGCCAGGACCCGGCTGAGCCGCTCTGCCCGGCGACCACCGGGCCACCCGGCCCGGCGACCGCGCAGTGCCCTGCTCACGGTTGTCCGCAGGCTACGCGATCCGCTGTGGGCGTACGCGCCCCGGGAACTTCACCGAGGGTCCGCACGCTTGCATACAGTGGCAGGACCGGCAGGAAAACAGCTCCACGAACCGCGGTTTCCACGACCGCGACCGCGATCGAAGGGACGTACATGCCCATGGGTCACACGGCCACAGACCAGGCAGGCACCGGGGGCCTGACAGCGACCGAGCACCGCCTGGCCAACGGCCTGCGCGTGGTGCTCTCCGAGGACCACCTGACCCCGGTCGCGGCGGTGTGCCTCTGGTACGACGTCGGTTCGCGCCACGAGGTCAAGGGGCGTACCGGCCTGGCTCACCTCTTCGAGCACCTGATGTTCCAGGGCTCGAAGCAGGTGCACGGCAACGGGCACTTCGAGCTCGTCCAGGGCGCGGGCGGTTCGCTCAACGGCACGACCAGCTTCGAGCGCACCAACTACTTCGAGACCATGCCGACCCACCAGCTGGAGCTCGCCCTCTGGCTGGAGGCCGACCGCATGGGCTCGCTGCTGGCCGCCCTCGACGACGAGTCGATGGAGAACCAGCGCGACGTCGTCAAGAACGAGCGCAGGCAGCGCTACGACAACGTCCCCTACGGCACCGCGTTCGAGAAGCTCACCGCGCTCGCCTACCCGGAGGGCCACCCCTACCACCACACCCCGATCGGTTCGATGGCCGACCTGGACGCGGCCACCCTGGAGGACGCACGCGCGTTCTTCCGCACGTACTACGCGCCCAACAACGCCGTCCTGTCGGTGGTCGGCGACATCGACCCGGAGCGGACGCTCGCCTGGGTCGAGAAGTACTTCGGTTCCATCCCTTCGCACGACGGCAAGCCCGCGCCCCGCGACGGCTCCCTGCCCGAGATCATCGGGGAGCAGCTGCGCGAGGTCGTCGAGGAGGAGGTCCCTGCGCGCGCGTTGATGGCCGCCTACCGGCTGCCGCACGACGGCACGCGTGAGGCCGACGCGGCCGACCTCGCCCTCACCGTCCTCGGTGGCGGCGAGTCCTCCCGCCTCTACAACCGGCTCGTACGGCGCGACCGTACGGCCGTCGCGGCCGGCTTCGGCCTGCTGCGGCTGGCCGGTGCGCCCTCCCTGGGCTGGCTCGACGTGAAGACCTCCGGTGACGTCGAGGTGCCGGTCATCGAGGCCGCCATCGACGAGGAGCTCGCCCGGTTCGCCGAGGAGGGCCCGACCGCCGAGGAAATGGAGCGCGCCCAGGCCCAGTTGGAGCGCGAGTGGCTGGACCGGCTCGGCACCGTCGCCGGCCGTGCCGACGAACTGTGCCGCTACGCCGTCCTGTTCGGCGACCCCCAGCTCGCCCTGAGCGCCGTGCAGCGCGTCCTGGAGGTGAGCGCCGAGGAGGTCCGGGCGGTCGCCCAGGCCAAGCTGCGCCCCGACAACCGCGCGGTGCTCGTCTACGAACCCACCGCCCCGGGCGAGATCGCCCAGAGCGCCGAGGACGCGGACGCCCCGCAGTCCGCGGCCACCGTGGAAGCCACCGACGACAACGAGGAGGCGGCCAAGTGAGCGAGCTCGCCGCGATGGAGTTCCACCCGCAGCCGCAGGCGGGCGAGCCCAAGGTCTGGGCCTTCCCCGCCCCCGAGCGCGGGGCGCTCGACAACGGCCTCACCGTTCTGCGCTGCCACCGCCCCGGCCAGCAGGTCGTCGCCGTCGAGGTGCTCCTGGACGCCCCCCTGGAGGCCGAGCCGGCCGGACTGGACGGCGTGGCCACGATCATGGCGCGCGCCTTCTCCGAGGGCACCGACAAGCACTCCGCCGAGGAGTTCGCCGCCGAGCTGGAGCGCTGCGGCGCCACCCTCGACGCGCACGCCGACCACCCGGGCGTCCGGCTCAGCCTCGAAGTGCCGGCCTCCCGGCTCGCCAAGGCGCTCGGTCTGCTGGCCGACGCGCTCAGGGCGCCCGCGTTCGCGGACAGCGAGGTCGAGCGGCTCGTCAACAACCGCCTGGACGAGATCCCGCACGAGCTGGCCAACCCGTCCCGCCGCGCCGCCAAGGAGCTCTCCCGGGAGCTGTTCCCGGCGGACTCGCGCATGTCGCGTCCGCGCCAGGGCACCGAGGAGACGGTCGAGAACATCGACTCCGCGGCCGTGCGCGGCTTCTACGAGAAGCACGTGCGCCCCGCCACCGCGACCGCCGTGGTCGTCGGCGACCTCACCGGCATCGACCTGGACGCGCTGCTCGCCGACACCCTCGGCTCCTGGACGGGGTCCACGGCCCAGCCGCGCCCCGTGCCGCCGGTGACCGCCGACGACACCGGCCGGGTCGTCATCGTGGACCGTCCCGGCGCCGTCCAGACGCAGCTGCTGATCGGCCGCATCGGCGCCGACCGGCACGCACGCGTGTGGCCCGCGCAGGTGCTCGGCACGTACTGCCTCGGCGGCACCCTCACCTCCCGTCTGGACCGCGTCCTGCGCGAGGAGAAGGGCTACACCTACGGCGTACGGTCGTTCGGCCAGGTCCTCAGGTCCGCCCCGGACGGCTCGGGCGCCGCGATGCTCGCCATCAGCGGCTCGGTCGACACCCCCAACACCGGTCCCGCCCTGGACGATCTGTGGAAGGTGCTGCGCACGCTCGCCGAGGGCGGTCTCACCGACGCCGAGCGCGATGTCGCCGTGCAGAACCTCGTCGGGGTGGCGCCGCTCAAGTACGAGACCGCGGCGGCCGTCGCGAGCACGCTGGCCGACCAGGTCGAGCAGCACCTGCCCGACGACTACCAGGCGACCCTGTACCAGCAGCTCGCCGCGACCGGCACCGTCGAGGCCACCGCCGCCGTCGTGAACGCCTTCCCGGTGGACCGGCTGGTGACCGTCCTGGTCGGCGACGCGGCCGCCATCAAGGAGCCCGTCGAGGCCCTCGGCATCGGCGAGGTCAAGGTCGTGACGGCCGAGTAGCGGCACCCGACCTCAGGGGCCCTGGTGACGGAAGCGTCACCAGGGCCCCTTCGTCACCCGAGTTCGTCAGATGTCCGAATTGGGCAGGAGGTTGCCTGTCTGCCCTGTGGGATGCGCTACAAAAGCCCTGATCGGTTTGGGGATTGAAAGTGGCCCCGCTTAGCGTCCTCTGGGCTGTCCGTCAGGCACTGCGCCGCGCCCGCGGCACCGGGCAGTCATCGCCGAGTCCCCGCATGGCGCGAGCCAGGGGAGCCGGGGACCCACACCAAGAGTCCCTGGGGTGAATCGGACGCCCGCGCACCGCGAGGGGGTCCGTAGGAGACCTTCCTGCTCCGAACCCGTCAGCTAACCCGGTAGGCGAGAAGGAAGGAAAGGATCAGCCACTACATGGCGTTCACCTGCGCCACCGGGAAGCACCGTCGTCCCAGCCGCATGAAGCGCACCACCGCCCGCGCGGCGGGCGTCGCGGCCCTCGCCACCACCGGCGTCATCGGCACCATCGCCGCTCCGGCCCTCGCGGCCGACAACTCCGTCAGCTCCGTGGAACAGACCGGCCTCATGCCCGTCGTCAGCGCCGGTGACTCGCTCGCCGAGCAGATCGACGCCCAGGCCGTCGCCCAGGAGCGGGCCGCCGCGCAGAAGAAGGCGGCCGAGGAGGCCAGGCGCAAGGCCGAGGCGCGGGCCAAGGAGATCCGCGAGGCCAAGGAGCGCGCCGCCCGCGAGGCCGAGCGCAAGCGCCTCAACGCCTTCGTCGCCCCGATCTCCGGCTCCTACATCTCCACCGGCTACAAGAGCGGCGGCTCCCTGTGGTCGTCCGGCAGCCACACCGGTGTCGACTTCCACGCCGCGAGCGGCACCTCGGTCCACGCGGTCGGCCGCGGCACGGTCGTGGAGGCCGGCTGGGGCGGGTCGTACGGCAACAACATCGTGATCAGGATGGCCGACGGCACGTACACCCAGTACGGCCACCTGTCGTCCATCGGCGTCTCGGTCGGCCAGTCGGTCACCCCCGGCCAGCAGATCGGCGTCTCCGGCGCGACCGGCAACGTCACCGGCCCGCACCTGCACTTCGAGGCGCGCACCACGCCCGAGTACGGCTCGGACATCGACCCTGTCGCCTACCTGCGTTCGCACGGCGTGAACCTCTGACGGTCCCACCGCGCGATCTTTGCGAGACCCCGGCTCCCCGAGCCGGGGTTTCGTCGTTTCCACGGCCCTGTTGTCCAAAAAATATCCCCGGATTCCGGTCCGGCGTCGGAAATTCCCGCTCATTGCAATAGAGTCACTGAACACACGTCAATCGGCGACGTTTCACGGGGATTAAGACGGAGGTCGGACATGCGTATTCCGGCGCACTCGGTATGCACGGCGATCCGGGACGACATCGTCGCCGGTGTCTACGAGCGCGGCAGCCGGCTCACCGAGGAACTCCTCGCCCGCCGCTACGGCGTCTCCCGCGTCCCCGTCCGCGAGGCCCTGCGGACGCTGGAGGCCGAGGGCTTCGTGGTGACGCGGCGGCACGCGGGCGCGTGCGTGGCCGAACCGACCGAGCAGGAGGGCGCCGACCTCCTGGAGATGCGCATGCTCCTGGAACCGCTCGGTGCCTCCCGGGCCGCCCAGCGGCGCACCGAGGCCCATCTGAAGGTGCTGCGCGGCCTGGTCCGGCTGGGCCAGGAGCGGGCCAGGCGGGGCAACAGCGACGATCTGCGCTCGTTGGGGGGCTGGTTCCACGAGACGCTCGCGCAGGCCGCCGGCAGCCCCGCCCTGACCTCGATGCTGACCCAGCTGCGGCACAAGATCGCCTGGATGTACGCGGTGGACGCGCCGGCCGACCCCGTGGAGTCCTGGGCGGAGCACGGCGCGATCGTGGACGCGGTGGCCCGCGGCGACGGAGAGCGCGCGCGGGCGATCACGGCGCTGCACACCGAACGCTCGGGCGCGGTGCACCGGCTCCGATTCGTCGCCGGGCCGGACCGCGCGGACCGTGTGAGGACCTCGCAACATCCTGTAAACGTGACGGGTGTGCGGCATTAACACGGGCGCCGTATACAAAGAGGAGTAATTCGCGGGGCGGTATTTCTGCTGCCCATTCAAAGGGAAAAGCGAAGGGCCCGCCCGATAATTCGGACGAGCCCTCCGGTGCTTTTCAGGGCACCCGTTCTCAGACGGTCTCGGGAAGCTCCTCGAGCCCCTCGGCGACCAGCTTCGCGAGCCGGTCGAGGGCCACGTCCGCGCCCTCGGCGTCGGAGGCGAGGACGATCTCCTCGCCGCCCTGTGCGCCCAGGCCGAGCACGGCCAGCATGGAGGCCGCGTTGACGGGGTTGCCGTCGGCCTTGGCGATCGTCACCGGGATACCTGCGGCCGTGGCGGCCCGGACGAAGATGGAAGCGGGGCGGGCGTGGAGGCCCTCGGCCCAGCCGACGTTGACGCGGCGCTCAGCCATGTGATGCTGCCCTTCGGTGTTCAGGGTTGTCTAGACCAGTTTCCCACACGTGAAGCGTCTCCGGACAGGACCCGAAGTCCCGTCCGGGGTGAGTGGTCGGACCGCGGCCTCGGCCCGACTTCCGTCCTTGTGCCCTCTTGCGCGTTCTCCACAGACTGCCTCGCGCCGTTGTCGTACGCGAGCCGTACTCTGGGGCCCATGCAGAGCGCGTCGGACCGGCACGAGTACCCCGCCCACTGGGAGGCCGACGTGGTGCTGCGCGACGGCGGCACCGCGCGCATCAGGCCCATCACCGTCGACGACGCCGATCGCCTGGTCAGCTTCTACGAGCAGGTGTCGGACGAGTCGAAGTACTACCGCTTCTTCGCGCCCTACCCACGACTGTCCGCCAAGGACGTCCACCGCTTCACGCACCACGACTTTGTGGACCGGGTGGGACTCGCCGCCACGGTCGGAGGCGAGTTCATCGCCACCGTACGCTACGACCGCATCGGCGCCGACGGCATGCCCGCCTCCGCCCCCGCCGACGAGGCCGAGGTCGCCTTCCTCGTGCAGGACGCCCACCAGGGGCGCGGCGTGGCCTCTGCCCTCCTCGAACACATCGGGGCCGTCGCCCGCGAGCGCGGCATCAGGCGCTTCGCCGCCGAGGTGCTGCCCGCCAACGTCAAGATGATCAAGGTGTTCACCGACGCCGGGTACACCCAGAAGCGCAGCTTCGAGGACGGCGTCGTACGCCTGGAGTTCGACCTGGAGCCCACCGACCGCTCGCTCGCCGTGCAGTACGCGCGCGAGCAGCGTGCCGAGTCGCGGTCCGTGCAGCGGCTGCTCACCCCCGGCTCCGTCGCCGTCGTAGGAGTGGGCCGCACCCCGGGCGGGGTGGGCCGCAGCGTGCTCGGCAACATCAGGGACTACGGCTTCGGCGGCCGTCTGTACGCCGTGAACAAGGCGTTCCCCGAGGAGCAGAAGGAGCTCGACGGGATCCCGGCGCACCGCTCGGTGCGCGACATCGACGGCCCCGTCGACCTCGCGGTCGTCGCCGTGCCGGCCGAGCAGGTCCCCGAGGTCGTCGCCGAGTGCGGGGCCCACGGAGTGCAGGGACTCGTCGTGCTCTCCGCCGGGTACGCCGAGAGCGGCCCCGAAGGACGCGAGCGCCAGCGCGAACTCGTGCGGCACGCGCGCGCGTACGGCATGCGGATCATCGGCCCGAACGCCTTCGGCATCATCAACACCAACCCCGACGTCCGGCTCAACGCCTCCCTGGCCCCCGAGACCCCCCGCCCCGGCAGGATCGGCCTGTTCGCCCAGTCCGGCGCCATCGGCATCGCCCTGCTCTCCCGGCTGCACCGGCGCGGCGGCGGCGTCACCGGCGTGACCGGCGTCTCCACCTTCGTCTCCTCCGGCAACCGCGCGGACGTCTCCGGCAACGACGTCCTGCAGTACTGGTACGACGACCCGGACACCGACGTCGTCCTCATGTATCTGGAGTCCATCGGCAACCCCCGCAAGTTCACCCGCCTCGCCCGGCGCACGGCCGCCGCGAAACCGCTGGTCGTCGTGCAGGGCTCGGGCACCACCCCGCAGGGCCACGCCGTCCGCGCCACGCGCCTGCCGCACGCCACGGTGTCCGCACTGCTCCGGCAGGCCGGAGTCATCCGCGTGGACACCATCACCGAACTCGTGGACACCGGCCTGCTGCTCGCCCGCCAGCCGCTGCCCACCGGTCCCAAGGTCGCGATCCTCGGCAACTCCGAGTCGCTCGGTCTGCTCACCTACGACGCGTGCGTCGCCGAGGGGCTGCGGCCGTCGACCCCGCTGGACCTGACCACGTCGGCCGCGCCGGAGGACTTCCACGCGGCCCTCGCGCGGGCGCTCGCCGACGACTCCTACGACGCGGTGATCGTGACGGCCATCCCGGCGGTCGGCGAGGGAACCGTCGGCGACGCCGCCCTCGCCGAGGCGCTCAGTTCCGCGGCGAAGCAGGTTCCCGGCAAGCCCGTCCTCGTGGTCCATGTCGAGCTCGGCGGGCTCGCGGAGGCTCTGTCGGCGGCGGCCAGCACCGCGCCCCAGGCCGCCGCGGGACCGCCGAAGATCCGTGCCGACCACCCGTTCCGCGCCCTGGACCGGCTGCGCGCCACGCCGGCCCCCGCCGAACCGCCCGCCCCCGGCGACGACCGCCTCATCCCCGCCTACCCCGCCGCCGAGCGCGCGGTGCGCGCCCTGGCCGACGTCGTCCAGTACGCCCAGTGGCGCCGGGAGGCCGCCGAGCCGGGCAGGGTGCCCGAGTACGAGAACATCGACGAGAAGGGCGCCGCCGCCCTGATCGACGGACTGCTCACGCGCGGGCAGGGCCTGACCCTGGGCGCCGAGGAGACCTGCGAGCTGCTCGGCACGTACGGCATCGAGGTCCACCGCGCCCTGCCCGCCGCCACCGCCGACGCCGCGGTCCGGGCCGCCGCGACCCTCGGCTACCCGGTCGCCCTCAAGGCCACCGCCCCGCACCTGCGCCACCGCGCCGACCTCGGCGGCGTACGCCTGGATCTCGCGGACGAGGAGCAGCTGCGGCGGGCGTACACCGAGCTGACCGAGCTGTTCGGCACCCCCGACGAACTGCGGCCCGTGGTGCAGCGGATGGCCCCGCGCGGGGTGGACACCGTAATCCGGGCCGTCATCGACCCCGCCGCCGGTGCCGTGCTGTCCTTCGGACTGGCCGGGGCCGCCTCACAGCTGCTCGGCGACACCGCGCACCGGCTGATTCCGGTCACCGACCGGGAGGCGACGAGCCTCGTCCGCTCGATCCGGACGGCACCGCTCCTCTTCGGCTGGCGCGGTTCCACCCCGGTCGACACACCGGCCCTGGAGGAACTCCTGCTGCGGGTGTCCCGGCTGGTCGACGACCATCCCGAGGTCGTCGCGGTCACCCTGGAGCCGGTCGTCGTCGCCCAGCGCGGCCTGAGCGTCCTCGGCGCCTCCGTACGGCTCGCGCCGCCGCCCGCCCGCGACGACCTCGGCCCGCGCACGCTTCCCGCGTACTGAGCGGCCGCGAGCGGTGCCTCGCAGTCAGTGGTCCACCGTAGGATGGACGTCATGGCCAAGACCAGTACGACGACCCAGGGGCTGCGTGCGGCGATCGAGCGCAGCGGCTACTACCCGGCCCTCGTGGCCGAGGCGGTGGAGGCCGCTGTGGGCGGCGAGCCCATCCGGTCGTACCTGGTCCATCAGGAGACGACGTTCGACCAGAACGAGGTGCGGCGGCACGTCACCGTGCTCGTCCTCACCGGCAACCGCTTCATCGTGAGCCACACCGACGAGCAGAACGCGGACACCACGTCCCCGACGCCGTACGCCACCACGTCGACGGAGTCCGTGAAGCTCGGCCGGATCTCGTCGGTCGTGGTCAGCAGGGTCGTCGCGAACCCCGAGCAGTACCAGCCCGGCACCCTGCCCCGCGAGGTCGTGCTGACCATCGGCTGGGGCGCCGTCTCCCGCATCGACCTGGAGCCCGCCGCCTGCGGCGACCCCAACTGCGAGGCGGACCACGGCTACACCGGCAACTCCACGGCGGACGACCTCAGCCTGCGCGTCAGCGAGGCGGGGGACGGCCCGGACACCGTGCGCCAGGCCCTCGCCTTCGCACAGGCCATCTCCGAGGCGACCGCGGACGTCACCCGCTGATGGCACAGCCCGCAGCCTGGGATCACCCCGAACCCCTCGCCCTCGACACCGCGCCCGTCCCCGAGTACGGCACCGGCTCCCTCGCCGACCTGCTGCCCACCCTCGCCGCCGGCATGGCCGTACCGGACATGACCGCCACGATCCAGGAGCTCACGCCCGCCGACCGGAACTGCGTGTTCCTGATCGACGGCCTGGGCTGGGAGCAGCTGAAGGCGCACCCGGACGAGGCGCCCTTCATGACCTCCCTGCTGGCCGGCTCGCGCGGCGGCACCGGCCGCCCCCTGACCGCCGGGTACCCGGCGACCACCGCGACCTCCCTCGCCTCCGTCGGCACCGGCCGCCCGCCCGGCGCGCACGGCCTGCCCGGCTACACCGTGCGCAATCCGGCCACCGGCGAGCTGATGAACCAGCTGCGCTGGCAGCCGTGGACCAAGCCGGGGGCCTGGCAGCCGTACCCCACCGTCTTCCAACTCGCCCACCAGGCCGGGGTGCACGCGGCCCAGGTCTCCTCGCCCACCTTCCAGAACACCCCGCTGACCAAGGTCGCGCTCAGCGGCGGGACGTTCCACGGACGGCTGTCCGGCGAGGAGCGGGTGGATCTCGCGGCCGAGCAACTGGCCGCCGGTGACCGCTCGTTGGTCTACACGTACTACGCCGAGGTCGACGGCGCCGGCCACCGCTTCGGCGTCGACTCCGACACCTGGCGCGGCCAACTGATGTACGTCGACCGTCTGGTCCAGCGCCTCGCCGAGCAACTGCCGTCGCGCAGCGCGCTGTACGTCACCGCCGACCACGGCATGATCGACATCCCGTTCGACGAGCAGCACCGCATCGACTTCGACGAGGACTGGGAACTGCGCGCCGGGGTCGCCCTGTTGGGCGGCGAGGGCCGCGCCCGCCATGTCTACGCGGTGCCGGGCGCCGCGGGGGACGTCCTGACCTGCTGGCGCGAGGTGCTCGGTGAGCAGTTCTGGGTCGCATCCCGGGACGAGGCCATCGCGGCCGGCTGGTTCGGGCCGCCGGACCAGTTCGACGAGCGGGTCTACGACCGCCTCGGCGACGTGATCGCCGCCGCCCGCGACGACGTGCTGCTCATCGCCTCCGAGCGGGAGCCGAAGGAGTCGGCGATGGTCGGCAACCACGGTTCGATGACCCCCGCCGAGCAACTCGTCCCGCTGCTCGAAGTACGCTCCTGAAGCCCACCCGGCCCCCTGCCCGCACGAACCGAAAGGCGCTCGACCTCCCATGCCCGAGCTGGTGTTCTTCTCCGGAACGATGGACTGCGGGAAGTCCACGCTGGCTCTCCAGATCGAGCACAACCGTTCGGCGCGTGGCCTGACGGGCATCATCTTCACCCGGGACGACCGGGCCGGCGAGGGCAAGCTCTCCTCGCGGCTCGGCCTGGTCACGGACGCGGTCGAGGTCGAGGACGGCCAGGACCTGTACGCGTACCTCGTCGACCACCTCTCCCGGGGCGGCCGCGCGGACTACGTGATCGCGGACGAGGCGCAGTTCCTCGCGCCGGAGCAGATCGACCAACTCGCCCGCGTCGTCGACGACCTGGACCTCGACGTGTACGCCTTCGGCATCACCACCGACTTCCGCTCCAAGCTGTTCCCCGGCTCCCAGCGCCTGGTGGAGCTGGCCGACCGGGTCGAGGTCCTCCAGGTCGAGGCCCTGTGCTGGTGCGGCGCCCGGGCCACGCACAACGCCCGCACGGTGGGCGGCGAGATGGTCGTCGAGGGCGCCCAGGTGGTCGTCGGCGACGTCAACCAGGCCGACGACATCGGCTACGAGGTCCTGTGCCGCCGGCACCACCGCCGCCGCATGACCGCGGGTACGGCCCGAGCGGCCGCGCTGTCCCCGGACGTCCTGCCCGTCCCGTCGGCCGAGGCGCGCTTCTAGGCGGAATCGACGACCGCGCGCCGACGCCCTGGTCTCACGCTAAAGACGCGAAAGGCGCGAAAGACGCGCCTCAGTGCGGATTCTCGATCAACGAGAACCGGGCCCCCTCCGGATCCGCCACCGTCGCCACCCTGCCGTGCGGGCTGTCGTGCGGCGGGCGCAGGACGTGGCCGCCGAGGTCCACCAGGAGGCGGGTCGCAGCGTCGGCGTCGGCGACCTCGAAGTACGTCATCCAGTGCGGCCCCCGGTCGCGGGGGAGGTCGTGGCCGACGCCGTGGAGACCGGCCACCGGGCGGCCGCCGACGTGGAGGGTGATGTAGTCGAAGTCGGCGGAGACCACCCGTTCCCCCTCGCAGCCGAACACCGTCTCGTAGAACTTGATGACGCTCACCGTCTCGAAGGTGAGCAGCTCGTGCCAGGCGGGAGTGCCCGGTACGCCCGCGACGGAGGTGCCGAGGTGGGCGGCCGCCTGCCACACGCCGAAGACGGCGCCGGACGGATCCGAGCCGATCACCAGCCGCCCGGCGTCCCCGGCGTCCAGCGGCCCCACCCCCACCGTGCCGCCGCACAGCCGTACCGTCTCGGCCGTCAGGTCGATGTCGTCCGAGGCGAGGTAGGGCGTCCAGGCGATCGGCAGATGGCGGTCGGGCGGCAGCTGGCCGATCCCGGCGACCTCCTGTCCGTCGAGCAGCGCGCGGACGTACGGACCGAGCTGCTGCGGCCCCGGCACGAACTCCCAGCCGAACAGCGATCCGTAGAACTCCTGGGTCGCGGCCATCCCGTGCACCATCAGACTCACCCAGCAGGGTGCACCGGGCGTGTGCCGAGAGGGCGGGGCGGCCGACCCCCTTGCCTCGGTCATCGTCACTCTCTCCTCGGCCTCTCGCGTTGGCCGTGTCGTGTCCGCTGTCCGGACCTCCGTGCCGATGCTCGCACCGCCCGCGGTGCCGCGCGCTCCGGGCGCGCCGCCGCACGGCCTCCCGTGCCGGGAGAGTGCCTGCCGCACGGCTGCCTGAGCGTTGCCACGCGATGGCCGGCGGATGTCGATCGGCAGTACAGCATGTGCCCGTTCCCGTACGCCTGGTGATCGGGCCTGTCCGGCGGAGCACAGTAGCCGGACATGGACGACGCGGCCACCCCGTGCGCAAGGATGGTGGGCATGAACGCCATCATCTCCGCATCCGAACTCGCGAGTGACCTGGCGGGCCCGAACCCGCCCGTCCTGCTCGACGTCCGCTGGCAGCTGAGCGTGGCCAAGGCGGCCGGTGAGCCGCCCTTCGACGGCCGCGCCGAGTACGCGGCCGGGCACCTCCCGGGAGCCGTCTACGTCGACCTGGACCGGGAGTTGGCCGGCCGGGCCGGCTCCGCCGGCAGGCACCCGTTGCCCGACCTCGCGGAGTTCGGTGCCGCGATGCGCAGGGCGGGTGTCTCCGCCCGGCGGCCGGTGGTCGTGTACGACGGCGGACAGGGCTGGGCGGCCGCCCGCGCGTGGTGGCTGCTGCGCTGGACGGGTCACCCGGACGTGAGGGTTCTCGACGGCGGGTTGACGTCCTGGCAGGGGCCGCTGCAGTCCTCCGTGCCGGGTCCCGCCCTCGCCGAGGGCGACTTCGAGCCGGTGCCCGCGACGGCCGGTCTGCTCGACGCCGACGCGGCCGCGGCGCTGGCCCGTGCGGGGGTTCTCCTGGACGCGCGGGCGGGGGAGCGGTATCGCGGTGAGGTGGAGCCGATCGACCGCGTCGGCGGCCACATCCCGGGCGCCCGCTCCGCGCCCACCACGGACAACGTCGGCCCGGACGGCCGGTTCCTGCCCGCGGAGGAGCTGCACGCCCGCTTCAAGGCCCTGGGCGCCACCGAGGACGCCGAGGTCGGTGTCTACTGCGGCTCCGGCGTCTCGGGCGCCCACGAGGTCCTGGCGCTGGCGGTGGCGGGCATCCCGGCCGCGCTGTATGTCGGTTCCTGGTCGGAGTGGTCCTCCGACCCCGAGCGCCCGGTCGCGGTGGGCCCGGATCCGCAGTAGGCGCACGGCAGAAGGGCCCGCCTCGGACAGAGGCGGGCCCTTCTGCGCTCAACGGACTACTCCTGCTTCTTGCGCCGCGTCCCGAACACGATCTCGTCCCAGCTCGGGACCGCCGCCCTGCGGCCCGGGCGGACGCCGTCCGCCTCGGCCTGGCGGTCGGTCGCGCCGATGAGGCGGTCGCGGTGGCTGGCCACCGAACGCGGCATGAGGACATCCGCGTAGGCGGAACCGGCCGAGGCCGCGGGAGCCGGCGGCTCCTCCGCCTCGGGCTCCTCCTCGAGGGCGGGAGGTTCCTCGATGCTCGCCGTCTCGGACGGCCGCTCCGGTACGACCATGTCGCCCCGGAAGCTCGGTACGGCCTCCAACAGGCTGGTCAGCGAGTCCCGTTCGGCGACGGTCTCCTCGCCGGGCTCGGCCGGGGGCAGGCTCGGTCGGTCCAGGGCGCGGTCCAGCGGACGGTCGCGCGGCAGCCGCGCGATACGCGGCACGAACGGGAAGCTGGGCTCCGGCGACCCGAGGTCCTCGGACTCGCCGATCAGCGAGCGGGCCTCCTCGTCGACGGCCTGCACGAGCCGCCGGGGCGGGTCGTAGGTCCAGCTCGCCGAGTGCGGTTCGCCCGCGACGCAGTAGACCAGCAGCACCTCCCAGGTGCCGTCGTCACGGCGCCAGGAGTCCCACTGGACGGTGTCCTTCTCGGCGCCGCGCAGCAACAGCCGCTCCTGCACGGCCTCGCCGAGCTGCGGTCCGGCGTTCTCGCCGGGCCTGCGCACCGGGGTCTTGCGGGCTCGTTCGGCCATGAAGGCGCGCTCGGCGAGCACGGGGCCCTCGAAGCGCCGTACACGGTCTACGGGGATACCTGCGAGCTGGGCTACCTCTTCCGCGGTGGCACCCGCGCGTATACGCGCCTGGATGTCGCGGGGACGGAGATGGCTTTCGACCTCGATCTCGATCTGACCGAGGCGGGGACGGTCGCCGCGCACCGCTGCGCGCAGCCGCTCGTCGATCGGAAGCGTGTACTCCGTTGAGTCGGCAGCCTTCAGCACCAGCCGTGTGCCGTCATTGGAGACGGCCACGACACGCAGTTCGGGCATGGGGACCTCCCGGGTGGTGCCTGCCGACGTCACGTGCGTCGCTGCTTCCGCTAGTCGAGTGTGGCCTGCCCGGGTGCAGCCTGCCACAACCTTGCCGAGTTGCCCGGCGTGTCGGGCACGGGCCCTGGATCGCCGTTATGGCACGGTTACTTATTCGCAACGCTAAGTGACCAACTCCGTCACCCTGTGCAACTAGCCCCCTCCCGGCCGCCCTTGAAGGCCACGGACGCCCTGGCGGGAGACCGGACCCAGGGCTCGCAACAGTACTCCATTTGGGCCACGTGCGTGGATTGGCGCGCCACTCAACTTCGTTCAAGAAACGCCGTCCGGCCGTTCGTTGAGCGGTTTTCGCGATCTTGGACGTGGTGCACTTCACGGAATCACCAGAAACGGAACTATTGGCTTCGCGCGTACGTCCGTCGAACGTCGCGTTACGCCCCCAGCACCCGTCGCACGTAGTCGTTCTGGAACAGCCGCTCGGGATCGAGGCGGTCCCGGAGCGCGGTGAACTCGCCGAAGCGCGGGTAGACCCCGGCGAAGTACTCGGCGTCGCGCGTGTGGATCTTCCCCCAGTGCGGGCGTCCCTCGTGCGCCGTGAAGATCCGCTCCGCGGCCGTGAAGTACGCCTGGTACGGCGTCCCCCTGACCATGTGGACGGCGATGTACGCACTGTCGCGGCCCGAGGCGGTGGACAGCGTGATGTCGTCGGAGGGCGCGGTGCGCACCTCCACGGGGAAGCTGACCCGGAGACCCGAGCGGTCGACCATCGTCTTCAGCTCGCGCAGCGTCTCGATCACGGCCTCGCGCGGGACGGCGTACTCCATCTCCACGAAGCGCACCCGGCGCGGCGATGTGAAGACCTTGTACGGGATGTCCGTGTACGTCCGCGCGGACAGTGCCTTGCTGGAGATCCGGGCGATCGAGGGGATCGTGCCCGGCGCCGCGCGGCCCACCCACTGCGCCACCTGGAAGACCCCGTTGGAGAGGAACTCGTCCTCGAACCAGCCCTGGAGCTGCGGCACCGGCTTCTCGGGGCCCGCGCTGCGGTTGTTGCGCTTGGTGTTGGTGCTGCCGGTGTGCGGGAACCAGTAGAACTCGAAGTGCTCGTTCTCGGCCCAGAGTTCGTCGAAGTCGCGGGCGACCCTGTCGAAGCTCATCGGCTCCTCGCGGGCCGTCAGCAGGAAGATCGGCTCGACGGCGAACGTGATCGCGGTGACGATGCCCAGTGCCCCCAGGCCGATCCGCGCGGCCGCGAAGACCTCCGGGTTCTCCTTCTCCGAGCAGCTGAGCACCGAACCGTCGGCAGTGACCAGCTCAAGGCCCCTGATCTGGGCGGCTATCGACCCCGACTCGCGGCCCGTGCCGTGGGTTCCGGTGCTGGTGGCCCCGGAGACCGTCTGCTCCATGATGTCGCCCATGTTGGTGAGCGACAGTCCCTCGCGCGCCAGAGCCATGTTGAGTCGCTTGAGCGGGGTGCCGGCCTCCACCGTGACCGTCATGGCGTCCCGGTCGATGTTGCGTATGCCGGTCAACAGTTGAGGACGGATCAACACACCGTCGGTCGCGGCGATCGACGTGAAGGAGTGGCCGGTGCCGACGGCCTTCACCTTCAGACCGTCCTCGGCCGCCTTCCGCACGGCAGCCGTCAGCTCGTCGACCGAGGCGGGCGTGACCTCCCGCGCGGGACGCGCGGAAACATTGCCGCCCCAGTTACGCCACGTGCCGTTCTTCGCGCTCGCTGCCGTGCTCAACGCTGCCTCCCCGACGTGGAGCCGGCCTCTTGAGCCGGCGGTACCCCAGGAAACCGACCGCGACCGCGACGGCCCCGGACACCGCCGGAACCCCGTACCCGGCGCGCGCACCGGCCGCGTCGATCACCCAGCCGGCCGCGGAGGAGCCGAGCGCGACCCCGACCGCGAGCCCGGTACTGATCCAGGTCATTCCCTCGGTCAGCTGTGCGCGTGGTACGTGCTGCTCGATCAGGGACATCGTCGTGATCATCGTGGGAGCGATGGACAGACCCGCTACGAACAGCGCCACGGCCAGAAACGGCAAGTTTCCGACCAGTAGGAGGGGGATCATACTCACGGCCATGGCGCATATGCCCAGCAGCCAGCGAGGTTCGGGCCGCCCCCCGAAGTGCAAAAGCCCGAAGACGAGGCCTGCGACGCAGGAGCCCGCCGCATAGAGGGCGAGCACCAGGCTCGCGGCCCCCTTGTGGCCCTGCTCGTCGGCGAAGGCCACGGTGACCACGTCCACCGCCCCGAAGATCGCCCCCGTGGCCACGAAGGTGAGCACCAGGACCTGCAGACCCGGTGCGCGCAGTGCCGTGCGGCCACCGTCGTGCTCACGCGGGTGCGGGGCCGGCTCGGTGGCCCGCTGCGCGGTCAGCCAGAAGACACCGACCGCCAGGAAGCAGGCGGCGAGCAGCGGACCCGCCTCCGGGAACCAGACCGTGGACAGCCCGATGGAGATGATCGGCCCGAAGATGAAGCAGACCTCGTCGACCACCGACTCGAAGGAGTAGGCGGTGTGCAACTGAGGCGTGCCGCGGTACAGGGCCGCCCACCGGGCGCGGATCATCGCGCCGAGGCTCGGCACCGAGCCGATGCCCACGGCGCACACGAACAGCACCCAGTCCGGCCAGCCGAAGTGCGCGGCCAGCAGCATCCCGGCGGAGGCCACCAGCGCGACCAGCGTCGCCGGGCGCAGCACCCGCCGCTGGCCGTGCAGGTCCACCAGCCGGGAGACCTGCGGTCCGATCGCCGCGGCGGCCAGCGCGATGGTGGCCGACAGCGAGCCCGCCAGCCCGTACCGGCCGGTGAGCTGGGAGATCATCGTGACCACGCCGATGCCCATCATGGACAGCGGCATCCGGCCCACGAAGCCCGCGGCGGCGAAGCCCTTGGAGCCGGGGGCGGCGAACAGGGCGCGGTAGGGGCTGGGCACAGGGGTCTCCGGTCGGCCGGCGAGCAGCGGCTCGTGCAGCGGTAAGGCGCGAATACGCCTGATACAGCTTACGGGTGAGGTGACCCCGACGCACCCGTTCGAACGGTCGGGAACCCGGGTGGTCACCCCGCCGTTTCCCGGCTGTCAGTACCGGATGACAGGATCGACCCATGCGAGACGCGCTCGACGCCACCCCCTACGACGCCCTGCTCCTGCTCTCGTTCGGAGGCCCCGAGGGCCCGGACGACGTGGTCCCGTTCCTGGAGAACGTGACGCGCGGGCGCGGCATCCCCAAGGAACGCCTGAAGGAAGTCGGACAGCACTACTTCCTGTTCGGCGGGGTCAGCCCCATCAACGACCAGAACCGTGCCCTGCTGGACGCCCTCCGCAAGGACTTCGCGGACCACGGCCTGGACCTGCCGATCTACTGGGGCAACCGCAACTGGGCGCCCTACCTCACCGACACCCTGCGCGAGATGGTCGCCGACGGCCACCGCCGCATCCTGGTCCTCGCCACCAGCGCCTACGCCTCCTACTCGGGCTGCCGCCAGTACCGCGAGAACCTCGCCGACTCGCTGGCGGCCCTGGAGGCCGAGGGCCTGGAGCTCCCCAAGGTCGACAAGCTGCGGCACTACTTCAACCACCCCGGCTTCCTGGAGCCCATGGTCGACGGGGTGGTCGAGTCCCTCGCCGAGCTCCCCGAGGACGTCCGCGACGGCGCCCACATCGCCTTCTCGACCCACTCGATCCCGACCGCCTCCGCGGACACCTCGGGTCCCGTCGAGGGCCACGGCGAGGGCGGGGCGTACGTCGCGCAGCACCTGGAGGTCGCGCGACTGATCGCCGACGCCGTCCGTGAGCGCACCGGTGTCGAGCACCCCTGGCAGCTCGTGTACCAGTCGCGGTCCGGAGCCCCGCACATCCCGTGGCTGGAGCCCGACATCTGCGACCACCTGGAGGAGCGCCACGAGTCCGGCGTCCCGGCCGTGGTGATCGCGCCCGTCGGTTTCGTCTCCGACCACATGGAGGTCCTCTACGACCTCGACACCGAGGCGAAGGCCAAGGCGGAGGAACTCGGCCTGCCGATGCGACGCTCGGCGACCGTCGGCGACGACCCCCGTTTCGCCGCCGCCGTCCGCGACCTGGTCCTGGAGCGGGCCGCCGTCGAGCGCGGACAGGAGGTCACGCCCTGCGCCCTCGGCGCGCTCGGGGCCGACCACAACGTCTGCCCGGTCGGCTGCTGCCCCGCCCGAGCCCCCAAGCCCGCCGCCGCGGGCGTCGACAGCCCGTACGCGTGAGGAGCCCCGTGACCGACCCCCTGCACGCGGAACTGCTTCGGCCGGCCCAGGAGGCCGCTCGTCGCGCCGGCACCCTGCTGCGGGACGGCCGCCCGGCCGACCTCGCCGTCGCCAGGACCAAGTCCAGTCCCATCGACGTGGTGACCGAGATGGACATCGCGGCGGAGAAACTCATCACGGACCTGATCTCCGAGCAGCGCCCGGACGACGGCTTCCTCGGCGAGGAGGGCGCCTCCACCGAGGGCACCAGTGGCGTCCGCTGGGTCATCGACCCGCTCGACGGCACGGTCAACTACCTTTACGGGCTGCCGACCTGGTCCGTCTCCATCGCCGCCGAGCAGGACGGCGAGACCGTCGTCGGGGTCGTCGCGGTGCCGATGCGCGGGGAGACGTACCACGCGGTCCGCGGCGCGGGCGCCTGGGCCACGGGTGCCTGGGAGGGCGAGCGCGCGCTGACCTGCCGCCCGGCGCCGCCCCTGGAACAGGCCCTGGTGTCCACCGGCTTCAACTACGTCACCGAGGTCCGCACCCACCAGGCCGACGTGGCCCGGAGGCTGATCCCCCTCCTGCGTGACATCCGCCGCGGCGGATCGGCGGCGGTCGACCTGTGCGACCTGGCCGCGGGCCGCCTGGACGGCTACTACGAGCGAGGACTGAACGCCTGGGACTACGGGGCGGGCGACCTCATCGCCCGGGAAGCGGGCGTCCTGACCGGCGGCCGCCCCGGAGAGCGCCCGAACCCCGGCCTCACCGTCGCCGGCACCCCAGGGGTCTTCGAGCCCCTCCAGCAGCTCCTGGAGGACTTCGGCGCCTGGCACGACTGACGGGCCGACTCCCGGCGAACACGAGGTGAACAGGCCCGTGCGCCGACGCAGCGGGCCCCCGGCGCTGGATTCGCCGGGGGCCCGCTGTCGTGCCGCGAAGTCGATCAGACGCCGGCGCTGACCTCCACACCGTGCTCGGCGGCGAGGCGGCGCAGGTCGTCGAGCTCGCCCTGCTCCACCTCGACGAGGAAGTCGTCGCCCTCGTCACGAGCCCGCGTCAGGTCGGTCTCGGTCGCCCTTATGCGCTGCAGAAGTCCTGCGGTGAATGCGTCCATGCTGCGCCCCCTCGTCCTGGGTCGTGGGTCGGTGGCACGGGGGTGTGCCGATCGGAAGGGGCGATCACGTCTCCTGCGGGTGCCCAGCGCTGCCCTGCCGGGCGGCGACGGTGCCGGACACCCACGCCCGCTCTGGACAAACGGGAGCACGTAGTGCCGCATGGTGGTACGGCACATGCAGAGCGTGATCGCGGGGTGTAAAGCCGTCCTCCCCCCGCTCCCTTCGACGGAAACCTCAACCACGCGAGAAAATCCCGCATTCCCGCTCTCACACCTGTCTTTCAGCTGCCGCTCACCCGCCTTACAGCCGACTTATGGCCGAAAAGGGCAGGATGGAAGCCAACACTGACCCGGACCCCTGCCCGCGCGTGCCCGAAACGCGCTACGCGGGTGGACACAGGAAGGACAAGCGACGTGCGCGTACTCGTCGTCGAGGACGAGCAGCTGCTCGCCGATGCGGTGGCCACCGGACTGCGCCGGGAGGCCATGGCCGTCGACGTCGTGTACGACGGTGCGGCCGCCCTGGAGCGCATCGGCGTCAACGACTACGACGTGGTCGTCCTCGACCGCGACCTCCCCCTCGTCCACGGCGACGACGTCTGCCGCAAGATCGTCGAACTCGGCATGCCCACCCGCGTGCTGATGCTCACGGCGTCCGGCGACGTCAGCGACCGTGTCGAGGGCCTGGAGATCGGCGCCGACGACTACCTGCCGAAGCCCTTCGCCTTCAGCGAGCTGACGGCACGCGTGCGTGCCCTCGGCCGGCGCACCAGCGTGCCGCTGCCGCCGGTCCTGGAGCGCGCCGGGATCAAGCTCGACCCCAACCGCCGCGAGGTCTTCCGTGACGGCAAGGAGGTCCAGCTGGCGCCGAAGGAGTTCGCCGTCCTGGAGGTGCTGATGCGCTCCGAGGGCGCCGTCGTCTCCGCGGAGCAGCTCCTGGAGAAGGCCTGGGACGAGAACACCGACCCGTTCACCAACGTCGTGCGGGTGACCGTGATGACCTTGCGCCGCAAGCTGGGCGAACCCCCGGTGATCGTCACCGTCCCCGGCTCGGGATACCGGATCTGATAACCCGTGGCCTCGACTCCCGCTCCTCCCCAGGCCCCTCCGAAGCCCACCTGGGACCCCCGGAGGCCGGCGCCGCAGCTGCCCTGGCTGCGCCCGACCATCCGCATAAGGCTGACCCTGCTCTACGGCGGCATGTTCCTGATCGCCGGCATCCTGCTGCTGTCGATCATCTACCTGGTCGCCGCCCAGGCACTGAACGTCGGCAGCAAACTGCCCTTCGAGATCACCTCGGGCAATGTCACCAGCGACATCTGCAACAACCTGCCGTCGGCAGGGCGGGCCGACGTCATGAACAAGGCCATCAACGCCTGCGTCAACGCCCAGCGCCAGCACGCCCTCGACGACCTCCTGAGCCGTTCCCTGCTGGCCCTGCTCGGCCTCGCGATCATCGCCTTCGCCTTCGGCTACGCGATGGCGGGCCGCGTCCTGTCGCCGCTGGGCCGGATCCTGCGCACCGCCCGCGCGGTGGCCGGCTCGGACCTCTCCCGCCGTATCGAGCTGGACGGCCCGGACGACGAGATCAAGGAACTGGCCGACACCTTCGACGACATGCTGGAACGCCTGGAGCGCGCCTTCACGGCCCAGCAGCGCTTCGTCGGCAACGCCTCGCACGAGCTGCGGACGCCGCTGGCGATCAACCGCACGCTCCTGGAGGTGCATCTGTCGGATCCGGGGGCACCCGTGGAGCTGCAACAGCTGGGCAAGACGCTGCTGGCCACCAACGAGCGCAGTGAACAGCTCGTGGAGGGCCTGCTGCTGCTCGCCCGCAGCGACAACCAGATCGTCGAGCGCAAGCCCGTGGACCTCGCCGAGGTCGCCGAGCAGGCGGTCGACCAGGTGCACGGCGAGGCGGAGGCCAAGGGCGTGGCGATCCGCGGCGAGCAGAAGACGGCGGTTGTCCAGGGCAACGGCGTCCTGCTGGAGCGGATCGCCCTGAACCTGGTGCAGAATGCCGTGCGCTACAACGTGCCCGAGGGCGGCTGGGTCGAGGTGACCACGGAGATCCAGCACGGCCACGCGGTGCTCACGGTGTCCAACACGGGCCCCGTGGTGCCGGCGTACGAGGTCGACAATCTCTTCGAGCCCTTCAAGCGACTGCGCGGCGCCGACCGCACGGGCAGCGACAAGGGTGTCGGTCTCGGTCTGTCCATCGTGCGGTCCGTGGCGCGGGCGCACGGCGGGCACATCACCGCTCAGCCGCGTGAAGGGGGTGGGCTCGTGATGCGAGTCGCCCTTCCCGTCTGAGACCATGGCCCCCGCACTGAGATCAACACACAGGGATGTTCGCTTTGCGCGGAATTTTCTGGGCACCAGGAGGACCGCCCCATGTGTGATCGATCACAAGGGAGAATTTCCGGCCATCTACTCTCCGTGATCATGCACCCTGTCGGAAAGCCGGGAACATCCGGTTTTCAGGGGTCCTGATCACGGGAAGTACACGGTGAGACGCCTTTGAAGTGCGGGATTCGGACCGTGTACGGTCCCGATCGCCATCCAACCCGATCACTCAAGAGGAGTCCGGTTGGGTGTCGATTGAGTAACAGACCTTGATGTGAGGCAAAATCTCCGCCTCGGGTCGGGCACAAGTCCGGCCTCTCACGCGTTACGTGCGCTGGAGACACCGCAGACACCCAGAGGGGGAGAGCGACATGGCAACGGATTACGACACCCCACGCAAGACCGACGACGACGTCGACTCGGACAGCCTTGAAGAGCTCAAGGCGCGTAGGAACGACAAGTCGACTTCCGCAGTGGACGTCGACGAGTTCGAGGCCGCCGAAGGCCTGGAGCTGCCCGGAGCGGACCTCTCGAACGAAGAGCTGGCCGTAAGGGTGCTTCCCAAGCAGCAGGACGAGTTCACCTGCATGAGCTGCTTCCTGGTGCACCACCGCAGCCAGCTGGCCCGGGAGAAGAACGGCCAGCCGATCTGCCGCGACTGCGACTGAGGGCGGGTCGGGCATGACTGGCTCGACCCCTCCTTGGAAGCGCCGCTCTCCCCGATGGGGAGCGGACCAGGGGCCGTCCGACGGCCCCCACCGCGCGCGTGACGACGAGCGGGGCTCTTTCGATCCGGGAGCCTCGCTCGAACCCGCGGCCGGCCGGGTTGACCTCCCGGTGCAGGCCGACAGGACCAGGACGCCCGCGCCCGTCGCGAAACGACGGGTGGCGGCGATCCGGGACAGGGCCCGGGAAGGGGTCCGCAAGGGCGGCAGCCGGGCCAGGGCGGGCCTGGCGTACGTCACCGACCGGATCATCGAGAACGCCCCGCGTATCCCCGTACGGGACCTCGCGACCCTCCGCCGTCAGTTCCCCGGTCTCGGACCCGAGGAACTCGCGGACAAGCTCGTCACGGGAGCCGCGAGCGCCACGGCCACGGTCGGAGCCGGGATCGGCGCGGCGGCGATGCTTCCCGTGCCGCCGGCGATGCCGACCGAACTGGCCGCCGAGATCACCGGCGTGGCCGCGATCGAGCTGAAGCTGATCGCCGAACTCCACGAGGTCTACGGCGTACGGCCGCCCGGCAACCTGAAGCAGCGCAGCACCGCCTATCTGGACTCCTGGTCGGGTGAGCGCGGGATCGACGTGAAGAAGCCGTCGACGTTCAACTCGGCCGTCAACAGCCACATGAAGCAACAGCTGCGCCAGCAGATCATGAAGCGGACCATTCGCGACCTGCCGAACCTGATGCCGTTCATGGTGGGCGCGGCCGTGGGGGCGGTCATGAACCGCCGCGACACCCGGAAGCTCGCCGAGCGCATCCGCAAGGACCTGCGGAAGACCCAGGTCCCGTGGGACGCGCTGCCCGAGCTCCCCGCCCTGGAGACTCCGGCGGACCCGCTGGAACTGGAGGGGTAAGACTTCCGTGAGACTTCAGGTCTCACCGCCGGGTGAAGTCCTGCACGAACGTTCTAGGCGGCGGCCGTGCGGGCCGACTTCAGCGCCTCGGCCAGCCGCTCCGGCTCCCTCGTCGACAGATACAGGTACGGCGTCGGGTCGGCCGGGTCCGTGACCTCCACCTTCAGCGCGGTGGGGATGTAGGAGCGCAGCAGCAGGAAGGCGCGGGTGTCGGCCTTGTAGGTCCGCCAGGCGCGGGCCTCCTCCGGGTCCAGGATCTCCGCCTCGCCCAGCGCCGACACCGGGATCTTCGCCTCGCCGGCGATCAGGGAGTCCCCGACGACGCGGATGCGCATCGAGCCGTAGGAGCTGGCGCAGACCGCCGCCACGGCAGTGCCGCCGACCAGGCCGCCGAGCAGCGGAAGCGTCCCGAAGGGGAGCAGGATCAGGGCGAAGGAGACCCCGACCAGGAAGGAGATCAGCCACCAGGAGCGGGGGGCGGTGAGGCGTTCGTCGTACGGGGCGGCGGAGGGCTGCATGAATCCAAGCTTGGCACGGTGTCCTGATGGGGCCGACGCGCGGGTAAGGTCTGCGCCTGTGAGTGGTACTTCCCCGGCTCTCAAGCCTCCCGCCGACGCGACGCAACCCGTGCGTCACCCGGACGCTCCCGCGCCCGGTGAGCTGCTCGGTGCGCACTACGGCCAGTGCTTCGGCTGTGGCGGCGAGCAGCCGCACGGGCTGCACCTGGAGACGCGGGCCGGCGAGGGGGTCTCGGTCACCGCCGAGTTCACCGTGCGCCCCGCCCATCAGGGTGCTCCCGGACTCGCCCACGGCGGTGTGCTCGCGACCGCTCTCGACGAGACCCTGGGCTCGCTCAACTGGCTGCTGCGCACGATCGCGGTGACCGGACGCCTGGAGAGCGACTTCGTGCGTCCGGTGCCGGTCGGCACGGTGCTGCACCTGGAGGCCGAGGTGACCGCGGTGGCCGGGCGGAAGATCTATTCGACCGCCACCGGCCGGATCGGCGGCCCCGAGGGGCCCGTCGCGGTCCGCGCGGACGCCCTGTTCATCGAGGTCAAGGTGGACCACTTCATCGACAACGGCCGCCTGGAGGAGATCCGGGCCGCCATGGACGACCCGGACCAGGTCCGGCGTGCCCGTGCCTTCGAGGTGAACCCGTGAGCCGTGATCCCCTGAACGTGCTGATCCGGCGCGTCGACCCCGACGTACCGCTTCCGTCGTACGCGCACCCCGGTGACGCGGGGGCCGATCTGCGGACGACCGAGAGCCGTGAACTCAAGCCGGGGGAGCGGGCCGTGCTGCCCACGGGGGTGTCTGTGGCGCTGCCGGAGGGGTACGCGGCCTTCGTGCACCCCCGATCCGGTCTCGCCGCCCGCTGCGGTGTCGCTCTCGTGAATGCCCCGGGGACGGTTGATGCCGGGTACCGTGGGGAGATCAAGGTGATCGTGGTGAATCTCGACCCGCACGAGTCGGTGCGGTTCGAGCGCTTCGACCGGATTGCCCAACTCGTCGTCCAGCAGGTCGAGAGGGTCCGCTTCCAGGAGGTGGCGGAGCTTCCCGAATCGGCGCGGGCCGAGGGGGGCTTCGGGTCCACCGGCGGTCACGCCGCCGTGGGCGACGGGGGCGATACAGACGATGCGGCCGCCGTGGGCGGTCATACGGGTGGGAATCGATACGCTTCGGTCGTATCCGACCGGGAAGGACAGTGACGTGTTCGGACGTCGCAAGAAGAAGGGTGCCGCCGAGGACGCGGCCGGCGAGGCCGAGCAGGTCGTCGACAGTGTCGACACTGAGGCGGACGACGTAGAGCGCGAGCGCGTACGGCTGGAGCCGGAGCCGCGCCCCGACGGGCCCTGGGACGACACCGAGGTCCGCGACCCCGCCGAGGGCCGGGTGGACCTGGGCGGTCTGTTCGTGCCGGGTGTCGACGGCATGGAGCTGCGGGTCGAGGTCGCGGGCGACGCGATCGTCGCGGCGACCGTCGTGCTGCGCGACAGCGCCATCCAGCTGCAGGCCTTCGCCGCTCCCAAGCGCGAGGGCATCTGGGGCGAGGTGCGCGAGGAGATCGGCTCCGGGATCACCCAGCAGGGCGGCATCATCGACGAGGTCGAGGGTCCGCTGGGCTGGGAGCTGCGTGCCCAGGTGCCGGTGCAGCTGCCGGACGGCACGGGCGGCTTCCAGGTCGTGCGGTTCGTGGGTGTGGACGGCCCGCGTTGGTTCCTGCGCGGTGTGATCTCGGGTCAGGGCGCGGTGCAGCCGCAGGCGGCCGGTCTCCTGGAGCAGATCTTCCGGGACACGGTCGTGGTCCGCGGCGAGGGCCCGATGGCGCCTCGCGACCCGATCGTCCTCAAGCTGCCGAACGACGCCCAGATGGTCCCCGAGGGCGTCCAGCAGCAGGACGAGGGCTCCCGCTTCTCCGGCGGCATGGGCCAGCTCCAGCGTGGACCGGAGATCACCGAGGTCCGCTAGTCGTACGACGTCGAGGGCCGTACCCCTGGTGGGGTGCGGCCCTTTTGCGTGCGCGGACCCTTGACGGCCGATTGGTCTGTACCTACGGTCTCCGCTCAACGCCTCTGTTCATAAAGGCGCTTTCCGTTCATATACGAGAACGAAAGGCCCCCCACGCATGCGCAGAACCGCTCTCCTCGCCGCCGCCGCGGCCCTTGCCGCCGGTGCCCTCGCGGTGCCCGCCGAGGCCGCCCCCGCCACCTTCGTCCACCCCGGGGTCACCGTCTCCCAGGGGCAGTTGGACTTCGTCCGAGGCAAGGTCAACGCCGGCGCCCAGCCCTGGAAGGGCGCCTTCGACAAGATGCTGGCGAGCAAGTACGCCGACCTGAACCGCACACCCAAGCCGCGCGCGGTCGTCGAGTGCGGGTCGTACTCGAACCCCAACAACGGCTGCACCGACGAGCGCGAGGACGCGATCGCCGCCTACACCGACGCCCTCGCGTGGTACATCACCCGGGACGAGCGGTACGCCAGGAAGGCCATCCAGCTCATGGACGCCTGGTCGGGGGTGATCACCGACCACACCAACAGCAACGCGCCCCTGCAGACCGGCTGGGCCGGCTCCTCGTGGCCCAGGGCGGCCGAGATCATCAAGTACACCTACAGCGGGAGCTGGGCGAACTCCGGACGCTTCGCGACCATGCTCCGCAGCGTCTATCTGCCCGAGATCATCAACGGCTCGAACTCCAACGGGAACTGGGAGCTGTCGATGATGGAGGCGGCCGTCGGCATCTCCGTCTTCCTGGAGGACAAGGCGTCGTACGACAAGGCCATGGGGAAGTTCCGCACCCGTACCGCGGCCTATGTGTACCTCGACTCCGACGGCGAGGTGCCGAAGACCGTGCCGAGTCAGAACCTCAACACCCGGGAAAAGATCGTCGGTTACTGGCAGGGGCAGTCCACCTTCGTCACCGGGCTCACCCAGGAGACCTGCCGGGACCTCACGCACACCGGGTACGGCATCTCCGCGATCTCGCACGTCGCCGAGACGAGCCGGATCCAGGGACAGGACCTGTACGGCACGGACGTGGGCGAACGGCTGCGGCAGGCACTGGGGTTCCAGGCGAAGTACGAGCTGGGGACGGCCGTGCCCGGCTGGCTCTGCGGAGGGTCGCTGAAGCTCGGGCTCGGGCCGGTCACCGAGGTCGGCTACAACGCGCTGCACAACAGGCTTGGCATGGGCATGACCAACACTCAGGCGCTGACCGAGCGGAACCGTCCGGCCGGCAGCAACAACCTCTTCGTGGCCTGGGAGACCCTCACCCACGGGGACAACCCGAGCTGAAACCGTTGAAAGGCCGGGCGCCGGACGGTGATACTGGCGCCCGGTTGCACGGCTTCACGGGGGAGGACGCATGACTCAGGTGGTCACCGAGACCATGGTGCGGGTCGAGGACATCCACAGGTCGTTCGGTGAGGGGGCCGCCGCGGTGCACGCACTGCGCGGGGTCTCCTTCGAGGTGCCGCGCGGTGAACTGGTCGCCCTCAAGGGGCGCTCGGGCTCCGGCAAGACCACGCTGCTCAACATCGTCGGCGGGCTCGACCAGCCCGACCGGGGGCGGGTCGAGCTCGACGGGGTGGACCTCGTCGGGCTGGACGAGGACGGGCTGCTGGCGCTGCGCCGGGACCGCATCGGCTTCGTGTTCCAGTCCTTCGGGCTCATCCCGATCCTCACCGCCGCCGAGAACGTCGGCGTGCCGATGCGGCTGCGCCGGATGGACGCACGCGCGCGTGAGGAGCGCGTCGAGCTGCTGCTGTCCTTGGTCGGCCTCGCGGACCACGCCAAACAGCGGCCCGGTGAGCTCTCCGGCGGCCAGCAGCAGCGTGTCGCCATCGCCCGTGCCCTCGCCAACAACCCCTCCCTCCTCGTCGCGGACGAGCCGACCGGACAGCTGGACGCGGAGACCGGTCACGCCGTCATGGAGCTGCTGCGGGCCGTCGTGCGCAGTGAGAACGTCACCGCGCTGGTGGCCACCCACGACGCGACCCTGCTGGACCTGGCCGACCGCGTGCTGGAACTGGGGGACGGGGAGATCGTCGGGCGCTGAGGGGCGTCACGGGGCCACGCGGTGTCGGACCGGCCGCCCGGCTCTGGAGGGCGTGCTCGGGTCCGCGGCTCCGAGCCGCAGGGCGGGAGCGTGGTGGCCGCTCCGGCGTGGGCCCCGGGGTGCGGTGGCAGGGATGAGGCGTCCACGGTCGAGGGAGCGCCCGGGCAGTCACCGCCCTGTCGGTCCGGGGGCAGGGCCGGTCCGGCCCTCGTCGCGCTTTCCAGGGCCGCCGGGCCACCCGCGAACCGCGCCGCGCCCCGGCCCCGCCACCGCGCCGCCCCTCCGCGTCAGAGTTGCGTCAAAGACGGCCTTCGGGCTGGTCCTGGGCCCCTTTGCCGGGATTGTTGGCCGTAAGGTCGACGCTGCGTAGGCAGTGGTGACCGGAAGACAATGGGCTCATGGGACGCGGAAAGCTTCGGATCTACCTCGGTGCGGCACCGGGCGTCGGCAAGACGTACGCGATGCTGTCCGAGGCGCATCGCAGGATCGAGCGGGGTACCGACTGCGTCGTGGGCTTCGTGGAGCACCACGGGCGGCCGCGGACCGAGGTGATGCTGCACGGCCTCGAGGAGATCCCGCGCCGGGAGCTGGAGTACCGGGACTCCGTCTTCACCGAGATGGATGTCGACGCCGTCCTGCGCCGCGCTCCCGCCGTCGCCCTGGTGGACGAACTCGCCCACACCAATATCCCGGGCTCGCGCCACGCCAAGCGCTGGCAGGACGTGGAGGCACTGCTCGCGGCCGGGATCGACGTGGTCTCGACCGTGAACATCCAGCATCTGGAGTCGCTCGGCGACGTCGTCGAGTCCATCACCGGGGTGCGGCAGCAGGAGACCGTGCCCGACGAGTTCGTACGCCGGGCCGACCAGATCGAGCTTGTCGACATGTCGCCCCAGGCGCTGCGGCGCCGGATGGCGCACGGCAACATCTACCAGCCCGACAAGGTCGACGCGGCACTGTCCAACTACTTCCGGCCGGGCAATCTGACCGCCCTGCGCGAGCTCGCGCTGCTGTGGGTGGCCGACCGGGTCGACGAGTACCTCAAGCAGTACCGCAGCGAGCACCGGGTCTCGAAGATCTGGGGTTCACGGGAACGGATCGTGGTCGGGCTCACCGGCGGTCCGGAGGGCCGGACGCTCATCAGACGAGCCGCGCGGCTGGCCGAGAAGGGCGCCGGCGGTGAGGTGCTCGCCGTCTACATAGCCAGCAGCGACGGGCTGACCTCCGCCTCGCCGAAGGAGCTCGCCGTCCAGCGGACCCTCGTCGAGGACCTTGGAGGAACCTTTCACCATGTGGTCGGCGACGACATACCGGCCGCGCTGCTCGACTTCGCACGCGGGGTCAACGCCACCCAGATCGTCCTCGGCTCGTCCCGGCGCAGGACCTGGCAGTACGTCTTCGGGCCCGGCGTCGGCGTGACCGTGGCCCGGGAGTCCGGGCCGGACCTCGACGTGCACATCGTGACCCACGAGGAGGTCGCCAAGGGCCGCGGACTGCCCGTGGCACGCGGCGCGCGGCTGGGGCGGGCCCGGATCCTGTGGGGCTGGCTGGTCGGGGTCGCGGGGCCGGCGCTCCTGACGGTCCTCCTCACCACGGTCGACCTGGGCCTCGCCAACGACATGCTGCTGTTCCTGGCCGTCGTGGTCGCTGCGGCCCTGCTCGGCGGACTCCTGCCCGCGCTCGCCTCGGCCGCGGTCGGCTCCCTGCTGCTGAACTACTTCTACACACCGCCCCTGCACCGCTGGACCATCGCCGACCCGAAGAACATCGTCGCCATCGTGATCTTCGTGGGCGTCGGCATCTCGGTGGCCTCGGTGGTCGACCTCGCCGCCCGCCGCACCCACCAGGCTGCCCGGCTGCGCGCCGAGTCGGAGATCCTGTCCTTCCTGGCCGGCAACGTGCTGCGCGGCGAGACCGGCCTGGAGGAGCTCCTGGAGCGCGTCCGGGAGACCTTCGGCATGGAGTCGGCGGCCCTGCTGGAACGGGCCGGCGACGTCGAGCCGTGGACCTGCGCGGGCCGGGCGGGACTCGGGCCGCCCGTGGAGCGGCCGGAGGACGCCGACGTCGACATGCCGGTGGGGGACCACATGGCGCTCGCGCTCACCGGCCGGGTGCTGCCCGCCGAGGACCGCCGGGTGCTGGCTGCCTTCGCCGCGCAGGCAGCCGTCGTCCTGGACCGCCGCAGGCTCCAGGAGGAGGCCGACCAGGCCCGGGCGCTCGCCGAGGGCAACCGCATCCGTACGGCCCTGCTGGCGGCCGTCTCGCACGATCTGCGCACGCCCCTGGCGGGCATCAAGGCGGCCGTGTCCTCGCTCAGGTCCGACGACGTGGCCTGGTCCGAGGAGGACCAGGCGGAGCTCCTGGAGGGCATCGAGGAGGGCGCCGACCGGCTCGACCATCTCGTGGGCAACCTGCTCGACATGTCCCGCCTCCAGACCGGCACGGTCACCGCGATCATCCGCGAGATCGACCTCGACGAGGTGGTGCCGATGGCGCTCGGCGGGGTGCCGGACGGGAGCGTGGAGCTGGACGTGCCGGAGTCGCTGCCGATGGTCGCCGTGGACCCGGGGCTCCTGGAGCGGTCGGTGGCCAACCTGGTCGAGAACGCCGTCAAGTACAGCCCGCCCGGCACCGTGGTCTGGGTCTCCGCCAGCGCCATCGCCGACCGGGTCGAGGTACGGGTCGTCGACCGCGGCCCCGGCGTCCCCGACGAGGCCAAGGAGCGCATCTTCGCGCCCTTCCAGCGCTACGGCGACGCCCCGCGCGGAGCCGGGGTGGGGCTCGGGCTCGCGGTGGCCAGGGGTTTCGCGGAGGCCATGAACGGCACTCTCAACGCCGAGGACACACCCGGGGGAGGCCTCACCATGGTGCTGACGCTCCGCGCGGCGGACCCGCCCGCGGAACTCCTCGCAGACCCCTTCGCAGCCGCGGAACCCGAAAGGCAGGCCACATGACCAGGGTGTTGGTCATCGACGACGAGCCGCAGATCGTGCGCGCCCTCGTGATCAACCTCAAGGCGCGCAAGTACGAGGTCGACGCGGCGCACGACGGCGCCACCGCCCTCAGGCTCGCCGCCGCCCGCCACCCCGACGTGGTCGTCCTGGACCTGGGACTGCCGGACATGGACGGCGTCGAGGTGATCAGGGGGCTGCGCGGCTGGACCCGGGTGCCGATCCTCGTGCTGTCCGCCCGGCACTCCTCGGACGAGAAGGTCGAGGCGCTCGACGCGGGAGCCGACGACTACGTCACCAAGCCCTTCGGCATGGACGAGCTCCTCGCGCGCCTGCGGGCCGCCGTGCGCCGCGCCGAGCCCACCGGGGGCGGCGAGGACGACGTCCTGGTGGAGACCGACGAGTTCACCGTCGACCTGGCCGCCAAGAGGGTCCAGCGGCACGGCAGGGACGTGCGCCTCACCCCCACCGAGTGGCACCTGCTGGAGGTGCTGGTCCGCAACAGCGGCCGGCTCGTCGGGCAGAAGCAGCTCCTCCAGGAGGTCTGGGGGCCGTCGTACGGGACGGAGACGAACTACCTGCGGGTCTACATGGCCCAGCTGCGGCGGAAGCTGGAGGCGGACCCCTCGCATCCGAAGCACTTCGTCACGGAACCGGGGATGGGATACCGGTTCGAACGCTAGTGCTGCGGGTACAACGCTGTCGGCGCACCCCGGTACGCTTTCGGATATGAGTGCTGTTCCGCGTTCCGAGAAGCCGGCGGGCCGGTTCCGGCGCATGCTCGACCGGCTCTCCTCGTCGCAGGAGGACCTGGAGTCCGAGGAGCTGCGGGAGGACACCGAGACCGCTGGCTGCACCCGCATCGGCGACTGCCACGACCGTCAGATCGTGACCGTTACTGGTACCTTGCGCACGGTCACCCTGCGGCCGCGCGCGGGCGTCCCGGCCCTGGAGGCCGAGCTGTTCGACGGCTCCGCCGCCCTGGACGTGGTGTGGCTCGGCAGGCGCTCCATCGTCGGGATCGAACCGGGGCGCAAGCTGATCGCATCGGGCCGGATCTCGATGAGCCGGGGCCGCCGGGTGCTGTTCAATCCGAAATACGAACTCCGACCCGTGGGACGGGAGTAGCCGGTGACGTCGCTCGACAAGCCGACCGAAGACACTCAGGCCGACGACGCTCGGGCGGTGACCGAGGCTGCCCTGTTCGAGGCGTTCGGCGGCGTCCGGGGCATGGTCGAGACGGTCCTGCCGGGCCTGCTCTTCGTCACGATCTTCACGATCAACAAGGACCTGCACCTGTCGGCGATCGCCGCGCTCGCGGTGTCCCTGCTGCTGGTCGTGGTCCGCCTGGTGATGCGGGACACCGTCAAGCACGCCTTCAGCGGTGTCTTCGGTGTCGCCTTCGGTGTCGTCTTCGCGATGATGACGGGCAATGCCAAGGACTTCTACCTGCCCGGCATGCTGTACACCCTGGGTCTCGGGCTGGCGTACATCATCACCACGCTGTGCGGGGTCCCGCTGATCGGCCTCATCCTCGGCCCGGTCTTCAAGGAGAACCTCTCCTGGCGGACCCGCAACCCCGGCCGCAAGAAGGCGTACGCCAAGGCCAGTTACGCCTGGGGCGCGATCCTGCTCGCCAAGTGCGCGATCCTCTTCTCGCTGTACTGGTGGGCCAACACCGCCCAGCTCGGGTGGGTCCTGGTCGCCCTGAAGATCCCCCCGTTCCTGCTGGCGGTCTGGCTGACCTGGGTCTTCCTCGCGAAGGCGCCCGCGCCGATCGACGTCTTCGCCGAGATGGAGGCGGAGGAGAAGGCCGAGGAGGAGCGCAAGGCGGCGCAGGCCGCGGAGCACGGGGACACGGAGGCCGCGGCCGGACGGCACCGGCGCGAGGCGTAGCACCCGGCACTTCCTTTACGACGGCGGAGGGCGCCCTGCACACGCAGGGCGCCCTCCGCCGTCGTACCCCTCGAAGACCTCAGCCGGTCGCGTCCTCGCGGCGCACCGACAGCAGGTCCTCCAGCTGTTCCTCGCGGGCCTGGGCGGCCACGAACAGGAGTTCGTCGCCGGCCTCCAGGGAGTCCTCCCGGGACGGGGTCAGGACGCGGGTGCCGCGGATGATGGTGACCAGGGAGGTGTCCTCGGGCCACTCCACGTCGCCGACCTGCGTGCCCGCCAGGGCCGACTCCTCGGGGAGGGTCAGCTCGACCAGGTTCGCGTCGCCGTGGCTGAAGCGGAGCAGGCGGACCAGGTCGCCGACGCTCACCGCCTCCTCGACCAGGGCGGACATGAGGCGCGGGGTGGAGACGGCGACGTCCACGCCCCACGACTCGTTGAACAGCCACTCGTTCTTGGGGTTGTTCACGCGGGCGACGACACGCGGGACGCCGTACTCCGTCTTCGCCAGCAGGGAGACGACCAGGTTGACCTTGTCGTCGCCGGTCGCGGCGATCACGACGTTGCAGCGCTGGAGCGCGGCCTCGTCCAGGGACGTGATCTCGCAGGCGTCGGCGAGCAGCCACTCCGCCTGCGGGACGCGCTCGACCGAGATGGCGGTCGGCGCCTTGTCGACGAGAAGGACCTCGTGGCCGTTCTCCAGCAGTTCGCCCGCGATCGAGCGGCCGACCGCACCGGCACCGGCAATGGCGACCCTCATCAGTGCCCGCCCTCCTGTTCGGGGCCCTCGGCGAAGGACGCCTCGACCTTCTCGATGTCGTCCGTGCGCATCATGACGTGGACCAGGTCGCCCTCCTGGAGGACGGTCTGCGAGGTGGGCAGGACGGCCTCGCCGAGACGGGTCAGGAACGCCACGCGGACGCCCGTCTCCTCCTGCATCCTGCTGATCTTGTGGCCGACCCAGGCGGTCGAGGCGTGCACCTCGGCCAGCTGGACCCCGCCGGTGGGATCGCGCCACAGCGGCTCCGCGCCGGACGGCAGCAGCCGGCGCAGCATCTGGTCCGCCGTCCAGCGGACCGTGGCCACCGTCGGGATGCCCAGGCGCTGGTAGACCTCGGCGCGCCGGGGGTCGTAGATCCGGGCCGCGACGTTCTCGATGCCGAACATCTCGCGGGCCACGCGCGCGGCGATGATGTTGGAGTTGTCGCCGCTGGAGACCGCGGCGAAGGCGCCGGCCTCCTCGATGCCCGCCTCGCGCAGGGTGTCCTGGTCGAAGCCGACTCCGGTGACGCGACGGCCGCCGAAACCGGAGCCCAGTCGTCGGAAGGCGGTGGGGTCCTGGTCGATCACGGCGACCGTGTGCCCCTGTTGCTCCAGGGTCTGGGCGAGAGCGGAACCCACTCTCCCGCAGCCCATGATGACGATGTGCACGACCGTCCTTCCGGTGTCAATAGTTACTGCTCAGCCACATCAGGGTCTCAGACAGAGGCCCAAGCTACACACGCGCGGTAGGACGACGGCACCCCTGTGCACGGTTGCCCTCGACTTGGAGTCCGTCAACGGCGGCTGATGCTGCGGACGCTCGCGAGGGTCAGGATTCCGAGGCCGACGAGGGTGGCTGCGGCGCCGATCAGCTCTGCGGTCGTGTGCACGGGACCTCCGGGGGCGGCGAGGAACGGGGGTCCTGTCATATAGGCATGCCGCGCGGCCCACCTGCGGAATCCGTAGCCGGGACGTGTCCTGTTTTCACCCGGAGAGCAGATGCGGGGTGCCGGGTGGTTGCGCGCGCGTTCGAACGCTTACGCTTCTCTGTTGTGTCCAAACTGACCGACGTGCCCAAACGGATCCTGATCGGGCGCGCACTGCGCAGTGATCGGCTCGGGGAAACGCTCCTGCCGAAGCGCATCGCCCTACCCGTGTTCGCCTCCGACCCGCTGTCCTCCGTGGCGTACGCGCCCGGCGAGGTGCTGCTGGTCCTGTCCATCGCGGGTGTGTCGGCGTACCACTACAGCCCCTGGATCGCCGTGGCGGTCGTCGTGCTGATGTTCACGGTGGTCGCCTCCTACCGGCAGAACGTGCACGCGTACCCGAGCGGCGGCGGCGACTACGAGGTGGCCACCACCAACCTCGGACCCAAGGCGGGCCTCACGGTCGCCAGCGCGCTGCTCGTCGACTACGTGCTCACGGTCGCCGTCTCCATCGCCTCCGGCATCGAGAACCTCGGCTCCGCGATTCCCTTCGTCGTCGAGCACAAGGTGCTGTGCGCGATCGCCGTGATCATCCTGCTGACCCTGATGAACCTGCGCGGAGTCAAGGAGTCCGGCTCGCTCTTCGCGATCCCGACCTACGTCTTCGTCGCGGGCGTCTTCGTCATGATCGCGTGGGGCGCCTTCCGCGGTCTGGTCCTCGGCGACACCATGCGGGCACCGACGGCGGACTACCACATCAAGGCCGAACACCAGGGGCTGGCAGGTTTCGCGCTGGTCTTCCTGATGCTGCGCGCCTTCTCCTCCGGCTGTGCCGCGCTCACCGGCGTCGAGGCGATCTCCAACGGTGTGCCGGCGTTCCGCAAGCCCAAGTCGAAGAACGCCGCGACCACGCTCGCGGCGATGGGCCTGCTCGCCGTCACCATGTTCTGCGGGATCATCGCGCTGGCCATGGCCACCAATGTGCGCATGGCCGAGAACCCGGCCGTCGACCTGATCCACAACGGCGTCGCGCTCGGTTCGGACTACGTGCAGAACCCGGTGATCTCCCAGGTCGCCGAGGCCGTCTTCGGCAAGGGCAGCTTCCTGTTCATCGTGCTGGCCGCGGCCACCGCGCTGGTGCTGTTCCTGGCGGCCAACACCGCCTACAACGGCTTCCCGCTGCTCGGCTCGATCCTCGCGCAGGACCGTTACCTCCCGCGCCAGCTGCACACCCGCGGCGACCGCCTCGCCTTCTCCAACGGCATCGTGCTGCTGGCCGGCGCGGCCGGACTCCTGGTGTGGATCTACGGCGCCGACTCGACGCGGCTGATCCAGCTCTACATCGTCGGCGTGTTCGTGTCCTTCACGCTCAGCCAGACCGGCATGGTCCGGCACTGGAACCGCCACCTGGCCACGGAGAAGGACCAGGCAAAGCGCAGCCACATGATCCGCTCCCGGGCGATCAACGCCTTCGGTGCCTTCTTCACCGGCCTGGTCCTGGTCGTCGTCCTGGTCACCAAGTTCACCCACGGCGCCTGGGTGGCCCTGCTCGGCATGTGCATCTTCTACGCGACGATGACGGCGATCCGTAAGCACTACGACCGCGTCGCCGAGGAACTCGCCGCGCCCGAGGGCCCGAGCGACGACACCCTGAGGCCGTCCCGCGTCCACTCCGTCGTCCTGATCTCCAAGATCCACCGCCCGGCGCTGCGCGCCCTCGCCTACGCCAAGCTGATGCGCTCCGACTCCCTGGAGGCGCTCAGCGTCAACGTGGACCCGGCCGAGACCAAGGCACTGCGCGAGGAGTGGGAACGCCGCGGGATCGCCGTACCGCTGAAGGTCCTCGACTCGCCGTACCGGGAGATCACCCGCCCCATCATCGACTACGTGAAGGGGCTCAGGAAGGAGTCCCCGCGGGACGCGGTGTCCGTGATCATCCCCGAGTACGTCGTCGGTCACTGGTACGAGCACCTGCTGCACAACCAGAGCGCGCTGCGGCTCAAGGGCCGGCTGCTGTTCACGCCGGGAGTCATGGTCACCTCGGTGCCCTACCAGCTCCAGTCCTCGGAGGTGGCGAAGAAGCGGGCGAAGAAGCGGCAGGAGTGGAACGCGCCGGGTGCGGTGCGCCGGGGTCCGGCCGAGCGGGCGAAGGAGCCCTCGACGCCGAAGTAGACTGGTCGGCTGTTGTCCTGGTGGGCTTGTCGTCCCACCGCTTCCCTTGACGTTGTGGAGTCACCCCGCCATGCAGGCAGAACCGAAGAAGTCGATGGTGGGGCTGGAGTTCGAGGTCGAGGTCGGCCCCGTCGCCCACGGCGGGCACTGCATCGCCCGCACGGACGACGGCCAGGTGCTGTTCGTCCGGCACACCCTGCCCGGCGAGCGGGTCGTGGCCCGGGTCACCGAGGGCGAGGAGGGCGCGCGGTTCCTGCGCGCCGACGCCGTTTCCGTGCTGGAGGCGTCCAAGGACCGCATCGAGGCGCCCTGCCCCTACGCCGGTCCCGGGCGCTGCGGCGGCTGCGACTGGCAGCACGCCAAGCCGGGGGCGCAGCGGCGCCTCAAGGGCGAGGTCGTCGCCGAGCAGCTGAAGCGGCTCGCGGGCCTCACGCCCGAGGAGGCCGGCTGGGACGGCACGGTGATGCCGGCCGAGGGCGACAAGCTGCCGGCGGGCGAGGTGCCGGCCTGGCGCACGCGCGTGCAGTACGCGGTGGACGCCGACGGCAACGCCGGTCTGCGCCGCCACCGTTCGCACGAGGTCGAGCCGATCGAGCACTGCATGATCGCGGCGCCCGGTGTGAGCGAGCTGGGCATCGAGGAGCGCGACTGGTCAGGGATGGCGTCCGTGGAGGCCATCGCGGCGACGGGGTCGCAGGACCGCATGGTCATCCTGGAGCCCCGGCCGGGCGCTCGCCTTCCCCTCGTGGAGCTCGACAAGCCGGTCTCCGTCATGCGCGTCGAGGAGAAGGACGGCGGCGTCCACCGCGTCCACGGCCGCGCCTTCGTGCGCGAGCGGGCCGACGGCCGCACCCACCGGGTGGGCAGCGGCGGCTTCTGGCAGGTCCACCCGCAGGCGGCCGACACCCTGGTGAAGGCGGTCATGCAGGGCCTGCTCCCGCGCAAGGGCGAGATGGCGCTCGACCTGTACTGCGGTGTCGGACTGTTCGCGGGGGCGCTGGCCGACCGCCTCGGCGACCAGGGCGCGGTCCTCGGCATCGAGTCCGGCAAGCGCGCGGTCGAGGACGCCCGGCACAACCTGGCCTCCTTCGACCGGGTCCGCATCGAGCAGGGCAAGGTCGAGAGCGTCCTGCCGCGCACGGGCATCACCGAGGTCGACCTGATCGTCCTCGACCCGCCGCGGGCGGGGGCGGGGCGGAAGACGGTGGAACACCTGTCGTCCCTGGACGCGCGCCGCATCGCGTACGTGGCCTGCGATCCGGCCGCGCTGGCACGGGACCTGGGGTACTTCCGGGACGGGGGGTACCGGGTGCGGACGCTTCGGGTGTTCGATCTGTTTCCGATGACGCATCACGTGGAGTGCGTGGCGATTCTGGAGCCTGCCCAAAAGGGGCTGTGAACTGCGGTTCCAGCAGCTGATGCGACGTGGCCCTGCCCGCGGAATGCGGTACTCCGTGGCCCGGTCTTCGCGGTCGTCGCCGGGGCGTCGAAGCCGCACTTGCTCGCCTTCGTCGGTGGGACTGCGGAGAGCGAGTTTCCCTGTGGGGGCATGACCGGTTCCTCAGACGAGCCGCTTGCGTCCCCAGATGAAGAGGAACACCACGATGCCGGCCGTCAGGGCGAACAGAATCGACGCCCCGAGCCACTGCATTCCGCTCATCTGCGAGATGGGGATGTAATCCACCGACGCGCCGACGATGTCCGCCTTCTTCATGCACAGCTGAAGTGCCTGATCCGTCTGCTGTTCCGTACACGTGTCCAAGCCGAGCAGCTTCCCGCTGCCGGTGACATACGAGGGGTCAAACTGGTGCGCGGTGCCGGGCACCTTCGGAAACACGATCGGGGTGCCGGGGCTGACAGGCTTGCTGGTGGCCGTGACGATGTCGCCGAGCGCCAGCCTGAAGTGGCCCCAGACCACCTGGAGGGCGACGGTGAAACCGAGGGTCACGACCATCGCTACCAGCGTGCGGCGCAGGACCACACCGATCGCCGCTCCACCGAACACGGAAAGGAGGGTGAGGGCGACGGGCACCGCACCCGTGGTGTTGAAGAACTCACGGGAGGTCCAGTCGAAGTGCAGGTAATCGGACTTGATGGGGCTCCACCACCAGGCGAACACAGCCGACAGGGTGACCGTGGTCGCCACGACCACTAGCCCGGTCAGCCCCAGTTTCGTGGCGAGCCAGCGGTTGCGGCTCACGGACTGGGCGGCGATCAGCTTGGCCGTGCCGTTCTCCAGGTCGCCCGCGAACAGCGGGGCACCGAGGAGGACACCGAGCATGACGGGGAGCGCGGTGAGACCGGTGGTGACGGACGTGAACGCGCCTGCGTACGGCTTGAACTCCGTCTCCGCGTCTTGGAGGGGCTTGGTGGGAAAGCCGTAGGCGTCGAGGAAGTCCATCATCTGGCCGCGCTGGTAGACGATCCAGGCCGAGCAGAGCACGGTGGCGGCGATGATGGTCCAGAACGCGGCCCGGTGCTGGTGCCAGACCAGCCAGGTCATACCGCTGAGGCGGGGGCGCCGGGTGGCCTTCGGGGTGGTCGCGTTCCTGGCCCCGTGCCTGGGTCCGTTCTTGGTTGCGTGCATGGTGCCGTTCATCGTGCGGTTCGTTCTCCCGTTCGTGCCGTCGGTCGAGGGGCTGGTGAATGTGCTCACGCCGCCACCGTCCCGGTGCCGAACGCCTGGCCCTGGACATGGGCGGTGGGGGTGATCAGCGGCGGTGCGTCGGGGGAGCGGAGATAGGCGAGCAGGAGTTCCTCCATGTTCGGGGCAGCCACATCCCAGGGGCCGGTGATCCGGCCCTCCGGGCGGATGAGCGCGGTGAACTGCCGTCCGCTGGTCCGGGCCTCGACGAGGGTGTGGTAGCCGAGTTCGGCGGGCAGGCCCTCGCCCTCCCGGGCCCCGGTGACCAGGGCGTGCACGGTCATCAGGTCGTCGACGTCACCGGCGAGGCGCACTCCGCCGCCGGAGACGACGACAAGGAAGTCGCACACGTTCTCCAGTTCGGCCAGGACGTGGGTGGACATCACCACGGTGGTGCCGCGCTCGCCGGCCTCGGCGAGGAGGGTGCCCATGAGTTCGTGGCGCACGACCGGATCGAGGTCCGACATCGGCTCGTCGAGCAGCAGCAGGTCGGGGCGCTTCCCAAAGGCCAGGGCGACGGCGACGCGGGTGCGCTGGCCACCGGAGAGGGTGCCGATCTTCGCGTCGAAGGGCACGTTGCCCGCGCGGACGATGTCCTCGGCGGCGCGCTGGTCCCAGGTGGGGTTCAGCTCCCGCCCCAGCCGCAGGGTCTCCGCCACGGTGAAACGACGGAACAGCGGCTTCTCCTGCGCGAGAAAGGCCGTACGCCGACCGGACTCCACCGAGCCCGGCGCCTCGCCGAACAGACTGATCGAGCCCTGCGTCGGCTTCAGGACATGGGCCGCGAGGTTCAGCAGCGTGGTCTTGCCCGCCCCGTTGGGTCCGACCAGCCCGCAGATCCTGCCTGCCGGAAGCCGGAAGGTGCAGTCCCGCAGCGCCCAGCCCCGCCGGTAGCGCATCCCCAGTCCGCGCGCCTCCAGCGCCGGCTCCTCCGCGTACATGACGTCACTCACCTGTGCTCCTCGTTGTCGTGACCCCCGCGACCACCGTGGTCCCGGGGGCGTACTGCTTCTCCAGCGCGGACGCGACCAGCGCGGCCACGTCCTCCTGCTCCAGACCGGCCCCGGCCGCCTTCGACATCCACGCCAGCAGCTCCCCGTACAGCGGTGAGTCGGTGCCCGTCTCGGGGCGACCCAGCGTGCGGCGTACGAAGGTGCCCTGGCCCGGTCGCGGTTCGACCAGGCCCTCGCGCTCCAGCTCGCGGTACGCCTTGAGGGTGGTGTTCGGGTTGACCGCGCTCGTCTCGGCGACGTCCTTGGCGGTGGGCAGCCGGTCGCCCGGCACCAGTACGCCCAGCCGGAGGGCCTGCTTGGTCTGCTGCACGATCTGCTGGAAGGCGGGGACCCCGCTCCGCCTGTCGATGCGGTACTCCACGGCCTCCACTCCCTTCCATCATCATTCCACTACTCGATTAGTGGAATGATGATGGAAGGGAGTGGAGGTAGTTGTCAACAGGGTTCGGGAACGGTCCGGAAGCAGACCAGGAGAGGAATGTTGACCTGCTGAACCGGAGCCCTGGGTTTCGCGGGGACGGGGCGGGGCCCCGTGATCGGGCTCGGGCGTCGATGTCAGTGGTGACCATTAGCTTGGGAGTCACTGGAGATCGGCCGCCGCGGTCGACCGGGGCCTTGGGGAGGGGTGTGCTGTGTCCGCTGCGCAGGCACGACAGTCGGAGAGCGTGACGTACCTGGAGCTGTCTCAGGAGAGCGGCGGTGCCCACAAGTTCTACGAGGTGATCGTCGAGGGGACGACGGTCTCCGTGCGGTACGGCCGGATCGGTGTGGACGGGCAGCGCCAGACCTCCACCTTTCCCACCGCCGAGAAGGCGAGGACGGCCGCGGCGAAGAAGATCGCCGAGAAGGTGCGCAAGGGATACGAGCCCGCGGTCCAGGGACAGCGTGCGGCCCGGCCCGTGACGCGCCGTCAGGTGACGTCCGCCCCGTCCACCGCGCGCGCCACCGCCCCGGTGCTGTGGCGGTTCCGCACGGGCGCCTCGGCGTTCGGCATCCATGTGGACGAGGACCGCTGCTGGGTCGGCAACCAGCAGGGCAGTGTCTACAACCTGAGCCACGACGGTGAGGTGTTGGCGCACTACTCGCTGCCCGACGGTGTGAAGTGCCTGGTGGCGGACGACTTCTGGATCTACGCGGGCTGTGACGACGGCCGGGTGTACGACCTCTCGGCGAAGGTGCCGTTCGCCGCCTACGAGATCGCGGCGGAGGTGGACATCTTCTGGCTGGACATCCACGCGGGCGTGCTGAACGTCTCCGACCGCAACGGCGGCCTGACGGTCATCGACCACGAGGACGAGCTCCAGTGGTCGCGCAACTCCTCCGGAGAACACGGATGGATGGTGCGGGCCGACGAACACGCGGTGTTCCACGGGCACAGTGACGGTGTGACGGCCTACGCGGCCGACGGCACCAGCCAGCTCTGGCACACCCGGACCGGCGGCAATGTGCTCTTCGGATGGCAGGAGGAGGACGCGGTCTACGCCGGGACGGGGCGGCGGGTCGTCCAGCGGCTCGCCAAGTCCTCCGGGCTCGTCGAGGCCTCCTACTCGTGCGACGCCGCGGTGTACTCGTGCGCCACGTCCCCCGGCGGGCGGTACGTCTTCGCGGGCGACTCCGCCTCCTCCGTCTACTGCTTCACCGCAGACGGCACCCGCCTGTGGAAGCTGGGCACGGGGGGCGGCTCGGCGCTCTCCATGCAGTACCACGACGAGCGGCTCTACCTCGTCTCTACCGACGGCTCGCTGGCCTGCATCGACGCGAGCGAGACCGCGATCAACGCCGCCCAGTCGGGCACCGTTCCGGTCGCCGCGGACGTCAAGCTGGCGGCTGCCCTGCCGACGTACGCGCCGCTGACCACGGCCGCCTCCGTCGCCACGGTCAGCGCGGTCCCCGCGGCGGGGAGCGGAGTGGTGGTGGAGTGCGTCGAGCAGGGCGGCCGCGTGCGGGTGCACGTGGTCTCCGAGGGCTACGAGCCCGGTTGGAACGTCCAGTTCCCGCGGGCGATACGTCAGCCCGGCGCACGCTATGTGGTGGACGCCCTGCACTCCTCCCCGGGTGGCTTCTACCGGGTGCGCGGAGAGATCAGGCGTCTGGTGTGACCGGGCGCGCCGGGACCGGCGGCGACGGCACCCGCTGCGGCTACTCCGCGTCCGCCACCACCGACCCCACCCGTTCCGCCAGGCCGGGGTCGCGGCGGACCAGGAGGGCTGCGTAGCCGACGGCGGCGAGCAGCGTGACCAGGGCGGCGTAGGGGAACCAGCTGTAGGGGGCGGGCTGGCCGGGCTTGGCGAGGTAGTAGAGGGGGACCAGGATGGCGAGCGTGCCGAGCGCGGGCAGCACGAGGTGGCGGACGGTCCGGAACTCCTGCGGGCGGTAGCGGCGATAGTACAGCGGCAGGGCGATGTTGGACGCCAGGTAGACCAGCAGGATCAGGATGGCGCCCAGGCTGGAGGACTCCGTGAAGAAGACCACCGGGTTCATCGGACCGCCGTCGGCGCCGAGCAGATGGCCCAGACCCCAGCCGCCGATGATCAGCAGCGCGGTGACGGCGAAGGTGACGATCGCGTTGTTGGGCGTACGGCGCGTGGGATGGACGTATCCGAAGAAGGACGGCAGCAGTCCCTCGCGCCCCGCGTTGAAGACCAGACGTGCCTGGGAGTTGATGCCCGCGATCAGCACACCGAGGGTGGAGGTGAGGCCGCCGACGTAGGCGAGGAACGCCAGCGCGCCGAGGGTGTGCTGGGCGACGTCGATGAAGGGGATGCTGGAGGCGCCGAGCCGGTCCACGTCGTAGCCGAAGCCGGTCACCGTGGCGTAGGAGAAGAGGATGTAGCTCACCGTCATGATCGCGACGGAGGAGAACACGGCCCGGCCGACGTTGCGCCGAGGGTTCTCCGTCTCCTCGGCGAGCGCCGCCGAGTTCTCCCAGCCGATGAACAGGTACACCGCCAGCGGGAATCCGGCCGCGAGGCCCTTGAGGCCATGGGCGAGATGACCGGGCAGGAACGGGGTGGCGGAGAGGTCGCCGCGGTGCTCGACGATCGCCGCGACCGAGACCACGACGAGCACCAGCATCTCCACGCCGAAGAAGTACCCGGCCCACTTGGTGGACACCACGATCCCGCGCAGCATGAGCACCACCGAGAGGCCGGTCAGCAGTAGCGTCCAGAGGATCCACGGCAGGTCGACGCCCGTGTAGTGCTGCAGGGTGATCTGCACGAAGCCGCCGGAGATCGCGATCACCGAGGCCATCGCGATGATGTAGCCGAGCCCTGCCAGCAGGGCTGTCGTCACCGCGCTGACCGGCCCGAAGGTCTTGCCGACGAAGGTGGTGAAGCTGCCCGCCGAGGGGTGCGCCCGGGAGAACTCGGCCAGCGTGTTGCCGAGCAGCGCGACCGCCACGCCCGCCGCCACGATGGTCAGCGGGGACGCGACGCCCGCGGTGGTGGCCAGGAAGGCGAAGCCGAAGAAGAAGCTCATCGCCGGGCCGACGTTGGCCATCGTGGCGGCGGCGATGTCGGCCATGCCGAGGACGCCGCCGCGCAGCCGCTGCGGCGCGTCGGCGGCGGGGCCCGACGTCGGCGACGGGCCGGCAGGTCCGGGTACCGGCATGGAGACAGCTCCTTCAGCGGGTCGGCGACGCGGGAGGGGTGAGGGGAGCGGGGGAGGGGGAAGGGAGACGGAGGAGAAGGGGACGGAGGAGAAGGGGACAGAGGGGATTAGTTCAGGCCGGCGTGGCGGTGTGCCTTCACCGCGCGTACCGCCGGGTCCATCGCGCCGCGGGTGATTTCGTCCAGCAGGTCGGCGTGGCAGCGGTTGCGGGCCCGTATGACGGAGGGGGCGGGTGCGGGCCCCAGCAGGCACTGGCGGCCGAGCAGGTCGGCGGCGAACTCGCGGATCCCGACGCCGCCGAGCGCCTCGGCGAGGTCGAGGTGGAAGCGGGTCTCCAGTTCGAGCAGCCGGGCCGGGTCCTCGGACAGGTCCATCTCCTCGACCAGGGTCCGCAGTCCGTCGAGCCGTCCGTCCGGGACCTCGCCCGTGCCGTGCGCCACGAGACCGCATTCGAGCAGGAGATGGAAGGAGTCCAGCGAGGCCGTCTCGTCGGCGTCGTGGGTCACGGCGACGACCGTGTCCCAGTCGGCCGCGACGAAGGTCCCGCCCGCCCGGCCCCGACGGCGGTCCAGCAGACCGTCCTGGCACATGGCCTCCAGCGCTCGGCGCACGGTGATCTCGCTGATGCCCAGCTCCTCGGCGAGGACGCCCGCGTCCGGCAGCCGGTCGCCCGGTGCCACGGACCTCAGGCGCAGCCGCAGGGCGATGCGGGACCGGACGAGCTCGGCGCCCGTGGGGCCCCGGCCGGCCAGCACACGGGTGTCCCACACCCCGCCGACCTGCGCGGGCGCCGGCTGGTTGTAGGGCCCGAACTTGCCCGCTGCATTCACCACGACGCCACCCTAACGGCCTGCTGAGCGCGGTTACGGGGGACGGTGGCACGGCGTGCTCTGCATGTACGGAAAATAGAGCAAGGTGAACAGTTAAACAAGACTGTTTTTTTGGATCGTACTGAACTAATTTCCCGGTCACCGTCCCCGACTCCCCTCTTGGATGTCTCGATGACCGCAACGATCACCCAGAGTCCGCCCGACGAGCAGGGGCTGAAGCCCGGGCTCAAGAACCGCCACTTGTCGATGATCGCGATCGGAGGTGTCATCGGCGCCGGTCTGTTCGTCGGCTCCGGCTCCGGCATCGCCGCCGCGGGACCCGGCATCCTGATCTCGTACGCCCTCGTCGGTGTCCTGGTCGTCCTCGTGATGCGGATGCTCGGCGAGATGGCGGCGGCCAACCCCACCTCGGGTTCGTTCTCCGCCTACGCGGACCGCGCGCTCGGCCGCTGGGCCGGCTTCACCATCGGCTGGCTGTACTGGTTCTTCTGGGTCGTGGTGCTCGCCGTCGAGGCGACCGCCGGGGCCAAGATCCTGGCCGGCTGGATACCGGCGGTCCCGCAGTGGGGCTGGGCGCTGATCGTCATGGTCGTCCTCACCGCCACCAACCTGGCCTCGGTGAGCTCCTACGGCGAGTTCGAGTTCTGGTTCGCCGGGATCAAGGTCGTAGCGATCGCCGCGTTCATCGTCATCGGCGGGCTCGCCGTCTTCGGTCTGCTGCCCGGCTCGGACCACCCGGCCTCCGGCTTCTCCAACCTCACCGCGCACGGCGGCTTCCTGCCGAACGGACCCGGAGCGATCCTCACCGGCGTCCTGATGGTCGTCTTCTCCTTCATGGGCAGCGAGATCGTCACACTGGCGGCCGGCGAGACCGCGGACCCGCGTGCCGCCGTCACCAAGGCCACCAACAGCGTCATCTGGCGGATCGCGGTGTTCTACCTGGGCTCGATCCTGGTCGTGGTGTCGCTGGTGAGCTGGAACGACCCGGCGATCCTCAAGGACGGCTCGTACGTCGCCGCCCTGAGCTCCGTCGGCATCCCGCACGCCGGCCAGATCATGAACGCCATCGTGCTGACCTCGGTCCTGTCCTGTCTCAACTCCGGCCTGTACACGGCCTCCCGGATGGCCTTTTCGCTCGGCCGCCGCAGCGACGCCCCGGCCGCGTTCGGGCGGACCACGGGCCGCGGGGTGCCGCAGGCGGCCATCCTGGCCTCGGTGGTCTTCGGCTTCGTCGCGGTCGCCTTCAACTACCTGTGGCCGGACACCGTCTTCCAGTTCCTGCTCAACTCCTCCGGTGCGATCGCCCTGTTCGTCTGGTTGGTGATCTGCTTCTCCCAGCTGCGCATGCGCAGGATCATCCAGCGGGAGTCGCCGGAGAAGCTGGTCGTGAGGATGTGGCTCTACCCCTATCTGACCTGGGCCACCATCGCCCTGATCACCTTCGTCCTCGGCTACATGCTCACCGACACGGCCGACGGCGGCGGCCGCGACCAGGTCGTCCTGTCCACCCTGGTGGCGCTGGCCGTGGTGGTCTTCGCCGTGGTCCGCGAGCGCCGGACGGTCCGGAAGGGCACGCACACGCCTGACCGCGCCCCGGTGTCGTAGGCCGTACGGGCGCTTCCGGCGCATGCCACCACCGCGTCGCCGCTCCTTCCGACGCAAAGGCGCCGAGTCCCGGCTCCCGCGACGCCCAATTGCCGGGTGCGGGCCGGCGCGACGCGCAAGCGCCCGGGCCGGGCTCGCGCGGGTCATCCGGCTTTGTCGTCTCTTGGGCAGGGACGGACGCATGGAGCGCGATCGCCGGGCAACCTGCGAGGAGTGACACGCGTCGGAATCATCGTCCTGACCTGGGTCGTCGCCGTCGCGGCGGCCGCGGCCTCGATCCGGGTCTCGCCCGGCTGGCTGTTCGCCGCCGTCCCGCTCGCGCTCCTGGCACTGCTGGGTTCCCGGGACCTGCTGCAGCGCCGGCACTCGGTGCTGCGCAACTATCCGGTCCTGGGGCACGCCCGTTACCTTCTGGAGCGGATTCGCCCGGAACTCCAGCAGTACTTCATCGAACGCAACTACGACGGGCGTCCCTTCGACCGGGATGTGCGCAGCATCGTCTACGAGCGGGCGAAGGGCACCGACGCCGAGGAGCCGTTCGGCACCGAACGGGACGTGTACCGGCCCGGCCACGAGTTCCTCGTCCCCTCCATGGCACCCTGCGCGGTACCGGAGACGCCACCGCGGGTGCGCCTCGGCGGTCCCGACTGCGCCCGCCCCTACGACATGGCGCTGCTGAACGTGTCGGCGATGAGCTTCGGCTCGCTGTCCGCCAACGCGATCCTCGCGCTGAACGGGGGCGCCGCGGCCGGAGGCTTCGCCCATGACACCGGTGAGGGCGGCCTGTCGGAGTATCACCTGCGTCCCGGGGGCGACCTCGTCTGGGAGATCGGCACCGGGTACTTCGGCTGCCGTACCGACAAGGGCGATTTCGACGCGGCCGAGTTCGCGGACAAGGCCGCGCACGAGCACGTCAAGTGCGTGTCCCTGAAGCTCTCGCAGGGAGCCAAACCCGGGATCGGGGGAGTGCTGCCGGGAGCCAAGGTCAACGCGGAGATCGCCCGGGTGCGAGACGTGCCGGAAGGGCGGACGGTGGTCTCACCGCCGTACCACCGCGTCTTCTCCACCCCGCGCGAACTCGTCCGTTTCATCGCCCGCATGCGTGAGCTGTCCGGCGGGAAGCCGGCGGGCTTCAAACTCTGCGTGGGCTCGCGCCGGCAGTTCCTCGCCGTGTGCAAGGCCATGCTGGAGGAGGGCACGGCACCCGACTTCATCGTGGTCGACGGAGCCGAGGGCGGGACCGGCGCGGCGCCGCTGGAGTTCGCCGACCACGTGGGGGCCCCGCTCACCGAGGGGCTGCTCACCGTGCACAACGCCCTCGTCGGCGCCGGTCTGCGCGACCGGGTCAAAATCGGTGCGAGCGGCAAGATCGCCACCGGCGCCGATCTGGTCAAACGCATGGTGCAGGGCGCCGACTACGGCAACGCGGCACGGGCCATGATGTTCGCCGTCGGCTGCATCCAGGCGCAGCGGTGCCACACCAACACCTGCCCCACCGGTGTCACCACCCAGGACCCGCGCCGAGCCCGCGCCCTCGACGTCGCCGACAAGGCGCCGCGCGTCCGGCGCTTCCAGGAGGCGACCGTGGCCGGCGCGCTGCAGATCATGGCGTCCATGGGGGTCACCGACCCCGCGGAGCTGCGCCCGCACATGCTCCACCGGCGCGTCGACCCCTGCACCGAGCGCTCCTACGCGGAGCTGTACGAGTGGCTCGCGCCGGGCCAGTTGCTCGCCGAGCCGCCCGCCTCGTGGGCGGCCGACTGGCAGGCCGCCGACCCCGACCGTTTCACCGTGTGACCTGGAGGACGAAAGTGGCCCGTACCGTTGCCCGAGTCATCGTGGACGCCTTGAGCGAACTCGGCGTGCGTCAGGTCTTCGGCGTCGTGGGAGACGCCCTCAACCCCGTCACGGACGCCATCCGCACCACGGACGGCCTCGAATGGGTGGGATGCCGGCACGAGGAGGCGGCTGCATTCGCCGCGAGCGCCCAGGCGCAGCTCAGCGGGACCCTCGGGGTGTGCATGGGCACGGTCGGACCGGGTTCCGTGCACCTGCTCAACGGCCTCTACGACGCGGCCAAGTCGCACGCCCCGGTGCTGGCGATCGCCGGCCAGGTGCCGCTCGCCGAGCTCGGCAGCGACTACTTCCAGGAGGTCGACAACGACGCCCTCTTCAGCGACGTGGCCGTCTTCCGCGCGACCGTCACCTCTCCCGGCCAGCTCCCGCAGATGCTGGAGACGGCCGTCCGCACCGCGCTGGGCCGCAAGGGCGTCGCCGTCCTCACCGTGCCGGGCGACCTCGGCGACCAGGAGCTGACCGCGGACCGGTCAGCCCGGTTCTCCCTGAACGCTCCGGTGAGCCGGCCCGACGAGTCCGCCGTTCGTCGCGCCGCCGAACTCCTCGACCGCTCCGAACGCGTCACCCTGCTCGTCGGGGAGGGCGCCCGTGCCGCCCGCGACGACGTCCTCACCCTCGCCGACCGCCTCGCCGCGCCGATGGTGCTCACCCTGAAGGCCAAGGCGGGCTTCGAGGGCGACGCCAACCCCTTCCAGGTCGGGCAGACGGGGCTGATCGGCAACCCCGCGGCGGCCTCCGCCCTCCAGGACGCGGACACGCTCCTGCTGCTCGGCACCGACTTCCCCTACCGGGACTGGTATCCCGAGGGACGCACGGTCGTCCAGGTGGACACCGACGCCACCCACATCGGACGCCGGGTCCCGGTGGAGGTAGGACTCGTGGGCGACACCGGCGCCACCGTGCGCGACCTCCTGAGCCACCTCGCCACCACCCCGGCCGGCAGGGAGGAGACGCGGGACGGCTCGGACTCGGAGGGGGCGCGGGACCGTTCGGACTCGGAGGGGGCGCACGACCGTTCGGGCTCGGAGGGGGCGCGGGACCGTTCGGGCTCGGAGGGGGCGCGGGACCGTTCGGGCTCGGAGGGGGCGCACGACCGTTCGGCCTCGGCCTCGGCGCCGGCGCAGGCGCACGACCGCTCCGCCCCGGCCCCGGCGCGCGACCGCTCGCACCTGACCAAGGCGCGCGACCGCTACGACCGCTGGCGGGACGGTCAGGCCCGGCTCGCCGACCCCGGACACGACAAGGGGCTCGTCGGCCGGGTCCGCTCCGCGCTGGACAACCGTGGGAAGGACATCCGCCCCGAGGCGCTGGCCGCCGTCGTGGACCGGGTCGCGGCCGACGACGCGGTCTTCACCTCCGACACCGGCATGGCCACGGTGTGGCTCTCGCGTTTCGTCGAGATGCGCGGCGAGCGGCGGCTGATCGGCTCCTACAACCTCGGGTCGATGGCCAACGCCATGCCGCACGCACTGGGCGCCCAGTGCCTCGACCGGGACCGCCAGGTGGTCGCCTTCTGCGGCGACGGCGGGCTGAGCATGCTGCTCGGCGATCTCATGACCCTGAAGACGTACAAGCTGCCCGTCAAGCTCGTCGTCTTCGACAACCGGCGCCTGGGCATGGTGAAACTCGAACAGGAACAGGCCGGGCTGCCCGAGTTCGGCACCGTGCTCGACAATCCCGACTTCGCCTCCGTGGCCCGGGCCATGGGCATCCCCGGCATCCGCGTGACGGAGCCCGCCGCACTCGAGGACAGCGTGCGCCGGGCGTTCCGCACCGAGGGCCCGGTCCTCCTCGACGTCCTCACCAACCCCGACGAGATCGCCGTTCCCGCCAAACCGACGGTCGAGCAGGGCTGGGGTTTCGCGGTGGCCAAGATGAAGGAGGCGTTGCGGAGCATCGGGGAGCCGGACGGGCGCTGAAAGTTTTTGACGTTCCTGGTGTGTGCTTCCGGAGCCGGGGTATGCGCGTGCTTGCCGGACCAAGGGCCGGCGATTTCAAGACCGATCGGCCGGGAGGGGTGCAGCATGACGACGACCACCGTGCGGACCGCTGAGCAGACCGTGGACATTCCGGAGATAGCGGAGCCCTCCAAGGTCGCGCCCAAGGACGCGCGCGAGTTGTCGCGGCTGTTCTTCGAGCAGCTCGCGGTGCTGGAGGAGGGCACGCCCGAGTACCAGTACGCGCGCAACACGCTGATCGAGATGAACATGTCCCTGGTCCGCTACGCGGCCGGCCGGTTCCGCAGCCGCGGTCCGGAGGAGATGGAGGACATCGTCCAGGTCGGCATGATCGGCCTGATCAAGGCGATCGACCGGTTCGAGCTGACCCGCGAGGTCGAGTTCACCTCCTTCGCCGTCCCCTACATCGTCGGTGAGATCAAGCGGTTCTTCCGCGACACCTCCTGGGCCGTCCACGTGCCCCGGCGTCTGCAGGAAGCCCGCGTCCAGCTGGCCCGCGCCAACGAGGAACTGCACAGCCGGCTCGGCCGCATGCCCACGATCGCCGAACTGTCCGAGCTGATGAGTCTTCCGGAGGACGAGGTCGTCGAGGCCCGGCTGGCCTCCAACGGGTACAGGTCGGCCTCCCTGGACGCGGCGATCAACGGCAGCGAGGACGGCGAGGCCGCACTGGCGGACTTCATCGGCGACGAGGACGGGGCCCTCGCCCTGGTCGAGGACTTCCACGCTCTCGCGCCGATGATCGCCGAACTGGGCGAACGCGACCGGCAGATCATCCACTGGCGCTTCGTCGACGAACTCACCCAGGCCCAGATCGGCGAGCGCCTCGGCATCTCCCAGATGCATGTCTCCCGTCTGATCAACCGCCTCCTGGCCCGTCTGCGCGAAGGCATGCTCAGCACCCAGTGACGGACGGCGGGGTGAGCGATCCGGTACCTGCCCCCTCCCCGGTACCGGATCGCTCCCCGTGACCGGCCTTCGACAGCTCCGCGTTGAACTGGGCGCCGACCAGAAGTGCCAGGTTGGACAGCCACAGCCAGACCAGGAACACCACGACGCCCGCGAGCGAGCCGTACAGGCGGTTGTACGTGCCGACGTGCGAGGTGTACACGGCGAACCCGAGGGAGACGGCCAGCAGGAGGGCCACCGCCAGGGTGCCACCGGGTGCCATCCGGCCGATGGGGCGGGAGCGCGACGGACCCGAACGGTACAGAACGAGTACCAGGGCGACGGCCACCGCCGCGATGACCGGCCACCGCAGCGTGTCCCAGGCGGCCTGCGGCCCGGTGCCGAGATCCAGCGCGCTGCCCAGCCGCCGGAAGAGACCGCCGCTGAGCAGCAGCGCGAGGGTCGACGCGAGGAGCAGGGCGAGCAGCACCAGGGCCGTGGCGAGGATGCGCGGAGCGGTCCGCCAGACCGGCCGGTCCGCGTCGATGCGGTGCATCGAGTACAGCGCCCGACGGAAGACGCTCAGATAGCTGCATCCCGACCACAGGGCACCCGTCCCGCCGACGAAGATCAGCGTCCATGCCGTCGACGACTGCCCGGCCATCTCCCGCAGGGCGCCGCGCAGCAGCTCGCGGGACGCGGCCGGAGTGGCCTGCACGATGCGGTCGATGACGCCCGGCTCGGCGGCGGGCAGGGCCAGACCGAGGATCGAGAGGATCACCAGCAGCGACGGGAACAGGGCCAGCACCGCGTAGTAGGTCAGCGCCGCGGCCCAGTCCGTGACGTCGTCGTTCCAGACGGACACCGGAGTACGGCGCAGCGCCGCCCCCCATCGGGCCGTGCGACCGTCCGCGTCATCCATGGCAGGACTTTCTCGTGGTTGCGGGGGACTTGACCTTCACAGGAAGCGCCGGATCGGTCCGACCGCGGCCTCCTCGACGCGTTGCAGCACGGCCCGCCGTCTCCACCGGTGCAGGTCGATGTCCACACTGCGTTCGAGGTCCGCGTCGTAGTCCCGGTCGAGGACGGCGGTGAACTCCTCGTCCAGGACGGCGAGCATCACTTCCTCGTCGTGGTCCATGGACCGGCGGTTGAAGTTGGTGGACCCGATGAGGGAGGCCACCGAGTCCACGGTGATGATCTTGGCGTGCATCATGGTCGGCTGGTACTGACGAATGTGCACACCGGCCCGCAACAGCCGCGTGTAGTGGTGCTGACCGGCCAGCTGACAGGCGCGCTGGTCGGTGTGGGGACCGGGCAGCAGGATCTCGACCCGCACGCCGCGCCGAGCCGTCTCGCACAGCAGGTCGATGAAGTAGGCGTCCGGAGCGAAGTATGCGGTGGCCAGCCGGAAGCGTTCCTCGGCGGAGCTGAGCATGACCCGGATGAGGGTCTGCATGTCCTGCCAACCGATGCTCGCGGAGCCGCGGACGACCTGCACCACCGACGAGCCGGCCTGCCGGTGTTCGGTGAAGCGGTCGCGGGTGTCGAAGAGTTCGTCGTGGCACTCCGCCCAGTTCTGCGCGAACGCGGCCGCGATGCCGTCGACGGCCGGACCGCGCACCTGGACGTGCGTGTCCCGCCACTCGGAAGGGTTGCGCGCGTCGCCGCACCACTCCTCCGCGATCCCGACGCCGCCGGTGAAGGCGGTGTCCTCGTCGACGACGAGCGCCTTGCGATGGCAGCGGTGGTTCTGCTTGAACGGCGACAGCCACGCGGGCTTGCGGAACCAGGCCACCTGCACGCCCGCGTCGCTCATGAGGTCCAGCAGCCGCCGCTCGATCTCCTTGGCGCCGAAGCCGTCGAGCAGCAGGCGCACCCGTACCCCCGCGCGGGCGCGCTCGGCCAGCGCCTCGGCGAAGTCCCGGGCGATCTGCCCCCGCCAGTACACGAACGTCATCATGTCGATGGTGTGCCGGGCGGAACGGATCGCCTCGAGCATCGCGGGGAAGATCCGATCGCCGTTGCGCAGCGGCACCAGAACGTTGCCCTCGGTCGCGGCCACACCGATCAGCCGCTCCAGACGGCGGCGCAGACGCTGCTTGCGCGCCGCGAGGTCGGGGGCGGTGTCCGGTGCGGGTGGTGCGGGTCTGCCGCCGAGTGTCACGCCGAGTCTCCGAACGGGTCGCGAAACGGGAAGGTCACGGGCTGCCGAGCGAGCCCGAACAACCACCTTCCCGGTCGGCGCCGCTGCACACGATTACCCCGGTCCCGGGTTCCTGCGGCACGATGTGGCTGACATCCCGCACGAGAGCGTGGCCCCTCTGGAGCCCTCGATCACATGACCCCCGGGAGGCCCGCCGCATGAGGATCTCGCAACGCGCCCAGTCCGTCGCGCCGTTCTACGCCATGGAGTTCGGCAAGCACGCGGCGGCGCTGGAGGCCGAGGGGCACCACGTCGTCAAACTCAGCCTCGGCGAACCGGACTTCGGGGCGCCGCCGGCCGTGCTCGACGCGCTCCGGGAGGCCGTGGGCAGCCGGCCCATGAGCTACACCGGGGCGCTCGGCCTGCCCGAGCTCCGGCAGGCGATCGCGCGGTTCTACGGCGATCAGCACGGCGTCGACATCGCCCCGGGCCGGGTCGTGGTGACCGCCGGGGCGTCGGCCGCGCTGGTGCTGGGCGCCGCCGCGCTCGTCGATCCCGGGGACGAGGTGCTGATCGCCGACCCGTCCTACCCCTGCAACCGGCAGATCGCCGAGAGCTTCGGGGCGCGGGTCACCCTCGTGCCCACCAGCGCCGCATCGCGGTACCAGCTGGACACGGCGTCCGTGCGCTCGCACTGGACGGACCGCACCCGCGGGATCATGGTCGCCAGCCCCTCCAACCCGACCGGCACCTCGGTACCGGCCGACGAGCTGGCCGCGATCTGCGAGCTGGCCCGGGAGCGGGGCGCCTGGCGGATCGTCGACGAGATCTACCTCGACCTGGGCGACCACGACGAGCACGGGCGACCGCCGCGCAGCGCGCTGTCGTACGACCCGGAAGCGATCGTCATCAACAGCTTCTCGAAGTACTTCGGGATGACCGGCTGGCGGCTGGGCTGGTGCGTGGTGCCCGACGCGCTCGTGCCGGCGATGGAGCGGCTGGCCCAGAACTACATGATCTGTGCCTCCACCCCCGCCCAGCACGCCGCGCTCGCGTGCTTCACGCCCGAGTCGCTCGCCGTGTGCGAGGAGCGGCGGGCCGAGTTCGGGCGGCGGCGGACGCTCGTGCTCGACGGGCTCGCGCAGCTCGGGCTGCCGGTGCCCGTGCCGCCCGACGGGGCTTTCTACGTCTACTTCGACGTCAGCGGCACCGGGCTCACCTCGTGGGAGTTCTGCGGACGGGCGCTGAAGGAGGCGCACGTCGCCCTCACGCCGGGGCGGGACTTCGGCGTGGGCACCGCCGACACGCATGTACGGCTGTCCTACGCGGCCTCGGCCGAGGAGCTGCGCGAGGGGATCGCGCGGCTCGGGAAGTTCGTGGCCACGCTGTCGCAGGCATGAAGCGGGGGCCGGTCCCAGAGGACCGGCCCCCACCTCGTTCAGACGCTCAGACCAGGTCGAAGCGGTCCAGGTTCGAGACCTTGACCCACGCGTCGACGAAGTCCTTCACGAACTTCTCCTTCGCGTCGTCGCTCGCGTAGACCTCGGCGAGCGCGCGCAGCTCGGAGTTGGAGCCGAAGACCAGGTCGGCACGGGTGCCGGTCCACTTCAGCTTGCCCGTCTCCGCGTCGCGGCCCTCGAACGCCGTCTGGTCCTGCGAGGTGGACTTCCACGTCGTGCCCAGGTCGAGCAGGTTGACGAAGAAGTCGTTGGTCAGGACGCCCGGACGGTCGGTGAAGACGCCGTGCGCCGCGCCGCCCTGGTTGGCGCCGAGGACGCGCAGACCACCGACGAGGACGGTCATCTCGGGGGCGCTCAGGGTGAGCAGGTTGGCGCGGTCGAGCAGCAGGTACTCGGCCGGCAGGCGGTTGCCCTTGCCCAGGTAGTTGCGGAAGCCGTCCGCGACCGGCTCCAGCGCCGCGAAGGACTCGACGTCGGTGTGCTCCTCGGTCGCGTCCACACGGCCCGGGGTGAAGGGGACCTCCACCTCGACGCCGGCGTCCTTGGCGGCCTTCTCGACCGCCGCGGCACCCGCGAGGACGATCAGGTCGGCCAGGGAGACCTTCTTGGCACCGGCGTTGAACTCGGCCTGGACACCCTCCAGGACCCGCAGGACCTGGGCGAGCTGCTCCGGGTCGTTGACCTCCCAGCCGCGCTGCGGCTCCAGGCGGATGCGGGCACCGTTGGCACCGCCGCGCTTGTCGCTGCCGCGGAAGGTGGACGCCGAGGCCCACGCGGTGGACACCAGCTGCGAGACGGTCAGACCTGTCTCCAGGACCTTGGCCTTCAGGGCCGCCACGTCGGCGGCGTCGATGGCCACGCCCTCGGCCTGCGGCAGCGGGTCCTGCCACAGCAGGGTCTCCGCCGGGACCTCCGGGCCGAGGTAGAGGGACTTCGGGCCCAGGTCACGGTGGGTCAGCTTGTACCAGGCACGGGCGAAGGCGTCCGCGAACTGGTCGGGGTTCTCGTGGAAGCGCTTGGAGATCTCGCCGTAGATCGGGTCGAAGCGCAGCGAGAGGTCCGTGGTGAGCATGGTGGGCAGCTTCTTGGAGTCGCTGTGGGCGTCGGGGATGATCGCCTGCGCGTCCTTGGCCACCCACTGGTTGGCGCCGGCGGGGCTCTGGGTGAGCTCCCACTCGTAGCCGAAGAGGATGTCGAAGAAGTCGTTGCTCCACTGGGTGGGCTTGGTGGTCCAGGTCACCTCGAGACCGGAGGTGATGGCGTCGCCGCCCTTGCCGGTGCCGTAGGTGGACTTCCAGCCCAGGCCCTGCTCCTCCATGGAGGCGGCCTCGGGGTCGTTGCCGACCGCGTCGGCCGGACCGGCGCCGTGGGTCTTGCCGAAGGTGTGACCACCGGCGATGAGGGCGACGGTCTCCTCGTCGTTCATCGCCATCCGGCGGAAGGTCTCACGGATGTCGCGGGCCGCGGCCAGCGGGTCCGGGTTGCCGTTGGGGCCCTCGGGGTTGACGTAGATGAGGCCCATCTGGACGGCGCCGAGCGGGTTCTCCAGCTCACGGTCGCCGGTGTAGCGCTGGTCGTCGAGCCAGGTGGTCTCGGGACCCCAGTAGACGTCCTCGTCGGCCTCCCAGACGTCGGCGCGGCCGCCGCCGAAGCCGAAGGTCGTAAAGCCCATCGTCTCCAGCGCGACGTTGCCGGTGAGGATCATGAGGTCGGCCCAGGAGATGGACTGGCCGTACTTCTTCTTCACCGGCCACAGCAGACGGCGGGCCTTGTCCAGGTTGCCGTTGTCCGGCCAGCTGTTCAGCGGCGCGAAGCGCTGCTGACCGCGGCCGCCACCGCCGCGGCCGTCGCTGATGCGGTAGGTGCCGGCGCTGTGCCAGGCCATACGGATCATCAGCGGGCCGTAGTTGCCGAAGTCGGCCGGCCACCAGTCCTGCGAGGTGGTGAGCACCTCGGCGATGTCCCGTTTCACGGCGTCAAGGTCCAGGGCCTGGAAGGCCTCGGCGTAGTCGAAGTCCGCGCCGAGCGGGTTCGCGACGACCGGGTCCTTGGCAAGGATCTTCAGGTTGAGGCGCTCAGGCCACCACTGGCGGTTGCCGCCGCCCTGCGTCGGGTGCGGGGCGCGCCCGTGCGCGACCGGGCAGCCACCGGTGCCGTCGGTCTTGGCGTCGGTGACGATTGCATCGGGGTTCTCAGACATGGGAGTCCTTCCGAACTGGGTGGATCAGGGTGCTGAAGTAACGGCTTGGGGGGAACACGCGGGGCACAGGCCCCAGTAGATGACCTCGGCCTCGTCGATCGAGAAGCCGCGGTCGTCGGAAGCTGTCAGACAGGGCGCGTGACCGACGGCACAGTCGACGTCGACGACGGCCCCGCACGACCGGCAGACCAGGTGATGGTGGTTGTCCCCGACCCTCCCCTCGAACCGGGCCGGGCTGCCCGGCGGCTCGATGCGCCGCACGAGCCCCGCCGCGGCGAGCGAGTGCAGGGCCTCGTAGACGGCCTGGAGGGATATATGGCCGAGACGGTCGCGCACTCCCGTGGCGATCGCGTCGACCGGGAGGTGGTCACCGGCCCGAACGGTCTCGAGCAGCGCGACGCGCGCGGCCGTCACCCGCAGGCCGGCACCGCGCAGCTCAGCGGCGGTGTTCGGAAGCTGGGGGGCGGTCATGCGACCAACCTACCCCCATAAACCTGAATGGTTCAAGAAATGGAACCGTTCCAAATCTGTGTCGCGTCGGCTCGGGGGCCCGGAGGCGCTCACAAGGCTTCCTTGTCAGGTGTGCGGGCGGTGTAACTCCTGATGAACGGCTCGGGAGACATCTGCGTAATGGGTGTTTCGTACGGTCGGTGGAGATCGAACCGGCTGAGCTCAGGAGGCGTGCCCGTGGTGCGGACGGTCTGCTCGTACTGCGGTGTGGGCTGCGGCCTGGTCCTCGACATCGGCATGGGCCCCGACGGACGCCGTACGGTCCTGAAGGCCTCCGGCGACAAGGAGCACCCCGCCAACTTCGGCAGGCTCTGCACCAAGGGCGCGACCACCGCCGACCTGCTGGCCGCGCCCGGCCGGCTGACCACGGCCCTGGTACGGCCCGAGCGGGGCGAGGAGCCGGTGCCGGAGGCCGTCGGCACGGCGATCACCGAGACGGCCCGGCGGCTGCGGGAGATCATCGACGAGCACGGCCCCGACGCGGTCTCCCTCTACGTCTCCGGCCAGATGAGTCTTGAGGCCCAGTACCTGGCGAACAAGCTCGCCAAGGGGTTCGTCCGCACCAACCAGATCGAGTCCAACTCCCGGCTGTGCATGGCCAGCGCCGGCACCGGCTACAAGCTGTCGCTCGGGGCGGACGGCCCGCCCGGCTCGTACCAGGACTTCGAGAAGGCCGACCTGTTCCTCGTCATCGGCTCCAACATGGCCGACTGCCACCCCATCCTGTTCCTCAGGATGATGGAGCGGGTGAAGTCGGCGGGCGCCAAGGTGATCGTCGTGGACCCGCGGCGCACCGCCACCGCGGCGAAGGCCGACCTGTTCCTCCAGATCAAGCCGGGCGCCGACCTCGCCCTCCTGAACGGCCTGCTCCACCTGCTGCACGCCGAGGGCCGCACCGACCCCGACTTCATCGCCGCCCACACCGAGGGCTGGGAGGCGATGCCGGAGTTCCTCGCCGACTACACGCCCGAGGCGGTGGCCGGGATGACGGGCCTCGCCGAGGAGGACATCCGGGAGGCGGCGCGGCTCATCGGATCGGCCGGTGAGTGGATGAGCCTGTGGACCATGGGCCTCAACCAGTCCACGCACGGCACCTGGAACACCAACGCCCTGGTCAACCTGCACCTGGCCACGGGAGCCATCTGCCGTCCCGGCAGCGGTCCCTTCTCCCTCACCGGCCAGCCCAACGCGATGGGCGGCCGCGAGATGGGCTACATGGGCCCCGGCCTCCCCGGCCAGCGGTCCGTCCTCGTCGACGAGGAGCGGGCCTTCATGGAGGACCTCTGGGAGCTGCCACCGGACACCCTGCGCGCCGACGGCGTCGGCAAGGGCACCGTCGAGATGTTCCGGAAGATGGCCGACGGCGAGATCAAGGCCTGCTGGATCATCTGCACCAACCCGGTCGCCTCCGTCGCGGGCCGCCGTACCGTCATCGAGGGCCTGGAGGCCGCCGAGTTCGTCGTCACCCAGGACGTCTTCGCCGACACCGAGACCAACGCGTACGCCGATGTCGTCCTGCCCGGCGCGATGTGGACCGAGGGCGAGGGCGTCTTCGTCAACAGCGAGCGCAACCTCACGCTGACCCCGGCCGTGGCCGATCCGCCCGGCGAGGCGATGGCGGACTGGCGGATCATCGCGGCCGTCGCGTGTGCGATGGGGTACGAGAAGGGGTTCTCGTACGACAGCGCGGAGGAGGTCTTCGAGGAGATCAAGCGGGCCTGGAACCCGAAGACGGGATGGGATCTGCGCGGGGTCTCGTACGAGCGGCTGCGGGAGACGCCGGTGCAGTGGCCGGCGGCGCGCGAGGACGGGCCGGACCGCAACCCGATCCGGTACGTGGGGGAGGACGGGACGCTCCGCTTCCCCACGGCGAGCGGACGGGGCGTCTTCCACGCCCGGCCGCACATCCCGCCGGCGGAGATGCCCGACGACGACTACCCCTTCGTCCTGAACACCGGGCGGCTCCAGCACCAGTGGCACACGCTGACCAAGACGGCGAGGGTGGCGAAGCTGAACAGGCTGAACCCCGGGCCGTTCGTGGAGCTGCATCCGCAGGACGCGTCGGCCCTGGGAGTGGTCGACGGCGACTCCGTGGAGGTGGCCTCGCGGCGTGGACGGGCCGTGCTGCCGGCCGTCGTGACGGACCGGGTGCGGCCCGGCTGCTGCTTCGCGCCCTTCCACTGGAACGACCTGTTCGGGGAGTACCTGAGCGTCAACGCGGTGACCAGCGACGCGGTGGATCCGCTGTCGTTCCAGCCGGAGTTCAAGGTGTGCGCGGTGTCGCTGACGAAGGTGGCGGTGCCGGTGGCCCTGCGGTCTGCGGGGGCTGCGGGGTCTTCCTCGGCTTCCGAGGTCATTGAGGCTCCCAAGGCTCCCGGGACTCTTGGGGTTGCCGGGGCTGCCGAGATCGCACCCACCGCGTCCACGGCCGTGTCCGCCTTCGGGCTCGTCCCCGCCCCGCCGCCCGTTCTCACCGCACAGGAACGGCAGTATCTGGTCGGATTCCTCGCCGGGATTCCCGCCGGTGCTCCCGGGGTGCCGGTGCTGCCGCCCGACGCACCCTTCAGCCCCGAGCACGCCCTGTGGGTGAACGGCACACTCGCCGGGATGTACTCCCGGGCGCCGGCCACACAGCCCCTGACCACACAGGCCGCGCTCATACAGTCCGCGCCCACACAGTCCCCGGCCACCTCGGCCCCGGTGACGGTCCTGCGCCGTGAGGTCGTCATCCTGTGGGCCTCGCAGACCGGCACCGCGGAGGAGTTCGCCGCCGCCACCGCCGAGCGGCTCACCACCGTCGGCCACCGCACGTCCCTGGTCGGCATGGACCAGGCCGACCTCGGCGAACTGCCGCCCGGCGCCGACCTGTTGCTGATCACCAGCACCTTCGGCGACGGCGACGCCCCCGACAACGGCAGCGGCTTCTGGGAGACCCTCGCCGACCCCGGCGCCCCGGGGCTGGAGGGCCGGCGGTACGCGGTGCTGGCGTTCGGCGACTCGTCGTACGACGACTTCTGCGGGCACGGCCGCCGACTCGACCGGCGCCTCGACGAACTGGGCGCGCTGCGGCTCGCCCCGCGCACGGACTGCGAGCCGGACTTCGAGGACGCGGCGCACGGATGGCTTGACCAGGTCCTGACGGCACTGTCCGACACCGCCCCCGGAGCGGGGGAGCCGGGTCCCGGTGCCGTCCCGCCGATGTCCGCCGGTGTCCGGCTCGCGCCAACCGGCCTCCAGACGGCCCCCGTCGACCCGCGACCAACCCCTGCCGCGGTCCCGTCGTCAGTCCCGGTCGCCCCTTCCCCCGCCGCGCCCCGCACCGGGAAACCCGCCCCCGTCCTCGCCCGTCTCACCGGCAACCGCCTCCTGAGCCTGCCCGGCGCCGGCAAGGAGGTCCGCAGGTTCACCTTCGACACCCGGGACGCCGAGGGCCCGCTGCTGTACGACGCGGGCGACGCGCTCGGCATCAGGCCGCTCAACTCGGCCGACCTGGTCGAGGAGTGGCTGGCGGTCACCGGACTGGACGCCGGGGCCGCGGTGGACGTGAACGGCGTGGGCGAGGTCGCGCTCGGCGAGGCGTTCCTGCGCCACCTCGACATCACCAGGATCACCCCGGGCCTGCTCCGGTTCGTCGCCGAACGCACCCGGGACCCGAGGGAGTTGAAGAAGCTCCTGCGCCCGGACAACAAGGACGAGCTCGCCAAGTGGGGCTGGGGCCGGCAGGCCGTGGACGTGATCACGGAGTACGCGGTGCAGGCCGCCCCGCAGGAGTGGGCGCAGACCCTCGGGCGCCTCCAGCCGCGTCTGTACTCCATATCGTCCAGCCCGCTGACCGACCCGCACCTCGTCTCGCTGACCGTCTCCGTCGTGCGCTACGAGAACCTGCACGGCAGGCCCCGGCAGGGCGTCTGCTCACCCTTCCTCGCCGACGCCGCCGCGGGCACCCCGGTGCCCGTCCACGTCCAGCGCTCCCCGCACTTCCGTCCGCCGGCCGACCCCGCCACCCCCATGGTCATGGTCGGCCCCGGCACCGGGGTCGCGCCCTTCGTCGGCTTCCTGGAGCAGCGCCGGGCCCTCGGCCACCGGGGCCCGAACTGGCTGTTCTTCGGCGAACAGCACAGGGCGACCGACTTCTACTACGAGGACGAAATGGCCGGATTCCTGGCGGACGGCACCCTCGACCGCCTGGACACCGCCTTCTCCCGCGACCAGCGCGCCAAGGTCTACGTCCAAGACCGGATGCGCGAGCACGGCCCGCTGCTGTGGTCCTGGCTCCAGGACGGCGCCCACTTCTACGTGTGCGGAGACGCCTCCCGCATGGCCAAGGACGTCGACCAGGCGCTCCGGGACATCGCGGTCCTCCACGGCGGCATGGACCAGGCGGGCGCGGCGGCCTGGGTGAAGCAACTCGCCACCGACAAGCGCTATGTGCGAGACATCTACTGACCGAACCCGTCGGCGGAGCTCTGGCCACACGTGGGAGTATCGGTCGCCATGAGGGCGTCCTCTGCGGTCCGGAGCCTGCGCGCGGCGGTGTTCGCCGCGCTCTGCGTGCTGCTGGCCGCCGGGGGACACACACTGGCGACCGGCATGGCGCCGCCCGTGTGGACGCAGGCGGCCGGGTTCGTGCCGGTGTTCGCGGCCGGATGGCTGCTCGGCGGCCGGGAGCGTTCGCTGGGCCCCATCGGCGGGGCGACCCTCACGGCCCAGGGCGGACTGCACATGGCCTTCGGCGCCGCCCGTCCGCACACCGTGATGGTCATGCACGGCATGCGCATGACCCACACACCCGTCCACGCCCTCACCCCGTACGCCACCGCGGCCCACTTCTCGGCCGCCCTCCTGCTGACCTGGTGGCTCCGGCGCGGCGAGGCGGCCCTGTGGTCGCTCCTGCGCCGGGCCGTCGCCCTCGTACCCGGCCTCGCGGCCTGGTGGCGGGGGTACGGCGAACCGGTCGCCCCGGACCCCGTGCGCCCTACCGCCGACGCCCCGCGCACCCCCCGCCCCCTGCTGCTCCGCCACACGGTCCACCGGCGCGGACCGCCCACGACGATCCCGTACGCGATCTGACTCCTTCACCCTTTCCTGTCAGTACGGAGATCCCTCACCCATGTCCTCAGCACACACCGCCGTGCGCCGCGCCGGCCTCGGCACCGCCCTCGCCGCCTGCGCCGTCCTCACCGCCGCGGGCGTCGCCTCCGCGCACGTCACCGTCCACCCCGACAGCTACGCCAAGGGCGCCACCGACGGCGCCCTGAGCTTCCGGGTCCCCGACGAGAGCGACACCGCGAGCACCACCGAGGTCCAGCTGTTCCTGCCCAGCGACCACCCGCTGCTCGGCGTGCTCGTCTCCCCGCACGACGGCTGGACCGCCAAGGTCACCGACACCAGGCTCAGGACGCCGGTCAAGACGGACGACGGCACGATCACCGACGCGGTCTCCGAGATCACCTGGACCGGCGGGAGGATCGGCCCCGGCCAGTACGAGGACTTCGACGTCGCCTTCGGTCAACTCCCGGACGACACCGCCCAGCTGACCTTCAAGACGCTCCAGACCTACTCCGACGGGAAGGTGGTCCGCTGGATCGAGGAGGCCGCCAAGGGCGACGAGGAGCCGGAGAACCCGGCCCCGGTCCTCAAGCTGACGGCGGCCACCGCCGCGTCGGCCACCACGGCGCGGACCTCCGCCGTCGCGGCCGGGGCGGCCAAGACCTCCGCGAGCGACTCCACCGCCCGCGGCCTCGGCGTCGCCGGGCTGGTCGTGGGCGTGCTCGGCCTCGCGGCCGGTGCCTTCGCCGTCGTACGGAGCCGCCGTACGAACTGAGCAGTCACCTGTGGATTTCCGTACCCACGGGTGACTTCCGGTGCCCGGATGGGAGGATATGGCGCCATGACAGCAGGGTGGTGCGCACGCACGCTGAGGGCCGCGGTGTTCGCGGCCGTCTGTGTGCTGCTCGCCGCCCTGGGCCACGTCCTCATGTCCGGCGCCCATGTGCCGGGCTGGACACTGGCCGCGGGCCTGGTCGCGACCGGGTGCGCGGGCTGGTGCCTGGCCGGCCGTGAACGCGGGCTGCCGCTGATCGTGGCCGTGGTGGTGGGCGCCCAGACGGCCCTCCACTCGGCGTTCTCCCTCGCGCAGCCCGCACCGGCGGCGCAGGACACCGGCGTGATGCACATGGCGTCCATGCACACCAGCGGCATGGACGCCATTGATGCGGCCCCCATGGACACGGCCCCCATGGGGACGTCGTCGGGTGTCGACGCCCTCTCGTTCTGGATGCCGTTCGGGATGTACGCCGCCCATCTGCTCGCCGCGCTCCTCACCGGCCTGTGGCTGGCGTACGGGGAGCGGGCCGCGTTCCGCATCCTGCGGGCGGTCGCCGGACGGCTGGTGGCCCCGCTGCGGCTGCTGCTCGCCCTGCCCGCCACCCCGCACCGCCCGCGTCTGCGGGTGTGCCGGCCCCGCTCGGAGCGCGGGCCGCGGGCCCTTCTTCTCGTCCACGCGATCACCCATCGGGGGCCACCCCCGGGGACCGCTGTCGCCTGACGACAGACGGCAACCCGAGGCCGCCCCGGTGCGCCTCGGGCTCGGTCGTGCACCCGCACATGTGCTCAGCGCCCCGCGCTCACCACCATGTGCTCACCACCATGTGTTCACCCCACACAGGCGCGTCGCACCGCAGATGCGCGCAACGCAGCTGTGGTCTGCGCACATGTGGTCGCCGCACGGCCGTATCCCCTCACCGGACCGCCGCGCACCCCTGTGCGCCACGGCGGCCCGGATCACGGCTGACCCCGAAGGACACTTGGTGATCACTTCCACCCTGCCCGCCGCCCCCGCCCCCGCCTCCGCCGACCTCCGTGCCCGCCGCGAGTCGGCCGACGCCTCCGCCACCGCCTGGGCACTCGCCGCCCGCGCCGGTGACACCGACGCCGTCGACCACTTCGTACGCGCTCTGCACCGTGACGTGCTGCGCTATGTCTCCCACCTGTGCGCCGACCCGCAGGCCGTGGACGATCTGGCCCAGGACACCTTCCTGCGGGCGCTCGGCAGTCTGCACCGGTTCGAAGGGCGGTCCTCGGCGCGGGCCTGGGTGCTGTCCATCGCCCGGCGCGCGGTGATCGACGGGTTCCGGCACGCGGCCGTCCGGCCCCGCCGGTACGACGGTGCGGACTGGCAGGCCGCGGCCGAGCGGGCCCAGCCGCGGGGCGTGCCCGGCTTCGACGACGGGATAGCGCTGACCGATCTCCTGGGCACCTTGTCCGACGAGCGGCGGGAGGCGTTCGTGCTCACACAGATGCTGGGGCTGTCGTACGAGGAGGCGGCAGTGGTGAGCGGCTGCCCGGTGGGGACGGTGAGATCTCGCGTGGCGCGGGCCAGGGGAGAGCTGATGGAACTGGTGGTCTGAGGTCGACTCGACGACCAGAACGGCGGCCCTGCGACCCGGCCGCCGGCGTCGCAGCGGACCTCGCCGTCGACCCGCTCGCCCGGCGCGCGTCCCCGGCCGCCGTCTCCGGCGCCATGGCACCGCACCGGCGCCTACTCCGGCTTCGCCTCCGCGGCGAGGTCGGGCATCAGCGCGCACAGGGCCTGGCGCTGGTCGGCGCCCATGAAGCGGGACAGGGCCTCCTTCACCGTCGCGGCGAGGGTGTCGGAGGCGTCCTTGAGCAGGTCCCGGGCCTTCTCGGTGAGGGCCACCTCCACGCCCCGCTTGTCTCCGCAGACCGACTTGCGGGTGACGAGTCCGGCGTGCTGGAGACAGGCGATCTGGTAGGTGAGACGGGTCTTGGGGCGGCCCAGGAGCTCCGCGATCCGCGTCATGCGGCGGCCTTCGCGGGGGCCCGCGGCCAGCAGGCACAGGACCAGGAACTCGTCGTGCGAGACGTCCAGCCGCTCCTTGACGACGCCCCGCAGCTCCTGTTCCACGGCACCGGTCGCGGCCAGCATCAGCATCCAGGCGTGCAGTTCGGCGGGCAGGAGCCCGTCACCTGCGGCGGAGGGGCAGTCGGAGTGGTCGGCCATGGATTCGATTCTACCCGTTGTCCAAATTTGAATAATCGACTAGCGTGCTGTCATCCAAATTTGGACTACCTCAGTGAGGAACGGAACCATGACCGTCGCCGTCGAAACCGGAACCTGGCAGCTCGACCGGACCGCCACCACCGTCGCCCTGAAGCACAGGACGATGTGGGGTCTGGTCACGGTGAAGGGCGCCTTCACCACCGTGGACGGTCAGGGCGAGGTACGGGCGGACGGGTCCGTCGTCGGCACCGTGACCCTGGACGCCGCCTCCCTCGACACCAAGAACGCCAAGCGCGACGAGCACCTGCGCGGGGCCGACTTCTTCGACGTCGCCAACCACCCCGAGATCACCTTCGCGGTGCGCAGCGCCGAGCTGCGTGAGGGCGACCAGGTGCATGTGATCGGCCAGCTGACCGTGCGCGGCATCAGCCGCCCCCAGTCCTTCACCGCCGCGGTCACCGACGCGAGCGCCGACGCGGTCACGATCAACGCCGAGTTCTCGGTGGACCGCGACCACTTCGGCCTGGGCTGGAACCAGCTGGGCATGATCCGCGGCCTGACCGCGGTCACCGCGACGCTCCGCTTCAAGCGGTCGGCAGCTTGACGTAGGTGCTCGACAGCGTCTGCGGCGAGGACGTGAAGACCCGCAGCCGGACCTGCTGATGCGCGTGCGGGAGCGCGTACGTCCCCCCGGGCGGCCGCAGTTCGTACGTCGCCGTCGCGTGGGCGGCCAGCGTGGCAGGCCCCCGCAGCACCGAGAAGTACGGGTACATGCCCTGGCCCCGGGTGAGCGTGAAGTGCGGGGTGAGGGCTTCGTCGCCGGTGTTGGTGACCCGCAGGGTCAGCCGGGAGAGGGAGCGGACGTCGTGGCGCACGGCGGTGACCCGCATGCGCAGGGGCGGTGAGCCGGTGGCCGCCAGCGCCGCGCTCGCCAGCGCCGGGCCGAGCAGCAGCACGGCCGCGGCGATCCGCGCCGGACGCCGGTGCGGACCGGCGAGCCGGCGCGTGAACGGCTGCCAGGCCCCCGCGAACTCCGACGCGGGCGCCGTGACCGCCGCCGCCAGCCACAGCGGGGTCATCATCAGGTAGTAGCCGTCCTGCGAACGCGTCGCCAGCCAGAAGGCCAGCCACGGCAGCACGGTCGCCGCCGGACCGAGGCGACGCACGAACAGCACGAACAACGCCAGCAGACCGGCGAGCAGCAGCAGACTGGCGTACCCGTACCAGTCGAGCCGGTCGCTGCCGTCGGTGAGGTACAGCGACACCCCCACCAGGCCCTGGCCGTGCAGCACCGCGCCCTGGATCAGCGGCAGCGCGATGCCCTTCAGCCACGCGACCGGCTGGCTCACGAGGAAGTACGCGTTGATCAGCAGCCATGCGATGGCGGCGACCCCGGCGAGCCGTAGCAACACCGCTCCCGCGGCCCGCCCGCCCAGCTCCCCGCGCCGTACGGCGTAGATCCCGGCGAGCAGGAACGGCGCCAGGAACCACGGCAGTTGCTGCGCCGCGCACGCCGCGCCCAGGCAGGCCGCCTGCGCCACCCCGGCCGGACCCAGCCGCCCGCCCCGCCCGATCCGGGGCCAGCGCACCACCACCGGGATCATCAGGGCCAGCGCCAGGATCGCCGGGTAGCCGAGACGGCCGTACATCGTGAGCATCGAGAATCCGAGGCACGCCATGGTCGCCGCCGAACGCCAGGGCGCGGGCAGCAGCCACCACAGCACGACCGTGCCGACGAGCAGGGCACCTGTGCTCATCGCTATGGCCGGCAGGCTGCCGTGGCCGAGCCACAGCAAGGGGGCCGTCAGCAGCGGGGCGAGCGGGGGATAGCCGTACGTGTAGTCGTACCCCCCGGTGACGGTCGGGGTCAGTGCGATGCCCTTGGCGCCGAAGAGCCAGGGCCAGGGGTTGCCGTAGACGCCGTGCCCCGCGACCAGGTCGCGCGCCGCCTGGGTGGTGAGGACGGACTCGTCGGAGCCGCGGTGGAACAGGACGAACGCGCACAGTGCGAGTGCCAGACCGGTCACCAGCACGCACAGGTCCACGCGCGCGAGGGCGCGCCGGCCGCGCACCACCAGGGCGAGTACGCCGCAGACGAGGATCGAGGCGTAGCAGACCGAGATGACCGCGGCGACGGCAGGCCGGTGGGTGGCCGCCTGGGTCCACACCTCGCGCGTGCCGATGAGAAGGCTGACGTCCGCGAGCAGCGTCAGGACGCGATGCCACTGCGTGGGGGGTTCCGGGGCGGTGGACACCGCCGGCTGGGTGGGCCGGCCGGGTGCCGACAGCTGAGTATCTGCCAGGAGCACGGCATCGGACGCTAATCGGACCCGGTGAGCGGGGTGGCGACGGAGGCCAAGAGTCCGGTGTGAGGGGGGTAAGACCCTTTCGTCACGATGGGGGGTGACGTGATGTGTCCGCCGAGTCCGTCGCGGACCGTGTCGCTGTTGGGCCGTACGGGTGACTTGGCGTAAGAATTGGCTGGTGCAGGCATTGAAGGCGAGTCGGATCGGGGGGAGCCGGTGAACAGGTACGACGTCACCGATGAACAGTGGGAGGGGCTCGCCCAGGTCGTTCCGTTGCGTGGACGGGACGCGTGGCCGTCCGCGATCGACCACCGGTCGATGCCGGAGGCCGTGACCGAGGCCCGACGCCGTTTCGTCGTCCTGCGGATCAATGTCTTCGCGGACGCCCGCGAGGTCGCCGAGACCCTGATGGCGGGCATCCCGGTCCTGCTCGACCTCACCGGCGCGGAGACGGAGGTCGCCAAGAGGGTCCTCGACTTCAGCACGGGTGTCGTGTTCGGCCTGGCGAGCGGAATGCACCGCGTGGACCGCAACGTGTTCCTGCTGACCCCGGCCGGGACCGAGGTGACCGGGCTGATGGAGGGGGCGGGGATGCCCGGGGTCTGAGCCTCGGGACGGTTAGCTCGTTCGTAGGAAGGCCGTCGGGCAGGAACGGTTCGCCCAAGGGCGGAGTCCTACGGTCCGGATATGCGTGCATCCCCCACATCCGCTGTCGTCCCGGCTCAGTCGGCCGCACCGCGCGCGGAGCTCGCGCACGGTGGTGAACACCGCCCCGACCGGCCCTGTCTCACCGAACTGCGACTGTCCGCGTACGCCGTGCACCGGCGGGCCGGGTTGCCGCTCGGGCCGCTGACCCTGTTCGCCGGGCCCAGCGGGAGCGGCAAGAGCAGCGCGCTGCGGGCGTACGAGGCGCTCGCCCGGCTCGGTGGCGGCGCGAGCCTCGGCGAGGTGTTCCCGCATCCCCTCGGGTGCGTCCCCGACCGGGCCCGCCCCGACGCACAGCGCCGCCGCGGCTTCCGGATCGGCTGCACGGCGGACGGCCCCGAGGGGCCGGTCCGGCTCGACGTCGCCGTCCAGGCCGAGCCCGAACTACGTGTCGTGGGGGAGCGGTTGACGTCCGGCGGGCTCGTTCTCCTGGAGACCGCGCTGCGCGACCCCTCCCGCCGGTTCGTGCAGGCCGCCTGGCACACGGCCGGGAGCGCACCGGTCACCCGCGCCCCGCTCCCGGACGACCAGCTCGGCACCGCCCTGCTGCCGCTGCGCGTGGCGGGCAAGACCGACGGACAGCGGCGCGTCCTGGCCGCCGCCGAGCAGATGGTCGTCGCCCTGCGCTCGGTCTTCGGCTGCGACCCGCGCCCCGGGCGCATGCGGCTGCCCGTCCCGACCGGTACCGGACGGCTGCTGGGCGGCTGCGACAACCTCGCCGACGTCCTGTGGCGCACCCGCGCGGAGTGCCCCCGACGGCACGCGCAACTCGTCGCCGCGGTGCGCGCCGGATGCGCGGGGCCCGTCGCCGACGTGCTCGCCGAACCCCTGCCCATCGGGACGGTCCGGGCCCTGCTCGACCGCGGGGACGGCGGCCGCACGGAGCTCGGGCGGCTGGGCGACGGCGAGCTGAGGTATCTCGCGCTCGCCTTGGTGCTGCTCACCGGGCCGGGGGTGCTGGAGGTCGACCCGGCCGGCGAGGTGCCCGCCGCGATGCAGACGCTCACCGTGCTCGCCGACAACCTCGACCGGAACCTGGACCCACGGCAGCGGGCCGAACTGCTGCGGCTGGCCGTGCGGATGTGCGAGCGCGGGCACATCCGGCTCGTCGGCGCGGTGAGCGACGCCTCGTGGGCCGTCGGGGTGGACGGGGTCACGGTGGTACACCTGGAGCCGTGACAGAACCTCTCGACGTGGCGAAACTGCAGCGCCGGCTGGCCGACTTCGCGGCGGCACGCGACTGGCAGCCGTACCACACCCCCAAGAACCTCGTCGCCGCGCTCAGTGTGGAGGCCTCCGAACTGGTCGAGATCTTCCAGTGGTTGACGCCCGAGGAGTCGACGCGGGTCATGGACGACCCCGACAGCGCGCACCGCGTGACGGACGAGATCGCCGATGTGCTCGCGTATCTGCTCCAGCTGTGCGAGGTGCTCGATGTCGATCCGCTGGCGGCGCTGGACGCGAAGATCGACCGCAACGAACGGAGATTTCCGGCACCGTGAGGAAGGATGCAGTCCTCTTTCACTCTCCGTGATGAAAAGTGAGTCCGAAACCGATTTGTTGTCCACAGATTTCCGTCTACCTCTGGTTTTTCGTTCCGAGCGAGCTCACTCTGGGTAGTGGACAAGGGAGTTCGGGCGGACGTGCCCGGCAGTGCGCCGGGACAGACGGGGGCAGCCGATGGACGCGGTGCGGCTCATCGTGACGAGCAGGCGTGCCCTGGCCGGGGGCGGCGAGGCGCCCGAGGTCATGGCGGAGGTGTGGCAGGCGCAGGCCCTGGCGCAGGCGATAGGCAGTCGCCTCGCGGTCGCCGGGCCGCCCGAACTCCGGGGCGAGGCACTGGGATTGACCGAACTCGCGGGCCGGGGGTGCGGGGTCCTGGAGCGTCCCGACATAGCCCTGGCGGAGTTGCGGGCCGCGCAGCTCACCGAGCTCGGCGATGCCCGCCAGGCCCTCCTGTACCTCGGCGGCCTCCTCGGCGAGGTGGGCATCGCCCTGGTCGGCCTCGCCTGCGCGGCGGACGACGAGACGACGTACTGGCAGTGCATGGAGGCGATCGACGCGGCGGACGAGTCACGGGACCGGGTCCTGCAGATGCTGCGAAGACTGGCGGACCGGGGGGAGGAGTTGCCGGAGGCGGGGTGAGCTCCTCGGCCCGTCCCGGTGGGGCCGGTCGCGCCCCCGGCGGAGCCGTTGATGTCACGGCCCCGCGCCGCCCCTGAAAGAGGTGGGCTCCGCTGGGCATGCTTCGACTGCGCCGACCCGGGGGTGCGGGGAACCGCGCGACCAGCCCCCCACCGGCCCGCAGCCGAAGACCGTCCTCAGTCGGCCGCCTCCTCACCGGCCCGCAGCCGAAGACCGTCCTCAGTCGGCCGCCTCCTCACCGGCCTCGCGCCCAGCACCTCCGGCCCCCTGAAGATCCGCGTCCAGCGCCGACAGATCCGCGTTCAGGGCCGCCATCAGCTCCTCCATCTGCTGCAGCAACCCCTTCGGCTGCCCAGCCCCCGCGATCAGCGGCACAGTTTCCTCGGACATGACGGCCTCCTCGGCCAAAGGACCCCGACGAAGGGGCCGACGCGGGTAACGGATGACGCGCCGGCGACGACAAGCCGGCTCCGCCCGAGCCAACGATCACCAAAGGGCCCGGTCACTGGCACGTTCACCCCTCGCGCACGCCGTTGACGGATTTTCACCCGCCCGGGGACCGCGGAGACGGCGAGGACCGCGGGGGCGGCGGGGGCGGCGGAATCACGGGGGCCATGGGGTCCGAGGAGGTCGCGGGGGCCGAGGGGGCCACGGTTCACTCCTGCGTGCAGGATGGAGACATGGATCTCCGCATCTTCACCGAGCCCCAGCAGGGCGCAAGCTACGACACCCTCCTCACTGTCGCGAAGGCCACGGAAGACCTCGGTTTCGACGCATTTTTCCGTTCCGACCACTACCTCAGGATGGGCGACGGCGACGGCCTCCCCGGCCCCACCGACGCCTGGATCACCCTCGCCGGCCTGGCCCGCGAGACGAAGCGCGTACGGCTCGGCACCCTGATGACCGCCGCCACCTTCCGGCTCCCCGGCGTCCTCGCCATCCAGGTCGCCCAGGTCGACCAGATGTCCGGCGGACGTGTCGAACTCGGCCTGGGGGCGGGCTGGTTCGAGGAGGAGCACTCGGCGTACGGCATTCCGTTCCCGAAGGAGAAGTTCCCCCGCCTGGAGGAGCAGCTGGAGATCGTCACCGGCCTGTGGGCCACCGAGCACGGCGACACCTTCGACTTCCACGGCGAGCACTACCAGCTCACGAAGTCGCCCGCGCTGCCCAAGCCCGCCCAGAGCAAGATCCCCGTGCTGATCGGCGGCCACGGCGCGACCCGCACCCCGCGTCTGGCCGCCCGCTACGCCGACGAGTTCAACCTGCCGTTCGGCTCGCCCGAGGACAGCGAGACGCAGTTCGGCCGGGTCCGGGCCGCCGCCCAGGAGGCGGGCCGCGCGGCCGACGCGATCACCTACTCCAACGCCCTCGTGGTCTGCGTCGGCAAGGACGACCAGGAGGTGGCCCGGCGCGCCGCGGCGATCGGCCGTGAGGTCGACGAGCTCAAGACCAACGGCCTGGCCGGTACCCCCGCCGAGGTCGTCGACAAGATCGGCCGCTACGCCGCCGTGGGCTCCAGCCGGATCTACCTCCAGATCCTCGACCTCGACGACCTGGACCACCTGGAGCTGATCTCCGCGCAGGTCCAGTCGCAGCTGTCGTGATCCGGCCGACGTCTCCCGCTTATTCGAAGGCGCAGGTCGGACCGATCGTGGGAAGCTGAGGACGTCGTCCTGCCGAGCCCCCGGGATCACCGTCCTCGGGGGCTTTGGCGTACGGCGTCCCAGTCCCGTCCACCGGCCGGAGAGGCCACGCGCATGTTTCTGACGATCAGTACCACCGGCACTCCCAAGTGCCCCGCGACCGACCTCGGCTTCCTGCTGCACAAGCATCCCGAGAAGGCGCAGGCGTTCTCCACCTCCTACGGCACGGCGCACGTCCTCTATCCCGAGGCGGACGAGCAGCGCTGTACGGCGGCGCTGCTGCTGGAGGTCGACGCGGTGGCGATGGTCAGGCGCGGCAAGGGCAAGGGCCGCGGCGGCGCCCCCGACGCGGCCCTCGCGCAGTACGTCAACGACCGCCCGTACGCGGCCTCTTCGCTGCTCGCGGTCGCACTGAGCGCGGTGTTCTCCAGTGCGATGCGCGGGATGTGCAACGCCAGGCCCGAACTCCCCTCGCAGGCACGGCCGCTGCGTGTCGAGGTGCCGGCGCTCCCGGCCCGCGGCGGCCCGGAGCTGGTACGGCGTCTCTTCGAGCCGCTCGGCTGGACCGTGACCGCCGAACCGGTCGCGCTGGACAGCGCGTTCCCGGAGTGGGGCGACTCGCGCTACGTCCGTCTCGAACTGGAGTCCACGCAGCTCACCGTCGCCGAGGCGCTGCGCCATCTGTACGTCCTGCTGCCCGTCCTCGACGACGCCAAGCACTACTGGGTGGCCCCCGACGAGGTCGACAAGCTGCTCAGGGCCGGTGAGGGCTGGCTGCCCGCGCACCCGGAGCAGAAGCTGATCACCAGCCGCTACCTGTCCCGCCGCTGGTCTCTGACGCGCGAGGCCATGGAGCGTCTGGAGCTGGTGCGGCTCGCCGAGGCCGACGACAGCGAGGTCGAGGACATCGACAACGCCGTCGAGGCGGAGACCGAGACCGAACAGAGGCCGACCCCGCTCGCGGTCCAGCGCCGCGAGGCGATCCTGGAGGCGCTGCGCGCCGCCGGCGCCGCCCGCGTCCTCGACCTCGGCTGTGGCCAGGGCCAGTTGGTGCAGGCGCTGCTCAAGGACCCGAAGTTCACGGAGATCGTCGGCGTCGACGTGTCGGTGCGGGCGCTCACCATCGCCTCCCGGCGGCTGAAGCTGGACCGCATGGGGGAGCGGATGGCCTCCCGCGTCCAGCTCCTCCAGGGCTCGCTCGCGTACACCGACAAGCGGCTCAAGGGGTACGACGCCGCCGTGCTCAGCGAGGTGATCGAGCACCTCGACCTGCCCCGGCTGCCCGCCCTGGAGTACGCGGTGTTCGGAGCGGCCCGCCCGCGGACCGTCCTGGTGACGACCCCGAACGTCGAGTACAACGTCCGCTGGGAGTCGCTCCCGGCCGGGCACGTACGGCACGGCGACCACCGCTTCGAGTGGACGCGCGAGCAGTTCCGGTCGTGGGCGTCCACGGTGGCCGAACGGCACGGCTACGACGTGGAGTTCGTGCCTGTCGGGCCGGACGACCCGGAGGTCGGACCGCCCACCCAGATGGCCGCGTTCGTCATGAGGAACGAGAAGGAGGCGAAGGCCGCATGAGCGAGACACAGACCAGGGGACGGACTCTGCCCGTCACCGACCTTTCCCTCGTAGTCCTCGTCGGCGCCTCCGGTTCCGGCAAGTCCACCTTCGCCCGGCGGCACTTCAAGCCGACCGAGGTGATCTCCTCGGACTTCTGCCGGGGCCTGGTCTCCGACGACGAGAACGACCAGGGCGCCACCAAGGACGCCTTCGACGTCCTGCACTACATCGCGGGCAAGCGCCTGGCCGCCGGCCGCCGCACGGTCGTCGACGCGACCAGCGTGCAGTCGGACTCCCGGCGGCAGCTGATCGACCTGGCCAAGCAGTACGACGTCCTGCCCATCGCCATCGTGCTCGACGTGCCCGAGGAGGTGTGCGCCGAGCGCAACGCGGGCCGCACCGACCGGGCCGACATGCCGGTCCGGGTCATCAAGCGGCACATCCGTGAACTGCGGCGCTCGATCCGTCACCTGGAGCGCGAGGGCTTCCGCAAGGTGCACGTCCTGCGCGGGGTGGCGGACGTCGAGAGCGCCACCGTCGTCACCGAGAAGCGCTTCAACGACCTGACCCACCTCACCGGCCCCTTCGACATCATCGGCGACATCCACGGCTGCGCCGCCGAACTGGAGTCGCTGCTGGGCAAGTTGGGGTACTCCGACGGCGTCCACCCCGAGGGCCGTACCGCGGTCTTCGTCGGCGACCTCGTCGACCGCGGCCCGGACAGCCCCGGTGTGCTGCGCAGGGTGATGTCGATGGTCAAGTCCGGCAACGCGCTGTGCGTGCCGGGCAACCACGAGAACAAGTACGGGCGTTACCTCAAGGGCCGCAAGGTCCAGCACACGCACGGCCTCGCGGAGACCATCGAGCAGATGGAGAGCGTGTCGGACGAGTTCCGGGCCGAGGTGCGGGAGTTCATCGACGGCCTCGTCAGCCACTACGTGCTCGACGGCGGCCGCCTGGTCGTCTGCCACGCCGGTCTGCCGGAGAAGTACCACGGCCGCACCTCCGGCCGGGTCCGCTCGCACGCCCTGTACGGCGACACCACCGGCGAGACCGACGAGTTCGGCCTGCCGGTGCGCTACCCGTGGGCGGAGGACTACCGCGGCCGGGCGGCCGTGGTCTACGGCCACACCCCGGTCCCGGACGCGACCTGGCTCAACAACACGATCTGCCTGGACACCGGTGCCGTCTTCGGCGGCAAGCTCACGGCGCTGCGCTGGCCGGAGCGGGAGCTGGTCGACGTACCGGCGGAGCAGGTCTGGTACGAGCCGGCCAGGCCGCTGAAGTCGGAGGCCCCCGGCGGCCAGGACGGCCGTCCGCTGGACCTCGCCGACGTGCACGGCCGCAGGGCCGTCGAGACCCGGCACCAGGGGCGGGTCGCGGTCCGTGAGGAGAACGCGGCGGCGGCCCTGGAGGTCATGAGCCGTTTCGCGGTGGACCCGCGGCTGCTGCCGTACCTTCCGCCGACGATGGCCCCGACCGCCACGTCTCATGTCGACGGCTTCCTGGAGCACCCGGCGGAGGCGTTCGCGCAATACGCCGGGGACGGGGTCGAGCGGGTCGTGTGCGAGGAGAAGCACATGGGCTCGCGGGCGGTGGCCCTGGTCTGCCGGGACGCGGAGGCGGCGCGCAGGCGCTTCGGCGTGGACGGACCCACGGGTTCGCTCTACACCCGCACGGGCCGCCCGTTCTTCGACGACGAGTCGGTGACGGAGACGATCCTCGACCGGCTGCGGACGGCGATCGGCGAGGCGGGCCTGTGGGACGAACTCGGTACGGACTGGCTGCTGCTGGACGCCGAGCTGATGCCGTGGTCGCTGAAGGCCTCCGGTCTGCTGCGGTCGCAGTACGCGGCCGTCGGCGCCGCGTCCGGCGCGGTGTTCCCGGGAGTGCTGGCCGCGCTCCAGGGCGCGGCGGGCCGGGGCGTGGACGTCACGGACCTGCTGGCCCGCCAGCGCGAACGGGCCGACGCGGCAGGCGCGTTCACCGACGCGTACCGCCGCTACTGCTGGACCACCGACGGCCTGGACGGTGTCCGCCTGGCACCGTTCCAGATCCTCGCGGTCCAGGGTCGCAGCCTCGCCGGGCTCCCGCACGACGAGCAGCTGGCCCTGCTGGACCGGCTGGTGGAGCACGACAGCACGGGCCTGCTCCAGACCACCCGACGCCTCTACGTCGACACCGGTGACCCGGAGTCGGTGCGGGCGGGCGTCGACTGGTGGCTGGAGATGACCGGCCGCGGCGGCGAGGGCATGGTCGTCAAGCCGCTCGGCGCGGTGGTCCGCAGCACGGAGGGGCGTCTGGTGCAGCCCGGCATCAAGTGCCGTGGCCGGGAGTACCTGCGGATCATCTACGGCCCGGAGTACACCCGCCCGGAGAACCTCGACCGCCTGCGCAAGAGGTTCCTGAACCACAAGCGCTCCCTCGCGATCCGCGAGTACGCCCTCGGCCTGGAGGCCCTGGACCGGCTGGCGGAGGGCGAGCCGCTGTGGCGGGTGCACGAGGCGGTGTTCGGGGTGCTGGCACTGGAGTCGGAGCCGGTGGACCCGCGGCTGTGAGCCACCGGGCCGGACGTGAGGGGTGACCCGTCGGTCACCCCTCACCCCACCAGCCGCAACCGCTCCCCGCACACCCCCACCTCCACCGTCTGCCCCCACGTCAGCTCCAGCGAGTCGCCCTCCATGCCGTCCCCGAAGGCGATCAGACGTTCGGACTCGACGGTGAGGCGGAGGCGGGCGGGGGCGGGGAGCTCGCCGGCGGTCAGGGAGGTGCCGGTGGCCGGGGACGGCCAGGCCTCGCGGACGAACCAGACCAGGCGGGTCTCCGTCGGGGCCGGCAGCCGCAGGGCACCACCCCGCTCCTGCCACACGGACCGGAGCCAGCCCGTGGCCCCGGTCCCCGTCCCCACCAGCACCCCGGACGAAGCCTGGGCCTCGACGACACCCCCGTCGCCCTCCAGGCCCAGGCGGTATCGGGCGGTCTGATGACCGTAGGCGCCCAGGTAGATCTCGTTCAGTGCGACGAGCCGCTGGGTGTCGTCCGCGACGGCCTCGACCATCGTCAGCTCGTCGACGCTCGCACCCGCCGCTGCCAGCAACTTCGCCGTGTCCCGCGGGCGGTGCCGCACCAGGACACCGGGGTTGCGGCCGGGCTCGGAGTCGATGCCCAGCACCGGTTGCCCGGACAGGTACTTGGCCACGTTGGCCACCAGTCCGTCCTGGCCGACCACGACCACGACGTCCTCGGGGGCGAACAGGAAACGGTCCAGGTCAGCCCGCTCCACCCGGGCCTGACGCCAGGTCAGGGGAATCGCGGAGGTCACCTCGGCGAGCGCCCGTCGGGTGCGCTCGTGGCGGGCGGCGACCTCCTCGATGTCCCGGCCCCGGGAGGAGAGGAAGAAGGCGGCCTGGCCGTGGGTGCCGTGGTGGGCCACCAACTCCTCGTACTCCGTGGTGCGATGGACCAGGACGGCCCGTGGCGCGAGACTCACTCCGGCTCCCGCGCGCCCAGCTTGGCCAGCAGCCCTGTCAGCACGTCCGGCGAGACGGTCAGGCTGTCGATGTGCGGCAGGTTCTCCGCGAGACGGGTCCCGGTGAGCGCGTGCAGGGTGGCGACCTCGACGTCCTCGTGCACCTTCAGCCAGGCGGCCTGCGCCTGTGCCTTCGCGTCACCGACCGCGCGCACTCCCTCGGCCTCCGCGCGAGCCAGCCGTACCGAGCGCGTCGCCTCCGCCTCGGCCCGTACCGCGTCCGCGGCCGCGTGCTCCTCCGCCTCCCGGCGGGCGTTCGTGCCGCGCTGCTCCACCAACTGCTCCTCGCGGCGGGCGAGTTCGATCTGGCTGGCCAGTTCGTTCTCGGCGATGGCCCGCTCGCGCTCCACGGCGACGGCCCGCCGTTCGTAGGTGGCCCGGTCGGCCTCCTGCTGGATCTGTTCGCGGGCCGGGGTCCGCAGCGCCCGCTCCACCTCCGGCTCGGGGCGCAGGGCCATCACGCGTACGGCGACCACCTCGATGCCGGTGGCCGGCAGCCGTGGCTCGGCGTCCAGGCCCGCCGCGACCCGCTCGCGCACCGCCGCGACCCCGTCCACCAGGGCGGAGGACAGCGGAGTGCGGGCCAGTACGTCGAGCGCGTGCTGCTGGGCCGTCTCCGTGAGCAGCGTGCCCAGTTGCTCCAGGGGCGCGCCCCGCCACACCCCGGTGTCCGGGTCGATCGAGAAGTCCAGGCGCGCGGCGGCGAGGGCGGGGTCGCCGATCCGGTAGGTCACGGTGGCCTGCACCGCCACGTCCTGGAAGTCGGACGTACGGGCATGGAACGTCATGGCCAACTCGCGGTCGTCCACCGGAACTTCGGAGAGTGCGGCCGTCAGCGCGCGGAACCAGAAGCTGAGCCCGGGACCGTCGTGCAGCAGGGTGCCGCCGCGGTGGTGCCGGATGTGCGCCGTGGGCGCACCGCGCAGATGGCGCCAACCGAGGCGCCGGGTGATGTCGGCCATCGAACCCCCTCTTTTCGTCTCTTGGACGATAACCGTGGGGCAGGATTGTCGTCAAGGGGACGAGAACAAGAAACCCCGGCGGACGGAGGGGTCAAGACGGCCCCCGTTGGTCAGGATGGAGGCATGGGATTCCATGTCGACTCCGAGACCGGGCGGCTCAGGCGCGTCATCCTGCACCGGCCGGACCTCGAGCTCAAAAGGCTCACCCCCAGCAACAAGGACGCACTCCTCTTCGACGACGTGCTGTGGGTGCGCCGGGCGCGCGCCGAGCACGACGGGTTCGCCGACGTGCTGCGCGACCGCGGTGTCGCCGTGCACCTCTTCGGCGACCTGCTCACCGAGGCCCTGGACATCCCGGCGGCCCGGTCGCTCGTCCTCGACCGGGTCTTCGCCGAGAAGGAGTACGGCCCGCTCGCCACCGACCATCTCCGCGCCTCCTTCGAGGCGCTGCCCGCCGAGGAGCTCGCGGAAGCACTCGTCGGCGGCATGACCAAGCGGGAGTTCCTGGAGGCGCACCCGGAGCCGACCTCCGTGCGCTTCCACGTCATGGACCTGGACGACTTCCTCCTGGCCCCGCTGCCCAACCACCTGTTCACCCGCGACACCTCGGCCTGGATATACGACGGGGTCTCCGTCAACGCCATGAAGTGGCCCGCCCGGCAGCGCGAGACGGTGCACTTCGAGGCGATCTACCGCCACCACCCGCTCTTCCGTGACGAGACGTTCCACCTCTGGTCGGAGGGTCAGGCCGACTACCCGTCCACCATCGAGGGCGGCGACGTCCTCGTCATCGGCAACGGCGCCGTCCTCATCGGCATGAGCGAACGGACCACGCCCCAGGCCGTCGAGATGCTCGCGCACAAGCTGTTCGCCGCAGGCTCCGCGCAGTCGATCGTGGCCCTCGACATGCCGAAGCGGCGGGCCTTCATGCATCTCGACACCGTGATGACGATGGTCGACGGCGACACCTTCACCCAGTACGCCGGACTCGGCATGCTCCGGTCGTACACCATCGAACCGGGCGTCGGGGACAAGGAGCTCAAGGTCACCGACCATCCGCCGGAGCACATGCACCGCGCGATCGCCGCCGCGCTCGGGCTGAGCGAGATCCGGGTCCTGACCGCCACCCAGGACGTGCACGCGGCCGAACGCGAGCAGTGGGACGACGGCTGCAACGTCCTCGCCGTCGAGCCGGGTGTCGTCGTCGCCTACGAGCGCAACGCCACCACCAACACCCATCTGCGCAAGCAGGGCATCGAGGTCATCGAGATCCCGGGCAGCGAACTGGGGCGGGGGCGGGGCGGGCCGCGCTGCATGAGCTGTCCGGTGGAGAGGGAGGCTGTATAGAAATGCTGAACATCGTATAGACTTCCAGCGTCCTGTTCCCGTCCCTCTGGAGCGCCCCCATGGCGACTGTTCCCACCGCCCTCGCCGGGCGCCACTTCCTCAAGGAGCTCGACTTCACGGCCGAGGAGTTCCTCGGCCTGGTCGAGCTGGCCGCCGAGCTGAAGGCCGCCAAGAAGGCGGGAACCGAGACGCGGTACCTGAGCGGGAAGAACATCGCGCTGATCTTCGAGAAGACCTCGACGCGCACGCGCTGCGCGTTCGAGGTCGCCGCCGCCGACCAGGGCGCCTCGACGACCTACCTGGACCCGTCCGGCTCGCAGATCGGGCACAAGGAGTCCGTACGGGACACCGCGCGCGTGCTCGGTCGTATGTACGACGGGATCGAGTACCGCGGGGACAGCCAGCAGAACGTGGAGGAGCTGGCCGCGTACGCCGGGGTGCCGGTGTACAACGGGCTCACCGACGACTGGCACCCCACCCAGATGCTGGCCGACGTGCTGACGATGACCGAGCACACCGCGAAGCCGGTCCGGGAGATCGCCTTCGCCTACCTCGGTGACGCGCGGTTCAACATGGGCAACTCGTATCTGATCACCGGCGCCCTGCTCGGCATGGACGTGCGGATCGTCGCGCCGAAGACCTACTGGCCCGCGCAGGACGTCGTCGAGCGGGCGCGCGCGCTCGCCGTGGACAGCGGGGCGCGGATCACGCTCACCGAGTCGCCGGCGGAAGGCGTGCTGGGGGCGGACTTCGTCGCGACCGACGTCTGGGTCTCCATGGGCGAGCCGAAGAGCGTGTGGGACGAGCGGATCGCGGCCCTCGGGCCGTACGCGGTGACCATGGACGTGCTGAGGGCCACGGGCAATGCGGACGTGAAGTTCCTGCACTGCCTGCCCGCCTTCCACGACCTCGGTACCAAGGTGGGTCAGGAGATCTTCGAGACCCACGGGCTGGAGTCCCTGGAGGTCACGGACGAGGTGTTCGAGTCGGCGCACTCGGTCGTGTTCGACGAGGCGGAGAACCGGCTGCACACGATCAAGGCGATCCTGGTCGCGACGCTGGCCTGAGCGTCACGCCGGGTGCCACTGAGGCGGCACCACCGACAGCCGGAACCACACCGCCTTGCCGGTCTCGGTCGGGCGGTGGCCGCACGAGGAGCTGAGCGCCCGGATCAGCAGCAGACCCCGGCCGTGCTCCTGCCAGGGGTCCGGGTCCCGGGGCTCCGGCTGGGTCAGGTGCCCCGGAGGCGCCGGGTCCGGGTCGTGCACCTCCACCTGACAGCCGGTCGGCAGCAGCTCCACCACCAGCTCTATCGGGGTGTCGCCGGCCGTGTGCTCCACGGCGTTCGCCACCAGTTCGGCCGTCAGCAGCTCCGCGGTGTCGCTGTCCGCCCCGTGCTCCAGCTCGGCCAGCGCGGTGCGGACCAGGGCGCGCGCCACGGGCACGGCCGCGGCGGAATGCGGCAGCGCGATGCGCCAGGAGGCGGAGGCTGAGGGGCGATCTTGCAAGGCGGGTCCGTTCATGAGCAGGCTGTCCTGCTTTCAACCGTATGAATGGTACGGCGCCGTCGGCAGGGTCGTCCGGCGGGCGCCGTACGGGACCTTCGGCCCCGTTGGCAGGCGGCTTACCCGTAGCAACGGCTTGCCTCGCACCGCTGATCCCGCCGTTGCCGGTCTGTCGACGAGCCGTGACGGATGTGACGGGGCCAGGTCACATGTCCATGCCCTCCTCGGCATGCCTACTCCTCGCCCACTCCTATCGCGCACTCGTGACGACAGTCAAAGATGAGTGATAGCTTCGAGAGTGGACCGCACCTCGCACCTCGCCCGAGCACGAGGAGGCCGCACGGACATGAGCCCCTTCACCGGCTCCGCCGCCCGCACCCCCGACTGGCAGCACCTGCGCGTCGACGTCACCGAGGGGGTCGCCACCGTCACCCTGGCCCGCCCCGAGAAACTCAACGCGCTCACCTTCGGCGCCTACGCCGACCTGCGCGACCTGCTCGCCGAGCTGTCCCGCGAGCGCTCCGTCCGGGCCCTGGTCCTGGCCGGAGAGGGACGCGGTTTCTGCTCCGGCGGCGATGTCGACGAGATCATCGGCGCGACCCTCGCCATGGACACCGCCCAGCTCCTCGACTTCAACCGGATGACCGGCCAGGTGGTACGGGCCGTACGGGAGTGCCCGTTCCCGGTGATCGCGGCCGTGCACGGGGTGGCCGCGGGTGCGGGCGCGGTCCTCGCCCTGGCGGCCGACTTCCGGGTGGCGGACCCCTCGGCCCGCTTCGCCTTCCTCTTCACCCGGGTCGGCCTGTCCGGCGGAGACATGGGCGCGGCCTATCTGCTGCCCCGGGTCGTCGGCCTCGGCCATGCCACCCGCCTCCTCATGCTCGGCGAACCGGTCCGCGCTCCCGAGGCCGAGCGCATCGGCCTGATCAGCGAACTGACGGCGGAGGGCGCCGCGGACGAGGCCGCGCGGACACTGGCCCGCCGCCTGGCCGAGGGCCCGGCACTGGCGTACGCCCAGACGAAGGCCCTGCTCACGGCGGAGCTGGACATGCCGTTGGCGGCTTCGGTGGAACTGGACGCCTCGACGCAGGCCCTCCTGATGAACGGTGAGGACTACGCGGAGTTCCATGCGGCCTTCGCGGAGAAGAGGCCGCCCAAATGGAAGGGGCGGTAAGTGTCCCGACCTAGCCACCCCCTGCGCGTCGCGATCATCGGCGGCGGCCCCGGCGGCCTGTACGCGGCCGCGTTGCTGAAACGCCTGGATCCCGCCCGGGACGTCACCGTCTGGGAACGCAACGCCCCCGACGACACCTTCGGCTTCGGCGTGGTCCTCTCCGACGAGACCCTCGGCGGCATCGAACACGCGGACCCCGTGGTCTACGCGGCCCTGCAGAAGGACTTCGTGCGCTGGGACGACATAGACGTCGTGCACCGAGGCGTACGGCACACCTCCGGAGGCCACGGCTTCGCCGCACTCGGCCGCAAGAGGCTCCTCGAGATCCTGCACGACCGCTGCCGCTCCCTCGGCGTGGACCTCCGCTTCCGCACCCAGGCCCCACCCGACCTCGCGGACACGCACGACCTCGTCATCGCCGCCGACGGAGTCAACAGCACCACACGCGAGGCCCACGCCCATGTGTTCCGCCCCCATGTGACCCCGCACCGCTGCCGCTACATCTGGCTCGCCGCCGACTTCGCCTTCGAGGCCTTCCGGTTCGAGATCGCCGAGACCGAGCACGGCGTGATGCAGCTCCACGGCTACCCCTACGCCCCCGACGCCTCCACCGTGATCATCGAGATGCGCGAGGAGGTGTGGCGGGCAGCGGGCTTCGCCGAACCGGACACGGCCGAATCCATCGACCGCTGCGCCAAGATCTTCGCGGAGGCGCTGCGCGGCCGCCCCCTGTGCTCCAACAACTCCACCTGGACCACCTTCCGCACGGTGGTCGACGAGCACTGGTCGCACGGCAACACCGTGCTGCTCGGCGACGCGGCCCACACCGCCCACTTCTCCATCGGCTCCGGCACCAAGCTCGCCGTGGAGGACGCCCTCGCCCTGGCCGCCTGCCTGCAGGAACAGCCGTCACTGCAGGAGGCGTTGACGGCCTACGAGGCCGAGCGCAAGCCGGTGGTCGCCTCCACGCAACGCGCCGCCCGCGCCAGCCTCGAGTGGTTCGAGAACCTCGGCCTGTACCTGGACCAGCCGCCCCGCCAGTTCGCCTTCAACCTGCTCACCCGCAGCCGCCGCGTCACCCACGACAACCTGCGGCTGCGCGACGCCCGCTTCACCGGCGCCGTGGAGCGCGAGTTCGGCTGCCCGCCCGGCACGCCCCCGATGTTCACCCCGTTCCGGCTGCGCGGTCTGACTCTGCGCAACCGGGTCGTGGTGTCGCCGATGGACATGTACTCCGCCACCGACGGCATCCCCGGCGACTTCCATCTGGTCCACCTGGGCGCCCGGGCGCTCGGCGGCGCCGGGCTGGTGATGACCGAGATGGTGTGCGTCTCGCCCGAGGGGCGCATCACGCCCGGCTGCACCGGCCTCTACACCGGCAGGCAGGCCGAGGCGTGGAAGCGGATCACCGACTTCGTCCACACGCGGTCACCGGGCACCGCGATCGGCGTCCAGCTCGGCCACAGCGGCCGCAAGGGCTCGACCAAGCTGATGTGGGAGGGCATCGACGAGCCGCTGCCGGAGGGCAACTGGCCGGTCGTGGCGCCCTCCCCGATCCCGTACCGGCCCTGCAACCAGACCCCGCGCGAGCTCGGCCGCGCACAACTGACCGATATCCGCGAACAGTTCACGGCTGCCGCCTGGCGCGCCGTCCGGGCCGGCTTCGACCTCCTCGAACTGCACTGCGCCCACGGCTATCTGCTCTCCGGCTTCCTCTCCCCGCTGACCAACCGGCGCACCGACGCCTACGGCGGCTCGCTCGCGAAGCGCCTCCGCTTCCCGCTCGAAGTCTTCGACGCCATCAGGGGAGTGTGGCCGCAGGAACGGCCCATGACCGTCCGCATCTCCGCCACCGACTGGGCCGAGGGCGGCAACACGGCCGAGGACGCCGTCGAGATCGCCCGCGCCTTCGCCGCGCACGGCGCCGACGCGATCGACGTGTCGACCGGGCAGGTCGTGGCCGAGGAGCAGCCGGAGTACGGGCGGTCGTACCAGACGCCGTACGCCGACCGGATCCGTCACGAGACCGGGATCCCGGTGATCGCGGTCGGCGCCATCTCCTCCTGGGACGACGTCAACTCACTGATCCTGGCCGGGCGCACGGACCTGTGCGCGCTGGCCCGGCCGCATCTCCACGACCCGAACTGGACCCTGCACGCGGCCGCCGAGCAGGGGTACGACGGCCCCGGCGCCCGCTGGCCGGACCCCTACCGCGCGGGCAGCCGGCGACCCCGGACCGGCCGCACGGACGGGCCGAAACCCCGTCTCGTGCTGGGCAGTTGAGACCCGCCGACGCGGATCGGCGGTGCGCTGCGCAGGAGAAGCAGACCGGCGGAGAGGCAGTGGCGTGTCTCGTCGCCGGTCACACACCCGCGAACGCGGCACCCGCGTCCCGCAGTCGCTCGTGCAGGCCCCGGAACACCGCGGCCGCCCGCTCGCCCGGCCAGTCCTCGGGCAGCAGCGCGGCGGGCAGGCCGGGGTCGGCGTAGGGGAGATGGCGCCAGGAGTCGAGGGCGAGGAGGTAGTCGCGGTAGGCCTCCTCGGGCGGGGTGTCGGCCCGGTCCTGCCAGTCGTGCAGCACGCGCGCGTGGCGGTCCAGGAACGCCTCGTGCTCCTTGGCGATCGCGGCCAGGTCCCACCAGCGGGCCACGGCCTCGGCGGTCGCCGCGAAGCCGAGGTGCTCGCCGCGGAAGAAGTCCACGTACGGGTCGAGCCGGAGCCGCTGGAGCGTGTGCCGGGCCTCCTCGTACAACCGGGCCGGCGCGATCCAGACCCCGGGGGCCGCCGTGCCGAAGCCGAGCCCGGCCAGCCGCGAGCGCAGCACGTGCCGCTTCTGCCGCTCCGACTCGGGCACCGAGAACACGGCGAGCACCCAGCCCTCGTCCTCGGGCGGGGTCACCGCGTAGATGCGCCGGTCGCCGTCGTCGAGCAGCTGACGGGCGTCCGGCGACAGCCCGTACCCGGCCGCGCCCTGTGCGGTGCGGGCCGGCAGCAGCAGCCCGCGCCGTTTCAGGCGGGACACGGACGACCGTACGGAGGGTGCGTCCACGCCGACCGCTGCCAGCAGCCGGATGAGCTCGGCGACGGGCACGGGGCCCGGCATGAAGCGGCCGTAGGCTCCGTAGAGCGTGACGATGAGAGACCGTGGTGCATGCTGGTCGGACACGTTGATCATCTTAGGTCGTGTGGATCACTGCTGGTCACCATCGGTGCGCAGCCTGAACCGCTGGAGTTTGCCGGTCGCCGTCCGCGGCAGCGCGTCCAGGAAGACGATCTCGCGCGGGCATTTGTAGGGCGCCAGTTCGGCCTTGAGGAAGGTGCGCAGCGTGTCGGCGTCCCGCTCTGCGCCCTCCTTGAGGACGGCGAAGGCGACGACCACTTGCCCGCGCGCCTCGTCGGCCCGCCCCACGACCGCCGCCTCGATCACGTCCGGGTGCCGCAGCAGGGCGTCCTCGACCTCCGGTCCGGCGATGTTGTACCCGGCAGAGATGATCATGTCGTCCGCGCGGGCCACATAGCGGAAGTAACCGTCGTTCTCCCGGATGTATGTGTCGCCCGTGATGTTCCAGCCGTTCCGTACGTACTCGCGCTGCCGGGGATCGGCGAGATAGCGGCAGCCGACGGGGCCGCGCACGGCGAGCAGGCCGGGTTCGCCGTCGGGCAGCTCGCGACCCGTCTCGTCGACCACGCGCGCCTGCCAACCGGGTACGGGCACCCCGGTCGTCCCGGGCCGGATGTCCTCGTCGGCCGCGGAGATGAAGATGTGCAGCAGTTCGGTGGCGCCGATGCCGTTGACGATCCGCAGCCCGGTCCGCTCCTGCCAGGCCCGCCAGGTGGCCGCGGGCAGGTTCTCGCCGGCGGAGACACAGCGGCGCAGGGACGAGATGTCGTACGCGTCGAGTCCGTCGAGCATGGCGCGATAGGCGGTGGGGGCGGTGAACAGGACGGAGACGCGGTGCTCGGCGATCGCCGGCGGCAGCTGCTGGGGATGGGCCTGTTCGAGGAGGAGGGAGCTGGCGCCCGCGCGCATCGGGAAGATCACCAGCCCGCCGAGGCCGAAGGTGAAACCGAGCGGGGGACTGCCGGCGAAGACATCGTCCACATGGGGTCGCAGCACATGCTTGGAGAAGGTGTCCGCTATCGCCAGCACATCCCGGTGGAAGTGCATACAGCCCTTGGGGCGCCCGGTGGTCCCGGAGGTGAAGGCGATCAGCGCCACGTCGTCGGCCGCGGTCCGCACGGCGGTGTACGGCGTTCCGGGCGCCTCGCGGTTCAGCAGGTCGTCGGGGGCGTCGCCGCCGTAGGTCGTGATCCTGAGGCCCGGTATCTCGGCCTTGGCGAGATCGTCCACGGCGCGTATGTCGCACAGGGCGTGCTCGACGCGCGCGATCTCGCACATCGTGGCCAGCTCGTGCGGCCGCTGCTGGGCCAGCACCGTCACGGCGACCGCGCCCGCCTTCAGCACCGCCAGCCAGCAGGCCGCGAGCCAGGGGGTGGTCGGGCCGCGCAGCAGGACCCGGTTGCCTGGGACCACCCCGAGGTCGCCGGTGAGCAGGTGGGCGAGCCGGTCGACACGGGCGCGCAGTGTGCCGTACGTCCATGTGTCCCCGGTCGGGGTGTGGAACACCGGGCGCTCGTCGGGCGGGCCCGTCAACAGCTCGGCGGCACAGTTCAGCCGATCGGGGTAGCGCAGCTCCGGCAGGTCGAAGCGGAGCTCGGGCCACTGGTCGGGGGGCGGGAGGTGGTCGCGCGCGAAGGTGTCGACGTGGGCCGAGACGTTCATGGCGGGTCGCCCCCTTGCCTTCCGGGCCGCGTGGGCCGCCGTGTGGGCCGCCTCGTGGGCGTCGATGGTGGGCTCGCACAAGGAGCGTATCGTGTTGGTGACGACAGTCAACGGCACGCGATACTGTCGTGGGGCCCTGTCGACGAGAAGGGACCGGCAATGCCCGCATTCTCGCTCGAACCGTCACAGACCGCCCGGTGTGCGGAACTGCGCGCCCTGGCCGCGGAACGGCTGCGCCCGCTGGCGGAGAAGGGCGAGCCGGGCCGGGTGAACCGCCCACTGGTCGCTGAGCTCGGTCAACTCGGTCTGCTGGAACTGCTGTTCACCTCCGGCGCCCTCGACCTCTGCCTGATGCGGGAGTCCCTCGCGTACGCCTGCACCGAGGCGGAGACGGCCCTCGCCCTCCAGGGCCTCGGCGCCCACCCCGTCCACGCCCACGGCACCCCCGCCCAGCGGGAGCGCTGGCTGCCCGCGGTGAGCGACGGCACCGCGGTGGCCGCGTTCGCGCTGAGCGAGCCGGGGGCGGGGTCGGACGCGGCGGGGTTGGCGCTGCGGGCGGAGCGGGGGAAGTGGGGGGAGGCGGCCGGGGCGAGGGCCGATGGGGTGGGTGGATCGCCGGGGGCGGAGTCGGAGAGGGCGGAGTCGGAGAGGGCAGCGGCGGGCGGATCGCCTGATCCTGACGCGTCGGCTGCGAGGGCGGCGTCGGGGCATGTGAGGTCGGAAGCGGTGTCGGGAGACGTGCGGTCGGAGGACGTGCCGGGGACGGAGTCCGCGGTCCTCCCGTCGGCCGGGGCGTCGGGGGCCCGGTCGCGTACCGGTGACCCCGTGGCCGAGTCCGACGGTTCCTCGAGGTGGCGGCTCACCGGGGAGAAGTGCTGGATCTCCAACGCCCCCGAGGCCGACTTCTACACCGTCTTCGCCCGCACCACCCCGGGTGCCGGGGCCCGGGGCGTGACCGCGTTCCTCGTGCCCGCCGACCGCCCCGGACTCACCGGCACCCCCCTCGACATGCTCTCCCCGCACCCCATCGGCGCCCTCGCGTTCGACGCGGTGCCGGTGAGCGCCGACGACGTCCTCGGTGAGGTGGACCGCGGGTTCCGGGTCGCGATGGGCACGCTCAACCTCTTCCGGCCCAGCGTCGGCGCCTTCGCGGTCGGCATGGCACAGGCGGCGCTGGACGCCACCCTCGGACACACCGCCCGACAGGACGCCTTCGGCGGCAAGCTGCGGGACCTGCAGAGCGTCGCCCACACGGTCGCCGAGATGGCCCTGCGCACGGACGCGGCCCGCCTCATGGTGTACGCGGCCGCGACGGCGTACGACGAAGGCGCCCCGGACGTGCCCAAGCGTGCGGCGATGGCGAAGCTCCTGGCCACCGAGACCGCGCAGTACGTCGTCGACACCGCGGTCCAACTGCACGGCGCACGCGCCCTGCAACGCGGTCATCTGCTGGAGCACCTGTACCGGGAGGTGCGCGCCCCGCGCATCTACGAGGGGGCGAGCGAGGTGCAACGGGGCATCATCGCGAAGGAGTTGTACGCGGGCCTGGCGACGCTGGAGGCCGAGGGCGCCGATGATGCCGTAACGACGAGGGAGGCTTCATGACCGCCGAGCGCATCAACCCGCCCGAACTGTCCCCGCCCACCGGCTTCTCGCACGCGGTCGTCGCCTCCGGGTCCCGGGTGGTCTTCCTGGCGGGGCAGACCGCGCTCGACGCCGACGGCAAAGTGGTCGGGGAGTCCCTGCCGGAACAGTTCGAGAAGGCCCTCACCAACCTCCTCACCGCCCTCAAGGCCTCCGGCGGCGGCCCGTCCGACCTCGCGCGCGTCACCGTCTACGCCACCGACATCGCCGCCTACCGCACACATGCCGCCGAACTCGGGCGCATCTGGGCGGAGTTGGCGGGGAGGAACTACCCCGCGATGGCGGTCGTGGAGGTCGTGCGGCTGTGGGACGACCAGGCGGCGGTGGAACTCGACGGGTTCGCCGTGCTGCCGTAGCTTCCTTTGGCGGGGGAGGGACCAGGCGGCAGCTTGCTTGGGCGGGGGAGGGACCAGGCGGCAGCTTGCTTGGGCGGGGAAGGGATCAGGCGGCGACGGCCAGCTGTCCGGCCGGCACCCGGTGCGGTGCGACGATCCGGCCGTCGGGCAGCAGCTCGCCGGTGTCGTCGAAGACGATCGCGCCGTTGCACAGCAGATTCCAGCCCTGCTCGGGGTGGGCCGCGACGACGTGCGGGGCGGTGCGGTCGGACGAAGCGCACGAAGACCGGTGAGAACACATGGCGCACCTCCACATTGCTGGGACCCCCCACATGGGGTCCGTATCCGTATGTGTAGACCATGCTCTCGTCGCGAACTCATCGGAACCGGCCGACGTGAAGCGTGACAACACGCGGACAACTCTCGGACGGTTCCACGACGCTCGGTGCGGACTCGCCACCGAAGGAGTGACGATCACGGCCGGGGGCGCGCGTTCCCGGTAGCAGTGGAGGCTCCCACTCCACTCACCCGGGAGGTACTCCCCGTGTCTGTTCGCCCCGCTCTCGTCGCCGCCGCCGGTGCCGCGCTGTTCCTGCTGGCCGTCCCCACGCTGCCGGCGAGCGCCGACCCGTACGAGACCGTCACCGTCGACCCCGGCGGACGTATCGCCGAGGACGGCACCGTGATCCTGTCCGGCACCTATCGCTGCACCGGCGGCACGGGCCCGGTGTTCGTGAGTTCCTCCGTGGCCCAGCGTTCCACGTCGGTCCGGCACGGCATCGGCGGGACCGTCGCGGTGTGCGACGGCGTGGAGCACATCTGGGAGAACACGGGCAAGCCCACCCCGGGCGCCCTCGAGCCGGGTGCGGCACACGTCGAGGCCACCCTCATGGAACTCAGCCCCCAGGGCGGCCTGCCCCTGCCCCGCTTTCACGCGGCCGGGCAGCAGGACATCACCTTGACGAAGGGCTGAGCGGCCGGCCGGTCATGTCGGAGGCCCTCGCTCAACGCACCAGTGCGATCTCCGGGGGCCACAGCACACCCTCGGCCAACAGCAGGGCGGGGCCCAGGTGTTGCGGGCACACGACCAGTGGTGGCCGGGCGTGGCAGGAGATCCGGAAGCGGGCGCGGGCCCCGCACTCCTCCCCGTCCCGCGGACCGGAGTGCCGGCTCGCGCACCGCAGCGCGGGCGCGGCGTCCGCGGCCGTCACCGGAAGCCCGCCTTGACGTCGGAGATGTGTTCGAGGGTGGCCGGGTTCATGGTGTCCTCCTCCTGCGGTCCGCCGGCCGGGCGAGGTGGGGGACCGGCAGACGCATCCCGCATGCGCTCACCACGCTAGGAACGCGTGGGCCGGGCAGCCCGTCCGGACGGCCGTTCGGGTGAGGTCCGTCTCGTACCGGTCCTCGGGCGGCGCCTCGCTCAGACGGGATACGCGTGCGTCTGCGCCGCCTTCACCGCCGCCCAGACCTCCGCGCCGGGGTGCAGATCGAGTTCGGCCGCGGCCACCGTCGTCAGGTCCGCCGCGAGGGGGAGTTCACCGGTGAGGTCGGCGCGGATCTGGTCGCCGTGGGTCTCCAGGCCGGCCACCTCGCAGCGCCAGTGGTTGCGGGCGCTGGAGCCGGCGGGCGGTTCGCGGTAGAGGGTCACGGCGCTCGGCGGGAAGGCGACGAACACCGGTCCTGAGAGGTCTTCCGTGGTGGTGAGGGCGGGCCCGGCGTCGAGGCGGACCGTATGGCCGTCGGCCTCGCCCCGGTAGAGGTTCAGGCCGACCAGTTGGGCGATGTAGTCGGTGCGCGGGTGGCGGGCGATGTGGGACGGGGCGCCCTCCTGGACGACCTCGCCGTGTTCGACGACCACGAGACGGTCGGCGAGGACCATGGCGTCCAGCGGGTCGTGCGTGACGAGTACGGCGACGGCCTCGAACTCTGCCAGGTGGCGCCGGAGTTGGGCCCGCACCTCCAGGCGGGTACGGGCGTCCAGGGCGGCCAGGGGCTCGTCGAGGAGCAGCAGCCGGGGGTGGGTCGCCAACGCCCTTGCCAGGGCTACGCGTTGGGCCTGTCCACCCGACAACTTGCGGGGCTTGGCGCCCGCGTGGGCCGCTAGCCCCATCCGGTCCAGCCACTCGGCGGCCCGCGCGCGGGCCGCCGCCTTGGTGGCGCCCTGGCAGCGCGGGCCGAAGGCGACGTTGTCGAGGGCGGTGAGGTGCGGGAACAGCAGGTAGTCCTGGAAGACGACACCGACGGGACGGGATTCCGGGGCCGTACGCTCCAACGCGGTGCCGTCCAGGCGCAGATGACCGTCGGTGAGGGGGGTCAGGCCGGCGAGAGCGCGCAGTGCGGTGGTCTTGCCGGCACCGTTCGGACCGAGGAGGGCGACGACCTCTCCGGGGGCGACGGTGAGCGACACGTCGAGTCGGAAGGCACCGCGGTCCACGACGAGACGGGCGTCAAGGCCCTCGACGGCGACGGCGGACCGGGGGCGGGTGCCGGGGGTGGCGGCTCGGGTCTTCTCACTCATCGCACGGCCTCCGGTCGCCGTCGGGGGGACAGCCGTCGGCTGCCGCCGTGGGCTGGGACGGGCTTCGGTGTGGGCCGGTCGGTGCCTGTCGCGGTGGGTGGGTTGCCAGGTGGTCGGGAGACGTCGCCCAGGCTCGTTCTGCTGTCGCTGTCGGGAGCGGCCCCGTCGTCACCCGCCTGAGCCGTCGCGTAGTGACTCGCCCTTGCTGTTCCGTGGTGACTCGCCCTTGCCGTCGCGTGGTGACTCGCCCTTGCTCTTCCGTGGTGACTCGCCCTTGCCGTCCCGCGGTCACCCGCCCTCGCCGTCCCGTAGGCGTCGGCCGGGCTGGTCCTGCCGTCATCCGTCCGAGCGGTCCCGCAGTCATCCGCCCTTGCCCTCCTGGAGCCACCCGCCCGCGCTGTCCCGTCGTCTCCGGCCAGGCGGCCTCGGCAGTCGCTGCCCCGAGCCGTCCCGCAGTCATCCACCCGGCGCCTACGGCGGTCAGTGGCCTGACGTGGCCGGCGGCTCGCGTCGGTGTCGTCCGCCCTGCTCTCGCCGCCCCGAGCGGCCATGCGGTCCTCGGCCGCAGCGGACCCGCTCTCCTCGGCCGCGGAACCGCCCTCCTCGGCCCCCGGAGTCCATCCCGCACCAGCCCTCACCCCGCCGTCATCCAGCGGTCGCGCAACCCCGCCAGCACCGCCACGGACACGGCCAGCAGGACCAGGCTGAGGGCGATGGCCGCTTCCGGGTCGCTCTGGAGGGCGAGGTAGACGGCGAGCGGCATGGTCTGGGTGCGGCCGGGGAAGTTGCCGGCGAAAGTGATCGTCGCGCCGAACTCGCCGAGCGCCCGCGCCCAGGCAAGGACGGCGCCCGCCGCGATGCCCGGTGCGATCAGCGGCAGCGTGACCCGGCGGAACGCGGTGAAGCGGGAGGCCCCCAGGGTCGTCGCCGCCTCCTCGTAGCGCGGGTCGGCGGCCCGCAGGGTGCCCTCCACGCTGATGACGAGGAACGGCATCGCGACGAACGCCTCGGCGACCACGACCCCGGCCGTGGTGAACGGGAGCGTGATCCCGAACCAGGCGTCGAGCCACTTGCCGACGATCCCGTTGCGCCCGAGCGCCATGAGCAGCGCGACTCCGCCGACGACCGGGGGGAGGACCAGCGGCAGGGTGACCAGGGCACGAACCAGCCCGCGGCCGCGGAACTCGACGCGGGCCAGCAGCCAGGCCAGCGGAACCCCGACGACCAGGCTCACCGCGGTCGCGGCCGTGGCGCAGACCAGGGACAGCTGAAGCGCCTGCCACACATCGGCGCTGGTCAGCTGCTCGGGCATGCTCCGCCAGGGCGCCCGTACGAGAAGTGCCACCAGCGGCACGGTCAGGAACGCCAGACCGAGCAGCGCGGGCACCAGCAGCGGCAGCGGCACACCACGGCCGCCGCCCCCACCCGTTCGGACGCGACGGCGCCACGGCCCGCCCCGGAGGGTCTCGGTCGCGGCATCGGCCCTGCCCGGGGAGGGAACGGTCACGGCTTGAGGAACCCCGCCCCGGTCAGCACCTTCTGGCCCTCGGCGGACCGCACCAGCGCGATGAACGCCTTGGCGGTGCCGGTGTTCCGCGCGTTCTTGAGCAGGGTGATCGGGTAGTCGTTGACGGCGTCGGCGGACTCGGGGAACTCCACGCCCTCCACCTTGTCACCCGCGGCGTGCACATCGGTCTTGTAGACGACGGCCGCGTCGGCCTCCTTCAGCTCGACCTTCGTCAGCGCGGCCTTGACGTCCTGCTCGTAGGAGACCGGCGTCAGCTTCAGTCCGCTGGTGTCGAGGGCCTTCTGGGCGGCGGCGCCGCAGGGCACCTGCTTGTCGCACAGGACGACCTTCAGGTCCGAGCCGGTCAGGTCCTTCAGGGACGCGATCCTGTGCGGGTTGCCGGGCAGGGTGGCGATCTCCAGCTGGTTGCGCACGAAGGTCGCGGGCGTACCGGAGGCGTCCCCGGCATCCGTGACGATCTTCATCGTCTTGGGGCTGGCCGAGGCGAACACGTCCGCCGGGGCCCCGCCGGTGATGCTCGCGGCCAGCGAGTCGCTGCCGCCGAAGCTGAAGGTGATCTTCGTGTCGGGGTGGGCCTGCTCGAACTGCTTGCCCAGCGTCGTGAAGCTCTCCTTGAGCGAGGCCGCGGCGAAGACGGTCACCGTTCCGGAGAGCTTGCCGGACGCCGAGGAACCCGAGGTCGTGGACGAGGAGTCCGAGCCGGACGACGAGCAGGCACTGAGGGCCAGCAGCGCGACGGCGCCGACCCCGGCCACCTGCAGGCTCCGGCGGTTCCGACGCGCGGTACGGGTCATCACGGGTCCACTCCCTCTGGGTCCTGACGGACACGAATCGCTTGCGGCCCGGACGGACCCCATCCCGATGATAATGACGCAGATGCGAGGTGAAAATCTCTTGTGGCACCGCATGAGCCGGATCTGTGATCTATCAGGTTGGCATGTGCGTTTGTACGGCCGACGGGGTCGGGTCCGGCATCCGCTAGCCGGGCAGCCGCTGACCGCCCACTCACCCGCCGCCCACTCACCCACCGAATTGCGTTGCCGGGGATGATCCGGGTGATTACGTTCGGGCCCATGGCGGATGACGAACCCACGCGCGCGGCACAGTTGTTGGACGCCCAGGCGAAGGCCGCCCGGCTCTTCGCGGAGATCGAGGCGCGCGGGCTGGTGGCGCCGGGCGAGGGGGAGCGGGCGGTCAGCGACCGGATCCGGGACCTGGCGAACGAACTGTTCGGCACCACCCGGCACTGGCACAAACGGATCGTGCGCTCCGGGCCCAACACGCTCATGCCGTATCGGGAGAACCCGCCGGACCGGGTGATCGGCGCGGACGACATCGTCTTTGCGGACTTCGGCCCGATCTTCGAGGAGTACGAGGCGGACTTCGGCCGGACCTTCGTCCTCGGCGACGACCCGGTCAAGCACCGCCTCCACGACGACCTGCCGAAGATCTTCGCCGCGGGCCGGAGCCGCTTCGAGGCCGACCCGGACATCACCGGCGCGCAGCTGTACGCCGAGGTCGAGCGGCTGGCCGCCGAGTCCGGCTGGGCACTGGGCGGGTGGCACGCCGGTCACCTGGTGGGGGAGTTCCCGCACGAGTGGATCGACGGCGCCGACGTGGAGTCGTACATCACCCCCGCCAACGACACCCCCCTGCGCCGCACCGACAAGGCCGGACGCCGTTGCCACTGGATCCTGGAGATCCATCTCATCGACACCGAGAGGGAGTTCGGCGGCTTCCACGAGGAACTGCTCACCCTCTGAACCTCGGTACGCAGGGCGGCCGCGGTCAGGCGCGGTCGATGTGCACGTTCGTCGACTTCACCCGGGCGATGGCCTCCACGCCGACCTCGAGGCCCAGTTCCTCCACGGCCTCCCGCGTCAGCAGTGACACCAGGCGATGCGGGCCCGCCTGGATCTCCACCTGGGCCGCGACGTCCCCGAGCTTCACGGCGGTGACGATGCCGGGGAAGGCGTTGCGGACGGAGGTGTGGGAGATGTCCTCCTCGCCGCCGTCGCCCTTGGCCAGCTCCACGGAGAAGGCGGCAAGATCCTTCCCGTCGATCAGGCGCCGCCCGCCCTCGTCCCGGTGCGTGGGAACGCGCCCGGCGTCCGCCCAGCGCCGCGCGGTGTCCGGACTCACCCCGAGCAGACGCGCCGCCTGGCCGATCGTGTAGGACTGCATAGGCGCCAAGATAGGCGATCCATGACGGCGGGACGCGCGTCGGGCCGCGCAGGGGCGGCCCGCAAAACCGACAAGGCCGCGCCGCGTCGCCTCAGCGCATGCCTGCCGCATCGAGCAGCGCGGTGACTGTGGGCGCGATGAGCCCGGCCATGCTGTCCGCCCCGATGCCCGCCCGGGCACTGGCGCCGTCGAAGACCAGGCTGAGCTGCCGGGCCAGCAGGCCGGGGTCGCTCGCGCCGCCCTGCTCGGCCTCGGCGTGGAAGAAGGCCGTCAGGTCGGCCTTGATCCGGTGGGCCACCTGGCTCGCGGGGTGGTCCTGGTCCTTGAGCTCGATCTGTACGGCCAGGTAGGGGCAGCCCCGGAACTCGGGCTCGGCCGACTGCGACTCCACCTGCGCGAAGACGTACAGGACTCGCTCGCGGGGTGACCTGCCGTCGTCCGCCGCGGGCAGGAGGGCCGCCACGTAGGCGGCGGCCCGCTCCGTCAGGCTCGCGGCCAGCAGCTCGTCCTTGCTCTCGAACAGCTGGTACATCGAGCGCTTCGACACACCCGCCGCCTTGCACAGCGCCTCGACGCCGATGCCGACACCGTCGCGGTAGGTGAGCGTGGCCGCTGCCTTCAGCAGCCGCTCTCTCGGGCTTGGCTTCACTGCGGTGGTCATGCTGTGAGGGTAACGCGAACAGGACAAAATGAAAACCGATCGGTTTTCAAGGCGGGCCGGTAAAGCGGAACGGGACGGCAGGGGACGGGAACCGAAGCGGACAACTGCCCGGCACGAAGGACCGGCACGAAGGAGACGCACCGTACAGTCGTCCGCTCGGCACCGTCGGCCACAGGGCGACGATCCCGGACCGTACCGTCGCGTCAGATGTCCCGGAAGATCTCGATCTGCGCCCCGATCGAGTTGAGCCGCTCGGCCAGGTCCTCGTAACCCCGGTTGATGACATAGACGTTGCGCAGGACCGACGTGCCGTCGGCCGCCATCATCGCCAGGAGGACGACCACCGCGGGGCGCAGGGCGGGCGGGCACATCATCTCGGCGGCGCGCCAGCGGGTCGGGCCCTCCACCAGCACCCGGTGCGGGTCGAGGAGTTGGAGGCGTCCGCCGAGGCGGTTCAGATCCGTCAGATAGATCGCGCGGTTGTCGTAGACCCAGTCGTGGATGAGGGTCTGGCCCTGTGCGACCGCCGCGATCGCCGCGAAGAACGGGACGTTGTCGATGTTGAGGCCGGGGAACGGCATCGGGTGGATCTTGTCGATCGGCGCCTCCAGCTTGGAGGGGCGGACCGTGAGGTCGACCAGGCGGGTGCGGCCGTTGTCGGCGAAGTACTCCGGCGTGCGGTCGTGGTCGAGCCCCATCTCCTCCAGGACCGCGAGCTCGATCTCCAGGAACTCGATCGGCACCCGGCGCACCGTGAGTTCCGACTCGGTCACCACGGCCGCGGCCAGCAGGCTCATCGCCTCGACCGGGTCCTCCGAGGGGGAGTAGTCGACGTCCACGTCGATGTTCGGCACGCCGTGCACGGTGAGGGTGGTGGTGCCGATGCCCTCGACCCGGACCCCGAGCGCCTCCAGGAAGAAGCACAGGTCCTGGACCATGTAGTTGGAGGAGGCGTTGCGGATGACGGTGACGCCGTCGTGGCGGGCGGCCGCGAGCAGCGCGTTCTCCGTCACGGTGTCGCCGCGCTCGGTCAGCACGATCGGACGGTCGGGGCGGACCGCGCGGTCGACCCGGGCGTGGTACTGACCCTCGGTCGCCGCGACGTCCAGGCCGAACCGGCGCAGCGCGATCATGTGCGGCTCGATGGTCCGGGTGCCGAGATCGCAGCCGCCGGCGTACGGCAGTTTGAAGCCGTCCATGCGGTGCAGCAGCGGGCCGAGGAACATGATGATCGAGCGCGTGCGGACGGCCGCCTCGGCATCGATGGCGTCCATGTCCAGCTCGGCCGGCGGCACCAGCTCCAGGTCGACACCGCCGTTGATCCACCGGGTGCGCACCCCGATGGAGCTCAGCACCTCCAGCAGGCGGTAGACCTCCTCGATGCGGGCGACCCTGCGCAGCACCGTCCGCCCCTTGTTGAGGAGCGAGGCGCAGAGCAGGGCCACGCACGCGTTCTTGCTCGTCTTGACGTCGATGGCGCCGGACAGCCGACGGCCTCCGACCACCCGCAGATGCATCGGGCCCGCGTAGCCCAGAGAGACGATCTCGCTGTCCAGTGCCTCGCCGATACGGGCGATCATCTCAAGGCTGATGTTCTGGTTGCCGCGCTCGATGCGATTGACGGCGCTCTGGCTGGTGCCGAGCGCCTCGGCGAGCTGCGACTGTGTCCAGCCACGGTGCTGTCGGGCGTCACGGATGAGCTTGCCGATACGTACGAGGTAGTCGTCTGCCATGAGCTTGAGGCTATCTCAGATATGAGATGGCGCATTCCGAGGGGTCCGCTCGGGTGAGAGGCCCCCGTTGACCTGAGGGAACGTCAGTGACGCTTGGCGGTACGGGTCCGACGCCATCCGAAAGGTCCGGGCAAATCCATCGATGTCGTACGACGTCCCGTGCTGCTGTGGGTGTGCTTCGGTCCGTGGCTTCCGCCACCGGTCGTGATGGACCAGGAGTGCCGGTTGATGTTCAGCCGCACTCCGGGAAGGATCCGGAAACTCTTGCGGAAAGTGAGCGCCATGGGGGCCTCCCTCGTAGGTCGGTCGCGTGCTTTCGACCTCGTTCGAATACCCCGGCTCGGCGAAGTGATGGGTGCGGGGTTCGTATCACCCCGTCGTCATGGGCGAGTTGGGGATGTCCGACGGGGATCGCGCCGCGGAAGGCGGGGGGCGCGGTTCCCGGACCTGGGCCTGGGCGTGGACGCTCGCGGGGAATTCCGTGGAAGCGCCGCACATCACAGCGAGGCCGGGCATGACCATCCCGGCCTCATGTACTAGAGTTATCTCGACATCGAGATATCTGCCGAGGCGTACCGCAGTCGCACGCTTTCGCTGGGTCTGGCAGTAAGGCATACCTAACTTAGCCTTACCTTAGCGGATCGGCCAAGACGGCGTGGCGGCAGGATGCGGTGGTAAGCGCACAAAAATGAAGGAGACTGTCGTGTCGGCGAACAGCTTCGACGCCCGCGCCACGCTGAGCGTGGGCGACGAGTCGTACGAGATCTTCCGGCTGGACAAGGTGGAGGGCTCGGCCCGCCTGCCGTACAGCCTCAAGGTTCTGCTGGAGAACCTGCTCCGTACCGAGGACGGCGCGAACATCACCGCCGACCACATCCGCGCCCTCGGCAGCTGGGACTCCCAGGCCCAGCCGTCGCAGGAGATCCAGTTCACGCCCGCCCGCGTGATCATGCAGGACTTCACCGGCGTGCCCTGTGTCGTCGACCTCGCCACCATGCGTGAGGCCGTCAAGGAGCTCGGCGGCGACCCGGCGAAGGTCAACCCGCTCTCCCCGGCCGAGCTGGTCATCGACCACTCCGTCATCGCCGACAAGTTCGGCACCAACGAGGCCTTCGCGCAGAACGTCGAGCTGGAGTACGGCCGCAACCGCGAGCGCTACCAGTTCCTGCGCTGGGGCCAGACCGCGTTCGACGACTTCAAGGTCGTCCCGCCCGGCACCGGCATCGTCCACCAGGTCAACATCGAGCACCTGGCGCGCACGGTCATGGTCCGCAACGGCCAGGCCTACCCCGACACCCTCGTCGGCACCGACTCGCACACCACCATGGTCAACGGCCTCGGTGTGCTGGGCTGGGGCGTCGGCGGCATCGAGGCCGAGGCCGCGATGCTCGGCCAGCCGGTCTCCATGCTCATCCCGCGCGTCGTCGGCTTCAAGCTGACCGGTGAGCTCAAGCCCGGCACCACCGCCACCGACCTGGTGCTCACCATCACCGAGATGCTGCGCAAGCACGGCGTCGTCGGCAAGTTCGTCGAGTTCTACGGCGAGGGCGTCGCCGCCACCTCCCTCGCGAACCGCGCCACCATCGGCAACATGTCGCCGGAGTTCGGCTCGACCGCCGCGATCTTCCCGATCGACGACGAGACCATCAAGTACCTCAAGCTCACCGGCCGCTCCGAGCAGCAGCTCGCGCTCGTCGAGGCGTACGCCAAGGAGCAGGGCCTCTGGCTGGACCCGAAGGCCGAGCCGGACTTCTCGGAGAAGCTGGAGCTCGACCTCTCCACGGTCGTCCCCTCCATCGCCGGCCCGAAGCGCCCGCAGGACCGCATCGTCCTCGCGAACGCCGCCGAGCAGTTCAAGGTCGACGTGCGCAACTACGTCGACTCCGTGGACGAGGCGGGCCAGGAGTCCTTCCCGGCCTCCGACGCCCCGGCCGTCGCCCCGAACGGCGCCCCGTCCAACCCGGTCACCGTGACCGCCCCCGACGGTTCGACGTACGAGATCGACCACGGCGCGGTGACGGTCGCGGCCATCACCTCCTGCACCAACACCTCGAACCCGTACGTCATGGTCGCCGCCGCGCTCGTCGCGAAGAAGGCCGTGGAGAAGGGCCTGACCCGCAAGCCGTGGGTCAAGACCACCCTCGCCCCGGGCTCCAAGGTCGTCACCGACTACTTCGACAAGGCGGGCCTGACCCCCTACCTCGACAAGGTCGGCTTCAACCTCGTCGGCTACGGCTGCACCACCTGCATCGGCAACTCCGGCCCGCTGCCGGAGGAGGTCTCCCAGGCCGTCAACGACCACGACCTCGCGGTCACCTCGGTCCTCTCCGGCAACCGGAACTTCGAGGGCCGTATCAACCCCGACGTCAAGATGAACTACCTGGCCTCCCCGCCGCTGGTCGTCGCGTACGCCCTCGCCGGCTCCATGAAGGTGGACATCACCAAGGACGCGCTCGGTGTCGACCAGGACGGCAACGCCGTCTACCTGAAGGACATCTGGCCCTCCGAGGCCGAGGTCAACGACGTCGTGGCGAACGCCATCGGCGAGGACATGTTCAACAAGTCCTACTCCGACGTCTTCGCGGGCGACGCCCAGTGGCAGGCGCTGCCGATCCCGACCGGCAACACCTTCGAGTGGGACGCGGAGTCGACCTACGTCCGCAAGCCCCCGTACTTCGAGGGCATGACGATGGAGACCACCCCGGTCTCCGACATCACCGGCGCCCGCGTGCTCGCCAAGCTCGGCGACTCGGTGACGACCGACCACATCTCGCCCGCCGGCGCCATCAAGGCCGACACCCCGGCCGGCAAGTACCTCACCGAGCACGGTGTGGAGCGTCGTGACTTCAACTCCTACGGCTCGCGCCGAGGCAACCACGAGGTCATGATCCGCGGCACCTTCGCCAACATCCGTCTGCGCAACCAGATCGCGCCGGGGACGGAAGGCGGCTACACCCGCGACTTCACCCAGGACGGCGGTCCGGTGTCGTTCATCTACGACGCCTCCCGCAACTACATCGAGCAGGGCATCCCGCTGGCCATCCTGGCCGGCAAGGAGTACGGCTCCGGCTCGTCCCGCGACTGGGCCGCCAAGGGCACCGCGCTCCTCGGCGTCAAGGCCGTCATCGCCGAGTCGTACGAGCGCATCCACCGCTCGAACCTCATCGGCATGGGCGTCCTGCCGCTGCAGTTCCCGGAGGGCCAGTCCGCCGCCACCCTCGGCCTGACCGGCGAGGAGACCTTCTCCTTCACCGGCGTCGAGGAGCTCAACAACGGCACCACACCGCGCACGGTCAAGGTCACCACCGACACGGGCGTCGAGTTCGACGCGGTCGTCCGCATCGACACCCCCGGTGAGGCCGACTACTACCGCAACGGCGGCATCATGCAGTACGTGCTGCGCAGCCTGATCCGCAAGTAAGCCCCTGGGCACGTCCTTTCGGGCATCCGAGGGCCGCACTCCCCGTCACGGGAGTGCGGCCCTTCGCCGTACCTCCCCCGTCACCGCAGGTCATCACCCACCCTCAGGCGGAACACAGGATTCCCTCAGCGGGCGGGGACACGATCGGTACATGACTGGCACACCCGGGTACCGAACCGGCCGCGTACGCGGGCTCATCGCCGACGACAGGCCCGCACTCGACGACGTACCGCCCGGCGCCGTCACCGAGGCGGCCCGGCGCCCCCACCCGGCACCGGACGGGCGCAGCGCCCCTCCCGCTAACCGCGGTCGCACACCCCCCGCCACTGCGCCCGACAGCACGCCGCCCGACCCGGCCGACGACCGCGTCACCCAGCCCTTGCCCGGACCCGGCCCGGTCCAGCGGGCCCGCGGAGGCCGGGAGACTCTCCGGCGGTCCAGCGCCGGGGCGCGCACCCGGTCCATCCGTACCCGCCTGTACGTCCTCGTCGGCGCCACCCTGGTCGTCGTCTGTGTCGCGATGGGCGTGATCACCGCGCTCTTCCAGCACGCCTATCTGATGGGCAACCTGGACGACCGCGTCCTCGACACCGCCGAACGGGCCCTGAGCAGGGCCTCCTCGCACCCGGACGGCGCGGACGACCCGACCTTCCTGAGGGGGACCGGGCAGCCCGCCGGGACGCTCTCCGCCCGGCTGGACGAGAAGGGCGCAGTCCTCTCCGCGGCCGTCGTGGTCCAGGACGCCTCCGCCAACGATCCCGTGCACGACCCCGTCCACGACCTCGGCACCGGCCAGCGCTCCGCCCTGGCCGGGCTCCGGGCCGACGGCGCGATGCACACCCGGACCGTGCCCGGCCTCGGCACCTACCGGGTCACGGTCCTGGAGGACGGAGACGTCCGGGTCCTCGCCGGGCTGCCCATGGACGACGTCCAGGACACCCTCGACGCACTCGTGACGATCGAGACAGGCGTGGCCGTGGCCGGGCTCGCCGCCGCCGGCTGCGTCTGCGCGGTGGTCATACGACGGCAACTGCGCCCCCTCGGCCGGGTGGCCGCCACCGCTGCCGAAGTCTCCCGCGCCCCGCTCGGGGACGGCGGGATCACCGGCCTGACCCGGGTGCCCGCACGCGACACCGACCCGGGCAGCGAGGCCGGCCAGGTCGGCGCAGCGCTCAACCATCTCCTCGACCAGGTGGAGTCGTCCCTCGCCGAGCGGCAGCGCGACGAGGAGCGGATCCGGCGGAGCGAGGAGCGGGTACGGCGCAGCGAGGAAGGCATGCGGCGCAGCGAGGAACGCATGCGACGCTTCCTGGCCGACGCCAGCCACGAACTCCGTACCCCGCTCGCCTCGATCGCCGGATACGCCGAGTTGATGAACCGCGGCACCGACCGCGTCGAACCGGTGCTGGCCTGGCGCCGGGTCTCGGCGGAGTCGGCACGGATGACGGGCCTGGTGGAGGACCTCCTCCTGCTGGCCCGTCTCGACGAGGGCCGCCCCCTGGACTCCCGCGACGTGGACATGGCGGCGCTGGTCGCCGAGACGGTGCGGAAAGCGCGGGCGGCGGCCGGCGGCCATGACTGGCGGCTCGAACTGAGCCTGGACGCACCGGCGTCGGTGACCGGCGACGAGGCCCGCCTGCGCCAGGTGGTGGCCGCCCTCCTGTCCAACGCGAGGATGCACACCCCGGCCGGCACCACGGTGACGGCATCGGTGCGGTCCACGGCCGAACGCCGTGTGATCCGCGTCCGCGACGACGGCCCCGGCATCCCCGCGCCCCTCCTGCCCACGGTCTTCGAACGCTTCACCCGGGCCGACACGTCCCGCTCCCGCACCGACGCCGGCTCCGGAGGCTCCGGGCTGGGGCTGGCCGTCGCGGCGGCGATCACGGCGGCGCACGGAGGCCGCATTCACGTCGACAGCGTCCCCGGGCGTACGGAGTTCACGGTCGATCTCCCGGCGGCCGTGGAGGCCGAGGCGGAGCAGCGGGCGGTCTCGGGCAACGGGGCGTCGGTGTAACGCCAGGAGTGCCGTCGGTCGGCCGGTCGAAAACCGGTGGATCGGCACCGCAGCGCGCGGTTAGCGTGCTGCCGGACCGAGTCGCCGAGGCAAGGACGTGCCGTTGTACACCGTGTGAGACCCCCCGAACGCTGATTGGTCGCGCGTCGCACCTGTGCGCCGCGCTGCTTCCTGCTGCGGCTTTCTCACTGAAACCGGTGTACTTCTGTGCTCACCTCCTGGGTGGTCATGCCCACCTGCCTGCCCCTCGTCCTGCGCCGCTGCCACACGTGCGCGTCGGACAGCTTCCGAGCGAACGGCAAGTTCCGCGTCAACGCCCACCACAAGCTTCTCGACGCCTGGCTCCTCGTGCTCTGCACCGGCTGCGGGGACACGGCGAAGCTCACGGTCCTGGAGCGGGCGCAGGTGCGTTCCGTACGACCCGAGCTGCTGGACCGGCTGCACGACAACGACCCTGACCTGGCAGCCGAGTTGCTCCAGGACCCGGCTCTGCGGCGCCGCAACCGCATCGCCCTGGACTGGGACGACGCCTGGCGCCTCGACACCGGCGGATCGGATCACCTGGACCGTGAGGTGATCGACGTCTCGGTCCGCTTCGCGGCACGGATCCCGGTCCGGCCGGTGCGGCTGATCGCCGAAGGCTGCGGTCTTCCCCGGGCCGAGGTCGAAAGGGCGATCACCGAGGGCAACCTCGTCTCGGCCGTCCGCCTGAACACCAGGCTCTCGAGCGACTTCACCTTCACGCTCAAACGCTGAGCCCCTCCGGCCACCTGGGCCCGGCCCACCGACTCCACGGGCCGGCCCCAGGCGCCCGCACATGCGAGAGACCACGACACGGCCACTCGCACCGGCCACTCGGGCTCGGCCGCTTGCACCCGCCCGCCCGGGCGCGGCCGCCCGGGCGAGGCCACTCGCACCCGCCCACTCGCACCCGCCCGCTCGGGCGCGGCCGCTTCCACAACGGCCACTCGACTACGGCCGCTTCCACCCGCCCACTTGACCCGTCCACTCGGGCACGGCCACCCGCACCCGCCCACTTGCACCCGGCCGCTCGCCCTCGGCCACTCGCACCCGCCCACCAAGCACCGACAAACCACCAGACCCCCCGGTGCCCCCGGTGACGCACCCCCGGTGACACGCCACCAAGACGAGTGCTCAGGCTGGCGCACCACGGCCGGCCCCGTCATCGCGCGCCACAAACCGGGCGACGCCGCCCGACATCCCCGCGATACTGATCGCCCATGAATGAGGTCGAAGTAGTCGTCGCCCATTCCGAACGTGCCACGCTGCGCGTCGGTGACGTGTTCCTGAAGGTGGACGGCGATCAGGCGCGCATCGACGCCGAGGCCGAGGTGATGTCCCTCGTGCCGGTCCCGACCCCGAGGATCCTCTGGCGCAAGCCGTCCGTGCTGGCGCTCGCCGCGCTCCCGGGGACCACCCTCGGACGCCTCGGCGGGCCGTCCACCGGGTCGCCGGAGGCGTGGGCCGCGGCGGGCGCCGCCATCCGGAAGCTGCACGAGGCGCCGCTGCCGTCCCGGACGGGCCAGGCGGGCCGGAGCGCCGCCGCGCTGGCGGCGGAACTCGACCGCGAGTGCGCGTCGCTCGTGGCGATCGGCGTCCTGCCCGCCGACCTCGTCACCCGCAACCGCCAGGTCGCCGAGGCCGCGCTCCGGCCGTGGACGCCGGCGTTCACGCACGGCGACCTGCAGATCGCGCACGTCTTCGTCGACGGCGACGAGGTCACGGGCATCATCGACTGGTCCGAGGCGGGCCGGGGCGACGCCCTCCACGACCTCGCCACCTTCACGCTCGAACACGAGCGGCACCTCGACGACGTCATCGCCGGCTACGGCATCGACGTCGACCTCGACGTCATCCGCGCGTGGTGGTCGTTGCGGAGCCTGCTGATCGTTCGCTGGCTGGCCGAGCACGGCTTCGACCCCTTCGCGCCGGGCTGCGAGGTCGACGTACTGAGAGCCCGGATGTCGGACCGCGCGGGCGGCTGAAGAGCCGCAGACTGTTTACAGTCGCCCCGGTTCGCGCTACCTTCCGCAACACGTGGGGTGGGAGCGCTCCCATGCGGACGGACCGGAACCCGCCCGCGTGCCGCTCCCACCCCGCGGCAACAACACACCCCGAACGACGCAACAACACACCCCGCACAACACACCCCGCACGGCCCGTACCTCAAGGAACGGACTGGACTGTCATGATCCTGACAAAGTTATCGAGGGTGACCCGCCCCAGAGCCCTCTTCCTGGTCCTCGTCTCCCTTCTCGCCACCATCCCCGCTCTGAGTCTCGTCCTCACCGCGGGCGGCAAGGCCGAGGCCCACGGCACCCCGATGAAGCCCGCCAGCCGCACCTTCCTGTGCTGGCAGGACGGGCTGACCGACACCGGTGAGATCAAACCGGTCAACCCGGCCTGCAAGAACGCGCAACAGGTCAGCGGCACCACGCCGTTCTACAACTGGTTCTCGGTGCTGCGCTCGGACGGCGCGGGCCGCACCCGCGGCTTCGTCCCCGACGGCCAGTTGTGCAGCGGCGGCAACACGAACTTCACGGGCTTCAACGCGGCCCGTGACGACTGGCCGCTCACCCACCTCACCTCGGGCAAGACGGTCGACTTCTCCTACAACGCCTGGGCCGCGCACCCGGGTTGGTTCTACGTCTACGTCACCAAGGACGGCTTCGACCCCAAGAAGACGCTCACCTGGAACGACATGGAGTCGCAGCCGTTCCTCAGCGTCGACCACCCGCCGCTCAACGGCAGCCCGGGCACGGTCGAGGCCAACTACTCCTGGACCGGTCAGCTTCCGGCCAACAAGTCCGGCCGCCACATCATCTACATGGTCTGGCAGCGCTCGGACAGCGCGGAGACCTTCTACTCCTGCTCCGACGTCGTCTTCGACGGCGGCAACGGCGAGGTCACCGGCATCCACGAGCCGGGCAACCCGACCGAACCGGTGCCGGGTACCTGCACGGCCACCCGCAGGACCACCGGCAGTTGGAGCGGCGGCTACCAGTCCGAGGTGACCGTCACCAACTCCGGCGACGTCCCGATGCTCGGCTGGATGGTCGACTGGAACCTGCCGTCCGGCCAGAAGGTCGACAGTCTCTGGAACGGCAACGCCACCTACAGCGGTCAGGGCGTGATGGTCCACAACGCCAACTGGAACGGCTCGCTCAGTCCGGGGCAGAGTACGACGTTCGGCTACGTCGTCACCGGCTCCGGAGGCGACACGGCCACGACCCTTCCCTGCCGCGTCGGCTGAGCCACCGTCCGAACACGCTCGAACCCTCAGCTCAGGGCGGACCCGGTGGGGCTGTGCGCCACCGGGTCCGCGAGCCGTGTCGGCACAGGGGGGTGGTGGCCGACGCGGATGGTGCATGGCTTGTGACGACGTGACGCGCGACAACGTTGTCGAGTGGTCTGTGCATGACTCTACCGCCTCAACGGACAACGATGTCAAATTAGTTGGCGGAAAGGGCTGGACCAGCGGAGTGACGCCCTCGCGCGTCCCCACCGACACACGCGCCCTTCCGTGATACGCGTGGCGCACGTTACTGTCCCAGCGGCTTGTGCGACCTGTGGTGCGCGACCCGTCCGAAGAAGGAGGGGCCGCGTCATGCGTTTGCGTCCTACGTCCCTGCTGCTGGCGGCCGTTCTCGCCGTCACCGGCGCCACCCCAGCCCTCGCGGCCTCCGCCGCACCCCCCGGTCTCGTCGACGACCCGACCGCACACGTCGATCCGCTCATCGGCACGACGAACGGCGGCAACGTCTTCCCGGGCGCCGTCACCCCGTTCGGCATGTTCTCCTTCAGCCCCGAGAACACCCGCGGCGACGCCACCAGAACCGCCGCGCCCGGGGGTTATCTGTACGACGCCACCCGCATCCGCGGCTTCAGCCTCACGCACATGTCCGGCACGGGCTGCGCGGGCGGCAGCGGTGACATCCCGCTCTTCCCGTTCGCCGGCGAGGTCACCTCCTCCCCGGCGAGCGACACCAAGGACGCGGTGTACGCGGCCGACTTCAGCCACGCCGACGAGACGGCCGAGCCCGGCCACTACCGGGTGGGCCTCGCCTCCGGCGTCACCGCCGACCTCACGGCCACCGCCCGCACCGGCTCGGCCCGCTTCACCTACCCGGCCGACAAGCCCGCCTCGCTGCTGTTCCGCACCGCCAACTCCGAGGTGGGCTCGTCCGACTCGACCGTCGAGATCGACCCGGCGGCCCGGACGGTCTCCGGCTCGGTCACCTCCGGCAACTTCTGCGGCTACCTGGACCCGGAAGGCCAACGCGCCTACTACACCGTCCACTTCACCGCTCACTTCGACCAGCCCTTCGCGGCCACCGGCACCTGGCAGGACGACAGGCTCGCCCCCGGATCCCGCACGGCCTCCGGCGGCACGGGCGGGTTCTCGCAGGGCGGGCGCCCCGTCGCGGGCAAGGGAGCGGGCGGCTACGTCCAGTTCGCACCCGGCACCGAACAGGTCGGCGTCAGGATCGGGATCTCGTACGTCAGCCGGGCCGGCGCGGCGGCCAACCTCGCCGCGGAGAACCCGCCCCGGCGCTCCTTCGACTCGGTGCGCGAGGCGGCCCGCCATGCCTGGCGGGAGCGGCTGCGGGCGATCCGCGTGGGCGGCGGCACCGACGACGAGCGCACCACCTTCTACACCGCGCTCTACCACGCCCTGCTCCACCCCAATGTGATCAGCGACGCCGACCGCAGATACCGAGGCAGTGACGGTGAGGTGCACTCCGTCGCCCGCGGCCACCGGGCCCAGTACGGCACCTTCTCCGGCTGGGACGTCTACCGCGGCCAGGTGCAGTTGCTGACCCTGCTCGACCCGCGCACCGGCTCGGACGTGGCGCAGTCCCTGTACGAACTGGCCCGGCAGAACGGCGGAGTCTGGGACCGTTGGCTGCACGGCACGAGCGGCACCCACGTCATGAACGGCGACCCCTCACCCATCGCCCTGGCCGGCATCCACGCCTTCGGCGGCAGGGACTTCGACCTGCGCGGCGCACTGGACTCCCTGGTGAAGGCGGCCACGGTCCCCACCGCGCAGGACCTGTCGTCCGCCGGCAAGCCGGTGCTCTCCGTCGGTCAACGCCCCTCCCTCGACAAGTACCTGAAACTGCACTACATGCCGTCCGTCTCCAACGCCTGGGGTGGCGCCGCCGAGACCCTGGAGATGTCCGGCGCGGACTTCGCGCTCTCCCAACTGGCCCGCGCGGCGGGGGAGAAGGGCACGGCGGCCGCCTTCTCCGACAGGTCCCAGTGGTGGCAGAACAACTTCAACATCGCCGCCGACCCGAGCGGCGGCTACATCGCCAACCGCAAGGCGGACGGCAGTTGGGTCACCGGATTCACCCCGTCCACCGGCAACGGCTTCGTCGAGGGGACGGCGGCCCAGTACACCTGGATGGTCCAGCACGACCCGGCGGGTCTGTTCGCCGCGATGGGCGGCCGGGACCGGGCGTTGGCCCGCCTGGACGCCTTCTTCCACGACGACAAGGGCGACTGGGCCTTCACCGGCAATGGCGGCGAGAAGTCCGAGCTGGACAACGAGCCGTCGATCAACGTCCCCTACCTGTACGCCTACGCAGGCGCCCCCTACAAGACACAGGAGACCGTCCGCGCCGCCATGCGGCAGCTCTGGTCGACCCGCCCGGGCGGCATCCCCGGCAACGACGACCTCGGCGCGATGTCCGCCTGGTACGTCTTCTCCGCGCTCGGCATGTACCCCCAGGTGCCGTCCCGTTCCGAACTGGTCCTCGCCTCACCGCTGTTCCCGCGCATCGAGATCGACCGCCCCACCGGCAACGACATCTCCGTCCGCGCGCAGGGTGCGGCCGCCGACGCGCCGTACGTGCACGCGCTCAAGTTGAACGGCCGTACCAGTAAGGCGGCTTGGCTCCCGGCCTCCTTCGTGAGGGACGGCGGCCGGCTGGACTACACCCTCTCCACCGAGCCCGCCCCGGCCTGGGGAGCGGACGCGCCCCCGCCGTCCTTCCGCGAGGGCGAGCAGCCGTACCAGATCGGAGTCGGCCCGACCACGGCGACGATCGCGCCGGGCGGCAGCACGAAGGTCGGTGTCCGCGCACTCTCGCTGAGCGGTGACGGCACGGGCCCAGAGGTCCGCTTCCGGGTCCGGACACCCGAGGGCGTCAAGGCGACTCCCGGCGAGGGCACAGTCGTCGACGGTTCCCAGGAGATCACCCTCAGCGCCGACGAGGGCAGCAAGCAGGGCTTCTACGACGTCACGGTCGCCGTCACCTCGGACGGCACCGCCTACGAGCAGCCCGTGTCCCTCACGGTGGCCGCGCCGGGCACCCTCCTCGCCGCCTACGACAGCACCGGGATCTCCGACGACTCCGGCGACCACGACGAGGCCGACTACGACGGCGGCGGCTGGAGCTACTCCCGCCAGGCCCTGGAGGCGGCCGGCCTCACGCCGGGCGAGCAGGGCACGACCGCCGGCCTGACCTTCACATGGCCGAACTCACCGGCCGGACGGCCCGACAACGCCACGGGATCCGGCCGGACCATCCAACTGCCGAGTCCCGCACGTCAGTTGTCCTTCGTCGGCAGTGCCGTGAACGGCAACCAACAGGCCGAGGCCACCGTCACCTACACCGACGGCAGCACCGGCACGATCGGACTCGCCTTCACCGACTGGACCGTCGGAGGAGGCGGCGGCACCGTCCAGTACGGCAACGAGGTCGTCGCCCGCGCCGCCTACCGCAACGTGGCGGGCGCGGACCGGGACCCGGTGGCGACGTACGTCTTCGCCACGAAGGCGTTCACGGCACCGGAGGGCCGGCGGATCGCGAGCGTGACGCTGCCGCGGAACACCGATCTGCACGTGTTCGCCCTGGCTACCGACTGACCTCCAACGCGGCGGCCAGCCAGTCGAGTTGGCGGCGCACCTGCACCGCGTCGCCGCCCTCGTGGCCGTTGTACGGATAGGCGTGGATCTCCTTGCGGGGGTCCACGCCGGTCAGTTCGCCGTAGCGGTTGAAGGCCGCGTACGCCCCGCTCGGCGGGCACACCGTGTCGCGCAGGCCCACCCCGAAGTGAGCCGGTGCGCCGGCGCGGCGGGCGAAGGAGACGCCCTCCATGTACGAGAGCGTGCGATACGCGGCCTCCTCCACGCCCCGGTGCACGGAGAGGTAGGCGCCGATCTCGCCGTAGGGACTCGCGTCGGTCAGGTCCAGAGCGCGCCGGATGCCGCACAGGAAGGGCGCGGTGACCAGGACCGCCGCCAGCTCCGGCACCAGTCCCGCGACGGCCAGCGCCAGGCTGCCGCCCTGGCTGTTGCCGACGGCCGCGACGCGTCCCCCGTCGACCCCCGGCAGTACCCGCACCGCCGTCACCGCCCGCACGGCGTCCGTGATCAGACGCCGGTAGTGGTAGTCGCGCGGGTCCAGCAGACCCCGGACCGCGGGACCCGGGCCGCCCGGCGCCAGGGCGTGCGGGTCGGGGGTCGCGCCGCCGTTGCCGTACTGGTCGCCCTGGCCGCGGTTGTCCATCAACAGATGCGCGTGACCGGCGTTCACCCAGGTCAGCCGCTCGTGGGGGAGACCGCGCCCGCGGCCGTAACCGGCGTACTCGACGACCGCGGGCAGTGCCGAGCGCACTCCCGCCGGTCTGCTGTACCAGGCGCGCACCGGATCGCCGGCGAAGCCCCGGAAGGTCACGTCCCAGGTGTCCGTGAGCCGTAGCCCGCTGTCGACCGGGCGTACCGACACCAACACGTCCGCCTGCGCGGCTTCCTTCAGGGTGTCACGCCAGAACTCGTCGAAATCCGGGGGTTCCTGGACATCGGGACGGTACTGCTGCAGCTCTCCGAGGGGCAGGTCGAACGCAGGCACAGGGCACCTCGCATGAGTCGGTCCAAGTGGTGAAACTTGCGGAGGGGGCCGGGCTTTGGCTTCCCTGTCCTACCCCACTCCTGCCTCAGGTATCTCGCGCCCGCCCCATTGACAGCGCTTTCTTCGTGGCTCTAAGTTGCCGCGAAGTTACCGGTAAGAGCTCGAAAGTTTCGGTTCCATGCCTCCGTCTGAGAGGACCGAGCGTGAGCACATCCGTCAAGTCGGCCTCTTTGCCACCCAGCGTCGAAGACCCACCCGGAGTCGCCGCCCGCCCCGCGCCGCGCGGTGGATGGCGCCGGTCTCTGCGCCGCGACTGGCAGCTGTACTCGCTGGCCGTGCTGCCGCTGCTGTTCTTCCTGGTCTTCCGCTATCTGCCGATGATCGGCAACGTGATCGCCTTCCGGCGCTTCGAGCCCGGCGGCTCGATGTTCGGTGAGGACTGGGTGGGCCTGCGCTATGTGCGCATGTTCCTCAGCGACCCGACCTTCTGGCAGGTGTTCCGCAACACCCTGTGGCTCGGCGGACTCACGCTGGTGTTCTGCTTCCCCATCCCGATCGTCCTCGCCCTCCTGCTGAACGAGGTGCGCCGACGCTCCCTCAAGCGGTTCGTGCAGTCGGTGTCCTACCTCCCGCACTTCCTGTCGATCGTGATCGTCGCGGGCCTCACCCTGCAGATACTCGCCACCGACGGCCCGGTCAACCACGCGCTCGGCCTGCTCGGCCACGACGAGATCCGCTTCATCCAGGAACCCGAATGGTTCCGCACGATCTACGTCGGCTCGGAGATCTGGCAGACCGCCGGCTGGGGCACGATCCTCTACCTCGCCGCGCTCACCACCATCGACGAGGACCTGTACGAGGCCGCGCGCATCGACGGCGCCAACCGCTGGCAGCAGATCTGGCACGTCACCCTGCCCGGCATCCGCCCCACCATGATCACCCTGCTGATCCTCAACATCGGCACCTTCATGGCCGTCGGCTTCGAGAAGGTCCTGCTGCTGTACAACCCGCTGACCTACCCGACCGCCGATGTGATCTCGACCTATGTCTACCGGGCGGGCGTCGAGTCCAACAGCTTCAGCTACGCGGCCGCGATCGGCCTGTTCGAGGCGGTCATCGGCCTGGTCCTGATCACGTCCGCCAACACGCTCTCGCGCCGCACAGTGGGGACCAGCCTGTGGTGAAGCCGAGCCGTTCCTACCGGGTCTTCCAGGGTGTCAACGGGGTGATCCTCACCCTGGTCGTCGTGGTCACCCTGTACCCCTTCGTCAACATCGTCGCGCGGTCCTTCAGTGGCGAGCGGCAGATCCGAGCCGGCCAAGTGACCCTGTGGCCCAAGGGGTTCAGCCTCACCACGTACAAGATCGTGTTCCAGGACGCGATGTTCTGGCGGAACTACGGCAACACCGTGTTCTACACGGTCGTCGCCACCGCCGTCGCCATGGTCCTGACGACCTGTTACGCCTACGTCCTGTCGAAGAAGCATCTCAAGGGGCGCGGGGTGCTGGTCGGCATCGCCGTGTTCACGATGTTCTTCACCGGCGGACTGATCCCCAACTACGTCCTGGTCACCAGCCTCGGACTGAAGAACAGCGTCTGGGCGATCGCACTGCCCAACGCGATCAGCGTTTTCAACCTGCTGGTGATGAAGGCCTTCTTCGAGAGCCTGCCGACCGAGCTCGAGGAGGCCGCGCAGATCGACGGACTGAGCACCTACGGCATCCTCCTCAGGATCGTGCTGCCGCTGTCCAAGGCGGTCGTGGCGACCATGGTGCTCTTCTACACGGTGTCCTTCTGGAACTCCTGGTTCAGCGCCTTCCTCTACATGGACCACTCCGACCTGATGCCGGTCACCGTCTACCTGCGCAACCTCATCGCGGGCGCCACCGGCGGCGGCAACGCGGGCGCCTCCACCGCGGAGCTCAGCCAGGTCGGCGCGAGCATCCAGGCGGTCACCATCGTGCTCACCGCACTGCCGATCATCTGCGTGTACCCGTTCGTCCAGCGCTACTTCGTCTCGGGCGTGATGCTCGGCGCGGTCAAGGGCTGATCCCAGCAACTCAGCTACGGAACAAGGGAGTTCCCGTGCGCAATGCAGGAGAGCTGTCACGGCGTCAGATCCTGGCCGCCGCCGGTTTCATCGGCCTCGCCACCCTCACCGGCTGCGGCAGCGGCGACGACGGAGGCGACTCCAAGGACCTGACCAAGAAGCAGAACGGCGCGATGAAGGACTACCAGGCCGGCCAGCAGTTCAAGGCCGCCAAGGCGCTGTCCTTCTCGATGCTGCACAACGACAACCCGGTCTACCCCCTGAAGAACGGCTGGCTGTTCTGGAAGGAGGTCACCAAGCGCACCGGGATCACCATCAAGCCCCTCGACGTCCCGCTGGCCGACTACGAGAAGAAGCGCAGCGTGCTCATCGGCTCGGGCGACGCCCCCTTCATCATCCCCAAGACGTACCACCCCGGCGAGGTCGCCTTCGTGTCCTCGGGCGCGATCCTCCCGGTCAGCGAGTACGTCGACCTGATGCCCAACTTCCGCGACAAGGTGAGGAAGTGGAAGCTGGAGCCCGAGCTCGACTCCATCCGCCAGTCCGACGGCAAGTACTACCTGCTGCCCGGCCTGCACGAGCGGCCCAAGTCCGGCTACTCGCTGTCCTTCCGCACGGACGTCCTCGACAAGCACGGACTGACTCTGCCCACGACCTGGGACGAGGTGTACGACGTCCTCAAGGCGCTCAAGGCGGAGTACCCGGACAAGTACCCGTGGACGGACCGCTGGAGCACCAACACCCCGTTCCCGTGCGGCGCGTTGTTCGGCTATCTCGGCCAGGCGTACGGCGTCAAGGCGGGGTGGAACTACGACAACATCAGCTTCGACACCAAGGCGCAGAAGTTCGTCTTCACCGCGGCCCAGGACGCCTACCGGCAGATGATCGAGTACCTGAGAAGGATCGTCGCCGAGAAGCTGCTGGATCCCGAGAGCTTCACCCAGCAGGACGACCAGGCCATCCAGAAGCTGCTGGCCGAGAAGTCCTATGCGATCAGCGCCAACCCGCAGGAGCTGGTGCAGAACTACCGCTACAACCTGGGCAAGCAGGTCAAGGGCTCGAAGATCGAGATGGTCCCGGTGCCCCTCGGCCCGGCGGGACCGATCCTCCTGAGCGGGATCCGGCTGGAGAACGGCGTCATGATCTCCAGCAAGGCCCTCAAGAGCGACACCTTCGTCGCGATGATGCAGTTCGTGGACTGGCTCTGGTACTCCGACGAGGGCCAGAAGTTCTGCAAGTGGGGCGTGAAGGGCGTCACCTACACCGAGTCGGGCGGCAGGTACACGCTGGAGCCGGGCATCTCGCTCATGGGCTCCGACTCGGACGCCCCGAAGGACCTCCAGAAGGACTACGGCTTCTTCAACGGCGTGTTCACCTACGGGGGCAGCTGGGAGCTGGTCTCCTCCAACTTCAGCCCCGACGAGAAGAAGTTCCAGGACGTCATGTCCCAGCGCAAGGAACTCCCCGTCGACCCGGCCCACCCGCTCCAGTCCTTCGAGCAGGAGCAGGCGACCCTGTGGGACACGCCGCTCAAGGACCACGCCATCCAGAACACCCTCCAGTTCGTGCTCGGCAAGCGCCCCCTGTCCGAATGGGACTCCTTCATCGCCGAGTTGAAGGCGAAGAACATGCAGCAACTCGTCGACCTGCACAACAAGGCGCACGAGCGGTTCAAGAAGGAGAACGGGTGATCTTCCGTCGGCGGTCCGTGGTCGACGAGGAGCAGGGCAACGCCCGCACGGCCCGGCAGCGAACGGGCAGCCCGCACTCACCCGGCCGGCACCGGCTCGACGTACTCCACGAGGCCGCCGAGCCCGGCCGACAGCACCTGCGGCTCCCGGTCGAGGACGACCGCACCGAGCTGGACCTGACACTGACCCGCCACGAGATCACCCTCGTGGAGGTGACCCCGCTCACGGAGGAGAAACCCGAGTGGTGGGACGAACGCCGACTGCTGGGGAAGGTGCCGGGGTGAGCGGGGCGAGCGACACGAGTACGGCGAGCCGGGAGGGCGGGGTCGGCACCGGCGCCCTCTCCCGGGCCGTCGCCCTCGTGCACACCCTCCTCACCGTCGAGGCGCTGCTGCTCGTCGCCGTGTCCCCGGGGGTGGTCGGGCTGCTCCTGCTGGGGGCCGCTCCCTCGAACCTGCCCCTCGCCGCCGTGTGCCTGCTGCCGTTCGGCCCGGCCACGGCCGCCGCCCTGTACGCGCTCGACCGTCGTGACCGCGATCTCGCCGACCTCCACCCGGCCCGGGCGTACTGGCGCGGCTGGCGGCTCAACGCCGTCCCCGCACTGAAGCTGTGGTCACCCCTGCTGGCGTGGCTGACGGTCATCGCGTTCACACTGACCCACTTCGCCGCCACCGGCCTGCCCGGCTGGTGGGCGGTGCTGCTCGCGGCGATCGGCGTCGGCTTGCTGCTGTGGGGCGCGCACGCGCTCGTCCTGACCTCCTTGTTCGCCTTCCGGGCACGGGACACCGCTCGCCTCGCCGGCTACTTCCTGTTCCGGCACGTCCGCGCCACCCTCGGCGCCGCCTCGCTGCTCGTCCTGACCGCCGCCGGGACCGCCGTACTCACCGAGGCCCTGCCCGCCCTGCTGGCGGCACCGCTGCTGCTGTCCCTGCTGCACAGCAGCCGCCCGGTGATCGCCGAGACCCAGGAGGACTTCACCGCATGACCCCGTCGAGCCCCAAGATCCCCTACGGCGGCGACTACAACCCCGAGCAGTGGCCGGCGGAGGTCTGGGACGCGGACCACCGGCTGTTCACCCGGGCCGGCATCGACACCCTCACCGTCGGCGTCTTCTCCTGGTCGCTCACCCAACCGGCCGAGGACACCTACGACTTCACGGTCCTGGACCGCATCCTCGACCGGGCGGCCGCCGAGGGCCGACGAGTCTGCCTGGCCACCGGCACGGCCGCCCTTCCGCCCTGGCTCGCGAAGAAGTACCCCGAGGTCAACCGCACCGACTTCGAGGGCCGCCGGCACCGCTACGGCCAGCGGCACAACTTCTGCCCCAGCTCACCGGCGTACCGCCGGTCCGCCACGGAGCTGGCGGCGCGGCTCGCCGAGCGGTACGCGCACCACCCGGCGCTGCTCGCCTGGCACATCAACAACGAGTACGGCGGCGTCTGTTACTGCGAGCTGTGCGCCGAGGCCTTCCGGAACTGGCTGCGGGACAGGTACGTCACCCTCGACACCCTCAACGACGCCTGGTGGACGACGTTCTGGTCGCACCGCTTCACCGACTTCGCCGAGATCGAACCGCCGAACGCCCTCACCGAGCACTGGCGGGGCCCCGACCACACCGCCTTCCAGGGCATCACGCTCGACTACTTCCGCTTCACCACCGACGCGCTGCTCGGCTGCTTCCTCGCCGAGAAGGAGGTGATCCGCACCCATGATCCGGTCACCCCCGTCACGACCAACTTCATGGGCATGTTCCGCCCCCTCGACTACCACCGCTGGGCACCCCACCTCGACTTCGTGTCCTGGGACAACTATCCGCCGGTCGACGCCCCGACGACCTGGGCCGCCCTCGCCCACGACCTGATGCGGGGCCTGAAGGACGGCGCCCCCTTCTGGCTGATGGAGCAGACCCCGTCCACGACCGCCTGCCGAGACGTCAACCCCCTGCGCAGACCGGGGGAGTTGCGTCTGGCGACCTTCCAGGCGATCGCCCACGGCGCCGACGCGGCCCTCTACTTCCAGCTGCGTGCCTCCCGCGGCGCCTGCGAGAAGTACCACGGGGCGGTCATCGGCCACGCGGGCCGTGACGACACCCGGGTCTTCCGGGAAGTGGCGGCGCTGGGCGCGGAGTTGGAACTGCTCGGCAGCGCCTCCCTCGGCGCCCGCACCCCGGCCCGCACCGCGCTGCTCTTCGACTGGGACAGCTGGTGGGCCCTGGAGATCTCCGACGGCCCCTCGCGACTGGTCAAGTACCAGGAGGTGGTGCACGCCTACTACCGGGCCGCCCGCGAGGCCGGCGCCGACGTGGACGTCGTCCCGCACACCGCCGACCTCACCCCGTACGACGTGGTTCTCGCCCCTGCCCTGCACATGGTCAAGGGTGACCTCGCCACCCGCCTCGAAGCGGTCGCGGAACGCGGTGGCACGGTCCTCGCCACCTTCCTCTCCGGCCGCGTCGACGCACACGACCGGGCCTTCCTCGCCGACGTGCCGGGACCCCTCGCGCCCCTCATGGGCATCCGCGTCGACGAATGGGACGCCCGCCGGCCCGAGTTCGCCCAGCCCGTCCCGGAACTGGCGTCGCAGGGGCGGCTCGTCTTCGAGCTCGTGCAGCTCAGGGGAGCCGAGACGGTCGCCGGCTACGGCACCGACTTCTATGCCGGAACCCCCGCCGTGACCCGCAACCGGTACGGGCGGGGCGAGGGCTGGTACATCGCCACGGCCCTGGACCCGCCCGGCGTGGACCAGGTGGTCCGCCGCGTCCTGGCCCGCCACGACCTGATCGGCCCGTACGCCGACCACGAGGCCCTGGAGACGGCCACCCGAGTCGCCCCCGACGGCACCCGCCTGCTGTTCCTCCTCAACCACGCCGACGCAACAGCTCACTTCACGGCCCACGCCACCGCGACCGACCTGCTCACCGGCAAACGGATCGAGGCCGGAGCTCCGTCGGTCCTCGACCCACGGGGCGTCGCCGTCCTGCGCCTTCAGTAGATCGTCCGCCCCCGCTCGTCCGGCACCCCCGATTTCCGGAAGAAGTAGCTGTTCACCTGATCGCGCCACTCGCGGGCGCTTCGGAGCTGTTCCTCGAACCGCTCCGACACCCGCGCGTGGCGCGCCGGGTCCATGTGGTCCACCAGCGACGCCCACACCTCGCGGGCCGCCTCCACCTCTTCCACGCCCTCGAAGTGCGTGTCGTAGATGTGCTGGATCACCGTCTTGCCGCTCTTCAGTACGTGCCCGTACGACACATGGTGGAAGAACAGCAGCAGCTCGTCCGGACAGGAGAGCGGCGACTCGTACAGGTCCGCCCACGGCTTGGTGTACTGCCCCGCGTACCCGGTCCCGCCCGCCACGCTCCGGTCGACGCCGATGCCGTCGCGGTCCGCGAAGTGGTAGGTCCCCCACGGGCTGTACTCGTAGCCGTCGACGCTCGGCCCGTAGTGATGGCCCGGCTGCACCATGAAGCCCACACCCAGCGGAGCGGTGTACTTCTCGTACGTCCGCCACGATCCGGTCAGCACCGCGCGCACGCCCGCCGCCGGTCCGTCCCCGAAGGTGAGCCGGATCCATTCGTCGAGGATCCGACGCGGATCCGCACCGGGCTCCCAGGCCAGCCGCCCGAACGTGTACAGGTTCGCCTGGGCCAGCGGATGCCCGGTCCAGAACGGGTCGTCACCGGCATTGGACACGGCGACCAGCCCGCCGCGCGCGAGGGCCCCCACGGACGACTCCCCGTCGATCCCGAACCGCAGCACCTCGCTCCACATCGGCCCCAGCCAGCACACATGCCGCTGCTGCCCGGTGTACTCCTGCGTGGCCTGCAGCTCCACCGCGAGCCGCGTCCCTGGCATCGCCCCGATCAGCGGGGAGACCGGCTCCCGCACCTGGAAGTCCATCGGCCCGTGCTTGACCTGGAGCACGGCGTTGTCGGCGAACTCCCCGTCCAGCGGCACGAAATGGTCGTACGCGGCGCGCGCCCGGTCCGTCGAGCGGTCCCGCCAGTCCTGGCGGTGGTCGTAGACGAAGGCCCGCCAGTGGACGGTGCCGCCGTGCGGCGCGAGCGCGGCGGCCAGCAGGTTCGCGCCGTCCGCGTGACTGCGCCCGTACGCGAACGGGCCCGGCTGTCCCTCGGAGTCGGCCTTCACCACGAAGCCGCCGAAGTCGGGGATCGCCGCGTACACCCGTGCGGCCGCCTCGGCCCACCACGCCCGCACCTCCGCGTCGAGCGGATCGGCCGTCTCCAGGCCGGCCAGCACGACCGGTGCGGCGAACGTCACCGACAGATGGGTGCGTATGCCGTACGGCCGCAACGCGCCCGCGATGTCGGCCACTTCAGGGAGACGATCGGTCAGCAGCCTGGCCTCGGCCGCGTGCACGTTGACGTTGTTCACGGCCACGGCGTTGATCCCGCAGGCCGCCAGCAGCCTGCCGTACGCCCGCACCCGGTCGAGGTCCCCGCGAGCCCGCCCGTCCGCCCAGAACAGCGAACCGCCGGCGTACCCGCGCTCCACCTGGCCCATGACCGGATGCACGGCCACGTTGTCCCAGTGGTCGAGCATCCGCAGCGCCGACTCCGGCCGATGGAGGGCAGGTGGGGCCTCGTCGGCGAACGCGGTCTCCCCGAGCCGTACGACGTGGAAGAACCCGTACAGCAGCCCGCGCGCACCGGACGCCGTGACGGTCGTACGGCCGTCACGGCGTCCGTACCGAAATCCCTCGGAGCCGTCGTCGCCGTCCAGCTCCAACAGCAGGTCGCACGGCCCGGGTTCACGCAGGACACGCCCGCCGAACCGCTCGCAGGCCGCGGCCACCTCGCCGCGCACCGTGTCCACCAGCGGGCCCGAGCCGCGGATCAGGGTCCGCCGGGTGCCGATCGGCCGGAACGCCACGTCCGGCAGCCAGGCCGGATCGACACCCTGCATGAGACCCCCAACACCGGCGCTCAGGCCAGCAGTTCGACTTCCGAGACCACCGCCTCGCCGTCGAGCACGAGACGGTACTTCCCGTACGTACCCGGGGACCCCACGGAGAACGCCCGTGTCTGGTGGTCCCATGCGAAGGACTCACCGGACCGCCGGTCGAGGGTCTTCCAGGTGGTCCCGTCGTCCGAGCCCTGGAGGGTCCAGCCGGTCGGGGCCTTCGACCGGTCCCCGGAGGACGTCACCGTGTACTGCACGCCCTTGACCGCACCGGACACCGGGAGATCCACCGAGGTCACGGTCGCGTCCGTCGCCGAGGTGTCGTCGAACAGCGCCCCGTCCCCGGCGAGCACGTCCGCACGCGGCGTGGGCACCTCGTCGTCCCGGGTGATGGACACCGGAGCCGCGTTCCTCCCCGTGCCCCACTTCGACGGCCGCGGCCCCATGTCGAAGTCCAGGACGGCACCCCTGGACAGCACCGAGTGCGGGAGCGAAGTCGACGTCCACGGCTTCCCGTTGACCTTCAGACCCTGCACGTACACGTTCCGCGCGCTGTTCCTCGGCGCCCTGACCACCAGGTCCCGGCCGTTCTCCAGATGGACGGTGGCCTTGGTGAACAGCGGTGAGCCGACCGCGTACTCGCCGCTGCCCATCACCAGCGGGTAGAAGCCCAGCGCCGAGAACAGGAACCAGGCCGACTGCTCGCCGTTGTCCTCGTCACCGTGGTAGCCCTGGCCGATCTCGCTGCCGACGTACAGCCGCGACAGCACCTCACGGACGTTCCTCTGCGTCTTCCAGGGCTGACCGGCCGCGTCGTACATGTAGTTGACGTGGTGGGCGACCTGGTTGGAGTGGCCGTACATGCCCATCCGGACGTCCCGCGCCTCCGTCATCTCGTGGATGACACCGCCGTAGGAGCCGACGAACTCCGGCGAGGCCGTCTCGGGCGTCGCGAAGTACTCGTCCAGCTTCTCGGCGAGCCCGGAGCGGCCGCCGTACAGGTTGGCGAGGCCCCGGCTGTCCTGCGGGGCGCTGAAGGCGTAGCCCCAGCCGTTGGTCTCGGTGTAGTCGTAGCCCCACACGCGCGGGTCGTACTTCGAGGACTCGACGCGCCACCCACCCTTCTTGTCGCGGCCCTGGAAGAAGCCGGCCTTCGAGTCGAAGAGGTTCACGTAGTCCCGGGCCCGGTTGAGGAAGTACTCCGACTCCTCCTTGTAGCGCTTCTCGCCGGTCTTCGCGTGGAGGGCCTGGCCCATCCGCGCGATGCCGTAGTCGTTCAGGTAGCCCTCCAGCGCCCAGGACAGGCCCTCATGGGTGTCCGTGCTGGTGTAGCCGAGGAAGGGCGAGGTCTCCATGCCCTTGCGGCCCACACCGGAGGACGGGGGAGCGACCGTGGCGTTCTTCAGGGCCGCGTCGTACGCCGACCGGGCGTCGAAGTCCACACCCTTGACGTACGCGTCCGCGAAGGCGACGTCCGAGGACGTGCCGGTCATCAGGTCCGCGTAGCCGGGCGAGGACCAGCGCGAGGTCCAGCCGCCGTCCTTGTACTGCTGCACGAACCCGTCGACCATCTCGCCCGCCTGAGAGGGCGTCAGCAGCGAGTACGCCGGCCAGGTGGTCCGATAGGTGTCCCAGAAGCCGTTGTTGACGTACACCTTGCCGTCCACGATCTTCGCCCCGGTGTGCGTCGGGGTGTCGGGAGACGGCATCGGCGAGAAGGGCGAGGCGTACTGGTACTTCGAACCCACCTTCTCGAAGCCCGAGTTGGGGTACAGATACAGCCGGTACAGGCTGGAGTACAGCGTGGTCAGCTGGTCCTTCGTGGCGCCCTCCACCTCGACCTTGCCGAGGATCCGGTCCCAGGCGCGCCGGGCCTCCTTCTTCACGTCGTCGAAGGACGCGCCGTCCGGGATCTCCTGCCGCAGGTTGTCCTTGGCCTGGTCGACGCTGATGAGTGAGGTGGCGAGGCGCAGCGTGACGGTCCGGTCGTCGCCGGCGTCGAACCGCAGATACCCCTTGACCCCGCTCGACGAGCCCTGCGTGACCGCCCGGTCGAACTCGCCGTACACGAACAGCCGGGTCGCTCCCGTCGACAGCCCCGACTTCACGTCCGAGTAGCCCGTGAAGGTCCCGCTCTCCTTGTCGAGCGTGAGCCCCGCCTGGTCCGTCACATTGTCGAACAGGACGCTCGCGTCGTCGCCCGGGTAGGTGAAGCGCAGGGCCGCCGCGTGGTCGGTCGGTGCCATCTCCGCCTTCAGCCCGTTCTCGAACCGCACCCCGTAGTAGTACGGCCGCGCGGTCTCGTTCTCGTGCCGGAAGGCCAGCTCCCGCGCCTCCCGGCCGGTGTCGGGGGTGCCGGACGCGACGGACGGCATCACCTGGAAGGTCTGCCGGTCGCCCATCCACGGGCTCGGCTCGTGGCTCGCGCTGAACGCCTGGATCGTCGTCAGGTTGTCGTCGTTGTTCGCGCGCGCGTAGTCGTACAGCCAGCTCAGCGAGGACGCGTTGGTCACCGGCGTCCAGAAGTTGAAGCCGTGCGGCACGGCCGTCGCCGGGAAGTTGTTGCCGCGCGAGAAGCCGCCGCTGGAGTTGGTGCCCCGGGTGGTGAGCGCGTAGTCGGACAGATGCGCCTCGGGCTTCTCCGGCGCGGCCCGCTCCAGCGTCACGTCGTCGAGCCAGCCCCGGAACTTCGCCGGGCCCTTCGGGGAGTCGTACGCGACGAGGATCCGGTCGACGGTCCTCCCGGCCGCGACCGACCCGATCCGCGAGACGACGTTGTTCCACTGGTTGACGTAGAGCGCCTTCGACGCGCCCTGTCCCTGCGGCGACAGCGTGAACCCGTGCTGGTCGCGCGCCCCGAGGTCGCTCAGGAAGGTGCCGTCGGTGAAGGCCAGGTCCACCGAGACGTTGGTGGAGTCGTAGTCCCGGTCGCCGTCCACCATCGAGGGGTAGATCCGGTACGACAGCCGGGTCAGCGGGTCGACCCGCACGTTCACGTCGAAGATCCTGTTGTACGAGTACGCCCGTCCGTCGGCCGTGTGCCGTCCGGCGTAACGCAGGGCCTTCTTTCCGGTGAATCCCGCGGCCGCCTTCGCGGTGGGCGATCCGGTCGGGCTGCGGTCGACCAGCGAGAGCATGTCCGGCGGGACCGGCCCGTCGCTCGGCCCGGTGGAGAACTGCACGTCGGCGAGTTGCAGGATGCCGGAGGCGCCGTTGTTCGCGGTGATGTCCAGCCGGAAGTGCCGGTACTCGGCGACGGCGTCCGCGGGGATGTCGTACGACTTCGTCTCGAACCGTTCGGCGAAGGACTCGCCCGTGCGGGTGTCGAGCGTCTTCCAGTCCTTGCCGTCGGTGGAGCCCTTGAGCGTCCAGTTGCTCGGGTCGCGCTCGGCGAAGTCGTTGGCCGAGGTCAGCGCATAGGTGACCGCCTTCACCGGCTTGTCCAGGTCGAACTCCGCCCAGCCGGTCGACGCGAAGGCGAGCCACTTGGTGCCCGCCTCGCTGTCGGCGAGGTTCTCCTTCACCTCGCCGCCGGAGGCGTTCTCGGCGCTCGCCCGGACGTCGGTGACGTGGTCGGTGACATTGCCCGGGATGCCGGTGCGGTAGCCGCCGTCGACGCCGGCCGCCCGGCCGCCGTCGACCGTGCTGAGCCAGTCGGGGGCCGGGTCGCCCGCCTCGAAGGAGGAGGCGAAGCCCCGGTCTGCCCGGGTGGGGGCCTCGGGCAGGGCGACCGCCGCGCCCTGCGAGCCCACGGTCACGCAAAAGGCGGCCGTGATCACGACCGCCGTACTCCGTCTGAGCCGAGTTCTGTACCGATCCATCGGCTAGTACCCTCCCTGCACAAGGACGGACAACGTTGTCACCAATTCCGTGCAAGGTTCAGTAGGGGCCCAAGTGGACAGTGATGTCAAGGGCGTTGGCTGTGGCATTCGAGGCCTATGTCGCGGATTTTTCCGGCAAGCTTCGCACAGGGCGCTCATATTTCCGCGAGGTCTCAACTCGAAAACACCCATGGCCAACCTTGCATTCGATCTTGCTCCGCCGACCGGAAGTGGACTATACCTGTCGGCGATTCACCCCTCTTGCACGAACCTCTTGCACGAACCTGCTTGACCTGACCGCGGTGCCGGGAGGATCCGGTTCACCGCCTGAGTCCTGGAGAAGGCGAGGACTTGAGCATGGGATCCACTTCCGCAGACAGCCACGGTGATGAAGGTGTCGGCCGCCGAGATCTGATCAAGCGGTCCGCCGCGCTCGGACTGGCCGCCGTTCCCGCGACCGGTTTCCTGTCCGCCTGCGCGAGCGGCGGGGGCGACGACTCGAGCGACGACAGCACCAAGGGCACCACCTCGAAGGACAACCCCTTCGGCGCGGCGAAGGGCAGCAAGCTCGACGTCGTGATCTTCAAGGGCGGCTACGGCGACGACTACGCCAAGGCGTGGGAGGCCGACTTCCAGAAGAAGCTCGGGATCACCTCCACCCACACCGGCACCCAGGAGATCACCGGAAAGCTGCAGCCGCGCTTCAACGCGGGCAACCCGCCGGACATCGTCGACGACTCCGGCGCCCAGCAGATCAAGGTCGACGTCCTCTACAAGAACGGGCAGCTGCTCGACCTCGCCGAGGTCCTGGACGCGCCCGCGATCGACGATCCGGGCAAGAAGGTCCGCGACCTCATCATCCCGGGCACGCTCGACGCCGGTCTCCAGGGCGGCAAGATCGTCGCCCTCAACTACATCTACACCGTCTGGGGCCTGTGGTACTCGGGCAAGCTCTTCAAGGAGAAGGGCTGGGAGGAGCCCAAGACCTGGGACGACTTCCTCGCCATCTGCCAGGACGCCAAGAAGCAGGGCATCGGCGGCCTCGCCCACCAGGGCAAGTACCCGTACTACATCAACGTCGCCATCATGGACCTGATCGCCAAGAAGGGCGGCCTGGACGCCATGAAGGCGATCGACAACCTCGACCCGAAGGCCTTCGTCGGCTCGGACGCGGCCCAGGCCGGTGTCGAGGCGATCTACGAGGTCGTGGAGAAGGGCCTGTTGATGCCGGGCACCAACGGCCTGACCCACACCGAGTCCCAGACCCGCTGGAACCAGTACAAGGCCGCCTTCATCACCTGTGGCTCCTGGCTGGAGAACGAGCAGCTCAAGCAGACGCCGACGGACTTCGACATGAAGTTCATGCCGATGCCGCTGCTGCCCGACAGCGCACTGCCCTTCCCGGCGATCCGGGCCGGCTCCGGCGAGCCCTTCATCATCCCGGCGAAGGCCAAGAACCTCCCCGCGGCCAAGGAGTTCATGCGGCGCATGCTCTCCAAGGAGTGGTCGACGCTGTTCGCCAAGGAGGCCAACTCGCTGACCATCCTCAAGGACGGCGTCGACCCGAGCGTCAAGCTGCGCCCGGGCACCCAGTCCACCGTCGAGGCGTCCAAGGCGGCCGGTGACGACACCTTCCGTTACCTGTACACCGAGTGGTACAGCGAGATGGGGGCGGCGATCGAGGCCGCGTCCAACGAGCTGATGGCCAAGCGCATCCAGCCGAAGGAGTGGCTCAAGCGGGCCCAGGCCGCGGTCGACAAGCAGGCCAAGGACCCGGCCTCCAAGAAGAACCACCGGGACTGACCGCAACGCCGTTTCCCGGGCCGGAGCGCTCCGGCCCGGGGGAGGACACCAGGGGCAGGAATCGCCAATGCGCAAAGGGCAGTACAGGTTTGTCGCGGGATTTCTCTTCGTTCCCGTGACGCTCTACCTGATCTTCGTGATCTGGCCGTATGTCCAGACGTTCGGCTATTCGCTGACCGACTGGAAAGGGCAGTCGCAGACGTTCAAGTTCGTCGGTCTGGACAACTACCAGGCGTTGTTCCAGGACGACGTCTTCATGCAGGCCATCTGGCACAACATCCTGTTCCTGATCTTCATTCCGGTGATCACGATCCTGCTCGCCCTGTTCTTCGCGTTCATGCTGAACGCGGGCGGGCGCAGCAGGGCCGGCGGAGTACGGGGAGTCGCCGGATCGCAGTTCTACAAAGTCGTCTACTTCTTTCCCCAGGTGCTGTCGCTGGCGATCGTCGCCGTGCTGTTCAACGCGGTGTACCGCAGTGACGGCGGCGGTCTGCTCAACGGATTCCTGATCAAACTCGGCCTGGTCGACGCCGAGAATCCGATGGAATGGCTCAACGAGCCCAACCTGGTGCTGTGGATGCTGATCATCGCCGTGGTGTGGCACGGGGTCGGCTTCTACCTGGTGCTGTTCTCGGCCGCCATGCAGTCCATCCCGAGGGACATCTACGAGGCCGCGCTCATCGACGGCGCGGGCCGCAACCAGTCCTTCTTCCGCATCACCCTGCCGCTGCTGTGGGACACCGTGCAGACCGCCTGGGTCTATCTGGGCATCGTCGCGATGGACATGTTCGTGCTGGTGTCGTCGATGACCCAGAACATGGGCGCCTACGGCGGCGGCCCCGACCACCACAGCGACGTGATGTCGACGGTGATGATGCGCAACTTCCAGTACTTCGGCAAGAGCGGATACGCCTGCGCGATGGGCGTCGTCATGCTGCTGCTCACCCTGGTCCTGTCCGTGGTCATGCTGCGTGCCACCCGCCGCGACCGCGTCGAGTTCTGAGCGGGAGAGATTGCGACGATGAGCGCACCCATCAAGGAGACCGCGGCCGTCCCGGCCCAGCGGACCACGGGCAAGGCCCCGGCCCGCCCCGGCAGCGAGCGCAGCGAGGGCGTCGTCCTGAACGCCTTCTCGCACGGCTTCCTCGCGCTGTGGGCCCTGCTGATCGTGCTGCCACTGCTGTGGCTGGTGCTCAGCTCCTTCAAGACCGACGTCCAGATCGGCGGTTCGGCCTTCGGCTGGCCGCAGAACTGGTCCCTGGACGTCTTCGGGCGGGCCTGGGACAAGGGCATCGGCGACTACTTCCTGAACACCGTCATCGTGCTGGTCTTCTCGGTGCCACTGACGATGCTGCTCGGCTCCATGGCCGCCTACGTCCTGGCCCGCTACCAGTTCTGGGGCAACAGGTTCCTGTACTTCTTCTTCGTCGCGGGCGCGATGTTCCCGGTGTTCCTGGCCCTGGTCCCGCTGTTCTTCATGGTGAAGCGGCTGGACATGCTGAACACCTACCAGGGGCTGATCCTGGTGTACGTCGCCTACTCGATGCCGTTCACGGTGTTCTTCATGCACGCGTTCTTCCGGACGCTGCCCACGGCCGTCTTCGAGGCCGCGGTCCTCGACGGGGCCTCGCACACCAGGACCTTCTTCCAGGTGATGCTGCCGATGGCGAAGCCGGGACTGATCAGCGTCGGCATCTTCAACACCCTCGGCCAGTGGAACCAGTTCATCCTGCCGACGGTGCTGATGCAGCCGCAGAGCGGCGACGATCCGGAGCGCTATGTGCTCACCCAGGGCCTCATCCAGCTCCAGCAGCAGATGGGCTACGCCTCGGACCTTCCCGTGCTCTTCGCGGGGGTGACCATCGCGATGATCCCCATGCTGGTGGTGTACCTGTCCTTCCAGCGCCAGGTGCAGGCGGGCCTCACCTCGGCGACCCTGAAGTAGCGCTGCGCGAGCGCGCACGAGCGCACTGTCGCCGGTCTCGGTGACGGTGCGTTCATGTGTGCCCTACACCCCGGAAACTGTTCAACCTCTTGACGGGAGGCGACCCGAACGGCTCAGCTTAGAGTTCACTAGTTGGACATAGACGGGGCCTCACCGATGCGGTCCCGCGCGCGGGAGGTCGTCGTGGAGACTCCGGGGTCGCAGTCGTCGCTGCACCGAGCCAACCTGGAGCGGGTCGTCCGGGCCGTCCGGTTGGCCGGGTCGCTCACGCAGGCCGAGATCGCACGGACCACGGGACTGTCCGCCGCGACCGTCTCCAACATCGTCCGCGAGCTCAAGGACGGCGGAACCGTCGAGGTCACACCCACCTCGGCCGGTGGCCGGCGGGCCCGCGCGGTCTCCCTGAGCGGGGACGCAGGCATCGTCATAGGGGTGGACTTCGGGCACACCCATCTGCGTGTCGCGGTCGGGAACCTCGCCCACCAGGTGCTCGCCGAGGAATCCGAGCCGCTGGACGTGGACGCCTCCGCGCCGCAGGGCTTCGACCGGGCGGAACAGCTGGTCAACCGGCTGATCGAGGCGACCGGGGTGGACCGCTCGAAGATCGCCGGAGTGGGCCTCGGCGTGCCCGGGCCGATCGATCTGGAATCCGGCTCCCTGGGCTCCTCCGCCATCCTGCCGGGCTGGATCGGCACCAAGCCCGCCGAGGAGCTCCAGGGGCGCCTCGGCGTGCCCGTGCACGTGGACAACGACGCGAACCTCGGCGCCCTCGGTGAGCTGGTGTGGGGCAGCGGCCGCGGGGTGCGGGACCTGGCGTACATCAAGGTCGCGAGCGGTGTGGGGGCCGGACTGGTGATCGATGGCAAGATCTACCGGGGTCCGGGTGGCACGGCGGGAGAAATCGGGCATATTACTCTTGATGAGTCCGGCCCTGTCTGCCGTTGCGGCAACCGCGGCTGTCTGGAGACCTTCGCGGCCGCGCGCTATGTGCTTCCGCTGCTCCAGTCCAGCCACGGCACCGATCTCACCATGGAAGGCGTTGTTCGACTCGCGCGGGACGGAGACCCAGGCTGTCGTCGGGTGATCGCCGACGTCGGCCGACACATCGGCAGTGGAGTCGCCAATCTCTGCAACTTGCTGAACCCGAGCCGAGTCGTCCTGGGCGGTGATCTCGCCGAGGCCGGTGAGCTGGTGCTCGGGCCGATCAGGGAGTCCGTCGGCCGCTATGCGATCCCCAGTGCGGCGCGTCAACTGTCCGTGCTTCCAGGGGCACTTGGAGGTCGTGCGGAGGTGCTCGGAGCGCTCGCCCTCGCTCTCAGCGAGATGGGTGATTCGACCCTTTTGGACAGCACGCTGCATGCGGCGGCACCTGCGTTCACTTAGAGAACGCAGGAGGTCGTTGCCATCTCGTTAAGTATTTACTTCTTGACGTCGCACGTGCGGCCGAGTTGACTTCCAGCCACCTCGGCCGCAACGACGCGGCCTCGTCAGGGAGGTTTCTCAAGTGAACACGCTCATGCGTCGTGTGGCCGTATCCGTCGCGATCTCGGCGCTCGCCGTCTCGGCCGCGGCCTGTGGCAAGGCCGGCGACGACGACAACGGCAGCGACAGCAGCAGCTCGGGCTCGGGCAGCAAGTCGATCGGCCTGCTCCTGCCCGACAACGTCACCGCGCGGTACGAGAAGTTCGACAAGCCGTACTTCGAGGACAAGGTCAAGGAGCTGTGCAGCGACTGCACCGTCTCCTACGCCAACGCCGCGGCCGACCCGGCCAAGCAGGCCCAGCAGATGAGCAGCATGGTCACCAAGGGCGTCAAGGTGATCGTGGTCTCGGCGCAGGACTCCGCCGCCATCAAGTCCTCCATCGCCTCCGCGGTGAGCAAGGGCGTCAAGGTCGTCGCGTACGACCGTCTGGCCCAGGGCCCGGTCTCCGCGTACGTCTCCTTCGACAACGTCAAGGTCGGCGAGCTCCAGGGCCAGGCGCTGCTGGACGCGCTCGGCTCCAAGGCGACCCCGAAGGCCAAGGTCGTCATGATCAACGGTGACGACGCCGACCCGAACGCCGGTCAGTTCAAGGAGGGCGCGCACAAGGTCCTCGACGGCAAGGTCGACATCGCCTACGAGCAGTCCGGCCTGTGGAAGGACACCGTCGCCGCGCAGAAGATGTCCGCGGCCATCACCCAGCTGGGCGCCAAGAACATCGCGGGCGTCTACGCCGCCAACGACGGCATGGCCGGTGGTATCGCCAACACCCTCAAGGGCGCGGGCATCAGCACCATCCCGCTGACCGGTCAGGACGCCGAGCTCGCCGCCATCCAGCGGATCGTCGCCGGCACCCAGTCCGCCACGGTCTACAAGGCCTACAAGCCGGAGGCCGACACCGCCGCCGAGCTCGCGGTCAACCTGCTCCAGGGCAAGGACATCAAGTCCCTGGCCGACACCGAGGTCACCAGCGGTTCCGGCGACAAGGTCCAGGCGAAGCTCCTGACCCCGGTCTCGGTCACCGTGAAGAACATCAAGGACACGGTCGTCAAGGACGGTCTGTACACCGTCGCCCAGATCTGCACCGCGGACTACGCCGCCGCGTGCAAGAAGGCCGGCCTTCAGTAAGAGCCGCTGAGCCCCGGGGCGCGTCCTTCGACGGACCCGCCCCGAGGCCGGCACCGAGCCTGTCCGGCGCCCGCACCGCCTTCATACCCCGCTGCGGGGCGGGCGCCGGACGGAAGCATGACGGACGCAGCCGTTGCCAAGAGGCATCGGTCGCGCGCATGTTCGACTTGTAAATCGGTGCTTGCGGCACAACTCGTCAGTCGAGTGCTACGAGCCCAGTGCCCCGAGCACGACCCCTCCGCGCCTTACCCCAAGCGCGGCATCCCCGCCGGTCAGGCGGCGAAGGAGATGGTTAACGTGTCCGCTACGCCCGTGCTGGCGTTGCGCGGAGTCTCCAAGCGATTCGGTGCGGTGCAGGCCCTCACCGATGTCGAACTGGAGGTCCACGCCGGAGAAGTGGTCGCCCTCGTCGGCGACAACGGCGCCGGAAAGTCCACGCTGGTCAAGACGATCGCCGGTGTCCACCCCATCGATGAGGGTGTCATCGAGTGGGACGGCAACCCGGTCAGCATCAACAGGCCGCACGACGCCCAGGGACTCGGCGTCGCGACGGTCTACCAGGACCTCGCCCTGTGCGACAACCTCGACGTGGTCGGCAACCTCTACCTCGGACGCGAGCTGCTGCGCCGTGGTGTGATCGACGAGGTCACGATGGAGCAGAAGGCGCGCGAGCTGCTGGACACGCTCTCCATCCGCATCCCGAGTGTGCGCATCCCGATCGCGAGCCTCTCCGGCGGTCAGCGTCAGGTCGTCGCCATCGCGCGCGCCCTGATCGGCGACCCCAAGGTCGTGATCCTCGACGAGCCCACCGCCGCCCTCGGCGTCGAGCAGACCGCACAGGTCCTCGACCTCGTCGAGCGGCTGCGCGAGCGCAACCTCGGCGTCATCCTGATCAGCCACAACATGGCCGACGTGAAGGCGGTCGCCGACACCGTCGCCGTGCTGCGGCTGGGCAGGAACAACGGTTCCTTCTCGGTGAAGGACACCAGTCAGGAAGAAATCATCTCCGCGATCACGGGTGCCACGGACAACGCCGTGACCCGTCGTGCGGGACGTCGCAGCGCGGAGGCGGCAAAGTGAGCGACACATCGAAGGTTTCCAAGGCGGACGCGGAGGCGCAGACCACGGTCGCCCCCGCCGACGACCCCACCGCGGCACCGGTCTCGGTGGTCGACCCCCGGCTGCTGGTCCGCGAAGAGGGCTTCAAGGGCTACTGGACCGAGTTCACGCGCAAGGTCAAGGGCGGTGAGCTGGGCTCGCTGCCGGTGGTGGTCGGCCTGATCGTCATCTGGGCGATCTTCCAGTTCAAGAACGACCGCTTCCTGAGCGCCGACAACGTCTCCAACATCAGCTACTACCTGTCGGCCACCGGCATGATCGCCATCGGCCTGGTGTTCGTGCTGCTGCTCGGCGAGATCGACCTGTCGGTCGGTTCCGTCAGCGGCCTGGCCTCCACCCTGTTCGCGGTGTGGGTCGTGAACAACGGCATGAACGTCTGGCTGGCACTGATCCTGGCGGTCGTCACCGGTATCGCCATCGGCTCCCTGCACGGCTGGTTCTTCGCCAAGGTCGGCGTACCGGCGTTCGTCGTCACCCTGGCCGGTCTCCTCGGCTGGAACGGTCTGATGCTGTGGCTGCTGGGCTCCAGCGGCACCATCAACATCCCGTCCGACTCGGGTCCGATCCACCTGTTCGGCCAGAGCTCGTTCTTCATGGACCAGGCGATCATCGGCGCGTACCTGCTGGCCGGCCTCGCCGTCGTGCTGACCCTCGTCGGCAACTTCAACGAGCAGCGGCGCCGCAAGGCCGCCGGCGTGCCCTTCCGGCCGACCGTCGAGATCCTGGTCCGCGTCGGCGCGCTCGCCGTCGCGTCCTTCCTGGCCGCCGCCGTGCTCAACAACGCGGCCGGTGTCTCCAACTCGCTGGTGATCTTCCTGGCGGCTCTGGTGGTCGTCGACTTCGTGCTCCGCCGCACCACGTACGGCCGTCAGGTCTTCGCGGTGGGCGGTGGCATCGAGGCCGCGCGACGTGCCGGTATCAACGTGCCGATGGTCCGTATCACCGTGTTCGCCATCTCCGGCGGGTTCGCCGCGATCGGCGGTATGTTCTTCGCCGGTCAGACCGCGAGCGCGACGCTCAGCGCCGGCGGCGGCAACACCCTGATGCTCGCCATCGCGGCGGCCGTCATCGGCGGTACGAGCCTGTTCGGCGGCCGCGGTTCGGTGTGGTCGGCCCTCCTGGGCATGCTGGTCATCCAGTCCATCACGACCGGTCTGGACCTGCTGAACATGAACGCCTCGATCCAGTACATGATCACCGGCGGTGTTCTGCTGGGCGCGGTCGTCATCGACTCGGTGTCGCGAAGGTCTCAGAAGGCCTCGGGTCGCGGATAACACCGCAGGGGGCAGCCCCTCCCGGTCGACAGTCCTGCCCGGCACCCTCAAGGTGCCGGGCAGGACTGTTGTCGTAGAACATTAGACTCGACACACCCGGCAAGCTCGATCAGCTCTAATGCAAGGAGGCACGGGTGCCGCTGCTGACCCGTATCAGGGGACCGCGTGATCTGGACCGGCTCAGCCTTGAGGAGCTGGACCAGCTGGCGGAGGAGATCAGGAGCTTCCTCGTCGGCGCAGTCTCCAAGACCGGCGGCCACCTCGGCCCCAACCTCGGTGTGGTCGAGCTGACCATCGCGCTGCACCGGGTCTTCGACTCGCCCAAGGACCGGGTGCTCTTCGACACCGGTCACCAGTCCTACGTGCACAAGCTGCTCACCGGTCGCCACGACTTCTCGAAGCTGCGATCCAAGGGCGGCCTCTCGGGCTACCCCTCGCGCGCCGAGTCCGAGCACGACGTCATCGAGAACAGCCACGCCTCGACCGTCCTCGGCTGGGCCGACGGGCTCGCCAAGGCCAACCAGGTGCTCAAACGCGACGACCATGTCGTCGCCGTCATCGGTGACGGTGCCCTGACCGGCGGTATGGCCTGGGAGGCGCTCAACAACATCGCCGACGCCAAGGACCGCCCGCTCGTCATCGTCGTCAACGACAACGAGCGCTCCTACGCGCCGACCATCGGCGGCCTCGCCAACCACCTCGCGACCCTGCGGACCACCGACGGCTACGAGCGCTTCCTGGCCCGCGGCAAGGACCTCCTGGAGCGCACCCCGGTCGTCGGCCGGCCGCTCTACGAGACCCTGCACGGCGCCAAGAAGGGCCTCAAGGACTTCATCGCGCCCCAGGGCATGTTCGAGGACCTCGGCCTGAAGTACGTCGGCCCCATCGACGGCCACGACATCGAGGCGCTGGAGTCGGCGCTGGCCCGCGCCAAGCGCTTCGGCGGCCCGGTGATCGTGCACTGCCTCACCGAGAAGGGCCGCGGCTACGAGCCCGCCGAGCAGGACGAGGCCGACCGCTTCCACGGCATCGGCCCCATCCACCCGGACACCGGGCTGCCCATCAAGGCCTCCGCCGCCAGCTGGACCTCCGTCTTCGGCGACGAGATGGTCAAGCTCGGCCAGGAGCGCGAGGACATCGTCGCCATCACCGCGGCCATGCTCCAGCCGGTCGGCCTGAAGAAGTTCGCGGACACCTTCCCGGACCGCATCTACGACGTCGGCATCGCCGAGCAGCACGCGGCCGTCTCCGCGGCGGGCCTCGCGACCGGTGGACTGCACCCGGTCTTCGCGGTCTACGCGACCTTCCTCAACCGCGCCTTCGACCAGGTCCTCATGGACGTCGCCCTGCACAAGTGCGGGGTGACCTTCGTGCTCGACCGGGCCGGCGTCACAGGCGACGACGGCGCCTCGCACAACGGCATGTGGGACATGTCGATGCTCCAGGTGGTCCCGACGCTGCGGCTCGCCGCCCCGCGCGACGCCGAGCAGCTGCGCGCCCAGCTCCGCGAGGCCGTCCAGGTCAAGGACGCGCCGACCGTGCTGCGCTACTCCAAGGGCGTCGTCGGCCCCGCCGTACCCGCCGTGGGCACCGTCGGCTCCATGGACGTGCTGCGCGAGCCGGGGACGGACACGCCCGACGTGCTCCTCGTCTCCGTCGGCGCCCTCGCCCCGATGTGCCTGGAGATCGCCGGTCTGCTCGACCGGCAGGGCATCTCCACCACCGTCGTCGACCCGCGCTGGGTCAAGCCCGTCGACGAGGCCCTGGCCCCGCTCGCGGAGCGGCACCGAGTGGTCGTCACCGTCGAGGACAACTCCCGCGTCGGAGGTGTCGGCTCGGCGATCGCCCAGGCCCTGCGCGACGCGGGCGTGGACGTCCCGCTGCGCGACTTCGGCATCCCGCCGCGTTTCCTCGACCACGCCTCCCGCGCCGAGATCATGGCCGAGATCGGGCTCACCGCCCCCGACATCGCCCGCCAGGTCACCGGCCTGGTCTCCAAGCTCGACGGCCGCTACGACAGCGCCCCGGCCGAGGTGGAGCCCGCCCGCGACTGACGGGGGCTCGTCCGTATGGGCCGGTCGCACCACTCTTGACAGTGGTGTGACCGGCCCGTTCGCGTGAATCCGCCCGCGCCGGGGCATACGACCTACGCCCCCTCTCGATCATGTCGAGGACGACACAGCGTGGGAGGTACCCGTGAGCAGCACCCTCTTCCGGACGAAGAAGGTCGAGCAGTCCATCCTCGATACCGAGGAGCCAGAGCACGCGCTCAAGAAGTCCTTGTCCGCGCTGGATCTGACCGTCTTCGGTGTCGGCGTCATCATCGGCACCGGCATCTTCGTCCTGACCGGCACCGTCGCCAGGAACAACGCCGGCCCGGCGGTCGCCCTGGCCTTCGTCGTGGCCGGCGTCGTCTGCGCGCTCGCCGCGCTCTGCTACGCCGAGTTCGCCTCCACCGTCCCGGTGGCCGGATCGGCGTACACCTTCGCCTACGCCTCCCTCGGCGAACTGCCCGCCTGGATCATCGGCTGGGACCTGGTCCTGGAGTTCGCGCTCGGCACCGCGGTGGTCGCCGTCGGCTGGTCCGGCTACATCGCCTCACTGCTGGACAATGCGGGCTGGCATCTGCCGGCGGCGCTCGGCAGCCGCGACGGAGCCGACGGCTTCGGCTTCGACATCCTCGCCGCCGCGCTCGTCCTGGTGCTCACCGCCATCCTCGTGCTCGGCACCAAGCTCTCCGCGCGCGTCACCTCGATCGTCGTCGCCGTCAAGGTGACGGTCGTCCTGACCGTGATCATCGCCGGCGCCTTCTTCATCAAGGGCGACAACTACGACCCGTTCATCCCGAAGGCGCAGGACGTGCCCGCCGGTGACAGTCTCCAGTCGCCGCTGATCCAGCTGATGTTCGGCTGGGCGCCCTCCAACTTCGGCGTGATGGGCATCTTCACCGCCGCCTCCGTCGTCTTCTTCGCCTTCATCGGCTTCGACGTCGTGGCGACGGCCGCGGAGGAGACCAAGAACCCGCAGCGCGACATGCCCCGCGGCATCCTCGGCTCCCTCCTCATCTGCACGACGCTCTACGTGGCCGTGTCGATCGTCGTGACGGGCATGCAGAAGTACACCGACCTGTCCATCACGGCCCCCCTCGCCGACGCCTTCAAGGCCACCGGCCACCCCTGGTTCGCGGGCTTCATCAGCTTCGGCGCCGCGGTCGGCCTGACGACCGTCTGCATGATCCTGCTCCTGGGCCAGACCCGGGTCTTCTTCGCCATGAGCCGCGACGGACTGCTGCCCACGTTCTTCTCCCACGTCCACCCGAAGTTCCGGACCCCGCACCGCCCGACCATCCTGCTCGGCGTGATCATCGCGATCGTCGCGGGCTTCACCCCGCTGAGCGAGCTCGCCGAACTGGTCAACATCGGCACGCTGTTCGCGTTCGTGGTGGTCGCGATCGGCGTGATCATCCTGCGCAGGTCCCGCCCGGACCTGCCCCGCGCCTTCCGCACCCCGTGGGTGCCGTTCATCCCGATCCTGTCGGTGGCGGCCTCCCTCTGGTTGATGCTCAACCTGCCGACCGAGACCTGGCTGCGGTTCGCGGGCTGGATGGTCCTCGGCTTCCTCGTCTACTTCCTCTACGGCCGTAGCCACAGCCGTCTCGGACAGCGCGCGGAAACGACGGCCGACAACACGGAGTAACACACGTTCCGCCTACCGGCCCCGTATGTCCTGATCAGTCAGGAGATGCGGGGCCGGATAGCGTGCGGGTCATGCCTGCAGAGCTCCTGCTCCCGTCACCCTCCGTGCCCGGCTCCCGTGCCGCGTACTGGAGCCGACTGCTGCCCCCGCTCGCGGTCCTGGCCTGCGTGACGAGGTTCCCGTCCTTCACGCGCCCCCTCTGGAACCCGGACGAGGGCTACCTCGCCGTACAGGCACGGCTCCTCGCGCACGGCGGACAGCTCTACGAGACGGTCGTCGACCGCAAGCCGCCGTTCGTCCCCTGGCTCTACGAGGCAGCCTTCGCGGTGACGGGCTCCGGCACCCTGGCCGGGGTGCGGGTCCTGGCGGTCCTGGCCCAGCTCCTCACCGCCGCCCTGCTCGCCTCCCTGGCGCGCCGCCGCTGGGGCGACACGCCCGGCCGGACCGCCGGAGTGCTGTACCTGCTCGTCTCCGTCGGACTGAACCCCTTGGACGCGCAGGCAGCCACCTTCGAGGTGTTCCTCCTGCCCTGCACGGCCGCGGCGATGTGGTGCGCGGACCGGCGGCGGTGGGGCGCGGCGGGCACGGCCGTCGCCTGCGCCTTCCTCACCAAGCAGACGGGCGGGGCGGTGCTGCTGCCGGTCCTGTGGCTGTACGTCGCCGCCGGCGCGGGCCGCGCAGGGGTGCCGCCGCTCGTCGCGGGCGCCGTGCTGCCGGTGCTGTGCGCGGCGCTGGTCACGGACCCGGCGGGCTTCGTGTTCTGGACGGTGACGGGTTCGGGGGCGTACGCGACACCGACCGGCTCCGAACTCCACGTCCTGGCACGCGGTCTGGTCAACACCGGGATCGTGGCGGTGGCCTGCGCGGGCCTGATCGCACCCGTCGTACGGGCCCGGCGCGCACCGACGGCCGACCTGTGGCTGTGGCTGCTCGCGTCGGCGGGAGCGGTCCTGCTCGGCCTCCACTTCTTCGGCCACTACTACCTCCAACTCCTGCCACCCGCCGCCCTCCTGGCCACGGGGGCGCTCCGCACGCTGCCGTACGACCGCACGGTCACCGCGCTGCTCACGTCGGCCTGCGCGTGCGTGCTCTTCCTGACGTGGGGTGTGCTGGCCCCTCGCCCCGACCTCGACCACGCACGCCGGGTCGCGCAGGCGGTGACGTCGCGGACGGTCCCCGGTGATCCGGTCCTGATCTGGGGGATGCACCCGGAGACGTACTGGCTGGCGGACCGCGCCCCGGCCAGCCGCTATCTGACGGCGGGACTCCTGACCAACTACAGCGGGGGCCGCGACGGCGGGCGCGTGGGGGAGAGGTATGCCATGCGGGGTGCGTGGACCGTGTTCCGGCGGGAGGCGGTCTCGGCGGCCCTGGTGGTGGACGACTCCCGGGGCAAGCCGTACGCGCCGGAACGGGTGCGGGGCCTCCGGCGGTTGCTCTCGGCGGGGTACGAGGAGGTGGGAACGGTGGACGGGGCTGTGCTGTACGCGCGGCGGCGGTAGGGGCGGTGGGGGCGGTCTCGTTCGGCTGCGGGCCGGTGGGGGTTGGCCGCGCAGTTCCCCGCGCCCCTGGGTGGGTACAGCCGGCCAGGCGTCGACCGCACCCGGTCAGGGACGAACCGTCCGCGGACCCGCCACCTCCGCCCCCAACTCCCCGACCCTGCGCCGCAGTTCCCGGTCCGCGGTGACCACAAGGACCGGGCGCTCACCCGCCGCCCCCGCCACCAGCTCCACCATGTGGTCGTCCCCGCTCCCCGGAGCCGACTCCACCCGCACCCCGGGCACGGAGGACACCCCCCGAGCCGCCCCCTCCACCACCAGGACGATCTCCGCGGGACCCTCACGCCCCGGCACCCCGTCCGCCGCGAGCCGGTCCCGCAACCGCTCCGCCGCTCCCCGCCGGTCCCGCCACCAGCCGTCCGGCACCGACCCGACGACATTCGCGGCATCCACGACGACCAGCAGCACGTCACTCATGCCCCCAGCGTCCCACGACCGGCCCACCCGAGGACCGCGCCGACCGCCCGATTAAAGTGGTGCCGTGTCAATGGTCCGTACAGTGAACGGCGACTGGCTCATCCGCGCCCGCGACGGCCGACTCGGCGTCTACGCCACCCGCGACGACGCCGTGTGGTGCCGGGCGGAGCGGCACCCCGGGGGCGACACCTGGCTGCCCTGGCGCAAGGTCGGCGGCGGCCAGCGCCTGCACCCCGGGCTCGCCGTCGGACACGGCGCCGACGGCTACGCACACCTCGTCTCCTGGCGGCCCACCAAGGCCCAGGAGGCGGGCCTGGTCCACTCCACGCATTTCCGCGTCCACCTCGCCGCCCTCGACTGGGCTCCGGTCGGCCACCCCGACAGGACAGGCGCCCGCACCGGCATGCCCGCCGTGGCCGTCGACGCGGAGGGCCGGGCCCATGTCTTCGTCGGCAACCGCGGCGAGGGCGTGCACGCCCTCATCCAGAAGGAACGCGGCGGCTGGAACGCCTGGGCCGACCTCGGGGGGACCGGCGTGCACGGGCAACTGACCGCCGTGACGGGCGAGTCGGGCCGGGTCGAGCTGTACGGCACCGACCCGGCCGGCATCGTGCGCTGGTTCCAGGAGGAGGCCGGCGCGGCTCCCGTACCGGCCGATCCGCTGCCGGTGCGCGTCGAGCCGGGCACGCTCAGCGCGCTGCCCACCTCCAAGGAGCACACCACCCTGTTCTTCGCGGACCCCGAGGGCATGCTCCACGCCTGGCGTCCGGACACCGCTCCCACGGCCCTGCTCGCCGCGGCCGGGCCCGGTCCGGTGATGCCGCTGCGCTGCACACTGGACGGCCACGACTGCACGCTGCTCGCCCAGCGTTCGGCCTCCGGCCGGGTCGCCTTCGCCGCCTACCCCACCGAGCAGGAGTCGGCGGGCCTGTGGTGGACGGAGTCCGGGCCGCAGCTGCCCGTGGGCACGGCCGTGGCCTGTGCCGAGGACGCGGACGGCCGTGTCGTCGCGGCGACGGTGACTCCCGACGGCGAACTGCGGGTCGCCCGGCAGAAGGACGAGCCGGGACTGGCGCTGGCGGCCTGGCAGGAGGTCTGAGAGCCCAAGAGGGCCCCCGCCGCGGCGGAGGCCCTCTTCACGGTCGTACGAAGAACACTTACGCGGGAACCGACGCCACACCCGGCGCCAGGAACTTCTTGCCGTTCACGCGCTCCGAGACACCCTCGCGGTCCAGGTACGGCGTGATGCCGCCCAGGTGGAAGGGCCAGCCGGCGCCCGTGATCAGGCAGAGGTCGATGTCCTGGGCCTCGGCGACGACGCCCTCGTCGAGCATGAGCCCGATCTCCTGGGCGACGGCGTCCAGGACGCGCTCGCGGACCTGCTCCTCGGACAGGACGACATCGCCCTGCTTCAGCAGCGCGGCGACCTCCGGGTCCAGCTCCGGCTTGCCGGAGTCGTAGACGTAGAAGCCGCGCTTGCCCGCCCTGACGACGGCCGCGAGGTTCGGGGAGACCGTGAAGCGGTCCGGGAAGGCCCGGTTGAGGGTCTCCGAGACGTGCAGACCGATCGCGGGACCGACCAGCTCCAGGAGCACCAGCGGGGACATCGGCAGACCGAGGGGCTCGACGGCCTTCTCGGCGACCGCGACCGGGGTGCCCTCGTCGATGACGTTCTGGATCTCGCCCATGAAGCGGGTGAGGATGCGGTTCACGACGAACGCCGGGGCGTCCTTGACCAGTACCGCGGTCTTCTTCAGCTTCTTGGCCACCGCGAAGGCGGTCGCCAGCGAGGCGTCGTCGGTCTGCTCGCCGCGGACGATCTCGAGGAGCGGGAGGATCGCGACCGGGTTGAAGAAGTGGAAGCCCACGACCCGCTCGGGGTTCTTGAGCTTCGACGCCATCTCGGTGACCGACAGCGAGGAGGTGTTGGTGGCGAGGATCGCGTGCGCCGGGGCGACCGCCTCGACCTCCGCGAACACCTGCTGCTTGACGCCGATCTCCTCGAAGACGGCCTCGATGATGAAGTCGGCGTCGGAGAAGCCCTCCGCCTTGTCCAGCACACCGGTGACCAGGGCCTTGAGGCGGTTGGCCTTGTCCTGGTTGATACGGCCCTTGCCGAGCAGCTTCTCGATCTCGGCGTGGACGTAGCCCACACCCTTGTCGACGCGCTCCTGGTCGATGTCGGTCAGCACGACCGGCACCTCCAGGCGGCGCAGGAAGAGCAGCGCGAGCTGGGAGGCCATCAGACCGGCGCCGACGACACCGACCTTGGTGACCGGGCGGGCCAGGTTCTTGTCCGGGGCACCGGCGGGACGCTTGCCGCGCTTCTGCACCAGGTTGAAGGCGTAGATGCCGGAGCGCAGTTCGCCACCCATGATCAGGTCGGCGAGGGCCTGGTCCTCGGCGTCGTAGCCCTGCTGCAGGTCGCCGTTCTTGGCGGCCTCGATGATGTCCAGGGCGCGGTAGGCGGCCGGAGCGGCGCCGTGCACCTTGGAGTCCGCGACGAAGCGGCCCTTGGCGACGGCCTGGTCCCAGGCCTCACCGCGGTCGATCGCCGGACGCTCGATGACGATCTCGCCCTTGAGGACGGACGCCGTCCACAGCAGGGACTGCTCCAGGAAGTCCGCGCCCTCGAACAGCGCGTCGGCGATGCCCAGTTCGTAGACCTGCGCGCCCTTGAGCTGCTTGTTCTGGTTGAGCGAGTTCTCGATGATGACCGAGACGGCCTTCTCGGCGCCGATCAGGTTCGGCAGCAGCGTGCACCCGCCCCAGCCGGGGACCAGACCGAGGAAGACCTCGGGGAGCGAGAAGGCGGGCAGGGCCGCGGAGACCGTGCGGTAGGTGCAGTGCAGACCGACCTCGACGCCACCGCCCATCGCCGCGCCGTTGTAGTACGCGAAGGTCGGCACGGCGATGCCGGCGAGGCGCTTGAAGACCTCGTGGCCGCCCTTGCCGATGGCCAGCGCGTCCTTGTGCTCCTTGAGGAGCTCGACGCCCTTGAGGTCCGCGCCCACCGCGAAGATGAACGGCTTGCCGGTGATGCCGACACCGACGATCTCGCCGGCGGAGGCCTCCTTCTCGACCTGGTCGATGGCGGTGTTCAGGTTCGCCAGGGACGCCGGGCCGAAGGTGGTCGGCTTGGTGTGGTCGAAGCCGTTGTCCAGCGTGATGAGCGCGAAGCGCCCCGCGTTGAACGGCAGGTCCAGGTGGCGTACGTGCGCCTGGGTGACTACCTCGTCCGGGAACAGCTCGGCCGCACCCTTCAAGAGCTCAGTGGTGCTCACTTGCTGCCTCCGGCGTCCTTGTGGTTCGGGTTCTCCCAGATGACCGTCGCGCCCATGCCGAAGCCGACGCACATGGTGGTCAGGCCGTAGCGGACCTCGGGCTGCTCCTCGAACTGGCGGGCCAGCTGCGTCATCAGACGCACACCCGAGGAGGCCAGCGGGTGACCGAAGGCGATCGCGCCGCCGTACTGGTTGACGCGCTCGTCGTCGTCCGCGATGCCGTAGTGCTCGAGGAAGGCCAGGACCTGGACGGCGAAGGCCTCGTTGATCTCGAACAGGCCGATGTCGGAGATCGACAGACCCGCCTGGGCGAGGGCCTTCTCGGTGGCCGGGATCGGGCCGTAGCCCATGACCTCCGGCTCGACACCCGCGAAGGAGTACGAGACGAGGCGCATCTTCACCGGCAGGTCGTTCTCGCGGGCGAAGTCCTCGGAGGCGATCAGCGAGGCGGTGGCGCCGTCGTTCAGACCGGCCGCATTACCGGCGGTGACCCGGCCGTGGACGCGGAACGGGGTCTTGAGACCGGAGAGGTTCTCCAGGGTCGTGCCCGGGCGCATCGGCTCGTCGGCGGTGACCAGGCCCCAGCCGGTCTCACCGGCCTCCGGGTTGGTGCGGCGCACCGAGATCGGGACCAGGTCGGCCTGGATCTTGCCGTTGGCGTACGCCTTGGCGGCCTTCTCCTGGGAGCGCACGGCGTACTCGTCGGCGCGCTGCTTGGTGATCGTCGGGTACCGGTCGTGCAGGTTCTCGGCGGTCATGCCCATGAACAGGGCGGACTCGTCGACCAGCTTCTCGCTCACGAACCGCGGGTTCGGGTCCACGCCCTCGCCCATGGGGTGACGGCCCATGTGCTCGACACCACCGGCGACGGCGATGTCGTAGGCACCGAAGGCGACCGAACCGGCGACCGTGGTCACGGCGGTCAGCGCGCCCGCGCACATGCGGTCGATGGAGTAACCGGGTACCGACTGCGGCAGACCGGCGAGGATGCCCGCCGTGCGGCCGATGGTGAGGCCCTGGTCACCGATCTGCGTGGTCGCGGCGATGGCGACCTCGTCGATCTTCTTCGGGTCCAGACCCGGGTTGCGGCGCAGCAGCTCCCGGATCGCCTTCACGACGAGGTCGTCGGCGCGGGTCTCGTGGTAGATGCCCTTCGGGCCCGCCTTGCCGAACGGGGTGCGGACGCCGTCGACGAAGACGACGTCCCTGACGGTACGAGGCACGATGGCTCTCCTCCAGATGCGGGATCTGCACTGCTGCGATGCGCTGAGCGCGCGCTCAGGACCATGCTACTTATGAGTAACGTGACTGCACAGTCCTGAGGGAGGGAGCGGCGAAGGTCACATCGCGGGAGGCGCCGTGGAACCCCGTGGGGTCAGTACCGGAATGGGCACGGGGTGCGATCCCGGCCCCTCCCCGGTGATCACTCCGAACAGGGTACGGGCCGCGTCGGCGCCGAATCCGTGCACGTCATGGCTCATCGCGGAGAGCGTGGGGTGGGTGAGTCGGCACAGCTGGGAGTCGTCCCAGGCGAGCAGCGAGACGTCGTGCGGAACGCTCAGTCCCATCTCCGCGGCGACCGACAGACCGGCCACCGCCATGATGTCGTTGTCGTAGACGATCGCCGTCGGCCGGTCCGCCGGCGGAGCGGCCAGCAGGGACCGGGTCGCCCGCCCCCCGGCCTCCCCCGAGTAGTCCGTGGTCACCTGCCAGGCCCCCGACAGCCGCAGCCCCCGCGCCGCCTCGTCGAACGCCGCCGTCCGCGTCGCCGTGTGCCCGAGCGCCGCCGCACCCCCCACCCGGGCGATCCGCCGATGTCCCAGCGCCGCCAGATACCGCACGGCCTCCGTCACGGCGGTGGCGTCATCGGTCCACACCGAGGTGAGGGAGCCGGTGAACGTCGGATGCCCCACGGCCACGACCGGCATCCGAAGCCGCTCCACCGCCGTGACGCGCGGGTCGTCCGCCCGGAAGTCGACCAGGATCGACCCTCCGACCTGCCGTCCCCGCCACCAGGACTCCTGGAGCCCGACCTCCTCCTCCACCGTGCGCACGAGCCGCAGCAGCAGCGAGCAGCTCCGCTCGATCAGCACGCTCTCCACGCCCGACACGAACTCCATGTAGAAGGGTTCGAGCCCCAGCAGCCGGGCCGGCCGGCAGATCGCGAGACCCACCACGTCCACCCGCGACCCGGCCAGCGTCCGTGCCGTGAGGTTCGGTGCCCAGCCGAGCTCCCGCGCGGCCCGGAAGATCCGGTCCCGGGTCGCCTCGGACAGCCCCGGTTTGTGGTTGAAGGCGAGCGACACGGCCCCCTTGGACACCCCGGCGCGCGCGGCGACGTCCTTGATGGTGACGCGCGAGGCGGGCTGGGCTGTCATCGACCGGACTCCAGGCAGTACAGGGCGGACCGGGCGAGGTCCGCGTCAGGAGTCTCCCAGCCCCGTACACCGATCGTGACCCGCTCCCCGGGCAGCAAGGTGACGAGCCCCCGGTCGGCGCGCGCCTCCGGCTGCAACCGGTCCGCCTGGAGCAGCAGGTCCCGTACGAGGGTTCGCGCCGTCACAGTGACCGAACCCGGCGCCACGGACACGTCGAACTCGGTTCGGGGGTAAGGGATTTCACGGTCGGGGGAGGGAAAGTGCAGGGCCCGCAGCCCGTCGGCGTCCACCACGAGGAACTCCTTCGGTCCGGCCGGCTCCAGCTCCCTCGGTACGTCGACACGGCCCACCGCACGCCTCTCGGTGGCGAACCCCACCTCGGCCTCGCCGATCAGCACCCCCTCCACCGACATCCGCCGCAGCCGCAGCACGCCCGTCCACGGCTCGCCCGCCTGGTTGACCGCCGCCAACGCCAGTCCCCGTGCCCGCTCCTGGACCGTCAGCAACCGGTCCGCGTACAGCCGCCGCAGCTCGTGGTACAGCGGCTTCTCCCGGCCGTCCCCGTCCACCGCCGCCCAACTCGTCACCGGCCAGCAGTCGTTGAGCTGCCACACCACCGTCCCCGCGCACACCGGCCAGTGCGCGCGCCAGTGCTCGATCCCGGCGGCCACGGCCCGCGCCTGGTTGACCTGCATGAGGTAGTGCCAGCGGTCGAAGTCCCCCTCGGGGAACGGGAAGTGCCGCTCCAGCCCCCGACGCAGCTTCCCGTTCCCGTCATCGGCCTTCTGGTGGGCCAGTACGCCCGGCGAGTCCGCCGCGAGCACCTCCCCGGGCAGCGCACGCGCCAGCGTGGCGTGGGCGGGCGGTGCCTGCCAGCCGAACTCGGCCACGAAGCGCGGCACTTCACTGCGGTACTCGGCGTAGTCGAGTCGGTTCCACACCTCCCACGAGTGGTGCGTCCCGTGCGCGGGGTCGTTCGGATGGTGCTCCCACGAACCCGACCAGGGACTGCCCGCCGTGTACGGCCGTGTCGGATCCAACTCGGCCACCACACGCGGCAGTACACCCAGGTAGTACCCCTCGCCCCAGGAGTCCCCGGCCAGCCGCGCCTCCCAGCCCCAGTCCCGGAAGCCCCACAGGTTCTCGTTGTTGCCGTTCCACAGCACCAGCGAGGGATGCGGCATCAGCCGTACGACGTTCTCCCGCGCCTCCGCCTCCACCTCGCCCCTGAGCGGCTGCTCCTCCGGATAGGCCGCGCAGGCGAACGGGAAGTCCTGCCAGACCAGCAGCCCCAACTCGTCGCAGGCGTCGTAGAAGTCCTCGCTCTCGTAGATCCCCCCGCCCCAGATCCGTACGAGATCGACGCCCGCCCCGGCCGCCTGCCCGAGCCGCTCCCGGTACCGCTCACGGGTGATCCGGGAGGGGAACACGTCGTCCGGGATCCAGTTCACGCCGCGCGCGAACAGCCGCTCGCCGTTCAGGACGAACGTGAACCCGGTGCCGTGCTCGTCGGCGGACCGGTCCAGCTCGACGGTCCGGAAGCCGATCCGGCGCCGCCACACGTCCAGCGGCCCGTCCTCGTGCAGCAGCGTCAACTCGACCTCGTACAAGGGCTGTTCGCCGTATCCGCGCGGCCACCACAGCCGCGCGTCCGGGACCTCGAGCCGTACTGTCCCCGAGGTCTTCACGATCGCCGCGCGTGCCCGCACCCCGCCCACCACGGCCTCGACGGTCAGGGGCGCCTCGACCCGGGCCCGCTCGACGTCGACGGCCAACTCGACGACCCCCGTGCCCTCCTGGACGCTCACCAGCGGCCGCACCCGGGCGATCCGGGCCGTCGACCAGCGCTCCAGCCGCACCGGCCGCCAGATCCCGGCCGTCACCAGCGTGGGCCCCCAGTCCCAGCCGAACGAGCAGGCCATCTTGCGGATGTACTGATAGGGCTCGGCATAGGCGGCGGGCCGCTCGCCCAGCTTCCCGCGCACGGCTTCGGCCTCGGCGTACGCGGAGGCGAACCGCACGCTCAGCCGCCCCGCCATGCCGGTCACGTCGAAGCGGTGGGAGCGGTGCATGTTCCTTGTGCGGCCCAGGAGTCGGCCGTCCAGCAGGATCTCGGCCGCGGTGTCGAGACCGTCGAAGACGAGGTCGGTCTGCTCGTGCCCGTTCACGGGCGCGAGGTCCCTCTCGTAGGTCCACTCCCGGCGCCCCACCCACGCGACCTCGGTCTCGCCCAGGCCGAGAAACGGATCCGGGATCACCCCGGCCGCCAGCAGGTCGGTGTGCACACAGCCCGGCACGGCGGCCGGCAGCGCCTCACCCTCGTGCCGCAGGATCCATCCCTCGGTGAGCGGTGTCGCCTGAAGCATCTACGCACTCCCTAAACCGATCAAGTCCAGTGTTGCGGATGCCTTCCGGCAGCGCTGCCATCGTTGGCGGGATAGGGACTTTACCGGTTAAGAAAACGTTGTCAGAGTACCGAACCAGCCAACCCGCTCGTGCTCGTCCGTCCCGTGAACGGAGCTGATGCACATGAACCGCCGTACAGTCCTGTCCCTGGCCGTGGCCATGAGTGCCGCCCTGCTGCTGCCGGGTTGCACCGGCACCGGAGGATCCTCGAAGGGCGCCGACGCGAAGGCTGCTGACGACCCGTCGAAGGTCTCCGGAACCATCAAGGTCCTCACCGTCCGCACCGACCTCGTGCAGGACGGCACGATGAAGAAGTACGCCGCCGAGTTCAACAAGACGTACCCCAAGGTCAAGGTGGAGTTCGAGGCCCTCACGAACTACGAGGCCGAGGTCAAGATCCGGATGAACACCGAGAACTACGGTGACGTCCTGCTGATCCCCGCGGTCATCAAGAAGGCCGACTACCCGAGGTTCTTCGCCTCGCTGGGCACCGCGGCCGAGCGCGGCAAGAAGTACCGCTTCACCGACTACACCACCGTCGGCGGCAAGGTCTACGGGCAGAGCCCGATCGGCGTGGCCCCCGGGTTCGTCTACAACAAGCGGATCTGGAAGGAGGCCGGGGTCACCGACTGGCCCACCACTCCGGCCGAGTTCATCGCCGACCTCAAGGCCATCAAGGCCAAGACCGACGCGATCCCGTACTACACCAACTTCGCGGCCGGCTGGACGCTCACCTCGTGGACGTACGTCGACGGCGCCGTCCACTGCGATCCGCAGGCCACCACCGAGCTCGCCGAGGGCGACCCGTGGGCGAAGGGCGCCGACCTGCGCGTCGGCGACACCCTGCTCCACGACATCGTCAAGGCGGGCCTGGTCGAGAAGGACCCCACGACCAGCAACTGGGAGGAGTCCAAGCCCCGTACCGCCAAGGGTGAGATCGCCACCCAGTGGCTCGGCACCTGGGCGATCGTGCAGTTCCAGGACGCCGCCAGGAAGGCCGGCGTGAACCCCGACGACATCGGGTTCATGCCCTTCCCGTCCCAGACGGACGGCAGGTTCTGCGCGACCGTCGCCCCGGACTACAACCAGGCCGTCAACGTCCACTCGAAGTACAAGGAGGCCGCCCGCGCCTGGATCGACTGGTTCACCGACAAGTCCACGTACGGGCAGGACAACCTCGCCGTCTCACCGCTGAAGAACGCCCCCATGCCCGAGGTCCTGGCGCCGTACGAGGAGCAGGGCGTGAAGCTCATCGAGGTCGACGACGCACAGGGCGCCCGGGTCAAGCAGATCGACAGCGACTCGGAGGTGGGCATCTACGCCCCCGAGTACCGCCAGAACCTCGTCGACCTCGCCCGCGGGGCCCGCAAGGGCAGCCTCGACGGCTTCCTCGGCGACCTGAGCAAGCGCTGGACCGACGCCCAGAAGAACCTGGGGTCCTGATGACGGACATCACCGAGAAGGCGGCCGTGGAGGTGAGCACGGCCGCCCCCGTCCCGGCACCCGCCCCGCGCCGGACCCGTGCGTGGCGGGGCGTCACCCCCTGGCTGTTCCTGATCGCCCCGCTCGCCCTGCTGGTCACCTTCACGTACGCGCCGATCGTCAACATGCTCGCCTACAGCTTCACCGACTGGGACGGTGTCAGCCCCGTGCTGCACTACACCGGCGCCGAGAACTACCGGGAGGTCTTCACCCGCCCGGATCTCTTCGAGGTCTTCTGGGTGAGCGGCTACTACCTCGCCGCGTCGGCGGTCCAGATCGTCCTCGCGCTCTACTTCGCGACGGTCCTGAGCTTCGACGTCCGTTTCCGGAACTTCTTCAAGGGCGTGCTGTTCTTCCCGTACCTGATCAACGGGGTCGCGATCGGCTTCGTGTTCCTCTACTTCTTCCAGGACGGCGGCACCCTCGACTCGGTGCTGAGCCTGTTCGGGGTGCACACCGACCACGCCTGGCTCGGCACCCCGGTCTCCGCGAACACCTCGCTGGCCGGCGTCTCGGTCTGGCGCTACCTGGGCCTGAACTTCGTCCTCTTCCTGGGCGCGATCCAGTCCATCCCGGGGGAGCTGTACGAGGCGGCGGAGCTGGACGGCGCGAACCGCTGGCACCAGTTCCGGCACATCATCGCGCCGGGCATCAAACCGGTCCTGACCCTGACGGTGATCCTCTCGATCTCCGGCTCGCTCTCGGTCTTCGAGATCCCGTACATCATGACCGGCGGCGCGACCGGCACCGAGACCTTCGTGATCCAGACGGTCAACCTGGCCTTCCGCTTCAACAAGACGGGCCTGGCCTCGGCCGCCGCCGTCGTTCTCCTGCTGATCATCCTGCTGGTGACCTGGGTGCAGCGGCGCCTGGTCCCCGACGACAAGGTGGACCTCGTATGACCCGCCGTACTCTCACCCGCGCCCTGGTCCACCTGTCCCTGATCGCCGCGACGGTGGTCGTCCTGCTCCCGCTCGTGGTGGTCGTCCTGACCTCCCTCAAGTCGGAGCGGGAGATGGCCGACACGAGCGGCGCCCTCGAACTCCCGCACGACCTGCTGAACTTCCACAACTACGCGGCGGCGTTCCGGGACGGCGAGATGCTCTCCGCCTTCACCAACACGGCGATCATCCTGCTGATCTCGGTCGGCGGCACGGTCCTCATCGGCTCGATGACGGCCTACGCCATCGACCGCTTCACCTTCCGCTTCAAGAAGCTGGTGGTGGCCCTGTTCCTGACGGCGGCCCTGGTCCCCGGTGTCACCACCCAGGTGGCGACGTTCCAGATCGTCAACAGCTTCGGCATGTTCGACTCTCTGTGGGCCCCGATCGTCCTCTACATGGGCACGGACATCGTCTCGATCTACATCTTCCTGCAGTTCGTCCGCTCGATCCCGATCTCCCTGGACGAGTCGGCACGCCTGGACGGAGCCAACGCCTTCACGATCTACCGCAGGATCATCTTCCCGCTGCTGAAGCCGGCGACGGCGACCGTGGTGATCGTGAAGGGCATCACCGTCTACAACGACTTCTACATCCCCTTCCTCTACATGCCCTCGGAAGATCTTGGCGTGATCTCGACGTCGTTGTTCCGCTTCAAGGGCCCCTACGCGGCCCACTGGGAGGTGATCTCGGCGGGAGCGGTCCTGGTCATACTCCCGACGCTGATCGTCTTCCTGTCCTTGCAGCGCTTCATCTACAACGGCTTCATGAGGGGCGCGACCAGATGACTCCGCGCCCGAGGACCACCTACGGCGGCTAGGCGGACAGCGCGGCCACCAGCACGGGAGTCACCTGCTCCACCTGCCAGGCCCGGGCCCCGAGCCCCGCCAGGGCGGCCCCCACCGACTCGGCGCTGACCACACCGGGCGGCTCCCAGCACACCCGCCGCACGGTGTCCGGAGTGATCAGGTTCTCCTGGGGCATGTTCAGCGTCTCGGCCAGCGCGGACACCGCCGCTCGGGCCGCGGACAGGCGAGCCGCGGCGGCAGGGTCCTTGTCGGCCCAGGCCCGCGGCGGCGGAGGCCCCGTCACCGGCTGCCCGGGCTGCGGCAGCTGCGTCTCGGCCAGCGCCCTGGCCCGGTCGACGGCCGCCTGCCACTGCTCCAGCTGGCGCCGCCCCATCCGATGCCCGAACCCGTTCAACGCGGCGAGGGCATGCACGTTCACCGGCAGGGCGAGCGCCGCCTCGACGATCGCCGCGTCGGACAGCACCTTGCCCGGAGACACGTCACGCCGCTGGGCGATCCGGTCCCGCGCCTCCCACAGTTCCCGCACCACGGCCAGCTGCCGACGCCGCCGCACCTTGTGCATCCCGGACGTACGGCGCCAGGGATCCTTGCGCGGCTCGGCGGGCGGCGCGGCGGCGATCGCCTCGAACTCCTGGAGTGCCCACTCGAGCTTCCCCTGCCGGTCGAGCTCCTTCTCCAGCGCGTCCCGCAGGTCGACGAGAAGCTCCACGTCGAGGGCGGCGTAGCGCAGCCAGGGCTCGGGCAGCGGACGGGTCGACCAGTCGACGGCCGAGTGCCCCTTCTCCAGGACGAAGCCCAGCACTCCCTCGACCATCGCGCCGAGCCCGACCCGGGGGAACCCGGCGATCCGCCCGGCCAGCTCGGTGTCGAAGAGGCGCGAGGGGATCATGCCTATCTCGCGAAGACACGGAAGATCCTGCGTGGCGGCGTGCAGCACCCACTCCACGCCGGAGAGTGCCTCGCCGAGCCCGGAGAGGTCGGGACAGGCCACAGGGTCGATCAGCGCGGTGCCCGCACCGGCGCGGCGCAGCTGCACGAGATAGGCGCGCTGTCCGTAGCGGTAGCCGGACGCCCGCTCGGCGTCGACGGCGACGGGGCCGGAGCCCGCGGCGAACGCGGCGATCACCTCGGCGAGCGAGTCCTCGTCGGCGATCACGGGCGGAATGCCCTCGCGCGGCTCCAGCAGAGGGATCGGAGCCTCCGCGACAGAAGATCCGCCATCGTCCGGAGGGCCGCCTCCGGTGGTTCGCAGTGAAACGTCTGCTGCGGTCTCTTGGGCGTCGGTCACATGTCAAGGGTATCTGTGTATGGACAGCGCCTGCCGACGGAACGTTCCGTCGGCAGGCGCCTGAGGGTCGTAAACCAGTCAGCCCGGTGAAAGCTCTGGTTCACGTCCGTGAACTGCGAGGCTTCGAAGAGCCTCAGTGGATGATGCCGGTACGGAGCGCCACCGCCACCATGCCGGCGCGGTCGCCCGTGCCGAGCTTGCGGGCGATCCGGGCGAGGTGGCTCTTGACGGTCAGTGCGGACAGGCCCATCGAGACGCCGATCGCCTTGTTCGACTGCCCTTCGGCCACCAGCCGCAGGACCTCGACCTCACGGCCGGAGAGCTCGCGGTAGCCGCCCGGGTGGCTCGGGGCACCCGGGGGGCGGCGGTGCATACGGGCGGCGGCGGCGCCGATGGGGGCGGCGCCCGGTCGGGTGGGGAGCCCGAGGTTCGTACGGGTGCCGGTGACGACGTAGCCCTTGACGCCGCCCGCGAGGGCGTTGCGCACGGCGCCGATGTCGTCGGCCGCGGAGAGGGCGAGGCCGTTGGGCCAGCCCGCCGCGCGGGTCTCGGACAGCAGGGTCAGGCCGGAGCCGTCGGGGAGGTGGACGTCGGCTACGCAGATGTCTCTGGGGTTGCCGATGCGGGGACGGGCCTCCGCCACGGAAGAGGCTTCGATGACATCGCGCACACCGAGCGCCCAGAGGTGACGGGTGACGGTGGATCGTACGCGCGGGTCGGCCACGACCACCATGGCGGTGGGCTTGTTCGGGCGGTAGGCGACCAGGCTTGCGGGCTGCTCGAGGAGAACGGACACCGGGCCTCCTGGGGTGCGGGACGGCTTGGAAGGTCACAGACGTCTTCGGCACCGAACCCGGCGTCCTTTAGAGAATGATCACGATCTAGTGAGTAACAATTAGTGCAATTCGGACGTACGGTCGATCGTTCGGTGAACACATCGGTTCGTTCGAGGGGCCACTCCTGACTGAAAGTGGCCGTATCGACAAAGTGATGCTCCGTGCGGGTGGTCAGCGCGCCTGCGGATCCCGCCGCTGCGGCAACGTCACGACCGACGCGTCACCCGGACCGGCCGGCGGCAGACCCGCGACCTGGGCCAGCAGATCGCACCAGGACGCGAGATGCCCCGCCGTGTCCGGCACCCCTCCCAGGCCCTCGCGGGGCGTCCAGGAGGCACGGATCTCGATCTGCGAGGCCGCCGGGCGCTCGGACAGACCGCCGAAGTAGTGCGAGCTCGCGCGCGTGACGGTGCCGCTCGGTTCGCCGTACGACAGCCCGCGCGCCGAGAGCGCCCCGGTCAGCCAGGACCAGCAGACCTCGGGCAGCAGCGGGTCGGCGGCCATCTCCGGCTCCAGCTCCGCCCGCACCAGCGTCACCAGCCGGAACGTGCCCCGCCAGGCGTCGTGGCCGTCCGGGTCGTGCAGCAGCACGAGCCGCCCGTCGGCGAGGTCCTGGTCGCCGTCGACGACGGTCGCCTCCAGCGCGTACGCGTGCGGGGCGAGCCGCTGGGGGGCCCGGGTGGGCTCGATCTCGATCTGCGGCCGCAGCCGACTGCCGCGCAGGGCCTGAACCGCGGCCTGGAAGGCCGGCGGAGCCGCACCGCTCCCATCCCGGTCACTCCCTTTCGCGTCGTCCATACCACCCGTGTCGTCCGACAGTCGTCCTTGTGCCGCAGCCATGCGGGAAGGTTAAGCGGAAGGGGGGCGTGGTGCCGCCCTAGACACCCGGACTTGGCTCCTCGCCCACACGGACACCGCGCGCTCGGCACACATCGCACCGTGCGAGACTTTCCGACGTGAGTGCACACGAGACGCCGCCGTCAGCCACGTACGAGTCCGCCTTCCTCAAGGCCTGCCGGCGCGAGCCCGTGCCGCACACCCCGGTCTGGTTCATGCGCCAGGCGGGGCGCTCGCTGCCGGAGTACCGCAAGGTCCGCGAGGGCATCCCGATGCTCGAGTCCTGCGCACGGCCCGAGCTGGTCGCCGAGATCACCCTCCAGCCGGTGCGCCGCCACAACGTCGACGCGGCGATCTACTACAGCGACATCGTCGTCCCGCTCAAGGCCATCGGCATCGACCTCGACATCAAGCCCGGCGTCGGCCCGGTCGTCGAGCACCCGATCCGCACCCGCGCCGACCTGGCCCAGCTGCGCGACCTCACCCCCGAGGACGTCTCCTACGTCACCGAGGCCATCGGCCTGCTGACCCGCGAGCTCGGCCCGACCCCCCTCATCGGTTTCGCGGGCGCGCCTTTCACCCTCGCGAGCTACCTCGTCGAGGGCGGTCCGTCGCGCACGTACGAGAACGCCAAGTCGATGATGTACGGCGACCCCGAACTGTGGGTCGACCTCCTCGACCGCCTCGCCGAGATCACCGCCGCCTTCCTGAAGGTCCAGATCGAGGCCGGCGCCTCCGCCGTCCAGCTCTTCGACTCGTGGGCCGGCGCCCTCGCCCCGGCCGACTACCGCCGCTCGGTGCTGCCCGCCTCCGCGAAGGTCTTCAAGGCGGTCGAGGGATACGGCGTCCCCCGCATCCACTTCGGCGTCGGCACCGGCGAGCTGCTGAAGCTCATGGGCGAGGCCGGCGCGGACGTCGTCGGCGTCGACTGGCGGGTACCGCTCGACGAGGCCGCCCGCCGGGTCGGTCCCGGCAAGGCGCTCCAGGGCAACCTCGACCCGACGGTCCTGTTCGCCTCCACCGAGGCGGTCGAGGCCAAGACCCGCGAGGTCCTGGACTCGGCGAAGGACATCGAGGGCCACGTCTTCAACCTCGGCCACGGCGTCATGCCGTCCACCGACCCGGACGCGCTGACCCGCCTCGTGGACTACGTCCACACGCACACCGCCGGCTGAGTCACCAGGTGTGCCGGGGCCGCGCCTTCCTGCCGAACAGCAGGCCGCGCGGTTCCGGCGGCGGGGGAGTGCCGGCCTTCAGCGGCCAGGCGAGCAGCATCCCGGCGAGGAAACCGACCACGTGCGCCGCGTACGCGACCGTGCCCGCGGCGGAGACGCCCTCGCCGGACGAGTAGAACGCCTGGAGCACGAACCAGAAGCCCAGCACCAGCCAGGCCGGCAGTCTCAGCGGCAGGAAGACCAGGAACGGCACCAGGACCCACACCCTGGCCTTCGGGTACAGCACCAGATAGGCGCCCAGAACACCGGCGATGGCCCCCGAGGCCCCGATCAGCGGGTCGCGCGAGTCGGCGTTGAGGAGCGCGAAGCCGTACGAGGCCGCGTAGCCGCAGACGACGTAGAACAGCGCGAAGCGCACATGCCCCATGCGGTCCTCGACGTTGTTGCCGAAGATCAGCAGGAACAGCATGTTGCCCAGCAGGTGCAGCCAGCCGCCGTGCAGGAACATCGCCGTCAGGACCGACAGCGCGGGGGACTTGTCGTAGTCCGGCGGGGCCACCACACAGCCCGTCGCGCCCTGCGCATTCGTGCCGACGTCGCCCGTGGGGACGAGCTTCGGCATCTGATGGTGGATCAACTCCTGCGGGATCGCCGCCCAGTGGTCCAGGAACGCCTGGAGGTGGCACAGCTGCGACACGCTGCTGTCGCCCGCCACCGAACCGGCGAGGCCGGGCATGAACAGGAACACGAGGACGTTCGCGGCGATGAGCGCGTACGTCACCACAGGGGTGCGGCGCACGGGGTTCACGTCATGGACGGGGATGACCACAAGGAAGTAGTGCCCGCGATGGGCCCCGCGAATCGGTGCCGCTCGGTGAACACCCGCACGCACGCGTGCGTATGTCTCCTCAACCGCCCGCGGCACGGGGAAGGCGGGCCGCGGGGACTACGTGAGGAACAGCGATGAACGACCGTATTGCTCCGCCGATGCACGCTCTTCCCGACGGTGAGGCCGAACTCTCCCTGGTGGTGCGACTGCCGTGGGAGGACGTGGCCAGGCTCGGTCAGGAGGCCGGGCGGCTGGCCTCCCAGATGCAGCGCCCGGTCACCCTCGACGAGGCGGTGAGCAACCGTCTCAGGACCACGCGGCCGGCGGCCCACGCCAAGCCGGCGGGCGAGCAGCCGACCGCGATGCCCACCAGCACCAGTGCCTCCGTCTCGGCGCTGCCGCCCCGGCCGCCGGCAGACCAGGCCCGACAGGCCATCGAACGGATCAACGGAACGGCGTAGCGGTCAGAGCCCTCAGGAGGCCCGCACCTTCGCGGCGGCCTTCCTGGCCGCCACCAGCACCGGATCCCACACCGGGCTGAACGGCGGCGCGTACCCCAGGTCCAGGGCGGTCATCCGCTCCACCGTCATCCCCGCCGTCAGGGCCACCGCGGCGATGTCGACCCTCTTGGCCGCGCCCTCTCTCCCGACGATCTGCACGCCGAGCAGCCGCCCCGTGCGGCGCTCGGCGAGCATCTTCACCGTCATGGGGGAGGCGCCCGGGTAGTAGCCGGCGCGGCTGGTCGACTCGATCCTTACCGACACGAACTGGAGCCCCACCCGACGGGCGTCCTTCTCCCGCAGCCCGGTGCGGGCGATCTCCAGGTCGCAGACCTTGCTGACCGCCGTGCCCACGACACCCGGGAACGTGGCGTAGCCGCCGCCGACGCCCGTACCGATGACCTGGCCGTGCTTGTTGGCGTGGGTGCCGAGCGCGATGTGCCGCTCCTGCCCCGACACCAGGTCGAGGACCTCCACGCAGTCACCGCCCGCCCAGATGTTCTCGTGGCCGCGCACCCGCATCGCGAGGTCCGTCAGCAGACCGCCGTGGCTCCCCAGCGGCAGGCCCGCCGCCTTCGCGAGCGTCGTCTCCGGGCGCACGCCGATCCCGAGCACCACCACGTCCGCCGGGTACTCGGCGTCCTCCGTGGCCACCGCGCGCACCCGGCCGTCCTCGTCCGTGAGCACCTTGGTCACCGCGGCCTCGTTGACCATCGTGATGCCCAGGCCCTCCATCGCCTCGTGCACCAGACGGCCCATGTCCGGGTCGAGCGTCGACATGGGCTCACTGCCCCGGTTGACGACCGTCACCTCGTAGCCCCGGTTGATCAGGGCCTCGGCCATCTCCACGCCGATGTAACCGGCGCCCACCACCACCGCCCTGCGGCCACGCGTGCGTGCCAGCGTGTCGATGAGCGCCTGCCCGTCGTCGAGGGTCTGCACCCCGTGCACCCCGGGGGCGTCGACGCCCGGCATGTCCGGGCGGATCGGACGGGCCCCGGTCGCGATCACCAGCTTGTCGTACGCCGTCCAGGACTCGGCCCCCGAATCGACGTCACGCGCGCGTACCCGCTGCCCGTCGACGTCGATCTCCACGACCTCGGTGCGCATGCGCAGGTCGATGTCCCGGGCCCGGTGCTCCTCGGGAGTACGGGCGATCAACTCGTCCCGCTCGGCGACGTCCCCGCCCACCCAGTACGGGATGCCGCACGCCGAGTAGGAGGTGAAGTGGCCCCGCTCGAACGCCACGATCTCCAGCTCGTCGGGGCCCCTCATCCGGCGTGCCTGCGACGCCGCGGACATCCCCGCGGCGTCGCCGCCGATCACGACCAGACGTTCCCTCGTGTCCCGCGTACGGCTCATGTTCATGCGAACACGCTACGAGAGCGGGGCATTTCAGTCCCGCTCGCCCCGCCCCGTGCGTGCGTCACGCCCGCGGGCGTCAGTCCTCCTCGCCCCGCTCCTGCGGGCGGTCCGGGTCGGGGACGGGCCGTGCCACGGGCAGAGGGCCCAGCGCGGTCGAGGCGCCCGCGGGGGCCGGCCGGCGCGGCAGCCGGGGGCGGACCAGCCGCAGCCACACCAGTACGAGCAGCGCGATCCCGGCCAGGAAGGGCAGCACCGCGGCCAGCGCCATCACGATCCAGCGCAGCATGGTCACGAACGCGTCCCAGCCGCCCGCGAGCGCGTCGACGACACCGGGGTCGTCGTCCTTCTCGGCCTTGACGACGGGCGCCTCGGACAGGGACAGGGTGATGGTGGCCAGGCTCGTGCGGTCCTTCAGGGACGCCTGACGTGCCAGCAGCGACTCCAGGTCGGCCTGGCGGGTGCTCAGTTCGCCCTCCAGGGTGACCACGTCGCTCAGCCTGGTCGCCCTGTCCATCAGCTCCCGGATCCGCGCCACACTCGCGCGCTGCGTCGCGATCCGGCTCTGCACGTCGACGACCTGGTCGGTGACGTCCTGCGCGTTCGCGGTGCGCTCCATGAGCTTGCCCGCGCCCTGCAGGTCGTCGAGGACCTCGTCGTACTTCTCGACGGGCACCCGCAACACCACCTCGGTCTGCTCCCGGCCCTCCTCGTCGCGGGAGGTGGACTCCTTGCCGACGAACCCGCCCGCGTTCTCGGTGGTGGTGCGGGCCGCGGCGAGCGCCTTCGGCACGTTCTTGACCCGCACGGTCAGCGTGGCGGTGCGGATGATGTGGTTCGCGGCGGGGTTCGGCGCGGCGGTGGCCTGCTTGCCGCCCGCGTCGGCCTCGGCACCGGCCGCGCCCTCGGGAGCCTGGGACGCGGCCGCACGGTCGTCCTTGGAGAGGGCGCTGCTGTCGGCACCCGAATCGGAGGCGCCGCTGCACCCGGCCAGTGCGAGGGACCCGGCCAGCAGGAGTCCGGCCAGGGCCCGGACGGGACGTACCGAGCTGCGTGAACGGCGTGAACGTGGTGTGCGCATGGGCGTCCCCCCGAGGGTCGTGAACAACTGACGCTCCTTCGACGCCGGAAGGGGTGCGAACGTTGGACTCCGGCGGTCCCGATGCGGTCACGGTCAGGACTCGTGAAGGACACCGGGCCGCCGCAGGACTGTCAGAGGGGTCTGAGAGGCTGGGTCCATGAGCGGATCACAGGTGGTCGTCGTCGGAGCGGGCATCGCGGGACTGGCCGCGGCCCACCGACTGGCGCGGCGCGGCGCGCGCGTCACCGTCCTCGAGGCGTCGGACCGGGTGGGCGGCAAGCTGCTGCCCGGCGAGATCGCGGGCGCGCGCGTGGACCTCGGCGCCGAGTCGATGCTGGCCCGCAGGCCGGAGGCGGTGGCCCTCGCCCGCGAGGTGGGCCTGGACGAGCGCCTCCAGCCCCCGGCCACCGCAACCGCCTCGATCTGGACCCGCGGCGCCCTGCGCCCCATGCCCAAGGGCCACGTCATGGGCGTCCCCGGCACCGCCGACGCGCTGGCCGGAGTGCTGTCCGACGAGGGCCTGGCCCGCATCGAGCAGGACGCCCGGCTGCCCCGCACGGAGGTCGGCGACGACGTGGCGGTGGGGGAGTACGTGGCGGCGCGCCTGGGCCGCGAGGTCGTCGACCGCCTCATCGAGCCCCTCCTCGGCGGGGTCTACGCGGGCGACGCGTACCGCATCTCGATGCGCTCGGCGGTCCCGCAGCTCTTCCAGGTCGCCAGGACCCACACCTCCCTCACCGAGGGCGTCCGCGAGATCCAGGCCCGGATGGCCGCCAACCAGCAGACCGGGCCCGTGTTCATGGGCATCGAGGGCGGCGTGGGCACCCTCCCGCTCGCCGTCGCCGACGCGGTCCGCGCACAGGGCGGCGAGATCGTCACCGGCGCCCCGGTGACCGAGCTGCGCCGCGAGGCGTCCGGCGGCTGGAGGGTCGTCACCGCGGACCGCGTCCTGCACGCCGACGCGGTGATCGTCGCCGTCCCCGCCCCGGCCGCCGCGAGCCTCCTGCGCGCCGAGGCCCCCGAGGCCGCCGGCGAGCTCGACACCGTCGAGTACGCCTCCATGGCCCTGGTCACCCTCGCCTACCGCCGTTCCGACACCGCCCTGCCCGCGGGCAGCGGCTTCCTCGTCCCGCCGGTGGACGGCCGCACCATCAAGGCGTCCACCTTCGCCTCCCAGAAGTGGGGCTGGATCGCCGAGGAGAACCCCGACGTCGTCGTCCTGCGCACCTCCGTCGGCCGCCACGGCGAGACGGAGATCCTGGAGCGCGACGACACCGCCCTGGTGGACGTCTCCCGCCACGACCTGCGCGAGGCCACCGGGCTGGACGCCGCCCCCCTCGAAACCCGTGTCACCCGCTGGACCGACGGCCTGCCCCAGTACCCCGTCGGCCACCACGCGCGCGTGGCCCGCATCCGCGAGCACATCGCCAAGCTGCCCGGCCTCGCGGTGTGCGGCGCGCAGTACGACGGCGTGGGCATTCCGGCCTGCATCGCGAGCGCCCACGCGGCCGTGGACCAGATCCAGGGCGACCTCGCCGCCGTGCGGGAGCTCACGGCCAACCCGGTGCAGAGTCTGCACGGCGGAGCGGGAGAATAGGGCCCATGAGCAACGACGCCCCCACCCCCGAGTCCGGCAGGGTCCCGAACAAGGGCAAGCTGGCCAAGGACCTCAACGAGGTCATCCGTTACACGCTCTGGTCCGTCTTCAAGCTGAAGGACGTGCTGCCCGAGGACCGCACCGGCTACGCCGACGAGGTCCAGGAGCTGTTCGACCAGCTCGCCGCCAAGGACGTCACGATCCGCGGCACCTACGACGTGTCCGGGCTGCGCGCCGACGCCGACGTCATGATCTGGTGGCACGCGGAGACCAGCGACCAGCTCCAGGAGGCGTACAACCTCTTCCGCCGCACGAAGCTGGGCCGCGCCCTCGAGCCGGTCTGGTCGAACATGGCGCTGCACCGCCCCGCCGAGTTCAACCGCTCCCACATCCCGGCGTTCCTGGCGGACGAGAACCCCCGGGACTACGTGAGCGTCTATCCCTTCGTCCGGTCCTACGACTGGTACCTCCTCCCCGACGAGGACCGCCGCCGCATGCTCGCCGACCACGGCAAGATGGCCCGCGGCTACCCGGACGTCCGTGCCAACACCGTCGCGTCGTTCTCGCTGGGCGACTACGAGTGGATCCTGGCCTTCGAGGCCGACGAGCTCTACCGCATCGTCGACCTCATGCGCCACCTGCGCGCCTCCGAGGCCCGTATGCACGTCCGCGAGGAGGTCCCGTTCTACACGGGCCGCCGCAAGGACCTCGGCGACCTCGTCGCGGGCCTCGCCTGATCAGCGAGCGGGTGTGACGGTCGCGTTCCCTCCAGCGGTCGCCTTCCCTTCGGGTGTCGCCTTCCGGGAGGCGACCCGCGGCTTCGGCTCGGGGTGCGGGGCGCAGGCGGCGCGCCGCACCGGGAGGCGGCCCTCCAGCAGGTAGGCGTCCAGGTATCCGTTGACGCAGGGGTTCGGGCCGCCCGCGATGCCGTGCGTGCCCGCGTCCCGCTCGGTCACCAGCACCGACCCGGACAGCCGCCGGTGCAGTTTCAGGGCGCCGTCGTACGGGGTGGCGGCGTCCCTCTCGGCGGCCAGGATCAGGGTCGCGGGCAGCTCACCGGGCCCCGTCCGCACGTCCAGCGGCTCCTGCCGGGCCGCGGGCCAGTACGCGCACGGCAGGTTCGTCCACACGTTGTCCCACGTCTCGAACGGCGCCACCCGCGCCAGCCGTGTGTTGTCCCGGTCCCAGACCTTCCAGTCCGTGGGCCAGGGCGCGTCGTTGCACTCGACGGCCGTGTAGACCGCGTTGGCGTTCTCCGCCTCCTTCGCCGCCTCCTGATGCGGCCCCGCCTGCTGGATCAGCGGCTTCGGATCGCCCTTGAGATACGCCGACAGGGCCTGCGCCCGATGGGGCCAGAAGTCGTCGTAGTAACCGGTCGACAGGAAGGCGCCCTGAAGCTGCCCCGGCCCGACCTTCCCGCCGGCCGGCTCCACGGCCAGCCGGGCCGCCGCCTTCTCGTAGCTGCGCAGCACCTCCTCGGCCGTGGCCCCGAGCCCGTACACGTCGTCGTGCCTGGCGACCCACTCCCGGAAGTCCGCCCAGCGCCCCTCGAACGCGGCCGACTGGTCCAGGTTGTTGCGGTACCAGACCTGATCCGGGTCAGGGTTCACCGCCGCGTCGAACACCATCCGCCGTACATGGGAGGGGAACAGGGTCGCGTACAGGGCGCCGAAATAGGTGCCGTACGACGCCCCCATGAACGTCAGCCTCTGCTCGCCGAGCGCGGCCCGCAGCACGTCCAGGTCACGGGCGTTGTTCAGGGACGTGTAGTGCCGGAGCGTCGCGCCGGCCCGCCGCGCGCACCCGCGCGCGTACGCCTTCGCCTGCGCGACGCGTTCCTTCTTGTACGACTCCGAGGGGTGCGTCGGCGCCTGTGTGGGCGCCTTGAAGTACTGCTTCGGGTCGGTGCAGGACAGCGGCGCCGAACGGCCCACCCCGCGCGGGGCGTAGCCGACGAGGTCGTACGCCGCGGCGAGCCCCTTCCACTCGGGGAGCACACCGATCAGCGGGAAGTACATGCCGGAGGCGCCGGGGCCGCCGGGGTTGTAGACCAGGGCGCCCTGCCGGGGCACCCGGCGCTTGCTGTTGCGCGGGTCCTTGTGGGTGGCCGGCACCCGGCTGACGGTCAGTTTGATCTGCTTGCCGTCGGGGTGTGCGTAGTCGAGCGGGACGGACACCGTGCCGCACCGGACACCGTCGGGCAGGTCCTCCACCGCGGGGCAGGCGCCGAAGCGGATGCCGGCCGCCTCGGCGCGGGCGGCCGCGATCGCGGTGCCGTGGAGTTCCGCCGCGCCCGGGGCGGCCGGAGCGCCCCCGGCCGGTGCGGCGGCGAGCGTGGTCAGGAGCAAGGACCCGGCGGCCGTGTAGAGGGCGGGAGCTCTCATCGGTATCCCTTCGGTGCGCGGCAGCGACAAAAGGGATGTTTGGTTCGGCCGTGGTGGAAGGCAAGCACCGCCCCGCCGGTGTCGGCCCCAATGCCTCCGTGCGCCCCCGGTCGGGCTCAGTGGCGCCGGTGCGGACGGTGGTGCTCCTCGCCCTGGCCGTCGGGCCGGTGGGCGAAGGCCGCGCGCAGGTCCGGCTCACCGATGGCCCTGATCCCGCGGACGGCGACGGAGGTGAGATACGTCCGCTCGTCCGTGCCGCCGGTGCGCCTGTTCAGGGTGCCGAGCAGCCGCTGGCCCGCCGGGGAGGCCCAGCGCGAGTACGGGTGGACCTCCATCCGCGCGATGGCCAGGCAGCTCAGGCTGAGGGCGAGCGGCAGCGCGAACCAGAGGGCGACCAGATGCCGGGGCATCTCCGAAGGGGCGGGCGCCAGCAGCGCGACAGCGCCCAGCGCGACGACGGCCGCCGCCGCCAGCTGCACCTGGCGGACCCCCTCCGCGATGCCGGAGCGGGCTCCGTCGGGCACGGCGAGACCCGCGTCCACGAGCCGGTCGGCGAGGCTGCGCACCGCGTCCGCCGAGGCCGCGTCCGCCCGCACCGGGGCGATGCGGGACTGCCCCTCCGGCCCGATGGCTCCGATGACCGTGCGCTCCATCTCGTCCCGCCCGCGCGGGTCGACGACGGTCGCCCAGCCGGTGTGGGCCAGCAGCAGCCGTCGCTGCCGGGCCATGGAGACGAGCGTCAGGTCGGCGACCCGCCGCGGGCCGCCGGACAGGAACGCGGCCTCGTACAGCGTCAGATCGTGCGCCCGGGCATCCGCGTCCGCGGCCGCCGCGTGCACGGCGGCCAGGCACAGCCGCGTGCACGCGGTGCCGGCGGCGGCCCAGGCCAGCAGCAGAAGAAGAACCCAGAACATGCCGCGTTTCTATGCCAAAGGCTCCTGGCGGCGCCATGGGTTGTTCACCATCCGGACGGAGTGTTGTCGGTGTGTGACGTTCCGTTTGTCCGGAAGCGGACTACGACGCGACGGGGTCCGGGGCCGGGCTGGAGGCGGCCGGGGGAAGCGAGTACGTCGTCGCGAACGGCGAGGGCGTGACCGGGACGACCACGCCCGGGTCGGTCGTCGGGCCGGGCGGGGCGGGCGAGTTGACGAGCGGCGGGGCACTGTCCCCGGCCAGGTCCCGGGCCAGGGCGCCGAAGTCGACGTATCCGGTCGCCTCCAGCACCTTGATGTGGTCCAGCACGGTGGTGTTGGCGTCGTCGGCCAGGGCGCGGACCAGCGAGTTCTGGGTACTCGCGCGGACCTGGGCGACGACCGAGAACACCCTGCCGTGCGCGAGGCGCAGGATGTTGGCGAACTGGCGGTCGTAGTCGACCCCTTGGGCCTGGTTCAGGGTGGCGAGCCACTGCTTCTGCTGGTCGTTGGGCTCGTTGGGCAGGGCGAGTCCGAGCTTGGACGCCACGTCGCGCACCCGGGCGTCGAGGAACGTGTGCCCCTCCACGAGGTGCTGTCCCGCCGTCCGTACCGCCTGCGTCGTCCCCTTCTGCTCCGCCTGCTGACCGGCGGGCAGCTCCCACAGCCCCGCGAGCCGTACCTTCGTGACGAAGTCCCGGTCCAGGGCGGAGAGCGGTCCGTACGGTGTCGTCACCGTCCCGGCGTTGAGCACGCTCACTCCCGTGCCGGAGCGGTCGGCGTACGACCAGATCGGGAAGAGCAGGGCCACGAGGGTCGCCGTCAGCCCGGCGATGATGACGCCGGTGCCGGAGAATATGCCTCGCCCCTTGACGGGCGGTCGCGGTCGCATGGTGCCTCCTGTTGCGGCACCGCACGCTAGTGAGTTTCAGGTGCGGGACTGACATATTACTGCCGGGTCCGCGCGGTCCTTCGACGGCTGTGGGGAAGGCGGGGGCGACTCCGCCCCCGAGCTTCGGAGCCCTGCGCCCCCGCGAACTCCTGAGCCCCCGCGAACTCCGGAGCCCCCAGCCCCCGCGAACTCCGGAGCCCCCGCCCCCGACATCCGAAGCCCTCGGCCCCCGACCCGTCAGTGCCTGAGCAGTACCCTCCGTGTCGCCCGGGCCAGCCGCACCCCGGGCCTCCGGGACCTCGGTGCCGGGCCCGAGCGTTCCAGCCACCACTCCCGGAGCTCCCGCCGTGCCCTCGCGTCCCCCAACTCCCCGCCCAGCAGGAGCTGCTCGGCGAAGCTCAGCGCGTCCCGCCGGTACCCGTCCGTCATCGGCGCCCCCTGCGCGTAGGCCAGGAACGCCGGCCGGTAGCCCGCCCCGAGGATCACCGGCAACTCGGGCGCGACCTTCGCCACCACGTCCGCCCGCTTCCCGGCCAGGGCCCGCGCCTGCACCCCCAGCCGCACCCGGTCGAACCCCTCCGGCACCGGCGTCCCCGCCACGAGCGCGGACAGCAGCGCGGTCTGGGCGAGGGCGAGCCGCTGACGGGCGGCGTCGGCCGGGACCCCGGAGTCCTCCGCGGCGGGGGCCGCGCGCCACGCACCGTCGGCCCGCTCCCCGCACCCCTTCTCCACCGCCTCCCGGATCGCCGCCAGCTCCCCCTCCAGCACGGCCGGCTCGGGGAAGTTCTCGTCCCGCTCCAGCAGCACCCCCGGTGGCGAGACCCGGGACGCGAGGTCGGCGAGGATGTCGAGGACCGGCCGCGGAACCGGGTGGGCGTGGCTGTCGTGCCACACCCCGTCCCGCTCGAACCCGCCCGCGACATGGACGTACGCGATGGCCTCCAGGGGCAGCTCGGCGAGCGCCTCGGCCGGGTCCTCGCCGCGGTTGACGTGGTTGGTGTGCAGGTTGGCCACGTCGATCAGCAGCCGCACGCCCGTCCGGTCGGCCAGGTCGTACAGGAACTGCCCCTCGGTCATCTCCTCGCCCGGCCACGAGAGCAGTGCGGCGATGTTCTCCACGGCGAGCGGCACCGGCAGCGCTTCCTGCGCGACGCGGATGTTCTCGCACAGCACGTCGAGGGCGTCCCGGGTGCGCGGTACGGGCAGCAGATGTCCGGCCTCCAGCCGCGGGGAGGCGGTCAGCGGGCCGCCCGCGCGGACGAAGGCGATGTGCTCGGTGACCAGCGGCGAGCCCAGCGCCTCGGCCCGCTCGGCGAGCGCTTGGAGCCGCCCCGCGTCGGGCCGGTCCGCGCCCCCCAGGCCGAGCGAGACGCCGTGCGGCACCACGGTCACCCCGCGCTCGCGCAGCCGCCGCAGCGACTCGGGCAGATGCCCGGGACAGACGTTCTCGGCCACGACCTCGACCCAGTCGATGCCCGGCATGCCCTCCACGGCGTCCGCGATCTCCGGCCGCCACCCGATACCCGTTCCCAGTCGCTCCATGGTCCGTCCCCTCCTCGGCCTCTCCCGCGTGCCCTCCGGTCGTCGTCCGCCCGGCGTGACGGAGGTATGGCCCCGGGGCCCGGGCCCGAACCGCGCCCGGGGAACCTTCAGAGCAACATTTGAGGTTCGGACCCGGGGCGCCGGACGCCGGTGCCGGACCACGCCCGTGGGTCCCGGTCCAGCAGCCGCAGCCTGTTTGGACCCAGCAGGGCGAACAGCCCCGCTCCTGCTCAGCTCCAGCTCCCCGCCGGCCGTCCCACGGACAAGGCCTCGAGACCCTCGACGGAGGCGATGTCGACCGCCCGTCGCAGTACCGTCCGCCGGGTGCGGTTGCCGCGTTCCACGCGGCCGTCGAGCCGGGTCATCGCAGCGCCGGATGGTCCGCGACGACCGTGCAGGAGCCGGGCGCGATCTCGGTGAAACCGGCGTCACGGACCAACGGCAGTCCGGCGGTGGTGAGTTCGGGCCAGCGGCCGGGATCGGCGGTGCGCACGGCGAGCGGGAACCCGGCGTCCCGCCAGACGGCCCGCTCCTCGTCCGACAGTTCCCACCAGGCCAGTTGAGCGCCGTGACCGGTCTGGGCCATCGCCTTGCCGGCCGACATGTCGAGATCCGGGTTGAGCCAGAGCACGGGGACGGTCGTATCGGCCTCGGCGGGCGGTTCCGGGTCCTCGAGGTCGGTGCCGGAGACCTGGAGCCTGGCCAGGTCCTTCGGCCACCCGTCGAGCGGCACCGGCGGGAACACCCGCACCTCGGCCGACTTCCCCGTCACGGTGATCCCGGGCAGCGCCTCGGCCCGCCGCCACTCGGCGCCCCGGGCCCGCCGCACGACCTTCCGGATCCGGGCGTCCTGCCAGTCCCTCATGACCTCGGCCCACTCCCCGTCGCCGACGGAACGCTCGTCGGCCAGCATGACGAGAACGGCGCGGGCGGCGGTCTCCAGGGCGTCGGTACGCGCGGGCGGAGCGGCCTTCTCGATACGGACGACCAGGGGCAGCACGAACTGGGGTGCCTGGTCGCGTGCGGTCGGCTCGGGGCGGAAGGGGCTGTCGGTCGAGGGCGTCACGTCGTGGCTCACCCGGACAACCCTAAGGTCACCCCGAACAAGCCGTCCGCTGTGCCTCCTGCCACTCGCACACCGGGCACAGGGTGATCCCCTTGTACGACTCCGGATACTCCGTCGGCCGCCTGCACAGCACGCACTCCGCGTACGGCGGCCCGTCGGCGACCGGAGGCTTCGGCACCTTGCCGATCGTGCAGTAGTCCTCGCTCATGCCTCCAGCCTAGGACCCGATCAGGGCGGACACCTTCACGAACCGGTACCCGCGCTCGCGCAGCTCCGGCACCACCGTCCGCACCACCCGCTCCGTCGTCGGCGCGGCACTGCGCGTGCAGTGCATCACCACGACCGACCCCGGCCGCACCCCCTCCAGCACCTGCCGGGACACCGCCTCCGCGTCCGTCGCGAACGCGTCCCCGCTCACCACGTCCCACTGGACGGCGGTCACACCGACCGGGGTCAGCGCCTTCAGTGCCCGCCGGTCGTAGCACCCACCGGGAAAGCGGAAGTACGGCCGCGCGTCCGGTACGCCCGCCTTCCGGAACGCCGCGTACGCCCGCTCCACATCCGCCCGAATCCGGTCGCCGGAGACGGTCGGCAGTCCGTAGCAGTCGTCGGTGAAGGCGTGGTGGCTGTAGGAGTGGTTGGCGACCTCGAAGAGCGGGTCCCGCCCGATGGAGCGGGCCTGCTCGGGATACTCCTCGGCCCACCGCCCGGTCATGAACACGGTGGCCGGCACCTTCAGCGCGCGCAGAGCGGCGATCAGTCCCGGGTTGTCGAAGTGCTCGCCGGCCGCCGCCCGGGGCCCCTGGTCCGCGGTCATGTCGGCGTCGAAGGTGAGCGCGATCGTCCTGCCGTGCGCACGGGATCCGTTCCTGAAGACCGGCGTCAGTCCTCCGGGGCCGGGGGCCAGCGTGGGTGGCGCCGAAGCCGCCGCGGTCGGGGAGGTCCGGGAGGTCGCGGTGGGGGCCGGGTGGGCCGCCCGGGCGGACTGGTGGGGAGCGGCGGCGCAGGCCGTGAGGGCGGCGCCGAGGACACAGGCGGCGGTGACGCGTCGTACCAGAGTGATCACCGTATGAAAGTAGGGCGAACCGCCTCATTTGCCTCTCACCCCGGCCGTGCCGTCACCCGCTCAGATGTCCCGCCTCTCCAGCGGCTTGGTCGCCGGGCCCTGGATCACCTTGCCGTTGGTGTCGAAGCGGGAGCCGTGGCAGGGGCACTCCCAGGCGTCCTCGGCCCCGTTGAAGGACACCAGACAGCCCATGTGCGTGCAGCGCGGGGAGACGGCGTGCAGGGCGCCCTCGTCGTCGCGGTAGACCGCGACACGGTCGCCGTTCACGCGGACCACCGCGCCCTCCCCGGGCGGAAGAGCCTCCAGCGGCGGGGAGGGGCGCAGCCGGTCGCCGACGAAGTGACGGGCGACCTGCGCCTGGTGCTTGAGGAAGGACGGGGCCTCGCGGACCGTCGAGCGCAGGCGGCGCGGGTCGTACAGCTCGCTCCACGCGCACTCCTCGCCGGTGATCTGGGCCGTGAGCAGGCTGCCCGCCATGACACCGCCGCTCATGCCCCAGCCGCCGAAGCCGGTGGCGACATAGGTGTGCCGGGCTCCCGGGTGCAGCGGGCCGACGAGCGGCACGGTGTCGGTGGGGTCGTTGTCCTGGGTGGCCCAGGCGTGGGTGAGCTCGACGTCGGGGAAGTGCCGGGCGGCCCAGGCGGACAGGTCGTCGAACCGGGCCCGGGTGTCGCCGGTGCCGGGCGTGAAGTGCTCCCCGGTGACGATGAGCAGGCGCCGATCGGCGTCCCAGGGGGCGGTGCGGACCGAGCGGGTGCCCTCGTCGGGCGTGATGTACATGCCGTCCGGATCCCGCTCCCGTTCGATCGTCCCGGCGACGACCAGCTCGCGGCGCGGGGAGAGCCGGGTGAACAGCAGGGCCCGGTCGAAGATCGGGTAGTGCGTGGCGACCACGACGTCCCGGGCCGTCACCCTGACCCCGGTGTCCGTCGTCAGACGGCACGGTTCGCCCTCGTCGAGGCCGACCACGACGGTGTCCTCGTGGACGGCCGCCCCGGAGGCGATCAGGTCCTCGGTCAGGGCCAGCAGGTACTTGCGCGGATGGAACTGCGCCTGCCCGGTCACCCGCACCGCGCCCGCCACCGGGAACGGCAGCCCGGTCTCCGTCACGAACGACGCGGCCAGCCCCGCCTCCCGGGCCGCCTCGGCCTCGGCCCGCAGCTCCTCCGCCCGGCCCTCGTCACGGACGTAGGTGTAGGCGCTGCGCTGCTCCCAGTCGCAGTCGACGCCCAGCTCTTCCGCGATCCCGGCGGCCCGCTCGATCGCCTCGCTCTGCGAGCGCGCGTACAGCCGGGCGCCCTCGGGGCCGCGGGTGCGGCGCAGCTTGTCGTAGATCAGGGTGTGCAGGGCGGTCAGCTTGGCGGTGGTGTGCCCGGTGACGCCGGCGGCCACCCGCCCGGCCTCCAGGACCGCCACCCGCCGCCCGGCCCGCGTCAGTTCCCACGCCGTGCTCAGCCCGGCGATGCCGGCGCCGATCACGGCCACGTCGACATCGAGGTCCTCGGTCAGCGGTGGCTGGGGGTTGCCGGGTGCCGTGTCCAGCCAGTACGAGCCCTTGACGTGCCGGTTCTCGGTCATGCGCCCCGAGTACCCCGGGATTCACTGTTGGAGCAGCCGCCTGCGGGCCTCCTCCACGTCGAAGTCGGCCGGCGGATACCGCGGGTCCAGCTCGGTCAGGTGTTCCAGCAGGAGCCGGCTGACCGCCCAGTTCCGGTACCACTTGCGGTCGGCGGGGACCAGGTACCACGGGGCGTGCGGGGGCGAGCAGCGCTCGAGGGCGAGCTCGTACGCGTGCTGGTAGGCGGGCCACAGGGCGCGGTCGTCGATGTCCGAGGCGTGGAACTTCCAGTGCTTGTCCGGGCGGTCGAGGCGCTTGAGCAGACGGTCGCGCTGTTCGTCGTAGGAGATGTGCAGGAAGCACTTGACGAGGGTGACGCCGTCGTCGGCGAGGGTCTTCTCGAAGCGGTTGATCTCGTCGTAGCGGCGCTCGATCTCGGCGGCCGGGACGAGCGCGCGGACGCGGGCGACGAGGACGTCCTCGTACTGGGAGCGGTCGAAGATGCCCAGCTCACCGGCGTGCGGCAGAGCCCTTTCGATGCGCCACAGGAAGGGGTGCGCCCGTTCCTTCGGGGTGGGTGCCTTGAAGGCCCGGATCCGGCAGCCCGACGGGTTGAACAGGCCGATGACGTGCTTGACCGTGCCGCCCTTGCCGCTGGTGTCCATGCCCTGGAGCACCAGCAGCACCCGCCGCCGGTCGCCCGCCGTGCTCGCCGCCCACAGGCGTTCCTGCAGGTCGGCGAGCGGTGTGGCCAGGTCGGTCATCGCGGCAAGGCCCGCCTGCTTGTGACGGGGACCGGCCGGGACCGCCCGGGTGCCGTGGGCGGCCAGGTCCACCGGCTTGCCGCCGGGCACGCGCAGCAGCTCGCGCAGCGCGAGGCCGTCACCGGTCTTCGCGTTCTTCTTCGCCGTGCGGGTCTTCGAGCCCTTCGTGGACATGGGCGCCCCTTCCGGTCCGGGTCCGGCCCCTCGATCCTGCGTCGAGAGGCCGGGAGGCGCCAGCCGTCGCGGAGGACGGCTACCTGCGCCAGGGACCCGTGACCGCGAAGGTCGTCCCGGGCGTGTAGCAGTTGACGTACATCGTCTGCCCGTCGGGGGAGAAGGTGACGCCGGCGAACTCGCCCCACTCCGGGGCCTCCGGGGTGCCGATGTTCTGCCGCCCGCGGGCCATCGCGTAGACCTCGCCGTGCCTCGTGACGCCGAAGACGTGCTGGGCGCCGTTGCCGTCCTCGCACACCATCAGGCCGCCGCTGGGGGCCAGGCAGATGTTGTCCGGGGACTCGCCGGGCAGCTGCACGTCGGTGTCGGGACCGAAGACGATCACCAGGGTCAGCCGGCGCGCCGAGGGGTCGTAGCGCCAGATCTGCCCGAAGTGGTCGGCGGCCGAACCGTCGGCGCTGTGCGCGAACGACGACACGAAGTAGACGGACTTCCCGCCCCAGTAGCAGCCCTCCAGCTTCTGGGCGTGGGTGATGCCCTTCGGGCCGAAGTCCTGGAGCCGGATCGGGGTTTGAGCGGCGAGCGGGTCCGGTACGTCGACCCACTCGATGCCCTCGAAGCAGGCCCCGGTCTCCTGGATCACGGACAGGTCCGGCACGCCGGGCACCCGCATCGCCTGGAGCCTGCCGCCCGCGCGCAGCGAACCGAGGCCGCCCTCGGGTTTGTTGGGCAGGAAGCGGTAGAAGAGGCCGAAGGGCTTGAGGAAGGCGTCCTCGGTCTCGTAGACGATGCCGCGTTTCGGGTCGATCGCGATCGCCTCGTGCTGGAAGCGGCCCATCGCGGTCAGCGGTACGGCCCCGGAGCGGTGCGGGTCGACCGGGTCGACCTCGAAGATGAAGCCGTGGTCCTTGGTGTAGCCGTTGGTGCCGGCCTTGTCCTCGGTCTCCTCGCAGGTCAGCCAGGTGCCCCAAGGGGTCGGCCCGCCCGCGCAGTTGACCGCGGTACCGGCGATGGCGACCCGCTCCGACAGCACGTCGTTGCGGGAGTCCAGGGTGAGGGCCGTACAGCCGCCCTTGCCTGCCGGGTCGTAGGTCAGGCCCTTGACCGTCGGGACCGCGATGGCGGCGGTGGGCCGGTTCTCGTGGTTGCGGACGAGGTGGACCCGGCCGTGTCTGCCGGGCAGCGCGGTCATGCCGTCGTGGTTGGAGGGGACCTTGCCCTCGCCGGAGCGGAGCTGGTCGCCCTCGCGGGAGAGGACCTTGTAGCGGAAGCCCTTCGGCAGGTCCAGCAGGCCCTTCGGGTCGGGGACGAGGGGGCCGTAGCCGGTGTGGCCGAGGGACTGGGCGGCGGCGGTGCCGGCGAAGAGTTCGGAGAGGGCACCGGTGAAGGCGATGCCGACCCCGAGGGCCCCTGAGCGGGCGAGGACTTGACGTCGTGTAGCAGACATGGCGGTGCGACCTTCCTGCTGGCGGACAGGAACTGTGACGCCGCTGTGTCTATCACCTGGGTCGGCCCGCGGGAACCACGCGCGTAGCGTGTCCCCGTCCGTCACTGCCCGGTCGGGTGCTCCTGCGCGCGCTCCAGGAAGCGCAACAGCTCCACCGGGAACGGCAGGACCAGCGTCGAGTTCTTCTCGGCGGCCACCGCGACGACCGTCTGGAGCAGTCGGAGCTGGAGCGCGGCGGGCTGCTCGGACATCTCCTTGGCGGCTTCGGCGAGCTTCTTGGAGGCCTGGAGTTCGGCGTCGGCGTTGATGATCCGGGCCCGCCGCTCACGGTCGGCCTCGGCCTGACGGGCCATCGAGCGCTTCATCGCGTCCGGCAGCGACACGTCCTTGATCTCGACGCGGTCCACCTGCACGCCCCAGCCGACGGCCGGGCTGTCGATCATCAGCTCCAGGCCCTCGTTGAGCTTTTCGCGGTTGGAGAGCAGGTCGTCCAGCTCGCTCTTGCCGATGATCGAGCGCAGCGAGGTCTGGGCCATCTGGGAGACGGCGAACTTGTAGTCCTCGACCTTGACGAGGGCGCTCGCCGCGTCGACGACGCGGAAGTAGACGACCGCGTCCACGCGCACGGTCACGTTGTCCCGGGTGATGCCCTCCTGGGCGGGCACCGGCAGCGTGACGATCTGCATGTTCACCTTGTGCAGCCGGTCCACGAACGGCACGATCACCGTGAACCCGGGTTCGCGCACCTCGCCCGCGAGGCGCCCGAGACGGAAGACGACCCCGCGCTCGTACTGCTTGACGACCCGGGCCGCCGCCGCGAGGTAGACGAGCCCCGCGGCACCGGCCGCCACGGCCGCCGTCAACAGTTCCTGGAGCATTCCGACCTCCTCGTCCAGAGGTCTGTATGTCTGCTCCTGCAACGATATGCCCGGCGCCCGGTCCGGGGCCACGCTCGGCCCCGGACCGGGCGGGAGAGCACTAGGCGGCGGTGATCTTCGCCGGCTCCGGCTCCGTGACCCGGACCGGTTCGGTGCCGACCGCGCTGTGCCGCTCGGCCCAGTTCTCCAGGGCCGTACGGCAGGCGTGGTCCAGGTGGTGCAGACCCGAGAGGTCCAGCTCCACGGGCCGGTCCTGCGGCAGCGACTCCAGGCTGTCGAGGATCTTGGGCAGCCTGAGGAAGGTCGCGTTGCCCGACAGGTGGGCCTGGATCGGGCCCGCGCCCTTGTCGACGATCTCCAGCTTGAGGTGCGAGGCCTCCCACGCGGTCTTGACGACCGACAGGGCCAGACCGATCAGCACGCCCTCGAACATGTTCACCGCGACGATCGAGACGGCCGTCACCACCAGGATCAGCGCCTCGCCGCGGTGGCCGCGCCACAGCGACGCGATGCCCCGGAAGGGGATCAGCTTGAAGCCCGCGTGGACGAGGATGCCGGCGAGCGCGGGCAGCGGGATGAGCGCCAGCGTCGAGGGCAGCAGGGCCGCGAACAGCAGGAGCCACACGCCGTGCATGACCCGGGACGCCTTGGTCCTGGCGCCCGCCTGGACGTTGGCGGAGCTGCGCACGATGACCGCGGTCATGGGCAGGGCGCCGAGCGCCCCGCACACCGCGTTGCCCGCGCCCTGGGCCATGAGCTCCTTGTCGTACTCGGTGCGCGGACCGTCGTGCAGCCGGTCCACCGCGGCCGCGCTGAACAGCGATTCGGCGGAGGCGATCAGGGTGAACGCGATGATGGTGCCGAAGATGGCCGGGTTGGCCAGTTCGCCGAAGGCCTCCGAGCCGGGCGGCTGGATGGAGTCCAGCAGGCCGTTCACCTCGACCGTGGCGATCGACAGACCGAAGACCTGGGTGACCACGGTGGCCAGCAGGACCGCGGCGAGCGCGCCCGGCACGGCCTGCGCCTTCTTGGGCAGCTTCTTCCAGAGCACCAGCACGGCGACGGTGCCCGCGCCGACGGCGAGCGAGGTGAGCGCGGTGGTGCTGCCGAGCGCGTCGGCGGCGGCACCGGGCAGTCCGAGGATCTTGTCGATCCCGGTGGTGGGCGCCTTCAGACCGGCCGCCGAGTACAGCTGGCCGGCGATGAGCACGAGGCCGATACCGGCCAGCATGCCCTCGACGACCGAGACGGATATCGCCCGGAACCAGCGCCCCAGCTTCAGAGCGCCCATGGCGAGCTGGATCAGTCCGGCGGCCAGCACGATCACGCCGAGCGCGGGCAGCCCGAACTCCTGCACCGCCTCGAAGACCAGGACGGTCAGACCGGCGGCGGGGCCGGACACCTGCAGGCTGCTGCCCCGCATGAGTCCGGTGACGAGGCCGCCGACTATGCCGGTGACCAGGCCGAGTTCGGCCGGGACGCCGGAGGCGACGGCCACGCCCACGCAGAGCGGGAGCGCGACGAGGAAGACGACCAGGGAGGCGGCGAAGTCCTGCCGCAGGTGAGGGTATTTGGTCATCATGCCGATCACAGACCCTCGAACGCGTCGGTCTCGGTGCGGTGGACGCGCACCGCGCCCGTGTGCACCTCGTAGTACCAGGCGTGCAGGGTCAGTCGGTCCTCGGCGAGCTTCTTGTCGATGAACGGGTAGGACCGCAGGCGCAGCACCTGGGCCAGGACGTGGCTCTGCACGCCCTCGGCGACTTCCGGGTCCTCGACGGTGCCGGCCGGGCGCGGGGTGGCGTTGTTCAGCCAGTCGCGGACGGCGGGGACGGCGTCGAGGTCGTCGCCGCGGACGAGGGCGCCGACGGCGCCGCAGTGCGAGTGTCCGCAGACCACGATGTCGCGGACGCCGAGGACCTCCACGGCGTACTCGATGGTGGCCGCCTCACTGGTGGGGTGCTCCGAGGCGTAGGGGGGAACGATGTTGCCCGCGGTGCGCAGCTCGAAGAGCTCGCCCGGGCGGGCGCCCGTGATCAGGGCCGGGACGACCCTGGAATCCGAGCAGGTGATGAACAGAACCTGGGGGGACTGGCCTTCGGCCAGCTTGGCGAACTCCTCAGGGCGTTGTCCGAAGGTACGGGCGTTGTCGATGAGGGGCTGCATGTGGTGACTCCTCCTGGCGCGCTGTGGGGGGCGCGTCGGGCTTACCTGGCGCGCGAGACGCGCGTCGGCTTACATGACAGTGGTTCAGCTGAGGTGGGGGACTGCTCTGCTGTCAGCAGCGGAAGACCTGAAGTGCCGCCGGAGCATGGGCTGTCGAGGGTCTCGACAGCGGGAAGCCGCCCGGTACGGCCTGCTTCCCGGACACGGCCGCCGACTCCTGGGCCTGCGGGGAGCGCTCGGGCCCCTCGGGGGCGAAGTCGACGGACCGGTGCCGGTCGCGGACGCGCAGGGGACCGGTCGGGTCCCCTGCCGGGTTGCAGTGACGCTTCGTGGCGATTTCGGCACGCGCGGTCTTGCCGGAGAGCTTCAATCCGGCAAGGGCTTTGGCCTCAACTTGACGGCCTGTGTACGCGGATGCGAAGCACTCGGCCGGTGCGAAGAACTGCAGGGCGAGCAGAAGGGCGGCGAGGGCCGCGATCACGGTTCGGACCGTCGCACCTCGGAACATGCCACCCCCCTCTCGCAGTTCGTGCCTCTAGTCCAGACCAACGCTTGGTCAATGGCTGGTCAAGAAACACCTTAGCCCGGCAAAGTTGTTTGCTGGGTTAACTTAACGTTTCCGGCTGAAGAGAGGCTGAAGAGTGCGGGGTCGCTGACGCGAACCTGCCCTTGACGTGCGAGGTTTCGGCGTGATTAGGCGACGAGCCCCTTGGCGTCCCGGGCCAGCGCGGTGAGGCGGGATATCGCGCGGAAGTACTTCTTGCGGTAGCCGCCGTTCAGCATCTCCTCGCTGAACAACCGGTCGAAGGGCAGCCCGGAGGCCAGCACCGGCACCTCGCGGTCGTAGAGCCGGTCCGCGAGCACCACGAGCCGCAGGGCCGTCGACTGGTCCGGCACCGGCTTGACATCGGTGAGGCAGACCGCCTTCAGGCCGTCGGTCAGGGCGCCGTACCGGCTGGGGTGGACCTTGGCGAGGTGTGCCAGCAGGTTCGGGAAGTCGTCGAGCGAGGCGCCCTCGGTGGCGTGCGCCGCCTTGACGACCGCCTCGTCGGCGAACGGCGCCGGTGCCTCGGGCAGCCCGCGGTGGCGGTAGTCCTCGCCGTCGATGCGCAGCGGGCGGAAGTGCGCCGCGAGGCCCTGGATCTCGCGCAGGAAGTCGGCGGACGCGAACCGGCCCTCGCCCAGCTTGCCCGGCAGGGTGTTGGAGGTGGCGGCGAGCGCCACACCCGCGTCGACCAGCTTGCCGAGCAGCGTGGAGACCAGGACGGTGTCGCCCGGGTCGTCCAGCTCGAACTCGTCGATGCACAGCAGGCGGTGGCCGGAGAGCGTCTGGACCGTCTTCTGGAAGCCGAGGGCGCCGACCAGGTTGGTCAGCTCCACGAAGGTGCCGAAGGCCTTGAGGGAGGGCTCGGCCGGGGTGGCGTGCCAGAGGGAGGCCAGCAGGTGGGTCTTGCCGACGCCGTAGCCGCCGTCGAGGTAGACGCCACGCGGGCCGGCGGGGGCCTTGGCTTTGGCGCGGGACCTTCCGAGACCGAGGAAGCCGCGCTTGCCGCCGCCGATCGCGTGCGCGCCGCCGAGGCCCGCCGCGAAGCCCGCGAGGACCCGGACGGCCTCGGTCTGGCTGGGCTGGTTCGGGTCCGGGATGTAGGTGTCGAAACGCACCGAGTCGAACCGCGGGGGCGGCACCATCTCGGCGACCAGCCGGTCCGCGGGGACGTGCGGCTCACGGTCGCACAGGGACAGCGGGGCGGTCTCGGTCATCGAGCCGAACCCGGACGCGGCGGGGGAAGTAGACACGGTTCACCATGCTAAGGGCCGTGCCACACTGCACGACATGCGACGCCTGTTCCCTGTGACCGACGAGACAGCGATCCGGAGCCCGCAAGGGGAGGCCGGCCATGACTGGAGCCTCGACGAGCTGGCCGCCGCCTACGCGTATCCCGAGCTCGGCCCCGGCCCCGGGACCCCCGAGGTGTGGCTGCGCGCGAACATGGTCTCCACGATCGACGGGGCCGCCCAGCACGACGGCCGTTCGCAGCCCATCTCCACCGCGACCGACATGCGGATCTTCGGGACGCTGCGGGCGCTGGCGGACGTGGTGATCGCCGGCGCGGAAACGGTCCGGCAGGAGGGGTACCGGCCCGCACGCGCGCGTGCGGAGTTCGCGGCCGCGCGGGAGGCGGCCGGACAGGGCCCGGCCCCGGCGATCGCGGTGGTCAGCGCGAGCCTGGACCTGGACTTCTCGCTCCCGCTCTACACCTCGCCCCTGGTGCCCACGCTGATCCTCACGGGTGCCGCGGCGGCCCCGGACCGGATCGCCGCGGCCGAGAAGGCGGGCGCCCGGGTGGTGATCGCCGGGGACGGCGTCGGCGTCGACCCCGCGCGGGCCGTACGGGCGCTCGCCGAGCTCGGGCACACCCGGCTGCTCACCGAGGGCGGCCCCCGGCTGCTGGGGCAGCTGGTGGCGGCCGGAGTGCTCGACGAGCTCTGTCTGACCCTGTCCCCGATGCTCACCGCGGGGGACGCGCAGCGGATCGCCGGAGGGCCGTCGGTGGCGGTCCCGGTGCGGTTCGCGCTGGACTCCCTGCTGGAGGAGGACGGATTCCTCTTCAGCAGGTATCGCAGGACGTGACCGCCCGGACGAGGGTTCGAGCGGTACCGCTGAAGCCGACATCGATGGAATCTGCCGTTCCGTTTAGCTTCCGGCGGGCACACTGAATCCGGGCACTACCCGTGCGATCACGGGGCAGGATGGTTTCCGCAGAGCGCAGAGAAGGGACGCCCGGTGTTCACAAGCGTTTTGATGATCGAGAAGGCCCTGACGTCCGCAGACGTGGAGTTCGTCACCACGCTGCACGGCGACGAGTCGGTCGCGTTCCACGTGCTGCTCCAGCCGCGGGGGGACCAGGCCGACCGGCTGCTGCGGGCCATCGACGACGTGGCGCTGGGCGAGCTGGACGAGGCCGTGCGAGAGCGGGAGACGCCCGAGGGCGAGGACGCGAAGGGCGTGGGGGAGCGGGCCCTCGACGTGTCCCTGCAGGCGCTCAGAGCCTCCGGGAGCGAGGCGGAGGGGCGGCTCATCGAGGACCACCCGCTGGACGCGCTGAAGGCCCTGGTCGAGGAGATCGGCGCCGACGAGGTGATCGTCCTGACCGACCCCCACTACGTGGAGGAGTTCTTCCACCGCGACTGGGCGTCCCGGGCCCGGCACAAGGTGGGCGTACCGGTGCTGAAGCTGTTCTCGCACAGCAAGGCGTAGCGCCGCCGCAGGGCAGGACCGTCGGCGGCGGGACGGAGGCGCGAACCGACACGGCCCCGTGCCCCTCGGGGTGGGCACCTCCCCGTACGCAATAGGCTGAGGGCTCACCGTCGCACCACATCCTGGGGAGAAATCGCATGGCACCCGGCCTTCCTACCGCCATGGACCGACCGCACTTCATCGGGATCGGTGGGGCCGGGATGTCGGGGATCGCGAAGATCCTCGCGCAGCGCGGGGCGAAGGTGGCCGGCAGCGACGCCAAGGAGTCGGCGACCGCCGAGGCGCTGCGGGCGCTGGGCGCCACCGTGCACATCGGGCACGCCGCCGAGCACCTGGCGTCCGACGCCACCTGCGTCGTCGTGTCCTCGGCGATCCGGGCCGACAACCCCGAGCTCGCCCGCGCGGCCGAGCTCGGCATCCCCGTGGTCCACCGCTCCGACGCCCTCGCCTCCCTGATGGACGGCCTCAGGCCGATCGCGGTCGCGGGGACGCACGGCAAGACGACCACGACCTCGATGCTGGCGGTCTCCCTGTCGGCGCTGGGCCTCGCGCCGTCGTACGCCATCGGCGGCGACCTGGACGCCCCCGGCTCGAACGCGCTGCACGGCGAGGGCGAGATCTTCGTCGCCGAGGCGGACGAATCGGACCGCAGCTTCCACAAGTACGCCCCCGAGGTCGCGATCGTCCTCAACGTCGAGCTCGACCACCACGCCAACTACGCGTCGATGGACGAGATCTACGAGTCCTTCGAGACGTTCGTCGGCCGGGTCACCGAGGGCGGCACGCTGGTGATCAACGCCGACCACGAGGGCGCGCGGGAGCTGACCCGGCGCGTCACCGCGAGCGGCGTGCGCGTGGTGACGTACGGCGACGCCGAGGACGCCGATGTGCGGGTGCTGTCGGTCGTCCCGCAGGGCCTGAGGAGCGAGGTCACCGTTCTCCTCGACGGCGCGGAGCTCACCTTCGCCGTCTCCGTCCCGGGCCGCCACTACGCCCACAACGCCGTCGCCGCCCTGGCCGCGGGCGTGGCCCTCGGGGTCCCCGCCGCCGAGCTGGCACCGGCCCTGGCCGCGTACACCGGCGTCAAGCGGCGCCTGCAGCTGAAGGGCGAGGCGGCCGGGGTGCAGGTCATCGACTCCTACGCCCACCACCCCACCGAGATGACGGCGGACCTGGAGGCGATGCGCGCGGCGGCCGGTGACGCCCGCATCCTGGTCGTCTTCCAGCCGCATCTGTTCTCGCGGACCCAGGAGCTCGGCAAGGAGATGGGCGAGGCGCTCGCGCTGGCCGACGCCTCGGTCGTGCTGGACATCTACCCGGCCCGTGAGGACCCGATCCCCGGGGTGACGAGCGAGCTGATCATCGAGGCGGCGCGGGCCGCGGACGCGGACGTGACGCCGGTGCACGACACGGCGGAGGTGCCCGCGGTGGTCGCGGGAATGGCGAAGGCCGGTGATCTCGTTCTCACCATGGGCGCGGGTGACGTGACGGACCTCGGCCCGCTGATCCTGGAACGTCTCGCGAAGTAAGGGGCTGAGCTTCATGTCGTACGACGTCGAAAAGCCGGACGAGCAGTGGCGTGCGGAGCTGACGCCGGCCGAGTACGCCGTACTCCGTCAGGCCGGGACGGAACCCGCCTTCACCGGCGAGTACACCGACACCAAGACCACCGGTGTGTACTCCTGTCGCGCCTGCGGTGCCGAACTGTTCACCTCCACCACGAAGTTCGAGTCCCACTGCGGCTGGCCGTCCTTCTACGACCCGAAGGACACCGACGCGGTCGAACTGATCGCGGACCGCTCGCACGGGATGGTGCGGACCGAGGTCCGCTGCGCCCGCTGCGGCTCGCATCTCGGGCACGTGTTCGAGGGTGAGGGGTATCCGACCCCCACCGACCAGCGGTACTGCATCAACAGCATCTCGCTGCGGCTGACGGCGGACGAGAGCTGACACCGGCACCCCCGGAGTGAATGACCGAACCATCGGTATGTTGACTTTCGGCTGATCGAGCCAGAAGATTCCGGGGGTGACCCACACCCAGCGCCCGTCTGTCCGCACCGCCCTGCCCGTCGACCTCGACGAGGCCGCACACCGCTGTCTCGTCGCCGGGTTCGAAGGCACCACGGCCGTCCCCGACACGCTGAAGCGGCTCATCGACCGCGGGCTCGGCGGGGTCATCCTGTTCACCCGCAACGTGCGCGACGCGGAACAGGTGCGCCGGCTCACCGACACGCTCCGGGCGCTGCGCCCGGATCTGCTGGTCGCCATCGACAACGAGGGCGGCGGCATCGGGCACCTGGTCGCCGCGGGCGCCCCGGAGGTCCCCGGCTCCTACGCCCTCGGCGTCGTCGACGACCCGGCCCTCACCGCCCGCTGCGCCGACGCCCTCGCCGGACACCTGGCCACCCTCGGCATCACCGCCTCCTACGCCCCCGTCGCCGACGTCCAGCGGCAGGCCGACAACCCGATCGTGCGCACGCGTGCCTTCGGCGAGGAGACCGAGCTGGTCTCCCGGCACCTGAGCGCCTGGATCGCGGCCACCGAGGCACGGGGCATCGCCTCCTGCGCCAAGCACTTCCCGGGGCACGGCGGCACCCTCACCGACAGCCACCACGAGCTCGCCGTCGACCCGCGCCCGTACGAGGAACTCGACCTCGCCCCCTTCCGCGCCGCGATCGCCGCGGGCGTGCCGATGCTGATGAGCGCGCACGTCGTCTTCACGGCGCTGGACGCCAACCGGCCGGCCACGCTCAGCCGGCGGATCCTCGGGGATCTGCTGCGGCACGAGCTCGAGTTCGACGGCGTCCTGGTCAGTGACGCGCTGGAGATGAAGGCCATCGCCGACCGGTACGGGGAGGCTGCGGGGGCACGAATCGCCCTCGCCGCGGGGGCTGACCAGGTCATCGTCGCCGTGCCGGATCTCGGGGTCACTCTGGAGTGCCGGGACGCGGTGATCGAGGCGCTGCGCGAGGGAGTGCTGGCCGAGGAACGGGTGCGGGAGGCCTCCCGGCGGGTTCAGCGGCTGGTCGAGCGGTACGCGACGCCGGCCGCGCAGGTCGCCCCGTGGGACGCGGGGGCAGGGCTGGAGGCGGCGCGGCGGGCCGTGCGGGTACCGCCGGTGGGGGTGCGGGGGGCGCATGTCGTGGACCTGTTCCCGGCGCCGCACCCCGCCTTGAACTGGGGCGGGGAGGATCTGCTGACCCAGGTGCTGGCCGTCGACCCGACGGCCACAGGGACGGCGGTGGCCGGGGAGCCGGCCGACCTCGACGGTGTGGTCGAGGAGATCCTGGCCAAGGCCGGGGGCGCGCCGCTTGTCGTCGCCACGTGCGACGCGGGGCTGTATCCCTGGCAGGGGCGTCTGCGGGACGCGCTGGTGGCCCGGCGGCCCGGGGCGGTTCAGGTCGCCACGGGGCTGCCGGACGGGGGTGCGATGTGTTCTTACGGACGGGGGAAGGTCAATCTGCGGGCGGCGGCCGAGGTTCTGGTCGGTGCGGGTTGAATCTCGTCCGCGGGCCGGTGGGGGCCTGTCGCGCAGTTCCCCGCGCCCCTTGGGTGGCTCACCTTCACGGCATGCGTCTGAGCTCCTTGATTTCCCTCGCCGCCAAGTAGCTCTCGTCCTCCGCCCGTTCCGCCCGCACCACCGCCGGGCGCAGACCCTCCTGACGCAGTCGCATCCACTCCTCGAAGTACACCCCGCCCGGGCCCGACACCGACCGGGTGGACGGGGTGCAGTCCAGGACCAGGGCCGTGTCGCGGGGCTCCGGGACCGTTGAACCACTCCGCAGTTCCGCCACCGTCGCCGCCACCGCCTCCGCTATCGGCTTGGGGCGGCCCTCCGCGTCGAACAGACCCAGCGTGTACTCCAGCTCCGGGAAGTCCGCCAGGGACCGGTCCACGTCGTGGGAGCACCACCACGTCACGCCCCACAGGCCCGTGCAGCCGGAGGCGTTCAGGATCGTCTCGCGGGCGAAGTGCGGGGCGTCGGCGGCCGGGATGTGGGGCTCGGGGGCGCCCGTCTCCTGGATCCAGACGGGGCGGGACGGGTCCTCGGCGTAGGCCTTGGCGAGTTCCGTGCCGTACTCGGCCAGGTGCAGGACCTGCGGGGAGCGGGGGCCGTAGAGGCTCGCGCAGCCGCCGGAGAAGACCCAGGGGTGGACGGTGGTGACGTCACCCTTGCGGGCCGAGGCCTCGGGGGTGAAGGGGTGGTCGTCGCCGTACCAGGCCGCGTCGTACGCGGAGTGGGTGACCAGGTGCCGGGCGGTGCCGAGACCCTCCCGGGCGGCCGCCAGCAGCGAGTCCAGGTAGTGGTCGACCTCCGCCGCCGTCGCCGGGTTGTGCTCGATCAGGTTGTTGAGCTCGTTGCCCAGCTGGAGGCCGATGAGGTTCGGGCGGCCGGACAGGGCGCGGCCGAGGGTGCGCAGCAGGTCCGCCTGGGCGGCGATCGCGTCCGGGTCGGTGAAGACGTTGCGGTGGTGCCAGCTGCGGGTCCACTCCGGGTAGAAGTCGAAGCTCGACAGATGGCCCTGCACGCCGTCCACCATGACGTCGAGGCCCGCCTCGGCCGCCAGGTCGACCAACTGCGCCAGCTGGTCCACCGCGGCGGAGCGGATCAGCGTGCGGTTGGGCTGGAGCAGCGGCCACAGGTGGAAGACCCGGACGTGGTCGAGGCCGAGTGAGGCGATCTGGGCGAGGTCCTCGCGGGTGCGGGCCGGGTCGAAGTCGTGCCAGGCGTGGAACCAGCCGTGGCGGGGCGTGTAGTTGACGCCGAAGCGGAGCGTGGAAATGGGATCCTCCTCGGGTCCGGCCCGGTCCGACCTGGGGTCCGACCTCGGTCCGGCTCTGGTTCGCTCTTGTCCTGCGCGAATGTATCAATCACCATAGTCATCGATGGGTAATTATTTGAACCACGAACCGCGCGGCGGCCGCGACCTCGTCATCGGTCTCGACGCCGGGGGCACGCGCACGCGCGCGGTCCTCGCAGCCGCCGCCGACGGCCGCGTGCTGAACGAGAGCACCGGCGGCCCTGGCAACGCCATGACCGTGCCGGTCCCCCAGCTCACCGACCACCTCACCGAGGCGCTCGCCCGGGTGGTGCCCGAGGAGGAGCGCGCCCGGGTCGTGGCCGTGACCGGCGGCTTCGCGGGCGCCACGGCCGCCTCCGAGGACGACCCCGGCACCGGCCGGGCCCGCGCCGCCCTCACCGAGGCCCTGCGCCGCCTGGGCGTCCCGGCCGGCCGGATCGGCGTCTGCAGCGACATCGAGGCCGCCTTCGCCGCCGCCCCGGGCACCCCCTCCGAGGGCCTCGCCCTGGTCGCGGGCACCGGCGCGGTCGCCATGCGCATCACCGGTCGGCACGCCACGACCACGGTCGACGGCGACGGCTGGCTCCTCGGCGACGAGGGCAGCGGCTTCTGGATCGGCCGCGGCGCGGTCCGGGCCGCCCTGCGGATGGCCGACGGCCGCGGCCGCCCGACCGTCCTCGCCGGCTGGGTCGGCCGCACCCTCGGCCTGCCGGTCGACGTCCTCCCCAAGGGCGGAATCCCTTCGTACGACCGTGGCGGCGCCCCCCTCCCGAGCGGTACCGGGGCCCACCCCACCGGCGTCCCCGGCTGGGAACGCGCCCGGCGTGAGGACTTCCGCCGCCATCTGCTGCCCGCCGTGATGGCCGACCCGCCGATCCGGCTGGCCCGCTTCGCCCCGCTGGTCGCCGAGGCGGCCGCCGAGAAGGACGCGGTGGCCCAGGCGATCCTGAGCGAGGCGGCGGACCACCTGCTGGAGGCCGTACGGGCACTGGAGCCGCTCCCCGGTGAGCGGATCGTCGCCACCGGCGGGCTCCTCGGCCCCGAGGGGCCGCTCACGGCCCCGCTCTCCGAGCGGCTCCACGCCCACGGTCTGAGCCTCGACTGGGTGGCCGACGGCTGCCCCGGCGCGGTCGCCCTCGCACGGCTGGCGCACCTGTCATGAGCGACGCCGTGTACCGCGACCCCACCGCCCCGACCGACGCCCGCGTCCAGGACCTCCTCGCCCGGATGACCCTGCGCGAGAAGGCCGGCCAGCTCAACCAGCGGATGTACGGCTGGGACGCCTACCGCCGCACCCCCGACGGCGGCTTCGAACTCACCGAGGCCCTGTACGCCGAGACCGACCGCTTCGAGGGGCTCGGCGCCCTGTACGGCCTCCAGCGCGCCGACGCCTGGTCCGGCGTGGACCACGGCGACGGACCCGGCGCCGAGGACGGGGCCGCCCTCACCGAGCTGGTCCAGCGCCATGTCGTGGAGCGGAGCCGGCTCGGCATCCCCACCCTGTTCGTCGAGGAGGTCCCGCACGGTCTCATGGCCCTCGACGGCACGGTCCTCCCGGTGAACCTGGCCGTGGGCGCCACCTGGGACCCGGACCTGTACGAGCGCGCCGCCGCGCACGCCGCCGCCGAACTGCGCGCCCGCGGCGGCCACATCGCCCTCGTCTCGGCGCTGGACATCGCCCGCGACCCCCGCTGGGGCCGCACGGAGGAGTGCTTCGGCGAGGACCCGTACCTGGCCGCCCGGCTCACGGAGGCGCTGGTCCGCGGCATGCAGGGCTCCCCGGCCGACGGGGTCTTCGCCGCCGACAAGGCCCCCGTCGTCCTCAAGCACTTCGCGGGCCAGGGCGCCACCGTCGGCGGCCGCAACTCCGCCGAGTCCGAACTCGGCCTGCGCGAACTGCACGAGATCCACCTCCCCGCCGCCCGGGCCGGTGTCCGCGCCGGGGCCGCCGCCGTCATGGCCGCCTACAACGAGGTCGACGGGATGCCCTGCTCCGGCAACCGGGCCCTGCTCACCGGCCTGTTGCGCGAGGAGTGGGGCTTCGAGGGGCTCGTCATGGCGGACGGTCTCGCCGTCGACCGGCTGGCCCGGATCACCGGGGACAAGGTCTCCGCGGGCGCCCTCGCCCTCAGATCCGGTGTGGATCTGAGCCTTTGGGACGAGGGTTTCACGCATCTGGAGGAGGCGGTCGAGCGAGGGCTCGTCGAGGAGAGCGTCCTCGACGCCGCCGTCGCTCGCGTCCTGCATCTCAAGTTCCGGCTGGGGCTGTTCGAGCAGCAGCAGGGGACGGCCACCCCTGTGCCGACCGGCGGCGCGGAGATCAGCAGGGAGGTCGCCCGAGCAGCGGTCACCCTCCTGCGCAACGACGGTGTGCTGCCTGTCGGCGGGAACGTCTCCCGGATCGCCGTCCTCGGACCCCAAGCCGACACCACCGCCCACGCGTTGGGCGACTACACGGCCCCGCAGCGCCCCGGCACCGGCGGCAGTGTCCTCGAGGCCCTGCGCCGGCTCGCCCCGCCCGGCCTCGACATCCGGCACGCTCCCGGCTGCACCCTCACCGGCACGGACCTCTCCGGCATCCCGGCGGCGATCGCCGAGGCCGCCGCGTCCGACCTCGCCGTGCTGGTCCTGGGCGGCAGCAGCGCCCGTACGCCGGAGACCGAGTTCGACGCCAACGGGGCAGCGCTCACAGCGGTCTCCGAGATGACCTGTGGCGAGGGCGTCGACCTCGCCGAACTGCGGCTGGGAGCAGCCCAGTACGCACTGCTGGACGCCGTCGTGGCGACGGGCACACCGACCGCGGTCGTGCTGGTCCAGGGGCGCCCGCACGTCGTGCCGGACACCGCGCCCGCCCTGCTCACCGCGTGGTATCCCGGCCCCTGGGGCGGCGAGGCGATCGCCGAGGTGCTGCTCGGACTCGCGGAACCGGCGGGCCGGCTGCCGGTCTCCGTGCCGCGTTCGGCGGCCCAGCTCCCCGTCCACTACAACCACAAGGACACCGAGTACGGCGGTTACGTCGACGAGAGCGCCGAGCCCGCTCACTCCTTCGGGCACGGACTGGCGTACACGAGCTTCGCGTACGGCGAGCCACGTCTGACGGGGCGCACGGTCGAGGTCGAGGTCACCAACACCGGTGAGCGGCGAGGGCGTTCGGTCCTGCAGGTCTATCTGCGGCGGATGATCACGACCACCTGGCCGCGCACCCTCGAACTGTGCGCGTTCGAGAACGTCGACCTCGCGCCGGGCGAGTCCCGCACGGTCGTGACACGACTCGGCGCCGACCAGCTGGCCGGCGCCGACGTCGTCGAGGTCAGGGTCGCCGAGTCGGCACGGGCGGCCCTCACCGCCGTACCGCTGACCCTCGACCTCAGACCTTGACCGCTCCCGAGGACACGCCCTTGTAGAACCAGCGCTGGGTGATCACGAACAGCACCAGTACGGGGACCACCGAGATCACCGAACCGGCCATGACCATCCGCTGGTCGTAGCCGAACGAGGAGCTCTGCAGTCGGGAGAGTCCCAGCGTGAGCGTCATGTTGCTCTCGGAGCGCAGCACGATCAGCGGCCACAGGAAGTCGTCCCAGGCGCTGATGAACGTGTTGATGACGACCACCATGATCGCGCCCCACGCGGACGGCAGATACAGGTACCGGAAGCGCTGCCACTCGTTGGCGCCGTCCAGCATCGCCGAGTCCTCGATCTCGCGCGGGACCGCGAGGAACGCGCCGCGCATGAGCAGGACGTTGATCGCGCCGACGAAGCCGGGCAGCCACACACCGGCCAGGCTGTCGACCAGGCCCAGGTCGCGGATGCTGATGAACAGCGACACCATGATCGATTCGAAGGGGAACATCATCGAGGCGACCAGCACCACCCAGACCGCCTTGCGGCCCTTCCAGGCGGGCTTGGAGAGCATGTAGCCCGCCGTCGCGGAGAAGACCAGCTGGCTGGTGATCGACAGGGCGACCACGATCAGGCTGTTCTTGATGTACGACCACACCGGCACCTGGTCGAAGACCGTCCGGTAGGCGCGCAGCGTCGGGTGGTGCGGCAGCAGGGTGGCGTCCGCGCCGAAGACGTCCTCGCTCGTGCCCTTCAGGGAGGCCAGCAGCTGCCACAGCAGCGGGCCCACGGTGAGGCCGAGCACCAGGAGGAGGAGCAGATAGCGTACGACGAGCTCGCGCGGGCGGCCGTAGTCACGCCAACGCGGCAGCAGGCGACGGCCCTTGGTCTCGACGACACTCGTCGTCATGACTCGTCCTCCTTGGTCAGACGCTGCGCCAGCAGGGTCAGCCCCAGCGTCAGCGCGAACAGGGCCACGCTGACGGCCGAGCCGTATCCCGCGTTGCCGGTGATCGGGTCCAGGCCGACGTCCCGGATGTAGAACGGCAGGGTGCGGTCGGCGCCGCCGGGGCCGCCGGTGGAGCTGCCGAGCATGTAGATCTCGGTGAAGACCCTGAGCGAGCCGATGCCGGTGAGGGTGCCGACGAGCATCATGGCCTGCCGGACTCCGGGGATCGTGATGTGCCAAAAGCGGCGCACCGCGCCCGCGCCGTCCATCTGAGCGGCCTCGTGGAGTTCCTTCGGCACGTTCCCGAGGGCGGCCAGGTAGAAGACCATGTACCAGCCGAGGCCCTTCCACAGGGTCAGGCCCATCGCGGAGAGCAGGATCAGCCACGAGTCGGAGAGGAAGGGGATCGCCGACTGGATCAAGTGGGCTTTCTCCAGCCAGGTGTTGACCAGTCCGTCGTCCGCGAGCAGCCACTGCCAGCTCAGGCCCACGACCACGCTGGAGGCGAGCACCGGGGTGTAGAAGGCGGAGCGGAAGAAGCCGATGCCGGGGAGGTTCTTCTCCACCAGGACGGCCAGCATCAGCGGCAGCAGCACCATCAGCGGCACCACGATCACCGCGTACAGGATGCTGTTGCGGGTGGCGAGCCAGAAGTCGTCGTCCTGGAGCATCCGCGTGTAGTTGTCGAGTCCGACGAAACCCGCGGTGCCGCCCAGCGGCTTGGCGTTGGTGAACGACAGCAGGACCGTGTTGAGGAACGGGAACACCCCGAAGACCACCGCGCACCCGATCGCGGGGGCGGTCCACAGCCACGGCAGCCACCAACGGCGGTACATGGCGGCCCCGTTGGCCCCGGGAGCGGGACCGGGCAGTGCGGCCTTGGCGAGTCGGCGGAGGCGGGAGGGGGCCGGGGCCGGCGTGGAGGTCTGGAGCTCCACGCCGGACACCGGCTGCGTGATCTGTGCCGTCACCGTCAGCTGCCCTGCTTCAGCAGCTCGTTCGCCTTCTCCTGGGCGTCCTTGACGGCGTCCGCCGCGCTCTTCTTGCCCTGCATGGCCAGCTGCACCTGGGCCACGATCGCGTTCTGCACGGCCGGGGACAGGTTGGTCTGGTTGGTGGAGGCCGTCTTCAGCTGGTCGGCGACGAGCTTGCGGGCCTGGGAGAACGCGTCGGTGCCGCTGACGTTCTGGAAGAACGGGTCGCTCAGCGAGTCGGTGGTGGTCGGGAAGATCACCACCGCCGGGTCCTTGCACCAGGCCGTCTGGTTCTCGGCGTTGGTGAGGAACTCCGCGAACGCGAGCGCCACGGGGGCGTGCTTGCTGGTCGCGGCGACCGAGATGTACTGCGGGGCGCCGGCGGAGGCGCGGCCCAGCGCGTCGTAGGGCTGCTGGCCGACGGCCGTCTTGGCGTAGATCGACGGGCTGTTCTGCTTCACGAACCGCACGAAGCTCGGGTTCGTCGAGCCGTAGGCCACCTTGCCCTGGCTGTAGAGCGTGGACGGGTCGTTGCTGGAGGACAGCGAGTCCTTCGGCATCGCGCCCTCCTTGTACAGCTTCGCCATCCACGCGACCCACTGGGTGGTGCGCGGGTCGTCGCCGAAGACGGCGGACTTGCCGTCGGCGGAGAGGACCTTGATGCCCATCTGGTCGAAGTCGGCGGGGATGCGCCAGACCGGGTTGGCCATCGTCGCGAAGTACTTGCCGTCGGCGGCCTTGGCGACCTTCTCGTAGTCGGCGAAGAGCCCGAAGATGCTCGTCGGCGGCTTCGCCGGGTCGACGCCGGCCTTGTCCAGCAGGTCCTTGTTGTAGGTGAGCAGGACCCCGCCGGTGTACCAGGGCAGCGTGGTGTGGATCGACGTGCCGGAGGCGTTCGCGAAGGTGGCGGTCTTCCAGAAGGACGGGACGAAGGGCTTGTACGCGTCCGGGTCCTTGGTGCCGATGTCGAGCAGGTAGCCGGCCTTGGTGAGGGCGGTCGCCGTCGGCGCGTTGACGTTGATGACGTCGGCCATCGTGCAGGCCTGGGCGTCGGCGACGGTCCGGCTGGTGAAGGTGTTGTCGCCGGGGTCGTCGATCCACTTGACCTTGGTGCCGGGGTGGGCCTTCTCGAAGTCGGCGATGACTCCGTTGAAGAAGTCCCCGAAGTCCTTCTTCAGGTTCGTCGTCTGGAAGGTGATGTCGCCCTTGACCTCGCCGGTGAGCTTCCCCGACCCGACGTTGCCCTTGTCGACCTTGCAGCCGCCGGCGGTGGCGTCACCGCTGTCGGATCCGCCGCCGGACAGGCCGCAGCCGGCGGCCGTCAGCGACAGAACGGCGATACAGGTCAGGGTGCGGGTCAGTCTCTTTGCGCTCATGTCATGCCCTCCACGGCTGGTTCAATGAACCAACTCCGACTCCGATTGATGAAAAGGTGGACCAGAATTCATCGGAGGTCAATGGTTTCCAGTGTTGCGTTTAGGTTCCGTGCGAGATCAGTGCCGGTGCTCGTGGTCCGGGTGCGAGGGGTCGCCGGGGTGTTCATGGCCGTGCGAGTACGTCACGCCGCCGCGTGCCTGGTCCAGCCAACCGAAGAATGCCTGGCGGCCGGCTGCCTTCCGGAGCTCGCGTGCGATGCCCTCGCGGACGTCCTCGTACGGCAGGACGTCCTGCGGGGCGGCTGCCTCGCCGAAGGGGTCCGCGCCGCGTCTCAGGGCGTCCGGGGTGAGGAAGCGGTCCTGGTTGCGGTCGTAGTAATCCCGTACGGCGGTCTCCGGGACCGTCTGTCCGGACTCCAGGGCGGCGAGGAGGATGCGGGCGGCGGGGGAGTGGGCCAGCGCTGCCGCGACGATGCTGCCGAGGTCGGCCACGGCTGTCTCGGCGACGGCCAGGACGGAGACGGGGGACACCTCTTCCGGGACCTTCAGGCCCCGGTCGGCGCAGGCGCGGCGGGCGAGTTCGTCCGTGACCACGACCTGGGTCGCCCAGCGGCGGCGTTGTCGCGCGACCGAGGGGGGTTCGTTCCGTCGTCGGGCGGGTGCGGGTTCGTCGTGGCTGCTCGCGCCTAGCGGCGGAGCCGCGGATCGATGCGGCCCCGCGCCCCCGAGGGGCGCCTGAAGGAACGCGTCCACCCGTTCCCTCGGCAGCGGTTCGCCGTCTATCAGGGCCGCGTACTCCGGCGTCACGGGGTCACCTCCAGGGGGATCGTCCTCGTGTACGCCACCTGGCCGTTCCACGCCGCCTTCGCCATCAGCCAGTACGAACCCGGCGGGATCGCCGAGCCGTCCACCTCGATCACGGACTCGACCTGCTCACCGCCCGGCACCTTGAAGCCCTGCAGCCCGGGTGCCACGCCCTGCCATGTGCCCCAGGACGACACCGCCCAGAGCTGGCCGCCGACCGGACCCCGGGTGGTGTTGCGCAGGCTCACCGGAACCTGAGCCCGCTCACCCCTGCGCACGGTGATCCGGTCGGCGACCAGGTCGCACACCAGGCCGGGCCCCGGGGGAGGTCCGCCTGGTACGTCGAGGCCCACGACGTCCTCGTAGCTCTGGCCGCCGTACGACAGCCGGGCCCTGAGCCAGTGCCGGCCGGGCTCGGCGTCCGGTGGCGGGGTCACCGTCACCTCGGACAGCGAGAAGCCGCCCGGGCCCAGCGCGTACGGCAGCTCCGCCGGCTGGACGGACCAGCCGGGCGGCACCTCGAATTCCACCGTGCCGTTCGTCGAGGTGTCCGTGAGCTCCGAGCCGACCCGGACCGTCGCCGTGACCGGGCCGGTCGCGGTGAGCGCGGTGGGGGAGAGGAAGACGGACACCGGCATGTTGCCGCGCGGGGCGGGCCCGGAGTTGTGCAGCCAGTAGCGGGTGTGGACGGGCTGGGCGGGCTCGTGGGCCGCGATGCCGGGGTCGGACCCGGGCTCCGGCGCCTGCGGGGGCGTGGCGAGGAGCGTGGCCACCTCGAAGCCGGTGAGCGCCGTCTCCAGGGCTCCCTCGCCGTCCGGGAGCAGGGAGTCCCCGGGCCTTTCCAGTACGTCCGCCCGGGCGCCCTCCGTCCAGGCGACCGGCCCGCGCACCCGCGCCCTCGCCGGCCGTCCGTTCACCTCGTGCACCCGCACCACGACCCCGCGTCCCGGATCCACGGGCGCCGCGCTGCCCCGGGCCAGTGGGGAGCCGAGCGGCTTGAGGGCGTCGAGGAGCACCTCGCGGGCCGGTTCGACCTCCAGCAGGGAGGCCGTGCGGGGCAGGAGCGCGGATTCGCCCTCGCCGCGCACCCGGGCCGTGAGCGGATGGTTGAACTCGTGGCCGCGCGCCGGGAGCCGAAGGTCCCGCCAGTCGCCCTCGCCCGCGACGACCGCGTACTCGAAGGTGTGCGACCAGCGCTGGAGCTGGAAGCCCGAGCCGTCGGGGGTCGTGCGGCGGGGCGGGTCGACCCAGATGCCGGAGGGCCAGCCGGTGCAGGAGCGCATCAGGGACATGCAGAGGTCACCGGACGAGGTGATCACGCAGCCGGGGGTGCCCCGGTTCAGGACGGCGAAGCCGCGCCCGTCCCAGGCGTCACCGGGCGGGAGTGCCTCGCCGCCGCCGGCCGCCGTGGCCGTGACGGTGAAGTCCTCCAGATCCGTGATCAGCGCATCCACCGCCTTCGCGTCCCCCGAGGAGTCCGCGCCCGCGATCACCAGCAGCGGCAGCCGCTCCAGGTCGCGCAGGTCGGCGCCGGGCACCCACTCCTCGCGCAGGGAGGCACGCGGCGCGACCCAGACGGCCGCCGTGCCCTGTGCGGCGACCTGGCGGCGCAGCTCGCGGTCGGCGGCCGGGTCCATGGCGAGGGCCTCGGCGACCAGCAGGTTGCGCTCGGGGCCGCCGACGGCGATCCGGATGTCGGGGAGGTTGGAGTCGACCTCGAGGTCGCCGTAGCGCGGGCCGCCCGCGACGGTCGAGGTGGCCGTGACGCCCGCGCGGACCAGGGCGGCCGCGAGCGGGGCGCCCAGCTCACCGGCCTCGTCCCAGTCGGCGTACACCAACTCGGCCACCCCGAAGGCCCGTTGGCCGAGCGAGGCACCGGAGTCGTCCTTGAGCGCGACGCGGGCCGTGGAGCCCAGCGCGAACCAGGTGTTGGCCGGGTTGTCCAAGGTCCAGGGGAACTCCTCGCTGTTCACCTCCACGAACCCGAACCCCCGCCCGATCACCGCGTCGGCGACCTCGTGCACGGGCAGTCCGCCCCGCACGTCGGAGGGCCAGCGGACCCGGATGAGGCGGTCCTCGCCGTCGTAGCCGTCGATCGTCGTGGTGATGTCGAGCCGGTCGACGCCGGTCCACAGGGTCAGTCGCTGGGTGTACCTGAACGGGCCGAGGTCGGCGCGGACGGTGATCCGGGACCCGGCCGGGGAGTGATCGACATCGATGTCGGCGGTCACGTCACGGCTGCGCGCGGCCGTCGTGCCGGTCGGGGTGAGGTGCCAGGGGCCCTCGCCGAAGCGCGGGTGCCTCGGGAACTCCTCCTGGACGACGAGCTCGTTGCCGATGTCACCGCCGGGCAGCAGTTCACGGCCGCCCTCCGCGAACGAGCGCAGACTGCTCACGGCCCCGCCGCGCTCGGGGTCGACCGTCACCTCGTAGAACTCGTTGCGGATGGTGGTGCCCTCGCCCGCGGTCCACCCGGGGAGCGAACCGGCCGCCAGGGGCAGGGCCTTGAGGCCCATGCCGGGCAGCTGCGGGACGACGACCCTGAGGGTGCCGTCCTTCTCGCGGACGGCGGGCAGCGGCTGGAAGTCTTCGCCGACCGGTACCAGGCCCGGGTCGTCGACGCTCAGCACGTCCTGCCGTTCCCAGGTCACGGGGTTGAAGACCACCAGGTCGGGGCCGGTGCCCGGCTCGACGCGGTCGGCCAGCGCCTGGGTGGCGTCCGCGTGCACGGTCTCGGCGAGGTCGGCCAGCTCCCGCCAGCCGGTGAGGAGATCGATGTACACCTGGTCCGACTCGGAGCCGGTGATGGCGTCGTGGTGGGCGCCGTAGACCAGCTGCCGCCACGCCTTGTCGAGGGCCGCGTCCGGATAGGGGTGCCCGGTGACCAGCGAGGCGAGGGTCGCCCAGGCCTCCGCGTCGGCGAGGAGCGTCTCGCCGTACCGCTGGGCCTGCTTGGTGTCGATGTAGGAGACGTCCTTGCCGGTGTAGATCGGGTTCATGTCCCGGGTCTGCGGCGAGGCCCTGCGGCCCTCCGCCTCCAGCTCGGCGCGCACGGCGGCGAAGAAGTCCCGGGGGATGCCGGAGACGAAGCGCGGCCAGACGTAACGGGCGTTCCAGTCCCGGTGGATGTCCATCACCCAGCGGCACGGCGGCGCGTAGTCCCCGCCGACCGGGAGCAGCACGTTGCGGGTGAGCGCGACCTGCTTGAGCCCCTGGAACAGCTTGAACGCGGCCGCCTCCGCCTCGGGCAGGGTCGGCGCGTTGTCGATCCGCCAGCCGGCGCCGTAGTGGTTGACCATGTAAGCGGTGAGGATCCCGCGTCCCGAAGGGGCGATCCAGTCGAACTCGGCCGGGAACTGCATCCGCTTGGGGTCGCGGGGCTCCTCGCCGAAGACGGACAGGGTCGGGCCCCACTGGTGGAACGGGCCGCGCGCCCAGGAGCTGGAGGTCACCCCGGCGTCGGCCATCAGCCCCGGGAACTGCGGGTCGTGCCCGAACGCGTCCAGCTGCCAGGCCGTCTCCGGGGACGCCCCGAGGATCGCCCGCTGGTATCCGTCGCCGTACAGCGCGTTGCGTACGGTCGCCTCCGCGCCGGTGAGGTTGGTGTTCGGCTCGTTGTAGGTGCCGCCCATGATCTCGACGCGGCCGGTGCGGATCAGCTCGCGCAGGAAGCCGCGCTCCTCCGGGAAGGCGTTCCAGTACGGCTTGAGGTAGTCGACCTCCGCCAGCACGAAGGTGTACGCCGGGTCGCGCCGGGCCAGGTCGCTGTGGGCCCGGACCAGGCTCATGCCCGACTGGCCGCGCGAGTCGAAGGTGCGGGCCGTCAGGCCGGTGGTGGCCGGGTCGTCGGCGACGTCCCAGGTCTCGGTGTAGGCGCCCTGGGTGTTCCACCAGACGGGGTCGTAGTGGAAGTGGCTGACCATGAACATGGTCCAGCCGGGTTCGGCGACCGTGAACACACCGGTACCGGTCGCCGTCTCGTCCCCGTCGGTGGCCGTGACCGTGATCGGGCCGCCCTCGCCGGTCACGGGGATCTCGGCGCGCACGGTGCCGTCCTCGCCGACGGTGACGACGGTCTCTCCGGTGCCGCGGCCCTCGACGGTGACGTGGACCGGGCGGCCCGGGAGATGCTCGATCGAGGCGGCCACCACCTGGAGCGGCTGCTCGGGTGTACCGACGAACAACTCGGTCGACTCAACGGCGGTGACACGCATGGGGCTCCTACGAGATGGCTCGGGGGAGCCCCATCCTGGCACCGAGGGGATGATTCAAACAACCATCTTTGCGTTATCTCGGTGGTTCATCCATGCATGATCAGACACGGTCAACGAGAGCGGCGCGCCTTCACGGCGTGCTGCGGGGTGATGTGGTCGGTGAGCGCGAGGGAGGCGCTGGCCCGCTGGTAGGCGACCTGGCCGACACGGACGTAGAGACAGTCGACGATCATCAGGACGGAGTGCCGGCCGCCGATGCTGCCGGTGCGGAAACTGGTCTCCGAGGTCGCCGAGATGAGCCGGATGTCGGCGGCCCTGGCCAGCGGGGAGCGCGGATCGGTGGTGATGGCGATGGTGGTCGCGCCCCGCTCCTTGGCCATCTCGAACGGTTCGAGGGTCTCGCGGGTGGCGCCGGAGTGGGAGATCCCTATGGCCACGTCGGCCGGGGTGAGCAGGGCCGCCGAGGTGGCCGCGCCGTGCACCTCGGTCCAGCCGCGCACCTGACAGCCGATGCGGAACAGCCGGGTCTCGGTCTCCTGGGCGACCGCGCCGCTGCCGCCGACGCCGTACACGTCGATGCGGCGGGCCCGGGCGAGGGCCTGGGCCGCGCGCTCCAGGGCGTCGAGGTCGATACGCTCGATGGTCTGCTGGATCGCCCGCAGATCCGCGCTGCCGACCACCTGGACGACCCGCTCCAGGCTGTCGTCCGGGGAGATGTCGGGGCCGATCTCGGCCGAGCCCCAGTCGGAGACCTCGCCGCGGCCGCGCTCCTGGGCCAGTTCGATCAGCAGATGCTGGTAGGAGTCGAGCCCGATGGCCCGGCAGAAACGGGTCACCGTGGCCTGCGAAGTCCCGGTGCGGCGGCCCAGTTCGGCGGCCGAGCAGTGGGTGACGGCGGCCGGATCCTCCAGGATCAGCTCGCCGACCTTCCGCAGGGAACCGGCCAGCCGGGGCAGCTCGGTGCGGATCAGTGTGGTGACGTCGGTCGGAGGCATGCAGAGAAGGTATCAGCCACCCATAGGGCCACTGATTGAATACCAGGACCGCACCATGGTTTATTGATTCACCCATGAGTGATTGAATGGTGGTTCAATCCATCAGTGGGGAGTGTCGCGTGTCCGTCGAGTCAGTCAGCGCCCAGGGCTTCGCCGAACAGAGCCTGGACGTCCTCCGTCACGTCACCGAGTCCGCCCGCGAGGACGTGCGCCGCGCCGCCGAACTGCTCGTCGGGTGCATCCGCGCCGACGGCGTGATCCACGCCTTCGGCACCGGCCACTCCCAGGCGATGGTCCTGGAGGTCGCGGGCCGCGCGGGCGGGCTCGTGCCCACGAACCGGCTCCAGATGTCCGACCTCGTCCTCTACGGCGGTGACGCGCCGAGCGTCCTCGACGACCCGCTCCTCGAACGCGAGCCGGGGGTGGCCGTCCGGCTCTACGAGCTCGCCGCCCCGCGCGCCCAGGACCTGTTCGTCATCATCTCCAACTCCGGGGTCAACAACGTCATCGTGGAGATGGCCCTGCACGCGAAGGAGCAGGGGCACAAGATCCTCGCCATCACCTCGCTCACCCACACCGGGGCGGTGCCCGCGGGGCACTCCAGCGGCAAGAAGCTCGTGGACCTGGCGGACGTGGTGCTGGACAACGCGGCCCCGGTCGGGGACGCGCTGCTGTCGCTGCCGGGGGGCGGGGCGGTGGGGGCGCTGTCCACCCTGACCGGTGTGATGCTGGTGCAGATGGTCGTGGCCGAGGCGTCGGGGCTGCTGCTCGCCGCGGGTGAGCGTCCGCCGGTCTATGTGTCGGCCAACGTGCCCGGTGGTTTCGAGGGGAACCTGGAGTTGGAGAAGCGGTACGCGGGCCGGGTTCGGCGTACGGCCACGTAGGTTCTCCCGGTAGCTCGGGAAGCTCGGGAGCTCGGGAGCTCGGGATGTCGCGGGGAGCTTGCGGCCGGTGAGGGCCGGTCGCAAGCTCCCCGCGATCCTTTGCGGATGCCGCTACTTCACCGGTACCGGGGTCAGGGCCACCGCCAGGGGGTACGCGCCCGTCGTCAGCGGCGACCCGGTGGTGTTCGTCGCCGTGTCCACCGGGACCAGGGTGTTGGCGTCCGCCGTGGTGACGTAGGCGGTCGTGCCGTTCCAGTCCAGGGACACGTCGAAGGCGGACCTGCCCACCTTCACCGGGGTGCCCGGGGCGCCGGTGACCGTGTTCACCGGGGTGATCGTGTCGCCGTTGCTGGGGCTGACCCAGAGGGTTCGGCCGTCAGGGGACAGGCCCAGGCCGTACGCCTGGCCTGTGACCAGGAGGGTGGGGTCCGTGTCGTTCGTCGCCGTGTCGATCGGGGTCACCGTCGAACCGCCGGAGTTGGAGACGTACACCGTCTTGCCGTCGGGTGCGGCCACCACGTTGAAGGGGCTGGGGCCCACCGGGATCGCCGCGCCCGCCCTGCCGGTGGTGAGATCGACGGGGCTGACCGTGTTGTCGTGGATGTTCGCCACGTACAGGGTCCTGCCGTCGGGGGTGATCGCCATGTTCTCGGGGCCGTCGCCGACGGCGACGGGCGTGCCCGTGGCGAGGGTGCCCGTGTCGATCGACTGCACGGTGCCGTCCGTGTAGTTGGCGACCCAGAGGGTGGTGCCGTCCGGGGTGAGCGCGAGACCCGCCGGGACCTTGCCGACGGCGACCGTCGCCGTGACCGCGCCGCTCGCCACGTCGATCACGCTGACCGAGTTCGAGCCCTGGTTGGCCGCGTAGGCGGTACGGCCGTCCGCGCTCACCACGACCTCGCCAGGGTTGGCGCCGACGGCGATGTTCTTGGTCGTGCCGTCGCCCAGGTCGATCGAACTGACCGACGCCCCGCTGAAGTCGGCGGTCAGCGCACGGGCCGTACCGGTGCCGTCGGTGACCTGGACGGGGAGGGCGCGGTCGAGGATGCCGGTGCCCTCGACGACCACGGAGTGCACGCCCTCCGTCTTCCCGGTGAGGGTGACGGTGACCTTGCCGTCCGGGGTGTCGGCCGTGCCCTCGGCGGGCGTGGCGGTGACCCCCTCGGGCACCTTGAGCCTCCAGTTCACCGTCTTGGCCTGCGCGTCGGAGAAGTCGAGGGTGACCGTCGCGGAGGCACCGGGCTTCAAGGAGAGGGAAGCCGGCGAGAAGGAGGCGTCCACGCCGGGGTCGGGGGCGTTCTCCAGCATCGTCGTGTAGAGGAACTGGTCCATGACGCCCGGTGCCACCTGCTGCGGGACGGCGTCCAACGCCTTGCGCTGCTGCTGGAGCTGCTTCCAGTACGTCGAGACCGCCGCCGTGTCACCCGCTTTGTGGGCCAGCAGCAGGTCCACGGCCGTCCCGCCCGCCCTGCCGTAGCTGCCGAGCTTGTCGAGCCAGGCGGAGGTCTCGTCGAGGAACCCGGGGTTGTCGAGGCGGGCGCGCAACTGGGCCGGTGCGGCCGCCATGTCCGCGAAGTAGGACTTCAGCCGGGCCGCCGCCCGGTCGAGCCCGCTGTCGTGCTCGTACGCCGTGCGGAAGGCGGCGATCAGCCCGGTGAGGGTGGGGGACTCGGTCGCGTCCAGCTGGGAGGAGTAGTTGTTCTCGGCGAAGATCCGCAGCCACTTGGCGGCCGCGGGTCCCGCGAGGTCCCGGACCGAGGCGAGGAACGCCTTGTGGGGGGCGTAGGCGTGCGGGTTCCACAGGTAGGCGGCCGAGGTGAACAGGGCGATCCGGCTCGCCTCGCCCTGGACCATCGGGTTCGCCGTCACACCGGTCGCCTCCGAGGCGACGGCGGGTGCGCGGCCCGTGTAGGGGCCGAGGAGGAGGCGGCTGGTGACGTAGTCGTTGACCGGGTAGTTGTCCCAGACCAGGATCGGGTGGCCGTAGACCTGACGGGCCTGCTTCAGCTGGTCGGCGGTGATGGTGGGCGCGATCACGCCGACGCCGGTCCACTCGACGACCACGGACGGGTCGAGCTGCTCCCTGAGGGCCTTCTTGTACGGGGAGTCGGCGAGGTCCGAGTACTCGGTGGGGACCATCTCCAGGGGCTGAAGTCCGGTGTGGTCGGCGGAGAACCGCTGCCAGACGGTGTTCAGCAGCTGCGCCTGGGCGGCACCGGCCGCGCCGCCGCCGGTGCCGAACTCCCGCTCGTCCTCGGGGCAGTTCCACTTGGTGTAGCTGATGTCGTCCAGCGGGATCGCGAAGGAGCGGACGCCGATGGCGTACAGCGAGTCGAACTTGGTGGTGAGCGCCTTGATGTCGGCGTCGGAGGAGTAGCAGACCGACAGGCCGGGGGAGAGCGCGTAGGTGAAGCGGACGTGGTTCGCCTCGGCCCGGTCCACCAGCTCCTTGATCCGGGCCAGCGCGGCTGCCGGGTACTCGTCCCGCCAGCGGGCGCGCAGGTAGTCGTCGTCCTTGGGGGAGTAGACGTAGACGTTCTGCTTCGTCCGGCCGTAGAAGTCGAGCTGGGCGAGCCGCTCGGCCTGCGTCCAGGGGGTGCCGTAGAAGCCCTCGATGACCCCGCGCAGGGCGGCGGTCGGCCAGTCGCGGATCGTGACGATCGGCATCTCGCGCCTGCCGTCGAGGAGTTGGCGCAGGGTCTGGGCGGCGTAGAAGGTGCCCGTGGTGTCGACGCCGGAGAGGGCGAGGAGGGCCCGCCCGTGGCTGCGGCCGGAGGCCAGCGCGTAGCCGCCGGAGGCGAGGCCGGTCGGGGCGCCCGCGTGGAGCTGTTCGAGGGCGTGGGCGGTGGCGCTGTTCTCGCCGGGGCCGCCCAGGTAGACGGTCAGGGCGGCAGCGGGTGGCCGTTCACCGGCGTCGACCGTGGTGATCCGGTCGGCTCCGGCGGCTCTGAGAGCCGCTTCGACGACCCGTCTCGCGGACGGGTCGGTGCGGGGGCCGACGACCTCGACGACCCGGCGGGGGACGGGGATTCGGCCGCTTCCGACACTCGTGCTCTGCGGAGTCGGCCAGACCTGGGGGGCGGACTGCCGGGACTCGGCGGTGGCGGGGGCCGCCGGAGCCGCGAGACCGACGGCCAGGAGCAGGGCGACGGCCGTACGTCTGAGACTGATGAATGAATCCACCCTGTAAGGCTATGGATGTTGAATGAAGCATTCAATGGGGCGAACGTTCAAAGAGCCTTCCGGTGCACGAGGGCCGACATGCACAGCACCCCGGGCAGCAGGGGCAGCCACACCGTCAGGACGCGGTAGCCGATCAGGGTCGCCGTGCCGAGGGCCACGGGGACGCCGTAGACGGCGAGGGTGAAGACCATGGCCGCGTCCACCGGGCCGATGCCGCCGGGCGCGGGCACGGACCCGACCGCGCTGCTCGCGGCGAGATAGGCGAACGCGACCTGCGCCCAGGACAGCGTCACCCCGAGCGAGGCGCCGACCGCGTGGATCACGCTCGCCTGGAGCAGCGGTGCGGCGGCCGCGCCGCCCCACAGGGCGAGGATCCGGCTGGGCATGGTGTGCAGACGGCGGGCGTCGGTCAGGGCGGTGCGCACGAACGTGACCGCCGGGCGGCGCAGCGGGCGGACGAGGGTCAGCAGCAGGAGTGTGCCGCCGAGTCCGAGTGCCACGGCCACCAGGGGCAGGAACAGCATGCGCCGGTCCGGGACGAGATCACCGAGCCCCAGCAGACCGGGCAGAGCGACCAGGAAACCGATCAGGACGAGCGTCTTCGCGATCGGCCTGACCAGCGCGTACAGGGCGAGTGAGGCGGTGGCGCGGGGCAGCGGGATGCCCTGGCCCTGCAGGAAGCGCAGGGTGACGGCATGGGCGCCGAGGCTCGCCGGCAGCACATGGTTGGCGGCGCCCGCGGCGAACTGCGAGGCGACCAGGAGCCCCGTCGGCAGCCGCTCGGGCAGGGCGCCCTGGCGTACGACGGAGGCGGAGATCCAGCCCAGGCAGGTGTAGAAGAGCCCGACGAGCAGCCAGCCGGGGTCCGCCGAGGCCAGTCGCGAGGTGCCGTCGTACAGGGCACGCCAGTCCAGCGCCGCCCAGATCCCGATGAGCAGAAGGGGGAGCAGGGTGAGCAGACGGCGGGTGAGACGGCTCAGGCCGCGGCGGGAACCGGCGGGAGCGGGGGCCGGAACGCCGATGGGGAGCGGGGCCGGGGCGGGGGCGGGGAGCGGGCCCGCGGGGCCTTCGAGCGGAAGCAGGGACACGGCGCACGTCGTCCTTTCGCGTCACGCCCCGTGCGGAACACGGGGCATGGCGGAGGCAAGGCGATGCTGAGGGGACGAGTGAAACGTTCCCGCTCGGTGTGACGTTCAAATGTCCGGCAGCCGAAGGAGCGCGGGCGGGTGGGCGACACGGGGTGGGGAGAACGGGCCGCCCCGGCAACCCTGCCGGGGTGCCGGGGCGGTCTCGCGGACGGATCAGTGCTGGCTGCAGTAGTTGACCCAGCGGTGCGAGGAGATGTTGTTGTTGACGCTCTGCCCGTAGCCCTCCAGGCCGGCGCCGTAGGTGAAGTGGTACTGGTTGGTGGTGGTGTCGATCCAGCGGTCGCCCCCGTCGATGCAGGCGTGCGCACCGCCCGCGTCGGGAGCCGTGTACAGGTCGACGGCGTCGTTGCCGCCCAGGTAGGCGTTGTTCCAGATGTCGGAGGTCAGGTTGCGGCAGGCGCCCCAGTTGTTGGAGTTGCCCTCCCACTTGCACTCGGTGCCGCGGCCGTACGGCTGGGTGTAGACGTGCAGGTAACCGTCCGCGGCCGCCACCGCCCTGGTCCCCTGCGAGCCGGACTCCAGGGCGCTGGCGCTGGTGACCGGGGAGACGAGGACGGCGACGGCCGCGGCCGAGGCGGCGAGGGTGAGGACGCGCTTGATGGACATGGGGAATCCTTCGCTTCGTGAGGGGTGTTGAGTGAGCGGTGATGGGTGAACGGTGGTGAGTGAGCGGTGGGTGGTGCGGCCACGGCCGGGGCCGTGGTGGTCTGTGGAGGGCCGGCCGCGACTCAGTCGCCGCGCGCGACGATCGTCCGGGCGCGCGGCAGCGCCTCGCGCTTGAGGCGGTCGAGATCGGCCGTCGGTCCGGGGTGGCGCCGTCGCAGTTCGGCCCGGTACTCGGCGTCGAGCGACTTCACGACGGCGGACAGGGTGTCGGAGCCGGAACCCGGGCCGGAGCTGGGGCTGGGGCTGGATGTGGAGCCGGCGCAGGCCGCCTCGGCCGATGCCAGGCGCACTTCCTCGGCGTGCGGCCACTCCTTGTCGGGCCGGGTGGCCGCGGCGCGGGCCTCGGCGGGGCTCGGATACGTGTAGCCCTTCGCCTTCATGCAGCGCGCCCACGGCTTGAGGGCCGCCAGGTAGCGCTTGTCGGCGACCACCATGCCGGCCCGCATGCCGGCGAGGCTGGTGGCGACACGGGTGGCCCGGAACCAGGCCGGCAGGTCCTTGTACAGGGCGCGTTCGGCCTCGGCGACGCAGCCCTGGTCGCTGTGGGTGACCTGGATGCCGTTCGGGAGGCGGACGGACAGTCCTTCCGGCCGCGGCCCGTTGAGGGCGCTGACCAGTTCGGGAGCCCGGTCGGCGGGCATGGAGCGGAAGTACCGCTGGTTCGGGTCGCGCAGGGCCTCCCGCTGCTGTGCGCGGTAGATGTCGTTGCCGTATCCGTGCCGGGCGGCCCACGCCGGGTCGTCGACGACGTAGGGGAACAGGCTCGGCCCGTCGGGAGCCGGCCGCTCCTCGACCCAGTACTTGTATCCGAGCTTCTCCATGCACTCCTTGGTCAGGAGCTGCTCGGCCAGGTGGAGGGTCTGCTCCGGGGTGTCCGAGGCGTGACGGCCGGTACCGGAGCCCGACCCCTGGGCGGCTGTCTGCGACGGCGTCGTGCCGTCCGCGCACCCCGTGAGCGTCACCGCCAGCAGAGCGGCGGTCGTGAGGAGCAAGGTCCGGCGTGACATCGGGCGACTCCCTGGGCGCGGTGGAAACGGTTTGTGCTTGCAGGCTGTTGACGCCTCGCACGCCCCGTCCGTATGACCCGTGACCCTCATGAATTTCCGGCGCGAGAAACTTCGCGGAACGCTCATACGGGCGGCCCCGAGCAGCCGTCCCTCAGGCGAGGGCCCTCTGTGCGCGCCGTCGAAATCCAGCCAACCGCCGCCCAGGAGGAAGCCGGGAGCCCGCTTCCTGTGCTCCCGCTGTCAGCCGCCGTTCAGCGCCCGTCGAGGGGTGAACGGCTGGCTGGATCCGGCCAGGACCGCCCCGTTCTCGTCGTCCGGCGACACCGCCCGTCGATATCGTCGAACACGCATCCGTGGAGCGGGCGGTACGGCGATCGGGGAACGATGCTCCAGGTACGTCTTCTGGGTCCCGTGGAGGTGTGGGAGGGCAACCGACGGGCTCCGCTCGGCGGGGTCAGACCCCTGGCGGTCCTGTCCGCACTCGTCGTCCACCTGGGCGAGGTGCTCTCCACGGAACGGCTCGTGGACTGTGTCTGGGACGAGCAGGCGCCCGCCACCGCCAGCGCCCTCGTCGCCACCCATGTCTCCGCGGTGCGCCGCGCCCTGGCCCGCGTCGGCGAGGCCGAGGTGATCCGCACCAGGCCGCCGGGTTACGTCGCCGACCTCGACGCCTCCCAGGTCGACGCCCGCCGCTTCGAGGAACTGCTCGTGTCGGGCCGGGCCGAGGCCGCGGCCGGCCGTGCGGACCAGGCCGCCGAACTGCTCTCCGAGGCGCTGGGACTGTGGCGGGGACAGGAGGCCCTCGAAGGGCTGGGCCAGTCGTTCGCCCGGATCGAGGCGGCCCGGCTGGCCGAACTGCGGCTGGTCGCCCAGGAGGAGTCCTTCGGCCTCCAACTGGAGCTCGGCCGCGCGGACCGCACCATCGCGCCCCTGCTCGCCCACGTCGCCGCCCACCCGCTCCGGGAACGGCCGCGCGGCCAGCTGATGACCGCCCTGTTCCGCACCGGACGTGTCTCCGACGCCCTGCACACCTACCAGGAGGGCCGCGAGGTCCTGCGCGAGGAACTCGGCATCGACGCGGGCCCGGAACTGCGGGCGCTGCACAAGGCCGTACTGACCAACGACACCGCGCTGCTCGGCACCGGCTCCCGGCCCCACGACCCCGCACCACAGGGCTCGGGCCCCCGCCCCCACGGCCCCGCACGGCCGGGATCCGACTCCGGTGCCGGTCCGGTCGCGGGGGAAGCCGCCGCCTCGACCGCCCGGCAGCGGGCGACAGGCCGTACGGAGGCGGCGGGCACCGGGCCGGGCGCGTCGGCCCCGCGAAGCGGTGCCCTGCGGGTCGTTGAAGAGGTACTTCGACCCGCCCCCTCCCATCTCCCCCCGGACATCGCCGACTTCGTGGGCCGCTCGGACCAGATCGACTGGGCCGTCTCGCTGCTGGGCCGCGTCGACGACCCCGGCCGTACCGCCCCGCCGATCGGGGTGATCTCCGGACGCTCCGGAACGGGCAAGACCGCCCTCGCCGTCCACGTCGGCCACCGCACCGCCGAACTCTTCCCGGACGGACGCCTGTTCGTGGACCTGCGGGCCGCCGACACCGCCCCGCTGCAGCCCGCCGACGCCCTCGCCCGGCTGCTGCGCGCCATGGGCGCCGAACCGGAGACCCTGCCGAGCTCCGTGGAGGAACTGACGGGGCTGTACCGCACGTACACCGGTCACCGCCGCATCCTGCTGATCCTCGACAACGCCGCCGGTGAGGCCCACGTACGGCCGCTGCTGCCGCCCGGCCCCGGCTCCGCGGTGCTCGTCACGAGCCGGCGCCGGCTGGTGGCCCTGGAGGGCGCGGCCCACCTCGATCTGACCGTCCCGGACGAGGAGGAGGCACTCGAACTCCTCAGACGCGTCGCCGGAGCGGACCGGGTGCGAGCCGAGCCCGAGCAGACCGCCGAGATCGTCTCCCTGTGCGGACGGCTGCCGCTCGCCGTGCGCATCGCCGGGGCCAGGCTCGCGGCCCGCCCGCACTGGGTGCCCGGCCGGCTCGCCGCCCGGCTCCGCGACGAGCGGCTGCGGCTCAACGAACTGCGCGCCGGGGACCTGGAGCTGCGCACCAGCCTGGAACTGGGTTACGCCGACCTCGATCCGCAGGAGCGGCGCGCCCTGCGCCGGCTGGCCCTGCTCGACCTGCCCGACTTCGCTGCCTGGGTCGCCGCGCCCCTGCTGGACATCGGCACGGAGGAGGCCGAGGAGGCCGTCGAGCGCCTGGTGGACTGCCACTTCATCGACGTGATCGGCGTGGACGGCACGGGCCGCGGCCGCTACCGCATCCACGACCTGGCCCGCGAACACGCCCGCGAGCGCTGTCTGTCGGAGGAGAGCGCCGAGGAACGGACGGCGGCCGTGGGGCGGTTGGTGGAATGCTGGCTGGGACTGGCCGAGAAGGCCGCCGCGCGGGGCCCCGGCGGCACCGCACGCTACTTCCCCGAACCGGCCGCCGTACGGCCCGTGGACCCGCTCGATCCGCAGGCCGAGGAGGACCTGCTCAGCCGGCCCGCGGCCTGGTTCGCCGCCGAGCAGACCGGACTGCTGGCGGCGGTGGAGTACTGCGCCGACCACGGGATGGACCGCGCCGCCCGGGACCTCGCAGGGGCGCTGATCGCGAGCTCGGTCGCGCTCTACAACCAGTTCGACGCCTGGTCCCGCTCGCACACCGCGGCCATGGCGGCGGTACGGCGCAGCGGGGACGGCGAGGGGGAGGCGTGGCTGCTCACCGGGCTGGGGCAACTGCGTTACGAGCAGGACGAGTTCGAGGAGTCGTACGGCTACTTCCGGGACGCCCTGCGGCTGTTCGAGGCCCATCACGACGACGTACCGCAGGGGGCGGCCCAGGCCCTTCTCGGCATGGCCACGGCCCGGCGGGAACAGGCCTGCTACCCCGAGGCGCTGGAGCTGCTCGGCGCGGCACTGGAGCACTACGAGCGGCTCGACGACCGGGGCGCCCGGGCCCGGGTGCTCTACGGACTCGGTTACGTGTACCGGGAACAGGGCGACGACCCCGCCGCCCGCGCGGCCTTCGCGCAGGCCCTGGAGCTGCACCGGGCGGAGGACGACCGGCACGGTGAGGCGCTGGTCCTGCGCGCGGTGGCCCTGTGCCACCGGGCGCAGGGGCAGTACGCGGACGCCGAGCGACTGCTGCGGGGCGTGCTGCGGGTCTTCACCGAGCTCCACGACACCTTCGGAGTGATGTACACCGAGCAGTCGCTGGCCAAGGTGGAACTGCGGCTGGGCCTCCTGGACGCCTCGCGCGAACGGCTCGGGCGGTGCCTGGAGCTGGCCCGGGAGCGGCAGGACCGGTTCGGTGAGGCGCTGGTGCTGCGGACCCTGGGGGAGTGGCACCTGGCTTCCGGCGACGCCGACAGCGCCCGGGAACCGCTGGAGCGGTCGCTGTCGCTGTGGGAGGCGTTGCGGCTGCCGTTGTGGCGGGCGCGGACCCTGTGGGACCTGGCCCGGGTGCGGGAGGCCGCGGACGACACGGACGCGGCCGCGCGGTCCCGCGCCGAGGCGATGGGCGTCTTCCGGGAGCTGGGGGCGCGGGAGGCGCGGGACCGCGCGTAGGTGCGACGCGGGTGCCGCGATGTCCCTGCAGAACCCCTGGGGCGGCGCTTGCAGGCGAACTGCAGAGCATTTGCAGAGGGCCCGGAGAAGCTCTTCCCGTGACAGACATCATCACGCTCGCGGATCCCAGGGTTGCCGCGGTGGCGCACGACGAGTGCGGGGAACCGCTCGTCGATCTGCGCGAGGACGGGCAACTGCTCCTCGATTCCCGCCAGGCCGACGAGGAGGGGAGCTACGCCCATCTGAGGGCCGGCGCGCTGCGGCGGCTCGTGCGGGCGCAGCGGCTGCTGCCCGCGGGGATCCGCCTGCTGGTGGTGGAGGGGTACCGGCCGCCCGACCTGCAGCGCCGGTACTTCGAGCAGTACGCGGCGACCATGCGGCAGGCCCACCCGGACGCGTCTCCCGAGCGGATCCGCGAGCTGGCGAGCGCGTACATCTCGCCGCCGGAGGTCGCCCCGCACGTCAGCGGCGGCGCGGTCGACCTGACCCTGTGCGACCACGCGGGCCGGGAACTGCCGCTCGGCACGGAGGTCAACGCCACCCCGGAGGAGAGCGCGGGCGCCTGCCGCACCCACGCGCCCGGCATCGACGCCGAGGCCCGCGAGAACCGGGCCCTGCTCGGCCGGGTGCTCGGCGCGACCGGCTTCGTCAACTACCCGACCGAGTGGTGGCACTGGTCGTACGGCGACCGGTACTGGGCCCTGCTGCGCCGCGTCCCCACCGCCCGCTACGGGCCCGCCGACCCGCCCCGCCCTCCGGCCTGACCACCGGAGCGCGACACCGCACGAAGAGCACCACGAGGGGATCACCGCAGGGGGATCGCCGCGAGGAACACCGCAAGGGGGAAACATGCACAGCCACGCCACCTGTCCGCCACCACCGCGCGAGGCCGACAACCGGATGAGCCCGGGGGACTTCGACGCGTCCTTCACGGCCGACATGCCACGCCTGCGCAGACGGCTGCTGGCCCTGACGGGCAATCCGCACGACGCCGACGACCTGCTCCAGGAGACCTATCTGCGGCTGTCCCGGCGGGCCCGCGACCGGAACCTGACGCGCCAGCAGCACCCGTACGCCTACACCTGCGCCGTCGCCCTCAACCTGCTGCGCGACTCCTGGCAGCACCCCTCCCGCCGCGAGCGCACCACGGACCAGCTGCCGGAGGCCGGCTGGGACGGCGGACTCGCCTCCTACGAGGCCTCCGCCACGGCGCTCGCGCTGCTCGGGATGCTCTCCGAGAAGGAGGCCGCCGCGGTGATCCTCGTGGACCTGGAGGGACTCACCCACGACACGGCCGGGGAGCGCCTCGGCGCCCATCGCGGCACGGTCCAGCGCAACCGCCTGCGCGGCCTGGCCAAGATGCGCGCCGCCCTCCCCAACTAGCCCGGGTGGCACACCCCCACGGGGGTGGGGTGTGCCACCCGCACCTCCCGTCGGCGCCACCGGCATCCCGCTGACGCCTCCTCGACGAAGGAAGAGTCCCTTGAAGACCATCAGCACGCGCCGCCGGACCAGCGGCGCGATCCTGGGCGCCTCGGCACTGGCGCTCACCGCGTTCTTCTCCGCCCCGGCCCATGCGGCCCAGGACGCCACCTGCGGTGTGCTCGCGCCCGGCGCCTCGGCCACCGCGCAGGCCGCCGTCGACGCCGCCTGTTCGCAGATCGGCGTCTGGTACAGCTGGGGCGGCGGCCACGCGGCCACGCCGGGCGCCAGCTACGGCTTCTACGACGGCTCCGACCCGGACAGCCTCCACGACGGCGAGCGCAAGGGCTTCGACTGCTCGGGCCTGATGCGGTACGCCTACTACCGGGCCACCGGCAAGGACCTCCTCAACGGCACGGCCGACGACCAGTTCCACACCCCGCAGGCCTCCGCCCGGTTCTCCGCCGGGCAGGGCACCGCCCCGCTGCTGCCGGGCGACCTGATGTTCTGGGGCAGCGGGCACATCCACCACGTCGCCATGTACCTGGGCGGCGGCCAGATGGTCGAGGCCTACGAGTCGGGCACCCACATCAGGGTCACGTCCGTGCGCACCGGCGGCGACTACGCGGGCGCAGTCCGGATCAACGGCTCCGGCACGCCCGTACCGCCGCCCGCGAACGGCGGCACGGTCTTCGAGACCTGGGGCACGGGTGTGCGCACGCACCGGTCGCCGAGCGTGGGCTCCCCCGTCGTCGACACCTTCCCCGGGCCGACGCAGGTGTCCGTCCAGTGCCAGCAGCACGCGGAGACCGTGACCGCCGAGGGGTACACCAACGACGCCTGGGCCAAGCTCGACGACGGCTCGTGGGTGACCAACATCTACATCAAGGGCCCGGCCTGGCTGCCCGGCATCCCGGACTGCGGCGGCAGCAGCACCCCGCCGCCGTCCGGCGGCAGCAAGGCGTTCCAGACCTGGGGCACCGGGGTGCGCACCCACAGCGAGCCGAACGTCAACGCCGGTGTGGTCGACTACTTCGCGCAGCCGACCACGGTCAACGTGGTCTGCCAGAAGCACGCCCAGCAGGTCACGGCCGACGGCTACACCAACGACGCCTGGTCGAAGCTGACCGACGGCTCGTGGATGACCAACATCTACATCAAGGGCCCGGCCTGGCTGGACGGCGTGGCCACCTGCTGACCCGTCCCCTTGCCACCGGATCGGCCGTGCGGGTGGGCCGGTCCGGTCGCGGCACGACCCGGTGTCGAAGGCGATGTGCCAGCGCCCGGCAGGTGCTGTGATGCGTGGCGCAAGGGGTCTGCGGTGCAGGCGCTCGGCGGGCGCCTTGGGGCGAGCCGAGTGGCGGCGAGCGACCGGGCCGCCTCCAGGTGAGGGAAGCGATTCCGTTGCCCGTCACCCTGGGACGACATCGGCGGCCTGGTCGATGCCCATGAACGATTCCTGGCCGGTGCCCGGGTGGACGCGGACGTCCGGGGCGCGGTGCTCGACTCCTGGCAGCTGTGCAGGTCCGCCGGTCCCGAGCCGGGCGGGCTGCTGGTGCCGTGCGCCCGGCCCGGCCCCGGACGACACTTCCTGGGGGCCGCCGAACCGGTGCTGCAACGGCTCACCGGCTCGCTGTCCGAGGCCGGCATGACCATCGCGCTCTGCGACGGCCAGGGCCGGACGGCCCAGCGGCGACCGGCTTCCCCGGACCCCGCCCGACGAACTCCTCACCCGCCTCGACGACCCGGTGGGCCGCCTGGAGCGCGGCGAGGGCTGGGCGGTGGACAGCAGTCAGGCGGACTCCGGCATCGTCGGGGCCGCCTGTCCGTGCGCCGGCTACGACCCGGTGTCCCGGCGCTGTGCCCCACCCGCGCCGGACACCCCTTGCCCGCGGTCGTCGGCCCCGACGGCACCGTCGAGTTCGTCGACCTCTGCCCTCGGGCTCGGCGGCATGCCCTTCGCCGCGGCCGACCGGATCCCGAGGAGCCAGCCGGGCAGCTCGTCGCCCCGAAGGCCCGGAGGGGGAAGCGGGAGAGCGGCGGGCCCGCGTGGGCTGCTCGGGACGGTGGAGCCCGAACCGGCCGAGGGCGGCCAACCGGTGCTCCGCACCGACGGGTTGATCGAGGACCGGCACCAGGACGTCGACGCCGGGCCGGAGGGGCTGCGTACCGTCCCGGCCCGTGCCGACCGGGCACCGGAGGAGACCTGCGAGGCCGTGCGGGACACGCCGCTCCCGGCCTGCCCCAGCCGACGTGGCCTGCCTGGACGAGCTGTCGTTCACCGTCGAACCCGTCGCCGGCGAACCGGTCACCAACGCCATCCGTCACGCCGTGGGCCCGTCCGGCTACGGCCGCCCCGCGACCGCGCCCCTGACGGAACTTCATCCGGACCGAACTGCCGCTGCCGTAAGGGCGCTACGGGTCATGAACACATGTCTCTCCGATTCATGTTCGGTAAGGGACTAGTAAATGAAAATGATTATCGATAACGTCTGATGCGCAGCGCCCGCCCCTCCCGCCCGAGGGTCTTTCCGGGCTGCCCTGACGCCTGAACCAACCGCATGAAAAGGGGAGTTGTGGCTCATCTGCTGATGGTCGAGAGCTGGGTCGGGTCGATGAGCAGGCTGCTGCCCCGGGCGGTCCGGGAGAGCGGACACGAGTTCACGTTCCTCACCCGCGACCTGCACCACTACCTCCGCTCGGCGCCCGAGGGCGCGGCCCACCCGCTGCTCGGCGCCCGCAACGTGATCACCGCCGACACCAACGACACCGAGACCCTGCTGCCGGAGATCGAGCGGCTGCACACGGTGCTGCGCTTCGACGGCGTCCTCACCTCCTGCGACTACTACCTGCCGGCCGTGGCCCGGATCGCCGGGCATCTCGGCCTGCCGGGACCGGGCCCCGAAGCGGTCGGAAACGCCTGCCGCAAGGACGCCACCCGCCGCGTCCTCGCCGAGGCCGGCCTGCCCGGTCCCCGCTTCGCCCTGCACCGTGAGTGGGCCGACCTCGCCCGGGCCGCGCGGGAGATCGGCTATCCGCTCGTCGTCAAACCCGTCGACCTGTGCGCGGGCATGTACGTCCGCCGCGTGGACGACGAGACCCAACTGGCCGACGCGGTGGGCGCCTTGGCCGACTTCCCGGTGAACGCCCGCGGGCAGCGCCGGGACCCGGTCGTCCTGCTCGAAGAGCTCCTCGACGGCCCCGAGGTGAGCGTCGAGACCGTGTCGCACGCCGGCGCGGTGCACGTGGTCGGCGTGACCGACAAGAGCATCGGCGGAGCGCCCGCCTTCGTCGAGACCGGGCACATGTTCCCGGCGGCCCTGTCCTCCGCCGACACCGAGGCGGCCGAGCAGACCGCCCTGACCGCTCTCAAGGCCCTCGGCCTGACCGACGCGGTGGTCGCTCACACCGAGATCAAGCTGACCTCCGCAGGACCCCGCGTCGTCGAGGTCAACCCCCGCCCCGCGGGCAATCGCATCACCGAGCTCGTCCGCCATGTCACCGGCATCGACCTCGCCGCCGCCTTCGTCGACGTCTCCCTCGGCCGCGCCCCCGACCTGCGCCGCACGGACACCGGCCTGCGCAGCGCCGCCATCGGCTTCCTCGTGCCGGAGCACACGGGCACGCTCGAAGCACAGGGCGAACTCCGGGACACCGACGGAGTGCTGGAACTTCTCCTCACCGAGCCCGGCAAGGCCGTGAAGGCTGCGGGCAGCAACAACGAGTACCTGGGCCATGTCATGGCGGGCGACCCCGAAGGACCCGGCGCCCGCGACCGCGTCGAGACACTGCTGGCCGAACTGCGGTCGGGACTGGTCGTCCGATGACCGCGCGTACCTTCCGGGCCGACGCCGCCGAGGCGGGCGGTCCCCGCTCCCCCGCAGCAGCCGCGGCTGCGCCGGGGCACGGCGACACGGCGAACGGGGCCGGGCCTCCGTCGCTCGTGACGGCGTTCCGGGCCCACGCGGCGGCCGGGGCTCGTCCCGCGATGTCCACCGTGACCTTCCAGAGCTACGGCGACCTCGTCGGCCACGTCCGTGCGGGCGCCCTCGGCCCCGACCCGGCCGCGCTCCGCATCGCCGTCGCCTTCACCACCCGCCAGGCCGTACGCCACGACGGACGCGGCACCGGCTACCGCAACGAGGTCCTCAGCCTGCGCCTCGCCGAAGCCGTCGGCTCGTGCGCGGTGGAACCCGGCGAGCTGCCGGACAGCGCGCTCGACGAGTGCGTGGGCGCGGATGTGGCCCGGCTTCTGGAACACCCCCTGCCGCCGGTGCGGGTGGCCGCGCTCGACGCGTATCTGATGCACGTCACCCCGCACACCCCGGACCACGGGGCCCGCGCTGCAGCGCTGGCCGCCGGCTCCTCCCTGGAGAAGTCCCGGGCCCGCGCGAAGGTCGTCGTCGAGCTGCTGGATCTGCCCGCCGGTGCCAGGGTGCTCGTGGTCGGAGTGGTCAACTCCCTCCTGGAGGCCCTGCGTTCGCGCGGACTGGGATACGTGCCCTGCGACCTCAAGGGCGGCACGACCGAGTGGGGCGAGCACGTCGTCGCCGACGCGCTCGTCGCTGCCGGGGACTGCGACGCCCTGCTCGTCTCCGGCATGACACTCGGCAACGGCACCTTCGAACCCCTGCGACGCCACGCCCTGCTCCACGGCAAGCAGCTGGTGATGTTCGCCCAGACCGGCAGCGCCGTCCTGCCCCGCTTCCTCGGCCACGGGGTCAGCGCGGTGTGCGCGGAGCCGTACCCCTTCTTCTGGCTCGACGGCGGCCCCGGACTCGTCCACCGCTACCGTCGGCGGGGAGACGGCCGATGACCACGACCGCCGTACGCCCCACAGGCGCGCGCCCCGAACTGCTCGCCCTGCTCGGCCGCACCCCGGTCGTCCGGATCACCACCGACCTGCCCGGCGCCCACCCCGGCTTCTGGGCCAAACTCGAAGGCCTCGCCGCCGGTGGCATGAAGGCGCGGGCCGCCGTGTCCATGCTGCTGGGCGCCCGCGAGCGCGGCGAACTGCTGCCCGGCGCCCCGGTGGTGGAGTCCACCTCGGGCACCCTCGGTATCGGTCTCGCCTTCGCGGGCCAGGCGCTCGGGCATCCGATCGTCCTCGTCGGCGACAGCGAACTGGAGCCTTCCGTACGGCAGTTGCTGCACTCCCACGGAGTCCGCCTGGAGATCGTCGACCGCCCGGCGCTCCAGGGCGGCTGGCAGGCGGCCCGGCTCGCCCGCCTCAAGGACCTGCTCGCCGAACTCCCCGGCGCCTACTGGCCCGACCAGTACAACAACCCCGACAACACCGCCGGATACGCCTCCCTCGCCGCCGAACTCACCGCCCAGTTGGACCACTTGGACATCCTGGTGTGCAGCGTCGGCACCGGCGGCCACAGCGCCGGCATCATCGGCCCGCTCCGAAGGCACTGGCCCGCCCTGCGGCTCATCGGTGTCGACGCCACCGGCTCCACCATCTTCGGCCAGCCCGCCCGGCTCCGCCTGATGCGTGGCCTCGGCAGCAGCATCCACCCCCGCAACGTCGCCTACGGCGCCTTCGACGAGGTCCACTGGGTCGGCCCCGCGGCGGCCGTCGACAGCTGTCGCAGACTGGCCCGCGGCTCCTTCGTCAGCGGCGGCTGGAGCACCGGGGCCGCCGCCCGCGTCGCCGCCTGGGCCGCCCGCGTGCACGCCGGCGCGGTCGTCGCGACCGTCTTCCCGGACGGCCCCCACCGCTACCTCGGCACCGTCTACGACGACGCCTTCACCACCGCGCACGGCCTCGACCCGCACACCGCGGCCGACCGGCCGGTCGAGATACCCGACCCCTGCGCGGCCGAGGCCACCGGCTGGGTGCGCTGCACAAGGATCACCGATCCGCTCACTCCCCTGAAAGGCACCGAGTGAAGGCCCGCCTGCGCACCGTGCGCCTCGACCTCGCCGAGCCCTTGCGCATCTCCCGCTCCACGATGACCGCTCGCGAGGCCGTCTGGCTGACCCTCGACCACGAGGGCCTGTCCGGCCACGGCGAGGCCGTCACCAGCGTGTACTACGGCCTCGACGCCGACACACTCGTACGGCTGCTGTCGGCTGTGGACCTCACCCTCTTCGCTCGTCCGGAAAGCGCCCTGGAGGCCCTGCGGCAAGGCGAGTTGGCGTCACCGCGGGCCGTGCCGCCCGCCGTGACCGCCGCCGTCGAGTCCGCGCTCCTCGACCTCGTCGGCAAGCGCGCGAACACCCCCGTCCACCGTCTCCTCGGCACCCCCGAACCGCCGGTCGCCGCGACCGCCCGCACGATCGGCATCACCTCCCCCCTGCACGCCGCCGCCGAGGCCCGCCGCCTCGCCGCGCAGGGCTTCCAGGTCATCAAGGTCAAGGCGGGCACCCCCGACCCCGAGGACGACGTGGAACGCGTACGCGTCATCCGCGACGCCGCGCCCGGGGCCCGGCTGCTCCTCGACCCCAACGGCGCCTGGACCGTACGGCAGGCCCTGGCCCTGCTGCCCCGGTTCGCCGACCTCGGTGTCGAGGCCGTCGAGCAGCCTCTCGCCCCCGGCGACCCGGACGCCCTCGGTGCCCTCGCCGAACGCTCGCCCCTGCCCGTCATCGCCGACGAGGACGCGGTGAGCCTCGAAGACGTCCGCCGCCTGGCCGGACGCGTCCACGGCGTCAACGTGAAGCTCGCCAAGTGCGGCGGGGTCCAAGCCGCCCTGCGCATCGCCGAGTTGATCGAGGGCAGCAGCACCGAGCTGATGCTCGGCTGTCTCACCGCCAGCACCCTCGGGCTCGCCCCCGCCGTCCACCTCGCCGACCGGGCCCGCTGGACCGACCTCGACGGACACCTGCTGCTCGCCCACGACCCGTGGTCCGGGATCGGCGGCGCCGACGGGGTCGTACGCGCGAACGGCCTGCCCGGCCTGGGAGTCGAGGAGGTGGTGGCGCGTGAAGACGTGGCGTGAGATGCGCCGCTTCCCGCTCGCCGTCCGGCTCCTGCTGGTCAACCAGCTCGGCGTCAACACCGGCTTCTACCTCCTCGTGCCCTATCTCGCCGTGCATCTCACCGACAACCTGGGCATGTCGGCGGCCGTCGTCGGCGTCGTCCTCGGGGTGCGCAACCTCAGTCAGCAGGGGCTCTTCATCATCGGCGGGTCCGCCTCCGACCGGCTCGGCGCGCGAGGCGTGATCATCGCCGGATGCGCGCTCAGGACGGTCGGGTTCGGACTGTTCGCGCTCGGCGACGGGCTGCCCGTGCTGCTCGCCGCGTCCGTGCTCAGCGGACTCGCCGGGGCGTTGTTCAACCCGGCCGTGCGCGCCTACCTCGCACAGGAGTCGGGGGAGCGCAGGGCCGAGGCGTTCGCCCTGTTCAACGTCTTCGCCACCGCCGGAGCGCTGATCGGACCGCTTCTGGGCAGCGCCCTGCTCCTCGTCGACTTCCGCACGTCCGCGCTCACCGCCGCCGCCCTCTTCGCGGTCCTGACCGTGGCACAGGCCCTCGTGCTGCCCGCGCACCGGCCCGAGCCGAGCAAGGGGTCCGTCCTCGGGGACTGGCGGGAAGTCCTCGGCAACCGTGCCTTCGTCGCGTTCGCCCTCGCCATGGTCGGCATGTTCACCCTGGAGAGCCAGCTCTACCTGCTGCTGCCCGACGGGGCCCGGCAGGCCACCGGCTGGGGCGGGGCGGCCGGGCTCGTCTTCCTCGTCGGCACGCTCGCCAACCTGGCCCTCCAACTGCGCATCACCCGGGCCCTCAAGTCCCGCGGCAGCAGGGCGCGTTGGATCGCCACCGGACTCGCCCTGATGGGTCTCGCGTTCCTGCCGCCCATGCTCGTGACCGGGGCCCGCGGGCCGCTCGCCGTCGTCGCCGTGCTGCTCGGCACCCTGCTGCTCTACCTCGGCGTCATGGTCGCCTCGCCCTTCGTCATGGAGCTGATCCCCGGCTTCGGCCGGTCCGAACTGACCGGCACGTACTTCGGGATCTTCTACGTCGTCTCGGGCGTCGCGGCCGCGATCGGGAACACCGCCGTGGGCTGGGCCATGGACACGGGGGACCGGTTGCCCTGGGGGTGCTGCGCCCTGTTCGGGCTGGCCTCGGCGGGCGGGGTGGCGTGGCTGCACCGGCGCGGAATGCTGCCGGGGAGTCCGCCGACCGTGGTCGCTCCCGCCCGGGAGAGGAGCACGGCGTGAGCCCGCGGACGAACGCCGACGAGAGCGCCGCGGCCGGCAACCTCCTCACCGACAACCCCGCCCTGTACGAGGTCCGCTTCCCCGACCCCGACCGGCTCGCCGGACGCTGGGCCGAGGACTGTCTGAGCCGCCACGGCGCCGGACCGCGCGTGCTCGACCTGGGCTGCGGCACCGGGCGCGACGCCGCCCACCTGTACCGGGCCGGCCGTACGGTGACCGGGGCCGACCTGTCCGAGGCGATGCTCGAGCACGCCCGCTCCCACCATCCGGGGCCCGAGTACGTCCACGCCGACCTGCACGGTTTCGACTTCGGCCCGGCCGCGTTCGACGCGCTCGTCTGCCTGGACAGCGCCCTGCTGTACTGCCACACCAACGCCCAGCTCGACGGTTTCCTCGCCTCCTGCCGCCGCGCCCTCGCCCCGGGCGGACTGCTCGTCGCGGAGATGCGCAACGGCGCCTACTTCCTGGGCCGCACCGAACTCCTCGACACCGAGACCGTCAACAGCTTCACCTGGCAGGGCGCCGACCACCGCTCCACGACCACCCTGTACGTCGACCGGGCCGCGCAACTCCTGCGCCGCACCCGGGTATGGACGTCCGACTCCTCACCTCCTGTCGAACAGCGGTCCGCCTGGCGGCTGTTGTTCCCGCAGGAGCTGCGGCACTTCCTCGCCGTGCACGGCTTCGAGGTCCTCGAACTCCACGACGGGCCCGGACCGCGCACCGAACCCACCTGGAACCAGGGCGAGTTGCCCGGCACCACCACCGACGGGGACCGGCTGCACGTCGTCGCGCGCAGCCGCACCGACTGACACGAAGGACCATCCATGCACGACGAACGCTTCTCCGGCCTGCGCCGACGCGGATTCCTCGCCGCCACCGGAGGCGTCGCCGCGGCCGCCCTGGTGGGCTGCGCCGGATCCGACACCGGTGAGTCCCCGTCCGCCGACGGCACTCCGAAGCGGGGCGGCCGGCTGCGCGCCGCGTTCGCCGGAGGCGGGGCGAGCGAGACCCTCGACCCGCACCTGGCGAACCTGTTCGCCGACGTGGCCCGCGCCAAGGCCCTCTACGACAAGCTCGCCGACTACGGCGCCGACCTGTCCGCCCAGCCCCGTCTCGCCGCCAAGTGGGAACCCGACAAGACGCTGGGCCGCTGGCAGGTCACCCTGCGCGAGGCCACCTTCCACGACGGCAGCCCGGTCACCGCCGACGACGTCCTGCACAGCTACCGCCGGATCGCCGACCCGGACCAGGCGTTCCGCGCCAAGGCGTCCCTGGACCCCATCGACCTCGACGCCAGCCGGGCCACCGGGCAGCGGTCGATCGAGTTCGTCCTCAAGCGGCCGACCGCCGAATTCCCCAACATCCTGGCCGCGTTCGGGGCGTACATCATCCCTGAGGGCGCGAAGGACTTCGACCGCAAGCCGATCGGCTCGGGCCCCTTCCGCCTCGTCTCCTTCGCCCCCGGCCGCTCCGCCGTCTTCCGCCGCAACGACGACTACTGGGACGGCGCTCCGCACCTCGACGAACTCGAACTCCTCGTCGCCAACGAGGAGTCGGCCCGCGTCAACGCCCTGCTCGGCGGCCAGGTCGAGTACGCCCACGAACTGAGCCCCACCACCGCCCGCGCCCACGAAGGCAGAGGGCAGATCGAGATCGTGCGGCTGCGGGGCAGCGCCATGCAGGCGTTCTGCATGAAGACCGACCGGGCTCCCTTCGACGACAGGCGGGTGCGCGAGGCGTTCTTCCTGATCGCCGACCGCCAGGAACTCGTCGACGGCGCCCTGTCCGGCGCGGGCGTGGTCGGCAACGACCTGTTCGGGAAGGGCTACGAGTACTACGCCGACAGCCTCCCGCAGCGGGCACAGGACCTCGACAGGGCCCGCTCCCTCCTCAAGCAGGCCGGTGCCGACAAGCTCAGGGTCACCCTGGACACCTCGGCCGTCGCCGCCGGGTTCACCGAGGCCGCCGGCATCTTCCGCGACCAGGCCGCCAAGGCGGGCGTCACGATCGACGTGAGGATGGGCAGCAAGGACTCCTACTGGAGCGACATCCTCGACAACGGCACCCTGTGCTGCTACCGCTCCGGCGCCATGCCCATCGAGGCCCACATCTCCCAGCGCCTGCTCACGGACTCCACGACCAACGCGACGAAGTGGCACCACAAGGACTTCGACGCGCTGTACCAGCAGGCGCAGTCCACCCGTGACAAGGCGTCGCGCGCGGCGGTGTACGAGCGGATGCAGCGCCGTCTGTACGCCGAGGGCGGTTTCCTGATCTGGGGGTTCGCCGACTGGATCATCGGAACGGGCCGCAATGTGAAGGGGGTTGCGACCAAGGCGCCCGCCAACACGCTCGACTGGGCCCGCTTCGACAAGGTCTGGCTCGCGTGAGCGGTCTGCGTTCCTTCGTCGCCCGGCGGCTGGTCCTCGGTGCCGTGCAGACCGTGGCCGTGGTGCTGCTGGTCTTCGCGCTCACCGAGGCACTGCCGGGCGACGCGGCGGTGGCCCTCGCGGGCGACCAGCCCGACCCGGCCCGCATCGCCGCGATCCGCGAGGCCATGCACCTGGACCGGCCCGCCCACGAGCGGCTGGCCGACTGGGCGTGGGGCCTGTCGCACGGCGACTTCGGCACCTCCCTCGCCTCCGGACGGCCGGTGCTCGGCTACATCACCGGCGGCTTCGGTCCGACGCTGCTGCTGGCCTCACTCACCCTGGCCCTGCTGGTCCCGCTCGGCCTCGGGCTCGGCGTCCTCGCGGCCCGCCACGAGGGGCGGCCCGTCGACCGGCTGGTCAGCTCCGTGACCCTCGCCGTGTACGCGGTCCCCGAGTTCGCTCTCGGGGTGCTGCTGGTGACGGTGTTCGCCCTGAAGCTGGCCTGGCTGCCGCCGACCGCGGTGGGGTACGGCACGGACCTGCTCGGCCACCCGGCCGCACTGGTCCTGCCGGTGCTCGTCCTGCTCTCCCGCCCGGTGTGCTCCCTGTCGCGCCTGGTCCGCGCGGGCATGGTCGATGCCCTCGCCGCCCCCTACACGGCCCACGCCCACCGTTACGGCGTCCCCGGCGCCCGGGTCCGTTACACCCACGCCCTGCCCAACGCCCTCGCCCCCGCGGTCCAGCAACTCGCCCGCACCGTCGACTGGTTGCTGTGCGGGGTCATCGTCGTGGAGGCCCTCTTCGTGATCCCGGGCCTCGGCACGGTCCTCCTCAACGCGGTCGCGGAGCGCGACGTGCCGGTGGTGCAGGGGCTGGCGGTGGTGTTCGGCGCACTGACCGTCGTACTGAACCTGGGGGCGGACGTGGTGGCGTACCGGCTGACGCCGAGGGCGTGGGTGGCGGCGTGACGACACGGACTCCCGCTGCACGGGCCTCTCGTATCCCTCGTGCCGGTCGGTTCGCGTGGGGACTCGCGATCATCGCCGTCCCCCTGCTCCTCGCCCTCCTCGGGCCCCTCTTCGCCGGCGAGCCCGGCCCCCGTGCCGTCTCCTTCACGCTCGGCGACGGCCACTGGCTCGGCACCGACTTCGTGGGCCGGGACGTCTGGCGGCAAGTGCTGCTCGGCGGCCGTACCGTCGTCGTGACCGCGCTCGCCGCGACCGCCCTCGCCTATCTGGTCGCGCTGCCGGTCGGTCTCGTCGCCGCGCTCACCCATCTGCGGCGGCTGGAGGACGTGCTGATGCGGCCGCTGGACGTGCTGCTCGCCGTGCCGTCGCTGCTGCTGATCCTGCTGGTGGCGTCCGTGTTCTCGCCCGGGGCGGTGGGGCTCGCGCTGCTCGTGGCGGCGGTGAACGTGCCGGACGCGGCGCGGATCGTACGGACCGCGGCGGGGGAGGTGGCCGCGCGGCCCGCCGTCGAGGCGTTGCGGATGCAGGGGGAGTCGTGGGGACGGATCGCCTTCGGTCATGTCGGCCGGGCCACCGTGCGCACTCTTGCCGCCGACGCGGGTGTGCGGCTGACCGGGGTGCTCTATCTGGTGTCCACGGCCGCGTTTCTCGGGGTCGGGGTGGCTCCGGACGCGGCGGACTGGGCGGTGATGGTGGACCGGAACCGGACCGGGCTGGTGGTGCAGCCCTGGGCCGTGGTGGTGCCCGCGGTGCTGATCGTGGCGCTGACCACGGGCACGAATCTGCTCTTCGACGCGGTGGGACCCGGCCGTCGTGAGTCTGCGTCGCCGTCGTCGCCGGGCGCCCCCACGCGGCGGAGCAGCACTTGTGTTGCCGGACTTCGTCGTCTGCGGGTCGAGGTCCGTGGCCGGGTGATCGTCGACGGCGTGGATCTGTGTGTGCTGCCCGGGAAGGTGACCGCGCTCGTCGGGGCTTCCGGGAGCGGGAAGACCACCACCGGGCTCGCCCTGCTCGGAGAGTTCCCGCCCGGTGCCCGGGTCACGGGTGAGGTGTACCGCGCGGCCGACGGGCCCGTGGGTTACGTGCCGCAGCATCCCGCCGCCGTTCTCAATCCCGCCAGGAGGATCTCCGCGCTTCTCCACGACATCGCCCGCGCCCGCGTCCGCCATCTGCCCCGGGGCCGGCGCCGTGCGGCGGCCCGCGCGCGGGTGCTCGACGCACTGGCGGACGCCCAACTCCCCGATGCGGAAGCCCTCTTGCGGCGCTATCCGCACCAGCTCTCCGGCGGTCAGCAGCAACGCGTCGTCCTCGCCCAGGCCCTTCTCCTCGGGGCCCGCGTCATCGTCGCCGACGAACCGACCACCGGGCAGGACCCGTTGACCAGGAGCCGGATCGTCGAGCAGCTGGCGGCGGTCGCGGCGCGCGGTATCGCCGTCGTGCTGCTCAGCCACGATCTCGACGTGGTCCGCGCGCTCGCCGACGACGTCCTGGTCATGCGGGCGGGCCGGGTCGTGGAGTCGGGACCGCCGGAACGGCTGTGGCGTGCGCCGCGGCACGCATGGACCCGTCGGCTGCTCGACGAGCACCGGGCGGACCCACCCGAGGCCGGAGGAGGCCGACCCGTCCTGGAAATACGCGATCTGACCGCCGCACACGGCAAGGCCACGGTCCTGCGCGCTCCCCTCCTCACCCTCGACTCCGGCGAATGCCTGGCCGTCGTGGGCCGCTCGGGCAGCGGCAAGACCACCCTCGCCCGCTGCCTGGCGGGGCTCCACCGCGACCACGGAGGTGAGGTTCTCCTCGACGGAACGCCGCTGCCCCGCACCCTCCGTCGCCGCAGCAGTGCCCAACTCGCCGCCGTGCAATACGTGTTCCAGGATGCACGGGCCGCCTTCGACGAATACCGGCCCGTCCTCGACCAGGTCGCCCGCACGGCCGTACGCCTGCGAGGCAGCGGCGAACAGGAGGCGAGGGAGGAGGCGCTGGCCACTCTCGTCCGCCTCGGTCTCCCTGCCGACGATCTGCCGTACCGCCTGCCCGGCAGGCTCTCGGGGGGCGAGCTCCAGCGCGTCGCGCTCGCCCGTGCCCTCCTGGCCCGTCCCCGGGTGCTGATCTGCGACGAGATCACCTCCGGACTCGACATGGTCACGCGGCGCGGGATTCTCGACCTCCTCGCCGGTCTGTTGCGTGAGCGCGAGGGCCTGTCCCTGGTCCTGATCACCCACGACCAGGACACGGCGAGGATCGCCCACCGTGTCGCCGTGGTGGACGGGGGTGAACTCGTCACCGTACGGAAGTCGAGGCGCCTCACCACCCCGTGAGCAACAGGTGGTTGACGAGCAGCGCGAGCACGGCCTGCCCGACCAGCCACCCCCGCACACCCGTCAGAAACGTACCCGCCGGCAACAGCCACACCGCGAACGGCAACCAGATCCGCTCGGTCTCCGCCTTGCTCATCCCGGACAGATCCGCGACGAGCAGGGCCAGGAGAGCGGCCGTCACCAGCAGGCCCAGGCGGTGATCACCACGGTTCGGGGGTGCCGGGTGGGGGCGCAGGGAGCTGTGCGACCAGCCCCCGTACGGCCGCAGCCGAACGACGACCCGCCGCACCCCCGCCACCGTCGCCGGTCCGACGATCACCACCGTGCACGCCAGATTCGCCCACACCCAGTACCCGTACGGCCGAACCCCGCCCGCCCCCTGGTAGTAGCGGGTGACGAGGATCCGATACCCCTCCCACCACTCGAACCCGAGCGCGGTGAAGACCGCCGGCACGACCACGAAACCGGCCAGGGCGAACAACAGGGGCCGCCGACGGGAGGACCCCGCCCACACCACCGCCCCCGCGACGACGGCCATCAGCGTCAGGCCGTACGACAGATAGACGGTCAGCCCGAACAGCAGCCCCGAGCAGAAGCCGTACGGTCCCGGCCGGACCCCCCGCACCGCGAGGGCGAGCAGCGCCACCGCCCACGCGGCCACCGCCGCGAAGTACCCGTCGGCCGACGTGCCCACCCAGACCGCGGCCGGGGCCAGGACCAGGAAGGGCGCGGCGCGGCGGGCGAGCGACTCGGCGGCGAGAGTCCGTACGGCGACCAGGACCGCGACCGCCGCGGTCGTGCCGACGGTGATGCACCAGGTGCCCGCCCAGCCCCCGCCGCCCAGCCCGGTCCGGTCGAGCAGGACGAAGGTGAGGGTCGCGCCCGGGGGATGCCCGGCGACATGGGCGCCCCAGTTGTCCGGCGAGTCGATCAGGATGTGCCGGGTGAAGTCGCGCAGGGCGGCCGGGATGTCGTGGAAGCGGCCGACGGCCGGGAGGTACTCGTTCCTGGTGGTGAGCTGCTCGGCGACCCCGCGCTGCCAGCCGTCCACGAGGGCCAGGGACCACGTCCAGGCCATGCCCGCGCCCCAGACGGCGAGCAGCAGCGGGCGCCAGGACAGCCGGGCGGCGAGCGAGGGGCCGTACGCCACCACGGCGGCCGCGACGACGGCCGCGGCCGGCGTGCCGGGGCCGACGTGCGGGTCCCAACTCGCCAGCAGCGGCGGCCAGCCGACGCGGAGCGAGCCGTCCCGGTGCTGGATCGCCGTGCCGACCAGTGCGGCGGTCAGCACGAGGAGCGCGGCGCACACGGCCGCGTACAGGTCACGAAGGAGGTCCCGGTTCACGCGGACGACGCTAGGCCGCACGGTCTCCCCCGGACGGCTGACATGCGAGGACGTCAGAGTTTCGTCATGGTTCGCGGACCCGTTCACGGGGTGGTGCGGACCTACCGTCGGGGCATGGCACGGTCACCCTTCGCACCTTCCTTCTGGCGCAGTCCGCTGCGCGGCCCCTGGCTCACCTCGGTCCTCGGGGTCGTCCTCCTCGGCGGGATCACCCTGCTGTTCATGACGGGGCTGCTGTCGTACGCCGCCTACAACCCGGACCTCTCGCCGGTGAACGACAAGACCCCGGACAAGGGCGTCCTCGGCTTCTACCTCTTCTCCTGGCCGACCGACCCGCACTGGCTGTACCGGCTCAACCAGGGCGTCCACGTCACCCTCGGCATCACCCTGATCCCCGTCCTGCTGGCCAAGCTGTGGTCGGTCGTACCGAAGCTGTTCACGCTGCCGCCCGCGCGGTCGCTCGCGCACGTCCTGGAACGGATCTCGCTCCTGCTGCTGGTCGGCGGCGCCCTGTTCGAGTTCGTGACCGGCGTGCTCAACGTCCAGTTGGACTACCTCTTCCCGGGCTCCTTCTATCCCCTGCACTTCTACGGGGCATGGGTGTTCTTCAGCGCGTTCGTCGCCCATGCCGTCCTGAAGATGCCGCTCGCCTGGCGGAATCTGCGCCGACTCCGTGAGGAGAAGACCGAGTTGGTGTCGCCGAACCCCGCGCCGCCGACGGTGTCCCGGCGCGGGGCCCTCTGGTTCGTCGGGAGCGGCTCGCTGCTGCTGTTCGTCACCACGGCCGGGCAGAACTTCGACGGTGTGCTCCGCAGAACCGCCCTGCTCGCCCCGCACGGAGGCGGCGAGCCGGCCTCCGGACCGGGCGGCTTCCAGATCAACAAGACCGCCGCGTACGCGGGGATCGATCCGGATGAGACGAGCGAGGAGGCCTGGCGGCTCGTCGTCGTGGGGCGCGCGGGGCGCACCGTCCGCCTCGGCCGCGCGGAACTCCTCCGACTTCCCTTGCACAGCTCGGCGTTGCCCATCGCCTGTGTGGAGGGCTGGTCCACCTCCGACCAGTGGTGGCGCGGGGTGCGGCTGCGGGACCTCGCCGCGCTCGTCGGGTACGAGGACGATCCACCGGACGTCTTCGTGGAGTCGCTGCAACGCCACGGTGCCTTCCGGCGGGCCGCCCTGCGCGCCAACCAGGTCGCCGACCCGCGGTCCCTGCTCGCCCTGTTCGTCAACGGCGAGGACCTGACCCCCGACCACGGCCACCCGGCCCGGATCATCGTGCCCGCGGCGCCCGGTGTGCTCAACACCAAGTGGGTGGCCCGGCTGACGTTCGGAGACCTGTGATGCGGATCCCTCTCGGCAACCCTCTCCAAATCCTCCTGCTCGCCTGCTCGTTCGCCCTCGCGGGGTACGCGGGGGTGCGGCTCCTGGCAGATGACTGGTTCGGCGTCGCGCTGTGGTTCGTGGGGGCGGCGGTGGTGCACGACCTGGTGCTGCTGCCGCTGTACGCGGCGGCGGACCGGGCGCTCGTGAGGACGGCGGGGCGGCACGTGCTGTACGTGCGGGTCCCCGCCGCCCTCTCCCTCCTGCTCCTGCTCGTGTGGTTCCCGCTGATCAGCGGGCAGGTCGCGGACCGCTACGCCTCCGCGACCGGCCTGTCCCCTGACGGCTTCCTGGCCCGCTGGCTGCTGGTGACGGCCGCGCTGTTCGGTGGCTCGGCGGCGGTCTTCGTCGTACGGTGGCGCAGGGACACGAAGGAACGGCCGCCCGCCGTCCACTGATCCACGAACGCCCAGTCGGTGCGGGGCGCGTGCCGCAGCAGGGCGGGGCTGCCGAGCCGGGCCCACGGGAACGGGTTGCCGGTGGCTCCCCTGGCATCGGTGACCCGCACCTGGATCCGCTCGTCGATGTCCGGGTCCGTGACCGTCTCCGCGATCAGCAGTCCGCCAGGGGCGAGCAGTTGGGACATCCGGTCGAGCAGGGCCTGCGGGTCGCCGCCGATGCCGACATTGCCGTCGATCAGCAGCGCGGTGCCCCAGCGGCCCTCGCCCGGCAGGGACTCGAAGACGGACCGCCGAAGGGCCTGCCCGCCCAGCGCGACGGTCCGTGCGACGGCCGCCTCGCTCACGTCGATGCCGAGCACCGGCCGGCCGTGGGCACCGAGCGCGGCGACGAGCCGCCCCGGGCCGCAGCCGACGTCCAGTACCGCCCCCTCGCAGCGCCGCAGCACCTCCAGGTCCGCGGCATCCGCGGCCGCACACCACCGCTCCAGCTCGAGCAGCAGCAGCCATCCGTCGGAGCGACGCAGGAACAGCGGACCCTGCCCGGTGCGGAGGGCCCGGGCATAGGGGTCGGCGGACCAGGTGCCGTCGTGGGAGGGGGCGCCGGTGCCTGGGCCGGGTGGTCGGGTTCCGGGTCGTGTGTCGGTCGTGGTGGCCGTGGCCGGGTTTCGGTGCGGCCCGGTGCTGTCCGTCTGCGGTTGTGGGCTGTCGGCTCGGGCGCCGGTGCCGGTGCCGGTGCCGATGCCGGGGCCGGGTGGTCGGGTTCCGGGTCGTGTGTCGGTCGTGGTGGCCGTGGCCGGGTTTCGGTGCGGCCCGGTGCTGTCCGTCTGCGGTTGCGGGCTGTCGGCTCGGGCGCCGGTGCCGATGCCGGTGCCGGGGCCGGGTGGTCGGGTTCCGGGTCGTGTGTCGGTCGTGGTGGTCGTGGCCGGGTTTCGGTGCGGCCCGGTGCTGTCCGCTCGGGCTTGCGTGTCCGGGGCGGGTGGCCGGGTGTCGGGTGCGGTCGGCAGGGGCTGTGCCCGTGGTGTCCGGTCCGCGTCCCGCTGTCGTCCGACCCCGGCCCGTCGCGGGCTGTCGGCCTCGTCGCGCGGCTCGGGGCCTGCGCCGCTGTCACCGTCCTCCCGCAGAGGCGCCCTCGCGACGTCGACCCCCGGCCCCCTCATCGCCCCGCTCCCGCGAGCCGTTCCAGCTCGGCCGCGAACCGTCCGCCCGGTGCCGCCTTCGCCACCAACTGCGCGTCGTACGCCGTGTCCACGTCCCGCAGCGGCGGCAGCTCCCGCACCCGCAGGCCGGTCAGCCGGGCGCGCTGGGCCGCTCCGGTCCGGGGTGTCGACATCGGCACCCCGCGCAGCAGGGACGGATCCGGGTCCGCCAGACCCAGCGCCCAGAAGCCGCCGTCCTCGGCCGGCCCGAAGTACGCCTCGCAGTCGGCGAAATCCACCGTGAGCAGCTCCGGAGTCACCTGGGGGGTGTCCATCCCGATGAGCAGGGCCGGGCCGTCGCAGCCCGCGAAGGCCGCGGCCAGCCGTTCGTCGAGACCGCCCGCGCACTGCCGTACGACATCGAAGCCGGGCGGCAGCCAGGGGCCCGGTTCGCCCTCCAGGACCAGGACCCGGCGCCGGGCCGGGGTGCGGGCCACGACGTCGAGGGTGTCCGCGAGGGACGCCTCGGCCAGCGCGGCCGCCTCCGGGGGCGTGAAGGGCGGGGTGAGCCGGGTCTTCACCCGCCCCGGCCGCGGCTCCTTGGCGATGACGAGCAGCGTGGTCACGCGCGCACCCCCTTCTCGGACTCGGAGAGGACCTGGCTCATGTCCCGGACCGCCTGCCAGGTGCCCCGCCACGTGCCCGTCACCTTGGAGGTGCCGGTACGCGGCCGGTACGGGACGTCGTGCTCGGCGATCCGCCAGCCTGCGTCGGCCGCCCGCACCACCATCTGCAGCGGGTAGCCGCTGCGTCGGTCCGTGAGGCCGAGGGCGAGCAGCGGCTCGCGCCGGGCGGCCCGCAGCGGGCCAAGGTCGTGCAGGCGCAGACCGGTGCGGCGGCGCAGCAGCCGGGCGAGCGCGAGGTTGCCCGCCCGGGCGTGCGGTGGCCAGGCACGGCGGGCCTGCGGGCGGCGCCGGCCGAGCACCAGGTCCGCCTCTCCGGCCAGCACCTCGCCCACGAACGGCACCAGGTCCGAGGGGTCCAGGGAGGCGTCGCAGTCGCAGAAGCACACGATGTCGGCCGTGGCCGCGGTCAGCCCGGCATGGCAGGCGGCGCCGAAACCGCGCCGCTCCTCACGGACGACGGTCGCGCCGAGGGCGTGGGCGATGCGGGCGGAGCCGTCCGTGGAGCCGTTGTCGACGACGAGCGCGCGCCAGCCGGGCGGGATGCGTTCCAGCACCCACGGCAGGGCCTCGGCCTCGTCCAGACAGGGCAGCACGACGTCCACGGACGCCGCCGTTTCGTTTGGGGAAGGGGTCGTCACGGCTTTCACCCTACGAGTACAAAACGGACGAATCCGACTTCGGCTTCTTACGAAACAAGGACGTCGGCGGCCGTGGGCGGCACATGCGCGTGCGCGGTGCGAGGCTGGCGGCATGGAGCAGCAGCAGTACGCACAGACCCGGCCCCGGGTGCTCGTCGTGGACGACGACCCCACCGTCGCCGAGGTGGTCTCCGGCTACCTGGACCGGGCCGGCTACCTCGTGGACCGGGCCGCCGACGGCCCCGAGGCGCTCGCCCGCGCCGCCGCGCACCGCCCGGACCTCGTCGTCCTGGATCTGATGCTGCCCGGCATGGACGGCCTGGAGGTGTGCCGCCGGATGCGCGGGCGCGGGCCCGTGCCGGTCATCATGCTCACCGCCCGCGGCGACGAGGACGACCGCATCCTGGGCCTGGAGGTCGGCGCCGACGACTACGTCACCAAGCCCTTCAGTCCCCGAGAACTGGTCCTGCGCGTGGAGTCCGTGCTGCGCCGCGCCCGCCCCTCCCAGCCGTCCGGCCACCTGCGCGCCGCCGGCCTGTCGATGGATCCTGCGGCCCGCCGCGCCCTCAAGGACGGCACCGAACTCGCCCTCACCATCCGCGAGTTCGACCTCCTCGCGTTCTTCCTGCGCAACCCCGGCCGGGTCTTCGGCCGCGAGGACCTGATGCGCGAGGTGTGGGGCTGGGACTTCGGCGACCTGTCCACCGTCACCGTCCATGTGCGCCGGCTCCGGGGCAAGGTCGAGGACGACCCGGCGCGCCCGCGGCTCATCCAGACGGTGTGGGGCGTCGGCTACCGCTTCGAGGGCGCCCCGGAAACCGAGGTCTGACCATGTCCGACATGCTCCTCATCGCCCTCTACGCCTTCCTCGGCGCCGTCGCCGCCGGACTCCTCGGCGCGTGGGTGCTGCTGCTGATCCGTCGCCGCTCGCTCTCCCTGCACCTCACCGTGGTCGCCGCCGTGGGTGTCACCGCGATGCTGGCCGGCACCCTCGCGGTCGCCCAGGCCATGTTCCTGTCCCGGCACGACCTGAGCGTCGTCACGACCGTCGTCCTGATGGCCGCCGTGGTCTCGCTGGCCACCGCCCTGCTGCTCGGCCGCTGGGTCGCCGCGCGCAGCCGGGCCCTCGCGCTCGCCGCCCGCTCCTTCGGCGACGGCGGCGACTTCACCTCGCCCGGCGGGCCCACCACCGCGGAACTCACCGACCTCAGCCGGGAGTTGGAGGCCACCAGCGCCAAGCTCGCCGAGTCCAGGGAGCGCGAACGCGCCCTGGAGTCCTCCCGGCGCGAACTCGTCGCCTGGATCTCCCACGACCTGCGCACCCCGCTCGCCGGGCTGCGCGCGATGTCCGAGGCCCTGGAGGACGGTGTCGCCGCCGACCCCGCCCGCTATCTGAGGCAGATCCGCACCGAGGTCGAACGCCTCAACGACATGGTCGGCGACCTCTTCGAACTCTCCCGCATCCACGCGGGGACGCTGGCGCTGAGCCCGAGCCGGATCTCCCTGTACGACCTCGTCTCGGACGCCCTCGCGGGCGCCGACCCCCTGGCGCGCGAACACGGAGTACGGCTGGTCGGCGACCGGGTGGCCGCCGTACCGGTCGAGGTGGACGGCAAGGAGATGAGCCGGGTGCTGGGCAACCTCCTCGTCAACGCCATCCGCCGCACGCCCGCCGACGGGACGGTCGCGGTGGCCGCCGAGCACCGTGCCGAGGGGGTCGTCCTGTCCGTCACGGACGGCTGCGGCGGCATCCCCGAGGAGGATCTGCCCCGCGTCTTCGACACCGGCTGGCGCGGCACGCACGCCCGGACACCGCCCGCCGGGGCCGGACTCGGGCTCGCGATCGTCCGGGGCATCGTGGAGGCCCACGCCGGCCGAGCCACCGTGCGCAACGTCCCGGGCGGCTGCCGCTTCGAGGTGGTGCTGCCGTCGGCGGCCTCCTGAGAAGGCGGGCGCAAACGCCTGCACCACAGGGAAAGTGGGTGGTGCCACCCGCGGCCGCTTTCTTTCGCGGGCGGCACCACCGGTCCACCGCGGGCTACGCGCCTCGCATCCCCGCGCCCGCGAACTCCCGCATTCCCTCGGCGAATCCGACCTCCGCCTTCCACCCCAGATCCGCCCGCAGCCGCGCCGAGTCCGCCGTGATGTGCCGTACGTCCCCGAGACGGTACTCCCCGGTGACCACGGGCTCGGGCCCGCCGTACGCCCCGGCCAGCGCGCGGGCCATCTCGCCCACCGTGTGCGGCTCGCCGCTTCCGGTGTTGTACGAGGTGAGCGCGCCGTCCCTCGAACTCGCCTCCAGCGCCGCCACGTTGGCCGCGGCCACATCCCGTACGTGCACGAAGTCCCGGCGCTGGCAGCCGTCCTCGAAGACGCGCGGGGCCTCGCCGCGGGCGAGCGCGGAGCGGAAGAAGGAGGCGACGCCGGCGTACGGGGTGTCGCGGGGCATGCCCGGCCCGTACACGTTGTGGTAGCGCAGGGCCACCGCCGAACCGCCCGTGGCCCGCGCCCAGGAGGCCGCCAGGTGCTCCTGGGCGAGCTTGGTCGTCGCGTACACGTTCCGGGGATCGACCGGGGCGTCCTCGCCCACCAGGCCGGGGGAGAGGTCCGCGCCGCACACCGGGCACGGCGGCTCGAAGCGCCCCGCGTCCAGGTCGGCGACGGCCCGCGGGCCCGGCCGTACGGTCCCGTGCGCGGCGCAGGTGTACCGGCCCTCGCCGTACACCACCATCGACCCGGCCAGCACCAGCCGCCGTACCCCCGCCCCGGCCATCGCGGCGAGCAGCACCGCCGTGCCGAGGTCGTTGTGGGAGACGTACGCCGGGGCGTCGGCGAAGTCCACGCCCAGGCCGACCATCGCCGCCTGGTGGCACACCGCGTCCACCCCTTTCAGGGCGCGGCGGACGGCGTCGGGGTCCCGTACGTCGGACGCCGGGTCGGCCCGGACGTCGTACAGGACGGGCTCGTGACCGTGTGCCACGAGCGCTTCGACGATCCGGGACCCGATGAAACCGGCACCGCCGGTGACCAGTACGCGCATGCCCTCACGCTAGGGCCGTGCGCTGCCCGGACGGCCGGACCGCGCCCGTCACGTCACGGCTTCGTAAGACTCACGGCCCCATGAGGCTCAGCGGGAACGACACCGTGAACACCGTCGAGCCGGGCTCGCTGGAGAGCTCGGTCGTGCCGCCGTGCGCCCGGACCAGGGAGCTCGCCACCGCGAGGCCGAGACCGCTGCCGCCCCGGTCCCGGCTGCGGGCCTTGTCGACGCGGTAGAAGCGGTCGAAGACCCGCTCCTGGTCGGCGGCCGGGATGCCCGGCCCGCTGTCGGCGATCCGCACCTGCGCCTGCCCGTCCCGCACCCGCACCCCGACCGACACCTCGGTGCCCGCCGGGGTGTGCACGGCCGCGTTGGTCAGGAGGTTGTCGAGGACCTGGCGCACCCGCTGCGGGTCGAGCCGCAGCTTCAGGGCCTGCGGGCCCGGCGTCACCGTCAGCGGACGGCCCGGGTGGCTCGCGCGGAACGCGTCGGCCGCCTGCTCCACCAGCTCCACCAGATCCACCTCGGCGGGCCGCAGCGGGGTCTCCACCTCCGCCGCGTCCAGGCGGGCGAGCAGCAGCAGGTCGTCCAGGAGGAAGCCCATGCGGGCGGCCTCGGCGCGCAGCCGGGCCAGGTGCTTGTCCCGCTCCTCGGGGGCGTTCGCGGCGGCGTACTGGAAGAGGTCCGCGTAGCCGCGCACGGACATCAACGGGGTGCGCAGCTCGTGCGAGGCGTCCGCGACGAACCGGCGCAGCCGCTGCTCGGCCTCCGCGCGGACCGCGAGCGAGTCGTCGATGTGCTCCAGCATGGTGTTGAACGCCGTCCGCAGCTCCTCCACCTCCGGGCCGCCGCCCCGCTTGTCGGCGCGCAGCGGCAGCCGGGCCGCCGTGTCGCTGAGGTCGTGCGAGGCGATGCCGTGCGCGGTGGTCGCCATGTCGCTCAGCGGCTTCAGACCGCGCCGCAGCAGCTTCCGGCCGATCACCACGAGCCCCAGCAGGGCGAGCCCGAACGCGATCACCTGCACGGTGATCAGCCGCCGTACGGTGTCGTCGATCTCGTCCATCGGCGCGGCGCTGACCAGGACCACCCCCGGCTCGACCTCGCAGGCGCGCAGCCGGTAGTCGCCGGCGCCGCCGATGTGCCCGGTGCTCAGGACCTCCGTGTGGGAGGCGGTCTGCGCCTCGGCGAGGGCGGTGAAGTCCTCGACGTCCTTCGGCAGGTCGCCGGGGTCCTCGGGCTTGCGCAGCCGCGGGGCGCCGTCCGACACGTCGTACACGGCGTAGAACCAGCTGTAGTACTTCTTGCCGGACAGCGTGCCGTAGTCCGCGATGCTCTTGGACTGGGCGATCTGGGCCTGCGCCAGCTGGGTGTCGAGCTGGGCCGAGAGATAGTCCCGCATGTACGTGGTCAGCGCGGTCCCCACGACCGCGAACACCACCAGGGCCAGCGCCCCGAGGCCCAGCGCGAGACGGGTGCCGAGCCGCATCCTCCGGTAGGCCGACCGCACCCGGCCGAGGACGGACCTCATTCGGCCGTCTGCCGGATGACGTACCCGAAGCCCCGCACGGTGTGGATGAGCGGCTCGCCCGTGTCGTCCAGCTTGCGGCGCAGCCGGCTGACGACCAGCTCGACGACGTTGGAGCGGCCGCCGAAACCGTACTCCCACACATGGTCGAGGATCTGCGCCTTGGTGAGCACGGTCGGCGACTTGCGCATCAGGTACCGCAGGACCTCGTACTCGGTGGGGGTGAGCGTGAGGAGCTTGTCGCCGCGCCGGACCTCGCGGGTGTCCTCGTCCATCGTGAGGTCCGCGACCCGCAGCACCGAGCGCTGGAAGCCGGGCCCGGCGCTGCGCCGCAGCACCGTCCGCAGCCGGGCCATCAGCTCCTCCACCGCGAACGGCTTGACCAGGTAGTCGTCCCCGCCGCGGGTCAGCCCCGCCACCCGGTCGGCGACCGCGTCGCGCGCGGTGAGGAACACCACGGGCACCATGGTCCCCGAACGGCGCAGCCGGTCCAGGACGCCGAAGCCGTCGATGTCCGGCAGCATCAGATCGAGCACCACGATGTCCGGATGGAACTCCGCGGCGCGGGCGAGCGCCTCCTCGCCGGAGTTGGCGGTGACCGCCTCCCAGCCCTCGTAGCGGGCGACCGTCGCCACGAGATCGGCGATCGGCGGGTCGTCGTCCACGACGAGGAGTCGTACTTTTTCCACCCGCTCATAGTGCTTCACAGCGGGCGGAAAGCCGATGCGGGGTCGGCTCTCAGGCCACATCGATAACCTCTTGAAAGTTGTACGACAGTAAAACGACAGCTCCCGCCGGAGAAGCTCGTTACCCAGGCCCCGATCAAGGAGCTAGTCAGTGACGACCGTCCAATCGCCCCCTGCGCCCCCCACGGCGGCACAACGCCCCAGGGTGGTGGCCCGCGCCGGGCTCTACGCCGTGCTGGCCGCCAACGTGGCCGTGGTCGCCTGGTTCTTCGCCCAGGCCGGCTTCGCCTCCAACGCGCTCATCGTGCTCGGCCGCCTCACCGGCCTGTACGCGGCGCTCATCATGGCGTTCCAGCTGGTCCTGGTGGCCCGGCTGCCCTGGCTCGACCGCCGCATCGGCATGGACCGGCTGACCTCCTGGCACCGCTGGACCGGCTTCGGCATCCTGTGGACGCTCCTCGCCCACGTCGTCCTCATCGCCTTCGGCTACGCCGAGGGCACCGACGTGGGCCCGATCGGCGAGATCGTCGACCTCGCCGAGACCACCGAGGGCGTGCTCCGCGCGGTCGTCGCGTTCTTCCTGATCCTCGCGGTCGGCGCCGTCTCCGCCCGCTACGCCCGGCGCCGCCTCGCCTACGAGACCTGGCACTTCATCCACCTGTACACCTACGTCGCCGTGGTGCTGGCCTTCACCCACCAGGTCTCGGTCGGTACGACCTTCACGTCCTCGTCCGCCGCCACCGCCTACTGGTACGGCGTTTGGGGCGTCGCCCTCGGCTCGGTCGTCCTGGGCCGCGCGGTGCTCCCGCTGTGGCGCAACTGGCGCCACCAGTTCCGGGTCACCGCCGTGGTGCCGGAGAACGACCAGGTCGTCTCGATCTACATCAGCGGCAAGGACCTCGACCAGCTGCCCGCCCGCGCCGGACAGTTCTTCCTGTGGCGCTTCCTGACCGCCGACCGCTGGTGGCAGGCCAACCCCTTCTCGCTGTCCGCCGCCCCCGACGGCCGGACGCTGCGCCTGACCGCCAAGGCGGCCGGCGAGGGCAGCGCCGCCCTCCGGCACGTCAAGGTCGGCACCCGCGTCTTCGCCGAGGGCCCCTACGGCGCCTTCACCGCCCTGCACCGCACCCGCCCCGAGTCCGTGCTCATCGCCGGCGGCGTCGGCGTCACCCCCATCCGGGCCCTCCTGGAGGAGCTGGAGGGACACGCCGTGGTCATCTACCGGGTCGGCTCCGACCGGGACGCCGTCCTCTACGACGAGCTGCGCGACCTCGCCCTCGCCAAGGGCGCCGAACTCCACCTGGTCACCGGCCCGCCGGTGCCCGACAAGCTGGCCGCGGGCGAGCTGGCGCGGCTCGTGCCGGACATCGCGCAGCGGGACGTCTTCCTGTGCGGACCGCCCCCGATGATGAACGCGGTCCTGGCCAGCCTGCGCGAACTGAACGTGCCCAAGGCGCAGACCCACTTCGAACGCTTCAGCCTGGCGGGATGAGGAAGAGACCGTGAAACGAGCCATACCTGTCGTCGTCCTGAGCATCGCGGGCCTGGTCCCCGTGTGGCTGTACCAGCCCTCGGCCGGCTCCTCCACCGTTCAGGCCACCACCCCCGCGCCTTCCTCCACCTCCTCGTCCTCGGGATCCTCCGGTGCGAACGTCGTCACGAGCTCGACGATCACCACCGAGAAGGGCCCCGTGCAGCTCCAGGTGACCTTCGACGGTACGAAGATCACCGCGGTGAAGATGCTCCAGCAGCCGAACCACCCGCAGACCACGGCCGCCGTGCCGAAGCTGGTCGCGGAGACGCTGGAGGCGCAGAGCGCGGACATCGACACCGTGTCGGGCGCGACGATCACCAGCGAGGCCTACAAGAAGTCCCTCCAGGCCACGATCGACGACAACGCGAAGACGGCGTCGGCGGCCTCGTCGTCCCCGTCGGCCTCCGCCACCGAGGAGGCGTCCAGGACCGTGGACGGCACCGCGGTCGACACGGAGAAGGGCACCGTCCAGGTTCAGGTGACCTTCGAGGGCGACAAGATCAGCGCCGTGAGGATGCTCCAGCAGCCGAACCACCCGCAGACCACGGCCGCCGTGCCGAAGCTGGTCGCGGAGACGCTGGAGGCGCAGAGCGCGGACATCGACACCGTCTCCGGTGCGACCATCACCAGCGACGGCTACAAGGAGTCCCTCCAGGCCGCGATCGACGCGAAGGGCTGAGGAACCGAGCATGCTGCACCGGGTCGAACACGTCATGGGCTTTCCCGTCTCGCTGCGGGTCGACGACGAGACGGTCCGCGAGTCCGCGGCGGACGCGGTCTTCGCGTGGCTGCGCGAGGTCGACGCCCGGTTCAGCCCCTTCAAGGAGGACAGCGAGGTGTCACGGTACGGCCGCGGCGAGCTGTCCGCCGAGGAGCTGAGCGCGGACCTGCGCGAGATCCTCGACCTGTGCGAGCACTACCGCGAGGCCACCGGCGGCGCCTTCGACGTACGACTGCCCGGCCGCCGTCTCGACCCATGCGCGGTGGTCAAGGGCTGGTCGGTGCAGCGCGCGGCGGAGCGGTTGGCCGCGGCGGGCGCGACACGGTTCGTCCTCAACGCCGGCGGCGACGTGGTCGCCGCCGGCGGCCCCTGGCGGGTGGGCGTGCGCCACCCCGAGCACGCCGACAGACTCTGCACGGTCCTCTCCCTCGACAGCGGCGCGGTCGCGACGTCCGCGTGCTACGAACGGGGCGACCACATCATCGACGGCCGCACCGGCCGCGCGGCGACGGGCCTGCTCAGCCTCACCGTCGTGGCCCCGACCCTGACGGAGGCCGACTCGGTCGCCACGGCGGCCTTCGCCATGGGGCCCGAGGGGGTCGACTGGGCCGCGTCGCTGGACGGGTGCGAGGTGTTCGCGGTGGACGCGGAGCGACGGGTGCTGCGGACGCCGGGGTTCCCGGCGGTCGGGCAGCAGACGGCCGCGTAGCCGCGTGATCCGCCGGCGCTCCGTCGTGCCGGCCTCGCGCTCGCTCAGGGTCCCGTCGAACCGCCGGACACCGCGTCGGGCGGCGGCGGCTGGGCAGCCGTCACCGCGGTGATCCGGCGGACGGGACGGCTCAGTCCCGATTCCAGGGTGCGGCCCGGCATACGGGACAGGCCGAAGATCACCGCCAGGGAGATCGACGGTGCTCCCACCGCGAACGCGGCGACCAGCGGCTCCCCGGCGTCGATGCTGTACTTCGCGAACAGGAGCATCGCCCCGACGGACGTCAGCGCGAACACCTGGCCCATGGCCCGCTGGGCGACGGCCGCCCATGCCATACGGCGGCGGTGGCGCTCGTCGACGCGGAACTCGTCCCAGATCTCGGCCGCGAGACCGGGCTTGACCGACTCCCACTCGCGGGCGACGCTCGCGTCCCAGCGTGGGCCCGGGCCGGGATCCTGACGTGTCATCGGCGCTCCCGGCCGTGTACGGGGTCGATGTCGAGGTCCTCGTGGGCGGCTCGCCGCAGAGCCCGATTCTTGGCCGCCGCCCGGGTGAGGGCGGTCCTGGCACGGGGGTGCCCCAGGCTCTTCGCCTGCCGGAACCATTCGGTCGCGGACGCGAGGTTCCCCTCGTCGGCCAGCAGCAACCCCAGGTTGTACGCGGCGTCCGGGCTGCCCCGCAGCGCTCCTCTGCGCCACCATCGACGAGCCTGTTCGAGGTCGTCCCGTTCGCTCCAGAGCAGCCCCAGCAGCGAGTCCGCCTCCGCCACCCCCTGTTCGGAGGCGGCCACCCACGCCTCCTCGGCCTCCTCGATCCGGCCCTCGCGCTGCAGCAGCAGCCCGAGGTCCTTGGCCGCCTGGGCCGTGCCGTTCTCGAAGGCCTGCCGCAACTGCCGCTCCGCCTGGGCGTGGTCACCCGCCTGGATCGACGTCAGGCCCAGGAAGTGCAGGGCGCGCGAGCTGCCCCGGCTGCCGGCCTCGCGCCACAGACGGCGCGCCTCCGCCGGTCCACCCATCCGGAAACGGAGCACCCCGAGGTCGGTGAGTGCCCGCACGCTGCCTGAGTCCGCCAGCCGTCGCAGCAGCCGGGCGCTTTCCTCGATCCGTCCGCCACGGGCGAGGTCGAGTGCGCGCAGGTGGGTGTCCGTCTCGGGCGGTGTCCCCAGATCGGCGTACGCCGTCGCCCAGTGCCGGGTCAGCCGTTCGTGGAAGTCCGGCTCCTGCCGCCGCGCCCCGACCTGCGCGTGCCCGGGGGCCAGGACGTCGAGCGCGCCGTCGAGGAGGGCTCTCCACGCCATTCGCGCCTCCCCTCCCCGGGCTCGCCGACGGCTCAACTGTAGGGGAGGAAACGGAGGTTGGGCAGAGACGAGGGCGGGCCGCCGGTGTGTTCACCGGCGGCCCGCCCGCTGTGCGCCCGCGTGCCCTGGTCGTCCGTCAGCCGACGTCGGAGGCGTCCAGGCGGTACAGGCCGCTGTAGGTGCTCACCGCCGTGCCGTTCTTCTTGACCCAGGTGGCGATATCGGAGTTCGACGAGCCCTGGCCTGAGTCGCTGATGACGATGTAGTGCAGCTTGCCGGACTTCACGAGGCTCTTGAGCTTGGCGAGGGTCATCGCGTTGTCGGAGCCGGACCAACCGCCCATGGAGATCACCGGCTGACCGGACTCCAGGATGATCGAGGAGGCGGTCTGGTCGGTGGCGACCGCGACCAGCCAGGTGGCGCCGTCCTGGTGCTTCTTCAGATACGTGATCATCGCGGAGGAGACCTGGCTCTCGCCGCCCATGCCACCACCGCCGGCCGTCTTCGACTCGGCGCCGGTACCGGACTCACTTGTGGCGGAACCGGTGCCCGACGGGGGCCGGCCCGTGGACTGGTTGCCGGAGCCGCTGGAGCTGCCCGAGTCGGTGGAGCCGCTCGTGCCGCCGCCCGGGCCGCCGTTGCCGCTCGGGCGCTGACCGCCGCCCATGCCGCCGCCCCCGCCCATGCCGCCGGTGCTGGGACCGGCCGTCGGGTTCGTGCCGTTGGTGCTGGAGGTGGCGGCCGACGCCGAGTACGCGGCGGGACCGGCGAGCAGGGCGACGACCGCCGCGAGGGCCGCGATGCCGGTCAGGCGCTGCCGCTTGGTGAACCTGCCGAGCAGCAGTCCGATCACCGCGACCGCACCGGCGACCCCGGCCACGACCTCGGCGACCGTGTAGAGCGTCCCGGAGCCGGAGACCCGCTGGAGCAGGACGACTGCCCACACCGTGCTGACCGCGATCGACGCCGGCAGGACCCAGCCCCACTTCGCCGCCGAGCCCTCCCGGAAGGCCCGGTACAGCATCACCGCGCCGATACCCGCCAGGGCGGCGACGCCCGGCGCCATCGCCGTGACGTAGTACGGATGGAAGGTGCCCTCGGCGAGCGCGAAGGTCAGGTAGTGCAGGACGAACCAGCCGCCCCACAGCATCAGCGCCGCCCGCCTGGCGTCGGTGCGGGGCGCCCGGCCGCGCAGCACCAGACCGCCGACCAGCGCGATCAGCGCGAAGGGGATCAGCCAGGAGATCTGACCGCCCATGATGCTGTTGAACAGCCGGTACAGACCCGCCTCACCGCCGAAGCTCGCGCCGTTGCCCTGCGAGCCGACCGAGGAACTCGCCCCGAAGATCCGGCCGAAGCCGTTGTAGCCGATGACCAGGTCCCACACGGTGTTGTCGGTGGAGCCGCCGATGTAGGGCCGGGAGGAGGCGGGGATGAGATCGACGACCACCATCCACCAGGCGCTGGAGACGACCAGGGCGACGGTGCCGACGGCGAGGTTGCGGACCCGGCGGCCGAGCGAGCCCTTGGCCGCCCACACATAGACGAGGAAGAAGGCCGGCAGGACGACGTACGCCTGCATCATCTTCGTGTTGAACGCGAAGCCGATCGCGACCCCCGACCACACCAGCGGCATCAGCCGCCCGGTGCGCACGGCCTTCATCAGCGCGGCGGCGCCGAGCAGCATCAGGAAGACCAGGACCGGGTCGGGGTTGGTGTCGCGGTTGATGGCGACGGTGATCGGGGTGAGGGTGAGCGCGAGTGCCGCGATCGTGCCGGCCACGGCACCGAAGTCCCGCTTGACCATGCGGTACAGCAGCGCCACCGAACCGGTGCCGACGGCGACCATCGGCAGCATCAACTGCCAGGTCCCGTACCCGAAGGCACGGGCCGAGAGCCCCATCACCCACAGGGCGAACGGCGGCTTGTCGACCGTGATGAAGCTGCCGGAGTCGAGGGCGCCGAAGAAGAACGTCTTCCAGCTCTTCGTGCCGGAGTAGACGGCCGCGTCGTAGAAGGTGTTGCCGGTGATGGACGACAGGTTCCAGGCGTACAGCACCGTGGCCAGCACCAGGATCGCCCACAGGGCGGGGCGGGCCCAGCGCGGGTCCTCGGGGGCGCCGGTGAACATCCTGCGCAGCCGGCTGCTCGCGGCGGGCGGCACGGCCCGGTGCCTGCCCTCCTCTACGGACGGCGCGGGCGGTGGGGCGAGGGTCGTCATGGCACGTACTCCAGGTCTGCGAGCGGTGGTTGCCACGACCATCGGGCCCGGGCCTGGGTGATCCCTGTGGCTTCACTGAACGAAGGATGAGAATCAGGGAACTCACAGGAAGCCCACAGCGGCCCGGGACCGACCTCGGTGACGTAACACAACCGGTCTAGACTCTGCCGGACGGCCTGCTGAACCGGCCGAATGCGGACGACTTCTGCCAGACCCGAAGGGTATTCGGCGCTTTGATACGGATAGATTCAGTCACCAAGCGGTACCCGGACGGCACGGTGGCGGTCGACCGGCTCTCCCTGGAGATACCCGACCGCTCGATCACGGTGCTCGTCGGCCCCTCGGGCTGCGGCAAGACGACGACGCTGCGCATGATCAACCGGATGGTCGAGCCCAGTGAGGGGACCATCCTGATCGACGGCAAGGACAGCCGGCAGCAGCCGGTCAACACCCTGCGCCGGTCCATGGGCTACGTCATCCAGAACGCCGGTCTCTTCCAGCACCGCACGATCGTCGACAACATCGCCACCGTGCCCCGGATGCTGGGCTGGGGCAAGGACAAGGCGCGGGCCCGGGCCCGGGAGCTGATGGAGCGGGTCGGGCTCGACGGCTCGCTCGCCCGGCGGTACCCCTACCAGCTGTCCGGCGGACAGCAGCAGCGCGTCGGGGTGGCGCGGGCACTCGCCGCCGATCCGCCGGTGCTGCTCATGGACGAGCCGTTCTCGGCCGTCGACCCCGTCGTCCGCAAGGGACTCCAGGACGAACTCCTGCGCATCCAGGACGAGTTGGGCAAGACCATCGTCTTCGTCACCCATGACATCGACGAGGCCGTCAAGATCGGCACGATGGTCGCCGTGATGCGCACCGGCGGCAAGCTCGCCCAGTACGCGCCGCCCGCCGAACTGCTTTCCCACCCCGCCGACGCGTTCGTCGAGGACTTCCTCGGCACCGACCGCGGCATCCGGCGGCTGTCCTTCTTCACCTCCGCCGGGCTCCGGCTGCTCACCACGCCGGTCGTCGCGGTCGACGCCACCGCCGAGCAGATCGCCGCCCGCGGCACGGCCGACGCCCCCTACCTCCTCGTCACGGACGTGGACGGCAGGCCCCTCGGCTGGAGCGAACCGCGCGACCTCACCGCGGGCAGCATCGATGTCGGGCGACTGCTGCCGTACGGACGGCCGTTCGTCGCCGGCACCGACTCGCTGCGGGCCGCGCTGGACTGTGCCGTGCTCTCGCCCACCGGATGGGCCGTCGGCGTCGACGCCGAGGGACGGGTGGCCGGGGTGGTCTCCCAGCAGGCCATCGGCGAGGCGATCCGCGGAGCGCACGCCGAGGGCCGTACGGACTCCAAGGTCAGTCCATGAGCGGCTTCTTCGACATTCCGAGCGACCTCCAGCACAGCTGGCTCGGGCTGATCGGGCTGCACCTGAGGGAGGCCCTGCTGCCGGTCCTCGCCGGGCTGCTGATCTCCCTGCCGCTGTCCCAGCTGTGCGTGCGCTTCCGGTGGCTGTACCCGCCGGTGCTGTGGGTGACGACCGTGCTGTACGCGATCCCGTCGCTGGCCTTCTTCGTCGTCCTCATCGACTACACCGGCCAGACCGAACTCACGGTGATGATCCCGCTCACCGTCTACACGCTCGTCATCCTGGTCCCGGCGATCGTCGACGGCGTCCGCTCGGTGCCGCAGGAGACCCTCGCCGCCGCGACGGCGATGGGCTTCGGGCCCGTACGCCGTTACGTCCAGGTGCAGTTGCCGATCGCCGTGCCCGCCATCATCGCGGGGCTGCGGGTGGCGACCGTGTCGAGCATCTCCCTCGTCAGCGTCGGCGCGCTCATCGGCAACCAGGGTGCGCTCGGCAACCTCATCAACGACGCCAACATCTACAACCGGCCCGAACTCGCCGTGAACGCCGTGGTGACCATGGCGGTCCTCGCGATCCTGGCCGACGGGCTGCTGGTCGTCGTACGACTGCTTCTGACGCCGTGGATGCCGAGCGGCGCGCGTGCGCGGCGCGCGCAGCGGCCCGAACCGGAGGTCGCCGCCCGGTGAACATCCTCAACTTCATCAACGCCTTCTTCAGCGACAGCGCCCACTGGCAGGGCTACGACGGGATTCCCACGCGGCTCGGGGAGCACGTCCAGTACACCCTGGAGGCGCTCGCCATCGCCGCGGCGATCGGGCTGCCGGTGGGGCTCGTCACCGGGCACTACGGGCGCGGCGGCAACGCGCTGGCCTTCATCGCCGTCGCCGGACGGGCCCTGCCGACCTTCGGTCTGCTGGTGCTGATGACCCTGTCGCTCGGGTTCGGGCTGATCAACGTGATGATCCCGCTGGTCGTGCTCGCCGTGCCGCCGATTCTCGTGACCACCTACGAGGCGATGCGGTCGGTGGATCCCGCCCCGGTGGACGCGGCGCGGGGCATGGGCATGCACGAGGTGGAGGTGCTCTTCCGGGTCGAGCTCCCGGTGGCCCTTCCGCTGATCCTCGGCGGGCTGCGGTCCGCGGCCATCCAGATCGTGTCGACGGCCACCATTGCCGCGTACGTCTCCCTGGGCGGGCTCGGCCGCTACATCGTCGACGGCCTGTACCAGCGCAACTACGAGAAGGTCGTGGGAGGCGCCACGCTGGTCGCCCTGATGGCGCTGGCGACACTCGCGCTGTTCTGGGGGATCACCCGGCTCACGGTCTCGCGCGGGGTGCTCAGGAGCAACTAGACAAAGGGCCGGGGGTGTTCGCCCCCGGCCCATGTCACGTCTGCGTGCGGGCCAGTGCCTGTTCGAGCACGACCAGCAGGGCGTCCCGCACCGAACCGCGCTCCCTCGCGTCGAAGACGACCACGGGGACGCGGTCGTTGACGTCCAGGGCCCAGCGGACCTCGTCCAGGGTGTGTTCGACCCTGCCGTCGAAGGCGTTGACGGCGACGGCGAACGGGATCTGCTTGTGCTCGAAGTAGTCGACCGCGGCGTAGCAGTCGTCCAGGCGGCGGGTGTCGACGATGACGAGTCCGCCGACCGCGCCCTCGACGATGTCGTCCCACATGAACCCGAACCGCTCCTGACCCGGCGTGCCGAACAGGTACAGCTTCAGGGTCGGGTCGACGGTGATGCAGCCGAAGTCCATCGCGACCGTCGTCGTGGTCTTGCGGGGCGTGTGGCTGAGGTCGTCCACGCCGGCCGCGACCTCGGTGATGGCGGCCTCGGTGGTCAGCGGCTCGATCTCGGAGATCGAGCCGACCGCGGTCGTCTTGCCCACCCCGAAACCGCCCGCGATCACCATTTTGACCGGCAGCGGCGGTCGTACGGCGGCGGAGGGCGCGGCCGAGGGCCGGGTGGCCGGTTCAGTCGGTGTCACGGAGTACCCCTCGGGAGTCGGGGATGGCGCGCAGGCCGTCGATGAGCCTGCGCAGGACGGAGGCGTCGTGGGTGACGCCGGTGTCGGGCACGTGCACCGTCAGCTGACCGGCCGTGCGCAGGTCCTCGGCGAGGATCCTGACCACGTTCAGATGCAGCCGCAGCCGGGCCGCGATCTCCGCGATGGACTGCGGGATGCGGCACGCGGCGACGATGTCGTGCTGTTCGAAGGCGAGCCGGTCGAGCACGGCGAGTCCCTCGGCGGTGGCCACCACCTGGGTCTCGACGGGCATCGTCCGGCCGGACGGATCGGGTGCCACCCGGCCGGCGGTGACGAGGAACGGCCGTACGGCGGGCACGTGGCCGCCCGGCTCCGGGTTCGGAGGCGTGCTGCCGTCCGCCATGACTGCGCTTCCTCCTCGGTCAGCGCTTCGACGTGGCGCCGACGCTGTTCTTCAGCTCGAGCACGAGCTGGGGACTGAGCGCGGCACCGGCACGGTTCGCGAACAGCGTCATCTCGTACGCGATGTTGCCGAGCTTGGCCTCCTTGTCGGTGACGACGCCGAGGACGGCGCCGCTGCCGATCGCGGAGACCAGGACATGGCCGCCCTCCAGGTCGATGATGACCTTGTTGAGGCCGCCGAGGCCGTAGTTGCCGGAGGCCCCGGCGGCCAGGCTCGTGATGCCGGAGACGATCGCGGCCAGTCGTTCGGAGTCAGCGTGCTCGCGCAGCTCGGACACGGCGATGAGCAGCCCGTCCGAGGACACGGCGATGGCGTCGACGACGCCCGCGGTCTCTGTCGCGAAACGGTTCAGCAGCCAGGTGAAGTCGGCTGCGGCGGCCTGCAGGTCGGCGGGCGTGGTGCCTTCCGTAGGCGTGTCACCTGTGGACGTGCTCACTGCTCCGCTCCTTCCGGGGAGTGGTTCTGTTCGTGCGGGGGGTTGGATGCGGTCTGACGGGTTTCCACGTCGTCCCTGAGTGCGGGTCTGGTGTGGCTGCCGGTGTCGCTGTCCCGGTGGGCGCGCTCCACGGCCGCCTCGAACTCGTCGAGTGCGTCACGTACGGCCTCGGCGTCGGCGGGCCGGGGCGGGACCGCCTTCTGCAGGGCGTCGGCACCGACGGTGGTCCGCAGGGTGGCGCCGCGTACCCGGCGGCGCAAGGGACGGGGCCCGTCTCCTTCCGCGCCGGTCCCGGTCACGTCACCGGTGCGGGCCTTCGGGATGAACGGGGGTGCGGGAGAGGGGGTTTCGGAGGCCGTGGACCCGGTGCCCGGGCCGGTGGGGGCCGCATCGCGCTGGGGGACCCGGCGGGGGAGAGGTGCGTGATCGCCGTCACCGGAAGCGCCCCCGGTGACGCCGGGCTCGGAGGGGGCAGTACCCCGGGCCGCCGTGCCCGCGGCCGCCTCCTGACCGGAGTCGGGCCGTACCGCCGTAGGACCTGTCGACGGGGCAGGGGCCGGGGCCGGCGTCGTGTTCGAGTCGGTGTCCGAGTCGGTGTCCGAGGCCCAGGCCGGTGCCGGGCGGGCGGCGGGTGCGCCGGTACCCGCGCCGGAGTGCACTGCGGCCGCCGTCGAAACCGTACGGGCGTCCTCGGCCGCGTCCGGGACGGAGCCGGAGTGTCCTGCCGTGGCCGCCGTACGGGCATCCGTCGCGGCGGAGTCCGTCGCCGCGGCTGCTGTCGGACCGCCGGCGGCGACCGCCACCGGGCTCATCGTCAGCAGGAGGGAGGAGGGGATGGTGACCTCGGCCGTGACGCCGCCGCCGGGGGTGCGGGAGAGGGTGACCGCCACCTCCCAGCGCCGGGCCAGGGAGCCGACGACGAACAGACCGAGCACCTTCGTCGGGACGAGGTCGAGGCGTTCGCGGCGGATGAGGCGGGCGTTCTCCTCCTCCAGGCGCTCGGCGCTCATGCCGAGACCGTGGTCGGAGATCACGACCAGCGCACCCTCGTGGCTGTCCTTGACGATGACCTCGACGGGGCTGCCGGCGGGGGAGAAGGACACGGCGTTCTCGACGAGTTCGGCCACCATCAGCGTGAGGTCGCCGATGATGTCGGGCTCGACCATGACCTCCGTGCCGACCTGCAGGGAGACCCGCTGGAAACCCTCGATCTGGCCGAGCGCGGCCCGCACCACGTTGGTGAGCGCGAGCGGCCCGGAGTCGAGGACCGTCTCACGGATGCCGGCGAGCAGCATCAGGCTGTCGGCGTTGCGGCGCAGCCGGACCGCGATGTGGTCGATGCTGTAGAGGCGCTCCAGCAGCTCCGGATCGGTCTCGCCGCGCTCCACCGCGTCGATCAGGGCCAGCTGCCGGGTGGTCAGGTTGCTGACCCGGCGGCCCACGTTGCCGAACATCTCGGCGACGTTGCGGCGGCTGAGCACCTGGCGCTCCAGGAGCGCGAGCGAGGTCGTCTGCACCTGGTTGAACACGTCGGCGAGGTCGCCGATCTCGTCCTTCGCGGTGACCGGCATCTCCTGGAGCCGCGGCGGACCGTCGTCCTCGGTGTCGTCGTCGGCCACGCGGGCGAGCTCGCGGCCCGCCACCTCGGCGACCTGCTTGGCGGCACCGGTCAGCGCCTGCACCGGACGCACCACCGAGCGTCGTACGGCGACCGAGAAGGCGAACCAGAGCACGAAGCCGAGCAGAGCCGCCCCGAGCAGCCAGGCGGCGTTCGAGCGCGCGTCCCGGGAGGCGGCGTCGGCACGGTCGGCGATCTGGTCGATCAGCGAGGTGGTGGTCTTCAGCCGCGTCCGGGCCTGGGTGCGGTAGTCCGGGTAGGAGTCGAGCGCCGTCTGGAAGGCGGCCTTGATCTCGGCGGGGCTCCCCGCCTGGAGCGATCCGGGGTCGATCTGGAGCTCGGCGTACTGCCGGGCGATCGTCGCCTGGGCCGTGTTGTGCTCGATGTCGCCGAGTTCCTCGGCCTGCTCCGTCGTGGCGAACCGGCCGAAGCGCTCGACCTGGTGGGTGTACTCGTCGTAGGAGCCGATCGCGCCGATCAGCTCGATCAGGGCGTTGGAGTCGCCGGTCGTCGCGGAGAAGACACCGGTCTCGAAGGAACCGTGCGCGGCGTCCGCGCGCAGCAGCGAGTCGAGCAGGTTGCCGGTGAAGGTGGCGGCGAGGGCCGGGTTGCGGTCGAGCCCGAGACCGTCGATGAGCCCCTTGGCGGCGTCGCTGTAGGCCGGGTCGATGTTGTCGGCGGGCAGATACGCCTTCTCGATGGTGTTGCGCAGGTCCTCCAGGCCGTTGACCTCGCGGAGGGCCTGGGCCTCCTCCTCCGGCAGCCGGTCGCCGAAGGTCGAGAGGACCTTCTCGACCTGGTTGTCCACACGGGTCTGGGCCTCGCGGTAGGCGCTCTGCGAAGGGGTGTTGCCGTCCCAGGTGGACTGGTGGCGCACCGAGAGCAGGACGGCCTGCTGGTGCTCGGCCTCCAACTGCCCGACCAGCTTGGCCACCTGGGCGCTGTCCCGCACCAGCTGGGCCGCGTCCGAGGCGTCCTGGGACTGGCCGACCTGGTCGGCGAAGAGATAGGCCAGCAGCACGGCGACCACCGCGAGCGGCACGCCCACGAGGATGTTCAGCTTGCGCCGGAACGGCCAGCGTTCGGCGAAGTCCCGTATGCCACGTATGCCGCTGCCACGTATGCCGTCCCGGGCCGGCGACGGTGCCGGCCGGGTGGACGCGCCCACCTCGTTCGTGGACACCAGCCCTCCTTCGTGGGTGTCTCGGTCGGCGCGCGACAACCGCACATGACCGATCCTGATCGCTACGGGACGTGCATAGGACACCTGAGTGGCTCCTGCACGCCTGTGTGACCGGCGCCAACTTCGGCGAGACTACAGCCTCTTCCGACAGCGCTTGCCGCTGCCCTGAGTCAAGAATCCGTTACAACCTGCGCCGTACCCGGCGGGCCGGTTTCGCTCTTCCTTCACAACCGGCCACGGGTTGACGCCAATTGTGACCAGGCCGGTCTTGACTGAGCCAGAACGGGCTGGATTGGATCAGTGCAAGGGCTTCCCTCCTCGAACGCCCTTGAACCACTTTGAATCCCCTCAGTTCCGGAACGGGAATCGTGACTTCTACCGCCGCACTCCGCAGGTCCCTCAGGAAGAACCCCGGCGTGGCCGCCGTCGCGCTCGCCGCCGCGACGGTGCTGTTGGCGGGATGCGGGTCCTCCGACGACACCTCCGACCCGCTCTCCGAGGACACGGCCGGCGCCGGCAGCGGCGACACCGTCGTCGTCGGCTCGAACAACTTCGCCGAGAGCATCCTGCTCGCCGACATCTACGGCGAGGCCTTGAAGGCCAAGGGCGTCAAGGTCACCTACAAGCCCAACATCGGCAGCCGCGAGACCACCTACGGCCTGCTGAAGAACGGCTCCATCACCGTCCTGCCCGAGTACAACGGCTCCCTGCTGGCCTACCTCGACAAGGACGCGAAGCAGGAGTCGATCCAGGCCGTGGACGCCGCGGTCAAGGCCAAGCTCGACTCCAAGCTGACGCTGCTGGACTCGGCGCCCGCGGAGGACAAGGACTCGGTCTCGGTCAACGCGGCCACCGCGAAGCAGTACAACCTGACCGCCGAGTCCACCCTTGCCGACCTCAAGGCCATCGCCCCGGACCTGGTCATCGGCGGATCGCCCGAGTTCCAGACCCGGCAGCAGGGTCTGCTCGGCCTCGAGTCCGAGTACGGCCTGAAGTTCAAGTCCTTCAAGGCCCTCGACGCGGGTGGTCCGCTGACCCAGGCGGCGCTGAAGAAGAACACCGTGCAGGCCGCGGACATCTTCACGACCGACCCCACCATCACCAAGGAGAAGTTCGTCGTCCTCAAGGACCCGAAGAACCTGTTCGGCTTTGCGAACGTGACCCCCCTGGTGTACAAGTCCGGCCTCTCCTCGGAGGGCGTCGCCGCCCTCAACGCGGTCTCGGCCAAGCTGGACACCAAGGCGCTCCTCGACATGGACTACCAGGTCCAGCTGGAGAACAAGGACCCGCTGGACGTGGCGAAGGCCTGGCTGAAGACGAACGGCCTCGGCTGACCTCGATCGACGACCGGCCTCGGCTCACCTCGATCGACGACCGGCCTCGGCTGATCCCGATCGGCGCGCGGCCTCGGCCGGCACCGATCCACGACCGGCGCGGACACCCGCCTCCACGGGGGTGATCCGCGCCGTTCGCGTCCGCGCCGCTCACGCCCCGAGTTCCGCCCGCACCCGCGCCGCCGCTCCCACCGCCACCGCGTCCGCGCCGAGCAGCGCGGGCACCACCCGCACCGGATGCCCGCTGACCGGCGGTTCGGCGCCCAGGGCCCGCAGGATCGGTGGTGCGAGGAGCGCCCAGGCGCGGCTGACGCCCCCGCCGATCACGACGGTGGTGACGTCCAGGAGCCCCGCCGTGACGAGCAGCGCGCGGGCGACGGCGGTGCCCGCCTCCTCGTACACGGCGAGCGCGTCCGGGTCGGCGGCCTCCGCGCTCTCACGGGCGCTCAGTGCACGCCCTGTCCGCTCGGCGTACCGCGCCGCGATCGCCCGTCCCGACGCCAGTGTCTCCAGATGACCGCGCCCGCCGCACGTGCACGGCAGGTCGCCGAAGCCCGGCACGTGCCCGATCTCGCCCGCCGCGCCGTGCGGACCGTCGTACAGTGCCCCGTCCAGCCACAGCGCCCCGCCGACCCCGGTGCCCAGGGTCATCCCGAGCACGTGCGGCTCACCCGCGACCGCTCCGGCCGTGGCCTCGCCGCGCAGGAACGCGTTGACGTCGTTGTCCAGGAACGCCGGCACCCCGAGCGCCTCCTCGAACGCGGACGTCACCGCGAACCCCGCCCAGTCCCGGAAGGAGTCGCTGGCGACCAGGATCCGCCCCCCGCGCGCGTCCACCACGCCCGCCGCCCCGACCCCGACACCCAGCAGCCGTGCGCCCGTACGGTCGAGCAGCCGGCGTACGGCGGCCAGCGCGGCGCCGGCCATCGCACCCCCGCCGGCGGCCGCGGGGGTGGGCACCTCCAACCGCTCCACCACGGTCAAGTCGCCCGAGAGCAGCGCTACTTGGGTGGTCGTGCCGCCGATGTCGACCCCGGCGAGCACCTTCACGCGGTGGCCTCCGTCCGCCGTCGGGCCCGCCGCTCCCGTTGGACCACCGGGTCCGGCACGGGTACGGCCGCGATGAGCCGCCGCGTGTACGCGCTCTCCGGGCGCAGCAGCGTGGACATGGTCGCCCCCTGTTCCTCGATGCGCCCGTCCCGCATGACGACGACCCGCTGTGCGAACTCCTGCACCACGGCCAGGTCGTGGGAGACGAGGAGACAGGCGAACCCCAGCTCCCGCTGCAACTCGGCGATCACCTCCAGCACGGTCCGCTGCACGCTCACATCGAGCGCGCTCGTCGGCTCGTCCGCGACCAGCAGCCGGGGTTCCAGCACCAGCGCCCGCGCCAGACTCACCCGCTGCCGCTGACCGCCGGACAGCTCACGGGGGCCGCGCTCGGCCAACTCCTGCGGCAGCCGCACGAGTTCGAGGGCCTGCGCGACCCGGTCCCGACGTTCCGCCCGCGACATGCCCCGGCGGTGCACCCGCAGCGGCTCGGCCACGCACTGGGCCACACTCATCCGCGCGTCCAGCGAGGCCACCGGGTCCTGGAGCACCACACCCACACCGGACAGCAGGGCCCGCCGCTTCCGGCCCCGGACCCGGCCCAGGTCGGCCCCGAACAGCGACGCCGAGCCGGAGGCGGGCGCGATCAGCCCGAGCGCGACCCTGGCCGCCGTCGACTTGCCCGACCCGGACTCGCCCACGAGCCCGACGGTCTCACCGGGACGGACGTCGAGGGAGACGCCGTCGAGGGCCCGGACCCGACCGAACCGCACCGACACCTCACGCAGCCGCACCACCGCGGGCTCCTCGACCTCGACCGGGGGAGCGTCCTCGCCGGTGAACCTCAGCCGCGGCACCGCCGCCAGCAGCTCCCGCGTGTAGGTGTGACCGGGCCGCAGCAGCACCTGCTCCACCGGCCCGCTCTCCACGACCTCGCCCCGCAGCATCACGGCGACCCGGTCCGCGAAGTCGGCCACCACGCCCATGTTGTGCGTGACCAGCAGGACACCGGTGCCGGAGTCGGCCGCCAACCGCCGCAGCAGATCCAGGATCTCGGCCTGCACAGTGACGTCGAGGGCGGTGGTCGGCTCGTCCGCGATCAGCAGGCTCGGCGAGTTGGCGATCGCCATGGCGATGACGACCCGCTGCCGCTGGCCGCCCGACAGCTGGAAGGGGAACGCCGAGGCCCGCCGCTCCGGCTCGGGAATCCCGACACGGCGCAGCAGCTCGACCGCCTCCCGGGCGGCCTCGGACCGGGAGACGGCCCGGTGATTGCGTACGACCTCCGCGATCTGGGCACCGACCCGGGTCAGCGGATCGAGAGCGGTGGCCGGTTCCTGGAAGACCATGGAGGCGGTCCGTCCTCGCAGCCGGGCCAGTGACGCCTCCGACGCGCCGACGATCTCCGTGCCGTCGACCGTGATCCGCCCCGACGCGCGCGCGTTGCCCGGCAGCAGCCCCATCGCGGCGAGCGCGACCGTCGACTTGCCGGACCCCGACTCGCCGACCAGCGCCAGGGTCTCGCCGGGCCGCACCCGCAGCGACACCCCGCGCACGGCGGGCACGTCACCCGTCTCGGTGGAGAAGGTCACCCCGAGGTCCTCGATGGCCAGGATGTTCACGCCCGTCCCCTCACGTCGAAGGCGTCCCGCAGGCCGTCGCCGATCGCGTTGAACGCGCACACGACGAGGATGATCGCCAGGCCCGGTGGCACGATCAGCCACCAGCGCCCCGAGTACGCGGCCGTCAGCCCGGTCGACAGCATGCCGCCCCAGTCGGTCTTCGGCGGCTGCACACCGAGGCCCAGATACGACACGTACGCGATGAGCAGGATCGCGTCGGCGACCTGGAAGGTGGCCGCGACGACGATCGTGGAGACGGCGTTGGGCAGGATGTGCCGGCGGATCGCCCGCCCGTGCGTGCCGCCGGTGGCGCGCAGTGTCAGCACGTAGTCCCGGTTCTTGAGCGTGAGCGTCTCGGCCCGCACGAGCCGGGACGGCACCAGCCAGGACACCAGCCCCAGCACGACGATCAGCCCGAGCGTGCCGGGACTGGTGATGGCGGAGACGACCAGCAGGATGAACAGCGCGGGGATGGCGATGCCGGCGTCGACGACCCGCATCATCACCGCGTCCACCCAGCCGCCCACGTATCCGGCGACCGCGCCCCACAGGGTCCCGATGACCGTGGCGAGCACCCCGGCCGCGAGCCCGACGAGCAGGGAGACCTGACCGCCGTACATGAGCCGCCCGAGCTGGTCATGCCCGACGGCGTCGGTACCGAGCCAATGGGCCGAATCGGGCGCCAGGTTGACCTGGGTGAGATCGGTATGGGTCTGGTCGGTGGAGTACACCAGCGGGCCGACGAAACAGAACAGCAGGAAGAGAACGACCACAGCGCTCCCCGCAACAGCGAGCCGATTTCGCGCGAAGCGCGCTCTCAGCGGCGAGGGGGTGCGTCCCTTCGCGGCTCCGCCGCGGGGCGCGATCAGCCCCCACCGGCCCGCGCTTTGAACACTCACGCCCGCCCCTCCTTCACCCGAGGATCCACAACCCGCTGCACGACATCCGCGAGCAAGGTCCCCACCACGGTCGCCACCGAGATCACGAGCACACACCCGAGCAGCACCGGATAGTCCGACGACTGGGCCGCGGACCAGAACAGCAGCCCCATCCCCGGGTAGTTGAACAACTGCTCCACCACCAGCGCGCCGCCGAACAGCACCGGCACGTAGTACCCGAGCATCGCCACGACCGGGGTCAGCGAGTTGCGGAGGACGTGCCGGAAGAGCACCGCGTACTGCGAGGCCCCACCCGCCCGAGCGGTCCGCACGTAGTCCTCCGAGAGGTTCTCCAGGGTCGCGCCGCGCATGTACCGGCTGAACACGGCGACCATGGACGCGGCCCCGGTCACCACGGGCAGCACCAGCGCCGCCGGGTCCGCGAACACCTGCCCCAGCGTGTCCCCCTGGGGTGCCTGGGAGGGGAACCACCGCAGGACCTGCGTGAACAGCAGGATCAGCAGCAGTCCCAGGAAGTACACGGGCGTGGAGTACGCGACGAAACCCAGCGTGGTGATGACGTAGTCGGCCGGCTTGTTCCGTCGCACCGCCTGCCACATCCCGAGCGGCACCGCCAGCAGCAGCCCGACGACGGCCGACAGCACGGTCAGCACCAGGGTCTTCGGCAGCCGTTGCCCGATCAGCCGAGAGACCGCTTCGTTCAGCGTGTACGACGTCCCGAGATCCCCCTGCACCAACTCGCGCAGATACAGGACGTACTGCACCGGCAAGGACCGGTCGAGCCCCTGCTCGTGATTGAACGCGGCGATCTGGCCGGCCGTCGCCTGCGGTCCGAGGATTCCGCGTGCGGGGCCCCCGGGCAGTGCGTGCAGCAGGCCGAAGACCACGATCGTCACGATCAGGATCACGGCGAGGGCCTGAAGGAGCCGGCGGACGAGGTAGAGCACCGTGTCCACTAGTCGGTCCACTTCCACTGCGCCGGGTGGAAGTTGGCGAGCGAGTCCTGGGAGAAGCCGCCGAGTCCGTCTCTGACGACGGAGATCTGGTAGTCCGGCTCGGGCAGCCAGATCACCGGCAGGTCCTTCGCGAGGGCCGCGCTGTAGTCCTGGATCGCCCGGTTCGAACTCGACGTCGTGGAGGCGGAGACGAGCTTGTCGACGTCCGCGTTCGAGTAGCCGCCGAAGTTGGAGCCGCCGCCGGTCTGGAACAGCGAGTCACCGGTCGGGAAGGCGTTGAAGTACCAGCTGCCCGCCGTGCCGAAGAAGCTCAGCTGCCACTTGCAGATGGGCTGGCCCGAGGTGCACTGCGGGGTCTGGGAGAGCACCGAGTTGACCGGAGCCGTCCTGATGGAGAACTTGATGCCGCTCTTCGCGAGCGAGGACTGGATCGCGCTCATCATGTTGTCGGTGACCGCGGAGCCGGACTGCGAGAGGACCTGCATCTCGAACTTGGTGCCCTTGGCGATGCCTTCACCGCACTTCGCGGGCTCGGCACAGGTCATCACCCCGCCCTGCTCGGTCCAACCGTGGCTGGTCAGGAGCGACTTGGCGGTGTCGTTCGAGAAGGGGTACGGGTTGTCCTTCTGGACCGGCGACAGGAAGTCGGAGGCCTGTCCCTGCGGGATCGGCCCGTATCCGGGTACCGCCGTGCCGTTGAGGACGACTTTCGCGAGGGTGGTCTGGTCGATGGAGTGCTGGACGGCCTGACGGGCGTAGAGCTGCTTGAACACGGCGCCCATCGCCGGGTTGTTGAAGTTGTACGGCATGTAGGTGATCGCCCAGCCCGACCACGGCTCCACCTTGTAGCCCCGCGCGGTGAAGCTGTCCTTCTGGTCGAGGTCGGTGGCCTCGATGTAGCCGTAGTCGACGCTGCCGGAACGCAGGGCGTTCTTCTCGGCGTCCGCGGTGGTGAAGGGGAGCAGGTTCACCGTGGGGATGTTCGCCTTCTCGCCGCCGTCGTACTTCTTGTTGGCGGTGAGGACCACTTTGCCCGCCGTGGAGAAGGACTTGACGGCGTAGGGGCCGCTGACGGTCTTCCACAGCGGGTCGGAGGCGTACCCGGAGATGTTCTTGGCCGCGTCGTTCAGATACGTCCACGCCTGCTTGGCGTCCCGGCCCCCGGCCCAGGCGTGCTGCGGCAGCGGGGTGATGGAGTTGAGCTCGTTGGCCAGCATCCACTGCGGGTTGTAGGCCCGGTCGAAGGTAATGGTGAAGTGGCGGTCGTCGACCGTCCTGAAGGACGTCCAGTTGTCCGGCGCCTTGCCCGGGTTGTAACCCGCCCACTGGGCCTTGTTCGCCTTGATGAGGTCGAACCAGAACTTCACGTCCGCCGAGGTGATCGGCTTTCCGTCGCTCCAGTGCCGGTCGCCCAGGGTGATCGTCACGCTCTTGTTGTCGGCGGCGAAGTCGGCGGCCGTGGCGACCGAACCGGCCTTGTTCCAGGCGATCTTGCCCGTGGAGCCGTCGTAGGCGATGAGCGGCTCCCACAGGGTGTTCGCGATGGAGATGTTGTTGGTGTTGAGGTGCGCAGCGGTGCCGATCGGCAGGATCCAGTTCGGGGTGAAGTTCGCCGGCAGCGCGTAGTTGATGACGTCGTGCGAGGACGACGACGTGCCGCTCGACCCGGAACACGCGGTGAGAAGCAGGGCGCCCGCGCTGAGGGCGGCGGCGCCGGCGAAGAGTCTCGTGCGGACAGGGGACATGGTTGCTCCAGGGACAAGGGAGGCGGAAGCGGGGGTGGAGCCAGTGAACGCCCCGTCCGTTGGAAGAAACAGGCGCGCCGCTGTAAAAAGCCTGTTTCTGCTGTTCTGGAAAAAGGACAGGGAGAGTTTTGGGACTTACGCTCGACGCCCCGACCCCGGAATTCGGGAGTAACTTCGTCCATGCTTGAAAAAAGTCCGCCATCGCATCGCCGGCACGGCACCGGCTTCTCCTCCCTCGCCGAGGGCGTCCTCGAACTCCTCGCCTCCGGACAGGCGTCGACCCGTACCGAACTCGCCGCACTGCTGGGTGCCGCCCCTTCGACCGTGTCCTTCGCGGTCGGCCAGCTGCTGACCCATGGCCTGGTCGCCGAGGAGGGCACCCGGTCCTCGACCGGCGGACGACCGCGCAAGGTGCTGCGGCTCGGCGGCAGCGACGGGTACGCGGTCGCGGCCGACCTCGGTGGAAAGCACGCGCGCGTGGGGGTCGTTCACCCCGGGGGCGGCCTGACCGACGTGTCGACCGTGCCGTTCGCCACGGCGGACGGCCCCGAGGCCGCGCTGCCCGGCCTGGCGGACACCCTCCAGACCCTGATCGACCGGCACGGCCGGGACCGGCTGCGGGGCGTCGGCCTGTGCCTGCCCGGCCCGGTCGACGTGGAACCGGGACTCGTCACCCTTCCGGCGCGCATGCCCGGCTGGAACCGCTTCCCGGTACGCGACTGGTTCGAGGAGCGCTTCGCCGTGCCGGTGGCCGTCGAGAACGACGCCAACTGCATGGCCGTCGGCGAGCACAGCGTCCGGCCCGCCGAGCACCGGCAGTCGATCATGGTGAAGGTGGGCTCCGGGATCGGCGCGGGCGTCATCGCGGACGGACGGCTGTACCGGGGCGCGACCGGCGGGGCGGGGGAGATCACCCACGTCCGCGTCGAGGCCGCCCAGGACACGCCCTGCTCCTGCGGCAACACCGGCTGCCTGGAGACGGTCGCCTCGGGCGCGGCACTCGTGCGGATCCTGCGGGAACAGGGCCTGCGGGTGGCGGCCACCGAGGACGTCGTACGGCTCGCCACCGACGCCGACCCCGAGGCCACCCGCGCGGTCCGCCGGGCCGGTGGCTACCTGGGCCGGGTCCTGGCGGCCAACGTCAACTTCTTCAACCCCGACGCGGTCTATCTCGGCGGCATCCTCTCCACGCTGGAACCCTTCGTCGCGGCCGTTCGCAGCCAGCTGTACGAGGGCTGCCATCCCCTGGTGACACAGCACCTGGTGATCGAGCGGACGTCGCTCGGGGCGGACGCCGGGCTGGCGGGGGCGGGTCAGTTCGCCCTGCAGCGGGCGCTGGCGCGGGCGATGCAGACGGTCACGGGGGGCCTCTAGAGGCGCTGGACCGTGTCCCTGCGCGGTTCCGCCGCGCGGGCACGGCCGGACACGACGAACCCGCAGTCCACGAATCCGCAGCCGACGAATCCGCGGCCGACGAATCCGCAGTCGACGAACGACCTGGAGCACCCCATGCCCCCTTCCCGTCCCGTGATCGCCGTCGCAGGACTCGGCATCGAGTCCTCGACCTTCTCCCCGGCCCGCACCGAGGCCCCCGCCTTCCACCCCCTGCGCGGCGACGACGTCCTCACCCGCTACCCCTTCCTCGCGCCGGGACGACCGCTGCGCGAAGCCGCCGACTGGAGAGGCGCCCTCGTGGGCAAGGCACTCCCCGGCGGCATCGTCACCGCCGCCGCCTACGCCGACCTGACCGCCGAACTCCTCGACCGTCTGGCCCGGTCGGACCCGATCGACGGCCTCTGGTACGACATCCACGGCGCGATGACGGTGGAGGGCGTGGTCGACGCCGAAGCCGAACTCCTGAACCGCATCAGGGAGATCACCGGCCCCGACACCGTCATCTCCGCCTCCATGGACCTGCACGGCAACGTCTCCCGCGAACTGGTCCACCGCACCGACCTGATCACCTGCTACCGCATGGCCCCGCACGAGGACGCCATGGAGACCAAGGAGCGGGCCGCCCGCAATCTCGTGGACCACCTCGCGAGCGGCGCGCCCCGCCCGGTCAAGGCCTGGATCCCGGTCCCCGTGCTGCTGGCAGGGGAGCAGACCTCCACCCGGATCGAGCCGGCGAAGAGCGTCTACGCGGCCGTGGCGGAGGTGGAGGCGGCCGACGGAGTGACGGACGCGGCGATCTGGGTGGGCTACGCGTGGGCGGACGAACCCCGCAACCGGGCCGCCGTCGTCGTCACGGGCCCTTCTGCGGACGCGGTGACGACCGGTGCCGAACGGCTCGCCCGCGGTTTCTGGAAGGCCCGCCACGACTTCGGCTTCGTCGCCCCGACCGGCACGATGGAGGAGTGCCTGGACGCGGCCCTGGCCTCCCGGAAACGGCCGTACTTCATCAGTGACACCGGCGACAACCCCACGGCGGGCGGCGCGGGTGACGTCACCTGGGGGCTCCGACAGGTGCTGGCCAGGCCGGAGTTCGCCGACCCGTCCGGCCCGACGGCGATCTACGCCTCGCTCCCGGGCCCGTCCGCCGTCGACACGGCCGTACGGGCCGGCGTCGGCGCCACGGTCACCGTCACCGCGGGCGCCGAGGTCGACGACCGGCACGCGGGCCCGCTGACCCTGACCGGGGTCGTCCACGCGATCCGGCACGGCGACCCGCACGCGCGGACCGAGGTGGTGCTGCGGGTGGGGAGCGTGTACGTGGTCCTGACCCGGCTGAGGAAGCCGTACCACTGCGAACACGACTTCACCGACCTGGAGTTGGCCCCGCGCGAGGCGGACGTCGTGCTCGTCAAGATCGGGTATCTCGAGCCTGAGCTGTTCGCGATGGCAGCCGACTGGAAGATGGCCCTCACTCCCGGCGGTGTCGACCAGGACCTGCCGCGTCTGGGCCATCGCCGGATCCGCCGGCCGATGTTCCCCTTCGACCGCGAGATGCCCGAACCGGACCTCGGGGCCCGGCTGATCCCGTCCTCGAACGAGGAGCTGACCGGTCCCGACGAGTGACAGCGGGTTCCGACGCGTGACGGCGGATCCTGACGCGTGACGGCGGATCCCGACGAGCGACGGCGGCTAGTCGACCGCGGCGGCGATCAGCAGGTCCAGGAGGGTGATCAGCACGTCCCGGGACGACTCCCGCCGCCGTGCGTCGCACAGCACCACCGGCACGTCCGCCGGGAGGGCGAGGGACTCCCTGATGTCCTCGGCCGGGTACGGGTGCCGGCCGTCGAAGCCGTTGACCGCCACGACGAAGGGGATGCGCCGGCGCTCGAAGAAGTCCACCGCGGCGAAGCTCGACTCCGGGCGGCGGACGTCCAGGAGGACGACGGCCCCCAGAGCGCCGACGGCGAGGTCGTTCCACATGAACCAGAACCGCTGCTGGCCCGGGGTGCCGAAGAGGTACAGCACCAGTTCGTCGCTGATGGTGATGCGGCCGAAGTCCATGGCCACGGTGGTGGCCCGCTTCTCCTCGATCCCGGCGAGGTCGTCCACTCCCAGGCCCGCGACGGTGAGGGGTTCCTCCGTGCGCAGCGGGGTGATCTCGCTGACCGACCCGACCATGGTGGTCTTGCCGACGCCGAAGCCCCCGGCGATCAGGATCTTGACGGTGTCGGGTGCGGCCGGAGTGCCGGTTGTCCCGGTGGCGAGCGTGTCAGAGCCGGCCAAGGCCTTCCCTCACTTTCTGCAACAGGTCCAGGTCCGGAGTGCGGGGCGAGACGGGGCGCGGCGGGTGCGCGGTGATCAGGCCCGCCTCCAGCAGGTCGCACAGCATGATCACGACCACGCTGACCGGGAGGTCCAGCAGCGCGGCCAGCTCCGCCACGGCGACCGGGCGGGCGCACCGGCGCAGGATGCGGGACTGCTCGGCCTGCGGGCGGGGAGCCTGCTCCGGCGGCGGGTCCACCGCGGTCACCGTCGTGATGAGGGTGAAGTCGGCGCGACTGGGTCTGGTCCGTCCACCGGTCAGGGCGAACGGTCGCACCAGCCGGCCCGACGCGTCACTGTCGGTCACCTCACCCGCCGGTGGGGCCGATGCCGGCCCGTGGTGCCGCGCTGAGGTGCTCGCCGATCTTCTTCACCAGCATGTTCATCTGGTACGCGACGACACCGACGTCGGCGTTCGGTCCGGTGAGGACGACGAGATGGGCGCCGGGCCCCGCGGAGGTGAGGATCAGGAAGCTGTTGGCCATCTCGATGAGGGCCTGGCGCACCGGGCCGCCGCGGAAGTCCATGCTGACGCCCTTGCTCAGGCTCATCAGACCGGACGCGGTCGCCGCCAGCCGCTCGGCGTCGTCGCGCAGGAACCCGGTGGACTTGCTGACGACCAGCCCGTCCTCCGAGAGCACGACAGCCTGCGTCACGTCGGCGACCCGCTCCACGAGTCCGGTGAGCAGTTGGTCCAGCTGGGTGTGCGTGGCGGGGGTGGGGCGTGTCATGGGGTGTCCTTCACGAGCGATCGGTATGCGGAGTACGGGCGGCGACGGCCACGTCGGGCGGCGGACCATCGGGGAGGACCTCTTCGGCGTGGAGCGGGGTTTGCGCGCCGGGGGTGGTCGGGGGGCCGGGGGAGGGGGTGCGGTCTGCCGGTGCCGTGTCCTCGGGTGCCGTGTCCTCGGGGGTGCCGTGCGGGTCGGGGGTGCCGTGCGGGTCGGCCCCGGGGGAGGGCGCCTCTTTCGGTTCGTCCGCCGGTCCGGCCCCCGCCGTCAGGTCCTCCGGGGTGCCCGAGAGGTCGTCCTCGTCCCGGGCGCGGAGCGTCCCGCGCTGGAATCCGGCGAGCGAGGAGGCAGCGTGGTCGGCGGTGAACTCGTCGGCGCCCTCTTCCTCACAGGCAGCCGGGGCGTCCTCCCGCAGCTCGACCGCCAGACTGGTCTGCGGCACCCGCCGGGGGAGCGGCGCAAGCCCGCCCGGACGGTCGGCGGAACCCCCGGCGCCCGCAGAGCCGTCTGCCGGATCGCCCGAACCGGCGGTGCCCGCGGAGCCGTCTGCCGGATCGCCCGAACCGGCGGTGCCCGCGGAGCCGTCTGCCGGATCGCCCGAACCGGCGGTGCCCGCGGAGCCGTCTGCCGGATCGCCCGACTTCTCGGCCTCCACGGTGGCAGCCGGATCGCCCGACTTCCCGGCCTCCACGGCGGCAGCAGGGGCACCCGAACTCCCCACGCCCGCCGAGCCTGCCGCGTCCCCGGAAGCCGCAGTGGGGCCCGTGATTGCGGCCGGGTCGCCGGTGTCCGGGACGTCTTCCGTGCCCTCGGCGCCGTCGGCCTCCACGGCTCCCGGCACGCGGCCCGCAGCGGCCGGGCCCTCGGCGTCACCGTCCGCGTACCCCGAGCCGACCGGGGCTCCGGCGCCGCTCTCCGCGTGCCCCGCGCCCACCAGGGCTCCGCCGCCGCTCTCCGTACGTCCTCCCCGCGTCGCGGCTCCCAGCTCCAGAGCCGTCGGTCCGGGCAGGGTCTTCGGTTCGTCCTCCTCCCGTACGACGATCTCGTGCGGGATCAGCACGATCGCCGTCGTTCCGCCGTACGGCGAGGCGCGCAGGGTCACCTGGATGCCGTGCCGGTTGGCGAGGCGGGCGATGACGAACATGCCGAGGCGGAGATCGTCGGCGAGCGCGACCACGTCGAACTTGGGCTCCTCGGCCAGCTGGGCGTTGAAGGCGGTGTACTCGTCCTCCGACATGCCGAGGCCCCGGTCCTCGACCTCGACGGCCAGGCCCTTGCCGACCAGCGCGGCCCGCACCCCGACGGGACTCGGTGCCGGCGAGTACAGCGTCGCGTTCTCGATCAGTTCGGCCAGCAGGTGGATCACGTCCGCCACCGCGGGCGGGGCCAGACAGACCTCCTCCTCCGTGTGCACCTGCACCCGTTGGTACTCGGCGACCTCACCCACCGCACTGTGCAGGATGTCGATCAGCGCGACCGGTTCGGTCCAGCTGCGCCGCGGCTGCCCGCCGCTGATGATGACCAGGTTCTCCTCGTACCGCCGCAACTGGCTGGCCGTGGAGTCGAGTTCGTACAGCCCCGACAGCACGTCCGGGTCCTGGTGCTCGCGCTCCAGCGTGTCCAGCCGGCTGAGCTGGAGGTTGACCAGGTTCTGGCTCTGCCGGGCGATCCCGAGGATCACCTTCTGGAACCCCCGCCGGGTGTCGGCGAGTTCGACGGCGGTCACCACGGCCGTCCGCTGTGCCGCGTTGAACGCCTTGGCCACCTGCCCGAGTTCGTCCGAGCCGTAGTCCAGCTCGGGCGCGGCCCGGTCCACGTCGACCTTCTCGCCGCGTTCCAGCCGGGCCACCACGTCCGGCAGCCGCTCCTGGGCCAGACCCAGCGTGGCCTCGCGCAGGCCGCGCAGCCGCCGGGACAGCGAGCGGGTGATCCGCCAGGACATCACGAGACAGATCAGCAGCGCGATCAGCCCGCCCGCGCTGAGCGAGGCCGCCGTCAGCAGCTGCTCGTGCGCCTTGTCCGCGCTCCGGTTCAGCAGCGCGGAGGTCTGCTGCCGGATCAGGGCGGTGTAACTGACGGAGACCCGCTCCATCGCGGCCGTCCACCGCTTCCCCGCGTCCGGCAGGGCCACCCGCCCCGTGCCGTCGGCGGGCCGCGCGGCGAGGACCTGGTCCTCGACCGCCGTCAGCGTGCGCCAGTCCGCGCTCGTCAGGATCCGCTCGGTCTGTGTCTTCGCGCTGCCGCTGAGCGCGGGCACGATCTGGTCCTCGACGAGCCACCGGCGCGTGTTCACCAGCTGGACGAACTGCTCCCAGGCGTTCTCGTCGAGATGACCGGACGGCCAGGCCAGGGTGAGCGCCACGTCCTCCTGCGAGGTCAGCTCCGCCGCGTGTTCGAGCGCGACGAGCGGCCCGGCCTGAGAGGTGAGGTCGCCGTCGTCGACCTGCGAGAGCTGCTGGAAGGCGTGGATCTGGTCATCGATGATCGACGTGTACTGGTCGAGGGCCTGCTGGGCGGTGATGTCGGTGGGGCGGTCCACCTGGTCGCGGTAGTACTCCAGGCTGCCCACCGAGCCGAGGACCGAGTACAGCTGGTCGGCGACGCGCGAGGGCGCCCGCTGGATCTCGTCGGACTGCCGCACCAGCTTGGCGACCGCCGCGTCCGTGGCCGCGCGCTTCTCGTCCAGGGCGGCCCGGGAACCGGGCACCTCGGCCAACCAGGCGGCGGACACCGCGCGTTCCCCCTGCAGCGCGAGCGTGGCCTCGGTACCCATCGCACCGGTCGACCTGCTCAGCTCGGTCTGCGAGCGCAGCCGTAGGCCTTCCGAGAACAACTGGCTGGTCGTCACGGCCCACATCGCGGTGAGCGTGACGCTCGGCACCAGCGCCAGCATGATGAGGGAGAGACGTATGGAGCCGAGGCGGCGCCGGGCACCTTTCCGGTCGGGCATGGTCGTCCTTGGGCGGTCAGGGAGAACGGGGTGGGCCGTTCCGGGGGTCACAGGGGAGGTCACCGGGTGCCGGCGGCGGCGAACTTCGCGACCGAGGCGACGTTCGTCCGGGTGACGAACGCGGGACCGGTGAGCACGGGAGCCACGCCGCCCCCGCTGATGTTGCCGTTGGTCCTGTACAGCCACAGCGAGTCCACCGCGAGGTAGCCCTGCAGATACGGCTGCTGGTCCACCGCGAACTGCACGCTTCCGGAGCGGATCGCCTTGACCAGGTCGTCGTTGAGATCGAAGGTGGCGACCCGGGCCCTGCTGCCGGCGGCCTGCACCGAGTCCACGGCGTCCAGCGCGAACTGCGCGCCGAGGGTGACGACTTCGTCGATGTCGGAGTCCTGCCGCAGCCTGGCGGTGAGGACCGCGTCCACGGCCTCGGGGTCGGTGCCCTCCACGTACAGGTTCTCGGTCTCGCCGCCGAACGTCTTCTTCACGCCGGCGCAGCGCGCCTCCAGGGCCACGTTGCCCCGTTCGTGGATGACGCACAGGGCGTGCTTGACCTTCAGGCCGTTCAGCTTGTTCCCGACGGCCGCGCCTGCCACGATCTCGTCCTGGCCGAAGTACTGCAGCACCCCCTGCGACTTCCAGGCGTCGATACCGGAGTTGAGGCCCACCACCGGGATGCCCGCCGCCCGCGCCGCGGCCACCGGTGCCTTCATCGCGGCGGGCTTGGCCAGGGTCACCGCGATGCCGTCGACCCGGTCGCCGATCGCGTCGCGCACCAGCTGGGCCTGGCCCGTCGAGTCGGGGTCGTTCGCGTACGTCAGCTCGACACCGTCCTTGGCGGCGGCGGCCTCGGCGCCCTTGCGCACCCGCTCCCAGAAGGCGTCGTCCTTGCCGGCATGGGTGATCAGGGCGATCCTCAGCCCTGCGGCGCCCGCCCGCTCCGCCGTGCCCGTGTCGAGCCGGGAGTCGTCACCGGCGCCCGAGCAGCCGGCGAGCAGCAGGAGGACGACGGAGGTGAAGGCGGCCACGCGCAGGGATCTCGAGGAAGTCCGAGGTGGGGGAGGAGTGTTCATGGGTGCGGCACCTCGCTGTGCGGCCTAGCAGGCGGAACGCGAAAGGGTGGCCGGAACGCGGGCGCGTCGGCCGGGTGACTTTCACTGGCCAGGAGCCAACCGCGTGTGACCGCCGGTAGTCAAGTGATCAGCCCCTTGTAGTGGCTTCTCGGTTCCGCATCGTAATGATCTTCACGTCAGCACGCACAGGGAGGTGGCGGTAGCGGGGTTGCGTTCGCGAGGGTCCGCACCGAGACGTCCGGCACCGAGGCGATCCGGCACCGAGACGTCCGGCACCGAGACGTCCGGCACCGAGGCGATCCGGCTGAACGGCGCCCGCCCCGTCGAGCATGCTCCCGTCCCCGTCCCCGTCCCCGTTCCCGTCCCTCCCCGCCGGGCCGCTGACTATGATCACGGGAATGGCCTCACAACCGACGATCGTCGCCACCTCGGGAGGGCACCGCACCGGCGGTCGCACCATGGTGTCGTTCCACGCACTGGTGCACCACGCCGTCGAGCTCTCCGGCGCCCACGGCCGCAGGCCGCGCGTGATGTACGTCGGCACGGCCATCGGGGACGCCGAGCACTTCACGGCACGTATGCACGAGGCGGCCCGGGTGGCCGGCTTCGATCTCACACCGCTCCAGCTGTTCCCCATGCCCAACCTGGACGACGTCGAGGGCACCGTCCTGGAGCAGGACGTGGTGTGGGTCATGGGCGGCTCGGTGGCGAACCTGCTCGCCGTGTGGCGGGTGCACGGCCTCGACCGGATCATGCGCCGGGCCTGGGAGTCCGGCGTGGTGCTCAGCGGGGTCAGCGCGGGTTCCCTGTGCTGGTTCCAGGGCGGCACCACGGACTCGTACGGCCCCGAACTCAGGCCGCTGACCGACGCGTTGGGCTTTCTGCCGTACGGCAACGGGGTGCACTACGACAGCGACCCGGGCCGTCGCCCCCTGATCCACCGGCTCGTCGCGGACGGCACCCTGCCCGCCACCCACTGCACGGACGACGGCGTCGGGCTGGTCTACCGCGGCACCGAACTCGTCGAGGCCGTGACCGAGGTCCCCGGAAAGGGCGCCTACGTCGTCACGCGCGACGGCGACACGGCGGTCGAGGAACGCGTCGAACCGCGCAGGCTGCCCGGCGTGTGACGGGCGGCCTGCGCGCGGAGCCCCGGGAGGGCGGATGCGCGAGCCGGTTGCGGGAACGGCCCGCGCATCCGGGTCACTGTGCGGTCTGCGGGGTACCTGCGGCCATGTGGGCCTGAGCCGTGTCGGTACCGGTCGGTCCCGTCTCGGTCGCCGGGCCGTCGTGCGGCGCCTGCTGTGCCGGCCCGCGCCGCTCGCGACGGCTCACCCGCGGCTCCTGGTCGGGCAGCCAGCCGAAGGTGAGGATGCTGCCCACGACCCCGAGCAGGAGGCCGACCATGAAGCCGCCCAGGTTCGAGGTGAGCCAGGTGCCCATCGAGCACAGGACGCCGACGATCGAGTAGAACAGACGCTGCGCCGGACTGAAGAGGGTCAGCAGACCCACCAGGATCATCATGGTCGGCAGGAGGTAGCCCGCCACTCCCTGCATCCCGACGTGCATGACGACCTTGATCGAGGCCTTCATGGTGAGCAGGATCCAGGCCCCGCCCAGCGTGAGCCACAGTCCGCCGAAGAAGGGGCGCCCGTTCACCCAGCGGGTGAACGCGTCCTGGCCGGCCACAGACAGCTGCCCGTCCTGAGGCTCGTGCCCGCTCGCCGGCTCCTGGCTCGCCATCAGCAACCCTTGTCGCTGAAGCTGAGCTTGAGGCCGGGAAGCTTGAACACACCTGCCGTGGTCGCGTAGTTGGTCTGTCGCAGGTCACCGATGTGCACGGTGTCGGCCTGCTGGCTGAACACGCCGATGGGACCCTTCACACCCGCCTTGGTGAGGGTGCTGGCGTCGTTGCCGATCTCGATGTTGTCGAAGGAGGCGTTACCGGTGAGCTCGGTCGAGTCCGTGGTCAGGTCGGTCGCCTCGACCTTGTCCTTCCCCTGGCCCGCCTTGATGAGCAGGTTGGTGCCGCCCAGGTCGACGCTCTGGCACAGCTTGCTGAGCGTCGCCTTCTTGATGGCGGAGGTCACGACCAGCACCTGACCACCGCTGTCGCCGGCGTTCGGGCTGTTCTCCGCCATGTTGTCGAGGCCGCCGAACTGCTCGAACCCGGTGCCGTCGAGGTTCTCCGCGGTGACGGTGAAGGGCATGCCGGAGATGGCGAACTGGACGCCCAGAGCACCCTCGGCGGTCATGATCGCGAGACCCGCGGTGATCGCGACGGCCGGCACGGCCATGATCGCGGCCCGGCGACCCCGGACCCGCCCGCGTCTGGCGGGGGTGTCGGGGGCTTCGGGTGCGGAACCGCTTTCGGGGGTCTCGGAGGTGGTGCCGACGGACGAGGCCATGTGCTGCTCCCAGGGGCATAGTCAACGCAAGTGGGGCTCACGTGCGGTGTTACGGCTTCAGTGGCTTGGTGTCCTGGCGCGGACATCGGCTGCGGCGCACGTGTTCTTCCAACCCCCGGCGGCTGCAAGGGCTTTCCCGTACTCCGCAGTAATGCCACGGAAGTTACCGGCGGTTACGCTCATGGGTCAAGCAAGTTGTGAGTAAAGGGTGTTGATTATGTGCCACCTGTGATCCACAACGTCCCTGCCACCTGAAAAAAGAGTCGATCGATGATCAACTCCCCTTCTGCACCTTGACGTTGACGGATGATCAGGTCTACAACTCTCCCTGGCTTCCCCCGGATCCGTGGCGCCGGATCCAAGTTGTCGGGCGGCACCTGCCCACGTTTCCCGGACCATCTGTCCAGCACGGGCTCCGCACCGCCCGAGTCCGACCCTCCACGGCACCCGAACCGGCCGCTTCCCCCCTGGGCCGTGCCGGGCTCGCCACCTCTCGCCCGGCCCGGCCGGAGCCCTCCCCCATGGGGCGCCCGGTCGCCGCCGGCCGGATGCCGTTGCCGGTCCGTCACGTACGGAGAAGGCGTGACGGGTCGGCAACGGCGGACGCCGACGCGCGTCCGCGCCCCCCACACCCACCCTCACCTCAGGAAAGAGGCAACCCCGCATGCGTATGCGTTCTCTGCTCTCCCTCACCGCCGCTGCCGCCGCCTTCGCGCTTCCCGTGGCCGTCGCCGCGTCCGCCCCCGCCGCGGCGGCCGACGTCGCGGTCCTCACCACCGGCTCGGTCGGCGGCCCCAACGTCGCCGAGGGCTCGACCATCAGCGCGTCCCTGGCGAGCGGCACCACCGCGACCCTCTACTCCAGCGCGACGGGCACGAGCGGCATCACCTGCTCGGCCTCCACGTTCACCGCCACGGTCGGCAGCAACCCCACCGCGCCGGGCACCGCCACCGAGTCCCTGACCGGGCAGACCTTCAGCAGCTGCACCTCCAACGTGGTCGGTGTCCTCGGCGTCACCAGCATCACGGTGAACAACCTGCCGTACACCACCGCCGTGTCCTCCGACGGTTCCGTCGCCGTGACCCCGGCGAGCGGTTCCGCCATCCAGACCACCGTCGTGCTGCGCACCCTGCTGGGCAGCGTCAGCTGTGTCTACCAGGCGGCGTCCGGCCTGTCCGGCACGGCCGACAACACCGACAACAGCATCAAGTTCGCCAACCAGCAGTTCAGCCGGACGTCCGGTTCCTCGCTGTGCCCCGCCAGCGGGTTCTGGACCGCGAAGTACAGCCCGGTGACCGCTGACGGCCAGCCGGTCTACGTCAACTGAACCTCGTAGCAACGTAGTTCAGCGTCGACGCAGACGAAGCGCCAGGGCGGCGCCGCCGGTGAGTACCAACACCCCGGCGGCGCCGCCCGCCAGCATGGGCGCGGAGGGTCCGGAGCCGGGATCGGCGTCGGCGGCCACCGGAGTGGAGTCGGGAACGGCCGCGGCCGCCGAACGGGCCACGGAAGGTGCCGGCGTGGCAACGGCGGCCGGCGTGGTCGGCGCCGGACTCGTCGCGGGCTCTTTCTTCGCACTCTTCGACGGCGTCGGGGAGGCCCCTGCACCCGCCGCGGCACCCTTGTCCTCGGCCGCCGCCGGGAACACCACGTCCGAGCACGAGTAGTACGTGTCCGCGGTACTGGTGTTCTGCCAGATCGTGTACAGCACCTGCCGGCCCGTGCGGTCCTTCGGCAGCGTCATCCTGATCCGGTACGCGCCGTCCGTCAGCGCCGGGTCCTTCACCTGGGCGAACGGCTGCTCCGGAAGATCGGACCACTTCAGCGGCTTCGACGGGTCGTAGCCGGGCTCGGTGAGGTACATGCGGAACGTCCCGGTGTGCGGGATCGTCGAGACGTACTTCATGGTCAGGGTCGCGCCGGGAGACAGGCGCGTGGCCGGCCAGTCGGAGCGGGCCAGGTCGAGGCCCTGGTAGGCGGGCAGGCCGCCGCTGCACAGCTTTCCGTCGGGGATCGTCTGCCGGTCCCGGCCGTTGACGTTCGCGACCCGCAGGTTGTCCCACGCGGTGAAGGCGGAGCCGTTCGCCGCGACGGCCGCCCGGCACGCGGTGGTGCCCGTGGAGTCGCCGTCGGGGGAGCAGGCGAAGACCCGGCTGACCGGATCTGTGGGGGCCCCGTGGGCCTGCGCGGGCGCCGCCGCGAACACGGTCAGCAGGAACGGGCTCAGGGCGGCGAGCGCCGCACTCGTACGACGGGCGGTTGTCCAGGGCATCCGGGCCATCCGGAACGCCTCCTCGGGCGGCGCGGGAACGACGGGCTTCCGTGCAGTACGGGGCAGCAGCCGCCCGCGTTCACCGGCGCGCCGGGTCGTTCGCCCGGAAGCCGGCTCCGTTCGCCCGCGAGCGGACGTCGTTCGCCCGCGTTCAGACGCGGGCAAAGCGGCCATCCGCGGTCAACCGGCCATCGCAGAGGGTGGGTTCCCGGCCGGGTCAAGGGTTTCCCCTGTATCCGCATGACCTTCTCTTTGCCTATCGTTCGACCACAGCTGACTCCCAGGTAACCCCGAACGGGTCACGCTCTCCCCCTCCGGCCGGCCGCCGCGCTCTTGGCTTCACCCCCCCCGCCGCTTCATCGACGAAGCGATCGACTGCCGCTCCGCGCTGCCCGGAGCACGGCTACGAAAGGCAAGCCCTTGCGTACCTCCCCCTCCCTCCGGCGGAAGCTGATATCCGCCGCCGCCGTCTCCGCGGCCCTGCTCTCCGTCGGCACGGCCTCCGTCGCCGCCGCCCAGGACGCCCCCGTCCAGCAGGCCGCCGTCCCGGCCGCGCTCACCGAGGCGGCTCCCGGCGTCCAGGCCGAGCGCCTCATCGTCGGCTACAAGTCCGGCGCCGCCGAGGCCACGTCGAACAAGGCCGCCGAGGCCGACGCCGCCGCCAAGGACGCCGACTTCCAGCGCAGACTCGGCACCGGTGCCGCCCTCGTCGACCTGGGCGCGGACCCCAGCAAGGCCGAAGTCGCCGACGCCGTGGCCGAGTTCAAGGCCGACCCGCAGGTCGCCTACGTCGTGCCGGACCGCCTCAACAAGCCGCAGGCCGACCCGAACGACACCGAGTACGCCAAGCAGTGGGACCTGTTCGAGTCCACGGCCGGCATGAACGTGCCGGCGGCCTGGCCGACGTCGACCGGCACCGGGGTCACCGTCGCCGTCATCGACACCGGTTACGTCACCCACTCGGACCTCGCGGCGAACATCGTCGGCGGCTACGACTTCATCTCCGACACCGCGGTCTCCGTCGACGGCAACGGCCGCGACAGCAACCCGGCCGACCCGGGCGACTACTACGCGGCCAACGAGTGCGGCTCGGGCATCCCGGCCTCCAGCTCCTCCTGGCACGGCACGCACGTCGCCGGCACCATCGCCGCGGTCACCAACAACAGCAAGGGTGTCGCGGGCATCGCATACGGCGCGAAGATCTCCCCGGTGCGCGTCCTCGGCAAGTGCGGCGGCTACGACTCCGACATCATCGACGCCATCACCTGGGCGTCCGGCGGCACCGTCTCCGGCGTGCCCGCCAACACCAACGTCGCCAAGGTCATCAACATGAGCCTCGGCGGCGACGGCGCCTGCACCTCGGCGACCCAGACCGCCATCAACAATGCCGTCGGCCGCGGTACGACCGTCGTCGTGGCCGCGGGCAACGACAACGAGAACGTCTCCGGCCACTCCCCGGGCAACTGCAACAACATCATCTCGGTCGCCGCCACCAACCGCTCCGGCGCCAAGGCCTCGTACTCCAACTACGGCTCGCTGGTGGACATCTCGGCGCCGGGCGGCCAGACCAGCACCGGCACCGCCAACGGCATCCTGTCCACGCTCAACTCCGGTGCGTCCACGCCCTCTTCGGAGTCGTACGCCTACTACCAGGGCACCAGCATGGCCACCCCGCACATCGCGGGCCTGGTCGCGCTGGTGAAGTCGGCGAACCCCTCGCTGACCCCGGCGCAGATCGAGACCGCCATCAAGAACAACGCCCGTCCGCTGCCGGGCGCCTGCTCGGGCGGCTGCGGCGCGGGCCTCGCGGACGCGGCGAAGACCGTGGCGGCCGTGAGCGGCGGCGGTACGACGACGGGGACGACCTTCTCCAGCACCACCGCCGTCGCCGTCCCGGACAACGGCTCCGCGATCGAGTCCTCCATCGCCGTCAGCGGCCGCAGCGGCAACGCCCCCTCGACCCTGCAGGTCGGCGTCGACATCACCCACACCTACCGCGGTGACCTGGTGATCGGCCTCGTCGCCCCGGACGGCACGGTGTACAGCCTGAAGGCGGCGAGTTCCTCGGACTCCGCGGACAACGTCAACACCACCTACACCGTCAATGCCTCCTCCGAGACGGCCAACGGCACCTGGAAGCTGCGCGTCCAGGACACGGCCGCCCAGGACACGGGCACGCTCAACAGCTGGAAGCTCACCTTCTGAGCGACCTTCCCCCGACGAGGTGGGCCGGCCGGTGCGGATGGGGCACCGACCGGCCCACCTCACTCGGCATCCGCCGCACCGGCCCACCTCATTCGGCACCCGTCGTACCGGCCGCCTCGTGCGGCATCCGTAGTACCGGCCGCCTCGTGCGGCACCCGTCACACGGGCCCACCTCGCTCGGCACTCGTCGGAAGGGCCGGCCCGCTCAGCTCCCGTCACACCGGCGCACCGCTCGGCCCCCGTCGCAAGGCCCCGCCCCGATCACGCCTCGGCGCCCACCAGTTCACCGCTCCCGACGGACGCCAGCACCCGTGCCCCGCGGTCGGGGCGGCTGTCGAGGCCGATCAGCAGCCCCGGCACCGCGATGCTCGGCAGCAGATGGGCCCACATCACGGAGATCCGGTGCCCGAGATCCTCCCGTCCGTGCAGCGCCCGTGACATCAGCTGCACCCCGGCGAACGCCCCGACCAGCAGGTCCGCCGTGTCCCGCGGCTCCACCGTGGGCAGCAACTCGCCCTGTTCCCGGGCCTCTTGAAGCATCGCCACCAGATGCTCGCTCCACTGCCGGAACGGCCCCGTGTGATCGACGCCGGGCGGCGCGCACTGATCCACCGTCAGCCGCACGCTCCCCTTCAGCAGCGCGTTGGTCCGCAGCCGCTGCCCGAAGACGAACGTCATGTCGACGATCTCCTGCACCTTGCACGGATGCGGCGGTACGGCACCCAGCGACAACTGCTCGTCGAGCACGGCCTGGGCCAGGGACTCCTTGGAGGGGAAGTGGAAGTACAGGGCGCCTTTGGTGACATCGGCCCGCTCCAGCACCATCGCGATGGTGCTCGCGGCGTACCCGTGCTCGTCGAAGACGGCACCCGCGGCCTCCACGATCGTCCTGCGTGTCCTGATGGCGCGCTCCTGTCTCGCCATAAGAACCCCTCCCATGCGCCGAGTTCGGATCTCGTCCGGTCTCGATCAGGTCACATTGAAAACAGACCGGAATCCCTCGTACTCTATCGCTCACCGACACGGGCACCTCACCGTCCGTCATCGCTTCGGGGGAACGAGGGGGAAACATGCCAGAGTCACGGCGGTTCACGCAGGCCCCGGCCGGGTCAGGGCTCCTGACCGCCACCGTCCCACGTGAGTTCGTGCACCGCGCGGCCGTCGCGGAGATCCTGCTCACCGGCTGGACGCGGGTGCACACCGACGGGCTCGACGCCGACCGGTTCACCATCACCGCCCAGTGGCCGCGCGCCCATCAGTTACACGTGTCCCCTGACCGCTCGGCCTACGAGCCGCTGTTGATTGCAGAAACGGTCCGCCAGTGCGGGGCGCTGCTCGCCCACGCGGCGTACCAGGTTCCGCTCGGTCACCAGTTCGTGTTACAGGAGCTGCGCGTCGACACGCGCCCCGAACACCTGGCCGTCGGCGCGGCCCCCGCCGAGCCCGTCATCGACATCACCGTCACGGAGGTCCGCCGCCGTGCCGGCCGCCCGGCCGCGCTCCGCTACGACGCCGACCTGCGCCTGGGCGGTGAGCGGGTCGCCACCGGCCACATCGCCGTGACCTGGACGAACGAGTCCGTCTACCGCCGACTGCGCGGAGGGCGCACCGCCGACGTCGGTGCCCTGCGGCTGCCGCGACCGCTGCCCCCGCCCTTGCCCGCCGCCGCGGTGGGGCGGGCCCTGAGCGCCGACGTCCTCCTGTCGCCCGCGGGACGCCCCGGCCGCTGGCTGCTCCGGGTCGATACCGCACACCCGGTCTTCTTCGACCACCCGCTGGACCACATCCCCGGCATGCTCCTCCTGGAGGCCGCCCGCCAGGCGGCACGCGCACACAAGGGGATGCCGCCCCGGGTGCCCTTCTCCTTCCATGCCGCCTTCCACCAGTACGCGGAACTCGACCGGCCGGTCCGGATGGAAGTGAGCGAGGAGGGCGGCGCCGACGTACAACTCGTAGCGCTGCAAGGGGAATCCGTGGTCTTCGAGTGCCGGGTGGGTGTCGCCGAAGGGTGAGATATCGTGTACAGGGAGTGAGAAACAAACGGCATGACCCGTTCTTTTCCGTACCAGGAGTGTGCAGTCGATGCCGAGGCAGTTACGCGCTGAACAGACCCGAGCGACGATCATCACCGCCGCCGCCGATCTGTTCGACCGCCGTGGCTTTGAATCGACCAGTCTCAGCGACATCGTCGAGCACGCCCAAGTCACCAAGGGCGCGCTGTACTTCCACTTCGCGGCGAAGGACGACCTCGCCCACGCGATCATGGAGATCCAGTCCCGGGCCTCGCGGCAGGTGGCGGGCGACGTGGACGCCCGGGGGTACACCTCACTGGAGGCACTGGTCCGCATCACCTTCGGGATAGCGCGGCTGTCGGTCGAGGGGCCGGTGCTGCGGGCCGGGCTCCGGCTCGCCACCGGGGGAGTCGCGGTGCGGCCGCCGCTGCGGCATCCGTTCACGGAGTGGCTGGACCTCGCCACGGGGAGACTGCAGGGCGCGGTCAAGGAGTCCGACCTCCATCCGGACACCGACGTGGACGCGGTGGCGCACTCGCTGGTCTGCTTCTTCGTCGGGACCCGGGTCGTGGGACGGCATCTGGAGCCGGTGGGGCGCCAGCCGCGGCGACTCGCCGAGATGTGGCACGTGATGATCCGGGGTCTGGTGCCGGTTCCCCGCCGGGCCCGCTACCTGGCTCTGGTGAGTCAGCTGGAGCAGGAGTCGAGGGGTGCGTGAGAGGTGGCTACAGTCGGCGTATGTCTCTCAGCGCCGCTGTCGTCCTCGCCAATGAACCCGGCTCCTTCCCCCACAGCGTGCTCGCCGAGCGGCATCCCGCGATCATCGCGCAGGTGCGGGAGGCGTTCCCCTACGGCCCCGGACAGCACCGCGCTCTCGACGCCCTGCTCGACAGCTGCACCAAGGGCGTGATCGAGCCGCTCCCGGACGGGGCGTGGGGCGAGTGGGGGATCGACACCCATCTCGGTCAGTCCTGGTTCGACGTGCCCTGGCTCTGGTCCGAGAGCTACTTCTACCGCCGACTCCTCGACGCCGTCGGCTACTTCGGGCCCGGCCCCTGGCAGGGCATCGACCCCTTCAGGCCCTCCAAGCTCGCCGAACTCGACTCCCCGGAGACGGACCAGGAACTGGCCGCGCTGGACGAACTCGCCCTGCGGCCGGCCGAGGAGCAGGGCGCGGCCCTGCTGCACGGATCGCTGTGGGGCAACCGCGCCGACCTCGGGTTCCGGCTCTCCGACGGCGGGGCCGAGGAACGTGACGCCGTGTCCGACCTGGTCGCCGACGACAGCGAGCGGCTGTGGGCACTGCTCGACGGCGCCGGCACCCTCTGCCTCATCGCCGACAACGCCGGGCGCGAGCTGATCCCCGATCTCCTCCTCATCGCCCACCTCCTCGAACACGGGCGTATCGAGCGGGCTCTGCTGCACGTGAAGCCGTACCCCTACTACGTCTCCGACGCCACCACCGCCGACGTCGTCGACGCGCTGCGCCGGCTCGTGCGGGCACCGGGGGAGGCCGCGGCCTACGGGCGCCGGCTGTGGGACGCCATGGGCGACGGGCGGCTGAGCGTCCGCGCGCACGCCTTCTCCTGCGCCCCGCTGCCCTACGCGGACATGCCCGACGACCTTCGTGCGGAGATCGGCGGGGCCGCGCTGACCGTGCTGAAGGGCGACCTCAACTACCGGCGCCTGGTGGGGGATCGCTGGTGGGCCCCGACGACGTCCTTCGCCGATGTGACCGCCCACTTCCCGGGGCCGCTCGCCGCCCTGCGCACACTGAAGTCCGATGTGATCACCGGGCTCGACGAGCGTACGGAGGCCGCGCTGGTCGAGGCGGATGGGCAGCGCTGGCGGACCGGCGGGACCCGTGCGCTGATCCAGGTCCGGCCCTGAGGAGCGTTATGCTGCCGAGTTGTACCGGTGGGCTGCCCTACGTCCCGCCGACGGGCAGCGAAAGAGGACGTCATTGACCCCGCGGTACGTGAGCAATCCAGGGGAGCCCGTCTACGACGTGGACGCACGGCGCTACGTCGATGTCACCGACGCCCGTGACGAGGCCGACCTGCACGACGTGTTCACGGACATCTACCGCACCAACCGCTGGGGCTCCGACGAGACCCGCTCCGGACCGGGCTCCGAACTGCAGCGCATGAAGCGGGTGATCGGCCGGCTCGGCGCACTCGTCGAGGACCTGGGCGTCCGCTCCGTGCTGGACGCGCCGTGCGGCGACTTCAACTGGATGCGGTACGTCGACCTGCACGGCGCCTCCTACCTCGGCGGGGACGTCGTCGCGGAGCTCGTCTCGGCCAACCGCGCCGACCACCCCGGTCCGGGGCGGGAGTTCCAGCTGCTCGACTTCACCGCCCAGCCCGTGCCGCGCGTCGACCTCATCGTGTGCCGGGACGCCCTCGTGCACTTCTCCTACCAGCACGTGGTGGAGGCGCTGACCCGTTTCCGGGAGAGCGGCTCGCGCTACCTGCTCACCACGACCTTCTCCCGGACGGCCGCCAACACCGACATCGTCACCGGCTGGTGGCGGCCGATCAACCTCCGGCTGGCCCCCTTCGGACTGCCCGAGCCCCTCCAGGTCATCGACGACGACGAGTCCGACGACTTCTACGACGACAAGGTTCTCGCCCTGTGGGACCTCGCGCAGATCCCCGCGCGCTTTCCGGGCTACGAGCCCGCCGCCGAGTCCGGGTCCCTGGGCGCCTGATTCCCGGAGCGCAGACGGGCGAGGGCCTCCCGGGCGGCCAGGGTCCGGGGATGCCGTAGTCCCAGCACCTCCTCACAGGCCTCCCGTACCTCCGTGAACTCCACCTCGGCGGCGCGCAGTTCGCCCTTGAGGCAGAGCAGTCCGGCCAGGTTGTGCCGGACCGCCAGGGTTCCGGGGTGCCGCCGTCCCAGCGTCTCCACACAGTCCGCGAGCACCGTCCGGTACTCCGCCTCCGCCTGCTCGACGTGCCCGCGCAGATGCAGGACGTGCGCCGCGCCGTGCCGTACGGACAGCGTCAGCAGGTGCTGTTCGCCCAGTACGGTCCGCCGGGCCTCGTAGACCTCCCTGAACTCCTGTTCCGCCGCGGCGAGTCGGCCCTGGTCCTTGAGGAGGTCGGCGAGGTTGTGCCGGACCGCGAGCGTGCCCGGGTGGCGGGGGCCGAGGGTCTCCACGCAGTCCGCCAGGACCGTGCGGTACTCGGTCTCGGCCCGGTCGGTACGGCCCCGCAGGTGCAGGACGTGCGCCGCGCCGTGCCGTACCGAGAGGGTCAGCAGGTGCTGTTCGCCGAGCACCTCCCGGCGCGCCGCGTACACCTCCCTGAACTCCGTCTCCGCCGCTTCCAGTTGGCCGCGCTCCATGAGCAGGTCGGCGAGGTTGTGCCGGACCACCAGGGTGTGGGGGTGCATGTCGCCGAGCAGCCGACGCTGGACCTCGAAGACCTCCCGGAACTCGGTCTCCGCGTCACCGGGCCAGCCCCGGTCGCGCAGCACGGTGGCCAGGCCGTGCCGGGCGGCCACGGTCTCCGGGTGATCCTCGCCGTAGGCGTCGGCGCGCAGCCCGAGCACCGTACGGAACTCCTGCTCGGCCTCCACGAGCAGGCCGCGGTCGCGCAGGACGTCCGCGAGGTCGTGGCGCACCGCGAGCGTGCTCGGGTGGCGCTCGCCCAGTACGTCCGCGCACACCCCGAGCGTCTGGCGCAGCTCCTGCTCGGCCTGCCGGAACATACCGCGCTCGTGCAGCACTTGGGCCATCTCGTGCCGGGTGACCAGGGTGTCGGGGTGGTTCGCGCCCAGGGTCTCCCGGTAGGCGTCCAGGAGCAGCCGGTACTCCTCCTCGGCCTCCGCGAGCAGTCCTCGGTACCGGGCCATCCAGGCCACGCCCTTGCGGGCCGCGAGGGTCCGCGGATCGCGCTCGCCCAGCAGGGTCCGGCGCGTGGCGTGGACCGCGCGGTACTCGGTCTCCGCCTCGACCGGGCGCCCCCGGCCGTTGAGCAGGTTCGCCAGTGCGTACCGGGCGTCGGCGGTCTCACCGGCCGCGTCGCCGAACAGGGCTCGCGTGTCCTCAAGGACGGTACGCAGCAGCGACTCGGCCGCCGACAGCCGGCCGCGCAGATGGAGCAGATGGGCTGCGGCGGACCGCACTTCGAGCGCGTCGGGGTCGCGTGGGCCGCACGCGAGGACCACCGGCTCGCACGCCCCGAGCACTTCCTCCGCCCGGTCCAGCCAGCCCCTCCGGATCAGATGCCGGGCCCCGGCCGCCGCCGACCGAAGCGCCTTGGAGACCAGGTCGTCCTCCGCCTCGTACGGGTCGCCGATCAGGGCCAGCGGGGCGTCGCAGTGCGGGAGCAGCAGCCGCCAGCGCGGCCAGTCACGGGGGTCGTCCTCGCTCAGCCCGGCCGTGGCGCAGACCACCAGATCGGCTATCGCGGCCGCGTACTCCCTCATGTGCTCGGCCAGGTCCCGCTGAAGCCGGCCGGCGTCCCGCACGAGCGGGTGCATCAGCAGGGTGCGGGCGTGGTCGTCCCCGCCACGCGGGGTGTGCAGCTCGACCAGGCCGAAGTCGGCGAGCGCGGTGACCGCGGTGAACAGCTCCTGGGGTGTGACACCGGGCAGCAGCGAGGAGGCCGCCAGCCGGTCGGGCCGTAACAGGTCCACCAGCGGCACCGGCGCCTCGCCCAGACAGCACAACAGCCGCATCAGCGGCCGGGCCTGGACGATGCCCCGCCGCTCGAGGAGGTCCAGCGACAGCTCCCAGGTGCCGGTCACCGGCACGGAGTAGGTGCCGCCCTGCTGCCCGGGCGGGCGCTCGTCGAGGAGTTCGGCGAAGCGCTCGTCCAGGGCCACGCGGTAGTCGGCGTACGTGCGCACGGTCGTCGTGCCCGGCCAGGCGGGGAACGCCGAGGCCGCCGCGAGGTGCGAGCCCGCGATGCGCAGGGCCAGCGGCAGCCCGCCGAGCCGCCGGGTCAGCAGCCGGGCGTCCTCCCGGGAACCGGCCCGCTCCCCGGCGAGGTCCCACAGCACCTCGGTGGCGTCGTCCTCCTCCAGGGCGTCGACCGAGTGCAGCGTGGCCCACGGCCCCCAGGTCGTCGGGCTGCTGTCCCTGCTGGTGATCAGCACCAGTCCCGGCAGCTCCGCGGCGGGCCTGACCCAGCCCGTGCCCTCCGCCAACCGGCCGTAGGGAGCGAGGTGTTCGGGCTCGTCCGCGTTGTCCACCACCAGCACCCAGGGGTTCGCGGTGTCGCACAGCCGCCGCCACAGGAGGTCGGTCGCGCTCGAACGCCCCGACCAGGCACGGTCGATGAGGTCCGCGGGGGTGCCCAGCGCCGCCACCACCTCGCGCATTCCGGCGCTCAGCGTGGCGGGGTTCTTCGCCGTCACCCACCACACGTCCACGTTGAGCGCGGCCGCGTAGGCGGCGATCTCCAGGGCGACCGTCGTCTTCCCGCTGCCCCCCATGCCGTGCAGCACCCGCACACCCGAAGTCGGCTTGCCCACCAGCTGCTTGAGCGTGTCGAGCAGGGGCTCACGGCCGCGCACCCGGCGGTCGAGCCGGCCCAGGGGAGGGGCGACGGTCAGCGCGCCCGGGACCCGGACGGGGTCCGGCGGGGCCTGGGACTGCTGGACCTGGATGAAGACCGGACGCGCGAGGCCGGAGAACTCCTGGACGAACTCGCTCAGCAGAGCGGACATCGCGGGATCGCGGGCCAGCAGGCCGCGCAGGGTGGAATCCCACTCCTGCCGTTGCTCCCGCAGCATGATCTCCTGCCGGGCCGGCGGAGCCGCGTCGAGCGCCGCACGGACCCGGTCCAGCCGCTCGACGTCCTCCCGTCGCAGGAACCGCGCCATCCGCTGCCGGGCCGCCTGCCAGGCATCGGTGGTCATCAGCCCGACCATCGTGCCCGCGGCGGCGGCAGCGGTCTGGGTGAACAACTCTGGCCCGAACATCGAGGACCCCCCTGTCGGCACACACCTCGACGGCTACGTCCGAACTCCTCTCCCGTCCTCAGGTTCTCATGTCATGTGGACAAGAAGGGACTTGATTGCGGTGATGCAGTTCGACACGGCTCGAACGGGTGCTATCGCGGCGCGCGGCGCGGGCGGGGATGCTCGGCGGGCGCTCGCCGAGCGGTTCGACTCCGGCCGCGCGGAGGGCGGTTCGCCGGACCTCGGGCGGTCTTCGCCGGACCTCGGACAGCCGTTCGCCGGACGGGTCCGGGCCGTCGGGGCTCGCGGACGGTGCCGGCACTGTAGCGGTACCCGTGAGCCCAGGCGTCCCGATTCACGCGATGGTGTGATCATGTGTGCCGCGGCGGATGCCTGTGAAGAGCCCTGGGTAGGGCCCGGCTCATGACGCAGCAGCCCTTCGAACTCCCGCACTTCTACATGCCGTATCCCGCGCGACTGAACCCGCACGTCGAGGAGGCCCGCGCCCACTCGTCCACGTGGGCGCGCGAGATGGGCATGCTGGAGGGGTCCGGGATCTGGGAGCAGTCCGACCTCGACGCGCACGACTACGGACTGCTCTGCGCCTACACGCACCCCGACTGCGACGGCCCCGCGCTCTCGCTCATCACCGACTGGTACGTGTGGGTGTTCTTCTTCGACGACCACTTCCTGGAGATCTTCAAGCGCACCCAGGACCGTGCCGGCGGAAAGGCCTACCTGGACCGGCTGCCCCTGTTCATGCCGATGGACCTGGCGACCCCGATGCCCGAGCCGGAGAACCCGGTCGAGGCCGGCCTCGCCGACCTGTGGACCCGCACCGTGCCGTCGATGTCCTCCGACTGGCGCCGCCGCTTCGCCGTCGCCACCGAGCATCTGCTCAACGAGTCACTGTGGGAGCTGTCGAACATCAACGAGGGGCGGATCGCCAACCCCGTCGAGTACATCGAGATGCGCCGCAAGGTCGGCGGCGCCCCCTGGTCGGCCGGTCTCGTGGAGTACGCGACGGCCGAAGTACCGGCGTCCGTGGCCGGGACCCGACCCCTGCGGGTGCTCATGGAGACCTTCTCGGACGCCGTTCACCTGCGCAACGACCTGTTCTCCTACCAGCGCGAGGTCGAGGACGAGGGCGAGCTCAGCAACGGCGTCCTGGTCCTGGAGACCTTCTTCGGCTGCACCACCCAGGAGGCCGCCGACACCGTCAACGACGTCCTCACCTCCCGTCTCCACCAGTTCGAGCACACAGCCCTCACCGAGGTCCCCGCGGTCGCCTTGGAGAAGAGTCTCGCGCCTGGGGAGGTGACCGCCGTCGCCCGGTACACGCAGGGGCTCCAGGACTGGCAGTCCGGCGGCCACGAATGGCACATGCGCTCCAGCCGCTACATGAACGCACGCGCCGAGACCACCTCCCCCTGGCAGTCCCTGACCGGCCCCGGCACCTCGGCCGCCGACGTGGGCGCCCTGCTCGCCGCGGCCGGCGCGGAGCGGCTGCGCGCACACGCGCACGTGCCGTTCCAGAAGGTCGGCCCGTCCCTGCTGCCCGACTTCTACATGCCGTTCCAGCACGAGCTCAGTCCGCACCTGCCCGGCGCCCGCCCCCGCCTCACCGAGTGGATGCACCGCATGGGCATGCTCCAGGAGGGCGTCTGGGACGAGGACAGGCTCGCCGCCGCCGACCTGCCCCTGTGCTCCGCGGGCATCGACCCCGACGCGAGTCCCGAGGCCCTCGACCTCAGCTCGCACTGGCTGGCCTGGGGGACCTACGGCGACGACTACTACCCCCTGGTCTACGGCGGCCGCCGCGACCTCGCCGCCGCCCGCCTGACCACCCACCGCCTGTCGGACTGCATGCCCCTCGACGGCGAGCAGACCCTCGTCCCCGTCAACGGCATGGAACGCGGCCTGATCGACCTGTGGGCCCGCACCACGGCCGAGATGACGCCCGACCAGCGGCGCACCCTCAAGGACGCCGTGAACGTGATGACCGAGAGCTGGGTGTGGGAGCTGGTGAACCAGATCCAGCACCGTGTCCCGGACCCGGTCGACTACCTGGAGATGCGGCGCGCCACCTTCGGCTCCGACCTCACCATGAGCATGTGCCGGATGGGCCACGGCCCCGCCGTCCCGCCGGAGGTCTACCGCAGCGGACCCGTGCGCTCCCTGGAGAACGCCGCCGTCGACTACGCGTGCCTGGTCAACGACGTCTTCTCGTACCAGAAGGAGATCGAGTACGAGGGCGAGGTGCACAACGCGATCCTGGTCGTGCAGAACTTCTTCGGCATCGACTACCCGCGGGCGCTGCGTGTCGTCCACGACCTGATGACCCAGCGCATGCAGCAGTTCGAGCATGTCGCCGCCAACGAACTGCCCGTCGTCTACGACGACTTCGGGCTCTCGGAGGAGGCGCGCGAGGTCATGCGGGGCTATGTGACCGACCTGCAGCACTGGATGGCGGGCATCCTGAACTGGCACCGCACGGTCGACCGCTACAAGGCCGAGCACCTCGCCCGCCGCACCCACGGCTTCCTCCCGGACCGGCCGCCGGCGCTCCCCCTGGCGGGCTGACCCGCCCGCCGGGCCGCTCGAAGCCCTCGCCGAGGAGCCGGTCGTTCGGGCCCGGCCGGGTCCACGGCGGCGAGGGCGGCCACGGCGCTCACGGCGGCCACGGCGCTCACGGCGCTCACGGCGCTCACGGCGCCCACGTCGAGGGTCAGGCGGGCTGACGCTCCCCCCGCGTCGCATGATCCACCGCGGCTCGCGCCAGCGCTCGCACGACCGGGTGCGGACGCGAGCCGTCGTCGGACAGCTCCGGCTGGAACAGGGTGGCCAGGAAGAAGGGATGGCCGGGGAGTTCGGCGATCCGGACCCGGCCGCTCTCGTCGTGCCCGGAGAAGCGCAGACCGTGTGCGCGCAGGGTGTCCAGATGGCGGGAGGGGCCGTAGGCGCAGAAGTAGCGCTCCACGGTCCGCTCGGAGCCGATCACCGACCGGGCGAGCGAGCCCGGCTCGATGTCCACCCGGCCCTCGTGGTCGACGAGGGAACAGGCCAGCGGCTCGATGAGCAGGTCGTCGGCATCGGGGTCGTTCTCGGCGTGCGCCGCCCGCGTCAGCCCGCAGACGTGACGGGCGTACTCCAGCAGCGCGTGCTGGAACCCGGCGCAGGTGCCGAGGAAGGGGATGCCGGCCTCGCGCGCGGTGCGGATCGCCGCGAGGACGCCCGCCTCACTGCGATAGGGGCTGCCCGGCACCACCCACACCGCGTCGAACCCTCGTACGGCGTCGGTGTCGCCGGCGTCCTCGGAAGGGATCCAGTAGGCGTCGAGCACGATCCGCTCGTGCTCGACCAGGGCGTCCAGCAGGACGGGGATGCGGGTGTGCGAGACCACGCCGGGGGAGCGGTCGCCCACCAGGGCGACCCGGGCGGTCCGTGCCGTCTTCGTCGTCATGCCCGTCATCCTGACCGGCGCCCGAGGATCGCGTCCAACGATGATTGCTGCACTCTCGATAAGCAGATCTGATGCGATGCTGGCCGCATGGACCCGCACCTCCTGCGCACCTACGTCACCGTCGCCCGCCTCGCCTCCTTCTCCGAGGCCGCCAGGGAGCTGGGCTACACCCAGTCGGCGGTGTCGCAGCACATCGCGGCGCTCGAACAGGATCTCGGCGCGCCGCTGCTCACCCGGCGGCCGGTCGCCCCCACGCCGGCCGGCGAGCGGCTCCTGGAACACGCCGAGCCACTGCTGCTGCGCCTGGACGCGGCCCGCGCGGACGTGGCCAGGACGGCCGCCGCGCCCGCGCACGGACTGACCCTCGCGGCAGCGCCCACCGCACTGGGGCCGCGGATCCTCGCCGCGCTCCCGGCTGCCGGTGTGACCCTGCGGGTGGTCGCCCGTGACGCGGTCCCCGCGGCCGTGGCGACCGGCACCGCGGACCTGGGCCTGACCGACGGCCTGGTCGCCCCCAGCGACCCGCTGCGCCTGCCCGACGTGGCCCCGCTGATCACCCGGGGCGTCGCCGAGGAGCCCGTGTGCGTCCTGCTGCCGGACACGCATCCGCTGGCCGGGCGCACCGGACTGCGCCTCGGCGACCTCGCCGACGCCCGCTGGCTGGACGCCCCGGACACCGCCCTGCCGCCGGCCCGGCTCCGTGCCGCTAACGGCGGCCGCGGCTTCCGGCCCGCCCTGCGGTACGAGGGCACCGACGTCGCCGTCCTGACCGCCCTCGCCGCCGCCGGGCACGGCCTGGCCCTGCTGCCCCGGTCCGCCGCGACCGGCGTGCAAGGCGCGGTCGCCGTGCCGATCACCCACCCGCGGGTCGTGCACCGGACGGAACTGGTGCACGCGGGCGCACCGAGCGGGGCGGCGGCGGACTTCGTCGACCTGCTGATTCCCGCCGCTTCCCGCTCCTGACCGGTCGTCAGTCTCACTCGTTCGTGGCTCGTCGCGCGCCGGTGCGCCGGGTAGTCACCACCCGGTGGTGATCCAGCCGGAGGCGATCCATGGAACAGACTGCGTTGCGCCCCAAGCCGATGCCCGGTCAGGAGCCCGGCGGCGGCAGGAAGTCCGGGCCCGCCCGGCGCCCGCACGCCGCGCGCCGGCGCGGGCGCCGGTTCACGACCGTGCTGTTCGGTCTGATCGTCGCGCTCGTCCTGGTGCTGTCGGGGGTGGGGCTCGGCACGGTGGGCGCCGCGATCATCGGCATGAGCAGGCTGGCCGAACTCCAACGGCAGGCGGGCCCCGGCGGGGGCGGTCCGTCCGCCTCGGCGCACCCGGGCCCCTCGCCGTCGCCCACGACGACCGCCTCCTCGCCCGCGCCAGCCGCCGCGACCCTCGCCCTGGAGGCCGTGGACGCCGAGAAGGCGGGCGCGCTGGTGGTCGGCGTCCATGTCCCCGGCCCGGGTTACAGGGCGGGCCTGGTCCGCGGCGACGTACTCCTCGCCGTCGGACGGACCCGCGTCGACACGGCCGCCGAACTCGCGCGGGCCGTCGCCGCCGCCCGGCCCGGTCGCGAGCTGGTGCTGACGGTCCGCCACCGCAGCGGCGGCTATCAGCAGCTCACGGCCGTACCGGGAGTCGTCACCTGAACCGTCGGCAAGTGGTCCGACGAACCGTCGGCAAGGGTCCGTCGAATCGTCGGCAGGGGTGCGTCGAACCCCCGTCGGACCCCGTGTGCTCAGGTGACCACCCGGAAGTGAGTGGTGAGCCGTCCCTCGTCGTCCAGCACATGGAAGGCCAGGCCGACCGGCGCGTCCCGGTCCGCGATCTCTTCGCCCTCCCACGGCAGCCGCAGGGTCCACGTCACCCCCGGGCCGACGACCAGGGGGCGCCCGGCGAACACGGTCGCCGCGGGTGTGTGCGCGTGACCGGTGATCAGTCCGGCGATCTCGGGCCGCCGCTCCAGCAGCGCGGCCAGCCGCCCGGGCCCGTCGAGCCGGTAGGAGTCGGGCAGCGGGTGGTGCAGCGCCACCGGCGGGTGGTGGAAGGCCAGCAATGCCGGAAGGCTCCCGTCCAGTTCGTCGAGCGTGGCCTCGATCCAGTCGTACGTCTCCTCGTCCAGCGCCCCTTCGTCGCTCCCGGGGATGCTGGAATCGCACATCAGTACCGCGCCGCCGGCGAAGACCCGCACGCTGTTCACCGGCCCGACGGCCGCGGGCCGCCGCAGCAGGGCCTTGCGGTACGGCACCCGGCTGTCGTGGTTGCCCGGGCAGGTGAGCACCGGGAACGGCGGATCGCCCTCGTGCAGCCCCAGGATCCGCGCGGCCTCCTCGTACTCCGCCTCCGTGCCGTGATCCGCGATGTCACCGGTCACCAGCAGGGCGTCCACCTGCCCCGGCAGCGTCCACAGCCGGTCACGCACCCGCTCGGCGCGCTCGGTCGCCCGCGCGCTCCCGTCGAGATGCAGATCGCTGATGTGTGCGAGTACGAGCACGACGTACCCCTTCTTCTAATGGTTTTGATTGATACAAGCATTAGAAGTGACGTTCCATCAAGCTGCTTACCGCGCCCAGGGCGGAAAACCACTGGTCCGCATCCGGCCCCCGGAGCCACGATGAGCCCATGCCGACCACGCTCGTCGCCTTCCTGGGGGCCTGCACCCTCATCGCCGCGTCACCCGGGCCGAGCACGGTGCTGATCATCAAGCAGTCCCTGCACAGCCGACGCTCCGGCTTCCTGACCGTCCTCGGCAACGAGACCGGTGTGTTCGTCTGGGGCGTCGTCGCCGCCCTCGGCCTGACCGCACTGCTGACGGCCTCCGAGATCGCCTACGACGTGATGCGGATCGTCGGTGCGGTCGTCCTCGTCACCTTCGGCATCCAGGCGCTGCGGCAGGCGCGCCGCGCCAGGACCCGCACCGACGACGGCGGCTGGGAGAGCACCGGCAGGACCGGCCCGGCCGCCTACCGCGCGGGACTGCTGCTCAACCTCGCCAACCCCAAGGCGGCCGTCTTCGCCCTGTCCTTCCTGCCACAGTTCGTGCCCGAGGGCGCCCCGCACCTGCCCACCATGATCGGGCTCGCCGCGCTCTGGGCGGTCTACGAGATCGGCTACTACGGCCTCTACGTCTGGTTCGTCGGCCGGTTGCGGGCCGTGCTGTCCCGCGCGGGCGTGCGCCGGCGCCTGGAACAGGTCTCCGGGGGCGTCCTGCTGCTCCTCGGTGTCCGCATGGCCCTGGAGAGCTGACACCCGCCCGGCGTTCGGTACGGTCCGTGCGAAAGACGTGTCGACCGGCTCGCGCGCCCCTCGCCGTCCGGGCAGGATGCTGCCCAAAGACCTTCATCCGCCCAGGGAGGCCCCGATGACCGGCACCGCAGCGCCCTTCGCAGCCGACGACTACCGGGCCCGCATGGAGCGCGCGGCACGGTCGGCCGCCGAGGCCGGGCTCGCCGGACTCCTCGTCGCCCCGGGCCCCGACCTGGTGTGGCTCACCGGCTACGCGCCCACCGCCGCCACCGAACGGCTCACCCTGCTCGTCCTCGCCCCCGGACAGGACCCCGTCCTCGTCGTGCCCACCCTGGAGGCCCCGGACGCCGCCAAGGCCGCCGGCGCGAGCGCGCTGACCCTGCGGGACTGGACCGACGGCAAGGACCCCTACGCCGCCACCGCGGTCCTCCTGGACTCCGGCGGCCGGTTCGGCATCAGCGACAACGCCTGGGCCATGCACCTGCTGGGTCTCCAGAAGGCCCTGCCCGGCACGTCGTACGCCTCCCTCACCGAGGCCCTGCCGATGCTCCGCGCCGTCAAGGACAGCGCGGAGCTGGAGCTCCTGGCGGCCGCGGGAGCGGCAGCGGACGCCACGTTCGAGGAGATCCGCACGGTTGCCTTCGGCGGCCGCAGGGAGTCCGAGGTGGCCGCCGACCTCGCCGACCTGCTGCGCCGCTTCGGCCACTCCCAGGTCGACTTCACCATCGTCGCCTCGGGACCGAACGGCGCCAACCCGCACCACGAGGTGGGCGACCGGGTCATCGAACGCGGCGACATGGTGGTCCTCGACTTCGGCGGCCTCAAGGACGGCTACGGCTCCGACACCTCCCGCACCGTCCACGTCGGCGAACCCACCGACGAGGAACGCCGGGTGCACGACGTCGTGCGCGCGGCGCAGGAAGCGGGCTTTCGTGCCGTACGGCCCGGGGTGCCCTGCCAGGAGGTCGACCGGGCCGCACGCGCGGTCATCGCCGAGGCCGGGTACGGCGAGTACTTCATCCACCGCACCGGGCACGGCATCGGCGTCACCACCCATGAACCGCCGTACATGATCGAGGGCGAGGAACAGCCCCTCGTCCCGGGCATGTGCTTCTCCGTGGAGCCCGGCGTCTATCTGCCGGGCCGCTTCGGGGTGCGGATCGAGGACATCGTCACGGTCACCGAGGACGGCGGCCGCAGGCTCAACGACACCACCCGCGAGATGGTCATAGTGGACTGACCCGGCCCCCAGGAGACCCTCCACCCCCGAGCGACTACGGCGCGACCATGACCCAGGCACCGACACCCACCGCGGACACGGTCCGCCGACTGGTCCGTTCCCTGCTCAAGGACGGCACGCCCGACACCGGCGGGCCCGAGGTCCGGCCCGTCGCCGAGGGCGGCGAACCCTCCACCTGGTGGGTCGGCACCCGCCATGTCCTGCGCCTCGCCGGGGATCGCGAGGCCGCCACCCGCCGACGCCGCGAACTGCGGCTGCGCGATCTGGTCCGCCCGCACGTCCCGGTCGCGGTCCCCACCAGCGTGGCCCAGGGCGAGTGGGCGCCCGGGCTGGCCTACACCCTCGACACCAAGGTGCCCGGCGGGTCGGCGGAGGAGCACGACGTGTCCGCCGTCGGCGAGGCCGACCTGGCCGGCCTGCTCACCGGGCTGCGCGAGGTGCCGGTACGGCAGGCCGAGGCGCTCGGGGTGCCACGCGTCGCCCCGCGCTCCCTGGAGGCGCTGCGCCGGGAGGCCGGGAGAGCCGCCGAACTCCTGCGCGCGGCCGACGAGTTCGACCCGGTACGGCTCCAGCAGCTCACCTCTCCCGCCGCGGTCCAGCTCGCCGCACAGCCGGGCAGCGCGGTCCTCGTGCACCACGCCCTGACCGGCGAACACCTCGTGATCAGCGCCGACGGACGGGTGCGCGGTGTCCTCGACTGGACGCACACGGTCGTCGGCGACCCCGCCGAGGACATCGCGGGCCTCGCGCTTGCCGTCGGCTCGCCCGCCGCCGTCCGCGCCGCCACCCTCGCCGGGTACGGGGCCCGCCCCTGTCTGCGCGGACTGTGGCTCGCCCGCTGCGACACCGTGATCCGCCTCGCCGCGGGCCTGGACGGCCGCGCCGCCGAGCCGCCGCCCCTCCTGCGCACCCGGCTGCGGCGCGCCTGGGAGGCCATCCTGCTGGAGCGCGTCACCGAGCTGCGGGACGAGGAGACGGACGACGCGGAACTGTAGGCGGGTGCAGGCGGGTGCAGGTGGCTCCACCTGGTTTTTTCCACCCTCGGTCCACCCGTGGGCCGAGGCGGCGGAGCGTGCCGGAGCCGGATAGTCGAGGCATGACGATCTCCGACTGGCTCATCGACGTGGCGCTTCTCCTCGTGGTCTTCCGGCAGCTGCGGGAGGAGAGACTGACAGCGCGCACGATCCTGCTGCCGCTGGCACTGATCGGCTGGGCGGCGGCCACCTACCTGCACGACATCCCCACCGCGGGCAACGACCTCGTGCTGATCGGCGCGTTCGCCGGCACCGGCGTCGCCTTCGGGCTGGCAGGAGGCCTGATCACCCGGGTGCGGTACGCGGACGGGCACATACGGGTCAGGGCCACCCTCGGCGCGGCGGCCCTCTGGGTGATCAGCATGGGCTTCCGTCTCGGCTTCGCGGTCTGGTCCTCGCACCCCTCCGGCATGGACCACCTGGCCCGTTTCTCCGCCGACCACACCATCACCGGCGAGCAGGCGTGGGTCGCCGCCATGGTCCTCATGGCCTTCGGCGAGGTCGTCGTCCGTCTCGCCGTCATCGTCGTCCGCGGCCGCCTCCTCCACACCCGCGCCGGCCATTGGGGACGCGACTCCCTGCCCGCCGCCGTCTGAACCGGAGGGCCCCGTGAGGTCACGCCTGCAGCAGCACCACGCACGACTCCCCGGGCACGTGCAGCACCCCGTCCGCGCCCGGTGCCTCCACCGGCTCCCAGGCCGCCAGGACGCGGGCCTCGCGCGGCCCCAGCGGGATCGTCGCCGACGACTTCGCGAGGTTCACGGCCACCCGGACGTCTCCCCGGCGGAACGCGAGCCAGCGTTGGCCCTCGTCGTGGGCGACCTTGATGTCGGCGAGGTCGGGGTCGGTGAGGTCCGGCTGCTCGTGCCGCAGCGCGAGGAGCTTGCGGTACCAGGCCAGCACCCGCGCGTGGGGCTCGCGTTCGAGCTCGGACCAGTCGAGGCAGGAGCGGTCGCGGGTCGCCGGGTCCTGCGGGTCCGGCACGTCCTCCTCGGCCCAGCCGTGCTCCGCGAACTCCCGCCGCCTGCCCCGTCGTACGGCATCGGCGAGCTCGGGGTCGGTGTGGTCGGTGAAGAACTGCCAGGGCGTGCCCGCCGCCCACTCCTCACCCATGAACAGCATGGGCGTGAAGGGCGCGGTCAGCACGAGCGCCGCCGCACAGGCCGCCAGACCGGGGGAGAGGGACGCGGCCAGCCGGTCGCCCTGGGCGCGGTTGCCGACCTGGTCGTGGGTCTGGGAGTAGCCGAGCAGCCGGTGCGCCGCCACGCGTGTACGGTCCAGCGGGCGCCCGTGGCCGCGGCCGCGGAAGCTGGAGTAGGTGCCGTCGTGGAAGTAGCCGCCGGTGAGGGTCTTGGCGAGCGAGGCCAGGGGAGCGCGGGCGAAGTCGGCGTAGTAGCCCTGGGACTCGCCGGTCAGCGCGGTGTGCAGGGCGTGATGGAAGTCGTCGTTCCACTGCGCGTGCAGCCCGAGACCGCCCTGCGCGCGAGGCGTGATGAGCCGCGGGTCGTTGAGGTCGGACTCGGCGATCAGGAACAGCGGCCGCCCCAGATCGGCGGCGAGGGCGTCGACAGCCGTCGACAGTTCCTCCAGGAAGTGGCACGCGCGCGTGTCGGCGAGTGCGTGCACGGCGTCCAGGCGCAGTCCGTCGATCCGGTAGTCCCGCAGCCAGGACAGCGCGCTGCCCAGCAGATACGCGCGCACCTCGTCGGAGCCGGGGGCGTCGAGGTTGACCGCGGAACCCCAGGGGGTGTGGTGGGTGTCCGTGAAGTACGGCCCGAAGGCGGGCAGATAGTTGCCCGACGGACCCAGGTGGTTGTGCACCACGTCCAGGACGACCCCGAGGCCCGCCTCGTGCGCCCGGTCGACGAACCGCTTGAGGGCCTCGGGACCGCCGTAGGGCTCGTGCACCGCCCACAGGGAGACACCCTCGTAGCCCCAGCCGTGCCGCCCGGGGAAGGGGCACAGCGGCATCAACTCGACGTGGGTGACCCCGAGTTCCACGAGGTGGTCGAGACGGGCGGCGGCCGCGTCCAGGGTGCCCTCGGGCGTGTACGTGCCCACGTGCAGCTCGTAGAGGACCGCTCCCGGCAGCGGCCGGCCGGCCCACCGGGTACGCCACGCGTGGCGTTCGTGCTCGACGACCGCGCTGAGCCCGTCCGGCCCGTCGGGCTGGCGGCGCGAGCGCGGATCGGGCAGGACGGGACCGTCGTCCAGCGCGAAGCCGTACCGCGTGCCGTCCTCGGCCTCCGCCTCCCCCCACCACCATCCCGGACGTTCAGGATCGCGCTCCAACGCGCGCGCGACGCCCGCGCAATGGAGCGTCACACGGCCGGCCTGCGGTGCCCACACCTCGAACTGCACGGACGGTTCCCCTTCGTCTGCTCACCGTGATGTAGCCCGTCCATGGTGCTTCAAACGCGATCAATCCGTCGTGGAATCCTCCCCATTGCGGCAGGTGTCGTCGGGTGCGCGCGCGGGGCGGCCGTTGTCTCGTTTTCTGGACACCCGGGGTTCACTGCCCGACAATCACCAACGTGACGTCGTCCTTCGAGTTCAACACGTACCCCGCGCGGCTGTCCGACGCGGAGCGCGACAAGGTGCTGAAGGTGCTCCGTGACGGCGTCGCCATGGGCCGCCTGTCGCACGACACGTTCGTGCGCCGCATGGAGCTGGCCCTCATCGCGCGCCGCTCCGACGAACTCGTCGCGCTCACCGCGGACCTGCCCCAGGAGAGCCGTGTCTCCCGGCTGGTGTTCGGCACCGTCGAGGCCGTCTCCGGCTTCACCGTACGGCTGCGCAGGGCGTGGCAGGCCGAGCGCCTGCCCAAGCTGCTGCTGCCGCACCCCGGCAGCGGCCATGCGCTGCGCATCGGACGGGACCCGGCGAACGGGCTCCGGCTGACCCACGAGACGGTCTCCCGCGTCCACGCCGAACTCAGCCGTCAGGGCGGGATGTGGGTCCTGCGGGACCTCGGCTCCACCAACGGCACGACGGTCAACGGCCGACGTGTCATCGGCGCCGCCGTCGTCCGCGAGGGCGACCAGGTCGGGTTCGGCCGGATGGCCTTCCGGCTCGCGATCAACTGAGCCCAACCTCACCTCTGGCCTGGGCTTTACGTGCGGTCGCGGCTCAAAACCCGGTCCGTCGCGCGGTGTTGACGTACCCCTCAAGTCGTGACTGACTGTGCGTACACCATGCACACCAGGTGAATCGACGGCACCACATTGTGGAGGTGTGCCCTGCCGCCCCTCCTCAGTTACCCGACCGTCGACGAGCTCGGCGCACGGGCCGCGGCGCTCGTCGCCCGCCATCCCGCGGACGCCCGACTGCGCCGCGCCGGCACCTCCCGCGCGGGCACCCCCCTGTGGCTGCTCTCCGTCGGCCACGGCAGCCGCCAGGCCCTCGTCGTCGCCGGACCGCACGCCAACGAGCCCGTGGGCGGCGGCACCGTCCTCAGACTCGCCGAGCGGGCCCTGGCCGACCCCCGGCTCACCGTCGGGGCGGACGCCACCTGGAACCTTCTGCTCTGCCTGGACCCCGACGGCCTGCGCCGCAACGAGGGCTGGCTGCGCGGCCCGTACTCCCTCGACCGCTACTTCCGGAACTTCTTCCGGCCCGGCTTCGGGGAACAGCCGGAATGGCTGCCCGACGGCGCGGAGGCCGCCGCCCTGCCGGAGACCCGCACCCTCCTCGCCCTCCAGGACGAACTGCAACCCTTCCTCCAGTGCTCCCTGCACGGCGTCGACGTCGGCGGCGGCTTCGTCGAACTCACCCGCGACCTGCCCGGCCTCGCCCGGCGCGTCGCCCACACCGCGGCCCGGCTGCGCATCCCGCGCGAGCTCGGCCCGTACGACACCCTCTACTGGCCGTGTCTGGGGCCCGCCGTCTACCGGATCCCGCCGCCCCGCCGCGGCGACCTGGCCGCCGCCATCACCGAGGCCGCCGTCGAGTCGACCTGGTACCACCCCCACCGGTACGGCACCGTGACCGCCGTCGTGGAGTCCCCCATGTGGGGGGTGGCCGCCGTCGAGGACGCCGGAACCCCCGCCGACGCGGCCGCCGTGCTGCGCACCGTCAGCCACGGGCTGCGCCGCGACGCGCGGCTCCTGGAGGACGTCCTGGCGCGGATCCGCCCGCATGTCTCGGCCGCCCCGGACGCGGCACGCCTGCTCGCCCCGGTCGAGGACTATTTACTGGTCTGCCCCGGACTCGCCGACGCCTGGGACCCCGACGTCACCGACGGCGGCCGTCCGCTGCCCCCGCTCAGCACCGGCCACCTGGCCGCGCTGCGCATCGCCGGACGGCGCCTCGCCCTGCGCACGGCCGGACTCCTGCACCAGCTCGTGACCCGCGCGGGCGCCGACCCGGCCGGCGCGCTGCCGGAGCTGGACCGGCTCATCGACCTGTGGTGCGCCGACTACCGCGACGGCTGCGGCGCGCGCTGGATCCCGGTGCCGCGCCAGATCGAGTACCAGTCCCGGGTCGTGCTCGCCGCCTTCGAGCTCGCCGCGCGGCACGCGCCCGCGTGTTCCCGTTCGGGTGAGCCGGAGTGGGGATCCGAGGCCGCCGTGCCGATGCACAGGGAATGACGTACACGATCACAACGGCGGCGGTGGCTCGGCGGGCGGCGCACGCGGCTCTGACGGCGGCGACCGCCCTGCTCCTCGCCGCCGCGGCCCCCGCGACGGCCGGGCCCCTTGCCGGCGGCGACCACCTCTTCCTCATGGTGACCAAGGGCGACGGCCGTTCCAGCGACACCCGCGGCACGCTCCTGCTCTGCGACCCGCCCCAGGGTCACGGCAGGGCCGCCGAGGCCTGCGCCCAACTGGACTCGGTCGGCGGCGACATCGGCGCCCTCGAACCCGCCCCCGCCCGCTGCCCGATGATCTACGCGCCGGTCACCGTCCAGGCCCGCGGAGCATGGGGCGGTCGGCCGGTCGAGTACCGGCAGACCTTCTCGAACGGCTGTGTGATGGGGGCGCGCACCGGGGCGGTCTTCGCACTGGAGAGCTGACGCACGGCTCGTGGCGCGGTGACGCACACGCGCGTGGCGCGGCGTCGGCTCAGTCCGCCCGTCCGCGCGCGTGCCGCGCCACCGCCACGACCGTGCGGGCCTGGTGCTCGACCTGGTGCTCCAACGGCACCCAGCGGGCCCGGAAACGCTCCGCGAAGGCGTCGCTCCAGGTCTCGACGAGCCTCTCGAGTCCCGGCGCCGCGCGGTCGTCGGCCTCGCGCAGGACCCGCAGCAGCATGGCCGCCGCCCGCAGCGGCAGCCGGCGGGAGAACGCGTCCACACTGCCGATGTACGCCCGGGTGTCGTCGGCGGGCCGGGTGCGGATCCAGTCCGCGGCCAGCCCCGGCACCAGCTCCAGTCCCCAGCAGGCGGCTCGCAGCAGCGGCCCGTCGCGACCCACCAGACGTGGCCGTGCCTCCGCAAGCACCCGGTCCACCGCCCGCGACTGGCGCAGCAGCCGGTCCGCCAACCGGCGCATCTCCGCCTGCGGCGCCGGGTGCGGCGCCGGATCGTCCACCAGGTCGCTCGCCCACATCGGCACCTCGACCACCGCGGTCAGACCGCCGTAGCGGTGCGCGTGGTACCAGGTGCTGCGCCGCGCGTCGTCCGGCATGCTCGGGTACGCCGCCCCCGCGCCCGGCGCCGGCATCACATGCACCCCGGGCCCGGACGCCGGCCAGCCCGCCGCGTCCGAGGCACCGGTCTCCACCGGGATCCGCAGCTCCTCCGCCGACTTGGCGAACGGCTCGGCCAGACCCGGCACGTCCTTCGTCAACTGCACCCAGCTGCCGCCGAGATCGGTGCCGTGCAGGGTCACCTGGAGGTAGGGCCGCAGTTCGTCGATCACCCCGGTCAGGGCGCGGGTCTCGGGCGGCAGCCGGTCGGCCGGCAGCATCGCCGGTGCCCACTCCGGCTGCTCCTGGCCGGCCGGCCGGAAGAAGCCGAGGTGGTAGTCGAAGAGACTGCGCGGCGCCGGGGTGACATGGAGACTCGCCCCGTCGGGGTCCGCGCACAGCAGGAAGTGCCAGGACGTGTCCGCCCTCAACTCCCGGTCGGCCACCACCCGCCGGGCCACCGCGAGGGCCGCGGGGCCGCCGGCCGGTTCGTTGGAGTGGGCGCCCGCGACCACCAGGACGGCCCGCCGGGCATCGCCGACCGACAGCAGCTGCAGGGGTCTGCCCGCACGCGAGACACCCACCTGCCGCAGTCTGCAGACGCCAGGCCGCAGTGCGGCCAGCGCCCGCGCCGACCGGACCAGTTCGGTCACCGTGGGGTAGCGCAGCTCCGGCAGGAGACTCACCCCCGACACGTCCGACCGGCCTCGCAATCCGCAGTACCCCACGGTCTGGTTGAGGTGTCAAGGACGCCGTGGGGGAGCCTCCAGGGGGCGCCCAGAAGCATTTACCGGCAACCGGTAGGGCGGTGGCCACCAGCGGGGTCGCCCGCGCCCCTCCACCCGCTCCGACGGGCCGGCGCCGCCGCCGGTGCGGTGCTCCCGCGCGGGCCGCGCGCACTCCCCGGCGCTGGTGCTCGGCTCACTCCGCTCCGGTGCTCCCGCGCGGCCCCGCTCACTCCGCGGCGACTCTCTCCAACAGCGCCACCGGTGATTCGCCCAGGAGCTCCGCCACGCGCGCGTGCCCGGAGAACTCCCGCTCCGGGACCAGCACATCGCGCCACAGGCCGGGCGGCAGCGGCAGCACCGTCTCCCCCCAGCCGCCCGCCTCCGCCAGCCGCAGCGACAGCCGGGTCGCCGCGGTGACCACCTCGCCCGAGCGCGCGAACGCCACGCAGTGCGCTGCCGAGGGCCCCTCCGCGGACAGCGGCGTGTACGTCGCCGCGTCCCCGAAGACGTCCGGCCGGCGTCGGCGCAGCCGCAGCGCGGCCGCCGTGAGCGCGCCCTTGTCCCCGCTGTCCTCGGGCGGGAACCGCACGGGCCGCCGGTTGTCCGGGTCCACCAGCGCCAGGTACCTGCCCTCCGTGCCCTGGTACACGTCGGGCACCCCGGGCATCGTCAGCTGCACCAGGGCCGTGCCCAGCTCGTTCGCCCGGATGTGCGGCTCGAGACGGCTTCGCAACGCGGCCACCTGCTCGCCCTGCGGCCCGCACGGCCCCGCCTCGACGAACGCCGCCACCGCCTCCTCGTACGCCGGCTCCTGCTCCGTCCAGCTCGTGTACAGCCCCGCCTCGCGCACATGCTTCAGCAGCGCCTCCCGCACCCGCTCCGGGGCCGCGGGGCCGAGCCCGAACACCGTCTGCCAGGCCGCCCACGCCAGCTGCGCGTCCGGCACGCCGTCGCCGGCGCGGGTCACCTCGGCCAGCGTGTCCGCCCACCACTCGGGACACTCGGTGAGCACGGCGAGGGCGGCCCGCACGTCGGCACTGCGCTTGGTGTCGTGCGTCGACACCACCGTCCCCGTCAGCGGCCAGTCGCGCTGCACGCGCGTGCAGTACGCGTGGAACTCCTCGGGCGCGACGGCCGGGCTGCCGGGGTTCCCGCCCACCTCGGTCGCCGAGAGCAGCGGCACGTACCGGTAGAACGCCGTGTCCTCCACGGACTTGGCCCGCAGCGCCGACGAGGTCTGCGCGAACCGGGTCCGGAACTCCTCGTGCTCCGGCCCGTCACCGGCCCGCCCCAGCACCAGATCCCGTACGACATCGACGGCCTCCGCCTCCTCGGGGACCACGAAGGCGAGCCGGGCCTCGGCCGCGGCCTCCTCGGTGACCACGGCGGCGGCGTCCGAGGAACCGTAGGGCCGGTAGACCTCCATCCGCACCAGGAGTTCCTGCAGGGCGGTGCGCAGCGCCCAGGGCGCGCGGTCGCGCAGCGCGGGCTCCGGGGACCCGGCACACAGGCGGGTCGCCACCCGGGTCAGCCGTTCCGTCTCGGCGGCCAGCTCGTGCGTGATCACCTTGTACGCCGCCCGCCGTGCCGTCGCGGCCCAGTCGCCGCCCCGGTCGGTCTGCGGGGCCGCGAACCGCCGGTACTGGCCGAGGAGTTCCCCGAACCCGGCCGGGTCCGTGAACAGCCCGTCGAGGTGCCTGAGCGCGTCGTAGCCGGTCGTCCCCGCCACCGGCCAGGCGGCGGGCAGGTGCTCCCCGTCCGCGAGGATCTTCTCCACGACCGTCCAGCGCCCGCCGGTCGCCTCGTGGAGCCTGTGCAGGTAGGCGTCGGGGTCCGCGAGGCCGTCCGGGTGGTCGATCCGCAGCCCGTCGACCACGTCCTCGTGCAGCAGCTGGAGGATCTTGGCGTGGGTCGCCTCGAACACCTCGGGGTCCTCGACCCGCACCCCGATCAGCTCCGAGATGCTGAAGAAACGCCGGTAGTTGAGCTCCGTACGGGCCAGCCGCCACCACGCCGGCCGGTACCACTGCGCGTCCAGGAGCTGCGGCAGGGGGAGGTCCCCGGTGCCCTCGCGGACGGGGAACACATGGTCGTGGTAGCGCAGCACCTCGCCGTCCACCCTGAGGTCGCCGAGCTCCGCACCGACCGGGCGCCCCAGCACCGGCAGCAGCACCTGGCCGCCCTGCGCCTCCCAGTCGATGTCGAACCAGCGCGCGTACGGCGACTTCGGGCCCTCCCGCAGCACCTCCCACAGGGCGCGGTTGTGGCGCGGAGCCATCGCCATGTGGTTCGGCACGATGTCCACCACCAGGCCGAGCCCGTGCTCCCGCGCGGTGCGCGACAGCGCCCGCAGCCCGTCCTCGCCGCCCAGTTCCTCGCGCACGCGCGTGTGGTCCACGACGTCGTAGCCGTGCGACGAACCGGGGACCGCCTCCAGGACGGGGGACAGGTGCAGGTGCGAGACACCGAGCGAGGCCAGGTACGGCACAGCGGACGCCGCGGCCGCGAACGGGAACTCGGGCTGCAGCTGGAGCCGGTAGGTGGCCGTGGGCACCGCAGGGGCGGATCGCTCAGGTGTCATGCAGAGCTAGGTACCCACCGAGCGCGCTTTCCCGACACGGACTGGTCCACGCGGCCCCACCGCCTGCGGACGCCCACGGGCCGCTCCGGGCGGACACCGGCCTGGACCTGCCGCAATGGCGAGCGACCGTGAGAATCTCACGGTCCTCGCGTGAGTCTTCCTCCTGCCCGATTCCTGAGGGCGTCACTGTCCGCGGGCCGCTGCCGGATGGCAAGCTCCAGACAGTCGGACACGGCATCGAAGACCGTCGCGATCCGGCACCGCACCCCGCATCCAACCCCACAACTACCCCACACCCGTCCCCTCACCCGCACGGTCGCGGCTCCCCCCCCCCGCTCGCACGCCGCCCGTGCCACTCGGCCGAACTCGTTCACCCACGCGCCGACACCGCTCCCTGTCGCGGCCCGCACCCGGCCGGACCGGGCGGCGCCGTCCCACGGCAGAGGACTCCTGTGAACCAGTACCTCGCGGCCCGGCCGCGCACCGGCACCTCCCTGACCCTCTACTGCTTCCACCACGCCGGAGCGGGCGCCTCCGCCTTCGCCGGCTGGACGCGCCGCCTCGGCCCGGCGTTCTCCGTCGTGCCCGTGCGGCTGCCCGGCCGGGAGAGCCGGCGCGCCGAAGCCGGCATCACCGAACCCGAGGTCCTCTTCCAGGACCTCGACGACAACCTCGGCGCGCTGCTGGAGGAGGGACCGTACGCCTTCTACGGGCACAGCCTCGGCGCCCTGGTGGCCCACGGCTACACGGAGCACCGCCTCGCGGCGGGCGGGCGACCGCCACGGGCGCTGCTCCTGGGCGCCTGCGCGCCGCCGCACCTGCCGAACGGCCTGACCGACGACGGCGACCTGACCGACGACGGCGACCTGACCGACGACCGGCTGCTCGCCGCGTTGCGGGCGGCCGGCGGTGTCCCCGCCGATCTGGAGGCCCGGCCGGCCCTGCTGCGCAGCACACTCGCCACCACCCGCGACGATCTCCGGCTCTGCCGCGCCCTGCGGGCGCGCTCACACCGCCCGGTGCCCGGCCCGCTCTGGGCCTTCGCCGGACGGCGGGACCGGGTCGCCGCCCCCGCCGCGGTCGCGGGGTGGCAACGCTGGACCACCGGCGCGTTCCGCATGCACGTCCTTCCCGGCGACCACTTCTTCGTACGGGAGCCCGCGCTGCCCCGCCTCGTCGGGCAGCTGCTCGAACCACTGGCCGCAGCGGCTACCGCCGTCCCGGCCGGGCGCTGACCCCCACCCACCCCAAGGAGGACTCACCGTGGACATCGGTCTGCTCGGTCCGCTCAAGGTCGAACTCTCGGGACAACCAGTCGTACCCACGGCGAGAAAGCCACGGACCGTCCTGGCGCTGCTGGCGGCCTGTCCGAACCGACTCGTCCCGGTCGAGACCCTGATCGAGGAGGTGTGGGGAGAACGTCCGCCCCGAAGCGTGCAGACCACCCTCCAGACCTACGTCCTGCAACTGCGGGGCCGTATCTCCGCCGCGCTCGGCGACACGCCCCACGGCGACCTGCCGCTGGGCAACAAGAGCGTCCTGGTCACCGAACCCGGCGGCTATCTGCTGGACACCGGGGGCGGATCGGCCGACTCGGTGGAGTTCGACCGGCTCTCCCGACGCGGCCACCGCGCGATGGAGGCCGGGGACCGCGCCGCCGCGTCCCTGGCGTTCCGGCAGGCCCTCGACCTGTGGCGGGGCCCGGCCCTGGCCGACGTCCAGCGCGGCCCGCGACTGGAGGCCGAGGCCCGCTGCCTGGAGGAGTCCCGGCTGAGCATCCTCAGCCGGCGGATCGAGGCGGACCTGAGCCTGGGCCGCCACCACGAGCTGGTCGGCGAACTGTCCGGGCTCGCCGACCAGTACCCGCTGCACGAGGGCTACCACGCCCAACTGATGCTCGCCCTGCACCGGGCCGGACGCCGCAGCACCGCGCTGGAGACCTACCAGCGGCTGCGCACCGTGCTCAACACCGAACTGGGCCTCGACCCCTCCCCCGAACTGCGGGAACTGCAGAGCGCCCTGCTCGACTCCGACCCCGCACTGGACCTGCCCGCCGAACCCCGGTCACGCAGCCTGCTGCGAGCCGGGTGAGCCGCCTTCCCACCGGAGCGGCGCGCCGACGGACCGGCGCGCCGCGGCACCGACCCGACGACGAGCCACGAGAGGAACCCCGCGATGAACGAGCTCACCATGGAGGACCTGACCGCGCTGTTGCGCGACAGCGCCGGTGACATCGAGACGGCGGATCTGGGGACGCAGGACGTCTCGGACCTGACGTTCCTGGACCTCGGCTACGACTCCCTCGCCCTGCTGCAGGTGGCCGGCCTGGTCAAGCGCGAGTACGGCGTCGAACTGGCCGACGAGGACGTGACGGCCGTGGAGACCCCTCGGCTGCTGCTGCGGCTGATCAACGCCGGACTGCGGACGGAGGCCGCCTGATGCCGTACGCAGCGATCACCTACCGGGTCCGGCCGGGGCACGAGGACGAGATCGCCGAGATCTTCGCCGCCTTCCAACGAGTCGACACCCCCGAGTTCGGCGCCGAGAACGGCACTCCGTCCGGCCGGCTGCTGGGCACCGGGGTGTTCGTCAAGGACGACGTCATGGTCCGTGTCATCCACTACGAGGGGGACTTCGCCGCCGTGGGCCGGCACATGGCCGGGCAGAAGGGCGTGCACCTGCTGGAGGAGCGGCTGGCACCCTTCCTCGCCGAGCGGCGTGAAACCGCCACCGCGGAGGGCTTCCAGGAGTACTTCCGCAACGCCCTGATGCGGTCGGTCTCCCAGCTGACGATCGACACCCACCCCACCCGGACGTGAGCGGATGACGGTGACTCTCGGGGTCCTGGTGCTGCTCGGCAGCGGGCTCACCGCCGGCGTGCTGTTCGCGGTCGCGGTGAGCGTCCTGCCGGCCCTCCTCGCGATGCCGACCGGCACCTACGTCTACGCCCACCAGCTGCTCGGCCGCAACTGGGACCCCACCATGCCGGTCATCGTCCTGACCTCGACCGCCGCGGACGCCCTGCTGGCCGTGTGGTCCACGGGCACCGCCCGCGCCCTCGCGGTGGCCGCCGCGGTGCTGCTGCTGGGTGTCTCCGCGGTGTCCCACCTGGCGAACGTGCCCATCAACCGGCGCGTCAAGGCGGTCACCGACACCCGGCGGCTGCCGGACGACTGGACCGACCCGCGCCCGCTGTGGCGGCGCTGGCACCTGCTGCGCACCGCCCTCGCCGTCGCGGCCCTCGCCGTCAACGCGGCGGCGGTCGCCCTGCGCTGACGGCCTGACGCGTCCCGCGCACGGAGGCGGCCCGGAACCCAGGGGTTCCGGGCCGCCTCCGTGCGCCTCAGCCCGCGGCGGGCTGCCGGTCGCGGACCGAGACCTGGGCGACGGTGCGCAGCAGACTGCGCCGGAACGTCGCCACGAAGCCCTCCACCGTGTCGGTCTCCCGCGGCCTGCTCAGATAGGGCTTCAGCTTCCGTTCCACCTCCCGCACCCCCGGCTGCGCCGCCATGTGACGGGCCACCGCGTCGAGATCGCCCTCGTACTCGATCACGCGCACCAGCGTGGCGTCCCTGACGAACACGGCGGTCGACAGGATCCGGCCGGCCCGCGCGCCGGTCTCGTCCCTGACCTGGTCCGACTTCACCCGGCGGAAGGTGCGGAAGATCTCGGCGAGTTCCTCCTCGAACCCCGGCTTGACGTCGTAGGTGACGGCGGCGAACGGCATGGGCCACTCCTGTTCGGGAGCTGGACGTAAGGGCAGAGCCATGCCAGCAGAGCCCGCTCGTGTCCACCTGGAGCGTCCGGGACGCCGCGGCCGCCGTCCTGTACGCGCTTTCGAGCGGCATTCCAGCAGCCGCTGCGACGGTGCCACGGAGCCGATTTCCGGTAACCGGTTGGCAGGAGGCCAGCAGTGCATCGAACCCTCATCGTGGCGAAGTTGCGCCCGGGGCGGACCGACGACATCGCCACCATCTTCGGCGACTCGGACGCCACCGACCTGCCCCACATGATCGGGGTCTCCCGGCGGACCCTCTTCCGCTTCCACGACCTGTACTTCCACCTCGTCGAGGCCGACCAGGACATCTCCCCCAACCTCTACCGGGCCCGCAGCCACCCCCTGTACGAGGACGTCAACACCCGGCTCGCGGAGTGTGTCCACCCCTACGACCCGGACTGGAAGGAACCCAAGGACGCCATGGCGACCCCCTTCTACGTGTGGACCGGCGACGGGGGGCGGATCCTGTGACCGCCACCCCCACGGCCGACCGCCCCACCACGCTCACCCGCACGGTCAGGGTCACTGCCGCCGACGTCGAGGCCAACACCCGGCGAGGCGGCGACATCCGGGTGACCCTCAGCCCGAAGACCGTGGCCTGCACCTCCGGCTTCGGCGGCCGGCTCGAGCTGGCCCCCGGCGACTTCGTCAGCGAGCACTACCACCCGTACTCGGAGGAGTTCCTGCACATCGTCTCCGGCGAGCTGGAGATGACCATGGACGGACAGCCGGTCGCACTGGCCGCCGGGGACTCGCTGCTCGTCCCGATCGGAGTCCGCCACCGGCTGGTCAACACCGGCGACACGGTGGCGCACTGCGTCTTCCACCTGTCCCCGCTCGCGCCCCGCCCCGAACTCGGGCACGTGGACACCGAACAGGTCCAGCACCCGCAGGCCGGGGATCCCCGGGTCGGCGGGACGCCGTGACCACCGCGCACCGGGCCGGCCCGCGGCGGGCCGTGGTCACCGGCATCGGTGTGGTGGCCCCCGGCGGGGTCGGCCGCGAGGCGTTCTGGGACCTGCTCACCGCCGGCCGTACCGCCACCCGCCGGATCAGCCTGTTCGACCCGGCCGCACTGCGCTCCCAGGTGGCCGCCGAGGTGGACTTCGACCCGGAGGCCGCCGGACTGACGGCCCGGCAGATCCGCCGCACGGACCGGGCGGCCCAGTTCGCCGTCGTCTGCGCGCGCGAGGCACTCGCCGACAGCGGCCTGGACCTCGCCGCGCTGGCCCCGGAGGACATTGCCGTCGGCCTCGGCAGCGCGGTCGGCTGCACCATGGGCCTTGAGGAGGAGTACGTCGTCCTCAGCGACCACGGCAGGCAGTGGCTCGTCGACCACGCCTACGCGGTGCCGCACCTGTACGGCTACATGGTGCCCTCGACCCTCGCGGTGGAAGTGGCCCGGGAGATCGGCGCGGAGGGACCGGTCGCCCTGGTCTCCACCGGTTGCACCTCCGGCATCGACGCCGTGGCGCACGCCGTCCAGCTGATCGAGGAAGGCAGCGCCGAGGTCGCCGTCGCCGGCGCCACCGACGCCCCCGTCTCGCCGATCAGCGCGGCCTGCTTCGACGCCATCCGGGCCACCACACCCATGAACGACGACCCCGAACACGCCTCGCGCCCCTTCGACCGGGACCGCCGCGGCTTCGTCCTCGGCGAGGGCGCAGCCGTTCTGGTGCTGGAGGAGAAGACGGCGGCCGAGGCGCGAGGCGCCCATGTGTACGCGGAGATCGTCGGCAGCGCCGGCCGCAGCAACGCGTACCACATGACCGGGCTGCGGCCCGACGGCAGGGAGATGGCCGAGGCGATCCGGGTCGCCCTGGACCAGGCCCGGCTCGATCCCACTGCGGTGGACTACGTCAACGCCCACGGCTCCGGGACCAAGCAGAACGACCGCCATGAGACCGCCGCCTTCAAACGCAGCCTCGGCGACCACGCCCGCCGGATCCCCGTCAGCTCCATCAAGTCGATGATCGGCCACTCGCTCGGCGCCATCGGCTCCCTGGAGATCGCCGCCTGCGCCCTCGCTCTGGACCGCCGGGTGATCCCCCCGACCGCCAACCTGCACCACCCCGACCCGGAGTGCGACCTCGACTACGTACCGCTGACCGCCCGGGAGCAGGCCACCGACGTGGTGCTCACCGTGGGCAGCGGCTTCGGCGGCTTCCAGAGCGCCATGGTGCTGACCCGGCCCGGTGTCGTCGACTACGAGGGGAGCTGACATGAGCCTGCGACCGACCCCGGCGGCCCGGCCCGAAGCGCCCGTCGTCACCGGACTCGGCATCACCGCCCCCACCGGCATCGGTGTCGAGGCCCACTGGTCCGCCGTGCTGGCGGGCAAGTCCGGCATCGGGCGCATCGAACGCTTCGATCCCGAGCCCTACCCGGTCCGGCTGGCCGGGCAGGTGCCCGGCTTCTCGGCACAGGAGCGGGTGCCCGGGCGGCTGATCCCGCAGACCGACCACTGGACCCATCTGGCGCTGGCGGCCGCCGAGTCGGCACTCGCCGACGCGGGCGTCGACCCCGCCGAACTGCCCGAGTACGAAATGGCGGTCGTCACCTCCAGCTCCTCCGGCGGAACGGAGTTCGGCCAGCACGAGATGGAGGCGCTCTACCAGCACGACCCGTCCTGGGTCGGGGCCTACCAGTCGATCGCCTGGTTCTACGCCGCCACCACCGGGCAGCTCTCGATCAGGCACGGCATGCGCGGCCCGTGCGGGGTGCTCTGCGCCGAGCAGGCCGGCGGCCTCGACGCCGTCGGGCAGGCCCGACGACTCACCCGGGGCGGGGCCCGGCTCGTCCTCACCGGAGGCACCGACGCCTCCCTGTGCCCCTACGGCCTAACCGCCCAGCTCGCCGCCGGCACGCTCTCCACCGTCCCCGACCCGGCCCGGGCCTATCTGCCCTTCGACCGCGCGGCCGCCGGACACCTGCCCGGCGAGGGCGGCGCCATCCTCGTCCTGGAGAACGCAGCCGCGGCCCGCGAACGCGGCGCCGGGCAGCCCTACGGCACCGTCCTCGGATACGCGGCCGGGTTCGACCCGCCCCCGGGCAGCGACCGCCCCCCGGCGCTGCGCCGCACCGTGCTGAAGGCGCTGGCGGACGCGCGCCTCGAACCCGGTGCGATCGACGTGGTCTTCGCCGACGGCGCCGCGGTGCCCGCCGCCGACCGCGCCGAGGCCGAGGCGATCAGTGAGGTCTTCGGTCCGCGCGGTGTCCCGGTCACCGTCCCCAAGGTCCTGGCCGGGCGGCTCTACGGAGGGGGCGGTGCCCTCGACGCCGCCACCGCCCTGCTGGCCCTGCGCGACGGCGTCGTTCCGCACACCGCAGGGGTCACCGCCCTCGCGCCGGGCTGTGACATCGACCTGGTCACCGGCGAACCGCGCACCGCCGACCTGCGCCACGCCCTCGTCCTCGCCCGCGGGCACGGCGGCTTCGTCTCCGCCCTCGTCCTCGGGCGCTGAGCACCCGTCACGGCACCCCGTACCGGAAGGAAGAACCGCAATGGCAGGCCACACCGACAACTCGATCGTCATCCAGGCACCCATGGACCTCGTCTGGGACACCACCAACGACGTGGCCGACTGGCCGAACCTGTTCAGCGAGTACGCCGCCGCCGAGATCCTGGAGCGCGACGGCGACACGGTCACCTTCCGGCTCACCATGCACCCCGACGAGGACGGCAACGTCTGGTCCTGGGTCTCACGGCGCACCCCCGACCCGGTGACCCGCACCGTCGTGGCCCACCGGGTGGAGACCGGGCCCTTCGCCTACATGAACCTGCGCTGGGAGTACACCCGGGCCGACGGCGGCGGGATCCGGATGCGCTGGATCCAGGACTTCCGCATGAAGCCCGAGGCCCCGGTCACCGACGAGGCGATGACCGAACACCTCAACCGCAGCACCGCGGTGCAGATGCGGCTCATCAAGGACAAGGTCGAGGCGGCCGCCCGCGCCGCCGTCTGACACCGCGGAGGCCACGATGATCCCCGTGCTCGCCCCGGTGGTCGTGCTGCTGAACGGTCTCGCCGCCGGAGTCCTCCTCGGCACCCAGCTGGGCGGGTGGCCGCTGCTCGCCGCCCTCCCCCCGGACCGCTACGTGCACGCCCACGCTTTCTTCGCCACCCGCTACGACCCCGCCATGCCGATCTGCCTGCTCGGCACCGTGCTCGGCGACGGCGTCCTCGCCCTCACGGCACCCCACACGGCCGCGCGGCTGCTCTTCGGGGCGGGCGCGCTGGCGGCCGCCGCCACCGTGGCCATCTCGGTGACCAAGAACGTCCCGGTCAACAAGTGGATCCGGACCATCGACCCGGACCGATTGCCGCCCGACTTCGCACGACTCGACCCCCGGCCCAGCTGGGGCCCCTGGAACCGGCGCCGCAGCGTGCTGAGCATCGCGGCCTTCGCCGTGAACTGCGTCGCCCTGACCACCCTGCTGTGACGACCCTCCCCACGAGCCCGTCCGGACCCGTACCGACGGAACTCCGGGGCTTCTACCAAGAAACGAGGCAACCATGGATCTCGGTCTCAGGGGCAAGAAGGCCCTGGTCACCGGCGGCACCCGAGGTGTGGGCCGGGGCATCGTGCTCGCCCTGGCACGTGCCGGAGCGGACGTCGTCACCTGCTACCGCAGCGAGAGCGAGCACGTCGCCTCCCTGGAACGGGAGCTCAAGGAGATCGGCGGCGACCACCTCGTGGTCCAGGCCGACCTGACCCAGCCGGTGCGCGTCGCCCGGCTGCTGGAACAGGTGCGCGAGGCCCACGGCGGAGTCCTGGACCTGGTCGTCAACAACGCGGGAGCCATCAGCCACATCCCGTACGAGCAGCTCTCGCTGGACGAATGGCAGCGCATCCTGGCCACCAACCTCACCGCCGTCCACCTCGTCGTCCAGCACGCCCTGCCGCTGCTGCGGGCGGGATCCTCCGTGGTGAGCATCGGGTCCAAGGCGGTGGACGCCGGCATACCGCTGCGTTCGCACTACACCGCCACCAAGGCGGCGCTCGTGGGACTGAACCGCTCCCTGGCCAAGGAGTTCGGGCCCCGGGGCATCCGCTTCAACGTGGTCGCGCTCGGCGTGGTGGAGACCGAGAACCTGCACGCGCTGCCGGAGGCGGACCGGCGCCTCATGATCGAGCGGTACAGCGCGAAGACCGCCCTCGGCCGGCTCGGCCTGCCCGAGGAGGTGGCGGGCGCGGTGCTGTGGCTGGCCGGCGACCTGTCCCGGTACGTCACCGGTTCGACCGTCAGCGTCGACGGAGGCATCTCCTGATGGGCTTCCGGGTCGTGCTCCGCATGGAGGTGGAGCAGGCCGCGGCCGCCGCGTTCGAGGCGGAGTGGCTCGGCGGGACCGACGCGGTCACCGGGCACCCCGCGTGCCTCGGCCAGTGGCTGGCCAGGGACACCGCCGAGCCGCGCGTCTACTGGATCGTCAGCGACTGGGTGGACGAGGCCGGGTTCCGCTCCTTCGAGGACAGCCCCGAGCACCTGCGGCACCGCGCGAAGCTCCATCCGTTCAGGTCCGGCGGTTCCTTCCACACGATGGACATCGTCGCCCGGATCGAGGGAAGGGCGGCGGCGGTCCATGACGGCTGAAGTGCGGGTGATGGTCTATCAGGCCGCCCACGACGAACGGGAACTGGCCGCCGTCCGCGCCGCCTACCACGAGGTGAGCACCCGGCTCGCGACGGTGCCCGGGCTGCTCGGCAACGAACTGCTGCGCAGCCCCCACGACCCGACGTCCCTGGTGGTGCTCAGCCGCTGGGCCGGCCGGGAGGCGTTCGACGCCTGGGAGTCCGGCGCCTCGCACCGCGCGGACACCGCCCCGCTGCGGGCCTACCGCGACACCCGCAGACCCGTGCCGTTCGCGGTCTACGAAGTCGACGCCGCGCACTGACCGGCACACCGCCCCGGTCCCCGGCCCGGCCTCCGCCGTGCCGGGGACCGTTTCCACGACCTTGGGAGAGACCACTGTGAGCAGCAGGACAACGGCATTCATCGGACTCGGCGCCATGGGTGCCGGCATGGCCCACAGCCTGCTCGACGCGGGCTTCGACGTCACTGTCCACAACCGGACCGCGAGCAGGGCGGCCCCGCTCGCCGAGGCCGGAGCACACGTCGCCGCCTCGGCCGCCCGGGCGGCGGCCGACCGGGACACGGTCGTGCTGAGCCTCAGCGACGAGACCGCCGTGGAAGAGGTGCTCTTCGGCCAGGTGCTGCCCGTCCTGCGGCAGGGCGCCACGGTCGTCGACACCTCCACCGTCTCCCCGCGCTACGCCCGCGCCTGTGCCCGGCGGCTCGCCGCCGCCGGAGTGCGCCGGGTGGAGGCATGCGTCGTCGGCAACCCGCTCCAGGCCCGCCAAGGCGCCCTGCGGGTGTTCGCCGCAGGGGAGGAGCAGGACATCGAAGGAGTGCGCGACCTCCTGGAGGCGATCGGCACGGAGGTCGTCACCGTCGGCGCCCCCGGCACGGCGGCCACCGTCAAGCTGGTCCTCAACCTCCTGCTCGGGGCCCAGGTCGCCTCCCTGGCCGAGGCGGTCGCCTACGGCGTACGGGCCGGCCTGGACCGCGACCAGCTGCTGGCCTCCGTCGCCGGGAGCGGCTTCAGCTCGGCCGTCCTGCGCTTCCGGGCCGAGCTGATGCGCAAGGACAGCTACGAACCGGCCTTCTTCCGCTCGGCGCTGATGGAGAAGGACCTGCGCCTGGCGGTCTCCGACGGGGCGGGCCTCGGGGTGCCTATGCCCGTGCTGGAGACGGTCCGGAGCCGCTTCGAGGACGTCGTGCGGGCGGGCGACGGTGACAAGGACGCCGCCGTCGTCGTCCGGCACACCGGACGGTGAGCGCCATGAGCGGGCCGCGGACCGGGGAACCGGTGCGGGTGGTGCTGCGGATGGAGATCGTCTCCGGCAGGGAGCGGGAGTTCGAGGAGCTCTGGCTGGAGATCGCCCGGACGATCGGGCGCAGCCCGGCCAACCGGGGGCAGGTCCTGGCCCGGGCCGGTGCGGTGGACGGCGCGAGCGTGTACTACGTGTACACCGACTGGACGGACGAGGCGAGCTTCCGGGCGTTCGAGACCAGCCGCCACCACGGGGACAACCGGCGCCGCCTCGGCCCGCTGCGCGCGGGCGGCGACATGACGGTGACCGCGGTCGTGCACACACTGGAAGGACCCGCCTGACCGACGGAGCGTCGGGCGGGTCCCTGCGGCCGCGGCCGCTACCAGCCGATGACGGCCCCCCGCCGCAGCAGGACCCCGGTGGGGCCGTCGTCGGGCAGCAGCGCCGCGTGCACCACCGCCTCGGCGGCCTCCTCAGGGCTCTGCGGGGCGTCCGGTCGCATCCGGGTGCGCACCAGACCGGGATTGACCGCGTTGACCAGCACTCCCGTGCCGTCCAGCTCCGCACCGAGCGTCGCGGTCAGGGCGTTCAGGGCGGCCTTGGACACCGAGTAGCCGGCACACTGCGCGGCGATGCCGTGGGTGAACGACCCCGCCCCGCTGGAGACCATCACGACCCGGCCCCAGCCGCGCTCCACCATGCCGGGCACGAACGCCTGCGACACCCGCCAGGCCCCGAAGAGATTCACCGCGAAGGTGTCCGCCACCACGCCCAGCGCCACCGACGACGGCCGGGTCCCCCAGTCGAGCTGGATACCCGCGTTGTTCACGAGGACGTCCACCGGACCCGCCGCCTCCGCGGCCCGGGCCACCGATCCCGCGTCGGTGACGTCCAGCACCAGCGACCCGGCATCCCCGCCGAGCCCCGCCGCGACCCGTGCACCGTCCCGCTCGTCGCGCACCCCTGCCAGCACCCGGTGCCCCAGCCCGTTCAGCGCCGTGGCGACCGCGAGTCCGAGACCGCGCCCCGCCCCGGTCACGAGTACCGTGCGACGCACCCCGGCCACCGCCCCCGCCGCGTTCATATCCCGCCGTCCACGTCGAGGACCTGACCGGTGACGTACGACGCGGCGGCGCCCGCCAGGAACAGGATCGCGCCCGCCACCTCCGCGGGCCGCCCCAGCCGCCCCAGGGCCGTCGACGCGGCGATCCGCGCGGCGACGGCCGGCGGCGGGCCCGCTCCCGGCTCACCCCCCATGACCCCGGGAGCGACCGTGTTGACCCGGACACCGCGGGGGCCCAACTCCTTGGCCAGCGACCGCCCCAGGCCGATCAGGGCCGCCTTGGAGGCCGCGTAGTGGGCCCCGCCGGGCCGCCCCCGCAGCGCCACCGACGCACCGACGTTGACGACCGAGGCCCCCTCACCGAGGAGGTCCAGCACGGCCCCGGTGACCAGGTACGTGGACGTGACGTTGTGGTCCACGACCCGGTGCCACTCGTCGGGCGTCAGCTCACCGAAGGCCGTGTGCCCGTCCACGCCGACGTTGTTGACCAGCACGTCGAGCCCGCCCAGGGACTCCCGCACGCGCTCGGCCAGGTCGGCCACCTCCTCCGCGCGCGTCACGTCCGCGCGCACCAGCAGATGCCACGCTCCCAGCTCCTTCAACTCCCGTCCCAGGGCCTGCTCCTGCTCACCGCCCCGGGACGCCACGGCGACCCGGGCACCGCAGCGTGCGAACGCGAGCACCGTGGCCCGGCCGATCCCCCGGGTACCGCCGGTGACCAGCACCCGCTTGCCGGACAGTCCGTGATCCATCAGCTTCCTCCCAGAAATCCCGGGCCGCGCGACCGGGCCCGGAGCACGACTGCGGGGCGGCGCGCACCGGAATCGGCGCGCCGCCCCGGCGGGTGGTCAGGGCGCCTTGTGGGCGATGACGAGGGTGTCGAACTCGCCGAGCGGCATGATCTCGGTGGAGACGAAGCCGGCCTTCTCGGTGTGCCCCAGCAGCTCCGACACCGGATACTCGGAGCCGCCGTCGGTCACCAGCAGCATGTCCAGGCTGATCACCAGGTTCTCCACGTACGCCGGCCCCTCGTCGAGCATCCGGTCGTAGGCCAGCAGGTATCCCCCGGGGTTGACGGCGTCGAACGCCGTGCGCACCAGCTGCTCGCGCCGGTCCCGGTCCCAGTCGTGCAGGACGTGACCCATCGTCACCACGTCGGCGGTGACCGGGACGCCGTCGTCGAAGAAGTCGCCGCCGTGGAACTCCACACGTCCGGTCAGACCGCGCTCGGCCATGTGCTCGGTGAACAGCGGCTCCATGGCGGGCAGGTCGAAGACGTGGCCCCTCAGGTGCGGCTGGGCGGCGACGACGAGGGAGGCGAGATTGCCCCGCGCGCCACCGATGTCCAGCACGGAGGAACTGCGCGACCAGTCGAACGACTTGACCAGTTCCGGGCCGATCACCTGCGTCAGCGCGTCCATCATTCCCACGAACTGCCGCAGAACGGCCGGGTTCTGCGTGACCGCCTCGAAGTGGCTGCCCGACTGCTGCTCCCCGGTGCGCAGCGCCTCGGAGAGCCTGCCCCAGGCGGGGTACAGGTTGCGGTTCGAGCGCTGGAGGAACCCGCCGACGTAGTCCTTGTGGTCCGCCACCAGGAAGCGGTCCGGGCCCTCGGCGTTGCGGTAGGTGCCGTTCTCGCGCACCAGCAGCCCCAGGGCGGTGAGCAGGTCGAGGAAGTCGGCCAGACCGCGCCCGTGCAGACCGAGGTGGGCGCGCACGTCCTCCTCGGTGGCCGGGCCGTGCCGGTGCAGGTGGGTGAACAGACCGAACTCGACGGCGGTCAGCAGTGCCTTGGCGTCGCAGAACATGTTGGCCATCCGGATGATGCCGGAGGGGGTGCTGACGTCCGGGGTGGTGAGCGTCATGCGCGGACTCCTTCCAGGACGGCGTGGTCGGGCGCCACCGCCGCTGCGTCGGACAGTCGCAGGCGGCGATGGAGTACGGCTCGAAGGGCGCTCACGGCAGCCGGGCGGCGGTCCCGCGGACCTCAGGCCGTCCTCGAGGAGGCCCGGCTATCCCTGGCGTAGGAGCGACGAAGCGAACAGCCGACAGGAAGGACGTTCCCCGTGGACATCGGAGTTGGCCTGCCCACCACCGTCCCCGACGTCACCCGCGACAGGCTGCTGACCTGGGCGCGGGAGGCGGACGGGTACGGGTTCTCCACGCTCGGCGTCCTCGACCGCCTGGTGTACGACAACCACGAGTCCCTGGTGTCACTGGCCGCCGCGGCGGCCGTCACCGAGCGGATCCGGCTCGCCACCACCATCCTGATCGCCCCCTACCGCCCCGGGACCGCCCTGCTGGCCAAGCAGCTCGCCTCCCTCGACGAGCTCTCCTGCGGCAGGCTCGTCGTGGGCCTGGCGGCCGGCGGACGGGACGACGACTACCGGGCCACCGGGGCGGCGTACGGCGACCGGGGGCGCCGACTCGACGCCCTCGCGGTCGCTCTCCGGGAGATCTGGGCCGGCGGGGGTCCGGTGCCGGGCATCGGCCCCCGGCCCGGGAGCGGCGGTCCGCGCCTGCTCTTCGGCGGCCACTCCCCGGCGGCGATGCGCCGAGCCGCCCGCCACGGCGAGGGCTGGATCGCGGGCGGCAGCTCGGCGGCCGGGTTCGGTGAACTGGCCCGGCGGGCGGGCGAGATCTGGACGGCCGAGGGGCGTACCGGGCGGCCGCGGACGGTGGCGCTGCTCTACGCCTGCCTCGGCCCGGACGCCCGGGCGACGGCCGAGAGATATCTCCGGGCCTACTACGCCTTCATCGGGCCCAAGGCGGAGATGGCCGCGCGTGCCGTGATCACCGACGAGCGAGAGCTCAAGGACACGATCGGCCGGTATGCCGCCGAGGGCTGTGACGAACTGCTGGTCTTCCCGTGCACGGCCGACCTCGGCCAGCTCGACCACCTGGCCCGCGCCGCCCTCGGCTGAGCCGGCCCGCACGCGTCGAGGTCCGCCTCCCTCCGACCCGGAGACGGACCTCGACGTACGACGGCCTCCGCCGTGGCTCGTCAGAGGTGCCCGGCGCGTCCGCCGGGGTACCCCTCCAGCTGCTCGGCCACCTCCGCCGGTGACGGCTGGGCCGCCATCTCCGCCTGTAGCTTGCGCGCTGCCGCGCGCGCCGGACCGTCCTCCGGCAGCAGTCGCCGGGTCGCCTCCAGCAAGCGCCCCGGGGTGGCCTCGTCGCGGGTCAGGACCTCGCCCGCGCCCACCTCGGCCACCCGCCGGGCGTGCCCGGCATGGTCGGGGAGCTGCGGCACCAGGAGCAGCGGGAGCCCGTGGGCGAGAGCGGTGAGGACCGTCCCGGCGCCGCCGTGGGAGACGACCAGGTCGCATCCGGGGAGCACCCGGTCGAGCGCCGTGTCCACCACGACCTCGACCTCCTCCGGCACCACTCCGTCGAGCAGCGGCAGTTGTGCCTCGGAGACCGCCAGGACGACCTGTGCACCGGCCGCGGCGAGCGCGGCCGCCGTCCGGGCGCCGAGGAAGCGGTCGGGGCCGAGCCGGGCCATCGTGTGCCCCCAGGTGACACAGACCCGCGGTCGGCTGGAGTTTCCCGTCGGCCGTGGGCCCCTCGACGACCCGTTGTAGGGGACGTGGCGCATCGGCAGCCGGCGGTAGTCGGTGGGCACCTGGAGACCGGTGGGGGTGGGATCCACGGTAGCCGTCCCGAAGGGGTCGAATCCGACCGCCCCGTGCCGTGCGGCGAGCGGTGCGAGCGCTTCGGTGAGCGGGCCGCGGGCTCGCAGCAGCAGGTCGGTGCCGTACAGATGACGGACGGCGGGGACACCGGCCGCCGCCGCGGCGATCGGACCGGCCATGGCCGTGGGGTCGTGGACCACGAGGTCCACCCGCTCGTCGCGGACGAGGTCCACCAGGTCGGCCGTCATCGACTCGGCGTTGTCCAGCACCATGCGCAGCGCGCGCGGGCCCCCGCCGACGGGCGGGCCGGCCGACGGGGGCCCGTCCGCCGCCGACGGCAGCACATAGCCGCGGACCAGCTCGACCGAGTCCACGTCCGTCCCGACGGCGGTGCCCGGCAGACCGGTGCGCGCGATCTCGTCGAGCAGCGCGGGCTGGCCCGCCACCACCACGTCGTGGCCGCGGGCCCGGCACGCCCACGCGAGGGGGACCAGGGCGTAGAGATGCGACGGCCAGGCCCAGGTGCAGAAGAGCACTTTCATGTCCGGTCCTTGATCCTTCCCGGTGGAGCGATCGCGAGCTGGGGTGGCGGGGCGGGGATCACAGGCCCGCCAGGCGGCGGGCGGCGGCGACCCCGGTCAGGGTCCGCGCCCGCTCCTCGGAGGTGGGGGAGAGCGGGGAGACCGCGAGCGTGGTGACGCCGGCCTTGTCGTAGGCGCGCAGCCGCTCGGCGATCCGTTCCGGCGGTCCCAGCAGGGCGATCCGGTCGACGAAGTCGAACGGCACGGCCGCCGCCGCGCCCGCCGGATCACCCGCGAGAAACCTCTCCTGGACGGCCTCGGCGGCCTCGCCCAGACCGAGCCGGGCGAGATGCGCGTAGTAGAAGTTCCCGGTGCCGCGCCCGAGGCTGACGAAACGCGACACATACCGTCGCACCGGTTCGGCGGCCTCCCGAGGGTCGTCGGCCACCACTGCGGGCACCGACAGCAGCACGTCGAAGTCCGCGAGGCCGTCCCGGCCGGCCCGTCGCCGGCCCGTCTCCAGCCGGCGCAGGTTCTCGGCGACCCGGTCCGGCGGACAGAAGTTGCCGATCCAGCCGTCGGCCACCTCTCCCGCAAGCTCCACGTTGCGTGGCCCCACGGCGGCGAGGTGGATGGGCAGGTCGGGGCGGGCCCCGGGCACCCGCAGGGTGAAGGGTGCCCAGGGCCCGCCGGGCGGAGCGAGCGGGAAGTGCTCTCCCCGGTGGCTCACCGGGGAGCCGCTCAACGTCAGCCGCACCACGTCGAGATACTCACGGGTGCGGGCCAGCGGCCGGTCGAAGGGGACACCGTGCCAGCCCTCCGAGACCTGCGCGTTGGCCACACCCAGGCCGAGTGTGAAGCGGCCTGCGGACACGGCGTCCAGCGTCGCCGCGGTCATCGCGGTGAGCACCGGGGTCCGGGCGGGGATCTCGAACACCCCGGAGGCGAGCTGGAGCCGGGTCGTCCGGCTCGCCGCCGCGCCCAGTGCGACCGCGGCCTCGGTGACGTACCCCTCGGCCACCAGTCCCAGTTCGTAACCGAGTTCTTCCGCCACCGGCGCCGTCCACGCCGCTTCGTCGTAGGTGAAGTACGCCCCGAGGCGCATGGTGCTCTCCGTTCGTCGTCCCGGGCGGCCGGGGGCGTGGTCAGACGGGACGGCACTCCAGCGCGGTCCACGGCGAGCTGTCCCGGGCGGGCACCGTGACCACCTCGAAGTCCGCGCGCGCGGCCAGCTCCCGCCACTGGGCGAGGGTGCGCTCGCCGCCGCCGTAGAGCATCAGCAGGTCCAGGTCGATGAGCTTGCTGTAGTCCCACTTGTTGGGCAGGTGGCTGACGACCTTCTCGCAGACGAAGAGCCGGCTGTCGGCGCGGTCGCCCATCGCCGCCCGGACGCGCCGCAGGACGGTTTCGGCCCGGGCGTCGTCCATCGTGTTGAGGACCGTGTTGAGGACGTAGGCGTCGCAACCGGCGGGGGCCTGGGCGAAGTAGTCCCCGGCGACCAGGTCGACGCGGTCCTGCACCCCGAACTGCTCGAGCAGCGGGCCCGCATGGTCGAGGACGGCCTGCCGCTCGAACAGCACCCCGGTGGCGTGCGGTTGCTTGCTGAGCACCTCGCCGAGGAAATGGCCCCGGCCGCCGCCGATGTCCGCGATCCGCGAGAACCGCGAGAAGTCGGTCGTGGACAGCAGGTCGCCGGCGTTGACGACGAGGCGGCTGCGCTGGAGCATGCACCGGTCGAACAGCTCTCCGGCCTCGGGGTGTTCGTCGAAGTAGGCGTACAGCGGCAGGCCGAACGCCTTGTCGAAGGCGGGTTCACCGGTGCGGACGCTGTGCATCAGAGCCGCGTAGCCGGTGGTGAAGATCTCGCCGGTGTTGAACAGGGTGAGGTCGCGGAGGCTGAAGCCGTCCGAGGCGAGCGACTCGGCCTCGGGGGTCATCACATAGCGGCCGTCGGGCAGTTCGGCGAAGAGCTCGATCGAGGAGGCGGCCCGCAGGACGCGCGACAGGACGTCCGGACGCGTCCCCGTCGCCTCCGCGAGCTCCTCGGCGGTGCGCGGCCGCTCGCGGATGAGGTCGGCGACGCCCAGCTCGGCGACGACGTTGAGGATCGCGATGATCCGCACGCCGTACAGAAGGAACAACAGCCGGTCGAAGGCGGGCAGTTCGGCGTTGCGGGAGACCCAGGCCCAGAAGCCGGAGGGGACGGGGCGGTCGGTGGGCTGGTCCGGTTCCTCGTGCTGCATCGCAGTCGGTTCCTCTCTGACGGTGGTTTTGATGACTGTCCGGTGCGGTGGCGCGTTCAGAGCGCCAGCCGCACGCCGTAGTGGCGCAGCCACTGGTCGAGGGAGAGCACGGTCTCGGCGTCCGTGCGGATGATCCAGTTCTCCGGCGGTCCGCCCGGCCGGTCGAGGAGCCGGCGCACCGCCGTCCGGTCGAGCAGCGGTCCGACCGGGGCGTCCCGGTCGTCGGCGAGTGCGCGCAGGTCCTCGACGACGGTCTTCTGGTAACCGGGGTCGATGGCGATGGGGAAGGGGCTCTTGCGCCGGCGCAGCACCGATTCCGGCAGCACGTCGTCGGCGGCGGCCCGCAGCAGGCTCTTCTCCCGGCCGTCGAAGGTCTTCATGGCGTTCGGGACGTTGAAGACGTAGTCGATGAGCCGGGTGTCCGCGTACGGCATGCGCAGCTGGAGCCCGACCGCCGCCGCCATCCGCTCGCTGTGCGCGAGCTGGTTCTCGGCCCAGCGGGTGAGCTGCAGGTAGGTGTACTGACGGGCGCGGCGCTCGGCGGGGGCCAGCGAGGCCGGCAGGTCCAGCTCCTCGCGGGCCTCGCGGCAGCGGTCGACCGCGTAGCCGTGCACGTCCAATCGGGTCAGCAGGTCGTCGGAGAGCAGCCCGCAGCCGAGGGCGTGGCGGGCGCCGTGCCGACGGGCCAGGGCCACCCAGGGCAGGGGTTCGCCGCCCGGCTCCTCCTCGTCGCTGAAGACGTTGCCTCCGAAGACCGAGTCGGCGGTCTCGCCGGACAGCACGATCCGGGTGTGTTCGCGGACCGCCCGCGACAGCAGATAGAGGGAGGTGTTCATGTCGCCGTAGGTGCTGGGCAGGTCCCGCGCGCGCAGCGCCGCCCGGCGGACCACGGGGTCCGTCAGCTCCTCGGTGTCCAGCACGATGTCGAAGTGCTCCGCGCCCACCCGGTCGGCGACGTCCCTGACGAACCGGGTGTCGGGTGTCGAGCGGATGACGTCCGGCTGGAACTGCTCGTCGTAGCCGGTGAAGGTCACGGTGTACGTCTTCTGCGGGCGGTCGGGGCGCAGCCGGTCGGCCATGCCCACCATGGCGCTGGAGTCCAGGCCACCGGAGAGCATCGAGCTGATCGGACCGTCATGGGCGATCTGGTCGCGGACCGACCGGCCGAGCAGCTCGCGCACGGTGTCGATGGTGGTCGGCAGATCGTCGGTGTGCTCCCGGTAGGTCATCCGCCAGTACGGCAGCACCCGGCTGCCGTTGCGGTCGACGCGCACGACGGTTCCGGCCCGCACCTTGCGGATGTCGCGGTAGACGGCGTGCTCCGGGCTGCCCGCGTAGGTGAGGATCTCCAGCATCCCCTGGGCGTCGACGACCGGTTCCACCGCGCCGGTGGCGAGGATGGCCTTGGCCTCGGATCCGAACAGCACACCGCCGGGGACCGGCGCGTAGTAGAGCGGGGTGAAGCCCAGCCGGTCCCGGCCGAGCAGCAGCTCCTGCGACCGGATGTCCCACAGGGCGAAGGCGAAGACACCCTCCAGCCGTTCGACGAACGCGGGTCCCCACTCCAGGTAGGCGTGCAGGACGGTGCGCGCCTGGCTGCCGGCGGCGGCGCCGCGGTGGCCCCGGGAGGCCAGTTCCGTGGCGAGGGCACTGGTGTTGGTGAGTTGCCCGGCGAAGGCGACGGCCGCGACGGGGGTGCCGTTCGCGTCGGCGACCGTCCAGGGCTCACGGACGGGAGGGCCGTCGGCGGCCAGGACGCGCCGGGCGAGGGCGGCGTGGCCGTCGGCCCACAGCTCCTCGGCGTCGGGGCCGCGGTGGGCGAGCTCGGCCGCCATGGTCCTCACGGTCGGGAGCCAACTGGTCAGATCCCTGCTGTAGTCGACCCACCCGGCGATACCCGACATGAACTGCCTCCTGATGTGGCTCGGCACTGGCGTGGGCTCGATCGTGGCGGCCCCGGCTGGAGGCGGGGTGGGAACCGGCTCGAGCCGCGGGCGCCGCCTTCGTGCACGGGGCTCCAGCCGCGGGTGCCGTTGTGCACGGGACCAGAGGCGTGCGCGGCGCCGCGCACGGAAAGAGGGCCGGCCGCAGGGCCGGCCCTCCCGGGCGTGGTGACGGGACAGCCGTCAGGCGGCCTCCGCGACGTGGCCGCGGGCGCGTCGGGGGAGCAGCCAGGCCAGGACGAAGGTCAGGCCGAACAGTCCGACCTCGATCCACAGGGTCCTTTTGACCGCCGCGGTGAACGCTGTGCCGGTCGCCTCGGTACCGGCGGCACCGACCGCCCGGCCGATCGCGGCGGCCTCGCGGGGCGAGCCGGCGGACGAGCGGATCTCCCGCGCCAGCCGGGCGCAGCTCGGCGGGGTCCTGCCCTGGTCCTTGTTGACCGCCTCGTCGTGGCTGCACGTGCTGAAGTCGGCCAGGATCGACCGCTGCTGGGCGGACGGTACCGCCGCCGCGGTCAGTGCGGCCCTTACCGGCGCCGCCGAGTCGGTCGCCGCGGTCCCGGCCTGCTGGCCGATGAAGGTGAAGAACAGCGTGGCGACGACGGCGACGCCCACGGTGTTGCCGATCTGGTTGACGGCGTTGAGCATGCCGGAGCCGGATCCGATCTCCCGGTCCGAGACGCCCGCGAGGATGATGTCGAACAGCGGTGCCAGCACCAGGCCCATGCCGACGCCCGCTGCGGTCAGCGACGGCACCAGTTCCATCGAGGTGACCGCGGCGCCGTAGTGCTGGATGGTGAGCACGGTCGCCGCGACGGCGAGGGTCATCAGGGCGGCTCCCGCCTGGAGCACCTTGCGGCCGTACTTCGGGCCGAGCGAGCCGCCCGCCGCCGCGCCGCCGATCGCCGTGCCCAGGGCCCAGGCCCCGATCGTCAGGCCGGTGCGCAGGGTCGAGTACCCGAGGCCGATCTGCAGGTACAGGGCGAAGACGAGGAAGAACGCGGCCATTCCGGCGAAGAAGATGACGGTGACCAGCAGCCCGGCGAGATAGGTGCGGTTGCGGAAGAGGCTCAGCTCCAGCAGCGGTGAGCCGCCCGCGCGGTCGCGACGGCGCTCGTACACAGCGGTGACGGCGAAGACGGGCAGCGAGGCCGCCATGCAGACGAAGGTCCACAGCGGCCAGCCGTGCTCGCGTCCCTCGATCACCGGTGCGATCAGCATCAGCAGGGCCACCACGACCAGCACCATGCCGACCAGGTCGAGCCGGAGCGGCCGGGGCGACCGGGACTCGCGCAGCAGCGGACCCGTGGCGAGGAAGGCCGCGAGCCCCACGGGGACGTTGACGAAGAAGATGGGCCGCCAGCCCAGACCGAAGAGGTCGCCCTGGGTGATCAGACCGCCGAGGACGGGCCCGCCGACCGCGGCGAGCCCCATCACCGGCCCGTACATGGCCAGGGCGACGACCTGCTCCCGGCGGGGGAACATGTCCCGGATGACGCCGAGGACCTGAGGGACCATCACCGCGGCGCAGGCGCCCTGGAGCACCCGGCTGCCGATCAGCATCCCGCCGCTGGTGGCGAGCCCGCACAGGGCGGACGCCACGGTGAAGCCGAGGATCCCGAGGGTGAACATCCGCTTGCGGCCGTGGATGTCGCCGAGCCGGCCGCCCGTGATCAGGATCGCGGCGAAGGCCAGGGTGTATCCGGCCGCGATCCACTGGATGGCGGCATAGCCGGTGTGCAGGTCCTTCTCGATGGCGGGTGTGGCGACGTTCACGATCGAGCCGTCCAGCAGGTTCATGAACGACGCGCACATCACGACGATCAGTGCCCGCCACCGCCGTGGATCGGCGGCCTCTTCCCGTTCTTCGGCCGCCCGCTCGGCCGTCTCGTTCTGGGTGGACATCCCGGCCTCCAGAGATTTTGCCCCCGCCGCTTGCTGAGCGGCGTTGTTTTGGTGAACAGTGTTCAGAAGAAAACGTTGTTCAGCAAGAGTACGGCATTCAATCCAAGGGGGCTGTTGTGCCCGGACAGCAAAGGCGAACCCCGCGGCACAGGCCGCGGGGTTCGCAGGGAGAAGCGCCGGGCGAGGGCCCGGGAGAGAGGTCAGCCCGCCGGGTCGGACGCCGGTCCGGTCAGCCGGGTCAGGCCGCCCACCAGCACGTCGAGGCCGAACTCGAAGCGGTCGCCCGGGGAGGCGTCGTACATGGGCCCGGCCAGGGTCGTCAGGTTCGGGAACCGCTCGGCCGGCAGCGCGCTGAGGTAGGCGCGGGCCTGTTCGAGGCGCTGCTCGACCGAGGCGCCCTGGGCGTCCGCCTCCCGCCACACGCTCGCCTCGAAGACGGCCGACTTGACGTAGCCGGCGACCAGTTCGGCCGCGTACGCCGCATCCCGGCCCGACAGACCGCCGGCGGTCAGGATCGCCAGCAGCCCCTCGAAGACCACCACCGCGTTCGGGCCCGACGGGATCTGTCCGAAGGACATCTGCGCCACCGCCGGGTACCGCGACAGCAGGGCCCGGGTGGCCCGCGCGAACTCCTTCACCTGCTCCGCCCAGCGCCCCGGCTCGGGCTCGGGCAGCGACAGTTCGCCCATCACCCGGTCCAGCGTCAGCTGCAGCAGCTCCTCCTTGTTGCGGACATGCGCGTACAGCGCCCCGGGGCTGACCTCCAGCCGGTCCGACACCCGGCGCATGGTGAGGCGGTCGAGACCCTCCTCGGTGATCAGTGCGAGGGCCGCGTCCACCACGGTCTCCTGGCTGAGCGGTACGCGGATCCGGCGCGGCGCCCGCTCGGGCTGGAGCCACGGCGGTGTCGGCACACCGGCGGCCTTTCCGGCAACGGGGGGCAGCGGCTCGTCCATGGCTTCGGATCCTACTGCGCGGTCCCGCGAGGTCAGGGAGCCCCTTCGCTCGAGCCGTGCTCGATTGCGCCGGGAAGACCGGCGCGCCGCCCTCGTGTCCTCCTTGCCCCGCCACCCCATCCGTACGCACCTGACCAGGAGGTCTCACCGTGACACCCCGAAGCGGCACCACGCGAACCGGCAGGATCCTGCGCCGGCTGCTGCCGGCGCTCCTCGTCGTCGGCTGGCTGGCGCTCGCCGCCACGACGGGCCCCTACGAGGGAAAGCTCTCCGACGTGGCCACCAACGACGGCCAGGCCTACCTCCCCACGAGCGCCGAGTCCGTGGAGGCCGACAAGGCGCAGGCACGCTTCGACCGGACGGCCGAGACCTATCCGGCCGTCGTGGTCTACGAGCGAACGTCCGGCATCACGGCCGCCGACCGTGACAAGGCCGCCGCGGACGCCGCCTTCGCCGCCCGGCTGCCCCACCTCACCGGTCCGGTGAGTCCGGTGCGGGCGTCCGAGGACGGCCGGGCACTGCAGTTCACCGTCCCGGTGAGCAATCGGACCCAGTGGGTCCACGACACCGTGACCGCCCTGCGGGACCGGGTGCACTCCGGTCCCGGCCCGGTCGTCCATGTCACCGGCCTCGCCGGACTCTTCGCCGACCTGGGGGCGGCCTTCACCAGCCTGGACGGCACCCTGCTGCTGGTCGCGGTCGGGCTCGTGGTCCTGGTGCTGATCCTGGTGTACCGCAGCCCCACCCTGCCGTTCGTCGTCCTGCTCGCCGCCGTGTTCGCCATGGGACTGGCCGCCGCCGTGGTCTACGCCCTGGCCAAGGGCGGCCACCTCACCCTGACCGGCCAGAGCCAAGGCGTGCTGCTGGTCCTGGTGGTGGGCGCCACCACGGACTACGCCCTGCTGCTGATCAGCCGCTACCAGGAGGAACTGCGCCGCACGGAGGACGCCCGCCAGGCGCTGACCACCGCCTGGCGGGCGGTGCTCCGGCCGGTGCTGGCCTCCGGCGGGACCGTGGTCCTTGGCACGCTCTGCCTGCTGCTCAGCGGACTCAACAGCAACCGCAGCCTGGGTCCGGTCGCCGCGCTCGGCATCCTCGCCTCCCTGCTCGCCGGACTCACCTTCGTGCCGGCGGTGCTCGCGCTCACCGGACGCGGCACCTTCTGGCCGCTGCGCCCGACGTACGGCAGCACCGGACGCGGCGCGCAGGGCGTCTGGGCCCGGGTGGCCGGGTTGGTGGAGCGCAGGCAGCGGACCGTCCTGGCGGCGAGCGTGCTGCTGCTGGCCGTGGGCGCGGCGTTCGTGGGGCAGTTCAAGGCATCCGGGCTCGCCCTGTCCGACGGCTTCACCAAGACCACCGACGCCGTCGCGGGACAACGGGTGCTCGGCGCGCACTTCCCCGGCGGCACGGCGACCCCCGTCACCGTGATCGCCAGGGCCGCGCGGGCCGACGCGGTGGTCACCGCGGTGCGCGGGGTGCCCGGCGTCGCCGCCGTCACCCGTCAGGGTCCCGAGGACGGCCTGGTCTCGGTGAGCGCCGTCCTCGACGTGACCCCCGACGGCCCGGCGGGCGAGCAGGCGGTACGGCGGGTGCGTACGGCGGTGCACGCCGTACCCGGGGCGCACGCCCAGGTCGGCGGCTACACGGCCGTCGCCCTGGACACCCGGACGGCCGGCGAGCGGGACCTGAAGGTCGTCATCCCGGCGGTCCTCGCGGTGATCCTGGTGATCCTCGCGCTGCTGCTGCGCTCCCTGGTCGCACCGGTGGTGCTGGTGGCGAGCGTCGTCCTCTCGTACGCCGCGACCATGGGGGTCTCGGCGCTGGTCTTCGACCATGTGCTGGACTTCGCGGGCGCGGAACCCTGGGTGCCGCTGCTCGGGTTCGTCTTCCTGGTGGCCTTCGGCGTCGACTACAACATCTTCCTGATGCACCGGGTGCGCGAGGAGGCGCTGCGGGCGGGCACCCGCGTCGGCGTCACGACGGCCCTGCGCACCACCGGCGGGGTCATCACCTCGGCCGGTGTGGTGCTCGCGGCCACCTTCGCCGCACTGGCGGTGGTCCCCATGGTCTCGATGGCCCAGCAGGCCTTCATCGTGGCCTTCGGGGTGCTGCTCGACACCTTCCTGGTGCGGTCGTTGCTGGTCCCCGCGCTCACGCTGCGGCTCGACCGGCTCAGCTGGTGGCCCGCCCGGCTCGCGTCGCGCACCGAGCCCGCCGGCTCCGCGACCGCACGCCCGGACCGGACCTCGCCGGTGGGCGGCTGACCCGGAGCGGGCGCCGGACGCGGTACGCAAACGAAGCCGCCGTCCCCCGGCCGGGGCGGGCCGGGGGACGGCGGCGATCCGCGGGCGGCTCAGGCGGCCCGGCGCCAACTGGTCGGGGACCACAGGGCCCGCAGCCGCTCGGCGCGTGACCAGCGGTCGACCGGCCGCAGGGGGACGGGCGCCGGCCCCGTCCCGGCGAGCCGTGAGAGGAGGACGACGGTGAGGGCGGCGAGTTCCTCGTCGGTCGCGGTGCCGCTGACGACACGCAGGACCGATTCGGCAGGCTTCGGGACGGACGACATGGGCGGAGACCTCCTGGGGGACGGGACGGGCGGACTAGAGCGGGGGGTTGCCGTGCTTGCGGTCGGGCAGGTCGGCGTGCTTGGACTGGAGCACGGCGAGCGCGGCGGCGATCACCGACCGGGTACGCGCGGGGTCGATGACGTCGTCGACCAGTCCGCGCTCGGCGGCGTGGTACGGGTGCATGAGCTCGTTCTCGTACGCCCTCGTCCGCTCGGCGCGCACCGCCTCGGGGTCCGCCGCGGTGGCGATCTCCCGGCGGAAGACGACCTCGGCGGCGCCCGCGGCCCCCATGACGGCGATCTCGTTCGTGGGCCAGGCGTAGGACAGGTCGGCGCCCACCGACCGGGAGTCCATCACGATGTACGCGCCTCCGTACGCCTTGCGCAGGATCAACTGCACCCGCGGCACGGTGGCGTTGCAGTACGCGTACAGCAGTTTGGCCCCGTGCCGGATGATCCCGCCGTGCTCCTGGCCCACCCCGGGGAGGAAGCCCGGCACGTCCACCAGGGTGACCAGGGGGATGTTGAAGGCGTCGCACAGCTGCACGAAGCGGGCCGCCTTCTCGCTGGCGTCGATGTCCAGCACCCCGGCCAGCGACTGCGGCTGACTGGCCACCACCCCGATCACCCGGCCGTCGACGCGGGCCAGGGCGCACAGCACGTTGGACGCCCAGTGCTCGTGGATCTCCAGGAACTCGCCGTGGTCGACGATCTCCGCGATCACGGCACGCATGTCGTACGGCCGGTTGCCGTCGGCCGGGACCAGCTCGGTGAGCGCCTCGGTGGGACGGTCCGCGGGGTCGCCGGTGGGCCGGTACGGCGGCGCCTCGCGGTTGTTCTGCGGCAGCAGGGAGAGCAGGTAGCGCACCTCCTCCAGGCAGCCGCGCTCGTCGTCGAAGGCGAAGTGGGCGACCCCCGAGACCGACGCGTGCACGTCGGCGCCGCCGAGTCCGTCCTGCCCGATCGTCTCCCCGGTGACCGCCTGCACCACGTCCGGTCCGGTGAGGAACATCTGCGAGGTCTCCCGGACCATGAACACGAAGTCGGTGAGCGCCGGGGAGTAGGCGGCGCCGCCGGCGCACGGGCCGAGCATCACCGAGATCTGCGGGATCACGCCGGACGCCGTGGCGTTGCGCCGGAAGATCCCGCCGTACCCGGCCAGGGCCGTCACGCCTTCCTGGATCCGCGCGCCCGCGCCGTCGTTGAGCGACACCAGTGGTGCCCCGGCGGCGATGGCCATGTCCATGATCTTGTGGATCTTCTGGGCGTGTGCCTCGCCCAGCGAGCCACCGAAGATCCTGAAGTCATGGGCGTAGACGAAGACCGTACGCCCGTGGACGGTGCCCCAGCCGGTGACGACGCCGTCGGTGTGCGGACGGCGGGCCTCCAGGCCGAAGCCGGTGGCCCGGTGCCGGCGCAGCGGCTCGATCTCGTGGAAGGACCCCTCGTCCAGGAGCAGGCCGATCCGCTCCCGGGCGGTCAGCTTGCCCTTCGCGTGCTGTGCGGCCGTGGCCTGCTCGCCGGGGCCGCGCAGCACCCGCTCCCGCACGGCGTGCAGGGCGGCCGTCCGGTCGCGGGTGCTTCCCGTGGCGGCGGTGACAGCGGCCGGTTCCTCAAGGGTGGTCATGCGCAGGACCGTAGGAAGGCGGCCTCGGTCCTGGCTCGCGGGCGGCTCGATGCGTGTGCCGAGTGTTCCTCGAGTCCCGGCTGCCAGGCTCACCCCGCAACGGTGTACCGCACAGCGGGAGGAGCGCGCAGTGCAGCACAGGACTTGGCTTCGGCGCTGGAGTGTCCGGGCCCTGCGGACCGTCGGCGAGTGCTTCGCCGCGCTGGCCCCGATGTACGGCGTGCTCCCGCCCTTCGATCTCACCCGCTTCCCGCCCCTGCCGTGGGGTGTCCCGTCCGGGCCGCCGCCGATCCCGCGGGAGCTGTCGGCGCCGCCGCCGTGCCACCCCGAGCGGCTGTGTCCGGACCTGCCGCTGACGGATGCCGAACAGGCATTGCTGAGGGAGCTCTCGGACCAGCGGTGGCCCACGGAGTAGCGTCAACCGGCTTGTCCGGTAGAGGATTTGAACGGTTACGCTCAGGTGTCCGCACAGGCGCCCCGCGTGCTCGCCGGGACGCTTCGCACACCGGGCAGCGCAGTCGGTACCACGGGGGAGAGCAGAGCCGATGCCGATCAGAATCGTCCTGGCCGAGGACATGCACATGATCAGAGGGGCGCTGGTCGCCCTGCTGGAGACGGAGGCCGACATCTCCGTCGTCGAGGCCGTCTCGTCCGGTGACGAGATCGTGCCCGCCGTGGCCCGGCACCGGCCCGACGTGGCGGTGCTCGACATAGACCTTCCTGGCACCGACGGTCTGACGGCCGCCGCGGTGCTGCACGAACGCTGGCCGCGCACGAAGACGCTGATGCTGACCAACCTGGGCCATCCGGCGAATCTGCGCCGGGCCATGTCACTGCGGGTGTGGGGCCTGCTGCTGAAGGAAGCGCCGCCGGAACGGCTCGCCGACGCGATCCGGACCGTGGCGTCCGGGCGCCGCGCGATCGATCCGGAACTCGCCCTCGCAGCCTGGGAAAGCCATGAGAACCCGCTCACCGCGCGGGAGATGGAGGCGCTGCGGATGTCCGCCGACGGCGCCGAGGCGAGGGAGGTCGCCGAACGGATGTGTCTGTCCGTCGGTACGGTGCGCAACTATCTCACCGCGGTCGTCACCAAGTTGAACGCGCGCAACCGGGTCGACGCCATCCGGGTCGCCCGGCAGTCCGGATGGCTGTAGGCCCCGCCCCCGCCGTCCCCCGGTCAGTGTTCCCGCGCGTCCCGTCCGGCCGCGGTGCCGACGGGGTCGGCGACGGCCGACACCGGCGCCAGCGGCACCTCGGCCGCCAGCCGGAAGCGGTGACCGGGCAGGACGCCGGCCCCGAGCGTGCCGCCGATGGCCGCGACGCGTGCGGCCAGGTTGCCGAGCCCGGTACCGCCCGGGCCGCCCGTGCAGCCGGAGGAGGGTCCGTGTTCGGGCACCCCGTCGTTGACGAGCGTCAGCACACCGGACGCCCCCTCGCGCCGTACCTCTATCAGGCACCACCGCACCGTGCTGTGTCGCAGGATGTTCGTGGTGCCCTCTCGCAGCACCGTGCCCAGGACGGTGCTGACCGTCGCACTCAGCCCTTCCGCGAGCGCCGCTCCCCGCACCTCGACCTCGATCCCCGCACAGCCGAGCACCGAGCGCGCCGCCGACAGTTCCTCGGACAGGCTCAGATGCCGGTAGGACCGGGCCACCTGCCGTACGTCGGTCAGTGCCTGGCGCGCGACCCCGAGGATGGCGTCGACCTCCTGGTGTGCCCGGCCGGGGTCGTCCCGGACCAGCCGGGCCGTCAGTTCGCCGCGCAGCACGATGGTGGAGAGGCTGAAGCCGAGCAGGTCGTGCAGGTCGCGGGCGAAGCGCAGCCGCTCCTGTTCCACCGCGAGCACGGCCAGTCCCTCGCGGGCCGCCCGCAGGCTGAGCACCATGTCGTTGAGCCGGGTCAGGCCGAAGACGCTGAGGCCGGACAGCAGGGTGGATCCGACGAAGTAGGCGGTGCCCAGGGCTCCCGGGTGCTCACCGGTGGCGATCGCCCCGGTCAGCAGCACCAGCAGGGCGAAGCAGCACCAGCTGACCGCGCCGGAGTACATCAGCAGGATCGCCCCGTCGAGGAACCCCGGGACGCCCAGCCAGCCGGCGCCGAACCAGCACACCGGAGCGAAGGTCAGCGCCGCCAGGGTGAGCAGGACCGGAATCCGGCGGCGGGCCCTTCGGCTGTGGCAGCCGGGCCAGCACAGTCTGACCATGATCGCCAGCGAACCCAGGATGCACAGGATGGCGCCGATGAGGCGATATCTGTCCGGTCTGAGGGCGAGCAGCCAGAGCAGACTGTAACCACAGATCAGGGCGAAGGCAGCGAGCTGGACGGCGTGTGCCAGACGTGGAGCGGGTGAGTTGTCCAGGTGAGCGACACGGCTGCTCGGTGATTTCCGTGGCTGCACCGATTTCATCGAGTATCACCTCTGCACGTGGCCGGTTTGATTCAAACCATTCAGTGAGTGTGAGGAGTAATCGCCGGCGGTGAGGCGGCGGCAGCCTGCAGTTACCCCGTAACTGACGGCTCGAAGCTTAACCGTGACCGGATTATCATGGCAAGCGCGTCTTGAAATCCGGTAAACCGGAACAGTCTGCTCCGATAAGCGGCGGGCGATCGTTGGAGTTTCGTTGGGGAACTTTACCGGTTCTCTACCCGCATTCAATTCGAGCTGGTTAAACATGGAAGAGGGTGAAGAAATCCCATAATTCTCTGTGGTATTCCTTCACCCTCCATTTGCCTAGACCGGACGCTGCAGCACCACCATGCTCCGGTCCACCAGCGTCAGCCGGTCCCCGGCCTGCACCTTCGCCCCCGTGCCCGGCGGCACCCCGTCCGGGCGGCCGGTGTCGACCACGACCTGCCACTGCCGGCCGTGGTTCACCGGGACCACGAAGTCGAGCGTCTTCGGCGAGGCGTTGAACATCAGCAGGAACGAGTCGTCGGTGATCCGCTCCCCGCGGGTGCCGGGCTCGGAGATCGCGTTGCCGTTGAGGAAGACCGTCAGCGCCGAGGCCTGCGCCCGGTCCCAGTCCCGCTGAGTCATCTCCTTGCCCTCGGGGGTGAACCAGGCGATGTCCGAGAGCTCGTCATGGGTGCCCTCCACGGGCCGTCCGTGGAAGAAGCGCCGGCGCCGGAAGACCGGATGGTCCTTGCGCAGCCACACCATCGCGCGCGTGAAGGCCAGCAGCTCGCTGCCGAGCCCCGTCTCGTCCTCGTCGGCGTCCGGCCACTTCACCCAGGCCAGCTCGCTGTCCTGGCAGTAGGCGTTGTTGTTGCCGCGCTGCGTGCGCGCGACCTCGTCGCCGTGACTGATCATCGGCACGCCCTGGGACAGCATCAGCGTGGCGATGAAGTTGCGCATCTGGCGGGCGCGCAGCTCCCGCACGCCCGGGTCGTCGGTCTCGCCCTCGGCCCCGCAGTTCCAGGACCGGTTGTGGCTCTCGCCGTCGCGGTTGTCCTCACCGTTGGCCTCGTTGTGCTTCTCGTTGTACGAGACGAGGTCACGCAGGGTGAAACCGTCGTGGCAGGTGACGAAGTTGATGGAGGCCAGCGGGCGGCGCCCGTCGTCCTGGTAGAGGTCGGAGGAACCGGTCAGCCGGGACGCGAACTCCGCGAGCGCGCGGCCCTCACCCCGCCACAGGTCCCGCACGGTGTCGCGGTACTTGCCGTTCCACTCGGTCCACAGCGGCGGGAAGTTGCCCACCTGGTAGCCGCCCTCGCCCACGTCCCACGGCTCGGCGATCAGCTTCACCTGGGAGACCACCGGGTCCTGCTGCACCAGGTCGAAGAACGACGACAGCCGGTCCACCTCGTGGAACTGCCGGGCCAGGGTGGCCGCCAGGTCGAAGCGGAAACCGTCGACGTGCATCTCGGTGACCCAGTACCTGAGCGAGTCCATGATCAGCTGGAGGACGTGCGGGGACCGCATGAGCAGCGAGTTCCCGGTGCCCGTGGTGTCCATGTAGTACCGCTGGTCGTCGGTCAGCCGGTAGTACTGCGGGTTGTCGAGCCCCTTGAAGGACAGCGTCGGGCCCAGATGGTTGCCCTCGGCGGTGTGGTTGTAGACGACGTCCAGGATGACCTCGATCCCGGCCTCGTGCAGCGCCCTGACCGCCGACTTGAACTCCAGGACCTGCTGTCCGCGGTCGCCCCAGGAGGCGTACGCGTTGTGCGGGGCGAAGAAACCGATGGTGTTGTAGCCCCAGTAGTTGTTCAGGCCCATGTCGACCAGGCGGTGGTCGTTCACGAACTGGTGGACCGGCATCAGCTCCAGGGTGGTGACGCCGAGCTCCACCAGGTGCTCGATGATCGCGGGGTGCGCTAGGGCGGCGTAGGTGCCGCGCAGCTCCTCCGGGAGCCCCGGGTGCCGCATGGTGAGGCCCTTGACGTGGGCCTCGTAGATCACCGTCTCGTGGTACCCGATCCGGGGCCGCCGGTCGTCGCCCCAGTCGAAGTACGGGTTGACCACGACCGACGTCATGGTGTGCGGCGCCGAGTCGAGATCGTTGCGCTTGTCGGGGGAGTCGAAGTGATAGCCGTACACCTCCTCGCCCCAGCGGATCGAACCGCTGATCGCGCGCGCGTACGGGTCGAGCAGCAGCTTCGACGAGTTGCAGCGCAAGCCCCGGTCGGGTGCGTACGGGCCGTGCGCACGGAAGCCGTAGCGCTGTCCGGGCATCACGCCGGGCAGGTACGCGTGCCGCACGAACGCGTCGCTCTCGCGCAGTTCCACCGCCGTTTCCGAGCCGTCGTCGTGCAACAGACACAGCTCTACTCGGTCCGCGGCCTCCGTGAAGACCGCAAAGTTGGTACCGGCGCCGTCGTACGTGGCACCGAGTGGATACGCCTCTCCAGGCCAGACCTGCATGAAACGACTCTTTCAGCTGTGCCGCGCCGCGTGGGGCCCCTTGGCCCCGAGTGTCCCCGAAACTGATGGAACCACCTATGACTTACGTCCCTCTTACCGATCGACCGGAGCACGGGACGATCACAGAGACCGTTCCGTGCCGAACCATTGGGGCAGACACGTACTCCCGGAAGTTGCCCGGGGAGTAGGGGGAAGATGTGCGCAAGATAGTGCACCGCCACCTCGGGAAGGTGGTGGCAGGTGCGGCGATCGCGGTGGCCGGGACCGCCGTGATGATCGGGATCACCCTGCCCGGCACGGCGGGGGCGGACGACACGGACGGCGGCAAGGCGGCCGCCGGACAGTCCGCGGCGCAGGCGGGACAGGGGGCGGACGGTTCCGTCGCGCCCGGCGTCGTCGAGCAGGCGCCGGCCGCCGAGGGTGAGAAGGGCAAGGGTCGCGACCCGCTCACCGACGACGAGATCAAGCGGGTCGAGCAGCTCGCCGTGAACCCGCAGATGATGAACGCCAGTGAGGACGTCGAGGGCGACCGCGGCCCCGAACGGCTCACCGTGGACCTCGCCGACCCGAAGGCCGGTGAACTGGACGACCCGAACGCGCCCCGGCGCGCGAACGTCACGTTCTACGACTACCGGGACGACGCCCTGGTCACCAGGACCGTCGACCTGGCCAGCGGCAAGGTCGTCGCGACCGGCACCCAGCACGGCGTCCAGCCGCCGCTGAGCAGCGCCGAGTACGCCGAGGCCGCGAGCCTTCTGATCGCCGACCCGCTCGGCGCGGACCTGAAGGCCGACTACAAGGACGCCACCGACAAGGAACTCACCAACCCCGACCAGCTGCTGCTCACCGGCGCCGTGTACCGGGCCGTCCCGAGTGGCCAGCCCGCCGCGCTGGACAAGTGCGGCGAGCACCGCTGTGTGCGGCTGTTCCCGAAGGTGAAGAACGGCCCCTGGATCGACGCCAGGGCCTTCGTGATCGATCTGAGCGCCCGCAAGGTCGCCAAGCTCGAGAGCTGATCCGCCTCCCTCAGTCCACTTTTCCCACCTGCTCCTTCCGCAAGGGAGTCATCTCTTCATGCGTGTCAACAGAATCAGCCGCGCGCGCAGGCACGCGGCCCTCGGCGTGTCCGTGGCCGCGCTGGCCGCCGGTGTCACCACCGGTGCGGGTCCGGCCGTCGCCCAGCCGAAGGCCGCCGCGGCGGCCGCGGAGTGCAGCACCGCCTACAAGATCGAGCAGAAGCTCTCCAGCGGCACGACCTGGCGGATGTGCTGGCGCTACGACAGCAAGGCCGGAATGGTGCTGGAGGACATCTCCTACCAGCCCAAGGGCGAGGCCACCCCGATCAAGGTCCTCAACAGCGCGCGGCTCGGCCAGATCCACGTCCCCTACGACGACGGCAGCGTCGAGTACGACGACCTGACGGGCTTCGGCTTCGCCCAGGGCCTGATGAACCTGGACCCGGGCGAGTGTCCCGGCGGCACCATCAAGAAGGTCAAGGTCCCGGACTCCTGGGACCCGGACCGCGCCGAGGTCAACGGCCTGTGCACCACGACCCGTTCCCGCGGCCACGCCTACCGCATGCAGGGCGACAGCGCCAACAAGGTCTACCAGGCCCAGGGCAAGGACCTGCTCGTCTACTCGGTCAACCAGGTCGGCTGGTACGAGTACATGACCGAGTGGCGCTTCCAGGACGACGGCACCATCACCATGAACCTCGGCGCGACCGGCAGCCTCTCCTACGAGGACTACGACGCCGGCGACGGCCGCGGCTGGCCGATCGGCAAGGGTCCCCGCGCCCAGGCCACCAGCCACAGCCACAACGCCTTCTGGCGCCTGGACTTCGCCCTCGACGGCTCCTCCAAGAACCGGGTCGAGCAGTACGACTCGACGGTCACCGCGGCCGCCCAGGGCCAGCAGGCGCCGACGACCAAGACCACCCGCACCCCGGTCACCAAGGAACTCGCCGGCGACGCCAAGAGCTACCGCTGGTGGCGCATGGTCAGCGCGGTCGGCAAGAACAAGGACTGGCACCAGCGGTCGTACGAGATCGTCCCCGGTCCGAGCACCAAGTACCCGGGCCGCAGCTTCACCAAGCACGACGTGTACTTCACCGAGTACAACCAGTGCGAGCAGTTCGCCAGCAACAACACCGGCAGCTGCGCCGCCGGAGCGGGCAATTCCGTCGACAAGTGGGTCAACGGCCAGACCCTCACCCACCCGGTCGTCTGGATGAACGTGGGCTTCCACCACATCGCGCGGGACGAGGACCAGCAGCCCATGCCGGTCCACTGGCAGGGATTCTCCGTCGCCCCCAGGGACGTCACGGCTATGAATCCGCTCACTCCGGCCGAGCTCGCCGGGCAGAACGGCCACTGGGAGTTCGGTAGTTGAGAACGACCCTGTCCATCCGGCTGCACCGCCGACCGCTCCCGGAGTACCCTTCCTTGATCGTTGGGTGGGGGTGACCCCTCGGGCCGAGCCCGGGGGAGCGGAAGGCGGTGCGCGGGTGGGCTCGGGAGGGCTGGAGTTGCCCCCTGGTGACGAGGGTCACGAGGGGAACTCCCAAGACGCCCCGCCCGGCACGGTGTCCCTGGCACGGCCGATGGACGCGGGAGCGACGATCGGGCCGGAGCTGGACTGGGACGCCGACGCCTGGCGCGAGGTGCGTACGCGCGCACAACGGGCGGGGCGGGCCTACATCTGGCTGAACCTCGTCGAACAGCGGCTGCGGGCTGTCGTGGCCGCTGTTCTGCGTCCCATCTACGAACCCGTCCACGGCCACGACGACTGGGTGGTGGCCGCCGCCGGGCCCGCCGGTCAGGAGTGGGTCCAGCGTGCGGTCGCCGTCCGCGAAGTCAGCCGCCGCAAGGGCTACTTGCTCGACCCCGCCGACGACAACGTCCTCAGCTTCCTCACGCTGCCCCAGCTGCGCGAGCTGATGGTGCAGCACTGGCCCTGCTTCGAGCCCTACTTCGACGACCGGCGGGACGTCGAACTGGCCCTGGACGAGCTGGAGGTGACGCGCAACGTCGTCTCCCGCAACCGGGCCCTGTCCGAGGCCGTCCTCGGCCAGGCCGAGCGTGCCTCCGCCAAACTCCTCGAGATACTCGGCGCCGGCGGTGACGTGCCGTCCGCCCGCCGACTGCCCGTGGACGCGGTCGAGGACCTGGTGGGCGACCGGTACGCCGACGTGGTCGCCGTGCACCCCGACCGGGTGCGGCTGCTGCGGCAGTTCCCCGCCGAGGACATCTTCGGCGGCGCCCGCCGGCTCGACGCCGTCGGCATCGGCCTCAACCTCCTCGTGCAGAACTTCTCCGGCCGCCGTCTGGTGCGGCTCGCCGAGGCGGGCTGCCGGGTGCGGCTGCTGTTCCTCAACCCGGCCTCCAGCGCGGTCAAGCGACGCGAGCGGGAACTCGGCATGAAGCGGGGCGAGTTGAGCCGTGCCGTCGAGATGAACATCCTGCACATGCGCCGGGTGCGGTCGAGACTGCGCGACCCGGGCGCCTTCGAGATCCAGGTCTACGACGACACCCCGCGCTTCACGGCCTACCTCGTGGACGGCGACGGCACCGACGGCATAGCGGTCGTGCAGTCCTATCTGCGCCGGTCGCGGGGCATGGAGGCGCCGGTCCTCGTGCTGCGCAACGGAAACCGGGTCGTCAAGGCGGGCGATGTGGACGACAGCGGTCTCTTCCCCACCTACCGCGAGGAGTTCGAGACGAACTGGGCGGATTCGCGGCCGGTGTCCTGAAGTGTCCAGGGTTGCGATGCCGCCAAGCGGAATGCGGTCCTCTGATTGTCAGTGGCACATGGGAAGGTGGAGACCACTGGGGGAAAGCACCACCAAGAAGGGGGACCGCCCATGGGCTGGCACCGAGAGCTGCTGATCGGCTTCGACCTGGAGACGACCGGCACCGATCCGCGCGAGGCGCGCATCGTCACGGGAGCCGTGATCGAGGTCAGGGACGGGCAGCCGCTCGGACGCCGGGAGTGGCTGGCGGACCCGGGCATGGAGATCCCGGCGGACGCCGTCGCGGTGCACGGGATCAGCAATGAGCGGGCGGCCGCCGAGGGCCGCCCCGCCGACCAGGTCGCCGACGCCATCGCGGACGTCCTCACCACCTACTGGAAGACGGGCGTCCCGGTCGTCGCGTACAACGCCGCCTTCGATCTGAGCCTGCTCTCCGCCGAACTGCGCCGGTACGACCTGCCGTCCCTGAGTGAACGCCTGGGCGGCCTCGACCCGGCCCCGGTCATCGACCCGTACACCATCGACCGCTCGGTGGACCGCTACCGCCGCGGCAAGCGCAACCTCGAAGCGGTCTGCACGGAGTACGGCGTCGCGCTCGACGCCGCCCACGACGCCTGCGCCGACGCCCTCGCCGCGGCCCGGCTGGCCTGCGCGATAGCCGTGCGCCATCCCAAGGTCGCCGCCCTGGGCCCGGCGGACCTGCACCGCCGTCAGATCGAGTGGTACGCCGAGTGGGCGGCGGACTTCCAGGACTTCCTGCGCCGCAAGGGCGACGCGACAGCGGTGGTCGACGGCACCTGGCCGCTGCGCGAGCCGGCCGACGAGACGGTATGAGCGGGGCTCACCCCGGCTGCGGGCCGGCGACGGACTCCCTCCGGGGCTTCGCCGACGGCTCGTGGTCGGCCGCCGGCCGCTCGATCCTCCGCGAGCTCAGACGGCCGTAGGTGTCGCGGGCGTCGTGGTGTCGCGGGCGTCGTCGGGCTTCGGGGGTTCCTCGTCGGTGAGGTGCGCGTGCGCTTCGGCGCGGGGCGGGGCGGCCCCGCGGTGGGCTCGTTCCACGGACTGCCCCCAGTAGGTGCCGGTGACCATCAGTACCGCTCCGAGCCCGGTCAGAGCGGTGAAGTGCTCGCCGCCCAGGGCGAGTCCCACCGCGGCGGCCCAGATCGGCTCGGTGCCCAGCAGCAGACTGGCCCGGCTGGCCGAGGTGCGCTGCACCGCCCAGGTCTGGGCGAGGAAGGCGAACACACTGCAGAACAGGGCGAGATAGAGCAGCTGGGCCCAGGTCGCCGTTCCCGCGTGGGCCAGGGTCGGGAGCTCGTGCGCGGACAGGGGGAGGAACAGAGCGGTGCCGACGAGGGTCTGCACGGTCGTGAGATGCATCGGCCTGATCGCCCGGCCCGTGGTGAGCCGGCCGACCAGCGCCACATGGCCGGCCCGCACGACCGCGGCCCCGAGCATCAGCAGGTCGCCGAGGCGGGGCGCGTGGAAGCCGTTGCCCGCCATGAGCAGTCCGACGGCCAGGACGCACACACCGGCCGCGGCGTAGAAGGCGGGCGGGAGGCCGCCCCGGTGGCCGGTGCGGTCGAGGAGGGGGGTCAGGACGATGGTCAGGCTGATGATGAGCCCCGCGTTGGCGGCGCTGGTGTGGGCGACGCCGTAGGTCTCGACGACCAGGACGGCGGCCTGGGTCAGGCCCAGGGGCACCCCGGCCCGGAGCTCCTCACGGGTCCACCGGCGGGGCCCTCGCCCGGAGACGAGGACGCCCAGACAGGCGAGCGCGGACAGGGCGTAGCGGGCGAGGAGCACCAGCAGGACAGGCAGGGCGGACGTCGCCGTCTGGGCGGAGAGATAACTCGAACCCCAGACGATCGCGACCAGCAGGAGTACCACGTCGGTACGGCGGGCGTCGGACACCTCCCCACGGTCCACCAGGAGCCCGTTGAAGCCCAGAGGCACCTTCTTCAACGATCTTTTAGTTTTGCTGCACGGTTCCCTAGACTCGGGAGGTGGACGAACGACAGCTGCGGATCCTGCGGGAACTCGGCGAACTGGGCAGCGTGACCGCGGTCGCCGAGGCGCTGCTGGTGACCCCGTCGGCGATCTCCCAGCAGCTCAGACTGCTGCAGCGGTCGGTCAGGGTGCCGCTGACCGAGCGCGACGGCCGACGGCTGGTGCTCACGGACGCCGGGCAGGCGCTCGCGGGCGCGGCCATCGAGGTGGAGACGGCGCTGGCCCGCGCGCGGCACACGGTCGAGGAGTTCGCGGACCGGCCCGAGGGCGAGGTGTCGGTGGCGGCCTTCCACAGCGCGGGCGCGGCCTTCTTCCCCCTGCTGCTGCGTGCCCTCGCCGACCCGGGCGGCCCCGTACCGAGGCTGGCCGACGAGGACGTCCCGCAGGAGGACTTCCCCCGCCTCACCCGCGCGTACGACCTCGTCCTGGCCCACCGCCTCGACCACGCCGGCGCCTGGCCGCCCACGGTGACGGCCACCACGCTCCTGCGCGAACCGCTGGACGTCGCCATGCCCGCCGACCACCCCTTGGCGGCCAAGGGCCGGGTGACTCCGGCGGACGTGGCCGGCGAGCCCTGGATCACCGTCCACGACGGCTTCCCGGTCATGGCCACCATCGAGGCGATCGGGGCGGCGGCGGGCCACCGGCTGCACCTCGCCCACCGCATCAACGAGTTCGCGGTGGCGGCGGAGGCGGTGGCGGCGGGGGGAGGCCTGGCGCTGATGCCCCGCTGGACGATGCGCCGCCATCCGGCGTTGGTGCTGAGACCGCTGAGCGGCGTACGGGCCAGGCGCCGCATCGACGCCCTGTACCGCCCGGAGAGAACGGCGAGGAGGGCGGTCCGCACGGTGCTGACCGAACTGCGGAGGGCGGCGCTTGTGATTCAGGGCGAGGAGACTTCCTGAGGGCGGTCAGAACGCATACCACCGCACCGTCTCGTCGCCGTCCCGCAGCGAAGCCACCCTCCGCTCGAACTCCGCCAACGCCTTGGGGTTCGACGGCGCGTGCTGGGCGACCCACGCACAGCTGGCCGTCTCCCGGGCACCCCGCAGCACCGAGCACCCCTCCCACTCCCGCACGTCCCATCCGTAGGCGGCGGTGAACGAGTCGTAGGCGTCCGCGGACAGCCCGTACCGGTCCCGGGACAGAGCCATGACCACCAGATCGTGCTCGCGCAGATCCGAGGAGAAGGTCTCCAGGTCGACGAGGAACGGTCCGGAGGGCCCGACGTGCACATTGCGGGGCAGCGCGTCCCCGTGGATCGGCCCCGGCGTCAGACGAGGCGTCACCGCGGCCGCCGCCCCCACGAAGCCGTCCCGCCGCCGACGCAGATACTCGGCGTCGGCGGAGGAGATCGCGTCCCCCGCGAGCCGCAGCCACCGCTCGACACCGCCCAGCAGCTCACGCGGCGGCAGCTCGAACGGCGGCGCCGGCAGCGCGTGCACGACCCGCAGCAGTTCGGCCAAATCCCGCGGTCCGGCGGGCCGTACGGCGTCGGGAAGCCGGTGCCACAGCGTCACCGGATGGCCGTCGACCAGTCGTGCCTCCGGCTCGGCCGCCCGCACCGCGGGCACCTCCGCCTGCGCCAGCCACAGGGCGATGTCCAGTTCCCGGCGCGCCCGGTCGAGGAGTTCGGCGTCGCGGCCCACCTTGACGACCAGGTCATCGACGGCGAACACGGCGTTCTCGCCGAGGGCGAGCAGTCGCGCCGGCCCCACCGGCAGCCCCGCCGCGGCCAGTACGTCCCGCGCCCGTGTCTCGTCCATCGTCCGGCCTCCCGCTCCCGACATGTCGCGCATGCCTGTGTATTGCCACCGCGAACGGCGTCGAGTTCGCGCCATCGCCCGGCCAGTCTCGCATTCCCACAGGTGGGCACGTGTGCGCGCTGCCTTGACGGCGCATACCCCCTTCACGACCATGACGGGGGCCCGGGCCGGGAGGGCCGGATCGTCACGAACCGCGCGAAGGAGCCGATCACGTGACACTGGTGACCGCGACGCAGCGGTCGGCGCAGGGCGTTGGGCACGCCGAGGGGGACCGTCGCCCGTCCGACCGCGGGGCCTGGTTCCTGGTGCTGCCCGCGCTGATCCCGATCCTGGTGCTGAGCGTGGGGCCGCTGCTGTACGGGATCCTGCTGGCCTTCACCGACGCCCAGTCGGGCCGGACCCGGGCCACGCAGTGGATCGGCGGCCTCAACTTCCAGGACCTGCTGCACGACACCCTGTTCTGGGAGTCGTTCCGGATCGGCCTGGTGTGGGCGGTCGGCGTCACCGTCCCGCAGTTCCTGCTGGCGCTCGGCCTCGCACTCCTGCTGAACCAGGACCTCAAGCTGCGCTGGCTCGCCCGCGCCCTCGCGATCATCCCCTGGGCCATGCCCGAGGTCGTCGTCGGCGTGATGTGGCGCCTCGTCTACAACCCGGACGCCGGTGTCCTCAACGAGACGCTGCGCACCCTCGGCCTCGGCGACGGCCGTGACTGGCTCAGTGGCCTGTCCACCGCCCTGCCCGCCGTGATCGTCGTCGGCGTCTGGGCCGGGATGCCCCAGACGACGGTCACCCTGCTCGCCGGCCTCCAGAACACCCCGCGCGAACTCCACGAGGCGGCTTCCATGGACGGCGCGGGCGCCTGGCGCCGGTTCCGCACGGTCACCTGGCCCGCGCTCAGACCCGTCGCGCTCGCGATCACCGCGCTCAACTTCATCTGGAACTTCAACTCGTTCGCCCTGGTGTACGTGCTGACCAGCGGCGGACCCGGCGGCCGCACCCGTCTGCCCATGCTCTTCGCCTACGAAGAGGCCTTCCGCTACGGCCAGTTCGGCTACGCGGCCGCGATGGGCTGTGTGATGGTCGCGGTCGTCTCCGTCCTGCTCGCCCTGTTCCTCGTGGGCCGCCTGAAGGGAGGTGACGACGCATGAGAACCAGTACCTCCGGCCGCGTCGGCCAGTACGCCGCCCTCCTCGCCTATCTCGTCTTCCTCGCGTTCCCCTTCCTCTGGCTGATCTCCACCGCTTTCAAGTCCCCGCGCGAGCTGGGCAGTCTGCATCCCACCTGGATCCCCCGCCAGCCCACCCTCGACAACTTCCGCCAGGCCTTCGACGAACAGCCCCTGCTGCGCGCCGCCGGGAACTCGCTGCTCGCCGCGTTCGCCGCCGCCGTGATCGCCGTACTGATCGCGACCCCGCTCGCCTACGTCATGGCCCGCCACCGCACCCGGCTCGGGAAGGCTGCCACGGGCTGGGTGGTGGTCAGCCAGGCGTTCCCGCTGGTGCTGGTGATCATCCCGTTGTTCCTGGTGCTCAAGGAGCTACGACTGATCAACTCCCTCGCGGGCCTGGTGATGGTGTACGTCGTGTGGGCGCTGCCGTTCGCGCTGTGGATGCTCGTCGGATACGTCCGTGCCGTGCCGACGGAGCTGGAGGAGGCGGCCGCCGTCGACGGGGCCGGGCGGCTGCGGACCCTGGTGTCGGTGACCGCGCCGCTGCTCGCGCCGGGGATCGTGGCGACGGGGCTGTTCGCGTTCATCACCGCGTGGAACGAGTTCTTCTTCGCCCTGGTGCTGCTGAAGACCGCGGACAAACAGACCCTGCCGGTCGTCCTCACCCACTTCATCGGCGCGGAGGGAGTCGCTGACCTCGGCCCACTGGCGGCCGCCGCCTTCCTCGCCACCCTGCCCTCGCTGATCATCTTCGCGATCATCCAACGCCGCATCACGGGAGGCATGTTGACCGGGGCGGTGAAGAGCTGATGCGCGCACGGCGGTTCGTGGGAGTCCTCCTCCTGCTGCTCCTGGCCGGCTGCACCGGCACGAGCGCGCGCGACGACGGCCGGATCACCCTCCGCTTCCAGTCCCTCGCCTGGCAGGAGGAGTCCGTCGCGGCCAACAAGGAACTCGTGAAGGAGTGGAACGCGACCCACCCCGGCGTCGAGGTCGAGTACGTACAGGGGAGTTGGGACAGTGTGCACGATCAGCTGCTCACCTCCTTCGAGGGCGGCGAGGCGCCCGACATCATCCACGACGCCACCGACGACCTCGCGGACTTCGCCTACGGCGGCTATCTCGCGAACCTCGAGAACCTGCTGCCCCGGCGTCTCACGTCGGACATCCCGCAGCGGAGTTGGGACACCGCCACCTTCGGCGACGGCGTCTACGGCGTGCCCTTCCTGCAGGAACCCCGCGTGCTGATCGCCAACGCCGAGTGGCTGAAGGACTCCGGCGTGCGGATCCCCACCCCCGAACACCCCTGGAGCTGGGCCGAGTTCCGGGACATCACCGCAAGGCTCAGCGGGGACGGAAAGTACGGAGTGGCCTGGCCGCTGAAGGAACCCGTCTCCGCGACCCTCAACCTGTCGCTGTCGGCGGGCGGCCGGCTCTTCCACCGGGGAGCCGACGGAAAGGTCACCATCCGCTTCGAGAAGCCCGACGAGACCGTGCCCCGCACCATCCACGACCAGGCGAACACCGACCACAGCGCCTCGCCCACCACGCTCGGCAGCGGCGGCTCCGACACCCTGCCCGGTTTCTTCGGCGGCAAGTACGCGATGGTCCCGCTCGGGTTCTCCTACCGTCAGCAGATCGCACAGCAGGCGCCGAAGGGCTTCGCATGGCAGGTGCTGCCCGCCCCGGCCGGCGCCGAGGGGCTCACCCAGGGAGTCAGCCCGCAGACTCTGTCCGTCGCCGAGGACAGCCCGCACAAGAAGGAGGCCGCCGCGTTCATCGACTTCCTTCTCCAGCCGAAGAACATGGTCCGGCTGGCGCTGGGGGACTGGATGCTGCCCACCGGAACCGAGGCCCTGAAGGACCCCGCCCTGCGCACCGCGAAGGACGGTTGGGCCACCGGTACCGCCCTCGCCTCCCGGCTGAGCCCGGCGCCCGCGCAGTCCGTCCGGGGCTATCCGGAGTGGAAGGACAAGGTCGCCACCCCCGCCTTCCAGGAGTACTACAGCGGTGCGATCGGCCTCGGTGAGCTGCGCAAACGGCTGGTGGACGACGGGAACCGGGTGCTCGCCCGCTACCAGCGCTGAAAACCGGTTGCCCGGGCGGGACGCCGCGCCCTAACGTCCCGTCCGTGGCAGCGAACAACGCGATCTCCTTCTCCGGTCTCGGCCGGGGCTGTGCGCATTCCCAGCGGAAGCGCCGTGGCCCCGGAGCCCTGACCGGTCCCGGGAGCCACGCCCGCCGCCGCTGATCACCCGCGGCCCGGTTCGTCCCGCACACACTCTCCTGTCTTCCGGTCAGGGCCTTCGTCTGCCCTCCCTCCCCTTCCGGAAGACAAGGACCGCAGGCCATGGCCCGCCCCACGCACGTCTCTCGCGCGCTCTCGCAGAACTTCCTCACCGATCGCACGGCGGCGGCCCGGCTCGCCAGGCTCGCCGTACCGCACCCGAAAGCGGGGCTCGTCCTCGAAGTCGGCGCCGGCAAAGGCGCGTTGACCGAGCTGCTCGCCCCGCGCTGCCGTCGGCTCCTCGCCTACGAGATCGACGAACGGCTCGTCCCGCAGCTCGACGCCCGCTTTCGCTCCGCATCCCAGGTCCAGGTCGTCGCGGGGGACTTCCTCGCCGCGCGCCCACCCCGGACGCCGTTCTCGGTCGCGGGGAACGTGCCCTTCTCCCGGACGGCCGCCATCGTGCACTGGTGTCTGACGGCCCCGGCACTCACCGACGCGACACTCCTCACGCAGCTGGAGTACGCCCGCAAGCGCACGGGGGACTACGGGAGGTGGACTTCTCTGACCGTTCTGAGCTGGCCCCGGTACGAGTGGCGTCTGGTGGGGCGGGTCGGACGGCACGGCTTCCGGCCCGTGCCGCGGGTGGACGCGGGCATCCTCCGGATCGAGCGCCGCCGCACCCCGCTCCTCGACCCGGCCGCACTGAGTGGCTGGCGGCACCTGGTCGAGCTCGGCTTCTCGGGGGTCGGCGGTTCCTTGCACGCCTCTCTGTGCCGGGCCCACCCCCGGCGCCGGGTGGACGCGGCCTTCCGGGGCGCCGGTGTCGACCGGGCCGTACTCGTGGGAGAGGTGTCGCCCGACCGGTGGCTGCGGCTGCACGAGGGGCTGGAGGCGTGAGAAGGACTCCAACAACTTGCACGAGACGTCTCGTCTCGTTTAACGTTGCCGACATGACCCCTCGCTCGCACATCGCCATGTTCTCCGTCGCCGCCCACGGCCACGTGAACCCCAGCCTGGAAGTGATCCGCGAGCTCGTGGCGCGCGGGCACCGGGTCACGTACGCCATCCCGCCCCTGTTCGCCCGGAAGGTCGCCGAGACCGGCGCCGAGCCGAAGCTCTGGAACTCCACGCTTCCCGGGCCCGACGACGACCCCGCGGCTTGGGGTTCCGAACTCCTGGACCACGTGGAGATCTTTCTCGCCGACGCGATGCAGGCCCTGCCGCAGCTCGCCGAGGCCTACGACGGCGACGAACCGGATCTCGTCCTGCACGACATCGCCGCCTACCCGGCCCGGATCCTCGCCCACCGCTGGGGCGTCCCGGCGATCTCCCTCTCACCGAACCTCGTCGCCTGGCAGGGCTACGAGGAGGAGGTCGCCGAGCCGATGTGGGCCGAGCCGAAGCGCACCGAACGGGGGCAGGCCTACTACGCCCGGTTCCAGGGCTGGCTGGAGGAGAACGGGATCGCCCTGCACCCCGACCCCTTCGTCGGCCGCCCCGACCGCTCCCTCGTCCTGATCCCCAGGGTGCTTCAGCCGAACGCCGACCGGGTCGACGAGAGCGTGTACACCTTCGTCGGCGCCTGCCAGGGGGACCGCGGCTCCCAGGGGGACTGGCAGCGGCCGGCCGCTGCCGAGAAGGTGGTGCTCGTCTCGCTCGGATCCTCCTTCACCAAGCGGCCCGACTTCTACCGGGAGTGCGTCAGGGCATTCGCCGACCTCCCCGGCTGGCACCTCGTGCTCCAGATCGGCAAACACGTGGATCCGGCCGAGCTGGGCGCCGTACCGGACAACGTCGAAGTGCATTCCTGGGTACCGCAGTTGGCCATCCTCGGGCAGGCCGACCTGTTCGTCACGCACGCCGGTGCGGGCGGCAGCCAGGAGGGACTGGCGACCGCCACGCCGATGATCGCCGTACCGCAGGCCGTGGACCAGTTCGGCAACGCGGACATGCTCCAGGCGTGCGGGGTCGCCCGCCGGATCGACACCGAGGAGGCGACCGCGCAGGTGCTGCGGGAGGCCGCCCTCGCGCTCGTCGACGACCCCGAGGCCGCCCGCAGGCTCAAGGAGATCCAGGCCGGGATGGCCCAGGAGGGCGGCACCCGCAGGGCGGCCGATCTCATCGAGGCACACCTGCGCGCATGAGAGAGGGCCCGTTGGCACCCCGGTCGCCAACGGGCCCTCGGTAAAAGGGGGTTCAGCCTCGCCGTGCAGAGGGCTCAGACCCTCAGCGGCTCACCCTCGTCGTCCCGTGCCGCGGGCGCCACCACGGCGTCCGCGGCCTCGTCGTGGGTGAGGTCGGGCAGCCGGTTCAGCCACTTCGGCAGGTACCAGTTGCGCTCGCCGAGCAGCGCCATGACCGCCGGGAGCAGCACGCCCCGGATGATGGTCGCGTCGATGAGCACCGCGGCCGCCAGGCCCACACCCATCTGCTTCATGGACTGCATGGACAGCGTTCCGAAGATCGCGAACACGGCGACCATGATGACGGCGGCACTGGTGACGACACCGGCCGTGGTGACCACGCCGTGCTGGATCGCGTCCTTCGTCGTACGGCCCCGCAGTCGCGCCTCGCGGATCCGCGAGACCACGAACACGTGGTAGTCCATCGACAGACCGAACAGGATCACGAAGAGGAACAGCGGCAGCCAGGTGATGATGGCGCCGACCCCCTCGGCGCCCACCAGGGACGCCCCCCAGCCGTGCTGGAAGACCGCGACGAGGATGCCGTAGGCGGCGCCCACCGACAGCAGGTTGAGCACGATCGAGGTGATCGCGACGGTCAGCGAGCGGAACGACAGCAGCATCAGCACGAAGGCGAAGACCACGACGAACGCGAAGACCGGGACGACCGCTCCGGTCAGCTGGTCGTTGAAGTCCTTGGAGCCCGCGACCTGTCCGGTGATCGGCGCCTGAAGACCGTCGACCTTGCCGAGCGTGGCCGGACGCACCTCGTCGCGCAGCTTGTCCAGGCTCTGACCGGCCTTGTCGAAGTCGGAGCCGCCCACCAGCGGGACGTACACGAAGGCGAGGTTCTGCGCGTCGTGCAGCTTGATCTCGACCGGGCCGCGCGAGGCGCCCGAGGAGATCGCCCGCTCCTTGAACTCGGCCAGCGCACCGGTGACTTCGGGGGAGTTGATGTCGGCGGCCTTGACGACCACCTCGGCCGGCTCGGAACCGCCGGGGAAGGCGTCGTTGACCCGGTTGTACGTCTGCACGATCGGCAGCGAGTCGCCGAACTCCTGGTCCAGGGTGAGGTTCTGGGTCTTCATGCCGAGCGCGGGTGCCGCGATGGCGAGCAGTGCGCCGGCCGCGACCACGACCGAGACGACCGGCTTGGCGAGGACGCCCTTCAGCACGGCGGTCCAGAACCGGCTCTCCCGGTTGCCGGCCCGCTTGCGGCGCAGCCGGCTCTCCGGGTGCAGGTAGGGGATCTTGCCCTTCTCGACCCGCTCGCCAAGGAGCGACAGCAGCGCGGGCAGCACGGTCACGGAACCGACCATGGCGACCGCCACGACCATCAGCGAGGCCAGGCCCATCGCCTCGAACTCGGCGAGCCCGGTGAACAGCATGCCCGCCATCGCCACGCACACCGTGACACCGGAGACGATGATCGCGCGGCCGCTGGTGGCCGCCGCGATCCTCAGCGCGGTCTGCGAGTCCCGTCCGGCCTGCCGCTCCTCGCGCTCACGGCGCAGGTAGAACAGGCAGTAGTCGACGCCCACGGCCAGACCGACCAGCAGCATCACCGAGTTGGCGGTGTCGCTCATCGGCATCACATGGCTGACGATGCCCATCAGGCCCATCGTCGCCATGATCGCGCTGACGGCGAGCAGCACCGGCAGCAGGGCCGCGACCAGCGCGCCGAAGGCGATGAGCAGGATGCCGAGGGCCACCGGGACCGCGGAGAGCTCGGCCTTCTCGAAGTCGTCGCCGAACGCGTCGGAGAACGTCTTCATCATGCTGGCGCCGCCGATCTCCTCGATCCGCAGCGACCCGTGCTCCTTCTGCACTCCCTCGACCGCCTTCAGCACCGGCTCGACCCGGTCACCGGCGGTGTCCGCCTCGCCGCGCATGTCGAACTGCACGAGCGCGCTGCGGCCGTCCTTCGAGATCGTGTTCGTGTCGTACGGCGACGTCACGTCCGTGACCTTGCCGGTGCCCTCGACCGCCTTCATCACCGCGGCGACGGCGGCCCTGAAGTCGGCGTCGGTTGCCTTGCCGCCGGCGCCCTTGGCCTGGATCAGCACCGTCTCGCCGGCGGGCTCCTCGATCCCGGCGTCCTCGATGATCTTCGCGGCGGTGTGGGTCTCGCCCTTCAGCTGGTCGCTGTCCTTGACGTCGACCCGGCCGGCCGCCGAGCCGAGTCCCATGGCCAGGACGACGAACAGCACCCAGATGCCGACGGCAGCCCATCGGTGCCGTGCGCTCCAGCCGCCGGCCCTGGCGGCCAGGCCACGCACCCTTGTGTCTCCGTTCCCCATGACGGGCTTGCCCCCTCAAAAGCGGTGGCAGCCCCCTGCCGCCACCTCTCGCTTCGAAGGTATGAGCTGGATAAACCTCTCTCGTCGTGCTGTCCGGTGAAGTGCGGGGGCCACCGGCTCCTCCCAAGGGACCGCGCGGCCTCCGTACTGGGGAGGATCGTGACCCTTACATCTAATGGACCTTGTGCGGGGCGGTGATCGGGGTCCGGGGGAGCGCCGTCCTAGGGTGTGCGTATGACGACGACGTACGCGGCGCTGCTGCGCGGAATCAACGTCGGCGGAAGCAGGAAGGTCCCCATGGCCGACCTGCGCACGCTGATGGAAGGCCTCGGCCACGACGGTGTACGCAGCTACCTCCAGAGCGGCCAGGCAGTGTTCACGGCCGACCACGGCGACGAGGACTCCCTGGCCGCCGAGCTCACGGACGCGATCGAGAAGCGCTTCGGCTTCACCGTCGACGTGATCGTCCGCGACCACGCCTACCTCAAGGCCGTCGCCGACAACTGCCCGTTTCCAGCTGCCGAGTTGGAAGGCAAGCAGCTGCACGTCACCTACTTCTCCGCCCCCGTCGACGAGGACCGCTTCGCGGAGATCGACCAAGCCGCACACCTCCCCGAGGAGTTCCGCCTCGGCGACCGCGCCCTGTACCTCTACGCCCCGAACGGCCTCGGCCGCTCCAAGCTCGCCGAGCACCTGTCCAAGCCCCGGCTGAACAAGGGCGTGATCGCCACCAGCCGCAACTGGAACACCGTCGTCAAGCTGGTGGAGATGACGGGTGAGTGACCGCGACCCCGCCGTGGAGGCCGCCGTCCGGGGCGAGTTGCGTCTCCTCGACCCCGAGGTCCGCGCCTCGCCCGAGCAGGTGGGCGCGCTGCTGCACCCCGAGTTCCACGAGTTCGGCGCGTCCGGGCGGCACTGGGACCGGGTGTCGATCATCGCCGCCCTCGCCGGGGCCACGGACCGGGAGGCCGCCCCGATCGTGGCATCCGGGATGAAGGGGGTCCGGCTCGCGCCGGACGTCGTCCACCTCACCTTCGAGACCGAGCACAACGGCAGCCGGGCGCACCGCAGTTCACTGTGGCGGCATACGTCCGGCGGGTGGCTGCTGTACTTCCACCAGGCGACGCCGTTCGCACCCTGACGGTGTGCGAGGCTCCTCCCATGCGCTACGTCATCATCGGGGCAGGAGCGGTCGGCGGTGCCGTCGGCGGGCGGCTCGCGGGGGCCGGGCACGAGGTCGTCCTGGTCGCGAGGGGCGCCCACCACGCGGCGCTCAAGGCCGGCGGACTGCGGCTGAGGGTGCCGGAGGGCGAGTTCACCCACCGGCTCCCGGTCGTGGACGGGCCGGCCGCGCTGGGCGCCCTGCGCGCCGACGACGTGCTCGTGCTCGCCGTGAAGACCCAGGACACGGAAGGCGCCCTCGACGCGTGGGGCCGGGCCCCGGTCGAGGGCGGTGGCACGGCGGCCGAGCGGCTGCCGCTGCTGTGCGCGCAGAACGGCGTGGAGGGGCAGCGCATGGCCCTGCGCCGGTTCCGGCACGTGTACGGCGTCTGCGTCTGGCTGCCGGCGAGCTTCGTGGAACCCGGTGTCGTCAGCGCCGCCTGCGCCCCGCTCACCGGGATGCTGCACCTCGGCCGGCACCCGCACGGCACCGACGAGATCCTGCACCGGATCGCCGCCGACCTGGAGAAGTCCGGGTTCGAGGCGCCGGTCGTGGCGGACGTGACGCGTTGGCAGTACGCCAAGCTGCTGACCAACCTCGGCAACGCCCTGATGGCGCTGAGCGGCCCCGACGACGGCGGGGCGGACAGCAGGTCCCTGCGCCGCCGGGTGCGTGCCGAGGGCGAGGCGGTGCTCGACGCGGCCGGGATCCCCTACGCGAGCGTCGAGGAACAGCGGACGACCCGCGGCGACAAGGTCACCGCCGTCCCGCTCGACGGCGTCCCGGTCGGCGGCTCCTCCTGGCAGTCCCTCGCCCGCGCCACCGGCACCATCGAGACCGACTACCTCAACGGTGAGATCGTCCTCCTGGGCCGCCTGCACGGCGTCCCGACGCCGCTGAACGAACTTCTCCAGGGCCTGGCCAACACCTTCGCCCGCGAGCGCAGGGCGGCCGGGTCGCTGCCGGTGGGGGAGCTGGCACGGCTGGCCGAGGAGGCGGTGGCGGCTGCCCAGGAGTAGCGCCTACGCGCTCACCGTCAGCCGCAGCAGCCCCCGCGCCGCCGCCGCGTCGTACCGCCGCAGCAGCACTCGCGCCACCTCCGGCGCGGGGCCGAGCACGTCCGCGAGCACGTCCGCCTGTGCCGCGCCCCGCGCGATGCGGTCGGGCAGGAACCCGGGGGCGAGGACGTACGGCGCCACGGCGACCTTCGCGCAGCCGAGAGCCCGCAGTTCGCGCACCGCGTCCTCGGTGCGGGGCAGGGCCGCGGAGGCGAACGCAGGCCGCACGGCGCACCAACCGGTGTGCCGCCACTCCCGCGCGATGTCAGCGATCACTGCGATCGCCTCCGGGTCGGTGGACCCCGCCGAGGCCAGCACGACCCCGGTCGAGGACTTGTCGGCGGGCGTCAACCCCGCCTCGTACAGGCGCCGTTCGAGCGCCGACAGCAGCAGCGGGGACGGCCCCAGCACCTCCGCCTGCCGGATGCGCAGCCGCGGCGGCGCCTCCCGGAGGACCGCGGGGATGTCCGCCTTCGCGTGGAACGCCCGCGTCAGCAGCAGCGGCAGCGCCACGACGTCACGGACGCCCTCGGCCGCCAGGGACTCCAACACCCCCTGCACGGAAGGGAGGTTGAAGTCCAGGAAGCCCGTCTCCACCCGTACGTCCGGGCGCAGCGAGCGCACCCTGCGCACCAGAGCGTGCACCGTCGCGGCGTGCCGCGGGTCGCGGCTGCCGTGGGCGATGACCAGGAGGACGGGCTTCATGGGACTCAGCCCTTCACCAGCAGACCGCGGCTGCGCAGCACCCACCGCTCCAGCGGGCTGAAGATCAGCAGGTCGATCGCGATGCCGACGAACAGGATGAGCAGGATCGCCTCGAACACCATCGCCATGTCGCTGTTGGTGCGGCCGTTCTCCAGCAACTGGCCGAGGCCCACGCCCAGGTCGGGGAACTGGGCGATGATCTCCGCGGCCATCAGCGAGCGCCAGGAGAACGCCCAGCCCTGCTTGAGGCCCGCGACATAGCCGGGCAGCGCGGCCGGCAGGGTGACGTGCCAGATGCCCTTGACGCCCGTCGCCCCCATCGTGCGGCCGGCCCGCAGGAACAGCGGCGGCACCTGGTCGACGCCGGACACCAGGCCGTTGGCGATGGAGGGGACCGCGCCGAGCAGGATCACCGCGTACATCATGGAGTTGTTCAGGCCCAGCCAGATCACGGCCGGCGGCACCCACGCCACCGAGGGCAGCGACTGCAGGCCGGACAGGATCGGGCCGATGGCCGCGCGGATGAACTTCACCCGGGCCACGATCAGACCCAGCGGGGTGCCGATGAGCAGGGCGAAGAAGAAGCCCAGCAGACCGCGCGAGACGCTGGTCCAGATGTAGCCGAGCAGATCGCCCTGGAGCCAGGCCTCCTTGAACGTGGAGCCCACGGCCGCCGGCGAGGGCAGCTTGGACGGGTCGTCGACGACCGGGTAGAGCAGGGTCCAGACCGCGAGGACCACCGCGAGCGCGATGACCGGCGGCAGGATCTTGCCGACGAGGGTCTGCCGGAGGGTCGGGCGGCCGGTGACCTGGGTCTCCAGTGCGTCGAGGCCCGCCTCTACGCTCCCGGCGTCCTGGGCCGGTGTCGTGTCAGTGCTGGCCATGACGGCGGATCTCCCCACGCAGTTCTTCGGTGATCTCACGGGCCAGTTCGGCCACGGGCGCGTCCTCGATGCGGCGCGGCTGCGGGATGTCGACCGTCCACTCGCGCGCGATCCGGCCCGGCCGGGAGGACAGCAGGATCACCCGCTGCGCGAGCCGTACCGCCTCGCGCACGTTGTGCGTGACGAACAGGACAGAGATCCCGGTCTCCGTCCAGATCCGGGTGATCTCGTCGTGCAGCACGTCCCGCGTGATGGCGTCGAGGGCCGCGAACGGCTCGTCCATCAGCAGCAGGTTGCTCTCCTGCGCCAGCGCGCGGGCCAGGGCCACGCGCTGGCGCATACCGCCCGACAGCTCGTGGACGCGCTTGCCGTACGCGCCCTTCAGCCGGACCAGTTCGAGCAGCTCCTCGGCCTTGCCGCGCCGCTCGGGCTTGGGAACTCCCCTGAGCTTCAGGGCGAGTTCGATGTTCTTGCCCGCGGTCAGCCACGGGAAGAGGGCGTGCTCCTGGAACATCAGGGCGGGGCGGCCGTCCGTCGTGATGGACCCGGCGGTCGGCCTGTCGAGGCCGGCCACCAGGTTCAGCAGCGTGGACTTGCCGCAGCCCGAGGCTCCCAGGAGGGTGACGAACTCGCCCGGAGCGACATCGATGCTGACGTCGTCCAGGACGAGCTGCTGTCCACCCGGTCCCGCGAAGGACTTCGAAACGTGATCGAGGCGTGCGGCGTACTCGACGGACTCGTCGGCCTTGGCGAGTGTCGTGGTCGTGGCCATGGTCGTCACCTCCTGGGAACTCTTCGGGGAACGGGATCAGCTGGTGCCGAGACCGGCGGCGTCGACCGTGGGCTCGCCGTCGGCCTTGAGGACCTTGTTGAGGATCGTGAGGTCGTAGATCCCGTTCAGGTCGGGCTTCTCCAGCAGACCGGCCTTGACCGCGTGCTCCGCCTCGGTGTTGAGGGTGGCGGCCAGCGGGTCGTCGGTGAACTGGATCGACTTCCAGGCCGGGTCCAGGACTTCGGGCTTGAGCGCCTTGCCGGAGTCGGCCTCCAGCTGCTTGTTGGCCGCCGCCTTCGCCTCGTCCGGGTTGGCGTTGATCCACTTGTTGGCTTCCACCGACGCCTTCAGGACGGCCTCGACCGCCTTCGGGTGCTCCTTGAGGAAGTCCTGGCGCACGATGATGTTCGTGATCACGAACTTCTTGTCGGGCCACAGCGACGACTCGTCCAGCAGCACCTTGCCGCCCTCGGCGACCAGCTTCGACGCGGTCGGCTCCGGCACCCAGGCGCCGTCGATGGAACCGGACTTGTAGGCGTCCGGCGTGATCTTGTTGTCCGTGCGGACGACGGTGACGTCACCCTTGCCGCTCTGCGCGTCGACCTTCCAGCCCTGGTCGGCGATCCAGTTGAGGAACGCCACGTCCTGCGTGTTGCCGAGCTGAGGCGTCGCGATCTTCTTGCCCTTGACGTCCTTCAGGGACTTGATCTTGTCCGGGTTGACGACCAGCTTCACACCGCCGGAGGCCGAACCGCCGATGATCTTCAGGCTCTTGCCGCCCGACTTGACGTAGCCGTTGATCGCCGGGGACGGGCCGATCCAGCCGATGTCGATCGACTTGGAGTTGAGGGCCTCGATCTCGGACGGGCCGGCGTTGAAGGTCGCGTACGAGGCCTTGGTGGCCCCGAGCTCCTTCTGGAAGAAGCCCTTGTCGACCCCGACGAGCGCGGTGCCGTGGGTCAGGTTGCCGAAGTAGCCGATCTTGACGGAGTCCAGTCCGTCGATCTTCTTGGCCCCGGCGGCGACCTTGGCGGTGTCGGTGTCCTTCGCCTCGGAGCCGTAGCCGCAGGCGGCGAGGGTGAGAAGCGGGAGCGCGGCGATGACCGCGAAGGAGCGGCGAAGAGCGGATGAAGCAGGCACGGGAGGTGTTCCTCTCGGAGGCCCGGCGGTCACGGTCTCTCAGGTCGTGGCCGGGAGGTCGGCAGGTCTGCGTCTACGGCTGTGGGGGGACGGGGCGCGCAAGCGGTGCGCGTACGTCAGCGCACACATCGCGCCACCCCGCCCTGCCCGCTGCCGAGCGCGCCGCTGCCTACGCGGCCGCCCTCCTTCGCGAACGTGGACCAGTAGTCGGTGGAGTTCATGTCAGAAGTCCCACCCGTCGTCCTCGGACGCGTCCTTGACGGGCTCCGGGGACGCGAACGACTCGCCGACCATGCCCGCGGTGAGCGTGGTGCCGTCGTTCGGGTCGATGAGGATGAACGAGCCGGTGCGCCGCGAGTCGGAGTAGGAGTCGACGGGCAGCGGCTCGGCGGTACGGATCTTCACCCGGCCGATGTCGTTCGCGACGAGCTGTCCCGGGTGCGGGTGCAGGGACAGGTCGTCGAGCGTGAGCCGGGACGGGATGTCCTTGACGATCGCCTTGACCGTGCGGGTGCCGTGCTTGAGCAGCACCCGGTGGCCGACCGTCAGCGGGGCGTCGGCGACGTGGCAGACGGTCGCCTCGATGTCCTGGGTGGTCGGCGGGGCGTCCTTGCTGGGCACCAGCAGGTCACCGCGCGAGATGTCGATGTCGTCCTCCAGGAGGATCGTCACCGACTGGGTCGTCCAGGCGACGTCGACCGGCTCGCCGAGCAGGTCGATGCCGGCGATCCTCGTGGAACGCCCCGAGGGCAGCACCGTGATCTGCTCGCCGACGTGGAAGGAACCGGCGGCGATCTGACCGGCGTAACCCCGGTAGTCGGGGTGCTCGGCGGTCTGCGGCCGGATCACGTACTGCACCGGCAGACGCGCGTGGCAGTGGCTCAGGTCGTGGGTGACCGGGACCGTCTCCAGGTGCTCCAGGACGGTCGGGCCGCCGTACCAGTCCATGTTCGCGGACGGCTCCACCACGTTGTCCCCGGCGAGCGCGGAGATCGGGATCGCGGTGACCTCGGGGACGCCCAGTTCGAGCGCGTACGCCGTGAACTCCTCGGCGATCGCGGCGAAGACGGGCTCGGCGTAGTCGACCAGGTCCATCTTGTTGACCGCGAGCACCACGTGCGGGACGCGCAGGAGCGCGGCGAGGGCCGCGTGCCGGCGGGTCTGCTCCACGACGCCGTTGCGGGCGTCGATCAGGATCACCGTCAGCTCGGCCGTGGAGGCACCCGTCACCATGTTGCGGGTGTACTGCACATGGCCGGGGGTGTCGGCGAGGATGAACCGGCGCTTCGGCGTGGCGAAGTAGCGGTAGGCGACGTCGATGGTGATGCCCTGCTCGCGCTCGGCCCGCAGACCGTCGGTGAGCAGCGCGAGGTCGGGCGTGTCCTGGCCGCGGGAGGCCGAAACCCGCTCGACGGCCTCCAGCTGGTCGGTGAGGACCGACTTGGAATCGTGCAGCAGCCGTCCGACCAGCGTGGACTTGCCGTCGTCGACGGAGCCCGCGGTGGCGAAGCGCAGCAGGGTCGTCTCCGAGAGCACCTCGGAAGTGGTCGTGCTCATGTCTAGAAGTACCCCTCGCGCTTGCGGTCTTCCATCGCGGCCTCGGACATCTTGTCGTCGGCGCGGGTCGCACCGCGCTCGGTGAGCCGGGAGGCGGCGATCTCGGTGATGACCTGCTCCAGCGTCACCGCGTCGGAGTCGACCGCGCCCGTGCAGGACATGTCCCCGACGGTCCGGTAGCGCACCAGCCGCTTCTCGACCCTCTCGCCGTCCTTGGGCCCGCCCCACTCGCCGGCGGTCAGCCACATGCCGCTGCGCGAGAACACCTCGCGCTCGTGGGCGAAGTAGATCTCCGGCAGCTCGATGCCCTCGCGGGCGATGTACTGCCAGACGTCCAGCTCGGTCCAGTTGGACAGCGGGAAGACCCGGACGTGCTCGCCGGGGGCGTGGCGGCCGTTGTACAGGTTCCACAGCTCCGGGCGCTGGCGGCGTGGGTCCCACTGCGAGAACTCGTCCCGCAGCGAGAACACACGCTCCTTGGCGCGGGCCTTCTCCTCGTCCCGGCGGCCGCCGCCGAACACGGCGTCGAACTTCTCCGCCTGGATCTTCTCGGTCAGGGGGAGCGTCTGGAGCGGGTTGCGGGTCCCGTCGGGACGCTCCTTGAGCACACCGCGGTCGATGTAGTCCTGTACGGAGGCCACATGCAGGCGCAGCCCATGGGCGGCCACCACACGGTCGCGGTACTCAAGGACCTCGGGGAAGTTGTGTCCGGTGTCCACATGCAGCAGCGAGAACGGCACGGAAGCCGGGGCGAACGCCTTCAGCGCCAGGTGCAGCATGACGATCGAGTCCTTGCCCCCGGAGAACAGGATCACCGGCCGCTCGAACTCACCCGCCACCTCACGGAAGATGTGCACGGCCTCGGACTCGAGAGCGTCCAGGTGGGACAGGGCGTACGGAGCGTCCGTACCCTCCGCCACCTGGGCAACGGTCGTCGTCATGCCAGTCCCCTCTCGGTGAGCAGCGCGTGGACCGCGGTCGCGGACTCGGTCACGGTCTGGTTCTGCGACTCGATCCGCAGGTCGGGCGACTCGGGCTCCTCGTAGGGGTCGTCGACCCCGGTCAGCCCGGACAGCTCGCCCGCGGCCTGCTTGGCGTACAGACCCTTCACATCGCGTACGGAGCACACCTCGACCGGAGTCGCCACATGGATCTCCAGGTAGGCGGCGCCGCTCTCCTGGTGGCGCTTGCGCACCGCCTCACGGCTGTCGGCGTAGGGCGCGATGACCGGGACCAGCGCCTTGACTCCGTTGCGGGCGAGCAGTTCGGCGAGGAAGCCGATGCGCTGCACGTTGGTGTGCCGGTCCTCGCGGCTGAAGCCGAGGCCCGCGGAGATGAACTCGCGGATCTCGTCGCCGTCGAGCACCTCGACGAGGTGGCCCTCCTCGCGCAGCCGGCCGGCCAGCTCGTACGCGATGGTGGTCTTGCCGGCACTCGGCAGACCCGTGAGCCAGACGGTGGCTCCGGTCGTCACGTGCAACTCCTTGTCGGTGGCGGTCATCCGTGCAGCCCGCACTCGGTCTTGGCACGCCCGGCCCAGCGGCCGGCGCGCGCGTCCTCGCCCTCCAGGACGCGGCGGGTGCAGGGGGCGCAGCCGACGGACGCGTAGCCGTCCATCAACAGGGGGTTGGTGAGGACGCCGTGCTCCTGGACGTAGGCGTCCACGTCGTCCTGGGTCCAGCGGGCGATCGGGGAGATCTTGACCTTCTGCCGCTTCTCGTCCCAGCCGACGACCGGGGTGTTGGCCCGGGTGGGGGACTCGTCGCGGCGCAGGCCGGTCGCCCAGGCCACGTAGTCCTTCAGGCCCCGCTCCAGCGGCTCGACCTTGCGCAGCTTGCAGCACAGGTCGGGGTTGCGGTCATGCAGCTTGGGGCCGTACTCGGCGTCCTGCTCGGCGACCGTCTGGCGCGGGGTGAGCGTGATGACGTTGACGTCCATCACGGCCTCGACCGCGTCGCGGGTGCCGATGGTCTCCTCGAAGTGGTAGCCCGTGTCGAGGAAGACGACGTCCACGCCCTTGAGGACCCGGGACGCGAGGTGTGCGACCACCGCGTCCTCCATCGAGGAGGTCACGCAGAAGCGCTTGCCGAAGGTGTCGACCGCCCACTGGAGGATCTCCAGCGCGGAGGCGTCCTCCAGGTCGCGGCCCGCCTGCTCGGCGAGCGCCTTGAGCTCGTCGGTCGTGCGTTCTTCCTGAACCGCGGTCATATCTCGTCTCCCCCTGCGTCGTTGGACTGAAGGCCCCGGGCGAGCAGCCCGAGGAACTTCAGCTGGAATGCGCGGTTGCACGCCGCGCATTCCCACGCGCCGTGACCCTGCTCGGACGGGCGCAGGTCCTCGTCGCCGCAGTAGGGGCAGTAGAAGGGGGCGGCCCGCTCGCTCACGACAGTGCCTCCTCGGACGCCCGGGAGGCCCAGGCGGCGAAGCGCTCGCCCTCCTCGCGTTCGGCCTGGAACCGCTTCAGGACGCGCTCGACGTAGTCGGGCAGCTCCTCGGCGGTGACCTTCAGGCCGCGCACCTTGCGGCCGAACGCGGCCTCCAGGCCGAGTGCGCCGCCCAGGTGCACCTGGTAGCCCTCGACCTGCTCGCCCCGGTCGTTCAGGACCAGCTGGCCCTTGAGACCGATGTCCGCCACCTGGATACGGGCGCAGGCGTTCGGGCAGCCGTTGAGGTTGATGGTGAGCGGCTCGTCGAAGTCCGGGATCCGGCGCTCCAGTTCGTCGATCAGCTGCGCGCCGCGCGCCTTGGTCTCGACGATGGCGAGCTTGCAGTACTCGATGCCGGTGCAGGCCATGGTGCCGCGCCGGAACGAGGAGGGCTTGGCGGTGAGGTCGAGCGCCTCCAGGGCCTCGACCAGCGGCTGGACCTGCGCCTCCTCGACATCGAGGATGATCATCTTCTGCTCGACGGTGGTCCGGACCCGGCCCGAGCCGTGCGCCTCGGCGGCCTCGGCGATCTTCGTGAGGGTGGCGCCGTCGACGCGACCGACGCGCGGGGCGAAACCGACGTAGAACAGGCCGTCCTTCTGGCGGTGCACGCCGACGTGGTCGCGCCAGCGGCCCGAGGGCTCGGCGGGCGCGGGACCGTCGACGAGCTTGCGCTCCAGGTAGTCGTCCTCCAGGACCTGGCGGAACTTCTCCGGCCCCCAGTCGGCGACGAGGAACTTCAGCCGGGCACGCGTGCGCAGCCGCCGGTAGCCCCAGTCACGGAAGATGCCGACCACGCCGGCCCACACCTCCGGGACCTCCTCCAGCGGCACCCAGGCGCCGAGCCGCACACCGAGCTTGGGGTTGGTGGACAGTCCGCCGCCGACCCACAGGTCGAAGCCGGGGCCGTGCTCGGGGTGCTCGACACCGACGAACGCGATGTCGTTGATCTCGTGGACCACGTCCAGGAGCGGGGAGCCGGAGATCGCCGTCTTGAACTTGCGGGGCAGGTTGGAGAACTCCTTGCTGCCGATGTACCGCTCGTGGATCTCGTCGACGGCCCAGGAGCCGTCGATGATCTCGTCCTCGGCGATGCCGGCGACCGGCGAGCCGATGATCACGCGCGGGGTGTCACCGCAGGCCTCGGTCGTGGACAGCCCGACCGCCTCCAGGCGGTTCCAGATCTCCGGGACGTCCTCGATGCGGATCCAGTGCAGCTGGATGTTCTGCCGGTCGGTGACGTCCGCGCTGCCGCGGGCGAACTCCTCGGAGATCTCGCCGATCACGCGCAGCTGCTGGGTGGTGAGGCGTCCGCCGTCGATCCGCACCCGCAGCATGAAGTACTTGTCGTCCAGCTCCTCCGGCTCCAGGATCGCGGTCTTGCCGCCGTCGATCCCGGGCTTGCGCTGGGTGTAGAGCCCCCACCAGCGCATCCGGCCGCGCAGGTCGTTGGGGTCGATCGAGTCGAAGCCGCGCTTCGAGTAGATCGTCTCAATGCGTGTCCGCACATTGAGACCGTCGTCGTCCTTCTTGAACTGCTCGTTGCCGTTCAGCGGGGTGTGGTGCCCCGCGGCCCACTGACCCTCGCCGCGGTGACGGCTCACCTTGCGGCGGGGCGCTGCGGCAGCAGGGTTCTGCGGGGTGGCGGCCATGGTTCTACGTCCTTCGGGACAGGCGGAAAGCGGCTCTTACCTGCGCGTACGGGCGCATGGGTATACCTGCGCGTCATTGCGCGGGGAGGAGAACGAGAGGATGTGTCGGGTGACGCTGCGGCTCGTCAGCGCACCGGACAGATGGCGCTGGACATGCGGCCGAGGTCGACGTGCCGCCGACTCACCAAGGCAATTCCAGTTCCAGACATGACGGAAGCGTGTCACGGCGATCTGGACACAGTCCAGCTTTATCCGCCATGTGGACACCCTTGTCTCGACAGGCGAGATAAGGGTGTCGTTGGTCACAAAGATCGCGGGACCTCTTGTTCCCGCAGGTCAGGCCGGGTACGCCCCAGGCCAGGGACCCGGAGCGGGCACCTCCGGCTCCTCCTCGACCTTGGTGTCGAAGAGCTGGAAGCCACGGCGCTGGTAGTTGGCCATCGCGTGCTCGCCGTCCTTGGAGCAGGTGTGCAGCCAGACCCGCTTGGTGTCCGTCAGCCCCGGCCAGCGGTCCGCGAGGTCCCAGGCGCGGGCCGTGCCGTACGAGAGGAGGTGGCCGCCGATCCGCCGGCCGCGGAAGGCCGGGAGCAGGCCGAAGTAGACGATCTCCACGACACCGTCGTCCTGGGGCTCCAGCTCGACGTATCCGGCGGGAGTGCCCTGGTCGTACGCCACCCAGGTCTCAACGCCCGGCCGCTCCAGGTGCTCCCGCCACCGCGCGTACGTCCAGGAGAGCCGGTCGGTCCAGCGGATGTCGCCGCCCACGGAGGCGTAGAGGAAGCGGCTGAACTCGGGGGAGGGGATTTCCGCGCGGTGGACGCGGACGTCGCCCTCCGGCGGCTCGGCCGCCAGGAGGTCGGTGGGCGCGGTCTGTTCCAGGGACCAGGTGGTCACGGGGATGTTCGGCATGCCGGTCAGGGAATCATCTATCCCAGAGATCTGTCGATCGAGGCCAGCGGCAGTGCGAAGAGCACCCTGCCCGACTGGGACCACACGTCGCCCGTCTGTTCCCAGTACGACAGCGACTCCGACTCCCCGCTCCAGCAGCTGCGGGTCTCGTCCGTGCCGCAGCGGGTGGTCTTCGCGGGGTTCGAGGTGTTCTGGCGCCAGAGCGTGCCGTGGTCGCCCTCCGTCTCGGCCGCGCGGCCCAGGTACCACTCGGAGTCGTGCGACAGGACGGGGCCGGAGCCCGAGGCCTTCGTGACATAGACCTCGGCCGGGCGCGCGTACCCGCCGGTGTCCGTGGCCAGGAGGCCGGAGCGGCCTGGGTCGCCGCTGAAGTCGTAGCGCCACAGACGGGTGCCCGCGTCGCCGTCCCCGGAGATCCACTCGCTCGCGACCAGGCTGTCCGGTGCGGTGGTGCGGTCCAGCGAGAGGTAGTCGGGGCGGGCGGCGCCCGCGTCTGCGGTCAGCCGGTAGGAGCCGACGGCGGGCAGGACCCACTGGGCGCCGTGCGCCGACCAGCCGCCGCGGACCCTGCCGATCGCGCCGCTGTCGACGGTGGCCCGCTGGATGCGGTTCATGTCGTAGACGTACAGCGCGTCGCCGCCGTCGCCGCTCGCGGTGACCAGCAGCTTGTTCTGGTACCAGACCATCCCGGAGACCTGCGAGACGAGGCCGCGGAAGTCGCGTCCGTCGTCGACCGGGACGGCGAGGAGGACCCAGGAGTAGGTGAGCCGGTTCAGGTCGTTGGCGTCGACGAAGGCGACCCGGGCCAGGCCCCCGTCGTCCGCCGCGGTGCCGGTGCGGCTCCACGCGGAGAGGATCACGCGGTTGGCGCCCCACAGGCCGTCGTCGTCGGCGTCCCCGGAGGTCGTGACCGCCCCGGCCCGCCAGGACCGGGTGTCGGCGGAGTCCCAGCAGTACGCGGCGGTGGCCGTCGGCTCCAGGGGCAGCGCCCTGCGCTCGCCGGGCGTGCAGTCGATCGCGTCGCCCAGGGGCCGGTCGGCCGAGTCGAGGACGGCGGAGACACCGACCGGACGCCCCATCGCGGAGGAGAGCCGCTCGAGGGCCCCCGGCGGGACCTGGGACTCCTTGAGGCGCAGCGAGGCGGTCTCGGCGGCCGAGGTGAGCGGCTTCAGGGTCCCGGGATTCGCGGCGACCGTGGCCTGCGAGGCGCTGATCAGGGTGGCCGCGGCGGTCAGTGCGAGGGCGGTCCCGGCGAGGAAGGCGCGCAGGGCTTGGCCGCGCTTCCGCCTGCGGTGTCTGCCACGTTGCTTCATACCGTCCTCCCGAGGCGGGCCAACTGCGCCTGATGATCTGTACGTTGACCGAGGAGCAGGTGGGGTGTGGCCCGTAGAGGGATGCTACGGCAGTAAGGCACCGATGGGGACGAAGACCCTGCAATTATGCGGAAGATGCGCCCAGATCGAGGGTTTTCACTCGGTCCGGGCGGTGGCGCGGGCCCCGAGCACCGCCGGGGCCGTCGAGTGCGGCAGCAGGTCGCCCGGGTCGTCGGGCAGCAGCACCTCGACCTCCGCCTCCTCGCAGAAACGATACGGCCGGTGTTCCAGGAACGCCCCGAGATACCGCCGTACCCGGGACATCTCGGCACGCACGGTCACCGTGCGTGCCGGATCGCCGAACATGTCCTGCGCCAGGCCCGCCGCGCTGCGGCCCGAGCGGTGCAGGGCCAGCAGATAGAGCAACTCGGCGTGCCGGGGACTCAGTTCGTGACTCCAGGTGCCCGCGCCGCCCGACACCGTCACCGTCCAGCGGCGCGGATGCGCGAGGTCGAGCACGATCCGGGTCACGCCCTGCTGCTCCGGCTCGTCGGCGGCACGGATCAACCAGCCGCCCGCCAGCGGCTCCAGCGCGCACAGACCGAGCGCCGGCAGCCATCGGCGGCCCGGCGACGGCGACTTGGGCAGCGCGATCCGGTTCGGATACGGCATTCCGGTCACCGCCGCCGTCCAGCCGTCCCGGTCCACCACCAGGGCCCGGCCGGCGAGCCGGGAGAGCACCGGCGCCGCCACCGCCCGCAACTGCTCCAGCGAGGTCAGATGCAGCTCGCGCAGCCGTGATTCGGCGAGCTTGGCCACCGAGTCGACCCAGGCGAGCGTCGCCGGGTGCATGGTGTCCAGGGGGCCGCTCACGTCGACCACGCCGATCAGCCGGCCGTCGCGCGGATCCTTGATGGGGGCTCCGGTGCAGGTCCAGGAGGTCTGCGAGCGCACGAAGTGCTCGGAGGCGAAGACCTGCACGGGGCGGCGCACCACCACCGGGGTGCCGATGCCGTTGGTGCCCACGACGTTCTCCCGCCAGTCGGCCCCGAGTTCGAAGCCGGTGCCGTCGGCCTTGCGCAGCACGGGGGAGCTGCCCTCCCGCCACAGCACACGGCCGTCCTCGTCGGCGACGACCATGATGTGGTGGGCGACGTCCGCGACCGACAGCAGGCCCTCCCGCAGGACCGGCAGGACGTGCCGCAGCGGGGTGCTCTCCCGGCGCCGCTGCACCTCCTCGGGGGGCAGCAGACCCGACCGGAAGTCGTGGTCCGGATCGACGCCGCCGCGCAGCATACGGCTCCACGACTCCTCGATGACGGGACGCGGGGCGATGGGCGCGCGCCGGCCGGACAGGGCGGCGGAGCGGATGTCGTTCAGTACCCGGGCTGCACGTGCCGTGTCCACGGTGGCTAGGTGGGTCACATGCGTCGGCGAGAGCGGCACTGGTCCTCCCGGTCCCGGGTCCATTGACTGTCTGTCTCATAGTGCCGGTCGTGCCTCGAAGAGGAACACAGTCCGCCCACAGACGCCAGGAAGTTGCAACCCCCTGCAACCCTGGTGGTGGACCCCGGCTTGTTTGAAACTTGGTCGAACGCCGTCTCGCAGCGGTGTTCTTCGGCCTCCGAGGGCCACAACGGGGGTGGTGCCGTGTCGGCGCAGCACCACCCCCGTTCACGCGTTCCCGTGCGAACCGGTCAGTGCACCGGCCGGGCCCGCTCCACCACCGACGCCAGGTCCAGGCCGACGGGCAGGGTGCCGAAGGCCGATCCGGCGTCGCCGCCCAGTCGGGACGCGCAGAACGCGTCGGCCACCTCCGGGGGCGCGTGGCGGACCAGCAGGGAGCCCTGCAGGACGAGCGCGAGGCGCTCCGTCAGATGGCGGGCCCGGCCCTCGACGCCCTCCAGGTCGGCCAGTTCGGTGAAGAGGCCCTTGGTCGCCGCGTCCAGGCGGTGATCGGCACCCCGGGTCTCGCCGATCTCCAGGAGGTAGGCGTTCAGGGCCTGCGGTTCTCGTCGCAGGACGCGCAGGACGTCCAGGGCCTGGATGTTGCCCGCGCCCTCCCAGACGGAGTTGAGCGGTGACTCGCGGACCAGACGGGGCAGGCCCGACTCCTCGACGTAGCCGTTGCCGCCCAGGCACTCGGCGGCCTCGACGGTCAGCGGGGTGCAGCGCTTGGTGATCCAGTACTTGGCTGCCGGGACCGCGATCCTGAGAAGGGCCCGTTCCTGCTCGTCGTCCGTGTCGTAGGCGGCGGCGAGCCGCAGGGCGAGGGTGGTCGCGGCCTCGGACTCCACGGCGAGGTCGGCGAGGACGTTGCGCATCAGCGGCTTGTCGAGGAGTCTGCCGCCGAAGGCCTCGCGGTGGGCACAGTGGTGGATCGCCTGGGCGACGGCCTGGCGCATCAGGCCCGCCGAGCCCAGCACGCAGTCGAGCCGGGTCGCGGCGACCATCTCGATGATGGTGCGGACCCCGCGCCCCTCGTCGCCGACGCGGCGGGCCCAGGTCCGGTCGAACTCGACCTCGGACGAGGCGTTGGAGCGGTTGCCGAGCTTGTCCTTGAGGCGCTGGAGGAGAAACGGGTTGCGGGTGCCGTCCTCCAGGACCCGGGGGACGAGGAAGCAGGTGAGTCCGCCCGGCGCCTGCGCGAGGACCAGGAAGCCGTCCGACATGGGGGCGGAGCAGAACCACTTGTGGCCGGTGAGCTCGTAGGTCTCGCCGTCGGGCAGGGGGTGGGCGGACGTCGTGTTCGCCCGGACGTCGCTGCCGCCCTGCTTCTCGGTCATGCCCATCCCGAACAGGGCCCCCGCCTTCAGGTGGGCGGGCCGCAGCTCCCGGTCGTAGACCATGGAGGTCAGCCGCGGCTCCCACTCGGCCGCCAGATCCGGGTCGGTGCGCAGGGCGGGGACCGCCGCGTGGGTCATCGACAGGGGGCAGCAGTTGCCCGCGTCGACCTGGGTCCACAGCAGGAAGGCCGCCGCGCGCCGGACATGTCCGCCGGGGCGGACCCAGGCGGCGGTCAGGCCCGCGGAGACGCCCTTGCCCAGCAGCCGGTGCCAGGCCGGATGGAACTCGACCTCGTCGACGCGGTGGCCGTGGCGGTCGTGGGTGCGCAGCCGGGGCGGGTTCTCGTTGGCCTGGGCGCCCCACTCCTGCACCTGCGCGGAGCCGCAGGCCCGGCCGAGCGCCGACAGCTCGCCGTGCACCTCGTCGAGCAGGGCTGCATCGAGGTGCCGCTCGACGGCCGCCCTCAGCGCACGGTCGGCGCCGTAGACGTCGTAGCCGATCAGGGGTGGGGGCTGGTTGGTCACGGTGTGCGTGGTGCCTGCCATGCCTGCGAAAGTACCCCGGGGCAGGGGGCCGGTCACCTCACGGACACGGCATCGGACCACCTCGGAGGCGCGGTCCGACCCGCACGGACCCGGCGCCCGGTCGCCGCGGTGCGCGGTCCGGGCGCCGTGGGGGCGCGGGCGGGCCGGGGCTCAGGCGAGGTGGGCCATCACCTCCGCCGGGTGGTGGACCGGGTCCGCCTCGGGCAGGCCGTGCGGCCAGCCGGGCCGGTACACGGTGTCGAGGTAGCGCTCGCCGAGGTCCGGGGCGATCGCGACCGCGGTGAGCCCGCGGCGGCCGTGCGCGGACAGCCACTGGTGGGCGCCGCCGACGACCGTGCCCGTCGACCCGCCGAACAGGAAACCCCGGGCGGCCAGCCTGCGGCAGACCTGGAGGGTGTCCGGTTCCTCGACGAGGACCACGTCGTCGATGTACGACTTGTCGAGCAGCTGCGGCGGCACGCTGGTGCCGAGTCCCGGGATCATCCGGACGCCGGGCGGCCCGCCGAAGGTGACCGAGCCGACGCTGTCGACGGCGACGATCCGCACCGGGCGCCGCCACTGCCAGAACCAGCGGGCGCAGCCCATCAGCGTCCCGGTGGTGCCGGCCCCGACGAACAGCACGTCCAGGTCCGGGAAGCGCCGCGCGATCTCCGGCGCCGTGCTGCGGTAGTGCGCCCGCCAGTTCCCCTGGTTGCTGTACTGGTTGAGCCACACGTACCGCTCGTCCGAGGCGCACAGCGCCCGCACGTAGTTGAGCCGGGCCCCGAGGTACCCGTCGTGCAGGTCGGGTTCCCGCACCACGTGCACCCGGGTGCCGAGCGACTCCATCAGCCGGATCGTCGCCAGGTTGCACCGCGAGTCGGTCACGCACAGGAACCGGTAGCCCCGGCTCGCGGCGATCATGCTCAGGGCCACCCCCAGGTTCCCCGACGACGACTCGACCAGGATCGACCCGGGCCGCAGGGTGCCGTCGCGCTCGGCGGCGTCCACCATCTCGCGGGCCGCCTTCAGCTTGATGGACCCGGCGAAGTTGAAGCCCTCGCACTTGAGGTACAGCGGAAGCTCCAGCGCCGCCCGCAGGTCGACGTAGAGGTCTGACTCGTTGAACTCCGAAGGATCGGATATGACGGGCATGACGCCCCCCTCCTCATGCGCCACCGGTGGATCAGCCGTACCGGCGCAGCTCGTTGAAGAACCCGTCGACGACATGCAGTTCGCCGCGCCGGGCCAGTTCGTCGTGGACGAACCGGCCGACGGCGAGGTCGAGCACCCCCAGGCCGAAGGGGGAGAACACCACCGTCCGGTCCGTCGGGACGGTCACCCGTCCGGTCAGCACGTCGTCGAGCGTGCCGTCGATGAAGTCCCTGCTCCCCGTGAGCCGTTCGGCCAGATGCGGGGAGGTCTCGGCCTTGAGGCAGTGCTCCACGTCGTCGACGAAGTTGGCCGACGCGAGCAGGATCTCCGGGTCGAGATCGCGCAGGGACACATGCAGGACCAGGGGGTGATGGCCGAACCACGACGGATCGTGGACGTGCGGCCGGCCGGCGACCGTGGCGAAGACCACCAGGTCGCTGGAGCGGATCAGGGACTCCGCCGTGTCGTGCACGGACACCTTCCCCGGCGCCCCCGACCGCTCCAGGTAGCCGCGGAACCCGGCGGCGCTCTCGGCGGACAGGTCGTGCACGCCCGTCTCCTCGAACTCCCAGCCGGTGGCGGTGAGATGGGTGTGGATGTAGCGGGCGATCAGCCCGGTGCCGATGAAGCCCACCCGGGCCGGGCGGGTCCGACCCGCGCTGAGCCTCCCGGCCGCCAGCGCCGCCGAGGACGCGGTGCGCGTGGCGCTGATGACCGAGCTCTCCAGACAGGCGAACGGATAGCCGGTGTCCGGGTCGTTGAGGATCAGCACCGCCGAGGCGCGCGGCAGCCCGGACTCGATGTTCTCCGGGAAGCTGGAGACCCACTTCAGGCCGTCCACCCGCAAGGGTCCGCCCAGCGAGGCGGGCAGCGCGATGATCCGGGACGACGGCCGGTCCGGGAACCTCAGGAAGTACGACGGCGGGTTCACCGAGTCGCCCGCCCCGTGCAGCCGGTACACGGCCTCGACGAGGTCCGCGATCTCCGATTCCCGCCCGTGCAGGGCCTGTTGGACCTGGGCGCCGGTGACGAGCGCGAAGGACGGGGCGTCGACGGTGCTCATACGCCGCTCACCTCGCCGTCGGCGCGCAGCACCGGCTCGCCGAGCGCGGCCAGCACCTCGCGCGGCCCCTCGAAGGGCTCGCGGCCGTGTGCCGTACGGATGTTGTCCACGAGCAGCAGATCGCCGTCCTGCCAGGGCTCGCGCACGGTGTGGGCGTCGTAGACCTCGTTGACGGCCCGCACGACGTCCGCGTCGATCGGACTCCCGTCCCCGAAGCGGGTGTTGAAGGGAAGTCCGTCGGCGCCGTACATGTCCACCAGGTATTCGTGCACTTCGGGCTCCATGGTCCACTCGTTGAGGAACGCGATCTGGTTGAACCAGCAGGGCAGACCGGAGGCGGGGTGCCGGAGCACCGCGCCGCGCCGCTGCCGGGTGTGCAGGGAGCCGTCGTCCTGCCAGGCGAACTCGATGGCGTGCCGGCGGCAGTAGCGCTCGACGGCGTCGCGGTCACCGGTGCCGAAGGCCTCCTCGACCGACGCGCCGATCTCCTCGTGGTAGGCGCGGGTCAGCAGCCAGCCCTCCCGCTCGAAGCGGGAGACCAGGTCGCGGGGCAGGTCCCGCAGCACCGCCGACGCGTCGGCGAGCGCGGTCGCGCCCCCGGATCCGGGGGCCTCCAGACAGGCGAACAGCAGCAGACCCGGGAACTCCAGGCCGTAGCTGACCTCGTGGTGCAGGCACATCTGCTGGTTCGGCGGCCACTTGGTGGAGGAGTACACGCCGTCCGCGTAGCGCCGGCGGGGCGCGAAGGGCTCGCGGTCGGCCATCAGGCCGCCGGCCAGCCGCCGGAAGACCGCCTCGCTGGTCAGGGGGTCGGCGAGGCCCAGGCCGCGGACCAGGACACAGCCGTGCTCGAGGACGAGGGCGCGCAGCGGGTCGTGGTGCGCGGCGGCCCAACTCGCCGGATCGTCCACGGACTTGGCGTGCAGGATCGGCGGAGCGCCCGGGGCCAGGTCCAGGTACGGAAGCAGACTCGTGGATGACATCTCGGATTCCTTTCAGCTGCGCCGGTCGAGCAGGCCCGCCAGGTCCGCGAGGACCGGGTGACGGACGACGTCCTGGAGGGTGATCGCCCGGTCCAGGGCGATCGCGAGACGCACGGCGGACAGCGAGCTGCCGCCGCGGTCGAAGAAGTGGTCGAGCCGGCCGATCCGGTCGGCGGGCACACCGAGCACCTCGGCCCAGGCGTCCGCCAGCCGCCGCTCACCGTCCGTCAGGGGCCCGTCCGCCGCGCCGGACTCGAGGTCCTCGGCGAGCGCGGTGAGCGTCCTGCGGTCGGTCTTGCCGTTGGCGGTCAGCGGCAGCCGCTCCCGCCAGTGCACGACGGCGGGCACCATGTACGACGGCAGCGACGCGGCCAGCCGCTCCCGTACCGTGTCCGCGCCGACCGGCTCGGGCCCGGTGCAGAACGCGGCGAGCTGGGCGCCCCTGACCACCACGACGGCCCCGTCGCGCACCCCGTCCACCCGCAGCAGCGCGTTCTCGATCTCACCGATCTCGACGCGGAACCCGCGGATCTTGATCTGGGTGTCCCGGCGGCCGAGGAACTCCAGCCTGCCGTCGGAGCGCCAGCGTCCCACGTCACCGCTGCGGTACAGGCGCTCGCCGGGCCGGTGCGGGTCCTCCGTGAAGGCGGCCGCGGTGCGCTCGGGGTCGTTGACGTACCCGCGCCCCACGCACACGCCGGAGAAGACGATCTCGCCCGGTGCGCCCAGCGGCACGGGGACCAGGTTCTCGTCGACGACGTACACCCGCACATTGCGCACCGGCCGCCCGAGGGGCACCCGGTCGCCGTCCGGCACCCGGTCCATGACCTCGTGGTTGGTGTCGTCCGACGTCTCGGTCAGACCGTAGGCGTTGGCCAGCCCGATGCCGGGCGCGACGGCGAACCAGCGCTGCACCAGCTCCCGCTTCACCGCCTCCCCGGTGACCGACACACAGCGCAGGTCGGCCAGTTCACGCGGCCGCTGCCCCAACTCGGAGAGCACGGCCTCCAGATACGACGGCACGACCTGGAGCACGTTGACCCGCCCCCGCACCACCGTGTCCACGAACCGCGGCACGTCCAGGACGGTCTCCTGGTCGACGATCAGGGTCCGTCCGCCGACGACCGGCCCGGCGAGCAGCTGCCACAGGGAGATGTCGAAGCACTGCGGCGCGGTCTGTGCGACCACGTCGTCCTCGCCGATCCCCAGGTCCTCCACCTTGGCGAGCACATGGTTGAGGAAGCCGGCGTGCTCGCACATCGCACCCTTGGGCTCGCCGGTGGATCCGGACGTGAAGTAGATGTAGGCGAGCTGACCCGCCCGGACCGGGACCCCGAGATCGTCGCCCGCGTGGCCCTCGGCGTACGCGCCCGCCACGAACAGCGTCTCGGCGGCCGTCCCGGACAGCGAGCCGGTGCTCCCCTGCTCGGTGACGACGAACGCGCAGCCCGCCCGGGACAGTGTCCTCGCGACCCGCTCGGCCGGGAAGTGCGGCTCGACGGGCAGGTAGACCCCGCCCGCCTTGAGCACGCCGAGCACGGCAGCCATCCAGTCCAGGTTCCGTTCCATGACGACGGCGACGACGTCCTCGGCCTCCAGACCGCGGGCCAGGAGCGCTCGTCCGACCTGGTTGGCCCGGGAGTTGAGCTCGGCGTAGGTCCAGCGCCGCCCGCCCTGGACGGCGGCCACGGCGTCCGGGTGCTTCTCGACCCGCTCCTCGAACAGCTCGTGCACCCGCCGGTCCGGGAGTTCGCGGACCGGGCCCGCCAACTCCTCCAGCTGGAAGCGGAGTTCCTCCTCGGACAGCAGGCTCGTGCGGTCCGGGTGGGCGAGCGCGGTCAGGTGATAGCCCGCGATGCGTGCGGCGGCCCCCGTGTCGAGGGCGTCGAGGGCGCCGGTGCGACAGCGCAGCCGCAGCTCGCCGTCGGTGACGGCGACCCGCAGGTCGTCGGAGGCGGGAGCGCCCGCCGGCTCGCCGGAGAGAGCGGCCAGCACCCTGGTGTGGGCGGCGAGCAGCGCGGCGGGATCGGTCGGTGTGCCGTCGGGCAGCGGGACCGTGTACTCGATGACGTCCGGTACCGGACCGGGTATCCGGTGCGGAGTTGTTTCCATGACTCTTTTCCCCCTGTTTTCTTCGTTCGGGCAGTCCGGGCAGTCCGGGCAGCCCCGGCGGTCCTGCCTGATCAGGCGCGTCGCAGCGCCACCGCCGGATTCCCGCCCCAGTGCGCCCCCGCCGGCATCTCCTCGCCCTTCATCAGGAAGGAGTCGGCACCGAGCACGGCGCCGTCGCCCATCGAGACGCCGTAGTGGACCAGCGCGCCCGCCCCGAGGGTGCAGCCGTCGCCGATGACGATGTGGTCGGACTTGAAGGTGCCGTCCTCCTGCGAGTGGGCCTGCACCTTGGAGTGGGCCCCGAGCGTGCAGTCGCTGCCGATCGAGGTGAGCGTCCGCTCGGTGATGGCGACACCGTCGTCGAAGACCCGGTGTCCGATCCGTACGCCCATGAGCCGCCAGACGACGTTCTTGAACGGCGTGCCGTTGAAGATCTTCAGCTGCCCGTCGGGCACCTTCCACAGGCGCTCGTGCCACCAGAAGTACGGCTCGTAGATCGAGCACAGCCGCGGCCGCAGCGGCCGGAACCGGGTGATCACCCGCTCCACGAGGACGTAGTAGGCGACGGTCAGCGCGAGCCCGGCCATCAGGTAGCCGCCGATCAGTGCCCCGCCGAGGGTGCCCTGGCCGCCGTGGAGATCGACGACCGCGAAGCCGAGCAGCGTCAGCACGAACCAGTGCAGCCACCGGACGAACAGGAACAGGGCCATCGAGCGGGCGTTGAACCGGTTCTTGGCGGCGAGGCGGCGGCGCAGCTCGTCGCCCTGGCGGAAGTGGTCGAAGCGGGTGTCGCGCTCCACCGTGCGCGGGACCTCGAAGGGCGGCGAGCCCAGCAGGCCCACGCCCTCGCGGAGTTCGCCGTCGAGCGGGACCATCACCTTCGTCGCCAGCAGGCAGTTGTCGCCGGTGCGGCCTCCGACCGGATAGGCGATGTGGTTGCCGAGGAAGTTGTGCCGGCCGATCGTCACCCGCGAGACGCGGAACGACGTGCTGGAGTACTCGGCGTTGAGGATCGACAGCCCGTCGGCGACCATCGTGCCGCTGCCGACGGTGGCCAGGTACGGCGTCTCGTGCGCGACCTCGGTGCCGAAGTTCGATCCGGTCTGCTCGACGCGCGAGAGGTCGTAGCCGATGGACCGCAGGTAGGGAACGATGTACGAGCTGTCGCCGCACAGCCACTTGAAGAACTTGATGTTGGTCATGCGGGCGATCGCGCGCTGCACCGAGTAGTGGAAGCCGTACAGCGGATAGACCCGGTCGGCCTTCAGGGTCAGGTTCAGCAGCCGCGGCAGCACGGTCACGGTGAGGAGGCCGAGGACCACGGAGCCCGCGAAGAGGGCGACGGACAGGGCGAGCGCCTGGGCGTAGAAGGCCGCCGACTCCAGTTCCCTCGCGTTCGGCTCCAGCAGCGGGTCGAGCGCCGGCACGAGGTCCAGCAGCAGGAAGGTGCCGCCGACGCCGAGCGGGACGTACACCAGCAGCGTCTGGAGGAGTGCCGCGAGGGCGTAGCCGGCCCGGCGCGGGGTGGTGCAGCGGGCGGCCGGGACACGGACGTGGTCGACGTCGGTGGGGCGCGCCGGTGAGCCGTGCCAGCGCTCGCCCGCGGGGACCGCGGCGCCGTCGTACAGCGCGGAGGAGTGGCCCAGCTGGCCGCCGTCGCCGATCGAGGTGCCGATGTCGAGGACGGTCTTCTCGCCGACGAACACGTCCCGGCCGAGGGTGACGGGGCCGGTGCGGATCCGGCCCGCGTGCGCCCGGTAGCCGAGGAACAGGGCGTCCTTGCGGATCACGGTCCCGGCGCCGACGGTCAGCAGGTCGGTGCAGACCGGTACGGAGTGGGACAGGATCGTGACGCCCGGGCCTATGCGGGCGCCGAGGGCCCGCAGGTAGAGGACGTACAGCGGGTTGCCGCTGAACAGGACCATCGGGTTGGCGTGCAGCAGCGCCTTGACGAGCCAGAAGCGGACGTAGGCGAGGCCCCACACCGGGAACTCCGTCTCCTTCCAGCGGCCGACCAGGACCCACTTCGCCACCACGGGCAGGGTGCACAGGGCGAGGAACAGGGCGCCGCCGAAGACCAGCGAGCGCAGGTAGACGGAGAGCGGGCCGTCACCGCCGGAGATCCAGGAGTACCCCTCGGCGGTGGCGGTCCCGGCCCCGAAGCAGTACGCGGCGAAGGCGAGGAACTGCAGGATCCCGCACCGGACGTAGCGGGCGGTGCTGCCCGGCGGCGGGGGCGGCTCGGCCGGCCGGGCGGGAGCCGGCCCGGCGTCCGGGACCTCGGCGAGAGCCGTCGCCAGGGCGCGGATCGTCGGGTGGCCGTAGATGTCCCTCATCGAGACCTGCGGCAGATCGTCCCGCTTCCGCACCCGGGCGCAGAACTGGGCCATGAGCAGGGAGTTGGCGCCCAGGTCGTCGAAGAAGTGGCTGTCGAGGGGGACCTGATCCGTCTTCACGACCCCGGCCAGCACCTCGGCGAGGACGTGAGCGGTGCCGTCCACCGGGGCGACTGTCGTGATCTCGCCGGGATTTACCACCACTTGAGCTCCTAGATCATTACTTTTGGCCTTATGGACTATTCCGTGTGCCTGCTAAGTCGGGCCGGGTCCGTGACCGGTTCCGGCGGCCGCGGCGGTGTTACGGCCTCGCGACACCGCCGGGCCGCGCCTGCGACGACCGTTTCCAGCGGGCCACGTCCGACGTGCCGCCACGAGAGGGCGAACAGGAGCGCTCCGGTGGTCATGACGGCGTAGAGGAGCTCGGGGGAGCCGGAGAGCGCGCCGGTGGCGAGCAGAAGCACATGGGCGGCGTACAGGGTCAGCGGCATGCTGCCCGCCGCCGCGAGCGGCGTGAGCGCACGGGTGAGGAGGGCGCTCCTGGTGAGCAGCAGGGCGCCGCCGAGGATCGCCGCCGCCGAGCCCAGGGTGAGGAGCATGTCGAAGGGCGTGGTCGCGTGCGGCGCGCGGGAGAGCAGCGCCCACCAGGTCGCTCCGTCGGGGCTGTCCCACAGGGCCTCGGCACGGGAGGCGCCGGGGAACTCCGCGCGCCACAGGTGCCGGAGCCCGTCGTACCGGAACAGGATCAGGTCGGAGAGCAGCCAGATCCCGGCGACGAGCGCGAGACCGCCCCCGAGAAGCCGGGGCGCCACCTTCCGCGCTGTCAGGTCCAGTCGGCCGACGGCCAGTCCGGCGCACAGGTAGGCGGTCCAGGCGAGCACCGGGTAGTCGCCGTGGACCAGCAGGTCCGACAGGAGGCCGAGCGGATCGGTGAGCACGTCCAGGAGGGTCGGATCGCCGTCGAACGCGGGCTCGGGCAGGACGCCCCGCAGTGCGTGGACGGCGAACGGCGCCCCCACGGCCAGGGTCAGGGACAGACCTGCCAGGGTCCGTGGGCCGAGGCCCAGCAGGGGGATGGCCAGCAGGAACAGCAGGGCGTAGAAGGCCAGGATCACGTCGACGTCCAGGTCCGCCGCGCGTGAGGCGAAGCCGAGCAGCAGCCCGATCAGCGCGATGACACCGGCCCGTGCCGCCACCGCGACGGCCGCGGGCCGTCCGGTGGCCGGCCGTCGTCCGCCGGTCGTGAAGGCCAGCCCGATCCCGGCCGTCACGGCGAACGTCGCCGAGGAACGGCCGCCCGCGAACATCCAGGCGGGCGTGGGCGAGCCGGCCTCGTCGAACGCCCCGAACACGTGAACGGAGAACATTCCGAGCAGGGCGAGGCCCCGTGCCACATCGACCCCCACGATGCGCGGCACGACATGCTTCGGCGTGTACGGAGCAGGCATGCGAATTCTCCAGAGTGGGATACGGCGGAATAGTGCCCGCTGTTCATCGCGCAGCGGAAAACCATGACGAAGAACCCCCGTGTTTCCGGTGTGCCGGAAGGAGAAGAAGTGTCATGAGACACGGAATGAGAAAGGAGGAGGAGCGGTTCGGTATGCGCCTGGAGTGACCACACGGCGGGGACGGGGTGGTCGGCTCGAGCCTAGGTCAGGGCCCTGAGTATGCAATCCGAATTGTTTCGAGGGGCTCATGAACGGGTCAAGCGCATTTCAGTCAATGGCGCTTTCTAGCTGGTCGGTCGTTCGTCGGCGGTAAGGCTGGTTCTTCCCGTCGGATGGCGCTACCGGGGAACTCACTCCACGGGCGGTGCATATGTCATCCGGCATTCCGGTTCACCGGTCCTCGAAATCCGGCCACCGAGTTCATGACAGAAAAGGGGTTCGATTTCCTTGACGATTTCCGCGGGGTTGCCCGGTGTTTTCCGCACCATGGCGGAACCGAACGCGAGCGGGCGTTCCCCGCACGGGCGTGCCCGGGACCGGGGCCGGGGGATGAGTGCACGCTGCCACGGCGGATACCGTTAGGTCGTGCAGGCAGCAAGCGAATCCCCTCAACAGCCCTCCGGGCGGCTCCACCGGGCCCGTGCCCTCTACCGGAACGTGTCGAAGCGCAGGACCGCCTGGCTGCTGCTCAAGGACACCGTCAACTCGTGCATCGAGTACCGCATCCTGGGGCTCGCCGCCGAGGCCGCGTTCTTCTCGCTGCTGTCCGTGCCGCCCCTGCTGCTCAGCCTCATCGGCCTGCTCGGCTACGTCGACGACTGGACCGGCACCGACAGCATCAGCAGCCTGGAGGCCAACCTCCTGGACGCCGCGCGCACGGTCCTGTCCGACAAGGGGGTACGGGAGATCGCGCAGCCGATCCTCGACGACGTGATGAAGGGCGGCCGTCCCGACGTCATCTCCGTCGGCTTCCTGTTCGCCCTGTGGTCCGGCTCCCGCGCGGTGAACGTCTTCATCGACACCATCACCGTCATGTACGGCCTCGACGGGGTCCGCGGCATCGTCAAGACCCGGCTCGTGGCGTTCGCGCTGTTCGTCGCGGCGCTGCTGATCGGCTCGGTGGCGCTGCCGCTGATGGTGGCGGGACCGGACGCGGTGGTGCGGATCGTGCCCTGGTCGACGACGGTGGTCCAGGTCCTGTACTGGCCCGTGGTGATCATCTTGTCCATCGCCTTCCTGACCACGCTGTACCACGTGTCGGTGCCGGTGCGCTCCCCGTGGATCGAGGACGTCCCCGGCGCCCTGGTGGCCCTCGCCATGTGGGTCCTGGGCAGTTTCCTGCTCCGCATCTACCTGCAGAGCACCGTCGAGGGCGCGACGATCTACGGCTCGCTCGCCGCGGCCGTGGCGGTGCTGCTGTGGATCGGGGTCTCGGCCTTCGCGGTCCTGGTGGGCGCGGCCGTCAACGCGGCGATCGACCGCGTCTGGCCGGCCGCGGCGACGGCGGCGGCGCGGGCGGCGAACGAGCGGGTGCGGGAGGCGCAGGTCGCGGAGTACGTGGCTCGGGCGGCGGCAGCGGTCCGGGACGCCGACGTCGATTCGGACGACCCCGACATGCCCTCGGAGTTCCCGGAGAGGTGGTCGCGCTTCCTGCCGCCGGAGGATGTGACGTCCCGTCTGCGCACGCATGCGAAGTCGACGCACCCCCCTCAGAAGCCGGAGCGCTCCTGAGGGGACACGTCGTGGGCCGGGGGCCGGTGGGGGCTGATCGCGCGGTTCCGCGCGCCCCCGGTGGGACCACTCGCCGCGGTCATGCCTTCCACGTTCCCGCGGCCGCCTCCTCCCTCGCGAACTCCGTGAAGTCCCGTGGCTCGCGGGCGAGTACCTGCCGGACCCCGTCCGACAGGTAGGCGTTCCGACCGTCCAGCAGCTGCGTGAACGCCTCCACCAGGGCGTCCACCTCCTGCGCCGGGACCCCGAACCCCGCCAGGTTCTCGCCGTACTCCCGCGGCGACACCGCCCGATACGTCAGCTCGCGCCCCGTCGCCTGCGCGATCTCGGCCACCGCCTCGCCGAAGGTCAGCAGCCGTGGCCCGGAGACGGTGACCGTCTCGCCGACATAGCGGTCGCCCGACACCAGCGCGGCCGCCACCACGTCCCCGATGTCCCGCACGTCCACGAACGGCTCCCGCACCTCACCGGCCGGAAACACCAGCTCGCCGCTCAGCCGCAGCTCCTCCACCAGCGGCCCCTCGCTGAAGTTCTGCGCGAACCACGCGGCCCGTACGACCGTCCAGTCGGCCTTCGACGCGTGCAGCGCCTCCTCCGCGTCCCGCGCCCGGTCCTGCCCCCGCGACGACAGCAGCACCAGCCGCCGCACGCCGACGTCCACCGCTTCCCTGGCGAGGGCCCCGACCGCCTCGGCGGCCCCCGGGGCGCCGATGTCCGAGGGGTACACGAGGTACGCCGCGTCCGCGCCCCGCAGCACCTGCGCCCACGTCGACCGGTCCTGCCAGTCGAACCCCTGCGCCCGCGAGGCCGCCCTGACCGTCAGCCCCGCCGCCTGCGCGGACCGCGCCACCCGGCTGCCCGTACGACCCGAGGCACCGGTCACCACCACTGTCATGTTCCGCGAGTTCTCCGTCATGCCATCGAGTCAACTGCCGCCCGCCGCAAGGGACCATCGCTGAACGGCTCATTCCCATGCGCACGCGTCTACGCTGACCGTATGGACGCTCTGGCAGGCCTGCTGGAAGGACCGCGGGCGCGTGGCGCCTTCATGATCCGCGCGTGTTTCGACCCGCCGTGGGCGGTGCGGGTGGAGGACCGGGCGCCCCTGACCGTGATGCTGATGGTCCGCGGGGAGGCCGTGATCCTGCCCGACACGGGCGAGCGGATCCGGCTGCGCCCCGGCGACCTCGCCATCGCCCGCGGCCCCGACCCCTACACTTGCGCCGACGACCCCGGTACAGCCCCGCAGGCGCTGATCCTGCCCAACGCGGAGTGCCGCTATCCGGACGGGCGCGCCCTGAACGGCTCCATGGACCTCGGGGTGCGCAGCTGGGGCGACCGGCTCGACGGCGAGACCGTCGTCCTCATCGGGACGTACCTGATGGAGGGGGAGATCAGCAACCGCCTCCTGGACGCGCTTCCACCGCTGCTGTCGCTGACCACCGACGTGTGGGAGTGCCCCCTGACGCCCCTCCTCATGGAGGAGATCGTGCGCGACGAACCGGGCCAGGAGGTGGTGCTGGACCGGATGCTCGATCTCCTGGTCATCGCCGCGCTCCGGGCCTGGTTCTCCCGGCCCGAGGCGGAGGCGCCCGCGTGGTACGCGGCACTGGCGGACCCCGTGGTGGGGCGCGTGCTGCGGCTGGTGCAGGACGATCCCGCGCATCCGTGGACGGTGGCGTCCCTGGCGGCGAAGGCCGGGGTGTCGCGCGCGGCGCTCGCCCGGCGGTTCAGCGAGCTGGTCGGGGAGCCGGTGATGGCCTACCTGACCGGGTGGCGGATGGCGCTGGCGGCGGACCTCCTGCGGGGGAGCTCGTCCACCCTCGACGCGATCGCCCGGCAGGTCGGCTACGGCAGTGCGTTCGCTCTGTCCAGTGCGTTCAAGAGGGCGTACGGGGTCAGCCCGCAGGAGTTCCGGCTGCGGATCGGCCCGTCGTAACCTGGGGAGATGTACACCGAACGGCCTTCCCGGCTCGCCGGCGCCGTCGTCTGGACCGGGGACGGCTCCGGGCGGGTACTGCCCGACGGGTGCATGGATCTGCTCTGGCACGAGGGGCGGCTGCTTGTCGCCGGCCCCGACACCCGGGCCCATGTCACCGCGGGCGCCCCCGGCACCTGGGTCGGCCTGCGCTTCTACCCCGGCTCCGCGCCCGCCTTCCTGGGCGTGCCCGCGCACGAACTGCGCGACCTGCGGGTCGAGTTGGCCGACCTCTGGCCGGTTCCGGAGGTACGGCGGCTGCGGAGCCGCATCGCCGGGGCCCCGGACCCCACCACGGCGCTCGAGGAGGTCGTGGCGGAGCGCGCGGCGCCTGTCGACCCCGTCCTGCGCGCTCTCGTGACCCGTCTCGACGCGGGCCGCCCCGTCGCCGCCACCGCCGACGAACTCGGCCTGGGAGCACGCCAGTTGCACCGCCGATCCCTTGTGGCGTTCGGGTACGGGCCGAAGACGCTGGCCCGGATCCTGCGGCTGCGGCGCGCCCTCGCGCTGGCGCGGTCCGGGGTGCCGTACGCGGAGACGGCGGCGCGGAGCGGGTTCGCGGACCAGGCCCATCTCGCGCGGGACGTGCGGGAGTTGGCGGGCCTGCCGCTCGGGCGGCTACTCGCCGCCGGTTAGCGGGGCGTACAGGTCGACGCCGTTGCCGTCGGGATCGTGCAGGCTCGCGTACCGCTGGCCCCAGTCGGCGTTCCACGGCTTGAGCTCACCGTGAAAGCCCTCTGCCACCAGTTCCTCGTACACCGCGTCGACCTCGGCCGGACCGGCGCACCGCAGCGCGAGCCCGGTGCGGCTGCCGCCGGACGGCGCCCGCCATGCGGGGTGGAAGGAGCGGACCGTCTCCTCGGTGTCGAGCATCAGCCGCACACCGCCGGGCAGTTCGGCCTCCGCGTGCGGCTGGGTCTCCGAGCCCTCGGGGAACGGGAATCCCAGCCGCCGGTAGAAGGCGACGGAGGCGGCCATGTCGGAGGCCACCAGACCGATGGCGTCGAATCGTGGAGTCATGACGCCACCGTAGGCGGGGCCGGGGCGAGCGGTCTTGAAGGAATCGGACACCTCAGCCGAAGGTCACCGGTCCCCGCGGGCCGTCCACCGTGAAGGAGAGGCCCACGGGGCCCTCGGCCAGGGGGAGTTCGGTGTCGAGGGCGGTGAGGAGGGGCTGGATCTCGTGCGGGGCCGGCGCGGTCGCGGTCAGCGAGAGCAGGGCGGTGGTGGGCAGACCCGAGGCCGTGGGGTGCGGGGAGGCGCCCCAGTCGATGAGGAAGGGGACCAGACCGGAGGGGTGCTGGGTCTCGCCGTCCGTCAGACGCCATTCCAGCAGGGTGCCGTCGGGCCTGCGGCGGCTCATCGGACGGATCTCGCCGGGGTCGTAACCACGGGCCCGAGCGGTCGCCACCGCAGCGTCCAGGTCGGGCGGGGCGATCGCCCAGGTCACCGTGCGGGCGGCGGCGAGCGTGTCGACGTCGAAGGGGCGCGGGCCCATCGGCTCCGGCTGCTCCGGGTCCGGGCCGATGATCTCCAGATAGGCGGCCCCGCCCAGCGACACGAGGTGGTTGCGGGTGCCGAGACCGACATGCACCCCGCCGGGAGCGGGGTGCACACCGGTACGCCGGGCGAAGTCGGCGACCGTCGCCGCCAGGTCGGGGGTCGCGAGGACGAGATGGTCCAGCCGTGCGGGAATCGCGTTCACCGCGCCGAGGCTACGGCCCGCACTCCGCACGACGGAACACTCGTACGGCGGACACACCTCCTAGGCTCGGGCCATGGCTCCCCGACTGCTCGTCCACACCCGCACCACCGCCTACCGCCACGACTCCATTCCGGCCGCCGTCGACGCCGTCCGCGCCCTGGGACGCTTCGAGGTGGACGCGAGCGAGGACCCGGCGGCCCTGGAGCGGCCCCTGGACCGGTACGCCGCCGTCGTCTTCCTCTCCACCAGCGGTGAGATCCTCACCCCGGCGGGGCGCGAGCGGCTCGCCGGCTACGTGGCGTCCGGCGGCGGGTTCGTCGGGGTGCACGCGGCGGCCTGCACCGAGTACACCTGGCCCCACTACGGCGAGCTGCTGGGGGCCCGGTTCGACAAGCACCCCGCGTACCAGCCCGGCAGGATCCGCGTCGAGGACCGCGACCACCCGGCCACCCGACACCTCCCCGCCGTATGGCGGTTCACCGACGAGTGGTACGACTTCGAGACCAACCCCCGAGGATCCGTACGGGTGTTGGCGAGTGCCGACGAGTCGTCGTACGACGGCGGCGGCATGGGCGCCGACCATCCGCTGGTGTGGTGCCGGCGGCAGGGCGCGGGCCGGGTCTTCTACACGGCCCTCGGGCACGCCGCCGAGGCGTACCGGGACCCCGACTTCCGGGCCCATCTGCTCGGCGGGATCACCTGGGCGGCAGGGCCGGGGCACGACACCGACTGAACCCGTCCCACCCCGTCCCAGCAGGTCTCCGTACGGTCCACGCTGCCGGACCGCACCGCCGTACCCGGGGCGGACCGTCCCCCGCCGGTCCGGGGACGCCGGCAGGTCTCGCCGCGCGCACCTCGGACTGTGAGTCTTTGCCGTGCCAAGCGAAGCGAACCGCCCGAGGGGGAACCACGGGGGGAACCACGGCGGTTCGGAAAGGGAGACCTCCATGAGCATGCGCAAGCGGGCCGTCGCGATGGTGACGGCCGCGTTGCTGGGCGCCGGGACGTTCGGCCTCGCCGTGGCGCCGACGGCCGACGCGGCCTCGTACCACGGCATCGACGGCAACGGCGTGGTCAGCGACGACCTGCAGGACGAGGAGAACCTGAGCGTCGACGACTACGCCAACAGCAACGCCACCGCCCTGTGGCAGTCCGTCCTGTACGCGGACGGCGCCAAGTGGCAGGACGAGGACGGGGACTGGCACAACTTCGGCAAGAGCCAGATCGACGGCTCGTTCGGCCCGGAAACCGAGTCGGCCACGCAGTGGTGGCAGGAGCGCTACGGCCTCCAGGAGAACGACGGCGTGGTCACCGACCAGAGCTGGGAGTTCGCCCAGCAGTGGCTCCACGGCCCCGTCTCGGGCGGCGGTGTCCGCTACGACGGCGACCGGCGGGACGTCGACTTCAAGCGGGTCAGCGGCAAGTACCGGGTGAAGCTCAAGGGCAACGGACCCTGGCGGATCGCGTACTACGACCAGCTCGGCTGACCCCTGCCGGCGGGGGAGCGGGCGGCCGAACGGTCACCCGCCCCCCGACGGCCACGCCCACAGCACTCCCGCCACCAGCAGCACGATGACGGCGAACGCGGTCAGCGCCGCCGTACGCCATCGCCGGTACTCGACACCGGCCGGAACCGGCACCGCCGCCTCCTGGGCCACCGCGCTCACCACCGAGCCGTACGGCCAGACCGGATTCGCCAGGTCCCACAGCGCCAGCAGCCGTGCCTGGTCCGCGCCCGCCACCCGGCACAGCGCCTGCACCGCCCCCCGCGGCGGCTGCTTGGCCCCGCTGAGGTACCGCTGCCAGGACGACTTGCTGTACGCGGTGCGCCGGGCCAGCTCGGCCAGGCTCAGCTCCGTACGGTCCTTGAGGTGCCGCAGCTGTTCGACGAGATGCCGCGCCTCCCTCGGAAGTGAGTCCGGCAGCGGCCGCCAGCGCGTCATGGTCGTCCCCCAAGTGCTCGCCGCCACCCCCGGCAGGGGCAGCGGCCCCCCTCCCCGCCGCATCGTTCGACGCCCGCCCGCCCCGGCCAGTTCCCCTCGCCCACAGTTGACCGGAGGTGAACGAATCCGGCGGTGGGTGGCTCATGCAGCCGATCGGCGAATCAGCCGCGCGGCGGGGCCGTGCTCGCCCGCTCCACCAGCCGCGTCGACAGCTCGGTCCGGGTGCTCTCCGGCCGGTCGCCCTCCATCATGCGGACCAGCAGACGCAGGGCCGTCGCCGCCATCTCCGACAGCGGCTGACGGATCGTGGTGAGGGCCGGGGTCGTCCAGCGGGCCTCGGGGAGGTCGTCGAAACCGACCACGCTGATGTCGTCGGGGACGCGCAGGCCCCGCTCGGCCAGGGCCTCGTACACGCCGAGGGCCATGCGGTCGGAGCAGACGAAGACCGCGGTGGGTGGTTCGGGCAGATCGAGGAGTTCCAGCGTGCGGCGGTGGGCCGCGCTCTCGTCGAAACCGGCGTGGCGGACGTACTCGGGACGCTGCCGTATCCCCGCCGCCGCGAGCGCGGAACGGTAGCCCGCCACGCGCGCGCCGCTGCACATCCTGCGCTGGTGCCCGGCGACGACCGCGATGCGCTCGTGGCCCAGCGCCAGCAGATGCTCGGTCGCCGTCACCCCGCCCTGCCAGTTCGCCGCGCCCACCGAGACCACGCCCGGCGGCGGCTCGAGCACCGGGTCGATCAGGACGTACGGGATGCGGTGCTGGTCCAGCCAGCCGTACTGCGAGGGCGTCAGCTCGGCCAGGTTGAACAGCACCCCGGAGGAGCCGCGCGCGGTGAGCTTGTCCATCCAGCCGCGGTCCGGGCGCCCCGCCCGGTTCCGGGTCAGCCCGGCCGAGACCACCACCTCCAGACCCGCGTCGTGGGCGGCCGCCTCCACCCCGTGCAGCACCGCGCCCGACCACGAGGTCTCCAGGGAGTGCACCACCAGGTCGACCAGCCCCGACGCCTTCGCCGCGTCGAACCTCGGTCTGCGGACATAGCCCAGCCGGTCCAGCGCCTCGGTGACCCGGCGGCGGGTCTCGGGGGCCACGTCCTCACGGCCGTTGACCACCTTGGAGGCGGTCGGCACCGACACGCCCGCCTCCCGGGCCACCACCGCCAGCGTGGGACCGGCCGCCACGCTCGCACTCCCCGTGCGGACCATCGGGAACCACCTCTCCGGCCCGCCCGAGGGCCATGAAAGTTTCGACCAGCGCGGAAACAGTAAGCGCTTCCTACCCTAGGTTCGCCGTGTGAAGTCGGGAAGAGGTCGGGCTCGGCGGGTCTTGGCGTCCCCGTGACTTTCGAAACCTCGAACGCTGCCCGCAGCTCAGGCGGAACCCTGTGAAGTCGGCCGTGAAGCTCGCGTCGACCAGGTCCACCGCATGGATTCCGGCCATCGCGCCCGTGAACCGGAGCCTTGAGCCGTGGTCGTCGGAGAGCTGGGTGAAGTCCAGTCCCGGACCGACGGACCGCCGTGCGCCATCGCTGCCGAGGTGCCAGAAACGGGCCACCCCGTCCTCCACGGTCACCCCCAGCATGAAGGCGCTTTCCGTGCCGACGTCCACCATGGCCACCTGCCGGGTGCTGCCCTCGTCCCGCTCGACCAGGCTGAGCACGGTCCGCCCGCCGCCCCGCCACTGCTGACCGCGCTGCCCCTCTCCCTCGGGCTCCGCCCACGTCACGTCCAGGGCCAGATAGGACTGGGTGTCGTACCAGAGCACCAGTCCGGCGGCCCGCGTGAAGCTGTCCGGCCGCGCCTCGACGGTGACCTCGGCCCCCGCCCGGTGCTCGGTGATCCGCCGGGCGAGCAGACTGTGCGCCCACCGCGACTCCGGCCCGTGCCGTCCGCGCAGCCGGATCCAGCCGGGTCGGGCGGTGGTGTCCGTCCAGGAGGGATCGGGCGCGGCCCGAAGAGTACTCCAGGGCCAGCCCAACGGATCGGCCGCGTGCGCGAGTTGTCTGGACGACTGCGGGTGTGTTGGCACGGCGGGCTGGAACGCCGGGTGCGGTTGGGCTGGGGTGCTTGGGTAGGCCTGGGCCTGGGGCTGAGGGTGCGCCGGAGTGCCGATTCGGTCCGCCGGCTCCGGATCCGCCGGTGCAGCGGCCCCACCCTCCAGGCGCAGGTGGGACGAACGCGGCCGGGCGCGGCCCGCTCTCGGAGTCGGCCGCCCGCCGAGATGCCGACGGGTCGCCGCGGGCACCGACCCCTGGCTCTCCGGCTGGAACAAGCTGGTCGCCAACTCCCACTCCCGGTCCACCTGGACCGACCGGGCCACGGCGACCGTCATCCGAGGCGGCACCGGCGAGAACTACTCCCTGCTCTTCAACGACATCGCGGCCGCCTACCAGAACGCACTGCGCCGGCAGGTCGGCGGCACCGAGGCCAACGCCGCGTGCGCCGCGCGGATCCTCAACGCCTGGTCGACGACGCTGACCACAGTCACCGGCAACGCGGACCGGTTCCTCGCGGCCGGCATCTACGGCTGGCAGTTCGCCAACGCCTGCGAACTCATGCGCGGCTACAGCGGGTTCGACCTGGCCGCCGCCCAGGACATGCTCGCCAGGGTCTTCTACCCGCTCAACAACAGCTTCCTGACCAACCACAACGACGCCTGCATCACCAACTACTGGGCCAACTGGGACCTGTGCAACATGGCCTCGGTCCTGGCCATCGGCATCCTCAACGAGGACAGCGCCAAGTACGACCAGGCCGTCACCTACTTCAAGTCCGGGGCGGGCAACGGCTCGATCGCCCACGCGGTGCCGTACCTGTACACCGACTCCGACGGGTACGCGCTGGGCCAGTGGCAGGAGTTCGGCCGCGACCAGGGCCACACCGTCATGGGCATGGGCCAGATGAGTGCCGTCTGCGAGATGGCCTGGAACCAGGGCGACGACCTCTACTCCTACGACAGCCGCCGCTTCATGAAGGGCGCCCAGTACGTGGCGAAGTACAACCTCGGCCAGGACGTCCCCTTCACCACCTACGACTGGGGCACCGGGCAGAACTGCGCCGCCTCCTCCCAGACCGTCGTCTCCTCCGCCTCACGCGGCCAGGTCCGCCCGGTCTGGGCGATGCTCCACTTCCACTACAACCGGCGCCTGGGTCTCGACGACAAGTACATCTCGCAGATGTACTACGACCTCGTCGCCCCCGAGGGCGGAGGCGGTGACTACGGCACCACCAGCGGGGCTTCGACCAGCTGGGCTTCGGCACCCTGATGTACGCCAAGTAGCGGCCGAACCGCGCTCTGCACCGGAATAACGGGCCGAAATGTGATGCTCTGTTGTTCACGGTGCAGTAGCGCGGCGAGGAGGCTGGTGGCCGTATGACAGCATTCCAGGCAGACCCCGTGGTGAGCACGCCGTACGGGAGCGTACGCGGCCGGTACGAACACGGCGTGGCGGTGTTCCGGGGCATCCCCTATGCGGCCCCGCCCTTCGGCCCCCACCGTTTCAGGCCACCGGTGCCGCCCGAGCCCTGGGACGGCGTGCGCGACACGGTCGACTTCGGACCGACCGCGCCGAAACCGCCGTACTCCGAGGCCTTCGCCCAGTACCTGTCCGACCCCGTCGTCCCCGGCGACGACTGCCTCAACCTCAACGTGTGGACGCCCGAGCCCGGCCCCGGTGCCCGGCTCCCGGTCCTGGTGTGGCTCCACGGCGGCGCCCTGACCAGGGGATCCTCCGCGGTGCCCGTGTACGACGGGCACGCCTTCGCCCGGGACGGCGTCGTGTTCGTCTCGGTCAACTACCGCCTCGGCGTCGAGGGCTACGGCCTCTTCCCGGACGCCCCCGCCAACCCCGGCCTGCGCGACCAGCTCGCCGCCCTGCGCTGGGTGCACGAGGCGATCACGGCCTTCGGCGGCGACCCCGGCCGGATCACCCTGGCCGGACAGTCGGCCGGCGCGATCAGCATCGGCGCCCTGCTGGCCGCCCCGCAGGCCCAGGGCCTGTTCCGGCGCGCGGTGCTGCAGAGCGGGCCGCCCGAGGCGAGCGACCGCGACAAGGTGCGGCGGATGGTGCGCCGCATGGCGACCCGGCTGAAGATCCCCGCCACCGCCGCGGCCTTCGCCGAGGTCGACCGCGAACTGCTGCTGCGCACCCAGGCCGAGGTGGGCCGCCTGAGCAGCCCGGTCCTCGGCGGCCCGGCCTTCGGGATCGTCGTCGACGGCGACCTCGTGCCGCGCGATCCCCTGGAGGCGCTGGTCGAGGGCTCGGCGGCCCCGGGGGTCGACCTCATGCTGGGCTGGACCAGCGACGAGTACCGCCTCTGGCTCGTCCCCGGCGGCCTCCTTGAGCGCGTCGACCGGCTCGGTCCTGTCGCCCTCGCCGGCGCCATGGCCCGCTGCCACTGCGGCTCCGAGGTGGTCCGCGGCTACCGCGCCCTGCACCCCGGCGCGGGCACCGCCGACATCGTCGGCCAGATGGTCACCGACCACCTGCTGCGCATCCCCCTGCACCGGCTCGCCGAGGCCCGCCCGGGCTCGTCGTACGTCTACGAGTTCGCCTGGCCCTCCAACCGTCCGGACCTCGGCGCCTGCCACGCCCTCGAACTGGGCTTCGTCTTCGACACCGGCGCCGCCCCCGAATCGGCCAAGCTCGCGGGCGAGGGCGCCCCGACCGAGCTCGCCGACGCCATGCACGGGTCGTGGGTGCGCTTCGCCGCCGACGGGGATCCCGGTTGGCCGTCCTGGGACGCCACCCATCCCGTCCAGATCTTCGGCAAGGGCGACCCCTACGTCGAGTCCGGCCCTCGGGACCACGATTTCGCGGTGTGGACGGCTGACCCGACCACGGCGGAGACGGCCCCCGTGTCGGAACCCGTGGAGGGCTGGCCCGGGCGGACCGGGGAGCTCCGGTCGGCCGTACGGCGGCTGCGGCGCACCGGGCTGGCCCGGCGGCACTGAGCGCGCGGGACGCCGAGGACGCGGGATGCCGAGGGCACGCGCGGCCCCCGGCACCGCGGCCGGGACGTCCGTCTCAGGTACCGGTCGCCGCGACCGAGTCCCGGACCACCACATGGGTGCCGAGCAGCAGATGCTCGGCCGGGTCCTCCGCCGTACGGCCGAGCGCGGTGCGTACGGCGAGGCGGCCCAGTTCCTCGTAGGGCACGTGGACCGTGGTGAGCGCCGGGTGGAGGTCGCGGGCGAAGGGGATGTCGTCGTAGCCGGCCAGGGAGACGTCGCCGGGGACGTCGAGGCCGGACTCGTGGAGGGCGGTCAGGGCGCCCGCCGCGACCATGTCCGTGGCCGCGACCACGGCGGTGAAGTCCAGGCCGTCCTTGAGGGCCCGGCGCATCAGGCGGTGACCGGAGCCACGGGTGAAGTCGCCGTTGAGGACCAGCGCGGGGTCGGGATCCAGCCCCCGGGCCCGGTGCGCCGCGAGATAGCCGCGCTCACGGCCTTGGGCGGTGGTGTGGTCCGCCCTGCCGCCGAGGAACAGGACGCGTCGGTGGCCCTGGGCCAGGACATGGGCCACGAGCGCGTAGGCGCCGCCCTCGTTGTCGTACTCGATGACCGTGACGGGTGCCCCGGGGCCGAGCGGCGGTCTGCCGCACAGCACCAGCCGGGACCCCGCCGACGCCAGTGAGTCGGCCATCCGGCGGGTCCGCTCGCGGTACTCGGCGGTGTCCGCGCCGCCGCCCACCAGGATCACGGCGGCGGCCCGCTGGGCCCGCATCATCTCCACGAACTCCAGTTCGTGCGCGACGTCCCCCTCCGTGCTGCACACCAGGCACAGATGGCCGAGCCGGGTCGCCTCGCGCTCCACGCCGTGCGCCATCAGGGCGAACGACGGGCCGGTGATGTCCTCCAGGACGAACGCCAGCGTGGGGGTGCCGACCCCCGCGATCGCCTTCGCGCGCGCGTCGGCGACATAGTCCATCTCGCGCACGGCCCGCATCACGCGCGTGCGTGTCGCCGCGCTCACCGGATACACCCCGCCGAGCACCCGAGAGACCGTCGACGCCGACACCCCGGCCCGCGTCGCCACGTCCCGGATCGTGCTCCGGCTAGCGTCCTCGCTCTTCCTGGTCATGCCTCGCCCCCTCGCGAACAGCGGCAACACCGATGGAAACCGGTTCCCGAGCTAGCAGGGGAGGAGGGACAGGACTAAGTGCCGGAGCGCGGAAAACCGGGGGAGCGCAGCGCACCCGGGGCGGGGTTTCGCATGCGCAGTGGGGTGATGAAGGCCGCGGCGATCGGGTCGGTCGCCGTGCTGGATGGCATCGTGCTGTCACCCATGGGCCGGTCAGCCGGACGTGATGCTGTCGGGGTCGTCCGCCGGGGTGCCGACGCGGAGCCAGCGGTAGCCGTACGGGGGCAGGTCGACGTGGAACATGCCGTCCTCGTCCGACTTGAGGCCGGTGTGGCCCTCGTCGAGCAGGTCCGTCAGCCGTCCGCCGGGTCCGGCCTCGGCAAGTTCCAGCCGTACGGTGTGAGGCCGGTCCGCGAAGTTGTGCACGGCCAGTACGGTGCCGTCGCCGGCGCGGCAGACGTGCGCCAGGACCGCGTCCTCTCCCGTGTTCAGCAAGCGGTGGTCGCCCCAGGCCAGTTCGGGGGCCTCCCGGTAGCGTTCGACGAACAGACGCATGCGGCTCAGCAGGGAAGCAGGGTCGCGGCTCTGCTCGTACACGTTGATGTGCTGGGGACCGAACGCGCCCTCCACCAGCGGGTTGGGGAAGGCGTCCGGCTCGGCGGTGGAGAAACCGGCGCCCTTCTCCGGGGTCCACTGCATCGGGGTGCGTACGGCCTGGCGTCCCTCCGCGGCGAGGTTCTCGCCCATGCCGAGTTCCTCGCCGTAGAAGAGCACGGGGGTGCCCGGCAGGGTGAACAGCAGGCTGTAGGCCAGTTCGACGCGGCGTCGGTCGCCGTCGACCATGGGCGGGAGCCTGCGGCGCAGCCCTCGGTCGTACAGCTGCATGTCCTTCTCCGGGCCGAAGGACGCGAACACCTCGGCCCGTTCGTCGTCGCCGAGTTTGTCGAGGGTGAGTTCGTCGTGGTTGCGCACGAACATCGCCCACTGGGCGTCGCGCGGCGCCTCGGGGCGGTCGCGCAGTGCGGCGGCCAGCGGCCTGGCGTCGTGGCGTGCCATCGACAGGTACATCTGCTGCATCGCGACGAAGTCGAAGCACATGGTGAGTTCGTCGCCGCGGTCCGAGGAGGGGTCGCCGAAGAAGCGGGTGGTGCCGTCGTAGGGCAGGTTGACCTCGCCGAGCAGGACCGACTCGCCGTTGCGGCGGCCGAGGAAGGCACGCAGGTCGGCGAGGTACTCGTGCGGATCGGGAAGTTCCCCCGCGTCGCTCTGACCGTCGGTCTCCAGCAGGAAGGGCACGGCGTCGACCCTGAAGCCGGACAGGCCGAGCTGGGTCCAGAAGCCCATGATGCGGGCTATCTCGTCACGGACCCCGGGGTGGGCGACGTTGAGGTCGGGCTGTTGCTTGTAGAAGCGGTGCAGGTAGTACTGGCCGCTGCCCTCGTCGTACTCCCACAGGCTGTCCTCCGCGTCGGGGAAGACCACGCCCTGGGGGCCGTCCTCGGGGGGCTCGTCCTTCCAGACGTACCAGTCGCGGTGGGCGGAGTCCCGGGCGGAGCGGGCGTCCTGGAACCAGGGATGGTCCTCGGAGGTGTGGTTGACGACGAGATCGGCGATCACACGGATGCCGCGGTCGCGCGCGGTGCGGACGAACTCGGCGAAGTCGCCGAGGGTGCCCAGGCGCGGGTCCACGCCGTAGAAGTCCGTGATGTCGTAGCCGTCGTCGCGCTCCCGCGTGGGATAGAAGGGCATCAGCCACACGCAGGTCACGCCGAGGCGCACCAGGTGGTCGATGCGCTGGGTGAGCCCCGCGAAGTCCCCGATGCCGTCGCCGTTGCCGTCCTGGTACGTCTCGACGTCCAGGCAGTACACCACCGCGTTCTTCCACCACAGGTCGGACGTGCGGGTCAGACGCATCGGTACTCCTTGGCCGTGGCGGGGATCGGGCGGGTCACGTCGAGTCGCGGCAGTACCTCGGCGCCGAACGCGTCGATGAACGCGGCCTGTTCACGGCCCACGTGGTGCAGCATCACCACGTCGAACCCCAGGTCGGCGTACTCCTGGAGCCGGGCGGCGTGCCGGCCGAGGTCGGAGGAGACGTCGACCGTGCGCGCCACCTGCTCGGGGGTGACGTGCTCGCTGACGACATCGAACAATTCCGCGGAGTCGAGGTCCCAACTGACCGGCGGGGCGTGCACGTTGGTCCGCCACTGGTCGTGCGCGAGGGCGAGCGCCTCGGCCTCGTCGGGCGCCCAGCTCAGATGCACCTGGAGATGGAGGGGGCCACGGCCGCCCGCGTCACGGTACGCGCCGATGATCTCGCGCAGGCGTTCACGCGGGGCGTTGACCGTGATCAGTCCGTCCGCCCACTCGGCGCACCAGGCCGCGGTGGCCGTGCTGCACGCGGCCCCTATCAGCGGCGGTTCCTCGGGCGGCAGCGTCCACAGCCGGGCCCGGTCCACGGTCACCAGCCCGTCGTGGCTGACCTCCTCGCCCCGCAGCAGCGCCCGGATGACGTCGACGCACTCCCGCAGGCGCGCGGAACGGATGTCCTTGCGGGGCCAGCCCGCGCCGGTGATGTGTTCGTTGGAGGCCTCTCCGGTGCCGAGCGCGGTCCAGAACCGGCCCGGGTTCATGGACGCGAGCGTGGCGATCGCCTGGGCGACGACGGCGGGGTGGTAGCGCTGGCCGGGCGCGTTCACCACACCGAACGGCACCCGGTCGGTGGCCTGGAGGGCGGCTCCGAGCCATGACCAGGCGAAGCCGGACTCGCCCTGACGCACGCTCCACGGCGAGAAGTGGTCCGAGCACATGGCGGCGGTGAAGCCCGCCTGCTCCGCGCGTACCACTGCGTCGAGCAGATCCGCGGGCGGCACCTGTTCGTGCGAGGCGTGCAATCCGTAGACAGTCATGGCAAGCGACTACCCCCCGGGCGGTCCCTCAGCGGGCGCCGACCCCACGGGTGTCGGCGCCCTCGGAACTCCCGGGCCGCACGATGCGCCTGGTGGAGCCGGGGCGCGGCAGGAGGCCTCGGGAGCTGCGCCCGGAGGACGTCCTCGGGAGGTGAGCGGCCTCCTGCCCGTCTCGCGGCACAAGGCGCCGTGCGGACCGGTGGGCGATCGGAGTCCCCGGGCGACCGCCCCCGGAGCGAGGCCTACGACGCGTTCCGCGAGCGGGCGCTGCGAGCCGGCACGCGGGTCTACAACCCGCTGTGCGGCAAGACGGACATGGCGGGGAAGCAGTACCTGCTCGACCTCACGGCCGCCGGACTCCCCGTCATTCCGACGGCCGACCGCGCCGAGGACCTGGACCGGCTGCCCGCAGCGGACCGGTACTCGTCAAGCCCCGGCTCGGCGCCGACTCCATCGGCCTGCGGACCCCGCCGGCCGGCCGCACGTCTGCGGCCCCCGACGCCGTGCGCCGGGGGCCGCAGGTCCGTCACGCGGGTCAGTGTTCCGTCGTACCGCTGTCCCGGTAGGAACGACGGGCCGCGTCGGCGGCCTTGTCGGTGTGGGCGTCGTACTTGTTCCCGGTCCGTTCGTCGACCATGCGCTCGGCGCGCGTCACGCCCTTGTCGGCCTGGTCCGGGTGGCCCTTCGCCATTGCCTTGACCTTGTTCGCCATGTCGCCCAGCTTGCCCATGGGATACCTCCCGTAGCGCGTGCGTCGTACCCGGCGCCGAGTACCCGGGGTGGCCGGGGCAAATCATCGCGAACCGGCCGACGGGCGAACCGCGCGGACGGACATGCACGGCCGGGCAGCGGGCACTCGGCAGGACCCGGACGGTCCGCCCGGTCGCCCCCTCCCCCTTTCGGCCCGGGAGCGGAGCGCAGCGAACCGTCGACGTCGTGAGCAGGAGGAACCCGCCCGTGGTTGATTCCGTGAGGCCGGCGGCACCGGCCGCAGCCCCCGAGGGCACGTCCGCCCCGTCGGAACTGCTCGCGGGGCTGCTCGTGGACGAGCAGCGGCCCGAGCAGCCGATCCTGCTGGACGGCGACGGCAATGCCCTCGACACCTGGCGCGAGAACCATCCGTACGAGGAGAAGCTCCGGCGGATGCCGTACGAGCGGGAGAAGCGGATCCTTCAGATCGAACTGCTGAAGCTGCAGAAGTGGGTGCGCGACACCGGGCAGCGCCTCGTGGTGGTGTGCGAGGGGCGGGACGCGGCCGGAAAGGGCGGCACGATCAAGCGGTTCACCGAACGCCTCAACCCGCGTGGAGCCCGGGTGGTGGCGCTCGACAAGCCGAGCGAGAGGGAGGCCGGGCAGTGGTACTTCCAGCGCTACATCCCCCATCTGCCCGCTCCCGGCGAGACCGTCTTCTTCGACCGGTCCTGGTACAACCGGGCCGGCGTGGAACGGGTGATGGGTTACTGCACCCCTGCCGAGTACCGGCACTTCCACGCCCAGGCACCCGTTTTCGAGAAGCTGCTCACGGACGACGGCATCACGCTGGTCAAGTTCTGGTTCTCCGTCTCGCGAGGTGAACAGCGCACACGGTTCGCGATCCGCCAGGTCGATCCCGTACGGCAGTGGAAGCTGTCGCCCATCGACCTGGCCTCGCTCGACCTGTGGGACGCCTACACGAAGGCGAAGGTCGACATGTTCCGCGCGACGGACACGCCCTACGCCCCGTGGACCGTGGTGAAGAGCAACGACAAGCGTCGGGCCCGGCTCGAGGCGATGCGGCATCTGCTGCTGCGCTGCGACTACGCCGCCAAGGACGAGGAGGCGGTCGGGTCGGCCGACCCGCGGATCATCGGCGCCGCCAACACTCTCCTGGAGAGCGGGGAGGAACCCACGGACCTTTCCCCCACCCCGCTGTCGCCCCAGGGCGGCGGCCCCGGGCAGCACCCGGAGGAGGGGGACTGAGCGGCACCACTGTGCAACGAGGTGTTCCCGGCCGGCCCGGCACCGGCCGGCCGACCGCGGTACGTGGGGCGCCGGAATCCGCTAACGCACCGCTCCCGCAATCCCCGAGATCGCCTCAGGACCCACCCGGCAGCATCCCCCGATCAGCCGTGCGCCCGACTCCCGCCACCCCATGACCTCGTCCGACGTGAACGAGGACCGTCCCTCCCAGCGGCGCGCCCCCGCGTTCCAGGTCTCGCCGCTGTTGGGGTAGACCACGACAGGCTTGCCGGTGACCCGTGCGGCGGTCTCGATCGCGTTGTCCACGTCCTCGGGGACGCAGCAGTTCACACCGACCGCGACGACCTCGTCCGCATCGGCGACCAGAGCGAACGCCTCCTCCAGCGGCTGCCCGGCACGGGTGCGGTCGCCGGCGACGGAGTAGGAGAGCCAGGCCGGGACACCGAGACCGCGGACCGCCCGCAGCAGCGACTTCGCCTCGTCGCTGTCCGGGACCGTCTCCAGGGCCAGGACGTCGGGCCCGGCCGCCGCCAGCACCTCGAGCCGTGGCCGGTGGAAGGCCTCCAGCTCGGCCACGCTCAGGCCGTACCGGCCGCGGTACTCCGAACCGTCCGCGAGCATCGCTCCGTACGGCCCGACCGAGGCCGCCACGTACAGCGACCGCCCGATCCCCTTCGCCGCCGCCTGCCGCGTCGCCTCCCGCGCCAGCCCGACGCTCAGGGCGAGCAGCTCGGCCGCCCGCTCGCGCGCGATCCCGCGCTTGGCGAACCCCTCGAACGTGGCCTGGTAGCTGGACGTGATCGCCACGTCCGCGCCCGCCTCGTAGTACGCGAGATGCGCCTCGGTGATCGCCTCGGGCCGCTCCGCGAGCAGCCGCGCCGACCACAGTTCGTCGCTCAGGTCGTGCCCGGCGGACTCCAGCTGGTTGGACATGCCGCCGTCGAGCACGACCGGCCCGGCCGCGAGGGCCTCGGCGAAGGAGCGGGAGGGGGCGTCGGGGACTTCGGGGGTGTCGCTGGTCATGCCCCGACGCTAGCCGAAGGGGCGGAGGACGGCCGCGCCTGTCCGGTCCGCGAACATCGGGACCAGAATGTGGGACGTCGCTCACGCGCTCCTCGGCACCGGCCCGGGAGACGTCCTCGCGTCCCCCTCACCCGCGGCAACGCGTTCAGGGCGCCGCGTGGCGTCCGGCGCCGCGGCGCTTGCCTCGCCTTCTCATGGTGGGAGGCACCACCAGCCCGCCGAGCAGTCCCAGCGCCAGCACATACGGCCACCAGCCCAGCCCCTCGGACTCCGCCGCCGCCGTGTGCGGCGCAGCCGACGTCGCCGACGACGTGTCCGCGCGCACCCCCGGCGCCGCGCTCGCCGTGACCGCGGTCAGCACGACGTCGTTGCCGTCCCCGCCCCGATAGGTGATCCGGTACGTCGTGTCGGCCAGTTCGAGCCGTGTGCCCTCCTTGAGGCCCTTGAAGGCGCCCACGATCCTCGCGCCGCCCTTGTTGTCCAGCACGGTGATCGTGCGGGCCGGGTCCGTGGCGGCTGCGGCGAGGTCGAGGGCGCCGGACAGCCGCACCGGACCCGTCACCTTCAACGGGCTCCCGCCCAGAACCAGTGCGCCCTTCGCGCTCTGCGTGTAGCCGCCGGACACGGTGACACCGCCCGCGACCACACCGTCGTTGGTGAGTGAGCCCTTCACCGTCCCCTTGCCGGACAGCGAGGAGGTCACCCGCAGCCCCGCCGCGCCGACGTCCAGACGAGCCGCCGTCGAGGTGAGCCGAATCGCCCTGCTGCGAAGAAGCGTCGCGCCACCGCGCAGCGCCAGCGTGCCCTTCCGGATCGTCGTCGTCCCCGTGTACGTGATCGCCCCGCCCGTCAGCGTGGTGGTCGCCGTGCCCGCCTGTGTGAGGGAGCCGCTGCCGCTGACCCGGGGCAGGGTCAGGGACCTGGCCCTGTTGGCGAGCACGAGCGAGCCGTTGTTGACGAGCCTGTAGAGGCTGCCCCCGGTGTAGAGGCCGCCGTCGCCCCCCGGCCTGCCGCTGCCCAGGCGCAGCACGGCGCCCTTCTCGACGGTGGTGGAGCCGTCGTAGTACTGGACGGCGGCGAAGGTGACGTCGTTGCCCCTGGTTCCCTTGATGACGATGTCACCCGCGCCGGGCGCGGACAGGGTGTCGTGGAAACGGCCGCCGCCGATCGGGGCGCCGAGGGTGACCGGCCCGTTGTAGTCGAAGGTCAGCAGGGAGCGGGAGCGGGCCGCGAGGAGGTTGATGTACACCGTCTCCGCGGTGCCCGGCATGAAGATCCGGTGCGTCGTGCCGTCGCCCCACTGGACGTTCGCGCCCTTGATGTTGGTGCCGCGCTTGTTGACGTTCTTGGTGGCGGGCGTCCAGTTCAGGGCGGGGTCGCTGAGCGAGGGATCGGTGTCGCCGCCCTGGTTCGACCAGCTGTACTGGCCGGTAAGGATCACCTTGCCGCCCGGCCGGGACTGGACGTTGATGTCGCTGCCGTACTCGCGCTGGTAGAAGTCCATCCGCTCGGTGACGGTCTGGCCCAGCGGGGTGTCCACGGTCCAGGTGCCCTGGTTCAGCACCTTGCGCATGCCGGGCAGTGCGGTCGCGTACTCGGGCCGCCCCGCGTTGGTCTGCGTGCCGTTGTCGATGACCCCGGAGAAGGGGCCGGACGTCAGGTCCCAAGTGCCCCACAGGAAGCGGGGCTGGGTGATCAGGCCGGAGCCGCTGACGGTGCCCAGGTTGTAGGCGCTCCTGAGGGACAGCCGCAGGGTGCCGTCGACCCGGATGTTGTCCTGGTTGAGCCGGAACGCCGGGGTGGCGTAGGGGAAGTGGCCGATCAGGCCGGTCGTCCCGCCGTTGCCGTACTGGAGGGTCGCTCCGCGCTCGACCGTGATCGCGGGCGGGTCCGGACGGGTCGTGGTGACGTACGGGTGGTTGCCGCCCTGAGTCCGTACGGACTGCCGTTGCCGGGACCGGGGCAGCGTGAAGTCGCTGTCCTTCGTGAGGATCAGCGTCCCGCGGCCGCGCACGGTGAGCGTTCCCTCGCCGCGGAACACCCCGTCGTACGTCGTCGTCCCCGCGGGCACGGTGACGACCGTGTCTCCGCTCAGCGTGACGTCCCGGTCCGCGAGGACGTCGGCGGTGACGTCCCGGGTGCCGGCGGCCAGGGCCGGGGGAGCGGTGACCATGAGGGCGACCGCCGCCAGGGCGCCGGCGGCCGCTGCTGTTCTGTGGAAATGGCTGCACACATGATCGGAGACGGGTGAGACGGGGACGGATAACAGAAACCCGAGAACAGAAACCCGAGAACAGAAAGCGCCTTCTCTTGGTCGCGTCCGACCCGTTGACCTCCTGGTTCCCCAGCCGTACCTTTCGGCTGTTCGCAATAACAACAGATGTTCTCAATACCGAACATCGCTCTCAGGACACCCCCACCCGAGAGGCAGTCCGCATGAGCCGCGTTCCCCAAGTCCCCCACCGACGACTGCTGCTGAAGGGTGCCCTGGCCGCGGGCGCCCTGGCCGCGACCCCCACGGCGGCCCAGGCCGCGACCCGCACGGCCGCCCCGGCCGCCGTCCGCCCCGAGAAGGCCGCACCCTTCGTGAACCCGCTCGTCCGCAACCGCGCCGACCCGTACATCCACCGTCACTCCGACGGCCACTACTACTTCACGGCCACCGCGCCCGAGTACGACCGCATCATCCTGCGCCGCTCCCGCACCCTCAACGGCCTCGCCGGCGCCGACGAGTCCGTCATCTGGACCAAGCACCCGACCGGTGCCATGGGCGCCCACATCTGGGCGCCGGAGATCCACCGCATCGGCGGCAAGTGGTACATCTACTTCGCCTCCGCGCCCGCCGAGAGCGTCTGGGACATCCGCATCTGGGTCCTGGAGAACGCCAACCCCAACCCCTTCAAGGGGACTTGGGTCGAGAAGGGCCAGATCAGGACCGCCTGGGAGACCTTCTCCCTGGACGCCACCACCTTCGCCCACCGCGGCTCCCGCTACCTCGCCTGGGCCCAGCACGAGCCCGGCATGGACAACAACACCGGCATCTTCCTGTCGAGGATGGCGAACCCGTGGACCCTGACCGGCCCTCAGATCAGGCTCTCCACACCGGAGTACGACTGGGAGCGCATCGGCTACAAGGTGAACGAGGGGCCCTCGGTCATCGCCCGCAACGGCCGCCTGTTCATGTCCTACTCGGCCAGCGCCACCGACTGGCACTACTGCATGGGCCTGCTCACGGTCGACGCGGACGCCGACCTGATGAACCCGGCGAGCTGGTCCAAGTCGCCGGTGCCCGTCTTCACCAGCAACGACACCACCAAGCAGTACGGCCCCGGCCACAACTGCTTCACCGTCGCCGAGGACGGCCGCAGTGACGTCCTCGTCTACCACGCCCGCCAGTACAAGGACATCGTCGGCGACCCGCTGAACGACCCCAACCGCCACACCCGCGTCCAGAAGCTCGGCTGGAACGCGGACGGCACCCCGAACTTCGGCATACCGGTGGCGGACACCGTCACGGACACGGAGGTCGCGTCATGAGACGTGCTCACGCGGTACTGCTCGCCCTGTGCCTGGCCCTGGCCGGCGCCCTGGTGACCGCCGGACCTGCCCAGGCGGCCCCGCTGACCGTCCCCAACGGCGTCCAGTTCACGGACACTTCGGGGAACCCCCTGCACGCCCACGGCGGCGGGGTCATCAAGGTCGGCTCCTACTACTACTGGTTCGGCGAGGACCGCAACGCCGACAACACCTTCCGGTACGTGGACGCCTACCGCTCCACCGACCTGAAGAACTGGGAGTTCAGGAACCACGTCCTGACCCAGTCCAGCGCCTCCGAACTGGGCACCGCCTACATCGAGCGGCCCAAGGTCGTCCACAACGCGACCACCGGCAAGTTCGTGATGTGGATGCACAAGGAGAACGGCACCGACTACAGCGAGGCCCGCGCGGCCGTCGCCGTCTCCGACACCGTCGACGGCACCTACTCCTACCAGGGCAGCTTCCGCCCGCTCGGCCAGTACATGTCCCGGGACATCACCACGTTCGTCGACACCGACGGCACCGGCTACATGGTCTCGGCCGCCAACGAGAACTACGACCTGCAGATCTACCGGCTCACCGCCGACTACACCGGCATCGCGAGTCTGGTCGCCAACCCCTGGCCGGGCGGCCACCGGGAGGCTCCGGCCCTCTTCAAGCGGGGCGGCGTCTACTTCATGCTGACCTCGGGCGCGACCGGCTGGAGCGCCAACCAGCAGCAGTACGCCACCGCGACCTCCCTCGCCGGTCCCTGGACCTCGATGGCGAACGTCGGCGACTCCACGACCTACAACTCCCAGACCGCGTACGTCCTTCCGGTGCAGGGGACCTCGGGCACCTCGTACCTGTACATGGGCGACCGCTGGGGCAACTCCTTCGGCGGCACCGTCAACGACTCACGCTACGTGTGGCTGCCGCTGACCTTCCCGACCTCCACCACGATGTCCATGTCCTGGTACCCCGAGGTCACGATCGACGCGGCCGCCGGGACGATCGGCGGCACGAGCGCCACGTACAACACGCTCGTCGCCCGGCACAGCGGCAAGTGCGCGGACGTGGCCAACCAGTCGCTGTGGCAGGGCGTCGCGATCAGCCAGTACACCTGCAACGGCGGCGGCAACCAGAAGTGGTGGTTCAAGAGCCTCGGCACCGGCTACTACCAGCTGGTCGGCCGCGGCAGCTCGCTGTGCCTCCAGGAGAACGCCACGAACGTCACCCAGGAGAACTGCGGGAGCGCGACCGCCCAGCAGTGGTCGGTGGTCACCTCGGGCTCGTACGTGAACATCAAGGCCCGCGCCAGCGGCGAGTGCCTGGACGTGAACGGCGCGTCCACCGCCAACTCCGCCGCGATCATCACGTACACGTGCAACGGAGCGACCAACCAGCAGTGGACGCGCGGGACCTGACGTCAGCTCAGGGGCCTCACGCGAGCAGGTCGATCGCGTCGATCGAGGTGCCCGCACTGAGGAAGGACGTGGACCCCGAACCGCTCGCCACGTAGATCTTCAGCGTGTTGTAGGCGCCGGTGTCCGTCAGCCAGGCGGACGCCGGCACGCTGTAGGTGAACGTGTGGTTGTTGCCACGGTACGAGCCCACGGTCAGCGACCGGGTGCTCGGCTGGGTGGGCGGGGAGGGGACGGCGGAGGTCCAGCTGTCGTTGACGACGACCTGCGGGCGGCCGTTGGCGTAGGCCGTCGTCACCCCGATGCGCAGGGTGTGCGCGGCGGCGGCCTGGGCGGCCGTCAGCTTGAAGTAGACGATGATTCCGCTGTTGACGTCCTTCCACAGATAGCAGGGGAAGCCCGAGGTCTCGGTGCCGCTGCCGATGACGACATTGCCGGTCCAGGAGGAGGCGCGGACGTCGGACGGATGGGCGTACGTCATCAGGTCGGCGTTCTTGAAACCGCCGGGCGTGCCGTCCCAGTTGTTGATGCGCCAGATCGCGCTCGCGTTGCCCGGATCGTTCGAGGACGGGATCGCGATGGAGTTGAGGGTGGTCGTACCGCCCGCGCTGACGCTCACCGAGCCGGTGTAGACGGCGAGTTCACCCTTGAAGACGGTCAGCGTGTACGTCCCAGGCAGCACACCCCCGATGGAGAAGTAGCCGTCCGAGGAACGCGCCGAACCCCAGTACTGGGCCGCGGAGTTGGCGAGCCCGACCGTGTAGGCGTACGCCGTGTTCCGCCCGGTGATGCCGACGCCGGCGACCTTGCCCCGGCCGCTCGCGGGGACGTGGCCCGAGATGCCGAGCGAGTCCGCCCACGACGTGGTGAGGGTCCCGGGGTACAGAGAGGAGGAGGGGGCGCCGCCGTCGGTGAAGGCGATGACGTAGGGGCCCTGGAGGCCGAAGCGCTGGGCCTCCGTCTGGTTCTCGCCGTAGTACAGGATCTCGTACAGGCCGCCGCCGTCCGCGCTCTGGTGACGCAGGAGGGAGCGGTAGAACGGGCCGCCGGAGGCCTTCTCGTGGTTGGAGCGCACGATGTACAGGCCGACGCTGCCCGTGGTCCAGCCGACGTAGTTGTAGTCGATGACCCGCGCCCTCGCGTAGTGCTTGGAGCGGGTCTGGCCGTCGGACTTCGCGAAGACGTCGGCGGCCTCGATGGTGGTGGGCGCGTAGGTGTACGAGTCGGGCTCGTCGTTGAGGAACCTGCCCGCGTTGACGCGCAGGATGTAGCGGGTCGCCGAGACCGAGTCGTCTGCCTTGTTGGTCCACAGGTAGATGTTGTTCTCGCCGCTGCGGGCCGCGTAGTAGTGCTTCAGCGTGCCGTGCGCGACCGAGATCAGGATCGTCGTACCGGACTGCTTGATGCTCACGGTGGACGTGCCGAGGCCGGACTCGATGTGCGAATTCTTGCCGCCGTAGCCCTGGTACTGCGTGCCCTTGTAGACCAGCGAGGTCAGGTCGCCGTTGGTCTTGCTGACCTTGAAGACCAGGTTCGCGCCGGTGTCGACGACGTAGTTCGAGCCGTCGTCGGTGTAGCCGAAGCCCGCGGCGGACGCGCTTTCGGCGAGCGGTCCGGCGAGGGCGGCGGTGCCCGCGGCGGCCGCGGTGCCGAGGACGAAGGTGCGGCGTCCGACCGCTCTGTGCACGGTGGATTCGGACATGGGGGTGCCTCCTTCGAGACGTGTGGGGGTGGTGCGGGTGCTTTGGAGAGTGACAGTTGAATCGATTTCGCGAAAGGGCTTTCGCTGCCTGGGAGTTGGCAATCTTGTGAAATCCGCCCAGGGACTAGAAAGCGCTTGCCAATGGGGGTACGGTCCAGCCGCCAGGCCTTGTCGTCCGTCTGAGGAGCCTCGAATGAGACGTTTCAACCTCGCCGTGCTGGCGGCGGTCACCCTGAGCGCGGGCCTGACCGCCGTACCGGCACAGGCGCACTCCGGCCGTCCCCTCGGCATCGAGAACTGCACCACCGCCGGCTGCCACTTCGACGTCCCGCCGGGAACGTACGACGTGAAGGTCCTCCTCGGCGGCGACGCCGCGTCGAGCACGAGGATCAGCGGTGAGACCCGGCGTTCCCTGCTGCCGGAGACGGCGGTCGAGGCCGGCGAGCGGGTCTCCCGCAGCTTCACCGTGAACGTCCGCACCCCCGAGGGCGAACCGACCGGCCCCGACGGCACGCCGGGCCTCGACCTGGTGCTGGGCGGCTCGGCCCCCGCGCTCGCCGACATCAAGGTCACCCGCGCCCGGCACACCCGCCAGATCCTCCTGGTCGGCGACTCCACGGTCTGCGACCAGCCCGGCGACCCCTACTCCGGCTGGGGCCAGCAGCTGCCCCAGTACCTGCGCAAGGGCGTCTCCGTGGCCAACTACGCCGACTCCGGCGAGAGCACCGTGACCTATCTGTCCGAGCCGCGCCTGTGGGCCACCGTCCAGCCGCTGATCCACCGCGGCGACCTCGTCCTGATCCAGCTCGCCCACAACGACAAGACGACCGACGAGGCGACGTACCGGGCGAACCTGGAGACTCTGGTCGCGGGTGTGAGGGAGAAAGGCGGGAACCCTGTCCTCGTGACGCCCATCGTGCGACGCTGGTTCAACTCGGACGGCACGCTGAACAACGGGACGGCCCTGCTGGTCAACGGCCTCGGGGTGGACCATCCCGCAGTGATCCGCTCGGTGGCCGCGGCCGAGGACGTCCCGCTGATCGACCTGACGGCGAAGACGAAGGCGCTCGTGGAGTCCCTCGGGGTGGAGGGCTCCAAAGCGATCTATCTCTACAACGAGAAGAGAGACAACACCCACACCTCCGTACATGGCGCCACCGTGTACGCGGGCCTGGTCCGCGACGAACTGCTCGCACAGGGGCTGGTGCCCGAAGGGGCCGTGAGGGTGGGATAGACGCCTGGGGCGTCCCGACCGGAACCGGGGCGCCCCAGGTCTGTGTTGCGAGCCTGCGAGTCGAAGATGAGAGAGCCGATGCAGCTGCCCCCCGAGGACCGCACCCTCAGCCCCCTGACCGGCTACACCCGCGCCCACTGGGAGGCCGCCGCCGACTCCCTGCTCGCCGCGGTGGAGCCGTACGCCACCGAGGACCGCGCCCTCTACCACCTCCCCGGCGACCGCCAGAGCTGGACCGGACGCCTCTCCGACGGCCTGGAGGGCTACGCCCGTACGCTCCTGCTCGCGGCCCTCCGCCAGGACGAGACCGCGCTGGAGCGGTACGCCGACGGACTCGCCGCGGGAGTCTCGGGCGTCTGGCCCCGGATCGAGGACCGCACCCAGCCGTTGGTGGAGGCCGCGTCGATCGCGTTCGCGCTGCGGATCACCAAGCCGCTGCTGTGGGACCGACTGGACGAGGCCGTACGGCAGCGCGCCGCGGCCTGGCTCGGCGACGCCCTCACCGCCGAGGCCTGGCCCTGCAACTGGGAGCTCTTCCCGGTCACGGTCGCCGGCTTCCTGTCCTCGGTCGGCTGTGAGCCGGAGGCTTCCCGCAAGGCGATCGACCGCGGCCTGGAGCGCATCGAGCAGTGGTACGTCGGCGAGGGCTGGTACACCGACGGCGACGGCCGCAAGTTCGACTACTACAACGGCTGGGCCATGCACCTCTACCCGGTGCTGCACGCCTGGCTGGCGCAGGACGACCGGCTGATGGATCTGTACGGCGGTCGGCTCTCCCGCCATCTCGAGGACTACGCCCGCCTGTTCGGCGCCGACGGGGCCCCGATGCACCAGGGCCGCTCACTGACGTACCGCTTCGCGACGACGGCCCCCCTGTGGCTGGGCGCCCTGACGGGCCACACCCCGCTGCCCCCGGGCGAGACCCGGCGCCTGGCCTCCGGAGCCCTCAAGTACTTCCTGGACCGGGGCGCGGTGGACTCCCACGGCCTGCTCACCCTCGGCTGGCACGGCCCCGATCCGGCGGTCCTGCAAGGCTATTCGGGCCCGGCGTCGCCGTACTGGGCCAGCAAGGGCTTCCTCGGTCTGCTCCTCCCGGCGGACCACGAGGTGTGGACGGCGGTCGAGGAACCGGGTCCGGCGGAGCGCTCCGACGCGCTCACCTCGATCTCCGCCCCCAACTGGCTTCTGCAGTCCACCGTTTCCGACGGCCTCGTCCGCCTCCACAACCACGGCAGCGAGGACGTCCGCTACGACCCGTACTACACCCGCCTCGCCTACTCCACGGTGACCGAGCCCGCGCCGTCGTACGACAACAGCCTGATCGTGGACGGCGATCCGAGCCGTACGGAGATCGAGCCGCTGGGGGTGGGGCAGGGCTGGGCGGCCTCGCGGCACACGGCGGCCGGGGGCACGCGGGTCTCCAGTGTCGTGCTCGCACGGGGAGCCGTGGAGGTACGCGCCTTCCTCGTCACCGGGGCCGAGCCCGGGACCTCGGTCCGGGTGACGGGATGGGCCGCTCGGGACGGCGTCCACACCGAACTCCTGCCCGCGGTGGGGCTCGACGGGGAGCTGAGCGGGGTGACGGGGGCGGGCGACAGCTTGTTCGTGGCGCTGGCCCGGCTCACCGGTGAGGCGGGTGCCGTGCCTCTGGGCGAGGCGGTCACTGTACGGGACGTAGGGGCGGGGGAGTTGACGGTGGCGTGGAGCGAAGGCCCCGAGACGAGGGTCCGGCTGCGGAGCTCGGGAGTGGAGATCACCGCCGCGTCCTGAACTGCCTCGGCCAGTATGAGGATTGGGCGTTCCGTCCTTCTGGACCGCGAGGGCACCCGTGATCCGCGCCGACACCACTTCGCTTCACTCAGGAGGACCTGGACGAGGCCCGCAGCCGTCTCACTCGGCTCGCCCGCGTCTGGGCGAACCGCCTCGACGCCCTCACCGTGCACCAACTCGACCACTCACCCGGCGAAGGCTGGACCTTCCGTGAACTCGCCCTGCATCTCGAGGAGTCCACGTACTGCGCCGACGCGCTCGGCGACCTGTCATGACCGCACGCCGGTCCCGAGCAGTGTCCGCGTGAGCCGTTCGGCGAAGTCCACCGGGTGCTGGAGGACGCCGAGGTGTCCGCCGGGGAACTCCGTGAAGTCGGCCTGCCGTGTCTTCGCGAGCGATTCCGCGGTGCGGTACAGGAGTTGGCCGCGCGAGTCGGTGCCCGCGGCGACGGTGAGGCGGGCCTTGAAGGGGCCCGCCTCGGGGACGTACGACGTGAAGGGCTGGATCACATGCGCGAGGGAGAGTGCCATCGGGTTGGTCAACTCCTCCTCACGGGACAGAGGTTGGCCGTCCGGCAGCTCCCCGGCCTCCCGCTCCTCCAGCACGGCGGTCATCAGAGCGCCCGCCGCGGCGAGCCCCTTGGCCCGGTAGACCTCGCAGACCTCCCGGAACGCGGCCTGCTGCCGCACCCCGTCCGGCAGCACCCCCACGCACGGCGGCTCGTGCGCGACGACGTGCCGCAGCCGCTCCGCGTGCCGGGCGAGCAGATCGAGCGCGGCGATGGCCCCGGCGCTGGAGCCGAGGACGTACGCCGCGCCGCCCTCGGGGAGCGTCGCGTCGAGCACCCGCCGTGCGCCGTCGCTCCAGTCCTGGACCCGCTGGTCCTCGACGGGTTCGCCGAGGCGGCCGTGGGCGAGGCCGAGGGGGTCGTAGGTGACGACGGTGAAGTGCCCGGCGAGCGACTCCGTCATCGGGCCGAGGCCCATGGGGTGGCCGGCGCCGCCGGGGAGCAGCAGCAGTAGGGGGCCGTGGCCGGTGATGTCGTAGTGCGGGTCAGTCATCGGTGTTCTCCTCTTGGGGCCAGTTCTCGAGTGTCACGTGCAGGGCGTCGACCGCCCTGTCCCAGGACTTCTGTACGTCGCGGGGGGCGCCGAACCCGCCCGCCGACTCCAGGGCGCAGTAGCCGTGGAAGGTGGCGCGCAACAGGCGTACCGCGTCGGTGAGATCGGGTTCGGCGAGGCCGTAGGCGCGGAGCATGCCGTAGGTGATCTCGGCGGTGCGCCGGAGCGCGGGGGTACCGGCGATCAGCGACTGGTCGATCCGGATCTGCGTGGCCGCGTACCGCCCCGGCCGCTCCAGCGCGTACGCCCGGTAGGCGCCGGCGAAGGCGACGAGCGCGTCCTTCCCGGCCCGCCCCGCCACCGCGACGGCGATCCGGTCGATCATCTCGCCGCCGGCCAGCAGGGCGACCCGGGTGCGCAGGTCCTGAAGGTTCCTGACGTGCGCGTACAGACTCGCGTCCTTCACCCCGAAGCGCCGGGCCAGGGCGGCCAGCGTGACGTGCTCGAAGCCGATCTCGTCGGCGAGATCGGCGGCGGCCTCGGTGAGGCGGTCGGCGGTGAGGCCTGCGCGGGGGACCATGCGTACTCCGTAACCTAGGGATCCTAGGTAAAATACTGGAAGGCCCAGGAAAAGGCCCGGGATTTACGGCCCCGGTCGCGCGCAGCGGGGGCCGGGTACGGAAATTCGTTGGGGGAGCCGTCACCGGTGGTCCTAGGGTGGCCTGGGCGTCCGGGGGAGGGGCATGGCGTACGAGGCTCGGCGGGACCGGAGAGCATCCGGGGCCCCTCCGTCCGAGGACCCCGCGTCCCCGCTGTGGCGGCACCGCGACTTCGTCGTCTTCTGGGCCGCCCAGACCCTCTCCGTCCTCGGTGACTCCTTCGCGTTGATCGCCCTGCCGCTGCTGGTGCTGGAGGCGACCGGGTCCGTCGCTCGGATGGGGCTGCTGACCGCGGTGGGCGGGGCCGCCTCGGTCGTCGCCGCCGTGTTCGCGGGGGTCGTGGTGGACCGGGTCGACCGGCGCCGGCTGCTCATCGGGTGCGATCTCGTGCGGATGGTGCTGTACGGGGTGATCCCGGTGGTGTGGCTGTTCGGGCCGAAGGTCTGGCTGCTGTACGCGGTGCTGCCGGTGTGCGAGGCCGTCGGGATGCTGTTCGCCGTCGGATACGTCACCGTCGTACGGAGTCTCGTCGACACGGGTCGACTCACCGAGGCCAACGGGCGGTTGAACGCGACCGCCGCCGCGGCCGGGGTGCTCGGACCGGTGTGCGCGGGAGTAGTGGCGGCCTGGACCGGACCCGCCACCGCGGTCGGCGTGGACGCGGCGAGCTTCGGGGTGTCGGCACTGTGCACGCTCTTCGTACGGTTCCGTCCCCGCCCCGCCCGGGCGCCCGAACGCACCGGCCTGTGGCGTGACCTGCGCACCGGAGCGGCGTTCCTGCGCCGGCACCCGGTGCTGCGCTCGCTCACCGTGCTGCTGTTCGTGTTCAGCTTCCTCACCCTCGGCCTGAACGACCTGGTGATCTTCCACCTCAAGCACGACCTCGGTCACGACGACGGCACGGTCGGCACCGTCATGGCCGTCGGCGCGCTCGGCACCATCACCGGGGCCCTGCTGGTGGCCCGGGTACGCCGACGGCTCGGCTTCGGCGCGGTCTGGACCGGCTCGGTCGCGTTGTGCGGGATCGCGTTCGCCGGAATCGCGTGGGCCCGGGACGTCCCCGTCCTGGCGGCGCTGTGCGCGCTCTTCCTCGCCGGCGGCGGCATGGCCGGCACCTGCTCCATGTCCCTGCGCCAGGAGATCACACCCGAACCCCTCCTCGGCCGCGTCACCTCCGCCTTCTGGACCCTGCACTACTCGGTGGCCCCGATCGGCGCGGCCGTCCTGACCTGGGCGGCGGAACACCGGGGCACGACCTCGGTGGGCCTGGTGGCGGGCGGCTGCTGCGTCCTCATCGCGGCCGCCGCCCTGCTCACTCCGGTTCGACGTGCCTGACACCACGGCCCGGAGCCGTACCGAACCCGTGCGTCCGGCAGAGCACCGGGAGGTGTCTCACCCGTTGATCCCCGCGTAGTGGCGCAGACTCCACCGCCACAGCATCCGTGACGCCAGGTACGCCACGACCCCCACCAGGGGCGACACCGCCGCCAGCCAGTACGGGACGCCCGTGTCGTGGCCGTGGCCGGTCAGGACCGCGGCCGGGAAGTAGGCGACGAAGGCGAGGGGGAGGCCGTAGGTCAGGAGGCCGCCGACCGCCTTCGGGAGGACGTTCAGGGGGTAGCTGCCGAAGGTGCCGAGGAGCTCCTCCAGCCAGCGGCTCCAGTAGTCCGCGGCCGGGTAGCGCAGCGCCGCGCAGGTGACCGCCGTGAAGAGGGCCGCCTCCAAGAACATGCCGCCGATGATCGCCGCGATCAGGTAGGAGACGCGGCCCGCTGTCCAGTCCAGCTCGCTGCGGCTGAGGGCGCCGACCATCAGGCCCACCGCGACCGTCAGGTCACCGATCGCGTTGGTGGGGAAGAACTCCAGCTGTAGCTGTCGGTGCACCGGCATCGGGCGGGTCAGGTAGATGCCGATCCTGCCCTCCTGGATCTGCCGGCCGGAGCCGTGCACCCGGCCCAGGAAGAGCACGAACAGCCCGTGCGCGAGCATCCGTGTCGCCGGGATCAGCAGAACCTCCGAGCTGTCCCAGCCGCCCATGCCCGTGAACCGGGTCAGCAGCACGGTGGCGAAGACGATCACCGACACCTGCCAGATCGCACCGATCGCGATCATCAGCAGGAACTCGGTGCGGTACTCCAGTTGGGCACGGAAGTTGAGCCGCGTGACGCGCCACGCGATCCGCATGCCGTTCACAGGCCTCAGCCTCCCTGGGAGATGACGCGGCGGGCGGCCCGCCGCCACAGGAAACGGGTGAACAGGGTGAGCGCCACGACCCAGAACGCCTGGATCGCCAGCTGGCCCGCGGCGTCGGAGAGCGGGATGCGGCCGATGTAGATCGACAGCGGCACGCTCAACGTCGCCTGGAACGGCAGGAATCCGCTCAGCGTGATGAACCAGTCCGGGAAGAACCACAGCGGCGCGTACACCCCGGACAGCAGGTTCTGCGCGAAGATCAGGATGAGCATCGCCGCGTTGTTGCGGACGGTCCAGAAGCACAACTGGTCCAGGAGCAGCAGCACGTTGTACAGGACCACCTGACCGAGCAGCAGACTGAGGGCGAACACCCCCGCCACCGCGGCCGACCGGGGCGGATCCACCACACCGGCCACGAGACAGACCAGATAGCCGCCGAGTGCCCATGCGAACCCGTACAGCTGCTCGCCCAGCGCGCGCAGAGCGTGGTAGCGCTGCGGCGGCAGCGGGCGCAGGTACCAGTAGACGATCGTGCCGAAGTGCATGTGCTGCAGGACGGTGTCCCGGCCCGTGTACTGGTCCAGCTCCCGCAGCCGGGAGGCGAGCACGGCCAGTACCGCGTAGGTGACGGCCTGGCCCTCGGTGAGGCCCGCGGTGGTGCCGGTGTGGGAGTACAGGCCGTGCCACAGGGACGCCACCAGGATCACCTGGACGACCAGGCGGACCAGGACGGCCGTCATCCGGGGCGGTGCGTGCAGCTCGCCGAGCGGGGTGACGCGGGCGGCGCGCCAGGCGTGCAGGACGGCCATGTCAGATCGTCCCGGCGTGCGCGTAGGCCGCCCGCATCACGTCTTCGAGGTCGGCCTCGTCGATGGCGACGCCCGCCACCTCGTACCGCTCGATGACCGCCTTCAACGCCTGGTGCACGGTGGGGGAGTCCGGTCCGTCCGGGCTGTCGGGGCCGAACACGACCTGCGGGCCCTCCTTGCTCAGCACCGCTATCCCCGGCAGCGGGACGACCTCGGTGTGCGCGTCGGCCAGGGTCGCGCGGACCTGCCAGGTCGAGCCGAACTTGCGGCGGATCTCGTCGAGGCCGCCGTCCAGGACGAGCCGGCCGTGGTTGATCAGGACGACCCGCTCGGCGAGCCGCTCGACCTCGGTCATGTCGTGGGTGGTCAGCAGGACCGTACGGCCGCGCTCCTCCACCTGGTGGCGCAGGAACTCCCGCACCTGCTCCTTGACCACCACGTCCATGCCGATGGTCGGCTCGTCGAGGAAGACGACCGGCGGGTCGTGCAGCAGGGCGGCGGCCAGGTCGCAGCGCACCCGCTGGCCCAGGGAGAGATGGCGCACCCGGGTGTCCCAGAACGTGGACAGTTCCAGGATGTCGTCGAACTCCGCCAGACGCGCGGCGTGTTCGGCCTTCGGCACCTCGTAGATGTCCCTGAGGATCGAGAACGACTCGCGCACCGGCAGGTCCCACCACAGCTGGGTGCGCTGCCCGAACACCGCGCCGATGTTGCGGGCGTTGCGTTCGCGATCCTCGTACGGCACCACGCCCGCCACCCGGGCCTCGCCCGAGGTGGGCGTGAGGATGCCGGTGAGCATCTTGATGGTGGTCGACTTGCCGGCGCCGTTCGGGCCGAGCAGGGCCAGGAGTTCGCCGGCCGCCACGTCGAAGGTGATGTCCGAGACGGCGTGCTTGGCGACCCGCTCGGGGTTCACCAGGGAGCGCAGGGTGCCGGCCAGGCCGGGGCGACGGACGGTGGTGCGGAAGGTGCGCGACAGGCCGCGAACCTCGATGTTTCCGGGCACGCTGTGAACTCCCTTGTGGTGAACAAGAGGTGCGGCCGGTCGGCTTGGAGGGCCGACCGGCCGCGGGTACACCATGACCGTCGCAGAATGCCGATCACACTGGCAATGGATTAATCCACTGGTGAATTGGACTAATCGATCACCGGGAGAGCGCGGAGAACACGAACGAGAACTCCGCCGGTTCGGCCCGCAGGTGGTACTGCGGGAGGGGGCCGGGACCGCAGGACTGCGAGCCGACTCCGTGGTGGCCGTGGTCGAGGTTCACCCACACCGTGTCACCGGCCCGGAGATCCGTCAGATGCGCCGCCGCGTCCAGCTGCTCGGTCGTCCAGCGCCGGGCGGTGAAGGAGAACTCCGGGTCGCCCTCGATCCTGAGGCCGCCGAGCTCCACCCAGCGGACGTCGGCGCGGGCGCCGTTCTCCTGCGGGCGCAGGTACGGCGTCTGGAGCTCGTCCACGCTTGCCTGCCAGCGCCCGACCATGGACGCCTTGCGGGTGTCCGGGTAGGCCTCGCCGGGGCCGCCGCCGAACCACTTCACCTGGTCCGCCTCGGGCAGCCCGAGCCGGACGCCGAGCCGGGGCAGCGGCTGCGTCCACTCGCCCTCGGGGGCGACGGACACGGTCAGCCGCAGCTTCTCGCCGTCCGAGGTCCAGCGGTAGACGGTCGCGAGGCCCACCTCGCGGGCGGCGGGCGCCACCCGGGTCCGCACGGTCAGCGCGTCATCGCCGACCTCCACCGAAGCCAGCCGGTGCCGCATCCGGTGCAGGCCCAGCGTGCGCCACAGCGCGCTGTACTGGATGCCGGAGTTCCACTCCGTGCCCTCGTCGTTGTCGGTCGTCGCCCGCCACACGTCCAGACGCGGGTTCTCGACGGCCACCCCCGCGATCGTCCGGAGCGCTCCGGTACGGGCGTCGAAGGAGGCCGGGCCCAGGGTGATCAGCTTCTCGCCGCGCACGGGCCGCTCGGTGGGCGCGACGGAGGGCCGTACCGCGGAAGAGGCCGGGAGCTGGCCCCACGCGACGACATGTCCCTTCGGCGCCCAGGCCGTGTCGGACGCCAGCAGCGCCCGGACGGTCCACTGTGCCTCCGCGCCCTCGTGGGCGGGCGGCTCCGGCAGCTTCAGGTCAGCCGACTCGCCCGGTGCCAGCGCGGGGACCGAGAGCGTGCCCGCCTCGACCGTCTCGCCGTCCACCTGGTACGCCCACTCGAAGACGAGCTCGGACAGGTCCGCGAAGTCGTACTTGTTGGTGACGCGTACGGTGCCGTCGGCGCCGTCGATGCGGACGGGCTCGATGACCTTCTTGTACTCGACGAGCCCGGGGGAGGGCGTGCGGTCCGGGAAGATCAGGCCGTCGCAGACGAAGTTGCCGTCGTGCAGTTCCTCGCCGAAGTCGCCGCCGTAGGCGTAGCCCAGCTCGGCGTGCTTGACGCCGTGGTCGATCCACTCCCAGATGAAGCCGCCCTGGAGGCGGTCGTACTTCTCGAAGAGCTCCTGGTAGTCGGCGAGGCCGCCGGGGCCGTTGCCCATGGCGTGGCCGTACTCGCACTGGATGAACGGCAGCTCGCGGCGCTTGTGGGTGCCCCCGTCCAGCTCCTTGCCGATCTGCTCGACCTCGCCGTGGAAGGCGTACATGCGCGAGTACACGTCGGTGTCCCGGCAGTTCCAGTCGCCCTCGTAGTGCACGAGCCGCTCGGGGTCGCGCCCGTGGATCCACTCGGCCATCGCGGTCAGGCCGCGGCCGGTGCCTGCCTCGTTGCCCAGGGACCAGAAGACGATCGAGGGGTGGTTCTTGTCGCGCTCGACCATGCGGGCCGCGCGGTCCAGGAGGGCCGGGGTCCAGCGGTCGTCGTCGACGGGGTTGTCGCGCCAGTCCTGCTCGGTGAAGCCGTGGGTCTCCAGGTCGCACTCGTCGATGACCCACAGGCCGTACTCGTCGCACAGGTCGAGGAAGGCGGGGTGCGGCGGGTAGTGCGAGGTGCGCACGGCGTTCAGGTTGTGCCGCTTCATCAGCAGCACGTCCTCGCGCATGGTCTCGACGTCAAGGGTGCGGCCCGTCTCCGGGTGCCACTCGTGCCGGTTGACGCCCTTGAACAGGATCGCCTTGCCGTTGACCTTGATCAGGCCGTCTTCCAGGGCGATCGTGCGGAAGCCGATGCGCAGCGGCACCCGCTCGCCCTCGGTGACCAGCTCGCCGTCGTAGAGCCGGGGGCGCTCGGCGCTCCAGGGGGCCACGAGGGCCGTCGCCGACTCACCGGTCGCGACATCGATGTCCAGGGCGGGCACCAGGACCCGGCCGTCGACGTCGGAGTCCACGCGCAGCGTGCCCTCGCCGGTGAGGTGGTCGTAGGAGGCGTGCACGAAGAAGTCCAGGACGCTGCCCGCCGGGCGGTGCAGCAGGGTCACCTCGCGGAAGATGCCCGGCAGCCACCACTGGTCCTGGTCCTCCAGGTAGGACCCGGCCGACCACTGGTGCACCCGGACCGCGAGGACGTTGCCCTTCGGCTTCAGCAGATGGCCGACGGCGAACTCGTGCGCGAGCCGGGAGCCCTTGAACTCGCCGATGTCCGTGCCGTTGAGCCAGACCCGGGCGCAGGACTCGACGCCGTCGAAGCGGATGACGGCGCCGCCCTCGGAGAGCGCGGGCCAGTCCTCCGGCAGGTCGAAGACGCGCAGGTGGTCGCCGGTCGGGTTCTCGGTGGGGACGTGCGGCGGGTCCACTGGGAAGGGGTAGAGGTGGTTGGTGTAGATCGGCAGCCCGAAGGCCCCGTCGCCCTGGAGGACCCAGTGCCCCGGGACCGTGACCTCGGCCCAGCCGGCGGCGTCGTATCCCTCCTCGGCGAAGGAGTCGTCCTCGGCGTCGGCGGTCGCCGAGAGCCTAAAGCGCCAGGCGCCGTCGAGGGACAGGGCCTTCGCGTCGGAGGACGGGTACCAGGCGCGGGGCGGGAGGGCCCCGCTGCCCGGGGACACGTCCTCGACGTAGTCGAAGGCGCTGCTGGTGGTGCGGAAAGACATCGGTCTCCAGGTCCTGAGAGAGAGGTGTCAGCCCTTGATGCCGGTCTGCGCGATCCCCTGCACCAGCCAGCGCTGGAGGAAGAGGAACACGAAGATCAGGGGCAGGATCGAAATGGCGGCGGCCATGAAGATCAGGTGGAAGTTGACGGTCTGGTTGGTCATGAAGGAGGAGAGCGCGATCTGGACGGTCCAGGAGCTCGGGTCCTGACCCATGACCAGGGGCCACAGGAAGGAGTTCCAGGCGCCGATGAACGTGATCGTGGCGATGGCCGCGAAGAAGTTCAGCGAGTTGGGTACGACGATCCGCCAGTACGCGCCCCAGTAACCGAGCCCGTCCACGCGTGCCGCCTCCTCCAGCTCCTTCGGGAATCCCAGGAAGTACTGCCGGAACAGGAAGCAGGTGAAGCCGCTGAACAGGCCCGGGATGATCAGGCCACGATACGTGTCCACCCAGCCGAGGGAGGAGACCAGCACGAAGCTCGGGACGAAGGTCACGGCCGTCGGGACCATCAGGGTCGCGAGGACGGCGTAGAAGACCTTGTTGGCGTGCTTGTAGGGGATGCGGGCCAGGCCGTAACCGGCCAGCGAGCAGACCAGGAGGGTGCCCAGGGTGCTGGAGACGGCGACGACCAGCGAGTTCACCATGGAGCGGCCGAACTCGACCGTGGGGTCGTTGAACAGTTCGGAGACGTTGCCCCACTGGAAGGAGGGCAGCACCTTCCAGTTCTCGCCGGTGATCTCCGGGTCCGTGGAGAGGGCGTTGCGGAAGATCAGGTAGAAGGGGATCAGGAACAGCAGGGCGGCGACACCGACGGCGATGTAGAGGCCCGTGTTGCCGAAGACGCCCCGGCCCTTGCCGCGCCGCTTGCCGACCGGAGGAGTGGTGGTGGTCACTTGGAGTCCTCCCCCCTTCCGAAGCCCATGAACTTGCCCTGGATCAGGGTGACGAGACAGATGAGCAGCGACAGGATGACCGCGCCCGCGCTGCCCGCGCCGTAGTCCTGGCTGGTGCCGAGGGCGGTCTTGTAGAGCTCCATCAGCGGTGTCTGGGCCCAGGTCGCGTTCTGCCCGATGATGTTGAAGAACTCGTCGAACGCCTGATAGGCCGCGACGAGCAGCAGCAGGATCACGGCAGTCGACGTGGCGCGCAGCTGCGGCAGCGTGATGTGCCGGAAGGTCTGCCAGCCGGGCTTGGCGCCGTCGATGGCGGCGGCCTCGTACAGCTCGGTCGGGATGTTCTGCAGCGCGGCCAGGAACAGGATCATGTAGAACCCGGACTGGATCCACAGCCGCAGGGTCACGATGACCACCCAGTACCAGGGCGGGCTGGGGTTGGCCAGGTAAGCGATGTTCTCGACGCCGAACCAGCCGAGAACGGTGTTCATCAGGCCGAAGCGGACACCGCTGAAGATGGACATCTTCCAGATCAGCGCGGCGGCCACGTAGGAGACCGCGGTCGGCAGGAAGAACACCGAGCGGAAGAACGCGCGCATGAACCGCAGCCGGTTGACCAGCAGTGCGAGCCCCAGTGACAACGCCCAGGTGGTGGGCACGATGAACGCGGCGAACACCGTGAAGGTCAGCAGCGAGTCGGGGAAGTTGCTGTTGGTCAGGATCTGCTTGTAGTTGTCGAAGCCGATGAACTTGCTCGGCGTGACGGTGTACCGCGCGTCGAAGAAGCTGAGCCAGACGCTCCAGAAGATCGGAACGAAGACGAAGATCACCAGGCCGATGAGGAAGGGCCCGGTGAAGAGCCAGAAGTTGAAGGTGGCGTTGCCCCGCAGGCCCCGCCGCGGCCGGGCCGGAGAGGCCTTGGCCGGGGCGGGCTGGGCGACCCCGCGCGTGGTGGTGGTCGACATGACGTGGTCTTCCCGGCGGCCTAACCGAACAGCTTCTTGAGCTCGACGTTGACCTTCTTGTCGCAGGTGTCGAGCGCCGCCTCCGGGTTGCCGTTCTTGCGGACGGAGGACGCGATCACCTCGGCGAACGCGGTCTGCATCGTCTGGTCGTAGGCGATGTTGTCGAAGTGGCCGTAGTCGGTGAAGAGCTTCACGCCCTCGGCGGGCAGGCCGGTCTTGAGCTTGGTGGCCGAGTTGGCGATCGAGGTACGCGGCGGGATGTGGAAGCCGTACGAGGTGGCCCAGTCCTCCTGGTACTGCTTCTGGTCGATCCACAGCCACTTGACGTATTCCTTGGCGGCCTCGACGTTCTTGCCCTTGGCGTTGACGAAGATCGACCAGCCGCCGTTGTAGACGGACTGCTTGCCTGCGGAGCCGATCTTCGGGAACGGGAAGATGCCGAGGTCGTCGCCGAGCGCCTTCTGCATGGCCGGCATGGACCACATGCCACCCCACTGCATGGCGCACAGGCCCTGGTTGAGCGAGGAGGGGTCCCAGAAGTCGGTCGGGGCGTCCAGGAGCACGTTGCCGCTGGTGAACAGCTGGCGCAGCTGCTTCAGGCCCTCGACGACGCCGTCCGTGTGGTAGGCGATCTCGTTGTTGGCGTTGATCGTGTCGGCGCCGGCGGACCAGATGATGACGTTCTGGATCGCGGTGAAGTCGTTGCCGAGGAAGACGCCCTTGACCTTGTTGGTGGTGAGCTTGGCGGCGGCCTCGATCAGCTCCTCGAGCGTGGTCGGGACCTCGACCTTGGCCTTCTCGAACATCGACTTGCGGTAGTAGAAGAACTGCGGGTCGTCGATCATCCGTATCCCGTAGATCTTCCCGTCGACTGTGTGGGACTTGATGTCGTTCGGGTTGAAGTCGTCCTTGACCGGGTTGATCAGGTCGGTCAGGTCCGCCACCTGGCCGCTCTTGACGAGCTGGAGCTGCGGGTGGAACTCGAAGACGTCGGGCGCCTTCTTGGTGAGCAGGGCCGCGAAGAGGGCGGACTCGAAGTTGTTGCCCGTGATCCAGTTGGTGCTCACGTCGGCCTTCTTGTACGCCGCCGCGTACCGCTTGATGGCCTGCTCCGTGCCCGCCTCGCCGTAGGCGTGGAAGTACTGGGTCAGGGCGGTGCCCGAACCCGAGCCGCCCCCACGGCCGTTGTTGCCGCCGCACGCGGCCAGTCCGCCGGCGGCGGCCAGACCCATCGCGGCCTTCATCACGTTACGACGGTTCCAGTTGGTGCTGCTCATTGCCGACATGCTGACGTCCTTGTCTCGAATACGGCTTGCGGCTCTGCGCCTTGGCTCTGCGGCTCAGTGCCAGGTGGCTCAAATGTTGTGGCGGTGCGGGGACGTTAACCTTCGGCTAAGGCTTCGGCAAGGGGTTGGACGAAGTCTGTGCGAAGCGTTGTGCAGCGTTCGGGATACCGGACGCCCCCGGGTTGCGGGCCGCCGCACCAGCGGCCCGCAACCCCTTTGTGGAAGTGCTGCGTTACTGCTTGAACCAGGCCTGGTTGGTCCCGCCGTTGCAGGTCCACAGGCCGACCTTGCTGCCCTCGGCCGTCGCCTGTCCGCCGACGTCCAGGCACTTGCCCGACGCCTCGCTGACGACTTGGCCGTTGGAGTTCAGCAGCCATTGCTGGCTGCCGTCACGGGTCGCCTCCGGGCTCGTCACCAGACCCGAACTCCCCGCGGTCAGATAGCCGTTCACGCCCTTCAGACGACCCTTCGCGTCGTACGACCACACCTGCTCGGGCCCGCCCGTGCAGCTGTTGATCGCCGCCCCGGAGGTGCCCGCGGTCAGGCACTTGCCGGACTGCTTGCCCTGGAGCGCGCCCGTGACCGCCGAAGTGCCGTGGCCCTTCTGGTCGAGGACGTACGTCGTGATGGACCGGGCCGGCAGGGTCGCCGAGGCCGTGCCGCCCTTGACCGAGGGCCTGGCGACCTTCGCCCAGCTCTCGGTCGCCGAGGTCCGCACGGCCTTGCTCGCGCGCACCGGCGTCTTGCTGTTGAAGTGCAGCTGCAGGGCGGTGTCGGTGGTGTTGTGGTTGTTGACCACGACGACCCACTTGCCGTGGTCGTCGTACGTCGACACCTCGACGCCGTCCGGTGCGCCGGTCACGTTGTGCGCGACCGAGCCGGGCCGGACGAACTTGCTGTACTGGCCGAGCGCGTAGTAGCGCTTGGTGTAGTACAGGGTCTGGTTGCCGTTGGTGGCGTAGTTCGGGTCGTAGTAGATCAGGCCGTCGTTCCAGCCCTCGCTGTTGCGCGCGAGCGGATCGGTGCCGATCATCTCCGACAGGGCGACCCACCACTGGAACGCCGAGTCGTGCGCGGTCGCGAAGTCCTTGTAGATGATCCGGGACAGGTTCAGACCGCCGTCGATCGTGGGGTCGTACTCCTGCGCCCAGCCCGTACCGCCGTTGCCGAAGCAGCAGATCTCCGTGGACCAGGACTGCTTGCCGACCGACTTGGACGTCTCGTAGATCTTCGCCCGCTGGTCGTCGCCCGGGTTGTTGTACGTGTGGTGGGCGAGCTTGTCGACGTACTGGGCGGTGTCCGGCTGCGAGATCCACTGCGGGACCTCGGTGTTGAAGTTCACCGTGCTGCTGGACTCGTCCGCGATGATGCCGGTCCTCTGGCCACGGGCCTGCTGCTCGGCACCCAACGCCCGCACGATGTCGTCGCGCTGATCGACGGGTACCAGCATGCCCTCCTGGCCGCAGCTGTCGAAGCTGTTGGTCGGCTCGTTGAAGGGACTGATGTAGTCGAACTTCACGCCCTGCTTGGTGAAGTGGGCGGTGACGTCGGCGACGTACTTCGCGTAGTCCTGGGTGTTCTCCGCCTTCAGATAGCCGCCGCAGCTCTTCGCGTTGGTCTTCCACTGCGCGGGCGCGCTGTTGACGAAGGCGATCAGGTCCTTCACGCCGTACTTGGCGGCCGCGTACAGGAACGTACGGCCCGCCTTGTCCTTGCTCCAGTCGTACGTCCCGTCGTCCTTGAGGAAGTCCTCGGGGGCGCGCGGCGCGTAGGTCACCCCGGTGCCGCCACCGCCGATGTTGTAGCGGTAGCTGCTCAGCGCCAGGCCGTCCTCGGAGAAGAGCAGCTTGGCGACCTTGGCCTGGACCTTGGGGTCGAAGTTCTTCAGGTCGTTGACCCACCAGGCGCCCGAGGCGCCGATGTTGTCGATGGTCTGGGCGGCGTGCGGGGACACTTCGGCCACCGTGGGGGTGGCGGCCGAGGCGGACGGGGCGGATATCAGGGGTCCCGCGACAGCGAACGCGGCTGCGGCTGTCAGCAGGGCCGATCTCTTGCGGTGGGGGTGAGACACGTGCATCCCTTCCGTCGTCATGAAGGTGGTGCGGTGTACGGCTCCTAGCGGGGGTTGTGCGCCTTGCTCCTCGCCGGGGCGAGGCGTTTTGTTGCAGACCGCTGCCCGACCGACTGGAGGGCCCCTTCGAGCGCGAACGTCGCCGCGCCCAGACATGCCGGGTCCGTCGGGATCGGGGAGAGGACGATCTCGGTGGCGGCCATCGGCCGGGGCAGCGCGTGCCGGGCGACGGCCTCGCGCACCTCCGCGACCAGGGGCTCGCCGAGGGCGGCCGCGACCCAGCTGCTGAGCACGACCACCTCGGGGTTGAACAGGTTGACCAGGTGCGCGATGGAGGCGCCCAGATAGCGGGCGGTGTGCCGGACGACCTCCTGCGCCACCGGGTCCCCGGTGAGCATCCCCCTCGCCAGCGCGGCGATCGTCGCCGTCTGGTCGCCCGGATGCAGCAGCTCGCTGTCGGGGCTCAGCTCCTGCAGGTTCAGCATGATCCCGGGGGCACCCACATACGTCTCCACACAGCCGTGGTTGCCGCAGCGGCAAAGGCGTCCGTCCAGGACGATCGTGTTGTGGCCCCACTCGCCGGCGCTGTTGGACACGCCGCGGTGCAGGGCGCCGCCCAGCACGAGCCCGGCGCCCACACCGGTGCCGAGGGTGACCACCACGGCGTTCCCGCTGCCGCGCGCGGCCCCGAACCACAGCTCGGCCACGGCGACGGCACGCAGCGGGTTGTCCAGGTAGAGCGGGTAGGCGATGTACTCGGAGAGCAGGTCCACCAGCGGCACGTCGTGCCAGTCCCAGTTGGGCGCGTACTCCGAGATACCGGTCGCGCGGTCCACCTGCCCCGGCACGCTCACGCCCACGCCGAGCACCCGGGCGCCCTCGATCCCGGCCTGCGCGACCACCGAGCCGACGGCGGCGGCGACATGGCTGACCACCTGCTCGGGGAGGCTCTCGCCGGGGCGGACGTCCTCCTCGGCGCGGGCCAGGACGTTCAGCGCGAGGTCGAACAGCTCGACATGGACGTAGGTCTCCGCGATGTCCACGCCGATCAACGCGCCCCCCGACGCGTTGACGGCCACGAGACCCCGTGGGCGCCCGCCCGCCGACTCCTCGAAACCGACCTCCGTGATCATCCGCAGGTCGAGCAGCTCGCCCACGAGCGTGGCGACGGTGGCCAGGCTCAGCCCGGTGGCCGCCGCCAGCTCCTGCCGGGACGTGGGCGACTCGGCGATGATCTGGCGCAGCACCTCGTAGCGGTTCGCGGTGCGGATGTCACGTGATGTGCGCTTCACCAGGGCCCGACCCCCATCCCTTCAGCTCATGCCGGGACGACAGTGGCACCGGCGCGGCGCAAGGCTATGGGCTGCGGGGACTTTGTACAAGGGGTTAGGAAAGGGGCTTTATAAAGTCAGTCGGCGAGTACGCTCCGAACGAAGGCGTTGGCGAATTTTGCCTCGGGGTCCAGCTCACGCGCCAGCTCGCGGAAGTCGCCGAGCCTCGGGTAGCGCTCGCGCAGGATCCCGGCGGGCGTGGTGAACACCTTCCCCCAGTGCGGCCGCGCCTCGAAGGCGTGCAGCGCCTCCTCCAGCCGGCGCACCACCGGCAGGACGGCCGCGGTGTCCTCGATCCAGGTGAAGTGCAGGGCCACGGTGTCCCGGCCGTAGGAAGGGCTGAGCCACTGCTCGTCGGCGGCCACGGTCCGCACCTCGCAGATCTGCAGCACGCCGGCGACCGTCTCCCGGATGCCCTCCACCGCGTGCAGCGCCTCGACGGCGTGCGCGCGCGGCAGCAGGTACTCCGACTGGAGCTCCGCCCCGCTGCTCGGCGTGAACTCGGCCCGGAAGTGCGGCAGTCGGTCGTGCCAGGGCCCCGGCGCCCCGAACTGCTCGGTGCAGTTGACCGCGGGCATCCCCGGGACCGGGTGCATCTTCTCGGTGGCGGGCGCGGCCCACGGGAAGTCGGCGAGCGGCTGGTCCGTGCGCCGCTTGACCCACACCTGCCGGAAACCCGGCGCCCGCCAGTCGGTGAACAGGCTGACGCTGTACGCCGCCGACATGACCGTCTCGAAGCCCGCCGGGTCCAGCCCGGCGAGGGGGAGTTCGGTGAAGACGTACTGCTCCACGTCGAACGACGGCACGAGGTCCAGGGTGAGCGCGGTGACGACACCGAGCGCGCCGAGCGAGGTGACCGCGCCGCCGAAGCGCGGGTCGCCCCGGCCGATGGTCAGCGCGGAGCCGTCGGCCGTGATCAGCTCCACCTCGCGCACCGCCGAGGACAGCGGACCGTTGCCGACCCCCGAACCGTGGGTGCCGGTCGCGACCGAGCCGGCCACGGAAATGTGCGGCAGCGACGCCATGTTGGGCAGCGCGAGGCCGTGGGCGTGCACCGCGCGGGCCAGTTCGGCGTACCGGACGCCGCCCGCGACCCGTACCGTACGGGCGGCGGTGTCCACGTCGATCACCGGCGGCAGGTCGGCGATCGAGAGCAGGACGCCCTCGGGGCCCGGCTCGGCGATCTCGTTGAAGGAGTGCCCGCTGCCCAGCACCCGCACCCGGGCGCTCTCCGCGACCAGGGCGGCGACCCGGTCCGGCGAAGAGGGGCGGTGCAGCTCCTTGGCGGAGTAGGTGATGTTCCCCGCCCAATTCGTGATCGTCTCCGACATGTCCGTCGTTCCTCCCGGGAGTGCGTATGCGTTGACCCTCTCATTTGCCGAGCTCTACCGTAGAGAGCGTTTTCTACAAGCTTTCGGCAGTTCTGGAGGACCACCACCTTGCCCGAGCGACCCCAGGCGCTGTTCGCCATGACCGCCGAGAACGTGCCGCTCGTGTTCCCTCCCCAGGTGCTGGCGCGCCTGCGGGAGTCCGTGGACATCGATCCCGGGCTGGTGGCCGAGGACCTCACCGACCCGGCGCTCGCGGACGTCCTGGCCCGCACCGAGATCCTCGTGACCGGCTGGGGCTGCCCCCGGCTGGACGCTGCCGTCCTCGACGCGGCCCCCGCACTCCGGGCCGTCCTCCACTCGGCCGGCTCGGTCAAGGGCTTCGTCACCCCCGAGATCTGGCGGCGCGGGATCGCCGTCTCCTCGGCCGCCGAGGCCAACGCGCTGCCCGTCGCCGAGTACACGCTCGCCGCGATCCTGCTGGCCGGGAAGGACGTCTTCGTGCGCCGCGAACGGCTGCGCGCCGAACGGGTGTCTCCCGGCTGGGGGGTCGTGCGCGGCATCGGCAACCACGGGCGGCGGGTCGGGGTGATCGGCGCGTCCCGGATCGGGCGCAAGGTGATCGAGCTGCTGCGGCCGTTCGACCTGGCGGTGAGCCTGAGCGATCCGTACGTCGACGAGGCGGGGGCCGCGAAGCTGGGTGTGCCCCTGCTGGGGCTGGACGAGCTGCTGCGCACCTCGCGGATCGTGACCGTCCACGCCCCGGAGACCCCCGAGACCCGGCATCTGATCGGCCGCCGCGAGCTGGCCCTCATGCCGGACGGAGGGGTCCTGATCAACACCGCGCGGGGCAGTCTGGTCGACACGGACGCCCTCGTGGACGAACTGCGCACCGGCCGCCTGTCCGCGGTCCTCGACGTCACCGACCCCGAGCCCCTGCCCGCGGACTCACCCCTCCACCACCTCCCGGGCGCCTTCGTCACCCCGCACCTCGCCGGGTCCCAGGGCAACGAGCTGGCGCGGCTGGGGCTGGCGGTCGCGGAGGAGGCGGAGCGGGTGGTGTCCGGAGCCGGGCTCGCGTGCCCGGTGCACTACGCCGAGCTGGAGCGAACGGCCTGAGATGCGGATTTCGTTGTTCTGGAGTCGCTGGACGGTCTAATAGGTCAGGGGTCTGGTCTTGGGGACACTGGATCAGTAGCGTCCTGATCCATGGCCATGGCTCCTGATCCCCTGCCCGAGACCGACCTCACCCGCCACCGGCGCCTGCGCGAGCAGGGCAGCCTGGACCGGGCGGACCTCGAGGCGATCCTCGACGCCGGGTTCGTCTGTCATCTCGGAGTCGTCGTCGAGGGGCGGCCGCTGGTCGTGCCCACGGTGTACGGGCGCGTCGAGCGGCGGCTCTATCTGCACGGCTCGGTGGCCAGCCGCAGTCTCGCGGGCGGCGGACCGGTCTGCGTGACCGTCACGCACGTCGACGGACTGGTCCTCGCACGGTCCGTCTTCGAGCACGGCGTCAACTACCGCAGCGCCATGATCCACGGCGAGGCCCGCAAGGTGACCGACCCCGAGGAGAAGCTGGCGGGCCTGCGCCGGCTGACCGAGCACGCCGCGCCGGGGCAGTGGTCGTACGCGCGCAGGCCGAGCCGCAAGGAACTCGCGGCCACCACCCTGCTCGCCCTCCGCCTCGACGAGGCCTCCGTCAAGATCCGTACCGGCCCGCCCGACGACGGTGAGGGGCCCGACGCCGAACTCGGCCTGTGGGCCGGTGTGCTTCCGCTCACCTCGACGTGGGGCGCGCCCGTTTCCGACCCGTCACTGCCCCCGGAAACGCCCGTACCGGCCCATATCGCACGCCGAGAGGGGACCCGGCACGGGTGATGTCGGTGCGAGGGCATACCGTGAGGAGTCGGTCGTACGTCTGAGCCGGGAGGAGACACGGGATGGGCAGCCGTACCGCGCTGGTCGAGGATCTGATGGAGAGGTTTCCGCAGGTACCGCGGGAAGCCGTCTTCAAGGAGGACCTGCTGCGAGGCGGTGTGGCCTTCGACCCGTCCGCCCTCAGTGACAACGAGTCGGGTGAGGTGAAGCCGAAGTCGTACTTCATCTTCTCCTTCGACCACGGGACCCTGCCGGAGCTGGGCGAGGCCGCGCTCCGGCGGCCGCCGGAGGAGATCATCCTCACCGGTGGGCCGTACGACCTGCGCCGGACCGTCGTCTCGGTGCGGGTGAACCCCTCCTCGCCCTATCGCGTCGCCGCCGACGACCAGGGTGTGCTCGGGCTCTACCTCGACGGGAAGCGGATCGCCGACGTGGGCGTGCCGCCGATGCCGGAGTACTACCGGCACAAGCTCTCCAGCGGGAAGTCCGTCATGGAGGTCGCCCCGACCATCCAGTGGGGCTACCTGATCTACCTGACCGTCTTCCGGGTGTGCCAGTACTTCGGCGCCAAGGAGGAGTGCCAGTACTGCGACATCAACCACAACTGGCGCCAGCACAAGGCGGCCGGGCGGCCGTACACCGGGGTCAAGGACGTCGAGGAGGTCCTCGAGGCCCTGGAGATCATCGACCGGTACGACACCGCGAAGGCGTCCACCGCCTACACGCTCACCGGCGGCGCGATCACCAAGACCGTCTCCGGGCGCGACGAGGCCGACTTCTACGGCCACTACGCCAAGGCCATCGAGGAGCGCTTCCCGGGCCGGTGGATCGGCAAGGTCGTGGCCCAGGCGCTGCCGCGCGACGACGTGCAGCGGTTCAAGGACTACGGCGTGCAGATCTACCACCCCAACTACGAGGTGTGGGACGAGTACCTGTTCAAGATGTACTGCCCGGGCAAGGAGCGGTACGTCGGCCGGGACGTGTGGCACAAGCGCATCCTGGACTCGGCGGAGGTGTTCGGGGCGCGCAACGTGATCCCCAACTTCGTCGCGGGCGTCGAGATGGCGGAGCCCTTCGGCTTCAAGACGGTCGACGAGGCGATCGCGTCCACCACCGAGGGGCTGCGGTTCTTCATGTCGCACGGCATCACACCGCGCTTCACCACGTGGTGCCCCGAGCCGACGACCCCGCTCGGCAAGGCCAACCCGCAGGGCGCGCCGCTGGAGTACCACATCCGGCTGCTCCAGGCCTACCGCCAGACCATGGAGGACTTCGGCCTCTCCTCGCCCCCCGGCTACGGCCCGCCCGGACCCGGCCGCGCGGTCTTCTCCGTGAGCTCCTTCATGGACAGCCTTCCGGCGACGCCGGAGCCGGTGGAGGTCTGAGGCGGTGGAGGTCTGGGCCGGTCGAGGTGTGAACCCCGGTTCAGGGTCGGTCCAGGTCTGATGCTTGCGGGTCGACGGGCGGCCGCCGTTACAGGACCGGCCGCGGGGCAAGGGCTGGAGTGGGTGCCGAGGTTCGGCGCGTGCGGCCGGCCGGGGCCCGAGGTCGCGGGGCCTGCTGATGTCGCTGTGGCGGGGTGGGCGCCGGAACGTCGGCCTTCGGTAACGTCACCCGGGGCCGGCTCTCATGTGAGCGCCTCGGAATCCCCGGGGCCTCCTGCCCGTGACGCTCGGCTCCCGCAGCTCCCGCAGCTCCGAGCGGCTCCCGTAGCTCCCGCAGCTCCGAGCGGCTCCCGCAGTGCTGCCAGTCCTGCCGGGAGCTGTCAGTTGACGCCGAGTGTCGTGAGGAGTTCGGTGACGCGGCGGCCCGGCAGCGGGGTCCACTTGGGGGTCGGGGCCAGCTCGGCGACCACCGGGGCCAGCCACTCCGGGTCGCCCAGCAGGCGCGCCGCCCCTGCCTCGGCGGTCTTCCGGAACAGGTCTCCGAGCAGAAACATGTGCTGGTAGGTGTAGGCGCGCTCGTGGTGGCCGTAGACCACCTTCCAGCCCTCCTGCGGATACCGCAGGTGCGCCCCCACGACGCAGGCCTCGGGCCCGGCCTCCAGGTGGCCGCCGCCGAGCGCGTTCACCACGCCGCCGGTGCGGGTGGCCAGCCAGGTCCGGGCGGACGCCTTCACCGTCAGGCCCACCACCCTGGACCACGGCACCGCGGAGCGCGCCTCGGGCACCCCGCGCACATGGTGCTCCATGCCGTCCCGCGTGAGCACCACGCACGAACCCTGCCCGCGCTTCGGATCCCCGATGACCCACCGGTCCCCGACCAGCTCCAGCGGTCCCAGAAGCCCCGACATGATCCCCCTCCGCACCGGTCGAACCGCACCCCGGCTCACCCCGTCCGGGAAACTGATTCTCCGTTACGGCTGGTTCCTGTGTGGCGGGATTGATACGTTCCGGCTTCCGGTCCGTACTGGATGACGTAGCTGCGCGCAGTGTTGTGCCGTGGGGCAGTGGACCGAACCCTCGGTAACCGAATTGAATAGCTTGCTTGTCAGTTGTGTGGGAGACGTGAAAGGCTCCTGTCCTGCCGCGAGGTTCCCCCCAACTCCTTTGCCAGTATGGCGAGTTGACCTCGCTTTCAATGCAGGAGACTCATGCCCGACCTGCCGACCCCCCAGGACGCCGCCGAGGCCGCGCTGTTCTCCGAGTGCTGGGATGCCGTGCTGTCGTACGCCGATCTGTGCACGGCCGGCTCCACCGCCGCCACCGACCTGGCCACGGAGGCATTCTCCCTCGGGATGCGCGAGGCCAGGGACGCGGAGGCCGCCGTTCGCGGTGCCGGCCGCCGCCCGGCCCGACTGCCCCGAATACCCCTGCTGCTGACCGCCGTTCGCACCACGGCGGCGGACTGGGAGACCCAGGGCCTCGGCCACCGGCTGGACCCCGATCTGCGGCTGTGGCTCCACTCCGACAAGGCCGACCGCTACACCGGCCCGCCACTGCAACGCCCCATCGCCCTGCGCGGACTGCGCGATCTGCAGGCCGCGGACGCCGAACTGCTGTGGCTGGCCGAGGTGGAGGCGCTCCCGCTGCCCGCGGTGGCCCGCCGGCTCGGCCTCGACCCGGCCACCGTGGGCGACGAACTCGCCCAGGTGCGCGGCCTGTTCCGGGACCGCAGCCACCGCAACCATCTCGACATGCCGATGGACGCCCAGTGCCGCAGCTACGCCCGGCTGCTGGACGCCGTCACCCGCTCCACCTCCGGCGAGACCCCCGAAGACCTCTCCCGCCACCTCGCGCGCTGCCAGCAGTGCGCGGAGGCCGCCGCCTGTCTTCGCCTGCACGGCGGCGGGCTGCCCGCGGCCCTCGCGGGCGGAGTCATCGGCTGGGGCGGACTCGCCTATCTGGAGCGCCGCCGCCGGGCTGCCGAGGTGCGCCTGGGCGCCGGACGCCCGCAGGCCCTGGAGAGCGGGCCCCCGAACCCCGGCGCGCACAAGGCGAAGGTCGTGCGCAACGGACTGCTCGTCGCCGCCGTCCTCGTCTCCCTGCTCGCCCTCGCCGTCTCGATGATGCCGGGCGACGACATGGAGCAGGGGGTCGCCGAACCCGGCGCGAGCGTCACCGCCGAGGGCGAGCCGGTGGCCAACCCCACCCTGTCGATCCCCTCCGCAACCTCGCGGGCGCCCGGCTCGAAGAAGCCCTCCGGGACGCCCACGGGCAAGCCGTCCCAGTCCACGAGTGCGAAGAACTCCGGTCAGGAACCCCAGGGCACCTCCTCCGCCGGGGTCGAGGAGCCGGAGCCCAGCGAGAGCATCACCCCGACCTGCCGGGTCGCGTACTCCCTCGTCAACCAGTGGCCCGACGGCTTCCAGGCCGAGCTCACCGTCACCACCACCGTGGCTCTCGGCGACTGGCAGGTCACCTGGTCCTTCAAGGACGGCCAGAAGGTGACCCAGATGTGGGACGCGGACTTCACCCAGAGCGGCTCCGTGGTCACCGCGAACGCCACCGACTACAACAAGTCGGTCCCCGCGAACGGTTCGCTCTCCCTCGGCTTCCTCGCGTCCTGGCAGGGCAAGAACGCCCCGGCGTACGACTTCTTCCTCAACGGGCGGGAGTGCGCCAAGTCCTGACCCCGCCGCACCCCTGCGCGCCGCACCGCTACGGCGCGGCCCACAACCCCCGCACATGACCGATGTGCCGGGTCATCACCTCCCGCACCGCCCCCTCGTCGCGGGCGACCAAGGCGTCGAGGAGCTCGAGGTGCTCCTCGGCGGACGCCAGCAGGCGGCCGGACTTCACCAGCGGGGTGAGGCCGTACAGGCGGGAGCGCTTGCGCAGGTCGCCGACCACCTCGACGAGATGGGCGTTGCCCGCGAGGGCGAGCAGGCCGAGGTGGAAGCGGGTGTCGGCCTCGACGTACGCGATGAGGTCACCGGACACCGCCGCCTGGACGATCTCCCGTGCGGCCGGACGCAGCGCCTCCAGGGAGACCGGATCGGCGGCCGAGGCCAGCTCCACGACCGTGGGGATCTCGATGAGCGAGCGGATGTGGGTGTACTCGTCGAGCTGCTTCTCGGACACCTCGGTGACCCGGAAGCCCTTGTTGGGGACGGTGTCGACCAGGCCCTCCTTGGCGAGGTCGAGCATGGCCTCGCGCACGGGCGTGGCCGAGACGCCGAAGCGGGCGGCGAGCGCGGGCGCCGAGTACACCTGGCCTGGCAGCAGCTCGCCCGCGATCAGCGCGGCTCGCAGGGCGTCGGCGACCCGCTCCCGGTAGCTGCTCTTCTTGCCGCCGAGGACGGGCAGGGCGGGGGCAGCGGCGGTGGGGGCGCTGGATCGCTGGGCGGCCATGAGGGCATCTCCTAGTGGTGCTGACACGTGGTGCAATGTCACGCGGCACCCGGCATTATCCCCGCCGGGCCCGGGGCGGGTTCACAGCACGAATCCCGCCGGGAACGGGTCGGTCGGGTCGAGCAGGTACTGGGCCGTGCCGGTGATCCACGCGCGCCCGGTGAAGCTGGGCAGAACGGCGGGGCGGCCCGCGACCTCCGTCGTGCCGAGGAGCCGGCCGGTGAACCGCGTCCCGATGAAGGACTCGTTCACGAACTCGGTGTGCAGCGGGAGTTCACCGCGTGCGTGCAGCTGGGCCATGCGCGCGCTGGTGCCGGTGCCGCAGGGGGAGCGGTCGAACCAGCCGGGGTGGATGGCCATCGCGTGCCGGGAGTGCCGGGCGGTTGCCTCGGGGGCGAGCAGATGGACGTGGTGGCAGCCGCGGATGGAGGGATCCTCCGGGTGGACGGGCTCCTCCTCGGCGTTGATCGCCGCCATGAGGGACAGACCCGCCTTCAGGATGTCGTCCTTGCGGTCCCGGTCGAAGGGCAGCCCGAACTCCTCCAGGGGCAGGATGGCGTAGAAGTTGCCGCCGTAGGCCAGGTCGTACGTCACCGTCCGCCCGTCGGCCAGTGCGATCTTGCGGTCGAGGGCGACGGAGAAGGACGGCACGTTCCGCAGCGTGACGTTCTTCGCCCGCCCGTCCTCCACCGCCACCTCGGCGACGACCAGGCCCGCCGGGGTGTCGAGCCGGATCGTGGTGACCGGCTCGACGACCTCGACCATGCCGGTCTCCACCAGCACGGTCGCCACGCCGATCGTGCCGTGTCCGCACATCGGCAGATAGCCCGACACCTCGATGTAGACGACGCCCCAGTCGCAGTCCGGGCGGGTCGGCGGCTGGAGGATCGCGCCGCTCATCGCCGAATGCCCGCGCGGCTCGTTCATCAGGAGCTGCTTGATGTCGTCGCGGTGCTCACGGAAGTGGAGCCGCCGCTCGTTCATGGTGGCGCCGGGGATCGTGCCGATCCCGCCGGTGATCACACGGGTGGGCATGCCCTCGGTGTGCGAGTCGACGGCGTGCAGGACGAGTTTGCTGCGCATGACGCTCCTGGTGATCGGGGGGACGGTTCGACGCTCAGCTGAGCCCGGCCGCGACCGCCTTCTCGGTGGCGGCCCGCACGACGGACTCCTGCTCGGGCAGCAGCGGGACCCGCGGCGGACGGCAACTCCCGCCGTGGCGGCCCACGATGTCCATCGACAACTTGATCGCCTGCACGAACTCGACCTTGGAGTCCCAGCGCAGCAACGGGTGCAGCTGCTCGTACAGCCTCTTCGCGGTGGCGAGGTCGCCGCCCACGGCCGCCCGGTACAGCTCGACGCTCGACCTGGGCAGCGCGTTGGGATAACCGGCCACCCAGCCCTTCGCGCCCGCGAGCGCCAGCTCCAGCAGGACGTCGTCGGCGCCGATCAACAGATCCAGTTCCGGGGCGAGTTCGGCCAGCTGGTACGCGCGGCGGACATCACCGGAGAACTCCTTGACCGCGCGGACGAACCCCTCGGCGTGCAGCTTGGCCAGCAGTTCGGGCACCAGGTCGACCTTGGTGTCGATGGGGTTGTTGTACGCCACGATCGGCAGGCCCGCCTTCGCGACCTCGGCGTAGTGCGCGAGCACGGACCGCTCGTCGGCGCGGTAGGCGTTGGGCGGCAGCAGCATCACGGAGGCACAGCCCGCGTCGCGCGCCTGCTCGGCCCAGCGGCGCGACTCCGCCGAGCCGTACGCGGCGACGCCCGGCATCACGCGCTCACCGCCGATCGCGGCCACGGCCGTCTCCACGACCCTGGCCCGCTCCTCGGGCGTGAGCACCTGGTACTCCCCGAGCGAGCCGTTCGGTACGACACCGTCGCAGCCGTTCTCGACCAGCCAGGAGCAGTGCTCGGCGTACTTGTCGTGGTTCACGGACAGGTCGTCGTTCAGCGGCAGGGCGGTGGCGACGAGGACACCGCGCCAGGGGCGGAGGTCGGTGGTGGTCATACGGTTTCCCTCTCCATGGGGTGTGACATGTCATTGATCCCGGTGGGCGTCGTCCTGCGGTTCCTCGGGGGCTGCGGCCCGCGCGGGCCCCGCGGTCTCTCCGGCCCGCGCCAGCACCCCCAGCGGCACCGGTCGCGCGAACGGCCTGCGCCCCGGCGTCTCGGCGCACCCGGCGACCTCGGCCACCCCGGGCCCGCACACCCGGCCCTGGCACCAGCCCATCCCGGCCCGCGTGAGCAGCTTCACGGTCCGCAGATCACCGGCCCCCAGTTCCCGCACCGCCTCCCGCACCGCACCGGCCGACACCTCCTCGCACCGGCACACCACCGTCTCGTCGGTGACCTGCTCGGCCCGGTGCGCCGGCAGCGCGTACCCGGAGTCGACGGCGGCGAAGAAGGACCGCAGCTTCTCCCGGGTCCGTGCGGCGGCCGTCCACTCATGGGGATCCGGCGTCCGTCCGGCCAGCCGCGCCGCGATCGACCGCCCGGCGATGTGCCCCTCGGCGAGCGAGAGGGCGGAGCCGCCGATGCCGGTGGTCTCGCCCGCCGCCCACAGGCCGGGCACGTCGGTGCGCTGCTCGGCGTCCACGTGCACGTCCGTGCCGTCGAGGCGGCAGCCCAGCGCGTCGGCGAGGTCGGTGTGCGGCAGCATGCCGTGGCTCACGGCGAGGGTGTCGCAGTCGAGGCGCCGCCGGGTGTCCGGGCGCACCCGTCCGTCCCGGTCGAGGGCGGCGATCGTCACCGCCTCCAGGCGCTCGGTGCCGAGCGCCTCGACGACGGTGTGCCGCAGGAGCGTGCGGACCCGGTGCCGGAGCAACTGCCCCGCGTACCGGGCGCCTTCGGCCACCTTGTCCGGACGGCCCGCGAGCGCCCGGGACCGCCGCAGGAACGACGCCGGGTCGGCCGAGTCCACCAGCGCGGCGACCCTCGCGCCCGCCGCGGCGAGCCCGGTGGCGACCGGCAGCAGCAGCGGCCCGGTCCCGGCGACGACAGCGGTACGGCCGGGCAGCACGAGCCCGCCCTTGAGCATGGCCTGCGCCCCGCCGGCCGTGACGACACCGGGCAGGGTCCAGCCGGGAAAGGGCAGGACCTTCTCGTAGCCGCCGGTGGCGAGGAGGACCGCGTCGGCGCGCACCTCGGCCGCCTCCTCCTGCCCCGGTCCGACGAGGGCGTGCACGGTGAACCCGCCGGTGTCCGGGCGCTCGACGAACCACACGTGATGGTCCGTCAAGTGCCGTACCGCGCCCGCCCGCACGTGGGTGCGCAGTCCGTCGCGCAGTCTCTCCCAGGTCCGCCACTGATGGTGCAGTGCCTGCGGGCGGCGGGCCCCGAGCCCCGGTGCGGGCTGCCGGTAGAACTGCCCGCCCGCCTCCGCCGCCGAGTCGACCAGCGTGACGTGGACGCCTCGTGCGGCCGCCGCGAGAGTGGCGGCGAGCCCGGCCGGGCCCGCGCCGATCACCGCCAGGCGCGGTTCACTCATGGCGGCCCGTTCCCTCCTGCGTGCGGATCGCGTCGCCCGGTCGCAGAGGCAGCAGGCAAGCCCGTTGGTTCGGGCGGTCGTTGACGGTCACCAGGCAGTCGAAGCACACGCCGATACCGCAGAAGATCCCGCGCGGGCGGCCCTCGCCGCGGGTGCTGCGCCAGGAGGTGACCCCCGCCGTCCACAGCGCGGCGGCGACGGTCTGGCCCGGCAGGGCCTCGATCTCCCGCCCGTCGAGGGTGACGGTGAAGGCGGGGCCGGGCTCGGCGCGCGCCAGCTCCAGCGGATTCACGAGGCCTCCTCGGCGTCGGACGACGGGCGGGGCGAAGGGTGGGACACGGAGGTGGGCGGGGAGGCGGGCGGGGACGCGGGGAAGCGGTCGGGCCGGAAGGGCGCGAGATCGAGATCGGGAGCCTGCCCGGTCAGCGCCTGGGCGATCAACCGCCCTGTCCCGGTGGACAGTCCGATGCCGGCGCCCTCGTGCCCGCACGCGTGGAACAGTCCCGGCACCCGCGGATCGGGCCCGATCGCGGGCAGGTGATCGGGCAGGTACGGCCTGAAGCCCAGATACGTCCGCATCGCGCGCACCCGCTCCAGGAACGGGAACAGCCGGGTCGCGCCCGCCGCCAGCGCACGCAGCGCGGGCAGCGACAACGAGCGGTCGAAGCCCACCCGTTCCCGGGTCGCGCCGATCAGGACGGGCCCGGCCGCAGTCCCCTCGACGACCGGGGAGGTCTGCAGGGCCGCCGAGTCGCTGGCCACGTCGGCCACGTAGTCGGCGGCGTACACCTTGTGGCGGACCAGACGGGGGAGCGGTTCGGTGACGAGGACGAAACCGCGCCGGGGGAGCACGGGCAGGTGCACTCCCGCCAGCGCGGCCAGCTCGCCGCCCCAGGTCCCGGCGGCATTGACGACCTGCGGCGCGTGGATCTCGCCCCGGTCGGTCCGCACCCCGCGCACGGCACCGTCGGCGCCCCGCAGCACCTCGGTCACCGCGCCGCCGAACAGACGCGCACCACTGGACCGTAGGAGATGAGCGGCGGCCAGCGTCGGCATGACCTGCGCGTCCTGGGGGTAGAGCACACCGCCCGCGAGTCCGGGGGCCAAGTGGGGCTCCAGTGAGCGGAGTTCGTCCGCGTCGACCCGCTGCGCCCCGACCCCGGCGGATCGTTGCCCGGTCGCGAACCTGTCCAGGGCTTCGAGGCCCTCCGGAGTGGCGGCGACGACCACGCCGCCCTTGAGCTCGTACTCGACGGCGTCGCCGACCTCCTTCGCCAGGTCGGCCCACAACCGGCCGGACAGCAGGGCGAGTTCGAGCTCGGGTCCTGGTTCCTTGTCCGAGACCAGGAGATTGCCCTCCCCGGCACCGGTCGTGCCGCCGGCCACCGGGCCGCGGTCGACGACGATCACGTCGAGCCCCGCCCGGGCGGCGAACAGGGCACAGGCCGCGCCCACCATCCCGGCTCCGACGACCACGACATCGCAGGTCAGTCGCTTGCTCACGTCAGTACTATGTCACATACCGCTGTCGTGGGGAACACCTCCTGGGCGCGCACCCCGCCCGCCCGGCCCTCGGCCCGCCCCCCCGTGCCCTCAGTCGATCTCCCCCGGGTCGGCGGACGGGGTCCGGCCGGCCTGGACGTCCTTCAGGCGGGGCGTGCCCAGCTTCACCGCCTGTTCGGTGCTGTCCCTGTCGGCCCCGTCGAGGCCGCCGTTGGTGACGGTGATCGCGTCCGTGCCGACCCGCACGGCCGCGACATCGAGGGTGAGGGTGGTGGGAGCTCCGCCCGAGGTGCCCTGGACCGTGACCCGCAGCCCCTGTCGGGCATCGCCCTCCGCGGGCAGGGAGAACCCGGTCACCTGGACCGTGCGCGCGGCGCCGGAGCTGTCCTTGGCCGTGAACTGGTCGCACTTGACCGGCAGACTCCCCAGCCAGTCGAACGACGAGTCGAGCCCGGCCTTGTCGTAGGCGGCGACCTGGTACAGCAGCCGGGACTCGCCCTCCTGGAAGCCGGTGAGCGCGGACGCCCCGGACGGCTTGCCCAGCAGGTCCTCGGAGTAGAGCCGGTCGAGAAGCTTCTGGCAGTCGGCCGCGTCCGCCTTGCCGGTGAGGAAGTCGGCCACGTCCACCTTGCCGACCAGCAGGCTGTCGCGCCAGTCGGCCGCGTTCTTCACCTGCGTCCAGTCGTCCTCCAGGTCCGCCTCGGTCACCAGCGCGGCCCGCGCCCCGGCCTCGGTGAGCGGGGCCGGGGACTCCTGCGCGAGGGGCGAGGACGAGATCTCCGAGGTGTCCGCGCGCGCCGGGCCGCTGTCGTCGCCGTCCGAACACGCGGCGGTCGTCAGCAGGACTCCGGCTGCCAGCGCCGGGGCGAGAACACGCAGGGGACGGGACGGACGGGACGGACGGTGGGTCATCACGAGCGCTCCTGGAGGTGGGGGTCGCTTCCCATGCCACAACCGCTCCTCCCGTACGACCAGCGCACCGGGCTGTTCGAGTGAGGCGGGAGACCCGGGCCTCCCGCGACGGGCCCCGGAAATACGGTGGCGCCCCCGATGCCGGTGCCTCTAAGGTGGGACCGCTTCGCACGGCGGCTCATGGCTGCCGTGCCCCACGAGTGAGGACGAGGGAGGTGTCGACCGATGGCTGTCTTTGCGACGAGCGCTGCCCGCATCCAGATCATCAAGTCCACCTCCGTGGCCGTCGGCTGACACCAACTCCTCGTGCCGGGGCCACCCTTGTGAAGGGTCTCCCTTGACTTCCAGCTCGACTTCCAGCTCCACTTCTCATGTTTTCTCCGCTCTCGCTCCCTACGGCTGGGACGAGGCATGGGCGGACGCGTTCGCCCCCTACGAGCCCGAGGGGCTGCTGCCCGGACGGGTGGTCCGGGTCGACCGCGGGCAGTGCGACATCGTCACCGCCGACGGGATGCTGCGGGCCGACACCGCCTTCGTCACCCCGCACGACCCGATGCGGGTCCTGTGCACCGGCGACTGGGCCGTCGTCGAACCCGGGGGCAACCCGCGCTACGTACGGACGTATCTGCCACGCCGTACCGCCTTCGTGCGCTCCACCTCCTCCAAGAGGTCCGAGGGGCAGATCCTCGCGGCCAACGTCGACCACGCGATCGTCGCCGTGTCGCTGGCCGTCGAACTCGACCTCGGCCGCATCGAACGGTTCCTGGCCCTGGCCTGGGAGTCCGGCGCCCAGCCGGTCGTCGTCCTCACCAAGGCCGACCTCGTGCCGGACGCGGTGACCCTCTCGCATCTCGTGCAGGACGTGGAGACGACGGCACCGGGAGTTCCGGTGCTGACCGTCAGCGCCCTGGACGGTGACGGCCTCGACGTGCTCGTCGCGGTCGTCTCCAGTGGCACGACCGTGCTGCTCGGACAGTCCGGTGCCGGGAAGTCCACCCTGGCGAACGCGCTCGTCGGCGAGGACACGATGACCGTGCAGGCCACGCGGGACGCGGACGGGAAGGGGCGCCACACCACCACCACCCGCAACCTCCTCGCAATGCCCGGCGGCGGCGTCCTGATCGACACGCCCGGCCTCAGGGGCGTGGGCCTGTGGGACGCCGAGACCGGTGTCGGACAGGTCTTCTCCGAGATCGAGGAACTGGCGCAGCAGTGCCGCTTCCACGACTGCGGGCACGAGAGCGAGCCGGGGTGCGCGGTCCTGGCCGCGATCGACTCCGGTGAGCTGCCCGAGCGGCGGCTGGAGAGCTACCGGAAGCTGATCCGGGAGAACCAGCGGATCGTGGCGAAGACGGATGCGAGGCTCCGTTCGGAGATTCGGAAGGAGTGGAAGAAGCGGGGGGCGCAGGGCAAGGCGGCGATGGAGGCGAAGCGGGGGCGCTGGGCGTAGCCGGTCGTTCGTCGGGTGCGGCTGGGTGGGGGCTGGTCGCGCAGTTCCCCGCGCCCCCAGGTGGGTTACGGCTGGGCGTGGCCGGACTGCACCCACTCAGGGGCGCGGGGAACTGCGCGACCGGCCCCGACGGACCCGCACCCGCCCACCGGCAGAACCGATCGTCGTGTCCGTTTTCCGCCAGCCGTACCCTCCCCGGCGGCGGACACTGGAACACGTGATGGACGAAGACACCAGGTACGAAGCCGTCCGCAGCCGGGACGCCCGGTTCGACGGGGAGTTCTTCTTCGCCGTCGAGACGACTGGGATCTACTGCCGGCCCAGCTGTCCCGCGGTCACCCCGAAACGCCACAACGTCCGCTTCTACGCGACGGCCGCCGCCGCGCAGGGTTCCGGTTTCCGGGCCTGCCGGCGGTGCCGTCCGGACGCGGTCCCCGGCTCCGCCGACTGGAACGTCCGGGCGGACGTGGTGGGCCGGGCGATGCGCCTGATCGGCGACGGAGTCGTCGACCGGGAGGGCGTCGCCGGGCTCGCCGGCCGCCTCGGCTACAGCACACGGCAGGTCCAGCGCCAGCTCACCGCCGAACTCGGCGCCGGACCCGTCGCCCTGGCCCGCGCACAGCGGGCCCACACCGCACGCGTCCTGCTCCAGACCACCGGCCTGCCGGTCACGGAGATCGCGTTCGCGTCGGGCTTCGCCAGCGTGCGGCAGTTCAACGACACGGTCCGCGAGATCTACGCCTCCACGCCCAGCGACCTGCGGGCCGCCGCCCGGACCACCCGCCGCGCGGCCACCCCCGACGCGGGCATTCCGCTACGGCTCGCCCACCGCGGCCCCTACCGCTCCGGCGCCGTCCTCGACCTGCTGGAGAGCGAGGCCGTACCCGGCGTCGAGGAGGTGAGCGGGGCACCGGGCAGGCGCACCTACCGCCGCACCCTCCGCCTCCCGCACGGCACCGGCATCGTCGCCGTCCACGAACGCCCCGGCACGACCAGGACCACCTCGGGCGCGCACCCCGGCGGCTGGCTCGACGCCCATCTGCACCTCACCGACCCCCGCGACCTGACCACCGCCGTCGGACGGCTGCGGCGGCTCTTCGACCTCGACGCCGATCCCTTCGCCGTCGACGAGCGCCTCGCCGAGGACACCCGGCTCGCCCCCCTGGTCGCCGCCCGCCCCGGCCTCCGCTCGCCCGGCGCCGCCGACCCCGAGGAGTTCGCCGTACGGACACTGGTGGGCCGCAGCGCGGCGCAACAGCTCGTCGAGCGGTACGGCAAGACCCTGGACGCGCCCTGCGGCAGCCTCACCCACCTCTTCCCCGAGCCCGCGGCCCTTTCCGGGACCACCGGACCCCTGGGCACCCTGGCCACCGCCCTGGCCGACGGCACCGTACGACTGGACCCGGGCGCCGACCGCGACGAGGCGCAGCACGCGCTGCTCGCCCTGCCCGGCCTCGACGCCCGTACCGTCGCCGTCATCCGGGCCCGCGCCCTCGGCGACCCCGATGTCGCCCCACCGGGCCTCGACACCCCCGACATCTGGCGCCCCTGGCGCTCCTACGCCTGGCAACACCTGCGCACAGCAGGAGAGTTGGAGCAATCATGACCACCCGCTGGACCCACCTCGACAGCCCCGTCGGGACCCTGCTCCTCACCGCCGACGAGACCGGCGCGCTGACCTCGCTGTCCGTCCCCGGGCAGAAGAACGGCCGTACCGTGCAGGAGGGTTGGGTCCACGACCCGGCCCCCTTCGGGGACGCCCGGGAGCAGCTCGCCGCCTACTTCGCCGGTGAACTCAAGGAGTTCCAGCTGAAGTTGTGCCCCGAGGGCACCGAGTTCCGGACCCGCGTCTGGGACGCCCTCGACGACGTCCCGTACGGCGCGACCACGACGTACGGCGAGATCGCCGCCCGCGTCGGAGCCTCCCGTGTCGCCGTCCGCGCCGTGGGCGGGGCGATCGGCGCGAACCCCCTGCTGATCCTCCGCCCGTGCCACCGCGTGATCGGCGCGAACGGCTCCCTCACCGGGTACGCGGGCGGGCTGGAGCGCAAGACGGCCCTGCTCACCCTGGAGGGCAGCCTCTAGGACTCCTCCAGCCCCCAGCTGTGGATCCGCCGCGGATGGATGCGGATCAGCTCCTCGCTGAAGTGCGGGCCCAATTCGTGCGGGCCCGTGAGGAGTTCGGCCTCCCCGCGGATGTCGATGCCACGTACCCGCCACGGTTTCAGGCTGGCGATGTCGTCGACGACCAGCGCGACCTTCGGGTTCGTCCGGAGGTTGCGCCATTTCTTGGTGCGGCCCATCGCGTGGCCGCCGATCAGGATGGTGCCGTCGTCCTGCGGGAAGAAGCCGACCGGGTTCGCCTGCGGCTGTCCGTGCGGATCGACGGTGGCGAGCCGCCCCAGCCGCTGGGACCTCAGATACGCGCGCTCGGCCTCACTGAATTCGGTCATGGCAGCCACCCAAACACGCCCACGCCGCCCGCACATCGGAATACCGGCCGAGGACCGACCGGGGACCGACCGGGGCTGCCCTCCTGGGTCAGCCCCACAGCACCGCCCCCAGCCACGCCCCCATGATCAGCAGGCAGGTGAACAGCTCCGCCAGCACGCTGGAGCCGCCCGAGTGCATCGCCGTGCGCAGGGCGGCCCTCGCCTCGCCGTGGCGGCCCAGGCGAAGGCGTTCCGAGAGGTAGATGCCGCCGATGAAACCGGGGATCGCGCCGAGCACGGGGATCAGGAAGAACCCGAGAAACGCGCCCACCCCGGCGTACACCCCCATGCGCGGGGTGGCCCCGCTCGCCCGCAGCCGGCGTGGGGGCAGCGCCCAGCGCACCACCTGGGAGAGGAGCAAGGCGGCGGTGGCGGCCACGAGCACCCCCCACGCGACCGGCTGCGGATCCTTCAGCGCCCACCACAGCACCGCGGCCCACACCAGCCACGAGCCCGGCACACCGGGCACCAGAACCCCGACCAGGCCGAACAGCATGACCAGGCCGACCAGCAGGAGGTCCCACACTCCCATTCGTCCAGGGTGCCGGACGGTGAAAGGAACCGCAGATCAGCCCTGATCGGTCAGGGAATGCGGGAGGCGGCTGGAGCGCACCCGGTCCGAAGCCGTCGCAGGACACGGCCCGGCGTCGGCAAACCTCATGGGCCACACCTGTTCGACAGCTCACTCGCCACGCCGTTCGACGCGCCCGGTCGGGCCTGATTTTCCGGATGCCCCGTTTTCATACGGCCCGTGCGGTGGACAATTGGGGGCATGAGCCAGCAGGGGGGAAAGCCCACCGGTCACGAGGACGACTGGTGGGGGCAGCTGTACGACTCCACCGACGACACGGGCCCCACCCGGGCCCCGGACACCCTGGACGACCGCTTCGCCTCCGCGGCGGGGACGGTGCGGCACGGCGCCGACGGCGCCGGAGACCAGGACACCGGGTGGGCGAGCGCCGGCCGTGCGGGTGCCGGGTCCCGTGCGGGCGAAACAGCGGGGCCGTCCGCCTCGGCCGAGGACAGCGGGCGCCGGGGGGTCGTGGACGAGCAAGGGATCCGGCCCGGTACCGGGGTTCCCGCGCCGCGGACAGGCGTCTCCGACGCTCCGGCTTCCGCACCGGGCGGGCACCGGGCCCCGTGGGAACCGCCCCCCGACACACCCGCGTCCTTCCCGCCCGGCCCCAAGCCATCAGGCTTCGTCGAGCGCGCCCCCGACGACCGCCCCTCCTCGCCACCCGGTGGGCGTGCGTCCACGGAGACGCCTCCGGCCACGACCGTCCCTGCCTCGCGCATGCCGGCCGAGCCCCCAAGGCCGCCGACCGCACCACCCCCGACCCCGTCCACACCACCCCGCCCGACGGCACCGCCCCCGCCACCGCAGGATGCCGAGCGGGTCGGCTCGTCCAGCCGTGAGGGTGGCCCGGTCGGCGACGGGTCGCGGGAGGGCGATTCGGGGGAAAGCGCCGCCGTCGACCCCAGGGATACCGTCGGCCGTGTCGGGGACGCGCACAGCGCCGACCGCGCCGAGAGTCTCCCAGGGGCGTCGGGCGGAGACGGAGCCGGTACACGTCGTACCGAAGGGGACTGGTGGGCCGCCGCACCCGCACCCGCACCCGCACCCGCACCTGTGTCCGGACCCGCACCCGCACCCGCACCTGCGTCCGGACCCGCACCCGCCTCCGCACCTGCGTCCGGACCCGCACCCGGCACCGGTCCCAGCTCCGACTCCGACCCCGACCCCGGCCCTGAAATTCCTGAAGCCGCACCACCCCACCCCGTCGGCCCCCCATCCACCCAGCCCAACCCCGCACCCGAACCCCCCGCACATGCCCCGGACCGCGACCCCCGTCAGGAGCAGCGGCCCGGCGACTCCTCCACTCCCGCGCCGCAGGCACTCCGCACGGCTACCCGAGTGGACCTGCCCACCCTGCCTCCCGCCCCCGTCGGATTCGTCGGCTCCGGGCCGCCCACCTACGACGCCGAACCCACCGCCCTCCCGCCGGCCGACCCAGACGAGCTCGACGACCTGGTCGCGGACACCGTGCTGGACGGGGCCAGGTACGGGGCCTGCACGCTGCGCGCGGTGTCCGTGCGCGGGGACTCGGCCAGGTTCCGGGGCGAGCCCCGGCGGGACTCCCTGCTCACCGCCCGTTTCGGCACCGGCGACCAGGCGCTGGTCCTCGTCGCCATGGCCACCGGCGCCCGCGCCACCCCCGGTGCCCACCGCGCCGCCGCCGAGGCGTGTCACTGGATCGGCCGGGCCGTGGGACGCAGCCATGCCCGGCTCGCGCAGGACATCGGCGCCGCCCGCAGGGGCGACCTCAAGTCGGGGCTGCACCGGCTCACCGACCGCAGTCTCGGCAAGCTCCGCGCCAGCGCCGTGGAGCAGGGCATCGACCCGGAGGAGTACGCCGCCACCCTGCGCTGTCTCCTCCTGCCCGCCGACCCCGACTGCCGTATTCGGGTCTTCTTCGGCGTCGGCGCGGGCGGTCTCTTCCGCCTGCGGGACGGCGAGTGGCACGACATCGAACCCCGGATCACCGACACCATCGGTGAACCGGTCGTCGGGTTCGGCTCACTGCCCTCCGAGACGCCCGACGGCGACCGCCTCACCATGGATCTGGGCATCCCCACACCCCCGAGCCCCTACGAGCCCGCCCCCGAGCCGCCTCGCGAAGCCTTCCGTTTCCGTGCCTCCGTCGCCCGGCCGGGTGACACCCTCCTGATGTGCACCGGCGGCCTCGCCGATCCCCTGCGCGGCGAGCCCGAACTGTGCGAGTACCTCACGGGAAGGTGGTCGGGCCCCACCCCGCCCGGTCTCGCCGCGTTCTTCGCCGACTCCCAAGTCAGGGTCAAGGGATATGCCGACGACCGTACGGCTGCCGGTGTTTGGGAGGCGTGATCGCGGCCATTGTGGATTGATGGACCCAAGGAGACCGAAGGGGTGCATGGAGCCATGGCCAAACAGAACGTCGCCGAGCAGTTCGTGGACATCCTCGTCAAGGCGGGGGTGAAACGCCTCTACGGCGTCGTCGGCGACAGCCTCAACCCGGTCGTGGACGCGGTGCGCCGCAACGCCGCCATCGACTGGGTGCATGTCCGGCACGAGGAGACCGCCGCCTTCGCCGCGGGGGCGGAAGCACAGATCACCGGAAAACTGGCCGCGTGCGCCGGCTCCTGCGGGCCCGGCAACCTGCACCTCATCAACGGCCTCTACGACGCCCACCGCTCGATGGCCCCCGTCCTCGCCCTCGCCTCGCACATCCCGTCCAGCGAGATCGGTCTCGGCTACTTCCAGGAGACCCATCCCGATCAGCTGTTCCGCGAGTGCAGCCACTACAGCGAGATGATCTCCAACCCGAAGCAGATGCCGAGGCTGCTGCAGACCGCCATCCAGAACGCCGTCGGCCGCTCCGGCGTCAGCGTCGTCACCCTCCCCGGCGACATCGCCGACCAGCCCGCCCCCGAGAAGGCCGCCGAGACCGCCCTCGTCACCTCCCGGCCCTCCGTCCGCCCCGGTGACACGGAGATCGACAAGCTCGTCGAGATGATCGACAAGGCCGACAAGGTCACCCTGTTCTGCGGCAGCGGCACCGCGGGCGCGCACGCCGAGGTCATGGAGTTCGCGGAGAAGATCAAGTCACCGGTGGGGCACGCCCTCAGGGGCAAGGAGTGGATCCAGTACGACAACCCCTTCGACGTCGGCATGAGCGGTCTGCTCGGCTACGGCGCCGCCTACGAGGCCACCCACGAGTGCGATCTGCTGATCCTGCTCGGCACCGACTTCCCGTACAACGCCTTCCTCCCCGACGACGTCCAGATCGCGCAGGTCGACGTACGGCCCGAACACCTCGGCCGCCGCTCCAAGCTCGACCTCGCCGTCTGGGGCGATGTGAAGGAGACCCTGCGGTGTCTGACGCCGCGGGTGAAGGAGAAGACGAACCGGCGCTTCCTCGACAAGATGCTCAAGAAGCACGCCGACGCGCTCGAAGGGGTCGTCAAGGCGTACACCCGCAAGGTCGAGAAGCACGTCCCGATCCACCCCGAGTACGTGGCCTCCGTGCTGGACGAACTCGCCGACGACGACGCGGTGTTCACCGTCGACACCGGTATGTGCAATGTGTGGGCCGCCCGTTACATCTCGCCCAACGGCCGTCGCCGCGTGATCGGTTCGTTCTCGCACGGGTCCATGGCGAACGCGCTGCCGATGGCGATCGGGGCGCAGTTCACCGACCGGAAGCGACAGGTCGTGTCGATGTCCGGGGACGGTGGATTCTCCATGCTGATGGGCGACTTCCTGACCCTCGTGCAGTACGACCTTCCCGTGAAGGTCGTCCTCTTCAACAACTCCTCGCTCGGCATGGTCGAGTTGGAGATGCTGGTCGCCGGGCTCCCGTCCTACGGCACCGCCAACAAGAACCCCGACTTCGCGGCCGTGGCCCAGGCCTGCGGGGCCTACGGCGTGCGTGTCGAGAAGCCCAAGGACCTCGCCGGGGCGCTGAAGTCGGCGTTCAAGCACAAGGGGCCCGCCCTCGTCGACATCGTCACCGACCCCAACGCGCTCTCCATTCCGCCGAAGATCAGCGCCGAGATGGTCACCGGCTTCGCCCTGTCCGCCTCGAAGATCGTCCTCGACGGCGGAGTCGGCCGCATGCTCCAGATGGCCCGCTCCAACATCCGCAACGTGCCCCGGCCCTGAGGGTCGCGTGGGTGCGAGACTGGCCGCATGCCGGACATCTCCTTCACCGAGGTCGCGCCCGTCGTCCCGGTCCGCGACCTCGACGCGGCCCTGGAGCGATACCGCCGACTGGGCTTCGCCGCACGTGCCTACGACGGTCCGGAGCGGTACGGCTTCGTCGAGCGGGGCGCGGTCTCGATCCACCTCAGCGAGTGGTCCGAGCACGATCCGCTGCGCACCGGAGCCGTCGTCTACCTCTATGTGAGTGACGCCGACGCCGTCCATGCCGAATGGGCGGCGTCCGGAGTCGAGGGCCGCTTCGTCGGGCCGGCCGACACGCCTTACGGACTAAGGGAGTTCACCTACGTGGACGCCGACGGCACGGCGCACCGCGTGGGTTCCCCGGCCGGCTCCTAGCCCTCGGATTTCACCCACGCCCGCTCGCCCGCGGCGTTCGTGCCGTACCAGAGACGGGTCAGGCCCTTGGTGCTGGTCGTGCGGAACGGACGGCCGTGGTCGTCGATGCGGACCGTGCCGGTGCGGCCCTGGGAGGACCAGTCGAGTTCGAGGTACCAGTTGCAGTCGTACGTCTGCGTCGTCGCGGTGACCAGCAGCACCTCCGGGTCCGTGGCGGAGACCCGGTAGGGGAACTCCACCGCGGGCACGGTCTGTCCGCTGTCGTTGCCGGCGACCGCGTGGGCGATGGGGCGGTCGATGTCCAGGTTGACGTCGAAGCCGCGGGGGGTGAGCCCGCCGCCGCAGCCCTGGTCCATGGCGTACGCGATACCGGGTGCCGGGGAGCTGCGGCCGGTGATCCGGACGCGGAGCGCCTCCAGGACGACGGCCGTGGACGACCGCCCCTGCACGGAGATCTGCACCTTCGTCTCCCGCCCGTGGATCGCGCCCTGGGTCGCCGCCCAGGTGCCGGCGTCCTGGACGAGCGGGGGCGGGGGAACCTGGGAGGGCGGCTTGTCGATGACGTAGTCGTGACCGCAGCCTCCCTCCCAGATCTGGGAGTTCGCGCTCCAGGTCAGGGGAGTGCCGACGGAGGTCCCCTGCTTCCCGGCCCCCGTGTTCTTCTTCGAGGTGCCGCGGCCGGGGGACGCCGAAGCGGAGGGTCCTGTTCGGGTGGCACCGGTGGAGGGGGAGGCGGACGTGGCGTCGGGGCTCGGTGACGGCGATCCGGAACGGCCGGGCAGGCTCGACGCGGTCGTCCGGGACGACGGGTCGGGAGCCTGGGCCACCTTGTCCGAGGCAGGACGGCCGGACGGCAGCGCCGAAAGACTGCCCAGGGTGGCCAGAGCGACCACGACGGCGGCCGCGGTGACGAGGAAACGCCGACGGCGGTACCAGGGGAGCGGCGGGGGAGCAGCGGACGCCGTCACGTGCACGGTGTCCGGCTCACCCGCACGCTCACTGTCGCCCTCTCCCTCTTCCCCGCTCTCCGGTCCCGGCCCACCGGCCGCCTCCGCGCGCGGATCGCCCTCCGCCCGGGCCGACACGACGAGGGCCTCCGACGACTCCGACGCTCGCGACGGCTCGGACGGCCCAGACGGCCCAGACGGCCCAGACGGCTCTGTCGGCTCCGCGGTCCGTGGCCGCTGTCTCGCCGCCACCGCCGACAGCCACAATCGGTGCAGTTCCATCCGCTCCGCGGCCGACGCCCCGCACAGCGCCGCGAACCGCTCCACCGGAGCGAAGTCGACCGGGACCGCGTCGCCCGCGCAGTACCGGTGCAGGGTCGAGGTGTTCATGTTCAGGCGCCGGGCCAGCGACCCGTAGCTGCGGTCCGTGCGCTCCTTCAGCCGCCGCAGCAGCGCCGCGAACTCCTGCACGTCGTCCCCGTGATCCTGTACTTCCGACACCGACTCCCCCAGATCCGTATCCCAGGCACACCATATACCTGCACGTCAGAGGGGCTGGGATGGTTCCACCACGGCGAAAGGGCCGTCAGCCGTTGCGCCGGACTCCTGTGACGTCCGATGCTCTTGGTGTCGCACCGACCAGGGCCGGACCGACCAACCGGCGGCGGGCGTCATTCCATTTCCATGCACTCATCACGGGGGACACCCATGCCCATGCGCACCCGAGTCGGCACACTGGCCGCCCTCGCCGTCACCGGTCTCGCCCTCGGCGCGACGCTCGCCACGCCGGCGGAGGCCGCGCCCAAGGCGCCCGGCTTCCTCGCGGCCGCCGACCTCCCGCCGCACCCGAGTTCCTCGTGGACGGCCGGCAAGGTCACCCGCGGGGCCGGTGAGGAGGGGCTCGGCGTCTGTGCGAAGACGGACGTCCCGGCCCGCTCCTCCGCGTGGCACCGCGACTTCCGCACCGAGCTGGAGACCGGCGCCCGCCAGGTCACCGTGGTGCTGCCCGACACCGCGTCGGCCAAGAGCCTGGTCACCCGGCTGAACCGGGACTTCACGTCCTGCGCGGCCCGGATCGAGAAGGCCGACCCGGAGACCGAGGCCACCGGCAAGGACTACGGGAAGCTGTCCGTCGAGGAGGGCGCCCACGTCTACGGGCTGCACACCGAGAGCTCCTGGGGCGCCCTCGACGTCAACCTCATGTCGGTCGGACGGGATGGCCGGACCGTGACCGTCGTCGACTGGGGCCAGATGGGCCGCCTCAGCGACGCCCCGGTGAAGGCCTTCAAGAAGACGACCGTCACCGCGGTGAACAAGCTCCACTGAGCAGCGGGGTCGCCCTCCCGCACGGGGGTCGGGCGGGCGGCCCCGCGGACCACATCACCAGCAGCAGCAACAGAAAGAAAACGGGGAAGACAGATGAACACGACCAAGGCGACCCGCCGCACCACCCTGGCCGTCGGCCTCGCCCTGGCCCTCGGCCTCGGCGTCACCGCCCAGGCCTCCGCCGGAGCACCGCGCAGCGTCAGCGGCAAGCCGTCCGACAACATCACCCGCATCGCCGACTTCTACGGCGCCTACATCGACGCGGTCGACGACGAGGGCGGCGGCGCGCTCCAGGACGCGCTGCGCGCGCACTACCTCACGCCCGCCTTCCAGAAGGAGCTCACCGCCTGGGAGGAGAAGGAGCACGCCGACGGCGTCCTGCGCGCCCAGAACGTGCCCCTCGCCTGGAAGGTCACCGACAACGGAACCCGCGACTACACGGAAGCCGTCGTCACCCTCACCTGGAGCGCCGGCCAGACCAGCACCCTCGTCGTCGACATGACCCGCGGCAGTCACAAGATCCTTCACATCGGAACCAAGGGCCTCGGGAGCAAGTAGCGGCACATTCAGGCCAGTTTCCCGGCTGCCCCAGCCCTTCGCCGGGTACGGCCGGGACGGCAGCGCGCAGTCGGCAGATCGGCCCATGCCGGGTGGTCCCGGTGTCCCGGGGCCGCGTGGGCCGGGTGCCCCACGGCATCGGGGCCCGCTGTCGCCTCCGGGATCGGTCGCACCCGCCCACCCCCGCTCGCCGGGCCCCGATCCTCGGGTGCCGGCGGCGGGGGTGCGCGCCGTTCGAGGGGCGCGCGGGACGTCGTACGGCAGGCTCGTCGTCCAAGGACATGGGCGGGCGCGTGGGGTGCCCGAGGGCCCCTCCGCGCCTGGGTGCCCAGGTCCGCCCGCTCCGCCCGCCCTCCGGTACCACGCCGCCGACCAGGTACTTTCCCGCGCCTTCCCGCTCGTGAAGAGGTGCCGCACGGCCCGGGGCGTTCGGTACGCGGCCACCGGTTCGCGGGGCACATGCCGCACGGAGGGGACCGGCGGCACAGGCGCCGCGGGCCGGACGGCCCGGGTGGATCGGCGCCGGGCCCGGAGAGTCGCGACCGCGCCCTCGCGGACGGCGGTTCGCGGGGCGTGGTCCGGGAGTCGCCTGCCCTGTCGGCGCGGCCGTGGTCGCCACCGCAAACGTGGCCGAACACCTGGTCGTTGACGATTCGACATGACTGCCGCATGAACTACGGGGCATGGATCCCCGTGAACGTGTTCGAGCAGGAGGGGAACCGACATCGGCACGCGGGCGGGGGTCATGAAGAGGCAGGCACGAGGAGGCGGTCCCACGGCAGTAGGGGCCTTCTCGGCACAGACCATGGAGGAGAAGGCCGACGGCGTCCGGGAGCAGGCGCAGTCGCCTCAGCTCCGACGCAGACTGGAGCGGGCGGACCTGGGGGCCGTACCCGAGACACGCAGGGCCCTGCGTGAGCTGTTACGACACTGGGGGAGGCCCGGACGATCCGAGATAGCCGAACTGCTCACCAGTGAACTCGTCACCAACGCACTCGTGCACACCGACCACGACGCGGTCGTCACGGCCACGGTGGGGCCGCGGGCCCTGCGGGTGGAGGTGCGGGACTTCGTGGCCCGCAGGCCCCGGATGCGCGCGACGAAGGCCGACGACGGAACGCACGGCAGGGGCCTGATCCTGGTGCAGTCCCTCGCGGACGCCTGGGGCGTACGGGCCCACGGTGTGGGCAAGGCAGTCTGGTTCGAACTCGACGCCGGAGCGGCGTGAACCACGGGAAGGGGGCGTGACCGCGTCGGTCACGCCCCCTTCCCATGGTGCTCCGGCCTTCAGGCCGCGCCCTTCAGCCCGGCCTCAGCCGAACTGCTGCTCAAGATCCTTGAGTTTGCGCTCCAGAGAGTCGAGACGCGGCAGGGCCATTGTGTCGTCCTCCGCGGTGAGGTCGACCGAGTGCGACTCGGAGGCCCCGCGGACGGGCTGGAGAGAGGGACGCTGGCGCACCGGCAGCGGCTCCGGGGTGGATATCGCGGGCTCCGCGGAGGCACGCTCCAGAGCGGCCTGCGGCTGCTGCTCCAACTGGCGCCCGCCGCCCCGGCCGACGAAGCCGCGATGACCCCGGCTGATGGCCTTGAGCTGCGCCCGCTCCACGCGTTCCTGCTCGCGGCGCCGAAGACGGGCCGCCTCCTTCTGACGCTTGTCCTCGCGGACCTCGTCGACCGCCTCGTCGAGGCTGCGGACGTTCTCCAGCAGCATCAGGGACCAGGCCCTGTACGTCTCGCGGGGCGCCCTCACCCAGCGCACCACGCGGATCTGCGGCAGCGGCCGCGGCACCAGGCCCTGCTCACGGAGTGCGGCCCGGCGGGTCTGCTTCAGCGCCCGGTCGAACAGCACGGCCGCCGAGAGCGACATGCCGGAGAAGAACTGGGGGGCGCCGTCGTGGCCGAAGCCCCGCGGTGCGTGCACCCAGTTGAACCAGGCCGCCGCGCCCGCGAACGTCCACACGAGTATCCGCGAGCCGAGGGCCGCGTCACCGTGGCTGGCCTCGCGCACCGCGAGCACGGAGCAGAACATCGCCGCGCCGTCCAGTCCGAACGGCACCAGGTACTGCCAGCCGTTGGTCAGGCCCAGGTTCTGCTCGCCGAAGCCGACCAGGCCCTTGAAGGAGAGTGCCGCGGCGACCGCCGCACAGCAGAACAGGAGGACATAGGAGGCAGTGCCGTATATGGCTTCCTTGCGCCTGCGGCGCTCCTCGCTCCGCTCCCACGAGTCGTCTTTCGCGTGCTCCCCGCCGGACCGCTTGCTCCGCGCGAGCACCGCCACCGCCGCCAGCATGCCCAGGAGCAGTACGGCGCCCGGAAGCAACCAGTTCAGCGATATGTCGGTCAGTCTCATCTGGGGTCCCTTGCATTGGGATAGGGCGTAACGCCCGCCATAGTGGCCCACACCCGCCGACCCTCAGGGGGTTTCGGGGCAAGAGGCCGCCAAGGAAGTGCAAGGGATTGCCCAGGGCAGCGTTTTGCTCGAACTGCCGCTTGAGGGGCGGGAGTTGAGTTCGAATAAGACTACCCGTACGGGTGGTTCCACGGAAAGTTCCTGCGCCGAGTGAGGAAGTTGTGAATTACCTGTAACCGAACGGGCGTCCCAGTCGGCGTTGATCTTACGGGACGTCCGAGGGGGCTACACGCCGGGGTCCCCCTGAGGGGGCCTCAACTGGCGGCGGCCGCAGTGAGCTTGGCGATCCGGTCCGAGTCGCAGGTGCGCGGACAGGTGGCGCAGGTGTCGTCCGGCTCGAGTGTGTAGTACATGCAGCAGGTCACCCGGTCCCGGGTGCGCAGGGGTTCGCCGTCCGGGCCGGCGAGCGCGCGGAAGGCCGGGGAGCCGGCGTACGGCTTCGTCGTCCCGGGCAGGAGGAGTTCCAGGGCGTGCTCGGCCCGGCGCTTCTCGTGCTCGCCGAGGAGCCCGGCGACGTACCAGATCCCCTCGACGATCTCGTCGGTCACCATGCCCCACAGGGCCCTGCCGCGGCGGCGCATGCGCGGGCCGAAGGCGGCGAGGAGCGGCTCCATGTGCTCGGCGACCGCGTCCCGCAGCTCGGCGCGCAGGGACTCCTCGTCCGGGACCGTGTACGCGCCGGGGAGTGCTGCCGCCGGGTCGTCCGGGAGGCATGCGAAGGCGCCGGGGTGGACGGCGAGGGCCATCGGGCCCCGGGTGCGGTCGTACGAGACGTGCGTCACGGGGTAGCGGGGGACTCTGCGGTGCAGGAACCAGGGCGTCGTGAAGAGGAGGCAGGCCGGCCAGGCGTAGCGGTGCAGTCCGAAGCCGGCGATCACGTCCGGGCGGCCCTGCTTGCCGTTGTCCCTGCGGACCTGTTCGTCGTCCCAGGAGAGGAAGGTGTCCAGGGCGGTGGGGTCTTGCGCGAGGGCCGCGGCGGTGACCCAGCCGTCGGTGGCCGGGAGAGGGGTGTCCTGGGGCAGCTCCGCGACCGTCACGGCGGGGAGGGCCTCGGTCATGCGCGCGTAGGCGGCGGTGACGGCGGTGGCAGCCGTGACGCTGGTGGTGGCGGAGCGGGGGGCAGGCAGCTGTATGGGCATGCGGGGCCACCGATTCGCGGTCGTGTTGAGGTAAGGCTCACCTTACTCGATATCGTCGGGATTTGAACTGGAGCGCTCTGCGCCTAAGGTGCTTGACGGGTGAGTAACAACCCGTCGTTAATGACCCAAGTACCGACACGTCCGGAGGAGGACCCGTGAAGCAGGGTGCGCAGGGCTCCGCCGGGACGGGTGAGGTGGAGCGGGACGGGGGTGCGGGCGCGGGAGCGGTGCGGGTGCCGCCGCAGACGCGGGCCGCCGACGTGTCCCGGGTGCGGGGCGACTCGGGTCCCGGGGTGCGGGGCGAGCACACCCACAGCGAGGTGCCGATTCCGCGGCCGGTCGTGCAGCGGGCATCCGTGCGGGGGCAGATCCTCGACGCCCTGCGCAAGGCGCTGGTCGCGGGGGAGTTGCGGCCCGGTGAGGTGTACTCGGCGCCCGCGCTGGGGGAGCGGTTCGGGGTGTCGGCGACGCCCGTGCGGGAGGCCATGCAGCAGCTGGCGCTCGAAGGGGCCGTCGAGGTCGTTCCCAACCGTGGGTTCCGGGTGGTCGAGCGGGGGGCCCGTGAGCTGGCGGAGCTGGCCGAGGTGCGGGCGCTGATCGAGGTGCCGGTGGTGTTGCGGCTGGCGCGGAGTGTGCCGGTGGAGCGGTGGGCGGAGCTGCGGCCGGTGGCGGAGGCGACGGTGCGGGCCGCGTCGTCGGGGTGCGCGGCGACGTACGCGGAGGCCGATCGGACGTTTCACCGTGCGGTGTTGCGGCTGTCGGGCAACGAGCAACTGGTGCAGGTCTCTGAGGACTTGCACCGGCGGTCGCAGTGGCCGCTGGTGGGTGGGTCGGTGTCGCGGGGGCGGGCGGATCTGCTCGCGGACGCGGTGGAGCACACGGCGCTGCTGGATGCGTTGATCGCGCGGGATCTGGATGTGGTGCGGGGGTTGGTGGGCGGGCATTTCGCCGGTGGGGCGCGCGCCTGAGGTGCCTGCGGCGGCCTGTTTCGGTTCGGTGGGGGCGTGCGTAGCGCGTGCGGGTGCGTTGGGGGTCGGGGCCGGGGTGGGGGTATCCGTCCTCGGTCCGGCGGCTCGGCCGATTCAAAAGGGCCCGGTAACGGACGCCGGCCGCTGCGGGCGGACACCCCCCACCCCGTCCCCTTGCCGCCGTACGCGGCTTGCGGCCCGCCGTGCCGCACGATCCGGCGAGCAGCTCGTGGTGGCGCGCGGGTGGCCTTCAGTCCGTTGTGGCGCCGTGGCGGCGAACGGCCTGTCCTGGCGCCGGGTCACTGCAACTCCCCAGGGGCGCGGGGAACTGCGCGACCAGCCCCCACCGGCCGGTAGCCGCCCGACCACCTCACCTGGCACCCCAATAGGCGGGCCCGGTTCCGGCCCAGTGCAGCTGGCCGCCGCCCGACAACCGAACCCGGCACCCCCTGGCCGCCTCGGTCAACTCAAGCCGTCGCCGCCGGAGGTGTCAGCTGTCGGGAGAGCCACGTGGGTACGCCGCCCAGCAGGCGGTACAGGCGGCGGGCCTCCTCGCGGAGCCGTGTGGCCTCCGGTTCCGTTTCCGTGTCCGCCAGGGACGCGAGGGCGGGGGCCGTGCCCACCAGGTAGCCCAACTCCTCGCGGATCCTCAGTGATTCGGCGAAGCCGTGCCGGGCCTCGGCCAACTCGCCGTCCCGCAGGGCGAGTCCGGCGAGGTGGCGCCAGGTGAAGGAGAGCAGCAGGGGGTCGGACTGCGCCGTCGCGCCCGCGTGGGCGCGGCGGTAGGCGGCCCGGGCCGCCTGTGGGGAGTGGGTGAGGTTCTCCGCCAACAGGCCCCGGCGGAAGTCGAGGAGCGCCCTTCCCGGCGCCCCGGGAGCGATCAGCGCCGCCGCGCGGCCGAGCGCCGCCCTCGCCTCGTCCGCCCGGTCCCGGACCCCGTGGAGCGTCGAGGCGTACGCAAGTTGCCCCCGTTCACAAGCGGCCGCCCCGCGTTCGTCGTCGCTGTGGGCCAGGGCCTCGGCGGTGCGCAGCGCGTCCTCCGCCTCGGGCCAGCCCTGTTCCGTGTACAGGCAGCGCTCCACCAGCAGCGCCGCTCTCTGCAGGGCCGCCTGTGCGGTGACCGGTTGGAGCAGGGCGGCCGCGTCGGCCCAGCAGGCCCGTGAGCGCAGCCGCCATACCGCGGTCTGGAGTGGATCGTCACCGGCGGTCGTTCCGTTACCAGACATGGCGGTATCCGCCACATTGCCCTCCCCGAGCGCGCCATCGAGCTTTGAGTGGTGGCGGCATCTCAGCACGGAATGGCGTGCCGGGCCAAGAGGGTGGGTGAAAGAATTCACAAAGTCGTGGGAGTCCGGGCGCCCACAGGTTTCAGCTCATCCGCAGTGCCAGGAAGAAATCCAGCTTGTCCTCGAGGCGTGAGAGGTCGCGGCTCGTCAACTGCTCGATCCGTCCGACGCGGTAGCGCAGCGTGTTGACGTGCAGGTGGAGGCGCGTCGCGCAGCGGGTCCAGGAGCCGTCGCAGTCCAGGAAGGCCTCCAGGGTGGGGATCAGCTCGGCCCGGTGGCGGCGGTCGTAGTCGCGAAGAGGGTCAAGGAGGCGGGCCGTGAAAGCCCGGCGCACGTCGTCGGGGACGAAGGGGAGCAGCAGGACGTGCGAGGCGAGTTCCTGGTGACCCGCCGCGCAGACTCTGCCGGGGCGTGCCGCCGCGACTCTGCGCGCGTGCCGGGCCTCCTCCAGGGCGCCCCGCAGGCCCTCCGCCGAGTGGACCGACGCGCTGACGCCCAGGGTGACCCGGCCGTCGTCGTCCAGTCCGGCCGCGAGGGGGTCCCGGACCGCTTCGAGCAGTGCGTCCGCGAGGATGCCCGACTCCGAGCCGTCGTGTTCGCTGGAGACCGCGGGCAGGGGGACGAGCGCGATCGCCTCGTCGCCGGTGTGCGCCACCGCCAGGCGGTCGGAGGGTTCGGGGCCGGTCGCGAGCGGGTCGACCAGGATCTCCTCCAGGAGGGACTGGGCCACCGGGCCGCCCTCCAGCCCGCCGTCCTGCCATTCGACCCTCGCCACCACGACCTGCCAGTGCGGGGCCGCTCCCAGACCGGGCAGGAGGACCGGGGCGGCGACCCTCAGGCGGGCGGCGATCTCGGCCGGGGCCGCTCCCGTCTGGACCAGTTCCAGGATCTCCTGGGCCAGGCGGCGGCGGACCGTGCGGGCCGCGTCCCTGCGGTCCCGCTCGACCGCGATCAGCTGGGTGACGCCCTGCAGGAGGTCCAGGCGCTCCTCCGGCCAGTCGCCCGCGTCCGCCTCCACCGCCAGGAGCCAGTCGGACAGGACCGTCTCGCGCACGTCCCTGGAGGCGTGGGGGGAGCGGCCCGAACTGCGGACCGGGAAGAGGGAGTACGCCGACGCTCCGAGCGTGACCCGGTGCGGTCCGCGGCGGCCCGTGCGGGCAGCGGCCAGGTGCTCGGCCGCCAGCTTGGCGCAGGTGTCCGCCGGGAGGCCGGGGCCCGACACCTTCGGGCCCGCGATCAGGCGGCCGGTGGGGGAGAGCACCCAGGCGCGCAGGTCCAGGTCCGAGCCGAGCAGATCGAGGACGACGTCCGGGCCGCCCCCTGCCGGGCCCGAGGTCATCATGCGGCGGTGGCGGTCCACCACGGCGGCCAGGTCGCCCGCCCGCTCGCCCGAGACCTGCCGTACGACATGCTCGGTGATCGTCGCGAAGGCCACCGACTCGTGCACCGCGAACAGCGGGAGCCGGTGCCGGGCACACGCGACGACCAGGTCGTCCGGGACATCGCCCAGCTCCGCCTCGCCGGCCGCCAGCGCCACCACCCCGGCCTGCACCAGGAGTCGTACGAAAGGCTCCGAGTCGGCGGCGTCCCGGCGCCAGGCGAGGCCCGTCAGGACGACCTCCCCGCCCGAGAGGTAGCGGCTGGGGTCGCGCAGGTCCGTGGTCATCACACCGCGCACGGTGCGATCCAGTTCGTCCTCGCCGCCGAGCAGCCGCAGGCCCAGCGCGTCGGTGTCCAGCAGTGCGCGCAGCCGCATTCTCGTCGCCGCCGTTCTTTGTCTCGAAATCTACGATGGAGAAGGGGTCCGGTGGGGTGGGGAGCGGCCGCTGCCGCCTCCGGGGCTGTGTCCCAGGTCACGTGGGCTGTGGCGAACGTTTCCGCAGGAAAACACGGAGGTTACTGAGGGCCTCCGTTCATACGAATCTACAAGATGAGGGCGCCGACCAGCCAACTCCTTCATGGTTTCCGTGACTGACCCGGTCGGAGTACGGCGCTGTGTACTGGCTCCACTCCACGTAAACAGCACATGAACGAGCCGGGCCCGCCGCACACGATCTGGCTCGATCCGTACGATCACGAGACGAAGAAGAGAGCCGGTCATGGACTTCCTTCGCCCCGCCAGCTGGGAGGAGGCGCTCGCCGCCAAGGCTGAGCACCCCACCGCTGTGCCCATCGCGGGCGGCACCGACGTGATGGTCGAGATCAACTTCGACCATCGGCGGCCCGAGTACCTGCTCGACCTGAACCGCGTCACGGACCTCACCGAGTGGGAGGTCGGCGAGGACGCCGTGCGGCTCGGCGCCTCCGTGCCGTACACCCACATCATGGAGCACCTGCGCGGCGAGCTCCCGGGCCTGGCCCTCGCCTCGCACACCGTGGCCTCCCCGCAGATCCGCAACCGCGGCGGCGTCGGCGGCAACCTCGGCACCGCCTCCCCGGCCGGGGACGCCCACCCCGCCCTCCTCGCGGCCGGCGCCGAGGTCGAGGTGGAGTCCGTACGGGGATCGCGTCTCATCCCGATCGACGAGTTCTACACCGGCGTGAAGCGCAACGCGCTGGCCGCCGACGAGCTCATTCGCGCCGTGCGCATCAAGAAGGCCGACGGGCCGCAGCAGTACAGCAAGGTGGGCACCAGGAACGCCATGGTCATCGCCGTGTGCGCCTTCGGGCTCGCACTGCACCCGCGGACGCGGACCGTGCGGACCGGGATCGGTTCGGCCGCCCCCACCCCCGTGCGGGCCAAGGCCGCCGAGGAGTTCTTGAACGCCGCCCTCGAGGAAGGCGGGTTCTGGGACAACGGAAAGATCATCACCCCTTCGGTCGCCAAGCAGTTCGCGGACCTGTGCGCCGCCGCCTGCAACCCGATCGACGACGTCCGGGGCACGGCGAGCTACCGCCGCCACGCGGTCGGCATCATGGCCCGCCGCACCCTGACCTGGACCTGGGAGTCGTACCGCGGCACCGACGGTCGGGCCATCGAGAAGGGGAGTGCCGCGTAATGCGTGTCAATTTCACGGTCAACGGTCGTCCGCAGGAAGCCGACGACGTCTGGGAGGGCGAGTCCCTTCTCTACGTGCTGCGGGAGCGGCTCGGGCTGCCCGGCTCGAAGAACGCCTGCGAACAGGGCGAGTGCGGGTCGTGCACCGTGCGGCTGGACGGCGTTCCGGTGTGCTCGTGCCTGGTCGCGGCCGGGCAGGTCGAGGGGCGCGAGGTCGTCACCGTCGAGGGTCTGGCCGACTACGCCAAGCAGCGGTCCTGCGGGCAGCACGCCGTCGAGGGCCAGGACTCGCAGACCGGCGAGGGGGCTGAACTCGCCCCGATCCAGCAGGCGTTCATCGACGCCGGCGCCGTCCAGTGCGGCTTCTGCACGCCGGGACTGCTGGTCGCCGCCGACGAGATGCTGGAGCACAACCCCAACCCGAGCGACGCGGACATCCGCGAGGCGCTCTCGGGCAACCTGTGCCGGTGCACCGGCTACGAAAAGATCATGGACGCGGTCCGCCTCGCGGCCGCCCGGCAGTCCCAGGGGGTCTGACCATGGCTACCAGTGGTGCTCCCACCAAGATCACCCAGGGCTCGCAGACCAAGGGCGGCATCGGTGAGTCCACGCTCCGCCCGGACGGCACCCTCAAGGTCACCGGCGAGTTCGCGTACTCGTCCGACATGTGGCACGAGGACATGCTCTGGGGGCAGATCCTGCGCTCGACCGTCGCACACGCCGAGATCGTGTCCATCGACACGAGCGAGGCCCTCGCCCTGCCGGGCGTGTACGCCGTCATGACGTACGACGACCTGCCGACCGAGGTGAGGAACTACGGTCTGGAGATCCAGGACACCCCGGTCCTCGCCCACGGCAAGGTCCGCCACCACGGCGAACCGGTCGCGATCGTCGCCGCCGACCACCCCGAGACGGCCCGCCGTGCGGCCGCCAAGATCAAGGTCGAGTACCGCGAGCTGCCCGTCATCACCGACGAGGCCTCCGCGACCGCACCCGACGCGATCCTCGTCCACGAGAACCGCGACGACCACCACATCGGGCACGTCCCGCACCCGAACATCGTCCACCGGCAGCCGATCGTCCGCGGTGACGTGGCGTCCGCCAAGGAGCGCGCCGCCCACGTCGTCACGGGCGAGTACACCTTCGGCATGCAGGACCAGGCCTTCCTCGGCCCCGAGTCGGGTCTCGCCGTGCCCGACGAGGACGGTGGCGTCCACCTGTACGTCGCCACCCAGTGGCTCCACTCCGACCTGCGGCAGATCGCGCCCGTCCTCGGGCTGCCCGAGCGCAAGGTGCGCATGACGCTGTCCGGCGTCGGCGGTGCCTTCGGCGGTCGCGAGGACCTGTCGATGCAGATCCACGCCTGTCTGCTGGCCCTGCGCACCGGCAAGCCCGTCAAGATCGTCTACAACCGGTTCGAGTCCTTCTTCGGGCACGTCCACCGGCACCCGGCCAAGCTCTACTACGAGCACGGGGCCACCGCCGAGGGCAAGCTGACCCATGTGAAGTGCCGGATCGTGCTGGACGGCGGCGCGTACGCCTCCGCCTCCCCGGCCGTCGTCGGCAACGCCTCCTCGCTCGGCATCGGGCCGTACGTCGTCGACGACGTCGACATCGAGGCCATCGCCCTCTACACCAACAACCCGCCCTGCGGGGCGATGCGCGGCTTCGGCGCGGTCCAGGCCTGCTTCGCCTACGAGGCGCAGATGGACAGGCTGGCCGACGCGGTGGGCATGGACCGGGTGGAGTTCCGGCAGCTCAACGCCATGGAGCAGGGCACGATCATGCCGACGGGCCAGCCCGTCGACTCCCCTGCCCCGGTCGCCGAACTCCTGCGCCGCGTCAAGGCGATGCCCCTGCCGCCGGAGCAGCAGTGGCTCTCGGCCGGTGAGGCGGCCGACGTACGGCAGCTGCCGGGCGGTCTGTCCAACACCACCCACGGCGAAGGCGTGGTCCGCGGGGTCGGCTACGCGGTCGGCATCAAGAACGTCGGCTTCTCCGAGGGCTTCGACGACTACTCGACGGCGCGAGTGCGCATGGAGGTCGTCGGCGGCGAGCCCGTCGCCACCGTGCACACCGCGATGGCGGAGGTCGGCCAGGGCGGGGTCACCGTCCACGCGCAGATCGCCCGCACCGAGCTCGGTGTCGCCCAGGTGACCATCCACCCGGCGGACACCCAGGTGGGCTCGGCGGGTTCGACCTCGGCCTCGCGCCAGACGTACGTCACCGGCGGCGCCGTGAAGAACTCCTGCGAGCTCGTCCGGGAGAAGGTCCTGGAGCTCGGGCGCCGCAAGTTCGGTTCGTACCACCCCGCCTGGGCCACCGCCGAGCTGCTCCTGGAGGGCGGCAAGGTCGTCACCGACGGCGGTGAGGTCCTCGCGGACCTGGCCGACGTGCTCGAGGACGAGAGCGTCGAGGTCGAGGCGGAGTGGCGGCACCGGCCGACCGAGCCCTTCGACCTGCGCACCGGGCAGGGCTTCGGACACGTCCAGTACTCCTTCGCCGCCCACCGCGCGGTCGTCGAGGTCGACACCGAGCTCGGGCTGGTCAAGGTGATCGAACTGGCCTGCGCCCAAGACGTCGGCAAGGCGCTGAACCCGCTGTCCGTCATCGGCCAGATCCAGGGCGGCACGACCCAGGGCCTGGGCGTCGCGGTGATGGAGGAGATCATCGTCGACCCGAAGACGGCGAAGGTCAGGAACCCCTCCTTCACGGACTACCTGATCCCCACCATCCTCGACACGCCGACCATCCCCGTCGACGTGCTCGAACTCGCCGACGACCACGCCCCGTACGGGCTGCGCGGCGTCGGTGAGGCACCCACCCTGTCCTCCACCCCGGCCGTCCTCGCGGCGATCCGCAACGCGACCGGACTGGAGCTGAACCGGACACCGGTACGGCCGGAGCACCTGACCGGCACCTGATCAACCGGTGAGTTCCCCGGGGGACTTGATCCCCCGGGCCCCAACTGTCCGTCCTGGGCCGTCCCCCGGGTCGTGCACATCCCAAATCCCGTGCCCGAAAAGGCGGTCGCACGGGTGCCCCTGTGAACCTTGGGAGACGGCACCATGACCCAGCAGTCCCTGGAACCCAGGACCACGGCCGAAGACGCGGGAGAAGGCACCCGCGTCCCGGCCGGCAGGTCCTGGCTCGACCGGTACTTCCACATATCCCGGCGAGGATCCACGGTCGCGCGCGAACTGCGCGGCGGCGTCACCACCTTCATGGCGATGGCGTACATCCTCCTGCTCAACCCCCTGATCCTGTCCGGCAAGGACGCGGCCGGGGACACCCTCGGCCAGAAGGCGCTCATCACCGCGACGGCGTTCGCGGCGGCCCTCAGCACGCTGCTGATGGGCTTCTTCGGCAAGGTGCCCCTCGCGCTCGCCGCCGGCCTGTCCGTCTCCGGCGTGCTGTCCTCGCAGGTCGCGCCCGCGATGACCTGGCCGCAGGCCATGGGCATGTGCGTGCTGTACGGCGTGGTCATCATGCTGCTGGTCGTCACCGGCCTGCGCGAGATGATCATGAACGCCATCCCGCTGGCCCTCAAGCACGCCATCACCATGGGCATCGGCCTGTTCGTCGCCCTGATCGGCTTCTACAAGGCCGGCTTCGTCCACCAGGGCAAGGCGACCCCGGTGACGCTCGGCCCGGCCGGTGAACTCGCGGGCTGGCCCGTCCTGTTGTTCGCCGTCACCCTCCTCGCCATCTTCATGCTCCAGGCGCGAGGCGTCCCCGGGGCGATCCTCATCGGCATCGTCGGCGGGACCGTGCTCGCCGTCGTCCTCAACGCGGCCGGTGCCATCGCCCCGAAGCAGTGGGCGAGCGGCGCTCCCGAACTGCACGGCAGCGCGGTCTCCATGCCGGACTTCTCGATCTTCGGGAAGGTGGAGTTCGGCGGCTGGGGCGAGGTCGGCGCGATGACGGTCGGCATGATCGTGTTCACGCTGGTGCTCGCCGGGTTCTTCGACGCGATGGCCACCATCATCGGCGTCGGCACCGAGGCGAAGCTCGCCGACGAGCAGGGCCGGATGCCGGGCCTGTCCAAGGCGCTGTTCATCGACGGAGCGGGCGGTGCCATCGGCGGCGTGGCCGGTGCCTCCGGACAGACCGTCTTCGTCGAGTCGGCGACGGGCGTGGGCGAGGGCGCCCGCACCGGCCTGTCCTCCGTCGTCACCGGCCTGTTCTTCGCGGCCTGTCTCTTCTTCACCCCGCTCACGGCGATCGTGCCCGGCGAGGTCGCGGCCGCCGCCCTCGTGGTGATCGGTGCCATGATGATGATGAACGCCCGCCATGTCGACTGGGCCGACCGCGCCACCGCGATCCCGGTCTTCCTGACCGTCGTGATCATGCCGTTCACCTACTCGATCACGGCCGGTGTCGCCGCGGGCGTCATCTCCTACGTCGCGATCAAGGTCGCGCAGGGCAAGGCGCGGGAGATCGGCGCCTTCATGTGGGGACTCACGGCGATCTTCCTGGTGTACTACGCCCTCAACCCCATCGAGAGCTGGATGGGCGTGCACTAGCACGCTCGAACGCACCTGTACGCAACCGCTGTTAAGGAGACCGAGACATGCTGGACATCGCCGACGAGCTGCACCGGTGGGTCGAGCAGGGACGCGACTTCGCCGTGGCCACCGTGGTGGCCGTCGGCGGCAGTGCGCCCCGCCGGCCCGGCGCCGCCCTCGCGGTGGACGCCGACGGCACGGCGATCGGCTCGGTCTCCGGCGGCTGTGTGGAGGGCGCGGTCTACGAGCTGTGCCAACAGGCCCTGGCGGACGGGGAGTCGGTCCTCGAACGCTTCGGTTACAGCGACGAGGACGCCTTCGCCGTCGGTTTGACCTGCGGCGGCGTCATCGACATCCTCGTCACCCCGGTCCGGGCGGGCGACCCCGCCCGGCCGGTGGTCGCGGCCGCCCTCGAAGCCGCGGCGGGAGGCCGGGCGGCGGCGCTGGCGCGGATCGTCTCCGGACCGCGGGAACTCGTCGGCCGCGCGCTCGTCGTGCAGCCCGGGGACCTCGCCGGTCACGGTGGCTTCGGCGCCCACCCCGAACTGGACCGCACGGTCGCTGCCGAGGCGGGCGCCTTCCTGGACGCGGGCCGCACCGGCACCCTGGAGATCGGCGAACAGGGCTCGCGCTGCGGCGCCCCGCTCACCGTGCTCGTCGAGTCCTCCGTGCCACCGCCCCGGATGATCGTCTTCGGTGCGATCGACTTCGCGTCGGCGCTGGTGCGGATCGGCAAGTTCCTCGGCCACCGGGTCACCGTGTGCGACGCGCGTCCCGTCTTCGCGACCCGGGCCCGCTTCCCGGAGGCCGACGAGATCGTCGTCGAGTGGCCGCACCGGTACCTGGAGCGCACGGAGGTCGACGCGCGGACGGTCCTGTGCGTGCTGACCCACGACGCCAAGTTCGATGTCCCCCTGCTCCGGCTGGCGTTGCGCCTGCCGGTCGCCTACGTGGGCGCCATGGGCTCCCGCCGCACCCACCTCGACCGCAACGAACGCCTTCGCGAAGTAGGCGTCACCGAGCTGGAGTTGGCCCGGCTGCACTCACCCATCGGCCTGGACCTGGGCGCCCGTACGCCGGAGGAGACGGCCCTGTCCATCGCCGCGGAGATAGTCGCGGCCCGGCGCGGCGGCAGCGGGGTCTCCCTCACCGGCGCGCACACCCCGATCCATCACGACGTGACGTCGGTACCGCCCCGGCGGATCGGCTCGGTGGCCTGAGCGGACACCAGGGGCTGGTCCGGCCAGGTGAACGTGTACCGCGGATCGCCGCCCCGGCTCAGCCGGACGAAGCGCAGCAGTTCCCGCACGATGCCCGTGCTGCCCTGCGCCCAGTCGGTGCGGGGGGCGAGGTCGCTCGGGGTGGCCCGGTGCTCGACGTTGGACCAGCGGGCGCCGTCGGCGTCCCGGACGGCACGGGCGGCGAGGTCGGCGACCAGGACCTGAGCGAAGTCGTGGGTCTCCTGTCCACCTGCTCCTTCGGCGATCAGGTCGCCGACCAGGGCGAGGACGCCCGCCGTGCCGCAGCAACGGCCGTTGTTGTCCCAGAACCCCGGCCGCAGGCGGCGGGGGAGACCGGACCGGACGAGCGTGTGCAGGCAGCGGTCGGCGAGCGCGGCCCAGGCAGGGTCTCCGTGGATCTCGCGCAGCAGCCGGAACAACTGGGCGTCGCCGGCCGGGCCGTGGCACCAGCCGTAGCTGATCGGCTCGATCACGTCCGGCCGGAACTGCGGGGTGGAGTGCCGGACCAGGAAGCCGTCCGGGCCGCCCTCGTCGCGTGCCACGACGTCCGCGACCGCCGCAAGCGCCAGGTCGACCAGGTCGGCGCGGCCCGTCGCGCGGCCGATCCGGGCGAGGGCGTAGGCGATGCCCAGCGTGCCGTGCGACATGTGGTGCATGCGGGCGTCCGTGCCCGGACGGTGCGGCCAGGTGACCCCCCACGGGGTCTTCTCCGCGGCCCGCAGGTAAGGCTCCACCGCGAGGACGGCGAACTCCGGGTCGCCGACCGCCAGGGCGGCCAGGCCCGTCCCGGCGTTGCCGCCCATCAGCTCGAACAGCTCGCCCCAGCGCTCCCCGTCGAAGTGGGACCGCACGAGCGCCATCGCGCGGTCGGCCGCCGCACCGCACGCGGTGTCGTCGAACTCGTCGCCCAGGGTGTGCAGGACCAGGGCCATGCCGGACCGGCCGAAGTACAGCGAGTCGTCCTGGTGGCCGTCGACGGCGGCGGCCACACCGCGGCCCGCCCGCAGGGCCAGATCGGCGTAGGAGTCGTCGCCCAGGTGCCGCCACGCCTCCAGGAGCACGCAGACGATTCCTGCCGTGCCGCTGTAGAGGGTCGGGTCGGTCTCCAGCTGACCGGGCGTGGCCGGCCAGGCCAGTGCGCCGTCCGCGCTCTCCCGCGCGGCGGCCACCAGCCACCGCAGCCCGTCCACCGCCAGCGCCTCGACCTCGTCCACCTGTACGTTCGTACCGTCAACTGCCGTCATGGCGGCCACTGTTGCACGCTTCTCAGGCCGTCCGCAGCAGCCGGTTGAGCGCCCGGCCGAAGACCGACCGGGCCGAGATGCGCAGCACAGGGTCGAACGGGCCGGGCAGGAGACGGATTCCGATCTGCTCCCGCCAGATCACGCGGGCGCGGCCTCCCGGACCCGGGTGCACCTCCAGTTCGGCCCAGCCCTTCACCACCCGGCCGCGCTTCTCCAGTCGGCACAGCCCCGACACGCCCTCCGTGGGCGGGCGCCAGACGGTGACCTCCATGGGGTCGTCGAAGCCGAGCGGGCCGATCCCCGAACGGGCGACGACGAGCGTGCCCTCGGCCGTCGGTCCCGGCGGCTCGACACGCACGCGCGTCATGGGGACGACCTCGCCGTGGCGGGGCCATTCCGTGAGGCGGCGCCAGGCCTCGTCCTGGGAGAGCGGGGCCGTGCGTTCGAGGAGGAAGGTGACCACGAACTGATCTTAGGGAATCGGGCCTGTTCAGCGGCGATTTCGCGGGCGTCTCACATACTTGGCGCAGGGGGATGTGGGCGGGAAGACGTACCTCGGGCGCCCGCCCGCCGCACCGCCTCCCCCGACCTGTTGATCGCGCCACGCCGCATGGACCGGCCGTGCGCGGTTACTCGGGGAGAGGCAGAAGTACATGCGAGAGCAGGGAGGTGGCCCATGACGCGCGTGCGTACGGTGCTGTTCGACCGTGACAGCATCCTCGCCACGGATCCGTCCGACCCCGACCGGGTGCGCCCGGCGCCGGGTGCCCGTGAGGCGCTCGGCATGCTGCGCCTGCACGGCGTCCGCACCGGGTTCCTGTCCCTGCGGCCGGACGGGGGACACGGGCGACTCGGCGACGCCGACGCACGGGCCGCCAACCACCGCGTCGACGAACTCCTCGGCCCCTTCGACATCTGGGGAGTGTGCCCGCACGGCCCCGACGACGGCTGCCACTGCCGTCCGCCCGAACCGGGCCTGATCCTCTGGGCCGCGGGCCGGGTGTGCACCGCGCCGGGCGACTGCGTGGTCGTCGGCACCGCCGCGGACGCCGAGGCCGCGGCCCGGGTGGGCGCCCACGGGATCCTCGTACCGGACGAGCGGACCCGGCCTCAGGAGACGGCACGGGCCGGGCATGTCGCGCCGGACGTGCTGACGGCCGTCCGCGCGCTGCTCACCGGGCCGCCGCAGGGGCGGGTCCTGGTCGACGAGCGGCCGATCGAGTCGGCCTTCGAGAACGGCGAGGCGTGAGGCTCAGGATTCCGTCCAGCGGCACAGCAGCCGGAACACCGCGAACAGGGTCAGGGGCCAGACGGCCGCGAAGGCCCAGATCACCGCGGGCCGCGAGGTGACGATGCCCGTCACCATCAGCGCGACCGACACCGCGAGCAACAGGCCCACGGTCAGGACGTGCGGCCGGTAGCGCGTCACCCGGGACAGGTCCGGCCGCCGGCGCAGTCGCAGGGTGCGCATCCGGCGGGCCAGACGGCGATCGCGGCGCAGGGCGCGCTCCACCTCGTCCAGGATGCGCTGCTCGTGATCGGGGAGTCGCCCTGTCGTCACTGTCGCTCCTCGTGGATCCGCAGAGTCCTTCTTCGGGTGCCCGGAGAAGGCCCCGCGAACCGTCCGGTCACCGGGCGCGGAGGGCGATGTCCTGCCGGAGGTGACGGACGCTCACCGCGGGGCCCGTGCCGGCCGGCACGGGCCCCGCGGGGGAGACGCGGACGAATCAGTTGGCGCCGAGGAGCTTCTTCATCTCGCTGATCTCGGCGTTCTGCGTGGTGATGATGTCACCGGCCATGGCCGTGGCGGCCTGGTACTCGCCCTTGGCCTTCTCCGTCGTGGCCATCTCGACGGCGCCCTCGTGGTGTTCGACCATCATGGTCAGGAACATGGAGTCGAAGTCCTTGCCGGAGGACTTCTTGAGCTTGTCCATGTCGGCGCTGTCCATCATCCCGGCCATGCCGGAGTGCGCGGAGTGGTCCATGCCGGGCATCGCCTCGGGGACGCTCTCGTCCCAGGTCTTCAGCCAGCCGGTCATGGTCTCGATCTCCGGGCCCTGCGCCTTCTCGATCCGGGCGGCGAGGTCCTTGACCTCGGCGGCGGAGGCCCGGCCGGCGGCCAGTTCGGCCATCTCCACGGCCTGCTGGTGGTGCGGGATCATGCCTTGCGCGAAGGAGACGTCCTGCTTGTTGTGGGTGCCGACCGAGGCGGCGGACGCCGAGGGCTTCGAGGCGGCCGAGCCGCTGTCGTCGCTGTCACCGCCACAGGCCGTGAGGGTGAGGGCGGCGCTCACGGCGACCGCCGTGAGACAGGCACGGCGGATCAGGGTACGGGTGGTGCGCATGCTGGAACTCCTGTGCTGTGAAAGGGGATCTGGACGTGACGGAGCACGCCGTGTCTAGATCCGCAGGAGCTGGAGTTCCGCGAGGGAGGGCGGTGCGCGGGCGCCTTCCTGGGCCGCGGCCGTCTGCGCGCACAGGTCGACCGTGCCGAGGCCGCCCGACGACGGGTCGGGGACGAGCGCGGGCAACGCGGGCCCGCCGCTCACGGCTCCCGACGCACAGGTCGCGTCGGCGTGGTGGAGGTGGCCCGAGCCGCAGCCGTCGTGGCAGACCGTGTCGACGGCGACGGCGGCCGTCGTCATGTGGGCGGACCCGCTCTCGTGTCCGGCCGTGCCGCCACCGGGCGCCAGGGCGTGCATGCCCAGCACCCCGAAGAGCAGCCCGAGCACGAGCAGCGCGCGCCACCGGGGCGGACGCGTGGGGTGCTCGGAGCTGGTCATCGGGCTCATCCTAGAGGGGGGCTGTGCCACGGCTGTGCACCGAGGCCGTCTGTCGTACCTACGGCTGCGCACCGCTCCGCGTTCACGGCGGCGCCCGATTCACCGGCCGCGGCCCGGTGCCGTTGGACGACGCCGGAAAAAGGAGTCCGCCGCGCGCGGCCCTCGGGCGTACGTTCTCCTGGAGCCCGTCGAGGGGCGGCGGGCCGGGAAGGACCGTGTGGACACCGACAGCCGAGCCAGGGCACAGCGCTTCGTCGAACTGCACCGGGAGGGCTGCTTTCTGCTCCCCAACGCGTGGGACGTGGGCAGTGCCCGGATCCTGGAGGAGGCCGGGTTCCCGGCCGTGGCGACCACGAGCGCGGGCGTCGCGTTCTCCCTCGGACGGCCCGACCACGACTTCTTCGCCGAGCAGCCGCCCGAGGACCGCGTCGACCGCGAGACCATGCTGGGCCGGGTCCGGGAGATCGCGGGCGGGATCGCCGTACCGCTGAGCGTGGACCTGGAGGACGGCTACGGCGAGTCGCCCGACACGGTCGCCGCCACCGTCGCGAGGGCCCTGGCCGCCGGAGCCGCGGGCGGCAACATCGAGGACTTCACCGGCGACCGCACCGGTCCGCTCCACGACGAGAAGCTCTCCGCCGACCGGATCCGTGCCGCCCGCGAGAGGCTGGCGGCCGACGGCGAGCCCTTCGTCCTGGTCGGCCGCACCGACGTGCTCCTGGTCGGGGGAACGCTCGACGAGGCCGTACGCCGGGCCAACGCCTATCTGGAGGCCGGTGCGGACTGCGCGTTCGTCCCCGGTGCCGCCGACGCCGGGACCATCGCCACCCTGGTCCGTGAACTCGACGGCCCGCTCAACGTGGTCATGGGCCTGACCGGCAGCGCGCTCTCCCTCGACGACCTGCGCGGACTCGGCGTCCGGCGGGTCACCGTCGGCGGCAGCATCGCCCGCGCGATGTACCGCCATCTGCTCGACGCCGCACGCGAGCTGGCGGACCTCGGCACCTTCTCCTACGCCGAGGAGCAGCTCTCCCAGACGGAGCTCAACGACCTGTTCCGGCAGGGCGGGTAGCAGGGCTGGAGGCCGGGCCGGCGGAGGGTGAGGGTGCCGCACAGCTGGGCGCCTCGGGGGCGTCCCGCGCGTGCCGCGTCAGGGCGCAGACCGTGCGCAGCGCGACCTTCCAGCCACCGTCCTGGAGTACGGCCGCCCCCGGGCCGCCGGTGTCCAGCCGGCGGTCCTCGCCCTCGCGCGTGAGGTCGTAGGCCACCACGGCGAGCACGTCCGAGGTGTACGACACGGAGGTCACCTCGGCGCGCAACCTGCTGCCGCTCGGGTCGCGGAAGAGGTTGTCGATCATCAGGGCGTTCCCGTCGCCGTCCTCGACGACCTCACTGCGCCGCTCCAGGGAGGACTTCGGGTCGAAGAGGACCCTCCACGCCTCGCGGATGTCCTGCTCGGCCTGCTCCGGATCCGAGGGCGCGGTGGCGGTCGGTGACGGGGAGGAGGACAGCGACGGGGAGCCCTCGGGCGTGGTCGCGCCCGGCGAGCCGGTGACGGAGGGCCGGCCCGTACGGGAGGCCTCCGGGGCACCGCCGTCGCCGTCGTCGCAGGCTCCGGTGAGGACGAGGGCGGTGACAGCCAGGGCCATCGCCCAGGTCCCGTGCCGTGCGGGGGAGTTCGCGCAGGTCATGGCTCTCCATCTCCGGGTACGCCGTGTGGCTGGCCTACCCGGAGGCGGGGGATTCATCCGGGACGCGGCGGAAAACCGCCCGACCCGGTGCGCCTACTCCCCGGCGCCGCCCCGCCGCCGTACCGCGAAGACCACGGCGGCCGCGGCCACGAGGATCCCCGCACCGATGCCGGTCCAGGCAACCGCGGACACCCCGTTGTCCTCGTCATCGTCCTTGCCGGTGCCGGCGGCCTGCGGGGAGGCCGGCGGGGTCGTCCTCTCGGGGGTGGGCGACGGCGACGGTGACGCCGACGCGCCGGGCGAGGAGGCGACCGGCTTCGCGCCCGGTGCCGCCGCCTTGAGCTTCAGTGTCGGCGCCGGGTTCTCCCCGTTCTCGTCCAGCTCGATCCAGCGGTCGACATGCCCGTCGCCGTAGGTCTGGAGGGTCTTGAAAGGCACCTCCTCGGCGTCGGGCAACTGCCGTACGACGACGGAGTACTCGGCGCTCGTGCCGGTCTTCAGCTCCGCGCCCCCGACGGTGTAGCCGTCGTCGGTCGCGTTGAACTTCCAGCCCTTGGGGCCCTCGCCGTACGCCACGTCGGCCGGGGCGATGCCCTCGGGCAGGACCACGCGCACCTCCTTGATCCCGGAGGTGTCGGACTCGGCCTCGGCGTGGAAGGAGACGGTGACGTTCTCGGCGAGGGCCTGCGCCTTGTCGGCCTCGACCTCGGTGTGGGCGGCGGCCGGAACGGCCGTCAGGAGCACGGCGGTCACGGCTGTGGCGGCCGCGACGGACAGGCGGGGCAGGGTGATACGGGACATGGAGTTCTCCAGGCAGGGTGGCATGGCGGGGCGGCCGCCCGGCGTGGGCCGGACCGGCGTCCCGGTGGGGTCAGGGGGCGAGAGCCGCGCTCGCCCCGGGAGGACCCCGCCGTACCACCGCGTGTGCCAGCAACGGCCATGCGGTGAGCGGCCGTTCGTCGTTCGCCGGCACGACGGGCACCGTGGCCGTCGGCACGGGCGAGGTGGGCCGGGCGCACAGCAGCCGGGCGGCGGCCAGCCGGTCCCGTACCGCGTCGAGCGCCGCCGTCACCCCGCGGGCCACACTCCAGCAGGCCGCGTCCGCGCGGTGCAGCAGGACGGCGACGAGTGCGGCGACCAGCGAGTGGGCCGCCGTCATGGCGAGGGAGCCGTGCAGCGGACCCGGCCACACCGGGTGGGCGCCGTGCAGGTGTCCGCCGGGATGCCCGGCCGCGGTGAGCGTCAGCCACAGATGCAGCCCGGACTGTCCCGCCACACTGCAGGCGACCACCGTCGCGAGGCTTCTGGGCCGCTGCGCGCCGAGGAGCCCCACCGCGAAGAGCACGGCCGTCGCGGCGGCCCCCTGCCGCCAGGGCACCGGGCCCTCGGCGAGCAGATGATGGGCGCTGACCCCGAGCACCGTGCCGACGACGGAGAACACCGCGGCCCGCAGAACGGGCAGTGGCGCGCGTGTGGTCGTGGTCGGCGGGTGCATGGCCCGCTCATCATGGATCATCGCGGGGCCGGCCGGCAGGGAAACCGGGGACCGCGCGGGAACGCCGGGCTCCTCAGCGGGTTCCGGGCCCCTGTTCGGTGCCCTCGGCGCCCCCCGTGCCCCCGGTGCCTTCGGGCCGCAGGACCTCTCCCGGGATGACCTGGGGTTCGGGGCGGCCCTCCTGCGCCGCGCGGGCCTCCGCCTTGAGGATGCGCGCCGACCTGCCCGCCGTGCGGGTCAGCTCCGGGCCCTTCTTGATCGCGATGACGGCTATGACGACGATCAGGATGATCGCGAGTTCGCTCAGTCCGAACATGGAGAAGGCCTCCGTCAGGGTGACACCGAAGTCGGACGAGATGCCCGCCGACCGGCAGCGTACCCGCTCGCCTTCGGTCGCCCTCCAGGTTGCTTTGCCTGTCCTTTACTATTGGTGGGACCTGCCCCGACCAGAAGGAGCCACAGTTCCGCGATGGGTGAGCCTCCCAGTACCGGCCGCGCCGCATCCCCCACGAACGAAAGGGCGGGGGTGGCCCGGTGACCGAGATCCTGCTGCTGGTGCTTGCCCTGCTCCTCACTCTGGCCTGCGGTGTGTTCGTCGCGGCCGAGTTCTCCCTGACCACCGTCGAGCGAGGCGACCTGGAGCGGGCCGCCGAGGCCGGTGAGCGCGGCGCCCAGGGCGCGCTGAAAGCCGTACGCCGGCTGACCCTCCAGCTCTCCGGCGCCCAGCTCGGCATCACGGTCACCTCGCTGGTGATCGGCATGCTCGCCGAACCCTCCCTCGCGGCGCTGCTCAGGGGCCCGCTGGAGGCCGCCGGACTGGGCGGGGCCGCCGCTCCGGTGGCGACCGCGCTCGGTGTGGCCCTGTCCACCGTCGTGCTGATGGTGATCGGCGAGCTGGTGCCGAAGAACTGGGCGATCTCCCGGCCGCTGGCCGTCGCCAAGGTCGTCGCGGGACCGCAGAGCGCCTTCACGGCCTTCTTCGGCCCGTTCATCCGCCATCTCAACGACACCGCGAACCGTTTCGTACGACGCTTCGGCCTGGAGCCCGCCGAGGAGCTGGTCTCCGCCCGCAGCCCCGAGGAGCTCGTCGCGCTCGCCGAGCACTCCGCCGCCGAGGGCGCCCTGGAGGCCGACTCGGCCGAACTGTTCGTGCGCACCCTGCACCTGGGCGAGCTGACCGCCGAGAACGTCATGACGCCCCGCGTCGACGTCAAGGCCCTCGAAGCCCACGCCACCGCCGCCGACGCGGCCAACCTCACCCACGCCACCGGCCTGTCCCGCTTCCCGGTCTACCGCGACAGCCTGGACGAGGTCGTCGGCACCGTGCACATCCGCGACGTGCTCGCCCTGGAGCCCGGGCGACGGGCCGCCACCCCGGTCACCGATCTGGCCACCGCGCCCCTGCTGGTCCCGGACAGCCTCACCGCCGACCGGCTCCTGGAGCGGCTGCGCGCCACTCGCACCATGGCCGTCGTCATCGACGAGTACGGCGGCACGGCGGGCGTGGCGACGGTCGAGGACATCGTCGAGGAGGTCGTCGGCGAGGTCCGCGACGAGCACGACCCGGTCGAGACCCCCGATCTGCGGCCCGCCGGTGACGGGGCGTGGGAGGCCGAGGGATCCGTCCGCGTCGACCGGCTCGGCGAGATAGGCCTCAGGGCGCCCGAGGGGCCGTACGAGACCGTGGCCGGACTGGTCGCCACCCGCCTCGCGCGCATTCCCGCCAAGGGCGACGACCTCGCCATGGACGACGGCTGGCGGCTGGAGGTCCTGGAGGTCGACCATCACCGGGCCGACCGTGTCCGGATCACCGCGCCGGCCCTGGTCCGGACCGGGGAGGAGACCCGATGACCACCGTCCAGCTGCTCGTCGGCGCCCTGACGCTGTTGACCAACGCCTTCTTCGTGGGCGGCGAGTTCGCCCTGATCTCCGTGCGCCGCAGCCAGATCGAGCCACGCGCGCGTGACGGTCACAAGCGGGCCCGGATGACCCTGTGGGGCCTCGAACACCTCTCCGCGATGATGGCCACCGCCCAGCTCGGCATCACCGTCTCCTCGCTGGTGCTCGGCGCCGTCGCCGAACCGGCCATCGCGCACCTGCTGGAACCCGGCTTCGAGGCGGCCCGCGTCCCGGACGGCCTGGTCCATCCGATCGCGTTCGTGATCGCCCTGTCGCTGGCCACCTATCTGCACATGCTGATCGGCGAGATGGTGCCCAAGAACATCGCCCTCGCCGCACCCGTGCCCACCGCGCTGCTCCTCGGACCGCCGCTGGTGGCCCTCACGCGCGCGCTCAGGCCCTTCGTGTTCGGCATCAACGCCTTCGCCAACGCCCTGCTGAAGCTGCTGCGCGTCGAACCCAAGGACGAGGTCGAGTCGGTCTTCACCGACGACCAGCTCGCCCGCATGGTCGTCGAGTCCGGCGAGGCCGGACTGCTCTCGCCCGCCGACGGGGAACGGCTGCGGGACGCGCTGGAGCTGGGCACCCGGCCGGTCGGCGAGATCCTCGTCCCCACGCAGAACATGCGGACCGTGGACGCCCTGGTCACCCCGGCGCGGCTGGAGCGGGTCGCCGCGGAGGCGGGCTACTCCCGCTTCCCCGTCACCGGTCCTGACAGCACCCTGCTGGGCTATCTGCACATCAAGGACACCCTCGGCGTCACCGACCGCGACCGGCCCTTCCCTCGCACCACCCTGCACCCGGTCACCCGGGTCCGCATCGACACCCCGCTGGACGACACCCTCACCGCACTGCGCGCCGACGGGAGCCATCTGGCGGCGGTGACCGGTCAGACGGGGGCCGTCCTCGGGTTCGTGACCATGGAGGACGTCCTGTCCGAGCTGGTCGGGCCGACGCCGGTCACCCCGTGACCGCCGGGCGGCCGCGCCGCCCGGCTGGTAGATCTGGGAACGACACCCACGCCCCGGTCGTTCACACCACGCGCCTCACCACCGAAGGAGCAAGCCCGTGTCCGCCACACCGTCGGACTCCCGCCCGACGCGATCGGCCCGCCGTTGAGCACCACGAGTGCCCTGCTGGGCCTGCTGGCCGTGTTCCTGCTGACCGCCGGCACCGGCTACTTCGTCGCCCAGGAGTTCGCGTACGTCTCCGCGGACCGGCTCGCCCTTTCCCGCGAGGCGGAGGCCGGTGACAGAAGGGCCGCCCGCGCGCTGAAGGTGCTGGGGCGGCTGTCCTTCATGCTCTCCGGCGCCCAGCTCGGCATCACCGTCACCGGCCTGGTCGTCGGCTTCATCGCCGAACCGTCGGTCTCCGCGCTGCTCGAACCCGCCCTGACCGGCCTCGGCATCCCCGAGGGAGCCGTCGGCGGCATCTCCGTCGTGCTGGCCTTCGTCCTGGCCACCGTCGTCCAGATGGTCCTCGGCGAGCTCGCCCCGAAGAACCTCGCGATCGCCGTCCCCGAGCGGCTCGCGAAGGCCCTCGCACCCTCCACGCTCGGCTACCTCAAGGTCGTCGGCCCGCTGGTGCACGTCTTCGACGGCGCGGCCAACCGCCTGCTCCGCAGGGTCGGCATCGAGCCCGTCGAGGAGCTCCACCACGGCGCCACCCTGGAGGAGCTCGGCCACCTCATCGGCGAGTCCCACGAACAGGGCGAACTGCCCAGGGACACCGCCGAACTCCTCGACCACGCCCTGGAGTTCTCCGAGCGCACCCTCGACGAGGTGATGGTGCCGCGCGTGGACGTCGTCTTCGTCCGGCGCGACGCCACCGCCGCCGAGGCGATCGACCTGATCGCCAAGCACGGCCACTCCACCTACCCCGTCCTCGGCGACCACCCGGACGACGTACCCGGAGTCCTGGGCGTACGGGAGCTGACGCGTCTGCCCGCCGATCAGCTGACCCGGACCACCGCGGGCGCCCTCGCCCGCACCCCGCTCCTGCTGCCCGACACACTCCCGCTGCCGGAGGCGGTCCAGCAGATGCGGGAACGGGACGACGAGTTTTCGGTCGTCCTGGACGAACACGGCGGAGTCGCCGGCATCGTCACCTACGAGGACATCGCCGAGGAACTCGTCGGCGACATCGCCGACGAGACCGACACCGTCACCGAAGCCGCCGTGCCCGACGGGGACGGCTGGCTGGTCGACGCCGGCCGCCGCCTCGACGAGATCGCGGACGCCACCGGCATCGAGCTGCCCGAGGAGGAGGACTACGACACCGTCGCGGGCCTGGTCGTGGACCGCCTCGGCCGCTTCCCGGCGATCGGGGACCGGATCACCGTCGAACTGCCCGACGGAGGGCGCGCGGTGATCGACGTACGCACCCTGGACCGGCATGTGCCGGAGCGGGTCCGCATCGAGAGGGTGGGCGAGGCATGAGCTTTCCGACGGCGCTCTTCGTCACCGTCCTGCTGCTGATCGGCAGCGGGTTCTTCGTCGCCGCCGAGTTCGCTCTGGTCGCCGCCAAGCGGCACCGCATGGAGAAGGCCGCGGCGGAGGGCCGCCGCGGCGCGCGGGCGGCCCTGGCCGGGATGCGCGAGCTGTCGCTCATGCTGGCCGGCGCCCAACTCGGCATCACCGTCTGCACCCTGGGCCTCGGCTCGGTCTCCAAGCCCGCGATCTCCCACGAACTCGACCCGCTGCTGCACGACCTGGGCCTGCCCAGCGCGCTCAGCTACGGCATCGCCTTCGTGTTCGCGATGATCGTCGTGGTGTTCCTGCACATGGTGGTCGGCGAGATGGCCCCCAAGTCCTGGGCGATCGCCCACCCGGAGCGCTCCGCGATGCTGCTCTCGCCGCCGTTCCGGGCCGTGGTGAAGGTGGTCCGGCCGCTGCTCTCGGTGCTGAACAGGATGAGCAACGCACTGGTCCGGCTGTGCCGGGTCACCCCGCGCGACGAACTCGCCGCCGTGCACAACCGTGAGCAACTCACCCATCTGGTGGAGGAGTCGGAGCGGCTGGGACTGATCAGCGAAGCCGACTCGGAGCTGCTCACGCGCTCGCTCACCGAGCCCGAGACCCCGGTCGGGGACCTCCGCATCCCGGCCGCGGAGATCACCTCGGTGCCCGGCACCGCCGACCTCGACACCGTCCTGCGCACGGCCGCCGAGCACGACCGCACCCGCATGCTGGTCCGCGAGGGCGACGTCGTCCTCGGCTCGCTGCACGCCCGCGACGCCCTGGTGGCCCGCGCCCAGGGCCGCACCGGCACCGCCCGCGCGCTGGCCCGGCCGGTCCCGGAGCTGACGCAGGACACCAAGGTCGCCGACGCGATCGACCTGCTGCGCCGCAACCGGTCCTCGCTGGCGGTCGTACGGGACGAGGCGGGCACGCTCACGGGGATGGTGACGCTGGACGACCTGCTGGCGCGCTATCTGCAGCCGTCCTGAACCAGGCCGCACATGAGCGAGGGCCAGGAGGCACCGCTCTCCTCGCCCTCTTCAACGTATAGCCCACGGGGGGCCTTGCGGCAAGATCCCCGTCCTGCCGCACAATCTCCGTCCCAGGCAAGGAGGGGGATCCGATGATCGACGTGATCGTCGTCGGCGGCGGACCGACCGGACTGATGCTGGCGGCCGAACTGCGGCTGCACGGTGTGCGGGTGGTCGTGCTGGAGAAGGACACGGAGCCGACCGAGGTCGTCCGCTCGCTCGGCCTGCATGTGCGCAGCATCGAGGTGCTGGACCAGCGCGGGCTGCTGGAGCGGTTCCTCGCGCACGGAAAGCAGTTCACGGCAGGTGGCTACTTCGCCGGCATCGACAAGCCCTGGCCCACCGGGCTGGACAGCGCGCACGCCTACATCCTGGCCATCCCGCAGACCGTCACCGACCGTCTGCTGGCCGAGCGTGCCGTCGAGCTCGGCACCGAGATCCGGCGCGGCCGCGAGCTGGTCGGGCTGAGCCAGGACGAGGACGGGGTGAGCGTCGAACTCGCCGACGGCACACGGCTGCACGCGCGGTATCTCGTCGGCTGCGACGGCGGCCGCAGCACGGTCCGCAAACTGCTCGGCGTCGGCTTCCCGGGCGCACCCGCCACGGCCGAGACACTGCTCGGCGCGATGGAGGTGGGGGTGCCGCCGGAGACGGTGACCGAGGTGGTGACCGAGATCCGCCGGACCCAGAAGGTGTTCGGCCTCGGACCCATGGGAGACGGTCTGTACCGGGTCGTCGTGCCGGCCGAGAAGGTGGCCGGGGACCGCTCGCTCGCGCCGACCATCGAGGAGTTCAGGTACCGGCTCCGGGCGGTCGCGGGCACCGACTTCGGCGTGCACTCACCGCGCTGGCTCTCCCGCTTCGGCAACGCCACCCGGCAGGCAGAGCGCTACCGGGTGGGCCGGGTGCTGCTCGCCGGGGACGCGGCCCACGTCCACCCGCCGGTGGGCGGGCAGGGCCTCAACCTCGGTGTCCAGGACGCGTTCAACCTGGGCTGGAAACTGGCCGCCGAGGTGGCCGGCCGGGCACCCGAGGGCCTGCTGGACAGCTACCACGCCGAGCGGCACCCGGTGGCCGCCGACGTACTGAACAACACCCGCGCACAGATGGAGCTGCTGTCCACGGAGCCGGGGCCGCAGGCGGTGCGGCGGCTGCTGTCGCAGCTGATGGACTTCGACGAGGTGAACCGGTACCTGATCGAGAAGATCACGGCGATCGGCGTCCGCTACGACTTCGGCGAGGGCCATGAGCTGCTCGGCCGACGCCTTCGGGACCTCCCGCTCCAGAGCGGCCGCCTCTACGAGCTGATGCACGGCGGCCGGGGACTGCTGCTCGACCGGACCGGCCGGCTCTCCGTGGCGGGCTGGGCGGACCGGGTCGACCATGTCGTGGACGCGGGCGCGGAACTGGACGTCCCCGCGGTCCTGCTGCGGCCGGACGGCCATGTGGCGTGGGCCGGCGAGGATCAGCGGGAGCTCCTCGACCGGCTGCCCAGGTGGTTCGGCGCGGCCGCCTGAGGGGACCGCGCCGAAGCCGTACCGGAAAACGCGTACCGCCGTGTCAGACGGCGGCGGGCAGCACGTGGTCGCCCACCTTGTCGGTGCTCAGGCACAGCGAGCAGACCACCGCGTCGTGGGTGGCGCAGGCGGTCAGGTCGGGGCGCTCGTAGGGCTGCCGGCAGACGTGGCAGTCGTAGGTGACGGCGCTCGGGTTGCCGTCGGGGTCGAGCATCGGCTCGTCGATGCCGTCGTCGGTGCGGCGCAGGTAGTACTTGCCCCTGGTGACGACCGCCATCAGCGGGGTGAGGACGAAGGCGATGACGGCGGCGGCGACGGGGGAGTACGGCTGGAGGGTGTCGCCGAGGGCGTGGAAGTACATGGCGATCGACAGGCCGGACGCGGCGACGAAGGCCACGACACCGACCGGGTTGACGGCGTACAGCATGCCCCGGCGGAACTCGGGGGCGTGCGGGGAGAGTTTGAGCAGGTACTTGTTGATGCCGATGTCGGTGGCCACGGTGACGACCCAGGCGATCGCGCAGTTCGAGTAGAAGCCGAGGATGTCGTTGAGGAAGCTGAACATGTCGGCCTCCATCAGCGCGAGCGCGAAGCCCAGGTTGACCAGGACGAAGACCATGCGGCCGGGGTAGTGCTTGGTGATGCGGGTGAAGGAGTTGGTCCAGGCGAGCGAGCCGGAGTAGGCGTTCGTCACGTTGATCTTGATCTGGCTGATCACGACGAGGGCCACGGCCAGCGGGAGGACCAGCCAGGACGGCATCATCGCGTCGAAGGCGCCCTTGAACTGCTGGATCGGCTCGGGTGCGACGTCGGGTCCGACCTTGGCCAGGATGTAGACGGCGAGGAAGACACCGATGGCCTGCTTGAGCGCGCCGAGCACCACCCAGCCGGGTCCGGCCATGACCACGGCGGTCCACCAGGTGCGCTTGTTCGCCTCGGTCCTGGGCGGCATGAAGCGCAGGTAGTCGATCTGCTCGCCGATCTGCGCGATGAGCGAGAGGCACACGCCGGCGCCGAGCAGCACGGACGCGGTGTTGACGCCGCCGTCTCCGTCGGTGCCCGCGTAGGCGAGGAAGCGGTCGACGGTGCCCGGGTCGGTGGAGACCAGGTAGACGAGCGGCCCGACCATCAGCAGCAGCCAGATCGGGGTCGTCCACACCTGGAGCTTGCTCAGGGCCTTCATGCCGTAGATCACCAGGGGGATGACCATGAGCGTGGAGACCAGGTAGCCCAGCCACAGGGGCAGTCCGAGGCCCAGCTTGAGGCCCTGGGCCATGATCGAGCCTTCGAGGGCGAAGAAGATGAAGGTGAAGCTGGCGAAGATGACGCTGGTGAGGACCGAGCCGTAGTAGCCGAAGCCGGAGCCGCGGGTGATCAGGTCGAGGTCGATGTTGTAGCGGGCGCCGTAGTAGGCGAGGGGGAAGCCGGTGACGAAGATGACGACGGCGGCGACCGCGATCGCCACGAGCGCGTTCCCGGTGCCGTGGGCCAGGCCGATGCCCGCGCCGATGGAGAAGTCGGCCATGTAGGCGATGCCGCCGAGTGCCGTGGTGGCCACGACCATCGGGGTCCAGCGGCGGTAACTGCGGGGCGCGAACCGGAGGGTGTAGTCCTCCAGGGTCTCCTTGACCGCCTGGTCGGCGGATGTCGACGGGGCTGCCGTCGCCGATCGTGACTCCGTGGTGCTCATGTCACGCCTCCCGGTGGCACTGCTGCGGGGGTGGGGGATGCGTGGGAGCCCCGCTTGGCGTCGTCGGCAGGCCGGGGAGTCGTCGGGCCGTCATGAGCGGTTCACGGCCCTGTGCACGGCTCGGATCCCACGGACCGTCAACGCTAGGAAGCAGTTGTTACCGGAGCGGCCGGGTGTCATGAACGCGACGTTTCCGCCGTCTCACCCTGCCCGGGCGGGCGCCGTGCGTCGGGCCGGTCAGGCCCTGGTGGTCCGCCGGGTGTCCGGGAGCGGACTGCGGTCGGCCTCGTCCTGGACGAGCAGGGAGAGCAGCGACGCCACCGTCAGGCCGGCCTCGGCGGGATGACGCAGGACCTTGCCGGGGTCGATGCGGTAGGTATTGGTGCGTCCCTCCCGCACGTGCGAGAGGTAGCCGTCCTGCTCCAGATCGGAAATGATCTTCTGCACAGCACGCTCGGTCAGCCGGCAGTGCGCGGCGATGTCGCGGATCCGGGCGCTGTGGTTGTCGGCGATCGCGGCCAGCACCCGCGCGTGATTGGTGACGAACGTCCATCCGGTGTGAGATTCGGGCACTCCATCCATGGCAGCAGTCTAGCGACCAGGTATTCACGCATCCAAAAACCTGAAGTAAATTTCATGTATTAGTTGACGTGTGTGGACGACAGAGGTGAACCTGAGGGTCAGAGGCAGCCGAGCACATGAAGGGGAGAGGGTCATGCCGGAACCTGCGCACTCGGCGCAGCCCCTCACCGCGCCGGACACGCGACCGCCGTGTCTGGCCACGATCGAGCCCGTCGTGGCCGGTGACCGCACGGTCGTCACCTGCCGCGGTGAGTTCGACATCGGAGCCCAGGAGCTCCAGCCCGAGCTCTGCGCCGTTCTCGACCGGTCCGCCACCGGGGTGGACCTGGATCTCGACGAGGTCCGGTTCTGCGACTGCGGGGGCCTCAACGTCCTGCTGAGCCTGCGCAGGGAGGCTCTCGACCAGGGCAAGACGGTCACCGTCCGCACCTGCGGCCCGGTCGTCGGGCGCCTGCTCGACCTGACCGGGGCCCGGGAGCTGTTCATGACCGGGACTCCGGCACACTCCGGCGGCTCGGACACCGTGGCCGCGGCGCCCGTCCCGGCCCCTGTCCTCGTCCCGTTCCCCGGCCCCGGCCCCGTGGAGCCGTCCCCGACCGTGGCGGTCGACGAGGAACTGCGCCTGGAGGTCGACCAGTTGCGCCGGGCCATGCGGACCCGGCCGGCCATCGACGTGGCCCGCGGGATCGTCATGGCCTCCTTCGGGCTGAGCACCGAGGACGCCTGGACGGTGCTCGTCACCGCCTCCCAGAACACCAACACCAAACTGCACCACCTCGCCCAGGACCTGATGGGCGCCGTCCACGGAGCCCCGGTGCCGGAGGAGGTGCAACGACAGGTGGCGGCGGCCGTCGCCAAGGTGCGGGAGGGGAACGCGGAGTAGCGGTGCCCTTGGCGGCGGACGGTACGGAAGTTTCACCGGCCCGTGCTTCACGTGCGGTGCGGTGCGGTTCGGTTCGGGAACTGCGGCGGCCCGGCCCAGCACTTCGCGTGCGGCTCGGGCGCCGTGGTCCCGGCCGACCGGGCGCCGGCCCCGTTTGTTACGCTCCCCGAGCCTCCCGCGGGGGAAGTCCGGTGAGAGTCCGGCGCTGACCCGCAACGGTGTGCGCGGTGGCCGAGTCCGTCGCGCGAGCCCGATCACCTGTGGGTGGCGCGACACCGTTCACTGCTCGCCGAGGACTGCGAGAGGGGATCGCGCGGCCGGCACGGCCGTACGGGCTCGTCTTCCGCCGCACGTCCGGAAGCGGCCCTTGGCGAAGGACGTTCCAGCCGTGCCCCGAAGTCCGGTTCCCCGCCGCACACCCGTGGTCCCGCTGGTCCTCGGCCTGGCCCTGCTCCTGGTGGTCTCGCTCGGGTGCGGCGTCGCTCTCGGGGCCGCCGGGATCGGATGGGCGCGGGTGCTCCGCTTCCTGTGGGCCGGCTCGACCGGCGGGAGCGTGTCCGCGGACGACGCCGCCGCCTACACCATCGTCTGGGAGATACGGCTGCCTCGTGTGGTGCTCGGCGCGGTCGTCGGGGCCGGACTCGCGGCCGTCGGCGTGGCCGTGCAGGCCATGGTGCGCAACGCCCTCGCCGACCCGTTCGTGCTCGGCATCTCCTCCGGCGCGGCGGTGGGCGCCAACGCCGTGATCCTGCTGGGCGCGTTCGCCGGACTCGGCGTGTGGGCCCTGTCGGCGTCGGCGTTCGCCTCGGCCCTCGCCGCGATGGTCCTGGTGTACGCGGTGGCCCGCTCACCGCACGGACTCACCCCGCTGCGGCTGATCCTCACCGGTACGGCGCTGGCGTACGGCTTCGAGGCGGTCACCACCGTGATGGTGTTCGGGGCCGCCCGGGGCGAGGCGGCCCGGTCGGCGATGATGTGGCTGCTCGGGAGCCTGGGCGGCGCGACCTGGGCCCAGGTCCCGCTCGCCGCCGTGACCGTGGCGGCCGGCTGGACATGGCTGCGGTGGCGGGCCGAGCCCCTCAACGCGCTCGCCATGGGCGACGAGACCTCCGCCGCCCTCGGGGTCAGGGCCGGGCGGCTGCGCCGGGAGCTGTTCGTCGTCACCGCCGCCGTCACCGGAACCGTCGTCGCGGTCAGCGGGGCCATCGGCTTCGTCGGCCTGATGGTGCCGCACGTCGTGCGGATGCTCGTCGGCGCCGACCACCGGCGTGTGCTGGCCGTCGCCCCGCTCGCCGGAGCGGTGCTGCTGGTCTGGGCCGACGTGCTCTCCCGGCTCCTGCTGGCGCCCGCCGAACTGCCCGTGGGAGTGATCACCGCCGTGGTCGGGGTGCCCGCCTTCCTGCTGCTGATGCGGCGCGGCGGCTACGCGTTCGGAGGCCGGTGACCATGCGGCTCGACATCGACGGCGTGAGCGTCGACGGGATCGTGCACGACATCCGGCTCGCCGTGGGGAGCGGGGCGTTCGTCGGACTCGTCGGGCCCAACGGCAGCGGCAAGTCCACCCTCCTGCGCTGTGTGTACCGGGCGCTGCGCCCGGCCGCCGGCACGGTGCGGCTCGACGGCGAGGACGCGCACGCCATGGACCCGCGCGCCGCCGCCCGCGTCCTGGCCGCTCTGCCGCAGGAGTCGTCGGCCGAGTTCGACTTCACCGTCGCCGAGGTGGTCGCCATGGGCCGGCTGCCGCACCGGGACCGCACGGCCGCCGCGGACGAGGAGATCTGCGCCGACGCGATGGACCGGACCGGTGTGCGCCACCTCGCCGACCGCGGCTACCTCGCCCTGTCGGGCGGCGAGAGACAACGGGTCCTGATCGCCCGGGCATTGGCCCAGCGGCCCCGGGTGCTGGTCCTCGACGAACCGACCAACCACCTCGACATCGCCCACCAGCTGGACCTTCTCTCCCTGGTCCGGGGCAGTGGCCTCACCGCGCTGGCCGCTCTGCACGACCTCAATCTGGCCGCCGCGCACTGCGATCTGCTGTACGTGATCGCGGACGGCCGGATCGTCGCCTCGGGGCCTCCGCACGATGTGCTCCAACCCGCCCTGCTCGCCGAGGTGTTCGGGGTCCGCGCCCATCCCGTGCGGCATCCGGCGACCGGCACCCTCCAGCTTCTGTTCGACCTGCTCCCGTAAGGACCCTTCCTGATGCGCAAGTTGCTCGCCGCCGTCCTGTGTCTCGCCGCCACCGGTTGCGGTGCCCAGGTGGAGTCGCCCGTCGACGCCGACTCCACCGCCGTCACCCTCACCAACTGCGGCCGGAAGGTGACGTACGACAAGGTGCCCGAGCGGGTCGTCACCAACGACGTCGGGATCACCGAGCTGATGTTCGCGCTCGGCCTGGAGGACCGCATGGCCGGCTTCGCCATGCCGGACGACAAGGGCGACCTGGCCGGCGTGGACTGGAAGGACGGCTACGACAAGGTGAAGTGGCTCTCCAAGGACCAGCTCACCAAGGAGAACGTCCTCGACGCGAAGGGCGACTTCGTCTTCGCCGGCTGGAACTACGGTTTCCGCGACGACAACGGCTTCACCCCGGAAGCGTTGAAGAAGCTCGGCATCCCCTCGTACATCCTCACCGAGTCCTGCCGCAACGGCCGCACCAAGACCTCCCGCGGCATCATGCCGCCCCTCGACGCCCTGTACGCCGACCTCACCAACCTCGGGAAGCTGTTCGGCGTGGAGCGGCGCGCGGCCACGCTGATCGCCGGCTTCAAGAAGCAGGTCGCCGCCGTCGCCGCGCAGGCACCCGCGAAGAAGCCCACGGTCTTCCTCTACGACAGCGGCCAGGACCAGCCCTTCACCTCCGGCCGCTGGGCCACCCCCGACGAGATCATCAGCAAGGCGGGCGGGGTCAACGTCATGCACGACATGGACGACTCGTGGACCACCGTCGGCTGGGAGAGCGTGATCGAGCGGAACCCCGACGTGATCGTCATCTGCGACTACGGCGATGTCAGCGCCGAGCAGAAGAAGAAGTTCCTGCTCTCCTACGGCCCGTTGCGGAACGTCTCCGCCGTCAGGCACAAGCGGATCTTCGTCCTCGACTACGTCGACCTGGTCGAGAGCCCCCGCAACCCGGCTGCCATCGCCCGGCTGGGCACCTACCTGCGCTCGGTGTCCTGACCGAAGGCCTCGAGAAGCTGCTCGGCGGCCAGCGTGGCCGTCAACCGCCCGTCCCGGACCAGCTGTTCGAGGTCCGGGGCGAGGGACCGAACGGCCGGGTGCGCGTGCAGACGCCCGAGGAGCTCGTCCCGCACCATCGCCCAGGCCCAACCGACCTGCTGGTCCCGCCGCTTGGCGGTGAGCCGCCCGGTGGAGTCGAGAAGCGTCCGGTGCTGTTCCAGGCGCTCCCAGACCGTGTCCAGGCCGGTCGACTCCCGGGCGCTGCAACTGAGCACCGGGGGAGTCCAGAAGGCGTCCTTGCCGTGCATGAGCCGCAGCGCGCCCGCCAGTTCCCGTGCGGCCGCCCGGGCGTCGCGCTCGTGCGGGCCGTCCGCCTTGTTGACCGCGATCACGTCGGCGAGCTCCAGGACGCCCTTCTTGATGCCCTGGAGCTGGTCGCCGGTGCGGGCCAGGCTCAGCAGCAGGAAGGAGTCCACCATGTCGGCGACCGCGGTCTCCGACTGACCGACACCGACGGTCTCGACCAGGATCACGTCGTAGCCTGCGGCCTCCATCACGACCATCGACTCGCGGGTCGCCTTCGCCACCCCGCCGAGCGTGCCCGCGCTGGGGGAGGGCCGTACGAAGGCGGCCGGGTCGACGGCGAGGCGTTCCATACGGGTCTTGTCGCCCAGGATCGAGCCGCCGGTACGGCTGGAGGACGGGTCCACCGCGAGCACCGCCACCCGGTGCCCGAGCGAGGTGAGCATCGTGCCGAACGCGTCGATGAACGTCGACTTCCCCACGCCCGGCACCCCGCTCACACCGATCCGCCGGGCCCGGCCGCTGTGCGGAAGCAGCTCGGTGAGCAACTCCTGTGCCAGCGACCGGTGTCGGGGATGGGTGGACTCGACGAGCGTGATCGCGCGTGCCACGATCGCCCGCTTGCCGTCGAGCACGCCCTTCACATACGCGTCGAGATCGATCACTGCCCGTGCCCGAGGTCGGCCGACAGACGCTCCACCAGGTCGTACGCCGCGTCCGGGATCACCGTCCCCGGCGGGAACACGGCCGCCGCGCCCATCTCCAGGAGGGTCGGCACGTCCTGCGGCGGGATGACCCCGCCCACCACGATCATGATGTCCTCCCGGCCCTCCTCGGCCAGCGCCTCGCGCAGCGCCGGGACCAGGGTGAGGTGACCGGCGGCCAGGGACGAGACGCCGACGATGTGCACGTCCGCCTCCACGGCCTGGCGGGCCACCTCGCCCGGGGTCTGGAACAGCGGGCCGACGTCGACGTCGAAGCCGAGGTCGGCGAAGGCGGTGGCGATCACCTTCTGGCCGCGGTCGTGGCCGTCCTGGCCCATCTTGGCGACCAGGATGCGCGGCCGGCGGCCCTCGGCCTCCTCGAAGGCGTCCACCAGCGCACGGGTGCGGTCCACGTTCTCCGACTCCCCTGCCTCGTTGCGGTACACGCCGGAGATCGTACGGATCTGGCTCGCGTGCCGCCCGTACACCTTCTCCAGGGCGTCGGAGATCTCGCCGACGGTGGCCTTGGCGCGGGCCGCGTGCACGGCCAGCTCGAGGAGGTTGCCCTCGCCGTCGGCGGCCCGGGTCAGCGCGTCGAGCGCGTCCCGGCAGGCGGTCTCGTCCCGCTCCGCCCGCAGCCGCCGCAGCTTCTCGATCTGCTGGGCGCGCACGGAGGAGTTGTCGACCTTGAGGACCTCGATCGCCTCGTCGGTCTCCACGCGGTACTTGTTGACGCCGATGACGGGCTGGCGGCCGGAGTCGATGCGGGCCTGGGTGCGGGCCGCGGCCTCCTCGATGCGCAGCTTGGGGATGCCGGCGTCGATCGCCTTGGCCATGCCGCCCGCCGCCTCCACCTCCTGGATGTGCTGCCAGGCGCGGCGCGCGAGGTCGTACGTCAGCCTCTCCACGTACGCGCTGCCGCCCCACGGGTCGATGACCCGGGTCGTGCCGGACTCCTGCTGGATCAGCAGCTGGGTGTTGCGGGCGATGCGCGCCGAGAAGTCGGTGGGCAGCGCGAGCGCCTCGTCGAGGGCGTTGGTGTGCAGCGACTGGGTGTGGCCCTGGGTCGCCGCCATCGCCTCGACGCAGGTGCGGGTGACGTTGTTGAAGACGTCCTGCGCGGTCAGCGACCAGCCCGAGGTCTGCGAATGGGTGCGCAGGGACAGGGACTTGGGGTTCTGCGGGTCGAACTGCTTCACGAGCTTGGCCCACAGCAGGCGGGCCGCCCGCAGCTTGGCGATCTCCATGAAGAAGTTCATGCCGATCGCCCAGAAGAACGACAGCCGGGGCGCGAACGCGTCCACGTCCAGGCCGACTTCGCGCCCCGCGCGAATGTACTCGACCCCGTCCGCCAGGGTGTACGCCAGCTCCAGGTCGGCCGTCGCGCCCGCCTCCTGGATGTGGTAGCCCGAGATGGAGATCGAGTTGTACCGGGGCATCCGCTGCGAGGTGTACGCGAAGATGTCGGAGATGATCCGCATCGACGGCTTCGGCGGATAGATGTAGGTGTTGCGGACCATGAACTCCTTGAGGATGTCGTTCTGGATGGTCCCGGCCAACTTCTCGGGCGGCACGCCCTGTTCCTCCGCCGCCACGATGTACAGCGCCAGTACCGGCAGCACGGCGCCGTTCATCGTCATCGACACGGACATCCTGTCGAGGGGGATCCCGTCGAACAGCTGCCGCATGTCGTAGATCGAGTCGATGGCCACGCCCGCCATGCCGACGTCACCGGTCACGCGCGGATGGTCGCTGTCGTAACCCCGGTGCGTGGGCAGGTCGAAGGCGACCGACAGGCCCTTCTGCCCGGCCGCGAGATTGCGCCGGTAGAAGGCGTTGGACTCCTCGGCGGTGGAGAAGCCCGCGTACTGGCGGATCGTCCAGGGCTGGTTGACGTACATCGTCGGGTACGGCCCGCGCAGATACGGCGCCGCACCGGGGTACGTCTCCAGGAAGTCCAGGCCCTCCAGGTCACGGCCGGTGTAGAGCGGCTTGACCTCGATGCCCTCCGGCGTCTCCCAGACCGGCTCGGCCTCCTGCGTGGCGTCCTTGACGGCCGTACGCCACTCGTCGGCGCCGGCTTCGGTGGCCGGGGTCCCCAGCTCGATCCCGGTGAAGTCGGGGACGGACGGGCCGGCGGGGGCGGTCATCGAGACACTCCCATGCGGTCGAGGGTGGCGGTGAGCACGGCGACGGCGTCGCAGCCCGCGAAGACGTACGAGTCCACGTCGGAGTACTGCCCGGGCCGCCCGGCGAGGAACACATGCCGTGCGCCGGCCGATCTGAGGGCCCGTACGACGTCCTCGGCCTGCTCCTCGTACACCGTGTCACTGGAGCACAGGCAGGCCTCGGTGGCGCCGCTCTCCTCGAAGGTGCCCTCGGTGACCGGCTCGACGCCGCCGGCCTGGAAGAGGTTGGCGGCGAAGGTCAGGCGCGCGGTGTGGGCGGCCGCGGGGCCGAGCGCGGCAAGGAAGACGCGGGGCCGGGACCCGGTGGCCGCGAGGTGGGCGTCGGAGCGGGCGCGCAGTTCCTCGTACGCCTCGTCGCGCCGGACGCGGGGCAGACCGCCGGTCCGGGGCTCGGGCGCCGGGGCGCGCTGCACGGGCTTCTCACCGAGGTGCGGGAACTCGCTGACGCCGGTGATGGGTTCGCGCCGGGTGGCGAGCTTCTTCGAGCGCTGCGCCCACGTCGTCGCCAGGTCGGTGCGGAGCCGGCCCGAGCGCAGGACGGCCGCCTGGCCGCCGTCGCGTTCGATCGTCCGGAAGAACCGCCAGGCGGCCTCGGCGAGCTCGTCGGTGAGCCGCTCCACGTACCAGGAACCGCCCGCCGGGTCGATCACCCGGGACAGGTGCGACTCCTCGACCAGGATCGTCGAGGTGTTGCGGGCGATACGGCGCGCGAACGCGTCCGGCAGGCCGAGCGCATGGTCGAAGGGCAGCACGGTGACGGCTTCCGCGCCACCGACCCCGGCGGCGAGCGTGGCGATGGTCGCGCGCAGCATGTTCACCCACGGGTCGCGCCGGGTCATCATCACCGGCGACACCACGGCGTGCTGCGCCTGCGCTCCGGCACCGGGCGCCCCGCACACCTCGGCGACCCGCGCCCACAGCCGGCGCGCCGCCCGCAGCTTGGCGATCGTCAGGAACTGGTCGGCCGTCGCCGCGTACCGGAACTCCAGCTGTGCGCAGGCCTGTTCGACACTCAGCCCGGCCTCCGTCAGCCCCCGCAGATAGGCGACACCGGTGGCGATCGAGGCGCCCAGCTCCTGCGCGGCCGAACCGCCGGCCTCGTGGTAGGGCAGCGCGTCCACGGTCAGCGCCCGCAGCCCCGGGTACTGCTCGGCGCACCGTCGCGCGAGCGGGACGACCGGCGCGAAGTCCAGGGCCTCGCCGGTACGGGCCTCGTGGCCCAGCGGGTCGGCGCCGAGGCTGCCGCGCACGGCCTTGCCGTCGATGCCGCGTTCGTCGTGGAGCCGCAGCAACTCGCCCGCGGCGGCGGCGAATTCGCTGCCCGAGTCGAGAGCGATCGGCGCGAGGTCGAGGTAGACGCCGGCGAGGACCTCGCCGAGCGCCGCGACCGGGATACCGCCCTCGCCCGCGACCAGCCACAGCGACGTGACGCCGTTCTCCAGGTCCGTGAGCACCGCCGTGTTGTCGGCGACCGCGTGCCGCTGCCGTACGTCCCAGCCGCCGGTGGTGTTCCCCTCGGCGCGGGCACCGCGCACAAAGGGCGCGAAGCCGGGGAAACCGGGGTCGGGTGCGGCATCGTGCGCTGTGTACAGGGGACGGGTGCGCAACCCGTCCTCGAGCGCGGTGGACAGGGCGTCCTCCGCTGCCGCGCCGGAGACTTCCTTGCCCGACTTGCGCAGGACACCCGCCACCAGGCTGTGCCACTGATCAAGGTTCGCGTCAGGGAACTCGGCGGCCAGCGAGAGCCCGTCGTCAGGCAGGACCGTCATGCTCGGATGCTAGGCCAGACCCCCAAAGGAGCAGCAGAGGGCACGGCTGTGACCTTGCCCGCAACGAGACTGTGACGCCGGTCTCTCGCCCGCCGGAGGGCGCCCCGAACGCCGCCCGGCACGTCGTGGTCGTCATGACTCCAGGTACCGCAGAACGGCCAGGATCCGGCGGTTGCAGCCCGTGGCGTGCGCGAGTTCGAGCTTGTCGAAGATCGTGTTGAGGTTCTTCTCGACCGCGCTCAGTGGGGAACCCGACGGCGACGAGCCCCTGCCCGTCGCCGAACGCACCGGCATGGCCGCGAAGCGCAGCCGCCGCTGTCTCCGTGAGGCCGCGCGCCCATGGGCCGATCGGCGGGAGGTCGAGGGCCAACGGCCCTTGGGTCCTCCTTCGCGCAGGAATAGCGTCGGGCTGAGTGCACATGGGAGTCAGGACGGGGCTTGGCAGCCCTCATCGCGGCAGCGGGTGACGTCGAACGGCCGGGAGGACCGGGGTCAGGAGGCGGGCGTGGACACCATGACCGACACCACCGGCCGTGCGGCGACGGGCACCCGGATCGACCTGGACGACGTGTGCCGCCGTTATCGAGTGGGTCAGACCACCGTCACCGCGCTGGACGAGGTCAACCTGCACGTGGACGAGAACGCCTTCGTCGTGGTGCTGGGCCCCTCCGGCTCGGGGAAGACCACGCTGCTCAATCTGATCGGAGCGCTCGACGCACCGAGCGCGGGCCGGATCCGGATCGCCGGCCAGGACATCACGGCCGCCCCGCAGCGGGAGCTTCAGCGCTTCCGCCGCCGCACCGTGAGTTTCGTCTTCCAGAGCTTCAACCTCTTTCCCGGTCTCACTGCCCTGGAGAACGTGCAGTTCGGGGCCGATGTCGCCGGCCAGAAGAACGCGGTCCGGCTGGCAGCCGACACGCTGGGCCAGGTCGGCCTGGGCGACCGGGTACGGCACTTCCCGCACGAGCTGTCCGGCGGGGAACAGCAGCGCGTCGCCATCGCGCGGGCGTTGGCCACCGGCAACCCGGTGCTGCTGGCGGACGAGCCCACGGGGGAGCTGGACTTCCGGACCGGGGTGCAGATCCTCGGGCTGCTGCGGGCCCAGGCCCAGGCGGGCAAGACCGTGCTGGTGGTCACGCACAACCGGGAGATCTCCAGGGTCGGCGACCGGGTGGTCGAGCTCTCCAGCGGCCGCGTCGTCAGCGACGGACCACCGTCGGCAGGCCGCGCCGACGTCTCCGAGCTGCGCTGGTAGCGGTGGGTGGCGATGCGCTGATGAGCAGTCGGCTGATCTGGCTTCGCTGGTCCTGGCGGGATCTGCGCCAGCGCTGGGTGCTGGTGCTGGCCATCGCCCTCACCATCGCCCTGGGCACCGGAGCCTACGCGGGCTTCACCGGCACCGCCGACTGGCGCACACGCTCGTACGACGCCAGTTACGCGAAGCTGGACATGCACGACGTGCGCGTGACCCTCACCAAGGGCACGACGGCGCCAGCCGGGACCCTGCGGAAACTGGTCGCCGGCATCCCGTCGGCCGGCCGTGTGACCGGGGCGGCCGAACGCCTCACGCTCCCCACCCAGGTCGATGCCTCACACGGCGGGCGTGAGGTGCTGGTGGCGGGGCGCCTGGTGGGCGTGACCACGGGCGCGGAGGTGGACCGCGTCCATGTCTACGCGGGCCGGCAGGTCCGCCCGGACGAGAGCGGCAGTCCGGTCGCGGTGCTGGAGCGTGCCTTCGCCCGCTACCACGACCTGTCGTCCTCCGGCACCGTACGGGTCTCGGGCGGCACCCGCGTGCGGTATGTCGGGCAGGGCACCGCACCCGACTACTTCAGCCCGGCCGCGGACAGCGGGATCCCGATGATCGGCGAATCCGGCTTCGCGGTGCTGTTCGTGCCGCTCGCCACCGCACAGCGGCTGGGCGACGCGAAGGGGCAGGTCAACGAGGTCGTACTGACCCTGACACCCGGCACCGACCAGAAGACGGTCGCGGGCCGGCTGGAGCGGGCGCTCGGCCGCGGCCCCACTCCGCTGTCAGGGACCGTGACCGTCCGCGACGACGAGATCGGTTACCACGCGCTGTACGAGGACATCAACGGCGACGCCAGGTTCTTCGACATCATCGCGCTGTTGTTGCTGCTGGGCGCGGCGTTCGGCGCGTTCAACCTCACCAGCAGGGTCGTCGAGGCACAGCGCCGGGAGATCGGCATCGGTATGGCGCTGGGGGTGCCGAGGTCGCGCATCGCCGCCCGGCCGCTGCTGCTGGGCGTCCAGGTCGCGCTGCTCGGTGTGGCCCTTGGCCTCGGCGTCGGTGCGATCGTCAGCCGGGCCATGGCCGGGCTGCTGACCGGACTGCTTCCCCTGCCCGTCTGGGACACCCCGTTCCAGTACCGCACCTTCCTCTACGCCGCCCTGCTCGGCTTCGCCCTGCCGCTGCTGGCCGTGGCCTGGCCCGTGTGGCGGGCGGTCCGCGTCCGCCCCGTCGACGCCATCCGGGTCGGCCACCTGGCCGCACGGGGCGGCGGTCTGGCCCCGCTGCTGCGCAGGCTGCCCGTCCCCGGACGCGGCTACCGGCAGCTGCCGCTGCGCAACGTGCTGCGCACACCGCGCCGGACGGCGCTCACCGCACTCGGGATCGGCGCGGCCGTGGCCATCATGGTCACCGTCTTCGGCATGCTGGACTCCTTCGGGACGATGCTCGGCGACAGCGAACAGGAGGCGACCCGGGGCGGCAGCGGTCGCGTCATCGCCCAGCTCGACGGCTACCACGCCGACGGCTCCGCCCAGGTGCGGGCGGTGGCCGCCGCGAACGGCGTGGACCACGCCGCACCCTTGCTGACCATGCCGGCCACCGCCCGCCACGCAGACCACAAGAACGTCACCCTGCTGGTCGAGGCGCGTGACCTCGGCGGCGGGACGTGGCGGCCCACGCTCACCGCGGGCAGTCTCACGGACCACCCCGGGGGCCTGGTCCTCTCCGAGAAGGCAGCGCACGACCTCGGCGTCCGGCCCGGCGACTCCCTCGTCCTCCACCATCCCCGGCGGTCGGCCCAGGGCACGTTCACCCTCACCGACAGCCGGGTCACGGTCGCCGCCCTGCACCCCAACCCCCTGCGCACGGTGGCCTACCTCGACCGGTCCCGCACCGACCTGTTCGGACTCGCCGGCACCGCCAACGCGGTCGAGGTCCTCCCCACCTCCGGCACCGAGCCCGACCACCTCGAGCGGGCCCTGTCCGCCACGCCCGGTGTGACCGCTGTACAGACGGCCACCGAGACCGTGGACGCGCTGCGCAAGGGCGTCGAGGAGTTCACCGGCATCCTCGACATCGCCGCCGGCGTGACCCTTGCCCTGGCGGTGCTCATCGCCTTCAACGCCGCGAGCATCTCCGCCGACGAACGCTCCCGGGAGAACGCCACCATGTTCGCCTTCGGGCTGCCCGTCCGTACCGTCCTGACCATGGCCGTGACCGAGAGCGCCCTCCTCGGCGCGCTCGGCACCGCCGCCGGGATTCTGCTCGGCCAGGGCATCGACCGCTGGATGGTCCGGGTCCAACTCGCCCGCACCATGCCGGAGATCGGCTTCGACGTCACCCTGGCCCCCGGCACCTACCTGACCGCACTCCTGCTCGGCATCGGAGCCGTGGCACTCACCCCGCTGCTCACCGCCCGCCGTCTGCGCCGCATGAACATCCCCGCGACCCTGCGAGTCGTCGAATGACCGCGCGGCGGTCTCCGAGAACCGGGAGCGGTCGCAGCTGGGAGGGGCCGTGAAGGTCATCGTCACGGGGAGGGACGAGTACGCCCTTCGGCGCCCCTGCCGGGCCGGCGGCCCGCCCTCGCGGCTGCTCCGCGCCATCGCCCTGGGCGCCGCCGTGGTCCTGTCGGCGGCCACCGCCTGCAGCGGACAGCCCGACCCCGCTGCCGGTACGACACCCCCGTTCCCCTCCGTCACGGCTTCCGGCACCCCGCCGGGCGCGGAGGACGTACGGTCGGGCTTCGTCGCGTTCGGGGACTTCGGTACCGGCGGTGTGGCGCAGAACGCGGTCGCCCGGGCCATGGGGAGCTGGGCCCGGACCGGGCACCGGGTGGACGCCCTGGTCACCACCGGGGACAACGTGTACCCCGACGGGAACCCGCACTGGTTCGCGCCCCGCCTCGACCGGCCCTACAGCGCCCTGCCGCACCCGATGTGGATCACTCTCGGCAACCATGACGTCCAGGCCGGGCACGGGAGCGCCGAACTGCGTCACCTGGGCCTGCCGAACCTGCCGTACGCGAAGCAACTGCCCGGCATCCAGTTGCTGTTCCTCGACGCCAACCACCCCGACGCCGCCCAGTCCCGCTGGCTGGAGAACCGCCTGTCGGCCTCCGGCCCCCCGGTGCGCGTGGTGGTCTTCCACCAGCCCGCGTGGTCCTGCTCGCTGCACGGTTCCACGCCCGCCGTCGACGCCCGCTGGGTTCCCGTCCTGGAACGCCACCGGGTCACGCTCGTACTGAGCGGTCACGACCACAACTACCAGCGATTCACCTCCGCGCACGGCGTCACCTACATCGTGACCGGAGGAGGCGGCGCCTCGCTGTACCCGCTTGCGTCGGGCTGCCGGACCCCGCACCGCGCGGCCGCCGCCGCACGCCACCACTTCACCGCCGTCGAGGCCACCGCGACCCATGTGACCGTCACCGCGGTGGGAGACGACGGCGGTGTCCTGGATCGTGTCGTCCTGCCGGTGCCGCAACCGTTGAGGCAGTCACAGCCGTGACGCCGTGGCCGAGCACGCACCACCACCGCGGGGATCTCCGGTACGGCCGTGAGGAGTTCACGACCGAGGACGCCACCCACGCACAAAATGCCTGTTCAGGGACTCGTCGGAGGCAGGGCGAGGAGCATGAACGGCGACCGGGCGTCACGTCGGGCTCCTAGAGCCAGTCCCGCCGCTTGAAGATCACGTACAGACTGACGCACACCACTCCCATCAAGCCGATCGCGAAGGGGTATCCGAAGCTCCACCCAAGCTCAGGCATGTGCTCGAAGTTCATGCCATAAATAGTTCCCACCAGCGTCGGGGCGAACAGGATCGCCGCCCAAGACGAGATCTTCTTGATCTCCTCGTTCTGTTCGAAGCCCGCCTCCGCCAACGCCCGCATCTCCGCGTTCTGTTGCTGGGTGACGAGGGTCGCGTTGACGGTGAGGATGTCGGTGAGGGCCTGGCGGAAGGCGTCGACGCGTTCGCTGGTGTGGGTCACGTGGTCGGCGACGTCCCGCAGGTAGCGCTGCAGTTCCTCGTCGGTGCCGTACTTCGCGAAGCCGGCCATCAAGGCGTGCAGCATGCCGACCAGGGGACGGGTGGCGCGCTGGAACTCGACCATCTCGCGGGAGAGTTCGTAGATGCGGCGGGAGACCTCGGGGTCGCCGCGGAACACCTCCGTCTCGATCTCGTCGATGTCGTTCTGGACGCCCTCGACGACCGGCGCGTAGCCGTCGACCACCGCGTCCAGGATGGCGTAGAGGACCGCCTCGGGGCCCAGTCTCAGCAGCTCCGGCGCCTTCTCCATGCGGTGGCGGACCGCCGAGAGGTCGGGGGCCGCACCGTGCCGGACCGTGATCACGAAGTCCGGGCCCACGAACACGTGCAGTTCGCCGAAGTCGACCTCCTCGGGAGCGTCCAGGTAGCGGGCCGCCCGCAGGACCACGAAGAGCGTGTCGCCGTAGCGCTCCAGCTTCGGGCGCTGGTGGGCCTCCATCGCGTCCTCGACGGACAGCGGGTGCAGGTCGAACTCCTCGGCCAGGGAGAGCAGTTCGCTCTCCGGAGGGCGGGCCAGGCCGATCCAGGCCATGCCGGAGGGCTGTTCGCGCAGTTCGCGGAAGGTGTCCGCGAGGGTCACGGGGGAGGCCACGCGGACGCCGTCCCGGTAGAGGGCCGCCTGGACGATGCTCGGCGGCTCGGCCGCCTCGGGGGCGGGCGACTCGGCGGGCGGCGCCGGTGCCTTCGCAGGTGTGGAGGGCGGGGTCAGGGCGCGGCGCCAGGCGGACTTCCTGGAACCCTTGGGGGCGGAGTCCTTCGCGGCGGGGCGGGCGCGTCGATCGGACATCGTGGCTGCCTCTCGCTCTCGGGTCGAGCCGATGCCGGCGTGATCACGGAGCAGGGTATACGGGGCGAATCGCATCCAGGTGTGACGGCGTCCCGGAATTCGAGCGGGGTTGCGGACAGGAGTTGTCCGCAAGGGCCCTTAGCGTGTTCCTCATGACGAAGACGACCGCGTCGGCCCCCGTGCTCGGCATCCGCGCCCTGAACCGCGCGACCCTCGACCGGCAGCTGCTCCTGCGCCGGTCCGGACTGTCCGCGAAAGCCGCCGTCGGGCATCTGCTCGGCCTTCAGGCCCAGAACGTCAAGCCGCCCTACTGGGCGCTCGCCGCCCGCCTCGACGGGTTCACCCCCGAGGCGCTGTCGGAGCTGATGGCCGACCGCGAGGTGGTCCGGATCGTCACCATGCGCTCCACGATCCACACCCACACCGCCGAGGACTGCCTCACCCTGCGACCGCTCGTGCAGCCCGCCCGCGACCGCGAACTCGTCAACTTCCGCAAGGGACTCGAGGGCGTCGACCTCGACCGTCTCGCCGTCCTCGCCCGCGAACTCGTCGAGGCCGAGCCGCGCACCATGAAGCAGTTGCGCGAGGCCCTTCTCGTCGAGTGGCCGGACGCCGACCCGATGTCGCTCGCCGTCGCCGCCCGCTGCAAACTCCCCCTCGTCCAGGTCACCCCGCGCGGACTGTGGGGCAGGAGCGGGCAGGTCGCGCTCACCACGGCCGAACAGTGGCTCGGCCGTCCCGCCGAACCCGCCCCCGCCCCGGACGACACCGTCCTGCGCTACCTCGCCGCCTTCGGTCCCGCCTCCGTCAAGGACATGCAGACCTGGGCCGGACTCACCCGTCTGCGCGACGCCTTCGAGCGGCTCCGGCCCCGGCTGCGGACCTTCCGCGACGAGAACGGCGTCGAGCTCTTCGACCTCCCCGATGCGCCCCGCCCCGCCGAGGACACCCCGGCCCCGCCGCGCTTCCTGCCGGAGTTCGACAATCTGCTGCTGTCCCACGCCGACCGCACCCGCGTGGTGCCGAAGGAGTACTGGGGGCGCAGCTGGCAGGGCAACCAGGCCTACTGCACGCTCCTCGTCGACGGGTTCCTCGCGGGCGTCTGGAAGCTCACCGGGGACACGCTGGTCGTCGAGACGTTCGGCCGGCTCACCAAGGCGCAGCGGGAGGACGTCGAGGAGGAGGGGCAGCGGATGCTCGCCACGCTGTACCCCGGGACGCCGTACGACATCCGGTTCGGGACGGTCGTACAGAATCAGCCGTCCTGAAGCGGGGTTCACCGTCCTGAAGGAAGGGCCCGGCCACGGACCGACCGCGCGCATGGACAGGGGGCGTTGCGGGCCGCTCGTGGTGGCCCGCAACGCCCCCCGGTCTCTCACCTGAGCGATGCTCAGGACAACCTCTGGGGACCTATGAGTTGACCTGCGCGGTCACGAGGCTGGAGAAGGTGGTCAGCCGGGTGTAGACACCCGGGTAACCGGCCTGCGCGCAGCCCTCTCCCCATGAAGTGATCCCTGCCAGGACGCCCCCGATGAGCAGGGGACCGCCGCTGTCGCCCTGGCAGGTGTCTGTGCCGCCGGAGGTGTATCCGGCGCAAACCATGTCGGTCTGGACGAAGTCCGAACCGTAGGAGCTCCTGCAGCTGGAGTCGGACACGATCGGGACGGTCGCGGTCCGCAGCTGGTTGGAGGAGCTGCCGTTGGACGAGGTGGTGCCCCAGCCGAGGATGCGGGCCGTGGTGCCGGCCGCGTACACGCTCGTCTGGGAGGAGGAGACGTACGACGCCGTCGTGTAGGGCATCGACGTCGACAGGGTCAGCACGGCCACGTCGTCGCCGTTGGTGGCGTCGGTGTAGCTCGGGTTGATCCAGATCTTGCTGACCCGGCTGACCGTGCCGTTGGTGCCGTTGAGGTAGGTGCGGCCGCCGACGACTCTGACACTGCTGGTGGTCTCGCCGACCATGCAGTGGGCCGCGGTGACGACCTTGGTCGCGGAGACCAGGGTGCCGCCGCAGAACTGGTTCTGGGAGGCGTCCGTGATCTGCATCATGAACGGGTACGCGGTCGTGGTCGTCGTCGTACCGCCGACGATGGGCTGGGGAGCGGCTGCGGCGGTGGGGGCGCCGAGCAGGGCGGTGGCGGCGGCAGCGGCGGTCGCCAGACCGACGGCGCCGACCTTCTTCGCACGGGTGAGACCGAACATCGGTGAGTCTCCTCAGGAGTGCCGGTGGGGGGTCGCGCGGGTGTGGGGGTTGGTGCACGGGGGTCGCGGGACCGACCCCCGTATGCCCGGGCGAGCGGCATGTTCATAAGCTAGAACGCGGAAGTTCCCCTTCCCAATGAGGGAACCCCCTAAGGGAGTTGGGCAGGGAAAACCCTCGGTCGGCCCTGTGGGGGCCGGTGGTGACGGTCCCTCGGCTACGGTCGGCGGCCCGCCGCCAGCCGGACGATGTCCACCCGGGAGCGGATCCCGAGCTTGCGGTAGACCCGGGTGAGCGTCGCCTCCACCGTCTTCACGCTGATGAACAGCCGTGCGGCTATCTCCCGGTTGGTGGCGCCCTCCATCACCAGCGCGGCCACCTGACGCTCCATCGAGGCGAGCCCTTCGAGGCTGTCCAGCCCGTCCGGCGTGACGACGGGCACCGGCTCCGGCTCCACCGGCCGGGCCAGCGCGGCTGCCTCCACCTGACGCAGCCAGGGCAGCGCCCGGCAGCGCCTGAAGAGCCGGGCCGCCTCGTCGTACGACGTCGGAGCGGGCCGCCGGGTGCGCAGCTGGGCCAGGGCGAACGCGGCCCGGGCCTCCTCCAGGCCGTGGCCCAGCTTGGCCAGACGATCCTGCACCGACGTCAACTGGACCAGCGCCGCCTCGTGTTCGCCGCGCGCCGCCCGGACCAGTGCCTCGGCCCGGTCCAGTACGGCCAGCACGCTCTCCCGGCCCAGCCGGAGCGCGTTCACCCGTGTCACGTCGATGACGTCCTGCGCCTCACCGGTCTCCCCGATGCGCACGAGGGCCTCGGCGAGGTCGCCCTGCCAGCGGCCGCGGGCCGGGTCCGTGATGCCCAGCCCCTGCTCCAGCTCGCGCACCCGGCGCAGCGAGCGGACCGCGCCCGGTGCGTCCCCGGCGACGAGCTGGGCGTACCCGAGGGCGGCCAGGCCCCGGGACTCGTACATCTGGTCGCCGTTCTCCTCGGCGTGGTCGACCGCCTCGCGGGCCAGTGCCAGCGCCCGGTCGACGTTTCCGCCCGAGGCCTCCGCGAGGGAGGCGAGCACGGCCGAGGCCACCTCGCCGATGCCGGTGTCCCGGGCCATCATCAGGCTCTCCCGGGCCAGGTCGAGGGCGCGCCCGCAGTGCCCGGAGCGCAGTTCGGTCTCGGCCACCCCGCGCAGGAAGTGCACCTCGCTCTCGACCGAGCCGCGCCGGCGCACCTCGCGCAGCAGCGCGGTGACGGTGGCGCGGGCCTCGGGCAGCTGGTCGCTCATGATGAGCCAGCGGAAGCGGGAGTACCCGGCGCCGTTGTGATGGCAGGACACCCGCGGGTCCTGGGGCTCCTTCAGGGCGCGCTTGATGGTCGCGGGGGCGTCCGGATGGCCCATCAGGGTCTCCAGCTGGGCCTGGAAGGACAGGGCCATCAGCTCGTTGTACCGGTCGCCGGCCTGCGCGGCCAGCGCCGCCGAGCGGGCGGCCTCCCCGCGTGCCTCGTCGAAGTCGCCCTCGACGAGCAGCGCCCGCCAGGCCAGCTGGTAGCGGATCAGGGCGAGCAGTTCGGGGTCGTCGCCCGCGTCGGCCAGCGCCTGCGGGAAGACCGCGTCGACCTCCGTCATGGCGTGGCCCGCGGTGTCGATCACGGTGATCCAGGCCCGCACCCGGTCAGCGGGCACGGTGGCCCGGGTCAGCACGTCCCGGGCGATGTCCCGTGCGAGGTCCAGCTCTCCGGCGGTGATCGCGTCCTCGGCCGCCGTGAGCCGCCGTTCGTCGGGGGCGGGCACGCTGTCGGCCGGGGTGTGCCGGGCCGACAGCAGCCCGAGGGAGGCGGCCATCGAGGGGGCGCCCCGGTCCCGGGCCAGGGCGGCGGCCTCGGCGAGCCGGGCGGCCACCTCCGGGTCGGTGCCGTTGGTCGCGAGGGCCAGATGACGGGCCCGCTCGATCGGGTCGGAGGCGGCCCTGGACAGCGCCCGGTGCGCGTCCCGCCGTTCCTGCGCGGGCGCCTCCGCGTAGAGCGCGGCGGAGATCAGCGGATGCGCGAAGCGTACGGCGGGACCCTCGGGCTCCGTCGCCAGCAGGCCCAGCGCCGCCGCCTGGGCCATCTCGGCCTCGGCGTCCCCACGGCCCGCCGCGTGCAGCAGGGCCGGGGTGGGGCGGGCGCCCGCGCTCGCCACCAGGAGGGTGCGCCGGGCCTCCGCCGACAGCATCTCCAGGCGGCTGAGCACCAGGGCCCTGAGCGAGGTGGGCACGGGCAGCGGCTCGCCCGGGCGGGGCGGGGTCGGGTTCTCGGTGAGCGCGCGGCCCAGTTCCAGGGCGTAGAACGGGTTGCCGCCGCTGGTGCGGTGGATGTCGCGGACCGTGGAGCGCTGCAGTCCTGTGTAGCCGCGGTGGTCGAGCAGCGCGGCCGTCTGGGCACGGGTGAGCGGGTTGAAGCGGACGGCGAGACTGTCCGGGGGCAACGCGCGTAGATGGCGGTCGTACTCGGCGCCGTCTGTCCGGACCGCGCACAGCATCCGCACAGGGATGTCGCCGAGCCTGCGGGCGGCGAAGCCGAGCAGTTCCAGGCTCGCGGGATCCAGCCACTGGACGTCGTCGGCGACGATCAGGACCGGCCCCTCGGCGGCCAGGACGCGCAGCGCCGAGAGCACGGCCAGGCGCAGGGCGAGGCCGTCGCGCTGGAGGGTGGACTCGCCGCGGCCGGTCAGTGCCGATTCGAGCGCGGTGCGCTGGGCGGCGGGGAGCTTGTCGGAGACGTCGTCCAGGACCAGGCCGAAGAGGTCGGCGAGCGCCAGGAAGGGCAGGTGGGATTCCGACTCGGTGGCCGAGCAGCGCAACACGGTGTGGGCCGCCTCGCCGCATTCGGCGGCCAGGGACCTGAGGACGGTCGACTTGCCTATGCCGGCAGGGCCGTGCAGGAGCACGCTGCCGCCGCGGGTCAGCTGCTCACGGGCCTGGACGAACAGCTCGTCCCGGCCGATGACCAGGTCGGGGCGACATCTCGCGGGCTCCTGGAAGTCGCGTGGCACTGTCAGCGCTCCCCTCCCTGTGGCGTGTCCTGGCCAATATTAGGCAAGGTGCCTCGAAATTCGGCGAGAAGATGTGGTGAGGGAGATAACAACCGGTTCCGCATGGGGAAATTCAAAGCGGCCGCGAGTGAATGAGAAGGCCACGAAGGGGCGGGGAGCGGCCGGGTCGTCAGGGGAGCAGGCCCGCCCGGCGCGCGGCGACCACCGCCTCGCCGCGCGTCCCGGCCCCGAGCCTGCGCATGGCCGACCGCAGGTACGCCTTGACCGTCTCGGCACTCACCCCCAGCCTCTCGGCGGCCACGGCGTTCGTCGCCCCGGCCGCCACACAGGCCAGCACATCCAGCTCGCGCGGGGCCAGAACGACACCCTGCGCGGGCGCGGAGTCCGAGGTCAGCAGCGCGCAGGCGTCCAGCAGCTCGGCCCGCAGCGCGGGATCGGCGATCCGCGGGGCCAGCGCCCGCAGCGCCGTGTGGGCCTCCCGGACCTGCTCCCACGCACGGGCGTCGCCGGGACCGGGCTCGGCCCGCGCCGCCGCCAGCACGTCCCGCAGCTCGTCGCCGACGACCAGCGCCTGCTCCACGTCCCGTGCCGCGTCCACCGCCGCCGTCATCATGCGGTCGCCCAGCGGCCGGGCGTCGCGCAGGGCGCCGTACAGCACACCCCGCACCCGGCGCCGTACGACCACGGGCACCGCCAGCACCGAGCGCAGGCCCTCGGCGGCGACGGGGGCGTCGTACTCGTGGCTGATCTGCTTCGACAGGGAGTAGTCCGCCACGGCGCAGGGGCGGGCCAGCGCGACGGTCCTGCCGCCGAGGCCGTTGCCCGAGGTCACGGCGAGCGCGAGCAGCGAGGTGGTGGCCGTGCCGCTCAGTTCGCTGATCCGTATCCGCGGCCGCCCGGACTCCACCAGCCCTCCGAAGGCGACCGGAAGGCCCGTCGTGCGCCGCAGCCGCACCAGTGCACGCCGGATCTCCACCGCGCCTGCCGCCTCCACCGTCACCTCTTCGTCCCTTCCCGCGGCACACACCCCCGTTCGGGGGTAGTGAGACCTGCATCACGGATTAGACGATGGCACAGAGCCGCCCGGCAATGGTCCGGTACGAGGAGGACGCAAGATGACGGCCACGGAGGATTTCCGCGGGGCGCGGGACTTCCTGCTGCAGCACCGCGAGGACTACGCCACGGCGTACGAGGGCTTCACCTGGCCCCGCCCGCGGCACTTCAACTGGGCGCTCGACTGGTTCGACGTCATCGCGCGGGACAACGATCGCATCGCCCTGCACATCGTCGAGGAGGACGGCAGCGAGGTCCGGCTGTCCTTCGCCGAGATGGCCGAGCGCTCCGACCGGGTCGCCAACCTGCTGCGCGAACGCGGAGTGCAGGCCGAGGACCGGATCCTCGTCATGCTGGGCAACCAGGCCGAGCTGTGGGAGACCGCCCTGGCCGCCATGAAGCTGCGCGCCGTCGTCATCCCGGCGACCCCGCTGCTCGGCCCCGCCGACCTGCGCGACCGCGTCGAGCGCGGCCGGGTCCGGCACGTCCTGGTGCGGGCCGGGGACACCGCCAAGTTCGACGAGGTGCCCGGCGACTACACCCGCATCGCGGTCGGCGGAGTACCGGAGGGCTGGCAGCCCTACGAGGACGCGTACGCCGCCTCCGAGGAGTTCCTGCCCGACGGGCCGACCCTGGCGGACGACCCGCTGATGCTGTACTTCACCTCCGGGACGACGGCCCGCCCCAAACTCGTCGAGCACACGCACACCTCGTACCCGATCGGGCACCTGGCGACCATGTACTGGATCGGGCTCCAGCCCGGTGACGTGCACCTCAACATCTCCTCGCCCGGCTGGGCCAAGCACGCCTGGTCCAATCTGTTCGCCCCGTGGAACGCGGAGGCGACCGTCTTCATCCACAACTACACGCGTTTCGACGCGGGCCGGCTGATGTCCGAGATGGACCGGGCCGGGGTCACGACCTTCTGCGCCCCGCCGACCGTGTGGCGCATGCTCATCCAGGCCGACCTCAGCCAACTGCGCACCCCGCCGCGGGAGGTGGTCGCGGCCGGTGAGCCCCTGAACCCCGAGGTCATCGAACAGGTGCGGCGGGCCTGGGGCATCACCATCCGGGACGGCTTCGGCCAGACCGAGACGGCCGTCCAGGTCTCCAACAGCCCCGGACAGGTCCTGAAGACCGGCTCCATGGGCCGTCCCAGCCCCGGCTACCGGGTGGAGCTCCTCGACCCGGTGTCCGGCGCACCCGGCGCGGCCGAGGGCGAGATCGCGCTGGACCTGTCGGCCCGGCCGGTCGGCCTGATGACCGGCTACCACGGCGACCCCGACCGCACGGCCGAGGCCATGGCGGGCGGCTACTACCGGACCGGCGACGTGGCGTCGAGGGACGCCGACGGCTGTCTGACCTACATCGGGCGCAGCGACGACGTCTTCAAGGCCTCCGACTACAAGATCAGCCCGTTCGAGCTGGAGAGCGCGCTCCTCGAGCACGAGGCGGTGGCCGAGGCGGCCGTCGTGCCCGCGCCGGACGAGCTGCGGCTCGCGGTCCCCAAGGCGTACGTCGTGCTCGCGGAGGGCTGGGAGCCCGGCCCCGACACGGCCAAGGTGCTCTTCGAGCACTCCCGGGAGGCGCTGGCACCGTACAAGCGGATCCGACGGCTGGAGTTCGCGGAGCTGCCCAAGACGGTGTCCGGGAAGATCCGACGGATCGAACTGCGTGAGGCCACGGCGGCGGGGTCGGACGCGGAGTACCGCGAGGAGGACTTCCGATGAGCGAGGTGTCTTCGGTGACCGGCCTGTCGTACGCCCATGGCACGAGCGGGACCTCGCTGCTCGGCGACACCATCGGGGCAAACCTGGACCGGGCGGTGGCCGCCTGGCCGGAACGCGAGGCCCTGGTCGACGTGCCGTCCGGACGGCGGTGGACCTACGCCCGATTCGGCGCCGACGTGGACGAGTTGGCGCGTGCGCTGCTCGGCGCCGGGGTGGTGAAGGGCGACCGGGTGGGGATCTGGGCGGTCAACTGCCCCGAGTGGACGCTCGTCCAGTACGCGACCGCGCGCATCGGCGCGATCATGGTGAACATCAACCCGGCCTACCGCACCCACGAGGTCGAGTACGTCCTCAACCAGGCCGGGATCTCCCTGCTGTTCGCCTCGCTCAGCCACAAGACCAGTGACTACCGGGCGATGGTCGACGAAGTGCGGGGCCGGTGCCGGGAGTTGCGGGAGGTCGTCTACATCGGCGACCCGAGCTGGCAGGCGCTGCTCGGACGCGCGGTGCCGGACCCGGAGTACCCGGAACTGTCCTGCGACGACCCCATCAACATCCAGTACACCTCGGGCACGACGGGCTTCCCCAAGGGGGCCACCCTCTCCCACCACAACATCCTCAACAACGGCTACTTCGTGGGTGAGTCGATCGCCTACGGCGAGCAGGACCGGATCTGCATCCCCGTGCCCTTCTACCACTGCTTCGGCATGGTGATGGGCAACCTGGCGGCGACCTCGCACGGCGCCTGCATGGTCATCCCCGCCCCGTCCTTCGACCCGGCGGCCACCCTGCGGGCGGTCCAGCAGGAGCGCTGCACCTCGCTCTACGGCGTCCCGACCATGTTCATCGCGGAGCTGAACCTTCCCGACTTCGCGACCTACGACCTCTCCTCGCTGCGCACCGGCATCATGGCGGGCTCGCCCTGCCCGGTGGAGGTCATGAAGCGGGTGGTCGCCGAGATGCACATGGCGGAGGTGTCCATCTGCTACGGCATGACGGAGACGTCCCCGGTGTCCCTGCAGACCCGCAGGGACGACGACCTGGAGCACCGCACCGGCACGGTGGGCCGCGTCCTGCCGCACATCGAGGTCAAGATCGTCGACCCGGCGACCGGGACCACCCGACCCCGGGGCGCGGCGGGGGAGTTGTGCACCCGCGGCTACAGCGTGATGCTCGGCTACTGGAAGGAGCCCGAGAAGACGGCGGAGGCCGTCGACCAGGGGCGCTGGATGCACACCGGCGACCTGGCGACGATGCGCGAGGACGGGTACGTCGAGATCGTCGGCCGCATCAAGGACATGATCATCCGGGGCGGCGAGAACATCTACCCGCGCGAGATCGAGGAGTTCCTCTACGGCCACCCGGGGATCGCCGACGTCCAGGTGGTCGGCGTCCCCCATGAGCGCTACGGCGAGGAGGTGCTGGCCTGCGTCATCCCGCGGGACCCGGAGCACCCGCCGACCCTCGAGGAACTCCGCGCCTTCTGCGAGGGCCGCCTGGCCCACTACAAGATCCCGAGCAGGCTGCGGATCCTGGACTCCTTCCCCATGACGGTCTCCGGGAAGGTCCGCAAGGTTGAGCTGCGGGAGACGTACGCGGACGGTTAGACGTACCCGGACGGTCGGTCGCGGCGCATGCAGACCCGGGGCCACCTGTCGAGACCGAGTTCCCGCTCCCGGGCGCGGATCTCGCGCAGGCCGGGGGTGAGTTCGGCCGCGGCCAGGACGTGGAAGCCCAGCCGCTCGTAGTAAGGGGCGTTCCAGGGCACCTCGGTGAAGGTGGTCAGGGTGAGGCCGGACAGGCCCTCGTCGTGTGCGCGGTCGGCCGTGTGCGCGAGGAGGGCCTGACCGATGCGGCGGTGGGCGAAGTCCGGGTGGACCGAGATCTGCTCGATGTGCAGGGCGCCGTCCACGGGCTCGCAGATCAGGTAGGCGACGGGGCGGTCCCCGTCGTCGGCGGCGACCCAGGCGCGGCCGGAGCGGCGGAAGCGCTCCAGGACGTCCAGGGCGGGCGGTTCGTTCTCGGCGATCCACCCCATGCCGAGGTCGTGGAACGGGGCGCCGGCGGCGCGCTCGATGTCCTGGAGGGCCGGGAGTTCGGCCGCCGTGGCGTGACGGATGCGCATCCGCCGAGTCTCGGGCACCGCCGGGGTCCCGGGCGACGGGAATTCAGCCTCCGGCAGCGCCCAGTTCGTCGGCGAGGCCGTTCACCGGCTGCGGCGTGCCCGTCAGGTCCAGGACGAACAGGGGGACGCCGAGGGAGTCGGCGCGGGTGCGGGCCTCGGTGGTGTAGCCGGCCAGTGAGAAGTACACGCAGTGCGCGGACTCCGTCATGGCGGTCAGCCACAGGCACTCCACGTCCCGCGGTGCGGCCGGCCGCACGGTCGGGTCCACCTGGGCCAGCAGTCCGCGGGCCGCGAGACCGATCCCGGACGGCGGCCGCTGGTCCGCGCGCCGGATGTCCTGGTAGCCGAGCCAGCGCAGATACAGCGCGGCGGCGGTGACCGCGTCGCGCGCGGTGCGGATCGTGATGGGCTGGAAGGCGCGGCGCGGGGGAGCGGGCGGGTCTCCCTCCGGCTCCGCGTCCGGGCAGGTGTCCCCGGCCACCGGAATCCGCAGGAGCGCCCCGCAGCCACAGCCCAGTTCCGGCTGCGGCCAGTCGGCCCTGCGGCCGCAGACCGCGCACTCCACGGCGACCCAGGACTCGTCCCACACCTGGTGGGCGACGGCTGTGGGCGCGCCGTGCCGGTCCAGCGGCGGACGGACCGGGGCGCCGCACTCGCACGGGTACGACGGCACCGGGTAGAGGTGCTCGCGCCGGCAGACCGGACAGCGGACCGACACGCTCTCGGACATGGCCTCATCGTCCTCCAGGACCGGCCCGGTTGTCCGCCCCTTGACGGTCTTCACCCACCCACCTACATTGCTTCCAGATAGTAGAAAACATATTCCGTATTACGGAAGTGCTCACGGCGGGGCGCGACGGGAGTACGTATCCGACAGGAGTACTCGATGGCTCGAATGACCGCTGCCCGCGCGGCAGTTGAGATCCTCAAGCGTGAAGGGGTCACGGACGCGTTCGGTGTGCCCGGCGCGGCGATCAACCCCTTCTATGCCGCGCTCAAGGCTTCTGGGGGCATCCACCACACCCTCGCCCGCCATGTGGAGGGCGCCTCGCACATGGCCGAGGGATACACGAGGACCCACCCGGGCAACATCGGTGTCTGCATCGGCACCTCCGGTCCCGCAGGCACCGACATGATCACCGGTCTGTACTCCGCGACGGGCGACTCCGTCCCGATCCTGTGCATCACGGGCCAGGCCCCGACCGCGGTGATCCACAAGGAGGACTTCCAGGCCGTCGACATCGCCTCGATCGCGGGTCCTGTGACCAAGATGGCCGTCACCGTCCTGGAGGCGGCCCAGGTCCCCGGCGTCTTCCAGCAGGCCTTCCACCTCATGCGCTCGGGCCGCCCGGGCCCGGTCCTCGTCGACCTGCCGATCGACGTCCAGCTGACCGAGATCGAGTTCGACCCGGACACCTACCAGCCGCTCCCGGTCTACAAGCCGGCCGCGAGCCGCGCGCAGATCCAGAAGGCGATCGCTCTCCTCAACGAGTCCGAGCGGCCGCTGATCGTCGCCGGCGGCGGTGTCATCAACGCCGACGCCGCCGAACTCCTCGTCGAGTTCGCCGAGTTGACGGGCACCCCGGTCGTCCCGACCCTCATGGGCTGGGGCGTCCTGCCCGACGACCACGAGCTCAACGCCGGCATGGTGGGCCTGCAGACCTCGCACCGCTACGGCAACGCCACCTTCCTGGAGTCCGACTTCGTCCTCGGCATCGGCAACCGCTGGGCCAACCGCCACACCGGCAAGCTGGACGTCTACACGGCCGGCCGGAAGTTCGTCCACGTCGACGTCGAACCGACCCAGATCGGCAGGATCTTCCCCCCGGACTACGGCATCGCCTCCGACGCCAAGGCGGCCCTGGAGCTCTTCGTCGAGGTGGCAAGGGAGTTGAAGGCGGCGGGCGAGCTCCCCGACCGCTCGGCCTGGGCGGCCTCCGCGCAGGAGAGGAAGGCGACCCTCCAGCGCCGTACGCACTTCGACGACATCCCCATCAAGCCGCAGCGCGTCTACGAGGAGATGAACAAGGCCTTCGGCCCGGAGACCCGGTACGTCTCCACGATCGGCCTCTCCCAGATCGCCGGCGCGCAGATGCTGCACGTCTTCAGGCCCCGGCACTGGATCAACTGCGGCCAGGCGGGCCCCCTCGGCTGGACGATCCCGGCCGCGCTGGGCGTCGCCAAGGCCGACCCGGAGGCACAGGTCGTCGCGCTCTCGGGGGACTACGACTTCCAGTTCATGATCGAGGAGCTGGCCGTCGGGGCCCAGCACCGGATTCCGTACATCCACGTCCTGGTGAACAACTCCTACCTGGGCCTGATCCGCCAGGCCCAGCGCGCCTTCGACATCGACTTCCAGGTCAACCTCGAGTTCGAGAACGTCAACTCCCCGGAGCTGGGCGTCTACGGCGTCGACCACGTCAAGGTCGCCGAGGGCCTCGGCTGCAAGGCGATCCGGGTGACCGACCCGGCGGACCTGGGCACGGCCCTCGAACAGGCGAAGAAGCTCGCCGCCGAGTTCCGGGTCCCGGTCGTCGTCGAGGCCATCCTGGAGCGCGTCACCAACATCTCGATGTCCACGACCAACGACATCGCGAACGTGGTCGAGTTCGAGGAGATCGCGACGGAGCCGGCCCACGCGCCGACGTCGATCAGGACGCTCAAGGTCTGAGGACCCGCGCACAGTCGAAGGGCGGTCCCGCCGTGAAGGCCGGACCGCCCTTTCGTGCCCGGCTCCCCCGAAGCCGTCCCCCGTCGTGTGGCCCGCCGCCCCCGTGCCGGCGGGCCTCACGTGTAGAGAATGTGCCCGAGGCAGGGTCTGGTTGAAGCCCCCTGAATCAGGTTCAGAGGTTGATTTGAGGGTTCCGTAGCCGTCCTACGACCGCTGCCGTACGCCCGCTCACGGCTCTTGGTGCTCGGACAGTCCGGGCCAGTCGTCGGGACCGCCGCCCTGCCACTCCACGATGTCGTCGTCCTCGACCTCGATTTGGTCCAGGTCGGCGAGCCGGAGCAGCTCCACGACGTCGTCCAGGTGCGAGGCGACCCCGAGATTCGTGTCGTCCACGGTGACCCGCCTCGACCCGTCCAGGGCGGGGGCGTGCACCACGACATGCGGATGCTGTGCTGGATGTGCTGCCATGCCTTCAGGGTCCTGCGATCCGCGGCAGTACGCACCCCGGCAGTACGGCAGAGCGCCGGACACGGAACCGTCCGTGTCCGGCGCTCTGCCGTACTGCCGGGTGTTGCCGGGACCGCGGCGGCCACGACGGAGCCGGGGCGCGCTCCTTCCCTCAGGTCGAAGAAGGAGGGCCTCGGAACCTTCACCACCGCACTGGCTCGCGGGCCGCCGCGGTCCTCCCCTGTCCGCACCCGGTACCGGGCGACCACCCCTCATCCGGGTCGCCGGGCGCCTCGGGTGCGGTCAGGGAGTCTGCGTGGTGAGCGAGGTGCTCCCCGCTCACGTGCTCCGGCCTCGGGGCCGGTGTGGTTCCGGGCGGCGCCACCGCCTGGGCGCGACAGGACAGATGTCAGCGAGGGCGCCGCCCGGAGTCTTCGGGGTGTCAGACCTGGGCGCCCGACAGACGCTCCACGCCTCGCAGCAGCGCCGAGTGGTCCAGGCCGCCGTCGCCCTGCGCCCGCAGGCCGGCGACCAGCTGCGCGACCACGGCACCGACGGGCAGGGCCGCGCCGACGTTGCGGGCGGCGTCGGTGACGATGCCCATGTCCTTGTGGTGCAGGTCGATCCGGAAGCCCGGCCTGAAGTCGCGCCGCAGGAAGTTGTCCTTCTTGCGGGTCAGCACGGTCGAGCCGGCCAGGCCGCCGTTCAGGACGTCGAGCGCCGCCTTCAGGTCCACGCCCGACTTCTCCAGGAAGACCACGGCCTCGGCGCACGCCTGGATGTTCACGGCGACGATCAGCTGGTTCGCGGCCTTCACCGTCTGGCCCGAGCCGTGCGGACCGCACAGCACGATGGTCCTGCCCAGCGCCTCGAAGACCGGCTCGGCCTCGTCGAAGTCGGCCTGCTCGCCGCCGACCATGATGGACAGCACGGCCTCGATCGCCCCGGCCTCACCGCCGGACACGGGGGCGTCCAGGACGCGGATGCCCTTGTCCTTCGCGGCCTTCGCCAGGTCGACCGAGGTCTGCGGGGTGATCGAGGACATGTCGATCAGCAGGGCGCCGGAGCGGGCGTTCTCCAGGATGCCCTCGGGCCCGTACGCGATGGCCTCGACCTGCGGGGAGGCGGGCACCATCGTGATGATCACGTCGGCGTCGCGCACGGCCTCGGCGATCGAACCGGCGGCGGTGCCACCGGCGGCGGCCAGCCGCTCCAGCTTGTCCTGTTCGAGGGTGAAGCCGGTGACGTCGTAACCCGCCTTGACCAGGTTCTCGGACATGGGGGAGCCCATGATGCCGAGGCCTATCCAGGCGATCTTGGGGAGATTGCTCATGATGGGGAGTGCCTCTCGATACGGGGGATCAGCGGGACAGCCAGTCGAAGGCCTCGGAACTGGGGCGGTCGCCGGGCTTGTACTCCAGGCCGACCCAGCCGTCGTATCCGGCCTTGGCCAGCAGGCCCAGCAGCTCCTCCAGGGGCAGCGTCCCCGTGCCCGGCGCGCCGCGGCCCGGGTTGTCGGCGATCTGGACGTGGCCGGTCTTCGCCGTGAACTCCTCGATCACCGCCGGCAGGTCCTCGCCGTTCATGGACAGGTGGTAGAGGTCCATCAGGAACTTCGCGTTGCCGAGGCCGGTCGCGGCGTTGACCTTGTCGACGATCCCCACCGCGGCGGGCGCGCTCACCAGCGGATACAGCGGTGACTCGGGCTTGTTGAGGGCCTCGATCAGGAGGACCGCGCCGATCCGGTCGGCGGCCCGGGCCGCCAGCACCAGGTTCTCCAGCGCCAGCGCGTCCTGCTCGGCCGGGTCCACGCCCTCGACGCGGTTGCCGTACAGGGCGTTGAGCGCCTTGGTGCCCAGGGACTGGGCGAAGTCGGCGGCCACGTCGATGTTGGCGCGGAACCGGTCCGACTCCTCGCCCGGGATCGACAGGGCGCCGCGGTCCGGTCCCGGCAGTTCGCCGGCGTAGAAGTTCAGGCCCGTGAGCTGGACGCCCGCGTCCTCGATCGCCTTCTTCAGGGCGTCGAGCTCGGACCGCTCGGGGGTGGGGGTGTCGACCCAGGGCCACCACAGCTCGACCGCGGTGAAGCCGGCCGCGGCGGCGGCCGCGGGGCGTTCCAGGAGCGGGAGTTCCGTGAAGAGGATCGACAGGTTGACGTTGAAGCGCTGCTCTGCGGCTGTGCTCGATCCAAAAGCCGGCATTCGCGTCGCCCCCTTCCGTGTCGTCTTATTCCGTAATGCGGAAGTTAGTTTCTGCTTATTGGAAGATTGCCGTCGGGTCGACGGCGTTGTCAAGAGGGCTCGGCGGAAAACGGCACCGCGCGTTAGGTTGTGCGCGTGCGATTGAGAGTGGAGTTCACGACCGAGCCGTTCGACCTCGACGAGGCCCCGGCGCACGCGCTCGTGGCCCGCGAGGTCATCGAGGGCGCAGAGCTGGACGCGGTGGACGTCGGCCCGTTCGGGAACACGGCGGAGGGGGGTGCCGAGCAGGTGCTCGGTGCCGTGGACGCCCTCCTCCGCAGGACCCTGGCATCCGGTGCCACCCGGATCTCCCTCCAGGTCAACGTGGTCGGGGAGGCTGACGCGTGAGCGCCGACGAGCCGTTCGTCGCGGCGGTCAAACCGCTGGTCGACGCCATGGGTGGCGAGATGCTCCCGCCGGACGAGGCCGGCCCCGACGACGTCGTGCTCGCCTGGGAGGGTGCCGACGTGGTCGCCGTACGGCTTCCGCAGCTCGCGGACTCCCTCGATCACATCCTGGCCGCCATGGAGCGCAAGCGCGGCAAGCCGCTCGCCGACCTGGACCGCAAGGCCAAGCAGGAGGTCGTCCGCATATTGGAGGCGCGCGGCGCCTTCTCCGTACGGCACGGCGTGGAGACCGTGGCGAGCGCCCTCGGGGTGAGCCGCTTCACGGTCTACAACTACCTGAACCGGGACAAAGCGTAGGCATGGAGCCCGGCGGGGTTTCGTAACCCCGAATTTTCAACAAAGTGTTGACGTGATGTCGCGTGGGGGCGTTAGCTGACTCCCGTGACTTCGACTTCCACGTCCCCCGGCCTGGCCCGGTTCAACGTCCTGGAGGAGCACGCGGCCCATGCGGTCCTCCTCGAGGCGTGCGCCTCGACGGCGTGGGCTCGGCGTCTGCTCGCCGGCCGCCCCTACGCGACCGCAGAGGACCTCTACGCCACCAGCGACGCCGCCATGGCCGAGCTGACCGCCGACGACCTCGCCGAGGCGATGGCCGCTCACCCGCCGATCGGCCGCCCCAAGCCGGGCGACCCGGCCTCGGCCCGTGAGCAGCGCGGCATGGCGGGAGCCTCCGACGAGCTCAGGGCACAGATGCTGGAACTGAACCTGGCCTACCAGGAGCGGTTCGGCCATGTCTTCCTGATCTGCGCGACCGGCCGCACCGGCGAGCAGATGCGCGACGCGGTCGAGGAGCGGATCGGCAACTCACCGGAGCGGGAACGCGAGATCGTCCGCACCGAACTGGGCAAGATCAACCGCATCCGGCTCGCCCGACTCGTCGAGGAAGACTGAAGAGGACGTCTGACCATGAGCACGAGCACCACCGCATCCGTGTCCACGCACATCCTGGACACCAGCGTCGGCCGCCCCGCCGAGGGCGTCACCGTCCGACTCGCCTCCCGCGGCGGCCGGCACGCCCCGTGGCAGGCGCTCGGCGAATCCGCCACCGACGCGGACGGGCGGTGCAAGGACCTGCCGGCGCCGCCGGAGGGAACCACCCACGTACGGCTCGACTTCGAGGTCGAACCGTACTTCCTGACCAAGCAAGCCGATGCGCAGCAGGACGCCCCCGCGAATCGGGACAGCGGTGCCGCAGTGTTCTTCCCGGAGGTGGCGATCACGTTCGCCGTCGTGCCCGGCGAGCACTATCACGTACCGCTGCTGCTCAACCCGTTCGGCTACTCCGTTTACCGAGGGAGCTAGCTATGCCCATCCTGGGACAGAACCAGTACGGCAAGGCCGAGAACCGAGTCGTCAAGATCACGCGGGACGGCGCCACCCACCACATCAAGGACCTGAACGTCTCCGTCGCGCTCTCCGGCGACATGGAAGAGGTCCACTACTCCGGCTCCAACGCCAACGTCCTGCCGACCGACACCACCAAGAACACGGTGTACGCGTTCGCCAAGGAGCACGGCATCGAGTCCGCCGAGCAGTTCGGCATCCACCTCGCCCGCCACTTCGTGACCTCGCAGGAGCCGATCAGGACCGCGCGCATCCGCATCGAGGAGTACGCCTGGGAGCGGATCGTGACGCCCGGTCAGGACGCCCACTCCTTCGTCCGCCAGGGCCAGGAGACCCGTCTGACGCAGATCACCTACGACGGCTCGTCCTGGGAGGTCGTCTCCGGGCTCAAGGACCTGACCGTGATGAACTCGACCAACTCCGAGTTCTGGGGCTACGTCAAGGACAAGTACACGACGCTCCCGGAGGCCTACGACCGGATCCTGGCGACGGAGGTCTCCGGCCGCTGGCGCTTCAACTGGACCGACGACGCCGAGGAGACACCGGACTGGGAGGAGTCGTACGCCCAGGTCAAGAAGCACATGCTGCTGGCCTTCGCGGACACGTACTCCCTCTCCCTCCAGCAGACCCTCTACGCCATGGGCTCCCGGATCATCGAGAACCGCACCGAGATCGACGAGGTGCGCTTCTCGCTGCCCAACAAGCACCACTTCCTGGTGGACCTGGAGCCGTTCGGCCTCAAGAACGACAACGAGGTGTACTTCGCCGCCGACCGGCCCTACGGCCTGATCGAGGCGACCGTCCTGCGGGACGGCGTCGAGCCGAGGATCCCGGTGGACCTCACGAACCTCTAGCAACTCCATCGCGGCACCCGCGGCCGGGAAGGGCCTGTAAGGGCTCACCGGCCGCGGCACTCAAACTCCCGGGGTCCTGCCGTGCCCTCTCCACCTCAGCGCAAAGGACGAAACCATGGCAGCAGAGCGGCGCATCGTCATCGAGAACTGTTCGATCGCGACCGTGGACGCGAGCGACACCGAGTACCCGAGCGGGTACGTGGTGATCGCCGGCAACCGCATCGAGTCGCTCGGCGCGGGCAGGGCGCCCGAGGGCCTGGAGAACGTCGACCGCCGTATCGACGCCACCGGCCACCTCGTGACCCCCGGCCTGGTCAACACCCACCACCACTACTACCAGTGGATCACCCGGGGCCTGGCCACCGACCACAACCTCTTCGACTGGCTCGTCGCGCTCTACCCGACCTGGGCGCGCATCGACGAGCAGATGGTCTACGCGGCCGCCCAGGGCTCCCTGGCGATGATGGCCCGCGGCGGCGTCACCACCGCCATGGACCACCACTACGTCTTCCCCGCCGGTTCCGGTGACCTGTCCGGCGCGATCATCCGCGCCGCCCGCGAGACGGGCGTCCGCTTCACCCTCGCCCGCGGCTCCATGGACCGCAGCGAGAAGGACGGCGGGCTGCCCCCGGACTTCGCCGTCGAGACCCTGGACGGTGCCCTCGCCGCGACCGAGGCGACCGTCAGGGAGCACCACGACTCCTCCTTCGACGCGATGACCCAGGTCGCCGTGGCCCCCTGCTCGCCGTTCTCCGTCTCCACCGAACTCCTGCGCCAGGGAGCCGAGTTGGCCCGCCGCCTGGGCGTACGGCTGCACACCCACGGCTCGGAGACCGTCGAGGAGGAGCAGTTCTGCAAGGAACTGTTCGGCATGGGCCCCACCGACTACTTCGAGTCCACCGGCTGGCTCGGCGAGGACGTGTGGATGGCGCACTGCGTCCACATGAACGACTCCGACATCGCCGCCTTCGCCCGTACGAAGACGGGTGTGGCCCACTGTCCTTCGTCCAACGCCCGTCTGGCCGCCGGTATCGCACGGGTCCCGGACATGCTCGCGGCCGGTGTCCCGGTCGGCCTCGGCGTCGACGGCACCGCGTCCAACGAGTCCGGCGAACTCCACACCGAGCTGCGCAACGCCCTGCTCATCAACCGCCTCGGCGCACACCGGGAAGCGGCCCTGAACGCCCGGCAGGCGCTGCGGCTCGGCACCTACGGCGGCGCCCAGGTCCTGGGTCGCGCGGCCGAGACCGGCTCCCTGGAGGCGGGCAAGCTCGCCGACCTGGTGCTCTGGAAGCTCGACACCCTCGCCCACGCCTCGATCGCCGACCCGGTGACCGCGCTGGTCTTCGGCGCGGCCGCACCGGTCACCGCCTCGTTCGTGAACGGCCGTCAGATCGTCGAGGACGGACGCCTGTTGCACGTCGACGAGGACGCTGTCGCCCGCTCCACACGGGAACAGGCCCAGCGCCTTGCGCGCATCGCCGCGCAGGGCTGACCACTTCCACAAGAACTCCGGTCGGGAGGGACGGCTCCCGGCCGGCGGCCGTGGACCCCGGTTGCGGGATCCACGGCGGCCGTGCCCGGGGCGCGTGTTGGACGCACGCGCCCCGGAACGGTCTCCGTTCCGGTCCCGCACGACCACTCGCACCACCTCCATGAAACCCACGGCACCGCTTGCCGGCCGCCGTGTAACCGCCCGGAGGCGAGCCGCAGTGTCAGTACACCCCGTCGACGAGAAACTCCCCGCCCTGAAGATGGCGACCACGGGCCTGCAGCACGTGGCCGCCATGTACGCCGGAGTCGTCGCCCCACCCCTGATCGTCGGCGCGGCCATCGGCCTTTCCCCCGCCGACCTCACCTTCCTCACCGGCGCCTGCCTGTTCACCGCGGGCCTCGCCACCTTCCTGCAGACCCTCGGCATCTGGCGGATCGGCGCCCGGCTGCCCTTCGTCAACGGCGTCACCTTCGCCGGCGTCGCCCCCATGACCGCGGTCGTCGCCTCCACCGAGGACAAGTCCGACGCCCTGCCGGTGATCTTCGGCGCGGTGATCGTCGCCGGACTCCTCGGCTTCCTCGCCGCCCCCTTCTTCAGCAAGGCGATCCGCTTCTTCCCGCCGGTCGTCACCGGGACCGTCATCACCCTGATAGGCATCTCGCTGCTGCCGGTCGCCTTCGGCTGGGCGCAGGGCCCCGACCCGACGGCGCGGGACTACGGCTCGACGACCCACCTGGGCCTGGCCGCGGGGACGCTCGTCATCGTGCTTGTCCTACGGCGCTTCACACGCGGCTTCGTCAAGCAGATCGCCGTGCTGCTCGGCCTGGTGGCCGGCACGCTCCTCGCGATCCCTTTCGGCGCCACGGACTTCGGCCCGGTCGCCGAGGCGGCCGTCGTCGGCTTCCCGACCCCCTTCCACTTCGGTGCCCCGCAGTTCCAGCTCGCGGCGATCGTCTCGCTGTGCGTGGTGATGGTGGTCTCGATGACCGAATCGACCGCGGACATGCTGGCATTGGGCGAGATCGTCGAGCGCCCGGCCGACGAGAGGACCATCGCCGCGGGGCTGCGCGCCGACACCCTCGGCTCGGCGCTCAGCCCCCTCTTCAACGGCTTCATGTGCAGCGCCTTCGCCCAGAACATCGGGCTCGTGGCGATGACGAGGATCCGCAGCCGCTACGTCGTCGCCACCGGCGGCGCCTTCCTGGTGCTGATGGGCCTGTGCCCCATGGCCGCCTCCCTCATCGCCGTCGTCCCGCGCCCGGTGCTCGGCGGCGCCGGGGTCGTCCTGTTCGGCTCGGTGGCCGCCAGCGGCATCCAGACCCTCGTCAAGGCGGCCCTGGACAAGGACAACAACGTCCTGATCGTCGCCGTGTCGCTGGCCGTCGGCATCATCCCGATCACCGCGCCGGAGTTCTACCACGCCTTCCCCGAGACCGTGAGGATCGTCCTGGACTCGGGGATCTCCACGGGCTGCGTCGCCGCGGTGGTACTGAACCTGCTCTTCAACCACCTCGGTCGGGGCGGGGACGCGACCGACGTCACCCACCCCATGGAGGCCGTCCCCGCTCAGCCGATCTCGTAACTGTCCCCGTACACCTTCCACTTGAGCGGTGTGTCCAGGTCGAGATTGCCCTGCTCCAGAAAGACCCGCTGGGCCGTCTCGACCCGGCTGACGTCATGGTGCGCCACCTCCTGCCTCATCGCCCACACCCGGGCGTCCAGGAACGCGTGCAGATAGGCGGTCTCGTCACCCCCGTCCGCGGGGGTGTCCGCGCTCGCGCGGGCCCGGTCGCGGATGCCGCCGAAGCTCAGGGCGTCGGTGCCGGGCCCGTGCATGACCATCGCGTCGTAGTGGACGAACTGGCCGAGCGTACCGAGGCCGTCCTCCTTGGCGCGCGAGACCGCCGGGTCGAAGTAGCCGCGGTCCCGCTCGTCCCGCTGGGCCGCACGGAACGCGGACGTCTGCGCCGCGGTCCGCCAGGCCGCCGGGAAGCCCGGGTCCAGCCCGTCGTGCGAGTCGGTGCCGTCCACCGCACGCAGGGCGGGCAGATACGGGGCCAGGGGATTGGCGGGGACCCGTTCCGTGTAGAGCTCGACCAGCGCCAGCATGTCGCTCGTACCGGAGCAGAAACCGATGATGCCGCCGGTGTAGCCGCGGCCGTCCCCGATGTCCTCGAGGTACCCGTACTGCGCCTCCCAGTCCAGCGAGGAGTTCTCCGCGCTGGACACCAGCCGCATCGCGAGGTCCTTCTTGACCGGGTCGTCGAGCCCGGTCGGGTCCGCGGCCTCGGCCGACGGCCACCGGGTGCTCAGCACCCCGGCCCCGAGGGCGGCGAGCAGGGTGCGGCGGGCGGCGGTTCTGGACAGGAGGGCCACGTCATCTCCAAGCAGGGCGCGGTGCGGGGGAGTCGAGAGTCGCGCGCCGACTTGGGAATGCCGTGGGGGACCGGTGGCAGCTCACTGTGGAATCGGGTCACAGTCTGTCGATCCCCTGGCAGGAGCGGGGGGCGGGAAGCCGTCCGGTGAAGTAGGAGCGCGGCGGGACGCCCATCAGGGTGCGGAAGTCGGACGCCATGTGGGACTGGTCGTAGTAGCCCGTGACGGCGGCCAGTTCGGCCGGGGCCAGCTCGGTGGCGTGGGCGAGCACCGCGCGGACCCGGTCGATACGGGCGTAGTGCTTGGGCGAGAGCCCCACGCCCTCGCTGAACAGGTTGCGCAACTGGCGCTCACTGACGGCGAGTTCACGAGCCACATCGCCGACCTGCCCGGGTGTGCGGTCCGAGCTGACGGACAGTGCGGCGACCGCCGCGCGCAGCAGTTCGGCGCGTGCCCCGTCGGCCGCGCGGGGCAGCCGGTCCGGGAGGACGTCAATGAGCCGGGCCGGCACCTCCTCGGGCTCCAGGCGGGCGAGTTCGTGCGCCAGCCGCCGCGCCGTCCGGCCCGGCAGGGCGCCCAGCGGCAGGACCCGCCCGACGAGATCGACGGCCGGGAGGCCGAGCAGGGGCCGGACGGCCCCGGGCGCCAGCCGTATCTCCGTGCAGGACACGTGCCGCTTGCCCGCGTGGTAGGTGGCCCGGACGCGCGGCCCGGAGACCAGCAGGGTGGGCCCGCCCCGCGCCTCGCTGCGGATGAGCACCTTGGTCGCGGGGTCCGGCAGCTGGACGAGCGGCTCCCGCGGATCCGCCTCCACGGCCAGGGTCCCGATCCCTGCGATCCACGGACCGAGCCCGTCGGGAGGGCGCGGGGCCCGCTCGGAAACGGAGTTGGTCACGCATCCACGGTAAGCGCGGGACCGCCGGGTTCGGGCGTGCGAAACGTGCCGGAATTTCCTATCGACCGGGGCCGTACGGGGCCCACGGTGGTGGTCATGATCCTTGTCACCGGTGCCACCGGCACCATCGGAAGCGAAGTCGTACGACAGCTCGTGGCGCGCGGAGAGAAGGTGCGCGCGCTCACCCGGGACCCCGGCGGGGCCCAGCTGCCGCCGGGAGCGGAGGCGGCCCGGGGGCACCACCGCGACCTCGCCTCCGTGGCGTCGGCCATGGCGGGCGCCGACACCGCCTTCCTCGTGGGCGTCTTCGGACCGGAGGACGCCGACAGCGACCGGGGGATGGTGGAGGCGGCACGGTCGGCGGGGGTACGGCGGGTGGTGAAGCTCTCCGCGATCAGCGCGGGGGACCCCAGGACGGGCCTGGGCGGCATCGCGCACGGACACGGCGAGGAGGCGGTCCGCGGGAGCGGCCTGGAGTGGGTGATCCTGCGGCCCTCGGCCTTCGCGTCGAACACCCTGAGCTGGGCGGGGGCGATCCGCTCGGGCGAGCCGGTGGCCAACATGCTGGGCTCGGGCCGGCAGGGGGTCGTGGACCCGCGGGACGTCGCCGAGATCGCGGTCGCGGCGCTGGCCGGTCCCGGTCACGAGGGGCGGACGTACACCCTGACCGGTCCGGAGACGCTCACCCCCCAGGACCAGGCGGCCGCGCTGGGAGAGGTGCTCGGCGTCCCTGTGGAACTCCGGGACCTGACCCCGCCGCAGACCCGTGACCTGCTGGTCGCCTCCGGCTGGAGCGAGGAGGCCGCGAAGGGAATGCTGCGCAGCGTCCGCTTCGTGGCCGAGGGCGGCAACGCGGTCGTCACGGGGGACGTGGCGGAGGTACTGGGCCGCCCCGCCCGGACGTACCGCGAGTGGGCGCGGGACCACGCGGGGGCGTTCGGAGGGGGAGGGGGCGGGGGCGAGGGCTGAGGCCGCGCAGTTCCCCGCGCCGATCCGGGATACGGCTGCGGCCACGTCGACCGCACCCACCCAGGGGCGCGGGGAACTGCGCGCCCGGCCACGACCCACCCGCACCCGCCGGACGACACGACGTGGCAGGTCCGTGGGCGCTCGGCTCCACGCACCCGCACCCGCACCCGCACCCGCCGGACGGCAAGCCGTGGCCCTCAGCCCCTCGCCCCCGCCCGCGGCCGCAGCACCACCGCGGCCAGGGCGAGAGCCCCCACCGCGATCGCCGTCCCCACCCGGAACGCCGCCTGATACCCCTCGGCCGTCGCCGAGACCACCTCGGCCCCGCCCGCCAGCAACCCCTCCGTGCGACTCGCCGCCAGCACGGACAGCACCGCGAGCCCCAGCGAACCACCCACCACCTGCGTGGTGTTGAACAGCCCGGACGCCAGCCCCGCGTCCTCCTCACGAGCCCCCGACATGGCGAGCCCGGTCAGCGCGGGCATGGCCGCGGCGAAGCCGACGGACAGCGACAGCAGCGCGGGAAGGACGTCCGCGAGGTACGAACCGTTGGCCGGCACACGGCTCAGCAGGGCCATCCCGGCGACGATGAGCACGAGCCCCGCCAGCAGGACCCGGTACGCCCCGAACCGCCCGATGGTCCGTGCCGACAGCCCCAGCATCAGCACCCCGATCACGATCGGCGCCGGCAGGAACGCCGTGCCGGTGAGCAACTCGCCGAACCCCAGGACGCGTTGGAGGTACAGCGCGCCGAGGAACTGGAAGCCGTACATCGTGGCGATCATCAGGATCTGCACGGCGTTCGCGCCGGAGAGCAGCCGGGAGCCGAACAGCCGCAGCCGCAGCAGCGGGCGGGCGGCACGCGCCTGGCGCAGACCGAACGCGGTGAACAGGACGAGGGCGACCAGCGCCAGGAGCAGCGTGCCGGTCACCTCGCGGTCGCCGGACCCGACGATCGCGTACACCGTCAGCATCAGCGCCCCCGTCACCAGCACGGCCCCCGGATAGTCCGCACCCCGGCCAAGGCCCTCGCCCTCGTCCGCGTCGAGCACCCGCACCGCCGCCAGCAGGGCGACGACTCCGATCGGAAGGTTGATCAGGAAGATCCAGTGCCAGTTCAGGGCCTGCGTCAGCGCCCCGCCGAGGAACGTGCCGAGCGCCCCGCCCGCCGCGCCCACCGCGCTGAACACCGCGATCGCACGGGCCTGCGCACGCGGCTCGGGGAACAGCGCGACCAGCATGCCGAGCACCACCGCCGAGGTCATCGCCCCGCCCACACCCTGCAGGGCCCGCGCCGCGATCAGCATGCCCTGGCCCGTCGCCACCCCGCAGAGCACGGACGCGGCCGTGAACACGGCGAGCCCCGCCGCGAACATCCGCTTGCGGCCGACCAGGTCGCCCAGCCGGCCCACCAGCAACAGCAGCCCGCCGAACGGGATCAGATAGGCGTTGACCACCCAGGCGAGGCCAGAACCCGAGAATCCGAGGTCGCTCTGTATGGCCGGCATGGCGACCGTGACGATGTTGCCGTCCAGGATCGTCATGAGCGTTCCCGCGCACAGGACGACGAGGGCCGTCCAGCGGGAGTACGTTCGGTGCGGTGTTCGCGTCGGGTTTTCGACGATGGCCGTCATGGCGGCGTTGCCTCCGCGTTCCATGGGTTCCGACAAGTGGCTCAAGCGCACGACTTGTAACGGGGAACATCGTCGGTGACCATGGAGAACGGCGTAAGGAGGCAGTCCGATGTCCCAGAGGAACACCGGTGTTACCGTCCAGGTAGTGAACGCGCACGCGTGTCCGGTGCGGGAAGTTCTTGACAGGGTCTCCGGCAAATGGAGCGTGCAGATCCTTGTCGCGGCCGCACACGGACCCATCCGCTTCACCGAGTTGGAGCGCAGCATCGAGGGCATCAGCCGCCGCATGCTCACCCTGACCCTGCGCAACCTGGAGCGCGACGGCCTCGTGACCCGGACCGTCCATCCGACGGTGCCGCCCAAGGTCGAGTACGAACTCACCCCGGTCGCCCGCGAGTTGCACGAGACCCTGCAACGCCTGACCGACTGGGCCGAGCGCAACAGGGTCTACATCGCCGAGGCGCGGGCGAGCTACGACGCCGAGCGGGAGCCGGAGCCGGCCTGAGCTAGAGGCCGAACAGGCCGGGGTCGGTGGCCAGTTCCTTGAAGACCTGGACGGGGTGTGCGACCAGGCGGCGCTCCTTGAGGTCCAGCAGTCCGCCGACCGCCGTGATCTCGGCCGCCACGGTGCCGTCCTTCTTGCGGATCGTCTGCTGTATTCGGAACGTCTTGCCCTCGCCCCACTCGAAGACACAGGTCACGTCGACCTCGTCACCGGCGAGCAGCTCGCGCCGGTAGCTGATGGTGGTCTCCAGGGCCACCGGGCCCACGCCGCTGCCGATGAGCCCGGCCTGGGTGATCCCGGCGGCCCTGATCAGCGACCAGCGGGCGTGCTCCGCGTAGTTGAGGTACACGCTCTGGTTGAGATGGCCCTGCACGTCCGTCTCGTACCCGCGGACGGTCACCGGCACGGAAAACGGCTCGCTCATGTCAATCCCCTCTCACCTCACGGCAGTTGCAGCACCGATCCTGACACGTGCCCCCTACACCCGGCGCGGTGAGGCCAGCAGGTACCGGGTCCTGGTCCGCGGCTCCGTGTACTCCCCGGCCTGCCAGCCGGCCGCCTCCAGGGTGATCGCGCAGGCCCGCAGCGCCTCGCCGTCCGCCGCGTGCACGGCGACGGCCTCGGGCTGCGGGGTCGCGCGCACCCGGTAGCCGGGCGAGCCCCCCGCTTCCGGCGTGTGCCCGGCCGCCTCCAGCGCCAGCGCGGCCGCCTGGACGAGATGCGCGCGCTCCCAGCCGCAGGGGCGGTCGGTGGCCCCGGCGGGGTCGGTCATCCGGCGCAGCTCCAGCAGTCCCTGCCAGGCGCTGTGCACCTCACGCGCTCGGGCCGGACCGGTGTCCGCGGCCTCGGTGCCGCCGACCTGTGCGGTGAACACGCCGGGCGCCGGTTCGGCGGGGGGCTGCGGCTCCGCCTCGGCCGTCTCGCGGATGCGGTGGCCGGCCGGTGTCAGGAAATGGTCGTGCGGCGGCCGCGGATGCCGGAAGGCCAGGCCCCGCTTCACCAGCGCGTCCAGCTGGGACTCGGTGCCCCTGAGCCGTCCGGTCACGGGATCGGCGGCGTCGATGACACGCCGCTGTGCGGCGGTGGGCGGTCGCGTCACGGCGTGCTCCTTCCCCGGGAGGGGCCGTACGACGGCCGTACGCATCAGCGACCCCCTCCGTTTCGAAGGCTACGACGGGGGTCTGACATTCCACCCGGCGATCACCGGCCGCCCGTGCTCCGTCCCCAGTCGGCACAGCGTCCCCGTCGCCAGCTGGAACAGGGCCCCGGCCGACGCGGGCAGGCCGAGTCGGCGGGCGGTGAGCACGCGCAGGAAATGGCCGTGCGCCACCAGCACCACGCACCCCTCGGTGTTCGCGTGCGCCGCGTCCACCGCGGCCAGCACGCGGTCGGCCCGTTCGCCGACCTGCTCCGGGCTCTCTCCGGGGTGGTCGGGCGGGCCGGGTGCCACCCCGTCCGTGAACAGGAACCAGTCCGGGCGCTCCCGCTGGATCTCGACGGTGGTGATGCCCTCGTAGCCGCCGTAGTCCCACTCCCGCAGATCGACGTCGACCCGCAGGTCGTGCAGTCCGATGAGCTCCGCGGTCTCCCGGGCCCGCTGGAGGGGGCTGACGAAGGCGGCTCCGATGCGGTGGGAGCGGATCAGCGGCACCAGCCGGCGCGCCTCCTCCCGGCCGCGCTCGGTCAGCGGTACGTCCGTCCAGCCCGTGTGCCGTCCGGACCGCGACCACTCGGTCTCCCCGTGCCGGACCAGAAAGAGATCACCCATGCGCGCACCCTTCCCGCTCGTCTCCCAGAACCGTGCCACACGGGCCCGGGCACCCGCAGGCCGAACTGGGCCGGACGGCCGCGAGGCACCACATCCCGATCGCGGGACCCGGTCCGCCGCGGGCCGCCCAGGCCGGGTCCCGTGGTGGGCCGACCGGAGCCGCTCCGTTGCAGGTTGACCAGGTTGGGTTTCGTCGTGGGCTGACCAGACCGGCTCCGTCGCGGGCCGCCCAGGCCGGGTCCCGTGGTGGGCCGACCGGAGCCGCTCCGTTGCAGGCTGAGCAGGTTGGGTTTCGTCGTGGGCTGACCAGACCGGCTCCGCCGCAGGCTGACCAGGCCGGCTTTCGTCGTGGGCCGACCGGACCCGCTCCGTCGCAGGCCCACCAGCCCCGGTCCGTCCAGATCGCCGCTCCGCCCGGTCGGGCCACCGCTCGCGTCCGCCCTCGCGGCAGCCGCCGTCCGGCGCTCGAAGGCCGACACCCCTCGTCCGCGCCCGGGCCGGTTCGTCCCCCGAAGCGGCCGCGCCGATCCCGCGGGTCCGCCGCCGCCCTTGGCCCGTCACGGCCCGCCGGTCACCTGAGCCCTTCGGCACCCCGGCGGCCCGACATGGCCCGCCGGTCACCGAGCCCTTCGGCACCCCGGCCGCCCGTCACGGCCCGCCGGTCACCCGAGTCCCTCGGCACCCCGCCCTCAGATCCCCGGAAGCCCCTGTACCGACTGCGCCAGCTGGCCCACCGCCACGACGAGGGGGGTGACCGGCTGGACGAACTCGTTGAGGCGGTCCAGGGCGCGGCGCAGGACTGTCGGCTGGGGTTCGGCCTCGTCGAGTTCCTCGCGCAGGCGGCGCAGTTCCCTGGTCGTCGCCTCGGGATCGGCGAGCGCCCCTCGGTGCTCCTCCAGCAACCGCTCGACGTACGCGAGGAGTTCGGCCGTGCGCTCGGCGTCCTGCGGCTGGAACGAGACCGCGCCGGAGTAGGCCTGGGCGCCGTGCCCCACGGCCTGGTTGCCGACGTAGTGCGTGCCGCCGCTGATCATGACGCCGTTGTTGACCGGCGGGTCCTGCCGGCTGTTGTCGTTGCCCGTCATGAGGACCTCCTACGTGCCGGAACCGGCGACGGGCGCGGCCGCGCCGGACTGCTGCGGGACGTGCTGGGTGGCGGTCGCGTGCGTGCCGATCGCCTGGTTGCCGATGATGCTCGTGCCGCCCTGCTGGATGAGGCCCTGGTTGAGGATGGTCTGCTGCTGGGCGCGGAAGTCGGTGATGTCGTAGCCGCGCGCGTCGAGGAACTCGCGGATCGCGGCGAGGGTGTGGCGCTCCACCAGGGACGTGATCCGTGTGGCGTCCACGACCTGGAAGTAGTTCTGGTAGTTCGGGCTCACCGCCAGCTCCCGGATGCTCAGCCGGGCGCCGAAGTCGTAGACCGGGTCCTGCTGGAGGGCCTTGAGCTCGTCCCCCATGCGTCTGCTGTGGCGCTCCTCGAAGCGGGCCTGGCGCAGGGCCCGGAACGGGGCGGCGAAGAAGGCCCGGCCCATGCCGGGGACGGCGTCCAGCAGCAGCCCCCGCCGTGCGTCGGCGGAGAGGGGGCCGCGCAGCCGGTCCACGACGTGGAAGTCGGCCCGCACCGGGCCGAGCACATGGTTGCTGCAGTGCAGATGGAGCGTTCCGCCCTCGGTCGAGAAGTGCAGGAACACGCTCGGCACCACGTCCCCGCCCCACAGCGGCACATGGACCGCCAGGCAGTGCCGGACCGCACCGCTGGGGTGTCGCATGATCCCCGCGACCTCTTCGGCCGAGAGCCGGGCGACGGGGGAGAGGCTCCTGGCCCTGATGAACCGCTCGTCGTCGCCGACGGCCGTGCCGCTCGCGAAGACGCGGTCCTCCACCACGAGGGACCCGAGGGGTGCGTCGCCGTTCGCCGCCGCGTCGGGCACGCCACGCGTGGCGGTCGCCGACAGCCACGCGCGTACATGGTCGACGAGTTCGGTGACGGCGAACGCCTGCGGGCCGCCGGGGCGCGCACCCTTTCCGACGGGATCGCCGGCGGGCAGCAGCGGCACGGCGAGCGACCACTGCGAGGCGGCCGGGGAGTAGCCGACGAAGGGCGTGTACCCGCTGTACACCGTGACGTTCCCGTCCTGCGCCTCCCGGACGGCCGCCAGCCGGTCGGCCATCCACTTCCGCGGCGGCACGGTCGGCCGCGGCTGCTGGGAGAACGCCTCGCGCGTCATGGTCGTGCGCAGCAGTTCGTCGACCGCGAGCTCGTGCCGTACGACCGTCATGTACGCGAGCGCCACCGCAGCGACGGACACCGACGCGGCCGGCACCCCGGCCAGATAGGAGCCCAGCAACCAGCTCACGAACGCGGGGGTGGGAAGCGTCGAGAGGGCGAAGCCGATGGCGAAGGCGAAGAGCACCGTGAAGCCCGCCGCGACGGCCGTGCCCACCAACACCCTGTTGCCGGGCTGGTGTCGGCCGCGGGTGGCCAGACTGGGACGGCCGGCCGCGCGTCGGGTGGTCGACAGGAACAGGGTGAAGAACAGCAGCCACAGCGGCGCGAACACGGCCACGAGCGCGAACGCGCCCGTCAGCCGCTGATCCCGGCGGTGCCGCATCTCCTGGGCCGTCAGACAGTGCCGTACGACCGTCACGAGGTCGACCTCGGGCGAGGGAGCCACGGCACCGGCCTCGTCGGCCAGGATGTCCTCCACCACGCGGTCGGCGAAGTTCTCGTCCACGTAGGCCGCGGCGCACAGGTACCGGGTGACGTCACCCGGTGCGCTCCCGACCGGCATGTGGACCGGCGCGGTTGTCATGCCGAGCCCTCCCTTGCTCCAGCGGCCCAGCCGCGCCGTCATGGCTCCCACGGAGCCCTTGGTGACTGTTCCCGGCGGACCGGCGGTGAGGAGGGCGAGCAGCGCGCCGGCCGCGAGGCCGAACAGGAGGGAACTGCGCAGCAGGTCCTTCACCAGGAGGTCGGCCGGTGCGAGCGGCACATTGTCGACGAATGCCTCGTGCAGGCCCCACCAGGACAGGTTGGCCAGCGCCGAGGCCAGCACGCCCGCGGCGAGGCAGCGCAGGGGGCGCGCCGCCCTGCCGGTCGACAGCCGCCGGGCGAAGAACACGAGCCCCGCGAGCAGGACCAGGACGGCGAGATCGTTCACGACCAGCGAGGACGTGCTGCCGTAGCGTTCGGCGGACACCTCCCAGCGGGGCAGGAACGCGGCCTCCACGAGCCAGCGCAGGAATGTGTCGTCGGACAGCTCGATGTAGAACTTCTGGTTGTAGTAGTCCGAGAGCGGCCGCTGCGCCCACGGGCTGCCCGCGAGCACCACGAGCAGGACGAGCAGGGTGAGACGGCCGCGTAAGCCGGAGCGCGTGCCCGACTCGCGCCGACGAGACATGAACACCTGGGGTTCCCCCATCCCCCGATCCCCTCGGCCCCCGGGATCAGTGGCCGTACCCTACGGCATCCCCGCTCTCCTCGACCGTGAATCCCTTCCACACCACCAGCTACTGCCGATATCCGCTCAGGAACCGCCCGATCCGCCCGATCGCCGCCTCCAGGTCCTGTGCGTGAGGCAGCGTCAGGATGCGGAAGTGGTCCGGGGTCGGCCAGTTGAAGCCGGTGCCCTGGACGACCTGGATCTTCTCCCGCAGCAGCAGGTCCAGGACGAACTTCTCGTCGTCGTGGATCTTGTGGACCTTGGGGTCCAGACGCGGGAAGGCGTACAGCGAGCCCTTCGGCTTCACGCACGAGACCCCGGGGATCTCGTTGAGCTTCTCCCAGGCCACGGTGCGCTGTTCGTGCAGCCGGCCGCCGGGCGCGGTGAGCTCGTGGATGGACTGGCGGCCGCCGAGCGCGGCCTGGATGGCGTACTGCGCGGGCGCGTTGGCGCACAGCCGCATGGAGGCCAGCATGGTCAGGCCCTCCAGATAGTTCCTGGCGTGCTGCTTGGGCCCGGTGATGACCAGCCAGCCCGAGCGGAAGCCCGCCACCCGGTACGTCTTCGACAGACCGCAGAAGGTCAGCACGACCAGGTCGGGGGCGAGCGCGGCGACGGAGTGGTGCACGGCGTCGTCGTACAGGATCCGGTCGTAGATCTCGTCGGCGAAGACCATCAGGCCGTGCCGGCGGGCGAGGTCGAGGATGCCCTCGATGATCTCCTTCGGGTAGACCGCGCCGGTGGGGTTGTTCGGGTTGATGATGACGACGGCCTTGGTGCGGTCCGTGATCTTCGAGGCCATGTCGTCCAGGTCCGGGTACCAGTCGGCCTGTTCGTCGCAGAGGTAGTGGACCGCCTTGCCGCCGGCGAGCGTGGTGACCGCCGTCCAGAGGGGGAAGTCGGGCGCGGGGATGAGGATTTCGTCGCCGTCCTCGACCAGCGCCTGCACGGTCATCGAGATCAGCTCGGAGATGCCGTTGCCGAGGAAGACGTCGTCGACGTCGACCTCCAGGCCCAGGGTCTGGTAGCGCTGGGCGACCGCGCGGCGGGCGGAGAGGACGCCCCGGGAGTCCGTGTAGCCGTGGGCCTGCGGGAGCATCCGGATCATGTCCTGGAGGATCTCCTCCGGCGCCTCGAAGCCGAACAGCGCGGGGTTGCCGGTGTTGAGGCGCAGCACGCTGTGGCCCGCCTCCTCCAGTGCGTCGGCGTGCTCGATCACCGGGCCGCGGATCTCGTAACAGACCTCGCTGAGCTTGCTCGACTGCCGGAACTCCATGCGCTGCCGCCTCTCCGGTTTCCTGTGTTGCTTGGTTTTACCAAGTGGGAGCTTGGAAAGTCCAACAACTTGTCTAGACTGCGTCGCATGTCACCTCGCCGAAGCTACGACCAGTACTGTTCCGCGGCCCGCGCCCTCGACGTGGTGGGCGACCGCTGGACCCTGCTGATCGTCCGGGAGCTGCTGTGCGGGCCGCGCCGCTACACGGACCTGCACGCGGACCTGCCGGGCGTGAGCACGGACGTACTCGCCTCACGGCTCAAGGACATGGAGCGCGACGGCCTGGCCACCCGACGCCGGCTGCCCCCGCCCGGCGCGGCCTACGTGTACGAACTCACCGGCCGTGGAAGCCGGTTGCTCCCGGTCCTGCAGGCCCTCGGCGCCTGGGGCGAGCTCGAACTCGGCGACCGGAGGCCGACCGACGCCGTCCGCGCGCACTGGTTCGCGCTCCCCCTGCTGCGTTCGCTGGAGGGTGAGGGACTCGTCGAAGTGCGCCTGGAGGAGGGGGACTTCCATCTGTACGTCGGCGCCCAGGACGGCCCGGCGTACGGCGACGGGCCGGCCCCCCGGGAGCCCGACGCCCGGCTCGTCCTGGACGCCGGGACCTGCGAGGCGCTCAGCCGGGGCGAGACGGTCCTGCCGGACGCGGTGCGCGACGGCCGGGTCGAGGTGACCGGGGACGGCGCGATCGCCAAGGCGCTGCGGGAGGCCTGAACGAAGAAGGCCCGCCGGAGCGGGCCTTCTCGACGAGCCGTCAGGCCCCCGGTGGCACCCGGGAGGGCCGCCCCGACCCGCGGGTCAGCGCATATCCGCCGACCCCTGCCAGCGCGGCCAGCGCACCACCGATCGCGGTCCACACCCACCGGTCGGACCACCAGCCGGAGGACCAGCCGTCCTCGGGCTCGATGGCCGACAGGACGGCGGACGAGGAGTCCTCCGAACCGTCCTTCTCCGCCTCGGACTTCACCGCGATCCCCGGCACCAGCGGCTCGGCCAGCGAACCGTCCACCGCGGCCGAACCACCGATGTCCTTGGAGTCGACCCGGACCTCGGTGCTCACCGGGAGGCCCAGGTCGGCCGTGGTGAGACCGACGGCCGTCAGCCGCACGTAGTACGTGCCCGGCAGCGGGTCGTCGGCCCAGGTCTCCGACCAGGCGCGGACCGTGCGCAGGGTGCAGGCCAGCTCCACGCTGCCCGCGTCCGCCGCGGCCGTGCGGGTCTGCGCGCCGTACTGGCACGCCTGGCGGCGGCGCAGACCGTCGTACACGTCGATCTGCCAGGTCTGCGCGGCGTGGGTACCGGGCAGCTTCACCGTCGCCTTCACGGTGGGACGCTGCCCGGCGTCCGCGGGGAACGACCAGTACAGGTAGTCGCCCGTGGAGCCGCTCGCCGTGGCCGTCTGGCCCTGCTCGACCTCGGTCGCCGTACGGAACGACGTGCCCGCCAGGGTCGGCGCGTCACCGTCCGCCGAGGCCGAAGCCGTGGGCGTCGGCGAGGAGTCGGCCGCGGCCGGCGCGACGGCCAGCCCCAGCATCAGCAGGGAAGCGCTCAACACGCGTGTGATCCGCATCAGTTGGTCCTCCAGACCGCGACCCGCCAGCGCGACAGCCAGCCCCACAGCAGACCGGCGACGAACCCGGCGAGAATCAGCGCACCGAGCAGCCACCAGCCGCGCCCGAGGCCGAAGGAGGCCACGTCGCTCGCCTTCGACGGCCCGTCCACCACGTCCACGGTCAGCTCCAGGGGCAGACCCGGGGTGGTCTTCACCCCCGAGGCGGCCGAGAAGGAGTTGGTGACCTGCAGGCACACGGTCTCGGCGGCGGAGTCCTCCGAGTCGCTGTTCGCCTTGGGGTATCTGAGCCCCGTCGAGATCACATCGGTACGGCCGTTGCCCGCACCCTCGCCGCGCACGATCTCCCGGCCGTGCACGGTGACCGCCCGCAGCAGCACCCCGTACGAGGGGTTCACGGCCCGGTCCGCCGCCACGCTCACCGAGGCCCGCAGCTCCTGGCCCGGGTCGACGTCCACCCGGTACCAGCGCTGCTGGGTGAACTCCTCGCGGTCGGTGTACAGCCCGGACTTCAGGGTCGGCGCGGTGGCACAGGTGCCGGCACCCTCGGTGGCCACCGGTGTCACCACCGGGTCCGCCGCCCGGTCCACCAACTGGTTGACCTTGTCGGTGAGTTCGTCGGCGTGCTCGACCGAGGTGTAGGTGCCGCCGGTGGCCTCCGCGATGCAGCTCAGCTGCTTGCGCATCTTGGTGTTCGGGACCAGGCCGAGGGTGTCGATGGTCAGGCCGATGCCCTTGGCGGCGATCTCGCGGGCCACCTCGCACGGGTCGAGCGGGGCGCAGGTGTCCTCGCCGTCACTGATCAGCACGATCCGCTTGGTGGACGCGCTGTCGGTGAAGTCGCCGGCCGCCTTCAGCAGCGCGGGGCCGATCGGCGTCCAGCCGGTGGGGGAGAGGGTCGCCACCTGGGTCTTGGCCTCGGTGCGGTCCAGCGTGCTGACCGGGTAGAGCTGCGCGGTGTCCTTGCAGCCCGTCTTCTGGTTGTCTCCCGGGTAGTTGGCGCCGAGGGTCCGGATGCCGAGCTGGACCTCCTCGGGGGTCGCGTCCAGCACCTCGTTGAAGGCCTGCTTCGCCGCCGCCATCCGGGTCCCGCCGTCGATGTCCGCCGTCCGCATCGAACCGCTCACATCGAGGACGAGATCGACCTGGGGCGCGGTCCCGCTCGTGGGTTCACCGGCGACCGCCGCGACCGGGAAGGCGACCCCGGCCGTCAGGGCGGCGAGCAGGGCGCACACTCCTGCCGCCAACCGTTTTCTTGTGATCATCGCCGGATCCTATTGATCAGGTGCGCCGGGCTCCAAAACGGGCAGGGAAACGGCCGCTCACCCAAGGGGGTTGGGCAGTTCGGTCCACTGGTCGCCCGGTGTCCCCGGCGACAGCCGCATCAGCGTCAACGCCTTCGCCGGCAGCGGCTCTTCGAGCAGCGCGGCCAGATCGGGGGTGCGCGGCAGCTCTCGTACGGCCGACTCCAGGGCCTCGCGCAACGCGGTCGCCGAACCCGCCGTGCCCGCGAGGGCGCCGGCCACCAGGGAGCCGAACAGCTTGCGTCGCAGGGTCCGCACGTCGTCCGTGACGACCCGCCCGGACAGGGCCGGGACCGGGATGCCGTGCCGCGCGAGCCTGGCCGGGCTGATCCGGATGTCGGCGAGGTCCCGGTAGACCAGCCCGAGCGGTGCGCCCGACTCGGACAGGACGACGAGGAGGTTCTGGCCGTGTCCCTCAAGGGCGACGCCGAACTCCAGGAGCCGCAGCCCCGCGGTGAGCGCCAGCCGGGCGAACTCGGCCAGCCAGACGGGGGACCGCGGCAGTTCGGTGGTGGCGAGGGCCGCCACGGGCAGGACCCGGTCGCCGTACACCTGCGGCGACTCGCGCAACACGGCTGCCAGGTCGGGTGAGTCGGCGGTGGCCGCACCCAGGGTGCGGGTGAAGTGCAGGAGGCCGTCCATGCGTTCCGCCAGCGTCTCCGCGAACTCCGAGAGGGTCGCCGACATGCCGATCGAGTAGACGGAGATGTCCCGCACCGAGGAGGTGATCCGGGCGCTCAACGCGGTCTTGACGTGCGGCCCGTCGGCCAGGGCGAGGGTGCGCAGGGACATCAGGGGGTGAGCGTCCAGCCCCTCGGTGACGGACCGCTTCAGCACATGCTCCGCCTGCCACGGGTGCACGGGCAGCAACAGGCGATCACCGTCCCGCATCCCCGCCGGCCACACCCCGCTCACCAGGCACTCGGCCGCCGGCACCGGCACGAACCCGAGCCGTACCAGCGGCCGGTGCTCGGGCCCGTACGCCAGCTGCTCGGCCACCGAGAAGCCGGGCCGGGAACGGCAGTTGGGGTGGTACGGATGCCCGTCGACGACCCGCTGCTCCCACTCCCAGTCGGACACCGGCCACTGCTCCGAGAGGGGCAGCCGGTCCGCCCTCGACAGCGCCAACGAGACCACACTGTCGGCGAGTTCGGCCGCGAAGTCCGCGCCGTGCGGTACCCCGAGGCCGGTCATCAGGCCCGCCGGATCCTCGTGGGCGACCCCGTCCAGCCGTACGACGGTGACCTGGGCGGCGGTGGCGAACGGGTCCGGATGCGGGCCGTGCAGCCGGCGGCCGTCCGAGAGGCGCAGGGTGAGTCCCTCCCGGCCCGCCTCCCGCGCGGTGACCCAGGGCAGCGGCTCGTGCGTGAGCCCACGCCACAGCCGGGACAGCACGGCCGCGCGGGCGCCGGGCAGCTCGGCCGTGTACCGCGCCACGAGATCGGGGCGTACGGCGGCCAGCTCTTCGGCGAACTCGGCATCGGCGGCGCGGGGACGGTGCACGGGCGGACTCCTCGGGTACGACTGTGTCACGGCGGGGCGGTGACGGCAGACATACTGATCGTCATCGCCCCAGATGAACCGTAGAGAACGAGTGGATCGCGTGGATCTCCTGCCCCCGCCGGCCGACGCCTCCGTCGCACACCGCGCCGACGCGTACGCGGCGGCGCCCCTGCTCAACTGCCTGCTGCGCGAGGTGGCCGAGCGGCTCCCGGAACCCGGTGACCGCCCGGTGCACCGGCTGCCCGGCGGGCGACTGCTCAGGGTGCGGGGCGACCGGCGGCCCGCCGAGCCAGAGGTGCGCACGGCGGACGGCTGGCAGCGGATCGGCCACACCGAACTCGTGAAGCTCGCCGCCGAGGTACTGACCCGGCACACCGGTCTGTCCAACCACGAGCTGCCCGCCGAGATGATCGACAGCCGGGACGCGGTGGCCGCCCTGCTCACGGCCCGGGACCGGGCGACGCCGCCCGACGACCCGTATCTGCGCTCCGAGCAGAGCCTCGTCACCGGCCACCCCCACCACCCCGCCCCCAAGGCCCGCGGCGGCGGCCCCGTCGCCGGCTGGCTGCCGTACGCACCCGAGGCCCACACCCGCTTCCCGCTGGCCCTGCTGGGAGTGCGCGAGGATGCCGTCGTCGAGGAGGGCGACACCGCGGCCCTCGACGCGCTCGGCGAGGCCCCGCCCGGCTACCGGCTGCTGCCCGCCCACCCCTGGCAGCTCGACCTGGTGAGCTGCGCCGACGCCTTCGAGGACGGACGTCTGATCCGGCTCGGCACGACCGGGTTCCAGACCTGGCCGACGGCCGCGATCCGCACGGTGTACGCCCCCGCACAGGATCTCTTCCTCAAGTTCAGTCTCGACGTCCGCATCACCAACGACATCCGCCGGCTGTGGCGTCACGACCTGCTCAGACTCCGCCGTACGGATGAAGCGGCCGCGAACGCCCTCGCAGCGGGCCCCGGCCCGGCGGTCTGGCTGAGCGACCGGGGCTATCGCACCGCCGACTTCGCCTTCGAGGAACTCGCCGTGCTCGTCCGCGACGGTCTGCGCGACCGGGTGCGTCCCGGGACGACCCCGCTGCTCGCCGCGGCCCTGGTGGAGGGCTTCGAGGGCAACCCCCTCGACACCGCCGAGGACCCGGCGGCCTGGTGGGAGGCCTACCTGGGCGCGGTCGTGCCGCCCGCCCTCGCCGCCTTCGCCGACCACGGCGTCGTCCTCGAGGCGCACCTCCAGAACACCCTGGTCGCCGTGGACGCCGACGGCATGCCCGTGCAGGCACTGTTCCGGGACGCCGAGGGCGTGAAGCTGCTGCCCGAGGTCCCGCGCGCGGCCGGGTGGGAGCGGCTGGTGTACTGCCTGGTGGTGAACCACCTGTGGGAGGTCGCCGCGGCCCTCGCCGAACGGCATCCCGGGTTCGACCCGTGGCCGGCCGCCCGCCGTGAACTCTCCCGCCACGACCTCCCGGAGATCCCGGCCCTGCTCGGCTCGCCGACCCTCCCCGGCAAGACCAACCTGCTGCTGCGCTGGACCGGCGCGGACGGCGCCGACGCCCGCTATCTGCCCCTGCCCAATCCGCTGACCGGGGCCTGAGCCGCACTTCGGCACAGCCCGCGCCGACGCGGACGGGGCGCCCGCCACGGATCCTGTCCGCGGCGGACGCCCCGAGGCGACCGTCAGTACCGGCCCTGCGTCAGAACCAGCTCTGGTACGTGCCGGCGTTGCACCCGAGGGTGCGGAAGCCGACGTTGCTGTCGTCGATGCAGCGGTTCGTCGCCTGGTTCTTGAGCTCGATCGTGTTGTCGGCCCACTTCTTGACGTACCAGCTCTGGTTCGGGCTGGAGTCGCAGTCCAGGGTCTTGAAGCCCTGGTCGCTGTCGAACATGCACCGGTTGGTGTTGACGTTCTTCAGCTGGACGGTGCCGTCGTTCCAGCGGTGCACGATCCAGTTCTGGGCGTTGCTGCCGTTGCAGTCCCAGGTGCGGAAGCCGTTGCCGGTGTCGTCGATGCAGCGGTTCGTCGCCTGGTTCTTGAAGGTGTTGATGGCGTCCGCGGCCGAGGCCGTGGACAGGGGCAGCAGCGCGAGCGCGGTGGCGGTGGTGCCGAGCGCCGCGATGCGGCCGAGCGTGGCGAGGGACATGGGTGTGCCTTTCGGTCGGGTGGGAGTGCCTCGCCTGGACACGGCGAGGTCGGGAGTGGAGATCGGATGCGGCGGCGGGCCGGTCAGCGGCACTCGGTGCTGACGTTGCCCTTGTCGTCGCCCTTGAGGTAGATCGCGCTGACGTAGCCGACCCCGCCCGCGCGCAGCGGGAGCTGGACCCACTTGTCGTTGGTGTAGCCCTCGGCGGAGATGCGCTCGCCGGTCTTCCAGCAGTTCGCCGGGTAGGTCTCGCCCGGGTAGACCTTGCTGACCGGGTCGCAGCCGGTGACACCGGCGCAGGCGCGGACGTTGGCCTCCGCCCACGCGGTCACCGTGGTCTGCCCGCCACCGCCTCCGCCGCCCCCGCCGGGCGTGCAGGGCAGGTTCACCCCGCGGTCGCGCAGATACGGCACCGGGTCGATGCCGCGGACCGTGGTGGACGTGCCGACCCGGACGCGCAGATGCAGGTGCGGTCCTGTCGCCTCGCCCTCGGCGCCCATCAGGGCGATGCGCTGCCCGGCCTGGACGCGCTGGCCGACGGAGACGTCGCGCTGGTACATGTGCCCGTACTCGGTCACGGTGCCGTCTTCGTGCAGGATTCGGATCCACTGCCCGTAGCCGCTGGCCGGGCCGGAGGCGATGACCTCGCCGGCGCCGACGGCGTAGATGGGCGTGCCCAGGGCGTTGGCGATGTCGACGCCGTCGTGGCTGCTGCTGTAGCCCTGGCTGATGACGCCGGCGGTGGGGCAGGACGCGGCGAACGCCGCCGCGGCGGCCGGCGCGGCGGCGGCCGGGGCCGCGCCGGCCGTCAGGGGCAGGAACACGGCGGCTGCCGCGACGAGTCCGGCGAGCGGATGCAGACGCACGGGACTTCCTCTCCGGTGATGCGGTGTGGGGACGGCCCGGAAGCTATCCGCGCCGAACCCCACGGCGGCACCCGGAACGTTCCGGAATGACAGCCCCCGATCCCGGCCGATAGGGCTCTCCTCGACAACCACACGGTTTCCGAGCCCGATGGGGGAATGCGCCGTGCGAACCACCACCCGACGCCTGATACAGGGGCTGTGCGCCCTGCTGGTCGTGGGCGGGCTGACGCCCGTCACCGCCGCGACCGCCGACGGCGGGGAGAGACCTGCCGCGAAGAGCCCGGCGGCCGACTGGCGGGTCGACCTCGCCAGTACCTCGGCCGATCAGCACAACACCCGCCACCGCGCGGACGGCCGGCTCACCATCGGCGACCGCCGCGCCCGCACCGCCTCCGCACCCGGCCGGGCCTACGCCGTGTACACCGCGCCGGTCCAGAGCCTCGGGCGGCAGACCGACTCCTTCACCGTCCGCCGCGAGGCGCAGGTGCCGACGGGAAGCCAGGTGCTCACCGAGGTCCGCGGCAGCGGCCACCCCGGCACCTGGACGCAGTGGACCGCCCCCGACTCCGCGGGCCGGCTGCGGCTGTCCCAGGCCGTCTCCGTCCTCCAGGTCCGGCTCACCCTCCTGGGCGGCCGGACCGGCTCCCCGGTCGTCTCGGACGTCAGGGTGCACGCCGACCCGTCGCGGTCCGCCGCACGCGCCGGAGCGGGCGCGACCGCCGCGGCGTCCGTGACGTACCGTCTCTTCGCCACCCGTGAGGGCCTGACCGGGCAGACCACGGCCAACGGCCATGTCATCCAGCCGCGCGACCACTTCGTGGCCCTGCCCTCGCGGCGGATGCTCGCGAGCAACGGAGGCCGCGAGTACCAGGTGCGGCTGTGCTACGCCCGCACCGGACGCTGCGAGACCGCCCCGGTGTGGGACGTCGGCCCCTGGAACACCAAGGACGACTACTGGAACCCGTCGGGCCAGCGCCAGATGTGGAACGACCTGCCGCAGGGCACCCCGGAGGCGCAGGCGGCCTACCAGAACGGCTACAACGGAGGCCGGGACGAGTTCGGCCGCCGGGTCGCCAACCCGGCCGGCATCGACGTGGCCGACGGCACCTTCTGGGACGGCCTCGGCATGACGGACAACGACTGGGTGGACGTCACCTTCCAGCCGACCGACGGCGGCGGAGGCGGCGGGACGACCAACGTCACGGCGTGGGCGGAGGCCAACGTGCGTGCCTGCGCCGGCATCACGGGCTGCGATCCGGTCAGCAAGGTCTACCCGGGCGAGACCTACCCGGCGAACTGCTGGACGACCGGCGAGCGCATCTCCGCCGAGGGCTACACGAGCGACAAGTGGGTCGAACTCCCGCTGCGCGCGGGCGGGGTCGGCTACGTCAGCGCGATCTACCTCAAGGGCGACGAGACCGGCGGTGTGAGCCGGCGGTGCGGCACCTGACCCGCCGATCGCCGCGGCCCACCCCGTAACGTGCCGGAGTCCCTTCCCGGCCGCTCTACGGCACTGTCACCCCAGGACACCGACAGGAACCGACAGGAAGGGCAGGGACCCGTGAGGCTGTGGCGAGGAAAACCGGGGTGGGCGGCGGCGCTGATCGCGCTGCTGATGACGGCGGGGGTGTGCGCGAGCGCACCGGCCGCGACGGCGGCGCCCGCCGCCCGCCCGGACTTCAGACTGCCGTTCGCGTGCGGACAGACCTGGCAGTTGCAGACGTACCTGGGCCACGCGCCCGACGACAAGAAGCTCGACATGTACCGTGTCGGCGGCCCCACCCTCGGCGCCACGGTCGTCGCCTCCGCCGCCGGCACGGTCACCGAGCTCTTCGAGCCCGGCGGCCTGGAGATCAACCACGGCGGCGGCTGGTTCACGGTCTATCTGCACATGGACCGGCGGGACGTGCGCCTCGGCCAGAGCGTCGCCTCCGGCACCCCCCTGGGACGGCTCGGCCTGGTCGGCACGGACTCGGCGCACCTGCACTACGAGCAGCTCTACGACACCAACGGCGACAACGACGGCGAGACCGACGAGATGGTCCACCCGGTGATCCAGGGCACCGAGTACCGGCTCAGCCCGAACGGCCCGTTCCCCCAGGTAAAGAGCACCAACGCGTGCGACGGCGGGGGCCAGCCGGACCGGTTCTGGGTGGACACCTACGCCGACGCCACCGGGTACAAGGACGTCGACTGCGTCGGTGACAGCACACCGCGCTGCGCGCCCCAGGGCACCCTGCGCAAGGGCACCAACTACGTCCTGTGCAAGAAGTGGGGCCACAAGGTCGGCAACGACACGTCGTACAACCACTGGTGGCTGCTCACCGACCTCGACGAGGTCGCGCCGGGCGGGTCGGGGCGGGCGTACGTCTCCGCCTACTACCTGCAGAAGTGGGGCAACGACGAGGCCAAGGACAACGACGGCCGCGTCATCGACACCTGCACCTGACCGGTCAGGCCCGGCCGGTGCCACGCGGCACCGGCCGGGCCTGGGAGGATCACCCGCACTCGGGCACGGCGGGTCGGTCCTTCGTCCGCACCGCCGGCAGCCACGCCCTGCCGTCCCGCAGCCGGACCTTGTACCACGCGGTGGTGCGGGTGCCGACCTCGTCGGTCACCGGCAGCCCCTTGCTCATCCGGCACTCCGCGGGCAGAACGTCCCCGTGCCACACCCGGGTGGGGACGACGTTGTCGATGGTGTAGGCGGCCTGCGGGTCGACCGCCAGACCGAGACTGCACATCGGGTCGCGTGCCTCGGCCCGGTCGCGGCAGAACTTCTCCACGTTGAACACCGTGACACGGGCGGTGGCCGAGGCGGTGCCGGAGATGTTCTCGGTGTGCACCTCCGTGCCCTTGCCCGCCCCGTGGCCCTCGCCGTCCGCGACGACGTACGGCCAGCCGACGGCCGTCGCCGCGCCCAGCGCCGTGGCCGTCACGGCGCCGAGCACCAGCCGCCGCCGACGGCGCGGGTGACCGGTGTCGCCCACCGCGGCGGACGCGCCGCCCTCGGCCGCCCGGACGCGGGTCAGCACCTCCTGCGCGGTGTGCGCGGCGCGGGTCTCATGGGCGGGTGCCAGACAGTCCGCGGCGAGCGCGCGCCACACCTCGGGCACGGCGGGATCCAGCCGCAGCGGAGCCCGCCCGGCCGCGAACTCCTGTACGGCCGCCCCGCGGGCCGCCGCCGTCGCGCCGGGGAAGGGCGAGGCACCGCCGGTGAACACCTGGTGGATCACGATGCCCAGGGCCCAGATGTCGGTGCTCGGACGCACCTTCACGCCGCGCTCGCCCAGCGGGGCCCGCCAGCGTTCGGGCGGCAGGTAGTCGGGGGTGCCCGCGGGCGGCATCCACGCGTGCGTGCCGAGGGTGCCGTCGAGTTCGGCGGCCAGCCCGAAGTCCGACAGCCGGACCGAACCGTCCGCCATGAGCAGGACGTTGTCGGGCTTGAGGTCGCCGTGCACCCAGCCCAGGGAGTGCAGATGGGCCAGTCCCTCGCAGATCTGCGTCAGGATCCGCGTCCCCGTGCCGTCCGGCAGGGCCCCCTCGGCCTCCAGGAGCTGGCGCAGACTGCGCTCGGCGCGCTCCATCACCAGGACGACCGCCCCGTCGAGCTCGGGATGTTCCGGCTCGTCCAGGACGAGAGAGTCGAGCAGCCGGACGAGCCGGGGGTGCTGGTTCCGGCGCCCGAACTCGCTCTCCCGCCGGGCGCTCTCCGCCAACCCGCGGGCCTGGCGCGGCGCGAGCCCGGCCGTCGGCATGAACTTCAGCGCGACGATCCGGTCACCGTCCGCCCCGCCCGCGCCGCGGCCCTCGTAGACCCATCCCCAGCCGCCCTCCGCGATCGGCTCGCCGACCTCCCAGTCGCCGACCCGCAGGCCGCGGGGGACTCTAGGCACCACCCCGCTCACCGGCATGCCCCCGCCCCGGACGGCGTGCGGGCGGGAAGGAGACCGAGGTGCCGCTCGTCGACCAGGCCGAAGCGCAGCGCGACACCGACGAGCGTCTCGCGCTTGCCGTTGCGACGGGCACCGCGGCCCGGTTCCCGCTCGGCGGGCGGGACGATGCGGAGTTTCTCGTCGGCGAGGTAGTCGATCTGGGCGCTGACCGCGCGGGCCGTGAGGCGCTCGCACTGCGGGTGCCGGCGCAGCCGCTCGACGATCTCGGGGGTGGTCGGTACCGCGAGCGCCGACTCGTCGCGCAGACGCGGCTCGCAGAGCGCGACCAGCACCAGGAAGTACGCGGCGGTCTGGTCGAGCGAGTACGCGGTCAGGGTCCGGGTGCCCCGGTGGTCCCCCTCCGGTCCGCTCGGATCGAGGTAGACGTGGTCGGGCGCGAAGACGTGGAAGCTCACCCCGGATCCGCGCGTGGGCAGCACGACCCGTGCGAACTCGAAGGGGATGGGCGCCCCGACGCGGCGCGGCGGCACCCGCAGATACTCCCCGGCGCCCTCCGGGTTCTCCACCAGATAGCTCTGCGTCGTGCTGAAGTTGCTCAGCAGCCAGTGCTCGTCGGTCACCCGGATCTCCCCGGCCAGCCGGGACACCGACGGGTCCGCGAGGCGCAACTCCACGGGTGCCGTGTCGGAGCCCCGCCCGAAACGCGCCACTTCACCCGGGCCGAGCCGTACCGTCCGCGCCGGTTCCTGTGGCAAATGGATCACTATGCCGCTCATCGTCCCCCGATTCTCGCCGGTTTCCCTTGGTCCGTGCGCCGGTCAAACGCACGGACTCCCTCCAGTAACACTTTTCTCAGGCCGCTCCGGTTGCAACCGCACGCGGTCCGTCGCGGCCGTACGCAGAACTACGTATAGCCTGGAGAAATGCTGAGGGAGGTCACCGCGACGCACTACGTCGAACCGCTGCGCTCCGGCGGTTCCGTGCCCGGCGTCGTCGAGGCCGACGATCTGGGCACGTACGTCGTGAAGTTCACCGGCTCCGCGCAGGGCCGCAAGGCGCTGGTCGCCGAGGTGATCGTCGGTGAGCTGGCGCGGGCGCTGGGACTGCGCTTCCCCGAACTGGTCCTGGTGCGCTTCGACCCCGCGATCGCCGACAGCGAGCCGCACCAGGAGGTGCGCGACCTGCACACGGCGAGCGCGGGGGTGAACCTCGGCATGGACTACCTGCCGGGCGCGCGTGACTTCACGCCCGAGATCGCGGGGCTCTTCCCCGTGGACCCGCTGGAGGCCGGACGGATCGTCTGGCTCGACGCCCTGACCGTCAACGTCGACCGTACGGTGCACAGTTCGAACCTGATGATCTGGCCGACGCTCGGCATCGCGCGGCCGCGCCTGTGGCTGATCGACCACGGGGCCGCCCTGGTCTTCCACCACCGCTGGGAGGGCACGGACCCCGCGAAGTCGTACGACTTCCGCCATCACGCCCTCGGCCTGTACGGCCCCGACGTGCGCGCCGCCGACGCGGAACTCGCGCCCAAGGTCACGCTCGACGTCCTGCGCGAGGTCACCGCCGCCGTCCCCGACGCCTGGCTCACCGACTTCGCGACCCCGGCCGAGGCACGCGAGGCCTATGTGACGTACCTCCACGCACGCGTGCGGGCCTCCGCGGCCTGGCTGCCCACGGACTTCCCCACCCGGGAGGAACTCGCCGCCGAGGAGGCCCTGCGCGCGGCGAGGACACAGCAAGGCCGGCCCGAGTGGCTGAAGCGGGTCCCCGACCTGCACGGCAAACCGGCGGCGGAACAGGATTGGTCGGTGCACCTGGGATGAGCGACGTCCGGCGCGTGGAGATCGAGTACTGCACCCAGTGCCGCTGGCTGCCGCGGGCGGCCTGGCTGGCGCAGGAGTTGCTGACGACCTTCGAGACGGAGCTCTCCGAGCTGGCGCTGAAGCCCGGCACGGGCGGCGTCTTCGTGGTCCGCGTCGACGACGAGGTCGTCTGGGACCGCCGGGAACAGGGCTTCCCCGAGCCGACGGCGGTGAAGCAGGCCGTACGCGACCGAGTGGCCCCGGGAAAGTCCCTGGGCCACTCGGACAAGTGAGCTTCCCGAGGATCAGCCGCGCAGCTGCTCGTAGGCCGGCAGCGTGAGGAAGTCCGCGTAGTCGTCGTCGAGGGACACCTGGAGCAGCAGGTCGTGGGCCTGCTGCCAGTGGCCGGCCGCGAAGGCCTCCTCGCCGATCTCCTTGCGGATGTTCGAGAGCTCCTCGGCGGCGACCTCGCGGGCCAGCTCCGGGGTGGCCTTCACGGTGTTCCCGGCGTGCTCGAACTCCACGCCCGCGTTGATCCACTGCCAGATCTGCGAACGGGAGATCTCGGCGGTGGCCGCGTCCTCCATGAGGTTGAAGATGGCCACCGCGCCGAGCCCGCGCAGCCACGCCTCGATGTAACGGATGCCGACCTGGACCGCGTTGACGAGGCCGTTGTACGTCGGCTTCGCCTCCAGCGAGTCGATCGCGATGAGGTCGGCCGCCTCGACGTGGACGTCCTCGCGCAGGCAGTCCTTCTGGTTCGGCCGGTCGCCGAGGACCTTGTCGAAGGACTCCATGGCGATCGGGACCAGGTCGGGGTGGGCGACCCAGGACCCGTCGAAGCCGTCGCCGGCCTCACGGTCCTTGTCGGCGCGGACCTTCTCGAAGGCCACCTTGTTGACCTCGGCGTCGCGGCGCGAGGGGATGAAGGCCGCCATGCCGCCGATCGCGTGCGCGCCGCGCTTGTGGCAGGTACGGACGAGGAGTTCGGTGTACGCCCGCATGAACGGGGCCGTCATCGTGACCGCGTTGCGGTCCGGCAGGACGAACTTGGCGCCGCCGTCACGGAAGTTCTTGACGATGGAGAACAGGTAGTCCCAGCGGCCCGCGTTCAACCCCGAGGCGTGGTCGCGCAGTTCGTAGAGGATCTCCTCCATCTCGTACGCGGCCGTGATCGTCTCGATCAGGACGGTCGCGCGGACGGTGCCCTGCGGGATGCCGCAGTACTCCTGCGCGAAGACGAACACGTCGTTCCACAGCCGCGCCTCGAGGTGCGACTCGGTCTTCGGGAGGTAGAAGTAGGGGCCCTTGCCGAGGTCGAGCAGCCGCTGGGCGTTGTGGAAGAAGTACAGGCCGAAGTCGACGAGCGCGCCCGGGACCTGGGCGCCGTCCGCGTCCACCAGGTGCCGCTCGTTCAGGTGCCAGCCCCGCGGGCGCATGACGACCGTGGCGAGCTCTTCGTCGGCCTTGAGCGCGTACGACTTTCCGGACCTCTCGTCCGTGAAGTCGATGTTCCGGGTGTACGCGTCGGCCAGGTTGACCTGCCCGAGGACGACGTTCTCCCAGGTCGGCGCCGAGGCGTCCTCGAAGTCCGCGAGCCACACCTTGGCCCCGGAGTTGAGGGCGTTGATGGTCATCTTGCGGTCGGTGGGGCCGGTGATCTCGACCCGGCGGTCGTCGAGGGCCGCGGGGGAGGGGGCCACCTTCCAGGAGTCGTCCGCGCGGATCGCGGCGGTCTCGGGGAGGAAGTCGAGCGTGGAGGTGCGGGCGATCTCGGCGCGGCGCTCGGCGCGGCGGGCGAGGAGTTCGTCACGCCGGGGCGTGAAACGGCGGTGCAGCTCGGCCACGAAGGCGAGGGCCGCCTCGGTGAGGACCTCCTCCTGCCGCGGCAGGGGCTCGGCGTCGACGATGGCCAGCGGGGACGGCGCTGGTGCGGACATGTGCTGTCACTTCCTTCAGCGGTGGCACCGGGTGCCAGTCGAACCGGGTACGCGAGCGGCGCCCCTCGCAAGGGCAGGGCGCTTCTGAACAGTGGATACTAGTTTCCTTATCGTGGAAGTTCAATGGTTTGTTGATGTCGAGATTCTCCGGGTCGAGCAAAGGTGGCGCTGCGTGCCACCGCGTTCACTCAAGGTGCGCCAGATCCTCCGGCGTGTCGATGTCGTACGGCTCGGCCACGTCCCCGCACTCGACGAGCGTGAGTGCGCCCCGGTGCTCCTTCAGATAGGCGCGTGCCCCCCGGTCGCCGGTCGCAGTCGCCGCGATCCCCGCCCAGTGCGCGGCACCGAGGAGCACGGGGTGGCCGCGTACGCCGTCGTAGGCGGCCGAGGCGAGCGAGGTCTCGTCCTCGTACGCGCCGAGCACCCGGCGCACGGCCGCCGCCCCGATGCCGGGCTGGTCGACGAGTGAGACCAGCGCCGCCCGTGCCGGTGTTCCGGTCAGCGAGCCGAGCCCGGCCCGCAGCGACGACCCCATGCCGTCGGCCCACTCCGGGTTCTCCACGAGCACGCAGCCACCGAGCTCCGCCCGCTCCCGTACGGCCGCGGCGGCGGCGCCCAGGACCACGTGCACCCGGGTGCAGCCGGCCGCGCGCAGGACACCGACCGCGTGCTCGACGAGCGGACGGCCCCGGTGTTCGAGCAGCGCCTTGGGGTGCCCGCCGAGCCGACGCCCCGCCCCCGCGGCCAGGACCACTCCGGCGACCTGCTGTTCGTTCTCCGTCATGCGTCCTGCATACCTGACATGCCGGGGTGGGCCGGGTTTCCACGGGCTGAATTTCGGTCCGCACGGTGGCGCACGGCGGCCCGCGTGGCGTTTACTGACCCGCGTCCCTTGGCGCCCGACCAACGTCACAGGGGCTTCACGACGCTGGGGCGCACGAAGGTGTGCGAGGGGGAGAGCTGTGTTGCGGAGCTTGGGGCAGAGGCCAGTGACCGGCAGCGACAACGATCCGAGAGTGGCGGAACTGCGGACCGCGGTATCCCGGCTGCGCCGCCAACTCGCCGCGCACCCGGCCGATTTCCCCGACCGGGGCATCGCCGAGGACGAACTCGCCGCACTGGCCGCCATGACGATCGACGGCACCCCCGAAGTCCCGCGCCTGCGGCGGTCGTTGCTGCTGATCGCGGGGGCGATCGGATCGGTGAGCGCGCTGTCGCGGGGGCTGACGGCGGTACGGGACGCGGTGGAGCTGTTCGGGGAGCCGCGCCGTTAGGGAAACGTGCCCCGGTACCCCTTGTGCGTGCCGCGGTGCTCGAACTCCGGGCAGAGCCAGGTCTCCTGGACGAACTCGGTGAGGTCGTCCCAGATCGCGAAGATGCCCGTCGGACCGTGCTTGGCGTCCACCCGCCGGTAACGGTCCTTCGCGTCCCGGAAACAGGCCAGCCCGGCCATCAGTCCGTTGCCGAGAGGGTTGTAGTCGGACCACGCGCACGAGACGCAGGCCCGCAACCGGGCGGCTCGCGGCAGTGCCCGCTGGATGTCTCGCAGCGCCTCCTCGAAGTCGTCCCGCATCCTCCCGCTGCGGAACTCGTGCCCGTCCAGGTGCAGGGTGGTGGTCAGGTTCTGCAGGTCCGGCCCGGGCCGGGGGCCCGCCGGATCCCCGAGCCGCAGAAGGCAGTGCAGCATGCCCGGCCGCACGCCGCTGCCCCTGACGTCGACGGGTAGGGGCGTCTCCCATTCCAGGAGGCAGAAGTACAGCGCCCCGTCCCGGAACGAGAACATCTGCTCGGGTGGCTCCCCGCCCAGCGCGCCCAGATCGTCCATGGTGTCGCCCTCGAAGAGGACGCCCCTGATCGTCGTACGGATCGACTCCCGGCCGTCGGACTCGAAGACGACGTCCTCGGTGCCGTGCCGGTCCGTGTACCGCCCCGGCCAGCGCTGTACGGCGGTCACGCCGGGTTCTGGCTCGCCAGCGCCTCGGACAGCTCGCCGGCCACCTGCTGCAGCACCGGCACGATCTTCTCCGTGGCCGCCTCCGTGACCCGCCCCGCCGGACCGGAGATCGAAATGGCCGCGGCGGTGGGGGAGTTGGGCACCGACACCGCGAGGCAGCGGACGCCGATCTCCTGCTCGTTGTCGTCGACCGCGTAGCCCTGGCCGCGTACGTCCGCGAGGGCCGCGAGGAAGCCGTCCGGTGTGGTGATCGTCTTCTCCGTCGCCGCCGGCATGCCGGTCCGGGCGAGAAGGGCACGCACCTCGTCGTCGGGGGTGTTGGCGAGCAGGGCCTTGCCGACGCCGGTGGAGTGCGGCAGGACGCGTCGGCCGACCTCGGTGAACATCCGCATCGAGTGCTTGGAGGGCACCTGGGCGACGTAGACGATCTCGTCCCCGTCGAGCAGTGCCATGTTGGCCGTCTCGCCGGTCTCCTCGACCAGGCGGGCCAGGTAGGGACGGGCCCAGGTGCCGAGCAGCCGGGAGGCCGACTCGCCGAGGCGGATCAGTCGGGGGCCGAGGGCGTAGCGCCGGTTGGGCTGCTGACGGACGTATCCGCAGGACACCAGCGTCCGCATCAGGCGGTGGATGGTGGGCAGCGGCAGCCCGCTGCTCGCGGCCAACTCGCTCAGTCCGACCTCTCCGCCCGCGTCCGCCATCCGTTCCAGCAGATCGAAGGCGCGCTCGAGGGACTGGACCCCGCCACCGGCGGACTTGGCGGAGTCGGTGGTGCTGGCGCTGGACGTCGGCACGGCGCGTTCCTTTCGGAGCTGCCTTTCGGGTCTGGGCAGGAGGGCAGAAGCCTACCCGGCAGTCGGTTGACTCCCCGCTGGTGCATAGCTACGTTCTGTATGACGGAATACTAATTCCACCTTGTGGAAACGTCCAGAGTGTCGACGGCGGATGTCCTGGGGGGAAGTGTGCCCTTGACGGCGGTCGAGCGGGAGTGAAGACTCCTTCAACAGAAAGTTGAATTCCGTTACGCGGAAGTTAACGGCGGCAGAGAGGGGTCCGGGTGTCCGAGACTGAACTGGTGCTGCGCTCGACGCGCGTCATCACACCCGAGGGGACGCGGCCCGCGTCCGTCGCGGTCGCTGACGGGAAGATCACGGCCGTGCTGCCGTACGAGGCTCCCCTGCCCGGGGGCACCCGCCTCGAGGACCTCGGGGACGACGTCCTGCTGCCCGGCCTGGTCGACACCCACGTGCACGTCAACGACCCCGGCCGCACCGAGTGGGAGGGCTTCTGGACCGCCACGCGCGCGGCGGCCGCCGGCGGCATCACCACCCTCGTCGACATGCCGCTCAACTCCCTCCCGCCCACGACGACGGTCGAGAACCTCCGTACGAAGCGTGCGGTCGCCGCCGACAAGGCCCACATCGACGTCGGCTTCTGGGGCGGCGCCCTGCCCGACAACGTCAAGGACCTGCGGCCGCTGCACGAGTCGGGTGTCTTCGGCTTCAAGGCGTTCCTGTCGCCCTCCGGCGTCGACGAGTTCCCGCATCTCGACCAGGACGGGCTCGCCCGGTCGCTGGCCGAGATCGCCTCCTTCGGCGGTCTGCTGATCGTGCACGCCGAGGACCCGCACCACCTGGAGGCCGCACCGCAGCAGGGCGGTCCCCGGTACGCCGACTTCCTGGCCTCCCGCCCGCGTGACGCCGAGGACACGGCGATCGCCCAACTCATCGCCCAGGCCAAGCGGTTGGACGCGCGCGTGCACGTCCTCCACCTGTCGTCCTCCGACGCGCTCCCGCTGATCGCCCGGGCCAAGGCGGACGGCGTCCGCGTCACCGTCGAGACCTGCCCGCACTACCTCACCCTCACCGCCGAGGAAGTCCCGGACGGGGCAAGCGAGTTCAAGTGCTGCCCGCCCATCCGGGAGTCCGCCAACCAGGACCTGCTGTGGCAGGCGCTGGCCGACGGCACCATCGACTGCGTGGTCACCGACCACTCGCCGTCCACGGCCGACCTGAAGACGGACGACTTCGCCACCGCGTGGGGCGGCATCTCGGGCCTCCAGCTGAGCCTGGCGGCCGTCTGGACGGAGGCCCGCAAGCGCGGCCACTCCCTGGAGGACGTGGTCCGCTGGATGTCCGCGCGGACCGCTCAACTGGTCGGCCTGGACCGCAAGGGCGCCATCGAGGCCGGCCGCGACGCCGACTTCGCGGTCCTCGCGCCCGACGACACCTTCACCGTCGACCCGGCGGCCCTCCAGCACCGCAACCGCGTCACCGCGTACGCGGGCAAGACCCTGTACGGCGTGGTCAGGTCGACCTGGCTGCGCGGCGAACGCATCGTCGCGGACGGCGAGTTCACTGCTCCCCGGGGCCGACTGCTCACCCGTACCCCCTGACCCACCCGCACCGGCCCACTCCGAAAGGCACATGTACGTGACGGCGATTCCCAGCTTCACCGGTGACGCGAACCCGTACGGCGGCGGTGACCCGTACGCGGACTACCGCACCGCCGACTTCCCCTTCACCCAGTACGCCGACCTCGCCGCACGGACACTCGGTGCCTCGGTCGTCGCCGCCAACGACGAGTTCTTCGCCCAGCGCGAGAACCTGCTGATCCCCGGGCGGGCCGAGTTCGACCCCGAGCACTTCGGGCACAAGGGCAAGATCATGGACGGCTGGGAGACACGGCGCCGCCGAGGCGCCTCGGCCGAGCACCCCTGGCCGACGGCCGAGGACCACGACTGGGCGCTGGTGCGCCTGGGCGCGCCCGGCGTGATCCGGGGGATCGTCGTCGACACGGCGCACTTCCGCGGCAACTACCCGCAGGCGGTGTCGGTCGAGGGCACGAGCGTCCCCGGCTCCCCGTCCCCGCAGGAGCTGCTGGGCGACGACGTGAAGTGGACGACGCTGGTCCCGCGGACACCCGTCGGCGGCCATGCGGCGAACGGCTTCGAGGTCGCCCTGGAGCAGCGCTTCACCCACCTGCGGGTCAACCAGCACCCCGACGGCGGCATCGCCCGCCTGCGCGTGCACGGCGAGGTCGTCCCGGACCCGGCGTGGCTGGAGGTCCTCGGCACCTTCGACGTGGTCGCCCTGGAGAACGGCGGCCGGGCGGAGGACGCGTCCAACCTCTTCTACTCACCGGCCTCCAACACCATCCAGCCGGGCCGCTCCCGCAAGATGGACGACGGCTGGGAGACCCGCCGTCGCCGCGACCGGGGCAACGACTGGATCAGCTATCGCCTCGTGGCCCAGTCCCGGATCCGGGCGGTCGAGATCGACACGGCGTATCTGAAGGGGAACAGCGCGGGCTGGGCCTCGGTGTCGGTCCGCGACGGCGAGGACGGCGACTGGCGCGAGATCCTCCCGCGCACGAGACTGCAGCCCGACACGAACCACCGCTTCGTCCTGGACGCTCCGGCGGTGGGCACGCACGCGCGCGTGGACATCTTCCCGGACGGAGGGATCTCGCGCCTGCGGCTGTTCGGTTCCCTGACGGACACCGGCGCGGCCGCGCTGTCGGCGAGGCACCAGGAGCTGGGCGGCTGAAGCCGGGCCCTTGCCCCCGTGGCTCCCCCGAAAAGGGGCCGCGGGGGCGTGCCCCGCCCCGGGGCGTGAGGGAGTGCGTTCACCTCATGCCGCGTGCCCTCCGTCCACCGAGAACTCCGCACCGGTGACGTACTCCGCGTCCGCCAGGTACGCCACCATCGACGCCACTTCCTCCGCCGTCCCGAACCTCCCCACCGCGGTCATCGCGGCCTGCCCCGCCGCGAACGGACCGTCAGCCGGATTCATGTCCGTGTCCACGGGCCCGGGATGCACGATGTTCGCCGTGATCCCCCGCGGCCCCAGCTCCCGCGCCAGGGCCTTCGTCAGCCCGATCAGCGCCGACTTGCTCGTCGCGTACAGGGTTCCGCCAGGGCCGGGCACCCGCTGTGTCATACAGCTGCCGATCGTGATGATCCGCCCCCCGTCCCGCATCCGGGCGGCCGCTGCCTGAGAGGCCAGGAACACCCCGCGCACGTTGACGGCCAGTACGCGGTCGACCTCCATGAGGGACAGCTCGCCCAACGGCCCGAGCACCCCCACGCCCGCGTTGTTCACCAGCACGTCCAGCCCGCCGAGCGCCTCCGCCGTACGCAGCACCGCCCCGGCCGCCTCCTGCGAGTCCGCCGAGTCGGCCCGCAGCGCGACGGCCCGGCGCCCCAGCGCCTCCACGCGCCGGACCACCTGTGCGGCCGCCTCCTTGGCGTCCACGTACGTCACGGCCACGTCCGCGCCCTCCCGCGCCAGCCGCACCGCCGTGGCCGCACCGATCCCGCGAGCGCCCCCGGTGACGAGCGCGACCTTGCCGTTCAGAGTTCCGTGAGCAGTTGTCATGCCACCCATCCCACCGGCCGGCCGCGCGAACCGCTGGCGGCGAACGGACACGGAGCTCGCCCGAGGTTAACTCCCTGCAAACTCATCGGACTTGCCGGGAAAATCTCCGCAGTTGTCATTGACATGCCACTGTCTACGCGCGTCATCATGACGGCATGAGATTCCCCCCACGGATCACACGCACCGGCGCCGCCGCGGCCGTCCTGTCCGCTCTCCTCATCGGCGGCACCGTCACCACCGCCACCCCGGCGGCCGCCGCGGTCGGCAGCATCTGCTACACCAAGCTGCCCTCCCAGGCCCACGACACCCTGGACCTGATCGACCAGGGCGGCCCCTACCCCTACTCCCAGGACGGCAGCGTCTTCCAGAACAGGGAAAGCGTCCTGCCCAGCCAGTCGACCGGTTACTACCACGAGTACACGGTGATCACGCCGGGTTCCTCCACGCGCGGGGCGCGCCGGATCGTCACCGGTCAGAAGAGCCAGGAGGACTACTACACGGCGGACCACTACGCCACGTTCAACCTGGTCAACTACGGCTGCTGACAGCGCGTCGTCAGCCGGAGCCGCGGCTCTCCGCGGCGGCGAACAGCGCGCACGCCAGCACGATGAGGGTGATGCTCGCGAAGACCCCGTAGCCGTCGAGGAAGCCGATCCGCTGGACGAGGCCGATGTGCCAGTCGGTGAACTCGTGCAGCAAACCCATCCCGCCCTGCACCAAGGCGAAAAAACCGAGCAGTTCCAGCAGTTGCTTCATGGGTAGAGCCTCGCCCCGCGGACCCCCCACGAACATCGGCCGCGGGGCGAGCCCCTGCCCGCTCAAGCATCGGATCCGAGGGACCGCACCCGCCGAAAGTCTGCGGTGCCGCGACTTTGGTCGCCGATCCCCGTCGCGGGGAGGTGTTCCCGGTCCTCACTGCGTAGATTTGTCGACCGTGAGCGGTGACGAGACGGTTCCCGAACCCCCGGCGTTCCCCGGCCGGCGCTGGCTGATGCCGTCCGCGGTGATCCACGAGTTCGACCCCGCCGACGCTCGGCCCGGACGCCGCCCCCGGCGGACCGCGCGCGACTGGATCGTCGACTTCTCCTGCTTCTTGCTGGCCGCCCTCATCGGCCTGGTCGCCGCCGACGCGGTGGGCGACAACCCGCATGTGTCGCACGCCGCGGCCGACCTCGACCAACTGCTCGGCGCGGTCGCCTGCGCCGCCGTGTGGCTGCGCCGCCGCTGGCCGCTCGGCCTCGCCCTGGGCACGATCCCGCTCGGGCTGCTCTCGGACACCGCCGGCGGCGCCTGCATGATCGCCGTCTTCACCCTCGCCGTCCACCGCCCCTTCCGCTACGTCGCCTGGGTGGCCGGCATCAACATCGCCATGGCTCCGCTCACCTACCGGCTGCGGCCCGACGCCGACCTGCCCTACCTCGTCTCGGTCGTCCTCTCCGTGGTGCTGATCGCCGCCATGGTCGGCTGGGGCCTGCTGGTGCGGGCCAAACGGCAGCTCATGTTCAGCCTGCGCGACCGCGCCCGGCGCGCCGAGACCGAGGCGCGGCTGCGGGCCGAGCAGGCGCAGCGGCTGGCCCGAGAGGCGATCGCGCGCGAGATGCACGACGTCCTCGCGCACCGGCTGACCCTGCTGAGCGTCCACGCGGGCGCCCTGGAGTTCCGGCCGGACGCGCCCCAGGAGGAGGTCGCACGGGCGGCCGGTGTCATCCGGGAGAGCGCGCACGAGGCGCTCCAGGACCTGCGGGAGATCATCGGAGTGCTGCGGGCGGCCGACCACGACGACACGGGCCGCCCCCAGCCCACGCTCGCCGCCCTGGACGGCCTGGTCGCCGAGTCCCGTGAGGCCGGCATGAAGGTCACCCTCGACAGCCGGGTCGCCGAACCGGCCGCCGTGCCCGCCTCGGTGGGCCGCACCGCCTACCGCATCGCCCAGGAGGCCCTGACCAACGCCCGCAAGCACGCCCCCGGCGCGGAGGTCACCGTCACGGTCACCGGAGGTCCGGGCGAAGGGCTCGCCGTGACCGTACGGAACCCCCCTCCCGAGGGCGAGGTGCCGCACGTCCCCGGCTCGGGCCAGGGCCTGATCGGCCTCACCGAGCGCGCCACGCTCGCCGGGGGCAGGCTGGAACACGGGCCGCAGGAGGACGGGTCGTTCCGGGTGGCGGCGTGGCTGCCGTGGACGTGAGCGGTCCGTCTTCGCGGGTGGCCGGCGTGGATGTGAGCGGTCCGTCTTCGCGGGTGGCGGGCGTGGATGTGAGCCGCCCGCCGTTGCAGGTTGCTGCCGTGGACGTGAGCCGTCCGCTCTCGCGCCATGCGGTCACCGGATGCGCAACTCGCCCGTCCGCAAGGGTGATTGCGCCTCGCCTCCGCGTGATTACGTAGGGCCCATGACTGCGATCAGACTGCTTCTCGTCGACGACGACCCCCTCGTGCGGGCCGGTCTGTCCCTGATGATGGGCGGGGCCGAGGACATCGAGATCGTCGGTGAGGCGGCGGACGGAACCGAGGTCGAGGGCGCCGTCGACCGCACCCGCCCGGACGTCGTCCTCATGGACATCAGGATGCCGTCGGTGGACGGCCTCACGGCCACCGAGCGGCTGCGCGGCCGCCCCGACGCCCCCCAGGTCGTCGTCCTGACCACCTTCCACGCCGACGAGCAGGTCCTGCGCGCCCTGCGCGCCGGCGCCGCCGGATTCGTCCTCAAGGACACCCCGCCCGCCGAGATCCTCGCCGCCGTCCGCCGGGTCGCGGCCGGCGACCCCGTCCTGTCGCCCACCGTCACCCGCCAGCTGATGGAGCACGCGGCCGGCACCGCCGCCGACACCCGACGGGCACGCGCGCGTGAGCGCGTCGCCGCCCTCAACGACCGCGAACGCGAGGTGGCCGTCGCCGTCGGCCAGGGCCTGTCCAACGCCGAGATCGCCGCTGCCCTGTACATGAGCGTCGCCACCGTCAAGACCCATGTGTCCCGCGTGCTGGCCAAGCTCGATCTCAACAACCGGGTCCAGATCGCCCTGTTGGCGTACGACGCGGGACTGCTGGAGCAGTCCGAGGAACCCGAGCCGGAAGGGCACTAGGCGCGGCCGCCGGGCGTTGACCGTGTGAAGGGGGAGACCATGACCGAAGCAGTGATCGATCTCGGGGAGTACGGCGACGCGTTCCGTGCTGACCCGCATCCCGTGTACGCCGAGTTGCGCCGCCTGGGCCCCGTGCACCGGGTGCGGCCGCCCGGCTCCGACGCCGACTACGCGACCTGGCTCGTCGTCGGGCACGAGGAGGCGCGCGCGGCCCTCGCCGATCCCAGACTGTCCAAGGACGGCCGCAGGATCGGCATGGTGTTCGACGACGAGGCGCTGATCGGCCGCCATCTGCTCGGCGCCGACCCGCCCGAGCACACCCGGCTGCGGGGCCTGGTCTCCCGCGCCTTCACCATGCGCCGGGTCGAGCTGCTGCGGCCCAGGATCCAGGAGATCACCGACGACCTCCTCGACGCGATGCTGCCGCACGGCCGCGCCGACCTGGTGCGGTCCCTCGCCTACCCGCTTCCGATCACCGTGATCTGCGAACTCCTCGGCGTGCCCGAGATGGACCGCACCGAGTTCCGGAAGCTGTCCACGGAGGTCGTCGCACCCACCAGCCCGGAGAGCTCGTACGACGCCGTCCGGCGCCTCGGCGAGTACCTCACCGAGCTCATCGAGGACAAGCGGTGCGCCGGGCCGAGCGACGACCTGCTCGGCGACCTCATCCGCACCACCGCCGAGGACGGCGACCGGCTCTCTCCTTCGGAGCTGCGCGGCATGGCCTTCCTGCTGCTGATCGCGGGGCACGAGACCACGGTCAACCTCATCACCAACGGCGTGCGTGCCCTGCTCACCCACCCGGACCAACTCGCCGCCCTGCGCGCGGACATGAGTCTCGTCGACGGTGCGGTCGAGGAGACGCTGCGCTACGAGGGCCCGGTGGAGAACGCCACGTTCCGGTATGCCGCCGAGCCCCTGGAGATAGCAGGACGGGCCATAGACAAGGGCGACCCGGTGATGATCTGCCTGAGCGCGGCCGACCGCGACGACTCCCGTTACCCGGCTCCGGACCGCTTCGACATCCGCCGCGACCCCCGCGGCCACCTCGCGTTCGGCCACGGCATCCACTACTGCCTGGGCGCCCCGCTGGCCCGTCTGGAGGCCCGCACGGCGATCGCCACCCTGCTGGACCGCGCCCCCGCCCTCGCGCTCGACGGACCCACGGGGGAGTGGCTGCCGGGCATGCTGATCAGGGGCGTCCGGAGCCTGCCGGTGCGGTGGTAGCGCCCGGCGGGGGTGCGGGGTGCGGTGTCGACGGGACGGGGTGCCTGGGCGCGGTGGGCGGGCGATGACCGGGGACCGGAGACTGACGGCCGAGGACCGGGGATCGGAGGCTGGCGTCCGGGGACCGGGGACTGACGGCCGAGGACCGGGGATCAGAGACTGGCGGCCGAGGACCGGGGATCGGAGGCTGGCGGCCGAGGACCGGGGACCGGAGGCTGGCGGCCGAGGGCCGGAGACCGACGGCGGCAGGCCAGGAACCGGCGGCTTCGGGACCGTCGCTCCGTGGTTCGGCTCGCCGGACGGCCTCAGAGCACGGTCGCGCTCGCACCGCCCGGGATCTCCGCGAGCCGTACGGCCCTGCGCTCGCGCCGGGACACCTCGCACGCCTCGGCGACCCGTAGCGCCTGCAACGCCTCGCGTCCGTCGCAGGGGTTCGCCCGCTCACCCCGGACCACCTCGATGAACGCGTGCAGTTCAGCCTCGTAGGCAGGTCCGAACCGCTCCAGGAACCCCGTCCACGGCTTGTCCGCCGCGGGCGGCCCGGTGGGTTCCGTGGACGCGATCGGCGTACGGTCGTCCAGGCCCACCACGACCTGGTCCAGTTCCCCGGCCAGCTCCATGCGCACGTCGTACCCGGCCCCGTTCAGCCGGGTGGCCGTGGCCGTCGCAAGGGTGCCGTCGTCGAGGGTGAGCACGGCCGCCGCGGTGTCGACGTCCCCGGCGGCCCGGAACATCGGCGGCCCGGCGTCGGACCCGGCCGCGTACACATCGACGATCTCGTGCCCGGTCACCCAGCGCAGGACGTCGAAGTCGTGGATCAGGGTGTCCCGGTACAGCCCCCCGGACAGCGCCAGCCACTCGGGCGGCGGCGGCGCCTGGTCCGAGGTGAGGGCCCGCACGGTGTGCAGCCGCCCGAGGCGACCCGAGCGCACCGCCTCCCGCGCGCCGGTGTAGCCCGCGTCGAAGCGGCGCTGGAAACCCATCTGGAGAATCGTCCCCGCTGTCTCGACCTCGGCGATCGCCTGCAGCGTGCCGGGCAGGTCGAGCGCGATGGGCTTCTCGCAGAACACCGGCAGTCCCGAGCGTGCCGCCCGGCCGATCAGTTCGGCGTGCGCGGAGGTCGCCGCGGTGATGACGACGGCGTCGACACCCCATTTGAAGATCTCGTCGACGCCCGGGGCCGCGGTCTCCCCTAGGCGGTGCGCGAGCTCCTGGGCCCGCGCGCCGTCCGCGTCCGTGAGGATTAAGGAACCGACCTCCCGATGGCGGCTGAGCGTGTTCGCATGAATGGTGCCGATGCGGCCCGTCCCTATGACCCCGATGCGCATGTGAACAAAATGTGGTCGCGAACCCCGCGCTGTCAATCAATATGTCCGGACAATCTGACTACACGACTTCCCGTCAACAGCGCACGGAGCTACGCTCGGGCCCGTGCCGAAACCAGAAGTGGACCCGACCGTGACGCTCGAGCTCAGTGTGGACCGCAGCAGCCCCGTGCCGTTGTACTTCCAGCTGTCCCAGCAGCTGGAGGCCGCGATCGAGCACGGAACGCTCACCCCCGGCAGCCTGCTGGGCAACGAGATCGAGCTCGCCGCCCGGCTCGGTCTGTCGAGGCCCACTGTCCGTCAGGCCATCCAGTCGCTCGTCGACAAGGGCCTGCTCGTGCGCCGCCGCGGAGTAGGCACCCAGGTCGTGCACAGCCAGGTCAAGCGCCCGCTGGAGCTGAGCAGCCTCTACGACGACCTGGAGGCGGCCGGTCAGCGCCCCGCGACGAAGGTCCTCGTGAACGCCGTCGTCTCCGCCACCGCCGAGATCGCCGCCGCGCTCGGCGTCGCCGAGGGCAGCGACGTGCACCGGGTGGAACGCCTGCGTCTCGCCCACGGGGAGCCGATGGCGCACCTGTGCAACTTCATCCCGCCGGCCCTCCTCGACCTGGACACGGGACAACTGGAGACCACGGGCCTGTACCGCATGATGCGCTCGGCCGGCATCACCCTGCACAGCGCCCGCCAGACCATCGGCGCCCGAGCGGCCACGACGGAAGAGGCGGACCGCCTGGCGGAGGAGACGGGTGCCCCATTGCTGACGATGCAGCGCGTGACCTTCGACGACACAGGGCGAGCGGTCGAGTACGGCACGCACACCTATCGCCCGACTCGCTATTCCTTCGAGTTCCAGCTCCTGGTCCGGCCCTGAGGGGCGCGGGGCCGTGTCGATGTGCGGCTCCGCCGCGTGGACGCGATCAGCCACGCGTCAGCCGCACCCGGCCCGACTCGCGCGCCCCCCTTTGCTCCCCCGTTCGGCACCCAGCGTGAGCGTGCGGCAGAATCAGGGCCGATGAGCACCTACGGCAACTTCAGCGCCCCCATAGGCTCCCGCCGCGCCCCCGCCCTGCGGACCGTCGGCACGCGGGAACGCCGCTCACACCTGACCGCACCCCGCGTGCCGACAGTGGGCATCGACATCGGCGGCACCAAGGTCATGGCGGGTGTCGTCGACGCCGACGGCAACATCCTGGAGAAGGTCCGCACCGAGACCCCGGACAAGTCCAAGAGCCCCAAGGTCGTCGAGGACACCATCGTCGAACTGGTCCTGGACCTGTCCGACCGCCACGACGTCCACGCGGTCGGCATCGGCGCGGCCGGCTGGGTCGACGCCGACCGCAACCGCGTGCTGTTCGCCCCCCACTTGTCCTGGCGCAACGAGCCCCTCCGGGACCGTATCGCCGGCCGCCTCGCGGTCCCGGTCCTCGTGGACAACGACGCCAACACCGCCGCCTGGGCCGAGTGGCGCTTCGGCGCGGGCCGCGGCGAGGACCACCTCGTCATGATCACGCTCGGCACCGGCATCGGCGGCGCGATCCTGGAGGACGGCCAGGTCAAACGCGGCAAGTACGGTGTCGCCGGCGAGTTCGGCCATATGCAGGTCGTCCCCGGCGGGCACCGCTGCCCGTGCGGCAACCGCGGCTGCTGGGAGCAGTACAGCTCCGGAAACGCACTGGTCAGGGAGGCCAGGGAGCTGGCCGCCGCCGACTCCCCGGTGGCGTACGGGATCATCGAGCACGTCAAGGGCAACATCGGCGACATCACCGGCCCGATGATCACCGAGCTGGCCCGTGACGGCGACGCGATGTGCATCGAGCTGCTCCAGGACATCGGCCAGTGGCTCGGCGTCGGCATCGCCAACCTCGCGGCGGCCCTCGACCCGTCCTGCTTCGTCATCGGCGGTGGTGTCAGCGCGGCCGACGACCTGCTGATCGGCCCCGCGCGGGACGCCTTCAAGCGTCAGCTCACCGGCCGCGGCTACCGCCCCGAGGCCCGTATCGCCCGGGCCCAGCTCGGTCCCGAGGCCGGAATGGTCGGCGCCGCCGACCTCGCCCGCCTGGTCGCCCGCCGCTTCCGGCGCGCCAACCGGCGCCGGGTGGAGCGGCACGAGCGCTACGAGCGATACGTGGAGGCCCGCCGAACGTCCCGGGACACCGCATGACCGCTTCCCTGCCGCGCCAGGCCTCGGCGTCCCCCGACGAGCCGGAGCGGCCCACCGAGGACCGCCGCCACCGGAACCGCCGCCGGGCGATCACGCTGCTCATCATCGGCCTGCTCATCGGCGTCCCGGCCGGCTATCTGGTGATCTCCGCCAACCAGAGCCGTGACAGCGGCAAGGACAAGGAGGCGAAGTACTCGGCGACGGGCCTCACGCCCGACTGGCCGTCCAAGGTCCAGCGCCGCCTCTACCAGGTGCCCGTGCCGCACCCCGCGGACCTGGTCGCCTCCTACGAGACCAACAACTGGAAGACCAGCCGCCTCTACGTCCAGTTCCGGACGACCGACGCCGGCCTCGCCGCCTTCCTCACCGGCATGGGCGTCAGCCGCGCCGACCTCAAGAAGAACGACATCACCATCAGCGAGCGCGACCAGAAGATCAGCGGCTGGAAATTCGACGGCCCACGCTCCTGGTGGGGCCTGACCCACGCGCAGAAGGACCCGGCGCCCACCCAGGACGTCATGGTCAACCTGACCGTGCCGAACGCCCCGAAGGTGTACGTCGTTTCGCGCACGGTTCCCTGACCCGGCCGGTCCGGTGGCCGGCCCGGCGCGGTCGTCGGAGCCGATTGTCAGACCCCGCCCGTAGAGTCGAAGACGAGTGATCCGACATGCGGGCGGGAGGTGACAGGACGTATGAGCGACCGGGCCCTGGTGGCCGAGCGCGGAGCTGAGCGGCAGGGGACGTCCGTCCCCGTCCGGCTCGCCGCCGTCTTCCTGCCCGCGCCGCTTCCCCGTGAGGGCCGGATCGCGTTCTGGGACCCCGAGGGCGCATCCCTGCCGACGGAGAGTTCCGGCACAGGCGCAGGTACAGGTACCAGCACTGGCGCCGGCACGGATCTCGACTCCGACCCGGACGCCGCGTCGCTCGAGAGCATCGAGCTCACCGTCGTACGACCACATGGAGCCGGAGTCCGTCGCCGGACCGCCCCCGCCCTCTCGCTCCCGGTCGCCGAGGCCCTGCCGCTGCTCGTGCGGGCCCGGCGCGATCCCGCCGCCCATCCCGCCACCGCCTGCTGGGGCGCGGCCGCCCTGCACGCCCTGCGGCTCACCGCCCGTGGCCGCCTGCTGCCCGGCCTCACCGCCGGCGGCCACGACGCCTGGCGGGCCGGCCCCCTCGACCCGGACGACATCGCCCACCTGCGCGCGGTCGCCGCCGCCCTGCCCCCCGAGGGCCACCCTGTTCCGCTGCCCGGCCCGGGCCCGCTGCTGCTGCCCGACCCGGAAGCCCTGATGCGCTCCTTCCTGGACGCCGTCGCCGACACCCTGCCCCGCACCCCCGCCGCCCCCTTCGCCTCCGGCAGGCCCTTCGCCGCCCGCGCCCCGCAGCGGCTGCCGCACGCCCAGGACTGGGCCGCTGAGGTCGCCGCCGGCATGGACGCGGGCGTGCGGATCTCGCTCCGCCTGGATCTGTCGGCGTACAACCTGTTCAACGCCGAGGCCGAAGGCGTGCGCAGCGCGGGCGCGGCGATCGTCCAGGTGCACAGCCTCGCCGACCCGACCCTGGTGACCGACGCGGCGGCCCTGTGGGCGGGGGAGTCCGACGCCGTCTTCGGGCCACGCGCACGCGTGGACGCGGCCCTTGCGGTGCGCCGCGCCGCGCGGGTATGGCCTCCGCTGGACCGGCTCTCCGAGCAGGACGTCCCCGACGTACTGGCCCTGTCCGACGAGGAGCTGGGCGACCTGCTCGGCGTCGCGGCGACCCGGCTCGCGACGGCGGGGGTGGCGGTGCACTGGCCGCGGGACCTGGCACAGGACCTCAGCGCGGCGGCGGTCGTACGACCCGCTCCGGGCTCGGCGACCGACGGCACCGGCTTCTTCGAGAGCGAGGAACTCCTGCAGTTCCGCTGGCAGTTGGCGCTCGGCGGCGACCCGCTCAGCGAGGCCGAGATGGACGAGCTGGCCGAGGCCCACCGTCCCGTCGTACGCCTCAGGGACCAGTGGGTACTGGTCGACCCCGCGCTCGTCCGCAAGGCCCGCAAACGCGAACTGGGCCTGCTCGACCCGGTCGACGCGCTCTCCGTGGCCCTGACCGGCAGCGCGGAGGTCGACGGCGAGACGGTGGAGGCGGTCCCGGTCGGCACCCTCGCCGCCCTGCGCGACCGTCTGACGGCCGGAGTGCGCCCCGCCGAACCGCCCGCCGGCCTGCACGCCACGCTCCGCGACTACCAACTGCGCGGCCTGGCCTGGCTGGACCTCATGACCTCCCTCGGCCTCGGCGGCTGCCTCGCCGACGACATGGGACTCGGCAAGACCATCACCGTCATCGCCCTGCACCTGCGCCGGGCGCGCCGCGAGCCCACCCTCGTGGTCTGCCCCGCGTCCCTGCTGGGCAACTGGCAGCGGGAGATCACCCGGTTCGCGCCGGGCGTCCCCGTCCGCCGCTTCCACGGCACCGAGCGCAGTCTGGACGACCTCGACGGCGGCTTCGTCCTCACCACGTACGGCACCATGCGGGCGGCGGCGGCAAGGCTGGCCGAACAGCGCTGGGGCATGGTCGTCGCGGACGAGGCCCAGCATGTGAAGAACCCGTACTCGGCGACCGCGAAGGCCCTGCGCACGATCCCGTCGCCCGCGCGCGTGGCGCTGACCGGCACCCCGGTCGAGAACAACCTCTCCGAACTGTGGGCCCTGCTCGACTGGACGACCCCCGGACTCCTCGGCCCGCTCAAGTCCTTCCGCGCCCGGCACGCGCGCGCGGTGGAGAACGGCGAGGACGAGGAGGCGGTGACCAGGCTGGCGCGGCTGGTGCGGCCCTTCCTCCTGCGCCGCAAGAAGTCCGACCCGGGCATCGTCCCCGAACTGCCGCCGAAGACCGAGACGGACCATCCGGTACCGCTCACCCGGGAACAGGCCTCGCTGTACGAGGCGGTGGTGCGGGAGTCGATGCTGGCGATCGAGACCGCGCAGGGCATCGCCCGCCGGGGCCTGGTCCTGAAGCTGCTGGGCGCGCTGAAGCAGATCTGCGACCACCCCGCGCTGTACCTGAAGGAGGAGGTCCCGTCGACGGCCGGTGAGCGACTGGTCGCCCGCTCCGGCAAACTGGCCCTGCTGGACGAGCTGTTGGACACCCTGCTGGCCGAGGACGGCTCGGCTCTCGTCTTCACGCAGTACGTGGGCATGGCCCGCCTGATCACCGCCCATCTCGCCGCCCGCGCGGTCCCGGTGGAGCTGCTGCACGGCGGGACGCCGGTGCCGGAGCGCGAGCGCATGGTGGACCGTTTCCAGAGCGGCGCCACCCCGGTCCTGGTGCTGTCCCTGAAGGCGGCGGGCACGGGCCTGAACCTCACCCGCGCGGGACACGTGGTCCACTTCGACCGCTGGTGGAACCCCGCCGTGGAGGAACAGGCCACCGACCGCGCCTACCGCATCGGCCAGACCCAGCCCGTCCAGGTCCACCGCCTCATCACCGAGGGCACGGTGGAGGACCGCATCGCAGAGATGCTCGAATCCAAGCGCGCCCTCGCCGACGCGATCCTCGGCTCCGGCGAGTCCGCCCTCACCGAACTCACCGACCGCGACCTGACCGACCTGGTCTCCCTCCGGAGGCCGTCATGACCCCGGGCCCCGCCGACGAGGCCCGCCGCGCCCTGCGGGCAGCACGGGAGCGGGCGAGCCGGGAGGCGACGGGGGACGCGGGCGGAGTCTCCGACGCCGGGAAGCCGCGGGAGAGCGCCGACTCCGCGGTGGACGGCGCCGACAGCTCGGTGGTGCCTGGGCCGGACAGTTCGGGGCCGCTGGAGGCGGGTGACGTGGGCGCGGGGGACGCGGGCAGAGTGACGGCTCCCGGCCCGGCCCGCGGGGAACCACAGGAGGCGGGTGAGTCCGCGACACCGAGCGACGCGGCCCGCGCGGCCCTACGAGAAGCCCGGCGAGCCGCGAGGGCGAGCGGTGTCGAGGGGTGGCCGGAGGCGGGTGCCGGTGGTGCCGCGTCTGGCGCCGTCGGTCCTGCCCGGTCCGGCGTTTCTGAGTCGGAGGGTGTCGCGGCGCGGCGGGCCGCGAGGGCGGGCGGTGTCGAGGGTCGGGCGCAGACGGGTGGCGGTGGTGCCGCGTCTGGCGCCGTCGGTCCTGCCCGGTCCGGCGTTTCTGAGTCGGAGGGTGTCGTGGCGCGGCGGGCCGCGAGCGCGGGCGGTGTCGAAGGACGGTCGGAGGGGGGTGCCGGTGGTGCCGCCTCCGATGCTGTCGGCCTCACTCAGTCCCGGCACGGTTCGAGCGCCGACGCGGCCGGTGCCACGGGCCGGAGCGACGAGGGCCCTGCCTCGACCGGCTCCGTCGAGTCCTCCGTCGAGTCCTCCGTCGAGTCCTCCGTCGAGTCCTCTGTCGGGTCCACGGGTGGAGAAACGGATCCCGGCGCCGATACGTCCACCCCCACCGCGGACGCCCGTGACACCGAGTCCCTGCGTCCCGGCCCACGCCCCGCCGATGCCGCGCGTGAAGCGCTGCGGGCGGCTCGGAAGAGGCGGGCGGACGCCGAGGCCGCGGAAGTGGAGGCCATCCTCACGCGTCGGCCCCGCAAGACGGGCCCGGCCGCGTCCCAGGACCGGAGCCGGACACCGGGCCCCACCGCCGGCGTACGGGCGCGTGACGTACGGGAGTTGCTGGCCGGCGCCTTCCGGATGCCCGACGACGTGGCCCCGCCGGAAGAGGAGCGCGAGGACAACGGAGGCACGCGGCAAGGAAGTTCCCCGCGTGAGACCCCCGCACCAAACGGCAGCGCCCTGAACAGCGACACGCTGGACCGATTCGACACGGCCGCACCGACCCCGACCGCCGAGCCCCCCACGCCCACCGGCCCCAGCCACCCGACCCCGACCGCCGAAGCCTCCGCGGGCACCGGCACCCCCTACTCGGCCACGCCCGGCGAGGCCCCCGCGGCGGCCGCCTCCCCCAAGCGCGCGCTCCCTCCGACCCCCGCCTCGCCCTCCCCCCGCCACCCCCACTCCATGGCCGCCCCCAACCGGGACAACGACCTGCGGCGCACCTTCGCCGCCTTCCCTCCCCGGACCTCCGAGGACGCCCGGTTCGCCGCGACCTGGTGGGGCAACGCCTGGGTCTCCGCGCTGGAAGAGGGCGCGCTGGACGCCAAGCGGCTCGCGCGGGGCCGGAGTTACGCCGAGCAGGGGCATGTCGACGCGATCACCGTGACGCCGGGACTGGTGCTCGCCTATGTGCAGGGCAGCCGCCCCCGGCCGTACCGCGTGCAGGTGCGGTTGCGGACGCTCGGCGAGGCCGACTGGGACCGGTTCCTGGACCTCGCCGCCGACAAGACCGGACACATCGCCGCACTGCTCGACAAGGAGATGCCGCAGGCGCTGGCCGAATGCGGAGTGCCGTTGCTCCCCGGTCCGGGCGATCTCGAACCGCAGTGCAGCTGCCCCGACCGCGGTCACCCCTGCAAGCACGCCGCCGCCCTCTGCTACCAGACGGCACGCCTGCTCGACGCCGACCCCTTCGTCCTGCTCCTGCTGCGCGGCCGGGGCGAACGCGAGCTCCTCGACGCCCTGTCCCGCCTGAGCGCGGCCCGCGCGGCCCGTGCCGCGCAGGAGCACGAACCGGCGCCTCTGCCCGGCGTACGGGCCAGTGAGGCCCTCGCGCCCCGCCGGCTCGCACCGCTTCCGGAGCCGTTGCCCGTCCCTGCGCACCCCGAGCAGCCCCCGGCGTACCCCGCCGCCCCGGGCGGCCCCGACCCCTTCGCCCTGGACCAGCTGGCCACCGACGCCGCCGCCCGCGCCCACACCCTGCTCGGTACCGGCCGCGACCCGGTCGGCGAACTCACCCTCTGGCAGGACGCGGTACGCCTCGCCGCCGCCCGCCCCGGATCCGGTCTCACCGCCGGTACCCGCGCCCTCTACGCCTCCCTCGCCTCCGCCACCGACCGCGCCCCGGCCGATCTGGCCCGCGCGGTCGCCGCCTGGAGGCAGGGCGGGCTCGAAGGACTCGCAGTCCTCGAAGAGCCCTGGGACCCACCGGCAGGCCGTTTCGACCGGGCCCGGCCGCTGCTCCTCGCCGCCGACCTCCCCGCCTTCCGCCCCTGGCGCAACCACCTCACCCACCCCCGCGGCCACCTCCAGCTCCGCCTCGGCCGCGACGGCCTGTGGTACGCCTACGAGTCCGAACCGGGCCACGACGACTGGTGGCCCCGCGGCACCCCCGACCTGGACCCGGTCGGCGCCCTCACCGGCCTCGGCACACCGACCGACCTCTGACCGCCGGACTTCTCCCCGACCGACTCAGGCCACCTGGCCTCGCACCGTGCCCGCCAACCCCACCGCCGGCCGGACAGCACCCGCCCACCCCCCGGCGCCGCACCCCCACACCCCCCCGACACCACCCTCCCGCCCCCGTGAAGGCCGTGTGAGAGTTCGCCGGTGATGTTCGGTAGCCAAGTGTGAGGAGTAGGGGCCAAGGGTTCGAAGGGTAAGAAAAGGCGGTTAGCGTGGGGGCCGTGAGTGAGATGCAGACCCCCGCCCTCCAGTACCGCTTCGACGGCCCGGACGACGCCCCGGTCCTCATCCTGGGGCCCTCGCTCGGGACCACCTGGCACATGTGGGACCGCCAGGTCCCGGACCTGGTCAAGCAGTGGCGCGTCTTCCGCTACGACCTGCCGGGACACGGCGGCGCCCCCGCCTACCCGGCGGGTTCCGTCCGCGACCTCACCGACCGGCTGCTCGCCACACTCGACCGGTTCGGCGTGCAGCGCTTCGGCTACGCGGGCTGCGCGCTCGGCGGGGCGGTCGGCATGGAGCTGGCCCTGCGCCACCCGGAGCGGCTCGCCTCCCTCGCGCTGATCGCCGCCTCGCCCCGCTTCGGCACGGCCGACGAGTTCCGCCAGCGCGGGGTGATCGTACGGACGAACGGCCTGGACCCGATCGCCCGTACGTCCCCGGAGCGCTGGTTCACCTCAGGGTTCGCCGCCGCCCAGCCCGCGATCACCGAGTGGGCCGTGCAGATGGTGCGCACCACGGACCCCGGCTGCTACATCGCGGCCTGCGAGGCGCTCGCCGCGTTCGACGTACGGGCCGAGCTCGCGAGCGTCGGGGTGCCGACCCTGGTCCTCGTCGGCTCCGACGACCAGGTCACCGGCCCGGCCGAGGCCCGCACGCTGGTCGCCGGCATCCCGGACGCCCGGCTCGCCGTCGTGCCCGGCGCCTCCCACCTGGTGCCCGTCGAGCAGCCCGCCGCCGTGACCGACCTGCTCGTCAGACACTTCTCCACCGCCTGGCAGCCCGCCTTCGACTCCACCACCGGCCAGACGGCGATCCCCACGGCCCCGGTCACGCCGGTCCTCACGTCGGCGCCGCCGCACCCCGTGCCGATCGCCGAGATCGCCCCCGCCGCCCCGGACCCCCAGGCGGCGGGCCGTGTCGATCCGTACGACGCCGGCATCAAGGTGCGCCGCGAAGTGCTCGGCGACGCGCACGTGGACGGGGTACTGGCGCAGGCCGACGACTTCTCGGGCGACTTCCAGGAACTCCTCACCCGCTACGCCTGGGGCGAGATCTGGGACCGGCCGGGGCTCGACCGCCGCTCCCGCAGCATCGCCACCCTCACCGCCCTGGTCGCGGGCGGACACCTGGACGAGCTCGCCTCCCACACCCGGGCCGCCCTGCGCAACGGCCTGACCCCCTCCGAGATCAAGGAAGTGCTGCTCCAGGCGGCCGTGTACTGCGGTGTCCCGGCGGCCAACAGCGCGTTCAAGGTGGCTCAGCAGGTCATCCGCGAGGAGACCACCCCCACCGAGTGAGCCGGGCGTCCCGCCCGGTGCAGGATGGACCCATGAAGCTCACGAAGATGTCGCACGCCTGTGTCCGGCTGGAGAAGGACGGACGGACGCTCGTCCTGGACCCCGGGGCCTTCAGCGAGGAGGACGCCGCCCTCGGCGCGGACGCGATCCTCGTCACGCACGAACACCCCGACCACTTCAGCGAGGAACGCCTGAGGGCGGCCCTGGACGCCAACCCGGCCGCCGAGATCTGGACGCTGAAGTCGGTCGCCGAGAAGATCGGGGCGGCCTTCCCGGGCCGCGTCCACACCGTCGGCCACGGCGACACCTTCACCGCCGCCGGCTTCGACGTCCAGGTCCACGGCGAACTGCACGCCGTGATCCACCCGGACATCCCGCGCATCACCAACGTCGGCTACCTCGTCGACGGCGGCCGGGTCTTCCACCCCGGCGACGCCCTCACCGTCCCCGACCACGCCGTCGAGACGCTGATGCTCCCCGTGATGGCGCCCTGGAGCAAGATCTCCGAGGTCATCGACTACGTCCGTGAGGTCGGGCCGCAGCGCGCCTACGACATCCACGACGCCCTGCTCACCGACCTCGCCCGCCCGATCTACGACAACCAGATCGGCGCCCTCGGCGGCGCGGAGCACCTGCGGCTGAAGCCGGGGGAGAGCACGGCTCTGTGAGTGTCAGTGCCGCCCGGTAGGTTGTCAGGCATGCGCATCGCGACCTGGAACGTCAACTCGATCACCGCCCGACTCCCGAGGCTGCTGGCCTGGCTGGAGAGCACCGGCACCGATGTGCTGTGCCTCCAGGAGGCCAAGCTGGCCGAGGAGCAGTTCCCGTTCGACCAGCTGCGCGAGGCGGGCTACGAGGCGGCGGTCAACGCGACGGGGCGGTGGAACGGAGTGGCGGTGATCTCCCGGCTCGGCATCGAGGACGTCGTCAAGGGCCTGCCCGGCGACCCCGGCTACGACGGCGCCCCGGAGCCCCGCGCGATCTCCGCGACCTGCGGCCCGGTCCGCGTCTGGTCGGTCTATGTGCCCAACGGCCGCGAGGTGGATCACCCGCACTACGCCTACAAGCTCCAGTGGTTCGAGGCCCTCAAGGCCGCCGTCGCCGGTGACGCGGCGGGCAGCCGCCCCTTCGCGGTCCTGGGCGACTACAACGTGGCGCCGACGGACGACGACGTCTACGACGTGGCCGCCTTCGAGGGCCTCACCCACGTCACCCCGGCCGAGCGCGCCGCCCTCGCCTCCCTGCGCGAGGCGGGCCTGTCGGACGTGGTCCCGCGCCCCCTGAAGTACGACCACCCGTTCACGTACTGGGACTACCGCCAGCTCTGCTTCCCCAAGAACCGCGGCATGCGCATCGACCTGGTGTACGGCAACGAACCTTTCGCGAAGGCCGTCACCGACGCGTACGTCGACCGCGAGGAGCGCAAGGGCAAGGGCGCGTCCGACCACGCGCCGGTCGTGGTCGACCTCGACGTCTAGGCCCGGCGCGGGCTCACAGCAGCGTCAGGTCCACCGACTCCGCGAGCGCGGCCAGCCCCGTGTCGCCCGGGTGGAGATGGTCCCCGCTGTCGAACCGCGGCAGCAGGCGCGAGGGGGCGGCCGGATCGCGCAGCACCAGGTCGAAGTCCAGCACGCCGTCGAAGACTCCGGAGGCCCGGGTCCATGCGTTGATCGCGGCCCGCTCGGCGTCGACGGCGGCCGTGCACCGCGCCTCGCCCCCGCAGGGCAGGATCGTCGCCGCGAGCATCCGCAGCCCCCGCGCATGGCCCCGCTCCGCGAGCTCCCGCAGCCCCGCGACGACCTGCTGCGCGGACGCACCCCACCGCACGTCGTTCACGCCCTGGAACACCACGGCCGTACGCACCGACGGCTGGGCGAGCACATCCCGGTCGAAGCGGTGCAGCGCGCTCACCCCCTGGGTGTTCGCGGAGACACCGTCACCGGGATACCCGTCTTCGGCCACACGGTTTCCTGAGATCCCCTGGTTGAGCACTCCATAGTGCGGAACCGTGTTCTGCTCCCGCAGCCGGGCGGCCAGTACGTCCGGCCACCGCCGGTTCGCGTCCGTCGTGGACTTCGTGCCGTCCGTGATCGAGTCCCCGAGCAGCACCACGGTCCCCGGCCCCCCGCCCACGTCCACACCGGCCAGCAGCGGCCAACTCGTGAGGACCGAGGTGTACGGCGTTCCGGAGCCGTCCGCCGTGTGGTCGCCGGGCTCGCTCACGTACGACCGCTGCACCGCGAGCCGGTGCACCGGAGCCGCCGTCACCGTCCCCGGCAGATGGAAGCTCACCAGCAGCTCGGCCCCCGCGGGCACCTCGAAGCCGAGCGGATCGCTGAACGCCTGCGCCCCGGCCGGGATCTCCGCACCGGGCACACCCCCGAAAGCCACCGCCATCGGAGCCCCGCGCGCCGCCGCCCCTGCGGCCCGGACCGCCACGCTCGCACTCCCGATCCGCACCGGCGCCGCCGCGAAGGTGTTGTCGAACCGCAGCCGCACCCGGGGCCCGCCCGCCGAGGTGTGCACCACGAGCCGCAGCGTGCGGTCGCGCCATGGACCCACGGTCGGGAAACCGGAGGCCGAGGCCGCCCAACTCCCGGTCCACCCGGCTCCGTCGGCGCGCACGGACAGCGCGAACACATGCAGCCCGGGTGCGCGCGGCAGCCGTACCGACACCACTTCGCGGTCCTGCGCCAGTGGCACCGTCACGACGTACAGCCGTGCCGACTCGGCGAGTTGACCCGTGGGCGTGTTCACATGGGGGAGGGCCACCGCCTTCGTGGCGAGCGGGCCCCGGCGCCAGTCGGGGGCCGTCACCCGGTACGTCGATCGGCCGCCGTCCGCGTAGGCCACGGTCCCCGGGCCGCCGACCGGCGCACCGCCCGTGCCTGTCACCAGGAAGGCGAGCGCGTTCCCGCGGCCGTGCACGCGCACCTTCTGTCCGGCGGCGCGCACATTGTCGTGGGTGCCCGCCCGCCGGGCCGGCCAAGTCAGCGCGGCCCCCTGCACGGTGAGGGTGCGGCCCGGTGTCCAGCCGGCGGCCGTCAGGTCCTGTGCCGACAGCGAGGCACCCGAGCCGTCGAGGTCCGCCTCGCCGGGCCGGGCGTCGTCGCTGACCGCGGTGTTGTCGAAGAGCCGCTCCAGCGGCAGCGGCTTTCCCCTCTCGCCGGAGGAGGCCACCCCCACCGCGGCCGTGCCCGGTGCGAGGGCCGCGACCACAGCGAGGACCACCGCACCGCTTCGGACCCGTGGGTGCACAGCCGACTCCTCCTGCTCACGAGTGACGAAAGGCGCATCGTGAAGCTAAGGAGACATTCGTGGCACGTCAACGCGCCATGCGCGAAGTCGACCGGAAACGACGGTCCGCGCGCCTGTGGTGCACGCGGCCGGGTGAGTGACACGCTGGGCGTATGAAGATCCCTTTTCTGGGCGGCCGGGGAGAGAAGCCGGGGACCCGCGACCCCGAGGGCATTGCCGAACTCCTCTCCGAGTGTGAGCTGCTGCGCTCCCACGCCTCCCGTTCGGGTGTCCAACTGGACGACACGGCCGCCTCGTTGGAGGCGATCGACCAGCTGGTGCCGGGCTGGCGGGACGACGAGGAGATCCTGCTCTGGCTCGGCAACGACGCCGGGCTCTACCTCGGCACGGTCATCGTGCGGACCGTCCCCGGGGCGGCCTGGGATCTGCGCCCGGACGGCCAGCCCGTGATCCGGCTGGAATCCGGCCGCGAGTTCGACGTCGTGACCGCGGGCCACGAGTGGGCCGCGAGCGGGGTGCCCGAGCTGTCCCAGCTCTATGCCGAGGTTGCCGAGGAGTGAATCCATGGCCGTAAGCGCGACGTAAATACGGCTAATGACCGAAAAGTGCGTGTCGTTCCGCGAGGGCGATCTTGCCTCGATAGGTTGCGGCAACCACGACACAGCTGAGAGTGAGTAGGGCTGGGCATGGCCGTCGTCGATCCGTTGATCGAACTGCGTGACGTCAACAAGTACTACGGGGAGCTGCATGTCCTGCAGGACATCAACCTCACCGTCGGCAAGGGGGAGGTGGTCGTGGTCATCGGCCCTTCGGGGTCGGGCAAGTCCACGCTCTGCAGGACGATCAACCGCCTGGAGACCATCAAGTCCGGGTCCATCGCACTCGACGGACAGCCGCTGCCCGAGGAGGGCAAGGCCCTCGCGAAGCTGCGTGCCGAGGTCGGCATGGTCTTCCAGTCCTTCAACCTGTTCGCCCACAAGACGGTTCTGCAGAACATCTCGCTGGGCCAGGTCAAGGTCCGCGGACGCAAGAAGGGCGAGGCGGACCGGCGTTCCCGTGAACTCCTCGACCGGGTGGGCCTCGCCGACCAGGCCGACAAGTACCCGGCCCAGCTCTCCGGCGGTCAGCAGCAGCGCGTGGCCATCGCCCGTGCCCTCGCCATGGAGCCCAAGGCCCTGCTCTTCGACGAGCCCACCTCGGCCCTCGACCCGGAGATGATCAACGAGGTCCTCGAGGTCATGCGCCAGCTGGCCCGGGAGGGCATGACCATGGTCGTCGTCACCCATGAGATGGGCTTCGCCCGCTCGGCCGCCAACCGCGTGGTGTTCATGGCCGACGGCCGCATCGTCGAGGACCGGGCCCCCGACGACTTCTTCACCAACCCGGACAGCGAGCGCGCAAGGGACTTCCTCTCCAAGATCCTCAAGCACTGAGAGGAGCGCGGCCATGTCCTCGAACCTCGACTACGATGGTCCGCTCATCCCCACGACGATGGCGAACGATCCCCCAGGGACGCTGCTGCCGGGTGGGGATCCCCCCACGGCCCTTGAACCGTAGGGGGCAGCGGTCACAGAGCCATACCCGCCCGGCGCCGGCCGGAGATCACTGCTCGCGCAGCGGAATCGACACGTACGACGGGTCGTTCGACGGCGAGGAGAAGGTCAGCTGAGCGCCGGACGGGTTGTGCTCGATGTAGAGCGGGTCGACCGTGTCGACCACCAGGGCCAGCCGATGCCCTGCCGGGACGTCGTAGGCCGTGGAGAACAGGTCCAGGTCGACGCCGAACGGCTTGCCGGGCGTCTGCCCGTGGAAGGTGTACGGCGCGTTGGAGACCAGCTTGCCGAGGCCGAGCGGCCCCACGTCGTAGAGGTAGGCGACGAGGGTGCCGCTCTCCTTGGTGGGGGTGACGGTGGTGTGCAACTTCGCGGTGCCGCGCACCCGTTGCGCGGTCGGGTACTTCTCCGACTGCCATACGGCGGCCCAGCGGCGCGGCAGCAGGGGGATCGAGGCGACCGGGGGAGCCTGGGCGATCTGGTCGAGGATGCTCGACAGGAAGACGATGCCGCCGTCCGCGCCCGAGTCGACGTTGGTGTGGATCGTGGTCGTGCCCGAGAGGGCGATCTTCTTGCGGTCGGCGCTCACCGACTTCCAGTCCGGGTAGTCCTCGTAGCCGCCCGTGGAACGGGGCTTGAGCCGGACAGGCTCCTCGCGGTCGATCCCGTTGTCCACGCCTTTGAGGTAGTGGTCGAACCAGCGCCCGGTGTCGGTCCAGACGTCGTTGGGCAGGCCGAACAGGCCGGTGAGTTCGGCCGTGGCGTGGTCGCCGGGGCGCAGTTCCAGTCTCTTGGGGCCGGTCAGCTTCTCGTAGAAGTCCGCGTACTGGTTGGGTGCGAACACCGTGTCGCCCCACGCGTTGGCCATCATGACCGCCGTGCCGTTCTGGTTGAGTTGGTCCACGTATGTGGCGGCAGAACGTTTCTTCCCCCAGTCGATCATCTCCTGCTCCTTCGACAGGTTCGACGCGTAGAAGTTGTCGAAGATCTGCCGGACTTCGGCGCTCTGGCGGCCGGTGACCAGGCTGGCGCCGTCCAGCACGGCCCCGGCCTGGACGTGCTGGGTGCGGCCGGAGTAGATCGAGTCGATCAGGTCGGCCCAGCCGCTGAGGGCCGCAACCGCCTTGACGCGCTTGTCCTTTGCGGCGGCGAGCAGGCTGATGCCGGCGCCGTACGAGACCCCCGCCATGCCGATGTGCTGTGCGTCCGCGGGGGTGTTGGCGAGGGTCCAGTCGATGACCTTGGAGGCGTCGGCGGTGTCGGCAGGGCCCGCGACGTCTATCTCCCCGCCCGACTGCCAGAAGCCGCGCACGTTGTAACTGACCACGATGTAGCCGGAGTTCGCGAGCTTCTGGGCCTGGGCGAGGTACTCGACCTGGGGCAGGCCCCAGCTGGTGGGCAGGACGAGCAGCGGGTAGCGCCGGGTGCCGTCGGAACCGGCGGGCGTGACGACGTTCGCCTTGAGGACGGTTCCGCCGTCACCGGCGATGTCGACGAAGCGGACGGCGTCGGCCGCCTGGGCGGTGGGGGCGAGTCCGAGGGCGCTACCGGCGATCAGAGTCGCGGAGACGGCGCCCACGGTGGTCGTACGCAGGGCCTTGCGAGGGTGTCCCACGGGTCACTCCCTACTCGTGTCAATGCAAAGTGACCAGACGGTAACCTCGACGCTTTACCGGAGGTAACCCGTCGGTAAGTTACGTGGGAGTAACGATTGTTGTGGTGTGAATCAAGTCAGGAGGCGCGGTGCGAGTTGCGTGGAGCCGCGACCGTCGGCAACGGCGTCTGGGCCGCGCGGGTCACGTCCGCGACCAGTTCGGCGACATCCGGCCCGTACGCGTGCGAGTTGACCACCTTCAGCAGGAGGACGAAGGAGTTGTCGCCGTACTTGCGCGCCAGCCGCTCGTGGTTGCGTGCCAGATAGCGGGTCGCGGCCTGGTTGGTGATGGCCGTCTGGCCGCAGAACAGGAAGACGGGCCGGCTCTGATCGGGCTGCCCGGCGGTGAGGCGGGCGAGCAGGACGTACTCGGCGACCCCCTTCTCCAGGAGGTAGCGCTCGCTGCCGATCTGGTACGTCATCCGGACCGGGCCCGGTTCCGACGGGTCGACCTTCACCAGCACCCCGGGGAGCATGGCGGCGATGTGCGCCATCATGCGCCGGTTCGACGTGGGGCCGCCTACGCAGAACTCCGTGCGCTCCCCGAAGCCCTGACGGGCCGCGTCCTGGGTGATGACCTCGGCGTGCGCGCCGCAGTCCTTGATGAGGGCGGAGAGTTCGAGCAGCGCGAACACGTCGTACCGGTGCACCGATAGTTCGGTGCTGCCCGCGTCCCGGTTCACGACCAGCAGGGACTCGGAGTTGTCCGGCAGCCCGAAGAAGGCCTGCTTGCGGCGGAGCTTGCGCCTCCACAGGTACGTCCGGGCGAGCCAGCCGAGCGTCGCGCTGATGCCCGCCGCCACCACACCCAGGACGATGTTGCGCACGTCGTCTGTCATGTGCGCGCATGCTAGCGGGCCGACACGACTCCTACGTACCGGTGTTCGAAGTGTGGCATTCGCATGACACCTGACCCGAAGAGGGCTGTCGGGGCCACGGGGATGTGGTTACGCTGCGCGGACGGTCCTGGACTGGAGGTACGGATGCGTCGCCCTGTCGCACGGAAACTGTCGGTCCTGGCGGTTTCGGCCGCCGTGGTGTCGGTGGGGGCGGCAGCACCGCCGCACGCCACCTCGACACCCGAGAAAGTACCCGTCGCCGTCGGCTACGGCGGCGCCGTCTCCAGCGTCGACGCGGACGCCTCCGCCGCCGGCATCGAGGTCCTGCGCAAGGGCGGCAACGCGGTCGACGCGGCCGTCGCCACCGCCGCCGCGCTCGGCGTCACCGAGCCGTACTCCTCCGGCATCGGCGGAGGCGGCTACTTCGTCTACTACGACGCCAAGTCCCGTACGGTCCACACGATCGACGGCCGCGAGACGGCACCCCTGACCGCCGGCTCCGACCTGTTCCTGGAGAACGGCAAGCCGCTCGCCTTCGCCGACGCCGTCAGCAGCGGACTGAGCGTCGGCACCCCGGGCACACCGGCCACCTGGGCCACCGCACTCGACGAGTGGGGCAGCAGATCGCTCGGCACCGTCCTCAAGCCCGCCGAGCGGATCGCCCGGGACGGGTTCACGGTCGACGACACCTTCCGCTCGCAGACCGCGTCCAACGAGACACGCTTCCGGTACTTCCCGGACACGGCGAAGCTGTTCCTGCCCGGCGGTCAGCTGCCGGTCGTCGGCTCCACCTTCAAGAACCCCGACCTCGCCCGCACGTATGCGGAGTTGGGCCGCAAGGGCGTCGGCGCGATCTACCGCGGCCGCCTCGGCGACGAGATCGTCGACACCGTGAACCACCCGCCCGTGGACCCGGGGTCGGGATGGAACGCGCGGCCGGGGCAGCTGTCCGAGAAGGACCTTGCGGCCTACCGGGCCGAGCTCCAGAAGCCGACCAAGACCTCCTACCGCGGGCTCGGCGTCTACTCGATCGCGCCCTCCTCCTCCGGCGGGACGACGGTCGGTGAGGCCCTCAACATCCTTGAGAACACCGACCTTTCGAAGGCCAGTGAGGTCCAGTACCTGCACCACTACATCGAGGCCAGCCGGATCGCGTTCGCGGACCGGGGGCGCTGGGTCGGCGACCCGGCCTTCGAGGACGTACCCACGAAGGGGCTGCTGTCACAGCGGTTCGCCGACTCGCGCGCCTGCCTGATCAAGGACGACGCGGTCCTCGCGAGCCCGCTGGCGCCGGGGGACCCGCGGCATCCCGCGGCATGCTCGGACCGGGGCACGGCGGCCCCGACGACGTACGAGGGCGAGAACACCACGCATCTGACGGTGGCCGACAAATGGGGGAACGTCGTCGCCTACACGCTGACCATCGAGCAGACCGGCGGCAGCGGGATCACCGTTCCCGGGCGTGGGTTCATCCTCAACAACGAGCTGACCGACTTCTCCTTCGCTCCGGCGAACCCGGCCGTCCACGACCCGAACCTGCCGGGACCCGGCAAGCGGCCGCGGTCCTCCATCTCCCCGACGATCGTGCTCGACGGGCACAACAAGCCTGTGGTGGCGCTGGGTTCACCCGGCGGGGCGACCATCATCACCACCGTCCTGCAGGTGCTGACCGAGTTCGTGGACCGCGGACTGCCGCTGGTGGACGCGATCGCCGCGCCCCGGGCGAGTCAGCGCAACGCCGCGCAGACCGAGCTGGAGCCGGGGCTGTACAGCAGTGGGGTGCGGTCGCAGCTGGAGGCGATCGGGCACTCGTTCAAGGTGAATCCGGAGATCGGGGCGGCCACCGGAGTGCAGCGGTTGCCGGGTGGCAAGTGGCTGGCGGCGGCCGAGACCGTGCGGCGGGGCGGGGGGTCCGCGCAAGTGGTGCACCCCGCGCCGTAGTCGTCCTCAGCCGGGCGGGGGCTGGTCCTGCGGTTCCCCGCCCCCCTGAGGAGTCCGTGTGAACGTCAGGCTGCCTGCCGCCACGTCCACCGTCACCGTGTCGCCCTCTGCGACCGTGCCGTCCAGCAGGAGGCGGGACAGCTCGTTGTCCACCTCCCGCTGGATCGTGCGGCGCAGGGGGCGGGCGCCGTACTCCGGCTGGTAGCCGCGCTCCGCCAGCCAGTCCACCGCGCTGTCCGTGAAGGTGACGGTGATGCCCTGGGCCCGGAGCAGGCGGCGGGTGCTCTCCAGCAACAGCTTGGTGATCTCGCGCAGTTGCTCTCCCGTGAGCTGACGGAAGACGACCACCTCGTCGATGCGGTTCAGGAACTCCGGGCGGAAGTGCTCGCGCAGGGGACGCAGAATCCGTTCCCGTCGGGCCTCCTCGTCCGCGTCGGCGCCGCCGGGACCGAAACCGATGCCCGCGCCCCGCCGGGTGATCGCATCCGAGCCGAGGTTGCTCGTCATCACGATCACCGTGTTGGTGAAGTCGACCGTGCGGCCCTGGGAGTCGGTGAGCCGTCCGTCGTCGAGGACCTGCAGGAGGATGTTGAAGACGTCCGGGTGCGCCTTCTCCACCTCGTCGAGCAGGAGCAGCGAGTACGGGTGCCTGCGCACCACCTCGGTCAGCTGGCCCGCCTCCTCGTGGCCCACGTATCCGGGCGGGGCGCCGACCAGGCGGCTGACCGTGTGGCGCTCCTGGTACTCGCTCATGTCCAGGCGGACCATGCGGTCCTCGCTGCCGAACAGGGACTCGGCGAGGGCGCGGGCCAGTTCGGTCTTGCCGACTCCGGTCGGGCCGAGGAAGAGGAAGCTGCCGATCGGGCGGTTCGGGCTGGCGAGGCCCGCACGGGAGCGCAGCACGGCGTCCGAGACGACCCGTACGGCCTCGTCCTGGCCGACCACGCGCTCGTGCAGGTGGTTCTCCAGGCCGAGCAGCCGGTCCTTCTCCTCCTCGGTGAGACTGCTGACCGGGATGCCGGTGAGGCGGGAGAGCACTTCGGCGACGGCCTCCGCGGTGACCTCCAGGTGCTGGCCCTCGTCGGCCTCGTCGCCCCCTGACGCCTCGCCCATCCGCTGCTTCAACTCGGCGATGCGGTCCCGCAGTTGGGTGGCCTTCTCGTACTGTTCGTCGGCCACCGCCTGGTCCTTGTCGTGGGTCAGCTGCTCGACCTCGCGCTCCAGGGCCCGTACGTCCGTGCCCTTCGTGCGGGCGCGCAGTCGTACCCGCGCTCCTGCCTGGTCGATGAGATCGATCGCCTTGTCCGGCAGACGGCGGTCGGAGAGATAGCGGTCGGACAGCTCCACGGCGGCCACCAGCGCCTCGTCGGTGTAGCGGACCTGGTGGTGGGCCTCGTAGCGGTCGCGCAGCCCGCGCAGGATCTCGATCGCGTCGGCCACGGTGGGCTCCGGGACCAGGATCGGCTGGAAGCGGCGGGCCAGGGCCGCGTCCTTCTCGATCCGGCGGAACTCCCCCAGCGTGGTCGCGCCCACGATGTGCAGTTCGCCGCGGGCCAGGGCGGGCTTGAGGATGTTGCCTGCGTCCATCGAGCCGCCCTCGCCGCCCCCGCCCGCGCCGACGACCGTGTGCAGCTCGTCGATGAAGACGATCAGCCGGTCGGAGTTGTCGCGGATCTCGCCCACGATGGTCGTCAGGCGCTCCTCGAAGTCGCCCCGGTAGCGGGTGCCGGCGACCACCCCGGTCAGGTCGAGCGCGAAGAGCCGGCGTCCGATCAGCACATCCGGCACGTCCCCGTCGACGATCCGCTGGGCCAGCCCCTCCACGACGGCGGTCTTGCCGACGCCCGCGTCACCGATGAGCACCGGGTTGTTCTTGCCGCGCCGGGACAGCACCTCGATGGTCTGCTCGATCTCCTCGTCCCGGCCGATCACAGGGTCGATACGGCCCTGGCGGGCCAGGTCGGTGAGATCGCGGCCGTACTTGTCGAGAGTGGGCGTGCCCGTGCCCCGGGGTGCCTCGCCGCGGGGTTCCCCGGTGTCCGGGGCCGCCTCGGGAGGCAGTCCGGCGGGGGAGAACCGGGTCGAGTTGAGGATGTGCCCGGCCGCCGAGTCGGGGTTGGCGGCCAGGGCGCTGAGCACGTGCTCCGGGCCGATGTAACCGGCGCCCCGGGCCCGGGCCAGCTCGTGGGCGTCCAGCAGGGCGCGCTTGGCGGCCGGGGTGAGGGACAGCGAGGTGGGTGGCGGGGCCTCCTCCGGCTGGTGCTGGACGGGGCCGGAGCGTTCGTCGATCTCCGAGGCGAGCGAGTCGGGATCGGCGCCCGCCCGGCTCAGCAGCGTCCGGGTCGGCTCGGCCGCGAGGGCGGCCCGCAGCAGATGCTGGGTGTCCAGATCCCGGCTGCCGTGCTCGGCGGCGTACTGCGCGGCGCCCCGCACCAGCTCCCGGGCCGGCCGGCTCAACAACTGGCCGATGTTGATCTGCCGGGGACCGGTGCGCGGTCCGCCGAAGAAACGGGCGAGGAACTCTCCGAAGGCGTCATAGCCTTCCTGTCCGCTGAAACCGCTGGTCATGGCGTTCCCATCCGGCATCCCCGCGCGGTCGGGGACAACCTCGCTGATCGACGTGCCGGGGTCGGGTAACCCGGGTGCCAGCCGGTTACACCTTCGCACGGATGGGGGAGCGGGGCACTTTCAGCGCTCCCCGAGGCTCCCCGAGCGCGCGATGATCAGGAACGCACACTCGCTCGGCGCGCGGTCAGGACGCGGGGTCCGGCGTCAGTGATCGCCACCGTGTGCTCCACGTGCGCCGCCCGCGAACCGTCGTTCGTCCTCAGCGTCCAGCCGTCCGGCGCCGCGTGGTACTCGTCGGTGCCGCCGGCGATGAGCATCGGCTCGAGCGCGAGCACCATGCCGTGCCGCAGGGCCAACCCCCGCCCCGGGCGCCCTTCGTTCGGCACCGGCGGGTCCTCGTGCATACGGCGGCCGATGCCGTGTCCGCCGAAGTCGTCCATGATTCCGTAGCCGCCGGCCCGGCACACCGTGCCGATCGCGTGCGCGATGTCCCCGATGCGGTTGCCCACGACCGCGGCCGCGATCCCGGCCGCCAGCGCCCGCTCCGCGGTCTCGATCAGCCGTGTGTCCCCGGGGCGCGGCTCGCCCACCGTGAAGCTGATCGCCGAGTCGCCCGCCCAGCCGTCGAGTTGGGCGCCGCAGTCGATCGAGACGAGGTCCCCGTCGCGCAGCCGGTAGCCGGTCGGGATGCCGTGCACGATCGCGTCGTTCACGGAGGCGCAGACGACGGCGGGGAAGGGAGTGGTGGCGAAGGTGGGGCGATACCCGAGGAAGGGTGAGGACGCCCCCGCCTCCCGCAGCACCTCCCGCGCCACCTCGTCCAGCTCCAGCAGGGAAACGCCCACGTCAGCGGCCTTCTGTACGGCGGTCAGGGCGCGCCCGACCACCTGTCCCGCCTCGTACATGGCATCGATCGATGTGTCCGTCTTCAGCTCCACCATGCCAATTACTATACCGGTATTAGAATGGGGTCATGGTGCGCACCCCTCTCACTCCCGAAGAACGCGAACGCGGCGAGCGGCTCGGCCGGCTGCTGCGCGAGGCCCGCGGCGGCCGCAGCATGACGGAGGTCGCGGCGACCGCCGGGATCTCCGCGGAGACCCTCCGGAAGATCGAGACCGGGCGGGCTCCGACCCCGGCGTTCTTCACGGTGGCCGCGCTCGCCCGGGCGCTCGGGCTGTCCATGGACGAGCTGGCCGGACTGTGCGAGTTGGCGGGTGTGTGACGGGAGTTCGCTCACCGGCCGGGACCCGGACATGAGGCTCCTGCTGCTCCTTTGAAAACTGTCCGTAGCCCGTTCGTAACACTGCTGGTGTTGCCTTACGGACCGGAGTGCTCCGGTCTAACGGGAGTTGAGCGATGGCAGTGGATCAACTCCCGGGTCGGATGCGGGAGTTCGTGGCCTACCTGGAGGGTCTGCTGGCGCGCCTGGATCAGGGCGCCGGCTGGTGCGCGGTGTTCTGGCAGCGCGACCCGGACGGTATGCAGGCCTGCCTCGAAGGTCGCGAAGTGCCGCCCTGGGACGTGGTCGAGGCGCTCCTGCAGGACCTGGCCGCGCAGTACGGCCACGAGGTGGCCCACGGCGAGGCGGAGCGGGGCCGCCCGCTGCACTCGGCCGCCCAAGCTGCTTACGACGCCCGGCCCGGCGGCCGGGACGCCCTCGGCGATCGCTTCGACGTCATGCTCCGCGAACAGCGCTATGCCGCGGAACGGCAGGCCGAACTGGGCCGCCGGCTCACCACCGCCACCACCCGGGAGGAGGCCGACGCCATCCGCCTGGACCTCGCCTGGGCCCGCGACGACCACGAGCGCGCGGTCCGCCGCTGCGCCGAACTCCAGTCCAGGATGGCCGAGTTGGACCGCCGCACGATGGGCGACCGGGCCGACGTGACCCGAGGCGGGCAAGCGGGGAACACCGGGATGTTCCACCGGGGCCGAGCCGGGGACGCAGGGGCGTTCCGGGGGACGTACGGGGACGGAGGACCGGGGGACCACGCGTGGTCCGACGATCAGGTGAGCCGGGGCGGCTCCGGGACCGCCCACGGATCCGGCGGACGCGGAGACGATGGCCGAGCCGGCGGCATTCGCGCAGGTGTCTGGCAGGGTGGCGGCGGTCGTGCGGGGGACGGCCAGGGCTCGGGGACCGGTCCCGGCGGCGCCCCCGGTACAGGTTTCCCGGACATGCCCCAGCAGCGCGGCACCCTCTCGGCGGCCGTGGAGTCGGCCCGCGGCGGTTCCGCGTCGCAGCGCCCCGCCCCCGGCGCGGCCGCCGGACCAGGACCCGCCGAAGGGGCCCGCTCCGGCCACGGCACGCAGCCGACGGCACCCGACGACACCGTCCGCCCCGCCCACGGCACGCACCGGCCGATCGAGGCCGACGCGTTCGACCGGGCGTACGGCCCGCAGCAGACGCCGACCGCGACCGACCCCGCCGGTCAGGCCCCGCGCACCGACACACGGCCCGACCCCACCCGACCCGCACCCCCCGCCGCCGAGCCGCCGCAGGCCTCCGCGTCCAAGCAGCGCAAGCGTCGCCGTGGCAGTGCTCGATTCGCCGGGATGGGGGAGGCGGAGGCCGATCCCGTCGTCGTACCCCCGACCGCCCCCGCACCGGAGCTGCCCGCCGCGCCCGCCGCGCGGGGCCGTACTCCGCGTGGAGCGCGTTTCGCCGGTGCGGCCGACGACGTGCGCCCGCAGGCGCAGAGTGAGCCGAGCGCTGCCGACGGCGCAACGGCGCGGCGGGAGACCGCCGAGACGGTTGCGGCGCTGGTGCGGCTGCGTTCCGAGGGGCGCACCGGTGAGGCGCACGCTCTGCTCGTCGAGGCCGCCCACTGGCCCGCCGACCGTTTCCCGCTGCTCGCCGCTGAGCTGCAGCACGCCGGCCTCGGCGCCGACTGGGCGACCCTGCTGTGGGAGGCCGCCTCACTGCCCGCCGATCGGCTGGTGGCCGCAGCGGACGCGCTCGTGGCCGCCGGACGGAGTGCGGACGGGGAGCAGATCCTGAGGCAGGGCGTGGCACGGCCCGCGGGCGAGATCGGCGCGGCCGTGCTCGCCCTGGTCGCCGACGGCCGCCGCCGTGAGGTCACCGCGCTCCTGGACGCCTACGTCCGCGTCCGTACCCCCGAGGAGGCCGCCCGCAGTGCCGAGCCCGGCCCGCGGACCCTGGTCCCCCTGCTCCTGGAAGCCGCGAAGGGTGTCTCGCAGGAGCGTCACTGGGACCTGGTGCACGCCCTGCGTGTCGCCGGATTCTCCGCCTGACAGGTCCGCCGCAAACCCGCTGACCGGGCACGTCACTCCTCCACTGGAGTGTGAAACGTGATCGACTTCGCGGGTTAACGACGATGGTCTTGGCAAGCCTGTCCAGGAGGCTTACGTTCGTCCCTCTACGGCCCCTTCTACGGGCGTAGAGGCTCTGACGTCCCGCCGAAGGAGCAGCTCATGGCCAACGTCGTACGTGCCGCTCTGGTCCAGGCCACCTGGACCGGCGACACCGAGTCCATGGTGGCGAAACACGAGGAGCACGCCCGCGAGGCGGCCCGACAGGGCGCGAAGATCATCGGGTTCCAGGAAGTGTTCAACGCCCCCTACTTCTGCCAGGTCCAGGAACCGGAGCACTACCGCTGGGCCGAACCGGTGCCCGACGGCCCCACCACGAGTCGTATGCAGGAACTCGCCCGCGAGACCGGCATGGTGATCGTCGTGCCGGTGTTCGAGGTCGAGCAGTCCGGCTTCTACTACAACACCGCGGTCGTGATCGACGCCGACGGCACCGTCCTCGGCAAGTACCGCAAGCACCACATCCCGCAGGTCAAGGGCTTCTGGGAGAAGTACTACTTCAAGCCCGGCAACCTCGGCTGGCCGGTCTTCGACACCGCCGTCGGCAAGGTCGGCGTCTACATCTGCTACGACCGCCACTTCCCCGAGGGCTGGCGGCAGCTCGGCCTGAACGGCGCCCAGCTCGTCTACAACCCGTCCGCCACGCACCGGGGCCTGTCGTCCCACCTGTGGCGCCTGGAGCAGCCCGCGGCCGCCGTCGCCAACGAGTACTTCGTCGCCGCGATCAACCGGGTCGGTGTCGAGGAGTACGGCGACAACGACTTCTACGGGACGTCGTACTTCGTCGACCCGCGCGGCCAGTTCGTCGGGGACACGGCGAGCGACAAGGAGGAGGAACTGCTCGTCCGCGACCTGGACTTCGACCTCATCGAAGAAGTGCGGCAGCAGTGGGCGTTCTACCGCGACCGCCGCCCCGACGCCTACGAAGGGCTGGTGCAGCCGTGACCGAGGACCTGCTGGGACGTCACCGGGCCGTCCTGCCCGACTGGCTCGCCCTCTACTACGAGAACCCGCTGGAGATCACGCACGGCGAGGGCCGGCACGTGTGGGACTCCGAGGGCAACAAGTACCTCGACTTCTTCGGCGGCATCCTGACCACGATGACCGCGCACGCCCTGCCCGAGATCACCAAGGCGGTGAGCGAACAGGCCGGGCGGATCATCCACTCCTCGACCCTGTACCTGAACCGGCCGATGGTCGAACTCGCCGAGCGCATCGCCCAGTTGTCCGGCATCCCGGATGCCCGGGTCTTCTTCACCACCTCCGGCACCGAGGCCAACGACACCGCCCTGCTGCTCGCCACGACCCACCGCCGCAGCAACACGATCCTGGCGATGCGCAACAGCTACCACGGCCGCTCCTTCAGCGCGGTCGGCATCACCGGCAACCGCGGCTGGTCGCCCACCTCGCTGTCCCCGCTGCAGACGCTGTACGTCCACGGCGGAGTGCGCACCCGCGGCCCGTACGCCTCCCTCGGCGACGACGACTTCATCGCGGCCTGCGTCGACGACCTCGAGGACCTGCTCGGCCACACCCGCCCGCCCGCCGCCCTGATCGCCGAGCCGATCCAGGGCGTAGGCGGCTTCACCTCCCCGCCCGACGGCCTCTACGCCGCCTTCCGCGAGGTGCTGAACGAGCGGGGCATCCTGTGGATCGCCGACGAGGTGCAGACCGGCTGGGGCCGCACCGGCGACCACTTCTGGGGCTGGCAGGCGCACGGGCAGTCGGGCCCGCCGGACATCCTCACCTTCGCCAAGGGCATCGGCAACGGCATGTCCATCGGCGGGGTCGTGGCCCGCGCCGAGATCATGAACTGCCTGGACTCCAACAGCATTTCGACCTTCGGCGGCACCCAGATCACCATGGCCGCCGGCCTCGCCAACCTGACGTACCTCCTGGAACACGACCTGCAGGGCAACGCCCGGCGGGTCGGCGGACTGCTCATCGAGCGGCTGCGGGCGGTCGCCGCGCAGGTTCCGGGTGTACGGGAGGTGCGCGGGCGCGGTCTGATGCTCGGCGTCGAGCTGGTCAGGCCCGGCACCGACGAGGCCGACCCACAGGCCGCGTCCGCCGTGCTGGAGGCCGCGCGCGCCGAGGGGCTGCTGCTCGGCAAGGGCGGCGGACACAACACCAGCGCCCTCAGGATCGCCCCGCCCCTGTCCCTGACCGTCGCGGAGGCCGAGGAGGGCGCCGCGATCCTCGAACACGCTCTGAGGAGCACCATCCAGTAGGTCCACAGCGAGGGAACACCGTCATGAGCACCACCTTGGAGCCCCTGGAGTCCCTGGAGCCGACCCTGTCGGTCCGTCAGGTCCTCATGCTCGAACGGGTCCTGGCCGGGGAGCCCGAGGTGGTGGCCGGTGCCGGCCAGCTCGACCGCGCCGTGCGCTGGGTGCACGTGGCCGAGGCCGCCGACGTCGGTGTGATGCTCAGCGGCGGCGAGATGGTCCTCACCACCGGCGTGCTGCTCGCCGGTGACGAGAACAAGCAGGCCGAGTACATCCAGTCCCTGCACCGCGCGGAGGCCGCGGCCGTGGTCCTCGGACTCGGCCGAGCCTTCCCGGCCCCGCCGGACGTGATGCGCCGGGCCGCCGAGCGCTGCGGGCTGCCCATGGTCGTCCTGCACCGACCCTTCCCCTTCGCGGAGTTGACGGAAGAGGTCCAGGCCCGTCTGGTGCGACGGAAGTTCGCCGCCGTGAGCATGTCCGAGGCCGTCCGCACCGCCCTCACCGGACTCATCACCGCGGGCGCCCCGCTCCAGCACCTGCTGGACGAGATCGCCCACCACAGCGGCTGCCCCGTCGTCGTCACCAACCTCGCCCACCGGGTCCTCGCCACCGCCGGGGAGCGGTCCGCGGTCGACGACGTGCTGCGCGACTGGGAGCGCATCGCCCGCCAGGCCGGCGGCAGCGAGGGCGACGGCTGGATCCGCGCCGAACTGGGCGGGCGCGGCGAGCGCTGGGGCCAGATCATGCTGTGCGGCTACCGCGGCGACACCGCCACCGGCCGCCTCCTCGCCGACCGCGCCGCCGAGGCCCTCGTCCTGCACCGCATGCTCGGCGGGACCTCCGCCCACACCTGGGAGGAACAGTCCGCGCAGAGCCTGCTGACCGACCTGGTCAGCGGGGTCGTACCGGCGAGGCAGCTGCTGCCCCGGGCGCGGGCGGCCGGACTGCCCGTCAACCGGCGCACCTTCGTGCCGCTCGTCGTACGGGACGGTGATCCCGCCGAACTCGACCGGGTGCTAAGGCTGTTGGGGCTGCCGGGCATCGTCGCCGAACTCGCCGACGGGGCCACCGCCGTCCTGCTGAGCCTGGCCCGGGACCAGGACGCCACGGTGCTCACGGCCAACTTCGCGGCCCGGCTGACGGGGACGGTGGTGGCCGCGGCCGATCCCCGTACCGCCTGGGACGACGTGCCCGCCGGTATGCGCGAGGCCCGGCATGTCGCCGACGCCGTCGCCTCCGGAGTACTCGACCTCCCGGCCGTCGTACGCCTCAAGGACGTCCATCTGCGCGGCCTGATACGGCTGCTGCGCGACGACCCGCATGTGCAGTCCTTCGCGGAGCGCGAGCTGGACGGGCTGCTGTGCGACTCGGGGCCGGGAGAGGGGCTGCTCGCTGTCCTGCGGACGTACCTCGCCACCGGCCGCAACAAGTCCCGCACCGCCCAGCTCCACCACGTCTCCCGCCCCGCGCTGTACCGGCGGCTGGAGGCGATACAGGGCCGGCTGGGCGTCGACCTCGACGACTTCGAGCAGGCGGCCTCGGTGCACATCGCGCTCCTCGCGCACGACGCGCAACAGAGCTGAAACATGCCACGACCTGGGAAAACGGCGGTGAAACATGGGCTCACGAGAGGGTGACACCGTGGCACGCCGTGCGCCCGCAGACGTGACACCGTGCAACTCAAAGCCCGTTTTCGGACTTCCTAGTCTTCTCGCACACCGAGTGACCGGAGGTCCCGATGAGCAGAGTGATTCGTGCCGCCCTCTTCCAGACCGCGTGGACGGGCGACAAGGAGTCGATGATCCAGGTACACGAGCAGGCGGCCCGGGACGCGGCCGCGCAGGGTGCTCAGGTCCTGTGCTTCCAGGAGCTGTTCTACGGGCCGTACTTCTGCCAGGTCCAGGACAAGGCGTTCTACGAGTACGCCGAACAGATCCCGGACGGCCCCATCGTCAAGCGCTTCCAGTCGCTGGCGAAGGAGTTGGGCATCGTCCTGATCCTGCCGATGTACGAGGAGGAGCAACCCGGCGTCCTCTACAACACCGCCGCCGTGATCGACGCGGACGGCTCGTACCTCGGCAAGTACCGCAAGCACCACATCCCCCAAGTGCCCGGATTCTGGGAGAAGTTCTACTTCCGCCCCGGCAATCTGGGGTGGCCGATCTTCGACACCAAGGTCGGGAGGATCGGTGTGTACATCTGCTACGACCGCCACTTCCCGGAGGGCTGGCGGGCGTTGGGCCTCGCGGGTGCCGAGATCGTCTTCAACCCGTCGGCCACCTCGCGGGGGCTGTCCGCGTACCTGTGGCAGCTGGAGCAGCCGGCCGCGGCCGTCGCCAACGAGTACTTCGTCGGCGCGATCAACCGCGTGGGCGTGGAGGAGCTGGGCGACAACGACTTCTACGGGACGACGTACTTCGTCGACCCGGAGGCGCAGTTCGTGGGCGAGGTGGCCAGCGACAAGGAGACCGAACTCGTCGTCCGCGACCTGGACATGGCCAAGCTGCGGGAAGTGCGCGACCGCTGGCAGTTCTACCGCGACCGCCGTCCCGACGCCTACCCGCCGCTGACCGCACCCTGACCGCACCAACCACCCCGGCAGGAGAGGGAACATGAGCAGCCGTACCGTCATCCGCGGTGGCCTCGTCATCACCGCGTCCGACGAGATCCACGCCGACGTGCTGATCGAGGACGGCCGCATCGCCGCCCTCGCCGTGCCCGGCACCCAGAGCTGGACCGCGGACCGCACGATCGACGCCACCGGGAAGTACGTCATCCCCGGTGGCGTCGACGCCCACACCCACATGGAACTGCCCTTCGGCGGCACCTTCGCCTCCGACACCTTCGAGACCGGCACCCGGGCCGCCGCCTGGGGCGGCACCACGACCATCGTCGACTTCGCGGTGCAGAGCGTCGGCCACACCCTGCGCGAGGGCCTGGACGCCTGGCACGCCAAGGCCGAGGGCAACTGCGCCATCGACTACGGCTTCCACATGATCGTCTCCGATGTGAACCAGGAGACGCTCAAGGAGATGGACCTGCTGGTGGCGGAGGGCGTGACCTCCTTCAAGCAGTTCATGGCCTACCCCGGCGTCTTCTACTCCGACGACGGCCAGATCCTGCGCGCCATGCAGCGCTCCGCCGAGAACGGCGGACTGATCATGATGCACGCCGAGAACGGCATCGCGATCGACGTCCTGGTGGAGCAGGCACTGGCACGCGGCGAGACGGATCCGAGGTATCACGGGGAGGTCCGCAAGGCGCTCCTCGAGGCCGAGGCCACCCACCGTGCCATCAAGCTCGCGCAGGTCGCCGGCGCCCCCCTGTACGTCGTGCACGTCTCGGCCATGGAGGCAGTGGCCGAGCTGGCACGCGCGCGTGACGAGGGGCTCAACGTCTTCGGCGAGACCTGCCCGCAGTACCTGTTCCTGTCGACGGACAACCTCGCGGAGCCGGACTTCGAGGGCGCGAAGTACGTGTGCAGCACGCCCCTGAGGCCCCGTGAGCACCAGGCGAAGCTGTGGCAGGGGCTCAGGACGAACGATCTCCAAGTCGTGTCGACCGATCACTGCCCCTTCTGCTTCGTGGGCCAGAAGGAGCTCGGCCGCGGCGACTTCTCGAAGATCCCCAACGGTCTGCCGGGCGTCGAGAACCGCATGGACCTGCTCCACCAGGCCGTCGTCGACGGGCACATCACCCGCCGCCGCTGGATCGAGATCGCCTGCGCCACCCCGGCCCGGATGTTCGGCATGTACCCGAAGAAGGGCACCATCGCCCCCGGCGCCGACGCGGACGTCGTCATCTACGACCCGCACGCCGAACAGATCGTCTCCGCCGAGACCCACCACATGAACGTCGACTACTCGGCCTACGAGGGCAAGCGCCTCACGGGCCGGGTCGAGACGGTCCTCTCGCGCGGCGAACTCGTCATCACCGAGCGGGAGTACACCGGGCACGCCGGGCACGGCACGTACACCCCCCGCTCCACCTGTCAGTACCTCAACTAGGAGTGGCGCCCATGGACTTCGGACTCGTCCTGCAGACGGATCCGCCCGCCTCGAAGGTCATCAGCCTGATGAAGCGGGCCGAACGCAACGGCTTCACCTACGGGTGGACGTTCGACTCCGCCGTGCTGTGGCAGGAACCGTTCGTGATCTACAGTCAGATCCTTTCCAACACCTCGAAGTTGAAGGTCGGCCCGATGGTCACCAACCCGGGCACCCGCACCTGGGAGGTCACCGCCTCCACCTTCGCCACCCTCAACGACATGTTCGGCAACCGCACGGTCTGCGGCATCGGCCGTGGCGACTCGGCCATGCGCGTCGCCGGCCGCACCCCCAACACGCTCGCCCGCATCAGCGAGGCCATGAAGGTCATCAGGGCGCTCGGCTCGGGCCAGGAGGCCGACCTCGGCGGCACGGTGATCAGGTTCCCGTGGATCAAGGAGGGCGCCGAACTCCCCGTATGGATGGCGGCGTACGGCCCCAAGGCGCTGAAGATGACCGGCGAGGAGGCCGACGGGTTCATCCTCCAGCTGGCCGACCTGTATCTGACCGAGTACATGGTGAAGGCCGTCAAGGACGCGGCCGTGGCCGCCGGCCGGGATCCGGCGGACGTGAAGATCTGCGTGGCCGCCCCCGCCTACGTCACCGAGGACGACTCGCCCGAGGCTCTCGCCCATGCGCGCGAGCAGTGCCGCTGGTTCGGCGGCATGGTCGGCAACCACGTCGCCGACCTGGTCTCCAAGTACGGCGAGCACTCCGCCGCCGTCCCCGACGAACTGACGGACTACATCAAGGCGCGTGAGGGGTACGACTACTCGCACCACGGACGCGCCGACAACCCGGACACCGCCTTCGTGCCCGACGAGATCGTGGACCGGTTCTGTGTGATCGGGCCGGTGGAGAAGCACATCGAGAAGCTGAACGCGCTGCGTGAGCTGGGCGTCGACCAGTTCGCCGTCTACGACATGCACGACGCCCAGGAGACCACCATCGACGCCTACGGCTCCCGGGTCATCCCCGCCGTCAACTCCTGACCCCCCGGCGGAACCGCTCGACCGACCCCCCACTCCTTGTCCCCCCTCCCCGCCGTCCCGGGGAGGGGTGGCGGGACCGGGAAAGGCCTCCCCGCCCGTCCCGGTCCCGCCCGAGGCCCCCGCACGGCCCATCCCGTCCCGTCCTGATCGATTGGCCTGCCCATGACCGAAACAGTCCCCACGGGGTCGCCGATACCGCAGTCCACCGGTGGCCGCGTCGAGCTCGCCCCCGAGGCATTCCCCGCCGACAGTCCCTTCGCCAACGAGGACCTGCGTCCCGTACCGGTCTCCGAGCGCAAGTGGACGACGTACAACTTCGCGGCCCTGTGGATCTCCATGGCGCACTGCATCCCCAGCTGGACCCTGGCATCCGGCCTGGTCGCGCTCGGCATGGACTGGAAGCAGGCCGTGTTCACCATCGCCCTGGCCAACATCATCGTGCTGCTGCCGATGCTGGCCACCGGGCACGCCGGACCCAAGTACGGCATCCCCTTCCCGGTGCTCGCCCGTGCCTCCTTCGGGCTGCGCGGCGCCAACATCCCGGCGCTGATCCGGGCGGCCGTGGCCTGCGGCTGGTTCGGCATCCAGACCTGGATCGGCGGCAGCGGCATCTTCGCGCTGGGCTCCAAGCTCACCGGCGGTCACTGGGAGGACGCGGGCAAGATCGCGGGCAACCCCTGGCCGCTGTGGCTCTGCTTCCTGCTGTTCTGGGCGCTGCAGATCGCGATCATCTACCGCGGCATGGACTTCCTGCGGCACTTCGAGAACTGGGCCGCGCCCTTCGTGATCGTCGGCGCGCTCGTCCTGCTGATCTGGATCGCGGTCAAGGCCGACGGCTTCGGCGCGCTGCTCGACCAGCCCTCGAAGCTCGGCTGGGGGCCCGACTTCTGGCCCGTCTTCTTCCCGTCCCTCATGGGAATGATCGGCTTCTGGGCGACCCTGTCCCTGAACATTCCGGACTTCACCCGCTTCGGTGCCAGTCAGAAGGCGCAGACCTGGGGACAGGCCCTGGGGCTGCCCACGACCATGACGCTGTTCGCCGTCCTCGCCGTGCTGGTCACCTCCGGCTCCGAGGTCGTCTACGGCGAGGCCATCTGGGACCCGGTCGCACTGGCCGCCAAGACGGACAACGCCTTCGGGCTGCTCTTCGCACTGATCATCGTGCTGGTCGCCACGATCTCCGTGAACATCGCGGCGAACGTGGTCTCACCGGCGTACGACCTGGCGAACCTCGCCCCGAAGCTCATCAACTTCCGCACAGGCGCGCTGATCACGGGTGTCGTGGGCATCCTGATCTTCCCGTGGAAGCTGATCTCCACGCCGGAGTTCTACATCTTCACCTGGCTCGGTGTGGTCGGCGGTCTGCTCGGCACGGTCGCGGGCATCCTCATCGCCGACTACTGGGTCGTCCGACGCACGGTTCTGCACCTCGCGGACCTCTACACGCCCGGCGGGCGCTACTGGTACGCGAACGGCTGGAACTGGCGGGCGATCGCGGCCTTCGTGGTCGGCGGCCTGCTCGCGGTCGGCGGCTCGTACTCGGCCGTGGGCGCTGACGGCAAGAAGACCGGGCCGTTCCCGACCGACGGTCTGATCCCGTTCCTCAAGCCGCTGGCCGACTACGGCTGGGCGGTGGGCCTCGGCGCGTCACTGCTGCTGTACATGGCGCTGATGCTGCCGAAGGGCAGGCAGCAGGAGGGCATCGCGGCCTGACGGTGAGCGGTCAGGGGGCCCGGGCCTGTGCGGCTCAGGCCTTCTGGCCGCTCTCCAGCGCCGCCACGGCCTCCTTGGCGGCCTTGATGGCACCCTTGTTGATCTCGTCCGTGCTGGGCGCCTTCTTCGACTCGAAGTCGCTGCCGTTGTACGTCACGGTCACCAGCGCGTTGGACGCCTGGATCATGACCACGCCCTCACGGGTCTGCTGCTTGTCCTCGGTGGTGAGGTTCACCACCGAGTAGCCCGCGTCGCCGACCCCGGGGACATTGCCGCCGCCGCTCTTCTCGGCGACGTTCTCCTTGTACGACTTGGCGGCGGCCGCGTCGGACTCGGTGATCTCGAAGGACACGTCGAGCCAGCGGTAGTCGTACCCCTTGAGCGCGTTCCAGGAGCAGGTGCGGCGCAGGGACGTGTCCGTGGAGGGGATCTCCTTGCCGGCCGTCTTGGCTCCGGGCACGAGCGACTTGATGGTCGACGTGCTGATGCTGCCGCAGGGCGCGGGGGCGGCGGCGTACTGCTTGGAGGCGGCCGCCGTGGACGCGCCCGACGGGGACTCGTCGGCTGACTGCGGCGCCGACTCCTTCTTGGCGGCCGGCGTCGTGGCCGGGCCCGACGTCAGCACCCAGCCCGCCGCGGCGAGCACGACGACGGGCGAGATGCGCGCGGTGAGCGCGAGCGGCAGGGAAAGAGTTCGCACAGCGCACTTTTCGTGGGGGACGGACGGTGCGGACGGGTCCGCACTGCGGACGGAACGCCAGTTTCACATGTCTGCCTGTGGGGCGGAAGTGTGAACTCGCTCCGTACCCGGGCCGTCACTGTGCCCTGCCGTCGATGCGTCATGTGTCCGTTTATGTCCGGGTGATGGGGCCGTAGAGGGCCGATTCGACGCGGTCCACGGCCAGGAACGCCCCGTAGGCGACGAGCTGCACCAGACAGCGGTCGGAGTGCTCGGGGCGCCGCCAGGCCGCCACGTCCTCGTCGGTGATCCGGTACGGCGCGAGCGCGGTCAGCAGCACCAGACGCGCACCGGGACGCTCCCGCCGGTCCGGGAAGCCGCTCAGGTCGAGCGGCGGATGCGACCCGTCCCAGTCCAGCAGGGTCTCCTCCACGAGGTCCTGGTCCTCGGCGCCGAGCAGACCGGCGCCCGCCATGGCCGCCCGGAGCAGCGCCGCGTACGCGAGTCCGACGGGCGTGCCGTCCGCCCACCCGGGAGCCTCACCGGGGTCGGGCAGATCGAGCAGCGCGAGGGACGCCCCGGGCCGGGCGGGCCGTCGTACGGTCCGGGCGAGCGTGCGGCCCGCGAGGCTGCGGACGGCCCGGAAGCGCTGGGCGTTGCCCGGCAGCAGGTTCTCGGTGAGCAGGGCGGACACGATCCGGTTGATGAAGTGGAAGGCGAACACGGTGCCGAGGTAGCCCGGAGCGTGCTCGCGCGGGAAGGGATACGGCTCGGCCCCGAGGCCGCCCGGCACACGCGTGTGCCGCCCCCACTCCAGTACGCGCGCGTGCTCCTCGTTCTCCGGCCGCTCTCCTCGGACGACGCGTTCGGCGAGGGCGTGATCGCCGGTGGCGTGCAGCAGCATGGTGTGCGCGTCCACGCAGAACGGGCAGCGGTTGGCCAGCGAGACCCCGAGCGCCGCCAGCTCCTTGCCGGTGCGGCTGCCGGGTCCGGCGATCAGTGACTCGCGCATCAGCGCCCACGCGGGGGCGAGGAGCTCCGGTGCGGAGGAGAGGACCACGAAGGTGACGGGTTCGTCGATGCCGAAGTCCCGGGACAACTGCCCGTAGACCTCGGCGACACGGCCGGTGGCGGCCTTGGGCGGCAGGGGCCGGGTGTGGCGGAAGGGTGTGGACATGGACAGCAGCGTGCGCCCCGGCCCCGGCCGCGGTCGTCGTACGGCCGAAGGGAGTTGGCACTGCGTCCGCGAGCGCGGCCCGGGCCCGGGACTACTACGGGGGGAGTAGCGCGGGAGTTGTCCACAGGGCGGACGCCGGTGTCGGTACGGCGGTCTAGCGTGTGGGCATGAGCGGGCACCCGGTCGACTCGGCCACCTCCAAGCGGCTCGCCGATCTGGCCCTCGTGGTCGTGGTCGGCGCACTCGTCGTGGCCGTGGCGGCTCTCGACCCGGACACGACCGCCCTCGACTACGGACTCCTCGTGGTGAGCGCGGGCGCTCTCGCGTTCTACCGCGCGGCTCCGAGGGCGGCGCTCGCCGTGGCCACGGCGTGCGGGGCCGCGTACGTCCTGCACGCCCACCCGGGGCCCCTCGGCGCGCTGTCCGTCTTCGCCGCCGTGCACCTGGCGTCCCAGCTGGGGCACCGGGGCTGGGCCGCGGCGGCGAGCGGGGTCTTCCTCGGGGCGTACGCGGCGACCGGACCTACGGCCCAGGAGGCGGTCGAGAGGACCGCGCTGCTCGCGGGCTGGTTCGTGTGCGCGGTGGTCACGGGCCTCGCCGGCCGCAACTGGCAGGCGTATCTGCGCCAGACCGAACAGCGCGCGCTGGAGGCCGAGCGGACCCGGGAGGAGGCCGCGCTGCGCCGGGCCGGCGAGGAACGCCTGCGGATAGCCCGGGAGTTGCACGACTCCCTCACCCACAGCATCTCCATCGTCAAGCTCCAGGCGGGCGTGGCCGTGCATCTGGCGCGCAAGCGGGGCGAGGAGGTGCCGCCCGCCCTGCTCGCCATCCAGGAGGCGGGCGGCGAGGCCATGCGTGAGCTGCGCGCCACGCTGGAGGTCCTGCGCACCGACGAGCCGACCGGCACTCCGGCGCTGCTGGTGGAGCGGGCGCGGGCCGCGGGCCTCGCCGTCGAGCTGAGCGTGACGGGCGAGGAGTGCGCGCTGCCCGCGCACCTCGACCGGGCCGTCTACCGGATCGTCCAGGAGTCCCTGACGAACGCCGCCCGGCACGCGGGCCCGGCGAAGGTCCGGGTCGAACTCGCCTACGGCAAGGCCGACTTGGCGGTCCGGGTGGACGACGACGGGGCCGCCCACCCGGACCACCCACCCCGGCCCGGCCACGGCCTCACCGGCATGCGCGAACGCGTCACGGCACTGGGCGGCACGCTGCACACCGGCCCACGGGCGGAGGGCGGGTTCTCGGTGCGCGCGGAACTGCCGTTGGGGGCGGGGGAGTCGGTGTGATCGGTGTGGGCGTAGAGGGCGTCGTGCGGGGGGAGGTGTCGGTGTGATCAGGGTGGCGCTCGTCGACGACCAGGCGCTGATGCGGGCCGGATTCCGGGCCCTGCTCGACGCCGAGGACGGCATCGAGGTGGTCGGGGAGGCGGCGGACGGGCAGCGAGGCGTGGAGCTGGTGCGCGCGCAGGTGCCCGACATCGCGCTGATCGACGTGCAGATGCCGGTGATGACGGGCATCGAGGCGACCCGGCTGATCGCCGCGGATCCGGCGCTGGCGGGGGTCCGCGTGGTGATCCTCACCAACTACGGCGTCGACGCGTACGTCTTCGAGGCGCTGCGCGCGGGCGCGAGCGGCTTCCTGCTGAAGGACACCGAGCCCGCCGACCTCCTCCAGGCCATCGAGGTGGTGGCCCGGGGCGAGGCGCTGCTGTCCCCCGCGGTCACCCGCACCCTGATCGGCGAGTTCGTCTCCCGTCCACCGGACCGGTCCACCGCCCCCGGCCTCGAGTGCCTCACCCGCCGCGAACGCGAGGTCACGGCCCTGGCCGCCCGCGGCCTGACCAACGAGGAGATCGCCGAGCACATGGTGATCAGCCCCCTCACGGCCAAGACGCACATCAGCCGTGCGATGACCAAGCTGGGCGCCCGGGACCGGGCCCAACTGGTCGTGTTCGCCTACGAGTCCGGGCTGGTGACGGCACGCGGCTCCTGATATCCCGTTGCCGTCCCCGGCCGTGGATCAGCACCCTGGGGCGATGACCGAGACACCAACGCGACTGCACGAGGAGATCCTCGCCTACTACGCCCAGGGCAAGGAGGACGCCCGGCTCAGAGAGGGCGGCGCGCCCGCCGGACGGCTGGAGTACTGGCGCACCCAGGACGTACTGCGCCGCCTGCTGCCCGCCGAGCCCGCGCGGATACTGGACGTGGGCGGCGGCAGCGGGGTGCACGCGGACTGGCTCGCCCGGGACGGACACGCGGTCGAGCTCGTCGACCCCGTACCGCTCCACGTCGAACAGGCCTCGCGGCTGCCGGGGGTGACCGCCCGCCTCGGGGACGCGCGCGAACTGGCCGCCCCCGACGCCTCGTACGACGTGGTCCTCCTGCTCGGCCCGCTGTACCACCTGCCCGAACGCGCCGACCGGCTGCGGGCCCTGGCCGAGGCGCGACGCGTCCTGCGGCCGGGAGGGCTGGTGGTCGCCGCCACCATCAACCGGTACGCGCAACTGCACGACCTGCTGCGCGAGGAGCGCTACTTCACCCCGGAACACCGTGAGCGCACCGACGCCGTCCTCGTGGACGGCCGGCATCCCCACCACGACGAGGGCTTCTTCACCGTCGCCCACTTCGCCGCTCCGCACGAGGTGACCGCGGAGTTCGCCGCCGCGCGGCTGACCACGGTGGGGCAGTGCGGCATCGAGGGCGTCGCCTGGCTGATGGGCGGACTGGAGGACTGGCTGGACGACCCGGACCGGCGCGCGACCGTCCTGGCCGCGTGCCGGCACATCGAGTCGGAGCCCACCCTGCTGGGGGCGAGCGGGCATCTGCTCACGGTGGGCGGACGGCCGTCGGCGTGACAGGGCGGCCGTCCGCCCGGCGGGTGACGAGGAGGGGTCTGCCCGGCGGGTGACCGGGCGGGGGTCAGCCTGGCGGGTGACCGGGTGACCGGGTGACCGGGTGACCGGGTGACCGGGCGGCGGGTGAGGGGTCCGGCCGGCGGGTGGCTACGCGGCCGTACCGCCCGTGTAGTCGGCGGCGAAGGTGGTCTCGACGGTGGTGGCCACGGACTGCGCCACCCCGGTGCCGGTGAGGACGATGCCCAGCTCGCGGTTGGCGGTCAGCGAGTTGCTGCTGAGGTTCATGGAGCCCGCCTCCACCTCCTGGGTGGCGAGGCCGTAGTCCGCGACCATGGCCTTGGCGTGGATGTAGAAGCCGTCGGGGTCGGAGTACCCGACGACCGTGCCGCCCGCCGCCTCGATCTCGGAGACCTCGCTCGCGTAGTCGCCCGGGGTCTCCAGGACCACCCGCACCTTCACCCCCGCCTTCGCCCGTGCCGCGATGGCGTCCACCACCGCGCTGTCGCTGAACTCCAGTTCCTCGACGTCGAGCGTCTTGGTGGCCGCGTTCACCACGGACAGCAGACGGCTGCGGGAGTCGGTGGGGGACCAGAGCAGGTGGTCACCGTCGGTGGGGGTGACCGACGTGCCGGCGTAGTCCGCGGCGAACACCTTCTCGATCGCAGCGACATCACGGGTGTCGTCGGTGAACACGCCGTAGTCACGGCCGGTCGCGTAGTACTGCGAAGTCAGATTGCCGGTCAGGACCAGGGACTTGGCGCCGTCCACGGTGATCGTCTTCTGGTGCGTGTAGACGAAGCTCGACGGTGACCACACCACGCCGACACCCGCGTTCGTCAGGGCCGTGTACGCCGAGCCGTTGGCGCTCTGGTGCGCGCGGTCCAGGACGACCCGGACGGTGACGCCCTTGTTCTTCAGGGCTATCAGGTCGTCGACCGCCGCAGTGTCCTCCAACTCGTACATCGTCATGTCGAGGGACGTGGTGGCCGAGTTGATGAAGTCGTAGATCGTGGGCTGCGTGGTGCCGCTCCGCGAGAAGGCGAAGGCGGTGTAGGTCGCGGCGTCGGCGGGGACGGAGGCGGCCAGTACGGCGGCGCCGACGACGAGCGTGACGCCCGCGCGGGCGAGGACGTTCGACAACATGTGTGACTCCTGGTCGAGTTGGCGCCCGCGTGGGGGGCGCGGGCATCCGCATGGCACCACGCGCGTAGAACGCGCTGGAAGAGAAGGCCGGTGAACACGGGGTTACCGGCGGTCCCCGGAGTCGGGCAAAAGGGATTTCGTGCAGGTGGGAGGTGATTCATGGAGTTCTCGTGCGATCGCAAAATCTTCGTGGGGCGGTCGGTGTGGGATGAAAGGATCCGTGCACGTGACCGCTTCGGACCGGCCGAGGCGCGCCCGACCAGCGAGGTGAGAGATGTCGTTCACCACCCGGCCGACCCTCCAGGGCACCTTCGGCATGGTGTCCTCCACCCACTGGCTGGCCTCGCAGTCGGCGATGGCGGTGCTGGAGGACGGCGGCAACGCCTACGACGCGGCGGTGGCCGGGGCGTTCGTGCTGCACGTCGTCGAGCCGCACCTCAACGGGCCCGCGGGCGAGGTGCCGATCCTGCTCGCACCCGCGGGCGGGCCGGTGCGGGTGCTGTGCGGGCAGGGCGTCGCACCGGCCGCGGCGACCGTGGCCCACTACAAGGGGCTCGGCCTGGATCTCGTCCCCGGCACCGGTCCCCTCGCCGCCGCGGTCCCCGGCGCCTTCGACGCCTGGATGCTGTTGCTCCGCGACCACGGCACCAAGTCCCTCGCCGAGGTCCTCCAGTACGCCGTCGGATACGCCGAGGACGGCCACGCGCCCGTGGAGAACGTCGGCGCGACGGTCGAGAGCGTACGGCAGCTGTTCGAGACGGAGTGGACCTCGTCGGCGGAGGTCTATCTGCCGGACGGGAAGGCCCCGCGGCCCGGCGAGCTCTTCCGCAACCCCGCCCTCGCCGCCACCTGGAAGCGGCTCATCGACGAGGTGGCCGGGGCGGGCGACCGGGTCGCGCAGATCGAGGCGGCGCGTGAGGTGTGGCGCACCGGGTTCATCGCCGAGGCGCTCGTACGACAGGCTCGGCGCCCCACCATGGACACCAGCGGCGCGCGGCACACCGGCACGCTCACCGCCGCCGATCTCGCCGGGTGGTCCGCGACCTACGAGGCGCCGGCGACGTACGACTGGAACGGCTGGACCCTGTGCAAGGCCGGCCCCTGGAGCCAGGGCCCGGTCCTTCTCCAGCAGCTCGCGCTGCTCCCGCCCGAGCTGCCGCGGTACGGGTCCGCCGAGTACGTCCATCTGCTGATCGAGGGCTGCAAGCTGGCCATGGCCGACCGGGAGGCCTGGTACGGGGACGCGGCCGAGGTGCCGCTCGACGAGCTGCTGTCGGCGCAGTACAACGCGGCACGGCGTGAACTCGTCGGCGACAAGGCCTCGTACGAGCTCAGGCCGGGCGACCCCGGCGGGCGTGCCCCGCGGCTCAGCGCACACGCGCGCGTGGTCGTCACCGACGAGCCCGGGTTCAGCCCGATGGGCGTCGGGGAGCCGACGGTCGCGAAGAACCCCACGTCACCCGTGCCGGGCGAGCCGGAGACCGGTTCCGACGGCAGCACCCGGGGCGACACCTGCCACCTCGACGTCGTCGACCGCTGGGGCAACATGGTCGCCGCCACGCCCAGCGGCGGGTGGCTCCAGTCCAACCCGGTCGTGCCGGAGCTGGGCTTCCCGCTCGGCACCCGGCTCCAGATGACCTGGCTGGAGGAGGGCCTGCCGAACTCCCTCACGCCCGGCTGTCGCCCCCGCACCACCCTCACCCCCTCGATCGCCCTGCGCGACGGCGTGCCCGTCCTGGCCTTCGGCACGCCCGGCGGGGACCAGCAGGACCAGTGGCAGCTCCACTTCTTCCTGGCCCTCGCCCTGCGCTCCCCGGTTCGCGGCGGCCTCGACCTCCAGGGCGCGATCGACGCCCCCAACTGGCACAACGACAGCTTCCCGGGCTCCTTCTACCCGCGCGGCATGCGGCCGGGGAGCGTCACGGTGGAGGCACGGACGGATCCCCGGGTGGTCGAGGAGCTACGGCGGCGGGGGCACGACGTGACGGTGGGGGAGCCGTGGTCGGAGGGACGGCTGTGCGCGGTGGCGCGGGACCCGGAGACGGGGGTGCTGTCGGCGGGGGCGAACCCGCGGGGCATGCAGGGGTATGCGGTGGGGCGGTAGCGGGGCAGGATCGCGGGGCGGTGACGGGCTGGACCTTGGGCGGGCCCTTGGATCCCGGTGTTCACGGTGATTCCATCCGCGCTCCATCAGGCGGGTGGGGATTGTCAGTCCCGCGTGCTCTCATGGAGTCATGATCGAAGACGCGGAAACCATCGACGAGTTTCTCGACCGGCACGCGGACGACGTGGAAGAAGCGGTGCGCAAGGCCGCCGCGGCCGAGGTGATGCCGCGCTTCCGGCGCCTCGCCGCGCACGAGGTCGACCAGAAGGCCGGCCCGCACGACCTGGTCACCGACGCCGACCGGCTGGCCGAGCAGTACCTGACCGCGGAGCTCGGCGCTCTCCTGCCCGGCTCCCTGGTCGTCGGCGAGGAGGCGGTGCACGCCGACCCGGCGTCGTACGAGGCACTCCAGGGCGACACCCCCGTCTGGATAGTCGACCCCGTCGACGGCACCCGGCAGTTCGTGCACGGCGACCCCGGCTTCTGCATGCTGGTCGCGCTCGTGAGGAGCGGTGTCCTGCTGGCCTCCTGGACCTACGCGCCGGCCAGGGACCAACTGGCCACGGCGATACGCGGGCGGGGCGCGTTCCTCGACGGACAGCGGCTGCACGCGGGCACGCCCGAGCCGGGCCGCGACCTCCAAGTCGCCACCTCCCACCCGGACTACACGACCGAGGACCAGAAGCGCAGCCTGCTGGGACTGTGGACGGACGGTGTCGCACCGCGCCCGTGCGGCTCGGCCGGCCTGGAGTACCTCGCCGTCGCCCGGGGCGAGTCGGACGCCGTCGCGTTCTCCTGGGAGGCGGCCTGGGACCATGCGGCGGGCCTGCTGCTGGTCGAGGAGGCGGGCGGCACCCATCTGACCGTCACCGGCGAACCGTTCCGCATCACCGGCGGCAACACCCTCCCCTTCACGGCGGCCCGCGACACGGCGACGGCCCGCAGGGTGCGGGGGCTGCTCGCGGGCGAGGCCTGACACGAGGGCGGGTTCGGAGTGGGGCCGGGCTCCGGTTCACCCCGCGTCCCGGCCCACCCCGCCTCCCCGACCCACCCCCGCGCCCCGGGACCGTCGGTCCCCCGGCATATCCTGATCCTCTGGCCATCGGCTGACGAAGGGGTCCGAAGGTGCCGTCGATGCTCGATGCGGTCGTGGTGGGTGCGGGGCCGAACGGACTGACGGCCGCCGTGGAGCTGGCGCGCCGCGGCTTCTCCGTGGCCGTCTTCGAGGCGCGCGACACCGTGGGCGGGGGCGCTCGCACCGAGGAGCTGACCCTCCCCGGTTTCCTGCACGACCCGTGCTCCGCGGCGCACCCCCTCGGCATCAACTCCCCGGCGTTCCGTGCCCTGCCCCTGGAGCGGTACGGCCTGGAGTGGCTGCACGCCGAGCTGCCCATGGCGCACCCCTTCACCGACGGCACCGCCGCCGTGCTGTCGAGGTCGGTCGCCGAGACGGCCGCCTCGTTCGGGCCGCGCGACGCCGGGACGTACCGAAGGCTCGTCGCGCCGTTCCTGCCCAAGTGGGACACCCTGGCCCGCGACTTCATGTCGCTGCCCGCGACCGCGCTGCCCCGCGACCCGGTCACGCTGGCCCGCTTCGGTCTCCTCGGGCTGCCCCCGTCGACCTGGCTGATGCGCCGTTTCCGCGACGAACGCGCGAAGACCCTGTTCGCCGGGCTCGTCGCGCATGTCATGGCCCCGCTCGACGGCTTCGCCACCGGCGCCATCGGACTGGTCTTCGCCCTCGCGGCACACGCGCGCGGCTGGCCCGTGGCGCGCGGCGGCTCCCAGTCGATCTCCGACGCGCTCGCCGCGTACCTCAAGGACCTCGGCGGCACCGTCCACACGGACTACGAGGTCAAGCGGCTCGACGACCTGCCGCCCGCTCGCGCGTACGTCTTCGACACCTCGCCCACCGCCCTCGCCCGCATCGCCGGTTTCGGCACCTACTACCAGGGCTACCGCTACGGCCCGGGCGTCTTCAAGGTCGACTACGCCCTCGACGGGCCCGTGCCGTGGACCGCCAAGGAGGCGCGCGCCGCGGGCACCGTGCAGATCGGCGCCGACACCGCGGAGATCGGCGCGGCCCTGCGCTCCGCGTCCCGGGAGGGCCGCGCGCCCGACAAGCCGTTCATGATCACCGTGCAGCCGAGTGTCGTCGACCCCGGCCGGGCCCCCGCCGGAAAGCATGTCTTCTGGGTCTACGGCCATGTCCCCAGCGGCTGGACCGGCGACCTCACCGATGCCATCGAGCGTCAACTGGAGCGCTTCGCCCCGGGGTTCCGCGACCGCGTCCTCGCCCGTGCCACCGCGGGACCGCCCGAGATGGCCGCCCGCAACGCCAACTACGTCGGCGGCGACATCGCCTCCGGCGCGGTCACCGGACTCCAGATCATGCTGCGTCCCAAACTCTCCCTGTACCCCTACAGCACCCCGCATCCGGCCGTCTTCATCTGCTCGTCGGCGACCCCGCCGGGGCCGGGCGTGCACGGCATGTCGGGGCACAACGCGGCGAAGGCCGTATGGCGGCGGCTGCGGCAGGAGGCCTGAGGCTCCGCGAGCCGGTGACACGTGCGCCGGGTTCAGGCAGTGCGCCGAGGTTCAGGTCGTGTGCCGTTGTTCGGGCCGTGCGTCGGGCTTCTTCGGCGCCGTGGACGCGGGACGGGCCGCGGCGGTCCTCGGCCTCGTCCGCCGGGTGCGTGGCCGAGGACGTGACTCCGCAGCCGGTCGCCGCCCCGGCCGGCCCCGCCCCGGCACGATGATCGGGCTGCCCCCGGTGGGGCGGGCTGGAAGAGTGGCGTCATGACCACCATCAGGCTCGTCCAGGGCGATATCACGCGAGAGAGCGCCGACGCGATCGTCAACGCCGCGAACTCCTCACTCCTCGGTGGGGGAGGAGTCGACGGTGCCATCCACCGCCGCGGCGGCCCCACGATCCTGGCGGACTGCCGCAAGCTGCGAGCCGGTCACTACGGCAAGGGGCTGCCCACCGGAAAGGCGGTCGCCACCACCGCGGGCGAACTCGACGCGCGCTGGGTGATCCACACCGTCGGCCCCCGTTACAGCCGCGATGAGGACCGCTCGGAGCTGCTGACCTCCTGCTACCGCGAGTCCCTGCGCGTCGCCGACGAACTGGGCGCCCGCACCGTCGCCTTCCCGGCGGTGTCCGCCGGCATCTACGGCTGGCCGATCGACGACGCCGCCCGGATCGCGGTGCGGACCGTACGGGAGACGAGGACCGCGGTCGAGGAGGTCCGGTTCGTGCTGTTCGACGAGACGGCGTACCGGGCGTTCGCGGAGCAGATCGCCTGACGGCCGGAGCCCTTACCCTGACGGCCGAACGCCTCCGAGAGCCGCAATCCGGGGAGCGTGCGGGGAAAGTGCCTGTTCAGGGGCGTGGTGGCGCGGTGAGCGGCCGGCTGCGGGGCTCGCGACCGGTTGCGGGGCACCCGCGGGGTTCTCACGGTGGGCCCAACGAAGCACTTCGAAAGGACCCCCGCATGCGCCCCCTCGTCCCCCGCGGCCTCCTCCTGCCGTCCCTGGTCTGTGCCGCGCTGATCCTCGGCCCGGTCGGCACCGCGGCCGCCGCCGTCGACGCGGGCCGCGGCGCGCCGGACCACGCGGTGACGCAGCCGGTCACCTGGCACGGCACCGAAGACGCGGACGCCTTGACGGACCGCCTCGACGCGGTGGACCGGGCCGAGCACGGCAGCGTCCTGCAGCCCCTCCTGGACGCCGTCGCCGGCATCACCGCCCTGGACGGCACCCACCTCGACGCGAGCGAGGCGGCCGCCCACGCCAAGGCCGTGGAGGCGGCGAACACCGAGGTCCGGGAGCAACTGCGGCAGCTGACCGGCACGGAGAGGTCCGCGGCGGCGGCCGACCCGGTCTCCGACCTGCTGGCCTCGCTCCAGTCCACGGTCGACGACCTGCTCTCGTCGCTGACCTCACTGGATGTCGGCGGTGTGCTGGGCGCGGTCACCGGTCTGCTGGGCACCGTGCTCGGAGCCGTCACGGGACTCCTCGGCGGCGGACTGCCCTCCTTGCCGGCCACCGGCTGACACACCGGCACGACGGGACCACGGCCCCGCACCACCACGGCCCGCACCACCACGGCACCCCCGCGTGAACACACGCGGGGGTGCCGCATGTCGTCATGTCCCCATGACCCCACAAGTTCCGACAGGGTCATTGCCTCGGAAGTCTTCGGGATCTAGGTTGAGTCGCATCCTGTGCCTCAAAGTCCCCAATAGCGCACAGGAATTGACGCTCCCTCAGTACGTACACCGCACTGTCGTCCCGAGGAAGGTTCCCTCGATGTCCCACCCGTACCTGCCTGCCCCCATCAGCCGCAGGCGTCTGCTGGAGTCGGGGGCGGCCGTCCTCGGCGCCCTCGCCCTCTCCTCCGGCCCCCTGGCCGGCCGCGGCCACGCGGCGGAGGGCGCCCCGGAGTGGAACGGCGCCATCGACCTCTTCCGGGTGGGCACCGAGCCCCCGCACACCACCCTCATGCCGTACGCCGACACCGGCCAGGCGCTCGCCGCCGACCGCACCCGCTCCCCGTACCGCCTGAGCCTCGACGGCAAGTGGAAGTTCGCCTACGCCGACCGCCCCGACGAGCGCGACACCGACTTCTACCGCACCGACGTGGACGACAAGGACTGGGACACGATTCCCGTGCCGTCCGTTTGGCAGGTGCATGGCTACGACTTCCCGATCTACGTCAACATCACCTACCCGTGGTGGGGCCCCAACGGCCTCGGCGAGGAGGCGCAGCCGCCCGCCGCCCCGACCCGCTACAACCCCGTCGGGCAGTACCGGCGCACCTTCACCGTCCCGGGGAACTGGTCGGGCCGGCGGACCTTCCTGCACTTCGAGGGCGTCAAGTCGGCCCACTACGTGTGGATCAACGGTGAACTCGTCGGCTACCACGAGGACTCGTACACCCCCGCCGAGTACGACATCACCCCGCACCTCAAGCCGGGCACCAACCAGATAGCCGTCGAGGTCTACCGCTACTCCGACGGGGACTGGCTGGAGGACCAGGACATGATCCGGCTGAGCGGCATCTTCCGCTCGGTCTACCTGTACTCCACCCCGGCCGTGCACCTGCGCGACTTCAAGCTGGACACCCCGCTCGGCGACGACTACACCTCCGCCCGGCTCTCCGTCACCGCGAGCGTGCGCGACTACGGCGGCGGCAACGCGGGCAGCTACACGGTCGAGACCCAGCTCTACGACTCGGGCGGGCACGCCGTCTGGTCGCGCCCGCTCCAGCAGGCCGTCGCGCTCGACGCCGGCGACGAGACGACCGTACAGGCCGCCAAAGCCGTGCCCGCGCCCAGGCTGTGGTCGGCCGAGCACCCGAATCTGTACACCGCCGTCCTGCGGCTGCGCGATCCCGCAGGCAAGGTGATCGAGACGCTCTCGCACCGCGTCGGACTGCGTGAATTCGCGCTCAAGGACGGGCTGATGCGCATCAACGGCAAGCCCGTCTCCTTCCGCGGCACCAACCGCCACGAGATGCACCCGGACCGCGGCACCGCGCTCACCCGCGCGGACCTCGTGAAGGACATCACGATCATCAAGCAGCTGAACATCAACTCGGTCCGCACCTCGCACTACCCCAACAACCCGCTCTGGCTCGAACTCGCCGACGAGTACGGGCTGTACCTGGTCGACGAGACCAACCTGGAGACCCACGGGATCCGCGGCGAGTACCCCGGCAACCATCCCGACTGGAGCGCGGCCTGCGTGGCCCGCGCGCAGAACATGGTCCACCGCGACAAGAACCACGCCTCGGTGGTGATCTGGTCGCTGGGCAACGAGGCGGGCGGCGGCAGCACCTTCGTGAACATGCGCGACTGGATCAAGTCGTACGACACCACCCGCGTCGTCCAGTACGAGGGCGACGACCGGCCGACCATCAGCGACATCCGCTCGGAGATGTACGACAGCCCCGCACGGGTCGAGCAGCATGCCAGGAACACCGCCGACACCCGGCCGTACGTGATGATCGAGTACTGCCACGCGATGGGCAACTCCAACGGCAACTTCAAGAAGTACTGGGACATCGTCCGCCGCTACCCCGTCCTCCAGGGCGGCTGGATCTGGGACTTCGTCGACCAGTCCCTCAGCGAGCCCGTCCCCGTACGCCAGTTGCTGACCGAGAGCGGGCCCGGCGCCCTGACGGGCGAAGTGCTGCCCGCGAGCGCCAGGTTCGACCGCGACAAGGGCGTCTCCGGTGGCACGGTCTTCGCCCGCGACCCCCGCCTCGACCTCACCGGCTCGCTGACCCTGGAGGCGTGGTTCACCCCGAAGGTGACGGGCAGTCACCAGCCCGTCGTGGCCAAGGGAGACACCCACTACGCCCTCAAACAGTCCGGGAAGACACTGGAGTTCTTCATCTACGGCGGCGGCCAGTGGATCACCGCCACCTGGGCGCTGCCGGACGACTGGACGGGCCGCGAACACCACGTCGCCGGAGTCTTCGACGCCGCCGCCGGCACGCTGACCCTCCATGTGGACGGCCAGGTCAGGGCCACCCGCACCACCACCCAGAAGCCCAGCAGCAACACCGCGCCGCTCGCGCTGGCCGTCGATGTCGACAACCCCACACGGGAGTTCAGCGGCACGATCAGGAAGGCACGCGTCTACGCCCGTGCCCTGAGCGCCGCCGAACTGGCCTCCGACGGCCGGGGGCCCGGTGACGAGGGCGTGCGGCTCTGGTTCGACGCGGCGACGGTGGGGCTCACCGAGAAGCGGCCCGCCCAGAAGACCTTCTTCGCGTTCGGCGGCGACTGGGGCGACAACCCCAACGACGGGGCCTTCGTCGCGGACGGCATCGTCACCGCCGACCGGGGCCACACCGGCAAGGCCGCGGAGGTCAAGCGGATCTACCAGGCGGTCCAGGCGGCCTGGGCGTCGGGCGGGCCGGCGGTGACCCTGACGAATGAGCACCTCTTCACCAACCTGCGCGAGTTCGACGGCAGTTGGACCCTCAGCGCTGACGGCAAGGTGGTGCAGCGCGGGAAGCTGACACGGGACCAGCTGAACGTGGCCCCGCTGTCGAGCAAGGACATCACCGTCCCGTACAAGCTCCCGAGCACCCCCGCGCCCGGCACGGAGTACTTCCTCCGGCTCTCCTTCACCACCAAGGAGTCCACGCCCTGGGCCCGCGCCGGCTTCGAGGTGGCCGCTCAGCAGCTCGCCGTGAACGCGAACAGCCCGGCGGTGACGCCGGTGCCGCTCGCCAAGGTCCCGGCGCTCACGTACAAGGACGCCTCCGGCCAAGTCGCCGTCACCGGCAAGGACTTCTCCGTCACCGTCGACAAGGGCACCGGGACCATCACGTCGTACAGGGCCCACGGCACCCGTCTGCTCACCGCCGGTCCCGTGCCCAACTTCTGGCGGGCGCCCACCGACAACGACCACGGCAACGGACAGCACACCCGCAACCAGACCTGGCGCGACGCGGGCGCCCTCCGCAAGGTCACCGACGTCAGTGTGCGGGCACTGGCGGACCGGGCCGTCGAGATCAAGGTGAGCGGCACCCTGCCGACGACCACCGAGTCGACGTACACCACGACCTACACGGTCTTCGGCAACGGCGAGATCAAGGTCGACAACACCCTGCACCCCGGGGCGAGTTCACTGCCGTACATCCCGGAGGTCGGCACGATCCTGTTCCTGCCGCGCCGCCTGGACCGGCTGCACTACTACGGCCGCGGCCCCGAGGAGAACCACTGGGACCGCAACGACGGTACGGACGTGGGCCTTTGGTCCGGGACCGTCGCCGAGCAGTGGACCCCCTACATCCGGCCGCAGGAGAACGGCAACAAGACCGACGTCCGCTGGGCCGCGCTGACCGGCCGGGACGGCGTGGGACTGCTCGTCAGCGGTGAGCCGCTCCTGGAGGTCAACGCCTCGCACTTCACCCCGGAGGACCTGTCCAACGGAGTGCGCCACGACTACCAGCTCACCCCGCGCGACGCGGTCGTCCTCAGAGTGAACCACCGCCAGATGGGAGTCGGCGGCGACAACAGCTGGGGCGCCCACACCCACGACGAGTACAAGCTGTTCGCGAACCGGGACTACGCGTACACGTATCGGCTGCGCCCGCTGACGGACGTGGCCAGGGCGACGGCGACCTCGCGGCGGCCCACGGCCTCCGCCTAGCGCACCGCGTGGGTGAGGCGGCCCCGGACACCCGGGAACGCCTCACCCAGGTCGGCGAGACAGGCCCACAGCAACCACCGGGCCGCACGCCAGGAGGAGCGCCAGCACCCCGTACCCGTACGTCAGGGTCGCGGCCGCGGCCACCCCGGCGACCAGCAACGGGCCACCGGCGTCCCCCAGTTCGCGTCCCAGCTCGGCCGCCCCCATCGTCCGGCCCAGCCGTTCCGGTGGAGTCGAGGCCGCGAGCGCGGCGAAACCCAGGGGTGTGATCAGTCCCGTCCCGACCCCGATCAGCGCGGCCCCCAGCAGCACGCCCGCGAGACCCGGCAGCATCGCGCAGCCCAGACCGGCCGCCGCCACCAGCGACCCGGCGCTCAGCCCACCTCGTACCGTGAGCTGCCCCGCATCCAACGCCCGCCCGGCGCGCGGCTGCACGACCGCCGCGCAGCCCGCGAGCACCGACACCGCGGCACCCGTCGCCACCGTGCCGAGCCCCGCCGCCGCGCCCGAGACGGGCAGGAAACCCACCCCCACCGAGAGCGCGGCCGTCGCCCCGGCGAGCGCGGACGTCGGGATCAGGAACACCGGGTCGGTCAGTTGCCGCGCCAGGTCCAGGACGGTCTGCCGGGCCCGGGGCAGGGGCGGTACGACGGGTACGGCGATCAGCGCCCACACCGCCACGGCCGCGCCCAGCACCGCCAGCACCGTGAACAGCAGCCGCAGCCCGCCCGCCCACACCAGGACGCCGCCGAGCAGCGGGCCCAGGGTGTAGCCGACGGACTTGTGGAAGCCGTAACTCCCGAAGGCCCGCCCGTGCTTGGCGGCCGGATTCAGCCGGGCCACCAGCGCGGACGCGGCGGGGGAGAAGGCGGCGGCCGCCGACCCCTGCCCGAGCCGTGCCGCCCACAGCCACCCCGGGCTGTCGGCGAGGGCGTAGAGCGCGGACGCGACGGCGAAGGCCACCAGTCCGCCCAGGAGCACGGGGCGTGCCCCGATCCGGTCGGCGATCGTGCCGAACAGCGGCTTGAGCAGGACCTCGGCACCGTCGTAGAGGGCGAGCAGACCGCCCAGCACGAGCAGTGAGGTGACCGCGTCCTCCGAGTCCGCGCCGAGGTTCGCGGCGATGCCGTGGGCGCCGAAGGCGGTGGTGAAACCGGCCGCGTACAGCGGCCACATCACCCGCCGGGGCGGCTCACTCGGTGGTGTCACTGAGCCCGAGCCGCAGGTGTTCCACGTGGTACACGGCCTGGTCGAGCAGCTCGGCGACATGGTGGTCGTGCAGGGCGTACACCACCGACCGGCCCCGGCGCTCGCCCACGACCAGGCCCAGGTTGCGCAGCAGGCGCAGCTGGTGCGAGCACGCCGACTGCTCCATGCCCACCTCCGCGGCCAACTCGGTGGCCGGCAGCGGTCCTTCGCGCAGCCGGGCGAGGATCAGCAGGCGGGAGGGGGTGGAGAGGGCCTGGAGGGTGGTGGCGACCTTGGCCACGTTGGCCGCGTCCAGGCGTACGCGCTCGGCGGTTTCCTGCGCGGTGGTGACGGCTCCATGACCCATGGGCGGTATCTTACCCGTCGCACATGAACAGATGAATGAGTCTTCATGTGTTCCTGTATGGTGCTCGGGTGTCCACGACTCTCACCCCGGCCCGTGTCCCCTCGCCCCCTCGCCCGGCACCGCGCCGCACCCGGGTGCTCGCCCTCCCCGAGGCCCGCTGGGCGCTGGCGTCGACCGCCGCGTTCCTGTTCGGTCTCGCACTGGACCTCGGCGGCCTGCCGTGGTGGGCGTACGGCCCGCTGTACGCGCTCGCCTATGCCACCGGCGGCTGGGAACCGGCCCTCGAAGGGCTCCGGGCGCTGCGCGGGAGGACCCTCGACGTCGACCTGCTGATGATCGTCGCGGCGCTCGGCGCGGCCGCGATCGGCCAGGTCCTGGACGGCGCCCTGCTGATCGTCATCTTCGCCACGTCCGGCGCCCTGGAGGCCCTGGCCACCGCCCGCACCGCCGACTCGGTACGCGGCCTGCTCGACCTCGCGCCCGCGCTGGCGACCCGGGTGACCGAGAGCGGCGAGGAGACGGTCCCGGCGGGTGAACTCGCCGTGGGTGACGTCCTGTTGATCCGGCCCGGCGAGCGCATCGGCGCCGACGGGCGGGTCCTGGACGGCGCGAGCGAGGCCGACCAGGCGACCATCACCGGCGAACCCCTCCCGGTCGCCAAGGGTCCCGGCGACGAGGTCTTCGCCGGCACGCTCAACGGCACCGGCGCGCTGCGTGTCCGCGTCGTGCGCGACCCCGCCGACTCCGTGATCGCCCGCATCGTGACCCTGGTCGAGGAGGCATCCCGGACCAAGGCGCCCACGCAGCTCTTCATCGAGAGGATCGAGCAGCGGTACGCGGTGGGGATCGTGGTCGCCACGCTCGCCGTGTTCGGTGTGCCGCTGGTGTTCGGCGCCGGCCTCACCGACGCGTTGCTGCGTGCGATGACCTTCATGATCGTCGCCTCGCCGTGCGCGGTCGTCCTCGCGACCATGCCGCCCCTGCTGTCCGCCATCGCCAACGCCGGGCGGCACGGAGTCCTGGTGAAGTCGGCGGTCGCGATGGAGCGGCTCGGCGAGGTGGACGCCGTGGCCCTCGACAAGACGGGCACCCTGACGGAGGGGAGGCCCGAGGTGACGGCGGTACGACCGTTTCCGGGGGCGGAGCTCGACGAGGACGAGCTGCTCGCCCTGGCGGCCGCCGCCGAGTACCCCAGCGAGCATCCGCTGGCGCGGGCGATCGTGACGTCGGCGCGGGCGAGGGGACTCCGGATCGCGCCCGCGACGGACTTCGTGGCGACGCCGGGACGCGGGGTGGTCGCACGGATCGAGGGACGGATCGTCGGCGTCACCCGGGCGCAGGACTCGGGGCCCGGGCCGGACCGGGCGGATCCGGGCGGTCGTACAGGAGAGGCCTACGCCCGCCGGCAGGACACCTCGGGCGCCACCGTCGTCCTCGTCACCCTCGACGGCATCCCCGCGGGCACCCTCGCCCTCACCGACCGGCTCCGCCCCGGGGCCAGTGCCGCCACCGGCGCGCTCGCCGCGCTGACCGGCACCGCACCCGTCCTGCTCACCGGCGACAACGCGCGGGCCGCCGCCCGGGTCGCGGAGGCCACCGGCCTGGTGGACGTCCGGGCGGACCTGCTGCCCGAGGGCAAGGTGGACGCCGTGCGGGAGCTGCAGGACGCCGGGCGCAGGGTGCTGTTCGTCGGGGACGGGGTCAACGACGCGCCCGCGCTCGCCGCCGCCCACTCCGGCATCGCGATGGGCCGTGCGGGCTCCGACCTCGCGCTGGAGACGGCGGACGCCGTCGTCGTACGGGACGAGCTCGCGACGGTTCCGGCGGTCGTACGGCTGTCCCGGACCGCCCGCCGACTGGTCCTGCAGAACCTGGTGATCGCGGGCGCCTTCATCACCGGACTCGTCCTGTGGGACCTCCTCGGCCACCTCCCGCTGCCGCTCGGTGTCGCCGGGCACGAGGGATCCACGGTCCTCGTCGGCCTCAACGGACTGCGGCTGCTGCGCGAGTCCGCGTGGCGACCGGGCGAGCTCCAGGTCCAGGGCACACGAGGTTGATGTCGGATTCTCGCCAGCCCGGGCCCGGCGGGTGGCCGATGCTGGACGCATGCAGACGGGGATGTACACCGAGACCGAGCGCTGTGTGCGCGCCGTGCAGTCGAAGGACGCGCGGTTCGACGGCTGGTTCTTCACGGCCGTCCTGACGACCCGCATCTACTGCCGTCCGAGCTGTCCCGCCGTACCGCCCAAGCCCGCGAACATGACCTTCTACCCGAGCGCGGCTGCCTGCCAGCAGGCGGGCTTCCGCGCCTGCAAGCGGTGCCGGCCCGACACCAGCCCCGGCTCGCCCGAGTGGAACCAGCGAGCCGACCTCGTGGCCCGCGCGATGCGGCTGATCGCCGACGGAGTCGTCGACCGCGAGGGCGTGCCCGGCCTCGCCACCCGGCTCGGCTACAGCACCCGGCAGATCGAACGCCAGCTGCTCGCCGAACTCGGCGCGGGCCCCCTCGCCCTCGCCCGGGCCCAGCGCGCCCAGACGGCGAGGATCCTGATCGAGACGACCGCACTGCCGATGGCGGACATCGCCTTCGCGGCCGGTTTCTCCGCGATCCGTACCTTCAACGACACCGTGCGCGAGGTCTTCGCGCTCTCGCCGAGCGATCTGCGCACGCGCGCCGCGAAGAAGTCCGCACGGGACACACCGGGCACGCCGGACACCCCCGGCTTCCTCTCCCTGCGCCTGCCGTTCCGCGCCCCCCTCAACCCCGACAACCTCTTCGGCCACCTCGCGGCCACCGCCGTGCCGGGCGTGGAGGAGTGGCGGGACGGCGCGTACCGGCGCACGCTGCGGCTGCCGTACGGACACGGCGTCGTGGCTCTCGCACCGCAGCCCGACCACATCGCCTGCCGGCTGATGCTCAGCGATCTGCGGGACCTGACCGTGGCCATCAGCCGCTGCCGCCGGATGCTCGACCTGGACGCCGATCCGGTCGCGATCGACGACCAGCTGCGCACGGACCCGCTCCTGGCCCCCCTGGTGGACAAGGCGCCCGGCCGACGCGTCCCGCGCACGGTCGACGAGGCGGAGTTCGCCGTACGGGCGGTGCTGGGCCAGCAGGTCTCCACGGCGGCGGCCCGCACCCACGCGGCGCGCCTGGTCGCGGCCCACGGCGAACCGGTCGACGACCCCGAGGGCGGCCTGACGCACCTCTTCCCGTCCCCCGGGGCCCTGGCCGCGGTGGACCCCGCCTCGCTCGCGATGCCCCGCACCCGCCGTGCGACCTTCACCTCCCTGGTCGGCCAACTGGCAGACGAAACACTCCAGTTGGGTGTGGGGACCGACTGGGCGGAGACCCGGGCCCGGCTCCTCGGACTCCCCGGCTTCGGCCCCTGGACGGTCGACGTCATCGCCATGCGCGCCCTGGGCGACCCGGACGCCTTCCTCCCGACCGACCTCGGAATCCGCCGTGCCGCCCAGGAGTTGGGCCTGCCCTCGACCCCGGCCGCGCTGACGGCCCGTGCGGCGGCCTGGCGGCCCTGGCGGGCGTACGCGGTCCAGTACCTGTGGGCGACCGACAGTCACCCGATCAACTTCCTTCCCGTCTGAGGACGTTCCGTGAAACAGCACACCGTGATCGACAGTCCCTACGGCCCCCTGACCCTCGTCGCCGACGACGGCGTCCTGTGCGGCCTCTACATGACAGACCAGCGCCACCGTCCGCCGCAGGAGACCTTCGGGGAACCCGACGACGGATGGTCCAAGGAGGCAGAGGACCAGCTCAAGGCGTACTTCGAGGGCGAGTTGCAGGAGTTCACGCTGGAACTGCGCCTGCACGGAACCCCGTTCCAGCGCACGGTCTGGGAACAGCTGCGCCGCATCCCGCACGGCGAGACCCGCACCTACGGCCAACTCGCCGACGCCCTCGGCAACCCCGGCGCCTCCCGCGCGGTCGGCCTCGCCAACGGCAAGAACCCGATCGGCATCATCGTCCCCTGCCACCGCGTGGTCGGTGCGGACGGCAGCCTCACGGGCTACGGCGGCGGACTGGAACGCAAGCAGCGGCTGCTGGACTTCGAGCGGGGGGCGGCCCTGTTCTGAAGGCGCCCAGAGCAGGGAGTACGCCTCGGCACTCCCTGCTTCGCGGTGTATTATGGGGATGAATGGCATGTTATGCGCGGTTTGTGAATGAACCGCCACGGATAAATTGATTCCTCCGTCCACTCCCCACGGGGGTGGGATCATGGCGAGTCATCCAGACCGCTCCGGTCCCCAGCTCACTTTCATCCATCCATCGCATCTGTACGGATCTCCTCTCCGCCTGTCCGCCGCGAGGTCGGTCCTCGGTCGGGATCCCGGCTGTGACATTCGGATAGACGATCCCTATGTGAGCGGCAGGCACGCCGTCCTGAGCCGTTCGGGAGCGAACGTGGTCCTGGAAGACCTCGGTTCCGCCAACGGCACTTCGGTCAACGATCGTCCCCTCGCCGCCCCGCAGGCGCTGCACGACGGTGATGTGCTCACCTTGGGCAGCGTGAGCATCCGCTACGAATGGCCCGGCGATGCCACGCGAGAGCATGAGGCCGCACCGGGCACCGTCGTGATGCCGGCGGTGGGCGGTGCCCCGCGATTCGATGTGGGTCAGCAGTACGGAGCCAACATCAACAACGTGGGTGGGCATCAGTATGTCGATCAAAGGCAGGAGAGCTTTCTCCGGCAGATCGCGGCAGCTCGCACCAGAGCCCGAAGAGTCATTCTGTTCGGTTTCGTGCTCTTCCTCGCCGGATTCGCTGTCTTCGCCTATGGGATTCTGCGATTCATGGGCCGTATCGGGGATCCGGTATCCGAGGATCCCAATGAATGGCCCGACCCGGGAGAAATGTTCGGCACGGAGATCGGTGGCTTTCCGGTGTTCCTCCTCGGGTGGGCGGCCGCCGGCGTCGGCACGGTCCTGATGACGGCCGGGCTGGTGATGCACGTCATCGCCGCATCCCGGCAACGCTCGTTCGACGCGGCCGTGCGCCGCCAGTGACTCAGCCACCAGTGACTCATGCGAGGGGACATACGGTGAGCTTCAATATCGGCAGCCAACAGGGCAACATCAACAACGTCGCCGGTGACCAGACCATCCACGGTGGTCAGCACGGACAATTCGCGACGGCCACGGACCCGCGGGCCATGCTCGGTCTGCTGCGTACGGAACTCGACCGCCTGGACCTCCCGCCCGATGTCGCACGCCAGGTGAACACCGAAGTCGCGTCCCTCGACGCCGAACTCGCTTCCCCGTCCCCGGATCGCACCACCATGGCCGAGCGTCTGGTGCGGATCACCAGGCTGGTGACCGCCGCGGGTGCGGCCGTCACCGCCGGCGGGACCCTCGCGGGAGCCCTGTCCTCCCTGGCGGCCTGGCTGGGGCCGATCGGTGACTCCGTCCTCCGGGCCATCGGGTAGTTCCCTCGGCGTGGGCCGCAGGATCCGACCGCACGCTCGCCGCCGGTTCGGCGGCATCGATCACGACTCCCCGAACGACCCGATCCTGTGCATGAGTTCGGGCAGCGCCGTCCCGATCGGTTCCCGGATCACCTCGTCGGCGAGGTCGTCGTACGGTGTCGGCTCGGCGTTGACGATGACGAGCCGGGCGCCGTGGTCGGCGGCGACGCCCGCGAGGCCCGCGGCGGGCTGGACCTGGAGGCTGGTGCCGACGGCGATGAACACCTGGCACGCCTTGGTGATGGCGACGGCCTCGCCCAGGACGACCGGGTCCAGGCGCTCACCGAACATCACGGTCGCCGACTTCAGGATGCCCCCGCAGGTCAGGCAGGGCGGGTCCGCCTCGCCGGCGTCGAGCCGGGCGAGCGCGTCCTCCATCGGGCCGCGGGCGTGGCACTTCGTGCAGACCACCTGCCGTGCCGTGCCGTGCAGTTCGAGGACCTTGCGGGCGGGCATCCCGGCGAGCTGGTGCAGGCCGTCCACGTTCTGCGTGATCACCCGCACCGGCACGCCGGACTTCTCCAGCTCGGCCACGGCCCGGTGCGCGGTGTTCGGCTCCGCGTGCAGGGCGCGGTTCGCGCGCCGCATCTGCCACGAGCGGCGGCGGATCTCCGGATCGCCCATGTAGTAGTCGTACGTCACGAGCTTCTCGGCCTCGGGGTCCTTGCGCCACAGCCCGTTCGGACCACGGTAGTCGGGGATCCCGGAGTCGGTGGAGACACCGGCGCCGCTGAGGAGCGCGACGAGGGGCTTGGTCATGGTGCCGAGGGTAGGGCGGGTGATCCCGGCGAGGCGAGTGGATATCCCACCGCCCGGGCGCGAGCAGCCGTGAACACCGGCGGTGTGCGGATCAGCCCACCGGGCGCCCGTTCTCCAGCTCCACCGTCCCCGACCCGGCCGCCAGCACGTCCAGCGCGACCAGGACCCGGCGGGCGAGCCCGTCCGGCAGGTACTCGGCCAGCTCCTCGCGGGGCACGAGGCGCCACGACAGCAGCTCCTCCTCCTGGAGGCGGATCGACTTGAGGTCGTCCTCGGTCAGGACACCGCCGTCGTAGAGGTACGCCACCAGCGGTGGCCAGCTCGGCCGGTACACCCAGTCCACGGCGAGCAGCCGGCCGAGGTCGCGGTCGAGCCCGATCTCCTCCAGCGTCTCGCGACGCGCTCCCTGGCGCGGGGTCTCGCCCTCGTCGGACTCGATCGTGCCGCCCGGAAGTGCCCAGCCCTCACGGTAGTTGGGCTCGACGAGCAGTACTTTGCCCGAGGCGTCCCGGAAGAGAGCGGCGGCCCCGGCGAGGATCCGGGGCAGACCGGCGATGTATGTGGCGAAGTCAGGGGTGGTGGTCATCCTCGAAGGGTAACCAGCATCCGCGGCCGCCTGAGCCGGCTCAGCAGGTGGTCACGGGGCTCAGGGGGCGCCCTCACGCCTTCCGCACGCCCTGGCCCCGCTTCCGCACCGCCCTCACCGGGCTTCCGCGCGCCGCGGCCGGGCTTCTGCACCGCCCTCACCGGGCTTCCGCGCGCCGCGGCCTGGTTTCCGCACTGCCCTCACCGGGTCTCCGCGCGCCGCGGCCGGGCTTCCGCACTGCCCTCACCGGGCTTCCGCGCGCCGCGGCCCGGCTTCCGCACCGCCACGCCCCGGCTTCCCAGAGCCCCGGTCCGGTCCGGCCGCCTCAGGCCTCCGCCTCCGCCCCCCCGGCCAACCGCAGTGTCCGCTTCGTCAGTTCGCTGATGTGCACCCCGTCGCAGCCGAACACCGCGCTGCGCACCCGGTCCTCCAGCGGTTCCTTCCCCTGGTCCGGGACCGCGTCCGCCCCGGTGAGCACGCCGGCCACCGAACCCGCGGTCGCGCGTTGGAGTCGGTGTCCAGACCGCCCCGGACGGTGAGCGTGATGGTGCGGGTGAAGTCGCCGTCGCCGTACGGCAGCCCGGCGGTCTCCTCCCCGACCGTCGTCAGCGTGTGCAGTTTTCCGTCGTACAGCAGCCTGCTCTTTGAGTGCAGCCCACGCGGAAGAGACCGTCACCAGTGAACGGCACCAGCCGTTCGAGCGCGTCGGTGTGGAACATGTTCGGGCTCTCCGTGGCCGTTGGTGGACCGCGCGCATCGTAAGGACGGAACGAAGGCCGGGGTACCCAGCATGAGATGGGCGAGCAGACAGTGTTTCTCGCGTGCCTGCTGCCCATCGTCTGCGAGGGCATCGGGGGTGTCCCTACCGGGGGAAGGGGCACCCACGCGTTGGACGGTTCCTACCCCAGCCGGGCGAAGTGGGACGTCAGGAGGTGGGAGTCGAGGAGGGCGACGTCGGCCGTACGGTCGGCGCGGGCGTAGCCGGCCAGCATGCGTTTGGTCAGGACGAGGGCTTCGTGTGAGCGTCGCAGCAGTGGCTTCGTCCATCTCTCGATGACGGCGTCCAGCTGGTCGAGGGGGGCTGTCTGGTGGAGGAGCCCGAGGCGGTGGGCCGTGGGCGCGTCGAACTGGTCGGAGGTGAGCATGAGTTCGCGGATCCTGGCGACGCCGGCTTCGGAGATCAAACGTCCCATGGCTCCGCCCCAGGCGGGCGGTAGGCCCACTCCGACCTCCGGCATGCGGAACCGACAGGTGTTTGCGCCTGCCCGCAGGTCGCAGTAGGCGGCGAGTGCGAGGCCGGCGCCGAGGACGCCGCCGTGGAGCCGTCCGATGGTGATGGCGTGGGTCGTCTCCAGGGCCTGGCACAGGCGGTGGGCCTTGTCGGCGATGCGCCGCAGGGTGGCGCCCGTCGGGTCTGTGGCGAGGGCGGCCGCGTATTCGCCGCGATCGGCTCCTGTGCAGAAGTCCTCGCCGAGAGACGACAGGACCAGCACCCGGACGTCGGGGGGCAGATCGTCGAGGAGATCGGTGAGGGCCTCCACGACGGCCATGCTCAGTGTGTCGTGGTGCTGGGAGGGATTGAGCCGTACGTGGAGCACGGCTCCCTCCTGCTCGACTCGTATGGACTCACGGGAGGCCGTGGCGGGGGGAGCGGGTGCTTCGTTCATGCGAGGGCGACATCCAGGTTCAGCAATCGCCTGAACGCCACTCTGGGTGCTCTCGCCGGTGGGCGCACGAGAGTGAGGCGGGGCAGGCGACTGATCAGTTGACGGAGCAGGGTCTGGGCCTCCAGCCGGGCCAGCGGGGCGCCGAGGCAGTAGTGGATGCCTCCGCTGAAGGCGAGATGGGCAGGTCTGCGGTGGGGGTCGAAACGTCCAGGACGGGGGTGCTTGGCCGGGTCCCGGTGGGCGGCGCCCACCATGAGGTGGACCATGTCGTCCTTGCGGATCCGGACGCCCTCCAGGAGGCAGTCGGTGGCGGAGACGCGGCTGATGACGTGCGTAGGAGGGTCATAGCGCAGCGCCTCCTCGACGAAGGCGGGCACGAGTTCGTCGGGATCTGCGGCGACCAGGTCCCAGTGGCCCGGGTTCTCGACCAGCTGGAGCGTCATCGTCGACAGCAGGGTGGAGGTGGTCTCCAAAGCTGCCAGCAGGACGAACAGAGCCAGGTAGTAGACCTCTTGGTCGGCCTTGTCCTGGTCGGGTTCGAGTGAGTCCCATGTGGTGATCCACCGTGACACGGGATCCTCGCCCAGGCGGGGGCGCCGGTCGCGCACCAAGTCCCGGAAGTATGCGCGCAGTTCTTCCATGGCGACGTCGGAGCGGGCCAGCTGACTTGCGGAGGGGAGCAGTTCCTGCGTAAAGACCTGTTCGTGGGTCAGTTCCCGCAGTCGGGGCCAGTCGGCGGCCGGCAGCTCGAGCCAGTTGCCGATGGTGGCGATCGGCAGTTCTTCGCTCACCAGGGCGGCGAAGTCTGCTTCTCCGTCACGCAGCCGGTCGGCAAGGGCGTCGAGGAGATGGTCGGTGGCCTGGGTGACGGTCCGGCCCAGCCGCTCGAATGTCCCGCGGTCGAAGGCGACGCCGGCCGCCCGGCGGGCCCGGGTGTGGTCCGGTGGGTTGAGGGCCGGCAGCGTGCTGCCGATCTCACGCGCCGAAGGGGCGCTCCAGCGGGTGCGGGGTCCCTGACGCTCCCGCCAGGGTTTGTCCGGCTCCAGCCATGCCCTGTTGCGCAGTATGTGGTCGCACAGGTCGTAGCTGGTCACGAGGTATCCGCCCCAGGGCGCGGGAATGATCGCGCCCTGGGAGCGGAGCTCCTTGTAGATCGGGAAGGGATTGTCCTGGCCTCGTGCCGTCCGTAGACGGGAGATGAGGGAAACTGCGGTCCGGCGGTCGAACGACGGCGTCGTGACGCTTCCCACGATGACGGCCCCTTTCTGAGCACAGCCGCCATACGTACCCGCCGGGTGATTGAAGCATCCAATAACACAGTGTTCTTATAGGGTTACTTACGTCACTCGCCCCGCGTCCATGCCAGGAAGCGGCTGAACAGGCCCTTGGCAGGTGCAGCGTGAGCCGGCCGGGAGGCGGCGGGCGCGACGGGGGCCACCGACGGTCGAACGGTCTCCGCGGCCTTGGGAGCAGTTGAAGCGGCTGACGGCGCCGAGGGCGGAGTGAACCGGATGGGAACCGTCACCAGTGAACGGCTCCACGGTGATTCGCTCCAGGCGAGCGACTTGAAGGCGATCCGGGTCTCGACATCGGGCAGCCGGTTGAGCAGAGCCTCGACGGCAGCGACGACGATCATGACGGCTGGATCCTTGGCCGGGCAGGCATGCGGCCCGGCTCCGAATGCCAGATGCGCCTTGGAGCTGAGCTGCTCGCGGTGCACGTCCAACCTGGGGTCGGTGTTGGCCGCCGCGAAGGAGATGAGAACCGGATCGCCGGCGCGAAGCGTCTTGCCGTCGACTTCGACGTCATGGGTCGGGTAGTGGCCCGCATAGTTGGCGATCGGCGGGTACGACCACAGTGTCTGGGCGACTGCGTCCTCGACCGACCGCCCTTGGGGCCAGTCCTCGCTGAGGTACAGAGCGGTGGCGGTGCCGATGGCGGCCGCCAGCGGCGCGGTGCCGCCGGAGAGCAGGGTGACGAGCTGGTGGAGTACTTCCTCGTCGGTGAGCTGGGCGGGGTGCACCATCAGACGCGTTGTCAGGTCCGCTCCGGGGCTCTGGCGCTTGAGAGCGATCAGCTCCATGAGCGCCGCGACGAGTATCTCGTCCGCACCGGGCGTGCCTTCGAAAATGCCGCTGATCCCTACAATGACGCGGTCGCCGATCTCCGGCGGGCATCCGAACTGGTCGCTGAAGACGAGCAGCGGCAGCGGTCCTGCGTAGTCCGCCATCAAATCTGCCTGCCCGCGGGCGCCGAAGCGGCTGATCAGATACCCGGCGGACTGCTGCACCTGCCGGACCAGCTGGAGCTCATTGATCGTGGCCAGACTCTCAGTGACGGGCTGGCGCAGCCGAGCGTGGCGTGAGCCGTCGGCGAAGAGCGCGTTGGGCCGGTAACCCATCATGGGCAGGGCCGGGCTGTCCTGGGGGACACGCCCCTCGTTGAGGGCGTTCCAGCGTCGGGAGTCCCGGACGAACGTCGTGGAGTCCTGCAAGATCTTCAGTGCCGTGTCGTAGCTGGTGACCAACTCGACCTCGACCCCGGGCGCAATGTCCACAGGGGCGATCGGGCCGAGCGAGCGCAGGTACTCGTAGGTGCCCTCGATGTCGGAGGCGAACTGCGGTCCGTACAAAGGGACGTTGCCGTGTGCGGGGCAGCCGGGTGGTATCTCCGGGCTGGTGTCGTGGTGGGGTTGCATGCCGGGGCTCCTAGGCGAGGGTGGACATGAGGTGTTGCACGAGGGTGATGAGGGCCTCGGCCGACGACTGCTGACTGCGCGCATCGACGTTCACGACGGGGATCTCCGCAGGGAGAAGCAGGGCCTCGCGTATCTCGTCGAGATCGTACTTCGGCGTCCCGTCCTTGGTGTTGACGCCGATGGTCATGGCGAGGTCGAATTTTTCGACCAGGTCCAGCACCGGGAACGCCTCGTCGAGCCGGTCGGGATCGACGAGCACCAGGGCGCCCAGAGCGCCTCTCGACAGTTCCTCCCACATCTCCTTGAAACGCTCTTGGCCCGGCGTTCCGAAGAGATAGAGGACCAGTTTCTCGTTGAGGGTGCGCCGGCCGAAGTCCATGGCCACGGTCGTGGTGGTCTTGTCCGGCATGTTCGAGAGGTCGTCGTAACCCTCGCTGGCCTCGGTGATTTCCTCTTCGGTCCGGAGCGGGACGATCTCGGAGAGGCTGCCGATGTACGTGGTCTTGCCGACCCCGAAGGGGCCCACGACGAGGACCTTTACGGCCGTGGTGACGGTTGGTTCCAGGTACATGTCACGCTCCGAAACTCTTCTGCAAGCCGTCGACGACGGCTTGGAGCAGTGCGCGGTCATGAGCCACGGCCCGCGGCGTGGGAGGCCGCACGAAGACCAGCCCGACCTCTGCCAAATGTGCGATCAGTATCCGCACGATGCCCAGCGGCAGTTGTGTGCGCCCGGCTACTTCCGCCACAGACAGGAGACCGTCGGAGACCAGGTCCATGACCTCGCGGGCTTCCGGGGTGAGGGTGCGTGCCGCTGCGGACATGCCTTCCTGGGCAGTAACGAGCGCGGTGCGCGAGTACTCGTGGTCCGCGGGCAGGTCCCGGCCCTTGGCGATCACGAAAAGAGGTACTAATTCGGACGTCAGTTCCAGCGGTGGTTCTTGATCGTCATGCATGGCCCACCGTCCCTGTCTGCGGTGCTGAGGCCGCGCTCAGCGCGGGCACCACGTCTTCCAGACGCGAGAGGAACTCTTCGATGTCGCAGTCGTGTTCAGCCGAGGCCGCCAGGTAGGCCCCGGGACCGGCCGAGATCAGAAAGACCCAGCCGTGCTCGAACTCCACGAGCGTTTGGCGCCAAGTGTCGTGGCGCCCGCCGGCGAACGGCGCCGTGGCCCGGCTGTAGGCCACCATGCCCGACATCGCTGCGGAGATGATGTCCGCCATGTCCTTGCCGATGCTTGACGTCGTGCCCCTGAGCAGGCCATCGATGCCGAGCAAGACGGCGTGGCGCGCTCCCCGGACCTCGGCAACTGCCTTGTCCAGCTCAGGAAGCACGGAACCCAGACCACCCGCCGTCTCGTCCTGGACCAGCTGGGCATCCACGGCCACAGCGGCGCCGTTCACGCGGGGAGCGGATGTGAGGTGGTCACCCAGCCGGGCGACGAGCCGTTGCATGCGGTACGAGAGTGCCTGCAAATCAACATCGGGGGCGGCGGCAGCGGCCAGGTAGGCACCCCTTCCCGCCTCCGTCACCAGGATCCATCCGTCCTCGAACTCGACGAGGGTCTGATTCCACCGCCACTCCTTCACCGGCCCTGCGAACCGGGCCGTCGCCCTGCTGAGCGACTGCATGCTGGCCATGGCGGCCGAGATGTCCTTGATGCCGCCGCTGGTCAGGCCGTCCGTGGCGCCCTTGGATATGCCGTCCGCGGACAGCACAACGGCATGCCGTGCGCCGGGGATGTTGTCCACGATGTCCTTGACCATCCACGACAGGTCGTCGGTCATCGGTCTTCAGACCCTTCAGGTGACGAAGCCTCGGTCTCCCGGCCCGCGAGGGTGCCGCGCTGGAAGCCCCCCAGGCTCCGCCCGGAACGGCTGGCGGAGACCTCGCGCACCGGCGACGGTGCACTGCGGAGGCCGGCGTCGGTGACACTTGCGATGGGGGTCTGGCGCTGGCCGCGCTTCGGCAGGCCGTGCGCTGTACGTCCGACAGCCTCTACAGCGTGCGGCTGGCTTGTCTGGCTCTCGTTGCGTCGGATGCTGACAGGCGCGTCCTGGGCAGGCGGTGGCGTCTCCTCCATGGTCCACAACTCCTCGGGCAGGCGAACCACGGCCCTGACACCGCCGTACCGGGAAACTCCGGTGACGTCGACGCTGAAACCGTACTGACGGGCGAGCAGGCCGATCACGGAGAAACCGAATTTGGGCTGGGTTCCCATCTGAGACAGCCGAGGGGCCGTCTCGCCGGACAGCAGTTCCATCGCCGCCTGCCGGTCCTCGTCGCTCATGCTGACGCCGGCGTCATCGATCACGATGCACATGTAGTTCTGCACTCGCTTGAACGTGACCTCGATCGGCGCATCCTGCTGTGAGAACGACGCGGCGTTGTCCAGCAGTTCCGCCACCGTCAATGCGACCGGCGCCACCGCCGTGGCCTTCAGCGCGACATTGCTGTCCTGCAACAGCTCGACTCGCTGAAAATTCCTGATCTGGCCCTGTGCGCTGCGCACCACGTCGTAGATGCTCGCGGCCCTCTTGCGGCGACCGAGCGGTCCTCCGCACAGCACGGCGATGCCCTCGGCCCTGCGTGCCATCTGCGCATTCGCGTGATGCACCTCGAGCAGGTCCTTCAGGACAGGGTGGCCTCCGTAATCGCGCTGAATCCTGTCCAGGAGCGTCGTGGACTCCGCCGTAAGAGTCTGCAAGAAACGGGCCGCTCCCTTCAGAACGCCCTTGGTCCTGTCCTCTGCCGCCTGCTCGGCTTCTTGGATGACGGCAGCTCGCTCTTCCTGGAACTGCACCAACTCGTTGTTCGCGGCCTCCACCTGACGCTGAGCAGCGGCCTTCGCCTGCTGCACGTCAGCCTCCGCCCGCCGCAACTTCGCCCCCAGGGCTCTGCTACGGAGAGTGAGCACCACGACCGCAGCAACGGCTATCGCCGCCACCGAGGCCAGGCACCATATGAGCGCCTCTTGATTCATGGGAGCCTTTCCCGGCACGGTTGCAGACATCGGTCGATCTATCGCGCGATGATCCACAGCGCATCCACCAAGAACTGAACGGCTGCTGTCACGGCAAGGAAGCCAACCCCCATATGGCACCCGACCTGAGTGGATCAAGGTCGCGGACGCGGGCATGCTATCACCGCAACCATTGCCCTCAGCAGGCGCCTCAGGAGACAGCCGACGACATCAACACGACTGTCACACAACGCTGTTGGCAGGCTCCCTGCGCGAACGAACCATCGGCGTCGCTCAGCACAGGAGAAGAGCTGTCGGGCCGTCACCTGGGGGTCCTGGGGCCCATGCGGGCATTGCCGCATGCGTCCGCGCCGTTTCCTGCTGACAAGCGGTCAGTCCGCTGTTCACGGGCGTGCTCATGGCGTCGCCGCGGCCGTGTCAGCACAAAGCGCGAGGGGACTTGGCGCCGGAGTGCAGAACCGTTGTACGGGGCCCTCACCGTCATGGGGCGGCCACGACAGGCCGTCGACCCGGAACGCTGTCTGTCTGAGCGATCGGACCATGACGGGGTGGACGACACAGTGACGATCCGGCAGGTACTCAAGGTGCGGCGCTCGACATCGAGCGGCGCCGGCCGCCCTGTGCATCAGTCTGAACGCCGTGGAGTCGGAGGACGAGGTGTACTTCAAGGCGCCGCGCGATGGCGAGCGGAATCGCCTCCCGCCCCGACCGGTCGGCGCCGGCAGACATCGACGAGCCGGGCTGGGTGACGGACTGGGGGCAGTGCGCCGCGCCGTGCCGCCTCGCTGAGGCCGAGCATGGCGTAGCCGACGTCGTCGTCCCGGCAGCTGCCGTGGATCCGGCCGCGCACGCACTCGCGCCACTCGGGCCGCAGCTCGAAGCCGTCACTCTCGGCGACGGGCTCGGGAAGGCGGTCGGTCAGGGGCAGGGCGGCGGCCTGCCGGAGACAGCGGTCGATCCGGTCCCGCGTCCACAGGTCGCCCTGTTCGACCGGTTGGCCGAGCATGTTGCCCGCGATCCGGCCCAGCCGGCCCCCGAGGATGCGGTCGGCGAGCTCTGGCTCAGTGCCCACAGGGGTCATAGCTCCGATTTACCCCATTGCGGGGAGGCGCACAGAGGGTTCTCGGGGCCTTCTCAGCCTCTGGGCGGTGCATGACGGCGGGGGACGTCTGCGGTTAAGGTCGCAACGGCGCGACTGGCCTTGACGTGCGCGAGGCCCGGAGAGCAAGGGGAAGACGTGACACAGCGCGTGCTCATCGCCGCGGACAAGTTCAAGGGCTCGCTCACGGCCGTGCAGGTCGCCGAGCGGGTGGAGGCCGGGCTGCGCCGGGTCGTGCCGGGCGTGGAGGTGGAGGCACTGCCCGTCGCCGACGGCGGTGACGGCACCGTCGCCGCGGCCGTCGCGGCCGGGTTCGAGCGCCGGGAGGTGGCGGTCGCCGGGCCCCTCGGGCAGGACGTCACGGCCGCCTTCGCGGTACGCGGGGACACGGCCGTCGTGGAGATGGCCGAGGCCAGCGGCCTGCAGCGGCTTCCCGCGGGTGTCTTCGCGCCGCTCACCGCATCCACGTACGGCTCCGGAGAGCTGCTGCGCGCCGCGCTGGACGCAGGTGCCCGCACGATCGTGTTCGGGGTCGGCGGCAGCGCCACCACGGACGGCGGCGCGGGCATGCTCTCCGCGCTCGGCGCCCGCTTCCTGGACGCCGACGGCGAGCCCGTGGCCCCCGGTGGTGGCGGCCTCGCCGACCTGGCCTCGGCCGACCTGTCGGACCTGGACCCGCGGTTCGCCTCCGTCGAGTTCATCCTGGCCAGCGATGTCGACAACCCGCTGACCGGCCCCAAGGGCGCCCCCGCGGTCTACGGCCCGCAGAAGGGCGCCTCCCCGGACGACGTCGAGGCCCTGGACACCGCCCTCGCCCACTACGCGAAGGTGCTGGAGGAGGCCGTCGGCGCGAAGGCCGCCGAGCACGCCGCCGCACCGGGTGCGGGCGCGGCCGGCGGCATCGGCTACGGCGCCCTCCTGCTCGGCGCCCGCTTCCGCCCCGGCATCGAGGTCATGCTCGACGTCCTCGGCTTCGCCCCCGCGCTGCAGTGGGCCGACCTGGTGATCACCGGCGAGGGCTCCCTCGACGAGCAGACCCTGCACGGCAAGGCCCCGGCGGGCGTGGCCGCGGCCGCACGCGCGGCGGGCAAGGAGGTCGTCGCGGTGTGCGGCCGCCTCGCGCTGCCGCCGGAGGCCATCGGCAGGGCGGGCATCCGCCGCGCCTACCCGCTGACCGACGTCGAGCCCGACATCCAGAAGTGCATCGCCGAGGCTGGCCCGATCCTGGAGGACGCGGCGGAGCGGATCGGCCGGGACTTCCTGGTCTGAGTCCGGCCTGGTCAGCCGCCGACCGGCTTTCCGCGTCCGAGTCCGGCCGGGTCGGTCGGGTGCGTCCGCGGTCGGCCCGGGCGTCCTCATCCGCGGTGAGTCAGGGTGGCCGGTGTGTCCGCGTCCGAGGTCGGCCGGGGCCGCCGGTGCGTCCTCGGCCGACGCCACCCGGCCGGGCCGGGATCTCCTCGTCCGAGCTCAGCGGCGCCCGCCCGACAGCCGGTACGCGTCCAGCGCCAGCGTCATCTCGATCAGGTCCCGGGGACGGGCCAACGACCGGGACGTGAGCTGCTCCAGCCGCCGCAGCCGGTTGAAGACGGTGTTGCGATGGCAGTACAGCCGCCCGGCGGCCCGCCCCGCCGACCCCTCGCACACCAGCCACACGTCGAGGGTCTCGAGCAGTACGGCCCGGTCGGCGGGCTCCAGCTCCAGGAGCGCGCCGAACACGTCCTTCACCAGCCGGTCGGCCAGCTCCGGCTGGCTCACCACCAGCGCGGTCGGCATCCGCTGATCAAGGCGTACGACCGCGGTGGCGTCCGGCGGACAGGTGCGCAGCGCCAGTTCCGCGAGCCGCCGGGCCCGGCCCAGCTCGGCGAGCCCCGGCACCACCGGGCTGATCCCGCCCGGCCCTGAGCAGCGCCCCTCCAACGCGCGCGCCACGCCGTCCAGGCCCTGCCCCGGCGCGAGCGCCACGACCGCCACCTCGCCGTCCGCCCGCATCCGCCAGATGAACCGGAACCCGGCACCCCGCACCGGCCGCTCCGCCGCCTCCCGCCGCTCGGCCCGCAGCACCACCACCGCGTACGGCCCGTGCTCCGGCAGATCGAGCCCCGCCGCCGCGCGGGCCGCGAGCCCGGGCGTCGACTGCCCCTCCAGCAGGGCGTCGAGGAGCGCCTGGAGCTGTTCGTCCGTACGCCGTCTGAGCTCCGCCTCGGTGGCCCGGTACGCCTCCGACGCCGCCTGCGCCTGCGCGTCCACCGCCGACCACACCATCGTCGTCGACCGCATCAGCGCCGCGAGCCGCTCCGGCTCCCGCCCGGCCGTCCCCTCCACGAGCGCATCCCACACCAGGTAACCGGCGTTCCGGTAGGCGTGCACCAGGAGGTCCAGCGGCAGCCCCTGGTGGGCCCGGCGCCGGCCCGCGTCCTCGGCGTACTCCAGATCGCGGCGCGGCGAGTCCCGGGGCGCGGAGATCGTCTCGATGCCGATCCGCATCGCCTCCTCCGCCTCCCGCCACTGCTGGTCGTACGGCAGCACCTGGCCGTAGACGGGGGAGTGGTCGGTGAGTTGCCTGAGGTGCTCGTCGACGAGCTCGGGCACCCGTTCCAGCAGAGTCGTGCAGGACTCCGCGAGCAGCTTCCAGTCATGACCGGTCCGCGGCCTTCGCCCTCCCATTCCCGGAGGATGCCATCGGGACCCGGCCGCGCACAGGCCCCTGACACGCGGTGTTGTGCACGCGCACAACGGCGGCACCGGCCCGCTGGGCACCCGCAGCGATTCCGCCGCAGGCCGTGGACGCCCGCCCGCGCCGGTGCTGGGGTGAGCGCCACACCGAGTGCGGACAAGGGGGGAGTCCATGACCGGAGCCGGACTGGTCGTCCAGGACCTGTCGGTCGGGTACGGTCCCGTGCGCGCCCTGCGCCGGGTGTCCCTGGAGGTGCCCGAGGGCGCCGTGGTGACGGTGCTCGGCGGCAACGGAGCGGGCAAGTCCACCCTGCTCCGCGCGATCAGCCGCACCCTCGCCTTCCACGGCGGCGCGGTCACCGAGGGCACGGTGACCCTGGACGGCCGCCGCCTCGACGGCCTGGCACCCGACCGCGTGGTCGCCGCCGGCATCTCCCAGGTACCGGAGGGAAGACGGGTGTTCGCCCGCATGACGGTCGCCGACAACCTCCGCGCGGGAGCCCTCGGCGGCACCCGCGCGGGACGGTCCACGGCCCTGGACCGCGTCCACGAACTGTTCCCCGTCCTCGCCGAACGCGCGGGCCAGCGCGCCGGACTCCTCTCCGGCGGCGAACAGCAGATGCTCGCCGTCGCCCGCGCCCTGATGGCCGCCCCCCGCGTCCTCCTCCTCGACGAACCCTCCCTCGGTCTCGCCCCGCTCATGGCCCGGCGGATCGCCGACACCGTCCGCGAGATCAACACCCAGGGCACCTCCGTCCTCCTCGTCGAGCAGAACGCGGCACTCGCCCTGAGTCTCGCCACGCGCGCGTACGTCCTCGAAGTCGGCGAGGTCACCCTGTCGGGCCCCGCCGCCGAACTGTCCGCGTCCGACGAGGTGCGCCGCCGCTACCTGGGCGTGGTCGACGAGGACGCGGCGGCCGACGCCGAACAGGCGACCGGACGGACCCTGACGAGGTGGCAGGGGTGAGCGGCCAGGCATTGGAAGTGCGTCACCTCACCGTCCGCTTCGCCGGACTCACCGCCCTCGACGACGTCGGCTTCACCGTCCGCCCCGGCACCGTCCACGCCCTCATCGGCCCCAACGGCGCCGGAAAGTCGACCTGCTTCAACGTCCTGTCCGGCGTCTACCGGGCCACGTCCGGCAGCGTCCGCTTCGGTGCGCACGAGCTGACCGGCATGCCCGCGCACCGCATCGCCGCCCTCGGTGTCGCCCGCATCTTCCAGAACCTCGCGCTGCCGCCCCGCGCGTCGGTCGAGGACTGCCTGCTCCTCGGCCGGCACCGGCTCACCCGCACCGGCTTCCTCGCCGCGGGACTCCGGCTGCCGTCCGCGGCTCGCGAGGAACGGCTGCACCGTGAACGCGTCCGCGAGATCGCCGAGTTCGTCGGCATCGCCGACTGCCTGGGCCGCCCCGCCGGCTCACTGCCGTACGGGCAGCAGAAGCTGGCCGAACTCGCCCGGGCGCTCTGCATGGAACCCCGGCTGCTGCTCCTCGACGAGCCGGTCGCGGGCATGACCGCCGACGAACGGCGCCGGACGGCAGCCGTGATCGCGGGGGTGCGCGACTCCCTCGGCATCTCGATCGTCCTGGTGGAACACGACATGGGGGTGGTCATGCGGCTCGCGGACGCGGTGACCGTACTGGACTTCGGGCGCCGGATCGCCGACGGCGCCCCCGTCGACGTACAGAACGATCCGGCCGTCGTACAGGCATACCTGGGGACCGCGTCATGAGCACCTTCGCCGAGATCCTGCTGAACGGCATCTCGCTGGGGTCGGTGTACGCGCTCATCGCCCTCGGTTTCGTGGTGATCTTCCGGGCCACCGAGGTGGTCAACTTCGCCCACGCGTCCCTGCTGCTGGCGGGCGGGTACGTCACCGCGGTCCTCCACGACGACATCGGGTTCTGGCCCGCGCTGCTCGCCGGGATCGCGGGCGCAGCGCTGGTGGGGGCCGCCGTGGAGTTCCTGGTGATGCGGCGGTACCGGGGCAGCGACCACAGCGTCCTGGCCATCGTCACCATCGGCGTGGACATCCTGCTGACCACCGAGCTGACCCGCCGTATCGGCACGGACGTCCTCGCGCTCGGCGACCCCTGGGGCGACGCCGTGCTCAGGCTCGGGCCGATCTCGCTGGCCCACACCCGGATCGCCGCGTTCGTGGCCGCCGCGCTGCTCATCACCGCGTTCCTGCTGGCGTTCCGGTACACCTCGTGGGGAGTGGCGATGCGGGCGGCGGCGGAGAGCTCGGAGACGGCCGCGCTGATGGGGGTGCGGCTGGGCCGGGTGTCGCTGGGCGCCTGGGCGGTGGCGGGCGGACTCGCCGCCGTGGCGGCCCTGTTCCTCACCGTGTTCCCGACGCCCGGCCTGGAACGGGCGACCTCGCTGGCCGCGCTCAAGGCGTTCCCGGCCGCCATCCTCGGCGGCCTCGACTCCACGACGGGCGCGCTGGTGGGCGGGCTCCTGGTCGGGGTCACGGAGTCCCTCGCCACCGGCTACCAGAGCGATCTGACCTTCCTGGGGCGGGGGCTGGGCGACCTCGCGCCCTATCTCGTGATGGTCGCGATCCTGCTCCTACGGCCCGCGGGGCTGTTCGGCACGAAGGAGCTCGCCCGTGTCTGAGGCCCTCGTGAAGCCGTTGCGGCTCGTCAGGACACGGACCTGGGTCTGGGGCGCCGGGGCTGCCGTCCTCCTGGCGCTGCCCTTCTACCTGGACCGGTTCTGGCTCCAGACAGGCCTGTTCGCGATGGCCGCCGCGATCGGCGCCATCGGCATCAACCTCCTGACCGGGGCGACCGGACAGCTCTCCATGGGGCACGCCTTCTTCCTCGCCGTCGGCGCCTACGGCTACTGCGTGTTCGCCGCGGACGGCGGCGACGGACTCACCGGCCTGGGGCTGCCGACCTGGCTCGCGGCCGTGCTCGCGGTGCTGGTCGCGGGCCTCGCGGGCGGGCTGTTCAGCCCCATCTCCGGCCGGCTCGGGGGCGCCTACCTTGGCATCGCCACCCTCGCGCTCGTCTTCATCGGCCAGCACGTCATGTTCAACGCCCATGACCTGACCGGCGGCGCCAACGGCCGTGACGTACCGCCGCTGAGCCTGTTCGGCCTCACCTTCGACGACCGCGAACTCCTCGTCGCCGCCGTGCCCTTCGGGTCGGCCGAGAAGCTCTGGTACGCCGCTCTGGTCCTGCTGGCGGCCGGCGCCCTCTTCGCGCGGGGCGTCCTGCGCGGCCGTCCGGGCCGGGCGATGAACGCCATCCGCGACCACCGCATCGCCGCCGGAGTGCTCGGTGTGCCGGTCGCCCGCCACCGTGCCGCCGTCTTCGTGCTGTCCTCGATGTACGCGGGGCTCGCGGGCGTACTCCTCGCCCTGGTCTTCCAGCGGACCGTGCCCGACTACTTCGGCATCACGCTCTCGCTCGAGTACCTCGCGATGATCGTCATCGGAGGGCTCGGCTCGGTCTCCGGGGCGGTGGCCGGGGCCGTGTTCGTGTCGCTGCTGCCGCAACTGCTGACCCGCTACAGCGACGCGCTGCCGCTGGTCTCCGCCCCCGGCACGGGCGGTATCGCACCGGGCGAGGCATCCCGGTACCTCTACGGCGCCGCCGTCGTGCTGGTGGTGCTGTTCCTGCCCGGCGGCCTGGTCGGGACGGTCGTACGGCGTCGAGTCACAACCCATTCAGGGGAGGAACGATGATGAGGACATACGCCGCCAGGGCCGCCGCGGGAGCGCTCGCCGCGCTGCTGGTGCTGGCCGGGTGCAGCTCCAAGGCCAAGGACTCCGACGACGGGGACGGCGGCAAGTCGGGCGCGGGCGGGGTGCGGACCGGGGAGGGCATCTCCGGGAAGACGATCACACTGGGCGCGCTCACCGACATGACCGGCGTCTACGCGACCCTCGGCAAGAGCGTCACCCAGGCCCAGCAGCTGTACGTGAAGCAGCTCAATGCCGCCGGAGGCGTCTGCGGCTACAAGGTGGCCCTCTCGGTGCGGGACCACGGCTACGACCCGCAGAAAGCCGTCTCCGGCTACACCGAGCTGGAGCCGAAGGTGCTCGGGTTCGCGCAGTTCATCGGCTCACCGTTCGTCGCCGCGGTCAAGCAGCGCATCGACGGCCAGGACAAGGGGCTGGTGCTCCCGCAGGCCTGGTCGTCGGCGCTGCTCGGCAGTCCGTACATCCGGGTCATCGGATCCACCTACGACATCGAGACGATCAACGCGGTCGACTTCCTGATGAAGGAGAAGGGGGTGAAGAAGGGCGACAGGATCGGTCACGTCTACTTCGAGGGCGACTACGGCGAGAGCGCGCTGGTCGGTTCGAAGCACATCGCGAAGGAGGCCGGGCTGACCGTCGTCGAGCAGAAGATCAAGCCCACCGACAACGACATGACCGCCCAGGTCACCGCCCTCAAGCAGGCCGGCGTCAAGGCGATCGTGATCAGCGCGGGCCCGCGGCAGGCGGCCTCGCTGGTCGGGGTGGCGGCGGCGAGCGGCTTCGCCGTACCGGTCATCGGCAACAACTCGGCCTTCGCTCCGCAGCTGCTCGCCACGCAGGCAGGGCCCGCCCTGATGAAGAACTACTACGTGGCCTCGCCCTCGCTCCCCATCGGCGCGGACACCCCCGAGGCGAAGAAGCTTGTCGCCGACTACCGGGCCGCCTACCCGGACGACGCCCTGGACAACGGCATCGTGGCCGGCTGGACCGCCGCGTCGGCCTTCGGCGAGGCCCTGAAGAAGGCCTGCACGAACAAGGACCTCACCCGCGAGGGCGTGGACAAGGCCCTGCTGTCGATCGGCTCCTACGACATCGGCTTCGGCGTCACCCAGGACTTCACCGACCCCAAGTCGCCGTCCTCCAGGCAGAGCGTGATCCTTCAGCCGGACAAGAACGTCACGGGTGGCATGAAGGTCGTGAAGGAGGCGGGGGCCTCGGAGGCGGCCCAGGGGTACACACCGGGGGCGTGAGCCGACAGGCGGACCCCTTCTGGGGCCCGCCGCCCGACGACGAGGGGCCCGAACCGGTACCGGTTCGGGCCCCTCGGGGCGATACGGCGGAGCCTTACGGCAGCTGGGCCGCCCTCGCCTCGCGCCTGTTGTCGCGGAAGTTGTTCACGCGGCGGGCCGTGGCGAACAGCGGGATCACCGCGCCCATCACCAGCTGGAGCGCGCAGCCCGTCTGGAGGAGGAGCTGGCCGCTGGGGGCGCCGAACGCCCAGGCCGCGAGGAGACCCATGCCGAGGACGATCCAGGAGAGCATCGCGACCGCGAGGCGGCCCCGCGGCTTCGGGTACTCGACCCGGCTCACCATCAGCCAGGCCGTGCCCACGATCGCCAGCAGCGTCGCCACGAAGGGGAGCTCGAGGAGCACGATCGAGACGACGGTGAGCGCACCGAACGGCGACGGCATGCCCTGGAAGGTGCCGTCCTTCACCGTCACACAGGAGAACCGCGCGAGTCTCAGCACCACCGCGAGGAGCACCACCACCGCTCCGACCGCGGCGACCTTCTGCGACGCGTCGTCCGCCACCATGCCGTAGACGAGGACGAAGTACGCCGGCGCGAGGCCGAAGCTGATCAGGTCGGAGAGGTTGTCCAGCTCCGCGCCCATCGGCGAGGAGCGCAGCTTGCGCGCCACCAGGCCGTCGAACAGGTCGAAGACCGCCGCGCACAGCATCAGGATGACCGCCGTGGCCGCGCTGTTGCGCGCCATGCCGGACTCCTGGCTGTCGGTGAGGTGCGGGATCAGGATGCCGGTGGTGGTGAAGTACACCGCCATGAAGCCGCACGTGGCGTTGCCGAGGGTGAGGGTGTCCGCTATTGAGAGGCGGAGAGAAAGAGGCATCTCCTCCTCGTCGTCGACCTCGTCGGCCTCGGGCACCCAGCCCGCCTGGGTCTCGGGATCAATCACGGTCAATGCGAGTCACCCCAGCCACCGTCTTCTGGCCGACCTCGACCGCGACCTCCACGCCCTCGGGCAGGTAGATGTCGACGCGCGAGCCGAAGCGGATCAGGCCGATGCGGTCACCCTGCTCGACCTTCGTCCCCTGCGGGATGTACGGCACGATGCGACGGGCCACCGCGCCGGCGATCTGGATCATCTCGATGTCACCGAGTTCGGTGTCGAAGTGCCAGACGACGCGCTCGTTGTTCTCGCTCTCCTTGTTGAACGCCGGAACGAACCCGCCGGGGATGTGCTCGACCGACGTCACCGTGCCGGAGAGCGGCGCGCGGTTGACGTGGACGTTGAGCGGGCTCATGAAGATCGCGACGCGGGTGCGGCCGTCCTTCCACGGCATGATGCTCTGCACCACACCGTCGGCGGGCGAGATGACCCGGCCCGGGGCGATCTCGCGCTCGGGGTCGCGGAAGAACCACAGCATGCCCGCCGCCAGCGCGGTGGCGGGCACGGCGACGGCCTTGGCGGCGCCGGACTTGCGCGCGCGTACCAGGCTCAGTGCTGCGGTGGCGACGGTCGGGAGGAGCCACGGCGATGCTCCGCGCGCGAGGCGTACGCCTGCCAGGCTGTCGCGAGGTGCAGAGGTTTGGCTGTGGGGCATGGATGACCTTCGTAGCGGATGATGCCGCGCACTAGACGGGGGACGGCGGCTTTCCGGGATCGTACCGGTCGCGGGCCACAACTGGGCAAGCCAGGAAGCCGAGTCGGCGGCTGAACCGTGTTGACGGGGTGTGATCTTCTTCTCCAAGAAAACACCCCGTATCCGGACATCTAGCCCTGGAACCGATACTCTTCGAGCAGCCTGCGACCGATGATCATTTTCTGGATCTCGGCGGTACCTTCACCGATCAGCAGCATCGGAGCCTCACGGTAGAGGCGCTCGATCTCGTACTCCTTGGAGAAGCCGTAGCCGCCGTGGATCCGGAAGGCGTCTTCCACGACCTCTTTGCAGTATTCGGAGGCGAGGTACTTCGCCATCCCTGCTTCAAGGTCGTTTCGCTCACCGGAGTCCTTTTTGCGTGCCGCGTTGACCATCATCGCATGCGCGGCCTCGACCTTGGTAGCCATCTCGGCCAGCTTGAACTGAATCGCCTGGTGCTGGGCGATCGGCTTGCCGAAAGTGTGACGCTGCTGGGCATACGAGACGCCCAGCTCGAAGGCACGCTGAGCGACACCGCAGCCACGCGCCGCCACATTGACGCGGCCCACTTCCACGCCGTCCATCATTTGGTAAAAACCTCGGCCGGTGGCCCCGCCGAGCACACGATCGGCCGGAAGTCGCAGGCCATCCATGATGAGCTCGGTGGTGTCGACACCCTTGTAACCCATCTTGTCGATCTTCCCGGGGATCGTGAGGCCCGGACGGACCTCTCCGAAACCGGGCTCCTTCTCGATCAGGAAGGTCGTCATCGACTTGTGGGGCGCCGTGCCCTCGGGGTGTCCTTCGTCACTTCGGACGAGAACGGCCACCAGAGTTGACGTTCCGCCGTTCGTGAGCCACATCTTCTGGCCGTTCAGGACGTACTCGTCGCCGTCCTTGACCGCCTTCGACGTGATGGCGGACACGTCCGAACCCAGGCCCGGCTCCGACATCGAGAAGGCGCCCCGGACGTCGCCGGCCGCCATGCGCGGCAGGAAGTGGTCCTTCTGCTCCTGCGTGCCGTGCTGCTTGAGCATGTACGCCACGATGAAGTGGGTGTTGATGATGCCGGACACCGACATCCAGCCGCGGGCGATCTCCTCCACGCACAGGGCGTACGTCAGGAGGGACTCGCCCAGACCGCCGTACTCCTCGGGGATCATCAGGCCGAACAGGCCCAACTCCTTGAGCCCGTCGACGATCTGCTGCGGGTACTCGTCGCGGTGCTCCAGCTCGGTCGCGACCGGGATGATCTCCTTGTCCACGAAGTCCCGGACGGTGGACAGGATCTCCTGCTGGATGTCGGTCAGACCGGCGGTCTGGGCGAGGCGTGCCATGGGGGTCAGCCCTCCTGAAGTTCCGGGCGGCCGGGCTGCTCGCCGCCGCGCTCCTTGATGTAGGTCTCGGTGGGCACCATGACCTTGCGGCGGAACACGCAGACCAGCGTGCCGTCCTGCTTGTAGCCCTTGGTCTCGACGTACACGATCCCGCGGTCGTTCTTCGACTTGGAGGGCCACTTGTCGAGCACGGTCGTCTGGCCGTAGATCGTGTCGCCGTGGAAGGTCGGCGCCACGTGCTTCAGCGACTCGATCTCCAAGTTGGCGATCGCCTTGCCGGAGACGTCCGGCACGGACATGCCGAGCAGCAGGGAGTAGATGTAGTTGCCGACCACCACGTTCTTGCCGAAGTCCGTCGTCTTCTCGGCGTAGTTGACGTCCATGTGGAGCGGGTGGTGGTTCATGGTGAGAAGGCAGAAGAGGTGGTCGTCGTACTCCGTGACCGTCTTACCGGGCCAGTGCTTGTAGACCGCCCCGACCTCGAACTCCTCGTAGGTGCGTCCGAACTGCATGCTCAGGCCTCCGGGATCTCGAACTTGGAGGTGCGCTGCATACCGGCCGCGCGGCCCTTGCCGGAGATGACCAGCGCCATCTTGCGGCTGGCCTCGTCGATCATCTCGTCGCCGAGCATCGCCGAGCCCTTCTTGCCGCCCGCCTCGGACGTGTAGTAGTCGTACGCGTCCAGGATCAGCTCGGCGTGGTCGTAGTCCTCCTGGGAGGGCGAGAAGATCTCGTTGGACGCCTCGACCTGGCCCGGGTGCAGCACCCACTTGCCGTCGAAACCGAGGGCCGCGGCGCGCTGGGCGACCTCGCGGTAGCCGTCGATGTTGCGGATCTGCAGGTAGGGGCCGTCGATCGCCTGGAGGTTGTTGGCACGGGCGGCCATCAGGATCTTCATGAGGATGTAGTGGTAGGCGTCCGCCGGGTAGCCGGGCGGCTGCTCGCCCACGACGAGCGACTTCATGTTGATCGACGCCATGAAGTCGGCCGGGCCGAAGATGATCGTCTCGACGCGCTGGGAGGCCGTCGCGATCTCGTTGACGTTGTTGAGGCCCTGGGCGTTCTCGATCTGCGCCTCGATGCCGATCTTGCCGACCTCGAAGCCCATCGTCTTCTCGATCTGGGTCAGCAGGAGGTCGAGCGCGACGATCTGCTCGGCCGTCTGGACCTTCGGCAGCATGATGCAGTCGAGGTTCTGGCCGGCCCCCTCGACGACCGTGACGACATCGCGGTACGTCCACTCGGTCGTCCAGTCGTTGACGCGCACGACCCTCGTCTTGCCCGTCCAGTCGCCCTCGTTGAGGAACTTGACGATGGTGTGCCGCGCCTCGGGCTTGGCGAGCGGGGCGCACGCGTCCTCCAGGTCGAGGAAGACCTGGTCCGCCGGGAGGCCCTGCGCCTTCTCCAGGAAGCGGGGGTTGCTTCCCGGTACCGCGAGACACGAGCGGCGGGGACGCAGACGGTTGACGGTCATGCGGGGACCTCCAGGGGGTCGAGCTTGTTCGCGTTGCGGATCTCGTCGACGATCCGGCCGATGATTCCGGTGATGTCGAAGTCCTTCGGGGTGAAGACCGCGGCCACTCCGGCTGCCCGCAGCTGTTCGGCGTCACCATTCGGGATGATGCCACCGGCGATCACCGGTATATCTGTGGCACCGGCCACACGGAGCCGTTCCAGGACGTCCGGCACCAGCTGGGCGTGCGAGCCGGACAGGATGGACAGGCCGACCGCGTGCACGTCCTCGGCGAGGGCCGCGTCCACGATCTGCTCCGGGGTCAGCCGGATGCCCTGGTAGACCACCTCGAAGCCGGCGTCACGCGCGCGGACGGCGATCTGCTCGGCCCCGTTGGAGTGCCCGTCCAGGCCCGGCTTGCCGACCAGGAAGCGGAGCTTGCCGACGCCGAGGTCCTTGGCGGTCACCTCGACCTTGCGGCGGACGTCGGCCATCGCCGAGCCCTCCTCCGCGGGGACCGCGACCGGCGCCGAGGAGACGCCCGTGGGCGCCCGGAACTCGCCGAACACCTCCCGCAGGGCCCCGGCCCACTCACCGGTCGTCACGCCCGCGCGGGCGCACTCCAGGGTGGCCTCCATGAGGTTGGCGGTGCCCTTCGCGGCCTCCTTCAGCTTCTCCAGCGCCTTGCAGGGGCGCGGGTGGTTGAAGGGCGGCTGGTAGCGGGTGTCGCGCCAGTGCTGGAGTCCCGCGATCACCCGGGCCTCGACGGCCGGGTCCACCGTCTGGATCGCGGTGTCCAGGTCGGCCGTGAGCGGGTTGGGCTCGGTCGTCTCGAAGATGTTGACGCCGATGATCTTCTCTTGGCCGGATTCGATACGGGCCCTGCGCTCGGCGTGCGACGAGACGAGCTGCGACTTCAGATAGCCCGACTCGACGGCGGCCATCGCGCCGCCCATCTCCTGGATCCGCTCGATCTCCGCGAGGGACTCCTCGACGAGCTTGCTCACCTTCGCCTCGACGACGTGCGAGCCCTCGAAGATGTCCGCGTACTCCAGCAGGTCGCTCTCGTAGGCCAGCACCTGCTGCATCCGCAGCGACCACTGCTGGTCCCAGGGCCGGGGGAGACCGAGGGCCTCGTTCCAGGCCGGCAGCTGGACGGCACGCGCGCGTGCGTCCTTCGAGAGCGTCACGGCCAGCATCTCGAGGACGATCCGCTGGACGTTGTTCTCCGGCTGCGCCTCGGTCAGCCCTAGGGAGTTGACCTGGACGCCGTACCGGAAACGGCGGTGCTTGGGGTTCTCGATGCCGTAGCGCTCACGCGTGACCTGGTCCCAGATGCGGCCGAAGGCGCGCATCTTGCACATCTCCTCGATGAAGCGGACACCCGCGTTCACGAAGAAGGAGATACGGCCGACGACGTCGCCCATGCGCTCCTGCGGCACCTGCCCCGAGTCCCGGACGGCGTCCAGGACCGCGATCGCCGTCGACATCGCGTACGCGATCTCCTGGACCGGCGTGGCGCCCGCCTCCTGCAGGTGGTAGCTGCAGATGTTGATCGGGTTCCACTTCGGGATGTGGGAGACCGTGTACGCGATCATGTCGGTCGTCAGACGCAGGCTCGGTCCCGGCGGGAAGACGTGCGTCCCGCGGGACAGGTACTCCTTGACGATGTCGTTCTGGGTCGTGCCCTGGAGCTGGGTGATGTCCGCGCCCTGCTCCTCGGCGACGACCTGGTAGAGCGCCAGCAGCCACATGGCGGTGGCGTTGATCGTCATCGAGGTGTTCATCTGCTCCAGGGGGATGTCCTGGAACAGCCGGCGCATGTCACCGAGGTGCGCGATCGGCACGCCGACCCGGCCCACCTCGCCGCGGGCGAGGATGTGGTCGGAGTCGTAGCCGGTCTGGGTCGGCAGGTCGAAGGCCACGGAGAGCCCTGTCTGCCCCTTGGCGAGGTTGCGCCGGTACAGCTCGTTGGACGCCTCGGCCGTGGAGTGACCGGCGTACGTGCGCATGAGCCACGGCCGGTCCTTCTCCCGCACGCCTTCGGCGGGCTGACGCTCAGTCATCTATGACCCCGGGTGTCTCAGATGTTGCGGAAGCGGTTGATGGCGTCGAGGTGCGTGGCGCGCATCTCCTCGTCGCGCACGCCCAGGCCCTCCTCGGGGGCCAGGCACAGCACGCCGACCTTGCCCTGGTGGAGGTTGCGGTGCACGTCGTAGGCCGCCTGGCCGGTCTCCTCCAGGGAGTACACCTTGGAGAGGGTCGGGTGGATCTTGCCCTTCGCGATGAGCCGGTTGGCCTCCCAGGCCTCGCGGTAGTTGGCGAAGTGCGAGCCGATGATCCGCTTCAGGGACATCCACAGGTAGCGGTTGTCGTACTCGTGCATGTAGCCCGAGGTCGAGGCGCAGGTGGTGATGATGCCGCCCTTGCGGGTGACGAAGACGGAGGCGCCGAAGGTCTCGCGGCCGGGGTGCTCGAAGACGATGTCGATGTCCTCGCCGCCGGTGAGTTCGCGGATGCGCTTGCCGAAGCGCTTCCACTCCTTGGGGTCCTGGGTCCGCTCGTCCTTCCAGAACTTGTAGCCCTCGGCGTTGCGGTCGATGATCGCCTCGGCGCCCATCGAGCGGCAGATGTCCGCCTTCTGGTCGCTGGAGACGACACAGATCGGGTTGGCGCCACCGGCGAGGGCGAACTGCGTGGCGTACGAGCCGAGTCCGCCGCTCGCGCCCCAGATCAGGACGTTGTCGCCCTGCTTCATGCCGGCGCCGTTGCGGGAGACGAGCTGCCGGTACGCGGTGGAGTTGACCAGTCCGGGGGCGGCGGCCTCCTCCCAGCTGAGGTGGTCCGGCTTCGGCATCAGCTGGTTGGACTTGACCAGTGCGATCTCGGCGAGACCGCCGAAGTTGGTCTCGAAGCCCCAAATCCGCTGCTCGGGGTCGAGCATGGTGTCGTTGTGGCCGTCCGAGGACTCCATCTCGACCGACAGGCAGTGCGCGACGACCTCGTCACCGGGCTTCCAGGCATTGACGCCGGGGCCGGTGCGCAGCACGACGCCCGCGAGGTCGGAGCCGATGATGTGGTACGGCAGGTCGTGGCGCTTGGCCAGCTCGTTGGTGCGGCCGTAGCGCTCCAGGAACCCGAAGGTCGACAGCGGCTCGAAGATCGAGGTCCACACCGAGTTGTAGTTGACACTCGATGCCATGACGGCGACCAGGGCCTCGCCCGGGCCGAGCTCGGGCAGCGGCACGTCGTCGAGGTGGATCGACTTGCGCGGGTCCTTGTCGCGGGTCTCCAGGCCCGCGAACATCTCCGTCTCGTCCTTGTGCACGGTGATCGCGCGGTACGACTCGGGGAGCGGCATGGCGGCGAAGTCGGCCGGCGTCGAGTCCGGCGACTGGATCGCGTCCAGGATGTCCTTCACGGTCACGGTGTTGCCTCCGGCGAATGGCGTCTTGAGGGGAGACGCTGAGGGTTACGTCGGTGCCGTCGGTTCGGCGGTCATGCTGTGCGGCAGCGCTTTGTGGCGCGGGAGGTTGCCTGTGACGCAGGCGTCCGGGCGGGCAGGTCGATGACTTGCTGGGACAGCCGACGTGCGAAAGGTCTCTGCACGCCGGCCGCCCGGACTCCTTCAACGTAAGACACCGCGTGCCACCGTGCAAGGCACTGAGTGCCAGAGATTTCCCTCAGATGAAATCTTTACGTAACAAATGAGCGATGATCGATCGAACGGCGTCTGGGAGATGCCTGAAAAGGGTCCCTGACATGCCAAAACGGCCACCCCGAAGGGTGGCCGTCATCACAACGTCGAAGAGCCGCTCAGCGCTCCTTGAGCGCCTGCTCGATGGCCCGCATCACTTCGTCGAGCGGTGCGTCGGTGCGGGCGACTGCCACCAGCACCTCGCCCTGGGACGTCACCGAGGCGGGAGCCGGCCGCGGTGAGGTGGTGGTGTCCCGCCCCGCTCCGATGCCCGTCCCGAAGGTCTTGCGCACGATCGCGAACGCGTGGTCCAGCTGCGCCTCCACATCGCCCTGGCCGCCGGCCCGCAGCCACCGCCGCAGCACATGGTTGTGGGCCGTGACCACGGCGGACGCGGCGACCTCCGCCAGCAGCGGATCGTCGTTCGCGTCGTCGTCGTGCGCGTGCTCGTCGAAGTGCCCGAGCAGATACCGCGTGAACAGCCGCTCGTAGCGGGCCACCGACGCGATCTCCGCCTCCCGCAGCGTCGGCACCTCGCGTGTCAGCTTGTAGCGGGCGACCGAGATCTCCGGCCGGGCCGCGTACATCTTCATGACTTCCTTGATGCCGCGGCACACCGTGTCGAGCGGGTGCTCGTGCGCGGGTGCCGCGTTCAGCACCGCTTCCGCCCGGATCAGCGTGTCGTCGTGATCGGGGAAGATCGCCTCTTCCTTGGAGCGGAAGTGGCGGAAGAAGGTGCGGCGGGCGACCCCGGCCGCGGCCGCGATCTCGTCGACGGTGGTCGCCTCGTACCCCTTGGTGGAGAACAACTCCATCGCGGCGGCCGCCAGTTCTCGGCGCATCTTGAGCCGCTGGGCGGCCGCGCGGCTGCCTGCGGCACTTTCCGGCGCGTCGGGCGTGGCTGGTGTACGAGACGACTTGGCGGGCTGGGGCATGACCCGAACGTACTGCATGTGCGCAGGTTGGTGCGCGTGTCCGGGCTTTGTCCCGCCCGGACCCGGCAGGGAGCCGCCGGGTCCCGCGGGCGCGGGGGGACTGCCCGGATCGAGCAGTCCGCCCCAGTCCTCGCCGCCGGTGAACCAGTCGCCGACGTGCTCAGCGGCGGGCATATTCGCGGAAGCCACGGCCGGTCTTGCGGCCGAGGCAGCCCGCGGCCACCAGGTGCTCCAGGAGCGGAGCCGGAGCCAGGCCCGGGTCGCGGAACTCGCGGTGCAGGACCTTCTCGATCGCGAGCGAGACGTCCAGGCCGACGACGTCCAGGAGCTCGAAGGGGCCCATCGGGTAGCCGCCGCCCAGCTTCATCGCCGCGTCGATGTCGTCCAGGGACGCGTAGTGCTCCTGCACCATCTTGATCGCGTTGTTCAGGTACGGGAAGAGCAGGGCGTTGACGATGAAGCCCGCGCGGTCCCCGCAGTCCACCGCGTGCTTCTTGATCCTGACGCAGACCTCGCGGACCGTCGCGTGGACGTCCTCGCCCGTCAGGACCGTACGGACGACCTCGACCAGCTTCATCGCGGGCGCCGGGTTGAAGAAGTGCATGCCGATCACGTCCTGCGGGCGCGAGGTGGCGCGGGCGCAGGCGACGACGGGCAGCGAGGAGGTCGTGGTGGCCAGGACCGCGCCCGGCTTGCAGACCTTGTCCAGCGTCGCGAAGAGCTGCTGCTTGATCTCCAGGTCCTCGGCGACGGCCTCGACGGCCAGGTCGACGTCCGCGAACGCCTCGTACGAGCCCGCCGCGGTGATCCGGTCCAGGGTCTGCGCGGCCGCCTCGGCGGTCATGCGCCCCTTGTCGACAGAGCGTGAAAGCGACTTGCCGATACGGGCCTTGGCCGTCTGCGCCTTCTCCTCGCTGCGGGCGGCGAGCACGACCTCGTAGCCGGCCTTGGCGAAGACCTCGGCGATCCCGGACGCCATGGTGCCGGAGCCCGCGACGCCGACGGAGCGGACCTCGCGGCCCTGGACCCGCGCGGAGCTCTCCAGGGGTGTCAACGCGTCCCGCACGACCGCCGTGCTGCCCGCGGCCTCGTACGTGTAGAAGCCGCGTCCCGACTTACGGCCGGTCAGGCCCGCCTCGCTGAGCTGCTTGAGGATCGGGGCGGGGGCGTGCAGCCGGTCGTGGGACTCGGCGTACATGGCCTCCAGGACCGTGCGGGCGGTGTCGATGCCGATCAGGTCCAGCAGGGCGAGGGGGCCCATCGGCAGGCCGCAGCCGAGCCGCATGGCCGCGTCGATGTCCTCGCGGGAGGCGTACTTCGCCTCGTACATCGCGGCCGCCTGGTTGAGGTAGCCGAACAGCAGTCCGTCGGCGACGAACCCGGGCCGGTCGCCGACCGCGACGGGCTCCTTGCCGAGGTCGAGGGCGAGGTTGGTGACCGCGCTGACGGCGGCCGGCGCGGTGAGCACCGAGGAGACGACCTCGACCAGCTTCATCGCGGGCGCCGGGTTGAAGAAGTGCAGGCCCAGCACGCGCTCCGGACGGGCCGAGTCGGCGGCCAGCCGGGTCACCGACAGGGCGTTGGTGCCGGTCGCCAGGATGGTGTCGGGGCGCACGATCCCGTCGAGTTCGCGGAAGATCTGGTGCTTGACCTCGTACGACTCCGGAGCCACCTCGATGACGAGGTCGGCGTCGGCAGCGTCCCGCAGGTCGGTGGAGGTGCGGAGCCGGGCGAGGACGTCCGCGCGCTCCTGCTCGCTGAGCCGGCCGCGCTCCACGGCACGGGCGGTGGCGGCCTCCAGGGCGGCGACGGCCTTGGCGGCCTGCGCCTCGCTGACGTCGATGCCGACGACCTCGCGGCCGGCCTTGGCGAGGACCTCGGCGATGCCGGTGCCCATGGTGCCGAGACCGACGACGGCGACCGTCTTGAGCGGGGACAGGGAAGGGTCGGACAGGGGAGTGGCCATCGCGGAACTCCAGGAATGAGGGTGACGACTGGGAGCGCGACCCGGTACGCCGAGGGGCGCACCGGGTGCGTGAGGAACTGCTGGATGCGGGTGTTGCCGGGCTGCGAGCGCACACGCCCGGACCGTCGTCGCGGGCCCTGCACAGGCCCGGAGAACGGTGGATCCGACCGGCCCTGTCCCAGGCCGGGTCGTGCTGGTGGTACCCGAGGTACCGAACCGACTGCTCTCGCGGCGGCTGCGTCACCAGGCCACCGCAAGGAGTTCCACGAGTGGGTAACTCGCTCGTCTGAGCTTAACCGGTGGGTAACGAGCGCGCCAGCCCCCGGATTTGTGATGTACGTCCCGCGCCGTCGGCGGGCCGCCTAACCTCGGGTTCATGGACGAAGAGTTGCGATCGCTCACGGAGCGCTTACGGCAGGAGTCGGGAGCGCCCGCCGCCGTCGACCGGCTGGTGGCGACCGAGGACCTGGACGAGCTGGCCGGAGTGCTCACCGAGCCCGGACAGCCGCTGTGGGCCCGGGAGCTGGCCGCGTTCCGGCTGGGCCTGGCCGGGGACCGCCGGGCCTTCGAGTCGCTCGTCCTGCTGCTCAACCACCGCGATCCGCCGCGCTGCGCCGCCGCCGCGTACGCCCTCGCCCGGCTGGACGACCCGCGCACGGCCCGCGCGGCGGCCGCCCTCGCCACCAACGAACTGCGGGTCGCCTACGCCCTGCACCCGGTCCGGCTGCTGGCCGACCTGGGCGCCCCCGAGTCCGTCCCCGCCCTCATCACCACGCTGGAACGCCGGCTGCGTCCGCACGACCCCTACCGTCGCGTGGCCCTCGCCTGCGTGGAGGGTCTCGGCACCCTGGCCGACGTCCGCGCCAGACCCGTGCTGAACGAGGCCCTCGCGCACCCGGCGCTGGCGGAGGCGGCGGTGCGGGCGCTCGCGAGGATCCCCAGGCAGCGGTGATCCGTCAGGGGTTGAGCGTCCGTACGTACCGCACCTCCGGCACCGGGACGCCGTCGGTCTCGAAGGGCTCCTCGGCGCCGTCCGCCTCGAAGCCCGCTCGCTCGTAGAAGCGGCGGGCACCGGCGTTGCCCTTGAGGACCCACAGGTACATGCTGCCGTGGCCGGCCGCGGTGCGGTTCCACATGGCCTCGCGCAGCAGGGCCTGCCCGATGCCGGTGCCGTACCTGCGGGGGTCCACGTAGATGGCGTACAACTCGGCGTCGCCGGTGCGGACTTCGCCGTCCCGGTAGGGGCCGTGGCAGGCCCAGCCCATGACCTCGCCGTCCCACTCGGCCACGACGTCCACCACACTGCCGTCCCCCTGTTCGAAGCGGGTGCGGTGGCGATCGGCGTCCCGCGCCGCACTCATCGCGTCGAGGTACGACTGCGGCACCAGCCCCCGGTAGGCGCTCTGCCAGCCGCGGACACGGATCTCGGCCACACGGTCGCAGTCGGCGAGGGTCATCGGGCGGATGAGGAGGCGGTCGTCGTCCATGGCGGCACCCTAGGTGCGACGCGCACCGGCGGCCTCCGATTATTCGGGCACCACGGCTTGCTCGGGCACCACGGCGAACGCCTCGATCTCCATCAGGAACTCCGGCCGCACCAGCCCCGCCACCTGCACGGCCGACGCCGCCGGCAGCCGGTCGTCGGGTATGTGCTCGGCGCGGGCCTCCCGGATCGCCGGCAGGTGGGCCATGTCCGTGACGAAGAAGGTGAGTTTGACGACGTCGTCGAAGCCCGCCCCCGCGGCGGCCAGGCAGCGCCGGAGGTTCTCGAAGACCTGGCGGGCCTGGGCGCCGGGGTCGCCGTCCCCGACGAGCTTGCCCTCCTCGTCGACGGCGACCTGGCCCGAGACCGCCACGAAACGGCCACGGCCCAGCACCACGTGGGAGTACTGGGCCGCGGGGGCGACCCCGTCGGGGGCGGGAATCCTGGTCAGCTCACTCATGCGTCCATGGTGGACCACGGCACTGACAACGCCCGTCCCCGACGGAGCGTCAGGCGCTCAGCCGCGGAAGCCGAGCAGCCCGTGCAGCGCCGCGCCCCGCGAGGACGTGGACGCAGCCTTGGACGTCAGCGGCTTCGGGTCGGGCAGCGCCTTGCACACCGCGTCCGCCTCCCAGCCGCCGCGCGGCACCTTCCCGTCGGTGAGATAGGCGGCCAGGTACTTGTCGAGGCACTTGTTGCCGCTCAGCGTGATGCCGTGGTTCCCGCCGCCCTGCTCGACGACCAGACTGGAGCCCGCCAGCAGCCGGTGGACCGTCGCGCCGCCTTCGTACGGGGTGGCCGCGTCGTTCGTCGCCTGGAAGAGCAGTGCCGGCGGCAGCTTGCCGTTGGCGACGTTGACCGGCTTCAGGGACTGCGTGGGCCAGAACGCGCAGGGCGCGTTGTACCAGGCGTTGCTCCACGTCATGAACGGGGCCTTCTCGTACACGGCCCAGTTGTCCTTCTGCCACTGGCGCCAGTCGCGCGGCCAGGAGGCGTCACGGCACTGCACCGAGGTGTAGATGCTGTAGCCGTTGTCCCCGGACGCGTCCACGGCACCGAAGTTCTCGTACGCCTCCACCAGCGGGTCGGCGTCCTTCTTGTTCACGTACGCGGCGAACGCCTCGGCCAGGTACGGCCAGTAGCCGTTGTAGTAGCCCCCGGGAACGAAGGTGTCCTCCAGCTCGGAGGCGCCGACCTTGCCGCCGGCCGGCTTCTTGGCGAGGGCCGCCCGCATCGCGTACCACTTGGCCTCGATCTTCTCCGGGTCGGTGCCGAGCTTGTACGTCGCGTCGTACTTGGCGATCCAGGCCATCAGCGCCCGGTGCCGGTCGTTGAACGCGTAGTCCTGGGCGAGGTTGTCGTCGTACCAGACGCCGGTCGGGTCCACGATCGAGTCCAGGACCAGGCGGCGCACCTGGTGCGGGAAGAGCTTGGCGTAGACGGCGCCCAGATAGGTGCCGTACGAGTAACCGAAGTAGTTGATCCGCTGGGCGCCGAGAGCCCGGCGGATGGCGTCCATGTCCCGCACGGCGCTGATGGTGTCGATGTAAGGCAGCACGCTCGCGTACTTCCGGCCGCAGGCCGCGGCGAAGGACTTGACGCGCTTGAGGTTGGCCCGCTCGATCGCGGCCGTGCTCGGCACCGAGTCCGGGCGCACCGGGTTGAAGTAGCCCGGCTTGCAGTCGAGGGCGGGCTTGCTCGCGCCCACCCCGCGCGGGTCGAAGCCGATGACGTCGTACTGCGCCGCGACGGCCTTGGGCAGGCCGGAGGCGATGAACCCGGCGAAGGTCAGACCGCTGCCGCCGGGGCCGCCCGGGTTGACCAGCAGCGGGCCCTGGTACTTCTTCGCGGTGTGCGGGACCCGGGACAGCGCGAGGGTGATCTGCCGTCCGTGCGGGTGCGTGTGGTCGAGCGGCACCTTGAGGGACGCGCACTGAAGCGTCGGGTGGTCGGCGGTGCCGCACTTCTTCCAGGTGAGCTTCGCCGCGTGAGCGGTCTGCGAGGTGGGGACGGTCCGCGGCGCGGCGGCGTCGGCGGGGACGGCGGTGAAGGTCCCGGCCACGACGACCGCGGCACCGCACAACACGGTTGCGCGTTTTCTCATGGGGTCCTCCCAGGACGGAGGGTTGCCGACCGCGAGGGTCACGGTCCACGCGGCATCGTCCCGGAAAGTACGTCCGGAAGAACGTGTTCTGACAATACTTAACCCAATTGGTCCGACTGATGCGCTCGAACGCTCTCAGATCAACGTGAGTTGGGTCGGTTCGGACAGCGGCTCGACCTCGGGCTCCGGCTCCCGGATCCGCCGGGGCATCCCCGCGCCCGCTGGACCGATGCCGTACTCCTGGGCCAGCTCATGGACCTGACGGGTGATCCGGCGCTGATACCACTTCGGGGCGTAGGAGCCGTCCGCGTACAGCCGCTCGTAACGGCGTACCAGATACGGATGCTCGCGGCCCAGCCAGGCCATGAACCACTCGCGGGCGCCGGGCCGCAGATGCAGCACCAGCGGGGTGACCGAGGTGGCCCCCGCGGCGGCGATCGCGCGCACGGTGGCCCGCAACTGCGCGGGACTGTCGCCGAGGAACGGGATCACCGGCGCCATCAGCACCCCGCACCCGATGCCGTGCTCGCCCAGCGTCCGTACGACGTCCAGGCGGCGCTCCGGGGCGGGCGTACCCGGCTCCACGGTGCGCCACAGCTCCGGGTCGGTGAAGCCGACCGAGACCGAGATGCCGATGTCCGTCACTGCGGCGGCCTGCCGGAGCAGGTCGAGGTCGCGCAGGATCAGCGTGCCCTTCGTCAGGATCGAGAAGGGGTTCGCGTGATCGCGCAGGGCGGCGAGGATGCCCGGCATCAGGCGGTAGCGGCCCTCCGCGCGCTGGTAGCAGTCGACGTTGGTGCCCATCGCTATGTGGTCGCCCGTCCAGCGGCGCGAGCCCAGCTGGCGGCGCAGCAGCTCCGGCGCGTTCACCTTGACCACGATCTGCGAGTCGAAGCCGAGACCGGTGTCCAGGTCGAGGTAGCTGTGGGTCTTGCGGGCGAAGCAGTACACACATGCGTGCGTGCAGCCCCGGTAGGGGTTGACGGTCCACTCGAAGGGCATGCGGGAGGCGCCCGGCACCCGGTTGATGATCGAGCGGGCCCGGATCTCGTGGAACGTGATCCCGGCGAACTCGGGCGTGTCGAAGGTACGGCTGACCACCGCGTCGGCGCCGAAGAGGGCGGCGTCGGCCCGTCCGTGTTCCGCGGACTCGGTGAGGTTCTCCCAGCGCATGAGGCCTCCTCGGTAGCACTGCCCCCCGAGTGAAACACTTGTTCGAATTTCTGTGCAACCCCCGATTTGGGCGGCCACGGGCGGGGGTGGTTGGCTTGCTCCAAGCCCGAGAACTTGAAGTCCTGGAGGAAGTCGATGGCGCAGGTCGAGGCCACTACGGAGCGGATCGTCGCGGCGGACGCGGAGAAGGTGTTCGACGCCGTCGCCGACTACAGCGGCACGCGCGGCAAGGTGCTGCCGGAGCAGTTCAGCGAGTACGAGGTGCGCGAGGGCGGTGACGGCGAGGGCACCCTCGTCCACTGGAAGCTCCAGGCCACCAGCAAGCGGATCCGCGACTGCCTCCTGGAGGTCACCGAGCCCACCGACGGCGAACTCGTCGAGAAGGACCGCAACTCCTCCATGGTCACCACCTGGCGGGTCACCCCGGCCGGTGAGGGCAAGTCCCGTGTCGTCGTGACCACCACCTGGCAGGGTGCGGGCGGCATCGGCGGCTTCTTCGAGAAGACCTTCGCCCCCAAGGGCCTCGGCAGGATCTACGACTCCCTCCTCGACCGGCTCGCCGCCGAGGTCGAGAAGTAAGTCCTCGCTGCCCGGCGGACGTTGATCCCGATCACCGGATCGAGTGGATCTCCGTCCGGCCCACCGGTGTGCCGTAACTCGTCGCGCTTGCTCGTAGTTGTCGCCTTATGCGGGAAATACGGGGCAGGCGCGACGAGGGGAGCCGGACGTGGGCGTGACGACCGCGACGCACGAGGAACGGGTCGAAACGCCACCGGAGGCCGGTGCCCCGCCCGTCGAACTCAGCCCGCGCCGCGTGCGGTTGGTCTTCTTCGGGCTCATGCTCGCGCTGCTCCTCGCCGCGCTGGAGCAGATGATCGTCGCCACCGCGCTCCCCAGGATCGTCGGTGAGCTGCACGGCCTGGACCGGATGTCCTGGGCGATCACCGCCTACCTGCTCACCGCCACGATCGGACTACCGGTCTACGGCAAGCTCGGCGACCTGTTCGGCCGCAAGGGCGTCTTCCAGTTCGCGATCGTCGTCTTCGTCGCCGGCTCCGCGCTCGCCGGACGTTCCGCGACCATGGACCAGCTGATCGCCTTCCGCGCCGTCCAGGGCGTCGGCGCGGGCGGCCTCATGATCGGTGTGCAGGCGATCATCGCCGACATCGTGCCGCCCCGGCGGCGCGGCCGCTTCATGGGCCTGATCGGCGCCGCCTTCGGACTCGCCTCCGTCGCTGGCCCGCTGCTCGGCGGCTGGTTCACGGACCACCTCTCCTGGCGGTGGTGCTTCTACGTCAACGTCCCCTTCGGACTGCTGACCCTGGCCGTCGTCACCGCCGTGCTGAAGCTGCCGAAGCCGCGCGTGCGGCCCCGACTCGACGTGCTCGGCGCACTCCTGCTCGCCGCGGCCTCCACCTGCCTGGTGCTGCTGACCAGTTGGGGCGGCACCGAGCACGCCTGGGACTCCCGGCCGATCCTCGCACTCGCGGCCGGAGCGGTGGCCTCGACGGTCCTCTTCGTGATCGCCGAGCACTTCGCCGCCGAACCCCTCATGCCGCTCAGGCTGTTCAGGGACTCCGTCTTCAACGTCACCGGCCTGGTGGGTCTGGTGATCGGGGTCGCGCTCTTCGGGGCGGCGAGCTATCTGCCGACCTTCCTCCAGATGGTCGACGGCGCCAGCGCCACCGAGTCGGGCCTGCTGATGCTGCCCATGATGGCCGGCATCGTCGGCGCCTCCGTCGTCTCGGGACAACTCATCAGCCACACCGGCCGCTACCGGATCTGGCCGATCCTCGGCAGCGCACTCTCCGTCGTTGGCATGTGGCTGCTGTCCCGGCTGGAGGCCGACACACCCCGGCTGCACTACAGCATCTGGATGGCCGTGCTCGGCGCCGGGATCGGCATGGTGATGCCGGTGCTGATCCTCGCCGTGCAGAACTCCGTCCGTCCGGCCGACCTCGGCACCGCCACCAGCGCCAACAACTACTTCCGGCAGATCGGCGGCAGCGTCGGAGCGGCGATCTTCGGCACCCTCTTCGCCGACCGGCTCGCCGACGCGCTCTCCGACGAACTGCCCGCCGGTGCCGGGCTGCCTGACCCCGAGTCCATCACCCCGCAGCTCGTCCACGCCCTGCCCCCGGCGCTCCGCGACGGCTACATCCGGGCCTACGCCGACGCCATGCCGCGGATCTTCCTCTACCTCGTGCCGGTGCTCCTCCTCGGCCTGCTCCTCGCCTTCTTCCTCAAGGAGAAACCGCTGGTGTCCCACCACACCGCCGACCCGGAGACCGAGACCGCCCCGGTCCCCCCGGCCCGCTCGCCGCACACCGCCGGGGCCCCCTTGTGCGGCACGGTGCGACACCCCGACGGGACCGTCCTGCCCCGGGCCGCGCTCACCCTCATCGACATGTCCGGGGCCCAGACCGGGCGCGGGGCCGCCGGCGAGGACGGGCGGTACGCGCTGTCCACGCCCGGGCCGGGGGCGTACGTCCTCATCGCCACCGCGAGCGGCCACCAGCCGCAGGCCGTGTCCGTGACGATCGGCGGGCGCCCCGTCGAACTGGACATCGTCCTCGGCGGCGCCGGACACCTCACGGGCCGCGTACGGACCCCCGACGGCACCCCCGTACAGGACGCCACCGTCACCCTCACCGACGCGCACGGGGAGGTGGTCGCCACCACCCGCAGCGGACCCGAGGGCGCCTACGCCGTCACCGAACTGATCGCCGGGGAGTACACCCTCGCCGCCGGCGCGCCCGCGTTCCGCCCCGCCGCGCTCCCCGTCACCGTCCATGCCTCCCGGGAGACCCGCCAGGACATCGAACTCGCAGGCGGGGCGGTGCTCCGCGGCACCGTGCGGGCCGGGGGCGGACGATGCGTCGAGGACGCGCGCGTGACGCTCCTCGACATGGCCGGCAACGTCGTGGACACCCTCACGACCGGCCCCGACGGCACCTTCCGCTTCGCCGAGCTGTCCCGTGGCGAGTACACCGTCATCGCCGCCGGCTACCCGCCGGTCGCCACCGTCCTCCAGGTGACCGGGGGCGACCGCGCGGAGCGCGATCTCCGTCTCGGGCACGAGGACTGACAGGGCGTCAGCGGGGGCGCGCGCCGGGGCGGAGCGGTCCGGGCCAATTCCCCCATTGCCGCACACCGTGACCGCCCGGCGCCGTACGGTGGAACAGGCGGCACAGATCTTGCGGAGAGAGGGCCTGGGCCATGGACCGTGGCACCGAGCGGGGCGCACCTCCCAGCCGCGGGGCGGGGAGCGCGGCGGACGGACACGCCGCGGCCGGACGTGTCCCGCTGGCCGTGGTCGTCGTGGACCGCGACGGCCTGGTCTCCCACTGGAGCCGGGGTGCGAGCCGGCTGTTCGGCGCCACCAAGGAGGAGGCGATCGGCTACTCGGCGGCCGACCTGCTGCCGGTCTCGGGAGCGCTCCCGGACCAGGAGGACACCCCGCTCCACGGTGTGTACGCGCCCTACGACGGACTCGGACCCGATCTGGAGTCCTCCCTCGACGGCGGGCTGTCCTACCCGGCCGCAGGCCGCGCCCGTCTCACCGTGCCCGGCGCGGACCGCCTCGACGTCCTGTGGTGGGCCTACCCGCTGGTGGGCCCCGGCAGCGAGCGTCTGCTGGTGCTGGCCGTCGACGCGGGCGGGCTCCACCAGGACCCGGACATGGACGGCGGCGCCCCTGCCGTCGAGCGGATCGCGCCCGCCTTCGCCCTGCACACCGACTTCCCGGGCGCCGACGAACTCGCCCGCAGGCTGCCCGAGATCATGCCCAGCATGAGCGTGGGCGAGAGCGCCCGCATCGTCGCCCAGGTCCTGGAACTGGGCTATCCGGTGCTGGAGTTCAGCCAGAACGACCGGGTGCCCGTCACCCCCGACTGGGGCGTGCCCCGGCGCGCCGAGCGCAGGGCCCGCCGCGAGCGGGCGGCCAGTGCCGCCGCGCAGGGCCTGCCCGTCCCGCAGGACCAGCTCGACGAGGGCGAGGACCTGGAGTACGTCGCCGTACGCGAGCGTCTGGAGTTCCTCAACGAAGTCAGTGGGAAGATCGGCACCTCCCTCGACCTGTCCCGGACCATCGTCGAGGTCAGCAGGGCCGTCGTGCCCCGCTTCACCGACGTCGCCGGCACCTATCTGCGCGAACAGGTCGTCGCCGGTGAGGGGTTCCCCGACGGCGTGCCCGACACCACCACCATGTGGCACCGGGTGGCCCTGGAGCACACCGACGAACCCGGCCGCTGGGACGACGTGGTGCCGGTCGGCGAGGCCATGCCGTTCCCCGCGCACACCCCGTTCTTCCAGTGCATGACCACCGGCGAACCCGTTCTCGTGCCGCGCATCAGCGAGCAGATGGGCCACGCCATCGCCTCGCAGTTCGAGAAGCGGGACATCAGGCCGCTGATCACCGGCCGCTCCATGCTCGTCGTACCGCTCAAGGCCCGCAATGTGGTCCTCGGGTTCATGATCCTGCTGCGCCACCCCGAGCGCGTCGAGTTCAACGACATGGACCGCGTCACCGGCGCCGAACTCGCCGCCCGCGCGGGCCTCGTGCTCGACAACGCGCGCATGTACACCTTCCAGGAGTCCGTCGCCGAGACCCTCCAGGACAGCATGCTGCCGCACATCCCGCCGCGCATGGCGGGCTGCGACATCGCCACCCGCTATCTGCCCGGCACGCTGCTGGGACGCGTCGGCGGCGACTGGTTCGACTCCGTGAAGCTGCCCGGCGCGCGCACCGCCCTGGTCGTCGGTGACGTCATGGGACACGGGCTCAACTCGGCCGCCATGATGGGCCAGTTGCGCACCGCCGTACAGACCATGGCCGCCCTCGACCTGCCTCCGGCCCAGCTGCTGCGCAACCTCGACGACCTCGCCCAGCGGCTCGGCGACACCTACCTCGCGACCTGCCTGTACGCCGTCTACGACCCGATCGCGAGCGAGCTCCACCTCGCCAACGCGGGACACATCCCGCCGGTGATCGTGCGGGCCCGGGACGGGCGCAGCGAGCTGCTCGAGCTGCCCACCGGTGCGCCGATCGGTGTGGGCGGGGTGCCCTTCGAGGCGGTACGCGTGCGCGTGGAGCCCGGAGACCGGCTGCTGATGTGCACCGACGGCCTGGTGGAGGTGCGCGGCGAGGACATCGGGGTGGGGCTCGCCACGCTCACCGAGTCCGCCGCGCACCCGGCCGCGTCCATGGACGACGCCTGCGACGCGATCATCCGCGCGCTCAACACCCGCGGGGGACGCAAGGACGACGTGGCGCTGCTCATGGCCCGGCTCAACGGCATCGAGCCCGACGACGTGGCCGAGTGGCGGATCTCCCTCGACCCGGCCGAGGTCGGGCGGGCCCGGGCGGTGGTGCGGGAACAGCTGCACGACTGGGGACTGGCCAAGCTGGCCGACAGCGCCGAGCTCATGGTGAGCGAGCTCGTCACCAACGCCGTACGGCACTCGCACAGCCGGCCCGTCGAGTTGCGGCTCGTGCGCGAGGACACCTTGCTGTGCGAGGTGGACGACGACGACCACGACCTGCCGAACCTGTTGAGCGCCGGGCCCACCGACGAGCACGGGCGGGGCCTCAGAGTGGTGAGCACGCTCGCTCGGGAGTGGGGCGCGAGTCGCACGAAGGCAGGGAAGACCGTCTGGTTCGAACTGACCCTGCCGCGTCGCTGAGCAGGCCCCGCGCGCATGCCCGACCGGGGCGCGCGTTCTCGAACTGACCGTGAAGGAACGCGCCATGCGCTTGTCCGCGCGACCCCGGCGCGATACACCGTACTGGCCTGTCAACTTTGGCGGGTTCTGTTCGCATCCTGGGGAGTTGGGCATGAGCGTGACTGATCGGTACCGGGAGTCCTGGGAGGGCTTCTGGCGGGAGGCCCCGGGGCGGCAGGGGGCCGTGTTCTGGGACGCGGAGCCGGTGCTGACCGCCGGAGTCCACCTCGCCCACTTCGAGCCGCTCCTCATCGATCCCGGACTGCCGCTCGTGGACCTGGGCTGCGGGAACGGCACCCAGAGCCGCTTTCTCGCCGCCCACTTCACCCAGGTCATCGGCGCCGACCTGTCCGCCGCCGCGCTCGACCGGGCACGCGACGCCGACCCCGACGAGCAGGTGACGTACCGGCTGCTCGACGCCTCCGACAAGAGCGAGCCGGAGAACCTGCACGCCGAACTGGGCGACGCCAACGTCTACATGCGCGGTGTGCTGCACCAGGCCGCACCCGAGGACCGGCAGCAGTTGGTCGACGGGATCGCCACGCTGGTCGGGGAGCGAGGGCGGGCCTTCCTCGTCGAGCTCTCCGAGGCCGCCAAGTCCGTCCTCGTGGGCCTGGCGCAGAGCCCCGACGGACCGCCCGCCAAGCTGGCCCCCGTCTTCCGGCACGGCATCGCACCCGGTGAGGTCGCCGACGAGGCGGTGCCCGTGTACCTCGGGGCGGCCGGGCTGACGATCGTGGCCGGCGGTGAACTGCCGCTCGTCACCACCGAGTACCGGGCCGACGGCACCCGGATCGAACTGCCGTCGAAGTGGTGGGTGGTGGGACGCGCCGCCTGACGGGCTCAGGCGCCCGGGCGGCGCCCCTGAGCGGGCACCGCGCCGGTCGCGGGCGAGGTCTTCCGGAACGCCCAGTCCATCCTCGGCTCCATCACGCACCGGAAGACCCGCCGCACCGGCGCGGTGCACAGTGCCGTCACCACGGCACCGGCCACGAGCGTGACGGCGATCTCGCCGAGCGGTGTGTGCGGCCAGCGGTGGCCGGCCCAGTCGAAGTGGTTGCCCGCCTGGACGACGAAACCGTGCAGCAGATAGCCGTAGAGCGTGCCCGCGCCCAGGGCCGTGAACCACATGCGGCGTCCCGGCACCCAGGACAGGAAGCAGGCGACCAGAACGAAGGAGCAGCCGAACAGGGCCAGCGTCATCAGCGGGCCGTACCAGGCGGGCACGCCGAAGTGCTCGGCTGCGTCGCGGTGGAAGAACCACGCGTAGTCCATGCGCGGCACCGCCCAGTACGAGAACACCAGCGCGGCCGCGAACACGGGGAGCGCGAGCAGCCGTACCCGCCACTGCCGCACCAGCGAGAAGTGCTCGGGCCGCAGGCACAGGCCGAGCACGAAGTACGGCAGGAACTGCAGGGTGCGCTGCAGGTCGAGGTCGTGGCCGATGGACGGGCTGAGGGTGGCGAGCGCGGCGACCGCGAGTGCGATCGGAAGCGGCCACCGCACGCTGCGCCAGATCGGTGTGGTCAGCCGCCAGATGAACAGCGCGGCCAGGAACCAGGTCAGGTACAGCGGGTCCAGCAGGCTGATCTCACGGTCCGGGACACCGTCGGACCATCGAGTGAAATAGGTGTACGCCGTCTCGAACACGACATACGGGACGACGACCCCGGTGACCAGACGCTTGATCTTCGCCGGGCTCGCGTCGAAGGTGCGCGAGAAGTAGCCCGAGATGATGATGAACGCCGGCATGTGGAAGGCGTAGACGATCGTGTACAGCGCGGTGACCGCCCGGCTGTCGGAGCGCAGCGGCTCCCAGGCGTGTCCCATCGCGACCAGCACGATCGCCAGGTACTTGGCGTTGTCGAAGAACGCGTCGCGTTGCTTCGGGCGGCCGCCGGGCGGGTTCCCCGGCGCGGTGGCCGCCGTGGGCGCCGCCGTCGTCGGTCGTGCCGGCTGTACGGGCTGTGCGGTGTCGCTCACGCTTCTCCCTGTCCGTCTCCTGTGGAACCCGCGAGGGAGGATACGCGTCTTCCAGGAGTTGCCTGTGCGGCGGGGGTGAGCGGCATACGACTCGCCTCACCCCTCGCGGGCGACGCAAACCTCCGCGACGCGTAACGTGGCGGACCATGAAGATCCTGATCAGCGCCGACATGGAGGGCGCCACCGGTGTGACCTGGCCGGCCGACGTGCTGCCGGGCACGCCCCAGTGGGAGCGGTGCCGGTCGATGTTCACCTCGGATGTGAACGCCGCCGTGCTGGGCTTCTTCGACGGGGGCGCCGACGAGGTGCTCGTCAACGAGGCCCACTGGACCATGCGCAACCTGCTGCTGGAGGAGCTCGACGAGCGCGCGCAGATGCTCACCGGGCGGCACAAGTCGCTGTCCATGGTCGAGGGCGTGCAGCACGGCGACGTCGACGGCATCGCGTTCCTCGGCTACCACGCGGGAGCGGGCCAGGAGGGCGTCCTCGCCCACACCTACCTCGCCAACTCCATCACCGGGGTGTGGCTGAACGACGTCCCCGCGAGCGAGGGGTACCTCAACGCGCACGTGGTCGCGGAGTACGGCGTCCCCGTCGTCCTCGTCACCGGCGACGACGTGGCCTGCGAGGACGCCCTCGGCTACGCGCCCGGGGCGCTGAAGGTCGCCGTCAAGGACCACGTCTCGCGCTACGCCGCCGTGTGCCGCACCCCGGCCCGCACCGCCGCCGACATCAGGTCCGCGGCCAAGGAGGCGGCACAGCTGGCGGTCCGTCAGGAACCCGTACAGGCGGGGCCGTTCACGACCGCCGTCGAGTTCGACGCGGAGCACCTCGCGATGGCCGCCACCGTGGTGCCGGGTGTGGAACGGATCGGGGCGCGGAAGGTGGCGTACACGAGCGAGACCATGTACGCGGGAATCCGTACCTTCAAGGCGGTCACCACCATCGTCTCGGCCGCCGTGGAGGAGCAGTATGGCTGACCAGCAGGCACTCGACGAGGTCGTCCGGTTCACCTCCGACCTCATCCGCATCGACACCACCAACCGGGGCGGCGGCGACTGCCAGGAACGCCCCGCCGCCGAGTACGCGGCCGAGCAGCTGGCAGGGGCGGGCCTGGAACCCCTGATGCTGGAGCGCACCAAGGGCCGTACGAACGTCGTCGCCCGCATCGAGGGCAGCGACCCGTCGGCGGACGCGCTGCTCGTCCACGGTCATCTGGACGTGGTGCCCGCCGAGGCCGCCGACTGGAGCGTGCACCCCTTCTCCGGGGAGATCCGCGACGAGGTCGTGTGGGGGCGCGGAGCCGTCGACATGAAGAACATGGACGCGATGATCCTTTCCGTCGTGCGGGGCTGGGCGCGTCAGGGCGTACGGCCGCGGCGGGACCTCGTGATCGCGTTCACCGCCGACGAGGAGGCCAGCGCCGAGGACGGCTCCGGGTTCCTCGCCGACGAGCACCCCGAGCTCTTCGAGGGCTGCACGGAAGGGATCAGCGAGTCGGGGGCGTTCACCTTCCACGACGGCGCGGGACGGCAGATCTACCCGATCGCGGCGGGGGAGCGCGGCACCGGCTGGCTCAAGCTCACCGCGCGCGGCCGGGCCGGGCACGGCTCCAAGGTCAACAAGGAGAACGCGGTCACCCGGCTCGCCGCCGCCGTGACCCGCATCGGCGAGCACGAATGGCCGCTCCGGCTCACCCCCACCGTGAGCGCCGCCCTCGCCGAACTCGCCGAGCTCTACGGCATCGAGACCGACCTCGCCGACGTGGACTCGCTGCTGGAGAAGCTGGGCCCGGCGGCCAAGCTGGTCGAGGCGACCGTACGCAACAGCGCCAACCCGACCATGCTGGAAGCCGGTTACAAGCTCAACGTGATCCCCGGCGAGGCGGTGGCCTACGTCGACGGCCGCTACCTTCCCGGTGGCGAGGACGAGTTCCGTGCGACCCTCGACCTGCTCACCGGCCCCGACGTGGACTGGGAGTTCAGCCATCGGGAGGTCGCCCTCCAGGCGCCGCTCGACTCGCCCACGTACGCCGGGATGCGGGCGGCCGTGGAGGAGTTCGCGCCCGAGGGACACGTGGTGCCCTACTGCATGTCCGGCGGCACCGACGCCAAGCAGTTCTCCCGCCTCGGCATCACCGGGTACGGGTTCGCGCCCCTGAAGCTCCCCGAGGGCTTCGACTACCAGGCCCTCTTCCACGGGGTCGACGAGCGCGTCCCCGTCGAGGCACTGCACTTCGGCGTGCGGGTACTCGACCGCTTCCTGCGAACGGCCTGAACGAGTGGGGGAGAACGTGCAGACGTCGCCATACGGTTCCTGGCCCTCGCCCATCGACGCGGCACTCGCGGCCGCGCACGACGGGCACCCCGAATGGCTGGGCCTCGTCGGGGACGAGGTGTGGTGGACCGAGCCCCGGCCCGCCGAGGGCGGCCGCCGCACCCTGGTGCGCAGGCGCGCCGACGGTACCGAGGAGTCGCTGCTGCCCGCGCCGTGGAACGTGCGCAGCCGGGTCATCGAGTACGGCGGCCACCCCTGGGCCGGCACCGTGGTGGCCGGTCAACCGCTCGTCGTGTTCGTGCACTTCGCCGACCAGCGGCTGTACCGGTACGAGCCCGGGAGCGAGCCGCGTCCGCTCACCCCCGACTCCCCGGTGGGCGGCGGACTGCGCTGGGCGGAGCCGCAGATGCGACCCGAGCTCGGCGAAGTGTGGTGCGTCCTGGAGGAGTTCACCGGCGACGGGCCCACCGATGTGCGCCGGGTTCTCGCCGCCGTGCCCCTGGACGGCTCGGCCGCGCAGGACCGGGACGCGGTGCGCGAACTCACCGACGACCGGCACCGGTTCGTCACCGGGCCCCGCATCTCGCCCGACGGCTCACGGGCCGCCTGGCTCGCCTGGGACCACCCGCGGATGCCTTGGGACGGCACGGAACTGATCGTCGCCGAGGTCCATGAGGGCACGCTCCGGGAGCCGCGCACCGTGGCGGGCGGACCGCAGGAGTCCATCGCCCAGGCCGACTGGGCGCCCGACGGCCGTCTCCTGTACGCGAGCGACCGCACCGGCTGGTGGAACCTCTACCGCGACGGCGAGCAACTGTGCCCGCGCGAGGAGGAGTTCGGCGGTGCCCTGTGGAAACTCGGCCACCGCTGGTTCGCCCCGCTGGACAGCGGCCTGATCGCCGTCGTGCACGGCACCGGCTCGACGGCCCTCGGCATCCTGGACCCCGAGACCGGTGAACTCGTCGACGCGGACGGCCCCTGGACCGAGTTCGCGCCCACCCTCGCGGTGCACGGCGAGCGGGTCGTCGCGGTCGGCGCCAGCCCGCGCACCGCCTACGAGGTCGTCGAGCTGGACACGCGTGTCGGCCGGGCCCGGGTGATCGGCGCCGGGCACGACGACCCGGTCGACCCCGCGTACTACCCCGAACCCCTGATCCGCACCTTCACCGGGCCGGACGGCCGGGACGTGCACGCCCACGTCTACCCGCCCCACCACCCCGGCCACCGGGCGCCCACCGACGAGCTCCCGCCGTACGTCGTCTGGGCCCACGGCGGACCCACCGGCCACGCGCCCCTCGTCCTCGACCTGGCCATCGCCTACTTCACCTCGCGCGGCATCGGCGTCGCCGAGGTCAACTACGGCGGCTCGACCGGCTACGGGCGGGAGTACCGCAACAGGCTGCGCGAGCAGTGGGGCGTGGTCGACGTCGAGGACTGCGCGGCCGTCGCGCTCGCCCTCGCCGACGAGGGCACCGCCGACCGCGACCGGCTCGCCATCCGCGGCGGCAGCGCGGGCGGCTGGACGGCGGCCGCCTCGCTCACCACGACGGACGTCTACGCCTGCGGCACGATCGTCTACCCGATCCTCGACCTGGCCGGCTGGGGCACCGGGGAGACCCACGACTTCGAGTCCCAGTACCTGGAGAGCCTGGTCGGACCCCTCGCGGAGGTTCCCGGACGGTACGCGGAACGCTCGCCCGTCGAGCACGCCGACCGGGTCACCGCGCCCTTCCTGCTGCTCCAGGGCCTGGACGACGTGATCTGCCCGCCCGCGCAGTGCGAGCGCTTCCTGGCCAGGATCGCCGGGCGGCGGGTGCCGCACGCCTACATCGCCTTCGAGGGGGAGGGGCACGGGTTCCGCAGGGCCGACACGATGATCCGCGCACTGGAATCCGAACTCTCCCTGTACGCCCAGGTGTTCGGGCTGAACCCGCCCGGCGTCCCGACCTTGGAGCTCACCAAGTGACAGCACTCGTACGACCGTCCAGGCTCGCGCCCGGCGCCCGCGTGGCCGTGGTCGCGCCGAGCGGGCCGGTCGTGGAGGAACGGCTCCAGGCCGGCCTCGACCTCCTGCGCGGCTGGGACCTCGACCCGGTGGTGGCCCCGCACGTCCTCGACACGCACGGCGAGTTGGGCTACCTGGCGGGATCCGACGCCGATCGCGCCGCCGATCTCCAGCAGGCATGGTGCGACCCCGCCGTGGACGCGGTGCTGTGCGCCCGGGGCGGCTACGGGGCCCAGCGGATGATCGACCTCCTCGACTGGGAGGCCATGCGGGCCGCCGGACCGAAGGTGTTCGTGGGCTTCAGCGACGTCACCACGCTCCACCAGGCGTTCGCCACCCGCCTCGGTCTGGTCACGCTGTACGGCCCGGCCGCCGCCGGTGCCGACTTCGTCAAGAGCACCGTCGCGCAGGAGCACCTCAAGGCCACGCTGTTCGCCCCGGAGACCGTCCGTGTGCTCACCTCCCGGGGCGCCCCCATGGCCCCCGGCAGGGCCCGCGGGGTCACCCTGGGCGGCTGCCTCAGCCTGCTCGCCTCCGACCTCGGCACCCGGCACGCCCGCCCGGGGGCCCGGGACGGGCTGCTGCTGATCGAGGACGTGGGGGAGCAGGCCTACCGTGTCGACCGCCTGCTGACCCAACTCCTGCGCACCGGCTGGCTGGACGGCGTCAAGGGAGTCGTCCTGGGCTCCTGGGCCGCCTGCGGCCCCTACGACGTGCTGCGCACGGTCCTCGCCGACCGGCTCGGTGGTCTCGGCGTGCCCGTCGTCGAGGAGTTCGGGTTCGGGCACTGCGAGGGGGCGTTGACCATGCCGTTCGGTGTGTCCGCCGAACTGGACGCCGACGCGGGCACGTTGACGCTCGACGAACCCGCCCTGCGCTGAACCGCCGACCGGTGCGAGCGGGGACGCCGGCGGCGGTGCGGCGGGGATTCACCCGAAGAGCCGTCCTCACCGTGCCTGCCGGGCGCTTCGGGCTCACCCTGGTCGCATGAGCCCGAAGACCGCCGAGAGCGGTACCGCCAGAGGCAGGGGCGGGGCGGTGACACCCGCGAGGGTCGTCGTCCTGCTGCTCGCCGTCCTCGCCCTGATCTTCGTCTTCGAGAACACCCGGGCCACCAGGATCCGGCTGCTGGTCCCCGAGGTCACCATGCCGCTGTGGACGGCGCTGCTCGCCACCGGCCTGATCGGCGCCCTGTGCGGTGCGTATTTCATGAAACGCCGCAGCTAGAGTCGCCGTAGGGTTACGGGATGCCGCACATCGCGTCCCGCTATCTCACCGAAGGCCCCCGCGTGGGCATACGCCCCTTCACCTACGAGGACGGCGCCGAGTTCACCGCCCGCGCGAGGGAGAGCAAGGAACTGCACCAGCCCTGGCTCTTCCCGCCGGACAGCGAGAGCGCGTACCTCGCCTACGCCGGCCGGCTGATCGAGGACCGGACGAAGGCGGGCTTCCTGGTCTGCGAGAAGGACGGGGAGCGGGGCGAAGGGGCCATCGCCGGGTTCATCAACATCAACAACATCGTCGAGGGCGGCTTCCGGTGCGGGGCCCTCGGCTACGGCGCCTTCGCGCACGCCGCCGGGCGCGGGCTGATGCGGGAGGGGCTGAACCTCGTGGTCGACCACGCCTTCGGCCCCATGCGGCTGCACCGCCTGGAGATCAACGCACAGCCCCGCAACACCGCCTCCCTCGCCCTCGCCCGCAGCTGCGGCTTCCGGCTGGAGGGGTTCTCCCCGAAGATGATCTACATCGACGGGGAGTGGCGGGACCACGAGCGCTGGGCGATCACCGCCGAGATGCGGGCTTCCGGTTGATCTTCATGGTGTCGAGGTCGGTGACCGTCGACCGCAGGTCCCGGAAGCCGTAGCCGAGCCCGCGCAGCGCCGTCTCCGCGCGGTCCTCCGCGATCGCGCCCGCCATCTCCTCGCCGTCCGCTCCGTCCGACACCACCACGTACCGCATCGAGAAGTGCTTCAGGGGAGCCGGCTCGTACGACAGCGAACCCTCCTCGCAGAACCGCATGCTCGCCATGCCGTGCTCCGGCGCCGCGGCGAGCAGCCGGGAGCGGGCCTCGTCGGTGAGCCCCTCCCACGTGCCGCGGACGATCACCCGGTAGGTGTGCTGCTCACTCACTGTCGCTCCCTCGCGCATCTCCGTGGACGGTCGACTGTACGTCGGCGAGGATGATCCGCATGCGGAATATCGTCGTGCTGGACGCCCCCTCCAACCTCGGCCTGCGGCCGCCCGCCCCCGGCACCGTGCCCGGCTGCCACAAGCTCGCCGGCGCCCTGCGCGAGCAGCGGATCGTGCAGCGGCTGCACGCCCTGGAGGGCGGGGTGGTGGTACCGCCGCGCTACGACCGCGGGGACTGGCAGGAGGGCGACGGGGTCTTCAACGCCGCCGCGATCGCCTCGTACACCGTCAAGCTGGCCGACCGCGTCGAGCGCCATGTGCGCGCCGGTGACCTCCCCGTCGTCCTCGGCGGCGACTGCTCCATCCAGCTCGGCGCCTCCCTCGCCCTGCGCCGCATCGGGCGCTACGGCCTGGCCGCGATCGACGCCTCGCCCGACTTCCGGCACACCGGCAACTCCGACCGGATCGGCGCGGCGGGCGGCGAGGAGGTCGCGCTGGCCACCGGGCGCGGGCAGAACGACCTGACCGACCTGGAGGGGCTCAGGCCCTACCTGCGGGACGAGGACGTACGGTTCTTCGGGATCCGCGACGCGTTCGAGGAGGACCGCGCCGAACTCGCCGCCCTGAAGATCCCCGTCGTGACCGTCGGCGACCTGCGCGAGTGGGGCGCGGACGCCCTGGCCCGGGCCACCGCCCAGGCCTTCGAGATCCCCGAGATCGACGGGTTCTGGGTGCACCTGGACGCCGACTGCCTCGACCCGTCCGTGATGCCGGCCGTCGACAGCCCCGACCCGGAGGGACTCCTGCCCGCCGAACTCGTCGCCCTGCTGAGGCCGTTGCTCGCCTCCCCCTCCTGTGTCGGCCTCAACATCACCATCTACGACCCCGATCTGGACCCCGAGGGCACGGCGGGCGCGCTGCTCACCGACATCGTCGTGGACGCCTTTGCGCAATCCTGACCGGCAGCTCCCCTGGCCGACTCACCGCTGAGCCGTTTCCATGGTGATCGTGACGACGATCCGGCGAGACGTGCTCACCCTGCCCGCCGCACCGGTGGGGCCCGACAACCCGCTGCCCCCGCTGCGGCTGCTGCGCGAGGTCCATCGCATCGACGTACGGGAGCGGGACGACCTGCCCCGGGACATGGCCCGGCAGGCCGGGTACGGCCGGCTCGGGAGCCTGCTGCCGGTCCGGGTCCGGGACGGTTACGGCAGAGAGCGCGCACCGCGCGAGTTCGCGACGATCGTGATCGAGAACGACCGGCTCAGGGCGACGGTCCTCCCCGGTCTCGGCGGCCGGATCGCCTCCCTCCTCCACCGGCCCAGCGGACGCGAACTCCTGTACCGCAACCCGGTGTTCCAGCCCGCCGACTTCGCCCTGAACGGCGCCTGGTTCGCCGGCGGCATCGAGTGGAACATCGGCGCCACCGGCCACACCACCCTGTCCTGCGCACCCCTGCACGCCGCCCGTGTCCCCGCGCCCGACGGCGGCGAGATGCTCCGGCTGTGGGAGTGGGAGCGGCTGCGCGACCTGCCCTTCCAGGTGGACCTGTGGCTGCCGGACGGATCGGACTTCCTCTACGTCGGGGTACGGATCCGCAATCCGCACGAGCGGCCGGTGCCGGGCTACTGGTGGTCGAACATCGCCGTGCCCGAGGGGCGCAGGGTGCTCGCCCCGGCCGAGGAGGCATGGCAGTTCGGCTACGAGCGGCACCTGCGGCGGTTACCCGTGCCGCCGGACCCCCTGGACAGCCCTCATGCCGCCGACTACTTCTACGACCTGCCCGACACACGGCGCCGCTGGATCGCCGCCCTCGACCCCGACGGCCACGGGCTCGCGCAGACGTCCACCGACGTCCTGCGGGGCCGCAAGCTGTTCGTGTGGGGGACCGGCAGCGGCGGCCGGCGCTGGCAGGAGTGGCTCACCGGGCCCGGCACCGGCGGCTACTGCGAGATCCAGGCCGGGCTCGCCCGCACCCAGCTGGAGCACGTCCGGCTGGACGCCGAGAGCGAGCTGACCTGGCTGGAGGCGTACGGGCCGCTCAGCGCGCCACCGGTGCCGGCCGAGGCGGAGGCACGCCTGGAGGCCGTACTGCCGCGTGCCGCCGTCGACGAGGCGCACGCCGCCTGGAGGCCGTACGCCGACACCGAACCCGGTGAGATCCTGGCCGCCGGGTCGGGCTGGGGCGCCCTGGAAGTGCTGCGCGCCGACCTGAAGCTGCCGGGGACACCCTTCGACGAGTCCACCCTCGGCGAGGCCCAGGCGCCCTGGCTGGAGCTGCTGCGGACCGGATCCTTCCCCGAACCGCGCCGGGTACGGCCGCCCGGCGAGACGCTGGTCGCCCCGCACTGGCGGGACATGCTGGAGACCGCACCCGCCACCCCGCTCACCGAGTACCACCTGGGAGTCGCCCAGTGGCATTTCGGTGACCGGGCCCAGGCGGTGCGCAGTTGGGAGCGGGGCCTCGAACTGGCGCCCTCCCGCTGGCCGTTGCTGCGCGCTCTCGCCGTCGCCGACCAGGAGGCCGGCAACCGCGAGCGGGCCGCCGACCGGTACGCCGAGGCCTTCGACGACCTGTGCCACGAGCGGCGCGACGACGGTGAGTCGTGGACCGCGGCCACCGCCGCGCTCGCCCGCGAGACCTTGGAGGCACTGCTCGCGGCCGGGCGTACGGCCGTGGCGCGCTCCGTGTGGCGGCGGCTGTATCCGGCGATCCGGGCCCGCGGCCGGTTCCGGCTGATCGAGGCGCAGCTGCTGCTCGCCGAGGGACGGCCGGAGGCGGCGCGGGCCGTCTTCGACGAGGGCTTCGAGGTCGCCGACCTGCGCGAGGGCGCCGAGGCGATCGGTGAACTGTGGAGCCGTGTCTGCGACGAACCGCTGCCGCCGCACTACGACTTCCGGATGCGGCCGTGAAACGGGGGCGGTCGGTCCCTGCGCCGGTCCCTAGGTGACGTTGCGGTCCACGTACTCGTACACCACGCCGTCCGGGTGCATCGCGATCAGATTGCGGCCCACCGGCGTGGGCACCGGGCCCGCGATGACACGGGCGCCCAGCTCGGTGAGGAGCTGGTTCGCCTCGTCGACGTCCTTCACCGCGATGGTCGCCGCGACCTTGCGCAGCACCTCCAGCTCGGCCTCGGGGCCGCTCATCAGCAGGAAGCAGCCCACCGCGGCCACCTGGACGCCGCCGCGCTCGAAACGGAGAGCCGTGGCGCCCGCCAGCCGTTCGTAGAAGACGACCGCGGCCTCCAGATCGTCGACACAGACACGCAGCGTGGTTCCCAGAATGTCCATGCGCACGAGCCTAATTGCGGCGGACGGGCCACGGAGATCGTTTCACGCGATCCTCCCGGGCCGGCCGTCCGCACCGCACACGGCCCGGCGTTACGGGCACTCCCGTGCGGGTACCCGGCGGCCATGGAGCGCTTGGATCACCTGGAGCATCTGGACAGGCATCTGGTCGACGAGCTGGCGCAGGTGGCGCGCGAGACCGTGCGGGAGGAGCTGCGCGAGCAGGCACGCAAGCAGCGCCGTATGGCCACGCTCTACGCCGCGTCCGGCGCCGTCGCGCTGTACGCGGGAGCGGCCCTGGCCCTGGCCGTGGGTCTCGCCCTGGCCCTCGGGCTGCCCGACTGGGCCGCCGCCCTGATCACCGCCGCGATCCTGGGAGCCGTGGCCTACGCGCTGCGCAGTGCCGCGAGGCCCTCCGCGTCCCGGCCGACGACGGCGGGGCACGGGGCGGACGCGGCCCCCGGGAGCCCGGCACCGACGACCGCCCAGCAGCCGAGCGGGCTCGGGACGCCGTACCCGCCCATGCCGCCGGTCGCCCCCGGAGCAGCGAGCACCCCGGAACCCGGCGCGGCGCCGCGCCGGAACGACACCGACCCCGAGCAGCCGCACCACCGGGCATGACACGTGGCGGTTCCCGGGCTGCGGCGTGGGGGCTGACCGGCCGAACACCGGCGAGCAGATGAGCGGCGGGAGCCATCGGCCCCGCCGCTCACGGTCGTTCACGCCACGGGTACTCCTCCACCTCTTCCGTTTCCGTCTTTCACCGCTCACCCCTGCTGGAGCTGGGGCAGCACCTTCGTACGGTAGAAGTCGAAGAAGCCGCGCTGGTCGGGGCCGATCTGGTTGACGTAGACGCGGTCGAAGCCCGCGTCGGCGAACGCGCTCAGTGCCGAGACGTGCTCGTCGACATCGTCCCCGCACACCGCCTTCTCGCTCACCATCTCCTCGGTGACCAGCGGCCCCAGCTGCTCGAAGTGGCGCGGCGAGGGCAGGATCTGGGCCATCTCGCCGGGCAGGAACTGGTTGAACCACAGCTTGCGGACCGTACGGACGCACTCGTCGCGGTCGATGCCCCAGCAGACCTTCGTGCCGCCGATGACCGGCTTTCCGGCCCCGCCGCCCTTGCGGAACTGCTCCACCATCGACTCGTCCGGCGTCATCGTGATGAAGCCGTCCCCGACCCGCGACGCGAGCGCCGTGGCCGCCGGGCCGAAACCGGAGATGTCGATGGGGACGGGCTCGTCGGGAACCGTGTAGAGGCGGGCGTTCTCGACCGTGTAGTGCGTGCCGTGGTGGTTGACCTCCTCGCCCGTGAAGAGGCGGCGCATCACCTGGATCGACTCCTCCAGCATCTCGAGCCGGATGTGCGCGGGCGGCCACACATGGCCGAGAACGTGCTCGTTCAGGGCCTCGCCGGAGCCGACGCCGAGGCGGAAGCGGCCGCCCGTCATCACGGCCGAGGTCGCTGCCGCCTGCGCCACCACCGCGGGATGGATCCGCACGGTCGGGCAGGTCACGGCCGTCTCGATCGGCAGGGACACCGCCTCAGAGAGCGCGCCGATCACCGACCACACGAAGGGGCTCTGGCCCTGCGCGTCGTTCCACGGGTGGTAGTGATCGGAGATCCACAGCGAGCTGAAGCCCGCCTGTTCGGCCATCCGCGCCTGTTCGACCAGCTCCGCGGGACCGAACTCCTCGCAGGACAGGAAATAGCCGTATTCGGGCATGGGGGGTACCTCCGGCGGCTCCATGAGCAGTGGGCTTTGCCCGAGTACCCGGCGGTCCGTGCGGAAACCGGCGTTTGGGCGCCCCGGCCAGGGGGACGCGGAAGGCTCCCGAGGACGCAACAGCCCCGGAGGCGAAAGTGAGTCGACCCCGCATCGTGATCGTCGGTGCCGGCTTCGCCGGGTACCGGACGGCCAAGGAACTGTCCCGAAAAGCCCGCGGCAAGGCCGACATCACCCTGCTCAACCCGACCGACTACTTCCTCTACCTGCCCCTGCTGCCCCAGGTCGCCGCAGGGATCCTGGAACCCCGGCGAGTGACCGTCTCCCTTTCCGACACACTGCCGCGGGTGCGGCTGGTGCTCGGCGAGGCCGACGGCATCGACCTGGACGCACGTACCGTCCACTACACCGACCCCGAGGGCACCGGCGGCACGCTCGGCTACGACCGGCTGGTGCTGGCCGCCGGCAGCGTCAACAAGCTGCTGCCCATCCCCGGAGTCGCCGAGCACGCGCACGGCTTCCGGGGACTTCCCGAGGCGCTTTACCTCCGCGACCACGTCACCCGGCAGATCGAACTCGCCGCGGCCTCCGACGATCCGGAGACCTGCGCCGCCCGGTGCACCTTCGTCGTGGTCGGCGCGGGCTACACGGGCACCGAGGTCGCCGCCCACGGGCAGCTGTTCACCGGCGCGCAGGTGCGCAGGCATCCGTTGCGCGAGGGCATGCGGCCGCGCTGGATCCTCCTCGACGTGGCGGAACGGGTCCTGCCCGAGCTCGACCCGCATCTGTCCCGCACCGCCGACCGCACGCTCAGGGAACGGGGCGTGGAGGTGCGGATGGGGACCTCCGTGAAGGAGGCCACGCCGGAGGGAGTGCTGCTCACCGACGGCGAGTTCGTCCGGACGCGGTCCCTGGTGTGGTGCGTGGGCGTACGGCCCGACCCGCTCGCCGAGTCGCTCGGACTGCCCATGGAGCGCGGCCGGCTGCTCGTCGACCCGAACCTGCAGGTGCCGGGACGCCCCGAGGTGTTCGCGTGCGGCGACGCGGCCGCGGTGCCCGATCTGGACAACCCGGGGCAGTACACACCGATGACGGCACAGCACGCCTGGCGGCAGGGGCGCACGGCCGCCCTCAATGTCGCGGCCTCGCTGGGAGCCGGTGTGCGCCGCCCCTACGAGCACCGGGACCTGGGCTTCGTCGTGGACCTGGGCGGAGCGAAGGCCGCCGCCAATCCGCTGGGCATCCCCCTCTCCGGTCTCGCGGCCGGTGCCGTCACCCGCGGCTACCACCTCGCCGCGATGCCGGGCAATCGCGTCCGGGTGGCCGCCGACTGGCTGCTGGACGCCGTACTCCCGCGCCAGGCCGTCCAGTTGGGCCTCGTACGGTCCTGGTCGGTGCCGCTGGACACGGCCTCACCCGAGCTGGCCCGGGTCCCGGGCCGACCGCAGCCGCGCCGGGAGGCCGACGCCCGCTCCGGCCCCGGAGCCGCGACCGAACCGGAGACCCGGCCGGGACGCGGGGCGACCGGGCGGGGCGAGCCGGGTGAGTCCGGTGGGCCCGAGGCCGATGCGGCGGAGCCGTCCGTCGTGGCGAGCGCGGGCGAGGCGGTGATCGAGGAGGCGAAGGCGCGCGAGGCGGCCGAACGGGAGTCGCCCGAGCGGGGGCCGGCGCAGTGGGAGTCACCCGAGTGGGAGTCGCCGCAGCAGTCGAGCGACCCCGCCACAAGCCAATCGGGCCCCGAGCCCGTCACGAAGCAGCCCGGCGGTGCGGCCGCCGAGGACGCGGAATCCGCAGAAGGAGACTCATGAACACCGGTGAACTCGTCGAACTGGGACAGCAGTTGCGCGTGGACAGTGTGCGCGCCGCGGCGGCCGCGGGGTCCGGACACCCGACCTCCTCGATGTCCGCCGCCGACCTGATGGCCGTACTCCTCGCGAACCACTTCCGCTACGACTTCGAGCGCCCCGCACACCCCGGCAACGACCGTTTCGTGCTGTCCAAGGGCCATGCCTCACCGCTGCTCTACTCCGCCTACAAGGCGGCCGGTGTCGTCGACGACGAGGAGCTGCTGACCTTCCGCAAGGCCGGCAGCCGTCTCGAAGGACACCCGACCCCGCGCAAGCTCCCCTGGGTCGAGACCGCCACCGGCTCCCTCGGCCAGGGACTCCCGGTGGGCGTCGGCATCGCGCTCGCCGGCAAGCGGCTGGACCGCACCGACTACCGCGTGTGGGTGCTGTGCGGAGACAGCGAGCTCGCCGAGGGCTCGATCTGGGAGGCCGCCGAGCACGCGGGCCACGAACACCTCGACAACCTGACCGTGATCGTGGACGTCAACCGGCTCGGCCAGCGCGGCCCCACCCGGCACGGCCACGACCTCGACGCCTACGCCCGCCGCTTCCAGGCCTTCGGCTGGCACACCGTCGAGATCGACGGGCACGACGTGGACGCCGTCGACCGCGCGTACGGCGAGGCCGAGTCCACCAAGGGCCAGCCCACCGCGATCCTCGCCCGCACCCTCAAGGGCAAGGGCGTCGCCGACATCGAGGACCGCGAGGGACTGCACGGAAAGCCGCTGAAGAACGCCGACGACGCCATCGAGGAGCTCGGTGGCGTACGCGACCTGCGCGTCCAGGTGCACGAGCCGCCGGCCACCCGCATCCTGCACGCCGTCCGCGCGGGGCACCTCGAACTGCCCCGCTGGGACACCGGTGAGGAAGTGGCCACCCGCGACGCCTACGGGCAGGCCCTCGCCGCCCTCGGCACCGGACGCGGTGACGTCGTCGCCCTCGACGGCGAGGTCGGCGACTCGACCCGTACCGAGTTCTTCGCCAAGGAGCACGCCGACCGCTACTTCGAGTGCTACATCGCCGAGCAGCAGATGGTCGCGGCCGCCGTGGGACTCGCCGCGCGCGGCTGGGTGCCGTATGCCGGAACCTTCGCGGCCTTCCTCACCCGCGCCTACGACTTCGTGCGCATGGCCGCCATCAGCGGGGCCGGCATCAACCTCGTCGGCTCGCACGCGGGCGTCGCCATCGGGCAGGACGGGCCGAGCCAGATGGGCCTGGAGGACCTGGCGATGATGCGGGCGGTGCACGACTCGACCGTGCTGTACCCGTGCGACGCCAACCAGACCGCCCACCTGGTCGCCCGGATGGCGGACCTGGACGGCGTCCGCTACCTGCGCACGGGCCGCGGCGAGAGCCCGGTGATCTACGGCCCCGACGAGGAGTTCCCGATCGGCGGCAGCAAGGTGCTGCGCTTCTCCCAGAGCGACCGGCTGACCCTCGTCGCCGCGGGCGTCACCGTGCACGAGGCGCTCAAGGCCGCCGAGGCGCTGGACCAGGAGGGCATCCACGTCAGGGTCGTCGACCTGTACTCGGTCAAGCCCGTCGACCGGGACACCCTGCGCCAGGCCGCCGAGGACACCGGCTGCCTCCTGACCGTGGAGGACCACCGCGAGGAGGGCGGCCTCGGTGACGCAGTCCTGGACGCCTTCACCGACGGTCGGCCCGTCCCGCGCCTGGTGCGCCTCGCCGTCCGCACGATGCCCGGCTCGGCCTCGCCCGAGGAGCAGCTGCACGCCGCCGGCATCGACGCCGAGTCGATCGCGGCCGCCGGCCGGCTGCTCGTGGAGCAGGCGATCGTGCCGTGACCGGGGACGACGTACGGACCGTACGGGCGGGCCGGCGCACCGTCGAGGTGCACCGGCCGGACAAGGTGCTCTTCCCCGGCGGCGACGGCGCCAAGGAGTACACCAAGGGCGACCTCGTCGACTACTACCGGTCCGTCGCGCCCTTCATGCTGCCGCATCTGCGGGGCCGTCCACTGATGCTGGAACGGCATCCGGACGGTGTCGCAGGCCCGCGGTTCATGCAGAAGAACACCCCCGACTCCTACCCGGAGTGGATCGGCCGCGTCGAGGTGCCCAAGGAGGGCGGCACCGTCCTCCACACCGTCTGTGACGACACCGCCACCCTCCTGTACCTCGCCGACCAGGCCTCCCTCACCCTGCACCGCTGGCTGTCCCGGGCCGGGAGCATCGAGCGGCCCGACCGGATGGTCTTCGACCTCGATCCCGCCGGGGAGGACGACTTCGGCGCGGTGCACGAGGCGGCCCAGCTGCTCGGGGAACTGCTCGACGCGCTGAAACTCCCCTCGGCGCTGATGACCACCGGCTCACGCGGACTGCACGTGGTCGTGCCGCTCAACGGCCGGCAGGACTTCGACGAGGTCCGGGAGTTCGCCAAGGACGTCGCCGACACCCTGGTCGAGGGCCACCCCGACCGGCTCACCACCGCCGCCCGCAAGAAGGACCGCGGCGACCGCCTCTACCTGGACGTACAGCGCAACGCCTATGCGCAGACGGCCGTCGCGCCCTTCACCGTACGTGCGAAACCGGGAGCCCCCGTGGCCACCCCGATGGCGTGGGCCCAGCTGGACGACCCAGGCCTGGACGCCCGCCGCTGGACCATCGCCGACGCGGTCGAACAGGCCCGTACCGATCCCTGGGCCGGGGTCATGACCAAGGGGCGTGCTCTCGGTCCCGCCCGTCGCAGGTTGAACGCCTTGATGCGCTCTTGAAGGTTTGGCGGAGGAACGAGCGGCCACCCGAGGTGAGAGGTGCCATGTCGAACACAAAAAACTCATCGGAAGCACAGAATTCACGAAACTCCCGCAGAGGGACAGAAGAGGACACGGAAGAGAACGTGGCGGAGAACCGGCGGCCGAAGCCCATGGAGGTGCTGCGCAACGCGCGCGCCCAGCTGGCCGAGCTGACCGGCATGACCGCCGAGAACGTGTCGTCCTTCGAACAGACGGAGGACGGCTGGGCGCTCGAGATCGAGGTCCTCGAGCTGACCCGCGTGCCCGACACGATGAGCCTGATGGCGAGCTACCAGGTCGAACTCGACCCGGAAGGACAGCTCACCGGCTATCGCCGCGTTCGCCGTTACGAGCGCGGGCGGGCTGACGCACACCGGCAGGGCGGTCGCTAGGCGGCCCACCCCCCCTCAGAACTCGTTCCCACACAAAAGAGGAGGCGCGGTCGACATGACAGTTGTCCCGGCACAACAGGGCGGCGGCGGAGGCGGCTCCAGCGGCCTCTACGACGTTCTGGAACTGGTCCTCGACAGGGGTCTCGTCATCGACGCGTTCATACGGGTCTCCCTGGTCGGCATCGAAATCCTGAAGATCGACGTCCGGGTCGTCGTGGCCAGCGTCGACACCTATCTGCGGTTCGCCGAGGCGTGCAACCGGCTTGACCTGGAGGCCGGGCCGCGCAAGGACCCCGGCCTTCCCGACCTGGTCGGCGAGATCACCGAGTCCGGCGCCCGCGGGAAATCCAAGGGAGCGCTCTCCGGTGCCGCCGAGACCATCTCCGGTGCCTTCAAGCAGGCCCGTGAGGAAGGCCAGACGGAGTCCAGGCCGCGAGCCCGCAAGACGACGTCCTCGCGCCGGAAGGAGGAAGAGGAGTGAGCACGTACGTGTACGGCATCACCGCCGCTTCCCACGCCACGCTGCCCGAGGACCTGGCAGGGGTGGGCAACCCCGCCCTTCCGGTGCGGGTGCTCAAGGAGGGCGATCTGGCGGCCGTCGTCAGTGACGCCCCCGAAGGGCTGCGGCCCAAGCGCCGTGACCTCCTCGCCCACCAGAACGTGCTGAGCGAGGTGGGCGCGGACGGCTGCATCCTGCCCATGCGGTTCGGCAGCGTGGCCCCCGACGACGCCACCGTCACCGGGGTGCTCGCGGAACGCCAGGAGCACTACAAGGAGCGCCTGCGGACCCTCGACGGCAAGGTCGAGTACAACGTCAAGGCCACCCACGACGAAGAGGCCGTACTGCACCGCGTGATGTCCGACAACCCCCAGGTCCGGGCCATGGCCGAGGCCAACCGGCAGGCGGGCGGCGGCAGTTACGACGACCGTCTCAGGCTCGGTGAGATGGTCGTGGCCGCGGTCAAGGTCCGCGAGGGCGAGGACGCCGCAGAGGTGCAGCGCGTCCTGGAACCGGTCGCCGACGCGATCAGCGTGGGCCCCGAGTCGTCGGGATGGCTCGCCAACGTGTCCTTCCTCGTGGAGCGGGACGCGGCCGCGTCCTTCCTGGAGGCGGTGGACCAGCTCCGCAAGGATCACCCGCACCTCGAGGTCCGGCTGAACGGCCCGCTGCCGCCTTACAGCTTCGTCGAACCGGGCCCGGGCGAGCCCGCGGGCACCACGGTCGGCATCGACCACGCGGAGGAGTGAGGGCAGTGGGCCTCATCGGAGAGGTGCTGCTGCTGCCGTTCGCCCCGGTACGCGGCAGCGCCTGGGTGATCAAACAGGTGATGCACGAGGCGGAGCGCCTCTACTACGACCCGGCGACGGTCCGGGCCGAACTCTCCCAGCTCGAGCAGCAGCTCGAGGCGGGCGAGATCGACGAGGAGGAATTCGACCGACTGGAGGACGAGCTCCTCGACCGACTGGAGATCGGCCTGCGCGGTGGCGCGGGGACTGGTGACGGGACGACATGATGAACCGAGTGGGACTGGGCCTCGCGGTAGGGGCCGGATACGTCCTCGGACGTACGAAGAAACTGAAGATGGCGTTCGCCATCGGCACGCTCGTGGCCGGCAAGCGGATGCACCTGAGCCCGCGGGCGGTGGCCGACATGGTCTCCCAGCAGCTGCTGAAGAACCCGCAGTTCAAGGAGATAGGCGACACGCTCCGCGAGGACCTGCGAGGCGTCGGCAAGGCGGCCTCCGGTGCCATGGTGGAGCGGCAGATCGACGCGATCGCCGACCGGCTGCACGGCCGTACCGCCCAGGTCCGTGACCAGCTCTCGGGCGTGGCATCGGAGGTGCCCGGCCTCTCCCAGGACGAGGACCAGGAGTCCGAAGAGGACGAGGAGCCCGAGGAGGAGGAGACTGGGACCGCGGAGGCCGAGGCCGACGAGGAGCCCTCGAACGAGGACGAAGAGGACCAGGAGTCCGAAGAGGACGACGAGGCCGAGGACGAGGCCGAGGACGCCGACGCCGACGAGGACGAGGACGAGCGGGACGAGGCTCCGGCCGCGGCGAAGAAGACCGCGAAGAGGGCCCCCGCCAGGAAGACGGCCGCGAAGAAGGCGCCGGGCCGCAAGCCGCCCGCGAAGAAGGCGGCACAGAGCCAGGGCCGCACGGCCGGCAACAAGACCGCGGCCAAGAAGACCACGGCGAAGAAGACCGGCGCCAAGAAGGCGACCGCGGCCAGGGGGGCCGGCCGGGGCACCAGGGCCCGGCTGCCGAAGGGAGGCGGTGAGTGATGACCGAGACACTCGGGTCCGCCCGCGACGCCACCGACAAGGCCAAGAACAACCCGCTCACCGACCTGGCCCACAGCGAGGCCGCGGACCGGCTCAAGGCCGAGGTGCAGGAATACCTCTCCGCGCAGGTCCAGCGCATGCTGGTCGGCGTCGGCCAGAAGCTGGGCCAGACCACCGGCAAGCTCAACGACATCGCCGAGGGCAACAGTCCCGGCTTCGCCAAGCTCGCCCTCGACGGCGGCCGCAAGCTCGCCGAGGGCAAGGGGCCCATGCGCAGCGCGATGGAGCTCGGCTTCTCGAATGCCAAGGACAAGGTGGTCGGCGCCTTCAAGAACCTCGGCGGCGGCGGCAAGGGCAAGCGCAAGCGCGGGTCCGGTCAGAAGCCCATGGTGATCATCGAGTTCATCGACGTCGGCGTCGACCTGCGCACCGCCTACGACCAGTGGACGCAGTACCAGGACTTCTCCACCTTCGCGAAGGGCGTCAAGAGCGCGAACCGCGCCGACGACACCCACAGCGACTGGCAGATGAAGATCTTCTGGTCCAACCGCAACTGGAAGGCCACCACCACCGAGCAGATCCCCGACGACCGGATCCAGTGGACGTCGGAGGGAGCCAAGGGCACGACCAAGGGCGTCGTCTCCTTCCACAGGCTTGCCGACAAGCTCACCCGCGTCCTGCTGGTGATCGAGTACTACCCCCAGGGCCTGTTCGAGAAGACCGGCAACATCTGGCGCGCCCAGGGCCGCCGGGCCCGGCTGGACCTCAAGAACTTCGCCCGCTTCATCACCCTCAAGGGCGAGGCGGAGGACGGCTGGCGCGGCGAGATCGAGGACGGCGAGGTCGTCAAGAGCCACGAGGACGCGGTGGCGGAGGAGGAAGAGGAGTCCGAGGACGCCGAAGGCGCCGAGGACACCGAGGGGGAAGACGAAGACCAGGAGGGCCCGTACGCCGAGGACGAGACCGAGGACGAGCCCGAGGAAGAGGGCGAGCCCGAGGACGAGTACGAGGAGTACGACGAGGAGGAGCCCGAGGAGGAGCCCGAGGGCGAGGCACCCGAGGACGAGGAAGAGCTGTCCGACGAGGAGCTGCCTGAGGAAGAGGAAGAAGAGGAAGAGGAGTACGCCAAGGGCGGGAGCCGACGATGAGCATGCCCAGCCGGCTCCCGGACCCCTACGGCCAGGGGAGCGGAGCCAACCTGGCCGACATCCTGGAGCGTGTGCTGGACAAAGGCATCGTCATCGCGGGCGACATCCGCATCAACCTGCTCGACATCGAGCTGCTGACCATCAAGCTGCGGCTCATCGTCGCCTCGGTCGACAAGGCCAAGGAGATGGGGATCGACTGGTGGGAGGACGACCCGGCGTTGTCCTCCCGCGCCCGCCGTGACGAACTCGCCCGGGAGAACAGCGAGTTGCGCGAACGGCTCGCGCGTCTGGAGCAGCTGGAGCCCAGTCGCCGTGCCGAGGAGGAGAGTTCATGACCGGACTGCGGTACGTGTACGCCGTCTGCCGCCCCTTCGGCACCCCGCTCCAGGCCCAACTGGCCGGGGTGGCCGGTGACCCGCCCAGGCTGCTGCACCACCACGGCCTCGTGGCCGTCGTCAGCCATGTGCCGGAGCGGGACTTCGCCGAAGAGCCGCTCCGCCGGAATCTGGAGGACCTGGAGTGGCTGACCGGGACCGTGCGCGCACACCAGAGCGTGATCGACGCGCTCACCGTGGTCACCACCCCGCTGCCGCTCCGGCTCGGCACCGTCTTCCGTGACGACAGCGGTGTCCGGGTGATGATCGAGGCACGCGAGGAAGGCTTCCGGCGCACCCTCGACCGGCTGCAGGACCGGGTGGAGTGGGGTGTCAAGGTGTACGCCGAGACGCCGACCCCGGCCGATCCGGAGCCCGCCGGGACGCCGGAGAAGCCGGTCTCGGGCCGGGACTATCTGCGGCAGCGGCGTCGGCGGGTGCGTTCGCACGAGGAGATGTGGCAGCAGGCGGAGGCGTTCGCGACTCAGCTGCACGCAACGCTTTCCGAGCGTGCCGAGGACGCGCGACTGCACGCCCCGCAGAATCCCACCCTTTCCGGGGCCTCAGGGCAGAACATTCTGAATGCGGCCTATCTCGTGCCGCGCAGTGAATCCGAGGAATTCGTGGAAATGGTGGACCGGACCAAGGGGGAGGTCCCGGGAATGCGGGTGGAACTCACCGGTCCCTGGGCGGCCTATTCCTTCGCGGGGGAGGAACAGCAGCCATGACCGTCATCGAACGCCGCGAGGTGGCCCTCGTCGACCTCCTCGACCGGCTGCTGGCCGGCGGGGTCGTCATCACGGGGGACATCACCCTGCGCATCGCCGATGTCGACCTCGTGCGCATCGATCTGAACGCGCTGATCAGCTCGGTCAACGCGCAGGTTCCCTCACCGTGGGAGGACTCGCCGTGACGGCCCGACGCAACCGACTGGACCTGGAGCCCGACACGGTCGAGCGGGACTTGGTCAAGCTCGTCCTGACCGTCGTGGAGCTGCTGCGGCAGCTCATGGAGCGCCAGGCGCTGCGCCGCTTCGACGAGGGCGACCTGAACGAGGAGCAGGAGGAGCGGATCGGGCTCACCCTGATGCTCCTCGACGACCGCATGACCGAACTGCGCGAGCGCTACGGGCTGCGGCCCGAGGACCTGAATCTGGACCTCGGGCCGCTCGGACCGCTGCTTCCCCGGGAATGACGTCCGGGAGCGTCACCACCTGTACCAGCGACCCCTGCCGCCGCCCGACTTCGTCCCACGCAGCAGGAACCCCAGCAGCCAAAGCACCAGCACGGCCACTGCGATCCACCAGAGAATTTTCACTGCGAAACCGGCGCCGAAGAGAATCAGCACCAGGAGCAGTACGAGCAGGATGGCAATCATGATGAACCTCCTGCTTTGCGAGTTTCCCGGAATGCGTGTTTCAGGCTTCCTTTCTGCACAGAATTTCTCCGTGCAGGACACAGAACCAGCCGTCGTCCTGCCTGCCCCACTCCCGCCACGCCTCGGAGACGGCCCGTAGTTCTTCCCCGTCGGCGTGGCCGCCCTCGGTGGCCCGCTGTGCGTACGCCGAGGCCAGTGTGCGGTCGGCCCACAGCCCGCTCCACCACTCCCGCTCCTCGGCGGTGGAGTAGGTCCAGGTGCCGGAGCTCGCGGTGATGTCCGTCAGGCCCGCCCGCAGCGCCCAGGACTTCAGCCGCCGGCCGGCGTCCGGCTCGCCGCCGTTGGCCCGGGCCACCCGGCGGTACAGGTCCAGCCAGTCGTCCAGCCCCGCCGACACCGGGTACCAGGTCATGGCCGCGTAGTCCGAGTCGCGGACCGCGATGTACCCGCCCGGCCGGGTGACCCGCCTCATCTCGCGCAGGGCCTGCACCGGGTCTCCTACGTGCTGCAGCACCTGGTGGGCGTGGACCACGCAGAAGGTGTCGTCCGGGAAGTCCAGCGCGTGCACGTCGGCGACCGCGAAGTCGACGTTGGTCAGATTCCGTCCGGCCGCCGTGGCACGTGCATGCTCCAGGATGCCCGGCGCGTGGTCGACGCCCGTGACGTGCCCGTCCGGGACCAGGGCCGCGAGGTCGGCGGTGATGGTGCCCGGCCCGCAGCCGATGTCCAGGATCCTCATGTGGGGCTTCAGCGAACCGAGCAGGTAGGCCGCCGAGTTCGCCGCGGTGCGCCAGGTGTGCGAGCGCAGCACGGACTCGTGGTGGCCGTGCGTGTAGACGGCGGTCTCCCGCGGTTTCGACATGGCTGGGACTCCCCTTCTCGACAACGGCGTCGGTACTTCGGAACCGTACGCCCGCATGTCGAATGATGAGACCCGTGTATTGCCATGTGGACTGATGGGTGATCAGTTCCCGGGCAGCGGCCGGTACACCGTCAGTGCCTCGGGCAGCTTCTCCACCGTCACCTCGCCCTCCACCTCGGTCACCTCTCCGTCGTAGGCGAGGAGCGTGCCCGGCGCGACACCCGACAGGTGCAGACGCCCCACCTGGACCGCAGCGTGGGCCGGGGAGCGGGTCAGCGGGCCCGCGACCGCGGCGGCGAGCAGGCGCAGCGCGGGCCGGCGCCCCCCGTGCACGAGCCGCACGTCGAAACGGCCGTCGGCGAGGTCGGTGCGACGACCGGGAGCGAGCCCCATCCGGTGGTAGGTGCCGTTGCCGACGAACAGCAGCCACAGCGGCCGGGCCCGGCCCCCGAACTCGGCCTCCAGCGGATGCCGGTCGGCCCGCAGCACGCGCAGCGCCCCGAGGACCCCGGCCGGCCAGCCGCCGATCCGCCTCGACCAGCGTTCCCGCTCGCGCACCAGCTCCGGATACACGCCCAGGCTGCACGCGTTGACGAAGACACCCTCCCGGCCGTCACTGGTGAAGCGGCCCGCGTCCACGCGCACGGCCTCGCCCTGCCGGACGGCCCGGGTCAGATCGCGCGCCCCCTCCACGCCGAGGTCGTAGGCGAAGTGGTTCAGGGTTCCGCCGGGCAGCACCGCGAGGGGCACGCCATGGCGCAGGGCGATCTCGGCGGCCGCGTTGACCGTGCCGTCGCCGCCGCACACGCCGAGCACCGTGGCACGGGCCGCCGCCTTCTCCAGTTCGGCCCGCACATAGTCCGGTTCGCACTCGACGATCTCGGCCAGCGGCAGCCCGTCGTGCAGGGCGCGCACCCGCTCGGCGGTGCCCGAGGCGGTGTTCGCCACCATCACCAGGCCCTCGCCGTCCGGCAGCGCGGGAACGTCAGCGCGGGGCCGGGCCGGCGGCACGACCTGGGCGCGCGTCGGCACCAGGCCCCGTACGGCGAAGGCGGCACCGGCGCCGAGGGCCGCGCCGGCCAGGACGTCGCTCGGGAAGTGCACCCCCGTGTAGACCCGGGAGAGCGCAACCGACCAGGCGACGGGGGCCACGGCGGCGCCCCACGCCGGGGACTCCAGTGCCACGCCGGCGGCGAAGGCGACGGCCGACGCGGCATGGCCGGAGGGGAACGAGGTCGTGACCGGCCGGTGCTTCAGTCGCCGGGCCAGGGGGACCGGGTCCAGGGCGGGGCGGGTGCGGCGGACCGAGCGCTTGCCGAGGGTGTTGACGGTCAGGGAGGCGAGGGCCAGGGAGGCGAGACCGCGAGCGGCGGCGCGGCGGGAGCGGGGGGTGCGGCTCGCGGCCATCGCGGCGGCGGTGGCGAACCAGAGGACGCCGTGGTTGGCGCCGCGGCTCAGTCGGGGCAGGACCGGCTCGGCCGCGGGCCAGTTCCGGCCGGCCGCGAACTCGAAGAGGCGGGAGTCGAGGTTCATGAGGCGGCGGCGGCCGCGCTCGGGAAGGGTGAGATCGACATCGGGGCTCATGACAGTGCGGGTACCCGCCGCAGGGCTGCTCGGTCGGGCCCTGACGGGGGTTCGCCGTGGCGGGTCGCGCGGTTCCCCGCAGGCCTGAGGGGCGCCTCTCCTCGCCCGGTGCCAGGCCATAAGCGTTTGCCCTGGCCATGGGGTCGCACGCAGAATGCGACCCCATGGGACATCTGGAAGCCGCACACCTCGAGTACTACCTCCCCGACGGGAGGGCGCTGCTCGGCGATGTGTCGTTCCGGGTGGGGGAAGGTGCCGTGGTGGCCCTCGTCGGGCCCAACGGCGCAGGCAAGACCACCCTGCTGCGGCTGATCTCCGGCGAGCTGAAACCGCACGGCGGGACGGTCACCGTCGGTGGCGGCCTGGGCGTGATGCGTCAGTTCGTGGGGTCCGTACGGGACGAGACGACCGTACGGGACCTGCTCGTGTCGGTCGCGCCGCCCCGGATCCGGGAGGCCGCGCAGGCCGTCGACAGGGCCGAGCACCTGATCATGACCGTGGACGACGAGGCCGCCCAGCTGAAGTACGCGCAGGCCCTGTCCGACTGGGCCGAGGTGCGCGGATACGAGTCCGAGACCCTGTGGGACATGTGCACCACGGCCGCGCTCGGGGTGCCGTACGACAAGGCGCAGTTCCGCCAGGTGCGGACGCTGTCCGGCGGCGAGCAGAAGCGGCTGGTGCTGGAGGCGCTGCTGCGCGGCACGGACGAGGTGCTGCTGCTCGACGAACCGGACAACTACCTCGACGTGCCCGGCAAGCGCTGGCTGGAGGAGCGCCTCAAGGAGACCCGCAAGACCGTCCTGTTCGTCTCCCACGACCGGGAACTGCTGTCGCGGGCCGCCGAGAAGATCGTGTCGGTGGAGCCCTCGCCGGCCGGGGCGGACGCCTGGGTGCACGGCGGCGGTTTCGCCACCTACCACGAGGCACGGCGCGAACGCTTCGCCCGCTTCGAGGAGTTGCGCAGGCGCTGGGACGAGAAGCATGCGCAGCTCAAGAAGTTGGTCCTGAACCTCCGCCAGGCGGCCAGCATCAGCCATGAGCTGGCCTCCCGCTACCAGGCGGCCCAGACCCGCCTGCGCAAGTTCGAGGAGGCCGGTCCGCCGCCCGAGCCGCCGCGCGAGCAGGACATCAGGATGCGCATCAAGGGCGGCCGCACGGGCGTACGGGCCGTCACCTGCAAGGGACTTGAGCTCACCGGCCTGATGAACCCCTTCGACCTGGAGGTCTTCTACGGCGAACGCGTCGCCGTCCTCGGCTCCAACGGCTCCGGCAAGTCGCACTTCCTGCGGCTGCTGGCGGGGGACTCCACGGTGGCGCACACGGGCGAGTGGAAGCTCGGGGCGCGGGTCGTGCCCGGGCACTTCGCGCAGACCCACGCCCACCCCGAGCTCTTCGGCCGCACCCTTCTCGACATCCTCTGGAAGGAGCACGCCCAGGACCGGGGCGCCGCGATGTCCCGGCTGCGCCGCTACGAACTGACCGGCCAGGCCGAGCAGAGCTTCGACCGGCTCTCCGGCGGTCAGCAGGCCCGCTTCCAGATCCTCCTGCTGGAGCTCCAGGGCGTCACCGCGCTCCTCCTGGACGAGCCCACGGACAACCTCGACCTGGAGTCCGCGGAGGCCCTCCAGGAGGGCCTTGAGGCCTTCGACGGGACGGTCCTCGCGGTCACCCACGACCGCTGGTTCGCGCGCTCCTTCGACCGCTTCCTGGTCTTCGGCTCGGACGGACGGGTGCGCGAGACGCCGGAGCCGGTGTGGGACGAGCGACGCGTGGAACGGGCCCGGTGACCCGCGGTCACCGAGCCCGTCCGCGACGTCTCAGGCCCAGCGCAGCAGGGCGCCCAGGCCGCCCACCGGGGCCTCCTCGGCCGCCGGCGTCACGGACAGCGCCGGAGCGCCCGTCGCCACCGCCGACCTGATCAGCGCGTCGTCCGCCCGGGCCGACCAGGAGTTCTGTTCGCCGAGGATCTTCAGCTCCGTACGGCGGACCGCCAGCTGGTCCGGATCCTCGCCGACCCACACCTCCTGGTGCGCGTCGGGCCCGTCCGGGCGGATCAGGAGTGCCTCGATACGGTGCTCACGCGCCGCCTCGACCAGCGCGGGAACCCCCTCCACGGCCCCCGGCCGCCCGTCCTCGCCCGGCGCGCGGGCGGCGAGGAACCGTTCCAGCTCACGCTCCGCGCGCTGCCGTACGTGCGCGGTGCGGGCCTCCTCCACCTCCTCGTCGAGCAGCCGGCTCCCGGCGCCGTGCCCGGCCTCGACGACCCGGTCGTGCAGCCGCTTGGGCAGCCGCTCGCGCACCGACCGCTTCTCCCGCTCGTCACCGACCAGGATCAGCAGGTCGGCACCGGTCTCCTCCTGGCAGACCGCCAGCGCGTCCGCGATCTCGGCCGCGTTGTGCTCCCAGGTGTTCTCCACCCGCAGCTGGAAGTGCCGCTCCGACCAGTCGGAGCTGGTCGTCCGGTGCACCGGCCATTGCCTGCCGGTGACCGAGCCGGCGCCCCGCCGGCCGAGCGCCCCGCGCAGCTCGAAATCGGCGCCCTTGCGGTCGACGTACGCCACCACGCACAGCGGGTCGTCCCCGGCCAGCTCGACCAGGGGCGCGGTGTGCGGCAGCGGGGCCCAGCGGACCAGGCTGCCGTCGGGGGACCTGGTCAGCGGCGGGTCCAGGACGACCTCCCCGGCGCGCGCGAAGACGGCCCGGCCGTGCGGCTCGGACGAGGGGCGCAGTTCCTCCAGCGCCTCCCGCACCACCACGCAGGTCTCCTCGTCGGCCCCCTGCGTGGACAGCTCGCGGGCGACCGCGACCGCGGCCAGATGCCGTTCGTGGGACGTGTCCTCGGTGGGGCGTGGGGCGTCGACGTACACGGAGGCCCAGGGGCCCGGATGTTCGTAGAGTGGATGCAGGAAAGCGAGATCCATGGTTCCCTCCCGGATGCCGCTCGGGGGCAGTGCGGTAATGCTTGCGGGGCGGGTACCCGAAGCGCATGGACGAACACGACGAGCGGGGTACACCATGACCGGAGTCGACCCCAGCCGGTTGGACGACCAGCAGCTGATGAAGGAGCTGGAGACGATCCACCGCACGCGGCACGACACGCTCCTCTACGGCTCGAACGGCGCGCTCAGGGCGCACAACGAACGCATGGCCCGCCTGGAGGGCGAGTACCTGCGCCGCAACCCGGGCCGGACCGTGGCCGCGGGCCGCACCCGGGAGGGGGCGCGGGAGCGGAAGCCGGGGGAGGAGGCCTCCCCGGCGCTGGACTGACCGGCCCGGCTCCGCGGACCCCGGCCGACAGCGGACGGTGACCTGCCGATCACACGATCAGCAGGCCACCGGTGCGGTGCTCGCAGGGCTCAGTGGCGCGTCGGCAGCCGGCCCCAGTGCCGGTGCGCGGCGATCGCGGCCACGAACGCGTCGAGGAACTCCTCGCCCGCCGGGCCCGGGGACGTCTCCGTCACCACGCCCCGGTCGCTCTCGACGCGATGGAACTCCGTGGACAGGCGCAGCTCCTCCGGCTCCAGCGACGACAGGATCCCGACGCCCGAACCGAGCGCGCCGATCGGCTTGCCGTGCCGGTAGGCGTCCCGCACGAAACGCGTGGCGTCCGGGTCGGCGGCCGCGGGCGGGGTGCCCACGGGGCCGCCGGGCAGCAGGACCGCGTCGTACAGGACGGAGGCGACGGTCGGCAGCGCGCGGTCGACCGTGTACAGCTCCCCGTCGGCGCCGCGCACCTCCCCGTCCATGGGTGCCAGCGCCTCCACGATCGCGCCCTCGGCGGCCAGCCGCTCCCGCACCGAGGTCACCTGCTCGGCGTCGATCCCGTCGGTGACGAGGACCGCGATCCGCCGGGTGCGGATGGAGCCGTCGCCGCGCAGCGACTCCAGGCTGAGCGCGGGGGAGGCGGCCTTGGACGCCTGCGAGGCGAGCCCGGACGGCTGCGGCAGCCCGATGCCACGGGCCACCTCGGTCGCCAACTCGCCGTCCACCTTGGCGAGTTGCTCGACAGTACGGGCCCGCACCGCCCGGGCGTCCACCTTGCCCAGCTCGAACCGGAACGCCTCGACGATGTGCTGCTTCTCCCAGTCGGTCATGCTGTTCCAGAACAGCGCGGGCTGGCTCCAGTGGTCCTGGAAGCTCGGGCTGCGCCGCCGGATCTTGTGACCGTCCACGCGTTCCGCGTAGTGCGTGAACGCCTGTCCGTCGACTCCGGCGTGGGCCGGGCAGCCGCCGCCGAGTGAGTTCGGGGAGTAGTTCGTGCCCCGGTGGATCGCGCTCTGGTGGTAGCCGTCGCGCTGGTTGTTGCGCACCGGCGCCACCGGCCGGTTGACCGGCAGCTGCGAGAAGTTCGGCCCGCCCAGCCGGATCAACTGGGTGTCCAGATAGGAGAAGTTGCGCGCCTGCAGCAGCGGGTCGTTGGTGAAGTCGATCCCGGGCACCACATTGGCGGTGTGGAAGGCGACCTGCTCGGTCTCGGCGAAGAAGTTCTCCGGGTTGCGGTCGAGCACCATCCGGCCGATCGGCCGCACCGGCACCTGCTCCTCCGGGATCAGCTTCGTGGCGTCGAGCAGATCGAAGTCGAACGCGAACTCGTCCTCCTCCGGGACGAGTTGCACACCCAGCTCCCACTCCGGGTACTCGCCGGCCTCGATGGCGTCCCACAGGTCAGCCCGGTTGAAGTCCGGGTTGCGGCCCTGGCACTCCTGCGCCTCGTCCCACACCAGCGAGTGCGCGCCCAGCTTCGGCGTCCAGTGGAACTTCACGAAGGTGCCCTTGCCGTCCGCGTTCACGAACCGGAAGGTGTGCACGCCGAAGCCCTGCATCATGCGGTAGCTGCGCGGGATCGCCCGGTCCGACATCAGCCACATGATCGCGTGCAGCGTCTCCGGCTGGAGCGACACGAAGTCCCACAGGGTGTCGTGCGCGGAGGCGCCCGTCGGGATGTCGTTGTGCGGCTCCGGCTTCACCGCGTGCACGAAGTCCGGGAACTTGATGCCGTCCTGGATGAAGAAGACCGGGAAGTTGTTCCCGACCAGGTCGTAGTTCCCTTCCGACGTGTAGAACTTGGTGGCGAAGCCGCGTACGTCCCGCACGGTGTCCGCGGAGCCCTTGGGGCCCTGCACGGTCGAGAACCGCACGAACACCGGGGTGCGGACCGCCGGGTCCTGGAGGAAGGCGGCACGGGTGAACTCGGCGCAGGACTCGTACGGTTCGAAGTATCCGTAGGCACCCGCGCCCCGCGCGTGCACCACCCGCTCCGGGATGCGTTCGTGGTCGAAGCGGGTGAGCTTCTCCCGGAAGTGGAAGTCCTCCATGAGCGTGGGGCCGCGCTCACCGGCGGCGAGCGAGTCGTCGGTGTGGTCCACCGCGACGCCCTGGTCGGTGGTGAGCGGACCGGCGGTCGGGTCGTCGGCGTGGAACGACTCGCGCTGACGCTGCTTGCGGTCGGCCTGGTCCATCAGACGGCCTCCTTCGCGAACACGTCCAGGAACGTCTCGCAGAACGCCTTGAGGTCGTCCGGTTTGCGGCTGGTGACCAGCTTGTTGCTGCCGTGGTCGCAGACCTTCACCTGCTCGTCGACCCAGGTGCCGCCCGCGTTGCGGATGTCGGTCTGGAGACTCGGCCAGGAGGTGAGCACCCGGCCCCGTACGACGTCCGCCTCGATGAGGGTCCACGGCGCGTGGCAGATCGCGGCCACCGGGCGCCCCTGGGTGAAGAAGTCCCGCACGAACGCCACGGCCTTCTCGTCCATCCGCAGGAAGTCCGGGTTGGCCACCCCGCCGGGCAGCACCAGCGCGCCGAAGGAGTCCGCGGACGTCTCGCCCACGACCTCCTGCACGGGGAAGGTGTCCGCCTTGTCGAGGTGGTCGAACGCCTGGATCGTGCCGGGCTTCGTCGACACGAGCACGGGCTCGTGTCCCGCGTTCACCGCCGCCTGCCACGGATCGGTGAGCTCGATCTGCTCGACGCCCTCTGGTGCGGTCAGAAACGCGATGCGCATGATGATTCGACGTCCTTTCCTGGAAAGTGTTTTCCTCACACGGGGTCCGTGTGGTCCGGGTCCGCGCGGGTGATGTCGGCGAGCGCCGAACCCGGAACCCGGCCCTCGGCGATGTCGCCGAGGCTCACCATGCCGACGGGAAGGCCGTCCTCGACGACCGGCAGCCGCCGTACGGCATGGGCCCGCATCAGCGCGACCGCCTGGGTCACCGGGTCGCCGGGGGCGACCGTCAGCGGATCCGGTGTGCACACCGAGCGGGCACTCACCGTCAGCGGATCGACCCCGTCGGCGACGGCCCGGATCGTGATGTCCCGGTCGGTGAGCAGCCCCACCACGCGCTGACCGTCGGCCACCACGACATCGCCGATGTCCTGCGCGCGCATCAGCTGCGCCGCCTCGACCAGCGAGGCGTCCGGGCGGACCGCCACCACTCCGGGCGTCATCACGTCCCTGACGAGCTCCGCCCTCACGGCGTGTCCCCCGTCCGGGTCAGCGCCCGTGCGAGCTCCTGAACGTTGGTGTAGGTCTCCTTGCGCGGCCGTTCCTCCACCGCCTCGACGAGGGCGTCGGGGGCGTTCTTGCGGCGCAGTACCCGCGCCAGCTCCACAGGAGTGGCGGGGAAGGAGCTGCGGCCCAGGAGCCGGGCCAGCTCCAGTCGGACGGTCTCCAGCGATGCCCCCTCGCTGCCCGGTGCCACGGGCCCGCCCCAGACCTGCGGATCGTCGTCCGCGGTCGGCTCCGGGTCGTTCCACTCCTCGCTCCGGGTGGGGTGCCCGGAGCGGAGCAGACCCTGGAGTTCGTGCTTCATCTCGTCGTCGCGGTGGCGGCTCAGCCGGTCGCTGCCTCGCTGCATGTCTCCCTCCAGATCTTCGGGGTCCGCCCCGCGTACCCGTGCACCGCGGGCCGACACAGGGTTTGCCGGACCGATCCGGGGAGACCCGGATCGAACCCCCCGCGCACCTCCCCTGGGAAGGACATGGCGATGGTCGTCCTCGCCGCGCTCATACCGATCCTCATGCTCGCCGTGGTGCTCGCGCTCGGCCGCTACGAGGAACTGATGCTGCCGGAGCCGAAGGGCGACCGGATCGAACCGGCCGCCCTGCCGACGGTTACTTCTTCTCCCGCCCCGGCAGGAACTCCTGCACCTTCGCCTTGAAGCCCTGCTTCACCATGGACCCCGCGTCGGCGTCGCCCTTGAGGATCGAGGCGGCCGTGGCCTCCATCTGGTCCCAGGTGACGTGCGGCGGGATCGGCGGTACGGCGGGGTCGGTGAGGAACTCCAGGACGGCGGGCCCGTCCGCCTGCAACCCGGCCCGCCAGGCCGCCTCCACGTCCTCCGGCTTCTCCACCCGGATCCCGGTCAGACCGAGGGAGCGGGCGAACGCGGCGTACTGCACGTCCGGAAGCTGTTGCGAGGGCAGGAACGACGGGGCGCCCTCCATGGCCCGCATCTCCCAGGTGACCTGGTTGAGGTCGTGGTTGTTCCAGACGGCGACGATCAGCCGCGGATCCTCCCACAGGTCGCGGTACTTGGCCGCGGTGATCAGCTCGGCCATGCCGTTCATCTGCATCGCCCCGTCCCCGACCAGCGCGATCGTCGGCCGGTCCGGATGCGCGAACTTCGCGCCGATCGCGTACGGCACCCCCGGTCCCATCGCCGGACAGCGACGAACGCATGCCGGGCCGCATGGTCAGGTGCCGGGCGTACCAGTTGGCGGTGGAACCGGAGTCCGAGGTGACGATCGCGTTGTCCGGCAGCTGGGGGCACCCCCTCTGGGGGAGGGTCCAGGGCGCGGGCCACGTACTCCGGGTTGATCGGGTCGGCCGACTGCAGCGCCCGCCGCTCCAGCATCTCGCGCCAGTGCGTGACGTTGTCGCACACCGTGTCGTACCACTCGCGCCCGCCGCGCTCCACGTCCAGCATCGGGATCAGCCGCTGCAGCGTCGCCCTGGCGTCGCCGACGAGGTTCACCTCGTACGGGTAGCGCATCCCGACCATCTGCGGGTCGATGTCGATCTGCACCCCCCGCGCCTTGCCGAACTTCGGCAGGAACTGCGAGTACGGGAACGACGACCCGATGGTCAGCAGGGTGTCGCAGTCCCGCATGAGCTCGTACGAGGGACGTGTGCCCAGCAGGCCGATCGAGCCGGTGACGTACGGGAGTTCGTCGCTCAGCGCGTCCTTGCCGAGCAGCGCCTTGGCGACGCCCGCGCCGAGCAGTTCAGCGATCCGCTCCACCTCGGCCCGCGCCCCGGCCGCGCCCTGGCCGATCAGGATCGCGGGCTTGTCACCGGAGTTGAGGATCTCCGCGGCCCGCTCCAGCGACTCCTGGGACGGCACCACCGTCCAGTCGCTGCGGTCCAGGCTGGAGGGCACCATCTTGAACTCGTGCGTCGGCGGCGAGTAGTCGAGCTCCTGGACGTCACCCGGAATGATGATCGCCGTCGGGCAGCGGCGGGCGTACGCGGTGCGGATCGCCCGGTCCAGGACGTTCGGCAACTGCTCGGGGACCGTCACCGTCTCCACGAACTCCGAGGCGACGTCCTTGAACAGGGTGTGCAGGTCCACCTCCTGCTGATACGACCCGCCCATCGCGGAGCGGTGCGTCTGGCCGACGATCGCCAGCACCGGCACATGGTCCAGCTTGGCGTCGTACAGCCCGTTGAGCAGGTGGATCGCGCCGGGCCCCGAGGTCGCCGCGCACACTCCGATCCGGCCGCTGAACTTGGCGTAACCGACCGCCTGGAACGCGGACATCTCCTCGTGCCGGGACTGCACCAACCGCGGCCGGTCGCCGGCCCGGCCCCAGGCCGCCAGCAGGCCGTTGATGCCGTCGCCCGGATAGCCGAAGACATGGTCCACACCCCACTCGCGCAGCCGCTTGAGGATGTGATCGGACACCTTGGTGCTCATGGATCGGCCTCCCGCATGGACGGCAGAGGCAACAGCCTTACGAGTCATTCCGCGGGCCACCGGAAAACCTGCCCCGGTGTTTGGCGCCCGGAGCCCGGGGCAGGCGCACTCACAGTGCTTCGGACCGGAGGCACGTCCGTGGGAGCGGCGATCGGCCGCCACGGCCGCGCCTGTCCGCACATGGACGCGCTCCCCACGCCGATCGTCCGACCCAGAGCACCATCTAGGGAGTTGCGACGCACATGCCCACACCAGTGAGCGCGAAGCACCACCCGCACGACGACGCCCCCGACACGGCCGAGGCCTTCCGCAGGCTCGCCGTACTGCCCCCCGGCCCCGAGCGCGACACCCTGCGCGAACAGGTCGTCGAGGCCTGGCTGCCCATGGCCGACCGGCTCGCCGGACGCTTCCGCAACCGCGGTGAGAACCTCGACGACCTGCGCCAGGTCGCCGCACTCGGCCTGGTCAAGGCCGTCGACCGCTACGACCCCGCACTCGGCAACGCCTTCGAGAGCTACGCCGTCCCCACCATCACCGGCGAGATCAAGCGGCACTTCCGCGACCACATGTGGACCCTGCACGTGCCGCGCCGGGTCCAGGACCTGCGCAACCGGGTCCGCTTCGCCTCCCAGGACCTCGCCCAGACCATCCCGGGGCGCAGACCAACCGTCGCCGAGATCGCCGAGCACGCCGACATGAGCGAGCAGGACGTGCTGGTGGGCATCGAGGCCCTGGAGAGCTTCACCGCCCTCTCCCTCGACGCCGAGCTTCCCGGCAGCGGGGACGGCTACTCGCTCGCCGACGCCCTCGGCTCGTCCGACCCCGCCCTGGACACCGTCGTCGACCGCGAGTCCGTCAAGCCCCGGCTGGCGGCCCTTCCCGAGCGGGAGCGCGCCATCCTCTACATGCGCTTCTTCGGCGACATGACCCAGAGCCGGATCGCCGAGCAGCTGGGCATCTCCCAGATGCACGTGTCCCGGCTGATCAGCCGCTGCTGCGGCCGGCTGCGCGAGCAGATCCTGCGCGACGCCGCCGTGTGAGAGGGCGGCTCCGCAGCGGCGACGCCCCTCGGCGCTCCGGTGCGGCTCCGTCACCCCCTCGGCGCTCCGGTGCGGCTCCGTCACCCCCTCGGCGCTCCGGTGCGGCTCCGTCACCCCCTCGGCGCTCCGGAGCGGCTCCGTCACCCCCTCGGCGCTCCGGTGCGGCTTCGTCACCCCCTCGGCGCTCCGGAGCCGCCCCGTCACCCACTCGGCCCTCCCCGTCCCGCCAATGGCCTTCGGCCGCGCGCGGGACGGGGAGGGCCGGGCTGTGATGGCTGTGGGTGCGACCGTCGTGCCCACGGTCCAGTCGTCGTGACCCCGACCCCGACGACGGGCCCCGCAGCCGTCGGCCGAAGGAGTCCGCCCCATGCGCCGCACCGCCCGTCTCCGGGCCCTGTCCGTCGTCCTCCCCGCGCTCGGGATCACCCTCGGCCTCGCCGCGCCGAGCGCCTACGCGGATCCCGCCGCCGAGGTCAGCCCCGGCAGCGTCCAGCCGGGCGGCAGCGTCACCGTGTCCGTCTCCTGCGACCCGTCCACCGGCACCCCGCCCGCCACCGTCGACGCCACCTCGGAGGCCTTCGAGTCGCAGACCGTACGGCTCCAGCTGGTGCCCGGCAACGACGACGAGGTCTCCGGCCCCGCCTACAGCGGCACCGCCCGCATCGCCGCCGACCAGGAACTCCAGAGCGGCGCCGGTGGCGTCGGCCCGGACTCCGCGTGGACCGTCGACGGCACCTGCCCGACCGCCGACCGCGCACCCGGCAAGGCCTGGAGCGCCACCTTCACCGTCACCCGCGGCACGACCGCGAGCCACCGCCCGTGCACCGAGCCGGTCGCCGAACCGCGCACCGAGACCTGTGCCGCCGCGGTCATTCAGAGTCCCGTCCGCGCCGGTCAGGGCGGCACCTTCAGCGACTCCGCGCCCGCCCTGGTCACCGGCGGCCTGCTGATCGCAGGCGCCGCCGCGGGCGCCGTGTACCGGCTGCGCCGCAGGTCCCCGGCGGCGGACGCCTGAGACGAAACGTCAGATCCGTGTGACGGGCGCAACCCGCAAGGGTGCCCATGGCCCGGCGGCTGCGCGGGTACTCAGAGCGCGAGGGGCACAAGGGGCGCGAGAAGCGCACCGGACCGGGCCGGGGACACGGCGGACCGGACGAGCCACCGGACAGCGGATTGCGGAGGTGACCATGCGGACCGACCCGGAAGGTCACGGCCCCGTCCGCTACGGCCCGCCGCTGCCCGACGACGGGCTGCCCGTACTGCCCGAACTCACCGCCGTCCTCGCCGCCGCGGCCGCCCGCCCCCGTGCCGAACCCGTCGGCGGCGGCCCCCCGCTCCTGGAGGCCGCCTGCGCCTTCACGGCCCGGCGCGGACTGCCCGCCGACCCCGACCACGTCGCCGCCGCCCCCGGCGCCCCGTCCCTGCTGCTCGCGCTGACCGCCGCGCTCGGCGGGGACGTCCTGGTGCCGCGTCCCTGTGCCGCCTGGTGGGCACCGTACGCGCGCCTGCTGGGCAGACCCGTCTTTCATGTGGCGACACCGGCCGAGTGCGGGGGCGTACCGGATCCCTACGCCCTGCTGGAGACCGTGCGCCGGGTGCGCGCCGAGGGCGGTGACCCTCGGCTGCTCGTGCTGTCCGTCGCCGACGACCCCACCGCCACCGTCGCCCCGCCCGAGGTGCTGCACGAGACCGTCGAGGCCGCCGCGGGCGAGGGCCTGCACCTGGTCAGCGACGAGACCTGGCGCGACACCGTGCACGCCCCCCAGGAGACGGTCCTGCTCAGCCCCGCCGAGATGCTGCCCGACCGGGTCACCGTCGTCACCGACCTGGCCGGCGGCCTGCTCCCGGCCGGCTGGCCGGCCGCCTTCGCCCGCTTCCCGGCGAACGGTGGCGGCGACGGCCTTCGCGCGCGCGTGCTGGACATCCTGACCGCCCTCGGCGCCAGCGTCGCCGCCCCCGTCGCGGCGGCCGCCGCGTACGCCCTCACCGAGCCCGAACCGGTCACCGCCCGCCGCACCGCCGCAGGACACCTCCACGCGCCTGTGGCGGCCGCCGCGCACTCCGTCGTCGTCGGCGCGGGTGCCCTGTGCCGGCCCCCGAGGGCCGGCCGCCACCTCTACGTCGACCTCGGCCCCCTGCGCCCCGCGCTCACCGCGCAGGGCGTCGGCGACGCCCAGGACCTGGAGGACTTCCTCACCGCCCGGCTCGGCATGCCCGCACCCGGCGGCCACCGCTTCGGCGACGACCTCGGCGCGCTGCGCGTACGGCTGTCCACCGGCCCCCTGCTCGGCGGCTCGGACGAGGAGCGCGCGGAATGCCTCACGTCACCCGCGCCGTTGGAACTGCCACACGTGCAACGCGCGTTGATCACCCTGGAGTCGGTCTTCGACGACCTCCGCGACGACGCTCAGCGATGGGAGCCTCCTCGATGACGCAGCAGTCCGAGTCGACCACCAGCACCCGAGTGGCCGACGAGCCCTCGGCCCCGTCCCCTTTCGCGCCGCCGTCCCCGCCGCTCGCCGAACCCCGCCCGCTGGGGGAGCGCAGAACGTGGCCGAGGTCCTTCCACGACCGCCTGACCGCCCCGCTGCCCGGCCTCAAGGCCATGGCCCGCTTCGCCCGCGAGGGGTCCGTACGCCCCGGCCCCGAAGGCCTCGCCGACATCCCGAAGCTGCCGTACGCGCCCGGTCCGCTGCCTGCCGTCGACGCCCGCACGGTCGCCGTCTCCTGGGCGGGACACGCGAGTTGGGTGGTGCGTATCGGCGGGCTGACGATTCTCACCGACCCCGTCTGGTCGCGCCGCATCCTCGGCACCCCGGCCCGCATCACCCCGGTCGGCATCGACTGGGACGCCCTGCCGCGCGTCGACGCCGTCGTCATCAGCCACAACCACTACGACCACCTGGACGCCCCCACCCTGCGCCGCCTGCCCCGCGACACCCCGGTCTTCGTGCCGGCCGGGCTGGCCCGCTGGTTCCACCGCCGCCGCTTCACCGCGGTGACCGAACTCGACTGGTGGGAGGCGGCCGAACTGGACGGGGTCCGCTTCGACTTCGTCCCCGCCCACCACTGGTCCAAGCGCTCCCTCACCGACACCTGCCGCACCCTGTGGGGCGGCTGGGTCCTCACGGCGCAGGACGGGCAGCGCGTCTACTTCGCCGGTGACACGGGCTACGGCCACTGGTTCTCCCGCATCGGCCACCGCTACCCGGGCATCGACCTCGCGCTCCTGCCCATCGGCGCCTACGACCCGCGCTGGTGGCTCAGTGACGTCCACTGCGACCCGGAGGAGGCGGTGCGGGCGGCCCAGGACCTGGGTGCCAAGAGGATGGCGCCGATGCACTGGGCGACGTTCGTGCTGTCGGCGGAACCGGTGCTGGAGCCGCTGACGAGGGTCAGGCAGGCGTGGGAGAAGGCGGGCCTGGCCCGCGAGGACCTGTGGGACCTGCCGGTGGGAGGCTCCAGGGTGCTGGACTGACGAGCCCTCACCCGTTGGCCCGGACCCGCTTCCACACACCCGGCGCCGCGCTGATCGCCAAGGTCAGCGCGATCGCCGCGACCACCCCTTGCCAGGGCTCCTCGAACAGCGAACCGCCCAGGATCCCGATCAGCTGATACGTCACGGCCCAGGCCAGACAGGCCGGCAGATTCCCCCGCACGAACCGCCGCAACGGCCACTCGGCCATCAGACAGGCCAGCATCACCGGAATCCGCCCCGCCGGCACCAGCCGGGACAGCACGAGGACGGCCACCCCGTGGTCGGCCAGCTTCCCCTGCGCCTGGGAGAGCCGCTCCTCCGGTGCCCGGGACCGGATGGCCTTCAGCCACCGCGACCCGTTCTTCGACCTCATCCCGCGCCGCCCCAGCCAGTACAGGGCGATGTCCCCGAGGAACGCGGCGGTGGAGGCCGTGACGAACACGAACAGCAGAGCCAGGGGCGCCGTCTGGTGGAAGGCCACGACGGCCGCCGAGCTCACCAGCGCCCCCGTGGGCACCACGGGCACCAGCGCCCCCAGGAACACCAGCAGGAACAGCGTCGGATACCCGATCGCCTGCCCGGCGGCCCCGGGCGTCGCCCCCGTGGTGGCGGCCGCGAGCCATGTCACCGTGCGACCTCCAGCCGCACGCTCTCCCCGTGCTCCAGCCGGTACACGTCCACGCCGGGCGCGAACTCGGCCGCCAGCCGCACGAACTCCGCGCCCGGAGCGTGGAATTCGTGCGGCCGCACCGCGTCCATCCCGATCGGCCAGTACGTCCCGTAGTGCACCGGCACCGCGCTGACGGGATCGAGCCGGGCCAGCGCCTGGGCGGCCCGGCCGGCGTCGAGGTGCCCCTCCCCGAGATACGGCCCCCAGCCGCCGACCGGCAACAGCGCCACGTCGACCGGCCCGACCTCCTTGGCCATGTCGTCGAACAGCCCGGTGTCCCCGGCGAAGTACGTCCGCGCCGAGCCCTCGACGACGTAACCGAGCGCGGGGGAGCGGTGCGGCCCGACCGGCAGCCGCCGCCCGTCGTGCCACGCCGGCACCGCGCGTATCAGCAGGTCGCCGACGCGCCGCTCGTCGCCGGGCGCCACCTCGTCCACCCGGAGGTGGGTGAGCCGGCGCAGCCCCGGCACCTGGCGTGGTGCGCCCCGGGGCACGAGCAGGCGCGTGCCGGGCTCCAGCCCCGCCAGCGAGGGAACGTGCAGATGATCGGCGTGCAGATGGGAGACCAGGACCACGTCCGCCCGCCGGGCGTCCGCCGGGGGGACCGCCCCGCGGCGCCGTCGCAGATGCGCGAGCCGGCGGGTGAACAGAGGGTCGGTGAGCACACGTACGTCCGAATCCGTGACCGTGCAGGTGGCGTGGCCCCACCAGGTGATCTCCACCGGCACCTCTTTGCCTCCTTCGCGCGACTCCCCGAAGCCTACGGGCTGGAGTATGGTCGGCGGCGAAACCCGGAGGTGAGGGGGACACCATGGGAGCGGTCCGTGTCACGGCGATCGCGAGTCTGACGCCGCTCGAGGAACTGGACGCCGATCCCTTCCTGGTGGACTCCCGCAGCCAGCACGCGATGTGCGCGCGCTGGGCCGCGGAACGGGGGTACACCGTGCGGCGGGAACTGCTGGTGCGGGGCCTGCGCGCCGACCACTGCGTGCTGTGGGACGGGGTGCGGGCGGGCCGGGACCTCTTCGTGGCCCCCAGCCACCGGGTCCTGGAGAGCGCCCTGTCCTCGGTGGAGGAGTTCACCGCGGAATGCGCCCGCCGCGGGGTCCGGGTCGAGACGGTGGGCTTCGCGGAGCCCCTCTACGACGCCCAGATGAAGGCTCGCGTGCACCGCAGGCTGTCGATGCCGACGGCGGGCTACGACGGCCGTTAGTCACCCGTGTGACACGCTGGTCCCAGGCGCCCGCACCGACGACGGGCCGGGACGTGAGGTGTGCGGGGCGTGCTTGCGGGGCGTTGGCGGCGAGTGGCCAGTCAGGTCGGGCGGAGCGTCACGGTATGGGTGGTCTCGACCCTGACGATGCTGGTGCTGGCCGGCATCCTGCCGGACTTCCGGCTCCAGTCGCCGACCGGTGACAGCGCGACCCGGATCGCGGTCACGGCGGCGTTCGGCGCCGGCGCCTTCGGTGTGCTGTCGGCCGTCGTGTGGCCGCTGCTGGTGAGGCTGTTCCTGCTCGTGCCGACCCTGGTGCTCGGCCTCCTCGTCTTCTTCCTCAACGGGGCGCTGCTGCTGCTCGCCCTGCGGCTGAACCCCGCCGAGCGCGGCGACGCCGCCCCGGAGACCGCCGTCGTGGTCGCCGCCGTGATGTCCGCGGTCGCCTCCGCCACCGGAGGTGCCCTGGCGGTGCGCGACGACGACGCCTACCGGCGCCGCCTGTACCGGCTCGCCGACCGCCGCCGCAGACGCGGCCCCGTCGGCCCGGCCACCCCCGGCACGGTCTTCCTCCAGCTCGACGGCGTCGGCCACGACGTCCTGCTGGCCGCCGTCGGCAGGGGCCTGATGCCGACGATCGCCCGCTGGATGGGCCACAGCGACGCCCCCGGACGCGGCGTGCGCCCCACCCACCGGCTCACCTCCTGGCGCACCGACTGGTCGAGCCAGACCGGTGCCAGCCAGCTCGGCATCCTGCACGGCAGCAACCACGACGTCCCCGCCTTCCGCTGGTACGAGAAGGACCGCGGCGAGGTGATGGTCTGCAACCGCCCCACCAGCGCCGTCGAACTCCAGCAGCGGGCCGTGACGCAGGCCGGACACGGCGGGCTGCTCGCCGTCGACGGCGCGAGCCGCGGCAACCTCTTCTCCGGCGGCGCCGAGGAGCAGGCCCTCGTGCTGTCCATCGCCACGCGTCGCCGCAGCCGGGAGAACCGCTCCCGGGCGGGCTACTTCGCCTACTTCTCCGACCCCGCCAACGCCGTGCGCACCGCCATGTCGTTCTTCGCCGAGGTCGGCCGCGAGATCGGCCAGTCCACCCGCGCCCGGGTCCGCAAGGAGCGCCCCAGAGTGGGCCGCGGCGGCCTGTATCCCCTCGTCCGGGCCTTCGCGACCGTCGTCGAACGCGATGTCGTGGTCGCCGCCGTCATGGGCGACATGCTCGCGGGCCGCACGGCCGTCTACGCCGACCTCGTCGCCTACGACGAGGTCGCCCACCACTCCGGGCCCACCAGCCGTGACGCGGCGAAGGTCCTGGAGCGCCTGGACCGCTCGCTCGCGCTGATCGGGAACGTCGCCGAGCACGCCCCGCGCCCGTACCGGATCGTCGTGCTCTCCGACCACGGCCAGAGCCCCGGAGAGACCTTCCGCACCCGCTACGGGCTCACCCTCGGCGACCTGGTCCGGGCCGGCTGCGGGCTGCCCGTGCCGCGCCGGGCCGAGCGCACCCACAGCGGGGCCGAGGCCCGCGGCGCCGTCCGCGCCGCGCTGCGCAGGCCGGGCAAGGAGTCACGCGAGCAGTACCGGCCCGCGCGCGACTCCGAGCCGATCGTGCTGGCCTCCGGCAACCTCGGGCTGATCTCCTTCCCCGACGTGCGCCACCGGATGAGCAAGGAGGAGATCGACGCGCGGCACCCGGCGCTGCTGACCACCCTCGCCAACCATCCCGGCATCGGGTTCCTCCTGGTGCGCAGCGACGAGCACGGCGGGGTGGTCCTCGGCCCGTTCGGCACGGAGATCCCGCTGGACCAACTGGACGACAACCCGGGGCCGTTGGCCGACTTCGGGCCCGGCGCGGCCGAGGCGGTCCGGCGTACGCACTCCTTCCCGCACACCGCCGACATCATGGTCAACTCCTGGTACGACCCGGCGGAGGGCGAGGTGCTGGCCTTCGAGGAGCAGATCGGCTCGCACGGCGGGCTGGGGGGTGCGCAGGCCGAACCGTTCCTGCTGTCGCCGCTCGCCCTGTCCGCGCCCCCTGAGGGCCTCGCCGGGGCCGAGCAGGTGCATCAGGTGCTGCGGAGCTGGCTGGACGAGGCGGGAGGCCCGCAAGTGCCGCTGAAGAAGGCGGAGGAGAAGGCCGCGTAGACCGCAGGCCCGGGAAAATCGGCTGCGTCCGTGCCGGGCACCGCACACACTGTTCGAGTCACCCCCTTCTCGAACACTCCCTGGAGCCACCGCTTTGCAGGCTGCCGTCACCGTCTCGCCCTCCCGCATCCCCGAGCTCCTCCTCGGACTCGCCACCGTGCGGCCCGTCTTCGTCTGGGGTGCCCCCGGCATCGGCAAGTCCTCCCTCGTCCGGGAGTTCGCCGCCTCGCTGGGTCTCGAGTGCGTGAGCCTGATCGGTACCCAGCTCGCTCCCGAGGACCTCATCGGGGTGCCGCAGATCCGGGACGGACGCTCGGTGTTCTGCCCGCCGGAGTCCATCGCCCGCGACGAGCCGTACTGTCTGTTCCTGGACGAGCTGAACGCGGCCACGCCCGATGTGCAGAAGGCCTTCTACTCGCTGATCCTGGACCGCCGTATCGGGGACTACGAACTCCCCGCCGGCTCCATCGTCATCGGCGCCGGAAACCGGGCCACCGACAACGCCCTCGCCCGGCCCATCGCCTCCGCCCTCGTCAACCGCCTCACCCACGTCCACCTGGAGGCGTCCGCGAAGGACTGGCTGGTCTGGGCCGCCGAGCACGACATCCACCCCTGGATCCTCGACCACCTCACCGACCGGCCCGACCACCTGTGGTCCAAGCCGCCGAAGACCGAGGAGCCCTTCTCCACGCCCCGCTCCTGGCACATGCTCTCCGACGCGCTGCACTCCTTCGGCCGGGACCTCGACGAGGAGACCCTGAAGGTCCTCGCGCACGGCACGCTCACCCCCCGGCACGCGACCGCGTTCTGCGGATACGTCAAGATCGTGCGCAGCCGGTTCGGCATCGAGGCGATCATCAAGGGCGACGCCCGCTGGCCCAACCGGCTGGAGGACCGCGACCTGCTCTACTACCTCGCCGAGTCCTTCCGCGGCCGGCTGGTCAAGGAACTCCCGGTCAGCAAGGAGCACATGTCGGCCGCCGGACGGCAGACCGCGTACCGCGCCAAGTCGCTGCTGGTCCAACTCGCCGAGATCTCCGTGGAGGTCGCCCAGACCGTCATCGCCTCCGACGCCGACGGCAACCCGGTCCTGCCCTCCTGGTTCCTCGTCGAGGCGGCCCGGGACATGCCCCGGCTGGTGGAGGCGCGGCGGTGAGCCGCAGCCCGCACAAGAAGAAGAAGCGGGACCTCGCGGGCGAGGCGTTCGCCGAGGGGATGCGGCTGATGCGGGCCAACCCCGCCCTCGCGGCCGTCGAGTTCGACGTCTGCCGTCGGGAGGAGTGCCGGTTCGCACCCCGCGACGGGCTCGTCGTCGTCGACTCCGACGGCGACGTGCACGCCCACCCCGACCGGCTCGCCGAGCCCGCCGCCTGGGCCTGGGCGCTCGCCCACGCCGTCCTCCACCTCGGCTTCGGGCACGTCCCGGCGGTGAAGGGCGAACGCACCCAGCCCGACCGCTTCGACGTCGCCGCCCGCTGTCTCGTCGTCAACCGCTTCCTGCTCGGCTCCTCCGTCGGCAGGGCCCCCGAACACCTGCCCGCCTCCTACCCCGACGGCGACGAGGAGCAGCTCGCCGCCCGCTGGCGGCGCGACGGCATCCCGGCCGTCTACGAACACTGCGGTACGGCGGGCCCCGAGCCCGACCAGCTGCTGCTGCCGTGGGCGGGCTGGCGGCAGCCCGTGGACTGGCAGCTGGCGTTCGCCACCGCCCTGACCCGGACCGTGTCCGCGGCGATGGACATGGCGGGCGGCCGCCGCGACTCCCTCGACGGCGAGGCGCCCACGCTGCGCCCCTGGCAGCGGGCCCTGAGCTGGTTCGTCTCCTCCTATCCGCTGCTCGGCGGCATCGCGGCCGGCATCAAGCTGGTCGCCGACGCCGAACTCGCCCGCGCCCACGGCATCGCGGTCGCCGCCGTCGACGCCGAGGCCGCCGAGATCTACATCAACCCGCTGCGCAGCTTCGACGACGAGGAATGGCGGTTCGTCCTCGCCCACGAGATGCTGCACGCCGCCCTGCGCCACGGCGACCGCTGCGGCACCCGCGACCCCTACCTCTTCAACATCGCCTGCGACTACGTCATCAACGGCTGGCTGACCGAGATGCGGATCGGCACCATGCCCGAGGGCCTGCTCCACGACCCCGCGCTCACCGGCCTGTCCTCCGAGGAGGTCTACGACCGCATCGCCGGCGACCTGCGCCGCATGCGCCGGCTGGCCACCCTGCGCGGCAAGGGCGTCGGCGACATCCTGGGCGGCCCGCTCGGCTCGCCCCGCGACTACGTCGACCTCGACGAGTTCTACCGCCGCGGCCTCGCCCAGGGACTCGACCTGCACCAGCGCCAGGAGCGGGGCTTCCTGCCCGGCGGCCTGGTCGAGGAGATCCGCGCGCTCAGCCACCCACCGCTGCCCTGGGACGCGCAACTCGCCCGCTGGTTCGACGAGTTCGTGCCCAGCCCCCAGCCCGTCAGGTCCTACGCCCGTCCCGCGCGCCGTCAGTCCTCCACCCCCGACATCCCGCGCGCCGGCCGGTACTTCCCGCCCGAGGAGATCGCCCGCTGCACCTTCGGCGTGGTCCTCGACACCTCCGGCTCGATGAACCGCACCCTGCTCGGCAAGGCACTCGGCGCGATCGCCTCGTACGCCGAGGCCCGGGACGTGCCGGCCGCCCGGGTCGTGTTCTGCGACGCGGCCCCGCACGACGCCGGCTATCTGCCCGTGACCGAGATCGCCGAGCGGGTCCGGGTGCACGGCCGCGGCGGCACCGTCCTGCAGCCCGGCATCGATCTCCTGCACCGCGCCGACGACTTCCCCGCGAGCGCTCCCGTGCTGGTGATCACCGACGGCTGGTGCGATGTGCTGCGGGTGCGGCGCGAGCACGCGTATCTGATCCCGCAGGGAGCCGGACTGCCGTTCACCGCACGTGGGCCGGTCTTCCGGGTGAGCTGAGACGTAGTGTGATCGGATGGATCCCGCACCCCCGTCCGCGGGACCACACGAAAGGACTGATCGTGGCTACCACGCGCTCCGCACACACCGTCTGGGAAGGCAACCTCCTCGAGGGGAGCGGTGTCGTCAACTTCGACTCCTCCGGCGCCATCGAGGCCCAGCCGGTCACGTGGGCCTCACGCTCCCAGGACGCGAACGGCAAGACCAGCCCGGAGGAGCTGATCGCCGCCGCGCACTCCAGCTGCTTCTCCATGGCGCTGTCGCACGCCCTGCACGGCGCGGGCACCCCGCCCACCAAGCTCGTCACCTCGGCCGACGTCACCTTCCAGCCGGGCGAGGGCATCACGGGCATCCACCTCACCGTCGAGGGCACCGTGCCGGGTCTGGACGACGAGGGCTTCGCCGCGGCCGCGGCCGACGCCAAGGTCAACTGCCCGGTCAGCCAGGCCCTGAAGGCCGTCCCGATCACGCTGGACGCGAAGCTCGCCTGACCCCGAAGGCACCGCCTCGCGCAGGCCGCCCGTTCGGGGCGGCCTGCGCGAAGCGCGGTTCGGCGACCGGTTCGGCGGTGCGGGAGGAGACGCGATGATTCCGGGAACGGCGGGCGGCACGGCGGCACTCGACTCGGGCACCCGTGAACTGACCCGTGTCGTGGTGCTGTTCAGCCTCACCGGACGGCTGGACCCGGGGCGCCCCGCACTGGGCAGCCTCGTCGACACGTTCGACTTCGGCCGCTTCGCCCTGCACCTGACGTCCAGCGAGGCGGTGCTGCCCGTGCCGGTGCTCGTCGAGGACGTGGCACCCGGGGACCTGCGGCTGCCGCACGGCGACCACGGACTCGACCTCGCCTCCGCCCAGATCGCCGTGCTCGCCACCCCGCGCGGGGACATCACCCTGGCCCTGGACTGCGGCTTCGCCGGACACACGCCCCCCGCGGCCCTCGCGGCCTGGCTCGCCGACAGCTGTTTCGACCGGGACCGGATCACGCTCGGCCCCACGGACCTGCTCGGCTCCCTGAGCGGTCGGCTCGCCCCGCGCGAACCGCTCGCCTTCGGCCAGAACGTCCACCAACTGGTCTTCCCCGGCGGGGACTTGGAAAGCGACCTGCTGGGCCCCGACGAGACCCGCCTGCCCACCCTGCTGAACGAGCTCGTGTACCGCGGCCGGCTCACCGCGTCCGAGCCGCCCCACCTCAGGAAGAACGGCCGAACCCTCTCCGCGCACGGCCGCGGGGTCTCCGTCCACGCCGGCTGGGCCGGGCACGTGGAGAACGGCCTGATCCTGGTCGCCGTCGGCATGATCTCCGCCCTCGCCGTCCTCCAGCGCACCCGGCTGGCCGCCTTCGAGACCATGCGCGCCAACGAACGGGCCGCCGCCGAGTCGCCGTACGAGATCCGCCGGCTGATCTCCCGGCTCTCCGACGGGGTGAACGAACTCCAGCTGGACCTGGCCTTCGGCGTCGAGGCGTACGTCGACAGCCTGCTGATCCCTGAGATGGTCATGGAGGCCTTCCAGTCCTCGCTGCGCGACGCGCTGGGCATCCCCGACAGCCTGGACAACTCCGCCAGGATGGTGGAGCGCCTGACCTCGGTGATCAGCGCCCGTTCGGCCGCCCTGAGCGCCCAGCTCTCCGAGCGCGACGACCGCAGGGACCGGACGGTGTCGGCGCTCGTCGCGGTGGCCACCGGGATCGCCCTGCCGCCGACGCTGCTGCTGGCGTTCTTCGGGGCCAACGCCTCCGACGTGGACAATCGGCGGTCCATCTTCGACGCGCACTACCTTCCGGCCTACCTCCTGGCCTGGCTGCCCTTCATCGCGCTCGCCGCGATCGGATACCTCCTGCTCAGGCGGGTCAGCCGACGCTCCGGCCCGCTGCTGGCCACGCCACGGGTGAACCGGCCCGTGCCGGTGCCCGTGCCCCGATCACCGGACGGAGGCTGACCGCCGTATGCCCCGTCGCCCCGCCGTCTCCGCCCACCGGGGCGGATCCGAGCGTGCCGGCGCCGCCACCTGGGAGGCCTACGAGGACGCCGTCCGGTCCGGGGCGGAGTACGTCGAGTTCGACGTCCGGCGGACGGCGGACGGGGTCTTCGTCGTCCACCACGACCCCCGGGTGGGCCCCGCCGGGCCGCTGCTCCGGGACATCACCCACGCCGAGCTCAGTGCTCGGGCCGGACGACCCGTGCCGGTGGTCGACGAGGTCATGTCCCTGATCGCGGGCAGGCTGATCGGCCACCTGGACCTCAAGGAGACCGGGTACGAGCGCGAGCTCATGGACCGGGCCGTCTCGCTGCTCGGCGCGGACGGTTTCGTCGCCACCACCCTGGAGGACCGTTCCGTCGCCGCCATCGCGCGGCACTTCCCGCAGGTCCGCACGGTGCTGTCGCTGGGGCGGGACGGCAGGGAGATCGCCCGCTCCCGCCTGGCCGGCGTCCGACTCAGCGAGCTCTGGCCGATGCGCCGGGTGCGCGCCTGCGGCGCGGGCGGGGTGGCCGTGCACCAGCGGCTGGCCCGGGCCAACGTGCTGCGCGAGGCGGTCCGCCACGACCTGTTCACCATGGTCTGGACGGTCAACGACGACAGGCTGATGCGGACGTTTCTCGACCACCCGCGCGTCGACGTCCTGATCACCGACCGGCCGCGGCGGGCCGTAGCACTGCGGGGAGAGCCGAGCGAGGAGCGTTCTCCGGGGTACCCGTCCCACTGAGCAGGGCCACCCGCACCATTGACAAGAACGCACTCAAGTTTTGTGCTGGAGTTCGGGAAGGCCCCCCTGGTGGAAATCCCTGGCGGAAGGGGACAGCGATGGGACGTGCGGTCGGGATCGATCTCGGTACCACGAACTCGGTGGTGGCCGTACTGGAGGGCGGTGAACCCACGGTTGTCGCCAACGCGGAGGGGGCCAGGACCACACCGTCGGTCGTGGCCTTCGCCAAGAACGGCGAGGTGCTGGTGGGCGAGGTCGCCAAGCGGCAGGCCGTGACCAACGTCGAGCGCACCGCGCGTTCCGTGAAACGGCACATGGGCGACGGGAGCTGGCGCTTCCCGGACGAGGGTGCCGTCGACGGCACCCGGTACCGGGCGCAGGAGCTGTCGGCGCGGGTCCTGCAGAAGCTGAAGCGGGACGCCGAGTCCTATCTGGGCGAGGACGTCACCGACGCCGTGATCACGGTGCCCGCCTACTTCGACGACACCCAACGGCAGGCCACCAAGGAAGCCGGGGAGATCGCCGGCCTCAAGGTGCTCAGGATCATCAACGAGCCCACGGCGGCCGCGCTGGCGTACGGCCTCGACCGGGGCGAGGAACAGACGGTCCTGGTCTTCGACCTCGGCGGCGGCACCTTCGACGTGTCCCTGCTGGAGATCGGCGACGGGGTCATCGAGGTCAAGGCGACCAACGGCGACACACATCTGGGCGGCGACGACTGGGACCACCGGATCGTGGAGCACCTGGTCAAACGCTTCAAGGGGCAGTACGGCGTCGACCTCGGCAACGACAAGATGGCGCTGCAGCGGCTGCGGGAGGGGGCCGAGAAGGCGAAGATCGAGTTGTCGTCGGCCTCCGAGACCACCATCAACCTGCCCTACATCACCGCCTCCGCCGAGGGCCCCCTGCACCTCGACGAGAAGCTCACCCGCGCACAGTTCCAGGAACTCACCGCAGATCTCCTCGACCGCTGCAAGACCCCCTTCCACCAGGCGGTCAAGGACGCGGGCATCAAGCTCTCCGCGGTCGACCACGTGATCCTCGTCGGCGGCTCGACGCGGATGCCCGCGGTGACCGACCTGGTCAAGGAGCTCACCGGGAAGGACCCGCACAAGGGGGTCAACCCCGACGAGGTCGTGGCGGTCGGGGCGGCGCTCCAGGCGGGTGTCATCCGCGGCGACGTGAAGGACGTGCTGCTGCTCGACGTGACTCCGCTGTCCCTGGGGATCGAGACCAAGGGCGGCATCATGACGAAGCTCATCGAACGCAACACCACGATCCCCACCCGCCGTTCGGAGATCTTCACCACCGCCACCGACAACCAGCCCTCGGTGGGCATCCAGGTCTACCAGGGCGAGCGGGAGATCGCCGCGTACAACAAGAAGCTCGGTGTCTTCGACCTGACCGGTCTTCCGCCGGCCCCCCGGGGCGTTCCCCAGATCGAGGTCGCCTTCGACATCGACGCGAACGGGATCATGCACGTCTCGGCGAAGGACCTCGCGACCGGGCGCGAACAGAAGATGACGGTCACGGGCGGCTCGGCGCTCCCCAAGGACGACATCGACCGCATGATGCGCGAGGCCGAGCAGTACGCGGAGGAGGACCACAACCGCCGCGAGGCCGCCGAGACCCGCAACCAGGCCGAGCAACTCGTCTACCAGACCGAGAAGTTCGTCCGCGAGAACGAGGACAAGGTCCCCGCCGAGGCGAAGACGGAGGTCGAGTCGGCGGTGGCCGACCTCAAGCGCCTCCTGGAGGAGAACGCGGACACCGCCCCCCTCCGCGACGGCGTCGAGAAACTCGCCTCCGTCAGCCAGAGGATGGGCCAGGCCATGTACGCCCAGGCCCAGCAGCAGCCGCCCCAGGACGAATCGACCTCTGCCCCTCACGAAGAGGAGGGCGTGGTCGACGCGGAGATCGTGGACGACGAGAAGGACCAGAAGGGCGGGGCTGCCTGAGGCCTCGTCAGGAGTCCGGCCGCGACCCCGACTGCCCGGGGCCGCGGCCGCGGTGCACCGCATAGGGGCGGAACAGGTACGGGACCGGCAGGCCGAACATGTGGACCGGGCGGGTCGTCGTCCCCCGGAACACCGGTGCCGTCGTACGGCGGCCCGGCGTACAGCGGGAACAGGTGGCCCGCCTCACAGGAGCGTCGTCATGGGCGCACCCCGGTCCGTACGGGCGGCAGCGTGGCGCACACGGCGTCCAGGACCGTCGCGTACGGTGTGCCGAAGTCGCCGAGCCGGGAACGCAGTTGCTCCAGCCCGTCCCGGTACTCGGTGAGAAGGCCCGTGTCCCCGGTCCGGGCCGTGAACTCCAGTATTGCGGGCAGGAAGTCGGGCAGCTCCTCACCGGTGAACTCCAGCCCCGCGGCCCGGTAGACCTCCTTGCAGCGGACCAGCGACATCCCGCGCCGCCGGGTGTCCCCGTGCCGCCACCGGCTCAGATGCAGACTGTGCCGGTTCCTGGAGTCGAAGACCCGGACGTAGTGCGCCGCCAGTTCCTGCGCGGGCGTCACCGCCGCGTGGTCGACGAACTCCCGCAACTGCGGGGCCGCTTCCCGCAGCAGCGGCAGTCGCGCGCGGAAGTCGTCGTCGGGATACGTCAGGCAGAGCGCCGCCGCCTGGTACAGCACTGCGTCCGAGGGCATTCGGGCCTCCTCCGCGTCGTGGGTCCTGTCCGTGGTCCGCCGTCCGCGCAGCGCGTGGAAGTTCTCCACCGACAACCAGCGGCAGCCGCCTGCGCTCCTGGTACTTGGCGATGGCCGGCAGCCGGTACAGCTCCCGCAGGTGAGCGCGCATCGCGGTCGACTCCTCCACGAAGGCCCGCACCGGCCCCGCGCCGGCGGGCTGTGAACAGCTCCGCCAGGTACTCCAGCGGGATCCGCAGCGTGTCGATCGCGCGGGTGGCGCACCCGGGTGGGGGAGCAGGTGCACCAGGAGAGGGCGGCGCCGCGCGGACGCCTTGCGCCCGCCCGCCGGCCCGCCGCTGTGCAGGTGGCCGGAGGCTTTGCCGGGCCGGAGGAACCGCCCCGCCCGCAGCAGGGCCGCGCCGGGCTCCCTCGGCGGTGTCCGGGTGTCGGTCACGTGTGCTCCCTCCGCTGGCCCGCGGCTCGCTTCGAACCTAGGGCGGGGCGCGGGAGCGCACCCGTTCACGGCACCCGTACGGGTCAGACCTTGCGGGCGACCCCCGAGTACACCGGCACGATGCCCTCCGCCTGCGCGGCCACGTCCTCCGGCCCCGGACGCCAGCCCGACACCGGGATCACGCCGGGTCCGAGCAGCTCCAGACCCTCGAAGAAGCGGGAGAACTCGGCGAGCGAACGCGGGAAGAAGGGGGTGCCGCTGCGACGGAACTGCTCGGCGGCCTTCGCGATGGCCTCGGGGCTCAGATCGGGCGTGACCTGCGAGAGGATCACGAAGCTGCCCGGGGCGAGCTCGGCGACGTACCGGTCGAGCAGCCCGTACACGTCGTCGCCCAGGTAGTGGGTGAGCGCCACCAGGGACAGGGCGATCGGCTGCGAGAAGTCCAGGGTCTCCGCGGCCAGCCGCAGAATGGTGTCCGGGTCGCGGACATCGGCGTGGACGTAGTTCGTCGCGCCCTCGGGGGTGCTGTGCAGGAGGGCCTGCGCGTGTCTGAGGACGATCGGGTCGTTGTCCGCGTACACGACCTTCGACTCCGGGGCGACTTCCTGCGCCACCTGGTGCAGATTGGGCTCGGTGGGGATGCCGGTGCCGATGTCCAGGAACTGGCGGATCCCGGCCTCCGCGGCCGTCCGCACCGCCCGCTGCATGAAGCGGCGGTTGGCACGCGCCCCGCGCACCACCGTGCCGTCCACGGCGAGGATCCGGCGCGCCAGTTCCTCGTCCACCGGGTAGTTGTCCTTGCCGCCCAGCCACCAGTCGTACACCCGGGCCGGATGCGGCCGGCTGGTGTCGATGGGTTGGGCCGCGGCGTCGGATCCGGTCATGCGGTGTCCTCTCCCCTGTGGTGGTGTCGTGGTGCACCCGTCGTGGTGCCGTGCGGCGGTGCCGTGGGGCCCGCTCAGAAGTCCGCGCGGCGCTCCCGCAGCAGCTTCTTCGTGCGCTCGGCCGAGGCGGCCCGCGCCGACATGTGGTCCAGCACCTCCAGATGCGTGGCGACCTCCTGGCGGGAGTCGAGATACAGCGCACCGGTCAGGTACTCGGTGAAGACCAGGTCGGGCAGCTCCGGCTCGGAGAAGCGGAACAGCGAGAAGGGCGCGTACGTCCCCGGGTGCGGACCGTCCTCGAACTCGCACACCTGGAGCGTGACCCGGTCGCGCTCGGCGAACTCCAGCAGCTTGTCCAGCTGTTCGCGCATCACCTCGGTGCGGATGCTGACCGGACGGCGCAGCACCGTCTCATCCATGATCACCCACAGGTGGGGCGGGTTCGGCCGCTCGAGAAGCTTCTGCCGGGTCATGCGCAGCGACACGTGCCGCTCCAGCGCCTCGGGGCCCGCATGGCCGATCGTCCCGGTCTCCATGACGGCACGCGCGTAGGCCTCGGTCTGGAGCAGACCGGGCACGAAGTGCGGCTCGTAGGAGCGGATGATCCCGGCCGCGCCCTCCAGGCTCACGTACAGGCTGAACCACTCCGGCAGCACGTCGTGGAACCGCTGCCACCAGCCCGGCCGGTTCGCCTCCTCGGCCAGCTGGACGAAGGCCTCGACCTGCTCCTCGGGGACGCCGTACGTCTCCAGGAGCACCTGGACGTAGGGGATCTTCAGGGCGACCTCGGCCATTTCCATCCGCCGCACGGTCGCGGGAGCCACCCGCAGTACCTGCGCGGCCTCCTCGCGTCTGAGGCCGGCCGCCTCCCGCAGTTCCTGCAGCCGTCTGCCGAGCACCACCTGGCCCACGGTCGGCGCAGGTCGCCGCTCACTCACGCCACGCCTCCCCTACGCGTCGAAGCTTGCGTGCAGTGTGCCATGTTCCCGGGCCGGTCTCACCGGTCACGGGCGGTTCCTCTCTTACCTCCCGGGTAATCGACGGCGGCGCGCACGGGCGGGATCGTGGTGCTCACGGGTTCCGGGCCGGCGCACTCCGGTCCGGGATCCGCCGCCCCGCCCCCTTGCCCGTGACCTCCTGCTTCCGACCTCGACGGAGGGTGATTCGTCATGTCCGCGACCCAACTCGCCGCACTCGCCCGGACCGACGACCCGCACACCATGCTGCGCCGCTTCCTCGCCCTGGACGCGGCCGTGACCGGTGCGAACGGGCTCGTCCACCTCCTCGGATCCGGACCGGTCGGCCGGTTCCTCGGCGTCGACTCCGGGCTGCTGCTCGGACTCGGGGCCTTCCTCGCGGCGTACGGCGCCGTCGTGGGCGTGCTCGCCTCGCGCGGCCGGCCGCCCGCGCTCGCCGTGCGCGCCGTCGTCGAGGCCAACCTCCTGTGGGCCGCCCTGAGTTGCGCCGCCCTCGGACTGTGGCTGTCGCCCAGCACGGCCGGTGCCGTGTGGATCGTGCTCCAGGCGATCACCGTCGCCGGGTTCGCGCTGCTCCAGTACGCCGCGCTGAGGGCCCGTCAAGGCAGCAGTGCGTGAAGGTACTTGACCGTCGCCGGGTCGGCCGGGAGGAACGTCTCGATGGCCAGCTCGGAGACGGTCACGTCCATGGGGGTGTTGAAGGTGGACGTGGACGAGATGAACGACAGCGTGCGGCCCTCGTGCTCGATCCGCATCGGCAGCGCGAAGTAGGGCACCGACTCGGCCGACGGGTCGTCGTCGGTCTCCTCCGGGTCCGGCACAGGATAGGCCGCGACCTCGTCGTACAGCTCCCGCAGCTGCTCCGATCGGCGCAGGGCGATCTGCCGCCGCATCTGCTCCAGCAGATGGCCGCGCCACTCCCGCAGATTGCGGATGCGCGGCGCGAGGCCCTGCGGGTGCAGGGTGAGCCGCATGGTGTTGAGCGGAGGCCGCAGCAGGGAATCCGGGATGCCGTCCAGGAGCATCATGATCCCGCGGTTCGCCGCCACGACGTGGTACGCGGCGTCGAACACCAGGGCCGGGTAGGGCTCGTAGCCCTGGATGAGCCGCTCGATCCCCTCGCGCACCGCGTCCAGCGCGGGGTCGTCGAGCGGGGTCTCCGGGAAGCGCGGGGCGTAACCGGCCGCGAGCAGCAGCGCGTTGCGCTCCCGCACCGGCACCTCCAGATGCTCGGCGAGCCGCAGCACCATCTCCTCGCTCGGACGGGAGCGGCCCGTCTCCACGAAGCTGATGTGCCGGGCACTGGAGTCCGCGCGCAGCGCCAACTCCAGCTGGCTGACCCGCCGTTGTTCCCGCCAGGCGCGCAGGAGCGGACCGACGCCCTGGTCGGAGGGGGCGGCTGCCCCGGAGTGGACAATGGTCATGCGTACGACGGTAACCGAGGAGCGGGTGCCCGAGCGGGCCGTCGCGAGCGTCGCGCGCCTGGCCGCCGGGGGCCCTCCCGCCGATGACCTTGCTGCCGGAGGTGTCCGCGGCCGGCCATCGGGAACCCGTCTGACCTGGGCGGCAGCGGCTCGGCTGTGGGACGCTGAAGACATCCCGACCCCAGGAAGGAGCGTGGCCATGCCCGTCGAACCCCTGTCGCAGAAGGAGATCGAGGACCGGCTCGCGGAGCTGCCCGGCTGGTCCGTCGTCGACGGCCGCCTCACCCGCTCGTACCGACTCGGCACCCACTTCGCCGCGACCGCGATGGTCGTTCACGTGGCCCAGGTCCAGGAGGAGCTCGACCACCACTCCGATCTCACCCTCGGCTACAACACGGTCGAGCTGTCCGTGCACACGCACAGCGCGGGTGGCGCCCTCACCGGCAAGGACTTCGAGCTCGCGCAGCGGGTGGAGGCGCTGGCCGCCGGTCACGGAGCCCAGTGAGCCCGTGCTCGACTACGACAAGGAGGCCGACGCCTACGACGCCACCCGCGGCGGCGAGCCCAGGGCCGCCGCGGCCGCCGACGCCGTACTCGGCCTGATCCCCGCCGGCACCCGGCGCCTCCTCGACGTGGCCTGCGGCACCGGCATCGTCACCCGCAGGCTCGCCGCCGCCCGCCCCGGGACCCGGGTCACGGGCGCCGACCTGACGTACGGCATGGCCAGCATGGCCGCCGTACGGCTGCCCGGCGCGGTGGTGCTGGCCGACAGCCGCGCGCTGCCGTTCCCCGACGGTGTCTTCGACGCGGTCACCAGCGTGTGGCTGCTGCACCTCCTGGACCGGCCCGAGGACGTCCGGGCCGTGGTCGCCGAGTGCGCCCGGGTCCTGAGACCCGGCGGGGTGTACGTCACGACCGTCGACAAGGCCGCCGCCCACGACGTCGGCAGCGACATCGACGCCGTCCTCGCCCCGCGCCCGCGCCGCCCGGCCCCGGACGCGGCGTCGCTCGTCGAGTCGTACGCCGCCGCCCATCTCCTGCACCCGGCCGGCCAGGCCCGCTTCCCCGGCCTCGGTCAGGGCCGCAGCCCCCGGCGCACGGCCGCCGACCTGCGGCGCGGCTGGTTCACCCTGCTGCCGCCCGGCGATCCGGTCACCGAACGGTTCGCCCAGCGCATCGAGGAGCTGCCCGGCCAGGAACTCCCGCGCCCCGAGCCGGTGTTCAGCCTCCGGGCGTTCCGGAAGGCCGGCTGAAGTCCATCGTCCAGTTGGTCACCCAGGTCGCGCCGCCGTCGACGGAGAACGCCTGCTCCCAGTGGGCCCCGGTCGGCGAGACGTCCGCCCACACGAACCGCACCCGCACGTCCTTGCCGTCACAGGTGTCCTCGCCGTGGAATTCGCCGCGCCCGCCCTCGAACCGCCCGACCACCGGCGGGTACAGCTTCCCGCTGTGGCTCGCGGCCCAGTTCAGCGACCACAGCCCGGTCTCCCGGTCGAAGAGCCGCAGCGTGGCGCCCTTCGCTCCGAGGTGCGGCATGTCGATCTCGTCGACGTTCGCCGCCCCGTCGAACAGCGGCCGGCAGTGGCTTGTCGCCGGGAACTCCTCCCAATCGCTGTCCGGGTCCAGGAAGTCGGTGCGGCGGCGATGGGCGACCTCCCACTCGCCGTGGAAGAAGTCGAAGTCGTGCGGGCTGCTCATGAGCGCTCCCCGGTGGTTCCTTCGGACAAGGAGTCGGCCAAATAGGAGGCCAGGTCCGGGACTTCGGGGACGAGCAGGTGCCGTACCCAGGCGTCCCGCTCGTGCAGGATCGGAGGCAGTTCGAAGACGCAGCCGATCCAGGGCAGTTCGGGCCTGATGAAGTGGGTCGGATCGTCGTCGGGGCAGCCCAGCACCGGCTGGCCCGCCGACGCGCCGCGGAAGTGCAGGACGTTGTCCCAGACCCAGCTGTACGCGTTCAGATAGGCGCCGTCGTCGTTGCCGCGGTGCAGCACCACGAAGGTCGCGGGCGGAGTGCCGTCCGGCTCCGGCAGCAGCTCCGGGAGGATCTCGTACGCCGCCTTCTCGACGTCGGGCGCGATGCCGGCCGGGTCGGCGGTGACGTGGTAGCGCTTGACGTGCCGCCCGGCGACCTCGATCGGCGGGAGCACGGTGAGGAGTTTCTCGGTGAAGCCCATGGCAGGACGCTAGGACCGCTTCACTGACATCCACTGTCAGTGAAGTCTGCGAAGGTGGGGAAGTGAGGTCCAGCCGTCTCGTCTCGATCCTGCTCCTGCTCCAGACCCGGGGCCGGATGACCGCAGCCCAGCTCGCCGAGGAGCTGGAGGTCTCCGTGCGCACGGTCTACCGGGACGTCGAGGCGCTGAGCTCGGCCGGTGTCCCGCTGTACGGCGACGCGGGCCACGCCGGTGGATACCGCCTGCTCGACGGTTACCGCACCCGGCTGACCGGCCTCACCGAGGCCGAGGCCGAGGCCATCTTCCTGGCCGGGGCTCCGGGGCCCGCCGCCGAACTGGGCCTGGGTCCGGTCCTCGCCGCCGCGCAGCTGAAGGTGCGGGCGGCGCTGCCTGCCCCGCTGCGGGCGCACGCGGACCGGATCAGCGGACGCTTTCACCTCGACGCGCCCGGCTGGTACGCGCAGGGCGAGGAGGCGCCGTATCTGCCGGCGGTGGCGGAGGCGGTATGGAACAACCGGATCCTGGATGTCGTATACCGCCGCTGGCGTGAGCCGACCGACGTCCGGCGCCGTCTGGAGCCGTACGGGCTGGTCTCGAAGGCGGGTCGCTGGTACGTGGTCGCCGGTCCGGGGCCGCGCACCTTCCGCGTCGACCAGATCCTCGAACTCACCACATCTGAAGACGAGTTCGTCCGCCCCGAGGACTTCGACCTGGTGGCCTACTGGACGGCCTACCAGCGGGACTTCCACGAACGGCTCCACCGGGGCGAGGCGGTCGTACGCCTGGCACCGGGCGTGCGGCTGCCGAGGGCCGTGCCCGAGCGCACGGACTCCCGGGGCTGGACCGTCGCCCGGGTCCCCGTCGAGTCGGTGGAGCACGCGCATGGCGAATTCCTGCGCCTGGGGACCGGCATCGAGGTCCTGCAACCCCCCGAACTGCGGGAACGCATGGCCCGGACGATCGCCGAACTGGCCGAAAGGTACGGCAACCCGACCTCCGCGAGCGGCGACTGAGTGGGCGGAACCCGTCCGTCCCCACCGCTTCGGAGGTTCACCCCGTGCAGCACCCGCACCCGCACCTGCCCCCGCACCCGCATCTGCCTTCCCACCGCAGACGCCGAGTCCTCCTCTCGGCGACGACCGCCGCCGTGGCCCTTCTGGCCGCCGGTCTGACCGCCCTGTCGCCGGGCACGGCCGAGGCCGCCACCGCCCGCCAGGTCGAGAAGCTCGACCGGGGTGTCGTCAGCGTGCACACCAGCAGCGGCAACCTGGTCAGCTGGCGCTGGCTCGGCACCGACCCGAACGACGTGTCCTTCAACGTCTACCGCGCCGGCACGAAGGTCAACTCGGCCCCGGTCACCGGCTCCACGAACTACTTCCACTCCGGCGCGCCCGCCGAGGCCGACTACACGGTCCGCGCGGTCGTCGGCGGGGTCGAGCAGGCCGACTCGGTGCACGCGGTCCAACTGCGCGCCGGCTACAAGGACGTGCCGATCAGCCCGCCGGCCGGCGGCACGACCCCCGACGGAGTCGCCTACACCTACGAGGCCAACGACGCGTCCGTGGCCGACCTCGACGGCGACGGGGCACTGGACTTCGTCCTCAAATGGCAGCCGACCAACGCCAAGGACAACTCCCAGTCCGGCTACACCGGCAACACGATCCTCGACGGCGTGAAGCTCGACGGCACCCGGCTGTGGCGGATCGACCTGGGCCGCAACATCCGCTCCGGCGCGCACTACACACAGTTCCAGGCATACGACTACGACGGCGACGGCAGGGCCGAGGTCGCCATGAAGACGGCGGACGGCACGGTCGACGGCACCGGCGCGGTGATCGGCAGCGCGTCGGCCGACCACCGCAACTCCAGCGGCTACGTCCTGTCCGGCCCCGAGTACCTGACCATGTTCAACGGGCAGACCGGCAGGGCGATGCAGAGCGTCGACTACGTCCCGGCCCGCGGCACGGTGTCGTCGTGGGGCGACTCCTACGGCAACCGCGTCGACCGCTTCCTCGCGGGGACGGCCTACCTGGACGGCGCCCGTCCCTCGCTGATCATGGCCCGCGGCTACTACACCCGTACCGTGATCGCGGCCTGGGACTGGCGGGGCGGCGCCTTCACCCGCCGCTGGACCTTCGACACCAACTCCTCGACCAACAGCGGCAAGGGCTACGACGGTCAGGGCTCGCACAGTCTGTCCGTCGGGGACGTCGACCACGACGGCAGGGACGAGATCGTCTACGGCGCGATGGCGGTCGACGACAACGGCAACGGACTGTGGACCACGAGGACGGGGCACGGCGACGCGCAGCACCTGGGCGACCTGGACCCGTCCCACGCGGGCCTGGAGTACTTCAAGGTCTCCGAGTCGACGTCCCAGCCGGCGGAGCTGTACATCGACCCGGCGAACGGCACCGTGAACTGGAAGCTGGCCGCGTGCTGCGACAACGGGCGGGGTGTCGCCGGTGACATCTGGGCCGGCAACGACGGCGCGGAGGTCTGGTCGGCCTCCGACACCTCGATCCGCGACGAGGCGGGCGCGACCAAGGGCCGCGAGCCGTCCTCGGTGAACTTCCTGTCCTGGTGGGACGGTGACACGGTTCGCGAACTCCTGGACGGCACCCACATCGACAAGTACGGCACGGCATCGGACACCCGCCTGCTGACCGGCGCGTCGGTCCACTCCAACAACAGCACGAAGGCGACCCCGTCGCTGTCCGGCGACATCCTGGGCGACTGGCGCGAGGAGGTCGTCTGGCCGACCTCGGACAACAGGGCCCTGCGGATCTACTCGACCCCGATCGAGACGACCACGAAGATCACCACGCTCCTCCACGACACGATGTACCGCACGGGCCTGGCCTGGCAAAATACCGCCTACAACCAGCCCCCGCACCCGAGCTTCTTCATCGGCAACGGGATGGCCGCGGCGCCGCGGCCGGCGGTGTACACGCCGTGACATGAGCGACAGGGCGGCTGCGGACAGCCGCCCTGTCGTCCGGTCAGGCCACCGTGCAGGCCTGGTCACCCAGCTTGAACGCGGTCGGCTTCCCGTTCGTCCCCGACCAGCTCCCCGTGAAGCCGAAGCTCACCGACGAGCCCGCCGCCACGTTGGCGTTCCAGCCGACGTTCCTCGCCGTGACCGTCGAGCCCGACTGGGCGGTCTCGGAGTTCCAGGCCTGGGAGACGGTCTGGCCGTTCGGGAAGGACCAGCCGAGTGACCAGCCGCTCCAGGCACTCGAGCCCGTGTTGCTCAGCTGGACGTCCGCCTGGAAACCGCCCGACCACTGGTTGGTGATCTTGTACGTCACCGCGCAGGCGCCCGTCGGGGTCGGGTCGGTCGGATCCGTCGGATCGGTCCCGCCACCGCCGCCACTCGTGTCGGAGGTGTCTCCGTAGATCACGCCCCGTCCGTTGGTCGAGACGTACACCCGGCCGTACACCCGCGGATCACCGGTGATCGCCGCGCCGGTCCAACCCCACTGGTGGGCATCGTCGTTGATGCGGGTCCAGCTCGCGCCCTTGTCCGTGGAACGGAAGATGCCGCGGACCCCGCCGATCTTCGCGCTGGTGTAGAGGGTCTGGTACGACGCCCCCGTCGCCGCCTTCCCGAAGCCGATCGCGTCGGCCTGGTCGACGTTCGACAGCCTGGTCCAGCTCGTGCCGCCGTTCGTCGAGTGCCACAGACCGTACGCCCCGTCGCTCGCCCCGCCCGCGAGCCAGACGTCACCCTTCACCCCGGGCAGCGCCTTGAAGCGCACGGTGTCACCGCTCGGCAGTCCCGTCGCCGCGGACGCCGTGAAGCTCGCGCCGCCGTTCGTACTGACGTAGAACTTCCCGGACTTGAAGCCGTAGAAGGTCTGCGGGTCGACCCGGTCCGACTCGACGATCGCGCCCGCCGGGATGCCGCTCGACGCCGACCAGGACGAACCGAAGCCCGTCGTGTACTGCACCCCGGTACCGTCCGGACTCCACACGAACCGGCTGCCGTCGGCCGCCGCGGCCACCGTGCCGCCGCCGCTCACCCCCGAAGGGTCGCTCCCCGCGAACCAGTTGGCCCCGTTGTCCGTCGAGAACGCGATGTGCGGGCCCGAGTCCAGATTGCCGGCCCGCACGACCGTGTTCGGGTTGGTCTCGGCGAAGTCCAGACTCGTGGTCGTGGTGAAGTTGGGGGAGGTGAACATCATCGAGGGGACCTTGGTGAGGTCCGTGTGCCGGAAGCCACCGACGTCACCGAGCGCGCTCAGCAGCGGGGCGCCCGAGGGCGGTGAGGCGAGGTCGTTGACCGCGGTCTCCTCCAGTCCCTGCACCATCGGCTTGATGGTGAACTGACCGCCGGAGTCCCAGTTCGTGAGGTTCTCCGTGCCGTAGACCGTCGCGCCCGTCCCGTACATCATGCGGTTCGAGTCGAACGGGTCGATCTCCAACGACTCGGTCATCCAGCCGAGTTTGGGCGTCTGCTCGGGCGGCGACGGATTCGCCCCCCACGTCAGCCACGGCGATGACGAGACGTCCATCGTGTAGCGGTTCGCGCGGTTGGGGTACGACGTGTAGTCCCACGCCTTCGTCCAGGTCGCCCCGCTGTCCGTGGAACGGAAGATCTGGGTGTCCGGCCACCAGGAGCTGTAGGCGGTGGCCATGACCGTGCCGGGTTTCTGCCGGTCCACCGTCAGTCCGCTGAAGCCGTAGTAGGTGTCGGCCTCCGCCACCGGGCTGATGTTCGTCCAGGTGCCGGTCGCCGTCGCGTACCGCCACAGCCGGCCCTTGCCGCCGTCGTACGGGCCGCCCTTGTCGCTGTAGGCGAGATACAGATGGCCGTTCACCGTGTCCAGGACGCCCTTGTGCGCCAGGTATCCCGTCGGCTGCCCGGCGAGCCTGCTCCAGGTCGCGCCGCCGTCCGTCGACCGGTAGACCGAGTTCTGGAGATCGGCCACCCCGACGTAGACCGTCTGCGTCGCACTGTCCGACGTGCCCGTCCGCTCGTCGAAGGTGACCCAGACGATCCCCTGGTTGTCACTGGCGTAGCCGCTGGTGTCGCTCGGGTCCTGTTGGTAGTTGCCCACGTTGGGGAAGTTCGCCACCTGCGACCACGTCACGCCCGAGTCGGTGGACCGCCACAGCCCCTTGCCGCTCGGCGCGCCCAGATACAGCACGCTGTTCTTGTTCGGGTCGACGGCGAGCCGCTCGCCCATGCCCCGACCCGGCATGTTCCCGCCGAGCTTGAAGGGCAGCACCGTCCTCTGCCAGCTGGCACCCCGGTCGGACGACCGCATGACCGCGCCGTTCTTCGGATCCCAGCTGTTGGTATACGTTCCCACGGCCGCGTACACCTTGTTCGGATCCACCGGGTCGGAGGCCAGGCCGACCACGCCGGTGTGCCCCCAGTCGTCCCAGCCGACCGAGTCCAGCAGCGGCGTCCAGGTCTTCGACGACTCCTGCCAGCGATAGGCCCCACCGATGTCCGTGCGGGCGTAGGCGAGGTTCTTCTCCTTGCGGTTGAAGACGATGCCCGGCACGAAACCGCCGCCGTCGATCCGGGCGTTCTTCCAGGTGTACGTGTCGGCGGCGAGCGAGACCTTCGCGGTGCCGTCGGCCGCCAGTGCGGGTGGGGTGCCGGCGAGCAGCCCGGCCGCGAGCGCGAGCACGGCCGTCAGGATGCGGGTTCTTCGCACGGGAGGTTCCTTTCCCGAGTGGGGGCAAGCGCTTTCTACGTGGTGCGAGAGTTGCCGGGCGACCCCCAGTGCGGGAGGGGGCCGCCCGGCCGTTTCGGCCCCGCCGTCCGGTGGCGGAGCCTTATACGCGGAGCCTTCGAGCGCTCCGGGGAGGGAACGGTGCCTGGTGCGCCCCGTCAGGGGCGCGGGGAACTGCGCGACGAGCCACAAAGGACCCGCAGTCGGCAACGGTCCCACCCGCGGAGCGCCCGGCGGGGGCTGCTATTCGAGAAGCTCCGCGTACGACCCCATGGCCAGGGCGATGTCCGCCTGGGCCCAGAACCGGTGATACGTGAACGACGGCACCGCGCCGCCCTTCAGATAGGCCTCGATCTTCGACCAGGCCGGGTCGTCCTCGTAGAACGACCGGATGGACTCGAAGGTCGACGACGAGTTGATCGCGTCACCGTTCGGCATGGTCCCGGTCCAGCCGCTCGGGATGTACACCGAGTCGTCGAACCGGTTGTAGTCCGCTCGGTTCTCCGGCACCGCGATGCCCAGGCTGTCCTGGTAGTTGTTCCACATGCCGTCCAGGAGTGCCTTCGCCGTCGTCTTCGCCGCCGTGTCGCCCGACTTGGCGGCGTAGTAGCTCAGGGTCTTGGCGTACGCGGCGGCCACGCCGACGTCGTTGGTGTAGTCGGCGACGGTGACGTGAAGTCCGCTGTTGGCGCCGGGACTTGACGCGTTCCAGGTGTCGGGCTGGCCCGACCACTGGAGGGTGGAGGGGATCTGGTAGGTGCCGTCGGGGTTGATCGTGGTCTTGGACAGCGCCCACTTGACCCACTTGTCGAGGACCGCCTTGGCCTGCGCGTTCCCGGTCTGCTGGTAGTACTCGGCGACCCGCTCCATCGACCATGCCTGGAAGCCGAACCACTGGTTGGACGGCGGGTCGTGGTAGACGGGCTGCTGGTCGTAGTACATGCCGTAGAAGGTCGACTTGCCGGCCGGGGGAGTGGCGTAGCGGCCCGCCCAGCTGTTGGTCGCACCGCCCGCGATGGCGCCCTCGTCGGACTGCAGCCAGCGGTAGAACTCCAGCTGCCGGGTCAGCGAGGTGTTCCAGTCCGCCGCGCCCGTGGCCGACTTGGGCTTCAGGTCGGCGTAGGAGCTCAGCGCGTACGCGGCCATCGGGTTCTGGTAGCCGCCGTGCGCGTGGCTGGAGCCGATGCGCCAGGCCCAGCCCGCCGAGGTGTCGGTGGCACCGCCCCAGGCGTAGTACCAGGACAGCAGGTACATCGAGGAGTTCTTGCCGCTGCCGGCCGGGCAGGTGGACGGCCCGACACAGTTGCCGATCTTCTTGAAGTACTTGTCGTACATCGCGTAGCGCAGGTAGTCGCCCATCTTCGCGGCCTTGCCCACGGTCGCCGAGACGTCCGAGCCCTTGCCCTGCTGCTTCGCCCAGATGTCGGCCCAGTACGCGGCCTGCACCGCGCGCGCGTCGGCGTCCGGGGCGTTGGTGAACTTCCACTGCTTGGCATAGGAGGCGTCACCGGTGAAGAGGTCCAGGTAGCCGTTCTTGCCGCCGTACTTGAACTGGTCGCAGGTCGGCTGCGGAACCGTCTCCCACACCGACTCCTGCGCGCCGCGCTGGAAGGTGTTGATGTACGACGGTCCGGTGTCGGTGGGTCCCGCCTCGCACTTGCCGGGCGAGTTGCCGTAGCCATAGACGTTGTCGACGTCCTGCAGCCAGTGCATACCGTAGACGTCGTCCGTGCCGTACGCGGACTTCAGCTCACCGGCGATCGGATCCGAGCCCACCGACACCCCGGTGTCCAGCTTCGCCGGGTACTCGTTGGGGGTGTCCAGCTCGGGCGCGTAGGTGGCCGGCTTGGAGGCGTTGTAGAAGGAGTTGGTGGGCTGGTCGGTGTGCGTGGGGATCATGTACTTCTCCATGATGTCCCAGGCGCCGTTGAACTTGGACCAGTCGCCCGTCACCTTGCCGTACATGGCCTGGAGCCACAGGAGGTAGCTGTACGCCTCCGAGGTGGTCTCGTGGCCGTGGTCCGGCGCCTCGACGATCAGCGTCTCGACCGAGTGGTACGGGATGCCCTCGGGGGAGAAGTAGCCGTTCGCCGGGTTGGTGATCTTGCCGTACAGATCCAGGAAGCGGGCGTTGTACGTGCCCGTCGCCGCGATCTGCGTGACCGTCACCGAGGCCTTCGCGTGTCCGGTCGCCGTCGACTCGAAGGTCGCCGCGCCCGTGCCGGAGGCGTTGGCCGTGATGGTCACGGTCTGCGCGGTGTTCCAGTTCGACGGGGTGAAGGTGAGCGAGGCCCCACCGGTCACCGAGAGACCCGAGTTGCCGCTCGTGCGGGCGGTCGTGACGGTCACGTTGGCCGAGGGCTGCGTGGACAGCTTCACGGTGTAGGTGCCCGTCTTGCCCTGCTGGACGGCCAGTTGGGTGGCCGAGGCGACGACCGCGGGACCCGAGGCGACCGTGATGCCGACCGGCGTCGACTCACCGGACGCGCCCAGGCTGTCGTAGGCCTTGGCCAGCAGCGAATGACTGCCCACGGTCAAGCTTGAGACCGAGAGCGAGTACGGCGCCGTCGTGTCGGTACCGAGCAGCGTGGTGTTGTCGTAGAACTCCACCTTGCTGATGGTCGCGTTGTCCGCGGCGGCGGCCGTCGCGGCGAGCGGGACCGCGTTGCCCTGGGTGTAGACCGCGCCGGCTGCCGGGCTGGTCAGCACGGTGATCGGCGGCTGGTGGGCGCCGGTGCAACTGGTGCCGTTGATCGCGAAGTTGGTCGGGGCCGCGTTGGTGCCGCTGTAGCTGAACTGCGCGCCGGTGGAGACGGCCGCGCCCGCGGCGATGTTCGCGTTGTACGAGACACTGTTGACCGTGACCGTCTGGCCGGACTGGGACCAGGTGCCGTTCCAGCCGTTGCTCAGCTTCTGGTTGCCCGTGTAGCCGTACGTGAGGGTCCAGCCGTTGATGGCGTCCGTGCCGCGGTTGGTGATGGTCAGGTCCGCGGTGAAGCCGGAGCCCCAGTCGTTGGTCTTGTAGTCGACACTGCACTGAACTGCAGCTGCTTGTGCGGGAGTTGAAGCCGCACTCAGCATCGCGAACGGCAGTGCCATGGCCGCCACGACAGCGGTCCACAATCGCCGGACGGCCCGGCGTCTCCTGGTGGGGGGCATTGCTGGTTCCTCCTTGTGCGGCTCGGAGAAGTCAAGGCTTGAACCAGTGGGAGCGCTCCCATAGTGGAGACGAGCATTCAAGGGGTCAAGATGCTTGAAGAGTCGAAAAGATTCGACGAATGGGGCGCCGGAAAAGACAAGTGACGCCTCTGTTCTTTGCCGTCACTTGGCGCTACCTTCCTTGACACCAGTGGGAGCGATTCCATCAGTCGACGCGTCCGTCACGGCGCGCTGATCTGCAAGGAGTCGCTCATGCGACACCCCCCGCGTTCAGTACTTTTAGCCGTTGTCGGCGCGGTCGCCCTTGTCGGGACCGTGACGGTGCCGGTGGTCACGGCGTCGGGCGCCACGCCTGCCTGCTCGGTGGAGTACTCCGTCACCGGACAGTGGGACGGCGGCTTCCAGGGCTCCGTGAACATCACCAACAACACGGCCGCCGTGAGCAGTTGGAGTCTCACCTTCGACTTCGCCGACGGCCGGCAGCTCCGCCAGGGCTGGAACGCGATATGGTCCCAGTCCGGTACGACGGTCACCGCGGCCAACGAGAGCTACAACGGCTCTCTGGCCACCGGAGCGAGCGTCAGCGCCGGATTCATCGCGTCCCGGTCGTCCGGTGACGCCGTTCCGACCTCGTTCAAGCTCAACGGCACCACCTGCAACACGGACGTCGAGCCCTCGCCCACGCCCGGGCCGACGGACCCCGCCGAGGACGCACCCCCCGCTCTCCGCGTCTCCGGCAACAAGCTCGTGGACTCCGCCGGCACCACCCGCCGGCTGCTCGGCGTGAACCGGTCCGGTGGCGAGTTCATGTGCGTCCAGGGCCGGGGCATCTTCGACGGACCGGTCGACGACGCCTCCGTGAAGGCGATCGCCGACTGGAAGGCCAACACGGTCCGCATTCCGCTCAACGAGGAGTGCTGGCTCGGCCTCGCCAACATCAACCCGGCCTACGCCGGGGCGAACTACATCAACGCCGTCAAGGACCTGGTCGCCAAGGTCAAGGCGCACGGCATGACCCCCGTGGTCGAGCTCCACTGGACCTACGGGCAGTACACCGGCAACTCCGCCGGTTGCTCCGACGTGCACGCAAGCTGCCAGAAACCGATGCCCGACATGCGGTACACGCCGTCCTTCTGGGCGTCGGTGGCGAACACGTTCAAGAGCGACCGCACGGTCGTCTTCGACCTGTTCAACGAGCCCTACCCGGACCGCGCCACCGCCACGACCACCCAGGCGTGGCAGTGCTGGCGGGACGGCGGCAGCTGCCCGGGCATCGGGTACGAGGTCGCCGGTATGCAGGATCTCGTCGACAGCGTCCGGGGCACCGGCGCCACCAACCTGATCCTGGCCGGAGGCATCGCCTATTCGAACGACCTCAGCCAGTGGCTGACGTACAGGCCGGCCGACCCGGCGGGCAATCTCGCCGCCGCCTGGCACGTGTACAACTTCAACTCCTGCTCCGACGTGAGCTGCTGGAACTCCACGCTCGCCCCGGTGGCCGCTCAGGTCCCCCTCGTGGCAGGGGAGATCGGCGAGAACACCTGCGCGCACGGATTCATCGACCAGGTCATGAAGTGGTTCGACGACCGCGGCCTGTCGTATCTGGGCTGGACCTGGAACACCTGGGACTGCTCCTCCGGACCGTCCCTGATCAGCGGCTACGACGGCACACCCACAGCGTTCGGCACCGGGCTGCGTGACCGTCTGCGCGCCCTGAACGGATAGCGCCCGTCCGCTCCACCGCACAGCACCCGCTCAACGGACAACACCCGCGATTGAGAAGGAAACCCGCACTCATGAGTCGTACGAGAACAGCGCTCCTCGCTGCCCTTGCGCTCGTCGCCGGGGCCTCCGGGACCGCGCTCGCCGTGGCCCCCGGGGACGCAGGCATCGCCGCCGTCCCCTGCACCGTGGACTACAAGGTGCAGAACCAGTGGGACACCGGCTTCACCACCGCCGTCACCATCACCAACAACAGCGCCGCCAAGTCGAGTTGGTCGCTGAAGTGGTCGTACGCCGGAAACCAGAAGGTCACCGGCTTCTGGAACTCCAAGATCAGCCAGAGCGGGACGGCCGTCACCGCCACCAACGAGACCTACAACGGCACACTGGCCACCGGCGGTTCGGTCAGCTTCGGCTTCCAGGGCAGCTACAGCGGCACCAACGCCGTCCCGACCACCTTCACCCTGGACGGGGTGACCTGCAACGTCGACGGCGGCGGCCCCACCGACCCGGGCCCGACCGACCCCGGCACCCCTGGCACCCGGGTCGACAACCCGTACACGGGCGCCAAGGTGTACGTGAACCCCGAGTGGTCCGCCAACGCCGCCGCCGAGCCGGGCGGCAGCCGCATCGCCAACCAGCCCACCGGCGTGTGGCTGGACCGGACCGCCGCGATCAACGGCACCGGCGGCAAGATGGGCCTGCGCGCCCATCTCGACGAGGCGCTCAAGCAGAAGGGCTCGGGAGAGCTCGTCGTCCAGCTGGTCATCTACAACCTGCCCGGACGCGACTGCTCGGCCCTCGCCTCCAACGGCGAACTCGGCCCGACGGAGATCGACAAGTACAAGACCCAGTACATCGACCCGATCAAGGCGATCCTCGCCGACCCCAAGTACGCCTCGCTGCGGATCGTCAACACGATCGAGATCGACTCACTGCCGAACCTCGTCACCAACGTCACACCGCGGGCCACCGCCACCGCGAACTGCGACACGATGAAGGCCAACGGCAACTACGTCAAGGGCGTGGGCTACGCGCTCAACAAGCTCGGTGACGTCCCCAACGTCTACAACTACGTGGACGCCGGACACCACGGCTGGCTCGGCTGGGACGACAACTTCTCCGCGACCGTCCAGATCATCAAGCAGGCGGCCACCGCCGAGGGCGCCACGATCAACGACGTGCAGGGCTTCATCACCAACACCGCCAACTACAGCGCCCTGAAGGAGCAGTACTTCACCATCAACGACTCCGTGGGCGGCAAGTCCGTGCGCGAGTCCAAGTGGGTCGACTGGAACCGGTACACCGACGAGCTCTCCTACGCCCAGGCGTTCCGGCAGGAGGCGGTGAACCAGGGCTTCGCCTCGGGCGTCGGCATGCTGATCGACACCTCCCGCAACGGCTGGGGCGGCACGGCCCGGCCCACCGGTCCCGGTGCCACCACGGACGTGGACACCTACGTCAACGGCGGGCGGATCGACCGGCGCATCCACGTCGGCAACTGGTGCAACCAGTCGGGAGCCGGTCTCGGTGAGCGTCCCAAGGCCTCCCCGGCCGCGGGGATCGACGCGTACGTCTGGATCAAGCCTCCGGGTGAGTCCGACGGCGCCAGCAGCGCGATCCCGAACGACGAGGGCAAGGGCTTCGACCGGATGTGCGACCCGACGTACACCGGCAACCCGCGGAACAACAACAACATGTCCGGTGCGCTGCCGAACGCTCCGCTGTCGGGGCACTGGTTCTCGGCGCAGTTCCAGCAGCTGATGCAGAACGCGTACCCGGCGCTCTGAGGAAATGCGGGGTGCTGCGCGATGTCGGCCGCGAGTCCGTTGCGGCTGGTCGCGCAGTTCCCCGCGCTCCGGAGAACACGCCCCCCGGGGTCCGGTCAGTTCTCTTGGGCCAGGCCCCGGCGGATCGCGAACTCCACCGCTGAATAGTCGCCGTCGGGGCGGTGCAACTCGTACTGCTCCGCCGGCAGCAGCGGAGGCTGCGCCATGAAGCGGGGGTTCGTGCCGTGGTGGGGCTGGGCGGCGTGAACCAGGAACGGGTGGCAGAGGTAGACGTCGCCCGGGCTGCCCGTGGCGTGGGCGAGCGGGCGGTGGGCCGAGGCCTTGTCCACCTGCGGGCCCAACTCCAGGAAGCAAGCGCCCTGTTCGCCGTACGGCTCCAGGACCGGCGGTACGTCGAGATGGGAGCCCACCCGGATCCGGGTCGGGGCGTCGGCCTCCGTGACCTCGCTGAACAGGAACAGCATCAGCAGGGCGCGGTCCCTGGAGCGCAGGTTGGTGTGGTACATGCCGGGCGCGGCGCCCTCGGGGAGGTAGCTGCCCTCGATGTGCCAGCCCGCGTCGTCCGGTTCCTCGGCGTGCGGAAACCGCAAGGGGAACGTGCCCAGTGAGTAGCGGGGCTGCCAGCGGTTCCCGCCCACCAGCAGGTCGAACGCCTCATGCAGGGCCGGGGAGTTCGCGGCCGCCGCGAACGGGCCCTGGGCCATGCCGGGCACCCGGACCACCGGGTCCTTCCAGGAGGCCGGGTCCTCGCGGTCGTAGCCCGTCTCCCGCCACAGCAGGGACGCGCAGTGCTGGGCGACCCGGGGCGGGAAGGCGCCCTCGATCCTCACGAATCCGTCCTCGAGGAAGCGCTCCACCAGTTCGTCGTCCATGGGGGTCATCGTGGGGGACCGGCCGGGGTGGGCGCATCCCATTTTCTTTGCGTCCGTTTTGCCATGCATTTTGCCGTGGTGGCAACATCGCTGGCTTCCTCGCGGTGCGTCGGTGCACGCTGACAGCCTCCCGGGGAGAGGCTGACACCATGGCGCACGATCACGGCAAGCACGTCCACGGACACGGTGGCCACGACCACGACCACACCGACATCGACTGGTCCCGGATGGCCGAGCATCTCGAGACCCAGGCCGAGCTGTTCACCCCCCTGTACGAGCGGGCCCTGGCCTGGCTCGGGCACAAGCAGACCGAGCCGGGGCTGATCGTCGACGCGGGCAGTGGGCCCGGGGTGCTGTCCTGTCTGCTCGCCGAGGCGTTCCCCGGGGCCCGGGTGGTCGCCGTCGACGGGGCCGAGCCGTTGCTGGAGCGGGCCCAGGCGCGCGCCGGGCGGCTCGGTGTCGCCGACCGCTTCGGGACCCTCACCGGTGAACTTCCGGGCATCCTCGACGACTTGGACTACCCCGTCGACCTGCTCTGGGCCAGCCGCAGCCTGCACCACCTGGGGGACCAGCGGGCCGGGATCGCCGCGTTCGCCTCGCGGCTGGCGCGCGGCGGGACGCTGGCGTTGATGGAGGGCGGGCTGCCCGCGCGTTTCCTGCCCCGGGACATCGGGATCGGCCGGCCGGGGCTCCAGGCACGGCTCGACGCGCTGGAGGAGGAGTGGTTCGCGCAGATGCGGGCGGGGCTCGCCGACTCCGTCGCCGAGGTCGAGGACTGGCCCGCGCTGATGGCCTCCGCAGGGCTGCGGCACACCGGTACGCGCAGCTTCCTGCTGGACCTGCCGGCACCGACCACGGACCGGGCCCGCACCTACGTCGCCGCGTCGCTCGGGCGGCTGCGGGAGGTCTTCGACGAGCAGCTGGACGCGGACGACCGTGACAGCCTCGACCGGCTGCTCGATCCCGAGGACGCGGTGAGCGTGCATCGGCGGGCGGACGTGTTCGTGCTGGCCGCGCACACGGTGCACACCGCTGTGCGGACCGGTTGAGGACGCCTGCGGATGCGCCGCCTCAAGGGACGCGGACGTACTCGGTGATCAAGGTGCCCTGGACGTGCCGGACACGGACGGGTGTGAAGCGGTCGGCCAGTACCCGTCGTTTCGTTCTCTCCTGAGGTGTCTCGTCCAGGGGTTGACCCGCTGGATCACTGACGGCGACGATCCGTTCCGTCGCCAGCATCCGGGCGCGGATCGCCGGGGCGGAGGCCTCCCTGCCGTACAGCGTTCCCGACTCCGCCGGGCCGAGGTCCAGGGCCACGTCGCGCAGTCGCCGGACCGAGTCCGGGTCGGCCAGTGACCACACGCGGCGACGAGAGGGCAGGTAGAGGACGCAGTCCGCGCGTGTGGTGCTCAGCGCTCGTGCGACGGCGGTGGCGTCGTCGGTACGGCTCTGCGGGGTGCGCAGCTGGAGGGCGACCGGCAGCAGCGCGAGCAGCGCGGCCGCGGCGAGGGCGAGGGCCCGGTTCCGGCCGAGGCGGTCGAGGACCGCGCCGATCAGGAGGGCCGTGCCCGCGTGGCCGTAGAGGACATAGCGGTCCACGTAGAGGGGCTTGAGCGGGGTCAGCAGGAGCAGGGTCAGCGCGGGCAGGACCGTCAGGGGCAGGGCCAGGCGGGGCAGGAGGGTGCCCCGGAGCGGGACGGCGCAGGCCAGGGCCAGTGCGCTCATCGCGGCGAAACCCAGCAGCGCGCCCGCGTCCGGGCCGCCGATCCACGACACCTGGTCCGACTGGCGCGTGCTCAGCACGGCCAGGGGAGCCATGCCGGCGCAGACCGCGAGGCCCACGCGCAGGGCGGGGCGGCGGGCCGGGCGCCGCAGGGCCGCCAGCTGCCCGGGCAGCGCCAGCACCGCGAACTCGTGCAGCAGACACGCGGTGAGCAGGACCGTGCCGTACGCCGTCCAGGCGCCGGGCGTGCGACGGTCCGCCGCCCGCAGCAGCAGATACGTCGCCCAGACGACCAGCGCACAGACCACGGCGTAGGAGCGGCCCTCCTGCGCGTACCGCTGGACCGGCGGCAGCACCGAGAAGGCGAGGCCGGCCAGCAGGCCCGCGCGCGGTCCGGCGAGGCGCCGGCCCAGCAGGGCGAGCGCGGCGGCCGCCGCCGCGGTCGCCAGGACCGACGGCAGCCGGAGCACGAGCAAGGGGTCCGCCCCGCCGAACAGCCGGAACAGGGCGTGCATGAACAGGTAGTACAGGCCGTGCACGGCGTCGGCGTCGCCCAGCGCCCGCCACAGGTCGGGCAGGGAGCGCCCGGCCATGTCGTACGTCACCACCTCGTCCCGCCAGATGCTGCCGCCGCGCCGGATGCCCCACAGACCGAGGACGAGCGAGAGGGCGGCAGGGCACAGCGCGTGCCAGGGGAGCGCGGCGCGCGCGGGTCCGGACGGCGAGGATGGCAACCGGACCCGCCGCTGCAGGGGTCCTGGTGAGTGTGTGGTGGCGATGGCTGACTCCGGTGCGAGGCGGAAGCGCGGGGCCCGAGGAGCGGGCGTGCACCGACGAGTTCAGAGGCCGGCGGATTGTTGGGCAGCCCCGAACCGGCGTGCCCATCAATTCGCGGGAGCGGTTGTCGGCGTCCGGGGCGGCCGTGAACGAGGGGGGAGATGCGCATGGGGCGCAGGGAGAAGCCGCTTGATCCGGGGGCGGGGGTCGTGCAGCGCTTCGCGTACGAGCTGCGCAAGCTGCGCGACGAGGCGGGCGCCCCGACCTACCGCGCCATGGCAGCCAGGGCCGGCTATTCGGCGCCCACCCTCTCCGCCGCCGCGGCCGGAGAACGGCTGCCGACCCTCGCGGTGCTCCTCGCCTACGTCACCGCGTGCGGAGGCGATCCGGTTGAGTGGGAGGGGCGCTGGCGGGAGGCTTCCGCCGAGTCGGCCGCCGCGCGGGTCGGCGAGGAGGGCGAGGACGAGGACAGTCCCTATCCCGGACTCGCCCGCTTCGAGACGGGGGACGGAGAGCACTTCCACGGCCGAGACGAGCTGATCGCCGAACTCGCCGCACTCACCGGCCGGAAGAGGGTCGTGGCGGTCGTCGGGGCCAGCGGAAGCGGCAAGTCGTCGCTGCTGCGGGCGGGTCTGATACCCGCGCTGCGGGAAACCCCGCCGCACACGAGCCCCGGCCTCGCCGCCATCCGTCTCCTCACCCCCGGCCCCCACCCCCTCCGCACCCACCGGGCCCTCTTCACCCCGCACAACGGCCCGGGCGACACCCTCCTCGTCGTCGACCAGTTCGAGGAGATCTTCACGCTCTGCGCCGACACCGGTGAACGCGCCGCATTCATCGAGGAGTTGCTCACCGCGACGGACCCGGCGTCGCGGCTGCGCACGGTGATCGCCGTCCGGGCCGACTTCTACGGCCGGTGCGCCGAACACGGGCCGCTCGCCGAGGCGTTGCTCGACTCCACGCTGCTCGTCGGACCGATGCCGCCGAGCGCGCTCCGGGAGGCCGTGGTCCGTCCGGCCGCCGCCCGAAGGCTGGTCGTGGAACGGGCGTTGACCGCGCGGATCGTGGCGGACGTGGCCGGTGAACCGGGCGGACTGCCGCTGATGGCCCACGCGCTGCGGGAGGTCTGGCGCAGACGCACCGGCAAGACGCTCACCCTCGCCGCCTACGAGGCCGTCGGAGGGGTCCACGGCGCCGTCGCACACACCGCGGAGGCCGTGCACGACCGGTGCACCCCGGCCGAGGCCGCCGCACTGCGCCGCCTGCTGCTGCGGATGGTGCACCCCGGTGACGGCACCGAGGACACCCGGCGGCCGGTGGACCGCGCGGAACTCGACGCGGACGCGACGACGGCCCGCGTCCTGGAACTCCTCGTCCGCAACCGGCTGCTGACGGTCGACGGCGGCACCGTCGACCTCGCCCACGAGGCGCTCCTGGGCGCCTGGCCCCGGCTGCGCGGCTGGCTGGACGAGGACCGCGAACGGCTGCGCCTGCACCGCGCGCTCACCGAAGCGGTCCTCATCTGGGACGCGTTGGGGCGAGACCCGGGCGCCCTCTACCGGGGTACGCGGCTGACACGGGCTCGCGAGACCTTCGGCGGTGGCGTCGGCGAGGGTGGCGGCGGTGTCCGTGGCGACGGCGGCGATCGTGGCGAGGGTGGCGGCGGTGTCCGTGGCGACGGCGGCGATCGTGGCGACGGCGGTGGCACCGGTGAACTGAACCGGCTCGAACGCGACTTCCTGGCCGCGAGCGTCGGGGCGTACGAACAAGGCCGCCGTGCCGCGACCCGTGCCGCCCGCCGACTGCGTGCCCTGACCGGGGCGCTCGCCGTTCTGCTGGTGCTCGCCGTGGTCGCGGGCGCGGCCGCCTGGCGGCAGAGCGGGATCAGCGCACGGCAGCGCGACGAGGCCGAGGCCCGCCGGGCCGCCGCCCTCGTGGACACGGTGCGCGAGGGCGACCCGCGCACCGCGATGCGGCTGGCCCTGGCCGCGTGGCGGACCGCGGACCTGCCCGAGACCCGGCAGGCCCTGCGCACCGCCGCCGCACAGAGCGAACGGGACGTGTTCACCGAGCCCGAGGAGGGCGACGCCCTGGCCCTGAACGCGCCCTCCTGGCTCAGCCGCGACGGAAGGATCCTGACGACGGTGGTGCGCGACAAGGTCGTCCAGTGGGACGTACCGGGACACCGCCGACTGAGGTCGGTGAAGATCAAGGGGGTGTCCGAGTGGGTGACCGACGTCAGCGAGGACGGCCGGTTCGTCGCCCGGATGGCTCCCGAGGGCACCGGTCTGCTGGTCGACGGGCTCGCGGACGGAAGGACGTACCGGCTGCCGATCGGCTCGTGGCGGGACACCGACGTGGCGTTCGCGCAGGACGGGCGCAGCCTGCTCGTACGGCGCCTGGTCCACGGCGCGACCGACTCGCGGGCCACACTGGAGATGTGGGACGTGACGCGGCAGCGGATGCGTTTGCGGTACGAACGCGGCAGCGACGACGGCGCGTTGCCCGCGCAGAGCCCCGACGGCCGCTACCTCGCCTGGTGCACGGACCACGGCGGGCGGCTGCGCGTCCTCGACACCCGTGAGCCGCGCCCCGCCCTCACCACGGTGCCCGCCGCCACCGGCGGTGCCCTGTGCCGGAGCGACGAACTCGCCTTCACCGCCGACAGCAGGGGCGTGGCCGCCAGTACCGACGCGGGGATCGTGACCTGGGACCTGCGGACCGGACGCGAACGGCCCCGGCTGCCCCTGACCGGCAGCGGGTACCTGAGGTTCGCCGACGACTACGCCCTGACCTGGACCCCGGGCGGCATCGCGCTGTGGCGCCCCGGCCTGCCGGACCCCGCCGACGACAGCGGGCGCGAGCCCCTGCTCACCTTCCCGGTCGCGTCGTCGGCGGTGGGAGACCTGCGGCTGGACCTCGACGCGGGCGTGCTGCGCTACCGCGAACAGGGGCGGACCAGTTCGGTGCACACCCTCTCGCTCCAGGGACTGACGGGCACCGCCTGGCGGGACCGGGCCGCGCGGGACGCCGCCTTCGACGGGCGTGGCCGGCCGGTGCGGGCCAGAGAGGCACCGGTCGTGGGCCGGGAGTCCACCGTCACCGTGGACCCGACCGGCCGCACCGCGCTGACCTCACAGGGGACGCTCGTCAGCGTCACCACGGGCAAACGGCCCGAGGGCGGCAAGGGCGGCAAGGGCGTCAAGGGGGAGGACTACCTCACGGAGGGCGCCTTCAGCCCGGACGGCCGTCGCCTCGCCGTCGCCGACGTCCGCGGCCGCGTCACCCTGTGGGACGCGCACAGCTGGCGCAGGCTGGCCGTGCTGCGCGGCGGCGGCTCCAACCGGCACGAACCGGCGCTCGGCTTCTCCGCCGACGGCTCGCTGGTGGCCGCGAGCGACCCCGACGGCTCGGTGGACGTGTGGGAGACGGCCACGCCCGCTCTGCCGCCCGCGACCCTCCCGGCCGGGGACGTTCCGACGCTCGCCCTCGGATTCGCCCCGGACGGCACCGAGTTGCACATCGCCACTCCCCATCTCGCCGACAGGACGGCTGCGTTGTCCCCGGACCTGTCCGCGCGGGCGGTGTGCGCCAGGGTGTCGAGAGGTCTGTCGGCGGCGGAGTGGCGGCGCTGGTTCCCCTCGGCCGACCACCGCCGCACCTGCGGCACTTGACTTCGAGAAAGCTCCAACTGATGTACTCCCTGCCGTCCACGAGATGACAGAGGAACACAGGGGGAAGCCATGTCCGACTCACCGGTCGCGCTCATCACCGGCGGCGGCAGCGGTATCGGCGCCGCGGTGGCGCGGCAACTGCTCGACGCGGGGCACCGGGTGGCCGTCACCGGGCGCGGCGAGCCGCGGCTGCGCGCCTTCGCCGAGGAACTCGGCGACCCGGAGGGCCTGTTGACGTTCGTCGGCAACGCCGCCGAGTACGGCGACATCAAGGCCGCGGTCGACGGCACGATCAAGGAGTTCGGCAGGCTGGACACGGTCGTCGCCAACGCGGGCTTCGCCACCCACGACACGGTCGCCGGGGGAGACCCCGCCGGGTGGACCGAGATGGTGCTGACCAATGTGCTCGGCCCCGCCCTCCTCATCCGCGCCTCCATCGACGCGCTCAAGGAGACCCGCGGCCGGATCGTGCTGATCGGCAGCGTCGCCGGGTTCATCCACGGGCCCGGCAACATCTACGGGGCGACGAAGTGGGCGGTGACCGGGCTCGCCGAGAACGCCCGCCGTGAGGTGACCGAGTTCGGCGTCGGCGTCACCCTGGTCGCACCCGGCCGTGTGGAGACACCGTTCTGGGACAGCTACGGCAGCCTGCCGCCCGGCCACCTGCTCACCGCCGACCAGATCGCCGACTCGGTCGTGTGGGCCGTACGGCAGCCGGAGGGCGTCGACATCAACACGGTCGTGGTACGGCCGATCGGGCAGCCCGTCTGACGGACGGCGCCGAACGCACGACGGCCGGCGGTGCGTCCCCAGGCGTGGGGGACGCACCGCCGGCCGAACCGGTGTGCCGTCAGGCGGCGTTGAACGTCGACGGGTCCGGGCCGGTGCGCCGGTCCTCGTTGAGCGCGCTGATCGCCGCCAGGTCCTCGGTGTCCAGGCTGAAGTCGAAGACCTCGATGTTCTCCTTGATCCGGGACGGGGTCACGGACTTGGGGATCACGACATTGCCGAGCTGGAGGTGCCAGCGCAGCACGACCTGGGCCGGGGTGCGGCCGTGCTTCTGGGCGATGGCCACGATCGCCGGGACCTCAAGGAGGCCCTTGCCGGAGCCGAGCGGCGACCAGGCCTCGGTGGCGATGCCCTGCTCCGCGTGGTACTCGCGGGCCGCGTGCTGCTGGAGGTGCGGGTGCAGCTCGATCTGGTTGACGGCCGGGACGACGGACGTCTCGGCGATCAGCCGCTCCAGGTGGTCGGGTTCGAAGTTGGAGACACCGATGGCGCGGATCCGGCCGTCGGCGTGCAGCTTCTCGAACGCCTTGTAGGTGTCGACGTACAGGTCGCGGGCGGGCGTGGGCCAGTGGATCAGGTACAGGTCCACGTAGTCCAGGCCGAGCTTCTCCAGCGAGGTGTCGAAGGCGCGCAGGGTCGAGTCGTAGCCCTGGTCGCTGTTCCAGAGCTTGGTGGTGACGAAGATGTCCTCACGGGCCACTCCGGACGAGGCGACGGCCTTGCCGGTGCCCACTTCATTGCCGTAGATCGCCGCTGTGTCGATGCTGCGGTACCCGGCCTCGAGCGCCGTGGCGACCGCGCGCTCAGCCTCGTCGTCCGGCACCTGCCAGACGCCGAAACCCAGCTGGGGCATCTCGACGCCGTTGTTGAGGATGATCGGGGGGACCTTGCTCACGAGCTCTTGATCCTTACGGTTGTCGTCAGGTGGTACTCCCATCGTCAACGATCACGAGCCGCGATGCATTCCTGACGGCGGAATCCGTCCGAACTGACCCGCCGGTCAGCAGGCGATGGCCGAAATTGGCCGGAAATGCATCCGACCTCTTCGGTACAGACCATTGACCACTCACGGTCCTGCCGCGACTCTGGATCGCGCCGAACGGGCGGAATCCTGAACTCAGTTCATGGATATGAACGTGCGTTGGCTTTCATCCGATGTTTCCCGTGTCTCCTGGCTCACGGAGAGGGAGGAACATGAGACGCCGTCGTCTTCGCGCAGCTCTGACGACCCTTGCACTCGCCGCCGCGACCCTGGTCGCCCTGCCGGCCGCCGCACCCCCGCCCACCGGCCCCTTCGCCGATCCGCGTCCGGACCGGGACTGGTCCGTCGCCGTGGTCGACTCCACCATGGCCCGCTACACGCCGAGCACCATCGGCGGCTGGTCCTACCCGGTCGGCCTGTACCTCTACGGCCAGTACCTCACCTACCGGCGCACGCACGACGCCCGCTACCTCGCGTACATCAAGAGCTATGTCGACCGATTCGTCGGCGAGGACGGTTCCATCGGCCAGTCGTTCAACAGCCTGGACAGCATGCAGGCGGGCCGGCTGCTGGTGATCCTCCACCACGAGACGGGCGAGGCCCGCTACCGCACGGCCGCGCGCAAGATCCTCGACCGTCTCGCCACGTATCCGCGCACGGAGGACGGCGGCTTCTGGCACGCCGACACCGCGAGCCGCGCCCACCAGCTCTGGGCGGACGGCGTCTACATGGTGAACCCGTTCCTCGTCGAGTACGGCGAGGAGTTCGGCGGGAGCGGGGGCACGGACGCCGAGGCGGTGCGGCAGCTCGCCGTGTACGGAGGCCATCTCCAGGTCGCCAACGGGCTGCTGAGGCACGCCTACGACGAGTCGAGGAGCGTGAGCTGGGCCGATCCGGAGACCGGGCTCGCCCCCGAGCACTGGTGCCGGGCGGTCGGCTGGTACTCCATGGCGCTCGTCGACGTCCTCGACGCCGTCCCGGCGGACCAGCCCCGTCGGCCCCGGCTCCTCGCGATCCTGCGGAAGCTGGCGGCCGGCCTGGAGAAGTACCAGGACCCGGCGACCGGCCGCTGGTTCCAGGTGATCGACAAGGGCGGACGGAGCGACAACTGGACCGAGACGTCCTGCTCCAGCATGTTCACCTACGCCCTCTCGCGCGGCGCCCAGCAGGGATACCTGGACCAGCATTTCCGGGCCGTCGCACACCGCGGCTACCAGGGCGTGCTCGCCAGGCTCTCGGTCGGCTCCGACGGACGCACCGACCTCGCCGACATCTCCATCGGCACCAACGTCGGCGACTACGCGTACTACGTCGCCCGGACCCGGGCCACCAACGACTTCCACGGCCTGGGCGCGTTCCTGATCATGAACGAACAACTGCGAGGTGATTAGTGTCATGAGCACATCACGACGGGCGCTGCTGGGTGCCGCGCTGGGCGGGGCCACGGCGGCCGCGGTCGGTCTGCCGCAGGCGACCACCGCCCACGCCGCCTCCTGGCAGCAGAAGTGGGCCCCCTCCGCGAGCGGCGACGGCCTCGGCGCCTTCGAGACGATCGAGGACGACCGCGCCGACTCGCACTCCGCCGGACAGCCGCACATCTACGCCACCGGCAACAACTGGCGCTTCGACATGCACACCGTCGACCGTGACACCTCCACCGACCGCCAGCGCCAGGAGGTCACCGGGCTGCGCAACGGCAGCGGCGGCAACTACCTGAAGTGGACGAAGGGCCAGACCTGGCGGCTCACCTACTCGATGTACATCCCGAGCTCCCTGAAGGCGACCACGACCTTCACCCACATCATGCAGATGAAGCAGCCCGGCAGCGGCACCTCGCCGATCGTCGTGCAGTCCCTGCGCCGGGTGAACGGCCGGCAGACCATCGAGCTGAAGCTCGCCATCGACGACATCCTCGTCGGCCGCACCGACCTGGAACCGCTGCACGACAAGTGGACCGACGTCGACTTCCAGATCAAGGTCGGGGACGGCTCGTCGGGTTCGGTCCGCTGGATCCTGAAGTCCGGCGGCTCGACCGTCGTCGACGCGTCCAAGACCGGTGTCGACACCTTCCTGGCCGACCGCGTCCGCCCCAAATGGGGCATCTACCGCTCCCTCGGCGACACCTCCGGCTCCCTCCAGAACACCTACCTGCTGCTCACCAACCTGCGCGGCTACCAACTCGTCTGAGGAGCCGTCATCTTGAAACCCCCCACCGACCCACGCTTCCGCTCCCGGGCAGCGGCGATCGTCCTCCTCGTCCTCGCCGTCGTCCTCGGGCTCGGTCACCCGGCGGCCCCGGCCCCGCAGGACCCGCCCCGGGCCGCCGCCGTCTTCGACGTACGCGACTACGGAGCCAAGGGAGACGGCTCCGCCAACGACACACCCGCCGTCAACAAGGCGATCAACGCGGCGAGTTCGGCGGCGGACGGCGGAGTCGTCCGCTTCCCGCCCGGTGACTACAGGTCGAAGAACACCATCCACATGAAGAGCCATGTGACGCTCCAGCTCGACAAGGGCGCCACCCTCCAGGGCTCCGGCGCCGACACCTACGACAAGGCCGAGTCCAATCCGTACGACGCCTACCAGGACTACGGGCACAGCCACTTCCACAACGCGATGATCCACGGCGACCGGCTGACCGACATCGGCTTCGTCGGCCAGGGCGTCATCGACGGCATGGGCAACCTGATCACCGGCAACCCGAAGTCCGGCGAGGCCGACAAGATCATCTCCCTCACCCGGTGCGACGGACTCACGATCGGCGACGGCCTCACCCTCCGCCGCGGCGGCCACTTCGCGGCGCTCGTCAACGGCTGCAAGAACGTGATCTCGGACCACCTGACCATCGACACCGCGAGCGACCGCGACGGCTGGAACATCATCTCCACGACGGACGTCACGGTGACGAACGCGAACATCAGGGCCAACGACGACGCCCTGGTCTTCAAGAGCGACTACGCCCTCGGCGCCAAGCTCTCCAACGGCCACGTCCGCGTCAACGACAGCTTTCTGTCCGCCCGTTGCTGCAACGCCCTCATGTTCGGCTCGGAGACCTGCGGCGACTTCTCGGACTACCGGTTCGAGAACATCCGCATCGACGGCGCCGACAAGTCCGGGCTCGGCATGGTGTCGATGGACGGCGCGAAGATCTCGGACGTCCACTACCGCGACATCACGATGACGAACGTCCACTCGCCGATCATGCAGAAGATCGGCACCCGAAAGCGGTGCGGCAACAGTCCCGGTGTCGGATCGATCAGCGACATCACGTACGACGACATCACGGCCACCGGCAGCAGTCCGTCCTTCAGCCCGACCCTGTGGGGCGAGAGCGGCCACCGCATCAAGGGCGTGACCTTCGACAACGTCGACATCACGGTCCCGGGCGGCAACGGCACCATGTCCACCGGTGTGCCGGCCAACGACCCGAAGGACTACAACCCCAAGGCCATCGGCACCCGGCCGGCCTACGGCTGGTACCTCCACAACGCCGACGACATCCGCTTCACCGACAGTTCGGTGACGTTCGCCGCGGACGACGGCCGCCCGGCGTTCATCGCCGACGCGGCCGACGGCATCCGGCTCACCCGTTTCACCGCGCGCAAAGGCGGCGGCTCCCCGTTCGACGTGGGCTTCCAGAACGTCACGGGCGGCTGTCTCACGGACAGCCACAACACGTCCGGCGGCGCCCTGCGCATCTCGGGAGGCCAGGACTGCGGTACGGCGGTCGAACCGCTGGATCTGGAGAACCCCCGCCAGGATTTCCTCCGCGCCTCGGTGGGAGGGCTGTTCCTGCACTGGGGCCTGCGCACCGCGCCCGCCCACACCAGCTGCACCGCCTGGGAGAGCGACGTCACGAACGGCGGCTGGAACGCCGACTACTGGGTGAAGGAGGCCCAGAAGCTGCACACCCAGTACCTGGTCCTCGCCACCTTCCACAGCCGCCTCGGCTACGCCCGCCCCTGGCCGTCCGCGATCCCCGGATCCTGCTCCACCCGGCGGGACTTCCTCGGCGAGCTGATCACGGCCGCCAAGGCCAAGGGGATGAAGGTCGTCCTCTACATGACCAACGACCCCCAGTGGCACGACGAGGGCGGCCACGAGTGGCTCGACTCGGCCGCCTACTCCGCCTACAAGGGCAAGAACGTCGACCTGACCACCAACGACGGCTTCGGGCAGTTCAGTTACGACAACTTCTTCGAGGTCATGGACCGCTATCCCGAGCTCGGCGGCTTCTGGATCGACAACGACAACGCCTACTGGGAGAGCCACGACCTCTACCGGCAGATCTACGAGAAGCGTCCGAACTACACGCTCAGCAACAACAACGAGGACACGCCGATCATGGACATGATCAGCAATGAGCAGAAGACGGGGATGACACCGGCGTACGACTACCCGCAGGCCGTCTACACCTCCCAACCCCGGCTCACCGAGGCGGACTTCAAGCTGCCGTCGAGCGGTGCCTGGTGGTACGACGGCTCGAACCCGTCCGTCGACCGCGCGCTCACCCTCGGCCGCCTGATCACCAACGCGGGCTCGTCGGTGAAGGCGCTCATGGCGGAGACCGCCCAGGTCAACGGCAAGTTCCCGGCCAACCAGACCGCCTTCAACACCTTCGCCGACTCCTACCTGGACCCGATCTGGGAATCCCTGCACGGCACCGAGGGCGGTGGCTACATGTACGGCGGCCTCAAACCCGGCGCCTGGAACGACGGCGCGTACGGCGCCACGACCATCGCCAAGGGCGACCCGGACCGGCAGTACATCCATGTCCTCACCCCGCCCAGCACGTCCACCCTGCGCATCCGCGACAACGGCTACCGCGTCGCGTCGGTCACCAACCTCCGTACGGGCGCAGCGGTTTCGTGGTCGCAGTCGGGCGGCGTACTCACCCTCACCGGCCTCGGCGCCTGGGACCCGTACGACACGGTGTTCAAGGTCACCACGGCCGGCCGCCAGGGCATCCTCACCGGCGTCAAGGTGAGCGCGAGCGCCTCGGCGAGCGGACATGCCGGCTCGGCCGCCGGTGACGGTGACCACCGCACCTACTGGGACAGCGACAAGACCCTCCCGGTCAACCTCACCTTCGACCTCGGCAGCTCGAAGAAGGTCCAGTACCTCGGGCTCAACCAGCGGGAGGACTCCGTGGCCTACGCCCGCTCGGACACCGAGCAGTCCGCGCGGATCAAGGACTACAAGGTGTATCTGAGCGCCGACGGCTCCACCTGGGGCAGCCCGGTGAAGACCGGCCAACTGCCGAGCCGCCGCGGCATCCAGGGCATCGACCTCACCGCGGCCAACGCCCGCTACGTCCGCCTCGAAGTCGACTCCACCTGGGCCGCCGCCACCGACACGAGCCGCTACAAGCGGCTGCGGATCGACGAGGCATGGATCGGCACGTCGTACGCCACACCCGCGAACGGGGGACAGTCATGATCGGAATCAGATCGCTCACGGCCACGGTGACGGGCCTGCTCCTCGCCGCGACGGTACCGCTCGTGGGCACCGCCCAACCGGCGGCCGCCTCCGACAACGGCCAGTCCGTCCGGCCCGCCATGGGCTGGTCCAGCTGGAGCTTCGTGCGCCGCACGCCGACCGAGGCGAAGATCAAGGCGCAGGCCGACGCGCTGGTCGCCAGTGGCCTCAAGAACCACGGTTTCGCCTACGTCAACCTCGACGACTTCTGGCAGAAGTGCGACTCCAACGGCTTCGTCGTCGACTCCTACGGCCGTTGGGCCGTGGACACCGCCAAGTTCCCGTCCGGCATCAAGGCGCTGGCCGACTACGTCCACTCCAAGGGCCTGAAGTTCGGCTTCTACGTGACGCCCGGCATCGCCAAGAACGCCGTCACCAAGAACACCCCGATCGAGGGGACCTCGTACCACGCGAAGGACATCGCGGACACGTCGAGGACGGAGAAGAACTACAACTGCAAGAACATGTACTACATCGACTATCAGAAGCCGGGTGCCCAGGAGTTCGTGAACTCCTGGGCGCGGCAGTTCGCCTCCTGGGGAGTCGACTACCTCAAGATCGACGGAGTGGGCAGCCATGACGTCCCCGACGTCCAGGCATGGGACAAGGCGCTGCGCTCCACCGGACGGCCGATCAACTTCGCGCTGTCCAACAACCTTCCGATCGCGGACGCCTCCACCTGGAAGAGGCTGGCGAACAGCTGGCGCACACAGGGCGACGTGGAGTGCTACTGCGGTCCCGGTGACAACGGCAGCGGCTATCCGCTCACCGACTGGTCGCACGTCTCCTCCCGCTTCAACACCGCGGCCTCCTGGCAGCCGCACGCCGGTCCGGGCGGCTGGAACGACCTCGACTCCCTGGAGATCGGCAACGGCGACCGGGTGGGCCTGACCGCCGACCAGCGCCGGTCCCACTTCACCCTCTGGGCGATGGCCGCCTCACCGCTGCTGCTCGGCACCGACCTGACCGATCTCGACCCGGTCGACAAGGCGATGCTGACCAACGACCGCCTCATCGGGGTCGACCAGGACGGCGTCGCCGCCAAGCGGATCGTGAACAGCGGGGTCAAGCAGGTCTGGAGCAAGAAGGAGAGCGACGGCCAGTACGTGGTGGCCCTGTTCAACACCGGTACGTCCGGCAACGCGACGGTCGCCGTGGACTGGTCGCAGGTCGGCTTCTCCGGCTCCGGTGACGTCACCGACCTGTGGTCCGGCTCGCACAAGGGCGTGATCGCGGACTCCTACAGCGCGACCCTGCGCCCGGGCGAGACCCGGCTGATCCGCGTGAAGCCCGTCAACTCCCTGAAGAGCGCGGCGGCTTCACCGGGCATGGCCGTCGCCCCCTACGAGTACCTCGGCTGGGGCAACCCGCAGAACCCCACCTCGGTGATGTCGGCGACCGGCGTCAAGTGGTTCACCCTCGCGTTCATCCTCTCCGACGGCGGCTGCAACCCGAAGTGGGACGGCTCGCGCCCGCTGACCGGCGGCACCGACCAGTCGAGGATCGACGCGATCAGATCCGCCGGCGGTGACGTCATGGTCTCCGTCGGCGGCTGGAGCGGGAACAAGCTCGGCGAGAAGTGCTCCAGCGCCTCGGCGCTCGCCGGCGCCTACCAGAAGGTGATCAACGCCTACCGGCTGAAGGCCCTCGACATCGACATCGAGAACACCGAGTGGTCCAACGCGACCGTACGGCAGCGGGTCGTCGACGCGCTGAAGACGGTCAAGGCGAACAACCCGGGCCTGAAGACCGTCATCACCTTCGGCACCACGACCAGCGGCCCCGACGCCACCGGCGTCGACATGATCAAGCGGGCGGCGAACTCGGGCCTGGCGAACGACGTGTGGTGCATCATGCCGTTCGACTTCGGCGGCGGCGCCACGAACATGGGCACCCTGACCACGCAGGCCATGGAAGGGCTCAAGGCGCGGGTCAAGTCGGCGTACGGCTACAGCGACGCCACCGCCTACGCCCACATCGGGCTGTCCTCGATGAACGGCAGGACCGACGACTCCGGTGAGCGCGTCCGCGTCGCCGACTTCAGGACCATGCTCGCCTACGCCCAGCAGCACCACATCGGGCGCCTCACCTACTGGTCCGTCAACCGCGACCGCCCTTGCGCCTCGGGCACCGACGGCGACTCGTGCAGCGGTGTGACGCAGCAGCCGTACGACTACCTCAAGGTCTTCACCCAGTACACGGGCTGAGGGGAACAACCGTGAAAACAAACAGACTTCTGCCCTACGGCCTCGCCGCCGCCCTCGCTCTGCCGCTCGCCGGCCTGAGCCAGGGCAGCGCGCTCGCGGCCACCGACTACCAGGCGGAGGACGCGACCGTCGTGCAGGGCACGGTGGCCACCAACCACACCGGCTACACGGGCACCGGCTTCGTCGACTACACCAACGTCATAGGCTCGTACGTGGAGTTCACGGTGAGCGCCGCCTCGGCGGGCACCACGGCCGTCACCTTCCGCTACGCCAACGGGACCGCCACCGACCGCCCCATGGACATCTCCGTGAACGGCACGGTCGTCGCGCCCGCCGTCTCCTTCCCGGCCACCGCCGACTGGAACACCTGGGCCACCAGGACCGTCGACGTCCCGCTCACCGCGGGCTCGGGCAAGATCCGCGCGACCGCCACCACCGCGGGCGGCGGTCCCAACCTCGACCGCATCGGCGTCGCCGCCGCCACCGACTCCCAGGCCCCGAGCCGCCCCGGGCAGCCCAGTTGCTCCGACATCGGCGAGGACGGACTCACGCTCGCGTGGGGCGCCGCCACCGACAACGTGGGCGTGACGGCGTACGACCTCTACGAGCACGGCAACAAGATCGGTGAGGCGCCCGGCAGTTCGACCAGCAAGGCGCTCACCGGCCTCACCCCCGGCACCACCTACAACCTCACCGTCATCGCCCGGGACGCGGCCGGCAACACGTCCCCGGCGAGCCCCGTCGTCGACTGCACCACCAAGGCCAGCTCCGACACGACCCCGCCGACGAAGCCCGGCACCCTGTCCGCGGCGGACGTCACGGCGAACAGCGCCGCCCTGAGCTGGGGTGCCTCCACCGACAACCGGGCGGTCGCCGGCTACGACGTGCGCAGTGACACCACCGTCTACAAGTCCGTCACCACCGGCACCTCGACGACGTTGACCGGGCTGGCCTGCAACAGCCCGTACAGCCTGAACGTCGTCGCCCGGGACGCGGCCGGCAATGTCTCCCCGCCGAGCAACACGGTCACCTTCACCACCAAGGCGTGCGCCACCGACGGCGGTGTCCCGTCCTCGGTCGCCACCCTCTCCTCGGGCTGGACGATCCCCTGGGGCGTCTTCTGGCTGCCCGACGGCAAGAGCGCGCTGGTCACCGAGCGGGACGACTTCCGGGTCTGGAAGGTGACCAAGGAGGGCACGAAGACGCAGGTCGGGACCGTCCCGAACGCCGTCACCACCAACGGCGAGGGCGGACTGCTCGGTGTCGCCGTCGACCCGAAGTGGGAGACGAACCACCGCGTCTACTTCATGCACACCGCGTCCGAGGGCAACCGCGTGGTCCGCATGACGTACGACGGGACCGCCCTGAGCGACTACACGGTCCTCCTGCAGGGCATCAAGAAGAACCGCTACCACAACGGCGGCCGCCTCGCCTTCGGCCCCGACGGCTACCTGTACGTCTCCACCGGAGAGGCCCAGACGCCCGATCTGGCGCAGGACAAGAGCTCCCTCAACGGCAAGATCCTGCGCATGACCACCGACGGCAGGCCGGCCCCCGGCAACCCGTTCGGCACCTACGTCTACAGCCTCGGCCACCGCAACCCGCAGGGCCTCGCCTTCGACCGCAACGGCCGTCTGTGGGAAGCGGAGTTCGGCAACAGCTCCAAGGACGAACTGAACCTGATCAAGCCCGGCGCCAACTACGGCTGGCCGGTCTGCGAGGGCGCCTGCTCCACCGCGGGGATGACCAACCCGAAGGCCACCTGGAACGTCTCGGAGGCCTCGCCGAGCGGCATCGCGATCGTGCGCAACGTCGTCTACATGGCCTCCCTGCGCGGCGAGCGGCTGTGGAGGATCCCGATCACCGGGGACAGCGAGAGCGTCGGCACGCCGACCGCGTACTACGTGGGCACCTACGGCCGGCTGCGCACGGTCACCAAGGTGCCGGGCGCCGACCAGCTGTGGCTGTCGACCACCAACTGCGACAACAACGGAGGAGCGGCGGACGGATCGGACAAGATCTTCCGCGTGACCATCAGCTGACAGCCCGTCAGGCCGACGGAACGGGGTGACAGGCCGTCAGGCCCGGTACAGGGCCTCGACCTCGTTCGCGTACGCCGTCTCGATCGCCTTGCGCTTGAGCTTGAGCGACGGCGTCAGCAGCCCGTGCTCCTCGGTGAAGGGCTGTGCCAGGATACGGAAGGTGCGGATCGACTCGGCCTGCGAGACCAGGGTGTTGGCGGCGACCACCGCGCGCCGCACCTCGGTCTCCAGGTCGGCGTCCCGTACCAGCTGCGCCGGGGACATCCGGGGCTTGTCGCGCATCCCCAGCCAGTGCTCGACGGCCTCCTGGTCGAGGGTGACCAGCGCGGCGACGTAGGGCCGGTCGTTGCCCACCACGATGCACTGCGAGACCAGCGGATGGTCGCGCACCCGCTCCTCCAGCACACCGGGGGAGACGCTCTTGCCGCCGGAGGTGACCAGGATCTCCTTCTTGCGGCCGGTGATGGTGAGGTAGCCGTCCTCGTCGAGGGAGCCGAGGTCACCGGTGGCGAGCCAGCCGTCGTGCAGCGTCTCGTCGGTGGCCTTCTCGTTGTTGAGGTACCCCTGGAAGATGTTGGCGCCGTAGAGCCAGATCTCGCCGTCGTCCGCGATGTGGACCGTCATGCCCGGGATGGGCTGCCCGACGGTGCCGTAGCGGGTGCGCTCGGGCGGGTTGGCGGTGGCGGCCGCCGTCGACTCGGTGAGGCCGTAGCCCTCGTAGATGTGCACACCCGCGCCGGCGAAGAACAGCCCCAGTTTGCGGTCCATGGCCGAACCGCCGGTCATGGCCTGCTTGATGCGGCCGCCCATCGCCGCCCGCATCTTGGAGTACACGAGCTTGTCGAAGAGCTGGTGCTGCATCCGCAGCCCCGCCGAGGGGCCGGGCCCGATGCCCCAGGCCTTGGCCTCCATGGCCTCCGCGTATTTCACGGCCACGTCGACGGCCTTCTCGAACGGCCCGGCCTTGCCCTCCTTCTCGGCCTTGCGGCGGGAGGCGTTGAACACCTTCTCGAAGATGTACGGCACCCCGAGGAAGAACGTCGGCTTGAACGCGGCGAGGTCCGGCAGCAGGGCGGCCGCGTTCATCTGCGGCTGATGGCCGAAGCGGACCCTGCCGCGGATCGCCGCGACCTGCACCATCCGCCCGAAGACGTGCGCGAGCGGCAGGAACAGCAGGGTCGCCGCCTCGTCGCCCTTCTTGGAGTGGAACACCGGCTCCCAGCGCTCGATGACGGTGTCCGCCTCGTACATGAAGTTGCCGTGGGTGATCACACAGCCCTTGGGGCGGCCGGTGGTGCCCGAGGTGTAGATGATCGTCGCGACCGAGTCCGGGGTCACCGCCTGCCGGTGGCGGTGCACCACCTCGTCCTCGATGGCGGTGCCGGCGTCGTACAGCTCCTGCACCGCGCCGGAGTCCAGCTGCCACAGCCGGTGCAGCTGGGGCAGCCGGTCGATGACGGTGGCGATCGTCATCGCGTGGTCCTCGTGCTCCACGATCGCCGCCGTGCACTCGGCGTCGTACAGCGCCCAGAAGCACTGCTCGGCCGAGGAGGTCGGATAGACCGGCACCACCTGTGCGCCGATCGTCCACAGCGCGAAGTCGAACAGCGTCCACTCGTAGCGGGTGCGGGACATGATCGCGACCCGGTCGCCGAAGCGGATGCCCTGGGCGAGCAGTCCCTTGGCGAGGGCCATGACCTCGTCACGGAACTCGGCGGAGGTCACGTCCCGCCACCGGCCGTCCCCGTCCTTGCGGCCGAGGGCGATGTGCACGGGGTCGTTCTGGGCATGCTCGAAGACGACGTCGGCCAGTCCGCCCACCGGGGGTGCCAACGCCAACGGAGGGTTGGTGAACTCGCGCAAACCCCGCTCCCCGCTCTCCCTGGCGCTCAGTGACGCTCCGCACAGCGCCGTGAAAGCTACCCCACCCACGCATCCGACGGGAGAGGGGCCGAAGCCGAGCGGTGCTCAGGTATGGCCTGGTCAGTACCGGAAAATACCCTCACATGGGGAAGGGTCGGACACAAAGCTGACGGTTGCGTAAGCTTTGACGCCGTAATCTCCACTGAATCTGTACGACCCGACGACGGCTCGGGATCTTGGTGAAACGGTTATTCGCGAGGTGGCGTCGTCACATCGCGGCCTCTCCTCACTCAGCGCCACCGGCCCGGAATTTGTCACTCCGTTCCGTGGGCGACCCGCGGTGCCGCGCCGGCCCTCAGCGCCGGTGCAGCCGGTCCCCGCCCGCCAGGATCGCGGAGGCGAGCGCGTCCGCCGCCCCCTGCGCGGCCGTGCGCCGCGGACCGTGCACCAGCACGAAGTCGACCTGCCCCAGCTCCGGCAGCCCGGACCGGTCGGGCACCCGCACCAGCCCGGGCGGCACCAGGCCCCGCGAGTGCGCCATCACCCCGAGGCCTGCCCGCGCGGCCGCGATCAGTCCGTTGAGGCTCCCGCTGGTGCACACGATCCGCCACTCGCGTCCCTGTCGCTCCAGGGCCTCCAGCGCCAGCATCCGGGTGATCCCGGGCGGGGGGTAGACGATCAGCGGCACCGGGCGGTCGGCGTCCAGGCGCAGCCGCTCCGCCCCGATCCACACCAGCCGGTCGTGCCACACCAGCTCGCCCCGGGGATCCTCCGGCCGCCGCTTGGCGAGGACGAGGTCCAGCTTTCCGGCGGCCAGCCGCTCGTGCAGCGTCCCCGACAGCTCCACCGTCAGTTCCAGGTCCACCTCGGGATGGTCGTACCGGAAGCCCTCGAGGATCTCGGGCAGCCGGGTGAGGACGAAGTCCTCGGACGCCCCGAACCGCAGCCGCCCCCGCAGCCGGGTGCCGGTGAAGAACGCCGTCGCCTGGTCGTGCACCTCCAGGATCCGGCGCGCGAACCCCAGCATCGCCTCGCCGTCCTCCGTCAGCTCCACGGAGTGGGTGTCCCGGGTGAACAGCAGCCTGCCCGCGGCGTCCTCCAGGCGCCGTACGTGCTGGCTCACCGTCGACTGGCGCAGCCCGAGCCTGCGGGCGGCCTGCGTGAAGCTCAGGGTCTGCGCCACCGCCAGGAACGTACGCAACTGCGACGGGTCGTACATACCGCGAGCTTATCGCGGAACGTGATGACAGTCAGAGTGGTATGCGGGATTCCCGATCAAGGAGTGAAGGAGGACGATGGAGGGGGACCCCCCGTCCTGAGGGAGGTGCCCGCATGTCCATGTACCGCCGTCGAACACGAGCAAGTGGAGCACCGTGAAGCGCCTGAAGTGGCCGGCCTGGATGCCGGTCGACCCGTACATCCTGCTGCTGCTCGGCACCGTGGGCCTCGCGGCCCTCGTACCGGCACGCGGGACCACCGCGGACGTGGCCTCCGGAGCCTCCACGGCGGCGATCGCCTTCCTCTTCTTCCTGTACGGCGCCCGACTCTCCACCCGTGAGGCCCTGGACGGCCTCAAGCACTGGCGGCTCCACGTCACGGTCCTCGCCTGTACGTTCGTGATCTTCCCGCTCCTCGGCCTGGCCGCCCGCGGACTCGTCCCGGTCTTCCTGACGGACCCGCTCTACCAGGGCCTGCTCTTCCTCACGCTGGTGCCCTCCACCATCCAGTCCTCGATCGCCTTCACCTCGATCGCCCGCGGCAACGTGCCCGCCGCGATCTGCGCCGGCTCCTTCTCCTCCCTGGTCGGCATCGTCATCACCCCGCTCCTCGCGGCCGCCCTGCTCGGCAGCAGCGGCGGCGGGTTCTCCGCCGACTCGCTCCTGGAGATCGTGCTGCAGCTGCTCGTGCCGTTCCTGGCGGGCCAGTTGACGCGCCGCTGGATCGGCGGCTTCATCACCCGTCACAAGAAGGTCCTCGGGCTCGTCGACCGCGGCTCCATCCTGCTCGTCGTCTACACCGCGTTCAGCGAGGGCATGGTCCAGGGCATCTGGCACCAGGTGAGCCCGCTCAGGCTCGGCGGCCTCATGGTCGTCGAGGCCGTGCTGCTCGCCCTGATGCTCACCCTGACCTGGTACGGCGCCAAGGCGCTCCGCTTCGACCGCGGGGACCGCATCGCCATCCAGTTCGCGGGCTCCAAGAAGTCCCTCGCCTCCGGACTCCCCATGGCCAGCGTGCTGTTCGGTGCGCACGCCTCGCTCGCGGTGCTGCCGCTGATGCTCTTCCACCAGATGCAGCTGATGGTCTGCGCGGTGATCGCCAAGCGCCGCTCGCACGACCCTCTTACGGAGGACGCCGGGGAGACCGGGGAGTCCGGAGAGGTCAGCGCGCCGGAGTCAGCCGCAGGGTCACGAACCGCGGTCGGTACAACGACACGTTCCGGTTGAGCTGCGCCGAAGCGACCGCGGTCTCCAGCCAGTTGACGTCGTAGCTGAGCACCAGCCGCCCCCCGCCGCTGAGTTCGAGGTGCGCCTGCGGGTTGTAGGCGGCGACCTGGCCCGCGGGCAGGGGCGGGGCGAAGTCCTTCTCCGGACCGTGCCACGGCCCGGTGGGGGAGCAGGCCCAGTACGAGGTCACGGCCGCGAGCCCCTTGGTCCCCGCGGCCATGGTGAACAGCACGTACGTGCCCTCGTGCCGTACGACGGAGAAGGCGCTGCCCACCCCGGTGCGCCTCCCGTCCCCGAGCACCGGGCGCGGGCGGGCACCGGTCGTCCAGGCCGAGCCGTCCCAGTACTCCCAGGCACCCGGCTCGGCCAGCGCGCCCCTGGGCACCCGGGCCACGTACGCCGAGGAGGCGGAGCGGGACGCGGCCTGGCCGTCGTCGCCCCCGAAGACGTACGTCCACTCGCCGTCCTCGACCAGCGTCGTGCCGAACAGCACCCGCCGGGACGGGTCCTGGACCCCCTGTTCGTCCAGGACCTTCGTGATCGACTCGACGCGCAGGTCCGGCAGCGAGAGCGTGGCGACCTCGGTGGCGGTCGGGACGCCGTAGATCCAGGGGGACGCGCCCGCCGTGCGCACCCACAGCAGGACCCGGACGACCTGCTCGTCCGAGCCGGGGGAGCGGGGCTCGACGCGGGCCGCGACCGGCCAGCGCCACTGGTTCGGGCCCGGGTCCGGGAACAGGGGCGCCGGGAGGGTGGACTCCAGGCGGCCGTCGCGCATCAGCACCGCCGAGTTGCGCACCAGGGGCGCGCCGGCGTCGCGCCAGGCGTGCGACTCGCCGAACGGGTTGGGCGGGCCGTACACCTGGCCGAGATAGGTGTCGGAGAACAGCCACAGCAGCCGTCCGTCGGGCAGCCGCACCGAGTGGGTGCCGTCGCCGCCGGTCCAGTCGTCGGCGCGGCCGGCGTCGTCGCCGTAGCGTGCGAACTCAGCGGTGAGCCGGTCGTCCGCCGACCAGGAGGCGACGGTACGCGGTGTGCAGCCGCCCGCGTCCCGGCCGTCGCCGTCCGGGAGGGCGGTGATCAGCACGGCTGCGAGCACCAGCGCCAGCAGCAGTCCGACGCCGGTGCCGGTCCGCTGCCGTGCTCGTGCGTCCTCGGGCACGGTTGGCGACGTTAGCGGCTGTCGCGCACCTGGTCCATGGGGCAGCCACAGGGCGGGTCCCCGCAGTCGAGGGCCTGGCCCTCGGCGAACGCGAGGAGTGCCCGGGTGCGCCCGCACCCCGGCCCACGAGAACGACGCGCGTGTCCCGTCACGGGCGGAGTACGACCTTTCCGAGGTTGCGCCGCGACTCGATCACCTCGTGGGCCCGCGCCGCGTCCTCCAGGGCGAACTCCCCGTGCACGACGGGGCGAAGGGTGCCGTCCGTGAACATCCGCCACAGCTCCCGCCGCCACCGCTCGTACAACTCCGGCCGCTCACGGGCGATCCGCGCCATCTGGAAGCCCGTCACGGACTTGGCGCCGACGAGGAGGTCGTACGCCCGGATCGTCCCGCCGCCCGAGCTGTACGCCACCAGCCGGCCGCCCGGGACCAGTGCGGTCAGCGCCGGGGTGAGCAGCTCGCCGCCGACCGCGTCGAGGACGTAGTCGACGGGCTCTCCCCAACTGCCGTCCGTGTACAGGGCGGTGGCGTCGGCGCCGAGTCCGCGCACGAAGGCCCCCTTGGCCGGATCGGAGACCGCGCCCACGACCCGGGACGCGCCCCGGGCCCGCGCGAGCTGCACGGCGAGGTGACCGACCCCGCTCGCGGCCGCCGTGATCAGTGCCGTCTCTCCCGGCTCGGGGCGCGCCGCCTCCAGCGCGCCGAGCGCGACCAGCCCGCTGCGGACCAGGGCGACGGCGTCGACCGCCGAGGCGGCGTCGGGGACGGGGGAGGCCATGGCCTCGTGCAGCAGCGCGAAGTCGGCGTAGCCATGGCCGAAGCACAGTCCCGTGACCCGTTCGCCGGGGCGGAAGCGGGTGGCCCCGGTGCCGACGGACACCACCTCACCGGCGAGCTCACCCCCGAGCGGCACCGGTTCGGCGGCCTCGGTCACCTTGCGGACGACCGGGAGGGTGACGCCGACCGCCTCGCAGCGCACGAGCAGCTCGCCCGGGCCCGGCTCGGGGACGGGTGCCTCCTCCAGGAACAGCGGGCCACCCGTGGACTCGTAGCGGACGCGACGCATCGACCGACCTCCCGTGGATTCATTGGTGTTCCCAACGATAGGCGCGCGGTCGTTGGGAAGTCCAATGAGTTCTGGTTAGGGTGGCCGCATGGCCGAAGCACCCCTGCCCGCGATCCGCTCCCTCCCCAGCTGGCTCCTCGGCCGTGCCGCCGCCCGCGGGCGGGCCCTGGTCGCCGAGGCGCTGGCCGCCGAGGACGTGAAGATGTGGCACCACGTGGTGCTCTCCGCCGTCCGCGATCTCGCCCCCGTGGCCCAGGCCGACCTCGGCCGCGCCGTACGGCTCGACCCCAAGGACCTCGTCGGCGTCCTCAACGACCTCCAGTCCGCCGGTCTCGTCCTGCGCGAACCGGACCCGCGCGACCGCCGCAAGAACGCGGTGTCCCTCACGGACGAGGGGGCACGCCTGCTGAAACGCTGCGAGAAGGCAGCCCGCGAGGCCAACGACGAGCTGCTGGCCCCGCTCTCGGCGGCCGAACGCGCACAGTTCATGGACCTGTTGATCCGGATCTCCGGTACGGAGGGCTGATGACGGATAACGTTCCGTCATGACCGGACCCCTCGCGCTCGATCCCGCACGCAGCGCCCTCGTACTCGTCGATCTGATGGACCGGATCGTCGCGCTGCCCCTGGAGCCCCGCAAAGGCACCGAAGTCCTCGCCGCCGCAGAGGAGTTGACGACCGCCTTCCGCACGGTCGGCGCACCTGTCGTGCTCGTGCGCGTCGAGCGGCCCGGTGTCACCGACCAGCCGCCCGGCAGCGGCCTGGTGGCCGGTCTCGCCCGGCACGGCGACATCGAGATCGTGAAGCGGACCATCGGCGCCTTCCAGGGCACCGACCTGGACGCCGTCCTCCGCGAACGCGGCGTCACCACGCTGGTGCTCGGCGGGATCGCCACCAACCTCGGCGTCGAGTCCACCGCCCGCGCCGCCCTCGACCTCGGCTACGACCTCGTCTTCGTGGAGGACGCCATGGCCGCCTTCACCGCCGCCGAGCACGAGTCCTCGACACGACTCGACTTCCCGCGGCTCGGCACGGTGGTGACGGTGGATCAGGTGCGCTTCGTGGCGGGGTGAGGGCGGATGGGGTTCGCTTCGTGACGGCATGACGGCATGACGGCATGACGGCGAATCAGCGGCGTGTCGTGGCCGGGTGACGGCTGATCAGGTGCTGAGCCCTCAGACCAGTACCGTCCCGCCGTCCACGACCACCACCGAGCCGGTGCTGAAACCGCCGCGCATCAGATACAGATACGCCTCGGCGATCTCCTCCGGCTCGCCGACCCGGCCGACGGGGAGCGACTCGGCCGCGGACGCGAACAGGCCGTCCCGCTCCTGCGTCGGCAACTCCCGCCACAGCTCGGTGCGGACCACCCCGGGCTCGACCACGTTGACCCGGATCGGGGCCAGCTCCAGGGCCAGGGCCCGCGTCAGCGACTCCATCGCCCCGGCCAGACCCGCCACCACACTCGTCCCCGGCATGGGCCGGCGCGCGACGGTGCCCGTGGTGAGCACGACCGACCCGCCCTCGCGCAGCAGCGGTGCCCCGTGCTTGACCGCCGTGATCGCGCCCCACAGCCGTGTGTCCAGGAAGCTCCGCGCCCGGGCGAGGTCGGTGTCCGCCAGCGCCTGGAACCGCAGCGGTTCGCCCGCCGTGAAGACGAGGTGGTCGAAGGCGCCCGTCCGCGCGAAGAAGGCCTGCACGGCCGTCTCCGAGGTGACGTCGAGGACGTCCCCCGCGACCCCCTGCGGCAACTGCTTCAGCGCCGCGTCCACACTCTCCCTCCGACGCGAGGCGACCACCACCTCGGCCCCTTCCCGCGCTGCCGCGTCCGCCACCGCCAGACCGATGCCCGATGTGCCGCCGACCACGACGATCCGCTGTCCCTGCAGGCTCATGCCATTCCCCTTCCGTGGGTCTCGGCTCCAGCCTGCGGGCACCCCCACCGTGCCGTCCAAGACCTCTTTCGGCGTCGGCGATACCCTGGAGGTATCGCCGAGGGAAAGGACGGCCATGGACCTCGACCTGCGGAAAGTGCGCTATTTCGTCGCTGTGGCCGAGCTGCTGCACTTCGGGCGCGCGGCCGAACGGCTGCACATCGCCCAGCCGGTGCTGAGCCGTCAGATCAGGTCCCTGGAGAAGGACTTGGACGCGGATCTGTTCCACCGCGACAGCCATGGCGTCACCTTGACCCCGGCCGGACGCCAACTCCTCGACGACGCCCGGAACCTCCTCGCCGCCGCGCACGCCACCCGGCGCCGGGTCCACCGCGCCGCCCACGGCCCGCACCGCCTCGTCGTCGGTTTCCGGGCGGGCATCGTGCTGTCCCAGGCCCTGCGCTCCTTCTGCGCCGCCCGTCCCGACATCGCCGTCGAGGCCCGCCGGGTCGAGTGGGACGACCAGGAGGACCTCATACTCGACGGCACCGTCGACCTCGCCTACGTACGGCCGCCGGTCCGGGAACGCGGCCTGGAGCTGCTGCCGCTGTTCACCGAGAACCGCGTGGTGATGCTCCCCGCGGACCACCGGCTCGCGGGCAAGCGGGAGTTGCTCCTGGCCGACCTGGAGAGCGAGCCCCGGCTGCGGTACGCGGACCCCGGCCCCGACGACGTCCCGATCCGCACGATCGAGGAGAAGTTCGAGCGTGTCGTGGCAGGTCAGGGCATCACCCTCGTCCCCGAGTCCGTGGCCCGGCTGTACTCGCGGCCCGACATCACCTACGTGCCCGTCCCGGACGCGGAGCCCGACCAGGTGCTCCTGGCCTGGGAGGCGAACCGGAGATCGCCGCTCGTCGAAGCGTTCGTCGAGGCCGTGGTCGAGGGGCTGAAGGGCTGAGGGGCTGAAGGGCTGACAGTCGAAGGGCTGAGGGCTGAAGGGTGCGGCCGCTCAGCTCTGGGCCGCGGTGGCGGTCTCCAGGGCGAGTCGGTGTTCTCCCGCGTACACGTTCATGTTGTGGCCGCGCAGGAAGCCGACCAGGGTGAGGCCGGTTTCGGCGGCGAGGTCGACGGCCAGGGAGGAGGGCGCGGACACGGCTGCCAGTACCGGGATGCCGGCCATGACGGCCTTCTGGGCGAGTTCGAAGGAGGCCCGGCCGGAGACGAGGAGGAGGGTGCGGGACAGGGGGAGGTTGTTGTTCTGGAGGGCGCGGCCGATGAGTTTGTCGACGGCGTTGTGGCGGCCGACGTCCTCGCGTATGTCGAGGAGTTCGCCGTCTTCGGTGAACAGGGCGGCGGCGTGCAGGCCCCCGGTCCGGTCGAAGACGCGTTGGGCCGCGCGGAGCCGGTCGGGGAGGCAGGCGAGGAGTTCGGGTTCGACACGGACCGGGGGAGTGTCGTTGATGGGCCAGCGGGTGGTCGTGCGGACGGCGTCCAGGCTCGCCTTGCCGCACAGGCCGCAGCTGGAGGTCGTGTAGACGTTGCGTTCGAGGGTGATGTCGGGGATGGGGACGCCGGGGGTCGTGGTGACGTCGACGACGTTGTAGGTGTTGGAGCCGTCCGCGGTGGCGCCGGCGCAGTAGACGATGTTCTGCAGGTCGCTGTGTCGGGCGAGGACGCCTTCGCTGACGAGGAAGCCGGCGGCGAGGGCGAAGTCGTCGCCGGGGGTGCGCATGGTGATGGCGAGGGGTTTGCCGTTGAGGCGGATCTCCAGCGGTTCCTCGGTGACGAGTGTGTCCGGGCGGGACGAGAGGGCCCCGTCGCGGATGCGGATCACCTTGCGTCGTTCCGTGACTCGTCCCATATGTGTCTCAGTCCCGGTTCTGTGCGTGCTGGTAGCCGAAACGGCCCTTGCTGCAGAGGCTGCCGTGGGACACCGGTCCGTCGAGCGGGGCGGTGACCTTCACGATGTCATTGTCCTGCACATGGAGCGTGAGACCGCAGCCCGCTCCGCAGTGCGCGCACACGGTCTCGATGCGGGTCTGCGCCCCCTCGCCCCAGGTACCCGCCGCGCGCATCTCGAACTCCGACCGGAAGGACGTGTCCACGAAATACTGTCTACAGTCTGGGATCGAGCTCCGCAAGAGGCTCCGGAAACCGGCCGGTCCGACCGTTCGTCGCGTCCGGGATACCGCTCATCGCATACGGTCGACGCGCCGCCTTTTCAACCAGCTTCTTTGTTCCTACCGTCCGGGATCATGAGTCCCCCTGTCGCGCCCCCGGGGTGGAGCCGCTGGCTCGTGCCCCCGGCCGCTCTCTCGGTCCATCTCTCCATCGGACAGGCGTACGCCTGGTCCGTGTTCAAGCCGCCGCTCGAGTCCGCCCTCGGTCTCAGCGGCACACAGAGCGCACTGCCCTTCCAGCTCGGCATCGTGATGCTCGGCCTGTCCGCCGCGTTCGGCGGCACGCTCGTGGAGCGCAACGGGCCACGCTGGGCGATGACGGTGGCCCTGATCTGCTTCTCGTCCGGCTTCCTGCTCTCCGCGCTCGGAGCCGCCACCGAGCAGTACTGGCTGATCGTCCTCGGCTACGGCTTCGTCGGCGGCATAGGCCTCGGCATCGGCTACATCTCGCCGGTCTCCACCCTGATCAAGTGGTTCCCCGACCGGCCCGGCATGGCCACCGGCATCGCCATCATGGGCTTCGGCGGCGGCGCGCTCATCGCCTCGCCCTGGTCGGCGCAGATGCTGGAGTCCTTCGGCTCCGACAGCTCCGGGATCGCGCTCGCGTTCCTCGTGCACGGACTGTCGTACGCCGTCTTCATGCTCCTCGGTGTCCTGCTGGTGCGCGTGCCGCGCAGCGAGAAGCCGGTCGAGAGCGCGCCCAGCGCCTTCGAGGGGCCCCAGGTCTCGGCCCGCAACGCGGTGCGCACGCCCCAGTTCTGGTGTCTGTGGGTCGTGCTCTGCATGAACGTGACCGCGGGCATCGGCATCCTGGAGAAGGCCGCGCCGATGATCACGGACTTCTTCAAGGAGACGTCGACCCCGGTCTCGGTGTCGGCAGCGGCAGGCTTCGTCGCGCTGCTGTCGGCCGCCAACATGGCGGGCCGGATCGGCTGGTCGTCGACGTCCGACCTGATCGGACGGAAGAACATCTACCGCGTCTACCTGGGCGTGGGCGCGGTGATGTACGGGCTCATCGCACTGTTCGGCGACTCCTCCAAGCCGCTGTTCATCCTGTGTGCGCTGGTGATCCTGTCCTTCTACGGCGGCGGCTTCGCGACGATCCCCGCCTATCTCAAGGACCTCTTCGGGGCCTACCAGGTCGGGGCCATCCACGGCCGGCTGCTGACCGCCTGGTCCACGGCCGGTGTCCTCGGACCCCTGATCGTCAACTGGATCGCCGACCGGCAGGAGGACGCGGGCAAGAGCGGGTCCGACCTCTACAGCCTCTCCTTCATGATCATGATCGGGCTGCTCGTCGTCGGCTTCGTCGCCAACGAACTGGTCCGCCCCGTCAGTGCCCGTCACCACATTCCCGCACCGAGGGAGGCCGCCGATGTCACAGCCCGACACCAGTCAGAGTCCGCCTGACCGGCGCCCGCTGATCGCCCTGGCCTGGCTCTGGGTGGGCGCTCCGCTCGCCTACGGGCTCTACGAGCTGGTGCAGAAGGCGACCCAGCTGTTCACCGGGTAACCGTTCGACAGGTGTTCGGGCGTCCGAGGGTGTGAGGGAAGCCGACAACTCGGGCGCCCGTTTCCTGTGGCCTTACGTGCCCGCGTACCCGTGAGTCACTGATCAGACTGGTGGATCCGGCTACCCAAGGCAACGAGGGGGACCCTCCATGAACGGCTCGCGGATCGCCGCAGTCGGCCACTACCAGCCCGCCAAGGTACTCACCAACGAGGACCTGGCGGCCCTGGTCGACACCAGCGACGAGTGGATCCGGTCCCGCGTGGGGATCCGTACCCGCCACATCGCCGGCCCCGACGAGCCGGTCGACGAGCTCGCCGCGCACGCCGCCGCCAAGGCGCTGGCCTCGGCCGGGCTCGCACCCGCCGACATCGACCTGGTCCTGGTCGCCACCTCGACCGCCGTCGACCGGTCCCCGAACATGGCCGCCCGGGTCGCGGCCCGGCTCGGCATCCCCTCGCCCGCCGCGATGGACGTCAACGTGGTCTGCGCCGGGTTCACCCACGCGCTGGCCACCGCCGACCACACCGTGCGGGCCGGCGCGGCGACCCGGGCCCTGGTCATCGGCGCCGACAAGATGTCCGCGGTGACCGACTGGAGCGACCGCACCACCTGCGTGCTCGTCGGCGACGGGGCGGGCGCGGCGGTCGTCGAGGGGGCCGAGGTGCCCGGCATCTCGCCCGTGCTGTGGGGATCGGTGCCGGAGATGGGGCACGCCGTGCGGATCGAGGGCGAGCCGGCGCGCTTCGCCCAGGAGGGGCAGAGCGTCTACCGCTGGGCGACCACGAAGCTTCCGGCGCTGGCCCGGCAGGCCTGCGAACGCGCCGGGCTCACCCCGGCGGACCTGGCCGCCGTCGTCCTGCACCAGGCGAACCTGCGGATCATCGAGCCGCTCGCGGAGAAGATCGGCGCGGTCAACGCCGTGGTGGCCCGTGATGTCTCGGAGTCCGGGAACACGTCGGCGGCGAGCATTCCGCTCGCGTTCTCCAAGCTGGTCGAGCAGGGCGAGATCTCGACCGGGGACCCGGTGCTGCTGTTCGGGTTCGGGGGCAACCTGTCGTACGCGGGTCAGGTCATCCGCTGTCCCTGACCCTGACCTACGGGATGTGATGAGACCGACTCCCGGTTTACCTGTGCTTGGAACGCCGTAGACTGTAGACAAAACGCAATGGACATGCCCGCCTGGCGAGGAGGGGACCGCGATGTTGTCGACAGGACTGCCGCAGGGAGCCGTGCCGAAGCTGGAGCGTCCCGGACCGCTGCGCGATCGCGTGTACGAGGCGCTGCTGGAACTCATCACCACTCGCGCTCTGCAGCCGGGTCAGCATCTCGTGGAGAGCGAGTTGGCCGGTCATCTGGGGGTGTCCCGGCAGCCGGTGCGTGAGGCGTTGCAGCGGTTGAACACCGAGGGGTGGGTGGATCTGCGGCCGGCCCAGGGTGCGTTCGTGCATGAGCCGACGGACGAGGAGGCGGATCAACTCCTCACTGTGCGTACGTTGTTGGAGGCGGAGGCGGCCCGGCTCGCCGCCGCGAACGCGGGCAGCGCGGGCATCGCCGTACTGGAGGAGCTCTGCGCGCAGGGCGAGAAGGCCGTCGACGCCGATGACGTGGACGCCGCCGTCGCCCTGAACGCCCGCTTCCACGCGAAGATCATGGAGCTGGCGGGCAACGCGGTGCTCGCCGAACTGGCGGGGCAGGTGGACCGCCGGGTGCGCTGGTACTACACGCCGATCGCCCGGCAGCGCGGCCGGCAGTCCTGGATCGAGCACCGTGAGCTGATCGCCGCGATCGCCGGCCGGGACCAGCGCCGGGCCACCGAGCTGATGCGCGAGCACACCGAGCACACGCGGACGTCGTATCACGCACGCCAGCGGTCGTAGCCGCTAGAACGCGTCCTGGTGTGCCCGTGCCCACTGCGCGAAGGTGCGCGGCGGCCGACCTGTGACCTGCTCCACCGTGGGAAGCACCACCGATTCGTCGAGGGTGCCGTCGACGAAGAAGGCGAAAAAGGCGTCGACGTAGGACTTCGGCATGCCGGACGCCTCCATCTCGGCCCGTGCCTCCTCGTGCTCCAGGCCCACGGCGCGCAGGTCCCGGCCCAGCACCTCGCCGAGGATCCGTACCCGGTCGGCGGGCAACAGCGCCTCGGGGCCGGTGACTTCGAGGACGCGGCCCGCGAACTCCTCCGACAGCAAGCCGCGCAGGGCGACCTGCGCGATGTCGTACGGGTCGATGTCGGTGGTCCGCGCGTCCGGGAAGGGCACCCGGACCGTGTCGCCCTCGCGGATCCCGTCCACGAGCCGGAGCGCGTTGGTCATGAAGCTCGTCGGGCGGACGATCGTCCACGCGAGGCCCGAGTCGCGCACGTCGTCCTCCGCGGCGAGCAGATAGCCGGCGACCGCGTTGCTCCGGTCGCCGGTACCCGCCGACAGACCGGACAGCAGCACCACGCGGCGGACTCCCGCGGCCCGCGCGTCCGCCAGGATCTGCCGCTGGCCGTCGTAGCCGGGCATGAGGAACAGCCCCCGTACGCCGTCCAGGGCGGCCCGCACGCTCTCCGGCCGGTTCAGATCGCCCGCCACGGCCTCCACGCCCGCCGGTAACCCCTCGCCGCGCCCGGACCGGCTGACCGCACGCACCCGCTCGCCGGACTCCGCCAGCGCCCGTACCAGTTCGGCGCCCACGTTCCCCGTCGCACCCGTCACCAGAAACATGTTCTCCCCTCCCTCGGCCCATCCTGCGGGGGCACGTGCCAGGACGCCAGAGTGCGACCGGTCTTTGTCCTGTCAGTGGGGAAAGTCGGAGGCAATCTCTGCACAGCTTCTTCCCAGGTAGGGCCGCCGCTGCTACGTTCCCCTCGAAAGCCCGGCAACTGGTGGCCGAAAGAGGCGGGGAGGGGCTCGTGAGACGCATGACGGCACGACCTGCGAACGCGCATCAGGCCCGGCTGCTCAAGCTGCTGCGCGACGGAGGAGCCAACTCCCGGGCGCAACTGGGCGATCAGGTCGACCTGTCACGGTCCAAGCTGGCCGTGGAGGTGGACCGTCTGCTGGAGACGGGCCTGATCGTGGCCGACGGACTCGCCGCCTCGCGCGGCGGGCGCCGCTCCCACAACATCCGGCTCGCCCCCAACCTGCGGTTCCTCGGCGTGGACATCGGCGCGACCTCGATCGACGTCGCCGTCACCAACGCCGAACTGGAGATCCTGGGACACCTCAACCAGCCGATGGACGTTCGCGAGGGCCCGGTCGCGGTCTTCGAGCAGGTCCTGTCCATGGCGGCGAAGTTGAGGGCCTCGGGGCTCGCGGAGGGTTTTGACGGCGCCGGCATCGGTGTCCCGGGGCCGGTCCGCTTTCCCGAGGGTGTTCCGGTGGCTCCGCCGATCATGCCGGGCTGGGACGGCTTTCCCGTGCGGGAGGCGCTCAGTCAGGAACTCGGCTGTCCGGTCATGGTCGACAACGACGTGAACCTGATGGCGATGGGGGAGATGCACGCGGGTGTCGCTCGTTCCGTGGGCGATTTCCTCTGCGTCAAGATCGGTACCGGCATCGGCTGCGGCATCGTCGCCGGCGGTGAGGTCCACCGCGGGGTGACGGGCAGCGCCGGCGACATCGGGCACATCCAGGCCGTGCCCGACGGCCGTCCGTGCGCCTGCGGCAACCGGGGCTGTCTGGAAGCCCACTTCAGCGGGGCCGCCCTGGCCCGGGACGCCGTGGAGGCGGTCGAGCAGGGGCGGTCGGAGGAACTCGCCGCGCGGCTCTCGGCGAACGGCGAACTGACCGCGGTCGACGTCGCCGCCGCCGCTGCCGCCGGTGACGCCACCGCCCTCGACCTGATCCGCGAGGGCGGCAACCGGACCGGCCAGGTCATCGCCGGACTGGTCTCCTTCTTCAACCCCGGCCTGGTGGTGATCGGCGGCGGGGTCACCGGCCTCGGCCACACCCTGCTCGCCGCGATCCGCACCCAGGTCTACCGTCAGTCGCTGCCGTTGGCGACCGGCAACCTGCCCATCGTTCTGGGGGAGTTGGGCCCCACCGCCGGAGTCATCGGCGCGGCCCGGCTCATCAGCGACCACCTGTTCTCACCCGCGTAGGTCTCACTCAGCACAGGCCCGTCCGCACAGAGCCCTGCTTCGCCCTGCCCTGAAACCGGCCCGCACGCCCGCCAAGGGGACCTCATGGCACCAGAACCACCGCTGCTCAGCATGTCCGGCATCACCAAGTCGTTCCCCGGAGTCCGGGCCCTCGACGGCGTCGACCTCGACGTCCAGGCCGGTGAGGTGCACTGCCTGCTCGGCCAGAACGGGGCCGGGAAGTCCACGCTCATCAAGGTCCTGGCCGGCGCCCACCAGCCCGACACCGGCCGCCTGCGCTGGCGGGACGAGGAGGTCACGCTCCGCTCGCCGATCGCCGCCATGCGCCTCGGCATCGCCACCATCTACCAGGAACTCGACCTGGTGGAGCACCTGTCCGTGGCCGAGAACGTCCACCTCGGCCATGAACCCACGGCGGCCGGGTTCGTCGTACGGGGCAAGGCGGCCCGGCAGTCGACGGCCGCACTGCTGCGGCGGCTCGGGCACCCGGAGATCGATCCGGCCCGCCTGGTCGGGGAGTTGTCGGCCGCGCAGCAGCAGATCGTGTCCATGGCGCGGGCGCTCTCCCACGACGTACGGCTCATCGTGATGGACGAGCCGTCGGCGGCCCTCGACCCGGACGAGGTCGACAACCTCTTCCGGATCGTCGGCGACCTCACCGCCGAGGGTGTCGCCGTCGTCTACATCTCCCATCGCCTGGAGGAGATCAGGCGGATCGGCGACCGGGTGACGGTCCTCAAGGACGGCCGGGCCGTAGCGGTCGGACTGCCCGCGAAGTCGACGCCGACGCGAGAGATCGTGGCGCTGATGACGGGGAGGAACGTCGAGTACGTCTTTCCGGAGCGGCCGACGGCTCCAGCGCAGGGCGACAGGCCGCTGCTGGAGGTCCAAGGACTCGCCCGGCAGGGCGAGTTCGAGCCCCTCGACCTCGTGGTCCACCCCGGAGAGATCGTCGGCCTCGCCGGACTCGTCGGCTCGGGACGCTCCGAGATCCTGGAGACGATCTACGGCGCCCGCAAGCCCACCGCCGGTCAAGTCGTCGTGGACGGGCGGACGTTGCGGCCCGGCAGTGTCCGCGCCGCCGTCCGCGCCGGCATCGGGCTCGCCCCCGAGGAGCGCAAGGCGCAGGCCCTGCTGATGCTGGAGTCGGTCACCCGCAATGTCTCCGTCTCCTCCATGTCCCGTTTCTCCCGAGCGGGTTGGATCGACCGGGGTGCCGAGTTCGGCGCGGCCCGGGCGGCGACGCGCGAACTGTCGCTGCGGCCCGACAACCCCGCGGTGCCGATCCGCACCCTGTCCGGCGGCAACCAGCAGAAGGCCGTGCTGGCCCGCTGGCTGCTGCGCGGCTGCCGGATCCTGCTGCTCGACGAACCCACCCGGGGTGTCGACGTCGGCGCCCGCGCCGAGTTGTACGCCGTCGTCCGGCGGCTGGCCGACGAAGGGCTGGCCGTACTGCTGGTCTCCAGCGAGGTCCCCGAGGTGCTCGGACTCGCCGACCGTGTCCTGGTGCTCCGCGAGGGCCGAGTCGTGCACACCGCGCCCGCCCGCGAACTCGACGAACACCGTGTACTCGACCTCGTCATGGAAGGAAGCCCGGCGTCATGACGCAGCCCGTGTCCCCGCCCAGGGGAAGCGCCGACAAGGTGCCCTCGGTGAGCGAACCGTCCGCGTGGCGAGGGGTGTTCGCCCGAGCCGACGTCCGCACGCTCTCCCTCCTCGGCGTGCTCGCCGTACTGATCCTCATCGGCGGCATCACCAAACCCGACGAGTTCCTCGACACCCGCAACCTCCAACTCGTCCTCACCCAGGCGTCGGTGATCGGTGTCGTCACCGTCGGCATGACCTTCGTCATCACCTCCGGCGGCATCGACCTGTCCGTCGGCGCGATCGTCGCCCTCGCCTCGGTGTGGGCCACCACCGTCGCCACCCAGGAGTACGGCTTCGCGGGCATCCTCTTCACCGCGGTGCTCGTCGGAGTCGGATGCGGCCTGGTCAACGGGCTGCTCATCGCGTACGGCGGGATGGTGCCGTTCATCGCGACGCTGGCCATGCTCGCCTCGGCCCGCGGACTCGCCCTGCAGATCACCGACGGCCGGACGCAGATCGTCACGATCAACAGCGTGCTGGATCTCGGCGAGCGCGACGCGTATGTGCTCGGCATCCCTCCGCTGGTCCTCGTCTTCGCGGTCGTGACGATCATCGGCTGGCTGGTGCTGAACCGCACCACCTTCGGCCGGCGCACCGTCGCCGTCGGCGGCAACGCCGAGGCCGCCCGGCTCGCCGGCATCGACGTGCGCCGCCAGCGCCTCTACCTCTACCTGCTGTCCGGGCTGTGCTGCGGCATCGCCGCCTTCCTGTTGATCATCCTGTCCGGCTCCGGCCAGAACACCAACGGCAACCTCTACGAGCTCGACGCCATCGCCGCCGCGATCATCGGCGGAACCCTGCTCAGCGGGGGGCGCGGCACCATCACCGGCTCCGTGCTCGGGGTCCTGATCTTCACCACCATCACGAACATCTTCGCCCTGAACAACCTGCAGAGCGACGTCCAGCAGATCGCCAAGGGCGCGATCATCGTCGCCGCCGTGCTGGTCCAGCGCCGTACCGCAAGCACGACCTGAGGAAAGGGTTCACCGCCATGCAGCAAGGTAATGGTCGACTTCCCACTCGCAGAGGACTGCTCTTCGGGACCGCCGCCGTCGGGGCCGGTGCCTTCCTCGCAGGTTGCACCAGCAACGACTCCGGTGACGACAAGCCGGCCGCGAACGACCAGCCCGCCGCCGCCGACTCGCCCGGCAAGCCGGTCACCATCGGCTTCGCCGGACCGCAGGCCGACCACGGCTGGCTCAACGCCATCAACGACAACGCCAAGAACCGGGCCAAGAAGTACTCGGACGTCACCCTGGAGATCACCGAGGGCTCCAACGACACCGCCCAGCAGATCGGCCAGATCGAGACCCTCATCAACAAGAAGGTCGACGTCCTGGTCATCCTGCCCGCGGACGGCAAGGCCCTGACCCAGGTCGGACTCAAGGCGATGCGGGCCGGCATCCCGGTCGTGAACCTGGACCGGATCTTCAACACCCCGCAGGCGTACCGCTGCTGGATCGGCGGCGACAACTACGGCATGGGCCTCAACGCCGGCCACTACATCGGCGGCAAGCTCAAGGGGAAGTCGAACGCCAAGGTCATCGAACTCGCAGGCCTGGACAACCTGGAGCTCACCAAGCAGCGCACCAAGGGCTTCGACGACGCCCTGAAGAACTACCCGAACGTCCGCAAGGTGGCCCGCCAGGCCGCCGAGTTCACGGTGGAGTCCGGGCAGGCCAAGATGGCGCAGCTCCTGCAGGCCCAGCCGAGTTTCGACGCGCTGTGGAACCACGACGACGACCAGGGCGTGGGCGCGCTGCGCGCCATCGACCAGGCCGGACGCGACGACTTCCTCATGGTCGGCGGCGCCGGCGCCCTGTCCGCCTTCCAGGCCATCAAGCAGGACAACGGCGTCCTCAAGGCGACCGTGCTGTACCCGCCGACCATGGCCGCCTCCGCGATCGATCTCGCCCGCGCGCTCGGTCAGTCCAAGGGCATCGGCGGCCTCGCCGAGTTCGAGATCCCCGCCTCGCTCACCCTCTACTCGGCCGTCGTCGACAAGACCAACGTCGACCAGTACATGTCCACCGGCTTCAAGTGAGGCGTACCGATCAGGGACCTGCCTTACCGGTCGGTCCGGCCGCGGGCGGCAGCGCGTCCCGGCCGGACCGGTCCCCGGGGCGGGTCCCAGGAGCCCGGCTCGTCGACGGACCGGGCTGCACCCCCCACCACGCCACGACGACGAGGAGGACATCGCGCATGGCACAGCCGCAGCAGTCAGAAGAGGCCGAGGTGCCGCCTCTGCGGGTCGGCATGGTCGGCTACGCCTTCATGGGCGCCGCCCACTCCCAGGGCTGGCGGACCGTCGGACGCGTCTTCGATCTGCCCCGCCGCCCGGTGCTCGCCGCGATCTGCGGGCGGGACGCCGACGCCGTGCGCAGGGCCGCCGACCGGCACGGCTGGGCGGCCGCCGAGACCGACTGGCGGGTCCTGGTCGAGCGGGACGACGTCGACCTCGTCGACATCTGCACCCCCGGCGACAGCCACGCCGAGATCGCCGTCGCCGCGCTCGCCGCGGGCAAGCACGTGCTGTGCGAGAAGCCCCTCGCCAACACCGTCGAGGAGGCCCGGTCGATGACCAGGGCCGCCGAAGAAGCCTATGAGCGAGGCCAGTTGGCGATGGTCGGCTTCAACTACCGCCGGGTGCCCGCCACCGCGCTGGCCCGCCGGATGGTGGCCGAAGGACGCCTCGGGACACTGCGGCACGTCCGGGCGACCTACCTCCAGGACTGGCTCGTGGACCCGCAGTTCCCGCTGACCTGGCGGCTGCGCAAGGAACGGGCGGGCTCCGGCTCGCTCGGCGACCTCGGCGCACACATCATCGACCTCGCCCAGTACCTGGCCGGAGAGCCGCTCGCCGGAGTGTCCGCCCTGACGGAGACCTTCGTACGCCAACGCCCCCTCGCCGGCGCGGCGAAAGGCCTGTCCGCCGAATCGGGGACCGGCACCGGCCGGGTCACCGTGGACGACGCGGCCCTGTTCACCGGCCGCTTCACCTCCGGCGCCCTCGCCTCCTTCGAGGCCACCCGGTACGCCACCGGCCGCAAGAACTCCCTGCGCATCGAACTCAACGGCGACCGCGGCTCGTTGGCCTTCGACCTGGAACGCCTCAACGAGCTCTCGTACCACGACGCCACCGAGCCCGGAACACACGCCGGTTTCCGCCGCATCCTCGTCACCGAGCCCGATCACCCCTATCTGGACGCGTGGTGGCCGCCCGGCCATGGCCTGGGCTATGAGCACACGTTCGTCCATCAGGCCCGTGACCTCGTGCATGCGATTGCCGAGGGCCGTCGCCCCGAGCCCTCCTTCGCCGACGGGCTGCAGGTGCAGCGGGTGCTCGCGGCGGTGGAGGAGAGTGCCGAGAAGAACTCCGTCTACACCCCGACAGCCGTCTGAGGAGGTTCCGGAAGATGCCGCGTCAGTTCACGCTCTTCACCGGTCAGTGGGCCGATCTGCCGTTGGAGGAGGTGTGCCGTCTGGCCCGTGACTTCGGCTACGACGGTCTCGAACTCGCCTGCTGGGGGGATCACTTCGAGGTCGACAAGGCCCTGGCGGACCCGTCGTACCTGGATTCCCGGCATGCGCTGCTCGACAAGTACGGCCTCAAGTGCTGGGCGATCTCCAACCATCTGGTGGGGCAGGCCGTGTGCGATGCCATCATCGACGAACGCCACCAAGCCATTCTGCCCGGCCAGGTGTGGGGCGACGGCGATCCCGAGGGGGTTCGCCGGCGGGCCGCGGAGCGGATGAAGGACACCGCGCGTGCGGCGGCGGCCTTCGGTGTGCAGACGGTCATCGGTTTCACCGGCTCGGCGATCTGGCATCTGGTGGCGATGTTCCCGCCTGCCCCGCAGGCGATGATCGACCGTGGTTACGAGGATTTCGCCGAGCGGTGGAACCCGATCCTGGACGTCTTCGACGAGCAGGGGGTGCGGTTCGCGCACGAGGTGCATCCCAGTGAGATCGCCTATGACTACTGGACCACGCAGCGGGCGCTGGAGGCGGTGGGGCATCGGCCGGCGTTCGGGCTGAACTTCGATCCGTCGCACTTCGTGTGGCAGGACCTGGATCCGGTGGGTTTCCTGTACGACTTCCGTGAGCGGATCTATCACGTGGACTGCAAGGAGGCCCGCAGGCGTCTGGACGGCCGCAACGGCCGCCTGGGCTCCCACCTGGCCTGGGGGGATCCGCGCCGGGGCTGGGACTTCGTCTCGGCCGGGCACGGTGACGTGCCCTGGGAGGACGTCTTCCGCATGCTGGGCTCCATCGGCTACCGGGGCCCGGTCTCGGTCGAGTGGGAGGACGCCGGCATGGACCGGCTCCAGGGCGCGCCCGAAGCACTGAAGCGGCTCAAGGCGTACGACTTCGAGCCCCCGTCGGCCTCCTTCGACGCTGCGTTCGGCGGCGGCGACTAGGCCGCACCGACCCAGCAACCAGCAAGCCGCACTGGTCAGTTCCGGGATGACGGCGCATTCCGGCGTACCCGCACCCACCCGTACAACCGGCCCCACTCCGGAGGCATTCGTGCACGGGAAAGACCCCACCGGTCCCACCGACAGAATCGAGACCCACAGACGAGGCGCCACCCGGCGCAGAGCGGCGGCCCTGCTCACCGGCTTCCTGCTGGCAGGCGCCTCCCTCACCCTCACCGCTCCCCAGGCCGGCGCAGCCGTCGCCGGGCCGGAAGCAGCCCGGCCGGCAGCCGCCGAGGCGGTCGCGGCCGAGGACTTCCAGCAGGTCACCCTCGCCAAGGGTGAACCGGAGGTCGGCGAGCCCATGTCGCTCGCCGTCCTCCCGGACCGCTCGGTCCTGCACACCTCCCGCGACGGCGAACTCCGCATCACCGACGCGGCCGGCACCACCCGCCTCGCCGGCAAGCTCGACGTCTACTCCCACGACGAGGAAGGCCTCCAAGGCGTCGGCGTCGACCCGCAGTTCACCACCAACCGCTTCATCTACCTGTACTACGCACCCCCGTTGAACACCCCGGCGGGCGACGCCCCCGAGACCGGCACCGCGGCCGACTTCGCCCCCTTCGACGGCGTCAACCGGCTCTCCCGGTTCGTCCTGAGGACCGACGGCACCCTGGACACCGCCAGCGAGACGAAGATCATCGACATCCCCGCCACCCGCGGCATCTGCTGCCACGTCGGCGGCGACATCGACTTCGACGCGGCCGGCAACCTCTACCTGTCGACGGGCGACGACTCCAACCCCTTCCAGTCCGACGGCTTCACCCCCATCGACGAGCGCGCCGACCGCAACCCGGCCTTCGATGCCCAGCGCACCGCCGGCAACACCAACGACCTGCGCGGCAAGATCCTGCGCATCAAGGTCGACGCCGACGGCTCGTACGACATCCCCGACGGCAACCTCTTCGCGCCCGGCACCGACAGGACGCGGCCCGAGATCTACGCCATGGGCTTCCGCAACCCCTTCCGCTTCAGCGTCGACAAGGCCACCGGGATCGTCTACGTCGGCGACTACGGCCCTGACGCGGGCGCAGCCGACCCGGCCCGAGGACCCGCGGGCCAGGTGGAGTTCGCGCGGGTGACCGGCCCCGGCAACTTCGGCTGGCCGTACTGCACCGGCGACAACGATGCCTACGTCGACCACGACTTCGCGACGGGCACCTCGGGCGCCTCCTTCGACTGCGCCGCCCCGAAGAACAACTCCCCCCACAACACCGGCCTCACCGACCTGCCCCCGGCCCAGGCCGCCTGGATCCCCTACGACGGCAACTCCGTACCGGAGTTCGGGAACGGCTCCGAGTCCCCGATGGGCGGCCCGGTCTACCACTACGACCCCGCACTCGACTCTCCCGTCAAGTTCCCCGAGGCCTACGACGGCGACTTCTTCGCCGGAGAGTTCGGCCGCCGCTGGATCAAGCGGATCAGCAGCGACGACAACGGCACCGTCCAGTCGATCAACGACGTCCCGTGGACCGGCACCCAGGTGATGGACATGGCCTTCGGTCCCGACGGCGCGCTGTACGTCCTCGACTACGGCCTCTCCTGGTTCGGCGGCGACGAGAACTCGGCCCTGTACCGCATCGAGAACGTCACCGGCGAGCACTCCCCGGTCGCCCGGGCAACGGCCGACCGCACATCCGGCCAGGCGCCGCTGCGGGTGCGGTTCTCCTCCGAGGGCACCGGCGACCAGGACGGCGACGCCCTCACCTACAGCTGGGACTTCGGCGACGGCGGCACGTCCACGGCGGCGAACCCGACGCACAGGTACAGGAGGAACGGCACCTACACCGCGACCCTGACCGCCAAGGACCCCTCGGGCCGCACGGGCATGGCGAGCACACAGATCGTCGTCGGCAACACCGCACCCCGGGTGACGCTCGAACTCCCGCAGGACGGGCAGCTGTTCAGCTTCGGTGACGCCATCCCGTTCACGGTGCGCGTGAGCGACCCCGAGGACGGCAGGACCATCGACTGCGCCAAGGTCAAGGTCACCTTCGTCCTCGGCCACGACAGCCACGGCCACCCCGTCACCTCCGCCAACGGCTGCACCGGCACCATCCAGACCAGCGCCGACGGCGGCCACGACGAGGACGCCAACATCTTCGGCGTGCTGGACGCCGAGTACACCGACAACGGTGACGGCGGCCAGGCCCCGCTGACCACCCACGACCAGAGCGTCCTGCAACCCAGGCACCGCCAGGCCGAGCACTTCGGCACCGGCTCGGGCGTGTCCGTCATCGACAAGCCCCCGGCACACGGCGGCAGGACCGTCGGCGACATCAACAACGGCGACTGGATCTCCTTCACGCCGTACGTCCTCGGCAACGCCGAGTCGGTCTCCGCACGCATCTCCTCGGGCGGCACCGGCGGCACGCTGGAGATCCGCGCCGGCTCCGCCACCGGCACCCTGCTCGGCCAGACGACCGTGCCGGTGACGGGCGGCTGGGAGACCTTCCAGGACGTCACCGCCGATCTGTCCGGTGCTCCGGCGGGCACCACCACGCTCTACCTCGTCTTCAAGGGCAGCGGCACCGGCGCCCTGTTCGACGTGGACGACTTCACCTTCACGACCGACTGAGAGGAGCGTCTCGTATGCACACCACCGGACGATGGACGACGGCCGTTGCGGGAGCCGCCCTGCTCCTCGGCTGCGTCTCCCAACCCGCTGTCTCACACCCCGCCGACACCGAACGGGTGCTGGTGTTCTCCAAGACGGCCGGCTTCCGGCACGACTCGATCCCCGAAGGGGTGGCGGCCGTCAGGGAACTGGGGCAGAGCGCCGGCTTCTCGGTCGACGCCACCGAGGACGCGACCGCGTTCACAACACGCAACCTGCGCCGCTACGACGCCGTCGTGTTCCTCTCCACCACCGGAGACGTCCTCGACCCCGCCCAGCAGCGGGCCTTCGAGGGCTACATCCGGCAGGGCGGCGGATACGTCGGCATCCACGCGGCCGCCGACACCGAGTACGACTGGGCGTTCTACGGCGGCCTCGCCGGCGCCTACTTCCAGTCGCACCCCGCGATCCAGCCGGCCACCGTGGTGGTCGAGGACCGGGCCCACCCGTCCACGTCGGAGCTGCCTCCGACATGGAACCGGACCGACGAGTGGTACAACTACCGCTCCAACCCCCGCGACCGGGTCCACGTCCTGGCCACCCTCGACGAGTCGTCGTACACCGGCGGCACGATGAACGGCGACCATCCCATCGCCTGGTGCCAGGACTACCAGGGCGGCCGGGCCTTCTACACCGGCTTCGGCCACACCAAGGAGTCGTACGCCGACCCCGCCTTCCGCGGTCACCTGCTCGGCGGGCTCCGGTATGCGATCGGCACCGCACACGCGGACTGCCGGCCGGAGACCGGATACCGTCCGCTCTTCGACGGCACGGCCGAGTCGCTCGCCGACTGGAAACAGGCCGGACCGGGCTCCTTCACCCGCTCCGACGACGGCACCCTCACCTCGTCCGGCGGCATGGGCATGCTCTGGTACGCCGGGTCCGGGCAGGGCCTCGGGGCGTACTCCCTGAAACTCGACTGGAAGATGGCGAGCGCCTCCGGGGACGACAACTCCGGAGTGTTCGTGGGCTTCCCGCCCTCGGACGACCCGTGGTCCGCCGTGGACAACGGCTACGAGATCCAGATCGACGCCACCGACGTACCCGAGAAGACGACCGGATCCGTCTACGGCTTCCGCTCCGCCGACCTGAAGAAGCGCGACCGGGCGCTGAACCCGCCGGGGGAGTGGAACACCTACGAGATCCGCGTGGAGGGCGAACGCCTCCGCGTCCTTCTCAACGGCGTGAAGATCAACGATTTCACCAACACCGATCCGGCCCGGAGCCTGCGGGACGGCCACATCGGCATCCAGAACCACGGGGCCGACGACAAGGTGTCCTTCCGCGACATCCGGATCAAGGAACTGCCCGTCAAGGGCGACTGAGCGGCGGCGGGCGGGGGACGCCGGACCCCCGCCCGCCGTCTTCACCCCTCATGAGCGGGGTCCGCGAACCGCGCGTGCCACGTTCCACGTCGACGAGGAGGCTGCCCATGTCCGCGTCCGATTCCCCACCGCGCGCCGGCGTCCGGCTGCTCGGCGCCGGCGGTCCCGCCGCGACGGCCCTCGCGGTCCTCGCAGGCCGCGCCGCCAGGACCGCGGGCCCGCACGCGCCGACGGGCCCGGTCACCGAGACCCCGCCCTTCCCCGAGAGCGGCCTGCCAGGCCAGTCAGCCCCGGTCCTCGCGCTCCGCTCACCGCAGCCCTCGCCCCCCTGGCAGCACGCTTCGCGAGAAAGGTGAGCGTCACATGACCGACCCCCGCGCCCAGCCCCGGCCCACCCCCGGCGCCACCCCGCTCCGCTTCGGCTACGGCACCAACGGCCTCGCGGACCTCCGCCTGGACGACGCCCTCGCCCTCCTCGCCGAGCTCGGCTACGAGGGCGTCGGTCTGACTCTCGATCACATGCATCTGGACCCCCTCGCCCCCGACCTGGCCGCCCGCACCCGACGCCTCGCGCACCGGCTGGACGCGCTCGGCCTGACGGTGACCGTCGAGACCGGCGCCCGCTATGTGCTCGACCCGCGCCGCAAGCACGGCCCCTCCCTGCTGGACCCCGACCCGGACGACCGTGCCCGCCGTGTCGACCTGCTGGTCCGGGCCGTTCGGGTCGCCGCCGACCTGGGCGCGCACGCCGTGCACTGCTTCAGCGGCATCACCCCGCAGGGCACCGACCCGGACACGGCATGGAAACGCCTGGCCGAGACCCTCACCCCGGTCCTGGACGCCGCCATCGCCGCCGGCATCCCCCTGGCCATCGAGCCCGAACCCGGCCATCTCCTCGCCACCCTCGCCGACTTCCACCACCTCCGCACCACCCTCGGCGACCCCGCAGCCCTCGGACTGACCCTCGACATCGGCCACTGCCAGTGCCTCGAACCCCTGCCGCCCGCCGACTGCATACGTGCCGCGGGCCCCTGGCTGCGCCACGTCCAGATCGAGGACATGCGCCGAGGCGTCCACGAACACCTCCCCTTCGGCGACGGCGACATCGACTTCCCACCGGTCCTCGCCGCCCTCGCCGCCACCGGCTACCAGGGCCTGACGGTCGTCGAACTGCCCCGCCACTCCCACGCGGGCCCCCGCTTCGCCGAACTCTCCCTTCCCTTCCTCCGTCAGGCAGAGGCGCTCTCACAAGGAAGCACGCCATGACCGACCCCAAGGCCCACCAGGCAACCCCCGCGGCGGACACCCAGGGCACTACCCTCGCCCGAACCCCGCTGCACGACCTGCACAGCCACCTCGCCGAACGCCTCGGCGAAGCCGCGCGCACCTGGCTCGACCAGGCCCTCGAAGAGGCCGCCGCACACCCCGGCGCCCACGGCCCCATCTCCGTGTGGGAGCTGCGCCTCGCCGAGGCCGGACGCCGCTGCGGCCCCGAACACGCCGACGCCGCCCGCATCCTGATCCTGCACGCCGCACGCGCCGACCCCGACGCCCTGACCCGGGTCTACGCCCAGGGCACCGCCGCCGAACGCCGCGCCGTCCTGCAGGCCCTGCCCCACCTCGTGCCCGGCCCGCAGGCCCTCCCGCTCGTCGAGGACGCCCTGCGCACCAACGACACCCGCCTCCTGGCCGCCGCCGTAGGCCCCTACACCGCCCGCCACCTCGACGCCCACCAGTGGCGCCATGCGGTCCTGAAATGCCTGTTCACCGGCGTCTCCGTCGCCGAGGTAGCCGACCTGGGCCGGCGGGCCCACGCGGACGGCGAACTCGCCCGCATGCTCGGCGACTACGCCGCCGAACGCACCGCGGCGGGCCGCCCCGTGCCCGAGGACCTGCACCGCGTCCTGACCCTGACCGACCCCACGGCCACCCCACCCGCGCCGGCCGCAGACCACGGCTCGAACGGCGCGGACGGCACCCACGGCAAGGAGTCCTGATGCGCATCTTCGACCCCCACATCCACATGACGTCACGGACCACCGACGACTACCAGGCCATGCACACCGCAGGCGTGCGTGCCGTGGTGGAACCGGCCTTCTGGCTCGGCCAGCCCCGCACCTCTCCCGCCTCCTTCCTCGACTACTTCGACTCCCTGCTGGGCTGGGAACCCTTCCGCGCCGCCCAGTACGGCATCGCCCACCACTGCACCCTCGCCCTGAACCCCAAGGAGGCCAACGACCCGCGCTGTCTGCCCGTCCTCGACGAACTGCCCCGCTATCTCGTCAAGGACCAGGTCGTCGCCGTCGGCGAGATCGGCTACGACTCCATGACGCCGGCCGAGGACATGGCGCTGGCCGCCCAGCTCCAGCTGGCCGCCGACCACGAGCTGCCCGCGCTCGTGCACACCCCGCACCGCGACAAGCTGGCGGGCCTGCGCCGCACCCTCGACGTCGTGCGCGAGTCCGCCCTGCCGGTGGACCGGGTCCTGGTCGACCACCTCAACGAGACCACCGTCAAGGAGGCCAAGGACAGCGGCTGCTGGCTCGGCTTCTCCGTCTACCCGGACACCAAGATGGACGAGGAACGGATGGTGGCGATCCTGCGCGCGTACGGCCCCGAACAGGTCCTGGTGAACTCCGCCGCCGACTGGGGCCGCAGCGACCCCCTCAAGACCCGCAAGGTCGGCGACCTGATGCTCGCCGAGGGCTTCACCGAGGACGAGGTCGACCGCGTCCTGTGGCGCAACCCGGTCGCCTTCTACGGACTCAGCGGTCGGCTCAACCTCGACATCGCGGCCACCGAAGCCACCCACGAGGGCAACTCCATCCTCCGCGGCGGGGCGTGAACCATGCGCTTCCGCCACCCGGACGGCACCACCGTCCACCTCGCCTACTGCACCAACGTCCACCCCGCCGAAACCCTCGACGGCGTCCTCGCCCAGCTGCGCGAGCACTGCGAACCCGTCCGCCGCCGCCTCGGCCGCGACCGCCTCGGCATCGGCCTGTGGCTCGCCCGCGACGCCGCCCACGCCCTGGTCAGCGACCCCTCCGCACTGCGCGACCTGCGCTGTGAACTCGACCGCCGCGGTCTGGAGGTCGTCACCCTCAACGGCTTCCCCTACGAGGGCTTCGGCGCCGAAGAGGTCAAGTACCGCGTCTACCAGCCGGACTGGGCGGACCCCGAACGCCTCGACCACACCACCGCCCTGGCCCGCGTCCTGACCGGACTGCTGCCCGACGACGTCACCGAGGGCAGCATCTCCACCCTGCCGCTCGCCTGGCGCACCGCCTACGACGACGGCAGCGCCGACAAGGCCCGCACCGCCCTGCTCACCCTCGCCGAACGCCTCGACGCCCTCCAGGAACTGACCGGCCGCTCCATCCGCGTCGGCCTCGAACCCGAACCCGGATGCGTCGTGGAGACCACCGGCGACGCCGTCGCCCCACTGACCGCGATCTCCCACGACCGCATCGGCATCTGCGTCGACACCTGCCACCTCGCCACCTCCTTCGAAGACCCGCACACCGCCCTGGACGCGCTCGCCGCGGCCCGCGTCCCCCTCGTCAAATCCCAGCTCTCGGCCGCCCTGCACGCCGAACACCCCCACCTCCCCGAGGTCCGCGAGGCCCTCGCAGCCTTCGACGAACCCCGCTTCCTGCACCAGACCCGCACCTCCACCGCCGCGGGCCTGCGCGGCACCGACGACCTCGGCGAGGCCCTCGGCGGCGACGCCCTGCCCGACGGGGCACCCTGGCGCGCCCACTTCCACGTCCCCCTGCACGCGGCCCCCGCCGCACCCCTCACCTCCACGCTCCCCGTGCTCGAGTCCGCCCTGACCCGGCTCGTCGGCGGCCCGCACCCGCTCACCCGCCACCTGGAGGTCGAGACCTACACCTGGCAGGCGCTGCCCGCCGAGCTCCGCCCACGCAACAGGACCCAGCTCGTGGACGGCATCGCCGCCGAACTCACCCTGGCCCGCGATCTGCTGACGAACCTCGGCCTCAAGGAACTGCCATGAGCCACGAAGCCCCCGGGGCGGCACCGACCCCTCTTCTCGTCCTCGACGTCGTCGGCCTCACCCCCCGCCTCCTCCAGCACATGCCCCACCTCACGTCCCTCGCCCGGTCCGGCTCCCACGCCCCGCTCGGCACCGTCCTGCCCGCCGTCACGTGCGCCGCCCAGTCCACCTTCCTCACCGGCACCCACCCGTCCGAGCACGGCATCGTCGGCAACGGCTGGTACTTCCGGGAACTGGGCGACGTACTCCTGTGGCGCCAGCACAACGGCCTGGTCGCCGGCGACAAACTCTGGGACGCCGCCCGGCGCGCCCACCCCGGCTACACCGTCGCCAACATGTGCTGGTGGTACGCCATGGGCGCCGACACCGACTTCACCGTCACCCCCCGTCCGGTCTACTACGCCGACGGCCGCAAGGAGCCCGACTGCTACACCCGCCCCCCGGCCCTGCACGACGAACTCACCGAGAAACTCGGCACCTTCCCCCTCTTCCACTTCTGGGGCCCCGGCGCGGACCTGGTCTCCAGCCAGTGGATCATCGACGCCACCCGCCACATCATGGGCACCCGCCAGCCCGACCTGACGCTCTGCTACCTGCCCCACCTCGACTACGACCTGCAGCGCTTCGGCCCCGACGACCCGCGCTCACTGAAAGCCGCCGCCGACCTCGACCGGGCCCTCGCCCCGCTCCTGGACGACGCCCGCGCGCAGGGCCGTACCGTCGTCGCACTGTCCGAGTACGGCATCACCCGCGCGGACCGGCCCGTCGACATCAACCGCGCCCTGCGCCGTGCCGGACTCCTCGAGGTGCACACCCAGGACGGCATGGAGTACCTCGACCCGATGGCCTCCCGCGCCTTCGCGGTCGCCGACCACCAGATCGCCCACGTCTATGTGCGCCGCCCCGAGGACCTCGACGCCACCCGCGCCGCCCTCGACGGCCTGCCCGGCATCGAGCGACTCCTCGACGACGAGGGAAAGAAGGACCACCACCTCGACCATCCGCGCTCCGGCGAACTCGTCGCCGTGGCGGAACCGGACGCCTGGTTCACGTACTACTACTGGCTCGACGACGACCGCGCGCCCGACTTCGCGCAGCTGGTCGAGATCCACCGCAAACCCGGCTACGACCCGGTCGAACTGTTCATGGACCCGCTCGACCCCTACGTCAAGGTCAAGGCCGCCACCGCGCTGGCCCGCAAGAAACTCGGCCTGCGCTACCGCATGGCAGTCGTGCCCCTCGACCCGTCACCTGTTCGCGGCAGCCACGGCCGCCTGCCCGAGAGCGACGACGACGGTCCGCTCCTCATCTGCTCCACCCCCCGTGCCGTCGGCGACCGCGTCGCGGCCACCGACGTGAAGTCGCTCCTGCTCCGACTGGCCGGTCTTTCCTGACTGGTCACCAGTGAAGCACCCACCACTGACAACGCCCTCCGACCCCGAGGAGACCCGGACATGAGCCGCATGTTCCAGCCCGACCCCGAACTCACCCACCGCCTCAGCAGACGAGGGATGCTCGGCGTGGCGGCCGGCGCCACCGCGGCCGCACTGCTCGGCGCCGCAGCCTCCCCCGCGGGCGCTGCCACCGATTCCGCCACCGCGACGGGCACCGCAGGGCACGGCCGTGGCCGCCCCGTCCTGCCCCCCGGCCGCCTCGGCATCCAGCTCTACAGCCTCCGCGACAAGGTCTCCACCCTCGGCTTCGCCCCCGTCTTCGCCGAGCTGGAGAAGTACGGCTACGACGAGGTCGAGTTCGCCGGCTACACCCAGGGCTCGGCAGGACCCATCACCCTTGCCCAGCTCAGGCGTCTGGCCCGCGACCACGGACTGAACCCGATCGGCAGCCACGTCGGCTACTACTCCGACGACCCGGGCGCGTACACCTTCGCCCAGAACCTGACCAAGGTCCTCGACGACGCCCAGGCCCTCGGCCTCAAGCACATCGGCACCGCCTCAGGACCGTTCCGCTACGGCTCGACCGTCGACGCGTGGAAGCGTGCCGCCGAGGAGTTCAACACCTACGGAGCCGCGGCCAAGGCGCGCGGCATGAAGTTCTACCAGCACAACCACTCGGAGGAGTTCTCCTTCGCCACCGACAACCCCAAGGTCCGCCTCTACGACGTGCTGCTCAGGGAGACCGACCCCGACCTGGTGTTCCTGGAGATGGACATCTTCTGGGCGTACTCGGGTCAGTTCCGCTTCTCCAAGCGGCCCGACGGCACCCCCGCCCCCTTCGAACCCCTGAACTACGTCCTCAAGCAGCCGCACCGCTACCCGCTCTTCCACGTCAAGGACGGCGTCAGGGACCCGGCCGACACCTACGGCTACCGCATGACCGACGTCGGCGACGGCGACATCGACTACCAGAAGTTCATCTCCGCCGTGACCCGGCTGCGGGGCGAACGCCTCGCCCACCACTGGCAGGCCGAGCACGACCAGCCCGCCGAGTCCTTCACGTTCGCCCGCCGCTCCAGCGCCTACCTGCACTCGCTGCGGGAGAAGTGCTGACCGAGCACGACTGGGACGGGACCCCGAGGGCGCAGGGGGCGCTCCCCGCCGGTCGGGGTCCCGCCGTCGTGTAGGCGGTGAGGCCGCTCAGCCCTGGGCCGCGGTGGCGGTCTCCAGGGCGAGTCGGTGTTCTCCCGCGTACACGTTCATGTTGTGGCCGCGCAGGAAGCCGACCAGGGTGAGGCCGGTTTCGGTGAACAGGGCGGCGGCGTGCAGGCCCCCGGTCCGGTCGAAGACCCGTCGGGCCGCGCGGAGCCGGTCGGGGAGGCTCGCGAGGAGTTCGGGTCCGACACGGACCGGGGGAGTGTCGGAGACGGGCCAATGGGCCCCGTCGCGGATGCGGATCACCTTGCGTCGTTCCGTGACTGGTCCCATGTCAGGCCTCAGCTCCGCATCGCCACGACGGGCGTCTTCTCGATCCGGATCGCGGCGGCCTCGAACTCCACGCTCCCCGCGATCGGACAACTGGCCCTGGCAGCAACCCGGTCGGCATCCGAGCCGTCCGGCGGGCGGCCGGTCATGAACGCCAGACCGGGCCGCAGTGCCGGATCCACCCACACCGGCGCCACCGTCGCACCCCGACGGGTGGCCACCCGCACCTCCTCGCCGACCACCACGCCGTAGCGCTCGGCGTCCTCCGGACTCAGCTCGACACACTCGGCCCGCCGCAGCGATGACGCCGAACCACCCCTCTGGAGACGGGTGTTGTACGAGTCGACCCGGCGCCCCTTGGTGAGCCGGACCGGATACTCCTCGTCCGTCAGGTCGACAGGAGGGTCGTGCCGGACCAGGTGAAAGGGCGTGCGCCGTGCCCGATCGCCGTGATCGAGGCCGGTGAGCAGCGACAGGTCGATCAGCGCGCGGACCGCGTCGTCATCGAGCCCGTCGGCAGCCGGGATCGGCTCGCCGCGTGCGCAGGCGCGCGCCAACTCCCGTACGACAGCGGCCGGTACGCCCGTCACCTTCACCGCCAGTGACACCGTCCACGGCTCGACGAGCCGTCCGTACTCCTCGAAGCCGGAGGTCGCCCGCTCGATGAGCTCCCGGTCGGCCAGCCCTGTCCGGATGATCTCCCGGCCGATCGCATGGGCCATCGGGACCTCGGTCCCGGCGTTCGGCCGGATCCGAGGCCCCGACCCGATGGCACGAACGCCCAGTTCCGTCATGCGGCGGACCGGAGCGCGAGGAGGTCGGAGAGGGCGTGCACGGTGCGGAGCGTGGGCACGTCCACGCCGGTGATCTCCGCCAGCTCGATGACGGCGGTCAGGAGGACGTCGAGCTCCAGGGGCTTGCCGCGCTCCAGGTCCTGGAGCGTGGAGGTGCGGTGGTCGCCGACGCGTTCGGCGCCGGCAAGACGGCGTTCGATGGAGACACCCACGGTGCAGCCGAGGGCCTCGGCGACCGCGAGCGTCTCGGCCATCATGGTCTCGATGACCCTGCGGGTGCCGCCGTGCAGGCACATCTGACGCATGGTGGCCCGGGCCAGCGCGCTGATGGGATTGAAGGAGATGTTGCCCAGCAGCTTCAGCCAGATGTCGTCCCGCAGGTTCGGTTCGACCGGGCACTTGAGCCCGCCCGCCTGCATGGCCTCGCTGAACGCCTGACAGCGCGGTGAGAGGCTGCGGTCGGGCTCCCCGATGGAGAACCGGGTGCCTTCCAAGTGCCGTACGACACCGGGCCCTTCGAGCTCGGTCGCGGCGTAGACGACACATCCGACGGCCCGGGAGGGAGCGAGCACCGCACTGACCGCGCCCCCCGGGTCCACGCTCTCGATGCGGTGGCCGTCGTGCGGGCCGCCGTGCCGGTGGAAGTACCACCAGGGGATACCGTTCTGGGCCGCGATGACCGCCGTCGTGTCGGTGAGAAGGGGCTCGATGAGCGGCCCGCACGCCGCGTACGAGTTGGCCTTCAGACCGAGGAAGACGTAGTCGACCGGGCCGATCTCGGCCGGGTCGTCGGTGGCGTGGGCGCGGGCCGTGAAGTCGCCGCGCGGGCTGAGGACCTGGACGCCGTGCTCCCGCATGGCCGCCAGGTGCGGACCGCGGGCGATGAGATGGACGTCGGCGCCGGCGCGGTGGAGTGCCGCGCCGACGTAAGCACCGATGGCTCCGGCGCCGAGGACTGCGACTTTCATGGGTGGAAGCTCCGTTCGGTGAGGGTGACCGAGGAACTGCCGACTTTGTCGACTGGATATTGTCTACAGGATGGAGAGTCCGCTCAGCAAGAGTTATGACGACACCCAGGCCGTGAGCTGCTGCTACGCCCCCGCACGGCCCGCGCCGACGGTGGTTGTGCGCCGTAGACTGTAGGCGAAAACCAATTCATACTTGGCTCTCAGCTGCAGCGACGACGCTGTGCAGGAGGGACCGTGATGCTGCCGACGACAGGACTGCCGTACGGGACGGTGCCCAGGCTCGAGCGCCCCGGTCCACTGCGCGACCGCGTGTACGGCGCGCTGCTGGAACTCATCACCACTCGCGCTCTGCAGCCGGGTCAGCATCTCGTGGAGAGCGAGCTGGCCGGTCATCTGGGGGTGTCCCGGCAGCCGGTGCGGGAGGCGTTGCAGCGGTTGAACACCGAGGGGTGGGTGGATCTGCGGCCGGCCCAGGGTGCGTTCGTGCATGAGCCGACGGACGAGGAGGCGGATCAACTCCTCACTGTGCGTACGTTGTTGGAGGCGGAGGCGGCCCGGCTCGCCGCCGCGAACGCGGGCAGCGCGGGCATCGCCGTACTGGAGGAGCTCTGCGCGCAGGGCGAGAGTGCGGTCGCCGCGGACGACGTGGACGCCGCCGTCGCCCTGAACGCCCGGCTGCACGCCAAGGTCATGGAACTGGCGGGCAACGCGGTCCTCGCCGAACTGGCGGCCCAGGTGGACCGCCGGGTGCGCTGGTACTACACGCCGATCGCCCGGCAGCGCGGCCGGCAGTCCTGGATCGAGCACCGTGAGCTGATCGCCGCGATCGCCGCCCGGGACGAACAGCGCGCCACCGCGGTCATGCGCCAACACACCGAACAGACGCGGAAGATGTACCACGACCGCGAGAAGTAGCCACCGGACCACTTCGAGACCGACGGGCCCAGGACGTCGTAGGGTCGCCGGGTCGCCCGCGGGCATCGAGCGATCGGATCAGGCGGCCCTTTCCCGGCCAGGGCCGGGGCGGAGGGCCGCCTGATCCGTGCGTGTTCCCCCGTTCAGGCCGCGGCTTGCGGCTGCGGTGCCGGCGCCCCGCTCCGGGGCCGTCCCGGCTGCCGCAGCAGCAGGGCGATCGCCGCCGCGAGCATCGAGGTGGCGCCGGCCAGGGCGTACGCCCCGTCGTAGCCCCACGCCGCGACGACCATGGAGCCGAGGCCGCCGCCGAACAGGCCGCTGATCAGCTTGCCGCTGTACACCAGCCCGTAGTTGGAGGCGTTGTAGTTCTCCCCGAAGTAGTCCGGGGTGAGCGCCGCGAACAGCGGATAGAAGGCGCCGCCGCCGAACCCGGACAGGAACGCGAAGACCAGGAACAGCGACTCGCTCTTGATGTCGCCCGCCCAGATCACCCCGAACTGGGCCAGACCCAGGACGACGATGACGAACACCAGCGTGGACTTGCGGCCCCACTTGTCGGACAGCCAGCCCACCACACCGCGCCCGATGCCGTTGATGACCGCCATGACACCCATCGAGGAGGCCGCCACGAGCGGGCCGAAACCCACTTCCTTGGCGTAGTCGACCTGGAAGGAGATCCCGAAGATCGACACTCCCGCGGTCATCACGAGGGCGACCCACATGAGGGGAAGCATGCCGGTCCTGACGGCCTCCTTCGGCGTGAACTGCCGTACCGCCGGAGGGTTCTTGGCCAGAGCGCCGGCCCCCTTCTCGCTGCCGCCGTGGGTGAGCGGGTCGATGTCGGCGGGCCACCAGTTCTTCGGCGGGTCCTTGAAGAAGAACGCGCACCCGACGACCACGATCAGGATGTAGCAGCCGATGAGGTCCAGGACACGGTGGTAGTTCGCCGTGTCGAAGCCGTAGTTGAAGATGAAGATGAAGGGCAGTGATCCGTACGCGAAGCCGCCGTTGACGAACCCGGTCTTCGCTCCCCGGCGTTCGGGGAACCATTTGCCGACCATGTTGATGCAGGTCGCGTAGACCAGTCCGGCGCCGATTCCCCCGATGACGCCGAATCCCAGGATCGCCAGCACGACGTTGCCCAGGTGCGACAGGGCGAGGAACCCGACCAGGCACATGCCCGAGCCGATGTACATGGCCTGTCGGGCGGTCAGGATGCCCTTCTCCCGCAGCCAGCCCGCGGGGAAGGCGATGCCGGCCTGGAAGAAGACCCAGACGCTGAGGATCCAGAAGGTGTTGCTCTGCGTCCAGCCGTGGGCGTGGGACAGGGTGTCCTCGGCCGAGCCGTACGCGTACTCGAAGACGCTGATGGCCATCATGGTGATCCAGGGCAGATACACCATGAGCTTGCGCGAGTGGCCGAGGATGTCCCGGTCGGTCTCGCCGATGCGGTAGACGCGGCCGCCCGCGTCGGTCACTTCTCGGTAGGGACGTGGTGCGGCGGTTGACTGTGCGCTCTTGTCGGTCTCGCTGCGTGCTGCGTACGGATCTGCCGTCATGTCAGGCCATTTCCTCGCCGAGCGGTTGCGGGTTGGGTACGGTCCGACGGCTGGTCTTGGGCCGGCCGGGCGCCTTGAGGAACAGCGCCAGCACCGCGGAGCTCAGGCCGATGCAGCCGGCCAGGACGAACGCGCCCTCGTAGTCCCAGGCGCCGACCACGATCGAGCCGACGCCGGAGCCCACGAGGCCCGAGATGAGCTTCGAGCTGTAGACCATGCCGTAGTTGGAGGCGTTGTTGTTCTCACCGAAGTAGTCGGCCGTCATCGCGGCGAACAGCGGGAAGATCGCGCCGCCGCCGAAGCCGGAGACCATGGAGCAGAAGAGGAAGAACGGCATGCTGCCCATCTGGCCCGAGACCAGCACACCGAACTGCGCGGTGCCCAGCACCAGACACACGATGATCAGGGTGTTGCGGCGGCCGAACTTGTCGGAGATCCAGCCGATCACACCGCGCCCGGTGCCGTTGACGATCGCCTTCAGCGACATCGCGGTGGCCACGATCCCGCCCGCGAAGCCCATGTCCTTGCCGAAGGGCACCTGGAAGGCGATGCCGAAGATGTTGATGCCCGCCGTGCACAGCAGGCAGAACCACATCATCCACAGGACGGGCGTACGCGCCGCTTCCTTCGGGGTGTACTGCTTGACCGCCGGCGGGTTCTTCTCCAGCGCCCGCCGGATCTTCGGGTCGTCGGTCATCCTCAGCGGGTCGACGTGCGGCGGCCACCAGTTCTTCGGCGGGTCCTTGAAGAACCAGCCGGCGAACGCCACCACCGAGCAGCAGACGAGGCCCACCGTCACCAGGACGCCCCGGTAGTTGCTCAGGTCCATGTACGAGGTGAACAGGAAGACGAAGGGCACCGAGCCGTAGGCGAAACCGCCGTTGACCATGCCGGTCTTGCCGCCCTTGCGCTCCGGATACCACTTGCCGACCATGTTCACGCAGGTCGCGTACACAAGACCGGCGCCGATACCGCTGCACACACCGAAGCCCAGATAGGCGACGATCACGTTCGGTGCGAACGCGAGCGAGAGATAGCCGAGCACGGTGCCCAGCGCGCCGATCATCATCGCGTAGCGGGCTGGGAGCTTTCCGCTCTCCCGCAGCTGCCCGGCCGGGAAGGCCACGGCCGCCTGGAAGAACACCCACACACCCATCAGCCAGAAGATGTGCCCACTGCTCCACAGATGCGCCTCGTGCAGTGTGTCCTCGGCCGACGTGAACGCGTACTCCGAGGAACTGATGCCCAGCATGCCCATCCACGGGAAGAGCACCATGGTCCATCGTGGTCGTCCCATGATGTTCCGGTCGGTCTCGCCGATCCGGTACACGCGGCCGTTGCGGTCCGTCACCTCCCTGAAGGTGGCGGACGACGAGTAGTCGATGGTTGTCATAGTCTTCAAGCACTCCTTGCGTCGAAAGATCTGGCCAGCGCCCCCTGTCCAAATTCCTTTCGTGCGCGCACGGATCTCCGGGGCCGGCCGACGCGCACCGTCGCCGGACCCCGTGCTCGTTCACGTCATGGACCACCGCCCAACGGCCGCGGGACATGGCTCCGGTGCACCACGTCAGATCACCCCGCCCGCTTCGAGCAGCCGCAACTCCTCGTCGCCGAGACCCAGTTCGCCGATGTAGATCTCGTGGTTGTGCTGGCCGAGGAGGGGTGGGGTGGTGATGGTGGTGGGGGAGTCGGAGAGTTTGAGGGGGTTGCCGACGGTGGTGAAGGTGCCGCGGTGGGGGTGGTCGACCTCGACGATCATGTCGTTGTCGGCGAGTGCGGGGTCCTCGATGATCTCCCTGGTCGACAGGATCGGCCCGCAGGGAATGTTCGCGCGGTTGAGGTGGTGCAGGACCTGCCGTTTGGGCAGGGTGGCGGTCCATTCCTCGATCAGCTGGAACATCTTCGCCAGTTTCGGCAGCCGTGCCTGGGGGGTGGACCACTCGGGGTCGTCGGCGAGTTCGGGCCGGCCGATGAGAGCGGCGAGCGGCTGCCAGCCCTGGGGCTGGACGATGACGTAGACGTAGTCGTTGGGTCCGCCGGGTGCGCAGCGCACGGCCCAGCCGGGCTGGCCGCCGCCGGAGGCGTTGCCGGAGCGGGGCACCTCGTCGCCGAAGTCCTCGTTGGGGTATTCCGCCAGCGGCCCGTGGGCCAGGCGCTGCTGGTCACGGAGCTTGACCCGGCACAGGTTGAGCACCGCGTGCTGCATGGCCACGTCCACGCGCTGGCCGCGTCCGGTCCTCTCGCGCTGCAGGAGCGCGGCCAGCACGGCGGCCACCGCGTGGATACCGGTGCCGGAGTCACCGATCTGCGCCCCGGTCGCCAGCGGCGGCCCGTCCTCGAACCCGGTGGTGGCCATCGAGCCGCCCATCGCCTGCGCCACCACCTCGTACGCCTTGAAATCCATGTACGGGCCCGGGCCGAAGCCCTTGATCGACGCATACACGATCCGCGGGTTGATCTCCCGGATCCGCTCCCAGGGGAAACCCATCCGCTCCACCGCGCCCGGCGCGAAGTTCTCCACCAGCACATCCGCACCCCGGATCAGCGCGGTCAGGATCTCCCGCCCCCGCTCCGTCTTCACATTCAGCGTGATGCTGCGCTTGTTGCAGTTGAGCATCGTGAAATACAGCGAGTCCGCCTCCGGCACATCCCGCAACTGACCCCGCGTGACATCCCCGCCCGGCGCCTCCACCTTCACCACATCCGCCCCCAGCCACGCCAGCAACTGCGTCGCCGACGGACCCGACTGCACATGCGTCATGTCCAGCACCCGCACACCATCAAGCGCCAACGTCATGGATCACCTCACGGCCAGGTTTGGCACATTGCATACAGTCGACGAATACTGTATGAAGATTGTTATCCCGCATCCGATGGGTGATGTCCAGGGGGCGTGCAGCACTTTTGAGTCGTGCACTTTGAGACGGGAGCCCAAGCATGGACCTGTACGAGCACGAAGCACGGGGGCTTTTCGAGGAACACGGGATCCCCGTGCCACGGGCCGAGGTCACCGACTCGCCCCAGGAGGCCCGCGCGATCGCCCGGAGGCTCGGCGGCGCTGTCATCGTCAAGGCGCAGGTCAGGACCGGAGGCCGGGGCAAGGCGGGTGGGGTCCGGCTCGCCGCCGACCCCGCCGAGGCCGAGCGGACGGCTCGCCGGATCCTCGGCACGGACATCAAGGGACACGCGGTGGGCAAGGTCATGCTGGCCGAACCCGTGGACATCGAGAGCGAGTTCTACGTCGCCTACGTCCTCGACCGAGCCGCCGGCCGTTTCCTCGCCATCGCCTCGGCGGAGGGCGGCACGGACATAGAGGAGGTCGCCGCGGTCCGCCCGGAGGCGGTCGCCCGCGTGCACATCGACCCCGCGGAGGGCGTCACCTCGGCGAAGGCGGGCGAGATCGCCGAGGCGGCCGGACTGCCCCCGCAGACCGTCGACGTCCTCGTACGGCTGTGGGAGGTGCTGGTCCGCGAGGACGCCGTCCTCGTCGAGGTCAACCCGCTCGTCCGGGCTCGGCAGGGGCAGCTCCTCGCCCTCGACGCCAAGGTCACCCTCGACGACAACGCCCGCTTCCGGCAGGCCCGTTGGGGCGCCGAGCCGCTCGCATGCGACGATCCGCTGGAGGCGGCCGCCGCCGCGAGGGGCCTCAACTACGTCAAGCTCGACGGCGAGGTCGGCATCATCGGCAACGGCGCCGGCCTGGTCATGTCGACCCTGGACGTGGTCGCCGGCTGCGGGGCCCGGCCCGCCAACTTCCTCGACATCGGCGGCGGAGCCTCGGCCCAGGTCATGGCCGACGGACTGTCGGTCATCCTGTCCGACCCGGCCGTGAAGTCCGTCCTCGTCAACGTCTTCGGCGGCATCACCGCCTGCGACGCGGTCGCCGACGGCATCGTCAGGGCACTGGACGAGGTACGGCTCGACAAGCCGCTCGTCGTACGCCTGGACGGCAACAACGCCGCCCGGGGCCGGGCCGTCCTCGACGGGCACGCCCACCCCCTGGTCCAGCAGGCCACCACCATGGACGGTGCCGCCCGCCGTGCCGCCGAACTCGCTAACGCAGCCTGAAGGAGCGGGACATGGCCATCTTCCTGACCAAGGAGTCCAGGGTCCTCGTCCAGGGCATGACCGGCGGCGAGGGCATGAAACACACCCGGCGGATGCTCGCCGCGGGCACCGACGTGGTGGGCGGCGTCAACCCGCGCAAGGCCGGGCGGACGGTCGACTTCGACGACCGTGCCGTCCCCGTCTTCGGCTCCGTCGCCGACGGCGTCCGGGCGACCGGAGCGGACGTCACCGTCGTCTTCGTGCCACCCGCCTTCGCTCGAGCGGCGGTCGTCGAGGCCGTCGACGCGGGCATCGCACTGGCCGTCGTCATCACCGAGGGCATCCCCGTGCACGACTCCGTCGCCTTCACCTCGTACGCGAGGAAGAAGGGGACACGGATCGTCGGACCCAACTGCCCCGGCCTGATCACCCCCGGCCAGTCCAACGCGGGCATCATCCCCGCGGACATCACCAGGTCCGGCCGTATCGGTCTGGTGTCCAAGTCGGGCACGCTCACCTACCAACTCATGCACGAGCTGCGCGACATCGGCTTCTCCACCTGTGTCGGCATCGGCGGGGACCCCGTCGTCGGCACCACCCACATCGACTGCCTGGCGGCCTTCCAGGACGACCCCGACACCGAACTGATCGTCCTCATCGGGGAGATCGGCGGCGACGCCGAGGAACGGGCGGCCGCGTACGTCCGCGAGCACGTCACCAAACCCGTCGTCGGCTACATCGCCGGATTCACCGCGCCCGAGGGCAGGACGATGGGCCACGCCGGCGCCATCGTGTCCGGTTCGGCGGGCACGGCGCAGGCCAAGAAGCAGTCGCTGGAGGCGGTCGGCGTCAAGGTCGGCGACACCCCGACCGAGACGGCCCGCCTCGTGCTCGCCCTGCTGGACACGGTCCGCGAGGCCCCTCGGGCCTGACCCGGAACCCCACAGCGGCGGACGTCGGCACAGCCGACCCCGCCGCGCTCCCTCACACCCCGCCCCCGACTGTGCACCGAGAGCGGAGACACCACATGACAACCACCCTCGACTCCACCCAGCTCGTGCTGAAGTCCGGCACCTCCTGGAACGACGCCTGGCAGCGCTGCCTCGCCGTCGCCCCCGAGGCATTCCGGGACGACCGCGTCCTCAACCTCTGGGCCTCCGCCTGGCGGGCCGACGGCCGGGCCCTGCCCGCCACCAGCCCCGTCGACGGCAGCCCGATCGCCGGCCCGCCGCGCCTGGACCGGGAAGCCGCCCACCGGGCCGTTCGCGCCTCCCTCGACCAGCACCGCGCCTGGCGGCACATCCGGCTGGAAGAACGCCGGGCCCGCGTCGCGGCCACCCTCGACGCCCTCACCCAGCACCGCGAACTCCTCGCCCTCCTGCTGGTCTGGGAGATCGGCAAACCCTGGAGGCTCGCGCAGGCGGACGTCGACCGGGCCATCGACGGCGTGCGCTGGTACGTCGACGGCATCGAACCGATGGTCGAGGGCCGGGTCCCGCTGGACGGCCCGGTGTCCAACATCGCCAGCTGGAACTACCCGATGAGCGTGCTCGTCCACGCCATGCTGGTGCAGGCACTGGCGGGCAACGCGGTCATCGCCAAGACCCCGACCGACGGCGGTGTCGCCTGTCTGACCCTGGCCTGCGCGCTCGCCGCCCGCGAGGGAATCCCCGTCACCCTCGTCAGCGGCAGCGGGGGAGAACTGTCCGAGGCGCTGGTGCGGGCGCCCGAGATCGGCTGCGTCTCCTTCGTCGGCGGCCGCGACACCGGCGCCGCCGTCGCCACGGCCGTCGCCGACCTCGGCAAGCGCCATGTCCTCGAACAGGAGGGACTCAACACCTGGGGCATCTGGAACCACACCGACTGGGACGCGCTGACCGCCGTCATCCCCAAGCTCTTCGACTACGGCAAGCAGCGCTGCACCGCCTACCCGCGGTTCGTCGTCCAGCGCGAGCTCTTCGACGAGTTCCTGGCGGCCTACCTCCCCGCCGTGCGCACCCTGCGCCTCGGCCACCCGCTCGCCGTCGAGAACCCCGACGACCCCTACCCCGCACTGGACTTCGGGCCGGTGATCAACGCGGCCAAGGCGAAGGAACTGCGCGACCAGGTCGCCGAGGCCATCAACCGCGGCGCGGTCCCCGTGCACCGCGGCAGCGAGGCCGACGCCCGCTTCCTGCCCGGCCAGGACACCTCGGCGTACGTCCAGCCGGTCACCCTTCTGGGCCCGCCCCCGTCCTCACCCCTGCACCACGCGGAACCCTTCGGCCCGGTCGACACCATCGTCCTGGTCGACACCGAGGCGGAACTGCTGGCCGCCATGAACGCCTCCAACGGCGCGCTGGTCGCCACGCTGTCCACCGACGACCGGGCCACCTTCGACCGGCTCGCCCCGCAGATCCGCGCGTTCAAGGTCGGTCACGGCACACCGCGTTCCCGCGGCGACCGAGACGAGCTGTTCGGCGGGTTCGGAGCGTCCTGGCGCGGTGCCTTCGTCGGGGGCGAACTTCTCGTGCGCGCGGTCACTCGGGGCCCCGCAGACGAACGGCTGCCCGGCAACTTCCCCGAGTACCAGCTGATGCCGTGAGGCAGGTCCGGACGGCGCCCCGCGAAGGGGCGCCGCGCGGGCACCGGCGAACACACGACGACGCGGAGATGGGGTGGCGAGCATGACGTTGGCGCTTGATGGTGTGCGGGTGCTGGACATGACGCATGTGCAGTCGGGTCCGTCGGCGACGCAGTTGCTGGCGTGGCTGGGGGCGGATGTGGTGAAGGTGGAGGCGCCGGGCGGGGATGTCACGCGGGGTCAGTTGCGGGATGTGCCGGAGGCGGACTCGCTGTATTTCACGATGCTCAACTGCAACAAGCGCAGCATCACGCTGAATGTGAAGACGGAGCGGGGGCGGGAGATCCTGACCGCGCTGATCCGGGGTGCGGATGTGCTGGTGGAGAACTTCGCGCCGGGCGCGGTGGAGCGGATGGGTTTCCCCTGGGAGCGGATCCGGGAGATCAACCCGCGGATCGTGTATGCGTCGATCAAGGGCTTCGGCCCGGGCCCGTACATGGATTTCAAGGCGTACGAGGTGGTGGCGCAGGCGATGGGCGGCTCGATGGCCACCACCGGGTTCGAGGACGGGCCGCCGCTGGCGACCGGGGCGCAGATCGGTGACTCCGGCACCGGTATCCACGCGGTGGCCGCCGTGCTGGCCGCGCTCCTGCAGCGCGAGAGGACCGGACGCGGCCAGCGCGTGGACGTGGCCATGCAGCACGCGGTGCTCAACCTGTGCCGGGTCAAGCTCCGTGACCAGCAGCGCCTGGCCCACGGGCCGCTGGCGGAATACCCCAACGAGGACTTCGGCGACGAGGTGCCCCGCTCCGGCAACGCCTCCGGCGGCGGCCAGCCCGGCTGGGCCGTGCGCTGCGCACCCGGCGGACCCAACGACTACGTCTACGTCATCGTCCAGCCCCAGGGCTGGCAGCCGCTCGCCGCTCTCATCGGCCGGCCCGAACTCGCCGACGACCCCGAGTGGTCCACCCCCCAGGCACGGCTGCCGAAACTGGCGAAGATGTTCCAGCTGATCGAGGAATGGACCGCCACCCTGCCCAAACGGCAGGTCCTGCACCACCTCAACCGCGCGAACATTCCCTGCGGGCCGATCCTGTCGACCAGGGAGATCATCGAGGACCCCGCACTCGCCGACAACGACATGATCGTCGAGGTCGACCACCCCCACCGCGGCACCTTCACCACCGTCGGCAACCCCCTCAAACTCTCCGACTCCCCCACCACCATCACCACCCCACCCCTCCTCGGCCAGCACAACCACGAGATCTACATCGGCGAACTCGGCTTGTCCCAGGACGAGTTGCCGCGTCTCCGGGAGCAGGGCGTCATCTGACCGACTCGACTACTCGACCAACCGACAACTCGACCGGAGAGAGGGAGCCCCACATGTCGACCTCACCACCCCGAACCGCGACCGTCACCGACCGGCTCGTGGAAGCCAACCGTGCCTACGCCGCCGGGTTCACCGACCCCGGCATGGGCGCCCGCCCCGTCCTGCGCGTCGCCGTCGTGGCCTGCATGGACGCTCGCCTCGACCTGCACGCCGCGCTCGGCCTGGAGCTCGGCGACTGCCACACCATTCGCAACGCGGGAGGTGTCGTCACCGATGACACGATCCGCTCCCTGACGATCAGCCAGCGGGCGCTCGGCACCCGCAGTGTGGTCCTCATCCACCACACCGGCTGCGGTCTGCAGACCCTGACCGAGGACTTCCGGCACGAACTCGAGCTGGAGGTCGGCCAACGTCCCGCCTGGGCGGTGGAGGCCTTCCGGGACGTGGACCAGGATGTACGGCAGTCCATGCAGCGGGTGCGCACCTCGCCGTTCCTCCCGCACACCGACGACGTGCGCGGGTTCGTCTTCGACGTGGCGACCGGGCTGTTGCGGGAGACGACCCCGAGCTCCTGAGACTCCCGCACACGTCGGCGACCGGCCGGGGTCAGGCGCCCCGGCCGGCCGCCGCGGCGATCTGGGCGCAGTAGAACTCGGTCGTGTTGCGCGTGTGGCGGCGCATGAGCTCCTCGGCGCGGTCGGGAGCGCCCTCGCCGATGGCCTCGATGATCCTCGCGTGCTCGTTCCAGGCGTCCTTGCCGCGAGGCCTGGCGATGGGCATGTAGTACCAGCGCACCCGCCGGTCGACCTGGGGGATGAGCTCGGCGAGGACCGCGTTGCGGGACAGCTGGGTGATGTGGGTGTGGAGGGCGGCGTTCGCCTCCACGACGGCCCGGGCGTCCTCGGCCGCCAGAGCTGCCAGTCCGGTCTGCTGGAGTTCCCACAGCCGGGCGACGTCGCGCGAGGTGGCGTGCAGGGCGGCGCCGCGTGCGGAGTGAGTCTCCAAGAGGGCCCGGACACTGAGGAGTTGAGCGCACTCCTCGGCGGTGGGGGAGTGGACGAAGGCTCCCTGGGCGGGGCGCAGGTCGACCCAACCGGCGGTCTGGAGCCGCTGGAGCGCCTCACGGATCGGCTGCCGGCTGACGCCGAGACTGACGGCGAGTTCGGCCTCGACGAGATGCCGGCCGGGTTTGAGGGAGCCGTTGATGATCATTTCGGTGAGGGTCTCGTAGACGGCCTGGCGGAGCGGGGTGGGCCTGCTGATCGGGCCAGGGGCTGTCGCGGTGGGTGTGTCGGGCATGGGCCCTGTCTCCCTCGTTCGACGCTGGGTCGCCCGGCTGGACCCCGGGCGCGGCCACCTTCCCATTCAGAATACTGTATGCAATTATCGTTCGGCAGTGGAACATCAGCCACGCCCGAGGGGGTCGCCCCGTGTCGTACCGCACTGCTCTCTCCGAAGTCCTGACCGACGTCGTCGCACCCGCCGCGGAAGCGGCGGCCGTCCAGGGCCGGTTCCCTCGCGGCGCCGTCACGGCACTGGGCCGCGCGGGGCTCCTGGGACTCACCGTCTCCACCGAATTCGGCGGTGGGGGGCGGGGGTTGCCGGAAGCCGCCGATGTCGTCGCACGAACCGCGCGCGTCTGCCCGGCCACGGCGGCCGTGCTCCGGTCCCACTACACGGCGGTCGCCGTCATCGATGCCTGCGGCGGCCCCTGGCTGCGCGCCGAGATCGCCGCCGGACGCCACCTGGGCAGTCTCGCCCTCGCGGAGTCGGAGTCGGAGTCGGAGTCGGAGTCGGAGGAGGGAGAGGTGGACGGGGAGGGAGCGAGCGGGAGTGGGCGTGAGGTGGACGGGCTTACGGCGCAGACCCAGCTCCTCGTGCCGCGCTCCGTCGCCACCCGTTCAGGAGGCGTGGTCGCCCTGCGAGCCCGCAAGCGGCGGGTGGTCGCGGCGGGGGAGGCCGACACCTACGTCTGGTCCTCCCGCCCCCTCAACGCTCCCGACGGACTGACCCTCTGGGCGGTCCCGGCGCACGCCCCGGACCTCTTCGTCCCGGCGCGGCCCGGCGTCACGGGGCCTCGCGGCAGCGCGACGTCCACGGTCTTCGCCGATCCGGTGCTCGTACCCGCCGAGGCGATGCTCGGCACGGACGGCGGCGGGCTCGACCACGTGCTGCGCACGGTCCTGCCCTGGCTGCTCGAACTCCGGGCCGCCGCCGAGACCCGCCGCCCGCGGGCCCTCGATGCCGTGGACCTCGGGACCGCCGCCCGCCACCCCGCCGGCTCCCTCGCCGCGTCCTGAGCCGTGCGAGGGGAACCGCTCGCCGGAGCGACACCGGCCGCCATGTGGGCAGGGGCCTGCCATGAACGGGCCGTCACCTGCACGGGGGCCTGCCGTGAACCGGTCGCCACCCGCACCGGAGCGCGACGCGAACCAGCCGCCGCCTGCACGGGAGCGTGCCGTGGACCGGCCGCCGCGTGCACGGGGGCCTGCGGCGAATCGGCCGCCACCCGCACGGGAGCCTGTGGCGAGCGGGCCCTTACCTGCAGGGGAGTCTGCCGTGAACGGGCCGCCGCCTGCACGGGAGCGTGCCGTGGACCGGCCGTCACGTGCACGGGGGCCTGCTGCGAATCGCCCGCCACCCGCACCGGAGCCTGTGGCGAGCGGGCCCTTACCTGCACAGGAGCCTTCCGTGAACCGGCCGTCACCCGCACGGGAGTCTTCCGCGAACCGACCGCCACCCGCACCGGAGCCTGCCGCGAACGCCAACGCCCCCGGCAAGTCCATCGCCGCCGGCGAGTCCAACGCCCCCGGCAACCCCCACACCCCCGGCAGGTCCCGCACCCGCGCCGACTACCCCCGCTTCTCCGCGGCCGCGATCTGCCTGCGGTAGAAGTCGGTCGTGCGCTCGGTGTGTGCCCGCATGATCTCGCCTGCCCGGTCGGCGTCACCCTTGGCGATGGCCTTGATGAGCTGGGAGTGCTCGTTCCAGGCCTCCTTGCCGCGGGGCTTGGCGATGGGGGTGTAGTACCAGCGGACCTTCTGGCCGACCTGGGCGATCAGTTCGGCCAGTACGGCGTTGTCGGCCACGGCGGTGATGTAGTCGTGCAGCGCGGTGTTGGCGGCGACCAGCCGGTCGACGTCGCCGTCGGCGAGCGCGGCGACACCGTCCAGCTGGAGTTCATCAAGACGAGTGATGTCCTCGGGCTTCGCGTTCTTGGCGGCGAGCTGCGCGGAGTAGGTCTCCAGGACCGCCCGCACCCCGAGCAGTTGGGCCGCCTCCTCCTCGGTGGGGGAGTGCACGAAGGCCCCCTGGGCGGGGCGCAGGTCGACCCATCCGGCGGTCTGGAGCCGCTGGAGAGCCTCGCGGACCGGCTGCCGGCTGACGCCGAGATGCTCGGCGAGCTCCGCCTCGACCAGGTGCTGGCCGGGCTTGAGGGAACCGTTGACGATGAGCTCGGTGAGGGCGTCGTACACGGCCTGACGCAGCGGTGCCGGGCGGGTGACGCGCCGGGACGCTGCTGCCGTGAGTGCCTCGCGCATGGTTGTCCCGTTCTGCCGCCGGGGTCGCGGGCGGCGGCTGTGCCGAGTGGGAGCCGCCCGGAGGGTTGCCGAACAGCCGCGTCAGCATACAGGTTTTGGTATGCAACATGGCGTCTGCCATCTCCCGGTGGGCGTCGCATGGTGCCGTACGGCTGGGTTGTGTATACAGAAGTCTGTATGGAGTATTGTCTGTGTCTCCTGCACCTCTCGCCGGGGACCCGTGGGACGGAAGGCGAAGCGATCATGACGACCAGCGGGACTGACGTGACGGTCGAGAGCGTGGTCCGGAGGGTGGTGGCCCGGCACCGGGGCGAGCGCGGTCCGCTGCTGCCCGTACTGCACGCCCTCCAGGCCGAGTTGGGTCATGTGCCACAGGAGGCGGTGCCGGTGCTCGCCGAGGAGCTCAACCTCTCCCGGGCGGACGTCCACGGAGTCGTGACCTTCTACCACGACTTCCGACGCGAGCCCGCGGGCCGCACCACCGTGCGCATCTGCCGGGCCGAAGCATGCCAGGCCCTGGGCGCAGGCCAACTGGTGAGCTACGCAAGCGAGTCCGGCCTCCGCATGGGAGAGACCACGGCGGACGGCTCGGTCACCCTGGAACAGGTCTTCTGCCTCGGCAACTGCGCGCTCGGGCCGGCCGTGGAGGCGAACGGACGGCTGTACGGACGAGTCGACCCGGCGCGACTGGGCTCGATCCTCGACGGGACGGTGTCCTCATGAACACCCCTTCGCACTCCACGGCCACGGTCTACGTCCCCTGTGACTCCGCGGCCAGGTCCGTCGGCGCCGACGAGGTCGCGCACGCGCTGCAACAGGCCGCCGGCCGGGGAGACTTCGCCCTGGACGTCGTACGCAACGGATCGCGCGGGATGCTGTGGCTGGAGCCCCTGGTCGAGGTGGTGACTCCCCAAGGGCGCGTCGGATACGGCCCGGTGGCCCCGGAGGACGTCGACGGGCTCCTGGCGGCCGGCATGCTCGACGGCGCGGACCATCCGCTGCGGCTCGGCATCGTCGACGAACTGCCCTGGCTGGCACGCCAGAACCGCGTGACCTTCGCCCGGGTCGGCGTGACCGACCCCCTGTCCGCCGAGGACTACGAGGCGCACGGCGGCCTCGCGGGACTGCGCGCCGCCCTGGAGCTCGGCCCCGCAGACGTGGTCGCCGAGGTCACCGCGTCCGGACTGCGCGGCCGCGGCGGCGCGGGATTCCCCGCCGGGATCAAGTGGAAGACCGTGCTCGACTGCGAGGACGAGCTGAAGTTCGTCTGCTGCAACGCCGACGAGGGCGACAGCGGGACCTTCGCCGACCGCATGGTCATGGAGGGCGACCCGTTCATGCTCATCGAGGGCATGACCATCGCCGCGCACGCGGTCGGAGCGAACGAGGGCTACATATACATCCGTTCGGAATACCCGGACGCGGTGGCCACGATGCGCCGGGCGATCGGCATCGCGCGCGAGCACGGCTGGCTCGGCCGGAACATCCTCGGCTCCGCCCTCGACTTCGACCTGCATGTCCGCGTCGGCGCGGGCGCGTACATCTGCGGCGAGGAGACCTCCATGCTGGAGAGCCTGGAGGGCAAGCGCGGCATGGTCCGCGCGAAACCGCCGATCCCAGCGATCGAGGGCCTGTTCGGCAAGCCGACCGTGGTGAACAACGTCCTCACCCTCGCCACCGTGCCCGTGGTCATGGCCGAGGGCGCGCGGGCCTACCAGGAACTCGGGGTCGAACGCTCCCGCGGCACCCAGGTGTTCCAGCTCGGCGGGAACATCGCCCACGGCGGCATCGTGGAGACCGCCTTCGGCATCACCCTGCGCGAGCTCATCGAGGAGTACGGCGGCGGCACCCGTTCCGGACGCCCGGTGCGCACCGCACAGGTCGGCGGACCGCTCGGGGCGTACCTGCCGGAGTCGATGTTCGACCTGCCCATGGACTACGAGGCGTTCGCGGCCGCCGGGGCGATGGTCGGCCACGGCGGAGTGGTCGTGTTCGACGACAGCGTCGACATGGCGGCGCAGGCCCGCTTCGCGATGGAGTTCTGCGCCGAGGAGTCCTGCGGCAAGTGCACCCCGTGCCGGGTCGGCGCGGTGCGCGGCGTGGAGGTGATCGACAAGATCGTCGCCGGCACCCACCGGGACGAGAACCTCGCCCTGCTCGAAGACCTCTGCGACCTGATGACCGAGGGCTCGCTGTGCGCGATGGGCGGGCTGACCCCGCTCCCCGTGCGCAGCGCCCTGACCCACTTCCCCGACGACTTCCTCGGCGGCCGTCGGCTGCTGGAGATCCACCCCGTACGAGCGACGGAGGGCACGGCATGAGCCTGCTCAAGGAACCCGACTTCGGAACCCCTGAACGGCCGGGCCCGGCAACGGTGTCGGTGGAGGTGGACGGTCTTCCGGTGACCGTCCCCGAGGGCACCTCGGTGATGCGCGCGGCCGCGCAGGCCGGCGTCGACATCCCCAAACTCTGTGCCACCGACAGCCTGGAGGCGTTCGGCTCCTGCCGGTTGTGCGTGGTCGAGATCGACGGCCGGCGCGGCACCCCGGCGTCCTGCACCACCCCCTGCACCGACGGCATGAAGGTCAGCACCCAGACCCCGAAGGTGGAGAAGCTCCGCCAGGGCGTCATGGAGCTCTACATCTCCGACCATCCGCTGGACTGCCTCACCTGCCCGGCCAACGGGGACTGCGAACTCCAGGACATGGCAGGGGTGGTGGGCCTCAGGCAGGTCCGCTACGGCTACGAGGGCGAGAACCACCTCGACGCGGAGAAGGACATCTCCAACCCCTACTTCGACTTCGACCCCTCCAAGTGCATCGCCTGCTCCCGCTGCGTCCGCGCCTGCGGCGAGGTCCAGGGCACCTTCGCCCTCACCATCGAGGGCCGCGGCTTCGACTCCAAGGTCTCGGCGGGCGCGGGGGAGTCCTTCATGGACTCCGAGTGCGTCTCCTGCGGAGCCTGCGTCCAGGCCTGCCCGACGTCCACGCTCCAGGAACGCTCGGTCGTCGAACTCGGCATGCCCACCAGGTCGGTTGTCACCACCTGTGCCTACTGCGGGGTCGGCTGCTCCTTCAAGGCCGAGCTCCGCGGCGACGAACTCGTGCGCATGGTGCCCTACAAGGACGGCGGCGCCAACGAAGGCCACTCCTGTGTGAAGGGCCGCTTCGCCTTCGGCTACGCCTCCCACCCCGACCGGCAGCTCAGGCCCATGGTCCGCGACCGGATCACCGACCCCTGGCGCGAGGTCGAGTGGGACGAGGCGATCGGCACGGTCGCCCGCCGTATGCGCGAGATCCAGGACCGCCACGGATCGAGCGCGATCGGCGCGATCACCTCCTCGCGGTGCACCAACGAAGAGGTCTACGTCGTACAGAAGATGGTCCGCGCGGCCTTCGGCAACAACAACGTCGACACCTGCGCCCGCGTCTGCCACTCCCCGACGGGATACGGACTCAAGCAGACCTTCGGCGAGTCCGCCGGCACCCAGGACTTCCGTTCGGTCGCCGAGGCCGACGTCATCATGGTGATCGGCGCCAACCCCACCGACGGCCACCCGGTGTTCGCCTCCCGCATGAAGCGACGGCTGCGCGAGGGAGCCGAGTTGATCGTGGTCGATCCGCGCCGCATCGACCTCGTGCGCTCACCGCACATCGAGGCGCGGCACCACCTCCAGCTCAGGCCCAGCACCAACGTCGCCGTCGTCAACGCCATGGCCCACGTGGTCGTCACCGAGGGCCTGGTCGACCGCTCCTTCGTCGACGCGCGCTGCGAGGGCTTCGAGGAGTGGGCCGAGTTCATCGCCCGCCCGGAGAACAGCCCGGAGGCGGTCGAGCCCGTCACCGGTGTCCCGGCCGCCGAACTCCGCGCCGCCGCACGGCTGTACGCCGAGGCGCCCAACGGAGCCATCTACTACGGCCTCGGCGTCACCGAGCACAGCCAGGGCTCGACCATGGTCATGGGAATGGCCAACCTCGCGATGGCGTGCGGGAACATCGGCCGCGACGGCGTCGGCGTGAACCCGCTGCGCGGCCAGAACAACGTCCAGGGCTCCTGCGACATGGGCTCCTTCCCCCATGAACTGCCCGGCTACCGGCACGTCTCCGACGACGCGGTCCGCACCGTCTTCGAGAACCTCTGGGGCGGAACCCTCCTCGCGGAGCCGGGACTTCGCATCCCCAACATGTTCGACGCGGCCATCGACGGCACCTTCCGCGGCCTGTTCGTGCACGGCGAGGACATCGCCCAGTCCGACCCCAACCTCAAGCACGTCACCGCGGCCCTCGAAGCCATGGAACTCGTCGTCGTCCAGGACCTGTTCCTCAACGAGACGGCCAAGTTCGCCCACGTCTTCCTGCCCGGAGCCTCCTTCCTGGAGAAGGACGGCACCTTCACCAACGCCGAACGCCGCATCAACCGGGTCCGCTCGGTGATGAAGCCGAAGACGGGCAAGCACGAGTGGCAGATCGTCAGCGAGATCGCCACCGCCATGGGCTACCCCATGTCCTACGACCATCCCGGCCAGATCATGGACGAGATCGCGTCGGTCACCCCGACGTTCACCGGGGTCTCCTTCGAGCTCCTCGACAAGCTCGGCAGCGTCCAGTGGCCGTGCAACGAGGCGGCTCCCGAGGGCACGCCCATCATGCACGTGGACGAATTCGTGCGCGGCAAGGGCAAGTTCGTCGTCACGTCCTACGTGCCGACCAGCGAACGCAGCACCCGGCGCTTCCCGCTGGTCCTCACCACGGGCCGGATCCTCAGCCAGTACAACGTGGGCGCCCAGACCCGCCGTACGGGCAATGTCGCCTGGCACCCCGAGGACATCCTGGAGCTGCACCCGCACGACGCCGAGGTCCGCGGCATCAACGACGGCGACATGGTCACCCTGGCCAGCCGCGTCGGGCAGACCACCCTGCGTGCGGAGATCTCCGACCGTATGCCGACCGGCGTCGTGTACACCACGTTCCACCACCCGGTCACCGGCGCCAACGTGGTGACCACGGAGAACTCCGACTGGGCCACCAACTGCCCCGAGTACAAGGTGACCGCCGTACAGGTGGCACTCGCCCGCCCGGACCGGTCGAACGAGACCGAGGCCGCCGGGAACGACCTCGTGACGGTGGTGGACTGAGATGACGACGACCGTGCCCTCGGAGTGCCGGATGGCCAACGACATCGCCAGGAACCTCGGACACCTGCCGGGGGAGGAGGCCGCCGAGGCGATCGCGGGGCACATCGGCAGGTTCTGGGACCCGCGGATGCGCAGCCGGCTCCACGCCTTCGTCGACGCCGGAGCGGAGGGCCTCGACCCCCTGGTGGTGGCCGCCGTGAAGCTCCTGGGCTGACCTGTGCGGTCTCCTCCCTGTACATCACTCCACACTGCATACAGTATGGAGCCAGTGATCCCATGGGCAGGGAGGAGCCGCTCATGCTGTTCCGGCAGCTCGAATACTTCGTGGCGGTGGCGAGGGAACGGCACTTCGCCCGGGCGGCGGAGTCCTGCTACGTCTCCCAGCCCGCGCTCTCGGCCGCGATCGCCAAGCTGGAGCGGGAGCTGAACGTCACGCTGATCAACCGCGGCCACAACTACCAGGGCCTCACCCCCGAGGGGGAACGGCTCGTGGTGTGGGCCAAGCGGATTCTCGCCGAACAGGACGCCTTCAAGGCAGAGGTGGCCGCCGTGCAGTCGGGCATCACGGGCACGCTGCGACTGGGCACGGACCCCACGGCCTCCACCACTCTGGCGTTGCCCGTGGCCGCGTTCTGCGCGGCGCACCCGCTGGCCAAGGTGCAGGTCCGCTCCCGGCTCTCGACGAAGGAACTCCACCGCCAGCTGCGCGACTACGAACTCGACGTGGCCATCGCCCATTTCGACCCGGACGACCAGGAGGGGCTCCAGGTCGTCCCCCTCTACCAGGAGCGCTACATGCTGCTGGTCTCGGACGAGCAGCTGGTGGCCCAGTCCGCCACCGTGACCTGGGCGGACGCGGCCCAGCTGCCGCTCGCTCTGCTGACGCCGGACATGCGGATCCGGCAGATCGTCGACACCGTGTTCGCGGAGAAGGGGTACGTGGTGACCCCGCAGGTCGAGACGGACTCCATCGCCTCCCTCTACGCTCACGTCGGCGGCGGTGGCTGGGCGAGCATCGTCCCGCACACCTGGCTGCGCGCCATGCCGGTGGTCGGCCGCACCCGGGCGCTGCCGCTGGTCGACCCCGAGGCAGGTGCCCAGGTCTCGGTGGCCATCCACGCGGCGACCCCCGGCTCGGTCGCCGCCCGCGCCTTCGTCAACGCGGCGACAGGCCTGTCCCTGGACAACTTCTTCGCCGCGCCCCTCCCCACGGAACACCACTTGCGCTGACCCGCCGACGGCGTCGACTCCGCGGTGATGCGTCCGCCGAGCCGAAGGGCCGCCGACCAGGCGCCGGTCCGGCAGGGGGGTGCCTGTCCCGCCGGGGCCACAGGCGACGGATCACACGCGCGCCGACGTCTCGGCATGCCCCGTACCACCGCTCCGGTCGACCGCCCCTCCCGGGCCACCGACCGGTCCGACCGCCTCGCCCGTGGCGCCGTAAGCGAGTCGACCGGCCTGATGTCGGACGCCCTGTCTGCCGACGGCCCCCGCCGGGTGCCGAGCGCCGACCGTCTCGGCAGGACCCGTGCCACCGACCGGTCCGACCGCCCCGCGCGGGCCGCCGACCGGCCTAGCCACCCCGCGTGGGCTGCCGTCTGCGCGGCGACCGGCCTGATGCCAGATGTCCTGTCTGCTGACCGCCCCCGCTTAATACCGAGTGCCCCCACTGGTCCTGCCGCCCCTCGCAGGCCGCCCACCGTTCCGGTCGTCCCACGCCAGCCTTCGCCGCGCAGCGGTCAGCCTGTGGGGTACGCCGTCCCCCTCCGACCGCCCCCGCCGAGCACCGCCACACCCCCAAGCCCGTCAGGACCCGTACCGGCCCTGTATCGCCTTTCGGTCCAGGCCCCCCTTCGCGGTGTACGGCAGTGCGGTGACCAGTTCGAGTCGGTCCGGTACCTCGAAGGGGGCCAGCCGGTCGCGGCAGTACCGCAGGATCTCCTCGCGGCCGACGACCTCGCCCTCGCGCACCACCACGGCGGCACCGACCCGCTGCCCGTACACCGCGTCCGGCACCGCGAACACCGCAGCCTCCGCGACCCCCGGGCAGCCGGCGAGGATGTCCTCGACATGTTCGGGCGAGATCTTCTCCCCGCCCCGGTTGATGAGGTTCTTGATCCGCCCGGTCAGCGACAGATAGCCGTCCTCGTCCAGCGCCCCCAGATCACCGGTGCGCAGCCACCCGTCGACGAAGGTCCGCGCCGACTCGTCCCCGTCGGCCAGGTACCCCCGGGCGACCGTGGGCCCCTGCACCCACACCTCGCCCTCCACACCCGCCGGACAGGAACGCCCGCCGCGGTCCACGACCCGCACCTCCACCCCCGTCGGCCGGCCCACCGACCCCTGTCTGAGCGCTCCCCGCTGCGGCAGCGGCTCGCTGGTCGCCTGGTGCGAGGACTCGGTCATCCCGTACGCGGACAGCAAGGGCGCACCGAGCGTCCGCTCCAACGCCCGCTGAGTTGCCGCGTTCAGGGGCGCACTGCAACTGCGGACGAACTTCAGCGGCGGCGCCTGCGGCCCGCGGCCCTCGCGCCCCGACCGCTCCAGAAGGATCTCGTGGATGGCCGGCACCGCCGTGAACCACGTGGCGGTCACCGCCCGCATGTCCTCCCAGAACGTGCCGGCCGAGAACCGCCCCCGCTCGGGCAGCAGCACGCACCCCCCGCTCGCCAGGGAGGACAACAGCGCCGCGAACAGCCCGTGGCCGTGGAAGAACGGCATCACCGCGACCGTGGCGTCATCCGGGCCCAACTCGTAGGTGGCGCAGATGTTCCGCAGGGACGCGGCCACGTTCTCGTGGGTCAGCGGAACCATCTTCGCCCGGTCGGTGGTACCGGCGGTGAACAGCACGAGAGCGTCCCGCTCCGACAACTCGCCCGAGGCCCCAGCGCCTTGCGGGACGTCACATGGTCCGGGTTCGAGCACCACCGCGGCCGCCCCCGCCGGGGAGACCTCCACACGCAACGGCCATGCGGGCATCGGAAGCCCGGAGACCGCGGCCCCTGACGAATCCAGGAGCACCGCTCGGGCCCCCAAACCCCTCAGCCGGGCGCCAAGTTGGGACTCCGGCAGCGCGGGATCCAGCGGAGCCGCCACCAGCCCGGCCCGCGCCGCACCGAGCAACGCCACCACGAACTCGGCCGTGTTGGCGCAGATCAGACCGACCGCGTCACCACGACCAAGTCCCGCACCCCCGAGCCGGGCCGCCACGTCGTCGGCCAGGCCCGAGAGCGTCCGGTACGACAGCTGCACCCGCTCGCCGGTCGCCACCAGGGCCCGCGCACGGGGGCGTTCACGTACCTGCCGGTCGAGGAGATCGGCGAGGCCCGTGACCTCCGGCGGCCGGTACCGGTAGGCATCACGCACGGATGCCGCGGCCGGAACGGCCATGACCCCACCCCCTCGCACAGATCCGATGAGACATCCTCTGCGAGCGTGCGGTGGCACCCCGTGGACGTCCAATACCCGCTGGCGAACGGCCGATAGCGGCTGTCTATCAAGACAGTTGGCAGGCCCCTGACCAGCCCTCGATAGACGCCGTTTATCGGCTGGTCGCCGATGGGTCTTGGACGCGGACGAGCGCGCTGCGGATGGTGAGAGAAGTAGCCGCTCCGGCAGGACCTGCCCAAGGAGGACCTCGGACCATGACCGCTCCCTCGACCCTGGAGACCGCGGCAGCAGCCGACGTTCCGACCGAGCTGACCGACGGGTACCACCTGGTCGTCGACGCGCTCAGGATGAACGACGTCGACACCATCTACGGGGTGGTCGGCATCCCGATCACCGACCTGGCCCGGCTCGCCCAGGCGCAGGGCATCCGCTACATCGGCTTCCGCCACGAGAGCAACGCCGGACACGCGGCCGCCATCGCCGGCTACCTCAACAAGAAGCCCGGCGTGGCCCTCACGGTCTCGGCCCCCGGCTTCCTCAACGGCCTGGTCGCGCTGGCGAACGCGACCACCAACTGCTTCCCCATGGTCCAGATCTCCGGCTCCAGCGAACGCCACCTCGTCGACCTCAAGCAGGGCGACTACGAGGAGATGGACCAACTCGCCGCCGCGCAGCCCTTCGTGAAGGCCGCCTACCGGGTCAGCCGCGTCGAGGACATCGGCCGCGGCATCGCCCGCGCCCTGCGCACCGCGATCTCCGGGCGCCCCGGCGGCGTCTACCTCGACATCCCCGCCGCGGTGCTCGGCGCCATCCTGCCCAAGGAAGAGGGCGACCGGACACTCAGCCGGCTCGTCGACCCCGCCCCGCGCCAGCTCCCGGCGCCGGAGTCGGTGGACCGCGCGATCGAGCTCCTGGCCTCCGCCGAACGGCCGCTGGTGGTGCTGGGCAAGGGAGCCGCGTACGCCCAGGCGGACGCGAAGGTACGACAGTTCATCGAGTCCACCGGCATCCCCTACGTTCCGATGTCCATGGCGAAGGGCCTGCTGCCCGACGACCACCCGCAGTCGGCCGCCACCGCGCGCTCGCTCGCGCTGAAGAAGGCCGACGTCGTGATGCTGATCGGCGCCCGCCTCAACTGGCTGCTCGGCCACGGCCAGGCGGGCTGGAACCCGGACGCCAAGTTCGTCCAGATCGACATCGACCCCAAGGAGATGGACAGCAACCAGCCCATCGCCGCCCCGCTCGTCGGCGACATCGAGTCGGTGCTCGACGCGCTCGCCGAGCGGACCAAGCCCGGCCAGATCCAGGCCCCTTCGGCCTGGCGCGAGGAACTCGGGGCGCGCTCGGCGCAGAACGTCGCCAAGATGGCCAAGCGCCTCGAGGCCGACCCGCACCCGATGCAGTTCATGGGCGCCCTGAAGGCCGTACGGGACGTCGTGCACCAGCACCCGGAGACCTACATCGTCAACGAGGGCGCCAACGCCCTGGACATCGCACGCAACGTCATCGACATGCACGTGCCGCGCCACCGCCTCGACAGCGGCACCTGGGGTGTCATGGGCATCGGCATGGGCTACGCCATCGCCGCCGCCGTCGAGAGCGGCGCCCCGGTCGTGGCCGTCGAGGGCGACAGCGCCTTCGGGTTCAGCGGTATCGAGATCGAGACGATCTGCCGCTACAAGCTGCCCGTCGTCACCGTGATCATGAACAACGGCGGTGTCTACCGCGGTGACGACACCAACCCGTACGACGACGAGCCCTCGCCGACGACCCTCATGTCGGCCGCCCGCCATGACCTGCTCATCGAGGCGTTCGGCGGCAAGGGCTACCGCGCCACCACACCCGCCGAGGTCACCGCCGCCCTCACCGAGGCCCTCGCCCTGGGCGGCCCGGCCCTCATCGACTGCGTGATCGACCCCTCGGCCGGCACCGAGAGCGGCCACATCTCGCACCTCAATCCCAAGGGCATCACCGTCGGCAACATCACGCCGGCCAAGAAGTGACCGCCCAGACCTCCCTGACCTCGTAGACCGCGCAACTTCACGAAAAGGAAGCACACATGAGTGAAAAGCCGCTCGCCGGAATCAAGGTGATCGACTTCACCGGGGTCCAGGCCGGTCCCGCCTGCACGCAGATGCTCGCCTGGTTCGGCGCCGACGTCCTGAAGGTGGAGCGCCCCAACGGCGGCGACGTGACGCGCCGTCAGCTCCGGGACATCGAGGACCTCGACGCGCTCTACTTCACGATGCTCAACAGCAACAAGCGCTCCCTCGCCATCAACACCAAGACCGCCGAGGGCAAGGAGGTCCTGGAGAAGCTCATCAAGGACGCCGACGTCCTGGTGGAGAACTTCGCTCCCGGCGCCCTGGACCGCATGGGCTTCACCTGGGAGCGCATCCAGGAGCTCAACCCGCGTCTCATCTTCGGCTCGGTGAAGGGCTTCAACGACCAGTCGTCCTGGAACGACCTCAAGGTCTACGAGAACGTCGCCCAGTGCGCGGGCGGCGCCGCCTCCACCACCGGCTTCTGGGACGGCCCGCCCACCATCTCCGGCGCCGCCATCGGCGACACCAACACCGGGATGCACCTGGCGATCGGCATCCTCACCGCGATCATCGACCGCGGCAGGACCGGCCGGGGCCAGAAGGTCTCCGTCTCCATGCAGGACGCCGTCCTCAACCTCTGCCGCGTCAAGCTGCGCGACCAGCAGCGCCTGGAGCGGGTCGGCTACCTGGAGGAGTACCCGCAGTACCCGAACGGCGAGTTCACCGACGTGGTGCCGCGCGGCGGCAACGCGGGCGGCGGCGGCCAGCCCGGCTGGGTCCTCAAGTGCAAGGGCTGGGAGGACGACCCGAACGCGTACATCTACTTCACCGTCCAGGAGCAGAACTGGAAGCGCACCGCGGAGGTGATCGGCCACCCCGAGTGGGCCGAGGACCCGGAGTACGCCACCGCCCGCGCCCGCCAGTCGCACATCTTCGAGATCTTCGAGGAGATCGAGAAGTGGCTCGCCGACAAGACCAAGTACGAGGCGGTGAACATCCTGCGGGAGTGGGAGGTGCCCTGCGCCCCGGTGATGAGCATGAAGGAGATCGCCTACGACGAGGACCTGCGCAGGAGCGGCACGGTCGTCGAGGTCGAGCAGAAGGGCCGCGGTGCGTATCTGACCGTCGGCAGCCCGGTGAAGTTCTCCTCCTTCAAGCCGGAGATCGTCGGCGCCCCGCTGCTGGGTGAGCACAGCTCGGAGGTGCTGGTCGAGCTGGGCTACGACGAGGAGACCATCGGCCGGCTGAAGGAGAGCGGCGTCATCGTCTGACGTGGAGCCGACGCGAAGCGGCCGTGGCCCCAAGGCCACGGCCGCTTCGCGCTGTCCGGCGGAGCTCAGACCGTCGTCGCCTCGGCCCGGCGTCGCATCAGCTCCCGCTCCCGCTCGCGCCGCGCGGTGACGTCCCGGATGACCGCGCCGCAGTAGGGGCTGCCGTCGGGGCCCGTCAGCAGCACCACGCTGAACTCGATGGACAGCTTCCGCCCGTCCGCCGCCAGCGCGGGCACGTTCAGCAGATCTGAGTCCCCGTACTTGCTGGACCCGCGCTCCATGGCCGCGTCGAAGCCGTCCTGGTGCCGCTTGCGGTGCCTCTCGGGAATGATGACGTCCAGACTCCGACCCGCCACGTCGGCCGCCGGGAACCCGAAGATGCGCTCGGCGCCCCGGTTCCAGTAGCGGATCAGTCCTTCCCTGTCGGTGATCACTATGCCGTCGGGTGCCTGGTCTGCCATGGCCAGCACCACCGCGGATTCCAGATCTTCCATGTCGCCTCCGAGCCGGAGTCATTGGTGGCGACAGTATACAGAATACAGTCTTCATATCCCTCGTACGGGACGGATATGCAGGTGAAGGGCGCTCCGAAAGCTTGGTATTGTTGTCCATGTCGCCGCGGGGAACACCCCCGTCAAGGCGGCAGACACCTGGTCCGGGTGGCGGAATGGCAGACGCGCTAGCTTGAGGTGCTAGTGCCCTTTATCGGGCGTGGGGGTTCAAGTCCCCCCTCGGACACCAGCAAGACCCCACACGATGTGGGGTCTTTCGCGTTACGGCCCACCGGGCGCCCCTTAATTCGGTTGACCCGGCCCACCCGGCAGGGGCTGAATACCCGGCATGGCCGACATCCAGGGCGCGTACGACGACCTCTTCTCCGCGGTCCCCACCAAGCTGGCGGAGCTGCTGGACGAAGGCGATACCGGCGGCTCGGTGGCCGTCTTCGTGGACGGTGAGCCGCTGGTGGACGTCTGGGGCGGCTTCACCGACGCCGACCGGACCACCCCGTGGCAGCGGGACACGATCACCAACGTCTTCTCCACGACCAAGACGATGACGGCCCTGTGCGCGCTGATCCTCGCCGACCGCGGCGAACTCGACCTGGACGCCCCGGTCGCCCGCTACTGGCCGGAGTTCGCCGCGGCCGGCAAGGAGAAGGTGCTGGTACGGCACCTGCTCTCGCACACCGCGGGACTGCCCCACTGGGAGGGCCCGGTCGAGGAGATCTACGACTGGCAGTCCGCGACCGCCCGGCTCGCCGCCCAGCCGCTCCTCTGGGAGCCCGGCACCGCGGCCGGCTACCACTCCCTCACCCAGGGATTCCTCGTCGGCGAGGTGCTGCGCCGGATCACCGGCCGCACCGTCGGTGAGTTCCTGGCCCAGGAGGTGACCGGCCCCCTCGACGCGGACTTCCGCATCGGAGTCACCGCCGAGCACGATCACCGCGTCGCCCTCACGGTCCCGCCGCCCGGCCGGGACGAGGACTACACCGCGGGCGCCGCCAGCCCCGGCCCCGACGCGACACCCTCCTCCGGGACCGCCCTGCGCGTCCGGGACGGCAACAGCGTGGCGTGGCGGCGCGCCCAGATCCCCGCCGCCAGCGGGTTCGGCAACGCCCGCTCCATCGCCCTCGTGCAGTCAGCGCTCGCCTGCGCGGGCACCGTCCGGGGCGTACGACTGCTGTCGGCCGCCGGCGCCGAGCGGGCCCGGGAGGAACAGTTCAGCGGCGAGGACCGCGTGATCGGCATGACGCAGCGCTACGGCCTGGGCTACGGCCTCTTCGGCAACACCTTCGGCTGGGGCGGCTGGGGCGGCTCCCTCGTCATGATCGACCCCGACACCCGCATGGTCGTGGCGTACGCGACCAACCAGATGCGCGAACCGGCCGAGGACACCCGGGGCTTGGACCTGGTCATGTCCGCCTACGACGGCATCCAGGGCCTGCCGCGCTGACCACCGAAAACCGCGTGCACCGACCAGGCAGGCTCCCTACACTCGCCATGACCGGGAACGACGAGTGAGGGGAGTACGGCCATGTGCGTGCGCACAGCTGTCGCCGTTCCCCGGACGTCGTACGACGTGATCCTCGTGTCCCCGCCCCTCCGGTGCCCGCTGCGCGGCCGGCACCGGACGCCCGTGACGACTGTCTGAACGGTCGAGTACCGCCGCAGCACGCCTATGTGACGTGCCGTCATGTCGTCGTACGGGCCATTGCGCAGCCCTGTCATCACAGCATCCGAAAGGCCATGGGCCGTGCGCACCAACAACCCCAACCCGCTCGCCGTCGTCCGCAACCTCGGCATCCTCGCCCACGTCGACGCGGGCAAGACCACCGTCACCGAGCGGATCCTGTTCGCCACCGGAACCACGCACAAGCGCGGCGAGGTCCACGACGGCACCACCGTCACCGACTTCGACCCGCAGGAGCGGGACCGCGGGATCACCATCTTCGCGGCGGCCGTGAGCTGCGCGTGGGACGGACACCGCCTCAACCTGATCGACACCCCGGGGCACGTCGACTTCGCCGACGAGGTGGAGCGCTCGCTCCGGGTGCTCGACGGGGCGGTCGCGGTGTTCGACGCGGTCGCGGGTGTGGAGCCGCAGAGCGAGTCGGTGTGGCGGCAGGCGGACCGGCACGGTGTGCCGAGGATCGCCTTCGTCAACAAGCTGGACCGCGCGGGCGCCGACCTGGACACGGCGGTCGAGTCGATCCGGCGGCGGCTGCATCCGGTCCCACTGGTCGTGCAGTTGCCCATCGGCAGCGAAAGCGGCTTCACCGGGGTCGTCGATCTGCTCAGGATGCGGGCGCTGACCTGGACGGACTCCGGCGAGGCAGCGGAGGAAGGGCCGGTGCCCGCCGAGCTGCGCGAGGAGGCGCTCAAGCGACGCCGGCTCCTGGAGGAGGCCGTCGCCGAACGTCATCCGGCCGCCCTGGAGGAGTTCTGCGACCGGGAGACCCTCTCCGCCGGCACGCTCGCCGCCGCCCTGCGGGACCTGACCCGCAGCGGTGACGGCGTGGTCGTCCTGTGCGGCTCGGCGTACCGCAACCGCGGCATCGAACCGCTGCTGGACGCCGTCGTGGCGTATCTGCCCTCACCGCTCGACGTGCCCGCCGTACGCGGTGAGGACGGCGAGGAGAGGCCGTGCGACCCGTCGGCGCCCTTCGCGGCGCTGGCGTTCAAGGTGAACGCCACGCCCACGGGCCGGCTGACCTATGTACGCGTGTACTCGGGAACGATCGAGAAGGGAACCACCGTGTGGGACGCGGGCGCACGCCGTACCGAGCGCGTCGGACGGATCCTGCGTGTGCAGGCCGACCGGCACGCCCAGCTGGAACGGGCGGTCGCCGGAGACATCGTCGCCGTCGTCGGGCTGAAGTCGGCCCGCGCGGGCGCGACCCTGTGCACACCCGAGGCACCGCTCGTGCTCGAACCGCCCGGTGCGGCCGAGCCGGTCGTGTCGGTGGCGGTCGAGCCGCAACGGAGCGTCGACACCGACCGGTTGGCCTCGGCGCTCGCCCGGCTGGCCGAGGAGGACCCCTCGCTCGTCGTCCGCACCGACGCCGAGACCGGCCAGACCCTGCTGTCCGGCATGGGTGAACTGCATCTGGAGGTCGCGGTGGAGAAGGTGCGGCGCGAGCACGCTCTCGTGCTCAACGTCGGCCGGCCGCGGGTCAGTTACCGCGAGACGGTCGGGCGCGGGGTGTCCGGTCTGGTCCACCGTCATGTCAAACAGGACGGCGGCGCCGGTCAGTTCGCCCACGTCGTGCTCGACGTCGAACCCGCCGAGGAGGGTTTCGTGTTCCGCTCGGCTGTCGTCGGCGGGCGCGTCCCGCAGGAGTACGTCCGCGCGGTCGAGGCCGGCTGCCGGGACGCCCTGGCCGAGGGCCCCCTCGGCGGGCACCCGGTGACCGGGCTGCGCGTCACCCTCACCGACGGATCGACCCATGTGAAGGACTCGTCGGACACGGCCTTCCGCACGGCCGGACGGTTCGGCCTCCGGGAGGCGCTGCGGGCCTGCGCGATGGTCCTCCTGGAGCCGGTCGCCGAGGTCACGGTCACCGTGCCCGAGGACGCCGTCGGCACCGTGCTCGGCGACCTCGCCGCGCGCCGCGGCCGGGTCTCGGGCTCGGCCACCCGCGGCGGTTCGGCGGTCGTCACGGCGACCGTGCCGCTGGCCGAACTCTTCGGCTACGCGACGAGGTTGCGCAGCCGGACCCAGGGCCGCGGCACCTTCACGGCCCGCCCGACGGGGTATGCGCCGGCACCGGCGGTGACTTCGGCACGGTGACGGCCGGGACGAAAGTCCCGGGCACGAGAACGAGGGGCCGGGCGGTCGCACCGCCCGGCCCCTCATCACGCGCACGAGGATCCGCTCAGCAGTCCCTGAACTCCGGCGACTGGTTCAGCACCTGCGAGCGCACCGACGTGAAGCGCGCGTACGTCCGGCCGTCCACCGACTCCGGGCGGAAGGCCGCCACCCGGTGGCAGTTCTGGAAGGCGAGGGCCACGCCGAAGTGGCGCTCCAGGCTGCCGCGGATGGCATCGCTGGCGAGGGCGCGCAGCAGCTGGCCGCGCTCCTTCTCCGACGGGGGAGGGGTCTGGTTGTCGGTGAACTCGGCGGTTCCCCCCTTGAGTTCCTCGGCGAGCGAGGCGATGAGGTCGTAGGCGTAGGGGAGGGACGTGCGGACGGTGTCCACGAAGTCCTCCTCGCGGATGTCGCCCTGTTCGGCTTCGGCGAGGAGCTTGGGGGAGACGTCGAGAGACATGTGCTGCGGTTCCTGTCTGTCAGTGGGGGGCGGGGGTCAGGCGAGGGCGGCGGGGCCCGGTACGAAGTCCGGGTCCACCTGGGAGGCCAGGTCGAGGCCGGTGGCCTCGTTCGCCCAGGAGCGGGCGTTGCGGAGGTGGAACTCGACCGCGTGGCGGTGGAGGGCGTCCCAGTCGCGGGGGTGGGCGTCGACCGTCTCGCGCAGGATGCTCAGGACGTGCCGGTTGTGTGCCTCCAGGGACTCCAACCCGCCCTCGGCGCGGCCCTGTTCGGCGGCGCGCACCCAGGGCGACTGGACCAGATGGGTCAACAGGTCGTCGCCGACGTGCTCCTTGAGGAAGAGGAGGTCGTCCTCGCCGGTCACCTTGTTGCCGACCACGGCGATCCGGATCCCGAACTCCCGTGCGTGGTCCCGGTACTGGCGGTAGACCGAGACGCCCTTGCGGGTGGGCTCGGCGACCAGGAAGGTCATGTCGAAGCGGGTGAACAGGCCCGAGGCGAAGGCGTCCGCGCCGGCCGTCATGTCGACCACGACGTACTCGCCGGGCCCGTCGACCAGGTGGTTGAGGTACAGCTCCACCCCGCCGAGCTTGGAGTGGTAGCAGGCCACGCCGAGGTCGCTCTCGTCGAACTCGCCCGTCACCATCAGCGGTACGTCACCCACGCGGCGGACGTGTCTGGCGTGCAGTTCGTCGTCGCCCAGCAGGCGCAGCAGACGTGAACCCCGGCCCGGCGGCGTGGTCTTGATCATCGCCTCGCGGGAGGCGATGCGCGGGTTGGTGCCGCGCAGGAAGTCCTTGATGCCGGCGACGTGCGCACCCAGCGCGGGGGCGTCCAGGTCCTCGCCGTTGTGGCCCAGCGCCTCCGCGAGGTGCTGGTTGATGTCGCCGTCCACGGCCAGCACCGGTGCGCCGGAACGGGCCAGATGGCGGGAGAAGAGCGCCGACAGGGTGGTCTTGCCGCTGCCGCCCTTGCCGACGAACGCGATGCGCACTACCGCTCCATCTTTTTGAAAATGGATGTCATGTCGGTATGTTCTATGGCGCGCATTCGATCACTGTCAAATCACCCCCGCGATCAAGCTGGAAAGGCTTAATGCATATGATGTGCAAGTGCGTGACTACAGCATCAAGACGGCCGGTCCGGACGACCTCGACGGTGCGCGAGCCGTGATGCTCGACACCGTCTACCGCGACTTCGGAACCGGGTACGTGCCCCGCTGGCACGGCGACATCATCGACCCGGCCGCCGCCTATCTCGCTCCGGCCCGCCACACCCTCCTCGTCGCCCTCGACCCGGACGACCGTGCCGTCGTGGCCACCGCCGCGCTCGACTCGCGCGGCCCCGCCCACCCGCCGAACCCGCGCGAGCTGGCCGAGCGCTACCCCTGCGGCAGGACCGCGCAACTGCGCCGGATCTACGTCCGCCCCGAGCACCGCAGGCGCGGCCTCGCCCGCCGCATGGTCGACCGGCTGCTCGCCTTCGCGGCCGCGGACGGCGGCTACCGCTCCGTGTACCTGCACACCGACCCGGCGGTCCCGGGCGCCGAACCCTTCTGGCGCTCGATCGGCAAGGTCGTGCACGACGAACGCGAGAGCACGGACGGCGCGAGCAGCGTCGTCCACTTCGAGATACCGATGGAGCGATAGGACCACCATGCGACGCCGTCACCTCCTGGGCGCCCTGCTGCTCACCCCCGTCCTCACCGCCTGCTTCGCCTCCTCCGGCGACGACTCCCCGAGCGCCGCGAACGACGGCTCCCGCCTCCGTGTCGCCCTCGCCTTCCCGCCCGCCGAGAACCTCTCGCCGTACGGGGCCGACGCCACCCTCCTCAGCCGCCTCGGCGTCACCGAGGGCCTGACCGCCCTCGACGCCAACGGCGCGGCCGCCCCCGCGCTCGCCGAGTCCTGGCGCCGCGAGAACGGCCGCACCTGGCTGTTCACCCTGCGCGAGGCCACCTTCCAGGACGGCTCCGAGGTCACCCCGACCGCGGTCGCCGCAGCCCTCACCCACGCCGCCGAGGCCAAGCCGGCCCCGGCCGCGCTCTCCGGCGTCACGCTGACGGCCGAGGCGGCGGGGAACGCCGTACGCATCACCACCAAGGCGGCCGACCCCGTGCTGCCGCTCCGGCTCTCCAGCCCCAACCTCGCCGTGTTCGCCGCCAAGGCCTACTCCGCGGGGAAGGTGGATCCGGTCGGCACCGCCACCGGACCCTTCGAGCTGACGAAGGTCACCGGCTCCACCTCCGCCGCCCTCGCCCGCTTCGACGACTACTGGGGCGGCCGCGCCCAGGCCCCCGGCGTCGACGCCCGCTTCATCGCCGACGGCACCGCCCGCGCCAACGCCCTGCGCACCGGCCAGGTCGACATCGCCGAGTCGATCCCCGTCGCCCAGGCCGCCACCCTCGACAAGGGCACCCTCGAGGAGACCGCCACCACCCGCACCACCAGCCTGCAGCTCAACACCGGATCCGGCCCCTTCAAGGACCCGAAGCTGCGCGCCGCAGCCCGCGAGGCCATCGACGGCTCCGCCCTCGTCAAGGGCGTCTTCGAGGGGTACGCCGACCCCGGCGCCGGCATCTACGGACCCGCCGTGACCTGGGCCGAGGGCAAGCGCGTGGCGCCCAGCGGACGCGCCGCCGCCGGCAGGCCCGACGGCACCGCAGTCACCCTCGCCACCTACGACAACCGGCCCGAACTCCCGGAGATCGCCCAGGTCCTCCAACAGCAGCTCCAGAAGGCCGGGTTCAAGGTCAGCCTGGTGGTGCGTGAGTACTCGCGGCTCGAAAGCGACGCCCTCGCAGGGAAGTTCGACGCGGTCATCGGCGCCCGCAACAGCCTCGTCGACACCGGTGACCCCGTCGGCGTCCTCGCGAGCGACTACACCTGCGACGGTGGCTACAACCTCGCCCGGCTGTGCGACCGGAAGGTCGACCGGGCGGTCGCCGAGGCCGACGCCGTGACCGACACCGAGGAGCGGCAGGACGCGGTCATGCGCGCCGAAGCGGCGATCCTCGGCACCGACGCGGTGGTCCCGCTGGCCCACCAGCGGATCATCACCGGCGTCGCCACCGACGTCCGCGGGGTCCTCCTCGACCCGTACGAGCGGACCCTGGTCGGCACCGGAACGCGACGCTGATCCATGCGGTACCGACTGGCCACCCTGCTGTGGCGCGTCCTGCTCGCGGCCGCCCTGGTGTGCGGGATCGGACTGCTGCCGTGGCTGTCCCGCACCGACCCGGCGCTCACCGTGCTCAAGGCCCGCTCGGCGGACCGCGATCCCACACCCCGGGTACTGGCCGACATCCGGGCCCAACTCGGCCTGGACCAAGGCCCCTTGCACCTGCTCGGCCAGTGGCTCGGCGGGCTGCCGCGCGGGGACGCCGGCCGGTCCTGGCTGAACGGCACGCAGGTCACCCCGACCGTCGTCCAGGCACTCGGGGTGTCCCTGCTGCTGGTGACGGTGGCACTCGTGATCGCCGCCGTCACCGCCGCCCTGGTGTGCGCCCGCACCCTGTGGCTCGGCGCACGGCGGCGCCTCGACGGGCGACGGCCCGGGGGCGGCCCCTCCGCGATGCTCGCCGCGCTGCCCGAGTTCCTCACCGCCTCGGTCCTCGCCACCGTCGTCGGCGTGCAGCTCGGCTGGCTGCCCGCCCTCGGCTGGTACGGCCCCCAGTGGACGGTCCTGCCCGCCCTCGCCCTCGGCCTGCCCACCGGGGCCGTGCTCGGGCGCCTCCTCGACGACCTGCTGCCCGGCGCCTTCGCCGAGCCCTGGGCGCTGGCCGCGGACGCCCGGGGACTGCCCGGCCGCACCGTCGCCGCCAAGGCCGTCCGCCGCTGCGTCCCCGCCCTGCTGCCCAACCTGGGCCTGTTCGTCGTGGGTCTCACGGCCGGCTCCGTCGCCGTCGAGCAGATCTACGACATCCCGGGCCTCGGCCGCACCACCCTCCAGGCCGCCCTCGCACAGGACCTGCCCGTGCTCCAGGCGGGCACTCTCGTCCTCCTGCTCCTCGCGGTCACCGCCACCGGTCTCGCGGCCCTCGCCGTCCGTCTCCTGGTCGGCCCGGCCCTGCGCGACGGCTCCCTGGACTCCCTGCACCGGCCCCGCCGGTCCACCCGCACCAGCCTGCCCCTCGTGTACGGCGGCCTCCTGACGGCCGTCGTCACGCTCGGCCTGCTCCGCGACCCGCTCACCCTGAACACCGAGGCGCGACTCCAACCTCCCTCCTGGGCGCACCCGTTCGGCACCGACGCGCTCGGCCGGGACCTGCTCGCCCGGGTCGGCCACGGTGCCCTCGACACCCTGCTGGTCGCCCTCGCCGTAAGCGTCGGCGCGCTGCTGGTCGGGGTTCTGCTCGGGCTGCTGCCCCGGCTGTCCGGGCCGCTCGTCGACACCGTCAACGCCCTGCCGCCGGTGCTTGCCGCGCTGCTCGTGACCGCCGTCGCCGGGAGCGGCCCCGCCACACCCGCGATCGCCGTGGCCACCGTCTCCTGGGCGGCCCTTGCCGCACACACCTCCGCACTGCTGCGGCAGGAACACGCCACCCTGCATCTGACGGCCACCCGGGCCCTGGGCGCGAGCCGCCGGTACCTCCTGCGGCACGAACTGCTGCCCGCGATCCTGCCGCCCGTCACCCGGCACGCCCTGCTGCGCCTGCCCGGCGTGGCCCTGGCCCTCGCCTCCCTCGGCTTCCTCGGCCTGGGCACCCAGCCGCCCTCCCCGGAGTGGGGCCTGCTCCTCGCCGAGAACCAGCCCTACGCCGAACGCGCCCCCTGGGCCGTCCTCGCCCCCGCCGCTGCGCTCGCGCTGCTGGGCGCGCTGGCGGTGAGCGCGGCGGGCGGGGTGCGGTGGCCGCGACGGCGCGCGCGTCCCCGTACGTCTCCGACGGCAGCTGAGCAAGCCGTGTCCGCAAGGGAGTTGGTGGAGGTCGGATGACTCTGACGTCGGTCGACGTGGCGAGGAGCGTGCGGCTCTCGCCGCTGCTGCGGCTGCTGATCCTCACCCAACTCGCCTTCAACGTCGGCTTCTTCGCCGTGCTGCCCTTCCTGTCCGAGCATCTGGGACAGGCCGTCGGCATGGCGGGGTGGCTGGTCGGCTTCGTGCTGGGGCTGAGGACCTTCAGCCAGCAAGGACTGTTCGTGGTGGGCGGGGCGCTGTCCGACCGGTACGGGATCCGGCCGGTCGTGCTCGCCGGATGCGTGCTGCGGATCGCCGGGTTCGCCTGGCTCGGGTACGCGCAGGACACGGGGGCGGTGATCGGGGCCGTCCTGCTCATCGGGTTCGCGGCCGCACTGTTCTCACCGGCCGTGGAGTCCGAGGTCGCCCGGCAGGCGGTCGTCCACGAGGCGGCGGGCGGCCAACGCACGCGCGTGCTGGCGCTGTTCACCGTCGCCGGGCAGGCCGGGGCCTTCCTGGGGCCGTTGCTCGGTGCGCTGCTGCTGTCGGTGGACTTCCGCACGGTGTGTCTGGCGGGCGCCGGGATCTTCGTGCTCGTCCTCGCCGGGCACGCGTGGCTGCTGCCGCAGCACATACCGGGACGGCAGCGGGTCCGACTGCGGGGCGGTACGGGGGTGTTGCTCCGCAACCGCCGCTTCCTCGCGCTGTGCTGCGCGTACGGCGCCTACCTGCTCGCCTACAACCAGCTCTACCTCGCCCTCCCCGAGGAGGTGGAGCGCGCGACGGGTTCGCAGTCGGCGCTGGCCTGGCTGTTCGCCCTGTCCTCGCTGCTAGTGGTGACCGCGCAGCTCCCGGTGACCCGCTGGGCCGGCGCCAGGCTGTCGCTGCGGCGCTCCATGGTGGCCGGACTGCTGCTGATCGGCGCCGGGTTCGCGGTCGTGGCGGTGGCGCGGCCCGCGGAGCCGACCGGTACGGCCGGGCTGGTGCCCGCGGCCGGGTTCGTCGTCCTTCTCACCCTCGGGCAGATGCTCGTCGCACCCGTGGCCCGGGCCTGGGTCCCGGATCTCGCCGAGGAGGGCAGGCTCGGCCTCTACACGGGGGCACTGTCCTCGGTCTCGGGGCTGATCGTGCTCGTCGGCAGCTCCGTCACCGGCTCCCTGCTGGACACTGCACTGCCGGCCGCGGTGCCGTGGCTGGTCCTGGCCGCGGTACCGGTCGCGGCGATCGGCCTGCTGCCGCGACGGTAGGAGCGGACCGTCCGAACGAAGCGGGGCTCACCGGGGCAGACCTCAGCACGGCCGACCTCACCACGTACGCAACGTGACCACGACCCTGCACCCTGCCGGTCGTCCCCGCACCTGCCGGTGGTCCCAGCCCCGTGGTCTCGTACGGGCGGGTCGGCTGCGCCTGGCCAGGGGAACCGGCGGATGGCACCTGAGTGCGGGTCAGGAGGGTCGCGGCCGGCTCGGGTGCGTGGGTCACGAACCCGCCAGGCGTCCCGGGCGCCCCGGTCGGCCCGCTGCCGTACCGCTCGCACGCCCGACGGCCGCCCGCCGCTCTACCGCTCACGCCCGACGGCCACCCTCCGCCGAACCGCCACGCGCCCCGGCAGCCTCCACCGAACCGCTCACGCGCCCGGCCGTTCGCATCCGTCCCGGGTCGTCGCGTCCCCGGCGATACAGTCCACCTCATGGAGACTCAGGACATCCGGGTGGAGATCGCCCGGGAGGCGGACCAGGAACTCGTTGACGCCTTCGCGCGGATGCTGCCGCAGTTGTCCTCGACGGCCGAGGTCCTCGACCTCGCCGCGCTCGGCCGCATCCTGGACTGTGACGCCAACACCATGCTGATCGCCAGGTCGGCGGCCGGGGCGGTCGTGGGCACCCTCACCCTCGTCATGTTCCCGGCGCCCGCGGGACTGCGGGCCCGTATCGAGGACGTGATCGTCGACCACGCGGCCCGTGGCCAGGGCATCGCGGGACTGCTGATCAGGGAGGCCATCCGGCTCGCCCGGGAGGCCGGGGCCCGTACCGTCGACCTGACCTCGCGCCCGGACCGTGCCGCGGCCAACCGGCTGTACGAGCGGCAGGGCTTCCGGCAGCGGGAGTCGACCGTCTACCGGGTGCCGCTCAAAAGCTGACCTTCGAGCCGGCCGGGCTTCAGGAGGCCACCGCCTCCGGCTCCCGCTCCACCGCCACGAACTCCAGCTCCAGCAGCTCGCCCACCGCCGCCTGGTCCGCCCGGTGCGTGCGCCACAGCCACAGGATGTCCCGGCCGAACGACCAGACCAGCGTCCCCAGAGCGACGGCCACGACCCCGAAGGTCGCCGAGTGCGGCAGGTACCCGGACGCGGCCACCAGCAGCAGGATCCCCTGGAGCGCGGCCACCGTCTTGCGGGCCATGCTCGGCGGCAGCGGGGCGTTCAGCCAGTTCCAGACGCGGGCCGCGCCGACGAAGCCGTAGCGCATGGCGCCGATGAGAAGGACCCAGGGGCCCTGCGACATCGACACGTACACACTGAGCACCAGGATCAGGAACGCGTCGACCTCCATGTCGAAGCGCGCGCCCAGCGGGGTCGAGGTGCCCGTCGCGCGGGCCACCTTGCCGTCGACGCCGTCGAGGATCAGGGCCACCGCCGTCAGGCCGACGAAGAGGGTGACGGGCGGGGAGTCCTGGTAGGAGTCCGCGACCAGCGCCGTCACTCCGCCGACCAGGGTCGCCCGGCCGAGCGTCACCCGGTTGGCCGGACCGAAGGACCGCGGCCGGGTGCGGTGCAGCGCCCTGGAGAGCACGGCCCAGGTGGCGACGGCGAAGGCGAGGCCGGTCAGCCAGCCCGCCGGCCCCATGCCGATCGCCGTGCCGAGCAGAGCCAGCAACAGGATCTGAACGCCCGCTCCGACAGCGGTCTCCTGCTGGACCAGCCTTGCTTGGTAAGTGTTGTTCAGGGCCACCGCACATTCCTCCGGCCAGATGACAGAGTCGATCAAGGCCGCGTACTGTGCGCGGCCTGTGCACATCTCGGTACGTGAACGAGGTACGTGCACGGGTTCCCGATCGTTCAGGAGGTTCTCGATGAAGCCTGACGCACGAGCGTTCTGGCTCCGCTCTCCGGGTGAGGGCGAGATACGGGAGGCAGCCCTTTCGGCCCCCGGCGAGGACGAGGTGCTGGTCCGCTCGCTCTACTCGGGAGTCAGCAGGGGCACGGAGACACTCGTGTTCCGCGGCCAGGTGCCCGAGAGCCAGTACGCGGCCATGCGGGCCCCGTTCCAGGAGGGCGACTTCCCCGGGCCGGTGAAGTACGGCTACCTCAGCGTCGGAGTGGTGGAGGAGGGCCCCGCCGCGCTGAAGGGCAGGACCGTCTTCTGTCTGCACCCGCATCAGACGCGGTACGTAGTTCCCGCGAGCGCCGTGACGGTCGTTCCGGACGACGTGCCCGCGGCCCGGGCCGTCCTCGCCGGGACCGTCGAGACCGCCGTGAACGCCCTCTGGGACGCGGCGCCCCTGATCGGCGACCGGATCGCGGTGGTCGGCGGCGGCATGGTCGGCAGCTCGGTCGCGGCCCTGCTCGCCCGCTTCCCCGGCGTCCGGGTCCAGTTGGTGGACACCGACCCCGCCCGCGCCAAGACCGCCGAGGCCCTCGGGGTCGGCTTCGCGTCCCCCGCGGACGCCCTCGGCGACTGCGACCTCGTCGTGCACGCCAGCGCCACCGAACAGGGCCTCGCCCGCTCGCTGGAACTGCTCACCGCCGAGGGCACGGTCGTCGAGCTGAGCTGGTACGGCGACCGCCGGGTCGCTCTGCCGCTCGGCGAGGCCTTCCACTCCCGGCGGCTCGTCATCCGCAGCAGTCAGGTCGGCACCGTCTCGCCGGCCCGCGCGAACCGGAGCTACGGCGACCGGCTCGCCGTCGCGCTGGAACTGCTCGCCGATCCGAGGCTTGATGCCCTCATCACGGGGGAAAGCGCGTTCGAAGAACTGCCGGAGGTGATGCCCCTGCTGGCCAGTGGGGAGATTCCGGCCCTCTGTCACCTCGTGAGGTACGGCAAGAGCGCCTGACCTGAGAAAAGAGTGAGATCCGGCTGAACACGGGGAAGCGGAGAGCCGTACTACACGGCATCCCCCGGCAGGGATCAGTCGGGGGACCAGACGCGCCGCACCTGGAGGGTCGTCCGTTGTTCAGCATCACCGTCCGCGATCACATCATGATCGCTCACAGCTTCCGCGGCGAGGTCTTCGGCCCCGCGCAGCGACTGCACGGCGCGACGTTCCTGGTGGACGCCACGTTCCGGCGCGAACAGCTGGACGACGACAACATCGTCGTCGACATCGGACTGGCCACCCAGGAACTCGGTGCAGTCGTCAGCGAGCTGAATTACAGAAACCTCGACAACGAACCCGACTTCGCCGGGATCAACACCTCCACGGAGTTCCTGGCGAAGGTCATCGCGGACCGGCTCGCCGAGCGCATCGAGAAGGGCGCCCTCGGCGAGGGGGCCAAGGGCCTCGCGGGTCTGACCGTCACCCTGCACGAGTCGCATGTCGCCTGGGCGAGTTACGAGCGTGCCCTGTGACCGACATGACCACCGGGCGGGGGGCGGCCACACTCGACTACGTGCCCGTGCAGCACACCGCCCTCAAGAAGGCCGAGATCATCCCGATGTCCCTGCGCTCCGTGCACTTCGTGATGCCGGGCGGCGTGGACGACCCGACCGCGCCGAGCGGCGGCAACGCCTACGACCGGCGGGTCTGCCTGGACCTGCCCGGCTTCGGCTGGCAGGTCGAGCGGCACGCGGTGGCCGGCAGCTGGCCCCGCCCGGGAGCGGCGGCCCGCACCGAACTGGCCCGCACCCTGCGGGACCTGCCCGACGACACCGTCGTCCTCCTCGACGGCCTGGTCGCCTGCGGCGTCCCGGAGATCGTCGTCCCCGAGGCGGAGCGGCTGCGGCTCGCCGTCCTGGTCCACCTGCCGCTCGGCGACGAGACCGGCCTCGAACCCCGGCTCGCCCTCGAACTGGACGCCAAGGAGCGCGAGGTGCTGCGGGCCGTGCCCGCCGTCATCGCCACCAGCGACTGGGCCGTACGACGGCTCGTCTCGCACCACGGCCTCGCGCCCGAGCGGGTCCACGTCGCCACCCCGGGCGCCGACATCGCCCCGCTCGCCTCCGGCACCGACGGACTCTCCCGGCTGCTGTGCGTGGCCGCGGTGACCCCCCGCAAGGGACAGCACCGGCTGATCGAGGCACTGGCCGGCGCCCAGGACCTGCCGTGGAGCTGCGTGTGCGTCGGCGGGATCACCCAGGATCCCGAGTACGTCGCGCACCTGCGGATGCTCATCAAGAAGTACGGCCTCCAGGACCGCCTGCACCTCGCGGGACCGAAGGCCGGCGCCGAGCTCGACGCCAGCTACGCCGCCGCCGACCTGATGGTCCTCACCTCCTACGCCGAGACCTACGGCATGGCGGTCACCGAGGCCCTCGCGCGCGGCATCCCGGTGCTGGCCACCGACGTCGGCGGAGTGGCCGAGGCGGTCGGCCGCGCTCCCGACGGGGGAGTGCCCGGCATCCTCGTCCCGCCGGAGGACCCCGCCGCCCTCGCCGCCGAACTGCGCGGCTGGTTCGGCGAGGCGGACGTACGACGCAGGCTGAAGGCGGCTGCCCGGGGCCGGCGGGCCGCCCTGGACGGCTGGGCGACCACGGCCCGCAGCCTGGCCGGAGTTCTCGGCCGACTGCCGAGCGAGCCCAGGAGGGCGGCATGAGGAAGACGGCGACCAAGCAGAGCGGGAAGATCCCGGCCCAGCCGGGCCCTCGAGAGGTGGCGTCGGTGAAGCCTGGTGTCCCGTCCGACACGGAATCGGTCATCCCCGGAGCCGGTCCCAGCACCCGCCCCGGCGAGCGTCCCACCGTACGGCTCAGGGACGCCGGACCCGACGACGCTCCCCGCTACGCCCCCGAGTGGCTCGAACTGCGGGAGGGCCCCGACGCGGCCGCACGGGCGGGCGATCTGCTCGACCCGCTGCGGATCCGGCTGGCCAACCTGCCCGGCAAGGCCGGACTCGTCATCCACGACCTGGGCTGCGGCACCGGCTCGATGGGCCGCTGGCTGGCGTCCCGCCTGGACGGCCCCCAGCACTGGATCCTGCACGACCGGGACCCCTACCTCCTGCACTTCGCGGCCGTCGCCTCCCCGCGCTCCGCCGCCGACGGCAGCCGGGTCACCGTCGAGACCCGCCGCGGCGACGTCGGTCTGCTCACCCCCGACGCCCTCGCCGGCGCCTCCCTGGTGACCGCCTCGGCGCTCCTGGACGTCCTCACCCGCGAGGAGATCGAGACCCTCGCCGCGGCCTGCACGGGCGCCGGCTGCCCGGCCCTGCTCACGCTGTCCGTGGCGGGCCGCGTCGAGCTCACGCCGTCCGACCCGCTGGACGACGAGATCGCCGACGCCTTCAACGCCCACCAGCGACGCGGCGGACTGCTCGGCCCGGACGCCGTCACCGTCGCCTGCGAGGCGTTCTCCGAGCGAGGCGCGACCGTACGGCTGCACCCGAGCGCCTGGCGCCTCGGCCCCGCCGAGTCCGCGCTCACCGCGCAGTGGCTGCGCGGCTGGGTCGGCGCGGCCGTCGAGGAGCGCCCCGAACTGAAGGAACGCGCCGAGCGCTACCTCCAGGACCGTCTGGAGGCCTGCCGCGCCGGTGAGCTGAAGGTCGTCGTCCACCACAGCGACCTCCTGGCGCTGTCCCGGCCGACGGACGGAGTGTCATGAGCGTGGAGACGGTGCGCCCGGACACCGAGCGGCGCGCGACGAAGCCCGAGCGACCGGGCCTGCCCGTGCGGCGGCCCGCGGAACCCGTCCAGCCCGACTCCCTCTCCCACCGGGCCCTCGCCCTCCGGGCCGAGGTGGTCCGGACGCGGGACGAGGTGCTGACGGCGCGGACCGACGCGCTGGTGGCCCGGGCCCGGATCCTCGAGACCGCAGGGCTTCCCGCCGCGGACCTGCGGGACGCGGCCGTCTCCCGGGAGCGGATCGGCGTGATCGTGACCGAGGCCCGGCCCGGTCCCGCCCAGGCCGCCCCCCGATGGCGTACCGCCCTGCGCTCGGCCCTCGACTCCCGTGCGCTGCGCACCCACTTCGGCACCGTCGCCGGTGTCACCATCCTCGCCGTCCTGCTGTGGCGGCTCGGCACCGGCGTGTTCGTCGACGGGCTGCGCCGGATCGACGGCCCCGCCCTGCTGGCGGCGCTCGCGATCGGCGTGCTGACCACCGTGTTCAGTGCCTGGCGCTGGCAGTTGGTGGCCCGCGGGCTGCGGATCCGGTTGCCGCTCGGCGCGGCCGTGGCGGACTACTACCGTGCCCTGTTCCTGAACGCGGCCCTGCCCGGCGGAGTGCTCGGCGATGTGCACCGCGCCGTGCGGCACGGGCAGAGCGCCGGCGACATGGGCCGCGGCGTACGGGCGGTCGTCCTCGAACGAGTCGCCGGCCAGATCGCGTTGGCGGTCGTGGGCGGGGCGGTGCTGCTCACCATGGACTCACCGGTGCTGGCCGACGCCCGTCACCTCGCGCCCGCCGTCGGCCTCGCCGCTCTCGGCGCGCTCGCCGTCGTCGTGGCCCTGCGGATGAACCGGGCCCCCTCCTCCCGCCGGGGCCGGGCGCTGCGTTCCACCCTCGGTGAGGCACGCGAGGCACTGCTGTCCCGCCGCAACTGGCCCGGAGTCGCGCTCTCCTCGGCCGTCGTGCTCGCCGGCCACCTCGGGATGTTCGTGCTCGCCGCCCGCATCGCGGGTTCCGACGCCTCCGTCGCCGTACTGCTGCCACTGGCCGTGCTCGCCCTGCTCGCCATGGGACTGCCCCTGAACGTCGGCGGGTTCGGCCCCCGGGAGGGCATCACCGCCTGGGCGTTCGCCGCCATGGGTCTCGGCGCCGGCGCCGGCCTGGCGACCGCGATCGTCTACGGCGTCCTCAGCTTCGTGGCGAGCCTGCCGGGCGCGGTCGTCCTGGTGGTCCGCTGGTACCAGGGCCTGCGCCCGGCGAAGCCCTACTCGGCGTCGGCCGCGTCCCCCGCGTCGGATTCGGTCAGCATCGAGAAATACGTGCCGAAGGACGCCGCGAGGCTCTCCAGCAAGGCTTTCCCTTTTTCCGCCGAGCCCAGCGAAGGGCGCCCGATGACACCGGAATCGGTGTAACCGGACATGCCGAGGGTGAGGAGATGACGACGGTCGTCCGCGACGAAATCGGAGGTCTCGTAACCGGGGCGGAGACATTCCGGGTGAGTGTGCAGAAGAATGGAGGTCTCGATTTCCCCGGCGTGCATGTCGGTGAGGAGCGAGGTGAGCACTCCCGCCTCGGTACGGGCGGCCTCCCAGTCCTCCGCGGCCGGGAAGAGCGCCATCCGCGCACCCTCGGCGGAGGCCTCCTGGACGACGTTGCCCAGCACGTAGTTCCCCCCGTGTCCGTTGACCACCACCAGGGCCTCGACGCCCGAGCGGCGCAGCGAGGCCGCTATGTCCCGTACCACCGAGTGAAGGGTGACGGAGGAGATGCTGACGGTCCCCGGCCAGGCCGCGTGCTCGTGCGAGCAGGAGATCGTCACCGGAGGCAGGAGATGCACCGGGTACGCCGCGGCGATCTCCCGCGCCACGGCACAGGCGACCAGGGTGTCGGTCGCCAGGGGAAGGTACGGGCCGTGTTGTTCGAAGCTCCCGACCGGAAGGACGGCGACCTGTGTTGAGACGCCCGCCCCCCGTGTCCGTACGTCTTCCGTAGTGTCCGTCGGCAACAGACCGTATGCCGCCGACCGTGTTCCCGAACCGCTCATCTTTTCACGGCCTTTCGTCTCTGCTTAGGAAACAGATCATGACAGATAACGTTGGCGTCCTCGGCAAGAAGGCATCACAGCGCACCGGTGTGGAACGCGTGGTGAATGCCCCGCTGCCCACCGTGTACGGGAAATTCCAGGCGGTCGGTTACCTCGATCACGACCGCGGTGACGAACAAGTCGCCCTGGTCCACGGTGACATAGGTTCCGACGACGTCCTCGTGCGCCTGCATTCCGAGTGCCTGACCGGTGACGCGTTCGGCTCCCAGCACTGCGAGTGCGGCGACCAACTGGATGCCGCGCTGCGGGCCGTGGTCAAGGAGGGCAGCGGCATCGTCGTGTACCTGCGCGGCCACGAGGGCCGGGGCATAGGCCTGCTCGCCAAGCTGCGCGCGATGGCGCTCCAGGCGGAGGGCCTGGACACCGTCGAGGCGAACCTCGCGCTCGGCCTGCCGGTGGACTCCCGCGACTACGGCGTCGCCGCCGGGATCTTCCAGGACCTGGGCGTGAACTCGGTCCGTCTGATGTCCAACAACCCGCGCAAGCGCGAGGCGCTGCAGCGGCACGGCATCAAGGTCGCCGAGACGGTGCCGCTGCTGATCACGCCGTGCGAGAGCAACATCACCTATCTGCGCACCAAGCGGGAGCGGCTGGACCACGTCCTGCCCCATCTGGACGCGGTGGCCCACCTGTCCTGATCCCCGGGCGGATTCCGGGAGGACGGATCCGGACAGGAAGAGGGAATGACCGACGACGTCCTCTTCCTCTCCGGAGAGCAGGTCACCCGCCTGCTCGACGTGGACAGGGCCATCGCCTCGCAGCGCGCGGCCTTCACCGCGCTCGGCTCCGGGACGGCCGACCTGCCGGCGAAGATCATGCATCCGAGCCGCTTCGACGACAGCGTCGTCTTCGCGTACGTCTCCCGGCTCTCCGCCGACTCCGGGGCCGTCGCGAAGTTCGGCAGCGTCAACCCGGGCAACGCGGCGGCCGGACTGCCCACGATCCACGCCGTGGTGTCGGTGCTCGACCCCGTGACCGGCCGCCTGGCCGCCGTCATGGACGGTGCCGCCGTGACCACCCTGCGCACGGCCGCCGCGAGCGCCGTCGCCGTCGACGTGCTCGCCACCCCCGACAGCACCCGGCTCGCCGTCCTGGGCTCGGGCACCCAGGCCCTGGCCCATGTGCGGGCGATCTCCCGGGTGCGGCCCCTGACCTCCGTACGGCTGTGGAGCCCGACCCCGCGCCACCGCGCCCGCGCCGCCCGGGAGCTGGCGGACCTCGGCCTGCCCGCCGAAGCGGCCGGCAGCGCCGAGGAGGCCGTGACCGGTGCGTCCCTGGTCGCGGCCTGCACGCTCAGCAGTACACCGGTCGTGCGCGGGGAGTGGCTCGCTCCCGGCTGCACGGTGGTGAGCGTGGGATCCTTCGAACCCACCCGCCGCGAGGTGGACACCGAAGTGCTGCGGCGAGCGGTGCTCTCGGGGGCCGTCGTCGTGGACGACCCGGCGACCGCGGCGGAGCACGCCGGACCGGTCGTGGACGCCCTGCGGACGGGTCTGCTGACCGAGCCCCTCGGTCTGGGCGACGTACTGACCGGACGCGCGGCGGCCCGGACCGCCCCCGGCGACCTCGTGTACTACAACAGCGTCGGCCTCGGCATCCAGGACGCCGCCGCGGCCGCGGCCGTGGTGCGGGCCGCGAAGGAGGAGCGCCGGTGACCACACGCACGGCCGAGGTCGTCGTCATCGGCGGCGGCGTCATCGGCACGAGCATCGCCCGCCACCTGGCCCGCGCGGGCGTACCCGACGTGGTGCTCGTCGAGCGGGACGAACTGGCCTCCGGTTCCACCTCCAAGGCCGCGGGCGGGGTGCGGGCGCAGTTCTCCGACGAGCTCAACATCCGGCTCGGAGCGCGCAGCCTGGAGGCGTTCAGCCGCTTCGAGGAGGAGACCGGACACGACATCGGGCTGCACCGGGTCGGCTATCTCTTCCTGCTGTCGACGCCCGAGGAGGTGACCTCCTTCGAGGCGAGCGTGCGGCTCCAGAACTCCCTCGGTGTCCCCAGTCGCATGATCGACCCGGCCGAGGCACAGCGGCTCTCCCCGCTCATCACCACCGACGGACTGCTCGCCGCCGCCTTCTCGCCCGAGGACGGCCACTGCACCCCCGAATCCGTAGTCCACGGCTACGCGGCCGACGCCCGCCGCCACGGCGCGACGATCCTGCGGCACACCGAGGTCACCGGCATCGAACGGCACGGCGACGACATCACCGCCGTCACGACGACCAAGGGCCGGATCGCCACCGGCACGGTGATCTGCGCGGCCGGCGCCTGGTCGCGGGCCGTCGGCGCCATGGCCGGCGTGGACCTGCCGGTCGAACCGCTGCGCCGCCAGATCGCGGTCACCGAACCCGTCGAGGGACTGCCCCCCGACCTCCCCATGACCATCGACTTCACCAGCAGCCTCTACTTCCACGGCGAGGGCCCCGGCCTCCTCCTCGGCATGTCCGACCCCGACGAGAGGCCCGGCTTCGACACCACCACCCACGACCGCTGGATCCCCCGCCTGGCCGACGCCATGCAACACCGCGCCCCCGCCCTCCTCGACCTGCGCCGCACCGGCGGCTGGGCCGGCCTGTACGAGCTCACCCCCGACCACAACGCCCTGATCGGCGAGGCGACTTCGGTCTCCCGCCTGCTGTACGCGACCGGCTTCTCCGGCCACGGATTCCTCCAGGGACCGGCCGTCGGCGAGGTCGTCCGCGACCTGTACCTCGGCCGCGTACCCTTCGTGGACATCAGCCCGCTCAGCGCCGGCCGGTTCGCGGCCGACGCCCCGCGCCCGGAGGCCAACCGCGTATGACCGAGCTCCATCTGTGGCTGCGCCACGAGGTCCGTTCCACCGAGCGACGCACGCCCCTCGTGCCGTCCGACGCCCGACGGCTCGTCGACGGCGGCGTGACCCTCACCGTCGAGGACTCCCCGCAGCGGATCTTCCCGATCGAGCAGTACGAGGCGGCCGGCTGCGGTGTCGCGCCCGCCGGTTCCTGGGCTTCCCGGGCGCCGCGGGACGCCGTGGTCGTGGGCCTGAAGGAGCTCCCCGACGAACCCGCCGCCCTGACCCACCGGCACGTCTTCTTCGGGCACGCCTACAAGCAGCAGCCCGGCGCCGCGGAGCTGCTGCGCCGGTTCGCCGCCGGGGGAGGAGCCCTCCTCGACCTGGAGTACCTGGTCGACGACCACGGCCGCAGGCTCGCCGCGTTCGGCTACTGGGCCGGGTATCTGGGTGCCGCGCTGGCCGTGCTCCAGCACCGGGGCAGGCTCGTCGCACCCCTCACGCCGACCTCACGGGAGGAGCTGGAGGAGGCGCTGCGGCCCGCCGCCGGCGACGAGGAGTTCACGGCGCTGGTGATCGGGGCCCTGGGTCGCAGCGGCCGGGGCGCCCGCGTCGCGCTGCAGGCCGCAGGGATCGAGCCGACCTGCTGGGACCTCGACGAGACCCGTGACCTCGACCGCCCCGCCCTCCTCGCCCACGACGTACTGGTGAACTGCGTCCTCGCCACCAGCCCGATCCCGCCCTTCGTCCGCGAGGCGGACCTCGACGACCCCGCCCGCCGGCTGCGCACCCTCTCCGACGTCACCTGCGACGTCGGCTCGCCCCTGAACGTCCTGCCGGTCTACGACCGCGTCACCGAGTGGGCCGAGCCGGTCCGCCGGCTGCACAAGGAGCCCCCGCTCGACCTCATCGCCATCGACAACCTGCCGTCCCTGCTCCCGGAGGAGTCCAGCGTCGGCTTCTCGGGCTCCCTGCTGCCCCTGCTGCTGGAGTTCGGGGTCGGCGGCCCGTGGGGGCGCTGTCTGGACCGTTTCCGTCAGGCGTGCCGTGAACTCGGCATCGAGGAAGGGGAGTTCCGAAGTGTCTGACCTCGTACCCGCGACCGGCACCGTCCACTGGATCGGCGCCGGGCTCTCCACCGGCAGCGGCCTGGCCGCACTCTGCGACTCCGCCGACCGCGTGCTGCTGTGGCACCGCACCGAGGAGCGGGCGGAGGAGGCCCTCGAGCAACTCGGGCTCAACGGACGCGCCGCGCCGCGCGCCTGGACCCTGGACGCCCTCGCGGCCGAACTGGCGCCCGGGGACGTCGTCGTGTCGATGCTGCCCGCTCCCGAGCACGCCGGGATCCTCGCCGCCTGTGTCCGCGGGAACGCCCACTTCGCCTGCTCCAGCTATGTCTCCGACGCCGTCCTCGAACAGGTCCCGGCGGCGCGGAAGGCCGGGCTCGTCGTCCTCACCGAGGCCGGACTCGACCCGGGCATCGACCACCTCTTCGCCCACGGCCTCGTCGCCGCGGCCCGCGAGGCGATCGGCGACACGACACCGGCGTCGTACGCACTCACCTCCTACTGCGGCGGCATCCCCGCCGTCCCGAACGACTTCAGGTACCGCTTCAGCTGGGCCCCGCTCGGCGTCCTCAACGCCCTGCGCTCGCCCGCCCGTTACATCGACAACGGCACCCCGGCCACCGTCGACCGCCCCTGGGAGGCGACCCGGCGCCACATCGTGGACGGCGAGACCTTCGAGGTCTACCCCAACCGCGACAGCGTCCCCTTCGTCGAGCAGTACGGACTGCCGGCCGCCTGGACCCCGCGGACCTTCGTCCGCGGCACCCTGCGCCTCGACGGCTGGCTGCGGGCCTGGGAGCCGGTCTTCGAGGAGCTGAGGACCGGCGACGACACCCGGATCGCCGCCCTGGCCCGGGAACTGGCGGCCAAGTATCCGACGACGGACGCCGACCGCGACCGGGTCGTCCTCGCCGTGTCCCTCGACGTACGCGCGGAGGACGGCCACACCTGGTCCGGCGGTTACCTCCTCGACCAGGTCGGAGACGAGGAGGACAGCGCCATGGCCCGCTGCGTCTCCCGGACCCTCGCCCTGGGCGTCGGGCACATCCTGGACGGCTCCCTCCCGGCGGGGCTGCACCGCGCCGCCGAGACCGGCGCCCGCTCACGGCAGTGGCTGGGCGAACTCGCCCGGGACGGCGTGCACTTCACCCTGCGGATCGACCAGTAGGCACCTGGTCCACGACCGCCTCGTGGACCAGCCGCTTGAGGTCGGGGAAGAGCTTCAGCCTCTTCGGCCGTACCTGGGTGAAGAACTGCACGGTCAGATCGCGGACCGGGTCGACCCAGAAGGTCGTGGAGGCCGCCCCGCTCCAGCCGAAGGACCCGAGGGACGAGGGGGCCAGGGTGCGGGCGGGGTCGATCACCACGGAGACGCCGAGGCCGAAGCCGACGCCGTCGTTGCCGGGCTCGTCGTGCGCGGGTTTGGTGCCGAACGCACGCAGGTCGGCGCCGCCCGGGAGATGGTTGGAGGTCATCAGGTCCACCGTCTCGGCGGACAGCAGACGGGTGCCGTCCAGTTCGCCGCGGCGGCGCAGCAGTTCCGCGAAGCGGTGGACGTCGTGTGCCGACGCCGCCATGCCGCCGCTGCCGGACAGCAGACGGGGCCGGCCCCGCAGCGGCAGCCCGGGGACCGGCTCGATGCTGCCGTCGTCCTTCTCGCCGTACAACTCCGCGAGCCTGGGCGCCTGTTCGTCCGTCACCCAGAAGCCGGCGTCGGTCATCCCGAGGGGGTCGAAGACCCGCTCGGCGAAGAAGGCGTCGAGCGTCTGGCCGGACGCGATCTCGATGACGCGGCCCAGGACGTTGGAGGCGACCGAGTAGTTCCACTGCGTGCCCGGCTCGAACTGGAGCGGCAGGCTCGCGTACACGTCGACCGTCTGCGCGAGGTCCGAGCCCGGCAGCACCGACGACTCCAGACCGGCCTCGCGGTAGAGGGCGTCGACCGGGTGGGAGTGGTAGAAGGCGAAGGTCAGGCCCGCGGTGTGGGTCATCAGATGCCGGACCCGTATCGGACCCCTGGCCGGGCGGGTGGTGACACCGTCCCCGGAACCGTCCACGTGGACCCGGGGGTGCGCGAACGCCGGGAGGTAGTCGGCGATCGGGTCGTCCAGCGACAGCCGGCCCTCCTCCACCAGGATCAGGGCGGCCACGGCGGTGACCGGCTTGGTCATCGAGTAGATCCGCCACAGGGTGTCGGCCTCGACCGGCAGGCCGGAGGCGAGGTCGCGTCGGCCGTGCGCGGTGAGGTGGGCGACGCGTCCGCCGCGGGCGACGGACACCAGGAAGCCGGGCATCCGGCCCTCGTCGACGTAGTGGGCGAAGTGCTGGTCGAGGCGGTCGAGCGCCTTCGCGTCCAGTCCCACCTCAGCGGGATCGACCTCTTGTCGAAGCTGTGCCATCGCTCTCCTCCGTCGCATCCGTCGAGGTGCGGACCGATATACCCGGCCCGGACCACCTCAGACATCATCGTCGCTCAGCAAACCGCGACGAGCTGCGGGTCTGCCGGGATTCGACGGTCGTGGGAATGCCGGGCGCGGCCGGGTCCGTTGATCGAGACATGACTCAGGACGCGACGCAGGACGCACTGCTCCGACTGCTCTCCGAGAGCCACGGCGGGGTGCTGGTCACCCTCAAGCGCGACGGCCGGCCCCAGCTGTCGAACGTCAGCCATCACTACTATCCCGACGAGCGGATCATCCGGGTCTCCCTCACCGACGACCGCGCCAAGACCCGCAACCTGCGCCGCGATCCCCGTGCCTCCTACCACGTGACGACGTCGGACCGGTGGGCGTACACGGTCGCCGAGGGCACGGCCGACCTCACCCCGGTGGCCGACGACCCGCACGACGACACCGTCGAGGAACTCGTCCGCCTGTACCGGGACGTCCAGGGCGAGCATCCCGACTGGGACGACTACCGGGCGGCGATGGTCCGGGACCGGCGGCTGGTGCTGCGGTTGCGGGTCGAGCGGGCGTACGGCATTCCCACCGGGGCGAATCGGGGCTGAGCGAGCGGAACGGGGTCAGGCCTTCGGGGAGGGGGTCAGGCCGTCACTTTTTCCGGGCGGGGCTCCTTGCGGGGCGCACGCACCCCGAGCTCCTCCGTGGCCACCTCGTGGGTCTCGCGGGCGGTCAGGGCGGCGATCACCGGCGGGACGCACAGGGCGGCCGTGAACAGGGTCACCGACGACCAGTCCGTACCGTCGGGCCCCGCGATCTGCGCCGCGAAGGTGACCGCGAAGCCGGCCACGGCGAAGCCGATCTGGGTGCCGATCGCCATGCCCGACAGCCGGACCCGGGTGGAGAACATCTCGCCGTAGAAGGACGGCCAGACCCCGTTCGCCGCGCTGTAGACGACCCCGAAGGCGACGATGCCGAGCAGCAGCGTCAGCGGGTAGTTGCCCGTGGAGATCGCCCAGAGGTACAGGAACATCGTCACCGCGCTGCCCACCGCGCCGATCAGGAAGACCGGGCGCCGGCCGATGCGGTCCGAGAGGGTGGCCCACAGGGGGATCGCGGCGAGCGCGACGAGGTTGGCCAGCGCGCCGACCCACAGCATCGAGGAACGGCTCATCCCGACGGCGTCGCTCGTCGCGTACGCCAGCGCCCACACCGTGAAGATCGTGGAGACCGAGGCGATCAGCGCGCCCCCGATCACCCGCAGCACGTCCGCCCAGTGCTCCCGCAGCAGGACCGCCAGGGGCAGCTTCGGGACGCCCTCGGAGGCGGCCTGCTGCTCGAACGCCGGTGTCTCGTCCAGCTTCCGCCGGATCACGAAGCCGACCACGGCGACCGCGACGCTCAGCCAGAACGGCACCCGCCAGCCCCAGGACAGCAGCTGGTCCTCGGGCAGCGCGGCGACCGGCAGGAAGACCAGGGTGGCGAGCAGCTGCCCGCCCTGGGTGCCGCTGAGCGTGAAGCTGGTGAAGAAGCCCCGTCGGTGCGCCGGGGCGTGTTCCAGGCTCATGGAGTTGGCGCTGGCCTGCTCGCCGGCCGCCGAGATGCCCTGCAGGACCCGGCACAGCACCAGCAGGACCGGGGCGAGGGTGCCGACCTGGTGGCGGCTGGGCAGACAGCCGATGAGGAACGTCGACAGGCCCATCAGGATGAGCGTGAAGACCATGATCTTCTTACGGCCGACCCGGTCGCCGAAGTGCCCGAGGAAGAGCGCGCCGACCGGCCGGGCCGCGTAGGCGACACCGAACGTGGCCAGCGACAGCAGGGTCGCGGTGGCCGGGTCGGACTCGTCGAAGAACACCTTCGGGAAGATCAGGGCTGCGGCGCTGCCGTAGATGAAGAAGTCGTAGTACTCGAGGGCGCTGCCGATCCAGGCGGCGGTTGCCGCCTTCTTCGGTTGCCCGACGGCTTCGGCGGGGACGGACACGGCGTTGCTCCATTCGGGGGGACTCCGGGGGAGCTACCCAGTTAATTAACCCACTGGGTAGTTAGTAGCGGTTGCCCACGGATGTTGCGCCCACGTGTCCCGGCTGTCAAGAGTTCCGGACGGACGGCTCAATGGGTGGACCGCTCCGCCGTCAGGTACGCGATCACCATGTCGCCCAGCATGGCCCGGTAGTGCTCGCGCTGCTCCGGGGCGACGAGGTCGCGGCCGAAGAGCGCGCCGAAGGTGTGCCGGTTGGCGACCCGGAAGAAGCAGAACGAGCTGATCATCGCGTGCAGGTCCACCGCGTCCACGTCGGCCGTGAACAGGCCGGACTCCTGACCGGAGGCCAGGATGCGGCGGATCACGTCGAGTGCGGGGGAGCCGATCCGGCCGAGCTTCTCGGAGGCGGCGATGTGCTCGGCGCCGTGGATGTTCTCGATGCTGACCAGGCGGATGAAGTCGGGGTGCTGCTCGTGGTGGTCGAAGGTCACCTCGGCCAGGCGCCGGATCGCCGCGACCGGGTCCAGGTGCTCGACGTCGAGCTCCTGCTCGGCCTCGCGGATCACGCCGTAGGCCCGCTCCAGGACGGCCGTGAACAGCTGTTCCTTGCCGCCGAAGTAGTAGTAGATCATCCGCTTGGTGGTGCGGGTGCGGGCGGCGATCTCGTCGACCCGGGCGCCGTCGTAGCCGGCCCGTGCGAACTCCTGGGTCGCCACGTCGAGGATCTCGGCCTGGGTGCGGGCGGCGTCGCGGATCCGCCCGTTCGGTCGTGCCGGTTCGTCGACGCTGGTCATCGGGATCCTTCGGGAGTGCGGCCGGTGCCGCAGATTCTAGAAGGCGCGGCCGGACTCTTCCCCGGCGGCGGTCCGGCTGATATAGCTAACGTACTGGTTCGTACATTAACCCCCCACTCATTGATCGTTCAGGAGGTCCGTGTGGCCAGGGACTCGTTTCTCGTCGGACTGATCGGCGCCGGCATCGGCCCCTCGCTGAGCCCGGCGCTGCACGAGCGGGAGGCGGACCGGCAGAGCCTGCGCTATCTGTACCGCCTCCTCGACATCGACGTCATCGGCGTACGTCCCGAGGCGGTCGGCGATCTGGTGCGGGCCGCCCGTGACCTGGGCTTCGACGGGCTGAACATCACCCACCCCTGCAAGCAGCTGGTCGTCGGGCACCTGGACGCGCTCGCCCCGCAGGCCGAGGCGCTCGGCGCGGTCAACACCGTCGTGTTCGAGGACGGCCGCGCCGTCGGCCACAACACCGACGTCACCGGCTTCGCCGCCTCCTTCGCGCGCGGGCTGCCCGACGTGCCCCTGGAGCGGGTCGTGCAGCTGGGTGCGGGCGGCGCGGGGGCGGCCGTCGCGCACGCCACGCTCACCCTGGGCGCCGGACGGGTCACGGTCGTGGACGCGCTGGCCGACCGGGCGGCGGATCTGGCGGCCTCGCTGAACGGCCACTTCGGAGACGGCCGGGCGGCCCATGCCACCCCCGATCGGCTGCCGCAGCTGCTCGCCGACGCCGACGGCATCGTGCACGCGACCCCCACCGGCATGGCGGCCCACCCCGGCCTGCCCCTCCCGGCCGGCCTGCTCCGCCCCGACCTGTGGGTCGCCGAGGTCGTCTACCGACCCCTGGAGACCGAACTGCTGCGCACCGCCCGCGCGTTGGGCTGCGCCACGCTGGACGGCGCCGGCATGGCCGTCTTCCAGGCCGCGGACGCGTTCCGCCTGTTCACGGGACGGGAGCCGGACGCGGCCCGGATGCTGACGGACATCGCGGAGCTGGCGGGCGTGGCCGGCGTACCCAAGTAACCCCGCCTCACTGACGGTTGACCGTGCGGGTGACACCCGCGAAGACCGTCGTGGCCAGGATCCACCCCGCGATCACCAGGGCGTACGACAGCGACTGGTACCAGCCCCGCGGGGCGAAGGCCCCCTCCTGGCCGAAGGAGATCACCGGGAGGAGTAGGTCGAGGGTGTAGAAGACCGGGTCGAAGTGCGGGGCCTCGTCCGCCTTCAGAGGCGGTGGATGGTGCAGGGCGAACGCGACCGAGCCGACCGCGAGCAGGGAGACCAGCCACACCCCCGCGCGCAGCGGGTGGAAGCCGTAGCCGACGGCGGAGTCCTGGACGTGGCCCCACAGCCGCCCGTACCAGGGGAGGGTGGCGCGACGGCGGCGCTGCTTGGCGAGCTGGACGAGCCGGGCGGCGTGGTCGTCGCCGATCCGCCGGTAGGCGGCCGTCAACTGCTCGTAGGCATGCGGGACATAGCCCTCGCGGTCCCGCTCCAGCATCGGCAGCCGGCGCGCGGGCGGTTCCTGCGGGGTGAGCGAGGTGTAGACGAGCCCGTTGAACTGCACCTCGTCCGGCACGGACTCCGGCTCCAGGAACAGCTCGTCGATCTGCGCGCGACGCAGCGTGAGGGTGCCCTCCATGGGCGGTCCCTTGCGGACCCACAGTTCCCCGATGGTGCTGCTGCTCGCCCGCAGTGCCGCGTCGCCGGGGTTCGACAGATGGGCGTACGACAGGTCGAGCCGGCCCGCGACCCGGGCGCCGCGCAGCCCGATCCAGCCGAAGGTGTGGACGCGGCGCAGGTGGAAGTCGCCCTCCACGACGAGGGTCTGCGCGTCGAGGACGATGTCGCCGGGGTGGCTGAGCCGGGCGTCGTTGAGGTTCACGGAACCGGCGACGGTGGCGCCGTTGAGACGCACCTCGCCGTGCGCACGCAGGCCCGGTGCCCACAGGTCGTCGCCGATGGTCATGTGGTTGAGCTGGAGCGCCGGTTCCCCGGCCTGGTCCGCGACGATCTCTGCGCGGTCCATGAACAGCGCGCCCGCGATCTGGGCCCCGCCGAGCCGCACCGGGCCGTTCACCCGGCAGTCGGTGAGGCGCAGCACGGCCTCCACGCGCATCGTGGCGGCGGTCAGCCCGGGCAGCACGGAGCCGCTGAGGTTCAACTGGCGCAGTCGGCAGCCGTACAGCAGCGGTACGTCGTCGAAGTGGCACTGGCTGAGCCGTATGGCGTGGTCGACCGTCCCGTACTGGAGCGCGAGCACACCGGTGATCCGGGCGCCGGCCAGCTTGAGCGCCGGTATCTCCCCGTCCTCCTGCGGCCCGTTGAGCATCAGGGCCCGCAACACGGTTGCCCGGACCGTGCGTTCGGCACCCCAGCCGGCGCCGTCCGCCATGTCCTCGTCCTCCGCCGCACGGAAGTCCACGGCCTCACCCCGGGGAAAGGCCCGCCACACCCTCAGTTCGGCCGGTGTCAGGTTGTTGATCTCCATCAGCGGTGACTCTCCAACGCACGCGCCACGGTGTCAACAGGCCCTGGACAAAGATGACGGCCCGGGAGCCTGAGCTCCCGGGCCGTCCGCAACCGCCGTTCTAGACGCGGGTGTTCCACTCCGCGATCACCGGGCGGTCGTGTTCCGTCGAAAGGCGGCTCACCGTGCCGGTCGCCAGCTGGAACAGGCGGCCCTCCGCCGGGGTGAGTCCCAGTCGGCGGGCCGTCAGGACCCTCAGGAAGTGGGCGTGGGCCACGAGGACCACGTCCCCGTCGGGGAGGGCGGCGTCGACGCGGGCGAGGACCCGGTCGGCGCGGCGGCCGACCTGCTCGGGCGACTCGCCGGGGTGTCCGTCCGGGCCGGCCGGGACCCCGTCGGTCCACAGGTTCCAGTCGGGGCGGGTGCGGTGGATGTCGACGGTGGTGACGCCCTCGTAGGCGCCGTAGTCCCACTCGTGGAGGTCGGGGTCGGTCAGGGCCCCGGAGATGCCCGCCAGTTCGGCGGTGCGTATCGCGCGGCCCAGTTCACTGGTCAGCGCGAGCGAGAAGGTCCGGCCCGACAGGAGCGGAGCGAGGGACTTGGCCTGTTCCTCGCCGTGCTGGGTGAGGGGCAGGTCGGTCCAGCTGGTGTGCTGTCCCGACACGCTCCACTCCGTCTCGCCGTGGCGGACCAGAAGAAGATCCCCCACGGCGCGCCTACTTCTTCGCTTCGACGGCGTGCCCGCCGAACTGGTTGCGCAACGCCGCGATCATCTTCATCTGCGGGGAGTCGTCCTGGCGGGACGCGAACCGCGCGAACAGGGACGCGGTGATCGTCGGCAGCGGCACCGCGTTGTCCACGGCCGCCTCCACGGTCCAGCGGCCCTCGCCGGAGTCCTGCGCGTAGCCCTTCAGCTTGTCCAGGTGCTCGTCCTCGTCGAGGGCGTTGACCGCGAGGTCGAGGAGCCAGGAGCGGATGACGGTCCCCTCCTGCCAGGAGCGGAACACCTCCCGCACGCTGTCCACCGACTCGACCTTCTCCAGGAGCTCCCAGCCCTCGGCGTACGCCTGCATCATGGCGTACTCGATGCCGTTGTGGACCATCTTTGAGAAGTGCCCGGCGCCGACCTTGCCCGCGTGGACATAGCCGTACGGCCCCTCGGGCTTGAGGGCGTGGAAGATCGGCTGGAGCCGGTCCACGTGCTCCTTGTCGCCGCCGACCATCAGGGCGTAGCCGTTCTGCAGGCCCCACACACCGCCGGAGACACCGGCGTCGACGAAGCCGATGCCCTTGGCGCCCAGCTCCTCGGCGTGCTTCTCGTCGTCGCTCCAGCGGGAGTTGCCGCCGTCGACGACGATGTCACCGGGGGAGAGAAGGGAGCCGAGCTCGTCCACGACGGACTGGGTGGCGGCGCCGGCCGGCACCATCACCCACACCGTGCGAGGCGCCTCGAGCTTGTCGACCAGTTCGGCCAGGCTCGCCACGTCGGAGACCTCGGGGTTGCGGTCGTAGCCGATGACGGTGTGGCCGGCGCGGCGGATCCGCTCGCGCATGTTGCCGCCCATCTTGCCCAGGCCGATGAGGCCGAGCTGCATCGCTGTCATCTCAGAGCACTTCCTTCAGTTCACGGTAGGCGGCCACGAGGGCGGTGGTGGAGGAGTCGAGACCGGGGACGTCGGCCCCCTCGGTCAGGGCGGGCTCGACGCGCTTGGCGAGGACCTTGCCGAGCTCGACGCCCCACTGGTCGAAGGAGTCGATGTTCCAGATCGCGCCCTGGACGAACACCTTGTGCTCGTAGAGGGCGATGAGCTGGCCCAGGACCGAGGGCGTCAGCGCACGCGCCAGGATGGTCGTGGTCGGGTGGTTGCCCCGGAAGGTGCGGTGGGCCACCTGCTCCTCCGCCACGCCCTCCGCGCGGACCTCCTCGGCGGTCTTGCCGAACGCGAGGGCCTGCCCCTGGGCGAACAGGTTGGCCATCAGCAGGTCGTGCTGGGCCTTGAGTTCGTCGCTCAGCTCGTCGACGGGACGGGCGAAGCCGATGAAGTCCGCCGGGATGAGCTTGGTGCCCTGGTGGATCAACTGGTAGTAGGCGTGCTGCCCGTTGGTGCCGGGCGTGCCCCACACCACCGGTCCGGTCTGCCACTCCACGGGCCGGCCGTCGCGCTGCACCGACTTGCCGTTGGACTCCATGTCCAGCTGCTGGAGATAGGCGGTGAACTTCGACAGGTAGTGGCTGTACGGCAGTACGGCGTGCGACTGGGCGTCGTGGAAGTTGCCGTACCAGATGCCCAGCAGGCCCAGCAGCAGCGGGGCGTTGGCCTCGGCGGGCGCGTTCTGGAAGTGCTCGTCGACGATCCGGAAGCCGTCGAGCAGCTCCCGGAACCGGTCCGGGCCGATGGCGATCATCAGGGAGAGACCGATCGCCGAGTCGAAGGAGTAGCGGCCGCCGACCCAGTCCCAGAACTCGAACATGTTGTCCGGGTCGATGCCGAAGTCGGTGACCTTCTCGGCGTTCGTCGACAGGGCGACGAAGTGCCTGGCGACGGCCTTGTCGTCGCGGAGTCCGGCCGGGCCGTCCAGCAGCCAGGTGCGGGCCGACGTGGCGTTCGTGATCGTCTCGATCGTGGTGAACGTCTTGGACGCGACGATGAACAGCGTCTCCGCCGGGTCCAGGTCCCGCACCGCCTCGTGCAGGTCGGCGCCGTCCACGTTGGACACGAAGCGGAAGGTCAACTCCCGTGCCGTGTAAGCCCGCAGGGCCTCGTAGGCCATCGCGGGACCGAGGTCGGAGCCGCCGATGCCGATGTTGACGACGTTCTTGATCCGCTTGCCGGTGTGCCCGGTCCACTCGCCGGAGCGGACCCGGTTCGCGAAGTCGCTCATCCGGTCGAGCACGGCGTGCACCTGCGGCACGACGTTCTCCCCGTCCACCTCGACCACGGCGTTGGCGGGGGCGCGCAGCGCGGTGTGCAGCACCGCCCGGTCCTCGGTGAGGTTGATGCGCTCGCCGCGGAACATCGCGTCCCGCAGCCCGAACACATCGGCGGCGGTGGCCAGCTCCTGGAGCAGGGCCAGGGTCTCGTCGGTGATCAGGTGCTTGGAGTAGTCGATGCGCAGATCGCCGACGCGCACGACGTACCGCTCCGCGCGCCCGGGATCCGTCGCGAACAGCTCACGCAGATGGGTGACACCCTCGGCGCGGTGGTCCTCCAGCGCGGTCCACTCGGGGCGGCGCGTCAGCTTGGGAGAGTCAGACATGGGAAAGGTTCTCCTTGGTGGCCTCGCCCCTGAGAGCGACGGCGTACATCTCGTCCGCGTCGAGGCGCCGCAGCTCCTCGGCGATGAGTTCGGAGGTGGAGCGGACCTTCAGCGCGAGGGTGCGCGACGGCTGGCCCGGCAGGGACAGCGTGGCCAGCGGGCCCTCGGGGCGGTCGATGACGATCTCGCCGTTCGCGGTGCCCAGGCGGACGGCCGTGACGACCGGACCGGCGGTGACCACGCGGTCGATCTTCACCTTCAGCCGCGCTTCCAGCCAGCGCGCGAGGAGTTCGGCGGCCGGGTTGTCGGCCTCGGCCTCCACGGCACCGGAGATGATCTGCACGCGCGCCTGGTCGAGGGCGGCAGCCAGCATCGAGCGCCACGGGGTGAGCCGCGTCCACGCGAGGTCGGTGTCGCCCGGCGCGTAGGAACGGACCCGGGTCGCGAGGACGTCGAGGGGGTTCTCGACGGCGTACAGGTCGGTGATCCGGCGCTGGGCCAGCGCGCCCAGCGGGTCCTTCGCGGGGTTGTCGGGCGCGTCCACCGGCCACCACACGACGACCGGGGCGTCCGGGAGCAGCAGCGGCAGCACCACGGAGTCGGCGTGGTCGGAGACCTCGCCGTAGGTCCGCAGGATGACCGTCTCGCCGGTGCCGGCGTCGGCGCCCACCCGGACCTCGGCGTCCAGGTGCGAGTTGGTGCGGTCGCGCGGGGTCCGGGCGTGCCGCTTGATGACGACCAGGGTGCGCGAGGGGTGCTCGTGCGAGGCCTCCTCGGCCGCCTTGATCGCGTCGTAGGCGTTCTCCTCGTCCGTGACGATCACCATCGTCAGGACCATGCCCACGGCGGGGGTTCCGATGGCGCGGCGACCCTGCACCAGCGCCTTGTTGATCTTGCTTGCCGTGGTGTCGGTCAGGTCGATCTTCATGGCCTGCGCCAGCTCCGTCCGTCTCGTGCGAGCATCTCGTCGGCTTCCTCGGGTCCCCAGGTACCCGACGCGTACTGCGCCGGACGGCCGTGGTTCGCCCAGTGCTCCTCGATCGGGTCGAGGATCTTCCAGGACTCTTCCACTTCCTGGTGGCGCGGGAACAGGTTGGCGTCACCGAGGAGGACATCCAGGATGAGCCGCTCGTACGCCTCCGGGCTGGACTCCGTGAACGACTCGCCGTAGGCGAAGTCCATCGTCACGTCCCGGATCTCCATCGAGGTGCCCGGCACCTTCGATCCGAACCGGACCGTCATGCCCTCGTCCGGCTGCACCCGGATGACGATCGCGTTGGAGCCGAGCTCCTCGGTGGCCGTGGAGTCGAAGGGCGAGTGCGGGGCCGTCTGGAAGACCACCGCGATCTCGGTGACCCGGCGGCCGAGCCGCTTGCCGGTGCGCAGGTAGAAGGGGACGCCCGCCCAGCGGCGGTTGTCGACGTTCAGCCGGATGGCGGCGTACGTGTCCGTGGTGGAGGCGCGGTCGATGCCCTCCTCCTCCAGATAGCCGAGCACCTTCTCGCCGCCCTGCCAGGCGCCCGCGTACTGCCCGCGCACGGCGTGCTTGCCGATGTCCTCCGGCAGCTTCACGGCCCTGAGGACCTTGAGCTTCTCGGTGAGCAGCGACTCGGCGTCGAACGCGGCCGGCTCCTCCATGGCGGTCAGCGCCATCAGCTGGAGCAGGTGGTTCTGGATGACGTCCCGGGCGGCACCGATGCCGTCGTAGTAGCCGGCGCGGCCGCCGATGCCGATGTCCTCGGCCATCGTGATCTGTACGTGGTCGACATACGACCGGTTCCAGATCGGCTCGTACATCTGGTTGGCGAAACGCAGCGCCAGGATGTTCTGGACGGTCTCCTTGCCGAGGTAGTGGTCGATCCGGAAGACCTGGTCCGGCTCGAACACGTCGTGCACGAGGGCGTTGAGCTCGCGTGCGCTCTTCAGGTCGCGGCCGAACGGCTTCTCGATGACCGCGCGCCGCCAGGAGCCCTCGGGCGCGTCCGCGAGGCCGTGCTTCTTGAGCTGCTGGACGACCTTCGGGAAGAACTTCGGCGGTACGGAGAGATAGAAGGCGTAGTTGCCACTGGTGCCGCGGGCCTTGTCGAGGTCCTCGACGGTCTGGCGCAGCTGCTTGAACGCCGTGTCGTCGTCGAAGTCGCCCGGGATGAACCGCATGCCCTCGGCGAGCTGCTGCCAGACCTCCTCACGGAACTCGGTCCGCGCGTGCTCGCGCACCGAGTCGTGCACGATCTGCGCGAAGTCCTCGTCCTCCCAGTCCCGGCGGGCGAACCCGACGAGCGAGAAGCCCGGCGGGAGCATGCCGCGGTTGGCGAGGTCGTACACGGCGGGCATCAGTTTCTTGCGGGACAGGTCGCCGGTGACACCGAAGATGACGAGGCCGGACGGTCCCGCGATCCTGGGCAGACGCCGGTCGCGCTCGTCGCGCAGGGGGTTCTGCCAGTCGGCGGTGATGGTCATTCCGCGTCAACTCCCTTGCTGTTCAGCGACTTGGTGACGGCGTCCAGCAGGTCCTGCCAGGCCGCCTCGAACTTGGCGACGCCCTCGTCCTCCAGCTGCTGCACGACCTCGTCGTACGAGATCCCGAGCGCTTCCACGGCGGCCAGGTCGGCGCGGGCCTGGGCGTAGCCGCCGGTCACCGTGTCGCCGGTGATGGCACCGTGGTCGGCGGTGGCGTTCAGCGTGGCCTCGGGCATGGTGTTGACGGTGCCGGGTGCGACCAGGTCGTCGACGTAGAGGGTGTCCTTGTACGCGGGGTCCTTCACGCCGGTCGAGGCCCACAGCGGGCGCTGCTTGTTGGCGCGGGCGCCGCCGAGGGAGTTCCAGCGCTCACCGGCGAAGACCTCCTCGTACGCCTGGTAGGCGAGGCGCGCGTTGGCGAGTGCCGCCCTGCCCTTGAGCGCGAGGGCCCGGTCCGTGCCGAGGACGGTGAGCCGCTTGTCGATCTCGGAGTCGACACGGGAGACGAAGAAGGAGGCGACGGAGTGGATCGCGGAGAGGTCGAGGCCCCTCTTCGCGGCCTTCTCCAGCCCCGCGAGGTAGGCGTCCATGACCTCGCGGTAGCGCTCCAGGGAGAAGATCAGCGTGACGTTGACGCTGATGCCGAGGCCGATGACCTCGGTGATCGCCGGGAGGCCGGCCTTCGTCGCCGGGATCTTGATCATGACGTTGGGGCGGTCGACCAGCCAGGCGAGCTGCTTGGCCTCGGCGATCGTCGCCCGGGTGTCGTGGGCGAGGCGCGGGTCGACCTCGATGGAGACCCGGCCGTCCCGGCCCCCGGTGCTGTCGTGCACCGGGCGCAGGACGTCGGCGGCGGCGCGGACGTCGGCCGTGGTCATCATCCGTACGGCCTCGTCGACCGTCACGCCACGGGTGGCGAGGTCGCTCAGCTGCTCCTCGTAGCCCGCTCCGGAGCCGATGGCGGCCTGGAAGATGGACGGGTTGGTGGTGACGCCGACGACGTGCCTGGTGGCGACGAGCTCGGCGAGGTTGCCCGACTCGATCCGCCCGCGCGACAGGTCGTCCAGCCAGATGGAGACGCCCTCGTCGGACAGGCGCTTGAGTGCTCCCGCGGTCGCGGTTGCTTCGGTCACTGTGATCATCTTCTTTCTGGCGGTCGGATCAACCACGCGCGGCGGCCAGTGATTCCCTGGCTGCGGCGGCGACGTTCTCGGCGGTGAAGCCGTACTCGGCGAACAGGGTCTTCGCGTCGGCGGAGGCGCCGAAGTGTTCGAGGGAGACGATGCGTCCTGCGTCACCTGTGAACCGGTACCACGTCAGGCCGATACCGGCCTCGATCGCGACGCGGGCTCGCACGGACGGCGGAAGGACCCGCTCCCGGTACTTCCGCGGCTGCTCCTCGAACCACTCCACGGACGGCATCGACACCACCCGGGTGCCGACTCCCTCGGCCTCCAGCTGCTCCCGCGCGGCCACGGCGAGCTGGACCTCGGAGCCGGTGGCGATGAGGACGACCTCGGGCGTCTTCGTGGAGGAGTCCCGCAGGACGTAGCCGCCCTTGGCGGCGTCCGGGTTCGGGGCGTAGGTCGGCACTCCCTGGCGGGTGAGCGCGAGGCCGTGCGGGGCCGGGTTCGTGCCGTGCCGCCTGAGGATCTCGGCCCAGGCGATCGCCGTCTCGTTGGCGTCGGCCGGGCGGACCATGTTCAGGCCCGGGATGGCGCGCAGCGACGCGAGGTGCTCGACCGGCTGGTGGGTCGGGCCGTCCTCGCCGAGGCCGATGGAGTCGTGCGTCCACACGTAGGTGACGGGCAGCTGCATCAGCGCGGACAGGCGCACTGCGTTGCGCATGTAGTCGGAGAACACCAGGAAGGTGCCGCCGTAGATCCGTGTGTTGCCGTGCAGCGCGATGCCGTTCATCTCGGCGGCCATCGAGTGCTCGCGAATCCCGAAGTGGACCGTACGGCCGTACGGGTCGGCCTCGGGCAGCGGGTTGCCCTTCGGGAGGAAGGAGCTGGTCTTGTCGATGGTGGTGTTGTTCGAGCCGGCGAGGTCGGCGGAACCGCCCCACAGCTCGGGCAGCACCGGGCCGAGCGCCTGGAGGATCTTGCCGGAGGCGGCACGGGTGGCGACGGACTTGCCCTCCTCGAAGACCGGGATCGCGGACTCCCAGCCCTCGGGGAGCTGGCCGGCGACGATCCGGTCGAAGAGCTCGGCCCGCTCGGGCTGCTCACCGCGCCATACGGAGATCTGCTTGTCCCAGGCCGCGTGCGCCTCGGCGCCCCGGTCCAGGGCCGTGCGGGAGTGGGCGAGGACCTCGTCGGCGACCTCGAAGGTCCGCTCGGGGTCGAAGCCGAGGACGCGTTTGGTGGCCGCGACCTCGTCGGCGCCGAGCGCGGAGCCGTGGGCGGCCTCGGTGTTCTGCGCGTTCGGGGCGGGCCAGGCGATGATCGTGCGCATCGCGATGATCGAGGGCCGCTCGGTCTCGGCCTGGGCCGTCCTCAGGGCGTCGTACAGGGCGTGGACGTCGATGTCGCCGTCGGCGCCGGGCTCGATGCGCTGGGTGTGCCAGCCGTAGGCCTCGTACCGCTTCAGCACGTCCTCGGAGAACGCGGTGGCGGTGTCGCCCTCGATGGAGATGTGGTTGTCGTCGTAGACGAAGACCAGGTTGCCGAGCTTCTGGTGGCCGGCGAGGGAGGAGGCCTCGGCGGAGATGCCCTCCTCCAGGTCGCCGTCGGAGACGATCGCCCAGACGGTGTGGTCGAAGGGGGACTCGCCCTCGGGAGCCTCGGGGTCGAAGAGGCCGCGCTCGTAGCGGGCCGCCATCGCCATGCCGACGGCGTTGGCGACACCCTGGCCGAGCGGGCCGGTCGTGGTCTCGACACCGGCGGTGTGCCCGTACTCGGGGTGGCCGGGCGTCTTGGAGCCGTGGGTCCGGAAGGCCTTGAGGTCGTCCAGCTCCAGCTCGTACCCGGAGAGGTAGAGCTGGGTGTAGAGCGTCAGCGAGGTGTGCCCGGGGGAGAGGACGAAGCGGTCACGGCCCGTCCACTCGGGGTCCGCCGGGTCGTGACGCATCACCTTCTGAAAGATCGTGTACGCCGCCGGGGCCAGCGCCATCGCGGTGCCCGGGTGTCCGTTGCCGACCTGCTGCACGGCATCGGCCGCCAGAAGGCGGGCGGTGTCGACGGCACGCCGGTCGAGTTCGGTCCATTCGAAGCTGTCCGGTGTCTGCGTGCTCATCTTCAAGAAATCCTCGATCGGAGCGGGGTAGCTGGTCTGACGTGTTCAAACTTAAAAGTCTGACTTTTACGGGGGAAGGTCGCCGTGTGTCAGCCTGTGGTGAAAGTGGGACACGGAGCGCTCCAGGCAGGCGGCACGAGAAGGACATGGCGGACAGAACAACCCAAGACTCCATCCAAGGCGGAGCCGGTGACGACGGGGTGGACGCGATCAGAACGTTCCCCTTCCCGGTCGAGCTGAGTGTGTGCGGAGTCGGTATGCAGATCGGCCCGATGGGAGCCGCCGACCGCACCTGGCACGCGGATGCCCCGCTGGAGCGCGTCCATCGCATCGACTTCCATGTCGTGATGCTCTTCGACGACGGCCCCGTCCGCCACATGATCGATTTCGCCGAGTACGAGGCGACGGCGGGCGACCTGCTGTGGATCCGCCCGGGCCAGGTGCACCGCTTCGCACCGACGAGCGAGTACCGCGGAACCGTGCTCACCATGCAACCGGGCTTCCTGCCGCGGGCGACGGTGGAGGCGACGGGGCTCTACCGCTACGACCTCCCGCCGCTGCTGCGGCCCACCGAGGCCCAGTTGGCGGGCATCGAGGCCTCCCTGGCCCAGCTGCGGCGGGAGTACGAGGACACCTGGACCCTTCCGCTGAGCCTGCACACCTCGGTCCTGCGGCACTCGCTGACGGCGTTCCTGCTGCGGCTGGCCCACCTCGCGGCGAGTTCGGCGGAGGCCGGGCGGCGGGCCGAGTCGACGTTCACCCTGTTCCGGGACGCGGTCGAGAAGGGCTTCGCCACGAACCACAGCGTCAGCGCGTACGCAGACGCGCTGGGCTACTCCCGCCGGACCCTGGTGCGCGCGGTGCGCGCCGCCACGGGGGAGACCCCCAAGGGCTTCATCGACAAGCGGGTGGTGCTGGAGGCGAAGCGGCTGCTCGCCCACACGGACCTGCCGATCGGGCGGGTGGGGGCGGCGGTGGGGTTCCCCGACGCCGCGAACTTCTCCAAGTTCTTCCAGCAGCACACCGACATGACGCCGGCCGCCTTCCGGACGGAACTTCGACAGGAGTGAACCGATGGCACGACTGCGGGACATCGTCTTCGACTGCGCCCACCCCGCCGCCACGGCCCGGTTCTGGGCGGCCGCGCTGGACGACTGTGCCGTTGCGCCGTACGACGACGAGGAGCTGGCCCGGCTGCGGGCCCTCGGGATCACGGACGTCGAGGACGACCCGACCGTCCTCGTCGAGTCCCACGAGGGCGGCCCCCGAATGTTCTTCCAGCTGGTGCCGGAGCCGAAGAGCGGCAAGAACCGGGTGCACCTGGACCTGCTCGCCGAGGACATGGAGGCGGAGGCCGAGCGGCTCGTAGGACTCGGTGCGACCATCCGGGACCGGTACGCGGACCATCTGGTGCTGACCGATCCCGAGGGGAACGAGTTCTGCGTCTTCGGTCAGGGCGGATGACATCCCGTCAAACCGCCCAGCCTGATGCCTACTTGACCAACCCTTTGCTGTGCATGACCTGTGCGTGGGGTGATCTTTGCCCGGTGGAACCCGTGGTTCGCCCGCCCTTCACGCGGACCCGGCCGGGGGCCCCTAGGGTTGCGGCGCCGCTCCCCCCGAACGTCCGTCACCTCTGTCCGGAGGACAGTCATGGCCGCCGTCAAGGCACCGCAGCGCAACCGACGTTCCCTCTCCGCATTCGCCGGAGCCCTCGCCCTCACCGCCACCTCGATCGGAGTGTGGGCCACGACGGCCTCCAGTGCCGAGGCGGCCGCCCTCCCCACCCCCGACCACGTCGTGGTCGTGGTGCTGGAGAACCACGCCTACTCGCAGGTCATCGGCAGCTCCAGCGCCCCCTACCTCAACAACACCCTCAAGGCGGGTGGCGCCGACCTCACCCAGTCCTACGGCCTCACCCACCCCAGTGAGCCGAACTACTACATGCTCTTCTCCGGCTCCAACCAGGGCCGCACCGACGACAGTTGCGTGAGCGTCGGTTCCATCAACAAGCCCAACCTCGCCTCCGAGCTGATCGCCGCGGGCCAGACCTGGGCGAGCTACAACGAGTCGCTGCCCAGCCAGGGTTCGACGACCTGCAGCAGCGGCAGCTACGCGCAGAAGCACAACCCGTGGTTCGGTTTCTCCAACGTGCCCACCAGCACCGCGAAGACGATGACGCAGTTCCCGACCGACTACACGACCCTGCCGAAGGTCTCCTTCGTCGTCCCGAACCTGTGCAGCGACATGCACGACTGCTCGGTCTCCACGGGCGACACCTGGATCAAGAACAACCTGGGCGCCTACGCCACCTGGGCCAGGACCCACAACAGCATCCTCGCCGTCACCTTCGACGAGGACAACAAGCTCTCCGGCAACCGCATCCCCACCCTCTTCTACGGCCAGCACGTCACCCCCGGCAGCACCAGCTCCACCACCTACAACCACTACAACGTGCTGCGCACGGTGGAGGACCTGGCCGGTCTGAGCACCCATGCAGGCAACGCCGCCTCGGCCGCCGACATCACCGGCATCTGGAACTGACGCCCGTGAACCTCGGAGGAAGGGCGTGCGAGGTGTCCGCATGACCCGGACGAGCCGTCTGGTGACCCTCCTTGTCGCCGTCGTGCTGCTCGGCGCGGTCGGTGCCGGGTCGGTGCTGTACGCCGCCCACCGCTCGGGCCTGCGGGACCGTCAGCAGGCGGACGGTCCGAGCGTGCGGGCCGGTACCGTCTCGCTGCGGCCCACGGCCGAACGACGGCTGCTGGTGCGCAACCTGGCCTGGGGCCCGCACCGCGACGAGATCGCCACCGTCCCCGCCGACGACCCGCAGGGCCCGCGCACCGCGTCGGGCGTGAAGTGCCTGCGCTTCCACGCGGCGGCCGGCACCGGCATCTGCCTCCAGGCCGTGCACGGCGCCCTGGGGGACACCTACCGCGCGGTGGTGCTCGACGCGCGCCTCCGTGAACGCCACCGCTTCCCGGCGGCCGGCATTCCCACCCGGGCCCGGGTCTCGCCCTCGGGGCACATGGTCGCCTGGACGGTGTTCGTCAGCGGGGACTCGTACGCCGGAACGAACTTCTCCACCCGCACGGCCGTCGTGGACACCCGCACCTGGGCGATCGACGACAACCTGGAGACCTTCCGGATCGTCAAGGACGGCCGCGCGTACCACGCCGCCGACACCAACGTCTGGGGCGTGACCTTCGCCGACGACAACCGCTTCTACGCCACGCTGGCCACCGGCGGTCGGACCTACCTCGTGCGGGGCGACGTCGGCGCGCGCACCCTCACCACGCTGCACCGCAACGTCGAATGCCCCTCCCTCTCACCGGACGGCACCCGGGTCGCGTACAAGAAACGCGTCAAAGGGGCCTCGCCGGACGCCCCTTGGCGGCTGTACGTGCTGAACCTGCGGACCATGAAGGAGACCGCGACGGCCGAGCCCCGCAACATCGACGACCAGGCGCTGTGGGCCGACGACGACACTCTCGTCTACGCCCTGCCCGGCGACTACGGCTCCGACCTGTGGACCGTCCCCGCCGACGGCACCGGCACGGCCCGCCGCCTGATGAGCTCCGCGGTCGCCCCCGCCTATCTGGGGTGACACACCGCTGCCCCGCGGGACCGCACCGGTCTGGCGGGGCAGCGCGACGCGATCGTCAGTGACCGAAGGTGAACCAGTTCACGTTCACGAAGTCGGCCGGCTGGCCGCTGGTGAAGGTCAGATAGACGTTGTGGGTGCCGGTGACGGCCCCGATGTTCGCCGGAACCGTTCTCCAGGACTGCCAGCCACCGGTGTTGGCGAGCGCGAAGCTGCCGATGGGGGTGGCGGTACGGCTGTCCAGGCGCACCTCGACCAGGCCGCTGACCCCGCCCGCCGCACCGCTCGCCACCCGGGCGACGAACTGAGTGGCCGCCGTGGAGCCGAAGTTGACGTTCTGGTACAGAGCCCAGTCGCCGTTGGCGAGGGAGGCGATGTTCTGGCCGCCCCCGGTGTCGGTCGTGGTCTCGGTGCCGACACCGCTCTGGCTGTTGAAGGACTCCGCCTGGATGGTGCCGTAGGCGTCGACGCCACCCGTGGGCGGCGTGGTACCGCTCCCACCCGCCGACAGCACCTGGACGTAGTCCACGACCATGGGTACACCGGACTGGGTGCCGGAGTCGAGGCCACCGCCGAACGCGTCCGGGAAGGCGCCGCCCATCGCCACGTTGAGGATGATGAAGAACCCGTGGTTGGTGGCGTTGGCCCAGGTCGTCGCGTCCACCTGGCTCGCGTTGACCGAGTGGAACTGGGTGCCGTCGACGGAGAAGCGGATCGTCTCGGGGCCCACCGAGCGGTCCCACTCCATGGTGTAGGTGTGGAACGCCGACTGGCAGGTCGAGCCCGGACAGGCCACGTTGTTGCCGATGCCCGTCGTCTCGTTGCACGGGCCGCCGGGGTTGGTGCCGCAGTGCATGGTCGCCCAGACACGGTTCATGCCCTGGACGTTCTCCATGATGTCCAGCTCGCCGACGCTCGGCCAGTTCTGGTAGTTGCCGCGGTAGGGCGCGCCCAGCATCCAGAACGCGGGCCAGTAGCCCTCGGCCGCGGTGCCGGTGACGTTGGGCATCTGGATGCGGGCCTCGACGCGCAGTTTGCCGCCGGCCGGGGGCTGGAAGTCGGTGCGGTTGGTCTCGATGCGGCCCGAGGTCCATCGGCCGGCCGAGTCGCGGAGCGGGGTGATGCGCAGGTTGCCGTTGCCGTCCAGCGCCACGTTGCTGGTGCTGTTGGTCATCGTCTCGACCTCGCCCGTACCCCAGTTGGCGGGGCCGCCGGGGTACGAAGTCCCGGTCGCGTACTGCCAGTTGGAGGTGTTGACGCCGGTGCCCGCGGAGCCGTTGAAGTCGTCGACGAAGACCTGTGACCAGCCGGTGGGAGGAGTGGGCGCGGACGCGTCGGCGGGCAGGGTGGCGGCCGTCGCGAGGGCGGCGGCCAGACCGAGGGTGCTCAGCACGGCGAGGAGGGCCCGTCGCCGTCTGGGTATGCCGGAGGTTTCGCTCATGGGGGTGCCTCTCGGGTACGGGGAGAAGTGAGCGCGGGTGTCTTCGAGAGTCTTTGAGAGCGCTCTCAAAGTGGGCCCAATGTGCTCGCAGTCACTCCGGCCGTCAAGAGGTTGAGCCGTGAAAGTCTGTGCGCTGCCGCTGAGTTCATCCCTTGAAACCGGGCATACCCGCTAAAGCGCGCTGCCGGCCTTCCAGTCCGACCACGACAGGTTCCAGCCGTTGAGGCCGTTGGACGCCGCCACGGTCTTCTCGCCGGAGTTCTTCACGATCACGACGTCGCCGAGCATGGAGCTCTCGTAGAACTTGTAGCCGTCCACCGAGGTGTCGTTCGCGCCCTTGGCGTCGTGCAGGCCCACGCAGCCGTGGCTGGTGTTCTGGTGGCCGAACACCGCGGTGGATGCCCAGTAGTTGCCGTGCACGAAGGTGCCGGAGGTGGTCAGGCGCTGGGCGTGCGGGACGTCGGAGATGTCGTACTCGTCGCCGAGCCCGACCGTGGAGGACTCCATGCGGGTCTGCTTGAACCGCTCGCTGATCACCATGATCCCGGACCAGGTGGTGTGGTCGGAGTCGCCGCCGGAGACGGGGTAGGTGGCCATCGTCGCGCCGTCCCGCCTGACGACCATCTCCTTGCTGCTGAGGTCGACCGTGCTGATCTGCTCGCGGCCGATGCGGAAGGTGACGTCCTTCGACTGCACGCCGTAGACGCCGTCCGTGCCCTGGACGTCCTTGAGCCGCAGCCCGAGCGTGATCCGCGTGCCGGCTGCCCAGTAGGTCTCGGGCCGGAAGTCGAGCCGGGTGTCGCTGAACCAGTGGCCCACGATCTCGACCGCGGGCTCGGCGGTCACGGTGATCGCCCTCTGGACGGCGGCCTTGTCGGACACGGCATGGGTGAAGTTGATCGACACGGGCATGCCGACGCCGGAGGTGGAGTTCGCCTCGGGGGTGAAGTAGCCGACGAACGTCTCACCGGGGGACCTGGTGGTGAAGGTCGTCGTCTCCTCGGTGCCGCCCTGTGCCGTGACCGTGACCGTGTACACGGTGCCCGAGTAGGGGTTCCTCGACGAGGTCCACCTGGTCCTCGCGTCGTTGAGGGATCCGGTCAGCGTGGAGCCGTCGTTGCCGGTCACCTTCACGGAGGCCAGCGTGCCGTCGGTGACGGTGACCTCGACGGGGCTGGAGAAGGCGGCCCTCGTCGTGCCGTTCGCGGGGGTGACGGAGACGACCGCCTTCCTGGTCGCCGCCTGCACGGATGCGGTCGCCCCCGCCCCCTGCGAGGCGTCCGCGGAGCTGCCGCACCCCGTCAGCAGGGTCGCGGTCGGTACGGCGCCGAGCGCGGCGAGAATCCCGCGCCGGGACCACCTCTCCGACCGGTCGGACGAGTTCGATATGTGCGGGACGCCCACGGCACGCCTTCCTGAGATGTCCACCTTTGCCGGGTGCATCCTGCGTCGCGCAGATGTGGTGTCCCTTGGAATCCCCGGGCTGTTTCCTGAGATTCCGGTGAGGACTCTCCCCGAGGGCACCGCTACCAGAAGTCCAGCAGCTCCCAGAGAGCCCGCATGATCCCGAACCTGCGGCGGTGCGACCAACCGCAGAAGCCCCGTCGGCGCCATCTGCCAGGTTGCGGAACCGGTGCGCCGCACCACTTGCACGGCCGCGTGCGCCCACCCTCGGTGTCCCTGTGCACGGCGCCACCGTAGCGACCGCGCGGGCGGGGCACCAGGCCGTCGGCCCGGTGCCCCGCCCGCCTGGAACCTCAGGCGCTCGTGGGTACGCGCGGCTGCGGCGACGCCTCCCGCAGCCCGAACCGGTCGTGCACCCTGCGCAGCGGCTTCGGCGCCCACCAGGCACGCCGGCCGAGCAGCGCCATGGTCGCCGGGACCAGCAGCATCCGTACGACCGTCGCGTCGATCAGCACCGCCAGGGTCAGGCCGAGACCGATCTGCAGGATGGGGGAGAACCCGCCGGTCATGAAGGCGCCGAAGACCACCGCGAGGAGGAGGGCGGCGCAGGTGACGACCCGGCCGGAGCGGCGCAGCCCGGTCACCACGGCCTCCTGGTCGTCCCCGGTGCGCTGCCGGGCCTCGCGCATCCGGGCCAGGATGAACAGCTCGTAGTCCATGGCCAGACCGAAGGCGATCGACACGATCAGCGGCGGCGCGGTCAGGCTCAGCGCGCCCAGGCCCTCGCCGCCCAGCAGCCCCGCCCCGTGGCCGTCCTGGAACACCCACACCACCACGCCGAGCGCCGCGCCCAGACTGAGCAGGGTGGTCGCGATCGTGCGCAGGGGGATCAGCACCGAGCCGGTGAAGGCGAACAGCAGCACGAAGATGCCGGCCAGGACGGTCAGCGCCGCCCAGGGGGCCCGCTCGGCGAGCATCGCGCGGAAGTCGACCAGCCGGGCCGCGACCCCGGTCACCTCGACGGGCTCGCCGCCGCGCACCTGCCGTACCCGCTCGACCAGGCCGGTGGCCGCCCCGCCGTCCACACTGCCGGGCGGCTGCAGTTCCACGACCGTGTTGCCGCCGGGCAGTTCACGGGACTCGGCGTTCGGGACCAGGGCGCGGATCCGGTCGGCGGTCGCGGTGTCGGTGCCGGGCTTGAGGACGACGACCACGGGGGAGACCCCGGTGCCCTTCGGGAAGTGCGCGTCGACGGTGTCGTACAACTGCCGTGCCTCGGTACCGGAAGGCAGCTGCCGGGCGTCGCCGATCGCGATCCTCATGCCGGTCACGGGCAGGGCGAGGAGCAGCAGGGCCGGGACCACGGTGACCAGGACGGCGATCCGGCGGCGCTGCGCGAAGCGGGCCAGGCGGGCGAAGACACGGCCCTCCTCGTCCTCGGAACGCGCCTTCGAGGGCCGGATCCGCCCGCCGAACCTCGTGAGCAGCGCGGGCAGCAGCGTGACCGCGGCCAGCATGTCGACGACCACGACGGCGGCGACGGCCAGGCCCATGCTGCGCAGGAACACGCTCGGGAAGACCAGCAGCCCGGTCAGGCTGACGGCCACGGTGAGCCCGGAGAACAGCACGGTCCGGCCGGCCGCGTCGACCGTGCGGTGGACGGCCTGGACCACGTCGTCGGTGTGCCGGCGTTCCTCGCGGAAGCGGACCAGCATCAACAGGGCGTAGTCGACGGCGAGTCCGAGGCCGAGCATGGTGGTGACCTGGATCGCGTACACCGAGATGTCGGTGACCTGGCTGAAGGCGAACAGCCCGAGGAAGGCACCGGCGATCCCGCTCACCGCGATCACCAGCGGCAGCGCGGCGGCGCGCAGTCCCCCGAACACGACGAGAAGCAGGGCGAGGACGACCGGCAGGGAGATCAACTCGGCGTTCTTGACGTCCTCCTGGGCACGCTCACCGAGCTGCCTGCCGAGGAGTTCGCCGCCGCTGACGTGGACGTCGGGCGCGTCGATCCGCTGGACGGTCTCGACGGCCGTGTCCGTCGCCTTCTCCTCGGCCTCGTCGCTCAGACCGCCCTCGAAGGTGACGGGGATGATCAGGGCTCGTCCGTCGCGGGCGACGAGACCGGGGGTGGTGTACGGGTCCGGTACGTCGGCCACCCCCGCGATCTCGCGGACCTCGGCGACGGTCCGCTCGACCTGGGCGCGCAGGGCCGCCCCGGAGACCGGCTCGCCCGCGACGACCGCGGTGACGGACTCGCCGGTCGGGTCCACGCCGGAGAGATGGTCGTCGGCCATGTCGGACTCGGTGCCCGGCACGTCGGGCACGTCGTCGGAGAGGTCGGCGAAGACCCCCGTCCCGAGTCCGAAGCCCAGCAGCAGGAAGGCGGCCCAGAGGCCGATGACGGTCAGCGGGCGGCGGGTCGCCGCCCGGGCGAGTGTGGAGAGCACGGGGGCCTCCCGGCGAGTTGGCGGTGGTGTTGGTCGGCCCCCTCAGGCTGCTGCCGCGGGGCTGATCACCGGATCGCCGGGACGGGCGGTTTCGGGGCCTCCGTCGTACGGGTGAGGCGGGGTGGTTCCTCACTCCCGCGGGGGAGGAATCTTCGGTACCGGTCCGGGAGTTGGACCGGGCAGACACCATCGAGGAGGCCGTATGTCCGAGGTACCACCCACTGTGCGTGAACTCCGGCTCGTCGTCACGGCGGACGACTACGACGAGGCGTTGCGTTTCTACCGGGACGTCCTCGGGCTGCCGGAGCGGGCCGCGTTCTCCTCGCCGGACGGACGGGTCACCATCCTGGAGGCGGGGCGGGCGACGCTGGAGCTCACCGATCCCAACCACGCCGCGTTCATCGACGACGTGGAGGTGGGCAAGCGGGTCGCGGGGCACATCAGGGTCGCCTTCGAGGTCGACGACTCGACCGCCACGACGGCGAGGCTGGCGCAGGCCGGTGCGCAGGTGGTCGCCGAACCGACCCGCACGCCGTGGAACTCCCTCAACTCCCGCCTGGAGGCGCCCGGTTCGCTTCAGCTGACGCTGTTCACCGAGCTCGGGGACTAGGAGGAACCCGGCGTCACCAGACCCGTCTCGTACGCGCAGATCACCGCCTGGACGCGGTCCCGCAGCCCCAGCTTGCTCAGGACGTTGCTGACATGCGTCTTGACGGTGTGCTCGCTCACGAACAGCGTCGTCGCGATCTCGGCGTTCGACAGGCCGCGCGCCAGCATCCGCAGGGTCTCCGCCTCGCGGGCCGTCAGGACGTCCAGGCGGTCGGGGGCGGTCCCGGTGGCCGCCTCCTCGTGGCGGCGGCGCACGATGTCCGCGACCAGGCGGCGGGTGATCGCCGGCGCGAGCAGCGAGTCGCCGGCCGCGACCACCCGCACCGCGTGCACCAGGTCGTCCCGGCGGACGTCCTTGAGGAGGAAGCCGCTGGCCCCGGCGTACAGCGCGTCGTACACGTACTCGTCCAGGTCGAACGTGGTCAGCATGACCACCTTGCAGCTCGACTGCGCGCACACCCGCCGGGCCGCCTCCAGACCGTCCATGACGGGCATCCGGATGTCGAGGAGCAGCACGTCCGGCGTGTGGCGCCGCACCGCGGCCACCGCCTCGGCGCCGTCCCCGGCCTCGGCGACCACCTCGATGTCCTGCTGCGCCTCCAGGATCATGCTGAAGCCGCTGCGGACCAGTTCCTGGTCGTCGGCGACGACCACCCGGATGCTCACCCGAGGGCCGCTTCCCGGTCCGCGCCGGCGGGCAGCCGTACGACGACCCGGAAGCCGCCCTGCGGTCCGGGCCCGGTCTGCGCGCTGCCCCCGCAGGCGGCCGCCCGCTCCCTGAGGCCGATCAGCCCGTGGCCGCCGTCCGTGCGGGCCGGCCCACGGCCGTCGTCGGTCACCGTGAGGGTCAACCCGTCCTCCGCCCAGTCGAGTTCCACCTGTGCGCAGGAAGCGTACGCGTGCTTGACCGTGTTGGTCAGGGCTTCCTGCACCGCGCGATAGGCGGCGACCTCGGTGTCCGGGGGCAGGGGGCGAGAGCGGCCGCGGACGGTCAACTCGACCCGCAGTTCCGTCGATCCGGCGACCTGGCCGACCAGGTCGGGCAGTCCGGTGAGATCCGGCTGGGGCAGCCGGACGGCGCCGCCCCGACGCTCCTCCTCCTTCAACACACCGAGAATCCGCCGCAGTTGGGTCATGGCGTCCCGTCCGCTGGCCGCGATCGCGTCGAACGCGGCCTCGGCACGCGCCGGATCACTGCGCACGACGACCGGTCCGGCCTCGGCCTGGACGACCATCAGGCTCACCGCGTGCGCGAGGATGTCGTGCATGTCCCGGGCGATCCGGGCGCGTTCCTGGGCGATGGCCCGCGCGGTCTCCGCGGCCCGCTCCCGTTCCAGCCGGCGGGCCCGGTCCTCGACGGCCGCGGTGTACGCGCGCTGGACGCGGGCCAGTACGCCGAGGCCGTAGGCGCAGATCATCCCGGTGATGTGGAAGGCGTACTCGAAGGGCTCGGAGTGCTCCTTGTGCTGCATGGTCAGGACGGCTCCGAGCAGCCAGCCCGCCAGCATCGTGCGCCGCTGCCAGGGCAGGCCCTGGGCGGCCATGGTGTAGAGGACGACGAGTCCGCCGTACAGCACGTCGGGCGGTGGCGCGTGGTAGTAGGCCATCGCCGTGGTGGCCGCCGAGACCGCCAGGGCGCAGCTGTAGGGATGGCGGCGCCGCCAGATGAGGGGGACGGCGGTGGCGGCCCCCAGGAGCCAGCCCACCAGGGTCAGCCGGTCGTCCCCCTCGTCCGGGAACATCCACTGCAGCGACGCGGCGAACAGCACCAGCACGGCGAGCGCGCTGTCGACGACGTACGGGTTCGTCGTCCTCAGACGGGTCACGACGGGGGCGTACCAGGACCGGGCGGCGGACATGAGCGGCTCCTCGGGGCCGGGGCCGTTCCAGTATCACGACACGGGTGCGGCGGGGACCTCACCGGTGAGAGGGATATCCGGCGCCCGAACGCGGCGCGACCGCGGGCTGCCAGCCAAGGGCCCGCGAGATCCCGAGCGCCGCGAGCCGCACCGCGGGGATCAGCACCGGCACCTGGGCGTCGTCCTGCGGCACGACGACGGACACGGCGGCGACCACCGACCCGTCCGGTCCGCGCACCGGCGCGGCCACCGACAGGGCGTCGTCGGTGACCTGACGACTGCTCACCGCCACCCCGGTGCGCCGGACCTCCGCCAGCACCCGGCGCAGCTTCGCCGGCTCGGTGATGGTGTACGGCGTGAAGATCGCGAGCGGTGCCGCGCAGTACTCCTCCTGCTCGCGCGGCGCGCAGTGCGCCAGCAGCACCAGGCCGACCCCGGTGGCGTGCAGCGGCCAGCGCGCCCCGACCCGGATGTGCACACCGACCGAGGAGCGCCCCGCGATCCACTCGATGTACACGACGTCCGATCCGTCCCGCACCGCCAGCTGCACGTTCTCGTGGGTGGCCTCGTACAGGTCCTCCAGGTACGGCAGCGCCAGCTGCCGCAGCGCGACCCCGCGCGGCGCGAGCGCGGCGACCTCCCACAGGCGCAGTCCCACGTGGTAGACGCCGGCGTCGTCCCGCTCCAGCGCGCCCCAGTCGGTCAGCGCGCCCACCAGCCGGTGCGTGGTGGTCAGGGTCAGCCCGGCCCGCCGGCTGATGTCGGTCAGGGACAGCGCCGGGTGGTCGTGGTCGAACGCGGCGAGCACGGACAGCAGCCGGTCCGGCGCGGAACGTGCCGTCATGGCCGGTCGGCGACCCTCAGCAGGAGGGCCTGCAGCGTCTCGCGTTCGGCGGGGTCCAGCGGGGCCAGCAGGTCGTTGGTCACCCGTCGGCCTGCCTCGTCGGTGCCGCGCAGGAAGGCCCGGCCGTCCTCGGTGAGCACGACGATCTTGCTGCGGCGGTCGTCGGGGGAGGGGCGGCGCTCGGTCAGGCCCAGTCTCTCCAGGTCGTCGACCAGGCCGACGATCGCGCTGGGGTCGTAGCCGAGCCGGGTGCTCAGCTCCCGCTGAAGGGCGCCCTCGGCGCCGGCGAGGTAGCGCAGCACCGCGTAGTGCCGCAGCCGCAGCCCCGACTCCTGGAGGAACGTGTTGAAGAGCTGGCCCGAGCGCAGGCCCAGGCGGTACAGCAGGTAACCGGTGTCCGCGTGCAGCCCGCGCATCCACGGCTCCTCCGAGTCGATGGGCTTCGGGGTGACGTGCTGGCGTGTGATGGCGGGCTCCTCGCACTCGGTGTGTCAGGGAGATTCCAGCATGGCGCACCCATAGGTGAACAACAACTATTGACGTCACCAATTATTGCTCTTAGCTTCGATCTCGAAGTCGCACCGCGCTTCTCGCAGCCGCACCACCCGCATCCGTTCGTGAAGGGACCTCCTCGTGCCCAGCATCGATCTCACCGGCAAGGTCGCCGTCGTCACCGGCAGCGGCCGGGGCCTCGGCCTCGCCTACGCGCACGCCCTGGCCGCCCACGGCGCCTCCGTGGTCGTCAACGACGTCGACGAGGCGGTCGCCGAGCAGGCCGTGAAGTCCATCACCGAGGCGGGCGGCACCGCCGTCGCCGAGGTCGTCCCGGTCGGTACCACCGAGGCCGCGGAACGGCTGGTGAACCGGGCCGTGGCGGAGTTCGGGCGGATCGACGTCCTGGTCACCAACGCCGGCATCCTGCGCGACAAGGTGCTGTGGAAGATGACCGACGAGGACTTCGACGCGGTGATCGCCACCCACCTCAAGGGCACCTTCACCTGCGCCCGCGCCGCCGCCGTCCGGATGCGCGAGCAGGGCGAGGGCGGCACCCTGATCCTGGTCGGCTCCCCGGCCGGACAGCGCGGCAACTTCGGGCAGACCAACTACGCCGCCGCCAAGGCCGGCATCGCCGCCTTCGCCCGCACCTGGTCCATGGAGCTGGGCCGCGCGAACATCACCGTCAACGCGATCGTGCCGGTCGCGGCCACCGCGATGACCGAGACCATCCCCGCCTTCGCCCCGTACATCGAGGCCATGAGGAACGGCGAGCCCCTCCCGGGCTTCCTCCGCAAGGGCGAGGGCTTCGGCACCCCCGAGGACTGCGCGGCCCTCGTGCCCTTCCTCGCCTCAGAGGCCGCCCGGGGCATCACCGGGCAGGCGATCGGCATCGGCGGCGACAAGGTGGCACTCTGGTCCCATCCGCAGGAGATCAAGGCGGCGTACGCCGACGGCGGCTGGACCCCCGAGACCCTGGCCGACGCCTTCCCCACCTCGGTCGGTGCCGAGCTCCAGACCGTCGGCATCCCGGCGCCGAAGTTCCCGGAGGCCTGATGGACATCGACGAACTGGTCGCCATCGACGTGCACACCCATGCGGAGGTCTCCTCCAAGGGGCACTCCTCGCTCGACGACGACCTGCACGACGCCTCCTCCGCCTACTTCAAGGTCGAGGGCAAGCGGAAGCCGACCCTGGAGGAGACCGCCGCCTACTACCGTGAGCGGAAGATGGCCGCCGTGATCTTCACGGTGGACGCCGAGTCCGCGACCGGCACCGCGCCCGTCCCGAACGAGGAGGTCGCCGAGGCGGCCGCCGCCAACTCCGACGTCCTGATCCCCTTCGCCTCCATCGACCCCTTCCGCGGCAAGGCGGGCGTCAAGCAGGCCCGTCGGCTGGTCGAGGAGTACGGGGTGAAGGGCTTCAAGTTCCACCCCAGCATCCAGGGCTTCTTCCCCAACGACCGGGCAGTGGCGTACGACCTCTTCGAGGTGATCGAGGAGACGGGCACCATCGCCCTCTTCCACACCGGCCAGACGGGCATCGGCGCCGGTGTCCCGGGCGGCGGCGGCATCCGTCTCAAGTACTCGAACCCGCTGCACGTGGACGACGTCGCCGCCGACTTCCCGCATCTGAAGATCATCCTGGCGCACCCGTCCTTCCCCTGGCAGGACGAGGCCCTCGCCGTCGCCACCCACAAGCCGGGTGTCCACATCGACCTGTCCGGCTGGTCGCCGAAGTACTTCCCGCCGCAGCTCGTGCAGTACGCGAACACGCTGCTCAAGGACAAGGTCCTCTTCGGCTCCGACTTCCCCGTCCTCACCCCCGACCGCTGGCTCGCCGACTTCGAGAAGCTGTCGATCAAGGACGAGGTCAAGCCGAGGATCCTCAAGGAGAACGCCGCCCGTCTGCTCGGGCTGACCAAGCCATAAGGGGCCCCAGATGCGCAACGAGGGACTGGGGTCGTGGTCCGCACGCCGGGCCCGCAAGACCCCGCACCGCACCGCCCTGATCCACGGCGACACGACCGTCACCTACGCCGAACTGCACACCCGCGTCACCCGCCTCGCGCACGCCCTGCGCGCCCGGGGCATCCGGCGCGGCGACCGGGTCGCCTACCTCGGCCCCAACCACCCCTCCTACCTGGAGACGCTGTTCGCGGCCGGCACCCTCGGCGCGGTCTTCGTCCCCCTCAACACCCGCCTAGCGGGACCGGAGATCGCCTACCAGCTCTCCGACTCCGGGGCCAGGGCGCTGGTCTACGGCCCCTCGCACGCGGGGCTCGTCGCCGGACTGCCGGGCAGCACCGACGTGCGGACGTACGTCGAAGTCGGCGCCGAGTACGAGGGGTTGCTCACCGAGTCGCCGACCGACCCGGTCGACGAGCCGGTCACGCCCGACGACACCTGCATCATCATGTACACCTCGGGCACGACCGGCCGCCCCAAGGGCGCCATGCTCACCCACGGCAACCTGACGTGGAACGCGATCAACGTCCTCGTCGACACCGACCTGATCGCCGACGAACGCGCCCTGGTCTCGGCCCCGTTGTTCCACACGGCGGGACTGAACATGCTGACCCTGCCGGTGCTGCTCAAGGGCGGCACCTGTGTCCTGGTCGAGGCCTTCGACCCGGACGCCACCTTCGACCTGATCGAACAGCACCGGATCACCTTCATGTTCGGGGTGCCCACGATGTTCGAGCAGGTGGCGAGGCACCCGCGCTGGGCGGGCGCGGACCTGTCCTCCCTGCGCATCCTGACCTGCGGCGGCTCCCCGGTGTCCACCCCGCTCATCGCCGCGTACCAGGAGCGCGGGCTCACCTTCCTCCAGGGCTACGGCATGACCGAGGCGTCCCCCGGGACCCTCTTCCTGGACGCCGAGCACGCCATCGGCAAGGCGGGTTCGGCCGGAGTGCCGCACTTCTTCAGCGACGTCCGGGTCGTACGGCCGGACCTGACACCCGTCGACATCGACGAGACCGGCGAGGTCGTGCTCCGCGGCCCGCACGTGATGCCGGGCTACTGGGGGCTGCCCGAGGAGACCGCGGCCTCCTTCGCGGACGGCTGGTTCCGCAGCGGGGACGCGGCCCGGGTCGACGAGGACGGGTACGTCTTCATCGTCGACCGGATCAAGGACATGATCATCTCGGGCGGCGAGAACATCTACCCCGCCGAGATCGAGGACCTGCTCCTCGGCCATCCGGACATCGCCGAGTGCGCGGTCATCGGGGTGCCCGACGACAAGTGGGGCGAGGTGCCGCGGGCGGTCGTCGTCCCCCGCGAGGGCCACACGCCCGACCCCGACGAGGTGCTGGCCTCCCTGTCCGGCCGCCTCGCCAAGTACAAGATCCCCAAATCGGTGGTGATCGCGGACGAACTCCCGCGCACCGCCTCCGGAAAGCTCCTCAAGTCCCGTGTGCGCAAGCGCTACGGCTCCGACTCCCAGACAAGGACAGCTACATGAGCGTCACCGTGAACGGCCTCGACGAACTGAAGAAGCTCGCCGGCAGCGACCTCGGCACCAGCGAGTGGATCGAGGTCACCCAGGAGCGCGTCAACACCTTCGCCGACGCCACCGGCGACCACCAGTGGATCCACGTGGACCCCGAGAAGGCGGCAGCGGGCCCCTTCGGCGCCCCCATCGCGCACGGCTACCTCACCCTGTCCCTCTTCATCCCGCTCTTCACCGAGCTCCTGGACGTCCAGGGCGTCACCACGAAGGTCAACTACGGCCTGAACAAGGTGCGTTTCCCCGCGCCGGTGAAGGTGGGCTCCCGCATCCGCCTCGTCGCCAAGCTCACGGACGTCGAGGAGGTACCGGGCGGAGTCCAGATCACCGTGGACGGGGCCGTGGAGATCGAAGGCGGAGCGAAGCCGGCGGCGGTGCTGCAGAGCCTGTCGCGGTTCTACGCCTGACGGTACGAGTACACCGCCGTCGCCACCGCGCACACCCCCGGCGGGATCACCTCCGCCCGCAGTGTCCCACTGCTCGCGTCGTAGTCCACGCCCTCCGCCTCGAACGACCCCTGCGTGCACACACTGCGCTGCGGCAGGGCGAACAGGCTCCGCACCTCGCCCGTGACCGGCCCGCCGTCCAGCCTGTGCGGGAGGTCGACCTGCAGGAGCGGGCGGATCTCGGGGAACAGGGTGCCGGTGGCGTCGTTCGAGGCGCACACCAGACGGGTGTCCGTCACGAAGTCACAGCCCTGGATGTCGCGGACGGGCTTGTCCAGGGTGATCTGCCAGGCCTCCTTCAGGGCCCCACCGGCGGAAGGGGTCGAGGGGTTCAGCAGTGGTGCCGGGAACACCTGGAGTCTGTTCTGCTCGCCCCACTCGCCCGACACCAGCCACTGCGCGTCGGGCGAGAGGGCGGCGAAGGAGTTGTTGACCTTCTCGCCGGGGTTCAGGGCGTGCACGTACTCGTAGCGCTTCCCGGCCGGCGTGGTGACCGCGAACATCTTCGACGTGGCCGTGTCCGCGCCCTGGTAGGCGTCGAAGACGTAGCCGCGCGCGATGTCCGGGTCGCCCACGTGGTTCCAGCCCTTGACGCGGAGGTCCAGGGGGATGTCCGTCAGCCCGCGGTACAGCAGCGAGCCGTCCGCGCGGCCGGCGAGCCCCTGGCCCCCGCCGAGGGTGTCGGTGTACGCCGTGCCGGTCTCCACCCAGTGCGGGTCACCGCCCGCGAGGGCGGGACCCGTGCTGAGTACGACGGCCCCTGATAAGCAGCCCAGGACAGTGAGATGACGCTTCATCAGGCACCCGCCACGTCGACGAAGACGGGGTTGGAATAGAACCACGTATCCGCCCACGGGTCACCGTTGCCGGGCTCGTGCGGGATCGGTCCGTGCGGGTCGACCGACGCGCCGAGGTACCCGGCACCGTGCCGCTTCCCGTCACTGCCCCGCAGCCGGACGTAGAAGGACTCGTCCCCGGCGGTCAGCGGGATGCGCAGGGTGTACGTCCCCTTCCGCCCGGACACGTCCTTCGTCTGCACGACCCTGGTGTCGGGGGCCTGCCAGGTGTCCCGGTCGCTCACCGGACCGCGCACGGCGCCCCGGATCACGTCCACGTGCGCCAACTCCGGCAGGATTCCCTGGGGGTTGGGGCGGGAGGCGGACGTGACCGTCACGTACAGCGTGATCCGCTCGCCCTTGCGGACCCGCAGCCGACCGCCCAGCGTGACACCGCGCCCGGAGTCGCAGTCCCGCTTCACCCGCACGTCGAGCCCGTCGAGCAGATGCCCGTGGTCCACCCAGACCCGTCCCGCGCGCAGGCCCGCCATCACCGACCGGTAGCCGTAGCGGGTCACCCCGACGTGGGTGCGGCTGAACTCGCCCGGCCAGAAGTCGCTGCCGGGCTGCGGGGTGTCGGTGTTCACCGGGTCGGGCAGCTTGCCGGTGTTGTCGAAGTTCTGCCCGGCCGGCCAGTCGCCGTTCTTCCAGGTGTCGAAGACGGTGCGGTGGTTGTCGGAGTTCGTGGTGATCGAGTACAGGCTGCCTTCGGCCAGCATCGAGTCCCACAGCCCGCCGACGGTCGCCGTCGCCCAGTCGAAACCGCCGTACGTCACATAGGCCGCCGCCGGATAGCCCGCCCAGGACTGGGCCGACGGCTTGTTCTCGTACTCGCCGCGGATCGAGGTCGCACCGCGCCAGCCCGGGATCGCCGCGCCCTGGGCGCCCGGTGCGCCCTCCATGCCGATCATGATCTCGGGGGCCGCGTCCCGCCAGCCCCGCATCTCGTGCGGGGAGTCGATGCCGAGCCGCAGCGGGTGGTTGGCGATGACGAGGACGTCGTCGACGTAGCCCGAACGGCGCTGCTCCGCCAGCCACTTGATCGCCTTGACGGCGTGCGCCTCGTTGCGGGCGGTGTCGGCGGCGCCCGCGGACCCCTCGGTGTAGTTGAGGAGCTTGCCGTCGTAGGCCAGCTCGAACTGGGTGAGCAGGTCGGTCTCGTGGGGCCCGGGAGCCGCGAACACCGTGCAGTGCTCGGCGGCCGGGATGTACCACTCCAGACCCTGGAAGATCAGCTGACGCGGGTTCTCCGCACGGGCCTTGACGATTTCCGCGTGCTCCAGCTTGGCGCCGTAGTTGGCGTGTCCGAAGTTGGAGTGCTCGTTGAACACCATCCAGTCCAGGCCGTACTTGGCGGCGGCCCTCGCCTGCTGGGAGAACGTGTACTTGGCGTCGTGGCTGTAGACGGAGTGCACGTGGTGGTCGCCGACGAGGTAGGCGAGCCGGGGGTCGTCGCCGCCGAAGCGAGGGCGAGGCGAAGCGGCCAGTGCCGGAGTCGCCGACCCCAGCGCGAACGCGGCGCCGAACAGGCCCGCACGGCGCAGGAGTCCGCGTCTCGACACGCCCTGCGCGTCGAGGTCGGCGGGGGAGACGGACGGGTCGGCCCAGGAGGGCAGTTGCTGCTCGTTCATGGTGATCCTCGGAAGGGAGTCAGTGGGTCATGAAGGACGAGACGGGCAGTGCCCGCGAGACGATCCGCACGTCACCGAGGCGGCCGTGGAAGATCTGGTCGATCTTGTCGGCGTAGGTGTAGCCGCCCACCAGCCACGGCAGTCCGACCGAGGTGATCCCGACGGCCGACGCCTTCGGGTTGCGGACCACCGGGCAGCCCTGCACGTACAGCGTGGTGTGCCTGCCGTCGTTGACGACGGCGAGGTGCCACCAGGTCTCCAGCGGTGTCTCCTGGCCCCAGTTGGTGGCGATGCCCTGCTGGTTGAGCGGGCGCATGGCCCACTGCGGCTCGCGGTCGTTGGAGAGCGACAGCGTGGCGAGCGGTTCGTCGGGGTCGTCGCCGGTCTTGCCCGCGGCCCCGCCGGTCCCCCTCCGGCTGACCAGTCCCGCCCAGGCGTTGTGGTCCGGGTCCCAGTCGGCGGGCATGCGGTAGAACACCTCGATGGTGTAACCGTCCTTGAAGACAGCCGAGTTGAGCGGCGCCTTGTCGACCGTCTGCAGATAGGCGCCCTTCAGGGGCGACTTGTATCCCTGGAACTCCAGGCTGCCGTGACCGGGCTGGTCGGGGTGGTGGTCGGCGGACCAGCCCAGCGAGCCGCCGCCGACCGACACGACGGTGAGGTCGTTGCCCTTGCCGGACTGGTCGCGGACCGTGCCGGTGACGGCGGAGTCGAAGCGCCAGTACGCGGCCGTGCCCGGGATCAGCAGCTTCGACGCCGGACGCGCCGCCCGCGCGGGCACCGGGTCGAAGCCGGCGAACCGCGAGGCGAAGTCGATGTCCACCGAGAACCGGTCGGCGTCGCCGCTGAGTTCGATCTCCTGGCGCTCCAGCTCGTTGAGGCCCTTCCCGGCCCGGCCGAGGATCCACGGGGAGACCGTCTCCACGTCGATCACCCCGCGGTCGAGGTCGAAGCGGTACAGGCGGATCATGGCCGCGCCGCCGAAGTACCGGTTCTGGTAGTTCGTCAGGTGCAGATGGACGTCGTTGCCCGCCGTGTTGGTGCGGGTCGCCCGCCCGGCGGGCCAGTAGTGGCCGTTGAGGGTGAGGAAGATCTGGTCGTGGTCCTTGACCAGCCGGTCCCACAGCTGCTGACCGTAGTCCGAGAGGGTGTCGTCCTCGACGACCAGCTCGTGCGTGGTCAGGACGACCGGGGTCCTCGGACGGGCGGCCAGGACGCTCTTCGCCCAGGCGTACCCCTGGTCCGACAGCCGCCAGTCCAGCGCGAGGACCATCCACTCGCGGCCCGCGGCCCTGAAGAGGTGGTACGTGTTGTAGCCGTCGGGGGAGGCGCCGCCGAAGGTCCTGCGGCCCTTGAACCGGCCGGGGCCGAACACGTCCAGGTACGGCGTCGCACCGCGCTGGTCGGTGGTGGACGACTTCACGTCGTGGTTGCCCGCGAGGACGCTGTAGCCGACGCCCCGGCGGTCGAGGAGCTCGAACGCGTCGCCGATCGCGGCGAACTCGGCCGCCGCGCCGTTCTGGGTGAGGTCGCCGAGGTGGGACAGGAAGACGATGTTCTCGTCCTTCCCGTGCTCCAGCAGATAGCGCAGCGAGGCCTCGACGGGAGCCTTGTCGATGCTCGGCCCGTCGAAGAGGTACTGCGTGTCGGGCATGACGGCGAGCGTGAACCGCCGGCTGTCGGTGTCGGGGCGCCAACCGGACACGGCGGCGGGAGCGGCCTCGGCCGTGCCGGCGGGCAGGGCGACGCCCGCCGTGGCCGCGGCGCCCAGCAGGGCCGTGGCCCGCAGGAAACTGCGCCGGCCGGCACCGGCCTGCGCGGCCTCCGCCGCGCCCTGATTCTGGTCATGCGAAGTACACACGTGTGCTCCAAGACGGACGTGGGAGTCAGCGAGGGTTCAGAGAGCGCGCAGCGTCCAGCTCCAGCGATGGACGCCCGGCGCGACGAGATAGGAGGCGAAGGTGTCGGGGCCGCACGAGGCGGTGCCGAGGCCGCGGTGGGCGGCGTCGATGTGGACCACACAGCCCGCCCGGGGGACGAGCTCGTCGTGGTGCGCCACCTCGGTGAGGTCCGCGGCGCGGTACCGGGTCACACCGACCTGGCGCGGTTCGTCGAGGACGACCGCGAGGCCGGTGGCGTCCGGAGCGGAGAGCGTGAAGTGCCGGACCCCGTGCCGGCCACCGCTCTCCTGCGGGCGCAGATAGGGGGTGAACAAGTCGTCCACGGGCACCGAGTGATGGCCGACCGGCGCCCCGAAGGCGCGGTCAGGGTACGACTCCCAGGGGCCCTGTCCGAACCACTCCATGAGATCGAGTCCGGCGACCGTCTCGAAGACGGAGCCGATCCGGGCCACGTCGGCGAGGGTGTCCGGCAGTTCGGCCGACTCCTCGACGTGTATGCCGCCCTCGACCGCGGTGAGGACCTGCACATGACGGACGACACCGGCGTCGGAGAGGTACTCGGCACGGACGGTGACTCGTCCGGCGGTCTGCCGTATGTGCGCGACCTTGCGCACCAAGGCGTCGAGGCCCCAGCCGCGCCAGCGCGCCGCCGTCCCGCCCAGCTCGTCGTTGTCGGTGGGCGCCCGCCACAGGGACAGCGTGGGCGCGGAGGTGAGCAGGGGGTGGACCAGAAGACCGTCGTCATCGACTTCGACGGAACGGTTCCTCACCGCCGTCGGCGCCTCGGCAACCGCCTCCCGCAGCCGCGCCTGGGGCAGGCACACCACCGTCCCGCGCGGGGCCCACGGCTCGTCGTTCGCGGTGGTGACCCGCAGCGTCAGCCAGGCCTCGCCGCCGTCCTCGGGCAGTTCGAACGGCAGCGGGACCGCCGCCGTCTCGCCCGGCCGCAGATCGGGCAGTTCGGCGGGCGCGGTCAGGGTCCGGCCGTCGGCCAGGGAGAGCTCCCACTGGCCGGCCAGCCAGGCGAGGCCCCGGAAGTGCTGGTGGTTGCCGAGCACGATGCCCTCGTGCCGGAAGCACTCGATGCGCACCGGCGCCGCGATCTCCCGGTGCTCGTACATCACCGGCTTGGGCGTGCGGTCGGGAAGGACCACGCCGTCCGCGATGAAGGCACCGTCGTGGAAGGGCTCGCCGAAGTCGCCGCCGTACGCCCAGCGGTGTCCGGGCGCGGCGACACCGTTGTCATAGAGCCCGGCGCCCCCACGCCCGACCGGTCTGCCGTCGTTCACACGCTGGAGAATGCCGTGGTCCCAGAACTCCCAGATGAACCCGCCCTGAAGACCTGGCGTTGACTCGATGGCCGCCCAATGGTCCGCGAGCGTGCCGTTGCTGTTGCCCATGGCGTGCGAGTACTCGCACCAGATCAGCGGCTTGGTCTGCCGTCCGGAGAGCGCGTGCTCCACGCACTCCTCCAGCGAGGCGTACATGGGGCAGGCGATGTCGGAGGCGTCGTCGACGGCCGCCCAGTCGAGCTTCGCCGCGCCCTCGTACTGGACCGGCCGCGTCGGATCGTGCCGGCGCAGCCATCCGGCCGCCGCGTCGTGGTTGGCCCCGTAGTCGGACTCGTTGCCCAGCGACCAGATGATGACCGAGGGATGGTTCTTGTCCCGCAGCACCATGCGCGAGACCCGGTCCACGAACGCGTTCAGGTAGCGCGGGTCGTCGGCGATCTCGTGGGCGTGGTCGTGCGACTCGATGTCCGCCTCGTCGACGACGTAGAGACCGAGTTCGTCGGCGAGGTTGTAGAGCGTCGGGTCGTTCGGGTAGTGCGAGGTGCGGATCGCGTTGAACCCGAACCGCTTCAGCGTGACCAGGTCCGCGCGCATGTCGTCGTACGACACCGTCCGCCCGGTCAGGGGGTGGAAGTCGTGCCGGTTCACGCCCCGGACGAACACCCGCTCGCCGTTGACCAGCAGGTCGCGGCCGGCGATCTCGATGTCCCGGAAGCCGATCCGGTGCCGTGAGGTGTCGGCGACCGTGCCGTCGGCGCGGTGCAGCCGGACGGTGAGGTCGTACAGCTCGGGCGTCTCGGCGTTCCAGGTGCGGACGTCCTCGACCGTCGTGCGGATCCGCGCCTCGCCGAGGAAGTCGGAGACCCGGTCGTCCTCCCGGTTGCACCGGTCGAACTCGGCGTCCTGGGTGAGCAGCAGGCCTTCCAGTTCCCCGCTGACGTACCACCCCTCGGGCAGCGCGCCCCCCGCGTCCCGCACGGTGCAGTCGACGCGCAAGGAGCCGTTGAAGGAGGCCCGTACGGTCACGTCCGCCAGATGCAGCGGATCCGTCGCGTACAGCAGCACCGACCGGGTGATCCCGCCGTGCCACCACTGGTCCTGGTCCTCGACGTGCGAGGCGTCCGACCACTTGACGACGGTGAGGCGTACGACGCTGCGCGCGCCGGCGCGCACCAGTCCCGTCAGGTCGAACTCGGCCGCGAGGTGGGAGTCCTTGGAGATGCCGACGGGCCGCCCGTCGACGTGCACGAGGAGCACGCTCTCGGCGGCGCCCACCTGGAGCACGATCCGGCGTCCGGTCCACTCGGCGGGGACGTCCACCTCACGCTCGTACACGCCCGTGGGATTCGCCGAGGGGGAGTGCGGCGGGAACTCGGGGAACGGCATGCGGACGTTCAGGTACTGCGGCAGGTCGTCCGTGCCCTGCATCGTCCAGACACCGGGGACGTGCGAGGAGGACCAGGAGCCGCCGACCGGCGCGTCCGGAGTGGGCAGCAGCTGGAAACGCCAGTCGCCGTCCAGGGGGAGTGCTCCGGAGCGCCGGTCGACGGCGTTCATGGGCAGCCGGCCCCACGAGGTCACCTCGGGTGACTCCCAGGGGCGCAGGGCGATCAGGGGATCGGAGGGGTGGGGTCCGCGGGGTGCGTCGGTCATGACCGTTCCGGAGTCGGTGGCGAGATGGGTGGTGCCGGGGCGTGGCAGGACCGTCCGTGGCCGTGCAGGACCCGGCCCTGCAGGCCCCAGGCCGGGTCGACGGGGACGCCGAGCCGGTCCAGGACGGTGGGGGCGATGTCGATGAGACGGGGTGTGTCGAGCCGGGTGCCGCCGGGCATGCCGGGCTCGGCCAGGACGACGAACACCTCGCGTTCGGCGCGGGTGTCGCCGCCGTGGCCGCCGGTGTCGAGGTGCCCGTGGTCCGTGGTGACCAGCACGGTCCAGCGCTCCCGCGCGCGGGCGGGGTCCGAGCGCCGGGATTCGATGGCCGCCAGCAGCCAGCCGAGGTGGGTGTCCTGGGTGAGCAGGGCCCGGTCGTAGGCGAGGCTGTGCGGGCCCTCGGCGTGGGCGGCCTCGTCGGTGGCGCCGAAGTACACGAACACGGCGTCGGGATCGTCCTGGCTGATCCAGCGCTCGGCGGTGCGGGCGACGAGGCGGTCCGCGGTGCCGTAGCCGTCCGTCTCGCCGTCGTAGCGCACCCGGCGGCCGATGGCGGGGCCGAGCGTGCCGCGCCGGATCAGCTCGGGCCAGGACACCACGGCCGCGGTGCGCAGCCGGCGCCGGGCGGTGACGGCCCGGCTCAGGAAGTCGGGGTAGCGGGCGTAGTCGGCACCGGCGAAGTCGTTGCCGCGCACTCCGTGCCGGTCGGGCCACACCCCGGTGAGCACGCTGGACCAGCCGGGCCCGGAGTCGGTGTAGGCCATGCTGGTGGACGGCCCGTCCGGGGCCTGGCCGTCCACCTCGCCGTAGGGCAGCAGGCTGGTGCCGTGGGCGCCCGCGGCCATCAGGCCGTGCAGGACGGGTGCCGTGGCCGGCGAGCGGGTCAGCCGGTCGTGACGCAGCCCGTCCATGCCCACGACGAGCACCCTGCCGCGCCCGCCGAAGTCGTACGTCACCGCCCACCCCTTTCTCCCGGCACCGGGTCAGGTGCCCTGGACCGCTCCCTCGGTGGCACCCGCGATGAACCCGCGGGCGAAGATGCTGAACACGATGACCAGCGGGAGCGCCGCCATCAGCACACCGGCCATGACCATGCTGTAGTCGGTGGTGTGGCCGACATTGAGCTGGGCGAGCTCCACCTGGAGGGTCACGTGGGCCGGGTCGGTGAGCACGACGAGCGGCCAGATGTAGTCGTTCCAGCAGTTGACGAAGACGTAGATGGCGAGGAACGACAGCGCGGGCCTGATCATCGGCAGCGCGATGTTCCAGTACTGCCGGAAGAACCCGGCGCCGTCGATGCGCGCGGCGTCGAGGAGTTCGTCGGGCACGCCGTTCTGGATGTACTGGTGCAGCCAGAAGATGCCGAAGGCGTTGGCCAGGGAGGGCAGGGCCAGCGCCTTGAGCATCCCCACCCAGCCGATCTTCGACATCAGGATGAACTGCGGCAGGATCGCCAGCTGCAGCGGCAGCATCATGAACAGCAGCAGCGTGCCGAAGAGCAGCTTGCGGCCGGGGAAGTCGAACTTGGCGAAGGTGAAGGCCGCCAGGGAGTCGATGAACAGCACCAGGACGGTGGTGACGGTCGCGACCATCACCGTGTTGAGCATCGACCCGAAGAAGTCGATCGTGTTCAGCACGTGCCGGATGTTCTCCAGCAGGTGGGAGCCGAAGGAGAACTTCGGCGGGCTCTTGTAGATGTCCTGCGTGGTGTTGGTCGCCATGATGATCGTCCACGCGAAGGGGAAGACCGAGACCAGGACGGCCACGATGAGGATGATGTGCGCCGTGAGGCCCTTGGGGCGGCGCAGTCGCCTGCCGCCTGTGGCCGGCCGTGCGGTGTCGACCGCGGTCATGCCTTCCTCCCTCGTGTGGTGATGCGCCAGTTGACGGCGACGAGGATGATGATCAGTACGAAGAAGGCCCACACGATGGCCGCGCCGTAGCCGTAGTCGTTGTTGAGGAAGGCCGACTGGTAGAAGTACAGCAAGGTCGTCAGGCCCGCCTGGCCCGGGCCGCCGAGGTTGGCGTTGGCGGCGTTGCTGGCGAACAGGACCTGGGGCTCGCTGAAGCTCTGCAGGCCGTTGATGGTCGAGATGATGACCGTGAACAGGATGATCGGCCGCATGATCGGGATGGTGATCTGGAAGAACGTGCGGACGGGGCCCGCGCCGTCCATCTTCGCCGCCTCGTAGATCGAGCCCGGGATCGCCTGCAGGCCGGCCAGATAGATGATCATGTTGTAGCCGGTCCACTGCCAGGTCATCAGCAGCGAGATGACCACCTTGATCAGCCACGGGTTGCTCAGCCACGGAACGGGCGAGATGCCGACCACGCCCAGGATCGCGTTGACCAGACCGAAGTTGTTGCTGAACACCGCGCCGAAGAAGATCGCCACGGCGACGATCGACGTCACGTTCGGCACGTACAGCGCGATGCGGTAGAAGCCCTTGAAGCGGCGCACCGAGTGCAGCAGCGTCGCCAGCATCAGGGCGCCGAACAGCGTCGGCACGGTGGACAGCACCCAGATCACCAGGGTGTTGCGGATCGACAGCCAGAAGACCGGGTCGTCCCACAGGAACCGGAACTGCTGCAGGCCCACGAACTGCATGGAGCCCAAGCCGTCCCAGCGCTGGAAGGCCAGGTACAGCGAGTAGAAGACCGGGAAGAAGGAGAACGCGACGAAGATCAGGTAGAACGGCGAGATCGCCAGGTACTGCCGCCAGTACGCGAGCGGCCCGCGCCGCTTGGGCCGAGCCGCACCCGCGGGCGTGGCGCGCCGCGGGCGGAACCGGGCCGGGCCCGGCCCGCCGCGGTGCGCGGGCACCGCGGCGGGGCCGGTGACCGGAGGTGACGTCACCTCAGCTCACCCCCTGCCGCCGGGCGATCTGCTTGGCCTGGCTGACCGCGTCCTTCCAGGCGTCGTCGGGCTTCTTGCCCTTGGCCTCGATGTTGGTCAGTTCCGTCATGAAGGGGGCCATGACGGCCGCGTCGGCGGGCGCCTCGTAGGCCACCTTGATGTCCTTGGCGGCCGGGCCGAAGACCTCGATGACCTTCTGTCCGCCGAAGAAGGCGTCCGGACCGGTCATGGCCGGCATCGCGTACGCGGCCGGCGCGGCCGGGAAGATGGCGGCGTCCGTGAATCCGCGGGCGTCGTTGGCGGGGCTGAGGATCCAGCTGATGATCTTGAACGCCTCTTCGGGGTTGCGGCACTGCTTGGGCAGCGCCAGGTAGGAGCCGCCCTGGTTGGCCGGTCCGACCGGGTTGGCGCAGACCCGCCACTTGCCCTTGGTCTGCGGCGCCGCCTGCTCGATGTCCAGCGCGTGCCAGGCCGCGCCGAGCTCGGTGAGGAGGTTCTTGCCGACGGCGGCGTTCCAGGTGTTGTCGTTGATCTTGGCGTCGATGCCCAGGGTGTACGGCCGCACCGCCGTGGTCCACGCGGCGCGGATGTGGTCCCCGTCGCCGATGAAGTGGTTGTCCTTGTCGATGAACCGCTGGGTGCCCTGGCCGACCGCGATGTTGAAGACGGAGCCGATGTTGTTGACCAGGTAGGTGCCGGGGTTCTTCTTCTGCAGCTCGGTGCCGAGCTGGAAGTAGTCCTCCCAGGTGCTGACCAGCGCGGCGACCTTGGCGGGGTCGGTGTCCACCCCGGCCTTGGCGAACAGGTCCTCGCGGTAGAAGAGCGCGGTGGGGCCGATGTCGATCGGGAAGCCGATCTGCTTGCCGTCCTCGGTCTGGGCGAGCTTGGTCTTCCAGTCCAGGTACTGCGAGGAGATCTTCTTGAAGCCGAGGTCGTTCAGATCGAGGAAGCGGTTGGCGTTGGGCAGGAAGGACGCGATGTCCTCACCCTTGATGCCCGTGATGTCCGGCACGGACGTGCCCGCCGCGAGGGTGGTGGTGAGCTTCTGCTTGAAGTCGCCGCCGATGGAGGCGGACGTGAGCTTGACCTGGCCGGCGAAGTGCGTCTTGGCCTCCGCGACCACCTTGTCGCTGAGCGCGCCGCCCCAGTACCACAAGGTGAGGTCCTTGCCGTTCTTGGTGCCGCCCGAGCCCGAGCCCGAGCCGCCGCAGGCGACGGTCAGTCCGGACGCGGCTGCGGTGAGCGCTGCGGCCTGGAGGAAGCCTCTACGTGAAAGGTCCACGGGTCACTCCTGTTGTTCCTGTTCGTGGTGCTGAGGGGTGTCGGACTGTGGGGGCGTTGTGAGGGTCAGGGCTGCCGGGGCGGGGTGACCGGGGCGTGGTGCACCGGCGGGCCGATGTCGGCCGGCAGGCGGTCGGCGAGGAAGCCGTACGCCGTGCGCAGGTCGGGGTCGGTCAGGGAGCGCCACCAGAGGTCGATGCCGTACCAGCCGGGGGCCGCGAGGGCGCCGCCGTGGTGCCGGACGGACAGTCCGGCCGCGAGGACGGCGAACCGGAGTCGTTCCTCCAGGGGCCAGCCGCCGAGCGAGGCCGTGACGAAGCTCGCGCCGAAGACGTCTCCGGCGCCGGTGGCGTCGAGCACGTCCACGGCGAGGGCCGGGACGTCGGCGTACTCACCGGTGATCTGGTCGACGGCGACCGCGCCGTCCCCGCCCCGGGTGACCACGGCCACCGGGACCAGCTCGGAGAGCGTGCCGAGGGCCGCGACCGCGCTGTCGGTGCGGGTGTAGGCCATCGCCTCGCCCTCGTTGGGGAGGAAGGCGTGGCACAGGGCCAGCTGGTCGAGGAGGTCGGTGGACCACTGCTGTGTGGGGTCCCAGCCGACGTCCGCGTAGATGTGCGTGCCGTTCGCGGCGGCCTTGGAGAGCCAGGCGCGCGGCTCGGCCTCCAGGTGGACGAGGGCGGTGCGTGCGTCGGGCGGGTCGCCCATCAGCACGTCCTGGGAGTACGGCGGTTCCTGCCCGTGGGTGACCAGGGCCCGGTCGTGACCGTGGGCGAGCGCGACGGTGACGGGGGTGTGCCAGCCGTTCGCGATCCGGGAGAGCGAGAGGTCGACACCTTCCTGAGCTGCGAGGACCTCCTGGCAGTAGGCGCCGTAGAAGTCGTCGCCGAAGACCGTGGCCAGGGAGGTCCGAAGGCCGAAGCGGGACGCGGCGACCGCCAGGTTGGCGATGCCGCCGGGGCCGCAGCCCATGCCGGCCGTCCAGATCTCCTCGCCGGGCGTCGGCGGCTTCCCGAGCCCGGTGAGGACGAGGTCGTAGAAGAGCAGCCCGGTCAGGAGCACGTCGGGCCTGTCGTCGTCCACGCGAAGAGCCTCTCGTCAAAACTCGTCAATTTCGATGACGGGAATCGTGCGCTGCTCCGCGAGATTGGTCAATACCCGAGCAGAACTGAGCATGGATTTGATTGAAGATGACGAGTAGTGTGCACGCCGTGCTGGCAGAACGACGACACCAACTCATCCTGCGGGCCCTGCGCTCCGGTGGCCCCGCATCCGTGACCGATCTCTCCGAGCAGCTGGCTGTGAGCCCTGCCACGATCAGGCGCGACCTGGTCAAACTGGAGGAGGACGGGCTGCTCACGCGCGTGCACGGCGGCGCCGTCGTGGAGGAGGGCGACCAGCCCTTCGCCGAGGTCGCAGAGGTGCGCGTGTCCGAGAAGGACGCCATAGCCGAGCGGGCCGCCGCCATGGTCGCCGACGGCCAGTCGGTGCTGCTGGACATCGGCACCACCGCCTTCCGGCTCGCCCGCCAGCTGCACGGCCGCCGTCTCACGGTGATCACCAGCAACCTCGTGGTCTACGAGGAGCTCGCCGACGACGAGGGCATCGAGCTGGTGCTCCTCGGCGGCATGCTCCGCCGCGAGTACCGCAGCCTGGTCGGCTTCCTCACCGAGGACAACCTGCGCCAGCTCCACGCCGACTGGCTCTTCCTCGGCACCAGTGGAGTGCGTCCGGGTGGGCAGGTGATGGACACGACGGTCGTCGAGGTGCCGGTGAAGCGAGCCATGATCAAGGCCAGCGACAAGGTCGTCCTGCTCGCCGACGCCGCCAAGTTCCCGGGTACGGGCATGGCGAAGGTCTGTGGTCCCGAGGACCTGGACATGGTGGTCACGAACGCCCCGGCCGACCCGGCGACCCGCTCCTCCCTGGAGGAGGCGGGCGTCGAGGTGGTCGAGGCAGGAAAGGTGCAAGAGTGAAGCTGACGATTCTGGGCGGCGGCGGGTTCCGCGTGCCGCTCGTGTACGGCGCCCTCCTGGGCGACCGCGGCGAGGGCAGGGTCACCGAGGTCGTGCTGCACGACCTGGACGCCGGCCGGCTGTCCGCGGTGACCCGGGTCCTCGCCGAGCAGGCGGCCCGGGTCGAGGACGCCCCGCGGGTGAGCGCCACGACCGACCTCGACGAAGCCCTGCGCGGCGCCGACTTCGTGTTCTCGGCGATCCGGGTCGGCGGCCTGGAGGGGCGGGCGAACGACGAGCGGGTGGCCCTCGCCGAAGGCGTCCTCGGCCAGGAGACGGTCGGCGCGGGCGGCATCGCCTACGGCCTGCGCACGGTCCCCGTGGCCGTCGACATCGCCCGACGGGTGGCCCGGCTCGCCCCCGACGCCTGGGTCATCAACTTCACCAACCCGGCAGGACTGGTCACCGAGGCCATGTCCCGCCACCTCGGCGACCGTGTCATCGGCATCTGCGACTCCCCGGTCGGCCTCGGCCGCCGTATCGCCCGCGTGCTCGGCGCCGACCCGAAGGAGGCCTGGATCGACTACGTCGGCCTCAACCACCTCGGCTGGGTCCGCGGCCTGCACATCGCAGGGCGTGACGAGCTGCCGCGGCTGCTCGCCGACCCCGACCTGCTCGGCTCCTTCGAGGAGGGCAAGCTCTTCGGCACCGACTGGCTCCAGTCCCTCGGCGCGATCCCGAACGAGTACCTGCACTACTACTACTTCAACCGTGAGGCCGTCCGCGCCTACCAGCAGGCCGAGAAGACCCGCGGCGCCTTCCTGCGCGACCAGCAGGCCCACTTCTACGAGGAGATGCGCGACCCCGGCGCCCAGGCCCTCACCGCCTGGGACCGCACCCGGGCCGAGCGCGAGGCGACGTACATGGCCGAGAACCGGGAGACCGCCGGCGCCGGCGAGCGCGAGCCCGACGACCTCTCCGGCGGCTACGAGAAGGTCGCGCTCGCCCTGATGCGGGCCATCGCCCGCGACGAACGCACGACCCTGATCCTCAACGTCCGCAACCGCACCACGCTCTCGGTCCTCGACACCGACGCCGTCATCGAGGTGCCCTGCCTGGTCGACGCCAACGGCGCCCACCCGGTCGCCGTCGCCCCGCTGCCCGACCACGCCACCGGCCTGGTCTGCTCGGTCAAGGCGGTCGAGCGCGAGGTGCTCGCCGCCGCCGAGTCCGGCGCCCGCACGGCCGCGGTGAAGGCCTTCGCCCTGCACCCGCTCGTCGACTCCGTGAACGTCGCCCGCAGGCTGGTCGAGGGGTACACCTCGGTGCATCCGGGGCTCGCGTACCTTAAGTAGCGGCTTTCTTCGGAAAGCGCTTTCCCCTCGCTTGGCAGCCCCACCAGCTCGCCCTCTCCCTCCCTGGAGACCTTTCATGCACGACGAACGCCGCCGCATCGAGGAGCGCGTCCAGCGCGCCCACGACCAGCGCATCAAGCCCGCGATCTACGCGGCCACCGTCCCCTTCGAGGTCGAGGCCTGGCAGGCGCCCGGCGAGCCGGTCTCCTTCGAGGAGGCCGCGGCCGCCCGGTACACCCCGTTCGCGATGGACACCCCGTGGGGCCCGCCCTGGGGCACCACCTGGTTCCGGATGCGCGGACAGGTGCCCGCCGAGTGGGCCGGAAAGCGCGTCGAGGCCGTCATCGACCTCGGCTTCGTCGGCGACTGGCCCGGCAACCAGGCCGAGGCCCTGGTCCACCTGCCCGACGGCCGCCCCCTGAAGGCCGTGAACCCGCTCAACCAGTACGTGCCCGTCGCCAACCCGGCGACCGGCGGCGAGCAGATCGACTACCTGGTCGAGGCGGCCTCCAACCCGGACATCCTCAAGGACAACTTCTCCAAGATCACGCCGATGGGCGACAAGCTCACGGCCGGCTCTGCGCCGCTCTACACCTTCCAGCGCGCCGACCTCGCGATCCTCGACGAGAACGTCTGGCACCTCGACCTGGACCTCCAGGTGCTGCGCGAGCTCATGGTCCACCTCCCCGACCACGAGCCCCGCCGCCACGAGATCCTGCACGCCCTGGACCGGGCCATGGACGCCCTCGACCTGGACGACGTGGCCGGCAGCGCGGCCGCCGTCCGCGAGGTACTGGCGCCGGTGCTGGCCAAGCCCGCCAACGCCAGCGCGCACACCATCTCCGGTGTCGGTCACGCGCACATCGACTCCGCGTGGCTGTGGCCCATCCGCGAGACCAAGCGCAAGACGTCCCGCACCTTCTCCAACGTCACCTCGCTCGCCGACGAGTACGACGACTTCATCTTCGCCTGCTCCCAGGCCCAGCAGTACGAATGGGTGCGCGACAACTACCCGCACGTGTGGGCCCGCATCCAGGACTCCGTGAAGAAGGGCCAGTGGGCCCCGGTCGGCGGCATGTGGGTCGAGGCCGACGGCAACCTGCCCGGCGGCGAGGCCATGGCCCGCCAGCTCATCCACGGCAAGCGGTTCTTCATCGAGCACTTCGGCATCGAGACCAAGGGCGTCTGGCTCCCGGACTCCTTCGGCTACACCGCCGCCTACCCGCAGCTCGCCAAGCTCGCCGGCAACGACTGGTTCCTCACCCAGAAGATCTCCTGGAACCAGACCAACAAGTTCCCCCACCACACCTTCTGGTGGGAGGGCATCGACGGCACCCGCATCTTCACCCACTTCCCGCCCGTCGACACCTACAACGCCCGCTTCAGCGGCGAGGAGATGGACCGCGCGGTCCGCAACTACTCGGAGAAGGGCGGCGGCCGGCGCTCCCTGGCCCCCTTCGGCTGGGGCGACGGCGGCGGCGGCCCCACCCGCGAGATCATGGAGCGCGCCCGGCGCCTCGCCGACCTGGAGGGTTCGCCCAAGGTCGTCGTCGAGCACCCCGACGACTTCTTCGCCCAGGCCCGCGCCGAGTACCCTGACGCCCCGGTCTGGGTCGGCGAGCTCTACCTGGAGCTGCACCGCGCCACCTACACCTCCCAGGCCCGCACCAAGCAGGGCAACCGCCGCTCCGAGCACAAGCTGCGCGAGGCCGAGCTGTGGGCGACCACGGCCGCGCTGCACGCGCCCGGCTACTCCTACCCGTACGAGAAGCTGGACCGCCTGTGGAAGACGGTCCTGCTGCACCAGTTCCACGACATCCTGCCGGGCTCCTCGATCGCCTGGGTGCACCGCGAGGCCGAGGCCGAGTACGCCCGGGTCGCCGAGGAACTGGAGGCGCTGACCGCCGAGGCGGTGGTCGCGCTGGGCGCCGGTGGCACCCGGGCCTTCAACACCAGCCCGTTCGACCGGGCCGAGGTGGTCCGCACCGGCGACCGGGCCCTGGCGTACATCGAGGTCCCCGCGAACGGCAGCGCGGCGCTCACCGGTGCCGAGCCGGCCCGGCCGGTCGGTGTGTCCGGGCGGACCCTCGACAACGGCCTGGTGCGCGTGGAGGTGGCCGAGGACGGCACGCTGTCCTCCGTGTTCGACCTGCGGGCCGGGCGCGAGGTCCTGGGCGACAAGGGCAACCTGCTGCGGCTGCACACCGACCTCCCGAACTACTGGGACGCCTGGGACATCGACAGCCACTACAAGAACCGCTACACGGACCTGCTGGAGCCCACCTCGGTCGAGGTCGTCTCCGAGGACCCGCTGCTGGGCGCGATCCGTGTGACCCGGGCCTTCGGCAAGGGCTCGACGATCACCCAGACCATCACCCTGCGCGCCGGCAGCCCCCGGATCGACTTCGAGACCGACATCGACTGGCACGAGGCCGAGAAGATCCTCAAGGCCGCGTTCCCGGTGGACGTGCGGGCCGCGCACTCCTCCGCGGAGATCCAGTTCGGTCACATCCAGCGCCCCACGCACACCAACACCAGCTGGGAGGCGGCCCGTTTCGAGGTCTCCGGCCACCGCTGGGTGCACGTCGGCGAACCGGGCTACGGCGTCGCGGTCCTCAACGACTCCACCTACGGCCACGACGTCTCCCGTACGGTCCGCGAGGACGGCGGTACGACGACCACGGTCCGGCTCAGCCTGGTCCGCGCCCCGCGCATCCCGGACCCCGAGGCCGACCAGGGCACGCACCGCTTCACCTACTCGCTGCTGCCCGGCGCGAGCATCGAGGAGACCGTCGCCGAGGGCTACTCGCTCAACCTGCCGCTGCGGGTGGCGGACGCGGCCGGTGCCCCCGAGCCGGTCGTCTCGGTCGACGGCCAGGGCGTGACGGTCGAGGCGGTCAAGCTCGCCGACGACGGATCCGGTGACGTCGTGGTCCGTCTCTACGAGTCGGGCGGCGGCCGCGCGAGCGGTGTGCTGCGCACCGGGTTCCCGCTGGCCGGCGCCCGGATCACCGACCTGCTGGAGCGCCCGCTGGAGACCGCTCCCGTGGAGGACGGCGGCGTCGCCGTCCAGCTGCGCCCCTTCCAGGTGCTGACGCTCCGCCTGTCCCGTGCCGGGGTGAGCTGATGCCCATGCAACCCTGGTTCACCGACGCCAAGTTGGGGATCTTCATCCACTGGGGCATCTATGCCGTGGACGGCGTGCAGGAGTCCTGGTCGTTCTACGACGACATCGTCCCGCACGACCGGTACATGTCCCAGCTGGAGCGGTTCACGGGCGCCGCGTACGACCCGCGCGCCTGGGCCGACCTGTTCGCCCGTGCGGGAGCCAGGTACGCGGTGCTGACGACCCGTCACCACGACGGCGTGGCGCTGTGGGACACCGAGTACGGCGACCTCAACCTCGGCAAGGACTACGTCGGCCCCTACGCCGAGGCCCTGCGCGAGAAGGACCTCAAGGTCGGCTTCTACTACTCCCACTCCGACTGGAACCACCCGGACTACGCCTCCACGCGCAAGCCGGGCCGCCCGCCGGAGCTGGAGGACAACCGCTACTCCGAGGTGGCCGCCGAGGACGAGGACCTTCAGGCCTGGGAGCGGTTCATCGCCTACCGGGACGGCCAGATCACCGAGCTGGCCTCCCGCTACCGGCCCGACCTGATGTGGTTCGACGGCGAGTGGGACCGCAGCGAGGAGCAGTGGCGCATCCCCGAACTCGCCGCGCTCATCCGGTCGTACGTGCCGGACGTCGTCTTCAACGCGCGCATGCTCAGCGAGGGCGACTACGCCACCCCCGAACAGGGCGCTCCCATCGAACCGCCCGCCGGGCCCTGGGAGTTGTGCCTGACGATCAACGACTCGTGGGGTTACCAGCACCAGGACCACAACCACAAGTCGCTCGCCCAGCTGATCCGCTACTTCACCGAGACCATCGGCGGGGGCGGCAACCTGCTGCTGGACGTCGGCCCGATGGAGGACGGGACCATTCCCGCGCCCCAGGTGGAGCGCCTCGAGGGCCTGGGGGAGTGGATCCGCAAACACTCCGAGGCCGTGTACGGGACCGTGCGCGGGCTGCCCGCCGGGCACCACTACGGGCCCAGCACCCTGTCCGCGGACGGCCGGACGCTCTACCTGGTCCTCTTCGACGCGCCGCGCGCCGAGATCGGGCTGCGCGGACTGGTCACCCCGGTCCGCCGGGTCACCGTCCTCGGCACCGGCAGGGAACTGGGCCACCGGGTGGTCGGCGGACTCCACGAGGCCGTGGGCATCGTGTGGATCGACCCGCCGGCCGAGGCCGACCTCGATCCGTACGCCACGGTGCTCAAGGTCGAACTGGACGGGGAAGCGGAGCTGTACCGGGGGGCGGGCCGGTTCTGACCGCGCCCTGCCCGGTTCCGCACCGAAGCCGAACTGCCCCCACGCCCGGCCGAGTCGGCTCAGGCGTGGGGGTGTTCGGGTTCTCGGGGCGGAGTCCGGGTCAGCCGGTGAAGCCGGCCGTGATCGACGTGAACTGCCAGTTGCTCTGGCTGATGCCGGAGCAGTTGCTCGTCACCCCGCCGCCGGGGCACGGCCGGTCGCGGTTGACCGACCAGAAGGCGAGCCGGGCGATGTGACGGGAGTTGGCCCAGTCGCGGATCTGGGTCCAGATCGCCGTGCTGGTCAACTCCTGCTGGTCGCTGAGCCCGTTCATCCCGGAGATCCCGATGTGGGCGTAGGCCGTCGCGTCGTCCCACCCGAACGTGGACTTGAGCTTGGTCTTCAGCCCCTCCGACGCGTTCACGGTGTTGCCGTACATGTCGGAGCCGCCGCCGAAGTCGAACGGCATGATCGTGAAGACGTCGATGTTCGCGTTCAGCGCCTTGGCCTGCTCGATCAGCCGGTTGCCCCAGTAGGTCGGGCCGGTCGTCGAGGTGCCGAAGGTGAGGATGGTCCGCAGGCCCGGGTTGTTGGCCTTGACGATCTTCAGGGCGCCCAGGATCCGGTCCTGCACGGTCGCGTTCTCGAACTCGTCCGTGTTCTCGATGTCGACGTCGATGGCCTTGAGCCCGTAGGCGTCGATCACCTTCTGGTAGGCGCCGGCCAGCGCTTCGGGGGTCGAGCAGTTCGGCCCGAGCTTGTTGCCGCTCCAGCCGCCGATCGAGGGGACGATGTCACCGCCCGCGGACCGGATCGAGTTGATGACGGACTGGTCGTTGCCGCCGGTCAGCGGCCTGCTGCCGTCCCAGGCCGGGTTGCAGCCACCGGAGGAGAGGACGAACGCCATCGTGAACCACTTGATCCCGGTCGCGCTCATCACCGAGGTCGCGCTCGGCGGGTCGCCCCAGCCGAGGTAGAGATAGGGCGCGGCCTGCTTGAACCCGGTCCCGCCACCGCCGCCCGCCTCCGTCGTCACGGACACCGCGTTGGAGGCCGCGGAGGAGTTCCCGGCCGCGTCCCGCGCCTTCACGGTGAAGGTGTAGGAGGTACTGGCCGCGAGCCCGCTCACGGTGGCACTCGTCCCGGAGACGGTGAGCACCTGGTTGGACCCGCTGTAGATGTCGTACGCCGTCACCCCGACGTTGTCGGACGAGGCGTTCCATGCCAGCGACACGCTGGAGGAGGTCTTCCCGGTGGACCTCAGGCTGCCGGGCGCGCTCGGCGCCTGCGAGTCCGAACCACCGCCGCCGGGCCCGTCGAGGCTGATGTCGTCGGCCTGGTAGGTGCCCTGCGCGTACCACCCGTGGACATAGACGGTGGCGCTGGTCTGCGAGGCCCCGGTGGTGAAGGAGGTGGTGAGCAGGCTGTACGCCGAGGGCGACGACGTCCAGGTGGACGAACCGCCGTCCACGCCCAGGTACACATAGCTGCCGCGCACCCAGCCGCTGAGGCTGTACGAGGTGTTCGGCCGCACGGAGACGGTCTGGCTGCACTTGGCTATGTCACTCGAACTCACCGCGCCCTGAAGCGCCTTGGAGCCGCCGTGCACGGGAGAGGAGACGACCGACCCGAGATTCCCGGTGCAGGACCAGGGCGACAGGGCCCCCGACTCGAAGCCGGGGTTGGTCAGGACGTTGGCCGCCTGGGCCGTACCGGGCAGAGCGACGGCACCGACGAGCGCGAGGGCCGCGGAACCGAGCAGAGCGAGAAGTCTGGAACGTCTGAGTGGGTTGCGCACGCGATCTCCCTGAAGATATGGGGGTGTTCGGGAGTGCAAGGAGAGTGCAGGAGGGTGCGCAACCAAGTTGGTATGGACCAATCGGCCTGTCAAGACGAGCGGCAGAATTGGTCCATACCGGTGAGGGCGGGGGTGGGGGCGCCTAGAGCGGCAGCACCTGAGCCGCTGCCTCGACGACCACGGGCTCGGCGGCCGCAGGCGCGGGCACCGCGGGCAAGGGCTCGGGGAGCTCCCGCTGATGCTGCACGGACACGGGCCGAAGCTGCCGCGGCCCCGACACCACCGTGTAGTCCTGCCCGAGGAACGGCGGTTCGATCACCCCGGTGTCCTCCCCGAGCGCCAACTGCACCGCGGCCCACGGCACGTTGACTCCGCAGAGGGACAGCTGGTGCAGCCCGCCCGCCGGACGCGTGTTCACATCCATCAGCACGGGCCGGTCACCGAGCATCCGGAACTGGATGTTGGACAGATAGTGCAGACCGAACCCCTCGGCGATCAGCCGCGCCGGCTCCAGCCACCGCTCGTCCAGCGTGAACCCGCGACGACGTCCGTTCTTCGTGCGGCCGATCGCCAGCCGCACCCGGTTGTCGGTCCCGGTGAGGGTGTCCACCGACACCTCCGGCTGCTCGAGACGCGGCATGACCAGCCAGTCCACCTGCTCGTCGGCCTGCTCCAGCGCCTCGACGACCATGTCCAGCGGCACGTACGGGCTGGGGAAGCCGTTGAGGTGCGCGAGCGAGAAGGGGGCGCGCGTGACGACCCGGAAGCCGACCCCGCCCGCACCGGACGCGGGCTTGAAGCAGGCCTTGTGGCCGTCGGCCTCCAGCTCCTCCACGGCCGCGACCAGCTCGTCCGCGGTCCGCACCCGCCACCACGGCGGCACCGGGACGCCGACCGCCTGGACCGCCTCGTAGGCGATCACCTTGTCGTGGAAGACGGCGACGGCCTCCGGGGGCGGTGCGAGCAGCGCCGTGCCGATCGCGGTGAAGTCGGCGCGGTGGGCGACGATCGCCGCCTGGTGCAGCCGGGGCACGAACACGTCGATGCCACGCCGCTGGCACTGGTCGAGGGCGAACTCGACGTAGGCGGCCGGGGACAGCCCCTCCGGCTCCAGCTCGGCGGTGTCGGCGGCGGCCAGCACGGGAGAGTCCGCGTCCCCGTGCGTCGCGTGGATCTCGACGGCTCTGTCGCTGGGATTTCGCCGCAACTGATCCATGAAGAACACGTTCTCCGCGTACGTGCGGTTGAGCCAGACGCGTACGCGAGAGAGCATTCAGGCCGCCTTTCGGGGTTTTCGGGCAGGGCGAAGCGGGCCCGTGCCCGGGCAGGGTGCTTGGAGGGACACCAAACCGCCCCTTGTGAAGGGAGGTACATGCGGTGGTGTTGGGGCGATCATACGGCTTTCAAGGGGCCGCGCGTGCAACGCCCGTGTTACGGATTTCCCGATCATGGAAAGCCGCCGCTCCGGGTCACTCTTGTACCAGGAAAACAAATGTGTTCTCGTGGTCCCACATGGGTGCTCTGAGGGGGCGAGAGGTGATGTCTGGGGCCGGCGCCGCACGACTACTGGCCGTCAGCGACCTGCACATCGGTTACCCCGAGAACCGCTCGCTCGTCGAGCGGATGCGCCCCGACAGCGACGACGACTGGCTCCTGGTGGCCGGTGACGTCGCCGAGACCGTGGCCGACGTCCGCTGGGCCCTGCAGACCCTCGCCGGCCGCTTCCGCCAGGTCGTCTGGGCCCCCGGCAACCACGAACTGTGGACCCACCCCAAGGACCCTGTCACCCTGCGCGGGGCCGCCCGCTACGAGCATCTCGTCGCGATGTGCCGGGAACTGGGCGTCCTCACCCCCGAGGACCCCTACCCGGTCTGGGACGGCCCCGGCGGCCCCCTCGCCGTCGCCCCGCTGTTCCTGCTGTACGACTACTCCTTCCTGCCCGCCGGGTGCACCACCAAGGAGCAGGGCCTGGAGTACGCGCACGGCACCGGCATCGTCTGCAACGACGAGTTCCTGCTGCACCCCGACCCCTATCCGACCCGCGAGGCCTGGTGCCGGGCCCGGGTCGCCGAGACCGAGCGCAGACTCGCCGCGCTCCCCGACGACCTGCCCACCGTCCTGGTGAACCACTACCCGCTGGACCGGCACCCGACGGACGTCCTGTGGTACCCCGAGTTCGCGATGTGGTGCGGCACCGCACTGACCGCCGACTGGCACCGCAGGTTCCGTGTCGAGACGATGGTCTACGGCCATCTGCACATCCCGCGGACCACCTGGCACGAGGGCGTCCGCTTCGAGGAGGTGTCGGTGGGCTATCCGCGGGAGTGGCGCAAGCGCCCGGAGCCGCCCGGACGGTTGCGCCGGATCGTGCCCAGGGAGGTCGGTGCGCTGTGATCGGGGAACTGCTGCCGGACTCGGTGGTGGCCGTCGAGACGTACGGCCGCGACGAGCCGGACAACGCCGCGCTGTACCCCGAGGAAGCCGCGCTCGTCGCCCGCGCCGTCCCCAAGCGCCGCCGTGAGTTCGCCGTCGTGCGGGCCTGCGCCCGCCGGGCCATGGAGAAACTCGGTGTGCCGCCCCAGCCGGTCCTGCCCGGGGAACGCGGCGCCCCGCGCTGGCCGGCCGGACTCACCGGCAGCATGACCCACTGCGACGGCTACTGCGCCGCCGCCCTCGTCCGCGTCACCGACCTGGCCTCCCTCGGCATCGACGCCGAACCCCACGGACCGCTCCCGGAAGGCGTGCTGGAGAGCGTCTCCCTGCCGCAGGAGCGGGTCAGGCTGCGGGCACTGGCGACGGCCCGCCCCGCGATCCACTGGGACCGGCTGCTGTTCAGCGCCAAGGAGTCCGTCTACAAGGCGTGGTTCCCGCTCACCGGCAAGTGGCTGGACTTCGCCGAGGCCGACATAGACATCCTCCTCGACCCGGGACAGCCCTCCGGCGGCTCCCTGCGCGCCGAACTCCTCGTCCCCGGCCCGCTGGTGGGCGGCGAGCGGCGCGGTGTCCTCGAGGGCCGCTGGACGGTCCGGGGCGGCCTGGTCGCGACCTCGGTGACCGTGCCGCACGCCTGAACGCGCGGCACGGCACCGGGCGGCACTGAGCGGCACGGCAGGGCGTCCGCCCGGAGCCTCTAGGCCTCCGGCGGGCACCAGCTGTGCAGCAGCCTGAAGAACGCCTCCTCGTTGCCCGCGAGCCCCGCGTCGGCGAGCGCCTGTTCGGCCTCGGCGAGGACCGCCGGCGGGACGACCGGTGGTCGGGCGCGGTCGGGCGGGCCGGCCGCGGTGTCGAAGGCGGCCCGGACCGTGTGCAGCAGCCGCAGATACGCCTGGACGGCGGTGCGCTCACGGTCGGTCAGTACGGCGGTGGGCATCGGCGGCTCTCCCCAGGTCGGCGTCGGTCGCACCCCCGGACGGGGCGCGTCGGTCGCACGCCGCACGGGCGTGCATCTCCAGCTTGCCGTCCACCACTGACAATCCGGCTTCCGCGCCCCTTCGTTCGCCCGCTTAGCGGAGGCGAAACCTCCCCGAAATCACCGTGGGGAAAGCAGTTCTACGCTGGGAGGAAGGGCTTTCGGCCGCCTTGTCGCGGCCAGGAGTACGGGAGGCGAGCACGTGGTCGACGACCCGCGCCGGCGCCCGGTGCGCGCCGTCCGGCTGCGCTCGGTGGCCGACGGAGAACTGGAGCTGCGCTACTGCGTGGTGCACGGCTACCGCCGTGCCTTCCGCATGGCGGGCGAGGGGCCGCCCCTCGTCCTCATCCACGGCATCGGCGACTCCTCGGCCACCTGGGCCGAGCTGATCCCGGACCTCGCCCGGACCCACACCGTGATCGCCCCGGACCTGCTCGGCCACGGCAACTCCGACAAGCCGCGCGCCGACTACTCGGTGGCCGCGTACGCCAACGGCGTCCGTGATCTGCTCACCACCCTCGGCATCGAGTCGGCCACCCTGGTCGGGCACTCGCTGGGCGGGGGAGTGGCCATGCAGTTCGCGTACCAGTTCCCCGAGCGCACCGAGCGGCTCATCCTGGTCAGCGCGGGCGGGGTGGGCCAGGAGGTCAATCCCGTGCTGCGGCTGGTGTCCCTGCCCGGCGCCCATCTCGTGCTGTCCTCGCTGCGGCTGCCCGGCATGCGCTTCCAAGTGGGCCTCGCCGTCCGGCTGATGAAGCTCCTGGACACCGACCTGGGCCAGGACGCGCCGGATCTGCTGAACCTCGTCGACGCCCTCCCCGACGAGACCTCCCGCAACGCCTTCATCCGCACCCTGCGCGCGGTCGTCGACTGGCGCGGCCAGGTCGTCACCATGCTCGACCGCTGCTACCTCACCGAGGGCATGCCGACCATGCTCCTGTGGGGCGACCGCGACAGCGTGGTGCCCGTCCGGCACGCCTTCGGGGCGCACGAGGCGATGCCCGGCAGCCGTCTGGAGATCTTCGAGGGCGCGGGCCACTTCCCGTTCCACAGCGACCCCGCCCGCTTCGTGGCCCTGGTCGAGGAGTTCACCGCCACGACCGCCCCGGCGGACTGGAGCCGGGAGCACTGGAGGGAGCTGCTGCGGGAGGGCGGCCCGGGCAGCACGGGGGCGCGTGTGGGGGAGCGGGAGCTGAGGGAGGCCAGCGAGCGCAGCGCGACCTGACCTCCGGGGCGCGCCCGCGATGTGGCCTCTGGGGTGAACCCGCTACCTGACCTTCGGGGCGAGCCGGCGATCTGACCTTCGCGACGAGCCTGCGACCTGGCCTCCGGGGCGAACCCTCAGCCCTGCGGCCCCAGGTACCCCAGTGACGCCTCGATCCGTCCCGCCAGGCGGTCCCGCTGCACCGGGCCCCGCAGCGGTGAACCCTCCAGCCAGGTACGGCACTTGCTGGCCAGCAGCAGACCGAAGCTCTCCGCCTCCCGCTCGTCGTCGAGCTCGAAGCGGCTGCGGGCGGCGACCTTGCGCACGGTGGCCTGCAGGTCGGCGTCGTCGCTGAGCAGCCGGGCGGCGACCGCGGCGCCCTCGACGTGGTGGGAGCAGTGGCCGGCGTTCATGTGCCACAGCTCGTGGCCGAGGATGACCAACTGGTGGTCGGGGGCGGTGCGTTCCTCGATCACGACGAGGTCCTGGTCGGCCATGTCGAGCCAGAGCCCGCTGGCCGTGCCGGCCGGGAAAGGCGCCGTACGGAAGTGGACCGGGCGGCCCCGGCGTCTGCTCATCGCCTCGCACAGGGCGCCGTAGAGGTCGTCGGGCCGTGCCGGGGCGTCGAGCTCCAGCTCCGCCACCAACTCGCCGCTGAGGCGGCGCATGTGCTTACCGATGCCCACACTTGTCTCCCGGATCAGGACTCGGGCCGCTTGACGCTCTCCAGGAGCATGTCCAGCCACTCGGCGACCTTGTCACGGTGCTGGTCGGTGGGCAGCTGCGCGGCCCGCCAGGCGATCCCGCGGACGCCGTGGTCCTGCAGCAGCCGCTCCAAGGGGTCGTGGGCGGCCGCCGCGGCCTCCCGCTCCCGGTCGGCGAGTTTGTGCAGGAGCTCCTGCTCGGTGTGCTGAAGCGCACTCGCGAGCGCCTCGGGGTCCTCGGCGGTGAGGAATCCGGCGTGCACGCGGAAGAACCGCTGGATGGCGTCGCAGTGCTCCATGGTGGGGCGCCGGTCGCCGTTGATGAGGGCGCCCGCCTGCTGCCGGGACATGCCCGCGCCGTCGGCGATCTCCTGCTGGGTGTACTTGCGCCCGTTGGGCTTGAGCCGGGTGCGGCGCAACAGGCCGAGCCGCTGCAGGAACCGCGCCTGGACGTCCGGTTCGCCCGCCGGGCGCCCGCTCAGCAGGGTCTTGACCACGGGTTCGGGGACTCCGGAGGCGACGGACAGCCGCCCGGTGTCGAAGACCTGCGCGTGCGGCACGCCGAGCCGGTCGGAGAGTGCGGTGACGCGGGCGACGACGGCCGTCAGCACGACCGTTGCCGCGTCGTCCGGGCTCTCGAAGCCATCCGACACCGACTGATCTCCTACGTCTCTCACCCGACTTCTCACAGGCCCTCGCCGTGAACTTCCCGGAGAGTAGCCCGTTGTTCGAACTCACATCCAGGTCTCGCCACAACTGTGGCCAATTTCAGCCGTCAACCGCTGCGGAATGCCACGATAGTTGACATGCCTCGCTCCGGGGACGCAGGATCAAGGCGCCGCGTGAAGGCCGCATAGGCAAGAGGGGTGACCTCCCGATGGCGTATCAGGCAGGTGGGCAGCCGTCGGAACTGCGGCCCGTCCCCGAGGGGCTCGAAGCCCGGGCGTATCTTCAGGACTACGCCATGCTCCTGGAAGCCGTCCCCTTCCCGTCCGTCGTCCTCGACCACCGCTGGGACGTCGTCCTCGCCAACGCCGCTTTCGCGTCACTTTTCCGCGCCATGGGCCCGCACCCGACGGCCATGCCGGACGTCAACTTCCTTCGGTTCGTCCTCTTCCATCCCGACGCGAGCAGCGTCCTGGGCGAGCACGAGTCGCGCTGGTGCCTTCCGATGCTCGCGCACTTCGCGGCCGCGGTGGAGCGCCACGGCCACGACCACGGCCTGCAGGCGATCCGCCGGGACATCGCGCAGGACCCGATCATGGACGCCGCCTACCGGCACGGTCTGCCGCACTGGATCCGCGCGGTCGGCGAACAGGCCGTGGAGCACGACGGCTCCGTACGCCCCCTGGTGCACCCCGACCCGCGCTGGGGTGCCACCGACTGCCGGGTCGTCGACGAGACCCCGCGCACGCTGCGAGACCTCGGCTACACGCGTCTGACGCTGGTGCTGCGACCGGCTCCCGCCAGGCGCCGCCCGCGGCGCACGGCGACGCACCTCACGGTGGTGCCCGCCCCCCAGGCCTGACGGGCACCGTCGGCGTTCAGGTCGTCGACGGCGCCTCGTCAGTACGCGTCGGTCCCCGTGGAGAGTCGTCGGTCCCCGTGGAGCAGGGGTGTTCCACGGGGCCGCCCGTCCCGGCTCGCTCCGCCGCCATGAGCTGCCTTTCGCGGGAGTTGACGCGATCGCGCAAGTGGCTTGCATGGTTTGCGCTATTCTTGCGTTCATGACGCGACGACTTGCCGAGGTTGCCAAGAAGGTCGGGGTCAGCGAGGCCACGGTCAGCCGGGTGCTCAACGGCAAGCCGGGGGTCTCGGAGGGCACCCGGCAGGCGGTGCTGTCCGCCCTGGACGTGCTCGGGTACGAGCGGCCCACGCAGTTGCGGGGGGAGCGGGCGCGGCTGGTCGGGCTGGTGCTGCCGGAGCTGCAGAACCCGATCTTCCCGGCGTTCGCCGAGGTCATCGGCGGGGCCCTGGCCCAGCTCGGGCTGACGCCGGTGCTGTGCACCCAGACCAAGGGCGGGGTCTCCGAGGCCGACTACGTGGACCTGCTGCTGCAGCAGCAGGTCTCGGGGGTCGTCTTCGCCGGCGGGCTCTACGCCCAGGCCGACGCGCCGCACGACCACTACCGCCGGCTCGCCGAGCGGAACATCCCGGTGGTGCTGGTCAACGCGTCCATCGACGATCTGGGGTTCCCGGGGGTGTCCTGCGACGACGCGGTCGCCGTCGAGCAGGCCTGGCGGCATCTGGCCTCTCTCGGGCATGAGCGGATCGGGCTCGTGCTGGGCCCCGCGGACCACCTGCCCTCGGCCCGCAAGCTGGCCGCGGCCCAGGCGCTCGGCGAGCTGCCCGAGGAGCGGGTCGCACGCGCCATGTTCTCCATCGAGGGCGGACATGCCGCCGCCACCCGGCTGATCGACCGCGGGGTCACCGGGTTCATCTGCGCCAGTGACCCCCTCGCCCTCGGCGTCGTCCGGGCCGCGCGCCGCAAGGGACTCGACGTGCCGGCGCAGGTGTCGGTCGTCGGCTACGACGACTCCGCCCTGATGAACTGCACCGACCCCCCGCTGACCACCGTCCGCCAGCCCATCGAGGCCATGGGGCGGGCCGCCGTGGAACTGCTCAACGCCCAGGTCGGCGGCAGTGCCGTACCGACCGAGGAGCTCCTCTTCGAACCCGAGCTCGTGGTCAGGGGGTCCACCGCGCAAGCCCCTCGCGGCTGAGACCCACAGCTCTGTCGAATAATTACAGATTCTGCGCGACATCTTGCGGACGGATGTCGGCGGTGCTTGAGTGTGCGGCGCCCACCGCTCCTGCCACGAGGGGTCCACCGATGAGAAGCACCGGGTACCGCCGCACCTTCGCCGCGCTCACTGTCTGCTCCCTTGCCCTCGCCGCCTCCGCCTGTGGATCGGGCGACGAGTCGGCGAGCGGCAAGACCCGCATCACGGTCAACTGCATGCCGCCCAAGAGCGCCAAGGTCGACCGGACGTTCTTCGAGCAGGACATCGCGTCCTTCGAGAAGCAGCACCCGGACATCGACGTCGTCGCACACGACGCCTTCCCCTGCCAGGACCCCAAGACCTTCGACGCCAAGCTCGCCGGCGGGCAGATGGAGGACGTCTTCTACACGTACTTCACCGACGCCAGGCATGTCGTCGACATCAACCAGGCGGCCGATCTCACCCCGTACGTCAAGGAGTTGAAGAGCTACGACACCCTCCAGCAGCAACTCCGCGACATCTACACGGTCGACGGGAAGATCTACGGCATCCCGCGCACCGGCTACTCGATGGGCCTGATCTACAACAAGAAGCTCTTCGAGAAGGCCGGCCTCGACCCCGAGCAACCCCCCACCACCTGGGCACAGTTGCGTGCCGACGCCAAGAGGATCGCCGCCCTCGGCAACGGCACCGTCGGATACGCCGACTACAGCGCCCAGAACCAGGGCGGCTGGCACTTCACCGCCGAGCTGTACTCCCAGGGCGGCGACGTCGTCAGCGCCGACGGCAAGAAGGCCACCATCGACACCCCCGAGGGCCGTGCCGTCCTGCAGAACCTGCACGACATGCGCTGGACCGACGACTCGATGGGCAGCAAGCAGCTCCTCGTCATCAACGACGTCCAACAGATGATGGGCTCGGGCAAGCTCGGCATGTACCTCTCCGCCCCGGACAACATCCCGATCCTGGTCAAGGAGAAGGGCGGCAACTACAAGGACCTCGCCCTCGCGCCGATGCCCGGCGGCAACGGCACGCTCATCGGCGGCGACGGCTACATGGTCAACAAGAAGGCGAGCCCCGACCAGATCAGGGCCGCCCTGAAATGGCTCGACCACATGTTCCTGACGCCCGGAGCCGGCTTCCTCGGCGACTACGCCCGCGCCAAGAAGGCCGACGCCCCGGTCGGCCTGCCCGAGCCGCGCCTGTTCACCGGCGCCGCCGACGCCAAGGACCAGCAGGTCAAGAAGGCCAACGCCAATGTGCCCGTGGAGAACTACCAGGCCTTCCTCGACGGCAACCAGAGCCTGAAGATGAAGATCGAGCCGCCGAACGCCCAGCAGATCTACTCCGTCCTCGACAGCGCCGTCTCCGCCGTCCTCACCAAGAAGGACGCCGACATCGACCAGCTCCTCAAGGACGCCTCAGGAAAGATCGACGGCATCCTGGCCCGGAGCTGACCCCGTGAGGACGGTGGAACGCCCGCCCCACGAGGCCATCGCCGAACCCCCGGTGCAGGCGCCGCCCCCGGCAGGGGACCGGAGGCGGCGCCGCCTCACCGACCAGGTCCGCGCCTACGGCTTCCTGCTCGGCGGACTCGTCTGCTTCGCCCTGTTCTCCTGGTACCCGGCGATCCGCGCGGTCGTGATCGCCTTCCAGAAGTACACGCCGGGCGCCGAGCCCGAATGGGTCGGCACCGCCAACTTCACCCGCGTATGGCACGACCCCGAGTTCACCGCCGCCTGGCGCAACACCCTCGTCTTCACGCTGCTGGCCCTGCTGATCGGTTTCGCGATCCCCTTCGTGATGGCCCTGGTGCTCAATGAACTGCGGCACGCCAAGGCCTTCTTCAGGGTCGTGGTCTACCTCCCGGTGATGATCCCGCCGGTGGTCAGCGCCCTGCTCTGGAAGTGGTTCTACGACCCCGGAGCCGGCCTCGCCAACGAGGTGCTGCGCTTCCTCCACCTGCCCACCTCGAACTGGTCCAACGGCGCCGACACGGCACTCGTCTCCCTGGTGATCGTGGCGACCTGGGCCAACATGGGCGGCACGGTCCTGATCTACCTGGCCGCCCTCCAGTCCATCCCCGGCGAGCTGTACGAGGCCGCCGAACTGGACGGGGCGAACCTCCTCCAGCGTGTCCGTCATGTGACGATCCCCCAGACCAGGTTCGTCATCCTGATGCTGATGCTCCTTCAGATCATCGCCACCATGCAGGTCTTCACGGAACCGTTCGTGATCACCGGCGGCGGTCCGGAGAACGCCACGGTCACCGTCCTCTACCTGATCTACAAGTACGCGTTCCTCTACAACGACTTCGGCGGCGCGTGCGCGCTGAGCGTCATGCTCCTGGTGCTGCTGGGCGCCTTTTCCGCCGTGTACCTGCGACTGACCAGGTCCGCAGAGGGGGACCCCGCATGAGCACCCGCACCCTGATCTCCCCGGCGACGCTCGCCCGGCCGCGCGGCAGGGCCGCCTACTGGACCGTCTTCACCACCGTCGCCGGGCTCTTCGCACTCGCCTTCCTCTTCCCGGTCTACTGGATGGTCACCGGCGCGATGAAGTCGCCGGACGAGGTGACCCGCACCCCGCCCACTCTCGTCCCCGAACGGTGGCACCTCGAGGGATACACCGACGCCTGGGACCTCATGCAGCTCCCGCGGCACCTGTGGAACACCGTGGTCCAGGCCGCCGGGGCCTGGGCGTTCCAGCTGGTCCTGTGCACGGCCGCCGCCTACGCCCTGTCCCGGCTCAAGCCCGTCTTCGGCAAGGTGATCCTCGCAGGCATCCTCGCCACGCTGATGGTCCCGGCCCAGGCCCTGGTCGTACCGAAGTACCTGACCGTCGCCGACCTGGGACTGCTCAACGACCCGCTCGCCATCTGGCTGCCGGCGGTCGCCAACGCCTTCAACCTGTATCTGCTCAAGCGGTTCTTCGACCAGATCCCGCGCGATGTGCTGGAGGCCGCCGAGATCGACGGGGCGGGAAGGCTGCGCACCCTGTGGTCGATCGTGCTGCCCATGTCGCGGCCCGTCCTCGGGGTGGTGTCGATCTTCGCGCTGGTCGCCGTCTGGCAGGACTTCCTCTGGCCGCTGATGGTCTTCTCCGACACCGACAAGCAGCCCATCGGCGTGGCACTCGTCCAGCTGTCGCAGAACATCCAGCTCACCGTGCTCATCGCCGCGATGGTGATCGCCAGCATCCCGATGGTCGCCCTGTTCCTCGTCTTCCAGCGGCACATCGTCGCCGGGATCAGCGCGGGCAGCACGAAGGGCTGACCCCCCATCCGCAGAAAGGCAGGCCCCGTGGCACAGCAGGACTGGTGGCGCTCCGCCGTCATCTACCAGGTCTACGTCCGCAGCTTCGCCGACGGCGACGGGGACGGCACCGGAGACCTCGCAGGAGTGCGCGCCGGACTGCCGTATCTGGTCCGACTCGGCGTGGACGCACTGTGGTTCACCCCCTGGTACCGCTCGCCGATGAAGGACGGCGGCTACGACGTCGCCGACTACCGAGCCATCGACCCGGCCTTCGGCACCCTCGCCGAGGCGGAGAAGCTCATCGCGGAGGCCAGGGAGTCGGGCATCCGCACGATCGTCGACATCGTCCCCAATCACGTCTCCGACCAGCACCCCTGGTTCCAGGCGGCTCTGCGCGCGGGCCCCGGCAGCCCGGAACGGGAGCTGTTCCACTTCCGCCGCGGGCGCGGGAAGCACGGCGAACTCCCGCCCAACGACTGGCCCTCGCAGTTCGTCGGCTCCACCGAACCCGTGTGGACGCGGCTGCCCGACGGCGACTGGTACCTCCACCTGTTCACCCCGGAACAGCCCGACCTCAACTGGGCCCACCCGGCCGTCCGCCAGGAGCACGAGGACGTCCTGCGCTTCTGGTTCGAGCGGGGGGTGGCGGGCGTCCGCATCGACTCGGCCGCCCTGCTCGCCAAGGACCCCGCGCTGCCCGACCTCGCCGACGGACCCGAACCGCACCCTTTCGTGGACCGCGACGAACTCCACGACATCTACCGCTCCTGGCGGGCCGTGGCCGACGAGTACGACGGTGTCTTCGTCGGCGAGGTCTGGCTCCCGGACACCGAGCGCTTCGCCCGCTACCTGCGCCCCGACGAGCTGCACACCGCGTTCAACTTCTCCTTCCTGTCCTGCCCCTGGGACCCCGAGCGGCTGCGCTCCTCGATCGACACCACCCTCGCCGAGCACGCCCCGGTCGGCGCCCCCGCCACCTGGGTGCTGTGCAACCACGACATCACCCGCACGGTCACCCGCTACGGCCGCACCGACACCGGCTTCGACTTCGCGGCCAAGGCCTTCGGCACCCCCACCGACCTCGCCCTCGGCACCCGGCGCGCCCGGGCGGCGGCCCTGCTCTCGCTGGCCCTCCCCGGAGCCGTGTACGTCTACCAGGGCGAGGAGCTGGGACTGCCCGAGGCGGACATTCCCCGCGACCGCATCGAGGACCCGATGCACTTCCGCTCCGGCGGCACGGACCCCGGGCGCGACGGTTGCCGGGTGCCGCTGCCGTGGGTCGAGGCGGCGCCCTACGCGGGCTTCGGCTCCCGGCAGGAGCCCTGGCTGCCGCAGCCGGCCGACTGGACGTCGTACGCGGTCGACCGGCAGAGCGCGGACCCGGGGTCGATGCTCAGTCTGTACCGCGAGGCGATCCGGATCAGGCCGGTCTTCGGGGACTCCCCGCTCACCTGGCTGCCCGCACCCGAGGGCGTTCTCGCCTTCTCCCGCGCGGAGGGCGTCCGGTGCGTGGTGAACCTCGCCGAGACCCCGGCCGACCTCCCGGAACATGCCCAACTGCTGCTCGCCAGTGGGCCCTTGGACCAGCGGGGCCGACTGCCGAGGGACACCGCGGTCTGGCTGAGGGGCTGAGACCGCAGCACCCCCACACGAAGGGATCAGCACATGCACAGATCTGTCAGGAGCATGTCAGTAGCGATCACCGTGGCCCTGTCCGCCGGCCTCCTCGCCGCGATCGCCCCCACCGCCCACGCGGCCGCCGGCGCCACCCTCCCCTTCACCTCGGTCGAGGCCGAGTCCGCCGGCACGACCGGCACGAGGATCGGCCCCGACTACACCCAGGGCACCCTCGCCTCGGAGGCGTCCGGGCGGCAGGCGGTCCGGCTGGACGCGGGCCGGCGCGTCGAGTTCACCGTGCCGCGCGCCGCCAACGCCGTGAACCTCGCCTACAGCGTCCCCGACGGCCAGTCCGGCACCCTGAACGTCTACGTCAACGGCACCAGGCTCGCGAAGACGCTCCCGGTGACCTCCAAGTACTCCTACATCGACACCAGTTGGATCCCCGGTGCCAGGACGCACCACTTCTTCGACAACGCCCGCCTCCTGCTCGGCCAGAACCTCCAGGCGGGCGACAAGGTCGCCTTCGAGTCGACCGGGACCCAGGTCACCGTCGACGTGGCCGACTTCGAGCAGGCCGCGGCGGCCACCGGGCAACCCGCCGGGTCGGTGTCCGTCACCTCCAAGGGCGCCGACCCCACCGGCAACGGCGACTCCACCCAGGCCTTCCGGGACGCGATCTCCGCCGCCCAGGGGGGAGTGGTCTGGATCCCGCCCGGCGAGTACCGGCTGACCTCCTCCCTCAGCGGCGTCCAGAACGTCACCCTCCAGGGCGCCGGCCACTGGCACTCGGTCGTGCACACCTCCCGCTTCATCGACCAGTCCGGCTCCTCGGGGAACGTCCACGTCAAGGACTTCGCGGTGATCGGCGAGGTCACCGAGCGCGTCGACTCCAGCCCCGACAACTTCGTCAACGGCAGCCTCGGACCCGGGAGTTCGGTCTCCGGCATGTGGCTTCAGCACCTCAAGGTCGGCCTCTGGCTGACGGGCAACAACGACAACCTCGTCGTGGAGAACAACCGCTTCCTCGACATGACGGCCGACGGCCTCAACCTCAACGGCAACGCCCGCGGAGTGCGCGTCCGCAACAACTTCCTGCGCAACCAGGGCGACGACGCGCTCGCCATGTGGTCGCTCTACGCGCCCGACACCAACAGCAGCTTCGAGAACAACACCGTCACGCAGCCGAACCTGGCCAACGGCATCGCGATCTACGGCGGCACCGACATCGCCGTACGGAACAACCTGGTCTCCGACACCAACGCCCTCGGCAGCGGCATCGCGATCTCCAACCAGAAGTTCCTCGACCCCTTCTTCCCGCTGGCGGGCACCATCACGGTCGACGGCAACACCCTCGTCCGCACCGGCGCGATGAACCCGAACTGGAACCACCCGATGGGGGCGTTGCGGGTCGACTCGTACGACAGCGCCATCAACGCCACGGTGAACATCACCGACACGACCATCACCGACAGCCCGTACAGCGCCTTCGAGTTCGTGTCCGGCGGGGGACAGGGGTACCCGGTCCGGAACGTCACCGTGAACGGCGCGACCGTCCGCAACACCGGCACGGTCGTCGTCCAGGCCGAGGCCCAGGGCGCCGCCACCTTCCGCAACGTCACGGCGACCGGCGTCGGCGCGGCCGGCGTCTACAACTGCCCCTACCCGGCGAGCTCCGGCACCTTCGCCCTCACCGACGGCGGCGGCAACTCCGGCTGGAACACCACCTGGTCGGACTGCTCGACCTGGCCGCAGCCGGGGCAGGGCAACCCCGACCCGGACCCGAACCGCAACCTCGCCAAGGGCCGCCCGGCCACCGCGACCGGCTCCCAGGACGTCTACACGCCCGGCAAGGCGGTGGACGGCGACGCGAACAGCTACTGGGAGTCCGCGAACAACGCCTTCCCGCAGTCCTTCACGGTGGACCTGGGATCCGCCGAGCCGGTGCGCAGGCTGGTGCTGAAGCTGCCTCCCCAGAGCGCCTGGCAGGCCCGCACCCAGACCGTCACCGTGCTGGGCAGCACCGACGGCAGCACCTACAGCACCGTCGTCGGCGCACAGGGCTACCGCTTCGACCCGGCGAGCGGCAACACGGCCACCGTCACCCTGCCCGGCACCGGTCTGCGGTACCTGCGCCTTTCGGTGAGCGCCAACACCGGCTGGCCCGCCGCCCAGTTCAGCGAAGTGGAGGCGTATCGGACTTCGTGACCGGGGCGTCCCGCACGACCCCGCGCTTCGCCGCCTGGATCTGCTCGTACACATGGGTGCGCAGTTCGGCGAAGCGCGGGGCCACCCGGGTGTTCAACTGGTCCCGCTCGTCGGGCAGATCGACCTTCAGCTGCTCCTGCACGACCGTGGGGGAGGCCGACAGCACGATCACCCGCTCGCCGAGGTAGACCGCCTCGTCGATGTCGTGGGTGACGAACAGGATCGTGATGCCGCGCTCCCGCCACAGCCGCCGTACGAGATCCTCCAGGTCGGCCCGGGTCTGCGCGTCCACCGCCGCGAACGGCTCGTCCATCAGCAGGACTTCGGGCTCGTACGCGAGGGCGCGGGCGATCGCGACACGCTGCTGCATCCCGCCGGAGAGCTGCCAGGGATACGCCCCGGCGGCCTCCGAGAGGTCCACCGACTCCAGCGCGTCGGCGACCAGTTCACGTCGTCTCGCCCGGCTCAGGTCCTTCTGCTTCAGCGGCAGTTCGACGTTGTCGGCGACGCGCATCCACGGAAAGAGGCTGCGGCCGTACTCCTGGAAGACGAAGGCCATGCCGGGAGGAGGGCCGCTCACCGTCCGCCCCGCCAGGCGGACTTCGCCCGCGGTCGGCGTGAGCAGGCCGCCCATGCACTTGAGCAGGGTCGTCTTGCCGCAGCCCGACGGGCCGACGAGACAGACGAGTTCGCCCGCCTCGACGGTGAAGGTGAGGTCGCGCACCGCCTCCACCCGGCGGCCTGACCCCTCGTAGACCTTCTTGAGGCCGCGTACGTCGAGCATGGAACGCCCTTTCGCGTTCGGGGGATTCACGGGGACCGCCGGGTCGAGGCGCGCCGGCCGTGGTACCAGGCGAGGGCCCGCCGCTCGACCAGCTGGAAGAGGACGGAGAGCAGGAAGCCGAGCAGACCGAGGACGAGGATCCCGGTCCACATGTCCGGGACGGCGAAACTGCGCTGGAACTGGACGATGGTGAAGCCGATGCCGTTGCTGGCCGCGAACATCTCGCTGATGACCATCAGGATGATGCCGATCGAGAGGGCCTGGCGCAGGCCCGCGAAGATCTGCGGACTCGCCGAGCGCAGCACGAGGTTGCGCAGGCGCGACGGCCCGGAGATGCCGTAGGAGCGGGCCGTCTCGACCATCACCGGGTCCAGCGCGCGCACGCCCTCGACGGTGTTGAGCAGGATCGGCCAGACACAGCCGCTCGCGATCACCGTGACCTTCATGGTGTCGCCGATGCCCGCGAACAGCATGATGACCGGGATCAGGACCGGTGGCGGGATCGCCCGAAGGAACTCCAGGACCGGCTCGCACAGCGCCCGCACCCGCCGGTAGGACCCGATGACGGTGCCGACCGCCACTCCGACGACCGCCGCCAGCGCGTAACCGGCGGTCAGCCGCCAGATGCTGGGAAGGACGTCGTCGCGCAGCCGCTCGGCGGTCCACACGTCCGGGAAGGTGTCGAGGATCGTGCGCAGCGGCGGCCAGAAGACGTTGGTGCTGGAGTCCGACGCGAGCCACCACACGACGACCAGCAGCGCGGGCAGCGCGAGCACGAGGAACAGCCGCGAGACGAGCCGCTTCACACCGCCACCTCCCCGCGCACCGACTGGTGCCAGGCCAGCGCCCGTCGCTCCACGGTACGCGCGCCGACGTTGATGAGCAGCCCCAGAAGACCGGTCACCACGATCAGCGCGTACATCTCCGGGACCGCCTGCGAGTTCTGCGCGACCGCGATCCTGGCCCCCAACCCCGGTGCCCCGATGACGAGTTCACCGGTGATGGCGAGGATCAGCGCGACCGCGGCGGCCAGCCGGACGCCGGTCATGACGTACGGCAGCGCGGTCGGCCACAGCACGTGCCGCACGCGTGCCCAGGTGCCGAGGCCGTACGACCGTGCCGTCTCGTCGGCGACGGGGTCGACGTCCTGGACGCCGTAGAGCGTCTGGATGAGGACCTGCCAGAAGCTGGCGTACACGACGAGCAGCAGTACCGAGCGCAGCTCACTGCCGTACAGCAGCACCGCCAGCGGGATGAGGGCGACCGAGGGGATCGGGCGCAGGAACTCGATCGTCGAAGCCGTCGCCTCGCGCAGGTGCGGGACGACCGAGAGGACCACACCGATGACGATGCCCGCCGTGGCGGCGATGGCCAGGCCCAGGGCCCAGCCGGTCAGGGTGTCGCCGAGCGCCGTCCAGAAGGTGTCGTCGGAGAGTTCGTCGGCGAAGGCGCGGGCGATCCGGCTGGTCGGCGGGAAGTACTCCTCCTTGACCAGACCGAGCCGCGGCACCGCCTCGCCCAGGGCGAGGAAGGCCGCGAGCCCGGCGGCGCCCAGCGCCGCGTTCCGGAGCCTCACGGAAGCAACGCGTCCACGTCGGGGGTCTTCTTGAAGAACCCGTCCTCCTCGCCCAGCTTCGCCAGCGCCTCGATGGACTCCTTGTTCGGCTCGGCCGGCCACTTGGGGAGAGTCACCTGCGCCAGCACGGATGCCGGGATCTTGGTGTACGTCGTGATGATCTGGCGTGCCTCGTCCGGGTGGGCGTCGGCGTAGGCGAGGGACTCGGCGGTGGCCTCCTGGAACCTCTTCACCACGTCGGCGTTCTGCTGCCGGTACCGGGTCGAGGTGAAGTACATGGCGACCGTGGTGCCCTGCGCCACGTCCACCATGGGGGAGGCGATCACCTGGCCGCCCTGGCCCTTGATGGTGGCGAGCGCGGGCTCGACCGCGCAGGCCGCGTCGACCTGGCCGCTGTCGAGGGCGGCCGGCATCTGGTCGAAGGCCAGTTCCACGAACTTCACCTTGTCCGGGTCGCCGCCGTCCTTGCGGACCGACTCGCGCACCGCGGACTCGTTGATGTTCTTCAGGGTGTTGATCGCGACCTTCTTGCCCTCCAGGTCCTTCGCGGACCTGATCGAGCTGCCCTTCTGCACCGCGATTCCCGCAAAGTCCTTGCCCGCCACGCCGGTTGAGGCGATGCCGTTGGAGACCGCCTTGATCGGCACGCCGGACGACCGGGCGATCAGCAGGGAGGTGACGTTGGAGAAGCCGAACTGGAACTGCCCGCTGGCGACTCCGGGCACGATCGCCGCGCCGCCGGACGCGGTCGATATCTCGAGCTTCAGCCCGTGCTTGCCGTAGAAGCCCTTCTGCTGGCCCAGATACACCGGCGCGACATCGACGATCGGAATGAGGCCGAGCTTGACGGTGGTGGTGCCGCCGGACGACGATCCCGAGTCCGGGGCCCCCGAGTCCCCGGACGAACCACAGGCCGACGCGGTGACCAGTAATGCTCCGGCCGCGAGAGCGGCGAGCAGACGACGCATGGCTCCTCCTGTGCAGACTTCGTTGTTCCGACAGGCTGTGCGCAGACCGCACAGTGGTGCACAGCGCGAAAGGTATTGGTCTCGCGGGGCGGGGTCAACACCTTTGGCTGACAATATTGTTGACAGTTGCTCGACGGAGGCGACGATGCCCGAAGCAGACCGCGCCCCCCACTTCGTCCGTTCCCTGGAGCGCGGCCTCGCGGTGATCCGCGCCTTCGACGCCGACCACCCGGAACTGACCCTCAGCGAGGTCGCCCGTTCCTGCGGACTGACCCGCGCGGCGGCCCGCCGCTTCCTGCTGACGCTGGCCGACCTCGGATACGTCCGCGCCGACGGCCGTGCCTACCGGCTCACCCCGCGGGTGCTGGAGCTCGGCTACTCCTACCTGTCGAGCTTCTCGCTGGCCCAGATCGCCGAACCGCATCTGGAGCAACTGGTCGAGAACACAAGGGAGTCGTCGTCCCTGTGCGTGCTCGACGGTGACGACATCGTCTATGTCGCCCGGGTGCCCGCGCGCCGCATCATGACCGCGGCGATCACCGTCGGCACCCGCTTCCCCGCCCATGCCACCTCCGTGGGGCGGGTGATCCTCGCGCACCTGCCGGAGGAGGAGGTCGAAACACGGCTCGCCCGGGCCGAGTTGACCCCGCTCACCGACCGCACGATCGTCTCCGCCGAACTGCTGCGGACGGAACTGGAACGGGTGCGACGGCAGGGGTACGCCCTCGTCGACCAGGAGCTGGAGGAGGGCCTGCGCTCGATCGCCGCCCCGGTCCGGGACCGGGACGGCGAGGTGGTGGCGGCGGTCAACATCCCGGTGCAGGCGGGGCGTACGACCCTCGCCGCGGTCCGGCGGGACCTGCTGCCGGCGCTGCTGGAGACCGTGGCCGGCATCGAGACCGACCTCCGGATGGCTACAGGTCCAGCACGAGCTTCTTCCCCCGGCACCGGGACACGCAGATCATCATCGTCTCCCCGGCCTCCCGCTCCTCGTCCGTGAGCACCGAGTCCCGGTGGTCCGGGGTGCCGTCGAGGACGTCGGTCTCACAGGTGCCGCAGGTGCCCTCGGTGCAGGAGAACAGCACCTCCACGCCACAGGCGCGGACGGCGTCGAGCACGGAGACGTCCGGGGGCACGGTGATCGTCGTGCCGGTCTGCGCGAGCTCGACCTCGAACTCCGTGTTCTCGCCCTCCGGTTGCTCCTTCGGTGCGAACCGCTCGACGTGCAGCAGACCGGCCGGGCAGCGCTCCTCCACCGCGTCGAGCAGCGGGCCGGGTCCGCAGCAGTAGACGAGGGTGTCCTCGGGGACGCCGTCCAGCACCGAGGCGAGGTCCAGGAGGCCGGTCTCGTCCTGGGGAGCGACGGTGACGCGGTCGCCGTACCGGCCCAACTCGCCGGTGAACGCCATGGAGGCGCGGGTGCGCCCGCCGTAGAGCAGGGTCCACTCGGCGCCCTCGGCCTCCGCCGCCGCGAGCATCGGCAGGATCGGGGTGATGCCGATGCCGCCCGCGATGAAGCGGTAGCGGGGCGCGGACCGCAGCGCGAAGTGGTTGCGCGGACCGCGCACCCTGACCTTGCCGCCCCGCTCCACCTGCTCGTGCACATGGGCGGATCCACCGCGTCCCGCGGGCTCGCGCAGCACGGCGATCCGCCAGGCGGTGCGGTCGGCGGGATCGCCGCACAGGGAGTACTGGCGCTCGAGGCCCGGCCCGAGCACCACGTCGATGTGGGCGCCGGGCTCCCAGGCCGGGAGCTGTTCGCCCAGCGGGTGGCGCAGGGTGAGGGCGAGCACGCCGTCGGCCGCGACGTCCCTGCGGTCGACGACGAGTTCGGCTTCGTACGCGTCACTCATGAGCTGTTTCCTCGCCGTTCGTGTTCCTGCGGCCGGTGTCCTGCGGCTCGTCCTCCCGCGGGGCGTGGCCGTTCGGGTGCGCGAGCATCCACTCCCACATCTCGATCGGGTCCTGGGAGGTGTGCTCGCGGCCGCAGTGACAGGTGCCGTGCAGGGTGTCGGTGCCCGGCAGCCAGTCGATGCGGTAGATCTCCCCGGTGGCTCCGGCACTCACAGGACCTTCTCCACGGGCTTGTCGCCCTCCTCGACCAGCCGGGCGAGGATGCGGCGGGCGGCGAGACCGCCGGTGTCGATGTTGATGCTCAGCTCCTGGTAGCCGGAGCGCTCGGTGCCGAGCGTCCTCTGGAGCAGGTTGAGCGCGTCGACGTCCTGCATGACGACGGTGTGGTTGTTGCCCCGCAGGAACTCGGTGACCTCGGCGTCCTCGGTCGCCCAGTCGCGCGAGACCATCCAGAAGTCGTACACGTGCCCGTCGCTCGACGGCGTGATGGCGTACGTGATCTCGGTGTGGAAGCCGTTCGGGTCGCTGCCGTCGGCCTCGGGAAGCACACCCACCGGGGCGATGCGGCTGTGCAGCAGGTACAGGCAGGGAGCGTGGTACTCGATGTCCTGCCAGCGGGTGATCCGCCCCTCGATGCCGGTGGACTTGGCGTAGAACGGCGGGCAGGCGGCGTCGTCCATGTGCCGGCTGACCCGCACGATGCCGGCGCCCTCGTCGACCTCCGTGGTGATCGGCGTCTCGGCGACCTCGGGGGTGCCGATGTAGCCGCCGTGCAGATACGTCTCGTGGGAGAGGTCGAGGAGGTTGTCGACCAGCAGTCCGTAGTCGGCGTCGATCGGCTCCATGCCGCGGACGGTGACCCACCCGGGGGAGTCGAGGTGCCGGGCCCGCGGGATGGTGTCGGCGTCCGCGAGCGCCGGGTCGCCGATCCACACCCAGATCAGGGAGTCCAGCTCGGCTATGGGGTAGGAGGCGACGCGGGCGGTCCGCGGTACGCGCTTCTGCCCCGGCACGTACACACAGGTGCCCGTCGTGTCGTACGTGAACCCGTGGTACCCGCACACGATCCGGTCGCCGTCGAGCCGGCTCGGCTTCTCGTGCAGCGGGAACCGGCGGTGCACGCACCGGTCGGCGAGCGCGACGGGCGTCCCGTCCTCCTCGGTCCGGTAGAACACGAGCGGCTCACCGAGGATCGTCCGGCCGAGCAGCTCCTCGCGCCCGACCTCATGGCTGTAGGCGGCGACGTACCACTGGTTCCTGGCGAACGCGGTCATGTGCGGCATCGTTGCGGCTCCCGTCGTTGGGTGGTGGCGACATCGTCGTGAAGGGCCTCGCCGACGCGCAACGCTGCTTCCGCCTCACGGAAGGTTGAGCGGAAAGTGCCAGGTCACAGCCTGCGTGGCGGACGGTTCCGCTGTCGGTCAAGGGTAGGGACGAGGACTTGCCGGACGCAAGGAGCCCGGGTGGCCACGGACTTCGCCACCGGACGGAGACGGCTGGGCAAGCTAATTGTAAAGAACCTTGACAGTTATATGGTCTAGTCCAATCATGGGGCACGGTTCTTCCCGCGGTACCGCGATTCCGCAGTACCCGCATGCCCTTTCCCCCTGGGAGCGTCAGTGAGACGACCTGGTCACCTTCGTGCGTTGCTGTCCTGTCTGAGCGTGAGCGCTCTGTCCGCGGGGCTCGTCGGACTCGGGGGAGGGAGCGCGCTCGCGGCGCCTTCCGCGCCCTCGCTCCCGGCCTTCGGCAAGCCCCTGCCCGCCCATGTGGCGGCGCCCTACTTCGAGTCCTGGACCGGCGAGAGCCCGGCCGCGCTCGCCGCCGCCTCCGGCAACAAGTACCTCACCCTGGCCTTCCTCCAGACGGCCGCGGCGGGTTCGTGCTCCGCCTACTGGAACGGTGAGACGGACCAGCCGATCTCGAAGACGACCTTCGGCCGCGACATCGCCACCATCCAGGCGCGCGGCGGCAACGTCATCCCCTCCTTCGGCGGCTGGTCCGCTGACACCACCGGCACCGAACTGGCCGACAGCTGCACCAGCGTCGACGCCATCGCAGAGGTGTTCAAGAGCCTCGTCACGACGTACGGCATCACCCGCATCGACCTCGACGTCGAGGGCGACTCGATCAACAACACCGCCGGGATCGACCGCCGCAACAAGGCGATCGCCAAGGTCCAGCGCTGGGCCGAACGCACCGGCCGCACCGTCCAGTTCTCCTACACCCTGCCGACCTCCACGCACGGTCTGGAGGCCAACGGCCTCGCCGTGCTCCAGAACGCCGTCGACAACGGCGCGCGCGTGGACGTCGTCAACCTCATGACGTTCGACTACTACGACGGCGCCACGCACGACATGGCGGCCGACACGGTGACGGCCGCCGAGGGTCTGCACGCCCAGCTCGCCGCGCTCCACCCGCACAAGAGCTCCGCGAAGCTGTGGAGCATGATCGGCATCATCGAGATGCCCGGCATCGACGACTACGGCCCCGAGGAGACCTTCACCGTCGAGAACGCGGTCGCGGTGGAGAAGTGGGCCGAGGCCAAGCGGATCAACACCCTCTCGTTCTGGGCACTCCAGCGCGACAACGGCGGCTGCCCGGGCACCGGCGGCTCCGACTCCTGCTCCGGCATCGCCCAGGACACCTGGGCCTTCAGCCACACCTTCGAGAAGTTCACCGGCGGCGGGCACAGCTAGCACACCCCCACCACAGGCGGCGAGGGCCCGGGCGCGCACGAAGCGCCCGGGCCCTCGCCGCCTGTGGTGGGTTCGCCTCGCGCGGGCCCCACCTTGCGCCGGGCTCCACCTCGCACACCGAGCGTCGGGCCGATTTCGCTACAAGTTCCGAAATTATTGAAGGCCGGGACCGCCACATGGCCGAAACACGCGGTTCATAGCGTCAGCCGCACAGCCCCCACACCACCCCACTGTCCTCTGCACCTCGTGTGACAGGAGTCCCCCGTGCCCAATCTCTCCCGCCGCAGCGCCCTGCGGCTGACCGCCGGCATGGCGCTCGGCGCCGCCCTGCCCCTCGCCGGCTGCGGGCGCAGCAACGACACGGCCGCCACCGCCGGCGCCAAGAAGGTCGACGCGTCCCCGGCCACCGGCACCGTGAACGTCTGGGCCGCCCAGGGCGACGCCGACGTGCTCGGCACGGTCGTCAAGCCGTTCAAGGCGGCCAACCCCGACGTGGTCGTCAAGACCACGCTCATACCGAACGCCGAGTACTACACCAAGCTCCAGGCGGCGATCGCGGCGGGCAAGGGGCCGGACATCGCCCAGTTCTTCCCCGAGTCGCAGGCCCAGTTCCTCGACTCCTCGACCCTGCTGCCCGTACCGGACGGCCTGGTCGACAAGAGCAGTTTCTTCACGAGTCTCTGGGACGCCGGGGTCGTGGACGGCGTGGCGTACACGGTGCCCTGGTACGCGTACACGTACGCCCTCGTCTACCGATCCGATCTGGCCAAGAAGGCGGGCGTCGAGGCGCCGAAGGCATGGGCCGACATGGAGCCCTTCCTCAAGGCCCTCCAGGGTGCCGGCGCGGCTCGCGGACTCGGGGCCGACATCGGCTGGGACATCTTCAACGGCCAGGACGTCGCCATGTACGCCTGGCAGGCCGGCGGCTCCCTCGTCACCTCCGACGGCAAGTGGAACCTGAACACCCCCCAGATGGCCGCCGCCCTGAAGTACAACGCCGACTTCTTCACCTCCGGGGCCGCCGACACCAGCGGGCCGACCTTCCTGGACGCGCAGCCGTACTTCGTCTCCGGGAAGACGGCCTCCATGATCACCGGGCCCTGGGTCCTCGGCCAGCTCGACACCGCGGCCAAGAAGAAGGGCTGGACGTCCGCCCACGTCGCCACCGCCCCGCTGCCCGCCGGAGCGTCGAGCAGCGTCACCTTCTCCGCGGGCGGCACCTGGGGCGTCCTCGCCGGCAGCGGCAACGCGGACGCCGCCTGGAAGCTCGTCCGGTACCTGGCCGCGCCGAGCACCCAGGTCGCGCAGTACAAGGCGTACGGCTCGCTCCCGGCCGTCATCACCGCCTGGGACGACTCGGCCATCAAGAACCAGCCGCTCCTGGACGCCTTCTTCACCCAGCTCAAGAACACCCGGGCGTTTCCGCAGATCAGCACCTGGCAGCAGGTCGCGACCCGGCTGGGCAAGGAGATGGAGGCGGTGGCCAAGGGCAAGGAGACCGCGGCGGGGGCGGCCGCGAACATCCAGGCGTACGCCGAGAGCGTCGGCACCGGTAGGAAGTGATGGCCTCCACCCTCGCACCGGCGACCCGGGAGACCGCGGTCGCACCGAAGGCGGCGGCGCGCAGGGCCTCCCGCGCCCGGCGCACCGCCGTGGCCTGGCTGTTCCTCGCCCCGTTCGCCGTCGTCTTCGTGGTCTACACGGCGATCCCCACCGTCGCCGCCCTCGGCCTGAGCCTCACCGACATCCGGGGCGCCGACCTGCGCACCCCGTTCGCCGTCGACTTCACCGGCGTCGAGAACTACGTACGGCTGTTCCAGGACGACACCTTCGTCCGGGACCTCCTCAACACCGGCCTCTTCGTGGCCGTGGGCGTACCGCTGACGATGGTCACCGGGTTCGTGCTGGCCCTCGCGCTGAACTCCGGCGTACGGCGGCTGCGCGGCCTGTTCCGTACCGTCTTCTTCGCCCCCGTCGTCACCAACGTGGTGGCCGCCGCGCTGATCTGGCAGTACGCCTTCCACACCGACGGCACCGTCAACAAGGTGCTCGGCGCGGTCGGCCTCGCCGGACCGAACTGGCTGGACGACCCGAACCTGGCCATGCCGGTCGTCGTCCTGCTCGGTGTCTGGCGCAACTTCGGTACGGCGATGGTGCTGTTCCTCGCCGGTCTCCAGGCCGTGCCCCAGGACGTGTACGAGGCCGCCGCCCTCGACGGTGCGGGGCGGTGGCGGCAACTGCGGCACATCACCCTGCCCTTGCTGCTGCCGACCACCCTCATGGTCTCCGTCCTGCTGACCGTCTTCTACCTCCAGGTCTTCGACGAGCCCTATCTGCTCACCGGCGGCGGCCCGCTGGGCTCCACCGAGTCGGTCGCGCTCTACACCTACCGCCAGTTCGGGGCGGGCGAGTTCGGGATGTCCTCGGCGGCGTCCTTCGTGACGCTCGTGCTGGTGATGGTCGTGAGTGTCGTCCAGTTCCGGCTGCTGAGGTCCCGCACATGACCACGACCCGTATCGCCCGCTCCCTGCTGTACGCCGCCCTGGTGGTCTGCGCGCTGCTCACGACCGTGCCCTTCGCCTGGGGGGTGAGCGGCTCCCTGCGCAGCCTGGACGACATCCGCTCCGACCCCGGCGCCCTGTTCCCGCACCACCTCACCTTCGGCAACTTCACCCGGCTGTTCGAGACCCAGGGCTTCGGCACGTTCCTGGGCAACAGCGTCGTCGTCGCGCTGATGGTGGTGGCCGGCAACGTCGTGGCGGCGTCGGCCGCCGGCTACGCGCTCGCCAAGCTCGACTTCGCGGGCCGGAGGCTCGCGTTCGGCGCGGTCATGGCCGCACTGATGGTGCCCTTCACCGCGGTGTTCGTCCCGCAGTTCGTGATCACCGTCGACGCCGGCCTCGCGGACACCCTCACCGGGATCGCCCTGCCCAGCGCGGCGCTGCCGATGTCCGTCTTCGTCATGCGCCAGTACGCCCTGTCGGTCCCCGACGAACTCCTGGAGGCCGCCCGCATCGACGGCGCCGGAGAGTTCCGCATCTTCTTCCGGATCTTCCTGCCCCTGGCCGGACCCGCCGTCGCCACGATCACGATCATGTCGTTCCTGAACTCCTGGAACAACTTCATCTGGCCGCTGATCGTCGCCCAGAGCATGTCCACCTACACCCTGCCGGTCGGCCTCGCCGCCACCAGCCAGGCCGCCGCACACGTCACCGACTACGGCCTGCTGCTCGCCGGAGCCGTCGTCGTGATGCTGCCGGTCCTCGTGCTCTTCCTCTTCCTGCAGCGGTACTTCGTGCAGGGCATCGCGGGAACGGGCATGCGATGACCATGACGGAGTCGATCCTGCACACTCCCGCGGGCACGGTGGTCGGACGCCAGGACGCGGACGTACGACGGTACTTGGGCATCCCGTACGCCGAAGCACCCATCGGAGAGCGGCGGTTCGCCCCGCCGGTCCCGCGCGGAGCCTTTTCCGAGCCCTTCGACGCGTCCCGGCACGGCGCCACCTCGCAGCGCGTGCCGCTGTTCGCCGTGACCACGATCCCCGAGCCCTCGGTGCCGGGCGACGACGTGCTGAACCTGTCCGTCACGGCCCCCGCGGCGCGGCCGGAGCCCTGTCCGGTGCTGGTGTGGATCCACGGCGGCGGATTCCTGGCCGGGAGCCCCGCCAGCCCCTGGTACGACGGCCGGCCCTTCGCCCGGGACGGCGTCGTCACCGTCACCGTCGGCTACCGGCTGGGCGTCGACGGGTTCGCCGTGCTCGACGACGTACCGCACAACCTCGGGCTGCGCGACCTGCTGCTCGCGCTCGACTGGGTGCAGGAGAACATCGCCGCGTTCGGAGGCGATCCCGACCGGGTCACCGTCGCCGGTCAGTCGGCCGGGGGAGCCGCGGTGCTCGCGCTGCTCTCGTCACCCGCCGCCCGGGGCCGTTTCCGCCGCGCGGCGAGCCTGTCCGGCGGGCTCTTCGACATGGACCCGCCGGACGCGTTCCTCGCCGGGCTCGGGCACAGCCTCGGGGTGCCACCGACCCGCGCCGGATTCGCCCGCCGCACCCCGGAACAGCTCCAACGGGCCGTCCTCGACCTGCGCGGCGCCGAAAGGCCGCCCCTCGGCCCGGTCGTCGGTGACGACATCCTGCCGGTCCCGGTCGCCGAGGGCCTCACCGCGTACGGACACGACGTCCCGCTCCTCCTCGGCGCCACCGGCGACGAGTTCGACGGCGCGGGCGCTCCGGAGGACCGCGCCCGGGGCACCCGGATCACGGACACCCTGTTCCGCTCCGCCTGCATCCGCGTCGCGGCCGCCCGGCGCGAGGCCCCCGCCGGCACCTGGCTGTACTCCTTCGAGTGGCCCTCGCCGGCCCTCGGCGGCGCCGTGCACTGCGTCGACCTCCCGTTCTTCTTCGACCTCCTCGACGCGCCGGGCGTCCCGGAAGCGCTCGGCCCGAACCCGCCCGCGGACCTCGCCGCCCGGATGCACGCCGACCTCGTCGCCTTCGTGCACGGCGGGACACCGCCCTGGGCCCGGGCCACCGGCACACCCGGCGACCCGGCCCGCGAATACGGCCGCCCGGGCGCGCCCCTCGCGGCCGACACCCGGGGCGTGTACGACCCCGTGACCGGGACGGGAGCAGGGACATGCTGATGTCGGGGATGAACCAGAGCGCCGTACGACGGGTCAACACCGCAGTGATTTTGCGGGCGTTGGCGGTGTCCGCCGGACCGCGGAAGCTGTCCGAGCTCGCCGGGCAGACGGCCCTGTCCCGCCGCACCGTCGAGATCGTCCTGGACTCCCTGGTCGAGGCGGGCTGGGTCGCGGAACTGGACCGGGTGCCGATCAGCGGCTCGGCCGGACGCCCGGCCCGCCGCTACGAACTGCGCGCCGAACACGCCCTGTTGGCCGCCGTCCGCATCACCACCGTCGACGTGTCCGCGGTCGTCGCCGACGTGCGCGGCCGCATCCTGGGCCGCGCCCACCGGCCGCTGCGCTCCTACCAGGATCCGCGAACCACGCTGGACGACGCGGCCGAACTGGTGCTGCGCGCTCTCGACGACGCCGGCGGCTCGGTGGACCGGCTGCGCGCCGGGGCGGTCGCGGCGGGCGGAGCCATCGACGACGAAGGGGTCGTACGGCGCCTGGTGCACACCACGCGCTGGGAGGGCGTGCATCTGCCCGAGGAGTTCGCCCGGCGCGTCCCGGTGCCCTGGTTCGCCGACAACGACGCCAACCTCGGTGCGCTGGCGGAGCGTTGGCGCGGGGTGGCCGACGACCACGACAACGTCGTATGGGCGATGCTCGGGAACCGGACCGGTCTCGGCATCCTCATCCGAGGGGCCGTGCACCGCGGTCTCGACGGTGCCGCGGGCGAGATCGTCGAGGCGCCGTCGATGCCGGCCGGCTCGGTCGAGGACCGGACCGTGGCCGCACTCACCTCGCCGCTGCCCGCCCAACGCGCCCTCGCCCGCGCCCGGTTCGACGCCGCCCGGGCGGGGGACGCCGCCGCGCTCGCCGAGGTCGACGAGTTCGTGGAGAACATCGCGTCGATCCTCACCACCCTGTCCTGGACGGTCGCCCCCTCGCTCATCGTGCTCGGCGGCGGTCTGGAGGGCGCGGCCGACGTCCTGCTGCCCCGGGTGCGGGCGGCGCTCCGGGACGCCCGCACCCCCGCGGTCGAACTGCGCGCCACCGCGCTCGGCCACGAAGCCCCGCTCGTCGGCGCGGTGAAGCTGGCCCTGGACCGCATGGACACCGAGCTGTTCGGCCCGCCCGTCCCGAGCCAGTGAACCCCCCACAACTCCTCCTGCTGGAGCCTCACTTGACGCACCACCCCCGCACCGACGTCCTCGTCGTGGGCAGCGGCATCATGGGATCCCTCGTGGCCCGCCTGCTGCGCGACGGCGACCCCGGTCTGCGCATCACCATGGTCGACGGCGGCACCGCGATCGGCGGTGCGCCCGGCCTGCACCTGCACGACCTCGACGACCCCGAGCTGTGGTCCCGCTACAACGAACAGGTCGCCACCGGCATCCAGGGCATGTACACCGGCGCCGAGGTGGTCCGCGAGGTCGCCGACCGCCTCACCGACCTGAGCCCCGGCATGTTCCACGCGCTCGCCTTCGGCGAGGACGCCGAGGCGATGCCGCAGGCCGCGCTCGCCTGGAACGCGGGCGGCATGGGCGTGCACTGGACCGCGGCGACCCCGTGGCCGGCCGGGGACGAGGTGTTCGACTTCGGGGACCCCGGCCGCTGGAGCTCCGACCTCGACACCGCGCGCCGGCTCCTCGCCGTCACACCCGCCGCGATCGGCCCGACCAAGGTCGGCGAACTCGTGCTCGACGTCCTCAACCGCCGCTACGGCGCACTCGGACCGGGCGACCGGGCGCCCCAGCCCATGCCCATGGCCGTCACCCCCACCCCGTCGGGCCCGATGCCCCGCACCGCACCCGGGACGATCTTCCCCGCGATCGCCACCGGCGCCGACCCCGCCTTCACCCTGCTGACCGGCACCCTGGTCACCTCCCTGACCAGGGCCGGTGACGGCCGGGTCGCGGGCGCCAGGCTGCGCCGCGTAGCCGACGGCGCCGAGTCGGAACTGCGCGCGGACACCGTGGTGGTGTGCGCCGACGCCCTGCGCACCCCCCAACTCCTGTTCGCCTCCGGCATCCGGCCCCCGGCGCTCGGCCGCCACCTCAACGAGCACGCCTTCGTCACCGCCCGGGTCCTCCTCGACCTCGACCGGTTCGGCCTCGACCTCGACGACCTGCCCCTGCCGCGCCCCGGCGAGTTCAGCACGGACTCGCTCTGGCTGCCCTGCAACGGAACCGCGCAGCCCTTCCACGGCCAGATCATGAACCGCACGTACGTCGACGAGGAGGGCCGACGGCTCGCGCATTCCGTGGGCCTGTCGCTGTACGTCCCCGTCGAGTCCCGCCCGGAGAACCGGCTGGTGTTCTCGGCGACCGAGACCGACCTCGCCGGACTGCCCCGCATCCGGGTCGAGTTCGACCACTCCGACGCCGACCGGGCGCTGATCGGACGGGCGCTGGACGAGGTCCGTTCCGTCGCCGAGGAGTTCGGCCCCTTCGACCCCGCGACCGAGTGCAGGGTGCTCCCGCCCGGCTCGTCGCTCCATCTCACCGGCACCGTCAGGGCGGGCGTCAGCGACGACGGCACCAGTGTGTGCGACCCGGACGGAAGGGTCTGGGGCTTCGACAACCTGTATCTGGCGGGCAACGGAGTCGTTCCCACGGCGATGGCCGCCAACGTCACCCTGACCGGCGCGGTCACCGCGGTACGGGCCGCCCGTGCCGTGGCCGCGTGAGCACCTGAACCATCCGAGAGGAACCGAACCGTGATCGACATCGCGAAGGAATACCGCGTGGCCCTGCCCGCGTGGATCGACGACGAACTCGCCGACGTACCCGCCGTCGCGCCCTCCCGCGAGGACCGGATGCGTCTCGTCCACCGCCTCGCCGACCGCAACTGGCGCGAGGGCAACGGCGGTCCGTTCGCGGCGCTCGTCGCCGAGCGCGAGAGCGGCCGGATCGTCTCCGTCGGCGTGAACGTCGTCCTGTCCACGGGCGTCTCCAGTGCGCACGCCGAGGTCGTCGCGCTGGGCCTCGCCCAGAAGGCGACCGGCGGCTGGGACCTCGGCGCCGACGGTCTGCCCGCCCATGAACTGGTCGTCAACTGGCGTCCCTGCGTGCAGTGCTACGGCGCCACGATGTGGTCCGGGGTGCGCGGCCTCGTGGTGGCGGGTCAGGGCCCGGAACTGGAGGAGATCACCACGTTCGACGAGGGCCCGGTCCGCTCCGACTGGGCCGAGCAGTTCGAGGCACGCGGCATCGAGGTCGTGGGGGACGTCCTGCGGGACGAGGCGCTCGCCGTGTTCCGCGGCTACCGCAAGGCCGTGGACGAGTCCGACGGTGTCGTCGTCTACAACGCGCGCGGAGGAGCCGAATGAACCCCCGGTTCGCCACGGACGTCATCACCTTCTATCACCCCGGGTTCTGGGACCTGGAGTCCGCCGAGGCGGTGCGCGACTGGGCCGCAGCGCATCCGGACCGCTTCTGGCACCGGGTGATGGACACCCTGGCCGAGACCGAGGTCACCGGTGTCGAGCTGACGTTCGCGCCCGGCGGGATGGACTCGGCCCTGCGGGCCTTCGGCAGCGCAGAGGGGTTCCGCCGCGAACTCTCGGCCCGCGGCCTCGCGGTCGTCAGCGCCTTCGTCGCCGAGAGCGACGCCCCCGACTGGCGGCACGGCGACGACCTGCCCGCGATCGTCGCCGACGCCGAGCGCCGCGCCGCCTTCCTCGCCGAGACCGGCGCCGGACTCCTCGTCGCCGGGCTGCCGATGCGCACGACGTACGGCACCCGCCCGCCCTTCTTCGTCGACGCGGCCTACATGACCCGCATGGCCGACATCGCGCACGCGGTCGGCGAGGCGGTCTCCCGGTACGGGGTGAAGCTGGCCTTCCACACGGAGTCGAACAGCACCCTCTGGTACGAGCGGGACATCGACCTGTTCATGGCCCTCACCGACCCGCGCTACGTCTGGCTGTGCCCCGACTCCTGCCACATCGCCCTCGGCGGCGGCGACCCCGTGGCCGTGGCCCGCCGCCACGCCCCGCGCATCGCCCTGGCCCACTGGAAGGACGCGGTGCGCCCGATCGACGTCCACCTCACCGTCGACGACACCGTGTACGCCCAACAGCAGCCGTACATGACCGAGTTGGGCCAGGGGATCGTGGACTGGGCGGGCTGGGCCGACGCGATGTCCCGCACACCGGGCGCCCACACGGTCCTCATCGAGCTGGACGAGGCGGCGGACCCCGTCACGGCGCTGAGGTCGGGAACGGCGGTGGCGAAGAGGGCCTTGGCCCTCACCGCCGCAGCTCCGCATGAGCGGTCTCCGGCAACCGCAGGTACACCAGCGAGGACCCGAGACACAGCACCGCCACATACCAGGGGAACAACCCCCCGTACCCCCACTCCTTGAACAGCGTGCCCACGTACGGCGCCGTCCCGCCGAACAGGGCGACCGTCAGGGAGTAGGGGAAACCGATCCCGGCCGCCCGCACCCGTGGCGGGAACACCTCCGCGTTCACCGCCGCGCTGATCGACGTGAACCCGGTCAGCAGCACCATGCCCGCGCACTGGACGAGCAACAGCACGGCGAACGAGTCCCGCAGCGCGTGCAGCAGCGGCACGCTCAGCAGCGCGAAGCCCACCCCGAAGAAGAGGAGCAGGGGCCGACGCCCGAACCGGTCCGACAGCATTCCTCCCAGGGGCTGGAGCAGGCCGAAGAAGGCCAGCGAGATCGTCCCGGCGAGCAGTGCGTCGGACTTCTCGACACCGGCGTTGAGTTCGGCGTACGTCGGCAGATACGACGTCCACGTGTAGTACGCGATCGTGCCGCCCATCGTGATCCCGCAGATCAGCAGGGACTCGCGCGGATGGCGGCGCAACGCCTCCAGCAGACCGGGACGCGGGCCGCCGCGCTGCTCCTCGCTCCGCGTCTCCTGCGCACCCTGCCGGATCCAGAACCCGACCAGGGACAGTACGGCCCCGAGCACGAACGGCACCCGCCAGCCCCAGCCGTCCATCCGTTCCTCGCTGAGCGTGTCCACCAGCACGGTGGCGATCCCGGACGCGACGAGCTGGCCCGCGGTCGTCGACACGTACTGGAAGCTGGAGAACAGCCCGCGCCGGCCGGGCCCCGCGGACTCGACCAGGAAGGTCGTCGAGGCCGCGAACTCCCCGCCCACGGAAAGCCCTTGGAGCAGTCGCGCAAGCACCAGCACGACCGGGGACAGGACGCCGACCGCCGCGTACGTCGGCGTCAGTCCGACCAGCAGACTGCTGCCGCCCATCAGCAGAATCGTGACCGTCAGCGCGGCCCGCCGCCCGTGCCGGTCCGCGATCGCCCCCATCAGCAGCCCGCCGACCGGCCGCATGAAGAACCCCACCGCGAACACCGCGAACGTCGACAGGAGCGGCACCAGAGAGTTGTCCGCGCCCTTGGGGAAGACCGCGGCGGCGATGTAGGTGGCCAGAAAGGTGTAGGCGTACCAGTCGTACCACTCGACGGCGTTGCCGACGGAGGCGGCGAGGAGCTGGCGTACGGGCCGTTTCGTCGGCGGCGCGTCCGGACGTGTCGTCTCTGTCATGATCGCGGCCATTCCCCGCCCGAGGCTCGCAACACCTCCCGTACCCGCGACTTTCACATCAGCGCCACCGGACCCTTCCCTGACGTTTGGTGGGCTTGGAACACTCGCTGCGCGCACCTTCCGTCACATTCGGGCCATCGATGCGCAGGATTGAGAGGTCCCTCACTCATGTCCGACGTCAACCGGCGCAGATTCCTCCAACTCGCGGGTGCCACGACGGCGTTCAGCGCGCTCTCGAACAGCATCCAGCGCGCCGCCGCCCTTCCGGCCCACCACCGCACGGGGACGATCGAGGACGTCGAGCACGTCGTCGTCCTGATGCAGGAGAACCGGTCCTTCGACCACTACTTCGGCTCGCTCAGAGGCGTGCGCGGCTTCGGCGACCCGCGCCCGGTGACGCTGGACAACGGCAAGTCCGTCTGGCACCAGACGGACGGGAACGGCAAGGAGATCCTGCCGTTCCGTCCCGAGGCCGACGACCTGGGCCTGCAGTTCATCCAGGACCTCCCGCACGGCTGGAACGACGGACACGCCGCCTTCAACGGGGGCAAGTACGACAAATGGGTCCCGAACAAGGGGTCCACGACCATGGCGTACCTGACCCGCGAGGACATTCCCTTCCACTACGCCCTCGCGGACTCCTTCACCATCTGCGACGCCTACCACTGCTCGTTCATCGGCTCGACCGACCCCAACCGCTACTACATGTGGACGGGGTACACGGGCAACGACGGCCAGGGCGGCGGCCCGGTCCTCGGCAACGACGAGGTCGGCTACGGCTGGACCACCTACCCCGAGCGCCTGGAGAAGGCCGGCGTCTCCTGGAAGATCTACCAGGACGTCGGCGACGGCCTCGACGCGAACGGCTCCTGGGGCTGGATCCCGGACGCCTACCGCGGCAACTACGGCGACAACTCGCTCCTCTACTTCAACCAGTACCGCAACGCCAAGCCCGGCGACCCGCTGTACGACAAGGCCCGCACCGGCACCGACTACACCAAGGGCGAGGGCTACTTCGACCGGCTCAAGGCCGACGTCAAGGCCGGGAAGCTGCCCCAGGTCTCCTGGATCGTCGCCCCCGAGGCCTTCACCGAGCACCCCAACTGGCCCGCCAACTACGGTGCCTGGTACATCGCCCAGGTCCTGGACGCGCTCACCTCCGACCCGAAGGTCTGGGCGAGGACTGCCCTGTTCATCACCTACGACGAGAACGACGGCTTCTTCGACCACGTGGTCCCGGCGTACCCGGCGGGATCCGTCGCGCAGGGCAAGTCCACGGTCGACCCCGCCCTCGACCTCTTCAAGGGCGACGCCGGCCACCCGGCCGGACCCTACGGACTCGGCCAGCGCGTGCCCATGCTCGTCGTCTCGCCCTGGAGCAAGGGCGGTTACGTCTGCTCAGAGACGCTGGACCACACCTCGATCATCCGCTTCCTGGAGACCCGGTTCGGCGTCCACGAGCCCAACATCTCGCCTTGGCGGCGCGCGGTCTGCGGTGATCTCACCTCGGCCTTCGACTTCTCCCGCAAGGACACCAGGCCGGTCGCCCTCCCGGACACCGACGGCTACGAACCGCCGGACCGCGAGCGCCACCCCGACTACGTGCCGGTCCCGCCCGCCGTCGGTGCCCTGCCGAAGCAGGAGCGCGGGCTGCGCCCCGCCCGACCGCTCAAGTACGCCCCGCACGTGGACGGTTCGGTGGACGCGAAGAGCGGGAAGTTCACGCTCGCCTTCGCCTCCGGCGCCAAGGCCGGTGCCGCCTTCCTGGTGACCTCCGGCAACCGCACGGACGGACCCTGGAGTTACACCACCGAGGCCGGCAAGACCGTCTCGGACACCTGGAACTCGGCGTACTCGAAGGGGTCGTACGACCTGACCGTGCACGGTCCCGGCGGCTTCCTGCGTGCCTTCAAGGGGTCGAACAAGGCCGCGGGTCCCGAGGTCACCGCCCGCCACCGCGGCGACGACGTCGAGCTGTCCTTCACCAACAAGGGCTCCGGCACGGTCCGTCTGCAGGTCGTGAGCGGCTACGGCGGCCGGACGAAGACGTTCACGGTGCGGGCCGGGTCCACCGTCCGGCACACCTTCGACCTCAAGGCCGGGAGGCGCTGGTACGACCTGACGGTCACGTCCGAGAGCGACGCGGCCTTTGTGCGACGGTTCGCCGGACATGTCGAGAACGGGCGTCCCGGGGTGAGCGACCCGGCCGTAATCACCAGGTAAAGGCGGTCGGGGTACCGCCGAACAGGTGGCCGAACAGTGATCGTGCCGGGGTAGTGTGCCCCGGTGACCACGCATTCGAACACACCTGCAGGCTGGTACCCCGATCCGCACGGAGCGTCCCAGACGCTCCGTTACTGGGACGGGGCGCAGTGGACCCAGCACACCAACAGCGAGCAGCAGGGGGCCGGGCAGGCGCCTCAGACTCCCCAGATGCCGCAGCAGTCGGCCGGTCCCGACCCGCGCGTGCAGCGTCAGGTGCAGCAGCAGGCCGGGGTCACGGCGGACGGCACGGGCGGCGGCACGCTGTTCACCGAGCCGGTGCTCGTGGTGAACCAGAAGGCCAAGCTGATCGAGGTGACCAACGAGTACAAGGTCATGGATCAGAACGGCAACCAGCTCGGTTCCGTCACCCAGGTCGGGCAGAGCGCGCTGAAGAAGGTGCTGCGCTTCGTCTCCAGCCTCGACCAGTACATGACCCACAAGCTGGAGATCCGTGACGCCCACGGTCAGCCGGTGCTCCTGCTGACACGGCCGGCGAAGTTCCTCAAGTCCCGGGTGATCGTGCAGCGCCCGGACGGGTCGCAGGTGGGCGAGATCGTCCAGCAGAACGTCATCGGGAAGATCAACTTCGCGATCAACGTGGACGGGCAGCAGGTCGGCGCCATCAAGGCCGAGAACTGGCGGGCCTGGAACTTCGCGATCGTCGACCACACGGAGAACGAGGTCGCCCGGATCACGAAGACGTGGGAGGGACTCGCCAAGACGATGTTCACGACCGCGGACAACTACGTGCTGCAGATCCACTACCAACTGCCCGAACCGCTGTTGAGCCTGGTCGTCGCCACGGCGTTGACCGTGGACACGGCGCTGAAGCAGGACGCTCGCGGGTTCGGCTGAGCCGGCCTACAGCGCGGTCAGGTGCCCCGGCTCGGGCTGCCGGGGCACGCCCATGTCCCGCAGCGCCGGTTCCACCGACGCCGTCGACGGCTCCAGCCTCAGGACCGCCGCCACCGGGTGTTCCTCGTCCGCCGGGACCTGGGGCATCCGGGTCAGCAGCACGACGCCCCACGCCGCCAGGCCCGCTCCCGCCAGCGCCAGCAGGACGCCCGCCGCGCCGCCCCGCAGGCCCTCGCCCAGGAGGGACAGGCCGATCACAGCGGCGGCCACCGGATTGGCCAGGGTCACCACCGCCAGCGGGGCGCCCAGACCGTCGCGGTAGGCGGTCTGGGAGAGCAGGAGCCCACCCGCGGCGAAGGCCGCCACGAGCAGGGCCACGCCGATCACCTGGACGCTGAGGAGCGACTGGGAACGGTCGGTCGCGGCGACCGTCACGGTCTGGGTGAGCGCGGAGGCCACTCCCGAGGCGACCCCGGACGCCGACGCGTGCCGTATCCCGGGCCGGGCGCCGGGACGGGCCAGCAGCCCGATCAGCGCCGCCGTCACCGCGGCCACCGCCACCGCCTCGGAGGTGCTCAGCACCTTCCCGGGCGCGGAGCCGGACGCCACCACCAGGATCGCGGCGAGGCCGGCCAGGGTGTACGCGGTGCCCCGCCACTCCGTCGCGCCGACCCGGCGCCCCGCGATCCGCGCGCCCAGCGGCACCGCGGCGACCAGGGTGAGGGCGCCGAGCGGCTGGACCACGGTCAGGGGGCCGTACTTGAGCGCGACGACGTGCAGCAGCGCCGCCGCCGCGTTGAGCCCGACCGATCCCCACCAGGCACCCGAGCCCAGCATCCGCAGCACACCGGTGCCGGGGTTGCGGGAGGCGAGGCGCTCCTGGGCGACGGCGGCGGCCGCGTAGGCGACGGAGGAGAGCAGGGACAGTCCTACGGCGAGCAGGGTGGCGTTCATCGGCCCGCTCCGACCAGGACGTTCTCCTTGGGGTCGGCCGACGCGAGCCGCTCCTGCGCCCGGCCCGCGGTCGTGACCGTCCGCCGCGGCGCGTGGATGACCGCCAGGGCGATGCCGAGCAGGGCCGCGGCCACGATCGCGTCCATCCAGTAGTGGTTCGCCGTGCCGACGATGACCACCAGGGTCACCAGCGGGTGCAGCAGCCACAGCCAGCGGTGACGCGAGCGGGTCGCCACGATCAGGCCGATCGCCACCATCAGGGCCCAGCCGAAGTGCAGCGAGGGCATCGCCGCGAACTGGTTGGAGAGGGTGTCGGTCTGCGGCGGGCCGTACACGGAGGGGCCGTAGACCTTGGCGGTGTCGACCAGCCCGGCCGCCGCCAGCATCCGCGGCGGGGCCAGCGGGAAGACGAGGTGCAGCACCAGGGCGGCGCCGGTCAGCGCGGCGAGGACGCGCCGGGCCCAGACGTAGTGGGCGGGGCGCTTGAGGTACAGCCAGACCAGGAACGCGACCGTGGCCGGGAAGTGGACGGTCGCGTAGTAGGTGTTCGCCAGGTGCGCGAGGGTGTCGCCGTGCAGCAGCAGCGACTGCACCGAGCCCTCCGAGGGCAGGTGCAGGGTCCGTTCCCAGTCCCACACGCGGTCGGCGTTGCGGAAGGCCTCGGTGGTGTGGCCCGTGACCAGTTGCCGGCCGAACTTGTAGACGAGGAAGAGTCCTACGACGAGCAGGAGCTCACGGACGAGCGGCGGCCGCGCTGTCGCGTCCGGCTCCGCTTCTGAAGGCTCGGTGCGGGCATTCATTCCCCCGGCCCTTTCGCTGACGGTGGTGCAGGTGCTGAATCCGAACGAGGTGGTGACCGGTGCGGATTCCAAAACTAATCGATACGGCGTCGTACCGATACGCAAGTGTACCGATACGGTCGGGTACCGGTACACTCACGTATCGATAGACATACGCCACACTGGAATCCGGGAATGAAACGCGGCGACCGTGCAGCACGCCGGCCGCCGGAGCGAGACAAGGGGAAGAGCCGATGACGTCGCAGGCCGCGGACGGACCGGAGACGGTCGCCGCCTCGCGCCGCTCCAAGATCACGCCGGAGCGTGAGCAGGAGTTCTTCGACGCCGTACTCGAACAGATCCGTGAATGCGGATACGACGCCGTGACCATGGAGGGTGTCGCCGCCAGCACGCGTTGCAGCAAGTCCACCCTCTACCGGCAGTGGAAGACCAAACCCCAGTTCGTGGTGGCCGCGCTGCGCTCCCGCCGCAGGTCGAAGTTCGACGGGATCGACACCGGATCGCTCGCCGACGACCTGCGCGAGGCCGCCCGGGCCGCGGGCCGGTGGTCGATGCACGACACCAAGCTGCTCCAGGCACTCGGCCACGCCGTCACCCAGGACGCGGAACTCGCGCGGGCCCTGCGGGAGGCGCTGGTCGATCCGGAGATCGCCGCACTGAGGCACATTCTCCAGCGTGGGGTCGACCGGGGCGAGATCGCCGCCGGACACCCGGCGCTGGAGTACATCCCGGCCCAGCTGTTCGGCGTCATCCGCGCGCGTCCCGTGGTCGACGGGGAGTACGCCGACCCGGACTACCTGGTCCGGTTCGTGGAGGCCGCCGTGCTGCCGGCACTCGGCCTGACCTGAGACCCGGGCCGCCGTCCACGGGATGACTGGACGGCTGCCCGATCGCGCCGCACCGTGGGGACGGGGGCGGCGCGCACCCCCCGGCCGGGTGGGGTTCCTCTTGAGCGGAGAGGCGCCCCACCCGGCCGACCGGTGTCCGGGGGCCGGCCGTCAGACGTCCTGGCCGCTGCCGCCGCCCGTCGACACCTTGATGCCCTTGGTGATGTCGTCGATCACGCCCTGACCCTCCTCGACGTCGACACCGAAGCGGACCACGACGATCTGCTGCGGGTTCGCCGGGGACGGGAAGGCCAGGGACTCGACATAGCCGTCCGAGCCCTTGCTGGTGACCGCCTTCCAGCGGACCCGGTACCCCTTCTGCCCGGCCACCGTCACCGCCTCGGAGTCGAGCACGTCGTGCGAGGTGATCGAACCGTAGGTCTTGCCGCCGTAGGACTGCTCGGCGTTGGCCTCGATGTCGGCCTTGGCGACCTGCTCGGCCGTGCTGCCCTTGGTGCCCAGCGCCAGGGCGGGCGCCGAGTAGGCACCGCCCTTCGTGCACTTCTCGGAGGTGTCGCCCGGGCAGGCGTAGGAGTCGTTCGAGGTCACGGACGCGCCGACCTGGATCTCCTGGCCGTACCAGTCGTCCGGGATGGGCAGGCTGATCCCGTCGATCGAGTCGGTCACCGAACCGCTCTCGATCTTCGGCGCCTCGGATCCCTGCGGGGAGGGGGACGCGCCGCCGGAACCCCCGCTGCCGGAGCCGCCGCCACCGGAGCCCCCGTTGCCGCCGAAGGGCCCGCCCTGGCCCCCCGTGCCGCCGGGTCCGCCCTGGCCACCGGGCCCCTGCGAGTTGGCGGTGTTGCCGTTGCCGCTGTCGGCCAGCGCGTACACACCCACGCCTATGCTCGCCAGGACCACGACCGCCACCGCCACGGCTATGCCCATGCGGCCGCGCCGTGATCCGGTGGGCGGCTGGGCGGGGTACGGCGGATAGGCCGGGTACGGCCCGGCGTCCCCGGGGCTCGCGACCTGTTCGGGGGGACCCCATGCGGGGGCCGAGCCGGCGGGTCGGGTCCGCTCCGTCCACGCCTTGCCGTCCCACCAGCGCTCGGTGGCGGGACCGTCACTTGTCTGCCCGGGATCGGGATACCACCCGGGGGGAGTCTCCTGCGTCATGCCCCCACCGTATGAGCCCTCGGTGAAAGAGGGATGAGAGGGGCGTCCGCCGAATCCACGGACCCGCGCCCTCCGCCGGAAACCCGCCTCGCCGCAGACGGTCCCGGTCCCGGTGGCAGGGGCGCCCGGGCGGCGGGGTCCGCGACCCGGTGCCGACGCGATCACCCCGGTCCGGGGACGGGCTCCCTCGGTCCGGCTCGCACCGCAGTCGCCACCGCGCGCGTTCCGCCCCACCGCCTTCGTCGGCGCCCCATAGCACCGCTTGCCCCCGACCGCCCGCCGCGCGAACAGGGGAGTCCCCCGCGCTCTCGTCCCGGAGCCGCGCGCCGCCTCCGGCCGTTCCGTGCCCCACGACTGACTGATGGTCAGGTTTGTCGACAGCAGGTCACGGGCAAGGTGCGTCGCCTGCGCGTACTCCAGGTCACCCGTCATGGCAACAGCTGCTCCGACCGCCCTCCGCTTCCGCACCCGGACGGCTACGCTCGAGATCTGTACGTCGTTCGGGCGACTTGGGGAGGTAGCGGGATGACGGAGGTACGGCCCATGGCGGCCGCCCCGGCCTCGCTGTGGGAGCGCGACGAGGAACTCGCCGCCGTCGAAAGGGCCGTCGACTCCCTGTGCGAGGGCCGCACGTCCTCGGGCGGTGTGCTGGTGATCCGCGGCGAGGCGGGCTTCGGCAAGACCGCCCTGCTGGCCGAGACCCGCCGCATCGCCGAGGCACGCGGCTGCACGGTCTGGTCGGCCCGCGGCGGCGAGACCCTCAGGTCCGTCCCCTTCAACGTCGTACGACAACTGCTCCAGCCCGCCCTCCTGTCACTGATGCCCGAGGAGGCCCGCGAGTACCTCGGCGACTGGTACGACATCGCAGGCCCCGCCCTCGGCATCGCGGACCCGGGGGAGCGCCAGGCCGACCCGCAGGGCGTGTGCGACGGACTGGTCGCCGCGGTGCGCCGGCTGGCCCGCCGGGACTGGCCGCTCGTGCTGATGGTCGACGACGCCCACTGGGCCGACCAGGAGACCCTGCGCTGGCTCGCCGCCTTCACCGAGCGCCTGGACGACCTGTCCGTCCTGGTCGTGGTGGCCCGGCGCCCCGGCGAGGCCACCACCGAGAGCGCCCGCCTCCTGGAGGCGGTGGCCTCCGCCGCGGGCAGCCCCGTCACCAACCTCAGTGCCCTCACCCCGGCCGCCGCCGCGGGACTCACCCGCGCCACCCTCGGCGAGCACGCCGACGCCCCCTTCTGCCGCGAGGTGTGGGCCGTCACCGGCGGCAACCCCTACGAGACCGTCGAACTCCTCGCCAAGGTCCGGGACAGCGAGATGGAGCCCAGCGAGGCCTCGGCGAACGAACTGCGCGAGCTGAACCGCTCGGCCCGCGGCGGCGGACTCGTCGCCCGCCTGGAGGAACTCGGCATCGACGCCACCCGGTTCGCCTGGGCGGCCGCGATCCTCGGCACCGACATCTCCGTCGGCCTGGCGGCCAGGCTCGCCACCCTGAAGCCGGAGAAGGCGGCCGTCTGCGCCGAACTGCTGCGCACCGCCCGCATCCTGACCGACACCGGAGCGGAGGACGGCGAGCTGGAGTTCGTCCACCCGCTGATCGCGACAGCCGTCTACGAGTCCATCCCCGACGCCCTGCGCACCGCCATGCACGGCATCGCCGCCCAACTCGTCACCGACTCCGGGCTCGGCGCGGCGGCCGCCTCCCGGCACCTGCTCCAGGTCCACCCGGACGACGACGAGGAACTCGTGGAGCAGCTGCGCGAGGCCGCCCGCGAGCACCTGCTCGTCGGCGCCCCCGACGCGGCCCGCCGCTGCCTGGAGCGCGCCCTGCGGGAACCCCCGGTACCCGAGGTCCACGCGAGCGTGCTCTTCGAGCTGGGCTGCGCCACCCTCCTCACGGCGCCCGCCAAGACCATCGACCACCTTCAGGCCGCGCTCGCGATGCCCGGCCTGGAGGGCTCCGCCCGGGTGGACGCCGTCGTCCGCCTCTCCCAGGCACTCATGCACAACAACCAGCTGGAGGAGGCCGTCCGCACCGTCGAGGCGGAGGCCGCCCGGCACGAGGACGGCCCCGCCAGGCTCCGTCTGCAGGCGGTGCAGTACACCTGGGAGGGGCTCTACCCGGGCGAGGCCACCTCCCCGGGGCGCTCCGAGCGCCTCGCCGCCCTGGCCGCCACCTGCACCGGCCGGGACAACTCCGAGCGCGCCCTGCTCATCCTGCGCGGCTTCGACGCGATGGCCCGCGGCGAGAGCGCCGAGGAGATCGCCGAAGTGTGCGACCGCGCCCTGGTCAACGGCCGCCTCGCGCCCGGACTCGGCTGGACCGACACCGAGTGGGGCCTCGAACTGCCGCTGATGCTGGCCAGCGCGTACGCCTTCACGGACCGGCTCGACCGGGCGGAGGCCCTGTACACCGAAGCCCTGCGCACCTACGAGTCGTCCGGCTGGAGCGGCGGCCACCTCGCGCTCGCCCATGCCTACGTCGGCCTCGCCCACCGGCGGCGCGGACGGCTCCGGGAGGCGGAGACCTCGCTGCGCGAGTCGCTGCGGCTCGCCGAGCGGGTCGGGCGCGGACTGCCGCTGTACTGGTCGGCGACCTGCAACCTGGTCGACACACTGCTCGCGCGCGGGCATGTCGAGGAAGCCTGGGCGATCGCCGAGCAGTACGGCTTCGCGCCGCCGTACCCGTCCACGATCGTGCTGCCCGACCCCCGGTCCGTGCGGGGGCGGCTGCTGCTGGCCGTCGGCCGGACCAAGGACGGCATCAACGAACTGGACGCGGCGGAGAAGGCGGCGGAGGTCCGCGGCCACCACAATCCGGTGCTGGTGCCGTGGGCCGTCGACCTGGCCCGGGCGCTCGCCCGCGAGGAGCCGGTGCGGGCCGCCCAGTTGGCCACCGAGGTCCGCCGGCACGCCGAGCGGCTCGGCACGGACACGGCGATCGGTGAGGCGCTGCGGTGTGCCGCCGTGCTGGAGACCGGGCAGCGGGCGGTGCGGCTGGCCGCGCAGGCGGTCGCCTATCTGGAGGCCTCGCCCTGCCAGTACGAGCACGCGGCGGCCCGGGTCGAGTACGGCATCGCGGCGCGGTCCGTGGCGGAGCTCAACCGGGGCCTGCAACTGGCGCGTTCGTGTGGCGCGGACGGTCTGGTGGCGCAGGCCAGGGAGGTGCTGGAGACGGGCCGGGGGCTGCGGTGAGCCGTCACCCGGCCGCCGCGCTGCGCCGGCCGGTCGCGCCCCCGGGGAGCTACGGCGCGAGCAGTCGGTCCGTCAGCGTCGCGAGGCGCTCGCGCACCTCCCGGTCGTACGTCCCCTCGTGCGCCCGGGCCGGACTCGTCCCGTCGAAATAGCGGCCCGTGCCCATGTCCTGGGTGGCCAGGGCCAGGACGCCCGGGGCTCCGTCGGCCACCGTCGACCACGGGGCCACTCCGCCCTCCCGGACCATCGCCGTGTCCATGAACGTGGCCGGGTGCAGCACGTTCACCGCGACCCCGGCCTCCGCAAGCTCCTCGGCCAGGGTGAAGGTGTGGGCGGCCAGCGCGAACTTGGCCCGGCAGTAGGCGGCGAAGCCGGCGTAGCCGTGCGTGAACTCCGGGTCGTCGAAGTCGAGCGGCTCCTGGCCCACCGAACCGACGTTGACGATCCGTCCGGGTGCGTTGGCGCGCAGCACCGGAAGCAGGGCGCGACTCAGGGCCACCGGCGCCAAGTAGTTCACCGCCAACCGCAGTTCATGCCCGTCCGCGCTCACCTCCCGGCCCGAGCCGGGCGAACCGGCGCCCACGCCCGCGTTGTTGACCAGGACATCGAGTCCGGGGTGGGCCTCGGCGACCTTCGCGCCCAGCTCGCGCACCTGGGCCAGTGAGGCGAGGTCGGCGACGAAACCGTCGGCCTCGCCCTCGGACCGCAACTCCTTCACCAAGGATCCGGTGCGTTCCGGGTCACGGCCGTGGGCGAGGACGGTGTGGCCGGAGCGGACCAGTTCGAAGGCGATGTGACGGCCGAGACCGGAGGTGGCGCCCGTGATCAGGATGGTCGACATGCCCCCACCGTAGGCGCCCCGCCGCACCCCGTGCCTGCCCCTGCCGGGGTCATCCTTCCGTCTCCTCCGCCAGCACCCGCTGGGCCGTCGCGAACGCCGAGTTCGCCGCCGGGACCCCGCAGTACACGGCCGTCTGGAGCAGCACGGCACCGATCTCGTCCGGGGTGAGGCCGTTGCGCCGTGCCGCCCGCACATGCATGGCCAGCTCGTCGTAGTGGCCGTGCGCGACCAGCGCCGTCAGCGTGATCATGCTGCGCTCGCGGCGGCTGAGCGTCGGGTCGGTCCAGATCTCGCCCCACGCATAGCGCGAGATGAAGTCCTGGAAGCGGGCGGTGAACGGCGTCTGCCGGGCCTGCGCCCGGTCCACGTGCGCATCCCCGAGCACCTCGCGCCGCACCTCCATGCCCCTTTTGGCGCCACCGTCGAGATGGGCGCGCAGAGCGGTGAGGACGGCTTCCGGGCACTGCGCGGGCGCCAGGTGCGAGGCACCCGGGAGTTCGACCAGCGTGGCACGCGGCACCGCGTCGGCGATCTCCCGCAGATGCGGCGGCGGGGTCGCAGGGTCCTGACGGCCGGCGATCAGCAGGGTCGGCGCGGAGATCCCGGTCAGCCCCTCCCGCAGGTCGAAGGAGGCCAGCGCGTCACAGCAGGCCGCGTACGAGGAAGGATCGGCCTCGGCGTGGTCGCGGATCAGCTCCGGCACGCTGAAGTCGCCCGCGAACCAGCGGGAGTTCGCGCTCTCCAGGAGCCACTCCAGCCCCTCCCTGCGGACCCGCTCGGCCCGGTCCTCCCACGGCTTGCTGCCGTTGAAGTGGGCCGAGGAGCAGATCACCGCCAGCGACTCGACGCGCTCGGGGTGCCGCACGGCCAGCTCCAGGCCGACCGCACCGCCGAGCGAGACCCCCGCGTACGCGAACCGCTCGACGCCGAGCGAGTCGGCGAGCGCCAGCACCAGGTCGGCGAGGTCGCTCACGGTGGCGCCGGGACCGATCAGGTCGGCCGCCGAACCGCCGTGTCCGGGCAGGTCCCAGCGGATCACCCGATGGGTGAGGGACAGCTCGGGCGCCACCTTGTCCCACAGGGCGTGCGAGGTCCCGAGCGAGGGCCCGAGCAGCAGCGCGGGTGCGGAAGCGGGGCCCTCGGCACGGTGGTTGAGGAGTTTCTCGGTCAACGTCGCTCCAGAGCGCGGTCGGTGAGGGCTCCGGCGGAGCCGGTGTAGCGGACGGGGTCGGTGGGCTCGTCGAGGTCGATGTCCTTCAACTCGGGCTCCTGGTAGAGGAGTTCGGCGAGCGAGCGGCCCTCGGTGTAGGTCCGCTTGGCGAGGTCCGTGAGCAGCTCCTTGGCGCGGGGCCGACCCAGCAGGGACGCCAGCTCCGCGGACAGCCGCTCGGAGACGATCAACCCGTGGGTGAGACCGAGGTGTTCACGCATGACCTCCGCGTGGACCCGCAGGCCTTCCGTGAGCTCCGCGGTGTCCCGGGCCGCCCCGCCGGTCAGCCGCAGCAGGTCCCTCAGCGGCTCCCACTCGGCGTGCCAGGCCCCGGCCGGCCGCTCGTCCTCGGCGGCGAGCGAGCCGTACAGCGTGGCGGCGAGCTGTGGAGCGCGCCGGGCGGCGGCCGCGACCAGCGTGGACCGTACGGGATTCGCCTTGTGCGGCATCGCGGAGGAACCGCCCCCGCTGCCCTCCGTGAGCTCGGCGATCTCGGTACGGCCGAGGACCAGGACGTCCGCGGCGATCTTGCCCAGGGCTCCCGAGGCGAAGGCCAGGCACCCGGCGAGGTCGGCGACCGGGGTGCGCAGGGTGTGCCAGGGGAGGAGCGGCGCCCGGAGCCCGAGCTCGGCGGCGAAGGCCTCCGTGAGGGCCCGGGTGTCCTCGGCGCCGTACACCGTGAAGGCGGCCAGTGTCCCGGCCGCGCCGCCGAGTTGGACGGGGAGGGAGTCCCGTACGGCGGTGACGCGGTCCCGGGCGTCCAGCACCAGCGACCGCCACCCGGCCGCCTTGAGGCCGAACGTCGTCGGGACGGCGTGCTGGGTGAGCGTCCGGCCCGGCATCGCGGTGTCGCGGTGCTCGGCGGCGAGCAGGGCCAGGGCCCGCTGGACGCGGTCGAGGTCGGGCAGGACCAGGTCGAGGGTGCGCGCCGCAACCAGCATCGTCGCCGTGTCCAGGACGTCCTGGCTGGTGGCGCCGCGGTGGACGTACGGGCCGTACTCCTCGCCGACCGCCCGGGTGAGGTCGGCGACCAGGGGGATGACGGGGTTGCCGCCGCCGCGCGCACGCTCCGCGAGGGACCGTACGTCGAAACGGTCCGCGTGGGCCGCCTCGGTGACCGCGGTGGCGGCCTCCGCCGGTGCGAGGCCCAGGGCGGCCTGCGCCCGGGTCAGTGCGGCCTCGGCGTCCAGCAGCGCCTGGAGGTAGGCGCCGTCGGCGGTCGCTGCGGCGGCGGGGGAGCCTGCCCACCCGGGGGCGAGCAGGCCGGTGTCCGGATCGGGAGAAGTCACTGGAACTCCAGGAAGACCGTTTCGCCTTCGCCCTGAAGGCGGATGTCGAAACGGTAGGTGCCGTCGCCCTGCTCACGCGCGATCAGCGTGTCGCGCCGCTCCGCCGGTACCCGGGCCAGCAGCGGGTCTGCGGTCAGGGCCGCCTCGTCGCCCGGCAGGTAGATCCGGGTGTACAGGTGCACCAGCAGACCGCGCGCGAAGACGCACACGCTGATGTACGGCGCGCTCTGCCCGCGCGCGCCCGGCCGCAGGGTCCGCGCGGTCCAGTGGCCGTTGGCGTCGGTCTGGATGCGGCCCCAGCCGGTGAACTCCACGCCGTTGCGGCCCAGGTAGCCGCCGCTCGCGGGGTCGCGCCGGATCGAGCCGTCGACCTGCGGGACGTTGCCGTCGGGGTCGGCGCTCCACAGCTCCACGAAGGCGTCCGGCAGCGGGTTGCCCTCGCCGTCCGTGATGCAGCCCTGGAGCACGATGGTGTCCGGGTGGCCGACGGGCGCGATGTCGCCGCCGCCGGGGAAGGGCAGGGCATGGCCGTAGAAGGGGCCGACCGTGTGCGACGGGGTCGGCAGCACGGTCTCGGGACGGCTGGTGTCGATCTTCGTCATGGCTGGTCAGCGTCCTTCTTCGATCCAGGTGGCCTGCGGTCCGTCGAGCACGATGTCCCAGTGGTAGCCCATCGAGAACTCGGGCACGGACAGACTGTGGTCGTAGGTGGCGACCAGCCGCCGGCGGGCCGAGTCGTCGGTCACCGACTGGATGATCGGGTCGTAGGGGAACAGCGGGTCGCTCGGGAAGTACATCTGCGTCACGAGCCGCTGGGTGAACGCCGTGCCGAAGAGGGAGAAGTGGATGTGGGCGGGTCGCCAGGCGTTGACGTGCTGGCGCCATGGGTAGGGGCCCGGCTGGATGGTGGTGAAGCGGTAGAAGCCGCTGTCGTCGGTCAGCGTGCGGCCGACGCCGGTGAAGTTGGGGTCCAGCGGGGCGTCGTGCTGTTCGCGCTGGTGGGCGTAGCGCCCTGCCGAGTTCGCCTGCCAGATCTCCACCAGCTGCCCGCGCAGCGGCCGGCCGTCGCGGTCCAGGAGCCGTCCCTCGACGGTGATCCGCTCACCGATCGGCTCCCCGGTGTGGTGCCGGGTCAGGTCGTTGTCGATCTCGGTGATGTCCCGCTCCCCGAAGGCGGGCGAGTGCAGCTCCACCAGTTCCGGGTCCTGGGACACGTCGATGCCGATCGGCGGCTGTTTCGGGTGCCGCAGCACCGAGGAGCGGTAGGGCGCGTAGTCGCGGCGCGGCTGGTGCTCGACGGGGGCGCCGTCGGCGAGCCGCTTCTCGTAGGCGGCGTGCTCGGCGGCGATTTCCTGGTCGATGTCGTGCTGGGTGAGGGTCATGGGGTTTCCTGCGTTTCGTTGACGTTCGTGGACGAGAGCGAGACCTCGTGCGCGGCCGGGTCGTGGACGTTCCTCATCGCAGGCCCTCCGTGACGGTCAGCTCGGCGCCGGTCCTGTCGGTGATCTCCTCGACACTCGCACCGGGTGCCGTCTCCACCAGTCCAAGTGCTCAGTGCACTGAGTATTTCAGCGAGGTGTTTCTTAAGCTGCCACTGTGGCAGCCTGACGTCAAGACTCACTACTCTTCAGTGCACCAACCAATACGACTCGGGAGCGCACATGGCCGCGGTGGACCTCACCACCCACCCCGGGCACCTCGCCCGGCGGCTCCAGCAGGCGCACTACCTGCTGTGGAACACGATGGTCTCCGAGGAGATCACCTCGCCCCAGTTCGCGGTCCTGAACGCGCTTGTCGCCGAGCCGGGGCTCGACCAGCGCACGGTGGGGGAGCGGGTGGGGCTCGACCGGTCCACCATCGCCGAGGTCATCAGCAGGCTCGGCAGGCGCGGACTGCTCGACAAGGTCCGCGACCCCCAGGACGGCCGCCGCTTCCTGCTGCGGCTGACGGACGAGGGGGTGCGCACCCACCGCAAGCTGACCGTGCGCACGGCCCGGATGAACCAGGTCTTCCTGGCCCCGCTCTCGGCCGAGGAACAGCGGCACTTCTTCGAGCTGATCCGCCGGGTCGCGGACGCGGCGGAGGGGCTCCGCAATCCCGCGGAACCCCTCCTCACCCAGCCCTGATCAGGAAGCCTTGGCCTTGGCGAACACGACCCACACCTGGCCCTTCGCGAAGTTCACGGGCGTGCCGTCCCCGGTGGTGAACCGCGTGCCGTCCGTCGCCTTCGCCCGCGTCCAGTTCACGTCGTAGGCGCGGCCGTCGCGCAGCACCTTGGCCTTCCCCGAGCCGACCGTCACGGTGTACGGCGTGTTGTTGCCGAGGAAGTCGTGGAAGGCGGACTTGCGGACCTTCACGTACTGCACGACGACCGTGGCGGGGGCCAGGCGCTTCCCGTCGGCCGTCACGTCGGGCCTGCCGTCCATGGAGACCAGCCAGCGCTCCCGGCTCTTGGACCAGGTGAAGGTGAAGCGGGCGGCCGGGTAGCGGACCGTCTCCGAGGTGTCCCTGGTGCCGCCGGCCGGCGCGGGGCCGTAGCGGAAGCCGGTCGTCAGCGCTGCCGCGCCCGGTGTGACGGGCACCAGGCGCTTCGGCCGCAGATAGAGGTTGTGGGGGGAAGCTTTGTCGGTGCCCCGGAAGTAGGCGTCGGAGGCCTGCTCGGGGGTCCGCGCGACCAGTGGCGCCCGGTTGATCAGGGGCATCAGCTTGCCCTGGGCGCCCGAGAACGCGAGCGTCGGGTCGTCGAACTGCCGCAGCAGCTCCAGGTCCGACTCACGGGCGCTGCGCACGGGGCCGACGGCCTTCGGCAGCTTGGTCGCGTACACCGCCATCAGGCGGCTGAGGCCGCCCTCGACCTGCTCGGCGTAGACGATGTCCGCGGAGTCGATGCCGGTCTGCGGACGCGCCGGACGCACGTTGTCGATCTTCACGGCGAGCACCGAGGGACGGTCCGCCTTCCCGCTCGGATCCGTGGCGCCCGGCGCCGAGGTGCTCGGCCGCGCCGTGTCGAACTGCCCGCGTCCGTCGTCGCCCGGGACACGGGGGCTGCCGTGTCCCGTGCAGCCCGCGGCGAAGAGGCCCGTGGCGGTCAGCAGCGCCGCCACCGTGCGGGCGCGTCTTTTGCGCACCCTCTGCTCCCTGTCCACCATGCCCACCATTCCCGCCCGTCTCGTGCCTTTGATTGTGCGCTTATAAGTTCATTGATGGCCATACCCGTCTGTTTCTGATTAGTCGCGTCGAGTACGCCGATCGGACCTGCATGCGCGGTTCGGCGGACAGCCGCCCGGGTACCCGGGCGCCGACCCAGGACCGACACGCGATGTGGTGACGGAGGGAGTGCCGGGCGATGAAGGCTGTGACCTGGCAGGGCAAGCGGGACGTGCGGGTGGAGGAAGTGCCCGATCCGAAGATCAAGGAACCGACGGACGCCGTCATCCGGATCACCTCGACCGGGCTGTGCGGCTCCGACCTGCATCTGTACGAGGTGCTGACTCCGTTCATGACACCGGGCGACATCCTCGGCCATGAACCCATGGGCATCGTCGAGGAGGTCGGCGCCGCGGTGCCGGACCTCGCGGTGGGCGACCGGGTCGTCGTGCCCTTCCAGATCGCCTGCGGCAACTGCTGGATGTGCATGACCGGGCTGCCGACCCAGTGCGAGACCACCCAGGTCACCAGCGAGGGGATGGGTGCCGCCCTGTTCGGCTACACCCGCCTCTACGGCGCCGTACCGGGCGCCCAGGCCGAGTACCTGCGGGTCCCGCAGGCCCAGTACGGACCCATCAAGGTCCCCGAGGGGCCGCCGGACGACCGCTTCGTCTACCTCTCCGACGTGCTGCCCACCGCCTGGCAGGCCGTCGCCTACGCGGACGTCCCCGAAGGCGGCAGCGTCGCCGTGCTCGGCCTCGGCCCCATCGGCGACATGGCCTGCCGGGTCGCACAGGTGCGGGGCGCCGGGCGGGTGTTCGGCGTGGACCTCGTGTCCGAGCGGCTGCGCCGGGCACGCGCGCGTGGCGTGGAGACGTACGACCTCCGGAGCTTCGACAGCGAGAAGGAGCTCGTCCAGGCGATCCGCGACGAGACCGACGGACGCGGCCCGGACGCCGTGATCGACGCCGTCGGAACCGAGGCGCACGGCAGCGCGGCCGCCCGCCTCGCCCAGAACGCCGCGGCCCTGCTGCCCAGGAAGCTCAGCGGGCCGTTCGCCGAGCGCTTCAGCGTCGACCGGCTCGCCGCCCTGCACACCGCCATCGAACTGGTGCGCCGCGGCGGCACGCTCTCCCTCACCGGCGTCTACGGCGGCATGGCCGACCCGCTGCCCATGCTCACGATGTTCGACAAGCAGATCCAGATCCGGATGGGCCAGGCCAACGTGCGGCGCTGGGCCGACGAGATCATCCCGTACCTGACCGACGAGGACCCGCTCGGTGTCGACGACTTCGCGACCCATCACGTGCCGCTGTCGGACGCCCCGCACGCGTACGAGATGTTCCAGAAGAAGCAGGAGGGCGCGGTCAAGGTCCTGATGCGGCCCTGACCCGGCTGCTCAGCCCAGGATCTCGTCCAGGTCGTAGCGCACCGGCTCCTCCAGCTGCGCGTAGGTGCAGCTGGAAGGGGTCCGGTCGGGCCGCCAGCGGCGGAAGCGGGCGGTGTGGCGGAACCGTGCCCCGTTCTCCATGTGGTCGTACGCCACCTCCGCCACCCGTTCCGGTCTGAGCGGCACCCAGGACAGGTCCTTCTTGCCCGACCAGCGGCTCGGCGCCCCGGGCAGCCGGGCGCTCTCGTGCGCGGCCTCCTCGGCCCAGGCCGCCCAGGGGTGCCCGGACACGTCCTCCATCCGCAGCGGCTCCAGCTCCTCGATCAGCTCGGCCCGCCGCTTCATCGGGAAGGCCGCGGACACGCCGACGTGCTGGAGCGTGCCCCGCTCGTCGTACAGGCCCAGCAGCAGCGAGCCGACGACCGGGCCGCTCTTGTGCAGCCGGTAGCCCGCGACCACCACGTCCGCCGTCCGCTCGTGCTTGATCTTGAACATCGCGCGCTCGTCCTGGAGGTAGCGCAGGGCCGGCGGCTTGGCGATGACACCGTCCAGGCCCGCGCCCTCGTACTGCTCGAACCACTCCTGTGCCACGTCGATGTCGGTCGTCGCCGGTGCCAGGTGCACCGGGGCGGTGACCCCCGACAGGGCCGCGGCGAGGAGGTGTCTGCGGTCGGTCAGCGGGACGTTCAGCAGCGACTCGTCCTCCAGGGCCAGCAGGTCGAAGGCGACGAAGGAGGCAGGCGTCCGCTCGGCCAGCGTCCGTACCCGCGAGGCCGCCGGGTGGATCCGCTCGGTCAGCGCGTCGAAGTCGAGGCGCCCCTCCCGCGCGATCACGATCTCCCCGTCCATCACGCACCGCTCCGGCAGCCGCTCGCGCAGGGCCTCGACCAGTTCAGGAAAGTACCTGGTCAGCGGCTTGCCGGTACGGCTGCCCAGTTCGACCTCCGCCCCGTCGCGGAACACGATGGCCCGGAAGCCGTCCCACTTCGCCTCGTAGTGCATGTCCGGCGGGATCTTCGCCACCGACTTGGCGAGCATGGGCTTCACAGGGGGCATCACCGGCAGATCCATGGTCCCGATTCTGCTGGGCGGTGTTGCTTTTCGCCTGATATGCGAGCTTCGCTCCGCGGGCCTACCGTGGCCGCATGGGTGACGCGGTGGAACTGGAGGCGGCAGGCCGGACCGTACGGCTGTCCAGCCCGGACAAGATTTTCTTCCCGGAGCGCGGCTTCACCAAGCTGGACCTCGCCCGCTACTACCAGGCCGTCGCCCCTGGCATCCTGCGCGCCCTGCGCAACCGCCCCACCACGCTGGAGCGCTACCCGGACGGTGTGACCGGCGAGAACTTCTTCCAGAAACGGGCGCCCAAGAACATGCCCGACTGGATCCCCACCGCCCACATCACCTTCCCCAGCGGCCGCAGCGCCGACGAGATGTGCCCGACCGAGGAGGCGGCCGTCCTGTGGGCCGCCCAGTACGGCACGCTCACCTTCCACCCCTGGCCGGTCCGCCGCGACGACGTCGACCGTCCCGACGAACTCCGTATCGACCTCGACCCGCAGCCCGGCACGGACTACGACGACGCCGTGCGCGCCGCCCATGAACTGCGGTCGGTACTGGCGGAGTTCGGCGGTCTGCGCGGCTGGCCCAAGACCTCCGGCGGACGCGGCCTGCACGTCTTCGTGCCGATCGAACCGCGCTGGACCTTCACCCAGGTGCGCCGGGCCGCGATCGCCGTCGGCCGGGAGATGGAGCGCCGGATGCCGGACCACGTGACGATCAAGTGGTGGAAGGAGGAGCGCGGCGAGCGCATCTTCCTCGACTACAACCAGACGGCCCGCGACCGCACGATCGCCTCCGCCTATTCGGTACGGCCCCGTCCGCACGCCCCCGTCTCCGCGCCCCTGCGCTGGGAGGAGGTCGGCGAGGCCCACCCTCAGGACTTCGACCTCGCGACCATGCCCGCGCGCTTCGCCGAACTCGGCGACGTGCACGCGGACATGGACGATCACGCGTTCTCCCTGGAGCCCCTGCTGGAGCTGGCCCGCCGTGACGAGCACGACCACGGACTGGGCGATCTGCCGTACCCGCCCGAGTATCCGAAGATGCCGGGGGAACCCAAGCGAGTACAGCCGAGCCGTGCCAGGAAGCCCGGTTCTACAGCTCCTTGATCCTGACGTCCCGGTAGGAGACCACGTCCGTCGTGCCGTGCACCTGGAGTCCGATGTAGCCGGAGGAGAACCGCCGTCCGTCGGTGCCCGGGTCGTCCGAGCGCGCCGGATAGAAGTCCTGGCCGCCGATGTTGTCGAACTCGTTGATCAGCACGCCGTTGCGGTAGACCGAGTAGTGCTGGTCGACCACCCGGATCTCGTAGTCGTTCCACGTGCCCTTCTGGGTGACGCCGGCACCGGCGAGCCCCACCCGGTCGAAACCGTAGACCGACCCGGTCTTGTACATGTCGCCGTCGGGACGGTCGAACACCTGCACCTCGTGCCCGAACTTGATGGCCGCCCACTCCGGCCGGGGCTCCTCCGGGTGGTCATGGATCCACGGGAACCGCACGAACACACCGGAGTTGGCGTTGCCGGTGCCCGGGGCGTCGTCCCGCCACTGGAGCTTGAGCGAGAAGTCGCCGTACGTGCGCTCCGGGAACCAGAGCATGCCGAGGCCGTCCCGCGTGGTGCCGGACGTGATCGACCCGTCGCCGTTCGGCGCGAACGAACCGCCGCCCACCTGCTGCCACTTGGCGAAGGAGGCCGCGCTGCCGTCGAGGATCGTGCGGTAGCCCTCGGTCTGCCCGGGCCTGCCGATCCCGGACTCGCGGGCCGCCGCGTCGATCGCGTCGTACTCCCGCTCGTCGAGGACGCCCTCCTTGAAGAGCCTGTCCAGGACCGTCTTCACGTGCTTGAGGAACAGCGCGTGGGACGTCCACTCCTTCTCGTCCTCGATCAACTCGTTGATCCGGCAACGGCTGTTGGTGATCCGGTTCGGCACACCGGAGTCGACCGTGCCGACGATCACCGTCAACCGCTCGTCGAGTTCCGCGCAGTTGGGGGCCGGGACCTGACTGGAGACCACGGTGAAGGTCACCGTGCGCGCGGCCGAGGTGTTGCCTGCCTTGTCCCTCGCCCGGTACGCCAGGGTGTGCGTGCCCGCCCGGTCGACGACCACGGGAGCCGTGTACGCCAGGTAGGGGCCGGCGTCGATCGAGTACTCGACACCGGCGACCCCCGAACCGCCCTCGTCCGTGGCGCTGACGGTCACCCTGGCGTTGCCCACGTACGCCCCGTCGGAGTTCCGGGTGCCGTCCACGGTCACACCGGTCACCGGCGGGGTGGTGTCCTGCGGGGCCGCCGCGACCACCGTGAAGCGGACGCTCTTGTCGGCGGCCACGTTGCCCGCCTTGTCGGTCGCCCGGTAGCGCACGGTGTGGGAGCCGACCTGGTGCACCATCACGGGCATCGTGTACGGCTGCCAGGCACCGTCGTTCACCGCGTACTCGATGGTGTTGACCCCGGATCCGGTGTCGGAGGCCGACACGGTCACGGTCGCCATGTCGATGTACGTCCCGTCCGGGTTCTGCTGCCCGCCGACCGTCGCCGAGGTGTCCGGCGGGGCGGTGTCGTCGGAGGGCGGCGGGACGACCGTGAACTCGGCGCTCCTCTCCTCGGAGACATTGCCCGCCTTGTCGACGGCCCGGTGGCGGACCTTGTGACTGCCGACCTGGTCCACGACGACCGGGGCGGTGTACGGCTGCCAGGCGCCCGTGTCCCCGATCGCGTACTCGATCCGGTCGACGCCGGAGCCGCCGGCCTCGTCGGTCGCCGTGACGGCCACGCTCGCGGAACCCACGTACTGACCCTGGGCGTTCTGTGTGCCGGTCACCTGGGCGCGGGAGGTCGGCGCGGTGGTGTCCTCGCCGGTGCCCTCGGTCACCACGAGGATGCCCTGCATCTGCCCGTGGCCCGGGATCGTGCAGTGGTAGAAGTAACGGCCCGGGGTGAGCGTGACCTCGGCCGTGTGCCGGCCGCCCATGTCGTCGTTGGGGTTGGCGAGGATGTTGAGTTCCACGTCGTTGTTGAACTCGGGATCGCTGGTCACGAAGGTCAGCGTGTGCGGCATCCCGGTGGTGTTGCCGGTGGCCTTGCTGTTCTCGAAGACGATCGTGGCCGTGCCGGCGACAGCGGTCGTCGGTGCGGAGTTGTACTTGGTGATGTCGTCGCCGGCGGTCCAGGTGAGGACCTGGGCCGCCGCGTCGGCCCGTTCGGGCCGTGCCGTGGACGTCGACTGGAGGCCGAGCATCATCAGCAGGGCGGCCAACAGGACGGTCAGAGCTCTGCGGTGGCGCATCACTGCCCTCCCCTTGCGAGCTGTCCGGCGGCCGGAGTGGGCCCGCCGCCCTGGTAGGTGATCCGCCACAGCGCCGACTTGGCGTCCGAGGTGAAGAACCCGCGCCCGTAGTCGAGGACGTAGAGCGCGCCGTCCGGACCGAACTTCCAGTCCATGAGGTTCTTGATGCCGTCGTTGCCGATCGGCACGATCTTCTTGAGCGGCTCGGAGTGCACGGGCAGTCCGCCGTCGCCGTGGTTCCTCGGATCGGTGATGACCGCGTTGCGTGGCTGGTCGGCGTCGTAGAAGTCGCCGACGAACCACTTGCCGTCCCAGTAGGAGGGCCACTTGACCGTGCTCGCGCCGGCCGGGTCGTAGCGGTAGACCGGGCCGTTCATCGCGGCCTGGCCGCCGCCCTTGAGCCACGGGAGCAGGTACTTGGCGTCCTCCTGCTTGTAGCTGGGGATGCCGTTCGCGTCCCGCGGGTAGTCCGGGGCGCCGCCCTGCGGCGAGTACCAGATGTTGTTGCCGGTGACCGGCGGGAGGTTGACCAGACCGTCGTTGTTGGGCGATTCGTTCTTCGGGTGGTCGCAGTCGTACCAGCCGAGCGGCTGGTTGGGGTCGGGCAGGTTGCGGTCCCGGTAGGGCTGCTTGTTGCCCATGCAGTACGGCCAGCCCCGGTTGCTCGCCCTGGTGATCACGGCGAAGGTGTCGTACTTGGCCGGGCCCCAGGTCGTCGAGGGCGCGCTCGCGTCGGGGCCGACCCATCCGGCGTACAGGATGTCGGTCTTGCGGTCGACGAAGATGCGGGCCGGGTTCCTGACCCCCATCACATAGATCTCGCCGCGGGTCTTGCCGCCGCCCTCCGCGGTCTCCCTGCCGGTGAAGAGGTTCCCCTCGGGCAGGGTGTACGTCCCGTCGGCCTCCGGGTGGATGCGCAGGATCTTGCCGTTGAGGTTGTTGGTGTTGCCGGCGGTGCGGCGAGCGTCCGCGAAGGAGACGCCCTTGTAGTTCGGCTGCGGGTTGTTGCCCGAGTAACCCCCGCTGAAGCCACTGGAGTTGTTGTCACCGGTCGCGATGTACAGGTTGCCCTTGGAGTCCCACGACATGCCGCCGCCCGAGTGGCAGCAACTGTGCACCTGGACCGGCCACTTGAGCAGAACCTTCTCGCTGTTCAGGTCCAGCTTGTTCGTCGCGAGGTCGAGTGTGAAGCGGGAGACCCGCCGCTCGGCCATCCGGGTGTCACGGTTGAGCCGGGAGTGCGGGGTGTAGTGCAGATACACCCAGCCGTTCTCCTCGAACCGCGGGTCGAGCTCGATGCCGAGCAGCCCCTCCTCGACCTTGACCAGCTCGTCGCCGCCGCCCTTGTTGCCGAAGACGGTCAACGCGCCCGCGAGGGTGACCTTCCTGGTCCTCGGGTCGTAGACGTGGATCTCACCCTTGCCCTTGCCGATGTCGGGGTTGTTCCAGTCGGTGATCACGGGCTGGGAGGAGTCGGCGCCGCCCCGGCCGATGTACAGGACCCGCCCGTCGGGCGCGGTGACCAGGCCGTGCGGCTCGCCGATCTGGTCGTTCTGGCCCGGCTGGTTGGGCTGGGTGAGGCGCTCCGCCTTGTAGTTGCCGTTGATGGTGGCCCTGCAGTCGGCCTGCACGAGCCTGCTGGTCCACAGCAGCGCACCGCGCAGATGGGCGCGGAAGTCGGTCTCGTCGTACGAGGACGCCGTGCCGCCCATGCCGGTGTAGAAGGACCGGCCCCCGTCGTAGTCCCGGCACCAACTGACGGGGTGGTCCCAGCCGTTGGCGCCTGTTCCCGGTTGGTACGTCGACTCGCGCACCCGGGCCACGGTGTGCACGTCACCGGACGGGTTCTTCGTCCAGTTGAACCACTGGTCGGGTCGCTTCCACTGCACCGGCAGATCCTTGGTCGCCGGATGCTGCCGGTCGCCCACCTCGACGGTGGCCCGCTGGACGGCCGTCGGACTGGAGGCGGCGGGGCGGGCACCGACCAGCCCGGTGAACCAGTCGGAGTACGGCTCGGCGCGGGCCGCGTCATGGACCCCGACGAAACCGCCGCCCGCCTCCATGTAGGCCTCCAGGCCGGCCTCCTGGTCGGCGTCGAGGACGTCCCCGCCTCCGGTCAGGAAGACGATCGCGTTGTAACTCCCCAGCGCCCGCTCGTCGGTGAAGACGCGGGGGTCGTCGGTCGCCTCGGTCTCGAACCGCTGGTTCGCCGGGCCGGACAGCCCGATCCTCTCGATCGCCGCGATACCGGCGTTGACGACAGGTGACTCGTCCCCGGCCGCCGCGGACCCGTAGAAGACCAGCACCCGCACGTCACCGCCGCCCGGTGGCGACTTGACGGACATCGTTGTCGCGGACGGATCGGGCGCAGGCAGCGCGCCCGCCGCCGGCCCGGACATCAGCCCGGCCGCGACGATCCCCGCGGTCAACGCGACCGTCCAGATCCGTCTTCTCGCGCTTCCTCCGCTTCTCGCGCTCAACCCTCGTAAGTGCATGGGCACCTCCTCGGTCACAGCAACAGCGCCATGGAAGCTAGACCCCTTTGCGTCACTCGCCAATACCTATGACCGGGATCGAACGAACTTTGTCCTGAGTGTGGATAAACGGCCGCGGGGCCGGTACCGTCTCACAGGTTCATCACAGGTACGTCTCCGCAAAACCCGTATCACGGTGGGGAGTTCTGCATGGGCGCACTGGACAGACGTGGCTTCAACCGGCGGGTGCTGCTCGGTGGCGCGGCGGTCGCGACATCGTTGTCGATGGCGCCGGAGGCCCGCAGCGACGCGGGTCCGGCGCGGGCCGCCCCGGGTGGCGGTGAGGTCAAGCGCATCAAGCTGTACGCCGAGAAGCTCGCCGACGGACAGATGGGCTACGGCCTGGAGAAGGGCAGGGCGACCGTCCCCGGTCCGCTCATCGAGCTCAACGAGGGCGACACCCTGCACATCGAGTTCGAGAACACCATGGACGTCAGGGCGAGCCTGCACGTCCACGGGCTGGACTACGAGATCTCCAGCGACGGAACGAAGTTGAACCACAGCGACGTCGAGCCGGGCGGCACGCGCACCTACACCTGGCGCACCCACACGCCGGGCCGCCGCAGCGACGGCACCTGGCGGTCGGGCAGCGCGGGCTACTGGCACTACCACGACCACGTGGTCGGCACCGAACACGGCACCACCGGCATCCGCAAGGGCCTCTACGGTCCGGTGATCGTGCGCCGCAAGGGCGATGTCGTTCCGGACGCGACCCACACGATCGTCTTCAACGACCTGCTCATCAACAACAAGCCGGCGCACTCAGGACCCAACTTCGAAGCCACGGTGGGTGATCGGGTCGAGTTCGTGGTGATCACGCACGGCGAGTACTACCACACCTTCCACATGCACGGTCACCGCTGGGCGGACAACCGCACCGGAATGCTCACCGGGCCCGACGACCCGAGCCAGGTCGTCGACAACAAGATCGTGGGCCCGGCGGACTCCTTCGGCTTCCAGGTGATCGCGGGGGAGGGGGTGGGGGCGGGCGCGTGGATGTACCACTGCCATGTGCAGAGCCACTCGGACATGGGGATGGTGGGACTGTTCCTCGTGAAGAAGACCGACGGGACGATTCCGGGCTACGAGCCGCACGAGCACACCCAGCGGCACACCGAGCAGTCCGCAGGGCAGGGGGCCGTGCAGTCCACCGTGCAGGGGTCTGAGCACCACCACTGACGGATCATTGGGCGCGTGACTCTTCTTCTCACGCGCGGTGACCTGGAGACGGTGCTGGAACCGCAGGTCTGCGTCGACGCTCTGCGGGACGGCTTCCGGACGGCGGACAGCGTGTCGATCGCCGGGCAACGGGTGCGCACGGACCTGCCGTTCCCCGGCACGGCCACCGCGCTGATCCCGGGCCTGCTTCCGGGTGTTCCGGCCTACACGGTGAAGGTCAACGCCAAGTTCCCGGCCGCCCGGCCCGCCCTGCGCGGGGTGATCTGCCTGCACAGCGGCACCGACGGCGAGCTGTTGGCGCTGCTGGACTCGGCGACCGTCACGGCGTGGCGGACGGGGCTCGCGGCCGCGCTGGGCACGCATCTGCTCGCCGGCCGGGGGGAGGTGGTGGGCGTGATCGGGGCGGGGGCGCAGGCGGAGGTCATGGTGCGGGGGCTCGCTGCGCTCCGGCCCCGCGGTGAGCTCGTCGTCCATGACACGTCCGCCGAGCGCGCGGCCGCGTTCGGCGTGCGGCACGGCGGCCGGGTGCTGTCCGCTGCCGCGGAGGTCGCCGGGGCGGCCGACATCGTCCTGACGGCGACCTGGTCGCGGGAGCCGCTGCTGAGCCTGGCGGACACGAGACCGGGGCAGCACTTCACGAGCCTGGGCGCGGACGAGCCGGGCAAGAGGGAGTTGGCGGCCGATCTGCTGGACGCCTCCGTGGTCGTGGTCGACGACCGCGCGCTCGCCATGCGGATGGGCGTGTTGGCGGGCGACGGGACCGAGGCGGCGAGCCTGGGTGAGACGGCGACGGTGGGTGAGGCGGCGACGCCGAGCGAGGTGGTGGCGGTGGGTGAGGCGGCGACGCCGGCCGGGGCGGCGAGCCTCGGCGAGGCGGTGACCCTGGGCGAGGTGGTGCGGGGCGAACACCCCGGCCGCCGGAGCGCCACGGAGCGCACGGTCTACGCGCCCGTGGGTCTGCCCTGGCAGGACCTCGCGGTCGCCTGGGCGGCGTACCGGCGGGCCGAGCGGGAGGGTGTCGGGCGGCGGGTCGACCTGTTGGCGTGAGGGCCTTTGCCGGTCGTCCGCGGCTGTCTCTGTGACTCTGCGCGGCTGTCCCTCGGTCGTCTGCGGCTGTCTGTGGCGGTGGGTGGCTGTCCGTCGGTCGTCTGCGGCTGTCTGTGGCGGTGGGTGGCTGTCCGTCGGTCGTCTGCGGCTGTCTGGCGGTGGGTGGCTGTCCGTCGGTCGTCTGCGGCTGTCTGTGGCGGTGGGTGGCTGTCCGTCGGTCGTCTGCGGCTGTCTGGCGGTGGGTGGCTGTCCGTCGGTCGTCCGCGGCCGTCTGCGACTGAGCGCGGCTTTCCCCCGACCGTCCGCGCCGTCCGCGACTGTGCGCACTCCCCGACCGTCCGCGCCCGTCCCCGACTGTGAGCAGCCGCGCGCGCCCACCCTGCCGTGCCGCGAGAGCGCTCTCACCGGGGCCTCGGCCGGGGCTATCCTGATCCGCACCCTGCCGACGAGGAGCCCCGAAGTGAGCGACACAGTGCCGCGCCCCACACTGGAGGCCGTGGCGGCCCGGGCCGGGGTGTCGCGGGCCACCGTGTCCCGGGTGGTGAACGGCGGGGACGGGGTCAGGGAGCCGCTCGTCGAGCGGGTGCGCAGGGCCGTCGAGGAACTCGGCTACGTGCCCAACCAGGCCGCCCGCAGTCTCGTCACCCGGCGCCACGACGCCGTCGCCGTGGTCGTGGCCGAGCCGGAGACCCGGGTGTTCGCGGACCCCTTCTTCGCCCTGCAACTCCGCGGAATCAGCAAGGAGTTGACCGCCCGCGACAATCAACTCGTCCTGCTGCTCACCGAGGGCCGCGACGACCACGCCCGCGTCGGACGCTACCTCGCCGGAGGCCATGTCGACGGTGCGCTCGTCTTCTCGCTGCACCTGGACGACCCGCTGCCCGGACTGATCCAACGGGCCGGTGTCCCCACCGTGTTCGGGGGACGGCCCGGCTGGAGCGACGGCACGACGGACGTGGTGTACGTCGACAGCGACAACCGGGGCGGTGCCCGCGAGGCCGTGCGGTATCTCGCCGACCGCGGGCGCACCCGGATCGCCCACATCACCGGCCCCCTCGACCAGACCTCCGCGGCGGACCGGCTGGACGGTTACCGGGATGTCATGGGCGACGCCGATCCGAAGCTCGTCGTGCGGGGCGACTTCACCCCGGCCGGCGGGGAGCGGGCCATGCGGGAACTGCTCGACCGGTGCCCGGACGTGGACGCCGTGTTCGCCGCCAACGACCTCACCGCTTCCGGCACCCTGCGTGTGCTGCGCGAGCGGGGGCGCCGGGTGCCCGAGGACGTGGCCGTGATCGGCTTCGACGACATGCTGCCGGTCGCCGAGCAGACCGAACCGCCGCTGACGACGGTCCGTCAGGACATCGAGGAGATGGGCCGGTTGATGGCCCGCCTGCTGCTGCGGGGCGTCGACCCCGACCCCGCGGGCGCCGCCCCGGCCGGTGTGGTCCTGCCCACCACGCTGGTGCGGCGCGCCTCGGCGTGACGCGCGCGTGTCGCCCCCGGGCGCCTGTCGTCCCCCAGGCCGTCTGCCGACGTGGGCCGCGTGTCGACGCGGGCCGTCCGTCGACCGCGGGACGCCTGTCGGCCCTAGGGCGCCCGTCGCCCTACGACCCCTGCGGCTCGCTCTTGATCACCGCGAAGCGGGCGCCGTAGGGGTCGGCCAGCTTGGCGATCCGGCCGACACCCGGCACGTCCGTGGCGGGCAGCCGGACGCTGCCGCCCAGCCGCTGGGCCTTCGCGACCGCCTCGTCGGTGTCCGCGACCTCGAAGTACGGCATCCAGTAGGCCCCCGCCTGAGCCTCCATCGGGTCGTCGGCGAGCGGGACGATGCCGCCGAACATGGCGTCCTCGTCCTGTCCGTCCGGCACGAGCGTCGTGTACGTGCCGCCGGGGAACTCGAGCCCGTAGGTCTCCAGGCCGAGCGCCGCGCGGTAGAAGTAGGCGGCCATCGGCAGGTCGGCGGTGTACAGCTCGACCCAGCACAGCGAGCCCGGTTCCTGGGTGACGTCCAGGCCCTTGTTCCGTCCGGGCTGCCAGATGCCGAAGGACACGCCCGCCTTGTCGGCGAGGATCGCCATGCGGCCCTGGTCCATCACGTCCATGGGCTGCATCAGCACCGCGCCGTGCGCCTGCTCGGCCGCCTTCGCGGTGGCGTCCGCGTCCGGGGTCTGGAAGTACACGGTCCAGGACGGCGGACCCTGCTCCGATGTGGTCTGCATGCCGCCCGCGGCGGTCCTGCCGGCGAGCTGGAAGAAGCCGTAACCGCCGGCTTCGGGCGGGCCCGGCTGGAACTCCCAGCCGAACAGGCCGCCGTAGAAGGTGGTGGCGCCGTCGATGTCGGGGGTGCCGAGGTCGAGCCAGTTCGGAGCGCCGGTGACATAACGGGTCGTGAGCATCGCTGCCCTCCTCTGAGGGGGTCCCGTTGCCTGCACTGCCGAGTCTTGCACCGTCCACTGACAATCGCTGCCGGGACGCCGAGACGGACCGGGCGACGGGGAGCGGGAACCGATTCCGCGCGCCGCCGTGCGCCTGGATGTCCGGAGGGGGACCATCAAGGCGGCCAGGGGCCTGAACGGCGCCGTTGATCCCGCGTTGATCGAACGTTTTTCGCCGCCCGGCACGATCTCCGGCATGCACATCGACACCATCACCCCGACCGACCCCGCCTGGCAGGCGCAGGCGTTGTGCGCGCAAACCGGGGCGGACTTCTTCTTTCCCGAGCCGGGCAGCTCGGTCCGTGAGGCGAAGCGCATCTGCGGCATGTGCGAGATGCGCCCGGCCTGTCTCGAGTACGCCCTGGCCAACGACGAACGCTTCGGCGTCTGGGGCGGCCTCTCCGAGAAGGAGCGGCTGGCGATCAGGCGGCTGGAAAACCGATGAGCCGACCGGCCGGGAGTGCGGCTAGGATCCCGGAGCGCACCCGGGCGTAGCGCAGAGGCAGGCGCACCGCCTTGCCAAGGCGAGACACATCGGTTCGAATCCGGTCCCCGGGCTGCGCTCACGGGCCCTGTGGAGCAGAGGCAGACTCGCCGCCTTCTCAGGGCGGATACGCCGGTTCGAATCCGGCCGGGGCCCATGGCACAGGGGTCGGTAGCGCAGAGGCAGGCGCACCTTCATCGCATGAAGGGAACGTCGGTTCGAATCCGACCCGGCCCACGGCAGGGCACGAACGGGGCGGGGACGCATGGGTGACGTGATCGACGAGGACGAGCTGGCCGCCTTCCACCGTACGGTCGGCAGACTGCGCGAGCTGCCCGTCGACGACCCCGTGCGACTGCGCGCCGAGCAGGTCGCCGCGTCCTTCGCCCGCGACGGACGGCTGCGGAGGCGCAAGGCGCGGGGCGCAGAGACCGCCGCCGCCGACGCCGGGGCGATGGCGGCCACCGCGACCGGCGCCCACGACCGGCGCGAGGACGCGCCGCTGGCCGTGCCGGGCGACGCGGGCGAGTTCCGCAAGCCGCGTAATTGCTATGTCTGCAAAACGCCCTATCGACAGGTCGACGGCTTCTACCACCGCCTGTGCCCCGGCTGCGCCGCCGACAACACGGCTCGCCGCGCGCTGAGCACCGACCTGGAGGGGCGCCGCGCGCTGCTCACCGGCGGCCGGGTCAAGATCGGCTTTCAGCTGGCCCTGATGATGCTCCGGGACGGTGCGGAACTGCTGGTGACCAGCCGCTTCCCGCACGACACCGTGCGCCGCTTCCGGGCCGAGCCGGGCAGCGGGCAGTGGCTCGACCGGCTGACCGTCATCGCGGTCGACCTGCGCGACCCGCGCCAGGTCCTGGGCCTGTGCGAGGAGCTGTGCCGGGAAGGCCGTCCCCTGGACATCCTCGTCAACAACGCCGCGCAGACGGTGCGCCGACCGCCCGAGTCGTACGCCCTCCTCGCCGCCCGCGAGCGCGACGCGCTGCCCGAAGGGGCACGGCGGGCGCCGGGCTTCACCTCGATGCGCATGCTGGAGGGCGGCGCCGCGTCCTTGCCCGCCGCGCTGCGCGAGGCCGACGAGGCCGGACTGCTGCCCGACCCGTCCCCGGAGAACTCCTGGTCGGCCCGGCTCGGCGCGCTCGACCCGGCCGAGGTCCTGGAGACCCAGCTCGTCAACGCGCTCGCCCCGGCGCTCCTGTGCGACCGGCTGCTGCCCCTGCTGCTCGCCTCCCCGCACCCGCGCCGGTACGTCATCAACGTGACGGCCGTCGAAGGGCGTTTCGCCGTCCGCAACAAGATGGCGGGCCATCCGCACACCAACATGGCCAAGGCCGCCCTCAACATGCTCACCCGCACCAGCGCCGCCGAACTCGCCGGACAGGGCGTGCACATGTGCGCGGTCGACACCGGCTGGATCACCGACGAGAACCCGGCACCGAAGAAGGAGCGCATGGCCCGCGCCGGGTTCCGTACACCGCTGGACGTCGTGGACGGGGCGGCACGGGTGTACGACCCGATCGTGCGCGGCGAGGCGGGCGACCCGGTGTCCGGGGTGTTCCTCAAGGACTACCGGGAGGCGGAGTGGTGAGGCCGTCGGCGCGCGAGGGCGCCGCGATGGCCGACGCACCGTCCCACGGCTTCTCGCGGCGCCCCGGCCTCACCGGCGCATCGACGTGAACACCTCGGTCCAGAACCGCTGTTGCTGTGCCGACGCGCCCACCAGATAGGTCGCCCGCAGCTTCGCCGGCAGCAGGGCGACGAGCCGGGTCACGGCGGCGCGGTGCTTTCTCAGCTGGGACAGCTCCGCGTTGGCGAGGATCTGGTGGACGACGTCGCTGTCGTCGCCGCCCTCCGAGGAGTGGTCGGCAGCCCGGCGCAGACGGGCCTCCCAGGCGTCGACCTCCCGCGCGAGCTCACGCAGACCGGTGACCGGGCGGCCCCGGAAGCGGTCGATCAGCGCGGTGAGCGGGACGGGGGCGTACTCGCCGTCGCCGAGATAGACCGTACCCATCTCCAGAGGCAGCCCGCGCCGGTGCAGCTTGATCAGCCGCTCCAGCGTGCGCTTGGTGATCCAGGCCCGCCCCTCGTCGTCGATGTCGTGCTTCCACCACTCCAGGACCGTCTCGGCGTCCGAGCCGTACCGGGCCAGCAGCCACTCGTTGGCCGGTATGTCCTCGGGCTCGACCAGGAGCGAGGCCGTGAACCGGGTCGCCTGCGCGATGTTGTTGCGCGCCACCAGCATCTTGCGGCCCAGGTGGTACGGCGGATTCTGCACCGCGATCTGCGCCCGCAGGTTCTCGATCCGGCGCCCGGCCAGCGACCACTCCTGCGTGATCTCCATCAGCTTGGCGAACGCCGCCTTGTCCTTGGGCCGGTTGTACTCGTCCCACACGATCGCCTTGGGCTCCGGCCCGGTGAACTTCGCTGCCAGCAGGTTGTCGAGGGTGCCGTCGGCCGACGGGATCGGGGCGCACAGGTCCTCGACGTTCGTCACCGGCAGCGAGTAGTACAGCGGCTCCCGGCCCAGCCCCGCCCGCACCGTCTCCCGCACGAGCTCCGTCTTGCCGCAGCCCGGCGGGCCCTGGAGCAGCACCGTCCAGCGGCACCGCAGCGCGGCCCGCACGACCTGCCGCACCGGGTCCGGGATCGTGGTGGGGTTGGGCACGCCGAGCGACGCGGCGATGCGGTCCAGGATCTCCGCGGTTCGGTTCTGCCCGGGTCCGCCGTCCCGGCCCGGCTCGGCGAGCCGCAGCCGCTCCCCGTCGACCAGCGGCAGGCCCCAGCGCAGCGGGAAGCCCTCGCGCGCGTTCGCCAGGACGTGGTCGAGGGTGCGCGGGGACAGCAGCTCGCGCAGGGCGGGGGAGAGCGACGCCCACAGCGAGAACACCGGACGCAGGTCCCACGGGCGGTACTTGGCCGCCAGATGCCGCCGCCACGAGGTGTCGTTCGCCGTGATCCGCAGCGTCACCATGCGGTCCAGCAGGGCGAGATCGCTGCGCCGGGCCGAGGTCTCGGCCAGCGACTCGTTGTCCGTGAGGAACACGCCGACGCAGCCCAGGGCGCGCAGATCGTGCTCCCCGAGCGTCCAGTTGCAGGCGATCTGCATCAGCTGCGACTGGATCGTCTCGCCCGCCTGCAGGGAGTCGTCGACGAGCAGCACGAACGGCCGCCCCGGCTTCAGCTGGCTCATCACCAGCTGGCGCAGGACCAGTTCACCGGTGTGCGGGTCGCGCACCGGGGCGTTGACCAGCAGGTCGTCCGGTGTGAGGTTCGCCGCGGGGACGTACACCAGCGTCGCCTTCGGGTACGCCCGGGCGAGGTGCGAGAAGAACGTCGCCGTCTTGCCGATGCCGTGCTCGCCGAAGATCTGCCCCGTCTGCTCCATGTCGATCATCGCGTCGATGAAGGACTCCAGGCGCGAGGTCGTCAACTGCTCGGTTTCCGTGGTCATTTACCGCGATCCTGTGATGACGCGATGGCAGTCCATCGCCGGGGTGTGCGTCTCGGGCCACTCACTGCCGCCCTCGGTGATCAGCCAGATCCATTTGTCCGGCTCGGCGGGCGTGATGGGCGGGGCGTGTCCGTCGGTGAGCACCACGACGGCGTCCGGGGTGACGTCGAAGCGCCGCCCGGCCGCCTCCGTACGGCCCTCCACATAGTCGGCGACCACCTGGAAGCTCGTGCCGCCACCGCCGTGGACCCGCTCGCCGGGCCTGAACGGCATCACCACGGCGTCGAAGGACAGCCAGTGCGCCTCGACCCCGTCGATCTGCCCCACGAGCCGGGTGAGCCACTCGACGACGTGGTCCGGCATGGAGCCGGAGGTGTCGTACGCGACGACGAGCACCTTCTCGCGGACCGGGCCGCGCCGCGAGAGCATCGGGTCCTGGCCGAGGGCCGCGAGCAGCGCGCCCCGCTTCTTCGGGTACACCAGCCGCTCGCCGTCGCGCAGTCTGGAGCCGAGCACGTCCACGAGCCAGCGCTGCCACCAGTCGACGGTACGCGTGCGCGTGGTCTCGCCGCGCAGGGCGCCCGCGCCCAGGCTGCCCCAGATCCGCGAGGCCCGGGTGTTGCCGTCCTCGGTGCGACCCATCAGGTCGAGCAGTTCGCGCTCCGCGCCGGTGTGCCCCCGCCTGGCCGCCAGCAGGGAGTTGAGCAGCGCCGAGGAGACGACGGTGTCGACGGTCTCCTGGTCGGCAGGGACGCCTCCCTCCCGCAGGTGCACGCACAGCCGCCGCTCCGGGACGGGCGGGTTGCGCATGCGCTTCAGCTCGCCGTGCACCCGCATGTCCGTCTCGGTGAACGTCTCGTACGGCACCGGCTCCAGGCCCTGTTCCGTCAGGTCCAGGACGTAGGCGTCGTGGACGCCGCGCGGATCGACACCCGTCAGGCGGCCGTCCAGGAGGGGCAGTCGGGTCCGGCCCAGCCGGACCAGCGCCACATGGTTGACGGACACCTCGCAGGCCAGCTCGAACACCGGGTCCGCGCGCAGGTCGGGGTCGGTGAACAGGTGTCGCTGCACGAGGTGCCGGGCCTCGTGGAACAGCACGAACTTGACCCCGTCCAGGCCGAGGCCGACGAAGAAGTCCGGGTTGTACAGCAGCAGGCAGGAGCCGTCGCCGGAGGCCACCACGGCCGCGGTGTCGACCGCGGTCGTCGGGATCTGGTGCCGGCACTTGGCGTACAACCAGGACGCCACCGCCGACTCGGTCAGCCCGAAGTCGAGCAGCGCGGCCTCCTTCAGCCGCCGTGCCTCCTCGACCACCCCCGGGTCGGCCGGGCGGTACCGCTCCAGCGCCCGGCGGTCGGCCAGGTCGACCACCGGGACACGCCGCCCCCGCTCCCCGTACGCCATGTTGAGCCCCCCGTACCGAAATCCCCCGTGCCTCATTGGTAGCAGCGCCCACTGACAACGGGCCAACGCATTACGCTCGGGGACCAAGGGCGGGGCCGTAGCGCAGAGGCAGGCGCACCGGTCTCCAAAACCAGAACACGCTGGTTCGAATCCAGCCGCCCCGCCCCCTCTCCCGCGGCCCCGCCCCCTCTCCCGCCGCCCCGGCCCCCCGTGTCCAGCCGCCCTGCCCCCTGCCGGCCGCCTCGGCCCCGTTTCCAGCCGGCGCCCGCCTCTCCCGGCGCCCGCCTCTCCCGGCGCCCCGCCGCCCCGTTTCGTGGCGCCCCCACCCGCTGCTTCCCGCGCCTCGCTCCCTTTCGCGGCGCCGCGCCCCCACTTCTCCCCGCGCCCCGCCGCCCCTCTCCCCGCCGGAGTCAGGCGATCGCGCCCGCCGTCATGATCAGCTCCGGTGCCGTGCCGTGGAACGTGTCGAGGAGCTGTGCCAGCACCGCCCAGGCCTCCTCGCGGTCGCCCAGGTGGGCGTGCACGAGGGGGCGCAGGGCGTCCTCGGCGGCGCGTACGCGCGCGGGAAACAGCGCGGGACCCAGGGACAGCACCTTCAGCACGTGCGCGGCGGGCCCGTGGGCCCTCGCGTAGTCACCGGGGCCGGACAGGACACCCGCCTGCCGGACGCGGTGGGCGAACTTGGGGTGGCTGCCGAACTGCGCGCGCAGTTCTGGCGGGCAGTCCGGGCGCACCGACAGGGCCCAGCGGGCGTAGCCGGGCAGGGGCCGCTCACGGTCGGCCGCGGTGACGGTCCGCCAGTCGTCGTGTCCCAGCACCATGGACGCGGCGCTTCTGGCCGGCCCCATGGCGGTGGCGGCCCGCAACGCGCCGACGAGCCCCCGTGCCACGACGGACTGGGGCACCGGGGGTTCTTCCGCGCGCTTGCGCAGGGCGATGTCCACGGACACCGGGCCCTTTCGGCCGGGCCCGAACGGCACGCCCCGCAGCACCGCCCGCCGGAGCGGCTCGTCGGCCGAACCGTGCCCGTACACCACCGCGTTGAGCTCGGGGTCGTCCTGCTCCAGGATCCACACCAGCACGGAGGAGGGGACCGGGGTCAGTCTCAGGACGGCGCAGGCCACCCGGCGTCGGTTCGCGCCAGGTGGCGGTGCGCCGATCCGCCGCCGTATCCGTGCGGCGCAGTCGGCGTCGATCAGGTCCAGCAGAAAGCCGACGGCCCGCTGATCCATGCTGCTGTCATGCATGGCCGCATGATGACGCAGGCGGCAGGCGGGCCGCACCGGATATACGGCGGGCCGGGCAGGGCAGGGGGTCAGGCCTGCGCGCGAGCCGCCATGCGGGCCTTGCGCGCCGCGAGCTTCTCGTCGAACTTCAGGGCCTCCGCGTCCAGGCCGCCCATGTACAGACCGAGTTCGTCCTGCGCCTTCTGGCCTTCGGGGCCGAGGCCGTCGATCTCCATGACCTTCAGGAAGCGCAGGACGGGCTGGAGCACGTCGTCGTGGTGGATGCGCATGTTGTAGATCTCGCCGATCGCCATCTGCGCGGCGGCCCGCTCGAAGCCGGGCATGCCGTGGCCGGGCATCCGGAAGTTCACGATGACATCGCGCACGGCCATCATCGTCAGGTCCGGCGCCAGCTCGAAGGCCGCCTTGAGCAGGTTCCGGTAGAAGACCATGTGCAGGTTCTCGTCGGTGGCGATGCGCGCCAGCATGCGGTCGCAGACCGGGTCGCCGGACTGGTGGCCGGTGTTGCGGTGCGAGACGCGGGTGGCGAGCTCCTGGAAGGAGACGTAGGCCACCGAGTGCAGCATCGAGTGACGGTTGTCCGACTCGAAGCCCTCGCTCATGTGGGCCATCCGGAACTGCTCCAGCTTGTCCGGGTCCACCGCGCGGGAGGCGAGCAGGTAGTCGCGCATCACGATGCCGTGCCGGCCCTCCTCGGCGGTCCAGCGGTGCACCCAGGTGCCCCAGGCGCCGTCACGGCCGAAGAGGGAGGCGATCTCGTGGTGGTAGCTGGGCAGGTTGTCCTCGGTGAGGAGGTTCACCACCAGGGCGATCCGGCCGATCTCGGTGACCTTGGACTGCCCCTTCTCCCAGGCCTCGCCGTCCTCGAAGAAACCGGGGAAGTTGCGGGCGTCGCCCCACGGCACGTACTCGTGCGGCATCCAGTCCTTGGTGACCTTGAGATGCCGGTTGAGCTCCTTCTCGACCACTTCCTCCAGCGCGTACAGCAGTCGCGCGTCGGTCCAGGCGGAGGACGGGCTGCCGAGGTGAGGGGAAGTGATCGTCACAGGTACTCCAGGGGGACGCGGCGATTGTGGTGGGAGGGAGCGGCGAGCGGCGCCGGGAACCTACGGAATCGTAGGCTACGAAACCGTAGGTTACGAGACCGTAGGTTAAGGGCGCTGTAAACATCCCTGATCAGCAGTGTTCCCCGAACATGACGAGTACCCCGGAAGCGCAGGTCCAAGGGGCGTCGGCATGATGCGCTCACCGACTCAGGCGTACAGCTCCCGCAGTCGCACTGAGAGGCAAGTCACACAGCCCTCGAGCTTCTCGAACTCGCTGATGTCCACCACGACCGGTTCGAATCCGAGGTCGGCGTACAGCTCCGCGGTCTTCGGCGCGCTCGCGGCCATGAGCAGCTGAGGGCCGCCGAGCAGGACCACGTGGGCGCCGGCCTCCTCGGGCACGGACAGGAAGCGCGGGAAGAGCGCGGGCCGGTCCACCTTGGGGATGTGCCCGACGACGGTCCCGTCGGGCAGTGCGGTGACCGCGGACTTCAGATGCAGCACCTTGCTCACCGGTACGGCGACGACCCGGGCCCCGAGCGGTTCGAAGGCGGCCCGCAGCTGCTGGATGCCGGCCGCGTTGGTCCGCCCGCTCCGGCCGACGTAGATCGTGTCGCCGATCTTCAGCACATCGCCGCCGTCCAGGGTGCCCGGGTCCCAGATCCAGTTCACCGAGCAGCCCAGGCGCGCCACGGCCTCCTCGACGCCGGTGGTCTCCTCGCGCCGGGACTCGGCGCCGGAGCGGGCGATCAGGGCGACGTTCTTGTACATGACGACGGTGTCCTCGACGAACACCGAGTCCGGGCAGTCGTCCTCCGGGTCCACCTCGACGGTCTCCCAGCCGTGCGCGCGCAGGGCCTCGACGTACGCCTCCCACTGTTCGAGGGCGAGGTCGACGTCGACCTTCTCCCGCTCGACGTGCGTCACCAGGCCTTCGGCGAGGCGCGGGCTGGGGCGGCGGACGAGGGCCTTCTTGCTGGGCACGAGGGAACTCCGTATCGGCGGGACAGGGGCGGCGCCCGTGAGGGGGCCGGTCAGCCATCATGCAGCGCCGGTCCGTGTCGACAAAACCCCCTCAGTCAGGCTGTGGCCCTCCTGAGACGCGCCACTCCTCACGCGTGCCGCCGCGCCGCACGCGCGCGTGCCGCCTCATGGGCCTCACGCAGCAGTCGTACGACGGTCCCGGTGGTCCTCTCGCCGGGGTTCACGACACAGATCCAGCCCTGGGCGCCGTGGAGCGGGTGCGGCAGCACCACGTCCGCCGCCGCGAGGTCGTGCTCCTCGCCGACCAGGCCCGCCACCGCCGTACGGCCGACCTGGACGTTGACCCGCCGGCGGCCCGGCGGATCCAGGTCGGAGGCGGTGTCGGCGGGGTAGTTCTTGGTGACGACCGTCCCGTACGGCTGGGTCGCGCGGGGCATCCTGCCGTCGGGGGCGTAGTAGAAGAACGCGTCGCCCCACGCGATCTCGGGCGCGTCCCCGCCCGGCTCCGGGACGACCACGAGGGCTCCGTCGAAGCCGCGTACGGTCGCGATGATCTGCTCCATACTCATGGTTCAAGCGTGACCTTCAAGTGCTCGTGTGGGGTTGGGGCCGATGCGGACCGTCGAAGTCGCCGGACAGTGCGGGTACTCGGTGCAGCAGGTGCGCGACCTGGAGCGGCTGGGAGTGATCCCGCCGGCCGAACGCGAGGCCAATGGCTACCGCTCCTACACCGCGACCCATGTGCACGCGCTGCGCGCGTACCGGGGACTGGCCGAGGCGGCCGGTCCGGTCGAGGCCCGGCGACTGCTCGCCGAACTGCGGACGGGGACGACCGTGGAGGCCGCCGCGGCGGTCGACGAGATCCACGCACGGCTCGCGCGGGAACGCGCGGAGGTGCTGCGTGCCCAGCGGGCGCTCGACTGCGTCCGGGCCGAGGAGGACGGTCAGGACGACGACTTCATGACCATCACGCAGCTCGCCGAAGCCCTCGGCGTACGGTCCTCCACCCTGCGGTTCTGGGAGGAGGAGGGGCTGGTCCGCCCGGAACGGGTGACCACTCTGCGGGCGCGCCGCTACGGCCCGCCGGCGATCAGGGCGGCGCGTGTCGTCGTCGCCCTGCGCGCCGGCGGGTACGGCATCCCGGTCGTGCGGGAGGTGATGAGCTCCCTGGACGGCCTCGACGGGCCCGAGGAGGCCCGGCGCATCCTGCGGGGACGGCTCGACCGGATCGCCGCCCGGAGCGTGGCACTGCTCCGGGCGGGCGCGGACCTGGCGGCCGTCGTGGACGCTACGCCGGGAACTCCAGGGCCTGTGCGGTGACCTCCCGCAGCTCGCCGTCCAGCATCAGCCAGCGCGTGATGCCGATCGACTCCAGGAACGGCAGGTCGTGACTGGCCACGACCAGCGCGCCCTCGTAGGACTCCAGGGCCGAGGTCAGCTGCCGCACGCTCGCCATGTCGAGATTGTTCGTCGGCTCGTCGAGCATGAGCAGCTGGGGTGCGGGCTCCGCCAGCATCAGCGCGGCCAGGGCCGCACGGAAGCGTTCGCCGCCGGACAGCGTCGACGCCTGCTGGTCGGCCCGGGCGCCCCGGAACAGGAAGCGGGCGAGACGGGCCCGCACCCGGTTGTTGGTGGCGCCCGGCGCGAACCGGGCCACGTTCTCGGCGACCGACAGCCCGTCGTCGAGGACGTCGAGGCGCTGGGGCAGGAAGCGGAGCGGCACATGAGCCGTCGCCTCGCCCGACACCGGCTCCAGCTCCCCGGCGATCGTCCGCAGCAGCGTCGTCTTGCCCGAGCCGTTGCGCCCGATCAGCGCGACCCGCTCCGGCCCCCGCAGGTCGAGACCGCCCTTCACCCGTGCCCCGTGGGCGAGTTCCAGATCCATGAGGGTCAGGACCGTACGGCCCGCGGGCACCGCCGTGTACGGCAGGTCGACGCGGATCTCGTCGTCGTCCCGTACGGCCTCCACCGCCTCGTCGAGCCGGTCCTTGGCCTCGGCGAGCCGCTCCTCGTGCATGATGCGGTGCTTGCCCGCGGAGACCTGGGCCGCGCGGCTCTTCAGCTTCATGACGGCCCGCGGCTCCCGCTTGGTGTCGTACATCTTCTGGGCGTAGCGCCGGCGATGGGCCAACTTGACCTGCGCGTCCACCAGTTCGCGTTTCTGCCTGCGCAGGTCGGACTCGGCGACCCGCACCATCCGCTCGGCCGCCTCCTGTTCGACGGCGAGGGACTCCTCGTAGGCGGAGAAGTTGCCGCCGTACCAGGTGACCTCCCCGGAGCGCAGATCGGCGATCTGGTCGACCAGGTCGAGGAGTTCGCGGTCGTGGCTGACCACGACCATCACCCCCGGCCAGGCGGCGACGGCCGCGTACAGCCGCCTGCGGGCGTACAGGTCGAGGTTGTTGGTCGGTTCGTCGAGGAGCAGGACGTCCGGGCGGCGCAGCAGCAGGGCGGCCAGCCGCAGCAGCACCGACTCACCGCCCGAGACCTCGCCGATCCCGCGGTCCAGCCCGATGTGGCCGAGCCCGAGTTCGCCGAGGGTGGCCAGGGCCCGCTCCTCCACGTCCCAGTCGTCGCCGACCGTCTCGAAGTGCTCCTCGGCCACGTCGCCCGCCTCGATGGCGTGCAGGGCGGCGCGCTGAGCCGAGATGCCGAGTGCCTCGTCGACCCGCAGGCCGGTGTCGAGCGTGACGTTCTGCGGGAGGTGACCGACCTCGCCCGCGACACGCACCGTGCCGTCGGCCGGGGTGAGTTCACCGGCGATCAGCTTCAACAGGGTGGACTTTCCTGACCCGTTGACACCGACGAGACCGGTCCGGCCGGGGCCGAAGGCGATGTCGAGGCCCTCGAAGACGGGGGTGCCGTCGGGCCAGGAGAAGGCGAGTGAGGTGCAGGTGAGGGAAGTAGACATACGAGTCTCCGCGGTTGCTCGAAGCGAGAAGGGGCAAACGCGTATCGAGACACCCGCGACCACGGGAGACGAGGGGGAGGACCGGAGGGCACGGACAGGGCCCTGCTCATCGGAACGGCTCGTGTGCCGAGGTCGCACGCAGCGCACACACCTCAGGTGTGTGACACGGTGTCTCAAGACCTCAGACGAGCAACGTCCTACTCCGATCGACGGCAACAGAAGCGTTCTACACCGTACGAGGCGGCCGCAGGGCTGTCAACGAGTTAATGCTCCTCAGGAGGCTCCGTGCCCGACGCCCCGCTCTCCCTGCCGGCCCATCTCTACCTGCTGGCCTGGGACACCTCGAAGTCCGAGACCACCGGCGCCGCCCAGCTGCCCCAGCTGGTCCGGGCCGGAGCCCTCACCGAGCTGGCCCGGCGCGGGCTGCTCCTCGACGAGGACGGCATCGCCACGCCGGTCGACATGGACGCCGAGAGCGGCGACCCCGTCCTGGACGGACTCCTCGAACTGGTCCGCGAGTCCCGGCCGCACCGCTGGCGCGGCTGGGTGACACCCCACACCCGGATCACCCTGGACGCCGTACGGGAGCACCTCACGGCGGGCGGACAGCTGCGCGCACACAAGAGGCGGGCCCTCGGGCTGTTCCCCACGGTGGACTACGACCTCGCCCGCCCGGCCGCCGTGCAGGCACTCCAGGAGCAGGCCCGGCAGATCCTGCGGGGACCCGTGCCGGCCGTGGACGTCTCCGAGCGGGACGCGGCCCTCTTCGCGCTCGCCGCGGCGGCCGAACTGCGCACCCTGCTGCTGGGCGGAGAACATCACGAGGCACGCGTCGAGGAGCTCGTCCGGCGCAGCGGACCGGTGGCGCCGGTGCTGCGGGAGCTCGTCCACGGGGTGCGCGGGGCGGTGGCCTCGGTCGCGGCACGCGCCTGAACGTCGGCGTCGGATTCCTGCCGGCAAGGCCGCGGGGGCCGGTGGTTGGGTGAGGCGCATGACGAACCCGGACACGCTCCACGACCGCGCCCTCGCCTTCCGTTCCCTGCACGTCCCCGGCACCCCGCTGGTGCTGCCGAACGCCTGGGACCCCGCGAGCGCCCTCATCGTCGCGGAGGCGGGTGCCGCCGCCGTGGCCACCACGAGCGCCGGGCTCTCCTGGGCACTGGGTGCGGCGGACGGCGACCGTCTGGACCGGGAGCGGGCCCTGGGCGCCGTGGCGCGGATCGCCGCCGTGGTGGACGTGCCGGTCAGCGCGGACATCGAGACCGGATACGCGCGGGACGCGGCGGGCGTCGCCGACACCGTACGGGCGGTGCTGGCGGCGGGCGCGGTCGGGGTGAACCTCGAGGACGCCCTGTACGGGGAGGCCGGGCGGGCCGACGGAGGCGAACCGCTGCGCGCGGTCGCCGAGCAGGCCGAGCGGATCGCCGCGGCCCGGGAGGCCGCCGACGCGGCGGGCGTGCCCTTGTTCATCAACGCCCGTATCGACACGTTCCTGCGCGGGGCCGGGGGAGTCGACCTCACCCTGGAGCGGGCCGCCGCCTTCCTCGCGGCGGGCGCGGACGGGATCTTCGTCCCCGGGGCCGTCGACCCGGGGACCGTCGAGCTCCTCGTCGACGGCGTCGACGCTCCGCTGAACGTCCTGGCCGGACCCGGCGCCCCGTCCGTCGCCGAGCTGGCCGCACTCGGCGTGGCGCGCGTCAGCGCGGGTTCGAGCATCGCCCAGGCCGCACACGCCCTGGTCCGCCGTGCCGCGCGGGAGCTGCTGGACGCGGGGACCTACGACGCGCTGGCCGACGGGCTCGACCACGGCGAGCTCAACACCCTTGTCGGGGGCCCGCGTCAGTAGGCGTCGCGCATCAGCTCGGCGAGGTCGTGGTCGAGGTCCAGCTGAAGGTGCTCGAGACCGGTCGGCACGAGGTCGTTCGTCGCCTCCAGGAAGCGGCGCAGCTCGCCCGTGCGCACATGCACGACGGCGGTGCCCTCGGGGGCGTGGAACTCGAGAACGGTGCGGTCGTAGCCGTACGGCCGCACCCGGACGTCACCGTGTCCGTCGGGTTCGTGCAGGCCGGTGGTGAGCAGTTCGCGGCTGAAGGTCCAGCAGACCTCGACGCCCTCCAGGGTGGCCGGGGCGGGGAAGGTCATGCGGATGGCGAACGGATCGCAACGGTCGTAGTGCAGTGTGGCGGGAATGCTCGGCATCCGCGGTGCCGCGGCGACGAGACGGGCCTCTACGGGCTGCTCGATGACGGTGGACAACGCCTTGCTCCCTTGTGACGGCTGGTTGGGCTTCCGGGTGGGACGGGCAATGGAAGAGACGACGGAATGAGCCAATCCGTGTACACGAAAGTCGAGTGACCTCTGTCACCGTCTTCATGCACTGGTGTGATCCAGTCCTCCTCCCGTGCCCCGAGAGCCACTTGTGGCGAACCGCGCACCACCCGGCGGACGGCCGAGGGCATCTGGACCGGGACCCGGCGCGTGGACTAGCTTCGCCCGCCATGAGGCGCTTGGGGAACACGCGAGACAAGAGACGTAAGGGCCTGACGATCCGGGCCGTCGCCGCGGGAGCGGCCTGTGCGGCGGCGCTGGCCGCCCTGACCGCCGTACCGGCCGAGGCACATGATCCGGACGGCCGCACTCCGCACTGGGAGCTCAAGGACAGCGGTACCCCCGAGGTGCGCTTCCGCGGACTTTCGGCCATCAGCCGGGACACCGCCTGGCTCGCCGGCACCCAGGGCACCGTGCTGCGCACCACGGACGGCGGGGCGAGCTGGCGAAACGTCTCGCCGCCCGGTGCCGGCGAACTCCAGTTCCGGGACGTCGAGGCCTTCGACGCGCGCCGGGCGGTGGTGCTGGCCATCGGGGAGGGCGAGGCGTCCCGCGTGTACCGCACCGAGGACGGCGGCAGGACCTGGACCGAGTCCTTCCGCAACACCGACGCCAAGGCCTTCTACGACTGCCTCACCTTCTTCGACCACCGCCACGGCCTCGCCATGAGCGACCCGGTGGACGGCAGGTTCCGCATCCTGTCGACCTCCGACGGCGGCCGCTCCTGGAAGGTGCTGCCGAACAAGGGCATGCCGGCCGCGCTGGAGGGCGAGGCGGGCTTCGCGGCGAGCGGGCAGTGCCTGGTCAGCTCGGGCCCGCGGGACGTCTGGCTCGCCACCGGCGGCGGCGCACGCGCGCGTGTCCTGCACTCCGCCGACCGGGGCCTGACCTGGACGGCCTCCGACACACCGATCCCGGGAGGCGCCTCGGCCAAGGGCGTCTTCGCCCTGGCCTTCCGCGACCGCGCGCACGGACTGGCGGTCGGCGGCGACTACAACCCCGACCAGGCCTCCCCGCGCGCGGGCGCCCGTACGACCGACGCGGGCCGCACCTGGCAGCCCGCCGCCACGCCGCCGGCCGGCTACCGCTCCGGCGTCGCCTGGCTCCCGCACAGCCGCACCGCCGCCCTCGCGGTCGGACCCACCGGCACGGACCTCACCCGGGACGGCGGCCGGACCTGGCGGACGGTGGACACCGGCTCCTACGACACCGTGGACTGCACGGTCGACGGCGGCTGCTGGGCGGCCGGGGAGAAGGGACGGGTGGCTCGTCTGGAGCAATGAGCGGCGAAATGCGGGTACCCGGTCGCCGACGGCGAAAGGAGTGATCCCCCATGCCAGCCGGTTCGAGCTCCAAGCGCGAACGCCAGTACGAGCACATCAAGAAGAGCGCCCAGGACCGGGGCGAGAGCACCGGACGGGCCGAGGAGATCGCGGCACGGACGGTCAACAAGGAACGCGCCCGGTCCGGGGAGTCCAGGACCGCGAGCCGCACCTCGACCCAGGACATGTCGTCCGGCAAACGAGGTGGGCAGCGGTCCGGCAAGGGCTCCGGGGGCCCGACCTACGACCAGCTCTACGAGGAGGCCCGACGAAAGGGCGTCAAGGGCCGTTCCGACATGAACAAGAGCCAGCTCCAGCGCGCCCTGGGCGGCAAGAGCTGACCCTCAGCCGAGGGTCTCGCGGTACTTCTCCAGCGCGGGGGCCGTCTTCGTCGCGGCGAACTCGGTGACGCGGTACGCGCACACCCCGGCCGTGACGAAGGGGTCGCCCGCGACGATCGCCTGGATCCGCGCGCGGTCCTCCGCGACGGCGATGATGATCCCGCCGTCGCGGGGGTCCTTGCGCCCGGACGCGAGGAAGACGCCGTCGGCGTACTGCTCGTCCAGCCAGCCGACATGCGCCGGCAGCACGGCGTCCACGGCGTCGAGCGGGGCGGTGTAGGTCAGTTCCAGTACGAACATGATCGCGAGCCTACGCCGCCGCGCCGTACGCTCGTGCCCACGATGACGACAGTGGACATTCCCGCGGGCTGGCCCGCGACCGAGGAGCAGGCCCGTGCGGTCCAGGACGGGCTGCGGGCGAGGACCGTCCTCGACGAGCCCGGCCCGCCGCCCGGCACCGGCCGGGTCACCGGGGTCGACGTGGCCTACGACGACGAACGGGACGTCGTCGCGGCCGCGGCCGTGGTGCTGGACGCGGCGACGAACGAGGTCGTGGCCGAGGCGACGGCCGTGGGCCGGATCTCCTTCCCGTACGTCCCGGGCCTGCTCGCCTTCCGCGAGATCCCCACCGTCCTCGCCGCCCTCGACTCCCTGCCGTGTCCGCCCGGCCTGGTGGTCTGCGACGGCTACGGCCTCGCCCACCCCCGCCGCTTCGGCCTCGCGAGCCACCTCGGCGTCCTCACCGGCCTGCCGACGATCGGGGTCGCCAAGAACCCCTTCACCTTCACGTACGACGATCCCGGCGCCCGCCGCGGGGCGTGGACGCCGCTGCTGGCGGGCGCGGAGGAGGTCGGCCGGGCCCTGCGCACGCGGGACGCGGTCAAGCCGGTCTTCGTCTCCGTCGGCCACCGCGTGAGCCTCGACAACGCCTGCGCCCACACCCTCGCGCTCACACCGGCGTACCGCCTTCCGGAGACGACGCGCAGGGCGGACGCGCTGTGCCGGCGGGCGCTAAGGGAGGCGACCTCCTGACCGTGCCCGGCAGGGGTACTGAGTACGCCGTCTGAGTATCTGTACGGATGTGCGTGCCCCGGTGCGCTCGGCAGGCTGTTCCGCATGACGACGCACCGCATGACCCAGCGTTCCCCCAAGCCCCTCGCCGACCCGAACCGGCCCGTCGAGCGCGCCGTGACCGCGGCGCTGGTCCTCGGCGTGCTCGCGGGGCTCGGCTGGATCGTGGGGATGATCTACACGGTGGCGGGCTGGTCCTTCTGACGCCGGTTCATCGGGCCGAGGCCACGCGGAAGGTGATCCCGGCCCGCCGCAGCCGTTCGATCAGCGCGTCGCCCATCGCCACCGCCGTCGTGACCTGACCTGAGGTCTCCGGGAGCTCGTCGAAGGCCAGGCAGAGCGCCGACTCGGCGAACATCTTCGCCGTCTCGTCGTATCCGGGGTCGCCGCCCGCGACCTCGGTGAACACCCGTCGGCCGCCGCCCTGGCCGACGAAGCGCACGGAGAACCAGCTCTTCGCCCGCTTCTCGGGACTCGGCCCGTCACCCGGCCTGACCCGGCCGGACAGCCAGCGCCGCGCAGGCGGCAGCTGGGCCGCCGCGAACAGCGCGCCCACGGCCGCCACCCCGCCCACGGCGACCGGCAACCGCCGTACGGCCGCGTAGTGGCGGTAGCGGAAGTCGGGTCCGTAGCGCTCCAGGACCTTCGCGGAGCGGCGGACGATCTGTGCGTCGATGGTCGGCAGCGGCAGGGCCCAGGCACCGACCTCCGGGGCGTAGCGCGGGGTGCCGGTCGGTGCGGAGGCACGCCTCCCCACGAGCCGCGGCTCGTGTCGGCCGCGGTCCCGCGCGGCGGCGACCATCTGTCGGCCACGGGCGAACTGGTTGAGTGCCGAGGCGAACGTGCCGCCCGAGAACATGGCGTCCGCGGTCACGAAGCCGTCGACGGTCAGCGGCACGCCCTCCGGCAGCTGCCGGACCGTGAAGTACGCCCCCAGGTCGTGCGGGATCGAGTCGAAGCCGCACGCGTGCACCAGGCGTGCGCCCGTCTCACGCGCGCGTGCGTCGTGCCGGACGTACATCAGGTCCACGAACTCCGGCTCGCCGGAGAGGTCGAGATAGTCCGTCCCCGCGTCCGCGCACGCGGCGACGAGTTCCTCGCCGTACGTCAGATAGGGGCCGACCGTGGTGGCGAGCACGCGCGCGTGCCCGGCGAGGGCGCGCAGCGACTCCGGGTCCGAGACGTCGGCCGTGAGCACCCCGACCTCGGTGCCTTCGGGCAGCCGCTCGCGCAGCGCCCGGAGCTTGTCCTCGCTGCGGCCGGCGATGGCCCAGCGCAGCTCGTCCGGACCGTGGGTGGCGAGGTACTCCGCGGTGAGCGCCCCCGCGAAGCTCGTGGCTCCGAAGAGCACGATGTCGTAGGGACGGTCCGACTTTTTCAGCCTGCTCATGACACTCCTGGATCCCGCCGCACGCGCCGTTGTCGGTGGCCGAGGCTAGCGTGAGGAGTGCGGAGCCCGACGACGAGCCCGGAGGTGGGACGGTGGCCGTGCCCAGGAACACCTTGAAGAAGTGGGAGAAAGTGCGCGAGTTCGCCCTCGCGCTGCCGGGTGCCGCCGAGGAGTTCCCCTGGGGCGAGACCGTCGTCAAGGTCGACAAGAAGGTGTTCGTCTTCCTGGGTGTGAGCGACGGCAGTCACCCGATGGGCGTCACCGTCAAACTCAAGGACGCCGAGGCCCACGCCCACGCCCTCACCGCTCCGGGGGCCGAACCCGCCGGGTACGGCCTCGGCAAGGCCGGCTGGGTGCGTGTCCCCCTGGCGGAGCGGGGCGCCCCGGCGGCGGAGCTGCTGTGCGACTGGGTCGAGGAGAGCTGTCGCGCGATCGCGCCGAAACGGCTGGCGGCGGAGCTCGATGAGCGGTGACCGCCCCATAATTGGCTAAGCGCTTGCTCGCTCAGGTCTTGTGTCCAGTGGAACGCGTTCTTAGCATCACTGGTGTTACATCAGTTGTGTCACGCCGATGGGGGCTGGATGACAACGGCAACGACGCCCGGGCCCGGCCCGCTCGCAGGCGTGCGCGTGGTCGAGCTGGCCGGCATAGGGCCCGGCCCGTTCGCCGCCATGCTCCTCGCCGACCTGGGCGCCGACGTCGTCCATGTCTCCCGCCCCGGCGGTTCCGCCCTCTCGATCGACCCCGCCTACGACATCACCAACCGCAACAAGCGCTCGGTCGTCGTCGACCTCAAGGCACCCGAGGGACCCGCCCGCGTGCTCGACCTCGCCGCCCGCGCCGACATCCTCATCGAGGGCAACCGCCCCGGGGTCGCCGAGCGCCTCGGAGTCGGCCCCGAGGACTGCCACGCGCGCAACCCCGCCCTCGTCTACGGCCGGATGACCGGCTGGGGCCAGGAGGGGCCGCTGGCCCAGCGCGCCGGGCACGACATCGCGTACATCGCCCTCACCGGCACCCTCGGCATGATCGGCGAACCGGGCCGCCCCCCGGCCGTCCCCGCCAACCTCCTCGGCGACTACGCGGGCGGCTCCCTCTACCTCGTCGTCGGCGTCCTCGCCGCCCTCCACCACGCGCGCGCGACCGGCACCGGCCAGGTCGTCGACGCCGCCATCGTCGACGGCACCTCCCACCTCGCCGCGATGCTGCACGGCATGACCGCGGCCGGCGGCTGGCAGGACCGGCGCGGCGCCAACCTCCTCGACGGCGGCTGCCCGTACTACGGCACCTACGAGACCGCCGACGGCGGGTACATGGCGGTGGGCGCCCTTGAGCCGCAGTTCTACGCCCTGTTCCTCGAGCTGCTCGGCCTGACGGACTTCGCGGACGCCCGCAAGGACTGGACCCGCTGGGGCGAGCTGCGCGAGGCGGTCGCGGCCCGCTTCCGGAGCCGTACGAGAGACGAATGGGCGGCCGTCTTCGAGGGCACCGACGCGTGCGTGGCACCCGTGCTGTCGCTGCGCGAGGCCCCGCACCACCCGCACCTCGCCGCCCGCGGCACCTTCACCGACCACGGCGGCATCACCCAGCCGGCCCCCGCCCCCCGCTTCTCCGCGACCCCCACGGCCGTCCGCACCGGGCCCGCCAGGGCCGGCGCCGACACCGCGGACGTGGCGCGCGACTGGGACGTACCGGATCTCCTGAAAGGCCCGCACGAAGGGCCCCGCATGAAAGGCCCCGAATGAAGCGGCAGCTCTTCGTCCCCGAGCACGACGCGTTCCGCGAGACCGTGCGCGCCTTCCTGGCCAGGGAGGTCCTGCCGCACTACGAGCAGTGGGAGAAGGACGGCATCGTCTCCCGCGACGCGTGGCGCGCGGCCGGCAAGCAGGGGCTCCTCGGACTCGCCGTGCCCGAGGAGTTCGGGGGCGGCGGCACCGCCGACTTCCGCTACGCCACCGTCCTGGCCGAGGAGTTCACGCGCGCGGGCACCCCCGGACTCGCCCTGGGCCTGCACAACGACGTCATCGGCCCGTACCTCACCGGCCTCGCCACCGAGGAGCAGAAGCGCCGCTGGCTGCCCGGCTTCTGCGACGGCTCCCTGATCACCGCCGTCGCCATGACCGAACCCGGCGCGGGCTCCGACCTCCAGGGCATCCGCACGCACGCGGAGGACCGGGGCGACCACTGGCTGCTGAACGGCTCCAAGACGTTCATCTCCAACGGGATCCTCGCCGACCTGGTGATCGTCGTCGCGAGGACCACACCGGAGGGCGGGGCCCGCGGACTGTCCCTGCTCGTCGTCGAGCGCGGCATGGAGGGCTTCGAGCGCGGCCGCAACCTCGACAAGATCGGCCAGAAGGCGCAGGACACCGCCGAGCTGTTCTTCCACGACGTGCGCGTGCCCAAGGAGAACCTCCTCGGCGAGCGCGACGGCGCCTTCGGGCACCTGATGACCAACCTCGCCCAGGAGCGCCTGAGCATCGCCGTCTCCGCGATCGCCGCTGCCGAACACCTCCTGGAGATCACCACCGAGTACGTCAAGGAGCGCGAGGCCTTCGGGCGGCCGCTCGCCACCAAGCAGCACATCCGGTTCGAGATAGCCGAGATGGCCACGGAGTGCGCCGTCACGCGGACCTTCGTCGACCGCTGCGTCGAGGAGCACAGCGACGGCGGACTGGACGCCGTCCACGCCTCCATGGCCAAGTGGTGGGCGACCGAGCTCCAGAAGCGGGTCGCGGACCGCTGCCTGCAACTGCACGGCGGCTACGGCTACATGAGCGAACACCCGGTCGCCAAGGCCTTCACGGACGGCCGGATCCAGACCATCTACGGCGGCACGACCGAGATCATGAAAGAGATCATCGGCCGTTCCCTGCTGAGCTGACCCTCATTGAAAGGCTTCCTCGTGAGCACCGAAGCGTACGTGTACGACGCGATCCGCACCCCGCGCGGCCGCGGCAAGGCGAACGGCGCCCTGCACGGCACCAAGCCCATCGACCTGGTCGTCGGACTCATCCACGAGATCCGCGCCCGCTTCCCGGACCTGGACCCGGCGGCGGTCGACGACATCGTGCTCGGCGTCGTCGGCCCGGTCGGAGACCAGGGCTCCGACATCGCCCGGATCGCCGCCGTGGCCGCCGGACTGCCGGACACGGTCGCCGGCGTCCAGGAGAACCGCTTCTGTGCGTCCGGACTGGAGGCCGTCAACATGGCCGCCGCCAAGGTGCGTTCGGGCTGGGAGGACCTGGTCCTCGCGGGCGGCGTCGAGTCGATGTCCCGGGTCCCGATGGCCTCCGACGGCGGAGCCTGGTTCAACGACCCGATGACCAACCTGGCCGTCAACTTCGTACCGCAGGGCATCGGCGCCGACCTGATCGCCACGATCGAGGGATTCTCCCGCCGGGACGTCGACGAGTACGCGGCGCTGTCGCAGGAGCGCGCGGCCACCGCCTGGAAGGAGGGCCGCTTCGACCGCTCGGTCGTTCCCGTGAAGGACCGGGCCGGTCTGACCGTCCTCGACCACGACGAGCACCTGCGCCCCGGCACCACCGCCGACTCCCTGGGCAAGCTCAAGCCGTCCTTCGCGGACATCGGCGACCTGGGCGGCTTCGACGCCGTGGCCCTGCAGAAGTACCACTGGGTCGAGAGGATCGACCACGTCCACCACGCGGGCAACTCCTCCGGCATCGTGGACGGCGCCTCCCTGGTCGCGATCGGCTCCAAGGAGGTCGGTGAGCGCTACGGCCTGCGTCCCCGCGCGCGGATCGTCTCCGCCGCCGTCTCCGGCTCCGAGCCGACGATCATGCTCACCGGCCCCGCTCCGGCCACCCGCAAGGCGCTCGCCAAGGCCGGCCTGACCATCGACGACATCGACCTCGTCGAGATCAACGAGGCCTTCGCGGCCGTCGTCCTGCGCTTCGTCAAGGACATGGGCCTCACGCTGGACAAGGTCAACGTCAACGGCGGCGCGATCGCGCTCGGCCACCCGCTCGGGGCCACCGGCGCGATGATCCTCGGCAGCCTCATCGACGAACTGGAGCGCCAGGACAAGCGGTACGGCCTCGCGACGCTCTGTGTGGGCGGCGGCATGGGCATCGCCACCATCGTCGAGCGCATCTGACCCCCTCCCACGGATACGACGGATCACACGGAGCACTTCCACATGAGCACTCAGTCCACGACCATCCGCTGGGAACAGGACCGCACCGGCCTCGTCACCCTCGTCATCGACGACCCGAACCAGTCCGCGAACACCATGAACCAGGCGTTCCGCGACTCCCTCGCGGTGATCACCGACCGCCTGGAGGCCGAGAAGGACACCATTCGCGGTGTCATCATCACCTCCGCCAAGAAGACCTTCTTCGCCGGCGGCGACCTGCGCGACCTCATCCGGGTCACGCCCGGGACCGCGCAGGAGCTCTTCGACGGCGGCCTCGCGATCAAGCGCAACCTGCGCCGCATCGAGACCCTCGGCAAGCCGGTGGTCGCCGCGATCAACGGCGCGGCCCTGGGCGGCGGTTACGAGATCGCCCTGGCCTGCCACCACCGCATCGCCCTGGACGCGCCCGGCTCCAAGATCGGCTGCCCCGAGGTCACGCTCGGCCTCCTCCCCGGAGGCGGCGGAGTCGTCCGTACGGTCCGCCTCCTCGGCATCGCCGACGCCCTGCTGAAGGTCCTGCTCCAGGGCACGCAGTACGCCCCGCAGCAGGCCCTGCAGAACGGCCTGGTCGACGACGTGGCCACCACGCAGGACGAACTCCTCGCCAAGGCCCGCGCGTTCATCGAGGCCAACCCCGAGTCCCAGCAGCCCTGGGACAGGCCCGGCTACCGCATCCCCGGCGGCACGCCCGCCCACCCGAAGTTCGCGGCGAACCTGCCCGCCTTCCCGGCGAACCTCCGCAAGCAGACCAACGGCGCGCCCTACCCGGCCCCGCGCAACATCCTCGCGGCCGCGGTGGAGGGCGCCCAGGTCGACTTCGAGACCGCGCAGGTCATCGAGGCGCGCTACTTCGTCGAGCTGGCCGCGGGCCAGACGTCCAAGAACATGATCCAGGCGTTTTTCTTCGACCTCCAGGCGGTGAACTCCGGCGCGAACCGGCCCAAGGGCGTTACACCGCGGCAGGTCCGCAAGGTGGCCGTGCTCGGCGCCGGGATGATGGGCGCGGGCATCGCGTACTCGTGCGCCCGCGCGGGCATCGACGTGGTCCTGAAGGACGTGTCGCCGCAGGCGGCGGCCAAGGGCAAGGCCTACTCGGAGAAGCTCTGCGCGAAGGCGGTCTCCCGGGGCCGTACGACCCAGGAGAAGGCGCAGGCCCTCCTGGCCCGCATCACGCCCACGGCGGATCCCCAGGACCTGGCCGGCTGCGACGCCGTCATCGAGGCCGTCTTCGAGGACACGTCGCTCAAGCACAAGGTCTTCCAGGAGATCCAGCACATCGTCGAGCCGGACGCGCTGCTGTGCTCCAACACCTCGACGCTGCCGATCACCGCGCTCGCCGAGGGCGTGGAGCGCCAGAGCGACTTCATCGGCCTGCACTTCTTCTCACCGGTCGACAAGATGCCGCTGGTCGAGATCATCAAGGGGGAGAGGACGGGCGAGGAGGCGCTGGCCCGCGCCTTCGACCTGGTCCGTCAGATCAAGAAGACGCCGATCGTCGTGAACGACTCGCGGGGCTTCTTCACCTCCCGCGTGATCGGCCACTTCCTCAACGAGGGCGTGGCGATGGTCGGCGAGGGCATCGAGCCCGCCTCGATCGAACAGGCGGCGGCGCAGGCGGGCTACCCGGCGAAGGTCCTCTCCCTGATGGACGAACTGACGCTGACGCTCCCGCGCAAGATCCGCAAGGAGACCCGGCAGGCGGTGGAGGAAGCGGGCGGCACCTGGACGCCCCACCCCGCGGAGGCGGTCATCGACCGCATGGTCGACGAGTTCGGGCGCACCGGCCGCAGCGGCGGCGGGGGGTTCTACGACTACGGCGACGACGGCAAGCGGATCGGCCTCTGGCCGGGCCTGCGCGAGCACTTCACGCGCGTGGGCGGGGAGGCCGCGAGGACAGTGCCCTTCGAGGACATGCAGGAACGCATGCTCTTCTCCGAGGCCCTGGACACGGTCAGGCTTCTGGAGGAGGGCGTCCTGACCTCCGTCGCCGACGCCAACATCGGCTCCGTCTTCGGCATCGGATTCCCCGGCTGGACGGGCGGCGTCCTGCAGTACATCAACGGCTACGAGGGCGGCCTCCCCGGCTTCGTGGCCCGCGCGAACGAACTGGCGGCCCGCTACGGCGACCGCTTCACGCCTCCCGCCCTGCTGGTGGAGAAGGCGGAGAAGGGGGAGCGGTTCAGCGACGAGTGAGCGGCACGCCGTGACGCCGGGCGGGCCGGTCAAGGCCCGTCCGGCGGTATCCGCAACGTGTCAGGAAGCCCCGCCCACCTCTGACGTCCACTCCCGCAGCTCCTCCCGCAGCGACCGCTGGAACGTCGTCAGCAGGGCCTGCACGACCAGGGGTTCCATGTGCGCGGACAGTGATCTCACGTCCTGTGCGCCGCGTTGTGCCACCTCGCCCCGGAACAGCTGCGACAACTCGTGCGCGGCGGCCCGGGAGTGCTCGATGAGCACCTTCCGCGAGGCCAGGATCGCCTCCTGGGACAGCGGCACGTCGAGGAGCCCGACCCCGAGCCGGAGCAGACCCAGGTCGACCAGGTAGCCGTCACCGTCCCGCCGTACGACGTCCATCGCGGTGAGCCGCTCCAGGTCGTCGTCGCTCAGCGCCCGCCCCGCCCGCCGCTGCAACTCCCCGTGCGTCACCCGCTCCACCACGTCCGGGGCCCAGGAGGCCACTACGGCCCGGTGGATCGCCAGGTCGTGCGCGCTCAGGTCGGCCGGCAGCTGCTGCACGTACCGCTCGATCGCCGCCAGGGTCATCCCCTGGTGCTGGAGCTCCTCGATCAGCGCGAGACGCGCGAGGTGCTCGCGGCCGTAGTGACCGACCCGGCGCGGACCGATCACCGGCGGCGGCAGCAGCCCCCGCGTGCCGTAGAAACGGACCGTGCGGACCGTGACCCCCGCCCGCGCGGCCAGCTCGTCGACGGTGAGGGCCGGCTCCTCGGCATCGCCCCCGGCATCGGCGTCGGCATCCGCATCGGGGGAGGGGTCGGTCGTCATGTGCAGCAGTATCGCTGTCTCACCACTGCTGTGACACCCGATCGGCAACCCCTTTCCGATCATGTGGGAGGTCCCTGCCCCTGTGACGTCCGCCACCGCGTGCGGGGCCGGTTCCTGGGCAGGCGACCCGTCGGCCTGTGCCTTCGACCACGAGGTACGGGCCGACGCACGTCCGGAAACCCGAGCGGAACCCGCCGGGGCGCACCAGAGAGTGGAACCACCTGTGAGCAAGGACGCCGTGCACGCGGCACAGGCCGCCTCCCGCACCGCCGTGACCCCGCCGCCCGCAGACGCGGGCGACGCCGGCTACAGCAAGGACCTCAAGGCCCGCCACGTCAACATGATCGCCATCGGCGGCGCGATCGGCACCGGCCTCTTCCTCGGCGCCGGAGGACGCCTCCACACCGCGGGCCCGGCGCTGGCGCTGGCCTACCTGGTCTGCGGCGTCTTCGCCTTCTTCGTCGTCCGGGCCCTGGGCGAGCTGGTCCTCTACCGCCCCTCCTCGGGCTCCTTCGTGTCGTACGCGCGCGAGTTCCTCGGCGAGAAGGGCGCGTACGTCGCCGGCTGGATGTACTTCCTGAACTGGTCGACCACCGGCATCGCCGACATCACCGCGATCGCGCTCTACACGCACTACTGGAGCCTGTTCACCGACATCCCCCAGTGGACGCTGGCGCTCATCGCCCTTGCCGTCGTGCTGGCCGTGAACCTGATCTCGGTGAAGATCTTCGGCGAGATGGAGTTCTGGTTCGCCATCATCAAGGTCGCCACACTCGTCGGCTTCATGCTGATCGGCATCTTCCTGCTGGCCACCGGGCACGAGGTGGGCGGGCAGACGCCGGGCGTGGGCGTGATCACCGACAACGGCGGCGTCCTCCCGCACGGCCTCCTGCCGGTCGTCCTGGTCATGCAGGGCGTGATCTTCGCGTACGCCGCGCTGGAGCTCGTCGGTGTCGCGGCGGGGGAGACGGCCGAGCCGGAGAAGGTCGTCCCGCGCGCGGTGAACTCGATCATGTGGCGGGTGGGTCTGTTCTACGTCGGCTCGGTCGTCCTGCTGGCCCTGCTCCTGCCGGGATCGCTCTACTCGGCCGACGAGAGCCCCTTCGTCACGGTCCTGTCGAAGATCGGGGTCCCGGCGGCGGGTGACGTGATGAACCTGGTCGTCCTGACGGCGGCGATGTCCTCGCTGAACTCGGGCCTGTACTCCACGGGCCGCATCCTGCGCTCGATGGCGACGGCGGGTTCGGCCCCGAGGTTCACGGCCCGCATGAACCGCAGCCAGGTCCCCTACGGCGGCATTCTGCTGACCTGCGCGGTGTGCGTGCTGGGCGTCGGCCTGAACTACCTCATGCCGAGTCAGGCCTTCGAGATCGTGCTGAACATCGCCTCCCTCGGTGTCATCAGCACCTGGGTGATCATCATGGTCTGCCACCTGGTCCTCGTCCGCCGGGCCCGCGCCGGCCTGCTGACCCGCCCCTCCTTCCGCCTCCCCTTCAGCCCGGCCACGGAGATCACCACGATCGCCTTCCTCCTGGCCTGCCTGGGCATGATGTGGAACGACCCCGAGGTCGGCCGCAGGACGCTCCTGCTGGTCCCGGTGATCGGGGCCCTCCTGGTGGCGGGCTGGTTCGGCATCCGCCGCAGGGTCGAACGGACGACGGACCGCGAGCTGACCGACCTCACTGACTGACGGGCGCCGTTGTCAGTGGCGCCCTCTACGGTGGCGTCATGGGGGAGATCAAGTACATCCGAGGCGACGCCACCGCTCCGTCGGTGAAGGGCACCAAGCTGATCGCGCACGTCTGCAACGACCTCGGGGGCTGGGGCAAGGGCTTCGTCGTCGCGGTGTCGCGCAGATGGCCCGAGCCGGAGGCCGCCTACCGCGCCTGGCACCGGGAGCGCGCGTCGACCGACTTCGGGCTGGGCGCCGTGCAGTTCGTGCAGGTCGAGAAGTATGTCTGGGTGGCCAACATGATCGGACAGCGGGGGACACGGAGCGGCAGCAAGGGCGTCCCGGTCCGATACGAGGCGATCGACGTGGCTCTGGGCCGCCTGGCCGACAAGGCCGTGGAACTCAAGGCGTCCGTGCACATGCCACGGATAGGGTGCGGGCTGGCCGGGGGGAAGTGGTCCCGAGTGGAGCCGCTGATCATCGAGCGCCTGGTGAAGCGAGACCTCCCCGTCACCGTCTACGACCACGGGGAGGACTGACGCGAGCTTCTTCGGGGTGGCCGCCAGAGCCCTAGTGCTCGTGCTCGTGCACGTCGTTCGTTGCCGCGATCTTCCTCCACGACTCAGGCCGTACGGAGGCCTCCGCGGACCTCGCGATCGACGCGCCCCGCGCCGCCGGTGCCCCCGGCTTCGACGGCTGGAACAGCCAGGTGTCGAAGAGCGCCGCCAACGGCCGGCCCGACACCTCCTCGGCGTACTTCCGGAAGTCGGCGACGGACGCGTTGCCGTACGCGTACTTCTGCGGCCAGCCCTTCAGCACCGCGAAGAACGCCTCGTCACCGATCTCGTTGCGCAGCGCCTGCAGGGCCAGCGCGCCCCGGTCGTAGACGGCGATGTCGAACTGGTTCTCCGGCCCGGGGTCCCCCGGCCGCACCGTCCAGAACACGTCGTCGGCCGGGTGCGAGGCGTACACGTAGTCGGCGAGTTCCTGCGCGGTCCCCTCGTCCTCGTGCTCGGACCACAGCCACTGCGCGTACCGCGCGAAGCCCTCGTTGATCCAGATGTCCTTCCATCCGCGCACGGACACCAGATCGCCGTACCACTGGTGGGCCAGCTCGTGCACGACGACGGAGGTGTTGGAGCCGTTCGCGAACTGGCGCGGGCTGTAGAAGGGCCGCGTCTGCGTCTCCAGCGCGTACCCGGTAGTGGTGTTCGGCACGTACCCGCCGAGCGCGTCGAAGGGGTACGGCCCGAAGTACCCGCTCAGCCAGTCGGCGATCTCCCCGGTCCGCTCGACGCCGGCGCGCGCGGCGCCGGAGTTGGCGCCGAGGTCCTTGCTGTAGGCGTTGACGACCGGAATGCCGCCGTCGGTCGTGCCGGTCGTGAGGTCGAAGCGACCGACGGCCAGGGTCGCCAGATAGGTGGCCTGCGGCTTGGCGGAGCGCCAGTTCCAGCGGGTCCAGCCGAGGCGTGAACTCGTGGACTGGAGCGTGCCGTTGGAGATGGCCTGGCTGCCGTCCGGCACCAGGACCGACACGTCGTAGGTGGCCTTGTCGAGCGGGTGGTCGTTGCTCGGGAACCACCACCAGGCGGCCTCGGGCTCGTTCGCCCCGACCCCGCCGTCGGGAGTGCGGTGCCAGCTGGTGAAGCCGTACGCCTGCTTCGACGAAGGCACCCCGCTGTAGCGGACCACGACCGTCACCGAAGTGCCCTTGGCCAGCGGCGACTTGGGCGTGATCTGCAGCTCGTGCTCGCCCGAGGTGCTGAAAGAGGCCTTCGCGCCGTTGACCCGCACCTCGCTCACGTCGAGGAGAAAGTCCAGATCGAACCGGGACAGATCCTGCGTGGTGCGTGCCAGGAGGGTGGCCGTGCCTTCCAGTTCGTCCGTCGCCGGCTGGTACTTCAGCCGCAGGTCGTAATGGGAGACGTCGTAGCCGCCGTTGCCGTAGTCCGGGTAGTAGGGGTCGCCGATTCCCGGGGCGCCGGGGGAGAAGCCCGCCGCCGACGCCGGGATCGCCAGCATCAGGGAGGCCGCCGCGAAAGCGCCCGGTGCGATGAGTCTGCGGTGCACGAAAGCTCCCGATCGTGGGGGGACGGAGTCTGTTCGCAGCCTATTCACCACCTGTGCGCCCGCCGTGTCCACGGCCACTCCTGTCACAGGATCGCCATTCGGCCGTCATGCTCCCAAGAGGCCCTCTTTTGCGCGGGAGTTGACCGCAGTACCGTCCGCGCATGTCGATACGCACGCGCTTCACGATCTGGAGACCGCTCGCGACCGCCGCCGCGGCCACCGCCGCCCTGCTGGCGACCTTCCTCACGCCCGCGACCGCACTGGCGCAGGCCGCCCCGAGGGAGAGTCAACCCGTCTACTCGTACGAGAACGCCGTCCGCGAGGCCGTCTGGGTGGACACCCGGCTCGACGGAGACGGCGACGGAAGGACGGACCGCGTCGCCGTCGACATCGTCCGGCCCCGCGAACCGGCCCAGCAGGGCCGCAAGGTCCCGGTCATCATGGACGCCAGCCCGTACTACTCCTGCTGCGGCCGCGGCAACGAGAGCCAGCTGAAGACGTACGACGCGAACGGCAACGTCGTCCAGATGCCGCTGTTCTACGACAACTACTTCGTGCCCCGCGGCTATGCCTTCGTCGGCGTCGACCTCGCCGGCACCAACCGCTCCAACGGCTGCGTCGACGTCGGCGGCCGCTCCGACATCCAGTCGGCCAAAGCGGTCGTCGACTGGCTCAACGGCCGGGCCACCGCCTACACGAGCCGCACCGGCACCGCGAAGGCCAAGGCCGGCTGGACCAACGGCAGAACCGGCATGATCGGCAAGAGCTGGGACGGCACCATCGCCAACGGCGTCGCCGCCACCGGTGTCGAGGGCCTGAAGACCATCGTCCCGATCAGCGCCATCTCCACCTGGTACGACTACTACTTCTCCAAGGGCGCCCCGCTCTACGACTCCGGCCCCGACTGGCTCTCCGACTACGTCGACAGCCCCGACGCCCGAGCCAAGTGCGCCGCCGTCCAGCAGAAGCTCGTCGACCAGGCACCGCGCACCGGCGACCTGACCCCGCTGTGGACCGAGCGCGACTACGTGAAGGACGCCAGGAAGGTCAAGGCGAGCGTCTTCCTCGTGCACGGCATGCAGGACCTCAACGTCCGCCTCCAGCACGTCGGTCCGTGGTGGGACGCCCTCGCGAAGAACGGCGTCGAGCGCAAGATCTGGCTCTCCCAGACCGGGCACGTCGACCCCTTCGACTTCCGCCGCACGGCATGGGTCGACACCCTGCACCGCTGGTTCGACCACGAACTCCTCGGCTACGACAACGGCATCGACCGCGAGCCCATGGCCGACATCGAACGCCACCCCGATCAGTGGGTCACCTCGAAGTCCTGGCCGCCGCGCGGCACTTCGGCGGCCACTCTGCGCCCCGCGAAGGGCGCCCTTCCGGGCGTGGGCACCCTCGGCCTGACCAAGGCCAAGGGCACCGAGACCTTCACCGACGACCCGGCGCTCAGCGAGACCGACTGGGCCGCCCGGATCGACACCTCGACCCCCGAGAAAGCGGGCTTCACCACCGGCACCCTCACCAGGGACCTCCGCCTGTCCGGCGCCTCCAAGGTGACCGTCACCGCGACCCCGACCACCTCGACCGCGCACCTCTCCGCCGTACTCGTCGACCTGGGCCCCGACACCATCCGTGACTACGCGGCCTCGGGCGAAGGCATCACCACCCTCACCGACCGCACCTGCTGGGGCGCCGGCACCACCGGCGACAGCGGCTGCTTCAAGCAGACGCGGGCGAAGACCGCCGCGGTCGACTACACGGTGGTCAGCCGCGGCTGGGCCGACCTCGGCAACTACGCCTCGGACAAGAAGGGCGTCCCGCTCACCCCGGGCCGGGCCTACACCATCACCCTCGACCTCGGCGCCACGGACCACGTGGTCCCGGCGGGCCACCGTCTCGCCCTGATCGTCGCAGGCACCGACAAGGACCTCATCGACCCGCCCTCCACCAAGCCCACCCTGACGATCGACCTCGCCCGCACCTCGGCCCGCGTCCAGCTGGTCGGCGGCGCCGCCGCGTTCGCGCACGCCACGAAGGGCGCCGAGACCGCCGTACCCCGTGGGACGGCGGCCCTCGACGGCGTCCGGGCCCCGCGGACCGCCCACCGCGTCCCGGAGGGAGGATGACGATCCGATCCGTCGCACTGAGCACGGCAGCCCTGGCCGCGTCCCTGCTCGCGGTCCCGGCACAGGCGGCCGACGCCCCGCCCCGCACCGGATTCGAGGAATCCGGGGGCGTCCGCTGGACGAGCGAGTCCGAGGAACAGGACTTCCTCGCCCAGATCGACCGGTCGAGCCGCCGGGTCGTCCTCGGCCGCATCGGCACGACGAAACAGGGCCGCCCCCTGAACCTCGTCCAGATCGGCGCCCGCGAGGCCCCGGACAAGGTGCTCCTCGTGTGCAGCCAGCACGGCGACGAGCCCTCCGGCCGCGAGGCCTGTCTCAGCAAGGTCCGCGATCTGGCGTACGCGAAGGACGCCCGCACCCGGCGCTTCCTCGACCGCACCACCGTCCTCGTCGTGCCCACCGCCAACCCCGACGGCCGGGCCGCCGACACCCGGGGCAACAGCGACGGCGTCGACATCAACCGCGACCATCTCGCGCTGGCCACCGCCGAGGCCCGCGCCATGGCGAAGGTCGTCCGGGACCGGCGACCGGACGTGATCTACGACCTGCACGAGTACTCGGCCACCCCCCGGTACTACGACAAGGACCTCTTCGACCTCTGGCCCCGCAACCTCAACACCGACCGGGCCGTCCACGACGAGTCCGAGACCCTGTCCCGCGAGTACGTACGGCCCGCCGCCGAAAGAGCCGGCCACTCGACCGGCACGTACGGCATCTGGACCGACCCGGTCACCGGCGACCCCGTCAAGCAGGTCGCCGGCGACGGCCAGGAACGCATCCTGCGCAACATGTCCGGCATCAAGCACGCGATCGGACTGCTGATCGAGAGCAGGGTCGAGCCCCTCGGGGACACGGACGGGGCGAGCAACAACCGTCGCCGGGTGGACTCGCAACTGGCCGCGCTGAAGGGCCTGTTCGGGTTCGCCGACGCCCGGCGGGCCCAGATCGGGAAGGCCACCGCCGAGGCCCGCCGCAAGCCCTCGACAGGCCCCGTCTTCCTCGGCGGCGCCGACAACGACCCGCCCGAACCGGCCGAGGTGATCCAGCACCCGCCCTGCGGCTACCGGCTCACCGACGCCCAGTACACGGAGGTGAAGGACGAACTCGCCCTGCACGGAGTGCGGACGAAGGGCACCTACGTCTCCCTGAGACAGCCCCTGCGCGCCCTCGTCCCGCTGCTCCTCGACGAACGCGCCCCGTATCACCTCACGGCCGGGGAACCCGTTGGGGGGTCCGACACCGGCTGCTGAATCGGTCGAGATCTGCGGCACCTGTGGTAGGTCCTGGGGAACTGTGTGAAAACCGGCGTATCCACCGCCCCAGGGGAAGGTGCCGCAGATGACTGAAGACCTGAAGAAGAGAGCGGGCCGGGAAGGGCCCGCGGGCATTCTCGGCCACGAGACCGACCGAGTGGTGTTCGGGGTCACCGCCGTCATCACCCTGGCCTTCGTGATCTGGGGCTGGGCGGCGACGGACTCCCTGGAGGACGTCTCCACCACCATGCTCAACGGCCTGATCCACAACGGCGGCTGGGCCTTCATGCTGGCCGCCTCGTGCTTCGTGGTGTTCGCCCTGTGGCTCGCGATGAGCCGCTACGGCCGTATCCACCTGGGCGCCGAGGGCGAGGAGCCCGAGTTCAAGACGGTGTCCTGGGTCGCGATGATGTTCAGCGCCGGCATGGGCATCGGCCTGATGTTCTACGGCGTCAGCGAGCCCCTCTCGCACTACACCAACCCGCCCCCGGGCACGAACCCCGCCAACTCCGGTGAACGCATGGAGACGGCGATGGCCACCACCCTCTTCCACTGGACGCTGCACCCCTGGGCGATCTACGCGGTGGTCGGGCTCGGCATCGCCTACAGCACCTTCCGCAAGCGCAGGCGCCAGACCATCAGCGCCGTCTTCACCCCGCTCATCGGCGAGAAGCACGCGAACGGCGCCGCCGGCCGGGTGATCGACATCCTCGCGATCATCGCCACCGTCTTCGGCTCAGCCGCCTCCCTCGGCCTCGGCGCCCTCCAGATCGGCTCCGGCTTCCAGGAACTCGACTGGATGGACGACGTCAGCACCGGCCTGCTCGTCACGATCATCGCCGTGCTGACCCTGGCCTTCGTGCTCTCGGCCGTCTCCGGCATCGAGCGGGGCATCCAGTGGCTGTCCAACACCAACATGGTGCTCGCGCTGATCCTCGCCGTGTTCGTGTTCATCGCGGGCCCCACGATCATCGTGCTCGACCTGCTGCCCACCTCGGTCTTCTCCTACCTCGGCGACCTGCCCCAGCTCGCCGGCCGCACCGAGGCGAGCGGCGGCAAGGGCGTCGCGGACTGGCTCGGCAGCTGGACCGTCTTCTACTGGGCCTGGTGGATCTCCTGGACGCCCTTCGTCGGCATGTTCATCGCCCGCATCAGCCGCGGCCGCACCATCCGGCAGTTCGTCGGCGGCGTCATCCTCGTGCCCAGCACGGTCAGCCTGATCTGGTTCGCGATCTTCGGCGGCACGGCCATGAAGCTGAAGGAGGGCGGCGCGCTCGGCGGCGAGAACACCCCCGAGGGCCAACTCTTCGGCGTCCTCCAGGAGTTCCCCATCGCCACCGTCACCAGCCTGCTGGTGATGATCCTGGTCGGCATCTTCTTCGTCTCGGGCGCCGACGCCGCGTCCATCGTGATGGGCACCCTCTCCCAGAAGGGCGCGCTCGAACCCGGCCGTTTCGTCGTCGTGTTCTGGGGTGTGGTCACCGGCGCCGTCGCCGCCATCATGCTGCTCGTCGGCAGCGGCCAGGGCGACGCCCTCACCGGCCTGCAGAACCTCACCATCCTGGCCGCCGCGCCCTTCGTCCTCGTGATGATCGGCATGTGCGTCGCCCTCATGCGCGACCTGCGCCGCGACCCGGTCATCGTGCGCGGCGAGATGGGCTCCGAGGCCGTCGAACTCGCCGTGATCGAGGGCCACCGCAAGTACGACGGCGACTTCGGGATCCAGATCGGCCCGGGCCCCGGCACCGAGACGGAGGGCGACCCGCTGGGCCACGACCACAGCTGAGCGCGGCGCGTGCGGGGGAGGGGACAGGCCCGGCCCCCTCCTCCCCGCCGCCCGTCCAGGCCCGCCTCGCCCGCTCCCCCTTCGACCACGCGTACGCCGACGGCACCGGGCCGCAGGGCCAACTCCTCGTCCGCGGCGGGCCGATCCGGCACCCGCTTCGAGCGGAATGACCCATGCCGTGCTCAGACCGCCCCAAAGGCGGGAATACTCACACCATGTCTGCCGCATACGCGACCTTCGGCCTGGCACCGGCGATGCGTGCCGGTGGAGTCCTCGCCAACGGTGACTTCCAGATTCACCGGGACTTCCTGGACTTCATCGTCGACGGCCGCCCGCTCCTCTTCCAGCTCTCCGACCTCGACGCCGTCTCCCCCCTCGCCTCGGACGTCCCGCCCGCGATCTTCACCGCCCAGGTCCGCAGCCTCCTGGGCGAGTCGGAGGCCCCGCTTCCGGGCGGCCGTTACGTCATCTACGGCTGTCCCGAGTGCGAGGACCTCGCCTGCGGAGCCGTCACCGCCGTCATCGAACGGGACGGCGACGACTTCATCTGGCGGGACTTCGCCTGGCAGACCGAGGAGGCCGTGGACCTCCGGCTCAACGGCTACCACGGCATCGGACCCTTCCGCTTCCGCGGCGCCGAGTACCGAGCGGCGCTCGACTCCCTGCTCCGCGGCGGCAGCCAACCGGAGGGCGCCCGCCGCCGGGTCCTGCTCATCGGCGCCCGCGTCGCCGTCCTCGCCAAACTCGCCGCCGCCCTGCGCATCATCGGCATCGGCGCCGACATCACCCACGGGGTGGGCGACGTCCCCGCCGACGAACTGCGCGGCTACGGCGCCGTCGCCTTCGGCCGCGCGGTCACCGCGGAGGAACGTGCCGCCGTACGCCGCTCTTTCGAACGTGCGGGCGTCGACGTGGCCTACGTCGACGGTCTCGCGCCGATCGTCCCGCTGCTCGTGGCCCAGATAGAGCACGCCCTGGACCGCAGCCCCGTGGAGCAGCGCCGTCTGACCCGCCTGGTCGCCGCCGACGGCGAGGCGGGCGTCGAGGTCACCTCACCGTGCCGGGTGCGGCTGACGGCGTACCGCCTCGACCGGCTCTACCGCACCCATGCGCGGGAGGTCTTCGACGGCGTCCTGGAAGCGGGCCGGCACCGGATCGCCCTGGACGCCAAGGCGGTGCGAGGCGAGTCGTTCGTGGTGGCGCGGACCTCGGGAAGCGTCCTGGTGGAGGCGATGGCCCGGTGAGAACCGGAGCGCCGGGCAGGCTCCACGGCCATTAGGATCGGCGGTCTGATGACTGCCACCCTCGTCGCGAAGAACCTCGCCGCCGGCCACGGCGACCGTTCCCTGTTCAGCGGGCTCGACCTAGTCGTCGCACCCGGAGACGTGATCGGCCTGGTCGGGGCCAACGGCGCGGGCAAGTCCACGCTGCTCAGGATGCTCGCGGGGCTGCTCGCACCGGAGGAGGGCGAGCTCCGGCTCTCCCCGCCCTCCGCCGCCGTCGGCCACCTCCCGCAGGAGCCCGAACGCCGCCAGGGCGAGACCGTCCGCGCGTTCCTCGCCCGCCGCACCGGAGTCGCCGAGGCTCAGCGGCTGATGGACGAAGCGACCCAGGCCCTGGTCGACGGGGCACCGGGCGCCGACGACGCGTACGCCACGAGCCTGGAGCTCTGGCTCGACCTCGGCGGCGCCGACCTCGACGAACGGGCCGAGGAGGTCGCCGACTCCCTGGGGCTCTCGGTCGACCTGGATCAGCCGATGACCTCCCTGTCGGGCGGCCAGGCGGCCCGGGCCGGCCTCGCCTCCCTCCTGCTCTCCCGCTACGACGTCTTCCTCCTCGACGAGCCCACCAACGACCTCGACCTGGACGGCCTGGAGCGCCTGGAGCGGTTCGTGAAGGGCCTGCGCGCCGGCACGGTGGTGGTCAGCCACGATCGCGAGTTCCTCACCCGCACGGTCACCAAGGTCCTCGAACTCGACCTGGCCCAGCAGCGGATCACCCTCTTCGGCGGCGGCTACGAGGCATACCTGGAGGAGCGCGAGGTCGCCCGCCGGCACGCCCGGGACGACTACGAGGAGTACGCCGACAAGCGGGCCGCCCTCCAGGACCGGGCCCAGATGCAGCGCTCGTGGATGGACAAGGGCGTCAAGAACGCGCGCCGCAAGGCGAGCAACGACAACGACAAGATCGGCCGCAAGTTCCGCAGCGAGGCCAGCGAGAAGCAGGCCGCGAAGGCCCGGCAGACCCAGCGCATGATCGAACGCCTCGACGTGGTCGAGGAGCCGCGCAAGGAGTGGGAACTGCGCATGGAGATCGCCTCGGCCCCCCGCTCGGGCGCGGTCGTCGCGACCCTGCGGGACGCCGAGGTCCGCCAGGGCGACTTCGTCCTCGGCCCGGTGTCCCTGCAGATCGACTGGGCGGACCGGGTGGCGGTCACCGGCGCGAACGGCGCGGGCAAGTCGACCCTGCTGGGCGCCCTGCTGGGCCGGGTGCCGTTGACCGCGGGTCAGGCCTCTCTCGGCTCAGGTGTCCTGATCGGCGAGGTCGACCAGGCCCGCGAGCTCTTCCACGGCGAGGAGGCGCTCCTGGACGCCTTCTGCGCGGCCGTCCCGGACACGGAACCGGCGGAGGTCCGCACCCTGCTGGCCAAGTTCGGCCTGAAGGCGGACCACGTCATGCGCTCGGCGGCGACGCTGTCACCGGGGGAGCGGACGAGGGCGGCGCTGGCGCTGCTCCAGGGCAAGGGGGTGAACCTGCTGGTCCTGGACGAGCCGACGAACCACCTGGACCTCCCGGCGATCGAACAGCTGGAATCAGCGCTCGACGCCTACGAGGGCACCCTGCTCCTGGTCACCCACGACCGCAGAATGCTGGACGCGGTAAGGGTGAACCGCCGACTGGAGCTCTCCTCGGGCAAGGTGACTGAAGCGCCCTGAAGGGGCGCGGGGAACTGCGCGACCGGCCACAGCCGGCCCGCAGTTCCCCCCACGACCGTTACCGCCCCTTCTTCTTGGAATCCAGCAGCCCGGCCTTGCGCAGAGCATCGGCCATCGCACTGTTGGCAGGAGCAGGCGCCGACCGCTGCTGCTGGCGAGGTTGCTGCTGACGAGGCTGCTGCTGGCGCTGCTGAGGAGTCCGGGGACGCCCACTGCGCTCCTGACGCCGCTCACCGCCGGAGGCCTGCGCCTCGTCGTCCAGCCGCAGCGTCAACGAGATCCGCTTCCGCGGAATGTCGACCTCCAGCACCTTCACCTTGACGATGTCCCCGGGCTTCACCACATCCCGCGGATCCTTGACGAACGTCTTCGACAGCGCGGACACATGCGCCAGACCGTCCTGGTGGACACCCACGTCGATGAACGCCCCGAACGCCGCCACGTTGGTCACGACCCCCTCGAGGACCATCCCGGCGGACAGGTCGGCGATCTTCTCGACGCCCTCCCTGAAGGTCGCCGTCTTGAAGGCGGGCCGAGGGTCACGCCCCGGCTTCTCCAGTTCCTTGAGGATGTCGGTCACGGTGGGCAGACCGAACGTCTCGTCCACGAAGTCCTGCGGCCGCAGCGAGCGCAGCACCCCGGTGTTGCCGATCAGGGAGGCGACCTCCTGCCCCGCGGTCTTCACCATCCGCCGCACCACCGGGTACGCCTCGGGGTGCACGCTGGAGGAGTCCAGCGGGTCCGCGCCGCCCCGGATCCGCAGGAAGCCCGCGCACTGCTCGTACGCCTTGGGGCCCAGCCGGGCGACCTTCTTCAGCTCGGTGCGGGACGTGAACGGGCCGTTGGCGTCGCGGTGCGACACGATGTTCTCCGCCAGCCCCGAGGTGATGCCGGAGACCCGGGCGAGCAGGGGAGCGGAAGCCGTGTTCACGTCGACCCCCACGCCGTTCACACAGTCCTCCACCACCGCGTCCAGGGAGCGCGACAGCTTCACCTCGGACAGGTCGTGCTGGTACTGGCCGACGCCGATCGACTTCGGGTCGATCTTCACCAGCTCGGCCAGCGGGTCCTGGAGCCGGCGGGCGATGGAGACCGCGCCGCGCAGCGACACGTCCATGTCCGGCAGCTCCTGCGAGGCGAACGCGGAGGCCGAGTACACGGAGGCGCCCGCCTCGGACACCATCACCTTGGTGAGCTTCAGCTCCGGGTGCTTGGTGATGAGCTCACCGGCGAGCTTGTCGGTCTCCCGGGACGCCGTGCCGTTGCCGATCGCGATCAGTTCGACCGCGTGCTGCTTGGCGAGGCGGGCCAGCTTGGCGATCGCCTCGTCCCACCGGTTGGCCGGGACGTGCGGGTGGATGACGTCGGTGGCGACGACCTTGCCGGTCGCGTCGACCACGGCGACCTTCACGCCCGTACGGAACCCGGGGTCCAGGCCGAGCGTCGCGCGCGTGCCGGCCGGGGCGGCGAGCAGCAGGTCGCGGAGGTTGGCCGCGAACACGTTGACCGCCTCGTCCTCGGCGGCCGTCCGCAGCCGCAGCCGGAGGTCGATGCCGAGGTGCACGAGGATGCGGGTGCGCCAGGCCCAGCGGACCGTGTCCGTCAGCCACTTGTCGCCGGGGCGCCCACGGTCGGCGATCCCGAACCGGTGGGCCACGATGCCCTCGTAGGACGAGGGGCCCTCGGTGGCCTCCTCCGGTTCCAGGACGAGGTCGAGGACCTCCTCCTTCTCGCCGCGCAGCATCGCCAGGATCCGGTGCGAGGGCAGGTTCGTGAAGGGCTCGGCGAAGTCGAAGTAGTCGGCGAACTTGGCGCCCGTCTCCTCCTTGCCGTCCCGCACCTTTGCTGCCAGGCGCCCGCGCACCCACATGCGCTCGCGGAGCTCGCCGATGAGGTCGGCGTCCTCCGAGAAGCGCTCGGTGAGGATGGCCCGGGCGCCGTCGAGCGCGGCCTGCGCGTCGGGCACGCCCTTGTCGGCGTCGACGAACGCGGCGGCCGCGGCGAGCGGCGCGACACCCGGGTCACCGAGCAGGCCCTCGGCGAGCGGCTCCAGGCCGGCCTCGCGGGCGATCTGCGCCTTGGTGCGGCGCTTCGGCTTGAACGGCAGATAGATGTCCTCGAGGCGCGCCTTGGTCTCCGCGCCCCGGATCTGCGCCTCCAGCTCCTCGGTGAGCTTGCCCTGCTCGCGCACCGAGTCGAGGATCGCCGTCCGCCGCTCCTCCAGCTCCCGCAGATACCGCAACCGCTCCTCGAGCGTGCGCAGCTGCGCGTCGTCGAGCATCTCGGTCGCTTCCTTGCGGTAGCGGGCGATGAAGGGAACCGTGGAACCGCCGTCGAGCAGTTCCACGGCAGCCTTGACCTGCCGCTCCCGTACGCCGAGTTCCTCGGCGATCCTGCCTTCGATCGACCCTGCGCTGCTGGACCCGCTGGACCCGGGTGTCGTCACGATCCCGTACCGCCTTCTCACTGAGGTTGCGCGGCAATTGTGGCAGGCGGCACCGACAGCAGGGGATCAGGGCGCGGTCATCCGGCCGTTGTCATCAGGCCCTGCGGCTCCGCGTGGAGCTGGACGCACCGCCGAAGAGCCGGGCCAGTGCCCGGAAGGGCAGGGTCACCACGGTGGCGATGGCGCCACCGATCTGGCGGAGGACGTCTGCGATCGCGCGGAACATGTAAATCCCCTTTCCTCTCCCGGCCACGGCGACCGGGAAGGGAACGGGTACCTCCCGGACGGCCCGGCAATCTTCGGGGCGCCGGAAAAAGATCAGCGCTTGCCGATCAGGTCCGCGGGATAGGCACCCGCCGCCAGGGCGGCCCGCGTGAACCCCACCGCGAGCTCGGTCAGCCGCCGCACGCCCTCGGCCCCGAGGTGTTCGTAGGGGGCCCGGTCCAGCCGGTCCGTCTCCGCCTCGATCTCCTCCCGCAGGGCGGCACCCCCCTCGGTCAGCTCGCCGTCGGCGTCCAGCAGCCCGCGGTCGCGCAACCGTCCGACGGCCGCGTCCCACTCCTGCCGGGTCCATCCCCGCGTGGTGAACACCCAGGACGGGGTCATGCCCCGGCCGGTCGCGGTGTGGGTCACCAGAGCCTCCAGGGCGTCCAGCTCCGCGGACATCAGGACGGCGAGGTGCCCGTCGCCCCTGTGCTCGCGCAGCAGTGTCGCGGCGTGCCAGAACGCCAGATGGGGCTCCTCGGGCACCGGCAGGTCGGCGTGCGCGGAGTACAGGGGGCGCGCGACACGCGAGCAGGCCTCGGTGGCGCGGAGGGCGAGCCGCGCGGCCTCGGCCATCCCGTCCGACGCCAGGATCTCGTCGCCCAGCAGCCGGCGCAGGGTCGCGTCGACGGCACGCGCGCGTGCCGCCAGGACCTGTTCGGGCGTGGCGGTCTCCCACACGGCGGGCACGTGCTCGGCCACCAGCTCGTGCTTGTAGTTGTAGAACGCGGCCGTCACCGCCCCCGGACCGACCGGCCCCAGCGCGGCGGCCCGCACCGCGAAGTTGACGGCCCTCGGGTGCGTGACCCCGATCGCGGCCAGCTCCCTGCCCAGGTCGGGAGAGAAGTAGTGCGCGGCGTGCAGGGAGTTGAGCGGGTTGTGACAGCGGCGGCCGGCGCGCGGTTCCAGGACGTCAGTAGTCATGCTCCGCAGGTTACCGACCGCTTGGTATCCGCTCGACGGGTGTGTCCTGCATGGCAGGAAAGGTGGGGAACTCGTCATTGCCGCCATCGCGGTGGGGCCCAAGAATCAAGGGCATGGCGCAGCGAACCGTTCTCTTCGTCCTCTTCGACGGCGTGCAGAGCCTCGACATCACGGGCCCGCTGGAGGTCTTCGCCGGGGCCGAGCAGCACACCCCGGGCACCTACCGCATCCGTACGGCCTCGCTGGACGGAGCCGCCGTACGCACCTCCAGCGGCCTGACCGTCGTACCGGACGAGGCGCTCGCGCGGGCCGAGGCCCCGCACACCCTGCTCGTGCCCGGTGGCCAGGGCACCCGGCACCCCGACGCCCTCCTCACCGACTGGCTGCGCGAGCACGGGCCCCGGGCCGAGCGCCTGGTCTCGGTGTGCACCGGCGCCATCCGGCTCGCCGAGGCGGGGCTCCTGGACGGCCGCCGGGTCACCACCCACTGGGCGTACTGCGACCGGCTCGCCCGCGATCACCCGGACGTCGAGGTGGACCCCGACCCGATCTATGTGCGCGACGGACGGGTCTCGACGTCCGCCGGCGTCACCTCGGGCATAGACCTCGCGCTCGCCCTGGTCGAGGAGGACCTGGGCCGGGACGCCGCCCTGGCCATCGCCCGCCATCTGGTCGTCTTCCTGCGCAGACCAGGAAACCAGGCCCAGTTCAGCGCCCAGCTCGCCGCCCAGACCGCCCGGCGCGAGCCGTTGCGGGAGGTCCAGCAGTGGATCACCGAGCATCCGGCCGACGACCTGAGCGTCGAGACCCTCGCCGCCCGCGCCCGCCTCTCGCCCCGCCACTTCGCCCGCGCCTTCCAGACCGAGACCGGCATGACTCCGGGCCGCTACGTCGACCGGGTCCGGCTCGAACACGCCCGCCGCCTCCTGGAGGACACCTCGGACGGTGTCGAGGAGGTCTCCCGCGCCAGCGGCTACGGCACACCCGAGGGGATGCGCCGCGCCTTCGTCAAAGCCCTCGGCACGGCCCCCTCCGAGTACCGCCGCCGCTTCCACCCGACCCCGGCCCACTGAAAGGACCACCCGTGCAGATCGCGATCGTCCTCTACGACCGCTTCACCGCCCTGGACGCCGTAGGACCGTACGAGACCCTCGGCCGCCTCCCCGACGCGGAGACCGTGTTCGTCGCCGAGCGGACCGGCCCGGTGCGCACCGACACCGGCATGCTCGCCCTCACCGCCGACCGGACGCTCGCCGAGGTGCCGGACCCCGACATCGTGATCGTGCCGGGCGGCCCCGGACAGACCCCGCAGATGGAGAACCCGGTGCTGCTCGACTGGCTGCGGGCCGCCGACGCCACCAGCACCTGGACGACGTCCGTGTGCACCGGCTCCCTGCTGCTCGCGGCCGCGGGGCTGCTCCGGGGCCGCCGCGCGACCTCCCACTGGCTGGCCCTGGACTTCCTGAAGCAGTTCGGCGCCGAACCGACGGGCGAGCGGGTCGTGTTCGACGGCAAGTACGTCACCGGGGCCGGGGTCTCCGCCGGCATCGACATGGGGCTCACTCTGCTCGGCCGGATCGCGGGCGACGAACACGCCCAGGCCGTACAGCTGTTGACCGAGTACGATCCGCAGCCGCCCTACGACGCCGGCTCGCCGCACAAGGCGCCCGCGCACCTCGTCGAGGAGTTCCGCTCCAAGAGCCGCTTCATCCTGACGTAGTCCAGGTGAAGCGCGGCGTCCTGCGCTCCAGGAACGCGGCGACCCCCTCCGCGGTGTCGCCGCTGTCCCGCGCCTGTGCGGTCCAGTGGGCGTCCCGGTCCGTGCGGCCGTTCGCGAACTCCTTCGCCGCGGCCTGCGTCAGCTGCGAGCGGGACGCCAGGATCCGGGCGAACTCCGCCACTCGTGCGGCGAGTTCGCCCCCGGGCAGCACCTCGTCGACCAGGCCCGTGCGCAGCGCCCGCTCCGCGTCGATCAACTCACCGGAGAACAGGAGGTACTTGGCGGTGGCCGGTCCGACCAGCGACACCAACCGCCGGGTGGAGGACGCCGGATACACGATCCCCAGTTTCGCCGGCGTCACCCCGAACAGCGCGCCCTGCTCGGCGAACCGCAGGTCGCACGCGGCCGCCAGCTGCGACCCGCCGCCCACGCAGTGCCCCCGGATCGCCGCCAGGGTCGGCTTCGGGAAGGCCGCCAGTGCCTCCTCCGCGCCCACCGCGAGCCCCTGCGCCTCCTCGGGCCCCTGACGCAGCGTGGAGATGTCGGCGCCCGCGCAGAAGGTCCCGCCCTCACCGGTCAGCACGAGCACCCGGACGTCCGGGTCGGCGGCCAGCGTGTCCAGCAGCGGCGGCAGCGCCCGCCACATCGCGGCTGTCATCGCATTGCGCTTGGCCGGATGGTGGACCACGACGGTGGCGACCGAGTCGACGACGGTGTGCAGCAGCTGCGGATCCGGGAGCTCCATGCGTCGGATGCTAGCTCCAACCCTCGACCTTTCGATCAAGCAGCGGCAAGGACGTGATCGGCACCACCACCACCGGCTTCGGCGGGCGCAAGATCGTAGGAACGGTCACCGATCAGCAAGAGGCGGCCACCAAACCGACAGAACCCGAGTGGATGCGTGCGGAAACGGCCATAGGTACTCGATATGCGCTGACTTCTGTTCAGGCATCCGGAGTGGAGCGACCTGCTGCCAACACTCGATGTGTGGTGACAATCGAGCGCAAGGGTGGCGACCGAAGAATGGACGACCATGGGCGTGGGTACGACCCCCGCCCACCAGGCGGCGGAGCGGAACCTCCAGGACCGGAGCCCCTCGAACCGGAGCCTCTCGCACCGGACCCGCTGCCGTACGAGGGCGTGTGGCGGTTCACCGCCCCCGCCGTCGACGCGTCGGTCCCGCAGGCACGGCACGCCGTGCGGGACCTGCTGTACCGCCAGGGAGTGCCCGTCTCGGACGACCTGGTCCAGGGCCTCCTGCTGATCGTGTCCGAGCTCGTCACGAACGCCGTGCGGCACGCGGCCCTCCTCTCGCCGATGCTCGCCGTGGAGGTGGCCGTGGGCGCGGAGTGGGTGCGGGTGTCCGTGGAGGACAACCACCCCTACCGGCCGACCGCCCTGGAGGCCGCGCACAGCGAGACCGGGGGCCGGGGGCTGCTGCTGGTCCGCGAGATCACCCGGGAGGCGGGTGGCGTCTGCGACGTCGAGCACACGTCCAGCGGAGGCAAGGTGATCTGGGCAGCCCTGCCGCTCAAGGCCGTACGCGTGTCCTGAGCGCGCCGGCGCTCACCAGCCGGCCGACGGGCCCGTCAGCTCCCTGACCGCGGGACGGGCCGCGTCCAGCACCGTCATGAACCAGGCCGAGAAGGGGTCCTTCGCGTGCCGCTCCGCCAGCTCGGCCGGGGTCACGAAGGCGGTCGCTCCGACCTCCTCCGGGTCCGGGCCGAGCGGGGACTGCACCAACCCGACGAACAGGTGGTTGTACTCCTGCTCGACCAGACCGGAGTCCGGGTCCGGGTGGTTGTAGCGCACCGTGCCCGCCTCGGCGAGCAGGGACGGGGAGACGCCCAGCTCCTCGTACGTCCGGCGGGCCGCAGCCGCGAAGGGCGCCTCGCCCGGGTAGGGATGGCCGCAGCAGGTGTTGGACCACACACCGGGGGAGTGGTACTTGCCCAGCGCACGCTGCTGGAGGAGCAACCGGCCCCGCTCGTCGAAGAGGAACACCGAGAAGGCGCGGTGCAGCTGTCCCGGCGGTTGATGGGCGGCGAGCTTCTCCGCGGTGCCGATCGTCACACCGTGCTCGTCGACCAGTTCCAGCAGGATCGCGTTCGCGGCGCCGTTCGACGGTGTGTGCGTCGTGGTGGCAGGTGTGGTCGGCATACCCATCCTTCACATCGGTCTTCGCGCCCCAAGTGTGCCGCACGAATCCGGCACTCCCGGCAGTTGTCGTGCCCGGCGCGGCGGCAGGGGAACCGCTCGGGGCGGTGCTGTGGGGTGGAGGACGCAAAGGTGCGCCGGATCGCTGCATTCCGCCAGAACGGGCGTTTCATGCACCGTACACGTGTGTCAGTGGCACAGATGCGCCTCGTGCTCCGCGTGCCCGATCGGCTCCAGCTGGAAGGTGCAGTGCTCCACGTCGAAGTGGTCGCCGAGGCAGCCCTGGAGCTCGTGCAGCATCTTCTCGTGCCCTATCGCGCTGAGGACGTCCGAGCGCACCACCACGTGCGCGGACAGCACCGGCATGCCCGAGGTGATCGTCCAGGCGTGCAGGTCGTGCACGTCCTCGACACCGTCCAGCGCCAGGATGTGGGTCCGCACCTCCGACATGTCGACGTCCTTGGGCGCCGACTCCAGCAGGACGTCGAGGGTCTCGCGCAGCAGCTTGAAGGTGCGCGGCACGATCATCAGGCCGATGACGAGGGAGGCGATCGGGTCGGCGGCCTGCCAGCCCGTGGTGAGGATCACCGTCGCCGAGAGGATCACCGCGAGCGAGCCCAGCGCGTCCGCCGCGACCTCCAGGAACGCCCCGCGTACGTTCAGGCTCTCCTTCTGGCCGCGCATCAGCAGCGTCAGCGAGATCATGTTCGCCACCAGGCCGATCGCGCCGAACACGACGGTGAGCCCGCCCTCGGTGTCGGCCGGCGTCACGAACCGCTGGATCGCCTCGTACAGGACGTAGCCGCCGACGCCGAGCAGGAGCAGACAGTTCGCGAGGGCGGCGAGGATCTCGGCGCGGGCGTAGCCGAAGGTGCGGTTGCCGGTCGCCGGGCGGTTCGCGAAGTGGATCGCGAGGAGCGCCATGCCGAGGCCCAGCGCGTCCGTCGCCATGTGCGCCGCGTCCGCGACCAGGGCGAGGGAGTCCGCGACGAAGCCGCCGACGATCTCGACCACCATGACGGTGAGCGTGATCGACAGCGCCACCCGCAGCCTGCCGACGTACGCGGCGGTCGCCGTACCGCCGGCCGGCGCGTGCGAGTGCCCGTGATCGTGCCCTGCCCCCATGGAAGCCGCCTCCTGCGCGTCGGTCCGGAACAGCCCGTCCGGGATCACAGTGAACTACGGGCGGGGGGTATCCGGCAACGCGGCACTGAACACCGTTGTCATGTGCCCTGACCTGGGCAAACGATCCGCAGGTCAGGGCACCCTCACTGGTGGTGCAGCAGCCAGCCGCGCCACGCGGACTCGATCATCTCGGGTACCCCGCGACGGGCACTCCAGCCGAGCGTCCGGGCCGCCAGGGCGGCGGAGGCCACCGACACGGGCGCGTCCCCCGGGCGCCGTGGCTCCACGAGGGCCGGCCGTCGGTCCCCGGTCACCTCGCCGATCGCCGTGACCATCTCGCGCACGGAGACGCCCTCGCCACGACCGATGTTGACCGTCAGATCACCGCTCAGGTCGCCTTCGGACAGGCGCCGGGCCGCCGCGAGGTGTGCCTCGGCCAGGTCGGACACATGGATGTAGTCCCGGACGCAGGTGCCGTCCGGTGTCGGGTAGTCGTCGCCGAAGATCCGCGGGGCCTCGTCGCGGGTGAGCCGGTCGAAGACCATGGGGACGATGTTGAAGACACCGGTGTCCGCCAGTTCCGGAGCCGCCGCCCCCGCCACGTTGAAATAGCGCAGACAGACGGTGGAGATCCCGTGTGCCTGCCCGGCCGCCCGCACCAGCCACTCCCCGGCGAGCTTCGTCTCGCCGTAGGGGTTCACGGGGGCGCAGGGCGTCTCCTCCGTGATCAGTCCCGTGTCGGGGTTGCCGTAGACGGCCGCCGACGAGGAGAAGAGGAAGCGCTCGATCCCGGCCTCGGCGACCGCCTCCAGGAGGGTCGCGAGACCGCCGACGTTCTCCTGGTAGTAGCGGGTCGGCTGCGCCACCGACTCGGCGACCTGCTTGCGCGCCGCGAGATGCACCACACCCGTCACCGCGTGCTCGGCCAGCACCCGCTTCAGCAGGCCGCCGTCCGCTGCGGAGCCCCGCACCAGCGGCACGTCGGCGGGGAGCCGCGCGGGCACGCCCGCCGAGAGATCGTCCAGGACGAGCACCCGCTCTCCGGCCCCCGTCATGGCCCGCGCCACATGCGCCCCTATGTACCCGGCACCGCCGGTGATCAGCCACGTCATGGTCGTCCACCCTATGCCGATGCCGCGGAGGCCCTCACGATGTCCTGGATGTCCGCTCTGTGGGGCGCGGTTTGTGGGCGGGGGCCCGGATCACCGATGATGATCGCGGCAAAGGCCGGGGGAGGCGGTGTTGATCTGCCCGTTAACGGGCGGTGAACAAGGCCTTCTTGGCATCCGATAGCCTCTGCCGACATGCCGCCCGCCTGGTGCAGCCAAGGGGCGCCCCCATCGTGCACATGACCGGCGCCCGTGCGTCGGCACCCAGGGAGTGAGTTCGGTTGTCGACCGCCATCCTCACCGGTCAGCCGGTCCCCGGATCGTCGATCGAGGGTGATCTGCGGTCCCTCGGCTTCGACGTACGGGTCGCCGTGGACGCCGCCGACGCCGAGCGACTGGTCGCCGAGGCGCCCTGCGAGCAGCGCATCGCCCTCGTCGACGCCCGCTTCGTCGGCCACGTCCACGCCCTGCGCCTGGGCCTCACCGACCCGCGCTTCTCCCTCGCCGCCGTGCCCGGCGCCGTCACCGCACAGCCCGACGGCCGCGTGATCCTCACCCGCGCCCTGGCCCGCGAGAACTCCGCGGGCGGCGGTACGGCGGTGGCGGTCGACAGCCTCCCGGACCGCATCGTCACCGCGCTGGCCGACGACGGCGCCGAGGTGTACCGCCCCGAGCTGGGCAGCCTGGTCGCCACCGTCCCCGTCGACCCGCAGGCCCGCAACGAGGCACGGCAGGCCGTCGCGGACGTCGACGACGAGGCCGTACGCCTGAAGTCGGCAGTGAAGTCCCGCGACGGCTTCTTCACCACGCACTTCATCAGCCCCTACTCCCGCTACATCGCCCGCTGGTGCGCCCGCCGGGGCCTGACCCCGAACCAGGTCACCACCGCCTCCCTGATCACCGCCCTGATCGCGGCGGCCTGCGCGGCCACCGGCACCCGGGGCGGCTTCGTCGCCGCGGGCGTCCTGCTCATCGCGTCCTTCGTCCTGGACTGCACCGACGGCCAGCTCGCCCGCTACTCCCTCCAGTACTCCACGCTCGGCGCCTGGCTCGACGCCACCTTCGACCGCGCCAAGGAGTACGCCTACTACGCGGGCCTCGCCCTCGGAGCGGCCCGGGGCGGCGACGACGTGTGGGCCCTGGCGCTCGGCGCGATGATCCTCCAGACCTGCCGGCACGTCGTCGACTTCTCCTTCAACGAGGCGAACCACGACGCGACCGCCAACACCAGCCCCACGGCCGCCCTTTCGGACAAGCTCGACAGCGTCGGCTGGACGGTCTGGGTGCGGCGGATGATCGTCCTGCCGATCGGTGAGCGCTGGGCGATGATCGCGGTGCTCACGGCCGTCACGACCCCGCGGATCACCTTCTACGTCCTTCTCGTCGGCTGCGCCTTCGCGGCGACGTACACCACGGCGGGCCGGGTGCTGCGCTCGCTGACCCGCAAGGCACAGCGGACGGACCGGGCGGCGAAGGCGCTGGCGGACCTCGCGGACAACGGGCCGTTGGCCGGGCTCCTGGCCAGGGTCGCGCGCGCCCCGTTCGGTGCCCCGTTCCTGGTGGCCCTGGCCGGCACGGCCGTCCTGGCCGTCGCCCTCTTCTCCGGCGTGACCTGGGCGCCCGTCGCCGGTGCCGTCGTCTACGCGATCGCCGCCGCCCAGGCCCTGCACCGCCCCCTCAAGGGCGCCCTCGACTGGCTCGTCCCCCCGCTCTTCCGCGCCGCCGAGTACGGCACCGTCCTGATCCTGGCGGTCCAGGCGGACGTGAACGGAGCCCTTCCTGCGGCTTTCGGCCTGGTGGCGGCCGTCGCCTACCATCACTACGACACGGTGTACCGCATCCGCGGCAACGCCGGAGCGCCCCCGGCCTGGCTGGTGCGTGCCGTCGGGGGGCAGGAGGGGCGCACGCTCCTCGTCGCCGTTGCGGCCGCGGTGCTCACCGCTTCGCAGTTCACGGTCGCGCTCACGGTCCTGGCCGTGGCCGTGGCCCTGGTGGTGCTCGTCGAGAGCATCCGCTTCTGGGTGTCCGCTGGGGCGCCCGCCGTACACGACGAAGGAGAAACCGCATGATCGGCCTCGTGCTGGCGGCCGGCGCCGGACGGCGACTGCGCCCCTACACCGACAGCCTTCCCAAGGCTCTGGTGCCGGTGGGCCCCGCGGGCATAGAGGGCGAACCCACGGTTCTCGACCTCACTCTCGCCAACTTCGCGGAGATCGGCCTCACCGAGGTCGCGGTCATCGTCGGCTACCGCAAGGAGGCCGTGTACGAGCGCAAGGCGGCCCTCGAGGCGAAGTACGGCCTCAAGCTCACCCTCATCGACAACGACAAGGCCGAGGAGTGGAACAACGCCTACTCCCTCTGGTGCGGCCGTGACGCCCTCAAGGACGGCGTGATCCTCGCCAACGGCGACACCGTCCACCCGGTCTCCGTCGAGAAGACCCTGCTCGCGGCACGCGGCGAGGGCAAGCGGATCATCCTCGCCCTGGACACCGTGAAGTCCCTCGCGGACGAGGAGATGAAGGTCGTCGTCGACGCCGAGAAGGGCATGACGAAGATCACCAAGCTGATGGACCCGGCCGAGGCCACCGGCGAGTACATCGGTGTCACCCTCATCGAGGGCGACGCCGCCCCCGAACTGGCCGGCGCGCTCAAGACGGTCTGGGAGACCGACCCGCAGCAGTTCTACGAGCACGGCTACCAGGAGCTCGTGAACCGCGGCTTCCGTATCGACGTCGCTCCGATCGGCGACGTCCAGTGGGTGGAGATCGACAACCACGACGATCTCGCCCGCGGACGGGAGATCGCGTGCCGGTACTGACAAGGCTGATTCCCTCGCCGGTCGTCGTGGACATCCGCCCGGGTGCCCTCGACGACCTGGCCTGCGTGCTCGCCGACGAGCGGATCTCGCACTCCGGCAAGCTGGCCGTCGCGGTCAGCGGCGGCTCGGGCGCACGGCTGCGCCGGCGGCTCGAGCCCTCGTTGCCCGGGGCCACCTGGTACGAGGTCGGCGGCGGCACCCTCGACGACGCGATCCGGCTGGCCGGCGACATGAAGGCCGGCCACTACGACGCGGTCGTCGGACTCGGCGGCGGCAAGATCATCGACTGTGCCAAGTTCGCCGCGGCGCGCATCGGCCTGCCCCTGGTCGCCGTACCGACGAACCTCGCGCACGACGGCCTGTGCTCGCCCGTCGCGACGCTCGACAACGACGCGGGCCGCGGCTCGTACGGCGTGCCCAACCCGATAGCGGCCGTCATCGACCTGGACGTCATCCGCGAGGCCCCGGTGCGCTTCGTGCGCGCGGGCATCGGCGACGCGGTCTCCAACATCAACGCGATCGCCGACTGGGAGCTGGCGAACCGCGTCAAGGGCGAGAAGATCGACGGACTCGCGGCCGCCATGGCCCGCCAGGCCGGCGAGGCCGTGCTCCGGCACCCGGGAGGCGTCGGGGACAACAACTTCCTCCAGGTGCTCGCCGAGGCGCTCGTCCTCACCGGCGTCGCGATGTCGATCTCGGGCGACTCACGGCCCGCGTCCGGCTCGTGCCACGAGATCAACCACGCGTTCGACCTGCTCTACCCCAAGCGCGCGGCCGCCCACGGCGAGCAGTGCGGCCTGGGCGCGGCCTTCGCGATGTACCTGCGCGGAGCCCACGAGGAATCGGCGTACATGGCCGAGGTGCTGCGCCGGCACGGACTGCCGGTCCTGCCGGAGGAGATCGGCTTCACGCCCGCGGAGTTCGTCCGCGCCGTGGAGTTCGCCCCGCAGACCCGCCCCGGCCGCTACACCATCCTCGAACACCTCGACCTCAAGACCGACCAGATCAAGGACATCTACACCGACTATGTCAAGGCCATCGGTAGCTGAACTCCGTCCGGTCGTCCACCCCGCAGGGGTCAAGGACCGGCGCAGCGGTGAGCACTGGATGGGACGCCTCTACATGCGTGAGGTGTCCCTGCGGGTGGACCGCTACCTGGTGAACACCAGGGTCACGCCCAACCAGCTCACGTACCTGATGACCGTCTTCGGTGTCCTCGCGGCCCCGGCGCTCCTGGTGCCGGGGATCCCGGGGGCCGTGCTCGGCGTCGTCTGCGTCCAGATGTACCTGCTGCTCGACTGCGTCGACGGCGAGATCGCGCGCTGGAAGAAGCAGTACTCGCTCAACGGCGTCTACCTCGACCGGGTCGGTGCCTACCTCACCGACGCCGCCGTGCTCGTCGGCTTCGGTCTGCGCGCCGCCGACCTGTTCGGCAGCGGCCGCATCGACTGGCTGTGGGCCTTCCTCGGGACCCTGGCCGCCCTGGGCGCGATCCTCATCAAGGCGGAGACCGACCTCGTGGGTGTCGCCCGGCACCAGGCGGGCAAGCCGCCCGTGCAGGAGGCGGCCGCCGAGATGCGCTCCTCCGGCATGGCGCTGGCCCGCAAGGCCGCCTCCCTGCTCAGGTTCCACCGGCTGATCCTCGGCATCGAGGCGTCCCTGCTGATCCTGGTCCTGGCGGTCGTGGACCAGATGCGCGGCGACCTGTTCTTCTCCCGGCTCGGCGTCGCGGTGCTCGCCGCCATCGCCCTGCTCCAGACGCTGCTGCACCTCGTGTCGATCCTCGCCTCCAGCAGGCTGAAGTGAGCACCGGCATGAAGGTCGGCGCGGTGATCATCACCATGGGCAACCGGCCCGAGGAGCTGCGTGCCCTGCTCGACTCGGTCGCCAAGCAGGACGGCGACCCGGTCGAGGTGGTCGTCGTCGGCAACGGCTCGCCCGTCCCGGACGTCCCCGAGGGCGTCCGCACGATCGAGCTGCCCGAGAACCTCGGCATCCCCGGCGGCCGCAACGTCGGCATCGAGGCCTTCGGCCCCGGCGGCCGCGACGTCGACATATTGCTCTTCCTGGACGACGACGGTCTGCTCCCGAACCACGACACCGCCGAACTGTGCCGCCGGGCGTTCACCGAGGACCCCGGGCTCGGCATCGTCAGCTTCCGCATCGCCGACCCCGACACCGGGGTCACCCAGCGCCGGCACGTCCCCCGGCTGCGGGCCGCCGACCCGATGCGCTCCTCCCGGGTCACCACCTTCCTCGGCGGCGCCAACGCCGTACGCACCCGGGTCTTCGCCGAAGTCGGCGGTCTCCCGGACGAATTCTTCTACGCCCACGAGGAAACCGACCTGGCATGGCGGGCTCTCGACGCGGGCTGGATGATCGACTACCGGTCCGACATGGTGCTGTACCACCCGACGACCGCTCCCTCGCGGCACGCGGTCTACCACCGCATGGTCGCCCGCAACCGCGTCTGGCTCGCCCGCCGCAACCTGCCCGCGCTCCTCGTCCCGGTCTACCTGGGCGTGTGGCTGCTGCTCACCCTGCTGCGCCGGCCCTCGCGGCCCGCCCTGAAGGCCTGGTTCGGGGGCTTCCGGGAGGGCTGGAGCACTCCCTGCGGTCCGCGCAGGCCGATGAAGTGGCGTACCGTCTGGCGCCTGACCCGACTGGGCCGGCCCCCGGTCATCTGACAAGCTCGTTGCTGAGAGCGGCCGGGGCCGCACCACGGCCCCCCGCTCGTGCCCTGCCCGTACAGGCCGCGCATCCCGAGGCATCCCGAAGAGGAAAGCTATCCATCAGTGAGTGAGACAACGCACGACGGCACGGTCGCGGTGAGCGCGCCCGCGTCGCCCGACGAGGGCCTCTCGGCGGCACAGCTCGCCGGCCGGTACGGCCTGTCCGTGAGCGGCGCCAGGCCCTCACTCGTCGAGTACGTCCGCCAGCTCTGGGACCGGCGCCACTTCATCCTCGCGTTCTCGCGGGCGAAGCTGACCGCCCAGTACAGCCAGGCCAAGCTCGGCCAGCTGTGGCAGGTGGCGACGCCGCTGCTGAACGCGGCCGTGTACTTCTTCATCTTCGGCGTCATCCTGAACGCCAGCCGGGGCATGTCCAAGGACGTCTACATCCCGTTCCTGGTCACGGGTGTCTTCGTGTTCACCTTCACGCAGAGCTCCGTCATGGCGGGCGTGCGGGCCATCTCCGGCAACCTCGGCCTGGTGCGCGCGCTGCACTTCCCGCGGGCCTCCCTGCCGATCTCCTTCGCGCTCCAGCAGCTCCAGCAGCTGCTGTTCTCGATGATCGTGCTGTTCGCCGTGGCGATCGGCTTCGGCCACTACCCGGATCTGTCCTGGGCGTTGATCGTCCCGGTGCTGATCCTGCAGTTCCTCTTCAACACCGGCCTCGCGCTGATCATGGCCCGCGCGGGAGCGAAGACCCCCGACCTCGCGCAGCTCATGCCGTTCGTGATGCGTACGTGGATGTACGCGTCCGGCGTGATGTTCTCGATCCCGATCATGCTGGCCGACAAGCCGCAGTGGGTCGCCACGGTCCTGCAGTGGAACCCGGCGGCCATCTACATGGACCTGATGCGCTTCGCCCTGATCGACGAGTACGGCGCCGAGAACCTGCCCGACCACGTCTGGGCGGCCGCGGGCGGCTGGGCCGCGCTCTTCGCGCTCGGCGGCTTCGTGTACTTCTGGAAGGCGGAGGAAAGGTACGGCCGTGGCTGAGGACACCCGGGGCGAGCAGACCCCCACCGTCATCGCGGACGACCTGCACATCGTCTACCGCGTCAACGGCGCCAAGACCGGCAAGGGCAGTGCGACCGCCGCGCTGAGCCGCATTCTCAAGCGCGGCGAGGAGCGCGGTGTGCGCAAGGTGCACGCCGTGCGGGGCGTGTCGTTCGTCGCGTACAAGGGCGAGGCGATCGGCCTGATCGGCTCCAACGGCTCCGGCAAGTCGACCCTGCTGCGTGCGATCGCCGGTCTGCTGCCCGCCGAGAGCGGTCGCGTCTACACGCACGGCCAGCCTTCCCTGCTCGGCGTCAACGCCGCTCTGATGAACGACCTGACGGGTGAGCGGAACGTCATCCTGGGCGGTCTCGCCATGGGGATGTCCCGGGAGCAGATCAAGGAGCGCTACCAGGAGATCGTCGACTTCTCCGGGATCAACGAGAAGGGCGACTTCATCACCCTTCCGATGCGCACCTACTCCTCCGGCATGGCGGCCCGGCTGCGCTTCTCCATCGCCGCCGCCAAGGACCACGACGTCCTCATGATCGACGAGGCGCTGGCCACCGGTGACCGCAAGTTCCAGAAGCGTTCCGAGGAACGCATCCGGGAACTGCGCAAGGAGGCCGGCACGGTGTTTCTCGTCAGTCACAACAACAAGTCGATCCGTGACACCTGCGACCGCGTCCTGTGGCTGGAGCGCGGTGAGCTGCGCATGGACGGTCCGACCGACGAGGTCATCAAGGAGTACGAGAAGTTCACGGGCAAGTAGTCCACCCCGCCCCGGACGAAAGACACCGCTCCGCTTGACCGGGCCCTGCCGGAACTGCTCCGGCGGGGCCCTGCGTCTGCAAAGGAAACGTCAACTTCGGCGCCCCTTAGGAATCTTGGGGCCAATCGGTGTGTTGTTGTGATGTGCAGGACACCCCGACGATCCTTGCCGCGTTGTACAACGTAAGCTGTACCGGTGCCCAATCGCGGCAAGTAGGGCGATAATGCGCGACACCCGATCACTGGGACGCCGCGGGGGCGGCCGGGCGGCGTGTCCGAAATAGTGTGTATTGGGTCGGCGGTGTAGAACGGGAGATGTGACGGCGATGGCTACGGAAACTCCCCAGCTCAACGCAGCACGTGCCGTCCCCGCACCGGGCAGGCCGCGATGACGGAGACCGGCACGACGCGCCCCGGAGCGACGGAGCGCGGAACGCTCGACAAGGCCGCGGCGGAGAACTTCCCCGTGGCCCCCTTCTTCCTGCCCAGGGCCTGGCGCACCGACCTCATGGCGGTCTACGGCTTCGCGCGCCTCGTCGACGACATCGGCGACGGCGATCTCGCCCCCGGCGGCGCCGACGCCCGTCTGCTCGGCGTGTCGCCGGCCGAGGCCGAGGACCGGCTGGTCCTGCTGGACGCCTTCGAGGCCGACCTGAACCGCGTCTTCTCCGGACAGCCCCGGCATCCGCTGCTGCGCCGCCTCCAGCCCACGGTCCGCCGTCGCTCGCTCGCCCCCGAGCCCTTCCTGGGCCTGATCGCCGCCAACCGCCAGGACCAGCTCGTCACCCGCTACGAGACCTACGACGACCTGCTTGCCTACTGCGAGCTCTCCGCCAACCCCGTCGGCCGTCTCGTGCTCGCCGTCACCGGCACCTCGACCCCCGAGCGGATCCGCCTCTCGGACGCGATCTGCACGGCCCTCCAGATCGTCGAACACCTCCAGGACGTCGCCGAGGACCTCGGCCGCGACCGGATCTATCTGCCCGCCGCGGACATGAAGCGCTTTCACGTCCAGGAGGCGGATCTCGTCACGAAAAGCGCGGGCGCATCGGTGCGCGCTCTGGTTGCATACGAAGCACAACGCGCCCGCGAACTCCTGAATGAAGGCGCCCCCCTCGTGGGTAGCGTCCACGGCAGACTGAAGCTGCTGCTCGCAGGGTTCGTGGCGGGGGGAAGGGCGGCGCTCCGTGCGATCGCCGCCGCAGAACACGACGTACTTCCCGGCCCGCCCAAGCCCGGCAAGCTCCAGCTGCTGCGCGAGGTGGGCGTCACTCTGCGAGGAGAGGGGTGATCCGGACCGTGGAGTCACCATCGCATGTGTCCGCACCGGTACTCGCCGCCTACAGCTACTGCGAGGCCGTGACCGGACAGCAGGCCCGTAACTTCGCGTACGGCATCAGGCTGCTGCCGACGTCCAAGCGGCGTGCGATGTCGGCGCTCTACGCGTTCTCGCGGCGCGTCGACGACATCGGGGACGGCGCGCTGGCGGGCGACGTCAAGGCCGCGAGACTCGAGGACACCCGGGCGATGCTGACCCGGGTGCGGGAGGGCTCGGTCGACGCGGACGACACCGATCCGGTGGCCGTCGCCCTCGCCCATGCCGCCGAGACCTTCCCGATCCCGCTGGACGGCCTGGATGAACTGATCGACGGCGTCCTGATGGACGTCCGCGGCGAGACCTACGAGACCTGGGACGACCTGAAGGTGTACTGCCGCTGTGTGGCGGGCGCCATCGGGCGGCTCTCGCTCGGCGTGTTCGGTACCGAACCCGGGGCGCGCGCCGCCGAACGCGCGCCGGAGTACGCCGACACGCTCGGTCTCGCGCTCCAGCTCACCAACATCCTCAGAGACGTCCGCGAGGACGCCGAGGGCGGGCGCACATACCTGCCCGCCGACGATCTCGCGAAGTTCGGCTGCTCGGCCGGCTTCAAGGGGTCGCAGCCACCGGAGGGCGCCGACTTCGCGGGCCTCGTGCACTTCGAAGTGCGTCGGGCCCGCGCCCTTTTCGCCGAGGGCTACCGGCTCCTCCCCATGCTCGACCGGCGCAGCGGCGCCTGCGTCGCCGCCATGGCCGGCATCTACCGCCGGCTGCTCGACCGCATCGAGCGCGACCCCGAGGCGGTGCTGCGCGGCCGGGTCTCGCTGCCCGGACGCGAGAAGGCGTACGTCGCCGTCCGCGGGCTGTCCGGTCTGGACGCGAGGCATGTGACGCGGCAGGCCCTCAGGAGGCGCGCCTGATGGACGAGGTGGACAATTCGGTCCAAGGTGATGCCGCTGGAGAAAAGTGGCACGCAACCCTCCAGTCGACGACGGCGTCCCTGACTGCAACGGCCGGGCGTGCACCGCTCGCGCACCACGACGTCCGGGCAGGGGAGGGTGTGGGATGACCGACGGACAGCGGTCCGGGCGGGACGCCGTCGTGATCGGCGGCGGGCTCGCCGGCATCACCGCCGCGCTCGCGCTCGCGGACGCCGGAGTGCGCGTCACCCTGCTCGAAGGCAGGCCGCGCCTGGGCGGGCTCGCCTTCTCCTTCCAGCGCGGCGAACTGACCGTCGACAACGGACAGCACGTCTACCTGCGCTGCTGCACCGCCTACCGCTGGTTCCTCGACCGCATCGAGGGGACGGCGCTGGCACCGCTGCAGGATCGTCTCGACGTGCCCGTGCTCGACGTGGCCCGGCCCGCGGGCCGACGGCTCGGCAGACTGCGGCGCGACGCGCTGCCCGTCCCGCTGCATCTGGGGCGCAGCCTCGCGACCTATCCGCATCTCTCGCTCGCCGAGCGGGCAAGGGTGGGGCGTGCCGCGCTCGCGCTGAAGGGGCTGGACCTCGCCGATCCGAGCCTGGACGCACAGGACTTCGGCAGCTGGCTGACCGCGCACGGTCAGTCGACGCGTGCCGTCGAGGCCCTGTGGGACCTGGTCGGGGTCGCCACCCTCAACGCGGTCGCGGGCGACGCCTCGCTGGGGCTCGCCGCGATGGTGTTCAAGACCGGTCTGCTGTCCGACCCGGGCGCGGCCGACATCGGCTGGGCGCATGTCCCGCTGGGTGAACTGCACGACCGGCTGGCCCGCAAGGCGCTCGACTCCGCGGGCGTGCGTACCGAGGTCCGTACACGCGTCACCTCCATCTCTACTGACGAGAACGGCACTTGGAGCGTTCAGGTTCCCGGGGAGACGCTCCGGGCCGACGCGGTCGTGCTCGCCGTGGCGCAGCAGGAGGCGGGTGACCTGCTGCCGGAGGGGGCGCTCGACGCTCCGGAAAATCTTCGGGAGATCGGCACCGCGCCGATCCTCAACGTCCATGTCGTCTACGACCGCAAGGTCCTCGACAAGCCGTTCTTCGCGGCTCTCGGCACCCCCGTGCAGTGGGTCTTCGACCGCACCGAGGCCTCCGGGCTGCGCGAGGGCCAGTACCTCGCCCTGTCCCAGTCGGCCGCGCACGACGAGATCGACGAGCCGGTGGCCGTGCTGCGCGAGCGCTATCTGCCCGAGCTGGAGCGGCTGCTGCCGGTCGCCCGCGGCGCCGAGGTCAAGGACTTCTTCGTGACAAGGGAGCGCACGGCGACCTTCGCTCCCACCCCCGGTGTCGGACGGCTGCGGCCCGGCGCCCGTACGAAAGCCCCCGGCCTCTACCTGGCCGGCGCGTGGACCGCCACAGGGTGGCCCGCGACCATGGAGAGTGCGGTCCGCAGCGGTGTGAGTGCGGCGGACGCCGCCCTCGCCGCCCTGGGCCGGCCCCGCCCCGCCCGTCTCTTCGAGTTCGAGGAGGCGGCGTGATGCTCGATCAGCACGGCGCGACAGGCCCCAGCACCTCCGGTACCGCAACAAGAGGAGAGACTGTGCCCACTGTGCCCCCGGCCGAGACGGCCGCTGTGAGGTCCGCGGTGGACGTGACCGCGCTCCTGGAGCGCGGCCGGACCCTGGCCACTCCGGTGCTGAAGGCGGCCGTGGACCGTCTCGCGTCCCCGATGGACACCGTTTCCGCCTACCATTTCGGCTGGATCGACGCCCAGGGCAACCCCGCCGACGGGGACGGCGGCAAGGCCGTGCGCCCCGCGCTCGCGGTGCTCTCGGCCGAGGTCACCGGTGCCGCTCCCGAGACCGGCATCCCCGGCGCGGTCGCCGTCGAACTCGTCCACAACTTCTCGCTGCTCCACGACGACCTGATGGACGGCGACGAGCAGCGCCGCCACCGCGACACCGTCTGGAAGGTGCACGGCCCCGCCCAGGCCATCCTGGTCGGCGACGCCCTGTTCGCCCTCGCCAACGAGGTCCTGCTCGAACTCGGCACCGTCGAGGCCGGACGCGCCACCCGCCGGCTGACCACCGCCACCCGTGCCCTGATCGACGGCCAGGCGCAGGACATCTCCTACGAGCACCGCGACCGCGTCAGCGTCGAGGAGTGCCTGGAGATGGAGGGCAACAAGACCGGCGCCCTGCTCGCCTGCGCCAGCTCCATCGGCGCCGTCCTCGGCGGCGCGGACGACCGTACCGCCGACACCCTGGAGAAGTACGGCTACCACCTGGGCCTCGCCTTCCAGGCCGTCGACGACCTCCTCGGCATCTGGGGCGACCCGGTCTCCACCGGCAAGCAGACCTGGAGCGACCTGCGCCAGCGCAAGAAGTCCCTGCCGGTCGTGGCCGCGCTCGCAGCCGGCGGTGCTGCCTCCGACCGGCTCGGCGAGATCCTCGCCGCCGACGCCAAGAGCAGCGACTTCGAGAACTTCTCCGAGGAGGAGTTCGCGGCCCGCGCCGCCCTCATCGAGGAGGCCGGAGGCCGTGAGTGGACGGCCGGGGAGGCCCGCCGTCAGCACACCATTGCCATCGAGGCCCTGAACGCCGTCGACATGCCCGAGCGGGTACGGGCGCAGTTCACGGCGCTCGCGGACTTCGTCGTCGTACGAAAGAGATGATCACTATCGGTCGAATAGCCCTCGCGTAGTCGCCGGCCGGTGCTGCGAGGAAAGGAAAGGCACCGGCCGACGGCGGACCCACAGCAGAGCACCACATTGCACACTGCACGAAGGGGAAGCCATGACAGCGACGACCGACGGAAGCACCGGGGCTCTGCCGCCCCGCGCTGCCGCGGCCAGCGAAACCCGTCTCGACACCCCCGTGGCGGCCGGGGTACAAGAAGCCGCCGAACGCGCCGTCCGGCGCGCCACCGAGCACTTGCTCGCCCGGCAGGACGCCCAGGGCTGGTGGAAGGGCGACCTCGAGACCAACGTCACGATGGACGCCGAGGACCTGCTGCTCCGTCAGTTCATCGGCATCCGTGACGAGTCGACCACCCGGGCCGCCGCCCAGTTCATCCGCGGCGAGCAGCGCGAGGACGGCACCTGGGCGAGCTTCTACGGCGGGCCCGGCGAACTGTCCACCACCATCGAGGCGTACGTCGCCCTCCGCATGGACGGCGACGCGCCGGACGCCCCCCACATGGCGAGGGCCTCCGCCTGGATCCGAGCCCAGGGCGGTATCGCCTCCGCCCGGGTGTTCACCCGGATCTGGCTCGCCCTGTTCGGCTGGTGGAAGTGGGAGGACCTGCCCGAACTCCCGCCGGAACTCATCTACTTCCCCAAGTGGGTCCCCCTCAACATCTACGACTTCGGCTGCTGGGCCCGCCAGACCATCGTCCCGCTGACGATCGTCTCCGCGAAGCGCCCGGTGCGGCCCGCGCCCTTCCCGCTCGACGAGCTGCACGCCGACCCGGCCGACCCGAACCCGGCCAAGCCCCTTGCCCCCGTGGCGAGTTGGGACGGCGCCTTCCAGCGTCTCGACAAGGCCCTGCACCAGCTGCGCAAGGTGGCCCCGCGCAGACTGCGCAGAGCCGCGATGAACTCCGCGGCCCGCTGGATCATCGAGCGGCAGGAGAACGACGGCTGCTGGGGCGGCATCCAGCCGCCGGCCGTGTACTCGGTGATCGCGCTGCACCTGCTGGGCTACGACCTCGAACACCCGGTCATGCGGGCCGGGCTCGAGTCCCTGGACCGCTTCGCCATCTGGCGCGAGGACGGGTCCCGGATGATCGAGGCCTGCCAGTCGCCGGTCTGGGACACCTGCCTCGCCACCATCGCGCTCGTCGACGCGGGCGTGCCCGCCGACCACCCGCAGCTCGTCAGGGCCGCGGACTGGATGCTCGGCGAGGAGATCGTGCGACCCGGCGACTGGGCGGTCAAACGACCCCAACTCCCGCCGGGAGGATGGGCGTTCGAATTCCACAACGACAACTACCCCGACATCGACGACACCGCCGAGGTCGTCCTAGCCCTGCGCCGGGTCAGGCACCACGACCCCGAGCGGGTGGAGCGGGCCATCGGGCGCGGGGTGCGCTGGAACCTCGGGATGCAGTCGAAGAACGGAGCGTGGGGCGCCTTCGACGTCGACAACACCAGCCCGTTCCCCAACCGGCTGCCGTTCTGCGACTTCGGCGAGGTCATCGACCCGCCGTCGGCCGACGTCACCGCCCATGTGGTGGAGATGCTGGCCGTCGAGGGGCTCTCCCACGACCCGCGCACCCGGCGCGGCATCGAGTGGCTGCTAGCCGAACAGGAGCCGGACGGCTCGTGGTTCGGGCGCTGGGGCGTCAACTACGTCTACGGCACCGGTTCGGTGGTGCCCGCGCTGACGGCCGCGGGTCTGCCCGCCTCGCACCCCGCGATCCGGCGGGCGGTGGCCTGGCTGGAGAAGGTGCAGAACGACGACGGAGGCTGGGGCGAGGACCTGCGCTCCTACAAGTACGCCAGGGAATGGAGCGGCCGCGGCGCCTCCACCGCGTCGCAGACGGCCTGGGCGCTGATGGCGCTGCTGGCCGCGGGGGAGAAGGACTCCAAGGCGGTCGAACGCGGCATCGAGTGGCTCGCGAGCACCCAGCGCGAGGACGGCTCCTGGGACGAGCCCTACTTCACCGGCACCGGCTTCCCCTGGGACTTCTCCATCAACTACCACCTCTACCGGCAGGTCTTCCCGCTCACCGCCCTGGGCCGCTACGTCCATGGAGAACCGTTCTCCCGGACCGAGGCCCTCTGATGAGCACCCAGCCCGCCACCGCTCCGCTGCTGATCGCCTGCGCCCTCGGCATCGAGCACCTCGCCCTGCGCACCGGCGAGCGCGGCGGGGCCGGCGGGCCGGTCACCCTGCTCCGGACGGGCATGGGTCCCAAGGCGGCGGAACGGTCCGTCACCCGGCGCCTGGCGGACCCCGCGCTCGCCGGGGCCGCCGTCCTGGCCACCGGCTTCTGCGCGGGGCTCGCCCCCGGGATGCACCCCGGCGATCTGGTGGTCGCCGAGGAGACCCGGGATCCGGACGGAACCGTTCCCTGTGTGGAGACCGACCTACTCGTCAAGGAGCTCGTACGGGCCGTACCGGGACGTACCGTGCACACCGGACCCCTCACCGGCTCCGATCACATCATCCGCGGTCTCGAACGGTCGGAGCTGTTCGCGACCGGCGCGATCGCGGTCGACATGGAGTCCGCGGCCACGCTTCTGAGCGCCGTGCGCGCGGGCGAGCGCCCCGTTGCGGCCGTCCGGGTGGTCGTGGACGCTCCACAACATGAACTCGTCCGGATCGGCACGGTACGCGGTGGAATATCAGCCTTCCGCGTCCTTCGTTCCGTTCTTCCAGCTTTCTACGAATGGCACCGTTCCTTGCTGCTCCCCAGGAGGTGAGCCAGATGGCCATGCCGCTGCGTCAGTCCATCAAGGTCGCTACATACTTGGCCGAACAGAAGCTCCGCAAGCGGGACAAGTTCCCGCTGATCGTGGAGCTCGAGCCTCTCTTCGCGTGCAATCTCAAGTGCGAGGGCTGCGGCAAGATCCAGCATCCGGCGGGTGTGCTCAAGCAGCGCATGCCGGTGGCGCAGGCCGTCGGGGCGGTGTTGGAGTCCGGTGCGCCGATGGTGTCCATCGCCGGCGGTGAACCGCTCATGCACCCGCAGATCGACGAGATCGTGCGGCAGTTGGTGGCCAAGAAGAAGTACGTCTTCCTCTGCACCAACGCCATGCTGCTGCGCAAGAAGATGGACAAGTTCAAGCCCTCCCCCTACTTCGCCTTCGCGGTGCACATCGACGGACTGCGCGAGCGGCACGACGAGTCGGTGGCCAAGGAGGGCGTGTTCGACGAGGCCGTCGAGGCGATCAAGGAGGCCAAGAAGCGCGGCTTCCGGGTCACCACCAACTCGACCTTCTTCAACACCGACACCCCGCAGACCATCATCGAGGTGCTCAACTTCCTCAACGACGACCTCAAGGTCGACGAGATGATGATCTCGCCCGCCTACGCCTACGAGAAGGCGCCCGACCAGGAGCACTTCCTGGGCGTGGAGCAGACCCGCGAGCTGTTCAAGAAGGCCTTCGCGGGCGGCAACCGCAAGAAGTGGCGGCTCAACCACTCACCGCTCTTCCTGGACTTCCTGGAGGGCAAGGTCGACTTCCCGTGCACGGCCTGGGCGATCCCGAACTACTCCCTGTTCGGCTGGCAGCGCCCCTGCTACCTGATGAGCGACGGCTACGTGCCGACGTACCGCGAACTCATCGAGGAGACCGACTGGGACAAGTACGGCCGCGGCAAGGACCCGCGGTGCGCCAACTGCATGGCGCACTGCGGCTACGAGCCCACCGCCGTCCTCGCCACCATGGGCTCGCTCAAGGAGTCGCTGCGCGCCATGCGCGAGACGGTCTCCGGAAACCGCGAGTAGCGCCATGACCGCCATTCCCTTGGGCGTCCCCGAGGTACCGGTCCGGCCGATCGCCGAGCGGCGCGTGTCGCGGCAGATCATGGTCGGGCCGGTGGCGGTCGGGGGCGGGGCCCCGGTGTCGGTGCAGTCGATGACGACGACCCGTACCTCCGACATCGGTGCCACGCTCCAGCAGATCGCCGAACTCACCGCGTCCGGCTGCCAGATCGTCCGCGTCGCCTGTCCCACGCAGGACGACGCGGACGCGCTGGCGACCATCGCGCGCAAGTCGCAGATCCCGGTGATCGCCGACATCCACTTCCAGCCCAAGTACGTGTTCGCGGCCATCGAGGCGGGCTGTGCGGCCGTACGCGTCAATCCCGGCAACATCAAGCAGTTCGACGACAAGGTCAAGGAGATCGCACGGGCCGCGAAGGACCACGGCACGCCGATCAGGATCGGAGTGAACGCCGGGTCCCTGGACCGGCGGCTGCTCCAGAAGTACGGGAGGGCGACCCCCGAGGCCCTGGTGGAGAGCGCGTTGTGGGAGGCGTCGCTCTTCGAGGAGCACGGGTTCCGGGACATCAAGATCTCCGTGAAGCACAACGACCCCGTGGTGATGGTCAGCGCCTACCAGCAGCTGGCCGAGCAGTGCGACTATCCGCTGCACCTGGGCGTCACGGAGGCCGGGCCCGCCTTCCAGGGAACCATCAAGTCGGCCGTGGCCTTCGGGGCGTTGCTGTCACGGGGGATCGGCGACACCATCCGGGTCTCGCTGTCCGCCCCGCCCGCCGAGGAGGTCAAGGTCGGCATCCAGATCCTGGAGTCGCTGGGGCTGAGGCAACGGCGCCTGGAGATCGTGTCGTGTCCGTCCTGCGGGCGCGCTCAGGTCGACGTCTACAAGCTGGCCGACGAGGTCACGGCGGGTCTCGAGGGCATGGAAGTGCCCCTGCGGGTCGCGGTGATGGGGTGTGTGGTCAACGGTCCCGGCGAGGCGCGGGAGGCGGACCTCGGGGTCGCCTCCGGCAACGGCAAGGGGCAGATCTTCGTCAAGGGCGAGGTCATCAAGACCGTCCCGGAGTCGAAGATCGTGGAGACCCTCATCGAGGAGGCGATGAAGATCGCCGAGCAGATGGAACAGGACGGCGTCGCGGCGGGGGAGCCGGCCGTCACCGTGAGTTGAACAGCACGGACCGAAGGGGGCCCGACCGTGACCATTCTGGAGAACATCCGGGGACCACGCGACCTGAAGGCGCTGTCCGAGTCGGATCTCGGCGAACTGTCCGAGGAGATCAGGGAGTTCCTGGTGCACGCGGTGGCCAGGACCGGCGGACACCTCGGGCCCAACCTGGGGGTGGTGGAACTCTCCATCGCGCTCCACCGGGTCTTCGAGTCGCCGGTCGACCGCATCGTGTGGGACACCGGCCATCAGAGCTATGTGCACAAGCTTCTGACGGGACGCCAGGACTTCTCCAAGCTGCGCGGCAAGGGCGGCCTGTCCGGCTACCCCTCGCGCGAGGAGTCCGAGCACGACATCGTCGAGAACAGCCATGCCTCCACCGCGCTCGGCTGGGCCGACGGGCTCGCCAAGGCCCGCCAGGTGCAGGGCGAGAAGGGCCATGTGGTCGCCGTCATCGGCGACGGCGCGCTCACCGGCGGCATGGCCTGGGAGGCGCTGAACAACATCGCGGCCGCGAAGGACCGGCCACTGATCATCGTCGTCAACGACAACGAGCGGTCGTACTCGCCGACCATCGGCGGCCTCGCCAACCACCTGGCCACCCTGCGCACGACCGACGGCTACGAAAAGGTGCTGGCCTGGGGGAAGGACGTACTCCTCAAGACCCCGCTGGTCGGCAGCACCGTCTACGAGTCCCTGCACGGAGCGAAGAAGGGCTTCAAGGACGCCTTCGCGCCGCAGGGCATGTTCGAGGACCTCGGGCTGAAGTACGTCGGCCCGATCGACGGACACGACATCGGGGCCGTCGAGTCGGCACTGCGGCGGGCGAAACGCTTCCACGGGCCGGTGCTCATCCACTGCCTGACGGAGAAGGGCCGCGGTTATGAACCCGCCCTCGCCCACGAGGAGGATCACTTCCACACCGTCGGGGTGATGGACCCCCTCACGTGCGAGCCGCTCGCGCCGTCCAACGGGCCGTCGTGGACCTCGGTGTTCGGCGACGAGATCGCGGCGATCGGCGAGGAGCGCGAGGACGTCGTGGCGATCACGGCGGCCATGCTGCACCCGGTGGGGCTGGGCAAGTTCGCCGCGCGGTTCCCGGACCGGGTGTGGGACGTCGGCATCGCCGAACAGCACGCGGCGGTCTCCGCGGCCGGTCTCGCGACGGGGGGACTCCATCCGGTCGTCGCCGTCTACGCCACCTTCCTGAACCGTGCCTTCGACCAGCTGTTGATGGATGTCGCGCTGCACCGCTGCGGGGTCACCTTCGTGCTCGACCGGGCCGGGGTCACGGGCGTCGACGGGGCCTCCCACAACGGCATGTGGGACATGTCGATCCTCCAGGTCGTGCCCGGGCTGAGGATCGCCGCACCCCGGGACGCCGACCAGCTGCGGGCGCAGCTGCGGGAGGCGGTCGCCGTGGACGACGCGCCGACGCTGGTGCGGTTCCCGAAGGAGTCCGTGGGTCCGGCGGTGCCGGCGATCGACCGGGTGGGCGGGCTGGACGTGCTGCACCGCTCCTCGGACGTGCCGGATGTCCTCCTGGTCGCCGTCGGTGTCATGGCGCCCGTCTGTCTCCAGGCCGCCGAGCTGCTGGAGGCTCGGGGCATCAACTGCACGGTCGTGGACCCCCGTTGGGTCAAGCCCGTCGATGCCGCGCTGCCGGGTCTCGCCGCGGAGCACCGGCTGGTGGCCGTCGTCGAGGACAACAGCAGGGCCGCCGGGGTGGGCGCGGCCGTGGCGCTGGCGCTCGGTGACGCCGAGGTCGACGTGTCCGTACGCCGGTTCGGGATCCCGGAGCAGTTCCTCGCGCACGCCAAGCGGGGAGAGGTGCTCGCCGACATCGGTCTGACGCCGGTCGAGGTGGCGGGGCGGATCAGCGCGAGCCTGGCCGTGAAGCGACAGGCCGAGGCCGTCGAGCAGGAACAGGCCGAGGTCCTGGTGCAGGAGCAGGCCGAAGTCAAGGAGAAACCTGAATGACCACGGAGTTCGACCTCGGCAGACTCCTGGCCGAGCGCGGAGCCGAGCGCTACGAGCTGCACGGGAAGTACCTGAACCACCAACTCCCGCGCATGCTGCACACCATCGGCTTCGACAAGGTCTACGAGCGGGGTGAGGGCGCCTACTTCTGGGACGCCGACGGCAACGACTACCTGGACATGCTCGCCGGGTTCGGGGTGATGGGCCTGGGGCGCCACCACCCCGTCGTCCGCAAGGCACTGCACGACGTCCTCGACGCGCAGCTCGCCGACCTCACCCGCTTCGACTGCCAGCCGCTGCCCGGGCTGCTGGCCGAGAAGCTGCTCGCGTACAGCCCGCACCTGGACCGGGTGTTCTTCGGCAACAGCGGCACCGAGGCGGTGGAGACCGCGCTGAAGTTCGCCCGGTACGCCACCGGAAAGCCCCGCGTCCTGTACTGCGACCACGCCTTCCACGGGCTGACCACGGGCTCGCTGTCGGTCAACGGCGAGTCCGGCTTCCGGGACGGGTTCGCGCCCCTGCTGCCCGACACCGCCGTCCCTCTCGGCGATCTCGACGCCCTGGCACGGGAGTTGAAGAAGGGGGACGTCGCTGCCCTGGTCGTCGAGCCGATCCAGGGCAAGGGGGTGCACGAGGCGCCGCCCGGCTATCTGCGGTCCGCGCAGGAACTGCTGCGCAAGCACAAGGCCCTGCTCATCGCCGACGAGGTGCAGACCGGACTCGGCCGTACCGGCGACTTCTACGCCTACCAGCACGAGGACGGGGTCGAACCCGACCTGGTGTGCGTGGCCAAGGCGCTCTCCGGCGGCTACGTCCCGGTCGGCGCCACCCTCGGCAAGGACTGGATCTTCAAAAAGGTCTACTCGTCGATGGACCGGGTGCTGGTGCACTCGGCGAGCTTCGGGTCCAACGCCCAGGCGATGGCGGCCGGGCTCGCCGTCCTGTCGGTCATGGACGACGAGCAGATCGTCGCGAACGCCCGCGCCACCGGCGACCTGTTGAGGTCCCGGCTCGCGGCCCTGATCGACAAGTACGAGCTGCTCGCCGACGTGCGCGGCAGGGGTCTGATGATCGGCATCGAGTTCGGCAAGCCGAAGTCCCTGAAGCTGCGCAGCCGCTGGACCATGCTCCAGGCCGCGCGCAAGGGCCTGTTCGCGCAGATGGTCGTCGTCCCCCTTCTGCAGCGGCACCGGATCCTGACCCAGGTCTCCGGTGACCACCTGGAGGTCATCAAGCTCATTCCGCCGCTGGTGATCGGGGAGAAGGAAGTGGACCGGTTCGTCGACGCCTTCACCGACGTCATGGACGACGCGCACAGCGGGGGCGGACTGATGTGGGACTTCGGCAGGACGCTGGTGAAGCAGGCGGTGGCCAACCGCTGACCGCGCAGGTTTGCCTCTGAGGCAAGAAAATTGCCGCAGAGGCAAATCCACGGCTCAATGGAGGTATGAGCTCTTCGGAAGCCTCCACGGAGCTGCCCTCGGTGGCTCCCCAGCTTCGCGCCCTGCGCCGCCGCGCCTCCCTCACCCTGGAGGCGGCGGCCGGTGCGGCGGGGCTGTCCCCCGCCCACCTCTCCCGACTGGAGACCGGGCAGCGCCAGCCCTCGCTGCCGATGCTGCTCGCGCTGGCCCGTATCTACAGTACGACGGTCTCCGAGCTGCTCGGCGAGACGGTCGCCGAGCGGGACGCCGTGGTGCGCGCCGCCGACATGGAACCGACCGCGGCGGGCGGCTGGACCTACTTCCAGGCGGGCGCGCCGGGACGCGCCATGCAGGCCCTGCGGGTGCAGGTGCCGCACGGTTCCCAGGGCGACATCGTGCGGGTGCACCCCGGCGAGGAATGGCTGTACGTCCTCAAGGGACGGCTCAGGCTCCGCCTCGGCGACACCACGCACCTGCTCGGCCCGGGCGACAGCGCGCACTTCGACTCGCTGACCCCGCACCGCATCGCCGCCCAGGATCCCGACGGCGTCGAGCTCCTGTTCGTCCACACCCTGTTGCAGAGTCCCACGGCCGCGCTGTGCCTGGGTCCCACCCCTGGAGAGACGCGATGAAGGACATGGAAGAGAAGTTCCCCCGCGCCCTGTGGGTGCGCCTCATCATCTACCTGGCGATCGGCCACGTCTTCGCGGCCTTCATCTTCCTGCTCTTCGAGGTGGGAGCCGGGCAGTAGCGGTCGCACGGCTCAGTCGAGCAGGCGCTCCCGCAGCCGCTCACGGAGCTCCGGAGTCAGGCCGAGGCCCTCTGCCAGATACTCCTCGACGCCGCCCCATGTCTCCTCGATGGTCTCGAAGGCCGCCGCCAGATACTCGGCACGCGCCTCGAAGAGGGGGCTGAGCAGCTCCATGACCTCGGGGGAGTAGGCGTCGGCGGAGGTGCTGGTGCGGCGCACCTTGTAGCGGCGGTGCTTGGCGTTCGACTCCAGGTAGTCGGCGACGATCGCCTCGCGCTCCACGCCCAGGGCGAGCAGGGTCACCGCGATGGACAGACCCGCGCGGTCCTTGCCGGCCGCGCAGTGCATGAGGGCGGGCACGCTGTCCTTGGCGAGGGAGCGCAGCACCTCGGAGTGCTCGGCGGTGCGCTCCTTGACCATCGTGCGGTAGGAGTTCGTCATGCGCTGGGCGGCCTTGCCGTCGCCGAGGAGTTCGCGCAGCTGCTCAATGTCGCCGTCGCGGACCATCTTCCAGAACCAGGTCCCCTCCGCCGGGTCGCTCAGCGGCAGGTTCACATTGGTGACGCCCGGCAGGTCGACGTCCGGGCCCTCCAGCTTCTGGTCCGCCGCGTTGCGGAAGTCGAAGACGGTGTGCAGGCCGAGAGAGGACAGGAAGGCCGCGTCCTCCTCGGTCGCGTGCGCGAGGTGACCGCTGCGGAACAGCACCCCGTACCGCACCCGCCGCCCGTCGGCCGTCGGCAGTCCGCCCACATCGCGGAAGTTGCGGACACCTGCCAGTTCGGGTTCGGTCGACGGGATCTGCTGCGTCACGGGGGCTCCTCCCAGCCGGGCTCCGCCGACGCGGCTCGTCGGCGGGGCACGCTCTCGACGATACGACATGGGTTCCTGGGGCAATGAGTTGTCCACAAGCCTGGCAATGAGTCGTCCACAGCCGTTGCCGACAGGGCGGTCGGCCATTGATGATGTTGGTGCCTGAGTGCACCTGTTGGCACCTGTTCGGATCTGTGAGGGAAGCACGATGCTGGAGATCGCCGAGAACGGCCGTACGTGGATTCTGTCCGGGCCGGCCAGCAGTTACGCCCTGCACCTCACCGCCGAGGACGAGCTGCTGCACCTGCACTGGGGCCCGAGGATCGCCCTCGCCGACGCCGAGGCCCTCGCCGTGAGCCCGCTGCCCGCGTACTGGCCCTTCGAGGCCCCGCTCGACGGGCGCGAGGAGTACCCCGTCGAGGGCGGCCCCCGCTTCACCCGCCCCGCACTGTCCGTGCGCACCGACGAGCGGCGCGGCACCGAGTGGAGCTTCGAGGCGTACGACAGCGAGGGCGACGAGCTGCGGCTGCGGTTCCGCGACGGCGGGCTGAGCATCACGCTGCACTACCGGATGCGCGGCGACGTCCTGGAGCGCTGGGTGACCCTGGACAACCAGGACCCGGCACCGGTGGAGCTGCTGCGCGCCGACTCCGCCACCTGGACCCTGCCCGACCGCGAGGACGGCTGGCGGCTGTCCCAGCTGCACGGCCGCTGGGCCGCCGAGTCCCTCCTCACCCGGACCCCCCTCACCTACGGCGAGAAGGTCATCGGCAGCCGCCGCGGCCACACCGGGCACCAGCACCTGCCCTGGGTCGCCCTGGACACCGACGCCACCGAGGAGCGGGGCGAGGTCTACGGCTGCGCCCTCGGCTGGTCGGGGTCCTGGCGGATCTCCGTGGCGCAACTGCCCGACGCGCGCGTGCAGATCACCGGCGGCGTCGGATACGACGAATCGGGTCTGCTCCGGCTGGCGGCCGGGGAGTCCTTCACGACCCCCGTCTTCGCCGGTCTCTGGAGCGACGGCGGCTTCGGCGGTGCGAGCCGCGCCTGGCACGCCTACCAGCGGGCGCATGTCATCCCGGACGCCGAGCAGGACCGTCCCGTGCTGTTCAACTCCTGGGAGGCCACGAACTTCGACATCTCCGAGGAGCAGCAGGGCACCCTGGCCCGGCGGGCCGCGGCGATGGGCGTGGAGCTGTTCGTGGTCGACGACGGCTGGTTCGGTGCCCGCACCAGTGACCGGGCCGGGCTCGGCGACTGGGCGCCCAACCCCGACCGCTTCCCCTCCGGCCTCAAGCCGCTCGGCGACTACGTGCACGCGCTGGGTATGGAGTTCGGCATCTGGGTCGAACCGGAGATGATCAACCCGGACAGCGAGCTGTACCGCGCCCACCCGGACTGGGTGCAGTACCAAACAGGACGAAAGCGGACGGAGTTCCGCAATCAGCTCGTGCTGAACCTCGCGCGCGAGGATGTCCAGGAGTACCTGTGGGAGCAGCTCGACGCCCTGCTCTCCTCGGCCCCGATCGACTATGTGAAGTGGGACTTCAACCGCTGCTTCACGGACGCGGGCTGGCCCGGCGAGTCCTACCCGCAGCGCCTGTGGGTCGACCATGTGCGCGGCTTCTACGCCCTCCTGGACCGGTTGCGGGCGGCGCACCCCGGTGTGGCCTTCGAGTCCTGCTCGGGAGGTGGCGGCCGGATCGACCTGGGGGTGCTCAGCCGTACCGACCAGGTGTGGACCTCCGACAACACCGACCCGCTCGACCGACTCGCGATTCAGCACGGTTTCAGCCAGATCCACCCCGCGCGCGTGATGGCCGCCTGGGTCACCGACAGCCCCAACACCCAGCTCAACGGCCGGGTCAGCTCGCTGCGGTTCCGGTTCGTGAGCGCGATGGCCGGAGTGCTGGGAGTCGGCGGCGACCTCGCGGAGTGGACCGAGGAGGAGCTCGCCGAAGCCGGGCGGTGGGTGGCTCTCTACAAGGAGATCCGACCCCTGGTGCAGCGCGGCGAGCTCTACCGGCTGCGGCCGCCGCGGGGTGGGCTCAGTGCGGTGCAGTACGTCCTCGGGGACGAGACCGTCGTCCTCGCCTGGCTTCAGGCGCAGAAGTACGGCGAGCCCGTGCCGTCCCTGCGGCTGCGCGGACTCGACCCGACAGCGTCGTACGAATGCCTCGAAACGGGCGAAGTGCACCGAGGGGCCGTATTGCTGCATCACGGACTTCGCACCGGTCTGCGTGGCGACCTCGATGCGACGGTTCTCCGGCTGCGTCGCATCTAGGGCTTCTGTCCGAATTAATGGCTTCCCTCCAACTCCGCCCATGAATAGGGCTCCTGTGAATTCGTGACGTGAGGAGCGTCATATCGGTGACGGTGTGTCGCCCGTCATGTTCACGTAATTCACGTGCTTTTCAAGGGGATTCAGGTCGGATGACGGGTGCCCGATTGACGCAGGGTGACCGGTAATTCTCATAAGGGATCAACAGGAAGGCATGCACAGGGAACCTCTCACTTGTCCCTTTGCGTCTTGCTCGCTTACGTTCGCCACCGATCCGGTCGGACGCCCAATCCTGCCGCCGAACGGATTCCGCACACACTCACCCGTCCACGGCAGGAGCGGGGGACCCACAGGCAGTACCGCCTGTTCCGGTCTCCGGAACAGGCTTGGGGTTTAGCCGCGTCTCGGCGCGGCCGGGCATCTCCAGCTCGCACCCGACAGCTCACCTCGCAGGCGCCGGAGAGGAATTCGCCATGCCCGCGAAGGGTAAGCACCGCCGTCCGAAGTCCCAGCGCTTCACCCGCTCGATCGCCGTCGCCGGAACCGGGGGCGCCGCGCTCGCCCTCCCGCTCATGGGAGCCACCGGCGCTCACGCCGCCACTTCCCAGTCGGTGTCGGAAAAGGCCGTCCAGTCGCTTCCGGTCACGCAGAAGTCCGCGGAAAAGGCGGCCGCCAAGAAGAGCGCCGCCAAAACCTCGACCGTGCGCACCTATTCGGTGCGCGTCGGTGACTATCTCTCGAAGATCGCGGACGAGCAGAATGTCAGCGGTGGCTGGAAGAAGCTCTATGCCGACAACCGGGAGGCCGTCGGCGACGATCCGTCGCTGATCCACCCGGGTCTGAAGCTCTCGATCGGCAAGAAGGCCGCGGCGAGCACGACGAAGAGCGGCTCCTCCTCGTCGTCCTCCGCGAAGTCCTCCGCCAAGGCGAAGAAGGCGCAGAAGGCCGAGTCGAAGTCGTCCTCGAAGTCGACGGCCGTCACGCAGAGCGCCGACACCACCAGCTCCAGCGGCTACACCCTCCCGGTCAGCGGCGCCACCGTCGGCACCGGCTACCGCGTGACGGGCAGCATGTGGTCCAGCGGCTACCACACCGGCGTCGACTTCGTCGTCCCGACCGGCACCTCGCTCAAGGCCGTGGCCGCGGGCACGGTCGTCTCCGCGGGCTGGGGCGGTGCCTACGGCAACCAGGTCGTCATCAAGCTGAACGACGGCTATTACGCGCAGTACGCGCATCTGTCCCAGCTCTCCGTCTCGGCCGGCCAGACCGTGAGCGAGGGCCAGCAGATCGGACTCTCCGGCGCGACCGGCAATGTGACCGGCCCGCACCTGCACTTCGAGATCCGCACCACGCCGGACTACGGCTCCGACGTGGACCCGGTCTCCTACCTCCGCTCCAAGGGCGTGGCCGTCGGCTGACGACGCCCCCTGTGCCACCGAAGGCCGGACCCCGATCCCCGGGTCCGGCCTTCGGTGTTCTCCGCGCGAGAGACGGTGCGGCCGTATCCGACCGCGTCTTCATGGTCACTTCGTTGCGTTCTCGTGGCAGGCGTCCGTGAGTGTCGACAGGTGGGGGAGGGGCCGGGCACAGTGAACTCCCTTGCTGTGCAAGCGCTTTCTACGGGTCAGCTCCTTTACGGAAGGAACCGTCCGCCATGACGACCACGCGCAGAGCCTTCGGAGCCCTCGCCGCCGGAGCGGCTCTGGCCGCCCTCGCCCCCGCGGGCACCGCGAGCGCCTCGCCCCGCCACCGGCGCCTCATCGCACACGACGAGTTCCGCCACGGCCTGCGGTGCTGGGCCGTCGAACTGGAGCAGGGCGGCACGGTCACGGCGCGGCACGGAGTCCTGGAGGTCGACGTGCCCGCCGGCGCGACGATCTGGTTCAGGCAGCCGCTCGAGGGGCCGTACGTCCTGGAGTACACCGCCACGCCCGTGTCCGAGGGCGGGGTCAACGACCGGGTGTCCGACCTGAACAACTTCTGGAACGCGGTCGACGTCCGGTCCCCGGCCGACCTGTTCGCCACCCGCCGGGGCGGGGCGCTCGCGGAGTACGACTACCTGAGGACGTACTACTCCGGCTACGGGGCCAACTACAACACCACGACACGGCTGCGCCGATACGTCGGTGAACCCGGAGTGCGGCCGCTGATCCGCGACTGCACCGAGCCGCTGCTCGTCGCGAACGAGCCGAACCGGGTGCGGATCGTCTCCGACGGCCCCACGGTGCAGTGGTGGAACAACGGACGGCTCGTCTTCGACTACACCGACCAGGAGCCTTACACGAAGGGGCACTTCGCGTTCCGGACGACCTGGAGCCACTTCAGGATCAGCGACTTCAGGATCAGCGACTTCAGGGTGTGGCGGTCGCAGCGTCAACATCCCTGACGGGAGGCCTATTCCTGGTTTGGTCAACCCTTTAGGAGTGGCTTATCTCACCGCGAGTCAAGTCCTTCCTACGGTCGCGTAGGTCACAATCGAAGGTGAATCATGAACTGCTGTGGCAGACGATTCGAAGAATGACAGCAGATCAGTGATCGGGTCGTACGTGGCGGTGGGGGACAGCTTCACCGAGGGCGTCGGCGACCCCGGCCCCGACGGGGCGTTCGTCGGCTGGGCCGACCGGTTCGCGGTGCTTCTCGCGGACCGGCGGCCCGAGGGCGACTTCAGGTACAGCAATCTCGCCGTACGCGGGAAGCTGCTCGACCAGATCGTCGAGGACCAGCTTCCGCAGGCCGTCGAACTGGCACCGGACCTGGTGTCGTTCTGCGCCGGCGGCAACGACATCATCCGGCCCGGCACCGACCCCGACGAGGTCGCCGAGCGCTTCGAGCGGGCGATCGCCCGGCTCACCGAGGTGTGCGGCACGGTCATGGTGACGACCGGCTTCGACACCCGTGGCGTGCCCGTGCTCAAGCATCTGCGCGGCAAGATCGCCACGTACAACGGACATGTGCGGGCCATCGCCGACCGGTACGGATGCCCGGTGCTCGACCTGTGGTCCCTGAAGACCGTCCAGGACCGGCGGGCCTGGGACGGCGACCGGCTGCACCTCTCCCCGGAGGGGCACACGCGCGTGGCGCTCCGCGCGGGACAGGTGCTCGGTCTCGAGGTGCCGGCGGATCCGGACCAGCCCTGGCCGCCGCTTCCCCCTCGTGGCCCGTTGGACGTGCGGCGGGACGACGTGCACTGGGCGCGCGAGTACCTGGTGCCGTGGATCGGGCGCCGGCTCCGGGGGGAGTCCTCCGGGGACCATGTGACGGCCAAGGGCGTGCTGTCGCCGGACGACATCAAGTCGCGGATCGCCTCGGTGGCCTGAGACACGCGCGGAACCGGAGCTGGGCGGGGCGAGGTGCTCCTGCCCGACGCTATGCGGACCTCGTGCCGTCCAGCCCGAGTTCGCGCGCCAGGGCCTCGTCCACCCACTCCTGGGCCCGGGACCTGGGCACCGCGCCCGCGTAGGACGTCAGCTGGACGGCCAGGCCGTCGAGCAGCGCGGTGAGGCGCAGGGCCGTCGCCTGCGGGTCCGGACAGCGGAACTCTCCCGCTGCCACGCCCTCGGCGATCACCTCGGCGAGCGCCGCCTTCCAGCGCCGGTCGAGGTCACGGATGACCTCCTGGAGCGCCGGCTCGCGCAGGGCCACCGCCCAGCCCTCGATCCACAGGCGCCAGCCCTTGGCCTGGCCCGTCGGGGCGTACCAGCGCACGGCCGACCGGAGCCGGCGCAGCGCGTCCGTGCGGCGGCCGAGGAGCTTGCGCAGCCGGGCCAGGTCCTCCTCGGCGGCATAGGTGAACGCGGCGGCGACCAGCTTCTCCTTCGTGGAGAAGTGATAGAGCACCAGGGCGTTGCTCACCCCGAGCGCCGAGGCCACGTCGGCGATCCTGACGGCCGCCACGCCCCGCGCCTCGATCTGCTCGATGGCCGCCCGCAGCAGCTCCTCGCGCCGCTCGGCCACTGTCAACCGCACTCTCGCCACGGGATCACCCTAATCCGTCCCCCTGCGGGGCACCGCCCGGGCGAGCCAGGTCAGCGGTACCGGCCGAACCGCTCCGCGATCACCGGCAACCGGTCCGCTACCAGGGCGTGCGCGGCGGCGCGCGGCGAGGTGCCGTCCGCGTCGGCGCGCGCCAGCAACTGCTCGACCAGGGCGCGCATGGAACGCCGTATGTGCGCGAAGGCCTCGTCCGCGTCCGCGCCGATGTCGCCGAACAGGGTCCACCACCACCAGGCGTTCGTCCCGGAGTTGACCACGACGTCCGGCAGCACGGTCACCCCGCGCGCGGCCAGCAGCGTCTCCGCCGCGGGCAGGACGGGCATGTTGGCCGCCTCCACGATCCAACGGGCCCTGATCCGCTCCTGGTTGCCGGTGTCGATCGCGTACGAGACCGCCGCGGGCACGAGTACCTCCGCGTCGAGCGACAGCCAGGCGTCACCGGGCAGTTCGCGGTCGGCGGGGCGAAGGGCGGAGCGGTCCACGGTGCCGTAGGTGTCCCGTGCGGCCAGCAGCGTCTCGACGTCGAGCCCCGCCGGGTTGTGGATCGTGCCCTTGATGTCGGCGACGGCCACGACCGTGAGCCCCGCGCGGGTGAGGAAGCGGGCCGTGGCCCCGCCCATGGTGCCGAGACCCTGCACGGCCACGCGCGTGCCCGCACAGGGCACTCCGGCCGCGTCCAGGGCCGTCAGCGCGGACTCGGCCACTCCGCAGCCGCCCGCCAGCTCGTCGAGTCCGATGCCGTCCACCTCGACCGCGAACGCGTCCGAGAGCCGCCGCCGGGCCGCGGCCTCGTCGTCGAGCAGCGGATAGACCGCCTGGATCGAGGAGACCAGGCCGGTCTCCTCGATCGCCCGGTCCACCAGGTCCTGGCTGAGGCCGAGATCCTCGCCGGTCGTCCAGAAGCTCTCGACGTACGGTCGCACGGCCCGCAGATAGCGCACGAGCAGGCCGTACGCCTCCGGGTCCCGGGGGTCGCAGTCGATGCCGCCCTTCGCCCCGCCCAGCGGGACGTACCGCGCCGCGGGGTCGTAGTGCAGGGCTTCCTTCATGGTCATGCCGCGGGCGAGGCCGGCGACCTCGTCCAGTGTGCAGCCGGGGCGCATCCGCAGGCCGCCGCTGGCGACCCCCCGCACCAGCCGGTCGACGACCAGGAAGCCCTGGCGGCCGGTGACGTGGTCGGTCCAGGTGAGCGACAGCAGGGGGGTGGTCACGCGGGCTCCGGAGTGGACGGACGGCTACTGAACGGGCAGTCAGTATTGGCATCCGGGTGCGCTCTGTCAACGTGGACCGCCCCTCCTGCGTCCTTCCCCGTGTGACCGGACAGACCCCGGCACTGTCAGAGGGGCGGACCATAATGGATTCCTCAGCCACTCCACCTGGAGGTACCGTGACCGGCTTCCGTTCCCTGAGCTCCGGGCTCCGCGCGCTGCAGCCCGCGGCCTTCGGTGCGGACCCGAGCGGCGAGCGCATGGCGCGTATCCGCAGATCCCCCCACTTCAAGGACGGCGTCTTCCAGAACCCCGGCGGAACCACCCGCACCCGTCCCGACGCGTCCGCGGTGGAGCTCACCAAGGCCTTCTTCGACACCGACGGCCGGCAGCAGCGGGCTCCCGAGGGGCGGATCCCGGTGCATCCCACCACGCTCGCCGACCTCTCCAGGCCCCCGGCCGCCGGCCTCCGGCTGACCTGGATGGGGCACTCCAGCGTTCTCGCCGAGATCGACGGGCGGCGGGTGCTCTTCGATCCGGTGTGGGGCGAGCGGTGCTCCCCGTTCCCCTTCGCCGGGCCCAGGCGGCTGCACCCCGTACCGCTGCCGCTCGCCGCGCTCGGACCGGTCGACGTGGTCGTCATCTCCCACGACCACTACGACCACCTGGACATGCCCACGATCAGGCAACTGGCCGGGACGGACACCGTCTTCGCCGTGCCGCTCGGAGTCGGGGCCCACCTCGAGCACTGGGGAGTGTCCGCGGACCGGCTGCACGAGCTGGACTGGCACGAGTCGACCCGGGTCGCCGGGCTGACGCTGACCGCGACCCCGGCGCGGCACTTCTGCGGGCGGGGCCTGCGGAACACCCAGCACACCCTGTGGGCGTCCTGGGTCGTCTCCGGCGAGGAGCACCGGATCTACCACAGCGGCGACACCGGGTACTTCGACGGGTTCAAGGACATCGGCGCGGCCTTCGGGCCCTTCGACGCCACGATGATCCAGCTCGGCGCCTACTCGGAATTCTGGCCTGACATCCACATGACGCCCGAGGAGGCCGTGCGGTCCCATCTGGATCTGCAGGGCGGGGACGCGGCGGAGGGGGTGCTGCTGCCGATCCACTGGGGCACGTTCAACCTCGCGATGCATCCCTGGGCGGAGCCCGCGGAGCGGACCATGCTGCTCGCGCACAAGGCGGGAGTCGCCATGGCGTCGCCGCGTCCGGGAGAGCCGTTCGAGCCGGGGGCGGCGCCGGTGGTCGATCCCTGGTGGCGGGCGGTGGCGAAGGCTCCGGCCGGGGGGTGGGCCGCGGTGCCGACGGCTGTGGGGGAACCGGAGGTCGTGGTCGAGCACTGAGCGGTGGTGTCGCCTCCTAAGGGGGGCGAGTTTTGCCGGGCGGCTGCGGGGCGGTGGGGGATGGGCGCGTGGTTCGCTGCGGCCCTGTGCGGGTGTGGCTGAGGGTGCTTCGGCGGCGTGCGCTCGTGTAGTTTCCCGCGGCCGTGGGTGTGGGTGCGGCTGAGCGTGCGTCGACGGCGCGCTCGCATAGTCCCCGCGGCCGTGGGTGGGTGCTGCTGAGGGTGCTTCGACGGCGCACGCTCCGAGGGCCGGGAGCGCCCCGTCGCTCGGTGACGGCTGTGTGCCGCGGTCCGTCAGGGCTGCCTGCCGTGGTCCCTTCGCGGCTGCGTGCCGCAGCTCATGATGATCTTGCCGACCCGGTGGCGGGCCGCGTCGCGCGGAGCCGTCGGACGCGACCCGGATTTCGGACCGCAGTTCCCGTGCGGCCGACACGTTCAGTGACAATGCGGAAGGCTCGGGCCAACGTTCCGGAGGGGCGTGGGCCAGGTTTTCGTGCGCCTGAAACGGGCCGGCATGACGACCGGGGTGCGTGCGCGCCCCCGGCCCGGCCGGTCGGGCCTGACCGCTTCTGAACAGGGCTGATCGGTATTCACTCGTTCGGGTCCCCCTGTCCGGTCGGCTTGTCGGTCTGTCGTGCGAGGACTCATACCAGAGCGGGACGTCGTGCGGGGGACTTTGTCAACTGCCGCTCGCACATGATGCGTTGGCGACTACTGTGAGTGTCCGCCGGGCGACGAGGGGTTGAAGTCTTCGGTCTCTCGACCGGTACGCCATGACGCATGCCCACGGCGAACAGCCGGGGTGCGGGGAGGAGGGAGGCGACGCGCCGGTGACCGACGACCATGCCGCCGCGCGACCCGCCCGGCAACCCGCCCCGAAACCCGCAGGGGCACGCGCCGGAGCTCGCCGATCCGGGCCGGTCGGCCCGGGGCCCTCCGGCCGACAGGACCGACGGACCACTACAAGGACACCGATGTCTCACCTCCGCGCACCGGCCGCACGCGCAGACCGCCGTGAGGGCGGGCGGCACGGTCGCCCGGTCGCCCGCCCCGCCCCCTCGCTGCCCGAGACGCACCTACGGCCACAGCTTGTGCGGCTGGCCGTGCTCCCGCCGGTCGCGGTCGCCCTCAGCGGCTGCGCGGCCGTCCTGTTCACCGTCCGCTCCACCGGGGCGCAGCCCAGCCTCATCCTGTGGGGAGTCCTGGCCGGAGCGGTCTCGGTGACCCTCGCGGGCATCCTCATCGCCGCCGTGGCGGCCGACCGCGCCGCCAAGACCGTGAGCGACCGCGTCGGCGCACTGCGCCGCAGCAGCGCGCGCCGCGAGGCCGACCTGCGGGCCCTGGTCGAGGGGCTGCGCCGCGGCGAGGTGCCGCCGGGGCCCGGCCCGCGCAGCGGACCGCCCGACGGCGCCGACGACTTCGAGCTGCTCGCCGCCGACCTGACCCGGGCCCACGACGGGGCCGTCACCGCCGTCGTCCAGGCCGCCCAGCTCTCCAGCCAGGCCGGCAGCGAACAGAAACTGGAGGTCTTCGTCAACCTCGCGCGGCGGCTTCAGTCGCTGGTGCACCGCGAGATCTCGATCCTCGACGAGCTGGAGAACGAGATCGAGGACCCCGACCTGCTCAAGGGACTCTTCCACGTCGACCACCTCGCCACCCGGATCCGCCGGCACGCCGAGAACCTCGCCGTCCTCGGCGGTGCCGTCTCCCGTCGGCAGTGGAGCAACCCCGTCTCCATGACCGAGGTGCTGCGCTCCGCCATCGCCGAGGTCGAGCAGTACTCGCGCGTCAAACTCGTGCCGCCGATCGACGGCACGCTGCGCGGGCACGCCGTCGCCGACGTCATCCATCTGCTGGCCGAACTGGTCGAGAACGCCACGGTGTTCTCGGCCCCGCACACCCAAGTGCTGCTGCGCGCCAACCTCGTGACCTCCGGGCTGGCCGTCGAGGTGGAGGACCGCGGGCTCGGCATGCCGGTCGCCGAACAGCACCGGATGAACGCCCTGTTGTCGGACCCGGACCAGGTCAACGTCGCGAGCCTGCTGGCGGACGGGCGCATCGGGCTGTTCGTGGTCTCGCAGCTCGCGAAGCGGCACGGCATCCACGTGCGGCTCCAGACCAACATCTACGGCGGCGTCCAGGCCGTCCTCGTCGTGCCGCAGGCGCTGCTGGGTACGGCGCCGGGAGCGGTCGGTGCGCAGCCGCCGCAAGCCGCGGTGACGAGCGGCGCCGTGGGGGCCGCCGTATCGCCGCAGGACCCGGGGCAACCGCGGCCCGGGCACGAGGCACGGCACCGGGGAGCGCCCGCGGAGCCGCGCCCCGGGACCGACACGCAGCGGCGCGAGCCCCCGAGCACGCAGCCCGGTCTCAACGGCACCGCGGCGCCCACGGCGAAGAGCGGCGAGCCGGTACCGCAGGCCGCCCGGCACGTACGCAACGGCCGCGGGCCGGCACCGAACGGCAGGGGGCGCGCGCCGGGAGACGGCGGCGGTGCACCGAAAGGCGGCGGCTCCCTGACCGGCGGAGCCGGGTCGCCGACGCACGGGGGCGGGAGCGTTCCGGGCGGTGGCGGGTCTGCGTCGCTCGGTGGTGGTGCCGTGTCGAGCGGGGAGCAGCCTGCCTCCGGTGGCAGGGGTTCGGTGCTGGGCGGCGAGTCCTTCGTGGGCGGTGGCTCGGGGGTGTCCGGGAGCGGTCCTGGCGGAGGCGGGCAAGGGCCCCTCGTGGGCGAAAGCGGTGCCGTGTCCGGTGGGAGCGGGTCCCCGGCCGGTGACAAGGGCACGGTGGCCGACCGGTCGGCCGGTGGTGGAAGCGGGCCGAACGGCGGTGGGGCACGCCCCGTGCGTCCCGCGCCGCTGCCCGTGCGCGGGGCCCGCGGGGAGCGGCCCACCCCTGCCGAGGCCGTGCCCGGGATCAGGCCCGACGACCGGCGGCTGGTCGCCGAGCATGTGGCCGCGCCGCCCACCCCGCGCATCGGGACCGTGCGCGGCACCATGGGCAAGCCCCAACTGCCCCGGCGCCGCGCCCAGGAGCACATCGCACCCCAGCTGCGCGGCGGACCGGCGCCACGGCAGGACGCCGAGCACCTCGCCTTCCACGACCCGGGACTCATGGCCGCCTTCCAGCGCGGGATCAGTCTCGCCGAGGCCCAGCAGCACCTGGAGGCGGAGCACGGTGAACCGACCACGCCGTTGCCGTTGCCGTCACCGCGCAGGGAGGCCGGCCACCTGGACCCGACACACACGGTGTCGTCCGCAGCCATGGACCCCACTGCCATGCCCTCCCCGGCTGCGGCCCGCGAACCCATGGACCCGTCCCATATGGACCCCGCCCATATGGGCCCCGCCCACACGGACGCGGCGACCACGGGCCGCCCGCACACGGACACCGCCCATACCGGCACGGACACCACCGGCACCGGATCGTCGGCAGCCGCACCGCTGGAGCCCCGCCGCACCCCGTCCCCCCACCCGTCCGCCTCCTTCGACTTCGACCTCACCTTCCGACGCGGCGCGAACCACACGGACACCGCACCCACGACCGACACCGCCGCCATTGACGCAACCTCCATGGAGCGGCCCCACATATCCGAGGCGCACGGCCTCGATCACGACCGCACCACCCCCCGGCACGACGGGAGCGCACCCGCCGGATGACCACCCCCGTGTACACCCCACCCCCCAGCGCTCCCGCAGACCTTCGTACCTCAAGGAGTCGATCCACCATGGCGAGCGAAGCGCCGACCGGCCATGTATCCGACCTCGACTGGCTGATGAGCGGCCTCGTGCAGCGCGTGCCGCACACCAGCAGCGCGGTCCTGCTGTCCTGCGACGGCCTCGTGAAGTCGGTTCACGGCCTCGACGGGGACAGTGCCGACCACATGGCGGCCCTGGCCTCCGGCCTCTACTCCCTCGGCCGCAGCGCGGGCGTCCGCTTCGGCGACGGCGGAGACGTCCGCCAGGTCGTCGTCGAACTCGACTCGACGCTGCTGTTCGTGACCACCGCGGGCTCCGGCACCTGTCTCGCCGTACTGGCGGGGCGCGAGGCCGACGCCGCCGTCCTCGGCTACGAGATGGCGATGCTCGTCAAGAGCGTCCGCCCCTACCTCGTGACCGCGCCCCGGCAGCACGCCGTCGAATCCCCGGCGATGAGGCCTTGAGCGTGGCGGCGGCCGGCGACGGGCCCTGGCTCGACGACGCGGCCGGGCGGCTGGTGCGGCCCTTCACGGTCAGCAACGGCCGCACCCGGCCGTCCATCACGTTCGACCTCCTGTCGCACGTGATGGCCACCGGTGCCACCCCCATCGGCTACCTCGGCCCCGAGCACGCGCAGGCACTCGACCTGTGCCGCGCGCCCGTCTCGGTCGCCGAGGTGGCCGCCCATCTCAAGCTGCCGGCGGTGGTCACCAAGGTGCTGCTGTCCGACCTGGTGGACTGCGGGGCACTGACCACCAAGCCCCCCGAGTTCACCCACAACCCGACTGACCGGGCTCTTCTGGAGGCAGTGCTCGATGGACTACGACGACAACTCTGACCCGTTCCCCACCGCACTCAAGATCCTTGTGGCGGGCGGGTTCGGAGTCGGCAAGACAACCTTCGTGGGAGCGGTCAGTGAGATCGCCCCCCTCAGCACGGAGGAACTGCTCACCACGGTCAGCGCCGCGACCGACAGCCTCGACGGCATCGAGAACAAGGTCGAGACGACGGTGGCCATGGACTTCGGCCGCATCACCCTCGATCCGGAACACGTCCTCTATCTGTTCGGCACGCCGGGGCAGGAGCGCTTCTGGTTCATGTGGGACGAGCTCTCCGAGGGCGCGCTCGGGGCGGTGATCCTCGCCGACACCCGCCGCCTCGAGGACTGCTTCGCGGCCGTGGACTTCTTCGAGCAGCGCGGCCTCGGATTCATCGTCGCGATCAACGAGTTCGACGGGGGGTACCGCTACGACCCCGAGGAGGTCCGCGCCGCCATCGACCTCCCTCCGGAGATCCCGATCGTGCGCTGCGACGCCCGGATCTCCAGTTCCGGTGTGCAGACCCTGCTCACCCTTGTACGGCATCTCATCGCCCACAGCCCGGCGCCCGCGCCGAGCCACGGCGCCCACATGTGACCCCCGCACCCACCGCCACGGAGCCGCATATGACCGACGTCCACATCGACGGCCGCCCATGAGCTACGACCCACCACGCCCGGCCGGTCGTCTGCTGCTCACCCCGGAGGACAAGGAGGCTCCGGCCCGGGCGAGACGGCTCGGACTGCTGGGCCTCGGGGAGCATCCGGAGCCCGCGCTGGACGCCTTCGCCGAGCGGCTGGCCGAGCGCACGAGGGCGCCGTACGCCATGGTCAACTTCCTCGGCGAGAACGGGCAGTTCTTCGCCGGACTCAGGATCCCCGCGGCCCGGCCCCCGGCGGACGGCGAGGAGGCCAAGCCGGAAGTGGGCCGCTATATGGCGCGCGACCATGGCTTCTGCCCCCATGTGGTCGTCCGCCGCAAGGCGCTGGTCCTGGAGGATGTGCGCGACTACCCGCGCTTCGCGGGCAACCCGGTGGTCGACGAGTACGGCATCCGCTCCTATCTGGGCGCACCGCTCCTCGACTCCACAGGGATGGTGCTGGGCACGGTGTGCGTGGTGGACGTGGAGCCCCGGAGCTGGGGGAAGTCCGGTCTGGAGACCATCAAGTCGTCGGCGGCGGAACTCGTCGCGCGTCTGGAGCGACGGGAGGCCGACGGGCTCCCGGTGCTGTGACGGGCGAGACGGACAGCTTGCTAGCCGACCGGTCTAGTACTCCCTACACTGGAGGTGTGGGACGCACCAGTGACGCCAGGGAGAAGATTCTCGGTGCCGCACGCTCGCTCATCGAGCGGCGCGGCTACTCGGCGCTGGGCGTGGCCGAGATCTGCAAGGCGGCCGGGGTGCCGAAGGGCAGCTTCTACTACTTCTTCGAGTCCAAGGAGGCCCTCGCACTCGCCGTCGTCGACGAGCACTGGGCGGCCCAACGACAGGACTGGGAGAGCGCGTTGGGCGGGGACGCGGTCCCACTGGAGCGACTGCGCGGGCTTTTCGAGCAGACCGAGGCCGGCCAGCGCGCCGTCCAGGAAGGCTGCGGCACGGTCTCGGGCTGTCTGCTCGGGAACCTCGCTCTGGAGCTGAGCAATCATGCCGAGCCCGTGCGCGGACGGCTCCAGGAGATCTTCGACGCGCAGGTCGACATGGTCGAGGCGGTCGTCGCCGAGGCCCGGGACCGCGGCGACGTCACCGCGGCCGACCCGCGGGAGGCGGCGCGGGCGGTGGTGGCCCAGCTGGAGGGCCAGGTGATGTTCGCCAAGCTCTACAACAGCCCCCGGCGCCTGACCCCCCTGTGGGACAACTGCCGTGCCCTGCTCGGTGCAGGCGCCGCCTAGTAACCGCGCCAGACGTTGTCGAAGGCGGCGTCCTCGATGACCTTCCGCTGACGCACGGCCTCCAGCTCCATGACCGCGTCCCCGACGGCGGCCAGGACGGTGACCGCCTCGTCGGTGAGCTCGCCGGCCGGTGCGTCGCCGATCCCGGCGGCGGACGCCAGGGCCGTGAGGACGGGGTCGCCGGCCGCCCGGCGCTCCTGCGCCTGCCGCCTGGCCGCCGAGTCGACCAGCTCCGTGCGCCCGGTCCGCAGCGGGATCCGGCGGCCCCGCGTGCGGGTGGTCAGCCCGATCCGCTCCAGGTCGTCGACGTAGGCCGCGGACAGCCCGCGGCCCCGGCGCCACAGCCAGTCCTCGACCGACTCGTACGGTTCCCGTCGTACGAGAGCCTCGGCGGCCTCGTCCAGCAGACGGTCACCGGTGGGGGAGGGGGCCAGGGGCAGGATGCGGTCGCCGTCCAGGTCGAGGGCGCGGGCGTCGAGGAGGTCGAGCACCTCGGCCGCCGCGAGCGCGAGCGAGAGATCGCCCTGTTCCACCGGCTTGTCGGCGGCCACGTCAAGGGCGACGATCGCGAGGTCCCGTGCGGTGGTCATCAGCGGCTCCACATCAGTTGGCCGGGTGCGGCGGTGAGTGCTCAGGGGCCGGCCGGGGCGGGCCGGGCGTCCCCGGTCGATTCTCGCTGTTGTCCGGGGACCGTGGGGCCTTCTGCGGCGACGTGGTACGGGAAACCGATCCGCAGCACGGCGGCGGCCCCGGCTGCGACCAGGACCACGAGGCCGGCCAGGAGCAGCGCCCGCCGGTAGCCGTCGTGCCCGTCGTGCAGCAGCGGGGCGACGAGCAGCGGGCCCAGGATCTGGCCGACCGAGTATCCGGCGGTCAGCAGGGCGACCGAGCGGGGAAACCGCAGATGCGCACCGGCGGCCAGGGCCAGCGTGCTGATGCCGATGAACGTGGCGCCGAACAGCAACGCCGAACCGAGGGCCGCGACCGTCCCGCCGACCAGGGCGGGCAGCGCGATGCCGACCGCCTGGACCACGAGCGCCGTGAGCAGCAGTCCGGGGCGTGACCAGCGGCGGCCCAGTCGGGCCCACAGTGCCGCGGACGGTACGGCGGCCAGGCCCACGAGCACCCAGGCGCCGCTGCCGACCCAGCCGGGGGAACCCTGTCCGACGGCGGCGACCAGGAAGGTCCCGGCGATGATGTAGCCGACGCCCTCCAGCGTGTAGCTGACGAACAGCGCAGCGAACCAGCGGTGGGTGCGGGGCGGCCCGGTGCCGCTCCGGTGCACGGTGGTGAGGGGTGCCTCCTCGGGCCGCAGCTGCCACGAGAGGGCGGCGAGCAGCGCGGCGAGTGCGGCGGCGGTCCACCAGGCGGTGCGCCAGTCGGCGACGGGCCGCACCACCAGGACCAGCAGCCCCGACAGCGCGATGCCGCCGCCCACTCCGCCGAACGCCCAGCCGGACAGGTGCGGCGGGTGTGCCCGCAGATGGTGCAGGAGGGAGCCGGCCGCGATGACGAACACCAGGGCGCTCGCCATGCCGGCCACGAGCCGCAGCAGGCTCCAGACGGTAGTGCTGTGGGTGAGGGGCATCGCGGCGAGCGTGCCGGTCAGCAGGAGCAGACAGGCGCGCAGTACGGCACGCGACCGGACCAGCACGGGGGCCAGGATGCCCGCGAGGGCGCCGACGAGATAGCCGGCGTAGTTCGCGGTGGCCAGGTTTGCCCCGGCCCCGGCGGACAGGCCCGCCTGGGTGTGCATCAGGGGCAGGATCGGGGTGTAGACGAAGCGGCCCACTCCCATGGCCGCCGCGAGCGCGGCCGCCGCCCGGGCGGCATGGCCCCAGGGGGACGCGGCGCTCACTTCGTGCCGGGGTCGTTCGGGTGCGCCTCCAGCGGAGTGACGGTGAAGGTCATCCACGGGTGCAGCGGCAGAGTGCCGAGCACCTTCTCATGGAGCTCCTCCTCGTCGGCGGCCCGCCACACGCCGATGCTGCGCAACTCGCCCACGGGGCGCCACAGTCGGGCCAGACGGCCGGTCGCCGCCAGCTCCTTCGCACGGACGGCCTCGGCGGCCCGGCGCCGGTCCACCTCCTCCTGCGCGGTGCCCTCGGGAACGATGGTGGTGATCTCGACCAGGAACTCTCGCATGACGCGCTCCACTCGTCGTCGGTGATCCCATCCTGCGCGCGTCACCTGCACCGATGCCACGACCGGCTGCCTCGCTGCTGATAGGCGCAGCCTCCCAGCGCGCGTACGATGGCGCCCGTGGAACTGCGCCAGCTGCGGTACTTCGTCGCGGTCGCCGAGGAGCTGAACTTCGGCCGGGCCGCCGAGCGGCTGCTCATCGCCGGGCCCTCGCTCTCCCAGCAGATCAAGGCGCTCGAACGGGACCTGGGTGTCCGGCTGTTCGACCGGGACCGGCGCAAGGTCTCCCTCACCCAGGCCGGCGCCGCCCTCCTTCCGCACACCCGCGCCCTGCTGGACCGCGCCGACGACCTCAGACGCCGGGCCGGCAGCCTGTCCGGCTCGCGGTCGGTGCGGCTCGGGTACGTCAACTGGCTTCCCCCGGACCTGACATCGCGAACGGCGGCGGTGGCCCAGGTGCACGTCGACGCCTGGGTCGCGCCCTCCCACACCCAGGCCGCGCGGGTCGCGGACGGCAGCCTGGACCTCGCGGTGTGCTGGGTGCGCACCGAGGACCTGAGCAGGCTCGGGCTGCGGGCCCGGCTGATCGGCGCCGACCGGCTCTACGCCGTCTCCAGGGGCGGCGACAGCGGCGACGTGCCCGACGTCGAGGCCCGGGACACCGACGTGCTCGTCGACGACGACCTCACCGCCTGGGCCGCCTGGAACGTGTACGCCGAAGAGCTCGCACAGGACACCGGCGCCCGCACGGTACGCATCTCCGACGGCGCGATCACCGGCCCCGCCTTCTTCGACCACGTGCGCCGCTGCACCCGTCCCGTCGTCAACTCGCCCAAGGGGCAGACCAGTCCGCTGCCGCCGGACCTGGTGCGGCGGGAGATCGTCGCACCGAAGGTCTACTGGACGTGGTCCCTGGTGTGGCGGGCGACGGAGGACCGCGCCGGTGTCCTGGCCGTCGTGGACGCGCTGTGCGAGGACGCCGGCGACCTCGGCCGCCGGCTGGGCATCCATGCCCCGGACGCCTGGCTGCCCGCCGATGATCCGTACGCGGTCCCGGGCTGACCTGCGCTGGGAGTCCCTGCCTTCCAGGCAGGAGGAAGCCGATCCTTCCTCCGGTCGGCGGACCGGCCTACCTTCCGAATAGTCGACCGGTCGGCTAGTACCGGTCACCGACTCGAAGAAGGTCACCATGAGCACCCGGAACCAGAAGGTCGCGATCATCACCGGCGCCTCGCAGGGCATCGGCGCCGCCCTCGTCGAGGGCTACCGCAAGCTGGGACACGCCGTCGTCGCCACCTCACGCACCATCGCCCCGGTCGACGACGCGGACGTCCTCACCGTCCAGGGCGACATCGCCGACCCCGACACCGCGCGCCGCGTCGTCGAGGCTGCCCTGGAGCGGTTCGGCCGCATCGACACCGTGGTCAACAACGCGGGCGTCTTCGTCGCCAAGCCGTTCACCGAGTACACGGCCGAGGACTACGCCACCGTGACGGGCATCAACGTCGGCGGAGTCTTCCATCTCACCCAGCGGGCGCTCCCGCACCTGCTCGCCCAGGGCGGCGGCCACATCGTCAGCATCACGACCAGCCTGGTCGACAACGCGGACTCCAACGTCCCGTCCGTCCTGGCCTCCTTGACCAAGGGCGGAGTGCAGTCCGCCACCAAGTCCCTCGCCGTCGAGTACGCCACCCGCGGCATCCGCGTCAACGCCGTGTCGCCCGGCACCATCAAGACGCCGATGCACACCGAGGAGACCCACGAGTTCCTCGCCGCCCTGCACCCGGTCGGGCGGATGGGCGAGGTGAGCGACATCGTCGACGCCGTGCTCTTCCTGGAGACGGCACCGTTCGTCACCGGCGAGATCCTGCACGTCGACGGCGGTATGAGCGCCGGACATTGACGGGCCGTCAACTCATTTGCCAAGGAGCGGACATGACCACTTCCATGGATGACAAGGCGATCCTGAGCGCAGTCCTCGACCGCTGGAAGGCGGGTGTCGACGCCCACCGACCGGAGCGCGTGGCCGCCCTGTTCACCGAGGACGCCGTCTTCCAGGGGCTGCATCCCTACAGCGTGGGACGCCAGGGCGTCGCGGAGTACTACGACTCCCAGCCGCCCGGCCTGAAGGCGGCCTACCGCGTCCTCGAGACACGGCGACCCGCCGACGGTGTCGTCCTGGGCTACCTGGACGCCGAGTTCTCGTTCACGGACCGGCCCGCGCTCGCGGTCAAGCTGGCGGTTCTCCTGACCCGCGTGGAGGACGACTGGTACATCGCCCACTATCAGGTGTCCCGCATCGGCTAGGGACGGACAGCCGTACGGCGACAGGGCGCTCGTGGCGCCGGGCAGCGGAGTTCAGCGAGCCGAGCCGCAGCCCGGCGCCGAGGTCGCGGCGGACGCCCGCGGGCCCGTTCGGGGTGCCCTAACCGTGCCCGTCGTGCGCTGCCCGATCGGTCACCGGAGCGATGTCCGTCGCTCGTTCAGGCACGCCATTCGCACATTGTCGCCGGGTTCGCGGGCCGGGAGGCTGATCCGCGTCGTTGGAGGACAGCGCCGGCCCGTGCCAGAGCCGCCGCACGCTGAAATGAGGTGACCATGGGTGCCGCACAGGACCTGCCCGCCGATCCCGGGGGCTACGCCGCCCGGATCCTGGCCCGACTGGTCGCGACCCCGGACCGGACCGCCACGCACTGGCGCGGACGGGCCACCACGGCGGGGGAGTTCGCCCGGGCCGTCACCGGTGTGGCCCGCACCCTGCACGGGCTCGGTGTGGGCCCCGGCAGCGTCGTCGGCATCCTGGTGGCGCCCAACAGCCCCGACACCCTGATCGCCCGGTACGCAGCCCACCTCCTGGGCGCCGCCGTCACTCATCTGCGGTCCGCCAACCCCGGCTCGACCGCGCCCGTTCTGCCGCTCGCAGCCCAGCTTCGGATCCTGGTGGACACCTCGGTCCACGTGCTGTTCACCGACGCCGAGAACGCCGGTCGCGCCCAGGAGTTGTGCGCCCGCGTCAACCGGCGGCCCGCCGTCACCGGGTTCGGCGTCGGAGCCGGGGGTGCCGTGCCCGCCGAACCCGCGGACCCGGCCCACCTCGGCCCGCTCACCGCGGCCGATCCGAGCGACCTCGCCGCTGTCGTCTTCACCAGCGGCAGCACCGCCCACCCCAAGGGGATCCGGCTGTCGGTGCGCGCCTGGGAGAGCGTCGTCGCCGCGACCGCGGCCTCCGTCGGCACGGACGACCCGCGGCTGCTCGTCGTCACACCGCTCAGCCACACCGCGGGACCGATGGCCGACGCCGTCCTCGCCGCGGGCGGGACCGTGGTCCTGCACGAGGAGTTCGACCCGGCGCGCGCCCTGCGGGCGGTGGCCGACCACCGCATCACCCACACCTTCATGGCCACCGCGCACCTGTACCGGGCGGTGGACCACGCCCGCGGCGAACCGGCCGACCTCTCCTCCCTGCGGCAACTGATCTACAGCGGCAGCACCGCCGCGCCCACCCGGATCGAGGAGGCCGCGAAGATCTTCGGGCCCGTCCTCGTCCAGGGCTACGGGACCACCGAGGGCGGCCGGATCACCCTGCTGGACCCCGGCGAGCACATGGACCCACGGCTGCGCACCACGGTGGGCAGACCCTTCAAGGAGACCGCCGTCAAGATCTGCGCCCCCGAGACCGGCGACGAACTTCCCGCCGGGCACAGCGGCGAGGTGTGGGTGCGCTCACCCCACGTCATGGACGGCTATCTCAAGGACCCCGGCCTGACCGCGCTGGTCCTGCGCGACGGCTGGTACCGCACCGGCGACATCGGACGCGTCGACGCCCAGGGCTATCTGCACCTGCTGGACCGGGTCGCGGACATGGTGAAGGCCGAGGGCGTCAAGATCTACCCCGCCGTCGTGGAGCGGGAGATCGCCGCGCTGACCGGCGTCGCGAACGTCGCCGTCTACGGCGTACGGGACATGGACGGCATCGAGCACCTGCACGCCGCGATCGTGACGAAGCCCGGCGCCCGGGTCGGCCCGGCCGAGGTCCGCTCCCGGGTCGGCGCCGCGCTGACAGCGGCCCACGTACCCGAGGAGATCCGCTTCCTCGACGAACTCCCGCTCAACGACTCGGGGAAGCCCGACAAACGGCGTCTGCGCCGGCTCTCCGCCACCGTCTGAGCGTCACTGCCCGAGCACGACCCTTCTCGCCCGGTTCCTCGGATGCCGGTGAAGGTTCAACGCCCCTTACCAGAAAGCGAGTTCGCACCATGACCCAGCATCTGGACTTCTTTGCGAGCGAGATGAGGGAGTTCGCCGACAGCAAGCGGTCCTTCCTGGAGATCGGCCGCCGCGCCGGGCGGTTCCCCAGCGCGACGGCCCGGACCGCGGGCGACGGCCGCGACCTCGACATCAGCGTCTGGTGCAGCAACGACTACCTCGGCATGGGGCAGAACCCCGCGGTGCTCGATGCGATGCGCACCGCACTCGACGCGTTCGGCGCGGGCTCCGGCGGCTCGCGCAACATCGGCGGCACCAACCACTACCACGTCCTGCTGGAGAACGAACTCGCGGCGCTGCACGGCAAGGAGAGCGCCCTGATCTTCAGCTCCGGCTACACCGCGAACGACGGCGCGCTGTCCGTCCTTGCCGGACGGATGCCCGGCACGCTGGTCTTCTCCGACGAGCTGAACCACGCCTCCATCATCGACGGGCTGCGCCACAGCCGCGCCGAGAAGCGCATCTTCCGCCACAACGACGTGGCACACCTGGAAGAACTGCTCGCCGCCGCCGACCCCGGGCGGCCCAAGATGATCGTCCTGGAGTCGGTGTACTCGATGTCCGGCGACGTGGCGCCGCTGAAGGACATCTCCGCCCTCGCCCGGCGCTACGGAGCGACGACGTTCATCGACGAGGTGCACGCGGTCGGCATGTACGGTCCCGAGGGTGCCGGGATCGCCGCCCGCGAGGGCATCGCCGACGAGTTCACCGTCATCATGGGCACGCTGGCCAAGGGGTTCGGCACCTCCGGGGGCTACATCGCCGGACCCGCCCCGCTGATCGACGCGGTCCGCAGCTTCTCGCGGTCGTTCATCTTCACCACCTCGCTGCCCCCGGCGCTGGCCGCGGGCGCGCTCGCCGCCGTCCGCCATCTGCGCGCGAGCGAGGAGGAGCGCGACCGGCTCCGGGACAACGCCCGGTTGCTGCACCGCCTGCTGGACGAGCGGGGCATCCCCTACATCTCGCCGATGTCGCACATCGTGTCCGTCTTCGTCGGCGACGACGCCCTGTGCCGGCAGGCCTCCGCCCTCCTGCTGGAGCGGCACGGCATCTACGTCCAGGCCATCAACGCGCCCAGTGTCCGGGCCGGCGAGGAGATCCTGCGGGTCGCGCCCTCGGCCACCCACACCACCAGCGACGTGGAGAAGTTCGCCGAGGCGCTCGGCGGCATCTGGCAGGAGCTGGACATCGCCAGGACACGGACCGCGCACACCCTGTGACCCGAACCGCCCTGCGCGGCGCCCCGGCCCCGAGGCCGGGGCGCCGCGCGCGAGAGCGCACGTCGAGCACTGCTGAGCGGAGGCCTCATGTTCCTGTCGGTGGCGGCGATCCTCGCCGATTCCGCGGCCCGGCGCCCGGACCATCCGGCCGTCGTCTTCGGTGACGAGCGGGTGACGTACGAGCGGCTGTGGCAACGCGCCAGGAAGTACGCGGCGGCCCTGGCCGGTCTCGGCGTCGGTGCGGGTGACCGAGTGGCGCTGCTGATCGGCAACTCGCCCGAGTTCCCGGCCGTCCACTTCGGGGCACTGACGTGCGGCGCGGTCGTGGTTCCCGTGCACGCTCTGCTCAAGGCGTCCGAGATCGACTACGTGCTGCGCGACTGCGGCGCCTCGGTCCTGGTGTGCGAGGGGGCGCTGCTGACCGAGGGGGCGGCGGGCGCGGAGCTCGCCGGGGTACCGCTGGTCACGGTACTGGCGCCGCGGGCCGCGGACGCGCCCCGGCTGGACGCGCTGGCCGACCGGTCCGAGCCGGCCGACGGCTGGACGCCGCGCGAGCCGGGCGACCTCGCGGTGGTGCTCTACACCTCGGGCACCACTGGCCGCCCCAAGGGCGCGATGCTGACGCACCGCAACATCGTGAGCAACGTCGAGGTCGGTGTGGTCTCGCCGTTCGACTTCAAGCCCGCCGACGTCCTGCTCGGCTGCCTGCCGCTGTTCCACACCTTCGGGCTGGTCTGCGCGATGAGCACCTGCTTCCGGGCCGGGGCGACCATGGTGCTGATGGAGCGGTTCGACGCCGGGCCCGCCCTCGAGCTGATGATCCGTCACGGCTGCACTGTGTTCATGGGCGTACCCACGATGTACCTGGCGCTGCTCGAGGCGGCGCGGCACGAGCCCCGGCGGCCCCCGCTCGACCGGGCCTACTCCGGTGGCTCCGCGCTGCCGGTCAAGGTGCTCGACGAGGTCCGGCGGACCTTCGGCTGCCCGGTGTACGAGGGGTACGGACTCACCGAGACCTCCCCGGTGGTGGCGTACAACCAAAAGGCCTGGCCGATCCGGCCGGGCACGGTGGGGATGCCGATCCAGGGCGTCGAGGTCGAGATCGCACGGGCCGACGTGGAGGGCCGGATCGAACTCGTGGCGGCGGGCACGGTGGGCGAGATCGTGGTCCGCGGCCACAACGTGATGGCCGGGTACCTGGGGCGCCCCGAGGCGACCGCCGAGGTGCTGGTGGACGGCTGGTTCCGGTCGGGCGACCTCGGCGTCAAGGACGAGGACGGCTATCTGTCGGTGGTGGACCGCAAGAAGGACATGGTGGTGCGCGGCGGCTACAACGTGTACCCGCGCGAGGTCGAGGAGGTGCTCGTGCACCACCCGGCCGTCGCGCAGGTCGCCGTCATCGGCCTGCCCGACGAGCGGTACGGCGAGGAGGTGTGCGCGGTGGTCGTCGCTCGGCCCGGGGTGACGGCCGGGCTGCCGCTCGCCGAGCGGATCGTGGCCTGGAGCCGGGAGCGGCTCGCCGCCTACAAGTACCCCCGGCGCGTGGAGTTCGTCGACTCCTTCCCGCTCGGACCCAGTGGAAAGGTCCTGAAGCGCGAGCTGGCGGCCCTGGTCGGCGGGGGCTCGGCGGTTCCCGGCCGACAGGGCGGGGGCATTCGACGACACGTGTTGCACAGACGACAGGTGTCGTGGAACGATCGGGGCCGACGATCCTCGGAAGAGAATGGACACCCACACCCATGAGCAAGGACAACGCGGCGCCGCCGGTGGCCGCGGCCGACTCCGAACGCATCGGCCCCGATCTGTGGTGGCTCACCGGCATCCTGGTGCTGGGCGGATTCGCCACCCTGCTGGACAGCACGATCGTGAACGTCGCCGTCGGTACCCTCGCCAAGGAGTTCGACGCCGAACTGTCCGCCGTCCAGTGGTCCGTGACCGGCTATCTGCTGGCTCTGTGCATGACCATCCCGCTCAGTGGCTGGGCCATCGAGCGCTTCGGCGCCAAGCAGACCTGGCTCTTCTCCCAGGTGGTCTTCCTCGCCGGTTCGCTGCTCGCGGGGCTGTCCTGGTCGGTGGAGAGCCTGATCCTCTTCCGTGTGCTCCAGGGCATCGGGGGCGGTCTGGTGATGCCGGTCGGCCAGTCGCTGCTGGCGCAGGCCGCGGGCACCAAGCGGCTGGGCAGGCTGATGGGCATCGTCTCCATCCCGGCCATGTTCGCCCCGGTCGTCGGACCGACGCTCGGCGGAGTCGTCATCGACGACATCGGCTGGCGCTGGATCTTCTACCTCAACCTGCCCCTCGGCCTCGTCACCATCGCGCTGTCCCTGATGAAGATCAGCAACGTGGTCGTTCCCGGCCGCTCCCGCCTGGACGTGCTGGGTCTCGTCCTGCTGGCGCCCGGCCTCGGAGCCTTCCTGTACGGCCTGTCGGAGGTGGGTGAGGAGGGCGGCCTCGGCAACGGCCGCACACTCGTCGGACTGATCGCCGGTGTCCTGCTGATCGCGGCCTTCAGCGTGCACGCGCTGCGGACCCGCTTCGCGCCGCTGATGGACCTGCGGCTGCTGCGGGAGCGCAACTTCACCAGCGGCACGGCCGCGACGTTCTTCCTCAGCATGGCGATGTTCGGCGCGATGATCCCCCTGCCGCTGTACTTCCAACTGGTGCGCGGCGCGGACGTGATGGAGTCGGGCCTGCTGCTGATGCCGCAGAGCATCGGCTACTTCCTCGCCATCGTGGTGGTCGGCCGGCTCACCGCCCTGTACGGCGCGCGGGCGGTCTCGATCGGCGGTGTCGTCCTCGCGGCGGTCGCGACCCTTCCGTTCGGTCTGATCACCGCCGACAGCAGCAAGGTCCTGCTCTGCTCGTCGATGGTGGTCCGCGGCTTCGGCTTCGGCGCGGCCATGCTCCCCTGCATGACCACCGCCTACTCGAATCTCGAGGCCGCCACGGTGCCGCACGCGACCAGCGCCTTCAACATCTTCCAGCGGATCGGCGCCTCGGTGGGCACGGCCGCGCTCGCCGTGGTGCTCCAGCAGCGCGCGACCACTGAACTGCACGGCCGCGCCGCCGGGTTGACCCAGGTGCTGCCGGACAGCGACATCGCGCACTCCCTGGCGGGTGCCTTCTCCACGACGTTCTGGTGGGCGCTGGGGCTGACCGTCCTCGCCCTGCTGCCGTGCACGATGCTGCCGAGCAGGCAGCCGCGCGAAGCGTCCTCGCCGGCCGCCGAGCCCGCGCAACTCGGCGAAGCCGCCGTCTGACCTCCTGGGCCGAGCCTCGCGCCGGGCGGCGCGGCCGAACGGACCTCACGGTCCGGGCCGCGCCGCCCTTCCGCGTCCTCGGGCCCTGGCGGCTCCAGGCCCCCGGCCCGGACTCCGGGCGTGCCCACCCCGTACGGGAATCCGGGCAAACGGGTGCACCGGTACGAACTCCGCTCCCGGCATGGGCCGCGTCACCGGTCCTTCGTGAAACGCCCCTGCGGGAGACGGGCGGCTGCTGTGGCTGCACCCGACCGATGTCGGTGGCCGGCCGGGCGGCCCGGCGGACGATGACGAAAGGCCCGTCCCGCCTCCCCTCCAGGAGTCGGGACGGACCCGGATGCGGGCTCCGCCGGGGGCCGGGCGAGGCCCGTCCCGAAGGCGGGGCCGCTCACAGCACCGGGGCCGGGCACGTCCGTGCGTGCCCGGCCCCGGTTTCCCGCGCCCACCTCAGTCGTGCGTCTTCTCCTCGCCCGCCGGTAAGGGTTCACGCCGACCCAGACCCAGCAGCAGCAGCGCCAGCGAGGTGCCCGGGCGGCCGAGCGCCGAGTGGTAGAGGCGCAGTACGGCGTTCTCCCGGGCCAGTTCCACACCGGGCGAGCCGAGGCGGCGGCTCAGCGAGGCGAGTTCCGCCGCCGCCTCGCTGCGCCGTACGACCAGATCGATCAGCGACCGGTCCAACTCCCCGATGTACTCGTGCTGCCGCGTCACCCGCTCCTCGGCCGACCGCACCCCGCTCACCGCTCCGCCCCGTGGTCCGGGAGGCGTACGAAGGCCTCGCCGCGCACGGTGACCGGACCGTCCTCGATCCGTACGGTGACGGACAGCCGGGCCCGGCGCACCCCCTCGTCCTCGTCGATCGCGGTGATGCGGGCCGTGCAGCGCAGCACGGCGTGGACCGGGGTGGGCGCCGAGAAGCGGACCTTGAACGACAGCAGGTCCTCGACCGGTACCCAGGTCGTCAGCAGTCGGCCCAGCAGCGCCATGGACAGCATGCCGTGCGCGATCACGTCGTCCAGACCGGCTGCCCGCGCCGCGTCCGAGTCGATGTGGATCGGGTTGTGGTCACCGGACGCGCCCGCGAACAACGCCAGCAGCGTCCGGGTGACCCGTACGCCCGGGAGCTCGGGCAGTTCGGTGCCGACCTCGGCCGACGCGGGGGAGAACACGCTCATGCCCCCTCCCCGCCCCGGCTCGCCGCCCGCACCGCGATCACCTGGTGCAGGTCGGCCACCGGCTCCCCGCCGGGACCGGTCACCGCCGTGTCGCGCACCACGAACTCCAGTGCCCCGCGGGCCCTGATGTCCGTGATGACCGGCGCGAAGGTGAGGGTCTGGCCCGCGAACGCCGGGCGGTGGTAGACGAAGCCCTGCTCCACGTGGAGCACCCGGTCGAGGTCCACGCCCATCTCGGCCAGCAGATCCGACGGGTCCGCGAGGTCGAGGCCGAACAGGAAGGTCGGCGGCACTGGCAGGTCCGGGTGCCCGGACCGCCGGGCGGCGTCCAGGTCGGTGAACTCCGCCCCGGGCGCCCCCACGACCTGGTTGAACATCCGCAGCCTGCCGCGCTCCACGTCCGCCGTGAAGGGCGCGGACCTGCTGCCCACGAACGCCGTGTCGATCACCGGATCACCGCCTGACGGCCCTTCTCCCGCGCCGCGTGCAGCAGCTCGCGGTTGCGGATCAGTTTTCCGTTGCTGGTGCGCGGCAGCGCCGCCGCGCTGAAGTGGAACACCTTGGGAATCTTGTGCGCGCTGAGCCGCTCCCGGCACCAGTCGAGCAACGCCCCCTTGCCGAGCGTCCCCTTGACCCTGACATGCGCCTCGATCGCCTCGCCGAAGACCACAACGGCCTCCCCGACCTCGGGATGGCCGGCGAGCACCGCCTCGACCTCCGTGAGGTCGACCTTCAGCCCTCCGACCGCGACCACCGAGTCGGCCCGCCCGTTGATCTCCAGGACCCCCGAACCCGGCCGTGCCCGGCACCGGTCGTACGTGTTGAGCCAGCCGTCCGTGAACCGCTCGGCGCGGTCCGTGTGCAAGTAGGGATCCTCCGCCAGGCGCACCCGCAGGGTCCCGTCGACCACGGCCGCCTCGACACCGGGCACCGGAAGCCCCACCGCGGGCGGACCATGACGCCCCGTCAGATCGGTGGCGATGATCCCCGCCTCGGTCATCCCGTACGCCTGGCCCACCCGGACGCCGTAGCGCCGCGCGAACCGGTCGAAGACCTCGCCCGACAGCATCTCGCCGCCGGAGACCGCGAGCCGCAGCGCGGGCAGCGGAGGCGGCGCGGCCGTCCGGCTCAGCAGATCGAAGTGGACCGGCACCCCGAACACCGCGTCCACCGGCCGCTCCGCCATCAGCTTCAGCAGCTCGAAAGGTTGCGGGCGGGCCGCGAAGTGCAACGCCACCCCGGCCGACAGGGAATGCAGCACACCCCCGATCAGCCCGAAGGAGTGCATCAACGAACTGAGCAGCAGCAGGTTCTCGCCCCGCTTCGGCATGTCGGGCAGGTCGGCGAACCGCTCCACCTCCGCGAGCAGCGACCGACCGGACCGGCCGATCACCTTGGGCAGCCCGGTCGAACCCGAACTGAACTGGAGCAGCGCGTGCTCGCTCTGCGCCGGCCGGCCGGTCCGGCGGCGCTCCACGACCACCTCGCACTCGTCCCGGAAGACGGCCATGGGCCGGCCCGTGGCGGAGGAGGTCAGATGGAACTGCGGCTCGCACAGCTCCAGCAGCCGGGTCGTCTCGGCGGCCGTCAACCGCGGGTCGAACAGCATCACCTGCGCGCCCGCCGACCACAGCGCGAACACCGACCACAGCAGGGTGAAACTCGGCGGTACCTGGACGGCGACCGTGCTGCCGCCCCTGACGCCGTGCGCCCCGAGGGCCGCAGCCGCGCGCTCGGTCCCGGCGCGCAACCGTTGCCGGGTCACCACGGTCTCCCCGTGGGCCCACACCTCGTCGAAACGTTCCTGGTCAGACAGGAGAGCGGCGAGCCAGGAGTCGAAGTCCGTGGCGGCAGCCATCGCGTCATCCCTTCCGTCAGGCTCCGTGCAGAGCGTGGACGTTGAGGCGAGGGCCGGCATCCCGTCGGGGCGGATGCCGGCGGTACCTCGCGCGTCGGTCACTTCTCGATGCAGAACTCGCCCACCGGCCATCCGACGTGCCGCTTGTCGGTGGCGAGGTAGCCCAGCAGCTTGTCGCCGGGCTTCAGCTCGGTGCAGTTCAGCACCGTCGCGCCCGGACCGAGGACCCGTACGTGCCAGTCGTCCTGGAGCGTCAGGCTGACCTCGACACCGCTCTCCGAACGCGCCCGGACCGTCAGCAGGGGACGCGACTCCAGCTTCACCCGGCCCACCACGATCCGCCGGGTCCGCCCGTCGGCGGTGACACCGAGAACCGTGCTGCCCGCCTTGAGCTCGCTGAGGTAGTTCGTCCGGTTGTCCGCGCCCAGCACGTACGAGTGCAGCGCGCCGGCGTTCACCCGGAACGGCCGGGTCGGCATGTACGGCAGCGGGTGCGTCTCGCTCACGCACAGCACGAAGCCGTGCGCGTACGAGCCGACCAGGATGCCCTCGTCCTTCTCGAAGTGCGTGCAGGTGTCGACGCACACCCGGTCGCCGAGCCCGTTGTGCTCGATGGACTCCACGGTCAGCGTGGTCAGGTCCAGGTCGGGGGTGCTGCTGGCCAGCAGCGTCGTCAGACCGAAGATGTCGTTGGCGTCCTCGGGGGCCAGCAGCAGACCGTCCGAGCCCTTCTCCAGAACGTCGACGATGATGCCGGCCTCCTCCAGGCTGCCCGCCTCGCAGATCAGGCGCCCCGGGGACTTGTCGGCGGCGGCGATCACGATCTCCAGCGGGATCTTCGTGGGGTCGCGGAACTTGACCACCGTGTACTCCAGCGCCTGCGCGGCCGCGCACGCCACCCGCAGCGTCGGGTCGTCGACCACCTCGACGAACGCGCCGCAGCGGTCGGGCCGGTCGGCCGCCGACAGCTTCAGCTTGTCCAGCTCCGCCATGGTCCCGATCCGGGTGAGCACCACGTCGGCGACGTCGGCGGCCTCCGGCGCGAGCGTCGCGCCGTCCTCGGTGACCAGCAGCTTCTGCACCGTCGGCGGCAGGAGCGCGAGTGTCTCCAGCCGGTCGTCCAGCACACCGGCCAGCCGGGCGTGGACCGTGGCGTCGACGATCGACTCCCGCCGGTCGGCGGCGACGGAGCGGAGATCAACCCAAGCGAATTTCACAACTACCATCCCTACGATCGGCTCGCTGACTGCCAGAACCCTCGCATCGGGCATCGGCGCTCCCCATGCTCGATAGGACTGCTCGACCGGGCTCCGCACCGGCGGGGTCCCACCTGCCTGTACGGCTACCTCCATCGCGCTGCCCGCGGCCGCCCTACAGACGCTCCATTCGGGGGCTGCCGTGTCACGGCTCCCGCGCAAGACTCCAGTTGCCCGCCGAGGTGCGGCGACATCCGAACGGAAACCAGGAGTTGATGGAGTATGACTGCACGGTCCGACGGGCTCGCCGTTCGGCTGGCCCGGCTCTCCCGGCACCGGGACGGGCGCTTCCTCTTCGTGCCGATGGACCACTCGGTGGCCGACGGGCCGATCGTCGACGCCGCCCGCTTCAACGGGCTGGTGGGCGACGTGGTGGCCGGCGGCGCCGACGCGATCGTCGTGCACAAGGGCCGGGCCAGAACGGTCGATCCCCGGCTGCTGCGCGAGTGCGCCCTCGTCGTCCATCTCAGCGCGAGCACCCCGCACGCGCTCGACGGCGACGCCAAGGTCCTGGTCGGCGACGTCGAGGAGGCAGTCCGGCTGGGCGCCGACGCGGTGAGCGTCCACGTCAACATCGGCTCCGACAGCGAGGCCGCGCAGCTGTCCGACCTCGGCTCGGTGGCCGAGGCCTGCCAGCGCTGGAACGTCCCGCTTCTGGCCATGGCCTACCCGCGCGGCCCGCGCGTCACCGACCCGCACGACCCGGCGCTGCTCGCGCACGTGGTGAACGTGGCCGCCGACCTCGGCGCCACCCTCGTCAAGACCTCATGGCCGCGGCCGTTCGAGCGGCTCGCCGAGATCGTCGAGAGCTGCCCCATCCCGGTGCTGCTCGCGGGCGGCCCCGCGGGCACCGCGCTCAACGAGTTCGCCGCCGCCGCGATGGCCGCCGGAGCAGGCGGCCTCGCCGTCGGCCGCGGCGTCTTCCAGCACCCCGAGCCCGTCAAGGCGGTCCGTGAACTCGCCTCGGTGATCCACGGGTTGCCCGCCTCCGCGGAACTGCTCACCGGCCGGGTCCCGGCCGTCGTGCGGTGAGCGGGCGCTCGACGCGCCCGGCACCTGCCGCCCTGTCCACCCGCTGCCGAAGGAACCAGTCATGCATGAGGAAACCCGCGCGTTCGTCCTGACCGTGGTGCGCGACGTGATCAACCTGCCCCTCCCGGACCGTGTCGACGACAGCACCCCCCTCGGCGACGCCGGCCTCGGCCTGGAATCCCTTGCCACCATCGAGCTGATGCTCCAGCTGGAGGGCGAGTACGACATCGAGCTGCCGGAGTCGGAGATCGATCCCGCGGTCGTCTCCACGCTCGGCGAACTCGTCGCGGTGGTGGTCGAGCGCCGTTCCCGCGTGGCCGCCGGCGGGGCGGCTCAGTGATCTCCGTCCACGACGTCGTACGGATGCTCGGGGAGTGCGGCTTCCTCGCCGAGGACGCCGACCCCGACGAGGAGTTCGTACTCGACTCCATGACCCTGGTCTGGCTGGTGCACCTGCTGCAGGAGGAACACGGCATCACCGTCGGCCCTGACGACGAGGAGGACCTCGCCTCCTGCACCTCGGCGGCCGAACTGCACCGCCTGCTCACCCGCACCACGGCCAAGGAGGTCGTCCATGACGCATGAGGTGGCGATCACCGGGTTCGGCGTGTTCACCGCGTTCGGGTTCGGTGCCCAGGCCCTGCGCGACGGCGTGTTCGCCGGACGGCCCGGATTCTCGCCGGTCACCCGCTTCGACCCGGCCCCCTACCGGGCCGCGTACGCCGGGACCTACGAGGGCGACGGGCCGTCCGTCCCGGACGTGCCGGTCAAGCCCGGATACACCCCGGCCCAGGCCGACGTACTGGACGCGTGCGCCGCGGAGGCGCTGCGGATGGCGGACACCGACGCCGCCGGCGCGCCGGTCCTGCTCGGCACCAACGGCGACTACGCGGCGGCCCGTTCCTTCTGGGAGGACAGCGCGGCCGGACACCGGCCCGCCGACCGGCGCATGCTGGACAGCCTGCCCGCCCGCCTCGCCCAACGGCTCGGCGAGCGCCACGGCCTGGGCGGCACCAGGCTTGCGTTCGTCAACGCCTGCGTCGCCTCCACCAACGCGATCGCGCACGGCGCGGCACTCGTCGCGAGCGGCGCCGCGCACACCGTGGTCTGCGGCGGCGCCTACCTCGTCACCGAGGACGTGTTCGCCAAGTTCGACTCCGGCAAGGCCCTCAGCCGCCGCGACCGCGTCCGTCCCTTCGCCGCCGACCGGGACGGCCTCCTGCAGGGCGACGGCGTGGCCGTACTCGTCCTGGAGGACGCCGCCCGCGCCCGCGCCCGAGGCGCCGAGGTGCAGGCCCGGGTCGCCGGATGGGGCATGGCGGCCGACGCCCACCACGTCATCCAGCCGCACCCGCAGGGCCTCGGCCTCGCCGCGGCGGCCGGGGCCGCGCTGCGCCGCGCCGGGATACCGCCCGAGAGCCTGGGATACGTCAACGCGCACGGCACCGGCACCCCCCTCAACGACGTCGCCGAGACGGCCGCCCTGCACTGCATCCTCGGACCGCACACCGGCTCCGTACCGGTCAGCTCCACCAAGAGCAGCACCGGCCACATGCTGGAGGCCACCGGAGCCGTCGAGGCCGTGATCACTCTGCTCGCCCTGCGCGACGGCGTACTGCCGCCCACCGCGGGCCTGACCGAGCCGGACCCGGCCTGCGACCTCGATCACATTCCGTCCGTGGCCCGCCCGTCCGACGCCCGCTACGCGCTCTCCCTCAACGCCGCGTTCGGCGGGGTCAACGCCGCCCTCGTGCTGGAGCGCCCATGACACCCGCCACCCCTCACCCGGCCCCGCTGACGAAGGGCGTCCGTATGCCGACCGCGCTCACCCGGCCGCGTGCCATCGCGGGCGCCGCCTGCCGCACCCCGTGGGGGGAGGCGGCGGCCGGGCTGCCCGGCGCCGCCGACACCGAACTGCCCAAGGTGGTCGGCTTCGTCGTCTCCCGCTTCAGCCCCCTCGTCCACGACGTGGTCACCGCCTGCCTCGGCGCCCCCGGCACCCCCGACGACCTGGTCGGCGACCTCGGCTCGCGTACCGCGATCGTCCTGGCCACCCTCTACGGCGACACCACCACCACGGACACCGCCACCCAGCGCCTGGTCGCCGGCCAGGTGCACAGCCCGCTGCTGTTCTTCCAGTCCGTCACCACCTCGATCCTCGGCCACCTCACCAAGCGGTACGGCATCACCGGGCAGCTCACCTGCCTCTCGGCGGGCGGCGACCTGGCCGCCGACGCCCTGCGCACCGCCGACCTGCTGCTCGACCAGGACGACGTGGAACAGGTCCTGGTGATCGGCGTGGAGACCGAGCCGGGGGAGCGGGCCACCTGGGTGCACGAGCGGATCGCCGCCGAGGACGGCCTGGACGCGCTGCCCGCCGGTGACGCGGCGGTCGCCCTGCTGCTGCGCCGCACCACGCCGGGACTGCCCGAACTCAGGTCCGTGCCCGCCGAGCCGGGTCCCACGGCCACCGACACCGTGCCGTGGAGCGCGCCCTTCGGCTGGCTGCGTGCCCTCGTCGAGACGGCGCAGGCCGCCGAACGGGTCAGCGGCGGCCGGGTGACCCGCGCGGTCGTCCACAGCAGTGGCCCCGACCGCTTCCAGGTCGGCCCCACCACCTCCTGACCGACCCGAGAACCACAGGAAGGTTGCGCATTGAACACGCACGCATCGAACGGCCCCGCCCCCGCCGTCGGGGACGACACCGCCCCCGACTGCGTCGTCGTCGGAGCCGGACCGGCCGGACTGCTGGCGGCGTTGCTGCTCGGCCGCCGGGGCCGGCGCGTCGTCGTCGTGGAGCGTCGCCCCGACCCCGCCGGCGCTGCACCGGCCGCCGGCGGGGCCGTCATCGTGCAGCCGGTCACCCTCGGCCTGCTCGAACAGGCGGGACTGCTCACCGCCGCCGCCGAGGGAGCCGGCCGGATGCTCGGCGCCGAGGCCTACTTCGGCGGCGCCCTCGCGGGCAGCTACCGCTACGACGAACTCCCCGGCAGCCCCCTCCCGTACGCGCTGTCGATACGGCCGGGCGCCCTGCTGGCCGGCATGCTCGCCGCGCTGGACGCCCTGCCGAACGTGACGCTGGTGTGGGGCGCCGAGGTCGAGTCGCTCGGCGGCACCCCCGGCGGCACCCGCACCCTGACCGTACGTACGCCCGACGGCACCCGCGAGTACCGGCCCGGGTACCTCCTGGCGGCCGACGGCCGCGACTCCGCCACCCGCGCGCTCGCCGGGATCCCCGCGGAGGTCACCGCGTCCGGCGGCGGCTACCTCGACGCGGGCGTGCCCATCCCGCCCGGCTGGGACGAGCTGACCCGGGCGCACTTCGGCGCGCACGGCTACCTGCTGGAGACCCGCCGCGGCGAGGACGGCCTGGTCATCGTGTGGATCACCGACGCGGCAGCCGCCGCCGCGGTCCTCGACGGGCCGGTGGAGGGCCTGGTGAAGGTGTGGTCCGACGTGGTGCCCCGGCTGGCCGACTGGTTCGCACGGCACATCACCGACTGGGACCAGGTGCGCCGCGTCCAGCACCACTCGGTACGGGCACGGACGTGGAGCGCGGGCAACGTCGTCCTGCTCGGCGACAGCGCACACGGGATGCACGCCTTCGCGGGGCAGGGCATGAACACCTCCCTCCAGGACGCCGTGTGCCTCACGGACGCCATTGACCAGGCGCTGACCGGCCAGGACACAGGCGGCTTCGAGGCGTTCGAACGGATCCGCCGCCCCTACATAGAGGCCCTCCAGAACCTCCAGGCCACCAACACCCCCGCTCGCGCCGACCAGGCGGCTCCGGAGCGGGAACGGGCGCCCGAGTTCGAGGTCCTCGCCCTGGGCCAGCCCGAGATCAGGCCGCTGCTCGCGCGGGCCGCCGCACACCAGGCGCGGTACGCCGCCGCGAACCACTGACACACCACAGAAGGAGTCCGCAGATGGACCGGATCGGCTTCGGCGCGTTCCTCTCACCGCTGCACCCGCTCGGCGAGGACCCGACCCTCAGCATGTGGCGGGACATGGAACTGGTCGAATGGCTCGACCAGCTCGGCTACGACGAGTTCTGGGTGGGCGAGCACCACTCGGCCGGCTGGGGCACGATCGCCTCGCCCGAGCTGTTCATCGCCGCCGCCGCCGAGCGCACCCGCCACATCAGGCTCGGCACCGGCGTCACCAGCCTGCCGTACCACCACCCGTTCATGGTGGCCTCGCGGGCCGTGCAGCTCGACCACATGACGCGGGGCCGCTTCCAGCTCGGCGTCGGCGCCGGCTCGCTCCCCTCCGACATGCACATCCTCGGCATCGACCCGGCGCAGACCCGCCCGCGTACCGCCGAGGCCCTGGAGGTGATCCTGCACTTGCTGCGCAGCGAGGAGCCGCTGACCCGGAGCACCGACTGGTTCGAACTGCGCGACGCGCGCCTCCAGTTGCGCCCCTACTCGGCGGGCGGCATCCCCCTGGCGGTCTCCAGCGCCTCCTCGCCGAGCGGGATGCGGCTGGCGGGACGGCACGGCCTCGGCGCGCTCTCCCTCGGCACCCCCCGCCCCGGCACCTCGCCCAGCGACCTGCGCGCGCAATGGGAGCACGCCGAGGAGGCCGCCGCCGAGCACGGCCGCACCGCCGACCGTGCCGACTGGCGCGTCACCCTGCCCGTGCACATCGCGGAGACCCGGGAGGACGCCTACCGCGACGTGGTGGAGGGCTGGCTGCGCTACCGCAACGAGTACTGGGCCCAGACGCTCGGACTGCCGATCGCGCTCTCGCGCGCCGACGCCCGCAAGGCGCTGGAGACTGCCGTCGACAACCACGGTGCGATCATCGGTTCCGTGGACGACGCCATCGAGGCCGTCGCCCGCGTCCAGGAGGCCACCGGCGGCTTCGGCCGGCTCCTGGTCACGGTCCAGGACTGGGCGCCCCGCGACCGTATGAAGCACAGTTTCGAACTGCTCGCCCGGTTCGTCGCGCCCCGCTTCAACGGCTCGTTGCGCGGCCTCGAGGCCTCCCAGGAGTGGACCTCGCGGCAGACCCGGGCATGGGCCGAGCGGCACGGCGCCACCCTGCTCGGCCGTCCGGCGCCCGCCACCAAGTAGCGCCGGGACACGGACCACGAAGCCGGGCGGCGGCCCCCTGGGAGGGGCCGCCGCCCGGCTTCGCGCGGTGCGCGCGCTCAGTGGCCCATGCCGAGACCGCCGTCCACCGGCAGGACCGCCCCGGTGACGTACGCGGCCTGGGGCGATGCCAGCCAGAAGACCGCCTCGGCGACCTCCTCGGCGGACGCGCTGCGGCCCAGCGGTACCTCGCTGAGGATCTGCTCGCGCCGCCGTTGCCCGAGGCCCTCGGTCATCTCGGTGTCCACCAGACCCGGCGCGACCACGTTCACGGTGATCGACCGCGGCCCGAACTCGCGGGCCAGCGACCTGGCGAGGCCCACCATGCCCGCCTTGCTCGACGCGTAGTTGGCCTGCCCGGCCGAGCCGCGCAGCCCGGCCACCGACGACAGGAACACCATCCGCCCGCCCCGCCTGCGCACCATGTCGGCGGACGCCTGGCGAGCCACCCGGAAGGCACCCCCGAGGTTGGTCTCCAGCACCTGGGAGAACTGCTCGTCACTCATCCGCATCAGCAGCCCGTCGTCGGTGATGCCGGCGTTCGCCACCAGCACCTCCACCGGCCCGTGCGCCGTCTCCGCCTGCGCGAACGCCTCGGCGACCTGCTCGGCGTCCGTGACATCGCACTTGACGCCGAGCAGGCCCTCCGGGGCGCCCGAGCCGCGGTGGGTGACGGCCACCGAGTCGCCGTTGGCGGCGAACCGCCGGGCCACCGCGAGCCCGATGCCGCGGTTGCCGCCTGTCACCAGTACCGAACGTCCCACAGTGGTGTGCTCCTTCTCGAGTCGGTTCACGGATCGGTCAGGTCCTGGCCTGCGCGGGCCGGGGGCCCAGGACGGTGTAACCGCCCTGGTGGTGGACGAGCGGACGCCGGACCGGGTCGGCCGCGTGCACCGCCCCGACCCGGCCGAGGAACAGCACGTGGTCGCCGCCCGGGTAGACGTGCTCGGTACGGCACTCCAGGGAGAACACCGCACCGGCCAGCAGCGCGTGCCCGCCGTCGCCGATCCGGCCGCCCAGGCGCTCCTGCGCCCGGTCGCCGCGCGGCCGGTCCCGGCCGGCGAACACCGCGGAGAGCTCCGCCTGGTCCTCGCCGAGTACGTTCACGGCGAAGCCGCCCGCCTCCTCGATCGCCCCGCGCAGTCTGCCCGTCGCGCCGACGCTCACCAGCACCAGCGGCGGGTCCAGCGAGATGGAGGTGACCGAACTCGCCGTCACCGCCTCGGTCGTGCCGCCGCTGCCCGCGGTGACGACCGTGACGCCGGTCGGCAGCAGGCCCATCGTGCGGCGGAAGAGCGCGGCGTCCACGGAGGCGGCACGGCCGCCCGGCCGCCGCGCAACGTGCATCGACATGCGTTCGCCTCTCTCGGGTTCAGCGCTTGTAGACCAGGCAGGTCAGCCTGGCCGTGCAGGTCAGCCGCCCCTGGTCGTCGGTGATGGAGACCTGGTACGACGCCACCCGGTCGCCCCGCTGGAGCGGGGTGCACACACCGGTCACCAGGCCGCTGCGGGCGGCGCGGTGGTGCGTGCAGGACAGTTCGAGCCCGGCCACCGTGCCCCGCGGCGCGACGTGGAGGCCGGCCGCGACCGATCCGAGGGTCTCGACGAGCACCGCGTTGGCGCCGCCGTGCAGCCAGCCGAACGGCTGCTGGTTGCCGTCCACGGGCATCGTGCCGACCAGCCGGTCCGGGTCCCAGGACACGATCTCGATGCCCATCCGCGTCGCGAGCTGCCGGTCCGCGAGCGCGGGCGGCACCGACAACATGCTGCGGGGCACCGGCGGTTCGGCCGGCGCCGGGACGTCGGCCTTCACGGCCCTGCTCTCCATAGGTCTCTTCTCCTGGGTCGCGGACCCGAGCACCGTCGGGCACCGGGCTTCATTCCGTACTGTCGCGCGCCCGGGCAGGCCGGCCAAGACCTGATCCAGGTACCCGAATCTCATCCGCCGGGGACGTCATCGGGGTGCACCATCGAGCAGGGCAGTCGGGTCTTATAAGCGCGAATCCGCTCTTCCAGAATTCATCCCGGCAGCGTTTCAGCGAGCCGCCCGACTGACGCATCCCGAGCCATCGGAGAACTCCTTGGAATTCGCGCCCCATTCCCCCTCGCCCGCGGATTCCGACCGTCTCCCCTGGCCGGAATACCTGGACCGGATCGGCTACACCGGGCCGGTGGAGCCGACCGCGGACTGCCTGCGCGCCCTGCTCACCGCCCACCTCGGCGCCGTCCCCTACGAGATGCTCGAATCCCTCGAGGGGATCCGGCCCTCGCTGGAGTACGGCGACATCTTCGAGAAGCTGGTCCGCCGCCGGCGCGGCGGCACCTGCCTGGAGGCCACCCCGCTGTTCGGCGCGTTCCTGCGGTCCGCCGGGTTCGACGTGCGGCTGGTGGCCGCGCAGATGTGGCGGGTCAGCGGCGAGTGGTGGCCGCACTGGGACCACCTGGTGCTGCTGGTCACCGTCGAAGGCACCACGTACCTCGTGGACGTCGGCTTCCTCATGCTCTCCCCGCCGCAGCCGCTGGACATCTCCGGCACCCTTGCGGAACAGGGCGGGTGGACGTTCCGCGTGGTGGCCGAGGACGACGGCCCGACCCTGCTGCGGGCCGACGCCCACGGGGTGTGGACGCCGGTGTACCGCTTCGCCTCGCAGCCGCTGGACATCCCGGACTACGCGTGGATCGTCGACTTCCACCTGACGGCCGAGGATTCCCCGCTGACCGGCAGCCTGCTGTGCTCGCGCACTCTGCCCGACGGCAAGGTCGCCGTCCTCGGCGACAACGTCGTACGGGCCCGCGGCGGCACCCAGACCATCGACTACCTCGCCGACGCCGACGAAGCGGCACAGGCGCTCGGGGAAGTCCTCGCGGGCCACCCCGAACTCGTCGCCGAGGCAGTCGGGGCCTGGCGCAAAGCCAGGGCGAACCGGCGCGAAAAGGCACGCCGAATCATCTGAACCCGCTCACCGAAACGAACAGGAATCGTCGCATGGGCATATTCGGAAAACCGCTTGAGCGGTCCTGGGGAGTGGGGATCCGGGCGGTCGGCGGATATCTCCCCGAGAAGTCGGTCAGCAATACCGACCTGGAGGAGATCCTCCTCACCCGGGACGACTGGATCAGGGCGAACATCGGTGTCGAGACCCGCCGGATGGCCGCCGACGACGAGCGCACCTCCGACCTCGGGGCCGCCGCCCTCAAGGACGCCTGCGCCCGCGCGGGCATCGACCCCGCCGAGGTCGACCTCGTCATCTGCGGCACCTACACCCCCGACAACATGGCACCGCCCGCCGCGATGCTGGTGATCGACAAGGCGGGCGCGCACGGCGCCACCGGGTTCGACATCAACAGCGGTGCCTGCCCCGGCGGGGTGTTCGCCCTGGACGTCGGTGCCAAGTACCTCGCCTCCGGCGAGTACCGGCGTGTCGCCGTGGTCCTCGCCGACGTCAACACCCGGACCATGGACTGGAAGGACCCCGGCCCGGCCGTCATCTTCGGCGACGGAGCCGCCTGCTACCTGCTGGAGCGCTGCCGCCCCGAACGGGGCCTCGGCCCCACCCTGCTGCACAGCGACCCGACCCGCTACCAGTCGGTCTGGGTGGCCCGCGAGAAGCGCGCCCTGCGCGACGGCACTCCGCTGACCAGCGGCTTCGGCGACAACTTCGCCCAGCTGTCGGGCCGCGACGTGCACGACTTCGCGGTCGGTGAAGTCCCCGTTCTCATCAAGGAGTTGCTCGCCCGGGCCGACCGCAGGGCCGACGCCATCGACCTGTTCGCGCTGCACCAGGCGAACCTCTACATCGTCCGCGGCATCATGGCCGCCCTCGGCGTCCCCGAGGACCGCACCGTCACCAACATCGAGAAGTACGGCAACACCTCGGGAGCCAGCGTGCCCCTGGTGCTGCGCGAGGCCCAGGACCTCGGCAGGCTCGCACCGGGCGACGAGGTCGTGCTCGCCGCGTTCGGCTCCGGCCTGAGCGTCGGGGTCGCGCTGCTGCGCTGGTGCGGCGCCGAGGACTTCGAGACGGTGGCGACCTCGTGAACACCCTGCCCCCGCCCACCCGTTCCGCCTTCCGCGGCGCCCCGACCGGCCTGCTCGGACTCGGCACCTACCTGCCCTCGCGCAAGATCACCAACGAGGAGATCGCCGAGCGGATCGACAGCTCCGACGAGTGGATCCGCAGCCGCTCCGGCATCCGCGTCCGCTACTGGGCCGAACCGTCCGAGACGGTCGAGTACATGGCCGCCACCGCAGCCGAACGGGCCCTGGAACACGCCGGGATCGACGCCCGCGAGGTCGGATGCGTGATCGTGTCGACCGTCTCCCACCTGCACCAGTTCCCCTCCCTCGCGGCCGGGGTCGCCCACCGCATCGGGGCTGGCGCACCCGGGGCCTTCGACATCTCCGCCGGCTGCGCGGGCTTCTGCTACGGGCTGTCCCTCGCGTCCGACATGATCACCGCGGGCAGCGCCCGCCACGTCCTGGTCATCGCCGTCGAACGGCTCTCCGAACTCCTCGACCCCACCGACCGCCACACCGCGTTCCTGTTCGGCGACGGGGCGGGCGCCGCCGTCGTCGGACCGAGCGACGAGCCCGGCGTGGGGCCCGTGGTGTGGGGTTCCGACGGCTCCCAGAAGGACACCATCCGGCAGACGCACTCCTGGGCCGCGCTGCGCGAGACACCTGGACCGGGCCGGCCGTACATCACCATGGACGGTCGCGAGGTCTTCCGGTGGGCCGCCTACCAACTCGGCCCGATCGCCGAAGAGGCCCTGGCACGGGCCGGGGTGAGCGCCGCCGACCTCGACGCCTTCGTCCCGCACCAGGCCAACGCCCGGATCACCGATGAACTGGTCAAGGGCCTCGGCCTGCCCGCCGAAGTCGCCGTGGCCCGCAGCGTCGAGATCCACGGCAACACCTCCGCGGTGTCCGTCCCGCTCGCCATCGAGGAACTGCTCGCCGGCGGCGACGCCACGCCAGGCGGCCTCGCGCTGCTGCTGTCCTTCGGCACCGGCCTCGTCTGGGCCGGCCAGGTCGTACGGCTGCCCCCGGCACCCTCCGGGCCGCCCCGGCCGGCCGCCACCGCACCCACCACCGACACCACCCCCACCGCACCCACGAAGGAGACCCGATCATGACCGCAGTGCAGAGCGACACCCTCCAGACCCTCAAGGAGATCCTCGACGAGGTCGCCGGAGTACCGGCCGAGGACGTCACACCCGACAGCTCCTTCACCGAGGACCTCGCCCTGGACTCGCTGACCGTCGTGTCGCTGTTCGTCCTGGTCCAGCGCCGCTTCGGCACCGAGGTACCCAACGAGGTCTTCGACCAGCTCACCACCGTCGGCAAGGCGGTCGCCTACCTCGAACGCGGAGAGATCCCGGCCTGACGGCCGCCACCCGCCCGACTCGACGAGCCGGAAAGGCAGTTCATGCATCTCATGGCCAGGCCGACCAGAAAGCCGCTGCGCGGCGAGCTGCTGGTCCCTCCGTCCAAGTACCACGTGCACCGCGCGCTGATCCTCGCCTCCCTCGCCGAGGGCACCAGCCGGATCCAGGGCGTCTCCGACGCCCGCCATGTGCGGTACACCGTCCGCCTGCTGCGCGACCTCGGCACCCGTATCACCGTCGAGGGCGACACCTACGTCGTGACCGGCGGCCGCTACCGGCCGAGCGGCCCCTCCGTCTCGGCCGGCAGCTCCGGTACGACGCTGTACTTCATGCTCGGCCTCGCCTCACTGGCCGACGCCCCCGTCACCGTGACCGGCCAGAAGTACTTCCGGCGCCGGCCGGTCGGGCCGCTGCTCGACGCGCTGCGGGACCTGGGCGTGCACCTGGAGTCCGCCGACGGCTGCCCGCCCGTTCACCTGACCCCTGGCCGTCCCACCGGCGGCCGGGTGGTCATCCCCGGCACCCTGTCGCAGTGGATATCGGGGCTGCTGCTGCTCGCCCCGTTCGCCTCCGGACCCACCGTGGTCGAGGTCGAGGGCGAACTCAACGAACGCCCGTACGTGGAGCTCACGGTGGCGATGATGCGCCGCTTCGGACTGCGGGTGGGCGTCGCCGACGACTGGCGGCGCTTCGAGATCGAGCCCGGCCAGTCGGCCCGCCCCACCGACCTGGTCCTGCCGCCCGATGTCGGCTCGGCCGCGTTCGGCATCGCCGCCGCCGCCCTGCACCCCTCCGACGTCCTGCTGCGCGGGATCACCCGGCTCGACGGCGACCCCGGCGACCACCCGGAGATCGGCTTTCTGGACGTCGTACGGCGCATGGGTGTGCCGATGGCCCTCGACGAGGCGGCGGGCGGGGTCCGCATCCGCCATGACGGCACCCGCCTGCGCGGCACCACCGTCGACTGCCGGCAGGTGCCCGACATGCTCCCGGTGCTGTCCACACTGGCCGCCCTCGCCGACGGCGAGACCGTCTTCGAGCACGTCGGGCATGTTCGGCTCAAGGAGTCCGACCGGGTCGCCGCCATGCTCCAGCTCAACGCGATGGGCGCCGACCTCGCCCTGGACGGCGACCGGCTGCGGGTGCGCGGCGTCGGCAGCCTCACGGGCGCCCGGCTGTCCTCGTACAACGACCACCGGATCCTGATGTCGCTGGCTCTGGCCGGTACCCGGGCGCACGGCGCCACCACCCTCACCTACCCGAAGGCGTACCAGATCTCCTACCCGGGGTTCCTGACCGACATGACCGGTCTCGGGCTGCGGCTGAGCGTCGAACAGGGCCGCGGGCCCGCCGCGAGCACCGCCCCCGCCGACCAGTTGCGCCACTGGGCCGCCCACCGCCCCGACGAGACCGCCCTGGTCGACGCCCGGGAGGACCACGACACCAGGCTGACCTGGGCCGAGCTGGACCGGCGCGTCGACCGCGCCGCCACCGCCCTGCTCGGCCTCGGGGTGCGACCGGGCGAGGCCGTGGCCTACCAGTTGCCCAACTGGGCGGAGTTCGTCGAGGTCTCCCTCGCCGTCCTGCGCATCGGCGCCGTCTGCTGCCCGCTCATGCCGATCCTGCGCCAGCGCGAGATGGCGTTCGCGCTGCGCCGCTCCGGCGCGAGCGTGCTGCTCGTCGCCGACCGCTTCCGCAACCGCGACCACCGCCGCGAGACCGAGGCCTGGTTCGCCGAGGAACCCGCGGGCCGCGCCCGGGTACGGCATGTCGCCGTCGTCAGCGGCGACCGCGAGCCGGTGGAACTGCCCGTCGGCACACCCGGTGTGACCTGGCACGACTGGGGCAGCCTCACGGCCGGCACCGAGATCGACCCGGCCGCGCTCGCCGCCCGCCGCCCTCGCCCCGACGCACTGTCCCAACTGCTGTTCACCTCCGGCACCACCGGCGAACCCAAGGGAGTCCTGCACCGCAACGACACCCTCGCGCACGCCGCCCGCCTCCAGGCCGAACGCATCGGCCTCGACGACCGTGACGTGGTCTTCATCCCCTCCCCGCTCGCCCACCAGACCGGCTTCCTCTACGGCATGTGGTCGGCGATCGCCCTCGGAGCGCCCCAGCTCCTCCAGGCGCACTGGGACCCGCGCACCGCTCTGCGCGTGATGGGCGCACACGGCGCCACGTTCATGCAGGCCGCGACGCCGTTCCTGGCCGACCTGGTCAAGGAGGTCGAGGCGGGCGGCGCCGCCCCCGAGACGCTCGGCGCGGTCGTGGTGACCGGTGCCGCCGTGCCGCGGACCCTGGCCGAGCGGGCCACCGCCGTCCTCGGCACCGCCGTGTGCGGCGCGTTCGGCACCACCGAGACCTGCCTCGGCTCGCTCTCCGCGCCCAGCGACCCGCCCGCGAAGGTGTGGGGCACCGACGGCCGCGCCCTGCCCGGTGTCGGACTGCGCGTCACCGACGACAGCGGACGGACTCTGCCCGCCGGCAGCGAGGGCCACTTCGAGGTCCGCTCGGACACCTCCTTCGTCGGCTACCTGGACCGCCCCGACCTGACGGCCGAGGCCTGGGCCGCCGACGGCTGGTACCGCACCGGCGACCTCGCCGTCATCGGCTCCGACGGCTACGTCCGCATCACCGGCCGGGTCAAGGACGTCATCAACCGCGGCGGCGAGAAGGTGCCCGTGGCCGAGATCGAGGAACTCCTGCACCAGCACCCCGCGATCGACGAGGTCGCCGTCGTCGGCACCCCCGACGAACGGCTCGGCGAACGCGCCTGCGCCTACGCGTCCCTCGCCGACGGCGCCGACCTCGACCTGGAGGCCATGCGCAAGTACCTCGACCAGCAACAGGTCTCCAAGCACTACTGGCCGGAGCGGCTCGAGATCGTCGCCCGGCTGCCCCGCAACCCCGCGGGCAAGGTCCAGAAGTTCGTCCTCCGGCAGTGGGCCGAGACCCGCCGCCCCGCCCCCCTCCAGGAGCAGCAGGCATGACCCTCACCACCGAGGCCGCGACCGCGGCGCCCGGCATCGACACCGCCGAGTTCGAACTGCTGCGCGCCGAGGTCGCCGCGTACGTGGCCGGCCCCGCCGAGGCCTGGGCCGAGCGGATCGAACACAGCGGGGAGGTCCCCGAGGAACTGTGGAGCGAACTGCGGGAGCGCGGCTACCTGTCACTGGCCGCCCCCCGCGAGTACGGCGGACGCGGACTGTCCTTCCCGCAGTGGATGGACCTGATGGAACTGTTCTCCCGCTCCCACGGCTCGCTGCGCATGGTCGTGCACGTCGTCAACGGCACCTGGCGGGCCATCGACCGCTTCGCCACCCCCGAGCAGCGCGAGCGATTCGTGCTGCCGTCGATCGCGGGCCGCATCAAGGCCGCGTTCACGCTCACCGAACCGGATGCCGGCTCCGGCGCCGACATCCGCGCCAGTGTCGTACGGGAGGGCGACACGTACTACCTGACCGGCGTCAAGCACCTCATCACCTTCGGGGTGCGGTGCGACTACTGGCTGCTGGCCGCGCGGCTCGCCGGCAGCAGCGGACACGAGGGCACCGTCGCCCTCATGGTCCCGCGCGACGCGCCCGGCGTACGGGTCGAGGACACCTCGCAGACCATGGGCGTGACCGGCACCGACCACGCACGGCTCACCTTCGACCGGACCCCCGTCCCGGTCGCGAACCGGCTCGGCGCCGAGGGCGACGGCCTCGCGGTCGCACTCGGCGGGTTCCTCACCCCGTCGCGGATCTCGGTGGCGATGAGCTGCGTGGGCCTGGCCTGCCGCGCCCAGGAACTGGCCCTCAGGTACGCCCGCGACCGGGTCACCTTCGGGCGCCCGCTGACCTCCCGTCAGGCCCTCCAGTTCATGCTGGCCGAGAACGAGGCCGACATCGAGGCGGCCAGGCAGCTCACCCTGCACGCGGCCCGTCGCTGGGAGGCGGGCGACGCCGATGCCGCGATGCTCTCCTCGATGGCCAAGCTGACGGCCGTCGACATGCTCGGCCGCGTCACCGACAAGGCCCTCCAGGTGCACGGCGGTTCCGGTTACTGGAAGACCAGCCCCATCGAGCGGGTCTACCGGGACGCCCGGGCCCAGCGCTTCGAGGAGGGCACCAACGAGATCCAGAAGACGATCGTCTTCCGCGAGCTGCTCAGCCGTACGGAGGCCGACCGATGACCACGTCCGACAGGCCGTTCCAGGACCGGGTGGCGCTGATCACGGGGGCGTCCCGCGGCATCGGGCGGGCCCTCGCGCTCACTCTCGGGCGCGGCGGCGCCACCGTGGTGGTGAACTACAAGAAGAACGCCGACCTCGCCGAGAAGACCGTCGCCGACCTGGAGGAGGCGGGCGGCCGCGGCTTCGCCGTACAGGCCGACGTGGAGACCGTGGAGGGCGTGACGGCGCTGTTCGCCGCCGTCCGCGAGGAGTACGGCAGGCTGGACCACTTCGTGTCCAACGCGGCGGCGGGCGCCTTCAAGAACATCCTCGACCTCAAGCCGCACCACCTGGACCGCACGTACGCAATGAACCTGCGCCCGTTCGTGCTCGGCGCCCAGCAGGCCGTCCGGCTCATGGACTCCGGCGGCCGGATCGTGGCCCTGTCCAGCTACGGCAGCATCCGCGCCTACCCGACCTACGCGGCGCTCGGCTCGATGAAGGCGGCCCTCGAATCCTGGGTCCGCTACATGGCCGTGGAGTTCGCCCCCTACGGCATCAACGTGAACGCCGTCAACGGCGGCCTCATCGACTCCGACTCCCTCGCGTACTTCTACGGCGTCCCCGGCATGGCCGACATGAGGACCGTCCTGGACCGGGTGCCCAAGGGACGGGCCGGCACGGTCCAGGAAGTCGCCGACAGCATCGCCTTCCTGCTGTCGCCCGGCGCCGAGTACATCACCGGCCAGAGCCTGGTGGTCGACGGCGGCCTCAGTGTCGCCGCGCCGCCGTTCTTCGCCGACACCTCGGCACCGCTCAGCCTCGGCGAGCGGCCCACCTGGGAGGCGTAGGTGCTGGAGCACGCCTTGCGGCCGGGCACCCTGGGCGACCTGCGGCTGGCCAACCGCATCGTCATGGGAGCCATGCACCTCAACCTCGAGACCCGCGACGACGGCGGTGCCGCGATGGCCGCCTTCTACGCGGAACGGGCCAGGGGCGGTGCCGGTCTCATCGTCACCGGGGGCTGCGCGGTCGGCCCGGAGGGGTCGGGCGGACGGCACTACGCCAGGATCGACGACCCCGCCCGGCACACCGCCCTCGCCGCCTGGGCGGCCGCCGTGCACCGCGAGGGCGGCCGCATCGCGCTCCAGCTCTTCCACGCGGGACGCTCCACCACCCGGCAGGCCACCGGACACACCCCGGTGGCACCGTCGGCGCTCGCCGGGGGACTGAGCCGCGAGGTCCCCCGGGCGCTCGACGAGGCGGGCGTCCACGAACTGGTCGGCCGCTTCCACGACGGCGCCCGGCGCGCCCGCGAACTGGGCTTCGACGCGGTCGAGGTGATGGCCTCCGAGGGCTATCTGCTCAACCAGTTCCTGTCCCCGCTGACCAACATCCGCGACGACGCCTGGGGCGGTGACCCCGAACGCCGTACCCGCTTCCCGCTGGCCGTGCTGGACGCCGTACGGGCCGCCGTCGGCCCCGGATTCCCGGTGCTGTTCAGGATCTCCGGCACGGACCTGATGCCCGGCTCCAGCACCCCCGGGGAGATCGACCGCTTCGCCGTCGAACTGGCCAGGGCCGGCGCCGACGCGCTGAACGTCGGCGTCGGCTGGCACGAATCCCGGGTCCCGACCGTGCAGAGCCTGGTCCCGCCGGGCGCCTGGACCGGCGAGGCGGCCCGGATCCGCCGCGCGGTACGGGCGGCGGGCCTGCGCACCCCGGTGATCGCGTCCAACCGGATCAACCGGATGGACCTCGCCGACCGCGTGCTGGCCTCCGGGCAGGCCGACTTCGTGTCCATGGCACGCCCGTTCCTCGCCGACCCGGAGATCGTGCGCAAGGCGGGCCGCCCCGGTGGCGCGCCGACCAACATCTGCATCGCCTGCAACGAGGCCTGCATCGACCGCTCGCTGGGCGACGAACCCGTCTCCTGCCTCGTCAACCCCCGGGCCGGACGGGAGCTGGAGTACCCGCGCCCCACCGGCCGGCAGCGGCCCCGGCAGCCCAGGATCGCCGTGGTCGGTGGTGGACCGGCCGGACTCGAGGCGGGCCGGACCCTGGCCGCACTCGGCCACCGGGTCGAGCTCTACGAGGCGGCCGACGAACTGGGCGGCCAATTCCGGCTGGCCCGTCACGTCCCCGGCAAGGAGGACTTCGGCGACACCGTCCGCTACTTCTCCGCCGAACTGCACAGACTCGGCGCGCGCGTCCACCTCAACCGGCCGCTGAACACCGCCGACACCGACCTTCTGCGCGGCTTCGACGGGGTGGTGTTGGCGACCGGTGTCGTCCCGCGCGCGGCCGGCCTGCCCGGCGAGCACCTGCCGCACGTCGTCGACTACCAGCACGCCCTGCGCCACCCCGGGCTCCTGGGACAGCGGGTGGTGGTGATCGGAGGCGGCGGCATCGCTGTGGACCTGGCGCACCTGTTCGCCCGGCGGGGACACGAGGTGTGTCTGCTGCGCCGCTCGGGACGCGTCGGCGAGGGCATGGGCCGCAGCACCCGGTGGGCCGTACTGGCCGAGCTGCGCGAGCGGGGCGTGCGCTGGCGGACCGGGGTGCGCTACCGGGCCGTACTGCCGCAGGGCGTGCTGCTGCGGGATGCCGAGGGCACCGAAAGGCTGGAGCCGGCCGACACCGTGGTGATCTCGGCCGGGCAGACGCCGGTGGACGCGCTGCGTCCGGTACTGGCCGCGGTGGGCGTCACCCACCGGGTCGCGGGCGGCGCTGCCGACGCCCGCCGGCTGAACGCGGTCCGGGCCGTGGAGGAGGGCATGCGGGCCGCGCACGCCCTGGCCCGCGAGGTGGCCGCCGACGCCGGCCTCAGGAGGGGCGCCGCAGTCCTTCCCACGCGGCAGCCGCCGCCTCCCGGTAGGACAGCCGGTCCGGCCTCGTCAGCCATTGGGTGATCAGGCCCACGAAGGCACCGGCCAGGTAGTGCGCGCGCAGGTCGTCCGGCAGTGCGCCGGACGGCCGGGCACCAGGGGTGCGCAGTTGGGCCATCACCTCCTGCGCGAGCAGGTCCCGCAGCCGGTTGACGAAGCGGGCCGTGCCGGACGGGCCCAGAAGCCGCCGGTACAGCGTGGCGTTGGAGTCGATGTGCTGGAACAGCTCCACCAGCTCGGGGGGCATCCGGTCCGGGGGATGGGCGAGCGGGCAGCTGGCGGCGGCGCGGGCGAGAGCGCTGATCTCGCTCTCCATGGCCGCGAGCAGCAGCTCGTCCCGGTCCTTGTAATGGAGGTACACGGTGGCCCGGTTCACTGTCGCCCGCTCAGCGATGTCGGCCATCGTGATGCTGTCGGCGTCGCGCTCCGAGGCGAGTTCCAGCGCGGCCGTGCGAAGCAGCGCGCGCGTCCTGAGCACCCGGGGGTCGACGCGGCCGGTCGAGGTCTCTGCGTTGGATTCCACCACCCTGCCACCCTACCCGTGGACGACACTCAATGGATAAGCGACGCCTGTTGTATAGTCGAGCCGTTTCGCAGTCCACCCACTGGAGGCCGAGCATGTGGACCGAGGCCCGGACCGATCAGGCCCGCCCCTGATGCGACCTCAGCAGGCACCGCCCCACCGGTGCCCCCGACCTGTGGCCGGCCCGCGGCCGGGAGCGGTCGGCGGGAGCCGCGGGCTCCGGCTCCGCCCGGCGGCCGCGCTGCGGGTGCACACCTTCGAGGGCCACCGCCGGGACAACCTGGACCCGCGGCACGGCGGAGCCGGACCGCGGGACGCCGTGAAGTCCCGGAGCCTGAACCTCGGTGCCCCGGACGTCCTCGCCACCACCGGGCGCGGGACAGTCCTGGCCGGGGTCCGCCACGTGCCGGACGGCGGGCGGGGCGACACGCGGCTCCACGCCGAACCCGGCGGAACCACCTCGGCCTCCGCGTCCGCAGGGGGGCCGCAGGCTCTGGCCGGCGCGCCGGATCCTGAAGATCCTGAAGCCGTCCTCGACAGCCCGGACGCGCGCGCGAGGCAGCTCCCGCGCCGGACGGTCGAGGCCGGCCGCGTCGGCGCCGTCGCCCGGACGGGCGTACAAGCGGCCCACGGGCGGCGCGTGGGTGTCCCGCCGCCCGTGTCACCCGGGCCGCCCGCGGCTCAGACCGCCAACAGGCCGTCCTCCATGGCGCGGACGACAGCCAGGGTGCGGTTGGGACAGTTCAGCTTGGCCAGCACATTGCCCACCAACCGCTTCACGCCGTGCTCGGAGATCTGGAGCTGGCGGGACACCTGCTTGTTGCTCAGGCCCTCCGCGACCAGCCGCAGCACTTGGAGCTCACGTGGCGTCAGAGTCGCACCGGCCGGACCCCAGGGCTGCACCCCGCCCAGCGAGTTGGGGCCGGCCCGCCCCAGCAACCGCCGGGCCAGTGAGCTCGACACGTGGAACTTGCCCGCGGTGACGTCGGCCACCGCGTCGGCCAGGATCCGCGGTTCGAGGCCCGTCCAGTCCACGAATCCCTGCGCACCGATGTGCGCCAGCCATGACGCGTCGAGCCCGTCCGGGCCGTCGATGAGCAGGAGCACCTTCATGCCCTGGTTGCACAGTGCGCGGATGGCGTCGCGGGCCTCGTCGGTCTCGAGGTCGTCGGCCGCCGCGAGCACGAGGTCGAACTGCTGTCCGTCCCAGGTTCTGATCTCGTCCAGGCCGAAGCTGACGCTGTGGACCGAGCTGATTCCGTTCAGCGAACGGATCATGCCCTCGATGCCATAGCGATGAATCGTGTTCTCGATAATCAGGGAAACGCGCAACCCAGCGGCGCTCGACTGAGTTCCCACTGTGAGAAATCTCCTTCAATAAGGCAGGAAAAGAAGAGGAAGAAGGACCGGCTACTCGGCAGGGAATGCCACAGCGGCGAAATGATCCGGCCCGCTGGGCAGGTTATGCACGGTCCAGGTGTTCGCTGGACAGCCGCCGACCGAGTGGCGAACCAGCGCGCGCGAGCGCTCCGGATGTACATCGAGGCGCCCCATTGCGGCCTCGATGCCGATACCGCTCGCCTTGGTCACGGCTTCTTTTCGCGTCCAGCAGCGGATGAATTCGGCCGGGAGCCGTTCGGCGGGGACCTCTGCCATATAGGATCGCTCGCCGCCCGTCAGAACGGCTTCGGCCAGCCGCGCCAGCCGCTCGGCGTTGAACGGTCGCACCCTCTCGATATCGGCACCCACCCGTACCCCGTCGGCGACCGCGCACAGCCAGTACGGTCCTGACCTGGACAGACTCAGCTCCAACGAGGTCCGTGGCGACTGAATGAAAGGGCGGCCGTGGCTTGTCCGGCCGCAGCCTGGGCAACGGTGACGATCGAAGCGGATATCACCCGCGCCGCAGCCGAGCAGATCCGAGAGCATGCGCCGCACCGCCGCGTGCGCGGCTGCGTAATGGGCTCCACGGACCCGGTCTCGGAAAGCCGAGAACCTGGCTCTTTCTTCCGGACCGAGCAGTGCGAGATCGCGTGAGTGCAGGGTGTCGGACGCCCGGCCGGACCGGAGAACGATTCTTGTGTCGAGTACCGTTCTGGCCGTCATGGTCGGTGCCGCCCCGAAGGGTAATCCACGCAGGACCGCATACCTGTGTTCTGCATCGCCATTTGCTCCCCCGTCGAACGATAGCGCAGATGGAATGATCTTACGAATGTGCTGAGGAGGTTGCAAGGATGAAGAATCCGCCAGACCTCCACCACCTTTGGACAGGTTCTCGGCCGCCCTGGCGTTCGTTTGGTGCCCCGTGATAGTACGGACCTGGCGCAAGGGTATTTCTTTCGTAAATTCGCAACCCGGATGTTTATCGATGGCCATGACCGTCCCGGCAGCCCCGAGGCCGGTGCGCGGGTGTGAAGCGGAACTGTGGCACCGCTTAAGAAATCCTCGATGGACCAGGACGGTGCCGTACGGCAGATTGCTGGACGTTTCCACCCCTCGTACCCACAGGAGCCGTAGCGTGAAGGCGCTGGTCAAGGAGAAGGCGGAGCCCGGGCTGTGGCTCGTGGACGTCCCGGAGCCCGCCGTCGGACCCGGCGACGTACTGATCAAGGTGCTGCGCACCGGGATCTGCGGCACCGATCTGCACATCCGGTCCTGGGACGGCTGGGCGCAGCAGGCCATCCGGACCCCGCTCGTGCTGGGGCACGAGTTCGTCGGCGAGGTCGTGGACACCGGGCGCGATGTCACGGAGATCAAGCCCGGCGACCGGGTGAGCGGCGAAGGGCACCTCGTCTGCGGCAAGTGCCGCAACTGCCTCGCCGGGCGACGGCACCTGTGCCGGGCCACGGTCGGACTCGGGGTCGGCCGGGACGGGGCCTTCGCGGAGTACGTCGTGCTGCCGGCGGCCAACGTGTGGGTGCACCGAGTCCCCGTGGAACTCGACGTGGCCGCGATCTTCGACCCGTTCGGCAACGCCGTGCACACCGCGCTCTCCTTCCCGCTGGTCGGCGAGGACGTGCTGATCACCGGTGCGGGGCCGATCGGGCTGATGGCGGCGGCGGTCGCCCGGCACGCGGGGGCCCGCAACGTCGTCGTCACCGACGTCAGCGAGGAGCGCCTGGAGCTGGCCCGCAAGATCGGAGTGAGCCTCGCGCTGAACGTCTCGGACGCCGGGATCGCCGACGGGCAGCGGGAGTTGGGGCTGCGCGAGGGCTTCGACATCGGCCTGGAGATGTCCGGGCGGCCGGAGGCCCTGCGCGACATGATCGCCAACATGACGCACGGCGGCCGGATCGCGATGCTGGGACTGCCGGCCGCGGAGTTCGCCGTCGACTGGGCCCGGATCGTCACCTCCATGATCACCATCAAGGGCATCTACGGCCGTGAGATGTTCGAGACCTGGTACGCGATGTCGGTCCTCCTGGAGGGCGGCCTCGACCTCGCCCCCGTGATCACCGGCCGGTACGGGTACCGCGACTTCGAGGCGGCGTTCGCCGACGCGGCGAGCGGCCGCGGCGGCAAGGTCATCCTCGACTGGACCAACTGACTTAGGGACTGACGATGTTCGACTCCGTGCGCGACGACCTGCGCGCCACCCTCGACGAGATCCGCGCCGCCGGACTGCACAAGCCCGAGCGCGTGATCGACACCCCGCAGTCGGCGACCGTGAACGTCTCCGCGGGCGGCCGCCCCGGCGAGGTCCTCAACTTCTGCGCCAACAACTACCTCGGTCTCGCCGACCACCCCGAGGTGATCGCCGCCGCCCACGCCGCCCTGGACCGCTGGGGCTACGGCATGGCCTCCGTGCGCTTCATCTGCGGCACCCAGGAGGTCCACAAGGAGCTGGAGGCGCGGCTGTCCGCCTTCCTCGGGCAGGAGGACACGATCCTGTACTCCTCCTGCTTCGACGCCAACGGCGGTGTCTTCGAGACCCTGCTCGGCCCCGAGGACGCGGTGATCTCCGACGCCCTCAACCACGCGTCCATCATCGACGGCATCCGGCTCTCGAAGGCCCGCCGCTTCCGCTACGCCAACCGTGATCTGGCCGACCTGGAACGGCAGTTGAAGGAGGCCGCGGGCGCCCGCCGCAAGCTGATCGTCACCGACGGGGTCTTCTCCATGGACGGCTACGTGGCGCCCCTGAAGGAGATCTGCGACCTCGCCGACCGCCACGACGCCATGGTCATGGTCGACGACTCCCACGCGGTCGGATTCGTCGGCCCCGGCGGCCGCGGCACCCCCGAACTGCACGGCGTCATGGACCGCGTCGACATCATCACGGGCACCCTCGGCAAGGCGCTCGGCGGTGCCTCCGGGGGTTACGTCGCCGCCCGCGCCGAGATCGTCGCGCTCCTGCGTCAGCGCTCACGGCCGTACCTCTTCTCCAACACGCTCGCCCCGGTGATCGCCGCGGCCTCCCTGAAGGTCATCGACCTGCTGGAGTCGGCGGACGACCTGCGGGTGCGGCTGCGCGAGAACACCGCGCTGTTCCGGCGCCGCATGACGGAGGAGGGCTTCGACGTCCTGCCCGGCGATCACGCCATCGCGCCGGTGATGATCGGGGACGCGGCGCAGGCCGGGCGTCTTGCGGAGCTGCTCCTCGAGCGGGGCGTGTACGTGATCGGCTTCTCGTACCCGGTGGTCCCGCAGGGGCAGGCGCGCATCAGGGTGCAGCTCTCGGCGGCCCATTCCACCGAGGACGTGAACCGGGCGGTCGACGCGTTCGTCGCGGCCAGGGCCGAGATGGCCGGTTAGCCCCGACGGCTTGCGATAATCGATCCCATGATCGAAGCGCGGCGGCTCCACATCCTCCGTGCGGTGGCCGACCACCGTACGGTCACGGCGGCTGCCGCCGCGCTGTATCTCACGCCCTCGGCGGTCTCGCAGCAGCTCACGGCCCTGGAGCAGGAGACCGGACATCGTCTGGTGGAGCGCGGCGCCAAGGGCGTACGGCTGACCCCGGCGGGCGAGATCCTGCTCAGCCACGCCCACGCGGTCCTCGCCCAGCTGGAGCGGGCCGAGGCGGAGCTGGCCGCCTACAGCTCGGGCGCGGCGGGGACGGTCACGGTCGCCTCCTTCGCGACCGGGATCGCCCTGGTCGTGGCGCCCGCGGTGGCCCGCCTCGCCGCGACGGCCCCCGGCATCCACCTGCGCGTCCTGGACGCCGAGGGCGACGCCAGCCTGCCGATGGTCCTTGACCGGCAGGTCGACGTGGCGGTCGCCGTGGAGTACCGCGGGGCCCCGCCCGCCGACGACCCGCGCCTGGCACACGTGCCGCTCTACGCCGAGCCCTTCGACGCGGTCGTGCCGGTGAGCCACCGGCTGGCCGACGCGGGCGAGGTGCCTCTTGCGGAGCTCGCCAAGGACCCGTGGATCGGCCCCTACCCGGGCAACCCCTGCCACGACGTCGTGGTCCTCGCCTGCGAGAGCGCCGGATTCCAGCCACGCCTGGAGCACTCCTCGGACGACTTCCGCGCGGTGGTCGCGCTGGCGTCGGCGGACGCCGGGGTGGCGTTGGTGCCGCGGTCGGCACTGATCGGGATGGGCCTCGCCGGAGTGGTCGTACGGCCCGTCGACGGGGTGGCCCCGACCCGCCGGGTCTTCGCGGCCGTACGCCGGGGGGCCGAGGAGCATCCCCTGATCCGCCCCGTCCTGGACGCGCTCGAGGCCGTCGCCGAGGGGTAGGGAACCGGCCACCGGCCGAACGCAGTCTGGGTTGACATGCGTGTGACGATGATCCTTCCGGCCCTGACCGAGGCGACCAGCCCGCTGTTCCGGCCCATCAAGTACTCGCTGTTCCCGCCGCTCGGCCTTGCGACCCTGGCCGGCTACCTGGACCCCGACGACGAGATCACGCTCCACGACGAACACGTCGAACGGATCGACCTGGAAGCCCTCGACACCCCCGACCTCCTGGTCGTCCAGCCGTACATCACCTCGGCCCGCCGCAGCTACGAGATCGCCGACCACTTCCGCGCCCGGGGCGTCCACGTCGCCATGGGCGGCCTGCACGTCACCTCGCTACCCGAGGAGGCGGCCGCCCACGCCGACACGATCTTCACGGGCCCGGGCGAGGACACCTGGCCGCTGTTCCTGAAGGACTTCCGCGACGGCGTCCCGGCCCGCCGCTACGACTCGAAGGAGCGCACCCTGGCGGGACTGCCGCCCATAAGACGCGACCTGATCAAGCGTCACCTGTATCTCGTCCCCAACTCCATCGTCGTGTCACGGGGTTGCCCGCACCACTGCGACTTCTGCTACAAGGACGCCTTCTTCGAGGGCGGGAAGTCCTTCTACACCCAGGCCGTCGACGACGCCCTGGCCGAGATCGACCGACTGCCCGGCCGTCATCTCTACTTCCTCGACGACCACCTGCTGGGCAACCGGCGCTTCGCGGAAGCCCTGTTCGACGGCATGAAGGGCATGGGCCGACTGTGGCAGGCGGCGGGCACCGTCAACTCGGTACTGCGACCGGATCTGTTGGAGCGGGCGGTGGAGGCGGGGCTGCGCAGCCTGTTCGTCGGCTTCGAGACCGTCAACGACGCGAACCTCGCCGAGCGCCGCAAGAACCAGAACATCGGCACCGACTACGCGGCCGCGGTACGTCGACTGCACGACGCCGGGGTCATGGTCAACGCCAGCTTCGTCTTCGGGCTCGACCAGGACGGCCCCGACGTCTTCGACCGGACCGTCGCCTGGGCCGTGGAACAGGGCATCGAGACGGCGACCTTCCACATCATGACGCCGTATCCCTCCACGGGTCTGTGGAAGCAGCTGGAGTCCGAGAACCGCATCGTGCACCGCGACTGGGACCTGTACGACACCCGTCATGTCGTCTATCGACCAGCGGGCATGACGCCCCGTCAGCTGGAGGACGGCTACTGGCGGGCGTACCGCGATTTCTACCGCTGGTCCAACATCTGGCGCGGCTCGGCGGCCCAGCCCGGCCGGCACGAACGGCTGCGGCATCTCGCCTACGCGGGCGGCTGGAAGAAGTTCGAGCCCGCGTGGGACCTGCTGATCCGGTCGCAGCGGGTGGTGCGGGCGATGCCCGCGCTGGAGCGCACGCTGGCGGCGTTCGGCGGCAGGGAGTAGAGGATCGCAGGGGGCTGGAGGGCGCAGGGACCGGGAGGCCGCGGGGACTGGATGGAATCTCGTATGTGGGATAGCTTCCCGGATATGAAACAGCAGTCGCCTGACCCCGTCGACACCCGCCTCGGCCTCCGGCTCGCCGAGCTGCGGGCCGGGCGTGGCTGGTCCCTGGGCGAGTTGGCCGAGCGCAGCGGAGTCAGCAGGTCCACCCTCTCCCGCGCGGAGCGCGCCGAGATCAGCCCCACCGCCTCGCTGCTGAACCGGCTGTGCGGGGTGTACGGACGGACCATGTCCCAACTGCTCAGCGAGGTGGAGGACGAGCCCGCACCGGTGGTCCGGGGCGCCGAGCAGCCGGTGTGGGAGGACCGGGCCTCCGGGTTCGTACGGAGGTCGGTGTCGCCGCCGCACCCCGGGCTGCGCGGCGAACTCGTCGAGGGGCGGCTGGCCGCCGGCGCCGACATCGCCTACGACCGGCCGCCCGTGCCCGGCCTGGAGCAGCACATCTGGGTCCTCGAGGGCGCGCTCGACGTCACCGCCCAGGACGTCGAGCACCACCTCGGCACCGGGGACTGTCTGCGGCTGCGCGTGTGGGGACCCACGCGGTTCAGGTGCGCCGGTCCCGACGCCGCGCGGTATGCGCTGGCGGTGGTGCTGCCGTGATCGTCACCCGCCTCGACGAGAGGCAACTGTCGGCCGATCGGCAGGAGTTGGCCGATCTGGTGGCCGACACCGTGAACGACGGCGCCTCCATCGGGTTCCTCGCACCGATGGACCGTGCCGCCGCGCTGGCCTGGTGGAAGGAGCGTGCGGGCGCGGTGGCCGCGGGACACCTGGCGGTCTGGGCGGCGTACGACGGCCACCGCGTGGTCGGCACCGTCGGTCTGGCCTTCCCCGACAAGCCCAACTCCCGCCACCGCGCCGAGCTGGTCAAGCTGATGGTGCACCGGGACGCGCGCGGCAGGGGTCTCGGACGCCTCCTCCTCGAAACCGCGGAGCGGGCCGCCCGGGCGGCCGGTATCACCCTGCTCCACCTGGACACCGAGACCGACAGCCCCGCCGAGCACCTCTACGGCTCGGCCGGCTGGACCCGGGCCGGTGTCATCCCCGACTACGCGGCCGACCCCGCCGGGGTGCTGCGGCCGACGACGCTGTACTACAAGCAGCTGGATGTGACGGCTCCCACCAGGTGATTGTCAGTCCCGGCCGATACGGTGCCTGTCATGCCGGACGCCGAAGACGTACGCCGTATCGCCCTGTCCCTGCCGGACACGACGGAGAAGATCGCCTGGAGCATGCCCACGTTCCGGGTCGCGGACAAGATGTTCGCCACGCTGCCCGAGGACGAGACCTCCATCGCCGTGCGCTGCCCGAAGGAGGAGCGCGACGAGCTGGTGCTGGCCGAGCCGGGGAAGTTCTGGATCGCCGACCACGAGGCGCAGTTCGCGTGGGTGCGCGCCCGCCTCGCCGAGATCGAGGACGAGGGTGAACTGCGGGACATCCTCGCCGACTCCTGGCGGCAGGCGGCCCCGCCCCGGCTCCTCGACGCCTATCCGGACCTGGGGCTGCCTAGAGGCTGAGGAAGGCGCCGATCCGCTCCCGCAGCGACCGCGCGTCCAGCCCGTGCGCGGCGACGTGTTCCTCGACGGTGCCGTACCTCCGCAGCTCACGGCGGCCCACACCCAGGCCCAGCACCCGGTGCGGTACGTCGGCCAGGGCGTCGTTCGCCGCGGCGGTCGACGTGCCCGCCAGGTAGGGCTCGACCAGGACGACCTCGGCGCCCGCCGCCCCGGTGGCCCGGCGCAGCGCGGCCAAGTCGAAGGGCCGGACGGTCGTCGCGTACAGGACGGTGACGTCGAGGCCCTCCGTGGCGGCGAGGACGGGATCGAGCAGCGGCCCGACGGCCACCACGACCCCGGAGCGTCCCTCGCGCACGGTGCGGAACCGCTCGCCGTCGACGGGGCGCGCCTCCCGGTTGGCCTGGAGGGACAGCCGTACGTACACCTTGTCGTCGCCCGCCGCGACGGCGTGCCGCAGCAGGGTCTCGGCCTCGTCCGGATGGCCCGGCACATGGACCGTCCAGCCGTCGAGGGTGTCCAGCAGAGCCACGTCACCGGGAGCCATGTGCGTGTACCCGCCCGCGGGCCAGTCGAAGGACGCGGCCGCGCTCACCAGGACCGCCCCCACGTCCTGGTGGCCCAGGTCCAGCTTGACCTGCTCGAAGGGTCGCTCGACGAGAAAGCTGGCGAAGGTGTGCAGCACGGGACGCAGTCCGGTGAGCGCCAGGCCCGCGCCCGTCCCGACGAGCAGTTGCTCGCGGATGCCGACGTTGACGACCCGGTCGGGATGCCGGCGGGCCGCCTCGGTGAATCCGTCCCTGCCGATCTCGGCCAGGACGACCGCGACCCGGGGGTCCTCGTCGAGCAGTCGCGAGACGGTGGTGGTGAAGCGCTCACGCATGGTGTCCATGGGGATGCGAACCTCTTTCGGGAAAGGATCTTCAGAAGGACTTGGGCTCGACCTGCGCCACGACCACGTGCGGACGGTCCGGATGCGGTGCGGTGAAAGCGGTGTACAGCGCCTCGTGGTCCCGGCCGTCCACCGTGACCGCGGACCAGCCCGCGGCCTCGAAGCGGGCCGCGATCCCGCCGGGCCGGGCATGGCTGGCGGAGGAGTTGTCGACGACGACGGTGTTCAGTCGGTCGAGCCCGGCGGGTCCGGCGAAGGCGATCGCCTCGTGGTTGCTGCCCTCGTCCAGCTCGGCGTCCCCGACCAGCACCCACACCCGCGCATCGTCGATGCCCTGGGCGCGCAGCCCCAGCGCCGTCCCGACGCCGATCGGCAGTCCGTGGCCGAGCGACCCGCTGCCGATCTCCGCCCCCGGCACCAGCACGCGGTCCGGGTGGTGGCCGAGCGGCGAGGCGTACGCGCCGAAGCCGGGCAGCCAGTCCAGGGGCACGAAACCCTTCGCGGTCAGCACCGCGTAGTAGGCCATCGGCCCGTGTCCCTTGGACAGCAGGAAACGGTCCCGCGCCGGATCGTCCACGCGCTCCGGGCTCACTCGCAGTACCCGGTCGTAGAGCACCCACAGCACGTCCAGCGTGGACGTGGCCGCCGGTCCGTGCTTCTCGTCGCCCGTCATCAGCCCCATGAGCCGGGGCAGGTCCTCGTAGCCGTACGTCTGTCCGCGTTCCTCGGTGATCGTCATGCGGACGATCGTGCAACCTCAACCAAACCTGAGGTCAAGCGGAGAAAGGGGTGCGCGACCACCGACCCGAGTGCGGTATGGTTTCTCTGCGCGTTCGGCCAGGGGAAACCCCAGGTCAGACGGGCACCGGGACGTGGCGCAGCTTGGTAGCGCACTTGACTGGGGGTCAAGGGGTCGCAGGTTCAAATCCTGTCGTCCCGACGGTGCGAAGGGTCTTCGCAGGCGAGAGCCTGTGGGGGCCCTTTTCGTGTGCGGCAGCGCGGGGTGTCAGGGGGTCCCGAGGCCGTTGAGGAGGGTGTCGACGACGACGTCCGCGGCCTGGCCCGGGCTCAGGTCGGGCAGCTGCCGGGACACGAGGTGCATGAGCTGGGGCAGGAGCGCGCTCGTCCACCCGCTCGGGAGGTCGGGCCGCAGGAGGCCCTCGTCGGTGGCGCGGCGGAGGAACATGTCGACCTCGGCGATGCTTGCGTCGCGGCGGCTGTGGACCGAGTCGTCGGCGAGCATGCGGGTGAGGTCGACGGGCCAGGTGCGGTTGACGGCGATGATGTTCTCGACGTAGCGGTGCAGGGCGACGGCGACGGGTGCCTCGCGCAGCCGCGCGTCCTCGATGGCCTGCTCGATGGCCGTGAGGCGGGCCGCGTAGATGGCCGCCAGGAGGTCCTCGCGGGAGGCGAAGCGGCGGTAGACGGTGCGCCGGTCCACACCCGCCTCGGCCGCGATGCTCGCGATGCTCGCGCCGGGGTCGGCGGCGAGCATGCGGGCTCCGGTGGTCAGGACGGCTTCCAGGTTGCGCGCTGCGTCGGCTCTCACCGCACCGAGCTTAGTCGGCCGGTGTGAAACCTGAGACGTCAAGTGTCTCTTCGACGTAGAGCTCACCGTGTCAAGTGCTGCGTCGACGTGACGCGTGAAGCCGCGCTTCGAGGGCGATCAGCGGACGGTGGCGCGGGCGGCGCGTTCGATCACGTCGGCCACCAGGTGCGGGTGCGAGACGGCGACCGAGTGGGAGGCGGCGATCTCGGTGGTGTGCGCGTGGGCGCGCTCGGCCATGAAGCGCTGGACGGCGGCCGGGATGTTGAGGTCGCGGGTGGTGACGACGTCCCAGCTGGGCGTGGTCCGCCAGGCAGCCGTGGTGGCCTTCTCGGTCAGGGCGGCCTGGGCGACGGGGCGCTGTGCGGCCGCCATCAGTGCGGCCTGCTGCGTGGGGACGTCGGCGGCGAACTGCTTGCGGAACTTGGCCTGTTGAATGTACAGGTCGGTGGCGGTGGAGCCGTCGGCCTGGGTGTAGGTGACCGGGTCGAGAGCCTCGGGGAGGGTGGAGCCCGGGTACTTGTCGGTGAGTTCGAGGGCGCTCTCGCCGGGTGCGGGCAGGAACGCGGCGACGTAGACGAGGGCCTTGACGTCGGGGTCGCCGGTGGCGGCCTGGCTGATCACGTTGCCGCCGTAGGAGTGGCCGACGAGGATCTTCGGGCCCTTGACGTGGTCCAGGACCGTGCGCAGGGCGGCGGCGTCGGAGGCCGGGCCGCGCAGCGGGTTGGCGGTGGCGACGACCGGGTAGCCGTCGGCGCGGAGATCGGCGATGACGCCGTTCCAGCTGGAGCCGTCGGCGAAGGCGCCGTGCTCCAGGACGACGGTCGGCCTGGGGTGTCGGCCGGCGTCGCCGGCCTCGGCGCTCCTGGTGGCCCCGTCGGCGGAGCCGCTGAGCGCGAACGCGCCGAACGCGAGCCCCGCGGCGACCGTCGCGACCGCCCCCGTCGTGAGCCGCCCGCGGCCACCTCTGATGTTCGTCACGACAAACCTCTTTCCTGTGTGGTTGCGGTCAGAGCCGGTCGGCGTCGACCACGGCCTGGGCGAAGACGGCTGGTGCCTCCTGCGGCAGGTTGTGGCCGATGTCCGCGACGGTGCGGTGCTCGTAGGCGCCGGTGAAGTGACCCCGGTACGTGGAGCCGTCACCGGGAGCGGTGAAGGGGTCCAGGGCCGCGTCCAGGGTGATCGTGGGAACGCCGATGGAGGGCTGGGCCGCCAGCAGCTTCTCGTAGCGGTCGTAACGGGGTTCGCCCTCGACGAGGCCGATGCGCCAGCGGTAGTTGAAGAGCACGATGGCGGCGTAGTCGGGGTTCTTGAAGGCCTCGGCGGTGCGCGCGAAGGTGGCGTCGTCGAAGTCCCAGTTGGGGGAGACGAGGGTCCACACATAGCGGCACAGTGCGATGCGCTTGTCGACGGACTCCATCGTCTGCTTGCCGCGCTCGGTCGCGAAGTACCACTGGTACCACCAGTTGTGCTCCACGGCCGGGAGGGCGGGCGACAGCTGCGCCTTGCGGTCGGTGATGAGGTAACCGCTCGTGGAGACAAGGGACTTGACCCGCTCGGGCCACAGCGCGGCGATGATGTCGGCGGTGCGCGAACCCCAGTCGAAACCGGCCAGGATCGCCTTGTCGATCTTCAGGGCGTCCATCAGGGCGACGACGTCCAGCGCGATGGCCGACTGCTCGGCGGTGCGCGGGGTGTGCCGGGACAGGAAACGGGTGCTGCCGTGGCCGCGCAGGTAGGGCACGACGACCCGGTAGCCCTGGTCGGCGAGCAGCGGCGCGACGTCGACGAAGCTGTGGATGTCGTACGGCCAGCCGTGCAGCAGGAGCACGACCGGGCCGTGCGCGGGGCCGGCCTCGGCGTAACCGATGTTCAGCAACCCCGCCTTGACCTGCTTGATCGTGCCGAAACCGGTGTGGGTGCCCGGAGCGACCGTGGGCACGGTGGCGCCCGGCAGACCCGGCCCGGTCGCGGCCGACGCGCTGGTCCCGAGACCGGACAGTGCGGCCGCGGTCGCGCCGGTGCCCAGGCCGACGGCCTTGCTGAAGGTACGCCTGTCGATCATGTGAAGTCCTCCGCCGTGTGTCTCCGGTGACCGCTGTCACTCTCGGTGAGCTGACCTTCGCACGACACTCGTCACCTGTCAAACCGGTGACGGTGAATCCGTAAGGGTGACATCGGATGCAATCGTCACCGCCTTGACCTGTAACGAGCGCGCTGCCATGATTGCGTCACCGCCTGAAGTGGTGACGCCTTCTGCGTCCGTCCCGGCAGGCGTGCGCAGTCCTTCCCGCCCGACAGAACCAGCGAAAGCGAGATCCCGGCCATGGACATGAAGCTCGAAGTCGTGATCGTGCCCGTCTCCGACGTGGACCGTGCCAAGGGCTTCTACGCGGAGCAGCTCGGCTGGCGCCTCGACGCCGACTTCCCGATCGACGACGGCTACCGGATCGTGCAGGTGACTCCGCCCGGTTCCGAGTGCTCGATCATCTTCGGGAGCGGCCTCACCCGGCAGGAGCCCGGAACGCTCCACGGCCTCCAGCTGACCGTCACCGACATCCTCAAGGCCCAGGAGGAGCTGGCCTCTTGTGGTGTGGAGGTCTCCGGACCGTTCCGCGACGAGACCGGCGCCTTCCATCACGCCGGTGACTCCCACCGGGTGCCCGGCCCGCACCCCGAGCGGGCCAGCTACGGCACGTTCGCCGCCTTCAAGGACCCCGACGGCAACGAGTGGTTCCTGCAGGAGGTCACCGAGCGCGCCCCGGGCCGCTGAGCCCCGAAGGCCGGTCGCCGAAGCCGGAAAGCACGACGAGGTGTGGCGAGCGCAGTCGCTCGCCACACCTCGCGTGTGAGGGTCAGTGCGCCGCCGCGGGGGCGGTCTTCTTGCGGGCCCGGTACGCCGCGGCCTTGATCTTGTTGCCGCAGGACTCCATGCCGCACCACTGGCGCCGCATGCCTCGCGAGCGGTCGATGTAGACCCGCGTGCACTCGGGGTTGCCGCACTCCTTCATCAGCGGGACGTCCGGGCCGCTGAGCAGCTCGACCGCCTGCCGGGCGACGGTCGCCAGCGCCTGCTCGGGCGTCGCGTCGGTGTGCCGGCCGGCCAGGGTGAGCTGCGGCGTCACAGGAGCCTTCCGCGCCGCCGCGTTGAGCACCGCGAGCGCCTCGCGGTCGAAGTCCTCGCCGAGTCGCCGGTTGGTGACGAGCCGGTACAGGGCCTCGCGTACGGCCCTCGCCTCCTGGACGTCGTCCTCCTTCCCGGGAGTGATCGTGTCCACCAGCCCGGACTCCACGTACCAGGCGTTGAGCCGCTCCGGCGTCACGAACATCTCGAACCGGGCCGAGCGCCGGGCGCGGAGGGTGGCCGCGAAGTCCAGGGCCGGGTGTCCGCATACGAAGACATGGTCAAGATTCACATCACCATCTTGACAGGTGACTCCGGTCGGACGCAAGAAGCGTCACCGTTCCAGGCGGTGCTCGCGACCCTGCCAGCGTCGTCGCAGCCAGCGGTCGTGGCTCGCCACGACGATCGCGCCGGGTCCGGGGCCCAGCGCGGCCTCCAGTTCGTCGCACAGGACGGGGGAGAGGTGGTTGGTGGGCTCGTCCAGCAGAAGCAGCTGGGGCGGGCGAGCCACCAGCAGGGCCAGGGCGAGGCGGCGGCGCTGGCCCACGGACAGCGCTCCGACCGGCTTGGCCAGATCCGCTTCGGCCAGGAGGCCGAGGGAGCTCAGCGGGACCTGCTCGGCCCGTTGCGCGCCCAGCGACAGCTCGTAGGTGTCCCGGACCGTGCGGTCGGGCCGCTCGAACTCGGTGTCCTGGGTGAGCAGCCCCACCGTCAGCCCGGGCCGCCGGTGCACCTCGCCCTCGGAGGGCAGGTGCCCGGCGAGCACGGCGAGCAGCGTCGACTTGCCCGTGCCGTTGCCGCCCGTGATCAGCAACCGCTCCGTCGCCGTCACCTTCAGGCCGAGCGGTGCGAGCCGGCCGGGCACCCGCACGTCGCGCAGGGACACCAGCGGGTCCGAGTGACCCGGGTGCTCCTCCTCCGTGCGCGCGGCCAGTTCCCCGACCGTGAACCGCAGCGGGCGCGGCGGCTCGCCGACCCGGGTGCGTTCCAGCTCCTCCAGGCGCCGGGTGGCGTTGCGCACCCGTCGGGAGATCTGGCTCTGCACCCGGCCCGCCCGATGGCCGTAGCCCATCTTCTCGTTGTCGGTGGGGCCCCGGTCCGGCGCGACCCGGTGCGCGCTCACACCCGCCGAGTGCCGCAGCCGGGCCCACTCCTCCTGTTCCTCGGCGTACCGGCGCTCCCATCGCTCCCGTTCGGCGCGCTTGTGCGCGAGGTAGGCGCTGTAGTTGCCGCCGTGGCGGACCGGGCCGTCCACCGCCGGATCGAGGTCGATCAGGTCGGTGCAGACGGCGTCGAGGAACGCGCGGTCGTGGCCGGCGGCGACCACGGTTCCGGGCAGGCCGCGCAACTGCTCCTCCAGGAAGGCGGCGGTGTCGTCGTCGAGGTGGTTGGTCGGCTCGTCCAGCAGCAGCGCCGAGGGCCGCCGTACGAGCAGTGCGGCCAGGGCGAGACGGCCGCGCTGTCCGCCGGAGAGCGAACCGAGCGTGCGGTCGTGACCGAACGCGCCGAGGCCCAGGCCGTCCAGCACCAGGGCCGCACGGCGGTCGGCGTCCCAGGACTCCCGGTCCTGGGCCTGTTCCAGGCGCCTGCCGTAGGCGTCGAGCAGGCCTCGGTGGGCGGGGTCGTCCTCCGGGACACGGGCGAGCTCCGTGCCGAGCCGGTCCAGCTCGGCGAGGTCCTCGCGGGCCTCGCGGAGCGCCTCGTCCAGCACCACGGCGATGGTGGCGTCGGCGTCGTACGGCAACTCCTGGTGGAGAAAACCCAGTTCGGCGGGGCGGGTGACGCTTCCGGAGTCGGACTCCTCGACGCCGGCCAGGACGCGCAGCAGCGTGGACTTGCCGACGCCGTTCTCCCCGATCAGGCCGATGCGGTGGCCGGGGGAGGCGGTCAGGGAGATGCCGTCGAGGACACGTCGTCCGCCCAGGTCACGGACGAGATCGTGGGCGAGCAGGGCGGGCTGGGACATCGCGGTCCGGGGCGCGGCGGTCCCGGGCGTGGCGGAGCGGTGCATGGGGGAGCGGTGCATGAGAGGCCTTCCGACGTGATCGGTGGTCGGCCCGCCGGGCACAGGGCCTCGGGCGCGGGCCGCTTCACACGTCGGCGGTTCACACCGCGGGAGCTCCCGTCTCCCTGAGCGCTCCGTCGGCCAGCCGCAGCCGGCGCTTCACCCCGATCTCGGCGAGGAACCGCTCGTCGTGGCTGACCACCATGAAGGCGCCCCGGTAGGAGTTGAGCGCGCTCTCCAGTTGGCCCACGCCGGCCAGGTCGAGGTTGTTGGTGGGCTCGTCGAGCAGCAGCAGCTGCGGGGCCGGTTCGGCGCACAGCACGCAGGCCAGCGTGGCGCGCAGGAGTTCGCCACCGGAAAGGACAGCGACCGGCAGGTGGGCCCGTGCGCCCCGGAAGAGGAAGCGGGCGAGCAGGTTCATGCGCTCCGCCTCGGGCCGCCCGGGGGCGAACGCGGCGAAGTTCTCCGCCACCGTGCGGTCCGGGTCCAGCAGTTCCAGACGCTGCGAGAGGTAGGCGATCCGGCCGTCGTTCCGCTTGATCCGCCCTTCGTCCGGGGCGAGTTCACCGGTGATCAGCCGCATCAGGGTGGTCTTCCCTGCGCCGTTGGGCCCCGTCAGCGCGATGCGCTCGGGGCCGCGTACGGTCAGGTCGACACCGCCCGCCGCGAAGACGTCCCGGTCTCCGAGGCGGATCCGCATCCCCTCGCCGAGGAAGAGGTTCCGCCCGGCGGGCACCTGGGTGTCGGGCAGTTCCAGGACGAGGCGCTGCTCGTCGCGCAGCGCGCGTCCGGCCTCGTCGAGGCGGGCCTTCGCCTCGCCGACCCGGGAGGCGTGCATCGTGCCGGCCCTGCCCGCGGCCTCCTGCGCGCCGCGCTTCATGGTGCCGGCGAAGATCTTGGGCAGCCCGGCGTTCTTGAGGTTCCTGGAGGCGTTGCTCATCCGGCGCTCGGCGCGTTCGCGGGCTTGCTGCAGCTCCCGCTTCTCCCGCTTCAGCTCCTGCTCGGCGCTGCGGACGTTCTTCTCGGCGACCTCCTGCTCGGCCCGCACCGCCTCCTCGTACGCGGTGAAGTCGCCGCCGTAGAAGCGGAGTTCGTCGCTGCCCAGCTCGGCGATGCGGTCCATGCGGTCGAGCAGCGCGCGGTCGTGGCTGACCAGGAGCAGGGTGCCGGTGAAGTCGCTGAGCACGTCGTAGAGCTGGTGCCGGGCCGCCAGGTCGAGGTTGTTGGTGGGCTCGTCGAGCAGCAGTACGTCGGGGCGCCTGAGCAGTTGGGCCGCGAGGCCGAGGGAGACGATCCGGCCGCCGCTGAGCGTGCTGAGGCTGCGGTCCAGGCCGAGGTCGGCGAGGCCCAGGCGGTCGAGCTGGGCGCGGGTGCGCTCCTCGATGTCCCAGTCGTCGCCGATGACGGCGAAGTGCGCCTCGTCCACGTCCCCGGACTCGACGGCGTCCAGGGCGCGGATCACGGCGTCGACGCCGAGCACCTCGGCGACCGTGAGGCGGCCCGTCAGGGGGAGGCTCTGCGGGAGGTGGCCGAGCGTGCCGCTCACGGTCAACGAGCCGGTGCGGGGCTTCAGTTCACCGGCGATCAGTTTGAGCAGGGTGCTCTTGCCGGAGCCGTTGGGGGCGACCAGGCCGGTGCGGCCGGAGGGCACGGTGAAGGACAGGTCCTGGAAGACGGGGGTGTCGTCGGGCCAGGCGAAGGAGAGGTTCGAGCAGACGACGGACGCGTCGGACATGGGGATGACCTCGGGCGGTGTGAGGGCAGGGAAGAGACCTCTGCCCTGGGCAGACGTGGGAAAAGGGGTACGACGAGACGGACCACCTCGGCAGCGCTCCCGAGCGCCGGCCGGTGGCCGTCAGATCCGGGTCTCACCCGGAGATGTCGTCTTCACCCACCACGTCTGTGACTCCTCGATACACGGTCAACGCCGCTCCCAGCCTAGCAGTCGCGCTCGGTGAGCCCCGGTCCCCATGCGTGCCTCCTGTTGTTGACAGCCCGGAGATCATCATGCCAGCATCGTCACCCGTTAAACCGGTGACGCTCGCTCTCCGGCATACCCACCTCTTTGGACGGACACGCAATGAGACGACTTCTGACCGCCGTCGCGGCCGGTGTGCCGCTTGCCGCGGCGGTGTACCTGCCGACCGCCTCTGCGGAACCCCGGACCGCCTCCGCATCCGCGCCCGTCACCTGCTCGGCGCCGTCCGTGAAGGCCCCGGCCGGCACCCGGGTGGACTCCGTGGCCGCGGCCCGTCGGGCGGGCGGCACCATCAACGGCACCGGAGTCCTGCAGGGGTCGGTCTCCGGTGTCCCGGCCTTCTGCGAGGTGACGGTCACGCTCACCCACCCGGGCGCCGACGACCGTGCCACGGTGCGTACCTGGCTCCCCGTCAGCGACTGGAACGGCCGCCTCCAAGGGCTCGGCGGCGCGGCCTACCTGGCCGGTGACAACGGCGTCGGACTCGGCACCGCCGTCAAGAACGGCTACGCCGCCACCACCACGGACGCCGGTGTCGGCGACGCCCTCGACACCGGTTGGGCGCTGAACGGTGCGGGCCGGGTCGACGCCGCGCTGCTGGAGAACTTCGCCTCCCGCTCCCAGCACGAGGCGGCCGTCGTCGGCAAGGAGGTCGTCGACGCGGTCTACGGCCACGGCCCCGCGTACTCCTACTTCAACGGCTGCTCCACGGGCGGGCGTCAGGGCTACATGGAGGCCCAGCGCCACCCCGACGACTACGACGGCATCCTCGCCGACGCGCCCGCCGTGAACTGGGACGAGTTCGAGGTCGCCACCCTGTGGCCGCAGGTGGTCATGAACAACGAGAGGACCTACCTGTCGAAGTGCGAGTTCGCCGCGTTCACCGAGGCGGCCGTCAAGACCTGCGACCCGCTCGACGGCCTCGAGGACGGCCTGGTCAACGACCCCGGCCGCTGCGACTTCGACCCGCGACGTCTGATCGGCACCCAAGTGGTGTGCGACGGCAAGGAGTTGACCATCACGGCGGCCGACGCGGCGGTCGTCCGCAAGATCTGGGACGGTCCGCGCACCGCCTCCGGGAAGAAGCTGTGGGCCGGTGTCCCGATCGGCGCCGATCTGTCCGCGCTGGCCACGCCGGGAGCGCCGTTCCCGGTGCCCGCGGACTGGGTCAGGCTGTGGGTGGCGAAGGACCCGTCACTCGACCTGTCGACGCTCACCTACGACCGGTTCACGCAGCTCTTCCAGCAGTCCCGGGCGGAGTACGACAAGGTCATCGGCACCGACGACCCGGACCTCTCGGACTTCCGCGCTTCCGGCGGCAAGCTGTTGACCTGGCAGGGCCTGGACGACCAGTACATCCCCGCGGAGGGCACCGTGCGCTACCGCGAGCAGGTCGAACGGAAGCTGGGCGGCGCCGAGCGGGTCGACGACTTCTACCGGCTCTTCCTCGTCCCGGGCACCGTCCACTGCGGCCTCAACAAGGGCGACGGCACCACCGACGACCTCGGTGCGCTCACCGCCTGGGTCGAGCACGGCAAGGCGCCCAGGACGCTGCCCGCGACGCTGATCAACACCGAGGGCGAGCAGGTCGCCCGGGACCTGTGCCGCTACCCCCGGGTGTCCCGGTACACGGGCCACGCGGACCCGGCCCTCGCCTCCGGCTTCCGGTGCGTCACCCCCTCCCGGCACTGACCGGGCCGACGCCCTCCTGACCCGGCCCCTCGGCACCGCCTCCGCGTCAGGCCACCAGCGGGTCCCCGTACTCGCTCATCGCGTCGATGAGCCAGCGGGCCAGGTAGTCGGCGAACGAGGACCGCGGCAGCAGGCGGTACGCCGGGGTGTCGTCCGTCTGCCAGAGCAGTGCCGGGACCGGGCCGACCGTGGTCGACACCGCGCGGCCGGGTCCGAAGGCTCGGGGATGGAGGTCCAGTGGGCACCCCTTCTCCAGGACCTCCCGGGCGGCCGGGCCGCTCAGCTCCAGGGTGGTGCGGTTCGCCGAGACGTCCACGACCGAACCCGGGTCGCCGTCGAGCGCCTCCCGCAGCCGTGCGGTCACGAGGTCGGAGTCGGCCCGGGACAGCACGAGCCACTCGTCGGGACCCAGCCACACGACCGTGTGGGGGCCGTGGGCGGCGGTGTCGCCGCACCGGAGGGGGAGCGGGGCCCCCAACACCCTCCCGATCCGGTCGGCCGCCCCGGAGGCGGGGGCGACCCGTACGTTCACCATCGTGAGGAAGGGCAGCTCGGCCAGGGCGACACCCCGGGCGCCGGTGACGGCGGCGGCCCGCATCCGCTCCTCCAGGTGGGCCAGCGGGCTGGTGCGCAGGGCCACCGGTCCCGCCATGATCGGTTCAGCCATCTCGCCGGGTCCCTTCGGGGTCGTAGAGGACGAAGTCGGTCACCTCGACCGGCACCAGCGCCTCGCCCACCGGGGCGAGCAGCGTCTGGCCCTTCCTCGCCTGCCCGTCGGCCACGAGGGCGAGGGCGAACGGGCGGCCGAGGGCCGGACTGTGGTAGCTGGAGGTGACGTGGCCGAGCATCGGCACCGGCACCGTCCCCAGGTCGACGTCCGGCGCGACGAGTTGGGTGCCCTCGGGCAGCCGGGTCGTGCGGTCGGCCGGGAGCAGTCCGACCAGTTGCTTGCGGTCGGTGCGGGAGGTGTCGGCGCGGGCGAAGGACCGCTTGCCGATGAAGTCCTTCTGCTTCGAGACCACCCAGCCCATGCCCGCGTCCTGCGGGGTGACGGTCCCGTCGGTGTCCTGGCCGACGATGATGTAGCCCTTCTCGGCCCGCAGGACGTGCATCGTCTCGGTGCCGTACGGGGTGATGCCGTAAGGCCGTCCGACCGCGTCCACCTCCTCCCAGACGGCGAGGCCGTACCAGGCGGAGACGTTGATCTCGTAGGCGAGTTCGCCGGAGAAGGAGATCCGGCAGATACGGGCCGGGATGCCGGAGGCCAGGGTGGTCTCGCGGAAGGCCATGAACGGGAAGGCCTCGTTGGCCAGGTCGACGTCCGGGGCGAGATGGGCGACGACCTCGCGCGACCGCGGCCCGACGACGGCGATCGTCGCCCACTGCTCGGTCACCGAGGTGCAGTGGACGTCGAGTTCGGGCCACTCGGTCTGGAGCCACTCCTCCAGCCAGTCCAGCACGTTCGCCGCGCCACCGGTCGTGGTGGTCATGAAGTAGCGGTTGTCGTCGAGGCGGAGCGTCACACCGTCGTCGAAGATCATGCCGTCGGGCTTGCACATCACGCCGTAACGCCCGTGGCCGGGCTTGAGCTTCTTGAAGGCGTTCGTGTACATCCGGTTGAGGAACTCGCCCGCGTCCGCACCCCAGATCTCGATCTTGCCGAGGGTGGAGGCGTCCATGAACGCCACCCCCTCACGGGCCGCCCGGCACTCGCGCGCCACGGCCGCGTCCATGTCCTCACCGGTCTGCGGGTAGTACCGGGGGCGCTTCCACTGCCCGACGTCCTCGAACTCCGCGCCGTGCGCCACATGCCACGCGTGGATGGAGGTGGTGCGCTCCGGTTCGAACAGTTCCCCGCGCTCGCGTCCTGCCAGGGCGGCGAAGGCGATCGGTGTGTACGGGGCCCGGTAGGCCGTGGTGCCGATCTCGCCCAGCGAACCGCCGAGCGCCTCGGCGATCACCCCGATCGCGTTGACACCGGACGTCTTGCCCTGGTCGTTCGCCGTGCCGAGCGAGGTGTACCGCTTGACGTGCTCGACGCCGCGCATGCCGGCGCCGGTGGAGCGCCACACGTCGGCGACGGTGACATCGCGCTGGAGGTCGACGAAGTGGCCGTCCCAGGTGCCGGGTTCGCCCTCGGGGGCGGGCACCAGCCACAGGGCGCGCGTCGGGCCGGGAGCGCGCCGCGCGCCCTCGCCCGGGACGGGCACCGGGAAGCCCGCCGCCGTCGCCGCCAGTGCTCCGGCCCGTGCCCCCTCGGCCAGACAGCGGTCGAGGTCGTACGTCCCCCGGGCCGCCCCCACGACCTGCTGATCCCGTACGACGCCGTCCGGCACGAACGCGACCAGGTCCGAGTCCCAGCGCAGCCGCCCCTGACGCTGGGTGTGCAGATGCACGACCGGGCTCCAGCCGCCCGACACGGCCAGCAGGTCGCAGTCGAACGACCGGGCCGCACCCTTCAGTCGGCCTTCGGCGTCGAGCGCCCGGACGGTGACGCCGGTCAGCCTGTGCTCGCCCGCCGTGTCCACCACCGTGCTGCCCGTCAGCACCGGCACCCCGGTCGCCGCGGCGACTCCGGCGGCCCGGTCGGACAGCTCGGGACGCGCGTCCACGACCACGGCCACGGGGATCCCGGCGGCACACAGGTCGGCGACCGTGTCGTAGGCGCTGTCGTTGGTCGTGCTCACCACGGCCCGTGAACCCGGCGCCACGGCATACCGGTTGAGGTACGTGCGCACGGCCCCGGCGAGCATCACGCCGGGCCGGTCGTTGCCCGCGAAGACCAGCGGACGCTCGTGCGCGCCGGTCGCGAGGACCACCTGCCGGGCCCGGATGTGCCACAAACGCTGCCGGGAGACGCCTTCGGGGGCACCCGCGCCGAGATGGTCGGTGCGCCGCTGGAGCGCCAGTACGTAGTTGTCGTCGTACGACCCGAAGGCCGTGGTCCGGTGCAGTACGACGGCCTCGGGCGCGGCGTCGAGCCTCGCGCGCAGCTCGTCGGTCCCCGCCCCGTCACCGGGGTCGGGCTGCTCGTCGACGAGGATCACGCGGGCGCCGGAGGCGGCGGCAGCGGCGGCGGCAGCGAGGCCCGCCGGTCCGGCGCCGACGACCAGGACGTCGGTGTGGACGTACTTCTTGTCGTAGACGGCGGGGTCGGGAGTGGGGTCGAGGCGGCCCATCCCGGAGAGCGTGGTGGCGGACAGGCCGTCGTACAGCTCGACGGTCGTCGCCGGGAGCATGCCCTCCGAGCACGAACCGCCCAGCTGCACCAGGGCGTTGGGTTCCTCGACGCCCGCGGTGACGATGCCGCGCGGGCGGCCGCGGTAGAGCGAGGGGGCGACCTCGACGAGCCCGTTCGCCAGCATCGCCGAGGCGAGGGTGTCGCCGGGGTGGCCGGTCAACTCCCGTCCGTCGACGGTGAAGCGCAGCAGGGTGCCGCGGTCGACACGGCCGCCTCGCGGCAGCCGGAAGAGCTGGTCGGTCATCGGTTCCCTCCCGGGCGCGGCTCGTCGAGCCGGTACGAGGTCAGCACCTCGTGGGTGGCGGTGTCACGCAGGACGTTGAACCAGCGGCGGCAGCCGATGCTGTGCATCCACCGTTCCGCGAAGGGGCCCTTGGGGTTGTCGCGGTAGAAGACGAACTCGGCCCACTGCTCGTCGGTGAGGTCGGCCGGTGACTCGGGATAGGGGACATGGGCCTGTCCGCCGTAGTGGTACTCCGTCTCGTTGCGCGGACCGCACCACGGGCAGGTGATCAGCAGCATGGCGTTCTCCTCGGTGCCTCGATGCCTCAGTGGGCCACGGCTGCTGCGCCGTGTTCGTCGATCAGCGCGCCCGTCGTGAAGCGGTCGAGGGCGAAGGGAGCGTTCAGCGGATGCGGTTCGCCCGTGGCGACGGTGTGCGCGAAGGTCCAGCCGGCCGCCGGAGTGGCCTTGAAACCGCCGGTGCCCCAGCCGCAGTTGACGTACAGACCCGCCACCGGGGTGCTGCCGATGATCGGCGAGGCGTCCGGAGTGACGTCGACGATGCCGCCCCAGGTCCGCAGCACGTGCGCCCGGGCGAAGATCGGGAACAGCTCCACCGCGGCGGCCATCTGCTGCTCGATCACATGGAAGGAGCCGCGCTGGCCGTAGCCGTTGTACGAGTCGACGCCCGCGCCCATCACCAGCTCGCCCTTGTGGGCCTGGGAGACGTAGACGTGCACATGGTTCGACATGACGACCGTCGGATGCACCGGCTCGTGCAGTTCGGAGACCAGGGCCTGGAGCGGGTGGGACTGCACCGGCAGCCGTACGCCCGCCCGCTCGGCCAGCACGCTGCTGTGCCCGGCGGCGGCGAGTCCGACCCGGCCGGCGTGGATGCGGCCGCGGTTGGTGTCGACGCCCACCACCCGGTCGCCGTCCTTGAGGAAGCCGGTGACCTCGCAGCCCTGGATGAGGTCCACGCCCAGCTCGTCGGCGCGGCGGGCCAGTGCCCAGGCGACGTGGTCGTGCTTGGCGATGCCGGCCCGGGGCTGGAAGGTGGCGCCGAGCACCGGGTACCGGGTGCGGGAGGACACGTTGAGGATGGGGCAGACCTTGGCGACCTCGTCGGGCTCCAGCCACTCGGCGTCGACGCCGTTGAGCCGGTTGGCGTTCACTCGGCGCACGCCCTCACGGACGTCCTGGAGGGTGTGCGCGAGGTTGAGGACGCCCCGCTGGCTGAACAGGAAGTCGTAGTCCAGTTCCTCCGGCAGGCCCTCCCACAGCTTCAGGGCGTGCTCGTAGATCGCCGCGCTCTCGTCCCACAGGTAGTTGGAGCGGATGATCGTGGTGTTGCGGGCCATGTTGCCGCCCGCGAGCCAGCCCTTCTCCAGGACGGCCACGTTGGTGATGCCGTGGTTCTTGGCGAGGTAGTAGGCGGTCGCGAGGCCGTGGCCGCCCGCGCCGACGATGACGACGTCGTACGACCGCTTCGGGTCGGGGTTGCGCCAGAGGAAGTCCGGGTGCTCCGGCAGGGCTTCGGCGGTCATGCCGCGTCTCCGTCGAGGTGGGGGTAGAGGGGGAAGGCGGCGGCGAGCTTCTCGACCCGGGCGCGCAGTTCGTCCTCGGGGCGTTCGCCCTTCAGGGACTCGGCGAGGATGTCGGCGACCTCGCGGAACTCCGTCTCGCCGAAGCCGCGGGTGGCCAGGGCGGGCGTTCCGATCCGCAGACCGGACGACACCATCGGCGGGCGCGGGTCGAACGGCACGGCGTTGCGGTTGACGGTGATGCCGATGCGGTGCAGCCGGTCCTCGGCCTGCTTCCCGTCGAGCTCGGAGTTCCTCAGGTCGACGAGGATCAGATGGACCTCGGTGCCGCCGGTCAGGACGGTGATCCCGGCCTCGGCCACGTCGTCGGCCAGCAGTCGGCCGGCGAGGATCTTCGCGCCCCTGAGGGTGCGCCGCTGGCGTTCCTTGAACTCCTCGCCCGCCGCCACCTTGAAGGCCACCGCCTTCGCCGCGATCACATGCTCCAGCGGGCCGCCCTGCTGGCCCGGGAACACGGCCGAGTTGATCTTCTTGGCCAGGTCGGCGCGGCTGAGGACGACACCGCCGCGCGGACCGCCCAGGGTCTTGTGGGTGGTCGTCGTGACGACGTCGGCGTACGGCACCGGGCTCGGGTGCAGGCCCGCGGCCACCAGTCCCGCGAAGTGCGCCATGTCCACCATCAGATACGCGCCCACCGCGTCGGCGATCCGCCGGAACCCGGCGAAGTCCAGCTGCCGGGGGTAGGCCGACCAGCCCGCGACGATCATCTTCGGCCGGTGCTCGAGGGCGAGCCGCTCCACCTCGTCCATGTCGACGCGCAGGTCGGACTCGCGCACGTGGTACGGCACGACGTCGTACAGCTTGCCCGAGTAGTTGAGGCGCATGCCGTGGGTCAGATGACCGCCGTGCGCGAGGTCGAGGCCGAGGATGGTGTCGCCGGGCTTCAGCAGGGCGAACATCGCGGCCGCGTTGGCCTGGGCGCCCGAGTGCGGCTGGACGTTCGCGGCCTCGGCGCCGAAGAGTTCCTTCACCCGTGCGATGGCCAACTGCTCGACCACGTCGACGTGTTCGCAGCCGCCGTAGTAGCGGCGGCCGGGGTAGCCCTCGGCGTACTTGTTGGTCAGAACCGAGCCCTGGGCCTCCATCACGGCGGCCGGGGCGAAGTTCTCCGAGGCGATCATCTCCAGCGTGGACTGCTGGCGGTGCAGCTCGGCGGCGACCGCGTCGGCGACCTCCGGGTCGAGTGCGCGGAGGGGGAGGGAGAGCGGCGAGGTGGGCGTGGTGAGCGACGTACTCGTTGCCATCGGTGCACCGTCCTGAGAGCCAGCTAATGGGCAACTGATATATCAGCCTGTGCGGTAAGGTATGGGAGCTCGCCGCACAGGTCAAGGGGGCATCCATGCAGCAGGTCGCGACCGAGGTCGAGGAGCTGTCGCTCGCCGAGCGTGCGTACCGCGCCATCCGGGACCGGCTCGTCATGCTGGAGATCCGCCCCGGCGCGCCGATCAACGAGGAGCAGCTGGGCCAGTCCCTCGGCGTCGGCCGCACACCGGTGCGCGAGGCGCTCAAGCGGCTCCAGTACGAGCGCCTGATCACGACCTACCCCCGGCGCGGCACCTTCGCCACCGAGGTCAACATCACCGACCTGGCCCATATCTCCGAGGTGCGCCAGGAACTGGAACCCCTGGCGGCGGCGCAGGCCGCGCGGCGCGCCACGGGCGTCGACCGGGCCGGCCTCACCGACCTGCTGGCGGAACTGGAGAGCGTGGGGACCTCCGGGCGGGACGCCGCCGACCTGATGCGCCTGGACCTGCGGGTCCACCGTGCCATCTACACCGCCACGCACAACCCGTACCTGGAGGACACCCTCGTCCGCCACGACAACCTGGCCACCCGCATCTGGTGCCTGTTCGTGGACCGGCTGGCCGACATGGCCGGCCATGTCGAGGAGCACGGGCCGCTGATCGCGGCGATCGTCGCCGGCGAGGCCGAGACGGCGGCACGGCTGGCCCGCAGCCATGTCGAGCACTTCGAGCGGGCCATTCGCGAGGCGATCTGAGACACGGCCGCGCGCCGCGCCACGGACCTGCGCCGTCGCAGCCCCGGCGCCGAGGCCTTGCCACCCCCGCGTTCCCGGGGTGCGCCGCGGAGCCCTGCGGGGACACGGCGTACGTCGTCACCGACGCCTACGCGGACCGTCTTCGGCGCGACCGGCTCGGGCGTCCCCGACCGCGCCCGCGGCGACGGCCTCACCTTCCTCGACGTGCTCCGGGCACAGGCGCCCTTCGCGTCCTCGGGAGTCTTCGTGCAGGCGGTGCGCGCCCTCGCCGGCACCTGGGTCGCCGCAGGGCTGTTGAGCGACGCCGAACGGGACCGGGTGATCACCGCCGCGCAGAACCCGGACCTCAGGCGCTGACCCCGTCACCGTCGAGCTCGGTGCATTGCCGCACCACCAGCAGTTCGTCGCCCTCGATCCGCATCTCGTACAGTTTCCCGCGCGCGTTCTCGAAGGGGCGGTGCAGCACCATCATCAGCCGGCCGTCGAAGGCCCGGAACAGCATCCCGTGCCCGCTGTCGTCCCGGACCAGCGGCCGGCGCTGCTCCCAGGGGCCGGTCAGCTCACCGGACCTGGAGACGGCGTAGGTCTGCACGTAACCGCCGCTGACGGTGCCGTCCGGACCGGCCGTGTCCTTCTCGTACGTCGACCACAGCATGATCAGGGCGCCGTCGGGGGCGCGGTGGAGCTGGGGGCCGTCGGTGACGTAGGGCGCGAGCTGGTGCGGTACGCCCGCGGGGATCTGCTCGCCGAGCCAGAACGCGTCCGAGCCCTTGAACAGGAAGGCGGGCTCGCCGACCGTCCCGGTCAGGTCAGGAGCGAGCCGGACGGCCTCCATCGTCCCGTCGACGGTCTGCAGCCACTCGTGCGCGTACACCATCCAGGGCTGCCCGTCCGGATCGACGTGGAGCGTGCCGTCGAGGGTCATGAGGTGCGCCGGTGGGGTGGGGCCGGTCGGGTCGACGGCGGTGAAGGGGCCCAGCAGGGAGTCGGAGACGGCGGTGATCGTGCCGCGCGCGTGGTTGGGCAACGGGAAGGGCGTGCCCCACCGCCCGGCGGGCGGCACGGGCAGCTTCCGGTTCTCGTCGTGCAGGGTGGTGAACAGGTAGTACCGGCCGCCCCACGCGTGCACCTCCGGCGCCCACCCGCCGTCCCGCGCCCAGATCCCCTCCTGCTCGTCCGTCCGGAACACCACCACCGGCCGGGCCCAGTCCCGCAGGTCCCGGCTGCGGTAGACCATCGTCCCGACGCCCTCCACACCCGACACGGACGGCTCGTTGGACGTGTACAGGAAGTAGGTCCGTGTCGCCTCGTCGGCGACGACGAAGGGATCGTGCAACGGCATGTCGGGCAGCCGCAGGGGCTCGGTGTCGGTCACCGCTGCACGATACGTGGACGACGAACTGCTGCCGGAGCGGCGGTCACTGCACCTGGAGGCGGACCGTCATCTCCACCCGTACGTCGTCGCCCGCACCCAGCCCCTCCGGCCTTCGCACCGCGTTCTTGAGCGGCAGCAGATAGCCGCCGTCCTTGGGGAACAGCGAGGTGGTGAAGACGATCTCGCCGATGCGTGCCTCGACCGGGATCACGCCCCAGCCGTACGTGGCCATCCGGGCCACCTCGCCGATGTCGGCGGACTCCTGGTCGGGGACCGGCACGAAGTAGTACGGCGCAGGGCCGCGCCATTCGATCACCCGGCCGGTGAAGGTGAGCTGCATGAGACTCCCGTAGCGCCGAAGACGTCAGGGCCCGTCGCACCGATGACGTCAGGATCCGTTGTACCGCGCCGCGATGTCCGTCAGATAACCCCGCAGCAGGATCTTCGCCTCCTCCAGCAGCGCGGTGTCCCCCTTCGTGTCCCGGCGGAAGGCCTCCTGGGCCAGGGCGTCGGCGGCGAGGATCGCGGCGTGGCAGACGCGGGCGAGGGTCTCGTCGTCCTCGGCGAGGTCCAGGGCGAGCAGGACGCGACGGATCCCGTCGGCCATCCGGCGCTTGTGCTCGCGGTCCGCCGCCCGGGTCCGCTCGGTCAGTCCGCTGCCGAACCACAGGGCACGGAAGCCGTGTTCGCTGCGGTAGATCTCGGCGAACGCGTCGATGAGGACGCCGACGGGGTCCTCCCAGCGCTCGGCGGACGCGGCCTCGACGAACGCGTCCATCGCCGCTTCCAGCTTCGCGAAGTAGCCGGCCGCGAGCGCTTCGATGATCGCCCCGCGATCGGGCAGGTACTGGTAGAGCGAGCCGACCGACACCCGTGCCTCGGACGCGATCCGGGTCGTGGTGAGCGACTCGACGCCCTCCTCGACCAGAATGCGCTCCGCGGCCTCGAGCACCCTCGCCAACCGGGCCCGGCTGCGCGCCTGTTGGGGTGTGCGGCGCAGGGAGGCGATCCATGCGGCCGGGTCGGCGCCCGGAGCGGGTTCAGTCACGGGACGACCTCGGCTCACCCACGTGACGACCTCACTGACGACCTCCGAACCTGAACGTGACTTTGTTTCAGGTTTAGGTTAGCGTCGCGCGCATGACCGACTCAAGCCCGGTGCTGAGCGAGGAACGGGCCGCCGTGGCCGACGCCTGCCGCCGTCTGGGGGCGGAGGGTCTGCTCATCGGTACGGCGGGCAACGTCAGCGTGCGCGTCGAGGACCGGGTGGCGATCACCGCGACCGGCGCGGTCCTCGCCGAACTCACCCCGGACCAGGTGACCGTCGTCGACCTCGACGGGGAGATCGTGGCCGGCGGCCTGCTGCCCACCTCCGAACTCGACCTCCACCTCGGTGTCTACCGCCGCTACGGCACCACCGCCGTCGTGCACACCCACGCCCCGATGGCCACCGCCCTCTCCCTCGTCCTCGACGAACTGCCCTGTATCCACTACCAGTTGCTCGCCCTCGGCGGCACCGTCCGAGTCGCTCCGTACGCCACCTTCGGCACCCCGCAACTCGCCGAGTCGGTCCTCACCGCACTGGAGGGGCGGGGCGCCGCCCTGATGGCCAACCATGGCGCGGTCACCCACGCCCCGACCCTCGACAAGGCGGTCGAGCACGCGCTCCTGCTGGAGTGGGCCTGCGGTGTGTACCAGCGAGCGGCCGTCCTCGGGAAGCCGCGTGCCCTCGACGAACAGCAGCAGATCGCGGTGATCGAGGCCGCCCTCGCCCGCAACTACGGCACCACGCAAACCGCACAGGAGGGAACCCGATGAAGGCTCAGAACGTCGTCACCATGGGTGTGCACGTGCTGGACGTGCTGGTCCGGCCGGTCGAGGAGATACCCGAGGGCCAGGGCGCGACGCTGGTCGAGGACATCCGCATGACCGCGGCCGGCACGGCCGCCGGCACCGCCCTGACCCTCGCCAAGCTGGGTGCCTCGGTGCGCACCGCCGGCGCGATCGGCACCGACGCGACCGGCGACCTGCTCACCCGGCTCCTCGACAAGGCGGGGATCGACACCGGCCTGCTCGTCCGCCGCGTCGACACCTCCACCTCCGCGACGGTCCTGCCCATCCGCCCCAACGGTGACCGCCCCACGCTCCACCTGCTCGGCGCCAACATCACCTACGGACTCGACGACGTGCCCTGGGACGCGGTCGCCGAGGCGAGCCACCTGCACCTCGGAGGCCCCGAGCTGATCGGCGCCGACGTCGCCGCACGCATCCTGGCGCACGCCAAGGAGCACGGCGTGGTGACCTCGGTGGACCTCCTCGCCCCGGGCTACCTCGGCACCTTCGACCAGATCGAACCGCTGCTCCCGCACATCGACTTCCTGCTTCCCAACGACGACCAGGTCCTCGGCTTCAGCGAGGAGGAGGACCTCGTCGCCGGCGCGAAGAGGTTCCTGGCCGGCGGGGTGGGCCTGGTCGCGGTCACCCGCGGCGGTGACGGCGCCCTCCTGGTCACCGCCGAGGGCACGGAGACGGTCCCCGCCTTCGCGGTCGACGTCGTCGACACCACCGGCTGCGGCGACGCCTTCTCCGCGGGATTCCTCCGCGGCATGGGCCTGGGCCGCACCCCGCGCGAGGCGGCGATCCTCGGCAGCGCAGCGGCGGCACTGGTGGCGCAGGGACTGGGCAGCGACCACGGCGACTTCGACCTGGCGGAGGCCGACGAGTTCTCCATGACGAGCAAGGTTCGCTCCTGACCGGCGCACCTGCCGTGCGGTCGGCGAGGAGCGCGGTGGAATGGGCGTGGGGCGCCCGGTGTTGCGGCAGCATCGAGTCAGTACCGCGCCACCGCACTCCTGGGAGTTCCCATGCCCCGCTCCGAAGCCCGCGTCGCCACCGACCGCCCGCACCGCTACGCCAAGCAGCTCGCCTCGCACCTCGGCCGCCGCTCCACGACCAGCTGGGACGAGGACAGCGGTGAGGGCAGCCTGCTCTTCCAGAACGGAGGCAAGGGCTCCCTCACCGCCACCGAGGGCGCACTGCTGCTGACGCTGGAGACGGAGTCCGAGCACCTCGATCTCCTGGAGGGCGTCGTCGGCAGCCACCTGGTCCGCTTCGGCACCAAGGACGAACTCGTCGTCGAGTGGACCCGGGACGGCGGCACGCCCGGAACGATTCAGCGCAAGGACACCGACTGACGGACGACCTCAGATCGCGCAGCCCACATGGGCCAGCGCCTGCTTGAGCAGCACCCCGTGACCGCCGGGCATCTCGCTCTCCACCGCCGGGGACAGAGCCTCCTGCGGGCTGAACCACACCAGGTCCAGGGCGTCCTGGCGGGGCCGGCAGTCGCCGGTCACCGGCACGACGTAGGCGAGCGAGACCGCGTGCTGACGCGGGTCGTGGTACGGAGTGACCCCCTGGGTGGGGAAGTACTCCGCCACCGTGAACGGCTGCAGGGAGGACGGGATCCGGGGCAGGGCCACCGGTCCCAGGTCCTTCTCCAGGTGGCGCAGCAGCGCGTCCCGGACCCGCTCGTGGTGCAGAACGCGGCCGGAGACCAGCGTCCGGCTGACCGTTCCGTCGGGTCCGATGCGCAGCAGCAGGCCGACGCTGGTGACTTCGCCGCTGTCGTCGACGCGCACGGGCACGGCCTCGACGTACAGGATGGGCATCCGGGCGCGCGCCTGCTCGAGATCGTCGGCGCTCAGCCAGCCGGGCGTGGTATCGGTCAAGTCAGACATTGCTAGATCATACTTTCCGGGGACGGCGGGCGCTCAGTCGCGCTCGCCTGGTGGGACGGGGGCCGGGGCAGGAAGTCCGTAGAGGCGGCGGGCGTTGTCCCCGCTCGTCCAGGCCACGACGCGCAGCGCGTCCGGCAGGCTCAGTTCGTCGGTGTCCACCCGCTCCTGCAGCAGAGCGGCCAGTCCCTGCCGGAACGACAGCGCGCCGAGCAGATGGAACTCGGCCACTCCGTACGCGTCGGAGCTGTACAGGAGCTTGCGGAACGGCGTGATCTCCAGGGCCTCCGCCAGGATCGCCCGGGACCGCGCGGGCCCGACGTGGTGCAGGGTGAGCCCCACGTCCAGGTACACCTGCTCGAACACCGCGGCCAGATAGGCGGCCTGCCGCTGATAGGGCCAGCAGTGCAGCAGCAGGACCGGGATCGTGCCCGTGGTCAGGTGCAGCCAGTCCGTGAGGTGGGTCGGGTCCACGCGGTGCATCCGGATGTCGCTGTCGCCGAACCCGGTGTGCAGCTGCAGGGGCAGCCCCAGGTCCACGGCGGTCCACAGCAGATGCCGTACGAGCACCGGATCGGCCAGTCGTCCGCCGCGGGCCAGCCAGTCCGCGGCGGCACGGGTGACCTCCGGGTCCGAGGGGCGGACCGGATCCAGGTCGAAACCGGTGCGGTAGGCGGCCACCGACTTCACGGCCACCACATCCGGCCGCCCCACCGCCTCCAGAGCGGCCGCGCGGAACACGTCCGCGTACGCGTCCGGCTCCACGCCCCGCGCCGCCACCGTCTCCGCCACGCTCTCCAGCCGTACGACCTCGTAGGCACGCCCGCCCGCGATGCCGGCCAGCTCCCCGGGCGAGGTGATGCGGTCGGGCGCGTACCCGGTGTCCACGCAGAACACGTCGGTGCCCGCCGCGGTCAGGAAGCGGCGGTTGACCTCGCGCGGGCCGAGTTCCGCGCGGCGGGCCAGATAGACGTCGGGCGGCGCGTGGCGGGGCAGGTCCAGCAGGGGTGCGCAGTGCCGGCGGACCGCGACCCCGACCGGGCTGTCGAAGGGTGAGACACCCGGCCAGGCCTCGCCCTCGGTGAGCAACGACTCGAAGCCAGCCCGGTCGAGTGCGTCGGTGACGACCCCGTGGCAGTGGTGGTCCACCAGCCGGGCGGCGGCGAGGGCGTCGTGGACGGGTCCGCTCATGCTCAGTACTTCCAGCGGTACGCCGCCGCGATCTGCTCGTCGTCCAGCTCGGCCACACAGTCGCTCTCCGCGAAGCGCACGGCGACCACGGCGTCGGCGAGCACCGGACCCAGGGCGGCCCGCAGCTGTTCGTCGGCGCGGAACGCCCTGACCGACTGGGAGAGGGAGGTCGGAAGCCGACGCACCCCCATGGCGGCGGCTCTCTCCGGGGCGAGCAGCGCCGGGTCGCCGGTGATCTCCGCGGGCAGCGGCAGGGCCGAGGTCAGCCCGTCGAGCCCGGCGGCGATGAGACCGGTCAGCGCGAGATACGGGTTCGCAGCCAGGTCGACCGGTTTCAGCTCCAGGTTCGCGGCCCGGTCGGTCAGGCCCGCCGTGCCGGTGACGATCCGGACGGCCGCCTCCCGGGTCTCCCGGCCCCAGGCGGTGAACACCCCGGCCCACTGGGACGGTTTGAGCCGCAGATAGCTCGCCGGGCTCGGGGCGGTCAGGGCCGCGAGCCCGTGCAGATGCGCCAGGACTCCCGCGACGAACGACTCGGCCTCGCGCGTCATGCCGTACCGGCCCTTGCCGCTGGAGTGCAGGTTCACGCCCCCGCGCCAGGCGGAGAGGTGGAGATGGCCGCCGTTGCCGACGCCCTCCGCGAAGACCGCCGGGGCGAAGGACACGACGAGCCCGTGCCGCTGGGCGACCGCACGGATCGTCTGCCGGACGAGGACGCTGACGTCGGCCGCCGCCACCGGGTCCAGGGCACCCGTCGAGATCTCGAACTGCCCGGCCGCGTACTCGGGATGGAGCTGCTCCACCTCGATGCCCTGCTCGGCGCAGGCCGCGAGCAGGTCGGCCGCGTAGTCGCTCAGTTCCACCTGCCGGGTGGCGCCGTACGCCGGCCCCGACACCGCGGGCACGAAGTCGCCGTCCGCCACCGGGCCCCGGCCCACCGCCCACTCGATCTCGATGCCCGCCTCGAAGGTGATCCCGTGCCGCTCGGCGGCCTCGCCGACGATCCGCCTGAGGACCGTGCGGGAGCAGCCCGGATGCCGCCCGCCCTCCTGCGTGATCCGGTCGACCGGCGCCCACGCCCAGCCGGGCTGCCCGGCCAGGGCCACGACCCGGTCGAGATCGGGATAGAGGCGCAGATCGCCGTCGGGGGAGCCCAGGGTGTCGGTGGTGACGATCGAGTCGTTCGCCAGGAACGTGTCGAACACCGGCGACATGCCCACGCCCCAGGCCGCGGCGGAGGGCAGCTTCGCCGTCGGGACCGTCTTCACCCGGCAGATGCCCGCGGTGTCGACATAGGCCAGGACCACGCCGTGCACGCCCTTCGCGGACAGCTCCTTGCTCAGCGCGGTGGCCCGGTCCACGTCACCGGGACGGCCGCCGGGGACGGGGTCGGCAAGGGTGGTCATACGTCCTCCACGACGGGCTCGGCCGGATCGGATCCCGCGTCAGCGTTTCACGGCCACCGCGCCGTACTGAGGCACCACGGCCGGGGAGTCCGCCTCGGCACGCCACTGCGAGCAGGAGACCAGTCCCGGTTCGAGGAGGTCCAGCCCCTCGAAGAACGTGGCGATGTCCTCGCCGCTGCGGGCCGTGATCGGCGGAGTGGCGTTCTCGTTCCAGAACTTCATGGCGGGGATCTGGCCCTCGCCGCCGAGGTCGGCGTCGAAGGTGGGGTGCGTCAGGGCGAGGTGGCTGCCGGCCGGCATCGCGGCCATGACCTCGCGCGCGATCCTGCGCGCCTCGTCGGTGTCGAGGACGAAGTTGAGGATGCCGAGCATCATCACCGCGACCGGCTTGGTGAAGTCCAGGGTCTGCGCGGCGCGTTCGAGGATGGCCGCCGGGTCGTGGACGTCGGCGTCGATGTAGTCGGTGACGCCCTCGTGGGTGCTGGTCAGCAGGGTGCGGGCGTGGACGAGGACGATCGGGTCGTTGTCGACGTAGACGATCCGGGCGTCCGGCGCGATGCGCTGGGCGATCTCGTGGGTGTTGTCCACCGTCGGCAGCCCGGTGCCGATGTCGAGGAACTGCCGGATGCCCTGCTCCTCGGCGAGGAAGCGCACCGAGCGGCCCAGGAACCAGCGGTCCGCGCGGGCGATCTCCCGGATGATCGGGAACATCCCGGCGACATGGTCGCCGACCCGCTGGTCGACCTCGTAGTTGTCCTTGCCGCCGATCCAGTAGTTCCACACGCGCGCGTTGTGCGCCACACCTGTGTTCAGCCTCGCCGACGTGCCCGACGGGGTGTGGCTCTCGCTCACGACTGTGCTCCTTCTCGCGCCTGCGACCGTTGCCGCCATTGTGCCGTCCGATGATCAGCTTGTCCCGGAAAACGGCGACCTGAACGCCCCGTCCGAGATGCTTCCAGCTCCTGGGACGGCGAAACTTGCCGGGTACGGACCCCTCGGCGCGAGGAGTGCACATGCTGCCCGGATTCCTCACCAGGGCGGTCGGGTTGCTGCTGGGCCGGGAAGGACGCTCGCTCCATCTGAAGGCGGCGGGCGGCGCCACGGTCGCACTGCTCGTCGTCATGCTCCTCGGTTCCTGGGCGGTCGTCGCCGCCGAGGACGGGGCGCGGGGCGCCAATCTGACCTCGTACCCGAAGGCCCTGTGGTGGTCGGTGGAGACCGCGACCACCGTCGGATACGGCGACTTCTTCCCGGTGACCTGGTGGGGCCGGGTCGTCGGCGCGGTCGTCATGGTCGTCGGGATCACGACGTACGGCATGGTCACCGCGGCCCTCGCGACGTGGTTCGTGGCGCGGGAGCAGAAGCGGCGGAACGGACTCCACCAGGTCGGAGCCGAGACCCTGCACGCCCTGCACGAGCGCTTCGACCGGCTGGAGGAACTGCTGGGCGGGGCGAAGAAGAAGAGGTGACTCAGCTGTCCGGTCGGGCGAGGCCGCGCTGCCACGCCCAGGCCGCGATCTCCACGCGGTTCCGGGCGGCCAGCTTGAGCTGAATGCTGGAGAGGTGGGTCTTGACCGTCGAGAGCGAGACGAACAACTCGGCGGCGATCTCGGCGTTCGTGCGGCCGAGGGAGACCAGGCGGACCACGTCGAGCTCACGGTCGGTCAGGGGCTCGGTGACCGGCGCGGGGCGGGCCGCGACGACCGGAGCGGGTGCCGGGTCCGGCCCGCATGATGGCGGACACCGCCGCCGACGAACTCGATCCCGTCCTCGCCGGCATCGAGCGGGCCGCGACCGAGGCGTTGGCGTCGATGCGCCGCACGGTCGGCGTGCTGCGTGACACCGACGACGCGGCCGACCGCCGCCCGGTGGGCGACCTCGCGGGCATCGCCGGTCTCATCGACGGCTTCGCGAGCCCCCTGCAGAAGGCCACCCTGCACCGCGGGACCTCGGTGCCCGACGACCTTCCGCACGAGGTGCAGGCGGCCGCCTTCCGGGTGGTGCAGGAAGCCCTGGCCAACGTACGGCGGCACGCGGGCGACGCCACCCAGGTGACCGTCGGGCCGGGCTGCGAAGGGGGCCGGCTCGAGGTGTCCGTGTCCGACGACGGACGCGGCGGCAGCCAGCTGCCCCCCGCGGCGCACGGCGGCGGCTTCGGCCTGGTCGGCCTGAAGGAGCGCGTGACGGCCCTGGGCGGCGAACTGCACGCGGGGCCGAGGGTGGAGTACGGGTGGGAGGTGCGGGCGGTGTTTCCTGCGTGAGGCGGGGTCTGGGCCGGGTGCCTGGCCGCCCGCGTCACTCCGGCAGGGCTGCCGTGAGCGTCGGCGAGGCACTGCCTGCATCACCGGGACACTCCCCCCGCGACACCCGGGGCGGCCCCCCGCCGGTAGGCGTGCCGCGCGCTATCCCGCCAGGGACCTGGCGCCCTTTCCCGAGTGGGGGCCCGAGTTGTTCAATGGGGCTGCACATGAGAGGAGCCCGCCGTGTCCCCTGCCCCCGTGCCGTCCGTCGGCGCGCGCATCCGGCAGGCGCGTCTGGAGCGGGGTCTGGGCCTGCGCGCCCTGGCCCGCGAGGTCGGCGTCTCCGCGAGCCTGGTCTCCCAGATAGAGACCGGGAAGAGCCAGCCATCGGTCAGCACCCTCTACGCCATCACCACCGCTCTCGACATCTCCGTCGAATCCCTCTTCGAGGGTCGGGAGGCAGTCGCGGCGGCGAGTCCAGCCACCGTCGTGCACGCCCTGGCGGCCTTCGCCGCCGACCCGGGCCGCCGTATCGGTCCCCTGGTCACGCCAGGTGAGCGGGAAGTGCTGGAGCTGGACTCCGGCGTGGTGTGGGAGCGCCTGGGGCACGTCCCCGGCACGGACGTCGACTTCCTGCTCGTCACCTATCGGCCCGGCGGCGCCTCCTCCGGCTCGGGCGGCCTGATGCGGCACGCAGGCACCGAGTACGGCTACCTGACCGAGGGTGAACTCGTCCTCACCCTCGGCTTCGACGAGCAGGTCCTGCACCCCGGCGACGCCGTCTGCTTCGAGTCGACGACCCCCCACCGCTACCGCAACGACGGCGCCGAGCCCGCCGTGGGTGTGTGGTTCGTGGCAAGCCAATGTGTTCAGTGACACTTGACACTCCCCGTGGACGGTCGTTGACTCGTTGGTGGGGGTGGTCGCGATGGCGATCCGCACTTACGGCCCCAATGCCGTCGACTGGGAAGAGCGCGTCGACCTGGACCGGCTGCGCAGGCAACGCCTGGCCCGGCTCCATGACACCCTGAACCGTTCCGAACTGGGCGCCGTGCTCAGCTTCGACTTCGCCAACATCCGCTACATGACCGCCACGCACATCGGCACCTGGGCGATGGACAAGCTGATCCGCTTCGCCCTGCTGGTCCGCGGCGGCGAACCGGTCGTCTGGGACTTCGGCTCCGCGGCCCGCCACCACCAGCTCTACAACCCGTGGCTCGACTACAGCGACGGCAAGGGCGGGCCGCCCACCGGAGCACGCGCCGGCATCTCCACCCTGCGCGGCGCCTTCCACCCCGACGCCGGGATCGCCGAGGACGTCGCCGCGAAGATCGCCGCCGAACTCCGTGCGCACGGTCTGGCCGGCGAGCCGCTCGGCGTCGACGTGGCCGAGATGCCCGTCCTCGCCGCCCTGCGTGCCGAGGGCATCGACGTCGTCGACGGGCAGCAGCTCTTCCTGGAGGCCCGCCGCATCAAGACCGGCGACGAGATCTCCCTGCTCTCCCAGGCCTGCGCGATGGTCGACGCGGCCTACGAGGAGCTCTACGCCCACCTGCGTCCCGGCATCCGCGAGAACGAGTGCGTCGGCCTCGTCAGCAAGGTGCTCTACGACCTCGGCAGCGAGTACGTCGAAGGCGTCAACGCCATCTCGGGAGAGCGCTGTTCACCGCACCCGCACGTCTACAGCGACCGCCTGATCCGCCCCGGCGACCCCGCGTTCTTCGACATCCTGCACAGCCATCTCGGCTATCGGACCTGCTACTACCGCACGTTCGCCGTCGGCAGCGCCTCCCGTGCGCAACGGGACGCCTACGTCCGCTGCCGGGAGTACATGGACCAGGCGATCTCGCTCGTCCGGCCGGGCGCCACGACCGCCGACATCGTCCAAGTGTGGCCGCGCGCCGAGGAGTTCGGCTTTGCCGACGAGACCGCCGCCTTCGCCCTCCAGTACGGCCACGGTGTGGGCCTGTCCATCTGGGAGAAGCCCATCTTCAGCCGTCTGGTCTCCCTCGACCACCCCGAGGTGCTCGAAGAGGGCATGGTGTTCGCCCTGGAGACCTACTGGCCCGCGGCCGACGGCTGGTCCGCCGCCCGGATCGAGGAAGAACTGGTCGTCACCGCCGACGGCTGCGAGGTCATCACCAAGTTCCCCGCCGAGGAACTCCTGGTCGCGGGCCGCAAGTACTGGACGGTGGGCGGCGAGCTCAACACCGCCCGCGAGGCGCAGTCCCACCTGAACACCGGGACCGCGAAAGGACAGCGGGGGACCGCGGAAGCACGCCAGGAGACCGCGGACGGACACCGGGGGACCGGCGATGGACACCGCTGAACTCCTCGCACGGTACGAGCAGATGGCTCTCATCCGCCGTACCGAGAAGGCCGCCCACGACCTGTTCCTCCAGGGCCTCGTCAAGGGCACCACCCACCTCGCCGCCGGTCACGAGGCGATCGCCGTGGGGGCGAGCGCCGCCCTGCGCGACGACGACTACGTCTTCGCCACCTACCGCGGCCACCACCACGCGATGGCACGGGGGGCCACCCCCGAGGAGTGCCTCGCCGAACTCATGAGCAGGGCAACGGGATTGTGCGGGGCCAAGGGCGGCTCCATGCACCTCACGAAGGCCGCGACGAACATGCTCGGCTCCTACGCCATCGTCGGCGCCCACCTCCCCATGGCGGTCGGCGCTGCCTGGTCGGCGAGGCTGCGCGGCACCGGACAGGTCGCGGTCGCCTTCTTCGGGGACGGCGCCACCAACATCGGTGCCTTCCACGAGGCCCTGAACCTGGCCGCCGTGTGGAAGCTGCCGGTGCTGTTCGTCTGCGAGAACAACCTGTACATGGAGTACACGCCGATCGCCGACGTGACGGCGGTGGCCCGGCCCGCCGCCGACCGGGCTTCCGCGTACGGCATCCCCGGCGAGGTCGTCGACGGCAACGACGTCGTCTCCGTGCAGGAGACGGTGGCAGGGCTGGCGGGGCGGGCCCGGGCAGGAGACGGGCCCGCCGTGCTGGAGGCCGAGACCTACCGCCACTTCGGGCACAGCCGGACCGATCCGGCGACCTACCGTCCGGCCGAGGAGGTCGAACGCTGGCTCAAGCACGACCCGTTGGACATCGCGCGCGGACGGCTCGTCGAGGCCGGGGTGCCCGAGGAGACGGTCACCGCGGCCGACGAGCGCGCCCAGGAAGTCGTACGGCAGGCGGTCGAGGCGGCGAAGAGCGCTCCGCCGCCCGATCCGCGGGAGGCCTTCACCGACGTGTGGGCGGACGGGGGCGCGGCATGGCGGACGTGATCACGTACCGGGAGGCGGTCGCCGAGGGCATCGCGCGGGAGATGCGGCGCGATCCGTCCGTCGTGTGCCTCGGGGAGGACATCGGTGCGGCGGGCGGGGTGTTCAAGACGACCGCCGGGCTGTTCAAGGAGTTCGGGCCGGAGCGGGTGTGGGACACGCCGATCTCCGAACAGGCCATCGTGGGCGCGGCGATGGGCGCCGCGATGACCGGGATGCGGCCGGTCGCGGAGATCATGTTCTCGGACTTTTTGGCCTGTTGTTGGGACTACCTCGCCAACGAGATACCCAAGGTGCGTTACATGACGGGTGGTCAGGTCACCGTGCCCCTCGTCGTTCGCACCGCCAACGGCGGCGGGCTCGGTTTCGGCGCCCAGCACTCGCAGGCCACGGAGAACTGGGCCCTGACCGTGCCCGGGCTGAGGATCGCCGCACCCTCGACTCCCGCGGACGTCGTCGGGATGATGGCGGCGGCGATCCGCAGCGACGACCCGGTGGTGTTCTTCGAGCACAAGGGGCTGCTGGCCACCAAGGGCCCGCCACCGCCGCCGGAGCACCTGGTCGAGCTCGGGCGTGCGGCCGTCGTCCGCGGTGGCGCGGACGTGACGCTGGTGGCACTCGCCTCGATGGTGCCGGTCGCCCTCAAGGCCGCGGAACGGCTCGCCGAGGAGGACATCGACGTCGAGGTCCTCGACCTGCGCTCGCTCGTGCCGCTCGACACGGCCACCGTGCTCGCCTCGCTCGGCCGGACCTCCCGGCTGGTCGTCGTCGAGGAGAACCCCTACCAGGGCGGCTGGGGCGCGACCCTCGTCTCCGTCGTCGCCGACGAGGGCTTCGGGCTGCTGGACGCGCCGGTGCGACGGGTGGCGGGGGAGTGCGTGCCGCTGCCCTTCGCGGACGTTCTGGAGGAGCAGGTCATCCCCACTGTCGACAAGGTCGTGGCGGCCGTCAGGAGCCTGGCCGCGTACTGAACACCCCTGAGGAGGAAGCGCGATGACCCATCGGATACTCCTTCGTGCCGGGCATGTGCTCTCGATGGATCCCGCGGTCGGGGACCTGCCGAAGGGTGACGTCCTGATCGAGGACGGCAGGATCGCGGCCGTCGACCGTGAGATCAGCGCGGACGCGGAAGTCCTCGACATGAGCGGCCGTATCGTGATCCCCGGTTTCGTCGACACCCACCGCCACACGTGGGAGGCCTCGATCCGCAACGTGGCCCCCGACGCCACCCTCGACGACTACTTCGTCGACATCCTCGACACCTTCGCCCCCCTCTACACACCCGAGGACGTCTACGCGGCCAACCTCGCGGGCGCCCTGGAGTGCCTCAACGCCGGCATCACCACGCTCGTGGACTGGTCCCACATCAACAACACGCCCGAGCACCCGGACGCGGCGATCCGGGCCCTCACGGAGACCGGCATCCGCGCGCAGTACGCGTACGGCAGCGCCAACACGTCCCTCGCCGACTACTGGTTCGAGAGCAAGATCGCGATCCCGGGCGACGACGTCCGCCGTGTCCGCTCCGAGTACTTCTCCTCCGGCGACGGGCTGCTCACCCTCGCCCTCGCCACCCGCGGCCCCGGGTTCTGCGTCAACGACGTCGTCGCCTCCGAATGGGCCCTCGCCCGCGAGCTGGACATCCCGATCACCGTGCACGTGGCCATGGGCCGCCTCGCCGGCCGCTTCGGCATGGTCAAGCAGCTCCACGACCTCGGACTGCTCGGCCCCGACACCACCTACATCCACTGCTGCTACTTCAGCGAGGAGGAATGGCGGCTGGTCGCCGACAGCGGCGGTACGGTCTCCATCGCGCCGCAGGTGGAGATGCAGATGGGGCACGGCTGGCCGCCCGTGATGAAGGCGATCGAGCACGGACTGCGCCCCTCCCTGAGCATCGACGTGGTCACCACCGTGCCCGGCGACATGTTCACCCAGATCCGCGCGGCCTTCGGCGGCGAGCGCGCCCGCGTCAACGCGGACAGCTGGCAGGCCGATGTCCCCGTCCCCGAAACGATGCTGACGGCACGTCAGATGCTGGAGATCGCCACCCGCAACGGCGCCCACGTCGCCGGCCTGGAGGACCGCACCGGCTCCCTCACTCCCGGCAAACGCGCGGACGTCGTCGCGATCGACGCAACCGCCCTCAATGTGGCGCCCGTTCATGACGCGGCCGCCGCGGTGGCTCTCAGCGCCGACGTGTCCAACGTCGAGACCGTCATCGTCGACGGCGTCGTCCGCAAGCGCGACGGCAGGCTGACCGCCGACGTGTCGCGTGCCCGGCGCCTGGTCGAGGAGTCCCGCGACCGGCTGCTGGCCGCGAAGGAGGCCCGGGCGTGACGCGACACCTGGTGCGCAGGGCCGCCGACCTCCCGCAGCCGTCGTACGACGAACACGGTTACCGGCGAAGGGAGTTGGTCGGTGAGGGCGACGGCAGCTCGCACACCGGTTTCGGGGTGTGCGAGCTGCGCCCCGACGGGAGCCTCGCGGCCCACGTGCACTCGTACGAGGAGAGCTTCCACGTCCTGGACGGGACCGTGGTCCTCGAGGTGCCCGAGGGCTCGTACCTGCTGGAGGAGGGCGACTACGGCCTCCTCCCGACCGGCGTCCCGCACGTCTGGCGGGGCGCCGGGGACACCGTCGCCCGCTGGGCGGACATGCTCGCGCCGGTACCGAGGGCCCGGTACGGCCACGACACCCAGGCGGTCCCGTCGTGGCCGTCGCGCCCGCCCGTCCGCATCGACGTGCGCGACCCGCGCACCCGGTCCTTCGGTCACTTCGAACCCGCCCAGATGGACCCCGGCAAGCAGTCCCAGGACCTGCTCGCGGTGTCGGCGAGCATGCGGACCGCGCTGCTCGTCTACAGCGGGATCACCGTGAAGATGATGGTCGACGGCGACCTCGGCGCGGTGGCCTCGACGATGTTCATGGTGCAGTACGCGCCGGACGGCGTCGCGGGCACGCACGACCACCCCTTCGAGGAGACCTATCTGTTCCTCGAAGGGGAGGCGGACGCGGTCTTCGACGGCGACCGCTACCGGCTCGGTCCGGGCGACTGCGCCTGGGCGGGCGCCGGTTGTGTGCACGGCTTCTCCAACGCCGGTCACGGACCGCTGCGTTGGCTGGAGACACAGGCTCCGCAGCCGCCGGTACGGCACTCCTACCGGTTCACGCGGGACTGGGAGTACCTGAGGGAGGCGTCCCGATGAGCGGCGTGGTCGTGATCGGCGGAACCGCGGGCATCGGGCGGGAGTTCGCCCGAGTGCGGGCCGAGCGCGGCGACGAGGTGGTGATCACCGGGCGGGACGCCCACCGCACCGACACCGCGGCCAAGGAGATCGGTGCCCGCGGACTCGCTCTGGACCTCGCCCGGCCCAAGACGGTCGCGGACGCGCTGAGCGACGTGGGGACCGTCGACCACCTGGTGATCGCCGGTGTCTCCCGCGACGAGAACCGGGTGAGCGCGTACGACATCGACGCCGCCGTCCACCTCGTCACGCTCAAGCTCGTCGGCTACACCGCCGTCGTGCACGCCCTGCGGTCCCGGCTGCACGACGACAGCGCCATCGTGCTCTTCGGCGGTCAGGCCAAGGAGCGGCCCTACCCGGGGGCGACGACCGTGGCGACCGTCAACGCCGGGGTGAGAGGGCTGACGCACAGCCTGGCCGTCGAACTGGCCCCCGTACGGGTCAATGCGATCCATCCCGGAGTGGTGGGGGACAGCCCCTACTGGCGGGCCAAACCCGAGCAGGTCCTGGCCGACCTGCGGGCCAGGACCCCCACGGGACGGCTCGCGACCGTCGCCGACGTGGTGGACGCCGTGGACTTCCTGTTGCGCAACAACTCGGTCAACGCCGTGGAGTTGAGCGTGGACGGGGGCTGGCTGCTGGGGTGAAGGCCGGTTCCGGGAGGCTCAGCGCTTGACGCCGACCGCCCCGTACAGCGACACGAGCTCGCCGTCCTCCCGCTCGTCCGGACGCCACCGCGACAGGGACACGATCCCCGGCTCCAGCACCTCGAGCCCCTTGAAGAGTCGGCTCACCTCGCCGTGCGAGCGGGCCACCAGGGTCACCCCGCTCGCCGTGTAGGCCGCGATGCCCGCGTTGACCTTCTCCGGATCGAAGTCCGCCGTCATCGCCGACAGCACCAGACAACTGCCGGGCGCCAGCGCGTCGAGCAGCGTGTCCACCAGCTCCTGGGCGCCGTCCTCGTCGGAGATGAAGTGCAGCAGCGCGACCAGTGACAGCGCGACGGGCTGCTCGAAGTCGAGGACGGCGGAGGCGCCCTGCAGGATGCGCCGCGGCTCGCGGGCGTCGGCCTGGAGGTAGTGGGTGGCCCCCTCCGGGGAGCCGTGCAGCAGGGCCGCCGCGTGCGCGAGGACGATCGGGTCGTTGTCGACGTACACGATCCGGGCGTCCGGTACGGCGGACTGGGCGATCTGGTGCAGGTTGGGCTCGGTGGGGATGCCGGAGCCGATGTCGAGGAACTGGCGGATTCCCGCCTCCCGTACGACGGTCCGCGTGGCCCGCTCCATGAACCGGCGGTTGGCACGCGCCTGCCGGGGGGCGTCCCCTCGCGCGGTGATCTGCCGTCCGAGCTCCTCGTCGACCGGGTAGTTGTCCTTCCCGCCGAGGAACCAGTCGTACACCCGGGCCGGATGCGGCCTGCTCGTGTCGATCCGACGTCCGGCCGACTCGGTCCCGGTCACACGAAGCTCCCCTGCTCGACAAGATGTGCGAGCAGTGTGCCATGGCACCGGGCGCGGCGCAGACAGTCCTCGGCCACCTCGTCGTCGATCGCCGACCGCACCCAACGCGGCTGCCGGGAAGGCGGGTTGGATGTGCCGGGGCAGAGAAAGGGACAGCTTCAGCAGCCGTTGCAACGGCTGCTGAAGCTGTCGTTCAGTGTGATGCCCGCATGCGCGGCATCGTTCGTCCGTGCGCGCCGAGCAGTTCCCGTACGACGCGCACGGCCCGGGTCACCGCCTGAGCGGGTCGTGTCCGACGGACATCAGCCGGTGCCGGCGGAGGGTCTCCTCGGCCTCGGGCTCCTTCTCCACGTCGGCCTCCGCGGTGACGGTGTCCACGACCTCGTACATGACTTCGATGTCGTCGTCGGTCAGGTCCGTGCGCCGCTTCTGGAGGATCGCGAGGACATGCTGCCCGGTCGGCTCACCCGCGTGCTCCGGCAGCGGTTCCGAGGACTCGTCGGCGTCGCTGACCCGCAGCCAGGCGGCCAGTTCCTGCGAGGTCATGTTCACCGCGCGGTGGAAGTCCTCCCACAGCGCGTCGAGTTCGAGGGCGTCGATCATCGCATGCGCCTTTCCGTGGGTGCTTCGCGCCGGTCAGCCCCGGGGCCAGTTCTCGGCCTCGAACATCCAGCGCTGCTTCTCCAGCTCCGCGGTGATGCCGATCAGCAGGTCCTGCGTGACCGGATCGGCCTTCTCGGTGGTCTCGATGCGCTCGCGCAGCCGCCCGATGGCCGCCTCCAGCGTCTCGACGATCAGGCGGACGACCTCGTCGTCGCGGATCCAGCCGCTCTTCGAGCCGGGCAGCGTGTAGGCGGCCGCGATCGTCTCCGGACGGCCGTCGGGCGCCACGCCCAGGGCCGCGGCGCGCTCCGCCACCGTGTCGGAGAACGTGCGGGCCGTCGACACCACCTCGTCCAACTGCAGGTGGATGGACCGGAAACGCGGGCCCACGATGTTCCAGTGCGCCTGCTTTCCGATCAGCGACAGGCCGATCAGATCCACCAGGGTGCTCTGCAGGGCCTCCCCGGCCGTCTCGCGGGCCGATTCGGGCAGGGTGCTCCTGACCACAGTCATACCGTGCTCCTCCTTCTGGCATGGTCAATGCCGGTACGGAGCAGTTCGTCGCGTTCCTGCTCGCAGGTTCCGCCCCACACGCCCTGGGTCCGCCCACTACTGAGCGCCATGTCGAGGCACTCGGGGGCGACCGGGCAGCGGGCGCAGACGCGCTTCGCCGCCGCGATCTCCCGCAGCGCGGGTCCTTGCGTGCCCACAGGGAAGAACAGCTCGGGGTCCTCTCCCACACAGGCCGCTCGACGCAACCACTCCATGGGGGCGCGAGTGCCCCGGGCCTACTCGTGCAAACAGCGTTGTCTCAGCTTGTGAGCACACCCTCGATGAAGTCCGTCACGTCTGCGAAGACCTGCGCCCTGTTCGTCTCGTTGAACACCTCGTGCCGGGCGCCGGCGTAGTTCCGCTCGGTGAACTTCGTGCCCCTGATCGCCTCGACACCGACGCGGCTCCCGGCGAGCGGGACCAGCCGGTCGTCGTCTCCGTGCAGCCACAGCAACGGGAGCGGGCCGAGGTCACCCCCCTGGGACACGGTCTCCAGGGTGCGGGCGAACGCCTCGACCGTCGGCCGCTTCATCGGCCCGTGCCAGACGAGGGGATCGGCCAGGTAGGCGGCGCCCACCTCCGGGTCGCGGGAGAGCGAGGCCGGGCTGATCGGTGTGTCCGGGATCTCGTCGAGCGCGAGCAGCGTCCCCGGCAGCTCCCAGGCGCCGATCACCGGGCCGGACAGCACGAGTGCGGCCGGTTCGGCGCCGTACCGCTGTGCGAAGCGGGCGGCGATCAGACCTCCCATGGAGTGCCCGATCATGACGAGAGGCACGCCGGGGTGGGTCTCGCGGGCCAGGCCGGCCACCAGGTGCACGTCCGTGACCACGTCCTCGAAGTCCTCGATCAGGACCCGCTCCCCTGCGGACTTCCCGTGCCCGGTGTGATCGGGCCCGAGGACGGCCGCGCCGTGCGCCGTGAGGACCCCGGCGAGTTCCTCGTACCGGCCGATGTGCTCCCCGTACCCGTGCACCACGAGGGCCACGTACCTGGGGCGTTCGTGCGGCCACTCCCGCACGGTGAGAGGGCCGTGGATGCCGGTGAGGACGTGCTCGGTCATGTCTGCTCCCACTGCGCTATAGTCCGAAACTAGCGGTGCTAATTAAAGCTGTCCGGAACCCCGACGACGACGGTCAGGAGTCTTCCCGTGCGCCCCGTCCACTTCGCGGCCGCCCGCCGCACCCCCATCGGCAAGCTGCGCGGCGCCCTGTCCGCCGTACGCCCCGACGACCTCGCGGCGGCCGTGATCCGGGCGCTGGTCGCCGATGTGCCCGCGCTCGACCCGGCCCGCATCGACGACGTCTACTGGGGTGCCGCCAACCAGGCAGGGGAGGACAACCGCAACGTGGCCCGCATGGCGGCGCTGCTCGCGGGACTGCCCGAGACCGTGCCCGGCGCCACGGTCAACCGGCTGTGCGCCTCCGGCCTGGAGGCCGTGACGAGCGCGGCCCGCACCATCGCCGCCGGCGAGGCCGACATCGTGCTCGCGGGCGGCTCCGAGTCGATGAGCCGCGCCCCCTTCGTGCTGCCCCGCCCCGACGAGGCCCTCCCGCACCGGATCGAGACCCACGACACGCGGCTCGGCTGGCGCCTGGTCAACCCGGCCATGAAGGAACTCCACGGCCTGCTGCCCATGGGCGAGACCGCAGAGGAGGTGGCGCAGCGCTACGGCATCCCGCGCGAACGCCAGGACGAGTTCGCCCTGCGCAGCCACCGCCTCGCCGCGGAGGCCCGCAAGAACGGCCGCTTCGACGACGAACTCCTCCCGGTGGAGCGCCCCGACGGGGTGCTCGTCGAGAGCGACGAGTGCATCCGCGAGGACACCTCCTACGAGAAACTGGCCCGCCTCAAGCCCGTCTTCCGGGCGGGCGGCACCGTCACGGCGGGCAACGCCTCCCCCATGAACGACGGCGCGGCAGGCCTCCTCCTGGTCAGCGAGGAGGCCCTGAACGACCTCGGGCTTGAGTCCCTCGGCCGGTACGCCGCCGGTGCCTCGGCCGGTGTCCACCCCGACGTGATGGGCATCGGCCCGGTCCCCGCCACCCGCAAGGCGCTCGCCCGCGTGGGTTGGGGCATCGGCGACATCGAGGAGGCCGAGTTCAACGAGGCCTTCGCCGCCCAGGCCCTCGCCTGCGTCGACGAACTCGGCATCGACCCCGACCGCGTCAACCCGACCGGCGGCGCGATCGCGCTGGGCCACCCCCTCGGCTGCTCCGGCGCCCGCATCCTCACCACGCTGCTGCACCGGATGCGGCGGACGGGCGCGGCGCGGGGACTGGCGACGATGTGCGTGGGAGTGGGGCAGGGAAGCGCGGTCCTGGTGGAGCGGCACTAGCGGACCCCGGCGGGTGCGCCGACAGGACTGCGCGGTGGGTGCGCCGACAGGACCATTCGATGGGTGCTACGACGGGACCGCTCGGGGGCGCGCCAACAGGACCACTCGGCGAGACGGCACTTACCAGAGCGGTTACCTGCACTTAGCATCGGTCTCCGCATGGACACGATGACGCTCTGGCACATTTCCGGCTGGGAGTTCGCCGCGCTCGCCGCCGCGGCCCTGCTCGTAGGCTTCTCCAAGACGGCCGTGAGCGGGGCCAACACGGTCAGCCTCGCGATCTTCGCCGCGGTGCTGCCCGCCCGCGCCTCCACCGGCGCACTGCTGCCGATCCTGATCGCCGGGGACGTGCTCGCGGTGCTCACCTATCGCCGACACGCCCACTGGCCCACCCTCTGGCGCCTGTTCCCGGCGGTCGCGGTCGGCGTGGTGGCCGGCACGCTGTTCCTGCAGTGGGCGGACGACGGGATCGTCCGTACGTCGATCGGCGCGATCCTGCTGTTCATGGCCGCGGTGACGGTCTGGCGGCGCCGCACGGCCGACGCGGAGGAGGAGCCCGACTCGGTCGCCACCCGGACCGGCCGCGTCAAGGCCCGTTCCTACGGCGTCCTCGGCGGCTTCACCACCATGGTCGCCAACGCCGGCGGCCCGGTGATGTCGATGTACCTGCTGTCCGCGGGTTTCCGCAAACTCGGCTTCCTCGGCACCTCGGCGTTCTTCTTCCTGATCGTCAACGTCTCCAAGGTGCCCTTCAGCGTCGGCCTCGGCCTCATCGACGGCCACTCGCTGCTGCTCGACCTCGCCCTCGTCGCCTTCGTCGTCCCCGGCGCGTTGCTCGGCAAATGGGCGGTGAACCGGATCAACCAGCGGCTCTTCGAGCAGTTGGTGATCGCGGCGACGGTCGTGGGCGGCGTCCAGCTGCTGCTGCGCTGACTGAGCGGTGGGTCCGACTCCTGGGACGGGCCAGAACGCCTGTCGGAGGGGGCCGACGTCGGCCAGAACCGCACACCCACCGGCCCGCCCCGCGCCCCTGACCTCGTACGCTACCCGCCATGTCCCCCCACATCCTGATCCTCGGCGGTACCACCGAGGCCCGTGAACTGGCCGCCGGGCTCGCGTCGCGGCCGGGAGTGCGGGTCACCACCTCCCTCGCGGGACGGGTGACCCGGCCGGGCGCGGTCGCGGGGGAGGTGCGGATCGGGGGGTTCGGCGGGGTGGCGGGGCTCGCCGACTGGATCCGGGAGGAGCAGGTCGACGCGCTGGTCGACGCCACGCACCCCTTCGCCCGCGCGATCACCGCCCACGCGGTCCGGGCGGCCGCGGCGACCGGTGTGCGCTGCGTGGTGCTGCGCCGCCCGGGCTGGCGGCCCGGGCCGGGGGACCGCTGGCATCAGGTCGACTCCCTCGAAGAGGCCGCGCGGTTGCTGCCGAGCCTCGGCCGACGGGTGTTCCTGACCACCGGCCGCACGGAGCTCGCCGCCTTCGCCCACCTCACCGAACTGCACTTCGTCGTACGGTCGGTGGAGCTGCCCGAGCCGCCCATGCCCCCGCACACCGAAGTGCTCCTGGCCCGCGGCCCGTTCACCGCGGCCGACGAGTCGACGCTCCTCTACGACCACTGCATCGACGTCCTGGTCACCAAGGACAGCGGGGGAGCGGCCACCTCCGCGAAACTCACCGCCGCCCGCGAACTGGCCCTGCCCGTGGTCGTCGTACGCCGACCGCCCCTGCCGGACGGGGTGACGGCGGTGCCGGACGTGGCGAGCGTCGAGAGATGGCTGGACCTCGACCGCCCTTGACCGCACGCGGGGTTCAGCCGGCGGTGCTGTTCGCCAACTCCCTCGTCCGCTGCGGCAGTCCGCTGCTCAGGTCCTCGACCAGGAGCCGCTTCGCGATCGTGTCCACCGCTGCTCGCAGGTCCGTGCCCGAGGGGCGGCCGATGTCCTGCTGCACCCGGTCCGCCAGCCAGTTGCCCCACGCCGTGCTGATGACGCGGGCCTCGCGGGCACCCGCCCGGGTGTGGGAGAGGAGATGGCCGGTCCGGGTCAGATAGCCCTCCTCGACCATCCGGTCGAAGACCGGCAGCAGCACCTCGGGCGGCAGATGCCGCCGCGCGGCGATCATGCCGAGGCCGGCGTGGCCGACCATCCGCGTGTGCAGCTCCACCTGCATCACGGCCCAGGCCCCGGCCACATCGAGCCGGGTGTCGGAGTCCGCCATGATCCGGCGCGCGGTGTCCAGGTCCGTACTGCCGATGATCTTCCCGACCGACGCCTCCAGCACCCGCTGCGAGTCGGCGCCGGAAGGTGAGGCGAACCCCTCGCCCATGTCGGTCGAACCGGCCCGCGCGCTGTCGCGCAACCGGACCTGCTTGAGGAAGAGGGCGACGACGAAGCCGAGCGCGGCGACCGGCACGGTCCACAGGAAGACGGTCTGGATCGTGTCGGCGTACGCGTCGATGATCGGCGCGGCGACGGCGGACGGCAGCCGGTGCAGGCCCTCCGGGCTGGTCGCCGCCTTCGTGACGGCGGCCGGGTCCAGTCGGCCGCCCGCCTGAACGGCGGAGGCGATGCCGTCCTTGAGGTTCGGGGTCAGGGTGTTGGTGTAGATGGTCCCGAAGACCGCGGTGCCGAAGGAACTGCCGAGCGTACGGAAGAAGGTGACGCCCGAGGTCGCGGTGCCGAGGTCGGCGTACTCGACGGTGTTCTGCACGGCGATCGTCAGGACCTGCATGCACAGCCCGATGCCGGTGCCGAGCACGAACATGTACAAGGACTCCAGCCAGGCCCCGGTGGACGGCCCCATCAGGGACATCAGGAACAGTCCGAGCCCCATCACCAGCGAGCCGACGATCGGGAAGAGCCGGTAATGACCGGTCTTGCTCACCACATTGCCGCTGGCGACCGAAGCGATCAGCAGGCCGACCACCATCGGCAGGGTGCGTACTCCGGAGACCGTGGCGGAGTCGCCGTCGACGTACTGGAGATACGTCGGCAGATACGTCAGCGCGCCCAGCATCGCGAAACCCACGATGAAGCTGAGGATCGAGCAGACCGTGAACACCGGGTTGGCGAACAGCCGCATCGGCAGCATCGGTTCGGCCGCCCGGGTCTCCACCCAGCAGAACAGTCCGAGCGCGATCACACCGCCGACGAACAGGCCGATGATGACGCCGGAGCCCCAGGCGTACTCGTTGCCGCCCCAACTCGTCGCCAGGATCAGGGCACTGGCGCCCACCGCGACGAACGCGATGCCCAGGTAGTCGATCACGGGCCGCGCCGCCGACTTGACCACGGGAATGGTGCGGGCGGCCGCGAGGACCACGACGATCGCGATCGGGACGTTGACGTAGAACGCCCAGCGCCAGGTCAGATGGTCGGTGAACAGCCCGCCGAGCAGCGGCCCGATGACCGTGGCCACCCCGAACACGGCACCGATGGCGCCCTGGTACTTGCCGCGCTCGCGCAGCGGGATGACGTCGGCGATCAACGCCATCGCCGTCACCATCAGACCGCCCGCACCGACGCCCTGCATCGCCCGCCAGGAGATCAGCAACGACATGTTCGAGGCGAGACCGCACAGGAACGAGCCCGTGATGAACACGATCGCCGAGACCTGGAAGACCACCTTGCGGCCGAACAGGTCGCCGAACTTGCCGACCAGCACGGTCGCGACGGTCTCCGCGAGGAGGTACGACGTCACCACCCACGACATGTGCTCGGCGCCGCCGAGATCGGACACGATCGTCGGCAGGGCGGTGCCCACGATGGTCTGGTCGAGGGCGGCGAGCAGCATCCCCAGCATGATCGTCACGAAGACGACGTTGCGGCGGCGGGTGTCCAGCACGGGGGGCTGGCCGGGAGCGGGGGTGGGGGCGGGCGGCGCGGATTCCGCGGATTCCTCGGCGACGGTCACAAGGGCACGATCACATCGCTGGGCCATCCGTGCATGCCGGGCGGTCCGCCCGGGTGTCCGTCCGCCGGCCCTCCTCCCCGGGTGCCTGTCGTCCCCGGTGCCTACCGCTCCTTCGGGTGGCGGCGCAGCAGATACGTGTCCATGATCCAGCCCTTGCGCTCCCGGGCCTCGGCCCGCAGCCGCTCGATCCGGGGCGCGGCCTCGGCGATCGGACCGGAGGCGAGGATCTCGTCGGGCGTGCCTATGTAGGCGCCCCAGTAGATGTCGATGTCCTCGTCGGCGTACGCGCGGAAGGACTGGTGGGCGTCGAGCATCACGACCACGTCGTCCACGCCCTCCGGGAACCCCTCGGCGAGGCGCCGCCCGGTGGTGATCTGGACGGGCCGCGCGACCCGGTTCAGGCCGGTGCGATGCCGGGCCACCAGCGCCGACACACTGCTGATGCCGGGCACCACGTCGTACTCGAAGGGCACCGAGCCCCGCTCCAGGATCTCCTCCAGGATGCCGAGCGTGCTGTCGTACAGCGCCGGATCGCCCCACACAAGGAACGCCCCGCGCTCCTGTTCGCCCAGTTCCTCGGAGATCAGCCGCTCGTAGATGTCGGCGCGGGCACTGCGCCAGTCCCCGACGGCGGGGGAGTAGGCCGAGCCGCCAGCCGTCCGGTCCCGCTCCGGGTCCCGGGCCTCCACCACCCGGTACGACCCCTCCGGTACGTGCGCGTCCAGCATGTCCCGGCGCAACTGCGTCAGGTCACTCTTCACCTCGCCCTTGTCCAGGACGAAGAACACGTCCGTGCTCCGCAGCGCCCTGACCGCCTGGAGCGTCAGCTGCTCCGGGTCGCCCGCGCCGATACCGATGACATGAATCTTTCGCACCCCCCGAGTCTGCCCCACCCCACTGACAGCGAGCGCACCGCGTCCGGGTGCCGGGTGCCGGGGTGCCGGGGTGCCGGGTAGAGCCTCGGCCGTCGCTTGTGGCTCCGCGACTCGGACGCTCGGGCATCCCGCCTGTGGCCGCGGCCCAGGGTTCGTTCGTGCGCTGGTCGCCACGCAAACACCGAGGTGGGCGGGCACACGCGTCACACATCCGCGTCTGCCGCAAGGGAAAGGCTCGCCCGCCGGTCCTCACCCCCGCAGGCGGGGGCCGCGGGTCCGTGCGTCCACCGGTGAGCCGTCCTGCTCCACGTCCTGCGCCAGCTGTCGCGCCCATGCGGTGAGTCCGGTCAGGTCCATTCCGTACGGTCGCCCCCGCCCGGCAGCCGACGCGGCCCACTCCTCCACGGCCCCGGCGCCGCGCCGCAGCAGCCTCGCCCCGCCCGTGACGTTCCCCCGGGCCGCGTGGGTCAGCCCCACGGCGAGCTGCGCCAGCCCCCGCCACAGGGCGCGCTCCTCGTCGGGACCCGACTTCCAGGCGTCCTCGAAGACCTCGTGCGCATGGAACGGACGCCCCGCGTCCAGCAGCTCCTGGGCCTCGGCCACCGTCTCCTCCGGGGTGCGCACCACACCCTCCGGCTGCCGGGCCACGCCCTCCGCGCCGTACGGCAGGGGCCGCCCGAGCCCGTCCCGCGGCCGGGCGTTGCGCGCCCGACCCTCGTCGTCCCGGTCCCGCGCTTCCGTCTGCCGTCCTGAGGGTGTAGTGGCCATACGTCGATTGTCCCGCGCCCGGTGCCCGCTCGGATCCGGCCTCCGACGTGAGGTAAAGTTCGGTACGCGCGTTCCCGCGAGTCACCGCGGGCGGCGCACCGGGACGTGGCGCAGCTTGGTAGCGCACTTGACTGGGGGTCAAGGGGTCGCAGGTTCAAATCCTGTCGTCCCGACGGTGCGAAGGGTCTTCGCAGGCGAGAGCTTGCGGGGACCCTTTCGCGTGCACCGGCGACACCGGCGGCAGCTCGGCGACGGTCACGTCCCCGCCGAGCGGACCGATCAGCCCGGGCCCCCGATCCCCTGGCGGGCCGGCTCGGGGCGGTGGATGCCGCGGGGGCGGTAGACGAGTTCGTCGGAGCGGCCCAGCAGGTCGGCGAGGTACCAGGTGATGGCCAGCCACATCTCCGTGCCCTGGAGGCCGGGCTCGGGGCCGGGGCCCGAGGTTCCCGGGCCGAAGCCGAGACCCCGGCCGTCCTGCCAGCGCGGCAGGACCCCGGCCAGCTGCCGCTCGGCCCAGTCGTGGATCTCGTCGCGGCGGTAGCCGTCGGCGGCGCGGCCGAGCTGCCGGGTGCACAGCCACAGAGGATGGACGACGTCGAGCACGTTGCAGGCGTTCTCCCGGCCGGGACCGAAATGGCGGACGTCACGCGCATGGTCCAGGACCGAGTCCACGACCCGTTCCGGGTACGGCACCAGCACCCCGAACTGCGCGAACGAGCCCCGTGTCAGACGGTAGTACCCGTTGACCACCTGGAGACGGCCCTCCTCGGCAGAGGGGCTGCCCCACGTCCCGGTCCAGGGATCGACCCGGGTCAGCAGCCAGCCGAAGAGCGACTCAGGGGTACCGCCGGCGTCGTCACCACGGTCGCCGTGCCGGAGGTTCCAATGGGCCGCCGTGGCGAGGGAGTCGACCCAGGCACCGGCGCCCCACGCCGCCGTACGCCACGGCAGGGACTCCAGTCGTACGACGAGTTGACGCGCCGTCATGTTCCGTACGCCGCGCACCGGATGGGGCAGGCCGGGCCCCAGCAGATCGAGGGCGTATCCCACGCACAGCACGTGATAGAGCGCGGCCCCCTCCCCGATGAACCCGTCGTCCTCCGCCGGCGGAAGCGGTTCGCCGAACTCCGGCACGAGACCGCTCTTCGGATCCTGGAGCCCGCTCAGGCGCTCGATGTGCTCCTGCGCGGACAAGTGCTCCGGTACGGATCCGAGCAGCAGATCGGCGATCTCCACGGCATCGCAGTGCGCCCGTACGGTGGGCGCGACGCCAGGCCGATCGACGTAGCGCTCACCGTCCCAGCAACGGTCGAGAAGCTCGACGGCCTGGGCCCTGGCGGCGTCGGCGAAGGCGGCCAGGCCACCCGCGCGGACTCCGGCGCGACTCGCAGGCATACGGCCACCTCCTGGCCGTGTCAACGCCGGACCAGCCGCTTCCTCCGCCCGCGCGGGGCACGTCCCCGTAGCCGGGGCCGCCGGGGCCGAGTCGCGGTCGGAGGCGGTCGCCGGGTGGGGCGGGGGCGTGCGCTCGCCGTCCGGTCGTATCCCTGGAGCGGCTGCCCTCGTGCCCGTGGCCCTCGCCGTCCACTGTGCCTGTCCGTCCAACGACGCCCGCGCCTCGGCCCCCGCAGCCGCCACTCCCGACGCCCCCGTGTCCGTCGTGACCGCCTCCCCCGCCGCTCGCCCCTCCCGCCGGTCCCGCAGCACCCGTGCCGGATTCCCCGCGGCCACCGACCACGCCGGCAGGTCTCGGGTGACGACCGCGCCCGCCCCGATCACACAGTGGTCGCCGATGGTCACGCCGTCCACGACGATCACGTGCGAGCCGATCCAGACGTCGTCGCCGACCCGGATGCCCCGGCTGGTGAGCGGCTGCCGGAAGACGGGGCGGTCGAGGGCCATGGAGTGGTTGAAGCCGAGCAGCGAGGTGTGGGCACCGATGCGGACGCCGTCGCCGAGCATGACGTTCCCGCGCACGGTGGTGAAGGGGTTGAGCGTGCAGTCCGAGCCGGTGGTCAGCTCGCCGGTGACGTAGGCGTGCGCGGCGATGTACGAGTCGGCGCCGAGCCGAAGCCGGTCCGGGAACACCGCCGCGGACTCCGCGACGTAACAGCGCTCACCGATCCCCGTGTCGCCGCCGAGCGCCCGCTGCACCTCCCGCTGGGCGATGCGCTGTTCCTCGGTCGCCTGCTCGGCGAACAGCCAGGGGCAGTGGTCGAAGTGCCGTACGGACGGCTGCCGCGCATGATCCATACGAGCACGCTAGGCACTGCGGGGCCCGCCGGGGAAGGGGCGCCGCACGCGACGCGGCCGGTTCCGAAGTGGTAGAAGCGGTCATGACCAACTCGCTCTTCCCCCGCTTCTCCCTCCACCCGGCGGGTGCCCGATGACCGAGGGCATCGACACCCCCGACCGCCGCGGCCGCACCGGGCTCGACCGCACCGGCCTGGACCTGACCGGCAACCCGCGCGTCAAGGTCCGGGACGTGAAACTCCTGTCCAGCCACTGGTACGTCGAGCGGGCGACGACCTTCGACCTCCAGCGCGCCGACGGCACCTGGAGCACCCAGCAGCGCGAGACGCACGACCGCGGCAACGGCGCCACCATGCTGCTGTACGACACGGAACGCGAAACCGTCCTGCTCACCCGCCAGTTCCGCTTCCCGGTGTACGTCAACGGGCACCCCGACGGACTGCTCATCGAGACCCCGGGCGGTCTGCTCGACGACGATGACGAGCACCCCGAGATCGCCGTCCGGCGCGAGGTCGTCGAGGAGACCGGGCACACCATCGGCGAGGTCCGGCATGTCTTCGACGTCTACATGAGCCCCGGTTCGGTCACCGAGCGCGTCAGTTTCTACGCCGCCGAGTACGCCCCGTCCACCCGCACCCACGAGGGCGGCGGCCTCGACGAGGAGGGCGAGGACATCGAGATCCTCGAACTGCCCTTCCGCAGGGCCCTGGAGATGATCCGTACCGGGGAGATCGCCGACGCCAAGACCATCATGCTGCTCCAATGGGCGGCGCTGGAGGGCCCGTTCGCCAAGTGAGCGCGCCGGCCCTTGACTTGAAGTGCGCTTCAAGATGAAGACTCCCGTGTGTGCCCCGAAGACGGGTACACACGGGAGGACATCATCATGAAGTACCGCACCATCGGCACCGACCCGGCGACCCGCCGCGAGGTCAGTGTCCTCGCGATCGGCGCGATGCTCTTCGGCTCACGCACCGACGAGGAGACCTCCTTCGCCGTCCTCGACCGCTATGTCGAGGCCGGTGGCAACTTCATCGACACGTCCGACAACTACGCCTTCTGGGAGGACGGCGGTCAGGGCGGACAGAGCGAGGAACTGCTCGGCCGGTGGCGCCGCAGCCGCGGCATCGGCGAGGAGATCGTCATCGCCACGAAGCTCGGCGCGCGCCCCCTGGCCCCCGGCACCAGCTACGTCGACAACGCGGAGGGCCTGTCGGCGAAGGTGATCCGCGAGTCCGCGGAACGCAGCCGGGAACGCCTGGGCGTGGCAAAGCTGGATCTTCTCTACGCGCACATAGAGGATCACCGGGTCCCGCTCCAGGAAACGGTGGAGGGATTCGCCGAACTGGTCGCCGAGGGCACGGTGGGTCTGCTCGGCGTGAGCAACCACGCGGTCTGGCGGGTGGAACGGGCCCGTGCCCTTGCGGCGGCGGCCGGTCTGCCCGCCTACGAGGTCCTCCAGTACGCCCACAGCCACCTGCGCCCCCGCACCGACGTCCCCGAGCCCTTCTTCCCCGACGGCAGCCTCGGCCACGCGGGCGCGGACCTGCTGAGCTACCTGCGCGCTGAGCCCGCCCTCACCCTGGTCGCCTACTCACCGCTCCTGAAGGGCGCCTACACCCACCCGGACCGCCTCCCGGCGGACTTCGACCACCCGGGCACCCCGCCCCGCCTGCGGGCCCTGACCGAGGTCGCGAAGGAAACCGGCGCCACCGTCAACCAGGTGGTCCTGGCCTGGCAGATCGGCAGCGACCTGCCCATCGTCCCGCTCGCCGGGGTGTCCTCCGTGGCCCAGCTGGAGGAGAACCTGGCGGCGGTGGACCTGGAGCTCACGGGGGAGCAGCGGGAGCGGCTGGACGGGGCGCACTGAGCCGCCCCCTGTCCCGCGCCCACCCTCACCGCCGAGCCTCACCGCCCCCGCCCTCACCGAACCGAGCGAGCAGCGCGTCCAGCCCGGCCGCGAGCCCCTCCGGTCCGCCCCGCTCGGCGAGGGCGGGGGCGAACTCACGGAGCACCGGCAGTTCCTGGGGCGGCATGCGGTGCAGGCCGAGGCGGAACGCCGGGTCCGACTCGTCGGGGTTGTCGACCATGGGCCGCAGTTCGACGATCACATAACCGAGGATCCAGGCCGTGAAGGCCCGGAACACGGCGGCGGCACGCTCGTCGTCGAGCCCGCCCTCCCGGAGCAGTCCGAGCACCCGCTCGTGGTCCCTGAGCACCGCGAGCGGCCGACGGGCCAGCGGTACCGCGAGCATGCGGGTGGCGAGCAGCGGGACGGCCTCGGGGTGGGCGAGGCAGACCTCGTACGTCGCCCGCGCCACGCGATGGAGTCCGGTGCGCCAGTCGGCGTCGCCGGACTCCGCCTCCAGACGTTCCTCCAGCTGGAGGTAGAGCGCCTCGACGAGGCCGTCCAGCAGCTCGTCCTTGCCTGCCGCGTACCGGTAGAGGGCCATCGCCTCCACGCCGAGCTCGGCCCCCAGGCGCCGCATGCTCAACGCCGACAGTCCCTCCCGGTCCACGAGCTCCAGCGCGCTGGCCAGCACCCGCTCCCTGCTGAGCCGGCCGTAGCGGCCGCGGTCGCTCGCGCGGCGGGTCGGGCCGGTCGCCGCCCGGACGTCCCCGCTCCGGGCCTCGCCCCTCTCACCGGCCATGCCTCGCCTCCAGTCGCTCATCACATGCCCTGAATTCGCCTGTGTTGACTCTACGCATGACCGGGGGCAGGGTGTACGTATACAGCGTAAATATACGCAAATGGCCGTATGAGGGTGTCTGCCCTCGCGGAGCACCGTCCCCCGGGAGAGCCGAAATGGGGAGCACGAGATGACCGTCCATCGGCTGCGGATCCGGCAGGGGCCGGTGGACCACGCCTGGCCTCCTCAGGACCGCCTGCCCCCCACCGCACCCGGCGCGGACGCGCCGGGGGAGGAGGACGTGCCCTTCGCCACGGCCTGGATCAGTCCGGAGGCCCGGCGCGCCGCCCAGCGGGTGCTCTCCTCCGGCTGGGTCACCACCGGACACGAGACCGAACGGTTCGAGAACGACTTCGCGCAGTACGTCTCGGCCGCGCACGCCATCGCGGTGAGTTCCTGCACCGCCGCGCTCGAACTGGCGCTGCGCGCCCTCGGGCTTCCGGCCGGCACACCCGTGCTGGTTCCGGCGCTGACGTTCTGCGGAGCGGCCCAGGCGATCCTGCACGCCGGACTGCGCCCCGTCCTGGTCGACGTCGATCCGGCCACCGGCATGCCGACGTCCGCCACCGTCGCCGCCGCGGCCGCCGCCTGCGGCAGGCCCGGCGCGATGATGGTCCTGCACTACACCGGGGCCCCGGCACCCGTCGCCGAACTCGCCGAGGCCGCCGGACTGCCCCTCGCGCGAGTGATCGAGGACGCCGCGCACGCCCTGGGCGCCACCGTGGACGACCGGCCCGTGGGCAGCGTGTCGCGGGCGACCTGCTTCAGCTTCTACGCCACCAAGAACCTGCCGATCGGCGAGGGCGGCATGGTCACCACCGACGATCCACAGCTCGCCGAACGGATTCGCCGCGCGAGGCTGCACGGCATGTCCGCCGACGCCTGGCGGCGCGGACTGCCCGGCGGCACCTGGCGCTACACCGTCGACGAGGCCGGCCTCAAGGCCAACATGACGGACGTCCAGGCCGCCATCGGACGGGCCCAGCTCCACCACCTGAACCTCTGGCAGCAACGACGGCACGCCCTGGCCGAGCGCTACACGGCGGCGCTGGCGGCCGTACCGGGACTCGAACCGCTGCACACCACGGCACCGGGCCGGCATGCCCGCCACCTGCAGGTCGTGCGCGTGCTGGAGTCGTACGGGACGAGCCGCGACGAACTCGTCGAGCGGCTGGCCGAGCACGGTATCGGCACGTCGGTCCACTTCATCCCGCTGCATCACATGCCGTACTTCCGACGGGCCGCGATCATCCCGGCCGGCGGTCTGCCCGGCGCCGACGCGCTCTTTCCGCAACTGCTGTCCCTGCCCCTGTACCCCCAGCTCACCGAGCGCTCGGTCGACCGGGTCTGCGTCCACCTCGCACGGCATGCGGCGGCCGGAACCCGCCACACCAGCGGCCTGCGCACCCTGGTCATCGGCGCCGGGGAGGCAGGGCGGGCACTCGCACGGGACCTGGCCCGCACCCCGCAGTACGGACTCGAACCCGTCGGATTCCTGGACGACGATCCGGCCAAGCGCCGGGCGGGCTTCGTCGGAGGACTGCCGGTCCTGGGCACGCTGGAGGACACCGGCACCGCGGTACCGCTGCACCGGGCGGAAGCGGTGATCGTGGCCATTCCGGGCCTGACGCCCACCAGGTTCCGCCGAGTGGCACGGGCTGCCGAGGCCGCGGGGGCCAGCGTGCGGTACCTGCCGTCGTTCATCGCCGCGCTCCGCCGCGACGTGGTGGGCAACGACATGCGGGAACTGGACGTGCGCGCACTGATCGGCCGCGCCGAGATGCATGTGGTCAGCCGTGAGGCGGGCGCCACGATCGCCGGACGACGCGTGCTGGTCACCGGAGCCGGCGGCTCGATCGGCAGCGAACTGTGCCACCAGGTCCGCGCCTTCGGCCCGAGCCGCCTCTTCCTCCTCGACCACGACGAGTCGAACCTGCACCGGCTCGCACTGGAGCTCCACGGCGACGCCCTGCGCTCCGACGACATCGTGATCTCGGACATCCGCGACCAGCCCCGCATCGACCAGGTCTTCCGCCAGCTGCGCCCCGAGGTGGTCTTCCACGCGGCCGCGCACAAGCACCTGCCGCTGCTCGAACTGCACCCCTGCGAAGGCGTGAAGACCAACGTGCGCGGCACCGAGAACCTGGTCCGGGCCGCCGCCGCGGCCGGCACCACGCGGTTCGTGCTGATCTCCACGGACAAGGCGGCCGACCCGGTGTCGGTCCTGGGCGCCACGAAACGCCTGGCCGAACTGATCGTGCACCGCGCCCAGCGGGACGCCCCACCCGGGACGGTGTTCGCCGCCGTGCGCTTCGGCAACGTGCTGGGCAGCCGTGGCTCCCTGCTGTCGGTCGTGGCACAGCAACTGGGCGCCGGCTCCCCGGTGACCGTCACCCACCCCGACGCGACCCGCTTCTTCATGACCGTCGAGGAGGCCGTCGGCCTGGTCCTGGAAGCGGCCCGCATGGCCCACGGCGACGAGGTGTTCGTGCTGGACATGAACGGCCCCGTGCGCATCGTGGACCTGGTCCGCGGCTACGCCAGCTCCCTGCACGTCCCCGACGTGGACATCCGCTACACCGGTCTGCGCCCCGGCGAGAAACTCAACGAGACGCTGTTCTCGACACGCGAGAAGCACGCCCGCACCGACCACCCGGGAATCCTCGCCGCCACCTCCCCGGACGACACCTCCGCCGAGCTCTCGCGGCTCCTGCCCGAGCTGTACGCCGCCGCTGACGCCAATGACACCGACGAGCTGCGCCGCGTCCTGACCGAACTCCTCCCCGGCTTCCCGGCCCCCGAGCCGATGCCCACGCCGCAGGCCGGGCTGGCCGATCCGTATCCGGACGACTTCTGATGTCCGCGCGTGGGCCCTGGCCGGGCTGGGAACCGAGACAACGCGTGCGGCGCCCCCGCCGCCTGCTGCGCCGCGTCCTGGTCCTCGCCCTCGCCGCCGTCCTCGCGCTGCTCGGCCTCGGCGCCGGCGGCGTCTGGTGGGCCACCGACCACTACGGCGACCAGGTCGCCCGCATCCCCGACGCCTTCCCCAAGGGCCCCCGCCCGCCCGAGTCCCCGGGACACGACGGCGGTACGACCTTCCTGCTCGTCGGTGTCGACAGCCGCTCCGAGCGCCCGACCACCGGCAGCGACGCCACCGCCCGGCTGTGGAAGTACGGCGCACAGCGCAGCGACACGCTCATGCTGGTGCACCTCAGCGGCGACGAACGCAGCGCCTCCACCCTGTCCCTGCCCAGGGACAGCTGGGTCGCGATCCCCGGCCACGGCTCGGCGAAGATCAACGCGGCCTTCTCCTGGGGCGGACCGCCCCTGCTCATCCGGACCGTGGAGCAGCTCACCGGCATCCGCGTCGACCACTTCGGCGTCATCGACTGGCACGGCTTCCGCTCCCTCACCGACGCCGTCGGCGGTGTCCCCGTGACCATCGCCCACGACACCTACGACCCGGAGCAGGACCGCCACTTCACCGCCGGCACGCACGTCCTGAACGGCGAGCAGGCCCTGGCGTACGTCCGCCAGCGACACGGCCTGCCCGGCGGCGAACTCGACCGCATCGAACGCCAGCAGCAGTTCCTGCGGAGCCTGGTCGGCCGGATCGGCAACAGCGTCGGCATCACCGACCCGCTCGGCACCGACCGCATGCTCGACGCCATCACGGGCGCGGTGAGCGTCGACGACCGGATGTCCAACGGGGACCTGCGCTCCCTCGCCTTCGGGCTGCGTCATCTGAGCTCCGAGAACACCCGCTTCGCCACCGCACCGATCATCCGGTCGGACATGATCCGCGGTCAGTACGCGCTGATCCTCGACCGGCCCGCGCTGCGCGCACAGGCCCGTGCCGTCGAAGCCGGTCACCCCCCGGGAGCGGAACCCACCACGGCGAGGAGGTAGTCCGTTGACCAGCATGCCCACGAGGGCGACAGCAACGAAGCGCGTCCTCGTCATCTGCCAGCTCGACGCCTACGCCAACGGCGTGAAGCCCGTCGAGATCCAGCGCTTCCTGCGGCAACGGGGGCACGATGTGCGCCTTGTCGACACCTATCACCTGAGCCGGTCGAGTCGCCCCCCGGGACGGCTCGCGGGCAGGCTCCCGGCGCCGAGCCCCCGCAAGGTCGCCCTCTACGCGACCGAAGCGACGTCGGCCGCGCTGACCCGGCGGTGGCGATTCGGACGAAGTCACCTGTCCTACTACCTGCTCCTGGCCGACCACCGGCTGCGGCGGGCCATCCTCAAGCGGTCACTGCCCCTCGACGACTTCGACCTGGTGATCTGCGAGACCATCTACGACGCCGGTGTGCTGGCCGATGCCCGCTCGGCCCGCACGCTGTACGACGCTCCCGCCCCGTGGGCGGACGAGGTGTACTTCGACGGCAGGGTGACCCCACGACAGCACCGGAAGCTGCGCGGGCTGGAAACGTCGATCTTCGAGGGCGTCGACCACCTGGCCCTCCACTGGGACTCGTACGCGCGCTACGCCGTCGAGCACTACAGGATCAGCGGCCGCAATCTGATGTCACTCAATTTCGGCTGCGTCCCCTCACCCCGGCGGGCGGAGTTCGCCGCTCCGCCGCGCATCGTCTACCTGGGCAATGTGACCGCCGGCTTCAACAACCCGGCACTTCTGTCACGCCTGTCCACGCTGTGTCCCCACATCGACGTGTTCGGCGGCCCCCCACCGGACGCCGGCCTCGGACTCAACTACCTCGGCTACGCGCCCTCGCTCGACGTGTTGCGGAACTACCAGCTGGGGCTGGTCACCTGCAGCGATGATCAGCTGCGCCGGGACGGCTTCTCCTCCAAACACGTCCACTACCTGTCGTACGGGCTGCCCGTGCTCGTCCCCTCCTGGCGCCGCCACCTGGACCTGCTGCGCGGCTCGGTGGCCTACACCGAGGAGACGTTCCGCTCCGTCGTCGAGGACATGAGCGACGAGCGCCGCTGGCGGTCGGTCAGCGACGAGGCGTACGCCCAGGCCCGCCGCCTGAGCTGGGACGAGACCCTGCGTCCGCTGGAACGCCTCCTCAGCGGTGACCCCCAACTGCCGAGGGACTCGAAATGGACCTGAAAGCCTATCGGCGCCTGCTCCACTTCCACTGGGTGGCGATCCTCGTGCTCACGCTGATGGGCGCGGCCGTCGGCGCGGCGGTTGCCCAGTCGCAGCCGCCGGTCTACGCGGCCAAGGTCCAGATGCTGGTGACGGTCTCCGCCCAGGGGGAGGACTCGAGCCAGGCGTACCAGGGCGCACTGCTGGCCCAGCAGCGCGCCAAGTCCTATACGACGCTGCTCACCGGTCAGTCCGTGCTCAGACAGCTCACCGATCAACTGGGGCTGAACTACTCGGTCGAGCACATGAAAAGCCATGTCACCGCGAGCAATCCGACCGACACGGCGGTCATCGACGTCACGGTGGAGGACGGTTCGGCCCGGCAGGCGAAGAAGATCGCGGAAGGTCTGGGACCGGCCTTCTCGAGGATCGTCACGTCCGCCGAGAACGCCGGGCAGGCGGGTGACGGGCAGGCGCCCGTGATCAATGTCAGGACCCTGGATCCCGTGCAGCTCCTCGACGGCCCGGTGTCTCCGCACAAGAGCTTCGACATCGTCCTCGGACTCGTCGGAGGGCTGTTCCTCGGACTCGTCTGGGCGGTCGCCCGCGAGGTCACGGACCTGCGGATCCGGGACGTCCAGGATCTGGAGAAGACCGAGCATGTCGACGTCCTCGGTGTTCTGCCCCGGGGCGGGCGGAAGCGGGACAAGGAGTTCGTGGACGGACTGCCCGGGCCGGCCGCGCGGGCCCAGGCCTACCGGTGGCTGGCCCTGACGATCGAGGTCGCCGGCCGCGTTCCCGGGCCCCGGGCTTACGTGGTGACCTCGTCCGCCCGCGAGGACGAGGCGACCGCCGTCGCGGCCGGTCTGGCGATCGCGCTGGCCGAGAGCGGTACACGGACGATCGTGGTCGACACCCGGCGTTCCCGGGGAGGACTGGCCGACCTCGTCGGCGTGTCGTCGCCGTGGGGGCTGGAGGACGTGCTGCGCGGCAGGGCATCCCTCGACGGGGCGCTTCGGGCATGGCGTGACGACATGCCCCTCCAGGTCCTCGCCGGAAGCGGCGCGGAACCAGGGTCCGGCGTCGCACCCCTGCGGCAGGCCCAGGTCGCCGAACTGTGCAGACGGCTCATGGGACGGGCCGAGGCCGTGGTCTTCGTCGCGCCTGCCGTGCTGACCCGGAGCGATGCGACGGTAGTGGCCCGCGCCGTGGGGGACGTGATCCTGGTGGCCGAAGCCAAGGCCACCAGGGCGCCGGACCTCGTGCAGTCCGTTCAGCGCCTCCGGTCGGTCGGCGTCACGGTCCTGGGAGCGGTGCTCAGCGGCGAGCGAGGACGGCGCAGCAGGCCGTACGTGCCGGTTGTCCCGACTGCCGACCACCCGGACGGCCACGACGTCCCGGGGGAGGGCCACGACCGATCCCGCATGGCGGAGTGGCCCTCGGGAAACGGCGCCGGACCCGGGCGGGCGGCGAAGGCGGAACCACGGTGAACGAGCGCGTGGCACGGAGCGGGAGCCCACCATGACCACGGCACGAGCGCCCGCCCGGCAGGAACCCGGGACAGGGCCCGGCGCGCGCCCCCGCATCCTGCTGACGCTGGTCCTGATCGCGGCCGCGATGCCGGTGCGCCTGGCCAGTTCCGTACCGGGGATCGACTCGGTCTCCGTGCTGGACATACTGCTGGGCGCCGTCGCGATCACGCTGGTCGTCGACCTGGCCTTCAGGCCGCTGGACGTCGGCTACCCGGAGCTCTTCGCCCTGCTGTGCGTCCCGGTGGCCGTCTGCGGCATGTCGATGCTGTGGACGCAGGACCGGGGCGCGACGTTCCGTGCCACGGTCGTCTACGCGGAAGGCATCGTCGCCTATCTCTTCGTCGTACGAGAGCTGAACGGGGCCTCGCCCGACCGGGTCATGACGTACATCAGGCGCTACAGCTGTCTGCTAGTCGTCCCCGCGGTACTCCTGCTCCTGAGGACACCTGGCTTCGGACCCGAGGAGACCGGGCTGCCCCACGACTCCGACCGGTATCTGTCGTACTACACCAGGCTCTCCCACCCCGCCCTCGGGCCCTCGAACAACCTCGCCACCGTGCTGGCCTTCTTCGTCCCCCTCCTCCTGTACTGGGGTCATGTGCGGCACGACCGACGATTCACCCTGGCCGGATGCGTCACTCTCGCCGCGGTCGTCTGCACGCTCTCACGCGGGGTCGTTCTCGGGCTGCTGACGGCAGCGGTGCTCGCGGGCCTGGGGAGCCTCCTCAGAAGGCGACGCGTGGGAACCCGGGCGTTCGGAAAGATCGCCGCCGCCGTCGCGGTGGCCGTCATGGCCGTGGCGCTGCTGTACCGGCTGGTCCCGGACACCGACACGGTGTTGGCGGGCCGGCTCAGCCCGGCCAACGCCCTCATCCGTTCCCAGTTCGCCGTCGAGGCGGTCGGGAAGATCGCCGAGCGGCCGCTGCTCGGTTACGGTGGGGGAGCGGCACCCGACGGGATGTGGGAGCTGGCGCGGGTCCACAACACCTATCTCCAGCAGATGGTGTCGTTCGGTGTCCTGCTGGGCGCCTTCGTCTCGCTCGCCCTGGCCGGGACGGCCGTCTTCTTCTTCTCCCGGTGGCGCACCAGCGCGCCGGCCCGGGTCGTCGGCTTCACGCTCGTCGCCCAACTCGTCGTCTTCGCGGTCGAGTCGAGCTTCGAGGGCACGGTCCTGCGCGTGCTGTTCTACCTCTCCGTCGGCCTCGCCGCGATGGTCGTCCGCGCGTCCGAGGAGCACCCAGTCGCACTGCCCTCCCGCGGAAGGAACTGACGTCATGCCATGGAGAACGAGGGCCAACGCCGGACTGCGGCGCGTCACCGGGTTCGAGCTCCGGCGGGTGTCCCGGTCGGCCGCGCCCGACTGTCCCGCCGACTACGACGAGGAGGCGAAAGCGGTGATCAGGGCGGTCCGGCCGTACTCCATGACACCTCCCGAGCGGGTCAACGCGCTGATCCTGGCGACGCGTTACGTCGTGCGCCACCGTGTCCCGGGCGCGGTGCTGGAGTGCGGGGTCTGGAGGGGCGGCAGCATGCACGCCGTGGCGCGCACCCTTCTCGCGCTCGGCGCCACCGACCGCGACCTGTATCTGTTCGACACGTTCGAGGGCATGCCGCCGCCGACCGAGCACGACCGCAGACACGACGGAGAACCGGCCGACCGTCTGCTCGCGGACTCGGACCCGGACAGTCTGATCCGGGCCGTGGCGAGCCTTGAGGACGTCAAGTCGGCGTTCGCGCGCATCCCCTACCCGAAGGAGCGGATCCACTACGTGCAGGGCCTCGTCGAGGAGACCGTGCCCGAGTGCGCCCCCGAGCGGATCGCGATCCTGCGCCTGGACACGGACTGGTACACCTCCACCCGGCACGAACTGGAGCACTTGTACCCGCGTCTGGCCTCCGGCGGCGTTCTGCTCATCGACGACTACGGCACCTGGCAGGGGTCCCGCAAGGCGGTGGACGAGTTCCTGCGGCGGAGCGGCGAACGCCTGCTGTTGCTGCGGATGGACGAGGGGCGGATCGCGGTCAAGCCATGAGGCCCGCGCGGTGCCCGGCGGCCTGCCGGGCACCGGCCCCGGCGGCCCATCCACGCGCCGCTCACCCAGCCTTCTCCCGCCGGGTGGGGGAGAGCGCGGCCCGGACCGAGCTCGCGACGAAACCGTAGGTCTGCCGCACCAGCCGCCGGTCCGCCACGGTCATGCCGGCGGTGAAGAGCACCGCGGAACAGCCGCCGCCGGCGAGGCCCGACCACAGGGTGCCGCCGCCCCGGGCGGACACCTGCCACCCCAGCGCCGCCGAGCCCGCCCCGACGAGGATCGGGGCGAGCAGGGGCCGGAGCAGCCTGACCGGGATCCTGCGCACGGTCGCCCGGCCGAGCACCAGCGCCTCCACGATCGCGGCCGCACACCAGCCCAGGCCCACGGACGCCACCCCGAGCGGTGCGATCAGCGGCAGGGTGACGGTGAACCAGGTCACCGCCTGCAGGAGGGTCGCCCGCAACACGGCCTGCGCGTCGCCGAGCGCGTACAGGTACCCCTGGGTGGCCACCGACACGGCCCCGCTCACGGCAAGGCCCAGACAGGCTCCGGGCACGACCGCGGTGGCGTCCCGCCACTGGGACCCGAAGAGGCCGGGCACCAGCCCCGGCGCGGAACCCGCGAGCGCGGTCAGGACCAAGCCCATGCCGACCGAGGTGACCTCGACGGCCTGTTGGACCAGGCGCGTGGCGCGCGGCTCGTCGAGGGCCAGCCGCGACATGGTGGGGAACGAGACCCGCCACAGGGACTGGAGGATCAGGTACGGCACCTCCATCAGCCGCTTGGCGAGGGCCCACAGACCGAGCTGTGCGACCCCGCCGAGGGCCGCGACGCACACGTTGAGGATCTGGTCGCGCAGCAGCCAGGTGGCGTTGACCGCCTGGAACCGCAGGCCGAACCCGACGAGGGGTCTGATGAGCCGGAAGGCCGGCAGGGGGCGCACCAGGCCGGCGGGGCACACGAACGCCATGACCACCGCCCCGGTCAGGGCACGGATCACGGTCGCGGTGGCGAGCCCCCACACGCCGAATCCGGCTGCCACCGTGGTGATGGCCCACGCCTGGTAGCAGAGCACCTGGGACATCTCCACCGCCACCAGGCGCCGGTAGCGAAGGGACCTCTCCAGGAGGATGCGGCCCGGGAACTGAAGGGCGACGAACGGCATGGAGGCGACCATGACGGCGGTCACCGCGGCGATCCGGCCGAGGGGGACCGCCAGTGCCGCCGCGAGGGCCGTCATCGCCAGGGTCGCGCCCAGTTGCAGCGCGCTCAGGGCGCCGAGTTCCTCGGAGCTCGGGGGTTCCGCCCGCCGGATGAGCCCGGCACCCAGGCCGCCGTCGGAGACGAGCCCGGCGAACAGTACGAAGGACATGCCGATGGCGACGACGCCGAAGTCGTGAGGGCTGAGCAGCCGGGCCACGACCACGTTCCCGGCGAACCCCAGCAGAAGGATCACCAGTCCGCGGGTGCTGACGATGAAAACGCCCGCCTTGGCGCGCCGTGTCAACTCGCTGCCCGAGAGGGCCTCGTCGTCACCGTGTGGCCGCCCGGCACCCATGCGGGTTCAGTGCGCGGCTTGCCGTGAACGCCAGCGGGCCAGCCGCGTCCTGACACCGAACCGGCCGAGCTGGCGGCGGCCGTGGTCGTGGACGAAGGTCACCGTGTCGGCCCGACGGCGGTCGAGTGCGGCCGCGCGGCCCTCACGCAACCGGAGCGGCAGGCTCGACGGGTCCAGCGGGAGGGCGACATCGGGTTCCAGGAGCAGCCGGGTCAGGAGCGTGGAGTAGAGCGTGACCCGGGTCGCCCTGAGCCAGGGCTTGGCCAGCACATGATGGAGCAGGAAGGGCTCGGCTCCGTCGCCGTAACGGCACGTCAGCCGGCGGCGGTCGGTCAGGGTCAGTCCCGGGAACGGCGGATGGGGGGCCAGCCGGTGGTCGAGGACGAGGAGTTCATCGGGCTCGAACCGGGCCGAGAGCACGGCGTTGAGCACGTCCTGGTCGGCGAAGTAGAACGGGTCGTCCAGGGTGGCCCGGCCGTATCTGCTGTGCGTGACGCCGACCGTCAGCTGCCCCTCCAGCCACGGCGGCAGGAGCCGGGCGGTCAGGTCGTTCGGGAAGGCGAGGAAGCCCGCGTTCAGATAGGGCCGGCGACTCAGCGGGCCGAGGCCGAGAGCGGTCTCCCACTCGGGGTGGAAGCGGTCGCTGTTGGGCAGGCAGTCGACGAACGCCGCGATCCGCCCTCGTCCCGCCGCCTCGGTGATCTCCGTCAGCGGTCGCGTGACGATGATGTCCGCGTCGATGAGGACCGCCACCTGCGCCGGGCGCAGCCGAGGGCCGTACGGGGCGAGGAACACCGCGGGCAGGTCGGGTGACGGCGGGTCCACGAGGGTGACGTGGTCCGCGAGCAGTTCCCGCTGTCCGGGCGAGAGTCCGTTGTCCACGACGATGAGGGGCTCTTCGTGGCCCGTCAGTCGCAGGGAGTTGAGCAGCGCCACCAGCCCCGGGAAGAACCGCTGGTCGGCGACCGTGTAGAACGCGGTTCCCGGCAGCGGGGCGGGGGAGTCGTCCACCCTCCGATTCTATGGCGATATGCACCGATTGTCCTCTGTGCCTAGCATGGTCTGATGCCCATCGAACGGGTGGTCGCGTTCCGTTTCCATCGCGACCCCTTGATCAGCCGGGCCCGTGTCGGACTCCTCCGGCGGCTCAATCCCGGCGTGCCCGTGCACGGAATCTTCGGTGGCGCGAACAGCGCGCGCGGCACCGCCTTCCAGCTGGCCGGCAGACGACTGCTCGGGCTCGACTCCCTCTATTCCTCCCCTCGCGACGGTCACTGGAACTGGAAGAACGGCGACCTCGTCCTGCTGGACTGGTACCGCGAGCGAGGCCACCGGCTGACGTTCGACGTCCTCCATCTCGTCGAGTGGGATCTGCTGCTCACGGAACCGCTCGACCGCCTCTACGGCGCCGTGCCCCCCGAGGCCGTCGGGCTGACCGCCCTGACGCCCCTGAGTGTCATCGGCGACGAATGGCGCTGGCTCGCCGGGCGGGACGAGGCGCGGGAGTGGCGCGAACTCCTGTCCTGCGCCCGTACCGGCTTCGGCTACGACGGGACCCCGTACGGCTGCCTCGGTGTCGGCCCCTGCTTTCCCCGGGCCTTCCTGCGCGACTACGCGGCGGCCGACCCGCCCGATCTCGGCAACGACGAACTCCGCTACCCGCTGTTCGCGCAGCTCCTGGGGCATCCGATGGCCGACACCGGGTTCCGGCGCGCCTGGCACTCCCCGGACGACGACCGGTACTTCAACGCGGTGGGGGCCGGCATCGACCCGCACACCGTCACCGCGGAGCTGGAGACCCCCGGCGGCCGCCGCGCCTTCCACCCGGTCCGCGCGCCCCTGCGCGGACTGCGGCTGCCCGCACCGGGCCCGTCGGGCCTCGCGCACGGACCGGGAAAAGACTGACGGAAGGACCGGAACGGTGCCGCTGTGGCCGACGCCACACGACCTGCCAATCGGCAGTCCCGCTACGGCGATTCATCCGGAAGCGGGCTTTGCGAACGCGTACGGAGAGTTCCGCGAGTTCCGGTGCCCCGGTCGCCGCCCTATGCTCCGAGGCCCGTGCATTCCGGCCCCGAATTTTCCAGGAGGTTGCTCGTGGGCATCTTTTCCAGGCCCAGCGCGTTGTCCCGCAGATCAATGCTGGGATTGATGGCCCTACCGCTTCTTGCCGCAAAGCCTCCCCGGCCCGCCAAGGGCGCGGTGGATACCGACGTGATCCTTGTCGCCGACCATGCGACACCACAGCTCGCTGCGAACGCCGCGGCCGGCAAACGGCTGCGCTTTCCGGCCGGGCGGACGTACATCGTCAATGATCTCGTGATTCCGGCCGGTTGTTATGTCGAGGGCAACGGTTCGATCCTCAGGACCGCGGACGCGTCGACGACGGACAGCAGCGACGACGGCCTACTGGTCGTGGGCGGAGACGGTGTCACGATCGACGGCCTGAAGTTCGACGGCAACAGCCGGAACCAGGGCGGCGTGTGGAACCAGCACCGCCATCAGGTCAGAGTGCACGGCAATTACAGCAACATCCTGATCAAGGGCTGCGACTTCTCCAACATCATTGGTGACGGCGTGTACGTCAATGTCGGCTCCGGCGGGAACACCGGACACTCCATCGAGATCCGCGACTGCACGTTCACCGCCGCCAACGACAACCGCAACGGTGTCAGCGTCACCTCGGGCACGAATGTCCATGTGCACCACAACACGTTCACCAACATGGCCCGCCCCGATATGCCGGGCGCGATCGACATCGAGCGGAACTCCGTCACCGACGTCATCGCCGACATTCTGGTCGAGTACAACACGATCACCCGGGCGGCACTTTCCGGTACCGGCTCCCGGTACGGAATTCTGGCGGCCATGTTCAACTGCGTCGGCACCAACATCGTCTTCAGGAACAACGACATCAGCGGTGCCGGACTCAGTGCCGCCTGTCTGATCATCGGCGACAGCAGCGGGACGTTCAACGCCAGCACGGTCACGGTCACGGCGAACGACTTCCATGACGCCGGTGGCGCCGGAGTCGAGCTGAACTACGGCATCCGGCCCGACATCACCGACAACCGGTTCACCAATCTGTCTCCGGCCATCCTGAACTACCTCTCCGTCCTCGGGGACACCTCGGGCAACACGTTCACCAACGTCGCCCGGCAGATCGCGTAGAGCGAGCGGCCCGTCCGCAGGCGCGTGCCCCCCTCGACGTTCCTCCCTTCGACCGGTGGCCGAGATGTACGTATACGTCGTATATTTACGGTACCGAACCGGTTTGGTGGTGAGGATCCGTGGATCACGGCCCGGACTGCGTCGCGGTCACGCCCTACGGCCGGGGCGCCGGAAGCTCGCGGGTCCGCGTCTTCCAGTGGCTCGACCGCATCGGCACGCACTTCGCCGTCGGCAGCTATCTCTCGCTGCCGGACTCCGCCCCCTCCCGACTCGCGCGCCGCCCGATGGCCCTGGCCCGGGCGGAACTGCGGCTCGCGGCCCTCGCGCGGGCCCGGCACCGGCGCGTCCTGCTGCACCGGGAGGCCTCCCCGCTCAGCCGGGGCTGGTGGGAGCGGCGGCTCCTGGCGAGCGCGGAGTTCGCCGTGTACGACTTCGACGACGCCCTCCAGTGGGATCGGGGGGAGGGCGGTCTCGTCCGCAGGCTCGCGCCGAAGGCCGGGAAGGCCCAGGTGGCCGTGCGGCAGGCGGACCGGGTCATCGCGGGCAACGCCGTACTGGCCGACTGGGCCTCCGGACACCAGCGGGACGTCGTGGTGATCCCCAGTTGTGTCGCGCTGGAGGACTACACGCCCAAGACCTCGTACGCACTGCACGACCCGCCGCGGCTGGGCTGGATCGGATCCGCTCACAACGAGCCCTGTCTCCTGCTGATCGCCGAAGCGCTCGAGGAGGTGCACCGCAGGACCGGTGCGCGCCTCACGCTCGTCGGGACGACCTCCGCGTCTCTCGGCGCGCTGGAGTCGTTCACCGACCGGATCGCGTGGAGCCCGGACAGCCAGCGCATCGCGCCGGCCGGCATGGACATCGGTCTGATGCCCCTGCCCACGAGCGCCTACAGCCTCGGCAAGTGCGGGTACAAGCTCCTCCAGTACGCCGCCGCGGGCCTTCCCGCGATCGCCAGCCCGCTCGGTGTCAACGTCGGTCTGCTGACGGAGCTGGGCATGCCGGGGGCGCGGACCCAGGACGAATGGGCCGACGCGATCCTCGGTCTGCTGGAGAGCCCGGCAGCGGAGCGGGAAAGGGTCGGCCGCGCCGCCCGTGACGTCGCCGCCCGGCACTACTCGTACGACGCGTGGCTGCCGGCGTGGGCGGCGGCCCTGGAGCTGGGGCCGGTGCCCTGATGGCGCCGGCCCAGCGGTCCCTCCCGGCCGTCGACGTCGTGATCGTGAACTGGAACGCCGGTCACCACCTCGCGGACTGCGTGCGCTCCGTCGTCCGGGCCGACCGGTCGGAACTGGGCGTGGCCCGGATCGTCGTCGTGGACAACGCCTCCACCGACGGCTCCGCGGCACGGCTGACCGCGGCGGACATCCCGCTCGACGTGGTGCGCAACGACCGCAACCGCGGCTTCGCCTTCGCCTGCAACCAGGGCGCCGCCCGAGGCGACAGCGACCTGGTGCTCTTCCTCAACCCGGACACCGAGCTGTACCCGGACAGCCTGACGGTCGTCGGCCGTGTGCTGCGCACACCGCCTGCGGACCGCGTCGGGATCTTCGGAGGGCTCATGGTGGACGACGAAGGGAACCCGCAGATCTCGTGCTCGAGATTCCCGTCCCTGCGCGTCTACCTCGGCAAGATGACGGGACTCGACCGGCTCGCCCCCGCCCTGTTCCCGCCGCACCACCTCCGGCCCCGGGAACTGGTCGCCTCGGGTCCGGTCGATCAGGTCATCGGGGCGTTCTTCCTGGTGCGCCGGCAGGTGTTCACCGAACTGCACGGCTTCGACGAACGCTATTTCCTCTATCTGGAGGACGTCGACTTCGCCTGGCGTGCGCGCCGCGCCGGCTGGCTCTCCTACTACGTGGAGCAGGTCCGGGTCCATCACACGGGACAGGTCAGCTCCTCCCAACTGGGTGTGTGGCGGCACTACTTGCTGTTGCGCAGCCGCACCACCTACGCGTTCCGGCACTGGGCCCCGCCCCGCGCGTGGGCGCTGGTGGCGCTGACCCTGTCCGTGGAGCCGGCCGCGCGCCTGGCCGCGGCGGTCGTGCGCGGGCGATGGGCGGACCTCGGGGCCACCCTGGCGGTCTACCGGAGCTTCCTGCGCTGGTTCTCCCGGGGCTCGCGCGAGGAAAATGCGTTTACGATGTAAATATACGCTTTAGAGGCAGTTCGCCGGGAACGGAGGAGAACTGCGTGGAAACCATCGAAGGGGTACCGCGCCGAGCGTCGCACCGCGGTCCCGAGGCACGGGTCACGGCCGCCCGCCGGATCCTCGACGTCGCCGTGGCCCTGGGCCTGCTGCTCCTGCTCTCGCCCCTGCTGGCGCTGCTGGCCCTCGTGGTGCGGGCGACGAGCGGTCCACCGGTGCTGTTCCGGCAGCGGCGGACCGGGGCGGGCGGCGACGAGTTCACGCTGTACAAGTTCCGCAGCATGCGCCACGACAGCGCGGGCCCCCAGGTCGCCGGGAGCGACGACCGGAGGGTGACGGGTACAGGTCGGCTGCTGCGCGAACTCGGGCTGGACGAACTTCCCCAGCTGTGGAACGTCCTGCGCGGCGACATGACCCTGGTCGGCCCCCGCCCCGAGGTCCCGGACCTGGCGCGCCGCTACCCGCCCGAACACCAGTGGGTGTTCCGTCACCGCCCCGGTCTCACCGGCCCTTGCCAGCTCCGCTCACGCGCCTACGCCGCCCAGCTGGAAGGCCGCCCGGATCCCGAGGCGTACTACCTGGAGGTCCTGGTGCCCCGGCGCACCGCCCTGGACGCGGAGTTCCTGAGCCGGGCCACGGCGTGGAACGTCCTGCGGTACGTGGCGCGGACGGTCCTGTACCTGCTGCGCGCCCCGTGGGACCGGGGCGGGGAGTCCTGATGCGTGCCGTGGTGACGGGCGCCGCCGGGTTCATCGGCTCGCACCTGTGCGCACACCTGCTGTCCCACGGGGACGAGGTCGTCGGGGTCGACGCCCTGACCGACTTCTACGACCCCGCGCGCAAACGGCACAACCTCGCCAGGCTGCTCGGCCGGGAGGGGTTCCGATTCCACCGCGGCGACCTGCTCGGCCTGCCCCTGCGGCCGCTGTTCGCGCAGGCCGACGCCGTCTACCACCTCGCCGGCCAGCCCGGTGTGCGCGGCTCCTGGGGGCCCGGGTTCGCCGTCTACCTGGAACGCAACGTGCTGGTCACCCAGCGGGTGCTGGAAGCGGCACGGGACGCCGGAGTGCGGCACCTGGTCTACGCGTCCAGCTCGTCCGTGTACGGCGACGCGGAGGCGTACCCGACCCCGGAGACCGTGCGCCCCCGACCGGTCTCCCCGTACGGCGTCACCAAGCTCGCCGCGGAGCATCTCTGCGAGACCTACCGCACCGCCTTCGGCGTTCCGACCGCCTCGCTGCGGCTCTTCAGTGTCTACGGCCCCGGCCAGCGCCCCGACATGGCCTTCGCCCGCCTGGTCGCGGCCGCGTGCACCCGCCGCCCCTTCCCGCTGTACGGCGACGGCGGCCAGAGCCGCGACTTCACCTACGTCGGGGACGTGGTCGCCGCGATGCGCACCGTGTCGCTCTCGTCCTGGACGGGGGTCGCCAACCTCGGCGGCGGCTGCGAGGTGACGATGCGTCAGGTGATCGAGCTGCTGGGCCGCCTGGGCGCGGTGGTGCGGGTCGTCCCGGGCCCCGCCCGCCCGGGCGACGCCCGCCGCACGGCCGCCGACATCGGCCTGGCCCGGGACGCCTTCGCCTACCGCCCGGCCACGGACCTGCGCACCGGCCTCGCGGCGATGCTGCGCGCGACGTCACCGGAAGGAGCGGCGCCGGCTGTCACGGGGGCGCCTGTGCCCCCCGGTAGTACGCGATGATCTCCGCCCCCGTCATCTCCCGGTCCCGTTTGCGCCCCAGGAAGTACAGTGCCGACGCGTCGTCCAGCGCGTACGGCGGCGGTACGAACCGATCGAGGGCGCGCAGCCAGCACAGGGCCGCCCGTGTCGCGCGACCCGCGAGAGCGTTGCGGGTCAGGCCCCGCACCAGGTGGTCGACGCTCCACAGCAGCTGCGTACCGGGACCGGAGACGGCGCCGGCGCCGAGCTCCTCGAACCGCCGGAACAGGTAGCGATGGCCGCTCGCGGTGTAGCGCGTGAAGTCGTGAGCTCCCGCGTGGACCTGCTGCAGGAAGGGTGTCTCCGCGTAGACCAGCCCGTCGTCCTTGAGGACCCGGTGGATCTCGGCGACCACCCCGGCGGGGTCCAGCACATGCTCCAGCACGGCCTGCACCAGCACCGCGTCGACGGCGGCCGTGCGCAGCGGAATCCGGTGGGCGTCCGCCACGAACTGGGTCGCCGGACTGGTGACGATGTCGAACCCGATCACCCGCACCCGCGGGTCCCGGTAGACGGCACCCACCCCGTTCCCGACCGTCGCCCCGCCCACGACGAGCAGCGTCGGCGCCGGGCCCGGCAGGGTGCGCAGCAACAGGTCGATGTTGCGGGCGGCGACCCGGTTGGGTGGCTTGGCGAGGCGCCGCAGCGGGGCGGGCAGCGCGTCGGCGCCCCGGCGGACATCCGGAGCCGGCGCGAGGGCGTCGACCGCCTCCCGGCCGACCACGCTGTGCGCGAAGTCGACGAGCACGGGCCGTCCCGCCACCTCGGGGAAGGCCGGGGGCTCGCGGTACACGCAGTCCGGCGCCGTGCACCGCAGCCCACCGGGTGCGCCCTCCAGGTCCGCTCGGCAGCGCGGACACACCAACAGGGGTCTGATCGCGTCCAGTTCGGCCAACACCATGTGCGCTCCTCCACGCCCGGATTGACCGGGATCGCTCTGTGGGGAAACATGTACGTATACGCCGTAAATATACGGTACCTGCAATCCGGCGGTGATGGATGATGCGGAACGGGACGCTCGTCCCCGGCTCGGGACGGCCGGTCGGAGCCCCCGACTGGCCGGGACCGCCCCCACCGGTGGCGTCGGCGGCGGAGCTGCCGCCCCTGCCGACGCTCTCCCGCATCAAGGTCCTCCATGTCATCACCCGCCTGCATGCCGGGGCCGGCGGCAACACCCTGCTGTCGGCCCTGGGCATGGACCCCGACCGCTACGAGGTCTGGATCGCCGGGGTGCCCGGCGGCGGCCTCTGGGACAGGGCCCGTGCCGCCGGGGTGCGCACGGTGGAGATACCCGGATTCCGGCACACCCTGACCCCCGTGGACGTGCTGGTGCTGTGGCGGCTGACGCGGCTCATCAGGCGCGAACGGTTCACCGTCGTGCACACCCACTCCGCCAAGGGCGGCTTCCTCGGGCGCGTCGCCGCCCGGCTGTGCCGCACTCCGGTGGTGGTGCACACCTTCCACGGCGTGAGCTTCCATCCGTACCAGTCCCGCGCCCGGCGGCTGCTCTACCGCCGCCTCGAACGCGCCACCCGGCGCTTCACCCACCGCTTCCTCGCCGTCGCCCCCCGCGTGGCCGAGCAGGCCGTCGAGGAACGCCTCGCCCCGCCCGGACGCGTCCAGGTCGTTCCCTCGGCGATCGACCTGCCGCACATCCCCGAACGGTTCGATCCCCTCGCCCGCCGGGTCCTCGGGCCACCGCGCTCCACGGCCCTCGTCGGCACCGTCGGTCGGCTGGACACCCAGAAGGCCCCCCTGGACTTCGTCCGCATGGCGGCCGTGCTCCGCGTCGAGCGCCCCGACACGGCCTTCGTGATGATCGGTGACGGTCCGCTGGAGGCGGATGTGCGGCGGCTCGCCGCGGAGCTGGGTGTCGAGCTGATCCTGACCGGCCACCGGGCGGACGCCGCCTGGTTGGTCGCCGGTCTCGACGTCTTCGTGATCACCTCGCTGTACGAAGGGCTCGGCAGGGCGCTCACCGAGGCCCTCGCCACGGCCCGACCGGTCGTCGCCACGGCCGTGAACGGAGTACCGGACCTGGTGGAGCACGGCGCCACGGGACTGCTCGTCGACCCCGCCGACCCGGACCGTGCCGCCCTGGCCGTCCGCTGGCTGCTCGACCACCCCCGACAGGCCGCCGAGATGGGCCGCCAGGGCCGGCGCCGGGTCCGCGGCGACTTCACCCAGCAGGCCATGTGCGCGGCCCTCGACGCCTGCTACCGCGACCTGCTCGGTCTCCCGCCGACCGGCCAGGTCCCTGACCGGGCCCGCCGCCCCACCGGCGCCGCCCCCGGGAGACCGACATGCGCCTGACCGTCATCGGTACCGGATACGTGGGAGCCGTTCACGCCGCCTGCATGGCGCACATCGGTCACCAGGTCCTCGGAGTGGACGTCGACCCCGACCGGATCGCCGCCCTCACCGCGGGCAGGCCGCCGTTCTACGAGCCCGGGCTCGCCGGGATGCTCAAGCGCACCGTGGACGCCGGCCGGCTGCGCTTCAGCACCTCCGCGGCCGAGGCCGTCCGCTTCGCCACCACGCACTTCGTCTGCGTCGGCACCCCCCAGCTGCCCGGCTCCGACGCCGCCGACCTGCGGCATGTCGAAGCCGCCGTGGAACGACTGGGCGCGCACCTGCCCGGCGGCGCCGAGCCGGTGCTCGTCGTCGGCAAGTCCACCGTGCCCGTCGGGACGGCGGAGCGGCTGGCCGGCCGGCTCGGCACCGCCGCCGACGTCGCCTGGAACCCGGAGTTCCTGCGCGAGGGCCGCGCCGTCCAGGACTCGATGTGCCCGCAGCGCATCGTGGTGGGCGTCCCCACGGCGCGCGCGGAAGCGCGGCTGCGCGAGGTCTACGCGCCCTTGACGGCCGTCGGCGTGCCCTTCATCGCCACCGACCCCGCCACGGCCGAACTGGTCAAACTCGCCTCGAACTCCTTCCTCGCCACCAAGATCTCCTTCATCAACGCCATGGCGGAGATCTGCGACGGCACCGGCGCCGACGTCCTGACCCTGGCGGAGGCGATGGGCGCCGACCCCCGTATCGGCCCGGGCTTCCTGGCCCCCGGCCTCGGCTTCGGCGGCAGCTGCCTTCCCAAGGACATCCGGGCCTTCGCCGCCCGCGCCGAGGAACTGGGGCTGGGGGAGTCGGTGGCCTTCCTCCGCCAGATCGACGAGATCAACACACGGCAGCGGCGCCGGACGGTCGAGCTCGCCGAGCGGCTCGTCGGCGGGTCGCTCCCGGGCCGTCGGGTCGCCGTCCTCGGGGCGGCGTTCAAACCCGGCAGCGACGACGTCCGGGACTCGCCCGCACTCGCCGTCGCCGAGGCCGTACGCGGCCGGGGCGCCCAGGTGTGCGTCCACGACCCCGAGGCCGCCGACAACGCCCGTGTCGCCCACCCGGCCCTGCGGTTCGCACCGGACGTCACCAAGACCTGCGACCGGGCCGACGTGGTGCTGCACCTCACCGAGTGGCCCCAGTACCGGGAACTCGACCCGGTCGCCCTGGCCTCGGTGGTGCGCACCCCGGCGATCGTCGACGCCCGCCACACCCTCGACCCGAAGGCCTGGCACGCGGCCGGCTGGACCCTGTGCGCCCCGGGCCGGCCCCGGCTGGGCTGACAGCGACAAGGCAGGAGAGCCATGCGCACACCCACCCACCACGCGGCCCGGCCCCTTCGCGGGGCACTCCCCGGTGCCCGCACTCCGCTGACCCACCGGCCGGAGCGCACCGCCACCGGAGTCCCCGGCCCCGCCCAGGCGCCCGACCCGCCATGACGACCACCCGCATCCTCGTCACCGGCGGAGCAGGCTTCATCGGCTCGCACTACGTCCGCACGCTGTGCGGTGCGCACGGCCCGCCGGACGTCGCGGTGACCGTGCTCGACCAGCTCACCCACGCCGGCGACCCGGCCGACCTCGACGACATCCCCGACGGGGACCGCCTCGCCTTCGTCCCGGGCGACATCTGCGACCGCGACCTCGTCGACGGACTGCTCGCGGCCCACGACCAGGTCGTGCACTTCGCCGCCGACCACCACGTCGACCGGTCCGCCCGGGAGGCCGAGGTCCTCGTGCGCACCGACGTGCTCGGCACCCAGAACCTGGTGGAGGCGGCCCTGCGGCACGGGCCGAAGAGGTTCGTCCACATCTCCTGCGACGAGGTGTACGGCTCGATCCGCGCCGGTTCGTGGTCGGAGACCGATCCGCTGCGGCCCAACTCGCCCCGCGCCGCCGCCAAGGCCGCCTCGGACCTGCTGGCACTGGCCTGGCACCGCACCCACGGCCTCGACGTCCGCGTCGCCCGGGGCTCGACCACCTACGGTCCCCGGCAGTTCCCCGACCGGCTCGTCCCCCTGTTCATCTGCCGGCTGCTGGAGGGGCGACCGGTCCTCCAGCACGGCGGCGGGCACGACATCCGTGACTGGCTCCACGTCGACGACCACGTCCGGGGCATCGAACTGGTCCGCACCCTCGGCCGCCCCGGCGAGGTCTACAACATCGGGGCGGGCGACGAGCGCTCCGTCCGGGAACTGACCGGACTGCTCCTGCGCGCATGCGGCGCCGACTGGGGATCGGTCGGGTTCCGGACCGAAACCGAACGCACGGTCCACGACCGGCGCCGCTCCGTCGACTTCACCAAGATCCGCAACGAACTCGGCTTCGCCCCGCGCGGCGAGCTGGTCACCGGCCTCATGGAGACCGCCGACTGGTACCGCGCCCACCGGTCCTGGTGGGAGCCGCGACTGCGCCGGGCCGAGCGGTGCGAAGGGAGGGAGAGGACTCCTCTCCGGCCATGAGCACGCGCATCGAGGACTACGCCCTCCTCGGCGACCTGGAGACCGCCGCCATGGTCGCAAGGGACGGCTCCGTCGACTGGCTGTGCCTGCCCCGCTTCGACTCCCCGGCCTGTTTCGCCGCCCTCCTGGGCACCGAGGACAACGGCTTCTGGCGGCTCGCCCCCACCACCGGCGGCCGCTGCGCGCGGCGCGCCTACCGACCCGGCACGCTGGTGCTGGACTCCCTGTGGGAGACGCCGGCGGGGACGGTACGCGTCACCGACTTCATGCCGCCCCGGACCCGGTACCCCAGCCTCGTGCGCGTGGTCGAAGGGGTGTCGGGGACCGTGACCATGCGCAGCGAACTGCGGCCCCGATTCCACCAGGGCCGCGTCGTCCCGTGGGTCAGGGACGCCGGCGCCCGCACCGTGGCGGTCGCCGGGCCCGACGCCGTCTGGCTCGGCGCGGACGGTCCGGTGCGGGTGATCAGGAGCACCAGCACCGTCGACTGGGAGATCACCGTCGCGGCCGGACAACGGCTCTCGCTCACCCTGGCGTGGACACCCTCGCATCTGCCGGACCCGCCGGCGCCCTTGTCCCTGCCCGTCGAGACGGTGCTCAAGGAGGCCGTCGACCACTGGCGGGGCTGGGCCGCCCAGTGCCGCTACGAAGGGCCGTGGCGGGACGCCGTCGTCCGGTCCCTGATCACCCTCAAGGCGCTCACCTACGCGCCCACCGGCGGTGTCGTCGCCGCGCCCACCACCTCGCTGCCCGGCCGTATCGGCGGCGAACGCAACTGGGACCACCGGTTCTGCTGGCTGCGGGACTCCACCCTCACGCTCTCCTGCCTGCTGCGCAGCGGCTACCGGGCCGAGGCCACGGCCTGGCTGGACTGGCTCGTGCGGGCCGTCGCCGGTGACCCGGCCGACCTGCAGACGGTGTACGGCGTGCGAGGGCAGCGCCTGCTGCCGGAGACCGAGGCACCCTGGCTGCTCGGCTACGAGGGGTCCCGGCCCGTGCGGTTCGGGAGCTCGGCGACGGGCCAGTTCCAGCTCGACGTGTACGGCGAGGTCCTGGACACCCTCTGGCTGTCGCTGCGGGCCGGCATCCCCATGCCTGGTCATGTCTGGTCGCTCGTCGAGGCGTTGATGAGCTTCCTGATCCGGCACTGGCGCGAACCCGATCAGGGCCTCTGGCAGGTGCGGGGACCGCGCCGGCAGTTCGTGCACTCCAAGGTGATGGTCTGGGTGGCCGCCGACCGCGCCCTGCGGATGGGGGAGCTCCTGGGCCGCAACGAGTCCGCGCTCGCGTGGCGGACCGTGCGCGACGAGGTGCACCAACAGGTGTGCCGGGAGGGCTGGGACGCTTCCCGGCGGTCCTTCGTGCAGTCCTACGGCTCGTCCACCCTGGACGCCTCCGCCCTGCTGATACCCCGGCTCGGCTTCCTGCCGGACGGCGACGAACGGGTCCGCGACACCGTCCGAGCCGTGCGAGCGCTGGCCCACGGCGGGTTCCTGCGCCGCTACGCCACGAACGGCCCCGGCGTCGACGACGTGGACGGAATGCCCGGCTCGGAGGGCGCCTTCCTGGCCTGCTCCCTGTGGTACGCCCACGCCCTTGCCCGGACCGGACGCCCCCGGCAGGCACGCGAGGTCTTCGAGCGGGTCCTGGCCGTCCGCAACGACGTCGGGCTCCTCTCGGAGCAGTGGGACCCGGTCACCGGCCGCCAACTCGGCAACACGCCCCAGGCATTCAGCCATGTCGCCCTGGTCGAGACGGCGTTCGCGCTGTCAGGCCCTCCCGGTCACGGCCTGACCAGCAACTGGAAGTCGAACGCGTACCGCGACGCCCGGTAGATGTGCGTGCCGTACTCGACCGGGCGGCCCGTGTCGTCGTAGGCCGTGCGTTGCATGGTCAGGACCGCCGCGCCCGGCTGTTCGTCGAGGCGGGCGGCCTCCTCGGCGGTGGCGGAGCGGGCGCCGATGCTCTGGTGGGCGCTGTGGAGGGTGATGCCGGCGGTGCGCAGCACGCGGTACAGGCCGGTGGACTCCAGGCGGTCGCTGTCGAGGTGGAGGAGGCCGGTGGGCAGGTAGTTGCACAGGAGGGCCACCGGTTGACCGTGGGTCAGGCGCAGCCGCTCCAGCACCGTGACCTCGCCGCCCTCCGGAAGCGACAGCGCGACCGCGACCTCGGCGGACGCCGGCACGGTCTCGTTGCGCACCACCCGCGTCGCCGGACCCTGTCCGGCCGCCTCCAGGTCGTCGTAGAGGCTGCTGAGCTCCAGGGGGCGCTTGACCTGGCTGTGCACCACCTGCGTGCCCACCCCGCGCCGCCGGACCAGCAGGCCCTTGTCCACCAGGGTCTGGATGGCCTGGCGGACCGTCGGGCGGGACAGGCCGAGACGGATCGAGAGGTCGATCTCGTTGCCCAGGAGGTTTCCCGGGGCGAGCACGCCGTGCTCGATCGCCTCCTCCAGCTGGCGGGCGAGCTGGTAGTACAGCGGCACCGGACTGCCCCGGTCCAGGGCGAAGTCCAGGGAGTCGAGTGCGGGCGCGTTCGCGGCACGTGAGGTGTCGCCGAGCTTCGCCATGGGGGTACCTCCTTCGAGGGGCCGGGCGGTCAGAGGTGGGTGCGGCGCGCGGCCGTCTGCCGGTCGTACTCGGTCCGCGCCCGCACGGCGGCCTCCCGCGACGCCGTCTCGGCCACCGGCACGTCCCACCACGCCTCCGCCGGGGGAGCGGTCGGGGTCGCGGTGTCCGTCTCGACGTAGACGCAGGTCGGGCGGTCCGAGGCGCGGGCCGTGGCCAGGGCCTCGCGCAGCTCCCGTACGGTCTTGGCGCGCAGCACGTCCATGCCGAGGCTCGCCGCGTTGGCGGCCAGGTCGACCGGGAGAGGGGCCCCGCTGAAGGTGCCGTCGGCGGCCCGGTAGCGGTACGCCGTGCCGAACCGCTCGCCGCCCACCGACTCCGACAGGCCGCCGATCGAGGCGTACCCGTGGTTCTGGATGAGGACCAGGTTGATCGGCAGGCCCTCCTGGACGGCCGTGACCAGCTCCGTCGGCATCATCAGGTACGTGCCGTCGCCGACCAGCGCCCACACGGGGGTGTCCGGGGTCGCCTGCTGGACGCCGATCGCCGCCGGGATCTCGTAGCCCATGCAGGAGTACCCGTACTCCAGGTGGTACTGGCGCGGGCTGCGGGCCCGCCACAGCTTGTGCAGGTCGCCGGGGAGCGAGCCCGCCGCGTTGATCACCACGTCGTCGTCGCCGACGACCGCGTCCAGCGCGCCGAGCAGCTGGGTCTGGGTCGGTACGGCGTTCTCGTCGTCGGCGCGGTAGGCCCGGTCCACCACCTGCTCCCAGCGCTCCTTGCCCGTGCCGTACTCGGCCGCGTACGCCACGTCCACGCGGTGGCCCGCCAGCGCCGACGCCAGCGCCTCCAGACCCGCCCGCGCGTCGCACACGACCGTCCGCGCGGCCAGCTTGTGGGCGTCGAAGGCGGTGATGTTGAGGTTGAGGAAGCGCACGTCCGGGTTCTGGAAGAGGGTGCCGGAGGCGGTGGTGAAGTCGGAGTAGCGGGTGCCCACGCCGATGACCAGGTCCGCGGTGCGCGCGAGGTCGTCGGCGACCGCCGTACCGGTGTGGCCGACGCCGCCGAGGTCCGCGGGGTGGTCGTGGCGCAGGGAGCCCTTGCCCGCCTGGGTGGACGTGACGGGGATGCCGGTGGCGTCCACCAGGGCCTTCAGGGCCTCCTCGGCCTCGCTGTGGTGGACCCCGCCGCCCGCCACGATCAGCGGGCGCGCGGCCCCGCGGATCGCCCGCACCGCCTCGGCCAGCTCCACGGGGTCGGGCGCGGGGCGCCGTGCCCGCCACACCCGCTCGGCGAAGAACTCCTCCGGCCAGTCGTACGCCTCCGCCTGGACGTCCTGGGGCAGGGCGAGGGTGACCGCGCCGGTCTCGGCCGGGTCGGCGAGGACCCGCATCGCCTGGAGCGCGGAGGGGATCAGGGCCTCGGGGCGGTGGATCCGGTCGAAGAAGCGGGACACCGGGCGCAGGGTGTCGTTCACCGACACGTCCGCCTCCGTCGGGTGCTCCAGCTGCTGCAGGAGCGGGTCGGCGGCGCGGGTGGCGAAGTAGTCGCCGGGCAGGAGCAGGACCGGGAGGCGGTTGATCGTCGCGAGGGCCGCGCCGGTGACCAGGTTCGTGGCCCCGGGGCCGATCGAGGTGGTGACCGCCTGGGCCGACAGCCGGTTGAGCTGCCGCGCGTGGCCGACGGCCGCGTGCACCATCGCCTGCTCGTTGCGGCCCTGGTGGAACGGCATCGCGTCCTCGCCCGCCTCCAGGAGGGCCTGGCCGATGCCCGCCACGTTTCCGTGGCCGAAGATGCCCCAGGTCCCGGCGATCAGCCGGTGCCGTACGCCGTCCCGCTCCGTGTACTGGACGGAGAGGAACCGCACCAGGGCTTGGGCGACGGTCAGGCGGGTGGTGGTGCTCATCAGGACTTCTCCGGTGCGGTGTGGAGGGGGCGGCGGGGGCGGTGTGGCGGTCGGGGAGGGCGCGGATCAGCCGGGTCCGCCGCGACGCCGAGGTCGTGGGAGACGGGGCCGGGCGGGCGCCCCGGGCGTGTGAGGCCGTCCTGGCCGTGGGTCCCGGCCCAGGAGATTCCGGCTCGTGCTCGTGCCGGCCCGGTGTCCGGCGCGGGGTGCGGTGGTGTGGGTCGACGGTTCGGTGCCGGGCGCGGTGGTGCGTGTCGACAGTCCGCCGCCGGGGGCGATGGTGCGGGTCAACGGTCCGCCGCCGGGCGCGATCGTGCCGGTCGACCGTCCGGTGCCGGGTGTCGAGACCGTCGTACGGGCATCCCGTGACCGGCACGTGCGGCCGCCGGCGGCGGTGGTGGTGCCCTGCGACCGTCGGGCGGCGGGAGCACGATTCGCCGGGCACCGGCCGCGTGCGGGCTCCCGGACGGTCACGGTGAGACGCCGTTCAGGAGACCGTCGATGTCCGCCTGCGTCGGCATCGCGGAGGAGCAGGCGAGGCGGGCGGCGACATGCGCGCCGGCCGCGTTCGCGTACCGGAGGGTCCGTTCCAGCTCCCAGCCGGACAGCAGACCGTGGCAGAGCGAGCCGCCGAACGCGTCGCCCGCGCCGAGACCGTTGACCACCTCGACCGGGACCGCGGGGACCCGCACGGTGGTGCCGTCCCGGTGCACGGCGAGGACACCTGCGGGACCCTGCTTCACCACGGCCAGCTCCACGCCCGCCGCCAGCAGCGCCTCGGCGCATGCTCGGGGCTCGCGGACTCCCGTGGCGATCTCGCACTCGTCGAGGTTGCCGACCGCGACGGTCGCGTGCCGCAGGGCCTCGGCGTAGTACGGGCGGGCTTCGTCGGGGTCCGTCCAGGCGCTGTCGGTCCACAGCGCGGGCCGCCAGTCGAGGTCGAAGACCGTGGTGCCCGCCCGGTCGCGGCACTTGAGCGCGGCGAGCGTGGCCGAGCGGCTCGGTTCCGCGCTCAGACCGGTGCCGGTGATCCAGAAGACGCGCGCCGCGCGGATGGCGTAGTAGTCGAGTTCGTCGGTGTGTATCTCCAGGTCGGGGGCCTGGGGACGGCGGTAGAAGTACAGCGGGAAGTCGTCCGGCGGAAAGAGCTCGCAAAAGGTGACAGGGGTCGCCGAGGACTCCACCGGCGTCACCCAACGGTTGTCGACGCCCAACTCCGTGAGGGTCTGGTGGAGATACGTGCCGAAGGGGTCGGCCCCGGTCCGGGTGATGACCGCGGTGGAGCGGCCGAGCCGCGCGGCTGCGACCGCGACGTTGGCCGCCGAGCCCCCGAGGAACTTCCCGAAGGACCGCACCTGGGCCAGCGGCACCCCCGACTGCAGCGGGTAGAGATCAACTCCGATACGGCCCATACTGATCACGTCGTACTGCTGCACTGGCTCGACCATGCGCGACGCTCCTCGATCCGGGCTGGGGACGCGGGGCCCTCTGGGCCGTTGCATCCCAGGTGTAGGACTCGAAGGGCAATGCTGTCAATAGTTTGTACTTACATTCGGACCTGATCGTGAAATGATGTCTTAACAAAGTATTGACAGCGGCAGCGCCAGGGGAGTTGGATCCCGTCCCAACGCAAGTTGGCGCGTTTTCGTAGATCCCGCCCCCTTTCCCGACGTTCTCCCCGTCGCACAGTGAGGTGCAAGGAAAGATGGACCGCTCTTCTCTCTCCCGTTCGCGGAGATTCGCTCCCGCCGTGGCCCTGGCTGCGGCCGCGGCCCTGACGCTCGCCGGCTGCTCCAGCAGCTCGGGCGGCAAGAAGTCCGAGGAGAGCGCGGACGGCGCCTCCGCGGGCAAGGCCACCACGCCCCGGATGACCATCGCGCTGGTCACCCACCAGTCGCCCGGCGACACCTTCTGGGACATCGTCCGCAAGGGCGCCCAGGCCGCCGCCGACAAGGACAACGTCAAGCTGGTCTACTCGGCCGACCCGAGCGCCGCCAGCCAGGCCAACCTGGTCCAGAACGCGATCGACCAGAAGGTCGACGGCATCGCGATCACCCTGGCCAAGCCGGACGCCCTCAAGGACGTCGTCGCCAAGGCCAAGCAGGCCGGGATACCCGTCGTCGGCCTGAACTCCGGGGTCAGCGAGTGGCAGAAGCTCGGCCTGATGGAGTTCTTCGGCCAGGACGAGACCGTGGCCGGCGAGGCGCTCGGCAAGCGGCTGAACGAGGAGGGCGCCAAGAACGCCGTCTGTGTCATCCAGGAGCAGGGCAACATCGGCCTCACCCAGCGCTGCGACGGTGTGAAGAAGACCTTCACCGGCAAGCTGCAGACGCTGAACGTCAACGGCACGGACATGCCGTCCGTGAAGTCGACGATCACCGCCAAGCTCACGCAGGACAAGTCCATCGACTACGTCGTCGCTCTCGGCGCGCCCTTCGCGCTGACCGCGGTGCAGTCGGCGGCCGACGCGGGCAGCAAGGCCAAGATCGCCACGTTCGACCTCAACAAGGACCTGACGGGCGCCATCAGCAAGGGCACCATCCAGTTCGCCGTCGACCAGCAGCCCTACCTCCAGGGCTACCTGGCGATCGACTCGCTGTGGCTCTACAAGAACAACGGCAACTACATGGGTGGCGGCGAGCAGCCGGTGCTGACCGGTCCGGCCTTCGTGGACAAGTCCAACGTCGAGGCCGTGGCCAAGTACGCCGCGAAGGGCACCAGGTGATGGGTATGACCCAGCACGCCGAGCCGGCGGTGACCACACCGCCGGCCTCCGGCCCCGGCAAGGTCAAGGACGGGCGGACCGCTGAACGCCCGCTCGCCATCCGCCTGTTGGCCCGGCCCGAGGTCGGGGTCTTCCTGGGCGCGGTGGCGGTGTGGGTGTTCTTCCTGATCGCCGCGCCGCCCGTGCGTGAGGGCAGCTCGATGGCGACGATCCTGTATCAGTCGTCGACGATCGGGATCATGGCACTGCCGGTCGCGCTGCTGATGATCGGCGGCGAGTTCGACCTGTCGGCGGGCGTCGCGGTGATCACCTCGGCGCTGACCGCGTCGATGTTCGCCTTCCAGCTCACCCTGAACGTGTGGGCCGGTGTGTTCGTGGCCCTGCTGGTGTCGCTCGCGATCGGGTTCCTCAACGGCTGGCTGGTCGTCAAGACCGGTCTGCCCAGCTTCCTGATCACCCTGGGCACCTTCCTGATCCTGCAGGGCGCCAACCTGGCCGTCACCAAGCTCGTGACCGACAACGTCGCCACCGACGACATCTCCAACATGGACGGCTTCGACCAGGCCAAGAAGGTCTTCGCCAGTTCCTTCGAGGTCGGCGGCGTCGAGATCAAGATCACGATTGTGTACTGGCTCGTCTTCGCCGCGCTGGCGACCTGGGTGCTGCTGCGCACCAAGTACGGCAACTGGATCTTCGCGGTCGGCGGCAACAAGGACTCCGCGCGAGCCGTCGGTGTGCCGGTGACGTTCACGAAGATCAGCCTGTTCATGCTGGTCGGCTTCGGCGCCTGGTTCGTCGGCATGCACAACCTGTTCTCCTTCAACACCGTGCAGTCCGGCGAGGGCGTGGGCCAGGAACTCATCTACATCTCGGCCGCGGTGATCGGCGGCTGTCTGCTGACCGGCGGCGCCGGATCCGCGATCGGCCCGGTCTTCGGGGCGTTCATGTTCGGCATGGTCCAGCAGGGCATCGTCTTCGCCAACTGGAACCCGGACTGGTTCAAGGCCTTCCTCGGCGTGATGCTGCTCGGCGCCGTCCTGATCAATCTGTGGGTCAGCCGCACGGCGACCCGGAGGTGACCCACCCCATGACCAACAGCAACGAAGAAGCGGGCACCCACGGCGCGATCCTCGCCGACACGCCCGAGACCGGCCCCGGCGACGGTGTGATCGTCGAACTGCGCAACGCGGGCAAGTCGTACGGCAACATCCGCGCCCTGCACGGGGTGAGCCTGCAGGTGCGGCCCAGCCAGGTCACCTGCGTCCTGGGCGACAACGGCGCCGGCAAGTCCACCCTGATCAAGATCATCTCGGGGCTGCACCAGCACACCGAGGGCGAGTTCCTCGTCGACGGCACCCCGGTGCGCTTCTCCACCCCCCGTGAGGCCCTCGACAAGGGCATCGCGACCGTCTACCAGGACCTCGCCGTCGTCCCGCTGATGCCGGTGTGGCGCAACTTCTTCCTCGGCTCCGAGATGACCAAGGGCCCCTGGCCCATCCGTCGCCTGGACATCGAGGCGATGAAGAAGACCGCGGACGAGGAACTGCGCAACATGGGCATCGTCCTCGACGACCTCGAACAGCCCATCGGCACCCTCTCCGGCGGCCAGCGCCAGTGCGTGGCCATCGCCCGCGCCGTCTACTTCGGCGCCCGTGTGCTGATCCTGGACGAGCCGACCGCCGCCCTGGGCGTGAAGCAGTCCGGTGTGGTGCTCAAGTACGTGGCAGCCGCCCGCGACCGGGGGCTCGGGGTCATCTTTATCACCCACAATCCCCACCACGCCTTCATGGTCGGCGACCACTTCAGCGTGCTGCGCCTGGGCACCATGGAACTGTCCGCGGCCCGGGACCGGATCACCCTCGAAGAGCTCACCAACCACATGGCCGGCGGCGCCGAACTCGCAGCCCTCAAGCACGAGTTGTCCCAGGTTCGTGGCGTCGACACCGAGGCTCTGCCGGAAGAGGAAGACCTCACCGTGTCGACGGCCGGCGGCGAGGGGAAGTCCTGAGATGACGGCCCCGCTCGACCGCATCCGCGTCGGTTCCGCCCCGGACTCCTGGGGCGTCTGGTTCCCCGACGACCCGGCGCAGGTGCCGTGGGAACGCTTCCTGGACGAGGTCGCCGAGGCGGGCTACTCCTGGATCGAGCTGGGGCCGTACGGCTATCTGCCGACCGACCCGGCCCGGCTGACCGACGAGATCGCCCGGCGCGACCTGAAGGTCTCGGCGGGCACGGTCTTCACCGGTCTGCACCGCGGCCCCTCGGTCTGGGAGTCGACCTGGGAGCATGTCAGCCAGGTCGCCGCGCTCACCCAGGCCATGGGCGCGAAGCACCTCGTCGTCATCCCGTCCTTCTGGCGCGACGACAAGACCGCCGAGATCCTGGAGCCGCCCGAGCTGACCCACGAGCAGTGGGCCCACCTCACCAAGGGCATGGAACGGCTCGGCCACGAGGTGAAGGAGGCGTACGGACTCGACATCGTCGTCCATCCGCACGCCGACACCCACCTCGACACCGAGGACCACGTCGAGCACTTCCTCGACTCGACGGACTCCGAGCTCGTCAACCTCTGCCTGGACACCGGGCATTACGCCTACTGCGGCGGGGACAGCGTCAAGCTCATCGAGACGTACGGCGAGCGCATCGGCTATCTGCACCTCAAGCAGGTCGACCCGGAGATCCTCGCGGACGTCGTGCGGAACGAGGTGCCGTTCGGCCCGGCCGTCCAGCGCGGGGTGATGTGCGAACCGCCGTCCGGCGTACCCGAGTTGGGGCCGGTCCTGGTGGCCGCGCAGAAGCTCGGTGTGGAGCTGTTCGCCATCGTCGAGCAGGACATGTACCCGTGCGAGCCGGACAAGCCGCTGCCGATCGCGGTGCGCACCCGGCAGTTCCTGAGGTCCTGCGGCGCCTGAAGGGATGACCATGACCGAGCGAGGCACCCTGGGTGTCGCCGTCATCGGCACCGGCAAGATGGGCGCGGACCACGTCCGACGGATCGACGAGGTCATCAGCGGCGCCCGGGTGAGCGCCGTCGTGGACATCGACGCGGAACGCGCCAAACAGGTCGCCGCCCGGGTCGACGGGTGCACCGCCCACACCGACCCTGCCGCCGCGATGACGGCGGCCGACGTCGACGCCGTCCTCATCGCCTCCTCCGGGCCCGCCCACGAGGCGGCGCTGCTCCAGGCCCTGGAGCTCGACCTGCCCGTGCTGTGCGAGAAGCCGCTCACCCCGGACGCGGCCTCCGCGCTGCGCGTGCTGGAGGCCGAGCAGCGACTCGGTCGGCGGCGCGTCCAGGTGGGCTTCATGCGGCGCTACGACGCCGAGTACGTCAAGCTCAAGTCCCTTCTGGAGAGCGGCCAGTTGGGGCGGCCGCTGATGCTGCACAACCGGCACCGCAACGCCGCGAGCCCGCCCTTCTTCACCAGTTCCATGCTGATCAGCGACTCCGTGGCCCATGAGACCGACGTGACCCGCTGGCTGCTCGGACACGAGATAACGGCGGTCACGGTGCTGCGTCCGACCCCGTCGGCGAACGCCCCGGACGATCTCCAGGACCCGCAGTTCGTCGTCTTCGAGACCGACGGCGGCGCCCTCGCCGACGTGGAGATCTTCGTCAACTGCGGCTTCGGCTACCAGGTCCAGGCCGAGGCCGTCTGCGAACGCGGCACCGCCCGCATCGGCGACGGACACGCCATGGTCACCAACATGGCCGGGCGGTGGGGCGGCACCATCGCCCAGGACTTCGTCGAACGCTTCGCCGACGCCTACGACCGCGAGGTCCAGGCCTGGGTCGACGCCACCCGGCGGGGCGAGGTCACCGGCCCCGGCGTGTGGGACGGCTACGCGGCCGCCGCGGTGTGCGAGGCGGGCGTGCGCTCGCTGAACGAGGGCGGTCGGGTACCGGTGGAGCTCGTGGAGCGGCCCGCCCTGTACGGCTGACCGGGTGCCGAACAGGGGGAGTTCGGCGAAGTTCCCCCGTGCTCGCTACGTACCCCCGGAATCGCGGCACCGGCGCGGCCCCCTGTGCCACCATGGCGCGGCTGTCCTCGGCGGGGCGGCGAGGGGGTGCGCATGGGACTCGTACGGATACTGCTGCCGTTGCCGCGCGTGGCGGCCAAATGGGCGCCGGAGAAGGGCGGACCGCTGTTGGGGGCCGCGCTGTCGTCCTGCGTCACACCGTCCTGGGCGGGGCTGCGGTCGCCGTCGCCCGCGCGGCGGCTCGCCTGGGCCGAGGAGGCGGTCGCTGTCTACCGCGCGACGGCCGACGCGGACGGGCTGAGCCGTGCTCTGGCGCTGCGTGCCCACGCGTTGCTGCTGTCGGGTCGGCACGAGGAGGCGGGCACGGCCGCGGCCGCCGTGCCGGATCAGGCGTCCCCGGCGCTGACCGCCTTCCTCGGGGACGTGCGGGCGCAGGCGCTCGCGGGCCTCGGCCGGGCCGAGGAGGCCGTGTCGGTGGCACACGCATCCGTGCGGGCGTACCGCGGCCTGAGCGCCGTCGACCGCAGGGACCGGGCGCTCGGCAGTCTGCCCGGCGCGCTGCGCACGTACGGGATGCTGCTCGCCGCGGTCGGCCGCAGCGAGGAGTCCGTGGCCGTCTACGAGGAGTGTGCCGCGCTCCTCGCCGCCATGTCGCTCCGGGAGTTGGCGCACGTCGAGCTGGTGCGACCGCAGGTGCTCGCCGAACTGGTCGCCGTACTGCGGGCCCTGGGCCGGTACACGGACGCGCTGGGTGTGGGCCCCGAGGCCCGGGAGGCGCTGCGGGGCCCTCTCGCATGGGCCGTCCCCGAGATCGTCCTGCCCCTGCGCGCCCGGCTCCTGATCGACCTCGCCCGCTGCCACAGCGCCACCGGTGACCCGGCCGAGACCCGTGCCTGCGCCATGGCGGCGGTCGTCGAGGCGCGCAAACCGCACGGAGCGGACGCGCTGCCGGCGGCCCTGGACTGCCTCGCCGATGTGCTCGGCCAACTGGGCCAGACCGACAAGGAGTTGAGCACCCGCCGCGAGCTCGCCGCGCTGCGAGAGGCATAACAGCACCCCCGGACCGGCCGTGGGCGTGGCTCGCTCCCCGAGGCCGGCGTCAGTCGTCGCCGTGCTGCGCTACGACCCGGTCGCGGGCTCGGCGCCCGTGCGGGCGGTGGCGACGCGCCATGTCCTGGGCCACAGCGCACTCCACGAGACGGCCGTGGGCGTGACTCGCTCCCCGAGGCCGGCGTCAGTCGTCGCCGTGCTGCGCTACGACCCGGTCGCGGGCTCGGCGCCTCGTGCGGGCGGGAAGTGGTGGCGGGCCAGGTCCTGGGCGTGGGCCACGGTGCACTCCACGAGCTCGAACGCGGGCAGTCCGCCGACGTAGTAGGTGCGGTGCCGGCCCTGCAGCGCGTCGAGCCGGTCCAGGGCGCCCTCCCTGAGGTCTTCGCCGCCGAAGTGCGGCATGAACGCCCACTCGCGCCGGAGATGCACCTCCTCCAGCCGCCCGCCGAGGGCCGCGACGTCCTCCCGCAGCAGCGCGGTCACGTCGCCGGGGCGGCCGTAGGAGTAGAAGGTCCGCACCTCGCTGCCGGGATAGCGGTGGTGGTACGAGACGCAGTGGCCGGACGTCTCGCGGCTCGCGGTGTGCGCGCCGAGGAAGTAGAAGGCGTCCGCCGGGAGGCCGGACGCGGCGGCGAGGGTGGTGTGGTAGGCGTGGTGGCGGATCCGCGCGGCCAGGTCGCGTTCCTCGTCGGTGGCGTCCAGGACCGGCAGGATCCGGTCCGGCGCGACCGCGAACACCACGTCGTCCGCCCCGACCGGGCCGGAGTCGGTGCGCACCCGCACCCCGTCCTCGCGGCGCTCCACCGACGTCACGCGCACCCCGCAGCGCACGTCCTTCAGCTCCTCCGCGACCCGGCGCCACAGCGTGGCGAACCCGCCGACCACCGTGAAGTCGCCCGGATGGCCCAGGAGTTCGGGCCCTGGGTCCAGCAGCCCCGTCATCTCCGCGTACTTGACGAAGTACAGCGCGGGAACGTCGTCGTCGAGATGGCCGTAACCGGCCGCCGTGTACCCGGTGCCGAAGGAGTCGGCCATGGACCCCAGCCCGTGCTCGGCGAGCCATGCGCCCACGGGAGCGGCGAGCGCCCGGGCGGAGTGGGCGAGTCCCGGTTCCGCGATGCGGGGGAACTCCCGCTCCCGCAGGGCCCGGTAGCGCCGGAGGCCGCCGTCGCGCAGGAACGCCATCGACTGGCGGACGGCACCTCCCGAGCCGTCGAGGACGCGGTAGCGGCTGGTGCGCTCGGTCTCCACGTCCAGTTCGGTCAGCAACCGCGCGACCCGTTCGTATCTGCTGGTGCAGATGTGGCCGCCGAGGTCGTAGGCGCGGCCGTCGACGTGCACGCTCTGGCACTTCCCGGCCACCGTGTCCCGCTCCTCCAGGACGGTCACACGGTGCCCGGCGCGCTCCAGTTCGCGGGCGACCGCCAGGCCGCTCGGTCCTGCGCCCACGACGGCCACGGTTCGGGGGCCCGTGATGTCCCGTAACTCCTGCATGCTCGTGACTCCTGGGTCGGTCGGACGTGGAAAGCTCTCATGGTCGTACGGAGAGATCACGTGACCGTAAACGGGCCCGGGAGGCGCGGTGTTCACCCCTGTGTCCCGAGTGGTCAGGCACCCGGGACACAGGGGGAGTACTCAGGCGGAGCGGACCTCGGCGATCGTCACCGGGCGGTGCTCGTGCAGGGACAGCGTGCACGCCTCGGCGATCCAGCCCGCCTCCAGGGCGTCCGCGATGGTGCACGGCGAGGGCCGCCGGCCGGCCACGACCTCGGTGAACGCGGTGAGTTCGGCGCGGTAGGCGGCCGTGAAGCGGTCCATGAAGAAGTCGTGCGGGGTGCCCGCGGGGAAGGTCACACCGGGCTCGACCGAGCGCAGCGGGAGCTTGTCCTCGAGGCCCACGGCGATGGAGTCCGTGAAGCCGTGGATCTCCATGCGGACGTCGTAACCCCGGGCGTTGTGACGGGAGTTGGAGACCACCGCGATGGTGCCGTCGTCGAGGGTGAGGATCGCGCCGGTGGTGTCGGCGTCGCCCGCCTCCTTGATGTACTCGGCGCCCCGGTTGCCGCCGACGGCGTACACCTCGACGACCTCGCGGCCGGTCACCCAGCGGATGATGTCGAAGTCGTGCACCGAGCAGTCCCGGAAGATGCCCCCGGAGGCGGCGACGTAGGCGGCCGGCGGCGGGGCCGGGTCCAGGGTGGTCGAGCGCACGGTGTGCAGCTTGCCCAGCTCACCGCTCTGCACGGCGGCCCGGGCGTTGACGAAACCGGTGTCGAAGCGGCGGTTGTAGCCGATCTGGATCGGTACGTCGCTGCCCTCGACGGCCCTGAGGACCTCGACGCCCTCGCTCATGTGCTTGGCGACGGGCTTCTCGCAGAAGACGGGGATGCCCGCCTCGACGCCGGCCAGGATCAGCCCGGGGTGGGCGTCCGTGGCGGCGGCGACCACGATGCCGTCCACGCCGGCGGCCAGCAGGGCCTCGGGCGAGTCCACGACCTCGCCGCCGAACCGCTCCGCGGCGGACTTGGCGGCCTCCGCGAAGGGGTCGGTGAGCACGAGCGACTCGACCGCGTCGAGTCCGGAGAGGGTCTCGGCGTGGAAGGCGCCGATGCGGCCGAGGCCGAGGATTCCGATGCGCATGGGGGTGCAGCTCCTTGAGGGTGTTTCCGGTGAGCGGAGAAGGAGGTTCGAAGGGGTCAGTCGAGGCCGCCGAGGACGTTCTGGTCCCAGTCGATCACCGATCCGGTGACCACGCCCGACCGGTCGGACAGCAGGAGGACCACGAAGTCGGCGATCTCGTCGGGCTGGCCGAGCTTGCCCATCGGCAGCTTGGCCGCGGCCTCCTCGCGCCAGTCGTCGCCGGCGCCGTGGAAGGTCTTCTGGGTCGCGTCCTCGCCCTCGGTGGCCGTCCACCCGATGTTCAGGCCGTTGATCCGCACCCGGTCCCAGCGGTGGGCGTGCGCGGCGTTGCGGGTCAGGCCGATCAGACCGGCCTTAGCGGCCACGTAGGGCGCCAGGAACGGCTGCCCGCCGTGCGCCGAGGACGTGATGATGTTGACGACCGTGCCGGGCGCCCCCCGGCCGACCATGTCCGCCACGGCCGCCTGCATGGCGAAGAACGGCGCCTTCAGGTTGATCGCGATGTGCTGGTCGAACAGCTCGGGCGTGGTGTCCAGGAGCGTGCCCCGGGAGGTGAGCCCCGCGGAGTTCACCAGGCAGTCGACGCGGCCGTACGCCTCGACGACCCGGGTCACCGAGGCCTTGGCCTGCTCGGCGTCGGCGAGGTCGGCGCGGACGAACAGAGCCTTGCCGCCGGCCGCCTCCAGCTCCGCCACCAGTGCCTCACCCGGCTCCGGCCTGCGGCCGGTGACGGCCACGACCGCCCCCTCACGGACGGCGGCCCGGGCGATGGCGGCGCCGACGCCCTGGCTGCCGCCGTTGACGAGGACGACCTTGTCGTCGAGAAGTCCCATGGATGTGCCAGTACCTTTCAGCTCGTGCGCCGGTCGGCGCCGGCCCGCAGTGCGTCCCGCAGCACCCGCGGGTTCCAGCCCTCGGCGAGCGCCTGACGTACGAGGTCCGCCTGCGAGGGCGGGGCCAGTCCGTCGACCGGCGGGTCGCTGTCGAGGTTGGTGGGGAAGGGATAGCCCTCGGCGCTCGCGGCGATCACGTTGTCCAGCCAGTGCGCGTCGGCGCCGTCCGCCCGGCGCCGCAGCAGCACCGGATAGACCGCGTTCGAGACCGCCTCCCGGTCCACGGTCTCCATCGCCCGACCGAAGGCCGAGGAGACCTGGAGCAGGTTGGCCGTGCGCCGCACGTCCGTGGTGCGGTTGGTGCCGGCCGCGTGGAACAGGGCCGGGTTGAAGAAGACGGCGTCGCCCTTCGCGAGCGGCAGCTGAACGTGGTGCTCCTTGAAGTAGGCCTGGAACTCCGGCCGACGCCACGCCAGATACCCGGGCTCGAACAGCTGCGAGAACGGCAGGTACAGGGTCGGACCCGACTCCACCGGCATGTCGCAGTGCGCGACCGCGCCCTGGAGCGTGAGCACGGGGGAGAGGCGGTGCACGTGCGCCGGATAGGCCGCGGCCGCCTCGTCGGAGAGGAAACCGAGGTGGTAGTCGCGGTGCACGGTCTGCGCGAGGCCGCCCGGGTTGACCACGTTGACCTGCGAGGTGACCTGGTACCCCGGGCCGAGCCAGGCCTCGGACGCCAGGGCGATCACGGGGTTGGCGTAGTAGTCGGCGAACGCCGAGGGGTCGTACAGGGCCGCCTTCTCCAGCGCGTTCCACACCCGCTCGTTGGCGCCGGGCTTCGCGAAGTGGTCACCGGCGGTCGCGCCCGCCGCGTACTGCTCGCGGATCAGCGAGTCGAACACCTCGGTGAACCGGTCCACGACCGCGTGATCGGGAAACGCCCCCCGGAAGACCACGACGCCGGGTCCGTCGGCCAGGGCCCGCACCAGTTCCTCCTGGACCTGTCGGCGGTCCTTGGCGCCGAGAACGCGCTCGGCGTCGTACAGCAGGACGTTCTGCTCCACCCCGGAGGCGTGCGGGTGGTCGGCGAGGTCGGCCGTCCGCTCGACGAGCGCGCGGAACGAGTCGAGGTCGCAGTCCTGCTCGGACAGCCAGGCACGGCGGTGTACGGCGGTGAAGGACATCTGCGTCCTCTCGGTGACAGGGGCGACTCAGCGCTGTCATTCTTGTCATGACAAAGGCGTCGAACAACCAGCAGGCAGCCATCAAAAACCCCTCAAGGAGCAGACGCGTGGGTCACCCCTACCCGATCCGGGAAATCGCACGTCAGGCGGGGCTGAGCGAGGCCACCGTCGACCGGGTGCTGAACGGCAGGGGAGGGGTCCGGGAGAACACGGCCCGCGAGGTCCGCCAGGCGATCACCGACCTGGACCGGCAGCGCACCCAGGTCCGGCTGGTCGGCCGCACCTTCATGATCGACATAGTGATGCAGACCCCGGAGCGCTTCTCCACGGCCGTCCGCGCGGCCCTGGAGGCCGAACTGCCCGCCCTGCACCCCGCCGTCCTGCGCTCGCGCTTCCACTTCCGCGAGACCGGCCCGGTGACGGAACTGACGAGGATCCTCGACCGGATAGCCCGGCGCGGCTCCCAGGGCGTCATCCTCAAGGCACCGGACGTCCCCGAGGTCACGGCGGCCGTCGGCCGGCTCGCGGAGGCCGGCATCCCCGTGGTCACCCTGGTCACCGATCTGCCCTCCACGGCCCGCCTCGCCTACGTCGGCATCGACAACCGGGCGGCCGGGGCGACCGCCGCCTACCTCATGGGCCAGTGGCTCGGCGACCGGCCCGGGAACGTCCTCACGAGCCTCAGCAGCGGTTTCTTCCGCAACGAGGAGGAACGCGAGATGGGCTTCCGCAGCGCGATGCGCGCCCGGCACCCCGAGCGCGCGGTGGTGGAGATCGCCGAGGGCCAGGGCCTGGACGCCACGCAGTACGACCTCGTCCGGGCCGCCCTCGAACGGGATCCGGAGATCCGCGCGGTCTACTCGATCGGCGGGGGCAACATCGCCACCCTGCGGGCCTTCGAGGACCTGGGCAGGGAGTGCGCGGTGTTCGTGGCCCACGACCTCGACCACGACAACGACCGGCTGCTGCGGGAACACCGCCTGTCGGCCGTGCTGCACCACGATCTGCGCCAGGACATGCGCGAGGCCTGCCACATCGTGATGCGGGCGCACGGAGCGCTGCCGCCCGCGGGGCCGACGACGCCGTCGGCGATACAGGTGGTGACGCCGTACAACATGCCGTACTGACGCGCCGTACCGACGCGTCCCCCGCGCGCCGACCGCCCCACCGGGGCCGTCACACCCGCACGTCCACCCACGAACCGCTCTGCGCGGACCGCGCCATCGCGTCCAGTACGGTCGCGCTGTGCACGGCGTCCGCCAGCGTGGCCCCGTACGAGGTGCCCTCGGCGACCGAACGCAGGAAGCGGTACGCCTCCACGACCTTCAGGTCGTCGTAGCCCATCGCGTTGGCCGCGCCCGGCTGGAAGGCGCCGAACTCGCCGTCGCCCGGGCCCACGTACACCGTGCCGACCGGCTGGTCCTGGTAGCTCGTGCCGCGGCTGACGCCCAGCTCGCCCATGCGGCGGAAGTCCCAGAACACCGCGCCCTTCGTGCCGTGCACCTCGAAGCCGTAGTTGTTCTGCTCACCGACCGAGACCCGGCAGGCCTCCAGGACACCCCGGGCGCCGGAGGCGAAACGCACCAGGCAGTTGACGTAGTCCTCGTTCTCGACCGGCCCGAGCTCCCCGGTGGCCAGGGTGTGCCCGGCGGTGGCGCCGGTGGGGCGGGCGCGCTCCGGCAGGAAGATCGCGGTGTCGGCGGTGAGGGAGGAGATGTCGCCGAGCAGGAAGCGGGCCAGGTCGGCGCCGTGCGAGGCCAGGTCGCCGAGCACTCCGCTGCCGCCGCGTTCGCGTTCGTAGCGCCAGGTCAGGGCGCCCTGCGGATGGGCCGCGTAGTCGCTGAAGAGCCGGACGCGGACATGGGTGACCGTGCCGATCTCCCCGGAGGCGATGAGCTCGCGGGCGGTCTCCACGGCGGGTGCGTTGCGGTAGTTGAAGCCGACCGCGCTGTGCACACCGGCCCTGTCCGCCGCGTCGGCCACCGCCCGCGCGTCCTCGGCGGTCAGGCCCACCGGCTTCTCGATCCAGATGTGCTTGCCGGCCTCGGCCATCGCCACGCCGATCTCACGGTGCAGGAAGTTCGGGGCGGTGATGCTGACGGCCCGCACCCGGGGGTCGGCGGCGATCTCGCGCCAGTCGCGGGTCGTCGAGGCGAACCCGAACTGCGCGGCGGCCTCCTCGGCCCGCCCCGGCACGTCCTCGGCAACGGTCACGAGCTCGGGCAGCAGCGCGAGCCGGGGGTAGTGGTGGCGCACGCGGGCGTAGGCCTGGGTGTGCACCCGCCCCATCCAGCCGAATCCGACGACGGCGACACCGAGCGTATCGACCATGGGGAGCACCTCTTTGGACCGTTCCATTACGTGTCCAGCTCACCTTGGGTGCCGTATTCGCTCACTGTCAAGCCTTTGACAAGTCCCTCGGGCTCGTGGAACGGTCCATCGCATGAGACCGCCGACGATCCGCGATGTGGCCGAACGCGCCGGTGTGTCCAAGTCGCTGGTCTCGCTGGTGCTGCGCGGCTCCGACCAGGTGCGCCCGGAGAAACGGGAGGCCGTGCTGCGGGCCGTGCGCGAGCTCGGCTACCGCCCGAACGCCGCCGCCCGCAGCCTCAGTGAGCAGCGCACCCGCACGGTCGGCGTCCTCCTCAACGACCTGCGCAACCCCTGGTTCGTCGACCTGCTGGACGGCCTGAACTCACTGCTCCACGACAACGGCCTGCGCATGCTCCTGGCCGACGCCCGGCTCAACCGCCGTACCGGGCAGGACCCGGCGGGCCCCTTCCTCGACCTCGGAGTGGACGGCCTGGTCGTCGTCGGCACACTGCCCGACCCCGCCGCCCTCGCAGCGGTGGCCGAACGCCTCCCGGTGGTCGTGGCCGGTGCCCGAGAGCCCAGGCTGCCGGGGGTGGACATCGTCGCCAACGACGACGAGCGCGGCGCCCGCCTGGTCACCGAGCACCTGATCGGCCTCGGCCACCACCGCATCGCGCACATCGCGGGATACGGGGCCGTCGGCGAGCTGCGCCGGGGGAGCTTCGAGGCGACGATGCGCGCGCACGGCCTCGCCTCCGGGGCTCTCGTCGAGCCGAGCGACATGACGGAGGAGGGCGGCTACCGCACGACGGTCCGGCTCCTGAGCCGCACGGACCGGCCGACGGCGGTCTTCGCCGTCAACGACATCGCCGCGATCGGAGTGCTGTCGGCCGCCGAGGAACTGGGGCTGAGCGTCCCGCGCGACCTGTCCGTCGTCGGCTACGACAACACGAGCATCGCCCGGCTGCGCCACGTCTGGCTCACCACCGTCGACAACGCCAGCCACGAGGTCGGCCGCCGCGCGGCCCGCTGCCTGCTCGACCGGTTCGAGGGGGGCGGGGGAGCGGGGCGTACGGATCTCGCGGCGCCGGTGCTGGAGATCCGGGGGACGACCGCGGGGCCGAAAGGGCAGTGACGGCGTCCCCGGTCCCGCTCAGAGGTTGATCGCGTACGCCTTCCGCAGCGTCCGGTGCACCGTCCAGGTCGTACGGTCGCCCTCGCGCAGTACGGCCATGTCGCCGGGGCCCACCTCCAGCGTCGGCCCGCCCTCGACCTCGATGGTCGCCGAGCCGCTGATGACGACGAACAGCTCGTCCGCCTCCGTGTCGGTGACGACGCCGGGAGTGATCTGCCAGATGCCCCGGATCTGCCGACCGTCCTCGGACTCCCAGACCACCTTCCCGGTGACCTCGGGCGTCCCGGAGACGATCTGCTCCCGGGCGAGGGGCTCGGACTCGAGCTCGGCGTCGGGGATGTGCAGTACGAAGCTGTGGTCCATGGACCGACCCTAGCGAGATCGTTCCCGGGCCGTCCGTCGACAGAGTGTGCAGTGTCGGCGCAGGTGGGAGGACACTCCGTCGCGGACTGGCGGCGCCGCTGTGCCCGGGTGATCGTGGAGGGCATGGCGGACACCGCGGACACCGAGCTCGCCGCGCCCCGGGCGCATCGGCACGACACCCGCGAGGCCGTTCTCTTCGGCGGCGTCTACGGCTCGGTCCTGGCCTGCTCCATGGTCGCCGCGCTCACCCAGTACGGGCACACCTCCCGGGACAGCCGCCGCTACGACGCCGCGTGGCTCCTGGTCACCGCCCTGGCCTCCGCCCTCGCCCACGGTTACGCCCACTACATCGCCGAGCGCACCCCGCACCGCCGCTGGGACGCCCTGCGCACCCTGGCCGACGAATGGCCCCTCGTCGCGGCCGTCGTACCCACGGCGATCGTCCTGGCAGGCGCCGGCTGGGGCTGGTGGCCCGCGGACGGCGTCGAGTACCCGGCCTTCGCCCTCAACATCTCCCTCCTGTTCACCCTGGGCCTGGTCACGGCCCGCTGGTCGCACCGCTCCTGGGCGGCGACGATCGGTATCGGGGCGGTGGACGCGATGCTGGGGGTGGTGGTCGTGGTGGCGAACGCGGTGATCAAGTAGTCCGAGAGAATCGGAGTGCGTCCGGGCGGGCGCACCGGGCAGCATGGCGTGATGCCCCACCTGTTGTGGGACGACGTCAAGAACTTCTTCGATCCCGACCTCATGGGGGCGCTTCCCGACCTCCGCGTCCCGGGCACATCGTCGGCGGACTGGCAGGCGGTGCTCGACCTGGTGCGGTCGCGGGGATGGTCGTACGCGTACTCCGAGGACGGTGTCGTCGTCCGGCTGCCGAGAGCCGAGGAGATCATGAGCCGGGGCGGGCGCGTCGACGCGGTACTGCACGTACGGCCTGCTCCCGGAGTCCTGGTGATCTTCCGGCCCCACGAGGCCGGCGCGATCGACTTCGATGTGGATCTGCGGGAGTTGCAGGGCCAGACGGGCGTTGATGCGCTGTGCCACCTGCTGCGGGCTGTCGGCCGACGGCTGGGCAAGCCAGTGCTGCTGACTCCGGAGTCGGATCCACTGCACCCCGTTCTCGGCTACGACGTCACGGCCGACCGGGTGGTGCTGCTCGCGGACCCAGGGCTCGGGTGACTGCCACGGGTCGGGAGCGGTCGGTGTCGGTGCGGTCTGGTGGCTGAGACTGACTGGCTGTCAGCTGACGGCGGCGATACGGCGGACAAAATTGTTGACAATCTTGTCTGGCTAGATTTAGGTTCGACAGGCACTCACTCAGGGAGGGCAACGATGCCGAAAGAAGCCCGTCCGAGCACCGGGGAGCAGGCCAAACAGCATGCGCTCGCGCAGCTGCGGCAGGCGATCCTGCACGGCGAGATGGCACCGGCGCAGCGGCTGGTGGAGAACGAGCTCGCCGAGCAGTTCGGTGTGACACGGGCCAGCATCCGGGCTGCGCTCATCGATCTGGAGGCCCAGGGTCTCGTCGAGCGGATCCGCAACCGGGGCTCCCGGGTGCGGGTGGTCACCGTCGAGGAGGCGGTCGCCATCACCGAGTGCCGCATGGTCCTGGAAGGGCTGTGCGCGGCCAAGGCGGCCACCCTGGCCAGTGACGAGCAGCTCGCCGAGCTGACCGAGCTGGGCACGGCGATGACCAAGGCCGTGGCCGACGGCGAGCCGGTGACCTACTCCGAGCTCAACCAGGAGCTGCACGCCAAGGTGCGGGAGTTCTCCGGCCAGCGGACCGCCGTGGATCTGCTGGAGCGGCTGAACGCCCAACTGGTGCGCCACCGCTTCCAGTTGGCGCTCAGGCCGGGACGCCCGCAGCACTCCCTGAGCGAGCATCTGGCGATGATCGAGGCGATCAGGGCCAGGGATCCGCAGGCGGCCGAGAAGGCCGTCCGCGCCCACCTCACCAGCGTGATCGAGGCGCTGCGCGACTGAGCCGCGCGGGGCGGGCGCGAATCCGTCCACTCCAAGGAGATGTCCGTGATGACGCAGCCAGGCGCGCCCGCCCGTCCACGTTCCACCCTCGTGATCACCGCCCATGCCGGGGACTTCGTGTGGCGGGCGGGCGGGGCCATCGCCCTGGCGGCCTCCCGGGGCGAGAAGGTCACGATCGCCTGTCTGACCTTCGGCGAGCGGGGGGAGTCCGCCAAGGCGTGGCGTGAGGGCAGGAAGCTGGAGGAGATCAAGGCGATACGGCGGGACGAGGCCGAGCGCGCCGCCGCCCGCCTGGGTGCCGAGGTCCGCTTCTTCGACGCCGGCGACTATCCGCTGGTCCCCACCGCCGAGTTGACCGACCGCCTCGTCGAGGTCTACCGGGCCACCCAGCCCGACGTGGTGCTCACCCATCCCGTCGAGGACCCGTACAACGGCGACCACCCGGCCGCCAACCGGATGGCCCTGGAGGCCCGCGTCCTCGCGCAGGCCATCGGATACCCGGGCGAGGGCGAGATCATCGGCGCCCCGCCGGTCTTCTACTTCGAGCCCCACCAGCCCGAGATGAGCGGCTTCAAGCCCGAGGTCCTCCTCGACATCACCGAGGTGTGGGAGACCAAGCGCAAGGCCATGGAGTGCCTCGGCGCCCAGCAGCACCTGTGGGACTACTACACCGACCTCGCCGTCCGCCGGGGTGTCCAGCTCAGGCGCAACGCGGGGCCGAACCTGGGCCTGGCCCACAAGACCATGGCCGAGGCGTACATGCGGCCCTACCCGCAGATCGCGAAGGAGCTGGCATGAGCGGCGTGATCGTCACCAACCCGCCGAAGGCCGAGCTGAAGGACGTCGACGCGCTCGCACGGTACGGCGTGGCCACCGTCAGCGAGGCCATGGGCCGAACCGGCCTGCTGGGTCCGGATGTCCGCCCCGTCCAGCAGGGCGTACGCGTCGCGGGCACGGCCGTCACCGTGATCGGCTGGCCCGGCGACAACCTCATGATCCACGCGGCCGTCGAGCAGTGCGGCGAGGGCGACATCCTCGTCGTCACCACCACCTCCCCTTGTACGGACGGCCTGTTCGGCGAACTGTTCGCGACCGCGCTGCGACAGCGCGGGGTGCGCGGGGTCGTCACCAGCACCGGCATCCGCGACACCCAGGAACTGCGCGACATGGGCTTCGCGGCCTGGTCCCGCGCAGTCTCCGCACAGGGCACGGTCAAGGCCACCGGCGGCTCGGTCAACGTACCGATCGTCGTCGACGGCCAGGTGATCCACCCGGGTGACGCGATCCTCGCCGACGACGACGGCGTCGTGGTCGTCCCGCGGCGGCGCGTGGCCGAGACGGTGGAGAGGTCCGAGGCTCGCGAGGCCAAGGAGGCGGCCACCCGCGCCGCCTTCGTCGACGGGCAACTCGGCCTGGACCGCTACGGGTTGCGCGAGACGCTGCGGCGGCTCGGAGTGGAGTACCGGACGTACGAGGAGTACGAGGGGGAGCGGTCGTGAACGAGGAGGTGCCCTGCGTACTGATGCGGGGCGGCACGTCCAAGGGCGCCTACTTCCTCGCCGGCGACCTGCCCGCCGAACCCGCCCTGCGCGACGACCTGTTGCTGCGGATCATGGGCAGCCCGGACGACCGGCAGATCGACGGCCTGGGGGGTGCGCACCCGCTCACCAGCAAGGTCGCCGTGATCTCGCCGTCCGCCGACCCCGGGGCCGACGTCGACTACCTCTTCCTCCAAGTCGCCGTCGACCGGCCCGAGGTGAGCGACCGTCAGAACTGCGGCAACATCCTCGCCGGAGTCGGACCGTTCGCCGTGGAACGCGGACTGGTCCCGGCGGGGCAGGAGGAGACCGCCGTCCGGATCCGCATGGTCAACACCGGAGACCTGGCCACGGCGACCTTCCCCACGCCGGGCGGCCGTGTCGACTACAAGGGCGGGGCCGCGATCTCGGGCGTACCGGGGACGGCGGCCCCCGTGGTGATCGAGTTCCCGCCGGGCGAGGGGCAGTTGCTCCCCACCGGCAACACGGTCGACGTCATCGACGGCGTCGAGGTGACCTGCGTGGACAACGGCATGCCGACCGTCCTCATCGCGGCCGACTCGCTCAAGGTGACCGGCTACGAGACACCCCGGGACCTGGAGGAGGACGAGACCCTGGCCGACCGCCTGCGCACCATCCGCCTGGAGGCGGGCCGTCTGATGGGCCTCGGTGACGTGTCCGACGCCACCGTCCCCAAGCTCACGCTGCTCGCCCCGCCCCGCGACGGCGGCGCGGTCACCACCCGCACCTTCATCCCGGTGCGCTGCCACACCTCCATCGGTGTCCTGGGCGCGGCGAGCGTGGCCGCGGGCCTGCGGATCGAGGGCACCGTGGGCGCGGGGATCGCGGTGATCGACCCGGCCACCGACCGCGTCCGCATGGAACACCCCACGGGATTCCTGGACATCGAGAGCAGCGTGACGGCCACGGCCGACGGTCCGCCCTCCGCCCGCCGTACCGCCGTGGTGCGCACCGCCCGCAAGATCTTCGACGGCACCGTCTTCCCCCGGGCCGCCGACCGACCCACAGGAGGTCACCGATGACTCCGCCGCTCGGCGACATCGCCCACATCGGCCACGCCCAGCTGTTCACACCGGACCTGGACGCCAGCGTCGGCTTCTTCACCGACTACCTGGGCCTGACGGTCAACGGGCAGGACGGCGGCACGGTCCACCTGCGGACCTACGACGACTACGAGCACCACAGCCTGGTCCTCACCGCCCGCGAGCAGCCCGGCCTCGGCCGGCTCGCCCTGCGCACCTCCAGCGAGGAGGCCCTCCATCGCCGTGTCAAGGCGGTCGAGGAGTCGGGCGGAACCGGCAGGTGGGTCGAGGACGAACCCGGCCTGGGCAAGCTGTGGGTCACCACCGACCCGGACGGCCACGAGCACGCCCTCTACTGGGAGAGCGAGCACTACCGGGCCCCCGAGGAACTGCGGCCGGCGCTGAAGAACCAGCCGCAGGCCAAGCCCAACAGGGGAGTGGGCGTACGGCGGTTGGACCACATCAACTTCCTCGCCGCCGACGTGCTCGCCAACGCCGAGTTCCAGCAGAACGTCCTCGGCGCCCGGCCCACCGAGCAGATCCGCCTGGACAGCGGGAAGATCGCGGCGCGCTGGCTGACGTACACGAACAAGTCGTACGACGTCGTCTACACCTCGGACTGGACCGGCAGCGCGGGCCGGCTGCACCACATCGCCTTCGCCACCGACACCCGCGAGGACGTGCTGCGCGCGGCCGATCTCGCCATCGACACCGGGGTGTTCATCGAGACGGGCCCGCACAAGCACGCCATCCAGCAGACGTTCTTCCTCTACGTCTACGAGCCAGGCGGCAACCGCATCGAGCTGTGCAACCCGCTCACCCGGCTGGTCCTCGCCCCCGACTGGCCGCTGGTCACCTGGACCGAGGAGGAGCGCGGGAAGGGGCAGGCCTGGGGGCTGAAGACCATCGAGTCGTTCCACACGCACGGGACGCCGCCGGTCGGCTGAGGCGTTCGGAGCCACCCCTCGCCTTGATTGTCGATGAGATTGTTGACAAAAGCGTTGACACTCATGGGGTGGCTCCTTAGCGTCTGGCGCACCACGTACGAGAGGTAACCAACGATGTCCTCCTCCCCCTCCCCGCTCTCCGCCCGCGGCGGCAGGCTGGCCCTCCTGGTCGTCGGTCTGTGCTGGCTGGCCGTGCTCTTCGACGGCCTCGACATGTTCATCTACGGCTCGGTGCTGCCCCACCTGCTGGAGACCAGGACCTTCGGCCTCACCCCGGACCAGGCCGGCGACCTCGGCAGCTACGCCACCTTCGGCATGCTGGTCGGCGCCCTGGCCGCCGGGACGGTCGCCGACCGGATCGGGCGCAAGAAGCTGATGGTCTCCTGCGTGACCCTCTTCTCGCTGGCCTCAGGCCTGTGCGCACTGGCCGACGGCGTCGCCGTCTTCGGCCTCGGCCGGACCCTGGCCGGCGTCGGCCTGGGCGGCCTGCTGCCGACCGCGATCAGCATGGTCTCCGACTACGCCCCGCGCGGCCGCGGCGCCATCGTCATCGGCCTGCTGATGACCGCCCACCACGCGGGCGGCATCCTCTCCGCCTACGTCGCCAAGTGGCTCGTCGACCCGGTCGGCTGGCGTGCCGCGTTCTGGGTCTGCGTCCTGCCGCTGCTCTTCGCCCCGGTGCTGGCGAAGTTCCTGCCCGAGTCGCTGAGCTTCCTGGTCGCCAAGGGCCGCACCGAGGAGGCCAGGGCGCTCGCCGGGCGGTACGACGTCGAGGTGCCGGCCGCGAGGACCGGTGGCGCCGGTGACCGGTGGGGCAACCTCGCGAACCTGTTCCGCGGCAACGAGTGGATCCAGACCCTGCTGTACTGGGCGGCCTCCTTCGGCGGACTGCTCCTCGTCTACGGCGTCGCCACCTGGCTGCCCACCCTGATGCGGGCCGAGGGGTACGAGCTGGGCTCCGCCCTGTCCTTCGTGGTCGTGTTCAACCTCGGCGGCATCGTGGGCATGCTGGTCGCGGGCCGCGCCGCCGACCGCTTCGGCGCCCCGCGCATCGCGGCGATCTGGTTCGCGCTGACCGCGGCGGGCGTCTTCCTGCTCAGCGTCCACCTGTCGACGGCCGTCACGATGATCGTCGTCTTCCTGACCGGCGTCTTCCTCAACAGCGCCCAGACGATGATCTACGCGACGGTCTCGATCCGCTCCCGCGCGGACAACCGGGCCACCGCGGTCGGCTGGACCTCCGGCATGGGCCGCTTCGGTGCCGTCTTCGGCCCCTGGCTCGGCGGCCGGCTGCTCGCCTCGGGCAACGGCGACCGGGGCTTCACCGCCTTCGCCGTCGCCGGCCTGTCGTCCATGGTCTTCATCGGCGTCGCCGCCCTGCGCGGCTCACGGCAGGCGCCCACCGGCAGCGAGCGGGAACTGGTCGCCGCCCACTGACCTTCCGGGCGCGGGGGCTCCTAGTCGCTCTCCGCCCCACGCGCCGCTCGCACCCCGTCCAGCGCGATCGACAGCACCCGATCGCGCTGGACGTCGTCGTCGAACGTCGTCGCCGTGATCCCGGCGACCATCCGCAACAGGTCCACGAAGTCCATGTCCCGCCGGGCCAGCCCCGCCTCCTGCGCCCGCGCGAACAGCGGGCCGCCCGCCGCGTACATCGACTCCCGGCACGCCGCGAAGATCTCCGACTCGTCGTTGAGCGCCTCGCGCACCGCCCGCTTGGTCACCATGTAGCCCGCGAACCGGTCGAGCCACGCCGTGAGCGCCTCCCAGGGCTCCCGGTCGGCGAGCTCCTGGGCCACCCGCACCAGCGTGTTCACCTCGTCCGCGTAGACGCTCTCGAAGAGATGGCGGCGAGTGGGGAAGTTCCGGTACAGCGTGCCGATGCCCACGCCCGCGCGCCGTGCGATGTCCTCCAGGGAGGCCTCCGCCCCGTGCTCGGCGAACGCCTCGCGCGCGGCGGCCAGCAGGGCGTCGTAGTTGCGGGCGGCGTCCTTCCGGTGAGGTCGGCGGGCCGCGACGATCTCGCTGACGGGGAACGACGACGGGGCGGTCACGACTGCCTCCCGGGAGACGAAACGGAGGTATACCTCCGGAACGGTTGAAGCGGAGGGTTGCCTCCGCTAGAGTGGAGGCGCACCTCCACTTTAGCAGTCGAGGTGCGCTTCGCCCTTTCCGCGACCGCTTCCCACGAGGCTCCGGCCGCACCCCGTTCGTTCGGAGAGGCTCCTCATGCCCCGCAAGTCCACCCGCCTCACCTTCACGGTCCTCGCGACCGGTGCAGGCGTGTTCTCCATGCTGCAGTCGCTGATCGCGCCGGCCCTGCCGACCGTCCAGCACGCGCTGCACACCTCGCAGTCCACCGCGACCTGGGTGATGACCGCGTATCTGCTGTCCGCCTCGATCTTCACGCCGATCCTCGGCCGTGTCGGCGACCTGATCGGCAAGAAGCGCACGCTCGTCGCCGTCCTGGTCACGGTGGCCGTCGGCTGTCTCCTCGCCGCGCTCGCACCGACGATCGGTGTCCTGATCGTCGCCAGGGTCGTCCAAGGCGTCGGCGGCGCCCTCTTCCCGCTCTCCTTCGGCATCATCCGGGACGAGTTCGAGGCTTCCGAGGTGAGCGGCTCCATCAGCAACCTGTCCGCCGTGATCGCCGCCGGCGGTGGCGTCGGCATGGTCGCCGCCGGACCCATCGTGACCGCGCTCGACTACCGCTGGCTGTTCTGGATCCCGGTCGCCATCGTGATCGCCGCGACCCTGATCGCCGTACGATATGTGCCCGAGTCGCCCAACAGGGCGCAGGGGAACGTCAATTGGCTCGGCGCCGGCCTGCTGTCCGCATGGCTCGTCGCGCTGCTGCTGCCGCTCAGTCAGGCGGGCACGTGGGGCTGGGGGTCGGTCCGGGTGCTCGCGCTGTTCGCCGCCGCCGTCGTGCTGTTCACGCTGTGGCTCTCCTCCGAGGCCCGCTCCCGCACCCCGCTGATCGACCTGAAGGTGATGCGCCTGCCCGCCGTCCGGACCACCAATGCCGCCGCGCTGCTCTTCGGCGCCGGGATGTACTCCATCTGGTCCTTCCTGCCGGGCTTCGTCCAGACGCCGTCGTCGGCCGGGTACGGCTTCGGCTCGAGCGTCACGGCCGCCGGACTGCTCATGCTTCCGATGCTGGTGGCGATGTTCCTCTCCGGTGTGCTGAGCGGCCGTCTGGAGCCGGTGATCGGCGCGAAGGCGCTGCTCACCGCGGGTGCCGCGCTCGGTGCGGTGGCCTGTGGGTTCCTCGCCCTCTGGCACGACGAGCAGTGGCAGATCGCCGTCGTCGCGGGCCTGTTCGGCCTCGGCATCGGACTCGCCTTCGCCTCCATGGCCAACCTGATCGTGGGCAGCGTCCCGGCCGACCAGACCGGCGCCGCGACCGGCATGAACGCCAACATCCGCACCATCGGCGGCTCCATCGGCGCCGCGGTCACCAGCGTCCTGGTCACCGGTCACCTGCAGCCCTCGGGACTGCCCCACGAGTCCGGCTACACCCACGGCTTCGCCCTGCTGGCCGTGCTGTGCCTCGCGGCGGCACTGGCCGCGCTGCTCGTTCCGGTAGGGCGGACCGTGCGCCGCGTGGTCACGGAGGGCACCGAGGTCCGCGAGACCGTCGCCACCCGGGGCTGACGTCCCGCCAGTCGGTCCGACCGCACGCGTACGGTAGGGTTTACCTGCGCGATCACACGGCACACCCGTGGGAGACGCGGCCGGGACGTGGCGCAGCTTGGTAGCGCACTTGACTGGGGGTCAAGGGGTCGCAGGTTCAAATCCTGTCGTCCCGACTGGAGACAGTCGCAGGGCAAGGCTGGTTTCGGGGGTGCCCGAAACCAGCCTTGGTCATTCTTGGGGGCCAGTTGGGGAGGCGGCGCCACGGTGACCGGGTGGGCGATGTGTCGGCCGGTGTGACCGCTGCAATCGTCACCGACGCGACCTACGGTGTGATCGCCCGGAACGCCGTGGCCGACATACTGCTCGGCGGTGGCCTTCGACTCAGTAAGTCGCCCTGATCACGGCAGACCCCGGATTACCGTCCGCGCGAACCCTTGCGCGGGCTCACTGCACAGGTGAGCAGTCATACAGGGGGCTGCTGGGCCAGGCCCAGTGCTGTCAGCAAACGGGCGAGGGGGCCGTCGGCCGCGTACCGCACCTCGGACACCTTCACGGTCTTGCGCCCATCCGCCTCTGTGATGACCTCCACGTTCTTCTCGACGGCACGTCCTTTGCGGTGACACTCGCGAATCAGCAGCGCGGCGGCCAGCGTGACGGCGCCCAGCTCGGCGATGAACATGCTCTGCCCTGCCTGACCAACTGCGTCCACGAACAGGGGAGCCGTGTCTGGACGGTCTTCCAGCGTCCTGAGCATCGCAAGCCGCAGCAACTCCGCGCGCTCGGAATCCGCTGCCAGTTTGTCGACCGCCTCCTTGACGCGCGCGCCTTCGTCAGGGTCTGCAAAGCTCGCTTGCCAGAGTTCCGCGACTTCGTCTTCGAGGTCGACGTCGAGTGCGCCCAGGAGATAGGTCCGTGCCGCCTCGTCGAGTGCCTTGCCGTCGAGGCGCCCGAGTGTCGTGCGGGCTTGGGGCAGGTCGATGTCATTCATCGTGGCTCCTCAGATCGTTGGGTTCACGGGGCCCGAGTGACCGTGCAGCACGAAGGCGTCGGCCACCCGGGGAGGCACGGAGTCCCGTAGCGAGCTGCGCGTTCGCTCCAGTTGGCGCGCCAGGGGCAGTGCCGGCTCTGCCAGACAGCGAGCGAGCAATTCGTTGATGACGAGCTGGGCGGGGCCGACAGCGACGGGCCATAGCGGCGCCACGAACCACAGGATCCCGGATGTGAGGAAGGCGCGCGCGAGTCCGGTCTGCTCCCCGCCAAGGGTGACGCCGGAGCTGCCGCTCATACAGGCCGTTGAGAGCACGGCACGGCAGCGGCCAGGCTTATGGGCTATGTCGGTCCAGTCGTACAGGTAACGAGGTCCGTAGTCGGGCCGGTTGAACACATCTGGCAGCGACGGGGGTGCCTGTTGGCCGTCGGAGAGAAGCAGCCCGAAACGGCCGCGGGTGCGCTCGGCGACGCCGTGGCAACTGAGCTTGAGCCAGGTCGACTTCTTGACGAGCTCGGCGACGGCGGCCCGTGTGGCAGCCGTGCCCGAGGCCACCTCGTACGGAGCTCCGTACTCCGTGCACAAGGCCCGCAGCCTCTCGCCCCCTTCCGTCAGCGTGGTCACGAACGGCTCGAAGTCACCGTGGGACCAGCAGCGGATCTCCCCGACCGCGTCGGCCTGCCGGGCGGCCGCGGTCGCCTCGTGGGCGAGGGAAACCGCGACGGCCAGGCTTGGGCTCAGGGCCACGGCACGATCCGGCATGGCCATATGAACCGGCACGCCGACCATCGGCGCGGACGGCACGACCGTCAGCGGTGCGGCCGGATCAATCGGAAGGCTTACGAGCGCACCTGCCATCGCATCGCGGAAGGCGCGGAATTGGGCAACATTTTCGAGGACGTCACGGGAGTCCAGAGCCGGTGTCCGGTCCAGGCGCCCCGCGATACGCTCCCCAAGGCGGTGGACGAGCCCGGTGTGCAGCGGTTTCCCCCGGTGCACGGTCGTGCCGTCCCCGACGACCACCAGCAGCGGCACCTGGGCTTCCCCGCCGTCGACCCACTGCAGAACCTGCAGTGAGGTGCCTTCCGGCGCGCACACATCACCGCCGACCGGCAGGTGCTCGCGCGCGATCTGCAGGGAGAGCTGAAGCGATGAACCAAGGTCCGCGAGCGTGCTGAGTGTGCGGTCGTGACCGGGGTCCTCAGGAGCGGCGGCGAGCCGGACACCGAGGTGGCGGACGTCGGCCAACGTGTCGGCGAGCGTCACAGTGGTGGCACCCACCGTCGCCGCGCCGGCGAATTCCGTCATGAACATGGCTGCCTGCTCGACGTGGCGGTCGACGTCCTCCCACCGCGCATCGTCGATGGCCATCTCGGCCGCCGTGGTCGCGGCGTGCAGGCCGAGGAGCGGATGGCGGAGGGTGGCGAGCGCGGTTTCGACCGTGTCCCGGGCCAGTGCGGTGTCGCCGGCCAGGCGCACTGCTTCCGCCCAGGTGAGCGCAAGCTCCGGATCGTGCGTGGCGCGCGCCGGTAAGCCGAATCGGCGCGCGAGCTCGACCGTCGTAGCGCTCAACTCCGGACTGGGCTCGGCGCACCGAAGTGCGGCGACCGCACCGGCGCCGAGCGTGAGCAGATGCAGGCGCGCCGAGACGAAGGGGCTCGTGCGTACTGCGTCGAGCAGCGACGGGGTCTGCTCTTCCCGGCCCAGGTTGCGGATGTTGGTCTGCCGCGCTGCCAAGAAGCGTGTCAACTGATCGTCGAGCGGCTCTGACTGTGCGAGTTCGGCTGCCTCGTCGAGTACGGCCTGCGCTTCCTGCCACTGACCGTTGCGCTGGAACGCCAGCCCGAGGGCGAAGAGTGCATCGAACCGCGCGCGTCCGTCGAGGCCATCGAGAAGGTCCCGGATTTCCGCGATCGCTCGGGGTAGGTGTCCGGCGTCCCGCAGCGCTCGTGCGCGGTTGAGCCGGAACAACCGGACGTCGTCATCGTGCCCTTGTCCTTCGACCGTCACCAGCGCTTCGTCGTATGCCGTCAGTGCCGCTTGTGTGTCGAGCAACGTGTGCAGGGCGTTGCCGCGCTCATTGAGCAGGCTTGCGCGGCCTGTTGCGGACGCGTGAGGATCGAGGGCATCCCAGTCGAACGCTTCTTCCACGTCGTCGAGTAGCGAGAGTGCTCGACGTGGTTCCCCGCTGTCCGTCAGCCGCTTGGCAAGTGTCCGCACAGTCGGCACCACCATGTTCAGCCGTGCGGGCTCGAGCCGATCGAGCAGCAGGGGCACCAGCGATACTGCGTCGTCGATCGCTGCGGAGGCCGCCGTTTGTGCGAACATCTCGGCGACTGCCTGGGGAGCACTTCCCCGCTCGGCGGCCACGGCTAAGGCAAGGTCGACATATTCGGCGATGTTCTCCAGGGGCCCATGGATGCGCAGCCGGTCGCCGTATCGCCGTAACACCTCTACGCCGTGGCCCAGTGTGGAGGCGATCGCCGCCATCTCCTTGATCTGTTCCTCATCGTCGATCGACGAACGTCCGGCGAGGATGTTGCGCAGGATGTCCTCGGTGTCCACCAGCCCGCGCCACATGGTGGGATCGTCGTGCACCTCCACGCCTCGACGGATGGCCGCCACGAGGCCCTCAGCCAGTTCCCGGCGCCGCGGGGAGCGCCGCTCGCCCGCGGCGGCCCCGAGGGCGGCGTCGATGACGACAGGATCCGCGGATTCCTTGCCGCTCCGCGCCACCAGCGCGATGGTGTGCAGTACCCGCTCGTCCTCGAAACAGGCGGGCACGAAGTGCTCTTCGACAGCCGCGTACGGGTCGAATCCCGCGAGCGGTGTCCCGGCGAAGACCTCGAAGAAGCCAATGGTGAGCTGGAACCGGCGCGCCTCCTCAAGCCGGGAGCGAGCGTCGTCCTGTGTAGCGCCATCCGGGAGCTCGGTGAAGACCAGGACGCCGGGGCGCCCGACCAGCGCGAGCGCGGCGTGGTAGGCGCGATCACGCGGTCCCACCGGCGCCAATGGCGGCAGGCCGTCTCTGGGGGTGCCGCGGACGATTTCCGCCAGCGTGTCCAGGCGAACACTGGCCAGGGCCGAGAGCCCGACGGCTTCCCGGAACTGCGCGATGTCGTGGACCACTTCCGCTCTCCAACCCGCCGGGAGGTTTGGGAGCACCGCGTCGAGCAGGTGGCCCACATCCTCGTCGGACGACTCGGTCGGCGGTCGCAGCAGGACCAGCTGGGCAGGCGTGATCGACACGACGTAGATACGCTCGACACGCACATTGGCACGCAGACACTGCGGACACACGCCGAAGCGCGAGGCCCCGGTGATCATATGCTCGATGTCGTCGAAATCTCTCGGGAAGCCGGCCTGAACGACCTCGAATCCCCCTGCCCGAACGGCAAACGCACAATACGGGCACGCAACCGTGCCATCTTCCCCCATGTGCGGACGGTACTGCCGAACCATGGCAGTGGGGAGTGCTTCATCCCGAAGCGTCCATGACCGTCCGCGCGACGCGGGCTCCCCTGTCACCCTCGCCTCCGGCGACCCGCGGCGCTGGGCTCGGTCAGGGCCCAGCCTTCCGGGAGGCACTGGTATCGCTGGGCCGGTCGGCCATCTCCCCTCACTCGGCGCACGGCAGTTGCGTCCGAACCAGGCAACATGGCCGACCGGCCTAACCACCGCTTGGCTTTGCCCTGTTGTCTCATACCACGTTCGGAATTGACCGTAGGTCCACGCCTCACCACACGGAACATGCCGTCGGTGACATCACCGTCGTGGAGCTGTGTGGCGAGATCGACATCTTCACTGCGCCGCCCGTCGCACCCCAATCCGGTGCGGGAGTCCTGTGCAGTGCACGGAACGAGCCGAAGCACACTTGGGAGCTGGACGAGATCGCCGTGGGTCTGTCGAAGCCGTGGCCGGGGTGCCTGCTGTCGGCAGCTCAGTGGGGCCGCTGCTGGGGGAGTGTTCGCCGGATTGGGTGCCTGGCCATCCGCGACTATGAGACGAGGCGACCATCCGGCTGTGCTGCCACACTGGAGCTCGCGTATCCGAGGCCGGTGGTTGGCACAGGAAGCGTGCCGGAGCACGTCGTCGGGTCCCCCGGCGGATATCCCGCAATCAGCATGGCAGCCGTGAGGTGGCCGAACGCGGCCCGTGACACCGGTGGGGCGTATCCGGCGGTATCAAGCGATTGTCGGTTGAGCACGTGCCCTTCCGTTGGCGCGGGCGGGGCCTTGGTCGAGGAGCCCGGCGTCTGTCGCATCAGCCCACGGCTCCCGCCTGCGCCAGGCAGCGGGCCAGGTCAGAGCGCGATCGGATGCCGAGCTTGCGGTAGATGCGGGTGAGATGTGCCTCCACCGTCTTGCGGGACATGAACAGGGCCGCTGCGGCCTCGACGTTACTGAGGCCTTCCCCGACGGCGCGGGCCACTTGAAGCTCCTGCGCCGTAAGGATGTCCACCTGTGGCCGCTTGGCTTCGCCTGGCACGGGCCGTCCGCCGGCTGCGGCGAGTTCCGCCGCTGCCCTGGCCGCCCAGGGGGAGGCGCCGAGCGCGGTGAAGGCCCGCAGCGCGTTGCGGAGGGGGTCACGGGCTGCCGCCGGACGCCTCAGCCGACGCAGCGTCTCCCCGCACACCAGCCGGGTGCGGGCGAGTTCGTAGGGCATCGCGCGTCGGGCGTGTGCCTGTTCGGCCTCGGCCAGCCATTCCTGCACCGCGTCGGCTGATTCGGCGAGCATGGCCCGGCACCGGGCATGGGCCGCGGCCGGCCAGGCCAGGCCGGTGGATTGTGCGCGTTCCCGCAGCCAGAGGGCGATCTCCATGGCCTGCTCCTGGTTTCCGGTGCGGCTGTGCGCCTCTGCCAGGTCCGCGACGAAGGGCATCAGGTTGGGGTTGCCCAGCCCCATTTCCGCGGCCCCCGTGAACGCCCGCTCCAGATGCGTTCGGCACGGCCCGAGGTCCCCTGCCGCCAGGGCCGCAGAGCCGAGCGCGGACTGGGCGAAGATCTCCAGACCGGGGATGCCCTCAGCGCAGTGTTCCTCGAAGTACGCGATCCGATCCTCACAGGCGGCCCGGTCGCCGCGCAGTCCCTCCAGCCGCGCAAGCGACGTCAGTGCGTACCCGGTCATCGCTTTGTGGCCGAACTCCTGCCCCCAGCGCAGCGCCTCGGTTCCGTCAGCACGGGCCGCCGCCCATCGGTTCCACGACTCCATTTCACAGCGCCCCACCAGGGCGAAGGGCAGCAAAGCCGGGACACCGTCGCGCCGGGCCCGGTCGATCACCGCTCCGAACACCTCATGCGCCAGATCCTCTTCGTCCACCCAGGAGAGCGCCTGTCCGATCAGCACGGCCAATTGCCGCTCCTCCAGGGCCCAGTCACCGTGCAGCGCGGCCTTGCTGTCGAGCAGCAGCGGACGGCTTTCTCGTATCTGCCCTGCCAACGCCCTCGCATTGCTCTGCATCACCCTGCCCAGCTGCATCTCCGGTGCGGTGCCCAGCTTGCCTGCCAGGCTCTCGCAGAGGTCTGCACTGTCCGCCGCCAGGCGGATGTGGCCGCCCATCGCCGCGGGCATCACGGCCGCGCCGTACAGCGCGCAGGCACGTGCCGGGTCCACCCGCTCGGCGGTGCCCGCCGCCGCGATCAACAGCCGGTGTGCTTCGGCCTGATCGCCGGCCCAACTGCGTGTCTGACCCCGCAGTAGCTCAATGTCGGCGGTCACAGTCGGCTCGACGCTGTATCGCAAGGCCTGTTCGCACCACTCCCCAGCCTCGGCCGTGGCACCGGTGTAGAAGGCGTCGCGAGCGGCGTTCAGGAGACGTACGGTCTTGTCCTGCGCAGCCGGGGACAGCTGGGCCGCCCGGTGCCACGCCCTCGCCGAGACGCCGAACGCCCCGCGCCGCCGTGCCTGCTCCGCTTCCGAGGCGAGCGCCGCGGCCACCGTCTCGTCCGGCCCGGCCGCTGCATTCGCGAGGTACCACGTACGGAGTTCGCCCGACGACAGATCCGCGAGAATCCGGTACGCGCGCTGACGCTGGGCGACCGGGCAGTGCGCCAGCAGCAGAGGGCGCAGTACAGGGTGCCGCAGTTCGTAGGCCTCCTTTCCGGCGCGCACCAAGCCTGCCTCCTCGGCCGCTGCCAGCGCACCCAGCGACAGACCGACGGCATCCAGTGCTCGCTCCAGCACGGCGAACTCCGGGGAACGGCACACCGCGACGTACACCAGCGCGTCGCGAGTCCCTTGGGGGAGCGCCCGTATCCGCCCCTGCCAGGCCCGCTCCACCAGCGGACCCGGGGTCTGCCACCCCTGCTCGTCCAAGTCGTCGCCGCGCATCCGGGCCTGCACCAGCGCGTCCGCGTACTCCACCAGGACGAGCGGATTCCCCATGCTCAGCGGGACCAGCCGGGCCGCCGCGGGCTCTGCCGGATCCAGCCCACGCCGCCGCAGCAGCTGCCGGCACTCGTCGCCGTCCAGCGGGTCGAGCACCACTTGGGGTATGCCTTCCCAGGCGCCGTCCTCGCCGGGCTCCGTCCGCACCGCCATCACCAACGCAACTCGCTCGGTGTCCAGTCGCCGCGCGACGAACTGCAGCACGCGCCGGGACGAAGGGTCCACCCAGTGCAGGTCGTCGACGAGCACCACCAGCGGCTCGGTCTCACCCGCAGCGGCCAGCACTCCCAGGGTCCCCGCGCACACGGCGTACGGACTCGGGTCGGCGATGTCGGCCAGGGCGAGGCATCCCTCCAGCGCCCTGCGCTGAGCCGTCGGCACCTCGGCGAAGTACTTGCGGATCGGCAGCAACAAGTCGCCCAGGACGGTGTACGGAAGAACCGCTTCCGACTCCACACCTCGGATGTGCAGCACATGGGTGCCGGCGCGCCGGGCGGCGTAGTCGAGCAGTGTGCTCTTCCCGATACCGGGTTCGCCGAGCAGCAGCAGAGCTGCGCCCCGGTCGGGGAGCGAGTCCAACAACCCGTCCAGCAGCCCGCACTCCCGGCCTCGCCCGATGGGCGTTGCCCCGCCCCGTGACATGTGCTCGTCCATGATGCCCCCGCGCCCCCGAGCAGCGACGGATTCTGTGGTCGCAGCACCAGGGTGCCCTCCTGCGGCTGATCCCGGAGGGTGCTTTACGCAGAGCCGCAGCTTCCTGTCGGCCCGTCACATTCTGGTGGGGCGTGGGGAGTTCCCTGATGCGATCGGCCCGCTCCCGCAGTGGGCTGGCGAGGGGAGAGCGCTCCCCCAGGAGGCACGGAGTGGCTAGTCGTGACCGGCTCGATGCCGTCGTACTCAAGGTGACGTTGTCTCCGGGCCAGGCCCTCGCCGCAGGAGTGTGGGACGGCGACACAGGAGAGGAACTCACCGGCCGTGTCTGGTTCTGCGAGCGGTCCGACGTGTCTCCGGACCGGCTGCCTCTGCGGGACGCAGGGGTGATCCTCCGCCTGCGCGAGATACTGCACCAGCGCGACGACACCGTCGCGCAACTGTGTCCGTGCCGACGCTCCCGTATCGCCGGACACCGGCCCACGCGTGTGGAGGCCGAGTGGCGGGGTGAACGACGGGTGCTCTCCGCCGCCCTGACCACCACACACGCGGAGGGCACGGTCGCCGGGGTGCTCGCCCGCCGCGGTCCACTGCACGGACTGTTCAGCGGCGCCCAACGGTCCTTCCTTGACGAGTGCGCCGACTGTCCGGTGGACATCGACGCGCTCACCGTCCTCGGGCCGGTCGCCGTCCGGCGCTGGCCCCGACTCGCTTGGTCCGCCGTGGAATTGAACGTGGAGCACTGGCAGGTCACCGCCGTGACCCGCGGCTCACTCGACTTCGTCGAGCTCTCCCGCCGCGTCGACCCGCAGGGTGCCGAGATCGCCCAACTCTCCCTGGAGAGCGGGCTGCGCCGTCGTGGGGTCGACCTCTGGGAGGGCGCGGAGGGAGTGAGCGACCACCACGTCCTGACCCTCCTCGCCCGGGGAGACGGCAGGCTCCCCGGCAACCCGGACACCGGCCCCGGCGCGACACCCTAGGGCGTTCCCCGATGCCGTCCGGGGTGCCGGTGTGCTGCGCTGGGGGGCCGCAAGGGACATCGAGTGAAGGGGGATCACTGATGAGCACCTCAACGCCCGCTTGGGTGACCAAACAGCTGGGGGAGGCACCGACGCTGTCCGACTTCCTGCGCTCCGCGGGCACACTGACGCTCGCGGAGCGCCGGACCCTGGTCCAGCAGGCGCTCGTCCTCATCGAGCAGAACTACGCGCACCTGCCGCTGAAGACGGCGATGCACGCCGTGAACCCGGTCCAGCGGCTACGACTGCTGCTCACCCGGCTCAACCGGCAGTCCGACGGTGCGACCGATCCGGAGTGGCGCTTCCACGCGGAGCTGTCGGCGATCTTCCACTCCGTGCGGGACCTGCACACCAACTACGTACTGCCACGGCCCTTCGCAGGAAAGATCGCCTATCTCCCGTTCCAGATCGAGGAATACGCCGACGGGGCGGATCGCAGGTACATGGTCACCCGCGTGGTACGCGACTTCACCGCCCCCGGATTCGGTCCGGGAACCGAAGTCACGTACTGGAACGGTGTACCGATCGACCGTGAGGTCGACCTGTGCGCGGACCGTTTCGCGGGGAGCAACCCTGCGGCCCGGCACTCCCGGGGGCTGCAGTCGCTCACCATCCGGCCGCTCGCCCTCCACCGCCCGCCCGACGAGGAATGGGTGACCCTCGGCTACACCGGACAGGACGGAACAGCTCGCGAACTGCGTGAGCAGTGGCTGGTGACCGAGAACCTGCCGCCGTTCGTCAACGCGGACGACCTCGGCGTCGCGGCGATCGCCCAAGGCCTCGACCTGGGCGGTGACGAAATGAACCGGGCGACCAAGCTTCTCTACGTGCCGGAGGTGGTGGGCCTGGAGGAGGCCGGCGGTTCGACGGCCCTGACCACGGAACGCGCCGCGGCCGGGCAGGACATCCCGTCGGCCCTCCCGGGTTTCTTCCGTGCCCGTGCGGTCGAAACCCCGTCGGGGACGTTCGGACACATCCGCATCTTCAGTTTCAACACCACCGATCCCGACGCCTTCGTCGACGAGTTCGTCCGGTTGCTCGGCCTGATTCCTCGCGCCGGACTCGTCCTGGACGTGCGCGGCAACGGAGGCGGCCACATCCACGCCGCCGAGTTCCTGCTGCAGACGTTGACGCCGCGACGGATCGTCCCCGAACCGGTTCAGTTCATCAGCACGCCGCTCAACCTGAGGATCTGCCGCCAGCACGCCGAGAACCCGACCCGTCAGATCGACCTCGGCCCATGGTTCGCCTCGCTGGACCAGTCGGTGGAGACCGGCGCGACCTTCTCCGCCACCTTCCCGATCACGCCGGAGGCAGGGGGGAACGCCCTCGGCCAGCAGTACCACGGGCCTGTCGTGCTGGTCACCGACGCCCGCTGCTACTCGGCGACGGACATCTTCGCGGCCGGCTTCCAGGACCACGGCATCGGCCCGGTTCTCGGCACCGACGACAACACCGGCGCAGGCGGGGCCAACGTCTGGACGCACGCACTCCTCAAGTCCCTCCTCGAAGTACCCACCCCCGACCCCGAGTCCCCCTACCGACCGCTGCCCGGCGGCGCGAACCTCCGGGTCGCCATCCGGCGCACCGTACGGGTCGGCGCCCGGGCCGGTACCCCGGTCGAGGACCTCGGTGTCGTACCGGACATCCGCCACCACCTGACGCGTGACGACCTCCTCCACGACAACGCCGACCTGCTCGCCCGCGCGGGGGAGGCGCTCGCGGCCCTGCCGTCCTTCCGTCTGGACGTGGCACGCGACGCGCACAACGGCGCATTGTCCCTTCGCACGGCCGGGCTCGACCGCGTCGACGTCTTCGTCGACGACCGCCCGTGCACCACTGCGGACGTCACCGACGGCGACACCACGCTCACCGTCACCCCGACTCCTGGCCCGGCCGCCCGGATTCGCGTCGACGGATATGCGGCCGGCGTGCTCGCCGCCGCACGGAGCCTGCGCCCATGATCCACGGGCCCAAGCCGCCCGCCTCGCAGGATCGATACGAGGCGGTCTGTCAGGAGAATCGATACGAGGCGGTCTGTCAGGAGATCTGTGTGAACTGTCGCGCGATCGACGACTTCCACGCCAAGCTGCCGGCCTCCCTTCCTCCGCTGTCCGGCGCGGGCGCGGGAGTCCTGCAGGGCACAGTGGAGTGGCAGGCGTGCGGCCAGAAGGACCCCCGAGCCGCGGCCACGTGGCACTGCGCTGCCAGGCCGACACCGGCAGGCGCCTCATGACCACAGCTGATCGCTTCGCCGGCCTGTATCTGCTCGACCGCTTCCGGCTCGAACACGGTGCCACCTCCGTCGACGTGTGCGCGGGCGGCCAGCGGCTCCTGGCCTACCTGGGACTGCGCCGACACGCCACCCGCGCGGTACTCGCGGGCACCCTGTGGCCCGACGCCACCGAGGAACGCGCCCACGGCAGCCTCCGTACCACGTTGTGGCGGCTGCACCGCGAGTGCCCACCCATCGTCCGCAGCGGCGGGGACACCCTGTCGCTCGAGGACACCGTGCACGTCGACGCGCGAGCACTGGGCGAATCCGCGCTGAGCGTCGTACGGTCGACCGGTTCTCTCGGCGGTGAGCCGGCCCTCGACCTGCTCTTCAGCGGCGACCTTCTGCCCGGTTGGTACGAGGACTGGGTCCTGTTCGAGCGGGAGCGACTGCGTCAACTGCGGCTGCACGCACTCGACTCCGTGGCCGAACACCTCGCGGCCCAGGGGCAGCACGCTCTCGCCCTCGAGGCGGCACTGGAGAGCGTACGCATGGAACCGCTGCGCGAGAGCGCCCACCGGGCGGTCGTGTCGATCCACCTGGCGGAACACAACATCGCGGAAGCGGTGCGGCACTACCAGGCCTTCCGCACGCTGCTGCTGGCCGAACTCGGGGTAGAGCCGTCCGTCCAGTTCTTCGCGATGATGCGGCACGCGATGACGTGACCATACCCACAGGCACGGCCCCACCTGGGCGGTGACGGCCGGGTGACGTGGTCCCGCGACGGTGGGGGAAGCGGCCCACGAGCCCACCGGATGAAGGGGGCGCAGCGTCATGAGCAACGCCTTGGCCCTGGCGGCGGTCACCGCGACGCTCGCCCACGCCCTCGGCGAGGCGCTGGCCGCGCAGGGCGCGGGAGGAGTGCCCAACGTCCACGTGACGACGTTGCGGCCGGACCTTCCGGCCGCAACGGGCCCGAATGCCCGCGGTGTGAACGTCTTCCTCTATCAGGTGACTCCCAACGCGGCATGGCGCGGTGACGGTCTGCCGGCCCGGCGGACGGACGGTGCGCCGCTGGCCCCGCCTCAACAGGCCCTGGATCTGCACTACTTGTTGACATTCTCCGGTGATGAAGGCGATCTCGAACCGCAGCGACTCCTCGGCGTCGTGGTCAACACGATCAACGCACGGCCCGTTCTCACCCGGCAGCTCGTCCGCAGAGCGTTGGAGCAGGCGGTCGCGAGTGGCGATGCCCCGTATCTGGAGTTCGCCGATCTCGCCGACCAGATGGACGTCGTCCGCCTCACCATGCTTCCGCTGAGCCTGGAGGAGCTTTCGAAACTCTGGTCGACGTTCTTCCAGGTCCCTTATCGGCTCTCCGTGACCTATCAGGGATCGGTGGTGTTGCTGACCAGCGACATCGGCACGCGGAACGTGCTGCCGGTGCGTGAGCGCCATGTGGAGGTCGCTCCGTTCCGCGCGGTCGAGGTCACGAGGGTTCTTGCCGCCTCCGGGGCGGACGACCCGATCACGGCGGGTACGAAACTCCGGATCGAGGGATCCGGACTGGGCGGTGAGACGACCCGGGTCCGGGTGACCGGTGTCGAGGAACCCATCAAGGCGGACCAGGCGGCGGACACTCACCTCACGGTCGCCCTCCCGGCCGACATACGCGCGGGGGTACACGGACTGCAGGTCGGCCGGGATGCCGTCGAGTCCAGGACGGTGCCCGTCGTCGTACGGCCGGTCATCGCACCGGGAGGAGTGAGAGCGGCACCCGGAGCGCCGGGAACGGTCGACGTCACGGTGCCGATCAGCCCCCGGGTCGGGCGGCGGCAGCGTGTCGTCCTGCTCCTCAACGGCCATGGGGCGGCCTCGCCCCGTTCCTATCGATTCGTCGTACCGCCTCGGGGCGATGCGGAGGTCTCCGACCCGGACATCACCGTGGTGACCAAGGGCGTCGAAGCCGGTGACTATCTCGTACGAGTCCAGGTGGACGGAGCGGAGAGCCCGCTCGGTGGCGACACGGGGAAGGCCTACGACCGGCCGAAGGTGACGTTCCCATGATCGTACCGGCCACGCCCACCGACTGGACCGAGGCCAACCAGCGCTATCTGTCCGCCGAACTCGACGTGTTGCGGCACCGGTTGCTCGCCGACGGTGACCACGTTGCTCTGTCCGAGCTAGAGGACGTCTGCGCCGCCGCTCTGAAGGCCATGACCGCCCCGCCCGCGCTCGAAGACATCAAGAAGGCGTTCCGCCTGTCGGACTTCGAGCGGGACGTACTGCTGATGTGCGCCGGGGTGGAACTGGACTCTTCCTTCGCCGCGGCGTGCGCCACGGCTCACGGCGACCCGGCACGCCGGTACGCCACCTTCGGCCTCGCCCTGGCGGTGCTTCCCGGAGCTCACTGGAGCGCCCTCATCCCGGCTGCGCCGCTGCGGCGCTGGCGCCTGGCCGAGGTCGTCCACCCCGACGTGCCGACGACAAGCCCGCTGCGCATCGATGAACGCGTCCTGCACACTCTCGTCGGCGTGACCTACCTGGACATGAGGCTGGCGCCGCTGGCCCGGCCGGTGCCCGTCCCCGAATCTCTGCCGGCCGCGCTGGGGGACGCGGCCGACAGATTGACGTCGCTGTCCGTGCAGGTCGCGCAGGTGCACGGAGCCCAGCGGTCCAACCTGCTGGCGGTCGCTGCCGCCGCGTGTAAGGGGGTCGGTCTGCGCCCCTACCTCATGCGCGCCGCCGAGCTGCCGGCCGCGCCTGCAGAGCGTGAACTGCTCTCGCGGCTGTGTGAACGGGAGACCGCGCTTGGCGGCGTCGGGTGGCTGCTTGACATCGACGACGCACACCAGGCCCGCGCCGCCGTCGACTTCGCCTCCGTCACGGACGTGCGCACCGTGCTCATCGCCCGCGAGCCCCTGTCCGGACCGGACGCCCGCCCCCCGGCGATCGCCATCCCGCCCCTCGCTCCCGCCGACGCCCGGGCCCTGTGGACCGAGACGCTCGGCCCGCGCCGCGCCGCCCAGCTGAACGGCTGGCTAGACCGCGTCATCGGCCAGTTCGACCTCAGCCTCGACGCGGTGCGCGCCGCAGCCCGCGCAGCAACCTCGGACGCCCCCGCCGACACCGCGGGCCCCCGCCTCTGGGAGGCCTGCGCCGCCCAAGCACGCCCCGCCCTGGACGCCCTCACCCAGCGCATCCTGCCCCGCGCCTCCTGGGAAGACCTGGTCCTCCCGCCTCCGCAGACCCGTGTCCTGCGCCAACTCGCCACCCACGTACGTCACCGCCTGCGCGTCCTCGACGACTGGGGCTTCGGCGCCCGTGGCGGCCGTGGCCTCGGCACCAGCGTCCTCTTCGCCGGCCCGAGCGGCACCGGCAAGACCCTGGCCGCCGAGGTGCTGGCGCACGACCTTCGCCTCGACCTCTACCGCGTCGATCTGAGCCAGGTCGTGAGCAAGTACATCGGTGAGACCGAGAAGAACCTCCGCTCCGTTTTCGACGCCGCCGAAGCCGGCGGAGCGGTTCTCCTCTTCGACGAGGCCGACGCGCTGTTCGGCAAGCGCAGCGAGGTGAAGGACAGCCACGACCGGTACGCCAACATCGAGGTCAGCTACCTCCTCCAGCGCATGGAGACCTACCGCGGCCTCGCCATCCTCACCACCAACCTCAAGGACGCCCTCGACACCGCCTTCCTGCGCCGCCTCCGCTTCGTCGTCCAATTCCCGTTCCCCGACCAGGCCCTGCGCGCCCAGATCTGGCGCCGCGCCTTCCCGGCTGCGACCCCGGTCGACAACCTCGCCCCGGAACGGCTTGCCGGGCTTACGGTGACCGGCGGTTCGATCGCCAACATCGCTTTGGCGGCTGCCTTCCTTGCTGCGGACGACGGAGCCCCGGTCCGCATGCCGCACGTCCTGGCGGCGGCCCGGACGGAGTACGCGAAGCTCGAACGGGCTCTTACTGATGCGGAGGTACGTGGATGGGACAGCTGATGAAGCACAACGCGATGATGCGGCAAACGTTCGTGACTCCGGTGGCCACCGGACTGCTGCAGCGCTGTGGTGGTGTGCCGTGCCCGCCGGGGACGTGTGACCATGACGAGGAGTCCATTCTGCGTCGTTCGGACAGCGGTGCCGCGCCTTCTTCGGTTCCCCCGATCGTCAATGAAGTGCTGAATTCTCCTGGTCAGCCGCTTGGCGCCACGACCCGGGCGTACATGGAACCGCGCTTCAGCCACGACTTCAGTCGTGTAGGGGTCACGCGGCCGTCTCCGGCCGGACTGTCCATCGGACCGACGGACAGCCCGGCGGAGAGCGAAGCCAATCACGTAGCGAACCACATCACCGATCAGCCACCGAACGATCCTCTCCACCGGTACGACTTCGGCGACGTACGGATCCACTCCGACACCAAGGCCGCTGTGTCGGCACAGATGGTGGGCGCGCGGGCCTACACCGTCGGTAATCATGTCGTCTTCGCAGGCGGACAATACGCGCCAGATGGTTTGGACGGGACTCGGCTACTCGCCCATGAACTTGCTCATGTCGCTCAGAACGAGCCGCAGAATCAGCATGTGATCCAACGTCAGGCCATCCAAGGGCCGCCGGACCCAAAACTGTCACGATGTAAGGAATTGCTCGCACGCATCAAGAGCGCCGTAGCGGAACTGCTCGTCCGAGCATTCGACTTGGTTACCGACCCGCAGGGTCTCCAGTGGGAAAATTGGAACACGCCTAAGGTATTGCCTGACGGAACACGTATCGGCTCGGTGGTAGGTCATCAACATCAGTACGAAGGCTGGAGAAGCCGTCTACGCAACTTGATCTCCCAGTGGGACGACGACGACTGCAACACGACGGGACTACGCGTACCTGGCGAGGCGCGCGCACTCGTATTCAAAGTTGCGCCCGTACCAGTTCCCCGGCCGAAGCCCAATCTCGAGCCCAAACCCTGGGAGAGGCCTGGTGCCCGACGCGCGGGCGCTGCAGCAAAGGGGGCTGCCATCGGTGGAGGACTGGGTCTCGTGCTGGGCGGCATCGTAGGTGCGGTCCTGGGGGGCGGAGCCGGTACCTTCGTCGCTCCAGGCGTCGGGACGATCAGCGGAGGTGCCGCAGGGGCCGCCGCGGGGGCGGAGGCGGGCCTGAGCGTGGGTGCAGCGGCCGGAATCGCCATTGGTGGCCTCATCGGCTGGCTACTCGAAGGCTGAAGCCAATTGCCTAGTAATAGCCCCCACTGGATTCGCCTATTCCAGGCGCTCGGCCGCTCGGGCCACTTGGTACTACGGCCCCCTTACTGTCGATCACTCGTAGGGCTCCAGTGTCCAGCGCGTTCTGAACGCATACGTCGCAGTCCCCTGAGCAGGCGCGTCCAACTGCGTTGTTGTGCAAATCCATCTCCGTTTCATTCGCCGGTCCTGCACCGTGACGCTCGTGATTATCGGCGATGATCTTTGCCTGTCCGGCGCCGAGGGCGGACGCCATGCGGCAGTTCCAATAGGAGTGCCTCCAAGCATCAGCGGGCCCATTATGCAGACCTGGCAGCCCAGTCGAAGCCGCTTTGGTCAAGGCCTCTTGTGCGAGGGTTCCCGCGCGCCAGGCATCAATGGGCCCGATGCCCGTGACCGCATCCCACCTTTCTGAGAATGAGGCGCGACGCACCTCGCCTTGTCCCTCATTTCTGCCGACGAGAACCGGGGTTGAGTGCTGCGGCGAGGCATTCCAACCGAACCCGGTCGACGACTCGGCCGCCAGCTCTGCTGAATCGTGAGTGGATGAAACTGATCGAGGCTCCTGCGCAGGTTCTGCTGTCTGCTGCAGCGTGTGTACGAGTTCATGCGCGAGTAGTTGCTCACCTGCAGGTGTGTGCGGCCGATACTCACCTTCGCCCATGACCACATGACGGCCATACGTAAATGCCCGAGCGGATAACGCTCGTGCAGCATCAGCCGCTTCCCCGTCGGTGTGTACCCGTACATGGCTGAAGTCGTGGCCCAGGCGCTGTGACATGGCCGCCGTCGTGGCCGCGTCGAGCTGTTGGCCGCGTCGGCCGAGTATCTCGCCCACTATGGGCGGCAAGCTCGACTGGCCGGCTGCTCTGGCGCAGAGAGTTTTGGAATGAGTGGTCATCGGCGTCTCCCGACTCGGGCAGCCTGACCGGCAGCCTGATCCCAGAAGAGCAGGGGGGCGTCACTGCTACGTCACCAGGGGTCCTCCAACTCAAGTCCCGCGCGTGACGGACACGTGACGTGTGAGTGACGCGGACAGTAGACGATCCTCGCAGTCGGAAGGATCCGGCGAAGAGCGGTCGGCACCGGAGAGCCGGTGCGCCTCAAGGGAGTGCGCCGGCACCACGCACCGGAGAGAGGACGGCCCATCGTGCCCAGTGCGCTGACATACCCCGGGGTCTACATAGAGGAGGTCCCCAGCGGTGTCCGGACCATCGTCGGGGTGGCGACGTCGATCACCGCGTTCATCGGGCGGGCCTCGCGGGGGCCGTTGAACGAGCCGACCGCGATCTTCGGGTTCGCCGACTTCGAGCGGCAGTTCGGTGGGCTGGCCGCGGACAGCACCATGAGCTACGCGGTGCGGGACTTCTATCTCAATGGTGGGAGCAAGGCGCTGATCGTCCGAGTCGGCCACACACCGGCGGCGCCGGCGCCTCCGGCCGCACCCCCAGCGGCACCGGCCGCACCGGAAGTCGGCGCCTCGGCGGCTGTCATCGATCTGCCCACCGGGGCGGCAGCCGCCCCCGACGACAAGTTGACCCTCGTCGCCGCCAGTCCGGGGGCATGGGGCAACAACCTCAAGGTCGGGGTCACTTACCCGGATCCCGACGACAGCAACAAGAAACTCTTCAACTTGAGGGTTCTCGAGACCGACCCGGCGGACCCGAAGACCGTCGTGGCGAACGAGAGTTTCCTGGGCGTGTCGATCGATGCCGACAGTCCGCGGTTCGTACCTCATGTGCTGGCCGAGACTTCGCTTCTTGTCCGCGTGAAACAGCGGAACGACAAGACGTGGGTTGTCCCACCTACCACCCGGCCGTCAGTCACGGCAGCGGGCAAGGAGGTGCCGGCCACTGCGAACAGTGGAGGCGACGGGGATCCGTTGAAGGATGCCGATCTCACCGGGGAGAAGGGCAAGAAGACCGGGATCTTCGCGCTGGACAAGGCTGATCTGTTCAACCTTCTCTGCATCCCGCCACCGGTGCGAGACGGCAGCACCGGTGAAAGTGTGTATACGGAAGCACTGACTTACTGCGTCGCGCGCCGGGCCGTGCTGCTGGTGGACCCGGACGCGGCCTGGACGTCGGCGACCGACGCCGTGGCAAGGGCCAAGCTGGCTGCCCTCGGCCTGACCGGCAAGTCCGCGCGCAACGCCGCTCTCTACTTTCCCCGGCTCTTGGTCGCCGATCCACTGCGGGACAACCAGACGATCTCCGTCGTGCCCTGCGGGGCGGTCGCTGGTGTGATGGCCCGGACCGACACCGAGCGCGGGGTGTGGAAGGCGCCGGCCGGGCTGGACGCGGCCGTCGGTGGGGTTCGCGGTCTGACCGTCGAGATGAGCGACGACGAGAACGGCCGGCTCAATCCGCTGGGCGTCAACTGCCTCCGGACCTTCCCCCTGTTCGGGCGAGTGGTCTGGGGTGCGCGGACGCTGCGCGGGGCCGATCAGGCGGCGGACGAGTACAAGTATGTGCCCGTGCGGCGGCTGGCCCTGTTCATGGAGGAGACGTTGTTCCGGAACACCAAGTGGGTGGTGTTCGAACCGAACGACGAGCCCCTGTGGTCGCAGATCCGCCTGAACGTGGGCGCGTTCATGCACGACCTCTTCGTGCAGGGCGCGTTCCAGGGGAACACCCCGGCCAAGGCGTACTTCGTCAGGTGCGACAGCCAGACCACGACCCAGAACGACATCGATCGGGGAATCGTGAACATCCTCGTGGGATTCGCGCCGCTGAAACCCGCCGAGTTCGTGGTCGTCAAGCTTCAGCAGATCGCCGGCCAGATCCAGACGTGAGGGACGCGAGGGAAGAATAATGGCCCAGTTCACCGTCAACGAGCGGCGATTCGACCCGTACAAGAACTTCAAGTTCCGGGTCAAGTGGGACGGTCAGTACGTCGCCGGCGTCAGCAAGGTCAGTCCGCTGAAGCGCACCACGGAGGTGGTGAAGCACCGCAGCGGCGGGGATCCGAGCAGCACCCGGAAGTCGCCCGGGCGGACGGAATACGAACCGATCACGCTGGAGCGCGGGATCAGCCATGACCCGGCCTTCGAGCGGTGGGCCAACAAGGTCTGGAACTTCGGGTCGGGCCTCGGCGCAGAGGTGTCGCTGCGGGACTTCCGCAAGGACGTCATCATCGAGGTGTACAACGAGGCTGGCCAGGTCGCCATCGCCTACAAGGTGTACCGCTGCTGGGTGTCGGAGTTCCAGGCGGTGCCGGATCTCGACGCGAACGCCAACGCCGTAGCCATCCAGACGCTCAAGCTGGAGAACGAGGGCTGGGAACGCGACTACGACGTGCCGGAGCCCAGCGAGCCCACCTTCACCGAGCCGGCCTGATGGAGACCGCGAAGCGACTGCTGGACGCGTGGGAACGCGGGGCGCCCCAGGCTGCCACAGGCCGTGCCCTGTCCCTTCTGGCCGCCGCGGAACCGGAGTCGGGCATCGACGGGATCGCGGCGTTGAGCATCGGCCGCCGGGACGCCCGACTGCTGGAACTGCGCACCAGGCTCTTCGGCGACATCCTCGTGGGGCTCGCCACCTGCGCCGCTTGCGGCGAGCTCCTGGAACTGGAGTTCTCGGCGTCGGACCTCATGCTCGATCCCGCCTCCGCCCCGGACGAACCCGCCATCCTGCGGACGAGCGGGTACGAGCTGCGGGTCCGCCTCCTCAACAGTCGTGACCTCGACGGCATCGCCCAGCTCCCTGACGTCGCGGCCGGCCGGGACACGCTCCTGCGCTCCTGCGTGCTCGGCGCTTCGCGCGACGGTACGGAGGTTCCGGCCGACCAACTGCCCGCCCTCGTCCTCGACCTGATCGAGGAGTGGCTCGCCGCGGCCGATCCCCAGGCGGACATCGAGATGGCGTTGCACTGCCCGGGGTGTGCGGCCACCTGGCGGCAGGGGTTCGACATCGTCTCCTTCCTCTGGGCGGAGATCGACGCGTGGGCGCGCCGGACCCTGTACGACGTGCACCGCCTCGCCACTGCGTACGGCTGGCGCGAGGGCGACATCCTGGCGATGAGCGCGCCGCGCCGCCAGGCGTATCTCGACCTGGTGGGAACATGAACGGCCTCGCCGGCAGGCAGGCTGCGCGGATCATCGATCCGGCCGGGGCGATCCGCCCGCGCCTGACATCCCTCTACGAGCCGATCGCGCCGACGGACGACGGCCTGGGATTGAGCGGGGGCATGGGGGAGTCGGCTCCTCAAGATACGGAGCCGCCCGGGGACCAGGCGGCGGCATTGCCGGTCCCGGTCGGCACGGCGGTACAGGGGCCCGAGGCGGTGCCTGCGCACGGTCCGCAGGCACCGCCCCCGAGTACACAACGACGTGTCCCGCTACGGGCATCGACGCCCGCGGCCTCTTCAGCTGCGTTGGGTGAACCGCCTGCCGAGGATCGTGGGGCGACCCCCGTCTCCCGGCTGATCGCTCCACGCAGCGACAGCCGAGCCGTGGCACCTGCGTCGGCGCCGGTGGGGCGGGCCAGGGCTCGGCGACCGGGCTCGGCCGCCGCCGAGGAGACGGCGCCGCGCGAGGCGCGGACCGCCGCAGCGGCCGGTACGGCTCCCACTCCGGCCGCCGTCCTGCCCGTACGCGCGGACGGCGGTGCAAACGTTGCGCAGACGGCAGTCAAGCGGCGTACCGATCAGCTGCCGACCGGGCGTGACCAGCAGTTCCCCGACGACCGAGCGGCCGGATCGCCGGCCACCGGGCCTCAGCCGAACGGCCCGACGCCACCTGTGGCGCCCCCTGCCGTCCGGACATCTGCACCCAGCCCGGCGCGCGACGTGGGCCGGACGGCCGCTCCGAGCCCGGCCGTCGCTGCGGATCTCAGGCGCCTCGCGTCCGACGGGGACACCCGGCCCGCGGCTCCCGCACCGCCGACCGAAGCCGCACAGGCAGTGGCCCGCGCGGTACATCCCACCGTCACTCTCGTGCCTGCCACCGCCGCCCCAGCCCCCGGTCCTCGGCCGGAGTCTCCCGCCCCCGAGCCGCAGGAGCCCGTGATCAACGTGACCATCGACCACGTCGAGGTCCGGACACCCGCTCCGCCGGCTCCCGCCCCACCGCCCGCAGCCCATCGGCCGGGACCACCGGTGATGACGATGGACGACTACCTCAACCGCCGTCGCGGACGCGGAGGACAGTGAAGTGACCGTGCTGAGAACAGACCTGCGTATCGGACGCATCATTCTGGACGGACTGCCATCCGGCGCACACGACCGGGCGAGCTCGACAGCGGCCCTCGAGTCCGAACTGACCGGCCGGCTCGCTGAGGCATTGCCGCCCGGCGTCGATCCGTCGGCCGTCGCCCGCCGCACAGCCCGCGCCGTTCGCGCAAGCATCGAGCACGGGAGCGCCGAGCGATGAGTGCCTTCCCCGGCTCGCCCAGGCTCCTCAAAGGCGCCCTCGTCGGCACCGATCCGGCGAACCCCTTCGCGAGCGTGATCGTGTTCCAGTACAACCCGGAGCGGATGACCCGCCGGCTCACCGCACGGTCGGTCCGTGGCCACGAGGACGAGGGCGGCCGGTCGGAACCGTTCCGGCTGACCGGCCCTCCGAAGGAAGCCATCACCGTCAATGTGGAACTCGACGCGGCCGACCAATTGGAGATCGCCGATCCGCTGACGGTCGTGTCCGGCGTCTCGCCGGCCCTGTCGGCGCTCGAGATGCTGCTCTATCCGAAGAGCTCCACCGTGATCGCCAACACGGTCCTGGCCGAACTGGGCAACATCGAGATCATTCCGCCGCGGGCGCCGCTGACCGTGTTCGTGTGGGGGCCCCAGCGCGTCCTGCCGGTACGCCTGACCGGGTTCACCATCACCGAGGAGGCGTACGACACGGCCCTCAACCCGATCCAGGCCAAGGTCGACCTCACGCTCGATGTCCTCAGCTACTCCGACCTCAAGCGCTCCGACCCCGGCTACTCGCTGTTCCTCGCCCACCAGATCGCCAAGGAACTCAACGCCACGGCGGGGGCGGCCCGGAGCGTCCAGAACCTCGGCACCGCACTGAAGATCGTCTAGGGGGTCGTCATGTTCGCGGTGACCAGCCGCTACCACGGGATCGAGACCGCCGCCCTGTCCCTGCCGGGAGGGCGGGAAGTCAGGTACGTACGCCGGCGCTTTCTGCCGTCCGGCGCCCCGGACGTCGTCGCCTTGCACACGGTCGGTCAGGGTGAACGGCTCGACAACATCACGGCCCGCCATCTTGGTGACCCGGAGCGGTTCTGGCAGCTCTGTGACGCCAACGGCGCCATGCGCTCGGACGAGTTGACAGCCGAGATCGGCCGTCTTCTGGTGATTCCCGTTCCGCAGGGAGGGCGGTGATGGCCGATCTGGGGGTGCGGTTACAGCTTCTGCTCGGTCCGACGGTCGTCCGCCCGGCGCCCTACGACGTCATGGACGCGCTGATCGACGTGCAGATCTGGACCTCCGACCAGCAGTCGGACGCGTTCCGGATGACGTTCGCGCTGGGCAAGGACGGGAGCGCCGACTACGGACTGCTGCGCCAGGGCTACCTCGATCCGCCTGCGCGCGTGAGTATCGCCGTCATCATGGCGGGTTCGTTCGACGTGCTGATCAACGGCATCGTCACCGACCACCAGGTGGTACCCAGCGACCGGCCGGGAGCGTCCACGCTGATCGTGAGCGGTGACGACCTGAGCTTCGCCATGACCCTCAAGGAACACAGCACCACCTTTCCGGGACGGAGCGACTCCGAGATCGTCAGGAAGATCGTGCAGGACCACGGGCTGCAGCCCGACATCACCGCCACCGACGACAAGCCCACCGACAAGCAACGGATCCCGACGCGGCAGGGTACCGACCTCGACTGCGTGCGCAGGCTCGCCGAACGCAACGGGTTCGTCTTCTTCCTGGAACCGACCGCCGTGCCGGGCCGGAGCACCGCCTACTGGGGACCGCAGCCACGCGGCGGGCGACGGCAACCGGCGCTGTCCGTGGGCCTGGGCCCGGACGCGAACGTCGACGGCGCGGTCAGCTTCGACTTCAACGCGGCCGGTCCGGCCACCCCGCAGGTGACCATCCTCGATCCGCGCACCGGACTGACCGTCGACATCCCGGTGCCCACGGATCTGCTCGCCGCCCTGAGCGGAAGGCCGGCTGCGGCGCTGCGCACCGTGATCGCCAGGGACGTCGCCCAACTCGACGCGCTGCAGGCCGCGTTGCGTGCCCGGGTGACCGCCGGCAAGTCGTCCGACGCCGTGTCCGGTCGGGGTGAACTCGACGCCGTACGGTACGGGAGCGTGCTGCACCCGCGCCGACTGGTGGGCCTGCGTGGCGCGGGCCAGGGCTACGACGGCGACTACTACGTCCGCGAGGTCATGCACCACCTCCGCCGGGGCGCGTACCGGCAGAACTTCGTCCTCGCCCGGGAGGGCCTGGGGGCGGTTTCCACCCGGCTGGCGGTGTCATGAACGGCGGCGGGCCGGCGTTCTACGGCAAGTTCCGGGGCGTCGTCACCGACAACACCGACGACCGCGGACGCATCCGCGCCACCGTCGCGGACGTGTACGGCAGTGAGAAGAGCCCTTGGGCGCTCCCGGCCGTGCCGTACGCGGGCAACGGGGTGGGGCTGTATTTGATTCCGCCCGTGGGCGCGTTGGTGTGGATCGAGTTCGAGCACGGGGATCCGGACCACCCCGTCTGGAGCGGTTGCTTCTGGGCGGAGAACCAGGCTCCGGCCACCACGCCGGAGAAGAAGGTGCTCAAGACCGCTGCGGGCACGGTGACGCTGGACGAGACCTCGAACAAGGAGGCCGTCACCATCGAGACGGCGAGAGGGCTGAAGATCACGATCGACAAGAACGGCATCGAGATCAACGCCGGCAAAAAGGGCGTGATCAAGCTGACCCAGAACAAGGTGGCCGTCAACGGCAACGCCCTGGAGGTGACGTGATGGCCGGGTTTCTGTTGCACACCGACGCGACCGTGCGGTGTGCGCACACCGGAGCGGCGCAGCCGACCGCGTCCAGCGCGCGAGTCAAGATCGGCAACCAGGCTGTCGTCACCCAGCCGACCACGTACACCGTGTCGCCCGACTGCAAGGCACCGCGCCCGACAGCGGGCAACGGGCCTTGTGTCACGGCGAGTTGGACTTCGGCTGCGACCCGGGTGAAGGTGGACGGCCGGCCGGTGCTGCTCGACAGCGGCGCGGCGACCTGCGTTCCGACCGGCACCGGGCTGACCGTCATCGCCACGCAGGAGCGGGTCAGGGGGGTGTGATGCGGCAGATCGACCATCCCTTCCACGTCGACGGGTGCGGACGCACCGCGGACGCCGGAGCGGACGACCACATCCGCGACATGATCGAGCAGTTGCTGTTCACCAGCCCGGGCGAGCGGGTCAACCGGCCCGACTTCGGCAGTGGTCTGCTGCGCAAGGTCTTCGATCCGAACAGCCCCGAGCTGGCCACCGCGCTGCAGTTCACCGTCCAGGCCGATCTGCAGCGGTGGCTCGGCGACCTGATCGAGGTCCGCTCACTCGAAGTGACCGGCGAGGACGCCACGTTGCGCGTCGTCATCGAGTACATGGTGCGGGCCACCGGCGACGTCCAGCGGCGGACCCTCGCCCGGGGCGGCGCGTAATGGCCGGGACGCGGTTCGCCTGCGCGGACGAGCGGCGCCGCGCGGAGGTGCGCGAGGCCGGTGTCAACGGGCTCGACTACCTGGAGGTCAGCGAGGACCAGCGGACCCTGACCGTCTTCTTCCTCGGCAAGGCCCCCGAAGCGATCACGGAGGCCAACGTCCGTGTCGAGGGCGGCGCGGCAGCCACGCCCGTCGAGGTCACCGAGGTCCTCGTCCATCGGCAGGACGACCCGCGTGCCGACGACTGCATGGAGGTTCATCTCGACGCACCCGGCGACCGTTCGCCGTACGAGCTGCACCTGGTCGAGGCCGACGAGCGGGGCAGGCCCACCGACCGGACCCTGCCCGGCTTCGACCCCCGCTACGACCGGCTGTCGTTCGGCTTCAAGGTCAACTGCCCGAGCGATCTCGACTGCGCGGTGACATCCTCCTGTCCCTCCCCGCTGCTCCCCGAGCCGGAGATCGACTACCTGGCCAAGGACTACGCCGGGTTCCGGCAGCTGATCCTGGACCGGCTGTCTCTTGTCATGCCCGACTGGCGAGAGCGCCACCCCCCGGACGTGGGGATCGCTCTGGCCGAGATCCTCGCCTACGTCGGGGACCATCTCAGCTACTACCAGGACGCCGTCGCGACCGAGGCGTATCTCGCGACCGCCAGACAGCGGATCTCCGTACGCCGCCATGCGCGACTGGTCGACTACAGCATGCACGAGGGTTGCAACGCCCGGGTGTTCGTCTGCCTGGAGGCCGGGGCCGACGGACACCTCAACCCCCGGCATCTCCAGTTCCTCGCCCTGCACCGGCCCGCACCGGGCATCCCCGACATCCTCTCGCCGGACGACCTGCGCACAGTGCCCTTCGGGGGATACGAGGCCTTCGAACCGCTCACCGGCGAGCCGATCGAGGTCCGTGTCGCGCACAACCGCATCCCCTTCTACACCTGGGGAGAACGGAACTGCCGCCTTCCGGCCGGAGCCACCGGCGCGACCCTGCTGGACGCCTGGGCCGACGACGCTCCGGGAGAGCAGCAGGTGAACGGGGCAGAGCCGGACCAGGGAAGGCCACCGCGCCGACGTCGGCTCGCCCTGCGCGCGGGCGACGTCCTGGTCTTCGAGGAGGTGAAGGGCGTACGCACCGGAGACCCGGAGGACGCCGACCGCTCGCACCGGCACGCCGTACGCCTCACGCACGTCGACGCGACCCTCGTGGACCCGTTGTACGACCGGCCGTCGGGCCGCCCCGTCGTCGAGGTCCGGTGGGCGGCCGAGGACGCCCTGCCCTTCCCGCTGTGCCTCTCGGCGATCGGACGACCGCCCGAGTGCACGCTCATCGACGACATCGGCGCGGCGCGGGGCAACGTCGTCGAGGCCGACCACGGCCGAACGGTCCACCGCGAGTCACTCGGCACGGTGCGGGCGCCCGAGACGCCACCGCGCTGCGAGGACGAGGGCCGGATCGCTGAAACGACCGTGACGGCCCTGCCGTTCACGCCATCCCTGCAACAGCGACCGCTGACCTTCCGGCAACCCTGGACGCCGCACGGGCCCGCCTGCCGACTGACCGCGCAGAACCCCCGTCGAGCCGAGCCGCAGATCAGGCTCGCGCAGCGCGGGGGCGACGCGCCGCCCGGCGGCCATCGGTGGACGCCCCGGCCCGATCTGATGGACAGCGGGCCACTGGACCGGGACTTCGTCGTCGAGATGGACAACGAGGGCCGCGCGCATCTGCGGTTCGGCGACGGCCGGTACGGGCACCGTCCGGACCCGGGCACGCGCTTTGTCGCCGGCTACCGGGTCGGCAACGGACCCGCGGGCAATGTGGGTGCCGACACCGTCACCCGGCTGCTGTTGCGTGGCGGCCACGGCGACGGCCCGCCTGTCAAACCCCGCAATCCGCTCCCCGCGGGAGGCGGGACCCTCCCCGAGTCCCTGGACGACGTGAAGTCGCTGGCGCCCACGGCGTTCCGCACACGGCTGGAGCGGGCGATCACCACGGACGACTACGCGATGCTTGCCGCCGCAGGCGAGGGCGGTGCCCCACCGACGGTTCAGCGGGCGGCGGCCGAGCTGCGCTGGACCGGCAGTTGGTACGAAGTGCTCACCACCGTCGACCCGGTGGGCAAGGCCGAGGCCGACGACCGGATGCTCCTTGCCGTCGCCCGGCGCCTGCACCGCTACCGCAGGATCGGCCACGACCTGGTGGTCGCGCGGGCCGAGTACGTGCCGCTCGACGTCGCCTTGAGCGTCTGCGTGCGGCCGGGGCTCGTCTCCGGCCACGTCAAGGCGGCGCTCCTCGACATACTCGGCGCCCGGGAACTCCCCGACGGCAGCCGGGGGTTCTTCCACCCGGACAACCTGACCTTCGGCCAGGGGATCAAGGTGAGCCGCCTCACTGCCGCGGCGCAAAAGGTACACGGCGTGTCGAGCGTCGAAGTCACCAAGCTGGAACGGCTGTTCTGCGGGCCCGACGGGGAACTGGCCGACGGCGTCCTGCGGCTCGGCCCCTGCGAGGTCGCCTGTCTCGACAATGACCCGGACGCACCGGACCGGGGCCGGCTTGTGCTGCGGATGCGAGGCGGGCGATGAGCGGCCACTCGACTCCGGGACCCTGCGGCTGTGGATGCGACGCCGCTACGGCACTCACACCGCTCGACGTGGCCAACCCGCCGCAGCTCGACAGGCTCGCCTACCGCGCCGGTACGCACGCCCGTTTCCTGCAGACCATGCGGGCCCGCCTGCGTGAAACGCTGCCCGCCCTGCAGACCGACGATCCGGACGATCCGGCGATCGCGTTCCTCGACGCCTGGGCCGTCGTCGCCGATGTCCTGACCTTCTATGAGGAACGCATCGCCAACGAGGGGTATCTGCGGACCGCGACCGAGCGCCGGTCCCTGCAGGAACTGAGCCGACTGGTGGGCCACCGACCGCGCCCCGGCGTCGCCGCCAGTGTGTTCCTGGCGTTCACTCTGGAGGACGGCTATCGCGGCACGGTCCCGGCCGGCACCCGGGCACAGAGCGCGCCCGCCCCCGGCGAGCTCGCGCAGCCGTACGAGACCGGAGGCGACCTTGCGGCACGGGCGGAGTGGAATCTGCTGCGGCCCCGGCTCACCCGGCCCCAGGCACTGTCCGCTGTCTTGGCCCCGGCAGCCGACAAGGGCCCGCTCGGTCTGGACGGCACCGAGACCGGCCTTGAGCCGAACGATCCGCTGCTGCTGGACTCGGGCGGCACCGGGCAACAGCTCTTCCGGGTGCGCACCGTGACACCCGATTCCGCCGCCGACCGTACGGCGGTCGACGTCGAGCCCTGGACCGTACGGCGCGACGAGGACACCCGCCCTGCGGCCGAGCCCGGTGAATTCCTCGGACAGGCCCGACAGATCATCGGCGATGGCATCGACGCATGGGCTCGGCGGTCCCGGTTGAACCCTGCGGAGCAACGGATCGTCGAGCTGCTGCGAAGTGCACTCGACCGGCTCGACCGGCCCCTTGCCCTGTCGGACCTCCAAGTCCTCCTCGAACAGCGGGTGTTGCCTGTGCTGCGGACCGAGCGGCACCGGTCCGCGCTGGTGCGCCGGCGTTCCGAGCGGTTCGCGCCCGCACTCGAAGGGCTCGCCCGGCAACTGGCCGAGCGGGAGACCCGGGTTCCCGGATTCCGAGGGGTGGCGGAACTGGCCGACGCCCTGGCCAAACCCGCTTCCGTGCCGCCGGCCGATCCACGCAGGATGCCGCGCAACCCGGGCGACACCTTCGCCGCGACGGGTGATGCCCTGCCCCGCCTCCTGTCGGCGGTCCGCCCGGACCTCGGTGCGATCCTCTACGAGGCGTGGCACAACCTGCCCCGGACGGATCCGCCGGGCGAGCGGCTGTACGCCCTGCGGACCCGAGCCCGGCTGTTCGGGCACAACGCGCCGCCGCGAGCGGCGGAGAGGTTCACCGTCGCCTTTCCCCGGACCTCGGGCACGGAGGAGCTCCTCACTTACACGGTCACGATCGCCGGGCGCAGCCTGACGGTCGCTGCCAGGGCCAATGCCACGTCCACGACCCGGTTCGACGCCGCCTCGGAAACGGTCGAGACCACGTTGTCGGGGTTCGACCGGGAGTTCGCCCACCCCGTCGCCGTCATCGTCCTCAAGCAGCGCCGGGTGACGGTGACGGCCCATCTGCGTCCGACCGAGCCCCTGCGGGTGGAATGCGTCGGCAGCGACCCGACGACCGTCGTCCGCACTCTGACCGACGACGACCGGGTCGAGGCCGTCGCACCGCCCGCCGACCTCACGGTCAGCGGGGAGATCCAGGCGGAGTTCCCCCTACGGGAGCAGCCCCGGGTGATCACGCTCGACGCGTCGTACCCGCAGATCCTGCCGGGCAGCTGGATCGCACTGGAACGCACGGCCGGTCAGCGGCGGCCGGCGCTGCTGATCACCAAGGTGCTGACGGTCCGTGACGTCTCCCGGGCCGACTACGGAGTGACCGCGACGGGAACCCAACTCGTCCTCGCGCACGACTGGTTCGAGGAGGGCGACTCCTTCAGCACGGTGCGCGACGTGACCGTGCACGCCCAGAGCGAGCCGCTCACGCCGGCACCGGCGCCGCTCGACCCCGTCGCCGAGGCGATCTGTGGTGACCGCATCGAATTGGACGGGTTGTACGAGGGCCTGGAACCGGGCCGTCGGGTGATCGTCTCCGGTGAGCGCACCGACATCCCCGGAGTCACCGGCCTGCGCGCGGCCGAGCTCGCCATGGTCACCGGCGTCGAGCAGATCGCCGAGCACGAACTGCCCGGAGAGACCACCCACAGCGTGCTGCGACTCGCGAATCCGCTCGCGTACTGCTACCGGCTCGACACGGCTCGGATCCACGGCAACGTCGCCGACGCCTCACACGGTGAAACCCGTGCCGAGGTGCTCGGCAGCGGTGACGCGGGTCTTGCGGCGCAGCGGTTCGAGCTGCGGCAGACACCGCTCACGTACGTGTCCGCGCCGACGAACACCGGCACCGAGAGCACCCTGCGGGTCCGGGTGGACGACATCCTGTGGCACGAGACGCCGGCTCCCGCCGAGGCGGGCCCCCGCGACCACAGCTTCAGTACCGACACCGACGAAGACCGGCACACGAGCCTGCTGTTCGGCGACGGCCGCCGCGGCGCTCGCCTGCCCGGCGGAGTGGAGAACGTCACCGCCCGCTACCGCACCGGCATCGGTCGCTCCGGCAACGTCCCCGCCGGACGGATCAGCCTCCTGGCCACCCGTCCGCTGGGCGTGCGGGACGTCGTCAATCCGCTGCCTGCGACCGGGGGCGCCGACCGGGACGGCCGTGACCAGGTGCGGCGCGACGCTCCGCTCGGGGTCCGGGCGCTCGACCGGCTGGTCTCCGTGGCCGACCACGAGGACTTCGCCCGGACCTTCGCGGGCATCGGCAAGGCGGCCGCCGTACGGCTGTCGGACGGTCGCCGGGAGCTGGTCCATGTCACCGTCGCCGGTGTCGACGACATACCGATCGCCGAGACTTCGGACCTGCACGGGAATCTCGTCCAGGCACTGCACCGCTTCGGTGATCCGCACAGGGCGGTCCAGGTCGCCGTACGCGAACTCCTGTCCCTGATCGTCGGTGGGCAGATACGTGTGGCACCGGACCACCATTGGGAGTCGGTGGAACCCAAGGTCCGGGCCGCCCTGGTCAGCACTCTTGGCTTCGACCGTCGTGAACTCGGCCAGGACGTGCTGCTCAGCGAGGTGCTGACCGTGATCCAGGGCGTCGAGGGGGTCGACTACGCCGACATCGACATCTTCACGGCGGTCGACGAAGCCGCCCTCGTCGCCGCTCTGGCGCTCCCCGACGGACTCGCCGGACTCCTGACACTCGACCAGCGGGTGCGGGTGCTCCCCGCCCGGGTCGACCGCACCGTCGCCGACCCGGCGCGACGCATCCGTCCCGCACAACTCGCCGTCATCGACCCACGCGTGCCGGACACCCTCCTCCTGACGGAGCGAACGACATGACCGACGACCGCCTGTACGAACTGCTGCCTGCCGTGTACCGCCTTCGGGACTCGGAGCGGGGCGGGCCGCTGCGAGCCTTGCTGCGGGTCATCGGCGAGCAGGTCCAGGCGGTCGAGGAGGACATCGCGGGGCTGTACGAGAACTGGTTCATCGAGACCTGCCAGGACTGGGCGGTGCCGTACATCGGCGACCTGGTCGGCTTCCGCGCCTCGCAGTCGGCCGTCGGTCCGCGCACCCCGGCGCTCCTCTCCCCCCGTCGGGCGATCGCGCACGCCGTGCGAGACCGGCGGCGCAAGGGCACACTCGCGCTGCTCGAGTCCCTGGCCGCGGACCTGGCCGACCGGCCGGCCAGGGCAGTGGAGTTCTACCGGCTGCTGGGGGTCACCCAGCCGGTGCGTCTGCTCGGCACCAGCGAGGCAGTGCCGCGGATGTGGCTGCGCCGCGGCCGCACCACGGACTTGCGGCAGGGGGCCGCACTCGACCTGCTGGGGGGTCCGCACGACTCCTTCGCGCACACCGTCGACGTACGGCGGCCGACGTCGCACCGGACTCCGGGGCGTTACAACATCCCCAGCACCGGCCTGTTCGTAGGCCGCCTGAACGCCTATTCCGTCACCGGCACCCAGGCGCTGTGCCTGGAGGACGAGGATCCGCACCGCTACACCTTCAGCGTCCTCGGGAACGACACGCCGCTGTTCGGCGGTGAAGGTGTCCCCGCAGTGATCAGGCGTCGAGCCCTGGAACGCGACCCCGAGCGTCACTACGGTCCGGGCCGGAGCCTGGAGATCAGCACGGGCGACCCGCTCGTGCCGGTGCCCGCCCGCGACATCACGGCCGCCGATCTGTCCGGCTGGCGGTACCGCCCCCGCCCGGGAAAGGTCGCGGTGGATCCGCAGTTGGGCCGCATGGTCTTCGCCCACGACCTCCTCGCGGCCGCCGACTCGTCCGTGGTCGTCTCCTACCGGTACGGCTTCAGCGCGGACCTCGGCGGCGGCTCGTACGACCGCCCTCTGTCTCAGCGGGCCGACAGCGTCCTCCACCGGGTCAGCGGCGAGCGTGAGCTGCGCCGCCGGCTGGCACCCTGGCTGGACGGGGCCCCGCCGGAGCGCCAACCGGCCCACGCCGTCGTCGAGATCACCGACAGCCAGATCTACGACCTGCCCCGGCGGCTCACCCTCGGGGCGGGCCACAGTCTGCAGTTGAGGGCCGCCAACCGTGCGCGCCCGGTCCTCAGGATGCCCGACAGCAGGCCCGGCCCCGACGCGTTGCGCGTCCGAGGCCTTGAAGGCAGCAGCCTGACTCTCGACGGGCTCCTCGTCACCGGCAACGCCCTGCGCGTCGAGGGCGGTCTCAAAGACCTGACCATCCGGCACTGCACCCTGGTACCGGGCTGGGGCCTGCATCCGGACTGCGAACCCCGCCACCCGGCGAGGCCGAGCCTCATCCTGCTGGACACAGACGCCGCGGTGAGGATCGAGCACAGCATCACGGGAACCGTGGAGGTCTCCCACGATCCGGTCCGACGGGATCCCGAGCGGCTGCGGATCAGCGACAGCATCGTGGACGCCACCTCCTTCGGACGCGCCGCTCTCTGCGGACTCGGTGGGGGACCGGCCCACGCGGTGGCGACCTTCGAGCGCGTCACCGTCCTCGGCCACGTCCACACCCACGCGATCGAACTCGCCGAGGACAGCGTCTTCGCCGGCCGGATCACGGTGGAGCGTCGGCAGTGGGGCTGCGTCAGGTTCTGCTACGTCACACCCGGCTCGATCACCCCACGCCGCTTCGCATGCCAGCCCGACCTGGCCGCCCTCGACGCCGTCGGCGGAAGGCACCAGGAGTACGAACGAGTGCGGGTGCGACCCGCCTTCGACAGCACGCGCTACGGAACGCCGGAGTACTGCCGACTGTCCGCCGCCTGCCCGCAGGAGATCTCCGAGGGCGCCGAGGACACCGCCCAGATGGGCGCCTTCCACGACCTGTACGAGCCGCAACGGGCCGCGAGACTGCGAGCCGGGCTGGAGGAATACACACCGTTCGGCACCGATGTCGGCCTCATCGACGCCGACTAGGAGGGGGACGAAGGACACCATGGCAGGCGACTACTCCAACGTCACATTCGACCCGTTGAAGCATTTCAGCAGCGTCCTCATGCAGCAGGGCCGGGTACAGCTCGACGCCGACTGGAATGAGCAGTCGGCCATCCTCACCCACTTCCTGCGCTCCCTGGCCCGGGATCTCATCGGACCGCACGGCGGCCCGGGGGACGGGTTCGACATCGGCCACGTCCCGGCACACGGAAAGAACGGGAAGTGGGCGCCGCACGACGTCGCCATCAAACCCGGCCGCTACTACGTCCAGGGCATCCTGTGCGAGAACGACGGCGCACACCCCCTCCGTTACACCGCACAGCCCGATCACCCGGAACCCACGAGCCTCAAAGAAGGCACCTACCTCGTCTACCTGGACGTCTGGGAACGCGAGATCGTCGCCCTCCAGGACGACGACATCCGCGAGACCGCTCTCGGCGGCCCGGACACCGCGGCCCGCTCCAAGGTCGTCTGGCAGGTGAAGGCCCTGGAAGCCCCCGACGAAAAGGACTTCGACGCCGATGACTACCTGAGCACCAAACTGCCGCCCAGTGCCGCCCGGCTCCAGGCTCGGGCATTGCGGCACCAGCCCTCCGACGATCTGTGCGTGATCTCTCCCGACGCGCGCTACCGGGGGACCGAGAACCAGCTGTACCGGGTGGAGATCCACCGCGCGGACCCGCCCGGCCAGGTCACGTTCAAATGGTCGCGGGACAACGGCTCGGCGCTGCTCGCCGTCACCTCCGCCGGCGACCATGCGGTGACCGTGGAGAACCTGGGCCGTGACGACCGGCTCTCGCCGCACGTGGGCGACTGGGTGGAGATACTCGACGATGCCGACATCCTTGAGGGCCGCGCCGGACCGCTCGTACAGGTGCGGGACATCAGCCTCGTTGATCGGCTGGTGACCCTCGGCTCGAGCGTTCCGCCGGTCGATCCGGCTCGGCGCACCTTGCTTCGCCGCTGGGACCAGCACGAGGTCCGCGGCAGGAAGCTGGTCGACGGGGCGGTACCGGTGTCCGAGGACCACTGGCTCGGCCTTGAGGACGGCGTGCAGGTGCGGTTCGAACCCAAGGGCACCTATCACGTGGGCGACCACTGGCTCGTTCCGGCCCGGACCGCCACCGGCGACGTGATCTGGCCCGGGCCGCCGGACCGCCCCGACTGGCAGCCGCCCCGCGGAGTGCGACACCATCACGCCCCACTACGGTTGCTCACTCTCGACGCGTTCGGACAGGTCACTCTGGGGAAGAACTATCGGCGGACGATCAATACGATCACCTCGGCGGCCCCGTGAATCAGGCCGGCTCCTGCGCGTCCGCCGAAGGCCCCATTCGTGTTTTCGGCGCAGGTATCGGGAGTTCCCCGGTAGTCGATCGCGCTGTTCGGGGATTGCCTGGATGTGTTCTCCGTCCACGCAGCGGAGGACTCCGAAGCCTCGACTGCCGGGGAGCTCAAAGGCATGAACGCGTCGTCGACCTCACCTTCCGGCCTGCTGACCGGGTTCCGGTATTCCGCGGCGGAGGCCATGCGCTGGGCCGAGGCTGTTGAACTACTTCGGCCTTGGTGTGGGGGACTCTCTGCCGTCTCCGTACCCCGCGATCACCGGGGCCGATCTGAGCCGGCACCTGGCGAGGACCGAGACCGTCGAGTCGAGTTCAGAGGTCCTGGAGGTGGCCTCCGGCACCAGGAGTCTGAGTCGCGGGGAGGTGCGGGTCAGCCATGTGCTGGGCGCTTTGCTGATGGGCCGTCCACAGCAGACCAACCACTGGATGGTCCAGGCGTTCGGTGCGTGCGGATCGAGCACGCGGGCCGTGCGCGACATGTATCTGGAGTGGCTGCACGACGACAAGAGCCGACAGGGCATGGACGCGGACGGCCTGACCGAATGGCTGAAGAACCTCCTGCCCCGGGGGCCGGTCTCGGTGGCGGACTACGCCTCTGACCGCATCGACGAGCAGAACGACCCCGTGGGCATTCGGGCCGAAGCGGACGCGTTCGCCTGTCTCGTCACCTCCGCGACCTGAATCCCCCTTTGGCGATAGGGCTGTTCGGCGACTGGGGGAGCGATAAGAGTTTCCAGAGTCTGCGGGGGCCTTTTGCGTGCGCCCGAAGCATCACCCGCGACGGGGGATGCTCCACCCCCCTCGATGCGAGCACCCTGTCGCGGTGTGAGCCCGGGGCAAGGGGGACGCCCGGGGGGTGCGGCCATAAGGAGAACCGCTCATGCGACGCTATGCCCCGATCGAGGATCACGGTCTGGTCGGAGACCTCCAGACGGCGGCACTGGTCTCGTCCGAGGGGACGGTCGACTGGTTCTGCGCGCCGAGGTTCGACTCTCCCAGCCTGTTCGCCGCCCTCCTCGATCACGAGAAGGGCGGCCACTTCTCCGTCCGTGCCGAGACCCGACGACCTCCGGTCCAGCTGTACCTCCAGGACACCGCGGTGCTCGTGACCCGCTTCCTCGCGGAGTCCGGAGTGGGCGAGGTGATCGACTTCATGCCGGTGGAGCGTCCCGAGCGCCCGGCGGAGCGGCACCGGCTGGTCAGGATCCTGCGGGTGACCCGGGGGCGCATGCGCTTCTCGTTGGAGTGCCGGCCACGCCTCGACTACGGACGCGGCGCACATCAGGTGGACGTGCGCGGGGAAACGGTCCGCTTCGACGGCGCGGGCGCACAGGTCGTGCTGCAGGGCGTCGGACCCCTGCGGTGGGATCGGGAGGGCGACGACGTCCGGGGTGAACTGACCCTGTCACAAGGCGAGTTCGCCGCGATCGTCCTGACCGCGGGGAAACCGCAGGACGAGCCCCCGGCCCCGGTGACCCAGGCCGACGTCACGGCGCTGTTCGAGTCGACCCGCGACTTCTGGCACGCCTGGGTGCGCCGCGGCCGGTACCGCGGGCGCTGGCAGGACATGGTGAACCGGGCCGCCATCACCCTCAAACTGCTCACCTACGCGCCCACCGGAGCACCCGTCGCCGCGGCCACCATGGGCCTGCCCGAGCAGATCGGCGGCGGGCGCAACTGGGACTACCGCTACACCTGGGTGCGTGACGGCTCCCTGTCGGTCGGTGCCCTGCTGGGCCTCGGCCATGTCGAGGAGGCCCAGGCGTTCCGCCGCTGGCTGGGCGACCGGCTGCGGTCGAGCCGCACCGTCAGCGGCGAGCCCCTCCAGATCATGTACCGCGTGGACGGCGACCCGGAACTGACCGAAGAGGTGCTCGACCACTTCGAGGGCTACCGCGGATCGGCGCCGGTACGTGTCGGCAACGGAGCCGCCGACCAGCTCCAGCTCGACATCTACGGCGAGGCGGCCCTCGCGTTGGCGCAGGTCGCGGAAGAGGCCGAGGAGATCCCGCCGTACGAGGGCTGGCAGGCCCTGTCCGGCGTGCTGGACTGGCTGGTGAAGGCATGGGACCGGCCCGACGAGGGGATCTGGGAGACCCGGGGCGGCCAGAAGGACTTCACCTACAGCCGGCTGATGTGCTGGGCGGCCTTCGACCGGGGCGCCCGCATGGCCCGGCGGTTCGCCCGGCCCGCCGACGTCGCCCGGTGGGACACGGCCCGGGACGACATCCTGCGCCAGGTGATGGAACGGGGCTGGAACACCGGGCGCCGCGCCTTCGTCCAGCAGTACGAGGAGACCACCCTGGACGCCTCGCTGCTGCTGATGCCCAGCGTCGGCTTCATCTCGCCGACGGACCCGCGCTGGCTGTCCACCCTGGACGCCATGGAGGACGAGCTCGTGTCGGACAGCCTCGTCCACCGCTACGACCCGGCGGCCTCCCCGGACGGGCTGCGCGGCAGCGAGGGCACCTTCTCCCTGTGCAGCTTCCTGTACGTCGAGGCGCTCGCACGCTCGGGCAGGCTCGGGCAGGCCCGGTACGCCTTCGACAAGATGCTGACGTACGCGAACCACGCGGGTCTCTTCGCGGAGGAGATCGGCCCGACGGGAGAACAGCTCGGCAACTTCCCGCAGGCCTTCACCCACCTGGCCCTGATCACCGCCGCCCTCGCCCTCGACCATCAGATGGACGCGGCCGGCTGAGCCGGCCGGACGCGGGAGTAGGTCCACTGGTCCCTTCGTAGGGCTGTCCGGCCCCCAGAAGGGACCAGTGGGCCCTGCGTTGCCAGGTGAGCGAGCAGGAACAATGAGACGCTGAGCGAAGGGGAGCGCTGGCCATGACCTGACAACGCGTGGTGGTGAGCACCGTGGCTACAGGTGACAGGAACAGCGCGGTTCCGCCCGGAAGCCGTGCCGATCCACTCGGGGACCCGTACTTGAGTACGCGATTCGCCGTGCCGTCGAGGCCGGCCACGTTCCTTGCCCGCCCACGCCTGACCCGGCATCTCGACCAGGCTCTGCGGACACCGCTGACCATGGTCAACGGTTCGGCCGGCGCCGGGAAGACCCTGCTGGTCGCCGACTGGACCGCGGGCCTGGACCGGCAGGTCACCTGGCTCACCGTCGAGACCGGGGAACAGAAGCCCGGCATGTTCTGGGCGTACTTCCTCCAGGCCCTCAGAGCCTCCGGCACTCCGCTGTCGGAACAGGTTCACTGCCCGGCGGACCCGAACCGGGTGGGCCACAAGGTGCTCTCGGAGATCGCCGAGGACCTGGTCGGGCGCGACCCGGCCCTGCTGGTCGTGCTCGACGAGTTCGACCGGGTGAGCGGGTCCGAGGTGGCCGAGCAGCTGGAATTCGTGCTCCAGCACGCCGGCTCCGGACTCCGGCTGGTCCTCGTCACCCGCAACGAGCCGGTCTTCTCCCTGCACCGCTACCGGGCGGCCGGAGCCCTGACGGAGATCCGTGACGCCGAGCTCGCCCTCACACCCGAGGAGGCGGCGGCCCTCCTGGAGCTGCACGGACTCAGCCTGCCCGCCGGCGCCGTGCGCGCCCTGGTGGAGCGCACCCGCGGCTGGGCCGCCGGTCTGCGGCTGTGTGCCCTGGCCGCACAGGAGAGCCCGGACCCGGAGACCTACCTCAAGGAGTTCGAGGCGGACCACAGCGCGGTCGCCGACTTCCTGCTGGCCGAGGTCCTCAGACGCCAGCCGCGGGAGACGCAGGACCTCCTGCTGCGCGTCAGCGTCCTCGACCGGTTCTGCCCCGATCTGGTCAACGGTCTGACCCACCGCACCGACACCGAACGCATCCTGGCCGAGCTGCACCGCGACAATGCCTTCGTCGAGCAGCTGGGACAGGGCTGGTACCGCCTGCACCCGCTGTTCGGGGAGATACTCCAGACCCACCTGCGGGTGCGCAACCCCGGCCTCGAACCCGACCTGCACCGGTCGGCGGCCCAGTGGCTGCAGCGCCGCGGCACCCTCCCGGAGGCACTCGCCCACGGGGCCGCCGCCGCCGACTGGGACTTCACCGCCGGTGCTCTCGTCGACGACCTGGCGATCGGACAGTTCTTCACCGGTCTGCGGTCCGACGACCTGAACGAGCTGTTCTCCCGCATGGGCCCCGAGGCCACGGGCCCCGCGACCGAGCTCGTCCGGGCGGCCCGCGACCTCGCGCAGAGCGACCTCGACCGGGGCATGGCCCATCTCCACCACGCCGAGGCGGGCCTGGCCGGCGAGGAGGGTGATCCGGCGGCGGCCCAGCTGAGCTGCGCGCTCCTCGAGGCGGTGGCCGCCAGACTGACCGGTTCGCCCGCACGGGCCGAACAGGCGGCGGAGACCGCCGAGGAGGTGCGGACGGAGGTCTCCGCGCACCTCCTGGACAAGCACCCCGAACTGCCGGCCCTTCTGCTGACGCATCTGGGCTCCACACGTCTGTGGGCCGGACGCTACGAGGACGCGCGGGCCGCTCTGACCGAGGCTGCCGACTGCCCCGGCGGGGCCCTGACGGTGCTGCCCCGAGAGGAGTCGATGGGCCACCTGGCGTTGATCGACTACCTGAACGGATGGCCCGGCAGGGCCGAGCACAAGGCCCTGGCGGCGGTGTCCGAGACAGAGCGGTTCAGCCTCCCGCAACCGTCCGGATCCGGTATCGAGCGGCTGGTCCTGGCCGCCGTCGCCGTCGACCGCAACGAACTGGACCGGGCCCAGGCCCTGCTCGACGAGGCCGACGAGCTCGCCTTCGAGACCCAGGACCCGGTGAAGGCCGCCGGGCGGGCCATCGCCACGGCCCGGCTCCAGCTGGCACGGGGCAACGCGCGAGCGGCCATGGAGTCGGCGACCCCGGCCCTCACCACCGCCGTCGCCTCACCGTGGGCGGACAGCCTGGAGCGGGTGGTCGCCTCCGCCGTCCATCTCGCCGAGGGGCGGTACGAGACGGCTGCCGATCTCCTCGGGCACCTGCCCGACGACCGGCCGGCGTGGCTGGTGGAGGCCGCACGCATCCAGCTCGCGGCGGGCAGGACGGGCACCGCGCTCGACCTCCTGGACAGCGTGCCCGCAGAGAGCCGGCCAGGGCCCGCGGTGACCGTACGGGCTGCCCTGGTGAGAGCCCGGGCCGCCCACGCGGCGGGGGACGCCGAAACCGCCCGCAGGTTCGTCGAGCAGGCCCTTCTCGGCGCCCGGCGGGAACGGCTGCGGCGACCCTTCCTCGAGGCCGGACGATGGATCAAGCCGTTCCTGGCCGCGCCGCCCCTGCGGGCGCTGGCCGCCGGATGGCTCCTGCCCGACCCCGGGGCCGGCCGACCGGCCGCCGGCCCACCCCCCGCGCCGATCGTCGTGCAGGAGCTGAGCGAGCGCGAGCGCGACGTCCTGCAACGGCTCGCCCGGATGATGTCGACCCAGGAGATCGCCGCGGACCTGTACCTGTCGGTGAACACGGTGAAGACCCACCTCAAGAGCCTGTACCGGAAGCTGGCCGTCAACCGCCGCAGCGAGGCGGTGCGCCGCGCACGGGACCTGGGCCTGATGTGAGGGCACGGCAGGTCGCCCGCGACGGGTGAGGCACCCGGCACTCCCTTCCGCTGCCATGGGAGAAGCGGCCGCCTCCATCGCCGCCGCGAACCGACCTGGCGAGGTGGTCACCGTGAGACGATGGCGCGCTCTGATCGTCCTGGGCACGGCTCAGTTCCTGATGGTCCTGGACACCTCGGTCATGAACGTGTCGATCAGCCAGCTGGTCGAGGACTTCGACACCGAGGTCACCACCATCCAGGCCGTCATCACGCTGTACGCGCTGGTCATGGCCGCGTTCATGATCATCGGTGGCAGGCTGGGCGACATCCTGGGCCGTCGGCGCCTCTTCTTCCTCGGGCTGATGGTGTACGCCACGGGATCGGCCGTGACCGCGCTGGCCCCCACCGTGTGGGTCCTCGCCCTCGGCTGGTCGGTCGTCGAGGGGCTCGGCGCCGCCATGGTGCTGCCGGCCATGGCGGCCCTCGTCGCGGAGTCCTACCGCGGACCGGACCGGGCCGTCGCCTACGGCGTCATCGGTGGCCTCGCAGGGGCGGGGATCGCCGTGGGACCCCTGCTCGGCGGCTGGGTGACCACCTACCTCACCTGGCGGCTGGTCTTCGCCGGCGAGGTCGTCGTCGTCCTGGCCGTGCTGTGCTGTCACCGGATGATCTCCGAGCCGGCCCGGACCGGGCCCCACCCCCGGCTCGACGGGGTCGGCGCGGCGCTGTCGGCCACCGGCCTGGCGCTGGGCGTCCTCGGTGTGCTCCAGAGCAGCACCTGGGGATGGATCTCGCCGCGCAACCCGCCCTTCACCGTCCTCGGATTCTCCCCGACCCTGTTCGTCGTCGGGGCCGGAGTGGCCGTCCTCGCCCTCTTCGTCCACTGGGAGCGGCGGCGGGCCGAACAGGGCGCCGACCCCCTCGTCCACCTTCCGCTGCTGGGCCGGCCGGCGCTGCGCTCGGGTCTGATGACGCTGCTGAGCCAGAACCTCATCCTGCTGGGACTGTTCTTCGTCATCCCGCTCTACCTGCAGGTGGTGCAGGGCTTCGACGCGTTCCAGACCGGACTTCGTCTGCTGCCGGTGTCCGTCACCATGCTCGCGGCCTCCATGCTCGCCTCCTCGCTGGGACGGGCCGTCGGACCCCGCCGCATGGTCCGCCTGGCCCTTGCCACCCTGGCCGTCGCCGTCGTGTGGCTCCTCGCCACCATCGACCCGGTCATCGACGACGCGCAGTTCGCCGGAGCCATGGCCCTGGTGGGCGTGGGAACCGGCCTGCTCGCCTCGCAGCTGGGCAACGTCGTCCAGTCCAGCGTCGGGGAGGAGGAACGCAGTGAGGTCGGCGGGCTGCAGTTCACGGCGCAGAACCTGGGCTCCGCGCTGGGCACGGCGCTCATCGGATCGATCCTCCTCGGTGCGCTGGCGCACGCCTTCACCGCACAGGTCGAGGACGATCCGCGGATCTCCGAGGAGGCCCGCACCCAGACCGGTGTCGCCCTCGAGTCCGGAATCTCCTTCGTCACCACCGACCAGGTGCGTACGGCGGCGGTGAACGCCGGACTGCCGCCCTCCGAGGTCGAGGCCGTCACCGACTCCTACGCCTCCGCGCAGCTCGACGGTCTCAAGGCGGCGATCCTCGCCACCGGGGGCGTCACGCTGGCCAGCTTCCTCGTCACACCGAACCTCCCGGCAGGCCGGGAGGGCGGCAAGGGCGGCCGCAAGAGTCGCAAGGAGGGATCGGGGACCGCCGCACCGGCCCCCTCGGCCGGATCGACGCGCTGACCCACAGGGAGGATCGATGTCCACGACCGACCCGACGACGGTGCGCGGGCCCGGCACCGCGGACCGGGCCCGCGCCGACTACACCGGCGGCGTCTACGGATCCATGCTCGCGGCCTCCGTGGTGATCGGTGCCGGCGCTCTCGGCTCGTTCCCGCGCCTGGAGCTGATGCTGCTGTTGCTGCTCACCGGGGTGGCGTTCTGGATCGCGCATGTGCACGCCCAGTTGTTCGGGGCGCGGCTGGCGCGCGAGCGCCTCGACCGCCGTGTCGTGTTCCACGCCTGCCGGGAGGAGTGGCCGATCGTCAAGGCCGCCGTGCCGCCGGCCGTGGCGGTGGCGGTCAGTCCGCTGCTGGGGCTGGATGTGCAGGGCACCTCCTGGCTGGCGCTCTCCGTGGCGGTGGCCGGGCAGGTGGGGTGGTCGGTGGCCGCGGCCCGCCGAGCCGGTGCCTCCTGGCGGCTGGTCGCCGCCACCGCCTCGGTCAATCTGCTGATCGGCCTGCTGATCATCTCCTTCAAGGTCTTCCTGAAGCACTGACGGAGTGCCGGACGCCGGATCACCTGCGCGGGGTGAGGCCGGGGGGCGTCGTCCGAGCGGACCATCGCAGGACAGGGCATCCGACCGCCTTGCCGGCCGCCCGCGGGAGTACAGCCCATGCGCTACGAGATCCGAGTCGACGGACACATGTCGGACACACTGGCCGAAGCCTTTCCCGAGCTGGAACGCGTGGTCATGTCCGGACAGACCGTCCTGTTCGGATCCGTCATCGACGAGGCGCACCTGTTCGGCCTGCTGGCCCGGTGCCAGTCGCTGGGCCTGCACGTGGTGGAGATGCGCCGGATGCCGGAGTGAAGGGCGTGCCTTGCTCGCGGATGCCGTGGTGGGTGGTTCGACGGCCGTTGCTCGCGGATGCCGTGGTGGGTGGTTCGACGGCCGTTGCTCGCGGATGCCGTGGTGGGTGGTCCGACGCGCGTTGCTCGCGGATGCCGGAGTGAGCGGTCGGCGCTGGTGAGCGGCCGGCGTTCCCGCCCGCCGAGCCGGGGTGTGCCATCTGCGCACGGGTGCTCGTGGGAGCCCCCGTCCCGTCCCGCTTCGTGCGTGCCGCCGCCGGGCCGGGGGGTCACCCACGGCGGGTGACCCGGCCGTCGGCGGTACGCGGGACGCTGGCCGCGTGAGGGACTCCGCACCGCCCCCGGGCGGTGCGGAGACGACCCGTTCGACCGGGCGAGGAGAAGCCATGACCACGCAGCGGGGCCCGGCACCACACACCGCACCGGAGCACAGTCCCGACGGGGCCGCCCCCGGTCCCACGGCCGGCGGCGCGGACGCCCTGGAGCGGCTCGGCCGTTCCTGGACCTGGATCCTGGGCTCCGCGATCGCCACGCTGGTACCGGGCGTCCTCGTCCTGGTCTGGCCGGACGAGACCCTGCACGTCCTCGCTGTCCTGATCGGGCTGTACCTGCTGGTGACCGGAGCGTTCCGGTTCGTCTCCGTCTTCGCCCGGCGCGCGCCCGGCGAGCGGCTCCTCGGGCTGATCACGGCCGTGCTGTACGTCGTCGCCGGAGTGCTGTGCCTGCGCAACCCGCTCCAGACCATCGCCACGCTCTCCCTGATCGTCGGGGTCGTCTGGCTCGTGTCCGGGATCCTCACCCTCTACACGGCGATCACCGCCGAGGACCTGCCGCACCGTGCCTTCGTGCTGGGCGCCGCGGTGATCGGCATCGTCGCCGGGATCGTGGTGCTGGCCCTGCCGGCCGAGTCGGCCCGCGCGCTGACCCGGCTGCTGGGCCTGTGGCTCGTGCTGCTCGGCCTGTTCGAGCTGGTGCTCGCCCTCGCCTGGCGGGCCGCGCTGCGCCGGTCCGGCATCACGGACCGCCACGAGACAGCCGACGCGTGAGGCCAGGGCCGGCCGGCCGGACCCACTGGGGGGGCACACCATGAATCCCGCGTCGAACTCCGGGGCGCCGGGTGCCGGCGCCGCCACGGGCACCGGCCACGTCGTGACCGCCGACGAGCACGCCGAGTACCAGCGGCTGCGCCGCGCGGCGACGTTACGCCACCGGCGGGCGCGCACCGCGGGTGCCGCGGTCCTGCTGGTGCTGACGCTCCTGCTCGCGCCGCTCGCCCTCGTCGCGACCTGGGTCCACGACCAGGTCTCCGACACCGACCGGTATGTGCAGACCGTCGCACCACTGGCCTCCGAGCCGGCCGTACAGGATGTCGTGATCGACCGGTTGACCGACCGCGTGGTGGCACAGGTGGACGTGGAGGCGATCACGGCCGCGCTCACCAGGACCCTGGCGGACAACGGGGCACCGCCCCGCGTGGTCGAGGGGGCCGAGTCCCTCACCGCCCCGCTGCGCTCCGCGGTGCGCACCGTCGTGCACCGCACCGTGAGCCGAGTGGTCACCAGCGAGCTCTTCCAGCAGGCGTGGGAGGGCGCCAACCGGCGGGCCCACGCCACCGTGCTGGCCATGCTCACCGGTGACAGCGACGGCGCGTTGCGGGCTGCGGGGGACACGGTGCGGCTGGACATCGGTGTGGTCGTGGACCAGGTGCGGCAACGTCTCGTCGACGCCGGCTTCGACAAGGCGGCAGCCATCCCGGACACCGACCGCAGCGTCCCGTTGTTCCGTACCGAGCAACTGGGCAAGGCCCAGGACGGCATGCGGCTGCTGGACATCCTCGGCACCTGGCTGCCCGTCCTGACACTCGCCTTCGGCGCCCTCGCCGTGTGGGTCGCCCCCGCACACCGGGTGATGGTGATGATCACCGCACTGGGCGTCGGTCTGATGACGGTCGTGCTGCTCGTCGCGCTGGTCGTGCTGCGGCGCGTCTACCTGGACTCGGTGCCCTCGGCGACACTGCCGTCCGATGCCGCCGCGGCGATCTTCGACACCTTCGTGCGCTTCCTGCGGACGAGCGCCCGCACCCTTCTCGTCGTCTGCCTGCTCACGGCCCTGACCGCCTACCTCCACGGGCCCGGCCGGGTCGCCCGCGGGGTGCGCGGACTCGCCCTGCGCGGGGCCTCGGGCGCCGGGAGCGCACTGCGCCGCAGGGGGACGACCACCGGCCTCACCGGACAATGGCTGTCCGCCCACCGGCAGTGGACCACCGGTGTCACCGTCGGCGCGGGTGCCCTCGCCCTCGTCCTGTGGAACCACCCCACCCTCGGCGCGGTGACGCTGGTCCTGGTCCTTGTTCTGGCGGTGTCGGCGGTCACAGCGGTGCTCGCCGCCGCCCGACCTGCACCGGACACCAGAGACGGACCGGGGGCCGCGGCCGCGTGAGCCGTCGTGCAGGGCCTTCCGGCCGACTCCGTGTGCGCCGTGCTGGGCGTTCGGGGCGACACGCTCGACGAGATCCGCCGGACCTGCCCGGTCACAGGGCCGCCGGCCGGCGCAGGCGCCGACGCGGGGACTCGGTGAGTCCGGCCGCTGGGACCGGTCCTCACGTTGCCGTCCCGGCTGATCGGCGTCTTCCCCGTCGCCGTCTCGGGCCTGGTCGTGGGGGAGAGCGTCGCCTCCGGCGCGCCGTACCGGAGGTGTCCGTCCCGCGTGCTCGTCCTCCGTCCCGTGGCCCCGGCCGGGGCCCCCATCACCCGGCGCGGGTGAAGCCGTCGGCTTCTTGCCGTGGGCACGCTGAGGACGGCACAGACAGGCGGCCGGGCGAAGGCCCCGGACGGAGGAGAGAGACATGAGTGCGTCCACGTACCTCGCGTACGACTATCCGCTGCTGAGCGTCTTCTGGTCCATGCTGTGGTTCTTCCTGTGGATCATGTGGTTCGTCCTGCTCTTCCGGGTCGTCGTCGACATCTTCCGCGACGACGGCCTCAGCGGTTGGGCCAAGGCCGGCTGGCTGGTGTTCACGATCGTCCTGCCCTTCCTGGGTGTGTTCGTCTACGTCATCGCCCGCGGCAAGAACATGGGCCGTCGCGAGGTCGCCCAGGCGCGCGCACAGCAGCAGGCCTTCGACTCGTACATCCGTGAGACCGCCAAGGACGGCGGCAGGACCAGCAGTGCCGACGAGCTCGCCAAGCTGTCGCAGATCCGCGCCAGCGGCGACATCACGGACGAGGAGTTCGCCAGGGCGAAGGAACTGGTCCTGAGCGGCCACGGCTCCGGAACCTCCTCCGGCGCCGCTGCCACCTCCCGGCGCTGAGCACGCCGGGCCGATCGAAACGAGGGGTCAGGATGACCACCACACACACCACATCGCAACGCTCCACCGCCAAGCAGGACTGGGCCGCCGGCACGATGGTCTTCGCGGCCGTCATGCTGATGCTCGCCGGGGTGCTCGACATCTTCCGGGGCATCATGGCCATCGCCGAGGACGACGTCTTCGTCACGACGCGGAACTACGTCTTCGAGTTCGACCTGACCAGCTGGGGCTGGATCCACCTCGCGCTGGGAGCGATCGGCGTGGTGGTGAGTCTCGGACTCTTCCGCGCGGCCACCTGGGCGCGGGTGGCAGGCGTCGCCATCGCCGGACTCATCATCATCGCCAACTTCCTCTCCCTGCCGTACTACCCGGCCTGGTCGATCGTGATGATCGCGATCTCGGGGTTCATCATCTGGGCCCTGTGCGTGGTCCGGCGTGACGACTCCTTCGAGCCGTTCGAGCGTCCTGGGCGCAATATTTGACGACCCGTCACATCTGGAGTCCGTGGGTACGGAGGACGCCGGGAGGGAGGGCGAGGGGATGGGACGGCACCAGGCCAGCGATACGCACCCCGGCAGCGCGTTCCGGGCACGCCTCGCCCTCCTCGCCCTGCTGTGCAGCATCCTGGTGCCGCTCCTCGTGGCCGGACTGCGCAGTGTGCTGTGGGCCCTCGTCGGCATCGCCGGACTGGCGATCGCCGCCGTCGGGGTGTGGTGGACCCTGGCCCACACCGGAGCGTTGCGCGTCCTCGGCCTGGTGCTGTCGGTGACCGCCCCGCTCACTGTGCTCGCTCTCTACAGCGCGTCGGGGATGCTGGGGCCGGCCTGTCTGTCCCTGGCCCTGTGGATGCTGGCCGTCGCCTCCGCACGCACCGCCCTGGCACCCCCGCGCTCCGCCGCCGGGCGGGTGGAGGCACCTCACGATCCCTGGATCGTCATGAACCCGCGCTCCGGCGGCGGCAAGGTGGGGCGCTTCGACCTGGTGGAGAAGGCCCGGGCGGCGGGCGCCCGCGTCGTGCTGCTCGACGGACACCAGGACGTGGCTGGCCTCGCGACGCAGGCCGTGGCAGAGGGCGCCGATCTGCTGGCGGTGGCCGGCGGTGACGGAACCCAGGCCCTGGTGGCCGAGGTGGCGGCCCGCCACGACGTGCCCTTCGCGGTGATCCCCGCGGGCACCCGCAATCACTTCGCCCTCGATCTCGGCCTCGACCGCGACGACCCGGCAGCGGCGCTCCAGGCCCTCACCGACGGCGTCGAACTCCGCGTGGACCTCGGGTTCGCCGCCGACCGCGTGTTCGTCAACAACGCCTCGTTCGGGACGTACGCGTCCGTCGTCGCCGACCCCGCCTACCGCGACGCCAAGCTCCACACGACACTGCGGACCCTCCCCGGCCTCCTCACCGGGGAGGACGCGCCGGGTCTGCGGATGCGGGCCGACGGCACGAGCGTCGGCGGACTCCAGGCGCTGCTCGTCAGCAACAACCCCTATCTGCGGGCGGTCGACGCGGGCCGTCCAGGGCGCCGGGAACGGCTGGACTCGGGACTGCTCGGAGTGCTGGGCGTGCGGGTGGCGAACACCGCCCAGGCGGCTCGCCTGGTGCGCGGCGGGCGCTCCGGGTCCCTTCTGCGGCTGCGCGCCGACGAGGTCGTCGTGGACGCCGACACCGCCGACATCGCGGTCGGCATCGACGGCGAGCACGTCGTGCTGCCGACCCCGGTGGTGTGCCGGACCGAGCCCGGAGCACTGCGGGTCCACGTCCCCCGCCACCGCCCCGGCAAGCCCCTCGCCGGAGCACCGGCCGACTGGCCGCGGGTAGCGCGCCTGGCCCGAGGCGGGCTGTTCACGCACAGGCGCGGAACGACGGCGACCGAGCCGGATCACGGCCGTAAGCGGCACGTCTGACCGTCACCCGTCCGTGCTGGATCCGGACGTGAGCGGGCGGTCCGGTCGGCTGGGAACGGACCTTTGACGGCCTCCGTCCGTGAGGGCCAAGCGAACACGCGGCCGGGAGTCGGACGGTCCCGGTCCGGCCGTGCGTCTTCGAGGTCGGCCCCCATGTCCTCTTCGGCGGCCCCCTGTGCACCCATACCGCGTCGGCCCACCGTGGGACGCGCTCGGCCCGGTGCGCCCGGTGCGCCCGGTGCACCCGGTGCGCTGCACACGGCTCTCCGGCCGGGAGCGGAGTGCTCCCGGCCGGAGCGAACGGATCAAGCGGGTCTACGTCACCCCGTCGTCACCCTGTCCTCGCGGTCAAACGGCCGGAGGCCTGTTGCGCGGCCGTCAGGTCGTCGACGGTCTGTGTCGTCGCCAGCAGCTCGGCCGCCACCGGAGCCAGGGCCTCAGGTGTCAGGAACCCCTCCGCGACGGGCAGACCGCCCGCCTCCCTGATGGCCTCGCGCAGCGGCTTGGCCCACAGGTGCTCCAGCAGTACGAAGGCCGCCGCCGTGCCCGGCAGGAGTTCCTCCGCCAGCGCCCTGAGGTCGTTCGGGGTGAACCCGAACGCCTTCGTGCCAGGGCCGTACTCCGGTGCGTCGCCGGTGGCGTCCGGGATGCGCGGCGTCAGACCGAGCAGGGACTCGACGGTCTCACCCATGCCCTCCGACTCGTAGTTGAGACCAATGGTGTCGCCGTCGATCTCCTTCTGCAGGAACAGCAAGTCCAGGACCCGGATCTGCCCCTTGCTCTCCAGGACCCCCAACTCCTCGAGAACGCGGCCCTCGAACGCCGCGTCGGGGCCGAACTCGATGGTCAGCAGTTGCACCGGCCCGAGTGTCGCCATGGTTTCTCTCCCTTCCTCCGCCCCCGGCTCATCCCATACGGCCACGCCCGCCCCTGGCTTCACCCGCAGGAGGTGAGCCCACCGGACGGCCGTGCGTGCCGCCGTACCAGTCGTGCACCACCGCGCTGCCCGTCAACACGTCCTGAAGCGACGCCCCGTGCCGGCTGAACGGGATCCACAGCAGCCCGACGGGCAGGGCGACACACAGAACGGCCCGGAGCAGGGCGATGCCCGACGTGAGGCGCCGCCCCGAACCGTCCGTCACCCGCAGGCCCATCAACTGGTCCCCGGCGGTGCGGCCGCCGAAGACCCAGCCGGCGGCGAGGTAGACGACGAGGACCGTGTAGCCGAAGGCCACGGTGAAACCGGGCCCGGGATCCGGGAAGGCGAAGGGCTGTCCGGTCAGCAGACTGCGTGCCGCGGCGTATCCGGACTGGAGGGCGAGAAGGATCCCCAGCACCACGAAGGTGTCGATGGCGGCCGCCACCGTGCGCGACACGAGCCCCGCGGGACTCCCTTGGATCTCCGGCGGCCGACGGGTGCGGGACGGGGCTGTCACGGTGACTCCACCGGTGCGGCCGGACCGTCCGGGCGCCCGTCCGTGTGTCCGTCCGTGTGTCCGCCCGGGTGTCCGTCCGCTCCGGACGGACCGGCTCGACGGAGCAGCCGGTCCGTGATCCGCTGCACGAGCCGGTCGGCACGGGCGTTCTGCTCGCGGAACGAGTCCAGCGTCTCCGCGGTGATGCTTCCTCCGGTGTCCCTGACCACCCGGCCGAGGTCGAGCTCGTCGAGAACCGACTCGGCGTACGCCACGAGGTCGACGCGGGCGAGGACGGTGTCCGGGTCGACACGGGCGAGAACCCCGTCCAGGTCCACCCGGGCGAGAACGCCGTCCAGGTCGACACGGGCCACCACCGCGTCCGGATCGACGCGGGCGAGGACGCTGTCCAGGTCCACCCGGGCCAGCACGGCGTCCAGGTCGATGCGCGCGGCGACGCGGTCGACGTCCAGTCGGTCGGCCACCGCGTCGATGTCGATCTCGTCGAGGACGGCGGCGGCGACCGCCCGCACCAGCGCCCGGGTGCGCAGCGCCGCCTCGTCGCGTGCCCGCAGCCGCTCCGCCGCGCCGAGCGCCGTCCAGCGCGCGACCCGCCGGCCGACGGCATGGGCAGCACCGGACGGCACCAGCAGGCGCACTGCGGCGCGGGTACCGGGTACGGCGACGGCACCGACACCCGTCAGGACCCACGACGACCGGCGCCGCAGCTCCAGTACGAGGCCGAGCGCCGCGTCCGGCACGGCGGAGGCGCTCCGGGCCCGTGCGTGTGCCGCGTCCCGCGCGGTGTCGGCGACGGCCCGCACGGCGAGATCGACCAGCCCCACGGCCAGCCGTGCCGCCTCCGCGGCGGCCCTCCTGTCGTTGCTGCCCATCCGCTTCACCTCCTGTCGAGCGGTCGGGTGTCGGAGCCGACCTCCCATTCGGCTCCGGTGCTGCGGCTGAAGGCGGTGACGGCGGCCTCCACGGTGGGGAAGAACCGGTCGGGATCGATGGTGCGGGTGAGCCCGTAGCGCTCGATCTTCCGCCGCACCGGGTCCTTGAGTTCGGCGAAGACCAGCCGGACGTGCCGGACGCTGAGCGCCGTGTCCAGGTCGTGCAGGACGTCCGCGGCGGTGGTGTCCACGTCGGTCATGGGCTCCGCGGCGACGACGATCCAGCGCGGCCGCGGATCGGTCCCGGCCAGCCGCCGCACCTCGTCCCGGAAACTCTTGGCGTTGGCGAAGAACAGCGGTGCGTCGAACCGGTAGATGACCAGCCCCGGCAGTCTGTCCGCGCCGGGGTAGGAGCGGATGTCGTGGTACCCCTCCAGGCCCGGCACCCTTCCCAGCACGGTGTCGTACGGCCACCACGCCCGCCGGAAGACGTTGAGGACGGACAGCCCGACCGCGATCGCGATGCCGGGCAGCACTCCGAGCAGGGCGACACCGACGAACGCGGCGACGCACAGCATGAACTCGGCCCGGCGCTGCCGCCACAGCCGTACGGCACCCGGAACGTCGGCGAGCGACAGGGACGCCGCGATGACCACGGCGGCCAGGGCGGGCTGGGGGAGGTTGCGGAACAGGCCCGGCACCAGCACCAGCATGAGCACGATCAGACCCGCTCCGACCACGCCGGTGAGCTGGCTCTTGGCGCCCGTGCGCTCGGCGACCGCCGTACGGGAGCCGCTCGCGCTGACGGGGAAGCCCTGGAAGAGCCCGGCCGCCAGGTTCGCCGCCCCGACCCCCGCCATCTCCTGGTTGCCGCGCACCTCCTGGCCGGTGCGGGCCGCGAACGCCGAGGAGTTGGAGATGGTGTCGGCCAGCGACACCACGGCGATCCCGAGGGCGCCCGCGAACAGCGGGACCAGGTCGTCGGCCCTTACGTCGGGAACGGTGAACGGCGGGAAGCCCTCCGGCAGCGGTCCGACCAGAGAGACGCCGTGCTCGTCCAGGTCGAGGAGCGAGGCCGCCAGGATCGCGAGGGCGACCATCACGAGCACGGCGGGGACCTTGGGCAGCAGCCGCTCCAGGAGCAGGACCAGAACCAGCCCCGAGACGCCGACGGCGGCCGCCGCGGGCACCGTTGCTCCCTCGGCCACCTTGCGCACCAGTCCGGCGCACTCGCCGACCAGGTTGTCCGCGTCGACCTTGAATCCGAGCAGCTTGGGCAGCTGGCCGATCAGGATGGTCAGGGCCAGACCGTTCATGTAACCGATCATCGTCGGCTTGGAGATGAGGTCCGCGATGAAGCCGAGGCGTGCCACGGAGGCGAGGATCATGATGCAGGCCACCATGAGCGCGAGCATCGAGGCCAGGGCGACCGCCCGCCGGGGGTCGCCGTCCGCCGCGACCAGGGGCAGCACGGTCGCCGCGATCATCGGCCCGAGCGAGGAGTCGGGGCCCAGCACCAGGATCCGGGACGGGCCGCACACCGCGTAGCCGAGCAGGCACAGGATCGTGGTGTACAGGCCGGTGATCGGGGGCAGCCCCGCGAGTTCCGCGTACGCCATGCCCTGCGGCACGAGCAGGGTCGTGAGGGCGATTCCGGCCACCACGTCCTTGGCCAGCCACTCGCGCCGGTAGCCCGTGAGGGCCCGGACCCCCGGCACGGCCCGCAGCAGGGCCGTGACCCCTCGGGAGTCCTGCCCGGTGGTCGTGGACCGTCCCTGCGCGTGCTGGCCGTCCATCCGCCCTTCCCGACCTCGCCACGGCCGTTGCCCGGACCCGGATCGCCGTGTCCTCGAAGGATCCGACGGTCAGGCCCGGGCGACCTCACCCCGCGCGGGTGACCCGGCGGGCCGGGGGCCGCAGCGGCGGCCGCGATCAGCGGATCGGGGGAGAAGCGGAGGCGACGCCCCGGAAGTTGACGTCCGCAGCCTGGCAGGACCTGCCGCTCAGGGCGGTGGAGAGGTCCTCCAGGCTGGGGGCCGGCTTCGTGGTGCTGGTGTCAGGAGCGCGGTCCGTGCGGAGAAGCCGTGCCGGTCCGCCCGTCCGCGTCCTCGGAGACCGTGGTGAAGGCGTCGAGGACGAGCTTCCCGGACCTCAGGGTGAGCGTCACCGTGTGCCGGGCGTCGGGCAGGCCGCGCAGCGAGTACGTCACCTGGCGTTTGTCGGTGGCTGTGGTCCTGGCGTCCACGGCGTACGGCCGGCCGTCCACGGAGACGTCGAGGACCGCGCTCGCGTCGTTGCCGCCGATGACGTCGATGCCCGTGCCGCGGAACGGGACGGTGACGGTCGCGCCGGCCGTGCCGCTCGTCGACGTCGTGCGGTACCAGTTCATCGCGTCGCCCAGGGCGGCGTTGCGGCTCCAGGTGCCCTCGTAGACCACCGAACGGTCCATGTTGTCGATCAGCGCGGTGGCGTACGGGGTGTAGCCGGCGACCTTCTCGACCTTCAGGTCGTCGAACGCGATCCGGTGGAAGTCGGTGCCGAGCTTGACCCGGCCCCCGGTCGCGGGCGCCGGGTCCTGGTAGGTGACCACGGCCTGTCCGTCGACGTACGCGGTGACGGTCGCGCCCCTGGCCTCCACGGCGAGCCGGTAGCCCTCGGACGCGGCGACCGTCCCGGTGCGCACGACCGTGCCGTACCGGTAGAAGGTCCAGTTCCCGGCCGGTCCGATCCCGACGCTGTACGCGGCGTCGCTCGTGGCCATGCCCTTCTGCTGGCGTACGCCCAGGGTGGCGAGGCCGCCCTGCGGGTCGGGGAAGGAGACGTCGACGGAGGCCTTGTAGTTCTCCCAACGGAAGTCGCCCACCGTGGTGTTGGGGGTGTTCCGGTTCCAGGCGCCGGTGTCCTTCATGGACTGGTCCAGGTACTGGTACAGGACGTTGTCGCCGTCCGGGTCCTTGCCGACCTCCCACGCGCCGGTCTGGTCGACCAGGTAACGGGGCTGGTTGCCCCGGGAGGTGAGGTACGCCCGGGACGCCTTGCGCGCACCGTTGTCCGTGCCGACCTGGACCCGGCCCTCCTCCTCGTACCCGAAGTCGTCGGCGTACAGGACGGTGTCGCGGGTGTTGTGCCGCTTGCCGGTCGCCTCGGTGTCGAGCACGGTACGGGCCGCGGACCTCGGGAGGCGCTGTGCCGTCGCCTTGTCGCGGCTGCGGTCGAGGGTGGTGAACGTGACGATCGAGCGCGGCTTCACCGTGTAGGTGTAGGAGCCGTTGCCGTCGGGGCGCAGTTCGGCGACGAGGTGCTTGAAGTTCGCGTCGTAGGCCTGCCCCGGGTCCGCCGCGCGGGTCTCCCAGACCTCCATGGCGGGGTCGGCGCCCAGGTCCATGTTCGCGGCCTTGATGCGGTAACTCTTCGTCCGGTCGCTGTCGTTGACGGCGATCGTCGAGAAGTCCTTCTTCTCGGGGTCGGCGAGCGTCATGTAACTGGGGGCGCCGTTCGAGCCGTCGACGTTCTCGGTGCCGCTCACCCCGCTGTAGCTCGCCTCCGGCACGGTGCGCCAGATGCCGGCCGTGTTGGTGTCGTTCTCCCAGCCGGTTCTCGCGAACTGGGTGAAGTGCTGCATCACGTAGACGGCGGCGTCGTAGTGGATGCTCCCGGACCACGGGTCGCGGGCGCTGACCAGCTCCTTGTGGCTGTACTGCGCGCCCTCGTAGAAGGCCCCGATCGCCGGCTGGAAGATGTAGTGCGTCCGCTTGGAGTTGGCGTAGCTCTTCACGGAGCGGTTGGCGAGGTCGAGGGCGCTCTGGACGCCGCCGATCCCGGTGCTCGCGCCGCCCGGACCCTCGGTGTTGGCCACGCGGTAGTCCGTCCAGCCGAAGGAGCCGACGCCCTCGCTGTACCAGACCTCCTTGTCCTGGCCCTGGGCGCCGGCACCGGTCGCCAGCTTCGTGTACGGACGGTAGGTGGCGCTGTCGGGGGAGCCGTCGAGGCGGTCCTCGGTGGTGTAGTGGTAGCCCACCGCGTCGACCATGCCGAAGAGTTCGGTGTCCGTGAGCATCGCCGGGCCGATGTTCTTCGTGGTGTTCTCGTCCGAGGCGACGATCTTGATGGCGTGGTAGGCCTTGGCGGCCGCCTTCTGCTGACGAGGTGTCAGGCCATAGCGTGAGTCGGCGAATTCGGTGTCGTTCGCCAGGGCGTTCTTGTACCACTTGACGAAGGAGATGTCGGGTTTCGTGGTCTCGTTGGTGTCCGGATCGACGTAGTCGACCATGTACCCGTACTTGTGGTACGCGTCGAGGATCGTCTCCTTGTACCACTTGTACATCTCGTCGGTGCCGGTGCCCTTGTTCCACTCGGTCTGGACCCACTGGGGCATGACCCAGCGCAGGATCGAGACCTTCAGTCTCGGGTTCACCGTCTTGGCGTCGGCGGCCAGCTGGAAGCCGGGGGAACGGGACGCGTCGGCGAGTTCGTCCGCCGTGCGCATGGTCGCCGGATCGGAGCCGGTCGACGTGTTCGTGTCCGACCCCATCTCGATCTTGACGTGGTTGATGAGCGGGTTCCTCCCGCCGAACAGCACGCGGACGAGCTGCCAATAGCGTTCGGGGTGCTCCGCCTTGTAGTCCATCAGCAGGTTGCTCGTGCTGTTGCAGCTGAGCAGGCCGAGGCCCTTGTAGGTGAGGCCGTTCACGTTGTCGGCGCGTACGTCGTTCCCGTCGACCACGATCTGCACGGGATCGTCCGCGGAGTGGGCGGCGGGAGCCGCGGTCACTCCTGCCGCCAGTGCCATGGTGGTCGCCGCGGCGAGCGAGGCCCAGCCGAATCTTCGCTGCATACCCATTCGGGGGACCGTAGGCGGCAAGCGCTTTCTACGTCAATCCCCTTGCGTCACTTGAGATTTGACGCTTCCCGGTGGGCGTGACCTGCCGAAAAACGCGTGGACCGCGAGGTCGCCGTCGCGGGACACTGCCGAACTCGGACCGCTACTCCCCATACACACAGGGTTAGGATGCAGACGCCTGAGCTGGAGAAAACCACACCGCGCCGGGGCGCGGTGATCCTCGCACTCCGTTACTACGGGCGGGAGTTGACCCGGCTCCGCCGGCTCACCGTTCCCGCCATGCTGCTGTTCGCGCTGGGCGGCATCGGCCTCAACTACATCGCCCCGCTGATCGTCGCCAAGCTCGCCGGCGACATCGCCGGCGGCCGCGAACTCACCATCGGGTCGGCACTGCCGTACGTCCTGGGTTTCGCCGGCGTCCTGCTGCTCGCGGAAGCGCTGTGGCGGGTCGCCCTGCACTGCATGAACCGTCTCGACGCCCTCGGCATCGAGCACCTGTACGTGATCGGCATGGACGAACTGTTCGCCAAGGACGCGACGTTCTTCCACGACAACTTCGCCGGGTCGCTCACCAAGCGCGTCCTGAGCTTCGCCACCCGTTTCGAGCCGTTCGTCGACACCCTGGCGTTCCAGGTCGTGGGCAACCTCGTGCCGCTGCTGTTCGGCTCCGTGGTGCTGTGGCGCTACGAACCGCTGCTCGTCGTCGGGCTGTTGACGATGATCGCGGTGACGGCACTGTGCGCGGCACCCCTCATCCGGCGCCGCCAGGCGCTGGTCGCCGAGCGCGAGGCCGCGGTCGCCCGGGTCTCCGGACACGTCGCCGACAGCCTGATGAACATGGACACCGTCCGGGCGTTCGGCGCCGAGGCACGCGAGGCCGCCGAGCACCGCTCCCGCGTCGCGACCTCACGCCGGCTCATGCTCCGGTCGTGGGACTACGGCAACCTCCGCATCGACACCTTCGTCGCGCCGATGTCGGTGCTGACCAACGCGCTGGGCCTGCTCCTGGCGGTCACCCTCGGCGGGGGCGAGCACGGCGTGGAGGCGGTCGTGGTCGCCTTCACCTACTACTCCAACGCGACCCGGATCATGTTCGAGTTCAACCAGATCTACCGCCGGTTGGAGAGCTCGATGACGGAGGCCGCGCAGTTCACCGAGCTGCTGCTGAGCCCGCCCACCGTGCTCGACCCGCCGTCCCCCGAGCCGCTGTCGCCGGGGGCGGCCGACGTTCGCTTCGAGCGGGTGGACTTCGCCCACGCGGGTGCGGAGCCGCTGTTCGAGGGGCTCGATCTGGTCGTGCCCGGCGGGACGAAGGTGGGACTCGTCGGCCGCTCCGGCGGCGGCAAGACCACCCTCACCCGGCTGCTGCTGCGGATGCAGGACATCGACGGCGGCCGGATCCTGATCGGCGGTCAGGACATCAGCAGACTGCGCCAGACCGACCTGCGCAGTCTCATGGCCTACGTCCCCCAGGATCCGGCCATGTTCCACCGCACCCTGCGCGACAACATCGCCTTCGCCCGGCCGGACGCCACCGACGCCGAGATCCGCCGAGCGGCCGAGGCGGCACACGTCACGGAGTTCGCCGACGCGCTGCCGGACGGCTTCGAGACCCTGGTGGGCGAACGCGGCGTCAAACTGTCCGGCGGACAGCGCCAGCGGGTCGCGCTCGCCCGGGCCATCCTGCGCGACGCGCCGATCCTGCTCCTCGACGAGGCGACCAGCGCGCTGGACTCGGAGAGCGAGATCCTGGTCCAGGAGGCGCTGTGGCGGCTCATGGAGGGGCGCACGGCGCTCGTGGTGGCCCACCGGCTGAGCACGGTCGCCGGCATGGACCAGCTCGTCGTCCTGGACCGCGGGCGGATCGTCGAACAGGGCAGTCACCCTGAACTCCTCGCCCTGGACGGCCCGTACGCCAAGCTGTGGCACCACCAGTCGGGCGGGTTCCTCGAGGACGACCCCGCGGTGGAGGCCGAGTTGCGCTGAGCGGGCTCGCTACAGGGGTGCCGGGGAGGAGGCCCCCGCGATGAGCAGACGCGGCTTGCCCGTGCCGTCGGCCGGGACGCTCCACAGGTCGCTGGTGCCGACCTTGCCCTCGGCGGGCAGGGCGTAGGCGACGGTCCGGTCGTCGAGCCAGGTGGCCTGGTCGTCGACGCTGTGGCGTTCGGCGAGCGCGGTCTCCTTGAGGGTGCGCAGGTCGAGGACGTACTCGTGCCAGAGGCTGGTGCGGGACAGCACCCGCTTCTTGAAGGCCACCCGGGTCCCGTCGGGGGAGAGCGAGGGGCACTCCACGTTCTCGACCAGGGTGGTGACCGACTTGCGGGACAGCGAACCCCGCACCAGGTAGGTCTTGTTGCCGGTGTTGAGGGTGGCGTAGAAGGTGTCGTCGTCCGAAGCGAAGGTGACGCCCCAGAAGTTGACGTCCGCGGCCCGGTAGGACTTGCCGTCGAGGGTGATGGAGAAGTCCTCCAGGCTGGGCGTCAGCTTCATGGTGCGGGTGTCCAGGACCGAGGTCCGGGTGGAGAAGAAGGCCGACGAGTACGACTCGCCGGAGACGAAGACCGTCCAGGCGACGAAGCGGCCGCTGGGGGAGACCCGGGCCCGGCTGGGGGTGCCGGCCAGCGCGTAGGTGTGCCGGGTGCGCAGGTCGGCGTCCAGGAGCAGGGCGCGGTTGCTCTGCTTGAGGACACCGGGGTTGGACTGCAGGCAGATGCCGGTGCCGGCGGCCGCGTAGAAGCGGGCGCACTTGAGGTCCGAGGCGGTCCGCCCGGCCTCCGGGTCGGCGGACGGGACCGAGGCGACCGCCGTACGGTGCGGTCCCGCGGCCGCGTTGATGAACGTCAGGCGGTTCTTCTGGTCGAGGGTCAGCTTGCCCGTGCTGACGGCGGGGCCGCCCGACTGGGGCCGGTTCGCCCGGTCCGCGCGGTCGGCGGCGTGCAGCACCAGGCCCGTGCCCACGCCCGCGAGCAGCAGGACCGCCGTGACGAGAACGAGCAGGCGGCGGCGTAGCGGTGTCATGTGGTTCCTTGGTGTGGCTGAGGTGGTCATCGGGGCCCCGGGGCCCGGCTGGTCATCGGGAGCCGCCCGTCGGCCGCAGCACCCTGCTCGCGACGGCCGCGCAGCACAGCAGGCCCACGGCCGAGCCGGCCAGGGCCGGGCCGTCGCCCCACACCGTCCAGGCCGCGCCGAAGGCCAGTGAGCAGCAGAACCGGGCCAGGGCCTGGCTGGTGCCGACGATGGCGAGGCCGCTGGCGCGCAGTTCCGCGGGCACGATGTCCGCGAGGGCGGCCGGGAGCACGCCGTCGGTGGCCGCGTAGAAGACCCCGTGCAGGGCGAGCACGAGGAAGGGCAGGACCGGTGTGGACGGTGCCCACAACAGGAGGGCGTAGCCGGTCAGCAGGGCCCCGTGCCCGGCGAGGAACACGGTGTGCCTACCCACCCGGTCGGCGAACGCGCCCACGGGCACGGCCAGCAGCAGGAACACCACGGCGGTGCCCAGCGGGAGCAGTGTGAACCACTGGTCGCCGATGCCCGCGCGCCGCTGCAGGAGCAGGTAGACGAAGGCGTCGCTGACGGTGGTCAGACCCAGCAGCGCGGCACAGCCCGCGAGGGCACGCAGCCGGGGCAGCCGGAGCAGGGCGAGGGCCTCCCGCACCCGGACGGGGGGCTTGCCGACCGCGGCTTTCGCCTCCGACTCGCCGTCCTGACCTGCGAGGGGCAGAGGTTCGGGCACGTCCGTGGCGTCGGCCCGGCCGGTCCCGGCGTCCTGTCGTGGACCGGGCACACGCGTGTGCGCCACGCCCGTCGGACCGGTCCGCCCCTCCTGCCCGGCGTCTGCCGCAAGCACCCCGGTGTCGCTCGTCCGGCCTGCCCGCGCCTCGCCCGCTACGGAGTCCACCGCGGCTCCCGGGTCCCGCTGCCCCCGCGCCGGTACGAACAGCACCAGCACGACCACGCCGAGCACCGCCACGCACGCGCTCACGCCGAACACCGCGTCGTAGCCGTCGGCCGCCGCGCTCAGGATGAGGAAGGCGGCCAGCGGTCCGAGCATCGCGCCGGTGGTGTCCATCGCCCGGTGCACGCCGAAGGCCCGGCCCTGTTTCCCGGACGGCGTGGACAGGGAGATCATCGCGTCGCGCGGGGCGGTGCGCAGGCCCTTGCCCGTGCGGTCCAGGGCGAGGACCGTGCCGAGCGCGCCGATGCTGCTCACGAGCAGGAGCAGCGGCTTGCACAGGGCGGACAGACCGTAGCCGAGGCCGGCCAGCAGTTTGTGGTTGCGGATACGGTCCGCGAGGTGGCCGCCGGTCAGCTGGACCAGCGCGCTGACGCCGTTGTAGACACCGTCGAGGGTGCCGAAGGCCAGCGGGCTGAAACCGAGCGTGCTGACGAGGTAGAGCGGCAGGACCGCGGTGACCATCTCCGAGGAGATGTCGGTGATCAGGCTGACCGTGCCCAGCACGAGCACGACCGGGGCGACCCCGGGCCGCAGGCCGCGTCTTCGGCCCTGGTCGGTGCCCGCCTCCGCGGGCGCTGAGCGGTCGGTGAGGTACATGTTCACGAACTCCGGATCTGCTGCGCTTCAGTTCTCTCTGCTGCTCTCGTCCCGCAGCCAGGTGCCGAAGTCCTGTGCCCGGATGGCCTTCGCGGCCCCGCGCCGGGCGACGACCGCCGCCGCGACGAAGACTACGACACCGGTGACCAGGCTCGGCTCGGCGCGGACCAGGGCGATCAGATCCGCCTTGCCGGTGCGCGCGGTGGCCTCCTGCGGGCTCCGGTGCTGCTGCTCGACCTGGGCCGTGGACACCGCCGCCCGGATGCGGCGCTTGATCAGATCCGGCCATGTTCGCGGCGGCTGGACCACGACCCGGGCCGTGTCGACCACACGCCGCTCCTCGGGAGCGAAGGCCAGGGAGGCGGCCAGGTCGTCGGCCATCAGCGGCGGCAGTGCCGTGATCCGGGCGTGCCCGGCCTTGGAAACCGCGATGACACCCCGGCCGAACAGTCCCTCCCGCACAGCGGGCAGCCGCTGCCACACCCGGTAGTAGGCGCGCACCCGCCAGGCGCAGGCAGCCAGCGGAATTTGCCGCTCCGGCGCGGTGGCGAGGATGCCCGAGGTGTCGTCGTCGAGGGGCTCGGTCAGCGCCCGTACATCGGCGCTCCCGAGCACGACGTCGGCGTCCACATAAAGGCGCGGGAAGCCGCGTGCGTGGTCGTCGCCCGCCCGCAGAGCGGCGTGCTTGGACGGTACGGGGATCTCGACCACGCGCACGCGCGGACCACGGTCGGCCGCGATCCGCGCGGTGTCGTCCGTGCAGCCATTGCACACGACCACGATGTCTGTCTCGTCCTCCGGGGAATCGGCCAGAAGTGAGTCGAGGAGCCGGCCGATGACTTGCGCCTCGTTGTGGGCCGGGATCACGATGCTCGTCACCTGGGCAGTATGCAGTCGATGTCACTATTGCGATGTGTGTTTCGTCCAACTGTTCCCGTGACTGCGTTCGGTGGTCTAGATTGAGGGCCGCCGAACCGGTTTGGGTGGGGAACGTGAGGCGCTAGCCGACATGTATGGGGACATGCGGCGGTTGGGGAACCGCTGAGGCTTCTTTGTTTTCAACTGCCGCTGTGTTGGGGGCACATCGGTGTTCGGTCAGGGGTAACCGTGCACGTGTGGGGGGCGCATGACCATTGAGGTCACGCATGAGCAACTGCTTGTGGAACATAGGGCTCCACAAGGTCGTCGAAGACCTTGGGAGCAGAGGTACCGGATCGTCCTGCTGGTCGCGGACAGCTTCGCCGCTGTTGCCGCGGCCTTCGTGATCCACGCGGCGTACGGCCGCTGGGCGGTGGCCCTGGTGCTGCCCCCGACATGGATCGTGGCGATGGTCGCCCATCGCTCCTACGACCGCAGCGCCTTGGGGCTGGGCACCGAGGAGTACCGACGGGTGCTCCGCGGAGCCGTCGCACTGCCCGCGCTCGCCGCGGTCGCGCACTGGTCGTTCACCCACGATTCGGGCCTCCTTCATGACATGATCATGGCCGCGGTGCCCGCCGCCGCGATCGCCCTGCTGGTCCGCTACGCGCTCCGGCGCCGGCTGCACCGCAGATGGGCGAGGGACCGGGGCCGCAGCGCCACGCTCCTGGTCGGGCCGGCGCACGGCATCGCGGAACTGGCCGCCGTGCTGCGGCGCGGTGGCGCCCAGGAGCTCCGGGCCGCCGGCGTGTGTCTGAGCGACCCGCAGAACGCGGCGCAGGTCCGCAAGCTGGGCATCCCCGTCCTCGGTGGTGTCGACACCATGGACGACGTCATCCGGACCATGGGCATCAGCACCCTGGTGGTGCTGCCCGCGCCCGAGTTCGACGCCTCCGTCCTGCGCCGGATGTCCTGGACCGCGGCCGCACGGGGCGTCGACTTCCTGCTGGCCCCCGTCCTGGCCGACGTGTCCGCCGCCCGGCTCGCGGTGCGGCCCACCAACGGCGTGCCGCTGGTGCGCGTCCAGGCGCCGAACCTCTCCCGGACCTCCCGGCTGCCGAAGGAACTGCTGGATCGTTCCTTCGCGGCGGCGCTCCTGGCCCTGCTCGCCCTGCCCATGCTGCTGATCGCCCTGGTCGTCCGCCTGGACAGCTCGGGACCGGCACTCTTCAGGCAGCAGCGGGTGGGCCGCTACGGCGACCACTTCACCATGTTCAAGTTCCGTACGATGCGCCCCGATTCGGAGGCCCTGCGCGCGGAGCTGGAGCACCTCAACCAGAACAGCGACGGTCTGCTGTTCAAGGTGAGGGAGGACCCGCGGATCACCCGGGTCGGGTCCTTCCTGCGCCGCAGCTCGCTCGACGAACTGCCGCAGCTGATCAACGTGGTCAGGGGCGACATGTCGCTCGTCGGCCCCCGGCCGCCGCTGCCCGAGGAGGTGGACGAGTACCCGGCCGAGGTCAGACGCCGGCTGCTCGTGAAGCCCGGCCTCACCGGGCTGTGGCAGGTCAGCGGCCGCTCGGACCTGCCCTGGGAGGAAGCGGTCCGACTCGATCTCGCATATGTGGACAACTGGTCGACCAGCCTCGACCTGTCCATCCTGGCGCGCACCACGACAGCGGTGGTGCGCGGAACGGGGGCCTACTGATGGACCGAAGGAAGAGGAACCAAGTGACTGAGACCAGTGAGCCGTTGGGGGTCGCGGTCGTCGGGGCCGGCTACTGGGGCCCCAACCTCGTCCGCAACTTCCAGGCCAGCGAGCAGTTCCGGCTGCGCTCGCTGGTCGACCTCGACGTGGACCGGGCCCGGCGGGTCCTCGGCGGCTACTCGACCGTGGAGGCCACCTCGGACTACGCGGCCGTGCTCGCCGATCCCGACGTGGCCGCCGTCGCGGTCGCCACGCCCGCCGGAACCCACCTCGACATCGCCCTGGCCGCCCTGCGCGCCGGCAAGCACGTCCTCGTGGAGAAGCCCCTCGCGGCGACCTACGCCGACGGGATGCGCCTGGTGGCCGAGGCGGAGGAGCGCGGGCTCACCCTGATGTGCGACCACACCTACTGCTACACACCCGCCGTGGGCCGCATCAGGGAACTGGTCCACTCCGGCGAGCTCGGCGAGATCCACTTCGTCGACTCGGTCCGCATCAACCTCGGCCTGGTCCAGAAGGACATCGACGTCCTGTGGGACCTCGCCCCGCACGACCTGTCGATCCTGGACTTCATCCTCCCCGCGGGCGTGGAGCCGGTCGCCGTCGCCGCCCACGGGGCCGACCCGATCGGCGCCGGACAGGCCTGTGTCGCCTATCTGACGCTGACGCTCAGCACCGGGGCCATCGCCCACGTGCACGTCAACTGGCTGTCGCCGACGAAGGTGCGCACCACCATGGTCGGCGGCTCCAAGCGCACCCTGCTCTGGGACGACCTCAACCCCCTCCAGCGGGTGTCCGTCTACGACCGGGGCGTGGACATGGCCGCACCGCAGGAGATCGGCGCGGACGAGCGCCGGGACATGCTCATCTCCTACCGCTCCGGGGACATGGTCGCGCCCGCGATCGGCGAGAAGGAAGCGCTGCGCAGCATGGTCGACGAGTTCGCCGACTCGATCAGGACGGGCCGCGCGCCGCTGACCGACGGCAGGGCGGGCCTGAGGGTGCTGGACATCCTCGAGGCGGCCTCCCGGAGCCTGGAGTTCAAGGGCGCGGTCGTCGGTCTGCGCGCCGATCGTTGAGCGACATCAGTCAAGCGATGCAATTCCCTGAGAGGGCACAGCAGTTGAGCAGCGTACGTGGCAAGAAGATCCTGGTCACCGGGGGAGCGGGCACCATCGGCTCCAACCTGGTCGACCTGCTGGCCGAGGGCGGCGCCCGCGAGATCGTCGTACTCGACAACTTCGTGCGCGGGCGGCGGGCCAACCTCGCGAAGGCCCTGCCCAGCGGTGTGGTGGAGGTCGTCGAGGGTGACGTCCGGGACGTCGAGACCGTCAAGAAGGTCACCGAGGGCGCCGACCTGGTGTTCCACCTTGCCGCGATCCGCATCACCCAGTGCGCGGAGGAGCCGCGGCTCGCCAACGAGGTCCTCGTCGACGGCACCTTCAACGTGCTGGAGGCGGCGGCCGCCGCCGGAGTCGGCAAGGTGGTCGCCTCCTCCTCGGCGTCCGTCTACGGCATGGCCGAGGTCTTCCCGACGACCGAGCGCCACCACGCCTACAACAACGACACCTTCTACGGCGCGGCGAAGGCCTTCAACGAGGGCATGCTGCGCAGCTTCCACGCCATGTACGGGCTCGACTACGTGGCCCTGCGCTACTTCAACGTGTACGGCCCCCGGATGGACATCCACGGCCTGTACACCGAGGTGCTCATCCGCTGGATGGAGCGCATCGAGTCGGGCGAGCCGCCGCTCATCCTCGGCGACGGCACCCAGACCATGGACTTCGTCGACGTCCGCGACATCGCCAGGGCGAACATCCTGGCCGCCGAGTCGGACGTCACCGACGAGGTGTTCAACATCGCCAGCGGCACCGAGACCTCGCTGCGCGAGCTCGCCGACGGGCTGCTGGAAGCGATGGGAGCGACGGGTCTGGAGCCCGTGCACGGGCCCGCCCGCTCGGTGAACTCGGTGGTCCGCAGGCTCGCCGACACCACCCAGGCCGCCGAACGCCTCGGGTTCACCGCCGAGATCGACCTGCGCACGGGGCTGAAGGACCTGGTCCAGTGGTGGCGTGCCGAGCGGGAGGCCGCCAAGTGAGCACCGACCGCATCCCCGTCATGATCCCCTGGCTCGGCGAGGAGGAGGCCAAGGCCGCCTCCGACGCCGTGCTGTCCGGGTGGGTCGCCCAGGGCCCCCGGGTCGCCGCCTTCGAGAAGGCCTTCGCGGAGCGGGTCGGGGCCGAGCACGCCGTCGCGGTCAGCTCCTGCACCACCGCCCTGCACCTGTCCCTGGTCGCCCTCGGGGTCGGGCCCGGCGACGAGGTCGTGGTGCCCTCGCTGTCGTTCATCGCCACCGCCAACGCGGTGCGGTACGTCGGTGCCGAGCCCGTGTTCGCCGATGTCGACCCTGTCACCGGCAACTTGACCCCGGCCACCGTGGAGCAGGTCCGCACCGCCCGCACCGAGGCCGTCCTCGCCGTCCACCAGGGCGGCGTGCCGGCCGACGTGCACGCGCTGCGCGCCGCCTGCGCGGACTGGGACCTGCCGCTGGTCGAGGACGCGGCCTGCGCCATCGGCTCGACCGTCGGCGGCAAGCCCGTCGGCCACGGCGCGCTGCTCGCCGCCTGGTCCTTCCACCCCCGCAAGGTCGTCACCACCGGCGAGGGCGGCATGGTCACCACCGACGACGCCGAGTGGGCCACGCGGCTGCGCCGGCTGCGCGAGCACGGCATGAACGCCTCGGCGGCCGAACGCCACGCGAGCAACAAGCCGGTCCTGGAGAGCTATCTGGAGGTCGGCTTCAACTACCGGATGACCGACGTGCAGGCCGCGATCGGCCTGGTCCAGCTCGGCAAGCTCGACGCGATGATCGCCCGCCGCCGCGAACTGGCAGCGCGCTACGACGCGTTGCTGCGTGACCTCCCCGGCCTCACCCCCGTCCGCGACCCCGGGCACGGGCAGAGCAACTTCCAGTCCTACTGGGTGCTGCTCGCCGAGGACTTCCCCGTCGGCCGGGACGACCTGCTCGCCGCGCTCTCCGAAGCCGGTGTCTCCGCACGGCGCGGGATCATGGCCGCGCACCTCGAACCCGCCTACGCGGACCACCCGAGGCTGCCGCTGCCGGTGACCGAGCGGATCAGCCGGGACTCGCTGATCCTGCCGCTGTTCCACACGATGACCGAGGCCCAGCAGGACCGGGTCGTGGCGGCCCTCGCCGAACAGGCCCGTGGATGAACGGACTCGTCATCGTCGGCGCGGGCGGCTTCGCCCGTGAGACCGCCCAGGCCGTGGCGGACACGGGCGAGTTCGAACTGCTCGGACACCTCGACGACAACAAGGACCTGCACGGCACCGACGTGGACGGCGTGCCCGTCCTCGGCGGCTGCGACCTGGTCCACGAGCTGCCCGGGGCGCGCGTGGTGATCTGCGTGGGCAACCCGCGCGACTACGCGGCCCGCGCCCGGCTGGTCCGGCGGCTCGCCCTGCCCGACGACCGCTACGCCACCGTGGTCCACCCGAGCGCGGCCGTCTCGGCGAACTCCTCGATCGGCCCCGGCTCGGTGCTGCTCGCGCAGTGCGTGCTGACCGCCGCGGTGCACGTCGGCGCGCATGTCGCGGTGATGCCGCACGTCGTGCTCACCCACGACAACACGGTCGAGGACTGTGCGACGCTCACCTCCGGGGTCCGCCTGGGCGGGGGAGTACGACTGGAGCGCGGCGCCTACGTCGGCTCCGGGGCCCTGGTCAGGGAGGGCACGACGATCGGTGCCTGGTCACAGATCGGCATGGGGAGCGCCGTGCTCGACGACGTTCCGCCGGGCGAGGTCTGGGTGGGGAGCCCGGCCCGACGGCTGCGCGCGGCGGGGGCGCCCGCGCTGGACGAACTCGCAACACCAACAGTGGGGGGACCGCTGACATGAACCAGATTCCGCTCGTGGACCTGAAAGCGGCCCACGAAGAGGTCGCCGACGAGGTGCGGGCCGGCTTCGACCGAGTGCTGGCGAACACCGCGTTCATCGGCGGCGAAGAGGTCCGCGCATTCGAGCGCGAGTACGCCGACTTCGGCGGCGTCGCACACTGCGTGGGGGTCGCCAACGGCACCGACGCCGTCGAACTCGCCCTGCGCGCAAGCGGGGTGGGACCCGGCGACGAGGTCGTGATTCCCGCCAACACCTTCATCGCCACCGCCGGTGCCGTGGCCAGGATCGGTGCCCGGCCGGTCCTGGCGGACTGCCTGCCCGACAGCCATCTCCTCGACCCCCGGGCCGCGTCGGAGGCCGTCGGTCCGGCGACGCGCGCGGTCGTGCCGGTCCATCTGTACGGCCAGATGGCCGAGGTGACGGAACTGGCCGCCCAACTGCCCGAGCACGTACGGGTGGTGGAGGACGCCGCCCAGTGCCAGGGCGCCACGCGGGACGGCCGCACACCGGGCAGCGGTGGCATCGCGGCCACCAGCTTCTACCCGGGCAAGAACCTCGGTGCCTACGGTGACGCGGGCGCGGTCCTGACCGACGACGAGGAACTCACCGGCCTGGTACGGGCGATCGCCAACCACGGCGGGGTCGCCAAGTACCGCCACGACGTCCCCGGCTTCAACAGCCGCCTCGACGGACTCCAGGCCGTCGTGCTGCGGGCCAAGCTCAAGCGGCTGGCGGACGGCAACGCGGCCCGCCGGGCGGCCGCCGCCCGCTACGACGAACTGCTCGCCGACCTCGCGGCCGCCGGCCGGGTCGTCCTCCCGGTGACGGCCCCCGGCAACGTCCACGTCTGGCACCTGTACGTCGTCCAGGTCGACGGAGCCGACCGCGACGACCTCGTCGGCAAGCTGAACGCCGAGGGCATCGGCGCCGGGGTGCACTACCCGGCCCCGGTCCACCTCACGCCGGCCTACCGGCATCTCGGCCACGACCGGGGCGACTTCCCGAACGCCGAGAAGGCGGCGGAGCGGATCCTGTCGCTGCCGCTGTACCCCCAGATCACCCCCGACCAGCAGCACCAGGTCGTGGACGCGCTCGCCGAAGCGCTCCGAGGCTGATCGGCCCCCTCACCACAAGCCTCACCCCGACTTCCGGGTCGGTCCTGCACAGCACCGCTGAGAGGTACACATGAACAGATGGAGCAGACGGCTCCGGGGCGGGCGCCTCGCCGTCATAGCCGCGTTGATATGGGCGGTGCTCCCGCAGGCCGGGACAGCCCAGGCGGCTTCCGACCCTTGCGGAACGGGCTCGAACCCGATCGTCTGCGAGAACAGCAAGACGGGCAGCCCCAAGTCCGACTGGTTCTCGCCCAACGCCTACGGTGACATCAAGGGGTTCTCCACCAAGGAGAGCGTCCAGGCCGGTGACACCGTCCAGTTCAAGATCCAGTCGCCGGTCTCGTACCGCGTCGAGATCTACCGCCTCGGCTGGTACGGCGGCGACGGGGCCCGCCTGATCTCCACCCCGGCCCAGGCGGCGACGACCTACCCGGCCAACTACACGACCAAGGAAGCCAGTTGCACCACCAAGGCCGCCACCGGCCTGGTCGACTGCGGCAACTGGCCCGTGACCGTGAACTGGACGGTGCCCGGCGACGCCGTCTCCGGCCTGTACATCGCGAACCTCACGCAGACCGACGGCGACGGCCTGATGCCGTACCCGTTCGTCGTCCGCAAGGACTCCAGCACCTCCGACGTCGTCGTGCAGACCAGTGACCAGACCTGGCAGGCGTACAACGACTACGGCGGCCAGGACCTCTACGGCGGCACGGGCCCCGCGCCCGACGGCCGCGCCTACGAGGTCAGCTACAACCGGCCGCTCGACATCGGCGGCGACAACGGCATCTACGGCTCCGAGTACATGATGCTGTCCTGGCTGGAGCGCAACGGCTACGACGTCAGCTATCTGTCCGGCGTGGACGTGTCGACCAACGGCGCCACCCTGCTGCCGAAGCACAAGGTGTACCTGTCCTCGGGCCATGACGAGTACTGGACGCAGAGCCAGTACTCCAACGTCCTGGCGGCCCGGAAGGCGGGCGTGCGGCAGGCCTTCTTCAGCGGCAACGAGGTGTTCTGGAAGACCCGGCTCGCCCCGAGCATCGACGGCGCGAACACGTCCAACCGCACCATGGTCTGCTACAAGATGACCAAAATGGTCCAGAACAACGGCATCGCCGACCCGAGCGGCCAGTGGACCGGCACCTGGATGGACCCGACCAGCACCCAGTACGGGCAGGCCTACCAGCCGCCGAACATCCTCACCGGCTCCATGTTCACGGTGAACGGCTACCGCGCCGACGCCATCACGGTCCCCGGCTCGTACGGCAAGAACCGGCTGTGGCGCAACACCTCCATCGCGAACCTCACGGCGAGCCAGACGGCCACCTTCCCGACCGGCACGCTCGGCTACGAGTGGGACAGCGACATCGCCAACAGCACCCGGCCCACGGGCGCGATCAACCTGTCGTCCACGACGGTGGACATCAACGACGGGAAGTACCGCCTCGACTGGGGCAACATGTACGGCAACGGCACCGCGACGCACAACCTCGTCGAGTTCCGCGACCAGGACTCCGGCGCCCTGGTGTTCGGGGCGGGAACCGTGCAGTGGTCGTGGGGCCTGACCAACCTGCCCACGTACGACCCGGCCGACACGGTGGTCACCGAGGACGCCCGCATGCAGCAGGCGACCGTCAACGTCCTCGCCGACATGGGCGTCCAGCCGCTCACCCGGCAGAGCAACCTCGTCGCGGCCACCGCCTCCACCGACACCAGCGGCCCGGCGGTCACCGTGACCAGCCCGGCCTCGGGAGCCACCGTCCCGGCGCTGAAGCCCGTCACCATCAAGGGCACCGCCTCCGACTCCGGCGGCGTGGTCGCCCGGGTGGAGGTGTCCACGGACGGCGGATCCACCTGGAACGCCGCCACCGGTCTCACGTCGTGGAGCTACACCTGGACCCCGACGGCTCCGGGCTCGGCGTCGATCAAGGTTCGCGCGGTGGACGACAGCGTCAACATCGGCTCCACCACCACGGTCCCGATCACCGTCGGCCCCCAGGCCTGCCCCTGCACCATCTGGCCCGCCTCGGCCGTCCCCGGCACCGTCAACGCGGGTGACGGCAGCTCCCTGGAGCTCGGCGTCAAGTTCCGCACCACGGTGGCCGGCTCCATCACCGGCGTCCGCTTCTACAAGTCGCCCGCCAACACCGGCACCCACACCGGCAGCCTGTGGAGCGCCTCCGGCACCCGCCTGGCCACCGGTACCTTCACCAGCGAGTCGGCCTCCGGCTGGCAGCAGCTGAACTTCTCCACCCCGGTGACCGTCAAGGCCAACACCACCTACGTCGCCTCGTACTTCGCCCCCAACGGCGGATACTCCTACGACGGCGGCTACTTCTCCGACAAGGCCGCCGGCCTCGCCCCGCTCACCGGACTGCAGTCCGGCACCGACGGCGGCAACGGCGTCTACCGCTACAGCTCCACCAGCGCCTTCCCGTCCTCGGCGTCCTCCGGCAGCAACTACTGGGTCGACGTGGTGCTGGACACCTCGACGGCCAGCACGACCCCGCCGGCGGTCACCTCGACCTCGCCGACGTCCGGCGCGACCGGCACCTCCATCACCGCACCGGTGTCGGCCGTCTTCGACCACGCCGTCGACGGCGACAGTCTGACGTTCACCGTGAAGGACCCGGACGGCAACACCGTGCCGGGCACCACGACGCTTCCCGCGTCGAACAAGGCGACCTTCACCCCGTCGACCGAACTGTCCCTGCACACCACGTACACCGCGTCCGTCCAGGCCTCCGACCTGTGGGGCAACGCCATGACGGACCCGGTGACCTGGAGCTTCACCACCAGTTCCGAGCCGCCGGCGGTCACCTGCCCCTGCACGCTGTGGAACTCCTCGGCCACCCCGGCCACCGCCGCCGTGACCGGTGACGGCAACTCCGTCGAACTCGGCACCCGCTTCACGTCCTCGGCGGACGGCTGGATCACCGGCGTCACCTTCTACAAGGGCGCGACCAATACGGGCACCCACACCGGCAGCCTCTGGTCCGACGACGGCACGCTGCTGGCCACCGGCACCTTCACCGCCGAATCGCCGTCCGGCTGGCAGACGATGACGTTCGCCACCCCGGTGGCCGTCACCGCCGGCACCGCCTACGTCGCCTCCTACCACGCGCCCAACGGCAACTACGCGGTCAACGGCGGCTACTTCACGGCGGCGCACCAGTCCTATCCGCTCACGGCCACCGCCGACACCAGCGCCCACCACAACGGGCTGTACCGGTACGGCAGTTCCACGGCCTTCCCGAACGGCTCCTACGGATCCGCCAACTACTGGGTCGGCCCGGTCTTCACCGCCGACGACCCGAGTGCGTCCCTGGCGACGGCCAACGCCTCGGAGGTGACCGCGTCCTCGCTGGCGCACACCGCCGACGCGACGAGCCCCCTCGTCACGACCCTGCCCGCCTCCACCAAGCTGTCGTCCGTCACGGCGACCGTGACCGTCCTGAGCGGTTCCAAGGCCGCGAAGAAGCTCCACGTCACGGCCGTCACCTCCTACGACAGGGCCACCCACAAGGTGTCCGTCCACCTGTCGTCGCCCCTGCCGGACGGCACCCGGTTCAAGGTCGCCGTCAAGGCCCAGGACAAGAAGCACCACACGGTGAAGTCCAGGACCTGGACCCTGACCAGCAAGACGACGATCCGCAAGAAGAAGAACTGACCGACCAGAACCCACCGGTGGTGGTCCGCGCCCGGTCCGGCGCGGACCACCACCGGGGATTGGCTTCCCCACAGATGAGCACCGTCAGTGTTGTCATCCCCTGCTACAAGTACGGCCATTTCCTGGCCGACTGCGTGAGCAGCGTCCTGGACGAGCAGGACGGCGTCGACGTCCGGGTGCTCATCATCGACGACGCCTCGCCCGACGACTCGGCGGAGGTGGCGCAGAAACTGGCGGCCTCCGACCCGCGGATCGAGGTGCACGTCCACGAGACCAACAAGGGCCACATCGCCACGTACAACGAAGGCCTGCTGGAGTGGGCCGACGGCGACTACGTGGCCCTGCTGTCGGCCGACGACCGGCTGGTGCCGGGCGCGCTGGTGCGGGCCGCGGCCCTCCTGGACGCCCACCCCGAGGCCGGCTTCGCCTACGGACGGCCCCTGCGCTTCCAGCACGGCGGCCCGCTGCCCAAGGCCCGTACCCGCAGCACCGGTTCGGTCGTCTACCCCGGGCACTGGTGGCTGGACCGGCGCTTTCGCGAGGGCACCGGCTGCATCACCTCGCCGGAGGTCGTCGTCCGCACCAGCCTCCAGCGCAGGGTCGGCGGCTACGACCCCGCCCTGCCCCACGCCGGCGACATCGAGATGTGGATGCGGCTCGCCGCCCACGCCGACGTCGGCTACATTCGCGGCGCCGACCAGGCCTTCTACCGCGTCCACGGCAAGAACATGTCCACCGTCGACTTCGGCGGCCAGCTCGACGACCTGCGCCAGCGGCTCGTGGCCTTCGACTCGGTGCTCACCAAGTGCGCCGACCGGCTGCCCGAGGCCGACCGTCTGGCCGACCAGGTGCACACCCGGCTCGCCCGCTTCGCGCTGCGCCGCGCCTACCGGGCCTACGACCGGGGACGTACCGGAGTCGTCCCGGTCGACGAGTGCGTCGCGTTCGCCGAGGAGTGCCTGCCCGGATACCGGGCCCTGCCCGAGTACCGCGCGCTGCGCCTCAGACGGCGGATCGGCCCGAAGGCCATGCCCTACCTCCAGCCGCTGGTGTGGTCGGCCGTGGCCGAGCGCGGCCGGGAGTGGCTGTGGTGGGAGTCCTGGAAGCGCCGCGGCATCTGATGAACCACCCGTACCACTCAGCTCACCGCGGGCACCGGCTCGGTGCGACGGCGGCGGCCCGGGGCGTCCTTGCGGCGGCTCAGCAGAAACCGGTCGAGCCACAGCGCGCCGACGATCCCGCCCGCCGCGCCGAGCAACGCCGTACCCGCCAGGCCCCGGGTCTTGTTGCCCTGCACCTGGGCGGCGCTCGGCGAGGTCAGGACCGTCGCGGTGATCCGCGCCCCGTCAGGGACTCCCTGGGCCTTCTGCAACGCGTCGACGTGACGGGTGTAGACGTCGATGATGCGGCTCACGGACGTCACCGCGGTCTCGGCGGCGGACGCCTGCGACTGCACCTGCAAGGAAGGGATCAGATAGCGGGGCGTCGCGCTGGTGCCGCTGTTGCGGGGGACGAGATGGTAGGTCCCGCGCACACCCGCAGCCTTCAACTCCTTGGTCCCGGCGGGGGATTCCAGCTGGCGCACGACGCCGTAGGAGAGCACGGCGAGCGGCGGCTGGAGGTTGGTGAGCTGGTTGGGCTGGTTCTGCGTCACCGGCGGCTTGAGCACCACGACCGCGGAGCCGACGTACTGGGGGGTGGGGCGCACCACGTGGTAGGCCCCGGCGGCCGTCAACAGCAGCGCCACCACCAGGACGTACCAGCGGCGGAGCAGCGCATCGGCGACGTTCCCGGGCGACATGTGAGTTCCTTCCGTCGCCCCCGATACTGGCAGGACATGTGGCCGGATGCCACCGAAAGGAGGAATGGTTCGTGAGCATTGGTGAGATATGGGCCATTCTGCGCCGACGGTGGTACTTCATGGTGCCCTTCACCGTGCTGAGCCTGCTCTGCGGCGCCTATCTGTACGAGACCGTCCCGGTCTCCTACGAGTCGCAGAGCTCGGTCGCGCTGCTGGACTCCTCGGCCGTCGCCCGCCTGGCGCCCACCTTCGGCAACCCCATCTCGAACGCGGGCGGTTCGCTGATCGTCACGGCCGACGTGCTGATCAGGACCCTCGAGTCGAGCGACGCCGCCAAGGAGTTGCACGGCAGGGGCGTCACGGACCCCTACACGACCGGCTTCGCCCCGGACAGCGAGAGCCCGCTGCTCGTGCTCAGCGTCACCGGGACCGACCGGGAGAAGGTGCTCAAGGAGACCGACATCCTGACCGCCTTCGCGGGCGAGCAGCTCGACGCCCTCCAGGCCGCCGCCAAGGTGCCGCCCGCCTATCTCGTGCAGACGGCCCCCGTGGTCCTGCCGCAGACCCCGGTCGCGGAGTCGAAGAACCGCTACCAGGGGATCGCGGCCGTCGTCATCGGAGGTGTCGTCAGCGCGTTCCTGCTGTCGATCCTGATGGAGGGCGTCACCGTGGTGCGCCGCCGGCGCAACACCGCCGCCCGACCGCGCCAGGCCCGCGCGCTCACCCGCGAACGGGCGGGCTGGCTGAACCGCCGCGTCGACGCCACCGCGATCCTCACCGTCTATCTCGTGCTGGCCTTCTTCATCCCCTCCAACCTGGCCCTGCCCGCGCTCGGCGGCGTCGGCACCCCGGCCAACGTCTTCGCCCTGCTCGGCCTGTTGTGGTACCTCGCGACCTGGCTGGGCGGCCGCATCCTCCCGGCACCGGGCACCAGGTTCGTGCGGGTCTCCCTGTGCGTGCTCGGCACGGCCGTCCTCATGGCCTACATCGCGGACGCCCTGCGCGAGAGCTCCCACCAGGAGGTCCTCGGGGCCGACCGCGGACTCATCGGATACCTGGTGTGGGTGTCGCTCGTCGTCCTGACCTCCGCGGCCGTGCAGGAACGCGGCCGGCTGGACGTGCTGATGCGCCGGGTGGTCGTCCTGGCGTCCGTCGTCGCCGCGATCGGCTTCTACGACTTCTTCGCGGCCACCAACATCGCCGACTCCATCCACATCCCCGGCCTGCAGACCAGCGTGGCCCAGGTGAGCGTGATGGACCGCGGTGCCTTCACCCGGCCCCGGGCCACCACGGCCCAGCCCCTGGAGTTCGCCGGCATGCTGGCGATCCTGCTGCCCTTCGCGATCCAGCAGGCCTTCGATCCGGTACGACGTCACCTGCACGTCCTGCGCCGCTGGGGTCCGGTGCTGCTCATGGGCGGCGCGCTGCCCCTGTCGGTCTCGCGGACCTCGATCGTCGGTCTGCTGCTGGTGGCCCTGGTGATGGTGCCGCGCTGGAAGCCCGCCCGGCGCTGGGCCGCGATCGCCGTGATGACCGCCTCCGTGGCCGTCTTCAAGGTGCTCGTGCCCGGGCTGATCGGCACCATCACGGGCCTGTTCGCGTCGTTCCTGTCCAACTCCGACAGCAGCACCCAGGCCCGCACGGTCAAGTACAGCGCGATCGTGCCCTATCTGAAGGAGCACCCCTTCTTCGGGCGGGGCTTCGGCACCTTCACCCCGGACCTGTACTTCTTCACCGACAACCAGTACATGCTGACGCTCGCCGAGATGGGCGTGCTCGGACTGGTCGCCCTGCTCCTGCTGTTCATCACCGGCATCCATCACGGCGGTGCCATCCGCAGGCTGGCCCGCACCGAGTCCGACCGCGAACTCGGCCAGGCGTTCTTCGCCTCCTCGCTGGTCGCCCTCGTCAGCAGCGCGACCTTCGACTCGCTCAGCTTCCCCATGTTCGCCGGCATGTTCTTCCTGATCCTGGGCGCGGGCGGCAGCTATCTCGGATTCGTCCGGCGCGAGGCGGCCCCCGCCGTCGTCCCGCCCGCCCCCCGCAAGGCCCAGGAAGACCGGCTTCCCCAACTCGTGGAGTCCCGTTGAGCCCCGTCGCCGTCATCGTCGTCACCTGGAACAGCGCCAAGGTGCTCCCCGGGTTCCTGGCCGCCCTCCCGGACGGCATGGCCGGCCTCGACTGGAGGCTGGTCGTCGCCGACAACGCCTCCGCCGACGACACCGTCGAGGTCCTCGGGAAACTGGCCCCCGACGCCACCGTCGTGCAGACCGGCCGCAACGCCGGGTACGCGGCCGGGGTCAACGCGGCGCTGAAGGCCGCGGGAGACGACGGCGTGGCCCTGATCTGCAACCCGGACATCCGGATGCGGCAGGGCTGCGCCAAGCGTCTCGTCGACAGCCTCGGCGACGGCGTCGGGATCGCCGTACCCCTGCTGTACGAGGAGGGCCGCGACACCCCGCACCACTCGCTGCGCCGGGAGTCGAGCGTGCTGCGCGCCCTGGGGGAGGCCGTCATCGGCAACCGGCGGGCCGGACGCTTCCCGCGCCTGAGCGAACTCGTCACCGATCCCGGCGCCTACCGGCGGCCCACCCGCGCGGACTGGGCGACCGGCGCGCTCATGGCGATCTCGTCCGACTGCCGGGCCGCCTGCGGACCGTGGGACGAGTCGTTCTTCCTGTACTCGGAGGAGACCGAGTACTGCCTGCGGGCCCGCGACCTGGGTTTCGTCACCCAGCTGGAGCCGTCCGCGGAGGCGGTGCACCTCGGTGGCGACTCGCAGGTCTCACCCCGGCTGTGGTCCCTGCTCACCCTCAACCGCGTGCGCCTGTACGGGCGGCGCCACGGGGCGGTCGCGACCATGTGCTTCAGGGGCGCCGTGCTGCTGCGCGAGGCGTCGCGGGCCGCGTTCGGCAGAAAGGCCTCCCGCGCGGCAGCGGCCGCCCTGCTCAGGCCCGGTGCCCTGCGAGCGGCCGCTCAGCCGGACCACGTCGTGTAGAAACTCCCGGGGTTCACCAGATACCGCACGGTGGCGTGCGGCACATGGCGTACGGCATGACCCCGGCTGTAGCGGTACACGAGCTCCCAGTCCTCGCGCGGCAGCACCTCCGGCGTACGGCGCAGTCGGCTGAAACGGAGGGAGCCGTCGCGTCGCGCGACGAACGCGTTGGTGTCCAGGAAGGACTCCCGGGCGGCCCGCCGGCGGTCGAACTCCACGGACAGCACGTCCCGTTCGGTCCCGTCCGGCAGCACCCGGCGCAGTGCCGTGTAGACGCCGTCGGGCCCTCCCGGCGCCTCCAGGACCGCCAACGCCCGCTCCAGGTGGTCGGGTTCCCACAGGTTGTCGTCGTCGAGGAACGCCACGTACCGCGAGCGGGTGAGCCGGATGCCCACATTGCGCACGACGCCCGCCACGGCGGTGTTGCGGGCCAGCGAGACCGCGAACAGCCGTGGATCGTCCGGGAGTTCGGGCAGCCCCGCGCCGTCGTCGACGACGATGACGACCTGGTCGCGCACCGTCTGGGCCAGCGCCGAGGCGACCGCCGCCCGCAGCGCGTCGGGGCGCCGGTGGGTGGCGATGACGGTGGCGACGAGGGCCTCGGGAACGGGCCCGACGACCGCCGTGAGGCGCCGTGTCTCGGCGTCCTCGAGTCGACGCAGCCGCACCGCGGAGGGCAGCAGCAGCACCTTGTTGCGCAGCTCGAACAGGACGAGCCAGCCGAAGGCGCGCTTGAGGAGCTCCCAGGGGGCGCGGGCGATGCGACGCATGATCCTCTTCCTCAGCCGGCCGGTTCGGGGGTGACGGGGGTGCCGTCGGAGAAGCGGTTGCCGCGCCAGACGTTGCCCGCGCCGCCCGGGTTCCAGGCGGTGACCGCTCCGTAGACGCCCGAGTAGCGGTGGTATCGGGTGGAGAACACGTTGTTCGTGACGGTGATCCCGGTGGCGCCGTCCCCGCCCCCGTAGAGGGCGTAGGCGCCACCGGCCAGCAGATTGCCGTCGATGACGGTGTTGGAGACATGGCCGGTGTCCGCGAACAGGCCGACGGCGGCGGAGGCTCCCTGGTCGACGGGGACCGGGTTGAGCAGGGTGTTGTGCCGGATGACCAGCTTGCCCGTGCTGCCGCCGCCGCTGATCACCGCATCGGTGTGCTGCCACTCGCCGCCGTTGTTGCGGAAGGGGACCAGGCCGTGGACGTAGTTGTCGTGGAGGTTGCCCTGGCCCATGGAGAGGGCGTTGCCGAACACCGAGATGTCGCACCAGCCGACCTCGATGGAACTGCTGCCCATGTTGGAGACGGCGTAGTTGACCCCGCCGTTGTCGGGGCCCTTGCCCGGCACGGCGGTGATCGTGGTGTGCAGGACGCGCAGCCCGCTGTAGCCGGGACGCAGGTTGATCCCCCACCAGTTGGTGGAGGTGATCCTGCTGTCGATGACCGTCACGTTGTTCGCGTAGATGTCGAGCGACCCGGTGATGTCCTGGCCCCTGATCACCGCCCCGTCGGTCCGGACGCTCATGTTCCCGGCGGCGTGCGGCTTGAGCCGCAGGCGGGGGCCGGTGTTGCCGGCGTTCGGGAAACCGGCCTCCGGGGGCGCGGCGGTGGTGGCCGGGGCGCTGCTGGGGGGACGGGGAGACGCGGACGGCTTGGGCCGGTGGGTGGGCGTCGAGATGCTGGGACTCACCGAGACCGATGCGCTCGCGGAGGGCGTCGGGTCGGCGGAGGCCAGGGGCGTGCGCGTGGGCGTCGGATCGGCGCGGTCGGCCCTCTCACCCCCCGAGGAGCAGGCGGCGGTCAGTAAAAGTGCCAGGCCGACGAGGAGCCGGCGGAGCGAGGTCATACGGTCTCCGGGGTCCGGGAGCCGAGCAGGAAGCGACGGCTGGGCAGCACGCACACCACGTAGCAGGCCAGTGCGGTCGCGCCGACGGCGAACAGGGCGAGGGTGCCGTCGCCCAGCAGCCGCTTGGCGCCGAGCAGCACCAGGATCATCGCCGCACCCGCGAGGAAGGGCCAGAGACAGGCCCTCGCGATGGCGGCGAGGCCGATTCCGGCGCGGGCGAGGGCGTAGAGGAACACGGGGACGACGAGTGCGGCGCCGACCAGGACATGGCCCTGGGCGACACCGACGATGCCGCCCGTCCGGGCCCCGACGATCAGGACCGGGACGAGGGCGGCGACCCACAGTCCCTGGACGAGGATGAGCGAGCGGCGCTGTCCGACCGCGACGAGACAGTCGTAGGCGAGTTCGCAGACGATGCGGATCAGGCCCAGGGCCATCAGCCACGGCAGCGCCTCGGCGGCGGGCAGCCACTTGCCGCCGTAGACGAGGTGGACCACCGGGGCCGCGAGGCCGCCCAGCAGGACGCACAGCGGCACGGTGCCCGTGACCAGGACCCCCAGGGCGCGGCTGAAGCCCTGGGCCAGGGCCTGCGGGGAGTCGGCCAGGCGGGAGAACCCGGCGAAGGAGACCCGGCGGGCCGCCTCGGAGATGACCCGGACCGGCCAGCCGGACATGTTGAACGCCAGGACGTAGAAACCGAGCGAGATCTGGCCGAGGGAGGAGCCCACGACCATGGTGTCCACGTTGACGACGGCCAGGGCGAGCAGGCTCGCGCCGGCCAGCGGGAGACCGAACTTCAGCAGGGCGCGGGCCTGTTCGCGGTCCCAGCCGAACCGCAGGGTCCCGGGGACGGCGATCGCGCAGCCGACGAGGGCTGCCACGTTGCCGACCACCGCGCCGCAGGCGAAGCTCATCGCTCCCCAGCCGGCGAACGCCAGGACCAGGGTCACAGCGGTGCTGAGGACGAAGTTGAGCGCGTCGATGACCATCCGCCTGCCCTGCGCGAACTCCCGGGTCAGGATGCCGGCGGGCACGTGCGCCACCGCGTCGATCACCAGGCACAGGCACATCACCCTGAGGACGCCCGAGGCGTCGGGCGAGCCGAGCAGCCCGGCCACCGTCGGCGCCGAGACGAACAGGGCGACGTACAGCAGCCCGCTGGACAGGACGCTCAGCGTCAGCACGGTCGGCGCGAAGCGGCGCGGGTCACCCTCCCAGCGGATGATGGCGAGGCCCACGCCCAGTTCGTTCGCGGAGAGCAGCACCAGGAGCACGGTCTGGGCGATGCCGTAGACACCCCACTCCGCGGGCCCGAGGGCGAACCGCGCCAGCAGGATGCCGGTGGCGAAGTTGCCGAGGCGCATGACCAGGGTGTTGATCAGGCTCCAGCGGGCCGCGGAACGGACCTTGCTGCCCAGGGAGGCAGGAGCGGGAGACGACGGGCTGTCGCCCGTCTCAGTTCTCTCGCTGTCCGGTGTGCGAACGCTGTCCATGTGTCGACTCCTCGTCGAGCGCCTCGGCGGCGGACGCCACGGTCATGACGGACCGCCCGCCCCTGGGCCCCTCGGCGCGCCTCTTCTCGGCGGAACGCGACCAGCTGGGCGGCGTCCGCAGGGCCATCGTCTGCTCGGCGACCGACTCCTCGGCCCTGGCCGCCGGCCCGGTCGCCTCCGCGGGCGTGGGCTCGGGGTCGGTCGCCGGCTGCGCGGGGTCCTCGTCCGGCACCGCCGGACGCGGACGCCGGCGCGCCTCCACGTAGAAGGTGGCCACCAGGCTCAGGACCAGCCCCAGACCCCCGGCCATGATCATGTACTCGAGCCGGGTCTTGGTCTGCGCCGCCGGGTCCTGCGGGGCCACGATGGTCGACATGCGGATCATGGCGTCCGTCGTGACCGACTGCTGCTTCTGGAACTGCACGAGCCGCTCGTCCGCGTACTCCGTCAGGATGCGGTCCGACTTCAGGACGGCCTTCTTGTCGGTGCCGGTCACCGTGAGCCACATCAGCGGCCCCTGGGCGTTGTCGGCGAGCTTGGCCTCGAACGTGCCGGTCGCGCCACGGGACTTGAGCTCCCGCAGCGAGGCGTCGGAGTTGAGGTTGCGGGCCAGGCTGTCGGCCATGCCGGTCAGCGAGGTCTGGGTGCTGAGGAAGGGGTTGCCGTCGTAGGCCTTGGTGGCCTTCTCCGAGTTCAGCAGGACCACCGTGCTCTGCGACTGGTAGGTGACCGGGACCGTGATCGCCACGGCCACGGTCAGGCCGATGGTCAGCAGCAGCCCCGGCAGCAGGACGTACCAGCGCCTGCGCATCACCCGGAAGATCTCAGCGAGATCCATGGTGGTCCCCCCTCGCGCCCAAACGTTCGACGAGCATATGTTGCAAGCGGATCATATGGGGAACGTCTGATCGGTGGGCCTCGGACGGGTGTTCGCCGTGCCTCCCTCCAGCAGGACCTCGGCGATCCGGTCACTGGCACGCCCGTCCCACAGCTCGGGCCGGCGGGGCGCGGGCGGCTCGTCGAGCACCCGGTTCACCACGGAGACGATCCGGGCCGGATCCCGGCCGGCCAGCACGTTGGTGCCCTGCTCGACGGTGATCGGCCGCTCGGTGTTGTCCCGCAGGGTCACGCACGGCACGCCGAGCGCGGTGGTCTCCTCCTGGATGCCGCCCGAGTCGGTCAGCACGATCCGGGCGGAGTCCTGCAGCGCGATGAAGTCCAGGTACCCGGCGGGCGGCACCAGCTGGATGCCGCCGGGCACGCCGATCTCGGCCAGCCGGCCGGCCGCGCGCGGATGCACGGGCAGCAGCAACGGCAGCCGGCCGGCGATCTCACCGAGCGCCTTCAGCAGCCCGGCGAGAGTCTCGGGATCGTCCACGTTGGCCGGGCGGTGCAGGGTGACCAGGCCGAACTCGCCCTTGGTCAGGCCGTGCCGGTCGAGGACGTCCGAGGCCCTGGCCCGCTCCAGGTTGGTCAGCAGCGTGTCGATCATGACGTTGCCGACGAGGTGGATCTGGTCCTCCCGGTACCCCTCGGCACGCAGGTTCTCCACGGCGTCGGGGGAGGGGGCCAGCAGATAGTCGCTGACCCGGTCGGTGGCGACCCGGTTGACCTCCTCCGGCATGCTCCAGTCCCGGCTGCGCAGCCCGGACTCGACGTGCGCGAGCAGCGGCCCCGCCTTCGCGGTGACCAGGGCGCAGGCCAGGGTGGAGTTGATGTCGCCGACCACGACGACGATGTCCGGGGCGAGTTCGGCGAGCAGCGGCTCGAACGCCGTCATCACGCGTCCGGTCTGCTCGGCATGGCTGCCCGAACCGACCCCGAGGAAGCGGTCGGGCGGGCGGATGCCGAGGTCGGCGAAGAACACGTCGTTCATGGCCGGGTCGTAGTGCTGGCCGGTGTGGACGAGGATCACCTCGGCGCCCCGGCTCTCCAGGGCGTCCATCACCGGTTTGATCTTCATGTAGTTGGGGCGGGCCCCGGCGACGCAGACGATGCGCGGCATGGTTCAGAGCACCTCGATGGTGGGTCCGGACGGCAGCCTGCGGCGGCAGTCGAGGACGAAGGGGGCGTGTTCGGCGACGAGTTCGTAGTCGAAGCCGTCGTGGTCGGTGAGCAGGACCACCACGTCGGAGGCCGCGAGCTCCTCCGGGGTCACGTCGACCCGCACCAGCCGGGTGTCCACCGGCAGGCTCTCCACGACGTGCGGGTCGGCCGCCCTGACCTGGGCCCCCATGTCGAGCAGCAGCTGGGAGATGCGCAGGGCGGGCGACTCCCGCGCGTCGCCGGTGTTCTTCTTGTACGCGAGACCCAGCAGCAGCACGCGCGAGCCGTTGACCGAGCGGCGTCGCTCGTTGAACAGGTCGCTGATGCGGCGCGTCACGTACTCCGGCATGTGGTTGTTGATGTCGTTGGCCAGCTCCACGAAGCGGAAGCTCTGGCCGAGTTCGCGCTGCACCCGCCAGGACAGGTACGAGGGGTCGATCGGCAGGCAGTGGCCGCCGACGCCGGGTCCGGGCGTGAAGCGCATGAAGCCGAACGGCTTGGTGGAGGCCGCGTCGATGGCCTGCCAGACGTCGATGTCCAGGTGGTGGGCGAACATCGCGATCTCGTTGACCAGCGCGATGTTCACATGCCGGAAGGTGTTCTCCAGGAGCTTGGCGAGCTCGGCCTCCTTCGGCGAGCCCACCGGCACCGTGGTGTCGACGAGTTCGTCGTAGAAGTCCTGAACGGCCTTGAGCGAGGCCTCGTTGACGCCCGAGACGACCTTCGGGGTCTCCTTGAAGCCCCACACGGTGTTCCCGGGGTCGATCCGCTCCGGGCTGTAGCCCAGCTGGAAGTCGGTGCCCGCGGTGAGGCCCGAGCCGTCCTCCAGGATCGGGGCGAACATCTCCTGGGTCGTACCGGGATAGGTGGTCGACTCCAGGATGACGGTCGCCCCGGGTCTCAGGAAGCGGGCGAGGGTGACCGCCGACTCGCGGATGTACCGCAGGTCAGGGGTGCCCTCGTGGAGCGGGGTGGGCACGGTGACGACGGCGACGTCGAAGCCGCCGCAGTCCCGGGCCGCCTCGCTGGGACGGTAGGCGCCGCTGTCCAGCGCGGCACGGATCCGCTCGGAGGACACGTCCTCGACGAAGGACTCACCGGCGGCGAGGCTCTTGACCCGCCGGGCGTCGACGTCGTAGCCGATCACCTCGTGTCCGACCTCGGCGGCCCGGATGGCCAGCGGCAGGCCGACGTAACCCTGTCCAACCACGACGACACGCATCAGTGACTCCTGTTCGCGGGAGCGGCCTGCGGGATGAGCCGGATGAACTCCCGTGCCGTCATGAGAAGGAAGGCGGTGTTGGTGGTGACATAGCGCTTGCCCAGCCGGCGCGGCTCCTGGAGCGCGCGGTAGAGCCACTCGACGCCGAGCCGCTGCCAGGACGCGGGGGCCCGCTTGGTGACCCCGGCGAGGATGTCGAAGGAGCCGCCGACCCCGTGCACCACGCGGGCGCCGGTCCGTGCCCCGTAGGCGGCGGTGAAGATCTCCTTCTTCGGCGAGGTCATGCCGAGGAAGAGCATCTGGGCGCCGCTGTCCGCGATGTCGCCGGCGATGTCCTCCTGCTGGGAGTCGTCGAAGTAGCCGTTGCGGCTCCCGGCGACCTTCAGACCGGGGAAGCGGTCGGCGACCCGGCGCAGCATCTCCTCGAGGACCTCCTGCTTGGCGCCCAGGAAGTACACCGAGATGCCCTGCGACTCCGCCTCGGCCAGCAGCCGCAGGAACAGGTCGATGCCCGCCACCCGCTCGGGCAGCGGGGCGCGCAGGACCTTGGCGGCCCACACCACGGCCTGTCCGTCGGCGACGACCAGGTCGCAGCCGGACACGGCTTCGGCGAGCCGGGGGTCGCGCCGCATGTTCACCAGCTTCGCGGCGTTGACCACGCCGATCTCCAGCTGTCTGCCGTCCCGCACCGCGTCCAGGCAGCGCTCGACGGTCTCGTCCATGGTCAGCGGGTCCAGCTCGATCCCGAACAGGGACTGGCGGTCGTTCATATGAGGCCCCCCTGCCAGGCGTGGAGCATCCAGCCGAACTCGTAGGGCCGGCATTCGCGGTCCACGGAGAGCGGGCGGTACACCCGGTCCAGGGTCTTCAGGCGCAGGCCCGGGGCCACTCGGGTGGAGAGCCCGCGGGCGGCGCGCACGGCCTTCTTCGGGTCGCCCCGGTAGACCTTGCGCCAGGTCACGCCGAGTTCGTCGAGGATCATCGGCTCGGGGTGCCCGGCCAGTTCCGGCACCTCGGTCATCCAGCGCAGGCCCTTGCGGATCGCGGCGCCGAAGTCGCTGCCGCCGGCGTCGGCGAGGTCGAACAGCGCGGTCGGGGCCATCGCGTGCTGGTGGACGCTGTAGACCGGGTAGCCCTCGATGACCCCGCCGGTGCGTGCGTCGTAGTGCCACCACCACTGTCCGCCGTCGCCCTGGAGCTCGCAGATGCGGGCGGCGCACGCCTCGGAGGCGGCCAGTGCCTCGGGGTCGCCGTCGCCGCTCGCGTGGGCGAGGGCCAGGGCCTGGAGCGGGTACGTCTGGTCGGCGAAGCAGGCCACGTGCGCCCGGTACCAGGGCACCAGGCCGGGGCCGGTGGCGTGCGGGAACAGCGGGCTGTCCCCGACGCGGGCCCGCAGCAGCCGGTCGCGCGCTTCGGAGAAACGTCTCTCCACGTCGACCGTGTCGCGGGCGGCCGCCATGGCGGACAGCACCCAGGCCGCCTCCACGGTGTACTGCGGCAGGCCGGCCACGTCCAAGGCGTCGACCCGGGCCAGGGCGTCGGACAGCTTGGGGTGCTCGGTCTCGGCGGCGGCCCAGGCGATGAGCGCCGCGTCACCGAGGTTGGTGACGCCGGGCAGCGACTCGATCAGCAGGCCCGTGAACTCCTCGGCGGTCCGTCCGCCGAGCACCGCGCGCTGGCGGTCCTCCGGGAGGAACCGGACACCCAGGGCCGTGATGGCCGCGTACCGGGTGCTGGTCCCGCGCCGCTCCAGGGTCCAGGAACCGGCAGCGGTCTGCCGCCCGGCCATGGTGAAGGCGAAGGCCTCGCCGCCGGGCAGCAGCATCGACGGCAGCCCCGACTCGGCGACCGTGAGGAGTCGTTGAACGAGTGGCAGCAGCGTCGGTTCCTCACGACCGAGCGCGGCCAGGCGTGTGATGCTCATCGGTTGGACACACCAACCCCCCTGTTTTTGCGCAGACTTGTGAGCGCCGCGGCACGGACGGCCGGGCGATGGAAGGCAGGCGGACGTCAGACGTCGGAGCTGGTGCCGATCCCGATTTCAGGCATAGGTGTTTCCACCCGGTAACCCCCCCTGGGCACTACTGGTACGTGTGCTCATTGTGCTTGGTCTGCACAGTTCGCACACATGTTATGCCGGTGAATGTTCGAAGATTTGCGATTTGGCGGAAACAGGAGTCATGGGCGCTCGACGAGTCCGCCGTCCTTCTCGTCGTACCGCGCCCCCGTCTCGGGGCACTCCCAGACCCCCGGCTCGCCCTCCCGCTCGACCAGTCGTACGCCGGCCCGGCCCACCCAGCCGATGCGGCGCGCCGGTACACCGGCCACGAGCGCGTGGTCGGGCACGTCCCGGGTCACCACGGCGCCCGCCGCGACGAGTGCCCAGCGGCCGATCCGGACCGGTGCCACACACACCGAACGGGCCCCGAGGGACGCCCCCTCGGCCACCTCCACCGCCACGGCCTGCCAGTCCCCGCCCCGCTTCAGCCTGCCCTCCGGGTCCACCGACCGGGGGAAGTAGTCGTTGGTGAGCACCGCGGCCGGGCCGACGAAGACCCCGTCGCCGAGCACGGCGGGCTCGTAGACGAGCGCGTAGTTCTGGAGCTTGACGTTGTCGCCGATCCGCACCCCGGGGCCGACGTAGGCCCCCCGGCCCACGATGCATCCGCTCCCCAGCCGGGCGTCCTCGCGGATCTGGGCCAGATCCCAGACCGTCGTCCCCTCGCCGATCGCCGCCGTCTCGTCGACCTGGGCGGTCGGCTGCACCTTGAAGTTCACCGGGCTGAACCCTTCGTCTCGTCGAACATGTCTGGTCGTCGAACATGCCGACTGTGTCCTTGAGGGACCGAGTCTGATCACCGCACGGGCGGAATACCAGCCTCCGTTCGTGAGTACGTCCCCGGAGCGGACCGGTTCAGACCAGGCGGGGATCGACGTGGATCTTCGGTCCGGGACCGGCGCCGGGCGGGCGCCCGCCCGCGAGCACGGTCCCGATCGCGTCCAGCGCGACGGTGGCCGCCACGAGCGGCCGCGGGTCGATGACCTGCTCGGCGTACGCCCTGATGGTCGCGTCGAGGCCGGGTGAGGCCGACAGGACGCCCACCGCCGTCACGTCCTTCAGGACGAGCGTGCGGGTGTCGATCCTGCTGGGTTCGGCGGCCAGCCCTATGTACACGAGCCGCCCGCCCGGTTCGACCAGCTCCTGTGCCAGGGCGGGCAGCCGGACCGCGTTGGTGGCGTCGACGACCGCGTCGAACGGCAGGTCCGGCAGCGTGTCCTCGCGCCAGGTGTGCGGGAACCCCAGCGAGCGGGCGAAGGCGAGGGAGTCCTCGGTGGCGCCCATCAGGTGCACCTCCGCGCCGGCGGCCCTGACGAACAGCGCGACCAGCAGACCGATGGTGCCCGGCCCCACGATCAGCACCCGGTCACCGGGCCCCGCCTCCGTCGCCCGCGCGGCCCGCAGGGCGTTGCCGCCCGGCTCGACCAGCGCGCCGAGGACCGGGTCCACGGAGTCGGGCAGGGCGTGCAACGAGCCTGCCGGGACGGCGAGTCGTTCGGCCAGGGCGCCCGCCCGGCCGCCCCGGATGCCCACCTCCTCGCGCTTCTCGCAGACGTGCTGCCGTCCGCGCCGGCAGCGTCGGCAGTCCCCGCAGCCCAGCATGGTGTCGCCCATGACCCGGCGGCCGACCCAGCCGGGATCGACCCCGGCTCCGACCGTGCGGACCCGTCCGGCCCACTCGTGGCCGAGGCGCATCGGGTAACAGGCGTGCCCCTGGTGGAGATAGGTCATGGCGCCGGTGAAGAACTCCAGGTCGGTGCCGCACACGCCGACCCGCTCGACATCGACGACGACCTCACCGGGAGCGGCGACGGGCGCGGGCACCTCCTGGACCGCGAACGCGCCCGGGGCCGTGAGGACGAACGCACGCATCAGAAGGGCTCCTTCAAGGGGCCGAGCAGCTCGCGGATCTCCTCCACGGCGTCGACCAGGGTCCGCAGCGGAGTCCGGTACGCGAGCGCGCTGACGCTCACCGCCCCGGAGGGAGCCCTCGGAGAGGTGCCGTACACCGGCAGGGCGAGACAGTTGACGCCGGTCTCGTTCTCCTGGTCGTCGAGGGCGTGTCCCCGCTCGCGCGTGGCCCGCAGCTCGGCGTGCAACTCCTCGGCCGTGCACAGGGTTCTGGGCGTCCGGCGCTCCAGGGGCGTCTCGCCGATCCATCGTCGTACGGCGTCGAGGGTGCCCAACTCGTGGGCGAGCAGCGCCTTTCCGGCACCGGTCGCGTGGGCGGGGTTGCGGCCGCCGACCGTGGAGGTCAGCCGGACGGCGCCGGTCGGCGGGTCGGCCTTGGCGCGGTGGACGACCTCGCGGCCGTCGAGGACGGCGTAGTGGGCCGTCTCGCCGAACCGGGCGGACAGTGCCTCCAACAGCGGCCGGACACGCATGTGTTCGGGGCGGGCCTCGTGATGGGCGAACGCCATCCGCAGGAACTCGTCGCCGAGCAGATAACGGCCGCCGGGGTCCTGGCCGGCCAGACCGGCCCGGCGCAGCGCGGCCAGAGCCCGGTGCACGGTCGGCTTGGGGCTGCCGATCGCCCGGGTCAGCTCGTCGAGGGTCACCCCGTCGGGATGCCGGGCCAGTTCCTTGAGCACGGCCAGGACCCGGTCCGATCCCACGAGACGGTCACCCTCCGCACCGGCCGTGACGAGGGCTGTCGAAGCATGGACCGTCTGCGTATGCTGCATCGCGTTCCGGATAGTAGACCGCCGTACCGATTACCGGAAAGAGCCCAGCGATGAACCTTCGCAGCGCGCAGTGGTACGCGGGACAGGACCGCAACGCCTACATCCACCGGGCCTGGATGCGCCGGGGCGTCCCGGCCGACGCCTTCACCGGCCGCCCCCAGATCGCCATCGCCAACACCGCCTCCGACCTCACGCCCTGCAACGCCCACCTGGACGAAGTGGCCAGATCCGTCCGCGACGGGGTGCACGAGGCGGGCGGCATCCCCCTCGACCTGCCCGTGGTGTCGCTGGGCGAGACCAATGTGCGGCCCACGGCGATGCTCTGGCGCAACATGGCGGCGATGGCCACGGAGGAGATGCTGCGGGCCAACCCCCTCGACGGGGTGGTCCTGTTGGGCGGCTGCGACAAGACGATCCCGTCGCTGCTGATGGCCGCCGCCTCGGTGGACCTGCCCGCCGTGGTCGTGCCCGGCGGCCCCATGCTCACCGGCACCTTCCGCGGCACCCCGCTCGGCTGCGGCACCGACGTGTGGCGCCTGTCGGAGGAAGTCCGCGCCGGGACCCTGTCCCAGGAGCAGTTCACCCGCTCCGAGTCGTCGATGATCCGCAGCCGCGGACACTGCAACACCATGGGCACCGCCTCCACCATGGCGCTGGTCGCCGAGGCCCTGGGCACGGTCGTCCCCGGGGTGGCCGGCACCCCCGCTCCGGACAGCCGGCTGCTGGAGGCGGCGCACGGCACCGGACGGCTCGCGGTGGAGCTGGTGTCCGCCGAGCGCCGCCCGAGCACCTTCCTCACCAAGGGGTCCTTCCACAACGCGATCGTGGCGCTGGCCGCGATCGGCGGCTCCACCAACGCGGTCGTCCACCTCCTCGCCCTCGCGGGCCGGCTGGGCGTCGAGCTGACCCTGGACGACTTCGACCGCATCGGCTCCAGAGTCCCCGTGCTGGTCGACCTCCAGCCCGCCGGACGCTTCCTCATGGAGGACTTCCACCGGGCCGGCGGACTGCTCGCGGTGCTGCGCGAGGTCGCTGACCTCCTGGACCCGCACGCGCTGACCGTGACGGGCAAGCCGCTGGTGGACCACCTCGACGACGCCCCGATCTGGGACGCCGAGGTGATCAGAACCCGGGCCCGGCCCCTGGTCGAGGAGGGCGGCATCGCCGTCCTGCGCGGCAGCCTGGCCCCCGACGGGGCGGTGATCAAACCCGCGGCCGCCTCGGCGCATCTGCTGCGCCACCGGGGCCGCGCGGTCGTCTTCGACAGCATCGAGGACTTCCACGCCCGCGTCGACGACCCGGACCTGGACGTCGACGCGGACTCCGTCCTGGTCCTGCGCGGCTGCGGGCCCAAGGGCTACCCGGGCATGCCCGAGGTGGCCAACATGCCGCTCCCCAGCAAACTCCTGGAGCAGGGGGTACGGGACATGGTCCGCGTCTGCGACGGCCGGATGAGCGGCACCGCCTACGGCACGGTCGTCCTCCATGTGACCCCCGAGGCGGCGGCGGGCGGACCGCTCGCCCTCGTCCGGACCGGGGACGTCATCAGCCTGGACGTCGAGGCCCGCCGCATCGACCTGGAGGTCCCCGCCGACGAACTCGCCGCGCGCACCCCGAACGCGGCCACCCTCGAAGGCTTCGCCAACCCCCGGCGGGGCTGGGAGCGGTTGTACGTCGACCACGTCCAACAGGCCGACAAGGGCGCCGACCTGGACTTCCTGGTCGGCTCCAGCGGCTCGGAGGTCAGCCGCGAGTCGCACTGACCAAGGACGGGCGGCGGGCGCGAGTCCCGCCCGCCGCCCGCCCTGCCCACCTCGTGGACGCCCTCTTGACGTGTGCCCCGGCCCGATCGACACTCCCCATGGGAATCCTAGTGAACAGGTAGGGAAACATGGGGCGCCTTGAGTCGGCCGTCGGCCGAGTGAGCCGTACGTCTTCGCCCTCGCCTCTTCTGACCTCCCGCCGTCACATCGACCTGCAGCGCGTCTGCAGCGCGATGAGGTCCCTGGGCTGAACCGGCCGCTGCCGCCCCTCTCTCTCCCGCCGCTCACCTGCGGCCCGACGACGCTTCCGCCGCGCGTACGTCTGCGCACCGACACCCCGGGGAGACCCATGTCCGTCACACCGCTCGCCCCTGTCCCCGCCACCCATCAGGCCCCCGCTTTCCGGGGCCGGATCGGCACGGACGCGCGCAGTGGGCACTACGCCGTGCCGCGCCGCTACCGGCTGCACCTGGCCGCCGCCTGTGCCGACGGCCTGCGCATCGCCGTCGTGCACCACCTGCTCGGACTCGACGACGTCTGTCCCGTGACCTTCCTGGACCCGGTCCCCGACTGTCCCGACGGAGGGCACTCCGCGCTGCGCCCGCTGTACGAGGCCAGCGCGCACCGTTACACCGGCGCGGCCGTCGCCCCCGTGCTCAGCGACGACTGGTCGGGGCGGATCGTCAGCACCCACGCCGCCGACATCACCCGCGACCTGGCCCGGCACTTCGGCTCCGGCCGCCCGGCGCTGTACCCGTGCGGGGCGGAGTCGGAGACCGAGGCCCTGGAGCGGATGTGCCGGGGCATCGCGCGGGCCGCGCAGCAGGCCGGCTCGGCCGCCGGCGACGACGTGGACCGCGGCGCCGCACTGCGGCAACTGCTTGACTCCCTCGGTTCGTTGGAGCGCTGGCTCGTCGGACGCGACCACCTGATCCGCGATCACATCACCGCCGCCGACGTCGAGTTGTGGGTCACCCTGGTGCAACTCGACACCGTGCACCGCCACCACCTCGACGCCGCCGCGGTGGGGGCCATCGCCGACCACCCCACCCTGTGGGCCTACGCCCGCCGCCTGACCGCCCACCCGGCCTTCGGAGCCCACCTCGACCTCGACGGCATCGCCCGCCGGCACCACGCCCACTGCCGGGGCCTGGAGGCCGCCGGGGCCGCCGTGCAGATCCTGGACTGGGCCGCGCACGCCGCCCGCACGTCCTGATCGTTCCACCTGATGGACCGGCATTGACACCGGTTCGGACGACTGTCTTAACCTACGGGTCCGCCAGGGCCCTGCTTCTGCCAGAGGTCCACCAGGGTCCCGCGTGACCCCCGAGAACAGTGACGGTGACCGACATGTACGCAGCTCCCAGGACGGCCGCACGCCGTTCTCCGGGCTGCGTACGGCCGTACGGCGACCCGCTCGTCGCCGATCGGGCCGTCGACCTGCTCCGCGTGAGCAGCGCACTGTGTACCGCACCGGGCCGTGCCCGCTGTCGGGGCTGACGTTCCGCCTCCGCAGCCCCCGCGTTCCTGACGAACACCGCCCCGGCGGTGTGCCGTCGTCCGCCCAGCCCCCGCCCCCGGTACCCGTGCGTCCCGTACTGCCGCCGTAGTGCGCCGTGTTCGCCGTGTCCGGGGGGAACCCGACTCCGCCGGAGCCCCGCATGAGTGAACCCCCAGGCGCCGCCGTGTCCCTCACCGAGGCACCGCCGTCGACCGACACCCCGTCACCACCGCTCGCAGCGCAGCGAGTTCTCCCGCTGAGGCGGCCGGGCCGATGGATCGCCACCGCGGTCGTCCTGGTCCTGGCGGCCCAGTTCGTCCACGGCCTGGCGACCAACCCCTTCTACCAGTGGGACCGCTTCGGCTACTGGTTCCTGCGGCCGACCGTCCTCGACGGTCTGCTGATCACCCTCGAAGTCACCGCCTACAGCGCGGTGCTGGGCCTCCTGGGCGGCATCCTGCTCGCCCTGGCCCGGCTCTCGAAGAGCCCGGTGCTGCGCGCGGTCAGCTGGACCTACGTCTGGGCCCTGCGTTCGATCCCGCTGATCGTGGTCCTGCTCTTCCTCTACAACTTCTCCGCCCTGTACAAGACGTTGAGCGTCGGCGTTCCCTTCGGGCCGGCCTTCTTCAGCTTCGACGAGTCCCGGCTCGCCACCGACATGGTCATCGCGGTGATCGGCCTCAGCCTCAACGAGGCGGCCTACGCGGCCGAGGTGGTCCGCGGCGGCATCCTCTCCGTCGATCAGGGCCAGCACGAGGCGGCCTCCGCGCTCGGCCTGCCGAAGGGCTACCAGTTCCGGAAGATCGTCTTCCCGCAGGCGCTGCGCTCCATCACCCCGAACTACGTCAACCAGCTCATCGGCCTCATCAAGAGCACCTCGCTGGTCTTCTACGTCTCCCTGCTCGACCTGTTCGGCACGGTGCAGTCCATGGGCGCCACCTACCCCGGCGATATCGTGCCGCTGCTGCTGGTCGCCACCGTCTGGTACCTGGTCCTCACCAGCGCGGTGTCCGTCGTCCAGTTCTACGTCGAGCGGCATTACGCCCGGGGCGCCACCCGCTCCCTGCCGCCGACCCCGATCCAAAAACTGCGGGCCTCCGTCACCGACTTCAGGGCCCGTGTCCGCAGGGAGACCGCGACATGACCGTCACCGACATCACCCCCGTCTCCCTCGAGGTGCACGGCGTGCACAAGTGGTACGGCGCCCACCGCGTCCTGGACGGTGTCGACCTGACCGTGCGCCCCGGCGAGGTCACCGTCATCCTGGGCCCGTCCGGTTCCGGCAAGTCCACCCTGCTGCGGGTCATCAACCACCTGGAGAAGCCGGAGATCGGCCATGTCAGCGTCAACGGCGAGCTGATCGGGGTCCGCCGGCAGGGCGAGCGGCTCAAGGAGCTCAGCGAGCGGGCCATCCTGGCCCAACGCAGCCGGATCGGGTTCGTCTTCCAGAACTTCAACCTCTTCCCGCACCTGACGGTCCTGGACAACGTGGCCGCCGCCCCGGTGGCGACCGGGAAGCTCACCAAGGCCGAAGCTCAGGAACTGGCCCGCGAGCTGCTTGTCCGGGTCGGCCTCGCCGACAGGACCGGCGCCTACCCGCGCCAGCTCTCCGGCGGCCAGCAGCAGCGCGTGGCCATCGCCCGCGCCCTCGCCCTGCGCCCCGGCGTCATCCTCTTCGACGAGCCGACCTCCGCCCTCGACCCCGAACTCGTCGGTGAAGTCCTCGCCGTGATCAAGGACTTGGCGACCAGCGGCACCACCCTGGTCATCGTCACCCACGAGATCGGCTTCGCCCGCGAGATCGCCGACCGGGTCGTCTTCATCGACGGCGGCCGCATCGTCGAGCAGGGCCCGCCCTCCGAGGTCCTCGACAAGCCACGCCACGAGCGGACCCGGGACTTCCTCGGCAAGGTCCTCTGAAACCACCCCCCTTCCCAGCACTCCGAACGACACGACAAGGACAGCCATGCCCACTCGCATCTCCCGACGCAGCCTGATACGCGGCATCACCGCGGCGACCGCCGCCACCACCCTCGCCGGCGGGCTCGCCGCCTGCGGTGGGGACAGCGACGCCGCCACTCGGACGAACGACAGCGCCGGCACGGTCACCGTCGGCCGACTGTCCAACGGCGCCGCCAAGGAGACCACCCTCAAGGTCGCCGAGGTCAAGTCCATCAGCGCCGAACTGCCCGACGCCGTCAAGAAGAGCGGCAAGCTCGTCATCGGCTCCGGCACCCTGCCCTCCGGCTCCCCGCCGCTCGGCTTCGTGGGCAGCGACCAGAAGACGCTCACCGGCTCCGAGACCGACCTGGCCCGCCTGGTCGCCGCCGTCCTCGGCCTCGAACCCGAGGTCAAGCGGTTCACCTGGGAGAACCTCTTCGTCGGCATCGACAGCGGCAAGGTGAACGTCGGCTTCTCCAACATCACCGACACCGAGGAGCGCAAGCAGAAGTACGAGTTCGCCTCCTACCGCAAGGACGACCTCGCCTTCGAGACGCTCAAGTCCTCGAAGTGGACCTTCGACGGCAACTACGAGGCGCTCGCGGGCCGGACCGTCTCGGTCGGCGCCGGCACCAACCAGGAGCGGATCCTGCTGGAGTGGCAGAGCAAGCTGAAGAAGAAGGGCAAGAAGCTCACCATCAAGTACTTCCAGGACAGCCCGAGCACCTACCTCGCCCTCAACAGCGGCAAGATCGACTCCTACCTCGGTCCCAGCCCGAACCTCTCGTACCACGTCACCCAGAGCGCGAGCACACCCAACCCGACGAAGATCGCGGGCCAGTACTCCGGCGCCGGAGAGTCGCTCCAGGGACTGATCGCCGCGACCGCGAAGAAGGACAGCGGCCTCGCCAAGCCCCTCGCCGACGCGATCAACCACCTGATCGACAACGGCCAGTACGCCAAGTGGCTCGCCGCGTGGAACCTCTCCAACGACGCCGTCTCCAAGTCGGAGGTCAACCCGCCCGGGCTGCCGCTCGACAACTCCTGACAGCCGATCAGGAAGCCTGACATACACAACAGTTGACCTGGGAAAGGACTCCGCCTCCGTGACCCGACAGACCGAACTCCGCGGAGGCGGAGCCTCCCTGAGACCCACCGCACATCCGATCTCCGTCCTGGACAACGCCGTATGGGCCGCTCTGGACGGCCCGCACGCCGAGTTCGCCGAGCGGGTCGGCCTCGCCGCCCGCTACCCGGACGACGTCTACGCCGTCGCCGCCCTCGCCGATCCCCGCGACCCGGCCGCCTGGGCCGACCTGCTCGCACTCGTCGGCCCCGGAACCACCGTACGGATCAAGCCCGTCGAGCGGGTTCCGGACGGCTGGGAGGTCGTCGGCGGGGGAGTGGGCGTCCAACTGGTCGACACCGCCCTGCGGGCCGAACCCGCACCCGAGGCGGTACGGCTCGGCCCCGACGACGTGCCCGAGATCCTGGACCTGGTCGCCCGCACCAGGCCAGGCCCCTTCCGCGAACGGACCACGGAACTCGGCACCTACCTCGGCATCCGGGACCGGGGACGGCTGGTCGCCCTGGCCGGCGAGCGGCTGCGGCCGCCCGGCTGGACCGAGATCAGCGCGGTCTGCACCGACCCGGCCCACCGGGGCCGGGGTCTGGCCACCCGGCTGGTCCGCGCGGTCGCCGCCGGGATCCGGGAGCGCGGCGACACCCCGTTCCTGCACGCCGCCGCCGACAACGCGAACGCGATCCGGCTCTACGAGTCGATCGGCCTCACCCTGCGCCGCCGCTCGCCCGTCCTCCTGGTCCGCAGCCCAGGAACATCCCACCGGGGCAGGGTGTTGTGACTCACGACGAGATCCGCCGGGCGCCGTCGTGCGCCCAGAAGGAGGAGGTGACGGGCGTGCTCAGCACACTCCGCTCCGCCCACCTCCACTCCAGGCCCCACATCGATCTCCAGCGCGTGTCCGCCGCGCTCTGTTGTTCCTGACCCGTCAGCAGCCCAGCCGCCGTGCCCCGCGCATCCGCGGGCCGGCCCTCTCGTACGGACCTCCAGGAAGGCACACCCGTGTCCCCCTCTTCTTCGTCTGCTTCCTCGTCTTCGTCCCTCCCCTCGCTCCCCTCGCTGCATCTCGCCGTGGCACTGGACGGTACCGGCTGGCACCCCGCCTCCTGGCGCGAGCAGGTGGCACGGCCGCGCGACCTGCTCACCGCCGGGTACTGGGCCGATCTGGTCGCCGAGGCGGAGCACGGCCTGCTCGACTTCGTCACCATCGAGGACGGACTCGGCCCGCAGTCCAGCCACTTCCTCGACCCGGACGAACGCACCGACCAGGTCCGCGGCCGCCTCGACGCCGTCCTGATCGCCTCGCGCATCGCCCCGCTCACCCGGCACATCGGCCTGGTCCCGACCGCCGTGGTCACCCACACCGAGCCCTTCCACCTCTCCAAGGCCATCGCGACGCTCGACTACGTCAGCACCGGCCGCGCGGGCGTGCGCGTCCAGATCACCGCCCGCCCCAACGAGGCCGCGCACTTCGGCCGCCGCACCATCCCGCGCATCGAGGCCTACGACAGCCCCGGGACCCAGGACCTGGTCACCGACCTCTTCGACGAGGCCGCCGACTACGTGGAGGCCGTGCGCCGGCTCTGGGACAGCTGGGAGGACGACGCCGAGATCCGCGACGCCGCCACCGGCCGCTTCATCGACCGGGACAAGCTGCACTACATCGACTTCGAGGGCAGGCACTTCAGCGTCAAGGGCCCCTCCATCACACCCCGTCCGCCGCAGGGCCAGCCGCTCGTCACCGCCCTCGGCCACCAGACCGTCCCCTACCGGCTCATCGCACGCCAGGCGGACGTGGGTTACATCACCCCGCACGACACCGACCAGGCCCGGGCGATCGTCGCCGAGATCCGCGCCGAACAGGAGGCGGCCGGGCGATCGGGTGAACCCCTGCATGTCTTCGGCGACCTGGTCGTCTTCCTCGACGACGACCAGGCGGCCGCGGAGGACCGGCGCGCACGTCTGGACGCACTCGCGGGCGAGCCGTACACCAGTGATGCCCGCGTCTTCGCCGGCACCGCGGCCCAACTCGCCGACCTGCTGGTCGAGTTCCGGGAGGCGGGCCTCACCGGATTCCGGCTGCGGCCCGCCGTGCTCGGCCACGACCTCCCGGCGATCACCCGCGGCCTGGTCCCCGAACTCCAGCGCCGGGGCGCCTTCCGCACCGCCTACGAGGCCGACACCCTGCGCGGCCTGCTGGGCCTCGCCCGCCCCGCCAACCGCTACGCCGCAGCTTCCGCCTGAGCCGGAGGGATCCCGAACCATGTCCAAGCCCCTGAAGCAGATCCACCTGGCCGCCCACTTCCCCGGCGTCAACAACACCACCGTGTGGAGCGACCCCGAGGCCGGCAGCCACATCGAGTTCAGCTCCTTCGCGCACTTCGCGAAGACGGCCGAACGCGCCAAGTTCGACTTCCTGTTCCTCGCCGAGGGCCTGCGTCTGCGCGAACAGGACGGCAAGATCTACGACTTGGACGTGGTCGGCCGCCCCGACACCTTCACCGTCCTCGCCGCCCTGGCCGCGGTCACCGAACACCTGGGCCTGACCGGCACCATCAACTCCACGTTCAACGAGCCCTACGAGGTGGCCCGCCAGTTCGCCAGCCTCGACCATCTCTCCGGCGGCCGCTCCGCCTGGAACGTCGTCACCTCCTGGGACGCCTTCACCGGCGAGAACTTCCGTCGTGGCGGCTTCCTGCCGCAGGAGGAGCGATACTCCCGCGCCAAGGAGTTCCTCGCCACCACCCAGGAGCTCTTCGACTCCTGGCACGGCGACGAGATCCTCGCCGACCAGGCCTCGGGCGTCTTTCTCCGGGACGCGAAGGCCGGCTCCTTCGTCCACAACGGGCAGCACTTCGACATCCACGGCCAGTTCAACGTCCCGCGCTCCCCGCAGGGCCGCCCGGTGGTCTTCCAGGCCGGAGACTCCGAGGAAGGACGCGAGTTCGCCGCGTCCGGTGCCGACGCGATCTTCAGCCGGTACGCCACCCTCAAGGAGGGCCAGGCCTTCTACACCGACGTCAAGAACCGCCTCGCCAAGTACGGCCGCCGCCACGACCAGTTGCTCATCCTGCCCGCCGCCTCCTTCGCCCTCGCCGACACCGACGCCGAGGCCGAGGAACTGGCCCGGATCGTCCGACGCCGGCAGGTCAGCGGGGCCACCGCGCTCAAGCACCTGGAGTTCGTCTGGAACAGGGACCTCTCGTCGTACGACCCGGACGGGCCGCTGCCCGAGATCGACCCGCTGGTGAGCGAGGAGCACATCTCCCGGGGCCGCGCCCAGGTCCGCATGTACCGCGACCCGCTGGCCACCGCCCGCGAGTGGCGCGAACTGGCCGCCGCCAACAAGTGGTCCATCCGCGACCTGGTCATCCACACCGGCAACCGGCAGAACTTCATCGGCTCTCCGGAGACGATCGCCCGCACCATCAACGAGTACGTCCAGGCCGACGCGAGCGACGGATTCATCCTGGTCCCGCACATCACCCCGACCGGCCTCGACGCCTTCGCCGACAAGGTCGTCCCGCTCCTGCAGGAACAGGGCGTCTTCCGCACCGACTACGAGGGCCCGACCCTGCGCCACCACCTCGGCCTCGCGCACCCCGACGACACCCGGGGCGAGGAGCGGGTGGCCTGACCCCCGTAGAGACCGGTGCGGCCGACGCTCACTCCGCCCAGTCGAGCTGATGCTCGGGCGTACCCACCGACCGACCGTACGCGACCGCTTCGGCGCGGCCCTTCTCGTCGCCGCGCCGATAGCGGAAGACCCGTCCGGCGAAGACCACCACACACTCGTCCCCGGCCGTGAAGTCGGCGTACCAGCCGTTGTCCGGCTCCAGGGCCGCGGCGAGCGCGTCCGCGAGGGCTTGGACGTCCTCGCCGTCGCTCTCCCACTCGACGAGCGTCCACACGGGCGGCTGCGCGGCGCTCGCCCCGCCGATCTCCACCCGGTGGACCTTCCGCAACCGCAGCCCGCGCGGCTCGAACACGGCTCCGGGCCGCAGGCTCTCGCCGATGACGTATCCGGTGATCACGCGCTGTCTCCCTGTTTCTCGGGGGCTTCGCGTACGAGGCTACGGCCGCCCTCCAGACCCTGGGACAGTGACCGGCCGAGGACGGCGCCGATGAGCCGTACCTTCTCGAACCGGTCCAGTGAGACCGGCCCCGACGGCGGCGGGCCTCGGTCCGGTACCCATGTGAAAGTGCCGGTGAACGCCGCGTGGCCGGAAGCACGTTTCCCTCCCCCGAAGGCTACGTGCTTCCGGCCATTCCCCCGGCGCCGGACAGATGGTCCAGCCTCGCCCGTGTGCGGCCGTACGTGCTGTCACCAGCACATGACCGCGGTTTCCCCCGAACCCCACGCGGAGTACAGGCGCACACGGACGAAGTAGCGGCGGCCCTTCACGAGACGGGCCTTGAGTGTTGCGTTGTGCGGAGTGCCTCCGTCGTCGTGGCCGTTGAGGTAGCGGGCTTCTCCGTCCCGTTCCTCGAAGACCACGACGACGGTGTCGCCGTCGCCGAAGGTGCCCACCGTGTACTCGCGGGTCTCCGGCGGTTCCACGGTGAAGTCGGCCTGCTCACCCGGACCGAGCCCGAGCGGCACGGACCGGAAGGGCACCAGCTCCGGCGGCCGGACCTGCTCGGTCGGCGGGTACCAGCGCAGGACGTACTCCTTGTCGGCGGCCGACAGCGTGCCGGGCGGGTTGAGCCCCGCGCGGAACTGCTCGGGCTCCAGGATCTGCCCCGCCTCGAAGGGAAACTCCATGATCGACTGCGGGTCCCAGACGGAGCCGTTGACCTCGTCCGGGTGCAGCTTGCGCAGGATGTTGAAGAACGTCCGGTCCCGGCTCCAGAAGTTCGGCGGACCCGCCAGATCGGCGTACACGGCCTCGTCGTCCCAGTGGAGCCCGGCGAACGGACTCTGGTGCTCGTGCAGCATGCCGAGCGCGTGCCCGATCTCGTGCAGGGCCGTCCCGCGCTCCCCGGGCGCGGTCAGGTCCCAGCCGAAGTTCATGGTGCGATCGTTCAGACCGACGAGGAGCGCGTCCCTGCCCACCGCCGACCAGGAACCGTCCCCCAGTTGGAATCCGATCCGCAGTTCTGCCTCCGAACGGTCACCGACCTCGGCGAACCGCACCCCGATGCCGAGGTCCTGCCATTCCTTGAAGCACTCGCGCACCACGTCCCGCTGCTCCTTGGCGCCGACCCACGACACCCGACGGGACTGCCCGGTCCCCGGAACCGGAATGACCGAACCGTCGGTGTCGCCGTCGAAGAAGCAGTAGTGCAGGACCGTGCTGTTGACCCACATCCGGCTGCCGCCGATGAGCGCACTCAGCCGCTCGGCGGCCAGCCCCGGCGCGTACACCGGAGCCGACTGCTGCGCGAGGGAGCAGTAGCGTGCGGTCATGGGGTTCAGAGTGCCGTCGGGCCGCCCCGGGGCGCCTGAGTCGGGGGCTACTCAAGTCCCGGTGTATCAGACCTGAGTAGCGGTGCTCTTGCTTCCGTGATGACTTTCGAACGGGACGCGAAGACCCTGGAACTGCCCTGGCCGTTCACCGGGCGGGAGGACGAACTCGAGCTGATCCGCCGGTCCGTGGCCGGGGGACGGCACGGCATCGTCGTGACAGGGCCCGCGGGCCAGGGCAAGACCCGGCTCGTCACGGAGGCCGTGCGCGGCACGGACTGCGCCAGGGTGGCGGGCACGCCCGAGACCCGCACCCTCCCGTTCGCCGCCTTCGCGCACCTCCTGCCGGAGACCGTGTCCCTGCATCACGCGGTCCAACTGCTCTCCGGTGTACGGCTGTTGCTGGTCGACGACGCCCACCTGCTGGACGACGCCTCGGCGGCCCTGGTCCACCAGCTCGCCGTGCACGGCCGCACCCGGCTCCTGGTCGTCGCCACCGAGGGCCCGCGGGCGCCGGGCGCGATCTCCCGACTGTGGACCGGGGAACTCCTGCCGCGGCTGGCCCTGGAACCGCTGCCCCGCGAGGAGATGGCGCAGCTGCTCGCGGCCGGCGCCGGCGGCCTCGACGTCCTCACCGTCAACCGGCTGCACCGCCTGTGCCGGGGCGATCTCCGGCTGCTGCGCGAGCTGGTGGACGCGGTGCGCGGGCGCGGACTGCTGCGCCGGGTCCCGGGCGCGGGCGAGTGGGAGTGGCGCGGCCCGGTGCCGGTCACCGCGACCCTGCGCGAGCGCACCGCGCACCTCCTCGACCGCTCCGGTCCCGGCGAGCGCGAGACCCTGGACCGCCTGGCCTTCGGCGAGCCGCTCCCGATGGACGCCGACACGCTCGACCTGGACGCGCTCGAAGGCCTGGAGGCCGACGGCCTGGTCCACGTCGACGAACAGGGCGCCGCCCGCCTCGCCCACCCCCTCCACGGCCCGGTGCTGCGGGCGGCCGCGGGACGCCTGAGGGCCCGCCGCCTGTCCAGCACCCCGTCCGACCGCACGGCCGCCCTGGAGTCCGAGACGGCCGCCCTGACCCGGGCGATCGCCGAGACGGACGTACGGGCCGTACCGGCCCCGGTGGGGGAGTGGCTCGTGGACGAGGGCCTCGGAGTGCCGGCCCGGCACGCCGCCGTACGAGCACGGTTCGCGCGTCTGCGGGGGGAGCTGCGGGAGGCCGCGGCCTGGGCGAGGGAGGGACTGCGGGCCGCTGCCGACGACCTGGCCTGCGGTCTCGAACTCACCCTGGCCGCGGCGCAGTCGGGGGACGCCGAAGGGATCGCCGACGGGGGACCGGTGGTACCCGGGGCCGGGTACCGCGAGGGCCGACTCACCTCGACCGGAACCGCATCCGGCACCTCGCGACCCGCCGGTGACCCACCTCGCCCTCACGGCGCGGCCAACTCGCCGGAGGCCGCGGGCGGTTCGGCGGCCACCTGGTGGGCCGCCGCCCACGGCGACCTCGACGCGGCGCTCGGCGCGGTCGGCGCGGAGCCGTACGACGCCGTCCGGCTCGGCGCACCCGACCGCGCCGAAGGGCGGCTGACCGGAGTCTTCGCCGAGCACGCCGACGCGCTCGCCCGCGGCGACGGAGCCGCCCTCGACCGTGCGGCGCACACCCTGGAGGAGCGCGGTTTCCTGCTCTTCGCGGCGGAGGCGTACGCCCAGGCCGTACGGGCGCACCGCGACCCCGGTGCCGCCCGCACCTCGCGCACCCGTGCCGTCGCCCTGGCCCGCCGCTGCCAGGGCGCCCGCACCCCGGCCCTGTCCGGACTGGTCCTCGGCGAACTCACGGCCCGCCAGCGGCAGATCGTCACCCTCGCGGCCACCGGCCTGAGCAACCGCCAGATCGCGGAGAAGCTCACCCTCTCCGTCCGCACGGTCGGCAACCACCTCTACAGCGCCTACGCCCGCCTCGGCGCGAGCGACCGCGACGCGCTGCCGTGCCTGGTGGAGCTGCCGGAGGCCCAGCCCGCCTGAGCCGGACACCGGACCGGGGCGGTCTGACCCCCAGTATTCGGGGGAGGGGTCAGGCCGCCCCACGCACCACCCCGGCGCGGTTCACGCCGTCCCACGCACCACCCCGGCGCGGTTCACGCCGTCCCACGCACCACCCCGGCGCGGCTCACGCCGTCCCACGCACCGTTCCGGCGCGGCTCACGCCGCCCCGAACGCCGAGAACGCCCATCCCGTCGCCTGATGCACCGCGTCCCCCGGCAGCGAGCCCCGCGCGTCACGCAGCGCCTCCGCCATCGACGCCCCCGCGCTGAGACCCTTGTGCAGCGCGAGCATCAGGGGCACCACCGCCTCGTCGTTGACCGGCGCACTGCAGGCCACCACGCCCGCCGTGCCCAGCGGCAGCAGCGCGGTGACCAGGCCGAGCAGCTCGTCCGCGCCGACCGAGGCGAACCGGGCGGTGTCGCAGCAGGACAGGATGATCCGGTACGGGCTGCGGTCGAGGCGCTCGAAGTCGTGGACGATGAGCGGCCCGTCGGCCATCCGCAGGGACGAGAACAGCGGGCTGTCCGCACGGAACGTGCCGTGCGCGGCGATGTGCGCCAGCGTCGCCCCGTCCAGTTCCTCCAACACCCGCGGCACACGCGCGTCCTCGTGCTCCAGGACGGTCGCGGAGCCGTACCGTCCGGCCAGTTCGGGCACCTCGGCGCCCCCGCTCGCGAGGCCCGGCCCGCGGACGAGCACCTGACGTCCGCCGTACGGTGGCGCGGTCTCCCGCGCACGCAGCCAGCTGCTCGCCGACGGCGACACGCTGAACACCCGCTCCCGCAGCGAGGGCAGCAGTGCCCACGGCACCTGGTGCAGCCGCCCTGGCGGCACCACCACGACCGGTCCGGAGCCGAGCTGCGCGGCGGCCGGCCCGAGCAGCAGCTCCTCCAGGCGCCGCCCCGCCGCCTCCACCACCGGCAGGCGGGCCTCCGCCCCCGGGTGGGCCAGCCGTCGGAGCCCCGACTGGACATGCTCGGCCTCGCGCTCCGCGTCGGCCAGCAGCCCGCCCTCGAACCGCCGCACCCTTCCCTGCGCGCACAGCAGCACCTGAACCCGCCCGTCGAGCACGGCGAGTTCGACCAGCCGTACGTCGTCACCGAGCCGTTCCAGCAGTACGCCGGGGTCGAACCGGTAGCCGTCACCGGGAGCGTCGCCCCGCATGTGGAGGGTCCGGGAGCGGATCTCCCGTTCCAGGCGCCGCTGTTCACGCTCCAGCGTCGGCACCGGCCGGCCCTCCATCCGGGCCCCCTCCGCGCGTGCCGCTATCTCGCGGAAGGCGGTGAGGTCGCTGAGCAGCGCCGGGTCGGCCGGCGGGCGGGTCGGCGGCGCGGTCAGCACCGTGGCCCGCCAGCGCTCGCTCCACACCAGCAGCCGCCGCGGCCCGCCCGAGGCGAGCGAGGTCCGCGCGGCGAGTCCGGCGAGCTCGGCGCCCTGCGCGGTGGCCCGCGCCCGCAGTTCCGAGGCGCCCAGGGTCGTACGGTGAGCGTCGAGCACGTCCAGGCCGCGGCGACAGGCTTCCAGCACCCGCCGGTCGGAGCCCACGGCCCGCGCCCACAGCGCCTGCGCGGCCCATCCCGTCATCCGCGCCAGCGGCGGCCCGCTGTGCCGGCTGCGGGCGGCCACCTCCAGGTGCCGTCGGGCATCCTCCCGCCACCCCAGGCCGAGCGCGATCCGGCCCGCCAGCAGCGAGGCCTCAGGGGCGGCCGGCGCCTCGAAGGAGGCCAGCCGGTCGGCGACCGCGGCCGCGTCCGCGACCAGCCGGCCCGAGCCGCGCCCGGCGGCGACCCGCGCCTCGATCAGCACCAGCCGGGCATGCGTCTCCCACCAGGTGCGCCGCTGCCCCGCGAACAGCCGTACGGCCATGTCGGCGCGCGCGATCGCGGTGTGCGCGTCGCCCGCGTGCCGGGCCGCCCGCGCGGCGGCGAGCAGCAGCTCCGCCTTGCGGGTGGACTGTCCGCCGATCCCGTCGAGCACCTTGATCGCCGCGTCCGCCTCCGCGAGCGCCTCCGGGGCGAGGCCCGCGGCCATCAGGACCTCGCAGCGCCGGATGGTGAGCATGAACATCGGGGTGCCGAGCTTGGCGTACCGCTCCTGCGCCTCGTCGAGCAGCCGCAGCGCGGCCGGGACGTCCCCCGACCGGTACGCGGCAAGGCCCCGGCTCTCCACCGCGTCGGCCTTGTCGTGCTCCTGGCCCGTGGTGTCCCACAGGGCCTCGGCCGCCGTGAAGTCGGCGTCCGCCCGCTCGACCGCCCCGAGCGCCAGATGCACGGTGGCCCGCAGGGTCAGCGCCCGCGCCGTCCAGATGACGTCGCCCGCCTGCCGCAGCACCGGCACCGCCCGCCGTACGTCCTCCAGCGCCTCCCGGTGATGCCCGAGCACCCACGAGGCGTAGGCGCGCCGGAACAGGACCTGTGCTCTGGTGTGACCGCTGCTGACCGCGACACCCCGCTCCAGCGACTCCAGGCCCTGCCGGGTGCGCCCCGCGTGCACCAGCGCCACACCGAGCGCGGCCAGCGCGTCCGCCTCTCGGTCGGGCGACTCCGAGCGCGCGCCGAGATCGCGGGCCCGGCGCAGATGGTCCAGGGCGATCCGCATGTCGCCCCAGTCCCGCTGCCAGATGCCGATGACCTGGTGGGCGACGGAGGCGTGCAGCGGTGAGGGCTCCGAGCCGAGTACTTCCTCCGCCCTCGCCAGCGCCTGGTTGGGGGCGGCGAACACCATCGGCAGAAGTTCGAGAACCGTGTCGCTTCCCGCTGTCACTCAAAGGATGGTAGTGGCCCAGGTGGCAGGCCACACCGGTTTGGCGCTGTATCAATCATCGGCCCCGCGGCTCTGACTGACGACCGCCGCCTCAGTGGGAGGACACGCCATGGCACCTCAGCGATTCCACGAGCAGTTCGACCAGATCCAGCGTTCCATGCCCGACGTCCCGCTGGCCCTCGGCCCCGACGACGCCTCGGAGTTCATCTACGAGAAGGGCGTCGTCCTCGCCCGCGACGGGCGCGACGCGGCGCTCGTCGAGCAGACCGTGCGCAGCCACTTCACCGAGGCGACCGGTCTGACCGGCGACTACGTGCAGCGGGACAGCCCCGAGACCAACCGCTCGGGCATCACCCGCATCAAGGTCGGCGACCCGGGCCACGGCGACCGGCGCGGCGACCGTGCCGTCACCCACGCCCTGCGCGCCCTGAGCGAACGCGAGGGACGCGCCGGACGCCGCATGGTCAGCCGCAACCACGTGGTGTCGATCGCGGTCAACTCCTGCCCGGGCGACGAGCCGGTTCCCGCCTCGCTCAGCCAGGGCACCAACCCGGCCCCCGGGGAGGCGGGCCACGACGCCGGCACCGCCGTGGGCGTCCTCGTCGTCGACAACGGCCTCACCCACGACCACGCGCTCGTCCCGCTGCTCGCCCACGTCGACGGCGACCTGCACGGCACCGAGACCGACCCGGCCGGAAACCTCCTCCAGTACGTCGGGCACGGCACGTTCATCGCCGGAGTCCTCGCGGCCGTCGCGCCCAACACCGACATCACGGTCCGCAGCACCCTCAACGACGCGGGCGCCATCCTGGAGTCCGAGCTCGGCGAGAAGCTCTTCGATGCCGTCGACGGCGGCTGGCCCGACATCATCAGCCTCTCCGCGGGCACCTCCAACGGCCGCACCGACGGCCTGCTCGGCATGGACGCCTTCATGGAGGAACTGCGCGCCCACGACACCCTGTTGGTCGCCGCGGCCGGCAACAACGCCAGCGCCAGCCCCTTCTGGCCCGCCGCCTACGCCGACCTGCCCGACTACCGGGACGTCGTCCTGTCGGTCGGCGCCCTGCGCGGCGACGGCGAGTTCGGCGCCTGCTTCAGCAACCACGGCTCCTGGGTGAAGGTCTACGCCCCCGGCGAGCGTCTCACCAGCACCCTCACCGGCTTCGACGCCCCCGTGCCGTACCTGTACCAGCACTCCACGTACGAGGCCTGCCGGTACGGCTTCACCTACGTGTGCACCTGCCAGTCCCCTTCCCACGTCGGCGTGTTGAGCGAGGACGGCACGGTCGCGAAGCCGGACCAGGTGATGTTCGAGGGCTACGCGCACTGGAGCGGCACCTCCTTCGCCACTCCGGTCGTCGCAGGGCTGGTCGCCGCCCACATGACCGCGAACAAGGAGACCGACCCGCGCGCGGCCCGGCGGCAACTGCTCGCCGCCAACACCCAGTTCGCCGAAGTGCGCGGGGCGCATGTACCGGCGCTGCGGCCCGCCGGCTGGCGCCCGGTGCCGGTCGTGCAGCGTCCGGTCGGCACATGAGGGCCGGAGTGGTCCCTTCCACGGCGTACGATGACTTGCCGTACACGAGGGGTGGGACCGTGGACCGAGCAGATGTCGGTGCGCTGGTCCAGTCCGCCGTCGACGGCGACGCGGCGGCCTGGAAGGCGCTCGTGGAAGGACTGAGCCCACTGGTGTGGGCGGTTGTGCGCGCGCACCGGCTCTCCGACGCCGACGCGCACGAGGTGTACCAGACCGTGTGGTTCCGCTTCGCCCAGCACCTCGGGCGGATCCGCGAACCCGACAAGGCCAAGTCCTGGCTGGCGAGCACCGCGCGCCACGAGTGCCTGAAGGTGCTCAAGAGTTTAAGGCGGCTGACCGTCACGGACGATCCGCAGCTCTTGGACCGGATCAGCGAGGACCGTACGCCCGAGCAGTCGTTCATCGACTCCGAGGAGGCCGCCGCCCAGAGCGAGCGGGTGCGGTACCTGTGGCAGGAGTTCGAGGAACTCGGTGAGCGCTGCCGTCAGTTGCTGCGCATCCTGATGGCCTCGCCGAAGCCGGGCTACCAGGAGGTGTCCGCCGCCCTCGGCATCGCGGTGGGCAGCATCGGACCACTGCGCCAGCGCTGCCTCAGGCGGCTGCGGGCACGGCTGGAAGCCCGGGGGGCGATGTGAGCGACATGAACGAGATGCACGACATGAACGACGACGCCGACGATGACGGTGTCTTCGAGTTCGACGAAGCGGCCCTGCCGGACGAGGAGTTCGCCCTGGACATGCTGGAGGAGGAACTCCGGCAGGCCACGGCCATCCTGGACCCCGTGCCGCCCGGCCTGCGGCAGATCGCCGTCGAGGCGTTCGCACTGCACGATCTGGACAGCCGGATCGCCGAACTGTCCTTCGACTCGGTGGTGGACGCCATCCCGGTGCGGGGAGCGACGGGGGCGCCGCGGATGCTGACCTTCCACGCCGGCGAGGTGACGGTCGACGTCGAACTCACCCCGCAGGGCCTCATGGGGCAGGTGCTGCCGCCCCAGTCGGCCCGGGTCGAGGTGCTCAGCGGACCGCAGGCGGGCTCGCCGCTCACGACCGACGACATGGGGCGCTTCAGCTACGAGGCGTCCCCGGCCGGTCCCTTCGCGCTACGGCTGCGCACGGGCGAGGCGGTGATCGTCACCGACTGGCTCACCGTCTGATCCCGCTGCCCCGCTCACCAGGTGACGGGCAGGGTCTGCGGTCCGCGGATCATCGTCTTCCGGCGCCAGACGACCTCGTCGGCCGCAACCGCGAGCCGCAACCCCGGCAGCCGGTCGAGCAACGTGTCGACCAGGAGCTCGGTCTGGAGCCGGGCGAGCACCGCGCCCGTGCAGTAGTGCGGGCCGTTGCCGAAGGCCAGGTGCGGGTTGGGCTCCCGGTCCGGGTCGATGCGGTCCGGGTCCGGGAAGACCTCAGGGTCGCGGTTGGCGGCCAGGTAGGAGACGTACACCGCGTCGCCCGCGCGGATCCCGCATCCGTGCAGGTCGACGTCCTCCAGGGCGATACGGGCCAGGCCCACCGAGGTGCGGTGCGGAATGTGCCGCAGCAGCTCGTCGAGCACGGTGCCACGGGCCTCCGGCTGATGACGCATGCGGTCCATCAGCTCGGGCCGGGTCAGCAACAGGTACAGCATCTGGCCGCAGTTGTGGGTGACGGCCTCGCCGCCGATCTGGAGCGGACCCGCTAGCCCCACCGCCTCCGTCTCGCTGATCTCACCCCGGCGCACGGCGGCCCCGAGCAGCGAGTACACGTCGTCACCGCTGCTGAGGGCACGGGCCCGGACGGTCTCTGTGATCCAGCCGTACAGCCCGTTCTTGGCCTTCTCCGCGGCCTCGGCGCCGCCGGAGGTGGAGATGATCCGCCGGGTCCAGGCGTGCACCTGCTCGCGGTCGGCGGCGGGTACGCCCATGACCTCGCTGACGACGGAGATCGGGAAGGGTTCGAGGACGCGCTCGACGAGATCCGCGGGCGGCCCGTCCTGTACGAGACCGTCGACCAGGCCGTCCAGCATCTCCTGCGCCCTGGGCCGCAGCCGCTTCGTCGCCGCCACGGTGAACGCCCCGGCGACCACCTTGCGCAGCCGGTTGTGGTCGGGCTGGTCGGCGAAGGCGAGCGAACCGGGACGCGGCTTGAAGTGCGGAGCCAGCCGAGTCACCTGACGATGGGTCACCTCTTCGCGGCTGAACCGCGGATCATTGGTGATCGCCCTGACATCCGCGTAACGGGTGGCCAGCCACGCCCAGCCCTCGCCGTGCGGCAGCCGGATCCGGCTCAGCGGCCCCTCGCGCATCAGCTCGGCGAGCACCGGGTCGAACTCGGTCCCGGCCAGGTCGAGCGGCGGCCACTCCCGCACCGGGGGCGGGGCCTGCTCTGCCAGCGTGGTGGTCTCCTCGGTCATGCCACCCACCCTCACCGCCGCCCGGCCGCGTGTCGCGCGGGAGTGCTCCAGGCGGAGTCAGCCGAGCGCGTCCACGAGAGCGGCGAGCGCCTGCGCGAGCGCGTGGAGCCCCGGCCCGGCGGGCCCGCCCGGTTCGCTCATGTACGTGTCCCGCCGGATCTCCACCATCAGGGCGCTCACCCGCGGCTCCCGGCCGTAGAACTCCAACGGCACGTACGTCCCACTGAACGGGCTGTCCAGACCGACCTCCCCGACCGCCCCGAACGCCTTCCGCGCCGCGTCGAGCAGCTCGGGCGGTGTGTGGAAGGAGTCGGTCCCGAGACAGACCGGCGGCCGCGGGCCTTCGCCGTGCAGCTCGTAGGGCAGCGGTGCGCTGGGGTACGAGTGCACGTCGATGACGACGGCCCGCCCGGCAGCGGCCAGCCGCTCGGCCACGGCGTCGGTCATCGCCCGGGCGTACGGCCGGAAGCAGCGGGCGAGGAGCGGCTCGGGGTCGGTGTCCGCGGGCCGCAGCTCCTCCCGCCGCGTGGTCCTCGTGTACACGGCCCCCATGCCCACGGCGAGCATCTCCTCCCGCTCGTCCGGGAACCGCTCGGGGTCGACGACCAGGCGCGAGAGCCGGTTCACGAACAGCCACGGAGCCCGTCGGGCCAGCCGGGCCGCCTCCTCGGCGAGCTCCGCGGTGTGCGCGTCCACGATGTCGTCGAGCTCCCGCTCCAGCGCGGCATCGTCCAGCACGATGCCCGCCCGCACGTCGTCCGGTATCTCCCGGGAGGAGTGCGGCACATGGAGGATCACGGGTGATCCCCCGGCACCGGGCACGAGGTCGAACGAAGGCATACGGCTGCTCCCGGGGCGTTGTCAGTGGCCTGGTGCACCATCTCAGCATGAACATCGGAAACCGGCGGGCGAGCGCGACCGCGTGGCCGACCGGGGCGAGGCCCTGCGGCGCCTGTACGAGCGCATCGACACGGACCGCCCCGCCGATCCGGCCGCGCTGTACGCCCTGACGCAGGCGCCACGGCCTACGGCTTCCCGGACGCGGACACCGAAGGAACTGATCGCCACACGGGACTGGTGAGCCCCCGCACCGCCCCCGGGTGGGAAGGTCTCCAAGGGCCCACACCGTCGCAGCCGTGGGTCTGCGGCCGGGAAAGGATGGCGTGTCCCTCGGCCGGGGCCGGCCCACGCGGCTGGGCCCCGGCGGTCTCCAGAACCCAAACCGACGCGCCGCGCAGCCCGCGACCGGACTCCGCGCCGGACGCGATCGCCCCGCAGGTCGGGCCGCGGTGTGCGTGGCCCCCGGAGGGCAGCCCAGGCGCAAGGGTGGGCGTCTCGCGGCCAGGGGCCCGCCTGTTCGGCCTCGGCGGTCTCCAGCGGTGCACCCGGCCCGCGGCTCCGCCGGGCTCCGTGCCGGACGCGATTGCTCGAACCCGATTCGCCGGACGTGTTCCAGGGGTGTGCCCCCCGGACACGCCTCCGCCCCGGCCGGGCTGCAGGAGCCGGACGGGGCGGAGGTACGGGGAGGGTGCGGGTCAGCTCAGGGACGCCAGGGTCTCGTTCCACGTCGTCGACGGGCGCATGACCTTCGCGGCCTTGGCCGGGTCGGGCTGGTAGTAGCCGCCGATGTCGGCCGGCTTGCCCTGGACGGCGTTCAGCTCCTCGACGATCTTCTGCTCGTTCGCGGCGAGCGACTCGGCGAGCGGGGCGAAGGCCTTCGCCAGGTCCGCGTCGTCGGTCTGCGCGGCCAGCTCCTGGGCCCAGTACAGGGACAGGTAGAAGTGGCTGCCGCGGTTGTCGATGCCGCCGACGCGACGGGTCGGGGACTTGTCCTCGTTGAGGAAGGTCGCCGTGGCGCGGTCGAGGGTGTCGGCGAGGACCTTGGCCTTGGAGTTGTTCGTGGCCGTCGCGTACTGCTCCAGGGACGGCACCAGCGCGAAGAACTCACCGAGGGAGTCCCAGCGCAGGTAGTTCTCCTTGACCAGCTGCTGGACGTGCTTCGGCGCGGAACCGCCGGCGCCCGTCTCGAACAGGCCGCCGCCCGCCATCAGCGGGACCACCGACAGCATCTTGGCGCTGGTGCCCAGCTCCAGGATCGGGAAGAGGTCGGTGAGGTAGTCACGCAGGACGTTGCCCGTCACCGAGATCGTGTCCTCGCCGCGGCGGATCCGCTCCACCGACAGCTTGGTCGCCTCGACCGGGTTGAGGATCCGGATGTCCAGGCCCTCGGTGTCGTGCTCCGCCAGGTAGGCGTTGACCTTGGCGATCAGGTTGGCGTCGTGCGCGCGGGTCTCGTCGAGCCAGAACACGGCCGGGTTGCCGGTGGCGCGGGCGCGGGTGACGGCCAGCTTGACCCAGTCGCGGATCGGCGCGTCCTTGGTCTGGCAGGCGCGGAAGATGTCACCGGCGGACACCGCCTGCTCGATCACCACGTTGCCGGCCTGGTCGACGAGGCGGACCGTACCGGTGGTGGCGATCTCGAAGGTCTTGTCGTGGGAGCCGTACTCCTCCGCCTTCTGCGCCATGAGGCCGACGTTCGGCACCGAGCCCATGGTCGAGGGGTCGTAGGCGCCGTTGGCACGGCAGTCCTCGATCACGGCCTGGTAGACACCGGCGTAGGAGGAGTCGGGCAGCACCGCGAGGGTGTCCGCCTCCTGGCCGTCCGGGCCCCACATGTGACCGGAGGTGCGGATCATCGCCGGCATCGAGGCGTCGACGATCACGTCGGACGGCACGTGCAGGTTGGTGATGCCCTTGTCGGAGTCGACCATCGCGAGGGCCGGGCCCTCGGCGAGCTCAGCGTCGAAGGAGGCCTTGATCTCGGCGCCCTCGGGCAGGGACTCCAGGCCCTTGTAGATGCCGCCCAGACCGTCGTTCGGGGTCAGACCGGCCGCGGCGAGCGTCTGGCCGTACCGCGCGAAGGTCTGCGGGAAGAACGCGCGCACCACGTGACCGAAGATGATCGGGTCCGAGACCTTCATCATCGTGGCCTTGAGGTGCACGGAGAACAGGACGTCCTCGGCCTTGGCGCGGGCGATCTGCGCGGTGAGGAACTCCCGCAGCGGGGCCACGTGCAGCACCGACGCGTCGACGACCTCGCCCTCGAGGACCGGTACCGACTCGCGCAGCACGGTGGTGGAGCCGTCGTCACCGACCAGCTCGATCCGCAGCGCGCCGGCCTCGGAGATCACGACCGACTTCTCGGTGGAGCGGAAGTCGTCCACGCCCATGGTCGCCACGTTGGTCTTCGAGTCCGAGGACCAGGCGCCCATGCGGTGCGGGTGGGTCTTGGCGTAGTTCTTGACCGAGGCGGGGGCGCGGCGGTCGGAGTTGCCCTCACGCAGGACCGGGTTCACGGCGGAGCCCTTGACCTTGTCGTAGCGGGCCTGGATGTCCCGCTCCTCGTCGGTCTTGGGGTCGTCCGGGTAGTCCGGCAGCGCGTAGCCCTGGGCCTGCAGCTCGGCCACGGCGGCCTTGAGCTGCGGGATGGACGCCGAGATGTTCGGCAGCTTGATGATGTTGGCCTCGGGCGTCTTGGCCAGTTCGCCCAGCTCGTGCAGGGCGTCCGGGATCCGCTGGTCCTCGGTCAGGTACTCCGGGAACACGGCGATGATGCGCCCGGCCAGCGAGATGTCCCGCGTCTCCACGGAGACACCCGCCTGCGAGGCGTACGCCTGGACCACCGGCAGGAAGGAATACGTCGCCAGGGCCGGGGCCTCGTCAGTGTGCGTATAGATGATGGTCGAGTCAGTCACCGGGTGCTCCGCTCCACGTCTGCAACATTGCTCGACATCAAGATATCTCGTGATCGAGCCGGTCTCGACAGCGGTCCTCGCCTACTTCCGAAGATCCTGCACATCCCCCGAGGCAACCGAAGCGTCTGATCTTGTGGTCATGCACGTTGATCGCAGTCATCCGACGGCCGGGCCCGACCACCCGGCCGCCCGAGGGAAAGCAGACCATGAGATATCGCACCAGAGTGACGGCCCCGGCAGCTCTGCTCGGCACCGTGGCGGCCCTGTCCGTGGCCTCCCCGGCGCACGCCGACCCGGAGACCGCCGTCCCTGGCCCGGAGACCCTCGGGGACCCCGTCTTCCCGGGCCTCGGCAACGACGGCTACCGCGTCTCGGCCTACCACCTCGACTTCGCCTACGACGCCACGACCCGGCTCGTCGACGCGACGGCGACGCTGACGGTCACCACCACGCAGGAGCTGAGCCGCTTCTCCCTGGACTCCCTGGGCCTGGCCACGCGCAGCGTCACCGTCGCGGGCGCCACGGCCGCCTTCGAGCAGGTCGGCGAGAAGCTGCGGATCACGCCCGCCGGTCCGCTGTCCGCGCAGCAGACCGTGACCGTGGTCGTGGCCTACTCGGCCGACCCGCGCGCCGCCCTCGCCCACACCGCCTGGGTGCCGACGCCGGACGGCTTCGCGATCTGCCCCCAGCCCAACACGGCGCACACCGTGTTCCCGTGCAACGACCACCCCTCGGACAAGGCGGACTTCACCTTCCGCATCACCGTCCCGGCCGGGCTCAAGGGGGTGGCGAGCGGTCACCTGGTGAGCACGGAGGACCTCGGTGACGGCCGGACCGCGTACTGCTACCGGTCCCGTGAACCGATCGCCACGGAGATCGTGCAGATCACGATCGGCGACTACGTGATCAAGGACCGGCAGGGCCCGCACGGACTCCCGCTCCGGGACGTCGTCCCGACCGCGCGGGCCATCGCCCTGGAGCCCGCCCTCGCCCTCACGCCGAACCTGGTGAGCTGGATCGAGCAGCGGCTCGGTGCCTTCCCGTTCGAGACGTACGGCCTGCTGCCGTGCAACAACGACGCCTCGAACGCCTTCGACTTCACGGGCCTGGAGACCCAGACCCTCACCCTGTACAAGCCGAACTTCCTGCTGCAGGCGGAGAAGAGCATCGGCTCGCACATGATGCACGAGCTGGTCCACTCCTACTTCGGCAACAGCGTGAGTCCGGCGACCTGGTCCGACCTGTGGCTCAACGAGGGCCACGCCGACTTCTACGGGCTGCTGTACCGCTACGAGCGCGGCTGGGCCGACTCCCTCGGCCTCACCACCATGGAAGCCCGGATGAAGGACACGTACGCGCGCGGCGACCAGTGGCGCAAGTCCTCGGGTCCGGTGGCCGCCCCGAACGAGGCCAACCTCTTCGACAGCCAGCGCTACCTCGGTGGCGTCCTCGTGCTGTACGCGCTGCGCCGGCAGGTCGGCGAGACGGTCTTCGCCGCGATCGAGTCCACGTTCCTGGCACGCTTCCGCAACGGCTCGGCGTCGACGCAGGACTACATCGCCGTCGCATCGGAGGTCTCCGGGACCGACCAGTCCGGCTTCCTGGGGGCCTGGCTCTACGGCACCAAGACCCCGAGGATGCCCGGCCACCCGGACTGGACGGTGACCCCGGCGAGCTCCGCCCTGCGTCAGCCGCAGAACCGGACGGACGGCCACTGGCACGACAACTCGGCGACCCTGTAACCGACCACGGCAGCACCGACCCGCCCGAACGAGGCACGCCGCTACTCCTCCACGCGCCCACGCACCGGCCCCACGCCGACCGACCGGCCCGTGTCCCGGCGCGGGGTCCGGCCCGGGTTGGGTGGGGCCGGGGGTCGGGGTCGCCTCGTGTCGCCGGATGCTGATGTGTGGTGGCCGTCCGGCGTGAGCCGACCGCACGGGCCCCCGTCCCTGCCGTGGGCCCGGCCCGGGCCTGGGCAGGGGATCGGGGCGCCGTGTGTCACGGTGTGCCTACGCGCCGGACGCTCGCCGCCCGACGGACGTTCGCGCCCTGCACGCGGTCGCGGGGTCGGCCCGGTAGTGCGGGGCGCCCGATCGGTGCCCCCGTGCGACCCCGGACCGGGTGTTGGTCGCGCCGCGCCCGGTCCGAGACGCGTGGTCTAGTCGAAGCGGGCGGCGGGCAGTTCGCCCGGCTCGATCACGGTGTCCGCGCCGCGCTGGTGCGGGATCGACAGTGAGCCCTGCTGGATGGCGACGGTCCGCGTCGGCGCCGGGATCCGGATGCCCTCCTGGCGGTAGCGCCTGTGCAGCTGCTTGATGAACTCGTGCTTGATGCGGAACTGGTCGCTGAACTCCCCGACGCCCAGGATCACCGTGAAGCCGATCCGGGAGTCCCCGAAGGTGTGGAAGCGGACCAGCGGTTCGTGCTCGGGGAGCGCGCCCTCGACCTCGGTCATGACCTCGGTGACGACCTCGCAGGTGACCCGCTCGACGTGGTCGAGATCGCTGTCGTAGGCCACCCCGACCTGCACCAGGATCGTCAACTGCTGCTCGGGACGCATGAAGTTGGTCATGTTCGTCTTGGCGAGCTCGCCGTTGGGCACGACGATCAGGTTGTTGGAGAGGGCGCGGACCGTCGTCTGACGCCAGTTGATGTCCTCGACATAGCCCTCCTCGCCGCTGGCCAGCCGGATGTAGTCGCCGGGCTGGACCGTCTTGGAGGCGAGGATGTGGATGCCGGCGAAGAGGTTGGCGAGTGTGTCCTGGAGGGCCAGCGCGACCGCGAGACCGCCGACGCCCAGTGCGGTGAGCAGGGGCGCTATGGAGATCCCGAGGGTCTGCAGGACCACCAGGAAGCCGATCGCCAGGACCAGCACCCTCGTGATGTTGACGAAGATCGTGGCCGACCCGGCGACCCCGGAGCGGGACGTCGTGACCGTCCGCACGAGCCCCGCGACCAGCCGGGCCGCCGCCACGGTGACGACGAAGATCAGCAGCACGGTCAGGACCTGGTTGACCGTGTGCTGGACGGCCTTGGTCAGCGGCAGCGCCGCCGCCGCCACGGCGATGCCGCCCGCGACCGCCGCCGAGGGCACCACGGTGCGCAGCGCGGCCACCAGGACGTCGTCGCCGCCCCACTTGGTGCGGTCCGCGTGCTTGCCCAGCCACTTGAGCAGCATGCGCAGCAGGAAAGCCGCCACCAGGCCCGCGACCACGGCGATGCCGGCGCCGACCATGTCGTCCATGGTGAGATCCCGTTGAAATGCCGTCACATTGCCACCTGTTCGAGAATTGCGGGATGTGCGATCGCGTCGCCCGTGTGAAGGTTCCGTGGCCGACGCGACCGCTCATCCTGCCGTATCCGGCACAGGAGTTCGTACCTCGCAGGGCATCGGATCGTCGGGTTTCGGACGATCCCCTCGGCGAGTTCGCCCTGTTCCCGGCCGGAGTTCGAGTGCGGCAGGCAGAACAGCACCGTCACACAGGCCCCCCACACCACAGCCGTCCGTCCGATCCGCTCGCTTCACCGACCCGGGCTCCACGGACCCGGCTGAAAACGGCTCCCTGTGGTACGGGTCCGTGGTGTCTCGTGCCGTCGGTCAGATCACCTTCAGGCGCACCAGCGCGCCCAGCGTCAGCGCCCCCGGTACCAGCGGCACCCAGACCGTGATGATCCGGTAGGCGAGCACCACGGCCGTGGCCACGGCCGCCGGGCCGCCGGCCGCCACCAGCGCCACCACCAGGGCCGCCTCCACCGAGCCGACCCCGCCCGGCGTGGGGACCAGGGCCACCGCGCAGGTCGCGGCCAGATACGCGAGGGCCATGTGCACGGGCGGCACCGACAGCCCGAGCGCCTGCCCGACCGCGGCCAGGCCCGCCGCCTGGAGCGCGGGGAAGGCGAGGGAGCCGCCCCACAGGGCGAGCGCCCGGGACGGCCGGGCGTGCACCGAGCGGGCCTCGCACAGCGCGGTCCGCAGGAAGGAGCCCACCGCCGTGCGCACCCGGCGGACACCGACGAGGACGCCCACGGCCACCAACAGCACCGCGCCCAGGCCCAGCAGCAGGGGCCCGACCGCCGTGTCGGGCAGCAGGGTGCCGAGCCGCAGCGCGTCCGGGAACGCGACGAGGAGCGCGGTCAGCAGGGTGAGCCGGCCGATCGTCTCCGCCAGCAGATACAGGGCGAGCGCGGCCGAGGAGCGGGCCAGGGGAACCCCGCACACGGTCATGAACCGCAGATTGACCGCGCTCGCGCCGAGGCCCGTCGGCAGCAGATGGTTGGCGGCACCGGCCGCGAACTGCGTGGCCAGCAGCCGCCTCCGGGGCAGCCGCTCCACCACGGCACCCTGCCGGGTGAAGGAGGCGGCCACCCACGTCAGACAGGTGGCACCGACCGCGGCCAGCAGCCACGGCCACTCGGCGTGCCGGAGGTGTCCGAAGCCTTCGGCGAGCACGGAACGGTGCTGCACCGCCACGACGGTGACCAGCAGAAGCGGGACCAGACACAGGATCTGGCGGATACGGCGGACGGGGAGGCGCTGGGGAGGGCGTCCCTGGGGGAGTTCTACCGCTGTCACACCGGGAGAGGTTTTCCCCGCCGCGCCAACGGCGGGTTGCGGAAGCGGGACCAGGGTCTTACGTGCGGTCATCGAGTCCTTCGGTCGGGCGGTCGAGATTCGGGCGTTGACCTCAATAACGCTTGAGGTCCTAAGTTCTCTCCCATGAGCATGGAGACCACAGCCTGGACACAGCTGCACAGTGTCATGAACGCCGAGCAGGAGCGCCGCCCGTTCGCGCGGGCGACGCTGCGCCGCATCGGCGCGTTCGCCCGCCCGCACCGTACCCGAATCGCCCGTTTCGTCGTGCTCGGGGTGGCCACCGCGCTCCTCGCCGTGGCCACGCCCGTCCTGGCCGGCAACGTCGTGGACGCGATCGTGTCGGGCGACGACGAGGGCAAGGTCGTGCACCTGGCCCTGCTCATCGCCCTCATCGCGGTCGCCGAGGCGGCACTGGGCATCCTCGCGAGGCGCCTGTCGGCCTCGCTCGGGGAGGGGCTCATCCTCGATCTGCGCACGGCTGTGTTCGATCATGTGCAGCGCATGCCGGTCGCGTTCTTCACACGCACTCGTACGGGAGCGCTCGTCTCCCGACTCAACAACGACGTCATCGGCGCCCAGCGCGCCTTCAGCAACACCCTGTCCGGCGTGGTCAGCAACCTGGTCACGCTGGTGCTGACCCTTGTGGTGATGCTCACCCTGTCCTGGCAGATCACCCTGCTCGCGCTGGCGCTGCTCCCGGTGTTCGTGATCCCGGCCCGCCGCATGGGCAGCCGGATGGCCCGGATGCAGCGCGAGGCCGCCACCCTGAACGCGGCCATGGGCACCCGCATGACCGAGCGCTTCTCCGCCCCCGGCGCCACCCTGGTCAAGCTCTTCGGCCGGCCCGAGCAGGAGTCCGTGGAGTTCGCGGCCCGGGCCCGTCGCGTGGCCGACATCGGCGTACGGACCGCCACCGCCCAGTCGGTGTTCATCACCGCCCTGACCCTGGTCTCCTCCCTGGCCCTCGCCCTGGTCTACGGCCTCGGCGGCTGGTTCGCCCTGCGCGGCAGCCTGGAACCCGGCGCCGTGGTCTCCCTCGCGCTGCTCCTGACCCGGATGTACGCCCCGCTCACCGCCCTGGCCGGGGCCCGTGTCGAGGTGATGAGCGCGCTGGTCAGCTTCGAGCGGGTCTTCGAGGTACTGGACCTGAAGCCGCTGATCGAGGACAAACCGGATGCCCGCGAGGTCCCCGAGGGGCCGGTCGCCGTCGAGTTCGCGGACGTCCGCTTCGGCTACCCCTCCGCCGACAAGGTCTCCCTGGCCTCACTGGAGGAGGTCGCCTCCCTGGACAGCCGCGGCGGCGCCGAGGTCCTGCACGGCGTCTCCTTCCGCGCCGAACCCGGCCGGACCGTCGCCCTCGTCGGCTCCTCCGGCGCCGGCAAGTCGACCGTCGCCCAACTGCTGCCGCGGCTCTACGACGTCGACGAGGGCGCCGTCCGCATCGGTGGCGTCGACGTCCGCGACCTGAGCGCCGACTCCCTGCGGGCGACCCTCGGCATGGTCACCCAGGACGGCCACCTCTTCCACGACACCGTGCGGGCGAACCTGCTGCTGGCCCGCCCGGAGGCGAGCGAGGCCGAGCTGTGGGACGCCCTGCGCCGCTCCCGCCTCGACGCTCTCGTGCGGTCCCTGCCCGACGGCCTCGACACCGTGGTGGGCGAGCGCGGCTACCGGCTCTCCGGCGGTGAACGCCAGCGCATGACCATCGCCCGGCTGCTCCTCGCCCGCCAGCGGGTCGTCATCCTCGACGAGGCCACCGCCCACCTGGACAACACCTCGGAGGCCGCCGTCCAGGAGGCGCTCACCGAGGCGCTGGAGGGCAGGACCGCGATCGTGATCGCCCACCGGCTGTCCACGATCCGCTCGGCCGACCAGATCCTGGTGGTCGAGGACGGAAGGATCGTGGAACGAGGCACCCACGAGGAACTGCTCGCCGTCGACGGCCGCTACGCCGAGCTGTACCGCACCCAGTTCGCCTCGCCCGACGACGAGGTGACGCAGACCGCCGTGGCGTAGACCGTCGTGGCGTGGACAATCGGCCGCCGACCCCGCACCCGCAGCCGGACACCTGGCTCCTGAGCCGCGGCCGTCACTGCCGAGGCCACAGCTCGGGCCCGTCGCGCCGGACGGGCGGCAGGGCGGGTCAGCCGTCCTTGCCCATGGCCTTGCGTACGGCATCCCGCGCGCGGTCGACCAGCGCGGTGACCGGACCCAGGGACCGTGGTCGGGATCGACGGGCTCGACATCGAGCTCACGCCAGTTGCGCAGCTGGCGGTCCGGAGGGATGCCTTGGTGTTCCAGTGGGTTGAAGCCCATGGAGGTCTCCTGGGCCGATGGCCGGAACCGAGCCGCGCGAGTACCCGTGCCCCTGCGGTGCAACCGGTGGACCAAGGCCGCGACGGGGGGAACCGGCCGGACGGACGAGGGCTGTCTGCTGCGCCCGGACCAGTGCCCTGCGCCTCCTGTCGCACTCCGTCCGCTCCCCGTCCGCACCGGCGGCGGCCGGCCGCGTCAGCTCGAGGAGTTCGTACCCGCCGTGGGCGTCGGTGACGGTTCCTGCTCAGGCCCGGGAAACAGCAGTTCCGTGGCGGCCCTGGCGTGCAGGGAGTCCAGCGTGTTGATCTGGTGCTCCGCCCTGCGCAGCAGCTCCTCCAGACGGTCGGCGTCCAGACGTGAGTCCTGTGCCGACGCGGCGAGCAGCCCGCGCCACAGCGAGGCCTTGCCCTGTGCTCCCAGCCGCAGCGCCTCGATCTCGATCAGCAGGGCCAGTCCGGAGCGGCGCAGCACACGGCCGTTGGGCTTCATCCGCGCGGCCTTCTCACCCAGCCACGCCCCGTACCACTTGTAGCGCCGGACGGGGATGTCGAGGTCGGCGAGGAGACGCACCAGGGCCAGCCGGTCCTGGGAGATCTCCTTGCGCAGGCCCTCCAGGGCCTCGCCGTACGCCGAACCGCGGTGCTCCTCAGCCGTGCGACGGGCGAGTTCGACGCCCGCCGTCGCGCCGGCCAGGTGGTCGTTGAGGTAGATCACCAGCCGTTTCTGCCGCGTCGGACCGTCGAGCGGGGCCCGTGCCGTCGTGTTCATGATTCCCCTCCGGCTCCCGGAGTCCTGTGATGGCACTTCGAGTGCCCCCGCCGGGCCGGTCCACCCGGTGGGGGCGACGTTCACGCCGTGGCGGACCTGGTGGAAGACGAGTCCTCACTCGCGCTCTCCACCGCGACCGTCGTCGTGACTTTGGTCAGGGCGGGTCTCCTCGGCGCGGATCCGAAACCGAAGCGCACGGGCGGGACGACGGGGGCCATCGCTCCCAGGTCGACGCCCTCGAACAGCGCCGACACCGCGCGGATCGGCCGCAGGTCACGGGCTCCGTACCACTCACGGCGGCCCGCTCGCGCGCTGCCACGGGTGCGCACGCCCGGCAGCAGCACACGGGCGGGAAGGGACAGGAGCGCGCACCAGACCGGCTGCCTGGCGAGCCCGCCGGGCACCGCGCGCAGCAGCAGTCCGAGCAGTTCTCGGCGGCCCGTCGCGAAACGCAGGTCGAGCGGTCCTGCCGAGACCGTCCAGGTCTCGCCGTAGACGCGCACCTCGACCGGGACGACCCGCACGGTGTCGAAGACGTAGGTGCCGCTGACGAAGTCCGCCGTCTGCCGGGTGGGGGCGAGCAGCAGCCGTTCTCCGTCCGGCCGCTCCAGCATCACATCGCTGAACGGCCCGAACGGCGACCGCGGCCAGTGCCCCAGCACGATGCGGGTGCCGGAGGCCGTGCCCGTGCCGGCGATCCAGCCGTCGAAGCGCAGCCGCTCGGCACGCAGCCGCCCACCGCGGCGGCGCTCGCGCGGCGTCCCGTTCACGACGGCCCGCTCACGACGGCCCGCTCACGTGGGAAGAGGCCGGGAAGGCCCCAGCCGGACGTGCTCGACCCCCGGCGAGTAGTGGACGACGGGTGCGCCGAGCGGGGCCGGCAGGCCCGCCGCGGCGGTCAGCGTCTCCTCCAGCACCTCGACGGCCGCGCCGGCCAACGGCCAGGGTTCGTGTTCCACCGGTGTCTCCCAGATGCGCCCCAGCCGACGGGTGTACGCACGCCAGCGAGAGGTCAGCCACACGTCCCGCTCGGTCGGCTGGACGGGATCACCGGGACGGACGTTCAGGCGGTACGCGACGCGCCGGGTGCGTCGCAGCCCTCGCGAGCCCGCGTAGGACACGGTGCCGCCGTCGGTGCTGACGCGCAGGGTACCCAGCGTGTACGGCGCCCCGACGGCACGGGCCGCCAGCATCAGTGGGCAGGCCACCTCGATGGACAGGAACCAGATCCCGTCCCGGCCGTCCCCGCGCCGCACATAGGTCCGCAGGTTGGACACCGCGAACGTCGGGAGCCCGGGGGCCGACGCGGGGACGACCGGGGGACGCACGTCCGCCATCACGAAGGGCGTGAAACCCACCCACGTCGCCCCGTCGTACTCGTCCACGACCAGTTCCCGGGGCAGCAGGGCCTGCACCGCCTCCGGCCGGAACGGCCAGTGCACGAACGTCTGCCTGAGCCAGCGCGCCCGCACGGCGGGCACCCGCACGCGCTGCTCCGCTCCGTACGCCACCACGACCGCCGGGTCCCCCATCCGAGCACGGCGGAAACGCACAGGCGACGGGGCGACCTTCTCGCGGGGCGTGACCACCGTAATAGATCCCATCTATAGCAGGATCCCTGCTGAGTGATGGGCGATCTTCCGGAGTGGCCGAGTTGCCCAAAATGCCATTTCTCTTGGTCTGTTGAGCCAAAGTCGTCCCGGCTGTAGACGCGGCCTTCGTGGGTCCCCTATAAATCCATCCGATGTCTTGTCGAGGATGACGCCCTGTCCTCCCTCTCCCCGACACATGGAGCCGCGCCATGCCCTCTGACTCCCTCAGCAGACGCTCACTGATGAAGGCCGCCGCACTCGCCGGAGGGGTGGCGGTCCTCGGACTGCCACAGGCTCTGTGGCCCTCCACGGCCGAGGCGTACACCGTCCCCTCGAAGATGGACTGGTGGTACCAGGCACGGTTCGGGATGTTCATCCACTTCGGCTCCTACTCGTACCTCGGCCAGGGCGAGTGGGCCTTCGACAGCCAGCAGTGGAGCAAGGCGAACTACCAGACCCAGGTCACCAGGAACTTCGACCCGGCCCGGTTCGACGCCGCCGCCATCGCCGAACTGGCCAGGAACGCCGGCATGAAGTACCTCGTGATCACCGCCAAGCACCACGAGGGCTTCGCGATGTGGGACTCCGGCGTGGCGAGCTTCACCGACACCACCGGCACCAAGCTGTACAACCTGCACGACTACAACGGCGTGCAGACCGACCCGCTGATGGACCTCAAGAGGGCCTGCGAGAGCCGTGGGATCAAGTTCTGCCTGTACTACTCGATCCTCGACTGGAACCACCCCTCCCAGACGGACCGTCACCAGAGCGGTCTGACCACGATGTCCTCGCAGGCCGCCCGCGCCGCCTACATCGCCGACATGAAGGCGCAGCTCCAGGAACTGCTGGACCGCTACGACCCGGCGCTGCTGTGGTTCGACGGGGACTGGTTCGGCGAGCCCGCAGGGCCCACGCTGGAGGACTGGTGGCTGGAATCGGACGGCGTCGACCTCTACAACTGGCTGATCGCCCGCAAGCCCGGCCTCATCGTCAACGAACGGGTCAAGCGGGACCTCGGACTCGGCGACTACGCGGTCGCGGAGTTCGGGATACCCGCCGCGCCGATGGGCAGGCCGTGGGAGCGCTGCAGCACCATGAACGGCGCCTGGGGCTACAACGCGGGGAGCGAGAACTCCTACCGGTCCGTCAAGGACATCGTCCAGGAACTCGTCACGGTGGTCGCCCGGGACGGCAACCTCCTGCTGAACATCGGACCCAAGGGCGACGGCTCGGTCACCGCCGGCACGCAGACGGTGCTCAACGGCCTCGCCTCGTGGATGTCGGTCCACAGCGACGGCGTTCACGGCACCAGCGGCAGCCCGTTCGCCGCCGAACCCGCGTGGGGGAAGGTCACCAGGAAGAACGGCAAGCTCTTCGCCCACGTCTTCACCTGGCCCACGAACGGCCGGCTGCGGATACCCGCCATCGACAACACCATCAGTCGCGTCTACGTGCTGAACAACCCTTCCGTCTCGCTCCCGTTCACGGTCACCGACCAGATCGAGGTCACCGTGCCGGCCACCGCGCCGGACGCCAACGTCTCCGTGGTGTGCGTCGAGGTCCAGGGCATGCCCGCGAGCGTCTCCGCGACGGTGTGCGCGAACGTCGACTACGCGGGCGCCCGCGCCGTCCTGCCGCTGGGCAGTTACACCTCCTCCCAGCTGACCGCCGCCGGCCTGGGACCCGCCCTGGCCTCCTCCGTCCTGGTGCCCGACGGCTACCAGGTGACGGGCTACTCCGGCGACAACTTCACCGGCACCGCCTGGACGTTCACCTCGAACACCCCCGATCTTCGGGCGACCGGCAACAACGACGTCATCGCCTCGCTGAAGGTGACGTTCAGGCCCGACAGGTACTTCCGCCTGGCCAACGTCACGAACCACCTCGTGCTGGACAGCGGCGGCAACGTCGCGAGCGGCTCGCCCCTGAAGCAGTGGGAGTCCGTCGACCACACCAATCTCCAGTGGCAGGCGATCGAACTGGGCAACGGCTACTACAGACTCGTCAACCGCACCAACGGCATGGTCGCCGACGGCTGGGGCGCCACCGCCGACGGCGACCCGGCCCGGCAGAAGGCCTGGGACGGCGGCGACACCCAGCAATGGCAGATCGTCCACCGCGGCCAGGGTCAGTACTCCGTCGCCAACCGCCGCACGCAACTGGTTCTCGACGGCGGAGGGATGGTCGCGGAGGGAGCCGTGACCAAGCAGTGGGCATGGCAGCAGAGCACCAACCTGCTGTGGACGTTCACCCCACTCGCCTGACCGGCGCCGAAGTGCACGCGGCCCGCCGCGTCGCGCGGTCACCCCACGCCGTCCGCCGACGGCGGTTACCCCCTGCGGGTATATTGGCAGCCAACCCCGCAGTCGATGCTCAAAGGCAAGCGTGATGACAGCACCGGGAGCCCCGGTCCCGCCGACCCGTGCCTCGCACGGCGTCGGCCGCTGGACACGTGTTGCCGTCATCGCTCTCCTCGCGGCTCTCGCGGTACTGGTGCACCACGAGTCGTCCGCCGTGCCGATCGGCCATGCCGCACCCGTGACGGCCATGGCCGTGCCGATGGCGGTCAGTGCCGATGGCACGGCGTGCGACGGCATGGCGTGCGGTGGCACGGCGATGCAGCACTGCTCGACCGCGAGCCTTGAGATCGTCAAGCTCGCCCCACCGGCGCAATCGCCCGTACCGCAGGGTCATGCCGCGCACGACGTCCTCACCTGCCGGGCGAAGGCCGCCGGGACGACGGGCCGAGCGCCCCCGGACCTGTCCGTCCTCTCCCAGCTGCGCATCTAGGCCGTGCCCCACGGCTTCCTCGTGCCGTCGTGATGCCGAGGAGCCGTCCCGGCACGCCACCTTGCTCATGCGCACCGAAGATCGAGGACATCCATGAACAGCATCAACCGCCGCTCCTTCCTGTTCGCCGGGCTCGGCGCGGCGGGCGCCGGCGCGCTCGCCGCCTGCAGCAGTGGCTCCGACGCCACACCCGCCCTGGTCGACCCCTCCGGCTCGGCGGTCTCCGCAGCCGAGAAGCAGCGGAAGAGCACCGGCAGGACACAGAACGTCACCCTGACCGCGGCGCCGGCCGTGCTCGACCTCGGCGACGGGGTCAGGGCCAGGACCTGGGCCTTCAACGGCCAGGCCCCCGGCAAGGAGGTCCGCCTGTCCGTCGGCGACACCCTGGTCGCCGAACTCTCCAACCAGCTTCCGGACAGGACCACCACGTCCGTCCACTGGCACGGCGTCGCCATGCGCAACGACATGGACGGCGTCCCCACGGTTACCCAGCAGCCCGTCCGCGCGGGCGCGGTCTTCACCTACCGCTTCATCGCCGACGCCCCCGGCACGTACTTCTTCCACCCCCACGTCGGCGTCCAGCTCGACCGGGCCCTGTACGCCCCGCTGATCGTCGAGGACCCCAAGGAGCCGCTGTCGTACGACGACGAATGGGTCGTCGTCCTCGACGACTGGATCGACGGGGTCGGCGGCACCCCCGACGAGGTCCTGGCCGAACTCAGGCACGGCATGGGCGGCATGGGCGGCATGGACATGGACTTCATGCTGATGGGCGCCGAGAGCGAGCTGCTCGGCGGGGACGCCGGAGACGTGAAGTATCCGTACCACCTGGTCAACGGGCGTGTCCCCGACGACCCCGCCGTCCACCACGGCAAGCCCGGCACGCGGATCCGGCTGCGCATCATCAACGCGGGCAGCGACACCGCGTACCGGGTCGCGCTCGGCGGCCACCGGCTGACCCTCACCCACACCGACGGCTTCCCCGTCGAGCACGAGCAGGTCGACGCGGTGCTCGTCGGCATGGGGGAGCGGTACGACGTCCTGGTCACCCTCGGCGACGGCGTCTTCCCGCTCGTCGCGCTGGCCGAGGGCAAGGACGCCACCGGCATGGCCCTGGTCCGTACGGGACCGGGCAGCGCACCGAAGGCGACCGTCCGCCCGAAGGAATTGACGGGCAGGATCCTGACGGCGTCCCAGCTGCGCGCGGCGGGCGACGTCCGCCTCCCGTCCAGGAAAGTGGACCGGGTGCACCGCGTCGAGCTGACCGGCGGCATGGGCATGTACGACTGGGCCGTCAACGGCAAGGCCTACGACATGGACGACCCGCACGCGAATCCGCTCACGGTCGAGGAGGGGCAGCGAGTCCGTCTGGACTTCGTCAACTCGACCCGGATGTGGCACCCGATGCACCTGCACGGCCACACCTACCAGCTCGGGAACAGCGGCCCGCGCAAGGACACCGCCATCGTGCTGCCCAAGCGGAAGCTGTCCGTCTTCTTCGACGCCGACAACCCCGGCCAGTGGATGCTCCACTGCCACAACGCGTACCACGGGGAGGTCGGCATGATGGCCCTGGTCGCGTACCGGAGCTGACCGCCGTCCAGGCCGGTGCCCGCGCCAGGGCACCGGCTCGTTGTGGCGATGGTCACGCGCCCCTTCGATGCCCGTTGCGTAGGCTGGCGCGCGTCGCCGTCCGGTCAGCCGCAGCCGACTGGCCGTAAGGTGTCAAAACAGCCCTTGACCTGCATCAACGCGGGCAGGGAGCCTACTTTTGGGAGTACACCGATGTTGCGCACCATGTTCAAGTCCAAGATCCACCGAGCCGTCGTCACCCAGGCCGACCTGCACTACGTGGGATCGGTGACCATCGACGCGGATCTCCTCGACGCCGCCGACCTGCTGCCCGGCGAGCTGGTCCACATCGTCGACATCACCAACGGCGCCCGGCTGGAGACGTACGTCATCGAGGGCGAGCGCGGGTCGGGGGTGGTCGGTATCAACGGTGCCGCCGCCCATCTCGTCCACCCAGGGGATCTGGTGATCATCATCAGTTACGCTCAAGTGACCGACGCCGAGGCGCGGGCGCTCGAACCCCGGGTCGTGCACGTGGACCGCGACAACCGCATCGTCGCCCTGGGGGCCGATCCGTCCGAGCCGGTGCCGGGTTCCGACCAGGAGCGCAGCCCGCAGGCGGTACCGGCCTGACCTGCCGCTCGACGACCTTCGGACCAGGAGCGTGCCCATGAGCGACATCGAGATCCGTGACGACCGACAGGCCGGGCGCCTGGAGGCCTTCGGTTCCGGGGGAGGCGAAGTCGTCGGCCACATCCAGTACTTCGTCCTCGAATCGCCAGGGCGCGCCCTGGTCCCGGTCCACACCATCGTCGAACCGGCCCACGAGGGACAGGGCATAGCGGGCTCCCTCGCCCGCGAGCTCTACGGCATCGCGGCACGCGAGGGCATCCCCGTCGCCCCGCTGTGCCCGTACGTCGTCAAGTGGGCCGAACGCCACCCGGACGAGGCTCCCGCGGCCGACCCGGAGCTGCTCCGCGCGGCGAAGGAATGGCTGGTGGCCCACCCCGAGGGCTTCTGAACGGGCAGACCTGAAGGGCGGCGGCCGGTTCGACACCGCCACCGCCCGCCAGGCCGACGCCGGGGCCGACTCCCCACCGGGCCGTGAGCCCCAGGGCCGGCTCGACACCGCACTGGCTCGTGAGGCCCACGGTCGGCTCGCACCGCCCCACGCGCCGAGCCGCACCTCAACACCCCCGGCCGCACCCCGTGCACACCCACGCGGGCCCCGCGTTTCACGCGCGGGGGTGACTGGCGGGAGGGCTCGCGGGTACGCGGGGGAGTAGTCCAGAGCCGACGTCGACCGACTGGCTGGAGGACCCGATGACCGACCCGTACCCCGACCCCGTCCCGCCGGGGCCCACCCCGGGACCCAACCCTGGCCCCGGTCCGGTGCCCACCCCGGGCCCGCCCCCGCAGCCCCCGTCGCCCCCGACCCCGACCCCGAGTCCGGGCCCGGCCCCGTCGCCGATCCCGCCGGGCCCCGAACCGGTACCGAGCCCCGAGCCGGGGCCACCGCTCAGCTGACGGCAACCACGCGAAACACAGGGGAGGGGGCCACCGGACGGTGGCCCCCTCCCCTGTGCGGAGCGACGCTCAGCCGGTCACCTCGGACCGGTCCCCACCCCACAGCGTGTGGAAGGAACCGTCGCGGTCCGTGCGCCGGTAGGTGTGCGCCCCGAAGAAGTCCCGCTGCCCCTGCGTCAGCGCCGCGGGCAGCCGCTCGGCGCGCAACGCGTCGTAGTAGGCCAGCGCCGCCGCGAAGCCCGGCGTCGGCACACCCTGCCGCGTCGCCGCGATGATGACCTCGCGCCAGTCGTCCTGGGCGTCGGCGATCTCCTGGGCGAAGGTGTCGTCGGAGAGCAGGCTGGGCAGGTCCGCGCGGGTGTCGTAGGCGGACCGGATGCGGTCCAGGAAGGCCGCCCGGATGATGCAGCCGCCGCGCCAGATCGCGGAGACGGCGCCCAGGTCGATGTCCCAGTCGTACTCCTCACGGGCGGCCGCGATCTCGTGGAAGCCCTGCGTGTACGACACGATCTTCGAGGCGTACAGCGCCTGCTCGACACGGTCCGCGAAGGCGCCCGCCTCGGACTCCGACAGGGGGGTCGCCTTGGGCCCGGCGAGGGAGCGGGACGCCTCCCGCAGCTCCGCGTGCCCGGACAGCGAGCGGGCGAAGACCGCCTCGGCGATACCGGAGACCGGCACACCGAGGTCAAGGGCGATCTGCACGGTCCACCGCCCTGTGCCCTTCTGCTCGGCCTGGTCCACCACGACGTCCACGAACGGCTTCCCCGTCGCCGCGTCCACGTGGGAGAGCACCTCGGCCGTGATCTCGATCAGGTACGAGTCCAGGCGGCCCGTGTTCCAGGTGCGGAAGATGTCGGCGATCTGCGCCGGGGAGTACCCGGCCACGTCCCGCAGCAACTGGTAAGCCTCACCGATCAGTTGCATGTCGGCGTACTCGATGCCGTTGTGCACCATCTTCACGAAGTGCCCGGCGCCGTCAGGGCCGACGTGGGTCACACAGGGCGCCCCGTCCGCCGCCTTCGCGGAGATCTTCTCCAGCATCGGGCCGAGAGAGTCGTACGACTCCTTCGGGCCGCCCGGCATGATGCTCGGGCCGTTGAGGGCGCCCTCCTCGCCGCCGGAGACGCCCATGCCCACGAAGTGGATGCCCTGCTCGCGCAGTTCGCGCTCCCGGCGCCGGGTGTCCGCGAAGTGCGCGTTGCCGCCGTCGATGATCATGTCGCCGGGCTCGAGCAGCGGCGCGAACTCCTGGATCACCGCGTCGGTCGGCTCACCGGCCTTCACCATGATGACCAGACGGCGCGGGCGCTCCAGGGCCGCCACGAACTCCTTGGCGGTCTCGGCCGCGATGAAGTCGCCCTCGGAGCCGAACTCCTCGACCAGGGCGTGCGTGCGCGACGCGGTCCGGTTGTGCAGGGCGACCGTATAGCCGTTGCGGGCGAAGTTGCGGGCCAGGTTGCGGCCCATGACCGCGAGGCCCGTGACACCGATCTGCGCTGTGTTGCTCATACCGCCTGCTCCCAAAAGATCCCGTGGATCGCGTAGGTCGTCTATCGCTGCCGGTCGTGCTTGTCAGTATCGTCCACCGGACATCCTGGCTTGTCGGGGGACTGTCCGCACACCAGGGATACGGTTCGGGCGCCTCGTTGCGTTCAGCTGCGGACGCCGGTCCGGTACGCGCCCCCACGCGGCTGGTTGCCGTCTTGTCATGGCCTGTTCGTGGCGCTTACTTTTGCCCCTCCTGGCGCATTGACGCATGTCTAGGGGGAGGCCTCCATGGCCGTACGCGGCCGGCACCGCCGGTATCAGCCGAACAGGATCAACCGCGCCTCGCTCACCGTCACGGCAGGTGGCGTCGGCATCGCGGTCCCGCTCATCGGCACCGGCAGCGCCCACGCCGCCGACGTGGACACCTGGAACAAGGTCGCCGCGTGCGAGTCCAGCAACAACTGGAGCATCAACACCGGCAACGGCTATTACGGCGGCCTGCAGTTCACCCAGTCCACCTGGGAGGCGTACGGCGGCACCCGGTACGCGGCGCGAGCGGATCTGGCCACCCGGGACCAGCAGATCGCCGTGGCCGAGAAGGTGCTGGACGGACAGGGACCCGGAGCCTGGCCGACATGCTCGGTGCGGGCCGGGCTGACGCGCGGGGGCTCGGCCCCGGACGTCCAGCCCCTGGGCGAGAAGAAGGCCTCCGTGCCGGACGTCCAGCCGCAGACCACCCCCCAGTCGCGCGCCGGGTCCGCCCGGATGTACACCGTGGTCCGCGGCGACTCGCTGTCGGGGATCGCCGACGCGCACAAGGTCCGCGGCGGCTGGCGGGGGCTGTATGCCGCCAACCGCGGGACCGTCGGGGCCGACCCCGACCTGATCCTGCCAGGACAGCGGCTCGAGCTGCGCGGCGGCGTCGCCACGACCACCACCACCGACCGCGCCTCGACCAGGAGGACCTCCTCCGGCACCGGCGCGGAGACCGAGAAGACCGAGAAGACCGAGAAGAGGGAGAAGACCGAGAGGGCCGTCGACACGGGCCTGGTCGCTCCCGTGAACGCCTCCCTCGGCACCCCGTACCGCAAGGCGGGCTCCGCCTGGTCGAAGGGCTACCACACCGGCGTCGACTTCGCGGTGCCCACCGGGACGTCCGTGAAGGCGGTCGCGGCCGGGAAGGTGGTCACCTCCGGGTGGGGCGGCTCCTTCGGCTACCAGGTGGTGATCCGGCACGCCGACGGCCGCTACACGCAGTACGCCCACCTGTCCGCGATCTCCGTGAAGGCAGGGCAGTCGGTGGGCGGCGGGCAGCGCATCGGCCGCTCCGGCTCCACGGGCAACAGCTCGGGCCCTCATCTGCACTTCGAGGTGCGGACGGGGCCCGGCTTCGGCTCCGACATCGACCCGGTGGCATATCTCCGGGCCGGGGGCATCAGGATTTGACCCGGGTCCGATGCCGGTCGAGGACCGGCATCGGGATGTACGCGGCGCCGTAGAAGGGGCCGTAGTAGGCCGGGGGTTCGTCGCCCGGGCGCGGCAGCTCGTCGGACGGGCCGCCGTCCGACGAGGCACCCTCAAGGGCGGCGGGGGCCGGTAGGAGCAGTTCCTCGCGCAGAGCGGCGACGCTCTCGACGAGCGCTCCCTCGCGCAGAAGGGCGTCGGCCGGTTCCTCGGCGGGTGCCGGGACGAACGCGTCCTCGGGCAGCAAGGGCGCCGAGGGCTGCGCCGCGGTCTGGATGCGCTCCGTGGTCAGCAGGATCAGTCCGCCCGCCGCCACCACACCGCAGCTCAGGGCCAGCGCGGTGCCCGTGGTGCCGTAGCGGAAGGTTTCGCCGAACATCGTGATGCCGACCACCGCCGCCACCACCGGGTTGACGACCGTCAGTGTCGCCAGCGGGGCCGCGAGACCGGCGCCGCGGTAGGAGGCCTGCGAGAGCATCAGCCCGGCCGTGGCCAGGACGCCGATCGCGGCCAGCGAGGGCAGGTCCGAGGTCGACACGCCACCGCTCCAGTCCACGGCGACCGTCTTGGTGAACACCGAGGACATGCCGAACGCTATGCCGGACGCGGTCGCGAGCAGCACGCTGCGCACCACCGGGTGCCGGTGTGCGGCCCGGCCCGCGATCATCAGCGCGACCACCGCGGCAGCCGTCACCACACCGGCGAACACCCGCTGGGCCGTGCTCAGCGACTGCGCGTCGGACGCGCCGACCAGGGAGAGCAGACCGGCCAGACCCACCGTGGCCATGATCGCGCCCCGCCAGGCGGTGGCCCCGGCCCTGCGGCCCACGAACAGCGCGGCCATCGGCAGCGCGAACACGATGGTCAGGGCGCCCAGCGGCTGGACCAGGCTGAGGGGACCGAAGGCGAGCGCCACCACGTGCAGCAGACCACCGAGGCCGTTCAACGCGACCGCCGCCCACCAGCTCGGCCGGCGCAGCGGAGCGTACTGCTCGTCGGGGTGCGACACCGCGACGTGTTCCTGCACGATCGCGCCGCCCGCGTAGGCGACGGCGGAGACGAGGGACAGGAGCACGGACAACGCGAGGGCACTCATGAGCTGCTCCTCTGCGTGAGGCGGGGCCGGGCGGCCCGACGCGACGAACGGTCGTCTTCCATGGAGAACACGATGCCGGGAAAAGTTCTTCCCGTCGTCGTACCTGAGCAGGCAATGGGTCCTACTGCCGATGGAGTACAAAAGGGTCCGTGTCCTCCCCAAGGCGGGTGACACGGGGTGGAGGCCCCCTGGTGGGTCCCCCTACGGGCCTTGGTACTACTGCTGGTCGTGGACCTAGACCCTGATCTCGCGGCGCTGCGACCGCTCGGCGCCTTCTTCGTACTACGGACGATCGGCGGCCCTGCCGGGGCGTCGCCCCCGACGCTGCCGACCCTCGCACAAGTCTACGAGAACCAAGGGTCGGATGTTTATGGAAATACCATGACTTTTCGTGTCCGGAAGGTCGCCGCGGCCCTGCGCGCCCCCGAACCGAGGATCGCGGCCTCCATCGCCCACCAGGGACTTGCGGCCCGGCTGTGGTCGGTGGCGCTCGGCTGTGCGGTCAGGTACGGACGGATCCCGGATCTGTCGCCGGGCCGGCTGCACTGGGACCCCGACGCCAGTGCCCCTGACGAGCTGTGGCTGGACGCGGTGGCGCCCCTGCGGGGCGATGCCGCGACGATCGCCGACGTCGTCCTGCACGGGCACCTCGTCCCGCTCGCGGCAGCGCTGCACTCCGAGTACCGGCTCGCCTCCGGGCTGCTGTGGGGCAACGCCGGCTCGGCCCTCGCGGGTGCCGCCCGGCAGCTGGGCCACCACCCCGAGCTCTCCGCCCGCGTCCGCGGCCTCACGGCCGAGCTCCTCGCCCATCCCTTGCTCGCGGGAACCCTCGACGGCACCACGCTCCGCCGCCGCAGCTGCTGTCTGTACTACCGGTTGCCGGGGGGTGGCGTGTGCGGTGACTGTTGCTTCACACGAGCCCCGCGCTCTTCCCCGCGCGGCGCATCTGGGTGACCATGAAAGCCAACCAGCCGCTGAGACAGGGGGTTCCGGGTGCGTGTGGGCCTGCTGACCCGGGAGTACCCGCCGGATGTGTACGGCGGCGCGGGTGTCCATGTCGAGTTCCTCGCCCGGGAGTTGAGGTCCCTGGTCGACCTGGATGTGCACTGCTGGGGCGAGGGCCGCGCGGAAGGTGTCGTCCGGCACCGGCCCTGGTCCGCGCTGGACACCGCCAACGACGCCCTGCGCACCTTCTCCGTGGACCTCTCCATGGCCGCGGGCCTCGAAGGCCGAGAGCTGGTCCACTCGCACACCTGGTACGCCAACCTCGCCGGCCACCTCGGCAAGCTGCTGCACGGCATCCCGCACGTGATGACCGCCCACTCCCTGGAGCCCCTGCGCCCCTGGAAGGCCGAGCAGCTCGGCGGCGGATACGCCCTCTCCAGCTGGGCCGAGCGCACCGCGATCGAGACCGCCGACGCGGTGATCGCCGTCTCCGGAGCGATGCGCGAGGACATCCTCGGCTGCTACCCGGCGCTGGATCCGGCCAAGGTCCACATCGTGCACAACGGCATCGACACCGCCCTTTACCAGCCCGACCACGGCACCGAGGTGCTGGACCGCATCGGGCTGGACCGCGACCGTCCGTTCGTGCTGTTCGTCGGCCGCATCACCCGCCAGAAGGGCGTGCCCCAGCTGATGCGCGCGGTCCGGGACATCGACCCGGCCGCGCAGGTCGTGCTGTGCGCGGGCGCGCCGGACACCCCGGAGATCGACCGGGAGTTCCGCGAGCTCTTCGAGGAGCTGAGCCGGGTCCGTGAGGGCGTGCACTGGATCCCCCAGATGCTGCCCCGGCCCGAGGTGATCCAGCTGCTGACCCACGCGGCCGTGTTCGTCTGCCCCTCGGTGTACGAACCCCTCGGCATCGTCAACCTGGAGGCGATGGCCTGCGGCACTCCCGTGGTGGCCTCGCGGGTCGGCGGGATCCCCGAGGTCGTCGACGACGGCAGGACAGGACTGCTCGTGACCGTGGACGATGGGTTCGAGACGGCTCTGGCGCGGGCACTCGACTCCGTGATCGGCGATCCGGAGGCGGCTCGTCGGATGGGCGAGGCGGGACGTGCTCGCGCGGTGGGCCAGTTCGGCTGGGACGCCGTGGCGCGGCGCACGGTCCGGCTCTACGAGGAGATCCTCAAACAGGCGTACTAGGCCCCGCGCCAGGGCAGTGATGGGTCAAATCAGCGTGAGGGGAGCGGCCATGCGTCGTGGCGGACCTTCGGTGCTCGGCATCGTACTCGCGGGCGGAGAAGGCAAACGCCTGATGCCCCTGACCACGGACCGCGCCAAACCAGCGGTCACCTTCGGAGGAACGTATCGGCTGGTCGACTTCGTCCTGTCCAACCTGGTCAACGCCGACGTCCTGCGCATCTGTGTCCTCACGCAGTACAAGTCGCACTCGCTCGACCGGCACATCACGACCACCTGGCGGATGTCGAGCCTGCTCGGCAACTACATCACGCCGGTGCCCGCCCAGCAGCGCCTCGGACCGCGCTGGTACCTGGGCAGCGCGGACGCGATCCTGCAGTCCCTGAACCTGCTCTACGACGAGCGCCCCGAGTACGTCGCGGTCTTCGGCGCCGACCACGTGTACCGCATGGACCCGCGCCAGATGCTCGCACAGCACATCGAGTCCGGCGCGGGCGTCACGGTGGCCGGGATCCGCGTCCCGCGCTCCGAGTCCCCGTCGTTCGGGGTGATCTCCCCGGGCTCGGACGGCCTCACCGTGGAACGCTTCCTGGAGAAGCCCGCCGACCCGCCCGGGCTGGCGGACGACCCGGAGAGCGTGTTCGCCTCGATGGGCAACTACATCTTCACCACCAAGGCCCTGATCGAGGCGCTCCAGCGGGACTCGGAGGAGGAGGACTCCGTCCACGACATGGGCGGCTCGATCCTGCCGCAGCTCACCGACCGCGGCGAGGCCCAGCTCTACGACTTCAGCGCCAACCACGTCCCCGGCGAGACCACCCGCGACCGCGGCTACTGGCGTGACGTGGGAACCCTGGACGCCTATTACGACGCCCACATGGACCTGATCGCCGAGCGCCCCGCCTTCAACCTCTACAACCGGCAGTGGCCCATCTACACCCACTCCGGTCAGCTCTCCCCGGCCCGCTTCAACGCCGGCGGCATCGCCAGCGAGTCCATCATCAGCGCGGGCTGCCTGATCCGGGGCCAGGTCACCCGCTCCGTGCTCTCACCCGGCGTCCTGGTCGACCCGGGGGCCGTCGTCCAGGGCTCGGTGCTGCACGACAACGTCAAGATCGGCCGGGGCGCGGTGGTCCGGGGCGCGGTTCTCGACAAGAACGTCGAGGTCCCGCCGGGCGCCACGATCGGGGTGAACCCGGAGCGGGACGCGGAGCTGTACACGGTGTCCAGGGGCGGGGTGATCGCCCTCGGCAAGGGCCAGCTGGTGTCGTAGGAGGCCGAGGTGACCGTCCGCGCCGTGACGCCCGCCGACGCGGACGACGTCCTCCGCCTGCTCCGTGGCTTCGCCACGAGCCACAGCCCCGAGCCGGGCCGCTTCACGACGGTCGACTTTCCCGCCGTCCTGGCCGCCGCCGCGGTCGGCAGGGCGGAGTTCCTGGCCGCCGAGGAGGGCGGGCGCGTGATCGGGTACGCCTACGCCGCCCGCGTGCCCACGCTGTTCGCCCGGGGCACGGTCCTCGAACTCCTGGAACTCACCGTCGGCACAGCGCTGCGCGGTCGCGGCGTCGGCTCGGGGCTCGTGCGCGCGGTGCTGGAGGCCGCAGGACGGGCCGGCGACGTGGAGGTGTGCGTGCCGACGCGCAGGGCCGCCGACTTCTACCGGCGACTGGGTTTCACCGAAACGGCCGCCTACCTCAAGTGGACGCCCGGCGGCTGAAGCCGGGTTGTCATGTCCCTGGACGGAAGCCCGAATCCGTGTTGTCATGCCAACTCCTGCCCATGACAACGTTGTTATGGAGGCTTCCATGCACCGCAGGCACCTCACCCGCCTCAGAGGCCGGCTGGCGTTGCTGTTCGCCGCCCTGCTGGGTCTCGCCGGCCTGACCGCGGCTCCCGCCCTGGCCGACGACCCCGCCGAGGCCCGCGGGCTCAAGGGCGAGTACTGGACCCAGTCCGCCCCCGGCGCTTTCGACTTCCACGAGCTGAAGGCGACCACCTTCGACCCGAACCTCGACTTCGACAACCTGGAGCCCAGGCTCGCCGCCGCGACCGGCCGCTCGGACGACGTCAGCGTCCGCTGGACCGGAAGGGTGGTACCGGAGAGCACCGGCCCCCACACCTTCTCGGTCATCGGCGACAACGGCTTCCGTCTGTGGATCGACGGGCAGCTCCTCATCGACCACTGGGTCGACGACTGGGACCGCGAACAGAGCGCGCAGCCGGTCGAGTTGACGGCCGGACAGGCCTACGACATCAAGGTCGAGTACTTCGAGCACTACGGCGGCTCCAACCTCCACCTGCGCTGGGTCCGGCCCGGCGGCACCAAGGAGGCCGTGCCCCGGTCGGCGTTCCGGCTCCCCGAGGGCTACGACTACGACGGCCCGCTCGCGACGACCGTCCTCGGCAGCGGACGCACCCTGAGGCTCGACTTCGCCCAGCCCCTCGCCGCACCCCCGGCCGGCCTCACCGGTCACCTCCAGGCGGTGATCGGCGGCGCCGGGTGGCCCCTGAAAGCGGTGAAACAGGACCCGAAGGACGCCCGCACCCTTCTCGTCACCCTCGCCGAACCCGTCGTGGGCAACAGGACCGGCACCGCACGCGGCACCGCCGACCTCCGCTACGACGGCGAAGGCGGGCTCGCCGGCGCGGACGGCAACGTTGTCAACGCCTTCTGGAGCAGCGGTCCCAACCGTTCGACCTACGAGCTGCGGACGAAGTGGGCCGACGAGGTCGGTCCGGGAAACGCCCACCCCGAGTACCCGCGCCCCCAGTTGACCCGCCAGGAGTGGCGCAACCTCAACGGCCGCTGGCAGTTCGCCGCCGCCGAGGCGGGCGAACAGCCGCCGGTGGGCAGGAACCTGGCCGAGCGCATCCTCGTGCCGTATCCCGTGGAGTCCCAGCTCTCCGGCCTGGAACGGCACGAGGACCGCATGTGGTACCGCCGCACCTTCACCGTCCCGGCCGACTGGCACATCGGCTCCGGCACCCGCCTCAGGCTCAATTTCGGCGCGGTCGACTGGCGGTCCGAGGTGTACGTCAACGGCACCAGGGTCGCCGAACACACCGGCGGCTACGACAAGTTCAGCGCCGACGTCACCGACGCGCTGAAGCCGGGGCGCACCCAGGAGCTGATCGTCGGCGTCCACGACCCCACCGACGCGGCCGGCGGCGAGAACCCACCTCTCGGCAAGCAGCGCCTGGACCCGAGCGGCATCTGGTACACCCCGTCCTCCGGCATCTGGCAGACCGTCTGGATGGAACCGGTCGCCCGCGACCATGTCGACTCCCTCAAACTGACCCCCGACGTCTCCGCCGGCCGGCTGACGGTCGAGGCACTGGGCGTCCGTGACGGCGTACCGATCACGGCGACGGCGTACGACGGAGAGCGGAAGGTCGCCACGGCGCGCGGCCGGACGGGTGAGCCGCTGGCCCTGACCCTCGAGAACCCGCGCCTGTGGTCGCCCGACGACCCGTTCCTGTACGGCCTGAGGGTGAGCGTCGGCGCCGACCGCGTCGGCAGCTACTTCGGGATGCGCTCCATCGCCGTCGAGAACGTGAACGGCACCCCGCGCACGGTCCTCAACGGCGAGCCCGTCTTCATGATGGCCACCCTCGACCAGGGCTTCTGGCCCGACGGCCTGCACACCGCGCCCACCGACGAGGCCCTCGCGTACGACCTCAGGGTGCACAAGCAGCTCGGCTTCAACGCGGTGCGCAAGCACATCAAGGTCGAGCCCGACCGCTGGTTCTACTGGGCCGACCGGCTGGGTCTGCTGGTGTGGCAGGACATGCCCGCCATGACGGCCGGGGTGAATCCGGGCCCCGCCGCCCGCACCGAGTACGAGCGTGAGATGAAGCAGATGATCGACCAGCACATCAGCAGTCCGTCGGTCGTCATGTGGGTGACGTTCAACGAGGGCTGGGGGCAGTACGACATCGGCCGGATCGCCGAACAGGCCAAGGCCTGGGACCCGACCCGCCTGGTCAACAACCAGTCGGGACTCAACCTAGGCGCCGACGGCGACGCCGGCGACATCATGGACGAGCACGGGTATCCCAGCCCCGCTCTGCCGCCTCGCCCGGACGGGAGGCGCGCCCTGGTCAGCGGGGAGTACGGCGGTCTCGGCCTGGCGGTTCCCGGACACGCCTGGTCCGTCCAGCAGTCGTACGTCGACGTCGACCCGGCGACCTACACCGACGACTATCTGGCCAGGCTCGACGAGGTGCGGGCCCTGGTCTGCCGGGGGAGCAACGGCGCCGTCTACACGCAGATCTCGGACGTCGAGGGTGAGCTGAACGGGCTGCTCACCTACGACCGCAAGGTCCTCAAACCGGACGCCGAACGGGTGCGGGCCGCGCACCGGGCCCTGATCCGGGACGCGTCCCGGGCGACGCCGACCGGGTGCGCGCCGACCGGCGGTTGATCACTTCCGCACCATGTGTCCCGCCCCTTTCACCGGGGGCGGGACTTAATCTGTTGTTAACTGTGCGTAGCTTGATCGTACTTGACCGTAATCGCCGGAGGGCGATTGACTGCTGGCCCACCCGTTGTCGACGCGAGGCAAGCCATTGACTTCAGACCTGCTCGCCCCTCTCGACCTGGCGTTCTGGAACATGGAATCCGCCGAGCACCCGATGCACCTGGGAGCGCTAGGCGTCTTCGCGGCGCACTCGCCCACCGCGGGCGCCCACGCGGCCGACCTCCTCGCGGGCCGGGCCGCCGCCGTGCCGGGCCTCAGAATGCGGATCCGGGACGTGTGGCCGCTCGGCTTCCCGTACGCCTTCGGGGGAGCCGCCCGCGTCCCCGACCCCGACTTCGACCCGCTCCGGCACGTGCTGCTGCACGCCCCGACCGACGACTTCCACACCGGGGCCGGACGGCTCATGCAGCGTCCGCTCGACCGCGAACGGCCGCCGTGGGAGGCGCATGTACTGCCGGGGGAGGACGGCATGTCCTTCGCCGTGCTCTTCAAGTTCCACCACGCCCTGGCCGACGGACTGCGGGCGCTGACGCTCGCCGCCGCCGTCCTGGACCCGATGGACCTGCCCGCACGCAGGCCGCGCCCCGAGGAACCGCCCAAGGGCCTGCTGCCGGACGTGCGCAAGCTGCCCGACCTCGTCCGGGGCGCCGTCTCCGATCTGGGCCGCGCGCTCGACATCGGCGCCTCCGTCGCCCTGTCCTCCCTGGGGGTGCGCTCCTCCGCCGCCCTCACCGCCGAGCCGAGCGGCACCCGCCGCACCGCCGGAGTCGTCGTCGACCTCGACGACGTGCACCGCGTCCGCAAGAGCCGCGGCGGCACCGTCAACGACGTCCTGATCGCGGTCGTCGCGGGCGCCCTGCGCCGCTGGCTGGACGAGCGCGGTGACGGCAGCGAGGGTGTGGCGCCCCGAGCCCTGATCCCGGTCTCCAAGCGCCGCCCGCGCACCGCGCAGCCGCAGGGCAACCGGCTCTCCGGGTACCTGATAAGGCTTCCGGTCGACGACCCCGACCCGCTGGGCCGTCTCGACACGGTCCGCTCAGCCATGGACCGCAACAAGGACGCGGGCCCCAACCGGGGCGCGGGAGCGGTCGCGCTCCTCGCCGACCACGTCCCGGCCCTCGGCCACCGTCTCGGTGGGCCCCTGGCCGGCCAGGGCGCCCGCCTCTGGTTCGACATCCTCGTCACCAGCGTGCCCCTGCCCGGCGTCGGCCTGAAGCTCGGCGGCAACCCGGTCACCGAGGTCTACCCCTTCGCCCCGCTGGCCCGCGGCCAGTCCCTCGCGGTCGCGATCTCGACCTACCGGGGACAGGTCCACTACGGCCTGGTCGCCGACGCGGAAGCGGTGCCTGACCTGGACCGGTTCGCCCGGGCGCTGTCCGAGGAGGTGAAGCACCTGCTGGCCGCCTGCGGTGCTTGATCGTTTCCGGATTGCGGGCCCGGCCCCGCGCTGAAGTAAAATTCCGCGTCCGACAAGCGGACGCGGCCCCAGCGCCGCACGGGTGACCAGGGAAACGGCAGCGCGATGACGGTGACAGAGGACGGCTCGGCGACGACCACGGACGAGGTCGTGCGCGAGCCCGGTGACGAGGTCGCGTACGGCCCCGGCATCGACCCGGAGCGGCTGGCCGTCTGCCTCAGCGTGCTCGACGAGCTCGACAAGCTGGAGGTCGACCACCCCGACGCGATCGCCGTGCGCCGGGCCACCGCCGGGGTCTACCGCACGGTGAAGCAGCGCCGGCGGCAGGAGCGCCGGGCCGCCAAGACCGCCCACGACAAGGCGGTCACGGAGGCCACGGCCACCGGCTCCGCCCAGCGCATCGACGACGAGACCGAGGGCATCCTGCCGTCGTCGATCACCGAGGAGGGCCGGGTCGCGGGGATACTCCAGCGCCCGCGCTCCTGCTACACCTGCAAGACCCGGTACGTCGAGGTCGACTACTTCTACCACCAGCTCTGTCCGGACTGCGCCCGCCTGAACCGCGGCAAGCGCGACGCCCGCGCCGACCTCACCGGCAAGCGCGCCCTGCTCACCGGCGGCCGCGCCAAGATCGGCATGTACATCGCGCTGCGGCTGCTGCGCGACGGCGCGCACACCACCATCACCACGCGTTTCCCGAAGGACGCCATCCGCCGCTTCAAGGCCATGGACGACTCCGGGGACTGGCTGCACCGCCTGGAGGTCGTCGGCATCGACCTGCGCGACCCGGCGCAGGCCGTGGCCCTCGCCGAGCAGGTCGCCGAGGCGGGCCCGCTCGACATCCTGGTCAACAACGCGACCCAGACCGTGCGCAGGCTGCCCTCCGCCTACGCCGCCCTGGTCGACGGCGAGAGCGCCCCGCTGCCCGCGGGTGAACTGCCCGCCCACCACGTCATCGGCGCGTTCGGCTCCGGCGCGGTCGACGGACTCGCCTCGCTGCCCGCCGGGATCTCCGGCATGGACGCCCAGCAGGTCGCCGACCTGGCCCTGGTCGCGGGCAACGCCAGCGTGGCCCGGCACCTCGACGGCACCGCCATCGACGCGGGCGGCCTCGTCCCCGACGTCGTCGACAGCAACACCTGGGTCCAGACCATCGACCAGATCTCCCCGGTGGAGCTCCTGGAGACCCAGCTCTGCAACTACACGTCACCGTTCATCCTGATCAGCGCGCTGCGCCCGGCCATGGCCGACGCCGCGAAGAAGGCGGGCAGCGGACGGGCCTACGTCGTGAACGTCTCCGCGATGGAAGGCGTCTTCGGCCGCGGCTACAAGGGTGCGGGCCACCCCAACACCAACGCGGCCAAGGCCGCGATGAACATGGTCACCCGCACCAGCGCCCAGGAGATGTTCCAGACCGACGGCATCCTCATGACCTCGGTCGACACCGGCTGGATCACGGACGAGCGCCCCCACTTCGACAAGCTCCGCCTCGCCGAGGAGGGCTTCCACGCCCCCCTCGACCTGGTCGACGGTGCGGCCCGCGTCTACGACCCGATCGTGCGCGGCGAGGACGGCGAGGACGTGTACGGGGTGTTCCTGAAGGACTACGTGCCCGGGAAGTGGTGAGCGGGCGCCCGCCGCGTGTGGCCAGGCCCCCGGAGGGAACCCGGGGACCGGGCAACGGTGCACCGGGAGGTCCTCATGAGCGAGCCGCACGGTATCGACCCACGCGCGCGCAGCGATCCGCGCAACGTCTACCCGAGCGACCAGGAGTTCTACGCGGCTGACCGCCCCCACGACGCGGTTCTGCCCGAGGACCGGCCCCGCGGCGGCGACACGTCACAGCGCGGCAGGCTCTTCACGGTGGTCCTGATCGCGTTCATCGCCCTGGTGGTCATCGTGTGGTTCCTGGCGTTTCCGTGACGGGGAGCCGTCACGGCCGCGGCGGCGTGAACGAACGAAGGCGCTCGTGGACGGCGTACGCCTCGGTCTGCGCAGCCCGCACCCGCGTGCCCCCGTCCACCAGGAGGTCCGCCCCCGTGATCCACCCGGCCGCGTCGGACGCGAGCCACACCACGGCCCGCGCGATGTCCTCGGGCTCGCCGATCCGGCCCAGCGGCAGCTCGACGGGACCCTTCTCCCACACGAACCGGGCCATCTCCGTCCGTACGAGGCCGGGCGAGACGGAGTTGACCCGCACCCGCGGCGCCAGCTCGCCCGCCAGCTGCTGTGTGAGATGCAGCAGGGCCGCCTTGCTGGTGCCGTAAGCGCCGACGTTCGGGCCCACGTGCCCGGCGCCCTCCGTGCAGATGTTGACCACCGACCCGCCGTGCTCGCGCATCCAGCCGTGCCACGCCGCCTGCACCAGGCGCAGCGGCGCCTCGACGTTGACGGTGAAGGCCTCGCGCCAGACCTGAGGATCCGCGTCCATGAGCGGGCCGTAGGGCTGGTTCGTCGCCGCGTTGTTGACCACGATGTCGAGCCGGCCGAACTCGCTCAGGGCGAGGTCCACCAGGGCGCGGGGATGGGCGGGGTCGGCGACGCTGCCCGCGAGTCCGATGCCGCCGAGTTCGGCCGCGGTCCGCCGGACGTCCTCCCGGTTCCGGGCCGTGACGCACAACAGGGCCCCCGCCTCGGCCAGTTGCCGGGCGACCTCGCGCCCGATCCCGCGCGTGCCGCCGGTCACCAGAGCGGCCCTGCCGTGCAGTCCGTAGGACGACGTCATCGCCGTACCGTCTCATGACGGAGCGTCAGTCGACAGACTCCAGACGGGAGTTGCGTGCCGCGACCAGCTCCAGCACGGCACGCCAGTCCTCCAGGACGCCGGCGTCGAACCGGGATGTCAGGCTCTCCTCGCCGGCCAGGCGCAGCAGGTCGTCGTCGGTGGCGGGGCCGTGGTGGCCCACCAGCCGGTGGACCCGTTCGCCGAGCAGGGAGCGGAAGACCTCGGCGGACTGGCCGGTCCCCAGCAACAGGCCCGCCACCTGGAGTTCCTTGTCGGCGGGCCGGCTGCGGCGCAGCAGTGCGGCGGTCCGCAGGGCGTGTTCGCTGCCGCAGGCGTGCAGCAGATCCATCAGCTCGTCGACACTGCGCAGTTCCATACGTCAGACCTCCGGCCGGGCCGTCCGTTGCCGTGGGTCAGCAGATCATGGGTGCCTTGCGATTCGGCCAACGGGACTTGAACTGCGCGACCTCGACGACTCAGAGGGCCGGGCGAGCCGTAGACCGAACGGGTGACTTCAAAAAGGCCCATCAAGTGACAAATCAGGCGGAAATCGGCGGCTGACGACAAGGTGAATTGCAATGGTTACACCTTGTTTTCAGCCCCTATCGAGCGGACCCCCGCTCATCTGGTTAATCTGTAGCCGACGGACGGCAGTAAGGGGTCCCACCCACACCCACAGTCCGTCCCGGGACAAGCCGGTCACCACGGCCTGCTCTCACACGAGTTGCACGGCGCCACCGCGTCCGAACCGATCTCGACCCAGACCCGAGCGGACGTCCAGGCACCGGCCGTAGGTTGGACAGGCACGTCCCGAGGGTGAGCCCGACACATAAGGAGTGCGCGGTGACACCGGAGAAGACGAATCGCGAACAACGCCCCAAGGAACGCCCGGAGCGTGCGGGCCGACGGCCCGGAGACATCGGCAGTCTCGACGTGTGGGCGCGCTCCGCCCCCATCCGTCTCGCGGGCTACGAGGACGACCTCGCCGAGCCCCACATCCTGCCCAGCGTGGACTGACCGCAGGACCTTCGCGATCGCCGACGGCATGGGCGTGCGAGACTCACGCCCATGCTGATCAGAGAAGCCGTGGCCGACGACTGGCCACGGATCTGGCCGTTCTGGCACCGGATCGTGGCCGCGGGCGAGACCTACGCCTGGGACCCCGACACCTCCGAAGAAGCCGCCCGCGCCCTGTGGATGAACCCGGCCAAGCGCGTCCATGTCGTCGAGGACGAGACCGGCGCGATCGTCGCCTCGGCCTACGTCACCCCCAACTACGGCGGCCCCGCCGCCCGGATCGCCAACGCCGGTTTCATGGTCGACCCCGACCGGGGCGGCCGCGGCTACGGCCGTGCCCTCGCCGAGCACATCCTGGCCGCCGCCGCGGCGGACGGCTACCGGGGCATGGTGTTCAACGCCGTCGTCGAGACCAACCCGGCCGTGAAGCTGTGGACCTCGCTCGGCTTCACGATCCTCGGCACCGTGCCGGAGGCCTTCGAACACCCCCGGCACGGACGGGTCGGGCTGCACATCATGTACAAGGCCCTGTAGCCCCGTAGGTCCCGGTGTTCAGTCGAGCGGCGCGGTCCGCCGCCACGGCTGCCGCCGCTCCAGCTCCTCCGCGACCTCCAGCAGCACCGCCTCGGAGCCGGGCCGTGCCACCAGCTGCACGGCCGTGGGGGCGCCCGAGGGCAGGGTGCCGAGCGGCACCGCCATGGCCGGCCATCCGGTGAGGTTCCACGGCGGGGTCAGCGGCGAGTAGTTGGTGTTGACGAGGACGTTGCGCAGCCAGCCCCGCTCGTGCCAGGCCTCGGCCTTGGGGGAGCGGCGGGCCAGCGCCGGCAGCAGCAGTACGTCGTGCTCGGCGAAGAACGGCTCCAGGCGCTCGCGCAGTTCCTGCCGGGCCCTGCCCTCGCGGACGCTCTTGACGAAGCGCCGGCCGATCGCCGCGTGCACGCGGGTGCGCCGGGCCAGCTGCCGCGAATCCAGGCCCGTCGCGTCCACCGAGGTGCCCGCCGTCCAGGTGGCCAGGGACGTGACGCCCAGCGAGAGCGGGTAGGGCGGGTCCGCGCGCCGCACCTGATGCCCCGCCTTGATCAGCAGCCCGGCCGCCTCCCGGACCGCGGCGGTGTACGGCGCGCTGATCGTGACCCCGGCGAGCGGGCTGCGCAGCGACACGGCGATGTCCAGCGTGGCGGGCGTGTCCCGTCGTACGAACTCGGCGTCGGCCATGACCGAAAGCAGCAGACGGGCGTCCTCCACCGTGGTCGCGAGGGGGCCGTTCTCGGACATGCCGAACCAGTCGCCGTCGCTGATGCCGGCCGGCACCACCCCCGAGCCCGGCTTGATGGTGACGAGCCCGCAGTTGGCGGCCGGGATGCGCAGGGAGCCCATGCCGTCGTTGCCGAGGGCGATCGGGACGAGGCCCGCGGCGACCGCGGCCGCGCTGCCCCCGGACGAGCCGCCCGCGGTGCGCGAGGTGTCCCAGGGGTTGCGGGAGGTGCCGTGGACGCCCTCCGTGGTGCCGAAGACGCACAGCTCCGGGACGTTCGTCAGCCCCACGACCACAGCGCCCGCGGCCCGCAGCCGGGCCACGACCTCGTGGTCGGCCCCGGCGGGCGTGTCCGGGGTCGCGGCGGAGCCGACGCGGTTGGTCTCGCCGCGCACGGCCAGGTTGTCCTTGACGGCCACGGGCACACCGGCCAGGGGGAGTCGGCCGAGGTCGTCCCGGGAGCCCACCTCGTCGGCCTCCGCCAGTGCCGCCTCGGCCCGCACCACCCGGAACGCCCCGATCCGCTCGTCGAGCTTCTCGATCCGGGCGAGGTGCTCGGCCACCACCTCACGGGGCGTGGCCCGCTTCTCGCGGACGGCGGCGGCGATCTCGGCGGCCGTACGGCCGACCCAGCTGGTCACATGCGCTCCTCGGGGCTACTCGCGAGTACGTAAGGAGAACTCTGCCCGGAGGCGGACGTCGCGTCGAGAGCGCTCGCGCTTGGACATTCGGACCGGTCTTCTTGGACTTTTCGTGGCAGGTGAGGTCGGACGTGGGTCACCGCCCCGCAGGTCATCGGATCTCTCACGCAACTCGCGGCCGATTCAGTCCCGTTGACAGCCCTTCTGGTGAGCTCAATTATCAGCCATCCGATGAATAGGGAGTCGCTCATGAGGAAACGGCTGGGATTCGCCGCAGTCGTGGCGCTGCTGACGCTGCTCCTGTCACCCGTTCCGGCCAGTGCGCGCTCGGGCGAGGGGCCGCCGGTCACGGTGCCGGCCCTGACCGGTTGGACCGCGGAGCCGGGCGGCTACGCGTTCGGGCCCCGCACCCGCCTGGTGGCCGACAGCCCCGCCGAACGCCGGGTCGCCGACACCCTGGTCGGTGACCTCCGGGCGGCGGGCCACGGGAGGATCGCGGTCGTGCGCGGCGGAGCCCGCTCGGGTGACATCGTTATCAACGTCCGACCGTCCCGGAGCGCCCTCGGCACCGAGGGCTACGAACTCCACGCCGGCACAAGGCTGTCCATTACCGGAGCGACCGGGACCGGCGCCTTCTACGGCACCCGGACCCTGCTCCAGCTCCTCGCCCAGGGCGACCGGATCCCCGCCGGACGCACGGTGGACGTGCCCCGCTACAAGGAGCGGGGGGTCGGGGTCTGCGCCTGCTACATCCACATCTCGCTGCCCTGGCTGGAGAACCTCGTCCGCGAGATGTCCTACAACAAGCTCAACCAGCTGCTCGTGGAGCTGAAGGTCAAGAGCGACGCCCACCCCGAGGCCAACACCTGGGGCTACTACACCAAGGACGAGATACGGCGGCTCGTCGCGCTCGGCGACAAGTACCACGTCGAGATCATCCCCGAGATCAACTCCCCGGGACACATCGACCCGTGGATCGAGAACCGCCCGGACCTCCAGCTCACCGACTCCGACGGCACCAAGCAGCCCTCGCGCCTCGACATCACCCGGCAGGCATCCTTCGACTACTACACGAGCCTGATGGACGAGTACGCCCAGGTCTTCACGTCGAGGTCCTGGCACATGGGCGCCGACGAGTACATGCTCGGCTCCGACTTCGCGAAGTACCCGCAAATCCTCGAGTACGCCCAGGACAGGTACGGTCCGAACGCCACCCCGCAGGACGCCTTCGTCGACTTCGTCAACCGCGTCCACGACTACGCGGCGGGCAAGGGCGTCGCACTGCGCATCTGGAACGACGGGCTGACCGGCGCCAACACCGTGCCGGTCGACCAGGACACCACGGTCGAGCACTGGCTGAACGTGGCGGTGAAACCCAGCGCGCTCATCGCGCAGGGCTACTCGGTGATGAACGCCGCCTACTCGCTCTACCTGGTCCGCGGCGGCTTCCACAGCGACACCGCCTCGCTCTACGACCAGAGCTGGGACCCCCGCAGCTTCGAGGGCGAGAAGCTGACCTCCCCGAAGGGCGTCACCGGCGCGAAGATCAGCCTGTGGCCGGACAACGGACGCGGTGAGACCGAGAACGAGGTCGCCGTACGACTCTGGCCCGCGCTGCGGCACATCGCCCAGGCCACCTGGGGCGACCCGCATCCCGACGCGACCTACGCGGAGTTCCTGGCACGCGGTTCCGCTGTCGGGCACGCCCCAGGTTGGCGGGACCTGACCCGGGTGCCGGTGCCGGACGGGACGTACACCTTCGGACACTCCTTCACCGCCTCGGTGCAGCGCACGGCGGACGGCTACGCGACCCTCCGGTCGGCGGCCGGCTGCCTCGCGATCAGCGGCGGCAAGCTCACGCTCAACGTGCCGCTCCAGCCCGGAGTCGAGGCGACCTGGGACCCCTGCGATCCGAACAGCACCCTGCAGCGCTGGGAGTTGGAGCCCGCGGCGGGCGGTTACCGGCTCGTCAACGCGATCACCCGGATGGCGCTCACCGTCACCGACGACGGCCGGATCGCGCAGTACCCGGTCGATCGACGCACCCCCACCGCCTGGCACTTGAGCTGAGGAGTCCCCCATGACCGTCTCCAGACGCCTCTTCGTCACCGCCGCGGCCGGCCTTGCCGTGACCGGCATTCCGGGGCCGGCGGTGGCCCTGGACGATGACCGCTTCTACCGCATCCCCGTCTCGCCGGACGACACCGAGACCGAGCTCGTCCGCAAGGCGTCCCAAGTCCGGCCCACCGCACGGCAGATCGCCTGGCAGAGCCTCGGAAGGACCGCGTTCCTGCACTTCGGCGTGAACACCTTCACCGGCCTGGAGTGGGGCACCGGCGACGAGGACCCGGACGTCTTCCAGCCGACCGGGCTCGACACCGACCAGTGGGCGGCGGCCCTGAAGGACGGTGGCTTCGAACTGGCCATCCTCACCGTCAAGCACCACGACGGCTTCGTCCTGTACCCCTCCCGCTACACCGACCACAGTGTGGCGTCCAGCAGTTGGAGGGACGGCCGGGGAGACGTGCTGCGCTCCTTCGCCGACTCGATGCGACGGTACGGCCTCAAGGTCGGCGTCTACATCTCGCCCGCCGACGAGAACCAGTACCTGCACGGGGTGTACGCCAACGGCAGCGCCCGGTCCGACCGCACCGTCCCCACCCTGGTCGACGGCGACGACCGCACCCCGGACCGCTTCCTCACCCTCCCGGCGACCGACTACGGCGCCCACATGCTCAACACCCTGTACGAGGTGCTCACCGAGTACGGCCGCGTCGACGAGGTGTGGTTCGACGGCGCCCAGGGACACATTCCGCCCGAGAAGGTGGAGAGCTACGACTGGGACAGCTGGTACACCCTGGTCCGCGCCCTCGCCCCGGACGCGGCGATCGCGGTCACCGGCCCCGACCTGCGCTGGGTCGGCAACGAGAGCGGCCTCGCACGCGAGGACGAGTGGAGCGTGATCCCGGTCAAGGAGAACCAGTACGGCCGCACCGACTGGGCGCTGTCGTACGACACCCCCGACGAGGGCAGCCGGGCCGCGCTGGTGACGGCACAGCCGGCCACGGACTACCTCCAGTGGTGGCCCGCGGAGTGCGATGTCTCCATCCGCGACGGCTGGTTCTACCACGCCGACCAGCAGCCCAAGTCCGTCGACTACCTGACGGAGATCTTCTTCGGCTCGGTGGGCCGCAACGCGGTACTGCTGCTCAACGTCCCACCGGACACGGACGGCCTGCTGCACGGCACCGACGTCGTGCGGCTGCGCGAGTTCCGTGAGCGCATCGAGCGCGAACTGCCCCGCGATCTGGCCCAGGGCGCCCGCAGGACCACGGCAGCGGGCCGGGTGACGCTGGACCTGGGCCGCGAGCAGGAGGTGGACCGGGTCCGCCTCGCCGAGGACATCCGGCACGGACAGCAGGTGGAGAGCTTCGTCGTCGAGGCCCTCCGCGACGGCGCCTGGACCCAGGTCGCGAGTGCCGGGACCATCGGCGCGAGCCGCATCCTGGTGCTGCCGGCCCCGGTACGGGCCCGGAGCTGGCGGCTGCGGGTGACGCGGGCCCGGAGTGCCGTACGGATCGCGGAGTTCGGGCTGTACCGCTCCCTGACCTGAGAGCGGGCGGTCACCGGACGGCGGGCCACCGGAGCGAGGCCGACGGACGGCGGGGCACCGGGACGTCGGCGATCCGGTGGCGGTGGCCGCCCGTCCGGGGTCCGCCGCGGCCGTCCTCCTCGCCGGGACCCCGGGTTCCCCTCGGTTTCAGGTGCCCCTGGCCGCACCCGTGCTGTCCCGCACGATCAACCGCGGCACCGGCACCCGTACGGTCCGGGCCGGCCCGCCGTCCAGCAGCGCGGTCAGTTCCGTGGCCGCGGTGCGGCCGAACTCCACGCTGTCCCGGGACAGGGCCGACAGCCACGGCTTCACCATGCGGCACAGCGCCGAGTCCTCCCAGGCCACCACCGAGACGTCCGCGGGCACCGAGTGGCCCAGCTCGGTCGCGGCGGCGACGCCGGCGAGGGCCATCACGTCGTTGTCGTAGATCAGCGCGGTCGGGGGAGCGGAGGCCTCCAGGACCCGGCGGGTCACGGCCGCGCCCTCCGCGTCCGAGTAGTCGGTGGTCACCGACCTCACCCCCGTCAGCCCCCGGCGCTCGGCCTCCGCACGCAGGGTGCGGATGCGGCGCTCGGTGTGCGCGAGCCCCGGCAGGCCCGCGATGTGCACGATCCTGCGGTGGCCGAGGGTGTACAGCTCGTCCACGACCGCGGCCATCGCACCCGCGTCGTCCGCCCAGACGGTCGACAGCCCCGGATGGCGTTCGTCGGGGGCGCCGCCGATCACCACTCCGGGCAGACCCAGTTCGTCGAGCACCCCGGTGCGTGGATCGTCCGTGCGCGGGTCCACGACCAGGACGCCGTCCACCCGGTGCTCGGCCCACCAGCGCCGGTACACCGCGCACTCGTCCTCGACGTCCTCCACCACCTGGAACAGCAGCCCGAGATGACGCTCCGCCAGCACCTCCTGTATCCCCGAGACGAGCTGGAGGAAGAAGGAGTCGACGCCGAGCGTGTCGGCCGGCCGGGCCAGGACGAAGCCGACCGTGGCGGCGCCCTCGCCGGACAGCGCGCGGGCGGCGGTGCTGGGGCGCCAGCCGAGTTCCTCGGCCACCGTGCGCACCCGGTCGCGGGTGTCCTCGGAGACCCCCGGCCGGCCGTTCAGCGCGAAGGAGACCGCGCTCTGGGAGACCCCGGCCCGCCGCGCGATGTCCTTCATCGTGGGTCTGCGGGCCGGTGACCGTCTGCCTGACACGCTGTTTCCCCATTCCCCCGTCGGTATGTCCGGACAGTATGCACTAATGCGGTTCAGCTGCGTCAACCTAATGCGCATTAGTCACTAAACAAATTAGCTGTGCGAGATGCATTGACGGGCCCGTGGCGAGACGTGCAGGGTCTCCGTCGTTGGCCAACTCCGCCGCGAAGGAGACCTGTTCGCCGTGCCCATTTCCCGCAGAATCCTCGCCGTCGCCGCCGTCTGTGCCGTCCTGCCGCTGAGCGGTTGCGGCTCCGGCGACGACGGCGGCTCCAGTGACGCCTCAGGCAGGATCGAGGGCGACATCACCTTCCAGACCTGGAATCTCCGGGCGAACTTCAAGGACTACTTCGACGGCCTGATCGCCGACTTCGAGAAGAAGTACCCCGGCACCGAGGTGAAGTGGATCGACCAGCCCGCCGAGGGCTACGCAGACAAGATCAGCGCCGACGCCGCCGGCGGCACCCTGCCCGACGTCGTCAACGTCTCCCCGGACCTGGTCGCGCCCCTCGCCAAGGCCGGCCTCGCGCTCGACCTAGACAAGGCGGCCGGACAGTACAAGAAGGAGTACCTGGACGGCGCCTGGGCCAGCCATCGGATACCGGGCATGACCGGCACCTACGCCTTCCCCTGGTACCTCAACACCGGCCCGCTCTTCTACAACAAGTCCCTCTTCGAGGAGGCCGGGCTCGACCCCGACCAGCCGCCGAAGACGTACGACGAACTCTTCACCGACGCCCTGGAGCTGGCGAAGAAGAGCGACGGCAAGGTAGCCACCCTCGCCAACGTGCCCACCGTCGAGGACTTCGGCCGCTACGGCGTCCCGCTCATGAACCCCGAGGGCACCGCATTCGCCTTCAACGACGCCAAGGGCGTGGAACTCCTCACCAAGTACAAGGAGCTGTACGACGCCAAGGCGCTCGACCCGCAGGCGCTCACCGCCACCCCCGAGTCCTCCGGCAAGAAGTTCCTCACCGGAGCCGTCGCCATGAACCCCGGCAGCGCCCTGGACCTCGGCAACTTCAAGAAGCAGGCGCCGAACCTGTACAAGAACATCGGCATCACCGACCAGATCACCAGCACCGGCCACGTCAACATGTACGTGATGGGCGTGATGGTGAACGCGCAGACCAAGAAGAAGGCCGCCTCCGTCGCCTTCGCGCACTACGTCACCGACGCCGAGCACCAGATGTCCTTCGCGAAGAAGGTCGCCATCTTCCCGAGCACCGCGGGATCGCTCGACGACCCGTACTTCACCAAGGAGGACGGGACGGACGAGACGCGGGTGCGGATCGCCGCCGCCAAGTCCCTGAAGAACGCGGTCAACTACACGCCGGTGCTGTTCAGCGAGCAGATGAAGACGGCCCTGCGCAACGAGGTGGCCAAGGCGTTGCAGGGCAAGGAGAGCCCCGAGGAAGCTCTCGACAACGCTGTCAAGGCCTGCGACACGCTGCTCCGGCAGCAGGGATAGACCATGTCCTCGTCCACCGTGTCCCGGGTGCGGCGCCAATGGCCGCTGAGCCCCTGGCTGTTCGCCGCGCCCGGGCTGCTGATCATCGGCGCGTTCATCCTGTACCCGTTCGTCTCCACGCTGGTCAACGCCTTCACGGACAAGCGCACGCTGATCCCGGGGGAGTTCGTCGGCCTCGCCAACTTCCGCGAGCTGCTGCACGACGACATGTTCTGGATCGGCCTGCGCAACAGCACCCTGTACGTCCTCGGGGTGGTGCCCGCGCTGGTGCTCCTGCCGCTGCTGCTCGCCCTGCTGGTCCAGAAGAACATCCCCGGCATCACCTTCTTCCGGTCCGCCTTCTACACCCCGGTCGTGGCCTCGATCGTCGTGGTCGGACTCATCTGGGTGTGGCTCCTGGACGAACGCGGTCTGATCAACTCCCTGTTGGAGACCGTCGGGATCGGCCGGATCGGCTTCCTGAGCGACCAGTGGCTGCTCCTGCTGAGCGCCATGGCCGTCACGGTCTGGAAGGGCCTCGGCTACTACATGATCATCTATCTGGCCGCGCTGGCGAACGTGCCGCGTGAACTGCACGAGGCGGCGGCGGTGGACGGGGCCGGGGCCGTCCGCCGGTTCGTCACGGTGACCGTGCCCGCCGTCCGCTCGACCATGGCACTCGTCGGGGCGCTGTCCTCGGTCGCCGCCTTCAAGGTGTTCTCCGAGGTCTACCTGATGGCCGGCCCGAGCGGGGGACCGGCCGGCGAGGACACCACCCTCGTGATGCTCGTCCAGCGCACCGGCACCGGACTCACGGGCCGCGTCGGCTACGCCTCCGCGATCTCGATCGTGGTCTTCGTCGTCACCGTCGCGCTGATGCTGCTGGTGCTGCGGGCCGATCGGAGGGCGGAGACGTGACCCGGGTGCGCACGGGCGAACTGGTGCTGCGATACGTCCTGCTGCTCGCCGTTCTCGCCCTGACCGTCGGCCCCTTCCTCTGGCAGCTGTCGACCTCGCTCAAGGGCCCCACCGAGGACATCTACAGCTCCCCGCCGTCCTTCCTGCCCGAACATCCCACCCTCCACAACTACGAGCGGGTCGCCGACACCATCCCCGTCTGGGACTACGCCTTCAACTCCTTGAAGGTCGCCACCGCCAACGTCGTGACCAACTGCGTCGGTTCGGCCCTCGCCGGATACGCCCTGGCCCGGCTGCGCTACCGCGGCCGCCGCGCGGCCACCCTCGCCTTCATCCTGGCGATGCTCGTGCCGGTGGAGGGCATCATCATCGCCCAGTTCACCACCATGCGGGAGCTCGGCCTCAACAACACCCTGGTCGGTGTGGTCCTGCCGGGCTGCATCGGCGCGATGAACGTCCTGCTGATGCGCAACGCCTTCCTCAACCTGCCGTACGAGATCGAGGAGGCGGCCTACGTCGACGGCGCCAACGTCTGGCAGCGGTTCCTGAGGATCGCGCTGCCGTCGGTGAAGGGCACGGTGGCCGTCGTCGCGATCTTCGCCTTCATGGGCGCCTGGGACGACTTCCTGTGGCCGCTGATCGTGCTGAGCGACCCGTCGAAGTTCACGCTCACCATCGGCCTCAACTATCTGCACGGCACCTTCGCGAACGACGAGCGGCTCGTCGCCGCGGGCACGGTCATCGCCGTGGCCCCCCTGATCGCCCTCTTCGCCGGCCTCCAGCGGTACTTCTTCCGCGGGGTGGGCGAGGGAGCCGTCAAGGGCTGAACGAACCCCAAGTCAAGGATCCCGTATGCCTTCTGCCGTGCGCTTCGGCGTCAACTACACCCCGAGCGTCGGGTGGTTCCACCACTGGCTCGACTTCGACCTCGACTCCGTCCGCGCCGACCTCGACTCGATCGCCGCCCTGGGCCTCGACCACATCCGGGTCTTCCCGCTGTGGCCGTACTTCCAGCCGAACCGCACCCTCATCCGGGAACGGGCCGTCTCGGATCTCGTCCGACTCGTCGACGCCGCCGCCGAACGCGGCCTCGACGTCAACGTGGACGGTCTGCAGGGGCACTTGAGCAGCTTCGACTTCCTGCCGGCCTGGACCAGGACCTGGCACCGGCGCAACCTCTTCACCGACCCGCAGGTCGTCGAGGGCCAGGCCGCCTACCTGCGCACTCTGGCGGCGGCGCTGGACGACCGCCCCAACTTCCTCGGCATGACGCTCGGCAACGAGATCAACCAGTTCTCCGCCGGCCCCCATCCCGACCCCGACCCGGCCACCATCGAGCAGATCGACGCCTGGCTCACCCGCATGCTCGCCGCCTGCGAGGAGGGCGCCCCCGGCCGGCTGCACCTGCACGCCGAGTACGACGCCACCTGGTACCAGGACGACCAGCCCTTCACCCCCGCCCAGGCCGCCCGCCACGGTGCCGTCACCGCCGTGCACTCCTGGGTGTTCAACGGCACCGCGCAGCGCCACGGCCGCGCCTCCGTGCCGGCCGAGCACCACGCCGCCTACCTCGTCGAACTCGCCAAGGCCTGGGCCGACGACCCGCACCGCCCGGTCTGGCTCCAGGAGGTCGGCGCCCCCGCGCCCCTGGTGCCGCCCGAGCACGCCGCCGCCTTCACCGAGGCCACAGTCGTCCACGCCCTCGACTGCGAGGACCTGTGGGGCATCACCTGGTGGTGCTCCCACGACGTGTCGCGGGAACTGGCCGACTTCCCGGAACTGGAGTACGGCCTCGGCCTGTTGACCAACGACCGCAAGCCGAAGGACACGGCCCGCGTGCTGGAGCGGGCGGCGCGTGCGGCCGCGGGCGCACCCGGGCGTCGTACGACCGCCCTGGTCGTCCCCGCCGACCCCGCCTCCCGCTCCCGCTGCGCGCCCGGCGGGCCGGTCTTCGACGCCTGGTTCCGGCTGGCCGCCGACGGCGTCCGCCCCACCACCGTCCTCGACACACATGCCGCCGACCAGGACCACCTGGCCGCGCGCGGCATCACCGAGGTCGTCACATCCGATCAGGTACTCCCACCCCACAAGGACCACTAGGAGGCACCCGCTCGTGAACCCCACCAGACGCACGGTTCTGCTCGCCGCGACCGCGGCGGCGCTGCTGCCCGCGCTCCCGGCGAAGGCGGCCGCGGCCACCGCGCTCCAGCCGTACGCCACCTACTGGTACCCGGACTCCCTGCCCTCCGGCAGCCCCGGTACCGGCATCACCTGGCGCAGCCTCAAGGCCTGGCGGGCCGCCGAGGACCCGGACCTCGCCTTCAACGCGGCCGCCGTACCGCTCGCCGGCCGCTTCACCCCGACCCCCGTGAACACGACGGCGCGCGCGGGCCAGGCCCGCATCCAGTCGCTGGTCTCCTTCGGACCCACGGCCGGCAACCCCTCGCAGGGCTCGGCGACCTCCGACTACTACGCCTTCGGGCACTGGGCCTACGTCGACGAACTGGTCTTCTGGGGCGGCTCGTCGGGCGAGGGGCTGATCCTCGCGCCGAACGCCCCGATCGTGGACGCCGCCCACCGCCACGGCGTGCCCGTCCTCGGGAACATCTTCCTGCCGCCGGTCGCCTACGGCGGACAGTTGCAGTGGACCCGGGACCTGGTGCAGAAGGACGCGGCCGGACGGTATCCGCTCGCGGCCCGACTCGTCGAGGTCGCCACGGCGTACGGCTTCGACGGGTGGTTCGTCAACGCCGAGACCGGGGGAGGGGACGCGGCGCTCGGGGCGAACATGCTGGGGTTCGTCCGGGAGTTGAAGGCCCTCTGCGCCACCCGGGGGCAGCGGGTGACCTGGTACGACTCGATGACCGTGAGCGGGACGGTGAGCTGGCAGGGCGCCCTGAACAGCCGGAACCAGGCGTTCTTCGAGACCGCGGACGACATGTTCGTCGACTTCCGGTGGACCGCGAGCAGCCTGGCGTCCTCGGGAACGCTGGCCCAGCAACTGGGCCGCAGCCGTTACGAGTTGTGGGCCGGCGTGGACGTGGAGGCGAACGGCTGGAACACCTCGGAGAACTGGGACGCGATCGTGCCCCGGGACAAGTCGCATGTGACCTCCATCGGGCTGTACCGGCCGGAATGGACCCGCAACCACCTGCCCGCCGACCAGCGCTCGCCGCAGGACTTCCACGCGGCCGACGACCGCTTCTGGACGGGCCGCTCGCTGGATCCGTCCCGGCCGGACGGGACCGACGCCTGGCGGGCTCCGGCGGTGTCGATCGCCGACCGGTCGACGGTCACGTCACTGCCGTTCGCGAGCGTGTTCAACACCGGCCACGGGCTGCGGTGGTACGAGGAGGGGGTCGTCACCTCGGACACACCCTGGAACCACCTCGGGCTGCAGGACCGGCTGCCGTCACGGCGGTGGGTGGTGCGGACGCAGGGCTCACGGCCGACCGTCTCCTTCGACTTCGCGGACGCCTGGCGGGGCGGAAGCAGCGTGCTGGTCAGTGGCTCCGTGGACCAGCCGGTCACCGTGGACCTGTACGCCACGCGGCTGCCGATCGGCGACGACACGGTGGTCGAGCTGACCCACCGGACCGACGCGGGCGAGGTGCGCGTCGAGCTGGCCGTGGCCACGGCCGAACCGGACGCGCCCGGGGCGACACCGCCGTACACCCATCTGCCGGTGCCGGTGTCCTCCGGCGACGGCTGGCAGACCTCGACCGTACGGCTCACCGGGCTCTCCGGAACCGTCCACGCGCTCGGCGTGCGGCTCACCGGCGGCGGAGCGCTGAAGTGGCGGCTCGGCGCTCTCGCCGTGCACGACACGCCCCGGACCCCCGAGCCGCCTTCCGGCCTGCGTGTCACGGCGGCCTCCGGCGGCGATCTGCGTCTCGCCTGGAACCCCGCCCCCGGCGCCGTACGCCACTACACCCTGCACCGCCTCCTGCCCGACGGCACCCGGCGCTTCCTGGGCGGCACCTGCCAGCGGGCCTGTTTCGTCGGCGGCCTGCGGCCCGAACAGGGCGAGCAGCAGGCGCGGTTGGAGCTGCGAGCCGTGGGGGAGCTGTACACCTCGTCGGACCCCGTGACCGTCACCCATCCCTGGTGACCCTGTGACCCACCTCTGGTAACCCCCGGAACCTTGGAGAGCACCCCGCATGCATGACGACCGCAGCCTGGTCGAAGCCCGCCTCAAGCGGGTCCTCGACGAGCGCCTCCGCCCCGCCGTGTACCCCGAGTCCGTGCCGCTGGAGGTCGCGGTGTGGCACGCGCCCGACGAGCCGGTGCCCGTCGCCGAGGGCCTGGCGGCCGAACCCGAGCCGATCGCGGTGGGCGCCCGCTGGGGTGCTCCCTGGGGCACCAGCTGGTTCCGCGTCACCGGGACCGTCCCCGAGGCATGGTCCGGCAGGACCGTCGAGGCCCTCCTCGACCTCGGCTTCGACGAGAACATGCCCGGCTTCCAGTGCGAGGGCCTGGTCTACCGGCCCGACGGCACCCCGGTGAAGGGCCTCAACCCGCGCAACCAGTGGGTGCGCATCGGGGACGCCGTCGAGGGCGGCGAGGAGGTGTGCCTGCACATCGAGGCCGCCTCCAACCCCGTCATCCTCGACTACCACCCCTTCCTGCCCACGAAGTTGGGGGACAAGGAGACCGCGGGCGGTGAACCGCAGTACCGGCTGGCGCGCATGGACCTCGCCGTCTTCGACGAGACCGTGTGGCAGCTGGTGATCGACCTGGAGGTGCTCGGCGAGCTGATGGCCGAGCTGCCGGTGGAGTCGACGCGGCGCTGGGAGATCCTGCGGGCGGTGGAGAAGGCGCTCGACGCCCTCGACCTCCAGGACGTGAACGGCACGGCGGCGCAGGCACGCGTACGGCTGGAGACGGTCCTGTCGGAGCCCGCCGTCCCCTCCGCGCACCGCATCAGCGCCGTCGGCCACGCGCACATCGACTCGGCGTGGCTGTGGCCGCTGCGCGAGACCGTGCGCAAGGTGGCCCGGACCACCTCCAACATGACCGCGCTCCTCGACGACGAGCCGGAGTTCGTCTTCGCCATGTCCCAGGCCCAGCAGTGGGCCTGGGTCCGCGACCACCGGCCCGAGGTGTGGGCGCGCGTGAAGAAGGCCGTGGCCGACGGGCGCTTCGTGCCGGCCGGCGGCATGTGGGTGGAGTCGGACACCAACATGCCCGGCTCCGAGGCGATGGCCCGTCAGTTCGTGCACGGCAAGCGGTTCTTCCTCGACGAGTTCGGCGTCGAGAACGAGGAGGCGTGGCTGCCCGACACGTTCGGGTTCGCCGCCGGGCTCCCGCAGATCATCAAGGCGGCGGGTTCCAAGTGGCTGCTGACCCAGAAGATCTCCTGGTCGCAGACGAACAAGTTCCCGCACCACACCTTCCGGTGGGAGGGCATCGACGGCACCCGGATCTTCACGCACTTCCCGCCCGTCGACACCTACAACTGCTCCATGAAGGGCGGTGAGATCGCCCACGCGGCACGGAACTTCAAGGACAAGGGGGTCGCCCGGCACTCCCTCGCTCCCACCGGCTGGGGCGACGGAGGCGGCGGCACGACCCGGGAGATGGTCGCCAAGGCGGCCCGTCTGCGCGACCTCGAAGGCTCGGCGACGGTGGCCTGGGAGACCCCGGCGGAGTTCTTCACCAAGGCGGAGGCCGAGTATCCCGAACCGCCCGTCTGGGTCGGCGAGCTCTACCTCGAACTCCACCGCGCCACCCTCACCAGTCAGGCGAGGACCAAGCAGGGCAACCGCCGCAGCGAGCACCTCCTGCGCGAGGCCGAACTGTGGGCGGCGACCGCGGCGGTACGGGCCGGATTCCCCTACCCGTACGAGGAGTTGGACCGCATCTGGAAGACGGTGCTGCTGCACCAGTTCCACGACATCCTCCCCGGGTCGTCCATCGCGTGGGTGCACCGGGAGGCCCGGCGCACGTACGACGAGGTCGCCACCGAGCTGAACGGGATCATCGCGGCGGCGCAACGGGCGTCGGCGGGGGAGGGGGAGCGCGAACTGGTCTTCAACGCGGCTCCCCACGGCCGCAACGAGGTTCCTGCCGGAGGGGCCGGCGCCCCGGCGGCGCGGACGGCGGCAGCGGTGACACCACGAGCCGCGGGCGGCCATGTCCTGGAGAACGGACTGCTCCGCGTCGAGATCGACGCCCGCGGGCTGGTTGTCTCGGTGTACGACATCGAGTCCGACCGCGAGACCGTCGCCCCCGGACGGACGGCCAACCTTCTCCAGCTCCACCCGGACTTCCCGAACATGTGGGACGCCTGGGACGTCGACGAGTTCTACCGCAACACCGTCACCGACCTCACCGACGTGGACGAAGTGGTCGCGGAGGACGCCGGCGTGCGGATCACCCGCGCCTTCGGCTCCTCTCGCGTCACCCAGATCCTGTCCCTGGCGCCGGACGAGCGCAGGCTGCTCATCGACACGGAAGTGGACTGGCACGAGACGGAGAAGTTCCTCAAGCTCGCCTTCCCGCTCGACGTGCACGCCGAACGGTACGCCTCCGAGACCCAGTTCGGGCACTTCCACCGGCCCACGCACACCAACACCTCATGGGAGGCGGCGAAGTTCGAGGCCTGCAACCACCGCTTCGTCCACCTGGAGGAGCCCGGCTGGGGCGTGGCGATCGTCAACGACTCGACGTACGGCCACGATGTGACCCGCACGGTCCGCACCGACGGCGACGGGGGCACGACCACCACGGTCCGGGCGTCGCTGCTGCGCGCCCCGCGCTTCCCCGACCCCGAGACCGACCAGGGCGTCCACCGCTTCCGGCACGCGCTGGTGCCGGGGGCCGGTATCGGGGACGCGGTGCGGGAGGGCTGGCGGATCAATCTGCCGGAGCGGCGGGTGACGGGCGGCGAGGAGGTCGCTCCCCTGGTGACCGTCGACCAGGACGCGGTCGTCGTCACGGCGGTCAAGCTGGCCGACGACGGCAGCGGGGACGTGGTGGTGCGGCTCCACGAGGCACACGGGGGACGGGTGCGGGCCACGCTCACGGCCGGGTTCGAGGTCGCGGGCGTCACGGCGACGGACCTGCTGGAGCGGCCTCTGGCCGATGCGCCCGCCCCGCGGAGCGAGGGGAACGAAGTCTCCTTGCGACTGCGGCCGTTCGAGCTGGTCACGCTGCGGTTCAGCAGGGCGTGAGCCAAAGGGGGCGGGGAGACCCGCCCCCTTTTACACAGCGGCGACCGGCATCGGTGATCCGCGTCGGGTCATGTCGCGAGCTGCGCCCGCAGCCACTCCTCCACCTCGCCCACGTGCGCGGCCGCCGCCGCTCGGGCCGCCTCCGGGTCGTGGGCGACCAGGGCCCGGTGGATCGCGGCATGTTCGCGGCGCGTTCGCTCGAACGCGCCCTCCTCCTGGTAGCCGCGCCACACCCGGGCCCGGAAGGTGCGCGAGGACAGGCCCTCCAGGATCGCCGCCATCGTGTCGTTCCCGGCCGCCACCGCGATCTCGCGGTGGAAGGCCAGGTCGTGGGCGAGGATCTCCTCCGGGTCGTCGGTGGCGTTCATCGCCGTGAGGTGTTTCTCCACCTCGGCCAGCTGGTCGGGCGTGATGCGGGCGGCGGCCAGGGCGGTCGCCGTCGACTCCAGGATGCGGCGCACCTCCAGGAGTTCCACCAGCTGCGGACCCCGGGACAGGTCGGCGACCACCCCGAAGGTCTCCAGCAGGTCGCCGGCCTCCAGCTGGGTGACGTAGATGCCCGAGCCGTGCCGGGCCTCCAGCACGCCCAGCACCGTCAGGGCGCGGATCGCCTCCCGCATCGAACTGCGGGAGATGCCCAGCTGCACCGCGAGATCACGCTCGGTCGGCAGCCGCTGGCCCGGCTCCAGCCGGCCCTCACCGATCATCGCCTTGATCTGCTCGATGGCGCGCTGCGTCACGGTGCCCTTCTGGGGGGCTGTCTCGTCCACGCCACTCCTCCACATCACTGGGTCCGCCGCAGTCTAGCCGCCGATGTGGTCGGACCACTATGGCCGAAAGACGGGAAAATCTGCCACCAGAGGGTATTGCCAGGGGTGAGTGGTCTGATAAGTATGCCGTCATTGCTCGAACACACTCGTGCTCGATCACGCGAGAAGACGCTCAATGAGGAGCCGCAGATGCCCGGCAGGACAGTGGGGAAGAGGAACAGAGTTCGGTTCATCGGCGCAGTGGCAGCGGCCGCGAGCGCCTCGCTCGTGCTCGCCGCGTGCGGCAGCACCAAGGACACCGGCAGCGCCGGCACCGAGGGAGGCGACGGGACCGGCAAGGTCGGTGTGATCCTGCCGCTGCTGACCTCGCCGTTCTGGCAGTCGTACAACGACTACGTGCCCAGGATGGCCAAGTCCGAGGGGGTGGACACGCTGAAGACGGTCAACTCCAACAGCGATCCCTCCCAGCAGATCACCGACATCAACAACGAGCTCAACCAGGGCGTCAAGGGCCTGGTCGTCGCCCCGCTCGACAGCGCCGCCATCGAGGCGGGCCTCGACCAGGCCGAACGCAAGGGCGTCCCGGTCGTCGCGGTCGACGTGGCCCCCGACAAGGGCAAGGTCGCCATGGTCGTACGGGCCAACAACGTCTCGTACGGCGAGAAGGCCTGCCAGTACCTCGGCGAGCACATCACCTCCGGCAAGGTCGTGCAGATCATGGGCGACCTGGCCTCCGTCAACGGACGCGACCGCTCCGAGGCCTTCCGGGCCTGTGTGAAGAAGAACTTCCCGAAGCTGAAGGTCCTGGAGATCCCCGCCAAGTGGGAGTCCGACACGGCGGCCTCGCAGCTCGGCACCCTCCTGAACGCCAACCCCGACCTCAAGGGCATCTACATGCAGGCCGGCGGCGTCTACCTCGCCCCGACCCTGCAGACCCTCAAGTCCAAGGGGATGTTGAAGAAGGCGGGCACCGCGGGCCACATCGCCATCGTCTCCAACGACGGCATCCCGCAGGAGTACGACGCCATCCGCAAGGGCGAGATCGACGCCACCGTCTCCCAGCCCGCCGACCTGTACGCCAAGTACGGCATGTACTACATCAAGGCGGCGATGCAGGGGAAGACCTTCGAGCCCGGCCCGACCGACCACGACTCCACGATCGTGAAGCTCCCCAGCGGCATCCTCGAGGACCAGCTGCCCGCGCCCCTGGTCACCAAGGACAACGTCGACGACCCGAAGCTGTGGGGCAACACGGTCAAATGAGCACCCCACTGGTTGAAGCCCGAGGGGTCGTCAAACGGTACGGCCCCACGACCGCCCTCGCCGACGGCCGACTCACCGTCCTGCCCGGCGAGTCCCACGCCCTCGTCGGCCGCAACGGCGCGGGCAAGTCCACCCTCGTCACCCTCCTCACCGGCCTCCAGGCCCCCGACGAGGGCACCGTCCGCTTCGACGGCGAGCCCGCACCCCCGCTCACCGACCGGGACGCCTGGCGCAGCAAGGTCGCCTGCGTCTACCAGAAGCCCACCGTCGTACCCGAGTTGACGGTCGCCGAGAACCTCTTCATCAACCGGCAGCCGCTCCGGCGCGGGTTCATCAGCTGGCGCAGCCTGAAGAAGGAGGCCGCCGAGCTCCTCGACACCTGGGACGTGAGCGTCGACCCGGACGCGCGCACCGCCGACCTCAAGGTCGAGGACCGCCAAATGGTGGAGATCGCACGGGCGTTGAGCTTCGGCGCCCGCTTCATCGTCCTCGACGAGCCGACCGCGCAGCTCGACAACCGGGAGATCGAGCGGCTCTTCGACCGGATGCGCGCGCTCCAGGACTCCGGTGTCACCTTCCTGTTCATCTCGCACCACCTCCAGGAGGTGTACGAGGTCTGCCAGACGGTCACCGTCCTCAGGGACGCCCGCTGGATCACCACGGCCCCGGTCGCCGACATGCCCCGGGCGGCCCTGATCGAGGCCATGGCCGGCGAGACCGTCGCCGAACAGGCCGTACGGCTCAGGGAGGTCGAGGACACCGCTCCCGTCCTCCTCGACGCCCGCGGCCTCACCTCCGACGCCTACGAGAACGTCGACCTCACCGTCCGCCGCGGCGAGGTCGTCGGACTCGCCGGCATCAGCGGCAGCGGGAAGATCGAGCTCGCCGAGTCGTTCACCGGACTGCACACACCGACCGGGGGGACCGCTCACCTCGACGGCAGGCCGCTGCCGTTCGGTGATGTGCAGGCATCCCTGAAGGCCGGTGTCGGCTTCGTCCCGCGCGACCGGCACGCCCAGGGCCTGGTCTTCGGCATGACCATCGGCGACAACGCCACCCTCAGCGTTCTGGACCGGCTCGGCCGCCACGGCTTCGTCGGCAGTGACCGCAAGCGCGGTGTCGCCACCGAGCTCATCGACCGCCTCGACATCCACACCGAGGGCCCCGAGCAGCCCGTCTCCGACCTGTCCGGCGGCAACGCGCAGAAGGTCGTCATGGCCCGCGCCCTCGCCTCCGACCCCCGGCTGCTCGTCCTCATCAACCCCACCGCGGGCGTCGACGTGAAGTCCAAGGAATCCCTGCTCTCCCGCGTGGACACCGCCCGCGACGACGGCACCGCGGTCCTCGTAGTCTCCGACGAACTCGACGACCTGCGCCGCTGCGACCGCGTCCTCGTCCTCTTCCACGGCCGCGTGGTCGCCGAGCACCCGGCCGGCTGGCGCGACCACGAGCTGATCGCCTCCATCGAAGGAGTGGACCATGGCTGACACCAAGGCCCCGCCGGTGAAGCCGGTGAGCGTCCCGGACGCGCGGGCCGCCCGCGCCGTACTGCTGCGCCGGGCCCGCGAACTCGCCCTCGTACCGGCACTGCTGGTGCTCCTGGTGATCGGCGCGTTCGTCAACGACTCGTTCCTCACCGAACGCAACCTGATCTCCATCCTGGGCGCCTCCGCCGCGCTCGCCATGGTGGTGCTGGCCGAGTCCCTGATCCTGATCACCGGCAAGATCGACCTGTCGCTGGAGTCGGTGGTCGGCGTCGCACCCGCCGTCGGCGCCCTGCTCGTCCTGCCTGCCGCCCAGTCCGGCTGGGGCACGCAGTGGCCGACCGCGCTCGCCCTCCTCGCGGTCCTCGTCGTGGGCGGGGCCATCGGCGCCTTCAACGGCTTCCTCGTGGTGCGGTTCAAGCTCAACGCCTTCATCGTCACCCTCGCGATGCTGATCGTCCTGCGCGGACTGCTGGTGGGCGCCACCAAGGGCAAGACCCTGTTCGGCATGCCCGACGGGTTCTTCACCCTGGCCACCTCCACCTTCCTGCGCGTCCCGCTCTCGGTGTGGCTGGCCGCGGCCGCCTTCGGCATCGCCGGGCTGATCCTCAAGTACCACCGGGTCGGCCGCGCCCTGTACGCGATCGGCGGCAACGCGGACGCGGCCCGCGCGGCCGGTATCCGGGTCGAACGCGTGGTGCTCGGGGTGTCCGTCGTCGCGGGCGTCCTCGCCGCGGTGGGCGGCATCATGCAGACCGGCTACGTGGGCGCGATCAGCGCCAACCAGGGCAACAACATGATCTTCACGGTGATGGCGGCCGCGGTCATCGGCGGCCTGAGCCTCGACGGCGGCAAGGGCACCATGTTCGGCGCCCTGACCGGCGTACTCCTCCTGGGCGTCGTGCAGAACCTGCTGACCCTCGCCCAGGTGCCGTCCTTCTGGATCCAGGCCATCTACGGCGGAATCATCCTGGTCGCCCTCATGATCGCCCGTGTGACCACGGGCCGCGCCCAGGACTGACCCCCCGCACCCGACCGAAAGGCACTCCGTGTCCCCGACTCCCGCCCGCGTCACCGCGGTAGACACCTACGACATCCGCTTCCCCACCTCGCGCGAGCTCGACGGCTCCGACGCGATGAACCCGGACCCCGACTACTCGGCGGCCTACGTCGTGCTGCGCACCGACGCGGCCGACGGGCACGAGGGTCACGGCTTCACCTTCACCATCGGGCGGGGCAACGAGGTCCAGGTCGCCGCGATCGAGGCGCTGCGCGGGCATGTGGTGGGGCGGTCCGTCGACGAACTGTGCGCGGACCCCGGGACGTTGAACCGCGACCTGATCGGCGACAGCCAGCTGCGCTGGCTCGGCCCCGAGAAGGGTGTGATGCACATGGCGATCGGCGCGGTCGTCAACGCGGTGTGGGACCTGGCCGCCAAGCGCGCCGACAAGCCGCTGTGGCGGCTGCTGGCCGAAGCCGACCCGGAGTGGCTGGTCGGCCAGATCGACTTCCGCTACCTCACGGACGCCCTCACCCGCGAGGAGGCGCTGGAGATCCTGCGCCGGGGCCGGGAGGGCGCCGCCGAACGCTCCGCGCAGCTCCTCGCCACCGGCTACCCCGCGTACACCACCTCCGCCGGCTGGCTCGGCTACGACGACGAGAAGCTCACCCGGCTCGCCGCCGAGGCCGTGGACGCCGGCTTCCGGCAGATCAAGCTCAAGGTCGGCGCGGACCTGGAGGACGACATACGGCGCTGCCGCGTCGCCCGCCGGGTCGTCGGCCCCGGCATCCGCATGGCGATCGACGCCAACCAGCGCTGGGACGTCGAGGAGGCGATCCGCTGGACCAAGGCCCTCGCCGAGTTCGACCCGTACTGGATCGAGGAGCCCACCAGCCCCGACGACGTCCTCGGCCACGCGGCGATCCGCAGGGCCGTCGCCCCGGTGAAGGTGGCCACCGGTGAGCACGTGCAGAACCGGGTCGTCTTCAAGCAGCTCCTCCAGGCAGGTGCCCTCGACATCGTCCAGATCGACGCGGCCCGGGTCGGCGGCGTCAACGAGAACCTCGCCATCCTGCTGCTCGCCGCCAAGTTCGGCGTGCCGGTCTGCCCGCACGCGGGCGGGGTCGGCCTGTGCGAACTCGTCCAGCACCTGTCGATGTTCGACTACGTGGCCGTCACCGGCACCACCGAGAACCGGGTCATCGAGTACGTCGACCATCTGCACGACCACTTCCTGGACCCCGTGGTGATCCGCGAGGGCCACTACACGGCACCCACCGCGCCGGGATTCTCGGCGGCCATGCGCCCGGAGTCCATCGCCCGGTACACGTTCCCCGACGGGGCCTTCTGGGCAGAAGACCTCGCCGGCGACACACAGAAGAAGGGACAGGCGGCATGAGCGACTTCGAGGGCCTGAAGGCTCTGGTGACCGGAGGCGCCTCCGGTATCGGCAGGGCCACCGCGGAACTCCTCGCCGCACGAGGCGCCCAGGTCGCCGTCCTCGACCTGGACCCGTCCTCGGTCGAGAAGCCGCTGCTCGCCTACCGCGCCGACGTCACCGACGACGCCTCGGTGCGCACCGCCGTCGCCGCGGCCGCCGCCGACCTCGGCGGACTCGACGTCGTGGTCAACAACGCGGGCATCGGCGCCCAGGGCACCGTCGCGGACAACGACGACGAGGAATGGCACCGCGTCCTGGACGTCAACGTCGTCGGTATGGTCCGGGTGGCCCGCGCCGCCCTGCCCCACCTGCGCGAGTCCGCGCACGCGGCGATCGTGAACACCTCCTCCATCGCGGCCACCGCCGGTCTGCCGCAGCGGGCCCTGTACAGCGCGACCAAGGGGGCCGTGTACTCCCTGACCCTCGCGATGGCCGCCGACCATGTCCGCGAGGGCATCCGGGTCAACTGCGTCAACCCCGGCACGGCCGACACGCCGTGGATCGGGCGCCTCCTCGCCAAGGCCGACGACCCGGCCGCCGAACGCGCCGCGCTGGAGGCCCGCCAGCCCACCGGCCGGCTCGTCTCCGCGGACGAGGTCGCGGGCGCCATCGCCTACCTGGCGAGTCCGCTCTCCGGCGCCACCACCGGCACCTCCCTCGCCGTCGACGGAGGCATGCAGGGGCTGCGTCTGAGGCCGGTGGGCCAGTGAGGACCCTGGGCGGCAGCGGGGTCCCGGTCAGCGAACTGGCCTTCGGCGGAGCGGTCATCGGCAACCTCTTCACCGAGGTGAGCGACGAGCAGGCGCACGAGGCGGTCGCCGCCGCCTGGGAGCGCGGCATCCGCTACTTCGACACCGCACCGCACTACGGTCTGGGCCTGTCGGAACAGCGGCTCGGCGAGGCCCTGAAGGCATACCAGCGCTCGGAGTTCACGATCTCCACGAAGGTGGGCCGCCGACTGGAACCCACCGGGGACTCGGGCGACGACCTGGCTCACGGCTTCGCCGTCCCCGCCACCCGGCGACGCGTCTGGGACTTCAGCGCCGACGGCGTACGGCGCACCCTCGAGGCGAGCCTGGAACGGCTCGGCCTCGACCGGGTCGACGTCGTCTACCTCCACGACCCCGACGACCACGCCGAACAGGCCTTCCACGAGGGCTATCCGGCGCTGGAGAAGCTCCGCTCCGAGGGGGTCGTCGGGGCGATCGGCGCCGGCATGAACCAGGCCGGGATGCTCACCCGCTTCGTCCGCGAGACCGACGTCGACGTGGTGCTGTGCGCGGGCCGCTACACCCTGCTCGACCAGAGCGCGCTCACCGAACTGCTGCCCGCCGCCGTCGAGCGGGGCGTCTCCGTGGTGATCGGCGGCGCCTTCAACTCCGGGCTGCTGGCCGATCCGCGGCCGGGGGCGACGTACGACTACGCGCGGGTTCCGGGGGACCTGCTCGACCGGGCCCTGCGGATGAAGGAGACCGCCGAGCGCCACGGCATCGGTCTGCGGGCCGCGGCCCTGTCCTACTGCGCGTCCCACCCGGCCGTCGCGAGCGTCCTGGTGGGCGCACGCTCGGCCGCCGAGGTGCGGGACGCCGCCGACCAGTTCGCGACTCCGGTGCCCCCGGCCTTCTGGCAGGAGCTGCGCGACACCGGCCTGCTGACCACCGAGGAGCCGTCATGAGGGTCGCCCTGCACACCAAGGTCCGCGCGGACCGCGTCGACGAGTACGAGGCCGCCCACCGCGAGGTCCCCGTCGAACTCACCGACGCCATCCGCGCGGCCGGGGCCACCTCCTGGACGATCTGGCGCAGCGGCACCGACCTGTTCCACGTCCTGGAGTGCGAGGACTACGGCCGCCTCCTCGCCGAACTGGAGAAGCTCCCGGTGAACGTCGCCTGGCAGGCCCGCATGGCCGAACTCCTCGCCGTGGCGCACGACTACTCCGACGAGGGCGCCGACGCCGGCCTGCCCGTCGTGTGGGAGCTGCCTTGACGGTCGTGGACGCGCACCACCATCTGTGGGACCTGTCGGTGCGGGACCAGGACTGGATCGCCGCGGACAGCCCGCTGCGGCGGAACTTCACGCCCGCGGACCTCGCACCGCGGGCCGCGGCGGCGGGAGTCGACCGCACGGTCCTCGTCCAGACGGTCACCGTGCCCGAGGAGACCCCGGAGTTCCTCGCGCTGGCGGCCGCACACGAGCTGGTGGCGGGCGTGGTCGGCTGGACCGACCTCACCCGCCCCGACGTCGCCGGTGAACTCGCCCGCCTCCGCGCCCTCCCCGGCGGCTCCCACCTCAAGGGCATCCGCCACCAGGTGCAGGGCGAGCCGGACCCCAAGTGGCTGCTGCGCCCCGACGTCCACCGGGGCCTGACCGCCGTGGCCGAGGCCGGGCTGGTGTACGACCTGGTGGTCCTGCCGCACCAACTGCCGGCCTGCGTCGAGGCCGCCGAGGCACTGCCCCGACTCACCTTCGTCCTGGACCACTTGGGCAAGCCCCCCATCGCCTCCGGCGCCCTGGAACCCTGGGCGACCGACGTCCGTGCCCTCGCCGCCCTCCCCAACACCGTCTGCAAGCTCTCCGGCATGGTCACCGAGGCGGACCTCGCGTCCTGGACCTTCGACGACCTGCGCCCCTACGCCGACACGGTCCTGGACGCCTTCGGTCCGGACCGCGTGATGTTCGGCTCGGACTGGCCGGTGTGCACGCTCGGGGCGACGTACGGGGAAGTGCTCGACATCGCACGCCGGTTGACGCCGGAGTCCACCCACGCCCGGATCTTCGGGGCCACGGCCACACGGGTCTACGGGCTCGACGCACCCGGGTCGTAGCCGCACGCGGGCCACCGGGACCAGCCCCCCTCCGTACGCCCGCCCGTACTAGCGGCGCACGGTCTTCGCCAGCCGGGTGGGCGGGAAGAACTCGCGCACGTACGTCCGCTCCCAGCACGCGCCCGTCTCCCGCAGTTCCCGCCACGTCGTGTAGCGGTACCGGAACAGGCGGGCGCGGACGTAGCGGGGCGGGTCGTCCGCCGGGAACGGGGAGCGGCGCAGCAGCCTCAGCGTGGCGGTGTCGTTCTCCAGGAGGCGTTCGACCATCGTGCCGAACCACGCCTGGGCGTAGGCGGGGGAGAGCGCGGCGAACCACATCATCCAGTCCAGACGGAGATGGTAGGGCGCGAACTGGCGCGGCCAGCGCCGCGGATCGCCCGGCTTGCCCTTGAACTCGTACTCCTTCCACCCGGAGTCCTCGCGCGGCACGTCGTCCGCCGTGCCCTCGACCACCACCTCGTGGCGGATCCGGCTGACGCTGCCGAACGCGCCGTACGTGTTGACCAGATGGAGAGGGTCGAAGGAACGGTTCATGATCTGGCCGCGGGAGATCATGTTGCGGACCGGGTGGCGGCTCAGGGCGAGCAGGAGCACGGCGACGCCGAGCACCACGACCTCGTACCAGAGCGGGGTGGCGACCGGGTCCGGTGCCGCGTGCGGGAGTTCCAGCGCCGGCACCGCCAGCACGATCGTGATCCAGTTCAGCCAGGCGAAGTTGCCGGAGAGCACCAGCCACAGCTGGGTCACGATCATCAGGGACGCGGCGGCCGTGGCGATCGGCTGCGGGGTGAACAGGAGGAAGGGCACGACGAGTTGGGTGACGTGGTTCGCGGCCACCTCCACCCGGTGCAGGGGCTTGGGCAGATGGTGGAAGAACCAGCTCAGCGGCCCCGGCATCGGCTGGGTCTCGTGGTGGTGGTCCAGGCAGGTGAGCTCGCGCCAGCAGGCGTCGCCGCGCATCTTGATGAGACCCGCGCCGAACTCGACGCGGAACAGGATCCAGCGCAGCAGGAACAGCACCACGACCGGCGGAGCGACGTCGTCGTTGCCGAGGAACACGGCGAGGAAGCCGACCTCCAGCAGCAGGGACTCCCAGCCGAAGCCGTACCAGGTCTGGCCCACGTTGACGATCGAGAGGTACAGCAGCCAGGGGGCCAGCCAGAGCAGCATCCCGCCCCACAGAGGCAGCAGGGAGTCGAGTCCCGCCGCCAGCGCGAGGGCAACCGCGCAGCCCGTCCACGCGCACACCGCGAAGAACCGGTCCGAGTAGTGGAGTTGGAAGAGGCTCGGCGCCTGCCGGAACCGCACCCGTGCCACGAAACGCGGGATGGGCAGCATTCCGCGCTCCCCGAGCAGCGCCCGGAACTGCAGGGCCGCCGCCAGGAACGCGACGAAGTACAGCCCTGCCAGAGCCCGCTGGAAGACCAGCCGGCTCATCCAGTAGTCGGGTGCGGTGAACCAGTCCACGGCCGTGCTCTCCTGCCTCCCATTGTCCCGCCGACCCCTGTGTGACTCTCCGTGTACCTCCGCTCCGCTTGCGTAACCCAAGCGAGTGAAGCAGACAATAGTGACGAACTGCCCGGGATGGACGGGAGAACGTGGTGCGGACACCCACCAGAACCCTCGCCGTGGCCGGCGCGCTCACGGCGGCCCTGCTCGTCGCCGGATGCGGTGCCGGTGGTGCCGGCGGGGAGGGCGGTGACGGCGGCGGCGAGTCGAGCGGCAAGCTCCTCCTGCAGCCGGCCGCGGCCCAGGGCCCGAACCCCTTCACCCGCTCCGCGGCGACCGCACCGTCCTCCCCCGCCCGGACGCCCCGGCGGGACCCGGCCGCCCCTCGGACCGTCTCGGGCGGAACCCCCGGCCTCTACGGCGGCACCGAACGCGTCGGCAGCTGTGCTGTGGAACGGCAGATCGCCGACCTGACGGCGGACCGGTCCAGGACGAACGCGTTCGCCGGGGTCGCGGGCGTCTCACCGGCCGCGGTCCCGGACTACCTGCGCCGACTCGCCCCGGTCGTGCTGCGCGCCGACACCCGGGTCACCGACCACGGCTACCGCGACGGCCGGGCGAGCGGCTTCCAGTCCGTCCTCCAGGCGGGCACCGCCGTCCTCGTCGACGACCGGGGCGTCCCCCGCGTCCGCTGCGCCTGCGGCAACCCCCTGACACCGCCGGTGCCCCTGCGCAGCGGCGCGGTCGTGGACGGGCGGCCGTGGTCCGGATACCGGCCTGCCCAGGTGATCGTGGTGACCCCCGGCGAGCAGGTCATGACCGAGCTCACGATCATCGACAGCGCCCGGCACACCTGGATCGAACGCCGGATCGACCACGACTGCCGGCACGACCACGTCGTACCCCCGCCGAGGCCGGAACCGCCGACCTCCACGCCCGCCCCCACGGCGGCCCCGGGCGACGGCACGTCCCTCGCCCCGCAGCGTCCCGCGCCCGACTGCGCGAGCTCGACCGCCCCCGTCGCGCCCGGCCCGACCGCTCCTGTCGTGCCCGGCACCAGCGCCCCGGGGGAGCCGTACGACGAGCGCTGCCCCGCGCCCACCGGCACCACCACCCTGCCGCCAGCGAGCCGTCCGCCCGCGACCCCGCCCGAAACCCCCGAGGTCCCGCCCGACGGCGCCCGTCCCGCCGTCCGGGTGGACCCCGAGAGCGAAATCGGCCCCGAGACCGTCCCGGAGACCCCCGATCTTCCGGACGGCGGCGGGCTGATCCCCGACGAGCCCGCCGCCCCCACCGGTGCGGACACACTCCTCGACAGCCCCACCGACATCCTCGGTGTCTGACAGCTCGGGAAGGCGCCGCCCACCGGTCGAAGAATCGGCCGAATCCTGGCAAGGTGGCTCCATGGTTGATCGGGGAGCGAGCGCCCTGTCACTCCCGGACGACTGGCCCGCCCACCCGGACCCGATCCTGGCGCTCAACCGCATGGGCAGCTTCGACTGGGACCTCGACAGCGGTCTGTTCCACATGGACGCCCAGGCCCACGAGGTCTTCGACCTGCGCCCCGACGAGTACGACGACAACCCCGTGAGCCTCGCCGTCCGGGTGCCGAGGGCCGAGGCCCACCGGCTCGACGCCCTGGTCTCCCAGGCGATCAAGGACGGCAGCGAGAACTACGGCACCTACTTCCGCATCCGCTGCCGCGACGGCAGCCTGCGCTGGACCCACACCCAGGGCTACATCCGGCGCGACGAGACGGGCCGCCCGCGCCGGATCATCGGGCTCGTCCGCGACGCCACCCAGGAGATGGGCGAACTGGAGGCCCGCCGCGAGCAGGCCGCCCAGGACGAGGCCCGGCGCCGGCAGACCAACGTCGTCCAGCTCACCACGGCCGCGCTCGCCCACGCCCGGACCGTCCAGGACGTCATCGACGTCCTCAAGGACACCCACGGCCTCACCCACCTAGGCGCCACCAGCCTGGTCATGGGCCTGGTCGAGGCAGGCCGCATCCGGCTGATCGCCGAGGGCCCCGCGGGCAGCTTCGTGCCGGGCACCGACATCACCCGGATCGACGAGCCGTACCCGATGAGCGAGGCCGTGCGCACCCTCAGCCCCCGGTTCATCGAGTCACCGGAGGAGTTCGCGGAGCGCTACCCGATCCTGTGGCCGCACATCACCGGCCTCAACATCACCTCCGCCGCCTACCTCCCGCTGATCGCCGAGGCCCGCCCGATCGGCGCCATGGGCCTGCTCTACAGCGACCGGTACGGCTTCACCCCCGAGGACCGCAACGTCCTCATCGCGCTGGGCAGCAGCATCGCCCAGAGCCTGCAGCGGGCCATGCTCTACGAGCAGGAGAAGGACCTCGCCACCGGCCTCCAGCAGGCCATGCTGCCGCGCACCATCCCGAGCGTCCCCGGCGCCGACGTCGCCGTGCGCTACCGGGCCGCCAGTGCCGAGGGCGCGCTGGCCCGGGACATCGGCGGCGACTGGTACGACCTGATCCCGCTGCCCGGCGGCCGCGTCGGTGCCGTCATCGGCGACGTCCAGGGCCACGACACGCACGCGGCCGCGGTGATGGGCCAGCTGCGGATCGTGCTGAGGGCCTACGCCGCCGAGGGCCACACCCCGGCCACGGTGATGGCCCGGGCCTCCGTCTTCCTCCACGAGCTCGACACGGACCGCTTCGCGACCTGTCTGTACGCGGAGGCCGACCTGGCCACCGGAGTCGTCCAGGTGGTCCGGGCGGGCCACATCGACCCCCTGGTCCGCAACGCCGACGGCGGCTGCCGCCGGGTGACCGTGGACGGCGGCCTGCCGCTCGGGCTGTCCGCCGAGTTCGGGCAGCTCGACTACCCCGTCGCCACCCTCGAACTCGACCCCGGGGGCACCCTGCTGCTGTGCACCGACGGGCTGGTCGAACAGCCCGGCGCCGACCTCGACGACGGCATGCAGACCCTCACGAGACTCATCGCCGTGGGCCCCGCCGACGTGTGGGAGCTCGCCGACCGGCTCATCGACGTGGCCGAGGAACGCAACAGCGACGACGACGTGGCTCTGCTCCTGCTGCGCCGCCGCGCTCTGGACGCCCCGCAGTCCGGCGGCCGCCTCCAGCAGCACGTGGCGCCCGGGGACCCCGAGGCGCTCACCCAGGCCCGGCACATGATCCGGGCCGCGGTCGGCGCCTGGGGCGCACGGGAGCGCTCCGACGAGATCGAACTGGTCGCCGACGAACTCATCACCAACGCCCTGATGCACACCGAGGGCTCGGCGATCGTCACCCTGCGGGTCCTGACCGGCTCCGACCGGCGGATGCGCGTCGAGGTCGAGGACTCCTCCAGCGCCCTGCCCCGCCGCAGGGACGCGGGCGAGTCAGGGGTCTCCGGGCGCGGTCTGCTCCTGGTCGACCTGCTGAGCGATGTGTGGGGCGTGGAGGCGCGGGGCGGCGGGAAGTGCGTGTGGTGCGAGTTCGTCGTACGGAAACGGGCCTGAGCTGACCACAGCGGTCCCCGGTGGCACTCTGGACCTATGCCGGAACTCCCCGAGGTGGAAGCGCTCAAGGACTTCCTCACCGAGAACCTGGTCGGCCACGAGATCGTGCGCGTGCTGCCGGTGGCCATCGGCGTCCTGAAGACGTACGACCCCCCGCTCACCGCTCTGGAGGGCCGCGAGGTGGTCGCCGTGCACCGCCACGGCAAGTTCCTCGACCTGGAGACGGACGGCGGCCCGCACTTCGTCACCCACCTGGCCCGCGCGGGCTGGCTGCACTGGAAGGACCGCCTCCCGGACGGTCCGCCCCGCCCCGGCAAGGGCCCCCTCGCCCTCCGCGTGGCGCTGGAGACCGGCGCGGGCTTCGACCTCACGGAGGCGGGGACGCAGAAGCGTCTCGCGGTGTACGTGGTGACCGACCCCCAGGAGGTCCCCGGCGTCGCCCGCCTGGGCCCCGACCCCCTCGCCGACGACTTCGACGCGGCGAGCCTCGCGGCCCTCCTGAAGGGAGAACGGCGGCAGCTGAAGGGCGCCCTGCGCGACCAGAGCCTCATCGCCGGTGTGGGCAACGCCTACAGCGACGAGATCCTCCACGCGGCGAGAATGTCCCCCTTCAAGCTGGCGGCCTCCCTGAGTCCCGAGGAGACGGAAGCCCTCCACCGGGCCCTGCGCACGACCCTCACCGAAGCGGTGGAACGCTCGAGGGGGGTGGCGGCGGGCCGCCTGAAGTCGGAGAAGAAGTCCGGCCTGCGCGTCCACGGCCACACCGGCGATCCCTGCCCGGTCTGCGGCGACACCATCCGGGAGGTCTCCTTCAGCGACTCCTCCCTCCAGTACTGCCCCACCTGCCAGACGGGCGGCAGACCACTGGCGGACCGGAGGCTGTCCCGGTTGCTCAAGTGACCGGACGCCGTCAGCCGGGGTCCAGCGTGACCAGATGCTCCCCACCCGAGGTCCTGACCTCGTAGTGGTCGATCTGGTCGGCGTGGAAGGTGGAGCTGCCCATCATGGCGTCGTCCTCGCCCGCGTGCCCGGTGGCGTTCCAGCCGGTGACGGTCTCCTCCGTGCCGTCGCGGCTGACCGCGACGAGGTGACAGGCGCGGGGGCCCGACTCGTCCTTGACCCGGAGCTCCACCTGGGTGCCCCAGTCCTCGTCCTCGGTGGTGACCTGGGCCCATACCCCGGACCGGGCGTCGGTGGCCTCGATGCTGGCGCTGCCCCCGGTGTCGCCGGCCGCCGTCATCGCGAGCGTGGAACCGCCCACGGCCAGGACCACCGAGGCGGCCACCGCGTACAACAGCCGCCTTCGGCGTGCCCGGTGGCGGGTGGCGACCTCGCCGAGCAGACGGTTGAGAAGCTGGGGACCGGGCTGGGCCATCGGGTGCACGACCCGCGGTGTCGCCCGGCGGTACAGCATCATCTGGCGGGTGACAGGACCGAACTCGGTCACGTGTGCCGCGCACTTGGGGCACTCCATGAGGTGGTCCTCGAAGCGGAAGGCCTCCGCCTCGTCCAGCACGCCGAGCGCGTACGCGCCGACGTCGCGATGCCTCTCCAAGGACCTCATGCGGAAACCTCGTGCCGTTGAGTGTGGGTGGGGTTACTCCTTGCTCCCACCGGTACGCACCAGCCCGCCGAATCACTCAAGGCATACACAGAATCGTGACCAAGGGATTCGGAGCGGTCGGCCCCGCGGATTGGTCCGAATCGAAAGGAATCTAGAAAAGGTGGATGGCGAGGTGCCCGAGCGGCAGACCGAGCTGCCACGCGGGTGTCCACACCTTCGGGCCCTCGTCCTCACCGATCCCCGCCCCGCCGCCCGGCACGGCGTTCAGATCGGGTGCGAGCAGCTCGGTCTCCTCCAGCCAGCGCCAGGCCGCCGCCGCCAGTTCGAGGTCCGCCGCGGGCTCGCCGGTGGCGACCGCCTCGGCGGTCAGCGCGGCCATCCGCTCGCACACCCAGTCCTGCCAGGGCTGGTCGTACGCCGTCAGCGACAGCCAGTTCTCCAGCTGGGAGACGACCTGGATGCCCGAGAGCTCTCCCTCGGTGTCGGCGAGGAAGACGGTCAGCGCCAGCGCGTCACGCCCGGCGCGGAACTCGAAGGACGTCGGCGGCATCAGATCACCGGAACGCAGCAGCTCGTCGGCGATGTACTCGGCGTACAACCAGGCCATGGGAACGATGAGTTCGCCGCCGCCGGTGCCGTCCGTGCTCTCTTGACCTCTGTGCAGCATCCCTTCCTGCCTTCCTCCGGTGCGTGCGCGTCGCCCGTCGCCGGGCCCCTTCCGGAACACGGATGAAGACAGCCGATTACTCAACAGGGGTCTTCAGCAAGGCGCTTTACGGAGGTTTGACTTTCCCATTGGTTTCACCGCAGGTCGGCCGCGTATCCGGGAAGCACCCGGCGCAGGGCCCGCAACGCGTAGTACGCGCGGGACTTCACCGTACCGGGTGGAATTCCCAGGATTTCGGCGGCTTCCGCCACACTCGCCCCCTGGAAATACACCAGCACCAGGACTTCACGGTGCTCCGGAGTGAGTGTCTTCACAGCCTCGCGTACGTCGAGGGTCGCGGCGGCCCGCTCGGCGTGATCGGCGCACACCCGCGCGTTCTCCAGGATCGCGTCGCCGACCTCGGCGGGACGTGCCTGCCGGGCCCGCCGGGCGTCGATCGCGAGCCGCCGTCCCACGGTCAGCAGCCAGGGCCGTACGGAGTCGAAGTCGTCGGCGCGCAGCGCCTCGGGGTGCTGCCAGGCGCGCACGAGGGTCTCCTGCACCAGGTCCTCGGCGCGTTGCCGGTCGCCGTCGCTGAGCCGGAGCAGGAGCGCGAAGAGGGGCCGGCCGTGCTCCCGCTGCAGTGCGGCGAGCTCGTGCTCGGCGGTCGTCCCGTTCGTGAGGGTGGTTCCGGCCGTCATGGCCGTATGGCACCTCAGCGGGCGGTCGCGGGACAGGCCACGCACAAGGATCTGCGGCGGACGGTCGATCGCGTCGACGAACGGTTCGATGAACGGTTCCTTCCGGGTCCCCTCCCCGCTCCCTTCCGCGCTCCCTTCCGCTCCGGACGGGTCAAGAAGGCGGCCGACCCGTTTGCGGACACGGACAAGCTCATACCTATTCGTCAGTAAATATGACCACAGTGGGGTGAGCTGATGATTGCACGCAGACGGCAGATTGCCCTGGCCCTCACGGCGCTTCTCGCCGGCGGGGCCGCCTGCCAGGCGCACGACCACGAGACACCCGGGCATCCGGCCCCGTCCGCCGCCGCACCACGCGGATTCACGCTCGTCGCCTCCGGTGACGTCCTGCCGCACAGCTCGATCATCGACCGGGCCCGCTTCGACGCGGGCGGGAACGGCTACGACTTCCGCCCGATGCTGGCCGGAATCCGATCCGTCGTCTCCCGTGCCGATCTGGCGCTGTGTCACATGGAGACCGTCTACGGGGCGAACGGGAACTACACCGGCTACCCGACGTTCAAGTCCCCGCCCGAGGTGGCCCAGGCCCTCGCCGTCACCGGCTACGACGGCTGCTCCACCGCCTCCAACCACAGCCTCGACGACGGAGCCGACGGCATCCGCCGCACCCTCGACGCCCTCGACCGCGCGGGGGTCCGGCACGCCGGCTCGGCCCGCACCGAGCAGGAGGCCCGCACGGTCACCGTGCTGCGCGCGGGCCCGGCGAAGGTCGCCCACCTCGCCTACACCTACGACACCAACGGCTTCCCGCTGCCTCAGGGGCAGCCCTGGGCGGTGAACCCGATGGACGAGAACAAGATCCTCACGGACGCGCGGGCCGCCCGGAAGGCGGGCGCCGACGTGGTCGTCGTATCGCTGCACTGGGGCACCGAATGGCAGGACGCGCCCGACGAGCAGCAGCTGGCCCTGGCCCGCGACCTCACCGCGGCCCGCACCGGCAGCCGTCCCGACGTCGATCTGATCCTCGGCACCCACGCCCATGTCCCGCAGGCGTACGAGAAGGTCAACGGCACCTGGGTGGTCTACGGCATGGGCGACCAGATCGCCGGCGAGATGTTCAACCACGAGGGCGCCCAGGACCCGCGCGGCAACCAGTCCACCCTCGGCCGCTTCACGTTCGTCCCGCCCGCCCGGCCCGGTGGACGCTGGCAGGTCGCCAAGGCGGAGTTCGTTCCGCAGATGTTCGACGTGGACGCGGGCCGGGTGGTGAACCTCAACCGGGCGATCGCGCAGGGCGCCGATCTGAACGGCGTGCGCGACCGCATCCGGCAGGTCGTGCTGAGCCGGGGCGCGGACAAGGCCGGGCTCACCATGGGGCAGTAGGTCAGTCCACGTCCACGTGGTCGAAGGTCCGCAGCATCTCCTTCAGCACGCGTACGCACGCCTGCAGTTCGGCGCCGGTCAGTTCGCCGCCGCCGACCTGCTGGTTCAGGGCGTGCTCGCGCGCGAGGACCGCGGTGATGACGGCCACGCCCTCGTCCGTGATCCGGATCAGCGAGGACCGCTGGTGGGCGGGGTTCGGTGCGGTCTGCGTCCAGCCCCGGTCCATCGCGTCATTGGTCATGCGCTGCACGAACTGCCGGGTCAGCGCCATGATCCGGGCCATCTGAGGAACCGTCATGGGCCCGTACCGGTGCAGCAGGACGAGGACGGACCGCACACCGACGGACATCCCCCGGTCCGCCTCGTCCTGCTCCAGTTTGCGCAGGCCGCGCCGGTAGAGCGCGCCCACCAGGTCGAACACCTCGGAGACGCGGTGGCCGAGTTCGTCCGAGGGAAGTGGCTTGTCCATGTCGCTCATCCGGCCATCATGACACCTCGGTTGTCAAACGCGGGAAATGATGACACCTTGGTTGTCATGACGACAGCAGCCACAGCTTCGGATCTGCGTTTCTTCACCTCCACGGACGGGGACCTCGCCTATCGCGACACCGGAACCGGGGACCTCGTGGTCCTCGTGCACCCCGGCTACGTCGACCACCGGGTCTTCGACCACCAGATACCGGCCCTGGTCTCCGCCGGCTACCGCGTGATCGCGCCCGACGTGCGGGGCCACGGGTTCTCCGCCAACGCGAGCGGGCCGTTCCGCTGGGCCGACGACCTCGGCGACCTGCTGCGGCATCTCGACGCGGGGCCCGCGGTCCTCGTCGGTCTGTGCATGGGCGCCGCGGTCGCCACCGACACGGCGCTGGAACACCCCGGGCTGGTCCGCGCACTGGCCGTCTGCGGAGGCGGGACCAGCGCGTTCGAGTACACCGACCCGTGGACGGTGGAACGCGCCGCCGAGTCGGCCCGCATGCTGGCCGCCGGTGAGGTCACCGACTGGCTCGATGCCTTCGCCAAGAACGTGGTCGGACCGCACCGCACCGTCGACGACGTCGACCCCGACGTCATAGAGCAGGTGCGGGAGATGGCGACGCACACCGTCGCCAAGCACACCCTCGGCGAGACGAACTGGCACGTTCCGCTCGACGATCCCTGGAGCCGGGTGCCTGAGATCGACGTACCGGTTCTCGCCGTCCACGGTGCCCTCGACGCGGCCGACGGCATCGACATGCCCGAGCGGCTCGTGCGGACGGTCCCGCACGGACGATCGGTGACGATCGCGGACGCCGGGCACTTTCCCAACCTGGAGAAGCCCGAGGAGTTCAACGCGATCGTGCTGGACTTCCTGCGCTCGCTCTGACGCTCCCCTCACCATGAAGGCGGCCGCGCACGACAGCGCGGCCGCCGCGCTCGCGGCGCCGGTCGCGAGGAAGGAGACGAGGACTGCGGACCCCGCCGTACCGTCGGCCACGGTCCCGGCCAGGGTGAGGACGCCCGCGCCGACGATGCCGCCTACGCCGAATGCGGTCAGCTGCCACAGGCCGAGCGGCCGTTCGAAGCCTGAGCCGCGTCGGCCTCAAGCCCCTCGATGCTCTCGATCGATTTGCGCCGGAGAACCCCCTCGCCCATACAAAAATGGGGACTACGTCTCATCCCTTCGCGTTCGGAAAACGCTGACGGGAGATAAGGACGGCTCCGGGACGGGCGGGACGGAGGACACCGCACGAAATCCGGCGGCGGCAAGTGAACTGAACGGCTGTTCAGGAGGAAGTGGCCGGAGTAGTTTGCCGCGCAACCACAGCACAGGGGTCTCGGAGCGTCCGCCATGACCAGTGAGCCACAGAGCCCTCTTCAGACCTTCCGGTTGCCCACCGTCGTGCGCGACACGGACGGCGACCGTGCCCTCGGCCGGGCACTGGTCGCCGCCTGGCAGCGCGACGGCATCTTCCAGGTCCACGCCACCCTCGACCAGCAGGCGGCGACGGAACGCGCGTTGGCGGCGTCCAGGGCGTTCTGCCGCAGACCCCTGGCCGAGAAGACCGCCCATGTCTCGGACCTCAGCTACAGCGGTTACGTGGCCTCCGGCGAGGAGGAGACGGCAGGACAGCGGGACGGCTCGGAGATCTTCACGGTCTGTCCCGACATCCCGGCCGACGACCCCCGCGTCATCGACCGGTGGCCCTGCCACGGCCCCGCACCCTGGCCCTCACCCGGCTACGCGCGCGCCATGAAGGACTACATGAAGGTCGTCGGCGAGATCGGCCACCGGCTGCTCCGGCTGACGGCCCTCGGACTCGGTCTCGACGACCCGGACCGCTTCACCCGGCTCACCACCGACGGCTGGCACCACATGCGCGTGCTGCGCTTCCCGCCCGCCGACGCCACCTCGGAACGCGGAATCGGCGCCCACACCGACTACGGCCTGCTCGTCATCGCCGCCCAGGACGACGTCGGCGGCCTGTACGTCCGCCCGCCCGTCCCGGGCGAGGAACGCGGCCGCAACTGGCTGCCCGGCGAGTCCATGGCCGGCCGCTACGAACACGACGAACCCTGGACCTACGTCACCCCGGTCCCGGCCGTCCTCACTGTCTTCCCCGGCGACATCATGCAGTTCATGACCGGCGGCGCCCTCCTGTCGACCCCGCACAAGGTCCGCCTGGCCGCCCGCGAGCGGTACACCCTCGCCTACTTCCACGAACCGGCCTTCAACGCGGTGGCCCGCCCCCTCGACACCGCGGGCTCCGCCGAGCACATCCACTACGGCACCCACTTCACCCGGATGTTCATGCGCTGCTACCCGCAGCGGGTGACCACGGCCCGGATCGAGGCGGAGGGCCGGCTGAAGGTCCTCGACCGGCTGCGCGAGGAGGCCCTGGCCTGACCTCGGCCGGACGACGGCCGGGCGACGGCTGGGCACGCCTGGATCACGGCACCACGGTCACCGGCCAGCGGCCCGCCTTGACCAGCCGTACCGCGACGGACCCGACGATCCGGTGGCCGGCCTGCTCCGAGGCGCCGACGACCACCGCGTCGGCCTGGAGCTCGTCCGCCGCCTTCGTCAGTCCGCTGTAGGGATCGCCGCGGAAGGTGTGGAACTCCCAGCGCACGTCGAATATCCCCTTGTTCTGCTCGGTCGCGCGCCGGATCTGGGCGACCAGGTCCTCGGCGATCTCGTCCGTGGTCTCGGCGACCGGCGCGCCGAGCGCCGCACCCGAGGCGATGACCGGCTGGACGTACACCACGGCGAGCAGCGCGTGCTGCCGTCGGGCCAGACCTCCGGCGTACGCCGCGGCGCGGAGCGAGGAGTCGGAGCCGTCCACGCCGACGACGATCACCTTGGGCCCGTCCGTGCCCCGCTCGAACTGGTGCGAGTGCTGTTCCGTCACGGCTGCGAGGTTATCGGAAGCCGCAGGTCCGGGCGGCAGGTGGGACCGCTCGACATCGGTGCGCAAGATTCGCGGGGAAAGGGCACCCGGAGGGCGGGCCGCGACAGGGCCGCCCGTTAGGGCCCGCCGTGGTCCTCGGCAGCACCCGGCCTCGACGGAGGGGACGAGGCCGGGTGCCGAAGCCGATCTGCCCCGCGCGACGTCGTCCTGACGCTCCGTCATGCCGCCCCGGGGCATCGCACTGGGCCGGGCGGGTGTATTCGTGCCGCCGCACCGGTGTTGCTGAGGTGCGTCGGCGCTCCGCCGGGCGACTGATGAGTCATGACGAAGGATCAGTTGCTCACACGGCTGTCGTCGACGGCGGCGGTGCTCACCCGGCGCCGGGCCCTGCTGGCCGGCGCCGCCGCGCTCGGAGCCGCCGGCACGGCCGGAGTGCTCGCGGCGGTCACCGGCGGAGAGCCGGTGCGGCCGGCACTGCCCGCCGCCGGCCCACCCGCCCATCGCGCGGTCAACTCCTCGGCCTACCGCCTCCAGCCCCTGACCGGATACGGCCCGCCGCAGGCCGCTCCCAGGACCACTGCCGTGCGCCACGAGCCGTTGCTGAAGGTGTCCGGACTCGGCCGGACCATGGTGCTGACCTTCGACGACGGACCCGACCCCCGCTACACCCCGCACATCCTGGACACCCTGGCCGAGTACGACGTGCGCGCGATGTTCTTCGTGTGCGGGGAGATGGCGGTCGACAACCAGGACCTGCTGGCCCGGATGGCCGACGAGGGGCACGTCGTCGGCAACCACACCTGGTCGCACCCGCTGCTCACCCGGCTCAGCCGCTCCCGCATCCGCTCCGAGATGGAACGTACCTGCGACGTCATCGAGGACGCGTACGGAGAGCGTCCCGAATGGTTCCGTGCCCCCTACGGCGCCTGGAACCGGGCCGCCTTCCAACTCGGTGCCGAACTCGGCATGGACCCCCTCGCCTGGACCGTCGACACCCTCGACTGGACCAGGCCGGGCACGCGCCGCATCGTCGGCCGGGTCGAGAACGGGGCCGCCCCCGGCGTCGTGGTGCTCTCGCACGACGCCGGGGGCGACCGCTCCCAGAGTGTCCGGGCGCTGCGCGACTATCTCCCGCAGCTCATCGATTCCGGCTACCACATCACCGTTCCGCGCCGGCAGTACGCATAACCGGAACACGCCCGCCGGGTCGGGGAACGCTCAGCGGACCTCGACCAGGCGGGCGAAGGCGACCACATTGCCGGCATAGCCGTTCTGCTTGGAGAAACCGCCTCCGCAGGTGATGACCCGCAATTCGGGGGTCCCCTTGGAGCCGTAGACGCGGTCGCCGGGGAAGTTGTTCTTCTCGAAGACCTCGATGCCGTAGATCTCGAAGATCGCCGTTTTTCCGTCCTTGCGTCTGATCTCGACGCGATTTCCCTTCTTCAGGGCCCCGAGTCCGTAGAACACGGCGGGGCCCTGTTTGTTGTCGACATGTCCGACGACGACCGCGGTGCCCTTCTCGCCGGGGGAGACCGCGCCGGTGAACCAGCCGGCCAGGTTCGGGTCCTCCGGCGGCGGCGCGCCGACCCAGCCGTCCGGGTCCAGACCGACCGGCAGCATCGGGGCGTCGACGCGGATCGCGGGGATGGACACGCGGTCGGGCACGGCGTACGGCAGGGGAGCGGGGGTGTTGCCGAAGGCGGTGCCGTGCACCCGGCTGTCCGCCGCGGCCGCCGACGCGGGCTGCGGCGGCCCGACGTCGAACTCCCCCGAACCGTTCCGAATGAGCGCGAGGCCGGTCAGCAGAACAAGCGCTATCACGCCCCAGGGAGCGCGCTTCTTCCGCTGCTCCTCCTCTTCGGCCAGATCGGCCAGCTCGGACGCAGACATTGACTTCCCTTCTCGACACGGCCGTCGCCACGTCATTCGCGCATACGAGAACGCTAAGTCCCGCGCGTGAAAGCGGCGACGGGGCGGCGGCGAACGGGTGGCCGCCGAACGCGGGTCGTGCGCCATCCGAGTTGCCGTGAACAGGAATTTTCTGACGGTGTGTGACCTGCGGAGATATCCGATTGTGCGCTTTTCGTTCGGCGTGTCCTCTCACCAGGACGGACCAGTGTCGAAATGCGGGCTCGCGCACGGCATCTGAGGGTCTTTCTGGGAGGCGTTTTCTCGCCGATCCACCGGGGACCGTTCCCGGGGCGTCTCCCGCGGAGGATTCACATGCGTACTACTCGTGCCCTGGCGGTCGCCGGCGCCGCGGTCGCCGTGCTCGGACTCGCCGCCCCGGCGGCCGTCGCGCGGGACGGCATGAACCTGAACCCGAGTAATGTCGTCGCCCTGCCCAATGTCATCGCCCGGGGCGGCCAACTGACCATCACCGTCAACAACTGCACCGGCAACGCCACCGCGAGCTCGGACGCGTTCCCGACGACCCGGCTGACGACGGGGGCCAACAACCTGGCGACGGGACGCGCCACGGTCAACCGGAACGCGGCGACGGGATCGCACAGCATCAGCGTCGTGTGCGGCAACGGGACCGTGATCAACCCGACGGCCTTCACCGTCATCGGCGGTGTCCGCGGCGGTCTCGGCGGCAGCAGCACCAGCGGGGCCACCCCGGCCGACATGGCCATCGGCGGCGGCCTGGTGGCTCTGGCCGTCATCGGCGGCGGGGTGTTCTGGATGCGCCGGCGGTCCGAGCGGCACATCTGATCTCCACCCCTTCGGAGACGTCGAACCGCACGTGACACGGACCTCCGCCCCGGCTTCCGAGAGGAGCCGGGGCGGAGGTCCGTGCGTCCGGCCGCTCCGTCAGCTGCCGTCCTCGCCGGCGCGGCGGCGGGAGAAGTGGTAGGCCGCCCCGATGGAGCCCACGATCAGCAGGGCGCCCATGCCGAGCTCCTTGACGTCCAGTCCGGCGAAGCTGCCGCCCTCACCGGCGTGCACGCCGCGGTCGGGGTTGAGCGGCACCGGAGTGGGGCCGACGCGGCCGCCGGCGATGGTCAGGCCCGTGGAGCCGCTCACGCCGTCGCAGGTGAACGTCACGTGGTAGACCGCGCCGGGTTTGGCGTCCCAGTCGACGACGGCCGTCGCCTGGCTCTTGTGCGAGGGGATGGTGATGGTGTCGAACACCGCCGAGGTGACGGTCGCCGAGCCCTTGCAGCCGCCGTGGTCCCGTTCGAGCAGCAGCGTCACCTGCCCGCCCGGGGCGATGGTCGAGGGCAGGACGCTGAAGCCGAAGGGCGTGACGTTGTTGTCGCCCTTCGCCGTGGCTGCCGGTGCGGAGAAGGCCAGGGCGGTCACGCCCAGCAGTGCGGCCGAAGCGACGCGTATCGCGCGCATGGTGGTTCCTCCGGTCCCCGAGGAGCAGCTGCGGACCTTTTCCGCCTACGTCAGAAATGCACCTCGATGACCGAAACGCTAGGAACAGGTGTACGTCCGCGCGATCGCTGTCGCTCCGAATGGGGCACGCGTGTGGGCCGCTCAGGGGACGCCGACGGCGTGTCGGCCGCTGGACGTCCCCCGCGAGTGCCCGTGGTGAGCGGCCGTCAGCCCTTGGCGTGCGGGAAGAGGGCGAGGAACGGCTCCGCCGACGCCGTGATGCCGCGGCTGTAGGGGGCGTCGAAGTCCCAGATCAGGAAGAGCAGGAAGGCGATCAGCGCGGAGAACAGGCCGGCCAGGATCAGCTCGCGGGCCGTACGCCGGATCTGCAGCGCGAAGACCATCCCGATCGTGATGACCCCGCCCCCCAGCAGACCGAACCAGACCACGCCGGGCATGGTGGGCTCGACCGAGTCCGCGCGGGCGTTGCGGGCCTGGTCCGCGGCGGCCACCTGGTCGACGAGCGGCTGGTAGGCCTGGGCCTCGAAGTCGGTCCTCGGCTGGTAGGAGGTGACGTCCGTGCGGAGACGGTCGAGGAGCTCGGTGCCGCGCTCGGTCATGCGGCGGTGGTCGGCCATCTCCTTCCACTCGGTGGTGACGACGTGTCCGACATAGGCGTTGACATCGGCCCGAATGCGGTCACGGACGTCGGCCGGATAGACCTGGACCCGCTCCGAGATCTCGTGCAGCGCCTGCGCCTCCGCCTGGACGTGGTCCTGGGCGGAGCTGCGCGCCTCCCACACGCCCGCGATGGCCAGACCCAGGACGATGGCGTACACCACCCCGATCCACATCGTCATGTACTCGATGACGTCCGGGGTCTCGCTGGGATCCTCGTCCACGGGTGCCGCCTTGTGGCGGATGAGCGTGATGGCGACCACCACGGCGCACGCGGCCAGCATCGCGAGGATGAGAACAAGCCATTCCGGCAAGGGATGCCTCCAGAGTCGGCACTAGCGGGGCCGCAGGGCGGCCACGGCGACCACCGCGGGCGCGGTGATGAGCAGGACGTAGATCACGGGCGAGGTGGTGCTGTGCGTCGGCCGTTCGGGCGCCTTCGCGTGGTGGTACGCCGGGTAGGTCACCGGGCTCGCGGAGGGGCCCGGGGCCGGCCTGGGCGGCGGCTTGCGCGTCGGTGTCGGGCTGGGAGTCGGCGTGGGGTCGGGTGCGGGGGGCGGTGTGGGGCGCGGCCGGGGTGCGGCCGGTTGCGGCGCCGGTGCGGGCGGCGGGGGCGTGGGAGCCGGCGGCTCGGGAGGCGGCGTGGGCGTCGGCTTCGGCGTCGGCTTCGGTGGCTTCCGGGTCGGGGGCGGCGCGGGCTCGGGAGTGGGGGTCGGCGGACACGGGGTCTCGGGGGGCGGGGGAGTGGGGGTCGGCGGGGGCGGGGGCTCGGGCTTCGGGCACGGCGGGAAGGTCGGCCAGGTGAGGCTTCCGGCGACCGCCACCACCTGGGCGCCGTCGGGACCGACCGAGGCGCAGGCCCAGGCATCCGCCTCGGCCGCCCCCGCCGTGGGGCCGATCAGCGCCCACGTCAAGGTCAGCAGGGCCAACCCCCGTATGGCGGAGGCGGATTGGGGTGATTCGGGTCGATGCACGACGGAGATCATGAGGCCTGTCGCGCCGTCTCGCGCGCGGGCACGAAGAGATTGCTCCGAAGGAGGGACAAGGGGTCGCCCGATGTTTGAATTCGAAACGCTCGTCCGTCCGAGGAGGCGTACATCTGTGCGGCACGGGGCGGGTGTGGTCACAGCATCCGAAAAGAAATTTGCGGGACGGTTGAACACAACCCCTGCTCCGGTGCGTACCCATGGTCGTGCGGCGGCGCAGCAGGGCGCTGCAACACCCTTTTGAATTATGGGGAGTTGACGATGAAGACCTCCTGGCGGAACGCCTCACTCGTGGCAAGCGCCGCGGCGGTGCTGGCTCTGACGACGGCGTGCGGTCAGGAAAGCGGCACGTCGTCGGTGGGCAGCCAGAACGTCGGTGCCACAGCGGCTGCGGGCGGTTACGGCGGCGTCGGCTCCGGTATCGGGACCGGTACCAGCCCGAGCGCCAGCCCCACCGTGGGCGGTGGCCAGGGGAACCTGGGCGCCCAGTCGGCCTCGGCCGGCAAGCTCGAGGTGTCCGCGAACGCCGAGCTCGGGGACGTGCTGACCGACAGCGCCGGTCTCAGCCTCTACCGCTTCGACGAGGACACCGCCGAGCCGCCGAAGTCGAACTGCAACGGCGACTGTGCGACGGCCTGGCCCCCGGTGCCCGCGGACGACGCCTCGGCAGGCGCCGGTATCGACAAGGCGCTGCTCGGTGAGGTGACCCGGTCCGACGGCAGCAAGCAGCTGACCATCGGCGGCTGGCCGGCCTACCGCTACGCCAAGGACACCAAGGCCGGCGATCTGACCGGCCAGGGTGTGGGCGGCAAGTGGTACGCGCTGGCGCCCACGGGCAAGAAGGCGTCGGTCGCCAGCCTGCCCGGACTGTCCACGCGCAACGACCCCAACCTGGGCGAGATTGTCGTCGACAAGAACGGCATGACGGTCTACCGCTTCGCCAAGGACAAGGCCTGGCCCGAGCCTGTCTCGAACTGCAACGGCGCCTGCCTGGAGAAGTGGCCGGCCGTCGCCCCGGTGTCGTCGAACGACACCAAGGGCGTCCAGAAGAAGGGTCTGATGAGCTTCACCCGCGGCGACGGTGTGAAGCAGCAGACGGTCAACTGCTCGCCCATCTACACCTTCTCGGGCGACAAGGAGGCCGGGGACACCAACGGCCAGGGCGTCGGCGGCACCTGGTACGCCGTCCGTCCCAACGGAGAGATGGTCGGCGTCTCCGACAAGTGACGCCCGCCTCACCGAACCACCGGTCCGACCCCTCCGCGCCGCACGGAGGGGTCGGACCGGTTTGCCGTCATTCCCCTCAACTCCCCGCGATTCGGCGCAGGTTCCGGAACTCTCCGCAGTGCCGCGCCTACGTTTCGTAGAGAATCCACAGCCGCCTCCCAGCGGCACGTGCCGCAGGCAGTGACCGGGAACGGACGGTCAATTTCCGTTTCCACTCGCTCCATTGGCGGGCGATCAGTAGCCTCAGCTCGAACACCGGATCGCCTACGCCTTGGAGAGATACATGGAGCGTCCCGCCTGGGCTCCCCGGAGCATCGACATCTCGGTGCCGAGCGTCGCGCGTATCTACGACTTCTACCTGGGCGGTTCGCACAACTTCGAGGCCGACCGGGTGGCGGCCCGCAAGGCCATGGAGCACGTCCCGGGACTGCCGAAGATCATGCAGGCGAACCGGGCGTTCATGCGACGGGCGGTGCGCTTCGCGGTCGACCAGGGCATCACGCAGTTCCTGGACATCGGCTCCGGCATCCCCACCTTCGGCAACGTCCACGAGGTCGCCCAGAGCGCCAGCCCCGGTGCCCGTGTCGTCTACGTCGACCACGATCCGGTGGCGGTCGCGCACAGCAAGGCGGTCATCGCCGACAACCCGGACGCGGGCGTCGTCGCGGCCGACCTCCGCAAGCCCCAGGAGATCCTGGACAGTGCCGAGGTCCGGCGGCTGATCGACCCGAACCGTCCGGTGGCGGTGCTTCTCGTTGCCATACTGCACTTCGTGGAAGACGCGGACGACCCCTACGAGGCGGTGGCCGAGCTGCGCGACGCGTTCGCGCCCGGCAGCCTGCTGGTGCTCACGCACGCCGCCTACGAGGGAATCCCGCTGTCGCAGGAGCAGGTTCAGGGCGCGATGGACGTGTACGAGGACATCCGCAACCCGCTGATCATGCGCTCGCACAACGAGATCGCACGGTTCTTCGAGGGGTACGACATGGTGGAACCCGGACTGGTACCGATGCCGCGGTGGCGGCCGGAGTCGGAGAACTGGGACCCCGACGACGAGGACCCCTGGGCCTTCTCCCAGTTCGGCGGCGTGGGGCGGGCGGCGTGAGCGCGGAACCGGACGGCCCGGAGGACAGACTGCGCCGGTTCGCGACGATCTGGAGCCGGGCCGTGTTCCCGGTGACCTCGACGTCCGCGACCCGGCCGGAGTTCGACGAGCAACTGCTGTCGCTGGCCCGCAGGTTGAGCCAGGCGCTCGCGGCCAGGACCGTCGACACGGACGAGGGCCGGGCGGTGGGCGCCGCCCTCGTGGGCGCGCACTGCACCGACCCTGAGGCGCTGACCCGCTCCCTGGACTGCGTCGATGCCTACCTGGTGCTCTACTGCGGCGGCGACGGCGACCGCGAGGACCTGCGGTCCCGGTCCGCGCGGCTGCAGCACGCCATGGCCGCCGGGTTCGCGCAGGCGCTGCGCGAGCGGACGCTGGGCGAGCAGGAGGCCATCGCACAGGCCGCCCTGGAGGCGCAGGGCGTGGTGGCACAGGCGCTGCACGCGACCGAGGCACGCTTCCGCGCGGTGTTCGAGGGCGCGGCCATAGGGATCGGCATCGCCGACCTGGACGGCAACGTCCTCCAGGTCAACGGCGCCCTGCTGCGCATGTTCGGCATCACCGACCAGACGATGCGCGGCCGCAAGGTCCAGGAGTGGACCCACCCCGAGGACGCGCCCCAGACCTGGACGCTCTACGACGAACTCGTCCGCGGCGAGCGCGAGCACTACCACCTCGAAAAGGCCTTCTCCCGCCCGGACGGAACGGTCCTGTGGACCAACCTGACGGTCTCCCTGCTGCGCGACGCCGACGGCACCCCGCAGTACCAGCTCGCCCTCATGGAGGACACCACCGAGCGCCGGCTGCTCAACCTCCGGTTGCGCTACGAGGCCACGCACGACGCCCTGACCGGGCTGCCCAACCGCACCCTGTTCTTCGAGCGCCTGGAGAAGGCGCTCAGTGCCGGTGAGGGCCAGCGGTTCGGCCTGTGCTACCTCGACCTCGACGGCTTCAAGACCATCAACGACAGCCTCGGCCACGCGGCGGGCGACCGGCTCCTCGTCGAGGTCGCCGACCGTCTCCAGTCCTGCGCGACCGCGCCGGGAGAGATGGTCGCCCGTCTGGGCGGTGACGAGTTCGTGGCGCTGACCACCGGACCCGACACCGAGAGCGAGGTCGACGACCTCGCGGCGCGCATCATGAACGTGCTGCTCGCCCCGGTCCGTATCGACGGCCGGGAGCTGACCGTGCGCGGCAGCATCGGGATCGTCGAGGGCCCGGTGGGCGAGCGGGGCCCCGCGGAGGTGCTGCGCAGCGCCGACATCACCATGTACCGGGCCAAGTCGGCGGGCGGCAACCGCTTCGAGCTGGCCGACCCGGAGGCCGACGCCCGCGCCATCACCCGGCACGGGCTGACGACCCAGCTGCCCGCCGCCCTGGAGCGGGGCGAGTTCTTCATCGAGTACCAGCCGCTGGTGCATCTCGGCGACGGCAGCGTGCGGGGCGCCGAGGCGCTGGTGCGTTGGCTCCACCCGCAGCACGGCGTCCTCGGCCCCGACCGGTTCATCCCGCTCGCGGAGCACACCGGGCTGATCGTGCCGCTCGGCCGCTGGGTCCTGGAGCAGTCGGTGCGCCAGGCCCGCGAGTGGCGAGAACGCCACGGCGAGGACGTCGCGGGCGACCCGCTCCGCATCAACGTCAACCTCTCGCCCTGCCAGCTCACCCACCCCGGCCTGGTCCAGGACACCGTGGACATCCTGGAGCGCACCGGGGTCGCCCCGGACGCCCTCTGCCTCGAGGTCACCGAGTCGGCCCTCATCGGCGCCGACGACGACCTGCTCAAGCCGCTGCGCCGACTCGCGGAGATGGGCGTCGACATCGCCCTGGACGACTTCGGCACCGGCTACTCGAACCTGGCGAACCTCCGCCGGCTCCCGGTCAGCGTCCTCAAGCTGGACCGCTCCTTCACCCAGAGCATGCAGCAGTTCCCCGCCGACCCGGTCGATCTCAAGATCGTCGAGGGGATCGTCTCGCTCGCCCACGGCCTGAACCTCGCGGTGACCGTCGAGGGCGTCGAAACCGGGGCCCAGGCCGAGCAGTTGCGGATACTGGGCTGCGACACGGCCCAGGGCTGGTACTACGCCCGCCCCGGCCCGCCGGAGCGGCTGCACGAGCTGGCGCTGGTGGACGCGACGGGCTGAGTGCCGCCCCGGTCCTAGGGGAGCGGCAGTGAGCGCAGGGAACCGTGGGTACGGGCCATGACGAGGACGTGGCCCGTGTCCCCGCCCGGTACGACGAGCACGGGGTGTTCGCCGTCCCTCGTCTGCGCGTAGGCCGGGGACATGCGGGGCGCGGCGCTTCCGGTGCCCTGCGGACCCGCGTGCAGGTCGATCGTGAGCAGGCGGTCCCGCGTGGTGTGGTCGGTGCCGGGGGTGAAGGTCACGAACCGGCCGCCGGCCACCGCGACGTCCACCTCGGTGGCGTAGGTGCTCCACAGCTTGCGGTCGTTCTCGAGGTCGTACGCGAACCAGTTGCCCGCGCTCGTGTCCTCGGCGCCGGCCTCGTACAGCACCAGGACCCCGTCGTCGGAGATCACCCCGTGCACGGGCTTGTTGATCGTGTTCCGTGGGGTCGGCAGCGGCCTCAACGTCGCCGGATCCAGGCGGTGCATGGGCGGGAAGGTGTCCTCGGCGGAGAACGGGCTGCCGGTGCACACCAGGTAGTGGCCGCCGGTGACGAGGTGCGGGCACTCGACGCTCGTGGGGCTGGTCGCCAGGGTGGTGCCGGTGCGGGCGTCGCGGGCGGTGACCCGGGTGCCGTCGGACGTGTAGACCCGGCCCCGGAAGGCGGCCAGGGGTTCGCCCGGGCTCCAGTCGACGGACCGGTGCCAGAGGGGCCTGCCGTCGGACGCGCGAACGGCGTCGAGGACGGCGGCGGTGCCGGTGAAGGGCTCCGGTGCGTGCAGAGCGTAGACGATCCCGTCCGCGGCGCCGAGGGCGAAGTAGGCGCGGCCGGTGGGCAGTCGACGGGTCCACGCCTGTGCACCCGTCCGCAGGTTCGCCGCGCGGAGCCTGCCCGCGACCCCGGTCACGGCCCGTTCGTCGGCCGCGTCGACGAACAGTCCGGCGCTCTTGCCGCGGTCGCCCGCGGGCACGGTCCAGGTGATACGGCCGTCGGCCCGCGAACGGCCCACGAAGCCGCCGGAGTCGGTCGCGCACACCACCTGGTGCGCGGTCGCGCCGCAACTGCCCTGGGCCTCCTGGCGGGAGAGGGGCGCCGTCCACGCGCGCCACGGGCCGGAGACGGACATCGAGCTCGTCTCCACCGTCGGCCCCGAGGCGCCGGACGACGACGGGACCGCCGGGGTCTTCGGTCCGCCGGACGAGGTGTTCCCCGCGCACCCCACCAGCACCAGCAGTGCCGCGCCCACCGCAACGATCCGCCGCTTCATCCCCGCCCACCCCGTCTGAGAAAACCTCATGCTACGACTGCTCAGCGCTCCAGCAGCATCCGCTGCAACTCCCGTGCCGCGCGCGGCGGAGCCACGTCGCTGCGGTGGGCCAGCGCGATCGTCCGGTGCAGCCCTGGCCGGGCGAGCGGGGTGACCCGCAGCCCCCGCCCCGAGCGCGTGGCGACCATCCGCGGGACGACGGCCACACCCAGCCCCGCCCGCACGAAGCCGAGGACGGCGTCCATCTCCCCGCCCTCCACCGCGAAGTCGGGCTCGAACCCCTCGGCGCGGCATGCGGCGACGGTCAGTTCACGCAGGTCGTAGCCGTGCCGGAACATCACAAGGGGCTCGCTCTCCAGGTCGGCGACGCGCACGGTACGCCGGCCAGGACCACCCGGCGCCGGCGCCTCCGGCGAGGAGACGACGACCAGGTCCTCGCGCAGCAGTTCCACCGTCGTCAGCGCCGGGGACGGCGTGGGCAGCGGGAGGACCACCAGGGCCAGGTCGAGAGCACCGCGCGCGAGCAGCCGTACGAGGTCGTGGGAGCCGCCCTCCTCGATCATCAGCCGGATCCCGGGATAGCGGTCGTGGAAGGCGCGCAGCACGTCCGGCAGCAGACCGGTGCACAGGCTCGGGGTCGCGCCGAGCCGCACCCGCCCGCTGCGCAGCTGCACCAGCTCCTGCACCTCGTGCCGGGCCGTGTCCGCGTCCGCCAGGATGCGCCGGGCCAGCGGCAGCAGGGCCTCACCCGCGTCGGTGAGCGAGATGTTGCCGCGCGCCCGCAGGAAGAGGTCCGCCCCGAGCTCCCGCTCCAGGGCCCTGATCTGCTGCGACAGGGAGGGCTGGGCGACATGGACCGCCTCGGCGGCACGGGTGAAGTGGCGGGTCTCGGCGACCGCCACGAAGTACTGGAGCTGCTGGAACTGCATCCTCGTACGATAGTCGCTCGCTATGGAATCAAGCCGGACCATGTCTTGGACCGATCGGGGCCTTCGGCTCTAGCGTCTTGACCCATGGCTCTGGCAACGCGGACGGACCGACGGCCGTCCATGGCACGCACCGTGTGGGACAGCACTGTCGGCAAGAAGGCCGTGATGGCCGTCAGCGGGCTGATCATGCTGCTGTACCTGGTCGTCCACATGATCGGCAACCTGAAGATCTTCTTCGGGGCGGGCGAGTTCAACCACTACGCGCACTGGCTGCGCACGGTCGGCGAACCGTTCATGCACTACGAGTGGACGCTCTGGCTCATCCGGATCGTGCTGGTCGTCGCCGTCGTCGCGCACGCCGGCTCCGCCTACCAGCTCAGCCGCCGGGACATCCGGGCGCGGCCCAGCAAGTACATCCACAGGAAGCCCCGGGCCGGCTACGCGACGCGCACCATGCGCTGGGGCGGGATCATCCTCGGCCTGTTCATCGTCTGGCACATCCTCGACCTGACGACCGGCACCGTGCACTCGGGCGGCTTCCAGGAGGGCCACCCGTACCAGAACGTCGTGGACACCTTCTCCACCTGGTACGGCAACGTCATCTACATCGTCGCGATGCTCGCCCTCGGCCTGCACGTACGGCACGGCTTCTGGAGTGCCGCCCAGACCCTCGGCGTCGGCAGCCGCACCCGCGACCGCGCCCTCAAGGCCGTCGCGAACGTCCTCGCACTGCTGCTCACGGCCGGATTCATCGCCGTACCCGTGGGTGTCATGACCGGAGTGGTGAGCTGAACATGACCTACGTCGACTACACGACCGGCGCGCCGCTGACCGACGACAAGGCGCCCTCGGGGCCCGTCAACGAGCGCTGGGACACCCGCCGTTTCGAGGCCAAGCTCGTCAACCCCGCCAACCGGCGCAAGCACACGGTGATCGTGGTGGGCACCGGCCTCGCGGGCGGCTCGGCGGGCGCCACGCTCGCCGAACAGGGCTACCACGTCGTCCAGTTCTGCTACCAGGACTCCCCGCGCCGCGCCCACTCGATCGCCGCACAGGGCGGCATCAACGCGGCCAAGAACTACCGAAACGACGGCGACTCCATCCACCGGCTGTTCTACGACACCGTCAAGGGCGGCGACTTCCGGGCCCGCGAGTCCAACGTGCACCGGCTCGCGCAGATCTCCGTCGAGATCATCGACCAGTGCGTCGCCCAGGGCGTGCCCTTCGCCCGGGAGTACGGCGGTCTGCTCGACACCCGCTCCTTCGGCGGGGTGCAGGTCTCCCGGACCTTCTACGCCCGCGGGCAGACGGGTCAGCAGCTGCTGCTCGGCGCCTACCAGGCCCTCAGCAGGCAGATCGCCGCCGGGAACATCGAGATGCACCCGCGCACCGAGATGCTCGACCTGATCGTCGTCGACGGGCGGGCGCGGGGCATCGTGGCCCGGGACCTCGTCACCGGCCGCGTCGACACGTACTTCGCGGACGCGGTCGTCCTGGCCTCCGGCGGCTACGGCAACGTCTTCTACCTGTCGACGAACGCCATGAACTCCAACGCGACGGCGATCTGGCGGGCCCACCGCCGAGGCGCCCACTTCGCCAACCCCTGCTTCACGCAGATCCATCCGACGTGCATCCCGCGCACCGGCGACCACCAGTCCAAGCTGACGCTGATGAGCGAGTCGCTGCGCAACGACGGCCGGATCTGGGTGCCGAAGGCCAAGGGCGACACCCGTCCGCCGAACCGGATCCCCGAGGACGAGCGCGACTACTACCTGGAGCGCATCTACCCCTCCTTCGGCAACCTCGTCCCGCGTGACATCGCCTCCCGCGCCGCGAAGAACGTCTGCGACGAGGGCAGGGGAGTGGGCCCCGGCGGGCAGGGCGTCTACCTCGACTTCGCCGACGCCATCGAGCGGATGGGGCGGAAGGCCGTCGAGGCCAAGTACGGCAACCTCTTCGACATGTACCAGCGGATCACCGACGAGGATCCGTACCAGGTGCCGATGCGGATCTATCCCGCCGTGCACTACACGATGGGCGGACTGTGGGTCGACTACGACCTCCAGACCACGATCCCCGGCCTGTTCGCGATCGGCGAGGCCAACTTCTCCGACCACGGCGCCAACCGCCTCGGCGCCTCCGCGCTGATGCAGGGCCTCGCCGACGGCTACTTCGTGCTGCCGGCGACCATCAACGACTACCTCGCCCGCAACCCGCACCAGGACGCGGTGACCGACGAACACCCCGCCGTGCAGGAGGTGCTGGCGGAGACCGAGGACCGGCTCAACCTGCTCCTCGCCGTCGACGGCGACCGCACCCCGGACTCCTTCCACCGCGAGGTCGGCGAACTCATGTGGGAGTTCTGCGGGATGGCCCGCACCGACTCCGGGCTGCGCAAGGCGCTGGAGCGCATCCCACAGATCCGTGAGGAGTTCTGGCGCCGGATCAAGGTCCCGGGCACCGGCGAGGAGTTCAACCAGTCCCTGGAGAAGGCGAATCGCGTCGTCGACTACCTGGAACTCGCCGAGCTGATGTGCCTCGACGCGCTGCACCGCGCCGAGTCCTGCGGCGGCCACTTCCGAGAGGAGTCCCAGACGCCCGACGGCGAGGCCGCCCGCCGGGACGAGGAGTTCGCCTACGCGGCGGCCTGGGAGTTCACCGGCACCGGCGAGGCCCCCGTCCTGCACAAGGAAGACCTGGTCTTCGAGTACGTCCACCCCACTCAGCGGAGCTACGCATGAAGCTCACCCTGCGCGTCTGGCGGCAGAAGAACGCCGACGCCGACGGAGCGATGTCCACGTACGAGGTGGACGGGATCTCCTCCGACATGTCCTTCCTGGAGATGCTGGACACCCTCAACGAGGAGCTCATCCTGCGCGGGGAGGATCCGGTGGCCTTCGACCACGACTGCCGCGAGGGCATCTGCGGCGCGTGCTCGCTCGTCATCAACGGCGACGCGCACGGGCCGGAGCGCACGACCACCTGCCAGCTGCACATGCGCTCCTTCTCCGACGGCGACACGATCGACATCGAGCCCTGGCGGGCCTCCGCCTTCCCGGTGATCAAGGACCTGGTCGTGGACCGGTCGGCCCTCGACCGGATCATCCAGGCCGGCGGGTACATCACGGCGCCCACGGGAGCGGCTCCCGAGGCGCACGCGACGCCGGTGCCCAAGCCCGACGCCGACTTCGCGTTCGAGCACGCCGAGTGCATCGGATGCGGGGCGTGTGTGGCGGCCTGCCCCAACGGGGCCGCGATGCTCTTCACCTCGGCCAAGGTGAATCACCTCAACGTCCTGCCGCAGGGCGCCCCCGAGCGGGAGACCCGGGTGCTGGACATGGTGGAGCAGATGGACGAGGAGGGCTTCGGCGGCTGCACACTGACGGGCGAGTGCGCGACGGCCTGCCCCAAGGGGATCCCGCTGGTGTCCATCACGAGCATGAACAAGGAGTGGCTGCGGGCGACCCGGAAGGTCGCCAGGCGCTGACAGACGTTCGCCGACAAGGTGCGGACGGGTGGGGCCGGACGTGGTGCTCAGGTCCGGCCCCACCAAGGTCGAGCGGTGAGATCTCGGGGGGCGCCTCTCCGCGGTCACCCACGGGACACCGGCCGGTCGGCGGAGTCGGCGGCCCCGGACACCTTGCCCGAGCCGTTCAACCACCGCACATCCGCGCTCCCGGAACCGGTCACGTACACGCCAACCGGCGTCGGAAGAACAGGGACAGCGGCACCGCTCGCCGCCTCCGCCTGTGACCTGGAGAGTGCCATGACCGGCGTTTCCACCCTCGACCGACCCCCGCAGAGCGTCGCCCCCACCCGCTACACCGTCACCCTGGCCCGCGACGAGGACGACGTACGGGCCGCGCAGCGGCTGCGGCACGACGTGTTCGCCGGCGAGATGGGCGCCCTTCTGACCACCCCGGAGCCCGGCCACGACGTCGACGGCTTCGACGCCCACTGCGACCATCTCCTCGTCCGCGACACCCTGACCGGCCAGGTCGTCGGCACCTACCGGCTGCTGCCCCCGGAGCGGGCCGCGGTGGCCGGGCGCCTGTACTCGGAGGGCGAGTTCGACCTCGCGCCGCTCGCCGCGATCCGTCCCGGCCTCGTCGAGGTCGGCCGCTCCTGCGTGCACCCCGACCACCGCGACGGCGCCGTCATCGGCCTCATCTGGGCCGGGATCGCCCGCTACATGGTGGACCGCGGCCACGACTGGCTGGCCGGCTGCTGCTCGATCCCGCTCGCCGACGGCGGCGCGCTCGCGTCCGGCACCTGGGACCGGGTGCGCACCAAGTACCTGGCTCCCGAGGAGTTCCGGGTACGGCCGCTGCTGCCCTGGGAGCCGGCGGAAGGGACCGGAGGGACGCCCGCCGCCCACACCGAGCTGCCCCCGCTGCTGCGCGGCTACCTCCGCCTCGGCGCCTGGGTGTGCGGACAGCCCGCCCACGACCCGGACTTCGGGGTGGCCGACATGTACGTGCTGCTGTCGATGCGCCGGGTCAACGCCCGCTACCTGCGCCACTTCCTCTCGCTCGTCCCGGCCTGATGAGCGTCTGGCTGCCCAGCGCGCCCTGCACCCCGAGGGCGTGTGTGGAGCGGAGCGGGTCCGGCACGGCCGTACCCCGTGCCGTGCTGCGGCTCCTCGCGGTCACCGCGGTGCTGCTCGCCGGGATCGTGATGCTGCCGGTCGGCCGGTGGATCCCGGCCGGTGCGGTCCGGTGGTGGTGCCGGACGGTGGTGCGGGCCGCGGGGGTCCGGGTCCGGCTGTCCGGCGCCACCGCGCCCACCGGCGGGGTGCTCCTGGTCGCCAACCACATCTCCTGGCTGGACATCCCGCTGCTGGCCGCCGTCCGGCCCGCCCGGATGCTCGCCAAGTCCGAGATACGGCGGTGGCCGGTGGCGGGATGGCTGACGGCCCGCAGCGGTGCCCTGTTCATCGAGCGGGACCGGCTGCGGGCCCTCCCGGACACGGTCACCCGGATCGCCGACGCGCTGCGCGGGGGCGCCGCGGTCGCCGTCTTCCCCGAGGGGAGCACCTGGTGCGGCCGCGCCCAGGGCCCCTTCCGCCGGGCCGTGTTCCAGGCGGCCCTCGACGCGGGCGTGGCGGTGCAGCCCGTGCGCCTGCGGTACCGCGTGAGCGGGGGAGAGGCCAGCACGGCCCCCGCCTTCATCGGCGACGACTCCCTGCTGTCGTCGGTGTGGCGGGTGGTGTCGGCACGGGGGCTGACGGCCGAGGCGGAGGTCACGGAGCTGGTGCCACCGGGCAGTCACACCGACCGCGGGACGCTGGCCGCGACCGCGCAGGAACGGGCGGGCGCAGGACACCTGGCGGACCGGCACCCGGTCGACCCGTTCCGTGAGCGGGAGGGCCGGGACGTCGTACGGCCCGGTCGGCCGGGCCGCCCCCGTCTGCTCGTCCCTCAGCCGCCCGGTGTCAGCGCACGGGTCAGATAGGGCGCCGTGGCACTCCCCGCCACCCGCGCCACCTCCTCGGGCACACCCGCCGCCACGATCCGTCCGCCCGCGTCCCCGCCGCCCGGGCCCAGGTCGATCACCCAGTCCGCGCCCGCCACGACCGACATGTCGTGCTCGACGACGATCACGGTGTGTCCTGCGTCGACGAGGCCGTGCAGCTGACGCATGAGGACCTCGACGTCGGCCGGGTGCAGTCCGGTCGTGGGCTCGTCGAGGAGGTACAGGGTGTGGCCGCGGCGGGCGCGCTGGAGTTCGCTCGCGAGCTTGATGCGCTGGGCCTCGCCGCCGGAGAGCTCGGTGGCGGGCTGGCCGAGGCGGAGGTAGCCGAGGCCGACGTCGAGGAGGGTGGCGAGACTGCGCGCCACGAGCGGGGTGTCCGCGAAGAAGTCCGCCGCCGACTCCACCGTCAGGTCCAGCACCTCGGCGATGTTCCTTCCCCGGTACGTCACTTCGAGGGTCTCGGGGTTGTAGCGGGCCCCGCCGCAGTCCGGGCAGGGCGCGTAGGTGCTCGGAAGGAACAGCAGCTCCACGCTGACGAACCCCTCGCCCTGGCAGGTCTCGCAGCGCCCTCCCGCGACGTTGAAGGAGAACCGGCCCACCCCGTAGCCGCGTTCGCGGGCCTCGTCGGTGGCGGCGAAGACCTTGCGCACGACGTCGAACAGACCGGTGTAGGTCGCCAGGTTGGAGCGCGGCGTCCGGCCGATCGGCTTCTGGTCGACCGAGACCAGCCGGCCCACCCCCTCCAGCTCCTCCGTGATCTCGCCGACCAGCGTGGACTTGCCCGAACCCGACACCCCGGTCACCGCGGTGAACACACCGAGCGGGAAGTCGGCCGTCACCCCGCGCAGGTTGTGCCGGTGGACCGGACCGACCCTCAACCGGCCGCGAGCCGACCGCACTTCACGCCGCACCGCGGGGGAGCGGTCGAACAGGTACCGGGCGGTGGCGGACTCCTCGACCTTCGCCAGCTCCGCGACCGGGCCGCTGTGCAGCACCCGCCCGCCGTGCTCACCCGCTCGCGGCCCGACGTCCACGAGCCAGTCCGCGCCCCGCATGACGTCCAGGTGGTGCTCCACCACGAACACCGAGTTCCCGGCCGCCTTCAGCCGCGCCAGCACCGTGAGCAGCGCCTCGGTGTCCGCCGGGTGCAGCCCGGCCGAGGGTTCGTCGAGGACGTACACCACTCCGAACAGCCCGGACCGCAACTGGGTCGCGAGGCGCAGTCGTTGGAGCTCGCCCGCGGACAGGGTGGGGGTCGCGCGGTCCAGGCTCAGATAGCCGAGGCCGAGCTCGACGACGGGCGCGATACGGGACCTGAGGTCGTCGGTGAGGACCCGCGCCGTCTCGCCGCGCGCGACCAGCGAGGCGGCCAGCTCGGTCAGCGGCAGCGCCGCGAGGTCGGCGATCGTGCGCCCCGCGAAGGTGACCGCCAGGGCCTCCGGACGCAGCCTGCTGCCACCGCAGACCGGGCACGGGGCGGAGACCAGGAACCGTTCCGCCTTCGCCCGCAGCGTCTGGCTCCTGGAGTCCGCGAAGGTCTTCAGGACATAGCGGCGGGCGCTCATGTACGTGCCCTGGTAGGGGCGTTGGATCCGGTCCGCGTCCCGCACCGGATGCACGGTGACCACCGGCTGCTCGTCGGTGAACAGGATCCACTCCCGCTGCTCGGCGGGCAGTTCACGCCAGGGCCGGTCCACGTCGTGGCCGAGCGCGTCGAGGATGTCCCGCAGGTTCTTGCCCTGCCAGGCGCCGGGCCACGCGGCGATCGCGCCCTCCCGGATCGACAGCGACGGGTCGGGCACCAGCGACTGCTCGGTCGTACGGTGGACGCGGCCCAGGCCGTGACACTCCGGGCAGGCACCGACCGCCGTGTTGGGGGAGAAGGCGTCCGAGTCGAGCGTTTCGGCGCCCGGCGGGTAGTCACCGGCCCGGGAGAACAGCATGCGCAGCGAGTTCGAGAGATTGGTGACCGTCCCCACGGACGAGCGGGACGTCGGCGCCGAGCGCCGCTGCTCCAGCGAGACCGCGGGCGGCAGCCCGGTGATCTCCCCGACCTTCGGCGCCCCCACCTGGTGGATCAGCCGGCGCGCGTACGGGGCCACCGACTCGAAGTACCGCCGCTGCGCCTCCGCGTAGATCGTCCCGAACGCCAGCGACGACTTCCCCGACCCGGACACGCCCGTGAACACGGCGAGCACATCCCGTGGGACATCGACGTCCACACCCTTGAGGTTGTGCTCACGGGCACCTCGGACGCGGACGTACGGGTCGTGGGGGCCGTTCGGGTCGTACATGGGAACGACTCTAACCGGAGGTGATCGTCGCCAGCCGCCGGTAGGAGTCCAGCAGGGCCTCGCGGTCGTACGTGCTGGTCGTGACCAGGACCTCCTGGGCCCCCGTCTCCTTGAGGACCGTCTCCAGCTCGTGGGCGACCTGCTCCTCGGTGCCCGCGATGTGGCCGGCGAGCCCGGACTCGTACAGGTCCCGCTCCCTGGCCGTCATCGTGAGCGCCTCGACGCGTTCCGCCGGCGGCAGGGGCGGGAAGGTGCCGTGGGTCCGGGAGTACGCCATCGACCAGGCCTCCGGGATCAGCAGGCGGCGGGCCTCGTCCGGGGTGGCGGCCACCGCGACCGTCCCGGAGATGACGACGTACGGCTCGCGCGCCCAGGCGGAGGGGCGGAAGTGGGTGCGGTAGTGGTCGATGCCGCGCTGCATCCTCTCGCGGTTCCTGAGGTCGCCGATGACCATCGGCAGGCCCGCGCGGGCCGCGATCGCGGCGCCCTCGCCCATGGCCAGCACGAACGGCGGCACGGTCAGGCCCTCGGCCGGACGGGCGCGCACCCCCGTCGGGGAGGTGCCGCGGAACCAGCCCAGCAGCTCCTCCAGCTGTACGGCGAAGTCGTCGGCGTCGTCCTTGCCGCGGCCCAGCGCCTTGCGGACGCCGTCGGTGAAGCCGACCGAGCGGCCCAGGCCCATGTCGATCCGGCCGGGGAAGAGCGACTCCAGCACCCCGAACTGCTCGGCGACGACCAGGGGTTGGTGGTTCGGCAGCATCACGCCGCCGGTGCCGACCCTGATCGACTCCGTGGCCGAGGCCACCGCGGCCGCCAGGACCGTCGGCGCGGAACCGGCCACGCCGGGCACTCCGTGGTGCTCCGAGACCCAGAACCGGTGGTAGCCCAGTCGCTCCAGCTCCCGCGCCAGCCGCACGGTGTCCCGCAGGGCCTGCGCGTGCGTGCCGCCCTCGCGGGTGCGGGAGCGGTCCAGGACGGAGAAACGGGTGGCTGCGATCACGGAACTCACACCGGGTGCAACGCCTGACCGGGCGAGGCATTCCCGGCCCTGCCCGGCGGAAAACCGGATGACCGGCATCGGCGCAGGTCAGCACAATGGTCTCGTGACCGTCCAGAACATCCTGCTCTCCGGCGTCGTCGGCTCGACCGCGTACGGACTCGCCCGTGCTGGCTCCGACGTGGACCGGCTCGGCCTGTTCGCCGCGCCCACCGAGACCCTGCTCGGTCTGCACACCCCGAAGGAGTCCCACGTCACCACGGCGCCGGACCGCACCCTGCACGAGGCGGCGAAGTGGTGCCGGCTCGCCCTCGGCGGCAATCCGACCGTCATGGAGCTGGTGTGGCTGCCGGACGAGCTGTACGAGGTGCGCACCCCGCTCGGCGACGAACTCATCGCCATCCGCGGGTCGTTCCTGAGCGCCCGCCGGGTCCGGGACGCCTATCTGGGCTACGCCGCCCAGCAGTTCAGGAAACTGGAGAGCCGGGCCGGCGATCACCGCACCGCCAAGCACGCCCGGCACCTCAAGCGGCTGTGCCATCAGGGGCTGGAGCTGTACGCCACCGGACGGCTCGCGGTGCGGGTCGAGGACCCCGAGGAGTACCACCGCTTCGGGGCCGCCGTCGCCGCCGACCCCGCGTCGGCCCGGTCCCTGCTCGCCCGCTACGAGACCGCGTTCGCCGAGACCCGCAGCGTGCTGCCGGACCGGCCCGACGAGGCACCGGCCGAGGCGTGGCTGCGCCGTGTCCGCGCGGAGTTCTACGACACGGCGGCGTGAGCGTGCGCCTCGGCACTCTCATGGTCGCAGGTGTCCTCGACCCCGTACGTCTCCCAGGCGGGGAAGGGGTCGGCGAGGGCGCCGCCCTCGTCCGGGGCCATGAGGCAGGCGGTGAGAGCGCGGCGCAGCCTGTCCGGGTTCAACTGCGTTCCGATGAAGACGAGTTCCTGCGTGTAAGGCGCCTCGGTGTCCCGCGCGGCGGACGGCTCGAAGCGGGCCACCGAACCGGCCTGTGACCACAGGCCCGTCACGTGCGGGCGGCTGGCGAGCGTGAAGAACCCCTTCGAGCGCAGGATCCGCCCGTACGCCCCGCTGTCCAGGTCCTCGGTGACGAAGTCCCACAACCGGCCGGGGTGGAAGGGGAGTCCGGAGCGGAAGACGGTGGAGGAGACGCCGTACTCCTCGGTCTCGGGCACATGCTCGCCGTTGAGCTCCTGGACCCAGCCCGGCGCCTGCTGGGCACGTTCCAGGTCGAACAGGCCGGTTCCGAGGACCTGTCGCAGGTCCACGCGGGAGTGCTCGGCCTCGACGATCCGGGCGACCGGGTTGAGCCGTACGAGAGCCGCTCGCAGCCGGGCCGCGGCCTCGGCGTCCACGAGGTCGAGCTTGTTGAGGACGAGGACGTCCGCGAACTCGATCTGGTCGACGAGCAGATCGCTGACCGTGCGCTCGTCGTCCTCGAAGGGGGCGAGACCCCGCTCGGCCAGCTCGTCGCCGCTCTCCAGCTCGGGCAGGAAGTTGGCCGCGTCCACCACGGTCACCATGGTGTCCAGTCGGGCCACGTCCCCGAGGGTGGCGCCGTCGTCGCGGGCGAAGGCGAAGGTGGCGGCCACCGGCATGGGTTCGGAGATGCCGGACGACTCGATGAGCAGATGGTCGAAACGGCCCTCGCTGGCCAGCCGGTCGACCTCCTCCAGCAGGTCGTCGCGCAGGGTGCAGCAGATGCAGCCGTTGGTCATCTCGACCAGGCGTTCCTCGGTCCGCGACAGTGCCGCCTCGCCGCCGCGCACCAGCGCCGCGTCGATGTTGACCTCGCTCATGTCGTTGACGATGACGGCGACCCTCAGGCCCTCACGGTTGGCGAGGACGTGGTTGAGCAGGGTCGTCTTGCCCGCCCCGAGGAAGCCGGACAGGACGGTGACGGGCAGGAGACGGTCGTACGGCATGCGGTCCTCAGCCCTCGGGGTGCAGCAGGCCGCGCTCGTACGCCTTGACCAGGTTCTGCGGGACGAGGTGGGCGACGCCGTCGATCGTGACCGGCACCAGCTGAGCGGTGGTGGCCTTCCACTGCGAGCGGCGGTGGCGGGTGTTGCTGCGGGACATCTTCCGCTTGGGGACAGCCATGGCGGGATCCTCCTCGGTGGCGGGGTGGGCATCGAGGACGCTACATGAAAATGGATCCCATTAACAATCAGCGGCGGCGACGGGACCGCACCCTCGCCTCCCGGGGCGGCTCGATGAACTGGAGCTCCAGCGTGAGCGGCGGCTCGGCGATGCCCGGACCGCCCGCCGCCGCCCACTGCACGACCTCCTCGGTGCCCGCGTCGTCCATGACGAACCCGATCCACGCCGCCTTGCCACCCGCCCGGCGCCCGGCGGCCGAGGGGCGCACCACGATGACGTTCGCCTGGTCGCAGGGGCCCAGACAGTCCGTCGTACGGACCTGGAAGCCGTGCTCGGCCGCGCCGGCCCGCAGCAGCTCCAGCTGCCAGGTGTGGTCGGTGCCGGGGTGCTTGCGGGCGTCGCCGCAGCAGCACCCCCGGCAGACGACGAGGGTGCAGGAGGCGGAGCCGGTCAGGAACGTTCGGGGCGTCGAGGACATGGGAGAAGCATGCGGCCTGCACCGATCATGCGGTGCGGGCGGGGTGCCCTGTGATCAGAGCCGCGCCCCGACGGCCGCCCCGTTCCGCGGCACCAAGAAGGACGGAGCCGACGGCAGTGATCCGTCGGCCGCCCGGGCGCCGGTGAGGGCCGCCGGGTCCGTGCTCAGCACCGACGAGGCGTTCCATGTGCCGCCCAGGTCCCAGGAGTTGCCGCTGGAGACGGTCGCGGACCCGAGGGCGGCGGCTTTGGTGTCGGCGACCGACAGGTTCGCCGTCAGCCGGGCCGTGCCGCCGGAGACGTCCGCGTCGAAGCCCGTACCGCCGTTGGCCCACGTCGAGTTGCGGGTCAGGACGAGTGCGCCGGTGTTGCCGTTGTCGGTGACGCCGTGCGCCGCGTTCCTGAAGGCGATCGAGTTGCGCAGGGTGTGCGCCACCGCCGGTGCCGGGCTGCCGCCGCCGAGCTTGAAGCCGTTGCCGTCGCCCGCGAAGTCGGGGAAGTTCCAGCGGTTGAAGCCGTTGCCGTACGCGATCGTGTTCTCGATGAGCACCGGCGAGGTGAACTTCCAGTCGTCGAAGCCGTCGTCGACGTTGTTCCACAGCCGGGCGCCCCGCACGACGTTGCCGGTGCCCGAACCCTCCTTGACGGCAAGGCCGTCGGCGCTCTCGCCGTTCTTGCGCGGGTCGCGGTTGGCGTAACTGTCCAGGTTCAGGATCTGGTTGTTGCTGGAGGCGCCCTGCAGCTGGAAGTCCGACTCGTAGTTGTCGTGGGTCCTCAGACCGGCGAAGACGTTGCCGTTGCAGCCGTCGCAGTAGACCCCGTAGGGGCCGTGCACGATCTCCAGGTCCGAGATCCGCCAGTAGGAGGCCTCCTGGTGGATCGCCCCGCGCTCGGCCCGCGGGATGCTGCCGCCGACGGGCGTGTGGCTCGCGGCCAGCTGCTCGCCGTCGACGACGACCCGCTCGCCCTGGTAGGCGCCGAGCGAGATGGGCTGGGACGCGGTGCCCGAGGTGGTGATGGTGATGTTGTCGGTGAGGGCGTACGTCCCACCGCGCACGGCGATGGTGACGCCGGGCCTCGCCAGGTCCACGGCCCGCTGGACGCTCCGCAGCGGCTGGGCGAGCGTGCCCGGGGCGCTGTCGTTCCCGTTCGTCGCCACGATCAGGGTCGTCGGCGCCGCGGACGCCTCGGGCACCGATAACGCCAGGACTGCCCCCGCCAGTGCCGCCGCCCGGATCGCCGTGTTCACACGCATGGACTCTCCCGCCTCGCTCCGACTGCTGTGTCGAGGGGCAGTGGTCGCCGGGAGCGGGAAGGTTGCCGGGTCTAGGGTGGCGCCGTGACCGACAGCGCCAAGCCTCCCCTCGCCGTGTTCGACCTGGACAACACCCTCGCCGACACCGCCCACCGGCAGCGGTTCCTGGAACGGAAGCCGCGCGACTGGGACGCCTTCTTCGCGGCCGCGCCCGCGGATCCGCCGATCCCGGAGGGCGTCGCGCTGGTGCTGGAGAGCGCCGAGGAGTGCGAGATCGTCTACCTCACCGGCCGCCCCGAGCGCTGCCGGCGGGACACGCTCGCCTGGCTCACCGCACAGGGCCTCCCGGAGGGGCGGCTGCACATGCGCCGCAACGACGACCGGCGGCCCGCCCGGCGCACCAAGCTGGAGATCCTGAAGCGGCTCGCCGGCACCCGGGAGATCCGGGTGCTGGTGGACGACGACGAGCTGGTCTGCCAGGACGCCGAACGGGCCGGCTTCACCGTCGTACGGGCGACCTGGACCGCCCCTTCCGCCGCGCTCGAGGTGGCGCAGGAGCGGGAGGGGCGGACCTGAGCGCCGTCAGCCGGACTCGTCGAGGCGGAAGCCGACCTTGAGGCCCACCTGCCAGTGCTGGACCTGTCCGTCCTCGATCTGACCCCGCACCTGGGTCACCTCGAACCAGTCGAGGTTCCGGAGGGTCTGCGAGGCTCGGGTGATGCCGTTGCGGATCGCCTGGTCGACGCCGTCGGGCGAGGTGCCGACGATCTCGGTCACCCTGTACGTGTGGTTCGTCATGGTTCCACCGTGCCCCAGGCGACGGCGGAGCGCGAGCCGTCCGACCCTATCTTTGGCTCATGGACGGTATGCCTCGTGACATCCCCGCGCCCACGACCGTGAACCCCCTGCGCCAACTCTCCCTGGAACAGCTCCGACGGCGTACGAGCATGAAGTGGCGGACCTACCCCGAGGACGTGCTGCCGCTGTGGGTCGCCGAGATGGACGTGCCGCTGGCCGAGCCGGTCGCGCGGGCGATCCGGGACGCGGTGGCGCTGGGGGACACCGGGTACCCCGCCGGGACGGCGTACGCCGAGGCGTGGGCGGGCTTCGCGAGCGAGCGGTGGGACTGGGACGGGATCGCGGTCGAGCGCACGGCCGTCGTCCCGGACGTCATGCTGGGCATCGTCGAGATGCTCAAGCTGGTCTCCGGGCCGGGTGATCCGGTGGTCGTCAACTCGCCCGTGTACCCGCCCTTCCACCAGTTCGTCCGGAACATGGACCGGCAGGTCGTCGAGGCCCCGCTCGGTGCGGACGGGCGGATCGACTTCGGGGTCCTGGAGGCCGCCTTCGGGCGGGTCGGCAGGAGCGCGGGCCGCGCCGCGTACCTGCTGTGCAGCCCGCACAACCCGACCGGCACCGTCCACACCGCCGAGGAGCTGGCAGAGGTGGCGACGCTGGCACGGAGGTACGGGGTGCGGGTCGTGGCCGACGAGATCCATGCCCCGCTCGTCGCGGAGGGCGCCGGCTTCGTCCCGTACCTGAGCGTTCCCGGCGGCGAGAACGGCCTGTCGCTGTTGTCGGCCTCCAAGGCGTGGAACCTGGCCGGGATCAAGGCTGCCGTGGCCGTCGCAGGACCCGACGCGGCCGACGACCTCGCGCGCCTGCCCGAGGAGGTCGGACACAGCCCCAGCCACGTCGGCGTCATCGCCCACACCGCCGCCCTGCGGGACGGCGGCCCCTGGCTCGACGCCCTGCTCGGCGGCCTCGACGACAACCGCCGACTGCTGGCCGGGCTCCTCGGCGAGTCGCTGCCCGCCGTCCGCTACGAACCGGCCAGGGCCACCTTCCTCGCCTGGCTGGACTGCCGCGCGCTGGACCTGGGCGACGATCCGGCGGCCGTATTTCTTGAGCGCGGCAGGGTGGCCCTGAACTCCGGCATCCCGTTCGGCACGGGCGGCGCGGGCTTCGTGCGTCTGAACCTCGCGACCTCACCCGAGCTGATCACCGAGGCGGTGCGGCGGATGGCCGCCGCGCTCGGCTGACCGCGGGGGCCGGGACGGGCCGGCCCCCGCGGTCCTGGTTACCGCACCACGCTCAGCGACAGCGCGAACCGGCCCTCGCTGTCCGTCCACCAGTGCGCCAACTCCAGTCCGGCGGCTGCCAGTTCACCGCGCACGCCCTCCTTGCGGAACTTCGCCGAGATCTCGGTGTACAGCTCCTCACCGGCCGCGAAGTCGACGGCCAGGTCGAGCGCCGGGACCTTCACGGTCTGTTCCGTACGGGAGCGCAGGCGCATCTCGATCCACTCGTTCCCGGCGTCCCACAGAGCCACATGGTCGAAGGCGCCGGGATCGAAGTCGGCGCCCAGCTCGCGGTTGACGACGGTGAGGACGTTCTTGTTGAACGCGGCCGTCACCCCGGCCGTGTCGTCGTACGCCCTGACCAGCACCTCCTCGTCCTTGACCAGGTCCGTGCCGAGCAGGAGCGCGTCACCGGGGGAGAGCAGGGAGCGGACGGAGGAGAGGAACGCGGCGCGCTCGACCGGCAGCAGGTTGCCGATGGTGCCGCCGAGGAAGGCCAGCAGCCGCGGGCCCGGGGTGCCGGGCAGGGTGAGCCCGGCCGTGAAGTCGGCGATGAGCGCGTGCACGCTCAGCTCCGGCCGTCGGCCGATGATCGCGTGCCCGGCCTGGGTGAGGGCGCTCTCGCTGACGTCGACCGGCACGTAGGTGTGCAGTCCGGTCAGCGCGTCCAGCAGGTACGCGGTCTTCTCCGAGGAGCCCGAGCCCAGCTCGACCAGGGTGCGGGCACCGGTGGCGGCGGCGATCTCGCCGGAGCGCGCGACGAGGATCTCCCGTTCGGCGCGGGTCGGGTAGTACTCGGGCAACTCGGTGATCTGCTCGAAGAGTTCGCTGCCGTGGGCGTCGTAGAACCACTTCGGCGGCAGTGTCTTGGGCGTGTGGGTCAGGCCCCTGAGGACGTCGGCGCGCAGGGCGGCCTCGGTGGCGTCCTCGGGCAGAGTGCGGGTCAGCAGGAACGGACTCACGTGCTGGGCTCCTCGAGTGGTTCCGGGGACGGTTCCTTGAGCGGTGTGAGCAGGACGTCGGTGCGGCTCGCCACGAGCAGCGTGCGGTCGGGGACCTCCTGCCAGTGCGGGTCGTCGTCGTACGGCTCGGAGGCCACGACGGTGCGCGTGCCGGGGCTTCGGAGGTACCAGAGGCTGTCGCCCCAAGCGGTCGCGGCGATGGACTCCCCGTTGGTCAGCAGGAGGTTGAGCCGGGAGCCGGGGGCCGCCTCGGCGACCTCCAGGACCGTGTCGGCCAGCGCCTGGCCCTCCTCGTCGCCGCCGCGCAGCCGGTTCAGGACCAGCGCCCACACGAACGCCGAGTCGTTGCGGGCCTCCATCGACAGCAGCTCCGCCGGGGGGAGGGTCCCGGCCAGGGGAGCCAGGGAGCCCGGCCAGCCCTTGACCGCGCCGTTGTGGCTGAACAGCCAGGGCCCCGAGGCGTACGGCGCCGCCGCGGCCTCGGCGTCGGCTCCCGCGAGGGTCGCGTCCCGTACGGCGGCCAGGACCGCGGTGCTCCTCACGACCCGGGCCAGGTCCGCGAAGGACAGGTCGGCCCAGATGGGCCCGGCCCGCCGGTACCGGGCCGGCTCGGGGTCGCCCTCGGCGTACCAACCGACCCCGAAACCATCGGCGTTGACGGTGCCGTACCGCTGCCGGCGCGGTGCCCACGACTGGCGGTACAGGCTGTGCGGGGGCTCCACGAGGAGCCGGCCGAGCGGCTCCTCGTGTCCCAGGAAGGCCAGATGACGGCACATCAGACGGCCCCCGCGGAACGGGCGGTGCGGAAGCCGGAGAAGATCTGCCGCCGGATCGGGTAGTCCCAGTTGCGGAACGTGCCCCGGCAGGCCACCGCGTCCACGGCGAACGAACCGCCGCGCAGCACCTTGTGGTCGGGGCCGAAGAACACCTCCGAGTACTCCTTGTACGGGAACGCCTGGAAGCCCGGGTAGGGCTCGAAGTCGCTCGCCGTCCACTCCCACACGTCACCGATCAACTGGCGTACGCCGAGCGGTGACTCGCCCTCGGGGTAGCTCCCGGCGGGGGCCGGCCGGAGGTGGCGCTGCCCCAGGTTGGCGTGCTCCGGCGCCGGGTCGGCGTCGCCCCACGGGTAGCGGGTCGAGCGGCCGCCGGCCGGGTCGTGCCGGGCCGCCTTCTCCCACTCCGCCTCGGTGGGCAGCCGCCGTCCGGCCCAGCGGGCGTAGGCGTCGGCCTCGTACCAGCACACGTGGACCACCGGCTCCTCGGGCGGCACGACCTCGGTGACGCCGAAGCGCCTGCGCAGCCACTGCCTGCCGTCGCGCCTCCAGAACAAGGGGGCGTGGATGGAGTGCCCGCGGATGTGCGCCCAGCCGGCGGGAGCCCACCAGCGCTCGGTGTCGTAGCCGTCGTCCTCGATGAACGCCTGGTACTCGGCGTTCGTCACCGGAGTGGTGTCGATGTAGAAGGCGTCCACCTCTCGCCGGTGCGCCGGGCGTTCGTTGTCCAGCGCCCACGGCTCGTCGGAGGTGCCCATGGTGAACGGGCCGCCGGGGACGAGGACTTCGGCCGGGCCGGTGAACAGCGGGGCCGGTTCCGGGTCCGGGGCGGTCAGGGCCGCGGGGCCCTTGCGGAGCTGATGGGTTATCAGCATCGTCTCGTCGTGCTGCTGTTCGTGCTGCGCGATCATCCCGAAGGCGAACCCGGCCTCGGTGAGCCGGGTTCCGTGGAGCGCGGTGCCCTCCAGGACGTCCAGGACCCGGCCGCGCACGTCCGCCGCGTAGCGCCGGGACTCGGCGGGTGACAGCAGGGGCAGGGTGGGGCGCTCGGAGCGCGGGTGCTCGAAGGCGTCGTAGATGCCGTCGATGTCGGGCCGGATCGCCTCCTGCCCGGCGACGGTCCGGAGCAGCCACTGCTCCTCCTGGTTGCCGATGTGGGCGAGGTCCCACACGAGCGGCGACATCAGCGGCGAGTGCTGGGCGGTCAGGTCGGGTTCCTCGACACAGCTGGTGAGCAGTGTCGTGCGGTCCCGGGCGGTGACCAGGGTGGTCACGGCCCGCTCGCGGAAGGCCTCGGGGTCGACGGAGGAGTCGACGGACGGGTCGACGGACGAGTCGGTCATGTGCGGATTTCCTTCCCGAGCGAACCGTGCGTCCGGTCCAGCAGATCGTCGGCGGGGCAGCGGCCCCGGATCACATAGCGGTGCAGATACGTTTCGACAGCGTCCGTGACCTCGCGGGTGGCGCCCAGCCGGGGCAGGGCGTCCAGGGCCGCCGCGAAGCACGCGATCGCCGCCTCGTGCAGCTCGGGGTCCTTGAGACCGTGCCGGGCCGCGTCGATCCACAGCGGATTGTGCGGGGCGGGCAGGGACAGGGTGCGCTCGGTCAGCGGCTTCACCACGCGGTAGGCCGTCTCTGCGCTCTCCGGGTCGTCGAAGAGGGCCGCCGTCACGGCGAGCGGGACGATCCAGCCGTCCTCGCCGGACTGCGCGTCGATCATGCGCAGCTCCAGATGCCCACGCGGTCTGACCGGCGGGAACAGGGTCGAGACGTGGTAGTCGAGATCCTCCCGGGTCGGCGGCCTGGGCGCCCCCGACCTGGCCCACTCCCGGAAGGTGAGCCCCTCCGGGACGTCCCAGGGGCCGCTGTCGCGCCGTATGCACATCACCGGCGCGTCCAGGACGTGCCGGGCCCAGGCGGCCCGGGGGTCGGCGTCCAGGTCGGGCCCGCCGGCCCGGCCCTTGCCGATCTCCGTCCAGAGCAGCTGGCGGGTGGAGAGCCAGCCGGTGGGCTCGGAATCGGCCAGGGGGGAGTTGGCGAAGGCGGCCACCAGGACCGGGCCCAGCTGGTGGGCGAGCCACCATCGGCGCCCGAGACCGAGCGGGCCGGGCTCCTCGTGGCCCGCGTCGACGCACACCTGCACGGAGGCCGAGGTGCACATCATGGCGCGGCCGGCCGGGCCGGTGCGGTCGAGGCAGGTCTCCATGGCGTCGTAGCGCGGTTCCCGCAGGTATCTGCGCGGTGGATGCCAGGGATCGTGGCCCATGCCGACGATGCCGAGACCGTGCTCGGCGAGGGCCGCCCGGACGGCGGCGAGGTCGGCGGAAACGGTACCGATGCACTCCATCAGGGAGTCGGCGGGCTGCGAGCTCAGCTCCAGCTGACCGCCGGGTTCGACGGTGAGTGCCGACTTCAGGGGCACGGTCCGCAGGGCGGCGTAGGCCGCCGTGAGTCGCGCGGGTGTGACGGGGAGCCGCGGGCTGCGCAGCTCGTGGACGAGCCATTCCACTTCCACCCCGAGGCGACGGGGTGGGCCGGTCTTGAAGCAGATGCCGCGGACCAGGGCCTCGAGCTCTGCTTCCGGAAGCGATGTACGAGGCTTCGTACAGTCGCCCAGAGAGTCGGACATGTCGGGATCCTCCTGAGATTCCACCATGCCACCGGTCCGGGGATCAGGTGGGTCGGACCGGCAACGCTCGTCCCACCCAAGACCCTCGTACCGTTCCGCACAAGGGGGCACATCCGCGCATTAGGGTCCGTGGATCTCCGTTTCCCCTGGGTTTTCGAGGCGTTTCCCGGCTGTGTCCGGCGCCGGAAACTCTGTTGCACCGCATCACCACCATCGCTCACGATTCCTGCATGAGCACGACGGGGGAGACCGCGCGGCGTGCGGTCGTGGCGCTTACGGGGGTAGCGCCATGAGCGCGCGCCTGCGCGGGATCGCGCAGGAGACGGAACGGATCGTCGCGGCGGGGCGCTATCGCGCGCCGGACGGGCACGAGGTGTCCTTGGCCGCGGAGATCGAGGCGGCGCGAGCCGGGACCCGCCTGTACGGCCCGGGGCCCGTGGACGTCCCGGCCTTCACTCGCGTGGACACGCTCTTCGAGGTCACGGGGGAGAGCAGTCTCGAGGCGGCCCGTCGGCTCGGCGGCCGCGTGGCCGTGCTGAACTTCGCCTCGGCGCGCAATCCGGGGGGCGGCTATCTGAACGGCGCACAGGCCCAGGAGGAGGCCCTGTGCCGCGCGTCCGCGCTGTACACCTGCCAGCTGCGGGCCCGCGAGTTCTACGACCATCACCGGGCCCGTCGCGACCCGTTCTACACGGACCGGGTCATCCACTCACCGGCGGTTCCCGTCTTCCGGGACGACCGCGGCGATCTGCTGGACTCGGCCCACCTCGTGGGCTTCCTGACCTCCGCCGCGCCGAACGCGGGCGTGGTGCGGCGCACGGCACCCGAGCGGGTCGCCGAGCTGCCGGGCGCCCTCGCCACGCGCGCCGAGCGGGTGCTGTCGGTCGCGGTGGCCCAGGGCTACCGGCGGCTGGTGCTGGGCGCCTGGGGCTGCGGGGTCTTCCAGAACGACCCCGCGCAGGTGGCGGGGGCGTTCCGGACACTGCTCGGGCCCGGCGGACGGTTCGCGGGGGCCTTCGACCACGTGGTCTTCGGGGTGCTGGACCGGACGCGGGGGGCGGTGGTGCGGGAGGCGTTCGCACGGGCGTTTCCGGCGGACCGCCTGTTCCAGCCGGGGTGACCGTCAGGTCCAGCCGTACCGCTCGTGCAGTCGCTGCCTGACCAGGTTGAACCGTCCCCGGTCCAGTGCGCACGCCTCGCGGCGCATGCCGGCCTCGTGCAGGCGCAGGATGCGGTCGACGTCCACCCAGGAGTCCCGGCCGGTCCGGTCCCAGGGCCCGCTGCCGATCGGCACCCACTCCCGGTCCCCGTCGTGCCGCTTGCTCGACAGCTGTACGGCGAGGAAGGTGCCGGCCGCCTCGCGGGCGACCACGAGCACGGGCCGGTCCTTGCCGCGCCCGTCGTTCTCCTCGAACGGCACCCACGTCCACACGATCTCCCCTGGGTCGGGGTCGCCGTCGTGCGCGGGGGAGTACTCGGTGCGCACCCTGCCGACCTCGCGCGGGTCGGCCTCGGTGGTGGCGGTGGCGCCGAAGCGGCCGGGGACGTTCTCATCGGTGTCATGGGTAGACGCAGTCACGAGGGCACCTTACGGCGTGGCCGAACCGGGCGAGCGGTACGGTCGGTTGGATGAACGCGACGTCCGCCGCGACCGCGAGCGCGGTCACCTTCGTGTGGCTCGGGATGGTGCTGGCGATCTCCTTCCTGGAGGCGCCGCTGAAGTTCCGCGCACCCGGCGTGACCATCCCCCTCGGGCTCGGCATCGGCCGACTGGTCTTCCGTGCCCTGAACCTGGTCGAGTGCGCCCTGGCCGCGGTGGTGGTCGTGACGGTCGCCGTCGGCGACCCGCCGGCCCGTGTCCTCGTGTGGACCGGGGCCCTGCTGGTGCTGCTCGTCGCCCAGCTCGCCGTGATCCGGCCCCGTCTGAACCGCCGTTCGGACCGTGTCCTGGCGGGCGAGGACCTGCCCCGCTCGCGCGGCCATCTCCTCTACGTCGCCTTCGAGGCCGCGAAGGTCGTCGCCCTGCTCGGCCTCGGCGTCACGCTGTCGACGCTGTGAGCACAGGCCGTTCGGGGCCCTTTTCCTCAAGAGCCCCGAACAGCCCGCTCCTCAGTCCTGGACGGGAACCTTCTGGACAGGCGGCGTGGCGGCGACCCCGTTCAGCGAAGTGCCGTTGACGCTCTGTCCGTTCTGGTTCATCGACGCCAGCAGCTGACGGGCGAGCCCCAGCCCCGTGCCGCCCATGGTGAGCGCCTTGGCGAACATGTCCGCCATGCCGTCGGCGCCGTTGAGGATCACCATGTTGTCGGCGTTGCCGAACGCGGACGCGCCGGCCCTGACGATCTCCGGCCAGTTCTCGGCGAGTTGCTGGGCGACGACCGCCTCCTGGTTCTCGGCGAGTGCGGCGGCGCGGGCCTTGATGGCCTCCGCCTCCGCGAGACCCTTCGCCCTGGCCGCCTCGGCCTCCGCGAGACCCTTCGCCTGCGCCGACGCGGCCTCGGCCTCACCGGTGGCCCGGGTCGACGCCGCCATGGCCGTACCGCGGGCCTTGGTCGCCTCGGCCTCGGCCATCGCGGCCGTCTTGACCCGGGTGGCCTCGGCCGCCGCAGCGAGCTCGGTCTCCTTCGCCTTGGCCTCGGCCCCGGAGATCCGCGCGTCGCGCTCGGCCTCGGCGAGCGTGCGCTTCTCGTAGGCCTTGGCGTCCGCCGGCTTGCGGACGTCCGCCTGGAGCTGCTGCTCCCGCCGGTTCGCCTCCAGTTCGGCGATCCGGGTCTCCTGGACGACGACCTCCTGCCGGGCCGCGGCGTCGGCGAGCGGACCGGCCTGGCGTGCCTTGGCGCCCGCCTTGTCCCGCTCGGCCTGGTAGCCGGCCTGCAGGATCTCGCTGTCCCGGGTGGCCTCGGCCATCCGGGCGAACGACTTCTGCTCGGCCTCGGTGGCCAGCCGGTTCGCCTCCGCCTGTGCGATCCGCGCGTCCCGCTGGACGGCGGCCGCGTGCGGCATCGCCAGATTCTGGATGTACCCGGTCGGGTCCTCGATCTCGTGGATCTGCAGGGAGTCGACGATGAGTCCCAGCTTCTCCATCTCCGTGCCGCAGGCGGCCCGGGTCTGCCCGGTGAGCTTCTCCCGGTCGCGGATCATGTCCTCGACGGTCAACCCGCCGACGATGGACCTGAGATGACCGGCGAACACGTTGTGCACCCGCTCCGACATCAGCTTCTGCTGGTCGAGGAAGCGGCGCCCCGCGTTGGCGATCGACACGAAGTCGTCGCCCACCTTGAAGATGACCACGCCCCGCACCTTGAGCGGGATGCCCTGGTGGGTCACGCAGTCCACATGCAGTTCGGTCTCGTTCAGATCGAGCGAGAGCTTGCGCACCGCCTGCACACCGGGCAGCACGAGAGTGCCGCGCCCGGTGACGATGCGGAATCCCATGCCCGCTTCGAGCCCCTCGGTCTTGTGGTTCGAGCCCGAGATGATCAGTGCCTCGTTGGGTTCCGCGACACGCCACATCAGCTTGAACAGACCGATCAGAACGGCGATGGCAGCGACTGCCACCCCCGCAACGACGCCGACAACCATCGGCATACGCCCCCTTTGGATGGTGCCCTTTCGGCACCGAACGAAGGGAGTGTGCGCCTGTTCGAGGCCCGGGTGAAGACGCTGACGAATCCTTGTCGAAACCTTGATACAAACGCCTCTCACCTGCGCGTTGGCAGGCTCAACTGTCGTAGGCGGCCTGTACGTAGACCGTTCTCGGCGGCAGGTACTCCACGACCATCACCACGGTGCCCCGCTCCATCCGGTCCGAGCCGGAGGCGGGGTAGGCGAGGAAGTGCTCGGCGCCGCCCCGCACCCGGACGATCACCTCGCCGACGAGCCCCGGCCCGATCGTCCCCGTGACCCGTCCCATGAGCCCGACCATCGACGCATCGTCCATGGTCACAGGGTACGGGCGGAACGCCGTCAGGCGGCGCGGGAATCCACGGCCGCCTCCCGGGGCGGCCACGCCTCGTGCCAGCGCAGCTCCGCCTCCAACTGCGCGGCCAGTGACAGGAGAAGCGGTTCACTGTTCGCGGGACCGAGCAGCTGGGCCCCCACGGGCAGGCCCTCGCCGACGAACCCGGCGGGCACGTTCACCCCGGGCCACCCCAGCACGTTCCACGGCCAGGCGTACGGACAGGCCGCGATCATCGCGCGGTCGGTGGCCAGCCCGCCCAGCCGGAGCATCGCCCCGATGCGCGGTGGGGGAGCGGCCGTCGTCGGGGCGAGGACGACGTCGTACGACGTGAAGAACCCGCCGATACGGCGGTGCAGGACCGCCTCCGCGCCCCGCGCCGCCCTGAGCGGGACTCCTCCGAGCAGTCCGCCGAGCCTGGCCGCGTCCCGGGTGCGGCGGTCGAGGAGCGCGGGGAAGGGCGCCTCACGGACCCGCTCGGCGATACCGGCCGTGGCGCGCGGGATGAAGGTGAGGCCGATCTGCCCGTACGGCGGATCCGCCTCCTCGACGGTGTGCCCCAAGGCGCTCAGTTTCTCGGCGAGTTCGACGACCTGCGCCCGTACGTCCGACTGGAGCCTTGCGGGCAGCGCGGTGAACGGCGGTTTCAGGGCGAGCGCGATGCGCAGCCGGCCGGGATCGCGGCCGACCGCTGCCGAGGCGTCCACGCCGGGCGGGCGGTGCGGGTCCAGGTCGTGGTTGCCGCTCGCCGCGTCGAGCAGCAGGGCCGCGTCGGCGACCGTGCGGGCGAGCGTGCCGTTGACGGTGATGCCCTGGAAGGACTCGCCGCGCGGCCAGGTGGAGATGCGGCCGCGCTGCGGCTTGATGCCGACGAGGTGCGTCCAGGAGGCGGGGATGCGCACCGAACCGGCGCCGTCCGAGCCGAGGGCCGCGGGCACCAGACCGGCGGCGACGGCCGCGGCGGACCCGCCCGACGAGCCGCCCGGGGTGTGCTCCGGGCTCCATGGATTGCGGGTCGCGCCGAAGGCCGGCCCCTCGGTGAACGGCCACTGGCCGAACTCGCAGGTGTTCGTCTTGCCGACGATCACGGCCCCGGCCGCGCGCAGCCGTCGTACCGCCTCACCGTCCCGGGCGACCGCCGGGAACTCGCCCTGGCAGCCGAACGCGGTGGGTTCACCGGCCACGTCCATGTCGTCCTTGACGGCGATCGGCACTCCGAGCAGCGGTTTGCGTACGCCGGCGGCGAGTTGTGCGTCCGCGGCCTCGGCCTCGGCGAGGGCGGCATCGGTCCGCACGATCCGGAAGGCGTTGAGGGAGCCCTGGGAGGCCTCGATCCTCGCCAGGGTCTGCTCGACGAGGGCCCGCGAGGTGAGGGTGCCGTCGGCCAGGGCGCGGGCGGTCTCCGCCAGGCCTGCGGAACGTTCGTGCGTCATGCGGGACACCTCCGGGACGACGTTGCCTACCGAACAGTAACCTCGGAAAGCGCTTCGCCGGAACGTCCATGGCGGGGGCGGGCGTTCGACGGACGGCACAGCAGGCCCACAGGGCTCACGCGTTCCTGCGCAAAGCATTGACTCGTGTATGCCTCAGCCCTACCTTCTGATCGACTTTCCGAACTTCGTTCGGGATATCGGACGTTTGGACAGTGCCGTCGCGTCTTGTTTCTTGTTCGAGGGAGAGCCGCCCCGTGACCACCCGACCCCCCACGCCGTCCCGTCGCACCCTGCTGCGCGCGATGGCGGCCCTGCCCGCCTCCGCCGTCCTGCTGGGCGAACTGCCCGGCGCGGCCCACGCGGCCGCCCCGCCGAGCGGTTCGGCCACGCGCTACACGATCGTGCCGTTCCTCAACAGCAACGACGGCACCGTGAACGTCTACCAGTCCGACGACGCCACGGACTTCCGGCTCCTCAAGTCCTCCGCCTACACCCCGCCCAGCAACAGGATCCGCGACGCAAGCGTCTTCAAGCACACCGACGGCTACTACTACCTGACGTACACGACGCACACCTGGCAGGACGTCAGCACCACGATCGGTTTCGCGCGCAGCTCCGACCGGGCCAACTGGACCTTCCTGTACGACTACACGGTCCCGATCGCCAATCTGTCCCGCGCGTGGGCGCCGGAGTGGTTCGTCGACAGCGACGGCAGTGTCAACGTCATCGTGTCCTGCTCGGTCGTCAGCGACGAGTGGATCTTCACGCCGTACCGGCTGAGGGCCACGAACTCCGCGCTGACGGCCTGGAGTTCACCGGTGGCGCTGTCCGGGATCGGTGCGAACCACATCGACACGTACATCGTGAGGACCGGCTCGACCTACCACGCCTTCACGAAGAACGAGACCACGAAGTACATCGAGTACGCGACCGCGTCGTCCCTGGCCGGGCCCTACACGATCTCCAGGACGGGCGACTGGGCGGGCTGGGGCAGCTATCGCGAAGGCCCGTCCGTGATCCAGCTCGACAACGGTGGCTGGCGGATCTTCTTCGACGGGTACGGCGACGGGACCTACTACTGCAGCGACAGCTACGACGGCTTCGCGACCTGGTCGGCCCCGGTCGCGCTCCCGGTCGTCTCCGGTACCGCCCGCCACTTCACGGTCGTCAAGGAGACGGTGTCCGGCGGTCCCTCGCTCGCGAAGAACGTCACGCGCTCCTTCCGGTCGGCCAACTACTCCACGCGGTACTGGCAGACGCAGTCCTCGCTGCTCAACCTGCCGGTGGTGTCGAGTTCCAGCACGTCCGCGGAGAAGACGGCGTCCACCTTCACGGTGGTGGCGGGCCTCGCCGACTCGAACGGCTACTCCTTCCGTGACTCCTCCGGCAACTACCTTCGCCACTGGGACTTCCGCGCCCGCTTCGACGCCAACGACGGCACGTCGACCTTCGCCAAGGACGCGACCTTCATCGCCCGCACGGGATCGTCCTCGGGCTCGATCCGCTGGGAGTCGTACAACTATCCCGGCTACTACCTGCGCCACTACAACTACCAACTCCGGGTGGAGCGGACGGCCGGCACGGATCTCTTCTGGCAGGACAGCTCCTTCGTGCCGGTGACCGCCTGGGCGTGAGTCCGGCCCGCTGTCGTCACCACGGTCGGGCGAAAGGCTTGACCGTGGTGAGCGGCGTCGTTAACTTGCGTCAGGTCTGCCACTTGGACACCGTTCACCATCTCGAACGGTCATCGACAGGCGCGGCACCCCCGGCACCTCCCGTGGAAACGGCACGTCTCCAGTCCTTCGTGAGTGTGGGAGCGCTCCCACCATCACGGAGCGAACCAGCAGCCAGGAGGAGGAAACATGGCACAGAGTCGGCAGGAACCCCCGAGAGGGGAGCGGAGATCGCCGAGCCGGAGGGCCGTCCTCGCGACAATGGGGACCCTGTCCGTCCTTGCCGCCACGCCGTCCCTCGCGCGGGCCTCCGACACCGGGGCCGTGACGGCAGCCGCCACGGCCGTCATCGATCCGTCGGCCACACGGCAGACGATCCGCGGCTTCGGCGGCATGAGCCACACGGCCTGGATCGGCGACCTCACCGCGGCCCAGCGGGACATGGCGTTCGGGACCGGGGACGGACAGCTCGGGTTCACCCTGCTGAGGATCCCCGTGCCCGAGGACAGGGCGGCCTGGAACCGCGACCTGGCGACCGCCAAGCGCGCCGCCGAACTCGGGGCCGCCGTCATCGCGTCACCGTGGAATCCTCCCGCCTCCATGGTCGAGACCTTCGTCCGCGGCAGCCAGACCGACGCGCGACGACTGAGGTACGACATGTACGGCGCGTACGCCCAGCACCTCAACGACTTCACCACGTACCTGCGGAACAACGGCGTGAACCTGTACGCCGTCTCGGTCCAGAACGAGCCCGACTACGCGCACGACTGGACCTGGTGGACCCCCGCCGAGATGGTCCGGTTCCTGCGCGAGAACGCCGGCTCGATCGGCACCAGGGTCATCGCGCCGGAGTCCTTCCAGTACCTGAAGAACATGTCGGACCCGATCCTCAACGACGCGACGGCACTTGCCAACGTGGACGTGATCGGGGCCCACCTCTACGGCACGCCGTTCGCGAACTTCCCCTACCCCCTCTTCAAGCAGAAGGGCGCCGGCAAGGAACTCTGGATGACGGAGGTCTACTACCCCAACAGCACGGACTCGGCGGACCTGTGGCCCCAGGCGCTCGACGTGGGGGAGCACATCCACCGGGCCATGGTGGAGGCCGAGTTCCAGGCCTACATCTGGTGGTACATCCGGCGCGGCTACGGCCCGATGCGCGAGGACGGCAGGATCAGCAAGCGGGGCGCCGCCATGGCGCACTTCGCCAGGTTCGTCCGGCCCGGGTACGCGAGGGTCGAGGCGACGGCGAATCCGGCGACGAACGTCTACGTCTCCGCCTACCGGGGCGGCGGTGCCACGGTCGTCGTCACCGTCAACAAGGGGGCCGCCGGGGTGAGTCAGCAGTTCACCCTGGCGAACCGCGCCGGGTCCAGCGTCGCGTCCTGGCTGACCGACGCGAGCAGGAACGTCGCCTCCCAGGGCACGACCGGCATCTCGAACGGCTCCTTCACCGTCACCTTGCCCGCACGAAGCGCGATGACGTTCGTGATCCGCTGACACACCACCGCGGGAATCACTCCTCGTCCGGCAGGAAGCAGCTGTCGTGCCGGACGCGGAACCGCTCCAGTTCCTCGCCGCCGCGCTGCCCCACCTCCGCGACCTGCTCGAAGTACTCCTCGCGCGGGGCAGCCGGGGAGAAACGCATGAGCATGGACATGGGCTCGTCGGTCACGTTCCTGAAGGCGTGCAGACCGCCGACCGGCACGTACAGGAAGTCCCCCTCGCGGCCCGTGACCCACTTCTCGCCATTGGTCCCCTCGGCGGATCATCTTGGACCGGCCGGGGCCGAGGGCCGGGGGCCTGGGCCCCGGCCGGTGAGCGGGGCGCTCCGGGACCGGGCTGAGGCCTCCGGCAGGGGGTGGACCTCCCGGCGCGGGGCGGACCTCCTGGGTGCCTCCGCGACGGGATACCGCCGGAGCGAGACGGCAGACTGCCTCAGTGAGTCGGCACGCCGCCGAAGTCAGGACGCATCCGCGGCGCCCCGCGCGCGTCTCCGTGGCCCCGGCGGGGGAGAATGGGGCCCGTACCCAACGGTCGACCCTTGCGGAGGAGCGGGGAAATGCAGAACGCGCGAGCGGGGCAGGTCGCCGGGCCCGAGGACCTCATCGACGTGGCCCGTCTGGTCACGGCGTACTACACGCTGCGCCCCGACCCCGCCGAACCCGGACAGCGGGTGGCCTTCGGCACCTCGGGACACCGCGGTTCGTCCCTCGCGGCGGCGTTCAACGAGGACCACATCGCGGCCACGAGCCAGGCCATCTGCGAGTACCGGACCGCCCAGGGCACCGACGGCCCCCTCTTCCTCGGCGCCGACACCCACGCCCTGTCCGAGCCCGCGCGCGTCACGGCGCTGGAGGTGTTCGCCGCCAACGACGTGACCGTCCTCATCGACCAGGCCGACGGCTACACGCCCACCCCCGCCGTCTCGCACGCCATCCTCACCCACAACCGGCACCGGACCTCGGCGCTCGCCGACGGAGTCGTCGTCACCCCCTCGCACAACCCGCCCGCCGACGGCGGCTTCAAGTACAACCCGCCCAGCGGCGGCCCCGCCGGCTCCGAGGCGACCTCCTGGATCCAGGACCGCGCCAACGAGATCATCACCGGCGGTCTGAAGGACGTACGGCGCATCCCCTACGCCCGCGCCCTGGCCGCGCCCGGCACCGGCCGCCACGACTTCCTCGGCGCCTACGTGGCCGACCTGCCCAACGTGCTGGACCTGGAGGCGATCCGGTCCGCCGGAGTGCGCATCGGCGCCGACCCGCTCGGCGGCGCCTCGGTCGCCTACTGGGGCCGTATCGCCGAAGAGCACCGGCTCGACCTGACCGTGGTCAATCCGCTAGCCGATCCCACCTGGCGCTTCATGACGCTCGACTGGGACGGCAAGATCCGCATGGACTGCTCGTCGCCCTACGCCATGGCCTCGCTCATCGAGCAGCGCGACCGGTTCGACATCGCCACCGGCAACGACGCCGACGCCGACCGGCACGGCATCGTCACCCCGGACGCGGGCCTGATGAACCCCAACCACTACCTGGCCGTGGCGATCTCGTACCTGTTCTCGCACCGGGAGCAGTGGCCCGCCGGGGCCGGCATCGGCAAGACCCTCGTGTCGTCGAGCATGATCGACCGGGTCGCCGCGGACCTCGGCCGGACGCTGGTCGAGGTGCCCGTCGGCTTCAAGTGGTTCGTGGACGGTCTGTCCGACGGCACGCTCGGCTTCGGCGGCGAGGAGTCGGCCGGCGCGTCCTTCCTGCGCCGCGACGGCTCGGTGTGGACCACCGACAAGGACGGCATCATCCTGGCCCTGCTCGCCTCCGAGATCACGGCGGTCACCGGCAAGAGCCCCTCGCAGCACTACGCCGAGCTCACCGACCGCTTCGGCGCCCCCGCCTACGCGCGCGTCGACGCCCCGGCCTCCCGCGAGGAGAAGGCGCTGCTCGCCAAGCTGTCCCCGCGCCAGGTCACCGCCGACACCCTCGCCGGAGAGCCGGTCACCACCGTCCTCACCGAGGCTCCCGGCAACGGCGCGGCCCTCGGCGGCATCAAGGTGGCCACCGCCAACGCCTGGTTCGCGGCCCGCCCCTCGGGCACGGAGGACGTCTACAAGATCTACGGGGAGTCGTTCCTCGGCCCGGACCATCTGCGCCGGGTCCAGGAGGAGGCCAGGTCCGTGGTGCTGACGGCACTGGGCGGCTGACCCGCGGCCGGGGGCCGGTGCCGGTGGTGTGCCGGGTGCGTGGTCCGTGGCGCGGGTCTGTGGTGCCGGCGGCGTGCCGGGTGTCTGGGCTGCGGCCGGGGGCTGTGGTGCCGGGCAGCTGACCCGCGGCTGGGGTCGGTGGTGCTGACGCGCTTGGTTGCCCGCCCGCGGCCGGTGTCTGTGGCTGGTGGGGTGCCGGTGCCGGTGCCGGTGCCTGCGGCTGTGGCTGGTGACGTGCCGGTGCCGGGCTGCCTGGTCCGCGGTCGGCCACCGTCCCGCCGTATCCACTCCGGCCACCTCCCCGCCGTACCCACTCCGGCCGCCACCAGCGGTCGCGACGGCGTACGCCCCCTGTGTGACGGAATCCTCACCGTGCCCCTCGTGGAAAGGGTCGCCGTGCCCGTCACCAGGGGCGATCGTGGGCGGCATGAATGATCGCGACGTGGCGACGACCGAGGAGGCCGACGAGGTCCGCCGCTTCTGGGGCCGGCTCGGTCTGCCGGGGCTGATCGACGTCCACACCCACTTCATGCCCGAGCGGGTCCTGCACAAGGTGTGGGCGTACTTCGACGCCAACGGGCCGCTGATCGGCGGGCTGGGATGGCCGATCACGTACCGGAAGGCGGAGGCCGAGAGAACGGCCCTGCTACGGGGGTTCGGGGTGCGGGCCTTCACCTCGATGCTCTATCCCCACAAGCCCGGCATGGCCAGGTGGCTGAACGGATGGGCGGCCGACTTCGCCCGCCGCACCCCCGACTGTCTGCACACCGCCACCCTCCACCCCGAGCCGGACGTCGAGGACTACGTCCGCGAGGCCGTCGAAGCGGGGGCCCGGGTCTTCAAGGCGCACGTCCAGGTCGGCGGATACGACCCGGCCGACGAACTCCTCCAGCGGGCCTGGGGGCTGCTGGCCGAGGCGGGCGTCCCCGTGGTGATCCACTGCGGCTCCGGACCCGCGCCCGGCAAGCACACCGGCCCCGAGCCCATCGCGCGGGTGCTGGCACGGCACCCCGGGCTGCGGCTGATCATCGCCCACATGGGCATGCCCGAGTACGAGGAGTTCCTCGACCTCGCCGAGCGGTACGACCAGGTGCGGCTGGACACGACGATGGCGTTCACCGACTTCACCGAGGGGTTCATGCCGTTCCCGCGCCGGATCCTGCCCCGGCTCGACGCGCTGGGCGACCGCATCCTGCTCGGCTCGGACTTCCCGAGCATCCCCTACCCCTACCTGCACCAGCTCCACGCCCTGGAACGCCTGGATCTCGGACCGGAGTGGCTGCGGGCCGTGTGCCACGACAACGCGAGAAGCCTGTTCGGCGTGTGACACCGTCACGGACCACGGACACCGAGCACCGACCACGGACACCGACCACGGACACCGACCACGGAGCAAGGAGACCCACCATGGCGATCCAGCGCATGGACAACGTCCTCATCGTCGTCGACGACCTCGACGCCGTCGTCGCGTTCTTCGTCGAACTCGGCATGGAGCTGGAGGGCACGTCGCCCGTGGAGGGACGGTGGGTGGAACGGGTCATCGGGCTCGACGACGTCCGCCAGGACGTCGCCATGCTGCGCATCCCGGGCGCCCCCGGCCGCATCGAGCTCGCGAGGTTCCACACGCCGAAGGCGGTCGGCGGGGCGCCGCGGGACGCGCCGACGAACACGCTGGGCATCCGCCGCGTCATGTTCGCCGTCGACGACCTCGACGACGTCCTCGCCCGCCTGCGTGCCCACGGCGCCGAACTCGTCGGCGAGGTCGTGCGGTACGAGAACATCTACCGGCTCTGCTACGTCCGCGGCCCCGAGGGCATCGTCGTCGGACTGGCCGAGGAACTGGGCTGAGGACCGCCCGCGGCCAGGCGCGGAGGGGGGAAGGGAAGGGCCGCCTCGACCTCCCCAGGTGCGACGGCCCTTCCCTGGGTAAGCATCGGCTCTGCTACCCCGAAGATCCGTACTCATGCCAGGCCCGTCACGCCTCGCCCTCGCCCGCCGCGTGAAGATGCTTCCGGCGGGGTTGACGGGCACGCGAGGTGCGGTCACGTTGGACAACGCCAGGGGTGTGGGAGCGCTCCCGTGTCCTACGGGCCGGACGTGTCGCGACGAGGACCGCGGGGCCGGCCACCGCAACCCGCCCCGACCGTCCCCCCCCACGACCCGAGGATGGCCCGATGCAGCAGCCCTCTCCGCCCCGTCGCTTATCCCGCCGCACTCTGGTGACCGGCACCGCAGCCGGCCTGGTCGCCGCCGTCACCGCCCCCACGCGGGCGTTCGGCGCCGCCTCGACCCGGTTCCACACGGTCGGCCGGGTCAAAGCGGCCGCCGACGGGTTCGTGCGGTACAGCTGGCCCGGCATCTGCTTCGAGGCACGCTTCCGCGGCACCGGCGTCGGCGTCCTCCTCGACGACGCCGTCAACGACTACGACGTCCAGGTGGACGGCAGGACCACGGCCACCCTCGTGACCCCGGGCCGGGCCACCGCCTGGGTCAGGGGACTCTCCGACTCCGAGCACCGCGTGCGGCTCGTCAAGCGCACCGAAAGCCCCTGGAGCGAGGGAAGGTTCGGCGGGTTCGTCCCGGCCGCGGGCGGTGCGATCCTCGCCGCGCCGCCGGCCCGGTGCAGACAGATCGAGTTCATCGGGGACTCCAACACCGTCGGCTACGGCAACATGTCCGGCACCCGTGACTGTTCGGGCAACGGGGGAGTCGACCGCAACACCGACTCCGACCTCTCCTTCGGCGCCCTCACCGCGCGGCGCCTCGGCGCCGACTACCAGATCAACGCGTTCTCCGGCCGTGGCATGGTCCGCAACTACAACGGCAGCAGCCCCGGCACCGACTACCGCACCTACTACGACCGTGCCCTGCTCGCGGTGGAGGGCGACGTCTGGCAGCGGCCGGCCGACTGGCGGCCCCAGGCCGTCGTCGTCGGACTGGGGCTCAACGACTTCTCCACGCCTCTCAATCCGGGCGAGAGGTGGAGCACGGAGGCCGAGCTGGTCGCCGCCTACGAGTCCGCCTACCACGGCTTCCTCGACAAACTGCGCGCCCGCTACGGCCCCGGAACGTTCCTCGTCGTCAGCGCCACCAACCTGGGGGCGAGCCCCTTCGCCGGGACCGTCGAGCGGATCGCCCGGACCCGCAACGCCCGGGGCGACCAGCGGGTCGGCCACTGGTACTACGACGACCCGTCCCTGGACCACCTCGGCTGCGACTGGCATCCCTCCGCACGGGACCACCGAATCATCGCCGGCCTCCTCGAAGACCGCCTCGCCACGCTTCCGTTGGGCTGGTAACCGGCAGCCCGCGGCCGACGGGTCCGGTGCTCAGCTGATGCAGAGCAGGTTGAGCACGCACAGCCCCGACGGATCGGTCGCGGACGACGACGAACCCGTCGAAGTCTGCGAACTGTCACCGCTCGTGCTCGTGCTCGACGTGCCGCCCGTCGCCGTGGACGAGGAAGGAGGCTGCTCTGTCGTCGAGCCGGAAGAACCGGAAGAACCGGCCGAACCCGTCGAGCCGCTCGTGCCCGACGCCGTTCCCGTGGTCGTCCCACCGGTGTCGACGCCGACCGCGACCGACGTCGAGACCGTCCGCTGGGACTGGGACCGCGCGGCGCTGTTCGTCGTGGACGCGGCAGAGGCGGCCGAGTCGGTGTGGATCGACGAACCGGTCGTGGTGGACGCCGAGCCCGACGTCCGCCGATGCGAGGCGATCCTCGTGGAGGGCGTGGTCGCGGGCGCCTGCTGTGCCTCGGCGGGCGTCGCTGCCGGGAGGCCGTCGTCCGAGGAGGGCAGCTCCACCCCGCCCATGGCCCTGTTGTCCGGCGAGGTGGCCGCCTGGGTCCGGGTGTTGGACTGCTGGTTCATCACGGAGACGGTCAGGCCGCCGCCGACGAGGGCGACCGCGGTCGCGACCACGGCCTTGCGCTGGTTCTTCTTCCAGCGGGCCCGCTGGCGCCGCCGCGCGGCGCGCCCCTCGGTGGTCACCGGCGCGTCGTCCACGTCCTCGGACGCGAGGCCCGGGTCGGCCTCGCCGGTCGCCGGCTCCTCGTGGCGGCCCGCGTCGTGCCACGTGGGTGCTTCGTCCCAGGCCGCCGCCGCGCCCGTCGGCGCGTAGACGTGGGCGGGGGGAGCGATGTCCGGGGCATAGGCGCCGCATCCGGGGCACGCCAGGGCGCCGTTGAGATGCCGACGGCACGAGGAGCAGTAGTCCATCTGGTCTTCCTGAGTCGACAGCACCATCGGCCCGATGGCCGTGGCCGGTCTCGTTCGTACGGAGGATCGAGCCGGAGGCAAAAGTAGCGAGGCTTTCGAAAGGCGGTGTGCAGCCTGTGTGATGCTCCTGCGTAGATGTCCCAGGGGTGCGGTGGGCGCGAGGGGTGTACGTCGTATTCGCGCCGGTTGTTCGCCTTGTGGCCCCGGCTCGTGCCCCGATCCGACGGGGTGCCGGTCAACGTGAGCCGCGCCACGGCGAGTTGGCCGTGAACGGGGCCCGCGCCGCCGGTGACGGGCGGCGATGCAATCCGGCCCGCCTCGCCAGGCGTCTCGCGCGCTTGTCGACCCGGTGGACGTAGGTGAAGGGGCCGGGGTTGGTGTCGCCCGCAGCGTACTTTCCGGCCACGTTGTTGATGAAGGTCCGTGAGAGTGCGAGCGCCGCGACCGTCGCGCGGGCTTGTCGTTGCAACAGCGCCCCTCCGGTCGACCGCCGCCCCACGGAACGTACGGAAGAACTCATCCGGGTGACGAGCCCTCCGTGGACCCCCGGCCCGCCGGTGCCCGTGCCGCCAACGCCTCCAGCATGAGTTCGACCGCCTCCTCGAACGAACCGTCCGCCAGTCCGGGCAGCTCGTGGCGTACGGCGGTCAGGGCCGGGTACGTCCGCGGGTCCAGGTTCTGGTAGACCCCCAGCCACGCCCGCTGGTCGGCCTCGCGCTGCTGCCGGGGCAGGGCCTGGAACGCCGCTTCCGTGGCCGCGTGGCTGAGCACGGTGTCGATGAAGGCCAGATACAGACGTGCGGCCGCGGCCGGCTCGAAGCCCGCGGACAGCAGCAGGCCGATCCCGGTGTCCACCGCCCGGATCTCGCTCCTGCGCCGGGTCACCCGGTGCGCCGCCATGGCCGCCGCGCGCGGATGGGCGACGTATCCGGCACGCACCCGCCGGGCCATCTCGCGCAGCGAGGCCACCCAGTCGTCCCCGGGGACGAACCCCGCCATCGCGTCGCCGATGATCCGGTCCGCGATGGCGAGCACCAGGTCGTCGGTGTCGTGGAAGTAGCGGTAGAGGGCGGTCGGGTCGCAGCCCAGTGCCGCGCCGAGCCGGCGCACGCTCAGCGCCTCGGGCCCGTGCTCGCCGATCAGCCGCAGCGCGGTCTCGACGATCAGGTCCTCGGACAGCAGGACTCCGGAGCGGGTGGGCCGCCGACGCCTGCGCTCCTCCGGGACACGGCTGGACATGACCGGCCTCCTCTGGCTGGGGCCCCTCAGTGAACGGCCGCCGGCCTCCTTACGTCAACAGGGTTGACCCAATGTGGACATCGGCTGTTCCATCACCTCACCGCGCGGCTCTTCCCCGTCTCCCGTCCCCGAGGAGCCCTCCATGTCGTCCAGACCGCCCCTCTCCTCCGTCCCGAGCTCCGATCTGCGCCGTTCCCTCGGCGTGGTCGACGGCGTGGCCATCGCCGCGTCGAGCACCGCGGCCACCACCAGCATCGCCATCGGCATGGGCACGATCGCGACCATCGTGGGCCTCCAGGCCCCGGCACTGCTGCTCCTGGCCTTCCTGCCGGTCCTCGGCATCGCCACCGCCTATGCCCGCCTGAACCGCTCGGAGCCCAACTGCGGCAACGGCTACGTCTGGGTCGGCAAGTCCCTCGGTCCCTGGCCCGGCTTCCTGACCGGCTGGGTCACCCTGGTCGGCTCGGTCATCTTCTGCGCCTACACCAGCGCGATCATGGGCTCGGTCGTCCTGGCCTTCGCCAACAAGGCGGGACTGCACAGCGTCGCCGGGATCGCCCTCGACCCGACGTCCACCGGTGTCACCACGGCCGTCGGACTGGTGATCCTCACCGCCCTCACCGCCCTGGCCGTCACCGGCGTACGGTCCGCGACCCGCTTCCAGTTCGCCCTGCTGGTCTTCGAGTACACCGTGCTGCTGGCCTTCTGCGGCTGGGCCCTGATCACCGGTGACCACGCCGTCTCGCTGTCGTGGTTCAACCCCTTCGAGATCTCCAGCGGCACCGCCTTCGCCCAGGGCATGGTCCTCGCGGTGTTCTTCTTCTGGGGCTGGGACGCCGCCTTCAGCGTCAACGAGGAGACGAAGAGCCCGGGCGACGCGGCCCGCGGCGGCCTCATCGCCCTCTTCGCGATGCTCGGCCTGTTCCTCTTCGCCTCGGTCGCCTTCCAGCGGGAGATGAGCCTGGCCGAACTCGTCAGGAACGGCCCCCAGGCCCTTCCGTACCTCGGCGAGAAACTGGCCGCCGAACCCTGGGCCACCCTCCCCCTGATCGCGCTGATGTTCTCCGCGGTCGCCTCCGTGCAGGCCACCCTGATCCCCACGGCCCGCGGCCTGTTCGCCATGAGCCGCGACCGCACGATGGGACCGGTGTGGACCCGCGTCCACACGCGCTACGGCACCCCCGCCGTCGGCACGGTCGTCATCATGACCATCGCCGCCGTGATCGCCGTGCTCGCCGTCGCGATCCCCAAGCTGAGCGACATGCTGCTGGCCGCCGTCAACGCCATCGGCCTCATCGTCGCCCTCTACTACGGCCTCACCGCGCTCGCCTGCGCCGTGCGCTTCCGCTCCGCGCGACACGACGGACCACGGGAGGCACTCCTCGCCATCGGGGTGCCCGCCGTGTCCGGCCTGATCCTGCTCGGCCTCGGCGGCTACCTCGGATACTCGTACCTGACCATGAGCGACCACTTCGAACTCAGCCCCGACAACGGCTGGTTCATGTTCTCGCTGCCCGCCGTGATCGTCCTCGCCGGCCTCGTCATGGCCGCCGTCGCCAAGTACGTCCGGCACTCGCCGTACTTCACCACGGGCCGCGGCACCGACGCCGAGTCCCTGACCCTGCCGATGGACCGTACGGCGGTCTGACCTTCTCTGGAGCCCATCCCCATGTCACACACCGCGGACCTCGTCCTCACCGGCGGTCCCGTGCACACCGTCGATCCCGCCCGCAGCCGCGCCACCACCGTGGCCGTGCGCGACGGGCGGATCGTCGCCGTAGGCCACGACGAGGTGCGCGAGCTGATCGGCCCGCGCACCGAAGTCGTCGACCTGGCCGGGAAACTGCTGCTCCCGGGCTTCCAGGACGCCCACGTCCACCCGCAGGGCGCGGGCCTGGAACTCGGCCTGTGCCATCTCGGCGACACCGTCGACCCGGCCGAGTACCTGCGCAGGATCAGGACGTACGCCGACCGGAACCCGGACGCCGAGTGGATCACCGGCGGCGGCTGGTCCCTGGAGGCGTTCCCCGGCGGGGCGCCCACCGCCGCGGCCCTCGACGCGATCGTCCCGGACCGGCCCGTCTTCCTGCCCAACCGCGACCACCACGGCGCCTGGGTCAACAGCCGGGCCCTGGAACGGGCCGGCATCGACGCCCGTACCCCGGACCCCGCCGACGGCCGCATCGAGCGCGACGCCGAGGGCGACCCCACCGGCATGCTCCAGGAGGGCGCCGCCCACCTCGTGGGCAGGCTGGTGCCGGACCCCACGCCCGAGGAACAACTCACGGCCCTGCTCAGGGCGCAGGCCGTGCTGCACTCCCACGGCGTCACCGCCTGGCAGGACGCCATCGTCGGCGCCTACACCAACATGACCGACCCGGCGCCCTCCTACCTCGCGGCCCTCGACCGGGGACTGCTCACCGCCCGGGTGGTCGGCGCCCTGTGGTGGGACCGTGAGCGGGGCGCCGAGCAGATCCCCGAACTCGTGGCCCGCCGCGAGGAGCTGAGCCGGGGCCGGTTCCGGGCCGGCACCGTGAAGGTCATGCAGGACGGCGTCGCGGAGAACCACACCGCCGCGATGCTCGACCCCTACCTGACCACCTGCGGCTGCGCCTCCGACAACAGCGGCATCAGCTTCGTCGAACCCGGTGACCTGAGGAAGTACGTCACCGAACTGGACGCGTCCGGCTTCCAGGTCCACTTCCACGCCCTCGGCGACCGCGCGGTGCGTGAGGCGCTGGACGCCGTCGAGTCCGCCCGCACGGCCAACGGCCGCCACGACACCCGGCACCACCTGGCGCACCTGCAGGTCGTGCACCCCGACGACATCTCCCGGTTCCGTGCTCTCGGCGCGAGCGCCAACCTCCAGATGCTGTGGGCCGCCCACGAACCGCAGATGGACGAACTGACTCTGCCCTTCCTCGGGGACGAACGCGGCGCACGGCAGTACCCCTTCGCCGATCTGCTGCGCGCGGGCGCCACCCTGGCCGCCGGAAGCGACTGGCCGGTCAGCAGCCCCGACCCGCTCCAGGCCATCCATGTCGCCGTCAACCGGATCGCCCCCGACGCCCCCGAGGGCACCCCGGCCTTCCTCCCGGAGCAGCGCCTCGACCTGGGCACCGCCCTCGCCGCGTACACGGCGGGCAGCGCCCATGTGAACCACCTCGACGACCTCACCGGCAGCATCACCGTGGGCAAGGCGGCCGACCTCGTCGTCCTCGACCGGGACCCCTTCGCCGGCCCACCCGAGGAGATCGCCGCCACGCGTGTCCTGCAGACCTTCGTCGAAGGGCAGCGGGTCCACGCGGCGGGCGATGCCTGAGCCCCTCATCGGGTGACGCCGGGGATTTCGGCGCGGGGCGACGGGGCAGTAGGGATGCTGATGGGGGAGCCGTTCACGCCGAAACCGTCCCTGAAACCCGCCGAACCGAGGAACACCATGGCAACACCCAGCCCCGCGCGTGCCCGAGGAACCGCCCTGCTCGCCGACCCGCTGCTCAACAAGGGAACCGCCTTCAGCGCCGAGGAGCGCGCCGAACTCGGCCTCGACGGGCTGCTCCCACCGGCCACGGAGACACTCGACGAGCAGGCGGACCGGGCGTACGAGGCGTTCCTCGGATACGACAAGCCGCTCAACCGGCACATCTACCTGCGCCAGCTCCAGGACACCAACGAGGTGCTCTTCTACGGGCTGCTCACCCGGCACCTGGAGGAGATGCTCCCCGTCGTCTACACCCCGACGGTGGGGGAGGCCTGCCGGCGCTTCAGCGAGATCTACCGCAGGCCGCGCGGTCTGTTCCTGACGTACGAGGACCGGCACCGCTTCCGGGAGATCCTGCGCAACCGGCCGGGCCGCGAGGTCGACGTCATCGTGGTCACCGACGGCCAGCGCATCCTGGGCCTCGGCGACCAGGGCGTCGGCGGCATGGGCATCCCCATCGGCAAGCTCAGCCTCTACACCGCCATCGGCGGCATCCACCCCGCCCGCACCCTGCCGATCCTCCTCGACGTCGGCACCGACAACGAGGACCTGCTGGCCGGCGAGCACTACCTCGGCCGCAGGCAGCACCGCGTCACCGGCGAGGCGTACGACGAGATGATCGAGGCGTTCGTCTCCGCCGTCGAGGCGGAACTGCCCGGCACCCTGCTCCAGTGGGAGGACTTCGCCACCGCCCACGCCCGGCCGATCCTCGCCCGCTACCAGGACCGGCTGCTCACCTTCAACGACGACATCCAGGGCACGGCGGCCGTGGCGCTGGGTGCGCTGACCACCGCCACGAAGGTCGCCGGAGCCTCCCTGACCGACCACCGGATCGTGGTCCTGGGTGCGGGATCGGCGGCGATCGGCGTCGCCGACATGATCCGTACCGCACTCGTGGAGGAGGGCCTCTCCGAGGAGGAGGCGGCCGACCGGTTCTGGTTCGTCGACATCGACGGCCTGCTGGTGGACTCCCGCACCGACCTCTCTCCCGAGCAGCGCGTCTACGCGCGCGACGACGAAGAGGTACGGCAGTGGGGCGCGGACGCACCCGACCTGGCCCGGGTCGTCGGCGAGGTGAGGCCGACGGTGCTGATCGGGCTCTCCACGGCGCACGGCGCCTTCACCGAGGAGATCGTGCGGACGATGGCCGGCGCCTGCGACCGGCCGGTGATCCTGCCGCTGTCCAACCCGACCTCGAACGCGGAGGCCGACCCCGCCGACCTCGCCCGCTGGACCGACGGCAGGGCCCTGATCGCCGCCGGCTCGCCCTTCCCGCCGCTGAAGGTGGACGGCCGGGAGGTACCGGTCGCCCAGGCCAACAACGTCTACGTCTTCCCCGCCGTCGGCCTCGCGGTCGCCGCCTGCCGGGCCACCCGGGTGACCGACCGCATGATGGTGGCGGCGGCCCGCGCCGTCGGGGACTGCGCGGTACGGGCGGGCACCGACGGAGCGACCCCGCTGCTGCCCCCGCTGGCGAGCATGCGGGAAGCCGCCCGCGAGATCGCTCTAGCGGTGGCGCAGGCCGCCGTCGAGGACGGCGTCGCCCCCGGGGCGACGGAGGCCGAACTGGGCGAGGCGATCGCGACGACCCAGTGGACACCGCGCTACATGACCTGAGCCGCCGGTCCGGCCCGGGGGCCCTGTGACAGTATCGGCGGTGGGCGCGAGGCCGCCTGCTGGGGTTGAGGCAGAGGGACGAGTGACATGGACCGGCCGCCAGGCATGATGGACGTGGCCCGGGAGGCCGGCGTCTCGCACATCACCGTCTCCCGTGTCGTCAACGGCCATCCGTCGGTCCGGCCGGAGACCCGCACCCGGGTCGAGGCCGCGATCCAGAAGCTGGGATACCGCCGCAACAGCGTCGCCAGAGCCCTCAAGAGCCGGCGCTCCTCCACGATCGGCGTGGTGATCGTCGGATCGGAGCTGTTCGAGCTGCCGCGCATCCTGCTGGGCGTGGAGACGGCCGCCAAACAGGCCGGTTACTGGGTGAGCCTGGCCAGCCGGCAGGGCGAGAGCACCGCCGGTGACCTCATGGAGACGCTGCAACGGCTCACCGACCAGTCGGTGGAGGCGATCGCCGTCGTCGCCGACCGGCCCGGCGCCGTGGAGACGCTGTCCGGCCTCTCCCTCGGGGTCCCGGTGGCGGTGGTGATGTCCGGCAGCGTGGCCGGCCCCGACCTGAGTTCCGTCGAGGTCGACCAGGAACTCGGCGCGCGTCTCGCGGTCCGGCACCTCCTCGGCCTCGGACACCGTCGCATCGCCCATCTCACCGGAGCGCTGCGCACCTTCGACGCCCGGGCCCGCGTCGAGGGCTGGCGGGCCGAACTCAGCGCGGCGGCGGCCGAAGGACCCCTGCTGGAGGGCGACTTCAGCGCGGAGAGCGGCTTCCGGCTGGCCCACGAACTCTGCGACGCCGACGCCGGCCCGCCCACCGCGGTCTTCGCGGGCAACGACCAGATGGCCATGGGCGCGCTCGCGGCCTTCGCCGAACGCGGTGTGAGGGTGCCCCACGACGTGTCGGTCGTCGGCTTCGACGACATGAAGGGTGCCGGATACCTGGTGCCCGCCCTGACCACGGTCCGCCAGGACTTCGTCCATCTCGGCACCAGCGCCATCGAGCTTCTGGTGCGCAGGGTGGGCGGTGAGCCGCCGGAACGGCAGCGGATCACGCCCCGACTGGTCGTACGGCACAGCACCGCCGCACCCCGCTCGGACACCTGAGGCGCGAACGGCGCGGCGATCGCGGACGCCGGGCGGATCACCCGGCCGGGCGGGGCCCGTACTCGAACCACCGCACGTGTGCCACGCCCGCGCCCTCCTGCGCGTCGCCGACGCCGGTCACCTCCGGTTCGGCGGCGTCGCGGCAGGCGGTGAACCAGCACCGGCCGTTGTCGAAGAACAGGGACGGGTCGATGCCCTCCGCGTCCAGGACGACCGGGTCCGACCAGGGCCCCGCCGGGTCGGAGGCCGTGAACAGGTAGGTGGTGCTGCCCCGGCGGCCGCGTGCCAGGGCCACCACCACGTAGAAGGTGCCCTCGTGATGGCGGATCGTGGCAGCCCAGAGGCCGTCCGCGACGTCGAGGCCGGTCAGCGACACCTGCGACGGACGGTCCACCACATGCCCGAGCGGCCGCCAGTCCACCAGGTCGCGGCTGTGCAGGACCGGGATCCCGGGGTGGAACGCGAACGACGACGTGACCAGGTAGAAGTCCTCCCCGACCCGGCAGATCGAGGGGTCCGGGTGGCTGCCGGACAGAACGGGGTTGGAGAAGGTCGGCACGAGCGCACTCCGAGGCGGACGGGACGGCAGCGGGGATCTTCGGGGCAGGGCCTTGACAGCTTGTTAACGTTAACATCACCGTGGTTCCCGGACACCGACCTCCATCCCCTGGTCGTCATGGGCTCGGCCGTCTCGTCCGTACCGGCATCCAGCAGAAAGCGACCGCATGTCGACACCTCAGCCCCGGTCCTTCCCCGCGCACTTCCTCCTCGGCTCCGCGACCGCCGCCTACCAGATCGAGGGCGCCGCGGACGAGGACGGGCGCGGCCCCTCCATCTGGGACACCTACTCCCACACCCCGGGCAACACGTGGAACGGCGACACCGGTGACGTGGCCGCCGACCACTACCACCGCCTGGACGAAGACCTCGACCTCATGGCGTCCCTCGGACTGAGGGCCTACCGGTTCTCCATCGCCTGGCCCCGCATCCAGCCCACCGGCCGCGGCCCGGTCAACCCCAAGGGGCTGGACTTCTACAGCCGCCTGGTCGACGGCCTGCTCCAGAGGGACATCGCCCCGGTCGCGACCCTCTACCACTGGGACCTGCCCCAGGCGCTGGAGGACGAGGGCGGCTGGACGAACCGCGCCACCGCGTACGCCTTCGCCGACTACGCCCGTGTCGTCGGCGAAGCCCTCGGCGACCGCGTCGCGATCTGGACCACCCTGAACGAACCGTGGTGCTCCGCCTACCTCGGCTACGGAGCCGGGGCCCACGCGCCCGGCCGCAGGGACGGTGCGGCGGCGCTGACCGCGGTCCACCATCTCAACCTCGCCCACGGGCTGGCCGTTCAGCAGCTCAGGGAGGTCACCACCAACGATCCGCAGTACTCGGTCACCCTCAACTTCCATGTCCTGCGCGGCCGGGGCGAGGGCGCCGACGAAGCCGTGCGCCGTATCGACGCGCTGGCCAACCGCGCCTTCACCGACCCCCTGCTGCTCGGCCACTACCCACGGGACCTCATGGAGGACACCGCGGCCGTCACGGACTGGTCGTTCGTCGAGGACGGCGACCTCGACCGGATCCGGCAGCCCCTGGACCTGCTCGGTGTCAACTACTACGCCACCACCACCGTCCGGCTGTGGGACGGCGTGACGGACCGGCAGAACAACGACGGGCACAAGGACATGGGCGGCTCGGCCTGGCCCGGCTCGCCGCAGGTCGAGTTCGTGGCGCAGGACGGCCCGCACACGGCCATGGGCTGGAACATCGACCCCGACGGTCTCGAGGAACTCCTTCTGGACCTGCACCGCCGGTTCCCGGACCAGCCGCTGGTCATCACCGAGAACGGAGCGGCCTTCGAGGACCAGGTCACCACCCGCCCCGACGGCAGCCCCGCGGTCCACGATCCGCAGCGCGTCGACTACCTCCACCGGCACTTCGTCGCCGCCCACCGGGCACTCGCCGCGGGGGTCGATCTGCGCGGGTACTTCGTGTGGTCGCTGATGGACAACTTCGAGTGGGGATACGGCTACTCGAAGCGCTTCGGCATCGTCCACGTCGACTACGAGACCCAGCGCCGCACGCTCAAGGACAGCGCCCTGTGGTACCGGCGACTGGCGACGACGCGCACCATTCCGGAGCCGGGAAGCGAGGAGTAGCGGGGGCGGGCCCGGGTGCGGCCGGACCAACGGGTTGGCCGTCGACGCGGGGCACGGATGCGAGGTCCGGCATGCTCGCCCAGGTGCGTCCACCCCGGCCGGTCAGGATCGGCGCTCTCGTTCCGCCGACCCGATCCGACCCGACCCGACCCGACCCGACCCGGCCCGGCCGGGTCGAGGTGGCCGTGGCGGAAGCCGGTTGGGCCGGGGACCTTGCCGGTCAGGCGGGCTGCCACAGTTCGATGCGGTGGCCCTCCGGGTCGGTGACCCAGCCGAACCGGCCCACGCCCTCCATGTCCTGGGTCTCCTCGGACACGTCCGCTCCGCGGGCGCGTAGTTGCGCGAGCATCGCGTCCAGGTCGCGGACCCGGAAGTTGAGCATGGTCTGTTGAGTGCGGGGGCCGAAGTAGTCGGTCCCCGACTCGAAGGCGGCGAAGACCGTGGGCCCGTCCTCCTGACGCCACAACCCGTTCTCGTCGGCGTCCAGGCCCAGGCAGTCGCGGTACCACGCGGTCAGCGCCGCGGGGTCGGCGGACCTGAGGAAGTAGCCGCCGATGCCAAGCACTCGTTCCATGCCGGCCATCCTGCCAGGAGTGCCGCCCCGCGCAGCGGTATGTCAGCGGCGCGCGCACCGATGACATACCGCCGCGGCGCACCTCAGTGGGACATCGCCTCGCGTACGAGCGCGGTGTCGACGAACTGCTCGAAGCGCACGATCAGTCCGCCGCGCACGACGAAGTGGTGGGCGACGCGCACGTCGATCCGCTTGCCGGTGGCCTTGTTGGCGGCGGTGTAGCGGGCCAGGACGACGACGTTCTCGCCGTCCACGACGTAGGTGTCGTCGTGGGCCGTCCAGCCGTCCCACGCCTTGCCCAGTTGCTCCATCACGTTCGAGGTGACGCCGTCGGGGGTGCGGTAGGTGCCGGCCAGGGGAAAGCCGGCCATCTCGGTCCACTCCACGTCGGGTGCGAGCGTGGCCCTCAGAGCCTCCAGGTCCCCGGCCGCGGAAGCCAGGTACTGGCGCCGTACGACGTCGGCGGGGGCGGTGGAGGTGGCGAAGTCGGTGTCGGTCATGACGGTCAGCCCCACTTCATCTCGCCCTTGGCGACCTTCGCACCGATCTGGGCGGCGATCAGCATGCCGTTGTCGGGGTAGCGCTTGACGAGGGCTTCGGTGAGCGCGGCGCCGTCGGCCGCCTTGCCGAGCTCCTCCTCGAAGGCGAGCAGGTAGTCGCGGGTGGCGGTGATGGCGGAGGCGTCGGCGGCCGTGTCGGGCAGGCGGTGCCCGGGGACCACCAGCTCCGGCTGAAGAGCGGCCATCTCGTCCAGCAGGCCGATCCAGGCGGCGCGGTCATCCGGGGTGGGGGTGTCGGCGACCCAGACGTGCTCCTGCTGGAAGAGCAGCACACCGCCGAGCAGGGCGCGGTGCTCGGCCTGCCACAGGTAGTGGCGGTCGGGCAGAGCGGCCGGGCCGCCCTTGAGCTGGAAGGTGTGGCCCTCCAGGGTGAGGTCGCCGGTGAGCGGGGTGAGCTCGACCAGGCGGGTGGGCAGGTTCGCCCCCAGGGCGGCCCAGGCCTTGAGCTTGCCCTCGTAGGAGTGCTGGACGTGCTCGATGACGATCGGGGTGGCCACGAAGACGGCGTCGGGGAAGGCGTCGGCGACGACCTCGGCGCCGAAGTAGAAGTCGGGGTCGGCGTGGGAGACGAAGACGGTGGTGAGCGTCTTGCCGGAGTCGAGGATCTCGGCGGCCAGGCGGTGGCCGTCGGCCCGGGTGAAGGCGGCGTCCACCAGGAGGGCTTCGTTCTCTCCGGTGACGAGGGTGGCGGTCTTGTTCCTGCTGCCGGCCGGGAAGTCGAGGTCGAGGACCTTGAAGTCGAGAGTGCTCATGCTCGGGGCTCCTTGCGGGGGTGGACGGGGCGGGGAGGGGCGGGGTCAGGACAGGCCCGCGAGCCGCCGGTCGATCTCGTCGGCGGTGGCGCGGCCGTGGGCCAGTGGGGCGACACGCTCGCCGACGACGGCGAGCAGGGTGGGAAAGCCGGTGACACCCAGTTCGGCGCTGCGGCGGAAGTCCGCCGCGGCCTCCGCCCGGCTCTCGGGTGCCTCGAAGGCGGTGACCACGGCCTCGGCGTCGAGTCCGGCGGCCGCGGCGAGCTTCCGGTAGGTGGCCGGGTCGGACAGGCTCAGGCCGTCGACGTAGAAGGCCGTCTGGAGGTCCGTGGCCAGTTCCGCCGTCCGCTCGGGGGCCATCCGGCGCAGCGCGGCCACGCCGCGGGCGGCGGCCTCGGAGTCCATGACGAACGAACCGTCGGCGATCAGTTCCTGGTACGGCTCGCCGAACCGGGCGCCGGTCTGCTCGGCGATCTGGGCATTGGCCCCCTGGACGTGGCCGATCTCCCGGATCGGGACGCGCCGGCCGCCGGTGAACAGCCCGCCGGAGACGACCTCGACCGGCAGTTCGGGGTGGCGTGCGACGACCTCGCGCAGGGGTGCGGAGAAACCGTGGGACCAGCCGCAGTAGGCGTCGAAGACGTAGACGAGCTTCATCCAGGACCTCGGGGGAAGCGGCGCCCGCCTGGTGCGGGCACTCACCCTCGGAAACATTATCTGACTCGTCAGATATTTCAACGCGGGAAGGCCCGGTCGAGTGATGCGCGTCGCAGTACGCCGCTCAGGGCAGCAGCGGCAGCGCGTCCCGGGCCGCGTGGCTCAGGAGACGCAGGTCCTCCGCGAAGCGCTCCCGGTGGGCGGCCGGCAGGGGTTCCAGGAAGTACCGCTTGATGTTCTCCACGTGGAGCCGGGAGGCGCGTACGGCGGTCTCCTCGCCCAGGGGTGTCAGGCGCACCAGGCGTCCTCGCCCGTCGTCCGGGTCCGCGACGCGCCGCACGAGGCCCGCCGTCTCCATGCGGTCCACCAGACGGGTCGCCCCGCCCGAGCTGAGCACCTGCTCCTGGCCGATCGCCCGCATCGACAGGCCGGGCTCGCCCGCCCGCCCCAGGATCAGCAGCACCTCGAACATCAGATGGCTGATCCCGCACTCCTCCTCGATCCGCCGGCCCAGGATGTACTCCAGCCGGTTCGCCGCGCCCTGCAGCCGCCCGAACGCCAGGACCAGCGCGTCGTCGGCCGCCTCCCTGGCGCTCGTGATCTCCCTCTGTGCGTCCTGCTCGCCCACGGCACCTCCATATGTCCCTAGGGGGCGGAACCTATCGCGCCTGATCGCGTCGGGTGGCGGGGTCCCCTCGCCCGGACGGCCGTACCCGGCGGATCGCCCAGGACGGTGTTCGCGCACCTCCGGCGCGCCCGGTCCGCGCACTACGCCACAGGTGCCCGCTCGTCCAGGAGTCCCTCGTTGCGCAGGTCGTCCCACAGCCGTGCCGGGATGTCCGCGCCGAACGCCGCCGTGTTGCCGCGCACTTCCTCCGCGGTCCGCATGCCGACCACGATGCCCGCGACCGCCGGGTGCCGGAGCGGGAACGCCATCGCCAGCTCCGGGAGGGTCACGCCGTGGGCCTCGCAGACGTCGGCGATACGGTGCGCGCGTCGCACCAGCCGCGGTGCGGCGGGGGCGTAGTCGAAGGTGCTGTCCTCGGCGGGGCGGGCCGTGGCGAGCAGACCGGAGTTGAAGACCGACGCCGCGAGGACCGAGACTCCGCGGTCCGTGCAGACGGGCAGGAGCTCGTCCAGGGCGCTGTGGTCCAGGAGCGTGTAGCGGCCGGACAGCATCACGACGTCCACGTCCGCCTCCCTGACCAGCCGGGCCAGTTTCCCGGGGTGGTACATCCCCGCGCCGATCGCCCCCACCACGCCCTGGGCGCGGAGTTCGGCGAGAGCCGGGTATCCGTCGCGCAACGCGTCCTCGAAGCGCTCCTCCGCGTCGTGCAGGAACAGCATGTCGATACGGTCCACACCCATCCGCTCCAGCGAGTCCTCAACGCTGCGCAGCACACCGTCCCGCGTGAAGTCCCACACCCTGCGGTGCGTCGCGGGCACCGCGAAACTCTCGTCCGTACGGCCCGCCGGGTCCTGCGGGACCAGCAGCCGGCCGACCTTCGTCGACAGGGTGAACTCCTCGCGCGGCCTGTCCCGGAGCAGGGCACCGGTGCGGCGCTCGGAGTGGCCGATGCCGTAGTGCGGGGAGGTGTCGAAGTAGCGGATCCCGCTGTCCCAGGCCGCCTCCAGGGCACCCGCGGCCGTCTCGTCGTCCAGCGGTGCGAACAGTCCGCCGAGCGGACCACCGCCGAAGCCAAGCTCCGTGACGTGCACATCGGTCTTCCCGAGCCGGTTCCGCCTCATCCACCGCTCCCCTCGCGACGCCGACAACGCGCGGTCATCCTGCCTCGGTGCGTGCCGCACGGCCAACGCGTTTTACCGGCGCCCGGCTCCCCGCGGCCACAACACCCCTGCGGCCAGACCGACTTGGGGGGACTCCTACCTGTCGTTCCAGGACTCGTAACCGCGGGCTCCGGCCCCGGGGAAGCCGGGCTCGGTGAAGGCGGCCAGGGCCATGGTGTCGGTGTCGGAATCCGCCGCCGTCCCGCGATAGGTGATCGTGTCCGGGAGCATCGCCAGTGCCGTCGTGCCCTGTCCCTCCTCGGACGGGCGCAGCTGGACGCGGATGCCGTGCCGGTCCGCGAGCCGGCCCACCACGTACAGGCCCATGCGCTGGGAGATCGCCACGTCCACGGTGGGCGGCTCTGCCAGGTTGTGGTTGATGTCGGCCAGCTCCTCCGGCGGCAGACCGATCCCCCGGTCGTGGACCTCGACCATGATGCGGCCGTCGGGCAGCCGTGCCGCGGTGACCCGCACCCGGGACTGCGGCGGCGAGAACGTCGTCGCGTTCTCCAGGAGTTCGGCCAGCAGGTGCACCAGGTCGGTCACCGCACGGCCGTGGATCTCGGCCTCCGGCACGCCCGACAGCTCGACCCGCTCGTACTGCTCGACCTCCGAGGCCGCGGCGCGGATCACGTCGACCAGGGGAAGCGGCTGGTCCCACTGCTGGGCGGGGGTCTCGCCGCCGAGGACGAGGAGGTTCTCGCCGTTGCGGCGCACCCGGGTGGCGAGGTGGTCCATCCTGAAGAGGTTCTCCAGCTGGTCGGGGTCGGCCTCCTTGCCCTCGAGGTCGGTGATCAGGGCGAGTTGACGTTCGATCAGCGACTGGTTGCGGCGTGCCAGGTTGCTGAAGATCGTGTTGATGTTGGCGCGCAGCAGGGCCTGTTCGGCGGCGAGCCGGACCGCCTCGCGGTGGACATGGTCGAAGGCGCGGGCGACCTCGCCGATCTCGTCCGTGGTGGTGATCGGGATCGGGGTCACCTGGGCGTCGACCCGGCCCGGGATGGCCCGGGTGAGCTGGGTGAGCAGGGTGGGCAGACGCTGCCCGGCGATCTCGTGGGCCGAGGCGCTCAGCCGGCGCATGCTGCTGCTCATCGTCCGGGCCACCCAGGCGGCGAGGAGGAAGGCGACGAGGACCGCGGCGAGCACCAGCGCCGCGTTGATGACGGCGTCGTTGCGGGCGTCGTCGGCGATGCTGTGGGCGTCGGCGAGCGCGGAGTCGGTCAGGTACACCTCGACGCTGCGGTACGCGTCGAAACTGAGGGTGGAGGCGGCGAAGAACGTCTCGGGTGTGATGCCCTGCGCGGCGAGCTGCGCGGCCGACTTGCCCGAGGCGATCTCGCGGGTCATCGTGTCCAGGCTCGGCGGGGCCACGAAGGTCCTCCCGGCCGCCTCGGCCTGCGTCCGGGCCCGGGCGGCCTGTTCCCTGCCCTGCCGCTCCGCGTCGGACAGTGCCTCGCGCAGCCGGGTCATGTCCCCGGCGGTGCCGGCACCGGCGTACTCCTGGAGCGCCACCTGTTCGAGATAGACGTAGGAGCTGAAGGAGCCGAGCTGGGCCTGGAGTTCGCCCGTGGCGAGCTTGCTGCGGTCCTCGACCAGGAGGTGGGTGCCGATCGCCCGGATCAGGGACTCGGCGGCCTGGGTGAGGGAGGCGGCGTACAGGGTGCGGCCGAAGCTCGCCTGGTTGCTGCTGCCGAAGCCGAGCTCGTTGGAGATCTCCATCAGCGGGTGCTGGACGGCGTGGTAGCTCTCCTCGGTCTGCACGCCGGTCAGCCGGGACGTGAACGCGTTCGCGCGCACGGTCCCGAGCTGCTTCTCACCGAGGCGGACCAGTTCGACGCGGCGCAGCAGGCCGGCGGTCCGCGGCATCCGCTCCACCGCCTCGTCGAACTTCTCGGCGTCCGCGTCGGTGACCGCCCGGGCCTTGGCGACCACGCTCGACGTCCGGTCGCCCTTGACCAGGGGGATCACCGACACATCGCGTTCGTCGATGGCGTCGCTGGCGTACTTGTTCGCCGCCTGCACCAGTTCGGCCACCCGGACCGCGTTGTCGGCGTTCTGCCAGGTGTCCACGGAGCGCTTGACGCGGATGCCGCCGAGGACGAGGGCCACGATCACCGGGATGAGGAGGATGGCCTGCAGTTTTCTGGCCACGCGCCAGTTGCGGGTTCCCCATCCCCGGCGGGTGGCGGTCGGTGTGTTCGACAAGTTGGCCTCACGGTTCTGGTTCGCCTCGCGCGTCCTGCACTTCTAACAACGCGGCGCACCGGGGGGGTTGTTCAGATCGGCCCGCCGGGCGACGCGGCCCGTCGTCCGGGGTGTCACAGATTCCGTCGCTGTCCTGTCCTGCTGAGGAGAACCCGAACAGGAAGGAAGACAGAGATGAAGATCGTCGTCATCGGAGGTACGGGCCGGATCGGGTCGCAGGTGGTGAACCTGCTCCAGGACCGCGGCCACGAGGCCGTGGCGGCCGCGCCCAGCACGGGTGTGGACACCCTCACCGGCGAGGGCCTGGCGGAGGTGCTCAAGGGCGCGGACGTGGTCGTGGACGTGGCGAACTCCCCGTCCTTCGAGAAGGACGCCGCCCTCGACTTCTTCACGCGCGCCATGCGCAATCTCACCGCGGCGGAGCGGGACGCAGGGGTCCGCCACCATGTGGCGCTCTCCATCATCGGCGTCGACGAGGTGCCCGAGCTCGGCTACTACCTGGCCAAGGTCGCCCAGGAGGAGGCCGTGCGCGCGAGCGGGGTGCCCTTCTCCATCGTGCGGGTCGGACAGTTCTTCGAGTTCGTCGCGCCGGTGATGGACCTGACCACCCAGGGCCAGGAGGTGCACCTGCCCTCCACGCAGCTGCGCCCGATCGCCGCCGCGGAGGTCGCCGCCGTCGTCGCGGAGACGGCCCAGGGCGAGCCGGTGAACGGCCTGCGCCTCAAGGCGGGCCCCGAGATCCACCGCCTCGACCGGCTCGCGGAGATCACCCTGGCGGCGAAGCCGGACGGCCGCACCGTCGTCACCGACGAGAGCGCCGGCATGTTCGCGGGCATCCCGGACGGCGTCCTGACCGGCGACGACACGGTGGAGACGGCGTCCACCCGCTACGAGGACTGGCTCAACCAGACCTGACCCGACCGGAAGGACCGTCCCGATTCCGCGCCACCGCCTCGGATGGGCCCCGGGTGAGCGGGGGGGCAGGTGGGCGGTGGGGTGGTGCGGGGTGCGGGGTGCGGGGTGCGGGGTGCGGGGTGCGGCGGGCCGGTGCGGTGCCGGTGGCCGCAGAACCGCGTACCGGGTCCGGCGGCCGGGCTGGGGCTGTGATGGTGCGGTGCGGTGCGGGGGTGGCCGGTGTGGTGTCGGCTGCTGCTGGATGGCCTGTCGCCGGACCGTCTGCCGGGTCCCGCGGACGGGCCAGGGGTGTTGGGCTGGGTTCCGGCTGCGGGGGTCTGTGCGAGGCCGGTTGCCGCCGAACCGCCTACCTGGTCCCGCAGATCGCCCAGGGGCGCGGCTGGAACGACCCCGAGGTGCGGTGGGCCGGTGCGGTACCGGCCCACCGTCGACCCGCTGCCGCATCCCGCGGCCCCGGCGTGCCCCCGCCCCGCGGCCCCTAGGGCTCCTGGCGCACGAGCCGGTTCGACGACCGCTCGTACGCCCGGAGCTTCTCCGGTGCCAGTACCCAGTAGAGCCCGTCGATGCGATCCCCGCTGATCGTCGCGCTCACCAGGCCCACGGTCTCCCCGTCCCTGCGGATGAGCAGGCTGGGCAGACCGTTGGCCTCGGCCATCGAGAAATCGGCCCCGGGGATGAACTTGTTGACGAAGGCGCTGATGCGGGCCACCCGCTCCGCGCCCACCACCTCGAGCCGCGCCACGCCCCGCAGACCGTTGCCGTCGGCGTAGGCGACCACGTCGGCCGACAGCACGCTCTCCAGGGCGGCCACGTCACCGTGCCGCGCCGCCGCGACGAACGCGTCCAGCAGTCGCCGCAGCTCCGCCGTGTCGACGGGATCACGGCGCTCGGCGGACAGCCGCTTGCGGGCCCGGCTGACGATCTGCCGCACATTGGCCTGGGTCAGTTGGACGATGCCCGCGATCTCGTCGTAGGGGTAGGCGAACGCCTCCCGCAGCACGTACGCCGCCCGCTCCACGGGGTTCAGCTTCTCCAGGACCAGCAGCACGGCCAGCTCCAGCGCCTCACCGCGCTCCGCGCCGACCTGCGGATCCACACCGGTGTCCACGGGCTCCGGCAGCCACGGCCCGATGTACGCCTCCCGTCGCACCCGCGCCGACTGGGCCACGTTGATCGCCAGCCGCGTGGTGATCTTCGCGAGGAACGCCCCGGGATTCAGCACCGCGCCCCGGTCGGCGTCCTGCCACCGCAGCCACACGTCCTGCACGACGTCCTCGGCCTCGGACACACTGCCCAGGATCCGGTAGGCGATCCCGAACAGCCGGGGACGCAGTCGTTGGAACGCGTCCGCCTCCTCGTCGAGAGAGCCGTCGGCCGGCGGCGGAAGCTTGTCCATGAGCCGATGCTACGGCGGCCCCGCACACGGCCGAACACCCAGCGCGCCGGACGGCCGCCGTACGGCCCGACCGCTCTCAGACCCGCAGCGAGCGGCGGACCGTCAGGACGGCCACGTCGTCGTGCGGTCCGCCGGGCCCGGCGAAGGCGCGGGCGTCGTCGTGCAGGACCTGCGGGAGCTCGGTGGGGGAGAGACCGACGTACTTCGTCAGGCGCTCGTCGACCGGGTAGAACGTGCCGTCCGCGGAGCGGGTCTCCGTCAGACCGTCGGTGCTCAGCAGCAGTGTCGCGCCGTCGGGGAACTCGAACCAGCCGACCGTCGTGGGCTCGTGGGCGAGCTCGGCCAGGCCCAGCGGGACGCCGGGCTCCAGCTCGGGGGTGGTGACCGTCCCTTCGTACAGCACGTGCGGCAGGACGTGTCCGCAGTTGACGGCCTGCACCTCGGTGCCCGTGTCGACGCAGACGACGAGGGCGGTCACGAAGCGTTCGTCGTCGCCGGTGTGCGTGGCGTAGGAGTTGTGCCGTACGACGGCCGCGTCGAGGGCGTCCACCAGCGCTGTGAGGGTGGGCTCGCGGTGCGCCGCCTCCCGGAACGCGCCGATGACGGCGAACGCGGAGCCCACGGCGGCGAGCCCCTTGCCCTGCACGTCGCCGATCAGCACCCGGGTCCCGAAGGGCGAGTCGACGACGTCGTAGATGTCCCCGCCGACGAGCCGCTCCTCCTGGAGCGGCTCGTACACGCCGTTGACCAGGACGTCGTCGGTGAGCAGGGGCAGGGGGTGCAGGATGTGGCGCTGCATGGCCGCGGCGGTGGACCGCAGCCGCAGCATCGCGTCCTCGCGTCTGATCCGGCGGTGGCAGCCGTAGACGGAGGTCGCCGCCAGGGCGACGGTGAACAGGATCAGCAGGAGCCGGTCGAACCAGTGCCCGGCGTCGCGGTCCCGCAGCAGCACGCTGGCGGTGACGACGAGCGTGGTCCACACGGCCACGAACGCCGTCTGCCGGACCGTGCCGAGGGCCGAGGCGGCACCCGGCAGGAACACCAGGAGACCCAGGAGCCACACCTCGGACCCGGACAGCGCGCCGAGGAACTCGACCAGGGCCGTCACGGTCACGACCGCGGCCACCAGTTGGGCGTCGCCCGGGGGCTCGATGGCGTCGAAGGTGTCGCCGGGTCTCTTGCGGCGGCTACCGGTCATGGGTGCTCCCGGGCAGGGCAGGTGGTGATCTCCTCCTACGGTAAGCAGGCCCGCTCCGGCCCGGCGCAGCGCCCCGCCGATCCGGACGCCGGCGTTTCCCGGCCCCCCGCCACCCCGGCGGAGCTGCGTGCCGAGCTCCTCGGCGATCCGGTCCGGCATGAACGCCGAGGACGCCCGGACGCGTTCCTCCCAGGCGAGGACGCAGGGATTCCGAGAACCAGGCGAGGACGCAGGGGTTCCGAGAACCAGGCGAGGACGCAGGGGTTCCGAGAGCTCGCCGCAGGCGGCCGCCCCGGTCGTGCCGGCTCAGCCCTCGTACTCCCGCAGTTTGCGGTACAGCGTCGCCCGCCCGATGCCGAGGGCCGCCGCCGCGCGGGACTTGTTGCCGCCGTGGCGGCGCAGGGTCTCGAGGATCGTTGCGCGTTCGGCGTGTTCCATCGGGCTGAGCGGCCGGACGGCTGGGCCCTCGCGCACGGTGTCCGGCAGTTCGGCCCGGCGGACCGGCCCCAGGACCCGCCGGTGTTCCGCCAACGCCTGCACGACATGGGCGAGTTCGGTGACGTTCCCGGGCCACGGATGCTGTTCGAGCGCGCGCAGGGTGTCCAGGGCCCAGGCCAGCGGAGGACTGCCGGGCGCGGGGCGCGGCGCGAGGGCGGGCAGCAACTCCCTGATGTCCTCGGCGCGTTCCCGCAACGGCGGCAGTACGACCGTGCGGGCGGCCAGCTTGTCGAGGAGCCGTTGCAGACAGGGGCCGGGCGGGGTTCCGGGGGTGTGGGTGAGCAGCAGCCAGGTGTCCGGGTGCGCGTCGAGCAGGGAGTTGAGGGTGGCCACGGCGGGCTGCGTCAGCCGCTCGGCGTGCCGGAGGATGAGAGGGCTCCCCGCGGCCCACGCCGTCAGATCCCCTTCGAGCGCGCCGTCCTCGGCGGCGTCGACCGTCCGGACGTCCGCCCGCCCCAGCAGTTCCCGGGCCAGCGCGGTCTTCCCCGTCCCCCGTTCCCCGGTCAGCAGCACGGGCTCGGGGGAGCGGACCAGCTCGGCGGCGCGTTCCACGGCGTACCGCCACGGCAGCGAGGACCCGGCCAGCCGGGGCAGCGGCCGTGGTCTGGGCCTCGGTGTGCCCTCCGCCCGAGGCTCCAGGACGGCCACGATCCCCACGACCGCGCCCTGGTGGCGCACCGGCTCGATCCGGGCGTCGCATCCCGCTCCCTCGGGCAGTTCGGCGGCCGCCGGCGCGTCGGAGTGCCGTGCCGCCGTCGCCGTGCGCTCGAGGACCCGGAGCACCTGCGGTGTCATCAACCGCTCCGCCGCCGCGCTGATCAGGCGGTTGCGGCCGTCGAGCGCGGCCACCGCGCGGTCCTCGCCGCGCGCGGCCCGCACATAGGCGTCCAGGAGGACCTGTTCGGGACGCCCCGCCCGGGCCAGGAGTTCGGCCTCGACCGCGAGGGCGGCGGCCTCGGCGAGTGCCGCCTGCGGGTGCGGCGGGCAGCCGCCGCACAGGTGGGAGGCGACGGTGAGGGTGCCGAGGGCCTGTCCGCTCCTCGGTGCGAGGACCGGGACGCTGACCGCCGACACGTCCTGCCACACGTCGAGGAAGTGCTCGGGCCCGTGCACCTCCGCGCGGCGCCGACTGCGCAGGGCGAGGGCCGCGCTGTTGTGGCCGACCTCCTGCTCCGACAGCCCCGGGCAGCGGGCGAGCCCCGGCGCGCTCCCGGACGTCCACAGCACGCGCAGCCGCGCGTCGGTGAGGAGAAGGACGGAGCGGCCGGTGTCCAGAGCGGGGGCGATCCGCTGGAGCACCGGACGTGCGGCGCCGAGCAGGGGCGACTCGGCCGGCCGGGGCGGCGCGGCCGGGGGCTCCTCAAGGTCGTGCGGTACGCCGAAGAACCTGGCCCGCCGCCAGGCCGCGAGAACCTCCTCCGGCACCCCGTCGGGCAGCGGGCGCCCGGACAGGAAGCGCTCCCGCGCCACTCGCAGCGGTGGGAGGGCGTGGACTGCGGGGGAGGGCTCTGTGGTGGTCACGACGTCCCCACCGTAGCGGGTTCGGTTGAACAGGCAACGACTGCGGGGGGTGTCTCGTATTGAGACACCCGCACCGGAGCGCACCGCACCATGATCACTACTGTCCGTCGTCCGTGTTCCGTCCCCGCCAGGAGCGCCCCGTGTCCACCGTCGTCGAGACCGACGTCCTGATCGTAGGCAGCGGCCCGGCCGGTGCCTCGGCCGCGCTCGCCCTGAGCACCTACGGCGTCCCCAACATCGTGGTGACCCGCTACGCGAGCCTCGCCGACACGCCCCGCGCGCACATCACCAACCAGCGCACCATGGAGGTGCTGCGCGACCTCGGTGTCGAGCAGGACGTGATCGCCCAGGCGACCCCGCAGCACCTGATGGGCAACACCACCTTCTGCACCAGCCTGGCCGGCGAGGAACTGGGCCGGGTGCGCTCATGGGGCAACGACCCGCTCGTCCAGGCGGCCCACGAGCTCGCCAGCCCCACCCGCATGTGCGACATGCCCCAGCACCTCATGGAACCGGTCCTCGTCGACGCGGCCGTCGCCCGCGGCACCAGCCTGCGCTTCGAGACCGAGTACCTCTCGCACACCCAGGACGCCGACGGCGTGACGGCGACCGTCCGGGACCGGCTGCGCGGGGACACGTACGAGATCCGCGCCAAGTACCTGATCGGCGCGGACGGCGGCCGCTCCCGGGTCGCCGAGGACGCCGGGCTCCCGATGGGCGGGCAGATGGGCGTGGCCGGCAGCATCAACATCGTCTTCGAGGCGGACCTGGCCAGCTACACCGCCCACCGGCCCTCCACCCTCTACTGGGTCCTCGCCCCGGGCGCCACCGTCGGCGGCATCGGCGCGGGCCTGGTGCGCTGCGTACGGCCCTGGAACGAGTGGCTGATCGTATGGGGCTACGACGTCACCGCGGGCGCCCCCGACCTGACCACGGAGTACGCCGAGTCGGTCGTACGGCAGCTGGTCGGCGACGACGAGATCCCCGTGACGATCAAGTCGTCCTCGGCCTGGACCGTCAACGAGATGTACGCCGAGACCTACTCCAACGGCCGGGTCTTCTGCGCCGGGGACGCCACCCACCGCCACCCGCCGTCCAACGGCCTCGGTTCGAACACCTCCATCCAGGACTCCTACAACCTCGCCTGGAAGCTGAAGCTCGTTCTCGACGGCACCGCCGCCCCGAAGCTCCTCGACACCTACACGGCCGAACGCGCCCCGATCGGCAAGCAGGTCGTCACCCGCGCCAACCAGTCCATCGGCGAGACCGCCCCCATCTTCGAGGCCCTCGACGGACTCTCCCCGCAGACCCCCGAGCAGCTGTGGGCCAACATCGCCGCCCGCAAGGACGCCACCGAGGCCGCCGAGAAGCAGCGGGCGAAGCTGCGCGAGGCCATCGCTTTCAAGGTGTACGAGTTCAACGCCCACGGCGTCGACCTCAACCAGCGCTATCCCACCGACGGCACCGCCGCGATCGTCCCCGACGGCACGCCCGCGGAGACCTTCGCCCGCGACCCCGAACTCCACCACCAGCCCACCACCCGCCCCGGCGCCCGCGTCCCGCACGCCTGGCTCACCTCCGGCACGCGGACCCTGTCCACGCTGGACACGGTCGGCAAGGGCCGCTTCACCCTGCTCACCGGCATCGGCGGCGAGGACTGGATCCGGGCCGCCGAGGCGCAGGACGTCGACATCGCCACCGTGGTCGTCGGACCCGGACAGGAGTACGAGGACCCGTACGGCGACTGGGCGCGCCTGAGCGAGATCTCCGACGCCGGCGCCCTGCTCGTGCGGCCCGACGGCTTCGTCGCCTTCCGGCACGCGACCGCCTCCCCGGACGCCGAAACGCTTCTGACCGACGCGCTGCGGCGGATCCTCGGCCGCGCCTGAGAACGCGCGACCATGGCAGAAGCGCAACGTCGTCGAGAACGAGGAGCAGGCATGACCACCGACGCGACCGGAACCGGCGTCACCGAGGAGGCCGTCGCCGGTCTCCACGCGACCGCCGACCCACGCCTGCGCGAACTGCTCGCCGGTCTGATCGGCCATCTGCACGATTTCGTGCGCGAGACCCGTCTCACCCAGGAGGAGTGGGAGAAGGCGATCGCCTTCCTGACGGCGACCGGGCAGAAGTGCACCGACACCCGGCAGGAGTTCATCCTCCTCTCCGACGTCCTCGGCCTCTCCATGCTCGTCGAGACGATCAACGGCGACCGGGTGCAGGGCGCCACGGAGTCCACCGTGCTGGGCCCCTTCCACATGACCGAGTCGCCCGTCCGGGAGCTCGGCGACGACATCGACCTGGTGGGCGGCAGCGAGCCGTGCGTGGTGAGCGGCCGGGTGCTCTCCGCGGACGGCACCCCGCTGCCCGGCGCCGTCCTCGACGTCTGGCAGGCCGACGACCAGGGCTTCTACGACGTCCAGCAGCCCGACGTGCAGCCCGCGGGCAACGGACGCGGACTGTTCACCGCCGACACCGAGGGCCGCTTCTGGTTCCGCACCTGTGTCCCCGCCCCCTATCCGATCCCCACCGACGGCCCCGTGGGTGACCTGCTCCGGGCGACCGGCCGCCATCCCTACCGGCCCGCGCACATCCACTTCATCGTGAGCGCCGAGGGCCACACCCCGGTCACCACCCACATCTTCGTCGCGGGCAGCGACTACCTCGACTCCGACGCCGTCTTCGCCGTGAAACAGAGTCTGGTGCAGGACTTCGCGGTGACCGACGACCCGGCCCTGGCGGCCGAGTTCGGCATCCCGAACCCCTTCCGGCACGCCCGCTTCGACCTGGTGCTGGAGCCGAACGCATGACGTTCTCGGGCGACTTCACCTACGAGAGCCGGCCCGGGCGGGTCGTGTTCCGGCCCGGCGCCGCCGTGTCCGCGACTCCCGGCGAGGCCGAACACCTGGGCCTGCGGCGGCTGTTGGTGGTGTGCGGCAGCCGGGGCGAAAGCGTCGCGCGGGCGGTGGCGGACGCGCTCGGCGACTCCTGCGCGGGGCTGCACGCCGAGGCCCGTATGCACGTCCCCGTCGAGGACGCCGACCGGGCGGTGACGGTGGCACGCGAGGCCGGGGCCGACGGTGTCGTCGCGGTCGGCGGCGGCTCGTCCATCGGGCTCGGCAAGGCGATCGCCCTGCGCACCGGACTGCCGCTGATCGCCGTGCCGTCCACCTACTCGGGCTCCGAGATGACCCCCGTCTGGGGCCTGACCGAGGGCGGGGCCAAGCGCACCGGCCGCGATGCGCGGGTCCAGCCCCGCAGTGTCGTCTACGACCCCGAGCTGACCCTCTCCCTGCCGGTACCGCTCACCGTGACCAGCGGCATCAACGCCCTCGCGCACGCCGTCGAGGCGCTCTACGCCCCGGACACCTCACCCCTGATCGCGCTGATGGCGGAGGAAGGCGTCCGGGCGATGACCGAGGCGCTGCCCCGGCTGGCCGCCGACCCGGCGGACGTGCAGGCGCGCGGACAGGCGCTCTACGCGGCATGGCTGTGCGGGTCCTGCCTCGGGTCCACGACCATGGGCCTGCACCACAAGCTGTGCCACACGCTCGGCGGCAGCTACGGGCTCCCGCACGCCGAGACCCACACCGTCGTCCTGCCCTACGCCCTTGCCTACAACGCTCCCGCGATTCCGGCGGCGTTGACCGTGCTGCGCAGGGCACTCGGCGCCGACGACCCGTCGCACGCCCTGTGGGAACTGGCCGGCCGCCTCGGCGCACCGCGCTCTCTCGCCGAACTCGGTCTCAAGGAGGGCGATGTGGCGGAGGCGGCCGTACAGGTGGCGGGGCAGCCGTACGCCAATCCGCGTCCCGTGACGGCGGACGGCGTGCGGGCGGTACTCCAGGCGGCCCACGAGGGGCGTCGACCGTGAGTGCCGCAGCACGACAGCAAGTCCCCGAAGAAAGGTGAACATCATGGCCCTCGCACTCCTCCGGCGTCGGCGGTCCAAGGCTGCCCTTGCCGAGGCGGCGGGCCTCTCCGTCCCCCTCCCCGAAGGCGCGGGCGCGGTGGCCCGGGAGATCGTCGACCCGCTGGGCTCGCCCATGTCGGGTGCGGACGTCACGGTCACCGCCCTGGACACGCACCGGGTCGCGGCCCGCGGCACGACCGACCCCTACGGCTACTTCGTCGCCGTACTGCCGCCCGGCCGCTACAGCCTGCTGGCCGCGGCGGAGGGACTCCAGCCGCACCGCGAGACCCTCGAGGTCGGGCCGCACGGGGCGGCGCCCGCCGAGCGGGTCTGGCTCCAGCCGGCCCAGGCGCTCCAACTGCCCACGCCCGGCGTCTGGTTGTTCGATCCGCCGCACACCGCGATCCGCTTCATCGCCAAGCACGTCGGCATGGCCCATGTCCACGGCCGCTTCGAGCGTTTCGAGGGCGGCATCCAGGTCGCGCAGGACATGTCCCAGTCGCGCGTCCAGGTCCGCATCGACGCCTCCAGCATCACCACCGGGAACACCACCCGCGACAACCACCTGCGCTCCGGCGACTTCCTCGACGTGGAACGCTTCCCCCACATCGACTTCGTCAGCACCCGCTTCGCCTACCGCGGTGGCAGCAAGTGGACCCTCCAGGGCTCCCTCACGATGCACGGGGTGAGCCGTTCGGTCGCCCTCGACACGACCTATCTGGGCACGGTCAACGGCGGCTACGGCGAGGAACTGCGCTGCGCTGCCCTCGCGACGGCCGAGCTGCACCGCGAGGACTACACGCTCAACTGGAGGTCGATGCTGGCCCGGGGCATCGCGGTCGTCGGCCCCACGGTCCAGCTGGAACTGGACGTCCAGGCGATGTACCGCACCCACGACACGCCGACCCCGCCGGAGTAGGGCGAACCGGCGGCAGCCCGTTGTCGGACCCGGTCGGTACGGTCGGTCCATGAGAGCCGACGGAACATTCAGTGTCGAAGCGTTCGTGCCGACCGGGCTGAAGCCGGAGCCGGCCGTGGCCACCGGGCTCCCGGTCGGGGTCGCGACGATGGAGAAGCACTTCGAGGGCGAGGTCGCCGGACGCTCGGCGACCTTGTTCACCGCCGCGTACGACCAGGAGTCCGGCGTCGGCACCTATGTGGCCATGGAGTCCTTCGAGGGCTCGCTGCACGGCCGGTCCGGCGCCTTCAACTTCGTGCACTCGGCGACGACCTCCGGCAGCGACCGCACCGCGGAGTTCTTCACGATCGTCCCCGCCAGCGGCACCGGCGAGCTGGCGGGGATCTCCGGCACCGGAGCCCTGGCGGTCGACGCCGACGGCACCCACCGGATCCGGTTCGACTACGAACTCAGCTGACAGCGGGGTCGTACGCCGCCAGCCGGCGCCGCGTGTGCTCCAGGAAGCCCTCCAGCAGGAGGTCGAAGGCCCGGTCCGCGCGGTTGTCCCCGACCGCCGCCAGCGCCGCCGCCAGGCGTGGCGTGGCGGCGCCGTCGGCGATCTCCCACATGGCCTCGGGGGCGGCCAGGTCGAGGGCCGAGCCGAGGACGAGATTCTCCAGGGCCACGATCACCGGCATGACCTCGTGCGCCGGGAAGCCCGCGTCGAGGAGCAGCGTCACGGCCCGCTCGTACTGCTCCAGGACCCTGGGCGCCCGCACCGGGTTCGTCATCAGCAGCGGGATGGCGCGCGGGTGCGCGGCGAAGGCGGCGCGGTAGGAGCGGGCCCATGCCTCCATGGCGGCGTCCCAGGGGCGGACGTCGAGGGTGGTGACGTCGATCGCCGCCGCCACCCGCTCGCGCAGCAGCTCCACGATGCCGTCCCGGCCGTCCACATGGTGATACAGCGAACCGGTCTGCACCCCGAGCCGCCGGGCGATCTGCGGCACGCTGAACTCGCCCTGCCGGTCGACGAGTTCGAGCGCCGCCGTGGTGATGCGCTCCCGGTCCAGCAGTGGTGTGCGCGGCCGTCCCATGTCCTGTGATCCCCCTCCAGGGTCTTCCCAGCTTCTGAAGGGGAGGTTACATTGCGAAAACCGAAAGCCTTTAGATTTACGGCGCCGGACACCCCGCACGCCTCATCCCGGTCCCTGCCCCGCAGCTCAGGAGGGCTTTCCCGTGCCCGCAACCGCTCCCGACCCGCACCCGGTCACCGCCCCCGACTCGCACCCGGGCGGCGGCCCGGCGTTGCGCTCCGGCTCGCTCGGCACCGCCGACATCGCCTTCTTCGTCGTCTCCGCCGCGGCCCCGCTCACCGTCATGGCAGGCGTCGCCCCGCTCGCGATCCTGCTCGGCGGGATCGGCGCCCCGGTCGGCTACCTGCTGGCCGGCCTCACCCTGGCCGTCTTCGCGGTCGGCTTCACCACGATGAGCCGGCACGTGCGCAGCGGCGGGGCGTTCTACGCCTACGTCACCCGCGGTCTCGGCCGCAGCGTCGGCGTCGGAGCCGCACTCCTCGCCCTGGTCGGCTACAACGGCATGGAGATCGGCGTCTACGGCCTCCTCGGCACCGCCACCCGGGACACCGCGCACTCCCTGTTCGGCGCCGACATCCCGTGGCTCCCCGTGTCGCTCGCCGGGCTGCTGCTCATCGGCTACGGCGGCTACCGGTCCATCGACTTCGGGGCCAAGCTCCTCGGCGTCCTGCTCACCGCCGAGACCGGCATCCTCACGCTGCTGGCCGTGGCGGTGCTGGTCAAGGGCGGTGCGCACGGCCTGTCCCTGCACTCCTTCACCCCCGGCAACGTCCTGGTCCCGGGCACGGCCGCGGTGCTGGCCTTCGCGTTCGCCGCGTTCACCGGCTTCGAGTCGACCGTCATCTACCGCCGCGAGGCCCGCGACCCGGCCCGCACGGTCCCGCGCGCCACCTACATCGCCGTCGGCTTCCTCGGCCTGTTCTACGCCTTCGTCGTCTGGACGGTGGTGCAGGCCTTCGGTGACGCCGAGGTCGTGAAGGCCGCCGGCACCGACCCCGTCGGGCTGTTCTTCTCCGCCATCACCACCTACGTCGGCGCGTGGGCCGCGGACCTCATGCACATCCTGATCGTCACCAGCGTCCTCGCCTCCCTGCTGGCCTTCCACAACGCCATCAACCGCTACGGCCTCGCCCTCGCCGAGGAGGGGATCCTGCCCAGGGCGCTGGCCAGGGTGCACCCGCGCCACCGCTCCCCGTACGTCGCCGGAATCGCCCAGACCGTCCTCGGCGCCGCGGTCGTGCTCGGCTTCGCCGCGGCCGGGGCGGACCCCTACGGACAGCTGCTGCTGTGGGTCAACACCCCGGGCATGCTCGGCCTGATGACCCTGCAGGTGCTCGCCGCGCTCGCCGTCCCCCTGTACTTCCGCCGCGTCCACCACACCGAGGGCGTCCTGCGCACGGTGGTGGCTCCCGTGGCCGCGGCGGTCCTTCTCATCGCCGCGATCGTCCTGGTGGTCGCCCACCTCGACCTGTTCACCGGCGCCTCCACCACGGTCAACACCCTGCTCGCGGCGGTCGTCCCGGCCGTCTTCCTCGCCGGACTCGCCCTCGCCCGCTGGCTGCGCCTCCACCGCCCGGCCGTCCACGAGCGGTTCGCCGCCGAGCCGACGAGGGCCGGGTCCGGTGAAGTCCCGCAAGCCGCCGGTTAGTTCACGCTCAGTCCGTTGCCGTACGACCCGAAGGAGCCCGTATGCCCACCGCCGACCTCGTCCTCACCGGCGGCTCCGTACGCACCCTCGACCCCGGGCGGCCGCACGCCTCGGCGGTCGCCGTACGCGAGGGGACGATCGTCGCGGTCGGTGAGCAGGACGTCGTACGCGAGTGGCGCGGGCCCGGAACCGAGGTCGTGGACCTGGCCGGGGGGTGTCTGGTGCCGGGGCTTGTGGACAGCCACAGCCACCCCGTGTGGGGCCTCGACATGACCACCGGACTCGACCTGTCCCCGGTCCGCGACCTCGACGGGCTGCGCGCGGCACTCGCCTCGGCCGAGCGGATCGACGGCTGGATCGTCGGCCACGGCCTGGACCACAACGCCTTCGGGGGCCGCCCCGTCGACCGGGCCCTGATCGAGGACGTCCTGGAAGGAGCCCCGGCCTTCCTGCGCCTGTACGACGGCCACTCCGCCCTCGTCACCGGCACCGCGCTGAAGGCGGCCGGTGTCACCGGGCCGCGCACCTTCGCCCAGCGCTCCCACCTGGTGACCGACGCCGACGGACGGCTCACCGGGCATCTGGTCGAACACGCGGCGATGGGCCTGGTCGACGCCGTCCTGCCCCGGCCGTCGTACGCCCGACGACGGGCCAGGCTGGTCGAGTTGCTCTCCGAGATGGCCGCCACCGGGCTCACCGGGGCCCACGTCATGGACGCGGGCGACCCCGAACTCGTCGGCGCGGTGGCCGAGGACACCGTCCTGCCCCTGCGGCTCAGGTTCGCGCCCTGGTGCATGCCGGGCGCGGACAAGGAGGACCTCGGAGAACTCGTCGCCCTTCAGGGCCGCGGCGGCCGGCACTGGCGGGTCGGCGGGGTGAAGTTCTTCATGGACGGCACCGTCGAGGGCGGCACCGCCTGGCTGGAGCATCCGGACTGCCACGGCCAGGGCACCGAGGCCTTCTGGCCCGACCCGGACGCCTACAGCGACGCCGTGCGGTTTCTGCACCGCGCCGGTGTACGCACGGCGACCCACGCCATCGGGGACGCGGCGGTCCGGCACGTCCTCGACACCGTCGAGTCGCTCGGGCCGGACGCGCGGCTCGCACACCGTGTCGAGCACATCGAGTCGGTGCCCTCCGAAGCGGTCGGCCGGTTCGCCCGGCTCGGCGTCATCGCCTCCATGCAGCCTCCGCACACCGGCTACACCCGGGCCGACCACGCCGACGAGTGGTCCCGGCGGCTGGGCGGGACCCGTGCCGCCCGGGCCTGGCGGCTGCGCGACCTGCGGGACGCGGGCGCGGTCGTCGCACTCGGCTCGGACTGGCCCATCGCCCACCACGACGCCCGCGCGGTCCTGGCCACCGCACAGGCTCCGCGCGGAGCGGCCGCAGCCCGCACCGGACTGACCGGTCTGCAGGCCCTGGAAGGCTGCACCACCCATGCCGCCCTCGCCGCCGGGGAGGCGGACGTGGCCGGACGGATCGCCGTCGGCTTCCGGGCCGACCTCACCGCCCTCGCCGTCGACCCCGGCACGGCCCCCGCCGACGAGGTGGCCGACGCACCGGTCCGACTCACCGTCACAGGAGGGCGGATCACGCACCGCGGTGTGTGACAGCTTCACGGAAAGCACACAGAACCCAACTGAAACTTTATGTTTCAAGCGTTACGCTCACCGTCATCCGAGTGCTCGGGGGAGCGGCTCGTCCGTCATGGCACTCCCTCCCCCCCCACGGTTCAGGAGACTCGGCGTGAGCGACGGCGACGTAGTGGTGATCGGCGGCGGCTATGCGGGCGTAAGACTCGCCAAACGGCTGGACGCGACGGCTCGGGTCACACTGGTGGACCGCAAGGAGGTCTTCTTTCACCGTATCTCCTCCCTGCGGGCGGGAGTTCGCAGAGAGTGGAGCGCGACCCCGTTCATCCCGTACGACCGGCTGCTGAACCGCGGCCGGGTCGTCGTGGGCAAGGTGGTGCGCATCGACACCGCCGAGCGACGCGTGGTGCTGGCCGACGGCACCCGGCTGCCCTACGACGTGGTGGTGATCGCGACCGGCGCCGACTACCCGGAACCGGCCCGCTTCGCGGGCACCACCGTCGAGGAGGCGATGAAGGCCTTCGCCGGGCACCAGCAGAAGATCGCCAGTGCCGAGCACGTCCTCGTCGTCGGCGGTGGGCCCTCCGGCGTCGAGCTCAGCGCCGAGATCCGGCTGGCCCGGCCGGACGCCCGGGTCACGCTCGCGCACTCCGGTTCCGCGCTGCTCGGCGCCACGGGCAGCGAACGGGCCGGACGCAAGGCGCGCGAGTGGCTGGAGGCCCATGACGTGGAGGTGCGGCTCAACGCCTTCATGGCCCCCGGCAACGACTTCGGCACCTACCGGGACGCCCGCGGCGACGTCATCACCGCCGACCTCTCCTTCTGGGCGACCGGCACCACTCCGAACACGCTCTGGCTGCGGCTGGGCGGACACGGCGACTGGCTGACCCCCTCGGGACATGTGAAGGTCGACCGCTCGCTGCGGGCCGAGGGGCACCTGGACGTCTTCGCGGTCGGCGACGTCAACGACGCCACGGAGCTGAAGATCACCCCGGCCGCGCTCGCCCAGGCCGATCTGGCCTCCTGGAACATCCGCGCCCACCTGAACAGTTCGGGCCGGCACCGCAAGGAGCCGCGCTTCTACCGGCCCATGCACCGCACCCCGCTGATCGTGCCCTTCGGCCCGACCGACGGGGTGACCATGCTGCCCGTGCCGGGCGGCGAGACGGCGGTGCTCGGCGGCCGCACCACCACCCTGGCCAAGGCGAAGACCCTCATGACGCCCTACATGAGGCGCCAACTCGGCTACACGGCCGCCTGATCGCCGAAGGCGACCTCGCCGGGCGGCGCCCACCGGCGAACGCGGGCACGCGCCGCCCGGCAAAGCGGCGACCGCGGGGCTGCCGGGACCGCGCCCAGGAGTCGGGCGGCGGGGGGTGCGTCCCGTCTGCCGGTGGTTGCCGATGGTGGGGGTGCGTCCTGTTCGCCGGTGGTTGCCGGTGGTGGGGGTGCGTCCCGTCTGCCGGTGGTTGCCGGTGGTGGGGGTGCGTCCTGTTCGCCGGTGGTTGCCGATGGCGGAGGTGCGTCCCCTCTGCCGGTGGTTGCCGACGGTGGGAGTGCGTCCCGTCCGCCGGTCGATGCCGACGGGCGGCGGTGTCGCTCAGGCGTGCAGGACGTGCTGGGTGGGCCGGACCAGGCCCGACTCGTAGGCGAAGACGACCGCCTGGACCCGGCCGCGGGCGCCGATCTTGGTGAGGATGTTGCTGACGTGGGACTTCACCGTGGTCGGGGCGATGGAGAGCCGGTCGGCGATCTCGGCGTTGGAGTCGCCGGAGGCGACCGCGGTGAGCACGTCACGCTCGCGTCCGGTGAGGGTGTCCAGCCGGCTGCCCGGGCCGGAGCCGTCGACGGTGCGCCCGCTGCGGACGGCGTCGATGAGGGCGCGGGTGAGTCCGGGGGAGACGACGACGTCACCGGCGGCCACGACCCGGACGGCCGCGACCAGTTCGTCGGCGGTGGCGTCCTCGGGGAGGTGCCCGGCGGCTCCGGCGCGCAGGGCGCCGTAGGGGTAGGTGTCGTCGCCCGTGGTGAGCAGCAGGACGTGCGGGGCAGGCGCGTCGGGCGTGTGAACGAGCCGGCGGACGGTCTCGACGGTGTCCGTGTCGGTGGTGCGGCCGTCCAGCAGCACGACGTCGGGCCGCAGCAGGGCGCTGAGCCGGACCGCCTCCGGCCCGTGTGTCGCCTCGCCGACGACGGTCAGGTCGGGCTGGGACTCGAGGAGCATTCGAAGGCCGACGCGCTGGAGTGACTGGCCGGTGGCGATGAGGACGCTGGTCATGGCGTGCGTGCTCCATTCCCGTCCAGCACGCAACCTGCTGAACGAAACGGTTTCGTTCTCGTGGCTTTCAGAGTAGCTCCGCAGCTATCGAAACGGGCGCGTATCGATCGTGGGGTGGGTCACATTCCGCTTGTGTTTGGCCCGCCCAAGAGGTGCCCGGCAGGCGGCAACTCGGCCCGGGCCGGCGGCGACCTCACGGTGAATCCCCGCCCCCACGAAGGGAGTTCACTCCATGCGCACCCGCATCGTGCGTCTCGTCACCGTCCTCGCCGCCCTGCTGGCGGTCCTCGCCGCACCCGCCGTCACGGCGACCCCGGCGCAGGCGGCGGACAACTGGAACCCGCCGGCCACCCTCGTGCAGCCGCTGAACGAGGTGTGGAACCACGTCGAGTCGACCTATCCGGACCTCTACGGCTTCCGCAACTACGGCTGGGACCAGGTCATGGCCACCAGGGGAAGCGTCAACTACTGCGTCCGCTGGGAGTCCGACGCCCCCGTCAGTGCCGCCCTGCGGGACCAGGTCCACGCGGCCCTGAAGAAGCAGTTCGGCAAGTGGACGGCGGCCATGCTCGACAACGGCACCGGCACCAACGCCTGGCCGTACACCACCGTGCCCGTCAACATCGTCGGCTGGGCCGTGAAGAACCGCTCGACCCTCCAGTGGACCGACAACTCGGTCGACATCTACGCCGGGAACCTCGACTCCGGCGGCGCCCCGCAGTGCGCGCCCGACTGCGGCCGCTTCTTCCACCAGGACGGCAACTACTCGAAGTGCCCCGGCGGAGCGGCCCGCCACTACGACCAGTCGCTCTGGCTGACCAAGGGCTTCCAGGGCGGCGCCGGCGGTGACTGGGGCCAGCGCGTCGGCCAGGAGTACTTCACCGGGGCCCTCGCCCAGGAGAACATCCACATCTACCTCCACGAGGTCGGCCACACCTTCGGTCTCGACGACTTCTACGACTGGACCCCGACCGGCCAGTGCTGCTTCCTGATGAAGGCGGGCAGCGCGACGCAGATCACCGAGTTCGACAAGTGGATGCTGCGCGACTTCTGGCGCCACCTGAAGAGCAGGTACGGCTACTGAGAACGCGGGCGGCCGGTCCGTCCGGCCGCCCGTCCGCAGCCCGACGCCGTACGAACCATTGACGCCGCAGCGTCGGGCTGCCACAGTCCTGACTACGTAGTCACGCAGTCCGTGGCGCACACGCGCGGCCACTGATGACTACGTAGTCAAAAGCTCACGGCCCTACTGCTCACGGCTCGACGGCGAGGAGGCCCACATGCCCGCCACCGGATCAGGACGTCCGCGGCGCGGCCCCGGCATGACCGAGGTCGCCCGCGCCGCCGGTGTCTCGCAGAAGACCGTGTCCCGGGTCGTCAACGGCGAACCGCACGTCAGCCCGGAGGTGCGCGACCGCGTGCTCCGGGCCGTACAGGAACTGGGGTACCGCCCGAACAACGCGGCGCGCGCCCTGCTCCTGGGCCGCTACCGGCGGATCGGCGTCGTCTCGCTCGGCAGCGCGCTCTACGGCCCCGCCACCCTGCTCCTCGCCCTGGAACGGGCCATGCACCGGGCGGGCTACTCCTTCGCCCTGGCCGGAACCCTGGAAGGACAGCCCGTCCAGGTGGCCGTGGAGACACTGCTGGAACAGGGCGTGGACGGGATCGTCCTGTCCGAGCCCATCGACGACGGCACCCCCCTGCGCGTCAGCGCGGACGTGCCGGTGGTCAGCCTCGGCGAAGGTGTCGAGGTCGGCCAGGGCGAGAGCGCGGTCGTGGGCGCCGACGGGTTCGTGGCCGCCCGGACCGCCACCGAGCACCTGCTGGCCCTGGGCCACCGCACGGTGTGGCACATCCCGGGGCCCCACGACTGGTGGGCCGCCCGCGACCGCCTGCGCGGCTGGCGCGAGGCCCTCGCCGCCGCCGGGGCCCCCGAACCTCCGCTGCCGGTCGAGGGCGACTGGAGCCCGGCATCCGGGTACGCCGCAGGACGCCGGCTGGCGGAGCACTCCGACGTCACCGCCGTGTTCGCCGCCAACGACGACATGGCGATCGGCGCGCTCCGGGCGTTCACCGAGGCGGGCCTGTCCGTCCCCGGTGACGTCAGTGTCGTCGGCTTCGACGACATCCCCGCGGCCGCCTTTCTCTCCCCGCCCCTGACCACCGTCCGCCAGGACTTCACCGCGGTCGCCGACCGGGCCGTCGACGTGCTCACCGCCATGATCGAAGGCAGCCCGGCACCGGCCGAACGCACCGACATCGCCACCGAGCTGACCGTACGGGCCTCCAGCGGGCCGGTACGCGCACCCGCACCGCCCCTTCGCTGAACCGTCGGCGCGACGGCCCGCGGCACACCCTGCCGCCGGCCCGGTCCGCCCTGCCCGCGAGTGCCGCCCGGGACGGCCGCACCCGCGCACCCCCGTAGCCGCACCACGTGAGGAGTCACGTGTGTTCCCCGCACCCCCGACCCGCCGCACCCTGCTGCGCGGCGCCCTCGGCCTCAGCACCGCCGCCGCCCTCACCGCCTGCGGAGGCGGCAGCACCACCGCCCGCACCTCCGGAGACGTGACACTCTCGCTGTGGACCCACGACCCCGGGTACGAGGACTTCTTCCGCATGGGCATCCCCGAGGCCGACCGGCTCACCGACTTCCGCTACCACCTCGACGTCACCCGCGCAGGTCCCGGCGACCTCGTCACCAAACTCCTCGCCCAGGCCGTCGCCGGACGCGGCACCCCCGACACGATCGGCTTCGAGATCGGCAGCTTCCCGCGCATGCTGCGCGGCGACATCGCCCCACGCCTCCTGCACGACCTGACCCCCGACATCGCCGCCGTCCCCGGTCTGAAGGAGGACCTGCTCCCCGCCCGCCTCGCCCCCTACAGCAAGGACGGCGGGCTCTACGCCCTCGACTCCGACACCCCGATGGTCGTCTACTACTACCGCGACGACCTGTTCTCGAAGTGGAACCTTCCCCCGGACACCGCCACCTGGGAAGAGCACGCCGAACTGGGCGCCCGCGTCCACAAGGACCACGGAGCCTCCCTCTGCGTCGTCTCCACCGTCGGCAGTGACGCGGGCCAGGTCGTCCAGTCCTTCCAGATGCTCCTCTACCAGCGCGGCGGCGCCTTCTTCGACGCCGAAGGAGAACTGGTCCTCGACTCGCCGGAGGCCGAGGAGACCCTGCGCTTCCTGTGCGAGGGACTGCGCACCGGCTTCGTCATCGACATCTCCGACTACTACGGGGCGGCCATGCAGACCGCCCTCAAGACGAACAAGGTCGTCGGGCTGCCCATGGCCATCTGGTACAAGAACTACGGCCTGGTCCCCAACGTGCCCGAGCAGAAGGGGAGATGGCGGGTGCGGGGCCTTCCCCGGTTCACCAAGGGCGGCGGGGTGACCGCCGCGCTCGGCGGCACCGGCTTCGGCGTCGTCAAGGACAAGGCGAACACCGAGGCCGCCGTCGACTTCCTCCTGAACACCTGGCTCACCCACGACGGCCAGGTCCGCCGCTTCACCGAGACCGGCTACCTGCCCACCCGCCGCTCCGTGTACGAGGACCCCGCCCTCAACGCCACGAAGGACGACTTCTGCGGCGGACAGCAACTCTTCAAGCTCTACCGGTCGTTGCTGCCCGACGTGCCCGCCTTCTACCAGAGCCCCGACCAGTCGATCCTCTTCGACGTCCTCGCCGGCAACCTCCTGCGCGCCTACCGCGGCGACGTCAGCCCACGCCGGGCACTCCAGCAGACCGCAGCCGACTACCGCGACCAGGCCGGACGTTAGGAGGCCCCGCTGTGACCACCGCCGTCGTGGGCCGTGCCCGCACCACCGACGAACGCACCGGCGACTCCGCCGGCGCCCGGCGCCCACGCCGCACCTGGGCGCCGTACCTCTTCATCTCGCCCTTCTATCTCCTCTACGTCCTGTTCATGCTGATCCCGATCGCGGTCTCGCTGTGGCTGAGCCTGACCGAGTGGGTCGGCCTCGGCGCCCCGCACTGGGTCGGTCTGCGCAACTACCGCAACCTGCTCACCGACATCAGCTTTCACCGCGCCCTCGGCAACACGGCCGTCTTCGTGCTCGTCGCCGTCTGTGCCGTCGTCCCGCTGGCCCTGCTGATCGCGCAGGCCCTCAACACCCGCGGCCTGCGCGCCCGTGACCTGTGGCGCACCGCCTACTTCGTGCCCATCGTCGTCTCCCCGATCCTCGTCACGCTCATCTTCGGGCTGCTCTTCGACCGGCAGTTCGGCCTGCTCAACTCGATCCTGCGGGCCCTGTTCGGCACCGGAGGCGTCGACTGGCTCGGCGATCCGGGCCTCGCCAGGGTGAGCATCGCGCTGGTGATGCTGTGGCGCTGGACGGGCTACCTCACGGTGTTCTTCCTGGCCGGACTCCAGAACGTGCCCAGGGAGTTGTACGAGGCCGCCGCGCTCGACGGAGCCGGGCGCCTGCGCACCTTCACCACCGTCACCCTGCCGGCACTGAAACCGGTCACGGCCTTCGTCGTCGTCACCTCCTTCATCGGCGCCGCCCAGATCTTCGAGGAGCCGTACCTGCTGACCGGTGGCGGACCGGCCGAATCCACGCTCTCCGTGACGATGTTCATCTACCGGGCCGCCTTCCAGCGCCAGCAGTTCGGCTACGCGGCGGCCGCCGCCGTCGTGCTGTTCGTCCTGGTCTTCGGCCTCAGCCGGCTCTTCAACCGGCTCCTCGGCATCGGGAGGGCGTCCGCATGATGCGCACCCGCACACCCCTGTACGGCACGCTCGTCCTGCTCCTGCTGGCCTTCCTCGCCCCGCTGCTGTGGGCGCTGAGCGGTTCGTTCAAGCCGCGCGGCGACATCTTCGCCTACCCGCCCAGGCTGCTGCCCGACCCGTTCACCCTCGACAACTACCAACGGCTGTTCTCCGGGCAGCCGTTCTGGCGCTGGTTCCTCATGAGCACGGTCGTCGCCCTGGTCGCCACCACGGTCTCCGTGTTCGTGTGCGCCCTGGCAGGCTACGGCTTCGCCAAGTACCGCTTCGCCGGGAAACGGCTGCTGTTCGGCGTGATGTTCAGCTCGCTGTCGGTCCCGTTCGCGGTGATCCTGGTCCCGCTGTTCGTGATCCTCGTCAAGACCGGCCTCGGCAGCCCGTGGTTCGCGCTGATCGTGCCGTGGGTGGCGCCCGCGTTCGGGATCTTCATGATGCAGCAGTACATCGTGCAGTCCGTGCCGGACTCCGTCATCGAGGCCGCCCGGATCGACGGGGCGAGCGAGTTCGGGATCTTCCGCACCATCGTGCTGCCCCTGCTGCGGCCCTCCCTCGGCGCCCTCGCCGTCTGGCAGTTCCTGCAGAGCTACAACAGCTTCCTGTGGCCGCTGGTGCTGGTCTCCGACAGCTCCCAGTACACCCTGCCGCTCGGCCTGCAGACCCTGTTCGTGTCCGAGCAACGGCAGTACGACCTCGTGCTCGCCGGAGCCGTCATCGCCGTCGTGCCCGCGGTCGCCCTCTTCGTGGTCCTGCGCAAGCAACTCCTCGAAGGGCTGTCCACGGGTGCCGTGAAGGGCTGACGGGTTTCCAAGACAGACGCAACCACCGTATTGGAGAAGGATGTTCCAGCTTCCACCCCGGGTCCTGTTCGGCGCCGCCTACTACCACGAGTACCAGCCGTACGAGCGGTTGAAGGACGACCTCGACCTGATGGCCGAGGCACGCTTCACGGTGATCCGGGTCGGCGAGTCCGTCTGGTCCACCTGGGAACCGGAGAACGGCCGCTTCGACCTCGACTGGCTCCAGCCCGTCCTGGACGGCGCCCACGAGCGGGGCATCTCGGTGATCCTCGGGACCCCCACCTACGCGGTGCCGCCGTGGCTGGCCCGCCAGTACCCGGAGATCGCGGGGGAGTCCCGCACGGGCGAGCGCATCGGGTGGGGCGCGCGGCAGGAGGTCGACTTCACCCACCCGGCGTTCCGCTTCCACGCCGAACGGATCATCCGGAAGATCGTCGCCCGGTACGCCGACCACCCCGCGGTGATCGGCTACCAGGTCGACAACGAACCCGGCCCCCATCTCCTGCACAACCACGGCGTGTTCCAGCGCTTCGTCGACGAACTCCGCGCCCAGTACGGCGACGTGGAGACCCTCAACCGCGCATGGGGGCTGGTCTACTGGTCCCACCGGCTCTCCACCTGGGCCGACCTGTGGACCCCCGACGGCAACGCCCAGCCCCAGTACGACCTGGCCTGGCGGCGCTTCCAGGCCCGGCTCGTCACCGAGTTCATCGCCTGGCAGGCGGACATCGTGCGCGAGTACGCCCGCCCCGGCCAGTTCGTCACCACCTGCATCTCCTACGACCGCCCCGGCGTCGAGGACGACAAGCTCACCGAACGGCTCGACGTCACCGCGGGCAACCCGTACTACACGATGCAGGACGCCCTCGAACTGCCCGACCGCGGCGGCGACGGACAGGACTGGACGACCAACGGCACCTGGGCGCTGTACCGCAGCGCCGACCGCATGTACTCCTCCCGCCAGGAGCCCTTCCTGGTCACGGAGACCAACGCCCAGGCGATCAGCTACCCGTGGAACAACCGTCCCGCCTACGACGGTCAATGGCGTCAGGCCGCCTGGGCGTTGATCTCCCGCGGTGCCTCGATGATCGAGTACTGGCACTGGCACACCCTGCACTTCGGCACCGAGACCTACTGGGGCGGCATCCTCCCGCACAACGGCCGGCCCGGCCGCGTGTACCGGGAACTGGCCGCACTGGGAGCGGAGTTGGAGAAGGCGGGCGACCTCGCGGCGGCCCTCACCCCGGACGCCGACGTCGCGTTCCTGTACGACGGCCCCAGCAAGTGGGCGCTCCAGGGGCACCCGCCGCTCGCCACGGCTGCCGGAGGCCCGGACGAGCGGTCGTACGAGACGGTCTTCGACGCCTTCTACCGGGGCGCCTTCGACGCCGGGCTCCAGGCGCGCGTCCTGCACCCCGGACAGCTTCCGGCGACGGAACTGCCCGAGGTCCTCGTCGCACCCGCCTTCTACGCGGCCGACGACGAGACCCTCGACCGCCTCAAGGCCTACGCCGAGGCGGGCGGCCACCTGATCCTGGGCCCCCGCACCGGTTACGGCGACACCGAGGCGAGGGCCCGCACCGAGGCGCAGCCCGGGCGACTGGCGGAGGCGGCCGGCGTGACGTACGACGAGTTCAGCAACCTGGGCGCCCCGCTGCCGGTGACCGGAACACAGAGCCTTCCGCTGCCGCCCGAGGCCCGCGCCCTGCACTGGGCGGACGGCCTCCGGCCGAGGGGTGCCGAGCAGTTGGCGACCTACGACCACCCGCACTTCGGCCGCTGGCCGGCGGCCACCACCCATCGGCACGGGGCCGGCCGGATCACCTATGTGGGCACGGTCCCCGACCCGGCCTTCGCCCGGGCCGTCCTCGAATGGGCCGCCCCCGGCGCCCCGCGCCCGTCCCACCCGAGCGTCACCGCGACCTCGGCCACCGCCCGCGACGGCCGCCGGGTCCGCTTCCTGCACAACTGGTCCTGGGACGCGGTCTCGGTCGCCGTACCGGCGCCCGCACGGGACGTGCTGACGGACGAGGTGTACGCGGAGACGGTGCCCCTGGGGCCCTGGGACGTGAAGGTGCTCACGGACGTGGAGGAGGAGCCTCTCCAGGCACCCCGCTAGTCACTCCCGACCAGGCTCTGCGTGCCCAGCACCGAGAGCAGCCGCAGCTTCTCGGCTGCCTCGGTGCCCGGCTCGGCCGAGTACACGAGGATGTGGAGGTCGTTCTCCTCCACCCGGAGCAGCTCGCAGTCGAGCGTGAGCAGGCCGACCTGCGGATGCTCGACCGTCTTGTGCGAGGTGCTGAGACGGCCCACCACCCCCGCGTCCCACAGTTCGGCGAACCGTGCGCTCCTGGCGCGCAACTCGGCGATCAGAGCCGCGAGTCGACGGTCGGCGGGATAGCGGGCGGCGGTCGCGCGCAGTTCGGAGACCAGGCCCACCTCGAAGGCGTGCCGTTCCTCCGGCGTGTGCCGCACCCGGGTCGGCATGCCCGTGAAGTTGCGCCACACCCCGTTGCGTTCGAAGCCGCGCAGGGCGGACGGATCACCCATCAGCGCCGCGTGCATCGGGTTGGCCAGCAGCAGCGTCATGGCCGCGTCGGACACCGCGACCGGGGTGTCGACCAGCCGGTCCAGCAGCCGCTGCACACTGGGCGTGAGGAACCCGGGCACGACATCGGGGCCCGGCGGCATCAGACCCGCGAGCCCGAAGAGGTACGTCCGCTCGTCCCCCGTCAGCCGCAGCGCCCGGGCCAGTGCCTCGACGACCTGCGCGGACGGGTTGGCCGCCCGGCCCTGTTCGAGGCGGGTGACGTAGTCCACGGAGATGCCCGCCAGCAGGGCCAGTTCCTCGCGCCGCAGCCCGGCCGCGCGCCTATGACCGCCCGAGGGGAGCCCGGCCGCGTCGGGGCGGACCCGGTCGCGCCAGCGCCGCAGCGCCCCGCCCAGTTCTGTTGCCGCCATGCTCCTCAGTGAACACCGTCGGCCGCGGATGTGCCTGGTACCGCCAGTCCCAGGAAGAAGGGACATCTCGCTGACCGGACCACGGCGCGGCAACCTGGCCGGCATGACGACCACACTCATCACCGGAGCGAACAAGGGTCTCGGCTTCGAGACCGCCCGCCAACTCGTCGCCGCAGGCCACACCGTTCATGTCGGCGCCCGTGACACCGAGCGCGGCCGCCGTGCGGCCGACTTGCTCGGCGCGCGGTTCGTCCAGCTCGATGTCACCGACGACGCCTCCGTCGAGGCCGCGGCCAGGACCCTGGAGGCCGCGGGCGGCCTCGATGTCCTGATCAACAACGCCGGCGTCGAGGCCCGTACCGAGGACAACGCCGTACCGGTCGCGGCGACCACGACCGCCGACCAGCTGCGCACCACCTTCGAGACGAACGTCTTCGGCGTCGTCCGCGTGCTGCACGCCTTCCTGCCGCAGCTCCAGCGCTCGGCCGCCCCCGTCGTGGTCAACGTCGGCAGCGGCCTGGGCTCGCTGACCCAGCTCTCCGACCCGCACCACCCCGCGCACTTCTACCCGGGCCTCGCCTATCCGACCTCCAAGACCGCGCTCAACATGCTCACCGTGCAGTACGCGAAGGCCTTCCCTGCCCTGCGGATCAACTCCGTGGATCCCGGCTTCACCAGGACCGACCTGAACGGCAACACGGGCACGCAGACCGTGGCGGAGGGCGCCGAGATCATCGTCCGCATGGCGCAGATCGCCCCCGACGGCCCGACCGGCGGCTACTTCGACGCCGAGGGCCCGGTGCCCTGGTGAACCATCAGTGCCCGCCGCGCCGCAGCCTCACGCGGTACGAACAGTGCTCGGGCAGGAGGTGACCGACGGCCGGCTCCACGAGCCGACCGCCGGCCGACCGGTAGACCCGGTCGGTGCGCAGACCCACGTCCTGGACGCTCATCGCTCGTTTCTCCTCGGGCCGGGGTTCAGACGATCGCGTCGGCACGCAGTGCTGCGATGTCCTCGCCGGTACGGCCGAGCTCCGTGAGGATCGCCTCGGTGTGCTCGCCCACCGCCGGGACCGGGTCCATGCGCGCGGGCAGTCCGGCGAGGTCGGCCGGGGGCAGCAGTGACTCCACCGAGGCCCCGCCGGGGAGGGCCACCTCGTGCCAGCGGCCGCGGGCGGCCAGGACCGGATGGTCGAGGAACGCGGCGACGTCGTTGACCCCGGCACAGGCGATGCCGAAGCCCTCCAGGTCCTTCAGGACCTCCGCCGCGTCCGAGCACGCGATCCGCTCGGCGACCACGGCGTTGACCTCCTCGCGGTGGGCGACCCGGGCCGAACCGGTGGCGAAGCGCGGATCCCCGGCCAGCTCGGGCCGTCGCAGGAAGTGGGTGCAGAGGGCGATCCACTCGCGTTCGTTCTGGATCGAGAAGAGCACCTCCTGGCCGTCGGCGGCCGTGAAGGCGCCGTACGGCGCGATCGTGGCGTGCTGGGTGCCCAGACGCGGCGGCTGACTGCCTCCGTAGCGGGTGTAATGGGCCGGCTGGCTCATCCACTCGGCCAGTGCCTCGAACAGGGACACCTCCACCGGGTAGGCCCTGCCGGTGGTGGCGCGGGTGTACAGCGCGGTGAGGATGCCGCTGTAGGCGTACATCCCGGCGGCGATGTCGGCGACCGAGATCCCGACGCGCGCGGTCTCCTCGGGGGTGCCGGTCAGGGACACCAGGCCCGTCTGACACTGCACGAGCAGGTCGTAGGACTTGCGGTCGGCCCACGGGCCGTCCGTGCCGTACCCGGAGATCGTGCAAGGGATCAGCCGCGGCCGGCGCTCGGCGAGGACGTCCACGCCGAGGCCCAGCCGGTCGGCCGCGCCCGGAGCCAGGTTCTGGACGAACACGTCGGCGCCGTCCAGGAGTTCGTTAAGGATCTCGAGGCCGCGCGGGTCCTTCAGATCCAGTGTGAGCGACTCCTTGGACCGGTTGAGCCACACGAAGTAGCTGGAGTGGCCGTGCACGGTCGTGTCGTAGCGGCGGGCGAAGTCACCCTCGCCCGGCCGCTCCACCTTGATCACGCGTGCGCCGAGGTCGGCCAGCTGGCGGGTGGCGTAGGGCGCGGCCACGGCCTGCTCCAGGCTGACCACGGTGATCCCGGACAGAGGAAGCTGCGGCACGCTCATGCGGCCCTTTCTACGGCCGGATCCGAGAAGGTGTCAACGACCGCTCCACCCCTGTGACCTGTGCTGTTCACCACCGCATGACGGTCGGCGAGGTCACGCACGCCACTTTGTACGGCCTTTCGGCGGCCGCTCAGTTCCGGCGGCCGGGATGGCACAGCACCATGACCGCGCGCGCGACGAGCTCCCCGGCCCCGCCGAGTTCCTGGCGGTAGCGGTCCGTGATCTCCCGTACGGCCTCCACGAAGCCGGGGTCGGCGGCACGGGCGCGGGCCGGGGCGGGGAGTTCCTGGGCCATCTCGCGCCGCCGCGCCAGCAGCGCGATGATCTCCTCGTCGAGACGCTCTATCCGGGTCGGTGACATGTCTTCCCCGGCGGCGGTGGCCTGGTTCGTCGTCACGCTGGATCTCCGTTCCTCTGCGCGGAATGCGGCGCGTTCCTTCACAACCGGTCCCTGAACACCTTGCCCGTGGCGATCGTCGGGAATGCCTCCGAAGACCCGGTGGTCCACGGCACCTCGCCGGGGGCGGGCCGTCCGTGTCGGAGAGGGCCGGTGTCAGGCCGGTGCGCGCAGGGTTTCCAGGGCGCGCACGAGGGGGGCGAGTTCGGGATTCCGGGCAGCCTGGTCGAGGGCCTCGCGCAGGGCCTTCTCGTTGGTGGGGCGGGCCTGTTCGAGGAGGGTGCGGCCGGCGTCGGTGACGTCGGTGTAGATGCCGCGGCGGTCGGTGGGGCAGAGGTAGCGGGAGAGCAGGCCGCGGTCCTCGAGGCGGGTGACCAGGCGGGTGGTGGCGCTCTGGCTGAGGACGACCGCGTCGGCGACCTGTTTCATCTGCAGGTGTCCGCCCTCGCCGTCGTGCTGGCGGCCCAGGACGTCGAGCAGGGAGTACTCGCGCACGCTGAGCTCGTGGCCGGACTGCAGGGCCCTCTCGATGTGCGCCTCGATGCGTCCGTGCAGCAGGGAGAGCGCGCACCACCCCTGGGCGAGGGCGGTCAGCGCGGGGTCTGTGGCGGTCATGGGGCCTGCTTCCTCCGTCCCGGTGCGGTACGACCAGGATATTGCATCGGTGAAACTTCCGGCGTCTGCATCTATAGCGCGTGCACAACTATCGGGCTCCGACGACCGGCCCCGCGGAGCCGGACCTGGTGCAACGCGCACGTTCGTCGGTCTCATCGGGGTCGTGCGCGAGTTCCGCTGAGCCTCCCGGCTCCCGCTACGTCCGGGCCAGGTGCCGCATCGCCAGGGCCAGGTGCAGGCGCAGCCGGCCCTGAGGGGTGCGCAGTGGCCAGCCCAGCAGCTGCTCCGCGTGGGACAGCCGGTCCTGGAGCGTGGAGTGGTGGACGTTGACCTCGGCGGCGGCCGCCCGCAGGCTCGCCGTCGCGACCACGGCGTGCAGCGTGGCGAGCAGCCACGGCGTGCTCGCCCCCGCCGACTCCAGCGCCTGGACGTCGGGCGGCGGCTCCGCGCCCGGCGCGACGAGGTCGGCCAGCAGCGCGACGCCGCCCAGTTCGTCGGCGTGCACGACTCTCGGTCCGGGGTCCTGAGCCGTGCCCTCCGCGGTGAAGCGCAGCGCGGTACGGGCCTGCGCCCAGGACCGCGGCAGATCGAGCACGGGCACCGCTGGCCCCACCCCCGCCCGCCCCGCGGGCAGTTCGGCGCCCGCCCGCCCGGACACGATCCGGGGCCGCCCGTCGAGCGGGGCCAGCGCCCGGGCGGGCGCGGCGGGATCCAGGCCGAGCCCACGCGCCGCGTGCAGCCGGGCGGCCTCGGGGGCCGTGGCGTCCAGCAGGGTCTCCACCAGCGCGGGATCATCGACGGGGGCGCGTCCCCGCGTACGGTCCAGAACGAGCCGTACGGCCCCCGCGGCCCGCTCCAGAATCACCGCGTCGACCACACTGGGCGCCGCCTCGGCCCGCTCAAGCCACAGCGCGGCGGCTCCACCCGGGGCGAGGGCGGCGGAGGGCCAGCCGGGATCCGGCGGTGCCCCGGAGTCCCGGCGCGTCCCGTCGGCCTCGACCCGCACCTGCACCCGCCGCTCGGTGTCGACCAGCCGCGCGGGCACCCCGGCCAGCACGGCCGCCCCGCGCACCAGGGCCTCCAGCCCCGCGCGGGACTCGGACAGGCGGTCGAAGTAGGCGATGACCCGGACCGCGGCACCCGCATCCGGATCCAGCGCGGTGAGGCGCCCGGCCAGCTCTTTCATGGGTCCATGGTGCGGCATGGGGGTCTCGATGCGCCCCTGCGAGGGGAGCGGGATCGTGCCGTGTGCGGATCGGCCCTCCGGCGGGTCCGGTCACCGCGGTGCCGCGGCGGCCCGACGGCCCACCGCGGCACCTCCTCGGCGCGCCTGGCCGCGGCACCCTAGGTGCCGAGCAACCTCCGCAGCCACGCCAGGTGCGCCGCCCGCGCGGCCTGGGACAGCGCCGCCTGCGGGGCGAAACCGTCGAACCCGTGGAAGCCGCCCGGCCACACGTGCAGCTCCGCGATGCCGCCCGCCTGCCAGATCCTGGACGCGTACGCCACGACCTCGTCCCGGAAGGTCTCCGCCGACCCCACGTCGAGGAAGGCGGGAGGCAGCCCCGACAGGTCCTCGGCGCGGGCCGGCGCCGCGTACGCGGGAACGTCGGGCCCACCCCGCAGCTCACCCAGCAGAGCGGTCCAGCCCGTCTCGTTGGCCGTACGGTCCCACACCCCCAGCCCCGCCATCTGATACGTCGACGGGCTGTCGTTGCGGTCGTCCAGCATCGGGCACATCAGCAGTTGCCCCACCGGCCGCGGCCCCTTGCGGTCCCGGGTGAGCAGGGCCAGTGCCGCCGACAGGCCGCCACCCGCGCTCGCCCCGGCGATCACGATCCGCTCGGGGTCACCACCGATCTCCCCGGCGTGCTCGGACGTCCACACGAGACCGGCGTAGACGTCCTCGACCGGCGCCGGATGCGGATGTTCGGGCGCCAGCCGGTACTCCACCGACACCACGACCGCGTCCAGTTCCCTCGCCCAGGCCAGCGGGCCGTCCACGCCGACGCGGTTGTTGCCGAGGACCATGCCCCCGCCGTGGACGTGGTAGATCACCGGACGGCCGGTGCCCGGGGGCGCCTCGGCGGCGGGCCGGCAGATCAGCAGCGAGATCTCGGGGGCGCCCTCCGGTCCCGGCACCGAGCGGTCCTCGACCTCGAAGAACCCGTCCAGCGTCAGGTCCAGGTCGGCCAGCATCTCGATGCCCGCCCCCTGGCGCACGAGGTCGATCTCGTCCAGGGCGAGACCGGGTGAGATCACGTCCTTGATCAGATCCAGGGCGGCACTGAGCTCGGGGTCGAACGGGGGCGGCACATGTGTCATGGCTTCTCCTCACGCGGGGCGCGGCGGCTCGTGGCGTCATGATCGGGGCAGCCGCGTCCGTCCGGGGCGCCGCCGTACGGCGGAACCTGCCCGCCGTACGGCGGGTGGTGAGAGGCGGGGTCCCACCATGGTCTCCCGTGACCTGCGGTTCCTTGCCATCGCATGACCTGTTGTTCACCTTCCGTAGGTGGAACGGGCGCCCGGCGGTGACAACGCTGTCGATGCCCCCCACGCACCAGGAGAACCAGTGAACGTCTCTGTCACCGTCTGGCTGCTGACCGTCGTCGCCCTGTGCGTCCTGGTCGGCGCCGACTTCTTCATCGGCCGCAAGCCCCACGACGTGTCCGTCAAGGAGGCCGGCATCTGGACCGTCGTCTGGGTCGTCCTGGCCTGTCTCTTCGGACTCGGACTGTTCTTCTTCGGCGGCGGGAAACCCACGGGCGAGTTCTTCGCCGGGTACATCACCGAGAAGTCGCTGAGCGTCGACAACCTCTTCGTGTTCGTCCTGATCATGGGGAAGTTCGCGGTGCCCTCGCAGTACCAGCAGCGGGTGCTGATGGTCGGCGTCGTGATGGCGCTGGTGCTGCGCGCCGGGTTCATCGTGGCCGGAGCGGCGATCATCTCCGCGTTCTCCTGGGTGTTCTACATCTTCGGCGCCTTCCTCATCTGGACCGCGTGGAAGCTCGTGCAGGACGCCCGCAAGGACGACCACGACGAGGAGTACGAGGAGAACAAGCTGCTGAAGATGGTGGAGAAGCGGTTCGGGGTGGCGGACCGGTACCACGGCACCAAGCTGTGGATCGAGGAGAACGGCAAGCGGATCATGACCCCGATGCTCGTCGTGATGCTCGCCATCGGCTCCACCGACGTGCTGTTCGCCCTGGACTCCATCCCGGCGATCTACGGCCTCACCCAGGACCCGTACATCGTCTTCACCGCCAACGCGTTCGCCCTGATGGGCCTGCGCCAGCTGTACTTCCTCATCGGCGGCCTGCTGAAGAAGCTGGTCCACCTCAGCTACGGCCTGTCGATCATCCTCGGCTTCATCGGCGTCAAACTCGTCCTGCACGCCCTGCACGAGTCCGGCGTCCACGTCCCCGAGATCAGCATCCCCTTCTCGCTGGGCTTCATCGTCCTCGTCCTGACGATCACCACGCTCACGAGCCTGCGCGCCGCGAAGCAGCAGGAGCGGTCGGAGGTGGAACGGGCGGCGTGAGCCGGTGGTGGGCGAGGTGTCACCGACGTGCCCTTGACTTCGAGAGCTCTCCAAGTTCTAGCGTCAGCCGGGTCGGTGAAGGTTCTGGGACGGAGACGGACATGCGTGTGGGCGTGCACATCAACCGGTTCGACCACCCTGCAGGCGCGCCCGCTCTCGGGGCGGAGCTCGCCGCCGCCGGTGCCGCGGCGGAGGCGGCCGGGGTGAGCTGGCTGTCGGTGATGGACCACTACTTCCAGATGGAGTTCAACGGCGGCGCCGAGGACCCCATGCTGGAGGCCTACACGACCCTGGGCTTCCTCGCGGCCCACACCGAGACGGTCCAGCTCGGCGCACTGGTGACCGGAGTGACGTACCGCCACCCCGGACTGCTCGCCAAGATCGCGACCACGCTCGACGTGCTCTCCGGCGGCCGGGCCACCCTCGGCATCGGAGCAGCCTGGTACGACCGCGAGCACCAGGGGCTCGGCGTGCCGTTCCCGCCGCTCGCGGAGCGTTTCGAGCGGCTGGAGGAGGTCCTGCGGATCTGTCTGCAGATGTGGGACCCGGCGACGAACGGCCCCTTCGAGGGCGCCCACTACCGGCTCGCCGAGACCTTGTGCGTACCGGCCCCGGTCAGCAGCCCGCACCCCGAGATCATGATCGGTGGCAGCGGCGAGAAGAAGACGCTCCGCCTGGTCGCCCGCCACGGCGACGCCTGCAACCTCTTCGCCTCCTCGCCGCAGGAGGTCACGCACAAGCTCGACGTGCTGCGCCGCCACTGCGACACCGAGGGGCGGGACTACGACGAGATCCGCAAGACCGTCCTCTACATGGGCGAGTCGGCCACCGAGGGCGATGTCGACGGCTTCGCGCGGGACGTCACCGGCTACACCAAGCTCGGCATCGACACGGTCATCCTCGCCCCGCGCACCGGCGCCCCCGCCGAGTGGATCGAACGCTTCACGGCACCCGCCGTACAGCGGCTCGCCGAACTGGACTAGCCCGCCCGCGCTCCGGAGGGCCGGCTGCGGGAGACCACTCGGGTCCCGCAGCCGTCGGCCACCCGGACCTGCAACGAGCCGCACGCGCAGCGGGTCCACACCGTCCCGCCCGTCGCCGTGCCGTGCCGGGACACCACCTGGAAGGGCGCGGCGTCGTCCGGCCAGCCGCAGTGCGGGCAGACGGCTCGGGTCGTGCTGGTCATGGTGACTCCTCGAATCTCCTGGCTGGTCGGTGCCGTCGCGACACAGCCAGGATGCGGCGGGTTGTTCGTTCACGTCCAGGTTGACTTACTGGACGTGACCTTGAAGCGTGGGCTTCATGATTGACCTGCGCCGGCTCCACGTTCTGAGGGCGGTCGCCCACTACGGCACGGTCACCGCGGCCGCCCAAGCCCTGCACTTCACCCCGTCCGCCGCCTCCCAGCAGATCCGTCAGCTCGCCCGGGACCTGGGCGTCGATCTCCTCCAGCCCCAGGGGCGCGGGGTGCGTCTGACCCCGGCGGCGGAGAGCCTGCTCGCGCACGCCGACGCGATCCAGGCCCGCTGGGAACAGGCCGAACTCGATCTGCGCGCCGACCACGGCGAGCCCGCGGGGCCCCTGAGGGTGGGCGGCTTCCCCGTGGCGATCCCGGTGCTGCTCGCCCCGATGACGGTCCGGCTGCGCGAGAGGCATCGCCGACTGGCCGTCAGTGTCCAGGAGTTGGGGGTTCCGGAGTGCTTCGACCTGCTCTTCGAGGGGGAGGTCGACCTGGCCGTCGTGGAGGCGACCCCGCACAACCCGCCCATGAGCGACCCCCGCTACGACCAACGGCCGCTGCTGGACGACCCGTTCGACCTGGTCGTACCCGCGGACCATCCACTCGCCGGGCGCGACCGCGTGGATCTCGCGGACGCGGCCCACGAGGACTGGATCGCCCCCTTCCCGGACAGCCCCTGCCTCACGCACGTCATGTCGGCCTGCGGCGGCGCAGGATTCACCCCGAGCGTGGTCCACCAGGCCCGGGAGTGGGACGTCACCGCGCACCTGGTCGCCCACCGCCTGGGCGTGGCCCTGATCCCCCGGATGGCCCGCCTGACCCCGCAGTTGCCGATCACGAGGGTCCGCTGCGAGGGCAACCCCCACCGGAAGCTGCTGACCTGCACCCGCACCGGAGCCCATGAGCGCCCGGCGGTCGCGGCGGCGCTCAGGGAACTGCGAGAGCTGGCTCCCGCGGCGGTGACCTGACGCGGGAACCGCGTGATCAGCCCCCACCGGGCCGCAGGCAGCACACAGGGGCCGGAGTGCGAACACTCCGGCCCCTGCGGGCAGACCTGCTCAGGCGCCGCGGGTTCAGGCCGCGGCGGTCTCGCCCGTGTTGCTGTGCAGCTGCGCCACGACCTCGGCCAGCTGCCCGGCGACCTCGGCGTCGTCGGCCGGGTGGGTCTCGGCGAAGCGCACGACCGAGCCCGGGATGGACAGCTTGACGTCCTCGAGCACCTTGCCGCCGGCGATGCCCACGGCCTTGCGGGTCTCGTCCTGCGCCCACACGCCGCCGAACTGGCCGAACGCGGTACCGACCACGGCGACCGGCTTGCCGCCGAAGGCGCCGGCGCCGTAGGGGCGCGACAGCCAGTCGATGGCGTTCTTCAGCACGGCCGGGATGGTGCCGTTGTACTCGGGGGAGAAGAGGAGGAAGGCGTCGGAGGCCTGCGCGGCCTCACGGAGCTTGGCGGCGGCCGCGGGGACGTTGCCCTCGACGTCGATGTCCTCGTTGTAGAAGGGGATCTCGGCCAGGCCCTCGTAGAGCACGATCTCCGCGCCCTCGGGAGCGTGCTTGACGGCCGCCTCGGCGAGCTGGCGGTTGTGCGAACCGGCGCGAAGGGATCCGACGAGCGCAAGGATGCGAACAGACATGCGTAACTCCAGGGGGGCTGAAACACTGCGTTAATGTTCCGGACCGGGGTCCGTTTACTGTTTCTAGCACCATAACCGGACCGAGGTCCAGTTTTCTTCCCGATGCTTTACGCTGGCGTCATGTCCGCGACCCTGCCGCCGTTCCCGAAGTCCCAGGAGCCCTTCGACAAGCCCCAGCTCCTCGAGGTCGGTTCCGCCCCGGACGAGCCGTGCCTGCGTGCCGACGCGGCCCGCAACCGCGCCCGGCTTCTGGAGGCCGCGACGCGGCTGATCGCGGAACACGGTGTGGCGGGAGTCACCATGGAGGCGGTGGCCACGGCCGCAGGCGTCGGCAAGGGCACCGTCTTCCGCCGCTTCGGCGACCGCACCGGACTGCTCATGGCGCTCCTCGACCACTCCGCGCACCAGCTCCAGGCGGACTTCCTCGGCGGCCCGCCGCCCCTGGGTCCCGGAGCCCCTCCGGTGGACCGGCTGCGGGCGCTCGGGGTGGCGATGCTGTACCGCTCGGCCGAACAGCTGGACCTGCTGCTGGCCGCGCAGGCGGAGCCGACCCGCCGCCACTCCCACCCGTCGACCCGGGCGCTGCACATGCACACCACGATGCTGCTGCGGCAGATACTCCCGCGCGCCGACTGCGAACTCCTGGCCCAGACGCTGATGGCCTACCTCGATCCCGCCCTCATCCATCACCTCACCCGGCAGTGCGGAATGCCGCTGGAGCGCCTCGAAACCGGCTGGAGCGACCTCGTCGCCCGGGTGACCGGCACGGATCCGGTGCGCTAGCCGAAAGCGCAACCCGCATGTGGGGACCGTCACAGGTTCTGCAAAGATGACGATCGTCATGGTGCAGATACAGAACACGTCCGCGTCCCCCGTCACGCGCGCGGTTCCCACGAGCGCCGATGTGGCCCGCGTGGCCGGCGTCTCGCGTGCGACCGTCTCCTACGTCCTCAACAACACCAGCGCCGTCCGGATCAGCGAGCCCACGCGCCGCCGCGTCCACGAGGCCGCCAAGGAACTCGGGTACGTCCCGCACGCGGCCGCCCGCAGCCTGCGCGCCGGCCACAGCAGGATGGTCCTGATGCCCGCCCCGTCCATCCCGGTCGGCCCGCTCTACAGCCAGTTCATCAGCGAACTCCAGTGGGCCCTGGGCCGGTTGGACTACACCGTCGTGCAGTACGGCAGCGTCGGCCTCCAGGGCGACGAGGCCGCCCGCGCCTGGGCCGAGCTGCGCCCCGTCGCCGTCCTGGTGCCCGGTGCGGGACTCGGCCCGCAGGGCGTGGCCCTGCTCCGGCGCTCCGGTGCCCGGGCGGTCGTCACCCTCGGTCCCGAGGCGGTCGAGGGGGCCCACGCCCTGCTCATGGACCACACGGGCGTCGGCCACAGTGCCGCCACCCACCTGTACGCCCGCGGCCGGCGCCGCATCGGCGTCGTGGTGCCAGAGGAGCCCGGTCTGCACGCGTTCTCGCTGCCCCGTCTGGCAGGGGTGCGCCGGGCCCTGCACGGCACGGACGCCACGCTGACCGAGCTGCCCCTCGCCTACGAGGAGCAGGCCGCGGCCAAGCTCGCGGTGCGCTGGCCGGACCTCGGCCTCGACGCCGTGTTCGCGTACAACGACGAGTACGCGATGCTGTTGATGCGTGCCCTCCAGGACGAGGGCGTGCGCGTCCCGGAGGACACGGCGGTGATCGGCGCCGACGACCTGCTGCTGGGCCGGCTGCTGCGGCCCCGGCTGAGCACAGTCCACATCGAGCTCCCGTCCGGCCGTGCTCTCGCCGAGCTGGTCGACCGCGCGGTGCGCGAACCGGGTGCGGCGACCGAGACGCACACGGTGCTGGGTGCCACAGTGGTACAGCGCGACTCCAGCTGACGCAGGGAGGCCTGCCATGCGCACCACGGTCGGGATCATCGGCGGCGGCCCCGCCGGACTGCTCCTCGCCCGCCTGCTGCACCGCGCCGGCATCGACTGCGTCGTCCTGGAGAGCAGGACACGGGAGTACGTCGAGCACCGCCAGCGCGCGGGCATGCTGGAACAGGGCACCGTCGACGCCCTGCGCGCGTGCGGTGCCGCCGCTCGCCTGGAGGCGGAGGGGCTGGTCCACCAAGGCATCGAGCTGCGGTTCGCGGGGGAGCGGCACCACCTCGACTTCCCCGTCCTCACCGGCGGCCGCACGGTCACCATCTACGCCCAGACCGAGATCGTGAAGGACCTCGTCGCCCTCCAACTCGTCGACGGTCCACCGCTGTTGTTCGAGGCGGAGGCCCTCGCGATCGAGAAGCCGGAGAGCGACGCCCCCGTCGTGCGGTTCCTGCACGAGGGCCGCGAGCAGACGCTGACCTGCGACTGGATCGCCGGCTGCGACGGCTTCCACGGCATCTCCCGCGAGGCCTTCCCGGCGGCGACGAGTCGGACCTACGAGCACGACTACCCGTACTCCTGGCTGGGGATCCTCGCCGACGTCGCGCCGTCCTGCGAGGAGCTGATCTACGCACGCGGTGAGCGGGGCTTCGCCCTGCACAGCATGCGCTCGTCCGCCGTCTCCCGGCTCTACCTCCAGGTCCCCAACGGCACCGACGCCGACGACTGGCCCGACGAGCGGATCTGGGACGAGCTCGCCGCCCGGTTCGCGATCGACGCCGACTGGACACTGGAGCGCGGCCCCGTCACCGCCAAGTCGGTGACGCCGATGCGCAGTTACGTCCACGAGCCGATGCGCCACGGCCGTCTCCTGCTCGCCGGGGACGCCGCGCACATCGTGCCGCCGACCGGGGCCAAGGGGCTCAATCTCGCCGTGTCGGACGTATCCGTCCTCGCCCGGGCCCTGACCGAACTGCACCGCACAGGATCGACACAACTGATCGACAGATATTCGCGGTTGTGTCTGTCCCGTGTGTGGCAGGCCACGCGATTCTCGTACGACATGACTAGGATGTTGCACGCTCAACCAAACGGGGATGCGTTCGAGAACGGGCTGCAGCTCGCACGGCTGCGCCGCATCACCGCATCCCGCCATGCGGCCGCCGAACTGGCCGCGAACTACACGGGACTACCGCTCCCCGTGTGAGTCCCACCGGTGATCGAACGGAGAGCCGTCATGTCGTTGCTCGACCCCAAGAGCTGGCAGCCCCACCCCCTGTCGGGACCTGAGTACGCGGTCACCGAACCCGCCACCGGCGACACGCTCGCCACCGTCACCCTCGCCGGCGCCGAGGACGTCGAGCGCTCCGCCGAGACCGCCCGCGCCGCCCAGGCCGAGTGGGCCCGGCTTCCGCACTTCGTCCGGGCCGGGGTGCTGCGCAAGGCCGGCGACCTGTTCGCCGCCCACGCCGACGAACTGCGCGGATGGATCGTGCGCGAGTCCGGTTCCATCCCCGGCAAGGCCGACTTCGAACTGCACGTCGCCGCCCAGGAGTGCTACGAGGCCGCCGCCCTCGCCTCCCGCCCCGCGGGCCAGGTCCTGCCCAGCGAGGCGCCGAGGCTGTCGTACACCCGCCGGGTCCCGGTCGGCGTCGTCGGCGTGATCTCGCCCTTCAACGCCCCGCTGATCCTGTCGATCCGCTCCGTCGCCCCGGCCCTCGCCCTCGGCAACGCGGTGATCCTCAAGCCGGACCCGCGCACCGCGGTCTGCGGCGGACTCTCGCTCGCCGCGGTCTTCGCCGAGGCCGGGCTGCCCGAGGGCCTGTTCCACGTCCTGCCCGGCGGCCCGGACGTCGGCCAGGCCCTGGTCGCCGACCCGCGCGTCCCTGTCATCTCCTTCACCGGGTCGACCGCGGCCGGCCGCGCGGTGGGAGAGGCGGCCGGCCGCCACCTCAAGCGCGCCCACCTGGAGCTCGGCGGCAACTCCGCGCTGATCGTCCTGGAGGACGCCGACATCGAGGCCGTCATCTCCACGGCCGCCTGGGGATCGTTCTTCCACCAGGGCCAGATCTGCATGACGACCGGGCGTCACCTGGTCCACGAGTCGCTGTACGCGGAGTACGTCGAGCGTCTGGCCGCCAAGGCCGACTCCCTCGCCGTCGGCGACCCCAACCGGGAGCAGGTCCACCTCGGCCCGATCATCGACGACAACCAGCTCGCCAAGGTGCGCGGCCTGGTCGAGGCCAGCACCGCCCAGGGTGCCAAGCTGGCCGCCGGCGGCACCCACGAGAAGCTCTTCTACCGCCCGACCGTGCTCGCGGGCCTCGACGACAGCACGCCCGCCTACGCGGAGGAGGTCTTCGGGCCCGTCGCGCCCGTACGGTCCTTCAGCACCGCCGACGAGGCGGCCGCGCTGGCCGCCGCGGGGCCCTACGGCCTCTCGCTCGGCATCGTCACCGGGGACGCGGCCCGCGGCCTCGACCTGGCGGAGCGCATCCCGACCGGCATCGTGCACATCAACGACCAGACCGTGAACGACGAGGCGGTCGCGCCCTTCGGCGGCATCGCCGCGTCCGGCACCGGCGCCCGCTTCGGCGGCGAGGCCAATGTGGAGGCCTTCACCGACGTGCGCTGGACGACGGTACGCGCGGACGTGGCGACCTACCCCTTCTAGGGATCACTCGCCGTTCTGCTCGGCCTGGGCCTGCTGCTCGGCCACGGCCTTCTTGACCTCGTCCATGTCCAGCTTGCGGGCCTGCCCGATGACGTCCGTCAGGGCCGACTCGGGCAGCGCGCCCGGCTGGGCGAACACCGCGACCTGGTCGCGGACGATCATCAGCGTCGGGATCGACTGGATACCGAAGGCGGCGGCCAGCTCCGGCTGCGCCTCGGTGTCCACCTTGCCGAAGACCAGGTCGGGGTTGTCCTCGGCGGCCTTCTCGTAGACCGGCGCGAACTGGCGGCAAGGACCGCACCAGGACGCCCAGAAGTCGATCAGGACGAACTCGTTGTCCGTGACCATCTGGTCGAAGTTCTCCTTGGTGAGCTCCACGGTGCTGCTCATGACGTGATCCCTCTTCCTGGTCTCGGAGCGAAGCCGTCGGCACAACACGGCCGCCCGGCCGGGTATTCCACAGCTGCCACCACTCGGTATCCGGCGCGCGTACCCCTGCTGGCCCGAGCGCACACCACCCACCAGACTGGGCCCATGACGGAAACGGAAAACATCGCCTCCAGTACCTACGACGTAGTGGTGCTCGGTGCCGGGCCCGTGGGGGAGAACGTGGCCGACCGCACCCGCGCGGCCGGCCTCTCCACCGCGGTCGTGGAGAGCGAGCTGATCGGCGGAGAGTGTTCCTACTGGGCCTGTATGCCCAGCAAGGCCCTGCTGCGGCCGGTGATCGCCCAGGCGGACGCGCGCCGCCTGCCCGGCCTGAGCGCCGCGGTGCAGGGACCCCTCGACGCGGCCGCGGTCCTCGCACGCCGGGACTACTGGGCCTCGGACTGGAAGGACGACGGCCAGGTCGGCTGGCTGGAGAGCATCGGCGCCGAGATCCACCGCGGCCACGGCCGTCTCAGCGGGGAGCGCACGGTCACGGTGACCGCCCCCGACGGCACACAGAAGGTGCTGACCGCCCGGCACGCCGTGGCCGTCTGCACCGGCACCCGTGCCGTGCTGCCGAATCTGCCGGGCCTCGACGAGGTCAGGCCCTGGACCAGCCGCGAGGCCACCAGCGCCAAGGCCGCGCCAGGCCGGCTCGTCGTGGTCGGCGGGGGAGTGGTCGCCACGGAGATGGCCACGGCCTGGCAGGCCCTCGGCTCGCAGGTGACCCTGCTCGTACGCGGAAAGGGCCTGCTCAACCGTATGGAGCCGTTCGCGGGCGAACTGGTCGCCGAGGCGCTCACCGAGGCGGGCGTGACCGTCCGCACCGGCACCTCGGTCGAGTCCGTCACCCGCGAGAACGGCACGGTCGTGGTCGTCACCGGCACCGGTGACCGCATCGAGGCCGACGAGATCCTCTTCGCCACCGGACGCGCCCCGCACACCGACGACATCGGCCTCGACACGATCGGCCGGGAGCCCGGCAGCTGGCTGGAGGTCGACGACAGCCTGCGCGTCACCGGCAGCGACTGGCTCTACGCGGTCGGCGACGTCAACCACCGCGCGCTCCTCACCCACCAGGGCAAGTACCAGGCCCGCATCGCCGGCGCCGCCATCGCCGCCCGCGCCTCCGGGACCCCTGTCCAGGCGGACCCGTGGGGCGCCCATGCCGCGACCGCCGACCACGACGCCGTGCCCCAGGTCGTCTTCACCGACCCGGAGGCGGCCTCCGTGGGCCTCTCCCTGGCCGAGGCCGAACAGGCGGGCCACCGCGTCCGCGCGGTCGACTACGACCTCGCCTCGGTGTCCGGCGCCGGCCTCTACGCCGACGGCTACCGAGGACGGGCCCGCATGGTCGTCGACCTGGAACGCGAGATCCTCCTCGGGGTCACCTTCGTCGGACCCGGTGTCGGCGAACTCATCCACTCCGCGACGATCGCGGTCGCGGGCCAGGTCCCGATCAGCAGGCTGTGGCACGCGGTCCCGGCGTACCCGACGATCAGCGAGGTGTGGCTGCGCCTCCTCGAGGCCTACCGGGACAACTAGGGCAGCTCGAAGCCGAGGGACGCGGCCGCCCGCTCCGGCGTCGGCTGCGTCCAGCGCTCGGCCATCGCCTCGTTGGAGGAGAGCGAGCGCAGCTCGGCCCGGTCGAGGTAGAGCAGGCCGTCCAGGTGGTCCGTCTCGTGCTGCACGATCCGCGCGGGCCAGCCGGTGAACACCTCGTCGACGGGGCGGCCGTGCTCGTCCTCGCAGGTCAGCAGGACCGTGGCGGGCCGTGCCACCACGGCCTGCCAGCCCGGCACGCTCAGACAGCCCTCGAAGAACGCGGCCCGCTCGGTGCCGACCGCCTCGTACGACGGATTGACCAGGACCCGGAACGGCTGCGGGACGCGTCCGCGCGCCAGGCGCACCTCCTCCGGTACCGGCGCGGGGTCCTCGATCACCGCGATCCGCAAGGGGACCCCGACCTGAGGGGCGGCGAGCCCGACGCCGGGCGCCGTGTGCATCGTGATGCGGAGGGCCTCGACGAAGCGGGAGAAGAGGGCGGCGTCCAGGTGGCCGTCGTAATGCTCGATGCCTTGCCGCAGCACCGGATCGCCGGCCGCGACGATCGGGAGCGGGCCGTCCGTGGTGAGGAGTTCCTCGACCAGTTCGGCAAGGGGCCTGCGGTGACTCGGAGTTGCCATCGCGCCAGGATGCCACGAGAACCTCGCGTGTGACGCAGGTCACTGGAAGTGGCGGGAACTCGGCGCGTCCGCTCCCCGACTACTGGACCGCCACCGTCCCCAGCCCTCGGAGAAGCCGCCGATGTCCATCGCCCCCTCGACGACCACGGACGAGGCCCCGCAAGCGGCCGCTCCGACGCCGGTGCCCAGCAGATGGGCTCCGCTGCGGCCGCTCGTCCTGCGACTGCACTTCTACGCCGGTGTGCTGGTCGCGCCCTTCCTGCTGGTGGCCGCCGTCACCGGCTTCCTGTACGCCGGCTCCTTCCAGGCCGAGAAGATCGCCTACCGCGACGAGATGACGGTCTCCGCCGTCGGCGACAGCAAACTGCCCATCTCCGAGCAGGTCGCCGCCGCGCGCAAGGCCCACCCCGAGGGGACCGTCTCGGCCGTACGTCCTTCCCCCGCGGACGACGCGACGACCAGGGTCATGCTGTCCGGCGTCGAGGGAGTCGACCCGACCCACACCCTCGCCGTGTTCGTCGACCCGTACACCGGCAAGGTCGAGGGCGCGCTGGAGCAGTACGGCTCCAGCGGAGCGCTCCCGCTGCGCACCTGGATCAGCGAGCTCCACCGCAATCTGCACCTCGGGGAGACCGGCCGCCTCTACAGCGAATTCGCCGCGAGCTGGCTGTGGGTGATCGCGGGCGGCGGCATCGTGCTGTGGTTCTCCCGGCGCCGCGCCCTGCGCAAGGTCCGCGGCACCAGCGGGCGCCGCCGCACCCTGGGACTCCACGGCAGCGTGGGCGTCTGGGCGGCCGCCGGGTTCTTCTTCCTGTCGGCGACCGGACTGACCTGGTCGACGTACGCCGGCGCCAACATCGACGAACTGCGCACCTCGCTGGGCCAGTCCACGCCCTCGGTCTCCGCTGCGGCGGGCGACCACTCCGGCCACGGGGCGTCCGCCTCCGCCGGGGACGCCGAGCACGGTGTCGGCCTCGACAAGGTGCTGGCCGCCGCCCGCGCCGAAGGACTCGGCGACCCCGTCGAGATCGTGCCGCCCGCCGACGAGTCGTCCACCTATGTCGTACGGCAGGTGCAGCGCAGCTGGCCCGAGAAGCAGGACTCCGTCGCCGTCGATCCGACGAGCGGCGAGGTCACCGACACGCTGCGGTTCGCGGACTACCCGCTGCTCGCCAAGCTGACCCGCTGGGGCATCGACCTGCACACCGGCGTCCTGTTCGGGCTGGTCAACCAGGTCGCCCTGATGCTCCTCGCGCTGTCCCTGGTCCTGCTGATCGTGTGGGGCTACCGCATGTGGTGGCAGCGCGGCCGCGGTTCCGCCTTCGGCCGGCCGATCCGGCGCGGCGCCTGGCAGCAGGTCCCGCCGCAGATCCTGGTGCCGGGCGTGGTGGTCGTCGCCGTCCTGGGCTATTTCGTGCCCCTGCTCGGCATTCCGCTGGCCGGCTTCATCGTCGCCGACGTGATCCTGGGCGAGATCGCGCACCGCCGGGAAAAGAAGAGCGCGGCGGTCTGAGACACACGTGGGGCCCGGTTCCCGTGCGGAACCGGGCCCCACGCGCTCTCCGGGGTCACTCGAAGTCGCCCGCCAGAGCCGAGGCGAGACGCAGGTGCAGCTCGGCCTCGGTGTGACGGCCCTGGCGCTGAAGCGTGCGACCGAGCATCAGCCGGGCGTACTGCTCCACCGGGTCGCGCTCGACGATCACCCGCAACTCGCTCTCTGCGCGCCGCAGTTGGGCCGAGTGGTAGTAGGCGCGCGCCAGCAGCAGCCGCGGTCCCGTCTGCTCCGGAACCTCCTCGACCAGCCCGTCCAGGACCCGCGCCGCCGTGTCGTACTCCTTGGCGTCGAAGAACATCCGCGCGCGCTCCCAGCGCTCCGCCGGGGTTCCGTGGTCGTAGTACGTGGTCTCCACCTGTGCCCTCCTTCGGCTTCGGTGCCGACAACAGGACCTGGTGATTGAATATTCCACTACTTCTTCAGGGCGGCGAGCTCCGCGTCGGCCCGCTCGGTGATGAGGCTCAGCACGCGTCCGGCCACCGCCAGATCCTCCGCGGGGATGCCGGCGTAGACCCGGGCGGTGAAGGGGGCGGTCTCGGCGGACGTCGTCTCGAACAGCTGCCGTCCGGCGTCCGTGATCCGCACCAGGGACGGCCCGTCGGGGGCCAGCAGTCCCGCGGCGATCAGCTCGTCGACCACGGAGCGCGCCTCCGCCGCGTCGATCTTGAGTGAGCCGACGACGCCGTCGACCAGGTTCTTCGTCTCGGTCGCCCCGTCGCCCACGGCGACCACCCGCAGGGTGACGGACTGGTGGAAGGTCATGCCGTGACGCGCCAGGACGCTCTCGAGGAGCGCGCGGGCCGCGTAGTGGGCCAGGGCTATGACACGGGGGTTGAGGACGGGAGGGGCGGTGGTGGTCATGGCTGCTCCTTGGGGTTCTCGTCGGTCGGGTCGAGAGGTGCGTCGAGAGGCGGGTCGACGGATACGTCGAGAGGTGCGTCGAGCAGGGTGGTCAGCTCGCGCCTGAACTCCCGTGTGCGGGCGCTGTCCAGGCCGCCTAGCGGTGCCAGCAGTTGTTCCAGGAGCCCGTGGACGACCTCGATGGCCCGCCGCGTCCGCTCGAGGCCCTCCTCCGTGAGCGCCAGTTGCACCGCGCGCGGGTCGCGCGGGTCGCGGGCGCGCTCCAGGAGCCCGGCGGACTCCAGGGAGCGCGCCAGCTTGGAGACGTAGAGCGGCTCGAGGCCGGTGTGGTCGGCGAGGCGTCGCTGACTGGGGCGTTCGCCGCCGCGCTGCATGCCGTACAGCGAGGCCACCAGGGAGTACTGGGCGTGCGTCAGGCCGAGCGGTGCCATCGCGCGGTCGACCGCGACCCGCCACTTCATCGACAGTCGCCAGACCAGGAAGCCGGGCGTCGCGCCCTCGGAAGCCGTACTCATGCTCGATACAGTACATGGCTACTATGTACATGGCTACTATTTTGCCCAGGCCCCCCGAGTGCGTGTGCGCCGTAGCCCGGTTCGGGCGCCGAAGGACAACCTGACGGGAAACGCCCGACGGGGCTAGGTTGGGCGGCATGAGCAATCTTGATCGCCAGGCGACCCCCGCACTGTGCGGCGGCCGCGGCTTCGTGGTGGCGGAACCGGTGCGCGAACTCCTCAGCCCCCGCCGGGTGAAGCTGGGCGAGTCCAGCGAAGTGCGCCGGCTGCTGCCGAACCTGGGCCGTCGCATGGTCGGCGCCTGGTGCTTCGTCGATCACTACGGCCCCGACGACATCGCCGACGAGCCGGGTATGCAGGTGCCCCCGCACCCGCACATGGGCCTGCAGACGGTGAGCTGGCTGCACCAGGGCGAGGTCCTGCACCGCGACTCCACCGGCAGCCTCCAGACCATCCGCCCCCGCGAGCTGGGCCTGATGACCTCCGGCCGCGCGATCAGCCACTCCGAGGAGAGCCCGAAGTCCCACGCCCGGTACCTGCACGGCGCCCAGCTCTGGGTCGCCCTCCCGGACGGGCACCGCCACACCGACCCGCACTTCGAGCACCACACCGAGCTGCCCCGGGTCACGGCCCCCGGCCTGACGGCCACCCTCATCCTGGGCGACCTCGACGGCGCCCGCTCACCCGGAACGGCGTACACCCCCATCGTCGGCGCCGACCTGGCCCTCACCGGGGGCACGGACGTACGCCTGCCGCTGGAACCGGACTTCGAGTACGCCGTCCTGTCCATGTCCGGCGAGGCCCGTGTGGACGGGGTGCAGGTGCTGCCCGGCTCGATGCTCTACCTCGGCTGCGGCCGCACCGAACTCCCGCTGCGCGCCGAGTCGGACGCGGGCCTGATGCTCCTGGGCGGCGAGCCGTTCGAGGAGGAACTGGTCATGTTCTGGAACTGGATCGGGCGGTCCCAGGAGGAGATCGAGCAGGCGCGGCAGGACTGGATGACCGGGTCGCGGTTCGGAGAGGTGAAGGGGTACGACGGGGCGCCGCTGCCTGCTCCGGAGCTGCCGCCGGTGGGGTTGAAGCCGCGGGGGAGGGTGCGCTGACCTGCTCAGATGCGCCGAGAAGGCTGCTGGAGGTAGAGAACGGGATATTGCACTTCCGGGGCCCGATTGATGGAGCAGGTTGAGTGATGGGAGGGATCCGAGAGCCTCGCATGGGCGGATCGTTGATTCCAAGATGCGGTCATGTGTGGGCAGGTGTGGCAGTCCGCTTGCTGACCTTCCTGACGGCGCGTCAGTCACTCGCTGAGGTTCGTCCGCGGGATCTGGTGTCGGCGCGCCCGGTGGGTCGTCCTCTCGCGCGAGGAGAATGGCGCGTCTCTCCGGGCGTCAGCTGGAAGGATCGGTCGCGGTTGCGGGGTGACTCTGGATCGCGATTGTTGGATGTGTACAGGGTGCGTGAACCGTGATCGCCTGAACTCGCCCCTGCTTGGTGCCCGCTTGTACCTCGAACACCGTGGCATCAGCAGATTCTTGGTCTTCTGGTGGTGCAAGCTCGATCGGCCGCTGACCTGCGAAGCCACCCTCGAAGGAAACGGGGAGCCGCCTCCTGGTCCGCGAATGGTCCGACTCTTGCTGCTCGGTCGCACGGTAGGTGGATCTCCCAGTGCAAGGGACGGCTGTTCAGCCCGTTGAAGTCGCCCCGGAAGGTCGTCGGGCCCGTGGCCTGGTGGGAGGGTGCCGAACCCATGCCTCGGATCGGTCACTGAGCTTGGCATTGCGCCGCACCGACCCGGTCCGGTACCAGGCGGAGCGCAAGCGGGCCCGATCACTGCTCTTCGTCGCCGCGACACGGGCCAGGGACGCGCTCACCATCGTCCGGCACGGCGAACCCAGCCCGCTGATGGGAGGCGTGGCAGCCACTGCCTAGCTACTGAGGAGAGTGATCTGGGGTGGTTTCTGCGCGACCGGGAGGTCCTTCGGCCGCCGTTCGTGCTCCGCAAGGGGCGGTACGTCGCACAGCTGGTCCTCGGTGGTGAGGTCGTCGAGCACCGATGTGAGGGCCTCGATGCGGATCCGGACCTCGTCTTCCAGGCGGTGCCTCAGGTGGTACCAGTCCTCGATGGTGATGTCGGGACGGTCGGGTAGGTCGGCGAGCAGGTCGCGAATCTCGGCCACCGAGAGTCCGACGCGTTGTGCCACGCGGATGATCTTCACCAGGCAGCTGTCGATCTCGTAGAAGCGCCGCTGGTTGCCAGTGGTCCGCACGCTCGGGATCAGCCCGTGGTTGTCGTAGAAGCGCACCGCCGAGGCGGCGACGCCGCTGGCCTGGGCCAGGCCGCTCACGGTCAGGGTCGGCTCGGTCCTGGAACCGGTGACGCCGGGGCCGGTCATCGCTTACCTCCCGCGACTTGACTTCAACATTTGTTGAACTTCTACCTTACAGGTGTCCGACGAGGCGCGGTGGAGAGGAACGTGGTCGTGATGCGTGCGATCCAGGTGCGAGAGTTCGGCGGGCCCGAGGTACTGGTTCCCGCGGAGGTTCCCGGTCCGGTCGCCGGTCCGGGGCAGGTCGTGGTCGGGCTGGCCGTGGCCGACGTCATCTATCTCGACACGCTGCTGCGCAGCGGCTGGGGGAAGGACCTCTTCCCTCTCCAGCTCCCCTATGTGCCCGGCGGAGGCGGAGTGGGACACGTCCTGTCTGTGGGAGAGGGTGTGGATCCCGCGTGGACCGGCCGCCATGTCGCCGCACGGACCGCAGGCGGCTATGCCGAGCGGATCGCCGTTGCCGTGGAGGAGATCGTCCAGGTTCCCGAAGCACTGGGTTCCGCCGAGGCAGCCGCCGTACTCCATGACGGAGTCACCGCCCTGCGCCTCGCCCGGCAGGCGAACATCGGCGAAGGGCAGTGGGTGCTGGTCACGGCCGCGGCCGGAGGAGCGGGCTCACTGCTGGTCCAGTTGGTGCGTGACGCCGGCGCGCGAGTCGTCGCGGCGGCCCGGGGCGCGCGCAAACTCGCGCTGGCCCGCGAACTGGGTGCGGAGATCGCGGTCGACTACTCGGAGAGAGGCTGGCAGCACCGGGTTCGCGAAGCGGTGGGCGGCGCGGGCGTCGAGCTCGCCTTCGACGGTGCCGGAGGAGACCTCGGCGAAGCGGCCTTCGAAGCGGTGGCAGAGGGCGGCCGGTTCCTCACCTACGGCACTTCCAGCGGGAAGGTCACCCGGGTCGGTCCGCGAGCAGCCGAACAACGAAAGGTGCCGGTGACCAACATGCTGGAGGCCGGGCCACCCGACAAGACCACCCTGCGAGAACTCCTCACGGAGGCACTCGTGTTGGCCGCTCAGAGGCGGATCCGCCCGGTCATCGGCGCGACCTACCCGTTGGAGCGGGCGAGGGACGCCCACACCTCCCTCGCTGAGCGCACCACCGTCGGCAAGTCCCTACTGCTTGTCTGACACGTCAGCCGCAGCGGGAGCGTTGTCCCGGGGCGGATCCCCGTCGGCACGTCGGCGGTCGGCCGCCATCGCCACCGCCCCTGCCGCCGCGGACACCAGTCCACCGAGCCACAGACCCGAACGGGCACCCAGCACTCCGGAGATCCCGCCCACGAGCAACGAGCCCACAGGAGTGGTTCCCTGCAGGATCAGCGTGTACAGCGCCATCACCCGACCGCGCTGGTCCGCACGCGTGCCGAGCTGGATGCGGTGGTTGGCGGCCTGGGCGAAATAGGTGGACGCCAGGCCCGTGAGGAACAGTGACACCATCGCTGCCGCGAACGTGGGGGCCCAGCCGGCGGCCACCTCCAGCGCTCCGAACACGAGCGCGGATCCGGTCACCAGGGTGCTGGGGGGCCGACCGGTACGGGCCGTGGTGACGAGCGCCGCCAGGAGCGAGCCCGCGGCGAAGGCCGTGGTCAGCAGCCCGAAGGAGGTGGCGTCGGCGTCGAATACGGTCCTGGCGATCAGCGGGAGCGTGACCTGGAAGTTCAGGCCGAACAGCCCAACCACCGCCACCAGCGCCAGGGGCAGGGTCAGATCCCGACGGGACGCGACGTACCGCAGGCCATCGACGACCCCGGAGCCTCCAGTGCGTACCGGGCCGCGATGGAGTTCGCCCGGCCTCATCATGAGCAGACCGGCCACCGCCGCCAGATAGCTGAACCCGTTGAACAGCATCACCCATCCGGCGCCGAGCCAGGCGACGAGCGCTCCGGCGCCGGCGGGCCCCACCACACGGGCCGTGCTGAAATACGCGGTGCTGAGCGCCGAGGCGTTGGGCAACAGGTCCGAGCCCACCAACTCGCTGACGAACGACATTCGAGTGGGGATCTCGACCGCGTTCACCAGGCCGAGGCCCAGGGCAGCTACGTAGAGGTGCGCCAACCGGACGGTGCCGGTGAGCACCAGCAGAGCCAGCAGCAAGGCCAGCACACCGGACACGAGATTGGCTCCGACCAGCAGGGCGCGCTTGTCGTACCGGTCGGCGAGCCGTCCCCCGTACAGCGTGAGCAGCAGAACGGGCGTGAACTGCAGCGCGGTCACGAGGCCCAGGGCCGCGCCCGAGTCGCCGGTCAGGGAGAGGACCAGCCAGTCCTGAGCGGTGACCATCATCCATGTGCCCGTCACGGACACGATCTGTCCGGCGGCGAAGAGCCTGAAGTTGCGCAGGGACAGGGAGCGGAAGGTGTGGGCGAGCGCGCTGCGCATGGACTGGTGGTCACCCTTCACGTCTGTGTCCGGTCGACCGGTGGGGACCCGACGGTCGTGCCGTCAGGCGGTTCGGCGAACCCTCGCCAGCGGTCCGGTGGTGTGCGAGCGCCTGGCGCGGCGGCCGTCGGGAGGTACGGGGGGCTGCTCCAGGGCTGCGGCGGGGGACGGCCGACGGCGGAGTGCCAGCCTGAAGCCCACGCCACGGACGGTGGTGATCCGTCCCTCGCGCCCCAACTTCCGGCGCAGGCTGCTGACATGGGTGTCCACGGTACGGCTCCGCTTGTTCCAGGTGTCGCCCCAGACCTTCGCCATGATCTCCTCGCGGGAGACGACGGCATCGGCACGCGCCACCAGCAGCTGGAGCAGATCGAACTCCTTCTCGGTCAGGCCGAGCGAACGGTCGCCCACGCGGGCTTCCCGCAGGAGGGCGTCGATGTGCAGCTGATCCCCGTACAGCGGGAGCGACGCGTTCGACCGCGCGGTACGGGAACGGCGCACCACCGCTTCGACACGGGCGACGAGTTCCCGGAACCCGTACGGCTTGTCGAGGCAGTCGTCGGCCCCCGCGCGCAGGGCCAGCACTCTGGTGGCCTCAGTGCGATCGCTGCTGAGGGCCAGGACGGGCACCTCACAGGCGGCCCGGATTTCCCGGCACAGCTGCAAGCCGTTCAGGCCGGGAATCATGAGGTCGAGGAGGACGACGTCGGCCTGTTGATGCGTCCGCAACACCTCGTTCCCCGTCGCCACGTGCTGGACCTCGTGCCCCAGTCGTCGTAGGCCGCGGGTCACGCATTCGGCCAGGCTGGTATCACCGTCGGCGAGAAGTATGCGCATGCTCCGTTCCCCCGTCATCAGCACCGTAAAACATCGGTTCAGTACTCGGGCCCATGGGCCGATCAGGCTGATTTGAAACAACACGATCCTGACATGCGGCTTCCGATAGCGCCACGGACTTTTCACTCACCTGACAAACCCTTGCAGCCTTCTTCACCAGCCTTGACGGGAAAGGAATGCCCGGTGAAGCATCAGGATCGCCAGGCTGGATTTCGAGCCTGGCATCCCTGAAATTCGCGCACCCGAGCTTCGGTTTTGCTCATTCTGCGCGGCGTGACTTTCGGGCGGTGTGCTCCACCACGGAGCCACGTCCACGTCCCGGTCATGGAGCCTCTCACCTGCTCTTCCTGGAGGAATGTGCCTCATGCTGCGCAAGGTGCTCATCGCCAACCGTGGCGAAATCGCTGTCCGCGTTGCCCGGGCCTGCCGGGATGCCGGTATCGCGAGCGTGGCCGTGTACGCCGACCCGGACCGGGACGCTCTGCATGTCCGCGCCGCGGATGAGGCGTTCGCCCTGGGCGGTGACACCCCGGCCACCAGCTACCTGGACATCGAGAAGGTCCTGGGCGCCGCGCGTGAGTCGGGCGCGGACGCCATCCACCCCGGCTACGGCTTCCTGTCCGAGAACGCCGACTTCGCGCAGGCGGTCCTGGACGCGGGTCTGATCTGGATCGGCCCGCCGCCGCAGGCCATCCGCGACCTCGGTGACAAGGTCGCCGCCCGGCACATCGCGCAGCGCGCCGGCGCCCCCCTCGTGGCCGGCACCCCCGACCCGGTCTCCGGTGCCGACGAGGTCGTGGCCTTCGCCCGGGAGCACGGACTGCCGATCGCCATCAAGGCCGCCTTCGGCGGTGGCGGGCGCGGTCTGAAGGTCGCCCGCACCCTCGAAGAGGTCCCCGAGCTCTACGACTCCGCGGTGCGTGAGGCGGTGGCCGCCTTCGGCCGCGGCGAGTGCTTCGTCGAGCGCTACCTCGACCGCCCCCGGCACGTGGAGACCCAGTGCCTGGCCGACAAGCACGGCAACGTGGTCGTCGTCTCCACCCGTGACTGCTCGCTGCAGCGCCGCCACCAGAAGCTGGTCGAGGAGGCCCCCGCGCCCTTCCTCTCCGACGAGCAGGTCGCCGAGCTGTACCGCGCGTCCAAGGCCATCCTCAAGGAGGCCTCCTACGAGGGCGCCGGTACCTGCGAGTTCCTCGTCGGCCAGGACGGCACCATCTCCTTCCTCGAGGTCAACACCCGCCTCCAGGTGGAGCACCCGGTCACCGAGGAGGTCGCCGGCATCGACCTGGTGCGCGAGATGTTCCGTATCGCCGACGGCGAGGAACTGGGCTACGGCGATCCCGAGCTGCGCGGCCACTCCTTCGAGTTCCGTATCAACGGCGAGGACCCGGGCCGCGGCTTCCTGCCCGCCCCCGGCACGGTCACCCGCTTCGACGCGCCCTCCGGTCCCGGTGTCCGCCTGGACGCGGGCGTGGAGTCCGGCAGCGTGATCGGCCCCGCCTGGGACTCCCTGCTGGCCAAGCTGATCGTCACCGGCGCCACCCGCGAGCAGGCCCTGCAGCGTGCCGCCCGCGCCCTGGAGGAGTTCCAGGTCGAGGGCATGGCCACCGCCATCCCGTTCCACCGCAAGGTGGTCACCGACCCGGCGTTCGCCCCCGAACTGACCGGCTCCGCCGACCCGTTCACGGTCCACACCCGCTGGATCGAGACCGAGTTCGTCAACGAGATCAAGCCCTTCGCGGCTCCGGCCGACACCGAGGCCGAGGACGACGCGGACCGCGAGACGATCGTCGTCGAGGTCGGCGGCAAGCGCCTGGAGGTCTCCCTCCCCTCCTCCCTGGGCATGTCCCTGGCCCGTACCGGCCTCGCGGCGGGTGCCAAGCCCAAGCGCCGGGCGGCCAAGAAGTCCGGCCCGGTGGCCTCCGGCGACACCCTCGCCTCCCCGATGCAGGGCACGATCGTCAAGATCGCCGTCGAGGAGGGCCAGGAGGTCAAGGAGGGCGACCTCATCGTCGTCCTCGAAGCGATGAAGATGGAGCAGCCCCTCAACGCGCACAAGACCGGCACCGTCAAGGGCCTGTCCGCGGAGGTCGGGGCGTCGATCACCTCGGGCGCGGCGATCTGCGAGATCAAAGACTGATTTGGGCGGCCGCACTTTGCATTCTTGGACACATCATCACAGTCATCTGTAAATGAGGATGTTGACCCCCAGAAAAGGCTGGCGGATGATATTAAAAGCCAACGGAGAATGCGCGACTGGAAATGGGAATATCCCTTCGGGTATATCGAGGGGACCTCGTCGGATAATTCTCTCCGACGGAGCGGGAATATGACCAAGGAGAGGCACATGGACGCCGAAGTGATAGTCGTGGGCGCAGGGCCGGCGGGCATGATGCTGGCCGGAGAGCTGCGCCTGGCCGGTGTCGACGTCGTCGTCCTGGAGCGTCTCGATCAGCGCACGGGTGAGTCCCGCGGCCTGGGCTTCACCGCGCGGACCATGGAGGTCTTCGACCAGCGCGGGCTGCTGCCCCGGTTCGGCGAGATCGAGATCAGCGAGCAGGGTCATTTCGGTGGCCTGCCGGTCGACTTCGGCCTGCTGGACGGTGCCCACCAGGCGGCCAAGACCGTGCCCCAGTCGCACACCGAGACGGTACTGGAGGAGTGGGCCACGGGTCTCGGCGCCGACATCCGGCGCGGCCACGAGGTCACTGCGGTGCGGGACGAGGGGCAAGGGGTCGCGGTGGAGGTGCGCGGGCCGTCGGGCTCGCAGCGGCTGACCGCCGAGTACCTGGTGGGATGTGACGGTGGGCGCAGCCTGGTGCGCAAGGCCGCCGGTTTCGACTTCCCGGGCACGGCGGCGACGATGGAGATGTTCCTCGCCGACGTCAAGGGCCTCGACCTCGCGCCCCGGATGATCGGGGAGACGCTGCCCGGGGGCATGATCATGGTCGGCCCGCTGCCGGGCGGGATCACCCGGCTGATCGTCTGCGAGCGGGGCGCTCCGCCGCAGCGGCGGACGACTCCGCCGGAGTACGACGAAGTCGCCGCCGCCTGGAAGAGGCTGACCGGCGATGACATCTCCCACGGAGAACCGGTGTGGGTGAGCTCCTTCGGCGACGCGACCCGTCAGGTCACCGAGTACCGGCGTAGCCGGATCCTGCTCGCGGGCGACGCCGCGCACATCCACCTCCCGGCCGGCGGGCAGGGGATGAACACCAGCATTCAGGACGCGGTCAACCTGGGCTGGAAGCTGGCCGCCGTGGTCCGGGGCCGGGCGCCGGAGAGCCTGCTGGACACCTACCACGGCGAGCGCCACCCGGTCGGCGAACGGCTGCTGATGAACACTCAGGCGCAGGGCCTGCTGTTCCTGAGCGGGCCTGAGATGCAGCCTCTGCGGGATGTCATGACGGAACTCATCCGCTATCCGGAGGTGAGCCGTCATCTGGCCGGCATGGTCAGCGGACTGGAGATCCGGTATGACGTCGGAGGCGGCGTCAGTCCCCTGCTCGGACGGCGTATGCCGCAGGTGGATCTGGTGAGCGACGGGATCTCGACCGACAGCACGCGCGCGCTGCACGCCGGGCGGGGTGTGCTGCTGGACCTGGCGGACAACGCCGTGCTACGCCGCCGGGTGGCCGGCTGGCGGGACCGGGTGGACCTCGTGACCGCGGTGCCCGCTGGGACGGCCGCGGCACAGCGCCTGGTCGGCAGTTCCGCCGTCCTGGTGCGCCCCGACGGATACGTCGCCTGGGCCGCGCCCGGCAGCCACGCCGATCTGCCGATGGCGCTGGAGCGCTGGTTCGGCCCCGCCCGGTGACCGACGGACACCGCGTCGTCCGACCCTTCGACAGCACCCCCCTTCGACAACATCCCACTGGTCGTGAGGAGACAAGCACATGCACAGCACACTGATCGTGGCCCGGATGGCCCCCGAGGCCGCCGGCGACGTCGCCCGTGTCTTCGGGGCGTTCGACGAGACGGAGATGCCGCATCTGATGGGCACCCGTCGTCGTCAGTTGTTCTCATACCGCGGCCTCTACTTCCATCTCCAGGACTTCGTCTCCGACGACGGAGGTGAGCGCATCGAGGACGCCAAGCTGGACCCGCGCTTCGTTCGGATCAGCGAGGACCTCAAGCCCCACATCCAGGCCTACGACCCGGCCACCTGGCGCTCGCCCGCCGACGCCATGGCGACGCGCTTCTACCGGTGGGAGGCGTCGGAATGACGGGCCGTCGAGTGGTCATCACCGGCATCGGTGTGGTCGCACCGGGGGGTATCGGTGTGAAGGACTTCTGGAACCTGATCAGCGAGGGACGTACGGCGACCCGGGGCATCAGCTTCTTCGACCCGTCCCAGTTCCGCTCCAGGGTCGCGGCGGAGATCGACTTCGACGCCGAGGCGCACGGTCTGAGCCCGCAGGAGACACGCCGGATGGACCGGGCGGCTCAGCTGGCCGTGGTGGCCGCGCGCGAGGCGGTGGCGGACAGCGGCCTGGAACTGCAGGAGCAGAACCCGCACCGGACCGGTGTCACCATCGGCAGCGCGGTGGGCGCGACCATGGGGCTGGACCAGGAGTACCGGGTGGTGAGCGACGGCGGACGCCTCGATCTCGTCGACCACGAGTACGCCGTACCCCACCTCTACGACCACTTCGTTCCCAGCTCGTTCGCGGCGGAGGTGGCCTGGACGGTGGGTGCCGAGGGGCCGAGCGCGGTGGTCTCCACCGGATGCACCTCCGGTCTGGACTCGGTGGGTCACGCGGTGGAACTGCTCCGGGAGGGCTCCGCCGACATCATGATCGCCGGGGCGACGGACGCGCCGATCTCTCCCATCACCATGGCCTGCTTCGACGCGATCAAGGCCACCACCCCGCGCAACGACGATCCCGAGCACGCCTCCCGCCCCTTCGACGGAACACGGAACGGCTTCGTACTGGGCGAAGGCGCCGCGGTGTTCGTCCTGGAGGAGCTCGGGAGCGCCCGGCGGCGGGACGCGCACATCTACGCCGAGATCGCCGGTTACGCCTCGCGCTGCAACGCTTTCCACATGACCGGGCTGAGGCCGGACGGGGCCGAGATGGCCGAGGCCATCCGGGTGGCCCTCGACGAGGCGAAAGCCAACGCCGAGGACATCGACTACATCAACGCCCATGGTTCGGGCACCAAGCAGAACGACCGGCACGAGACGGCCGCCTTCAAGCGGACCCTGGGCGAACACGCCTATAGGACCCCGGTCAGCTCCATCAAGTCGATGATCGGTCACTCGCTGGGCGCGATCGGCTCGATCGAGATCGCTGCCTCGGCCCTGGCCATGGAGCACAACCTGGTGCCGCCCACGGCGAACCTGCACACCGCCGACCCCGAGTGCGACCTGGACTACGTTCCGCTGACCGCCCGCGACCAGCTCACGGACGCGGTACTGACCGTCGGCAGCGGCTTCGGCGGGTTCCAGAGCGCGATGGTCCTCACCCGTCCCGGCAGGAGGGTCGCATGACCGGGCAGGCGGTGATCACAGGGCTGGGCGTCGCCTCGCCCAACGGGCTGGGTACCGAGCAGTGCTGGTCGGCGATGCTCAGGGGCGAGAGCGGGATCGGCCGTATCAGCCGGTTCGACCCGTCGGGTTATCCGGCGCGGCTCGCCGGCCAGGTGCCGGGCTTCGCCGCCGAGGAGTATCTGCCGAGCCGGCTGCTGCCACAGACGGACCGGATGACCAGGCTCGCCCTGGTGGCCGCGGACTGGGCCCTGGCGGACGCCGGGGTGCGGCCCGAGGACCTGCCCGAGTACGACATGGGCGTGGTCACGGCCAGTTCGTCGGGCGGCTTCGAGTTCGGGCAGAACGAGCTGCAGAAGCTGTGGAGCAAAGGCAGCCAGCATGTCAGCGCCTACCAGTCGTTCGCCTGGTTCTACGCCGTCAACAGCGGGCAGATCTCCATCCGCAACGGGATGAAGGGGCCCAGTGGGGTGGTGGTCAGCGACCAGGCCGGCGGCCTGGACGCCGTCGCGCAGGCCCGGCGGCAGATCCGTCGGGGTACCCCGCTGATCGTCTCCGGCAGCATCGACGCCTCGGTCTGCCCGTGGGGATGGGTGGCGCAGCTGGCCGGCGGGCGGCTGAGCGGCAGCGACGACCCCGGGCGCGCATACCTGCCGTTCGACGCCGCGGCGCACGGTCATGTGGCCGGCGAGGGCGGGGCCATCCTCGTCGTCGAGGACGCCGTAGCGGCTCGGCGGCGCGGGGCACGGCTGTACGGAGCGGTCTCCGGCTACGGAGCCACCTTCGACCCCAGGCCGGACAGCGGCCGCGAGCGCGGGCTTCGCCGGGCCGTCGAACTGGCTCTGGCCGACGCCGGTGCCGTGCCCCGTGACATCGATGTGGTCTTCGCGGACGCGGCGGCGCTGCCCGAGGAGGACCGAGCCGAGGCCGAGGCGATCACCGCTGTCTTCGGCCCGCGGGGCGTGCCCGTCACCGCTCCCAAGACGATGACCGGACGGCTGTACTCCGGAGCGGCCCCCCTGGACCTCGCGATGGCTGTCCTGGCCATCGCCGAGGGCCGGATACCGCCCACGATCAACGTCGAACCGGCCGCCGACTACCAGCTGGACCTGGTGACGGGAGCTCCGCGCCCCGCCGAGGTGCGCACCGCCCTGGTGATCGCACGCGGTCAGGGCGGCTTCAACTCGGCGCTGGTCGTCCGAGCGGCCGACTGACACACGCGGCGTTCCACCCGCTGACACAGAAACGTTCCATCCGCCTGGAAGCGCCCGGGCGGCCACCCGAGAAACCGAAACGGAGTCACCTGCCGTGCAGTTCACCCTGGACGATCTGAAGCGGATCCTGCTGGAAAGCGCCGGCGCGGACGAGAGCGTCGACCTCGACGGCGACATACTCGATCTCACCTTCGACGCGTTGGGCTACGAATCGCTGGCCCTGCTGGAGACCGGCAGCCGCATCGAGCGCGAGTACGGCATCACGCTGGACGAGTCGGCGCTCGCCGACGCCACCACCCCGCGGCAGCTGCTGGACGTCGTCACCACGCAGCTCGCCGCGACGGCCGCCTGACCGCGATCGTCCCTCCCGTGCCCGCCACGACCGCGCCGAACCGTCGGCCGCGTGTGCCCGGCACGCTCCACCGAACCCGACACCGGGGAGAAGCCATGCCTCAGCAGGACCAACGAGTCGCCCTCGTCACCGGAGCCACCAGCGGCATCGGCCTGGCCGTCGCCAAGGCCCTGGCCGCCCAGGGGGCCCGGGTGTATCTCGGCGCCCGCAACGCGGAGAACGTCGCCACCACCGTCAAGCAGCTGCGCGAGCAGGGCCACACCGTCGAGGGCAGCACGCTGGACGTGCGCTCCGGCGCCGAAGTCCGCACGTTCGTCCAGGCCGCCGTCGACCGCTGGGGTCCGGTGGACATCCTGGTCAACAACGCGGGCCGCAGTGGCGGCGGCGTCACCGCCGACATCGACGACGAACTGTGGGACGACGTCGTCGACACCAACCTCAACAGCGTCTTCCGGATGACCCGTGAAGTCCTGAACACCGGTGGCATGCGCGGCAGGGAGTGGGGACGCATCGTCAACATCGCCTCCACCGCGGGCAAGCAGGGCGTGGTGCTCGGCGCCCCGTACTCGGCGTCCAAGCACGGCGTGGTCGGCTTCACCAAGGCGCTCGGCAACGAACTCGCGCCGACCGGCATCACGGTCAACGCCGTCTGCCCCGGCTATGTCGAGACGCCGATGGCGCAACGGGTGCGGCAGGGCTACGCGTCCGCCTACGACACCACCGAGGAGGCGATCCTCGACAAGTTCCAGGCGAAGATCCCGCTCGGCCGCTACTCCACCCCCGAGGAGGTCGCCGGACTGGTCGCTTACCTGGCCTCCGACACGGCCGCCTCCATCACGTCCCAGGCGCTCAACGTCTGCGGCGGCCTGGGCAACTTCTGACCACTCGGAGGACACGACACCATGACGACACGTCAGGTCGAGCACGAGATCGCCGTCGAGGCGCCGTCCGCCGCCGTCTACCGCCTGATCGCCGAGGTCGTGAACTGGCCGCGCATCTTCCCGCCCACCATCTACGTCGATCAGGTGGAGCGCGGCGACGGTGAGGAGCGGATACGGATCTGGGCCACGGCCAACGGCGAGGCGAAGAGCTGGACGTCCCGACGCACCCTCGATCCGGAGCGGCTGCGGATCACCTTCCGTCAGGAGGTCTCCGCGCCGCCGGTCGCCGCCATGGGCGGCACCTGGATCATCGAGCCCCTGTCCGAGGTCTCCTGCCGGGTCCGGCTGCTGCACGACTACCGGGCGGTCGACGACGACCCGGAGAAGCTGAAGTGGATCGACGAGGCCGTCGACCGCAACTCGCGCTCCGAGCTCGCCGCACTGAAGGCAAACGTGGAACTGGCCCACGCGGCCGAGGAGTTCACCTTCTCCTTCGAAGACACCGTTCAGATCGACGGCGCCGCCAAGGACGCCTACGACTTCATCGACGAGGCCGGCCTGTGGGCGCAGCGGCTGCCCCACGTGGCAGACGTCCACCTCACCGAGGACACCCCGGGGCTGCAGACCCTGGAAATGGACACGCGGGCCAAGGACGGATCCACGCACACGACGAAGTCGTACCGCGTGACCTTCCCGCACCACCGGATCGCGTACAAGCAGGTCACCCTGCCCGCGCTGATGACCCTGCACACCGGGGTCTGGACCTTCGCGGAGAACGCGCAGGGCGTCGCGGCCACCTCGCAGCACACCGTCGTGCTCAACACGGCCAACATCGCCGAGGTCCTGGGGCCCGAAGCCACCGTCGCCGACGCCCGGGAGTACGTCCGAGGTGCGCTCAGCACCAACAGCCGGGCCACCCTGCGGCACGCCAAGGACCACGCCGAGAACAAGCGTTGACCATGGGCGAGCAATCGCTGGACACAGATGTGATCGTCGTCGGCGCGGGGCCCGTCGGGCTGATGCTCGCCGGGGAACTGCGGCTCGGCGGCGCCCGGGTGACCCTGCTGGAGCGGCTCGGCGCACCCACCACCGAGTCCCGGGCCTCGACCCTGCACGCCCGCACCATGGAACTGCTGGACAGCCGGGGTCTGGTCGACTCCTTCGGGGAGTTGCCGCACGACCCCAGGGGCCACTTCGGCGGGATACCCCTCGATCTCAGCCTGCCCGGGTCCCATCCCGGCCAGTGGAAGGCCCCCCAGACCCGGACGGAGGCGGTCCTGCAGCAGTGGTGCGTCTCACTCGGCGCGGACCTGCGCCGAGACCACGAGCTGCGCGGCCTGGTCGAACGGCGGGACCGGGTGGAGGCCGAGGCGGCCGGACCCGCCGGGACCGTCCTGCTGCGCGCCCGGTACCTCGTCGGGTGCGACGGCGAGGACAGCACGGTGCGCCGTCTGGCCGGCATCGACTTCCCCGGCCATGACGCCGTACGGGAGATGATCCGCGCGGACGTGGACGGCATCGAGATTCCCGACCGCCGCTTCCAACGGCTTCCCAACGGGCTCGCGGTCGCCGCACGCCGGGGCGACGGCGTGACCCGGGTGATGGTGCACGTCTACGGCGGCAAGCCCGCCGACCGCGGGGGCGCACCGGAGTTCGCCGAGGTGTGCGACGCCTGGCGACACGTGACCGGAGAGGACATCTGCAGGGGGACCCCGCTGTGGCTGAACGCCTTCGGCGACGCGTCCCGGCTCGCCGCCCGCTACCGCGCGGGCCGGATCCTGCTCGCCGGTGATGCCGCTCACCGGCAGATGCCGGTCGGAGGCCAGGCGCTCAACCTGGGTCTGCAGGACGCGGCCAACCTCGGTTGGAAGCTGGCGGCGGTCGTCCGCGGCCGGGCCCCCGAGAGCCTGCTGGACTCCTACCATCACGAGCGGCACGCGGTCGGGGCGCGGGTGCTCGCCGGCATCGAGGCGCAGACGACCCTCCTGCTGGGCGGCCCCGAGGTCGAGGCCATGCGTTCCGTTCTCACCGAACTGACCGTGTACGAGCCGGTGCGACGCCAACTGGCCGGAACGATCTCCGGTCTTGAGGTCCGCCACGACGTCGGCCATCCCCTGCTGGGCGCCCGCCTGACGCCGGCCGAGGTGATCACCGACCGCGGTGCCACCACGACCGCGCACCTGCTGCGCTCCGGCCGTGGCCTCCTCCTGGACACCTCCGGCGAGGCCGCCCGCCATGCCGGGCTGCGCCGGGCCGCGGGCCCCTGGCTGGACCGGGTCGACCTGGTCCCGGCCGGACCGGCGCAGGGCGTACTGCCGCCGGGGACGGACGCCGTGCTGGTGCGCCCGGACGGGCACGTGGTCTGGGCGTCCGGCACGGAACCGCACGGGCCCGAAGCGGCGCTGGAGCGGTGGTTCGGCCCTCCGGCGCGGGTGCCCGGTGTCACTGGCGGCGTGAGCCGGTCGTACGGCCGGACCAGGCCGTCCCATGCAGAACCGATCGAAGAAAAGGGAGGCAGGACCATGGACAGGCTCACTGGCAGGACGGCACTGGTCACGGGCGCGAGCCGGGGGATAGGCCGGGCGATCGCCACGCGGCTGGCCGCCGAGGGCGCTCTGGTGGCCGTGCACTACGCGGGCAACCGTGACGCGGCGGAGGACGTCGTCGCGTCCATCGAGAAGGACGGCGGTCGCGCTTTCGCCCTGCAGGCGGAACTCGGGGTGCCCGGCGACGTCCACGACCTGTTCCTCGGCCTGGAAGCCGGGCTGAAGGAACGTACGGGGTCGACCGATCTGACCATCCTGGTCAACAACGCCGGGCAGATGGGCGGCGTGTCCTTGGAGGAGACGACCTCCGAGCAGGTCGACCGGCTGTTCGCGGTCAACGCCAAGGCCCCTTTCTTCACCATCCGGCGTGCCCTGACGAACCTCACCGCCGGCGGCCGGATCATCAACATCTCCTCCGGGCTGACCCGGTTCGCCAACCCCGACGAGATCGCCTACGCGATGACCAAGGGAGCGGTGGAACAGCTCGCCCTCCACTTCGCCAAGGTCCTGGCACCGAAGGGCATCACCATCAACAGCGTCGCACCGGGCATCACCCGCAACGGCACCCCGGTGTTCGACATACCCGAAGCGGTGGAGCAGATGGCGCAGCTGTCGGCCTTCAACCGGGTCGGAGAGCCGGAGGACGTGGCGGACGTGGTGGCCTTCCTCGCCTCCGACGACAGCCGCTGGGTGACGGGCGCCTTCCTCGACGCCACCGGCGGCACGCTGCTCGGCTGACAGCCGGTCGGCACCCGCCCCCGCACGATCCGCCGATCATCCCTCCTGAGAGCGGTCTCATGAAACCTTCGCCGACCGCGTCGGCCGGTTCCACCGTCCGAACGCCCCGGAAGTGGGGCTCCGCAGGCTGGGGCCTGCTCCTGGTGCTGGCGGGCAACATGCTCATCGACTCCCTCGAGGTGTCAATGATGATCGTGGTGCTGCCCTCGGTCGGGCAGGCACTGGACCTGCCGCTGACGGTGGTTCAGGGACTCGTCACCGGATTCGCGCTGGGATTCGGCGCCCTGCTGCTGTTCGGCGGCCGGGTCGTGGAACTGCTCGGGCGACGACGGGTCTATCTGGCCGCGCTGCTGGGCTTCGCCGTGGCGTCCGTGGCGGGTGGGATGGCCGACGGGCCCGTGGTCCTGATCGCCACCCGGGTGGTCAAGGGCTTCTGCGTCGCGCTCACCGCCCCGACCGGACTCGCCATCCTCACCACGGAGTTCCGCGAGGGCCCGGCGCGCCGGCGGGCCGTCTCGGTCTACACCCTCGTCGCGGCGTGCGGCTTCGCGGGCGGGCTGGTCGTGTCCGGCCTGCTGACCGGCACGAGCTGGCGAGCGGTGTTCCTCTTCCCGGCCCCGGTGGTCCTGCTGCTGTTCGTCCTCGGCCTGCGCCTGATCCCGGCCGACCCCGCCCAGGGCCAGGCCCGCCGACGCTACGACCTTGCCGGTGCCGCCACTCTCCTCGGAGCCCTGACCGCACTGACGGTCGGCATAGTGAGCGTGCCGGAACGGGGCTGGACCGGCTCACCGACCCTCGGTGCCTTCGTGGTCGCCGTACTTCTCCTGACGATCTTCGTGCGGGTGGAGCGTTCCTCCGCGGACCCGCTGGTCGGATCGCGGGTCCTGGCCCACGGGGCACTGCTGCGGTCGATGCTGGGCGCCGCCGCGCTCAACGGTTCGTACCTGGGCCTGCTGCTCCTGGCCACCGTGCAACTGCAGACGGCCGAAGGCTGGTCGCCGCCGCACACCGCGCTGGCCTTCCTGCCCGCGAGCCTGCCCCTGGTGCTGACCGCGCCCGTCTCCGGCCGACTGATCAGCCGGTTCGGCACCCGGCGGCTGGTCGCCCTGGGCGCGGTGGGTCCGCCGGTCGGCTACGCCCTGTACCTGCGGGCCCTGCATCCGGGCACCGCGTACGTCACGGACGTACTGCCGACGATGTTGCTGGTCGGGGCCGGTTTCGCGCTGGGCTTCGCGGCGCTGAACGTGCAGGCGGCCACCGAGGTGCCGGAGCGGGACCGGTCGGCGGCCATCGGGCTGTACCAGACCGCGGTGCAGACGGCCGCCGTGTTGGTGCCCGCGGTGGTCGGCGCGTTGCTGACCAGCGGGGGGGACCGCCCCGCCCTGTGGCTGGTCACCGCCCTCGGAGTGCTGGGGCTGGCCGTGGCGGTGTCAGGACTTCGGCGCCGCCCGACCGCCGGGCCCGCCTCCCTCGACGAGCAGAGGAGCTGAACGAGATGACCACAGTCCGCACCCTGGCCGCCCCCGACGAGGGCGGTACGGCACAGCGGGGTCTGGAGGAACTGGCGCGTATCAAGGGGGAGGCGCTCCAGGGCGCCGACCCGGCGGCCACCGAGCGGCAGCACGCCAAGGGCAAACTGACCGCGCGCGAGCGAGTGGACCTCTTGCTGGACGCCGGGTCGTTCCACGAGGTGGAGGCGCTGCGGAGGCACCGGTCCACCGGCTTCGGCCTGGAGCACAAGAAGCCGTACACCGACGGAGTGGTCACCGGCTGGGGCACGGTGCACGGGCGGACGGTGTTCGTGTACGCGCACGACTTCCGCATCTTCGGCGGAGCGCTGGGAGAGGCGCACGCGGCCAAGATCCACAAGATCATGGACATGGCCATCGCCGCCGGGGCGCCGCTGGTGTCCCTCAACGACGGCGCCGGTGCCCGTATCCAGGAGGGCGTCTCGGCCCTGGCCGGGTACGGCGGCATCTTCGAGCGCAACACGCGCGCCTCGGGAGTCGTCCCCCAGATCAGCGTCATGCTGGGGCCCTGTGCGGGCGGGGCGGCGTACTCACCCGCCCTGACCGACTTCGTGTTCATGGTCCGCGGCACCTCGCAGATGTTCATCACCGGGCCCGACGTCGTACAGGCCGTCACCGGTGAACGGATCGGTCAGGACGGCCTCGGCGGCGCCGACGCGCACGCCGAGACCTCGGGCGTCGCCCACTTCGCCTACGACGACGAGCACTCCTGCCTGGAGGATGTGCGGTACCTGCTGTCACTGCTGCCCCCCAACAACCGAGTGCTGCCGCCGAGCACGCCGTGCGACGACCCGGCCGACCGGCCCGGCGACGCGCTCCTCGACCTGGTCCCCGACGACCCCGGGCGGAGCTATGACATCCGTGCCGTCATCGGGGAGATCGCCGACCACGGCGAGTACTTCGAGGTGCACTCCGGCTGGGCGCGGAACATGGTCTGCGCGCTGACCCGGCTCGGGGGCGAGGTGACCGGAGTGGTCGCCAACCAGCCCGCCGCGCTCGCCGGCGTACTGGACATCCACGCCAGCGAGAAGGCGGCCCGGTTCGTCCAGTTCTGCGACGCCTTCAACATCCCGCTGGTCACGCTGGTGGACGTGCCGGGCTTCCTGCCCGGCGTGGACCAGGAACACGGCGGCATCATCCGGCACGGCGCCAAACTGCTGTACGCCTACTGCAACGCCACCGTGCCCCGGGTCTCGCTCGTGCTGCGCAAGGCGTACGGCGGCGCGTACATCGTCATGGACTCGCGGTCCATCGGAGCCGACCTCGCCCTGGCCTGGCCCGGCAACGAGATCGCGGTGATGGGCGCCGAGGGTGCGGCGGGCGTCATCTTCCGGCGCGAGATCCAGGCGGCCGACGACCCCGAGGCGGTCCGACAAGAAAAGATCAAGGAATACCGGACCCGGCTCATGCATCCCTATTACGCCGCCGAACGTGGCTTGGTGGACGACGTGATCGACCCACGCCGCACCCGGGAGACACTCATCGGCTCGCTGGCGATGCTGCGTCAGAAGCACGCCGAGCTGCCCTCCCGCAAGCACGGCAACCCCCCGCAGTGACCCGACGGAGGCACCCCATGGACACCGTACGGCAGCAGACAGCGCAACCCGGTCCCGTCATCCGCGTCATCAAGGGCCACGCCGGAGCCGAGGAGCTCGCCGCGCTCACCGCGGCCCTCCTGCTCCGGGCCGGTGCCGACACCGAGCCCACGGCGGCGCGCGGACACCGGCCCGCCACCTGGCGCCGGCTGGAACGCGCGCTGAATCACCGGGGCGCCCGCAGCTGGCGCGAGGAGGCGGCCCCGCGCATGGAGCCGAAGACAGCGGCCAGGGCGTGAGCCCGCGTGTCCGGTGACACCGGCAGACCACGGACGAGTACCGAGAAGCCCACAAGCGAGGAGAACGTGCGATGACGGAACAGCCCACCGTGCTGATCACCGCGGCCACCGGCAACGTCGGTCCGTACGCCGCGAGCCACCTGCTGCGCCGCGGTGCCAGGGTGCGCGCCCTGGTACTGGAGAACGATCCCGGCATCGCCCGGCTGCCCGAAGGCGTGGAAGTGCACTACGGCGACCTGGCCGTCCCGGAGAGCCTGGATCCGGCCCTGGAAGGCGTGGACGCCGTCTTCTGGATGTGGCCGTTCTTCACGCTGAGCGTCGCGACGGCGCCCGTTGTGCTGAAGAAGATCGAACAGCAGGCGCGGCGCATCGCGCTCGTCTCGTCCGTGGGCGTGCACATCGGCCTGGAGCCGGTCGACAACAACTGCCATGCCTACCTGGAGAAGCTGATCGAGCAGACCAGCCTGGAGTGGACCTTCCTGCGCACCACGGGCTTCATGGCGAACGCCCTCGGCTTCGCCCCCCAGATCCGCGGCGGGGACGTGGTGCGCTTCCCCTACGGAGCCGCGTCCCGCACCTCGGTGCACGAGGGAGATCTGGCCGCGGTCGGTGCCTGCGCCCTGACCGAGGACGGGCACGACGGCCGGACGTATCTGGTCTCAGGTCCGCAGGCGCTCACCCAGGAAGAGCAGCTGCAGATCATCGGCGAGGTGATCGGGCGCTCCCTGCGCTGGGAGGACGTGCACGCGGAGGAGGCGCGCCGGCAGATGGTGGCGACGGGCTGGCCGCCGTCGTACGCGGACGGGGCGCTCGACTACTTCGCGACGCTCACCCGGCAGCCGGAGGTCGGCTCGTCGACCGTGGCAGAGGTGACCGGACGGCCGGCACACACCTTCCGGCAGTGGGTCGAGGAGCATGTGGACGCTTTTCGCTGAAGCCGTAGGAGGCATCATGACTTCGATCCAGAAGCAGACTCACTTCGCCGTCTTCGACGTGCTGGAGGTGGAGAGCGGCGGCACGGCCGACGCCCTCGTCGACACCATCACCCGCGAGGTGGCCGACTGGGTGAGTGCGGCACCGGGTTTCCTGCTGTCCCGTGTCCATGTGGGCCTCGGCGGCTCCGCCGTGGTCCATCACACCCGCTGGACCGACGAGGAGCGTTACCGCGCCTCGTTCCCGGACGCGGCGGACGCCGGTGTCCTGTGTGATCTCGGCCGGCGGTCCGGAGTGCTCGCTTCGTCGGTCCGCACGGGCGTGTCGGCGGGCGGGATCGAAGGTCCCGCGGCCGGGCGGCCGCCCGGCGTCGTGGCCGTCGCCACTCGCCACTTCACCGGCCCGGGACCGGCCCGCGCGGTCGTCGATCTGCTCCATCGCACCGGGGAGTGGAAGCGCGACTTCCCGGGCTTCATCTCGGCCACCGCCTATCTCTCCTCCGACGGCACGAGGTTCGTCAACTACCCGATGTGGGTCGACCGTTCCGCCTACGACGCCTGGATGGCGGACCCCCGCATCGCCGAGGGGCAGGCGGAGATCGCCCGCCTGGAATCCGCCCCGCCCGAGTACCTGGTGTGCACCGTCGCCGCGCACACCGCCGCCCGAGACGTCCCGGAGGCTTCGCGGTGGACATCCTGACCGGACCCACGGCCGCCGGGGAGGCGGATCGTCCCGTCCCGGCCTCGCGTCGGCAGTCATCTGCCCCGGCAGGCCATGAGACAGCTCCCGATCCGCTCCTCGCCGGAGCGGACGAGACCGACCCGACGGAGTCGCACATTGTCCGCGGTATCGACTGACCGTGCTCGGGTCGTCCCACACCGACCGAGGGGGAACATGACCCAGAGCCCCGCCCCGGTGCGGGAGATCGTTCTCGACGCTCGGGGCATCCGGCTGTCGGCGTTGCTCAGCGAAGCACGCGACGGCCCGCCGCGGGCCGTCGTGGTCGCCCTGCACGGGGGTGGGATGCGAGCCGGCTACTTCCACGGCCCTGCCGATCCCGGGTTGTCGCTGCTCACGCTCGGCGCCGACCTCGGCTACACCGTGCTGGCCCTGGACCGTCCGGGCTATGGCCTGTCCGCCGCCGCGCTGCCGCGCGGGCAGACGCTGGCCGACCAGGCCGCCACCGTACTGGCGGCACTGGACGGCTTCGCTGTGCACCACAGCACGGGAGCCGGGTTGTTCGTCGTGGCGCACTCCTTCGGCGGGAAACTCGCCCTGGCTCTGGCCGCCGAAGGCACCGACCTGATCGGACTGGACATCTCCGGCCTCGGCCATCGCTACGCCGTCGACCCGGGTCGACTCGCCACCCTCCACGACCGGCGCACCGCGGCACTGCACTGGGGACCACTCGGGCTCTACCCGCCGTCCACGTTCCGCCTCGCCGCACCGCTCGTGGGACCGCTGCCCGAACGGGAGGAGCGCCAGGCACGGCACTGGCCCGAGGCCTTTTCCGACCTCGCGCGACGGGTAAGGACCCCCGTCCGCTTGACCTACGCCGAGCACGAGCGCTGGTGGCGCCACGACGAGGACACGCTTTCCGAGATGACCGCTCTGCTGGCGACGCCGACGGTCTGCGTGGACCGGCTGCCGCGGGCCGGGCACAACATCAGCCTGGGATGGGCGGCCCGCACCTACCACCTGAGGGCCCTGGCGTTCCTGGAGGAGTGCCTCCAGCCCTCCCGCGATCTCTGACGAATCCGCTGTGAAAGCCCGCTTTGAAAACCTACGAGAAACAAGGGGATGGTCGGTCATGTCGATAGCAGTGGAATCGTGTGCGCCGCTGTTCAGCCCGCAGTACTTCCAGGATCCCTATCCGACCTTCGGGTGGCTGCGGGAGAACTCCCCGGTCCATGAGTTCGAGTTCCCGGTCGGCAACGTGCGCACCTGGCTCGTGACGGGCTTCGAGGACGTTCGGGCGCTGCTCGCGGACCCGCGTTTCAGCTCGGAGGGCGGCACCTGGGGGAACCCGGAGTTCAAGGAGGCCGGTCTGGTCAGCGGCGCGGGCAGCGTGCTGGAGAAGGCGGTCACCGTGGTCGACCCGCCGACGCACACCCGGCTGCGCCGACTGGCCATGAGCGCCTTCACACCGCGCCGGACCGCGCAGTGGCGGCAGACCGTGGAAAGGGCCGTGTCCTCCGTCCTGGACCAGTGCGAGGCCAGGGGAGAGTTCGACGTCATGGACGACTACGCCGGTCCGGTGTCGTCGGCGGTCATGGGGGAGATCCTGGGCCTGCGGATCGACCGCCACAAGGAGTTGGTGGACGCGCTCGCCCAGGCCTTTCCGTCGGATGCCTCCCGCATGGAGCAGGTGCCCGAGGGCTTCGCGCGGATCTGCGACTACGCCGCGGAACTGGTGACCCAGAAGCGGCAGAACCCGGCGGACGACCTCACCACAGCGCTCGTGCACGCTCGCGAGAACGAGGACCGGCTTTCGGAGGAGGAACTGGTTGCCATGGTGGCGGCCATGATCCTCGCCGGCAGTGACACCATCCGGGCCTTCGTGGGCAATGCCGTGCTCGCCCTGCTGGACCACCCGGACCAGCTCCGTCTGATGCTGGAGCGGCCCGATCTGGACGCCGGTGCGCTGGAGGAACTCCTGCGCTACGAAGGGGCGCTCACCACCGCCCTGTTCCGGGTGACGACCGAGGAAATGGAGTTCGCGGGGACGGTCCTGCCGGCCGGAGCACCGGTGATCGCGGCGCTGCTGTCGGCGAACCGCGACCCCCGCCAGTTCGGCGACCCCGACCGGCTCGACCTCACGCGTACCGGACTGCGCCATGTCGGCTTCGGTCACGGACTGCACAACTGCCTCGGCGCAGCGCTCGCCCGCCTTGAGGGGCAGGCAGCGATTCCCGCGCTGTTCCGCAGGTTTCCACGGCTCACCGCGGCGATACCGCGCGAGGAGCTCCGTTACATCGAGAACTGGGCCATGCGGCGGCTGGTCCGGCTCCCCGTGAGGGCCGAGGGCGCGGGAGCGGGAGCGGCATGACCGTGGACGAAGAGGCCGTATTGCGGGCCACCGTGCGGATCGACCGGGGACTGTGCCGGGGGACCGGCCTGTGCCAGGCGATGTCGCCCGCCTTGTTCCGGCTGACAGGAGCGGGCCACGCGGTCGCCGTGGAGAGCGAGTTGCGCGACGGAGCGGCTCTCAGGACCGCCCGGTCCATCGAGGAGTGCTGCCCCATGGGGGCCATCGAGGTCATCCAGGAACCCGGCCCGGATGGGGCGGACAACGTGACGAAAGGTGAAGACACATGAGCGGCAACGAGCCGGTGGCGGACCAGTCCGAAGCCATCCTGTCGAAGCTGTGGGAGCGGAACTACGATCCGCTGACCGTAGAGATCATCAGCCGTCTGCCGCTACGCCCCGACGCGCGCTGCCTGGACGTGGGCGCCGGGGCCGGCTCCATGTCCTACTGGCTGGCCGAGCGGGTGCCGGACGGCTCCGTGCTCGCCTTGGACGTCGACACCAGCTTGCTGGACGAGTCACGGGCACGCGGTCTGACGGTGCGACAAGAAGACGTCGAACAGAGCGAGTTCGCGCCCGGAACCTTCGACCTCATCCTCGTCCGGGGTGTGCTCTCGGCACTCCGCGAGCCCGACGACCTCATCACCCGCGCGGTGCGCTGGCTCGCCCCGGGGGGCTGGCTGGTCGCGGAGGACTTCTACTTCCTGCCCGCGGAGGACGCCGTCACCCCCGTCGGACGCGCGGTCATCGACGCGTACCTGAGGGCCTTCCGCGCTCACGGGGCGGACATGCGGTTCGCCCGTCGGCTGCCCGCCCGGTTGGCGCAGGCCGGCCTGACCGCCGTCGACCTGCACCTCAGGCCCCTGGGCCCGGGGCAGGGCGAGTACGAGAACGAACTCATGCGCCGCCGCCTGGAGTTGCAGGGACAGCCGCTGGTCGACAACGGCTGGGTGAGTGCCGAGGAGATAGCCGAGTTCGTCGCCGGTCTCGACCGGCCGGAGGCCCGGGATGTCACGACGTTCCTGTTCTCGGTGTGGGGACAGCGGACCGGGTCATGAACCGGGAGCCCACGGAGGGCGGCTGGTCAACCGCCCTTGACTTCAACTTAGGTTGAACTTTTACGGTAGTGATGGCCGCCCGAGATCGGGCCCCGAGTCGCTGGAGGATGAGACGTGCGCCCCGCACCGACGGCAAAGGAACCCCCCGGAAACGGCACCGGCGGTCAGGCTGCCGTGCTCGTGCTCGCCGGAACCCTGACCATCATGGCCGGAGCCGTGGTGGCTCCCGCGATACCCGGCATACGCGCCGCCTTCTCGGACACGGCGGACGTCGACCTGCTGGCGAGGATGACGACCAGCGCACACGCCCTGGCCATCGTGCTGTTCTCGCCCTTAGCGGGCGGGCTTTCCGAGCGCATGGGCCGCAAACGTGCCCTCGTCGTCGGCATGTTCGCCTTCGCGCTGGGCGGCAGTTCAGGTTTCTACCTGCCGGACCTCATCAGCATCCTCGCCGGCCGGGTCGTCCTCGGTCTCGGGGTCTCGCTCGTCATGACCAACAGCGTGGCTCTGATCGCGGATCTGTACGAGGGATCCGAGCGCCAGCGCCTGCTGGGGCGCCAGACCGCTGCCGGTGCCTTCGGCGGCGTGGTGCTCCTGGTGGGCGGCGGCGCCCTCGCCGGCCTCGGATGGCGCACGGTGTTCCTCGTCTACCTCCTCGGCGCGGCCCTCATGATCCCCGCACTGAAATACCTGCCGGACATCCGGTCTCAGGCCCCGGGCGCGGCCACCTCCGACAGCTCCGCACCACTTGCCCGGCGGCACTGGCCGGCTGGTCTGGCGGCAGCGCTCGCGGCGATGTTCCTGGGGCAGATCGCCTTCTACTCGGTGCCGGTGCAGGTGCCGTTCCTGGTCGAGGACCACTTCCACGCGACCTCGGTGGCCTCCGGTGCCGTCATCGCCGTACAGACCCTCACCACCGGTGTGGTGTCGCTGCGCTTCGCGCGCATCCGACGCCTGGCCGGTGAACGCTCTCTCGTGGCAGTGGCCTTCGCCTGCATAGGCATCGGCTACCTGGTGCTGTTCATGGCCCCGCACGTCGCCGTCCTGGCGGTGGGGACGCTGGTGATGGGGGCGGGCCTGGGTGTCCTCATGCCGAACCTCAACAACTGGGTGATCAACGCGGCCCCGCCCGAGGCACGCAGCCGCTACGCCGGGTTCCTGACCACCGCGCTGTTCCTCGGGCAGTTCCTCGCGCCGGTCGTCACCCAGCCCGTGGTCAACGCCCTCGACATCCAGCCACTGTTCCTGGTGATCGCCCTGGGCGCCCTGCTTGTCGCAGCGGTCTACCTCACCAGCGCGCGGCGACGGACGCGCGCCGCCGCGGCGAGCCCCACCCCCGAGCCGCGCCCGGACGACGCGTCCGAGCAACCGGGCCGCAAGGCGGGCCGAGCGCACTGACGCTCCCTGTGTCCGCCTGTCTCCCCATGTCCGCTCTTCCCCAAGGTTCAGCCATGCCACTCGATACGAGCACCAGCCGACGGGTCGACTTCGTCCTCGACCTCATCTGCGTCCACTCCTATCTGGCGTTCACCCGCTTCGAACGGGCCGCGGAGCGACGTCGTGCCGACGGCGTGCGGATCCAGGTGGCCATTTCGCCCTTTCAGATCGCTCCGGACGCCCCGGCCCAGGGCGAACCGCTGTCCGACCGCCACGCACGGGACTTCGGAGCCGAGGCCGATCGGATGACGACACGCATGGCGGCCATCGGCGCGAAGGAAGGCCTGGAACTGGACTTCGAGCGAGCGGTCTTCGTCAACACCTTCCGGGCCCACCTGCTGCTGGCCGCCGCCGGGAGCCAGGCCCGCGGGGAACCGATGGCCGAACGCCTCTTTCGCGCGTACTTCTCCGAAGGACTCAACATCGGTGATCCGGCCACGTTGGACCGACTTGCGGCCGAGGTCGGCGTCACACCTTTTCCCGTGGACGAACAGGAGCCGCACGCCGAGGAGTTGACGGCGGAACTGGAGCGGATTCGCGGCCTGGGCGTCCGCCAGGTACCGCTCATCCATGTCGACACCGGCGCCACCCTGTCCGGCGCACGATCCGAGGAGGACTACCTCGACGCGCTGTCGCAGCCCGCCCGCACACACTGACGCCTCTCGCCTCTCCCCCCGGCCCGCGGCAAGCGCGGCCGGCCGACTCAGCCAATCACTCCAGAAGGAGGACCATGTCCACGTCACCCCTGCGTATCGCAGTCATCTGCGCCAGCGTCCGCGAAGGCAGGTTCGGCCCCAAGCCCGCGCGGTGGATCGCCGACCAGGCCGGCCAGCGCGGCGACACCGAGGTCGACTTCATCGACCTGGGCGACCACCCCCTGCCCGTGGCGCTGTCGCAGTCCCCGGACCCCGGCGTCACGGAGGTGCTCGCGCAGGTGACCCCTCGGCTTGAGGCGGCGGACGCCTTCATCGTGGTGACGCCGGAGTACAACCACAGCTATCCCGCCTCGCTGAAGTCCCTTCTCGACTGGCACTACACGCAGTGGCGGGCCAAGCCGGTGGCCCTGGTCTCGTACGGCGGCCTGGCGGGCGGTCTGCGGGCCGCCGAACACCTCCGGCCCGTCTTCGCCGAGCTGCACGCGGTGACGATCCGTGAGCAGGTGAGCTTCCACATGGCCTGGGAGAAGTTCGACGAGGACGGTGGCCCGACGGAGCCGGAGAGCGTCAACGCCGCTGCCAAGACCATGCTGGACCAGCTCATGTGGTGGGGCGAGGCTCTGCGCGAGGCTCGCGAGAAGCGACCGTACGGGGAGTGATCAGGGTGCCGGGGCGCGGCGGTCACGCCGCGGCGCTGGCTTCCCGTCCGAAGCGGAAGCCCACCCCGCGCACGTTGACGATCCAGCTGTTGCCGCCCAGTTTGTTCCGCAGGCTGTTGACATGAGTGTCGATGGTCCGGCCGACGGCAGCCGATCCGTTGTGCCAGACGCGCTCCATCAGCTCTTTCCGGCTGAAGACACTGTCAGGACGCGAGGCGAGCACATTGAGCAGGTCGAACTCCTTTCGTGTCAACGTCAGGGGTTTGCCGCCCAGGCACGCCTCGCGCATGGCCGCGTCGATCCGTAGCGGGCCACGCACGATGGTCCGGGTCGGGGGCGCCGGGCGGGCACGGCGTAGGACGGCGTCCACGCGGGCCATCAACTCCTGCACGCCATAGGGCTTGTCCAGGCAGTCGTCACAGCCTGCCTGGAACCCCAGAACCCGTTCGAGTTCGGTGCCTCGCGCGGTGAAGGCGATCATGGGGGTATCGGATGCGGCGCGTATCTCGGCGCAGACCTGCAGACCGTCCAGGTCCGGCAGGTCCAGGCCTATCAGGATGATGTCCGCCCGATGATGCTGCTGTAAGGCGGCTTTGCCGGTTTCGACGGTCCAGGGTTCGAATCCGCTCCTTTCCATCACCTTGACAATGTGCCGGGAAGAGGCAGTGTCGTTCTCCGCGATGAGCACCCGCATGACAGAAGTCTCCAATGAGCCAGAGGAACGCCGAAGATGGGTGATGAACACTGAGTTCCGATTCGAATCCTCAGCGTAAAACCCCGGCGTCTGATCTTGTCAATGAGGCAAGATTTAAATCGGTGTAACCACCGAGCGGCCATGCTTTGGTGGTCCTCTGCAGGCGGACGAACCTCCTGCGCAGTGCAAGGGTTTCGCCTGGGCCCGTCCGCCACGGTTTCTTTGGTATGTCAAACATCACAGGGTGGTTTGAAGGTGCACCGATTGGTGAGGGGTCACTCTCGGTGATGCCGAAGGGTGTGGTTGTCGACGCCGCGGACCTGGTGGGTCCAATGGCCGATCTCAGGTCAAGGTGAGTTCCAGGACCGTGACCGAGAGCGGTGGCAGCGTGCTCGTGAAGGTCGCCGCGGGGACCGGCCACACCGCGTGCCAGCGGCTCGCCTGCCACTGCACGACCCCAACACCACCGATGTGGATCGACGACGACTGGCTCGAGCTGGCGCGCGAGGTCCGCGTCGCCACCGTCATCCGCCACGACGGCCGCTGGGCCCGCCTGTACAACGGCGCCCGCTCCATCTGCACGGCCTTCGCCCACGACGAGCCGGGTGACCACAGCCATCTACCACCCATCTCCGGCCGGGCCAAATCGCGGATTCCGCGGATCCTCTCTCCTCGACGGCCGCCTCTCCGCAGCCCGTCAGTAACTCCAACCCGCAGTTACACCGCTCGATTGACAGGCCCATAAATTGCTCATGCATGGGGATCCTTCAGAGCGAGTCAATCTTGGCAGAGGATCTTCTCTCGCACAGGGTCCCGCTGTGTGCCTCCTGGAGGGTTGCCAGGGCTGTCGCCTCATCAGGGCGGCCGGTGTTACTCGCGCGCATCGCCGGCGGACAAGCCGCCGGCTGCCGCCGTCGGCCACGCTCCGTTTCCCTCTGTCCGCGGTCAGCGCGACTGGATCTGGAGGCCGCCGTACGCGACGACGGCGCCGCCGGCCGCGGTTGCGGCCCCTCGGACGATGCCGGCCTCCGCGAGCGGGGTGTCGAAGCAGCGCTGCTCGCCGAAGTCGCGGGTCAGTCCGTCGGTGATGCGGAACACCCCGCCGAGCGGACCGACGTCCTCGCCGAAGACGAGGACCCGTTCGTCCTCGCGCAGCGCGTCGCGCAGGGCGGTGTTGAGCGCCTGCGCCATCGTGACCTTGGCCATGGTCGTCAGTCCTCCTGGGCCTGGGCGGATTCGGCGAGTTCGACCGCCAACTGGGCTCGCTGCTCGCGCAGTTGTGGGGTGGGATCGGCGTAGACGTGGTCGAACAGCTCCAGCGGGTCCAGTACGGAGTCCGCGTTCATGCCTGCGCGCACCCGTGCCGCCAGCTCCTCGGCCTCCTCCCGCAGCGCCGCCACGTCCTCGTCGGCGAGGGCGCCGCGCGAGCGCAGGTATGTCTCCAGACGGTCGACCGGGTCGGCGGACCGCCACTGGTCGACCTCGTCGTCCTCCCGGTAGCGGGTGGCGTCGTCGGCGTTGGTGTGCGCGTCCATGCGGTAGGTGTGCGCCTCGACCAGGACGGGGCCGTGACCGGCGCGGGCGTGCTCGACGGCCGCGGTCAGCACCGCCAGCATCGCGACCAGGTCGTTGCCGTCGACCTGCTCGGAGCGCACCCCGCAGCCGATGCCCTTGTACGCCAGGGCGGGTGCCGCGGTCTGCCGGGCCAGCGGTACGGAGATCGCGTACTTGTTGTTCTGCACGAAGAAGACGACCGGGGAGCGGAAGACGGCCGCGAAGTTCAGCGCCTCGTGGAAGTCGCCCTCGCTGGTCGCCCCGTCCCCGACGAGCGCCATCGCCACACCGGCCTCGCCCTTGCGGCGCAGGGACTCGGCCATGCCCGTCGCGTGCAGCACCTGGGTGGCCAGCGGGGTGCACTGGGGCGCGACACGGGTGGCGGCGGGGTTGTAGCCGCAGTGCCAGTCGCCGCGCAGCAGCGTGAGCACCTCGACGGGGTCGATGCCGCGCGTCACCAGGGCGACGGAGTCGCGGTAGGTCGGAAACAGCCAGTCGTCCGGGCGCAGTGCGAGCACGGCGCCGATCTGGCAGGCCTCCTGGCCACGGCTGGAGGGGTAGACCGCGAGGCGGCCCTGCTTGGTGAGGGCGGTCGCCTGGGAGTCGAACCGGCGGCCCAGGACCATGCGCCGCCAGGCGTCTATCAGGGTCTCGACCTCGGGCTCGGTGCAGTCGGCCGGTTGCTTCGCGACCGGTGTGCCGTCCTCGGCCACGAACCGCACCGGCGTCAGGGACGGCAGGAGGCCCTGGACCGTCTGGCGGAGGCTCTTCACAGACATGGAGGGCACTCGCTTTCTCTGGACACTTGACAGGAGAACGGTGGCCGTCGCGGAATATGTGTTCAGCAGCTCGGCCGAACCGGCGATGAACTGCCGAACATCAGGGTCTGGGAGGACAAAGTGTCCGAGGAAAGCTCGCTGCCGGGGGCAGTGGCCGGACGAACTGCCGTCCCGCTCGACGACATCGACCGGCAGATCCTGAGCCGGCTCCTCGAGGACGGCCGGATCTCGGTCCGCGCCCTCGCCGAGCAGGTGCACATCTCCCGGGCCAACGCCTACACCCGCATCGGCCGGCTCGTGGCCGAGGACGTCATCACGGGCTTCACCGCCCAGCTCAACGCCCAGCGGGCGGGCCTGGGCACGAGCGCCTACGTCACGATGAGCATCGAGCAGAACGCCTGGCGCGACATCTCGCACGAGCTGCGCGAGATCCCGTACGTGGAGCACGTCGCCCTCGTCACCGGAGACTTCGACGTCCTGGTGCTCGTCCGCGCCCCGGACAACCTCGTGCTGCGCCAGGTGGTGCTGGAGAAGATCCAGGGCATCCCAGGTGTGCGCTCCACCCGCACCTGGCTCGTCTTCGACGAGGTGCGGGGGCGCGGCGCCACGTGGACGGACTGAGAACCGACGCGGTCATACGTCGACCAGCTCCGCGGTGCCCCCTGGCCGGCCCGGTGCCGGGACGGGAGCCGCCGCCGGTGCGTGCCGCCGGGAGCGCACCACGCGGAACCGACCGGTGACGAAGTGGACACCGCAGCCCGGAAGTTCGGCGAGGGCCGAGGACGGGTCGGCGGGCAGGTCGTCGAGGTTCTCCACCAGATGCACCCCGGCGTCCAGCGCCGCCGTCTCGGCCGCCGCCAGCACCAGCGGGTCGGTGGAGTGCACCGAGGCGCACAGCGCGCCGTGCCGCGCCACGGTACGGCGCAGGAGAGCGAGGCTGTGCGAGGTCGAGTCGGTGCCCACCAGGAAGGAGACGAGCCCCGGCCACTCGCGCGTGTAGACGCGTTCGTCGGAGGCGCGCAGCCGCACCAGCAGCGGACTGCGCAGGTCGGCGCGCGGGTGGTCGGGATGGGCCACGGGGCCGGAGGCATGCAGGACCGGGCCGTGGCGTGCGGCGTCCGTCAGGGCGCCGCGCACCTCGTCGGTGGTGATCGCGCCCAGCACCCTGGCCGCGCGGGCGGGATGCCCGAGCAGCCGGTCCACGGCGTCGCCGAGGTCGGCCCCGAGGTCCCGCAGCGTCTTGTGCCCCTCGTCGGTGCTGAAGCCCCGCTCCGGAACCAGGATGTTCTGCGGCGTGGTGCGCACCGTCCCGTTGCACCGGCACGAGGCGAGGGCAAGACCCCGGATCAGGCCCCGGTAGTCGTCGGTGGAGTCCACGACCACGGTGTTCAGTCCGGTCCGGTTGGCGAACACGGCGGCCTGGCGGGCGTGTTGCTCCAGCCAGTCGGCGAAACGCGCGTAGCCCGTGTAGTCGACGATGCGCACCGCCGGGTCCGTGGCCAGCCGCCGGTGCACCTGCCGTTCCGGTTCCGCCACCGCCAGGGTCACGAGGTCGGGGGAGTGACCGGCCTCCGCCAGCACCTGCCGGGCGACGCGCACCGTGATCGCCAGCGGCAGCACCGAGCGCGGGTGCGGAGCCACGACGACAGGGTTGCCGGTCACCAGGCTGGCGAACAGGCCCGGATACCCGTTCCAGAGCGGGAAGTCGGGACAGCCGACGAGCAGCGCCACCCCGCGGGGCACCAGGGCGCAGGTGCCCTGGAGCGGTTGCCCGCCTCGTTCGGCGCTCTTCCAGTGCAGGGCGGCCGGGACGCGTTCCGACTCGGCGAGGGCCAGGGCCACCGCCTCCAGGGCGCGGTCCTGGGCGCGTGGCCCAGCGGCGCGCAAGGCTCCCTGGAGGGGCTGGCCGGTGGTGTGGTGCACCGAGAGGGCCAGCTCGTGGCTGCGGGTGTTGAGCCGGCGCAGAATCTCCACGGCGAGCCCGGCGCGCTGATGCGGGCCGGCGGCCCGCCAGCCGGCCGCCGCACGCCCGGCCGCCGCGACCAGCTCCGAGGGATCGCAGCGCGGGTAGTCGATGGCCAGAGCGAGGCCGTACGGCGACGACTCCGTGCGCACACGGCCGAGTTCGCCGGGCTGCCCCAGGTCGAAGGGCCGCCCCAGCAGTGAGCGGAACACCTTCCCCGCGGTGCGGGTCGACCTCATGCCGGCGTCGGCCGCGTCCTGGCCGGTGGCCTCGGTGAAGGGGCGACGGGACTCACCGGAGGCGATGGCGCGAACGACGCTCCGCAGCAGCTCTCGGTGCCGTTCGTAGGGACCGGGGAGCACGGCCGTCAGCCTCGCCGGCTCGCCGCGAGCGAGAGGAGGGCGTCGTTCTCCTCCGGCAGCCCGATCGTCACCCGGACGCCCTCGCCGGGGAACGGGCGGACCACGACCTTCCCGTCGGCGCAGTGCCGGGCGAAGTCCGCGCTGTCGTCGCCGAGCGGCAGCCAGACGAAGTTGGACCGGGAGTCGGGCACGTCATGGCCCAGCGCCCGCAACCGCTCGGTGACACGGTCGCGTTCGGCGACCGTGAGGGCGGCCCGCCGCACGACCTCCGCGCCCTCGCCGAGGGCGACCACGGCGGCCCGCTGGGCGAGCCCACTGACACTGAACGGCACCTGCGTCCGGCGCACGTGCGCCGCGATCCCGGGCGGCGCGACGCAGTAGCCGACCCGGAGTCCCGCCAGTCCGTACGCCTTCGAGAAGGTCCGCAGCACCGCCACGTTCGGACGGTCGCCGAGGAGGGCGAGGCCGTCGGGGACCAGGGCGGGATCGGCGTACTCCCGGTACGCCTCGTCGACGACGATCAGTACATCCCGGGGCACCCGGTCCGCGAAGTCGGTCAGGGCCCGCGCACCGACAGCCGTGGACGTCGGGTTGTTGGGGTTGCACACGAAGACCAGCCGGGTCCGGGCGGTGATCGCCGCGGCCATGGCATCGAGGTCGAGGGCGTGGTCGCGCAGCGGCACCCGCACCGCCGTACCGCCTGCCACGGCGGTGAGGATCGGGTACGCCTCGAACGACCGCCAGCCGAAGACGACCTCGTCACCGGGCCCCACGACGGTGTGCAGCAACTGCCCGCACACCTCGGACGAACCGGCGCCCACCGCGATCCGGTCCGGCTGGACCCCGTGGTGCGCCGCCAGGGCCTCGACCAGCGAGCCGGCGTGCAGATCGGGGTACCGCGACACACCGCCGGCGGCCTCCGCGAGGGTCGCGGCCACCCCCGGCAGCAACCCGTAGGGGGACTCGTTGCCGGCCAGCACGATGGCCCCGGGCAGTTTGCGGCCCGGAACGTAGGCGGGCAGCTGGGACAGGGACGCACGGACACGCACCATGCTGGTCTCGCTTCTGCAGCGCTGGGACCCGAGGCCTGGCCGTCGGGCACTTTGACAGGCAAATCGTGAAGAGAGGACGACAAGCGTTCAACTGCTTGGGAAATTCGGCTACGAATCGCCGAAAACGAGGCACATGATCGGCAAACCGTCTCCCGGCGCGCCTCGCGGGACCCGTACCGCGAGACGGACGGCACACCCCCTGCCAGGCCCCGGGCCGCCTCCCTGATCACAGGACGGACACAGCGCGCCCTCGATGTCCCCGCCGCCGGCGAGGCGCCAGCAGACTGCTCGCCGCCCGGCCACCCGGTGTCCGCACCCGTCCCGTTCCGATCGAGGGAGACCATGCACACCACCAAGACCCGCTTCCGTCACGGAGCCCTGACGGCGGGCGCGGCGGTCCTCGCCCTGCTCGCGGTCGGCTGCTCGAAGGCGTCCGCGGGCGCGCAGACCGGCGGCTGCCGTGACGACGCCGAGTGGTCGGGACGGCAGCAGGCCGCCTGGCTGCGGAGCGCGGTCGCCTTCCAAGGGACGACCGACGGGGCCGGACCGTCGTACGCCAAGGCATCGGTCGTCCTCCACCCACCGCGTACGGGTGATGTCCGGGCACTGTGCCGACCACTGGCCGTGCAGGTCGAGTTCTGGGCGCTCACCGCCAGGTCGACGGGGCCGGAGACGTCGTTCGTCATGCGCCACGAACTGTCCATGGACGGCAGCAACACCCGGACCGTCGCTTTCCCGAGCGGCCTGCCCACCGGACGGGACGGCACGTGCACCCGTGTTCTTGTCGCGGCGTACGCGGGCAGACCTCTGGCCGGCGGCGAACTGCCGCGGGTCACAGGGGAATTGGCCACCGCCGGGGACGCAGACGTGCGGTTCGGGACGGAGTGGATCGGTGTGCACCGGCTGCTCCCGGCGCAGGACCCCGCACAGTGCGACGCGGACCGGTCGACGCCGAACCCTTCACCCACCGCGTCGACGGGCTGGGACATCTACCATCCGTGACACGGTCGTGGCGGTGGTCGGCCGCAACCAAGGTCAGGTGTGCGGCGTGTACCGGTCAACCGGGCCACCGGGCCACCGGGCCACCGGGCCACCGGGCGCGCCGGGCGGCAGAGTGGTGTCCATCGTCAGTGCCGAGCCGTCGACGAGCACGTGCGGCCCGGCGGCCTCCACGGCTTCGACGGGCCCGTACCGCAGGCCGCTCTGTCCGTGGGGGCCGCCGGGCCCGGCTCACCTGGCCGCGCCGTCCGCCGGGCGAGGGTCAGGCATAGGGATCGAAGCCGATCCCCGACGGCTTGGCGCGGTCGAGGGCGTACTGGAAGTCGCCGTCGTCGATCTTCAGCGTGGCCGAGCCGAAGTCCGCGCCGATGAGCTTCTCGCGGTACCCGGCGGGATAGCCGTTCCAGCCCACGAGGCGCGGGAAGAACCAGCCGCCCGTGGCGTTCTCCGGCGGCTCGTCGTTGGCGCTCGCGAACCGGAAGCAGTGGGTCGAGACACCGTCCTTGTGGTAGACGATCTTCGGGTGGGTGCCGTCGAAACGCACCGCGGACCGAGCTGCCACCTGGTAGCCGGAGTGCTGCGAGACCGACACGTACTGGACCTGGTCGCCGGAGACCCACACCACGACGTGCTCCCAGTCATGGGTGTGCCCGATGGCCGCCGGACCGAGCGTCGCCTGGTCCTTCTCGAAGTAGCTGGCGTACATCACGGCACACCAGCCGTTGTTGCACTTCTCCCTCGAGTACGTGTTGGCGTTGGCCAGTTGGGCGTAGTCGTGGCACTTGCCGTTGACGTCGCCGCCGAGTTTCAGCCCGGGGTTGATCGTGCCGTCGGCGCCGATCGCGGCGGTCGCGTAGCAGCCGTCGCGGTCGTAGTCGTAGGCGGGGGAGAAGGTCTGCTCCAGGCCGTCGGCGTTCTGGGGCAGCAGGGTCAGCACGCTCGCGTGGGCGCTCGCGGGGACCGCCACGACGAGAGCCAGGGCGCCGAGGGCCGTGATCAGTGATCTCAACTTCCGCATGTCGTGCCCCTGTTCAGCAGTAGAGGTTGCCGCCGGGGGCGACCCCGAGGATCGACGTGAACCGGTTGTAGGCGTCGACCCGGCTCTGCACCTGGGCGGGATTGCGGCCGTCGCACTCCAGGGAGCCGTTGATCGAGCGGATCGTCTGTCCGAAGCCTGCCTGGTTGACCATGGCGTTGTGCGGGGTCATGGTGCCGGGGCCGGACTGGGTGTTCCAGTACCAGAGACCGGTCTTCCAGGCCACGGCGGAGTCGTTCTGCACCAGCCAGGGGTTGTTGAGGAGGTCGATCCGCAACGCGTCGCCCGCGGCCTTGTAGTTGAAGTTCCAGGACAGCTGGATCGGGCCGCGGCCGTAGTAGGCGGCCTGACCGGCGGGGCAGCCGTACGGCTGGTTCCAGTCGCAGTATGTGGGGTAGTTGGCGGTGTTCTGCTCGACGATGTGCACCAGCCCGCCGGTCTCGTGGTTCACGTTGGCGAGGAAGGCCGCCGCCTCCTGCTTCTTCACCGTGTCGCTGCCGGTGTTCGCGAAACCGGGGTAGGCGCTCAGCGCCGCGACCAGGCCGCTGTAGGTGTAGAAGGAGTTCCGGTTCGGGAACATCTGGTTGAACTGCGCCTCGCTGACGACGAATCCGGACGGTGTGCCGCCGCCTCCGCTCGCGGGCGCGTTCCACTTCTGGTTGGCCGTACCGGCGCAGGTCCAGATCTGCAGCCGGGCGCCGTTGGCGCTGCTGTTGTCCCGGACGTCCAGGCACTTGTTCGCGGCCGGATTGACGATGTCGCGCGCGGCGGAGACCACCCACTGCTGGTTGGCGCCGCCCGAGCAGTCCCACAGCTGTACGGCCGCGCCGTCGGCGGTGCTGCGGTCGGCGATGTCCAGACACTTGCCGAGCGCCCGCAGGGTCCCGTCACCGGAGTTGGACCAGACCTGGGCGCCGGTGCCGTTGCAGTCGTAGAGCTGTACGGCCGTGCCGTTGGCGGCGGACGCGCCCGCCACGTCGACGCACTTGCCGGCGAGGCCGGTGATCGTGCCGGAGGCGGCGTGTGCGGGCGTCACCGTGAACAGCGCGGTGAGCACGGCGGCGAGGACGGGGAAGACCGCGAAGCGGCCTCTGCGCAGGGACACGGACATGGGTGAGCACGCTCCTTGAGGGGGGTGGGGGATGCCGGAGGGACCGCCCCTCCCGGTCGGGAAGTCGAGAGGGGGCGGCTGAAGGACGGAGCTCTACGGGTAGCTGGTCAGATTGGCCACGTTGGTCGAGGAGTTGGACGGGCCGCCGATGCCGTTGACGACGTGCCGGATGGTGCCGGTGCCGCCGAGGGAGACCGTCACCATGCTCTGGAAGCGCACTCCCGCGGTGTTGGGTGCCTCGATGGCCCGTTCCGCGGCCACACCGGGGTTCACGTTGAAGTAGCAGTAGCTGCCGAGGCCGTAGGCCTGGTGGCTGGTGACCGAGTCGGCGACCTTGTAGGCGGCGTAGCCCTGCGTGGAGCCGTTCATCCAGGCCGCCTGGTTGGGCGGGTCGTAGGGCATCTCGTTCTGGTAGAAGTACGTGCGGCCGCCGTTGCCGTTCCAGATGGTCTGGTACTTCTGGTAGTGCTCGACGAACAGGCCGTACGCCGTGACGTTGTCGCCGTTGACGATCAGGCCCGTGTCCGCGGTGTTGGTGTTCCAGCCGACGCCGCTGCCGTGGTCGGCACGCCAGATCCACATGTGGTCGCCGATGACGTTGTCGCTGTTGATCACGAGGCTGGTGGTCGCCTTGCCGACGCCCGCGCCGCCGACGCGGAAGTACACGTCGTGCAGGGAGGTCGGGTTCGCGGCGTGGGAGGCGGCGGAGCCGGACGGGCCGACCTCCATCAGCGTGGGCGAGTTGGTGGTGCCCGCGTCGAAGAGGACGCCCGCGACCTTCACGCCGTCGACGTCGGCCACCTTCATCGCGGTGACGCCGTTGTCCGGCACGAACGTGGCCAGGCCGAGCCCGAGGACGACGGTGTCTGCGCGGTTCACCTGCAGCGTCTGGTTCAGGTGGTACACCCCCGGTGTGACCAGGAGGTTCTTGCCCGCCGCCAGCGCCGCGTTGATGTCCGCGGCACTCGCGCCGGGCTTCACGACGTAGAAGGTGTCCAGGGAGAGGGAGCTGCCGGCCGGGGAGCCGTTCGCCCAGCTGGTGCCCGTGGAGTTGGATCGCACGGACGGCACGAACACCTTGTAGGCGCCGTCGCCGTCGACGTACAGGAACGGCTTCTCACGGCTGACCGGGGACTGCGCGACCGTGGTGTGGGGCGGGTTGGGGAAGGTGGTGCCCGGGACGCCCTGGCTGCCGACGAAGACCATGTTCCAGTTGGCGCCGGTCCAGCTGCCGAGCTGCGAGTTGCGGGTCAACCACTGTTGCTGGCTGCCGGAGTTGACCTGACCGTCGATCTTCGTGTCGGCGAGCAGGCCGCCGCTGGACCAACCGTTGTCGTCCAGGGCGAGGTTGCCGCGCAGATGCATCCGGCGGTACGCAGCCGCCTGCGAGACCGCCCAACGGTCGCTGCCGCCGGTGGGGTTGACGGACAGGTTCTCGGCCCCGCGCCAGAAGTTCTGCGTCGCGTTGCCCTGGAACCAGTCCGCCTCCGCGTGCACGGCACCGTTGATCGTCACCGCGTCCGGGGTCAGGCCCAGCCCCGCGACCTGGGTGTAGAAGCCGACGTTGGCGTCCGCGGTGTAGGAGCCCGGCTTGAACAGGACGGCGTAGCGCTGGGAGCCGAACTGGTTGGTCTCCTGCTGCTGGAAGATCGAGTTCAGCCTCGACTGGATCGTCGAGGACGACATCGACGGGTCGAAGACGACGACGTTCGGGCCGAGGTCCGGGTTCGCGGCCGACTGGGTCACGGGCACCACCTGGAAGCGCTGGGCCGCGCTGCCGTTGCACGTGTACTGCACGAACTGCACGCTGTCGGCGGTCGAGGCGCCCGGGTCGTCCAGGCACTTGCCGCTGTTGCGGTTGACGAAGTGGTAGGCGCCGCCGCCCTCGTGGACGGGCAGCCACTGCTGGTTGGCGCCGCCGCCGTAGGCCCAGAGGTGGACGGGCGCGTTGTCGGCGGTGGAGACGTCGGCGACGTCCACGACCTGGCCGGTGCTGTTGCGGGTGTCGAGGCGGACATAGCCGTCGCTCGTGGCGGTGAAGCTCCACTGCTGGGCGGTGGTGCCGTTGCAGGCGTACTGCTGGACGACGGTGCCGTTGGCGGTGCCCGCCGACCGGGCGTCCAGACACCGTCCGCTTGCCGCGTTCATGACAGTAGAGAAGCCGGTGGGGAGCGCGGCGGCGGCTTCGGCCGGTGTCGGCAGGGAGGTCAGGACGGACGCGGCGGCGGCCGTGACGAGCGCGGCGGCGCCGGATCTGCGAAGGCGCGTGAGGGTGTGCATGCACAGGGCCCTTCGTGGGGGGTGAGGGTGTCGCGAGGTGTCTGGCTGACCCGTGAACCTAAAGGTCTGGACCACTTACGTCAAGAGGTGAAGTAAGCCTTGAGGGAAGGTGGTTGGTGCTGGGGGAATCCGGGAGTTCCGCTTCGGAGGGCTTGGGTGGCCATGGAGGGGCACCCGGCGGGATGTCGTCGGCCGGGAGGGAGCCTGCGCTGTGATCGCCGTAGCCGTGTCGCTGCTGCCCGCCCTCGGGGTGCTGCTGTACGCCATGGACCGCATCGAGGACCGATTGTCGGCCAGGTCGTCGGCGCCCCGGCACGCCAGGCGGCGTCACCTGCGACTGGTCCGCGGCGCCGCCCCGGACGGCGGTCCGGGCAGCGGTCCCCACGGCGGTCCGCACGACACCTCGACGCGGCGTGACGCCGTCGGCGCGGTGATCGGGCGGCTGCTGCCCCGAACCGTCGTGGTCGCTCGCGGACGTCCCACCGATGTCCGGATTGGGAGGGTGTCCGGGGGTACTCGGGCGGCATGAAGCTGCATCTTCCTGGACACAAAGAGCACCACGCCGGTGACGAGGCTCCAAGGCGCGAGGCCCCGCCGTCCGAGGAGGTGGGCCCCGGGCCCGCCGTGGAGGAGCGTGCGCCGGACACACCGACGCAGCTGCCGAAGACGGCGTGGGGTGCGGTGCTGCGGGGCAGCCTGCGGGAGTTCAAGGACGACGAACTCACCGACCGGGCCGCGGCGTTGACCTACTACGGCCTGTTGTCGCTCTTCCCGGCCCTGCTGGTCCTGGTGTCGATGCTCGGCCTGACCGGCAAGTCCGCCACGGACACGGTGCTGAAGAACCTCCAACAGTTCACCCCGGGCTCCGCCCGCGACATCATCACCGGCGCCGTCGAGCAACTGCAGAACAACGCCGGCGTCGGCTCGCTCATGGCGATCGTCGGCATCGTCCTGGCGGTGTGGTCGGCGTCCGGGTACGTGGCCGCGTTCATGCGCTCCGCCAACCGGGTCTACGACATGCCGGAGGGTCGCCCCATCTGGAAGATCCTCCCGGTGCGGGTCGGTCTGACGGTCGTCCTGATGGTGCTCGCCGTCATCAGCGCCCTGATCGTCGTCTTCACCGGCACCCTGGCCCGCAAGGCGGGCACGGCGCTCGGGATCGGTGACACCGCCCTGACGGTGTGGTCGATCGCCAAGTGGCCGGTCCTGGTGATCCTGGTGACGATCATGATCGCGCTCCTGTACTGGGCCGCCCCGAACGCCCGGGTGAAGGGGTTCAGGTGGATCACACCGGGCAGCTTCCTCGCCCTCGTCATCTGGCTGGTCGCGTCCGCCGGATTCGCGTTCTACGTCGCCAACTTCGGCTCGTACAACAAGACCTACGGCACCATGGCCGGCGTCATCGTCTTCCTGATCTGGCTGTGGATCAGCAACCTGGCGATCCTCCTGGGCCTGGAGTTCGACGCCGAGTCCGTCCGGCAGCGGGCGATCGCCGGAGGCATGCCGCCCGAGCAGGAGCCCTACACGGAGCCGCGCGACACCAGGACCTGGGACGAGCAGGACCTGCGTCGGGTCGACGAGCCGGGACCGGCGCGCGACCGGTGACCCACTGATCCTCCTGCGCGCCGCGCGCCGCTTGTCTCGGTGAGCTCGGCACGACCGCAGGTCATGAGATCGCTGGCGGACGTGCCCGAGCCGGACGGGACTCCGACGCGGCGGGCCGCCTCCCGGACCCCGCCGGGGCGGCCAAGGTGCTGTCGGCGGTGGCCGGGTCCGTGACGGGCGGCGGCCTCGGCCGTGGAGGCCGGCTCGCCCGGCGGAGGGCAAGAAGCCGCAGTGCGGTGCCGCCGCCGTGACGGCGTGGAAGGGCGGGTGGCGGGGCCGCGGGGCAGGGCAGCGGCGTACGGACCGGTGGTCTGGGTGGTGAGCGCCGGGGCGTGGCGCGCGAGCCAGGCGGGGACGAGGCGGACGGCGAAGGAGACGACGCCGACGGAGACGACGGCGAGGCAGACCACGCCGACGGAGACGACGGCGAGGCAGACCACGCCGACGGAGACGACGGCGAGGCAGGCGACGGCGAAAGACAGGGAAGCAGACGACGCCGAGGCAGCAGGCGGCACCGCCGACGACATCACGGGGATTCCTGCACCACCCTCCCGGCCGCCAGAGCGCCGACGGATGTGCGAGGCGCGTCGGCCCGCTCGGACCTGCTGAGCGGGCCGACGCCGTCGTGTGCCCACGGCCCCACACCGCGGGCGCACCGGACAAGCCACCGTGGACCGCCGCCGCGGCTCCCCAGGGACCCAGCCTGCAGGTACCCATATCCCGCGAGGTAATCCTGGTGAGCCCGCGACGCATGAGACGGAGCCTGTGCGAAGGGGAGCGTTGACCGGGCGACCCGGTTCGTCCTACCGTCGTCGCACGACGTGCCGGAACGTTCCGGCAGAGAAGCGGCGGCACCTCGCCGCGGAAAGCGGAGCGACCCATGGGCCTGTCGTCCACGGACTGGCTGGTGCGACCCGTCGCGCCGATCGACGAAGCGACCGCGGCGGCCGTGCTGGCGAGCCGGTTCGGGGTGCGGGGCACCGTGCGGGACCTGGGCAGCCAGCAGGACCGCAACTACCGGGTGCGCGGCGAGGCGGGGGAGTACGTCCTCAAGGTCGCCAACCCCGCCACCTCGACGGCCGAGTTGAGGGCCCAGTGCGACGCCGTGGACCACCTGGCCCGCGCGCTGCCCGGTCTCCGGCTGCCCTCGGCACGCCCGGGCGTGGACGGTGACGTGGTGCAGCCCTTCCCCGTGGACGGAGCCGCCCTCTCCTGCCGGCTGCTGGACTTCGTGCCGGGTGAGCCGATCATGGACAGTCGCTATCTCGCCCCGGTTGTCGTCGCGCGCCTCGGCGAACTCGCCGGAGGGATCGCCGCCGCCCTCGCCGACTTCACCGCGCCCGAGACCGACCGCTTCCGGCCGTGGGACCTGCGCAACGCCCTCGCGGTGGTCGAGGCACTCGCCCCGCACTGGCCCGACCGCACCCGCGCCGAGCGGGTGCTGAGCGCCGCCCGGGCCGCGTACGCCCTCGTGGAACCGCACGCGAAGGAGCTGCCCGTCCAGTTCGTCCACGGCGACATCACCGACAACAACGTCGTCTGCGAGCCGGCCGGGGACGGCCGGCGGATGCCCGTCGGAGTGATCGACTTCGGGGACCTCGGCGCCGGCTGGACCGTGGCGGAACTGGCCGTCACCTGCACCTCCGTCCTGCACCACCACGGCGCCGCCCCCTCCTGCGTCCTGCCCGCCGTCCGCGCCTTCGACGCCGCCCGCCCGCTCTCGGACGAGGAGACGGCCGTGCTGTGGCCCCTCGTCGTGCTGCGGGCGGCCGTCCTGGTGGTCAGCGGGCAGTACGACGTCCTCCAGGACCCCGGCAACGGTTACGCGTCCGCGGCCCTGGCCCGGGAGTGGGCCATGTTCGAGTCCGCCGTCTCCGTCCCGGCACAGGTCATGACGGCCCAGCTGCGGGAGACGCTCGGCCGGACCGTGCCGCACGGCTCCGTCATGCCCACCCACCGCATGCTGCCGGACCTGCCCGACGACGTACCGGCGCTCGACCTCTCCGCGCAGAGCGACGACCTGCACACGGGCCGCTGGCTCGAGGCGGACGCCGAAGCGGCGCTGGCCGCCGGACGGCCGGCGGCACGCACCCGGCACGGCGAGTTCCGCCTGACCCGGACCGCCATCGACACCACGGACACCCCGGCGACCTGCGCCCTCGGAGTGGACCTGCACCTGGCGGACCCGGCGGCGGTGCACGCCCCCTGGGCGGGCACCCTCACCCGGCACGCCGACGGCACCCTCGACCTGCGCGGCGAGGGGCCGGTCCTGTGGCTGTACGGCATCGAAGGACCGCCCGCATCCGGTCCCGTCGCCGCCGGGCAGCCCCTCGGCACAGTCGCCGAGCGGAACGGCGGACACATCCTCGGACTGCAGCTGTCGACCCTGGCCGACCGGCGCCCACCCCGTTTCGCCACCCCGGACCTGGCCGCCGGCTGGCTGGCGGTGAGCCCCGACCCGACGGCACTGATCACCCGGCGGGACCCGCAGGAGCCCTCCGCCGAAAAGGATCTCCTCGACCGCCGCGACCGCGCCTTCGCCACCGTCCAGGAGCACTACTACGACGAGCCGCCCCGCATCGAACGCGGCTGGCGCCACCACCTCGTCGACACCCGGGCCCGCGGCTACCTCGACATGCTCAACAACGTGACCATCCTCGGCCACGGCCACCCCGGGCTGAGCGATGCCGTGCACCGCCAGTGGCGGCGCCTGAACACCAACTCCCGCTTCCACTACGGCTCGGTGGTGGAACTCTCCGAGCGGCTCACCGCGCTCCTGCCCACGGACCTGGACACCGTCTTCCTCGTCAACAGCGGCTCCGAGGCCGTGGACCTCGCCCTGCGCCTGGCCTGGGCGGCGACCGGACGGCAGGACACCATCGCGGTCGAGGAGGCGTACCACGGATGGACGTACGCGAGCGACGCGGTCTCCACCTCGATCGCGGACAACCCGAACGCCCTTTCCTCACGCCCGAGTTGGCTCCACACCGTGGCCGCACCCAACTCCTACCGCGGCCGCCACCGCGGTGCCGAGGCGAGGCGGTACGGCCCCGAGGCCGCCGCGCGGATCACCGAACTCGCGACACAGGGCCACGCGCCCGCCGCCTTCATCTGCGAGCCCTTCTACGGCAACGCGGGCGGGCTCCCCCTCCCCGACGGCTACCTGCGAGAGGTCTACGAGGCCACGCGCGCCGTCGGCGGTCTGTGCCTGGCGGACGAGGTGCAGGTCGGCTACGGCCGACTCGGCACCCACTTCTGGGGGTTCGAGCAGCAGGGCGTCGTACCGGACATCGTCACCGTGGCCAAGGCGATGGGCAACGGGCACCCGCTGGGCGCCGTGATCACCCGGCGTGAGATCGCCGACGCCTACCGCACCCAGGGCTACTTCTTCTCCTCGGCCGGCGGCAGCCCGGTCAGCAGCGTGGTCGGGCTGACCGTGCTGGACGCGCTGCGGGACGAACGGCTCCAGGACAACGCCCGGGACACCGGCGGGTACTTGAAGCGTCGGCTGGAGGAACTCGCCGACCGGCACCCGCTGATCGGCGCGGTGCACGGCTCGGGTCTCTACCTGGGCGTCGAGTTCGTGCGGGACCGCGAGACCCTGGAGCCGGCGACCGAGGAGACCGCCGCGATCTGCGAGCGGCTGCGCGAGCTCGGTGTGGTCGTCCAGCCGACCTCGGACCGGCAGTGCGTCCTGAAGATCAAGCCACCGCTGTGCCTGACCCGGCGCAGCGCCGACGTCTTCGCCGCCGCGCTGGACGACGTGCTGACCCACGGCTGGTGAGGCAGGGGTGCAGGCCAGGAGCCCACGCATGCCGACCGCGCCCGCCACGATCGCCGACGTCGCCCGTGAAGCGGGGGTCTCCAAGACCACCGCGTCGGACGCTCTGCGGGGCCACGGCCGGGTGTCCGACGCGACCCGCCGGACCGTCCTGGACGCCGCCCGGCGCCTCGGCTACGCGCCCAACCGCAGCGCCCGCAGCCTGCGCACCTCCGTCACGGACACCATCGGGCTGCACATCCCGGAGTTCCCCACCAATGCCGAGTACTACATGTCGTTCGTGTTCGGCGTCGCCGAACAGGCCGCACACGCGGGGCTCAACGTGACCCTGCTGTCCTCCGGCCGCCTCCCGCAGGTCGACGGGCTGATCCTGTGCGACCCGATGCCGGGGAACCCGGTCGTGGAACGGCTGATGGACGCGGGGCTCCCGGTCGTCACGGCCGAGCGCTACGCCGGCGAGAGGCAGCCCGACGGCGTGGTCTGGTCCGACCACGAGACGGCCATGACGGAACTCCTCGACCATGTGCGCGCGCAGGGCGCCCGCCGACCGGCGCTCATCGCCTCCGACACCACCGCCGACTGGGCCCTCACCCTCCAGCGCACCTACGCGCGCTGGTGCGCCGGTCACCGCATCAGGCCGCTGCTGCGCAAGGCGCCCTTCGGTGCCTCGCCGCAGGTGCTCCGGGGCGTCGTGGGGACGTTGCTCGCCGGGGCGCCCCGGACCGACGCGATCGTGTGCGCGGCCGACGGGGCCGCGGCGGCCGTCCTGCCCGAGATCCGGTCCACCGGCCGGGCCGTGGGCGAGGACCTGCTGCTGGCGTCCTGCGTCGACAGCCTGGCGATGCGGACCGCCGAGCCCCCGATCACCTCGATCGAGCTGAAACCCCGTCACATGGGCGCGGACTGCGCCCGGTTGCTGTGCGAGCTTCTCTCCGGAGCAGCGCCCCGCGGCACCACCCGCACGCTGCCCATCGACCTCGTCGTACGGGCCTCCACGGCCGCCTGAGGTGCCCGACCCCTGCCGCGTCAGTTCTCCGGGGCCGGCCCGCTGCTCGCGCGGATCACCAGGTCGACGGGGACGCGCGACTGCGGGTGCGGCGGGTTCGCCGAGTCGTCGATCCGGCTCAGCAGGAGCCGTAGCGACCGCGTGCCGATCTCCCCGAAGTCCGTGCGCACGGTCGTCAGCGGCGGCAGCAGATGCGCGGCCTCGGGGATGTCGTCGTAGCCCACCACGCTGACCTCGCCCGGCACGGAGCGGCCCGCCTCGTGGAAGGCGTGCAGGACACCGAGAGCCATCTGGTCGTTGGACACGAACACCGCGGTGACGTCCGTACGCCGGGTCAGCCGGCGCCCCAGGTGGTAGCCGGAGTCGGAGCTCCAGTCGCCGAAGAGCGGCTCGGGGACCGGCGCCCCGGCCGCCTCCAGCGTGGAGCGCCAGCTCGACAGCCGGCGGTCGGCGGAGGTCCAGCCACTGGGGCCCGCGATGTGCCAGACCGTGCGGTGGCCGAGCCCCAGCAGATGCTCGGTGGCCTTGCGGGCGCCCTCCCGGGAGTCCCCGGTGAGCCGTTCGGTCTCCGGGTCGAAGCCGTTCTCCAGCACCACCAGCGGGGTGTCGAACCGGGTGTCCGCCAGGGCATGGCCGACCCACAGCTGCGGCGCGATGGCGATCACCCCGTCCGCGCCCTCGGCCGACAGCCGGTCGACCGCCTCGACGACCGTGTCGTGCTCCGCCGTGTCCAGGGAGATCGAGCTGAGCAGGTAACCGGCCTCCTGGGCGGCCGTGTTGATCGCGGTCAGGATCGCTGCCGGTCCGTAGCGGGCCGCGTCGAAGGTGATGACCCCGAGCATCCGGGTGCGGCCGCTGGCCAGCGAACGGGCGCTGCGGCTGGGCCGGTAGCCGAGGGTCCGCATGGCCGTCAGGACCGCCTCGCGGGTCTCCGGGCGGACGGACGGATGCTCGTTGAGCACACGGGAGACGGTCTGCTTGGAGACACCGGCGAGCCGGGCCACGTCGTCCATCACCGGACGCGAGCCGGCGAAGTTGCGTCGGCTGCGCCCCTTCGGTGCGGCTCCCTCGGCGGCGCTTGGGGTCATGGTGGCGGTTTCCTCGACGTGGTGGGGGCGGTCGTGCGGCGGCGCGGGCCCGCCCGGGGGGCACAGCATAGGCGGGCAGGCGCCGGTCTCCGGAGCAGGTCAGCCCGCCCGGACCGAACGGGTGCGCCTGGTGACCCAGTCGGCGTGTGCGACGGCGGCCGTCTCCCGGGCGCCGCGGGCCTGTTCGGGCAGGTGCACCGGCGCCTGGGCGTGCAGCGGCAGCACCCGCAGCCGCAGACCCCCGGTCCGCAGCGCTTCCGCGGGCAGCCGGTCGAGGCCGATGTCCCACACCCGCCCCGAGCAGAACTGGTCGGCGACCAGCGTGTCTCCCACGTACGCCCGCCCCACGTCCCCGCTCCAGCGCAGCCGCAGCAGCGTCCCGGGCGGCAGCGCGTCCGGAACCCGTACGTGGTACTCGGCGGCCACGGTGTCGAAGTACTTGTCGGCGGGCGCGCTCGCCCGGCCCTGGACACCGGTGACGGTCTCGGGCGCGGGACCGGCGGCCCGCACGAGGGTCACCTCGGGCGCGGAGTCCGCGCGGGCGGGGGCCGGCGGGGCCGTGTAACGGACGAACACGCCGTCGGCGACCCCTTCCGCGGTCACCCCGTCGACCACGGGGGCCCGCTCGGGCGCGGGCAGCACGGCGAACGACGTCGTCGTCCCCGGACCGTGCAGCCGTACCTCGTCCCGGTCGAAGACCACACCGTCCTCGCTCAGCACCAGCCGCTCGGCACCCCATGCCCGGCCCCGGTAGGCGGTACGGGCCGTCGCCGCGTCCAGCACCAGCAGGCCGACCCTTGCGCCCTCGGCGGTGTCCACCTCCACCAGGGCGTCGGTGCCGGGGCGCAGTCCGGTCACCAGGAGTCGGCCGCCGACCTGGGTGGCGGTGCCGCTTGGGGTGTGCAGGGCCGACACCGTGGCCGCGTCCAGGGCGAGTTCGGGCGCGATGCCGTCCGTCGCGGCCAGCACGAGGACCGTACGGCCCTCGACGTCGACCGTGCACACCGGCTGGGCGGTGGCCCACTCCAGCCGCAGACCGGCCACGTCGAGACGCAGCGGCCAGCAGAAGTACGCGCCGCTCGGCACCGTGACGGGAACGCTGGGCAGGGTCAATTCCCCATCTGGAGTGGGGAATTCGACCGTGAAGGACGTCTCCGGGTGCTCCGGCAGCCGCTCGTGCGGCTGGTGGTTGTTGACGAACAGGAAGCCCGAGGTGCCGTCACCGCGCACCGCCCAGCGCAGGGTGTCCCGGTCGAACTGCCCGTCCGGCAGCTGCTCGGGCAGCACGGACTCCATGGAGGCGACGAGGTGCCCGAAGTCCGCCAGCAGCAGGTGCTGGAGGCGCAGTTCGTGGTAGGTGCGGCGGTACTGGCCGTACTCGCCGAGCGGTGCCTGGAAGTCGTACGTCAGGACCGGCAGGTCGTTCGGATAGCCGGTGGCGTGGGACTCCTGCAGGGTGCTGAGCTCACCCACCGGGTTGGTGCCGCCGTGGAACATGTAGTAGCCCTGCCAGACCGAGCCGCAGCCGATCTTGGTGAGGCCGAGGGCTCCGATGTCGTCCGGGTCGACGTACGGCCTGCGGTGGTACGACACCGCCATGCCGCCGCCCAACTCGCAGGTGGCCCAGGGGAATCGGTCCGCGAAGGCGTCGGGCTCGCTGCCGCGCACCCGTACCGGCCGCAGATCGGACCCGATGCCCTCGTCGTCGCGCTGGTGGGTGAAGAAGAAGTGCTTGCGGCAGGTGTCGGGCCAGCCGCCGTCGGCCTCGGTCCAGAAGGCCTCGGTGTAGCCGCCGTAGAGGGGGAGCAGTTCGTCCGGCGGGAGTTGGACCCCGCCCCAGGCGGTCGACGTCCACAGCGGCGCGCTCAGGCCGGCGTCCTGGGCCATCCGCTTCAGCGTCAGCAGATGGTTCGGCTGGTCGTAGAGCTCGTTCTCGATCTGGATCGCCACGATCGGGCCGCCGTGGGCCCGGTCGAGACCGTGCAGCTGTTCGGCGATCGCGGCGAACCAGGGTCGTACGGCGTCCAGGTACGCCGGGTCGTCGGTACGGGGTCGGCAGTCGCGGGCCAGGACCCAGTCGGGCAGGCCGCCGTTCCGGACCTCCGCGTGCGACCAGGGGCCGATCCGGGGGATGAAGTCCAGGTCGTGCCGGGCGCACAGTTCGGCGAAGCGCCGCAGGTCGCGGTCGCCGTCGAAGCGGACGCGGCCCTCGATCTCCTCGTGGTGGATCCAGATGAGGTAACTGGCGACGGCCGTGATCCCGCCCGCCTTCATCTTCAGCAGCTCCTCCTCCCACTCCCCGGCGGGACAGCGGGAGTAGTGGAACTCACCGGAGACCGGGAACCAGGCACGGCCGCCCCGGGTGAGCCAGCGGCTGGTCACCTCGATCGGGTCGGGCACCCCGGGGGCGTCCGTGAAGGGCAGGTGCCCCGTCAGCGGAGGACCGGCGGGGGAGGGGACGCGCAGGTGGTGCGGGTGGGACATCAGTCGATCTCCGGGCCGAGGTCGGGCGTGTCGGTGAGCTGGGCGCGGGTGCCGGTGGTGGCGTGCAGCTCCAGCAGGACCAGTTCGTTGGTGCCGGGGCGCAGGACGGGCGCGGGGACGTACAGGGTGTGCTGCGGGCCGCGGTTCCAGTAACGGCCGAGGTGGAAGCCGTTGACCCAGGCCTGGCCCTTGGTCCAGCCGGGCAGGGCGAGGAAGGTGTCCGCCGGGCCGTCCACCTCGAAGGTGCCCCGGTGGAAGGCGGGCACGGCGTCCGTGCGCGCCTCGGACGGGCCGAACGGCACCGCGGCCAGGTCGTCCAGCGGCACGGCCCGGCACTCCCAGCCGCGCAGTTCGGTGCCCTGGAAGGACACCGGGCCCAGCAGCCCCTTGGGAGCCCCGATGCGCGGCCCGTAGTTGACCCCGCCCATGTTCTCCACGAGCACTTCGAGGACGGCCCCGGTGTGCGGCACCCGCACGGGCAGGGTCTCGTCGTGCCGTTCCCGCTCCAGGACGCCGGCGCAGGCGCCGTCCACGAAGACCTGCGCGCGGTCGCCGACCCCGCCCGGGAAGTGCAGCAGGCCGTCGCCCGAACCGGGAAGCGTGGTGCGGTAGAGCACGTAACCGGTGTGCACGCCCAGTTCGTTCATCGTCACCGGTGTCCCGGTGTCCGTCGACGGCAGTCCGCGCACGTACGGCAGCAGCGGCGCCCGGTGGTCCAGATCGACGTCGGTGACCGCGAGCTTGGGCGCGGGCGCCGGGGCCGGCTCCTCGGGGACGGCCGTGTGGCGGGCGATCACCTCACGGAAGGCGTGGTACTTGGGGCCGGGGTCACCGCTCTCGGTGAGCGGGGCGTCGTAGTCGTAGGACGTGATGGTGGGCTCGTAGGCGTGCTTGTGGTTGGCGCCGTTGGTGAAGCCGAAGTTGGTGCCGCCGTGGAACATGTAGATGTTGACGGAGGCGCCGGCCGACAGCAGGCGGTCCAGGTCGGCGGCGGCGTCGGCGGCGGGCCGTACGTGGTGCGGGCCGCCCCAGTGGTCGAACCAGCCGATCCAGAACTCCGAGCACATCAGCGGGCCTTGGGGCTGGTGGGCGCGGAGGGCGGCCAGGTTCTCCTCGACGCGGCTGCCGAAGGTGACCGTGGCGAGCGTGCCCGGCAGGGTGCCGGCCGCCAGGTGCTCGGCGTTGGCCTGGTCGCAGGTGTACAGCAGCTCCTCGACACCGCGGTCGCGCAGTGCCTGGTGGACGTGCTTGAGGTACGCGGTGTCGTCGCCGTACGCCCCGTACTCGTTCTCCACCTGCACGGCGATCACCGGGCCGCCGTGCGCCGCCATGAACGGTCGCAGAGCGGGCAGGAGTCGGTCGAGGTAGCCGTCGAACGCCGCCGTGAAGCGGGGGTCGCTGCTGCGCAGCCGGATGCCGGGGTCCGCGAGCAGCCAGGCGGGCAGACCGCCGTCGTCCCACTCGGCGCAGATGAAGGGCCCGGGGCGCAACAGGACGTGCAGACCCTCGTCCTGGGCCAGACGCAGCCAGCGGGGCAGGTCGAGGATGCCGTCCAGGACCAGGGTGCCGGGTTCGGGCTCGTGGAGGTTCCACGGCAGATACGTCTCGATGGTGTTCAGACCCATCAGCCGGGCCTTGCGCAGCCGGTCGGTCCACTGGTCGGGATGGATCCGGAAGTAGTGCATGGCCCCGGAGATGATCCGGAACGGCTCACCGTGCAGGAGGAAACCGTCGGGGGACGTCGTCAGAGCGGGCATGCGGGGCATCCCTTCCAGTCAGCGGAGTTCAGCGGAGTTCAGCGGAGTTCAGCGGGATTCAGCGGGTTCGGGTACTGCGGACGAGCCAGAGCGTGGCGGCGAGGCACAGCGCGGAGACACCGCTCAGCAGCAGCGGCACGGCCCGGATCCCGGACCATTCGATGGCCTTGCCCAGCACCGGCCCCGCCGCCACACCGCCGAGCATCGAGGCGGCGATGACCAGCGCGCCGGCGCGTCGGGCGCCGGGGGCGGCCCGGTGCAGCCAGGGCAGACCGGTGGGGAAGATCGGCGCGATGAACAGACCGACACCGGCATACGCGTAGGGGGCCAACTCCCGTACGGACGCCAGCACGAGACAGACCGTCATGCCCGCACAGGACACGGTGACGATGGCCGGTGCCGAGTACCGCAGCGCGATCGGCGCGACCAGGAAGCGGCCCACCGTCATCATCAGCCAGTAGACGGAGGTGGCGGTCGCGGCCACCCCGGCGCCGTAGCCCACGGTCTCCAGATGCGTGGGCTCCCAGCCACCGACGCCCGCCTCGACGCCCACGTGCAGGACGTAGAGCGCGACGAACACGGCGAGCACCGAGGCCAGGCTGCGGCCGAGGACCCCGGGGGAGCCGGGAGCCGTGCCGGACGGCTGCGGCGCCCGGTCCCGTACGCCCTTCAGGCACAGCAGCAACGGCAGGTTGGCGAGCGCGAAACCGAGGAAGACCGCCGGATAGTGCCCGGCGCCCACCACGCCGATGAGGGCGGGACCGAGGATCGCGCCCACGCCGAAGTGCGCGTTGAGGATGTTCAGCATCGCGGTGGAACGGTGACCGAAGCCGACCGCGAACAGCTGGTTCAGGCCGTAGTCGATGCCACCGAAGCCGAGTCCGGCCAGCAGCGCGGCGGTCAGGGCGGCCGGCCAGTTCGGCGCGAGCGCGAAACCCGCGGCGCCGACCGCCATCAGCAGGTACGAGGCGCCCAGGATCCGCCGGTTGCCGATCCGGCCGAAGAGCCGGTCGAACAACAGGACCCCGGCCACCCCGCCCACGAAATGAGCGCTCAGCCCCAGTCCGGCCCCGGAGGGCGACAGGCCGAACTCCCTCCGGAACGCGGGGATCGCCGGACCGTACAGCGCTTGGAGGGCCCCGATGAGGACGAAACCGACGCAGGAGGCGACCACGGCGGCCGGACTGAAGACCGGAGCGGTGCGCGCAGGCGCCAGTGTCGAGGACATGGGATCGATGTTACCGGTAACATCCGGGTCGTCAAGATCCCGGGACAAGGAGGGGGGCAAATGCGAAGTTGGACTGGTGGTCTAGTCGTTGGATTGCTAGTCTAGACTGGACAGAGGGGGCAGGGAGGGTGTGATGGAGACAGAGCGGGACGCGATCCTCGCCGCGCTCAGGCCGGTCGTCGACGGGATCGCGGCGACCTTCGGGCCGGTGTGCGAGGTGGTGCTGCACGACTACCGCAGACCGGAGAACTCGGTGGTGGCCATCGCCGGCTCGGTCACCGGGCGCAGGGTGGGCGGCGCGATGAGCGAGATCGGCATGCGCATGGTGGCCCGCGGTGACGAGGCGGCCGACGAGCTCAACTACGTCACCCGGACCGACACCGGCACCCTGGTCAAGTCGTCCACGATGCTGCTGCGGGACTCCTCGGGCCGGGTCTTCGGCGCGGTGTGCGTCAATGTCGACGTCACCGCGGCGAGCGAGGTCCACGCCCTGCTGGGAGCCCTCGCCGGGATCGGCGCAGCGCGCGAGGAGCCACCCGTCACCACCTTCGGCGACGACATCGACTCCGTCGTCGACGTCATGCTCGACGCGCACCGCCACCAGTCGTGGGCGCTGCTCGACCGTGCCGGTCGCCTGGACCTGTTCCGCAGCCTGGACGAACGGGGCGTGTTCGCGGTCAGGCGGGCGATCGAGCAGGTGGCCGGACGCCTCGGGATCTCCCGCGCGTCCGCCTACAGCTATCTGTCCCAGTCCCGGAAACAGGCGCAACAGACGAACGCCGGAGGGCACTCGTGACGACCACCACCCCACTGCTCACGCTCGGCGACGTCCGGGACGCGGCCGCCCGCCTCGACGGCATCGCGCACCGCACGCCGGTGCTGCGCTCGCGGACTCTCGACGCCCTCGTCGGCGCCGAGGTCTTCCTCAAGTGCGAGAACTTCCAGCGCGTCGGTGCCTTCAAGTTCCGCGGCGCCTACAACGCGGCCTCCCGGCTGACCCCGGAGCAGCTGGCCCGGGGCATCGCCGCCTACTCCTCCGGGAACCACGCCCAGGCCGTCGCCCTCGCCGCCCGCGAGCTCGGCACCACCGCGGTGATCGTCATGCCCGAGGACGCCCCGCGCTCCAAGCGGGCGGCCACCGAGGGGTACGGCGCCGAGATCGTCACCTACGACCGGTACACCGGCGACCGCGAGGCGATCGCCGAGGCTCTGGCCGTCGAGCGGGGCCTGGCGCTCATCCCGCCGTACGAACACCCGCACGTGATGGCGGGGCAGGGCACGGCCGCCCTCGAACTCCTGGAGGAGACGGGTGAGTTGGAAGCTCTCCTCACGCCGGTCGGGGGCGGCGGGCTGATGGCGGGGAGCGCGACCGCCGCCAAGGGCCTGTACCCGGGCATCCGTATGGTCGGCGTGGAACCGGAGGCCGGCGACGACACCAGGCGTTCCCTGGAGGCGGGCCGGCGCATCAGCATCCCGGTGCCGAAGACCATCGCCGACGGACAGGCCCTGCACACGCCCGGCGAGCTGACCTTCTCGGTGAACCGGCGGCTGGTGGACGAGATCGCGCTGGTCGGCGACGACGAGATCCGCGCGGCCATGCGGTTCGCCTTCGAGCGGCTGAAGATCGTCGTCGAGCCGAGCGGTGCGACCCCGCTGGCCGCACTGCTCACCGGCAAGGTGAGCGGTCTGCCGGACCGGGTCGGCGTGATCGTCTCCGGCGGCAATGTCGACGCGGAGCGTTTTGCCCGGCTCTGCGCGGGCGGGGAGTGACGCCGCGGGCGGGGAGCGGCGCCGTCACCCGAATGGCAGCCCCGGCTGGACAGGCGGACCATGGAGTGATGGGGCCCGGCCCCCGCCGGTGCGGCCCAGGAGGGGCGGCACACGGAGACCGGCCCCGGCCGTACCGCAACACGGCCGGAAGGGAGAGCCGTCATGTTTGAGGTGAAGACGCTCGACAAGCCGGACGAGCGCCGCGATTTCCCGCGTGGCCACCTCGAAGCGGTCCACATGAGTGGACTGGACTTCGCCGTGGGGACCTTCGAGCCGGGCTGGCGCTGGTCCGAGTCCGTGGCCCCCATCGCGGGCACCAGCAGCTGCGAGGTCCACCACAACGGCTATGTGGTCTCGGGCCGCCTGCACGTCGTCATGGACGAGGGCGGCGAGGGCGAAGTGGGCCCCGGCGACATCTTCGTGGTGTCACCCGGGCACGACGCCTGGGTCGTCGGCGACGAGCAGTGCGTGGTCTACGACTTCGCGGGCGGCATGGCGAAGGACTACGCGAAGGGCAAGTGAGGAAGGCCGGTCCCGGGCCGTCACGGGTCACACCGTGACGACGATCTTCGCGCGCGCGTGCTCCACCTCCAGATGCCGGATGGCCTCGGCCGCCTCGTCGAGCGGATACGTCCGCTCGACGGCCGGGGCGATCTTCCCTTCCTCGGCGAGTTCGCGCAGTGCCCCGAGGTTCTCCTTGCGTGCCCTCGCCGGGAGCTGGAGCACCCGCTGCCGGACGAAGGGGGAGAGGAGCAGCCCCCGGAGCGTCAGCCGCACCGGGCCGAGAAGACTGCCGCCCTCATACACTCCGCCCCCGGACAGGACGATGGTCCCGGCCGGGGCCGTGGCGCGCCGCAGATCGCGCAGTGAGCGATTGCCCACCAGATCCAGTACGACGTCGTGGCGGCGCCCGGCGCGGGTGAAGTCCTCCCGGGTGTAGTCGACGACCTGGTCCGCCCCCAGCGAGCCGACCAGTTCGACGTTGCGCGCGCCGCACACACCGGTCACCTCGGCGCCGTACGCCTTCGCGATCTGCACGGCGAAGGTACCCACACCGCCCGACGCGCCGTTCACCAGCACGGACTGGCCGGCCTGGACTCCGGCCACGTCCCGCAGTCCGATGAGCGCGGTGTTCGCGGCCAGCGGCATCGCGGCCGCCTGCTCGAAGGAGAGAGCGGCCGGCTTGAGGTCCGTCGCACCGTCCTTGGCGCACACGAACTCGGCGAACGTCCCGTCCGCCTCGCCGTACACCTCGTCACCCGGATGCAGCCCCTTGACCTCGGCGCCGACCGCCTCGACACGGCCCGCGAAGTCCCGGCCGCGGATCCGCACCTTCGGCGCGCGCAGCCCGAACGCCAGCCGGGCGATCTTCGGGTCGCCGCGCAGGTAGTGCCAGTCGTAGGCGTTGACCGAGGCCGCGTGCACCCGCACGAGGACCTCGTCGGCGGCCGGCACCGGCTGCTCGACCTCCCTCAGCTCCAGTGTGTCCGCCGAGCCGTACCGGTCCTGGACGACTGCCTTCATGGGACCCCCTCCGTCGCTTCGGAGCGTAGGGAAGTGGCCTCGGCTTGCCATCGGAAACCGATCGGTTTACGCTACTGGGCGTAGGTAAACCGATCATTTTCTCGCTGTGCTTGGAGACACTCATGACCACCCTCGAAGGTTCCGTCGCCCTGGTCACCGGCGGCAGCCGCGGCATCGGCCGGGCGCTGGTGACCGCTCTGTACGAGCGTGGCGCCAAGAAGGTGTACGCCACCGCCCGCGACCCCAGGACCGTCACGCACCCGGACGCGGTGCCGCTGGCCCTGGAGGTGAGCGACCCCGCCTCCGTAGCGGCAGCCGCCGAGCAGGCGCAGGACGTCACCCTGCTGATCAACAACGCCGGCGCGTCCGTGAACGCGAACTTCCTCGACGCCCCCGTGGAGGACGTCCGCCGTGAGTTCGAGACCAACTTCTACGGTCCCCTCCTCGTCACCCGGGCCTTCGTCCCGGTCATCGAGCGCAACGGCGGCGGCCACATCCTGAACGTCCACTCGGTCCTGTCCTGGCTCGGTGTCGCCGGCTCCTACAGCGCCTCCAAGGCCGCCCTGTGGTCGCAGACCAACTCCCTGCGCCTGGACCTGAAGCCGCGCGGCATCGAGGTCACCGGGCTGCACGTCGGGTACGTCGACACCGACATGACCGCGAAGATCGACGCCCCGAAGGTCACCCCCGAGAGCGTGGCCGCACAGGCCCTCGACGGCATCGAGTCCGGCGCCTTCGAGGTCCTCGCCGACGACCTGACCCGCCAGGTGAAGGCCGGACTCGCCGCCGGACTCGGGGCGCTGTACCCGCAGCTGGCGGCCTGAGCCACCTGGACGCGCGTGGTGCGATGCGCCGGGCGCGTACCAGCCCGCCTTCTTCCGGACGGAGGGGCTGGGGCCGCCGGCGCGACCCCGCTTCCAGGGCGGCGACGGCACAGGCGTCGGCGTGGGCGAACGTGCCGACGAGTTCGGCGACCCCGGCCCGCACCCGCGGATCGGGATCGCCGGCCAGGCACCGCAGCGCGGGCTCCGGAACCCGCTCCACGCTCGGCGCGCCGATGTCGCCCTTGCGCCAGGCGGGCACGGCCGCGAAGCCGTTCGTCAGATCGGCAGCAGTCGCCCCACCAGCTCGCTCAACTGCCGGACGTTGCGGCACTCGTGCATCTCCACGAGCTCGGCGTACTCGTACGCCGCCGAGTCGCCCGTGCCCCACTGCGCTCGGGCCTCCGGGTTCAACCAGTGCACCCGGCGCGCCCGTTCGGTGATCTCCCGTACGGCGGGCAGGTTCGGGTCGCTCATGTTGGTGCGGGCGTCGCCGAGCACGAACACCGTCGTGCGGGGGCTCAGCGCGTCCCCGTACCGCGACGCGAACTCGCCCAGGGCGACGCCGTAGTCGCTGCTGCCGTGCCAGCCCGTCAGCGTGGCCTCGGCCCGGATGCGGGCGCCGAGCCCCGCCGCGTCGGCCGCGCCGTGCTCGAGGAGCCGGGTGACCTCGTCGAGCCGGTTGACGAAGGCGAACACCCGCACCTTGCCGAACTGGTCGTGCAGCGCCTGCACCAGCAGCATCGTGAAGTCCGAGAACCCCGACACCGAGCCCGACACATCGCACAGCAGCACCAGTTCGGGCCGGGCCGGCCGGCGCCTGCGCAGCACCGGCTTCATCGGCACCCCGCCCGTCGACAGCGAACCGCGCAGCGTCCGCCGCAGATCGATGCTGCCCCGGGCGGCACGACGGCGGCGGGCCGCCAGCCGGGTGGCGAGCTTGCGGGCCAACGGCTGGACCGTGCGCCGCAGTTCGGCCAGCCGGTCCTTCCCCGCGAACAGGAAGTCGACCCGGTCCGTCGTCGGAGCCACCGCCCGCCGCGCGATCTCGTCCAGGTCCCGCCGCTCCGCCACCCGCCGCCGGGCCTCCGCGGCCACCAGCGCGCGGAACGCCTCGATGCGCCGCCGGATCTCGTCCTCCAGCAGCCGGTCCGTGAACCCGGACATCCCCTGCCGCCCCCGCACGTCGTCGCGGACACGCGCCAGCAGCGTCTGCGGGCGCAGCCGGTCGAGGGTCTGGTACGACGACCAGCCGTCCGAGGAAGGGGAGTTGCCGTATCCGCCGAACCCGTCGACGGCCTCCGCCGCGAGGCGGGCCATCAGGGTCTCGTCGTTCGCGGCGAGGGCTCTGGCGAGCCGCTCGCGCAGCTCCTCCCGGTCCGGGGGGCCGGTGTCGGGCCCGCCGACGCCCCGCGGGAAGTACAGGTCGAACACCGGGTCGAAGACCTGCCGCTGGGCCGTGCTGTGCAGCAAGGTCGCCGCCAGGCCCTCCCGCAGTCGCTCCCGGTCGGCGAATCCGAGCGCCTCGACCGCCTGTGCGGCGTCCACCGTCTCACCGGTCCCGATGCGCACGCCGTGCGCGCGCAGGGCGCCGACCAGGGAGGTGAGCCGCTCGGCGGTGCTCACACCGCGTCCAGGTCGAGCTTGGCCCCGGCCTTGAGGATGTCGTCCTGGTGCTTGAGGAGCACGCCCAGACTGTCCCGTACGACCGTCTCGTCGAGGTGGTCCGCCCCCAGCGCGAGCAGCGTGCGCGCCCAGTCGATGGTCTCGGCGACCGAGGGCACCTTGCGCAGGTCCATGGCCCTGAGCGCCCCCACGACCCGCACCACGGATGTCGCCAGCGTCTCGTCGAGGCCCGGCACCTTCAGCCGTACGATCCGCCGCTCCAGCTCCTCCTCGGGGAACCCGATGTGCAGGAACAGGCAGCGGCGGCGCAGGGCCTCCGACAGTTCGCGGCTGGCATTGGAGGTCAGGACGACGAACGGGCGGCGGGACGCGGTGATGGTGCCGAGTTCGGGGACCGTGACCTGGAAGTCGGACAGCACCTCCAGGAGCAGGCCCTCGACCTCGACGTCCGCCTTGTCGGTCTCGTCGATGAGGAGCACCTTGGGCTCCTCGCCACGGATGGCCGTCAGCAGAGGCCGGGAGAGCAGGAACTCCTCGCTGAAGATGTCGGTGCGGGCCTCGTCCCAGGTCTCGTCCCGGCCGGCGCTGATGCGCAGCAGCTGCTTGGCGTGGTTCCACTCGTACAGCGCCCGGGACTCGTCCACGCCCTCGTAGCACTGCAGGCGGACCAGTCGCGCCCCGGCGACCTCGGCCACCGCCTTGGCGAGCTCCGTCTTGCCGACCCCGGCGGGGCCCTCGACCAGGAGCGGCTTGCCGAGCCGGTCGGCGAGGAAGACGGTGGTGGCGACCGAGGGCGAGGCGAGGTAGCCGGTCGCGGCCAGGCGTGCGGAGACGTCGTCGACGGATGTGAACAGCAACGGGGCCTCCAGCGCGGCGCGAACTCGTTTCCGCCAACTATCTAAGCGCTTGTTCACCTCTTCTGTCACGTGTTCGAAGTCGGCTGGACGCGCGCGGAGGGCGCTGAGCAGGGGGCGCTGGGAGAGGGCGCCGAGAAGGGGGCGCCACCGAAGCGACGCCCCCTGACCTGCCGTGTCCCTCACGCCGTGGACCCCACCGCCTCCACCGCGGGAACGCGCAGCACCCTGCGGGCCGTGGCCAGGCTCGTGCCGATCGTCACGGCCGCCGCGGTCGATCCCACCGCCAGCCAGATGCCGAGGCCCTGGTGGGGCAGCACCGAGTCGGTGCGGACGATCGTGAACGGAATGATCCCGGCGAGCGCCGCCACCGTGCCGAAGAACAGCCCGACGGCCGTGAGGATCAGCCCCTCCGTGCCGACGGTGCCCAGCACCTGCCCAGGGCCGGCCCCGGCCAGGCGCTGCTGCCCGAACTCCCGGCCGCGGTAGGTCGTCGCCGCGTAGAGCGAGTTGACGAGCATCACGCACACGAACACCACGATGATGCCGACGACCGTGAGGTTCAGCGTCTGGAGGTTCTTCGCGTCGGCGGTCCTGACCGCACCCGAGGCCCTCATGGCGTCGCTCTCGACACCCTGCATGTACAGCGTGGCGACGGACACCGCCGTGAACAGGATCAGGGACATCAGGATCCCGGAGAGGTGATCCGCCCGTCGGCGCAGGTTCCGCACGGCCAGCCAGCCGCTCGCACCGGTCAGCGGCAGCCGCTCCAGGACGCCCTTCAGGAGCCGCGGCGACAGCAGCGCGAACCCCACGGACAGCAGGATCGCCCCGTACGCCGGAGTCGCCATGAGCGCCTCGTCCGTCGCCGAGAACGCGAAGGTGGAGACGGTCGACAGGGCGCCGACGCCCAGTGCCCCGTACGCGAGTCGGGTGCGCGCCCGACCCCGCTGCCGACGCCCGCGCGTGGCCCGTCGTACCGCGAGGAGGGCGGCGCCCGCCGCCGCGACCAGGGTGATGTCGAAGCCCGACAGCAGCGCGACGGGACCGAAGGAGTGATCGACGCTCCGTGCGACCTGCCCGCTGTCCTTGAAGACGTCCAGCAGCGCCTGCCCGCCGAGCATCGCCGGACCGATCGCCAGCACGGCCCCGATCAGCGCGACCGCCACGGTCTCGCCCACGACCATCCGCCCGATCTGCCCCGGAGTCGCTCCCGAGCAGCGCAGCAGCTCCAACTCACCCGCGCGTTGACGGACGTTGACCGTCAGTGTCGAGGCCACGGCGAAGAACACCAGCAGGGTGCCGTAGCCGCCGACGACACTCGCCGAGGTGGTCAGGATCTCCTTGCTCGCCGGGTCGACACCCGGCCGGCCCGCCGTGTCGTACAGCGAGTTGAACGTCATGATGATCCCCGCACCCAGGAAGGCGCTCACCAGGGTCGCGAGGAACCGCCCGGGCCGTTGCCGTATCGACCGCATCGCCAGCACGAACATCGCTCACACCCCCGCCGTCACGTCGTCGCCCAGGTGCGCGAGGCGCTCGGCCACCGCGTCCGGCGTCGGAGCCTCCATGTGGCCCGCGAGGCGGCCGTCCGCGAGGAACAGCACCGAGTCGGCCCAGGAGGCGGCGACCGGGTCGTGCGTCACCATCACCACGGTCCGGCCGTGCACCCGTACCGCCTCCTGGAGCAGCCGCAGCACGTCCCGCGCGCTCCGGGTGTCCAGGGCGCCCGTCGGCTCGTCCGCGAAGATCACCCGGGGATCGGTGACGAGGGCCCGGGCGATCGCCACCCGCTGCCGCTGGCCGCCGGAGAGCTGGTCGGGCAGGTGGCCGAGCCGGTCGCCGAGACCGACGGCGGTCAGGACCTCCGTGACCCGCCCGCGGTCGACCCTCCTTCCGGCGAGCCGCAGCGGCAGGACGGTGTTCTGGGCGACCGTCAGCGTCTCCAGCAGGTTGTACTGCTGGAACACGAACCCCACCCGCCCGCGCCGGAACCTGGTCAGCTCCGCCTCGCCGCCGCCCGTCAGCTCCGTGCCGTCCACCCGCACGATCCCGCTGTCGGGCCGGTCGAGACCGGCCGCGCACTGGAGCAGCGTGGACTTCCCGGACCCCGAAGGACCCATCACCGCGGTGAAGGTGCCCCGGGCGAGGCTCAGTGTGACCCCGTCCAGGGCGGTCACGGCACTGTCGTCCGTGCCGTAGGTCCGCCTGACCTTCACCAGCCGCAGCGCCTCGGCGGCGGGTCCCGTGTCGTGCGTGCGCCGTGAGCTCGTGCGAAACATCGTCGTCCCCCTTCGTCCGGCACCCCGTGTGCCTCGCTCACGAAGCTACGCAGCCGCGGACCAGGAGACATGGGGCGCAGAACCCGTCTTCGGGGGTGTACTCAGTGACACCCTCCGGCCGATACGGCAGGGTTGGCCGCCATGACCGACTCAATAGCCTGGCTCGCCGAACCGCAGTCCATCGCCTGGGGTGGCTACAGCGTGGTGATCGCCCCCGACCTCGAGTCGGAATCCCTGGCGCGACGGGTCGCCGAGACCGCTCACCGGCCCGCGAGTCCCCGCGCCATCGGAGAACTCACCGGCCGCCAGGTGCAGGACCTGCTGGAAGGCCTGTACGGGGACACCCTGGACGGCATCGCCCTGCGCCACGGCGAGCTCGACGAGTGGTCGTACGTCATCAAGTACGGCGGCTGGCAAGGGGAGTTCGGCACCGGGAGCCGGCCGGTCGACCGGGGCGGACTGCACGTCTTCCACCTGGAGTACGAGGAGGAGAACGGCAAGCCGGTGCCCCCGCACTTCGCCTACCGGCACGACGAGAACCTGATGTGCGCGTTCAACCTTCACCTGGACGGCAGCTGGGGACACGGCAGCCCCGAGGGCGACCCCGAGGTGGCCACCGCCGTCCAGGAGCGGCTCAGCGCCGCCGGACTGCCCGACGAGGACCTGGACGACAGTGTCGTGCACCGCAGGTGCCTGGAGGTCCTCCACCGGCACTTCGGCCTCACCCTGCCCCGTGAACGGATCCTGACGGAGACCCTGCCCACGCTGTTGCTGACCCGCCCCTGAACCGGGGTCCCGGGCGGCGGCCGGGGGCGTTGTCAGTGGGCCGCTGTACTTTTCGGGACATGGGGATCTATCTGGTGAGCGTGGGCGCGCAGGAGTGGTTCGACACGGAGGACGAGGGCGGCCGCGGGGCCCTCGCGGCCGCCCTCGGCGCGGAGTTGAGCCGCCGGGGGCTGCCGCCTTACGAGTCCGTGCCGCAGGCGCCGGAGCGGTTGGTGCGCGGCGCGGGGCTCTCGTTCGAGGAGAAGCTGGTGCCTCCCATGGACGGCTTCGACGCGCTGTGCCGGGCGCAGCTGTCGCAGCAGGAGTACGAGCTCCTGTGCGGCTGGTCGCTGCTCGTGCCGTTCGCCCTCGACGAGGAGATCTGGCTGCCGACCGAGACCTCCTACGCCGACACGACGATGGTCGCCGGTGCCCCTCAGGTGCTCGCCCTCGCCGAACGGCTCGCGAGCGCCGTCGACCTGCCGGTGGACGAGATACCGGCAGCCTGCGACAACCTCGACCTGACCATGTGGTTCCTGGACGGCGAGGCGCAACGCTTCGCGGCCGCACGACCCGGGCCCTGGGCCGAGGACCTGGACGCCGCGTTCTACGTGGCGCTGTACCTGCGCGCCGCCCAGCACTCCCTGCGGCGCGGCTGCCCGCTCGTCTACAGCTGACGCGACGACGCAGTGAGACATGCGGCCTTGAACGGTTTCACCTCGCGGCGCGGGCGGTGGACACCCCTCGCATCTGCCACTAGCTTCAACCGCCCACCCAGCTGAATCGATACAACTGGGAGCAGTCGAAGGGACCACGGCATGACCGACGGAGCCGACAGCACGAACGGCAGCGCAGTGCCCCCCGGCACGGTCCGGGGGACCGCGGCGGCCCCCGGCCGCACCGCCGTCGAGGGCCTGACGGTGGAGCACCGCACCGATCCGCTCGGCGTGGACGCGGCCCGCCCGCGCTTCGGCTGGCGCACCGCGTCCCCGGTCCGGGGACGGCGTCAGACCGCGTACCGGATCCTGGTCGCGTCCACCCCCGACCGACTGGCCGGAGGCCGCGCGGACGTCTGGGACAGCGGCCGGATCGACTCGGCGGACTCGGTGGCCGTGCGCTACGCGGGCCCCGCACTGCAGGCCTCGACCCGCTACCACTGGACGGTCCAGGTCTGGGACGAGCACGGCCGCCCGCTCCCCGGACCGCCGCCCGCCCGTTTCGAGACCGGCCTGCTCGCCACCGACGGCGTCACCGGCTGGGACGGCGCGAAGTGGATCAGCATGGCGTGCAAGGCTCCGAACAGCGCGGGCGCGCCGCTCCTGAGGAAACAGACGGCCCTGGCATCCGGCCGCGTGCGCGAGGCCCGCCTCTACATCTCCGCGCTCGGCGTGTACGAGGCGTACGTCGACGGCCACCGGGTCACCGTGCCCCAGGACGGCGGCAGCACCCTCGAACTCCTCACGCCGGGCTGGACCAACTACGACACCACCGTCAGCTACTTCACCTACGACGTGACCAGCCTGTTGGCGGGGCAGCCCCAGGTCACTCTCGCGGCCGTGCTGGGCAACGGCTGGTACAACGGCCGCGTCTCCGACCACAGCGTCTACTACGCCGAGGACGGCAACCGCCTCGCCCTCAAGGCCAAGCTCCTCCTCCGCTACGAGGACGGCTCGACCCAGAGCGTCGTGACCACGCCCGGCGACGACTGGCGGGCCACGGACACCGGCCCGCACCGCGCCGACGACATCTACGACGGGCAGACCTACGACGCCCGCAGGGAACTGCCCGGCTGGACCGCGAACGACTTCGACGCCTCCACCTGGTCCGGGGTCGAGGAGCACGACTTCACCACCCGCTTCCCCGACTCCCGACTCGTCGCCTACCCGGGCGAGTCGGCCCGGCTGATGCCCGCGTGGGACCGCAGGCCGTGCTCGATCACCGTCCGGACCGGCGGCAGCGATCGCGTCGTCGACCCCGCCCGCACGGTCACCGATCCCACCCGTGCCGCCACCGCCCACGTCACCCTGCACCCGGGCGACACCGCCGTGATCGACCTCGGCCAGAACCTCGTCGGCGTGCCCCGCTACACCCTGCGCGGCCCCGCCGGGGCCGAAGTGACCTTCACGCCGGGGGAGATGCTCAACGACGCGAGCGCGGGCGCGGACGGCCCCGCGGGCTCGGTCTACCGGGCCAACCTCCGCACGGCCAGGGCCACCAGCACCTACATCCTCAAGGGCGACCCGGAGGGCGAGACCCATCAGGACTCCCTGACCTTCTACGGCTTCCGCTACGTCGGCGTCACCACGTCACAGACGGTCACCCTCACCGAACTGACCGGCAGGGTCGCCACCTCCGCCCTCCACGACATCGGCACCGTGGAAACGGACGACGCCGACGTCAACCAGCTGATCAGCAACGTCCGTTGGGGCCAGCGCGGCAACTACCTCTGGGTGCCCACCGACTGCCCGCAGCGCGACGAACGCTGCGGCTGGACCGGCGACACCCAGCTCTTCGCCCAGACGGGCCTCTACAACGCCGATGCGGTCGCCTTCCTGAGCCACTTCCAGGACATCCTGATCGACTCCCAGCGCACCTACGGCGCGGACGGCGCCCAGTTCACCTGGATCGCGCCCGGCGCCCGCTACAACGAGCCCGACCCGGCCAGCGGCTGGGCGGACTGCGGGGTCGTCGTCCCCTGGACCGTGTGGCAGATGAGCGGGGACACCACCATCGTCGACCGCAGCTGGGACGCGATGACGGCCTACCTGGACTGGATCCGCGCCCGCACCGGCGACACCTACGCCGGACAGGGCGCGATGTTCGGCGACTGGCTGGCCTTCCAGGTCACCAGCACCCAGCTGGTCAGCGACGCCTACTACGCCCACAGCGCCCGGCTCATGGCGGACATGGCCCGCGCCACCGGCCGCACCGCCGAGGCCCACGCCTACGAGGAGCTCTTCGACCACGTCAAACGGGCCTTCGTCACCAAGTACCTGAGCACCGACGGCGGCCGCCTCACCGTGCGTTCCAGCCTCGGCTCCCCGCCGCCCTGGACCCCGGGCGGCAGCCCCACCCGGACCGAGGACGACACCCAGACCGCCCTGCTCTGGATCCTCAAACTCGGCTTGTACGACACCGAGAGCCAGCGGCGCGCACTGGTGGAACTCCTCGCCCAGAACATCGGCAACTCCGCCGCCTACAAGGCCGCCCACCCCGACAGCACCCGCGTCGGACACGCCGAGAACACCCTCTCCGTCGGCTTCCTCGGCGTGCACGTCCTGGCCCCCGTCCTCACCGAGGAGGGCCAGGTGGAACTGGCGTACAAGGTGCTGCACCAGGACGCGATGCCGTCCTGGCTGTACTCGGTGAGGAACGGCGCCACCACGGTCTGGGAGCGCTGGAACTCGTACTCCGAGGAAGAGGGCTTCGGGCCGGTCGAGATGAACTCGTTCAACCACTACTCCTACGGCGCGATCATGGAGTGGATGTACGAGAGCATGGCCGGCATCGCCAAGGACCCGGCCCACCCGGGCTTCAGGCACTTCTTCCTGCGGCCCCATCTCGACCCCACCGGCAGGATCACCCGGGTCGCCGGTTCGCACCTCTCGCCGTACGGCGAGATCGTCAGCGCATGGGCGGTGCGGGACGGCGAGTTCACGCACCGGGTCGCCGTCCCCGCCAACAGCACCGCGACCCTGCGCATCCCCACGGCCGACCCCGACTCCGTGCGTGAGGCGGGCACACCCCTGTCGCAGGTCGACGGAGTCGAGTACCTGGGCTTCGGGGAGGGCGTCGCCTCGTACGAACTCCCCTCAGGGAGCTATGAGTTGACCTCCTCGCTCGGCTGAGAGTCCACCAGCACCACCTCGAGGGTGCGCGGACCGTGCACCCCCTCGACCCGGTCCAGCTCGATGTCACTGGTCGCCGAAGGACCGGAGATCCATGTCAGCGGGCGCACCGGGTCGAGGCGGACAAGGGCCTGCGGCACCGAGGAGACGACCTGGTCCGGGACCCGTACGACACAGATGTGGTGGTCCGGGACCAGGGTGATCCGGCGGCGGCCCTGGTCGGGACCGCCGTCCAGGACGATGGTGCCGGTCTCGGCGATCGCGACCGCGCACGCCGTGACCACGCTGTCGATCCGGTCCAGTTCGTGCGGGGTGCTCTCCGCCCGGTCCGCGACCTGTTCGGCGTCGGCCTCCGCGAGCCACTCCCGCGCCAGGCCCGCCGGCACGAGGACCGTCTTCGAGCCCCGCGCCGCCAGCATTCCGGCGAGCGTCGCCGGCAGGTCGGCCGCCGTGCAGCGGTGCACGATCGCCCGGTAGTCCGCGAGGTTCTCGGCCAGCAGCTCCACCGTCTGCTCGACACCGCGGGCACCGTGCTCGCGCAGATACGCGCGCTCGATCGGGGTGTCCTCGCCCCGGGCGTCGGCCAGTGCGCGCCGCACCCGGCCCAGGATCCGTTCCCTGCCGCTCACTTGCCGTCCTCCTTGCCGCCGCCGGTGCGCTGCCACCAGTCGCGGAACGGTTCCGCGGGCACCGCCGGCAGATCCCGGGTCCCGCTCCACGCCTTGCCGGGCCCCGGCAGGCTGCGGGGATGCAGCCGCCGGGTGCGCGAGGCCGCCCGCTGGCCGGTGCGCAGGACGCCGGGGTGGGCGAACGCCCAGCGGGCCGCCCGCATCGCGGCCCGCTCGGCCGCGTGCCCCTTGGCGGGCTTCAGCACCACCTTGTTGCCCTCGCGGACCACCGGCCCGCCCTGCACGACCCGTTCCCGCAGATGCACCAGCACCTCGGGGATGTCGATGGCGACCGGGCAGACCTCGTAGCAGGCCCCGCACAGCGAGGATGCGTACGGCAGGGAGGCGTCGATCTCGCTTGCCGTGCCCCGGAGTTGCGGGCTCAGGATCGCGCCGATGGGGCCCGGGTAGACCGAGCCGTAGGCGTGGCCGCCGGCCCGCTCGTACACCGGGCAGACGTTCAGGCACGCGGAGCAGCGGATGCAGCGCAGCGCCTGGCGGCCGACCTCGTCGGCGAGGGTGTCGGAGCGCCCGTTGTCGAGCAGCACCAGATGGAAGGTCTGCGGACCGTCCTCGTCCGTGGTGCCGGTCCAGGTGGACGTGTAGGGGTTCATGCGCTCGGCGGTCGAGGAGCGGGGGAGGGTCTGCAGGAAGACCTCAAGGTCCTGCCAGGTCGGCACGATCTTCTCGATGCCGACGACCGAGATCAGCGTCTCGGGCAGGGTCAGACACATGCGTCCGTTGCCCTCGGACTCCACGACCACCAGGGTGCCGGTGTCGGCGACCATGAAGTTGGCGCCGGAGATGCCCACCTTGGCGCGCAGGAACTTCTCCCGCAGATGCAGTCGTGCGGCCTCCGCCAGTTCGGCGGGCGTGTCGGTCAGCCCCTCGGGGGCCGGGCGGCCCCACTCGCTCATCTCGCGCGCGAAGATGTCCCGGATCTCGCCCCGGTTGCGGTGGATCGCAGGGACGAGGATGTGCGAGGGCCGGTCCTTGCCCAACTGCACGATCAGCTCGGCGAGATCGGTCTCGTAGGCCCGGATGCCCTCGGCTTCCAGCGCCTCGTTGAGCCCGATCTCCTGCGTGGCCATCGACTTGACCTTGACGACCTCGGACTCGCCGGTCATCTTGACGAGCTTGGTCACGATCTCGTTGGCCTCGTCGGCGTCGGTGGCCCAGTGGACGGTGCCGCCGGCCGCCACGACCGACTCCTCCAACTGCACGAGATAGCGGTCGAGATGACGCAGTGTGTGGTCCTTGATCTGCTTGCCCGCCTCGCGCAGCTCCGCCCAGTCGGAGACCTCGGCGACGGCCTTCTCCCGCTTGGCGCGGATGGTGTGCGTGGCGTGGCGCAGATTGCCGCGCAGCGTCCGGTTGCCGACCGCCTCGTGCGCGGCCTCGGGGAAGGACGGCATCCCCAGATACGTTCCGCTCATACGGCCGGTTCCTCCTCCGTGCTCGCCAGGATCTCCGCGATGTGCACCGGCCGCATGCCCGACTCCAGCCGGCCCATCGTCCCCCCGATGTGCATGAGGCAGGAGTTGTCGGCCGCGCACAGCACCTCGGCGCCCGTCGACTCGGCGTTGCGCACCTTGTCCGCGCCCATCGCCGCCGAGACATCGGCGTTCTTCAGCGCGAAGGTGCCACCGAAGCCGCAGCACTCGTCGGCGCCCGGAAGCTCCTTCAGCTCAAGCCCCTCGACCGCCTGGAGCAGCCGCCGGGGCCGGTCGCCGAGCCCGAGGCCGCGCAGTCCGTGACAGGTCGGGTGGTAGGTCACCGTGTGCGGGTAGTACGCCCCGACGTCCGTCACCCCGAGCACGTCCACCAGGAACTCCGTGAGCTCGTACGTCTTCGGTACGACGGGTGCCAGCACGGCCGCGAGGCCCTCCCCGCGCCCCTCGGCCCGGGCCCGCTCACCCATGCGCGGATACAGCTCCCGCACCATCGCCCCGCAGGAGCCGGACGGCGTCACGATCGCCTCGTAGTCCCGGAAGACATCGGAGAAATGCCGGGCCAGCGGCTCCGCGTCATGCCGGTATCCGGTGTTGTAGTGCGCCTGCCCGCAGCAGGTCTGGGACATCGGGAAGTCCACGTCCACGCCCAGCCTGGTCAGCAGTTTCACCACAGCGCGGCCGGTGTCCGGATAGAGCGTGTCGTTGACACAGGTCAGGAACAGGGCGACACGCATCGCGGCTCCTTGTGGTCGATCATCGGATGGGTGAAGCGTAGTCCGGGGGCGAGGTGTGGGGGAGTCCCCGGTCAGGCCCCGGCGAGCCGGGACTGTGCCTCGCGCCAGCGCGCGGTGTCGCCCTGCGGCTCGTACCGCGTGAGCGGCTGGGTCCGGGTGAGCAGCTCACGCCCGCCCGCGAGGTCGCCCACGAGACCGTGGGCCCGCGCCTGGACCAGCACGTTCCCGAGCGCGGCCGCCTCGGTCGGCCCCGCCACCACCGGCAGCCCACAGGCGTCGGCGGTCAGCTGGCACAGCAGGGCGTTGCGCGTACCGCCCCCGACGACGTGCACGACGTCGACCGGGTGGTCGGCCAGCCGCTGCGCCTCCTCGACGGCCCTGCGGTGGGCCAGCGCCAGCGAGTCGAGGATGCAGCGCGTGACCTCGGCGGGGGAGCGGGGCACCGGCTGCCCCGAGGCACGGCACGCCTCGGCGATCCGCTCCGGCATCCGCCCCGGCGCGAGGAAGGCCGCGTCCCCCGCGTCCACCACCGACCGCAGCGCCGGCACCTTGGCCGCGTCGAGGAGCAGCTCGCCCAGGTCCGGGTCGCCCCAGGCCCGCACGCACTCCTGGAGCAGCCACAGCCCCATGATGTTGCGCAGATACCGGACCGTGCCGTCGAGCCCCAGCTCGTTGGTGAAGTTGGCGGCCCGGCTCTCCTCGGTCAGCACCGGCGCGTCCAGTTCGAGGCCGGCCAGGGACCAGGTGCCGGTGCAGATGTAGGCGAACCGCTCACCGGAGGCGGGCACGGCGGCCACCGCGGAGGCCGTGTCGTGCGAACCGACGGCCGTCACCGGGACGGGCCCGACCAGACCCGTCTCCTCCAGCACCTCGGGACGCAACAGGCCCGCGGGGTCGCCGGGTTGCCGCAGCGGGGCGAACAACTCCAGGTCGATACCGAGCCGTTGCGCGATGCCGTACGACCATCCGCGCGTCCGGGGATCGATCAGCTGGGTCGTCGACGCGTTGGTCAGCTCGGTGCCCTGCTCACCGGTGAGCCAGTAGGTGAGCAGATCGGGGATGAGCAACAGCCGCTCGGCGCCGGAGAGCTGATCGGCGACGAGCTGGTACAGGGTGTTGAAGGGCGCGTACTGGAGCCCGGTCGCCGCGTACAGCTCGGGTGCGGGCACGGTCGCCCACACCTTCTCCGCGACGCCCTCGGTGCGGGAGTCCCGGTAGTGCACGGGGTTGCCGAGCAGCGCCCCGTCGGCGTCCAGCAGCCCGTAGTCCACGGCCCAGCTGTCGATGCCGACGGAGTCGACCTGCCCGGCGGCGCGCAGGCCGTCCAGGACACCGCCGTAGAGCGAGAGGATGTCCCAGCGCAGCCCTTCCGGGACCCGCACGGGCCGGTTCACGAACCGGTGGGCCTCGGTCAGCTCCAGGCTGTCGGAGCCGACGCGGCCGACCATGACACGTCCGCTGGACGCGCCGAGGTCGACCGCGGCGTACGACTTCACGGACCCGCTCATCGCAGGAACGCGGCCGCGACGCCGGCGTCGACGGGGACGTGCAGACCGGTGGTGTGGGTCAACTCCCCACCGGTCAGCGCGAAGACGGCGTTGGCCACGTGCTCGGGGAGCACCTCGCGCTTGAGGATGGTCCGCTGGGCGTAGAACTCGCCGAGCTTCGCCTCCTCCACGCCGTACACGGCCGCGCGCTGTGCGCCCCAGCCACCGGCGAAGATGCCGGAGCCGCGCACCACGCCGTCCGGGTTGACGCCGTTGACGCGGATGCCGTGCTCGCCCAGCTCGGCGGCCAGCAGCCGCACCTGGTGGGCCTGGTCGGCCTTGGTGGCGGAGTAGGCGATGTTGTTGGGACCGGCGAACACGGCGTTCTTGGAGGCGATGTAGACGACGTCGCCGCCCAGCTTCTGCGCGATCATCACCCGGGCCGCCTCCCGCGACACCAGGAAGGAACCGCGCGCCATGATGTCGTGCTGGAGGTCCCAGTCCTTGACGGAGGTCTCCAGGAGCGGCTTGGAGATGGAGATGCCGGCGTTGTTGACGACGAGGTCCACCCCGCCGAAGGCCAGCAGCGCGGCCTTGAAGGCTCCGGCGATCTGCTCCTCGTCCGTCACGTCCACGGTCACGGCGACGGCCTTGTCGCTGCCGCCGAGCTCCTCGGCGACCGCGGCCGCGTTCTCGCCGTTGAGGTCGGCGACGACGACGCACGCGCCCTCGGCGACCAGCCGCTGCGCGATGGCCTTGCCGATCCCGCTGCCTGCGCCCGTCACCAGCGCCACGCGGGTCGCGAGCGGCTTGGGCTTCGGCATCCGCTGGAGCTTGGCCTCCTCCAGGGCCCAGTACTCGATGCGGAACTTCTCGGACTCCTCGATCGGCGCGTACGACGAGACCGCCTCGGCGCCCCGCATCACGTTGATCGCGTTGACGTAGAACTCGCCGGCGACCCGGGCGGTCTGCTTGTCCTTGCCGAAGGAGAACATGCCGACACCCGGAATCAGCACGATCGCCGGGTCGGCGCCCCGCATGGCGGGGGAGTCGGGCAGCGCGTGCCGCTGGTAGTAGGCGGCGTACTCCTCGCGGTAGGCGGCGTGCAGTTCGTCCAGCCGCGCGACGGCCTGCTCCAGCGGAGCGGTCGGCGGCAGGTCCAGGACGAGCGGCCGCACCTTGGTCCGCAGGAAGTGGTCGGGGCAGGAGGTCCCGAGCGCGGCGAGCCGCGGGTGCTCGGCACGGGCCAGGAAGTCCAGCACCGGCTCGGCGTCGTTGAAGTGCCCGACCTGCGGCTTGTCTTGGGACGCGAGGGCGCGGACATACGGTGCGAGGGCGGCGGCCCGCTCCTTCCGCTCGGCCTCGCCGAGCGCGCCGTAGCCCTCGATGACGGACCCGAAGGGCTCGGCCCTGCCGTGCTCCGCCAGGAACTGCTCGGCGGTCCGGATGATGTGCAGCGAGTTCTTCTCGCACTCCTCGGCCGTGTCACCCCAGGCGGTGATCCCGTGCCCGCCGAGCACGACACCGATCGCCTGCGGATTGGCCGCCTTGATCGCGGCGATGTCCAGCCCCAACTGGAACCCGGGCCGGCGCCACGGCACCCACGCGACGGTGTCGCCGAAGCACTCGGCAGTCAGCTTCTCCCCGTCGGCGGCGCAGGCGAGCGCGATCCCCGAGTCCGGGTGCAGATGGTCGACATGAGCGGCCTCGACGAGCCCGTGCATGGCGGTGTCGATGGACGGGGCCGCCCCGCCCTTCCCGTGCAGGCAGTAGTCGAAGGCGGCGACCATCTCGTCCTCGCGCTCGACACCCGGGTACACGTCGACGAGCGCCCGCATCCGGTCCAGCCGCAGCACGGCCAGCCCCGCCTCGGTCAGCGTCCCGAGATCCCCTCCGGACCCCTTGACCCACATCAGCTCGACGTCACCGCCGGTGACGGGATCGGTGTCGGTGCCCTTGGCGGACGCGTTGCCGCCGGCGTAGTTGGTGTTACGGGGATCGGAGCCGAGCCGGTGAGACCGGGCGAGGAGAGCGGCGGCTTCGGGGTGGAGTGCCATGAACTTCCAGTCCTTACTGAAAAGAGGGTGAGATTGTTTCCCTGGGGGCGCGGGGAACTGCGCGACCAGCCACATGCGGCCCGCACCCCGCAGACGACAGAACCAGGCAGACGCTTACGCCCCCCACCCGGCCTGTTCCCCACCAACCCGCGATGCCACGATCTTCTCGGCCCACCCGGACCGCTTGTACGCGGCGATGGGGTTCGCGTCGAGTCCCATCTCCTCCCGCACCTCGGCGAGCAGCGGCCGTACATCCGTGTTGTACGCGTCCATCAGCACCGCGTTCGCCTCCAGCACGTCACCGTCGCGCTGAGCCACGGCCAGAGCGTCCCGGTCGACCAGCAGTGCCTTCGCCGTTGCTTCCTGCACGTTCATCACCGACCGGATGATCGCCGGAATCTTCGCCTCGATGTTGTGGCACTGGTCGAGCATGAACGCCACCTCGGACGAGAACCCACCCCCACGGACCACCTCGTACATGATCCGGAACAGCTGGAAGGGGTCGGCCGCCCCCACCATCAGGTCGTCGTCGGCGTAGAAGCGCGAGTTGAAGTCGAACCCGCCGAGCTTCCCCTCCCGCAGCAGCGTGGTGACGATGAACTCGATGTTGGTGCCGGGAGCGTGGTGCCCGGTGTCGACGACGACCTGCGCCTTGGGCCCGAGCTTCAGACAGTGCGCGTACGCCGTCCCCCAGTCCGGCACGTCCGTCGAGTAGAACGCCGGCTCGAAGAACTTGTACTCAAGGAGCATCCGCTGCCCGTCGCCCAGCCGGTCGTACACCTCGGCGAGACCTTCCGCCAGCCGGTCCTGCCGGCCCCGCAGATCGTCCTGGCCGGGATAGTTCGTGCCGTCGGCGAACCACAGCTTGAGGTCCGTGGATCCGGTGGCGTCCATGATGTCGACGCACTCCAGCAGGTGGTCCAGAGCCTTGCGCCGCACGGTGGCGTCCGGGTGGCAGATGCTGCCCAGCTTGTAGTCGTCGTCCTGGAAGGTGTTGGAGTTGATGGCGCCCAGCTTCACGCCCCGCTCCTCGGCGAACTTCGCCAGCGCGGCGTAGTCCTCGACCTTGTCCCACGGGATGTGCAGCGCGACGGTCGGCGCGACCCCGGTGAACGCGTGGACCTGCGCAGCGTCCTCCAGTTTCTCCTGCGGGGTACGCGGTACGCCCTGCTGGGCGAACACCTTGAAGCGGGTTCCCGAGTTCCCGTACGCCCACGACGGCGTCTCGACGGCCTGGGTCTTGAGAGCGGCCTTCACCGCGGCGAGCTCGGTCACTTGAGGGCTCCTGTGACGTCGGGTCTTGAGGGCTTCAGAACAGCTTCACTGTGAAACGATTCAAGACGGGAAAGTATGGCGACCTCGCAGGGGTGTCAACCCCTGCGACCAAGGCTGTTGCTCGTGACCCGGCTGTGACCTGAGTTCATCGAAACTTTTTCGACACGAACCCATTGACGTGACATGCGCTCCATGCCTAACGTCCCGGCAACCAAGTTGAAACCTTTCACGACGCCGTGAGGGCCGTCCCGCCGGCGTCGTCGAGGAGCCCCCAATGACCCACCCGTCCACCACGGGTCCGGCCCCGGTTCTCGCGCTCAAGGACATCTCGAAGTCCTTCGGCGCGGTTCGCGCCCTGCGGGACGTCTCCCTGGAGCTGTTTCCCGGGGAGGTGCACGCCCTCGCCGGCGAGAACGGCGCGGGCAAGTCGACCCTCATCAAGACCCTCGCGGGAGTGCACCGGCCGGACACCGGCCAGGTGCTGCTCGACGGCGAGCCGGTCGTCTTCCACGGTCCCGGTGACGCCCGCGACGCCGGTATCGCCGTGATCTACCAGGAGCCCACGCTCTTCCCCGACCTGTCGATCGCCGAGAACATCTTCATGGGCCGCCGGCCCCGGCGCGCCCTCGGCCGGATCGACCACAAGGCCACGCACGCCGCGACCCTGGCCCTGATGCAGCGCCTCGGGGTCGAGCTCGACCCCGACCGGCCCGCGCGCGGCCTGTCCATCGCCGACCAGCAGATCGTCGAGATCGCCAAGGCGCTGTCCTTCGAGGCCCGCGTCCTGATCATGGACGAGCCGACCGCGGCCCTGACCGGCAGCGAGGTGGCCCGCCTCTTCGGCGTCGTCAGGACGCTGCGCGAACAGGGCGCCGCGGTGCTGTTCATCTCGCACCGCCTGGAGGAGATCTTCCAGATCTGCCGGACGGTCACCACCCTGCGCGACGGCGCCTGGATCGCCAGCGAGCCGATCGAGGGCATGACCGAGGACGACCTGGTCCGCCGTATGGTCGGCCGCGATCTCGACGAGCTCTACCCCAAGCAGGACGTACGCCCCGGCGAGATCGCGCTCACGGTGAGCCGGCTGACCCGGGAAGGTGTCTTCACCGACGTCTCCTTCGAGGTCAGGCGCGGGGAGATCGTCGGCCTCGCGGGACTCGTGGGAGCGGGCCGCACCGAGGTCGCGCGGGCCGTGTTCGGCATCGACCGCTGGGACGCGGGCGAGGTCTCCGTGGGCGGCAAGGCGCTGGTCAACGGTGCCCCTTCCACCGCGATGGCCGCGGGTCTCGCCCTGGTCCCCGAGGACCGGCGCGCCCAGGGCCTCGTGATGGACATGTCCATCGAGCGCAACATCGGCCTCACGGGCCTGCGCACGACCGTCAAGGCGGGCCTGATGGACCGCGGCGCCGAACGCAGCCGCTCCCTCGACTGGGCCGTCAAGCTCCAGGTGAAGTACGCCCGGATCGCCGACACCGTCAACACGCTGTCGGGCGGCAACCAGCAGAAGGTCGTCCTCGCCAAGTGGCTGGCCACCGGCCCCAAGGTGCTCATCGTCGACGAGCCGACCCGCGGCATCGACGTCGGCACCAAGGCCGAGGTGCACCGGCTGCTGAGCGAACTGGCCGCCGACGGGGTGGCCATCCTGATGATCTCCTCCGACCTGCCCGAGATCCTCGGCATGGCCGACCGCGTGCTCGTGATGCACGAGGGCCGCCTGACCGCCGAGATCCCGCGCTCCGACGCCACCGAGGAAACCGTGATGGCCGCAGCCACCGGGAGGGCCGCCGCATGACGGTCACCACCCCTCAGCAGGCCCCTCCCGCCGAGGTGCCCAAGTCCAGCGGCACCCGCCTGGTCGACCGCGTCTTCAAGATGCGCGAGCTCGCCATCCTGGTCGTCTTCCTGGTGATGATCGTCGTCACCCAGATCGGGAACAGCGACTTCCTCACCGAGCAGGGCATTAAGGACCTGCTGCTGAACGCCACGATCCTGGTGCTGGTCGCCACCGGCCAGTCGCTGGTGGTCATCACGAGGAACGTCGACCTCTCGGTCGGCTCCACCCTCGGCATCAGCGCCTTCGCCGCCGGCACCTACCTCCACGGCGGCGGGAACCCCGTCGTGGCGATCGTCCTCGCGGTCCTGCTCGGCATCGGCTTCGGCCTGCTCAACGGCCTCCTCGTCAGCCTCGGCCAGGTCCCCGCGCTGGTGGTCACCCTCGGCACGCTGTACATCATCCGGGGCATCGACTCCATCTGGGTCGGCTCCCGGCAGATCACGGCGTCCGACCTCCCGGACAGCTTCGTGAACTTCGGCTCCGGCGGCATCTCCGCGGTGCCGTGGCTGGCCATGATCGCGCTGGCGGTCCTCGTCGCCACCGCCTACTACCTCAAGCACTTCGGCAGCGGGCGCGAGCTGTACGCGCTCGGCTCCAACCCCGAGGCCGCACGCCTCGCCGGCATCCCGGTGCGCAAGCGGATCCTGGCCGCCTACACCTTCTGCGGCGGCCTCGCAGGACTCGCCGGCGCGATGTACCTGGCCCGGTTCGGCAACGTCGACTCCGGCACGGGCACCGGCTACGAACTGACCGTCGTCAGCGCGGTCGTGGTCGGCGGTGTCGTCTTCACCGGCGGCTCCGGCAGCGTCTACGGCGCCGCGCTCGGCGCCCTGCTGCTGACCTCGATCAACAGCGTGCTGCCCGCCCTCGGCGTCAGCTCGGTATGGGTGCTCGCCATCAACGGCATCCTGCTCATCCTCGCCATCGCGGTCGACCGGGTCGTCGCGCTGCGCGTGGCCTCCGCCCTGAAGAAGAGGAACGCCCGCCATGCCTGAGTCCCTCAGCCGCGCGATCCGGTGGGACACGGTCGTCGGTGCTCTCCTGATCGTCGTCCTGCTGCTGTCCTTCGGCACGGTCGACGGCTTCGGCAACGCGCTGAACCTGTCGTTCCTGATCGGCAACACCCTGCCGATCGCGCTGATCGCCCTGCCCATGACCCTGCTCGTGGTCTCCGGCGAGATCGACCTGTCCGTCGCCTCCACCGCCGGTCTGTCCGGCGCGGTGATGGGCGCCCTGTGGAATCAGGGCCTGACGATCGAGATGATCATCCCGATCTGCCTGGTGCTCGGCGTGGTGTGCGGGCTGATCAACGGCCTGCTCGTCACCCGGCTCGGCCTGCCCTCCCTCGCCGTCACCATCGGCACCCTCGCCGCCTACCGGGGCATCGCGCAGATCGTGCTCGGCTCCGACGCGGTGACCGACTTCCCGACGCAGTACCTGGACTTCGCGGCCGGGCGGATCGGGGACACGTTCCTGCCGCAGGCCTTCCTTCCCTTCCTCGTCCTGTTCGCGATCGCCGTGGTCGTCCTGCACGCCACGCCGTTCGGTCGGTCCACGTTCGCGACCGGCGCCAGCGAGGAGGCCGCCCGGTTCGCCGGTATCCGGGTCAAGCGGCAGAAGCTGATCCTGTTCACGGTGACGGGCCTGATGGCCTCGCTCACCGGCATCTTCTGGGCGCTGCACTACGCCAGCGCCCGGTACGACAACGCCACGGGGCTCGAACTCTCCGTCATCGCGGCGGTGCTGCTCGGCGGCATCGACTTCGACGGCGGCAAGGGCACGCTCGGCGGCGCCGTCGCAGGAGTGTTCCTGCTCGGCACGCTGCAGAACGTGATGAGCCTCCAGGACGTCTCGGCGCAGTCGCAGATCGTCGTCACCGGCGTCCTTCTCGTCCTCTCCGTGCTCGCCCCGCGGGTCGCACGGCAGATCTCGGTTGCGAGGGCCGGCCGCCGAGCCGCCTCGACACCGGCGTCCAAGGCGCCCACACCGGCCTCCTAGGCCCGGACGCCCGAGGAAACCTCGTATCCGCTCACCCTCCTAAGGAAGATCCGTCATGCGTAAGTCTTCGCTCCGCCGTTCCTGCGCGGCCCTCGCCGCCGGCACCTCCCTCGCTCTCGCCCTGACCGCCTGCGGCGGCACCACCAAGAAGGACGTGCAGGACGAGGGCGCCTCGGCGGCCTCCACCGCCAAGGCCGACCCGAACGCGGCCACCAAGAAGGGCCTGACCGTCGGGTTCCTGCCCAAGCAGGTCAACAACCCGTACTTCACCTCCGCGGACAAGGGCGGCGAGAAGGCGCTGACCGAACTGGGCAGCAAGTACAAGGAGGTCGGTCCCTCCAGCGCCACCGACACCGCCGGGCAGGTCTCCTACGTCAACACGCTCACCCAGCAGCAGGTGAACGCGATGGCCGTGTCCGCGCAGGACCCGGGCGCCCTGTGCACCGCCCTCAAGCAGGCCATGAGCAACGACATCAAGGTCGTCACCTACGACTCCGACACCAAGCCGGACTGCCGCAACGCCTTCGTCTCGCAGGCCTCCGCCGAGGACCTCGGCCGCACCGAGGTGCAGCTGCTCGCCGAGCAGATCGGCTACAAGGGCGAGATCGCGATCCTGTCTGCCGCCCAGACGGCGACGAACCAGAACACCTGGATCGACTTCATGAAGGACGAGCTGAAGCAGGACAAGTACAAGAACATCAAGCTCGTCAAGGTCGCGTACGGCAACGACGACGCCCAGCAGTCCTTCCAGCAGACCCAGGGCCTGCTCCAGCAGTACCCGAACCTGAAGGGGATCATCTCCCCGACCACGGTCGGCATCAAGGCCGCCGCCCAGTACCTCTCCGGCTCCAAGTACAAGGGCAAGGTCAAGCTGACCGGCCTCGGCACCCCCAACGACATGCGCAAGTACGTCAAGAACGGCACCGTCGGGGCCTTCGAGCTGTGGGACCCGGCCAAGCTCGGCGCGCTGGCCGCCCAGACCGCGGTCGCCCTGGTGTCCGGCCAGATCACCGGCAAGGAGGGCGAGACCTTCAAGGCCGGCGGCACGACGTACACCATCGGCAAGGACGGCGTGATCAACCTCGGCAAGCCGACCGTGTTCGACGCCAAGAACATCGACCAGTTCAACTTCTGATCTCCCCCTGAAGGAGCGGTACTTCATGCAGCGCGTCTGTTTCCTCCTGAAGGTCCGTGAGGACCGGATCGCCGAGTACCGCGAACGTCACGCCGCCGTGTGGCCGGAGATGCTCGAAGCACTCTCGGCCACCGGCTGGCACAACTACTCGCTCTTCCTGCGCGACGACGGACTGCTCGTCGGCTACCTGGAGACCGAGGACTTCGAGGCCGCCAAGGCAGGTATGGAAGCCACCGAGGTCAACGCACGCTGGCAGGCCGAGATGGGCGAGTTCTTCGAGTCCCTCGACGGAGCCCGCCCCGACGAGGCCATGAAACCGCTCACCGAGGTGTTCCACCTCGCCTGACCCCTCCCCGCAAGGCCCCCTCAGGACCGCAGGAGCCGCTCCATGAGAAGACGCACGCTGCTCGCAGGTGCCATCGTGTCCGCCATGTCCACCTCCGCGCTCACCGGCGGCACCGCCCGCGCCGCCGACCCCGGGCCGTCCGTCACCCGAACCGGGACCACCACCCTCGACAGCCAGGCCGTGTTCTTCGTCTCCTACGACGGTCTCGTCAACAACAACTCGTTCCAGAAGAACGGCCTGCTGACCTACAAGGGCTACCAGTACGCCGTCTGGTACACCGCCGACAAGAACGCCGTGGTCGGCCGCCGCGTCCTCGGCGGGAGCACCTGGTCCACCGTCCAGGTCGGCCACACCCTGAAGACGAGCGACTCCCACAACGTCATCTCCATGGGCGTCTCCAAGGCGGACGGCCGCCTCCACCTCAACATGGACTCGCACAGCGACGGCTTCACCTACGTCAAGTCGGTCGCGGGGCTCATGGACAACCCGGCGGGCCTGAGCTGGACCGCGGCCCGCTTCGGCGCCCCTCAGTCCACCCTGGACGGCCTCGCCCTCACGTCGCAGTTCACCTACCCGCAGTTCGTCCCCACCCCCGACGGCAAGCTCCAGCTGAGCTACCGGGCCGGGATATCGGGCAACGGCCGCAACGCCCTCGCCGAGTACGACGGCTCGACGTGGACCAACCTCGGCGAGTGGTCCAGCTCCACCGGCACCTACACCAGCGAGCACGGCTCCTCGACGGCCCGCAACATGTACCTGCACGGCATCGACTACGACAAGAACGGCCGGCTGCACTCCTTCTTCACCTGGCGCGAGCAGAACGGCGCCGTGATGTGCAACGGCGGCGGCATCACCAACCACGACACCGGCTACGTCTACTCCGACGACCGCGGCCGCACCTGGCGCAACAACGCCGGCACCGTCGTCGGCACCACGGGCGGCTCCGACAAGGTCGCCGTCACCGACAGCGGCCTGGTGATCGACGCGCTGAACCCGGACCACTCCCTGATGAACCAGGAGAGCCAGTTCACGGACTCCACGGGGCTGCCGCACGCGATCATCAGCTACGTCCCCGGCCGCTTCGGCCAGTGCACCACGAACTACGTCTCGGACCGCACCGCGAACGGCCGCGCCTTCCACGTCCGCAAGAACTCCTCGGGCACCTGGCAGAAGACCGAGATCCCGGTCGTGCTCGGCTCCAGCCAGCGCACCAAGCTGCTCCTGGACAAGTACGACAACGCCTACGCGGTCTTCCCGTTCGGCCGGATCGCCGGCGCCTCCAAGGCGTCCGGGTACACCGACTGGAAGATCCTCTTCGACGGCAGCGGTCTCAACGCCTTCGGTGAGGTCGTGATCGACGAGATGCGGATCGCCCAGGACAACGTGCTGTCGTTCATGTACCAGGAGAAGTCGAGCGGTACGACCCCCTCGGCGCTCCACGTCGTCGACTTCGCATTGCCTGCCTGATCGTGACCGGTGCGGGGGCGGCTCGACGATAATGTGAAGGTCGTCCCGCCGCCCCTCGTCTCCCCTGGAGGTCCCTGCCCGATGGCCCAGTCGGTGGGTATCAAGGACGTCGCCCGTGCCGCCGGAGTCTCCGTCGGCACGGTCTCGAACGTCATCAATCGTCCGGACTCCGTCGCCACCGAGACCCGGGCGCGCGTCCTGTCCGCGATAGACCGGCTCGGCTATGTCCGCAGCGAGTCCGCGCGCCAGCTGCGCGCGGGCCGCAGCCGGATCATGGGCCTGCTCGTGCTCGACATGGGCAACCCCTTCTTCGTCGACGTCGCCCGCGGCGCCGAGCGGGCCGCCCGTGAGGACGGCCTCGGCGTCATGGTCTGCAACAGCGCCCAGAGCGCGAGCGAGGAGGCGGAGTACCTGTCCCTCTTCGCCGAGCAGCGAGTGCGGGGCGTCCTGCTCACCCCGACCGACGCCTCCGGCCGCAGCATCGACGCCTTCCGCCGCCACGGCATCCCCTTCGTCCTGGTCGACCGGGTCGCCGAGGGCACCACCGAGTGCTCGGTCTCCGTCGACGACGTCGCGGGCGGTGCGCTCGCGGTGCGCCACCTCGTGGACGCGGGGCACCGCTCCATCGCCTACGTCAGCGGCCCGCCCGGCCTCAATCAGGTCCGCGACCGCCGCACCGGGGCCCTCAACGCGCTGGCCGAGGCGGGCCTGGGCCCCGAGAACCTGCGCGAGCTGCCCACCGAACGGCTCGACGTGGCCGCGGGCCGGGACGCGGGCGCCCGTCTCCTCGGCCTCGCCGACCGCCCGACCGCCGTGTTCTGCGCCAACGACCTGCTCGCCCTGGGTGTCCTGCAGGCCATGTACGCGGCGGGGATCACGGTCCCCGACGACCTCGCCATCGTCGGCTACGACGACATCGAGTTCGCCGCCGCCGCGGCCGTCCCGCTCACCTCGGTCCGCCAGCCGGCCGTCACCATGGGCGCGCTGGCCGCCGAGCTGCTCCTGGAGGAGACGGAGGCGGAGACCACCGGCAAGCGGCACGAGCACCGGCGTGTGGTGCTCCAGCCCGAACTGGTCGTGCGGCGCTCCAGCCTGGCCGCCCGCTGACCCGGGAGTCAGTAAGATTTCATGATCGAAGGGGTCGGACGACGGACGAACATGTGCTGAACTGGGACGCGCCCTGAAGAATCCGTCCGTCCCGGGAGCCCTGTTGACCGCGACCTACCGCCAGCCCGGCCTCGTCCTCACCGACCGCCGGTTCAGCGTCCCCCTCGACCACGACGACCCGGCCGGGGAGACGATCGAGCTCTACGCCCGTGAGGCCGTCGCGAGCGACAAGGCGGGCCAGAACCTGCCGTGGCTGGTCTACCTCCAGGGCGGTCCCGGCTTCGGGGCGAACCGTTTCGTCGGCAAGGGAGCCTGGTTCGGCCGGGCCCTGAAGGAGTACCGCGTCCTCCTGCTCGACCAGCGCGGCACAGGCCACTCCACGCCGGCCAACCGCCAGACGCTCCCCCTGCGCGGCGGCCCCGCCGAGCAGGCCGACTACCTGGCCCGCTTCCGCGCCGACTCCATCGTCCGCGACTGCGAGGCGATCCGCGCCCAGGTCACCGGCGGCGCCCCCTGGACCGTCCTCGGCCAGAGCTTCGGCGGCTTCTGCGCGACGACCTATCTGTCGCTGGCCCCCGAGGGCCTCGCCGCCGCCGTCATCACCGGCGGCCTGCCCTCCCTCGACGCCCACGCCGACGACGTCTACCGGGCCGCCTACCCGCGCGTGGAACGCAAGGTCACCGCGCACTACGCCCGCTATCCGCAGGACGTCGAGCGGGCCCGCCGTATCGCCGACCACCTCCTCACCCACGACGTGACCCTGCCGAACGGCTACCGGCTGACAGTCGAGGCCTTCCAGTCGATCGGCATCATCCTGGGCGGCAGCGAGGGCAGTCACCGGCTGCACTACCTCCTCGAGCACGCCTTCGTCCGCACCCCGCACGGCCCGGAGCTCTCCGACGCGTTCCAGGAGGAGATCCAGGGCCTCCTCTCGTTCGCGCCCCACCCTCTGTACGCCCTCGTCCACGAGGCCGCCTACGGCCAGGACGAGCGGCCCACCGCCTGGTCGGCCGAACGGGTGCGCGCCGAGTTCCCGCAGTTCGACGCCGCCAAGTCCCTCGCAGGCGACGAGCCGCTGCTGTTCACCGGCGAGACGATCCACCCCTGGCTGTTCGACTGCGACCCGGCCCTGCGCCCGCTGCGCGAGACCGCCGAACTCCTCGCCGCCCGCACCGACTGGCAGCCCCTGTACGACCCGGCCCGGCTCGCCGTCAACGAGGTCCCGGTCGCCGCCGCCGTCTACCACGACGACATGTACGTCGACACGGCCCACTCGCTCGAGACCGCCCGCGCGATCCGCGGTCTGCGCACCTGGGTGACGGACGAGTTCGAGCACGACGGCGTCCGCGCGGGCGGCCCCCGCGTACTGGACCGGCTGCTCGCCCTGGCCCGCGACGAGGCCTGAGGCCCGGGCCCTCGGGCGGTCCGTGGGCGACGACATGCCTCGCCCTTGATTCCGGCATAAAGTGCTTTTCGGTCATGGTCGATGCCGGAGTCGAGAGGACGTCACCGATGAGCACACCGTCACCCCACGGACGGTCCCGGATCGCCGCCCTCGCCGTGGTGCTCGCCGCCGCGAGCACGCTCGCGCTGGTCGCGTGCGACGACGACTCCGGCGGGTCCTCGAACTCCTCGGCGACGCCCACCGCCCCGGACACGGCCTCCTTCTCCGGCAACGCGGCCTCCGCGCTGGCCTCCCTCGAGGCCTCGGTACGGGCAAAGGCATCCGAACGGGCGGCGTCCGCCTCGGCGGCCGCCTCCTCCTTCGAGGCATCCGTGTCCGCGGAGACGGAACGCGCCAACAAGGCCGCGCGGACCGAGCTGGCCAAGGTCGAAGGACAGGGCAACGCGATGTCCGAGGTCGCCATGTCCGGCAAACCGCGCTCCACGACCGGCGGCCTGCTCGCCGTCGTCGTCACCATCATCAACAAGACCGACAGGACGGCCTCGTACGCCGTCCAGGTCGACTTCCTCGACTCCTCGGGCAAGGTGGTGGAGACCCGGTACGTCGGCGCGCAGGACCTCGGCCCGGGGGAGAAGGCGCAGCCCGTCGCCGTCAGCCGCAAGCCCGCGGAGCCGGTGCTGACGCCCAAGCTCGCGAAGGCGCAACGGTACTGACCTTCGCCGTGCATGATGTGATCGTCTCGCTTTCACGGACGACACGGGGGTGGCGTGAACGGAACGGAGTTGTCCGCGGAGTGCTTCCGGGCGCACCGTGCGCGGCTGAGAGCGGTGGCCTATCGCATGCTCGGTTCGCTGGACGACGCGGACGAAGCGGTCCAGGAGACCTGGCTCCGGCTGAGCGACAGCGACAGCGGCAGCGGCAGCGGGGGCAGCGGCGGGAGCGGGGCCTCCGATGCGGGCGCCCCACTCGTCACGGTCGTCGGCGCGGTCTGTCTCGACCGGCTGCGCTCGCGCGCCGCGCGCCGTGCGGAGGCCTTCGTCCCGGACCCGGTCATCGCGCCCCTGTCCCCGACCGACCCGGAACAGGAGGCCCTGTACGCCGACGCGGCCGGCCTCGCGCTGATGGCCGCGCTGGAGGACCTGACGCCCGCGCAGCGTCTCGCGCTGGTCCTGCACGACATGTTCGCCGTCCCCTTCGACGACATCGCCTCGATCCTGGAGCGCTCTCCGGGCGCGGCGAGACAGCTCGCCGGTCGTGCCAGGCGGCGGGTGCGGGGCACCGTCCCCGCCTCGGAACCCGACCCGGGCAGGCAGCGCGAGGTGCTCGAGGCGTTCCTGGCCGCCGCGAGGGCGGGGGACGTCGAGACCCTCCTCGCGGTGCTCCACCCCGATGTCGTCCTGCGCGCCGACTCGGGGGCGGCCTCCTCCAGGGTGGTCCGCGGTGCGCGGGAAGTGGCCGCACAGGTCCTGCGGTTCCGGCGGTTCACGGAGTACGCGCGCCTCGCCCTCGTCAACGGCGAGATCGGAGTGGTGAACGTCCCCGAGGGCCGCCCGCTCTCGGTCGCGGGTGTGACCGTCGCCGATGGCACGATCGTCGGCCTGAACGTCCTCGCCGACCCCGACCGCCTCGCCCGACTCCGGCTGCCGGGCACCGCCCGCTGACTCGGGCGGCCACGGCGCGGACCGGGGTGAGCCGGTGTCGGTTCGGCCCGTGCGGCGGCCCGTTAGGCTGGTCGCGATGCAAGAACAAATGATCGACCTGCGCGGCGACTGCGCACGCTGCTTCGGCCTGTGCTGTGTGGCCCTGCCCTTCGCCGCCTCCGCGGACTTCGCCCGCGACAAGCCGGCCGGCACACCCTGCCCCAACCTCCAGGGCGACCACCGCTGCGGCATCCACGCGAAGCTGCGGGACAAGGGCTTCAGCGGATGCACGGTCTACGACTGCTTCGGTGCCGGGCAGAAGGTCTCGCAGCTCACCTTCGGCGGCCGGGACTGGCGCACCGGCCCCCGCGAGGACGCCCGCCTGATGTTCGACGTCTTCCCGGTGGTACGCCAGCTCCACGAACTGCTCTGGTACCTCACCGAGGCACTCACCCTGCCCGCGGCCCGCCCGGTCCACGCCGATCTGCGCCGCATGCTGGAGCGGACCGAGGCGCTCACCCGGGGGACCGCCGAGGAACTCACGGTGCTGGACGTCGCCGCCCACCGGCAGGACGTCAACGTCCTCCTGCTGAGGACCAGCGAGCTGGTCCGGGCGGGCAGGGGCGGCAAGAAGAAGAACCGCCGCGGCGCCGATCTGATGGGCGCCCGCCTCAAGGGCGCGGACCTGCGCGGAGCCAGTCTCCGCGGCGCCTACCTCATCGCGGCCGACCTCACCGGCGCAGACCTGCGCGACGCGGATCTGATCGGCGCCGACCTGCGCGACGCCGACCTCACGGACGCCGATCTGACCGGCGCGTTCTTCCTCACCCAGCCCCAGCTGAACGCGGCCCGGGGCAGCGCCGGCACCCGGCTGCCGGACTCAGTCACCCGTCCGGCGCACTGGACAGCGCTGCTCTGAGGGCGCGGCCTCGCCGGAATCCTCCACGGGCCCGGCGGCGGGGCCATCGTCCTGCCGCCGCTCCAGGTGCAGCCGCAGTCCGTCCGGCATCAGGGTCAGCCGCTCGGTGACCGTGAGCCGGTAGCCCGGGTCGGCCCGCAGCTCGTAGCGGCGCAGCAGCAGACCGAGTACCAGCGTCGCCTCGTGCAGCGCGAACTGGCGCCCGATGCAGGCCCGGGCTCCGGTGCCGAACGGTTTGAAGACATGCGGGGGACGCGCCCGTACCGCCTTGGGGTCGAAGCGATCCGGGTCGAACTGCTCCGCGTCCGCGCCCCACACCTCGGGATCGCGCTGGAGCATCGGCGTGAGCACCAGCGTCCAGGCGCCGCGGCGCATCGGGTACCGCCCGGCCAGCACGGTGTCCTCGACGGCCTCCCGGGCGAAGGCGGGCGCCGTCGGCCACAGCCGCAGCGACTCGTCCAGCACCCGGCGTACGTACCGCAGCTTCGCCACCTGGTCGTACCCCGGTGCGTCGGTGGCCCCCCAGACGCGGTCCACCTCGGCACGCGCGCGGGCGGCGACCTCGGGGTGCAGGGAGAGGTAGTGCAGGGCGAAGGAGAGCGCGCCCGAGGTGGTCTCGTGGCCGGCCACCAGGAAGGTGATGACCTGCCTGCGGACGTTCTCCGGGGACAGCCGCTCGCCGGTGTCCGGGTGGGCCGTCTCCAGCATCCGGTCCAGCAGGTCGCCGTCCCCACCCGCCGTGCGCCGGGCCCTGACCAGGTCGTCGACCATGCGGTTCAGATAGGCGATGTCGGCCGCGTTGCGCTGTGCGGCCCGCCGCAGCAGAGCCGGGAAGGGCACGGAGTTCAGGCGCTGCGCGTAGGTCAGGGTGCCCACCATCGCCGTGACGAAGGGATGCGGCCGGTCCCGCTCGAAGGAACCGAAGTCATGGCCGAACCCGGTACGCGCGATGGTCTCCAGGGTCAGCTTGGTCATGTCCCCGGGCACGTCCACCGAGCGGCCCGCCGCCTGCTCGCGGTCCCAGTGGTCCGTCAGCCGTCCGGCCACGGCCAGCATCATCGGGTGGTAGGTCTCCATCGCCTCGCGGCTGAAGCCGGGGGCCAGCACGTCGTGCGCCAGCTGCCAGTTCGGCTCGTGGTTGTAGGCGGTGAACAGCCCGTCGCCCGCGACCGGCCGCAGGTTGGCGACCCCGAGGCCCACATGCTTGGCGAACCGTGACTCGTCCGCAAGGTCCGCCACCAGGTCGGCGCCCCAGGTGAAGACGAACTCCCTGTCGAACGCCTTGCGCCGGTAGATCGGTCCCAACTGGCGGGCGAAGCGCAGGGAGTCCTGGAGCGGCGTGGCCCGGTTGACGCCCAGCACGTCGCCGAGCAGGGGGATCCGGCGCGGCGGGTGCGGGATGCGGTGCAGCTCGGGCCAGCCCAGCTCGGCACTGCGGAAACCCGTCGGCTTCGCGGCCGTTGTCGTCGTCTGCGCCATGACGAGATCTCCCTTGATCCAGCGGCGGTTCAGCGCGTTGTACGTGGGTTCAATAACGCGCCTCAGTCTGATCCGGTTGTTGAACCGGCGTCAAGTAAAGTGCGGGCATGGCCGGGAAGCAGGGCGAGCGCACGCGCCGCAGGCTCAGCACCGAGGAGCGGCGGGAGCAGCTCCTGTCGGTGGGGGCGAGGCTGTTCTCGGAGAGCCCGTACGACGAGGTGTGGATCGAGCAGGTCGCCGAGATCGCCGGCGTCTCGCGCGGGCTGCTCTACCACTACTTCCCGACGAAGCGGGAGTTCTTCGCGGCGGTCGTCGAGCGCGAGAGCGGGCGGATGCTGGCCATGACCGCGGCCGTGCCCGGCATCCCGGTGCGCGAGCAGCTCACCGCGGGCCTGGACACCTATCTGGAGTACGTCCGGGCGCACGCGCACGGCTACCGCGCCTTCCATCGTGCCGACGCCGCCGGGGACCAGTCCGTCCGCAAGGTCTACCAGCGGGCGCTGGTCGCGCAGGAGCGGCAGATCCTCGCGGCGCTGGCCGCGGATCCCGAGTTCGGCGCACAGGTGAGGGAGCGTGCCGACCTCCAGCTGGCCGTGCGCGGCTGGCTGGCCTTCACCACGGCCGTCTGTCTGGAGTGGCTGAGGGGCTCGGACCTCTCCCGGGAGCAGGTGCGCGATCTGTGCGCGCGGGCCCTGCTCGGCGTTCTCGGGCCCTGACCGGAATCCGCACGTCCGTCAACCGCCCCGAGCTTGGCTTCCTCGCCGATCTTCGCTAGGTTAGGCAAGGCTTACCTAAGGAGGCAAGGGATGGGTGACAGCCAGACCTGGACGGCCGCGCCTTCCGCGGCGGAACAGGCCCGTTCGGTGCTCGCCGCCTCGTGGTCCTGCGCGGTGACCGCCGAGGGCGGCCGCGAGGAGTTCGTCGGCGCCCACACCGTCGCCGAGGACGGACGGGTGACGCTGGACGTGCCCGAGGACAGCACCCTGGTCGCGGCCGCGATCTGCGCGCCCCGCGGCGAGCCGTCCGCCGTCCTGGAGTTCGCCGACGTGGCACCCGTCCCGGTGCGCAGCCGTATCCGCGCCCGGCTGTGGATCGCCGGCTGGTTCGTCCCCGGGGACGGGCGGCTGGAGTTCAAGGCCACGCGCCTGGTGCTGCGCCGGCCGTCCGGCGCGGTGGTCGTCGACCTCGACGAGTTCGCCGCCGCCGTGCCCGACCCGCTCGCCACCGCCGAGGCCCGGCTGCTCACCCACCTCGCCGACTGCCATCCCGACGCCGTCGAGCGCCTCACCCGGCTCGTCGACCCCGACAGCCTGCACGGCGCGGTCCGCGTCCAGCCCCTCGCCGTGGACCGGCACGGACTGACGTTGCGCATCGAGCGTGCCCGCACCCACGGCGACGTACGCCTGCCGTTCCACGCGCCCGCCGACGACGTGGCACGACTGACGGAGCGCATGCACGTCCTGCTGAACCAGGCGAGCGCCGCGACCTGTCCGCGGGCCCTACAGCGGCAGCGCACAGACGGCGACGGGTGAGGCGAACGGCTTTCCCGCGCTCCGCAGGCCACCGGTCGCGGTGTCCACGTGGAAGACGCTGACGGTGCCGGACCGCTGATTCGCCGCGAACAGCAGCTTTCCGTCCGGCGAGAAGGCGATCTGCCGCGGGAAGTCGCCGTCCACCGGCACGGTGTCGAGCAGCCGCAGCCGGGCGCCGCCCGCCTCCACCGCGTAGCGGGTGAGGCTGTTGTGGCCCCGGTTGGCGAGATAGGCGTACGAGCCGTTCGCGGTGACCAGCAGCTGCGCCGGGTAGTTCGTGCCCGAGCCGGTGCCCGTGGACTGTGCCGCGCCGACGGAGAGGCGGCCGGTCTTGCGGTCGTAGGCGCAGACCGCCACCGTGTTGTCGACCTCGTTGGCCAGATAGGCGTACCGGCCGCCGGGATGGAAAGTGAGGTGGCGCGGTCCGGCGCCCGCCCGGGTGCGCGCCCGCGAGACCTCCGTGAGCGCGCCGGTCCGTTCGTCGAGGCGGTAGCTGTAGACGGTGTCCGTGCCCAGGTCGACGGCGAGCACATGGCCGCCGTCGGGAGCGGTGAGGAACTGGTGGGCGTGCGGCCCCTCCTGGCCGGGTCCCGGCGCAGGACTGGAGTGCGTGACCACGTCCCTGCGCTCGCCGAGGGCCCCCGAGGAGTCGATCGGATGCACGGCCACGCTGCCGGAACCGTAGTTCGCGCTGAGCAGCCAGCGCCCGCCCGGATGCACCGACAGATGACACGGCCCCGCCCCGCCGGTGCTCCGGCTCCCCAGAACCTTGCGGTCGGACAGGCGTACGGCGGTCACGGCACCGGCGTCCTGCTCGGCGACCGCGTACAGGGTGCGGCCGTCGGGGTGCACGGCGAGGTACGACGGGTTGGTCGGGCCGGCGATCGTGCCGGTGCCCGTGATCCGGCCGCCGGCGGCGTCATAGGTGGCGAGCCCGATGCCGTCGCCGCCGCCCTCGACGGAGGTGTAGGTGCCGACGTAGAGACGGCGGGGGCCGGTCGGAGCCGGAGCGGACGGGGTGTTCGCCGGGCTCGGCGAGGCGGTCCCGGCGGAGCCGGGGGTCCGCGAGGCGGCGGGAGTCCGCGAGGGTGCCGACTCCGGCGACGAACCCGACGATGTCGAGCAGCCCACGAGTGCCGAGCCCGCTCCTGCCAGAGCGCCGACGAACCGGCGCCTGCTCCAGCCGCCGCTCGCACTGCCCATCCCTGCGCACCCCGGGTGATCGATGGTCTCGGACCTGGACAGCCACCTTCACCCGGATCACCCGGCCGACGCAAACCGGGCGCCGCCGCCCGCTACCAGTCGCCGTCCTCGACCGGCTTGCCCGGCGCGTCCCCCAGCGGCTTCACCTGCTGGGCCGTGGGCGGCTGCCACGGCTCGTGATCGTCCCCGAGCCAGTCGCCGACCGGCTTCACGCCCTCCAGCGCGTCCGTCGGGGCGAGATCCTCCGCGTCCTGGTCGTAGTAGTCGTACCAGGGCAGCCCCGCTCTGGTGTAGGCCGCGCGGTCCACGGGGGACGGCGGGGGAGCCTCGCCGGTGATGCGGCGCCACTCGGGCGGTGTCACCAGGTGCACGAAGACCCGCCCGGCCGGTGCGGACGCCCAGTCCGACAGCGGCCGGTCGTCCCGGTAGACCTCCTGGCGCATCGAGCCGCCGACACCGAGTCCCATGGCCGGAGCGCTGCGCGGCGCCGCCGCCGGAGCGGGGGGCGCGGCCATCGCCATGGGCATGGCCGCGCCGTAGCCCATGGCGGGCCCGGCGGCCGCCGAGCGCAGCCGCCGCTGCTCCTCCCGCCACTGCGCGAGCCGCTCCTCGACCAGCTCGAACGACTGCAGCTGTACGCCGCCCCAGACCTCCTCGCCCGTGACCTGCCCCTCGACGGTCGCGCCGAGCCCGAGCGGCACCGCGACGAACTGCCGGACCGTCCCCTTGCCGGAGTTGATGCCGTCCAGCCACGGCTGGCGGGGCAGCACCACGTAGTTCTGCGGGTCACGGGTGAGCCGGTCGCTCCAGGGCTTGCCGGAGACCGCGCACACCTTGCCCACGCCGACCTGGAGGGCGGCGGGCTCGGTGGTGGCGCCGAAGCTCAGCCACATCGCCTCCCGCAGATACACCGGCAGCATCACCCCGCCGCGCGCCCGCCACTGCTCCGGCACGGTGTCGGGGTAGTCGGAGACCCGGCGCACCGGGAACTCGCCGAGCCCCGGGGGCAGCGGGTGCGTGCCCGTCTCGGGCAGCCGCAGGGTGCGCACGAACCGCACCGCGGCACCGCCCGGCAGCCGCAGTGTGTTCCCGTCGATCCGCACGCTCGTGCCGGTCATCGGCCCGCCCCCTGAGTCCGCTGGATGTGCCTTCCTCACCTGGAACGACGGGAGAGCGCCGGTCGGTTCCCGCGCCACCGCTCCTGAAGGCGGGTCAGATGCGGCATCCGCTCGCGCTGCTCGCGCGAGGAGCGGTCCAGCTCCTCGAGGAGGCGGCGGGAGCGGTGCTCGGTGTCCAGCTCGTCGAGGATCCGGTTGACCTCGGTGAGCACCGCCCCGTGCAGCTGCCAGTGGCGGAAGTCCCGCTGGATCTCCTCCAGCAGGAGCTGGGCCAGCTTGTCCCGGGTCGCCGCGGCCTGGCGCAGCTCGGCGGTGAGCCGGGCCTCCGCGGACTCGGCGCTCACGCTGACGTGGGTGGTGACCAGGACCGCGAAGCTCACCACGGCGTCGCCGATCTCGGAGAGCAGCTGCTCGACGGTGCGGCCGGTCTCCGGTCCGAACAGCGGCTCGGGATCCTGCTCCGCGCCGAGCAGGTCGGGTTCCTCGCCGAAGGGGTCGCGCTCCTTCGCCAGGTCGGTGAGGGTGCGTGCGAGGACCCGCAGCACCACCGTGCAGATCTCCAGGGTGTCCAGGCCGGTGCGCAGCACCACCCGGTGCAGCAGGCCCTCCTTGACGCGGGGGTTCAGCTTGAGGCTGTCCTCGGCCTGGCGGAGGGCCGCGTCCACCTCGACGATGTCGTGGTCGAGCTCGCGGGCCTCGTACAGCCGGGCCGTCGCCAGCTCCACGGGCGGACGGCCCGCCGCCTCCTCGCCCATCCGCAGCATCAGCCTGCGCAGCCGGCGGGCCAGTCCCTCGATCGACTCGCCCGCCTCGTCGACCCACACCGGGGGAGCGAGCAGCAGATTGCAGGCGAGGCCGACGACCGCGCCGATCAGCGTCTCCACCACGCGCGCCCAGGCGGTGTCCCCGACGGTCGTCACCCCGAGGACCAGCATCGCGCTGATCGCCACCTCGGGCACGAACTCCTCGACCCGCACCAGCCGCCCCACCACCAGGGACGCCACGATCAGCAGGCCGAGGCTCCACCAGGTCAGACCGACCAGCAGACTGAAGGCGATGGCGACCAGCACTCCGGTCACGACCGAGTTCACCCGGCGGACACCGGTGGTGAGCGTGGAGTAGAGGGTGACCTGGACGACGAGCAGCGCGGTCAGGGGCGCGGTGAGCGGGGCGGCCTCGGGGCTGAGCCGGAGCGCGAGGACGTACGCGATCGTCGCCGCGGCCGCCGAGCGCAGTGTCTGCACGACCACGGGGTCCCGGCGCCGCTTCACGTACTCCATGAGGGGCGCCGTCCACTCACGTACAACTTGCATGCTCAGGTCTGTTCCCGTTTCACAGCAGCGTGCACACCTTCCACGCGGACCGGTACGGTCCGCGAGCTGCCCAGGGTGTTGGCTCGGGCCGTGCGCGGCAAGGGGTGGGACCAGTGACGGCGGACACCAGGCCGATTCGGGTGTTGCTCCGGCCGGGGTTCACCGGGTGGCGGCGGCCCGGCTCCGGGACCGGTAGCCGGCGATCTTCGCCAGATTGCCGCATCGTTCCATCGAGCACCAGCGGCGGCGGCGGGCCTGGGAGTCGTCGAGGAACAGCAGGGAGCAGTCCGGGTTCTCGCACTCCTTGACCCGCTCCAGGAGGGGACCCCGGACCAGGAGCACGGCGTCCCGGGCCACCGTCGCCAGAGCCGCGCGGGCGGGACTGCGGGCCGTCCAGCGGGCCGGGCCCAGCTGGGGCGCGAGGTCGGGCTGGGCGGCGGCCGCGTTGACGCGGGCCACGTCGGCCTCCTCCGGTTCCCGTCCGGTCATCGCGGCGCGGATCAGGCCGTACAGGGCCTCGCGCAGAAGACGGGCCTCCGCCAGGTCGCGCGCGGTGACCCGCACCGGATCCTCGCCGGTCGCCAGCTCGGCCTCGGTGAACCAGCGGGCGAGCGCCGCGGTGTCGGGGAGCCGTTCCAGCGGGGTGGCGTGCCGTTTGCCGAGGGTGGCCGCGAAGTCCAGGCAGGAGCGGCCGCCGATGAACGGGAACGCGAGGGCCGGGTCGGCGGGGGCGGGGCTGCCGGTCATGCCGTCGAGAGTACACCGGTTCATGCGGTGTCGGTTCGGGTCGCGCACCCACTTGACACCGGTTGAGGCAGTGTCGGAAGGTGACACCACTTCAACCGGTGTCAGCCATGCGAGTGGCCGGGTCAGAAAGCAGGTGCGGCATGCGTGCGGTGCGGATCGACAGGTTCGGCGGACCCGAGGTGCTGGTGCCGGTCGAGGTGCCCGACCCGGTGCCGGGCCCGGGAGAGGTGCTGATGCGGGTCGTCGCGGCCGGGGTGAACCGGGCGGACGCCCTGCTCCGCTCCGGCCGCTACCACCGGGCCGGACACCCGCCGCTGATCCCGGGCGCCGAGGCGGCGGGTGTCGTCGTCGAGGTGGGGGAGGGGGTGACCGGCTTCGCGCCCGGGCAGCGGGTCATGGCCCTGGACGGCGGCAAGTCGTCCGGCTTCTACGCCGAGTCGGCCACGGTCTCCGCCACCAACGTGGTGGGTCTCCCCGACGCGGTGGACCTCACCCGGGCCGCCGCCCTGCCGATCGCCTGGCTCAGCGCCTGGTACTGCCTGCGCCACCTCGCCCGTGTCACCAAGGACGACACCGTGGTGGTGAAGGCCGCGGCGAGCGGCGTCGGCACGGCGGCCGTGCAGATCGCCGCCGAGGCCGGGGCGAGGGTCCTCGCCCTCGCCGGTTCCACCGAAAAGGCCGCCTGGGCCGGGGAGTTCGGCGCCGACGCCACCGTCGACACGTCCGCCCACCCCGACGACGCCGAGGTCGAGGAGGTGCTGCGGCTCACCGACGGGCGGGGCGCCGACGTCGTCCTCGACACCGTCGGCGGACCGGCCTTCGGGCGCAGCCTGCGTGAAGTGGGCCACGGCGGCCGGGTCGTGGCCCTCGCCAACGTCGCCCTGGAACCGAGCACCGTCGACACCCGCGACTTCTATCCCAAGAACGCCTCCATCCTCGGCTTCCAGCTCACCAACCTCCAGATCCACGGCTACGACCCGCGCCCCGACCTGCGAGAACTGGCCGAGCGGGTCGCCGCAGGCGGCTATCGCGTGCCGATCGAGACCGTCGTACCCCTGCACGAGGCGCGGGCCGCCCACGAGCGGCTGGAGCGGCGGGACAACCGCGGCAAGATCGTCCTCGCCGTCACTCCGGAATGAGCAAAACGAGGTGCGGCCTCCCTCCTCTCCGGGTGATCATCCGGTAGGTCGTCGGAGAGGTGAGTCAGTGAGTCCCGTCGGATCGGCCCGGGCACGGGCGGCGTTGAGGCATGTGGCGGCCGTGTCCGAGGGGCCGGCCGTCGCCCCGGACGTGCGCATCACGCTGAACTTCCACCCGGACCGCGTGGCGCGCGGCCTGCCTCTCCTGGAGGCGCTGGCCCAGGACGGCGCCTACCACTCGCAGTTCGTCACCGGCACGAGCAACGGTGGGCTGACCGCCCACCCCGGCGGCGACCGGTGGCGCTGGGAGAGCCGGATCTTCGGCGGCGCCTACGACGACGCGGACGCCCACGACCGGCCCGTGTACGGCGCGCTGAACTTCCGCCGTCAAGTGGTCGGCGCCGCACCGCGGTTCGGCTCCTCGCACTTCCGGCTGACCGGTGAGCCCCTGGCCCGCGCCACCTTCTGCTACCCCGACAGCGCCGCCGAGCCGGTCCACTTCGGGGTCGCCGCGGGCATGTCCCTGATCGCTCTCGCGGAGGCGGACGAGCAGGACGCCCTCAACGACTACATCGAGGCCCAGGTGCACGGCGGCGTGGACCTGGCCCGCGACGTGGAGGCTCTCGTCCTGGACGCGAGCTACCGGAACACCCCCGTCGAGGCGGCGGCCCGCCTGCTGCCCGTCCCCGTCGAGTGGCATCCCGGCTACCGGATCACCGTCGCCGAACTGCGCCGCCACGCCGACTACCGCGGACCGGAGTACGCCGAACTGGGCGCGAGCATCGCCGAGGACGGACTGGTCGACCCGCGCATCATCGGCGACGCGGCCAGGACGGGCCGGTACGAACTCCAGGCCCTGAAGATGGTGTGGCACACGCTGGCGCGGTTCGGGGCGCCCCAGGGAATGGCTCAGGCGGAGGCGGCTTCGGGAGGCCAGACGCCGGTGGCCAGCACCCCGAGCGCGTAGGCCCGCGCGACCAGTTCCGTACGGGTCCCCGCGCCCCACCGCGCCGACAGCCGCCGCAGGTGGTAGGTGACCCCGTCCGTGGTCAGGCCTATCTCCCGGGCGGCGTGCGCGGTGGTGGCGCCGCCCGCGAGCAGCGCCAGGATGCGGGCCTCCACCGGCGAGACCCGCACGGGCTCGGCGGGGGAGCGGTCGCGCTCGCCCCCGACCCGGAGCATCACCAGCAGCGCCGGGGTCGCCTCGACCGTGTCGCTCACCGGGTCCGCCGTCAGCTCCCCGAACCGCTCCGCGCCTCCCGGCGCCCGCCAGCACACCGACACCTGATAGCGCGAACGGTGCCGCAGCCGCAGCGCCTCGGCGATCCGCTCCACCTGCGTGGCCTCCTGCGGGCGGAACAACTCCAGCACGTCCCTGCCGCGCAGCCGCCCCGGCGCCGTACCGCACTCCGCGGCCATCGCCGGATTCGCCAGCAGGACGGCACCGTACACATCGCACACCGCGACCGGCACCGAGACCCGGTCGAAGAGCGTCAGGGCACGGTTGCGCCAGACCACCGCCTCCGGATCGGACCGCTCCACCAGCACCTCCAGCCGCCGCGCGCAAGCGCCGCGCACCTGCGTGCACTACACAATCATGTAGTGCGGGCGGCCGGGCGGCCGGGGCCCGTGGATCACGCTGGATCGCAGTACTCCCCGTACCGCGAAAGGCAGTTGCCGCGCCATGCCCCCCACCGCGCAGACCACCCCCACCGGCGTCCCCGTCGTCGACATCTCGGCCACCGGTCCCGGCCGCACCCCGCTCCAGCAGGTCATGGGACTGATGCGCGAGCACGGCCCGCTGCTCGTGCGGCGGCTCCACGGCCGGGACGTCACCTTCGTCGCCGATCTCGACCTGGTCACCGAACTCGCCGACGAGTCCCGGTTCACCAAGGCGATCGGGCCCGCGCTGGAGAACGTCCGGGAGTTCGCCGCCGACGGACTGTTCACCGCGTACAACGACGAACCGAACTGGACCAAGGCCCACGACATCCTGATGCCCGCCTTCGCACTGGGCTCGATGCGCGCCTACCACCCGGTGATGCTGCGCGTGGCCCGGCGGCTGATCGGCTCCTGGGACCGGGCCGCCCGCACCGGCCGGCCGGTGGACGTCGCCGACGACATGACCCGGATGACCCTCGACACCATCGGACTCGCCGGATTCGGCTACGACTTCGGCTCCTTCGAGCGCGACGAGCCCCACCCCTTCGTCGAGTCGATGGTGCGCTGCCTGGAGTGGGCCATGACCCGCCTCGCCCGCACCCCGGACGGCGACTACACGGCCGACGACCAGGCCTTCCGCGCGAACGCCGACCACCTGGCGCAGGTCGTTGACGAGGTGATCAGCGCCCGCGTCGCATCCGGCGAGAGCGGCTCCGACGACCTCCTCGGGCTCATGCTCACCGCCACGCACCCCGCCGACGGCACCACGCTCGACACCACCAACATCCGCAACCAGGTGATCACCTTCCTGATCGCCGGTCACGAGACCACCTCCGGTGCGATGTCCTTCGCGATGTACTACCTGGCCAAGCACCCGGCCGTGCTCGACCTGGTACGGCGCGAGGTCGACGAGCTGTGGGGCGACACCGCCGACCCGGAGCCGACCTTCGACGAGGTCGGGCGGCTCACCTATACCCGCCAGGTCCTCAACGAGGCGCTCCGGCTCTGGCCGACCGCCGCCGCCTTCACCAGGCAGGCCCGTGAGGACACCCTGCTCGGCGGACGCCTCCCGGTGCGCGCCGGACAGTCCCTCACGGTCGTCGCGCCGATGCTGCACCGGCAGCCCGTGTGGGGCGACAACCCCGAGCTGTTCGACCCCTCCCGCTTCACGCCCCAGGCGGAGGCCGCCCGCTCCCCGCACGCCTTCAAGCCCTTCGGCACCGGCGAACGCGCCTGCATCGGACGGCAGTTCGCCCTCCACGAGGCGACCATGCTGCTCGCGCTCCTCGTCCACCGCTACCGCCTGCACGACCACGCCGACTACCGCCTCACGGTGAAGGAGGCGCTCACCCTCAAGCCCGACGGCTTCACCCTCGAGCTCACCTCACGCACTCCGGCCGACCGCACCCACCCCCTCCTGCCGGGCGCGGTGCCGCGGACCGCGCCGGCCGGGACCGCCACCGGCGCGCTGCCCGCCCGAGTGCTGCCCGGCACCCGCGCCCTGTTCCTGCACGGCAGCAACTACGGCACCTGCCGCGACTTCGCCGGCCAACTCGCCGACGAGGCAGCAGACCTGGGCTGCGACACCGAGGTCGCGCCCCTGGACGCGTACGCGCAAGGGCTCCCCGACGACCGCCCGGTCGTCATCACCGCCGCCTCCTACAACGGCCAACCCACCGACGACGCCCGCGAGTTCGCGCACTGGCTGGAGGGCGCCCACGACCTGACGGGCGTTTCGTACACCGTTCTCGGCGTCGGCGACCGCAACTGGGCCGCCACCTACCAGCACTTCCCGACCCGCATCGACGACCGGCTCGCCGCACTGGGCGCCACCCGCCTGCTGCGCCGCGCCGCCGGTGACGCCTCCGGCGACCTGACCGGCACGGTCCGCGCCTTCACCGCCGACCTGCGGACCCGGCTCCTGGAGACCTACGGCGACCCGGAGGGGGTCACCGGAGCGACCGGGGTCACCGCGTCCGGGGCCACTGCGTCCGGGGCCACTGCGTCCGGGGTCACCGCGTCCGGGGTCACTGCGTCCGGGGTCACTGCGTCCGGGGTCACCGCGTCCGAGACCGGCGCGTCCGGGGCCACCGCGTCCGAGACCGGCGCGTCCGAGACCGGCGCGGACTACGAGGTCCGCACCCTCACCGGCGGTCCTCTCGACGCCCTCGCCGAGCGCCACGGCCTGGTCCCGATGACCGTCACCGAGGCTTACGACCTCACCGCCCCCGGCCACCCCCGCCTCAAGCGGTTCGTACGGCTCGCCCTGCCCGAGGGCGTCACCTACCGCACCGCCGACCACGTCACCGTGCTCCCGGTCAACGACAAGGCGCTCGTCGAGCGGGCCGCCGACGCGTTCGGCGTCGACCTGGACGCCCTGCTGGACATCCGCGCGACCCGCCCGCGCCGTGCCGGACTCGCCGTCGACCGCCCTCTCACCGTGCGCCAACTCCTCACCCACCACGTCGAGTTGCGACAGTGCCCGAGCGCCGACCAGCTCACCGCGCTGGCCGCCGCCAACCCCTGCCCGCCGGAACGGCACCGGCTGGCGGCCCTCACCGAAGACCCGCGCACCCTCGTCGAACTCTTCGAGGCCCACCCCGCCCTGCGCGGCGCCCTCGACTGGCCGGCCCTGCTCGGCCTCCTGACCCCGCTGCGCCCCCGCCACTACTCGGTGTCCTCGTCACCCCGGACGGACCCCGGGCACATCGACCTCATGGTCTCCCTCCTGGAGGCACCCGCCCGGTCCGGCAACGGCACCCACCGGGGCGTCGGCTCCGGGCACCTCACCGACGTCCAGCCCGGCGACACCGTCCTGGCCCGGATCCAGCCCTGCCGGGAGGCCTTCCGCGTCGACCACTCCCACCCGGTCGTGATGATCTCGGCGGGCACGGGCCTCGCACCTTTCCGCGGTGCGATCGCCGACCGCGTCGCCGCCCTGGGCCGGGGCGAGGAACTCCCGCCCGCCCTCTGCTACTTCGGCTGCGACGCCCCGGACGCCGACTTCCTGCACGCCGACGAACTGCGCTCCGCCGAAGCGGTGGGAGCCGTGTGCCTGCGACCCGCCTTCAGCCGGGTGCCGGGCAGCGGCTTCGTGCAGCACCGCGTCGCCGCCGAGGCGGACGAGGTCTGGGCACTCCTCCGGGCGGGTGCCCGGGTGTACGTCTGCGGAGACGGATCACGAATGGCTCCCGGCGTGCGGGACGCGTTCCGTACCCTGTTCCAAGAACACACGCCCGACGCGGACGAGCAGGCCGCCGAGCGGTGGCTCGACGGGCTGGTGCGGGACGGACGTTACATCGAGGACGTGTACGCCGCGGGGTGACGGAAGGGGCGGGACCTTGGTGGACTCCTGGGAATGGGCTCGGCAGGTGCTGGAGGAGGCGGGCCTCGACCCCGACCGGCTCGCCGCGGTCCGGCCCCTGAGCGGCGGCACCTACAACACCGTCGAGGAGTTCCTTCTCGCCGACGGCACCCGGTACGTGGTCAAGGTCCCGCCCGCGCCCACCGTGCCCGGCCTCGGATACGAGCGCGGACTCCTCGTGGCCGAGGCGGAGTTCTACCGCAGGGCCGCCGAGGCCGAGGTCGCCGCACCGCACGTGGTGGCCCTCGGGGCCGGCGTCCTCGTACCGCATCTGCTGATGACGGCCTGCCCCGGCGAGCCCTGGGACGAGTCGGTCACCGCATCCGAACGTCCCGCGCTGCGCCGCGAGTTGGGCCGTCAGGTGGCCCGGCTGCACACGGTGACCGGACCGGGCTTCGGCTACCCCTCCCGCGCCCTCGGCCCGCTCGCCCCCGACTGGCGGACCGCGTTCACCACCATGATCGAGGCGATCCTCGACGACGCCCGGGACTACGCCGCGCGGCTGCCCCGGTCCGTCGAGCAGGTGGAGGCCACGATCCGGACCGGGTTCCCCGCCCTCGACGAGGTCACCGTCCCCGCGCTGGTCCACTTCGACCTGTGGGACGGGAACATCCTCGTCGACCGCCCGGCAGGCGGGGAGCCGCGCATCGGCGGGCTCATCGACGGGGAACGCATGTTCTGGGGCGATCCCCTCGCCGACTTCGTCTCCCTGGCGCTGCTCGGGGACATCAGGACGGACGAGGCGTTCCTCGCGGGCTACCGGGAGGCGGGCGGCCGGGCCGAGTTCGACGTCCCGGCCCGGGTACGCCTGGCCCTCTACCGCGCCTACCTCTACCTGATCATGCTCACGGAGACGGTCCCACGGGCCGTCGACGAGGAGAAGGAACGCTGGGTCCAGTCGGCGGTGGCACCGGAACTCGTCGCAGCCCTGGACGAGATCGAAGCCCTCGCACGGGTCACGGGAGCCTGAACAGCCTTGAACGGACGCACCGTACGCGACCTCAGACGCGCCAACCGCACGGCCGTACTGCAGCGCCTCTACTTCGACGGACCCCTCAGCCGCTTCGAACTCGGCCCCGCCACCGGGCTCAGCTCCGGCTCGGTCAGCAACGTCGTCGCCGACCTGGTGGCCGACGGACTGCTGGAGGAGGCCGGGAGCGTCGAGTCCGACGGCGGACGCCCCCGCACCCTGCTGCGGGTGGCACCCGGCAGCGGCCACATGATCGGCGTCGACGTCGGGGAGACCCGGGTGCGCGTCGAGCTGTTCGACCTGACCCTCACCGAACTCGCCCGCACCGAAAGGCCGTTGACCCAGCAGAGCTACGACGTCGAGGTCGTCGTCGGGCACATCCGCGACGGGCTCGCCGAGGTCCTCGCCGACACCGGGACCGATCCGAAGACACTGCTCGGCGTCGGCATCGGAGTGCCCGGCATCGTCGCGCACACCCCCGAGAGCGGGGCCGTCGTGCACGGACAGACCATCGGCTGGGACGCCGTCCCGCTGGAGGCACTGCTGCGCACCGGCTCCGCGCTGCCCGGCGACGTCCGGTACTTCATCGACAACGGCGCCAAGACCCTCGGCCAGGCCGAGATGTGGTTCGGCGGCGGCCGCGGTGCCCGCAGCGCCGTCGTGGTCCTCTTCGGCTCCGGCGTCGGAGCCTGTCTGGTGACGCCCGAGGTGGAGCACGGGCGTGCGGTCGAGTGGGGGCATCTGACCGTACGGGTCGGAGGGCGCCGCTGCCGCTGCGGTGCCCTCGGCTGCCTGGAGGCCTACGCGGGTGCGGAGTCGTTGCTGGAACGCTGGCGGGAGGCGGGCGGCCGGCCTGCCGAGGGGGTGGACGAGGAGAGCGCGCTGACGGCCATGCTCGCCGCCGCCTGGCCGCCGGAGGGCGAGGAGGCCGACCCGGTGGCCCTCGCCGTCCTCGACGAGACCGCCGAATACCTGGGCGCCGGCCTGTCCGACCTGATCAACCTCTTCCAGCCCGAACGCATCCTCGTCGGCGGCTGGGCCGGCCTCCAGCTCGGGGAACGGTTCCTGCCCGCCGTACGGCGCCACGCGACGGAGTACGCACTGCGGTACCCGGCCGGGAAGGTCACCGTCGACCTCGGGCGTCTCGGACCCGACGCGGTCACCGTCGGCGCCGCCATCCTCCCGCTCGCCGACTTCTTCGCCCGCGGCGGCCGGCGCCCCGAACCCGCGCCCGGGGGCCCGGCACCGGCCTGGCGGACCGCCCTGGAGGACCGCGCCCCGCACTGACGTTTCGCCGACCTGCGCGGAGGTACTCGCGCTTGCGCCGTCAACGTGCAGGAGGAAGTCGTGGACCACCGCAACGAGGGACCGGGCGAGAACGGGGACCCCGTACCGCGCGATCTGCCGGACCAGCAGGCGGGCGAGGGCGACGACCCCTGGGAGGTCGCCACCGTCCCCGACGAGGACCCCGGCACCGACCAGCCCGACGACGTCCCCGACACCGACGAGGCGGGCACCGGCCGACAGGGAGCACCGCGCTCGGACACCGTCCACCCCGAACACCCGGGAGCCGAGGAAACCTCCGGCTGACCTCGCCGACCAGGACGGCCCGGCAGGGCTTGCCGCCTCCGCCCAGCGGGGCACGGCGAATCTCGCCCGGCCCTCCGATCCGGGGCGCCCCGCGGAACTCGGCGCCCTGGAGACGGCCGGCGCCCCGCGGAGCTCGGCGCCCTGGAGACGGCCGGGTGGCCCTTGATCCCCGCGCCCTGCTCCTGGTGCCCGGCCCCGTTCGCCTCGACAGGCGTCGGGCGGCCCCCGGGCACCTCGATCGATCCCGCCCCTCAGCCCACCTTGCGGCCCTTCATCGGTTCCGTCCGTGCCCCCGCGCCCTGCTGCATTCCGTGCAGGAACTCCTCCAGGACCTCGGTCGCCGTGTGCTCCGGGTGCCAGCCGAGTTCGGTGCGGGCGCGTGTGCAGTCCATGAGCGGCATGCGCAGGACCGCGTCGAACAGGTGCGGGGACGCGGGCAGCAGGTGCAGGCCCCACGCGGCCGCGATCGCCGAGCGGGCCGCGGTGCGCGGGAGCCTTACGGGACGGGCGTCGAGCATCCCGGCCAGCAGCTCCGCGTCGACCGGCGGCTCGCCCGCCAGGTTGAAGGCGCCCCGCACGTCCGAGCGCACCGCGAGCCGATAGGCCTGCGCCGCGTCGTCGGTGTGCAGTGCCTGGACCCGCAGCCCGGGGATGTCGGGCAGGAAGGGCAGCAGTTCGGGCCGCGCCAGCTGTCCCGGCAGGAACCGGCCACCGAAGATGCGGCGCTGCTCGCTCGCCGACTCCCGCTTGAAGAGGAACGCCGGACGCATCCGTACGACCCGCACGGCGGGATGGTCGCGCTCGAAGGTGTCCAGGGCACGCTCCAGATACGCCTTCTCCCGGCAGTACGCCGCGTCCGGCCAGCCGTGCGTCGGCCACGACTCGTCCACCGCGTGCTCCTTCGGACCAGGGGAGTAGGCGCCCACGGACGACGCGTGCACCAACGTCGGCACCTTGGCCGCCGCCACCGCCTCGAACACCCGGATCGAACCCAGCACGTTGGTGCGCCAGGTGGTCGCTGGGTCGTGCGTCGGCTGGAACGCCCACGCCAGATGCACCACCGCGTCCGCGCCCGCGAACTCCTCGGTCAGATCCGTCTGCGCGGACGCGAGATCGACCGCGGACCATTCCGTCCGGGCGGGCGACCAGTCCGGGATCCGCCTGGCCAGGCCCCGTACGGAGCCCACCTCCGGGTCCTCCGAGAGAAGGCGCACCACGCTGGTTCCCACGTTGCCGGTGGCGCCCGTGACCACGATCCTGCTGCCGTTCGAAGTGCTCACCTTCGACTCCTTCGGGCCGCTGGGGCGGGGAACGGTCCGAGTACCCGGCCTCAGGCGAAGCACGCGGTGCACGGCGCGCTCCGCCGACGCGAGATGATCACCCCATGAGCGAGATCATCCTGATGTCCGACGCCCGAGTCGCCGCCGTCCCCGTCGAGGAGAACGGGGAGCCCCTCGTGGACGTCCGCGGCCACCTCCTCGTCGACGACCGCAAGCACGAGGACTCCCTGGGCGCCGAGGTCCATCTGCGACAGGGTGTCCTCGACCGGCTGCTGCGGGCGCAGGACCTGCTGCCGGGCGGCCTGCGCCTGCTCTTCGTGGAGGGATACCGGCCGCCCGCACTCCAGCGGCACTACTTCGAGGACTACTCCGACGAGCTGCGCGCCGCCCACCCCGACTGGTCCGCCGACCGGATCCGCAGCGCGGCCAGCCGTTACGTCTCCCCGCCCGAGATAGCCCCGCACAGCGCCGGCGCGGCCGTCGACCTCACCCTCGCGGGCGCCGACGGCCGCGAACTCGACCTGGGCACCGCCATGAACGCCAACCCCGAGGAGAGCGACGGCGCCTGCTACACCGGTGCCGGCAACATCACCGAGGAGGCCAAGGCCAACCGGGCCGTGCTGGGCGAGGCGCTGAGCGCGGCGGGCCTGGTCAACTACCCGACCGAGTGGTGGCACTGGTCCTACGGGGACCGCTACTGGGCCCTGGAGACCGGCGCACCCACCGCACTGTACGGGCCGAAGGAACACGCGACGACCTAGGCCCGCCCGAGGCACCCAGCACGCTTCTCCGGCCAGCTCCGGCGGACCTTCCTGGCGTCCGGCTTGTTCCGGCGGACCTTCCTGGCGTCCGGCCTGCTCCGGCGACCGGCCCTCGGCGTCCGGCTTGCTCCGGCGACCGGCCCTCGGCGTCCGGCTTGCTCCGCGGACCTCCCTGGCGTCCGGCCTGCTCCGTGGGACCGCCCCCGGCGTCCGGCCTGATCCGGCGGGACCGCCCCGGCCCCGGCTCCGCCCGCCCCTCAGGCGAACGCGTTCACCCCCGTGAGCTCCGCCGACAGTGTCCACAGACGGGCCGCCTGCTCCGGGTCGGTCGCCCAGGAGCGGACACCGCTGCTCTGGTCGCCGTCGACCGCGGGCTCGGCGATGTCGCAGTCCTCCAGGTAGACACCGCCCATCCCCGCCAGCTGGGCCGAGGTCGCCGCCCACACCTGCGTGGCCGCGCCCTGCTCCGGGCTCTTGAAGCCCGACGGGTTGAGCGCATTGCCCTGTTCGTCGATCCAGCCGCGCTCGACCATCTCCGCCTTGGGGAGGTGGCGCTGCAGCGGGGTGAGGATGCCGCCCGGGTGGAGCGAGAAGGCCCGTACCCCGCGCTCGGCGCCGAGCCTGTCGAGGTGGACGGCGAACAGGACGTTCGCGGTCTTCGCCTGGCCGTAGGCCTGCCACTTGTCGTAGCCGCTCCGCCAGTGGACGTCGTCCCAGCGCATGCCGGAGAAGTGGTGGGCGCGCGAGGACACCGACACCACGCGGGCGCCGCCGGGCTCGATGGCCGGCCACAGCCGGTTGACCAGAGCGAAGTGACCGAGGTGGTTGGTCGCGAACTGCGCCTCCCAGCCCGGCCCGATCCGAGTCTCCGGGCAGGCCATGATCCCGGCGTTGTCGATGACGAAGTCGACCGTGCGGCCCGAGTCGAGGAACCGCTCGGCGAAGGCGCGCACGCTCTCCAGGTCACCGAGGTCCAGCTCGTCCAGCTCCACGTTCTTCAGGCCGGCCAGGGCCTTCCAGGCGGTGTCGGGGCGGCGGGCCGGGACGACGACCCGGGCGCCCGCCTTTGTGAGCGCTCGGGTGGTCTCCAGACCGAGCCCCGAGTAGCCCCCGGTGACGATCGCGAGCTTGCCGGACAGGTCGACGCCCGCGAGGACGTCGTCGGCCGTGGTGTGGGCGCCGAACCCCGAACCGATCTTGTGCTGTGCAGTGCTCATGACGGGAACGCTACGAATTGGAGCGCGCTCGAAGTCAAGCGCGCACCGCCGGGCGCCGGGCCGGGACAAGAGGAAGCCCCGACCGGACGGGGGAATCACGGTCGGGGCGGTCGAGTGGTGGGTACGGATGGCGGTCGCCTCTCGGCGAAAGGCTCCACAGGGCTTCAGCCGAACGATCGTCCCTGTGGGCAAAAGGTGAGGCCCGGGGACACTGTCCCATCCATACCCACGGTCTGTTCAACGGGCAACGACCCTGTGGTGTTCCGCCGGCCGGAGCGTTTCCGGGTGAGCTGCATCACCCGTGCCGACCGGTCGGAACGGTCTCGCTCCACAGGTTCTCGGCCTGCAGCAGCAGCGTCCCCAGCACGGTGGTGCCCTCGGCGCCCTGCCCGGCGTGCTCCCGCAGCCCCTCCTGGAGCCGGCCGCGCAGCTCCCGCATCGCCGACTCGGCGTGGTCGTCCGGACGGGCCTCGCCGCCCGCCGCCGGCAGCCGGTCGCTCTCCGCGTGGCAGGAGTCGCCGATCAGCCGGAGGAGGTCGGCGTAGGCATCCAGCACCGGTCCGGTGGGCGGGGCCGGGGCGCGGTCGTCGTCGGCCGCCACCGCCAGGGTCCGGGTGAGGGCGCGGATGTGCCCGGTGACGCGGCTCCAGCGCTCGTCGTCCTGTTCCGACGGGAGGGGCGCGGGAGGGCGCCGTACGGCACGCAGCGGGGCGGCGGTCAGACGCAGGCTCTCCCGGCTCCAGCCGCGGGCGGACCGCAGCGCCTCGAGCCGGCGCTCCAGCCGGGCGGAGGCGTGCGACCAGCCGTGCGCGTCCCACTCGCCGTCTTGCAGGTCACCGGCCACGGTGTGCAGCACGTCACCCGCCTCCCGGGCGAGCGCCGCGAGGTTCTCCCGCACGTCCCGCAGATGGACCGGCGGCAGCACGAACGCGTTCACGGCGAGGCCGATGACCGCACCGAGCGCGGCCTGCCCCACCCGATGGCCGACGGAGGACGCCCCGGCGGCCCCGGTGGCGAGGGTGAACAGCGCGGTGGTGGCGCCGTAGATCCCCTGGTCGCCGAAGCGCGGCCAGTTCGCGAGGAGCACCAGCGGCGGCACGGACAGTGCCACGGCGCCCAGTGTGCTCCCGGTGACGGCCAGCGCCACCGACGCGAGCACGGTCCCGCAGCAGATCGCCCCCAGCTGCCGGGCGGCCTGCATCAGCGAGCTGTACACGGTGGCCTGCACCAGGACCACCGCCACCCAGGGCGCCATCAGGGCCATCGGATCGCCCATCCACACGCCCGCCACGAGCCAGGCGAGGATCGCGGCGGCCGAGGCCTTGAGCGACTGCACGAGCAGATCGCGCTCCCGCCCCGGCCCGCGGAAGGCGGCACGGGCGGCCCGGCCTACGGCACGCACCTCCTCCACCAGCGCGAGCGCGGGACGGGACGGTCGCCGTACCGCTTGTGTCATACGAGTCGTCGGGGTGGTGCGGTACGTCATGCCAGGGGGCTGTCCGCCAGGGACGCGAGCAGATGGGCCGGATCGTCGTAGATCGCCTGCGCGCCCGCCTCGACGAGATCGGCACGGGGGATGCCGCCGCACAGCACGCCCACACAGCGGACCCCGGCCCGGCTGCCGGCGAGCATGTCCCACACCGTGTCGCCGACGAAGACCGCGCGTTCGGCCGGCACCCCGGCCAGCTCCAGCGCGTGCTCGACGGGCTCGGGGGCGGGCTTGCCCTCCTCGACGTCGTCGGCGCTCGCGGTGGCCAGGATCGCGTCGTCCGCGGAGATCGCCCGGCGCAGCGCGGACAGCTCCGCTCCGCCCGCCGAGGTGGCCAGCACCACCCGCCAGCCCTCGTGGTCCAGGCGCCGCAGCAGCCGGCCCGCGTCCTGGAGGGCGGGCAGCCGGTCGAAGTACTGCCCGTACAGGGCCTTGTGGGCGGCGCTCAGCTCGGCGTCGCGGTCCTTGTCGCGGTCGTCGCCGAGCAGATGCGCGACGAGATCGTCGGAGCCGAGCCCGATGGCCCGGTGGACGGCGTGCATGGGCACCCGGTGGCCCGCCTGCCGCAGCGCCTCCCACCAGGTCGTCACATGCAGGTGGTTGGTGTCGACCAGGGTCCCGTCGACGTCGAACACTGCCGCCCGTTCCATGAACCGCTCCTCTCCTGTCGTGCCGCACGGGTACCACCTCAGGCGCCCGCCACTCGGGCCGGTACCCGCCCTTCCCGGGACCAGGCCAGGAGTTCCCCGAGGGTCCAGGTGGTCACGATCCGTTCGGCCGGCACCCCGCACTCCTCGGCCCGCGCGCACCCGAGGACCTGCCAGTCGAGCTGCCCGGGCGCGTGCGCGTCGGTGTCGACCGAGAACAGCACGCCCGCTCCGACCGCCGCGCGCAGCAGCCGGCGCGGTGGGTCGAGGCGCTCGGGGCGGCTGTTGATCTCCACCGCCGTGCCCGACTCGGCGCACGCGGCGAACACCTCGTCCGCGTCGAACTCCGACTCGGGCCGCCCCCGCCCGGTCAGCAGCCGTCCCGTGCAGTGCCCGAGGACATTCGCGTGCGGATCGCGTACGGCGGCCACCATGCGCCGGGTCATCGCGCGGGCGTCCATGCGCAGCTTGGAGTGCACGGACACGACCACGACGTCCAGGCGCTCCAGGAGCTCGGGTTCCTGGTCCAGGGAGCCGTCGTCGAGGATGTCGCACTCGATGCCGGTCAGCAGCCGGAACGGCGCCCAGGTCTCGTTCAGCGCGGCCACCACGTCCAGCTGCTCCCGCAGCCGCTCCGGGGACAGTCCCCGGGCCACGGTCAGCCGCGGCGAGTGGTCGGTGAGCACCGCCCACTCGTGGCCGAGTTCCGCCGCGGTCCGGCCCATCTCCTCGATCGGGCTGCCGCCGTCCGACCAGTCGGAGTGCAGATGGCAGTCGCCCCGCAACAGCGCCCGCAGCTTCTCGCCGCCCCCGGGCCCGGGCGCGGCGGACTCCGCCTCCAGCTTCTCCAGATAGCCGGGCACGCCCCCGGCCAGCGCCTCGCGCACCACCTGGGCCGTCTTCGGGCCGATGCCCTTGAGCGACTCGAGCGACCCGGCCTCCGCGCGCTCGCGCACCTCTTCCGCGGGCAGCCCGGTCAGCACCCGGGCCGCCGTACGGAAGGCACGGACGCGGTACGTCGGTGCCAGGGACCGCTCCAGCAGGAAGGCGATCCGTTCCAGGGCCTCCACGGGATCCATCGCCACCTCCTCCACCCAGAGTTCCCCAGGCGCACCGAGGCCGCACGACGGGCCCGCGCGGTGTGGGCCGTACCGCGCCCCGCACCGAGGCGGCCGTGATCACCGACTCCGGCATCGGCGGGGCTGCCGCGCTGCCGGGCCCTGCTCGGCCGATGACTCACGCCTCTCGCTTCCGCGGGATGCGTTCTACGCTCTTTCCATGACCGAAATCGCGAGCCCGCACATCGCCACCCCGCGGATCATCGTGCTCGGGGTGCAGCCGACCACACCGCCCTTCCGGATCGTGGAGATCGACGGGGAGGTGGTCGGCGAGGCGAGGACCATCACCGACGTGCTGGAGGCGGCCGCCGCCTTCGGCATCACGATCCACGACCTGGACGACCCCGACGTGGTCCGCTGGGTGGGCGGCGACAAGTTCACCTGGCACCGGCACTGAGCCGTCGGCTCAGCCGACCGTCCATTTCTGGTTGGCGGCGCCTGTGCAGGTCCACAGCTGGAGCCGGGTGCCGTTGGCCGAGTTGTTGCCCGTCACGTCCAGGCACTTGTTCGCCTGCGGGTTGACGATGTCCCGCGCACCCGTGACGGTCCACCGCTGGGCCCCGGAGCCGTTGCAGTCGTAGAGCTGCACCGGCGTGCCGTCCGCGGTGGCGCCACCCGTCACGTCGAGGCACTTGCCGAGCGCGCGAATGGTGCCGTCAGCGCCCACGGTCCACTGCTGGGCGGCGGTGCCGTTGCAGTCGTAGAGCTGTACGGCCGTCCCGTTCGCGGGGTTCGCCCCGGCCACGTCCACGCACTTGCCCGCCAGGCCCCGGATCGCCGTCCCGGTGGCCGTGTCGCCGGTGGTCACCGACACGTGGTCCACCACGAGCTGCTGCGGGAAGGACGTCGAGCCGTCGGGGTCGCCGGGCCAGTAGCCGCCGACCGCGAGGTTCAGGATCAGGAAGTACGGCTTGTTGAACACCCAGGTGCGGCCGCCCAGGTCGGCGGGGGTGCGCCGCTGGTAGACGTTCCCGTCCACGGACCAGGTGATCGAGTCGGGCGCCCAGTCGACGGCGAAGGTGTGGAAGGCGTCGGCGAAGGCCTGCCCGTTCGGCAGGGAGTAGCCGGCGCCGATGCCGCCCGAGCCGGAGTAGCCGGGGCCGTGGATCGTGCCGTGCACGGTCGAGGGTTCGAAGCCGACGTTCTCCATGATGTCGATCTCGCCCGAGTCCGGCCAGTTGACCGGGGTCCCCAGCATCCAGAACGCGGGCCACATGCCCTGCCCGCGCGGGATCTTCATCCGCGCCTCGACGTGCCCGTACTGCGCGGTGAACTTCCCGGAGGTGTTCAGCCGGGCGGAGGTGTACTGGCAGGTGCCGTACCAGCACTGGTAGTTCGCGGGGTTCTCGCGCCGGGCCGTGATCACGAGGTGGCCCTGGCCGTCGAGGGCCGCGTTCCTGTTGCCCGACGTGTAGTACTGCCGCTCGTGGTTGTTGACGTTGTCCCCGGTCTCGATCTGCCACTTCGAGGAGTCGACGGCGGCTCCGGCGGGCCCGTCGAAGGTGTCGGAGAACGTCACCGCGGCGGCGGCAGCGGGGGAGGCGGTGGGCGGGTCCGCCTGGGCGGCACCGGATGAGATCAGGACGGCGGACAGTGCGGCGAGGAGACATCTGCGCAGCAGGCGTGAGGCGGCCACGGCTCTTCCTCCGAGGTGGGGGGGGTGAAGGTGTCGCCTCTTGATTTAAGGAGTGAGTTAAGGGGTCGTCAATACTTTGGTACGGACCAGAAGTTGAGCGACCCCCCGACTCCCTACGCCTTCTTCGCCGGCTTCTTCGCAGGCTTCACCGCCGGCTTGGCCGCCGGCTTCTTGTGCACCGCCCGGCTCAGCCGCCGCCCGAGCAGCAGATAGCCGATCAGGGCGCCGGACGTGTTCAGGATGACGTCGTCGATGTCGAAGGCCCGCCCCTCCACCAGCGCCCCCTGCGCGAACTCGACCAGCAGCATCACGATGGCCGTCAGCAGCAGGATCCGCAGCAGTCCCCGGGTCTTCGGGGCGATGATCGGGACCAGGATGCCGAACGGCACGCCCAGCAGGATGTTCCCGCCGATCTGCTTGACCGCGTCCCGCATCTCCGGCTGGTCCAGATAGGCCTTGAGGGAGGCGCCGGGATGCAGGTTGGTGTGGGTCAGGTCCACCGAGGCGGGCGAGGGCTCCAGGGTCAGCCGCGCCAGGACGACGGCGAACGCCACCATGAACACGAACGCGAACACCATCGCCACGAAGCGGACGACGAGAGAGAGCGGATTGCGCCGGGGGCGGGCGGGTTTCGCCGCGGGCTCGGGCTTGGTGGTGCCGGCGTCCGAGGCCGCTCGCGAACGTGAGAGCACCCAGGCCATTGTTTCCTCCACTCTGCAACTTCCCTGTGTCGTAGGCCGATTACCCCTGAACCATCCGAGAATGCGGTCCCGCCCCGACCGGCTCGGTTTCCCCTCGTACGGTCGGGGCACTCCGGGCTGAAAAACCGCGCGCGTCGCCACCGCACGCCCCCGGGGGCAGCGCTTGGACGGCGCGCGACGCACAGCTCACCCGGCCGAGACCTGAGGCGGTGGCGCAAGCTCTCCCAGGGCTACGACCGTTGCTCCTGCGTCGATATCGCCCTGGTCCTCGCCCTCCTCGGCGTGGATCCTGGTGGGCACCACCGTGCTCGGAGGCTGATCAACTGCCGTAGGTGACCTCGACCTTCTTGAAGCCGAGCGAGCCCAGCAGACCCTTGAGCATGGTGGTGGTGTTGGTCTCGGCCCGCTTGGTCAGCTCGCTCTCCTTCGCCGCCTCGGTGATGTGCTTCACCGCGAGCTTCTGCACGGCCTGTTCGCTGTTGGGGTTGTCGGAGAAGAAGTCGCCGAGCCGGTCGAGCAGACCGCGCTGCTTGGAGACCGCGTAGGAGCGGTCGGCGTCCAGTGTGGCCTTGCCGAGCCGGGCGTGCGGGAGGTGGAGCGTGGCTGCCGTGCGGTCCTCGTTGACCGTCACGTCGTTCTTGGCGACCTTGCCGAGGTCGACATAGGCGTCCACCGCGCCCGCCCCGACGTACAGGGTGCGCGAGCCGCGGATCGCGTCGGGCAGGAACTTGGTGTCCTTCTCCAGGTCCACGACGACCTGGAAATTGCCGGAGGCGGCGTCGTAACGGCTGATGTCCTGGATGGACTCCAGAAGTGCGGGACCCGAACGGTCGTGGGTCTCGGTGCCGAACAGGTCCTTGAGGCCAGGGAGCACACTGAGCCGGATCCCGGCGAAGAACACCACGAGCACCACCACGACGGCGGTCAGTATCTTCGCCCAGCCGGGCATGCGCCTGGACACGCGCCTGATGGGAGTCGTCATGCGACGGCCCTCCTTCCTACTGCACGGATGCCCAGGGATGACTCCCAAAAGCCCTGCCGCACCGTCTTGTTGGCTGATTGGGACACTGCCGGGACACAAGGGGGCGCACTAGCGTGGAGAACTCGCGTACCGGCCTGTCTGGAGACCCGGATGAGCACAGAGAGTACGTCCCGGCCCCTTCGCCCCATGCACCGCATCCCCCTGCCCGAGTCCGGCCCGCCCCGGCTCACCGCCCTGGCCACCGGCACCCCGGTGTGGCTCGTCACCCGCTACGCCGATGTGCGCCAGGTGCTCATGGATCCCCGCTTCAACAGGAAGTCGCTCAGGGACGAGGGCGCCCCGCCGCTGCTCCTCGTACCGAATCTGCTGGACTCCCCGGACGGCCTCGTCAATCAGGACGGGCCGCCCCACCAGCTGCTGCGGGGCACGGTCCAGCGGGCCTTCACCCCGCGCGCGATCGCCCGCTGGCGGCCCTGGACCGCCTCCGTGGTGGAGTCCCTCCTCGACGACCTGGCCCGGCAGCCGCAGCCCGCCGACATCGTCGAGGGGTTCACCCGGCGGCTGCCGGTGTCGGTGATCTCCCGGCTGATGGGCCTGGAGCACGCCGACTGGGAGCGCATCCGCGACTGGGCCGACCACGCTCTGTCCGGCGGAGCGCACACCGCCGAGGAGGTCGGCGCGGCCATGCGGGAGTTCGGCCTGTTCTGCGCGGGACTGATCGCCGAGCGGCGCAAGGAGCCGGGAGACGACCTGGTCAGCGCCCTCGTCGTCGCTGGCGACGGTCTCGGGATCGAGGAGCCGCGCCTGGTCGTCCTGGTCCTGGGTCTGGTCGTCGCCGGACACGAGACCACGATGACCGCCCTCGGCAACATCGTGGTCCACCTCCTCACCGACGGGCGGCAGGCCTGGCCGCGCCTCGCCGAGAGCCAGGAGGCGGCCGAGACTGCCGTCGAACAGCTCCTGCGGACGATCCCGCTGAGCGAGGGCAGGGTGCTGCCCGGTCTGATCCGCCGGGCCGTCGAGGAGGTCGAGGTCGGCGGGGTGACGATCCCGGCGGGGGCGGTGGTCGCGGTGCAGACCAACGCGGCGAACCGGGATCCCGGGGTCTTTCCGCAGCCCGCCGAGACCGACCTGTTCGCCCCGCTCACCACACCGAGTGTCGTCTTCGGCGCCGGTCCCCACCACTGCCTCGGCGCCTGGCTGGCCCGCCTGGAGCTGGGGCTCGCCCTGCACCGCCTTGCGGTCCGGTTCCCCCGGCTGCGGGCGGAGTTCACCACCGAGACGATCGAGTGGCGCGAGGGGCAGATGACCCGGGGCCCGCGACGGCTGCCGGTGTCGTGGTGAGCGCCGGGGCCCGTCCGGCGGCTCGTGCCGGCCTCGCGGGGTCCGGCACGTCCGTCGGCGGCGTTGTCGTCGGGCGCCGACGCTCCGGTTCGCCGCCCTCCGCCGCCGCGCAGCCGGACGCGTCGGCCCTCGTTCACCCGCACCGATGAGGTGCCATGGCTCGCAGCCGGTCTGATCAGGAGGACCGGCCCTGGGCGAGTTCCCGGTCGCCCGATGGCCTGGACCACCACACTCCTTCCCCGTGCGTGAGCCCGGGCAGTCGCAGTTCGATCTCCCGCACCCGCCGGGCCGCGAGCTCCCCGGTGATCACCCACGCCGTGTCCCCGCCCGACGTGCCCGTGAACTCGGCCCCCAGCGAGGCGAGTCGCGCCGTCACCGGAGCCAGCGTGTCCAGCGGCACCTCCGCCTCGAAGGCGTGGCAGGGCTCGAACAGCCGGGTCCCGGCCCGCTCCAGCGCCCGGCGCAGCACGATCGGCGTGAGGCCGCGGAAGTCGGCGGCGGTACTGAGTGGCCCGACGAAACCGGAGCGGACGAGGGTGACCCGGTAGTCCGTCACGGCCGCGCCGGTCAGTCCGGACCCCATGCCCGCACGGACCGTCTCCTCGATCGCCTGGTGGAAGGCCCGGGGGAGCGCGCCGAGTTCCGTCTCGTACGCGAACACCCCGCCCGAGCCGCGCTCGCCCGGCTCGACCCGCAGCCCGATCGTCGCCCAGTAGCGGGTCCCGAGGTGCCAGGGGTTCTCCTCGTCCGCCTCCCCCGCACCGCGCGGACGCTCCAGATACCGGACGCGGGCCGGCTCGAAGTCCGCCTCGACACCGAAGTCCTGGGCGAGGGTCGCGGCGAGCACCTCCATCTGGACCTCGCCGTAGAGGAGCAGCGCGGTGGCGCCCCCGGTGGTGGGGCGGGCGTGCAGCAACGGGTCCTGGTCGGTCAGGGTCAGCAGCGCCGAGCGCAGCAGGGCAGCCTGGCCGGGGTGCCGGGCGGTGACCAGGGTCTCCAGGGTCGGCGGAGCGAACTGCGGTGCGCCGGCGGTGAGCTCGCCGAGCCGGTCGCCGACGCGCAGGCCGGAGGAGAACGTCAGCGCGGCGATGTTCCCCGCCGTCAGAGGACCGGCGAGGTGGGTGACCCGCCCGGACACCCGACTGGTCGCGCCGTCGGCCTCGCGCCTGAGGAACGTGAGCCGCCCGCGCTCCCGCACCTCACCGGCGTACAGCCGCACGAACGCGGTGCGCTCGCCGCCGGGTCCGGGCCGTACCGCGAACACCGTCCCGCGCGGATCACCCGTGGGTGTCGCCGCGGGGCGGGGGAGCAGCCGGACCATGCCCTCCACCAGGTCGGGGACACCCTGGCCGCCGAGCGCGGAGCCGAAGAACAGCGGGTGGAAGGAGCCGTCCGCGGTCCGGGCGGCAAGGGCCCTGCGAAGGTCGTCCGGGGTGGGCTCGGGGCCGTCGACGACCGCCGTGAGGACGTCCGGGTCCACCTCGGCGAGGGTCTCCGCCAGTCGCCGGTCGTCCCGCGCGCGGACCGTCACACGCGCGTCGGACGTGCCGATGCCCGTCACCCGCGTGAGCGGCGCCACGTACGGAGTGAGCCTGCGCCGGATGTCGGCGAGCAGCGCCTCGTCGCGGGCGCCCGCCCGGTCGACCTTGTTGACGAAGATCAGGGTGGGCAGCCGCAGTCGGCGCAGGGTCCGCATCAGCACACGGGTCTGCGCCTGGACGCCCTCCACGGCGGACAGCAGCAGGACCGCGCCGTCGAGGACCTCCAGGGCGCGCTCGACCTCGGCGATGAAGTCCGAGTGCCCGGGGGTGTCGATGAGGTTGATCCGGGTGTCGCCGACGGTGAAGGAGGCGACCGCGGAGCGGACCGTGATGCCGCGCTGCCGCTCGATCGTGCCGTCGTCCGTTCGGGTGTCGCCCGAGTCGACGCTGCCGAGCCGGTCGATCGCGCCGTGGTCGAAGAGCAGTCGCTCGGTGAGGCTGGTCTTACCGGCGTCGACGTGGGCCAGAATTCCGATGTTCAGGATGTGCATACGGGGTCGAGTCCTCGAGAACCGTGGGCCGAAGGGGGCGCTGGGTCGGGTCGAGGAGACGGCGCATGCGGGGATCCTGACGTGAGGAAATCGGACGCGGCCATGATGGCGCCCGTCCACCGGGGCACCGCAACCGATTTACGGGGCCGGGCGGCCAGTAGCATGAGGCCGGCAGCCCGAGATGATCATCCTAGGAGCAGGTCCGTGCGAGACATCGCCGTGTTCAGCGGTAGTGCCCACCCCGAGCTGGCGGCGGAGGTCTGCGCGCATCTCGGTGTGCCGCTCAGTCCCACCCGGGTCAGCCGGTTCGCCAACGACTGTCTCGAGGTCCAGCTCCAGGCCAACTGCCGGGAGCGGGACGTCTTCCTCATCCAGCCGCTGGTCAGGCCGGTCCAGGAGCACCTGGTGGAGCTGCTGCTGATGTGCGACGCGGCCCGTGGTGCCTCGGCGCGCCGGATCACGGTCGTCATGCCGCACTACTCCTACGCGCGTTCCGACAAGAAGGACGCGCCCCGGATCTCCCTCGGTGGCCGCCTCGTCGCCGATCTGATGGTGTCGGCCGGAGCGAGCCGCGTCCTGGCCATGACCCTGCACTCGCCGCAGGTCCACGGCTTCTTCTCGGTGCCCGTCGACCATCTGCACGCGCTGCGTGAACTGGCCGCGCACTTCCAGCAGTACGACCTGACCCGTACCACCGTCGTCTCCCCGGACCTCGGCAACGCCAAGGAGGCCGCCGCCTTCGCCCGTCTGATCGGCGCCCAGGTGGCCGCGGGCGCCAAGCAGCGGTTCGCCGACGACCGGGTCAGTATCAGCGACGTCATCGGGGAGGTCGCCGACCGGGACGTGATCGTGCTGGACGACGAGATCGCCAAGGGCAGCACGGTCCTGGAACTCCTCGACAGGCTGCGGGAGTCGGGGCCGCGCTCGATCCGGGTCGCGTGCACGCACGGGCTGTTCGCCGACGGCGCTCTCAAGAGGATCGGCGAGCAGCCGGACGTCCTGGAGATCGTGTGCACCAACACCGTGCCGGTCCCCGACGAGGAGCGCACCGACAAGCTGCGGATCCTGTCCATCGCTCCCGCGCTCGCCGAGGCCGTACGGCGCATTCACAACGGGGAGTCCGTCAGCGCCCTGTTCGACGCCCCGCGGAGCGAATAGGCGAACGGGCCGGGCGGCGCACCGTCATAACGTCTCGGACGTGGCCTCGGGCCGGCCCAGGGCCGCCTCCAGCGACGGCAGCGGGGGCAGCAGCCGGGACAGGCCGGTCGCCCGGATGATCCGCAGGGTGAGCGGATGCGTGCAGACCAGGAGCAGGCTGCCGTGGTGGTCGAGGACGCGCGCGCGGGCCCGGTACAGCAGTCGCAGCCCGGAACAGTCGAAGAACTCCACGCCGCTGAGGTCGATGACCAGCCGCGCTCCGGGTTGCGCCGTGACCCGGTCCAGCCAGGGGAGGACCTCCATGGCCGCGGCGATGTCGATCTCGCCGCGGAACTCCAGCACCGTGTGACCGCGGTCCTCGTGGACGCGCAGATGCCGGGACAGCGGTGCGGGCTCCTGCTGCACGACGACATCGCCTCCAACCGGTTCCACAGGCGGGACGGGGGTGCGCGCACATGCTTTCCCCGTCCTGCAAGTTACCCTCGATGGAGTGAATTTGAGCATGTTCGATTGACATATGTCTTCGAATTGCGACCGGCGGTTCGCGCCGGGTTCACGCGGGGCTCGCGCCCGGCTCACGACAGGGCGTGCCAGGCCCTGGTGAGCGCTTCACGGAACTGCTCGGTCTGGTGCCCGGTGAGGTCCCTGACCATCCGCTCCTCCAGCTCCCGCACGGGCCCCTCGTGCCGGGCGAGCAGCGCGCGGCCCTCCTCGGTCAGCAGGATCGACAGCTCGCGGCGGTTCTTCGGGTTGCGCTCCCGGCGCACCAGTCCGCGGGTCTCCAGGGAGCGCACGAGATCGGCGATCGACTGGGCGGTGACGAACGAGTCCCGGGCCAGTTGCGCCGCGGACAGCCCGTCGTGCCGCTCCAGCACGGTCAGGGCCGTGTACTGCAGCGCGGTGATCCCGGAGGGCCGGACCAGCTCGTCCAGATGGGAACGGACGACGAGCTCCACCTGTTTCACCATGTAGAGGAGCGACGGGGGCGCCTTGGTCACCTGTGTGTCGAGCATGGGTTCAGGCTAGAGCATTGACAGGAAACCTGTCTGTAAAGAGACTGCGAACCAACAGGAATCCTGTTTGTTGAAATCTTGGCGACGATGCTGAGGAGCGGCGATGTCCCCCATCGAGATCGAACCCGGACGGCTGTTCGTGCAAGGCCAGTGGCGTGAGGCCGCCGACGGTGCGCGCACCGAGGTCCTCGACCCGTCCCGGGGCACGGTCCTCACCACCGTCGCGGAGGCCGGCGCCGCCGACGTGGACGCGGCCGTGCGCGCCGCCCGGGAGGCCTTCGACAGCGGGACCTGGTCCGGTCTCAGCGGACGCGAGCGGGGCCGGATCCTGCACCGGGTCGCCGAGCTGATCCGCGAGAACGCCGACGAGCTGGCCCAGCTGGAGAGCCTGGACGTCGGCAAGCCGATCTCGCTGTGCCACGCCGTCGACATCACCAACGCGGCCAACGACTACGAGCACTTCGCGGCCCTCGCCCACTCCCTGGACGGCGCCGTCCGCAACACGCCCATGAACGCCCTCGCCTACACCAAGCGCGAGCCGCTCGGCGTGGTCGCCGCGATCACCCCCTTCAACTTTCCGCTGATCCTCGCCGGTTCCAAGATCGGCCCCGCGCTCGCCGCCGGCAACACGGTCGTGCACAAGCCGGCCGACGAGACCCCGCTCAGCGCCCTCTACATGGCCGGACTGCTCCAGAAGGCGGGCGTCCCGGACGGCGTCGTCAATGTCGTCACCGGTGCCGGGCCGGTGGCCGGCGAGGCCCTGCTGCGCCACCGCGGGGTCGACAAGGTCGCCTTCACCGGCTCCACCGCGATCGGCCGGCATGTGGCGGCCACCGCGGGCGAGGCCCTCAAGCCCGTCACCATGGAACTCGGCGGCAACGCGGCCAACATCGTCTTCGAGGACGCCGACCTGGAGAAGGCGGTCGGCGCGATCATCAAGGCGTTCGTCTTCAACACCGGCCAGTTCTGCATGGGCGGCCCGCGCCTGCTCGTGGCCCGCCCGGTCCACAACACCCTGCTCGGCATCCTCGCCGACGCCGTGCCCGGCGTACCGGTCGGCGACCCGCGCGACCCCGGGACCGTCGTCGGTCCGATGGCCGGGGACAAGCACCTGAAGAAGGTCGAGGAGTACGTCGACCTGGCCCGCAAGGAGGGCGGCCGGATCGTCTGCGGCGGTGAGCGCCTCGACCTCGACGGCGGCTTCTACTACAAGCCCACGGTGATCGCCGACCTCTCCAACGACTCCCGGGTCGTGCAGGAGGAGATCTTCGGCCCGGTCCTGACCGTGCAGCCCTTCGACACCGAGGACGAGGCCGTCGCCCTCGCCAACTCCACCCCCTACGGCCTGGCTTCGGGCGTCCAGACGACCAACCTCGCCCGCGCGCACCGGATCGCCGACCGCCTCCAGGCGGGGATCGTCTGGGTCAACGACTGGGCCATGCTCGACCCCGCGGTGCCCTTCGGCGGGGTCAAGGACTCCGGCTACGGCCGCGAGTACGGCCCCGAGGCGCTCGACGCCTACACCAAGGTCAAGTCCGTCGTCGTCTCGCTCGACTGAGCACCTGCCAAGGAGTTCCCGCGATGTCCCTCACCACCCGTGCCGCCGTCGTCGAGTCCGGTGGCGCGCCCTTCACCCTCTCCGACGTCACCCTCGACGAACCCGGCCCCCGTGAGGCCCTGGTCCGCATGGTCGCCACCGGTCTGTGCCACACCGACCTGGGCGTGGCGAGCGGCGGACTGCCCTTCCCGCTGCCCGGAGTCCTCGGACACGAGGGCGCTGGAGTCGTCGAGGCCGTCGGTTCGGCCGTCACCGGCGTGGCCCCCGGCGACCATGTCGTGCTGTCCTTCACCTCCTGCGGCGACTGCCGCAACTGCGACGGCGGCCACCCCGCCTACTGCGCCGGCTGGTTGCCGCTCAACCTCCTCGGCGGCCGCCGGGCCGACGGCACCAGCACCATCAGCCGGGACGGCGAGCCCCTCGGCGGTCACTTCTTCGGCCAGTCCTCCTTCGCCGAGCGCGCCCTGGTCGACGAGCGCAGCCTCGTCAAGGTCGACCCGGACGTGCCGCTGGAGTCCATCGCCCCGCTCGGCTGCGGAGTGCAGACCGGCGTCGGCGCCGTGTGGAACGTGCTGAAGCCGGTCACCGGTTCCACGATCGTCGTGCTCGGCGCCGGTGCGGTCGGCCTCTCCGCGGTCATGGCCGCCGCCCTCACCCCCGCCACGACGATCGTCGCCGTCGACCGGGTCGGCGAACGCCTCGCCCTGGCGAAGGAGTTGGGCGCCACCCACACCGTCGACGCAGCCGCGGAGGACCTCGGCGAGGCCCTTGCGGCGATCACCGGCGGCCAGGGCGCGGACGGCATCGTGGAGACCACGGGCAACGTGGCCGTCCTGCGCCAGGGCGTCGACGCGCTCGGCGCACGCGGCACGCTGGTCGTCGTCGGCGCCCCGCCGTTCGGCACCGAGGTCTCCCTCGACGTCAACGGACTGCTCGGCGGCAAGCGGGTCGTCGGCCTCACCCTCGGCGACGCCGAGACGCAGAGCTTCATCCCCGCCCTGGTCCGGCTGGTGAAGGAGGGGCGGCTCCCGCTGCACCGCCTGATCAGCACCTATCCGTTCGCGGACATCGACCAGGCGGTACGGGACATGGGCGCGGGCAAGGCGATCAAGCCCGTGCTGACGTTCTGACGGGTCAGTCGACCACCAGGACCAGCTTCCCGGTCGTACGGCCGGTGTCACCCAGCGCATGCGCCTCGGCGGCACCGGCCAGCGGGAACGTCCCCGCGATCGTGGCCCGCAGCTCGCCCTTCTCCACCAGGTCCACGATCGCGTTCATCCCGGCACGGTCGGCGTCCACGAGCATCCGCACGGCCCTGACGCCCAGCCGCTCGGCCTCCTTGCCGAACTCGTCCGAGCCGACCGGCAGGATCGACACCACGATCCCGCCCGGCCGCAGCACCCGCAGCGAACGCACGGACGTCTCGCCGCCCAGCGTGTCCAGCACCACGTCGACGTCCTTCACCGCCTCCGTGAAGTCGGTCTCCCGGTAGTCGATCACCTCGTCCGCGCCCAGCTCGCGCAGGAAGTCGTGCTTGCCCGCGCTCGCGGTGCCGATCACGTACGCACCCCGCGCCTTGGCGATCTGCACGGCCACATGACCCACCCCGCCGGCCGCCGCGTGGATCAACACCCGCTGCCCCGGCCGCAGTTCGGCGTTCTCGACCAGCGCCTGCCACGCGGTCAGCGAGACCAGGGGCAGCGCACCGGCCTGTGTGTGGTCGATCGACGCCGGCTTGTGCGTGAGGGCCCGCACCGGCGCGATCACGTACTCGGCGTGCGAACCGTGGCCCCACGGGTACGGCAGCATGCCGAACACCTCGTCGCCGGGCTTGAAGGTGGCGACACCGATGCCGACGGCCTCGACCACGCCGGAGACGTCCCAGCCGAGGACGAAGGGCGGCTCGCCGAGGAAGCCCCCGGTGGCACGGTGCTTCCAGTCGGTCGGGTTCAAGCCGGCCGCCCGCACCCGGACCAGCACCTGGTTCGGTCGCGGCGCGGGGCGTTCGACCTCGATCTCCTTGAGGACCTCGGGACCGCCGAGGGTGTCCTGGCTGACGACTCGCATGGTGTTCACAGTGCTCATGGTCGTCCAGCCTGCCCGGCCCCGCCCGTCCGGGAAATGGCACGATTGCCAAGCTTCGATAGGATCGTGCCATGCGTGATACGAAGCGGACCGAACGGGTCGTGGTGCTGGCCCTGGACGGCGTGTACCCCTTCGAGCTGGGCATCCCCAGCCGGATCCTCGGCGCCGCCGACGGCCGGTACGAGGTGCTGACCTGTTCGGCCGACGGCCGACCGGTGCGCAGCAACGCCGACTTCACCATCGGCGTCGAGCACGGACCGGAGATCCTCGAAACCGCCGACACCGTGGTGATCACCCCCGTCTCGCCGGAGCGCCTGCCCGCCGAGCTCCCCGAGGAGGTGCGCCGGGCCCTCGGACACATCCGCCCCGACGCCCGCATCGTCTCGATCTGCACCGGCGCCTTCGTCCTCGCCATGGCCGGTCTCCTGGACGGCCGCCGGGCCACCACCCACTGGCAGCTCGCCGGCCACTTCCGGCGCCTGTTCCCGCACATCGACCTCGACCCCGATGTGCTCTTCGTCGACGACGACCGCATCCTCACCTCGGCCGGAGCCGCCTCCGGCGTGGACGTCTGCCTGCACATGGTCCGCAAGGACCACGGCAGCGAACTCGCCAACACCGTCGCCCGCCGCTGTGTGGTCCCGCCGTTCCGGGACGGCGGCCAGGCTCAGTACATCGAGCAGCCGGTCCCCGAGCAGGGCGCCGCGAGCACGGCCGGGACCCGCGCCTGGGCACTGGAGCGCCTCGACGAGCCCCTGACCCTCGGCGATCTCGCCGCCCACGCCCGGATGAGCCTGCGCACCTTCGCCCGCCGCTTCAACGACGAGGTCGGCCTCAGTCCCGGCCGCTGGCTGATCCAGCAGCGCGTGGCCCGGGCCCGGCACCTCCTGGAGTCCAGTGACCTGTCGGTCGACCAGATCGCCGGCCGCGTCGGCTTCGCCACGGGCGCGTCCCTGCGCCAGCACCTGCACGCGGCGATCGGGGTGTCACCGCAGGTGTACCGGCGCACGTTCCAGACGGCGGCGCGCTGAACGTTCCCGGCCGCTCGGGCGTCGCAGGATCGTGAAGTCGGACGGTGTACAGGGGGCGGGAATGCGCAGAGGGCCGTGGATGGTGTGGGTGGTACTGACGGCGGTGGCCATGACGGTCGTGGGGTGCGAGTCGGGGGAGGGACTGGTGATCGAGGGCGACGCGCCGGCCACCGTCTACGACGGACCGATGCACGTCCCGACGAAGGAACTGGAAGAGCGCACACCGCAGGCGCTGCGGCTGGCCTCGGGGGCGGCCGGCCGGGCCCTGGAGTGCGCGGGGGAGATGTACAACGGCAACGGCCCCGACGGGTGGAGCAGGGACGACGGCGGGAACAGCCCCGAGGAGGGACTGGAGCTGTACTTCGACCTGTTCGACCCGGGGGACCCCCGCTCCGGCTACCGCGTGGAGCGCCGGGAGGCGGACCGCGTGCTGTACTCCTACGACGTCGACGGCCGGACCAAGGTGGCGGTCGTGGTCGCCAAGGACCAGAAGGGCAGGCCCGGTTGGGGCCCGGAGACCAGCGCCTCCTGCGACCCGTCGGAGCTCCCGGCCGACTGGACCGACTCCCACGGCTACGAGATCTGGACCGGCCGCACGGGTGGGCGGGTGCCGACCACCGAGGTGAGCAGCAGGGCCGGGGACGACCACTGCGGCTGGCAGAACGTGCACTTCCTCGACTTCGGCGGCCGCCGGTACGCCCGTGACCCGGAGGGCCTGCTCGCACCCGGCATGCTCGGCGCGGCCTACGACGGCTCGGTCACCCTGCCGGCGAACGCCCGGGACACCGGATACCGCTACCAGGACCAGGAGTTGTGGCTGACCGGCGACCGCGGGACGGCGTACCTCCGCACCCCCGACGGCGTCGAGGCCTGGCCCCGGCTCACGGAGCAGGTGGCCTGCATGTGAGGCGAATTCACCGGCTGGCGTGCAGGGCGACCAGCAACTGCCAGACCTGGTCGGCGATGTCGGCGGCGGTCGCGTCGAGCAGACCGTGCAGCCAGTCGGCGAGGACGCCGGCGAAGGTGGCGGCGACCGCGGAGGCGACCAGGGGGGCGTCGGCGGCACCCGCCAGCTCGCGCTCCCGCAGGCTGTAGGCCCTCAGGTCCCGGTGCAGGACCCTGCCGAGGGGGCCGCCGCCGCCCGGCGCGAGCAGCGACCGGTACAGGGCGGCGTGCGGGGTGAGCGAGGCGAAGAACTCCACGAGCGCGGGCGGCGCGTGCACCGGGTCGGGCCGCCCGCGCCAGGCGTGCAGCGCCTCCACGCCGTCCCGTACGACGTCCGCGCAGGCGTCGACCGCGAGCGCCTCCAAGCCGTCGTAGTGCACGTAGAAGGTGGCCCGGCCGACCCCGGCGCGCCGCACCAGCGCGGCCACGCCGACCCCCTCCAGCGGCCGCTCGGCGCACTCCGCGAGCAGTGCCTCCCGCAGTCGCGCCCGGGTGCGGGCCGCCCGCGGATCCTCGGGTGCGGGGCGCGTCACTGCGCCACGAGGACGGCGGCCAGGGCGAGGGCGCCGGGCAACGCCTGCGCGGCGAGGATCCGGACGTTGGCGGTGACGGCGCCGTAGACCCCGGCGACGATCACGCACACCAGGAAGAACACCTGCGCCCGGAACCCGGTCGGATCCCCGGCCACGAGCCCCCACACCAGGCCCGCGGCGAGGAAGCCGTTGTACAGCCCCTGGTTGGCGGCCATCGCGGCAGTGGCCCGGGCCATCTCCGGGTCGAACCCGTGAAAGGACATCCCCGGCTTCTTCTGCCACAGGAACATCTCCATCACCAGGATGTACACATGCAGCGCCGCCACCAGGCCGACCAGCACGTTCGCCACGATCTCCATCAGCTTCCCCACTTCTTGGACGTGTGTCCACTATAGCTGGACACCTGTCCAGGAAGTCCACTGTCAGTGCCGGCCGCTAGCGTGCGCGCCATGACCACCGACGAAGACCTGACCGTCCGCCGCGCCCGCCCCGACGACATCCCGGGGCTCGTCGCCTCCAGCGCGGGCCTGTTCGCCGAGGACGCCGGAACCAGGGACACGAGCGTCAACGCCGACTGGCCGCGCGAGCACGGGGCCGCGTCGTACACGGACACCCTGGCGGATCCGGCACGGCTGGTCCTGGTGGTGGTTCACGAGGGCGAGGTGGTCGGCCATCTGACGGGGACCCTGACCGAACCCTCGGCCGTGCGGCCCGTGAAGTCGGCCGTGCTGAACGGCCTGTACGTCCGACCGGCCCATCGCCGCGCCCGCGTCGGCGCCCGGCTGGTGGAGGAGTTCCTGGCCTGGGCCGAGGCGCGAGGGGCCGGGCACGCGGAGGTCGCGGCCTACGCGGCCAACCTGGAGGCGATCCGCTTCTACGAGCGCCAGGGCTTCGGGCCGCACGCGGTGACGCTGCGCCATGCCCTAGGTCGAAAGGCCGAGGTGGAACCCGGTCCGAACGGCCAGACTGGTCCGGTCAGCTGATGATCCAGCAGGAGGACGCACACCGATGGCCCCGCAGCCGCCCCGCCCCGCCGAGCAGCGCAAGCAGGACACCCTGCACCGACTGGAGCACGACGAGGACGTCTGGGTCGCCACGGCCCCCGACGACGGCTCGGGGGTGCCGTATCTCGTTCCGCTCTCGTTCCTCTGGGACGGCTCCACGCTTCTCCTCGCCACCCCGGCGGCCAGCCCCACGGGCCGCAATCTGAAGGCGACCGGCCGGGTGCGCCTCGGCCTCGGGCCGACCCGGGACGTGGTGATGATCGAAGGCACCGCCGAGACCGTCACCCAGGCCGAGCTGAGCGAGGAGGAGGGCGACCGGTTCGCCTCCGGGACCGGCTTCGACCCCCGGCAACTCACCACGCCCTACCTGTACTTCCGGGTCCGTCCGCTGCGGGTGCAGGCATGGCGGGAGGCCAATGAGCTCACCGGGCGTGAGCTGATGCGGGACGGACAGTGGCTGGTCGCCGACTGAATCGGCCGTGCCGGGATATCCGCAAGGTACAGGCCGCGGGGCGCAGGCACCCGCGGCCATACCCTTCGGAGGAGACATGGCACTGGTGATAGCGGGGGTCGTCGTGCTCGACTGTGCCGAGCCCGAGAAACTCGCCGTGTTCTACAAGGAGCTGCTGGAGGCCGAGGAGACGGGCGCGACCGCCAACCGCGTGGAGATCAGGGGAGCCGACGGCTTCCGGCTGGCGTTCCGCCGTGACGTGAACGCCACACCGCCGAGCTGGCCCCGCCCCGAGAACTCCCTCCAGGCCCACATCGACTTCGTGGTGGAGGACCTGGACGCGGTCGAGCGCAAGGTGGTGGAGCTCGGCGGCCGCCCACTGGAGACGAAGGACGCCTCGGGGCCGTTCGAGGAACGCGGGTACGCCGACCCCGCCGGACACTCCTTCACCGTGCGCCTGGTCACTCCGACCGCGCCCAAGCAGGGCTGAGTCAGTCGCGGCCGCCCTTCTCGGAGGCCGGCCAGACGCCCGTGGACCGCTCGATGGCCTTCGCCCCCGTGCGGTCCACGGCGCTGCGCACCGCGGCGAAGATGGCGCCCTGGATCGCGGCCGCCAGGAGGATCTCCCCCCATCCGCGGTCCTTGTCCAGGGCGTCGGGCGCGTCCTCCTCGTGCCGGAGCGCCATCCACGTCTTGCGGAAGGCGAGGCCCGCCAGCCAGCCACCGGACCAGCCGAGAACGAACCCGACGGGCTGGTAGGCGAGGGGGAGCTTCAACTTCTTCTTCTTGGCCATGTGGGTCTCCTTGGTCGAGTGGGTCGTTGATCGGGGTCGATCAGGGGCGACCTGGTTCCGGAACCTGCTCCTTCGCGGGAGGCGGCCCCGGCGGGGTCCCGTCGCCGAACGGACGGCCGCCGAGCTCCTCACGGTGATGCGGCGTCAGCCAGCCCGCCAGGTCCGGCCCGAGCGGCACGATGCCCGTCGGGTTGATACCGGTGTGCACCTGGTAGTAGTGCCGCTTGATGTGGTCGAAGTCGACGGTGTCACCGAAGCCCGGCGTCTGGTAGAGATCGCGGACGTACGCCCACAGCACCTCGTTCTCCGCCAGCTTCCAGCGGTTGCACTTGAAGTGACCGTGGTAGACGGCGTCGAAACGTACCAGTGTGGTGAACAGGCGGATGTCCGCCTCGGTGATGGTGTCCCCGACGAGATACCGCTGCTCCGCCAGCCGCGGTGCGAGCAGGTCGAGCCGGCGGAACACGCCCGCGCACGCCTCCTCGTACTCCTCCTGGCCGCTCGCGAAACCCGCCCGGTACACACCGTTGTTGACGTCCTCGTAGACGTCCGCCATCACCGTGTCGATCTCGTCGCGCAGCGCCTGCGGATACAGGTCGGGTGCTCCCTCGCGGTGCAGAGCCGTCCACTCGGTGGCGAGGTCCAGGGTGAGCTGCTGGTAGTCGTTGGTGACGAGCTTCCCGCTGGGAACGTCCACGAGTGCGGGCACGCTCACCCCGCCCGGATAGTCGCTCTCCCGCCGGTCGTAGGCCTCGCTGAGGTAGCGGATGCCGAGCACCGGGTCGCGGCCGTCCGGGTCCAGGGTGAACCGCCAGCTGCGGTCGTCCTGGATCGGATCGGTGATCGCCATGGAGAGCGCGTCCTCGAGCCCGAGGAGCCGCCGCGAGATCACCGCCCGGCTCGCCCAGGGACACGCGCGGCTGACCACCAGACGGTAACGGCCGGCCTCCACCGGCCAGCCGTCCCGGCCGTCGGCGGTGACGCGGTCCGTGAAATGGCTCTTGGACCGTTTGAACGCCTTGTGGCCGAGCGCGCTGTTGCCGTCGTCGGCGCTGCTCATGCTTCCTCCTGTCTGAAGCCTGTCCTGGTGGACGCGTTCCCCGTTTTCGCGAGTCGGCACGGTGTGAGTGCCCTGGAGCCGGGCAGTCGGCGTGGGTGAGCGGGACATCGACGAACGAAAACGCGGACCGGAAAACACGTGTCACGGTGCTGGTGGCACTCGCGGCGAACCTGGTGATCGCGGTCGCCAAGGCCGTGGGAGGCTTCCTGGCGGGCTCGCCGGCACTGCTGTCGGAAGCGGCGCACTCCGTCGCGGACAGCCTCAACGAGGTCTTCCTGCTGGCCGCGCTGCGCCGCAGCCGCCGTCCCGCCGACCGGCGCCATCCCTTCGGCTACGGCAAGGAGCGGTTCTTCTGGTCGCTGATCGCGGCCGTCGGGATCTTCGTGATGGGCGGCTGCTTCTCGTTCTTCCAGGGCATCGAGGCGCTCCGCAACGGCGCCGAGGAGAAGCTGAGCGGCTATGTGGCCGGCCTGATCGTGCTCGCCGTGGCCTTCGTCGCCGAGGGGGTCTCGCTGATGCGGGCGCTGCACCAGGTGCACAAGCAGGGCGGGGCCGCCCAGGGCATGCGCGACCCCGCCCTGCGCACGGTCGTCGCCGAGGACGGCACGGCGGTGCTGGGTGTGACCCTGGCCATGATCGGCATGGCGCTGCACATGGTCACCGGGCAGGTCGTGTGGGAGGCGTCCGCCTCGCTGGCCATCGGCGCGCTCCTCGTCTACGTGGCCTACCGGCTGGGGCGCGAGGCCAAGGGGCAGCTCATCGGTGAGGCCGCCGACCCGGAGGCCAGTGCCCGGATCCGGGCACTGCTGGACGCGCAGCCGGAGATCGACAGCGTGGAGGCGCTGTTCACGATGAAGATGGGGCTGGACTCGCTGCTGGTGGCCGCCCGGGTGGACCTGGTGCCGGGGCTGGACAGCGAGCGGGTCGAGGAGGTCGCCGTACGCATCAAGCGGTCCGTCGCCCGGATGGTGTCCGAGGCGGACCAGATCTTCCTCGACGTGACCGACCGGCCGGCCGCGGAGGCACGAGAAAGCCCCGCCGCGACGGGGGAACGCGGCGGGGCCTGACGCACGGGTGCCCGGCCCGAGCCGGTCCATGCGTCCCCGCTCGAAGATTTTTCCGGCGGGCGATCGGTGGGCGGTCAGTCCCCGTCGACGGGCTCCAGAACGAAGACCGGTATCACCCGGTCCGTCTTCTTCTGGTAGTCGGCGTACGGCGGGTACGCCGCGACCGCCCGCTCCCACCACTCGTCCTTCTCCGCGCCGGTGATCTCGCGGGCCGTGAAGTCCCGCTTGACCGGGCCGTCCTGGAGCTCGACGTGCGGGTCGGCCTTGACGTTGTGGTACCAGACCGGGTGCTGGGGCGCGCCGCCCAGCGAGGCGACCACCGCGTACCGCCCGTCGTGCTCGACCCGCATCAGCGGCGTCTTGCGGATCCTGCCGCTCTTCGCGCCCCGGGTCGTCAGCACGATGACCGGCATCCCCGTGTCCAGGAGCGTGTTGCCCTCGGCGCCGCCGGAGCTCTCGTACAACTCCACCTGCTCACGTACCCACTGCGTCGGGCTGGGCTCGTACTCGCCCTCAAGAGGCATGGTTTCCGTCTCCTCGTCGTCTGCTACAGGGGTCTCGCACGGGACTTGAACACCGTCCCGCGCGAAAAACATCCCCACCGGGTTCCCCGCGAATGCCGGTCGAAGACGCCCACGGCCCTCCGGGCGGGGCCGGCCCGAAGGGAACGAGGACGGCCGCGCGGGGGTCTGCGGGCTCACCCCGTCCCACCATCCGCACGGCCGACGCCGCGTCATCACGCCGCACGGCCCGCTCGCCGGTGCCGGCCCGGTGCCCCGCAGGGAGCGCACCGGCCGACCGTGGCCGACCGGGCGGGGATGCTCCGGGCGTGGCATGGCCGGATAGCGAGGTCGGCGGACGGGCCGCGGCAGCCGGAAGTCCTGGCACGGCCGTCACGCCGTGAGCCTCGCCCTCCGCTTCCCCGTCCCACGGCGACGATCTTCGGCCAGATTGCCCCCGCCACCGATCTGGCCGAACTTCTCGTCGCCCTATAGATGCCCTGGGCATCTAATGAAGATCTGCATGACGCACCCTTCGTCTGCGAGGTCTTCCATGACGGAAACGGAACCCGTCGCCTTCCCCCAGGACCGGACCTGCCCCTACCACCCGCCCACCGCCTACGAACCCCTGCGCGCCGACCGCCCGCTCTCCAAGGTGACCCTCTTCGACGGCCGTCAGGCCTGGCTGGTCACCGGACACGGCACCGCCCGCGCCCTGCTCGCCGACCCCCGCCTGTCCACCGACCGCACCCGTGACGGCTTCCCCGCACCCACGGAACGCTTCGCGGCGATCAAGAAGCGGAAGACCGCGCTGCTGGGCGTCGACGACCCCGAGCACCGCGTCCAGCGCCGCATGATGGTCCCCAGTTTCACCCTCCGCAGGGCCGTCGAACTCCGCCCGCGCATCCAGGAGATCGTGGACGAGCGCATCGACGCGATGATCGCCCAGGGGCCGCCCGCGGAACTGGTGAGCGCCTTCGCGCTGCCCGTCCCCTCGACCGTGATCTGCGCCCTGCTCGGCGTGCCCTACAGCGACCACGACTTCTTCGAAGGACAGTCCCGGCGGCTGCTGCGCGGCCCCACGGCCGACGACGTCATGGACGCCCGTGACCAACTCGAGGAGTACTTCGACGAGTTGATCGACCGGAAACAGAAACAGCCGGAGCCCGGCGACGGAGTGCTCGACGAACTCGTCCACCGGCAGCTGCGCGACGGGGAGCTGACCCGCGAGGAACTGATCGCCCTGGCGATCATCCTGCTGGTCGCCGGCCACGAGACGACCGCCAACATGATCTCGCTGGGCACCTTCACCCTCCTCCAGCACCCCGACCGGCTGGCCGAGTTGCGCACCGACCCCACGCTGATCCCCGACGCGGTCGAGGAACTCATGCGGATGCTGTCGATCGCCGACGGGCTGCTGCGGATGGCGCTGGAGGACATCGAGGTGGCCGGGACGACGATCCGCGCGGGCGAGGGCGTCGTCTTCTCGACCTCGGTCGTCAACCGCGACGAGGACGTCTACGCCGACCCCGACACCCTCGACTGGCACCGCCCCGCCCGGCACCACATCGCGTTCGGATTCGGCATCCATCAGTGTCTGGGCCAGAACCTGGCCCGCGCCGAACTGGAGATCGCCCTGCGCACCCTCTTCGACCGGCTGCCCGCCCTCCGCCTCGCGGCCCCCGTCGAGGAGATCCCGTTCAAGCCCGGCGACACCATCCAGGGGATGCTGGAACTCCCCGTGACCTGGTAAGAGGCTCCGACGATGCCCATGGACATCCACATCGACAGGGACGTCTGCATCGGGGCGGGACAGTGCGCCCTGGCGGCCCCTGGCGTCTTCACCCAGGACGACGACGGTTTCAGCACGCTCCTGCCCGGCAGGCAGGACGGCGGCGGCGACCCCATGGCCCGGGAGGCCGCCCGGGCCTGCCCCGTCGCCGCCATCACCGTGGCGGAGACGGTGAGCTGAACCGGCGAGGCGGGCCGGGCACCCCGAGCCCGACCCGCCACAACCGCCCCGGAGCGACCACGAGGCCGACGTCCACGTCGGAGACGGTGTTGCTCGGCGTCCCGATGCACCACCTCTCCGTCCCCGCCTCCTTGAAGGCCTGGATCGTCTGCCGCGTGACCGCCGTCATGGCATGCGGCGGACTCACCCGCCAGGGCCCGCCCCGAGGTGAGGGCACTCGCCCGGCTCAGCGGTCCAGCAGCAGCCGGGCCGCCTCCCGTGCCTCGGCGGCAGGGCGTGTGCTGCCGGTGATGCCCGCCGTCACCATGGCGCCCTCCGCGAGCAGGAAGAGCGGTCCGGCCAACGCGGCGGGCCGCCCGGCGTCGGTCACGAGTGCGGCGAGATAGTCCCCGAACGCCTCCTTGTGCGCCCGGACCCGGGACGCCACCCGGTCCGAGGTCGCGCCCAGTTCGCCGTACGAGTTGATCCAGGCGCAGCCGCGGAAGCCGTCCTCGCCGAACCACCGCTCCAGCCAGTCGTAGACCGCGAGGATCCGCTCGACGGGGTCCGCCCGGCGCTCCACGAACTCGGCCAGCCGTCCCCGCCAGCGGCCGTCCCGGCGCTCCAGATAGGCCTCCACCAGTTGCTCCTTCGCCGGGAAGAGCTGGTAGAGCCGCTTGAGGGAGACCCCGGAGGCACCGCGTATCTCGTCCATGCCGACGGACTGGATGCCCCGTCCGTAGAACAGCTCCTCGGCGGCGTCCAGCACCCGCTCGCGGGCCACTGCGCTGTCCATGGACGACCACTCCTTGACGTGAGAACGTGCGTTCTCCTACGGTAGCAGCCATCCGGAGAACGCACGTTCTCCGCGACTGTCCAGGAGGAAGACATGACCGACCGCCCGCCCCTGCCGCCCTTCACCCGAGAGACCGCCGCCCAGAAGGTCCAGGCGGCGGAGGACGCCTGGAACACCCGCGATCCGCAGCGGGTGGCGCTCGCCTACTCCGAGGACTCCGTGTGGCGCAACCGCGGCACCTTCGTCACCGGCCGCGCCGCGATCGTCGAGTTCCTCACCGCGAAGTGGGCGCGCGAGCGGGAGTACGCGCTGCGCAAGGACCTGTGGGCCTACGACGGCAACCGCATCGCGGTCCGCTTCCAGTACGAGTGCCAGGACACCGACGGGCAGTGGTGGCGGTCGTACGGCAACGAGCTGTGGGAGTTCGACGAGCACGGCCTGATGACCCGGCGCGAGGCGAGCATCGACGACGTGCCCATCGAGGAGAAGGATCGCCGGATCCACGGACCCCGCCCCGAGTCCGAGCGGGGGCTGTCCTTCCCGCTTCAGTAGGGTCCTGGCGTGAGCCAACAGGACGCGATACCGCCCTTCTTGTACGTCGTCGTCTGCGCCGCCGGCATCGCGGCGGGCGTCGGCAAGCTGATCACCGCCGCCCAGGAACGCGAGTGGCGCGTCGGGGTCATCGCCACGCCCACCGCCATGAACGGCTTCTTCGACACGGCCGCGGTCGAGGCGCAGACCGGTCACCCGATCCGTTCCGCGTGGCGTCGCCCGGGCGAGCCGCGGCCCTTCCCCGACCCGGACGCGGTCGTGGTCGCTCCGGCCACCTTCAACACGATCAACAAGTGGGCGGCGGGCATCGCCGACACCCTCGCCGTGGGCACGCTGTGTGAGGTGGCCGGCCGGGGCGTCCCGATCGGCGTCCTGCCCTGTGTCTCCGACGACCTCGCCGGTCACCCCGCCTACCAGGACAGCCTGATCCGGCTGCGCGGGATGGGTGTGCGGTTCGGACACCCCTACCAGGGCGGCGAGGGCGCGGAGTTCGGGTGGGAGCGTGCGCTGGACCTGGTCGAGTAGGTCAGACGGGGAGCTCCAGCGGGACGCCCGGGGTCAGCCGGCGGAAGCGGGCGCGGAGGTCGGCGGGGGCGCGGCCGAGTTCCGCGTCGATGCCTTCCAGGCCCTCCTGGAAATGCGACCAGCCCTCGTAGTGCACGGGCAGCACGGTGTGCGGGCGCAGCTGGGCGCACAGTTCGAGCGCGGGAGCCGCGGTCATCGTGCAGCGGACCGGCCCGGTCAGGGGGAAGCGCACCCCGCCGAGGTGAAGCAGCACCGTACCCACGTCGATCCGTCGGGCCACCTTGCGCACTCCGGCACACAGGACCGTGTCGCCGGTGATCCACAGGGCGCCGTGCCGCTGGCCCTCCCAGCGCAGCGCGAAGCCGGTCACCTCCCCGACCAACGGACGGGACAGGGGCGGCCCGTGGCGGGCCGGGGTGGTGGTGACCTCGATGGTGGGGCGGCCCGGTGACTCCAGGCGCCAGGTCGTCCAGGCGCCGAGGCCGCGGGCGTTGCCGCCGAGCCGGCCGGCCCCGGACGGTGTGGTCAGGACGGTGCCCACGCCGGGCAGCAGGGCGCGTCCGGCCGTGTCGAGGTTGTCGGCGTGGTGGTCATGCGTCAGCAACACCGCGTCCAGCGGCGGGAGTTCGGCAGCCTCGAGCGCCGGTCCTGCCGTCTTGCGGGAGGAGGTGCCCAGGCCGAACGAGTAACGGCGGCCCGGCGGGTCGAACCTGGGGTCCGTCAGCAGCCGCCAGCCCGCCGCCTCGATGAGCGTGGTCGGACCGCCGACATGGGTGATGCGCGCCTCGGTCATGGAATCCCTTCCGGAAGGCCCGGGGGCGGCGCCGGTCCGCCCCCGGGCGCACCGACTACTCGGCGTGCGACAGCGCCCAGTCGAGGACGTGGTCGGCGATCTCCTCCCAGCCCGGCGCGGCGGGCAGGAGGTGCGGCCGGTCCGCGTACTCCTCGATCTCGGTGACGGTGCGCGACGTGTAGTGCCGGGCGTTGGACCGCTGCACCTTCGGCGGCATCAGATGATCGTGCTCACCCGCGACGAACAGCAGGGGAGCCCGGCTGTCGTTGGCGTAGTCGACGTAGGTGCTCTGGTGGCCGGGACGCAGGGTGGCGAGCGCGCTGTCGAAGAAGATGCTCCCCGAGGCCGGGACGGCGTACCGCTCGTACAGCGCCCGGGACTCCTCCTCGGGGAACGTGTTGGTGAACGCGTAGTGCCACTGCTCGAAGGTCAGGGCCACCGCCCGGTGCCGGTTCGCGGGGTTCCTCAGGACCGGGAAGGCCGCCTTGACCTGGGTCAGCGGCAGCACCGCGACGCCCTCCGTGGGCGCCGAGTTCAGGGCCACGCCCGCCGCCCCGTACCCGCGGTCCAGCAGGAGCTGCACGAACACGCCCCCGGCGGAGTGGCCGATCAGGACCGGGGGTTCGTCCAGGCCGCCGACCACGGCCTCCAGGCTCTCGACGATCTGCGGGACGGTGACCTTCTCGATCGGCGTCGGGTCGGCGTTGAGGGACTCGACCTCGACCTCGAAGCCCGGGTAGGCGGGGGCGAGGACGCGGTAGCCGCGCTTCTCGTAGTGGGCGATCCAGTGCTCCCAGCTCCTCGGGGTGACCCAGAAGCCGTGGATCAGGACGATGGTGTCCGGGGTGCTCATGGCCCCTCCTCGCGGGGTGTCAGTGAGTGGCGCGCCGGGCTGCCTCGATCTGCCGGACGACGGCGTCCGGGTGCGACATCATCACGACGTGCGAGGCGCCCTTGACCTCGACGGCCCGGCTCTTCGCGCGCTTCGCCATGAAGTGCTGGACCGCGGGCGGGATGACCCGGTCGGCGGTCGGGATGACGTACCAGGACGGCAGCGACTGCCACGCCGGTACGCCGCTGGGCGCCCCCAACCCGCCCACACTGGCCGGGCGTTGGGTCACCGCCATCGCCCGGGTCACCGCGCGCGGCAGGTCCTGGGCGAAGACGTCGTGGAACTTCGCCGGGTCGACATAGGCGTCGATGCCCGGCTCCGAGCTGCCCGGTACCGGGTACGGCCGGGTCAGCAGGGCGTCCGGCAACCGGCTGCCCGGGAACTGCCCCGACAGCTGGAGCGCGCTCTCTCCCTCCGCCGGGGCGAACGCGGCGACGTACACGAGCGCCTTCACGTTCGACCGGCCGCGCCCGGCGTTGGTGATGACCTCGCCGCCGTAGGAGTGGCCGACCAGGATCACCGGGCCGGGGATCGTGTCGACGACGCTGCCCACGTACTGCGCGTCGCCCGCGATGTCGCGCAGCGGGTTGGCGGGGGCGATGACGTCGTAACCGGCCTTCAACAGGCGGGTGGCGACGTCGTTCCAGCCCGACGCGTCGGCGAACGCGCCGTGCACCAGGACCGCGGTCGGTCTGGCGCCGCCGGTGCGGGAGTCCGCCGAGGCGGGCGTGGCGGGGCTGCCGAGCGCGACGGCGCCGGCCGCGAGCAGCCCGCCCGCCAGGACGCGCCGACGGGGGTGGCTTTCGGGAACCATCCGATGACTCCTAGGAGTTGAGGAAGTCGAGCAGGTCGGCGTTGAGCTGGTCCTTGTGCGTGTCCGTGATGCCGTGCGGGGCGCCCGCGTAGACCTTGAGGGTCGCGTTCTTGACCCGGGCGGCGGACGCCTTGCCGCCCACCTCGAACGGCACGACCTGGTCGTCGTCGCCGTGGATCACCAGCGTGGGCACGTCGAAGGCGTCCAGGTCGGAGCGGAAGTCGGTGGCGGAGAAGGCGGCGACGCACTCGTAGGCGCCCCGGTGACCGGCCTGCAGGCCCTGCTGCCAGAAGGCGGCCCGGATGCCCTCGGACACGTTCGCGCCGGGTCGGTTGTTGCCGAAGAACGGTCCGTCGGCCAGGTCCCGGTACAGCTGTGAGCGGTCGGCGAGCGAACCCGCGCGGATCGCGTCGAACACCTCGATCGGCACCCCGCCCGGGTTGTCGTCGGTCCTGAGCATGAACGGCGGCACGGCGGAGACCAGCACCAGCTGGGCGGCCCGGGAGGTGCCGTGCCGGCCCACGTAGCGGGCGACCTCGCCGCCGCCCGTGGAGAACCCGACGAAGGTCACGTCGCGCAGGTCGAGGGTGTCGACCAGGGCGGCGAGGTCGTCGGCGTAGGTGTTCATCTCGTTGCCGTGCCAGGTCTGGGTGGAACGGCCGTGGCCGCGCCGGTCGTGGGCGATCACGCGGAAGCCGTGGGAGGCGAGGAACAGCTGCTGCGCCTCCCAGCTGTCGGAGTTCAACGGCCAGCCGTGGCTGAGGACCACGGGACGGCCCGTGCCCCAGTCCTTGTAGAAGATCTCGGCTCCGTCGGCTGCGGTGACGTACGGCATGGGTGCTCCCGTCTGCGGGACGTGTCCGACCCGTCGATCCTCGGTCGGGGCCGTGCGCCCCGAACCCCGTGGAACGCGTAGTCGTGACCCGGCTCAGAGGCCGGGTGCCCGCGTCAACTGTCTGCGGGAGGTGACGTCGAGCTTCCGGAAGACCTTGCGCAGGTGGTAGTCGACGGTGCTCGCGCTGATGAACAGCCGGGCGGCGATCTCGGCGTTGGTGGCGCCGTCCCTGGCGAGCCGGGCGATGGTCAGCTCCTGCGGGGTGAGCGCGCTCGCGGCCCGGGCCGTGCCCCGCCGGGGGTGCTCCCCGGTGGCGGCCAGTTCCGTCGCGGCCCGGGACGCGTAGGCCGTGGCCCGCATGTCGTCGAACATCGCAAGAGCGGTGCGCAGTTGGTGCCGGGCGTCCCTGCGGCGCTTGCGGCGGCGCAGCCACTCACCGAACAGGAGGTGGGCCATCGCCAGGTCGGATCGCGCCCGGGTCCCGGACAGCAGGGTGATCGCCTCCCGGTACAGCTCCTCGGCGTCGCTCACCGGGGCGAGCAGGGCCCGGCAGCGGGCCAGCAGGCCCAGCGCCCACGGGGTCGCGGTGGCGCTCGCCCGGGAGTCCAGGGTGCGCAGCGCGGCCGTGGCCAGCACCCGGTCACCGCAGCGGACGGCGGCCTCCACCAGCGGCGGCAGCAGCCGCGAGTGGAAGCCGATCAGGTCGTGCTCGACCAGTTCGTGCGTGACCGCACGGGCCTGCGCGTAGTCGCCGTTCCCGAGAGCGAGGATCACCGTGCCGATCCGGGCGATGGACTCCACCGCGCCGTTGCCCAGCCAGGTCCCGGCCTCCATCGAACCCCGCAGCACACCCTGGAGGTCGTCGGCGTCGGCGTGCCAGGCGAGCAGCTCCGGATGCCGGTACAGCTCCCACATGTCGTCGGTCGCGCCGATCGCCGAGCGGATCTGGTGCCCCTGCGCGTGCAGGTCGTCGGCGAGGGAGAGATGGCCGAGGATCGTCTCGTGCATCACCGTGCAGTACAGGGCGCTGTCCAGCTGATGCAGGGCGCCCGTTGCGCGGGCCGCCTCTACGGCACGCTCCATCACCGCGCTCTGCGCGGCCTCGTCCCACAGGATCATCGACAGGGTCACGGTGGGCAGGAACGCGCGCAGCACGTCCTCGTCGCTCGTGTCCGGGTCCAGGAGCATCGCGTGCGCCCGCCGCATGTGCGGCACCGCGCGTGCGTAGCCCTCGGTGACCAGGACGGCGTAGGCGCGCAGCACCAGGTCGACACCGGTCGCGGGCCCCGTGCGCGGGACGAGGTCGTCCACCGCGCGGGCGATCTCGGCGACCGTCGTGTCCCGCATGAGATGTTCGGCGGTGATGGACCGGTCGACGGCCCGCAGCAGGGCGTCCTGGGCCAGCGCCGGCGCGCCCTCGGCGAGTGCCCGCGCGGCACGCAGGCACAGCACGGGGGCCCGGGCGAACGAGCCCGCGTCCCCCAGCAGGGCGACCGCGTGCGCGCGCACCAGCAGCGCCCGGCCCCGTCCGACGTCGCCGAGCAGCCCGACGTCGAGCGCGTCGAGCAGTGACTCGGCCTGGAGCGGTGCCCCGGCGGTCAGCGCGGCCTCTGCCGCCGCGAGCAGCCGCCCGGTGCGCACGGCGCCCTCCGGTGTCAGCTCGGCCGCCCGGGTCAGGAACGTGGCACGGGCCGCGTAACCGCCGCGCGCCCCGGCCCGGTCGGCCGCCTCCTCCAGGCCCGCCGCCACGGACTCGTCCGCCCCGATCGTCGCCGCGGCCCGGTGCCAGGCCCGCCGGTCGGTGTCCGCCGGGTGGTCGGTCACCTCGGCCAGCGCCCGGTGCGCGCGCCGCCGTTCGACGCTCGTGGCGCCCCCGTACACCGCGGACCGCACCAGCGGATGCCGGAACGCGACCCCCTGGCGCAGCACGACGAGCCGCGCGGCCTCCGCCGGTTCGGAGTCCTCGGGACCGCTGCCGAGCCGGTGGGCGGCGGCACTTACGTAGGCGAGGTTCCCAGCGGGTTCGGCCGCCGCCAGCAGCAGCCAGGTGCGGGTCGGGCCGGGCAGCGCCCGGATCCGGTCGCGGTAGTGCGCCTCCAACCTGCTTCCCACGGGCAGCGGTTCGGGCAACGCCAGGGAACCGGAGAGCTGGTCGGCGGAGAGCTCCCGGCCGAGGTCGGCCAGCGCGAGCGGATTCCCCGCGGTGGCGGCGACGATACGGGCGCCGACCCGGACGTCCACCGGGCCGCCCACCGCCTCCCGCAGCAGTTCCAGGGCGAACTCCTCCTCCAGACCCTCCACTTCGGTCACCGGGAGGCCAGCCGGGACCTCGAACCCGGTCCGGGCGGCCAGCAGCAGTCCGACGCCCTCCGCGTGCACCCGGCGGGCCACGAAGGCGAACACCGCGAGGGACTCCTCGTCGACCCACTGAGTGTCGTCGACACAGACCAGCACCGGCCGTCCCCGGGCGGTCTCGGCGAGCAGGTTCAGGGTCGCGAGCCCCACCAGGAACCGGTCCGCGGGCGGACCGTCGGCCAGTCCGCAGGCCACCCGCAGGGCGTCGTGCTGGGCCGTCGGCAACGCGCCGGGCTGCGTGAGGTCGCCCAGCAGCGGCACCAGCAGCCGATGCAGCGCCGCGAACGGGAAACCCGACTCGGCCTCCACACCCGCGACCGCCAGCACCTTCAGGTCCGCGGCCTGTACGACGGCGTGGTCGAGAAGCGCCGTCTTGCCGATGCCGGCGTCGCCCCGGAACACCACCACACCGCTCAGCCCGTCCCGCAGGGCCGCCACCAGGCCGTCGAGTCTTTTCCGTTCCCCGGTCCGCCCCTTGAGGATCACACCAACGCCCTTCGAGGAGGTCCGGATGCGAACGGTTCCGTGCGGTTCTTGTGAAGATGCCTCATTTCATCAATACGGACACGGCGGAGGCAGTCATTCGGTTCAGTTGCGGTGTCGACGACCGCGCCACCGCCCGCACAGCGTCCGCACGAGGGGGACCTCGATCGCACCCGAAGTCGTACGCTCCCTCTCGAACCCCTCTCGAAGGCAGGAGCAGCAACGATGCAGTACGTGAAGCTCGGTTCGACGGGCCTGGACGTCTCTCGGATCTGTCTGGGCTGCATGTCCTACGGCCTGCCGGACCGCGGCGTGCACGAGTGGACCCTCGACGAGGAGGCGTCGCGGCCACTGATCCGGCAGGCACTGGACGCCGGCGTCAACTTCTTCGACACCGCGAACGTCTACTCCGACGGCACCAGCGAGGAGATCGTCGGCAAGGCCCTCGCGGACTTCGCGAACCGCGACGAGATCGTGCTCGCTACGAAGGTGCACGGCCGGATGCGGTCCGGCCAGAACGCCGCCGGGCTTTCCCGCAAGGCGATCATGACGGAGATCGACCACAGCCTCAGCCGGCTGGGCACCGACTACGTCGACCTCTACCAGATCCACCGCTTCGACCCCCACACCCCGGTCGAGGAGACGATGGAGGCGCTGCACGACCTGGTGAAGGCGGGCAAGGTGCGCTACATCGGGGCGAGTTCGATGTACGCCTGGCAGTTCTCCAAGATGCAGTACACGGCCGAGCGGCACGGCTGGACGAAGTTCGTGTCCATGCAGAACCACTACAACCTCCTCTACCGCGAGGAGGAGCGCGAGATGCTGCCGCTCTGTGCCGACCAGGGCGTCAGCGCCCTGCCGTGGAGCCCGCTGGCCCGCGGCCGCCTGACCCGGGACTGGGGCACGGTCACCGACCGCAGCTCAGCCGACGACTTCGGCAGCCGCCTGTACCAGGAGGGGGACCGCACCATCGTCGAGGCCGTCACCCGCATCGCCGGCGACCGGGGCGTCCCCCGTGCCCAGGTGGCGCTGGCCTGGCTGCTGGCCAAGGACACGGTGGCGGCCCCGATCGTCGGCGCGGGCAAACCGCACCACATCGAGGACGCGGTGGCCGCGGTCGAACTGGAGCTCAGCGACAAGGAGATCGAGGAGCTGGAGCGGCCGTACACGGCCCGTCCCGTCGTCGGCCACGGCTGAGTCGGTCACGTCCGGCTAGTGCGGTCCGTGCGGTGCGAACTCCGTGCCGCACGGCCCCGCCCCCTCGCTCACCGGCAACGGCACCCGCTCACCGCTCATCGACAGCGTCCGGTAGTACTGCCCGATCCGTTCGGCGGACACTCCCACGTAGTGTCCGATGAAGGACCGCCGGAACCGGTCGGCCGTACGGTTCGGCTGCGAACCGTGCACCAGGCTGCCGTTGAAGAACAGGACATCGCCGGGCGCCATGTCCACGGGCACCGCGGCCAGCCCCGGAGGCGGTGCCACGTACTCCCGGGCGAACGACACTTCGGAGTCCGCGAGTTCCGGGCAGAACAGGTCCATCCTGTGTGTGCCCGGGACGACTTCGAGGCCGCCGTTGTCCCGGTCGATCACATCGCAGGCCACCCAGGCTGCGACACATGTGCCCGGCTCGACCCGCAGATAGAAGTTGTCCTGGTGCAGCGCCTGCCCCCGCGCCCCCGGCGGCTTGAAGTAGAACATGCTCTGCGCGGCCAGTACCTCCTCCCCGAGCAGCGTCTCCAGCACCTCCCGCAGCCGGGCGTCCAGCAGGACCCGCAGGGCGAGGTCGTTGATCTCGTGCGGCTGCATCACGCGCGGATACCTCCGCAGCGGATCCGCCGACTCACCGGGGGCGACCGGAGTGAAGTGCCCGGGAACCGGCCCGCCCGCCTGCAGAGTCGTGAACTCCTCGCACAGCCGGTCGATCTCCTCGCGTGCGAACAGCCCGCGGACCACCAGGAAGCCGTCCTCCTGGAACTGCCGGAGCTTCGTCTCGATGCCTGTGACTGTCATGTGCCCCACTCTCGGCTCGGATGTGTTCCACTCGTCACGCTAGGCCGCAGCCCGTGCGAGGAGGATGCCCGTGACCGTCGACGGATTGCCCGAGACGGCTGCCCCGGGCGACCCGGGCCCGCCGCCCGGCCTCGTGGTCGTCGGCCGCTACGACGAACTCCCGGGCTACGCCGTCCAGCGCCCGCGCGGCGCCGACAGCTGGCTGTTCACCTGGACGGTGGGCGGCGGGGGCACCCTGCGCCAGGGACGGGCCGAGACCGCGGCGGGCGCCGGGGACCTGGTGGTGCTCGCCCCCGGCACCCCGCACCGCTACGGCGTCCACCAGGGCGCCCGGCACTGGGAGTTCTGGTGGGCCCACTGCGGAGCCAGACCGTCCTGGACCGCCTGGCTGGGGCCGTACGCCAGGGGAGACGGCCTGTACGTCGTCACCCCGGACCCCTCCGACGACGGCTCGCCCGCCCGCATCGAGGCGGCCTTTCGACGGATGCTCGCCGACGCCCGCCGGCCCGGCACCGGCGCCCCGCCCGCGACCCTCTCAGCCGAGGCGGGCCCGGCCGGCGAACGGGTCGCCGTCGCCGTGGCCCACGGCACCACCGCCCGCGAACTCGCCCTGTGCGCGCTGGAGGAGGTCGTCCTGCTCACGGCGGGCGCCGCGCCCGCCACGCGGACGGGGACCGGAGTCGATCCCCGGGTGCGGCGCGCCCAGGAGCTCATCGAGGCCGACCCCGGGGCCCCGCACACCGTCAGGTCGCTCGCCGCCGAGGTGTCCCTGTCGCCGTCCCGGTTCGCCCACCTGTTCACCGGGGAGTTGGGCCGGTCCCCGATGCGGGCGCTGCACGAGGCACGTCTTCACCATGCCGCCCGGCTGCTGGAGAGCACCGACCTGTCCGTGGAGCGCGTCGCCGCCGCTTCCGGTTTCGCCAGCCCCTTCCACTTCAACCGGGTCTTCCGCCGGCGCTACGGCACACCGCCCGGCGCCTACCGAGCCGCCGGGCCAATGGTTGGTGCCTGACCTCGCGGGGCCACCCCGGCGCGCCGTGTAGTGGAGGTTCAATGGTTTCCTGGATCTCTTCGCGGAGTTAACTGAATCCTGTTTCCAATCACGAAATCAGGAGAGCGGCAATCCTCGGGCCTCCGGTGCTGACGAAACGTCTATCTGTATCGGGCGAACGGAATCTGCAAATCCGTGAGATCACTTGTTCGGCATCCCTGACCTGTGCAAAAGTGTGCGTTGTCAGCACACAGACAATGCACATTTCTCCTGTGTGCTCAAGACCCCCTCAGTACGCCCCTCATGCTTCAAAAGAGCTGTCCCAGGCGGACGTACCCATTGGTATGGACTTAATGCAATGCAGCATGCCCTCGGGAGGAAATGCCGCCGTGAGTGACGCAGGCCTGTCGAATTTTCCGTCTCCGGCTCGCCCGTACGACGTCACGGACGAACAGCTGAGCGCCGAGCTCAAGAAGTGGAGCGGCACGACGCCGGCCCTGCAGCCCGTCGGTGAACTCCTCGACCGGCACTGGGAAGCAGCCTTCGCCTACGCCCGGCTGTGCACCGACGGCCCCCGCCCCGCCGGCATGCTCACCACGGCCGCGTTCACCCGCCTGTTCGGCGAGTCCCTGCGCCACATAGGGCCGACCGCCGCCTGGCGGCCCCATCTCCTCGTCACCGTCCGCCGGATCGCGGCCGAGTGGGACGCCGACGGCCGACGCGAGATGCTCCACCCCGCGCTGAGAACCGAGGCGGGCGGCGACCGGGCCGCGGCCCGCCTGTTGCCCCCCGCCGAGCGGCGTCTGCTGTCCGGTGCCTTCCAGCGGCTGCAGCAGTCCGCCCGCTGCCTGCTGTGGCACACCGAGGTCGAGGCCGAGCCGCTCGGCGTCCCCGCCGCACTCCTCGGCCTGGACGAGGAGGACGCCCGCGTCGAACTCCGCCGGGCCCGCGAGCGACTGCGCGAGGAATGCCTCCAGGTCCACCGCGAACTCGCCCCCGAGCAGGAGTGCCGGCACTACCTGCGGCTGCTCGACGTGACCTACCGGCGCGGCGGGGTCGAGCTCGACCCCGATCTGCGCGAGCACCTGGAGCGGTGCAGGCACTGCATGCACACCGCCGACCAGCTGCACCAGTTCAACGGACAGCTCGGCCTCGCCCTCGCCGAGGCCGTGCTCGGCTGGGGTGCCGCCGCCTACGTGGAGTCCCGGCTCCGGGTCGACGACGCGGCCGACCAGGAGGCCCAACGCCACGCACCGGCAAGGACGCTCACGGGTGAGGCCTTCGGGACCCCGGCGCCGTTCGCGGGTGAGCCCTTCGGAACTCCGGCGCCGTTCCCGGGAGAGTCCTTCGGCGCTCCGACGCCGTTCGCCAACCCGGCCCAGGGCGGCGCCGACGCCCCGGCGGACCCGGCACCCGCCGGCCAGGGCCCCCGCGCCCGTGCGCGCTCCGCCTCCCACCGCTCCGCCCGCAAGGCCGGCCGCCGCACCTCCCGCCGCAACCTGACCGCGGCGGTCCTGACGGTCAGCGGACTCGTCGTCCTTCCCCTGGTCATGTGGTCCTCGCTGAACTCGGACACGAGCGGCCCCGCCGACGCCGCTCCCTCCGAGGTACCCGGCTCCGACACGGCCTCCGCGACCGACGACCCCTCGTGGGCCGGGGCGAACGAGGCGCGCCAGGGCGACCTGCGCGGTCGCCTGCACAACGTCGAGTCCGGGCTGTGCGTCGGCGTGGTCGGCAAGAAGATCGCCCCGGGCGCCGAGACCGAACTCACCAAGTGCTCCGCCGCCGAGGGCCAGCAGTGGACGTACGAGACCGACGGACTGCTGCGCAGCGCGGCCGACCCCGACCTGTGCCTGGACTCCCACCTCGGCTTCTCGGTGCGGCTCGCCCCCTGCACGGGCGCCGACGCGCCCGACACCAAGGACATCCGCTACGACTTCACCCTCCAGGGCACCCTCGTCCCGCGCTGGGACCAGGACCTCGCCCTGACCCCGGCCGCCACCGACGGATCCGGCGCTCTGGTGCTGAAGAACCGCGACGACGGCCCCGCCCAGCGCTGGGTCTTCGACACCTCGAAGACCGATGTGCAGATGCAGGCGGTCAACTGGGACGCGGACAGCAGCCCCGCACCGACCCCGAAGTCCGCCCCCGCGCCCTCGAGGACACCGGCCCCGACCCCGACGGCATCCGCCACGCCGACAGCCACGCCCACCCCGTCGACCAGCCCCTCCACGGGCGACGACTGCGCCACCAACCCGTACGCCTGCTCCTGGGGCGGCCAGAACAACGGCGGCTACGGAGGCGGGTACGGCGGCGGCTACCCGGGCGGGTACGGGTACCCGGGCGGGTACCCGGGTGGCTACGGCGGCGGATACGGCGGCCGTTGACCCCGCTCAGGCCCCGACGAGCTGGAGCGAGCCCCACAGGGCCACCACCGCCGCGGCGAGCGCGGCCGGCACGGTCAGCAGGCCGAGCCGGGTGAACTCCCCGAGCCCGACCCGGTGGTCGTCCCGGTGCAGGATGCGCCGCCACAGCAGGGTGGCCAGGGACCCGGCGTAGGTGAGGTTCGGGCCGATGTTCACCCCGAGCAGCACCGCGAGGACCGCGCCGGGCCCGGCCGCGGCGGTCAGCGGCAGCAGGACCAGGACCGCGGGCAGATTGTTGATCAGGTTCGCCAGTACGGCCGCCAGCGCGGCGATCCCCAGCAGCGCGACGATCCCCGTCCCGCCCGGGAGGGCGTGGCGCAGGGCGCCGGCGAGCCCGTTGTCGACGACCGCGCGCACCACGATGCCGAGGGCGAGCACGAACGCCAGGAAGGCCGGAGCCGCCGCCCGCACCACCGAGACCGGGGTGGCCCTCCTGCGCACGAGAGCGCGGCCCGCCAGCACCAGCGCCCCCGCGCACGCCACCCACGCGGGATCGACGCCGAAGGCGGACGCCACCACGAACCCGGCCAGTGTGCAGCCGACGGTGACCAGTGCGAAGAGCGGGAGCGGGGGCTCCTCGGACGGCTCGGGGGAGTGGTCCACGACGGTCAGGTCGGCCGCGAAGAAGCGCCGGAACACGACGTACTCGACGGCGATCGCCGCCAGCCAGGGCAGCACCATCAGCAGGGCGAAGCGGGTGAAGCTGACCCCGCTCGCCTCGAAGGCCAGCAGGTTGGTCAGGTTCGACACGGGCAGCAGCAGCGAGGCCGTGTTCGACAGATGCGCGCACGCGTAGACGTGCGGCTTCGCGCGGGCGCCCATCCGGGAGGCGGTGACCAGCACCACCGGCGTCAGCAGCACCACGGTGGCGTCCAGGCTGAGCACCGCCGTGATCGCCGACGCCAGCCCGAACACACCGGTCAGCAGCCGCCCCGGCGAACCCGCCGCCCGCCGGGCCAGCCAGGCCCCGCAGGCCTGGAACAGCCCCTCGACGTCACAGAAGTGGGCGAGCACCAGCACCGCGGCCAGGAACCCGACCACCGGCCCCAGCCGCTCGGCCTCCGCCCACGCGTGCTCCGGGCTGGTCGCCCCGGTCACGACCGCGAGCCCCGCCGCCGGGACCGCGACCACCGCCTCCGGCAGGCCTGAGGGGCGCAGGACCGCCCATACGAGTACCAAGACGAGCAGGGCTATGGACAGGACTTCGGCGAGCGGGGTGTTCAGGGCAAATCCTTCGGGACGCGAGCTGATCGTGCCCGGTCATGAGATCAGGCCCGGGTAAGAAACCCCGCAGTGCCCCGGACGCGACCGCTCAGGCGCCGGTGCCGGGGCTGAAGGGGATCAGCCGCACCGACGCCTCGTCGCCGGACACCGGGACCTCCCCGGACGTCCACGTCACCTTCAGCGGGTCCTCCTCGTCCGGAGGGGTCACCAGAAGGGCGGCAGGAGTGGCGGTGCCCGCGCCGCTGACCTCCGGGTTCGCGAAGGACAGCCCGGCCCAGGCGCTCTGCCCCGGCGCCAGCTTCACGGTCTCGGGCTCGCCGGAGGAGCGTTTCGGGTCCGGGCCCAGCTGATGGCCGGACGCGTCGACGAAGGCGGTGCCGGGATAGCCGTACAGGGTGCAGGTGCGGCTCGACTCGTTCGTCAGCACGACCGGGAAGTTCTCCTGCCCGGCGCCCGGGTTGTTGCGGCCGACGGAGGCGCTGAGCTCCGAGGTGTGGCAGCGGGTCCCCGCTGCCGACGGGGTGAGGGAGTTGCTGACCGCGTCGGTCGGCACACCGCTCGGCGCGCTGCCGGTGCCGTCCCCCCGCGGGCTCCCCGTCGTGGAGCCGGTCGTGGGCGCCGCCGTGCCGGACTCGGTGCGCGGACCGCTCGCCGTGCCGTCGCCGCTGCCGCAGCCCGCCAGCAGACCGAGCAGCGCGGCCGAACCCGCCAGCAGGACCGACCGCCGCACACCCAGGGACCAGTTCGTCATGCCTCCACACTCCCGAAGATTTCCCGCGGGCGCACGTACGGGGGTCCGGATCCGGCCCCTCGGTCCGTACGGATCACTCCTCGTCGAGGAGTCCGATCTCCGCCCAGATCGTCTTGCCGTCGGCCGTGTGCCGGCTGCCCCAGCGCTGGGTGAGCTGGGCGACCAGGAGCAGGCCCCGGCCGCCCTCGTCCCAGGTCTTGGCGCGTCTGAGGTGCGGGGCGGTGTGGTTGGTGTCGGAGACCTCGCAGATCAGCGTGGTCGCGTCATGGATGAGCCGCAGCCGGATGGGGTGGGCGCCGTACCGGATCGCGTTCGTCACCAGCTCGCTCGTCACCAGTTCGGCCGTGAACGACACCTCGCTCAGGTCCCAGCGGGCCAGCTGCTGGACGACCTGCTTGCGGACGGGCGCCACCAGCGCCGGGTCGGCCGGGATGTCCCAGGTCGCCACCTGGGAGGCGGGCAGCCCCAGGGTGCGGGCCAGCAGCAGGGCCACGTCGTCCGTGGAGCCGCCCGACGGGAGCAGCGTGTGCAGCACCCGGTCGCAGGTCTCCTCCAGGGAGTCGGCGGGAACGGCCAGGGCCTCGCACAGCAGCGCGCGGCCGGCGTCCACGTCCCGCTCCCGGGACTCGGTCAGCCCGTCCGTGAACAGCGACAGCACGGTCCCCTCGGGCAGATCCAGCTCGGCGGACTCGAACGGCAGCCCGCCCACCCCCAGCGGCGGCCCCGCGGGCAGCTCCACCTTGCGGGCCGGCCCGCCCGGCGTCAGCATCACGGGCGCCGGGTGCCCGGCCCGGGCCAGGGTGCAGCGCCGCGACACCGGGTCGTAGACCGCGTACAGACAGGTGGCCCCGACCTCACCGGGGTTGCCCTCGCCGCCGGCCTCCGCGGACAGCCGTACGACGAGGTCGTCGAGGTGGGTGAGCAGTTCGTCCGGGGCCAGGTCGATGTCGGCGAGGGTGCGTACGGCGGTGCGCAGCCGGCCCATCGTCGCCGAGGCCTGGATGCCGTGTCCGACCACGTCCCCGACGACCATCGCGACCCGCATCCCCGACAGCGGGATCACGTCGAACCAGTCGCCGCCCACCCCGGCCCGCGCGGCCGGGAGATAGCGGGAGGCCGCCTCCACGGCGGCCGTGCGCGGCAGGGTGCGGGGCAGCAGACTGCGCTGGAGGGCGAGGGCGGTCTCGCGTTCGCGGGAGAAGCGGCGGGCGTTGTCGACGCAGACCCCGGCCCGTGCGGTGATCTCCTCGGCCAGCAGCACGTCGTCCGGGGTGAAGGGGTCGGGGCGCCGGTACCGGGTGAGGACCGCGACTCCGAGGGTCCGGCCGCGGGCCTGGATCGGCACGGACATCGTGGAGTGGATGCCGAACTCCTTGACCCGCTCGCCGCGTGTCCGGTTCCAGTTGAGCCACTGGTCCAGGCGTCCCGAGGACACCGTGGCGACGATGGTGCGGCCCGCCACCAGTGAGTCGGCCTGCGGCGAGGTGGCCGGGTACACCTCGCTGTGCCCCGGCTTCACGACCGCCAGCGGGTTGCCGGGATCCACCGACTGGTGGGCGGCGCGGCGCAGCTCGACCGGGGCGGTGAGGGAGGCCGGCGACTCGCCGTCCTCCGTCGGGTCCAGCAGGTCGACGCTGACGAAGTCGGCGAGCGCCGGAATGCACACGTCGGCCAGCTCCTGGGCCGTGCGCGTGACGTCGAGGGTGGTGCCGATGCGCACACTCGCCTCGTTCACCAGCTGGAGCCGCTCGCGGGCGAGGAAGTTGTCGGTGAAGTCGTGGGCGGCCAGGCACACGCCCCGCACCCGGCCCGCCGGGTCGGTGATCGGCGCCATCCGGGCCAGCCAGGCATGCGCGCTGGTCTCGCCGCCGGTCCGCATGTAGGTCTGCACGTCCTTCGCCCGGCCGGTGGTCAGCACGTGCAGCAGATGCTCCTCCAGCTCCTCGCTCTGCTGCTTGCCGCCGATCTCGGACAGCCTGAGGCCCTGGATGCGCTTCTCGGGCAGCCCGATCACGTCGGCCATGGCGTCGTTGACCCGGCGCAGGCGCAGCTGCTCGTCGTACACGGCGACCGCGCACGGCGACTGCGTCAGGACGGCCGTGCTCAGCGGGTCGTCGGGGGAGCGCGGGCCGCCGGGGTCCAGCGGGGTGACCAGGAGCCAGTGCCCGGGGCCGCCGTCCGCGGAGTGCTGATGATGGGCGAGGAGCCACACCGACACGGCCGTGCCGTCGCGGTGGCACAGGGTGAGGGTGCCGTCCCAGCGGGCGTCGAGGGGCCCGTCGAGCACCTCCTCGTCGTCGCCGACCAGGAGGTTCACCGCCGGTCTGCCCACGACCTCGGCGGGTGACCAGCCCAGCAGCCGCTGCGCGCCGGCGTTCCACGCGACCAGCGTGCCGTCCTCGCCGACGACGGCCCGAGCCGTCGCCGTGTCGTCGAACGGGTACACGAGGGTCATCGTCGCCACTCCATTGCGCGCACTCTCAGTGAACAAACAGGTCACTTGGGTTCCAGCCTAGTGCGTCGCGGTCTCGCACGAACGACGAACCCCTGTGCACGGCGGACCCTGTGGCCGGACCGTCGTCAAGAGGGAAATCCGGCCGAGGTGACGCAGGGGACGGGAGCGGCTTGCCGCGCCCTTGACGGCCGCACGTGGCTCACCGTCAGATTCTGTTTGTTCACGATCAGTTGTGAGTACTTGTGGGCCCTGATGAGGGAGAGCCGCCATGACGGTCACACGCAGATCGGTTTTGCTCGCTTCCACGGCCGCGCCGGCCGCGGGGGTGCTCCTGACCAATCCGGCGGCCCGGGCCGCCGGGTCAGCGGGGAGCGCTCCCGGCCGCCGCACGGTCGCTCTGCGCGACGGCTGGCGCTTCGCGCTGGTCAACCCGGGCGGGATCACCGACCCCACGGGGGAGTACGCGGACGCGGCGGCCCCCGGTTACGACGACTCGGAGTGGCGTGAGACCGCCGTGCCGCACGACTGGAGCATCGAACTCGCCCCCACCACCCAGAACGGCACCACCAGCGGCACCGGCTTCTTCCCCGGCGGCCTGGGCTGGTACCGCCTCGCTCTCACCCTGCCGCCCGCCCTCTCCGGCAAGCGGATCTCGGTGGAGTTCGACGGCGTCTACATGGACTCCGCCGTCTACTGCAACGGCACCGAGGTCGGTCGCCATCCCTACGGCTACACCGGCTTCGCCCTCGACCTCACCGACCTGCTCCACACCGACGGCACCACCGAGAACGTGATCGCGGTCAAGGTGCAGAACCGGCTCCCCAGCAGCCGCTGGTACTCGGGCAGCGGCATCTACCGAGAGGCCCGCCTGGTCGTCACTGAACCCGTGCACGTGGAGCGCTGGGGCACCCGCGTCACGACCCCGGAGATCACCGAGGAGCGGGGCCTGGTCCGGGTGACGACGTCCGTCGCGAACGCGTCCGGCGCCGGCACCGACGTCGAGGTCGTCACCCGGATCCTCGACCCCCGCGGCCGTACCGTCGCCCGTGCGTCCTCCACGGTCGCCGTCACCGACAGGGCCACCGAGACCCACGAACTCACGGTCCCCGACCCGAGGATGTGGGACTTCGGGACACCGCACCACCGCTACACCGTGCGGACCGACCTGCGCGTCGGCGGCACCACGACGGACACCTTCCGCACTCCCTTCGGCTTCCGCACCTTTCGCTTCGACCCCGACGAGGGCTTCCACCTCAACGGCACCCATCACAAGCTCAAGGGGGTCGACCTCCACCACGACCTGGGCGCCCTCGGCGCGGCCGTCGGCATCGACGCCGTCCGCAGACAGATGACCCTCATGAGGTCGATGGGCGTCAACGCTTTCCGCACCTCCCACAACCCGCCCTCCCCGGAGATGATCCAGGTCTGCGAGGAACTCGGCATCGTGATGCTGGTGGAGGCCTTCGACTGCTGGAAGACCCCCAAGACCCGCTACGACTACGGCCGGTTCTTCGACGAGTGGTGCGAGAAGGACGCCACCGAGATGGTCCTCGCCGCCCGCAACTCGCCCGCGGTGCTGCTGTGGTCGATCGGCAACGAGATCCCCGACTCCACGTCCACCGCCGGGCTCGCCATGGCCGACCGGATCATCGCCGCGATCAGGGCCGTCGACGACACCCGTCCGCTGGTCATCGGCTCCGACAAGTACCGCCGCCCGCCCGCCAAGGGCTCGGCGGCCGACCTGATGCTGGCCAAGCTGGACGGCCTCGGCCTGAACTACAACACGGCCAAGTCGGTGGACCAACTGCACGCCGCCTACCCGCACCTGTTCCTCTTCGAGTCCGAGTCGTCCTCCGAGACCTCCACCCGCGGCGCCTACCAGGAGCCCGAGCACCTCAACACGGGCGAGAACCACACCCCGGGCAGGCGCGAGACCTCGTCGTACGACAACAACCTCGCCTCCTGGACCATGAGCGGCGAGTACGGCCACAAGAAGGACCGGGACCGCAGATGGTTCGCCGGGCAGTTCCTGTGGTCCGGCATCGACTACATCGGCGAGCCCACGCCGTACGACGTCTTCCCGGTGAAGGCGTCCTTCTTCGGCGCGGTCGACACGGCCGGCTTCCCGAAGGACATGTACCACCTCTTCCGCAGCCAGTGGACCGACGAGCCGATGGTCCACCTGGTGCCGATGACCTGGAACCACGAGGAGGGCGACACGGTCGAGGTGTGGGCCTACGCCAACGTCCCCGAGGTCGAGCTGTTCCTCAATGGCAGGTCCCTGGGCATCCGGACCTTCGACACCAAGAGGACCACCGACGGCCGGGCGTACCTGGAGACCACGGAAGCCACCGGCGACGACAAGACCTTCACCGACGGCCCCTACCCCGGCAGCTACACCAGCCCGAACGGCAGCGCGGGCAAGCTCCATCTGACGTGGCAGGTCCCCTACGCGCCGGGCGAGTTGAAGGCGGTGGCCCGCAGGAGGGGCAAGACCGTCGCCACCGACGTGCTGCGCACGGCCGGCAGGCCCCACGCCGTACGGCTCACCCCCGACCGCACGTCCCTCGCCGCCGACGGCCGTTCACTGGTCTTCGTCACCGCGGACGTCGTCGACGCCCGGGGAGTCGTCGTGCCGGACGCCGAGCACCGCATCTCCTTCTCGGTCAGGGGCGGCTCGCCGGCCGGACTCGACAACGGCCGCCAGGAGAGCGCCGAGCGCTACCAGGCCACCACCCGCACCGCCTTCCACGGCAAGGCCCTCGCCATCGTGCGCTCAGGCACCGAGGCGGGGGTCCTCGAGGTCACGGCGCGTGCGCAGGGGGTGCGGACCGGCACCGTCAAGGTGCGCACCACCCCGGCCCGCTCGGTCGCGGCCACCGAACCGGCGGACTTCTCCCCGGACCCGCCCGCGCCCCTGGACCTCCCGTTCGCGGACGCCAGTTACTCCGGCCGCCCGGACACCCTCCCGGCCGCCATGCTCGACGGCGATCCCGCCACCGGCTGGTCCAACGCCTTCAGCAAGGCCGCCACCGCCCTGCTGCCCGCCTTCAGCGGCGCCAGGGCGAAGGACTGGGTCTGCGTCGACTTCGGACGGACCAGGACCTTCGACCGGGCGGAGATCTCCTTCACGCTGAGCGCGACCCACGGCCTGCCCGCCTCCGTCGAGGCCGCGGTGTGGGACGGCGGGCGGTATGTGCCGGTCACCGGAGCGGCCGTGGAATGGGCCGACGCCTCGGACACGCCGACGGTCCTCACCTTCGACGCCGTGCGCGGCTCCCGGATACGGCTCGCCTTCACCAGCGCCCACCCGGGGGAGACCCGCGGCGCGATACGGATCAGCACACTGGCAGTCCCCGCCGGCTGAGCCGCGGCATGGTCCGGACGGGCGATTTTGACTTCCGTGAAGCCTTTGGTCCCGTCCGGACCGTTGACTAGGTGTCATGCCTGCAACAAACATGGCCTGCGACCGTCAGCTGGGAGCGCTCCCATGGTGGGCGCCGCCCGTACCTCCCCCGAGGAGCCCGGACGTGAACAGACGCAGAACCGCACTGTTGTCCCTGACCGCCCTGCTGGGGGCGGCACTTGTGGCCTCGCCCGTGTCCCCAGCCGCCGCCGACGAGGTGGAGCAGCTCAAGAACGGCACCTTCGACACCACCACCGCGCCCTGGTGGACGACCAGCAACGTCACCGCGGGCCTGTCCGACGGACAGCTCTGCGCGGACGTGCCGGGCGGCACCGCCAACCGCTGGGACGCCGCGGTCGGCCAGAACGACGTCACCCTGGTGAAGGGGGAGTCGTACCGATTCTCCTTCACCGCGAACGGCTCGCCCGAGGGGCATGTCGTGCGGGCGATCGTCGGGCTCCAAGCGGCCCCCTACGACACCTACTTCGAGGTGAGCCCGCAGCTGAGCGTCTCCGGGAACTCGTACTCGTACACGTTCACCTCGCCCGTCGACACCGCCCAGGGCCAGGTCGGCTTCCAGCTCGGTGGCAGCGCCGACCCGTTCCGCTTCTGCATGGACAACGCGTCCCTGCTGGGCGGGGTCCCGCCCGAGGTGTACGAGCCGGACACCGGGCCGCGGGTGCGGGTCAACCAGGTCGCCTACCTGCCCGCCGGGCCGAAGAACGCCACCCTGGTCACCGACGCGACGACGAAACTGCCCTGGCAGCTGAAGAGCGCCTCCGGTGCCGTGGTCGCGCACGGCTGGACCGTCCCGCGCGGCACCGACGTCTCCTCCGGGCAGAACGTCCACTCGATCGACTTCGGCGCCTTCAAGAAGCGCGGTGAGGGCCTCACCCTGGTCGCGGACGGCGAGACCAGCCGGCCCTTCGACATCGGCACGCGCGCCTACGAACAGCTTCGCCTCGACGCGGCGAAGTACTACTACACGCAGCGCAGCGGCATCGCGATCCGCGACGACCTGCGCCCGGGCTACGGCCGCCCCGCCGGGCACGTGAACGCGGCCCCCAACCAGGGCGACAAGGACGTGCCCTGCCAGCCGGGCGTGTGCGACTACACCCTCGACGTCACCGGCGGCTGGTACGACGCCGGCGACCACGGCAAGTACGTCGTCAACGGCGGCATCTCCACCTGGGAGGTGCTGAGCACCTACGAGCGCGAGCTGCTGGCCCGCACCGGACAGCCCGGGAAACTCGGCGACGGCACCCTCGCCATCCCCGAGAGCGGCAACAAGGTGCCGGACATCCTCGACGAGGCCCGCTGGGAGCTGGAGTTCCTGCAGAAGATGCAGGTGCCGGACGGGCGGCCGCTGGCCGGGATGGCCCACCACAAGATCCACGACGAGCAGTGGACGGGCCTGCCGCTGCTGCCGAGCGACGACCCGCAAAAGCGTGAACTGCACCCGGTGTCCACCGCGGCGACCCTGAACCTGGCCGCCACGGCCGCGCAGGCCGCCCGCCTGTACAAGCCGTACGACAAGGCGTTCGCGGCGAAGGCCCTGGCGGCCGCCCGCAAGGCCTGGGCCGCGGCCCTCGCCCACCCGGACCTGTACGCCTCGGAGAGCGACGGCATCGGCGGCGGCACCTACGCCGACAACAACGTCACCGACGAGTTCTACTGGGCGGCGGCCGAGCTGTATCTCACCACCGGCGAGAAGGCGTTCCGCGACCACGTGCTCGCCTCACCCGTCCACACCGCCGACATCTTCAGCCCCGTCGGCTACGACTGGGCCCGGACCGCCGCCGCGGCCCGCCTGGACCTGGCGACCGTGCCGAGCAAACTGCCCGGGCGGGACAAGGTCCGCCAGTCGGTCGTCGCGGGTGCCGACCGCTACCTCGCCACCCTGAAGGCCCACCCCTACGGCATGCCGTACGCCCCGGAGGGCAACCTCTACGACTGGGGCTCCAACCACCAGATCCTGCACAACGGGATCGTCATCGCCACCGCCTACGACATCACCGGCGCCTCGAAGTACCGGGACGGCGCCCTCCAGGGCATCGACTACATCTTCGGCCGCAACGCGCTGAACATCTCGTACGTGACCGGCTACGGCGAGGTCAACTCCCACAACCAGCACGCCCGTTGGTACGCCCACCAGCTCGACCCGAACCAGCCGAACCCGCCGAGAGGGACCCTGGCCGGCGGACCGAACTCCTCCATCCAGGACCCCTACGCGCAGAGCAAACTCCAGGGCTGCGTCGGCCAGTTCTGCTACATCGACGACATCCAGTCCTGGTCGACCAACGAGCACACCATCAACTGGAACTCGGCCCTGACCCGGATGGCGTCCTTCGTGGCGGATCAAGGCTGACCGGAGCATGCTCCACCAGCTCACCGGGCCGCTCGTGCGCGGTGAGCGTGTGGAGCCGGGCCTGATCGAGCGGCTGGTGCACCTCGACGTACTCACCGTGCGGCAGCCGCTTGATCACGCCGGTCTCCCGGCCGTGCAACACCAGCTCACGGTCCCGGAGTTGAAGGCCCAGGCAGATCCGCCGGGTGACGACGAAGACCACCGCCGGGACCAGGAAGATCCCGATCCGCACGGCCCAGGTCACCGTGTTGATCGACAGATGGAGCCGGGTCGCCACGATGTCGTTGCCGCCGCCCGCCAGCAGGATCAGGTACAGGCTGATCCAGGACGCGCCGATCGCCGTACGGACCGGACGGTTGCGGGGGCGGTCCAGGAGGTGGTGCTCGCCGCGGTCCTTGGTGAACCGGGCCTCCAGGAACGGGTAGACGCCGATGAAGACCAGGACGAGCGGGAAGGCCACCACCGGGATCAGTACGCCCAGGACGAGCGTGTGCCCCCACAGGGTGACCTCCCAGCCGGGCATCACCCGCACCAGGCCCTCCGCGAACCCCAGGTACCAGTCGGGCTGGGCGCCGGTGGAGACCTGGTCGGCGCGGTAGGGGCCGTACGACCAGACCGGGTTGACGGACGCCACGGCCGCGATGAGCGTGAGCGCCCCGAACACCAGGAAGAAGAACCCGCCCGCCTTCGCCAGGTACACCGGGAAGAACGGCGTCCCGACCACGTTGCGTTCGGTTTTTCCGGGGCCCGCGAACTGGGTGTGCTTGTGGTACACGACCAGGATCAGGTGGGCCACCACGAGCGCCGCCATGATGCCGGGGATCACCAGGATGTGCAGCGAGTAGAAGCGGGCCACGATGTCATGGCCGGGGAACTCGCCGCCGAACAGGAACAGTGCGAGATACGTCCCGACGACCGGTATCGACACGGTGGCGCCGTAGACGAACCTCATGCCCGTGCCCGACAGCAGGTCGTCCGGCAGCGAGTAGCCGAAGAGGCCCTCGAACAGGCCCAGGAACAGCAGCGACCAGCCGAACAGCCAGTTCACCTCGCGCGGCTTGCGGAACGAGCCGGTGAAGAAGTGCCGCATCATGTGCGTGAGCATCGCGGCGACGAAGATCAGCGCCGACCAGTGGTGCAGCTGGCGGATGAGGAGCCCGCCGCGCACGTCGAAGCTGATGTCCAGCGTCGAGGCGTACGCCTCCGACATGCGCACGCCGTTCAGGGGCGTGTAACTGCCGTGGTACGTCACCTCGTTCATCGACGGGTGGAAGAACAGCGTCAGCCACACGCCGGTCAGGATCAGCACGACGAAGCTGTACAGACAGATCTCGCCGAGCAGGAAGGACCAGTGGTCCGGGAAGACCTTGCGCAGGTACTTCGCGCCCAGCGTGCGGGTGCCGAGCCGTCCGTCCAACCAGCCGGACAGCCGCTCGCCCTTGCCCGGCTCCACCGGGCGTTCCGTGCGCGTCACGCCTCCTCCTTCTGCACATGCGTGAGCTTGTCGGGATTCGAGACGACGAAGAGGTTCGCGACCCGGTCGCCCTCCGGGGTGAGGTCCAGGACGATCACCGCGTACGGCGCGTCGCCCTGGAACAGCACGGCCGCGTCGTCGCCGTTGACCCGGCGGTGGCGCAGCTCCAGGGAGCCGGCCCGGGCCCCGGCCGCGCCGCCCCGCTTCGCGTAACCGGTGAGCAGCCGTACGGCCTTGTCGCGGCCGTGCACGGGGCGCAGCGCCGAGGGCCTGCGGTTGCCGCCGCCGTCCGTCCACACCGTCACGTCCGGCGCGAGGATCTCCATCAGCTCCGCGATGTCGCCGCCGACCGCGGCCCGCACGAAGCGTTCGGTCGCCTCCCGGCGGACCCGGGGGTGCGTCTCGTACAGCGGACGGCGGGCGTGCACATGGGCTCGCGCGCGGTGCGCCACCTGCCGTACGGCGGCCGGGGTGCGGTCGAGGATCTCCGCGATCTCGGTGTGCGCGTACCCGAACACCTCGTGCAGCACGAACACCGCGCGTTCCAGCGGTGACAGCGACTCCAGGACCACCAGCATCGCCAGCGACACGGACTCGGTGCGCAGGGCGGGGTCGTCCGCGCCGTCCTCGTCGGCGACCAGGGGCTCGGGCAGCCACGGGCCCACGTACGTCTCCCGGCGGCGGCTGACCACGGCCCGCCGCTGCAGCGCGTGGTTGACGGCGATGCGGACCAGATAGGCACGGGGACTGTCGACCCCCGCCGCGCCCCGGCGCGACCACGACAGCCAGGTGTCCTGCAGCACGTCCTCGGTGTCGGCGACGCTGCCCAGCATGTTGTAGACGACGCCGAACAACAGCTCCCGGTGCTCGACGAAGACACCGGTCGCCTCCTCGGCGTCGGGGACGTGGATCTCGGACATCTCGTGTGGCCTCCCAGTGGCGCGCTCACCACTGGGAGGCCTTCAGGGCCCCCGAATGTGACATCGAGAGGCCGGAATGTGACCCACGCCTCACCTAGGAGGCGTCATGGAAGACGATCCCCAGCGCGTGCCGGCGTCCCGAGCGCAAGACACTTACTCCGTGCCGCACGCCACCGGCCGACCAGCCGCGCTTGGTCCGCACCGGCCGGTCGCGGGTCGTGAAGACGACGCCGTGGCCCCGGGGGAGCACGGTCGCCGTGCCCCGGGACTGGGCCCGGGGGCGCTGCTCGACCATCAGGAACTCGCCGCCGGTGTAGTCGACGCCGTACTCGTCGAGGCCGATCACCACCTGGAGCGGGAAGACCAGGTCGCCGAAGACGTCCCGGTGCAGCGCATTCCAGTCGCCCTCGGTGTAGCGCAGCAGGATCTGCGCCGAGCGGTCCTGCCCGGCCGTGTGACAGCGCTCCAGCCACTCCTCCAGGGAGTCCGGCCAGGGTGCCGGGCGCCCCAGACGGGCCGCCCAGTCGCGGGCGACGGGGAGCAGGCGCGGGTAGAGCGCGGTGCGCAGGGCGGCGACCGGTGCGGGCGGTTCATGGGTGAAGTAGCGGTACTCGCCCGACCCGAACCGGTGCCGCGCCATGTCCACGGTGGTCCGGAACAGCTCCGGCCTCTCGTACAGGGCCACCAGCTCGCGGCACTCGGCGGGCGTCAGCAGCGGCGCGGTCGGCGCGCAGCCGTGCGTGTCCAGCTCGGCGGCGAGAGCGGTCCAGTCGGTCGCGGCGACGCGGGTGCGGGCCACGTCGGGGGTGACGGTCGTGTCGGGGGTGGCGGTCATGTCGGCTTCCTCCTCGCCTTCGAGTGTGGGCCGGCCCCACGTGTCCGTCCGGCGGGAATCGGACACCGTGCTCTGGGGCTCCCGGTACCGGGTGCAGTCGGTCTTGACCTGCGTGTATTTACGGTGGAGTACCCGAGCGGTACCGTGAAGGCATGCCAGCTCTCAACGTGGAGTTCAGCGATCGCGAGCTAGAGGACCTGCGGCAGATCGCCAAGGAGCGCGGTACGTCGATGAAGGCCCTCGTACGGGAGGCCGCCGCGGCGGACATCGCCCGGCACCGGGCCCTGCAGGAGGGCGCGGAGGCGTTCCGGCGGTTCTTCTCCGCCCATGCCGACGAGTTCGCCGCCGCCTTCCCCGAGGACGAACCGGCCGCCAGGGGTGCGGGGCGGGTCGGCTGACCGATGGCTTCCGTCGTTCACATCGACGTGCCCTGGCTGCTCCAGCGGCACGAAGAGGTCCTGCCCGACCAGCCCACGATCAACGACTTCTCGGCCCTCGTCGCCGCCGTCGCACGGCACCGCGTCGACCCGCCCCGCCTCGGCGTCGACTCCGACCCGGCCTGGCGCGCCGCCGCCCTCCTGCACACCCTGGCCCTGCTCAAGCCGTTACCTTCGGCGAACGCCCGCTTCGCCTGTGCCACCGCGGTGGCCTACATGTTCGTCAGCGGCGTCGGCATCGACCCGCCCTACGGCGCCCTCGTCGACCTCGCCCGCGACCTGATCTCCGGCAAGACCGACGTGTACGGCGCGGCCGACCGGCTGCGCTCCTGGCAGATCTGAGGCGCCCCGCCGCGCCGACAGGCGATCCCGGGCCGGATGAGGATGCGCCCGGCCGGACGTCGGATCGGGGTGCCCCCGGCCGAACGCCGGATGGTGCCGATGGTCTGACGGCGGGTCAGGGTGCTCGCGGCCGGTCGCTGGGTCAGGGTGGCCCCGGGCCGAACTCAGGATCGGGGTGCGCCCGTGCCGGACTCCGCATGAGGGCGCCCGTGGCCTGACGCCGTATCAGGGTGCCCTCGAAGCCGTATCAGGTCCCCCCGGCCGGACGCCGACCGTCCCGCCCCGGGGCCGCCGACCGAGGGCGGGAGGAACGGGGTCGGCGGCCGGGGTTTCGCGCGGGAGAGCCGCCGTCCCGCGCGGGGCCTCCGAGAAGGGCCGACTCCAGTGGACTACCGGTCGGTGCGGCGCGGGAGCGTGCGTGGCGCTCCGGCGCGTGCGCGGGGTTCACACGGGGCGCATGGAATGTCGAAAGCCGGTGCGAGCGTACGCAGTTACGGCCCCGTCCGACGGGCTTTCCCATGGCACGGATGTTGCCCGGGCGCCTTGTTGGGCGTGAGTGACTTGTGCAAGGGTGAACCACCTGTGTGGGGGGCAAGGCCGGGTCGTATTCGTCCCGTGGGGAACCGGGACGGAGAGGCGTCGGCGAATTCGTGCCTCCCTCGACCGCGCCCAAAAGGGATGCCCGTTCGGCACTTCTTTTCGGCAACACGAACTTCTGTGAGTCCCATGTCTGTGGGAAGGAAACCGCTCAGTGCCAACCCCCCACCCGCCGCTCCCTCCTTACCCGCCGCCCGGCGGTGCCTCCGGAGAATCCGACGAGGATCTCGCCGCCCGGCTCAGGGGCCGTCCCGACGGCGAGGCCGCCCAGGCCGTCGCGCTGCTCATGGCGCGCCACTGGAAACCGGCGCACGAATACGCGGTGATCTGCCTCGCCTCCCCGTCCGAGACCGCCTCCATGGTGGCCGCGGCCGCCTTCCACCAGGTCCTGGACCGGCTCGCGCTCGGCGAGCCCGCCCTCGCGCTGCGCCCCAGAACCCTCGTGGCCGTGCGGGACACGGTCAAGGAGTGGACCGCCGAGGACCGGACGACCGCGGTTCTGCCGGACCTGGTGAAACCGAACGGCGGCCGCGGTATGCGGGCTGCGAAGTCCATGACCCCCGAAAATCGCAAGCTCGCCGAGCGGTCATTCCTGTCCCTTCCCGGACTTGCCCGCTGCCTGCTGTGGCACACCGAGGTCGAGGCGGAGTCGATAGCCGTGCCCGCCGCACTCCTCGGCATGGACACCGACACCGCATCGGCGGCGCTCGAACAGGCGCGTGAAAAATTCCGAGAAGGATGTGTACATGCCCATCGGGAACTCGCGCCGACGAAGGATTGCCGCTTCTACAACCGTCTCCTCGACGTTCCGATTCGCCGCGGCGGAGCCCTGCTTCCGGATGTCCAGCAGCATCTCGCGGAGTGCCGCTACTGCCGTTCCGCAGCGGAACAACTGAGCCATTTCGAGGGCGGCCTGGGCATACTGATCGCCGAGGCGGTGCTGGGCTGGGGTGCCCGCCGCTATCTCGAACTGCGCGCCGGGCGTACGCCCCAGGCGGCGGCCCGCGGCCGGGGCAGCGGCCGGCACGGCGCGGCCCGCCGCCGCATCCTCGCGCGCATCCCGACCCCCCGGCGCCGTGCCCCCGGCGAGGGCGGCGGTCTGCGCTCCTCACGGACGCTGGTCACCGGAGTGGGCCTCACCTCCGCCGGACTCCTCGCGGCCATGCTCGCCGCCGGCCTGTGGTCGCACGACGGCGGCGCCGACCCGGCCGCCTCCACCAGTGCCACCGGCGGCACGGTCCCGGACACCGCGACCCCGGGCACCGCACAGCTGCCCACCGCACCGGCGGTGACCCGGCTGCGCAACGCCGCCGCCGACCTCTGCCTCGACATCCGGGGCACGGTGAAGGAGGGCGCCGGCACCGAACTGGCGGCCTGCTCGACCGAACGGACCCAGCAGTGGTCCTACGAGGAGGACGGCCTGCTGCGCAGCGAGGCGGATCCCGAGCTGTGCCTGGACTCGCACGTGGACGCGGGCGTGGTCATCCTCGGCAGGTGCGTCGACGAGAAGGGCGAGCGCGCCGCCGACGTGCGCTACGACCTCACCGTGCAGGGGGAGTTGCTGCCCCGCTGGGACGAGCAGCTCGCCCTCGCCTCCACCACCGGGGAGCCGGGCGCCGACGTCGTCGTCAAGGTCCGCGACCGCTCCGAGCAGCAGCGCTGGCTGACCGACTCGACCTCCACCGCCGGCCCCGGCTCGCTGTCGGTCACCGGGAGCGAGGCCCCGCAGGCCCGGCCCGCCGATCTCACGGACCGGGTCTAGGGACGGTCCCCGTCTCGCGGGTCCGCCGACGGCGGGGAGGCCTTCCTTCGTGGAGGCCTCCCCTCACCCGCGGTCCTCCACGAGGTCGTCGGGGCCGACCGTGGCCGGGCCGGCATGGCCCGAGAGGGCGAGCGTGAGGTCCAGTTCGGCGAGCAGACAGCGGATCACGTGCTCGACCCCCGCCTGTCCGTCGAGCCCCAGACCGTAGACGTACGGGCGTCCGACCAGCACCGCGCGGGCGCCCAGCGCGAGGGCCTTGAAGACGTCGTCGCCGGTGCGGACCCCGCTGTCGAAGAGCACGGTCAGGCGGTCGCCGACCGCCTCCACCACCCGCGGCAGCGCGTCGGCCGCCGCGATCGACCCGGCCACCTGACGGCCGCCGTGGTTGGAGACCACCACCCCGTCCATCCCGGCGTCGGCGGCGAGACGGGCGTCGTCCGGGTGCAGGACGCCCTTGAGGACGATCGGCCCGTCCCAGTGCTCCCTGAGGAACGCCAGGTCGGGCCAGGTCTTGCCGGGGTCCGCGAACAGGCCGACGAAGCGCATGACGGCCGCGTCCGGGTCCTCGTGCACGGGCTTGGCCAAACCCGCGCAGAAGGCCGGGTCGGAGAAGTAGTTGGCGGTGCCGACCCCGTGCAGGAACGGCAGGTACGCCTGGTCGAGATCGCGGGGCCGCCAGGCGAGCAACGGGGTGTCCAGGGTGACCACCAGGGCCGTGAACCCGGCCGCCTTCGCCCGGTTCAGGAAGCTCAGCGCCACCTCCGGGTCCTTCGGCCAGTACAGCTGGAACCAGCGCTCCGCGTCGCCCATCGCCTCGGCCACCTGCTCCATCGGCGTACTGGAGGCGGACGACAGGATGTACGGCACCCCCTGGGCCGCGGCTGCCCGGGCGGCGGCGGACTCCGCGTCCGGATGCATGATCGACAGCACCCCGACCGGGGCCAGCGCCAGCGGGGCGGGCAGGGCTCGCCCCAGCACCTCGACGGACAGGTCGCGTTCGTGGACGTCCCGCAGCATGCGCGGCACGATCCGGCGCCGCTCCAGTGCCGCGCGGTTCGCCCGCGCCGTACTGCCGTCGCCCGCGCTGCCCGCCACGTAGCCCACCGGGCCGGGGCCCAGGCGCTGTTCGGTGAGCTCCTCCAGCCGGGTCAGGTCGGTGGGCAGCCGGGGCACCGCGCCGGACATGCCGTTCAGGTAGATCTCGTACTGGAAGTCCGCCCAGTGCTTGGCCATCCGTCCGAACCGCCTCTCGTCGTCGAGTGCGCTGACGATATCGGCGGGCGGGTGCCGGTCAGGAGGGGAGGGGCGGGGTGGGGACGGACTCGGCGAGGATGCGGGCCAGTTCGCGCGGCTGGGAGAACATCGGCCAGTGGCCGGTGTCCATCCGGACCAGCTCCCAGCGCTTGCTCTTGAGCAGTTCGGCCACGACAGGCATCGGTTCCTCGTCGTCGAGGAGGCACTTGACGTAGGTGGCGGGGAGTTCGCCGAGGGGGCGGGTGAGCTCCGCGGGCTCGGTGAGGCTCGCGCCCGGGTGCGGGGACGCGCGGTCGATGATCAGGGCGATCTGTTCGTCCGTCAGGCCCTGGCCGGCATAGTGCTCCGGGCCCACCGGCAGCCAGAAGCCGCCGTTCTCCTCGATCTCCTTGCGGACGTGGTCGCTCGGCCATCCCGACAGGAACGACTCCCCGTCGACGGGCACGCTGGAGTCCACGAACACGACCCTCGCGAGGCGGTCACCGATCCGCTCGGCCGCCTGTCCCACGGGTATGCCCGAGTAGCTGTGCCCGACCAGCACCACATCTCGTAGATCCAGCCGCTCGACCTCGTCGACGATGTCCCGGACATGGGTCTGCTGTCCCGCCGGGACGCCCCGCTTCTCCGCGAGGCCGGACAACGTCAGCGGATGGGGCGTGTGCCCCTCCGCGCGCAGCTCGGCCGCGACCTCGTCCCACGCCGACGCCCCGAGCCTCGCGCCCGCCACCAGTACGAAGTTGGTCATGCCCCGCAATGTAGCCGAGCGCACCGACACCATCCCGGCCCTGGCCGCGCGCCTGCGGCTCGTGCCTGGCCTGCGGCTCGTGCCTGGCCTGCGGCTCGTGCCTGGCCTGCGGCCCGTGTCTGGCCTGGGGCCCGACCTCGGCCTGGGGTTCGTGTCTGGCCTGGGGCCCGACCTCGGCCTGGGGTTCGTGTCTGGCCTGGGGCCCGACCTCGGCCTGGGGTTCGTGTCTGGCCTGGGGCCCGACCTCGGCCTGCGGCTCGTGTCTGGCCTGGGGCCCGACCCCGGCCTGGGGCCCGACCCCGGCCTGCGGCTCGTGCCTGGCCTGCGGCTCGTGTCTGGCCTGGGGCCCGACCCCGGCCTGCGGCTCGTGTCTGGCCTGCGGCCCGACCCCGGCCTGTGGCCCTTGCCCAGCCGCCGGCCCGTACCCGGCCCGCGGCTGCAGTCGGACCCGTGCCGGTGCCGGTGACCCGGACCGCCGCTCGCGGCCCACGTGTCAGCCGTCGGTCGGGTCCTCGGTGGTGGGACCGGCCGTGCCGTCGGTGTCCGGTCCCCGCTCCCGCACCCGTTGGACGTGTTCCAGGGACTCCCGCAGCTCGGCGAGCCAGTCGTCGGTGTGCTCCTGGACCAGCCGGACGCACCAGGCGAGGGCGTCGCTGCGGCTGCGGGCGACCCCGGCGGCGATCAGGGTGTCCAGGACCTGGCGCTCGGGCTGGCGCAGCCGGGTCATGACGGGCGCGGCCACGTGGGTGAACAGGGCGCGCTCGCCGTCGCACTCCACGCCCCAGGACACCTTTCGCCGGAACTTGTGCTCGGCCTCGCGGGCGACCTCGACGCGGTCCTCACGGGTGCGCTCCCGGAACTCCTGGATCCGCCCCTGCACGGCCGCCTCCCGTTCGGCGGCCGAGACGTCCTCGGCGAGCCGGGGGCCGGGGACACGGCCGATCACGGTGATCTCCTCACGGTCGACGACCACCTCGACCAGGGCCTCGAAGAGGCCGTCGGGCAAGCGGCCGGTGAACCAGCCGCGCAGCTTCTCTCGCTGCTCTTCGGTAATCATGTAATGACGATTACTCCGCTGTTCCATGAACGCAAGAGGTCATGACGGGGTGCGCTCACGGCTGAAGCGGAATGTTTCAGGCCTATTGCCGAGGCGGGGCAATCAGGCCATCCGGCCGGTCCGGGCGATCAAGAACCGCCCGGTTGCGGGGCTCGTCTGTTCGGATGATGTGACTTCGCGCCACTGATTCAACACGCAAGGTTACTGAAACCTGTGGGGTCGATGTGAAGTTCGGGCCAGGACTCGGCAGACTCGCGCTCGCCGCTCCGGCACCGACCGAGTCGGAGGGCACACCCTCGAATCCAGCGGAAGGATGCACACAATGCGGAACACCGCGCGCTGGGCAGCGACCCTCGGCCTCACGGCCACCGCCGTCTGCGGACCCCTGACCGGGGCCGCCCTCGCCCAACCGGCCACCGCCTCGGGCCTCTACGCACCCTCGGCCCTCGTGCTCACCCTCGGCCACGGCGACAGCGCCGCCACCGTCACCCCGGAACGGGCCGTGACCCTGACCTGTGCCCCGACCTCCTCGGGCACCCATCCGGCCGCGTCCCTGGCCTGCGCCGAACTGCGCGCCGCCGAAGGGGACTTCGACGCTCTCGGGTCCGGATCCGACGCCCTGTGCACCAGGGAGTACAACCCCGTGGTGGTCACGGTCGACGGCGTGTGGCGCGGCCAGCGCGTCTCCTACGAGCGCACCTTCGCCAACGAGTGCGTGAAGAGCTCCTACGGGACGAGCGTCTTCGCGTTCTGAGAGACCGGGGTCGCGTGGTGCCCGTGACCTGCCCGAGGGGCCCGCAGTTGGGGAGTGCCGCCCCTTTCACGGAACCCCGTGATCCCGCACCGAGGGCCGGCGGACGGAGTGGGGCCGTCCGCCGGACCCTCGGGTCACTCCTTCTCGGGGAAGTCCGGGAACTCCGGGATTTCGGGAGACCCCGGGATCTCCCGGATCTCCCGGATCTCCCGGATCTCCCGAATCTCCGGGATCTCCGCAAGTGGCGGGAACCGGCGCCACAGCCCGGACGCGCGCAGCAGCCGGTGCAGGCGCGGTCCGTCGGTGACCAGGCGCAGCCGTCCGCCGCGCTCCTTGGCCCGTGACTCGGCACGGCAGAGCACCCGCAGGCCCGAGCAGTCGAAGAACTCGACGTAGCGCAGATCGACCAGCACGTCCGGCAGGTCGGTCGCGGTCGCCGCGTCCAGATGCTCCGCGAGGAAGCCCGCCGTCGCGAGGTCGATCTCGCCGACGGCCTCCACCACGGTGAAGCCGCCGTCGGTCCGGGTGCGGGCATACGGATTCGCCGCGGGCGTTTCAGGAGCGCGGTCGTCGGACTCCGGCGTCATGGCCGCTCCACCTCGGCGAGGGACGCATTCGATCTCGGTAGTTACCCCGCGGCGGCCCGAACCATCCATCCAGCGAGATCCGCAAGATCTGGTTCACTCGACCCGGTGAATTCCTGTCAATAACGTTGACTTCTTGTCTAAGAGCGGGTCCGCTCCCGATGGCTGGTGTCGCACCAGGGGTAGCGCCGACTGCGCCGACACGTGCACAGGGCCACCCGGAAGCGGTCGGAGGTGACCGTGCTGCCGTCCTCCAGCTCCACTTCCACGGGCCCCTCCACGAGCAGAGGGCCGCGGTGCTGCATCCGGATGCGGCACGGCCGGTCGGGGTCAGAGGGGGAGTTCGGCACGGACGACCACCAGCTCTTCCTTCTTGTCGGCGGCGGACAGCAGGCCGCGCTCACGCAGCCAGCCCTGCCGCGTGCGCAGCACCGGTCCGAACGCGATGCGGTGACGGCGGGTCACGGCGGCCTTGAGGCCGGCCGCGCGCAGATGCCCCACCGTCCGCCCGGAGTCGCTCAGTTCGGAGTGGACGATCAGCAGCACCCCTCCGGGTCGCAGCAGGGCGGGTGCCTCCCGGCACACGCGGTCCAGCACGAACCGCCCGTCGTGGCCCGCGTCCCAGGCCCGTGCCCTTCCGCGCGGCGGACGGGCTCCCGTCGGCGCCGGTACGTACGGCGGATTGGTCAGGATGAGGTCGAACGACTGGTGCCGCACAGGAGTGAAGAGGTTGCCGCGCCGGACCCGGACGGAGGCGCCGGTCAGCCAGGCGTTGGCCCGGGCCGTGCACACCGCCCGCCACGACACGTCCACCGCGGTCACCCGGCTGCCCCGGCGCGCCGCCTGGAGAGCGAGGGCGCCGGTCCCGGTGCCCACGTCCAGGACGTCCGCACCGGGCGGCAGCGGTTCTTCGGACAGGGCTCCGGCCAGCAGCGCGGTGTCCTCCTGCGGGCTGTACACACCGGGAAGGACCAGAGGGGGGTTCAGTGATCTCACCTGGCCCAAGTACCCCGGCATTCAGGAAATATGGTGAATTTCGGAAGCCAGGGGTGTGCGCAGGGACGTACGCCCGTCCCTCCAGTCCCGCAGCAGGCGCTCGGCGAGCCGGTCCTCGACATGTCCGGTGACGTCGATCCCGAAGGCGACGTCGGCGGCGAGGTGCGGCTCCTCGGCCAGCAGACCGCCGATCACCTCATGGCGCACGACCTGTTCGTGGACGGCGTCGGCCTCGACGTGCTCGTCGTAGAAGTGCTCGGCGGCCGGGCCCGCGCCGGTGCGGCGCATCGCCTCGGCGAGTCGCCGGGAGCCGGGGGAGGAGGTGATCTCGACCGCCGCGAAGTGGCCCACGAGCGCTCCGCGCAGGCTGCGGTGCAGGCCCAGCAGGGACATGAGGTTCACCGTCGCGAGCATCTCCGCGCAGGCCGCGTCCAGGTAGCGCCCGTAGGCCGTGTCCAGACCCAGGTCCGTCATCAGGTTCGCGAAGAGCAGGGCATGGACACGGTCCGGGCGGCCGCCGCCGAACTCGTCGAACTCCACCGCCGCCATGCCCGCCTTGGCCCGGCCCCACAGCCGCGGCAGCACCCACGCGTGCGGGTCGGCCTCCTTGAGGTGGTAGAGCGAGCGCTGGGCCGCGTACTCGCGCACCTGCCACAGCTCGCCCTCCTTGCTCAGGTAGTGGCTGACTCCCGTGCCGTCGACCGGCTCCACGAGAAGCCCGCCGAGCGCGTCCTCGACGCTGTCGTGGACGGGGGCGTCGGTGCGCAGGGCGGACAGGAAGCGGTGCTCCAGGGCTGCCCTGGTGCGCAGCAGGTCGGGGTCCCACTCATGGTCGGACGTGACGCCCGCGAAGCCGCGGTAGTGCAGTTCGTAGCAGATGTAGAGGGCCAGCTGGAGGTCGTCGCCGTACACGTCCGCCCTCGCGACGGTCTCGTGCGGCGGCAGGGGTCCCGCGCCGAGCAGATACTCCTGTACGGCGGCGGAGACCGGGCCCCGGGCCGACGGCAGCTGTGGTTCTTGAGGGTCCTGAGGCATGGCCCCCGGGTACCCGGGCGGTGGCGGGTCACCCCCGCCCGATCGGGTCCGCCCGGGGGCCGGTGCGGGATCACTCGCCCGCGGACTCCTCCTGGGCTCGCTCGTTCGGGGTGGTCGGGTCCCCGGCCTCGCCCCGGTGCGCCCGCTGCTCGTCGGAGTCCCGCACGCGCTTCTCGGCGTCCTCGAACTCGTGCAGGACCTCGTCCAGGGCGGTGTGCGGTTTCTGCTCCTTCTCCGGCACGGCTGTCTCCTCTCGAACCTCGTCAGGTGGTGGCGGCCGCGATGCGCAGGGGTACCGGCTCGGGGGGAGCGATGGTCTCCTCGTTGCGGCGGGCGATCTCGGCCCACCAGGAGGCACCGTCCTCGATGTGCCGCAGCAGGATGCCCTCGCGGATGGCCCAGGGGCAGATGGTGACGGTCCTGACCCCGGTGAGTTTCAGCGCCGTGTGCCCGACCACCGCACCGGCCAGGCTCTGTGCGGCGCGCGGAGCGGAGATGCCGGGCAGCTCGGCCCGGCGCGCGGGCGGGAGGGCGGCCAGGGACTCGATGGCCTTCCGCAGATCGGCGCGGTGCATGCGGCGCTCCTCGAACGGGCCGCGCCGCCCGGGCGGGGCCCCGCACAGCCTTCCCAACTGCTCGAAGGTGCGTGAGGTGGCCACCGCGGTGCGCGGTCCCTCCCAGCGGATCCGGGAGGCCGCGTCCCGCAGTTGGTGGCGCACCTTGCGGCGCAGCGCCCGCACGGCCTCCAGGGGCGGCTGGTCCTGTCCCTCGAAGAACTCGTGGGTCAACCGGCCCGCGCCCAGCGGCAGCGAGGCCACGTAGTCCGGCAACCGGCCGCGTCCGAAGGCCACTTCGAGCGATCCGCCGCCGATGTCGAAGAGCGCGAGCGGTCCCGCGCGCCAGCCCATCCAGCGCCGCGCCCCGAGGAACGTGAGCTCCGCCTCCACCTCGCCCGGCAGGGTGTACAGGCCGACGCCGGTCCGGGTGCGGACGGTGCGCAGCACCTCCTGGCGGTTCGGCGCGGAGCGCACCACTGCGGTCGCGAAGGCCAGCGGCCCGGCCGCGCCCCACCGGGCGGCGGTCCGGCTCGCCCCCTCCACCGCCTCCACCAGCCGTTCCACGGCCTCCTCGGGGATCGGACCGCCGTGCGACACATGATCGGCGAGTCTCAGCCGCCACTTCGCCGTGTGCACCGGCAGTGGCACCCCGCCCTCGGCGTCCGCCACCACGAGCCGGACGGTGTTCGATCCCACATCCATCACGCTTATCCGCATGGCCCTGTGGGTACCCAGGCTGAACCGCTTGCAACGCCGGCCGTACCCACCGAGGGTCGCTCTCGGCCACGGTTCGGGCACCGCGCGTGTGCGACAGACCTGTCGCAGGGCAGCGAGAAGGGCCACCGTCTCCCTGCTGACGGCGGCCCTTCGGCAACGGCGGCTCCCGCTGCGTCGGCTATATGTGGACGACGGGTGCGGCGTCCGCGTCCAGCTCCGGCACCCCGCGCCGGAAGAGCAGGAAGGTGATCAGCGCGCCGGCGGCGAACAGGCCCGCCGACCACCAGAAGGCGGCGGTGTAGCTCTCGATCGTCGCCTGGGCCTGGACCAGCTTGTTCGACGGGTCCTTGCCGGCCAGGTAGTCGGTGGCGGCGCTCGCGGCCAGCGTGCTCAGCAGCGCCGTACCGATCGAACCGCCCACCTGCTGCATGGCGTTGACGGTGGCGGAGGCGACTCCGGCGTCCTCGGCCGCGACCCCGCCGGTGGCCAGCTGCATGGCCGGCGGCATGACCAGTCCGAGACCGAAGCCGGTCACGATCAGCTGCGGCAGCACCGCGGACGGGTAGCTGGAGCCGACGCCGATCCCGGTCAGCCAGGCCATGCCGACCGCGGCGACCGCGAAGCCCAGCGGGATGACCGCCTTCGGCCCGATCCGGGGCACCAGCATCGTGGTGCCGATCTGTGCCGCGACCATCAGCGCGGCGACCATCGGCAGGAACGCCACGCCGGTCTTGGTCGGGCTGAAGCCCAGGTTCAGCTGGAGGTAGTAGGTGAGGAAGAGGAAGACGCCGAACATGCCGCCGCCGGAGATGAGCACGGCCAGGAAGGAGGCGGCGCGGTTGCGGTCCAGCAGGATGCGCAGCGGCAGCAGCGGGTGCGCGGCCCGGGTCTGCCACCAGGCGAAGGCGACCAGCAGCACTCCGCCGGCGATCAGGAAGCCCCAGGTCTCGGGGGCGTTCCAGTCGTGCGTCTCGGCGTTGGAGAAGCCGTACACCAGGGAGAAGAGGCCGGCGGCGACCAGTACCGTGCCGGGCACGTCGAGCTTGGAGTTGGCGGCGTCACGGTGGTTGTGCAGGAGCAGCCAGCCGCCCGCGAAGGCGACGACGGCGATGACGACGTTGACGTAGAGCGTCCAGCGCCAGTCGAGCGCGTCGGTCAGGACGCCGCCCAGCAGCAGGCCCACGGCACCGCCGGCACCGGCGATGGCGCCGTACACACTGAACGCCCTGGCCCGTTCGCGGGCGTCGGTGAACGTCGTGTTGAGCAGGGACAGCGCGGCCGGTGCGAGGAGCGCGCCGAAGGCGCCCTGCAGGGCACGGGCGGTGACCAGCATCTCGAAGTTGGTGGCGGCACCGCCGAGCGCGGAGACCGCCGCGAAGCCGACGACTCCGACGAGGAAGGCCGTCTTGCGGCCGAAGAGGTCGGCTATGCGGCCGCCGAGCAGCAGCAGGGAGGCGAACGCGAGGGCGTAGGCCGTGACGATCCACTGCCGGTTGCCGTCGGAGAATCCGAGGTCGGCCTGGGCCGAGGGCAGGGCGATGTTCACGATGGTGGCGTCGAGGACCACCATGAGCTGGGCGAGGGCGATGACGGCGAGGATCCACCACCGCTTGGTCGAGGCGCCGGCCGGCGCCTCGACGGCGCCCTCCTGGCCGCTCTCGGTCAGAGTCTTCTGGGACATGGAACAACTCCAGGGAAAGTCGGCTGTGCTCGTCCGGTCCATAAACGAAACCGTTTCGTACACGTAGAGGCTAGACGACTCCGAGCGAAACGGCAACGTTTCGCTGAGGAGGTGATCGAGATGACTCCCGGCTGTATTCCTTGACAGGCATATAACCAGAGAGGCATATTGAAGTCATGTCCGATGCCTCGCTCTGGACCGCCCTCGCCGACCCCCATCGGCGGGCCATCGTCGCGCTGCTCCTGGAGCGGCCCCGGCCCGTCGGGGAGATCGTGGAGGCGTGCGGCCTGAGTCAGCCGAGCACCTCCAAGCATCTGAAGGTGCTCAGGGAAGCCGGGCTGGTGCGGGTACGGCAGGACGCGCAGCGCCGCGTCTACGCCCTCGACCCGGCCCCGATCGCCGAGCTCGACGCCTGGCTGGCCCCCTACCGCAAGCTCTGGAACGCGAGCCTGGACGCGCTCGGCGCCCGCCTGGACGCGACGGCGCCGACAACCTCCGAGGAAAAACCCGAAGAACGCGAAGCACCCGAAGAACCACAGGAACCCGCCCCGAAGGACTGATCCGCCATGGCCGCAGATCTCACCGGCACCTATCTGACCCTGGACGACGGCCGCCCCGCCGTCCGCTTCAGCCGCACCTACGACCACCCCGTCGACCGCGTCTGGCAGTTCGTGACCGACGCCGACGAGCTCGCCCACTGGTTCCCGTCCCGCGCCGAGATCGAGCTGCGCCCCGGCGGCACCGTCACCTTCAGCGGCGACCCCCACATGGAGGACTCCACGGGCCGGGTCATCGCCGTCGACGAGCCCCGGCACGTCTCCTTCGAGTGGGGCGGCGACGAACTGCGCTTCGACCTGGAACCACTGGACGAGAAGCGGACGCGCTTCACGCTCACCAACGTGCTGAGCGCCGCCGACACCGCGGCCCGAAACGGCGCCGGCTGGGACGTGTGCCTCGCCCGCCTCGACGCGCGGGCCCGCGACGAGCACCCCGGAGGGCCCGACTGGGAGGAGCTCTACCAGGCGTACGTCGACGCCGGGATCCCCTCCGGCGCGGCGGTCCCCGGCACGCACTGACCGGGGACGGACCGGCCCTCACGCCATCTGCCGCCGCACCAGCTCGTGCAGCCGGCCGCCCGTGTCCGCGAGCAGCTGTGCGGGCGGCCCCTGCTGGGCGACCTTGCCGTTCTCCATCACGATCACTCGGTCGGCGTCCAGCACCGTGGACAGCCGGTGGGCGATGACGATCCGGGTGGCGTTGAGGGCCTTGGTGGACTCGATGACCGTGCGCTGGGTGTCGTTGTCCAGGGCGCTGGTCGCCTCGTCGAAGAAGAGGATCCGCGGCCGCCGGATCAACGCCTGCGCGATCATGAGGCGTTGACGCTGGCCGCCGGAGATCGCCCCGCTGCCCGAGACGATGGTGTGCAGACCCATCGGCATCCGCTGGATGTCCTCCGCGAGCCCCGCCATCGCGGCCGCCGCCATCGCCTCCTCGGGCGTGTAGGGCTCGGTGCCGCAGATGACGTCCAGGATGGACCCGGTGAACGGCTGGGCGTGCTGGAGGACGACACCGCACTGCCGGCGCACCGCCGACTGGTCGAGGGCGGCCAGGTCCTGGCCGTCGTACAGGACACTCCCGGAGACCGGACGGTCGAAGCCGATCAGCAGCCTGAGCAGGGTCGATTTGCCGCAGCCGCTCGGGCCGACGATCGCCACGAACTCGCCCGGCCGGATCTCGAAGGACACGTCGTCAAGGATCAGGGGGCCGTCGTCGGAGTAGCGGAAGGAGAGCCTGCGGGCCTCCATCGCCCCGGTGAGCGGGCCCGGCCGGGTGCTCGCGGTGCGGACCTCCGGCTGCGCCTCCAGGACCGGCTTGATCTCCTCGAACAGCGGGAGTGCGGCCACCGCCGAGACGAAGGCGCCGGTGAGCGAGGTGACCGCGGTCAGGAGCATCGTCACCGAGGTGTTGAAGGTGAGGAACTCCGCCGCGGACATCGAGCCGCGTGCCGGACCCGCGAGCAGCATGAACATCAGCAGGGTGCACAGCGGGAGATAGACCGAACCCATCACCGAGGTGAGGTTCTTGATGCGGCCGACCTTCTGCTGGAGCTCGCGGCTGCGGGCGAACTCCGAGGCCCAGGCCGCGTACGCGTAGTTCTCCGCGGCCGCCACCCTCAGCTTGGGCAGACCGCGCAGGGTCTGGAAGGCCTGGTTGTTCAGCTTGTTGCCGAGCACCACCAGCCGCCGCTGCCAGCGCACCTGCCACAGCCCGAGACCGAGGAAGCCGGCGGCGATGACGACGAGCATGGCGATCGCCGCCATGGCCATCGGGACGCTGTACCAGAACAGCAGGGCCAGGTTCATCGCGCCGACGGTCACCGACTGGGCGACGGTGGGGCCGATGCCCGCCATCATCCGCCGGATCGAGCTGATCCCCATGGCCTGGCTCGCCAGTTCACCGGTCGAGCGCTCGGTGAAGAACTTCGTGGGAAGTCTCAGCAGCCGGTCCCAGACGGCCGGTTGGAGGGTCGCCTCGATACGGCCCTCCAGACGCAGCATGGTGAGGTTCTGGAGCAGCATGAAGGCCGCCGTCACCACACCGCTGACCATCACCGCCAGACACACCTGCACGATCAGGTCGGTCTGCGCCTTCGGCACGAACTCGCCGAGCACCTTGCCCGTCGCGATGGGGACCAGCGCACCGATCGCCACCGTCACCAGGCCGCTGAGCAGCAGGTTCGTCACATCGCCGCCGGTGCCGCGCATGCTGAAGCGCACCAGCCCGAGCGGGCTGAGTCTCCGGTCGGGCAGCGGGCGGTAGAACATCACCGCGCGCGGCTCGAACTCCTCGGCGTTGTCCTTCTCGATCGGAGTCTCACGCCCGGTCGCCGGATGCACCGCCACATAGCCGCCGCGCCGCCACAGCAGCGCGACCGGCGCCCCCGACAGGGCCCGGTGGCCCACCAGCGGTCCGACGTCGTCCCGCCACCAACTGCCCTCCAGGCGCACCGACCTGATACGGACACGGGAGGCGAGGGCGATCCGCTCGACCGGGTCGAGACGATCGCTCTCGGTGCCGCTGTGCGCGTTGTCCGCGAGCCGGATGCCGGCCGCGTCGGCGACCAGCTTGCACGCCGCGAAGCCGGCGTCGGCGTCCGCGGCCGTCGTGCGCTGCTTCGACCTGCCGATGGACGCGAGCAGGGTCCGGTCGGCCTGGGCACGCACCGCCTCACCGGCCTTGATACCGGCGGCCGTCCGGGTCTCGTGCGTGCGCTCCAGCTGCTCGATCCAGCGGTCCAGAGCGGTCAGCAGCCGGTACTGCTGGTCCACCATGGACTGCCAGACCCCGGGGTCCATCAGCAGGTCGGCGGCCGCCTCGGCGCCGTAGAGCGAGCCGTACTGCACACTGCCCGGCGGGACCTGCATCCAGAAGACGTCGTCGTCGGTCGGGGCGGCGGCCCGCTCGTCGGCCATCGGCGCCTGGAAGAGGATGGACAGGCTTCGGCCCACACCGAGAGCGAGGGCGTACTCCAGGGGGCTCGTCGTCGGCGGCACGTACTGGGGGTTGCCGTACTCGTCGTACGACCAGGTCTGGGTGTTCGCGGGCTCGTACAGCTCACGCAGGCCGATGCGGTGCACCACGCAGTCCCTGAGCGGCCGGGCGACCAGGGTGTGCTGCGGGCCCGCCACCGGCCCGAGCAGCAGTGCGCCCGGCTCCAGACGGCCCAGGTGGTGCCAGTGGCCCTGCTGTTCGGCGTCGACCGCGAACAGGTCCACCGCGCCCGACACGACGAGCCACAGCACCTGCGGCCCTTCGAGGTCGATGCGGCTGAAACCGGCGCAGTCGACCCGCGTGCCCAGCTGCCCGAGGGCATTGAGGACGACATCACCTTCGTGTGCGGTAGTCATCTCACCGTTCCTTGACCAGCGCCGCGTACGCGCCGCCGCGCGCCACCAGCTCCTCGTGCCGCCCGCGTTCCACGATCGTGCCGTGCTGCAGTACGACGATCTCGTCGCTGTCGCGCACGGTGCTGAGCCGGTGCGCGATCACCACACAGGCGCAGCCGCGCTTGCGCAGGTTGTCCATGACGACCAGCTCGGTCTCCGCGTCCAGAGCGCTGGTCACCTCGTCGAGGACCAGGATGCTGGGTCGGCGCACCAACGCCCGCGCGATCTCCAGGCGTTGGCGCTGACCGCCGGAGAAGTTGCGGCCGTCCTGCTCGACCCTGCTGTGGATGCCGCCGGGGCGGCGCATCACCACGTCGTACAGGGCCGCGTCCCTGAGGGCGTCCACCACGGCGTCGTCCGGGATCGACGGGTCCCACAGCGCCACGTTGTCGCGGACCGAACCCTCGAAGAGGAAGACGTCCTGGTCGACGAAGGACACCGAGGCGGCGAGGGCGCCGCGCGGGATGTCGTCCAGGCGCTGTCCGTCGATGCGGATCACGCCCTCCCAGGGGGCGTACAGGCCGGAGATCAGCCGGGACACGGTCGACTTGCCGCTGCCGGAGCCGCCCACCAGCGCCACCTGCCGGCCCGGTCCGACGGTCAGGTCGAAGCCGGTGAGCAGTGGCTTGTCGAGCGGGTTGTAGCCGAAGGTGATGTTCTGCAGCTCGACGTGGCCCTGGAGGCGGCGCGTCGAGTCGCCGGCGCCGGGGCGGTCGTAGAGCGGGTCGGCCTTGAAGTTCTCCACGTCCTTCAGGCGGGCCACGTCGGCCGCGAAGTCCTGGATGCGTCCGGCCACGCCGTTGAGGCGGGTGATCGGCGCGGTGAAGCGGGTGACCAGGGCCTGGAAGGCGACCAGCAGGCCGACGGAGATACCGCCCTCGACGGCCCGCATGCCGCCGATCCACAGGATGAGCGCGCTGTTGAAGGTGGCCAGCATCGGCGCGACCACACCCAGCCAGGCGCTCGGCACCCCGAGCTTCTGCTGTTCCTCAAGAGTGGTGGCGTGCTGCCCGGCCCACTTGCGGAAGTAGCCGTCCTCGCCGCCGGTCGCCTTCATCGTCTCGATCAACTGCAGGCCGGTGTAGGCCGTGTTGGTGAGCCGGGCGCTGTCGGCGCGCAGCTTGGCGGTGCGGGTGGCCCGCAGCCGGATCACGACCCGCATCGCCACCACGTTCAGCAGGGCCACGCCGATGCCGACGTAGGTGAGCTGCGGGTCGTAGGTGTACAGGAGGATCGCGTACAGGACGACGACCACCGCGTCGACGCCCGCCGCCGCGAGGTCGCGGGCCAGAGTCTCGGCCACCTGGTCGTTGGACTGCAGGCGCTGCACCAGATCGGCCGGGCTGCGCTGGGAGAAGAACGTCACCGGCAGCCGCAGCAGGTGGCGCAGGAAGCGGGCGCTGGACAGGGTCGAGGAGATGATCCGGCCGTGCAGCAGGTTCGCCTGCTGGAGCCAGGTCAGGGCGAGGGTGAGCGCGACACAGGCCCCCATCGACGCGAACAGCACGCCCAGCAGCGAGGTCTGACCGCCGATCAGGAACATGTCGATGTAGGTGCGGGAGAGCGCGGGGGTGGCCGCACCGACCAGCACCAGCAGCAGGCTCGCCAGGACGGCGGTCGGCATGGTGCCCGCCGTGCCGCGCAACCGGGCCGGCATCGCGCCCAGGACGCCCGGCTTGCGGCCGCCTCGGGTGAAGCCCTCACCGGGCTCCATCACCAGCACGACACCGGTGAAGCTGCCGTCGAAGTCCTCCATCGGGACGAACCGGCGGCCCTTGCCCGGGTCGTTGATGTAGACCCCGCGGCGGCCGAAGCGGCGTCCCATGCCGTCGTAGACGACGTAGTGGTTGAACTCCCAGAACAGCACCGCCGGTGTCCTCACCTCGGCGAGGGCGGCCGTGTCCATCTGCATGCCCTTGGCCGTCAGACCGTAACTGCGGGCCGCCTTGAGGAGGTTGCTGGCGCGCGAGCCGTCCCGGGAGACACCGCAGGCGATGCGCAGCTCCTCCAGCGGGACGTGCTTGCCGTAGTGGCCGAGGACCATGGCGAGGGAGGCGGCGCCGCACTCCACGGCCTCCATCTGGAGGACGGTGGGCGTACGGACCGTCTTCGCCCTCCCCTTGGGGACGGGGCGTTTGGGCGGGGCGGAGCGGCGCCTGCCGCGGGTGTCCTGTGCGGTGCTCACGGCAGCAGCCAATCGACGGGGCGCTGATCGGCCAGCCGGATCGAACCCGAGGCCACGGTCATGGAGGTGAGCGCGAACGGCGGTCCCCCCGAGGACGACCACTTGTATCCGCTCTTCGTGCCCTTCGACCTGTCCAGCCTCACCAGGACGGCGACCGGGCGGCCGTCCTTGGTGAACTGCTGGCCGAGCTGGCTGTCCCCGAGGAACGCGGCGATCTGCTGGGCCGACTGCGCCGAGCGGTCCACCGACTTCACATGGCCGCGCAGCACGCCGTACTCCTGGGTGGGCACCGAGGACACGGTCAGGTCCACGGCCGCGTCGTCCGGTATGGAGGCCGCGTTCTCGGCGGGCACGTACACCGTCGCGTACAGGGGATCGGAGGCGTGGGCGACCTTCTCCACGGCGGCGACGTTCGCGCCGGTCGAGATGATCTGCCCGATGGTGGCCGCCAGCGCGGTGACCCGGCCGGCGGCGACCGTGCGGACGACGGTGTCGCCCTCGGACGTACGGACCTTCAGCACGGGGGAGTCGGCGGGCAGCAGGCTGCCCTCCTTGGCGATCACCTGCGTGACCTGACCCGCGACCGGGCTCTGCAGGATGTAACTGCCCTGGCCGTGCGTGAGGATGGCGGGCGCGCTCACCGTGGAGGCCACCGAACCGGTCACCGCCCACACGGAGGCGGCGGCCATCACGACCACCGTCACGGACATCACCAGCCAGCCCTGGGGACGGGCGAAGCGCACCGGGAGGTCGAGTTCCTCCGGTGACTGGAGTTTGGCGAGGGCCTGTTGGCGGAACTGCACGGGACTTCCCTCACCTGCGAAGGCTGCGAAAGCTACGAATACTGCGAATGAGAAAGGACCGACTCGCACGAGTCGGCCGGAATTACGGCACCCAAGAGTCCCGGAACCGCCGGTTTGCGGCTCCGGGACGGGTCGACCACAAAAGAGTGATCAGATCACGAAGTGTGATCAGAGGCCGGCGACCAGGCCGGTGACCGGGGCGGTGTTCAGGCCGGTCACACCCTCGACGGTGCCGACGGCCGTGTTGACCAGGCCGGAAACCGGGGCGACGCCGTCCACCAGGCTGGTGACGGTGCCAAGGGCGTTCAGCTGCAGGCCGCCGGAGACGTTGTCGAGGTCGGCGTCCGAGATCTCGACGGTCTCAACCTGGGGGGTGGAGTTCATGATGGAACTTCCCTTCGTATGGGTATTTCACAAGGGGGGAGCGGCCCCCTCTGGGGACAGATGACGGCCGCAGTCGCAGGGCGCCGGATTCCGTTTCCGGAAACCCCGAAGGCCCTGCGGTGCGATGGATCAAAGCACGCTGCGGCTCCGCCCTTCCAATCAACCATCCGTCTCACCAGGGAACTTGAGTCACAGAAAGCTTCATCCGTGCAGGATTGCGCACGCCTTGGTGCCGACTTCTTCACATGTGATGCCGGGGTCGGGTGAAGGGGCCCTTGCCGTAGGCGCGGCGAATGCGACACACCTCGCCAATGACATGCGTGCCGGTCCGCGCTTGTGCAGAACTTCCGTTCCCGGTGACCTGGTTGCGCATTCGATGTGCAGATTCGCTGGAGGGAGGATTCGGGGCGGTATTCGCGACGGACCGTTGTCGGCCGTTCGCTGAGCGTGTCAGCCCAGCAGTGCGTAGACCGTGCTCGCGCGGGCCGCGAGTTCGCCCGTCGACGAATCGGTCATCGTGATGTCGGTGAACGCCATGCGGCGGCCCAGCTTGGTGACGACCGCCTTGATCAGGACATCCGAACCGGTCACCGCCCGCTGGAAGTCGGTGGACTGCTGGACCGTCGTCATCGGTCCGTAGACGCCCCGGGCCGCCGAGACGGCGATCACCGTGGCGGTGTCCGCCGCCGCCATCAGGGCCTGGCCCGACAGCGCGCCGCCCTCCCGGGCCAGCCGCTGCGACCAGGGCAGACGCAGAACCGCATGGTCGTCGCCGAGCGATTCGACGCTCAGCGCGAGGTCGCGCACCCAAGGGGCGAAGTTGTCGGCGAGGAGCTTGTCGGCTTCGGCGGGCGTCATCGTCATATGGGGGATTCTTCCCGCCCGCGTCCCGCCCGGCACGGCCCGTGGCCGAATCGGCATGGCAATCGGGGCGTAAAGAAACGGCATTGAACGCCCCGCGCACACCGTGCGTACCCATGGCCATCCAGGCGCCCAGAACAACCGACTGCCGGACGGCGGTCAAGACTCCGGTCCCCCCAGGAGGTCGAGAAGTTTGAGTCACAAGCGAATTCCGAAGCGCAAGGCCGCGTTCGCGGCAGGCACCGTGGTGGCGCTCGGAGCGGCCGCGATTCTGCTGCCCAACGCCAACGCGTCCCAGGACGGCTCGTCGAACGACGCGGCGGCCATCGCGCCGAAGACTCTGAAGGCGACGGACGCCTCGGACCTCGCCTCGCAGCTCGAGAAGCTGCTGGGCGACGCCTTCGCCGGGTCCTACTACGACTCCGACAGCCAGCAGCTCGTCGTGAACGTCATATCCGGTGACAACAACAACGTCGTCGTGCAGGCGAAGAAGGCCGGAGCCAAGGTCCGCGAGGTCGAGAACAGCCTCACCGAGCTGGCGGCCGGCGCGAAGACGCTCAAGGAGGAGGCGACGATCCCGGGCACCGCCTGGGCCGTCGACCCGCGCACCAACAAGATCCTCGTGACCGCGGACAGCACGGTCACCGGCACCAAGTGGAACACCCTCGAGTCGACCGTGAAGAGCCTCGGCTCCGACATGGCGACCGTGAAGAAGTCGGCCGGCACCTTCAAGACCTTCGCGTCCGGCGGTGACGCCATCTTCGCCGGCGGCGCCCGCTGTTCGCTCGGCTTCAACGTCACCGCGGGCGACGGCAGCCCCGCCTTCCTGACGGCCGGTCACTGCGGGGTCGCGGCCGAACAGTGGTCGGACTCCGAGGACGGCCAGCCGATCGCCACCGTCGACCAGGCCACCTTCCCCGGCGACGGCGACTTCGCCCTGGTCAAGTACGACGACCCGGCGACCCAGGCGCCCAGCGAGGTCAACGTCGGCGGCGGCCAGACCGTCGCGATCAACCAGGCCGCGGACGCCGAGGTCGGCGCCCAGGTCTTCCGCATGGGCTCCACCACGGGCCTCGCCGACGGCCAGGTCCTCGGACTCGACGCCACCGTGAACTACCCCGAAGGCACCGTCACCGGGCTCATCCAGACCAACGTCTGCGCCGAGCCCGGCGACAGCGGCGGCTCGCTGTTCACGCAGGACGGCTCGGCGATCGGTCTGACCTCGGGCGGCAGTGGCGACTGCACCGTCGGCGGCGAGACCTTCTTCCAGCCGGTGACCACCGCCCTCCAGGCGGTCGGTGCCACGCTCGGCGCGGGTGACGCGGCCGGTGGCGCGGGCGACCAGGCCGGTGGCGAGGAGGCCGGTGCCGGTGACGAGGCGGGCGCCGGTGGCGACGCCGGGGCCGGTGCGGGCGACCAGGCCGGTGCGGGTGAGGAGGCCGGTGCCGGGGGCGACGCGAGCGCGAGCCCCGGTGAGGAGGCCGGTGCCGGTCAGGAGGTCGGCGGCGAGCAGGCCGGCGGTGACGTGATCGGCGGCGAGGAGGCCGGAAACGGCCAGGAGGCCGGCAACGGCGTGGGCGACGCCGCGGGCCAGTCGCACAACTGACCCACCGTCGGTCCGGCACCACACCTTGAACCGGCCGCGTCGGCAGCGGCCCCCCCCACACCCTCCGCTGCCGACGCAGGCCCCATGACCACTTCCCGGCCACCGCGCTGCAGCGGCCGGGAGGTGCTACGGTCCGGCCCTCCGGCGGGAGGGCCGGACCGACGTGTTCCCCGGCCCGTCACGCCATGCGGGGGTGACGGGCCGGCGGATCAGCCGTCGGCCCGCAGCAGAAGCAGCGCCACGTCGTCGATCCGCTCCCGCGCTGCGGCGCTGCGGCGCACGAGTTCGTCGGCCAGTTCGTCGAGGGGGCGGTCACCGGCCTCGGCGAGCTGCCGTCCCAGCTCGGCGAGCGCGTCCTCGATGTCGACGCCCGGGGACTCGATCAGGCCGTCGGTGTAGAGGGCGAGGACGCAACCGGGCGTGAGATCCACCTCCGTCGTCGGGTAGCAGGCCGTACCGTCGATGCCCAGCAGCGGGCCTCCGGCCAGGTCCAGCACCCGCACCCGGCCGTCCGGCCGCCGCAGCAGCGGCGGCGGATGCCCCGCGCGGGCCATGACGGCCCGGCCTCGCGCCGGATCGAGCCGCAGATACAGGCAGCTGGCGAACAGGTCGGCGCCGAGGTCGATCAGCAGCCGGTTCGTCGAGCGCATGACCTCCTCCGGCCGCTGGCCGACGGTCGTGTACGCCCGTACCGCCGTCCGGAGCTGCCCCATCAGCCCGGCGGCGGTCACGTTGTGTCCCTGCACGTCCCCGATCACGGCGGCCGCCAGCCCCTCCACCGGCACCAGGTCGTAGAAGTCGCCGCCGATGTCCATGCCCTGAGTGGCCGGCAGATAGCGGGCCGCCGCGTCGATGCCGGGCAGCGAGGGCAGGGTGTGCGGCAGCAGCGCCGCTTGCAGACCGTGCGCCAGCTGGTGCTTGGCGTCGTACAGGACGGCCCGCTCCAGGGCCTGCGCGATCAGCCCGCCCAGACTCGTCAGCACCGCCCGCTCGTCGGCGGGGAAGGGATGCCGCTCCGCGTAGGCCAGCACACAGGTGCCCACCGGGCGCCCGGAGGCGATGAGCGGCAGATAGGCCCAGGCCGCGAAGCCGTCGGGGGTGGCATGCCGGTGCGGGTACAGACGCTCCAACTGCTCGCGGGACTCGAAGAACGCGGGCACCCCGGTGGTCAGGGCCTGGGTGCCCGGCGTCGGTTCGGTCAGCGGCAGCCCGTCGAACCGCTCCACGACCCGCGCGTCCGCATACCCGCGATGCCCGAGCACGTGCAGCCGTCCCGCCCGTGAGCCGAGCACGACCAGCGCCTGGCTCCCCGCGGCCGGGGCGATCTCGTCCGCCACCAGCTGCACCACGTCCTGTACGCCCACCGCCTCGGTCAGGGCCCCGGCCAGACTCAGCACCTGCGAGATGGTGACCAGTCGCGACGGGGAGTCCCCGGGCCGCGGGCCGCCCCGGTTCATCTCCGCCACACTCCGGGCCCGGCCGATCCGGACGCTCAGCCCGGTCGTGCTCGGGTACAGCCGGAACGACAGCCAGTCCCCGGGCGGCCGCAGCGCCACGAACGACGTGCTGCGCTGGCTGAGCAGTGCGGCCCGGTAGCGGTCCTCGTAGACCGGGTCGTTGAGCCAGGGCACCGCCGCCCACAGCTGCGAGCCCAGCAACTGGGAGACCGGGACGCCGATCAGCTCGGCCGCCGCGGCGTTGGCGAAGGAGATCCGCCCGTGCAGATCCAGCGAGCACAGTCCGTACGGCAGCCTCGCCACCATCCGCGCCGCCTCCACCGTGCCCAGCGTCCCCGCGGGGCTTCCGAACTGGGGCGCGGCCAGCAGATCCGGTTCGGCGTGCGGCGCGAGAGTGTCTCCCACCGCACGCTCCAGCCGCACCGCGAGCCGCCCGCAGGCCGCGGTCAGATGATCCCGCTCCCGGTCGGACAGGTCCGGCGGGTGCGAGCCGGGCCAGGTCACGAAGACCGAGCCGTACACCTTGGCCGCGGTCGCCACCGGTACCGCGGCCAGCGCGAAGGGGTACGGCAGCACCACGGCGATCCGCGGAAAGCGGCGTGCCATCTCGTGCTCGCCGCCCACCCACACCAGCCGCCGCTCCCGCGCCGCCTCCGCCACCGGGATCGGCGCGCTCAGCCCCACCCGCTCCCAGGGCGCCGCGAAGGCCCGCGGCAGGCCCGCCATCACCGCCATCTCCAGCACCGGCTCGTCGGCGGCCATGAGGTACACCGCGCCGGAGTGGGCGTGCACCTCATCCATCATCGACGCCAGCGCGAGGGAGAGCAGCGGCCGTCCCACCCGGGTCCGGGCGCTCGCCGGCGGCGGGGCCGACATATGCCCGTCGGACACGCCGACCACCTCCTCGCACGGGCGCGTCCCGGAAAAAAGGGGGCGAGGCGCCTGGCGTGCCGGGCCCCCAGGGATCAATCTCCTCCCTCACGGCGGGTCCCGCACGGCGAGCGTTGCCCGGTGCGGGCACACGAGTGCCCGGGCGACGGCGAGGACGGCCGCGTACCCCCTCGGCCCCGGACCATGCCCCCACAGTGGAAGCGCGGGACGGCACGCGGGCGCCCTGTGTGCGCCCCCGCGCACCCTGATGGCCAATTCTTCGCGCCCGAGGGCGGTCCGGGACCCGAACAATGGGGCACGCGTTCATGGCCACGTAACAGAGCGGGCGAGTCGAGGGGGACGAGCAGTGATCCGGGTGCTTCTGGTGCACGACGCGTGTCTGGTGAGATCGGCCCTGGCGGAGTGGCTCCGCCGGGAACCCGACCTCGGGGTGTTCGACACCCCGTGGCACACCGCGCCCGGCCGTCTGCGATCCGTGCGTCCCGACGTCTGCGCCGCCGACCTCGAATGCTCGGACGCGTACGGCCTCCCGCCGCTGGGGGAGTTATCCCCGCGCGAGCCGGACCGGAGTCCGCCGCGCCTCCTCGTGATGGCCAGCGCCCACCGGCCCGGGCTGCTGAAGCGGGCCGTCGAGGCGGGGGCGCTCGGCTATGTGGACAAGGAGGGGGCGGCGCCGGAGCGGCTCGCGCGCGGGATTCGCCGTGTCGCCGAGGGGAAACGTTTCGTCGATGACTCGCTGGGCTTCGGCTTCCTCCAGGCGGCGGAGATGCCGCTGACCGGACGGGAGCTGAGCGTGTTATCCCTCGCGGCCGAGGGGGCCTCCATCGCGGAGATCGCGGGGAGCCTGTGCCTGTCCCACGGGACCGTGCGCAACTACATGGCCGCGATCACCCGCAAGACCGGAGCCCGCAACCGCATCGACGCGATCCGGATCTCGCAGGGGCAGGGCTGGCTCTGACCGCCGGGGGGCACCGGCCGCCCAGCCGCCCACGAGTTCGCGGTAGGCCGGCGAGTCGCGCACCAGCTCGTCGTGGGTGCCGTACGCCGTGCGCGGGCCGTCCATCAGCAGCACCCGGCCGGCGCGCCGGGCCGAGCTGATCCGGTGGGCGACCACGACCAGCGTGGTGCCGGGCCGGTCCGCGAAGGCCCGCTCGGCACGCTCCTCGGCCCGCGGGTCGAGATGACAGGTGGCCTCGTCGAGCAGGACGAGCGGGGCGTACGAGAGGTAGGCCCGGGTCAGTGCCACGAGCTGCCGTTCACCGGCTGACAGGGCGGCCGGGTCGACGGTCGCCCGCGGTCCGCCGAGCGCTTCGAGGAGCGGGGTGAGCCCGACCGCTTCGGCCGCCGCGAGCAGCTCGGGCTCGGGCACCGGATCCACCCGCAGGTGCCCGAGGTTCTCGGCGAGGGTTCCCGTGTGGACGTACGCCTCCTGCGGAATGAGTACGCGCAGCGCCGCCGCGGCGGGGGAGGGCACGGGGTGTCCGCACAGCCGGATCCTTCCGCCGGTGGGCTGGAGGAGCCCCGCGATCAGGGCGGTGAGCGTCGACTTCCCGATCCCGCTGGGGCCTACGACGGCCAGGTGGGCGCCGGCCGGGACGGCGAGGTCGAGGCGGTCGACGACGGGGGTGGCGGCGGGGCCGTAGGCGAAGGAGACGGCGGTGAGGCAGAGGGCGGGGGCGTCGGACTCGTGGTTCACGGCCCGTGCCGGGGCGTGTGCGGTGAGGCGGTGACGCGGATCCTCCTGGCCGTCGGCGGGCCGCGCCTCAGCGGGCCGCGCCTGGGCGGGCCTCCTGCCGGTTTCGTCGCCGGGGATGTCCGTGGTCACGGCGATGCCGGGGGCCATGGGAAGCCCCCCGGCGTCGTGCGGCGCCGTCCGTCGGGTCGGCTTCTCGGCGCCCCGCCGGTCCGTGGGCTCGCGGGTCAGGCGCCGTAGGACCACCACCAGGCGGGAGCCGCTCGTGCCCAGGCCGTGGACCAGGTTGCGCAGGGCCGGGAGCAGGGACTGGGTGACGTAGGCGAGGGCGCCGACCAGGGCGCCCGTGGTGACGCCGCGGGACAGGAGCCAGGGGGCGCAGGCGAGGAGGAGGACGATCGGGAACTGGCCGCCGAGGGCGAGGGAGGCCACACGCAGGACGGACCAGCGGGCGAGGGAGTACGCGGCCCGCTGCTCGGTGTCGACCAGCCGACCCGTGTCGGCGGCGACCCGGTCCTCCGCGCCGGCCGCCGTGATGTCCCGCAGCCCCGGGCAGACACTGCCGAGACCGCCGGCCAGCGCCTCGTCGGCGGCCAGGAACTCCTCCTGACGGCGGGCCAGCGGCCGCAGAGTGGCCGCGAACAGACCCAGGCCGGCGGCGAGCGGCGGCCCCACGACCAGCAGGAGCAGCGGATCGAGCGAGGCCAGTCCGACGACGGCACCGGCCGCCGTGAACAGGAACGAACGCGACACCATCACCAGTCCGGCGAACGTGTCCCGCGCGATCTCCACCTGCTGGGTCAGTCCGGACAGCGCTCCCGGGTCCGCCTCCCGCACCCCGCGCCGCACCACCCGCCGCACGAGGACGTCCCGGAGCGGCTCGACCAGCGCGGCCACGGCGGCGTACACCCGCACCGTCCCGTACGCGCCGACGAGCACCCCGATCGCGGCCACCCCGAGCCACGCGAGGCCGACGCCCGGCCGTCCGGTCAGGAACCCCTCGTCCAGGGCGCGGGCGGGAGCGTACCCGGTGAGGAAGGTCTGCCCCGTCTCCAGCACGGACCACCCGCCGAGCCGGACGAGGACCCGCCACCTGGCCCGCAGGAACCGCAGACCGCGTCCGTAGGTCCCGCCGTTGGCCGGCGCGAGCGCGGATCCTCCGAAGAACCTCGGCCCACCTCGTCGCTCTCGCCGCCGTGCCGGGCCGCACTTCATGACGGCTCCCCGTCGGGGGTGTCCGTCCCGCCCCCGAACACGGCCCGGTACTCCGCCAGCCGCCACAGCTCTTCGTGCGGCCCCACCGCCCGTATCCGCCCCCCGTCCAGCCAGGCCACCGCCTCCGCGCGGGCCGCCGTGGCGGTGCGGTGGGCGACGAGGAGACGGGTGCCGCCCGCACCGCCGTTCACCAGGGCCTCGGCGATACGTGCCTCGGTGACGGTGTCGAGGCTGGACAGGGCGTCGTCGAGGATCAGCAGGCGGCCGCCGTGGGCGAACGCCCGCGCGAGGCCGAGCCGTTGGGACTCCCCGCCGGAGCGCGGGGCGTCGGCGACGAGGGTGTCGTAGCCGTCCGGCAGCCGGCGCACGAAGTCGTCCGCGTAGGCCGTGCGGGCCGCCTCCCGGACGCGGGCGGGGGAGGGGGACGCGAGGGCGAGACCGATCTCCTCCTCGACGGTGCCGCCGAGGAGCGCGGGGCGTTCGAAGGCGTAGCCGACCGAGCGGCGCAGTTCGTCGTGGGTGAGCTCGCGCAGCGGCACGCCGTCGAGCAGCACCTCGCCGGCGTCCGGGTCGGCGAGCCGCCCGGCGACCGCGGCGAGCAGTGACTTGCCCGCCCCCGACCGGCCCACCACGGCGAGCGTCGTCCCGCCCGGGACGACGAGATCGACGCCGTCGAGGACGGCACGCGCCCCGCGCATTGCGGTGACGCCGCGCAGTTCCAGCCGCCCGGGACCGGGCGGCAGCCCGCGTACGCCGTGCTCGGTCGCGGGTTCCGCGAGGACCTCGTCCAGGCGTCCGGTGGCCGCCCGTGCTCGGGCCAGGCCGGACAGCTGTCCCACCAGGACGCCGACCCCGGTCGCGAGGACGGCGTAACGGGAGGCGGCGAGGACCTCGCCCACCGTGACCCGGTGCCGGGCGAGCAGGACCCCGGCCACGGCGACGACGCCGAGCTGGAGCAGCGGGGCCACGGCGACGGACTGGCCCGAGGCCCGCCCCTGCACCCGCCACATGCGGTGTCCGGCCTCGGACAGTTCGGGCAGGGGGCGCAGGATGCGGGCCGTCTCCCGGTCCTCCGTTCCCGCCGCCCGGATGGTGCGGTGTCCGCCGACGGCCTCCGAGAGGGCCTGCGCGATCCGCCCCTGCACCTCCTGGTAGCGCGTCACGCACTGACGGGTGTCCCGGGCGAAGGCGCGCAGCAGCAGGGCCAGCACCGGCGCTCCGGCCAGGAAGACGGCCGCGAGCCAGGGGGAGATGAGGCCGAGGGCCACCACGGCGCCGACCGGAGCGGCGAGCGCGGCGAGCAGTGCGGCGCGGGCGGTCGGCGCGGTCCCGGCCTGGGCGGCACTGCCGACGAGGCGGGCGACGAGGTCTCCGGGCCCGAAGCGGGCGGTGGCGCGCGGTCCGACGGCCAGGAGGTGCCCGGTGAGGACGCGGCGCAGCCAGGCGGTGGTGCGGGCGTCGACGGTGCCGCCGAGGACGGTCTCCGCCGCGTCGAGCAGGGCGATCAGCAGGATCAGGGCCGCGCAGTACAGGACCCAGCGGGTCGCCGGCGCCTGCGCGAGCAGCAGGTCAAGGGTGCGGCCGAGGGCCGCTGGCAGCAGCAGTCCGGCGCCGGTCGCCGCCGTGCCGGCCAGGCACAGCGCCAGGCAGCGGACGGGGGCCGGACCCAGCAGGCCGTGCGCGGCCGGCGGCGAGGTGCGAGTCGTCATACGGCGGCCTTCCGGAGGTGTGCAGAACCCCGGGCGGCCCCTCCCTCGCGGGAGTGGACCGCCCGGAGTCATGGGCGCACGGTGCCTGTCAGAGACAGAGCGTGACGCTCGCCGCGCTGACGCACGACAGCAGGCTCAGGGTGCTGTTGCCGCCGCCGCCGGTGTGCTCGTCGGACTCCATCGTCTGCAGGTCGAGAAGTGCCATCTCGGTTTCCTTCCTTCGGTGTCGTCCACCCGTGGGGACGGGGTTGGGTCACGGCTCCGTCAAGTCGCGGAACCGCGTATGGGGGGCCGCCGGAACGGCGGCAGGAACGGCAGGTGCGCGGTGGTGGGAGCGCCGGGGGCCGCGTGGGCCGCGCCGAGCGCGAGCAGGCACCCTGCCGTTCCGGTGCCCAGGTCCATCGACAGACGCATCATCTGGTGCCCGGGGAAAGCCAGTTGGCCCTGGTAGTCCATCGAGAACCAGCCGAGTCCGTCGATCTGTTCGGCGAGTCGCTCGCGGGTCGCTCCGGGGGTGCCGGTGCGCGCGAGGTGCAGGATCATCCCGGCACGGCCCTGGAAGAGACCCGGCTGTACGTAGAAGCGGCTGGTGGCGGCGGTCAGGACACCGGCCCGTGCCCGCTCGAACTCGCCCTCGGTATCGGCGCCCTGGGTGAGGAAGTCGTCCAGGACCATCCCGATGCCGGCGCTGCCCTCACCGAGGTACGGCAGCGTACGCCAGCCCTCGTCGACCTCCAGCGAGCCGCTCGGGTGCGTCACGCAGCACTCCAGGTCCCGGCGCAGCGCCACCTCCGCCGCCCTCAACAGCAGCGGCTCACCGGTGCGTTCGTACTGCCGCAGCAGGAACAGCGCGGGCCCGGTCCAGCCCCGCAGCAGCCCGGCCCGGCGCCGCCCGGACGTGTCCGCGAGGGGCTGCGCGAGTCGTCGTACGAGAACGTCCGCGGCCTCGGCGGCGCGGTCCCGCAGCTCCGACTCGCCGGTCGAGCCGGCCAGTTCGCCGAGGACCAGGCCGAGCCCGGCCAGGCCGCCGTGCAGGTCGGAGGAGAGGTTCTGCCAGCGTTCCGCGAGGACGCGCTCGACCAGGTCGAGGGCGCGCTGCCGGTGCCCGAGCCGGTCCAGGACCTGGGCGACGCCCGCGAGACCGTCGTAGAGCCCGAGCGGGGTGCCCGTGGGCGGCGGTGCGGTGCGCTCCAGGAGCCAGCGCTCGCCCTCCTCGAAGCGCTCCGCGCCGACCGCGTCCAGCGTGTACAGCACTCCGGCCGCGCCGTGCGCGAGCCCCAGGCCGCCGCCGTCGTTGAACTGCGTGATGTCACCGGGGAAGAGCCGGTCCTCGCGCTCCGGGGTGGCCGAGGCGAGGATCGCCTTGACCATGGAGTCGCGGCTGTGGGGCCAGTCACCGGGTTCGACGAAGGACGGCGCGGCCCGCACGGCCGTACGGGCGCCGCCGAGGTCCGCCTGGCCCCGTGCGGCGAAGTCGCGGGTGATCTCCGCGACCGCCTCGTCGAGGAACTCCTTCGGCACGTCCGGGAACTGACGCAGGATCACCTCGGCCAGATGCGCCGCCTTCCCCCGGTCCACCACGAACAGCGTGGTCACCGGCAGGAACAGGGCGATCCTGAGACAGGCCAGCGCGTAGCGGTCGACGTCGACGCCCTTGCGGTCCGGTGGGGCGAAGAAGCCGGGGTGGGCGACCACCTGGCGGCCGTTCTCCTCGACCGGCGCCGCCGCCTCGAAGTCCAGCAGGGAGACCGACTCCTCGTCGGGGCCGACCATGATGTTGAAGACGTGCAGGTCGTTGAAGACGATCCCGCGCGCGTGCACCGCCTCCACCGCCCGCTCCACGGCCCCGTGGATCCGCACCGCCCACGCCGTGTAGTCGGCCACGGCCTTCGGATCGGGGTCCGGGGCGAGCAGCGGATGCCGCTCGGCGAAGAAGGAGTTCAGCGGGCGCCCCTCCAGGAAGTCCATGACGAGGAACCGGTGGTCGCCCAGGGTGAACCAGTCCCGCACCTCGGGCACCACACCCGTCCCGGCGACCCGCTCCAGGGCGTCCCTCTCGCGCTCCAGCCGACTGATCGCGTCCGCCCCGTCGGCGGCCAGCCCCGCGTGCGGCCGGCCCTCCTTGAGGACGACCTTGCGCCCGTCACGGGTGTCGGTGCCCGTGTAGACCCCGCCGCCGTTGGAGAAGTGCAGCGCCTTCTCGATCCGGTACGGCAGGTCGCCGACCGTCGTGGTGTTGCGGGCCTCCAGATGCGGCTCCAGGAAGTCCGGGAGCGTCACCCAGTCGGGAACCTGGAAGGAGGGCGCCCGCCGGTCCGGCACCAGCTTCCCCTCGCCGTCCCGTACCGCCGGCACCAGCGAGCCCCGCTCGTCGACGACGAACATGCGCGCGAACGCGCCGTAGCGGACGTAGAGCGGACCCTCGTACCAGCGCAGATCGGTGAGGATGTAAGGCCCCTCGAAGCCCTCCAGGAGCTTGCCCAGCTCGCGGAGCACGTCGTGCAGCTGCTCCTCGTCGGCCGGGTAGACCGTGACGAACTTGCCGCTGGTGTCGCGCGCCGCGTACTTGGTGTTGCGCAGGTGCAGCAGATGCGGGCCCGGCACGAACTTGAAGGGGATACGGCGGGGCACGCAGTAGTCCCACACGATGGCGGCGATCCGCTCCGCGTTCGCCCGGGTCGCCGAGGCGTGGATCTTCCAGCCCTGCGACGGGCCCGGTACCGGCCCGCCGTCCTCGCCGAGCGGCGTCAGGGTCAGCCAGTCGCCGATGCGCGCCGCGTCCCAGCCCTCCGGCACCGCCCGGCGCGCCGTCTCGTAGACGGGTGCCTCGCCGCCGGAGATCCGGTCGGGCGACTCGTAGAAGTGTCTGTCGGCGAGCGCGTACACCTCGTAACGCTTGTCCATGTGTCCCCCTCCTTGGCCCGCCACCGAGCCTTCCAGCGGGGCGGTGGCCACGGACAGTCACGGCTGTCACGAGATCACCGTGCGAAACGCATGCGTCAAGATTTGTTCGATGGGTTTCGAGCGCGACCGCCGCAGTTGCTCCACGGAACGCTCACAGGGGCTGCGCACGTGCCGTATTAGCGCTGTAATGGCGAACGTGGTGAGTGAGGGCGCTGCGGGACGCGGAACCAGAACGCTGCGTGCCGAAAGCGCTCTGGCGGCGGTGACGGACGGTCCCGCATCGCCCGAAAGGCTGCGCCGCGTCCTCGAACAGGCGCTCGTCTTCGCCGGGGCGACACTGGTGGCCGTGTACACGCCCGGTACGGACGGGGACGTGCTGTGCCTCGTCGGGTCGGCCGGTGTTCCCCGTACGGTGTACGGGCTGCGCGACAGCTATCCCAGCTCGGGCGGCTCCCCGCCCGCCGACGCGCACCGCTCGGGACGACCGCTCTTCCTCGGCCCGCAGGAGCTCGCCGCCTGCGCCGAGTCCCGCAGGGTGGCCCGGCACGACTTCCACCTCGCCGTGCTGCCCGCGCACGGCGACGACGGACGGGCCTGTCTCGTCGCCGTCACCGAGGACCCGCACGGTTTCGACGACGAGAGCCGCAAGTGCCTCGAGCTGATCGCCGACGCCGTCGTCTGCCCCGTCAGCGTGGTCGCCCCGGAGGGCGCGGAACCGCGCTCCAACGCGTTCAGCCTCGCCATGGACACCGGCCGGATCGAGGTCGGCGACAAGCTCCTGGAGCTGTTCGGCATGAGCCGGGCCGTCTTCGACGGCAAGGTCGAGACCCTGCTCGGCCTGACCGTCCCCGAGGACCTGCCCTCGCTGATGTCCCTGTTCGAGGCCGGTCACATGTCCATCGGCGACCGTGAGCTGGAGTTCCGCGTCCTGCAGCCCTCCGGGCCGCCCAAGTGGCTCAGGCTGCGCGGGCGCATGCTGGCCGGCGGTGAGGGCCGTCCCGCCCGGCTCGTGGGCACCGTCGCCGACGCCTCCACCCTGCGTTCCGACGTCACCGACGTGGCCCGCGTCCAGCGCCTGGCCGCCGCCCTCTCCATGGCCGGCACCGTCCGCGACGTCAGCCAGGCCGTCGTCTCCGCCCTCCGCGCCCCGCTCAGGGCCGACCGCATCGCCCTCGCCGAGCTGGAGAACGACCGGCTCGTCGTCACCGTCCTCGACCCGCCCGCACCGGAGTCCTGGCCCGAGCTGTGGCGCCTGGAGTGGCGCAGCGAGTGGCCGGAGGCCCCCGTACGGGCCATGCCCACCCTGGCCGGCGCCCTGCGTGAGGGGCGCGCCCAGATCTGGCCGGCCGGCACCGTCCTCGAACCCGCCCTCGCCGACGTCGGCCCCGGCGGCCTCGCCGTCCTGCCGCTGCCCGCGGCGGGCCGCATGGCCGGCGCCTGCCTCATCGGCTGGGACGCCCCGCACCACTTCGACCCCGACGAACGCGCCCTGCTCACCGCCTCCGCCGGTCTCGCGGGACAGGCCCTGATGCGCGCCCACGCCCTCGACGCCGAGCACGAACTCGTCGGGATGCTCCAGCGCCAGCTGCTGCCCCGACGCCTGCCGAAACTGCCCGGCGCGACCGCCGTCGCCCGCTATCTGCCCAGCACCGCGGGCCTGGAGCTCGGCGGCGACTGGTACGACGTGATCCCGCTGCCCGACCACCACGTCGCCCTGGTCATCGGCGACGTCCAGGGGCACAGCGCCGCCGCCGCGACCCTCATGGGCCAGATGCGCACCGCCCTGCGCGCCTACGCCGTCGAGGGCCACCCCCCGGACGTCGTCGTCGCCCACGCCAACCGCCTCCTCATGGACCTGGAGAGCGACCTCTTCGTCACCTGCACCTATGTGGACCTCGACATGGAGGAGGGCACCGCCTGGTGCGTGCGCGCCGGACATCTGCCGCCGGTCCTGCGCCACCCCGACGGCACCACGGAGATCGCCGAGGCCGACGGCGGCCCCCCGCTCGGCGTGGTGGCCCAGGCCGACTTCCCGATGACCCCGCTGCGGCTGCGGCCCGGCACCCTGGTCGCCCTGACCACCGACGGCCTCGTCGAGACCACCGAGGCCGACATCGACGAGGGCATGGACCGCCTCGCCCACGGGCTCGCCGTCTCCGACCCCGCCGACCTCGGCCTCGTCGCCGACGCCCTGCTCGACGGCGCCCGCCGCAGCGACGACGTCGCCCTGCTCCTGCTGCGCTACGACGGCATGGCCACCCACCCGCTCCGGGAGAACTGGACCGTCTGGCGGGTTCCGGAGGCCGCCCGGCACGCCCGCCGCTTCACCCGGCGCACCCTGCGCGTCTGGGGCGTCCCCGAGGACGCCATGGACACCGCGCTGCTCGTCGTCTCCGAGCTCGTCACCAACGCCCTCGTGCACACCGGCGGCCAGGTCCGCCTCGACCTCACCCTCGTCGGCAGGCGGCTGCGCGTCTCCGTCGCCGACGCCTCGCCCCGCACCCCCGTCAAGCCCACCAGCATCGGCTGGGAGGCGACCGGGGGCCGCGGCATCCTCCTCGTCGAAGCCGTGTCGGCGGCCTGGGGCAGCGTGCCCGTCAGCGGCGGCAAACAGGTGTGGAGCGAGATCGCACTGGACGCCTGAGGCGGGGTACCCGGAGCGGACCATCCCCGCAGCAGAGAGGTACGTCATGACCCAGCACGTCAGCGACATCATGACCAGCGCCCCGGTCACCGTGGAACCGCAGACCTCCGTGACGGCCGTCGCCAGGATCATGCGCGACCAGGACCTCGGCGCCGTCCTGGTCACCGAAGGCGACGAACTGCGCGGCCTGGTCACCGACCGGGACCTCGTCGTGCGCTCCCTCGCCGAGGGCGGCGACCCCGAGCAGACCACCGTGGCCGGAGCGTGCAGCGACGACCTGGTGACCGTCACGCCCGAGGACGACCTCGACCACGCCATCGAGCTCATGCGCGAGCACGCCGTGCGCCGCATCCCGGTCGTCGACCACGGCCACGCCGTCGGCATCGTCTCCCTCGGCGACACGGCCATGGAACGCGATCCCGGATCGGCCCTGGGCGACATCAGCGTGGCGCGGCCCAACACCTGAGCCCCGAACCCCGGTTCGACCGGTCGTCAAGTTCCGGTGCGCCGGATCCTCGGTGAATGTGTGTGCGGTGGCGTCGGGCCGACCGGTGCCCGGCCCGTTTGTCCCGCGCCCGACGGGGGACCCGGACGGCAGCATGGAAGGACGGTGAACCTCCGTGACCTCGCAGACCGTTGAGAAACCCCTCGCACGCAGGCCCGAGACGGGCTGGTCCAGGGCCCGCCGCCTGCACGGCACGGGAGGCCTGCGGACCTGCCTGCCCGCGGTCGAGGACCGGATCGCCGGCAGCAGGACAGGCACGGGGGAGGGCAACATCTTCCGCGGCGAGGACTGAGGAGTCCGCGCCGCGTCACCTCCAAGTCGCCACCCTGCCTTGGCCGGTCCACCGGGATCCGGGCTAGGGTGACGCAGATGAAGGCTCTCGTGCTGTCAGGCGGGGCCGGTACCCGGTCGCGGCCGAGCACGCATGCCTCGACCGGACAGCTGGTGCCCGTCGCCGACCAGGCCGTCCCGTCCCACGGTCCGCGATCCCGCGCCGACGCGGGGATCACCCCGGCCGCGATGATCGTCGGCGGCACCGCCGTGTTCACCCTCGTCCGCGGGGTACGCCCGCTCCGGCTCACCCCCGGCGAACGCCCGCTCCGGCCGGTGCACGCTGTTCCGACCGCGCGGGACCGGCCCACCCACGTGCCCGACCCGCCCTCCCGCGCAGTCGCCGAGCTCGGCCCGGACGAGACGCCGGAGCGGCCCGGGAGCGACCTCGCCCGCCGGCGCCCGCCGCTCCTGCGCTGTCTCCCCCCGCACCTCCACCGCGGCGCGCGCCGCCCGCGACGAACGGACATGTCCACGAGCCGTCCCGGCGCCGCACCCGCCCGCGCCGACGAGCCCGGCACCGCACCCGGCACCGCGCCCCGCACCCGGAGGGCCGCCCTCCGTCTTTCCGCACTTTGCACGCCCTTTCCCTCAGGATCACGCTCCTCGGCGCGAAGTCCTGTCATGGGGAGCTCACAGCAGGTATGTTCCACGGAACCGGTCCCATCCCGGGCAGCCGGTACGGCCCCGTGCGGGGCATGTTCCGGCACCTCGGTCGACCCGTGCCGGGTCGACCCCACCAGCAGCGGGGCCTCCCACGGGCCCGCACCACGCGCCGCCCACAGCGCCCTAGGGCACGACCGGCGGACGGAGGTCGCGCCGGGCTCGCACCGGGACCGGCGGTCCGCCCTGCACGAAGCACTGCCACACATCCGCAAGGAGATTTCCCAGTGAAACGTCACGAGTTCCTGCGGGGGCTCCACAAAGCCAGCGCGAACCGCAACTACCTGGAGATCGGCGTCAACGACGGCCGCAGCCTGACGTTCTCCCGGGTGCCCAGCATCGCGATCGACCCGGCGTTCAAGGTGGTCTCCGAGATCCGCTGCGACGTCCACCTGGCGAAGGCCACCAGCGACGACTTCTTCGCGCGCGAGAACCCGCTGCAGCACCTCAAGGGCGGCCGCCACCCGCTGCGCAACATCGTCCGCAACCGCAGCCCGTTCGGCTACTGGAAGGACGTCACGCTCGACCTGTCCTTCATCGACGGCATGCACCTGTTCGAGTACGCGCTGCGCGACTTCATCAACGTCGAGAAGTACTCGGACTGGGCCAGCGTGATCGTCTTCGACGACATGCTGCCGCGCAACGTGGACGAGGCGGCCCGCGACCGCCACACCAACGCCTGGACCGGCGACGTCTACAAGGTGATCGAGGTCCTCAACCGCTACCGGCCGGACCTGGTGACGGTCCTGGTCGACACCGAGCCCACCGGCCAGCTGGTGGTCTTCGGCGCGGACCCGACCAACACGGTGCTCAAGGACAAGTACGACGAGATCATCGCGGAGTACGTGGTCCCCGACCCGCAGAAGGTGCCCGAGACGGTCCTGGAGCGGACCGTGGCGATCAAGCCCGAGGAGCTGATCGAGGCCGCCTTCTGGAAGCCCCTGGTGAACGCCCGCAACCGGGGCAGCAAGCGGGAGCGCAGCTGGGAGCACCTGCGCAACAGCCTCACGCAGCTCAACAGCGCCGGCTGAGCCACGCGCGCCGAACCGGGGAGGACGCGTCGGCGTCCTCCCCGGATCCGTTTCTACTTCCGGCGTGCCCTGAGCCCGGAGACCAGCCTCCCGGCCAGCCGCCGCGCCCTGCGGACCATCCGCTGTCCGGTGGCGGGCCGGGGCGGACGCACGGCCACGACCTGCACCTGGCCGGCCTTCACCCGCAGCGCGAACGGCAGCGGATGAAAGCGCGGCCGCTCGGCGTCCGGAGCCGGGCTCAGCGCCACCCGCCAGGCCGCCCCGGTCAGCTCGGCGACCGGAAGCACCGCCTCCAGCAGGGCCGCGGAGCCCTGGGGACGCAGGGTGCCGGGCACCTTCGCGGACGCGGCGCCGGAACCACGGGTGAGCTCCAGCAGCACCGGCGTGTCGCCAGGCACGTGGAACGGCACCGGCACCTCGACCCGGTCACCGGAGACCGTGACCTCCCCGGGCGTGACCTGCCCGAGCTGCAGTCGCTCGCCCGCCGTGTCGACGTCCAGCGCGAGCGTGCCCTGCTTCGCGGTCCAGTACGGCAGCACGACCCGGCCGCCCGCCACACCGGCGTCCGCGGCCGTACGTCCCTTGAGGGACACCGGGCCCAGCCGGGACTGCTTGGTCCAGCCGCCGAGCTTGACCCGGACGAACACGTCCCACAGCCCGGCGCCGAGCGGGCCGCCGTCCGCGGCGGTGGCCGGATCCACGGCGGCGGTGCCGCGCAGCACGAGCCGCACCCGGCCGTCCTCCACCGGGACGCTCTCCCGGGTGAACTCGACGGACTGGAAGTACTGCGCGGAGCTGGCGCGTTCGCGCAGCAGCAGATCGACCGTGGCGCGTTTGAAGCCGGCCACGCTGTGGGCGCCGACCCAGTCCACGGCCTCGGCCACGGAGGCCGGCGGCTCGCTGAGCGGGGCGGAACTGCCCTCGGCGGGAAACGTCATCGGCGTACCGCCGGACGCGAGTTCGGCGGACAGGCCGAACTTCAGCACACCGCCGTCCCACTCGACACCGTCCGGCTCGACCTTGGAGGCGACGGATGCCTCCCACTCGGCGAACTCCACCAGGTCGTCGAGCCGGCCGTCGGCGATCAGGGCGGCGACGACCTGCTGGGTGGGCTGCAGACCGGCCGCGACACCGGGCCCGAAGCGCTCGACGACCACCCCGCGGATCTCGGTGAAGAGCTCCTTGCGGTAGTCCTCCGGCGCGGCGAGCAGCCGCTTCCCGCGCATCCGCTCGACCATCTCGTTGCGCAGCCAGCGACGGAACAGGCGGTCACGGGTCGGCCCCGGCTCGGTGTACTTCTCGACGACGTCGAGGGCCTCGCGCAGGTTCTTGAAGTAGCCCACCGGGTCGAAGCGCTGGAAGCCCGCGTTGGAGGCGTCGTCGCGCTTGAGGTGGTAGTAGCAGACGTAGTCGCCGAGCACGGAGACGTTGTCCGCGCGCAGGTACGCCTCCGTGACGAAGACGTGGTCCTCCAGCCGTCGCCTGCCCTCGGGGAAGCGCAGACCGATCCGGTCGAGGAAGGCCCGCCGGAACATCTTGTGCGGGGTCAGGCTGTCGATCAGCGGGGCGTTGTCGACGGTGGCCCGGGGGTGGTTGCGGCGGAACAGCTCCACCGGCACGCCCCGCCCCTTGCCGGCCATCTTGCCCACGACCACGTCGGCACCGTTGGCGACCGCGTAGTCGTACATCCGCTCAAGAGCCTCGTCGCCGAGGTAGTCGTCGTTGTCGACGAACATCACGAACTCGCCCTCGGACGCGGCGATCCCGACGTTGCGCGGCTTGCCGGACCAGCCCGAGGCCTCCTGGTGGATGACCTTGAAGTTCGCGGTCTCGGCCGCCACCGCGTCCAGCCGCGCGGGCGTGTCGTCGGTCGAACCGTCGTCGACGAAGATCGCCTCGAACTCGTCCGGGGGCAGGGACTGCCTGCGCAGCGAGGCGATGCAGTCCTCGATGTAGTTCCCCGGGTTGTAGACGGGGATGACGACGCTGACCTTGACCGGCATCGGTGTCCGGACTCCTTGGGTGGCTTGTGGCTTGCGTCACGGATTGACGCGTTGTGCGCCGATGTTAACGCCGCCGGACAAGTGCCGCGGCAGCAGGCTGCCTTGAGCGGCGGCACGCCCGGCGACGGAAGCCGTGTGCGTCGGAACCGGGGCAGCGACGCCGGCGACGGCCACCCCGGGATCGGCGTGCCGCGTGGATAAAGATGGCAGACGGGCGTCACCGGTTCCTCGACATCGGCATCGACTTCGACGTCGGCACGGGCGCGCGCCCCTCATGAGGCGGGGGGTCGGCCGCGAACCCTCTAGGGTGACTGCGTGCGCCTGCTCCTGATGTCCGACACCCACCTCCCCAAGCGCGCCAAGCAGCTCCCCGCCCCGCTGCTCGCCGAACTCCCGCACGCCGACGTCGTGTTCCACGCCGGCGACTGGGTGGACACCGCCACCCTGGACCTGCTGGAGAGCCGCAGCGCACGGCTCGTCGCCGTCCACGGCAACAACGACGGGCCCGAGCTGCGCGCCAGGCTGCCCGAGGTGGCGTACGCCGAACTCGGCGGCGTGCGCTTCGCCGTCGTCCACGAGACCGGCGCCGCCCAGGGCCGCGAGGCCCGCTGCGCCGCCCGCTACCCCGACACCGACGTGCTGGTCTTCGGCCACAGCCACATCCCCTGGGACACCACCGCCCCCGGCGGGCTGCGGTTGCTGAACCCCGGCTCACCGACCGATCGCCGCCGCATGCCCCACTGCACCTACATGACGGCGACCGTCGCCGACGGCCGCCTCACGGACGTCGAACTGCACCGCCTGCCCCCACGCCCTGCCTCGCCCTGAGGGCTCGGCACCCACCGGCACTCATGAGGGTCCGGGCCGCTCCGCGTTCAGGGGAAGCGGCCCGGACGCTGCGAATATGCGCTGTCACGGACCTCCTTCCCGATCGGAGGCGGGGTGAGGGCTCGGTCGCCCTCTCCCGTGGCCGACGCGTACCCCTTCGAGCGCGCCCCACACCTCTCGTGCCGCACGGTTTGCGCGCCTCACCTCTTTCGGTTCCGCCGTCGCCGTATCCGCGTGAGCGCCACCACCACGAGGGCGGCCGCCACCAGCGCGGCCGCGGCCCGCCCGGCGACCGGCACGCCGATCGCGCGCAACAGGTCGAGCGGCTCGGCGTCGGGCTCCGCGGGCTCCCTGGCCGGCCGGTCCGTCTCCGGGGACTCCTCGCTCTCGCCCAGCCGCTCCGCCAGGCACCCGGCGAACTGCCCGATCAGCCGGTCGCCCACCTCGGCCAGCACACCCCGCCCGAACTGCGCGGGCCGGCCGGTCACGGCCAGGTCCGTCCGCACCGACACGGCCGTACCACCGTCCATCCCGGTGAGCGTGCCGGTCACCGTGGCCCGCGCGGTCCCCTGGCCGCGGATCTCCCGGCCGCTCGCGCTCAGCACCATCCGGTGCGCGGTCTCGTCCTGCTCCTCGAAGACGGCGCTCCCCCTGTACGTCACCGTGATCGGTCCGACCTTGACCTTCACCGAGCCGGTCACGGTCTTGCCGTCGTAGTCCTCGACGCTCGCCCCGGGCATGCAGGGCGCCACCCGCTCGATGTCGAGGAGCACCCGCCAGGCCTCGTCGACCGGGACGGGCACGGTGAACTCGTGGTGCAGTTCCATGGCTTCCTCCAGGCAGGCTTCATGAGGACGGATGGATCGCCCCCGCCGTCGCCGTCAGCGGGGCACCGCTGCCGCCCCAGCGCAGCGCGACGATCTCGGCGGCCACCGACACGGCGACCTCCTCCGGCGTACGGGCCCCGAGGTCGAGGCCGACGGGCGAGCGCAGCCGGGACAGCTCGGCCTCGGTGAGCCCCGATTCGGCGAGCCGCTTCATCCGGTCGTCGTGCGTACGGCGGCTGCCCATCGCCCCGATGTACGCCGCCGGCCGGCGCAGTGCCTCCTCCAGCAGGGGCACGTCGAACTTGGGGTCGTGGGTCAGGACGCAGATCACCGTGCGCTCGTCGGTCTCGGTGCCGCCGAGGTAGCGGTGCGGCCAGTCCACGACGACCTCCACGCCCTCCGGGAAGCGCTTCGGCGTGGCGAAGACCGGGCGGGCGTCGCAGACGGTGACCCGGTAGCCGAGGAATGCGCCGATCCGGGCGACCGCGGCCGCGTAGTCGATCGCGCCGAACACCAGCATCCGGGGTGGCGGGGCGAAGGAGTGCAGGAAGACGGCGACCGCGTCCTCGCGTCGCTCGCCGCGCGGTCCGTAGTGCCGCAACCCCGTGGCGCCGAGCGCGAGTTCGCCGCGCGCGTCGGCAGTGACCGCCACGTCGAGACCCGTCGTGCCGAGGGTGCCGGCGACCCGGTCGGGCCACACCGCGAGCGTGGCGCCCCGGGGAGCGGGGCCGTCGGTGACCGTCGCCACGGTCACCGGGTGCCCGGCCGCGACCGACCGCGCGAGCTCGCCGAACGCGGGGTCGAGGGCGGCCGTCACGGGCCGTACGAGAAGGGTGATCTCCCCGCCGCAGGTGAGTCCCACCGCGAACGCGTCCTCGTCGCTGTACCCGAAGGTCGCGAGGCGGGCCTCGCCGCTCGCCACGACTTCCTGGGCGAGTTCGAAGACGGACCCCTCGACGCACCCGCCGGACACACTGCCGACGACCTCGTCATCCGGGCCCACGGCCATGGCCGCACCCGGCTCGCGCGGCGCGCTGCGGCTCGTCGAGACGACCGTGGCCAGGCCGAACGGCACCCCAGCCGTGTACCAGCCGTTCAGCACCGGGAGGATGTCACGCATCGTCGGCTCCTTTCACCACCGCCGCCAGACGCTCCAGCGCGGCCAGGCTGTGCCCCTCGACGAACGCGTCCACGCTCGGCAGCGCGGCCGCCATCCCGGCGGCCAGGGGCGCGTAACCGGGACGCGCCTTGCGCGGATTGGCCCAGATCACCCGGTGCGCCAGCCGGTGCAAGCGTCGCATCTGGGCCGCGAGCAGCTCCGGATCGCCACGCTCCCAGCCGTCCGACAGCACCACCACGACCGCCCCGCGCGCCGTGCCCCGCTGTCCCCAGCGGTTCAGGAACTCCCGCAGCAGCTCACCGAGCCGGGTACCCCCGCGCCAGTCGGGTACGGCGGCGGCGAGCGCGGCCATCGCCCGATCCGGATCGCGGTGCGAGAGCTCACGCGTGACACGGGTCAGCCGGGTGGCGATCGTGAACACGTCGGTGCGGGGGCCACGGGTGCCGCGGGCGGCCGCGTGGGCGAAGCGCAGCAGCGCGTCCGCGTACGGCGCCATCGAGCCGCTGACGTCCACGAGCAGCACGACCCGGCGGGGCCGCACGGACCGCTCGCGATATCGCGGCCGGGCAGGCTCCCCGCCCTGCCGCAGCAGCTCCCGCACCGTCCGGCGCGGATCGACGGTCCCGCGTCGCGCCGGCCGGCGTCGGGCCGTGCGCCGTACCTGGCCGTGCAGCGCGAACACGGCCAGCAGACGGCGCAGGGCCGCGCGTTCGGCGGTGTCCAGATCGGCGATGTCACGGTGGCGCAGGACTTCGGCGGAACTGGCGAGGGCGGCCCCGGACGGCGCCCCGGGTTCGTCGTGCGCGCGGGTTCGCGGCCCGGCCCGCGTCTCGCGTACGGAGATCCGCAGCCCGGGAGCGGGCATGCGGCGCTCGCCCGGTTCGCCGCCGAAGCGGGCCGCGAACACCCGGTCGTAGCGCTCCAGGTCGTCCCGGCTGCCGCACAGGGTCAGCCGCCCCGCCCAGTACGTCCGTGCCGGTCCCAGCTCGGCCACCGCCCGCAGGAAGGTGTGCACCCGCTCGGCACTCGCGTCGACGCCCGCCCCGCGAAGGGCGCGGGCGAAGGCGAGGAGGACGGCGTCGGCCCGTTCCGCCCCGGCCACCGTGATCACCCCTCCCGCAGCGCCGCCACCAGCGACCCGCGCGCCCGCTCCGCGTCCTCCCGGTACTTCAGCACCGACCCCAACGTCGCCACCGCCAGTTCCGGGTCCACCTCGCTCGCCCCCAGCGCGTCCAGCGCCTCGGCCCAGTCGATCGTCTCGGCCACGCCCGGCGGCTTGAGCAGGTCCTCGGAGCGCAGGACCTGCACCAGAGCCGTCACCTGTTCCGCGAGCCGTGCCGACACACCGGGCAACCGCCGTCGCACGATGGCGAGTTCGCGGGCGAAGCCGGGGTGGTCGAACCAGTGGTAGAGGCAGCGGCGCTTCAGGGCGTCGTGCACCTCACGGGTCCGGTTGGAGGTGAGGACGACCACCGGAGGGATCTCCGCCCGCACAGTGCCGAGCTCCGGGATCGTCACCGAGAACTCCGACAGCAGCTCCAGCAGGAAGGCCTCGAACTCGTCGTCGGCCCGGTCGATCTCGTCGATCAGCAGCACCGACGGCCAGGTCTCCAGGGCCCGCAGCAAGGGCCGGGCGACCAGGAACCGGCGGTCGTACAGCTCGCCCTCCAGCCGGTCGGCGTCCACGGCCCCGGCCGCCTCGGCGGCCCGCAGACGCAGCAGCTGACGGGGGAAGTCCCAGTCGTACAGGGCCTGCGAGGCGTCGATGCCCTCGTGGCACTGGAGCCGGATCAGCGGGGCGCCGAGCGCCTCGGCGAGGGCGGCGGCGAGCGCGGTCTTGCCGACGCCCGCGTCGCCCTCGCAGAACAGCGGCCGGTGCAGCCGCAGCGCCAGGAAGCAGGCGATCGCCAGCCCGTCGTCGACGAGATAGCCCGTCTGCTCCAGGCGGGCCGCGACGTCGCCCGGTTCCTTGAACTCCGGGATGCGGCTCACCCCATTCCCGCGGCGGCCAGCACCGCCCGCCTGGTCAGCACCCGCGCCAGGTGCGCCCGGTACTCGGGCGATCCCGACAGGTCCCGGGAGGGCCGGGTCCCCTCCGCCGCGGCCCGGGCGGCCCGCGCCACCGCGGATGCGTCCCCGCTGCCGGACAGCGCCTCCTCGGCCGCCGTGGCGCGCAGGGGCGTGGAGCCCATGTTGGTCAGACCGATCCGGGCCTCGGCGATGTGCCCGTCGTCCCGCCGCACCAGCGCGGCCACGCCGACGACCGCCCAGGACTGCGCCACCCGGTGGAACTTCTCGTAGTGGAAGCCCCAGCCGTCGGTCTTCGGCAGCCGGATCTCCACCAGGAGCTCGTCGGGCTCCAGCGCGGTCTGGAGATAGTCGACGAAGAACTCCCGCGCGGGGATCGCGCGCCTGCCGCCCGGTCCCGCGGCGATGAGCTCCGCGTCCAGCGCGAGCATGACGGCGGGCAGGTCACCGGCCGGGTCGGCGTGCGCGAGCGAGCCGCCGACCGTGCCCCGGTGCCGTACCGCGGGATCCCCGACCCCGGCCGTGGCGGCGGCCAGAAGACCTGCGTGCCGGCGGACCAGCGGGTCGCGGACCACGTCGTGGTGGGTGGTCAGCGCGCCGACGACGAGGGTCTCGCCCTCCTCGCGCACTCCCCTCAGGCCGGGTACGCGCCCGACGTCCACGACGAGTTCGGGAAAGGCCAGCCGCAGCCTCAGCAGCGGCAGCAGGCTCTGTCCGCCGGCCAGCACCTTGGCGTCCTCGCCGCCCTCGGAGAGCACGCGCACCGTTTCCTCGACACTGCTCGGACGGGCGTAGTCGAAGCTGGGAGGAATCATGCCGAGGCCTCCTTCAGGGCCTGCCAGACCCGCTCGGGCGTGCAGGGCATCCGCAGGTCGCGCACGCCCAGTGGCCGCAGCGCGTCCACGATCGCTCCCACGACGGCCGGCGTGGAGGCGATGGTGCCGGCCTCGCCGACTCCCTTGACGCCCAGCGGATTCGTCGTCGCGGGAGTCTCCGTCCGGTCCGTGACGAACTCGGGCAGGTCCGGCGCCGCGGGCACCAGATAGTCGGCCATCGTGCCGGAGACCAGGTTGCCCTCCTCGTCGTAGACCGCCTCCTCGTACAGGGCCTGCGCGATGCCCTGCGCGAGCCCGCCGTGCACCTGGCCCTCGACGATCAGCGGGTTGATCACCCGGCCGACGTCGTCGACGGCGACGTACGACCTGATCCGGGTCTGCCCGGTCTCGGTGTCGACCTCCACCGCGCACAGGTGGGTGCCGTGCGGATAGGAGAAGTTGTCCGGGTCGGTCAGGTGTCCGGCGTTGATGGTGGGCTCCACGCCGTCGGGCAGGTCGTGCGAGGTGAACGTCTCGAAGGCGATCTCCTGGATCGTCCTCCGCGCGTCGGGCGAGCCCTTCACGGAGAAGACGCCGTCCGTGAACTCCAGGTCCCCCTCGTTCGCCTCGAGCAGATGCGCGGCGACCTTCCGGGCCTTGTCCACCACCTTGGTGGCCGCGTGATGCACGGCCGTGCCGCCGACCACCAGCGACCGCGAGCCGTAGGTGTCCATGCCCTGCGGGGCCGCCCTGGTGTCGCCGTGCACCACCTGGACGTCGTCGAAGGGCACCCCGAGCACGTCGGCGGCGATCTGGCTCCAGCTGGTCGCATGCCCCTGCCCGTGCGGACTGGTTCCCGTGACCACCTCGACCTTGCCGGTCGGCAGCATGCGCACGCTCGCCGCCTCCCAGCCGCCGGCCGCGTACCTGAGATCCCGCAGCACCCGGCTCGGGGCGAGCCCGCACATCTCGGTGTACGTGGACACCCCGATCCCGAGGCGTACGGTGTCGCCCCGCTGGTTGCGGTCCGCCTGCTCCGCGCGCAGCTTGTCGTAGTCGAACAGCGCGAGCGCCTTGTCCGTCGCGGCCTCGTAGTTGCCGCTGTCGTAGGTCAGGCCCGCGATCGTCGTGTAGGGGAACTCCTCGTGCCGGATCCAGTTGCGGCGCCGCAACTCCACCGGATCCAGGCCGAGTTCGTCCGCCAGCTCGTCCATGATCCGTTCGATGGCGTACGTCGCCTCCGGCCGTCCCGCGCCGCGGTAGGCGTCCGTCGGCGTCCTGGTCGTGAAGACGCCGGTGACGTTGAGTTCGTAGGAACCCATCTTGTAGATGCCCGGGTACATGAACGCGCCCAGGATCGGGATGCCCGGTGTGACCAGCATCAGATAGGCGCCCATGTCGACCAGCAGGTCCGCCTTGAGGCCGAGCAGGGTGCCGTCGCGGTTCGCGGCGATCTCGATGTCCTGGATCATGCCCCGGCCGTGGTGCGTGGCGAGGTAGCCCTCGGAGCGGGACTCGGTCCACTTCACGGGCCGTCCGAGACGGCGTGCGACCGCGAGGGTGATCGCCTCCTCGCCGTACACCTGGAGCTTGGAGCCGAAGCCGCCGCCCACGTCCGGGGCGACCACCCGCAGCTTGTGCTCGGGGACACCGGTGACCACGGCGAGCATGACCCTGAGGATGTGCGGGATCTGGGTCGAGGAGTGGACCGTGTACTCGTCGGACGCGGCGGTCGGGGTGACGACGACCGCGCGCGGCTCCATGGCGTTGGGGATCAGCCGCTGCTGGTGGTAGCGGCGCTTGAGGGTCACCTCGGCGCGCCGGCGTACTTCGGCGAAGTCCTCGCCGGTGCGCAGGGGCCAGTCGTAGCAGCGGTTGGTGCCCTTGTCGGAGTGGACGAGGGGGGCTCCCTCGGCCAGCGCCTCCTCCAGGTCGAGGACCGGCGGCAGGGGTGTGTACTCGACCTCCACGGCCTCCAGCGCGTCGGCGGCGGCGTACCGGTCGCGGGCCACGACGACGGCCACCGGGTCGCCCGCGAAGCGCACCTCGGAGGTCGCGATCGGCGGGTGGTCGGGAAGGACGATGTCCTCGGTCACCGGCCAGGCGCAGGGGAGGGAACCCATGCCCTCCGCGAGATCGGCACCGCTGAACGCGGCGACCACGCCCGGGCGTTCGAGCGCGGGGGAGACGTCGACCCGGTCCACGCGCGCGTGTGCCATGGGACTGCGCAGGACGGCCAGGTGAAGCATCCCGGTGGCGTCGATGTTGTCGGTCCAGCGGGTCTGTCCGGTGAGCAGGCGGGCGTCCTCCTTGCGCAGCCGTGCCGTGCCGACCTCGCTCATGTCGCCACCCCCTGCTCGGCCGTTTCGGCGGCGTCCAGGACGGCCCGCACGATGTTCTGGTAGCCCGTGCAGCGGCAGAGGTTGCCCTCCAGGGCGTGGCGCACCTCGTCCGGGGTCGGACGGGCGTTGTCGCGCAGCAGGTCGCGCGCGGCCATGAGCATGCCGGGGGTGCAGTAGCCGCACTGGAGCGCGTGCCGCTCGTGGAAGGCGTGCTGCAGGGCGGTCCACTCGCCGTCCCGGGCGAGCCCCTGCACCGTGGTCACTTCGCTCCCGTCCGCCTGGACGGCGAGGACCGAGCAGCTCTTGACGCTCGCACCGTCGAGATCGACCGTGCAGGCCCCGCAGTTGGAGGTGTCGCAGCCGATCGGGGTGCCGGTCAGACCCAGCCGGTCACGCAGGTAGTGGATCAGCAGGAGACGAGGCTCCACCTCGTCCTGGTACACCGTGCCGTCCACCTTCACCGAGATACGGGTCATGTGCCCTCCCAGGACCACGGACGTGATGTGCGTCACTCTAGGACCGCTCCGGGGAGGGGGCGAGAGCCGGGACGCGACTGGTTGAGCGTTAATCCGTTGCCGCCGGGGACCCGCACCTGTTGCACTTCGGGTGCCCCCGCCCTCGCACGATCCAGGAGCCCCGATGCGCACTGCGTCCATGTCCATCCCGGAAGGAATCTCCCTCTCTCCAAAGGACATGACGCTTCGTGCGGTTGCTCAACCTCGGAATCCTCGCCCATGTCGACGCCGGTAAGACCAGTCTGACCGAGCGGCTGCTGCACTCGGTCGGAGTCGTCGACGAGCTCGGCAGCGTCGACGCCGGCAGCACCCGGACCGACACCCTCGCCCTCGAGCGGCGGCGCGGTATCACCATCAAGTCCGCCGTCGTCTCCTTCGCGGTCGACGACGTCAACGTCAACCTCATCGACACCCCCGGCCACCCGGACTTCATCGCCGAGGTGGAGCGGGTCCTCGGCGTGCTCGACGGCGTCGTACTGGTCGTCTCGGCCGTCGAGGGCGTCCAGGCGCAGACCCGCATCCTGATGCGGACCCTGCGGCGCCTGCGCATCCCCACCCTCCTGTTCGTCAACAAGATCGACCGGCGCGGGGCCCGGTACGACGAGCTCCTGAGGGCCGTCGCCGAGCGGCTCACCGCGGAGATCGTGCCGATGGGCACGGTGACCGCACCCGGCACCCGCGAAGCCCGCTTCGTCCCGGGGATCGGCCCCTGGGACGTCCTCGCGGACCACGACGACGAGCTGCTGTCGGCCTGGGCCGAGGGCGGGGTCGGTACGGAACAGCTGTGCGGGGCGCTGGTCGCGCAGACCCGGCAGGCCCTGGTGCACCCGGTGTTCTTCGGCTCGGCCGCCACGGGCGCGGGAGTGCCCGAACTGATCACCGGCATCAAGGAGTTGCTTCCCGCCGCCGACGCGGACCCCGAAGGGCCCGTCTCCGGCACGGTGTTCAAGGTCGAGCGGGGACCCGCCGGGGAGAAGGTCGCGTACGCGCGCCTGTTCTCCGGCACGCTCGGCATCCGCGACCGGGTGCCCTTCGGCGAGGCGCGCACCGAGGGCCGTGTCACCGCGATCAGCGTCTTCGAGGACGGCACCGACACCCCCCGGGAGGCGGTCCGGGCGGGCCGGATCGCCAAGCTCCGCGGCCTGGCCGGCGTCCGTGTCGGTGACGCGCTCGGTGAACCCCGCAAGGATCACGGCCACTTCTTCGCCCCGCCCTCCCTCGAAACGGTCCTCGTCCCGGGCCCGGACACCGACAGCACCGCGCTGCACCTGGCCCTGACCCGGCTCGCCGAGCAGGACCCGCTGATCGGCCTGCGTCACGACGAGGAGCGCCGGGAGACCTCCGTCTCCCTCTACGGCGAGGTGCAGAAGGAGGTCATCCAGGCCACGCTCGCCGAGGAGTTCGGCCTCGACGTCACCTTCCGGGAGAGTTCGCCGCTGTGCATCGAGCGGCCGTCCGGCACGGGTGCGGCCGTGCGGTTCAACAAGAAGGACGGCAACCCGTTCCTCGCCACCGTCGGGCTGCGGGTCGACCCGGCGCCCACCGGATCGGGCGTCGAGTTCCGGCGGGAGGTGGAGCTGGGCGCCATGCCGTACGCCTTCTTCAAGGCCGTCGAGGACACCGTGCACGAGACCCTCGGCCAGGGCCTGTACGGCTGGCGGGTCACCGACTGCACGGTCACCATGACCCACAGCGGCTACTCGCCCCGCCAGAGCCACGCCCATCAGCGCTTCAACAAGAGCATGTCCAGCACGGGCGCCGACTTCCGCGGCGTGACCCCGCCGGTGCTGATCGATGCCCTGCGCCGGGCGGGCACCTGGGTGTACGAGCCCGTGCACCGGTTCCGTGTGGAGGCCCCCGCCGACACCCTCGGGGCGCTGCTGCCGGCGCTGGCCGCGCTAGGTGCCGTACCGGAGACCACCGAGACCCGTGGGGGGACCGGCACGGTGGAGGGGACGGTACCGGCGGCCCGGCTCCACGAGCTGGAGCAACGGCTGCCCGGTCTCACCAGGGGTGAGGGCGAGTCGGAGAGCTCCTTCGACCACTACGCGCGCATCACCCACGGCAATGTCCCGTTTCGACCGGGCCCTACCCTGAAAAGCTGAAACTTACTCATCAGTCATAAGTGTTGACGGTGTGCCGGATGAGTCGGACTGTAAGGTACATGCCGAATATGCGTGCGCGTCTGCTCGTTGTTCTGGTTGTCCTCTGTGGATTCCTGACGGTTGCGGGTACCCCGTCCGCTTCCGCCGCCGCCATCGCCGACTCCCTGTCCTTCGACGGCACCGCCCTCACCGTGGCGAACGGCCGCTTCGTCGACGGCAACGGCCGCGAGGTCGTGCTGCGCGGCTACAACGTCTCCGGCGAGACCAAGCTCGCCGAGAACAAGGGCCTGCCCTTCGCCTCCGTCGCCGACGCCAGGAAGTCGGCGACCGCCCTGAGAGCCCTCGGCGGCGGCAACTCCGTGCGCTTCCTGCTCTCGTGGGCGTACGCGGAACCGGTGAAGGGCCAGGTCGACACCACGTACCTGGCGAACGCCACCGCGCAGATGCGCGCGTTCCTCGACGCGGGCATCCGGGTCTACCCCGACTTCCACCAGGACCTGTACTCCCGCTGGCTGTTCAACTCGGGCAGCTGGTACACCGGCGACGGCGCTCCCGCGTGGGCGGTGGCGCTCGGCAACTACTCCGCCGAGTCCTGCGGCATCTGCTTCATGTGGGGCCAGAACATCACCCAGAACGGCGCGGTGAAGGCCGGCCAGTACGACTTCTGGCACAACAACCACGGCCTCCAGGACTACTTCCTGGCCACCGCCCAGAAGACCATGGCGTACATCAGGGCCAACCTGACCGACGAGCAGTTCGCCGGCGTGGTCGGATTCGACCCCTACAACGAGCCCTACGCCGGCAGCTACGACTCCGGCCAGAACAGCCGCACGTGGGAGCGCGACGTGCTGTGGCCCTTCTACGTGAAGTTCCGGGCCCGGATGGACGCTGCCGGCTGGACGGACAAGCCCGCCCTGGTCGAGCCGAACCTGTTCTGGAACGGCAACGTCAGCAAGGAGGAGGGCGGACTGCTCGACGCGGGCACGCTCGGCTCCCGGTACGTCTTCAACACCCACTTCTACGACCAGAAGGCCATCTCCGGCATCCTGATGTGGGGCAACGCCTCCGACGGCCAGTACGTCGGCGACTTCGGCACGGTCCGCGACCGCGCGGCGGCGGCCGGCACGACGTCCTTGGTCAGCGAGTTCGGGCATCCGCTGAACGGCTCGACCGCGGGCAAGGCGCCGACCGTCCTCAAGGCCATGTACCAGGCTCTGGACTCCCGGGTGAAGGGCGCCAACTGGTGGACCACGCCCGCTGCTTCGGGGCCTGTCCTGTCCGGCACCCAGTGGCAGTGGGACATCTACAACGGCCGCCACCACGAGCTGATGAACGACAACCCCGACAAGGTCATGACCTCGGGCGACGCCTGGAACGACGAGGACCTGTCGGCCGTACGGCTCGACGACTCGGGCACGGCGGTGCTCCGCCAGGACGCCCGGCTCCTCGACCGGATCTACCCGAGCGCCACCTCCGGCAGCACGGTCGCCTTCACCTACGAGGACCGCTCGCGCGACGGCTCCACGACCCTGACCTGGAACCCCGTGCCGAGCAGCCTGCCGAAGGTGTCGTCGCTGGTCGGGTCCGGCCAGTACGCGGTGCTGGTGTGGCGTTCGAACAGCGGCTCGACACCCACCGAACTCCATCTGCCCGCCTCCTTCCCGACCGCGACCACCACCGTCGTCTCCGACCTGGGCACGGTGTACGGCCCGCCGTCCTACACCTCGTCCACCCCGGTCGGCGCGGCGGTCGAACCGGGCGGCACGGGCAGCCGCCGACTGCTGCTCACCGACGCGGACTCCGGCGTCCTGCACTACGCGCTGGTGACCAACGGGGCGACCTCGCCCTCGGCGTCCGTGCTGAGCGCGGCGAAGGCCGAGCTGGCGGCCTGGGTGGCCCAGAAGATCGGCTGAGCACGACAGGACGGGCTTGCCCGGTGCCGACGCAGGAAGCCGGGTACCGCCTCTGCGAGGAGGCGGTACCCGGCTCGGTCGTGCCGGATCCCATGGGCTACGAGGAGGGGCTGGTCCAGTTCGCGGCCACGTGCCCCAGCCGCACCCGCTGCGGGTGGTCGCCCACCGGGACGGACGCCGTCTTCTGCCCGGTCGCGAAGTCGATCGTGGTGACCTGGTCGGCACCGCTCTCGGAGACCACACAGCTCTTGCCGTCGCCGCTGACGGTGGCCCAGTAGGGCTTCGAGGCGGTGACGAGCGGGCCTTCCTGGAGGGTGGCGCGGTTCACGACGGTCGCGTAGTCGTCCATCGTGCCCGCGACGCACAGCTTGCTGCCGTCCGGGCTCATCGAGAGGCCGTGGTGGCGCGAGTCGTTGACCATAGTGGTGCGGTCGTCGCTGGTCGCCGGGTTCTTCGGGAGGGTCTTCGTGCGGGTGATCTTGTCGGTGGCGAGGTCGTACTCGAAGAAGCCGTTGAAGAACGACACCTGGAAGTACAGCTTGGACTCGTCCGGCGAGAACACGGCGGGACGGACGGCGTCGGAGTAGTCCGTGAGGCCGATCGCGTTCAGCTTGTCCCGCATGTCGATGGTCTTGACCTGCTTGTAGGTGGTCGCGTCCACGACCGTGATGTGCCGGTCGCCCTTCGTCCAGTCCAGCCACGGCGCGTCGGAGTCGGTGTTCACGTCACCGATCGCCATGTTCCAGATGTACTTGCCGTCCTTGGTGAAGATGTTCTCGTGCGGCTTGTCGCCGGTGGCGAACGAACCGAGCTGCTGGCCGGTGTTGATGTTCAGCACGTGGACCGTGTTCGCCGTGGACGCCGACACCGCGACCCGGGTGCCGTCGGGGGAGACCGCCATGTGGTCCGCCCGGTAGCCCGAGACCTTGAAGCGCCAGTTGATCTTCCCGGTGGCCAGGTCGATCGACACCACGTCGGCGAAGCTGGGCCGGGAGACGACCACCGACTTGCCGTCCGGTGTGGAGTACATGTCGTCGACGAACTGGTCGTGGCCCTCGCCGACGCTGTTGCGGATCGCCATGAAGTAGATCCACTTGATCGGATCGGCGTTGATCTCCGCCATCCGCGCGTCCTTGTCGGGGATGACGTTGATCCGGCCGATCTTCGCCAGGTCGCCGGAGGACTTGATGACGTCGGCGGTGCCGTCCCAGTTGTTGCCCACGAACAGCACCTCGCGCAGGGCGGCGCTGTCCGCGGCGGAGGCGGTGGTCGCGGGGGCGGTGACGGTCAGGACGACTGCGGCGGCCATGGCCCACAGGTGTCTGGTTCCGGGAACAGGCATGACGGATCTCCCTCTGGGGCGGCTCGTGACGGGGGCATGCCAAAGCGGCAAAACTGAAGATGCGTGCTTTCAGAGTGAACTTACTGCAAAGTAAGGAAGGGGTGCCCTTCTCCACAAGACTGCGTACACGACAAAATTGGTGCTCATACGGGAGGCCGGACGCTCCGGCCCGGGTGGGAGGTGCGGTGACGGGCAGGCTCAGGGCCCCGACCGGTCGCTACGGCGGCAAGACAGCCGCGGAGCGGCAGGCCGAGCGCCGCCGCCGCTTCCTGGACGCGGCACTCCAGCTCTTCGGGGACACTCCCGGCTACCGCGCCACGACCGTCGCGGCCCTCAGCGAGGCCGCGGGCCTGTCCACCCGCCAGTTCTACGAGGAGTTCTGCACCCTCGAGGACGTCCTGGCCGCGCTGCACCTGGAGGTCAACGACTGGGCGACGGCCGCCGTGGTGGCCGCGGTGGCCGAGGCGGACCGGCTGCCCCTCGTCGAGCGCGCGGCCGCGATCTTCCGGGCGTACGCGGCGAACGTCACAGGCGATCCCCGGCGGGTGCGGATCACCTTCGTGGAGATCATCGGCGTCAGCGGGCGACTGGAGGAGCAGCGGCTGGCCCGTCGGGCGCACTGGGTGGACCTGGTGTGCGCCGAGGCGGAGCGGGCGGTGGCCCGGGGCGAGGCCGCGCCCCGCGACTTCCGGCTCGCGGCGACGGCCTTCATCGGCAGCGTCAACGGTCTGCTGCACGACTGGAACGCGGGGTGGGTGGACGCGACGCTCGACGAGGTCGTGGAGGAGCTGGTGCGGCAGCTGGTGGGGATCCTTCAGCCGCCCGGATGGGATTACGCCCGGGGGTGAGCGGGTCCGGTGGTCGTGTGCGGCCGTGTCATGGCCGTTCGCGCGGTTCCTCGCGCCCCTGAGGGTGTTTTTCCGGTTTCACAGCCTGTTCACCGCGTCCAGTACCGGTGTCACGCCGTCCTCCGCGCGGATGCGCGCCCCCAGCGCCCGTGCCCGCTCCCCGTACCGGGCGTCCCGTGCGACCCGGACCAGCGCCGCCCCCAGTGCGTCGGCGCTCAGACGCCGCAGGGGCAGCGACCGCGGTGCCACGCCCAGCGCCACCAGCCGGGCCGCCCAGAAGCTCTCGTCGAACTGGACCGGGACCGGGACCGCGGGGACGCCGGCGCGCAGGCCCGCCGCCGTCGTGCCCGCGCCCGCGTGGTGGACCACCGCCGCCATGTGCGGGAAGAGCGCGGAGTGCGGCACCTCGTCGACGGTCAGCATGTCGTCGCCCGTCGCCGTCAGGTCCGCCCAGCCGCGCTGGATCACCCCACGCAGCCCGGCCCGGCGCAGCGCCCGTACGATCTCGGCGCTGACCCGCGCGGGATCGGGCACGGTCGCGCTGCCCAGGCCCACGAAGACCGGGGGCGGTCCCGCCGTGAGGAACGTCCGCAGCTCGTCGGGGAGCGGCGCGTCGCCGTCGTACGGCCACCAGTAGCCCGCCACGTCGAGTCCGCGCCGCCAGTCACGGGGCCGGGCGACCACGCGCGGGCTGAAGCCGTGCAGGACCGGCCAGCCCTGGCGTTCCCGGGTCCGCAGGGCTGTGGCCGTGCCCACCGGCGGCAGGCCCAGCCGGGCGCGCACCGGTGGCAGGGCCGCGGAGAAGACCTGCTCGACGGCCAGGTTCAGGCCCAGCCCGGCCACCCGGTTGCCCAGCGCGCCCCAGGAGCCGGTGCCCAGCATGGGCGGTGCGAACTCCCGGGTGGCCGCGAGGGGTTGGAGGTTGAGGCCCAGGCTGGGCAGCCTCAGGCCCTCGGCGACCGCGTGGCCCAGTGGGGCCACCGAGCCGGACAGGAGGAGCGCGTCGCTCGACCGGGCGGCGGCCACCAGGTCGTCGGCCATCTCCACGGCCAGTGCCCGCGCCATCGCGACCACCCGCGCCAGTTTGCCCACTCCGGTGGTGCTGCGGTGCAGGGCCCGTCCGCGCGAGGACTCCAGTTCGGCCCGGGGGTCGACCGGCAGGGCGTGGAAGCCGAGACCGGCCCGTGCCGCGAGCGGCTCGAAGCGCCCGTGGGTGACCAGGGTGACCTCGTGCCCGGCCCGCGCCAGAGCGTGCCCCAGCCCGGTGAAGGGGGCCACGTCACCCCGGGATCCCGCAGTCATGATCGCTACCCGCACGACGGACAGTATGGCGGCGAGGCCCCGTGCCCGGTGCGAACAACCCGTACGGATCGGCCAGTTCACCCCTGTCACGGCCGTTGACTTCACCCTCTTGCGGCTCTGGCTTCGGCGCGCACGACGTTCGAATGATCGGCGACTCCAGGTCTACGGCAAGGTCCTGTCCGGCGCCGCCAACCGTGCCGTCGTCCTCCTCAACCGGACCTCCGCCGCGCAGAACATCACCGTCCGCTGGTCGGACCTCGGTCTGACCAACGCCAACGCGACCGTCCGCGACCTCTGGACCCGCGCCGACATCGGCTCCTACGGCACGGGTCACACCACGAGCGTCCCGGCGGGCGGCTCGGCGCTGCTCACCGTCACCGGCAGGACCGAGGCAGCGAGCAGCACCTGCACCGGCACGTCGAGCTTCTCCGGCGTGGCCGCCGGGAGCACTGGTATCAAGACCGTCGACGTCGCCTACACCAACAACACCTCCACCGCCCGCAGCGCGACCCTCAAGGTCAACGGCCAGGGCGCGACGACGGTCTCCTTCCCGCCGACGGGCCCCTCTCAGGGCACGATCTCGGTCCAGCTCGGTCTGTCGAAGGGCTCCGCGAACACGTTGACCTTCACGAACGCGCCCGCTCTGGCCGACATCACGGTCCGCCCGCTGCCGGGCGCGAACAGCACCCTGGCCGTCGGAACGGGCTCCGGCCGCTGCCTCGACCTCTACGACAACACCATCACCAACGGCACCCAGGCCGAACTCTGGGACTGCAACGGCGGCCTGAACCAGCAGTGGACGTACACCTCGCGCACCACCAACGGCACCAAGGTCGTCATCTGGGACTGCAACGGCCAGTCCAACCAGAAGTGGACGCTGAGCTGAACCGAGCTAGCGCTGCCGGGCGGCCGCCTCCGCCGCTTGAACGGTCTGCTCCAGCAGCGTGGCGATGGTCATCGGACCGACCCCGCCCGGCACCGGCGTGATCAGCGACGCCCGCTCCGCCGCGGAGTCGAAGTCCACGTCACCGATGTTCCCCTCGTTGTACCCGGCGTCGATCACGACAGCGCCGGGCTTGATGTCCTGGCCCCGGATCAGCCGAGGCCGCCCCACCGCGGCGACGACGATGTCCGCCTCCCGTACGGCCGCCGACAGGTCCGCCGTACGGGAGTGGCAGTAGGTCACCGTGGCGTCCCTGGCGAGCAGCAGCATGCCGGCCGGCTTGCCGAGGATCGCGCTGCGGCCCACGACCACGGCCCGCATGCCGGCCGGGTCGACGTCGTACGCGTCGAGCAGCCGCATGATCCCGCCCGGTGTGCACGACACGAAGCCCGGCAGGCCGAAACTCATCGTCGCGAAGGAGGCGAAGGTGACCCCGTCGACGTCCTTCTCCGGTGCGATCGCCTCGAACGCGGCCCGTTCGTCGATGTGCGGGCCCATCGGGTGCTGGAGCAGAATGCCGTGCACGGCGGGGTCGGCCGACAACTCCCGCAGGGTGCGCACCAGTTCATCGGTGGTGGTGGCCGCGGGCAGCTCCACGTGCCGCGACTCGATACCGGCCTTGCGGCAGCGGTTGCGCTTCATCCGGACGTAGGTGACGGAGGCGGGGTCCGCGCCGACCAGGACCGTCGCGAGACAGGGCGCCTGTCCGGTGCGTCCGGTGAGCTCGGCCGCGCGCGTGGCGGTGTCCTCGACGATGCGCCGGGCGAGCGCGGTGCCGTCCATGATCCGTGCCTGGGACATGATCCACTCCTGAGCCGATCGAAGGAATCGCCCAGGCGCACGGCATCGAGTGTGCGGACCGCTCCCCGGTGGTGCTCCACCTCAGCGCCAGTCACGGTCCGGATGTCACATTAACCGACGCGCCACGACGGTCAGGACCCGCTGTCCTGCGGCGGAGCCGTCGGATCGGCCCCCGCCAGGAAACCGGTCGCCTGGGCGCGCACGGGGTCGGCGCCGATCGCGTCGGCCCAGCGGGCGATCTCCCGCGCCAGTACGGCCGCCCCGGCCGCGTCGCCCGAGTCGCGGGCCAGTACCGCCAGCAGCAGCTGCTGGGTGAGCACCCCGGGGACCATCCCGGCACGGGCGCCCAGGGCGGTGGCCCGCTCCCAGCGCTCCAGGGCACGGTCGTGGTCCCCGGCGTCGTGGTCGTGGTCGCCGAGATGCCGCAGCGCCTCCCGGACCAGCAGATCGTCGCCGCCCCGCTCACCGGCGCGCAGGGCGGCCTCGTAGTGGGCGGGGGCGACCGTGCGCTCGGCGAAGAGGTTGTCGGCGATCAGCCCCAGGTACATGGCGGCCCAGCCGCGCCGCACCTCGTCGGGGGCGTCCTCGTGCAGGTCGTGCGCGCGGCACCGGAGCCCGGCGAGCGCCTCGGGATCCTTGCCGTCGGGACCGGGCCGGAAGGCGCCCTCGCTGCGCAGCAGCCGGAAGTAGTCGTGCCGCAGCCGGACGAAGGCCAGGTCGTGGTCTGCGCCGGACGACAGCTTCTCGGCGTGCTCGGCGCGGGCGCCGGTGAGGTCCGTGCCGCCGAACCAGTCGCTCTGCAGGGCGACCTCGGCCGCCGCGAGGGCCAGCCGGGCGCGGTCCACGGAGCTGTCGCAGGTCGTCGCGTCCAGCAGGCGCAGGGCCCGGTCCCACCGTCCCGCCAGCGACAACGCCCTTGCGGCGGCGAGGAGTTCGTCGAGATCGACGGTTGTGCTCGTGGTGGTCGTCATGGCAGGGCAAGGTAGTCAGACGAAAAACCATCCACAAGAAAACCATTGCAGGGGGCGGGTAATGCGGGACTCGGTCGACCGGCACGTCGAGGTGTGGGCCAAGGAAATCGACTGGATGGACCCCGTCAAGGAGGCGATCTTCGCCCGGCTGGCTCTCCTGGCCCGGTACGCGTCACAGGCCCGCCGCGACCGGCTCGACTCCGACGGACTGCGGAACTGGCAGTACAAGGTGCTGCTGACCCTGCGCAGGCTCGGGCCGCCGTACACCGGGAGCCCCTCGCTGCTCGCCGACCATCTCGGACTGACCCGGGGAGCCCTGTCGGCCCGGCTGGCGTCGCTGGAGGAGGCCGGGCTGATCGTCCGGACGCACGAGTGCGACGACCGGCGACGGGTGCGGGTGCGGCTCACCGAGACCGGGCACACCGCGTTCGAGCAGCAGATGGCCTCGGAGGAGGCCACCGAGCTCGCGCTGCTGTCGGCACTCACCCCGGCGGAGCGGGAAGCCCTCGCCGGCCTGCTCCGGAAAATGGTCGTGGCCGCCGAAGCGGAGCCGGCCGGCCGGGCGCCGACCGCGCCGGCAGGGCCCAGGCCGGCCGGGTCGTGATCCGGACCTCCGGCACCTTTCCCGCTACTCGTCCCAGGCCTGGATGATGGTCTGTTCGACGATCTTGCCGTCCCGGAGCGTCAGCATCGACTCGGACAGGACGCGCACCCCGTCGGAGTACCGGCAGGACTCGCTGAAGGCCGCGTGGTCGCCGTCGACGACGCACTGCTCGAGCTTGTGCGTCATGTCGCGGCTGTAGACGTCGTCGAGCATCGCGCTGATCTCGTCCCTGCCGTGCAGCACCTTCGGATGGCTGGGTTGGGTGTTGCGGTCCACGACGCGTATCTCGGCGTCGTCCGCGTAGAGCGACAGAAGAGCCGCAGCGTTGCCTTCGACGCCGCTGCGGAGGGTATCGGTGGTGAAGCCGGAGCTTGCCGCGGTGCCCATGCTGACCTCCTTCGAGGGCCGCGACCCGACGGGGAGCGGGCCGCGTGGGGCCTGTTCCTTAGAGACTCCTCCGCCTCGGCGGCCACGGCAAGCGCAGGCCGGGCGCTCCGCCTGACGAGTGAGGACGACCGGCCGCCCGTGTCCGCGAGGGGCCCGCCCGCGTTGCTGAAAACATGATCTCAACTCGACGTATCGTCGCCGCCGTCGGTCTCGCCGTCGGCGTCACCGGTCTCACCGCCCCCCTCGCGAACGCGGCCGACGCGGCCGCCCCGGACGCCGGGCAGCTCAACCCGATCGCCGTGATCGACTCGCTCGCGGTGAGCGACATCCCCGCGGAGCACAAGGACGAGATCCCGCGGGTCTCCCGGCAGCTCGCGGCCCTCAACCAGGCGAACGACCTGAACAAGCTGAACGAGCTGCACCAGGTCACCGACCTTGTCGCCCCCGTCACCGGGCTGCTGCCGGGTCTCGGCGGCTGAGTCCCGCGCACGGAACCGAGGGCCGCCCGGATCACCGGGCGGCCCTCGACGCATGTCCGCTCACGCGTCCAGGAAGTGGAACCCGGGCCGCGGGTGCATCAGGAAGTCGTGGTGCGAGATGTTCCATGCGTAGGCGCCGGCCAGCGAGAACAGCACCCGGTCGCCCGCCCGCAGCCCGGGCGTGGGCACCCGGCGCGCCAGCACGTCCTTCGGGGTGCACAGCTGTCCCGCCAGTGTGATCCTCCCCCCGGCACCGCCCGGACGGATGCCTGTCCCGCCGCGCCCGCCGGTGGTGGCGGGCCGTGGCCAGGGATGCGGCCAGTCGTCCACGGCCAGCACCGAGAAGGGCTGGTCGTGGCCCTTGGTCGCCGGGGTCCGCAGATGGTGGGTGCCGCCCCGGACCACGGCGAACTCCTCGCCGTGGCTCTGCTTGACGTCCAGCACCTCGGTCACGTACCAGCCGCAGTACGCCGTCAGGGCCCGGCCCGGCTCGATCCGCACCGTCAGCCCCGGGTGCGCCTCGGTGAGCCGGGCCAGGCCCTCGCCGTACCCTGCCCAGTCGAAGCGGCGTTCCGGGTCGGCGTAGTCGACGTTCATGCCGCCGCCGACGTTCACCTCGGCGAGCGGCACGCCCAGCCCGGTGGCCCAGGAGACGACGGCCCGAGCCACCCCGAGTTGCTCCGCGGCCTCCAGCCCGCTGGCCAGGTGCGCGTGCACGCCCCGGAGTTCGAGGTGCGCGTAGGTGCCGTCCGTGAGGGCCGCGACGATCTCGCGCGCTTGGTCGGGATCCATGCCGAAGGGGGTCGGGCGACCGCCCATCGCCAGCGAGCTCCCCGCCAACGACCCGTCGGACACGGGGAGGTTGACGCGTGGCAGCACCGCCACCCGGCGCCCAGGAACGACGCGCCGCGCCGTCTCGGCCAGCATGCGCAGCTCGTGGGCGCTCTCGACGTGGAAGCGTTCGACTCCCCGTTCCAGGGCGGCCGTGATCTCGTCCGGGGTCTTGCCCGGACCGCCGAAGGCGAGCGGCCGATCCCGTACCGCCTCGGCGACATGGGCGAGTTCACCGCCCGAGGAGACCTCGAAGCCGTCGACGTACGGTGCGAGCGCGGCGAGGATCTCCTGTTCCGGGTTGGCCTTGGCGGCGTAGTACATCTCGACCCGCTCGGGCAGCGCCTGCCGCACGGCGGCCGCGTGGGTGCGAAGGGCCGCCAAGTCGTAGACGTATGAGGGGAGTTCCGCGGATTCGAGGGAGCGGACGTGGTCGGTGAGGCCGGTCATCGCTCACTTCCCGACGGGTCGCGCAGGATGTCCTCGGCCAGCGGGGACGGCAGCCGGACGTAACCGGCCTCACGGTCGGCCCTGCGTTCCCAGCGGGTGAGCAGGTTGGCCTTGGCGGGCAGCGGCACCCCGGCGAGCAGGGCGGCGAGCCTCGGCGGGCAGCCGTGCCGGTCGGCGTACGCCTGAAGGGTGTCCCGCACCCGGGCCCACAGCTCCGCCTCCCGGTGCGGGTGCAGGTCGGCGAGGGCGGCGAGCAGTTCGGCGACGTGGTTGACCAGCAGGCAGTACACGACCCGGTCCCAGCCGCGGGTGCCGTCGTACGTCATCGGGCCCGCGACCTCGGGCGGCAGCGCGGCGAGGGTGTCCGCGTGGTGCTCGGGGAGCAGCTTGGTGCCCTCCAGGTCGCGGAAGAGGACCTGGGCGGGCATGCCGTCGGAGTCCACGCAGATCACAACGTTCTGCAGATGCGGCTCGAGGACCAGTCCGTGGTCGAAGAAGGCGGCCAGGACGGGCGGCAGGAGCAGGTCGAGGTAGGCCGACCACCAGGCCAGGGGGTCCGCGCCGGCGAGGAGGCGGGAGATGTGAGCGGGGCCGGTCGGGTACTCGTCGGCGACCGCGGCGGCCAGCAGGGGAGTGGTGCCCGGCGCGAGCCGCCGGTGCAGTCCTTCGCGGACGATGACACCGAAGCCCTCGAACAGGTCGCGGTCGGGGAGGCCGTCCGGGCCCGGCAGGGCGAGGGTGCGGTAGGCGGGCTCGCGGAGCACCGCGCTGCCGGGGAAGCGCTCGGCGAGATCGGTGAGCGCCGGAGCCAGGACACGCGTCAGGGCGACGGCGCCGGCCAGTTCGTAACTGCTGTTCTTGCGCAGGCAGTTGGTGATCCGCACATTCAGGCTGAACTTCAGGAAGGTCTCGCCGTCGTACAGGGTGCGCACCGACGCGGTGGCCGCGAAGGGCCGCCCGCCCGGGCCGAGGTCGATCACGTCACCGCGGTCGAGCGCCGCACGCAGCACCGGGTGCTCGCGGATTGCCTCGTACTGCCAGGGGTGCACGGGCAGCAGCCGATGGCCGTCCGGTACGTCCGCGCGTTGCCCGTCCAGTGCGGCGCCCGCCCAGGGAGAGGCGCTCTCCTCGGCGATCAGGTCGGCGCGGACCGCGAGGTGGCGCAGCGGGAAGGACGCCCCGGCCTCCGGGGCGTAGGCCGCCCAGGATCGCGGGTCTCCGGTGCGGGCCTTGGGCGTGGGGTGGAAGCGGTGGCCGAGGAGCAGGGACTGCTCGGAGGCGAGGTAGGCGTCCCGGGCGCCCTCGCCCCTGGTGGCCAGGGCGGTGGCGATCGCCTCGTGGCTGGAGGCGATCTGCTCCAGGAACTCCTCGTTGCGCACCCCGGTGCGCAGGGACAGTTCGTCGCGCGTGTACTCGGCCAGCCGCCGCCAGCCGACCTCCGACCAGCCGTCCTCCCGCTGTTCGCTGACCGGCCCGGTGAAGCGGTGGGCGCCGAGGAGCGAGGTGCGGCGCAGGGCCACGCGCAGCAGGACTCCGCGGCGGGGCAGCCGCAGCAGCAGCCGGCCGCCGTCGACGACCGACTGGTGTTCGGGGCCGGACACCTCGCGCAGCAGACAGTTCAGGAGCGTGTGGGCCACCGCGTCGTCGGGGGTGGGCAGGGGGTCCGTGGACGGGTGGGGTGAGAAGGGGGTTCCCGCGGACGGAGTCCCGGGACGAGTCAGCGAGGGCATCAACGGCTCCAGCGGATGCGGTGGTTCAGCGGGGGAAGCAGGGTGGCGAGGGCGGTGACGGTGGCGGCGGCGCTGCCCGTCAGCACGGGGGCGGCCGGGCCGAAGCGGGCGCTGCCCACGGCGGCGGCCACGCCGGCGGCGACCGCGCCGGCCTTGGAGAAGAACTCCAGCGAACCGAACAGCCCGCCCGGCGCCCGGCCCTTGACGCACTCGGCGGCCAGTACCTGCAGGCACACCAGGCCGAGGGTGAGGCCCACGCCGAGCAGCAGCCGCACGCCGATCAGCGCGGCGAGCGAACCGGCCGCCCCGTGCCCGGCGAGACCGAGCGCGATACAGGTGAAGCCGAGGGCGATACCGGTGCGCGGCCGGTCGCGGAAGGCGCCGTGCACGGCGAGCGCCGACACCAGATAGACCAGGTGGGGCATGGCGAACAGCGTCCCGGACAGCAGCGGGGAGGTGCCGGGCAGCCGCTCGTCCACGAAGGCGATGAGGTAGGGGAAGGAGACGACGGTGGAGAACACGAACGCGAACTCCAGGGTGTACAGGGTCCTCAGGGACACCGTGGACCCGGTCTCGGCCACCGGCTCGGACCTGCTCACGGGCGTCTGCGCGGGCGCCGGTTCGGGCAGTGCCGCCAGCAACAGGGCGGCCGTGAGCGGGAGTACGGCCAGCAGCGCGTACTGGCGGTGCGGTGACAGCCAGCCGGACAGCGAGCCCACCACGATCGGCGCGACCACCAGCGCCGCCCGGGCGCTGCCCTGCATGAGCGTGAGCGCCCGCGACAGGGCGGGACCTTCGAGGGCGGCGCCCAGGTAGCCGTTGGACGCCGCGAAGGTGCCGCCCAGGATGCCCTGGAGAACCAGCGCCAGCGTGAAGGTCGCCAGCGAGTCCGCCCAGCCCGCGAGCAGGAAGGACAGCGTCAGCCCCAACTGGGCCCGCAGCAGCAGCCGTTTGCGGCCGAAGCGGTCGGCGAGCCGACCCCACAGCGGCGCGAACAGGGCGCCGAACACCGTCGGGACGACGTACAGGACACCCGCCCAGCGGGCGTGGCGGTCGCCCAGCTCCGGCAGGATCTCGGTGAGGTACGGCGGCAGGCCGAGCGCCGCGAAGGACGCGACGAAGTAGCAGCCCGCCACGGCGTGCACCCGGCCGCGGCCGGACACCGGGCGGGGGATCCGCAGTGCGGCGCCGCTCATGCCGTACTCCTCTGCGCCAGCAGGTAGTTGGGGCCGGTCGTGTAGTGCTTGTTGATGTCGGCGGCGCCCGAGCGCTGCTTGGACAGCAGCGTCCCGGCCGAGACCATCGCCTTCACCGGCAGCCGCGGAGCCTCGAGGATCCTGGTCCGCAGCACCTCGCCCGCGTCCCCGCCGAGCCGGTCCACGGCCTCCGTCAGCCGGTCGCGGACGAGCCGGAGCAGCTCCGGGCGGCGCTCAGGGAGCCCGAACGCGAAGGCCCCCGCGCACAGATGGACGGTGACGGTGGTGAACAGGTCGACGACCGGGCCGTCCTGTGCGGTGTAGGTGCGGGCGTCGTCGAAGCCCCAGGGACCGGGCAGCCGGGCCGCGAGGCGCTCGGTGTTGATGCGCGGTCCGTCGTTGTCCTTGAACAGCAGGCGCAGGCTCCTGGGGCGCAGCACCAGCGAGATGTTCTGCTGGTGCGACTCCAGGGCGATGCCCAGGCCGAACAGGGTGGTCTGCCAGTCGAGGAGCAGTGTCAGGAAGGCGTCCAGGAGGGCGAGCGGGTCGCCGTCGAAGAACCGGTCGGCCAGGTGGTCCAGGACCAGCCGTCCGCCGGGAGCCGGGGCGAGCAGCGCGGCCGGCGGCACGACGACCGCTCCGTCGAGACCGGAGGGGTAGCGACGGCACAGGACGGCGAGGAGGTCGTGGTCCGCGTGGGCGTACGTCGTCTCGTCGGCGTGCAGGATCATGGCCCGGAAGCGGGGCTCACGGGCCGCCACCGTCTCCAGCAGCCGCTGTCCGGCCGCACCGTCGACCAGAGTGCCCGGCTTGATGGAACGCCTGTTGCGCAGGCCCAGCGTGGCGGTGTCCAGCGGCAGTTTGAGGTGCACGTCGGGATCCGCGAGGGTGGCCACGGTCCGCATCGACAGTGTCGGCACGACGTCCAGGTACGACCGTTCGGAGAGCACCGCGCTGTCCGTGAGGCCGGTGGAGCGCAGCGCCTCCTCCAGCGGGGCGCCGACGGTCAACGGGTGGACGGGCAGGGCGACATGGGTGCCCTGCACCTCGGGCAGCCCCAGCCCGGCCGGGGTCGGCCAGAACTCCGGGAGCGGGCCGGTCAGGGTGAGCGCCGCCCGGGGTACGGCCAGCCAGCGCAGCGCGAAACGCGGATGGAACTCCGGCGCGTAGGCGCGCAGTTGTTCTCGGGTGAGTCCGGAGCGGCCGCGTGCCGTCGGGTAGACGGGGTGGTCGATGCGGGCGGCGAGCGTGTCGTAGGCGGGAGCACCGGCGAGGCCTGTCCAGTGAGCCGGGTCGGGCCCGTACCGCGCGGTGAGCAGCCCGCCGATCTCCGACTGCGTGTCGGCGTGCAGCCGCATCGTCTCCAGCGTCTGCCGGCACTCCTCGGCGAACGCGTCGAAACCGCTCCTGTCCTGCGGGTCGGCGAGCATCCGCAGGGCGCCGAGCACGCTGTCGCAGGAGCTGAGCTCGGTCCCGTCCCGCTCGCGCACCAGGAGCGGCAGCCGGGCCGCGTACTCGCACTGGAAGCCGTCCTCGGCGACGGGCAGCAGCAGCGCCGCGCCCTCGGCATCCGCGAGCCGCACCCAGGGGCCGTCCGCACGGTGTACGAGGGTGCCGCGGGTGCGCAGCCCGACCACGTCCTCGCGCAGGAGGGCGCTCAGGACTCGGACGAGGAGTTCGGCCTCGCAGGTGTCCGTCGGCGCGGGCGTCAGGGGTTCGGTGCCGGTGGCTGTCGGTGCGGGCGTCCCGGGCCCGCCGGTGTGGGTCCGCACCCGGGTGGGCGCGTCGGCCGTGCCGGTGGTCGGTGCGGTCGGCGGGGTCACGGCTGGATCTCCCAGCGCCGCTCGGCGAGGAACCTGGCCGAGACCCGGTCCACCGTGGCCTGGTCGGTGCCGGTGGCCCGCAGGACGCCGAGGTAGTCGCGGTTGGTGCCGTACAGGTCGTGCCGTTCGCCCGTCTCCCGCAGCGGACGGTACGTCAGATGCACGCCGTCGACGGTGAGTTCGGTGGGGCCGGGCGCCTCGGTGAGGGTGCCGGCGCGGTCGGCGCACGGGTACTCCAGCCGGGCGGCGCCGTCGCGGCGGACGCCGAGGTCGGCCGGGAGCGGCTCGCCGAGGTGGGTGCGCAGGATGTGCTCGAAGAGCGGGATGTCCAGCAGCCGGGCGAGCAGCAGGTCGCACTGGTCGCCGATGGCCCGGTAGTTGACCTCGATGATCCGGGCCCGTCCCGCGTGCACCACGAACTCGGTGTGACAGGCGCCGAACCCCACGCCCAGGGCGTCGAGTTGGGCGAGCACCTGCGCCTGGACCGGCTCGGGACGCACGGGGAGGAAGACCATGCGCTCCTCGATGAAGTACGGCGGTGGCGACAGCTCGGTGCGGAAACCGCCCAGGACGTGGCGCACATGGCCGTCGCCCAGCGTCTCCAGGGTGTGGAGCTCGCCCGGGAGGTACTCCTCGACGACCAGGGCCGTGCCGGGGCGCCGTTCGAGGATCTCCTTGGCGCGGGTGACGAGGTCCTCCGGCCCCTGGACGAGCACGACGTCCTCGCTGGCCACACCCTCGCGGGGCTTGAGGACACAGGGGTAGGGGGCGTCGAGCGCCAAGGGCTCGGTGATCTCGGTGGACCAGACGGCGTCCACGCCCGAGGCGGCGAGACGTCTGCGCATCTCCGCCTTGTCCTTGGCGCGCAGCGCGGCCCGCCAGTCCTTGCCGGGCAGCTCGAAGTAGGCGGCGGCCAGAGCGGCCTGGGTCTGGAGGTGGTCGCTGTTGCTGAAGACGGCGTCGGGACGGTGGTGGGTGGAGATCCGGGTGATCACGGCCCGGAAGTCCCGGACGTCGCACTCCAGGACCTCGATGTCCGGGAAGGTGCGGCGGTGGGCCTCGGGCTGGTCGGTGAGGACGGTGACGTCCAGGCCCAGTCGGGCGGCGGCGGGCAGGAAGCCCTCGGTGACCGAGTCGGTCGGGTTCAGGGCGAGCAGATACAGACGCATGGGTGGCAGACGACTTCCGCTAGTGGGTGGGGGGTCGGGGGCGGGCCGCCGCACTCGTGGTCGCGGCCCGCCCCGATCAGCGGGAGCTACTTCTTGGGCAGGGCCACACCGGTGGCCTTCGCCACGTCAGCGAGCATCTGCTCGGCGGCCTGGACCCCGATGCCGGACATCCAGGTCTCGTCCGGGACCTCGAAGACCTTGCCGTCCTTGACGGCCGGGAGGGACTTCCACACCGGGTTGGAGGTGACCTGCTTCTGCTGGGTCTTGTCCGGGGTGTCGGCGGTGGTGACGAAGACCAGATCGGCGTCGGCCTGGTCGATCTGCTCGGGGCTGACGTCCTTCATCGTGACCTCGGGGTCGTTCGACACCTGGGACTTCGGCCGCTGGAGGCCGATGTCGTTCAGGACGACACCGCTGTAGGAGTTGGACTGGTAGAGCCGGGTCGGGCCGGCGATGAAGCGGACCACGGACGCGGTCGGCATGGTGCCGCCGTCCTTCTTCCTGATGGCCTCACCCAGCGCCTTGGCCTGCGTCTCGTACTCCTCGACCTTGGCCGCGGCCTCCTTCTCGAGGCCCAGGGCCTCGGCGTGGACCTTCAGGTTCTGCTTCCAGACACCGCCGGTGGTCTCGGTGAAGACGGTCGGGGCGATCGCGCTGAGCTTGTCGTAGACGGCCTCGTGGCGGACCTTGGACGACAGGATCAGGTCCGGCTTGAGGGAGGCGATCTTCTCCAGGTTGGGTTCGAGCAGCGGGCCGACGTCCGCGGTGCCGCCGAGTTCGCCCTTCAGATACGTCGGGAAGCCGCCCTCGGTCTTGAAGTGCGGGGCGACCGCGCCGACGGGGTCGATGCCGAGCAGGGTGACGTCGTCCAGCTCCCCGGTGTCGAGCACGACGACCCGCTTCGGCTGGGACGGGATCTTCACGTCGCCCATGACGGTCTTGAGGGTGCGGGGGAAACCGGAGGAGGCGGCGGCCTTCGCCGGGGCGGAGTCGTCGGCGGAGTCCTCGCTGCCGCAGGCGGCCAGGACGGCCGTGCCGAGGAGGACGGAGAGCAGCACGGCGAGGAGCCGGCCGATTCCGGGCAGGGGAGAGCGCTTGAGCATGGGGGGTCGGTCCTTCTGGTAGAGATCTGACAGGCATCTGGCCGGCAGGGATCCGGGATGTGGGATCCGTGGTTCGAGTGGTCGTGGGTTCGGGGGTTCGAGGGTTGGGCGGTCAGTCGGCGGCGGCCGGGCGCCGCACCGCGCTGCTTCTCGGGACGACCAGCGGGGTGCCGGTCTCCGGGTCGGGGACGACCCGGCACTCCACGTCGAACACGGACCTGACGAGGTCCGCGTCCAGGACGTCGGCCGGGGCGCCGGCGGCGGCGAGCCGGCCGTCCTTGAGGACCACCATGTGGTCCGCGTACCGGGCGGCCTGTCCGAGGTCGTGCAGCACCATCACCACGGTGCGGCCCGCGTCGGCGTGCAGGGCGGCCACCAGGTCGAGGACGTCGAGCTGGTGCCGCAGGTCCAGGAAGGTGGTGGGTTCGTCGAGCAGGAGCAGCTCGGTGTCCTGTGCCAACGCCAGGGCGATCCAGGCGCGTTGGCGCTGACCGCCGGAGAGCCGGTCGACCGGCTGGTCGCGCAGTGCGGTGGTGCCGGTCCGTTCCAGCGCCTCGTCGACTGCTTTCTGGTCGGCCGCCGACCACGGGCTCAGCAACCGCTGGTGCGGATAGCGGCCCAGCCGTACGAGGGCCTCGACGGTGATCGCCTCGGGTGTGACCGGCTGCTGCGGCAGCAGCCCCATCCTCAGAGCCAGCGCGCGGGCGGACATCCGGTGGATGTCGGCACCGTCGAGCGTGACGCTGCCGGCGGCCGGGGCGAGGAGCCGGCTCAGTCCGCGCAACAGGGTCGACTTCCCGCAGGCGTTGGGGCCGACGATCGCGGTGACCGCCCCGCCGGGCAGGGTCAGGTCGAGCCCGTCGACGACGAGCCGGTCGCCGTAGCGCAGGTCGAGGGAGCGGGTGGACAGCTGGTTGGAGGTGGACACCCTCGGCTCCGGCTTCTGTGTCGTGGTCATGCGTGACTCCTGCGGACGGGCGAGCTCTGGCGGAACATCAGCACCAGCAGCCAGGGCGCGCCGAGGGTGGCGGTGACCGCGCCGACCGGCAGTCCCTCCACCGGCAGCAGGTGCTGCACCACCAGATCGGAGGCGAGCAGCAGCACGGCCCCGGTGAGGGAGGCGAGCGCCAGGGACACGGCGGTCGGCGGTCCGGTCACGAACCGCACGATGTGCGGGACGGCGAGCGCGACGAAGGTCACCGGGCCGGCGAGGGCGGCGGCCAGCGACGCCAAGATGACCGCGATCAGGAGCAGTTGGAGCCTGGCAGTCGAGGTGTTGAGGCCGAGGGCGCCCGCCGAGTCGTCCCCGAGGTCGAGCACCGCGAGCCTGCGGTGCAGGACGAGGGCGACGGCGAGCGCGAGCACCATGGCGCCGCCCGCGCCCCACACCTGCGTCCAGGTGCGGCCGTAGACCGAGCCGGTGGTCCACTGCAGGGCGGAGCCGGCGAGTTCGGCCGGGAAGCGCACGATCATCAGGTTCACGGCGGCCGCGAGAGCCGCCTGGACGGCGAGCCCGGTCAGCACCAGCCGGGTCACGGCGAGCCCGGAGCGCCAGGCGAACACGCCGAGCAGCAGCGCGGAGAGAAGGCCGCCGCCCAGCGCGCCGACCGGGATCAGGGTCTGCGAGGCACCGGCCGCGATCAGCGCGACCGCACCCAGGGAGGCGCCGCCCGTCACCCCCATGACGTCGGGGGAGGCCAGCGGATTGCGGAAGAGCCGCTGGAGCACACAGCCGGCCGCGCCCAGCCCCGCTCCGGCGACGATCGCCGCCGCGCAGCGGGGGGCCCGGAACTGCTGCACCACCAGGACGTCTCCCGCGTCCCCGAGCCCGACCAGAGCCCGCAGCGCGGTGGTCGCGGGGATGCTCATCTCGCCCGTGGTCAGCGAGAGGGTGAGCAGCACGCACAGGGTCACGAGCCCGACCCCCGCGTACACCGTGGACCTGTTGCTCATCGGGCCGCCTTCCGGGCCAGCAGCGCCAGCAGGGGCGCGCCCAGGAAGGCGGTGACGATGCCGACCTCCAGCTCCGAGGGGCGGATCACCAGCCTGCCGAGCACATCTGCCGAGAGCAGGAGCAGCGGACCCGCGATCAGACAGCCGGGGATCAGCAGCCGGTGGTCGCCGCCGAGCAACGGTCGTACGAGATGGGGCGCGGCGAGCCCGATGAAGGCGACCGGTCCGGCCACGGCGACCGCGGACCCGGCGAGCAGGACGACCGCGATTCCGCCCGCCAGCCGGATCCGGGCCACCGGAACACCGAGCGACTGGGCCGAATCGTCGCCCAGGGCAAGGGCGTTGAGGGCGGGGGAGAGGGCCAGGGAGACGAGCAGTCCCAGCAGGAGGGTCGGCAGGACCGGCCACAGGACGTCGAGATCCCGTCCGGCCAGCGACCCGGCGAGCCAGAAGCGGGCCTCGTCGAGGGTGCGCTGGTTCAGCAGCATCACGGCCGACGTCCAGGAGAGCAGCACGAGTTGGAGCACGGTCCCGCCCAGTGCGAGTCGTACGGGGTCGATGTCCCCGGCTCTGCGGGCCAGCGTCTGGGCGAAGAGGGCGGCGCCCGCCGCGCCGGTGAACGCGAACCACATGTACTCGACGGGGCTGTCGAGTTTCAGCGCGAAGATCGCGACGACCACCGCGAAACCGGCGCCCGCGTTGATGCCGAGGGTGGTCGGCGAGGCGAGCGGGTTGCGGGTGATTGCCTGCGCAACGGCCCCGGCGACGCCCAGCGCCGCGCCGACCGCCAGGCCGATCACCGTCCGCGGCAGCCGCAGTCCGGTGACCACCAGCGCGTCCCGTCCGTGAGCGTCGCCGAGGAGCGCGTCGGTCACGGTGGACAGGGGTACCGAGCGCGCGCCGAGCGCGAGGCTCAACACGGCGCAGAGTGCCAGGGCGCCGAGGCCGGCGAGGAACAGGGGTATGTGCCTGAAGGCACGAAAGGGCACACCTGTGGCAGGTACGCCCCGTTGGGTCGCAGTCACGAGCTGTGAGCTTAGGTTAGCCTTGCTTTACTTTTCAACCGCCTGTGCGAAGGCTTTGACGTGGGAACACCTCGATCACTCCGGACTTGATCATATGAGTAAGGTGAGCCTTACCTGTTTGACCTCCTGTGAATCCCCTGTGAGGGAGTGCCGATGCCCCCGGGCCTGAAGACGTCGCCGGACAGCGCGGTCGCGCAGGCGCTCGGCGACGTCTACCGACGCCTGGCCGGCGCCTGCGAGGCGCTGACGGTCCGGGTCGAGGAGACCCCGGGCGCGGGCGTGACGGCCGCGGAGCTGGCGACGGACGCGGACGTGCTGCACGCGTACGTCGCCGCGGAGTCGGAGAGGATTCACGAGCGCTACGGGGTGCGCGTACGCCCGGACGTCGCCGCGTCCCGGGCCCTGCACGACTACGCCTGGACGGTCGGCGTCCTGATGGGCGGGGCCTGGTACCTCGACCGCAGGGTGCCCCGGATCCGCCCCGAGGACCTGCGTCTCGACCTCGCCGAGGGGACGTACGCCATCACCCCGAGCTCCGAACTCGCCTGCCTGACCGGCGACCGACTGGCCCCGGTCCCCGGAGTGCTGACACTCCCTCAGGAGGCCGCGCTGCGGGACAGGTTGCGCAGCGCGGTCGCCGAGCACATGCGCCCGCTGCTCGCCGCGATCGCCCCTGTCGCCCGCCGCCGCTCACGGGCACTGTGGGGCATGGTCGGCGACGACCTGGTGTCCGGCATCTGGTACCTGGGCCGCATGCTCGGCGAGGAGACGGCGGCGGTCACGGCGGCCTCCGAGGTGCTGCCCATCGCCCTGGCCCCTTACCCGAGCGGAGCGGACTTCCGGCGACTGCCGGACGGGAACGGCAACCACCACACCACCCGCACCCGCACGGGCTGCTGCATGTTCTACGCGATCCGCCCGGCACAGGCATGCGTGACGTGCCCGCGTACCGGGGACACGGAGCGTCTCCGGAGACTGGCCGGCTGACAGTGCCCGCGCGGTCGGCCTCAATGCCACCGCGAGCGACGGCATCATCCCTGCGTGGCGAGGAACTGCGTCGCCGCGAGCTCCGCGTACAGAGGATCCCCCGCGACCAGTTCCCCGTGCGTCCCCACCGCCCGCACCCGTCCCGCGTCCATGACCACGATCCGGTCGGCCATCGTCACCGTGGACAGCCGGTGCGCGACGACCAGCACCGTCGTCGTGCGCGCCACATCCGCCACCGTGTCCCGCAGCGCCGCCTCGTTCACCGCGTCCAGCTGGGACGTCGCCTCGTCCAGCAGCAGCAACCGGGGCCGCCGCAGCAGCGCCCTGGCGATCGCCACCCGCTGCCGCTCCCCACCGGACAGCTTGGTCCCCCGATGCCCGACCAGCGTCTCCAGCCCACCGGGCAGCTTGGCCACCAGAGCGTCGAGCCGGGTCGTCTTCAGGACCCGGTTCACCGCGTCCTCGTCGGCCTCCGGGTTCCCGAGCAGCAGGTTCTCCCGAAGCGACCCCGACAGCACGGGCGCGTCCTGTTCCACGTACCCGATCGCGGACCGCAGCTGCGGCAGCTCCCACTCCGCGAGGTCCCGCCCGTCCAGGGTCACGACCCCGGCCTCGGGATCGTAGAACCGCTCGATCAGCGAGAACACCGTGGTCTTCCCCGCCCCGGACGGCCCGACGAACGCCGTCATCCCTCGTGCGGGCACCTCGAACGTCACCCCGTGATGGACGTACGGCAGGTCGTCGGCATACCGGAACCGGACGTCCGCGAAGGCGACGGAAGCCGGCGCGGCCCCGTCGGTGGGCAACGGCGCGGGCAGAGCGGCCGGTTCGGCGGGCAGCCGTAGCGCCTCCTGGATGCGGGCGAGAGCCGCGGCGCCCGTCTGGTACTGCGTGATCGCCCCGACGACCTGCTGGATCGGCGACATCAGATAGAAGACGTACAGCAGGAACGCCACCAGCGTTCCGACGTCGATGGCGCCGGTGGCGACCCGCGCCCCGCCCACCGCGAGCACCGTGATGAACGCGATCTGCATCGCCAGCCCCGCCGTGTTGCCCGCCGCCGCCGACCACTTGGCCGCCCGTACGCTCTGCCGCCACGACTCCTCGGCCGCCGCGTGCAGCGTCCGCTCCTCCCGGTGCTCGGCGCCGGACGCCTTGACCGTGCGCAGCGCGCCGAGGATGCGCTCCAGCGAGGCGCCCATCACGCCGACGGCGTCCTGGGCCTGCCGGCTCGCCCGGTTGATCCGCGGCACGATCACACCGAGGACCGTGCCCGCGGCCAGGATCACGGCCAGCGTGACGCCCAGCAGCACCGGATCGACCAGCCCCATCATCACCACGGTGGCGACCAGCGTGAGCCCGCCCGTCCCGAGGCCCACGAGCGAGTCGGTGGTGACCTCCCGCAGCAGGGTGGTGTCCGAGGTGATCCGGGCCATCAGGTCACCCGGCTCGGTGCGGTCCACGGCCGTGATGCGCAGCCGCAGCAGATACGACGACAGCGCGCGCCGGGCCCCCAGCACCACCGACTCCGCGGTGCGCCGCAGCACGTACGAACCCAGCCCGCCGAGCGCCGCGTTGGCGATCACCAGCCCCGACATGACGAACAACGCGCCGGTGATCGTGCGGTCGTGGGACAGGTCGTCGATCAACTCACGGGCCACCAGCGGCAGCAGCAGACCGGTGGCACCCGTCAGGAGCGAGAGCACGGCACCCGCCAGCAGGGTCCACCGGTGCGGCCGTACGTATCCGAGGAGCAGCCGCCAGGTCGGCGGGCCGGTCTCGGTCTCGGTGGTGCCCACGGCACTCCTTCCGGCCCTACGGCATGCGGAGCCCCCAGGCTACGTCGGCGCTCTCCCGGGGTGCCCGCCGGTTCCGGGGGCGCGGACGACCGGCGGCCGGACCGGCTCCGGAGGCAGACAGCCGTCCGGCATTCCCGCGAGCACCTCGCCCGCGCCCGGCAGGTGGATCCGGCGGCCCCCGGACCGCCCATGGGGCGCACGGCGCGAGGACGGCCCCTCCCCCCTGGACGCCGGACGGCGGGGAGAGCCGGACCCAGCCGGACGAGCCGGTGGGCGGCCTCGGCCCGGCGTGCAGCAGCCGCAGCCGAGGTGCCGGTCCAGGGGGCCCGGGCCGTGCTCCGTGAGGGGGGTGCGCGGGCCGGAATCGGTGCCGTTACCGATCAGTCACGCGTAGGGTCGAAGGGACGTACACCGGGCGAACGAAGGGGTCAGGGCCATGGCGCAGGAGGTACGCGGGGTGATCGCACCCGGCAAGGACGAGCCGGTGCGGGTGGAGACGATCGTCGTGCCGGACCCCGGACCGGGGGAGGCCGTCGTACAGGTGCAGGCCTGCGGGGTCTGCCACACCGACCTGCACTACAAGCAGGGCGGCATCAACGACGAGTTCCCGTTCCTGCTCGGCCACGAGGCCGCCGGAGTGGTGGAGGCGGTCGGCGAGGGGGTGACCGATGTCGCGCCCGGCGACTTCGTGATCCTCAACTGGCGTGCCGTGTGCGGCAACTGCCGGGCCTGCCTGCGCGGGCGGCCCTGGTACTGCTTCAACACCCACAACGCGAAGCAGAGGATGACCCTCACCGACGGCACCGAGCTCTCGCCCGCCCTGGGCATCGGCGCCTTCGCCGAGAAGACGCTGGTCGCCGCCGGACAGTGCACCAAGGTCGACCCGTCGGTCTCGGCCGCGGTCGCGGGCCTGCTGGGCTGCGGGGTGATGGCCGGCATCGGTGCCGCGATCAACACGGGGAACGTCGGCCGGGGCGACACCGTCGCCGTGATCGGCTGCGGCGGCGTCGGCGACGCGGCGATCGCCGGCTCGAACCTCGCGGGCGCGGCGAGGATCATCGCCGTCGACATCGACGACCGCAAGCTGGAGAAGGCCCGCACGATGGGCGCGACCCACACCGTCAACTCGAAGGACGCCGACCCGGTCGAGGCGATCCGTGAGCTGACCGGCGGCTTCGGCGCCGACGTCGTCATCGAGGCCGTCGGCCGCCCGGAGACGTACAAGCAGGCGTTCTACGCCCGCGACCTCGCAGGCACCGTCGTCCTCGTCGGCGTGCCCACCCCCGAGATGAAGCTGGAGCTGCCGCTCCTCGACGTCTTCGGGCGCGGTGGCTCGCTCAAGTCGTCCTGGTACGGCGACTGCCTGCCCTCCCGTGACTTCCCCATGCTGATCGACCTGCATCTGCAAGGCCGCCTGGACCTGGAGGCGTTCGTGACCGAGACCATCCAACTCGACGAGGTGGAGAAGGCGTTCGAGCGCATGCACCACGGCGACGTCCTGCGCTCGGTGGTGGTGCTCTGATGGCCGCCCGCATCGAACGCCTCGTCACCTCAGGACAGTTCAGCCTCGACGGCGGCACCTGGGACGTCGACAACAACGTCTGGATCGTCGGTGACGACCACGAGGTCGTCGTCATCGACGCCGCCCACGACGCCGACGCCATCCTCGAGGCCGTGGGGGACCGCAGGCTGACCGCGATCGTCTGCACCCACGCCCACAACGACCACATCGACGCCGCCCCGGCCCTCGCCGACCGCACCGGCGCCACCATCTGGCTGCACCCCGACGACCTGCCGCTGTGGAAGCAGACCCACCCCGACCGCGACCCGGACGCCCATCTGCGCGACGGCCAGGTCATCGAGGCCGAGGGCATCGACCTCCAGGTGCTGCACACCCCCGGCCACGCACCGGGCGCGGTCTGCCTCTACGACCCCGGCCTCGGCACCGTCTTCACCGGCGACACCCTGTTCCAGGGCGGCCCGGGCGCCACCGGCCGCTCCTGGTCCCACTTCCCGACGATCATCGACTCGATCCGGGACCGGCTCCTCGCCCTGCCGCCCGAGACGAAGGTCCTCACCGGTCACGGCGACCCGACGACGATCGGCGCCGAGGCCCCGCACCTGCAGGAATGGATCGACCGTGGCCACTGACGACGTCGTGCACCTGAACGGTCTGAACGTCCTGCACTGCGCCCCCGACGGACCGCCGCTGGACGGCGAGCGGGCGGCCCTCGACCTGATCGGCGACGCGATGGGCCGTGACGCCCAGGTGGTCGCCGTACCCGTGGCCCGGGTCGCCGAGGAGTTCTTCCGGCTGCGGTCGGGTGTCGCGGGCGCGGTGATGCAGAAGTTCGTGACCTACCGGGTCCGGCTGGCGGTCGTCGGTGACGTCACCCGCCACCTCGACGACAGCACGGCCCTCAGGGACTTCGTCCACGAGACGAACCAGGGCGGCCACATCTGGTTCCTGCCGGATCTGGACACCCTGGACGAGAAACTGCGCGCGGCCGGGTGACTTCCCGTAAATCACGACAGAGGCTGTCCGGCTTCCCGGCCATGCTCGAAGAGACATCGGGCAACAACGGGAGGTCGGACATGTCACAGCCGCTGGAAGGCAAGGTCGCACTGGTCGCCGGGGCCACACGGGGGGCCGGGCGCGGGATCGCCGTGGAGCTCGGGGCGGCGGGAGCGACCGTCTACGTCACCGGACGCAGTACCCGCGCCCGCCGCTCCGAGTACGACCGCCCGGAGACCGTCGAGGACACCGCCGACCTCGTCACGGCGGCCGGGGGCCACGGCATCGCCGTACCCACCGACCACCTGGACCCCGCGCAGGTCCGCGCGCTCGTCGACCGCATCGCAGGCGAGCAGGACCGCCTCGACATCCTCGTCAACGACATCTGGGGCGGCGAACACCTCTTCGCGTGGGACAGCCCGGTGTGGGAGCACGACCTCGACAACGGTCTGCGGCTGCTCAGGCTCGCGATCGACACACACGCGATCACCAGCCACCACGCCCTGCCCCTGCTGCTGCGCAGGCCCGGCGGCCTCGTGGTCGAGATGACCGACGGAACCGACGCCTACAACCGCGAGAACTACCGCGTGTCCTTCTTCTACGACCTCGCCAAGACGGCCGTCGTCCGCATGGCCTTCGCCCTGGGACACGAGGTCGGCCCGCGCGGCGCGACCGCCGTCGCGCTCACCCCGGGCTGGCTGCGCTCGGAGATGATGCTCGACCACTTCGGGGTGCGGGAGGACAACTGGCGCGACGCCCTCGACCGCGTCCCCCACTTCGCGATCTCGGAGACCCCCCGCTACGTGGGCCGTGCCGTCGCCGCACTGGCAGCCGACCCCGACGTGTCCCGCTGGAACGGCCAGTCCCTCGACAGCGGCTCGCTCGCCCGGACGTACGGCTTCACGGACCTCGACGGCAGCCGCCCCGACGCCTGGCGCTACATGGTCGAGGTCCAGGACGCGGGAAAGCCGGCCGACACGTCGGGCTACCGCTAGGTCAGGACGGCCGCAACGGAGGCAGCTGCCATCGCACCGCGAGGCCCGGTGGCAGCGCCAGGTCGTCGCGTACGGCCGCGTAGTAGCCGTCGCGCCCGTTGCGGTGCCGTTCCAGCAGTGTCCGCCAGGCCGCCGGATCGCGCCTTTCGTCGCGCAGGAACTGCTCCATCTCCAGCACCACCGTGACCCACACCCGCGCCTTCTCCACCACCTCCGGGCTCCCCAGCAGTAGCAGGGCCTCCCCGTCCGGGTCCCGGGCGAGCGTGGACTCCGCCAGCAGGGGCGCGGCCTCCTGAGGGGTCAGCGGATGCGGATGGGGGTCGTTGCCGAAGTGGGACGCCACCCGGCACGCGAGAGTGATCGTCTTCTTCAGCGTCCGCGCGTAGTCGGAGTACACCGCCAGCCGCCGTTCCTCCCAACGGGCCGCCTGTTCACGGTGGAAGCGCGCGCGGTCGCTGCGCACGACCGCCACGTACGAGCCGAGTGCGCCGATCACGACGCCGATGAGCGCGGGGAGTTGTTGTATGAACGCCGACATGGACGCACGGTATCTGCCCTGTTGATCACCGAGGGGCTATCTTCGGCCCATGACCCACACCAAGCGCTTCGAGGGACACACGGCCCTGGTCACGGGCGCCGCCCGCGGGATCGGCGCGGCGGCGGCCCGCCGGCTCGCCGAGGAGGGGGCGCGGGTGGTGCTGACCGACCGCGACGGGCACGTGGTCGAGGAGACGGCGGCGCGCCTGCGTGAACAGGGCTTCACCGCACAGGCGTGGCAGTGCGACGTGGCGGACCGTACGGCCGTCGAGGCGGCCGTCGCCCACACCGTGGCGGCGTTCGGGACCCTCGACGTCCTGGTCAACTGCGCCGCGCGGTGCACCCCGGAGACCCCGCTCTTCGAGGACGACTCCGACGAGGAGTGGGCACGGGACCTGGACATCACGCTGAGCGGGCCGTACCGCTGCTCGCGGGCGGCGCTCCCGCACCTGGTCGCCTCGGGGCGCGGCGCGATCGTCAACATCGGCTCGGTCAACGGGCTCCAGGACTTCGGGAACCATGCCTACAGCGCCGCCAAGGCGGGCCTCGGCTCCCTGACCCGCACTCTCGCCGGGCACGCGGCGGCCCGCGGGGTCCGCGTCAACCTGGTGATCCCCGGGACGGTCCGCACCTCCGCCTGGGAAGGGCGCGAGGCGGAGCTCTCGGAGCTGCGTCGGCTGTACCCCCTGGGCCGGGTCGGCGAGCCCGAGGACATCGCCGCCGCGGTCGCCTTCCTCGCCTCCCGCGACGCGGCGTGGATCACCGGCACCACGCTGGTCGTCGACGGCGGCCTCACCGCGGTCAACACCGGCTTCCACACGGCTCTCCACCCCGGCAGGGGCGGGCAGACGGCCGACTAGAGGGTGTCCAGCCAGTCGGCGACGAGTGCGACGGCCTTGTCCTTGAGGGTGCGAGGGGCGCCGGAGGACTCGATCGAGGTACGGGCGATCGCGGCGAGTCGGTCGTCGCCGAGGGCGAGAGTCGTGCGGGCTGCCGTGTACTCGTCCAGCAGGCCGGAGCCGAACAGGAGAGGGTCGTCGGCGTTGAGGGTGCAGCGGACGCCGGCGTGCAGCAGCTTCGGAAGGGGATGGGCGGAGAGGGATTCCACGACTCCGAGGGCGACGTTGGAGGTGGGGCAGACGTCGAGGACCACGCCTTCCGCAGCCAGGCGGGCGAGCAGCGAGGGGTCCTCGACTGCCCGTACACCGTGTGCGATGCGTTGCGCGCCGAGCGCGTCGAGTGCGGCGCTCACGCCGGCCGGACCGGCGAATTCCCCTGCGTGCGGGGCGGAGATCAGTCCGGCGTCACGGGCGATGGCGAATGCCTCGGCAAACGGCTCCGGGGGATACCGGGCTTCGTCGCCGGCCAGGCCGAAGGCGACCACCCCCTTGTCGGCGCGCCGGGCCGCGAGTCGAGCGGCCGCGACACCCTCCGAGGGATCCGCGTTGCGCCGGGCGAACACCATGACGCCGAAGCCGATGCCCAGCCTGTCAGCGGTACGGCACCCCTCGTCGAGCACCGCGTCCAGGACGTCGAGTGCCGCCCCCGGATCAGCCTCGTAGGTCAGCGGGTTCACGTGCGGTTCGATCCACACCGCCCCGTCCGCGGCGGCGTCCTCGACCACCTCGCGCACCAGCCGCAGAAGATTTTCCCGCGGCCCTTCACGCACCAGCTGCGCAGCGGCACCGTACAAGGGCCCGAAGTCCTCGAACGACGCGAAGCCGGCGCCCACCGCCGGTGGACGCAGACCCCGCTCGCCGGCCAGTTCCGCGAGCGTGGACGGGCGCATCGCGCCCTCGAGATGCAGATGGAGGTGAGCCTTCGGCAGCCGGACGAGGCTTCGCATGGCGCATTACTCTATGGCCTTGCCGTGAGGAGCACGTCCTTGCCCGCAGGAAGGCTCCTGTTTCACCGGCTCGACAATTGTCACCGTTCGGTCCCAGGGCACGTCGCAGTACAACGAACGAGGGCGGACACCTGTCTAGATGGCAGAGATCGCAGGACGGTACAAACGTATGAAGGGGACAGGGCCATGGGGGACATACGCAGACGGGGTGCCGTCGCACTCGGGATCACCGGACTCGTCGCACCGCTGACCATCGCGCTGGGCGCCGCGCCCGCGCAGGCGGCGAGCTGCACCACGCAGGCGGGGCCGTACCAGAAGAAGGTGGAGAAGTTCCTCGGCCGTCCGGTCGACGGACGGCAGTCCACCGCCGACTGCAAGGCGATCAAGGCCTTCCAGACCAAGCACGGCATCACACCGAACATCGGCTACGCGGGATCCGTCACCTGGGGCGTGATGGACCTGATGAACAAGCAGAAGGCCGTCGGCAGCAACCCCAACCGGGACGGCAAGTGCCCGACGAACAAGGGCCGCATCGCCTGCGTGAACCTCACCCTCCAGCTGAGCTGGATCCAGGACGGCGACCGCCTCGTCTACGGCCCCGTCCCGGTCCGCACCGGCCGCAACGGCTACGAGACCCGCACAGGGCTGAAGAAGATCTACTGGCGGGACATCGACCACGTCTCGTCGATCTACAACGTGCCGATGCCCTACAGCCAGTTCTTCGACGGCGGCCAGGCCTTCCACTCGGTGAACCTCAGCATGTGGAACCCGCCGGGCTCCCACGGCTGCACCAACATGACGCCCAAGGACGCCAAGAAGTACTGGTCGCTGCTGAAGAAGGGCGACGACGTCTTCGTGTACGGCCGCAAGCCGGGCACCTGAGTCCTCGGGCGCCCGGCGCGACGGCACGCTCACGCGTCGGGCGCGTCCCCGAAGTCCGGGATCTCCAGCCTGGCCCCGCCCTGTCGCGCGGAGTCGTGCGCGACGATGCCGGGCAGGGTGTAGCGGGCCGCCACCCAGGCGTTGACCGTCGGCAGGGTGCGGGTGTTGACCGCGGTCACGAAGTCGTCCACCAGGAAGTGGTGGCTGCCCTCGTGGCCGTTGTGCAGGTTGTCGAACGACCGCGGCAGCCGCGCCCGGTCGTGCACCGGCGCCGAGCCGGAGGTGAAGGCGGCCCGCAGCTCCGGCGCGATGTGCTGGAGTGACGGGTCGTCAGGAGACATGGTGGGCTTGGGCTCCAGCAGTTCGCTGATGTCCTTGACGCCCTTCTTGTCCTGCCACAGCGCGACGGTCGCGAGCTGTTCCATGCTCGCCTCCGTCCCGAAGAACCGGAAACGTGACTCCCGGATGTGGGAGGGGTAGCCCACCCGCCGGAACTCGTTCGTGCGGAACGAACCGCCACCCGCCACCTCGAACAGCGCGGTCGCGTTGGAGAAGTCGTTGCCGAACTGGCTGACGTCCTTGTCGAACACGCCGTCCCCGCGGTCGTCGACCACACCGATGGCCGACACGCTCACCGCGTGCGTCTGCCAGGCGCCCAGCACCCCGCCCACCGAGTGGGTGGGATAGAGCAGCGGGGGATAGCTGGCGGTCTCCTTCCATCGCTCGCCGCCGCTGTACTGGTACGCCTCGTAGAAGCCCAGATCCATGTCGTGGACGTAGTCGCCCTCGGCGTAGAAGAGCCGCCCGAAGGCGCCCTCGGCGATCTGGTTGCGGGCGTGCACGGTGGCCGGGTTGTACTGGCTGGTCTCACCCATCATGTACGTCAGCCCGGTCGCCCGGACCGCGTCGATGATCGCCGAGATCTCCTCGGTGGTGATGGCCATGGGCACCGCGGAGTACACGTGCTTGCCGGCGTTCAGGCCCTGGAGCACCAGAGGGCCGTGCGTCCAGCGCTGAGTGAAGATCGCGACCGCGTCGACCTCCTTCGACTCCAGCATGGCCTCGTACGTGGGGAAGGTGCCCGCCAGGCCCTGCGCCGAGGCGAGCTGCTCGGCCCGTTCGGGCAGCAGGTCGGTGACGTAGACGTCGCCGACACCGGGGTGGGCCTGGAACAGCGTGGCGAACTGGCCGGAGAACTGGCCGGCGCCGACGATGCCGAGGGAGAACGTCATGGAGTGCGTGCCCTTCACTGGTCGCGGGATCACTGCGAGAGGATCAGGTTGATCTGGTCGTTGGTCCGGTCGAGGCTCGTCACCGACTTGCCGTTGCCGAAGATGTCCTGCATGGCGGGGTGCATCAACGCGTACACGTCCGCGGCGTAGTTGGTGATGGGGTAGGAGAAGGTCCTGAAGTCCTTCTTGTCGGCGACCGGCTCGGTGAAGGCCGTGACGTCGATGCCCTTCTTCCGGTAGGCGGCCACGGCGGCGGCGGTGCCGTCAGGTGTGGCGGGGAAGACGATGCCGTAACCGCCGACCGTCCTCTGGCACTCGTTCGACGACAGGTACTTCACCCACTTGCGGGCGCCCTCCTTGTTGCGGGCGTTCTTGGTGATGGAGTCGGCGAGACCGTTCATCATGGTCGCGCGCTTGCCGGTGGGGCCCTCGGGAGTGACCGCGGTGCGCATGTCGAGGCCCTTGAACCCGGCGTACGTCGAGATCATCCAGGCTCCGTCGAAGGCGGTCGCCGCCTTGCCGGCCGAGACCTGGGTGTTGGCCTGGTTGGACTGGGAGTTGTAGTCGGTGAAGGGCGCCATGTAGCCCTTCTTCGCCAGCCCGAAGTACCACTTGATCGCCGACTGGAAGGCGGGGCTGTCGTACTGGTACCTGGTGCCCCACCGTGCCTTGTCGGTGTAGTTCCAGCCGGTGGAGGCGGTGAAGTTGCTCCACTGGGTCTGGCCGTCGCCGTCCCCGCCGCCGTTGGTGGCCAGGCCGTAGACCTTGACGTTGTTCTTGTCGAAGCCGGGCTCGTCGCCGCGTTTGCCGTTCCTGTCGACGGTGAGATGAGCGATGGCCTTCTCGAAGCTGCCGCCGTCCTTCGGGTTCCACGACAGGTCGTTCAGCTGCGCCACCGTGAGCCCGGCCGCGTCGGTCATCTTCTTGTTGTAGAAGAGGGCGACGGTGTCCCAGTCCTTCGGGGCGCCGTAGCGGTGGCCGTCCTGGCCCATCCAGTTGGCCGCCAGGCCGGGCTGGTAGGCGGAGTCGTCGATGCCCAGGTCGTCGAGCGGTTCGAGGACCTTCAGGTCGGCGAACTGGCCGAACTTCTGGATGTGGTCGGTGAACACGTCCGGCTCGGTGCCCGCGATGAAGCTCGCGGTCAGCTTGGTCCAGTAGTCGTCCCAGCCCAACTGGGTGATCTTGACGCGCAGTCCGGGGTTCCGCTTCTCGAACTCCCTGGCGCAGGCCTGGTAGGCGGGCTGCTGGTTGGAGTCCCACAGCCAGTACGTCACCGTGTGCGAGGCGGACCCGGCGGAGCCGCTCTGCGCGCACCCCGACAGACACAGGGCGAGTGCGCCGGCCACCGCGGTCAGCGTACGAAGTCGCATCAGAAGTCCCTCACTTGATCCCGGTGAAGCTGATGGTGGACACGATGCGGCGCGCGAAGCACCCGAACAGCACCAGCATCGGCAGCGCGGCGATGAGCGTCGCCGCCATGAGGCCCGACCAGTCGACACCCGACTGCGGGGTCTGGGCCCGGAAGATGGCCAGAGCGACGGTCAGGACGCGTGAGTTGTCGCTGTAGGACACCATCAGCGGCCAGAAGTAGTCGTTCCAGGACGTGATGTACGTCAGCACGGCCAGGGTGAGCACCGGCGTGGACGCCATCGGCAGCAGCACCCGGAAGAAGATCCGCACCTTCCCGGCACCGTCCAGCAGGGCCGCCTCCTCGACCTCGCGGGGCACGTTCATGAAGAACTGCCGGAGGAAGAAGACCGCGAACGGCGTCATGAACATCGTCGGCAGCGCGATGCCCAGCAGGTTGTCGATCAGGCCGAGTTCCTTGATGAGCACGAAGTTCGGCAGCAGGGTGAAGATGGTCGGCACCATCAGCCCTGCCAGGAACAGTGCGAACACCTGGTCGCGGCCCCGCCAGCGCAGCCGGGCGAAGGCGTACGCGGCCATCGCGGAGAAGAAGATCTGGCAGACGGTCACCAGGGTCGAGACGATCACCGAGTTGAGCAGATAGCGCCAGAACTTCAGCCCGCCGCCCGCACCGCCCTGCGCGATCGCGTCCTTCGTGGACTCCAGGCCCAGCGCGCGGGCGAATCCGGTGCCGGTCGGGTCCACCGGCAGCGGGTCGGAGGCGTGGCCGGCGAGCCCGGAGTTGGTGGACAGCGCGGTGCGCAGGATCCAGTAGAACGGGAGCAGGGTCACGAGCACGATCGCACCCATCGCCGCCCAGGCCAGGATCCGGCCCAGGGAGAGGGGACGGCGCCCGGTGGGCCGTACGCGTGTCGTCGTGGTGGTGGTCACGGCAGCCATGTCGACTCCTTCCGGGTCAGCCGAGATCGGTCTGGCCGGCCCGGGTGAGCCGGTACTGCAGGACGGTGATCGCGCTCAGCACGACCAGGAGGGCGACGGACATCGCGGACGCGTAGCCGAACTGGAAGCGCCCGAAGGCCGATTGGTAGATGTAGAACTGGAGCACGTTGGTCGCGTTCGCCGGACCGCCCGCCGTCGTCACGGCGACCGTGTCGAACACCTGGAAGGAGCCGATCACCGTCATGATCAGGACGACCGCCAGGACCGGACGCAGCAACGGCATCGTGATCCGCCAGAACATCCGCCACTCGCTCGCGCCGTCCACCTTCGCCGCCTCGTACATGTCGTTCGGGATGGCCATGAGTCCCGCGAACAGCAGCAGCGCGGTGTAGCCGACGTGCCGCCAGACGTTGATGAGGGCGATCGTCGGGATCGCCCAGGTCTCGTCGGCGAGGAAGGGGATGCGGTCGAAGCCGAGCCCGGCGATGATCTCGTTGCCGATGCCGAGCTGGTTGTCGAGGATCCACAGCCAGACCAGGCCCGCGACCACGTTCGACATCAGATACGGCGTGAGCACGATCCCGCGCAGCACCGCCGACTGCGTCAGACGCTGCAGCAGGACGGCGATGCCGAGGGCCGAGACCGTCTGGACGCCGATGTTGATGGCCACGTACTCGACGGTGACCTTGAGCGAGTCCCAGAAGATCGGGTCGTGGAACATCCGGTCGTAGTTGGCGAAGCCCACCCACTCCGCCGGCGTCAGCAGATTGAAGCGGGTGAAGCTCAGATAGATGCCCCGCAGCGTCGGCCAGAGCAGGAAGACCACGAAACCCACCAGGGCCGGAGCGATGAACACCGCGGCCAGGCGCCCGTCGCCCCCCTTCGACCCGCCTGTGCCCCGGTCCGTGCCCGGTGTGGTCCGTACCCCCTCGGCGTCGCCGAGCGGCAGACGCGACGGAGGGCTGCTGGAGGCGATGGTCATCGGGAGACTCCCTCGTCTGCGGTGGCTCGTCCTCGGCCACTTACTTTTGCCGTGGAAGAATCAAGGCGTCAAGAGGGCTGCAAACTTCTTTTCAGGGCCGCCATCGACCCCTTAACATGGTCACGTTGCTTTTATGGCGAAAGAAATCATGTGGGAGTCTGACCTTCATGACCGCAGTTGCCGCCAGCTGGCTACCCCTGAGCGCCGGTGAGCGCTCGGTGGCGATCGAGGTGCTCGTCCACGGCCCGCTGTCGCGCACCGAACTCGCCCGCCGTCTCGACCTGTCCGCCGGCAGCCTCACCCGGCTGACCAAACCGCTCATCGAGTCCGGCCTGCTGGTCGAGGTCCCCGAGGCGGGTGCCCCGGCCGAGGTGCGTCAGGGGCGCCCCTCGCAACCGCTCGACGTGGTCGCCGAGTCCCGCTCCTTCATCGGTTTCAAGATCACCGAGGACATGGTCTACGGCGTCGTCACCACCCTCAGGAGCGAGATCGTCGCCCGCCACGACCGGCCCCTCGCCAGCCACGACCCCGACCGGGTCGCCGACCTCCTGGCGGAGATGACCGCCGAACTGGCCCGCGCGTACCCGCGGCTCGCCGGCATCGGCATCGGCGTCGGCGGCTTCGTCCAGGAGCGTGCCGTCGTCGGCGAGTCACCGTTCCTGCACTGGCGCGACGTCCCCCTCGGTGAACTCGTCGAGGAGCGCACGGGGTTGCCCGTGGTCGTCGAGAACGACGTCGCCGCCCTCGTCGAGGCCGAGACATGGTTCGGGGCGGGGCGCGGCCTCGACCGCTTCGTCGTCCTCACCATCGGCGCCGGCATCGGGTACGGCCTGGTCCTGGGCGGCCGGCGCGTCCCCTACGCCGAGGAGGACCGGGGCTTCGGACGGCACTGGATCATCGACCCCAACGGGCCCCTCACGCCCGACGGCAACCGCGGCAGCGCCGTCTCCCTGCTCACCATCCCCAACATCCGCTACCAGGTGCAGGCCGCCACCGGCCGCGACCACGGCTACGAGGAGATCCTCGCCCTCGCCGCGGCCGGCGACCCCATGCCCGCCCGGGTCATCGAGGAGGCCGGGCGCGCCCTCGGTGTCCTGGTCGCCCAGATCGCCAACTTCGCCATGCCCCAGAAGATCATGCTCGCCGGAGAGGGTGTCGGGCTGATGGACGTGGCGGGCAAGGCCGTCGAGGACGCGATCCGCTCCCACCGTCACCCCCTGGCCGCCCCGATCGACCTGGAGACCAGGGTGTCCGACTTTCACGACTGGGCCCGCGGGGCCGCCGTACTGGCGATCCAGGTGCTGGTCCTGGGTGTGGCCGAAGTGTGAACCGGGCCACACCCCTTGACAGTTGGACGTGATCAGTAACACGGTCCGTTATGCCCTTTTCTGGTGTGATTACTCACGGCGCCTTCACGTCCGGAGCCGTATGCTTCACACCATGTCCACCACTGTTGAACCCGTGACCGATCGATCGGCCGACGAGGTCAACGAGGAGATCCGGGCCCTGTGGCGCCGGGCGGGCGGGACACTGAGCGGCGAGCAGCGCGAGGAGTATCAGCGCCTCGTCCTGGAGTGGGCCGCCGCCGCTCCGCAGCCGGTCCGGGCGGCCTGACCCCGGCGAACCCCGCGGGGCAGCACCGCCCGCCCCCGGCCACCCCTGACGGGGCGGCCCCTCTCCTCGCACCGGCCTCAGCGGTCCGTTGTCCCGCCGCGCCCACGTCACCTTTGTCGGAGTGGGTGTGCGGAGTGCTCCTCGGTGACCGGAGTCCCCGACGGACCCGCCGGCCGGTGCCGGCGTCGCGCTCCCGTGCATCGCCCCCGCCGAGGCCGGTGCCTCCGGCGGGCCATGGCCTGTGATGCTGCCCGCTGCGGCCCGGCATCCTCGGCGGGTTCGCCTGCCGCCCGTTCGAGCCGTTCGGGCGGTGCTCGTCGAAGCGGGACTCAGCCCCAGGTCGTCGAGTAGTACCGCTGATACGCCTTGCGGTCCTGTTCCGAGCGGATGTACCGGGCCGCCACCAGCGCGATCAGACTCCCCCCGACGACCAGCAGACCGGGCCCGACGTTCCGGGTGTCCGTGAGCCGGCTCAGCAGGGGCGTGCCCTGGGCACCCTCCACCGCCGCCGCGGAACCGGGAGAAGCGGCACCGGGAGCGATCGAGCCCTGCGCGGAGGTGGCCGACGGCGCGGGAGAGGGCCCGCCGGCGGCGGCCGGGTTCGACACGATCAACCGCATGCCCAGATCCGAGAGCGCCTTCGTCACCGGCTGGAAGAACGTCGTACCGCCCTGGGTGCAGTCGCCGCTGCCACCGGAGGTGATGCCGAGCGCGATCCCCTCGGAGAACATCGGCCCGCCGCTGTCCCCGGGCTCGGCGCACACATTCGTCTCGATCAGCCCGGTGACCGTGCCCTCCGGGTAGTTCACCGTCGAGTTGACCCCCGTCACCTGGCCGTCGCGCAGTCCGCTCGTGCTGCCGCTGCGGAACACCCGCTGCCCGATGGCCGGATCGCCGGCGCCGGTGATCTGCACACCCTTGCCGTTGCCGATGAACACCACACCGGCCCCGTCGCCCGCCTTCCCGTCGGCGTACTGGACCAGGGAGTAGTCGTTGCCCGGGAAGCTCTGGGACACGGTCCTGCCCAGCTGGTTGGTGCCCCCGGTGTCCGCGAACCAGGTCGAGCCGGTGGGGCCGCAGTGCCCGGCGGTGAGGATGAAGTCGCTCTGGCCGTTGGTCACGTTGAAGCCCGCCGAACAGCGTCCGCCGGTCGACAGGATCGGCTGCGCCCCGTTCAGGCGGGGGGTGAAGGTGCCCTCGGTGCGCTCCATGCGGACGAAGCCGCCGATGCCGTCCGCGACCTTCGTCATGGCGGCCCACTCGGACGCCGAGACGGTGCTGTCGCCCTGCACGACCACCTCGTTGGTCCGGTAGTCCATGGACCAGGCGGTCCCGGCCACCCGGGGCGCGGAACGCAGCGTCTTCGCCGCCGACTTCAGCTCGTCCATGCTGTGTCCGACGACCTTCGCCTTGGCCCCCGCCTTGCGCACCTCGGCGGCCGCCTGCTCGTCGGTGACCGCGACGACCGGCTTGCCGTCGGCGCCGATCCAGGTGCCGGCCGTACGGGCGGAGCCGAGCCGTGCCACCAGATCCGCACCCGTCTGCCCCGCCTTGACGGCGTAGGTGTGCGGTACGGCGGTGGTGGCGGGAGTCTCGCTCGCGACGGCCCGTGTGACCATCACACCTCCCAGGAGGAGTCCGCCGACTGCCGCCAGCCGTGTCACTCGCCGGACGACCCGTCGTCGTGCGTGCCTCATGCATGGCTCCCGAAGCCGAACAAGCGGTGTGTGCACCGCGGGGCCCTCCGGTCGTTGAGTGCCCTCCTTGCATACGCGGCCGGGGCCGGGCGCGTTCACGACAGCCGGTGATCCTGTGTCGCCGGTTCCACCCGAGGCGCCTCAACCAGCCACGCGCAGGGCCGTGTTGGCCTGAACCCCACGCATCGGGGACCGGCAGCGGGTAACGCGCCCTGGCGCAGCGGAGGTGTCGGCCTAGACTTCTGTCATGGACGGCACGCCGCTGGAGCGGCTCGGCGCGGGCAAGTACCTGCTGCTCACCAGCTATCGCAAGAACGGCACCCCGGTCGCCACCCCCGTGTGGGTGGTCCGCGACGGGGACGCGCTCGGTGCGTGGTCGGCCGCCGACTCCTGGAAGGTGAAGCGGATCCGGGCCCGCGCGGACGTCCTCGTCGGGCCCTGCGACCTGCGGGGCAACCCGACCGGCGACCAGGTCCCGGCCACGGCGGAGATCTGCGACGCGGCGACCACCGCCCGTTACCGGAAGCTCCTGGCCCGGAAGTACGGCATCCTCGGCCGCCTCACGCTCCTCGGCAGCAGGCTGCGCCGCGGGTCGGACGGGACGGTCGGGATCCGCGTGACCCTGTGACGAACGGGGCCCGGTCGGACCGGGCCCCGCACAAACGGTCAGCGCGCACTGCCGTACGGCAGTGTGATCACGGCCGGTCGAGCACCGTGCCCGTCAGCGCCGGCCGGTCGGGCAGCGGATCGGCGTTGTCGTCGGTCAGCGCGAGGCGCATCGACTCGGTCGGCTCGGCCACCTGGTCCCGGACGGTCGGCGTGATGAAGTCCACGCTGGTGCTCCCCTGGGGGATGTTCAGCCACACCCACAGGTTCGCGTCCGACAGCCGGCGCTCGGGGTCGGGCACATCACCGGACCAGTCCGCGAGCCACTGCGGGTCCACGTCCTTGGTGGACAGTTCGGTGCCCTCGGTGACCGGAAGCACCCGCACCGGCTGCCAGATGTCCACCGCCACGGGCGCGTCGATGGACAGCCGCCAGGTCAGCGTCTCTCCCTCGGTCACCCGGTCCGCGACCGGCGACAGGGTGATCACCGGCTCGGGGTCGTCGTTCTCGACGGTGAGCCCGCCCCGGTGCTTGCCGATGACGGCGTTGTGGACGGCCTTGACCGCGATGTCGTGCTGCATGTCATCGCCGTAGGCGGTGTCACCCTTCACCTCGACCGGTACGTCGATCGCGTGGCTGCCGGGCCGCACCGTGACCAGTTTGCTCTGGGCCCGCCCGCTGCCCGGTTCGATGACGTACACCCGGACCTGGCCGCTGCCGTGCCCGGAGATCCCGACCGGGATCCGGTAGGTGCGGGTGCCCGAGTCACCTTCCTTGACGATCGTGCGGCCCACGTCGACGCGGGGCAGCGCGGCCGCCTTGACCGCGGGAGTGCCCGGCGCCCAGCCCCACGCGTCCATCAGCCAGGCCTGCCCGGACCGCGAACGGGGCGTCAGCTCCAGGGACTTGACGTGCCGGAGGTCGAGTCCGGCCCGGGTCGCCGCCGTCAGCGGGACCCGCACCTCCTGAGCCCAGTAGGACGCGGTCCGCTCGGAGCCAGGCAGGCCCGCGACCTCGGCCCGGCCCAGAGTCACCCGGCGGCCGGCCGAGTCGGTGACGGACACGTCGAACTTCGTGCCGGTGGTGTTCGGCGGCACGAAGACCCGCAACGCGAGCTTCTGGGAACCGTGCAGGGAGAGCGGCTTTGCGGGGGTGACGCGTGCGGCCGTGCCCGGTGCGGACCACTTCAGGTCCACGGCGCTGCGGCCGGTCTCCTTCTCCGTCTCCCACCACGCGAAGTGCGGGGACGAGCCGGGGGTCTCCGGGTTCAGGCAGGCCACGGACGGGTCCGGGTCGACCGCCGAGCACAGCCGGGCACCGGTCACCTTGGCCCCGGCGTCCGGCAGGAAGCCGCCGCTGCGGCGGCCGCCGACCGCATGGGTCAGCACTCGCGCCGGGTCGGCGGACGGAGCCCGCTTGCCGGAACCGTCGAGCAGCGGAAGCACCCGGTCGTCCCCGGCGACGAAGAGCCGGGCCGCCGCGGCGATGTAGGTGGAGCCCGCCTTGTGCTGCTGGGCGGCGGTCAGCCGGGTCGCGGCGCCCGGCGAGCACACCGGGTCCGGCTGCTCGGGGTCGGTCCCGAAGTCGTCATCGGCGGGCGCCTCGGCCTCGCCCGGGGTCCACTCGCTGTTGAAGAAGTTGTGGTTGGCGCCGACGACATAGACCGCGCTGTGCAGGGCGGTGCCCCGGCTGACGCCTCGGGTGCCGTCGACGAAGTCCTCGCCCTGGAGGTCGGAGACATCGCCGTCGCAGCCCGGCAGCAGCGTCACGGACGGCACGTCGGCGACGGGATTCTGGCCGAAGATCGTCGGTCCGATGAGCACGGTCCCGCGTACCTTCCAGCGCACCGGCCCCCGGTAGCCGTCCTCGGCGGCGGGCGGCGGGTACAGACTGTCCATGGCGGCCCGGTTGACGCCCTCGCCGCCGCGCGAGTGGCCGACGAGCAGGACCCGGGAGAGGTCGGCCTTCGGCGCCCGGCGCACGGCGGCCGGGGCGGTGGAGGGGCGGGCGGCCCAGTCGGCCCAGCGGGCGAGATGCTGCCGCACCAGCGAGGAACGCGCCTGCGCGCCGGCGTCCTCGGCCTGCCAGTCCTGGGCGTTGATGCCGTTCGCCGAGATCGACACGGTCACATAGCCCTGGGAGGCCAGGAGTTGCTGGTCGCGCAGATAGCCCTTGTCACTGGGGATCGGCTTGTAGCCGTTCGCGCAGGGCCAGTCGCCGCTCGTGTCGTCCTCGCTGCCCGGCTTGTAGCAGGTGGAGTGGCGGCCGTGCAGGAACAGTGCGAGGGGCCGGCTGCCGGTGGCACCCTTCGGCGCCACCACCTGGGCACTCATCTCGATCGGGGTGGCGAATCCCGGAAGGCGCACGGGGGCGAGGTCGTACGAGCCGGTGGTCGTGCGGTACGAGCCGGGCTTGCCGGGATCGACATTGTTCGCCGGCGCCTGCGCGGGGAGGCGCGCCCCTCGTGCGTCGGACCTGCCCGGCTCCTCGGCCGCCGCGTCCAACCGGCGTCCCGCGGCGGTGACTTGCAGGTCCGTCAGTCCGGTGGGCCCGGCCTCGTCGAGGGCGAGGCGGAAGGTCCGGCCGTCCTTCGCCGGCTTCGGCACCCCGAGCAGCCGGTCGCCCGCGCGGAACTCGACGCGCGCGTCCCCCATGGGCACGGATTTCGGCGCGCGCCAGACCAGCTCACGCGCCCCGTGCTTCCCGTCGATCCGCCATCCCGGCGGAAGTCCGTTGTCGTCCGCAGCGCTCAACACGCCTGCATGGGAAGGCTGTTGAGCCTGTGCCAGTCCGGGCGCGCCCGCCAGGGCCGCCAGCACCGCCACGGCGGTCACACTTATTCGCCGGGCACGGATCAATGGTTCTCTCCTCAAAACCCCGTGCGCAGACGTCCCGTCGGTCCCGGGCGCCTCTCGCGTCACGTAGGACGGGGCAGAGGTGTCTGTGGGTTGTCTGTGCGAGGCCGTCGTCCGTGGGTGAGCGATGTGATCAAGCCAGCGGAGCGGCGGGGACCAACGGGTCACTCGGGGTCGTCGAGGACGACAAGGTCCTGCTGGTCCTGCACGCCCGGGGCGCCACGACGACGTGCCACCTCACCGCCAACTCCCCACGGGAGGGCTACCGGGGCATGTCCGACGGCAGCGCGGGGCGGCTGGAACCGGAGGTCGAGGAGAGCCGCCGGCGGGCGCCCCGGACCAGGGTCACTCGTGGTCCCCGGCCCCGGCGCCCGCGGTGCCGCAACGCATCCCACGGCCAGGCCGTCGGACGGGACGGGGCCGAAGAGCTGTACAGGCGAACTCAGTTGAGGGAGCGTCAGCTCCAGGCGCGGTAGGGCTCGTCGAGCAGTTGGAAGACCGGCTCGCCGCGGACCGGGTCCTTCGCCGTCGCCATCCGCACCCGGTCCCCGCTGTGGATCGCGGCGGGCGGGCCCATCACCCGGCCCCGGACCACGAAGCCCTCGGACAGTTCGATCAGCGACACATTGCGGGCGGCCGGGGTGTTGCGGTGGACCACCGTGGCGTGGCGGACCGTGCCCACGCCCTCGCTGCGCTCCGTGCGCAGGTCGCCGCCCTGGCAGACCGGACACAGCAGCCGGTGGTACATCGCCGTACCGCACCAGGTGCAGCGCTGGAAGAGAATCGCGTCCGTGGCCGGGGCGGCGGGCTCGAGAACGCCCGTCCCGGAGCCGCCTGCCTGACGGGCAAAGGTTCCTGAGTGGTGGTACACGCTCGTCAACTCCCTGCGCTCGGCCGGAATCCCACGTGCCCGGGTAACCGTGCACGGACGTGCGCGGCTCCCTGTGCCGCCGTGCACGCCGTCAGCGTATGGCACTGAGTGCCAGCCGTAAAGGTACTGGGTACCCTCTTTTTGCCGGGCGCCCGGGATGAGCCCCCCCGTAGGGCCGAGGCAGGCTCAGGCCCCGTCCAGGGTGGACTCGATCTCCTGGACCACCCGCCACAACGGGGCACCGCGCCGGGAGACGATCACCACCACGTCCTCGGGCCGCTCGTCGGCGGCCGGCGCTCCGGGCGCCCCGAAGGCCGCCTGCACATAGCCGAGCGCGTGCTCCACCGCCTGCTCCGCGTCGCCCTGTCCGTCCGAGCGCAGCCAGGACCGCAGGGCGTTGTTGTGCGCGGCGGCCACGGCGGCCGCGATCACGTCGGCCCGCAGCGTCCCGTCGTGCAGACCCTTCAGGCGCCCGCGCAGGTACTCGGCGAAGGAGCGCTCGTAGCGCCACACCACGGACAGCTCGTAGGCGCGCAGACCGGGCACCTGCTTGGTGAGCCGGTAGCGCTGCACGGAGAAGTCCGGGTTCTCGGTGTACATGCGCAGCACCAGCCGCACCGCCTCGCAGACCCGCTCCAGGGGATCGCACCCGGGGTCGCTCGCCGCCAGGAAGGCCGTCATGTCGGTCAGGCACCGCTCGTGGTCGGGGAAGACCACGTCCTCCTTGGACGGGAAGTACCGGAAGAACGAGCGGCGCCCGACTCCGGCGAGCGCGACGATGTCGTCGACGGTGGTCTGCTCGTAACCCCGTTCCAGGAACAGCTGGAAGGCGGCCGCGACCAGCGCGTCCCGCATGGCGGGCTTGGTGGAGCTCATGGTCGCGAACGTAGCACCTGAACCACTCGGATGGCACTGGGTGCAGCCTGACGAGGGAACTGAGTGCTTTCTTTCGCGTTGTCCGGCAGGTGCCGCCCCGCATACGATCGGCGCCCGCCCGCCGAGGAGTCCCGCATGCCCCGCCGCCCCACCCTGCTCTACGTCACCGACCTGGCCTACCAGGCCCGCGGGCGCCGCTACTGCGACGAGGACATCCTCCTCGGCGCACGCCTCAGGGAGGACTTCGACCTCGCCCTGTGCCACCCGCGTGACGCCGGAGCGCTGGCGGACGCCTTCGACGCCGTCGTCGTGCGCAACAGCGGGCCGGTCCTGGCATACCAGGACGCCTACGACGCGTTCCGCGAGCGGGCGCTGCGAGCCGGCACGCGGGTCTACAACCCGCTGTGCGGCAAGGCGGACATGGCGGGGAAGCAGTACCTGCTCGACCTCACGGCCGCCGGACTCCCCGTCATTCCGACCGCCGACCGCGCCGAGGACCTGGACCGGCTGCCCGCGGCGGACCGGTACGTCGTCAAGCCCCGGCTCGGCGCCGACTCCATCGGCCTGCGGATCGTCCCCGCCGACGAGGTGCGCGACCACATCGACGGGCAGGTCCTCGTCCAGCCCTGCGTCGACTTCGCCTACGAGGTGTCCTTCTACTTCGTCGACCACGACTTCCAGTACGCCCTGTACGCCCCGCACGCCGACCGCCGCTGGGCGCTGGAGCCGTACCGGCCCACCCCCGACGACCTGGAGTTCGCCCGGCGCTTCATCGACTGGAACACCCTCGATCACGGCATCCAGCGCGTGGACGCCTGCCGGGCCCCGGGCGGCGAACTCCTGCTGGTCGAACTGGAGGACCTCAACCCCTACCTCTCCCTGGACGTCCTGGACGACGAGGGCAGGGATGCCTTCGTCGTGGCGATGAAGGCATCCCTGCACCGCTTCCTCGCTTCCGCTCCCCGCTGAGCGGCAGCCCCCGGGAACAGGGCGCAAGCGCTGAACTCCCGGGCCCCTGGCGCCGTATCACTCCCCGGGGGACGGCTCAGACCCGTGTGCGCGGGACGGAAGGAGACCAGGATGCCGACACCGTCCGACCGAGGGGCGTCGCCGGACCGGACACCTCTCGAACCCATCCGGGTGCTGCGTCCGCGCCGCACCGACGCGCTCGCGGAGCTCATGAAGGACGTGCCGCCCCGGGTGCCCGTCGGATTCGAGTCCTTCACGCGGTCCGGCCCGCCGTCCGGAGCCGAGGAGGCGACCGAGGAACTGCCGCCCGTCAGGGAGGAGCGCGACCGCATCAGGGGATCCCGCGACATGGCGCGCGGACGGGTGCCGGGACTGCGCCGCACGGCGGTCGCGGCGGCCGTGACCGCGGCCGCGGTGATCGGCTTCGGCAGCGCGCTGCTGCTCGCCGGGCGCGGGGAGAGCACCGCCGCCGCGGCCCCGCGGCCGACCGGGACCGCCTCCGCGGCCCCCACGCCCACCCCGACGGTCTCCGGCGCTACCGACCCGGACGGCCCCGGCACCCTCCGCCAGGGAGACAGCGGCCCCGAGGTGAGCGACCTGCAGGAACGCCTCAGGCGCATTCCGAACGTCTACGACAACGGCTCCACCGACGGCACCTACGACCCGACCCTGACCGCCGCCGTTGCCCGCTTCCAGCTCTGGTACGGCATCCGCGGCGACGAGGACGGTGTGTACGGCGACGACACACGGCGGGACCTGGAGTCCCGTACGGGCGGTGGCTGATCGAGGAGGATGGCGGGCATGGACGCCTTCCTCGACCGGCTCGACCCCGACATGTGCGTCGTGACCGCCGCCGCGGGCGGCGAGCGCGCGGGCTGTCTCGTCGGGTTCGCCTCCCAGTGCTCGATGGAGCCGGTGCGCTACGTGGTGTGGCTGTCGAAGGCCAACCGCACCTACCGCGTGGCCCGCACCGCGGACCGCCTCGCCGTCCATCTGCTCACCCGTGAACAGCGGGGCCTCGCCGAGCTGTTCGGTGGGGAGACGGGAGACCTGACGGACAAGTTCGCCCGGGTCCGCCGACGCGAGGAGGCCGGCGGGGCCGTCGTACTGGAGGAGGCGGCGGCCTGGTTTGTCGGCACGGTGGTGCTGCGCGTCGACGGTGGTGACCACGTCGGGTTCGTCCTGGAGCCGCAGGCGTGGGGCGAGCGCGCGGACACCGGGGGTGCGAGGCTGCTGCGGTTGTCCGACGCGATCTCCATCCCGCCCGGCCACCCGGCGGACTGAGCCCGGCGAACGGCACCGCGCGCCCCGGCTCACTCCGGTTCGTACGGCACCCGGATGTCCACCATGCAGACGTCGTCGCGCCGCTCGCCCGCCAGCAAGGAGGTCAGCAGGGGGGACAGGGAGCCGGACTCGTCCGTGCGGTGGGCCGCGACGGCCGCGGCGAGCCGGTCCAGGCCGTGGTCGATGCCCTCCGAGGGCCTCTCGATCAGGCCGTCGGTGTAGAAGAGGACACGGTCGCCCGGCTCCAGGACGCAGCGCGCCTCCTGGAAGTTCGGATCGGAGCACGCCCCCAGCAACATGCCGAGCGGGCGCTCGAGATAGCGCACCTCGGTGCCGCGCACCAGCAGCGGCGGGGTATGGCCGGCCTGGGCCCACACCAGGCAGCGTTCGGTCGGGTCGTAGCGGGCCAGCACCATGGTCGCGGTGCCGTGCGAGTCGCGCGAGTGCAGCAGCAGGGTGTTGAGACGGGCGAGTGCCCCGGTCAGCGACGAGCCCGTGATGACCATGCCCTTGGCGGTGAAACGCAGTTGGGCCATCGTGGCCACGGCGTCGATGCCGTGGCCGGCGACGTCACCGACCACGAACAGGGCGTCGCCGTCGGGCAGTTCTATGGCGCTGAACCAGTCGCCGCCGACGTGGATGCCCGACTGGGCGGGCAGATAGGCCACTTCGACCCGCAGTCCGGCGAGGCGGGCCGGCTTGGTGGGCAGGGGCAGCAGCGCGTGCTGGAGCCGGGCGGCCAGCGTGCGCTCGGCGCGCAGCACCCCGTGCTGTGTCACGATCGCCTGCTCGCTCTCGACGAGGGCCAGTTCGGCGCTGCGCTGCGCGGTGAGGTCCTGGACGAAGCCGTGCACCTCGACGGGTTCGTTCCCGGTGTCCGTCACCACTTCGGCGACCATCCGCAGGTGGCGGACCTCGTCCCCGGCCCGGATCCGGAACGGGACGTCGAACTGGAGCCCCGAGCACAGCAGTTCCCGCACGGCCCCGGCCAGCACCGGTGCGTCCTCGGGCAGCGCGAGCCGCGGAAGGTCGGTGAGGTGGACCGGTCCGAGCGCCGGGTCCCGGTTCAGGACGAGGAAGGTCTGGGAGGACCAGCTGCCCTCGCCGGTGACCAGGTTCCAGTTCGCCCAGCCCAGGTTCCCCAGCCGCTGGACGTCCGCCAGGCGCTGTTCCTGCCGGTCGGAGGAGTCGTGCCGGACCCAGGTGACGACCAGGGCGCCGCCCAGACGGGCCGCGCGCACCGCGTACGTGCGCAGTTCGGCGGTGCCGTCCACGACCTCCTGGTGGGTGAACGGCTCACCCTCGAACGGCTCGCCCGTGCTCAACGTGCGCAGACAGCTGTGCCACACCGCCTCGTCGGCCATGCTCGGGAAGCACTCCAGGACCCGTCGGCCCAGCAGCTGTCCGCCGGTGCGGCCCACGACGTCGACGGCCCCCTTGGTGGCGGCGTCGATGCGGTAGTCCTCGACCTTTCCCGAAGGGGCGCGCAGCGGCGTCAGCAGCAGCGCCGAGCCCGGCAGGGAGTCGAACACGGGCTGGATGGCGGCGGCCGCGGAGTCGGCAGTGTGCTCCGGCCGGTCGCCGAAGAACCGCAGCCAGCCGGCGCACAACCGGACGACCGCCCGCAGGAGCTCCTTGTCCTGCGGTGAGAACGGGCCGCCGCGCTCGCGCAGGATCCCGAGGCAGACCTCGGCCCCGTCGCCGGTCGGCACCGGCAGCCAGGCGCGGGAGAGCCAGCGCTCGGGCGGGTCCCCGATGAGTACGTGCCGCGCCCGGTCCGTCGGGAAGTCCTCCAGCCAGCGGGGTTCGCGCGCCCGCAGCGCCTCGATCGCCACGAGCCCGCTCAGCGGGGGGACCTGCGCCCACTGCGCGGCCAGCGTGGCGTCGATGCCGGCGTGGCCGATCAGCTCGAGCCCTCCGGCCGGCAGCGACCGGAAGAGCAGCAGCGCATCGGCGCCGACGTCCACCGCGAGCTCCTCCAGGAGGCAGCCGGCCAGGTCCTGGGGCGTGGCGACGTGGACGAGGGCCTTGCCGAGCCGGCCGAGTGCGGTGAAGCCGTCGTCCGGTTCGACGGTGTCACGCTCGGGGGCACTGTCCGCCCGGCGGGAGCGCGGGCCGGCCGGACCGGGAACCGCGGACAGGAGGGCGTCGGGAAGGTCGACGTCGACGCCCGCCGGCGCGGGGGTGCCGGCCGCCGGGGGTGCCAGGGAGCCGAGGGTGATCCAGCACTCCTCCAGCAGTGTGCGGTTGCCGGCCTCGGCGCGCTGGAGCAGCTCCTCGCCGGCCTGGTCCGGAGCGCACCCGGTCAGCGCCATGAGCGCGCCCCTGGCCCGCTCCAGGACCGCCGAGACGGCGGCCTGGTCCCGCAACCGGTCCATTTCGGCACGCTGTCGGGCCACGACCCTGGCCAGTGCGGCCATGTCGGGCGCGGTACCGGTGTGGGAAGGGCCGGCGGACTCGCTCGTCACGCGTTGAGCATCGCACATGCCCGCGGGTCGATCGCGCTCTTGTGGACACACATCCCACCCACCGGTGACACCGCGCGTCGACCGACTGCCGGCCCCCTCGGTGGCGGGGTCAGTGGTCGGGCGGCGGGTACAGCCACCTGCGCAGCACCCGGCTCAGCAGGGGCATCACCAAGTAGGTGAGCAGGGGAAGCAGCACCACCGGGAAGACCGCGGCCCGCACCGGCAGGGGCCAGGCGGCGGTGCGGGGCGTCACCAGCCACTGGATCAGCAGTGTGCACGGGAAGGCGCCGAGGAACGTGGTCAGCACCATCTTCCAGCGGACCGGGGGCCGCGTGGTGGTGCCGGGCAGGCTGAACCAGGTCTCGAGTCCGGTGGTCGACTGCCGTTCGCTGCCGAGCTCCGTGGCGATGTCGTCGATCCGCTCGTGCCAGGCGGCCCGCTCGTCCGACTCCAGCCAGGCGGTGAGCCGGTGAGCGTCGGACCAGCGCAGCACCGCGTGGAAGCGGTGGCCGTCCTCGGGGCGCAGCCAGGAGACGCCCTCATTGCCGGGGAACCGCCGGGCGCACTGGGTGATCCCGCGCGTCCAGCGCTCGAAATCCTGCTCCCGGCCGGGGCGCACCTCCCACGTGAGGACCGTGGTGACCGGATCGCCGCGCCGTACTTCGGTGGTGCTCATGTTCGCCACGGGTCCCACGGACGGCGTGGGTCATGCCTCGCGGACGGCTCAGCGCCCGTGGTGGTCGACCAGGGCCTGGGTGACCGCGCGGATGCTGCGGGCGATGTGCTGCAGCTGGAGCACCTCGGCCGCGTACAGCTTGATCGTGTGCTCGATGACCGATTCCGGCAGCCCGAGCGACGGCAGGTCCGCCCGGGCGGTCTGCAGTGCGGTGCGGGCGACCCTGATCTCGTGCTGGACCTGGATCTGCGCGTGCCGGGCGAGGAGCACGGTGTGCCGCATCAGGGCCGGATAGCTCGCGTACCGCGCCGGCACCAGCTCGCGCAGCCACTTGGCCGCGGAGCGCTCCCAGTCGTAGCTGCCGGGCGTCTTGACCTGGCAGGGCCAGTCCGGGCCGGTGCGCGTGGTGGTCCGCGTGGTCGTCATCAGGGGCATGGTGATCGCTTCCGGGTGTGCGGCGTCGTGCGGGTGGTCCGACGGGTTGGGCGGCCCCGGCCTAGGGGATGACCGGGGCCGCCATGGGCTCGCGTGCAGGCGAGGCCCTACCGAACACCCCGAGCGCCGACGCGGGTAGGTGACGACGGCCCGGGATGTCCGTAACAGGAGCCCTCTCGGGCGGTGTGGGGGTGGGGACGGGGACAGGGGTGCGGATGCTCCCGGAGGTGTCCCGGGGTGATCCGTGAGCAGTATTTATATATGCCGTCTGCTTGGCAAGGCGTATGAAAACATTCATGCTCGATTTATTACGGATGCTCCCGGTGTGCAGCCGTATGACCGGGGTCGGAGGGGCTCAGTCCCGGAGGAAGAACTGGTGCTGGTCGGAGATCTGCTCGTACTCCTCGAGCCGCGCCTGGGTGCGCTCGGGATCGGCGTCGGTCATGGCCTGGAGCAGGGCGGCGGCGATCACGCCGGGTGCCGCGTAGGAGTCGAAGACCAGCCGGGAGCCGGTGCCGGTGGAGAAGAGGACGTCCGCCTCGTCGGCCACGTGCCCGAGGGCCAGGTCCGTGACGAGGGCGACCTTCAGTCCGGCGCTGCGGGCGACCCGCAGGGCGGTGAGGGTCTCCTGGGCATGCCGCGGCATCGAGAACGCGAGCACCCAGGTGCCGCCCGCCTCGCGCGACTGCAGGAGGGCGTCGTAGGCGACGCTGCCGCCGCGGGTGACCAGCCGCACGTCGGGATGGATACGGCGGGCGGCGTAGGCGAAGTACTCGGCCAGTGACGCCGAGATGCGCAGGCCCAGGACGGTCAGCGGGGTCGACTCGGAGAAGCTGCGGCCGAGTTCGATCATCCGGTCGGGGTCGGCGAAGTCGCGCCGCAGGTTCTCCAGGTTCTCGATCTCCGCGTCGACCGCGGCCTGGAGCTCGTTGCCGCGCGACTCGTCGTCGGCGAGCGGGCCGCCGGCGAGCGTGCCGAGCGCGATGGACTGAAGCTTCTCCCGCAGGGCGGGGTAGCCGCTGAAGCCCACGGCCGCGGCGAACCGCGTCACCGAGGGCTGGCTCACGCCGACCCGCTCCGCGAGATCGGTGATGGACAGGAACGCCGCTTCGGTGATGTGCTCGATCAGGTACTGCGCGATGCGCCGCTGCCCCGGGGAGAGCCGGGGCCTGTCGAAGAGGGTCCTGAGCTGGGAGGCCGGGGCGGCCTCCGCTTCCGGTGCGGTCTTGCCCGAGGTGATCGCGGATGCCTGTGCGCGTGCCTGCTGCGGCGATGACACCGAGGCGCCTCCTTTGTCTGCCACGGGGAGTCAACATAGCCCACACCCCACGGTGACCAGCGCTTGTACGAAAGCGTCCGGCCACCGCCGATCGGAGCGGATGCGCCGGCGCCGATCGGGACGGGTACGTCGGCGCCGACCGGGAACCCGCCGCTGGGCAAGACCTTCGTCGACATCCGGTTCGACGACGTCCGATCCGACGACACCTGAGGAGCGGCCCCGTATGACGGTCCCCGAGAAGAACCGGCGCACGACCGACACCACCGAGGAGCTCCTGCACCCGCACCACGAGGAGAGCGCGGCCCCCGCACCCGGCGGCAGCGGCCGCACCCTGCGCGAGGCGTTCGAGGAAGCGCGGGTGGAACCCGACGACTTCGCCCGGGAATGACTCCGCCCACGACACAAGAGCTTTCGGCAGGTGACAGGACATGGGTGCGCTGAGCGCGCTGGAACAGGCAATGGAGCACGGCTGGGAGGCACTGTGGGCGCGGGTCGTCGACCGGGAGCCCGTCGAACTCCTCGACGCGTTGCGGCGCGAGTGCGACAGCAACGTCGTCGTGTGCAGTGAGCGCCGGGTGGTGGTCCCCAACGCGTACGACGTCGAGCTCGCGGACTTCGCCTACGACGAACTCGTGCGCCGGGGCACCGACGTGGGCCAGGAGCTCACCGACAGCCTGGCCCGGCACGGTGAGCGGCAGGGCTACGAGTGGGCGGGCCCCCTCACGGTGCACATCAGCAGGTCGGCCCAGGTGCCCAACGGCCGCTACCGGGTGGCGAGCAGGGCGATGGCGCACGTGAGCGCCGAGGGGTTCCAGGACGCGATGCGCTGAACGGACGCGATGCGCCGAGTGGTCGCGATGCGCTGCGGAACGGACGCGTCCCGGGCCCGGTGCGGTGATCATCGCCGATAGATCGTGATCGAGTGACCGACCTCGTCGACGGGACGGCTGCTGTCGATCAATTCGGCCAGCCGTCCCTTCGCCTTGGCAACCGAGGAGTCCGACACGACCAGCAGCCCGCGCACGTCGCCGACCGGCACCTCGCGTGGATCGGACGCCTCGATGCCGTAGGCGGACGGCACCCCGCTGCCCTTGTAGACGAGCCAGATCCGCTCGTCCGGGTAGCGCTCGCGCAGCCGGTCGGCGAGCCGGCCGAGGTCCTGGCCCCAGTCGACGTTCGAGTCGTGCAGCCGCAGATGGGTGCGGGCCGGTCCGCCGAACGCCTCGTTGGAGTACGGCAGGTAGAAGGGAAAGGCCCGCAGCGAGCTGACGGCGACGAACAGCACCAGCGCCGCGGTCACGACGATCGCCGGTCGTCGGCGCACGGCCAGGACACAACCGGCCGCCACCGTCAGGAACATGGGCAGGAAGAGCACGTACCGGGTGCCGAAGTCCCGGGACCCGGTCATGGCCGAGGCGAGCAGCACTCCGGCGGGCACGAGCAGGTACGGCGCGGCGGGCCGCACCCGCCGTACCGTCACCAGCACCACGGCCCCCGCGGCCCACAGCGCGAGCAGACCCAGCGGGGTCTTCACCAGCAGCGCCGCCGGCAGGTAGTACCAGAGGTGCCCGGTGTACACCCGCCCGAACAGGAAGCCCTCCCACGGGTGGTTCTCGAAGCGGAACTGGAGGCGCATCCCGTCCGCGTAGGCCTGGGGGAACGGCAGCAGGTCGACGAGGGTCCCCCGCAGCCCGTGCACCACCGGCACCGGGTCCTGGGACGTCCACCGCAGCCGCGGATCGACCACCAGGTACGAGGCCCATACGACGGCGACGGCAGCCAGCGTCAGCACGGCGGCCCCCGCGAGCACGTCAAGGATCCGCTTGCGCGTCCCGTCGTCGCGAGCCGCGCTCCACACCGAGAACGCGGCGAGTCCCAGCAGGACCGGCACGGCCGGCAGCGCGCTCATCTTGGTCGCCAGCGCCGCCCCGAGCGCCAGGCCGGCGAGCGGCACGTACAGCCGTGGCCGCACTCGGGCCCGCCACAGCAGCCACACCGAGGTGAGCAGGAACCCGGCCGTCGGCACGTCGAGCGTGGCCAGCGAGCCGTGGGCGACGACGTCGGGGGAGAAGGAGTACAGGGCGAGTGCCGCGAGGCCCGCGGCCGTCCCGGCGAGTTCCCGGGCGAAGGTGAACACGACCAGCCCGAACAGCAGTGTCAGCACGATCACCGGGAGCCGGGCCCAGAACATCAGCTGCCAGGGGTCGTTGCCCGACTCGTACAGCAGGTGGGGGCCCAGGTCGATCTGGGGGCCGTCGAACGCCGTGTCCACGTGCGGGTCGGCGATCGCCACCCCGACGGCGATCACGAGCTTGCCGAGCGGCGGGTGCTCGGGGTTGTAGCGGATGCCCTGGCCGTGCAGGTACTCGGCGGCGGTGGCCACGTAGACGGGTTCGTCGATCGTGGGGGTCTGCTGCACGGCGATGGTCACCATGGCGGCGGCCATCTGCGCGAGCAGCACGGCGACGAGCAGCGGCACCAGCCGGCGCCTGACCTTTCGCGGCCGTCGCACCTCGTCGTCGCGGGTCCCGGACCCGGGGGCAGGGTCCAGGACCGTCTGCTGCTCGCTCGCCATCATCCGCCCCGCGGTGGGACCGGCCGCGTGGCGGGAGCGATCCGAAAGCGCCTCATGAGGGCCACTCTCGCATCAGCTCCCGCCCCGCGGACATCACCGCTTCAGGAGTCGTACCGACAGACCTTCCGTCGTGTAGACGGGTACGGCCCGCAGGGTGTCGGAGTTCAGTTCGACGCGGTCGAACTGGCCGCGCAGTCCGTGGCAGCCGAGGACACGGACCGTGTGCCCGGCCTTCGGCGGCTTCTTCGCGTCCAGCTCGAGCGACAGGACGCTGCCCGCGCCGAGCACCGCGCGCCGCGTCACCTCCAGGACCGGCTCGTGGCCCGAGCGCAGCGTCAGCTCCAGCGCGCCGGACTCCTGGCTGTACGTGCCGTGGACCTGGAGGGACGTGCCGCCCACCGTCAGCTTCCCGCCCTGCACCCGCACGTCGCCGTGGCCGAGCGCGTGCGCGGAACCGGCGACCAGCGCACCCTGCTTCAACAGGGTCCCGCCGGTGTACCGGTTGTGCCCCGTCAGGGTGAGCGTGCCGCTGCCCCGCTTGGTCAGAGCGCCGCAGCCGTCTATGTCGTTGCGCCAGGCGTCGGCCGCGTGGAAGCCGCCCGCGGCCGCGTCCAGGGTGACGGTGACGTCGGAGTCGAAGGAGCCGTAACCGTCCGCCGCGGCGAACAGGTTGAGCCGGCCCCACTGCTCGAAGCCGTCGAGGAGGACGTACCCGGAGGGCAGTGCGGTGGTCCGCAGCACCTCGCGGCGCTGGGCGGCGTCCAGGTACGGCTGCCGGGTCTCCAGCAGCACCTCGGCGCCCTTGGGCACGGTGAAGGGCTTGTTGCCGCCCTCCCGGTGCAGCACATAGGTCAACCGGGGCGTCACGGAACGGGCGTTGGCGTCCCGGTCCGCGTACACGTCGCCGGCGTCCGAGTGGGCGTAGGCGAAGAGCGTGTCGGCCGTGTTGCCGGTCCGCTCGGTGAAGTACGCCAGGGCCTGCGCCCGGGCCGCGGCCTTGAGCTCGGCGTTCGCTGGGTCGGCCAGCGTGGCGGCGGCCAGCGCGGTGGCCATGATGCGGCCGCCCATCACATCGACCGTCGAGTGCATGCCGGACATGATCCGGGTGTGGCTCAGCTCGAAGGCGCGGGTCACCAGTTCCTGGAAGCGCTCCGGAACGGCGTACGCGAACGCCAGGCCCGCCAGGTGGAAGGCGTTGGTGTGACCGCTCGGGAAGCCGCCGTCGTCCACCGGCGAGGTGCTGCGCTGGCGCAGCAGCTGGGGGGCGACGACGACCTCGGAGTCGTAGACCGGGTAGCCGAGCGCGTCCTTGGCGCCGGTGTCGACGACCTCGCTGTCCTCGTTCATGCGCCACGGACGTGGGTACTGGAAGGCGTACTTGCCGGGGTTGCCCGAGGCGTACGGGCCGCGCACGGTGTCGACCAGCTTGGCCACCAGGCCGAGCGAGGAGTCGTAGGATCCGGCGCCGAGCGCGGAGCCCGCGGGGGCGTCGGCCGGGACCGCGTCGCTGATCGTGGTCGGCGGGGTCGTGTCGGGGGCGCTGGTGATCGAGGTGACCGCCTTGGCGCCGGACCGGTAGAGGCCGGCGAGCGGGCCGAGACCGCCGATCATGGCGTAGCTCTGGTGCTGGCGGTCGTAGAGGAAGGCCTCCTTGGCCTGCGCCTCGGTGCGCGACTTCGTGACGCGGGCGCAGTAGCGCATGTTGGCGCGCAGGATGTCGGGCCTGAGCGGGGTGCCGGTGTTCCAGGCGGCGCCGGTCTTCCATATCTGGGCGAAGCCACCGAGTGCCCGCACCACCGCGTTGGTCTCGGGCGTCAGGTTCGCCATGACGTTGGACTTGTAGTCGTCCACGAACGCGAGGGGAGCGGAGGCGGCCTTGGCGTCCGCGGCGCCCAGCCAGGAGGCGAACGTCGGCGCGGCCAGGACTCCGGCCGAGGCGCCCAGGGACGTCTTGAGGAACCCCCTTCGTCGCATGGCGCGTTCGGTGACCGGCGCGGGGGAGTGCTGCCCGGCGGAAGACGGCATGAGTGGGCCTCTCTTGAGTTCTGCGGCCGTACGGCCGGGGAGCTGGGGCGGGTGTGACTCATGATGCGCTGGACGACAGACGAGTCGAATGCGCTTTCTGAAAGTCGTAGGAGCGTAGATCTACGGGCGAGTCATGTCGGACCGGAGGAGACCTGGCGTCCGGCGGATGTCACAGAAGTGAACGGGCCATCGCCACCGCGCCGTCCACCGGCGGTGCGCGCAGCGGGCGCGGCCGTGCCGTCGGCACGCCGTCGGCCAGCGCCGACGCGAAGGCGTCGTACAGCGAGGGCTGGGCGAGGACGGTACTGCCCGCGACCACGACGTCGTCGACCACGACCCCGCGGGCGGCGAGCCGTTGGACGAGCCCGGCCAGGGCACGGCCCGCCTCGGCGATCACGGTGCGGGCGAGCGGGGATCCGGCCTCGGCGGCGGCGAAGACGGCCGGGGCGTGCCGGCCCCACTCGGCGGAGGCGGCGGTGACGTGTTCCAGGGCGGCGCCGAGCGCGGGGACCTCGGGAACGTCGAACCCGGAGATCAGACCGAGCGCCAGTGCGTCGGGCTCCTCGCCGCGGTCGTGCGCCGCCCACACGGCACGGACGGCCTCGCGGACCAGGCCGGCGGCCCCGCCCTCGTCGCCCAGGAGCGCGCCCCAGCCGCCGACCTGCACCGAAGTGCCGTCGGGGAAGCGGCCCACGGCCACCGAACCGGTGCCGGCGACCAGGCCGACCCCCTTGTCGAGACCCGCCGCGGGGACGAGCAGTTCGGCGTCGCCCACGACCAGCGCGGGCGCGTCGAAGTGGAGTTGGAGCGCGGTGCGGATCTGCGCGCACTGGCGCGGTGTCTCGCAGGCGTGGCCGCCGACGGCGAGGGCGCCGGGGCGGGCCCCCGCGGGAAGCGCGTCGGCGGCCAGCGCGGCCAGCCAGCCGGCCGCGGCCACGGGGTCGTGCGGCCGCCAGCCACTGCTGGAGCGGACGTGATCGGCCACCAGGGCGTCGCCCGCGAACGCGCGGAGCTGCGTCTTGGTGCCGCCCACGTCGATGCCGACAACCAGGGGTGCGGTGTCCTGCACGGAACCTCTTTCGTCGTTGCGCTGTGTGCTGCGACGGTGGGCGAACCGTGCCTGGGGGCATGGTGGTTGGAGAGCTAGGGAAGCCCCGGGACGGGCCTCTGACGGACCACGGCAGGCGAGTACCGTGACGTTCGTTAGGAAGTTAACTAACGAAGTACAGTGCGTGTCAATAGCCGTCGTGCGGTCGACTTCCCGGGCTTTTTCTCCGGGGACCGAACACGCGACGCCGGAACAACCCATCGCCGCCTCCCGCCGAGCCGCTCGGCCCGGGAGAGGGGCCTGTGACCTGGGGGTACTGTGGAATATGACGTGGTGGGAGCCCCCCGTCTGACCGAGAGCGCGAGTGCCGTGTTCGCCGTGCTGGCCCAGGCGGGCACCGCGACACGGCCACAGCTGGCGAGTCTGGCGCGGCTGTCCAAGCCGACGGTCTCCTCCGCCGTCGCCGAACTGGAGGGCGTCCATCTCGCCGCCCACTCGGGCACCTCCTCCGGCGCCACCGGCCGCAGCGCCGCCGTCTACCGCCTCGGCCCGGCCGCGGGCGCCGTCCTTGCGGTCGACCTCGGCCCGGCCCTCACCCGGGTCCGCGGCTGCGCCCTGGACGGCACCCTGCTCGCCGAGGCCACCGGGCCCCGGGAGGACGCCGCCGACGTCGTGCGGGACGCGCTCTCCGCGCTGCCCCCCGACGCTCCGCTGCGCACCATCGTGGTGGCCGTCGGTGACGTCACCGCGCCGCAGAAGATGCGTCCCGCCACCGCCAAGGCCGGTCCCGTCTTCGACGCGGTGACCGTCGCGCTGCCGGCCGGCGTGCCCGTCCACCTGGAGAACAACGTCAACTGCGCCGCCCTCGCCGAACTGCACGAGGGCGCCGCCCGCGGCCGGCACACCTTCGGCTATCTGCGGATCGGCGTCGGTATCGGTCTCGGCATCGTCGTGGGCGGCCAGGTGCTGGCCGGAGCGAACGGCGCGGCCGGAGAGCTCGCCCGGCTGCCCTACCCCTGGGACGACGACCAGGAGCCCCGCCACGAGGCCCTGGAGGAGTACATCGGGTCCCGCTCCCTGCTGCGGCGGACCGCGGCGGCCTGGCCGGAAGTCGACGGCGCCTGCCCCCGCAGCGCCGAGCAGCTCTTCGCGCTCGCAGAACAGGGCAGTGCCACGGCCCGCGCGGTCGTCGCCCGGCATGCCGTGGACGTGGGTCGGCTGGCCGCCGCCGTGACCGCCGTACTGGACCCGGGGCTGCTCGTGCTGGGCGGCAGCACCGGCGCGTTTCCGCAGCTCCTGCCCGGTGTGCGGGCCGAACTGGAGCGGCTCAGCTGGCCCACCGAGGTGGTCAGCAGCCAGGTCGGCGATCTCGGCACCGTGGTGGGCGCCGCCCGCCTCGCGGTCGCCAGAGGAGTCCAAACCGTGACCGAGGCGGCGCGAAAGAAGGATTGACGGTTTCGGACTCGGTCTGCCAATGTCCGGACAAGCGCTTTCTAAGTCGGCCGGGACGCCGACTTGAGGCGAGCTTCCCGCCCGTACTCGACGTACGGCAACCGCACGAGGGCGTGCCCGTGCGGTGACGGCCCAAGAGGCCGGGGATCCTCGCCCGTCAGGATGACGCGGCCGGGCGAGGCCGTGCCCTCGGAAAGCGAACCTCCTGCAAACTGCACCAGTGCCGCCAAGATCGGCGCCGTGCTCCGTCCCCTACGACGAAAAAAAGGGATCGAAGATGACCACTGTGGGTGTGCGGCGCTCTCGCCGTCTCGGCCGCGGCGGCACGCGCCGCCTGGTTTCCCTCGCTGCCGCTGTCACGGCAGGTGCTCTGACGCTCACCGCCTGTGGCGGGGACGGCGGCTCCGGCGGCACTTCCAAGTCGCTGACGTTCTGGATCTCCACGGTTCCGGGGCAGGACGCGGGCTGGAAGAAGATGGTGGCGCAGTACAAGAAGGAAACCGGCGTCAACCTCAAGCTCGTCAACATTCCCTACGACGGCTACACCACGAAGCTGCACAACGCCGCGCAGGCGAACTCCCTGCCCGACGTGGCGGCCGTGCCGGCGCTGGACCCGATCTGGTCGAGCAAGCTGCTCGACCTGAGCTCCATCGCCAACAACAAGAGCAACAACATCAACGCCAACTTCCTGGCGAAGGACTCGTCCGGGAAGGTGCTGGCCATCCCCTCGGACGTCACCGCGTCCGGCCTGTTCATCAACAAGTCGCTGTTCGAGAAGGCGGGCGTCTCCTTCCCGACCGAGCCGTCGAAGACCTGGACCTGGACCGACTTCATCGCCGCGGCCAACAAGGTCCGCGAGAAGACCGGCGCCAAGTACTCCCTGACCTTCGACCAGTCGCCTTCGCGACTGCGCGCCATGGTGTACGAGATGGGCGGCAAGTACGTCCACGCCGACTCCTCCGGCAAGTTCTCGGTGGACGCGGCGACCAAGAAGGCCGTGAACACCTTCGTCGGATGGAACGACGACAAGACCATGCCGAAGTCGGTGTGGACCAGCGGCGCCGACCCGTCCGCCATGTTCCAGAGCGGTGACGTGGTCGCCTACTGGTCCGGCGTGTGGCAGGTCGCCTCCTTCGCGGACAGCATCAAGAAGTTCGAGTGGGCGAGCGTCCCGACCCCCGCCCAGCCGGTGCAGGCCAGTGACGTCAACAGCGGCGGCATGGTGGTGGGCTTCAACAACAACGGCGACGCGTCCAAGGCCGCGACGAAGTTCCTGTCCTGGCTGTACGAGCCGGCCCACTACAAGGCCCTGTGCGAGGCGTCCGGGTTCCTGCCGGTCGAGAGCGGTCTGAACCCGACGTACCCCTTCAAGTCCGAGGCGGCGCAGGCGGCGTTCAAGCTCTACAACCAGGAGATCCCGCTCTACGCCCCGATCTCCGGCTACTTCAACAGCGCGCAGACCGACTGGGTGCTGAAGGGCAAGAGCCTCACCGAGGACCCGACCAAGACGGAGCTCGGCAAGGCGATCAACGGCCAGCAGTCGGCCGACAAGGCCCTGCAGAACATCGTGGACGGCTACAACCAGCAGGTCGGCGGCTGATCGTGGGCCACGGCGCCGGACGGCGGTCTCTCCACGAGCCGCCGCCCGGCCCTGGCCGCCCATGTGATGCCGGGCCCACGGCGTGAGCCCACCGCAATCCATTCCACCAGCACGGAGTCAGGAAGATGACAAAACGCGCCTCGGACGTGTCCGCCGTGTCCGCGAGCCCGCCCAGGAGACGCAGTAAGTACACCCTTGCGCCGCTCGTCCTCATCGCGGCCAATGTCGTGCTCTTCGCGCTGTTCTTCGTCTGGCCGGCGGTTATCGGGCTCATCTACTCCTTCACGAACTACACGGGCGTGGGGGTGTTCCAGTGGGTCGGGCTGGACAACTACCACAACCTGTTCGGTGACTCCACGTTCTACGACGCGCTGACCCGGACACTGCTGTACACGGTCCTCTTCGTCCCGCTGAACTTCGTGGTCTCGCTGCTCGCCGCCAACCTGGTGGTGAGCAAGCACGCCAAGGGCGGGTCGGTCGCCCGCGTCATCTTCTTCATCCCGTGGCTGCTGTCGCCCATCGTCGTGGGTGTCCTGTGGCGGTGGATGTTCGGCGAGAACTTCGGACTGGTCAACTACGTCATCGAGAAGTTCGGCGGAGACGCCGTCCCGTGGCAGTCGAACGCGGACCTCTCGCTGCTCGTGGTGGTGATGGCGGCGGCCTGGGCCTGGACGGGTTTCACGATGCTGCTGTTCATCGCGGCGATCAAGAACGTGCCGGTGTCGTACTACGAGGCCGCCTCGCTCGACGGCGCCGGCCCCTGGCGCCAGTTCTTCAGCATCACCCTGCCGAGCATCGCGCCCACCTCGTTCATCGTCATCCTGCTCAACACGATCAACTCGATGAAGGAGTACCCGGTCTTCGTCGCCCTCAACAACGGCGGACCCGGCACGTCGAACAACCTGCTCGTCCAGTACATCTACGAGACCGGCTTCAAACGGGGCCAGATCGGCTACGCGAGCGCCGCGTCGTTCGTGCTCATGCTCATCCTGATGGCCGTCGCGATCATCCAGCTGATCGTCAACCGGCGGGTGGAGAACCGATGACAACCACAGACATCCCGCGCCCGGCCGACGTCGGCTCCGGACGGAGCGTCTCCAGGAAGCGGCCCCGCAAGACGGCCACCAGTGGGCTCCGGCAGGCGGTGTCCGCGACGACACTGCTGTGGATCATGGCGTGCCTGTACGGGTTTCCGGTGCTGTGGTTCGTCCTCAGCTCCTTCAAGCCGGCCAGCGACCTGTTCTCCTACCCGCTGACGCTGGTCCCGCACAACCCCACCCTGTCGGGGTTCAAGGCGGCCTGGGACAGCGCCAACTTCTCCCAGTACTTCATCAACACGGCCATCGTGTGCGTGATCACGACGATCCTCACGGTGGGTGTCAGCTGCTGCACCGGGTACGCGCTGGCCAAGTACGACAACAAATGGCTCAAGGCGTTCTTCATCTGCATCCTGGCCACCACGATGCTGCCGGGCGAGGTCATGCTCGCTCCGGAGTTCCTGGTGGTCCGCAACCTCGGTCTCTACAACTCGTTCGCCGGCATCATCCTGCCGGCCGTGCTCACGGCGACCGGATGCTTCATGTTCCGCCAGTTCTTCCTGACGGTTCCCGACGAACTCGTGGAAGCCGCACGCATCGACGGCGCCCGCGAACTGTCGATCTTCCTGCGGATCATGGTGCCGCTCTCCCGGCCCATCATGCTGACCCTCGCCATCCTGTCCTTCCAGTGGCGGTGGAACGACTACATCTGGCCGCTCCTGATGCTCAACGACCCGAACAAGTTCACCGTGCAGATCGGCATCCAGAGCATCGTCGGCGCCCAGAACATCAACTGGTCGGTCCTGCTCGGCGCATCGGTCATCTCCATGATCCCCCTGATCGCCATCTTCCTGGTCTTCCAGCGCTACGTCATGGGCGCCGACATCAACGCCGGACTGAAGGACTGACCTTGCCCACCCCGCTCGACCACGAGTTCGTCCGGTCGGCGGCCCGCGCCGCCGACCGGCAGGCCGTCCCGCTGGCGGCCGGCCCCGACGAGGAACCCGCCGGTGTGCCGCACCGTGGTCTGGCGCGGCGGGTGAGAACCCTGGTCGCGGCGTACCGTTCCCCGGACTCGGCACTGCACGGCAGCGCACAGGCCGTCGCCGCCGCGCTGAGCCACCTGCGCGCGCTGCGGGCCGTGCAGACCGACACCGGCCTCTTCGCCGGCGGCGACAACGTGCAGTCGCCGCCGGACTCCGCGTTCACCGTCAACGACGTGTGCGACGCGTACGTCCTCGCCGCCGGCGCCGGACCGGAACTGCACGACGTCACCGCCGCGCTCGCCGAGATCGCCCGCGCCGCCACGGGCAGTCTCCTGACCGGTGGCGTGCACACCCCCAACCACCGCTGGGAGCTGTGCGCGGCGCTCGCCCGGCTGCACCGGTCCTTCCCCGACGACCGGCTCCTCGACCGTGTCGAGCAGTGGCTCTCCGAGGGCGTCGACATCGACGCGGAGGGCCTGTACTCGGAACGGAGCGCCGTCTACGCGTCCCACGTGTCCAACCCCTCGCTGCTCCTGCTCGCCGAGGTCCTCGGCCGCGCGGACCTGCTGGCCGCCGTCGAACGCAACCTCGCCACCACCCTGGACCTCATCAGGCCGGACGGCACGGTGGAGACCGTCCACTCGCGCCGCCAGGACCAGAACCACCCGTTCCCGCTGGCGCCCTACCTGCCGCACTACCGGCTGCTCGCGGTCCGCACCGGCCGCGGCGACTTCAGCCGGGCGGCACGGCTGGCGGCGGCCGCCGGCATCGACGACCCCGACCTGCTCGCCGAGACCCTCCTGACCCCGGACCTGTGCTGCCCCTTGCCCACGCCTGCCGCCAGGACCCTGCCCCGCGAGCGGTACCTCACCACGGCCCGCCTCGCCGCCCGCGCCTCGGCCACCGCGCAGACGGTGGTGTACGGCGGATCCGACGTGCCCGAGCACCGGCGCATCCGCTCGGGCCTCGCCTGCAACCCCACCTTCCTGCGGCTGTTCGCCGGCGACGCCGTCCTCGACGCGGTCCGCCTCTCGCGGGGCTTCTTCGACCTCGGCCCGTTCCGCGCCGCCGACACCCGACGCCTCGGCGAGGGCCGGTACCTGCTCACCGAGACCCTCACGGCCGCCTACTACCAGCCGCTCCCGCCGGACCGGCGACGGGCCGACGGCGCCTACCGGCTGGTGGACGACGGCCGCTTCTCGGCCTCGATGGCCTTCCCGGACCGGCCCCGGGACGAGGTCTCGCACACCACCCGTGTCGAGGTGGACCTGCGGGACGACGGCGCCGACCTGCGCATCGACATCAGCGGACCACGGGTGCCCTGGGCGCTCGAACTCACCTTCCGGCCGGGCGGTGACCTGGAGGGCGCCGTGCCGATCGACGAGGGACGCTGGTGCCTTGCGACCGATCCGATGACCTACCGGGTCGGCGACGACGAGATCAGGGTCGAGGCCGCGGTCGAGGCGGGCGAACCGCTCGCCGGGCCGGACCGGAGCGACCTGCTGCGGTACGACCCGGGTCAGGACCACACCGTGGTGGGCGGCACCGACGCGACGGCCGGACACCGCGTCTACCTCGGCGGGATGGGCCCGCACACACTGACCGTCGCACTGCACGCCACCGCCGTCACAGCCACGAAGGGCTGATCCCCGTGCACCTCCCTCGCCAGCTCGGCCCGCTGCACGACCTCCCGGACACCCCGGAGGCCTACGACGCCGTACTCGCCGACGTCACCGAGCAGGCCCTCGCCCGGCTGACCCCCGAGGGCAACCTCGAACACCCCGACTGCGACGACGACATCGGCGACACCTCCCTCGGCATCACCTCCCTGCTCGCGTTCGCCTGGCAACGGACCAAGGACCCGCGGCTGCCGGAGGCCGTCGCACGCAGCCTCGCCTTCCATCTGCGCGAGCGGGTGTACACCGACGACAACCCGGGCTACCCGAACCTGAGGCTGCGCGATTCCGGTCTGCCGTACGCCCGTTACACCCTGGCGGCCGGCGCCCACCCCATCGGCGACTGGCCGAGCACGGTGTGGGCCCTGCTCCAGGCGGTGAACGTCCTCGACGCGGCGGACGGCCTGGTCGAGGACGGGCAGCGCGCCGAACTCCTCGACGTGGCCCGCGGATACTGGCGCTGGCTGACCGAGGCGACCTTCTTCAACCCGCAGGAGGCGGGCAACCAGGCGATCGGCTGTGTCGTCGGCGGCCTGATGCTGGCGGCCCACCTGCCGGGCCCGGAGGCGGAACCGGTCCGCGCGCTGGCCCTGCGGCTGTACCGGGACGAGATCCACGCACACCGGGTCGTGGACCGGGGCGCGGCCCTGCCCCCCGAGCACGGCGGCGCCTACGACAACAACTACGGCCCGATCTCCCTGTCCTTCCTCGCCCAGGCCCACCGGGTCAGCGGCGAGGAGATCTTCGCCGAGGACGGCGAGACCCTGGCCCGCTACATCGACGCCCGCCTGACCAACGGCGGCTTCGACAACGGCGGCCCCCGCTACAGCGAACAGCACTCCGCCTTCGAGTCGGTGCTCGGGCTGCGCTACTTCGGCGCCCGTGTCGGCGCCGACCTGGGCCGCTACCGGGGTGACACCAACTGGGGCCGGCACGCGGTCAAGGCGGACGGGGGAGTGGACGGCCACTTCGCCTGGATGCTGGTCTGGCAGATCCAGGACACCACGCGCTGGCACCGGGAGCCGTCCACGAGGACCGCCCGCCACCAGCTGCGCGCGGGCACCGTCTCGGTGGCCTTCGACTCCCGGCTGACTCCGGCGGTCGTCGAGGCGGGCGGCACCTACTACCTGCCCGCGGCCGTCAACCGCCAGCACGGCTTCGGTCCGGTCGTCGACGGCTTCCTGCTGTGCCGCCCCATGGGCGAGGTCCGGGTCCGTGACGTACGCACCGACGGCCTCACCGCCAAGCTGGTCACCAAGCCGGTCGTCGGCCGCGACCACGTCCTGCGCCACCTGCAGTCCCTGTACGTCACCGACGGCACGAACCTGTGGACCACGGTGACCGTGGAACGCCTTCCCGGCACGCCCTACCTGCTGGCCGGGCTGCCGTACGCCGAGGACGACGGCGACAGGGTGCGCCGGACGGCCGAGGGCGAGGTCGCCTCCGTGGGCACCCTGCGGCTGACGCACCCCGGGACGGAGGGCATCGACCACTTCGACGCCCGCTCGGAGACGACCCAGGAGCAGGCCGCCTTCGCACTGGCCGCCGACCCGCGCGGCTACGGCAACCCCGACGAGGGCTGGGGCCACCTGGTCTCCTCGACCGCCCTGGAAGCCGACCCCGTCCCGGACGCACCGGCCGACCTGCACGCCTTCGCCGTCCGCTACGGCCCCGCGGCCGCCCCCCTCACGGCGACCTTCACGCGCGACGGCGCCGGACTGACGGTCCGCACCGAGGCGTTCACGGCACGGCTCGGCGATCCGGCGGGCGACGCCCACGGCGAGCCGGAACTGACGCTGTCCGTCCGCTGAGGCGCCGCGGAGGCGGTCACACGTCCACGCGGGGCAGCGCCGACACGGGCACCACGAGGTCGGCGCGGTCCCGCGTGGCCGCCACCAGCTCGGCGTTGGCCTGGTCGGAGCGCCGTACCCAGGCGACCGCCTGCTCGTGGGTCTTGCCGAACTCCTCGTGCCGGGCGACCAGTCGGCGCACCCGCTCGTCCTCGTCGAGCTCGCAGAACCACACCTCGTCCAGGGCGGGCCGGACCCGCGCCCACGCGCCGGTGTCGAGCAGCAGGTAGTTCCCCTCGGTCACGACCAGACGGGCCGTCGGCGGCACCGGGATCACCCCGGCGACGGGCTGCTCCAGTACCCGCTCGAAGCCGGGCGCGTACACGATGTCGCCGTCCGTCTCCTCGCGCAGCCGCCGCAGCAGGGCCGCGTACCCCGCCGCGTCGAAGGTCTCGGGCGCCCCCTTGCGGTCGCGCAGCCCGAGCCGGTCCAGCTCCACGTCGGCGAGGTGGAAGCCGTCCATGGGGACATGCGCCACCCACGGCTTGCCGGAGCCGTTGAGCGCGCGCACCAGATGCTCGGCGAGCGTCGTCTTGCCCGCGCCGGGGGCGCCGGCGACACCGAGGACGGCCCGGCCCCCGGGACGGCAGAGGGCGCGGGCGCGGACGAGGAGGTCGTCGAAGGTCAGCGGCACACCGCAGAGTGTGTCATCCGGCGCCGGGACGATGACTCCGGGTCGGCCAGGCACCCTGGAGTACGGAAGGAGCGCCGACCGTGCCCCACGACTTTCACGACCCCCGTGCCCCCGACGACGAGACACAGATCCGCACCCTGATCACCGGATGGGCCCAAGCGGTCCACCGCGGCGACCTCGCCGGGGTGATCGCCGACCACGCCCAGGACATCGTGATGTTCGACGTGCCTCCGCCCCACCACGGCATCCGGGGCCTCGCCGCCTACCGCGCCCACTGGCCGCCCTTCTTCGCCTGGCAGGCCCAGGGCGCACGCTTCGACATCGAGTCCCTGGACATCACCGCCGGCAGGGACGTCGCGTACGCCCACGCCCTGGTGCGCTGCGCCACCCCGGAGGAACTCGCCGCCCACCCCGGCTTCCGGCTCCGGCTGACCTTCGGTCTGCGCAAGGAGCGCGGCCGCTGGCTGGTCGCCCACGAGCACCACTCCTTCCCGCACGACTGAATCCACCTGTTGACGAAGCGAAAGGCGGGGAACCGTGTCCTGTATGAAGGAGCTCGGTCTGCCCGAAGAGATCAAGGCCTGCCTGTTCGACCTCGACGGGGTCGTCACCAGGACGGCCGTCGTGCACGCGGCCGCCTGGAAGGAGATGTTCGACGCGTTCCTGCGCGACCGCGAGGGGGATCGTTTCCGGCCCTTCGACGGCGACGACTACGACAAGTACGTCGACGGCCTGCCGCGCGCCGACGGGGTGCGCACCTTCCTCGCCTCCCGCGGCATCGAACTGCCGGACGGGAACCCGGACGACCCGCCGGGCGCCGAGACGGTCCACGGCCTGGGCAACCGCAAGAACGCCCTCGTCCTGGAGAAGATCCGCACCGACGGCGTCGAGGCCTACGACGACACCCTGACCTACATCCGCGCGGCCCGCGCCCGGGGGCTGCGCACCGCGATCGTCTCCTCCAGCGCCAACTGCCGTGACGTACTGCGCGCGATCGACGCCGAGGACCTCTTCGACGTACGCATCGACGGCGTGGTCGCGGCCGAGCGCGGGCTGCCCGGGAAGCCGCACCCCGACACCTTCCTCGCCGCCGCCCACGACCTGGGCCTGGACGCCCCCCGGTCCGCCGTCTTCGAGGACGCCCTCGCCGGCATGGACGCGGGCCGCGCCGGAGGCTTCGGCTACGTCGTCGGCCTCGACCGGGTGGGACAGAGCGACGCGCTCTACGAGCACGGCGCCGACATCGTGGTGAAGGGTCTCGCCGAACTGGAAGGACACGCGTGATCAGCCAACGCTCCTACACCGTCGAGCCCTGGGCCGTCCGCGAGACCGACCTGAACCTCGACGTCCTCGCCCAGAGCGAGTCCGTGTTCGCGCTGTCCAACGGCCATGTCGGCTGGCGCGGCAACCTCGACGAGGGCGAACCCCACGGCCTGCCCGGCTCCTACCTCAACGGCGTCCACGAACTGCACCCGCTGCCGTACGCGGAGGCCGGTTACGGCTACCCGGAGTCCGGCCAGACCGTCATCGACGTCACCAACGGCAAGATCGTGCGGCTCCTCGTCGACGACGAGCCCTTCGACCTGCGCTACGGCCGGCTCGTCGCGCACGAACGCACCCTCGACCTGCGCCGGGGCGTACTGGAGCGGTCCTGCGAATGGATCTCACCGGCCGGATCGCGGATACGGGTGCGCTCGACCCGGCTCGTCTCGCTCACCCAGCGGGCGATCGCCGCCGTGGCCTACGAGGTGGAGCCCGTCGACAGCCGCACCCGTGTGGTGATCCAGTCCGAACTCGTCACCAACGAGAGCCTGCCCGCGGCCAACGGCGACCCGCGCGCCTCGAAGGTCCTCAAGTCGCCCCTGGAGCACGAGGAGGGCTTCGCCGACGGCACCCGGCTGCGGCTGGTGCACCGCACCCGGCACAGCGGACTGCGGGTCGCCGTGGCCGCCGACCATGTGATCGAGGGACCCGAGCGCACCACCACCGACAGCGAGGACACGGTGGACCTGGCCCGGCTGACCGTCACCTCCGTCCTGGAGCCGGGACAGCGGCTGCGGGTGGAGAAGCTGGTCGCCCACGGCTGGTCCGGCGCCCGCTCCCGGCCCGCGATGAGCGACCAGGTCGACGCGGCGCTGGCGGCCGCGGCCCACAGCGGCTGGGACGGACTCCTGGACGAACAGCGAAGCTACCTCGACGACTTCTGGGCCCGCGCCGACGTCGAGGTCGACGGCGACGAGGAGATCCAGCAGGCCGTCCGCTTCGCCCTCTTCCACGTGCTCCAGGCAGGCGCCCGCGCGGAACAACGCGCCATCCCCGCCAAGGGACTGACCGGCTCCGGCTACGACGGGCACGCCTTCTGGGACACCGAGACCTTCGTGCTGCCGCTGCTCACCTACACCGAACCCGCCGCGGTCGGCGAGGCCCTGCGCTGGCGTCAGAAGACCCTGCCCGCCGCCCGCGAGCGCGCCGTGCAGCTCGGACTGGACGGCGCCGCGTTCCCCTGGCGGACCATCGACGGCTCGGAGGGCTCGGCGTACTGGCCCGCGGGCACCGCCGCCTTCCACATCAACGCGGCCGTCGCCGACGCCGTGGTGCGCTACACCGAGGCCACCGGCGACACCGACTTCGAACGCGACACCGGCGTGGAACTCCTCGTGGAAACGGCCCGGCTGTGGCGTTCGCTCGGCCACCACGACCACCACGGCGTCTTCCACATCGACGGTGTCACCGGCCCCGACGAGTACAGCGCGGTCGCCGACGACAACACGTACACCAACCTCATGGCCCGCGCGAACCTCCTCGCGGCCGCCGAGGCCTGCGGCCGCCACCCCGAGCGGGCCGCCGCGTTCGGCGTCGACGACGAGGAGAGCGCCGCCTGGCGGGACGCCGCCGAGGCCGTCCACGTCCCGTACAACGACGAACTCGGCGTGCACGAACAGCACGCGGGCTTCACCCGGTACCAGCAGTGGGACTTCGACGGCACCCGCGCCGACCAGTACCCGCTGATGCTGCACTTCCCCTACTTCGACCTCTACCGCAAACAGGTCGTCAAACAGGCGGACCTGGTGCTGGCCATGTACATGTGCAGCGGTTGGTTCGAGGAGTTCCACGACGAGGAGCAGATCGCCCGCAACTTCGCCTACTACGAACCGCTGACCGTCCGGGACTCCTCCCTGTCGGCCTGCGTCCAGGCGGTCGTCGCCGCCCGCTCCGGACATCTCTCGCTGGCCTACGCCTACACGGCCGAGGCGGCCCTGATGGACCTGGCCGACCTGGCGAACAACACCCGCGACGGACTCCACATCGCCTCCCTGGCCGGCACCTGGACCGCCCTCGTCGCCGGGTTCGGCGGGCTGCGCCGCGACGGCGGCTCGCTGCGCTTCGCGCCCCGGCTGCCCGAGCGGTTCAGCCGCCTCGCCTTCAACCTCCGGCTCCTGGGCCGCTGTCTGCGGGTGGAGATCGGCCCGGACAAGGCGACGTACACCCTGATGTCGGGTGATCCACTGACGATCCGCCACCACGACGACACCCTGACCGTCAACGGCGACGGCCCGGTCGTCCGCCCGGTCCCACCCCCCGAGGACCGTCCGGTCCCGAGCCAGCCGGCGCACCGCGGTCCCCGCGCCCGCTGACCCCTACGGCGCTATCCGGACAGGCGCCGCTTGGCCGAACACCACCCTGCACCCCCTGCTGCCGCGGGTTACTTTGTCCATGTTTTTTCGAATGGATCAGGTCCCCGCGGCATACGGGGTGAGGGGTGGACGAGGACGATGGCTCACGGGGACAGCGCCCTGCTCGTCGGTGCGCGACGACGCAACCCGCCGCCCGGCCCCGACGGCCTGGTGCGGGCCCGGGGAAACCGGCTGATCGCCGCGGTGGCCGCCGCCTTCACCCTGACCCAGCTCCTCCTGGTCCGCCCCGGCATGGGCCTCGGCTGGGACGAGACCGTCTACGTCAGCCAGGTCGGAACCCAGGCCCCGGCCGCCTTCTTCAGCGCCCCGCGCGCCCGCGGGGTCTCGCTGCTGGTCGCGCCGATCGCGAGCTGGTCGACCTCCACCGAACTCCTGCGCGTCTACCTCGCCGTGCTGTCGGGCCTCGGCCTCTACCTGGCCCTGCACGCCTGGCGCGGCCTCTTCCCGGACCGTGTCCTCGCCGTCGGCGGCGCCCTGTTCGCCTCCCTGTGGATCACGGTGTTCTACGGCCCTCAGGCCATGCCCAACTACTGGGTCGCGGTCGGCGGGCTGGGCGCGGTGGGCTGCTTCCTGCGGGCCCGTGAGCATCCGAGGGCGCTGTGGGGAGTCGTGGCGGGGGTCGCGCTCATGGCGTGGATGCGCCCCACCGACGCCGTGTGGGTCACCCTCCCGCTGCTCGTCGCCGCCGCCGTCACCCGCCGCCTTCGGCCCGCCGTCGCGCTCGTGGCAGGACTGGCCGCGGGCGGTGCCCAGTGGGTGATCGAGGCGTACACGAGTTACGGCGGCCTGGCCGAGCGACTGCACGAGGGCTCCCGCATCCAGGGCGGCCTCGGCCCGCAGTTCGCCGTCGACGACCAACTGCGCAGCCTGGGCGGCCGGGCCCTGTGCCGTCCGTGCACGGGACCGCTGCCGGACCCCGCCGTCATGGCCTGGTGGGCCGTTCTCCCGCTGCTGGCCGCCGTGGGCCTGGTGGTCGCCGTCCGGGCCAGGCGCCCGCGCCGCACCCTCGTCCCACTGGCCTGCGCCGCGACGGCCGCCCTGCCCTACCTGTTCCTCATCGGCTACGCGGCGCCCCGCTTCCTGCTGCCCGCCTACGCCCTGCTCGCGATCCCGGTCGCCGACGCGCTGTTCCATCTGGCGACCACCCCGGCGGGCCGGTGGCGCCCGGTCGCCGCGGTGCTGCTCGGGATCGGTCTGACGGGCCATCTGGCGGTGCAGTACGCCGTGCTGGAGCGCGCGGTGCACCGCACCACGCGCGACCACCGCGACTGGGCCCGCACCGCCACCGAGCTCAACCGGCTCGGGGTGCGCCCGCCGTGTCTGCTCACCGGCCGCCTGTCGGTCCCCGTCGCTTACTACGCCGGGTGCACGTCGGCGGCGGCGTTCGGCCACAACACCAACAGCACCGAGTCCGGGATCGTCGGGGCGTCCCGCCACATGCCGGTCGCCGTCCTGACCCGGCCCGGCGGCGCGCCGCCCGCCTACGCCCGCGACTGGCCCACCCTGTCCGCCGCCGGACTGGACATCCACGTCGCGCCGAACGTGAGCGGACGCGGGCCGACATGACGTCCGAGCGGATGGCCGTCGCCCCCGCCCGCAGACGCGTCTACGGTCAACTCGCCCTCACGCTCGCCGTCCTGACCGCCGTCGGCTGGCTGGCCCGGCGGAACTGGCCCGTGCTGGAGACCGGCGCCCTGCGGCTCGCCGTCGCCGACCAGGGCTGGCTGCTCGTCGCCGCCACGGCCGCCGCCGCGACCTGGGTGTGCTCGGCGCTCGCCCAGCAGGGCGCGGTGCTGCGGGCCCTGCCGTCGAGGCGCCTGGTGGCCGCGCAGTTCGCCGCCTCCGCCGCGGGCCAGCTGCTGCCCGCGGGGCTCGGCACAGGAGCGGTCAACCTGCGCTTCCTCATGCGCTGCGGGCTGTCGGCGGGGCGCGCGGCGACCGCCCTGGCGGTGAAGGCCACGGTGGGCGGGCTCGTGCGGGCCGCCCTCATCGCCGTGCTCGCGACGGCCTGCCCCGGTGTCCTCGGGCTGCCGCGGCCGTCGGCGGTGTGGTGGGTGGCCCTCGCGGTCGCCGTCCTCGCGGTCACCGCACTGCTCGGCACCGTGCTGTGGCCGCGCTGCCGACGGGCCCTGGTCCTGGTGAGGGACGACATCCGGGCCCTGCACACGCGACCGCACCGGGCCGTGGCCCTGTGGGGCGGCTCGTTGGGCTTCGCCCTGCTGCACGCGCTCGTGCTGATCGCCGTCACCCGGGCCGTCGCGCTGCCGCTGGCCCCGCCCCTGGTGGCCCTGCTCTATCTCGCGGCGAGCTGCGCGGCGGCCCTGCTGCCCACTCCGGCCGGTCTCGGGTCCCTGGACGCCGCGCTCGCCTTCGCGCTCACCGCCGCCGGTGGGGCGCCCGCGGCGGCGGCCGCCTCCGTGGTGCTCGGCTACCGGCTGCTGACCGTGTGGCTTCCCCTGTTCCCCGGACTGCTGGTGCTCGCCCTCCTCGTCCGCCGCAAGGCGTTGTGAGCACGACCGGCGTTTCCGGGTCGTCCTTCGCCTGACAGGGCACTTTCCCCAGTCGTGGGGAAGACCTGCCGCGGCCTTTACTGCACATGACTTGCAGGTACCGGAGGATGGCACAAGGCTGCTGATCGCGGCCGTACGCATCCCCTGAAGAAGGATCCACCGCCCGATGACGGCCGCCCCTGACTCCGCTCCGCCCCTCCTCCCCGCCACCGCCCCCGCGAGGGGCTCGGCCTGGCACCGCGTCCGTGGCTCCATGACGCGGCAGGAGTGGGTCAGGGCGGGCGGCATGGCCGCGGTCGTGGTGGCGCTGCACGTGATCGGCTGGGTCACCCTCGTCGCGATCGTCGCCCCGCACCACTACAGCGTCGGCGAGAAGTCCTTCGGCATCGGCATCGGCGTGACCGCCTACACGCTCGGCATGCGGCACGCGTTCGACGCCGACCACATCGCGGCGATCGACAACACCACCCGCAAGCTGATGGGCGAGGGGAAGCGCCCGCTGTCGGTGGGCTTCTGGTTCTCGCTCGGCCACTCCAGCGTCGTCTTCGTCCTGGCACTGCTGCTCTCGCTCGGCGTGAAGGCCCTCGCGGGACCCGTGCGCGACGACGACTCCCGCCTCCATGACGTGACCGCGTTGATCGGTACGACCGTCTCGGGTGCTTTCCTCTATCTGATCGCCGTGGTCAACCTGGTCGTCCTGGTGGGCATCTGGAAGGTGTTCCGGCGGATGCGCTCCGGAGGCTACGACGAGGCGGCGCTGGAGGAGCAGCTGAACAACCGCGGCTTCATGAACCGCCTGCTCGGCCGGGTCATGAAGTCGATCACCAAGTCGTGGCAGATGTACCCGCTCGGCCTGCTCTTCGGCCTGGGCTTCGACACGGCGACGGAGATCGCGCTGCTGGTCCTGGCCGGGTCGGGCGCGGCCTCCGGACTGCCCTGGTACGCGATCCTCACCCTGCCCGTCCTCTTCGCCGCCGGCATGTCCCTCCTCGACACGATCGACGGCTGCTTCATGAACTTCGCCTACGGCTGGGCCTTCTCCAGGCCGGTCCGCAAGGTCTACTACAACCTCACGATCACCGGCCTGTCCGTTGCGGTGGCCCTCCTCATCGGCACCGTCGAACTCCTGGGCCTGCTGGCCGACAGGCTGCGACTCCACGGCGCCTTCTGGACCTGGATCGGCGGCCTCGACCTCAACCTCCTCGGCTTCGTCATCGTGGGCCTGTTCCTCGCCACGTGGATCGTCGCCCTGGTGGTCTGGAAGGTCGGCCGGATCGAGGAGAAGTGGACGGAGGGGACGGAGGGGACGGCGGGCACGGCGGGGACGGCCGGGGAGCGGTCCGGCGGCTGAGGTCCTGCGCCGCTCAGGCCCGCACCCTGAACTCCTTGCGCCACTTGGTGAACTGCTGTTCCGGGTCGCCGGTGTACGACCACGGGGTGCGGGTGCCGCGCCGGTCCAGCAGTCGCAGGAGGGGGACCGCGATCTCCGCGAGGCCGGCGTGGCAGGCCGCGTGGGCCAGGTAGTTGAGGTCGCGCAGCTCACCGGGGGCCACCGACTGGTCGGTGCGGCCCACGATCCAGCGCTGCCAGGTCCGCCGTACGTCACTGACGGCGCCGTCGTTCTTCCAGTGCTGCCCGAGGCCCACGGACGTCCGCCGGTCCTCGGCGGCGTCCTTCGCGGTCCGGTACTCCTCGACGCGTGCGTACTGCACCAGCACCGGCAGCGCGGAACCCGGCGGTGCCACACCGGCCGCGTCGCGGGCGAAGTCGTACATCAGGCCGTTCGACCCGTGCCAGCGGGCCGAGTAGTAGTGCAGCACCTGGAGGTGCCCCTCGACGCTGTACGGGTCCCGGCTGTGCAACTCGTCCCACCAGCGCCCCAGTTCCTGCCGCCGCACCCCGGCCGGGTACAGCCTGGCCACCGAGATCAGGGAGATCCACGGCGTCGGGTCGTCGACGAACGCCTCCGCCGCCTGCAGACACGCCATCACCGCCGCGTCGACCCGGCGCTGGTCGATCGGCACGCCCCGGCCCGCGGCGATGGCCAGATTGAACGCCCTGGCCGTCTCGGTGGCCGCCCGCAGCACCAGCGCGTCCCCGTTGTGCGGCTCGGCCGCCAGCCACGACTCCACGGTCGAACTGCCCGCGCACGCCTGGGCGAGCATCCGCACCCGGTGACCGCGCGAGAGCCAGTCGGGCCCGGTGGCCCGCAGCAGTTCGCGCAGGCCCTGCCAGCGGCCGATGACGATGTCCTGGCGGGCGGTGGTCAGCGGGATGTCCCCGCAGTCGGGGTCGAACTCGGGGGCGAAACGGTCTCTCGCCATCGCACAACCCCTCAGAAGTCGGTGGGGAGACCCTCGTGGACGAGCGAGGGACCGGACTCCCCGCCGTCGGGAACGTAGTCAGCCTCGACAGTACGGCTCGCGTCAAGCCGGGCGGGCCGGTAGTAGTCACTGCCCTGCTTCCAGTACCAGAGCATCGGGATCAGCCCCACGGCCAGCCCGCCCACGCCGATCGTGATCGCGGCCCTGCTCAGCTCGCCCAGCGACTCCACGAAGATCCAGAACATGAACAGGGCGCCCAGCAGCGGCCACAGCCCGCCGAGCAGGAAGTCGGCCGGGGACTTCAGCAGCATCTTGCGGTACGCGACGACGACCGCCAGGCCGCTGAGGCCGTAGTAGACGGCGATCTGCAGACCGATCGCCGAGATCGCGTCGGAGAGGATGTCGCCCACCGAGCCCAGGGCGTTGGAGGCGATGAACATCAGCAGGGCCACCCCGCCGACCACCACGATCGCCACCCACGGCGTGTTCCAGCGGCGGTGCACCCGGCCCAGCGCGGACGGCATCGTACGGTCCCGGCCCATCGCGAACAGCGAGCGCGTGACCTGGATGAGCGTGGTTTCCAGGGTGGCGATGGTCGACAGCATCACCGCGACGATCAGCAGCTTGCCGCCCCAGCCCGGCCAGATCTCCTCCCCGAGCACGGCCAGCACGTTGGCGTCGTTCTCCTCGATCTGCTTCGAGGTGAGGATGACGTTCACCGCGATGGTGAACACCTCGAAGAGGAGGAAGACGATCCCGACGCCGATGAGGCCGGCGAGCCCCGTCGTGCGGCGGCTGTTGCGGGTCTCCTCGCTGAGGTTGCTGGTGACGTCCCAGCCCCAGTAGTAGAACGCGGCGATGAGCGCGCCCGACGCGAAACCGGCCATGCCGTCGAAGTGGCCGAAGCCCAGCCAGGACCACTCGAAGGTGCGGGCGTTGCCGGTGTGGAAGAGGGCGAGCACCGCGAACAGGGCCAGTATCGCGAGCTCCACGCCCGACATGACGAGCTGGGCGCGGACGGTGAGCCGGGCGCCGCCGAGCACCACCAGCAGCATCAGCACGAACCACGCCGCGCCCACGACGGTCGACAGCGCGGTGTTGTCCGCGAGGTCCTGGTCGAACAGGGCCAGCGTCATCGAACCGGCGGGCAGCGATCCCGCCACCATGAAGATGGTCGCCGAGATCACCAGCGCCCAGCCGCTGACGAATCCCAGAAAGGGATGGAGGGTACGGCCGACCCATGAGTAACTGGCGCCCGCGTTCACGTCGATGCGGCTCAGATAACTGAACGCGAGCGCGATGCCCAGCATGGGTATCGCGCAGTACAGCAGAGCCGCCGGACTGGCCAGGCCCACCGAGCCGACCAGGACCGCGGTGGTCGCGGCGATCGAGTACGCCGGCGCGCTGCCCGCGACGGCCATCACCACGGTGTCGAAGGTACCGAGGGCGTTGGCCTGCAGCCCTCTGCCCCTGCTGATGCTCATGGTTGCGCTGCTTTCCGTAGGGCACGACGCACGGCGGAGGGGACCGTACGGCGCAAAGGGGGTGGGGGGTGACTCGGCCCCGGACCATGAGAGGGGTCGCCTCGGACAGGGGCGGTGAAGAGAGGAACCAAGGGGGCGCGGAAGACCGTACGGCCGCTGCGTCGACGACCGGTCACTCCGTGTGTGCGAGTGATGATAGCCCTATTCCTTGACCCTTCAAGATTAACTGGGGGGTAACCTTCCGGCTGTGGAATGCCTTACTCCGGCAGCCTTTTGAGGTTGGGGAGCGCATACGGGGAAACGCGGATCAGGACATCGCACCGAACCGTACGCGACGCGCGAGGGAGGCAGCCCATGGGGACCGAACCGACACCCGCCGAGCCGATGGCCGACGACGCCTACCAGCCCACCGGAACCAACGAGGAGCAGGAGGACGCGGCCCCGCTCGACCTTCAGGACGCCGTCGACGAACGGACCTACGACGACATCCTGGACGAGGGCTACTCGCCACCGGAGAAGCCGCTCGGCGTCACCCGGCACGGCACCACCGCCGCCGAACAGCACGAGGGCGAGAGCCTCGACGAGCGCCTCGCCCAGGAGGTTCCGGAGCCGGCCGCGCCCGTCGGCGACGAGGTGGGCGACCTGCAGGGCGGCGAGGGCGAGCCCGTCGATCCGCAGGCCGGGACCGAGCGTGCCGGACGTCTGGTCGCCCCCGACGAGGGCGCCCACGCCACCACCACGAAGGACGAGGTCGCCACCGACGTGGGCATCGACGCGGGCGCGGCCGGCGCGGAGGAGGCCGCCGTGCACGTGGTCGAGGACCCCGAGGGGCCCTGACGTCGGTCAGTCCCCGATCCGGTCGATCTGGCGGAGCTTGTTCGTGGCGTCCAGGGCCGCGACCTTGTAGGACTCGGCCAGCGTCGGGTAGTTGAACACCGCGTCGACCAGGTAGTCGACCGTGCCGCCGCAGCCCATCACGGTCTGCCCGATGTGGATCAGTTCGGTGGCGCCCGTGCCGAAGCAGTGCACACCCAGCAGGGTGCGGTCGTGCGGGGACACCAGCAGTTTCAGCATGCCGTGGGAGTCCCCGATGATCTGGCCGCGGGCGAGTTCCCGGTAACGGGAGATGCCGACCTCGAACGGCACGCTCTCCTCGGTGAGTTGGTCCTCGGTGCGGCCGACGAAGCTGATCTCCGGGATGGTGTAGATGCCGATGGGCTGCAGGTGGTGCATCTGCCCGACCGGCTCGCCGAACGCGTGGTAGGCGGCCGACCTGCCCTGTTCCATGGACGTGGCGGCCAGCGCCGGGAAGCCGATCACATCACCCACGGCGTAGATGTGCGGCACCTCCGTGCGGTAGTGCTCGTCCACGGTGATCCGGCCCCGCCTGTCGGCGCTCAAACCTGCCTTGTCCAGGTCGAGTTCGTCGGTCAGGCCCTGCCGCCCGGCCGAGTACATCACGGCGTCGGCAGGGATCTTCTTGCCGCTCTCCAGGATGGTCAGCGTGCCGCGCGGGTGGCGCTCGACCGCGGCGACGGTCTCACCGAAGCGGAACGTCACGGCGAGGTCCCGCAGGTGGTACTTCAGCGCCTCGATGACCTCGATGTCGCAGATGTCGAGCATCCCGGCCCGCTTCTCCACGACCGTCACCTTGCTGCCGAGCGCGGCGAACATGGAGGCGTACTCCATCCCGATGACCCCGGCGCCGACGATCACCATGGAGCGCGGGACGCGTTCGAGAGCGAGCACGTTGTCGGAGTCCATGATCGTACGGCCGTCGAACTCGACGCTGTCCGGCCGCGCCGGACGGGTGCCGGTGGCGATGACGATGTTCTCCGCGCTCAGCAGCCGTTCGTGACCGGTGATCTCGCGCAGGGCCACGGTGTGCGGGTCGACGAAGCGGCCGGTGCCTCCGAACAGGGAGATGTGGTTGCGGGAGAGCTGGCTGCGGATCACGTCGACCTCACGGCCGACCACGTGCTGGGTGCGCGCGGTCAGGTCGGCGACGGTGATGTCCTCCTTGAGCCGGTAGCTCTGGCCGTACAGGTCGCGCTGGGTGAGGCCGGTCAGGTACAGCACCGCCTCGCGCAGGGTCTTGGAGGGGATGGTGCCGGTGTGGATGGAGACCCCGCCGACCATGTCGGGGCGGTCGACGACGGCGACCCGGCGGCCCAGCTTGGCCGCGGCGATGGCGGCCTTCTGGCCCCCGGGTCCGGATCCGATGACGAGCATGTCGAAGTCGGGCACCCTCGGAAGTCTGGCAGTCGCGGGGCCCCTTCCGAAAGGGCGAGCCGTGAACCGGTCGCTCCCGGATCGGCGCAGGTTGCGGGGAAGTTGCCCGCGGGCCGCCGCGGATGCCGCGCGGACCGCGACAGCCCGGGCGGACCGCGGGACAATACGGCCATGGGCCACCGACTCGCCGACACCAGCACTCCGGCCCGGCTGGCCGCCCCCGAGGAGGGCATCGGCCGGGACGAACTGGCGCTCGCCACCCGCAATCACGGCCTCCCCCTCGAGGCCATGCGCCACGACCTCACCCCGCCGGGCCTGCACTACGTCCTCACGCACTACGACATCCCGTACGTCCCCGAGGGCACCCCCTGGCAGCTCGGCGTCGGGGGCCGGGTCCGCCGCCCGCTCACCCTGACCCCGGCCGACCTGCGGTCCCTCCCGCAGGTCACCACCCGGGTCACGCTGGAGTGCGCGGGCAACGGCCGAGCGCTGCTCACCCCGCGCCCGGTCAGCCAGCCCTGGCTGGTCGAGGCCGTCGGCACCGCCGAGTGGACCGGCGTACCGCTGCGGCTGCTGCTCGCCGAGGCCGGAGTGGAGGCCGGCGCCGTCGACGTGGTGTGCACCGGCGCCGACCACGGGGTGGAGCGCGGTGTCGAACAGGACTACCAGCGGGCCCTGCCGGTCGCGGTGGCCACCGGCACCGAGCCCGAGGTGCTCGTGGCCCACGAGATGAACGGCGCCCCGCTGCCCCCGCAGCACGGCCACCCGCTCCGGCTCGTCGTGCCCGGCTGGTACGGCATGGCCCAGGTGAAGTGGCTGCGCGAGATCACCGTCACCGACACCCCGTTCACCGGGTTCCAGCAGGCCGTCGCCTACCGGCTGCGGCAGCACCCGGGGGACGAGGGGGAGCCGGTCACCCGGATCGCGCCGCGCGCCCTGCTCGTCCCGCCCGGATTCCCGGACTTCATGTCCCGGGTCCGCGTGGTCCGGCCCGGCACGGTGACGCTGGAGGGACGCGCCTGGTCGGGACGGGCGCCGGTGACCAGCGCCGAGGTGAGCACGGACGGGGGAGGGTCCTGGCACGAGGCGGAACTCGAGCCGGACACGGGACACCGCTGGGCGTGGCGGCGCTGGCGCTTCGACTGGCAGGTGGAGCCGGGGGAGTTCGTGCTCAGCGCACGGGCCACCGACGCGCAGGGCCACACCCAACCGCTGGAACAGCCCTGGAACCGGGGCGGCTTCGCCAACAACCTCGTGCAGCGGGTCGAAGTGGTGTGCCTGGACGAGGAGTTCGAGGAGCCGGGCCGCTGAGGGGCCGCACGACGCCCTCATCGCCGTAGGGCGGCGTGAGCCCGTGCGTGCCCGACTGCCCAGGACAGCCGGGCCGCACCCGGTCGTGGCTAGGGCAGCAGCTTGTCGAGCGCTGCCGGGCCCTCCGCCTCCAGCTTGCGCCGGGCCCACTCGAGACTGTGCGGGGTGATGTCCTTGCCCGAGGCGAGGACGAGGTCCTCCGGCGACACCTCGGTGCCGGTACGGGCGTGGAGCAGGTCGTCCGGAGTGGCGCGCTCCTCGGACGGCCCGGACACGTCGGGCTGTGACGTCGTCATGATCTCTGCTCCTCGGATCCGGATCGCTGTGCGGTCCCGGTGGTGTCAACGGGTCCGATATCACCATTCAACGCCCGGGCCGACCCTGCATCCGGAGGCGCCCGCCGCGGACCCCGTCCGGGCCCGTCGGCGGGACGTCTGCCCGGGATGCCTGGATGATCCGGCAGGCGTGTAATGGGAGTACTGATCTCGGGATCGGCAGGGAAGACGCGCCATGTCCAGTACCCGGAACAGCTCCAAGGGCGTCCTGCGCAGGCTGGGGGAATGGTGCGCCCGGCACTTCGTGATCGTCATGGTGGCCTGGCTCGTGGCCCTGGTAGCCCTGCAGACCCTGAACCGGTCCTTCGGCGGGGACTACTCCGACAACTTCTCCCTGCCGGGCGTCCAGTCCCAGGAGGGCCTCGACGTGCTGAAGAAGCACGACCCGGCGGCCGGGGGCTACGGCAGCCAGATCGTGCTGCACGACGGTGACAAGGCGCTCTCCTCGCTCTCCTCGCAGATCTCCACGACGGTCACCGATCTGCAGAAGCTGCCGCATGTCCTGTCGGCCCAGAACCCGTTGTCGACACCCGCCTCCAAGGTCGGGCCGCTGTCCTCGGACGGGAAGACGGCCTACATCACGGTCCGCTTCGACGTCCAGCCCTCGACTCTGGGTGACGGCTACCTCCACGGCGTCGACCAGTCCGTACAGCCGCTGCGCGCGGCCGGGACCGACGTCGAGTACGGCGGTCCGCTCGGCGAACTCGCGCGGCCCGACGCCGACGACCGGGTGAGCGAGCTGATCGGGTTCGCCGTGGCGATCATCGTGCTGCTCGTCGGCTTCGGCAGCGTGATCGCCGCCGGTGTCCCCCTGGTGACGGCCTTGATCAGCGTGATCGGCGGGCTCGCCTGCCTCGGCCTGTTGGCCTCGGCGTTCACCTTCGCGACCGTCTCACCGACCCTGGCCACGATGATCGGACTCGGCGTCGGGATCGACTACGCGCTCTTCCAGCTCACCCGCCACCGGCAGAGCCTCATGGACGGCAAGGATCCGGTCCACGCGGCCGGCCGGGCCACCGCCACCAGCGGACGTGCCGTGCTCGTCTCCGGCTGCACGGTGATCATCGCGCTGGCCGGGCTGTCCGCGTCCGGGGTGTCGTTCATCGGGAAACTCGGGCTCGCCGCCGCCGTCACGGTCGTCTCCGCGGTCCTGGGCGCCCTCACCCTGGTCCCGGCCCTGCTCGGCCTGATCGGCAAACGAATCGACCGCTACCGGGTGCGCCGGCCCGTCGCCGAGACCGACGCCGCCGAGGGCGAGACGCCCACGGGGACCTGGCACCGCTACGCCCAGCGCGTCGAGCGGCGGCCGTGGCGCTACCTGGCCGCGGGCGTGACCGCCGTCGTCGTCCTCGCCATCCCGGTCTTCTCCATCCAACTGGGCCACATCGGCGACGGCGCCGATCCCACGTCCTTCACCGACCGGCGGGCCTACGACCTGATGACCGACGCCTTCGGGCCCGGCTCCAACGGCCCGCTCACCGTCGTCATCGACCAGACGTCCGTGCCGTCGTCCCAGCGCTCGGGCCTGTCCTCGCAGGCGCAGAAGACCCTCTCCGGCGTGTCCGGCGCGGCCGCGGTCACCCAGCTGACCCCCACCAAGGACGGGGACGTCCTGCTCGCCACCGTCTACTCCGAGCAGTCCCCGCAGAGCGCCACCACCACGGACCTCACCAACCGCCTGGTCGACACCACCCTGCCGACCGCGGTCAAGGGCACCGACGCCAAGGGATACGTCACCGGCACGACCGCCGCCCAGGTCGACTTCCGCGACATCGTCGCCAGCCGGCTGCCGCTGATCATCGGCGTGGTCGTCGCCCTCGCCTTCCTGATCATCCTCGCGGTCTTCCGCGGGCTGCTCGTCGCCGTGAAGGCGGCCGTCCTCAACGTCCTGTCCATCGCCGCCTCCTACGGCGTGGTCGTCGCCGTCTTCCAGTGGGGCTGGGGCGGTCCCGCGCTCGGCGTCTCCGGCAAGGTGCCCATCGAGAGCTATGTGCCGATGATGATGTTCGCGATCATCTTCGGGCTGAGCATGGACTACGAGATCTTCCTGCTCTCCCGGGTCCACGAGGCCTGGCTGCGCACCGGGGACGCCAAGGCCTCCGTCGCGCACGCGCTGGAGATCACCGCGCGGGTCATCACCTGCGCGGCACTGATCATGGTGAGCGTCTTCGCCGCCTTCATCGTGAGCGACAACATCGTGGTCAAGATGCTCGGACTGGGCCTGGCGGTGAGCGTGCTGATCGACGCGACCGTGGTGCGGCTGCTCATGGTCCCGGCGGTGATGACCCTGCTGGGACGGCACGCCTGGTGGACGCCCCGCTGGCTGGACCGGATCCTCCCGCACATCGACGCCGAGGGGGAGCCGGAGGCGGACACGGCGGTCAGCGGGACTCCGGGGCACCGGGCGCGAGAACGAGCATCGTGACGTCGTCCTGGAGCGCCGGGGCGTAGCGCACGAGGTCGGTCCAGACCCGCTCCACGAGATCCGGCAGATCGCCCGTGAAAGCGGTGATCCGGTCGAGCAGCGGGTAGAAGGCGCCGGCGGAGTTCCGTGCCTCCCAGACGCCGTCCGAGGCCAGGAAGAGCCGGTCGCCGGGCCGCAGCGGGACCGTGATCCCGGCCGGCGGCGCGACGTCGGACAGGCCCAGGCCGAGCGGGGTGCCCACCGGGACGTCGAGTTCCACGGCGTGCCCGTCGCGCAGCAGGACCGGGCCCGGCTGCCCGCACGCCACGATCCGCACGGTCCCCGTGCCCACGCCGAACTCCATCACCACCGCCGTCGCGAACAGCTCGGAGTGCCGCACCGCCGCCGAGTCCACCACCAGCCTGCGGTCCAGCCGAGCGGCCACCGACTCGGGATCCGGCCGGTCCAGCACCGCCTCCCGGAAGGCGCCCAGCAGGGAGGCGACGGTGGCGACGGCCGACAGCCCGTGCCCCTGCACATCGCCCATCACCACCCGCACCCCGCAGGGACCTTCCCGCACGTCGAAGAAGTCACCCCCGACCAGCGTTCCCCGCTGCGCGGCCCGGTACAGCCCCGCGCACTGTACGTCTCCCGCCCGCTCGGGCAGCGGCGGCACGACGGCCCGCTGCGCGGCCTCCGCGACCGCGCGCTCGGTCATCAGCTGGGCGTCGCGCCGGCTCCGGACGAACGACACGACGACACTCAGCGCCGCGACGAAGCCGACCGTCAGCACATCCGTGCTGCCCGGATCGTTGAGCCGGAACGCCGGCACGTTCAGCACGACCAGGACGAGCCCACCGAGCACCGCCGTCGCCGCCGGTCCGTACGACAGCACGGCCAGCGGCGGGATGGCGCCCAGCACGAAGCCGATGTCGAGCGGGTCGGGGCTCGCGAGGGTCGCCGCGCACACCGCCGCCAGCAGCGCGGCGGGCATCGCCCGCACCCAGCCCGGCGGCGGCGCACCCCGCAGCCAGCTCCGCCGGTCCCGGTCGCGCAGTCCGCTCACACCACCACGCTGCTACGACCGGCCCGGCCCCGCACGCCGAGACGGTTCTAGAACGGGGTGAGCGTGAGCCTGATGCCCGTCGGCGCCGTGTCCTGGATGTAGGAGGCGAGGTCGGCCACGTCGTCGAAGGCGAAGCCGTACGCCTTGCCGTCCTCCGTGGCCGCGTGCATGGCCTTGGCGTAGTGGTTGGTGAGCGCGGTCCGGTAGAAGGAGGCGGGGTCGGTGGTCGGCTGGGCGGCGGTGCTCACCAGCGTCGAGCGGTTGAACCCGGCACCGAGCACGGCGGCGACCGGCCCGGTCGTGCCGTCGTTGGGAGCGGCGAGGGCGCCGTGGCAGAAGAGCACGTCCCGTGTCGAAGGGCGGGCGAAGGAGACCTGCGCGGGACCGGTGAACACGAGTTGCCCGCCGCGCACCCGGCCGGTGAAGGTGCCCGCGTTCGTGGTGACGGTCAGGTCCCTGCCGGTGTACGTGCTCCACACCTCGTCGATGTACGGCGCGAAGTAGTCCGCCGGGAACAGGCCGGCGTCCAGACCGTGGCCCGGGGCGATGACACGCGTGTCGCCCACCACCAGCGGCGCGAACTCCTCGACCTGGTGCACGGCGGCGAAGGCACCGGCCCGCCCTGAGGCGCGCAGGGTGCCCGTCGTCTGGTCCCGCGCCCCGGTCAGCCGGATGCTCAACGGCACGCTGAACATGTCCACCATGGTGGTGTTGCAGAACATGCCCGCCGCGTTGTGGGTGAACTCGGCGCAGTCGTGCAGCACCGGGTAGTTGGGGTCCGAGGTCACCCAGCCGGCCGGGTACTGGAGGGCGGGGTTGCCGTTGCCGTCGGTGACCACCTTGAACTTCAGCTTGGCGCCCAGGGACACGTAGATCCGGCCGGACAGGTAGGGCAGGGACAGGGTGGTCCCGCCGCCTCCGGTCAGGCCTATCGCGTAGTCGGTGTAGCCGTCGGCGCCGTTGTCGGACAGGGCCACCGGGGCGAGGGTGCCGTCCGGGGTGACCCGGACCTGCCTGCCGTCCTGGTTGCCCACGATGTAGACGTGGACGTTCGCGTCGTCGAAGGCGCCGGTGTTGTTGACGACGGTCAGCGGCAGGGCGCCGGCCGCCGCGGTGCGATTGCCCTCGGCGAGGGCGTGGGGAGCCAGTGCGGCGACGGCGGGCGCGGCCGCCATCGCCCCGCCGAGGGCGACAAGGAGCTTGCGGCGGCCGAGCCGACGCTGGTGACGAGGGGTCATGTGGGGGGTCTCCTCGAATTCCTGAGAGCGCTCTCATGTGGGGGGTGAGACCCGATGGTACGGACCAGGCGCGCCGCGGCCTATACGTCGGACAGCGCTTAATCCGGTCTTAAGTGCCGGTTAAGTGGCGCCGGAGCGGGCGGAGTTGGCCGCGAAAAGCCGGTGGACGCCACCCCGGGGATCCCGTACCGTGAGCTGCCACGCCTCGAGACCAGCGGAAGGAGGCGAGTGCCATGCAGTTCACGACCGTCCAGCGCTCCCTCTCCGTCGTCCCGGCGTGCCTCGTCTGACCGGGAGCGCCTCACGCAGTACGCATCCCGGAGGAATCCACCCATGACCGATCTGGTCATCCGCGCGCTCGACGAGCGCGAAGCCCCTCTCTTCGACGCTCTTCCCGACCCCCTCGGCGCCCGCGAGTCCCACCGGCTCACCCGGCACCGCCCCGACTGGAAGCGGGTCGCCCTGCGCGACGGCAAGGTCGTGGCACGCGGCGCCTGGTGGGGCGGCCCCGACGACACCGCCCCCCTCAACGTCAACTGGTTCGACGTGGCCGAAGGGGAGGAGGAGGCCGGCGCCGAACTCCTGCGCACCGCGCCCTGGCAGGTCGAGCTCGAGATGAACCTGCCCGCGGGCTGGCGCGAGGACCCGGCACAGCGGGCCGCCGCCGAGGCCCGCTTCACCGCCGTACGGGAGGCGGGGTACGAGCTCCTGGTCGAGCGGTTCCTCTACCGCTGGACACCGGAGCAGGGGCTGCCCGAGCGGCCCGGACGCCTCGAGTTCCGGCCCGAACCGGACGACGCGGTCTTCTTCGACCTGCTGCGCCGCATCCACTCCGCCACCCTCGACGCGCACGCCCTCAAAGCCATCGAGGAGGGCGGACTCGACCGGGCCGCCCAGGAAGAGCTCGACTTCTTCCACTGGTGCCCCTCGCCCCGCGAGTGGTGGCAGATCGCCCGCACCCCGCAGGGAGACGTCGCCGGGATCCACATTCCGGCCCACAACCCGTCGGGGCCCTGCGTCGGGTTCATCGGAGTCGTGCCCGAACAGCGCGGCCACGGCTACGCCTACGATCTGCTCGCCGAGTGCACCCACTGTCTGGTCGAGCAGGGCGCCGAGTTCGTCTCCGCTGCGACGGACAGGGGGAACTTCCCCATGGCCGCGAACTTCGCCAAGGCGGGCTACCCCGTCGTGCGCGAACGCCTGAACTACCGGCCTGCGCACAGCGGCTGAGCCCTCTCCGGCACTGACGGCCGGTCGCGTCCGACTGTCAGTGCCGGGTGCCATGCTGGTCACCGGGTTGACCGTCGGCACGGCGCGGGAGGTGTGGTGGGGTTCGAGGGCGAGGTCTGGCAGGTGCGCGGCGGTGCCGAACCGGTCGGGGACATCCTTATCGACGAGGCCGACTTCCCTTGGCTGTCGGGCCGGTTCACGGCAGGACCCGGATTCGCCGCTGTGCGCGAGCTGTTCGCGCGCGAGCTCGCCCTGACGGAGGAGGACGACGAGGAGCGGTGGCAGGAGTGGGAGGAGGCATACGACGAGCTCCGGCGGCAGGTGTCGCTCGTCGCTCCGGCCGGTCCCGCACCCGAGTTCCTGCTGCACATCGAGGGGGAGCGGGCCTGGTTCCGGTGGAGCGACGAGCCGTTCGACGAGGACGCGCCGGCGGTCTGAGGTGCGGGTGTGTGCCGTGGGTACGCCGGGGGTCCGAGGCGCAGGTCCGTGCCATGCGTACGCCGGGGGTCTGTGGTGCAGGTCCGTGCCGTGGGTGTGCCGGGAGTCCGAGGCGCGGATCTACGCCGTGGGCACGCCGGTCGCGCCGTCCAGCAGGGTCTCCGCCTCGACGAGGATCTCGGTGACCCGCAGGGCGAACGCGGCGTCGCAGGGATGTGCCTGCCCGGTGCGGGCGGCGGCGAGCAGTCCGTCGGCGGCCCGGAGCACGGCGGGCACGACCCCCTCCGACGACTCCGGGAGCAGGGCGACTCCGCCCGTGCCCCGCAGTTCGACGCCGGCTCCCGCGGCCGCTGGAGGTGCCGTGAGACTCAGCGTCAGAGTGCTCGACGCGCCGCCGGTGTGCCTGAGGACCAGATGGACGGTGTCCCCGGGGCCGTGCGCGGCCGCCGCCACCTCACGGACCTCGCCCAGTACCGGCAGCAGCACCGACAGGGCATGCGGACCCACGTCCCACAGGGCGCCCTTCTCCCGCCGCCACGGCGAGTCGGCGAAGGCGCTCTCGCTGGTGAACACCGACCCCAGCCATTCGGCCCGCGCCGTGAACCAGCCCGCCACGCCCGCCTGTTCGCCGATCCACGCCTCGGTCTCGGTGAGGAAGCGCGAGGTGAAGAACACCACCGAGGCGACGCCGGTCTCCCGGACGGCGTCGAGCACCGCCCGCCCCTGCTCGACCGTGGTCGCGAGGGGCTTGTCCAGCAGCAGATGGCAACCGGCCCGCGCGGCCCGCGCCGCGAGCTCGGCCTGCACGGCCGGCGGCAGGGCGATCGCGACGGCGTCCACGTCCGCGAGCAACGCGTCGACATCGTCGTACGCCCGCGTGCCGTGCTCGTCGGCCAGCTCCTTGGCGGCCTCCGTACGACGGCCCCACACCCCGGCGAAGTCCAGCTCCGGATGTGCGGCGAGCGCGGGGGCGTGGGCCATCCTGGCCCAGGGACCGGTGCCGAGCAGTCCGATGCGCATGGTGCCGCCTCTCTCGCCGTACCTCATGATGACCAGGCTGGATCGTCCACCGGTCGAGGCGAGGGTGCCACACGGGGACCGCGGACACGCAACCCCGTCTCGCCCGCCGGTCGACGAGGGGTACGCCAGGGTCCGGGATTCAGCACTCCCGTCACTGAATGCGTTCTCATTCTTCTATTGGACCTTCGGTGTGTGCGGCGGCCAGGCTGATGAGAGCCCAGCTCCGCGTGACAGGCGAAAGAGGTCCTAGGCCATGCACACCCGCCGTATCGGTGATGTCGAAGTGAGCTCGATCGGTCTGGGCGCCATGCCCATGTCCATCGAGGGGCGGCCGGACGAGGAACGCTCCATCGCCACCGTCCACGCCGCGCTCGACGCCGGCGTCACCCTGATCGACACCGCCGACGCCTACCACCGGGACGCCGACGAGGTCGGTCACAACGAGACCCTGATAGCCAAGGCCCTCGCCTCCCACGACCGGGGCGGTGACGTCCTCGTCGCCACCAAGGGCGGGCATCTGCGTCCCGGGGACGGCAGTTGGACCCTCGACGGCAGCCCCCGGCACCTGAAGGAGGCCTGCGAGGCGTCCCTGAGCCGGCTGGGTGTGGAGGCCATCGGCCTCTACCAGTTCCACCGCCCCGATCCCCGCGTCCCCTACGCCGAGTCCGTCGGCGCCGTGCGCGACCTCCTCGACGAGGGCAAGATCCTCAGGGCGGGCATCTCCAACGCGAACCCAGAGCAGATCAGGCTCGCTCACGAGATCCTCGACGGCCGGCTGGTCTCCGTGCAGAACCAGTTCTCCCCGGCCTTCCGGTCCAGCGAGCCCGAGCTGCGGCTGTGCGACGAACTCGGCATCGCCTTCCTGCCCTGGAGCCCTCTCGGCGGCATCTCGCGGGCGGGCGAACTGGGCTCGGCACACGCGCCGTTCGCGCGGATCGCCGAGAAGCACGGGGTGAGCCCGCAGCGCGTCTGCCTGGCCTGGATGCTCGCCAAGTCGCCGGTGGTCGTGCCGATCCCGGGGGCGAGCCGTCCCGAGACGATCCGCGACTCGCTCGCCGCCGCCGATCTCGTGCTCGACGCGGCCGAACTCGCGGAGCTGGACGCCGTCTGAACCCGGGTGCGCACTGGCCTCGGCCATCGGGATGTCCCTAGGATGGACTCCCTGTCCTGCCAGGCCAGTTGGCGGCACGAGCTGGGGGAATGATGAGCACCGGCAAGAACCTGTCCACGTCGATCGACGCCTCGGTACCCACGGCCGCGCGTATGTACGACCACTATCTGGGCGGCAAGGACAACTACGCGGCCGACCGGGCCGCCTGCGAGGAGCTCGACAAGGTCGTCCCCAGCACCCGCAGGCTCGCGGTCAACAACCGGCGCTTCCTCCAGCGGGTGGTGCGGACCCTGTCGGCGGAGCACGGCATCCGGCAGTACCTCGACCACGGATCGGGCCTGCCCACCCAGGACAACGTCCACCAGGTCGCCCAGCGCATCGACCCCACCACGCACGTGGTCTACGTCGACAACGACCCGATGGTCCTCGTCCACGGCCGGGCGCTGCTGGAGCAGGACGAGCGGACCGCCGTCATCCACGCCGACATGCGGGAGACCGAGGCGATCCTCGACCACGAGGACACCCGGCGGCTGATCGACTTCTCGCAGCCCGTCGCCGTGCTGTTCAACTCGGTCATGCACTGCATCCCCGACAGCGAGACGGACGGGCCGGCCGCCGTGGCCCGCCGGGTCCGTGAGCGGCTCGCGCCCGGCAGCTTCATGGTGATGTGCCAGCTGGTCAGCGAGGACCCCGAGGTCCGCGACTTCGTCACGAACTTCATGGACCAGGCGACCCAGGGCCACTGGGGCCGGGTGCGCGAGGAGAAGGACGTCGCCGAGTGGTTCGAGGGCCTGGAGATCCTCGACCCCGGTCTCGTCGAGGTCTCCACCTGGCGCCCCGACTCCGAGGTGGCCCCCCGCCAGCTCACCCACGAGTGGATCGAGTTCGGCGGCGTCGCCCGCATCGCCTGACCCGACCCCGAAACGCCCCTGACGCGACCACGAAGGTTCCGCGTCGGGGGCGTGCACGTGTCTGCCGGCAACGGCCTGGTGCGGACGGGCCGCACCCCAGGCACGGTGGAGGAAGCCACCGCCGCACTCGGGGGACGCGCCTTGGACCCGGGCACGGTCCGCGCCACGACGCGCCGCACCTCGCCGCCTTCGCGGTCGCTCCTCGAACGGCACCTCGCGCCGGGTCGGCCTGCCCGGCCCGGTCTCACGCGACACCCTGCGCCCGAAAGGGACTCTCAGTCGGTGTAGCGCTGCTCCATCGTGCGTTCCAGCAGCCGCAGCGAGTCCCGGGGTTCGAGCGCGTCGTCCGCCAGCCGGTCCAGGGCGAGGCGGTACTCCTCCGTCTCGTCCCGGTCCTCCAGGAAGTTCGCGCTCTTGATGTGCTCCAGGTAGACGACGTCGGGCAGATCGAGCCCGCCGAAGCGCAGGTAGGTGATCGGGATGGACGGTGCGGAGGCGTTCGTCACGTCCAGCGGGATGATCTGCAGCGTCACATTCGGGCGCTGGGCCATCGCGACCAGGTGCGCGAGCTGCGCCCGCATGACCTCCCGGCTGCCCAGCACCCGCAGCAGCACCGACTCGTCGATCACCGCCCACAGCTGCGGGGCGTCCTCGCGCAGCAGCAACTGCGCGCGCCGCATCCGCAGTTCGACGCGTCGCGCCACCTCGCTCGCGGCCGCGGTCGGCAGTCCGCGCTCCACGACCGCACGCGTGTAGTCCGGGGTCTGCAGCAGGCCGGGGACGTACTGGATCTCGAAGGTACGGATGGCCGCTGCCGCCTCCTGGAGTCCGACCAGCCGGTCGAACCACTCGGGCATCAGCCGCTTGTCGTACCGCTGCCACCAGCCCGGGTCACCGGCGCGCTGGAGCAGCTTGAGGAGCACCGAGGCCTCGTAGTCCTCGGTGCCGTACAGCTCGAGGAGGGCGCGCACGTCGCTCTCCGACGGAGGCTTGCGGCCCTTGCCCGACTCGATGCGGGACAGCTTTGCCGGGCTGAACCCGAGGGCCCGCGCCGCCTGGTCCTGGGCGAGTCCGGCATCCTCGCGGAAGCCCGTCAACTGCACGCCGACCAGCATCTTCAGCAGCGTGGGAGCCGGCTCGGTGCGGTCCAGGTACGGTTCCAGGCGGGAGGTGCGATGGGACGCGGCAGACATCCTGACTCCCAGTAAACCGGCACAGAGACGACTCACACTATCGCACGCAGCGTGGCCGTGACGCACCATTCCGTTAGATGCCGGTGGCGGCCCGGGAGTTCGACGCCGTCGCCCCCGGGCCCGCGACACCTCACAGAAGGTGGTCGAACTCCCCGTCCTTCGCGCCGGCGAGGAACGCGGCGACCTCGGCCGGCGTGTAGACCAGCGCGGGGCCGTCGGGGTCACGGGAGTTGCGCAGCGCGACGGCGCCGTCGATCAGCGAGGCCACTTCGACGCAGTTGCCCTCGGCGTTGCTGTGTCGGCTCTTGACCCAGCGGGCGTCGAGCGAACTCGCCCGCACTCCGTTCTGCACTGGTGGCACTGCAGTCTCCTTGCTGTTCACGTTCTGTGCCGGGCGCGGTGCCCGGCCGTGCGTGGCGGACGGGGGCGCACCCGCACATCCTCAGTGGCCCCACCCGTCGTTCGCGCAATTTCTCGTGCAATTGCACGCGGGCGCCTTCAGCGTGGATAATAGCTCCGGCGTCAACCCCTGCGGTTGCGCCCCGTCTTGACGTCGCATCAAGGAGATGCCGTGTCGTCACCTGCGAACCACGCGCTCCGGCCGCCGAGCCAGGCTGTGCCGGAAGCGGGTGATGTGGGCCCGGCCGGTGAGACCGTGCGGCGTCCGCGGCCCGTCGGCGCACATCGGCAACCGCCGGGGCCCGGCCCCCTGGACTCCGCCGCGCTGCTCATCAGCTGCAGCGGGGAAGGGTTCGCCCGGGCCCGCGCCTTCACCCGCGAGACGCTGAGCTGCTGGTCCCTCGGCCACTGCAGCGACGACGCCACCCTCGTGATCACCGAACTCGCCGCCAACGCCGTGGCCCACGCGGTGCCCCGGCTCGCGGCGGGCGGTGCGGACGAGGTGTGGCTGGGGTTGTCCTTCGACCCCGCCCATCTGCTGGTGACCGTCTCCGACCCCGGAGACGAGCCGCCCGCGTACACGCCCGCCGACGTCACCGCCCTGCGGGAGCACGGCCGGGGCCTGTACATCGTCGACGCGCTGGCTCAGGAGTGGGGCTGGACCTCACGGCCCCCGGCCGGCAAGACCGTCTGGGCCAAGCTGTCGACCACTCCTCCTCCCTGACATGACTGACGCGGAAAGGTCTCACGCCATGCGCACCGCTCCGGACCAACCGAGCCACGAGCGCACCAGCCACTCCGAGCCCGCGACCGGGGTGGCGCGGACCACGCCCCTGACGGCGCTGAGCCGGGTGCCCTGGGGCGAGATCCAGGACTCCACCGGCTGCGCCGCGGCCATCCCCCTGCTTCTCAACAGCGTGGCCTGGGGGGATCCCGACACCGCCGGCGCCGCGCTCGCCGACCTGCGCAGGCGCATCTGCCAGTACGGCTTCGTCGTGGAACAGGCCACCGCCGCCACGGTCCCCTTCCTCTGGGAGCTCGCCCAGCTGCCCCAGGTGAGCTGCCGGGCCGAGATCATCCAGTTGCTCAGGAGCATCGCCGGTGCCCGCCAGTGGGAGAGCACGGCGGCCGTCTACCCCAAGCTGCTCAACCACCGTGAGAACCCGGTGCTGTGGGAGCGCCAGGCCCGTCAGGCCGTCCGCGCCAGGAGCGGGAGCGGCGCCCTCGAGCGACTGATGGCCGACGACGACACCGAGATCGCCCACGCCACCACGGAACTCGCCCGCACTCTGGACGAGTAGGAGTACGTGCCGTCGGCTGGTGTAGTCCTTGTCGACGAGGGGCAGAAAGCGCTTGCTCCCGACTCGGCAACCGGAAGGACCACCGACGATGGCCTCGTCGCTGGAAAGACCACTCGACCATCGCTACCGGGGCGAACACCCGATCCGCACGCTCGCCTACCTGTTCCGTGCCGACCACCGCCGACTGGGCGCGGCCGTCGCGGTGTTCACCGTCAAGCACAGCCCGATCTGGCTGCTGCCGCTGATCACCGCGTCCATCATCGACACCGTCGTCCAGCACCAGCCGGTCAGCCGGATCTGGACGAGCACCGGCGTCATCCTGTTCATCCTGCTGATCAACTACCCCCTGCACCTCCTCTACGTCCGCCTCCTGTACGGCAGCGTCCGCCGCATGGGCACCGCCCTGCGCTCCGCCCTGTGCACCCGCATGCAGCAGCTGTCCATCGGCTACCACTCCCGGGTCAGCGCCGGAGTGCTCCAGGCCAAGGTCGTGCGGGACGTCGAGACGGTCGAGCAGATGGTGCAGCAGACCGCGGAGACCGGCCTCGGCGCCACCACGGTGCTGATCGGCGGACTGGTCATCATTGCCGTACGGACACCCGAGTTCGTGCCCGTGTTCCTCGTCGTCGTGCCCGCCGCCGCTCTCGTCGTGGCCCGCCTCAGGGCCCGGCTGCGCACCCACAACGAGCACTTCCGGCACGAGGTCGAGACCCTCTCGTCCCGGGTCACGGAGATGACCCGCCTCATTCCGGTCACCCGCGCCCACGGCCTGGAGGGCAAGGCACTGCGCCGCATGGACGGCACCCTGCGCCGGCTGCTGACCTCCGGGATGCGCCTCGACCTCGTCAACGGCCGTTTCGGCTCCCTGGCCTGGGTCGTGCTCAACGTGGTCGGCGTGCTGGTCCTCACCGGCGCCGCACTGGTGTCGTACTACGGCACCTGGGGCGTCACCCCCGGCGACGTCGTGATGCTCAGCGCGTTCCTGACGACACTCACCAACTCCACGACCACACTGGCAGGGCTCGCTCCGGTCATCACCAAGGGCCTGGAATCGGTGCGTTCGGTCGGCGAGGTCCTCCAGGCGCCCGAACTGGAGGACAACGAGGGCAGGATCCGCGTCGAGTCGGTGCGCGGGGCCGTCGAGTTCCAGGGCGTCGGCCACGCGTACGACAACGGGCGGCCCGCCGTACGGGACTTCACCCTGTCCGTCACCCCCGGCGAGACCGTCGCCCTCGTCGGCGCGTCCGGCGCCGGCAAGTCCACCGTCCTCAACCTCGTCATCGGCTTCATCCGGCCCACCTCCGGACGGCTCCTGCTCGACGGGGCCGACATGAACACCCTCGACCTGCGCACCTACCGGCGCTTCCTGTCCGTCGTACCCCAGGAGTCCATCCTGTTCGACGGCACGATCCGGGACAACGTCGCCTACGGCATGGACGACGCCGACGAACAGACGGTACGGGCGGCGCTGCGCGACGCGAACGCGCTGGAGTTCGTCGACCGGCTGCCGCAGGGCCTGGACACCCTGGTCGGCGAACGCGGCGCCCGGCTGTCCGGCGGGCAGCGCCAGCGCCTGGCCATCGCCCGGGCCCTGATCCGCGACCCGCGGGTGCTGGTCCTCGACGAGGCGACCTCGGCCCTGGACACCCGCTCCGAGGCACTCGTCCAGCAGGCACTCGCCCGGCTGCTGCGCGGACGGACCACCTTCGTGGTCGCGCACCGGCTGTCCACCGTCCGGGGCGCCGACCGCATCGTGGTGCTGGGCGAGGGCCGGATTCTGGAGACCGGCACCCACGACGAACTCCTGCGCCGCGGCGGGGCCTACACGGCACTGCACGCCGGACAGCTCGCCTGAGCCCCGGGCGCCCTCCCGGGCGTCACGCCGCGCTGCTCCGTGGCACCCGGCGGGGGCACGTCGAGTCGTGGTCGGTGCCGCAGCTCGTCCACCAGCGTTCACAGCACGCCGTGTCGAGCTCGGCGCGGACGATGTCGTCGGCGGCTCCCGCGCCGGCCCCGACGGCCCGCCTGCGCATTTCGGCCAGCGCGCGCCGCTGGTCCCACAGCACGCTCTCGCGCACGACCGCGATGACCGGGACCAGGCTCGCGGCGGCGAACAGGCACACGGCCCACGGGGGGCCGTCACGCAGCGCGAGGACCGCGGTCCAGGCGAGTCCGGTGCTCGTCGCGAGATAGAGGGCGCTGAGGAGACCTGCGGAGCGGTTCATGGGCGTATACCGTTCATGGTGCGAGGGATGCCCCTTGTTCAACGGTTTTGCCGCCCTTGGGGAAGCGGGTCCGGTCGCACGGTATTGCGCCAATCGCATGTCGGAGAGCGGCGGATGGGATTGAGCCGGTGCACATGGGGCATACGCAGCGAAAAATTCGAGAGAGGGGCGCTTCGTGCTCGTTCCGGACCCGAAGGCCGTCAGAACCCTGCTGACCCGCTATGCGTCACTGAGGATCGCCCAGGCGGAGAGGGAGAGGCCGGCGGCGGCTCGTGAGCTGGCGGACGTCAGTCACGCACTGTGCGTGATGATGGGCACCACCGACGTCCGTGAAGCGGTCGCCAGGGCCGACGCCCTGCTGCCGGCCGCCGAGTGCGCGGACCCGGACGGTGAGAGCAGCCTGCCGCTGGCCGGGTGACATCACGCCGGACCCGGCGGGCGGTCAGGAGTTCGCCGCCGCCGGGACGGCGTCCTTCGCGTGGAAGGCCGCCCGGTACGCCTGCGGAGTGGTGCCGACGACCCGCCGGAAGCGTTCCCTGAAGGCCGTGGGGGAGCCGAACCCCGCCTGCCGCGCGATCCGTTCGACCGGGTGACCGGTGTTCTCCAGCAGGTACTGGGCGCGCCGCACCCGGGCCCGCAGCAGCCACTGCAGCGGCGTGCTGCCCGTCTGCTCGCGGAAACGGCGGCTGAAGGTGCGCTCGCTCATCCCCGAACGGGCCGCCATCGCTCCGAGGGTGATCTCCTGGGACAGGTTGTCCTCGACCCACTCCAGGAGCGGCTCCAGCGTCGAACCCCGGGGCACCGGCGGGTGGTCGTGCACGATGAACTGGGCCTGGCCGCCCTCCCGTTCGAGCGGCATCACCGACATCCGGGCGGCATGCGCGGCGACCGCCGAGCCCAGGTCCCGGCGGATCATGTGCAGACACATGTCGAGGGCCGCGGCCGCACCCGCGGAGGTCAGGATCTGACCGTTGTCGACGTACAGCACGTCCGGCTGGACCCCGACGGCGGGGAAGCGGCGCGCCAGGTCGTCCGCGGCCACCCAGTGCGTGGTGGCGCGCAGCCCGTCCAGGAGCCCGGCCTCCGCCAGCACGAACGCGCCCACGCACACGGACGCGATCCGGGTGCCCGCCGCCGCGGCCTCCCGCAGCGCCGCCAGGACGCGCAGGGAGGGCGGTCCGGCCGCCGGGGAGCACCCCGGCACGATGATCGTGTCCGCCTCCGTGAGGGCTTCGAGGCCGTGCTCGACCCGCAGGGTGAAACCGCCGTCCGCGCGGACCTCCGGTGATTCGGCGCACAGCCGGACCCGGTAGGCGGGTCGGCCGTCGGGCAGCCGTGTCCAGTCGAACACCTGCATCGGCGCCGCCATGTCGAACGGCACCACATCGTCGAGAACCAGGATCGCCACGGAGTGCATGCACACCACGATAGGCGGATTCCCGCCAGGGCCACGACCAGGGCATCGGGCCTGGAACCGGCGCCGGGCGGGTTGGCGGGAACCCGTTGGAAGCTGTCGTTTCAGCCTCTGTGTGATCACGAGGCGGGTTCCTAGGGTGGGCGGGCACCGCCGACCGCACCGGAGAAGGAAACGCCACCCCATGAGCAAGTTCCTGCTGACCCTGCACGTCCTCGCCGCCATCGTCGCCGTGGGGCCGGTGACCGTCGCGGCCAGCATGTTCCCGCCCGCCGCCCGCCGGGCCCACGCGGAGCAGACCGGCGTCGGCACGGTACGGCTGCTGCACCGCATCTGCCGGGTCTACGCGGCCGTCGGCATCGCGGTCCCCGTCCTCGGCATCGCCACCGGAGCCGCGATGGGCGTCCTGGGCGACGCGTGGCTTACCACGTCCATGGCCCTGACCGCCGCGGCCGCCGGAGTCCTCGCCGCCTTCGTCCTGCCCCGGCAGGGCGAACTCGTCGAGGAGCTCACCGGACAGGGCGGCGTCGACCGTCGGGCCACCGCCCAACTGGCCATGTTCACCGGCATCTTCAACCTGCTGTGGGCGACCGTGACCGTCCTGATGATCGTCCGCCCGGGGTCCACGACCGGCGCATGACCGCCCGTGAGCCGTCAAGCCCGACAGTGGAATTCGCACGTCGGTGCGTGGAGGCGCCTAGACTCGTCAGCCGTGCCCATGCGCGTGGGCCCGCGAAAACGAAAGGCGCGTTGACGGGTGTTCCAGGATTCCCCCATCTACGACCGACTCGTCGCCGAGCGCGGCGACGTCCCCGCTCTGACCCGCAGGGAGGCCGAGCGCGTACGCAGGGAGCTGGAGTACGTCATGCGGCCCCTGCAGTCCCTCATGCCCCCGCCCGCCCCCGAGCGTCCGGCCTCGCCCGGACAGGGATGGGTGCCCGCCCTTCCGCCGGCCGCCCCGCGGCCCTACTGAACCGGCCTCAGGAGACCGCGGTGTTCGCGCCGTTGGCGCGGGAGCGGGGATCCGGACCGGGCCGGGCCAGCCACTCGGCGATGCTGCGTGCGATCGGCTGGCCCGTGTCCACCTCGACGAAGCCGAACTGCCCCGACTGGTTGCACTCCAGGAACCACCAGGTCCCGTCCCCGTCCTCGGCGAAGTCGAACGCTCCGTACGCCAGTTCGGCCGCGCGGAGATAGGCCAGGACGGCCGCGGCCACCCGCGGCGGAACCTCGGTGGGCTGCCAGGAGGAGGTCGGCGGGGCGAACCGGACGTCCACCTCGTCGTCGGCGCCGCAGACCTTCCGGGCGGCCAGCATCGTCTCGCCCACGACGGTCAGGCGTATGTCGGCCCGTTTGGCGACCCGCCGCTGCAGCAGGGTCGGGCCGAACGCGACGGCCGCGAAATCGGTGTCCGGCGCGACCCGGCTGGTCGGCACCGCCCGCGGCGGGTCCTGCGGATGCGCGCCGGAGACCGGCTTGACCACCAGGTCGGGATAGCGCTCGGCGAACTCACGGGCCGCCTGCGGAAACGTTGTCACGATGGTCGCCGGGACGGGCAGGCCGCAGCGCTGGGCGAGCCGTAGCTGCCAGGGCTTGTGACGGGCCCGGCGAGCCGCGTCGGGATGGTTCATCCAGCGGGCGTCACTGCCCCGGAGCATGCCGTACAGCGCCTGAGCGGACTCCTCGGTCAGCCACTCGGACGGCGCCCCCGCCCGCGCCGCGGGGGTGCCGGGGCGGCGGACCCAGATCGAGCGCAGCCCCGAGATGCCCACCAGACGGCCGCCGACCGACAGGTGACCGCGGAAGGCGCCGTGCACGTACTCCGCGGACAGCGCGACGCCGTCGGTCAGGTCGGCCGGGTCGAGCCGGACCACCGGCACCCCCGTGGCGTTGAGGTGCAGGACGACCATGTCGGCCGTCACGTCCTCTTCGCAGGTCAGAATCAACACGGTCATCGGTTGCCCGTCCGTGTTCAGTCGTCGAAGTGTGTCTTGGAGCCCGCCGTGCTCGTGGTGGTCCCCAGCTCCCTCATCAGCGCGTGGTCGCGGGCCGCGACCCGGCCGTCCATGAGCACGTTCAACTGCAGCCCGGAGTCGTAGACGTACGGAGTGGTCGCCTCCAACGTCGCTGCCGGACGTGCGTAGTTGAGCGCGAACGGTTGCATCGTCTCTCCCTCGCCGGTACTGCCTCTCGCAGACGGCCGTCTCCCCACGACGCCGTCAGGTCAGCCGAGTTGCTTCGGCTTCCAGAGACTTATACGAATCGAACGAGTGATTGGTTTCCTTACACTGCGTAATCACCGTCGGCGGGACGTCTCCCGCTCCGGCCCGTCGAGCCGCAGCGCGGCCCGGTCGGCGGCGGAACCGCGCAGCGTACGCAGCGCGAGCAACAGGACGCCGATGTCGTCGAGATACACCGGATCGGGCACCAGATCGGTGGGCAGCACGAAGTACAACAGGGCGCCCCAGAACACCCAGCGGGGCCCGGTGGGAAGGCCCGCCCGGCGCAGACCGCGCCGGGTTCTCACCAGCCGTACCAGCAGTCCCACGGCCACCGCCAGCGCCAGCGCCGCGAGCACCGCGACGACGACGATCAGTGCTGTGGTCGAATCCACGGGCCGACCTCCTCCTCCGGGCGCCGAACGGCGCACTGTCTGACGGATTCCCGCATCCGGCCCCGCTATGGCTCACGGGCCCGTGCCACTCACACGCGTGGCGCATCCGAGTGGCACGCCGTCATGCACCCGCTTACCAATGGAGACCTCAATGTCGCGGTCGCACGACGGGGGGCGCGAGGCCGCGACCGCACTCTTTGTCTGGAGCACAGCATGACCACCGGCCCGACAGCAGCTCACCCGAACGAACCCGGCATACCGATGGACCGGTCGTACGGCGATCCCGTCGGCGACCTGGTGCGTGCCGCCGTGGCCGACCGTCCCCTGGAGGACGTCGTCCACCTCATCACCCTGCTGGAACAGTCGCCCGAGTACGCGCGGGCCACCGGCGCGGCCCTGCGCGCGGTCGGTGTGGACCGTTCCGTGGAGGACGTCACCCGGCTCGTCGCCCTGCTGACCCGCCCGCCACGGGACGCGGACAGCGCCGACGAGGCGATCCGGGCCGCCGCCGAGTGCCGTCCCGTGGCCGACGTGACCCGACTGGTGGCCCTGCTGAACCGGTCCGAACTCCAGCCCCACTGCGGCCAGGAGGCGGTGCGCGCGGCGGCGACCGGCCGGCCCGTGGAGGAACTCGTCGAGCTCATCGGGCGGCTGGCGACGGAGAAGTCCCCGCAGTCCCCACTGCCGTCGTACGAGGACCTCGGCGAGGAGCGGCGGAGCGAACCGGAGACGTCGGCCGGGCCGGGGACGGGCGCCTTCCCGGCCCCTCCGTCGCGTCCCCCCGCGCAGAGGCGGCCCCGAAGGGCACCGGCCTGGCCGAGCATGGTCGCCGCCCTGGCGCTGCTGGTCTGCGGTGCCCTGTGCTTCCCCGCGCACCGCGACGGAGCGTCCCCGCGGGTGTACGGCTTCGCGCTCGGCGTGTCGATCCTGTGCGTCGTGCTGGGCCTGCTGATGGTCCGGCCCTTCCTTCCGGTGCTGGCCCTCGCGGTCGTCGTGCCGGCCGGGGTGGCCGCCGGCCAGTTGCTCGACGGGCGGTTCCGCTCGGCGGGGCTCGCCCGGGCGCTGGAACTGCCGCTCGCGCCTGCCTGGGTGGCGGGGACGGCGGCCGTGTGCGCGTCGCTGGCCGCGCTGACCGCCCTCGTGGTGCACCTCGCCTCGCCGCCGGCTCCGGACCGCGTCCTGACCGAGCGGCGGACGGCGGAGGCGGTCCGCGAACCGGCCGACGCTCCGTTGGCCCCCTAGCCGACGCACCCCTCGGGAAACCGGGGACTTCAGAAGCCGCCCCTCTCCCGGATGCCGTTCAGCAAGCGGTCCGGGGTGAGGGGCAGCTTGCGCGGGCGCACGCCGGTGGGGTGGATGAGGGCGTTGTCGATCGCGGCCGCTGTCCCCACGATGCCGAGTACGTCCTCAACTCCCGTACCGCGCCCCCGGTTCGTCGGCGGTATGACCCTGGGGCTCGGTACGGCACCGACCGGGGGCAGCAGGACGGACGCCCCCGCCTAGGCTGGCGCCATGAATGCCGACGTGCTGCGCGCCGCCTACGGAGCCTTCGCGAACGTCGTCCGCCCGCTCGGGGACGAGGAGTCCTGGCGGCCCACCGGCTGCGCGGGGTGGGCGGTGCGCGACCTGGTCTTCCACTGCGCCGGTGACGCCCAGCGGGCCCTGGTCGCCCTGCACACGCCCGCGGCCGGGCCGCCCGACCGGGACGCGGTGACCTACTGGCGGGACTGGGCGCCCGACCCTGTCGGCGCGGCGCAGGGCCGGCGCTGGAACCGGGTGAGCGCCAGCATGTTCCTCGACTTCCACCAGCTGCGCGACCTTTACCTGGAGACCACCGCGGCCACCGTGAACGCCGCCGCGGACGCCCCGCCGGATCTGCGGGTCCGTACCCAGGGCCATGTGCTGACGGCCGAGGACCTCGTGCTCACTCTCGCCGTCGAGGCCACCGTCCACCACCTCGACCTCGTCACCGACCTGCCGGACGCGCCCGGCCCGTCACCCGCCGGACTGGCCGCGGTGCGCGCCACTCTGGACGGCCTCCTGGGGTGGCCCGTCCCGATCGAATGGAGCGACGAGCACTACGCCCGCGCCGCCACCGGACGCACGCCGCTCACGGACGCCGAACGCCTCGCCCTCGGCGCGGACGCGGACCGCTTCCCGCTGTTCAGCTGATCTGCCGGTCCGGGTCCTCGGGGTGGGTCGCGGGCCGCCGGGTGCCCTTCCACCGGCCGAAGGTCCGAGAGAGCTGCTGCAACGGCGACGTGGCCTCCGCGTCCGCCGGGGGCTGCGGCGCCGGGGCGTTCTCGCGGTAGACCGCCAGCGCTTCGTTCGCCCGCTCGGCGGCCTCCCGGTACAGGTCCCGGGACTTCGTCATGGCCTCCAGCGCCTCGGCGTACATCGTCACCAGCGCGCGCTCGCGCTCGAGTTCCTCCTCCAGCGTCAGCAGCTGCCACTGCTCCCGCAGCGCGGTCACGGCCGCCTCGCCGCCGTCCGGAAGCGGCTTGGGCATCGCGGCGTAGCGCGTCACCGTCGCGATCAGCTCGGTGGGCTCCGAGCCGTCGAGGAACACACTGCGTACGGAGAAGTCCTGGCCGTCGTAGCCGGGCGGCACCGGTGTCCCGGGCAGCACCACGGCTCCGCCGCGCGGTACCTCCACGCCGAACTCCTTCACGGCCCAGTTCAGGACCCGCAGCTGGTGCGGCTGCGCCCGGTGCTCCACGATCCGGTGGCGCAGACCGGGCGGCAGCATGTCGGCCAGCGGGCGGCGGCCGCGCTGGTCGGTGGTCATGGCCTCGTGGACGACGACATGCACCGCCCAGCTGCCGCGCACCGCCTGCCGGAGCACCCGTCGTACGTCCTTGTCCTCCTCGGGCAGCACGCTCAGGTCGCGCAGGCGCAGTCCCGTCGCGGCGTCACGGTCCCAGAAGACGTCGTCGCCGTCGGGCCAGAACATGGTCGCGGGCGAGGGCCACCGCAGATCCCACGGCTGCTCCGCCTCGGCCGCCAGCACCCACTCCTGACCGCCGCTCGACACGGGGGCGAGCGAGAGCCGGGCCCGGACGGTCACCTCGTCGGCGACCCGCCAGCGGGCCTCGAAGACGCGCTCCTGAGCGTCCCCGGTCTCGGACGGCTCCTGGAAGTCGTCGAGGGTCGCGCTCTCCTTCAGTCGCTCCAGATTCCGGCGCAGGACGTCGGCCGCGTCGGATCCGAGATGGCGGCCGCGGGCCAGCCAGACGGTGGGAGGTGCGGTGGGGTCTGCCGTGGAAGTGCTTGACATGAGTCCATCTGTGAGAGGGGGTGGTGCGTGCCAGGGCCAAGTATCGTCGCCGCCGCCCCGTACGGACCAGGCGGGGTCCGTCACGCGGACACGTCCGGCGGGCGGGGACGCCGGAACGGGACGCTCCTCGTGATCTGCCCCGCGCACACGGGGCGCACACGCTCCGCACCGAGCAACCGCGTTTCACCCATGCCCGGTTCGGTGCCCGGCACGCCAAAATGACCCCTCGAACAGGGCCCGCCCACCATCCGCTTGGGGCGGGCCCTGTTCACCGTCCCTGCCCGATTCCGCGTTTCGGCTCGCTGAATATATCGGGAGCCGATATATTCGTGTTCATGGCACCGAGGAACATGACACAGGCGGCGTTCTTCGTACTGACCGCTCTCGCCGATCAGCCGCGGCACGGCTACGGCATCCTGCGCGAGGTCGAGGAACTGTCCGAGGGCGCCGTGCAGATGCGCGTCGGCACCCTCTACGGCGTACTGGACCGGCTCACCGCCGACGCCCTGATCGTGCTGGACCGCGAGGAGGTGCAGCAGGGCCGGCTGCGGCGCTACTACCGCCTCACCGACGAGGGGGCCGCGGCTCTGGACGCCGAGGCGGAGCGGCTGGCCGCCGGGGCGAGCGCCGCGAAGAAGCGGATCGCCGAGGGGCGGCGTACCCCCGGACGCGCTCCCGGGACCGTCCCCGGAGCGACCGACGCGCCCGCCACGGGCCGTGGACTCGCCGGAGGGCTGGCATGACGACCCTGCTGGAGACCCGCTACCGCGCCGTCCTGCGCCTGCTGCCGACCTACTACCGGCGCGAGCGCGAGGAGGAGATGGTCGAGACCTACCTCTGGGACGTCGACCAGGAGACCCAGGACCAGAGCCGGCCCACCCTCGGCGAGGTGGCGAGCATCGTCGCCCTGGCGGTGCGCAGCAGGCTCGGCGCGCCCGCCGCACCCCGCCGGTACGCCGTGCTGGGCTCGGCCGTCCGCCTCTTCGCACTCTTCGCCGTCCTGTTGCAGGCGGCGTCCGCCGTGGTCGACCGGGTGCTCGGGCTGACCTGGGCCTCGACCCGTGGCGGGCGTCAGTGGGACAACTTCGTGGACGGCTTCACCGGTCACGGGGTGTGGGCCGGTGCCGTCGGGGTCGCCCAGTGGTTCCTGCCGCTGCTGTGGACGGTCGCCTACTTCGCGCTCCTGCGTGACCACCGCCGTCTCGCCCAGGCCTCAGCGCTCGTGGCGGCCGTTCCGACACTGCTGCCGCTGGTCGACCTCTGGGCCCTCGACTTCGCCCCCTCGGACTCCGCGTATGCCGTCGCGGCCGCCGTGCTGGCCTGGTCGTCGGCGCTGGCGCTCTGTGCGGCCCACCATCGCGACGCGCCCCCGGCGGCTCTCCCCGCGGGCACGCCCGGTCTCGTCTTCGCCGCCTGCAGTGTGCTGATGGGCGGGTCCGTCGTGGCTCTGCCCGGCGGGGTCGACACCGTCTGGGCGCTCGTCACCTGCTACCTCGTGACGGCTCTCGCCTGGCTGTTGTACCGCGTACGCGGCGAGCGGCGTGTCCCCGCGGGAGAGGCCGCCGCCCTCGCGGCACTGGGGCTGCTCCTCCTGGCGGTCCGGATCGCCGCGGTCTACCCGTGGCTCGACGTCCTGCCCGGGGCACTGCGTGTGGGCGTCCTGACCCAGGCGGCGGCCCTGGTCGCCCTGACCGCCGCGCTGGCCGTGGTGAGCGGACGCGACCTGCTCAGCCGTGGAACGTGATGTACCCGTTGCCGTCCCGGTCGTTGGCGCGCTTCGTGTACGCGTGGGTGTCGGCGTGGGCGCCCGACAGCTTGTACAGGTAGATGGTGTCCTTGTCGTTGTTCCACATGAAGTTGCAGTTGTCGCGGTACACGACGTTCTTCGCGTCCGAGTCGTCGCCGCGGCCGCCCCGGAGCTTGACGTAGTCGCCGGGCTGGAGGGAGTGACTGGCGGTGAACGTGAACTTGTTGCCCGCGGCGTCCTTCACGACGTACCCCTTGAGGTTCACCGTCGCGGTCCTCGAGTAGTTCTTGATCGTCAGGTACTCCTCGTCGGTGTTGCCGGTGGCACAGCTGTTGGAGTCCCGGCCCGGGGCGTCGTACTGCACGCCCTTCAGCTTGAGCGCCGACGAGTACTCGGCGGCGTGGGCCGGGATCGCGCTCAGCACGGTCAGCGCACCTGCGGCCGCGACGGCGGCTATGTGTCCTCTGCGCATGGAAATGCCCCCCTGTGAAGGTCTCGTGAAGACGACCTGGAGCGTATACAACGCGGAGCGACAGGGGGGCTTTTCGGTTGAATCAGTAACCTACTCGGAATGTGGCGTCCTGCTTCTCCGTCGTCGTGGAGATCGGGTCGATGCGCAGGACGTAGTTGGAGTGGCGGATGTAGCGGGTGGGGTTGTTGTACGAGCGGAACGACGTCCAGCTCGCGTCCGCGAGGCCCGCCGTGCGGTAGAAGGTCGCGTCGGCGGCGAACGTCGACGTGCCGTCGTTCGCGTCCAGTTGGAGCGCGTAGTTGTAGTGCCGCAGGTAGCGGGTCGGGTAGTTGACCGACCGGAAGGAGACTCCGGAGCTGTCGGCGAGGCCGGGGACGAGGGTCCACAGCGAGTCCTTGTAGGGCTCGATCGGATACTCGTCGATGCGGCCCACGTAGTCGGAGTGGCGGACGTAACGGGCCGGGTAGTTGTAGGACTTGAGCCGGTTCCAGGCCGGGGCGCCCCACTTGGCCAGCAGGTTGTTGTACTCGGCCGTGGTGATCGTCGTGATGCCGCAGTGCTTGGAGTTGACCGGCTGGGTGTAGGTCTTCTGGTCGAGGGCGGTCCAGGTGCCGGAGGCGAGGCTGCTCGACTGCCAGGCGTAGAAGACGCCGTTGGGTGTGTAGGTGTCGCCCCACAGCCACCAGGTGCCGGTGGTCAGCGACTTGACGACGGTGGGTGCCTCGGTGCCGCCGTGTGCCACGCCCGCGCTGTACTCGGTGAAGCTGCCCGGGTTCAGCGAGGTGGACCTGGCGCTCACCAGCGTCTGGTTCTTCTTGAAGAAGAGGTAGTTGTAGCCGCCGACGCCCACGGCCATGTCGCCGTCGATGACGTCGTACCCGGGGTCGAAGAAGACCTGCGGGGCCGACGCGGTGACGAAGTCGCTGGTGTAGTTGACCATGATCACGTTGTGGCCGCTGGAGTTCACCGAGGAGTAGATGACCGCGTACTGACCCCGGCCCGCGTCCCAGAACGCCTCGGGCGCCCAGCTGTGGGTCGTCATGTCGTGCAGCTTCAGGCGCCGGTAGCCGGTGAAGGTGCGCAGGTCGGTGGAGTCCCAGACGTGGATGTACTGGCTGTTGTAGCTCCAGTCGGTGCCCTTGAGGTCGGTGGCGAGGACGACGAACGTGCCGTTCTGCTTGCGCATCAGGAACGGGTCGCGCAGACCGAGGGCGCCCGCGGTGGGGGTGACCAGGGGGTTGTTCTGGTTGAGCGGCGTCCAGTTCAGACCGTCGGGGCTGACGGCCAGGTGCAGGCCGTAGTCGGTACCGTCGCCGAGGTTGGTGGACTCGGTGAAGTAGACCATCGCGTAGGCCGAGTCGGCGGCCTGTGCGGTGCCCGCGCCGAGCGTCAGGGCGAGCGGTACGGCGGCCGTCATGCCGAGGAGGCCGCGGCGGGTCAGGTGGGGGTTTGCGCTCATCTTGCTCTCCAGGGTGGCGTGCGGGGGCACCTCAATGACCGGGATTTCGAACGAGGTTCGGGAAATCGATCAGAAAGTAGGGCCTGGCCATGAGCGCGTCAATCGTCCCGGCGTTCTTTTGTGCTTCCTGTGCGCCCCGGGGCGCTGGGGGCACCCCGGGGCGAGTGGATCGGCGCCGGGTGGATCAGCGCTGGGTGGATCAGCGCTGGGTGTAGATGAAGCCGATCTTGTCGACCTCGTCGCCGGAGCGGCCGTGGAATCCGGCGATCTGCCAGCCGGTCGGGGCGGTGCGGGTCACGCAGTCGGAGGTGGTGGTGCCGCCGGCCAGGGTGCGGCCGAGGTTGGTCGTGAACTTGGCGTAGAAGATCCGCGTGTGACCGTCCTTCTCCGCCTGGCACAGGTTGGCCGTGGTCACGTACTCGCCGCTGCCGAGCGTCAGTGAGGACGCGGTGCCGCCGGTGCCGCCGTGGGCCAGCGTGGTGCCGTTCGCCAGGGTCACGCTCAGCTGGTCGACCCGGGAGCCCGACCTCAGTCCGATGCTGGTGGCGCGGGCACCGGCGGGGACGCTGACGATGTCGTTGTAGTAGTCCCCGTGCGGGCCGCCGTACTGGTCGCTGAGCTGGAAGGCGGAGTTGCGCGACCAGGTGAACCCGATGGTGATCGGGTCGTGGTCGGAGAGCATCAGCCCGGCGTCGGTGAGGAACTTGGCGTGCTCGTTGTTGTAGGACGTGGCGTTGAGCGAGACGAGCTTGCTGCCGCGGTAGAGGACCTTGTCCACGACCTCGCAGGTGTTGGGGACGGTGGCTCCGGTCTGGTCGCAGACCAGGGCGTCGCTGCCCTTGGCGGGCGCGCTGCCGCCGCGGATCAGCTGGACCCAGGCGTCGGTGAGGCCGTTGGCCGCGCCGAACTCGGCGATGGTGTCGCCGGAGCGGGTGTAGCGGGTGTTGGTGTCACCCATGACGACGACCGCGTTTCCGGCGGAGTGGGTCTTGATGAAGGCGGTGAGCTGGTTGAGGTTGTCCGCGCGTGAGGCGAGGTCGCCGTCGTTGGTGCCCGCGTTGGTGTGCAGGTTGTAGAAGTCGACGTACACGCCCTCGGCGAGGCGTTCGCGCATGAAGGTGAAGCCCTTGGGGGTCAGGCAGTCGCCGGAGTCCACCTGGCAGGAGTTCCAGCGCACCCGCTCGAAGTCGTCCTCGTCGTAGGGGAGTTTCGACAGGGTGTTCAGGCCGCTGCCGATCCCGGCGCCACCGCTGGTGGGGGTGCGGTAGGCGTGGTTGGTGTCGGCCGCGTAGAGGTAGGAGTGGTAGTTGAAGTCCTCCTCGACGTGGACGATGTCGTACGGCGCGATCCGCTGGCCGATCGCCGTGGTGCTCGACTCGCGCGGTGTCGACGAACTGTTGATGGCCGAGGGCAGGCCGGCCACGTTGTACGTGAGCACGTTGAAGCTGCCCGAGTCGGCGGCCGCCGCGGGGGGTGCGGTGACGGTGAGTCCGCCGACGACGGCAGCGACCGCCGCCAGAGCGGCGAAGAATCTGCGCATGGGGAGTGTCTCCTGGGGGAGTGCGCGGGTGAATGGAGCGGGCGGGACAGAAGTTACCGCTGGTTACCCCATGTTGTCGCGGTCTCGCGCGTTCCTTGGTGGTCAAGTTCCCCGTATCTGAAGGGCTGTTGGGATGGCATGCCTGCCGCCGTTCACCTCCGCTTCACGAGGCGTGGCTGAAACCGGGCCCTGCGGCAGCCGTGGTTCCGCTGGGATACGAGTTGTGGAATTTCCGCGCGGCATATCTGTCTACGATATGAAGATCGTACGGAGAGGGAACGCGCGTGAGTGAACCACCAGTCCTCGTCTGCCCGGAGTGTGGGGCGCCCAGGGCGGCGGACGGCACTCCCTCCTGCACCTGCGCGCATCGCGCCGCCGAGGCCCACCTCGAGTCCCGTACGGCCGAGGCGGCGGCCGCGGAGGACTTCGACCCGGTGCGCATCCGGCCCTTCGTGGAGGTCGGTGAGGAACCGACGGACCCGGCCGGGGATCCGGAACAACCGCGTGGTGCAGGGGACTTGAGCGACACGGTCATGCTCGGAGCGGACGCCGGTCCGGCACCTTTCGAACAGCCGCTCGCGGAACCCCCGGTCGCCGGCGCCCCGGCCGGTCGCCGGCGGCGGACGACGGTCGTCGCCGGGACGGGAGCCGCCGTCGCCGTCCTGATCACGGGCGGAGTCGTCGGCGGGCTCTTCACCTACGACGGCCCCGCCCGGGACGGTTCCGTGGCCGGCGGCGTACGTGCCGGAGTGCCGGAGGTCCCACCGTCGTCGAACGGTCCGTCCGTCACTGCCTCTTCTCCTGCGGCCACCTCGACGCGGTCGTCCGCACCGCCCTCCTCCTCGCCGAGCGCACAGGCCGACGAGAGCGCGTCCCCGACGGGCACGGCCACCCCGAGCGGACCCCCGTCGAGCGCCGCGGCCACCGCCACGGTGGCCCCCCGCCCGACCGTGTCGAACGGCCAGCCCCCTGTGCTCGGCTTCGGCGACCACGGGCCCGAGGTCGTCGAACTCCAGCTCCGTCTCCAGCAGGTCGGCCTCTACGACGGGGAGGCCGACGGCGACTTCGACCAGCAGGTCCAGAGCGCGGTGCGTACCTACCAGGTCACCCGCTTCGTCCTCCAGGACGAGTCCGGCGTCTACGGCAAAGCCACCCGCACCTCGCTCGAGTCCGAGACCTCGGAACCGTGATCGCAGGTCCTACGGCCGGTGACCGTCAAGCGGGTGCGCGCGGTCGTAGGGACGGGGATAACCGGTGGGGGAGTAGGGCAGATAGCGGGCCGGTGACCCCGGATCCGCCGCGGTCGCACGGGAGTTGAGGGCCGCGGGATCGCTGCCGCGCCAGTGGCCGGTCGTGATCCGGTCCTCGAGTGCGTGCAGGGCGGCGATCTGCTCGCCCGGGCTGAAGGTGCAGTGACCCGCGTTGTCGACAAAACGCTGCCGCAGCAGGGGAGTCGAGCCCGCGGCCGTGGCGGCCCTGCGGTAGGCGCTCTCGGACTGCACCGGGATCAGCGCGTCACCGGTGGTGTGGATGTTCAGCTGGGGCTTGCTCAGGCGGCCGGTGAAGGAGCTCGTACGGCTCATCCAGTCGACGGCCTTCGCGTCGGCGCGGGTGCGCGGGGCCCTGTCGAGGACGTTGAGGTCGGACTTCAGCGAGAGGCCGGCCTTGGCGTACAGCTCCTGGACCTCCTTGCGGTAGGGGGAACTGCGCAGCATCGCGCGGTAGTCGACCCCGGTGTTCCACGACATGCTGCCGCCCGCCCGGGACTCGGCCTCCTGACGCCAGACGAAGGCGGGGAACCGCACCAGCCCGACGACCGCCTGGTACTGGCCGGACTGCTGGGCGTCCCAGTCGGAGGGCGCGGGCCGGGGCTGTGTCGGGTCGTTCCAGCCGGGGATGTTGTGCAGGGCCGCGGCGAGCGCGATGCGGGCCCGGCCCGCGGCGCTGTGCTGGGCCTCGGCGAGGACACCTGTCATGGCGTCGGCCGCCTCGGTCGCGGCGGCCGGGCTCGCCAGCCCGGTCAGCCGGATCCCGGAGCCCGGGGCGAGGAGCGTCCTCAGCGCGAACACCGGGTCAAGGGTGCTGTTCCAGTTGGCGACACCGCCCTGGACCAGCCCGCACATCGACAGCGAACCGGCCAGGCGGGACGCGTGGCGTTCCGCGAGGGCGGTCGTGACGAGGCCGCCGTAGGACGTGCCCCAGGCGATGGTGCGGCCGGCCCGTCCGAAGCGGGCGGTGAAGGTGTCGAGTGTGGCGAGCTGGTCGGGCACGGCCTCGGTGACCGCCCAGCCGGTGGTGGCGTACGAGGACCCGATCAGCGCGTAACCCTGCTTCAGGAGCAGGGACTTCGTGGAGTCGTCGGGCGCGTTGCGCGCCGGGTTGGGGACGCCGGGCGGTGTGTAGCCGTGGCTGTAGAGGAGGACCGTGCCGTTCCAGCCGGCCGGCACATCCATCAGGTAGGTCGCGCCGGACGGCAGCCTGCCTTCGACATGGGTGTCCTCGGCGGCCTGGGCGGCCGGTGCCAAGGGGGTGGCGAGCAGCAGTGCCGCGACGGTGACGAGCGTACGGGTGCGGATGCGGTGCATCACGAGACGTGGGCTCCTTGGGCGCAGTCCGTTTTTCCTGCGGTCGGGGGGACTGACACCGGCGAAAGTAGGCGTGTACATTGCGGGCGTCAATGATGTGCACAACATCAGTGGACGGGTCGTGAGGCGTTCTGTCGTCTCGTCAGGAGGGCCCCATGCAAAGGCGCTTGCTCGGACTGGCCGTTGCGGCGGTGACCCTCGTGGGTGCCGCCGGATGCGGCTCCTCGGACTCCGGAGGCGGCGACTCGTCGTCCGCGGGCGGAGCGAAGAAGACACAGGTCACGGTCGGGGTGATCCCCATCGTCGACGTGGCGCCGCTGTATCTCGGGCAGAAGAAGGGGTTCTTCGCCGCTCGGGGGATCGAGCTGAAGATGGTGACCGCGCAGGGCGGTGCGGCGATCATCCCCGGTGTGGTGAGCGGCCAGTTCCAGTTCGGCTTCAGCAACACCACCTCCCTGATGCTCGCGCAGACCAAGGGCGTGCCCGTGAAGTCGGTGGTCAACGGAGCGGCCTCCAACGGCAAGGTGGGGGCCGACGTCACCGGCGTCCTGGTGAAGAAGGACAGCCCGGTGAAGTCCGCGAAGGACCTGGCGGGACGCTCGGTCGCCGTGAACACCCTTCAGAACATCGGGGACACCACGGTCCGTGAGTCGGTGCGCGAGGACGGCGGCGACCCGGCGAAGGTGAAGTTCGTGGAGATCCCGTTCGACCAGATGCCGGCCGCGCTGGACGGCGGCCGCGTGGACGCCGCGTGGATGGGTGAGCCGGCCCAGACGATCGCCAAGGGCCAGGGCGCCCGGGTCATCGCCTCGCCCTTCGCCGAGACCGACCCGAAGCTCACGGTCGCGACCTGGTTCACCTCGACGAAGATCGCCCAGCAGAATCCCGGGCTGGTGAAGAACTTTACCGAGGCGATGACGGAGTCACTGCGGTACGCCACCGGCCACCCGGACGAGGCCCGGCAGATCCTCACGGCCTACACCAAGATCAGCGGCGCTGTGCTGAGCGAGCTCATCCTCCCCAGCTGGCCGCCCGAGGTGGACCTGGCCTCCCTGGAGAAACTCGCCACGCTCGGCGAGCAGGACGGCATCTTCGGCGGCAAGAAGCCGGACGTCCAGGCGCTGTTCTCCTGAGGAGGGGCCGGACCGAGGGCCGGCTGAGGAGGGCCGGGTCCTGATCCGGCCGAGGGGCATCAGGCCTTGGACCGGCGCCCGCTGCGCCGCGGCGCGGGCTCGGAGCCGTCCAGCAGTTCGCGGCGCCGCTCCTCGCCGTGCTCCTCGACCTGGAGCACCACCTGGCGCAGCCCCTCGGCGAGACCACGGCACTCGGTGTCGCTGAGGCCCGCCGTCACGAAGGCCTCCTCCTCGTTGAACGCCGGGAACACCCGACGCATCAGCTCCTCGCCCTCGTCGGTGAGTTTCAGCAGCACCAGCCGACCATCGGTGGGATGCCCGGAACGGCTCAGCAGTCCGCGTGACTCCAGGGTCCGCGAGACCCCGGTGAGCGTGCCCTTGGAGATCCCGGCCTCCTCGGCCACGTGCCGGGTCTCCGACTCGCCCCACACCCAGACCACCCACAGGACGACGAACGCCGTCCAGGTCAGGTCCGAGCCGCGCAGCACGGAGTTCTCCAGGTGCTGGCGCACCGCGGAAGCGGCCCGGTAGATGTTCGCCACGGCAGCCATCTGGTCCCGACGGATCGGGAAACCACCGAGCTTCTCGGCCGCGAGCTTCTCGGCTTGGGTGATGGATCGCTGGCCGGGCACGGGCGGCTCCTTCGTCGTACGCAGGTCGTTCGGGCTCAAATTCTAGTGGGGGTGCCGCTCCGCCCGGAGGTCCGTGCCCCACTCCAGGAGCCGGGCGAGGTCCTCGTCGGAGGGGCGGGAGGCGGCCGAGGGGGTGTGGGTGCCCCGGGAGATGTTGCCGCTGACCGTGATGTTGTGCTCCACGCGGGGGCGGCGAAGCTCCTCGTAGAGGGTGAGCGCCGACTCCGTGTCCGGTGCGTCCCGCAGCGACTTGGCGAGGACGACGGCGTCCTCCAGGGCCATCGAGGCACCCTGACCCGTCGCGGGGGAGGCCGCGTGGGCGGCGTCCCCGACGAGCAGGATCCGTCCCGAGCGCCACGGGGTGCCGGTGGGGATCTCGGTGGCGTTGGTGACCATGAGGTCGTCACCGGTCGCCGCCACCAGGTCCGCGGCCGGCGTGGCGTCCTCGCGCAGCAGGGGCAGCAGCCGGTCCCGCCAGTCGGCGGGCGTGCCCTGCTCCAGCTCCTCGGCGGGCAGCGGGTCGCCGCTCACCCGGGCGAACCAGTACGTCTCCCCGTCGGGCGACACCGCGTAGCCGAAGGCGGCCCCGCTGCCGCGGACCATGGTGATGCTCGCGTCCGGTCCGGGGGCGGACGCGGCGCGCGTGTAGCCGTAGAAGACGTACTGGCCGGCGTGGAAGGGGCGAGTGCTGGGGGAGACCGACCGCCGTACGGCGGAGTTCAGGCCGTCCGCGCCGATCAGCAGGTCGCCGGTCGCGCTGGTGCCGTCGGCGAAGTGCGCGGTGACGCGGCCGGGGCCGTCCTCGACGGAGGCGAGCCGCGCGCCGTGCCGGACGGGGATGCCCCGGCGCGTGGCTTCCGCCTGGAGCGCGGTGTTGAGGTGTCCGCGGCGCAGGCAGCGGTAGCGCAGGTGCGGGTCGGAGGTCTCGCCCATGGGCGTGTGCGCCCGCTCGGTGCCGGTGTCGTCGAGGACCCGCAGCGAGGTCAGCGGGAAGCCGATCGCGGTGACCGCCGCGGAGGCCTCCAACTCGGCGAGGGCGCGCATGCCGTTGCTCGCCAGGGTGAGGAACGCGCCGATGTCCTCGGCCGCGTCCGGATGCGCCTCGTGCACGGCGGTCTCGAAGCCCGCCTTGTGCAGGGCCAGCGCCGCCGCCGTGCCGGCGATTCCGCCGCCGATGACCAGTACGCGTGCCACACCCACCCCGTTCGTCCCGCGTCCGCCCGCACGGCTGTCCGGACACGGAAGGAACGACCGGACGGCGGCGAGGGTTCCGTGCACAACGCGCCTGAGCGGCGAGCCTGAGGACCGCGCCTGAGGACCGCGCCTGAGGACCACGTCTGAGGACCACGTCTGAGGACCACGTCTGAACAGCGCGCCTGAACAGCGCGCCTGAACAGCGCGACGCCGGTCGCGCCGACCCTGTGGGCCCGTGGCACGACCGGCGTCGCAGGCTCGGATCAGGCGCCGCTCTCGCGCAGCATGTCCTCGCGCTCGACGAGCTTCACGCGCTCGCGGCCCTGGGGCTCGCCCAGCGCCTTCTCGGCGGCGTCCAGCTTGTACCAGCCCTCCCAGGTGGTGAAGCGGACGTTGCGCTCGGCGAGGAACGCGTCCACGGCCTCCGGCTCGGGCGAACCGGGGGTCTGCAGGCGGTCGTTCGCGAAGTCGTCCAGGAGGTTCGACACCGTCTCGTTGGCGTCGCCCTTGGTGTGGCCGATGAGACCCACCGGACCGCGCCGGATCCAGCCGGTGACGTACGTCGACTGCAGGTGCTCGCCGCTCTCCTGCATGACGCGGCCGCCCTGGTCCGGGACGGTGCCCGAGTCGATGTCCCAGGGCAGCTTGGGCAGCTTGTCGGAGAGGTAGCCGACCGCGCGGTAGACCGCGGTGACGTCCCAGTCCTTGAACTCCCCGGTGCCCTTGACGTTTCCGGTGCCGTCGAGGGCGGTGCGCTCGGTGCGCAGCCCGACGACCTTGCCGTCCTCGCCGAGGATCTCGGTGGGCGACTCGAAGAAGTGCAGGAACAGCTTGTGCGGACGGTCGCCGGTGTCGCGGATCGCCCAGTTCTCCAGGGTCTTGGCGACCATGTCGGCCTGCTTGTTGCCGCGCCGGGTCTCGATCGAGCCCTTGTCGTAGTCGATGTCCTCGGGGTCGACGATGACCTCGATGTTGGGGGAGTGGTCCAGCTCGCGCAGCTCCATCGGCGAGAACTTGGCCTGCGCCGGGCCGCGGCGGCCGAAGACGTGCACCTCCAGCGCCTTGTTGGCCTTCAGGCCCTCGTACACGTTCGGCGGGATCTCCGTCGGGAGGAGCTCGTCGGCCGTCTTGGCCAGGATGCGGGCCACGTCGAGGGCGACGTTGCCGACGCCGAGGACGGCGACCTTCTCGGCCTCCAGGGGCCAGGTGCGCGGGACGTCCGGGTGGCCGTCGTACCAGGAGACGAAGTCGGCGGCGCCGTAGGAGCCGTCGAGCTCGATGCCGGGTATGCGCAGCTCGCGGTCGGCGGTCGCGCCGGTGGAGAAGATCACGGCGTCGTAGAAGGCGCGCAGGTCGTCGAGGTTGATGTCGGCCGGGTAGTCGACGTTGCCGAACAGACGGATCTGCGGCTTGTCGAGCACCTGGTGCAGGGCCGTGATGATGCCCTTGATCCGGGGGTGGTCCGGAGCCACGCCGTAACGGATCAGTCCGAACGGGGCCGGCATCCGCTCGAAGAGGTCGATGGAGACACCGGGTTCGGCGGCCACATCTGACTTGAGCAGCGCGTCGGCGGCGTAGATCCCGGCGGGGCCGGCTCCGACGATGGCTACCCGCAGGGGGCGGGGCATGATCAGGTTCCCTTCGAGCGGCGACAGATCAACTCGGGGGAAGCCTAAGCTAAGGCAAGCCTTACTCGGTACGCGGGTCCGATCTATGGGCTCATAAGGTCACCTTATGGGTGGTGAAAGCGGCAGGACCGGGTCACGGCAGCGGTTGTTCCGCCCAGATGACCTTGCCCGCCGGGGTGTACCGGGTGCCCCAGCGCTCGCTGAGCTGGGCGACCAGGAACAGTCCGCGGCCGCCCTCGTCCGTCATCGCCGCGTACCGCAGATGCGGTGAGGTGCTGCTGCTGTCGAAGACCTCGCAGATCAGGGCCCGGTCGTACAGGATTCGGACGTGGATGGGGTCGCCGCCGTAGCGGATCGCGTTGGTGACCAGCTCGCTCAGGATCAGCTCGGTGGTGAACGCGAGCTCGTCCAGGTCCCAGCGGGACAGCTGCCGGGACACGGACGCCCGGACGTCCGAGACGGCCGCCGGGTCGGCGGGGACCTGCCACTCGGCGATCCGGTCGGCAGCGAGCGCCCGGGTCCGGGCCACGATCAGGGCGATGTCGTCGGTGGCGCGGGACGGCGGCCGCGCCTCCAGTACCGCCTTGCAGGTCTCCTCGGGCGAGGGACCCGCCTGCTCCAACGAGGTGCGGAGCAGCTCCAGACCGACGTCGATGTCCCGCTCGCGGTCCTCCACGAGCCCGTCCGTGTAGAGCACCAGCCGGCTGCCCTCGGCGAGTTCCAGATCGGCCGTCTCGAACGGCAGACCGCCGAGGCCGAGCGGGGGACCGGCGGGCACGTCGGCGTACTCCACGCTGCCGTCGGGGTGGATGAGGGCGGGCGGCGGATGGCCGGCCCGGGCGATCGTGCACACCCGGGAGACCGGGTCGTAGACGGCGTACAGGCAGGTCGCGCCGGTGACGGGGGAGTCGCCGCTCTCCTCCGCCTCGTCCTGGTCGATACGGGCGACCAACTCGTCGAGCAGGGCGAGGAGTTCGTCGGGCGGCAGGTCCAGGGCGGAGAAGTTGTGCACCGCGGTGCGCAGCCTTCCCATCGTGGCCGCGGCGTGCAGTCCGTGCCCCACGACGTCGCCGACCACGAGCGCCACCCGCGTGCCGGACAGCGGGAGCACGTCGAACCAGTCGCCGCCCACCCCGGCCTGCGCGGGCAGGTACTTGTAGGCGATGTCCAGGGCGTCCTGCTCGGGCAGCCGGCGCGGCAGCAGGCTGCGCTGGAGGGTCACCGCCATGGTGTGCTCGCGGGTGTAGCGGCGGGCGTTGTCGATGGAGACCGCGGCCCGGGTGACCAGCTCCTCGGCGAGGGTGACCTCCTCGCTGTCGAAGGGCTCGGGCTTGTCCGAGCGCCAGAAGCTGACCGTGCCCAGGACGAGATTCCCGGCCCGCAGGGGGACGGCGATCAGCGAGTGGATGCCGTACTCGATGACCTGGGCGGAGCGCTCCAGGTCCTGCGCGCGCCACCCGGTGGCCTCGGCCAGTCGCGCCTCCAGGACGGCCCGGCCGCCGCTGATGCCGCGGGTCTGGGGCGCGGAGTCGGTCAGCGGGATGCGCTCGCCGACCTTGTACAGCGGGGCGTCCTCACGGATGCCGCTGAGCGCGGTGCGGCGCAGGGTGGTCGCCGCCTCGGGCTGACCGCCGGTGAGCACCGCGTCGAAGAGGTCGACGGTGGCGAAGTCCGCGAACCTCGGCACGGCGAGCTCGGCCAGCTCCTCGGCGGTGCGGGTCACGTCCAGGCTCGTGCCGATGCCGACCGTGGCGTCGTACAGCATGTCGAGGCGCTCGCGGGCCACCTCGGCGCGCCCGGACAGGGCGCGCAGCTCGGTCGAGTCGCGCAGGGTGGCGACGCTGCCCGGCGGGCCGCCCTGGATGTCGGTGGGCCGCTGGTTGACGGCGAGCAGACGGTCCTTGACCCGGTGCACCTCGTCGGTGGCGACCCGTCCGGAGGCCAGCAGCCCGGCGGTGTCGGCGGGGAGGGAGAGGTCGAGGACGTGCCGGCCCTCGGCGTCGGCGGGCAGGTCGAGCAGCCGGTGCGCCTCGTCGTTGGCGAGCAGCAGCCGGCCCTCTCCGCCGACTATCAGCACGCCCTCGCGCACGGCGTGCAGGACCGCGTCGTGGTGCTCGTACATGCGGGTCATCTCGTGCGGGCCCAGGCCGTGCGTCTGGCGCAGCAGACGTCTGCTGACCAGTGCCGTGCCGCCGGTGGCGAGCGCGAGTCCCACGGCGGCGGCCATCAAGAGCAGCGGGAGCTGTTGGTTGGCGGTGCCGCCCACCTTCGCGGTGGTGATGCCGGCCGACACCAGGCCCACGACCTTCCCGCCGTCCTTGACCGGGACGACGGCCTGCACGAGCGGTCCGATGGTTCCCGTGATGTCCTCGGTCACCACGCGTCCGGCCAGCGCCGGGGCGATGTTCCCGACGAACTTCTTTCCGATGCGGTCCGGCTTCGGGTGTGTGTACCGGACGCCGTCGGTGTCCATGACGACGATGAAGTCCACGTCGGTCGCCCGGCGGGCCGCCTCGGCGCGCGGCTGGAGCACCGCGGAGGGGTCGGGACTCTTGAGGGCCTCGACCGTGCCCGGGGCGTTGGCGAAGGCCTGCGCCACGGCCACCGAACGATTGCGGGCCTCGACGGTGCTGTCGTGCCGCACCTGGAGCACCAGGGTCACCACCGCGGCCACGACCAGCAGCAGGACGATCACGACCTGCAGCACGAACACCTGTCCGGCCACACTGCGTCCGCCGACCGCCGCCCGCAGGGCTCCCGGCCGGCGCCGCTTGGCGGGTGCGTCGCGCTCCGCCCGCGTGGGCGAACTGCCCTTCAGCGGGCCCTCGTGCCGGTCGTGAGCGTGCTCGGATGTCTGCGGTGGGCGGGGGCCGCCGGGGCGACGGGCCGAGCCGCCCCCGGAACGGCCCGGGAGTCGGACCATGTGCCCATGTCTACACTGCCGCGCCTCGGGAGGCGAGGGGCGTCACGCGGTGTGACAGGGCTCCGCGGACCGCGGGCCTTCCTCATGGTGGCCCCGGGGGTGCGGCGCGCCGGGTGGCGAGCAGCAGCGCGATGTCGTCGGGGCGGTCGAGGGCGTGCCGGGCGGTGGCCGTGAGCCGGTCCGCCACGCCCGCCAGGAAGCGCCCGCCGGGCCGGGCTGACGGGGCGCCGGCCTTCGCGAGGGCCACCCGCAGTGCGGTGATCCCCTCGTCTATGTCGCTGCCGGGCCGTTCCACCAGTCCGTCCGTGTAGAGCGCCAGGATCGCGCCGGGTTCCACCTGGAACTCGGTCACCGGATAGGGGGCCCGCGGGGCCACCCCGAGAACGACCCCGCCGGGCAGGTCCAGGACCCGGGTGCGGCCGTCGGGGCTGCGCAGCAGGGGCGGGGGATGCCCGGCGCGGGCCGCCCTGGCCAGCCCGGTGGCGGGGTCGAGCCGGATGTAGCAGCAGCTGGCGAACAGGCCGGCATCGAGGTCGATGAGGAGGTGGTTGGTGCTGCTCATGACCTCGTCGGGCGACCGGTCGCCGAGGGCGAACGCCCTGACCGCGCTGCGCAGCTGACCCATGGTGGCCGCCGCCTGCACGCCGTGCCCCTGGACGTCCCCGATGACCAGGGCCAGCCCGTCTCCGGACTCGACGACGTCGTACCAGTCCCCGCCGACGTCCATACCGGCGGTGCCCGGCAGATAGCGCCCGGTGGTCTCCAGCTGGGGGTGCGCCGACAGCCGGCGGGGCAGGAGCGCCTGCTGGAGGCCCCGGGCGAGCGCGGTCTCCGACTCGTAGCGCTGTGCCTTCTCCATGGCGTGGGCGATGAGCCCGGCCAGCGCGGTGAGCACCGTGCGCTCCTCGGTGGAGAAGCTGCGCGGCCGGTCGAAGCCGAGGATGCAGGAGCCGACCGCCCGCCCGGAGGCGATGAGCGGCAGGAAGGCCCGGGCGCCCTCGGCCGCGTCCAGGGCGATGCCGGGGTAGGCGGCCGTCAGTTGTTCCATCGAGTCGAAGAACAGCGGACGGCCGGTGGTGAGCGTTTCCACGCCGGGCAGGTGTGCGTCCAGGTCCACGCCGTCGAAGGGAGTGAGGAAGCCCTTGGGGAAGCCGGTCTCCCACTCCAGGTACAGATGGCGTTCCTGGAGGAGGTAGATCGCGAGCCGACGGCCGCCGAACGCGGGCAGCAGCTCCCGCATCACGACCGCGGACACCTGCCGGGCGGTGACCGCCTCGGTCAGGGCGATGGCCAGCGCGATGGGCCGGTACAGCGGCGCCAGCGGGCTCACACCCGCCTCGGACAGCTCGGCGGGCCCCTGTCCCGCGGGACTGTCCTTCACCCGGCTCGCGGGCCGGACCGTGCAGGTCAGCCGGTCCGGACCGGGATGCACGGAGAGGGCGAGCCAGTCGCTCTCGTACGACGGCTGCGGGGCCGGCTCGGTGTCCCGGGCCGGCGAGGGCGACCCGGAGTGCGGAGCGGGGTGGGGCGATCCGCCGTCCTGCGCGGATCGCGGTGCCGTGGTGTCCCGGGCGGACGTCGGGGCGCCGCTGTCCCGGGCGGTCGTCCGGGTGTCGGGCTGCGGCGCGGACGGTCGTACGAGATGGAAGTGGACCGGGTCAGGGGTGAGGAGGGCCGCCCGCAGGTGGTCCTCGAAGTCGGGGCGGGCCAGCCAGGGCACGGCCTCCCACAGGTCGCGGCCGACGAGTTCGGCCCGGGGCCGGCCCAGGAGCTGTGCGGCGCGCGGATTCGCGTAGACGACCAGGCCCAGGCGGTCCACGCAGAACACCCCGTCGGGCAGCAGGTCGGCCGCCGAGTCGGCCGTGGGGGCGGGACCGGGGGCCACGACGACGCCCCGGACGGCGGGTGCGGCGGGTGGCTCGTAGGCGTTCCACAGGTCCAGCAGACGCAGCTCCCCGTCCTCGTCCCGCAGATAGAGGGGCAGGGCGGGCGGGCGCCCGGCGGCGGTGTCCCGCAGGGTTGCCAGGATGCGGTGCGCGTCACTGGGGGCCACGGCCTCGGCGAACGCCTCGACGGTGCCGGGGAACTCGCTGGGCGGCACGCCCAGGAGGGTGTGCAGGTCCTCGTCCAGGGTGATGCCGGGCGCCCCGGGGTCCCAGGCGAAGCGTCCGGTGCGGCCCACGGACGTGGCAGCGGTCGGCGGCCGCAGACAGACGGGCTCGCCGTCCCAGGCGACCTGGCCGGGGTGTCCGTCCTCCAGGCCCCGCAGCGCCTCGCCGAGCTCATGGGCGAGGCGCACCACGCGGTCGCGCTCGGACAGCACGTCGGCGGCGTCGGTGACGGCCGGGCGCAGCACGGTCAGCACACCGTAGGTGGTGGAACCGGCGACGACGGGCACGTAGAGCGAGCCGAACTGGTACGGCAGCCCGGCGGCGAACTGCGGATAGCGGCGCATGGTCTCGGTGGCGTTCGGCAGGACCACCTGGACACCGAGCCGGTAGGCGTCGGCGACGGGAAAAGGGCGGTCGAAGTGCAGCCGCCACCACGGGCGGAACAGCGGCCCGGGCAGCCCGGACAGGACGGCGAGCCGCAGCAGACCGGGGGTGCGGGAGCGCAGATAGACCCCTCCGGCGTGGCCGCCGGCCGCGCTGACCGCCTCCGTCGAAGCGTCGATCAGCAGCGCCGCCAGCCGACCGGCCGTCGGGTGTGGGTCTTCGACGCTCCCAGTCATCGGCCCTACCTCGTCCGTGCGCCGTCCCGCGGGCGACACAGCAAGAATGCGCCACAAGGGCCCCGGCCCGCACCCGGGCGGCCCATATGTATACCTCCCTCACCCTGCTGGACAACTGTCCGTTCGACTCTTAGAGTCAGGATCCAGATCTAGATAATCAGTCCAAGTCAATCGGTCCCATGCGATCCGGGGTGGAGTGTCGGTGGTGAAGGGCGGTCATGACGGTGCGGACGAGCACCTGATCGGCGAGGCCGAGAAGATCGCGGTCGCGCTAGGCCGCATGTTCCCCGGGCTGTGCGAGGTGGTGCTGCACGACCTGCGCGATCCGCGGCACGCGGTCCGCGCGATCGAGAACAACCTCTCCGGCCGCCGGGTCGGGGACTCCGCCACCGAGCTCGGACTCGCCCGCATCGCCGACCCCGAGTACCCGAGCGTCATCCAGAACTATCCGAACCGGTTCCCCGACGGCCGCCCGGCCAAGAGCACGTCCATCGGGATCAGGAACGAAGCAGGGGAGTACATCGCGGCCCTGTGCCTCAACCTCGACGTGTCGGTGCTCTCCCCCGTGACGCTCGCCCTGTCGAACCTCGTCGCCACCGACACCGAGTCCCGCGAGCAGCCCCTGGAGACCCTGCGCGACCGCAACACGCGCGAACTGCGCCAGGCGGTCGAGGAGTTGGCCGCGGAGCGCGCCGCCACACCCCGCTCGCTGAGCAGACAGGACAAGAAGGTGCTCGTGCGGCGGCTGCACCAGGACGGCTACTTCGACTCCCGGGACGCCGCGCAGACCATCGCGGATCTGCTCGGAGTGTCCCGCGCGACCGTCTACAACTACAGCAAGTGAGAGGCCCCGCGTGAGCTCCGCCGCAACCGACCCGGGCCCGCCGCCGGCCGTACGGCCTCTGCTGCACATCGCCGAGGAACGGACCGCCGCGCTCGTCGACGAGGACCTGGCCCTGGAGGCGGCCCGCGCCGCCTTCGCCGCCACGGTCGACGGCCCGGTCTTCCCCTCGCTCGCCGTGCACGGCTCCGATCCGGGCAACCGGTTCACCCTCAAGCCGTCCGCGTCCGCGACACACGCCGGTGTGAAGATCGGCACGTACTGGCCGGGCAACCCCGACCATGGGCTGCCGCGCCACCACTCCACCCTGCTGCTGTTCGACCAGAGGATCGGCAGGCTCGCGGCCGTGCTGGAGGTCGGCGCCGCGAACGCCTACCGGACGGCGGCCGCCGACGCCCTCGCCGTCGACCTGCTGGCACGCCCCGACGCCGGCACCCTGGCGGTCTTCGGCGCCGGTCACCAGGCGGCCTACGAGGTGCGGGCCGTCAGCCGGGTCCGGCCCATCGGCGAGGTCCTGGTGGTGGGACGCACCGCCGAGGGTGCCGAGCGGACCGCGGCGGCACTGCTCGCGCAGGGGCACCGGGCGCGTGCGGCGGAAGCCGACGAGGCCTGCGCCCGGGCCGACGTGATCGTCACCGCCACCACCGCCCGGGCCGACACCCCGCCGCTGTTCGAGGCCTCGTGGGTCCGCCCCGGTACGCACCTGTCCTGCATGGGCGCCGACGCCCCCGGCAAGAGGGAACTCCCACCCGAACTGTTCGCCCGCGCCCGGGTCTTCTGCGACCTGCCCGAACAGGCCCGCCGCATGGGCGAGACCCAGCACGCCCCCGCGGGCACCGCCCTGACCCCGCTCGGCGAGGTCCTCACCGGCCGCGCCGAGGGGCGCACCGCCGACAGTGACATCACGGTCTTCGACAGCTCCGGCATCGGAGTGCAGGACCTGTACCTGGGCCTGGCCCTCCTGAAGAAGATGGACATCACCCTGTGAACAACCCCGTACCCACCGCGGGCCCCGCACCCGCCGCCGACCCGGTGACCGCCCCCGCCCGGACCCTGGCCGACCCCGACACCCCGTTCGCCGTCCTCGACCTGCACAAGGCCAGGCGCAACGTCGCGCGGCTGGCGGCCAGGGCCGACCGTCTCGGCGTCGGCCTGCGGCCCCATGTGAAGACGGCCAAGAGCCTCGACGTCGCCGCCCTCCTGCACGAAGGCGGCCGACCCTGCCCGATCACCGTGTCCACCCTGGCCGAGGCGGAGGCGTTCGCCGACGGCGGCTACACCGACATCACCTACGCCGTGGGGATCGACCCGCACAAACTCCCGCGTGTCGTCGCCCTGTTGCGCCGCGGTGTCACCCTGCGCGTCCTGCTGGACAGCGCGGAGCAGGCGGAGTTCGTCGCCGACGCCTCCCGGCGGGCCGGACTTCCCGTCCCCGCCCAGATCGAGATCGACTGCGACGGGCATCGCGGCGGCCTCAGGCCGGACGCTCCCGGGCTTCCCGCGATCGGCCGCATCCTGCACGAAGCGGGCTGTCTCGACGGGGTGTTGACCCACGCGGGCGAGTCCTACTTCGACCGCACCGCCGAGGAGCGGCGCGCGGCCGCGGTGAACGAACGCGACACCGCCGTCGCCGCGGCCGAGCGGCTGCGGGCCGCGGGTCTGCCCGTGGCCACCGTCAGCGTCGGTTCCACCCCGACCGCCCATGCCGCCGAGGACCTCACCGGCGTCACCGAACTGCGCGCGGGCAACTACGTGTTCTTCGACCTGGTGATGGCCGGTCTCGGTGTCTGCGGCGTCGACGACCTCGCCCTGTCGGTCGTCGTCACCGTCATCGGCCACCGCCCCGAGTACGGCTGGATCATCACCGACGGCGGCTGGATGGCCATGTCCCGCGACCGCGGCACCGCGGCCCAGGCGCAGGACCAGGGGTACGGCCTGGTCGCCGACCTCGACGGCAACCCCGTTCCCGGCCTGGTCATGACGGCGGCCAGCCAGGAACACGGCACCCTCACCGTCCGCGACGGAGCCGCCCTGCCCGAACTGCCCATCGGCACCCGCCTGCGCGTCCTGCCCAACCACGCCTGCGCCACCGCCGCCCAGCACCACGGCTACCACGTCGTCGACGGCACGCAACCGACGGCGGGCGCGCCGGTCGTCGAGGCCTTCTGGAGCCGCGTCAGCGGGTGGTGAAGCCGGGACGCGGGTGGTGAAGCCGGGACGCCGGGATGTCGACGCACGGTTCGCCTGCATTCCTCGAACGTGCCCGTTGGAGACGACCGCGACCCTGGACCGGGAGACGGGCGGGTTCGTGCTCAGCACCCCGACGCGGGGCCCGCAGCTGGATGCCCAACACCTCCTTGGCGGGCGTCCCTTAGGACGCCCTGGTCGCCGCCGGTCTGGTCATCGACGGCAAGGACGAGGGCGTCTTCCTGTTCCTGACCTCGCTGACCGGAGTGCACGGCCGCCATCTGCCGGGCGTCGAGGTGGAGTTGCTGCCCGAGACCGCCAGCAGCCCGGTCGACCACTGCGCCACCTCGGCCGGCTGACGGACGAGAGCGAACGTGTCTCCTGCCTGGGGAGCCCGCGCAAACGGTTCCTGCGCTCCGTCGGCCGCGTGGCCATGGGTAAGCTGTGCATGAGCGCCTACAGCCTCGGAGTGACACGGCACGCCCTGACCGTCGCCGTGCGCCACGCCCACCAGCGGGTCACCTCGGGCATGACCAGCGGGCAGCGGGTGCCGCTGTTCGCCCACCGCGCCCACCACGCCCCGCTCGTGGAGGCGCTCGCCACGACCTGTGCCGCCACCCTGCTGCAGCGCGCGGCGGTACGCCGATGGGCACAGGCGGCGCACCGAGGCGCTCGCCGCGCCGGACGAGCTCATCGCGCGGCACCCCATGCTGCGACCCGAGGCGGTACCGGCCTGACCGCCTCGCGCCACCCCATGCTGCGACCCGAGGCGGTACCGGCCTGACCGCCTCCACCACGTCCTGACCCTCCGGCGACGGCCCGGCCCGCGGAGCGGTCCGCGGCCCCGGCCTCTTTCTTAAGGCCTGGCTTATATAAGCGGCAGGTGGCATAGTGGGGCACGTGCACGCGTTCGACGTACTCGGGGATCCGGTCAGGCGCCGGATATTGGAACTGCTCGCCTCGGGCGAGCAGGCGTCGGGCGAGGTCAGTGCCGTGATCCGGGACGAGTTCGGGATCTCCCAGCCGGCCGTCTCGCAGCATCTGAAGGTGCTGCGGGACAGCGGCTTCGCCTCCGTCCGCGCCGAGGGCACCCGACGGCTGTACGCCGTCGAGGCCGCGCCGCTCAGGGAGGTGGACGTCTGGCTGGAGCGCTTCCGGGGTTTCTGGGACCAGCGGCTCGACGCGCTCGGAACAGAGCTCGCGCGAGGAAAGCGCGAGCGCAGACTGCAAGGAGAGGTGAGCCAGGATGAGTGAGATCGCCGACGCGATCAACCGAATGCACCGGCGGGTCGGCACCCGCCAGGTCGAGGCCGGCGAGGCCCGGACGGTCCTGCTGCGCCGCACGTACGACGCCGAGATCGCCGACGTGTGGGACGCGGTGACCTCGCCCGAGCGGATCGCGCGCTGGTTCATGCCGGTCAGCGGCGAGCTCAAGGTCGGCGGCCGCTACCAGCTGGAGGGCAACGCCGGCGGCGAGATCCTCGAGTGCGCCGAACCCGAGCGGCTGCGGGTGAGCTGGCTGTACGGCCCCGACCCGGGCTTCAGCGAGGTCGAGGTGCGCCTCACGCCCGAGGCCGGGGAGCGCACGGTCCTCGAACTCGAGCACGTGGCCGTCGTACCGGACGAGTTCTGGGACCAGTTCGGGCCCGGGGCCGTCGGAGTCGGCTGGGACCTGGGGCTCTACGGGCTCGCCCTGCACCTTGCGGGCGGGGGCCTGAGCAAGGAGGAGGCCGCCACCTGGCACACCACACGCGAAGGCAGCGCGTTCATCACCGGCTCGGGCGAGGGATGGGGCGAGGCGTACGCCGCCTCCGGCGTGGACGGGGAGACGGCGAACAGGACAGCGGCCGCCACCATCGCGTTCTACACGGGAACGGAGGCCTGACCCGCGAGCCCGAGGCCCGGTCTCAGACGGTGCGCAGGGTGCGCCGCGCGAGCTCGTACGCCGGGAGCATCTCCTCGTGCTCCTCGGTGTCGAGCCCGCCGAGGTGCACCACCACCGGTCCGTCCGCGGTCATGACGGCGAAGGCGCTCTCCTTCTTCGTCTCGTCGAGGAGCTCGCTCGCGTACAGGTACTCGACCGCCACGCCCGAGAGAGCGCCGGACCTGAAGGTCCGGTACTTCTCCCCGCTGACGCCGTCCTCGGCCGCGACGAAGTCCTCCAGCACGGTCCGCGCATCGGCGCCACCCGGCTTTCCGGTCCACACGCGCAGGAAGCCGATGTTGCCCGCGGGCTTCGCGTCGATCTCGCAGGCCAGGGTGACGGGCCCCTGCCGCAGCGGCGCCTGAACGGCCTGTGCCTTCCACTTCTCGGCGATGTCGAACGTGGCGGGCAGCTCGCACGCCGAACCGGCGGCGCCGATCGTGTCGCCGCTGCTCACCGCCGAGCCGTCCGCACCGGCAGTCCCCGCAGTCCCTGCCGTCGCCGACGGGCGCACGGACGCCTTCGCGTCGCTCTCCTGCGCGGCCTGCGAACAGCCTGTCAGCACACCTGCCAGCAACACCGCAGAGGCCGTCCGAAGCCATGTGTTCCCCGCCCTGACCAGCATGGCCGTGTCTCCTCTTTTTCAGTGGTGATACTCGAAGGAGTCAGGTTAGGTGCAGGCAGGAACGACGCATCGTGCGGCCATGGGGGAAACGTTGTTGAGCTTCGACGAGTACTGCGACGCGATCGTTGCCCAGACCGACCTGCTCGCCCGCCACGTCCAGGGCGCCGACCCGGCAGCCCCCGTGCCCACCTGCCCCGGCTGGAACCTGGGCCGGCTCCTGCGGCACGTGGGCGGCGATCACCGCTGGGCGCATGACATCGTCGAGACCAGGGCCGTCGAGCCGATCGACGACGACATGGTCAACGACCCCGCCGCCTATGCCCACTTGGACGACGCCGTGCTCGGCGGCTGGCTCGTGGACGGCGCGACACGACTGGCGGGCGCCTTGCGCGCGGCCGGTCCCCACGTACCGGTGTGGACCCCCGCCGACGAGCAACTGGTCGAGCAGTCCACCATGTTCTGGGCCCGGCGCATGACCTACGAGACCCTCCTGCACCGGGCCGACGCGGCCCTGGTGACCGGGGCGCGGTTCGTGGTCGAGGAGCCTCTCGCTGTGGACGCGGTGGAGGAATGGCTGGAGTTCTCCACCGTTCCCGAGGCCTACGAAACCCTCCCCGGCGTGCCGGAGCTGCTCGGGCCCGGGCGGACCCTGGGCTTCGACGCGGGGGCTGCGGGGGAGTGGCTGCTCGACCTCACCGGGCGGCGGCCGGCCTGGCGGCGCGGGTCCGGCGAGGCCGCCGTGAGCGTGCGCGGGCCGGTGACGGATCTGCTCCTGTTCCTCTACGCCCGTCCGGCGCCCGGTGTCGAGACACGAGGGGACGCGGAGCTGCTGGATCTGTGGCTGAAGCGCACTCGGTTCTGGCTGGAGATGTAGGCGAGCGAAGGGGCCGGTGTGGCCGAAGCCACGTACCGAGGGAGGCCGGAGCCATGTCGTCCTCCCGGGACCGCGGGCTACGGTTTCGCGCAGTCCCCTCTCCCACCAGCACCTCGGGCGGCCCGGCAGTGCAAGCAGATCTCTCCCCGGTCATCGCGGCGACCGCCTACTGGCTGACCCGCGCCTATCCACCCGTGGGCGGCGCGCTGGACGCCGCGCTGTGCGAGGTACAGGCGCGGCAGGCGGTGACGGTCGCCGCGTGGCTGCGTTATCCGACGGCGATGGACGCCGGCCTGGTCGGCGTGGCGGGCCCGGGCGGCTCCGCCCGCCTCGACTGGGTCACCGGGGCGGAGGGCGCCGAGACCCGGGACGCCGAGGAGCATGCCTGGCGCTCCTGGGTGGACGAGGTCGTGGCCAGCTGGGCGGCCTGTCTGCTCACCGACCCGGACCTGGCAGAACGGGCCGTGGCCGACATCGCGGAGGGCGAGCACACGACGGGCTCACCGGCCGTGTTCCGCCGTCTGCTCACCCCGGACGCGGCGGACCGGGACGCCGCCGCGCTGCTCCGCCATCCCGACCTGGTCGCACCGGTGGCGGGACTGCACCGGTCGGAGCTTCTGGAGCGACTTTCGGGCGAGGCGCTCGCCGCGTGACGGTTGCGCCGCGCGGCATGCCTTGGGGAGGGCGCGGCAGGCGATCGGGGCGAGCGGGCAGGGCGGTGGCGGTCGCAATGTGTCGGGCCGTCGCTCCACGACGAGACCGGGGCCGGCGTGCTCTGCCGGGGGGCGCTGACCGTTCGGACCACCGACACCCCGTGCCGTGCCAGGGGACCGTTCGGACCACCGACACCCCGTGCCGTGCCAGGGGACCGTTCGGACCACCGACACCCCGTGCCGTGCCAGGGGACCGTTCGGACCACCGACACCCCGTGCCGTGCCAGGGGACCGTTCGGACCACCGACACCCCGTGCCGTGCCAGGGGACCGTTCGGACCACCGACACCCCGTGCCGTGCCAGGGGACCGTTCGGACCACCGACACCCCGTGCCCTGCCAGGGGGCCGCTCGGGTCACCGAGGCCCCCGTGCCCTGCCGCTGTTCCCTGACCCCTGGCAGGGTCCCCGGACCTCAGTCCTCCTTGCCGCGGCCCGAGAGTGCGTCGCGCAGGCGGTCGACCAGGCCGGTGCCCGGTGCGAGGAGTTTGTTCGCCGGAGGGGTGTCAGGGGCCGACGGGTGCGGGCGGGTCGGTGCCATCTTCTTGGCGCGGCGCACCTTGTCGCCCAACGCGTCGAGCTCCTTCTCCGAGCACGCGACACGCAGCTGCGGGAAGAGGGTCTCCTCCTCCTCGGCGATGTGCGAGCGGACCTCGCTCATCAGCTCGCCCACGAGCCGGTCGAACTCGGGATCGTCCGCCTCGCAGCGCTCCAGGTCCTTCATCAGCTGCTCGGCCTTGGAGTGGTCGTCGATCTCCCGGTCCGCCATGGTGTTCCCGTTGACCAGGTGCTCCCGCACCGCCGGGTAGAGGTACTCCTCCTCCGCGACCGAGTGCCGGACCAGTTCCATGGTGGCCTGGTCGGCGTACACCTTGCGGTTCTTCTCACCGGGCGCCAGCGCCTCGATCTTCCCGAACAGCTCCTCGACCTCGCGGTGATCGGTCATCAGCTCGTCGATGACGTTTCCTCCGTGTCCCATGTTCTCTCACCTCCGCCCCTCGAGTGCCCTCGGCCGCCGTCCCTACGCCTGGTCACAGACGTGTCGGGCCTCGTGCGGATCGCGCCGCCCCCGCCCGCCGCCGCACCACCCCGGGCTCCACGCCCTCCGCGAGACACGTGTCCCCCCGGGACGGCCAGGAGTACCCGAACTCCCGGCACCGGTGGCCGTGCCGGGGGTGTAAGGCGGCCCGGCCGAAGGAACTCGCATCGGGACACAGTCGTACGACGTTCCCTGGAGGCCGATGTGACCGACGCCGTGGACGAGGTGCTCGCGCGAGTGGGTGCCGAGGTGGCCGCACGGGCGGATCGGCTGTGGGACATGGCGCGGATGCTGCACTCCGACCCGGAGTACGCCTTCGAGGAGCACCGGGCCGCCGCACTGCTGTGCGGGGAGCTCGAATGGGCGGGCTTCACGGTGCGGCGGGACGTCGCGGGACTGCCCACCGCGTTCACGGCACGCTCCGGCACCCGGGCCCGCCCCGCGGTCGCCCTGCTGCTGGAGTACGACGCCCTGCCGGGCCTCGGCCACGCCTGCGGCCACAATCTGATCGCCGCGGCGGGCCTGGGCGCGGCCCTGGCCGCCCGGGCCGTGCTCGACCGGGACGCGGGCACCGTGTGGGCCATCGGCACGCCCGCGGAGGAGGGCGGCGGAGGCAAGGTCGCCGAGACCGACGCCGGGGTCTTCGACGACATCGACGCCGCGCTGATGTTCCACCCCGGTGTGCACAGCTGGCAGTGGGCGCCGCTGACCGCGCAGGCGCAGTACCGGGTCGCGTTCCGCGGGCGCGCCGCCCACCCGACCGGCAACCCCACCGAGGGCGTCGACGCGCTCGCCGCGCTCATCCAGCTCTTCAACACGCTGGCCGTCGTCGGACGCAGGCTCCCGGAGGGCTCTCACGTGCAGGGCATCGTCACGGACGGCGGCAAGGCGACCAACATCGTCCCCGAGTACGCGGAGGGCCTCTTCGGGCTGCGCGCGCTGACCACGACCGCCCTGGAGGAGCTGGCCGGGGAGCTGCTGACCTGCGCCCAGGGGGTGGCGCGGGCGACGGGCACGACGGTCACGGTGGAGCGGGCCACTCCGCGCTACGAGCACTTCCGGGACAGCACCGTGCTGTCGGCCCGGTTCGCCCACCACCTGGCGGGGGCGGGGATCGGGATGACACCGCCGGCGCCGGGCGTCTACCTCGGCTCCTCCGACGTCGGCAACGTCAGCGGACGGGTGCCCGCCATCCATCCCTTCGTGGCGATCATGGAGGAGGACGGCTCGGACCACACGCCCGAGTTCGCCGTCGCGGCCGGCTCCGAGCGCGGCCGTCAGGCGATGCTCGCGGCAGCGGAGGCACTGGCCCGCACTGCGGTGGAGGTCCTGCTGCGCCCGGAGCTGCGGGACGAGGCGTGGGAGGACCACGACCGTGCCCGCTCCGGAGGCTGAGGCGCGGCCGGCGTCGCCAGGGCTGCGGACGGTACGCGTTCGAGGGCGTCAGTCGGTGTGCAGGTGGTACACGTTGAACGCCCTGCGGATCACCGGCTGTGCCACGTTCCGCACCCGCACGCCGCCTGCCGTCATCCCGTGCTCGGTGCCCGCGTGGGCGTGTCCGTGCACGCTCAGGTCGGCCCCCGCGGTGTCGATCGCCTCGGCCAGCAGATAGCTGCCGAGGAACGGATAGATCTCCGGCGGCTCACCGGCGAGCGTGTCGGCGACCGGGGAGAAGTGGGTGAGCGCCACCCGCGTCCCGCAGCCCTGCCGGTCCAGTTCCTCCAGTGCGGTGCGCAGCGAGTCCGCGCAGCGCCGTGAGTACCGTACGAACTCCTTCATCAGCGGCTCGCCGAACTCCCCGGCGCTGCGGCCCACGAACCCGCCGCCGAAACCCTTGGTACCGGCGATGCCCACACGCGTGCCGCCGCAGTCCACGACCGTCCCCTCGCCCTCCAGCACCCGGACGCCGGCGTCCTCCAGGAGGGCAGCGACCTTCTCGGGCTGCTCGTCGTGGTGGTCGTGGTTGCCGAGGACCGCCACGACGGGCACCGCGAGACCCTGCACCTCCTGGGCCACCACCCGGGCCTCCTCCGGGGTGCCGTGCCGGGTGAGGTCCCCGGCCAGCAGAAGCAGGTCGGCGCAGTCGGGCAGGGTGTCGAAGGCGGGACGCAGCACACCCTGGCTCTCCGGGCCCATGTGGATGTCCCCCACGGCGGCGACACGGATCACGGCAGCTCCTCCGCATGATCGGGCGTGGCGTTGTCCGCCACCACCACGTCGGTGTGCACGGCGAGCCCGGCCAGCTCCTCGCGGACGGTGCGCAGCACGGTCTCCCGGCACTGTGCGGACGGCACCGTGCCGGTGACCACCACCGCACCGGCCCGCACCTCGGCGCGGACTCCCAGCTCGCCGAGTTCCTCGGCGGCCAGCCGGTCGCGCAGGTGGGCGACGCGGTACTCGACGTTCTCCTCGGAGTGTTCCGTCGCGGGCTCGCTCATGACCGTCCTCCTTCCTGCGCCCTCGGCTCGATGACCTCCAGCCGTTCCAGGAAGTAGAAGAACGCGTCCGGCATCGGCGCGTCCCCGCAGTCCCGGCGTACGCCCTCCCAGTCGACCTTCTCCCGCAGCGTGCGGGCGATCGGCAGAACGGCCCCGAAGTCGCAGTGGTGCTCGGAGAACGCGGACAGCAGGCTGTGCAGCAGGTCGGTCGGGGACAGCACCGGCATGAACACGGAGTCCACCGAGAGTTCGTCGGCCCGCGCCAGCAGGTCCCTGGTGACCGGCTGGTGCGCCATCTCGAAGATCAGGTCGACCTGCTGGCCCATGCAGTCGGCCTTCAGCAGCCAGTCCTCCGGGGGCGTCCGCACGTCCAGACCCGCCTCACGCAGGGTCTCGGCGACGGACTGCGCGTCCTCGGGGAGGATGGCGAAGTCGACGTCGTGCTGGAGATTCTGGGCCCCGCCGTGCGCGTACACGGCGACACTGCCCGCGAGCGCGAACGGGTGCCCCTCCCGTTTCAGGATCGCGCCGACCTGCTTGGCCGCCTCCAGGATCGCCTGGTTGCGGTCCACCGGCAGACTCGCGGCGAGCGCGTCGGCGCCGCTCCCCGTCGCCAGTCGCAGTCCGGCGGCGCCCCCGTGGCGGTCGATGTCGTCGTCGGCGTGCTGCGTCATCAGTGCCCCCTTCCTGGCCGGCCCGCACCCGAGGGGCCGTGACGGGAGGTTCGGGTACCCGCGGGACCGACTTCGACACGGCGGTGCGGGAGCGAGGTCCGGACGCCCGGCGGGGCTGGTTCCGAAGGCGGTGCGACGACGATGCCGTCCCGACCGCACGGCCCTCGCCCGACGACTCATCGCGCGGGCCAGCCGTCCCGCTCCGCCAGATGCAGCACCAGGGCCGCGATGTTCCACGCGTCGTCCTCGCCGCGGTGATGGCGGCCTTCGAGGGGGAGCCCGGCGATGGCGAGCGCCTGTGCCATGCCCGGGCGCTTGCGCAGGCCGTGGACCTCGGTGAAGACCGCCTTGGCGTTGGTGTGGCGGTGGCCGAAGGGATACGGCGTCCTCGTGGCCCCGCACTGCCGGGTGAACTGGTTGCGGTCGTAGTCGCCCCAACTCGCCCACGGGCGCGCACCACTGGCGTGCTCGGCGGCCAGCAGGCGGCAGGCCTCCCCGAACGACAGGCCTCCGTCGACCTCGTCCTGGGTGAGGCCGGTCAACTCCGTGCAGAACTCGCTGACGGCGGAGCGGACGGGCCGCACCAGGATCCGGTGCCGCTCGACGCGCTCGGCGGTCGACAGGTCCACGACCGTCAGCCCGATCTCGATGATCTCGGAGACCGCTCGCGGGGGAGGGGAACCGGGCCAGCACGTGGCTTCGATGTCCACGACGTTCAGGAGGCGCTCGGCGCCCGTGCCGTTCATGGCGAGAACCGTAGAGGCGCAGATGTGTACGAGTCATCTCGTTTTCCCTGCACAGGGGTTCGGGAGGGGGTGGTGGAACCGGGTGTTCCATAAGAGAGTGCTGTGAATTTCCGAGGCGCTTGAACACGGGGGGCCCGCCGTCCGTATGGGGCGGGGGACTTGCATGCCCGGAGAGTCGACACGCGCAGGAGTATTTCCGTGGGACGCAGCAATCGCAGACGACCGACAGGCGCACGACGTGCGACCTTTGCCGCAGTGGCTCTGATGCTCGGGGGTGGTGGCCTGGTCGCGGCGAATGTGTACGCCTCCGCCACGGAGAGCGGCACGCCGCAGCAGACGTCGTGGGGAGCCGTCACGATCGACTGCCCGGACGTCGGCGACACGCTGACCAGCGTGCCCGACGGGTCGAGGGCGGACGTCGACAAGGAACTCGCCCTGCTGGACCAGCAGATAGCCGAGGCCTACCAGCAGCTCCAGGACCCGTCGGTGCAGGACCGCGAGTCCGCGCAGAGCCGTATCGTCGACCCGCTCCAGGAGAACCGCGCCGCCACGATCGACCGCATCAAGGCCGCCCTCGAACGGTCGGGTGAAAAGCCCGAGGGTCTCGGCGACATGGCCGGCTGCACCCTGCGCCAGACCGAGAACCAGAACGGCGACAGCCAGGACCAGCAGCAGGGCGACGACCAGGGCCAGGACGGTCAGAACCAGGACGGTCAGCAAGGGGACGGCCAGGACCAGGGCGGCCAGCAGGGCGACGGCCAGGACCAGGGCGGTCAGCAGCAGGGCAACGGCGGGCAGGCCGGCAACGGGCCCGTCGCCGCCGACTACGCCGACATCAACAGCGCCCCTCCCGCCGCACAGGCCCCGCCGGCTCAGGGCGACGCCTCCCGCGGCACCTTCGTCACCAGCTGCGGTGTCAACGCGAACGGCCTGTTCAACTCGGACAACGTCATCGTCGCCCCGGGTGTCTCCAACGGCGCCCACCACTTCCACGACTACATCGGCAACCAGTCCAACACCGCCTTCGCGAGCGACCAGGACCTGGCGAACGCCGAGACCAGCTGTGTCGACCAGGGCGACAAGTCCACGTACTACTGGCCCGTGATCCGGCTCCAGAACGGCACGCAGGAGCGGGACGCCAACAAGCCCGGCGGTGGCATCGAGGGCAACGCAGGCCAGATCGTCACGCCCAAGGAAGTGACGCTGACCTTCGTCGGCAACCCCCGCAGCAAGGTCACCGCGATGCCGCGGCTGCTGCGCATCATCACCGGTGACGCCAAGGCGTTCGTCAACGGAACCGCCAACGCCAACGCGTCCTGGAGCTGCACCGGGTTCGAGGACCGGCAGCTGAAGGACAAGTACCCGCTGTGCCCGCAGGGCAGTGACGTGGTGCGCACCTTCAAGTTCCAGAGCTGCTGGGACGGCCGCAACATCGACAGCGCCAACCACCGCACGCATGTGGCGTTCGCCCAGAACGACGGCAGCTGCCCGGGCGGCTTCCAGGCCATCCCGCAGCTGGTCCAGCGGATCGTCTACGACGTCGACGCGCCGAGCCTGAACGACGGCGGCCGCACCACCCCGCTGTTCGCGGTCGACTCCTTCCCGGAGCAGCTGCACAAGGCCGTCACCGACCACGGCGACTTCATCAACGTCTTCGACGAGAACCTGATGAACGAGATGGTCGGCTGCATCAACGACGGCCGCCAGTGCGGCGCGGGCACCGGCCAGGACGACCCGGGCAACGGTGACAACGGCAACGGCGGGGACAACGGCAACGGGGACAACGGCGGCGGAGACAACGGCAACCCCGGCGGAGACAACGGCAACGGCTCCACTCCCGACCCCGGCGCCAGCCAGGACCCCGGGAACGGGAACGACAACGGCAACGGGAACGGCGACGGCGACGACAACGGCTCCGAGGGCAACCCCGGAAACGGCGGCGAGCCGCAGCAGCCGACGCCGACCACCGAAGCCCCCGCCGGTGGTCAGACGACCGCCCCCGCCGACGAGCCGAAGACCTACAGCTCACCCACCGCCCACAGCACGACCGCGCCGTCACCCGGGACCGGCAGCGGCATCGGGAGCGGCAACGGCGGCGACCAGGCGAACCAGCCCGCCCCGCAGGACAACACCGCCACCGACGCCCCCGTAGCCGTAGCCCAGCCCGAGCCCCAGGGCAGCCAGAGCAGTCTTGCCGAGACCGGCGCGCAGCTGTGGCCGGCCGCACTCGGCGCGATCCTCCTGATCTCCGGCTTCGTTCTCCTGCGACGCACCAGCCGCCGTTCCATGTGACATCGGCCGGCACGAGCGAGATCCAGAGGTGGCTGTCCGCCGCGGTTTCCGGGCGGGCGGCCACCTCGACGCACAGAGGCTTCCGACACTTGCCGACACGGCACCCCGAAAATCGATGTGCACCATTCCCGGTCCGGGAAACCGAATGGGACCGAACCCCCACCGGCCGCCCCCGAGAGATACCGTTGTATCAGCCAACTAAGCATGCTCCGGGTGACCGCTGATCCCGGCGGAATGAAATGACGGCACTCCTCGGTGCCCCTGGCACTGGTCCGTATGCAGCAGCACGGGAAGCAGGAGACCGCGGGTGCCGGTGAGGCTTGACGGGCCATGACGTCCCACCCCCCGGGAGCCTCCATGTCCCTGCGCCGATCCCGCCTGAGAGCGGCGTCCGTCCTCGCGGCCTGTCTCGCCGCACTGTCCCCGGCGACCGCCGGTGCCGCGGCCGACCCCTCGGGCCACAAGGCGCTCCAGCGTCAGCTCGAGGACTTCGTGCACCGCCCCGACGGTCCGCCCGGAGCCATCGCCGTCCTGCGGACCGAGAAGGGCACCCGCGTCGTCCGCGCCGGGGTCGCCGACCTCCGCACGGGCCGCCCGCCCCACCCGGACGACCACATGCGCATCGCGAGCACGGCCAAGGCCTTCAGCGGGGCCGTGGCCCTCACCCTGGTCGACCACCGTGTCCTGCGTCTGGACGACACTCTGGGCCAACGGCTTCCCCAACTCCCGGACGCATGGGCGGCGGTGACGCTGCGTCAACTCCTCAATCACACCAGCGGTCTGCCGGACTACTCCCGCAGCCCCGGGTTCCTCGCCGCGCTGAGCGCCGACCCGCACCACCACTTCGACTCCCGGCGCCTGCTCGACTACGTCGCCGACCAGCCCCTGCTCTTCGAGCCGGGCTCGCAGTACCGCTACTCGAACTCAGACAACATCGCCGTGGCGCTGATGGCGGAGGCCGCGACCCGCACGCCGTACGAGGACCTGCTGCGCAAGCTCGTCTACGCACCGCTGCGGCTGCGCTCCACCAGCCTCCCGCAGGGCTACCGGATGCCGGAGCCCTACCTGCACGGCTACGACGTGAGTCCGCCGCCGCCGGAGGACGTCAGCGAGGTCATCGGCATGTCGGGGGTGTGGGCCTCGGGAGGCATCGTCTCCACACCGGCCGACATGACCCGCTTCATCCGCGGCTACGCGGGCGGCCGGCTGTACGGCAGGAACGTCGTCGAGCAGCAGCGGCAGTGGGTCGAGGGGGCGTCCGAGCCCGCCGGACCGGGCCGCAACTCCGCGGGGCTGGCCATCTTCCGCTACCAGACGCGCTGCGGTGTCGTCCTCGGTCACACCGGCAACACGCTCGGATATACCCAGTTGATCGCGGCCACCCCCGACGGCCGCCGTTCACTGACCTTCTCGGTGACCTCTCAGATCACCCAGTCCTCCGCCCCGGAACAGCTGCGGAGAATGCGCGCGCTTCAGGAGAACTTCGTCTGCGCATTGCTGCGCGACTGAAAACCGACAACGGTCCTCGGCGCCACGGTAATTCAGCTCAAAACGATTTCCCAGGTGTCGACGGCGTAATGGACCGACATTCCGTTGCGCGCGTACAACTCGGGCGCCCCGGTGGCGTTCTCGGTGTCCACGCCGAGGCCCACGGTGTCCCGCCCGCGGGCCGCGAACGCCGCGAAGGCCTGCCGCAGTAGCAGCCCCCCGAGGCCCCGCCCGCGGGCCTCGGGGACGACTCCGACGCTGCGGATCCACCCCATGGCCTCGCGGTCGTCGCGGGCGATCAGGAAGCCCACGTCCCCGAGGTCCTCCACCGAGACGAGCCACACCAGGGACCAGTCGAGCCGGTCGGCGTGGATGTCGTGCAGCCACGTGTCGTACGGGCGCGGCTGGAAGTCGAAGTGCTCGGCGAAGGAGCTCTGGTAGAGGGCGTGTGCCTGCTTCCGGTCCGCCTCCTCGGCGCAGGCCCGCACCCGCACACCAGCGGGTGGCTCGGGCGGCAGGTCCTCGCCGGTGCGCAGCGCCCGCTCCAGGACGTGATAGCGGCGTACGACCGACCAGCCCCGCGCCCGTATCAGCGCGAGGTCGGTCGTGGGTGCCGAGTTGAGGTGCAGATGGAGCACGGCCTTCGAGGCGCCGTTCGCCAGGGCCCTCTCCAGGGCCCTGGACTCCAGCGCCTCCAGCAGGAGTGCACCCGCCCGCTGGTGGTCGGGCAGTACGTAGTGGTCGGCGTCGATGCGCTCGCCCTTCGAGTCGTCCCACACCAGGGCGTACGCCACCAGGCGCGGGCCGTCGAAGGCCAGCCACGAGTCGCGGTCGAGGTCGATGTCGGGATGCCCCAGATCGGACTCCACCGTGTGCAGATCGGTCTCGGGCCGCCCGATCTCGATCCGGTCGATCTCGTTGAGCAGCTCGGTGACGGCCGACGCGTCGGTGGGCGCGGCAGCGCGCAGGGCATAGGACATGAGCCAAGCGTCCGGGGCGGGCGCGGCGGGCGCAAACGAGTTTTCCCGGGGCGGCCGGAGCGGGGAAAGAGCGGGGAGAAGGCGTTCTCCGGGCCGTGGCAGGCTGCGCTTGTTGATCATGAACGAGCGCTGGAACAGGGGCTCTCCCGACGTGACCGGTGCATCCGGCGTCGAACCGGGTCGAGCCGCCGAGCGCGGCCGGTGGTGAGTGCCGACAGCAGCTGATGAGTCCTTTGCGGGATCTTTGTGGAGAGTCGTCAAGTGTGGCCTCTGGTACGCCTGTTAACACTGTGACAACTGATAAGATCATTACGCTTTTCAGTAGGCTGATGGCGCGTCATACGCGCGTACGGGGACAGCCAAAACGGCCCCATCGTGAAGGAGTGACGGTTGGTCCGCCGGTAAGACCCGCGCCGCTCGGCGAGGGGGGGTGTCCGGGGGTCCCATGCACAGTCGGTCTCCCGACGCGCGGCGACTTGAAGAGAGTCTCATGACGTCATTGTTCGAAGATCCACTCCTTTCGATCCTGCTCCTGGTACTCATCGCTGCGGGTTTCGCAGTGATGGCGCGCACGGCGAACCAACATCCAGCTCCGCGCGAACAACAGACTGCACGGCGACATGGCGAGCGTGCGAGGGCAGCTCGCCGGGCTCCGGACGACGTACTCGTCGGTGAGCGCACGGCACACCGCGGATCCGGAAGAGGCGCGCAAGGACGCCGAGTCGGCGACCAAGGCGACCCCTCCTCATCGCCGGGGGCAGCGGCTCCTGCCTCGCCGTCTCGACCGCCCTGGACGTCGACATGGAGGCCATGTCGATCCGGATGCAGAAGACGGTGCGGGCGCTGACCAGGGCGATGAGCGCGACTCCGCGCCAGAACACCGGCGTGGACGCATGACCTGGCCAGGCGAGGACGCTCCGGTAACCAGCGACTTCGTCCGCTCCCACGTCATCACGGGCGGCCGTCGTCTCCCCTCCGACGACGACTTGGCCCTGCACCCGCTGGTGTGCCTGGCCCTCGACCGGACCCCGCCGCTCGGGGCAGGCTCCGAGGTGGCTGGCCATTCGGGAGCTGTGTTCGGGCGGCTACCTGTCGGTCGCCGAAGTCGCCGGTCATCTGGGACTGCCCGTCGGCGTGGCCCGACTGCTGCTGTCCGATTCATTCGAGCAGGGGCACCTCCTGCGCCGCGCTGAACCGGCCCCCGCCCAGCACGTTCCCCGAGCGATACTCGAGAAGGTTCTGCATGGACTCGAAACCCGCAACATCGGCCGGCCCCGGGGCGAACGGCTCCATCTACGTCTCCGCCGAGGTGACCACCGCCGCGAAGATCCTGGTGGTCGGACACTTCGCCGTGGGCAAGACGACCTTCATCGGGTCCCTGTCGGAGATCACTCCGCTGCGCACCGAGGAGAAGATGACGCAGGCGTCCATGCACGTCGACGACCTGCGCGGGGCTCCGGACAAGGCGACCACCACCGTGGCGCTGGACTTCGGCCGGCTGACCCTGAGCGACGAACTGGTGCTGTACCTGTTCGGCATCCCCGGACAGCAGCGCTTCATGCAGCTGTGGGAGGACATGGCCCGCGGAGCACTCGGCGCCCTGGTCCTGGTCGACCCCTCGCGCCTGGAGGAGACGTTCCCGGTCATCGACCTGATCGACGAGTACGGCCTCGAGTACGCGATCGCCGTCAACATCTTCTCGCAGACCAGCCACTTCGAGGAGGAGGAGATCCGCGAGGCGCTCGACCTGCTCCCGGACACTCCCGTCATCCACTGCGACGCCCGTGATCAGCGCTCCTCCGCCCGCGCCCTGATCGCCCTCGTACGTCACCTGCTCGACCGAGCCGCCTGAACCACCACCCCCCGCCCGGACCGAGCGGTCCGGGCCACCAAAGGGCACAGACATGGACGTTCATGACACGGCCGCCACCGGTGCGGCCAGATGCCCCAGGTACGACGGCTCCTTCGCCGCGGACCCGTAGAAGGTCTACGACCACCTGCGGGCCCACGGGTCGCCCTCCCCGTCCGGTTCGGCCCCACCCCGGCCACCCCGATGGCATCGGCGTACGGCACCTCCGCCGCGCCGCGTCCGACCGTCGTCCAGCAGCCCGCCCCCGCCTCACGGGTCCTCGCACCCGCGGCCCCGCAGCCGGCCGAGAAGGGCTTCTGGAGCAGCTTCCTCGAGATCTTCCGTGTGTGACGGCTTGGCGCGCCCCGGCAGGTGCCGGAGCCGGGATTGACGGGTTACCGCAAGTCCCGGCTCCGGCACCTGCGTTCGTTCGGGCGACAGCACGCCGCCCACATGCCCGAAAGGCCCTTCTTCGGGCAGAATCGACTCCCGTACAGCACAGCCCGCAGTGCGAGGAGCGGCGTATGGACTACTACGACCTCGGCGCCCATGGTCGACCCGTCACCACCGGCTCAGCCGAGGCCCAACTCTGGTTCGACCGCGGCCTGGTGTGGACGTACGCCTTCCATCACGAGGAGGCCGTGGCCTGCTTCGAGAAGGCGGCCGCCGCCGACCCCGACTGCGCGATGGCCCACTGGGGCATCGCCTACGCGCTGGGCCCCAACTACAACAAGCCCTGGGAGTTCTTCGACGACCGGGACCTGGCCCGGACCGTCGAGCGCACCCATGCGGCCGTCGAGTCGGCCCACGAGAAGGCGGCCGTCCGCGCCACCGTGGTGGAGCGGGCCCTGATCGGTGCCCTGCGCGCCCGCTACCCGCAGGCGAAGCCCGCCGAGGACTGCGCGGTGTGGAACGGCCCGTACGCCGACAGCATGCGCGCCGTCCACGAGCTCGCCCCGGACGACGCGGACGTGGCCGCCCTGTACGCGGACGCGCTGATGAACCTCACGCCCTGGCAACTGTGGGACCTGCGCACCGGCGAACCCGCCGCGGGCGCGCGCACCCGCGAGGCCCGGGCCGTTCTGGAGCGCGCGCTCGCCGGCGCCACCGGCCGCGACCACCCGGGCGTCCTGCACCTGTACGTCCACCTGATGGAGATGTCGCCCACGCCGGAGGCGGCCCTGGCCGTCGCGGACCGGCTGCGCGGCCTGGTGCCGGACGCCGGGCATCTCCTGCACATGCCCTCGCACCTGGAGGTGCTGTGCGGCGACTACCGGCGGGTGGTGAGCGACAACAGCGCCGCGATCGTCGCCGACGAGAAGGTCCGTGCCCGGGCCGGAGCGATGAACTTCTACACGCTCTACCGCTCGCACAACTACCACTTCAAGATCTACGGGGCGATGTTCCTGGGCCGGTCGCAGGTCGCCCTGGAGACCGCCGCGCAGCTGGAGGCGTCGATCCCCGAGGAGCTGCTGCGGGTCGAGAGCCCGCCGATGGCCGACTGGCTGGAGGGCTTCCTCGCGATGCGGGTCCACGTCCTGATCCGATTCGGTCGCTGGAGCGACATCCTGGACCTGCCGCTGCCCGCCGACCCGCGGCTGTACTGCGTGACGACCGCGATGCTCCACTACGCCCGCGGCGTCGCCCTGTCCGCCCTCGGCCGCGTCACCGAGGCGGAAGCCGAGCGGACCCTCTTCCACGCGGCGGTCGCCCGGGTCCCCGAGACCCGGATGCTCTTCAACAACACCTGCGCCGACGTCCTGGCGATCGCCTCCGCGATGCTGGACGGTGAACTCGCCTACCGCAAGGGCGAGTTCGACAGCGCGTTCGCGGCTCTGGAACGCTCGGTGGAGCTGGACGACAACCTCCCCTACGACGAGCCCTGGGGCTGGATGCAGCCCACCCGCCACGCCTACGGCGCCCTCCTGCTCGAACAGGGGCGTGTCGCCGAGGCCGAGGCCGTCTACCGCGCCGACCTCGGCCTCGACGACAGCCTTCCGCGGCCGCTCCAGCACCCCGGCAACGTGTGGGCGCTGCACGGCCTCCACGAGTGCCTGGTCCGCGGGAAGAAGGAAGGGGAGGCGCGGATCGTCGCACAGCAGCTTCGGATCGCCGCCGCGCTGGCCGACGTGCCGGTCGAGGCGTCCTGCTTCTGCCGCACCACGAACGGCTGCTGCGGATAGGCTCACGCAACAGGGCGGCGGAAGCGGGGAGTTGCATGCGGAACACGGGCGAACTCATCGCGGACACCTATGCGCTCGGCACAGGGACATGGACGATGGCGCCCGTCGCCCGCGGCGCCCTCGGACAGATCTGGAAGCTGTCCGGGAACGGCACCGCCTGGGCCGTGAAGGAGCTGCTCTTCGAGAAGGGCGAGCCGGACGTCGCGGCCGAGGCCGCCCTGCGCGACGCGGCGGAACCGCTCGGCATCTCCGCACCACGCCTCATGCCCGACCGCACCGGCGTCCGTGCGGTACGGCTCCCCGAGGGTTCCTGGGTGAAGGTGTACGACTGGGTCGACGGCGCCGGGGCCGACCCGTCGGACCCGGAGATCCTGAGCTGGTGCGGCCGTACGCTCGCCCTTCTGCACCAGGCGGGGCAGGGCACGAGAGAGACACCGGGCGCGTGGTACGAGCAGTGTCCCCGGGACCAGGACTGGGCCGGACTGCTGGACCGGGTCGGTCGTGCGGGCCTCCCCTGGGCGAAGGAACTGGAGCGGTTCATCGGCACGACCGCCGTGGAACTGGGACACCATGTGTCGCCGTCGGTTCCCGGCGACGTCGTCACCTCCCATCTCGACATGCGCCCGCAGAACGTCCTGGTCGGGCCCGGCGGGCCGGTTCTCCTCGACTGGGACAACGCCGGGCCCGTCTCTCCGGAGCGTGAACTCGCCCGGGCCCTCTACGTGTGGTCGGGCGGCGACCGCGTCGACGCCGGGGCCGCTCGGCGGCTGGTGCGCGCCTACCGGGACGCCGGGGGTTGCGCGGTGGTGAAGGGCGTGGACGCCTTCTCGATGCTGTTCGCGACGGACCTCAACTACGTGTACGTACAGGCCGCTTGCGCGGTCGATCCGACGGTGACCGCCGAGCAGCGCGCCTTCGGCGGCCGGGAGGCGGTGGCCAAGCTGCGGAGCCTGCCCGACCTGGGCGCCGTCTCCCGGCTGACTCAGGAGCTGGAGGCCGAGTGGTGACCTGCGCGCTTCGGTGACCTGGCACTAATGTCCTGGGCATGAGCGAAAACTCCGCGCGGTCCGTCACCGTCGAGCGCACCGGCACCGGCCATTTCGTCGCCACCAACGTCCGAGGCGGCACGATCAGTTTCGGCACCGGCTCCGACAGCGAGTTCACCCCGGTCGAACTGCTCCTCGCCGCCCTCGGCGGCTGCACGGCGGTCGACGTCGACCTCGCCACCAGCCGCCACGCCGAACCCGCCGCCTTCTCCGTCGAAGTGAGCGGCAACAAGATCAACGACGAGCTCGGCAACCGGCTGACCGACCTCGCGGTCACCTTCACCGTCACCTTCCCGGACGGCGAGGGCGCGGACCGGGCCCGCTCGATCCTGCCCCGGGCCGTGAAGACCTCCCACGACCGCCTCTGCACGGTCAGCCGCACGGTCGAGATCGGCACACCCGTCACCGCGACCGTCCAGGACGCCTGACCGCTGCGGAGCCCGTCCCCGTGTCCGACTCCCGCCTTCGCCGCGTCGCCGTTCTCGTCCTGGAAGGCGCGAAGCCCCTGGACGTCGGCATCCCCGCACAGGTGTTCACCACGCGCGCGAGCATGCCGTACGAGGTGCGGCTGTGCGGGGCGGCCCCCGGGCTGGTGAGCGGTGGTGACGGGCTGTCGTACCACGTCGCCCACGGCCTGGAGGCGCTCGCGTGGGCGGACCTCGTCTTCATCCCCGGTTACCGGTTCCCCGACCGCGAGGACCCGCCGAACGCGGTGGTCGAGGCGTTGGTCGCCGCCCACGGCCGGGGCGCGCGGCTGGCCGCGATCTCGACCGGCGCCTTCGCACTGGCCGCGACCGGTCTGCTCGACGGCCGACGCGCCACGACCCACTGGCACTACACGAGGGCGCTGACGGCGAAACATCCCCTCGTCCGGGTCGACGAGAACGTGCTGTTCGTCGACGAGGGCAGCGTGCTGACGTCGGCGGGCGCCGCCTCCGGGATCGACCTGTGTCTGCACATCCTGCGCGGTGACCTCGGGGTCGCCGCCTCCAACCACGCGGCCCGGCGCCTGGTCGCGGCCCCCTACCGCAGCGGCGGTCAGGCGCAGTACGTGCCGCGCAGTGTGCCCGAGCCGCTCGGTGAGCGTTTCGCCGCCACCCGGGAGTGGGCCCTGCACCGACTCGACGAACCCCTCACCCTCGACGTCCTGGCGCGGCAGGCCGCGGTCTCTCCGCGCACGTTCTCACGCCGGTTCGTCGAGGAGACCGGATACACGCCCATGCAGTGGGTCATGCGCGCCCGCATCGACCTGGCCCGTGAGCTGCTGGAGCGTTCGGAGCGCGGTGTCGAGCAGATCGCCACCGACGTCGGGCTCGGGACCGGCGCGAATCTGCGCACGCACTTCCAGCGGATCCTGGGGACCACGCCGAGCGAGTACCGGCGCACCTTCACCCGGGGCGAGTGACCCCTGCCGCCGCCTGGCGCGATCCTTTTGAACCATGGCGATCCCGCCACTGTCAGCTGTCGACGGCGCGCGCGAGCCTGGGGGCATAGGGAAGGGACACCATTCATGACTCGCATCGCCATCAACGGATTCGGCCGCATCGGACGCAATGTGCTGCGCGCGCTCCTCGAACGCGACAGCTCCCTGGAGATCGTCGCCGTCAACGACCTCACCGAGCCGGCCACCCTCGCCAGGCTGCTCGCCTTCGACAGCACGGCCGGCCGCCTCGGCCGTCCGGTGACCGTCGACGGGAACACCCTGGTCGTCGACGGCCGACGGATCACCGTGCTCGCCGAGCGCGAACCGGCACAGCTTCCCTGGGCCGAGCTCGGCGTCGACATCGTGCTGGAGGCCACCGGCCGGTTCACCTCGGCCAAGGCGGCCCGCGCCCACCTCGACGCGGGCGCGCGGAAGGTCCTCGTCAGCGCGCCCTCGGACGGCGCCGACGTCACCCTGGCGTACGGGGTCAACACCGACGCGTACGACCCGGACCTGCACACGATCGTCTCCAACGCCTCCTGCACGACCAACGCGCTCGCCCCGCTGGCGTCGGTTCTCGACGAGCTCGCCGGCATCGAGCACGGCTTCATGACCACCGTGCACGCCTACACCCAGGAGCAGAACCTCCAGGACGGTCCGCACCGCGACGCCCGTCGCGCCCGCGCCGCCGGCGTCAACATCGTGCCCACGACGACCGGCGCCGCCAAGGCGATCGGCCTCGTGCTGCCGAACCTGGACGGCAAGCTGTCCGGCGACTCGATCCGCGTCCCGGTGCCGGTCGGCTCGATCGTCGAGCTGAACACGACCGTCGCCCGTGACGTGACCCGAGAGGACGTCCTCGCGGCGTACCGCTCCGCGGCCGAGGGGCCCCTCGCGGGTGTTCTCGAGTACTCGGAGGACCCGCTGGTCTCCTCGGACATCACGGGCAACCCCGCCTCGTCGATCTTCGACTCGGCGCTGACCCGCGTCGAGGGCCGCCACGTGAAGGTCGTCGCCTGGTACGACAACGAGTGGGGCTTCTCGAACCGGGTGATCGACACGCTGGAACTCCTGGCCAACGGCTGACCGGTTCGCGGACCCGCGCGGGTCAGAGGAACGGTGTACCGGCGTCCAGCCCGGACAGCACCCTGCCGTACAGCTCCAGATTGGCGGTCGGGTTGACGAAGGAGTGCAGGGTCAGGGCGTTGAGGTCCCGCACGGCACGCTGGACCGGCGCGTCCAGACGCAGCGAGGACGCGCCGGAGGCGGAACCGATCAGGTCCACGGCCTCCTTGCACAGTCGTGCCGCATAGCCGGACTGGGCCCGGATCCGCGCCCGTTCCCGCGGCGTGTACGCGTTGCCGTCGGCGACCCGGGCGTCGATCAGCGAGACGAACTCGTCCGTGAGCAGCTCCGCACAGGAGATCTTCATGGCGGCCTCGGCGAACTGCAGATGGGTCACCGGGGCTTCGTGCTGACGCTCGTAGATCGTGTAGGTGATGCCCCGCTGGTGGACGCGATCGCCGAACTCCGCCAGCGCCGTCCGGGCGGGGCCGAGGGCACCGGCCGCCGTCCAGACGCAGAACAGCAGGAGCACGGGCATGCCGTAGAAGGGGTCGGCGCTGTTGCGCCGGGACGGGAAGGAGCCGCCCAGCAGCGGCCCCAGGGGCAGCACTCGGTGGGCCGGCACGTGGACGCCACGGGCGACGACACTGTTGCTGCCGCTCCCGGCGAGACCCGAGACCTGCCAGTCGTCGAGCACGTCGAGGTCGCTCATGGGGACGGCCGTCCACAGCAGCTCCGGTGGGCGGTCGTCCCCGGAGTGGGACACGGCGGTCAGCAGATGCCAGTCGGAGTCCTGGCAGCCGGTGGCGAACGGAGAGGTTCCGTCGACCACGTAACCGCCGTCCACCGCACGGGCCTTCGCCTTCGGGACGAGGGTGCCGCTGACCCGCACGTCGGGGCGGGCGAAGATCTCGTCCTGTGCCTCGTCCGGGAAGAGCGCGGCGATGAACGCGCAGCCGGCCTGGATCAGCGCCGTGAACCCGGCCGACCCGCACGCGGCGGAGACCTCGCTGAGCACGTCGACCTGAGTCCGTGCCGAGGACTGGTGACCGCCGTACCTGCGGGGGATGTTCATGCGGTGGACCCCGGCGTCCGTCAGGGCCTCGACGACTTCGCGTGTCACCCGGCGTTCCTGCTCCGTGCGCAGGGCGTGGGACCGGATGAGCGGCTGCAGTTTCCTTACGCGTTCGACGAGTTCGGTGTCCGTGTTCGGTGCGGATGAACCGGCCAAGGCGAGACCTCCGGGCCCGATGCGCGGGAGAACCCTCACCGTGACGCCGAACCTGTCGGGTGTCAACGTCGACGGCGAAAGGAGAGATACATCGGATGGATCGTAGAGAATAGTCTAGGCCAGCTGACGTGGGTGTCTAGCTGTCCGGACTCGTGAATGGCGTGAAGTACATGTGATTCGCGAGGTGTTGAAGTCATTGACAGGTACACAAGGGCCTCCTAGGTTCCCCGATACACCCGATGTATCAAGGATCCGTCAGGTAGGGAGGACGATGATGACCTCGCAGCCGGAGAGATCCGCGCAGCCGCCCCGCAGAGCCGTACTCGGCACCGCGCTGGGCGGAGCCGCGGCGGCCGCGTTACCCGGAACGGCCCACGCCGAAGAACCGGTGTCCTCGCAGGGCGTCGCCCCACGCCCCTGGAAACTCCGCGACACCATGACCGGCGACGACGCCTGGGCGCGGTTCCTGCGCGGACAGGACCTGCTGTGGACCAGACTGCCCACGCTCTGGTACGAGGGTCCGTTCCTGGGCGACGGCCTGCTCGGCAGCATGATCTACCAGGAGCCAGGCGCCAACCGGATCCGCTTCACCGTCCAGCACGGCCGGGTCCAGGACCACCGCCCCGAGTTCGGCAGCGGCTGGGGAACCTGCCGGCTCCCCGTCGGCCACCTCACCCTCGAACCGGCCGGCACCATCACCGCCGTCGACTGGCGGCTGAGCCTGTGGAACGCCGAACTCACCGGCACCGTCACCACGACGGCCGGCACCCTCACCCTCGCCGCCCTCATCCACGACGAGACTCTGGCCGTCCGCGTCACGGCCGGCGGCGGCGAACGGGTCACCTGGACCTTCCACCCCGAGGAGGCGATCAGCCCCCGCAGGATCAGCGAGGCCCCGCCCGCCGACTACACCGCCAACCCGCCCTGGACCAGCCGGACCGCCACCGACGGCACCGAACAGGTCCTCCAACCTCTCACCGCCGGCGGCCAGACCGCCACCGCCCACCGCCGCACCGACGGCGACCTGCTCCTCAGCGTCGGCCACAGCCACCCTTCCGACAGCGCCGCCGAGGCCGACTCGCTGCGCAACCTCCGCCGCGCGAAGTCGTACAGCGCGCTCAGGCAGAAGCACATCCGCTGGTGGCACGACTTCTACCGCAAGAGCTTCGTGTCGTTCCCCGACCAGCGGCTCCAGAGCTTCCACTGGATCCAGCTCTACAAGGTCGCCTCCGCCAGCCGCGCCGGCGGCCCCGTCATGGCCACCTCCGGACCCTGGCTGGAGCCCACACCGTGGCCCGCGGTCTGGTGGAACCTCAACGTCCAGCTGGAGTACTGGCTCATCCACGGCTTCAACCACCCCGAGCTGGACTCCCTCGCCACCACCTTGCGCCAGAACCAGGAACAGCTCATCGCCAATGTGCCGGCCGCCTACCGCGCCGACAGCTCGGGCGTCGGCCGCAGCTCCGACATGTTCGCCAACCGCGGCGTCGGCCGGCCGGGCACCGGAGCCGAGACCGGCGACCTCACCTGGGCCCTGCACAACGTGTGGCTGTCCTACCGCCACTCCATGGACAAGTCGCTGCTGCGCGACACCATCTACCCGGTGCTGCGCCGGGCCGTCAACTACTACCTGCACTTCCTCACCCCGGGCAGCGACGGCAAGCTCCATCTGCCCAGCACCCTCTCGCCCGAATACCCCGTCGTACCGCCGCAGGACACCAACTACGACCTGGCCCTGATCCGCTGGGCCTGCCAGACCCTTCTCGACTCCGCCGAACTCCTCGGCGTCGACGACGAGTTGATCCCGCGCTGGCAGGAGGTGCTGGCCAGGCTCACGCCGTACCCGGTCGACGCCGACGGCTTCATGATCGGTGCGGACACCCCCTACGCCCAGTCCCACCGCCACTACTCGCACCTGCTGATGGTGTACCCCCTGTACCTCGTCAACTGGGACCAGCCCGAGAACCGCGATCTCATCACCAAGTCGCTCGTCCACTGGCACGCGCTGACCGGCGCCCACCGCGGCTACAGCTACACCGGCGCGGCCTCCATGTACGCCATGAGCGGCGACGGCGACACCGCGATCACCTATCTCCGCAAGTTCTTCGACCCCACCACCCGGTATCCCTGCCGCCCCAACACCCACTACACCGAGGCCGGCCCGGTCATCGAGACCCCGCTGTCCGCCTCGCAGTCCCTGCACGACATGTTCTGCCAGAGCTGGGGCGGGGTGATCCGCGTCTTCCCGGCCGTCCCGACCGCCTGGGCCGACCTCACCCTGCACAACTTCCGTACGCAGGGCGCCTTCCTGGTCAGCGCCGTCCGCACGGCGGGCACCACCCGGTTCATCCGGGTCAGGAGCCTGGCGGGCGAGCCCCTCAGGCTCCGGCACGGACTCACCGGACGCCTCACCGCGGTACTGGACGACGGCACCCCCGCCCGCACCCGCGACCTCGGCGACGGCACCCTCGCCATCGACCTGCCCCGCGGCCGCGAGGTGCTCGTCCACACCGGCTCCCGACCCGACCTGAGCATCGCGCCCGTCGCCGTCAGCGAACCGGGGCCGGCCTGGGGACTGCCGTAAAGGCCACACAACTCGGAGGATCTCGATGGCAGTTCCGATCAGAACCGCGGTCACCGCACTGTGCGCCTCCCTGGCGGCCGCACTGCTCACCACGGCACCCGCTCGAGCCGAACAGTACGAAGCCGACCACCTGCACGACCAGTCCTGGTCCCTGGCCGCAGGACCGCGGGCGCCGCGCGCACAGGTCTCCCTCGACGCGGCCACGGGCGCGCTGAGTCTCGCCGTGTCCCGGGACGGCCGTACGGTCGTCGAACCGTCGCCCGTCGGCATCGTCACCGAACAGGCCGACCTGTCCAAGGACCTGCGCTTCCTGAACCGCAAGAACCGTACGGTGGAGGAGCGTTACCGCACGAAGTCCGGGAAGCGGCTGGACCGCCGGGTCCGCATGAACGAGGCCCGGCTGTCCTTCGCCACCCCCGCGGGCGCCCGACTCGACCTCGTCGTCCGCGCCTCCGCGGACGGTGTCGCCTACCGCTACGTCCTGCCCGAGGGAACCGGTGACGTCCTCGGCGAGACGTCCGCCTTCAACCTCCCGGCGGACGCGAAGGCGTGGCTCGGCACCTACCGGGTGGACAACGAGGGCCAGTTCACCCAGTACACGGCGGCGACCGCGCCCACGGCGGAGTACTCCGACCAGGCCCTGTTCTCGACCGACGGCGGCTACACCCTGCTCGCCGAGTCCGACCTCACCGGCGCCTACTCCGGCGCCCGCCTCGCCCACACCCAGGGCACCGGCACCTACCGGATCAAGCTCGCCGACGAGCGGGTGAAGGCCGACGGCCCCCTCGCCACCCCCTGGCGGGCCATGGTCACCGGCGACCTCGCCACCGTCACCCGCTCCACGTTCACCGACGACCTCGCCCCCGCCTCCAAGGTCCGCGACACCTCCTGGATCCGCCCGGGCACGGTCCTGTGGACGTGGCTCGCAGGCGGCAGGGAGGCGGGACAGAGCCTCGCCGCGCAGAAGGCGTACGTCGACTACGCGGCCGAACGCCACTGGCCCTACGAGGCCGTCGACGCCGGCTGGTACTACCGGCCGGGGGAGTGGGACATCACCGATCCGGACTGGCAGACCAACAGCTGGATGCCGGAACTCGTCCGCTACGCCCGCGCCAAGGGTGTCGGCATCATCGTCTGGATCCACCAGCGCGACCTCGACACCCCCGAGGAACGCGCCCAGTGGCTGCCGACCCTGGAGAAGTGGGGCGTGAAGGGCGTCAAGATCGACTTCATGAACTCCGAGGCGCAGCCCATGCTGCAGTGGTACGACACGATCCTCGCGCAGACGGCCGCCCACCACCTCATGGTCGACTTCCACGGCTCCACGATTCCCAAGGGCATCCAGCGCACCTGGCCGCAGGTCATGACCCTGGAGGGCGTCGCGGGGGAGGAGAAGCGGACCAACACCGCCGCCCACCTCACCACCCTGCCCTTCACCCGCAACGTCATCGGCTCCATGGACTTCACCCCCGGCGCCTTCCAGCGCGTGGGCCTGCGGCCCAACTCCGACGCGGCCGAGGTCGGCCTCACCGTCGCCTACGAGTCGGGACTGCAGATGTTCGCGGGCACCCCCGAGTCGTACGAGGCCCGGCCGCTCGCCCGGGCCTACTTCGACCAGGTCCCCGCCGCCTGGGACGACACCCGCCTGCTCGCCGGCGAACCCGGTCAGGAGGCCGTGCTGGCCCGCCGCAGCGGGCAGCGCTGGTTCCTCGGTGGCGTCTACGCGGGTGCCGCCCGTACGGCCGCGGTGCCGCTGTCCCTCGGTCCGGGCCGGTGGCTGGTGGAGACGATCCGGGACGGGGCGGACGGTCTCGTCCAGGACCGGCGGGTGCTGCGGGGCGGCGACACGCTCACCGTGGACGTCGTGGCGAACGGCGGCTTCGCCGGGCTCGCCTGCCCCTGGCGACCGGGCATCACCACCTGCCATCGCTGAGCGCACTGCCGTTCCGGGGCCGGGTTCGATCAGCGGGGACGCCGCTGATCGAACCCGGCCCCGCGTGCGCCAGGCCCCGATACGCTGGTGCCGGAGGTGCCCAAGTGGCCGAAAAGGCAAGCGAGTTGCTGGATCATCCTGCCGAGTCCACGACCGTCGTGGTGATCGGTGCGGGGCCGGCCGGGATGACCGTCGCCACGCTGCTGCGGCACTGCGGCATCGACTGCGTCGTGCTGGAACGCCGCTCCCGCGACCACGTGGCGCAGCGCCAGCGGGCCGGCATCGTGGAGACGCGCGCGGTCCGCATGTTCGACTCCTGGGGGCTCGCGGACCGGGTCCTCGGCGGGATCCCCTACGACGGCATCCTCGAGTTCCGGGTCGACGGGCGCAACCGGCTGCTGTCCGACAGCGACGGCTCCGACGGTCCCGCGGCCCGTCTGTGCCCCCAACAGGTCCTCGTGCAGAAACTCACCGCCACCTATCTCGAGGACGGCGGCGACCTGCGCTTCGAGGCCGCCGACGTCTCCCTGCACGACCTGACCGGCGACCGCCCGACCGTCGGTTACCGCACCGCCGACGGCACGCTCCGCACGATCACCTGCGACTTCGTCGCCGGCTGCGACGGCGACCACGGCGTCAGCCGTACGGCGATCCCCGACGGCGCGCTGACCGCGTACGCCTTCGACCACGGGATCGGCTGGCTCACCGTCCTGGCCGACGCCCCGCCCCCGGCCCACCCCCTGCTGGCCGTGAGCCGGGAGGGCTTCGCCGCCCACTTCCCGCGCGGCCCGCACGCGAGCCGCTACTACCTCCAGTGCCCGCCCGACGACGACCCGGCCGCCTGGCCCGAGGCCCGCGTCTGGAACGCGCTGCGCACCCGGCTCGGCGACCCCGCTCTCGTCGCCGGCCCGATCACCGACCGCGAGGTGTTCCGGCTCCGCAGCCTCGTCCACGAACCGATGAGCCACGGCCGTCTCTTCCTGGTCGGCGACGCGGCGCACATCGTGTCCCCGATGGGCGGCAAGGGCATGAACCTCGCCCTGTACGACGCCGATGTCTTCGTCCGGGCCGTGCGTGACTTCCTCCGAGGCGACGACTCCGCCCTCGACGCCTACTCGGCGCGCTGTCTTCGCCGCGTCTGGAACGACCAGGAGTTCTCCCACTGGCTCACCCGCACCCTGCACGACGCGGGCGACGCCGAGCCCTTCCTGCGCAACCTGGCCCGTGCCCGCCTCGACCGCCTCTTCACCTCCCCGGCCGCGGCCGGAGCCTTCGCGGAACTCATGACAGGGCTGGACCCGGCCGGGGACGCGGTGGCGCAGAAAATGCCCGGCAACCTTTTGGGAACCGGCGGCGACTGACAAGTCGGAAGCGCCCTCCGCCGGAGGCTCGCACGGATCACCCAAGGACGCGCACAGTGGCATCTCGTTCGCATCGTTCCCCCTCGTCGGGCAGGGGGCGCACCGCCCTCGTCTCGGCGGCCGTCGTCGCCGTCGTCGTGCTCGTGACGGCATTGGTCCTCGCGTTCGGTCCCGACCGCGGGACCGACGCGGGCCCGGCCGCGGCCACAGCCGTCGCCGGCGCCCCCGCCACGCCCACCCCGACGGCCGAGGAGCCGAAGCCCGCCACGGCCTCCCCCTCGGTCTCGGCCCGCACCAGCAGCCCCAAGGCCGATGCGAGCAGCGCCTCGCCCCGGCCGTCGAAGACGCCGGCCAAGCGCCCGGCGCGGAAGGCGACCGCGTCGGCCCCGGCGGCCGGACGGATCAAGCCCGGGGTCACCTACCAGGGCGTGGCCACCTTCTACGACGTGGGCAACGGCGACGGCGCCTGTCTGTACGGCCCCACCGACGACGTCATGACCGCGGCGATGAACCACACCGACTACGAGACGTCCAGGGCGTGCGGGGCGTACATCCTCGTCCGTGCCGCGAGCGGCGCCTCCGTCACGGTCCGCATCACCAACGAGTGCCCGCTGCCCTGCGCACCCGGCCAGCTCGACCTCAGCCCGCAGGCGTTCGCGAAGCTCGCCGCCCCCGTGCAGGGCCGGATCCCGATCACCTGGAGCCTGCAGAGCCCCAGCACCTCCGAAACGGTCTCGATCCGGTACAAGACCGGATCGAGCCGCTACTGGTGCGGCATCCAGGCGATCGGCCACCGCAACCCGCTGGCCCGGCTGGAAGTCGAAACGGCCGCGGGGTGGCGCGAGTTGCCCCGCACCGAATACAACTACTTCCTCTCCGAGCAGGGCAGCGGCTGCGGTGGCCCGATCAGGATCACCGACATCTACGGCGAGCGACTGGAGATCGACGGCATCGGCGTGCAACCGAACGTCGTGCAGCCCACCCGGGTCCAGTTCGCCCGGCACTGACCGTCAGTTCAGCAATGCGCAGACCTCCACGAAGTCGTCGTAGGACTCGCCGTACTGGTGGGCGGCGAGAAGGAACATCGAGCGGTCCGTCAAAGCCCGGGCCAGGACCGGCCTTTCGGTGAAACGGCGGGCGAGGGAGACGTGCCCGGCGCCCCACTCGACCAGGTCCCAGAACGACAGTTCCTCCGCCTCCGGTTCCAGCACCTCGACCAGAACACGGCGGGCATCCCGGGTGCCGCCGAGGAGGGGGACGGGTGGGGCGCCCAGGTGCGGCTCATCGACATCGACGGCGACGGCCGGGCCGAGCTGGTGGCCGCCGCGCCCGGCGAGAACGCCGGTGACGGCGCCGTGTGGCTGGTGCCCGCGAGCGGCGACGGCCTGCTCGCCGACGGGTCGCGTTCCTACGGCGCCGCCGCCCTCGGCGGGAGCGGCCACGGCGCCCACTTCGGCGCGGTGATCGACGAGTGAGCGCGGCGCGTTCGGCGCGTTCGCAGCGGGGACGACGCTGTTATTCGGTGCTGCGCAGGGCGGCCCAGGTGTCGTGTCCCACGACGCCGTCGGCGCTCAGTCCCCGCTCGCTCTGGAAGGAGCGGACCGCGCTCTCGGTGCCGGACCCGAACTCCCCGTCCACGCCGGTGCTCCCCACGCTGTATCCGCGCTCCGTCAGGATGCACTGCACCTGCTGCACGCGTTTGCCGCTGTCGCCGAGGCGGGTGCGCCCGTTTCCGGCGTAGTACGTGCACGCGGAGAGCCAGGGAGCGGTGCCGGTCCCGGCGGACGGGCTGTCGGCGGAAGCGGTGGGGGACGGCTCGGTGGACGTGGTGTCACCGGGAGCCGGGGCGTCCTCGTCCCGGTCGCCCGCCGAGCCCGAGCCCGACCCTGAGCCCGAGGCCCCGGGCTCGGTGGAGATGGTCCCCGCCTCCGTGTCCGGCTCCACCGCCAGGGCGCCGTCGACGTCCGGGTGGGTCCGCCCGGTCGTGCTCGGGGACACCGGACCGGTGGGGGCGTCATGGGAGCCGGTGCCCTCGGCCGTGCCGCCACCGGCCTTCGGCGAGGCGGTGGCAGGGGCATCGGGACGGATGAGCAGCAACGCCACCGCGGCCACGACGCAGATCGCGAGGCCCGCGACGGCGACGAGTAACGTCTTCCGCCGCCGCCGCGACCGCCCTTCCGGCGATCCCGGCGCAGGCACGGCCGCGGAACCTTCGGTCTTCTCCGATGACGGCGAATCCGGTGCCTGCGAGTCCCGCGCCTGGGCGTCGGGTGACAACGAGCCCGCCGGCGCGGCACCGGGGACCGGCGAGTGCGGCGCCGGAGCACCCGGTGCCCGCGCATGCGTCGGGCGCGCGTCGGGTGCCTGCTCATGAGGCGGCCGCGCATCGGCCGGTGCGGCCTGCAGCCCCCGGGAGGACACCGGCATCGGCAGGTCGCCGACGGACCGGAGGCGGCTCATGCTCGCCACCGGCAGAAGGTGCAGGGCCTCGTACGCTCGCTGCCGGGCGAGCACCTCGACGCCCAGCGGCTCCGGCCAGGTGTCCGCCACGGGTCGTACCCGGGCGGCGTCGATCAGCTCCTGCGGGGTGGGCCGCCGCGACGGCTCCTTGGCCAGGCAGGCGGTCAGGAGCGCACCGAGTTCCGCGTCCGCTGCCGAGATCTCCCCGACGACCTGGGGGTTCGGTTCCTCGTACGCCACCCGGTGCATCACGTCGACCCCGGTGCCGTCACCGAACGGCGCACGCCCCGTCGCCGCGTAGACCAGTGTCCCGGCCAGCGAGAAGACATCGGACGCCGTGTCGGACACGCCCTCCCTCAAGTGCTCGGGCGACATGTAGGCGGGGGTGCCGACCCGGTTGCCGGTGCCGGTGATCGCACTCGCGTCGGCGGCCTTCGAAATGCCGAAGTCGATCACATGCGCGCCGCGGACGGACAGCAACACGTTGGACGGCTTCAGGTCCCGGTGGACGATCTCCTCGACGGCGAGACTCGAGAGCGCCTGTCCCAGTTCGGCCGCCAGCCGCCGGACCGCGGCTGTGTCCAGGGCGCCGTACTCCTTGACGGCCTCCGCCAGATCGAAGCCGGGGAGGTACTCCGTGGCCATCCACAGCAGCTCGTCCTCGAAGCCCGTGCCGCACAGCCGCGGCGCGTGCGGGGTCCGGAGACGGGCGTGCACGGACGCCTCGCGCTCGAACCGGCGCCGGAACCGGGGATCCTCCGCGTACTCCGGCCTGATCACCTTCACCGCGACCAGACCCGGGCTGTCGTCCATGGGACGTGCCAGGTAGACCCGTCCCATGCCGCCGCTGCCGAGCAGCGCCACCGGTGCGTAGGGGCCGACCCGCAGGGGGTCGCCGAGCCGCAGTGGTAAGGCACCGGTCTGCCGCAGCGCGGCAGCCGCGTCGTCCGCCGACGCCGGCCGCTGTCCCGACAAGGAATCCCCCGAAGTCACTTTCGATGCACGCCAGTTCACCCCCAGTGAGAGAAGAGCGTAACTCAGCTCGCGCAGGTGTTCAGGAAATCGCTCACCTATGTCATTCGGGACTTGGGGCGCGGAGACCGCGCGACCGTCGAGTTGGCACTTCCCGGTGCCCGGGGTGACGATGGTGGAAGGCGCACGCTTTGGCCATGGCCTTACAACTCAGGTGCCGCAAAGCGGAGTTATCTCCCTCTCTTTCCCGTATCGCATTGTCGGATCCCGATAAGGCGAGCAGTGTTCGAGGGAGGCTTCAGCGCGTCCTCCCAGGGGGCATCATGACCATCTCCGACGCACAGCTGGCGCGGGAGAAGAACATCCGGATCGAACAGGTGCCGCTCCTGCGCAGGAGCCGTGGCGCGACGAACGAGACGCTCCAGGGCCTCCCGGACGCCGCGATACGGCGCGCGCTGCGCCGCCTGAACCACCCCGACCTGCCCAACGCGCGACGGCTGTTCAGGCTCGAACAGGAACGCGGCGACGACGGCACCGTCCCCGCGAACGCCCAGGGCACCGCCCTCGACCGGATGCGCGCGCGGCTCGGGATCGCTGAGCCGCCTGCCGCGCAGACCGCGGGCGTGCCCACCGGCCCGGCCGCCGAGGGCTTCGCCGCAGGCCCGACCCCGACGGCCGGGATGCAGCTGACACAGTGGGAATGGCTGGGCCCGGGCAACATCGGCGGCCGTACCCGCGGCATCGTGATCCACCCCGAGGATCCGCTGAGGATGTGGGCCGCGAGCGCCGGCGGCGGTGTGTGGCACACCGGTGACGGCGGCCGGAAGTGGGCGCCCGTCGACGACTTCCTCGGCAATCTGGCCTGCTCCTGTCTCACCATGGACCCCGCCGCCCCGATGACGATCTACGTCGGCACCGGCGAGGGCTTCTCCAACGCCGACGCCCTGCGCGGCAACGGCGTGTTCCGCACCACCGACGGTGCGAACTGGGCGCCGATCACCGCCACCCAGACCGCGGACTTCCGAGCCGTGACCCGGATCGCGGTCTCCCGCACCGGCGAGGTGGTCCTCGCGGCCACCACGACCGGCCTGTTCCGCTGCTCCGACTCGGAGCGCAAGCACTGGACGCAGGTCCTCGACGTCCCCCTCGGCATCGTCCTGTTCGACCCCACCGACGACCAGCGGGCCGTGGCGGGCGCGCTGGACGCCGGCGCGGCCTTCGTCAGCTCCGACGGCGGACGCACCTGGCAGACCGCCACCCACGAGAGCAAGCCGTGGTCGGGGCGGGTGGAACTCGCCTACGCGGCCAAGGACCCCGCCATCGTGTACGCCTCGGTCCAGATGACCAGCGGCCGCATCTGGCGCTCCACGGACGGCGGCCGGACCTACCGTCTGCGCAGGACCCTCGACTCCAGCGGTCAGGTGGCCGACTACCTGGGCGACCAGGGCTGGTACGGCAACGCCGTGTGGGCCGGTGACCCGACGGACGCGAACCTCGTCGTGCTCGGCGGGGTCGACCTGTGGCGCAGCACGGACGGCGGTGACCACATCACCGAGATCAGCACCTGGTGGCACCCGCGATCGGTGCACGCCGACCACCACGCCATCGTCTCGCACCCGTCGTACGACGGCACCGCCAACCGCACCGTCCTGTTCGGCAACGACGGCGGCGTCTTCATGGCGCAGGACCTGTCCCGGACCGGCACCGAACCGGAGCCGCCGTTCGTCGAAGGATGGACCGAGCTGGACAACAACTACGGCGTCACCCAGTTCTTCTCCGGAGCCGGAAACCGGATCACCGGAAAGATCATCGGAGGTGCGCAGGACAACGGCACCCTCTGCTTCGACCCCGCCCTGGGCGCCGAGGGCTGGCAGCAGATCTTCGGGGGCGACGGCGGCTGGTGCGCCTCCGACCCAGACGACCCCGACGTCTTCTACGGCGAGTACGTCTTCCTGAACATCCACCGCAACACCGACGGCGGCACCAGCGACGACACCGACGGCGACCGCTACATCAGCGGCCAGTTCTGGAACGAGACCATCAGGGAGTGGGACTGGAAGCCCCTGCCCTTCCACATCCCGGACGCCAAGAACAACCAGGCGCTCTTCATCGCCCCGTTCGCGCTCGACCCCAACAACGCCGACCGGCTGCTCGCCGGCGGACTGTCCCTGTGGCGGACGAACAACGCCAAGGAGCCCAACACGCCCTCGTCCGGGCCCACCTGGCAGGCCATCAAACCCAGCGCCGGATCGAAGATCAGCGCACTCGCGGTGACACCCGGCGACTCCGACCGGATCTGGGTGGGACACGTCAACGGCATGCTGTTCCGCACCACCAACGGCACGGCGGCGACCCCGTCCTGGGCGCGGGTCGGAGTGACCGGGCCCGACCGGCTGCGTCCGAGCCGCTACTGCACCTGCGTCACCGTCGACCCGCGGGACCCGGAGACTGTCTTCGTCGCTTTCGGCGGATTCGAGGCGGACAACCTCTGGGTGACCCACGACGGCGGCGCCCGATGGAGCCGGCTCGCCGAGACACTCCCCGACGTCCCGATCCGGGCGGTCGCCATCCACCCCCGCCGTACCGAACTGCTGTACTGCGGTACCGAGGTCGGGCTCTACGCCAGTGAGGACCGCGGCGTGACCTGGTCGGCGACCAACGAGGGGCCCGCCAACTGCTCCGTCGACCAGCTGTTCTGGATGGACGAGACGCTGGTCAGCGCCACACACGGCCGCGGCATGTTCCGAATCGACCTGTCGACGGTCTGACCGGGCCCCGACCAGGCACACATCGAAGGTGACGGCGATGACACGAGACATGCGTCTGCGGGGCCGTATCGAGGCGCTGGCGGCCGGCCTGTGCGCACTGCTCTTCCTGGTGACGCTGATCTGGCCCGACTGGATCGAGGAGGTCTTCGGAGTCGACCCCGACCAGCACAGCGGTGCCCTGGAGTGGGCGATCGTGGCCCTGGCCCTGGCCGCCGCGGTGACGTTCTCCCTGCTCGCGCGGAGTGAGTTCCGCAGGGCCCGGACCCTGTCCGCCGCACGGCAGATCAGTCGGTGAGGTGGGCGGTGAAGAAGCCGGTGAGCTTCTCGACGGCCTGATCGACGTACTGCTTCCTGTCGTAGAGGTCCACATGACTGGCGCCCTTGATCCAGTGGATCTCCTTGGGGCCGGTGGCGCGCTGGTGGGCCTCGACGGCCATCCACGCGGTCACGGCGCGTTCCCCGATGATCTGCAGGACGGGCCGGGGGCCGATCAGCGGGACGGCGAGGAAGGCGTCGTGGAGAGCCATCCGGTCGATGCTCTCCCAGGCGAGGGTCTTCGCGGAGCGCTCGTGCCCGCCGCGCGGGGTGCAGTAGTAGTCGAAGCCCTCGGCGCCGTGCTCGCCGCCGAGTGCGCGAGCCTGCTCCACCGTCTCCGGGAACATGGTCATCGTGCCGGGGTCCTCGCCGCGTGCGGCGGTGCTGCGGGCCGCCGCGGCCGCGTCCAGCAGGGCCTGGAAGACGGCCGGGTCCTGGGTGCCGTCGGCCCCGAGGCGGAACTGGCGGGCGGGCTCGGCGGTGGACACGGCGGCCACGGCCCTGACCCGGTGGTCGCCGCCCGCGGCCGCCAGCGAGTAGCTCCCGGAGGCACAGATGCCGAGCAGCCCGACGCGGTCGGCGTCCACCTCCTCGCGCGTGGTGAGGTAGGAGACGGCGGCCTTGAAGTCCTCCACCCGCTGCGCGGGATCCTCCAGACCCCGGGGCAGCCCACCGGACTCGCCCTGGTGAGCGGCGTCGAAGGCGAGGGTCACGAAACCGCGCTCGGCCATCAGCCGCGCGTACGTGCCGGAGGTCTGTTCCTTCACGGCGGTGCCCGGGTGGCCGACCACGAGCGCCGGCCGCGGACCCGACGCCGGTGCGTCGGGGGTGTGGAGGTGGCCGACGAGCGTGATGCCGGCGCTGTCGAAGGTGACGGTGGTCCGAGCCATGAGGCACTCTCCCGAAGACGGTGACGACGTGTCGTACGCACCCGTGCGGCGGACCCTGAGTCCGCACCCCGCCGGGCACACCTCCACGTTCGTTCGGTCCGCGCACCGGCGGGAGAGTCAGGTTTCTGCCTGGGAAAGAACGTGCCCCCTCACCCCGTGTGCCGTGGCGGGCGCGGTGCGCGGACACTGGTGTGCATGACTTCCGACTCCGACGCGCGGGCGCTGGGCGCCTTCCTCAAGGCCCGCCGGGCCCAGCTCACCCCGGGGGAGTGCGGCCTCGCCGAGACGGACCTCGCCCGCAGGGTCGCCGGGCTGCGCCGTGAGGAGGTCGCCCAGCTGGCCGCCATCAGCGTGGACTACTACACCCGGCTGGAACAGGGCCGGGTCCGGGCGTCCGTACCGGTGCTGACCACCCTGGCCCGCGCTCTGCGCCTCGACGACGACCAGCAGCGGTACCTCTACGAACTCGCCGGCCGGAGCGACGCCCGCCCACGCCGCCGCCGGCCCGTCCAGCGGCTGCGTCCGGCCATGCGGCGGCTTCTCGACCAGCTCACCGGGACCCCCGCGCTCGTCCTCGGCAAGCGCCTGGACATCCTGGCGTGGAACCCCGCCGCTGCGGCCCTCTACACCGACTTCTCCGCCCTCCCGGCCGACCGGCGCAACTACCTGCGACTGGTGTTCACGCACCCGACGGTCCGGCAGCTGCACCAGGACTGGGCCCACGACGCCCGCGAAGCCGTCGCCGCCCTGCGCCTGGAGGCGGCCGCGGACGCCGACGATCCCGAACTCGCCACGCTCGTCGGCGAACTGTCCCTCCAGGACCCCGACTTCCGCACCTGGTGGGCCGAACACCGCGTCAGCAGCGCCAGTTACGGCACCAAGCACTACCGGCACCACCTGGTGGGCGACCTCACCCTCGACTGCGACACCTGGGCCGGCTCCGACGGCTCCGGACAGCGCCTGATGATCCTGACCGCCGAACCCGGCACCCCCTCCCACGACGCGCTGCGCATCCTCACCTCATGGCCCGCCGGGCACCCGGACGCCGACCGCTCCCAGGACCTGACGCGGTGATCGTCCACGGACGACAAGCCGGGAATGAACCTGCAGCGTCCGCACGTTGACGACCGCCGACCGACTCTCCCGCCCCGGGAAGAAAGCAGGCTCATGACGTCCTCGCCGAGCACGATGCGCGCGGTCCGGCTCTCCGCCCCCGGCCCCGTGGACAACCTGCGGCTGACCACGCTCCCGCTCCCACCCGAGCGGAACGGCTGGGTCCGCGTCCGCGTCGAGGCGTTCGGCCTCAACCGCTCGGAGCTGAAACTCAGGCTGGGCCTGGGGGTGGGTGTCAGCTTCCCCCGGGTGCCGGGCATCGAGGCCGCCGGCACCGTCGACGCGGCCCCGGCCGGCAGCGGGCTGGTCCCCGGGCAGAAGGTCGTCGCGATGATGGGAGACATGGGCCGCACCTACGACGGGGGCTACGCCGAGTACACCTCGGTGCCGCTGTCCCAGGTCATCCCCGTCGACACCGACCTGCCCTGGGAGGTGCTGGGCGCCCTGCCGGAGATGGTGCAGACCGCCTACGGCTCGCTCACCGTCGGCCTGGACCTGAGACCCGGTCAGTCCCTGCTGATCCGGGGCGGCACCTCCTCGGTCGGTCTGGCGGCGGCCGCCCTGGCCACCTGGCGCGGTGCCACGGTGCTGTCCACGACCCGGCGGGCCGACCGCCTCGCCCTGCTGACGGAGCACGGTGTCGACCACCCCCTGCTCGACACCGGCGAGATCGCGCCCGCCGTGCGCGAGCTGTACCCGGACGGCGTCGACGCCGCCCTCGACCTGGTCGGCACCCCGACCCTGCCGGACACCCTGCGCGCGGTACGCGTGCACGGCACGGGGTGCTTCGGCGGCAGCCTGTCCAACCAGTGGACGGTGCGGGACTTCTCCCCGAACGAGTACCTGCCGAGGGGTGTGCGCCTCGCGGGCTACTTCGGCGACGCCGCCGATCTCCCCCGGGAGACGTTCCAGGAGATCCTCGAGGCGGTGGCCGCCGGGCGCCTGGCGTTCCCCGTGGACCGTGTCTACGACGGCCTGGAGCAGGTGCCGCGGGCCCACGACGACATGGAACACGACCGGGCCACCGGCAAACTCGTCGTGCGCGTCCGGCATTCGGCTGCACAGGAGTAGCACCCTCAGGGCTGGGGACTTGAAAGGCAGGCCGGGCGTGGCGGCGTACCCATGGGAGCCGCACCGGCCAGGCTTCTCCGGTTCAGCCATCGAGCCGGGGAGGCCGCGGTCAGGTGAGGCCGGGGTCGGATGGGGCCCCGGTCAGGTGAGGCCGCCCTTCTCGCAGACCTGGCGGGCGACCTCACGGAGCTTGACGTTGTTCTCCTGCGAGTAGCGGCGCAGTACGTCGAAGGCCTGCTCCTCGTTGAGGCTGTGGCTGCCCATGAGGATGCCCATCGCCTCGCCGATCGCGTGGCGGGTGGCGACGGCCTGCTCCATCTGCGCGTGGGTGCGAGCGGCAGAGAGGGCGACCGCCGCGTGGGAGGCGAGCAGCCACCCGGCGAGCTCGCTGGCCTCGGTGAACGCCCCTGGCTCGCGCGAGTACAGGTTCAGCGCGCCGAGGTCGTCTTCCTCCGTGTACAGGAGGAAGCCCATCATGCTGCCCACGCCGAGGGCGCGGGCCTGCGGGGCGAAGTCGGGCCACCGCTGCTGCTCGGCGGTGAGGTCGGCGATCCGGAAGACCCGCGCGCCCTGCGAGGTGCGGGCGGCGTCGAAACAGGGCCCCTGAGCCAGCCGCTCCTGGAGCCGGTCACTGTCGATGACCAGCTGGTCCGTGGCGGCGAGCGTCTCCACCTTGTGGTCGTGCAGCACGAGGATCCCGGCGGCCGTACAGCCCTCCACGAGCTCGGTGGCCGAGTCGGAGATCCGGCCGAGCGTGCTGCTCACCGAATCCTGCGCCAGCAGATCGCGGGCCATCGCCGCCATCTGCCGGGCGAAACGACTCCAGTCCAAGACGTCCTCCAGTAGCTTCCGCGAAAGGCCTCCTACCCCGCTTTCCACGAACCTCACGACGGTACGCACCTTCCCCGGGCTTCCACCCGTACCGGCCCGGTGCGGGCCACGGCGACGCGGCTCCGCGCCACGGTGGGAGCAACCCGGCGGTAGGGTGGCCGAACCGTCGGTCGAACCGGTGAGCGAGGTGGGTGGTGGCGGTGGAGTGGCGAGAGTTCGGCGAGGCGATGGCCCAGCTCGCGCGGAAGCTGCTGGCGCAGGATTCGGTGCAGGGGACACTGGACGAGATCGCCGAGTCGGCGGTGCGCCTGGTGGAGGGCTGCGACGCGGCCGGGATCCTGGCGGTCCGCAAGGGCCGCGCGGTCACGCTGTCCGCCTGCGGCGACGTGGTGGAGGCGTCCGACCGGCTGCAGGGTGAGTTCGCCGAGGGCCCGTGCTTCGATCTCGCCGCCCGGGCGGACGGCGAGAACGGCGAGCGTGTGTTCCGCATCCCGGACATGACCGAGCCGCAGCCGTCCTGGCCGCGCTACGGCGACGCCGCCCGCGACCTGGGCATCGGGAGCATGACCGGGGTGCTGCTCTACACCCATGACGAGGACTTCGGCGCGCTGAACCTCTACTCGCGCCGTCCCGGCGCCTTCGGCGAGGAGATCGAGACCGCCGGCTGGATGCTGGCCTCGCACGCCGCCGTGGCCCTGGCCGACGCCCGCACCATCGACCAGCTCGAGGACGGCATGAAGACCCGGCACGCCATCGGCGAGGCCATGGGCATCCTGATGGAACGGCACAAGCTGAGCGAGGAAGACGCCTTCAACGTGCTGCGCCGCATCTCGCAGCAGCACAACATCAAGCTGCGCGACGTCGCCCAGCGGGTCCGTACCGACCGCGCCGGTCGGGACTGACCCCCACCTTCGGCGTTCCGGCGCCTGCGTACGTCCCCGGGGCCCGGGTAGCCGCAGGAGTGGCAACCGGCCGCAGTGGTGAACGCGACGAAAGAGTTCTACATGGTCATCCCGCTGACGAAGCAGGCGGCAGATGAACTGGACGGTGACGATCTTGCCAGGCTGCGCTATGCGGCGGCCTGGGGCCCGAGCACGCCCCACGCCGTGGAGGCGCGGCGGGACGTACGCGCCGTCCTCGCCCACGCTCCGTGCGGCGACGCCCCGCCCGTCCCCGCGTCCTGCCTCACGGACGCCGAACTCGTCGTCAGCGAGCTCGTCACGAACGTCCTGCGGCATGCTCCCGGCCCCTGTGCGCTGACGCTGCGGCTGTCCGGCACGGAGCTGTCGATCAGCCTGTACGACACCTCGCCCGACGCGCTGGAGGTCCAGCCGCCCGACCGCGGCCGCATCGGCGGGCACGGTCTGTACCTGGTGCACTCGGTCAGTGACAGAGTCGTCGTGACGCGCCGCGGCCGGGGCAAGGAGATCACCGCTCACCTGCGACTTGTTCCGGATGACGACGACGGCACGGCCGAAGAACCCGGGCGGACGGTCAAGGCCGACGCGCGCTGACCAGCCAGGCGCGGGAGTCGAACCAGACGCCCGCGCCCGTGTCGTGCGCCTCCAGAGTCCTCGACAGCCGATCGAGCGCGCGCTCGGCGGATACGGCATCCAGCTCGCCCACCCGGTCGCCGGCCATGCGCAGCTGGAGTACGGCATCCCGCGCGCGGGCCGCGTCCGGGCCGTAACAGACGGGCTCGCGCACGTCGACGACGTCCACCGCCGTGAAACCGGCCGCGGCCAGCATCCCGGCCACGCCCTGCGGATCGGACAGCGCGAACGCGCCCGCTGTGGAGTCCGACGCCGACGGCGGGTGGCCGCCGGCGAGCGCCTCCCGGATGGCGGTGTGCCACTCCTGGAGGTCGGCGGCCTGCCAGACCAACTGCACGAACCGACCACCTGGGCTCAGGGCCCGTCCGATGTTGGCGAACGCGGCCACCGGGTCGGAGAAGAACATCGTGCCGAACCGACTGAGGGCCAAGGTGAAGTGCTCCGGCACGAACGCGTGGTCCTGCGCGTCGCCCTGCACGAAGTCGACATTGTCGAGCCCCTCCGCACCGGCCTGCTGCCGGGCCCGCGTCAGCATCGGGCCCGAGACGTCGACACCGAGCGCGGAACCCGGCGACGCCGCCCGTGCCGCCTGCCGGGTGGTCCCGCCGGTGCCGCAGCCGATGTCGAGGACCCGGTCACCGGGCCGGACGTCGAGTGCTTCCCACAGCCGCTCCTGATAGCGAACGAGCTCCGCGTCGTAGTCGAACAAGGCACCTGCCTCCTCATGCCGCCGGGCCGTCGCGGAGCACGCCCCGCACGGTGTCGAGCCCCGCACCCGGGTCCAACTCTGGCAGCCACCACGTCGCACCGGCTCGCGCGTAGGGCTCGGGGTCGACACCGAGGGGCAGTCCTACGGCGATGTCGTACGAGTCCATCCGCCCCTGGCGCAGTGCGGTGAGGGAGCCGACGACCTCGGCGAGCTGGTCCGGATGCCCGAGATTGGCGGGGAAGAAGCCGTCGAGCCGTGCGGCGCGGCGGATCGGCTTGGCGTTGCCCGGGAATCCGGCGGCCCACACCGGGACGCCCGGGCGTTGCACCGGCCGCGGCAGGAAGGTGATGTCGTCGACGGTGTAGTGCTCGCCGCGATGGCGCACCGTCTCGCCTGACCAGGCTGCGGCCAGGATGTCCAGGGACTCGTCGAGCATCTGCCCGCGCCGCCGGGCATCGAGCTCCTCGCCGGTCCTGGACAGCTCGCCGGCGAACCGGTCGCTGCCCAGGCCGACGCCGAGGGTGAGGCGGCCGTCGCTGAGCCGGTCGAGTGTCGCGCTCTCCCGCGCCACCTTGGCCGGCCGGCGACGGGGAAGGACCGACACCATCGGGCCGAGTCGGATGCGCTCGGTCGCGGTCGCGATGGCCGCCAGAGTGATCCACGGGTCGGCGACCTGCCGGACCGGCGCCCGCCAGCACAGCTGGTCCCACACGAAGCAACCGTCCCATCCGGCCTCCTCCGCCTCGGCGGCGAGGCGCCGGACCACCCGCGGATCGGCGAGTTCCTCGAAGAGCGGCAGCCACAGAGCCGACCGCAGCCGTTTCATGAGCGACCTCCCCGCGTGTGCCGTACCAGAGCCGCCACGAAGTCGTCCCACACGGGACGCGGGAGGTCGTGTCCTGCCCCCTTGAGGACCAGCAGCCGCGCGCCGGGGATCGCGTCACGCAGCGCCTCGCCGTGCGGCAGCGGCAGCAGTGGGTCCAGGTCACCGTGGACCACGAGGGTCGGCGCCGCGATGTCGCCGAAGCCGCCGTGCGCCGGCTCGTCGTACTCGACGGCGAAGTGGTTGGACAACGTCGACGCGTAGTTCCCGGCGCGCGCCACGTCGTGTCGGACCAGTTCCCGGATCGCGGCCTCGTCGAAGTACGGCGAACCTCCGGAGCAGGCCCTCGCACCGTCGACGACGTACTCGACGAGCGCGGCCGTGTCGGAGACGTCCGGCTCGGCAGGCATGGCCAGGTCGCCCGAGGGAGGCGGCAGATCGTCGGCACCCGTCGAGGTGGAGAGGAACGTCAGCGACGCGATGCGCCCGGGATGGTCCACACCGAGGATCAGTCCGGTCCCGCCGAACATGGACTGACAGACCAGATGGGCGCGCTCGATGCCCAGGGCATTCAGGATGCCGAGCACGTCGAGGCTCAGATCCATGAGCGAGTAGTCCGGCCGGCCAGGCGGCCGGAAGGTCGACCGGCCGGTGTCCCGGTGGTCGTACCGGACCACGAACCGGCCATGGGCGGCGATCTGTTCGCAGAGGTCGGCGTCCCACCACAGCATCGAGGCGGACGCCCCGGCGACCAGCACGACGGCCGGGGCCGTGGGGTCTCCGAAAGTCTCGACACACAGCTCGACGCCGTTGATCGCGAGCAGCTGCTCGCCGTGCGATTCATGTGAGGTCATGTCCAGCACGCTAGGGTCCGCGAGTGCATTGTGAAAAGCGATGATTTCCGATGGACGCGATCGCTTCTGCCGATAGATGGTGGCTAAGCTGGAGGACGTGAGCACTATCGAGGTCCGCCATCTGGCGGCGATGGCCGCCATCGCCGAGGAGGGCTCGTTCGGCCGGGCGGCCGTCCGCCTCGGGTACACCCAGTCGACCGTGAGCCAGCAGATCGCCGCGTTGGAGAGGACCGTCGGAGGCCCGGTGTTCGACCGGCCGGGCGGCCCCAAGCCGGTGCGGCTCACTCCACTCGGCCTCGTGGTCCTGGACCACGGCCGCGCACTGCTGGCGAATGCGCAGGCGCTGGCGGACGCCGTCGAGCGGTTCCAGGCGGGGGACGGCCGGATCGACATCGGCACGTTCCAGAGCGTGTCCAGCATGATCCTGCCGTCGGTCGTCCGACGGCTGCGCGACGAACACCCCGGCTGCGACATCAGGTTGTCCGAGGAGGAGCCGGAGCAGCCGCAGCTCGGCGACCTCGACCTGCTGTTCTACGACGGCCGCATCGACGGCGACGTCGAGCACCGGAAGCTGCTCGACGATCCGTATCTGCTGGTCGCCGGCGCCGGCGTCTTCCCCGAAGGTCCGGTGCCGCTGGAGCGGCTCGACGGCGTACCGATGGTGGCCTGGCCGCTGACCTGCGACCAGCCGGCGATGGAACAGGCCGTCGCCCGCAGCGGCGCCCGTCCGCGGATCGTGTTCCGCTCCGCGGTCAACGACACCCTGCTGTCCATGGTGCGGGCCGGCCTGGGATCGGCGCTCCTGCCCTGGCTCGTCGTCCTCGGCGCGGACGTCCTGTCGGACGACAGGCTCCGCGTCCACGAGCTGCGGCCGTCCCTGCCGCCACGTGAGATCCACCTGCACTGGCAGGCCGGGCGTATCCACTCACCGCTCGCCGCCCGTGCCGTCGACATCGCCGTGGAGGTGGCGGCGGAACTGCCACCGCCGCCGGTCGGCGCCTGACACCCGGCGCGCCGCCCGGGTGGCGATCCCACGAGGGCGCCGACCCGGGCGGTCCGCGAGGTGCGGCACATCAGGAGGTGCCGAGGTAGGTCGTCGCCTCGATGTCGTGCAGGTGGATGAGGATGTCGTGCGCCCGGCCGAAGGCGGCCGTGTACTGCGCGGGGTCGGGCCACCCGGCGCCGATGTTCCAGGTGGCGCGCTCCTTGTCCAGCCAGGCACGAGCGGGCTCGGGGGCTGTGCGCAGGTCGAGGAAGTAGTCGTCCTGGCGGGCCCTGTCCAGGGTGGCTTCGTTGGAGCCCGGCTTCGCGGCGCCCACCCGGTAGGTGCGTATCACGTCGTCGTCGGTGCCGAACGCCTTGAAGGCACCCTCGTAGAAGCTGAAGCCGATGCTGACGTAGTTCCCGCCCAACGCATCGCGCAGGAACGAGCCTTGCGTCTTGGGATACCGTGCGTCGAACGAGTCGTAGGACACATGGGTGTTGTGGGCCGACAGCAGGATCCGGTCGCCGGTGTGCCGCTGCCACCAGGCCACGTTCTCGGCCATCACCTGGTCACGGAGTCTCATCATCTGCGCCGACTGGGCCTCGTCGGCGAAGTCGAAGGCCAGGCCCCTGGCCATCTGGTGAATGGCCCTGGCGTGCTGCACCGTCCACAGCTGCTCCTGCTGGTCGGCTCCGGTGGCCGGGCGCTGCTTCCGCAGGAGTTCGTACACCTGCCCGGTCCGCTCGGCCCGCTCCCGGCGCTCGGCGAGCGGAAGCCGGAAGTACGCCTCGCTGTAGGTGCCGGCGTCGGTGGTCGGTGCCAGACCGCGGTACAGCTCGGTGACGCGCTCCAGCAACCGCGGGTACCTGCGGGCCACATAGCCGGTCACCCGCTCGTACAGTTCGGGTCCTGCGTAGCCCATGTCGTCGCCCATGAACCGCACCGGGTCGTTCGGATGGCGGAGGTTGTAGTCGCGCATCCACTCGATGAGGTCGCGGTAGTCCTGGTTGTTCCAGATCCGGTACGACCCCTGGAACTCCTCACGCGCGATGTCCTTCAGGTCGCCCTTCCCGTTCACCACGTACTCGTCGAGCCGCACGCCGCTGCTCCAGGGCAGCTCCAGGGCGAAGGTCCGAAAGCCCTTCTCCTCGACCAGGTGGCGGAAGACCCGGTGCTTCATGCGGAAGAAGTCCCGCGATCCATGGGTGGCCTCACCCAGCCCCACCACCTTGGCGCCCCCGACCATGCGGCCCAGTGCGTCGAGGTCCCGCAGACTGCCCTTCGGGTCCGTGCTCCGGAGCGGGTGGGCATGTCGTTCGAGGGCGGCGACCACGCTCCCGGCGTGCGGCCCGGAGAGCGCCGCCCTCGACACCGACACCGAGGCGGGTGACCCGTGCCCGGTGGCGCCGATGGCCGAAGTGGCCGGCGCCATCGCGCCGAGGGAGAGGAGGACCGAGGGAATGACTACTGCCATGCGTCGTGTCATGGCTACAGATTTCCGTGCGCACCGGGTGTGCCACGAACCCACCCGCTGCCCATCCGCGGGTACCGCAGGCACTACCACCGGGGGTGCCCAGGCACGTCGGAAGGCCGGCCCGGAGCTGTCCGGGCCGGTTCGATCAACGCTGTTCGGTGACGCGGCGCTTACGGCTTGGTCCGCTTGGTCCGGCGTATGGATGGTGCGGGTGGGTGCTGAGCCGCCTCGGCCTCCTCGGCCTCTGTGGAGAGTCTCGCCACCTTTGCCTGCGCTGCGGTGATGCCGCGGAGGATGAGGCGCAGGTGGGTGGTGGACTCGGGTACGGCGGCCTCGAGCTCCGCCAGCCGCCTCCGCTGCGCGGCGAGTTCGGCCCTGAGCCGCGCAGCCCGGTCGGGCGGCGGGGGAGGGGCCGATCCGTTGAAGACGACGTTGTGCAGGGGTCGTTCGGTGTGGACGGCTTCGCGTTCGGCTGCGTGTGCGTCGAGGGGGTAGTCGATCCGGACTCCGATGACGCGAGGGCCCCAGGGCTGTTGTTGCAGGTGGGTGCGGATGCGGGTGAGCGGGCAGGTGGAGATGCCGACGTACAGCAGGCCTTCGAGGCCGTAGAGCCGGTACAGCGCGGTGCGGCCCGCGGTGTGCAGACTGCCTTCCTCGTCGAACAGGCTGCGCAGGAACTGCGTGTCGATGTCGGTCACGACGCGGCCTCCCTCGGGTCAGGGCGCACGGTGGTTGTTGCGGCCCGGTTGCTGCCCGGCCCGCTGTGGGCGAGCGTTGCAGGCCCCCAGGGGCGAGCGCCGACCGGGCGCTGTTCGTCCGTGCCCTCACGCTCCCACGCGGGTGTGACAGTGCCGTGGTCGGCCGGGTTGTCCGCGAACTCCCCCGGAATTGTCCTTGATCGGTAACGGACGGATCCCGTGGCCGCGGTTCCTCGTCTAGCCAGGTGGTCACCGAGTGACCGGGGAATCGACGAGGAACTGCGCGAAAGCGGGGCGGACATGGCACGGCACGGCGGGCGGGGCTGGAACGGCAAGGTACTCGGGGCGGCGCTCGGGGTGACGATGCTCGCCGCCGGTGCGTCTGTGTGGACCGCGCAGGCCGGTGCCGTAGGAGCCACGTCGCCCAAGTCGACCACGTCGGCCACGCCAGGCGGTGCGGTGAAGCCGGTCGCGGTGACCATCGCGCACGCCTCGGACAAGGGGGCGCGCGGCGTCAACATCACCATCGACGACGGCCCCGACCCGGCATGGACCCCCCAAGTCCTCGACGTGCTGCGGGAGTACGGGGTGAAGGCCACCTTCTGCATGGTGGGGACGCAGGCGCAGGCCCACCCGGACCTGGTGAAGCAGGTGGTCGCCGCCGGACACCGGCTGTGCGACCACTCGGTGTCCCACGACACCACCATGGACAAGAAGTCCGAGGCCTACCAGTCGCAGCAGATCCTCGACGCCGAGCGGATGATCACCCAGGCGTCCGGTGGCGTACGGCCCATGTACTACCGGGCCCCCGGCGGCGCCTTCACCCCCTACAGCCGCAAGCTCGCCGCCTCCCGCGGCATGCGTCCGCTGGGATGGAACGTGGACTCCAAGGACTTCGAACGGCCGGGCGCGGCCGCCATGGTCGCGACGGTCGAGCGTGAACTTCCCAATGGCCCGACCGTTCTCTTCCACGACGCGGGCGGCGACCGCTCGCAGACCGTCGAGGCCCTGCGCGAGATCCTGCCCCGGCTCAAGGAACAGGGCTACTCCTTCGGGTTTCCCGTCCGCTGACCGCGGCAGCCGCCACCGGCTCGGGTGCATGGGCCGGCCGCCGTGCGTACCTCGAACGCCCCGACGACCGCGTGAATCCCGCACCAGGACGCCACCCCGGTGCGGGACTTCACCAGACCCCGGCCTTCCCGCGTCGATCCCGGCCCAGGTCCCGGCCCTCCCGCGTCGATCCCGGCCCCGGCCCTACCCGACGAAGTCCGGTTGCCAGGGCAGGACACGGAAGTCGCCGGTGCCGTTCTTCACACGCTCGAACGGTGCCGAACTCACGCACTTGGGCAGGTCCTTCGTCTCCACGGGGTTGCCCACGGAGGCCCAGCTGTAGCCCAGCCGGTCGTGTCGGCCCACGTCGTGCACGGTGAAACCGACCCGCTTGCCCTTCGCCCCCGGCAGGTCGCTGCCGGTGATGATCCCGGTGGCGACCGCGACCTTCCCGCCGGTCACCAGGCAGTCGATCTTCCCCTTGGCCCAGGCCCCCTCGCCGTTGAGGTAGTGGCTGAAGCGGAACGTCCCGGTGGCTTTCGCCGGATCCATCCGGTGCTCGGCGGCCAGATGCGCGTCGAAGGTGAAGGTGATGTCGTCCCCGAGAGTGCGGGAGAGCTTGGCGGACCCGGTCAGGGCTGCCGCTTTCCGCGGCTCGCCGGGAGAGTCGGTTCCGGCCGAACGGCCGAAGGCCGCGGCGGAGGCGGTGCACGCGACGGTGATCAGGACGGCGGCGCCAACGGCGACACGGATGCGCGGAGAAGCAGACGCATTGCGGCTCATTCGCTGGTCCTTCCTCGTGGGTGACGCCCGTGCTCCGCGGGCGCCTTGACAGGCTCCCGTGAGCTGACGGGGTCTCACATCGCCCGCCGTGCTGACGTATCGCTCCCTCACCCGGCGCACACGAGTGATCGCTGTGCGCCCGCAGAGGTACGTCCGCCTGCGCCCCAGGTCCCACTCGGAGGCTGTGACCGGCACGCACTCGATGACCGTCACGCACCGGGTGAGCGGCGCTCCACGTGCGCGTGTCCACGCCCTCCACGCCCTCCACGTATATGCCGTCTGCGGCCGACGCGGTCCGCCGTCGGCATGCGCTGTCAAGGACTCGCGGCTGCCCCGGCCGTCGTCCCGCCCGTCGAGGGCGCGTTCTCGCCCGTGCCGTCCTCGGCCTCCCAGCGCAGCAGGTCGCCCGGCTGGCACTCGAGCACCTCGCAGAGCGCGGCGAGCGTCGCGAAACGTACCGCCTTGGCGCGGCCGTTCTTGAGTACCGCCAGGTTGGCGGGAGTGATCCCCACCCGGTCCGCGAGTTCGCCCACGGACATCTTCCGCCTGGCCAGCATCACGTCGATGTCGACGGCGATCGGCATCAGATCACCTCGTCCAATTCGGCCTGCATCCGCGACGCCTCGACGTCGCGGGCGACGGCCTGGGCGAGCAGCATCCGCAGTACGAGCACGATGAGAGCGACTCCCAGGATGGCCACGCCGATCCCGGCCATGATGACGGTGACGCCCGGGTCGTCCCGCTGGCCCGGCGCGTTGACGGCGGTGACCGCGAACCATACGAGGGAGGCCGCCACGATCGCGCCGATCACTCCGTCCACGTACCGGAAGGCGGCGGGGGAGAACACGGTTCCGCGTCGGACCATCGTCACCAGCCGCCCCACGCAGACGACGGCCACCTGGACCGACCCCATGCCCAGGATCGTGATCACCCGCAGCGCGGTCAGCGGAAGCGACCCGTCCTCCGGGTCGTTCCCACTGATCAACGTCCACACCATCAACGCCTGCACGAGCACGGTGCCGACGAGCACCATCACGAGCACGACGCGCAGCGCGCTCACCGTCAGCTTTCCCATGACCTACCCTTCCATCGAATCGCGATGGAAATCTATCGAATATCGATAGGTCAGGCAAGAGGGTGCGCGGATGAGACCGAAGGGGTGTGGATGCTGAGGCTGCTCGGTTTCTTCGACGACTTCGGTTACCCGGGCGAGTTGGCCACCGGGACCCTGGCGGACCACGTGCGCGCGTCCGGCGAACCGGACGAGGCGGGGATCGTGGAGTACCTGGACGCGGGTCATCACCTCACGCACTTCATGGAGGCGGGGGTCGACGTCCTCACGGGTGAGGTGCACCGGCACACGTCCGGCTGTTCGTCGCTGGTCATCAATGGCTCGTGGGTGTGGCGGGCGGACTTCGCGCACTGTCTGGAGACGTATCACGTGCCGCTGCCCGCGGCCTTCACCGCCCGTGTGCGACAGCTGCGCCATCGGATGCCGGACCTGGTCGGCGCGGACTTCGCGCCGGCCTTCGAGGAGATCGTCCTGGGGTTCGGATGGGCGACTGCGGAGCCGTGGGGCGTGGAGAAGGTCCTGCCCCCGCCGCCGCGCACCGTGGCGACCCGTCAGGAGTTCGCCGCACGGAGTCGGCAGGAACGGCCTGTCGGCTCCTGGGGCAGGGCGCCACGCAAGCCCCGCGCGAGCGGCCGCCCGTGATCTGAGCCGCGGGACGCCGCCGTCATGGTGCGGTGAGGCGTCGCAGCAGATTGAGCAGGGTTGCGCGGTCCGCGGCGGGCAAGGCGGAGAAGCAGTCGTCGAGGACTTCGTCGGCCACCTTGTGGCCGGCGGCCAGGACCTGCTCGCCGGCAGGTGTGAGGTGGTGTTCGATGCGCCGGCCGTGTCCGGGACGGCGCTCCACGAGGTTCTGGGCCGTGAGGCGGCCGGCCAGTGTGCCGAAGGCCTGCTCGGTCTGAAAGGTCGCCGAGGCCAGCTCGCGCGCGGATGCTCCGGGGGAGTTGCCGATCGCGCGCAGGGCGTCCCACTGGGCCAGTGTCGTGCCGACGGCCTGGAGGGCGCTGTCGAGTGCCCTGTGCTGTCGATATTGGGCCTGCTTGACCGCTCTGCCGAGTTCTTGCAGCTCACCGCGCATGCTCCGAGTCTACGCCATGACCAAGCTAGCTTATATAAAGATGTTTAGTTACAGTGTCCGGCATGCCTACCAACGCATCAGCCCAGTACGCCGACCTGTCCCTCACGCTGTCGGAGGCCGGAGCCGGCAGGCCGGTCCTCGTCCTGCACGGCGGCGGAGGCCCCGCCACCGTCACCGGCCTGGCCCGACACCTCGCCCGCACCGCCCACACGATCACGCCGGTGCACCCCGGCTGGGACGGCACCCACCGCCCCGCACGACTCGCCCGCATCGACGACCTCGCCCGCGCCTACCTGCACCTCCTGGACGAACGCCGACTGCGCGACGTCCTCGTCGTCGGCTCCTCGCTCGGAGGCTGGACGGCCGCCGAGATGGCCGCGCGCGACACCACGGGGTGCATCACCGGTCTCGTCCTGATCGACGCGGTCGGCGTGCACATCGAGGGGGAGCCGATCACCGACTTCTTCGCCCTCGACGCCCGCGGTGTCGCGGAGCACTCCTGGCACGACCCGGACCGCTACTACCTCGACCCGGCCGGCATACCGGCCGAGGAACTCGCGCGCAGAGGGGCCAACATGGCCACCATGCGTGTCCTGGCCGGTGACCCCTACATGCACGACCCCACCCTGCTGTCCAGGCTCGGACGGATCCAGGTGCCCACTCTCGTCCTGTGGGGCGAGAGCGACCGCGTCGTCACCCCCGCCTACGGAGCCGCGTACGCCGACGCGTTCGGCAACGGCCGGTTCGAGGTCATACCCGAGGCCGGCCACCTCCCGCAGATCGAACAGCCGGACGCCACCTTCGCCCTCATCGACGCACATCTGCGCCGGACGGACGCCTTGCCGGCCTGATCGCCCACCTCGATCGGCGACGCCGTCGGAGTGACCGGGCAGGCCGCCCGGCGACGGCACACACCCCACGCCTTCGAGCGGTCCACCGAGCTCAACCGGCACAGCATCGTGCTCGCGCAGGAGGCCGCCCGCACGCACAAGCACGACACCATCGGCACCGAGCACGCGCTGCCCGGCGACTGGCGACCGCGGCGACCGTGCCGTCGTACGGGCCGATGGCAGGGGTGGGACGGTGGGCCCGGGGTAACCGCGTCAGTACGGAGACCTTTTCGTACAGGACGGGAAATCTCGTCGACCTTCTCGGGAGGACAGTCGTGCCTGGCATGTTGGAGAAGATCAAGCAGTTCAGCAGGAGCCCGCAGGGGCGACGTACAGCGGAGCAGGTGCGCAGGGCCTCGGCCGACCCGCGCCGACGGGCCCAGGCCCGGCAGCTGCTAGGCAAGCTCCGGGGGCGGCGCCACTGAACCTTGATGCGCTCGCCGCGGTGGGGCGCCCGACCGGGCGGCCCGCCTGAGAGGACACCGAGGCGAAGCGCACCGCATCCGTGGACACGGCTGCCGGGGAAGACAGATCACCTGGTGTGCTCATGGGGCGGGAAGGAGGTGCGGAGGTGTGATGACCGACCTTCGTGACCGGCTGGGGCAGGCCGTGTTCCGCCGAGTCGCCGGTCCGGACGGGCCCGCCAACCGCGCCCGTATCCACGACACGCCCGGACCCCGCTGGTTCGGGCAGGACCGTCCCATTCGCACCGTCCACGGCGACGCGTCCATGTTCATCGGCGGGCTCAGCGCTCTCCTTCTGCAGTCGCTGCACCCACTCGCCATGGCCGCCGTGTCCGCGCACTCCGGATTTCGCGGCGATCCCTGGGGGAGACTGCAGCGCACCAGCACCTTCCTGGCCGTCACGACCTACGGCACCGCCTCCGACGCCGGACAGGCCGTCGAACGAGTGCGCGCCATCCACCGGCAGGTGCGCGGGACCACCACCGAGGGCCTGCCGTACCACGCGGCGGATCCGCATCTGCTGGGCTGGGTGCACGCGGCCGAGACGGACAGCTTTCTGCGCGCGCACGAACGCTACGGGGCCCGGCCGCTCGACGCAGCGGGGTACGACGCCTACGTGGCCGACACCGCGCGGGTGGCCGAAGCGCTCGGCGTGCTCGACCCACCCCGCGATCGCCGGGCCCTGGCCGGACTGCTGGCCACGTACCAGCCGGAGCTGCGAGCCACCCCGGAAGCCCGGGCCGCCGCCCGGTTCCTGCTGCTCCACCCACCCGTACCGCTTGCCGTGCGGCCCTTCTACGGTGTCCTGGCGGCGAACGCGGTCGCGCTGCTCCCGGGGTGGGCACGGGGTGTTCTCCGACTGCCCCGGGTTCCTGTCGTGGAGGGTCTCGCGGTGCAGCCCGCGGGTCAGCTGCTGACGCACACCATCCGCTGGGCCATGGCCCCGGGGCGGCCGCGCCCGCGTCCGGAGTGAGGTTCGCAGGCGCGGCCCGCGGGACGGGCGTGACCGGGCCCCGCACGGGGTGCGGGGCCCGGGTGGTCAGCAGGTCGCGTTGGTCTGGGTGAGCAGGCCCAGCCGCCAGGGGAGGCTGTTGTAGTCACCGCCGGCGTCGGGGTTCTTTCCCTGGTACAGGTACTGGAGCTTGCAGGCCGGGATCGTGAGTGTCTGGTCGTAGCCCGCGCGGATCATCTCGCCGTGACTGATGTCCCGACTCCAGGCACCGGCGGGGAAGGTCACGTTGTTGGACCTGGCGAACGGGTTGCCCTCGGACGCGGCCAGCGGCGACCACGAGCCGGCGAGGCTGCTCGACGTCCAGGAGCGGAAGTAGCGCCCGCCGTCCGAGCCGATCGCCTCGACCAGCAGCAGGTACTGATTGCTGCCCTGCACCTTGTACACATTGCTCGCTTCGAACAGGGCGTACTTGGAGTCCTGGGCCGCGATGACCGTGTTGGTGAAGCCGTTCGGGAACTGGCCGACGGTCGTCTGGGAGCGGTAGAGGTGCCCGTTGTCGTCCGAGGAGAACAGGTAGCAGTTGGCGCTGTCGCAGATCACCCACATGTCGACCCAGTAACCGTTGCCGATGTTCTGCCGGATGATGTCCGGCATCGACGAGTAGAAGTTCCTCGGGGCGCTCCACCCGTTGGGGTTGCTGATGTCGGGGTTGGTGGAGTACGACGCGTTGCCGGTCTGGTAGACGAGGTACCACAGGCGCTGCGGGGCGTTGTAGAAGACCTGCGGCGCGGCCCGGTACCCGGTGCCGATGGCGGTGCGGTCCAGGTAGTGGTGCGTGGCCGAGCCCGCCTGGGACCAGTCGGAGAAGCTCAGGTACACCAGGTTGTACCCGGAGGCGTTCGCGGTGCTCGCGAACACGTGGTACTTGCCGTTGTAGTAGACGACCGACGGGTCCTTGATCCCCGCGATGTTGTGCGTCGAGTCCGACTTCGGCGCGATCAGGGCGCCGCTCGAACTCCAGCGGAAGGACGTGGGGAGTGCGGCGGCGGACCGGGTCGCAGGGGCGTCCGCCCGTCGTACCGCGGCGCTGCCGCCCATCGCCGTGAGCGCCGACTGGTAGGCGGGCTTCTTGTTGCCGTTCCGGTCGAACAGCAGCGGGTTCTCACCGCTGCGCCAGGAGTCGCTGTCGCGGATGCCCCAGACGGTGATGCCGGTGCAGCGCGCCACGTTCATGCAGGCCCGTACCGTGTTGGCGTACGCGGCCGTCGGGGCCTGCGCGATGTCCAGCTCGGTGATCTGGACGTCCACGCCGAGCGCGGCGAAGTTCGACAGGGTCGTCTGGAAGCTCGACGGCGGTCCGCCCGCCCCGAAGTGCGACTGGAGGCCGACGCAGTCGATGGGCACACCGCGGGACTTGAAGTCGCGCACCATGCGGTAGACGCCCTGGGTCTTGGCGTCGCTCCAGTTCTCGATGTTGTAGTCGTTGTAACAGAGCTTGGCCGAGGGGTCGGCCGACCGTGCGGTGCGGAAGGCCTCCTCGATGAAGCCGGTGCCCAGCACGTCCCGGAAGACCGAGCTGCGCAGCTGCCCGCTGCCGCCGTCGGCGAAGGCCTCGTTGACCACGTCCCAGGCGTAGATCCTGCCCTTGTAGTGGTTCATCACCTGGGTGATGTGGTTGTTCATGACGCTGCGCAGGGTGTTGGCGTCCCTGATGGCCTTGACCCAGTCGGGCAGTTGCTGGTGCCAGACCAGGGTGTGTCCGCGCAGGCGCTGGGCGCGCTGCGAGGCCCGGTTCGCGATCTGGTCGCCGGGGCCGAAGTTGAACTGGCCGCGGGAGCGCTCGATCGTGTCCCACTTCATCTCGTTCTCGGGCGTGACCGAGTTGAACTCCCGGTCCAGGATCCCGGTGTACGTGCCGTCGCCGAGCCGTCCTGCGGCCACGGCGGTGCCGAAGTACCGCCCGGACTGGGCCGCCTGGGCGCCCAGCGTGGAGGCGCGGACGGCGTCGGGTGCGGCGCTCGCGGCACCGGGTGTGACCAGGGCGGCCACGGCCAGCAGGGATAACACCGAGGCTCGGCGACGGCCGAGCCGTTTCAGCGGGTTCATGGTTCTCCTCGTGCGGGTGAGTGGGGGGTTGCGCTGTGCGATCGACGGGATGGGTTCAGGGCGTCGACAGTTCGAACCGGGGGAAGCGGACCGCGCCGCCGAGCGCCTGGGTGGCGTGGTTGAAGAGGGCGAACCGGTAGCCCATGAAGAAACGCCAGTCGTTGCCCATCGAGAAGGCGGGCCCGAGCCGGGTGAAGCGGGTGCCGTCGGTGCTGTAGGAGAAGGTTCCGGAGCGTGCCGCGCCGGGGCGGATGTCGGCGGTCGCACGCAGCCAGACGCTGCCCCCGGAGAGGGCCGCGCTCGCGAGCTCGCTGCCGGTGCCCGTGGTGTTCCAGCTGCCGTCCATGGTGAGCCCGCCCACCATCACCACGCGTGCCGTCCCGCCCTCGCGCTTGACGCCGATCCACGCGGAGGAGTCACGCAGCAGCGCGAGTCCTGCCCGGTCGCCGTCCCGCATCGACGAGTGGTCGAGCTGGACCGTGGCGGTGGAGGTGGGGCCCTGGATGCGGTGGGTGAGGGTGTTGCGGGCCCAGTACAGGTCGTTGGTGACGGTCGCGGTGCGCAGGGTCAGGCCGTTGCCGGCCGACCACTTGGTGTTGTCCGGGTTGTGGTTCCACTCCCACCTCGGCTTGAGGGCCGTGCCGTCGAAGGTGTCCACGCCGGTCATGGGGGTGACCTGGCGGGGCGGGGCGGGAACGGCAGGGGCGGGATACGAGGCGCCCCAGGCGCCGTTGACCAGTTGGACGACGGGCCAGCCGTCCGAGGTCCAGCTCACCGGCGCGAGAGCCGGCACCCGGCCGCCGGGGTAGGCGTCCACGAAGGCCATGTAGTACCAGGCGCCGCCCTGCGTCTGCACCAGTCCGCCCTGGTGCGGGACCCCGCCGCCGGGGATCGGGCCGCGCAGGTCGAGAAGGACCTGCCGCATCGTGTAGGGGCCGAAGGGGCCGCCCGACGACTTGAGGATGTACTGCCCGTTGGCCGGGCGGGTCAGGAAGATGTAGTACTGACCGTTGATCTTGTAGAAGCGGGAGCCCTCCAGGGTGCCGACACTGGACGGCGTGGTGAACACCTGCTGGGTGCGGACCTGGTTGCGGCCGTCGGGCGAGAGCTGGGCCACGCTGATGGTGGTGTTGCCGTATGCCACGTACAGGGTGTCGTCGGTGTCGACGAGCAACCCCGCGTCGTAGTACGGGGTGTTGATCGTCGTCAGTCTGCTCCACGGTCCCTCGACGGCTGTGGCGGTGTAGAGGTAGGTCCTCGCGAAGTCGATCTGACCGAGCCAGTAGAACGTCCTGTTGCTCGGACGGTAGGCCAGCGAAGACGCCCAGATCCCCCGCACGTAGCCGCGGGCGCCGTTCAGGTCGTACTTGGCGCCGAAGTCGAGGACGGGCACCGAGTGACCGGCGATCTCCCAGTTCACCAGGTCGTACGAGCGCAGGACCGGTGCGCCGGGGGAGTAGTGCATCGTCGAGGCCGAGGCGTAGTAGGTGCCGCCGACGCGGATGACGTCGATGTCCGCGAAGTCCTGCCAGATCACCGGGTTCGTGTACGACGCGGCGGCGCCGGCGGGGGAGTTGCCCGCCGGCGGCAGGAAGGAGCCGGCGACCAGCCCGCCGACGGTGGAGAGGGCCTGTCGTCGATCCATATTTTGGCCAGGACATGACATATCCATGTGTCGTTCTCTCTGCGAGGGAGCGCTGTGGGGGCGGGGCTGTCCTGCTCGTTCGAGAGTGCGAACGCCGACTGATGCGCCGAGCAACCAGGATGATATGAGGCTGACACATCCCGTCAATGCCTCTCGCAGGATTCGCTGTTGAGGCCGAAATGTTTCGACGATTCAAGCCCTCGACGAAGTCGATGTGAACGCCGATCGACCACTCCCACGGTGTTGACATGCTCCGCACGCTCTCTAGCATCCGTACAGCCATCGATCCGAAATCTGCCCGAAATTTCGAACTCTCGGCATCTGTCATATGCATGACATAAGACGCCGCCGAGAGGCCGTCATCCGCTGTCTACTGGAGGAGTCCACCGTGCCCCGACCAACGGGCAGACGCCTGTTCCGTGTCTTCGCGGCCGCCGCCCTGGCGGTCGCCGCGTCCCTCACGGCTTCCGCCCGCACCACCGCCTCGGCCGCCCCCGGCAGCCCCGCACTCACCCCGCCCCTGGGCTGGAACAGCTGGAACAGCTTCGGGTGCGGGATCACGGAGTCACAGGTCCGCCAGGCCGCCGACGCGATGGTGTCCTCGGGCATGCGGGATGCCGGCTACCGGTACGTGGTGGTGGACGACTGCTGGTTCGACCCGCAGCGCGACGCGGCCGGCGCCCTGCGGGCGAGTCCGACCAAGTTCCCGAGCGGGATGAAGGCGCTGGGGGACTACATCCACGGCAAGGGCCTCAAGTTCGGCATCTACCAGGTGCCCGGCGAGCGCACCTGCGCGCAGACCAGCGGCGCCTATCCGGGGTCCACGGGCAGCAGGGGCCACGAGGCCCAGGACGCTGCCACCTTCGCCTCCTGGGGCGTCGACTACCTCAAGTACGACTGGTGTTCCTCCAGCGGCACCCGCGACGAGCAGGTCGCGCGGTTCACGCTGATGCGTGACGCCCTGCGCGCCACCGGACGGCCCATCGTCTACAGCATCAACCCCAACAGCTTCCACGCGATCACCGGCGCCACGTACAACTGGGGCGAGGTCGCCGACCTGTGGCGGACGACCGAGGACCTGCTCGACATCTGGCAGAACGGCAACACCAACAGCTACCCGATGGGCGTCGGCAACGTCCTGGACATCACCGCACCGCTGGCGGCCCAGTCCGGCCCGGGCCACTGGAACGACCCCGACATGCTGGTCGTGGGACGCCCCGGCCTGTCCCTGACGGAGTCCCGCTCCCACTTCGCCCTGTGGGCGCTGCTGAGCGCACCCCTCATGGCGGGCAACGACATCCGCACCATGTCGGCCGACGTGAGCGCGATCCTGCGCAACCCCCGCCTGCTGGCGGTGAACCAGGACGCGCTGGGCGCGGGCGGACGCAGGGTGCGCGACGACGGCGACACCGAGGTGTTCGCCAAGCCCCTGTCCGACGGCTCGGTCGCGGTCGGCCTGTTCAACCGGGGCGGCGGCACCGCGACCATCAGCACCACGGCCGCGCAAGTCGGCCTGTCCGGCGGGCCGTTCACCCTGACCGACCAGTGGACCGGCGCCACGTCCAGCACGTCCGGGCAGATCTCGGCGAGCGTCCCCGCGCACGGCGTGGCCGTGTTCCGGGTGAGCGGTGGCAGCCCGCTCGCCGCCACCACCTCCCGGCTGCGCGGCAACGCCTCCGGCCGCTGCGTGGACGTGGACAACGCCTCCACCGCGGCCGGGGCCACGGCACTGCTCTGGGACTGCCACACGGCCGCCAACCAGCTGTGGACCACCTGGGCCGGCGGCGAGATCCGCGTCTTCGGCGACAAGTGCCTGGACGCCTACAACCAGGGCACCGCCAACGGCACCCGGGTCATCACCTGGCCCTGCAACGGCCAGAACAACCAGAAGTGGACCCTCGGCTCCGACGGGACGATCCGCAATGTCCACGCGGGGCTCTGCCTCGATGTCAACGGGTCCGGCACCGCCAACGCAACCCCGCTGGTGCTGTGGAGCTGCAACGGCCAGGCCGGCCAGAAGTGGAGCCGGGCGTGAGGAACGCAGCGCACCCGGCCACGGCCCGTCCGCCCGTCAGCGTCCCCCGGAGGCCGCGATGACCCCCGCCCCGCCGTCACCCGCGACCGGCACACGGCTTGCCCGGGCGGTCGCCTGGACGCTGGGTCTCCTGCTGGCGTTCACCGTCGTCCCCGCCGCGGTGCAGGCCCCGGCGGCCCGGGCCGACAACCCCATCATCCAGCACCTCTACACGGCCGACCCGGCCCCGCTGGTCCACAACGGACGGGTCTACCTCTACACCGGGCACGACGAGGACGGCTCCACCTACTTCACCATGAAGGACTGGAGGGTGTGGTCCTCCGCCGACATGGTCAACTGGACCGACCACGGCTCACCGCTCAGCCTGGCCACCTTCAGCTGGGCGTCCGCCGACGCGTGGGCGGGGCAGGCCGTCGAGCGCAACGGCCGGTTCTACTGGTACGTGCCGGTGAAGAACCGGGCGACCGGCCGGATGGCGATCGGCGTGGCGGTGTCGAACAGCCCTACCGGACCGTTCCGGGACGCCCTCGGCCGACCGCTGGTGGAGAACGGCGAGATCGACCCGACCGTGTTCGTCGACGACGACGGCCAGGCCTATCTGTACTGGGGCAACCCGAATCTGTCCTACGTCAGGCTGAACGCCGACATGACCTCCTACTCCGGCGCCGTCACCAGGATTCCGCTCACCACCGCGGGATTCGGCACCCGCACCGGTGACCCGAACCGTCCCACGCTCTACGAGGAGGGACCCTGGGTCTACAAGCGGAACGGCCTGTACTACATGGTGTTCGCGGCCAAGTGCTGCTCGGAGTTCATCGCCTACTCCACGGCGCCCGGCCCGACCGGGCCCTGGACCTACCGCGGGACGGTCATGCCCACCCAGGGCAGCAGTTTCACCAACCACCCCGGGATCGTGGACTTCAAGGGCGGTTCGTACTTCTTCTACCACAACGGCGCACTCCCGGGCGGCGGCGGCTTCACCCGCTCCGTCGCGGTGGAGAGGTTCTTCTACAACGCCGACGGCACGATCCCGGTGATCGGCATGACGAACGGCGGCGCGCCCCAGGTCGGCACGCTCGACCCGTACACGCGGCAGGAGGCCGAGACGCTCGCCTGGGGCTCCGGTATCGAGACCGAACCGGCCGGCGAGGGCGGGATGAACGTCGGCTGGATCGACAACGGCGACTACCTCAAGGTGAAGGGCGCTGCCTTCGGGGCGGGCGCTTCCTCCTTCACCGCACGCGTTGCCTCGGGCAGTTCGGGCGGCACCGTCGAACTGCGCCTGGGCTCGCCGAGCGGGACGGTCGTGGGCCGGTGCGGTGTGCCGAGCACCGGGGGCTGGCAGGCCTGGACGACGGTGACCTGCCCGGTCGCCGGCGCGGCCGGGACGCAGGACCTCTATCTGCGGTTCACCGGCGGCAGCGGCTACCTGCTCAACATCGACTGGTGGCGGTTCACCCCCAACACCCCTTGACCGGAAGGGAAGTCGCACCATGAAGAGAACAAGAAGCCTGTTATGGCCCGCCGTGGTCGCGGTGCTGGTCGTGCTGAGCACGGGCGGCACGGCGCTGGCCCGCGGCCAGGGCGAGACCACCGGACAGACGGTCTCCGGCACGGCTGCCGGACCCTTGCGCGCCGCTGCCGCGAGCCCGGGCTGCGGCAAGGCGCCCACCCTCACGAGCGGCACGTACACGATCCAGAGCGGCGGCAAGAACCGCAGCTTCATCCTGAAGGTCCCGGACGGCTACGACCGCAACCGCCCCCACCGGCTGGTCTTCGGGTTCCACTGGCTGGGCGGCACCTCCACCGACGTCTCCACCGGCCGCACGGTGGAAACCGGCACCTGGGCCTACTACGGGCTCCAGCGACTGGCGAACAACAGCACCGTCTTCGTCGCACCGCAGGGCCTCAACAACGGCTGGGCCAACTCCGGTGGGGAGGACGTCACCTTCGTCGACGACATGATCCGGCGGATCGAGGCGGACCTGTGCGTCGACACCACCCAGCGCTTCGCCCTCGGCTTCAGCTACGGCGCCGCCATGTCGTACGCCCTCGCCTGTACCCGTGCGACGGTCTTCCGCGCGGTCGCGGTGCAGAGCGGCGGGCAGCTCAGCGGATGCAGCGGTGGCACCCAGCCCATCGCCTACCTCGGAGTGCACGGCCTCAGGGACAGCGTGCTCGGCATCTCCGGCGGGCGGACGATGCGGGACAGGTTCGTCCGGAACAACGGCTGCACCCCCCAGAACCCGCCCGAGCCCGCCCAGGGCAGCCTGACGCACCGGGTCACCACCTACTCGGGCTGCTCGGCCGGGCATCCGGTCGCCTGGGCGGCCTTCGACGAGGGACACATCGCCGCTCCCCAGGACGGAGCCCCCGGTGACAGCGGCAGGACCTGGGTGCCGGGCGAGGTCTGGAAGTTCTTCACCCAGTTCCAGACCTCCGACCCCTCACCGGGGACCGGCACCTGCCGGGTCACCGACAACGTCAGCGCGTGGAACTCCGGACTGACCTCCACCATCACCATCACGAACACCGGTACCACCGCGATCGACGGCTGGTCGCTGGCCTTCACCCTGCCCGGCGGCCAGGCCATCACCTCCGGCTGGAACGCGGCCTACTCGCCCGCCTCCGGCCAGGTGACGGCCAGGAACCTCGCCCACAACGCCACGATCGCTCCGGGCGCCTCCGTCGGCATCGGCTTCCAGGCCGTCCACACCGGCGACACGGCAGCGCCCAGCTCCTTCACCCTCAACGGCACTGCCTGCACAGCGAGTTGACGGAGATGGTCAGGCGGGTCGGTGACTCCCGGAGGCGAGGTACGCGGCCGTCGGGAGGACCGACCCGCCGTCGAGCGGAACGGCCGACGCGGCGCCGGGCGGCACATGAGCGCCCGGCGCCGGTCCTGTCATGCCTGGCCGCAGGCCGTGCCGTTGAGACTGAACCCGCCCGGCCCGGTGAAGGCGCCGCTGTAGGTGCCCTGGAACCCGAAGGTCTGGCTGCCGCCGGGGGCGATGCTCGCGTTGTGCGCCAGCCCGCTCGCCGTGACGGATCCCGAGGTCGCGGAGAGGGAGGCGTTCCATGCGCTGGTGACGCTCTGCCCGGAGGGCAGGGTGAACGCGAGGCGCCAGCCGTCGACGGGTGCCGAACCGGTGTTGGCGACGGTCACGTTCGCGGTGAAACCGCCCTGCCACACGTTCGTCGCGTACGACACCGTGCAGGCGGTGCTGCCGCCCGGGCCACCGGGGCCGGCGCCCGTGTTGACCGACGAGGAGAAGGAGTTCACCGCAAGGCCCGCGCCGTTCTGCCAGGGTTCGAACCCGGCCTGGACGCTGGTGAGATACCAGCTGTTCTGTGCCAGCCCGCGGTTGACGGCCTGCCGGACGAAGTCCATCACGTCGAAGCTCCAGCTGCCGATCGCCGACGGGGTGACGAAGGAGATCACGTCGTTGGTGCCGTTGCCGCCCTGCCACACCTGCCAGGTCCGTCCGCCGACGGTGGCCGTGGCGACCTGCGAGCCGATGGGCTGGATCGGGCCGACCTTGTTGAGCCAGATCATGATCTCGGTCCGGTTCACACCGTCGGTGCGGGGTGTCGGGTCCAGCCAGATGTCGTACGAGGCGTTGTAGACGGCGTCGCCGACATAGCCGTACGAGATGCTGCTCGGCGCGCTGGAGATGCGGGAGAGCTGCGCGGGGAGGTTGGTGCCCGGCGAGCAGTTGGTGTAGTGGCAGCCGTAGAAGAGGGACGGGTACGACTTGGGCGCGCCGGTCGTGGGGACGGAGCCGTCGGCCCGGGTGAGCCGGAAGCCGTTGCCGGTGGCGGTGACGCACTGGGGGTCGTTGGTGCCCCAGCGGTTGTTCTGGACGACGTAGCGCCCCTGGACGACGGTCGAGCCGAACTGTTCGCAGACCGTCGTGTCGGCGTGGGCCGGGGGCGTGGCGACGAAGAGCGCGGCGATGACGGCGAGTGTGCCGAGGACGGCGCCCCAGGTGCGGCGGGGGGTGCGGGAGATGCGTGACAGGGGTTGCATTCGGTGCCTCTTTCCCGAGGTGGGGCCTAGGTCGAGGGTTCTCGGGGCGCTCCTGCTCGCCGGATTTGGGAGCGCTCCCATGCAACGTTCTGTTCGGACTGTAGAGAATCGTCATGTACCTGACAAGAGAAGGGACATGTCGTGTCGGCCGACGTCGATGCCGTGGGTGGCCGCCACCGGCCGCCCACGGCGCCGACTCCTGTCGCTACAGCGCGGTGAAGGTCCACAGCAGGTTGGTGCTGCTGCCGTAGGTCCATTGCTTGGTGACGGAGCCCGAGGAGACGTTGCCGCCGCCGTCGAGGACCAGGCCGGTGGTGCGGTTGGCGATCGAGTAACGGTCGCCGCCCCGGGGGGTGATGGTCCACTGCTGGTTGGTGCCGCCGTTCCACGCGGCCTGCCGGGCGGCTGACCCGTCCGCGGTGGCGCCCCAGCCGTCGGCGACCATGCCGTTGGTGCGGTTGACCAGCCGGTAGTAGCCGCCTGCCACGGCCTCCGCACGCCACTGCAGGTTCGAACTGCCGTCCCAGGTCCACTGCTTGAGGTTGGAGCCGGACGCCACGTCGCCGCCGCTGTCCAGGGCGAGACCGTCGGTGACGTTGGTGATCCGGAAGTACGTCGCCGGGTTGAACTGGACCCTCAGCGAGGTGATCCGGTCGTTGTTGCCGGTGGCCCGCAGGTCGGGGTTGTCGGCGGTGAACGTCCAGGCGGTGCCGGTGAAGTTGTCCCCGGAGTAGCCGATCACCTGGTATCCGGGAGCCGGCCGGAGGGAGGAGACGGTGCCCGGTCCGGGCCCGGCCGTGCTCAGGTCGGCCGCGGTGTAGTCGCCTACGGTGAGCACGGCGGCCCTGCCGGTGTAGGAGACGTCCGTGAAGACGACGGCGCCGGCCGACGGCCGCAGTGCGGGGATCGCTCCGGAGAAGGCGAGCTTCAGCACGTACGCGCCCGCGTCGTACGGCGCCGAGGACGGCAGGGTGACGGTGAGGCCCGTGGAACTCTGCGTCGGTGTGGGCAGGTCGATGTAGGTGCCGGCGGTGGAGCCGAGGAGCTTCACCGAGGTCAGCGACGAGAGGTTGATCCGGTCCGAGCCGAGGGTCTTGATGGTCAGTGAGCCGCCGGGCCAGCCCAGGACGCTGGCGTACAGGACGTCACCGGCCTTGTTGCGGGTGAACCGGATGTCCTGCGCCGTACCGGCGGTGGGGTTGGTGAAGGCGCCGCCGCCCATCTTCGTCGGGCCCTCGCCGTACGCCGTCCAGGCGCGGGTCCCGTACACCGACTCCCCGAAGCGCTTCAGGTGGTCACCCATGCCCAGCAGGATGTCCTTCTGCGCCTGGGGGATGGTGCCGTCGGCCATGGGCGCGATGTTCAGCAGGACGTTGCCGTTCTTGCTGATCCGGTCCAGGAACGAGTGCAGCATCTGCTGGATGCTGTAGTAGCCGATGCCCTGCGTGTAGCACCAACTGCTGCTGGAGATGCTGTCGTCGGTCAGCCAGTACGGCGTGGTGAGGTCGGCAGGCCCGCCGCGTTCGTAGTCGAAGACCTCCCCCTTGCCGTTCATGCCGTCCTTGTAGGTGGCGACGACCTCTTTGCCCCAGGAGTTGGCCTGGTTGTAGTAGTACGAGAGGAAGTTGAGGCGCTGCTGCTCGTCGACCGCGGTGAGATTGAAGTCCTGCCAGAGGATGTCGGGCTGGGCCCGGTCGACGACTTCCTTGAGCTTGTCGTACCAGAGCTGGTTCTCCGCGGTCGAACCCAGCTGCCCGTACAGCTTCTTGAGGCTGGGGTCGGTCTGCGCGGGGGCGAACTGGTAGAAGCCGGTGAAGTTGTACGCGTGGTGCATGGCCACCAGCAGCTTCAGGCCCCGGGCGCGGATGGCCGTGGAGAACAGCCGCAACAGGTCGAGGCCCGGGCCCTTGTTCACCGAGTTCCACTCGTTGACCTGGCTGTCCCACATGGAGAAGCCGTCGTGGTGCTCGGCGACCGGCCCGGCGAACCTGGCACCGGCGTCGACGAACAACTGCACCCACTCGTCGGGGTCGAACTTCCCGCCGGCCGACTTCAGCTTCGGCGCGAACTTCACGCTGTTGCCTGCCAGGTCCTTCGCCCCGTTGATGAAGTTGTGGTACGGCCAGGCGGACGGCTGGCCGTAGGTCGCGATGTGATGCTGGTTCGCGTTGCTCCCGGCCTGGTACATGTTGCGCGGGTACCACTCGTTGTCGTACGCGGGGACGCTGAAGACGCCCCAGTGGAAGTAGATGCCGAACTTGGCGTCCTGGAACCACTCCGGGGCCGGCGGGTGCTGGTCGACCGAGTTCCAGTCGGGGGTGTACGTGGTGGGGGCCGCCTGGGCGGCGCCGGCGCCGAACGCACCTCCGGCAACGGCCGCCGCGGCCACGAAGGTGGCACCGGCAAGCAAGTGGCGTCTGCTGATCGAACTCGACATGGAGACATCCCTGGGGCGTGAGGGGCCGCTTGTTACGGATGAAGGTCCGCCATGGGTCAGCTGAATGTCAATCAGTTTGCAGGGATGAAAGTTCCTTTACCGCTAGGCTAGTTGCCCTACTTGTTCGCCTTTGCTGGGTAATTGGATCGACCAGACATCGCATGTCTGCCCCTCTGTGAGGGGGTGACCGGCTGGGCCCGCTACGCGCGTCCCAGTATCATCGGCGTCATCTTCGGCACGGGGGCCGCTTACGGGGTGATCTCCGCGTTCGGGGGCCGATCGGGTCGGACGTGCTCGCTGAGCACCGTGGGGAAAGGGATGCGCGGTGTCTCTGACGGACAAGGCGATCGAGCAGATCCGTGAGCTGATCCGGACCGGGGCCCTGCCGCCCGGCTCGAAGCTCCCCCCGGAGCCGGACCTGGCCGCCCAGCTCGGACTCTCCCGCAACCTCGCCCGAGAGGCGGTCAAGGCCCTGGCCGTCGCGCGGGTCCTGGAGGTCCGCAGGGGCGACGGCACCTATGTGACCAGCCTTCAGCCGAGCCTTCTCCTGGAGGGCCTCGGCGGCGCGGTGGAGTTGCTGCAGGGCGACTCGGTGGCTCTGCGGGACCTGATGGAGGTACGGCGGCTCCTCGAGCCGGTCGCCACCGCTCTCGCTGCGACCCGGATCTCCGACGACCAACTGGCCGACGTCAAGAGCCACTTGGACGCCATGCGTGAGGCCCGTGACGACGTCGAACGGCTCAACGCCCATGACGCGGCCTTCCACCGGGCCGTCGTATCGGCCACCGGCAACGAATCCCTGCTCGCGCTCCTGGAGGGCATCTCCGGTCGCACGCTGCGGGCCCGGATCTGGCGCGGCCTGGTCGACGCCCAGGCGGCGGGCCGCACCCTCGCCGAGCACGAGGCGATCTTCGCCGCCCTGTCGGCGCGCGACGCGTCCCTCAGTCAGGCGGCCGCACTGCTGCACGTGAGCAACACCGAGCAGTGGCTGAGGGAGCACCTGCGCTCGGTCGAGGACATGCCCTTGGGTGCGACCACGGGCTGACGGCGAGTGGGACGCGCTGATCCCGCCGATTTACCGAAAGCCATTCGGTAAGGTCCCGGTGGTGCGCCGAGGGAAGTCGGACGCCAGTCCGCGTCCCACACCCTCTTCCCCCGAGGAGTCGCTGATGACCGCCGCCTTCCACGTCCTGACCACCGGTTACGCAGACGAGCGGGTCGCCGGAACCGTGACTCTGCTCGTCGACGGATCCACGGTCGCGATCGTCGACCCGGGCATGGTCGCGGACCGCCGGCTCATCCTGGACCCGCTCACGCACCACGGGCTGATCCCGCAGGACGTCACCGACGTGATCTTCAGTCACCACCACCCGGATCACACGCTGAACGCGGCCCTGTTCCCCGAGGCCCGCTTCCATGACCACATGGCCATCTACCGCGACGACGTCTGGGAGGACCGTGACGCCGACGGCTACCGGCTCTCCCCTTCGATCACGCTCATGACGACTCCCGGCCACACCGCACAGGACGTCAGCACCCTGGTCACGGCCGCCGAGGGCCTGGTCGTCCTGACCCATCTGTGGTGGACCGCCGAGGGTCCGGCCGACGACCCCTTCGCCCCCGACCGCGAGCAGTTGCGAGCCGCGAGGGAGAAGGTCCTGGCCCTCGGCCCGGCCCTCGTCGTGCCCGGCCACGGAGCGCCGTTCGTGCCGTCGTCGTCGACGCCGCTCTGAGGCGCCGCGGGCGGTCCTTCTGCGGACCGGGCTTCAACGCTCCGCCGGTCGTCGTGACGCAGGGGGACAGCCGGCGGGCGAGGCCGTCGGTCCGAACCGGCCAGGACCGACGGCGTGGCGGCGGCGAGCCCCGTGATGCCGTCCGAGGACGGCGCCCTCCACGGTGATCGTCCACCCAGGGACGGCACCGCAGGACAAAGGCACCGCCGACCACCTGCACCGGCTGCACGACGACGTGGGCCCGAGGGCGGAGCGCGGCACCGGTCGGCGGGAAGCGTCGGGCCGGCTCATGTGCCCGCCGGCTCCGCTCGGGCCGGCTCGGGCGTCAGATAGTCCTCCGTGATCTCCTTCGGGCCGAACGGCCACACCTTCTCGAAGCGCGCCCACAGCACGTACGCCACGCAGCCGAGGGCCAGCCACGCCAGCGACCACTCGATGGGGTGGCGGCCCGGCGAGTTCTTGTCCGCGTAGCCGTAGATCACGCACCAGCCGACGAAGGCGATGACGCTCGGCACCGGGTAGAGCCACATCCGGTACGGCCGCCTCAGCGTCGGTTGGCGCCTGCGCAGCACGCTCAGCGCCACGATCTGGGCCAGGGCCTGGACGATGACCATGACGGTCGTGAGCAGCTGGATCAGGGTCGCCAGGTCGGTGTGGCGGCCGATCAGGAACCCGATCGCGGTGATCACGCCCATCGTCGCCAGGCCGAGGGTCGGGAAGCGGTGCTTGGGGTGCAGCTTGGCGTAGGGCCGGAAGAAGACCCGGTCGCGCGCCGCGTCGTAGGGCACCCGCGAGCCGCCGAGCAGGCCGGTGAAGACCGACGCGAAGGCCGTGATCAGGATGAGGACGGTGACCGTGTCGGCGGCCCCCTTGCCCCAGGTCTCCTCCAGTACCGCCGAGGCCACCGAGGTGGAGGCGATGTCCTTCGCGTCCGTCATGCGGTGCCAGTCGATCACGCCCAGCGTGCCGATCTGGAGGAGCAGGTAGATTGCCATGATGCCCAGGATCGAGAAGATGATCGAGCGGGGCAGATTGCGGCCCGGGTCCTTGATCTCGGCGCCCATGTAGGCGGTGGTGTTGTAGCCGAGGTAGTCGTAGATGCCGATGGTCAGGCCGCCCGCGAAGCCGATCCAGAAGGTGTTGCTGCCGAGGTCGAAGGCGTGCGCCGGGTAGGTGAAGGCGAGGTGGGCGCTGAAGTCGCTCGCCGCGGCCACGATGACCAGCAGCACCGAGGTGATCATGACCGCCCACATCACGGCCGTGATCCGCGCGATGTGTTCGATGCCCCGCCACAGCAGGATCACGACCAGGGCGATGACGCCCAGGCCGACCAGGTCGCCCGGGGTCTGCCCCAGGTCGGGGGCGAGGTAGCCCAGGTACTGGACGAAACCGACCACGCCGGTCGACATGATCAGCGGGATGAAGAGCATGGCCGTCCAGACGAACAGGAACGGCATCAGCCGTCCGGTGCGGTACTGGAAGGCCTGGCGCAGATAGACGTAACTGCCGCCGGAGCCGGGCATCGCGGCTCCCATTTCGGCCCACACGAGCCCGTCGGCCAGTGCGAGGAGCGCGCCCGCGATGAAGCCGACCACCGCCTGCGGGCCGCCGAACGCGGCGACCATCAGCGGGATCGTGACGAACGGTCCGATGCCGCACATCTGGCTCATGTTGATGGCCGTGGCCTGGAACAGTCCGACGCGACGGACGAAACCACCGCTGGGCGGCGGGCTACCGGACATGGGGGCTCCTGGGGTGGTGAGGCGCGACGAGGGTGAGCTGCGGCGTGCGGGCCGGTATCCGGTGCTGTTGGCCGATAAAGTTAAGGAGCCTTACTTGATGCGTCAAGAGGGGGCTCCCTGTGCGTGAGAATGGTGTGATGGCCGCCGGTGACGTCGTGGAGCAGCAGGAGCAGCCCTGGAACCGGCAGCGGCTGCGCAGCACCAACGAGCGGCTGCTGCTGGAGCGGCTGCGCGCGGCCGGCCCCGCGTCCCGGGCGCAGCTCGCCCGCGAGAGCGGCCTGTCCAAGCCGACCGTCTCCAGCGCGCTCGCCGCACTGGAAGCGGCCGGACTCGTCCGTGAGGTGGGCACGCACGTGCCCGAGCGCGGTCGTACGGCGGTGCTGTACGCGCCCGACCCGTCGGCCGGCCATGTCCTCGGCATCGACGTGGGCCGCAGCTGGCTACGCGTCGCGGTGGCCGACCTGGACGGCACCGTCGTCGCCCGCTCCGACGTGCGCAACCAGGCCCGCAGCTCGGGCGCGATGGCCGACCTGGTGGTGTCGACGGCCCGGCAGGTGGTCGCAGGCTCGGGCACGGCGGCGGGCGAGGTGGTGCACGCGGTGGTGGGCACGCCCGGTGTGTACGACGAGGAACGCCACCGGGTGCGGTACGCGATGCACCTGCCGGGCTGGGGGCGGGCCGGGCTCGTCGACCGGATGCGCGAGGAGCTGGGCGTGCCGCTGGAGGTGCACAACGACGCCAACCTCGCCGCGCTCGGTGAGTACACCTACGGCGTGGGGGCGGGCAGCCGGCTGTTCGCGTACATCCTCATCGGCACCGGTCTCGGCATGGGGGTGGTGAGCGAGGGACGCCTGTTCACGGGGGCGCACGGTCTCGCCGGGGAGATCGGGTTCCTGCCGTGGCCCGGGCGGCAGAAACCGGAGCGGCTGGAGGACGCGGTGTCGGGCGTGGCGGTCGTGGAGGCGGCGCGCCGGTTCGGCATGCGGGGACAGCTCACCGCGAAGGCCGTGTTCGACGCGGCCCGGCAGGGAGACGAGGCCGCGGTCCAGGCGGTCCGGCTGGAGGGCGAGCGCATCGCCCACACGGTGGCCGCGGCGGCCGCCGTCCTCGACCCGGACCTCGTGGTCCTCGGCGGGGGAGTCGGCCACAGCGTGGACCTGCTGCTGAAACCGGTGCGCGACAACCTCAGGGCCCTGACCCCGCTGCGTCCGAAGCTCGCTCCCAGTCGGCTGGGCGAGGACGCGGTCCTCCTCGGCGCGGTGGCGACGGCACTCGGGACGGCCCGGGAGGTCGTGTTCGAGCGTCGCTCGGCGGTGTCCTGACCGCGCCGTGAACTGCCGCTCGCAGGAGACCTGTTGGCGTGTCACGGGTGAACCTGGCTGGTGGGCTGCGCCGGCGAGGAGACCGGTGAGGGGGCGCCGGACGGCGTCGTAGGCGGCGGCCGGGGTGGGCGGGTCCGGGGACTGGGCTGCCGGGTTCTCCGGTGCTCGTGCGGGAGAAAACCTCTTCTCGGCACGGGAGTTGACGAGCGACAGGAGAAGAGCGGCCTCCGCCGGGGAGTCCGGTGCCCGCCGTCCCGGTGTTCAGCCGCTTCCGTCTGATCGTCGTCCCGGGCCCAGCCGTCCCCACTGTCCCGTTCGTCTTCTCCCGCCCCATTGTGCGGAGCCAACTGCCCCCTTACTGTTCGACTTTGCCTGAGTCTGTTTGATGCTGATCGCTCAGGCGAGAGGGAGGCCGCAGTGCGGGGTAATCCGATCGATGCAGAGGCCGCGAGACCCGCTCGCCGCGGCTGGTGGAGGGCGGTCCTCGCGACGGCCGCGACCATCGCCCTGGCGGTGGGAATGACCGCGCCCGCCACGGCACGGGAGGCGGACGGGCCGGCATCCGCCGCCGCGCCCGCGCCCGCTGCCGCCGCGCAGGCGCACACCGTGAGTCTGGACGGGTACTCGTTCCTCGTCGACGGCAAACGGGCCTACCTCTGGTCCGGCGAGTTCCACTACTTCCGGCTCCCCAGCCCGGACCTGTGGCGCGACATCTTCCAGAAGATGAAGGCCGCCGGCTTCAACTCCACCTCCCTGTACTTCGACTGGGGATACCACTCGCCCAAGCCGGGCGTGTACGACTTCAGCGGGGTCCGTGACGTCGACAAGCTCCTCGACATGGCCGAGGAGGCCGGGCTGTACGTCATCGCCCGCCCCGCGCCCTACATCAACGCGGAGGTCGACAGCGGCGGCCTCCCCGGCTGGCTGACCACCAAGGCGGAGAACAACCGCAGCGACGACCCGCGCTTCCTGAAGTACGCGGACGAGTGGCTGAGCCGGATCGACCGGATCATCGCCCGGCACCAACTCACCAACGGCACCGGGTCGGTCATCGCCTACCAGGTCGAGAACGAGTACTACAACGGCTCCGCGGCCGCCCGCTCCTACATGCAGCACCTGGAGGACAAGGCCCGCGCCGACGGCATCACCGTGCCGCTGACCGGCAACAACAACGGCACCTTCAACTCCGGTGCGGGCGCCCTGGACGTCGACGGCCCCGACTCCTACCCGCAGGGCTTCGACTGCTCCAACCCCACGAAGTGGAACGGCGTCCCCGACATCAGCTACGACCACCCGGCCGGAAAGCCCCTGTACTCGCCCGAGTTCCAGGGCGGCGCCTTCGACCCCTGGGGCGGACCGGGCTACGACAAGTGCGCCCAGCTGATCAACGACCGGTTCGCCAACGTGTTCTACAAGCAGAACATCGCCGTCGGCGCGACCGCGCAGAGCTTCTACATGACCTACGGCGGCACCAACTGGGGCTGGCTGAGCATGCCCCAGAACTACACGTCGTACGACTACGGAGCCGCGATCCGCGAGACCCGGCAGCTCGATCCGAAGTACGACGAGGACAAGCTGATCGGGTACTTCACCCAGTCCGTCGCCCCGCTGACCAAGACCGACGCGATCAGGAGCACACCACCGGACGACTCCGCGGTCGTCGACACCGCCCGGATGAACCCGGACACCAGGACGCAGTTCCATGTGCTGCGGCACGGCAACTCCACGTCCACCGCGGTCGACAGGACGCACATCTCGCTGGACTTCAACGCCCAGCCGGCCGGGGACACCACCTACACCTGGGACGACCCCGACTCCGCGCTCCAGTACGCCGGTTCGTGGTCCCACGTGCACGACACGAGCTACACCGGCGGCGACTACAAGCACACCGAGTCGTTCTCCGACAAGGCCGGTGACTCGCTCACCGTGCCCTTCGACGGCACCGCGATCCGCTGGATCGGCTCGAAGACGAACAACCACGGCAACGCCGACGTCTACCTCGACGGCACCAAGGTGGCGACGGTCGACGACTCCGGCGCCGAGAACCAGGCGGTGGTCTTCCAGAAGACCGGCTTGGCGCCCGGTGCGCACACGCTGAAGATCGTGGTCGCCGGGAACCACGGCTCCGGGTCCACCGACAACTACGTGGCCATCGACGCGATCGACGTGCCCACCGGTACCGCCGCCGACGAGCCGACCTACCCGGTCGTGCCCCAGCAGCCCGGCACCGCGATCACCCTGGACGGACGCGACTCCCATGTGATCGTGGCCGACTACCGTCTCGGGGAAGCACAGTTGCAGTACTCCACCTCGGAGCTCATGACGGACGCGACCATCGGCGACCGGGACGTCGCCGTGCTCTACGGAGACGCGGACAGCGACGGCGAGACCGTCCTGCGCTACACCGCAAAGCCGACCGTGACCGCCACCGGCGGCCCGGTGACGACCACGTGGGACGCCGCCACCGGCGACCTGCGCCTGAACTACACCCACAAGGGGCTGATCCGCATCAGCGTCACCGGCGCAGGCCGGCGCCCGCTGCTGCTGCTCGTGGGCGACAAGGCCACGGCGAAGACCTTCTGGCGTCAGGACACCGCGGCAGGCCCGGTCCTGGTGCGCGGCACACACCTGCTGCGCACGGCGACCAGCCTCAACAGCGGCCGCACCGTGGCGCTGACCGGCGACAACGCCGACGACAGGAACATCGAGGTGTTCACCTCCGCGGCCCGCGTCACCTGGAACGGCCGCAAGGTGGAGACCCGGGCGACCGACACCCGGAGCCTCACCGGCAGGATCCCGACCGCCGCCGCGATCCACCTCCCGGCGCTGACGAACTGGAAGCACGCCGAGGAGTCACCGGAAGCGGCCCCCGGTTTCGACGACACCGGCTGGCAGGTCGCCGACAAGGCGACCACCAACAGCGTCTCCGGCGTCAACAAGCTGCCGGTGCTCTACGCGGACGACTACGGCTTCCACACCGGCAACACCTGGTACCGCGGACGCTTCCGCGCCACCGGCAAGGAGTCCGGCATCCACCTGGTCTCGGACTCCGGGGGAGGCGCACAGGCGTTCTCCGCCTGGCTCAACGGCACCTTCCTGGGCAGTTCCACCACCGGCAGCGCCGACTTCGCCTTCCCCGCCGGTTCGGTCAGGCCCAAGGGCGACAACGTCATCTCCGTGCTCACCGTGAACATGGGGCACGAGGAGGACTACAACTCGACCAACGGCAACAAGACCGCGCGCGGCCTGACCGGCGCCTCCCTCGTGGGAGCCCCGCTGACCTCCGTCACCTGGCGCCTCCAGGGCGTACGCGGAGGCGAGGACCTCCAGGACCCGGTGCGCGGACCGCTCGCGACGGGCGGCCTGTACGGGGAGCGGGCCGGCTGGTCCCTGCCCGGCTACCCGGACGGCAAGTGGAACCGGGTGTCCCTGCCGACGACCGACACCCGACCCGGGGTCTCCTGGTACCGCACCGATGCCACCCTGGACCTCCCGCACGGCCAGGACACCTCACTCGGCCTGACGTTCACCGACGACCCGGCCCGCAAGTACCGCGCCACGATCTTCGTGAACGGCTGGCAGGTCGGCAACTACGTCAACTACCTCGGCCCGCAGCACACCTTCCCCGTCCCCGACGGCATCCTCGACCCGAACGGCCGCAACAGCATCGCCATCGCCGTGTGGAACCTCGACGGCAGCACCGGCGGTCTCGGCAAGGTCTCGCTCACCAACTACGGCAGCTACGCCTCGTCCCTGCGCGTCGCGCAGAACGACAGCCCGCGCTACGACTCCCGGAAGTACGCGATGCCGAGGCCCCCGGGCACGGATGTCGCCCTGGACGTGCCCGACACGGCCCGGCCGGGAGAGGCCTTCACAGCCCGGACCACCGTGCGGGTACCGAAGGACGGGTCGTCCGCCTCCCGGCTGACGGCCTCGCTCGCCGCCCCCGACGGCTGGAGCGTGAGCGCCACGAGCTCCCTCTCGCTCAAGAGCCTGAAGCCCGGCGGATCGGCCACCTTCACCTGGAAGGTCCAGCCACCGACCGGGGAACTGCCCTCCGCCTCCGCACTCACCACCACCGTGCGCTACCTGCAGAACGGGCGGCAGGGCACCGGTGCCGACGAGCGCATCATCGGCGGGATACCACCGGCGCCACCGGCCGGGAAGAGCGCCGTGAGCGACCTGCCGTTCCTCTCCGCCACCAACGGCTGGGGTCCGGTGGAGCGCGACAGCAGCGTCGGCGAGCAGGCGGCCGGAGACGGCCGCCCGATCAGCATCGCCGGCGTGGGCTACGCCAAAGGGCTCGGCACCAACTCGGTCAGCGACATCCAGCTCTACCTCGCCGGAAACTGCTCGCGACTGACGGCACAGGTGGGTGTCGACGACGAGACCGGTGGCGCGGGAACGGTCACGTTCTCCGTGATCGCCGACGGCAGGACCCTGGTCACCACACCGACGATCAGCGGCCGACAGGCCGCCGTACCCGTCGACGTCGACGTCAGCGGCGCCAAGGTGGTCGACCTCAAGGTCGGCGACGGCGGTGACGGCAACGGCAACGACCACGGCGACTGGGCGGTACCGACGCTGACCTGCGGCTGACGGCCGTAGCGGCACAGTGAGTCGCTGACTGTGGTCCCCGTGTCTCGCGAGGCACGGGGACCACCCGTGTCGGCGATCGGAGCTCAGGCACGCAGACGCTCCTCACGTTGCCGGACCAGCTCCTCGACCGCGCTCGGCAGAGTCGTCTCGAAGTCGATCAGCTTCGCCCAGGTCGGGGTGACGACGATCCGGATCATGCCGTCGTGGTAGAGCGAGCGCACCTCCGCCTCCCACTCGACCCGTTGCTCGGGGGTCATCTCGTAGCTGCTGGTCGGCTGGAGGTACTCGTCCGGGATGCCGTCGACGTAGTCGAGCTCGGCCCGGCCCCGGATGAGCAGGATCCTGGGCGGGTGCACCTCGGTGTCGATCGTCAGGGCGACCGCCGGGTTCTCCCGCAGGGACGCGAGCTTCGGGGCGTTCTTCGTGGTGCACATGACGATCTCCGAGCCGTTCCAGACGAACGCGATCGGGACATTGCGGGGAGTGCCGTCCTTGGCGACGTAGGCCAGTCGGGTCACGTCCCGGGCCAGCAGCTCCCGGCTGATCGGCCGCTCGAGGACCTCGCTGATCTCGCTGGCGTCCATGGTGGGATCCTCCCGTCGTCGTCACGGCCCGCCCGGCGCATCGGTGTGAGCCACTTCTGAACCCGGGACGGAGCCGGCGCCGGATTCTCGACACGCGGGAGTCCATGGAGTTCTCGGAACGCGCTTCATGGGCCGTCCGGGCTCCAGCTGGGGCGGCGCCGGGGAGGTCCGGCGAGGATCAACTGTTCGATGCCGGCGTACCGTTCGCGGGCACGGCGGGCGCTGCGGCGGCCGCTCAGGAACGTGCCCAGCCAGCCGCACGCGAAGCCCACGGGCACGGAGACCAGGGCGGTCGTGGTGAACGGGAACCAGTTCAGGTCGGCCTCCGGGAAGGCCGATGTCGGTGACCCGGACACGAGCCGGGTGCCCGACATCAGGACCAGGACGGCGACCGAGCCGCCGATCAGGGTGGCGAGCAGGCCCGCCTTGCTGAAGCGCCGCCAGAACAGCGAGTAGACCAGTGCGGGCGCGATGGCGGAGGCGCCCACGCAGAAGGACAGGGTGGCCAGCGGCTGGAGGCTGCGGTGCTGGGCGAGGGCGGCCAGCAGCACCACCGGCACGCCGACGATCAGCGCGCAGAGCCGGGCCAGGGTCATCTCCCGCGGCGCGGGCATGGTGCTGTTCCGGGAGGCGGCGACGTCGTGCGCAAGGGAGTTGGCGCAGGCGAGCGTCATCCCGGCGACGGACGCCAGGAGGGTCAGGAAGATCGCCGTGGTGACGGAGCTGAACACCAGGCTCTCGGCGCGGGAGACGTCGGAGCCGAACACGGCGCGCGCACCGAGCAGATAGGCAGTGCTGCCGTGCGGGTCGGCGGCCGTGATCCGCTCGCGCCCGACCAGGGCCGTGGCGCCGAGGCCGATGACGGTGATCACCAGCATGAACAGGGCGACCGAGGACACCGCCCAGGACATCGTGCGCCGTACCTGGCGGGCGTTGCCGGCGGTGTACATCCGCATGGTGACGTGCGGCAGGCAGGCGCCGCCGAGCACGATGGCGACCTGCGTGCTGATCATGTCCAGTGCGGGGTGCGGCCCGTCCGCGAACTGCAGGCCGTACTGCAGGAACGCCTGGCCGGTCCCGCTGCGCTGCGCGGCGGTGTCGACCATCGTTCCCGGGTGCCAGCCGAAGGTGGCGAGGACGAGCACGGCGACCACGAGGCCGGACCCCAGGAGCATCACCGTCTTGATGATCTGGATCAGCGCGGTCCCCTTCATCCCGCCCAGGGCGGCATAACTGATCATCAGGATGCCGGCGCCGATGATGCAGCCGGTCTGCATGGCACCGTCGGAGAAGCCCAGGATGAAAGCCAACAGCTGCCCCACGCCCGCCAGTTGCACGATCATCATCGGGATCAGCGACAACAGGGTCACCGCACACGCGGTGATGCGTGCGGCCCGCCCGGGGACACGTCGGCTCAGCGCGTCACCCATGGTGAACCGGCCGGTGTTGTGCAGGGGTTCGGCGAGCAGGAACATCAGCAGGAGCAGCGACAGCAGCGTGCTCAGGGCCAGGACGACTCCGTCGTAGCCGCACAGCGCGATGACCCCGCCGATGGTGAGCACGGTCGCGGCGGAGATGTAGTCGCCGGCGACGGCAAGGCCGTTGCGCAGCGGGGAGAGTGTGCGGTAGCCGGTGTAGAACTCCTCCAGGTCGTCGCGGTCGGGGCCGGTCAGTACGCACAGCAGCAGCGTGAGCGTGACGACGCTGCAGAAGGCGACGAGGGACCAGGTCTGCGCGGAGCCGCCGAGGTCGGTCATGCCCGCGCTCGACCGTCGCCGTCGGCCGGGCGGGCGTACTGGCTGACCCTGCGGGCCAGCGGGTCGACGAACCGGCGCGCCGTGTACTCGAACAGCAGGACGGCCAGCCAGGTGACGGGGACCTGCGCGACGGCGAGCAGCAGGCCGGTGGGGAGCCCGCCGAGGGCCGGACGGGCCATGAAGGCGGGGGCTTCGACGGTCAGGGTGAGGAAGACGGCGAAGTAGCCGAGGGCGAGGAAGGTGGCCACGCGCCGCTGCCAGCGGCAGGCGCGGCGCAGGACCCGCAGGGCGCGGTGGTAGCTGGACCACGAACGCTGACGGGTCCCGCTGCCGCTCCGCGGTGCGGCCGGCGCGAGGGGCGTCGGCCGGTGCGCGGTGGGGGAGGGGACCCGTCCGTTGTGCCGGTGCGGCAGGGATAATTCCGAGCGGTCGTAGGACATCCCAAAACTCCTAGCGCAGGGGGCCCGGAGGTCACGGACCGCAAGAAGGTGGGGGAGGCGGAGGCGGTTCGGGTCACCGCACGGTATGCGGGTGTCCGGGCGGTGGATGGGTGTTCCGTTGAACTTTCCGACGGCAGCCCTGCGGGTGAACCGGCCGTGCCGGGTGCCCGTGGTGAGGGTGTGGCCGGAGTGCCGCAGGTGCCCTCCGTGAATCCATTTCCTCGGAATCGGTCGTCCGTACGTCGTACATCAGTCCCTGCCCGTGGTGGCCGCTCTGACGGAAGCGGACCGGTCGTCGGGATGAGGAGGGGTACGGCGGATACGGCAGTTCTGTGCCGTCCATTGAGGGGGTGGTACTGACGGCATATGCCTGGCGGATATCGCGCCGCCTGAGTGTGCCCCGGTGTGCGAGCCGGCGGCGGCGGGGTCGTCCTCTGTTGACGCAAAGGCCTCTGACCTGGGTGAACAGAACGTATTCCGCGCACAAAGATGCGTCATCTCGTCGTTGACCGACAGTTCGCGGCAGGGCCAGGGTGAGGGAGACATATCGGATTCCGATCGCCCGTTTTCGCTCACCGCAGTGAGCGCAGGAGGCCGTGATGCTGCAGACAGCCAGCCCTGAACCCTTCGCGGGGGCCGTGGCCGTGACCGCCGACCCGCCCGCTCCCGAGGTCGGCGCCCAACTGCTGTTCCAGAGCTGCCTGTGGTGCGGCACCGCGGCCTACCGACGTTCCTTCTGCCGCGCGTGCGGCTCCACCGCCTTCAAGCGACAGCGCAGCGCGGGTGCCGGGGCCCTTGTCCGCCGCATCGGGCAGCCCCCGCTCAACATCTGGTTCGTCGCGATGGACGAGGAGTTCACCCTGGTCTGCCGGCTCACCGGAGCGGAGCCGGCCGTGATCCGGGTCGGGGCGCGAGTGCGTGTCGTGGTGGCTCCTCGCGAGCAGGGACTTCCCCTCGTCGAACTCACCCGCCCGCCGGTGTCCTCGGAGCGCTGGTGGTGACAGGACACGGCACCGGTCATGTCACGGGAGCGAAGGCGGCACGACGAGAGAAGAGGGCACATGGACACCCAGGACAACGCCCCGGACGGACGGGTCGGCGAAGCCGACGGAACGGCACGCACCGCACTGCACGGACTGCGTGTCGCCGACTTCTCCCGGGTCCTCGCGGGCCCGTACGCCACCATGCTCCTCGCCGACCTCGGCGCGGACGTGGTGAAGGTGGAGCGACCGGGCATCGGGGACGAGACCCGGGCCTGGCACCCGCCCGCGGACCGGAACGGCACCTCGACCTACTTCCTGGGCGTCAACCGGAACAAGAGGTCCGTCGTCCTGGACCTCGCCACCGAGACCGGCCTCGAACAGGCCCGCTCCCTGATCGCCGCGTCGGACGTCCTGGTGGAGAACTTCCGCCCCGGCACGATGGAACGGCTGGGGCTCGGGCCACGCGAACTCCGGGCCCGGCACCCAGCGTTGATCTACTGCTCGATCAGCGGTTTCGGCAGCGGCGCGGGTGCCACGATCCCCGGCTACGACCTGCTCGTACAGGCCGTCGGCGGTCTGATGAGCGTGACCGGGACCGCGGACGGGGAACCGGTGAAGGCCGGCGTCGCCCTGGTCGACGTGATCACCGGGCTGCACGCCTCGCTCGGCATCCTCGCCGCCCTGCGGCACCGGGACGCCACCGGCGAAGGTCAGCTCGTGGAGGTGAACCTGCTCGGCTCGCTGCTGTCGGCCATGGTCAACCAGGCATCGGCCTACGCCGTCGCCGGGGTGGTTCCCGGCCGCATGGGCAACGCGCACCCAAGCATCGCCCCGTACGAGACCCTCCCGACCGCGGATCGGCCGATCGCCCTCGCGGTGGGCAACGACCGGCAGTTCACGGCACTCGCCGAGGTCGTCGGAGACCCCGGTCTCGCGCTCGACGACCGCTTCCGCACCAACGCCGACCGGGTCGCCCATCGCGTCGCACTGCGCGACACCCTGACCAAGCGCTTCCGCGCTGCGGGCGCCGACCACTGGACCACCGTCCTGCTGGCCGCCGGAGTGCCGGCCGGACCGGTCAACTCCCTCGACGACGCCTTCGCCTTCGCCCACAAGCTGGGTCTCCCGGGCATCGTCGACATCCCCGCCTCACCCGCCGACGGAGAAGACCCCGGGGCCCACCGCCAGGTCGCGCACCCCATCGGGCTGAGCGGCACGCCGGCGCAGTACCGCCTGCCCCCGCCCCGACTGGGCCAGCACACCGCACAGATCCTCGACGACCCGTCCGACCCCTCGATCTCCCGACACTGATCACAAGGAGCACCACATGAACGCCAAGCCGCTGAAGGACCCCCTCGAACTGTTCGACCTCGCCTCCGTCCTCACCGAGGAGGAACGCGAGATCCAGTCCACCGTGGCCAGGTTCCTCGCCGACCGGGTTAGCCCGCACATCGGTGAGTGGTTCGAGAACGCCCACTTCGCCCGCGAACTCGCTCCAGAACTTGGCAAGTTGGGGGTTCTCGGCATGCATCTCGACGGGTACGGCTGCGCAGGCACCAACGCCGTCAGCTACGGGCTTGCCTGCCTGGAGCTGGAAGCGGCGGACTCGGGCTTCCGCAGCTTTGTGTCCGTGCAAGGCTCGCTGTCGATGTTCTCCATCTGGAAGTGGGGCTCCGAGGAGCAGAAGCAGGAGTGGCTGCCACGGCTCGCCGCCGGCGAGGCGATCGGCTGTTTCGGCCTGACCGAGCCCGACTTCGGCAGCAACCCCTCCGGGATGCGTACCAAGGCGGTCCGCGAGGACGGCGACTGGATCCTGAACGGCTCCAAGATGTGGATCACCAACGGCGGTATCGCCGACGTGGCCACCGTGTGGGCGCAGACCGAGGACGGCATCCGCGGCTTCCTCGTGCCGCGCGGGACGCCCGGCTTCACCACCCAGGACATCAAGCAGAAGATGTCGCTGCGGGCGTCGATCACCTCGGAGTTGTACTTCGACAACGTACGGCTGCCCGACTCGGCCCGGCTGCCGCACGCGGAAGGCCTGCGCGGACCGCTCTCCTGCCTGAACGAGGCCCGCTTCGGCATCCTGTTCGGAGCGGTCGGCGCCGCCCGCGACTCGATCCAGGCGGCCATCGACTACGCCGACTCCCGGGTGCAGTTCGACAAGCCGATCAGTGCCTTCCAGCTCACGCAGAAGAAACTCGCCGACATGACCGTGTCCCTGGGCGGCGCCGCACTGCTCGCCGTACACCTGGGGCGCCTGAAGGACCAGCACCGCATCAGGCCCGAACAGATCAGCGTCGGCAAGCTCAACAACGTACGGGAGGCCCTCGCGATCGCCCGCGAGTGCCGCACCGTCCTCGGCGCCAACGGCATATCCCTGGAGTACTCGCCGCTGCGTCACGCCAACAACCTGGAGTCCGTCCTCACCTACGAAGGCACCAGCGAGATGCACACGCTGGTCGTCGGACAGGCGATCACCGGCCACCCGGCGTTCCGCTGACCCGCCCCGGCGGAAGGAAGACGACCGTGAACATCGTCGTACTCGTCAAGCAGGTCCCGGACACCGCGGCAGCCCGCACCCTGTCCGAGACCGACCACAGCCTCGATCGTGCGAACACCGACCTCGTCCTGGACGAGATCAACGAGCGTGCCGCGGAAGAAGCCCTGACGCTCAAGGAGACGACGGACGCAGAGGTCACCGTCGTGTCCATGGGACCCGACTCCGCGCTCGACGCCATCCGCAAGGTTCTGGCGATGGGCGCAGACCGTGGAATCCACATCCGCGACGACAGGCTCCAGGGCGCCGATGTGGTGAGCACCGCGAAGGTCCTGGCGGCCGCCGTACGGACCGTGGCGGACGTGGACCTGGTCCTCGCCGGCAACGCCACGACCGACGGACAGGCGAGCGCGGTCCCGGCCGTCGTCGCGGACCTGCTCGGTCTGCCGCAGCTGACCCACGTACGCGCACTCGCCCTGGACGCGGGGCGGGTGCGTGCCGAGCGCGAGACCGAGAGCGGTCAGGTGACGCTGGAGGCGCCGCTGCCCGCGCTGGTCAGCGTCACCGAGAAGATCAACGAGCCGCGCTATCCCTCCTTCAAGGGCATCATGGCCGCGAAGAAGAAGCCGGTGGTGACGATCGGCCTCGACGACCTGTTCCCCGACGCGGACGACACCGGGTTCCTGGTGACCCGTACGCGCGTGCTGGAGGCCGTCCCGCGTCCGGCGCGGGTCGCCGGGGTCCGCGTCACGGACGACGGCTCAGCCGGCCGGCAGCTCGCAGCGCACCTGATCGCCCGGAAACTCCTCTGAACCGCCCCGACCACCAAGGAGCAGGCACAGCCATGCCCGACGTCCTCGTCCTCGTCGACCACGACGGGGAACGCGTCCACAAGTCCACGTACGAACTCCTGGCCGCCGCCCGGCGGTTGGGCGATCCGGCGGCCGTGCTCGTGGGCACGCCCGGCACATCGGCCCGCCTCAAGGAGTCCCTCGCCCGACACGGCGCAACCGGCGTCCACGCGGCCGAATCCGCGGAGGCGGGCGAGTTCGTCGGCTCGCTCGCCGTCGACGCCCTGCTGCTCGCGGTCCGGACGGTCTCTCCCGCCGCCGTCCTGGTCTCCGCGACGACCGACGGCAAGGAGGTGGCCGGGCGTCTCGCCGCACGGCTGGACGCCGGGTTGTTGATCGACGCGGTCGACCTGGACTCCTCGGGGGCGGTCACTCAAGTCGTCTTCGGCGGGTCGTACACCGTGCGCTCCGAGGTCAGCCACGGGATACCCGTGATCGCCCTGCGGCCGGGTTCCTTCGAGCCGGAAGAACATCCCGTGGAGGCCGTGGAGCACGAGCTCGTCCTGCCGCCGATCGACCCGGCGGGATCCGCCCGCGTCATCGCCCGTCGCGCCACCCCTGCGGGTGACCGGCCCGAGCTCACCGAGGCGAGCGTCGTCGTCTCCGGCGGACGCGGCGTCGGAGGGGCGGACGGCTTCGAGGTGGTGGAGGAACTGGCCGACGCCCTGGGCGGTGCGGTGGGCGCGTCCCGGGCCGCGGTCGACGCCGGCTACTACCCGCACCAGTACCAGGTGGGGCAGACCGGCAAGACGGTGTCTCCCCAGCTGTACATCGCCCTGGGCATCTCCGGGGCCATTCAGCACCTCGCCGGGATGCAGACGTCCAGGACCATCGTGGCGGTCAACAAGGACCCCGACGCACCCGTATTCGCCGTGGCCGACTACGGCGTGGTGGGCGACCTGTTCTCGGTGGCTCCCCAGCTCACGCGAGAAGTCGCTGCCCGCCGAGGGGTCGCCTGACCTGTCCGGGGGACAACGCCGACGGCGTCAGCACGATTCCGGTGCTGCGGGCGACCGCGAACGCCTCGGACCGGTGGTGGACCGCGACTGGCCGCCCGATGGCTGCCTGGACGAGTACGTCGGTGGTGGCGCCCCGATGGCCGGCCCGGGGAGGCCGGTTCGCGTCGCGTCGGCAGCACCGTCGGCCCGGAGCTGTGGAAGCGGCTGGTTTTCCGCGTGCGGCCCCGGCGGATCCTCCCCCGCGTCCCAGCGCCGCGGCCGGGCCGCACACGAGGAGCGCGAGGCTTGCGCCCCTCCCGCGGCTGCCGTGCGCATGCCGAGTGCGGCGAAGGGCCTGCCGGTGGCCTGGTGCCCGACGTTCTGAAGCACCGCCCAGCGCGTGAACGCCGCGACGCCTTCCCGTGAACCGATGGTGTCAGCGGGAGTCCGATACGACGATGCCCTCCGCGGCGCCGGCCCCGACGGCACCGCGGAGGGCATCGCCGGAAGGCGCTCAGGCCACCCGGTAGTCGAAGAACCCCTGTCCCGACTTACGGCCCAGCAGCCCGGATTCGACCATGCGGCGCAGCAAGGGGGGCGGGGCGTAGAGCGGTTCCCGGTACTCCTCGTACAGTGCTTCACCGATCGCCGCGACGGTGTCGAGCCCGATGAGATCGGCGAGACGCAGCGGGCCCATCGGGTGAGCGCAACCGGCGGTCATCCCGGTGTCGATGTCCTCCGCGGTCGCCGTGCCGGAACTCACCATCCGGACCGCGGCCAACAGGTAGGGAACCAGCAGGGAGTTCACCACGAAACCGGCGCGGTCCTGGGCCACGACCGTCTTCTTGCCCAGAATCTCGCCCGCGAAGGCACGCACGCGAAGTTCCGTGTCCCTCGAGGTGTGCAGCGAGGGGATCACCTCGACCAGTGGCATCACGGGCACCGGATTGAAGAAGTGCAGGCCCACCACCGCCTCGGGTCGGCCGGTGGCCGCCGCGAGCCTGGCTATGGGGATGGAGGACGTGTTGCTGGCCAGCACGGCGGCCGGGTGCATGACCTTGTCCAACTGCCGGAACAGCTCGGTCTTGGCCCCCTCGTCCTCGACGGCGGCCTCGATCACCAGGTCCGCCCTTGCGAGGCGGGAGAGATCGTCGGTGGCCGAGACTCCGGCCAGGGCGAGCGCGCGGTCCCCGGGCGTGACAGCACCGCGCTTCTCCGCCTTGAGCAGGGAATCCGCCACGCCCGCCAGCCCGGCCCGGGCCCGGTCCTCGCTCACGTCGCACAAGGTGACGTGCAACCCGGCCCGAGCGCAGACCTCGGTGATGCCCCGGCCCATCTGGCCCGCCCCTACGACGCCTACGTGCTTGATCGCTGTCATGTGCTTCTCCGTCCGTCCCTCCGTCGAGCGGCGGTGGACCGACGCCGACGCGATGTGTGCCGCCGTTGTGAGCCTAGGTCGAGCACACCCCATCTGACCTGCTAAAACAGTGCGTCATCCGCGCACAAACATGCGCCGGTACGACCCTGACCGGCCGCACCATGGGGCCTGGCACCGATCACGGCGAGGTCATCGGGCAGACCGGGTTCCGTCGGCGACCGCGGCAGCCGTCGCGACCGCGGCCTCCCGCAGCCGGCGGATCACCGCGCGCACCGCGGGGGAGGTCTCCCCTCGGCGGTAGGCACCGACCAGCCGGGTGGTGAGCGCCACGTCCGCCAGCGGACGGTAGGCCACCCCGGGAATGTGCACGCGCCGGAGCGAGTCGGGGACCAGGGCCACCGCGAGACCACCGCCCACCAGGGTCAGCGCGGCGACGTAGTCCCGCACCGGGGGAGCGCACCGAGGGCTGAAGCCGCCCTGGCCGGCCACGTCCAGGATCTGGTCGCGGCAGCCGTACTCCTCGTCGAAGTGCGGGGCCACGAAGTTCTCGTCACGCAGCACGGCCGCCGGAATCGCCTCGTACGCCGCGAGCGGTGTGCCGTCCGGCACTGCCACGACGACGTCCTCGGCGAGCAGGCACGTGGCGGTGACCTCGGGCGGGTACTCCGGCCTCCAGCGCAGGAAGCCGACGTCGATGTCACCGCAGGCCAGCGCCTCCAGCTGGGCCGGTGTCTCCAACTCCCGTACCTGCACGGTCAGATCGGTGCCGGGGGCCGCGCACCGGGTGAGGACATCGGTGAGCACCCCGGAGAACGCGGCCGAGGCGACGTACGCGATCTGGGCGTGTCCCAGCTCTCCGCGCCCCGCCCGACGGCCGACCGCCACGGCCCGCGAAGCCTGTTCGAGGGTCAGTCGCGCTTCTGCGAGGAAGAGGCGCCCGGCACTGGTCAGCGCCGGGCGGGTGCGTCGCCCCCGGTCGATCAGGCGCGCACCCAGATGCGACTCCAGTGCCCTGATCTGGGCGCTGAGTGCCGACGGTGCCAGGTGCAGACGATCCGCCGCGCGGCCGAAGTGCAGTTCCTCGGCTACGACGACGAACGATTCCAGCCAGCGCAGTTCCACAGGGCCTCCAAGCTGCTGGGCCTGCGCCGTCGAGAGCACGGGCCGTGGGTGCGGCCCCCTGCGGTTGCGAACACCCCGCGGCGGCGTCAGGGCAGAACAGGATCGCCGCGGGGTGAGTGCGGTGGTCGGGCGATCAGGGGAGTACGACGTAGTTGCTGAATCCGCCGTCCAGGTCGGTGGCGCGTCCCGAGATCGCCTCGTTGACCTCGGACAGGGGGAAGGACTTGGTGATCAGGTAGTTGAGGTCCAGGGCTCCGGTGGCCACCATGTCGGCGACCTCCTGGCCCTGCGCGGTGGAGAACCAGTTGGAGCCGATCAGGTGGACCTGCTCGTCCATGAGCCACTTCACGTCCACGGGCAACCGGTCCGCCACCCCGCCCACGTTGACCACCCTGCCGCCCCGCCGGACGCCCTGCATGGAGTCCAGCATGGTCTCCACCGGGGCCTTGGCTCCCAGGGCGCTGATGACGAAGTCCGCCCCCTCGCCGCCGGTGCGTGACTTCGCCCAGGCGCCGGAGGAGCCCTCGCCCAGCCGCATGACCTCGATCCGGTCCGGGGCCAGTTCCTTGACGCGCTTGAGGAGTTCCTCGTTGCGGCCGGTACCGAGAACCCTGGAGACACCCGAGGCCAGCGCGAGGAGGGTGGAGGCGACCCCCAGGGTGCCGGTGATTCCGTCGATCAACGCGACCTGGCCGGGGCCGGCCGCCGCGTACTTGAGCGCCCGGTACGAGGTGCCGATGTAGCCGAGCTTGCCGGCCTGTTCGAACGTCATGTTGTCGGGGATGTTGACGATCGAGTGCTGCGGCGCCGTCATGTACTCGCAGAAACCGCCGTAGGGGTACAGGTCGAAGATCCGCTGACCGTCGCGGGAGGTGCTGAAGTAGCCGTTCAGGGTGAAGTAGCGGCACCGGCTGAGCTCGCCGCCGCGGCACACCTGACAGCTGCCGCAGGAGCGCAGCGGGCTCACGTAGACCCGGTCACCCGGCTTGGTGTTGAGCACCGCCTCGCCGACCTCCTCGACCACGCCCGCCGGGTCCAGACCGAAGATCGCGGGCAGTTGGGGCAGGGGCTGGTGCGGGTACCAGGTGGGCCAGTTGTTGATCACGTTGGCCATGTTCGGCACGATTCCGCACGCCTTGACGCGCACCAGCACGTCCGTCGGCCGCGGAGTGGGCACGTCGACGGTGTCCACGGACATCGGCTCGCCGAGTGCGTGCAGTCGTGCAGCGAGCATTTTCGCCATTGAAATACTCCGGTTCTGATGAGCAGTAAGGTGCCGAGAACTATGAATGCGCGAACGGATTCGGGTAATTGTCCTCGAGGTCGATGTCGAGCAGACCCATGATGCGGACGCCGGAGTTGTACCAGGCAATGGACAATGACAGTTCGACCATCTGCCGGTCCGTCAGGTGCTCGGCGGCGGCACGCCACGTCTCTTCCGTGACGTCGACCCGGAGCGTGGACTCCTTGGCGAGGCGCATGACCGCCTTCTCCGTCGGGTCGAACAGATCGGACGACTCGAAGTCACCCACGGCCGCGAGCTGCTGCGCGGTCAGTCCGGCCTTGAGACCGTGCGACTGGTGGTGTGCGACCTCGTAGGCGGAACGGGTCACGTGACCGACGGTCAGGATGGCCAGTTCGCGCAGCCTGGGGCTGAGGTCGGCGGCGCGCAGCGAGTTGGCGTAGGTCAGGAACCCGTCCAGTTGCTCGGGCGCGCCGGCCAGGGCGAGGAAGATGTTCGCCGTCGGTACCTTGCGTTCGGCTTCGAGCCGGTCGTACAGGGGCTTGTTCGCCTCGTCCGCGTCCTCGCGGCGCAGGTAGGGAACGCGTGCCATGTCATCTCCTCGGGGGACGAAAGGGATCAGTGGGCGGACTGTTCGAGCAGGAACCGCTCGAGAGTCATCGGCTGCGGCGCCTGGGCCGGCGGGAGCTGCTTCACACCCACGAAGGGCGAGGCCTCGAAGTACCACTTCTCCAGGGCGGGAAGTCCCCAGCGGACGTTCGTGCTCAGCGAGCCCGCGTCCCAGCGCACCGGCTCGACCTCGGTGTCGATGGTCTGGTAGTGGCTGTTGAAGACCTCCACCCGGTGGCCGTCGGGGTCGCGGAGGTAGGTGAAGAGCATCCCGCCCGGCCCGTGCCGTCCCGGGCCCCGCTCCACCCCTTCGCCGTAGCCGAGGATGCCCGCCCAGTCGCACGCGGTGAAGATGTCGCGGCTCTCGGAGACCGTGTACGCGAAGTGGTGCAGGGCGGGGCCGGTGTTCTCCACGATCGCGAGGTCCAGACAGGTGCCCTTGCGGTACATGAACGCACTCAGCAGTTTGTCGCCGTGGGTGAGGTACTCGGAGTTGCGGAAGCCGAGTTCGCCGTAGAACGCGGTCAGTTCATAGGTGTTCGGCGCGAAGGTCTGGAAGTGGTCGAGGCGCTGCGCATGGGCGCCCTTGTAGTGCTCGAAGTCGATGTGCAGCCTCGGGCGGGTCTCCATGTGCGCGCAGAGCTCGAGCGGTGTACCGGCCGGATCGCTGACGTGCAAGGTGCGGCCCTGGTACGGCATGTCGACCCACTCCGCGGGCAGCCCCCGGTCGCGGAACCAGTCGTGGGCGATGTCGAGGTCCTCGTCGAGGAAGACCCGGAATCCGATCCTGCGGCAGGAACCGGCTCCCTCTTCGTCCAGCTCCAGGACGAGGCTGTGGTGACACGCCTCGGCGAGACCGCGCAGATGGCAGGTGCGCTCGTCCTCGTCGCTGACGACGAGCCCGAGGGTGCTCACATAGAAGTTCCGGCTCTCGGCCAGGTCCGCGACCGTGAGCCGGACGTGACTGGAGCGGGTGATGTTGAAACTGGGACGCAGATTGACGGGTGGCAGCATGCTGGTCTCCGTGCGCGATTCGGCTCTTGATTTCGATGACTGTAATACTGTGGAGCGCTTTTACGGTGCGGTCGCGGAAGGCGTGGAATCGGCGAATGCGAAGGCGGACCAGCCGCTGAATTCCGCGGAATCACCGAGGGCCTCCTCTATACGCAGAACCTCGTTCCACTTCGCCATGCGCTCGGAGCGGGTGAAGGAGCCCACCTTCAACTGGCCCGCGTCCCATCCGACGCTCAGGTGCGCGATCGTGATGTCCTCGGTCTCACCGGAGCGCGCCGACACGACGGTGCCGAACCCGGCGGCCTTTCCGGCGCACAGGGCCTGATGGGCTTCGGTGACGGTGCCCGCCTGGTTCGGCTTGACGAGGACCGCGTTCGCCGCCCCGTTGGTGGCCGCCGCCTCCACTCGTTTGGCGTCGGTGACGAGGTAGTCGTCGCCGATCACCTGGCAGCGGTGGCCGAAGCGCCGGGTGAACTCCACCATGCCCTCGTGGTCGTCCTCGCCCACCGGGTCCTCGACGGACAGGATCGGGTAGTGCTCGATCCAGTCGCCCAGCATGTCGATCAGCGCCGCCGTGTCCAGCGTGCGGTCGTCGAGCGCGAGCGTGTAGCGCCCGTCGCTGCCGAACTGCGAGGCCGCGACGTCCAGCGAGATGCCCACCTGGGTGGCCGGTGTGAAGCCCGCGGTCTCGATGGCGAGGGTCAGGGTCTCCAGGGCCTCCTCGTTGGAGTCGAACGCGGGCCAGAAGCCGCCCTCGTCCGCCACGCCCTGCGCTTTGCCGGCCCGGCGCATCAGGCTGCCGGCGGCCCGGTAGATCTCGGCCGTCCAGTCCAGGGCCTCCGAGAAGCTGCCTGCGGCGGGGCAGACCACCATGAAGTCCTGCACGTCCACGCGGCGGTCCGCGTGTGCGCCGCCGCCGAAGATCTGGATCTCCGGCAGGGGGACGCGAACCGGCCGACCGCCCGCCAGGTGCTGCCACAGCGGTACGCCCGCCGACGCGGCCGCGGCGTGCAGCACCGCCATGGAGGTGGCCACGATGGCGTTGCCGCCGAGGCGGCTGCGGTCAGGGGTCCCGTCGAGGTTCACCAGGTGCCGGTCGAGGGCCTCCTGGCCGGTCGCGTCGAGGCCCAGGAGGGCGGGCGCGATCTCCTGGTTGACCGAGCCGACCGCACGACGGACGTCGAGGCCGCCGAAGCGGGAGCCGCCGTCGCGCAGATCGAGCGCTTCGCCCTGGCCGGTCGAGGCTCCCGCCGGTGCGATGGCCCGCCCTGCCGCTCCGTCCGCGAGGTGGACCTCGACCTCGACGGTCGGCCGCCCGCGTGAATCCCACACCCTGCGGCCGTGGAGCTTGGCGATCCGCGTGTCTGTCATTGCGGTGCAACCTTTCGGAGTTCGCACGGGAGGGCGTCGAGCCTGCCCGTGCAGGGCATCGGGGGCGGATGCCTACGCGGTCGAGGACCTGTGGGAGGGACCATGCCGACGAAACGGCGCGGCCGGACCTTCTGGAGCGTCACCGGTCTCTCGTGCTATCGATAGCGCAATCGTGCGAACCGTCGGTGACTCTGTCAAGGGGGTGAGGGGAGTTCCTCTCTGCTGAACGCGGAGCTCGCCCGCTTCTTTGCCGGAGTCGACAACAGCAGTGCTATCGTTCGCACAACTCATGGCGCTCCGGCAAGTACTCCGGTGGACCCACGACCTCCTGGACGGACGGACAGCACAGGCGGAGTGGGTCCACCGGGCCGAGCGCGGTCGACAGGAAAGCGAGCCCGACATGACAGCAGAGCCCTCTGCGGCACCCATGACCCTCACCACAGTCGTCGCCAGTACGCGTCCCGGCCGCGTGGGCAGGTCCGTCGCGGACTGGTTCACCACCCGGGCCGCGGAGCGCGACCAGTTCGAGTCGCACCTGGTCGACCTGCGCGAACTCGCCCTTCCGTTCTACGACGAGCCGCACCCGCCCGCTCTGCGTCAGTACACGCAGAGCCACACGCGCGCGTGGAGCCGGATCGTCGAGGCGTCGGACGCGTTCGTCTTCGTCACCCCCGAGTACAACGGCGGCTTTCCGGCCCCCTTGAAGAACGCCTGGGACTACCTCGTGCTGGAGTGGCAGCACAAGCCGGCTGCGTTTGTCAGCTACGGCGGTGTCTCGGCGGGCACCAGGGCGGTGCAGATGGCCAAGCAGGTCGTGGCCAACCTCAGGATGCTTCCGATCGGGCCGACCGTGAGCATCCCCTTCGTCAACGAGCAGGTCGACGAAGGCGCTTTCCGGCCCGGCAAGATTCACGAGGCGGCCGCCGAGCAGATGCTCGACGAACTCGCGCGCACCGCCATGGTCATGCGCCGGCTGCGCATCGGAACGAACTGACGCGGCGGCGGACGCGAAGGTGCCCGGAGCGCTGTGCTCCGGGCACCTTGGTGTTTCGTGCGAGGTGCTTCATGTTCTCGTGCTCCGGCACCAGGCCGTTCACGATTCCAGGCGATCAGGCGATCAGGCGATCAGGCGATCAGGCGATCAGGCGGACCGGGACGGAACCCTGCCGTCAGGGGCAGCCGTGCTGCCGCGCATGACCAGGGACCCGGGGGAGACCGACGTGTAGGGCCCGTCGTTGCCCGGCTCGGTCTTGAGGCGGCGCAACAGCCACAGCGCGCACCCGGTCGCCATCTCCTGGATGGGCAGACCGATCGTGGTGAGCCCGGGACCCCACCAGGAGAAGCCGGGCTCGTCCCCGAACCCGACCACGGACAGCTCGTCGGGCACCTTCACGCCTTGCGCGGACAGCTCCTCCAGCACGCCCAGGGTGAGCTGGATCGATCCCAGGACGAGTGCGGTGGGAGCCGCCGGCTCCTGCAGCAGTCGGCGCACGGCTTCGCGCCCGTGATGCACGGACGACGGCGGCCCCAGCTCGGCGCGTCCGGCGTGATCCGGGAGATCGCCTTCCCGCAGGGCGGTGCGGAATCCGCGCAGACGTTCGGCACCTGTGGGGAGTTCCTCAGGGCCGCCCAGGTAAGCGATGCGGGTGTGGCCCAGTGCCACCAGGTGGGCCGTGGCCCGGCGCAGTGCCTCGTGGTCGTCCACGCCGAACCACTGTGCGCCGAGCGAGGGGTGGCGGCGCAGCAGCTGCAGGTGCGGCAGGGTGCGCAGGAGTCTGACGGACTCGCTGTGCGGGCGGGCGGTGGGCACGATGATGACACCGGCCACCCGGTTCGCGGACAGCTCCCGCAGATGACGCAGCTCGACCATCCGGTCGTCGTCGGTCTCCGAGAGCATCAGCTGGAAGCCCTCGGCCTGCATGTTCTTGGAGAGCTCGTGGGCGATGGTCGAGTAGAAGCTGTTGCGGATGTCCGGGATCACCAGCGCGACCACATTGCTGGACGCGCCGCGCATCATCCGCGCCGCCCGGTTGCCGACATAGCCCATCTCGGAAGCGGTCCGGCGGACCCGGAACTTGGTTTCCTCGCTGATGCGCGCATCGTCGGCGAGCGCCCGGCCGACCGTCGAGACGGAGATCCCGAGGCGTTCGGCGATGTCCCTGGTCGTGATCACGTAAGGGTCCCCTCCGTCTGGCGCGTCCCGCAGCCGTCACGTTCCGTATGCCAACGATAGCACTTGTGTTGCGCTCCGTGGTCGAGAAGGTGGGGTGGCGGGTCCAGTCGCAGCCTGTCATGCTAACGTTAGCATTCTTGAATGGGTCATGCAGCCGGCCCTGGCTGCCCAAGTGCGGAGGTGTCCGTGCGGATCGTCAGGTATGCCGTCGACGGCATGTGTCATTACGGAGAACTCGAACCCGGTGACGTGACCATCGCCAGATTCGAGGGTGATCCCTTCACGGGATTGGCTCCTACGGACCGTGTGGACGAAGTGGGTGACGTCGTCGTTCTTTCGCCGGTCGATAAACCCCGTGTCTTCGGGTTCGCGTACAACTACGCCTCACATGTCGACGAGACCGACCGTGAGATTCCGGAAGTTCCCGTGTGTTTCATGAAGCCGAGCACGGCGGTCGTGGGTCCCGGAGACGCGATCGTCTATCCGGCGGACGGCGAACTGATTCATTTCGAGGGCGAGTTGGTCGTCGTCATCGGCAAGGAAGCCCGCCATGTGAAGCCTTCCGAGGCCCATGAGTACATCCTCGGCTATACGTGCGGCAACGACGTCAGCGACCGCGTCGTACAGCGCAAGGAAAGCAGATACGGCACGCTGCTGATCGGTAAGGGGCAGGACACCTTCGCTCCCCTCGGACCGGTCATCGCCACGGAACTCGACCCGTCCGCACTGGCGTTGACGACCCGCGTGAACGGCCGAGTCGTGCAGTCGGCGAGCACGGCCGACCTGATGCTCCCCGTTCCCGAACTCGTCAGCTATCTCAGCCGCTACCTGACCCTGCTGCCCGGAGACACGATCATGACCGGCACGCCTGCCGGTGTCGGGCCGATCCGCCCCGGGGACGAGGTCGAGGTCGAGATCGAGGGCGTCGGTGTCCTGCGCAACCCGGTCGTGGCCGAGAGCCGTTGAGTGCCGAGGCCCGTGGGGTGACCGAAGGGGCTGCCCACCGCAAGCGGTGGGCAGCCCCTTCGGTGTGTCAGCGGACCACGTTGTTGAACTGCCCGGGGCGGACGCAGGCCAGAGCGACGACGCCGGCCAGCGGCAGGAGCGTGACCTGGAGGAGCCCGGCCCGGTCCCAGCCGAAGGCGTCCACCAGGGCGGCGAAGAGCAGGCCCGAGAACGCCGCCGGTCCGTAGTAACTGGTGACGAACAGGCCGGAGGCGCGTCCGATCTGCGACGGACGGACGGCCCGCTGCATCACGCTGTTGGTGTTGGGATAGACGAATCCCAGGCCGAAGGCGCCCATGAGGAAGGCGAACACGCACTGGACGCCGACGCCGGCCTGCGTGTCGTAGATGCACGCGCTGATGGCGGAGACGGCCAGCAGGCTCAGTATCAGCAGGTTGCGCTGGTTCACGCGGTCACCGAGCCAGCCGCCGAAGACCGCCGTCATGCCGCCGAAACCGAGGAAACTCATGGCCAGTGCGGCCTGCCCGGCCGAGTAGTGCAGTGAGGTGATGAGGTACGTCGGGTAGAGGCCGAGGAAGCCGTAGATGGCCACACCGCTGATGACCGCGTGGACGGCCAGCGCGATGGTGTTGCGGTTGTAGGCGGAGGCCGGCATGTGGTCGTAGCCCCTGGTGGAGACGGCTTTCTCGACGGAGTGCTCGGTCAGACCGGTCCTGAGCAGGAACAGGGAGGCGGCGGCGATCAGCAGCCCCGCCGTGCCGAACAGGTAGAAGGGCGAGTGCCAGGTGTCGTGGGTGCTCGCGAGCTCGACACCGATGAGCGGGGCGATGAACACGCCGACGGAGTAGCCCACGCCGATCACTCCGAAGGCGAGACCGCGCCGCTGCGCGAAGAAGGCACCCATCGCGGCGAAGATCGCGGCGGACTGCATGCCCTCGCCGAAGCCCGAGACCACCCGGTACAGCGTCATGTCGGCGAAGCCGGTCGCCAGCGGGGTGGCCATGGTGCCGAGGGAGTAGATCACGATGCTGGCCAGCAGCACGGTCTTGCGTCGGAACCGGTCCAGCAGATAACCCGCGGGCAGGCCGGCCAGGGCCATGCCGAGGGTGAAGTTGGTCGCCAGCAGTCCGCCCTGCTCCAGCGAGAACCCGTACTCCGCACGGATGTCGGGCAGCAGTGGCGGAAAGACCTGACGGTCCATCGCGTTGACCATGTAGGAGAGGACCACCAGCAGGAAGCCCACGCCGATCATGGCGCGGGAAACGGGCGGGCGGCTGCTTTCCTGGGTGCCTTTGACGGGCACTGCACTCGTGTCTGCTTGCGCTGCGTGAGTCATGGCGGCTCCTGATGAGGGGATGGGCCGCGGCGGGCCGCGGCGGATCCATCGCCGCGCGGGAGCGCACGGCGATGGCAAGAAGCGGTGAGCTGAACACGGACCTGATTCGGCGACGGCGATATCGGTGCCGTCCGACGGAATGCGGGCGAGCGGCCACCGCGCGGTCGGACACCGCGTGCGGAATTCAGTCGTACAGCGCCCGTCGGGGACGTCCGTGGCTATGGCGTCTTCGACTGCCGGACCTTGTGCGGACACTTATCGGCCGCACGGTCGGGGTTGGCTGAAACCATGAAGGGAAGTGTCCGGCGCGTCAAGACGTGCGCCGGAATTTCTTGGAATGCCGGAGCTTTCCCGGGATGCCAGGGACCGCCTGCTCAGGAAGAGGGTGCAGGTAGGTGCCTGTACGACACGTTCTTGACGATTCTCGAACCCCTGGTGCTATCGTTAGCACCACGTGGCTGTGACACAGTGATTCGACCTGCCCCGACAACTCGTGACCCGGTTGCCGGGGCCAGGCAGTGGCACCTCCTGACCACGAGTCGGGAATCGCCGACGACATCCGAGCAAGCCCAGCGACACTCCCCACCCGCACTCATGGCGGCCGTCGACCATCGGACAGGCCGACGGCTGCCGTACCGGGTGATGCTCAGACCTGCCGACCGGACGCGACCGGGCGTGAAGCCCGGCCGTGCGCGGCGGCCGAACGATTCTGCGAGGACGATCTGCCATGACACCACCGAGCCGCCCAGACACCGTGCTGCTCACCGACCACGCCTGGCCCGACGACTCGGTCGAGCGATCCGTCATCGAGGGCGCGGGCCACACGCTGGTGTCCGGCCCCGCGGCACCCGCTTCTGCCGGGGCCATCGAGAAGCTGGTCACCGAGCACCGCCCCGCGGCCATTCTCACCTGCTGGGCGCCGGTCTCGGCCACCGCGATCGGCGCCTCGCCGGACCTGCGGATCGTGGCCAGACTCGGCGTCGGCCTCGACAACATCGCGGTGGACACCGCCACCGAGCGGGGCGTGTGGGTCACCAACGTCCCGGACTACTGCGTCGAGGAGGTCTCCGACCACGCCGTCGGCATGGTGCTCGCCTGGACGCGGGGCCTGGCCGTGTTCGACCGGGAGGTCCGCACGGGCCGTTGGGATCCCGCCGGCGCCCGGTTGCGCCGTCTGTCCACGCTGACCTGCGGCGTGGTCGGCTTCGGCCGGATCGGACGCGCCACCGCCCGCAAACTCGGCGCGTTCGGCTGCCGGATCCTGGCCCACGACCCCCACCCGCCGAAGGACGACTCCGGAGTCGAGCTGGTGGGCCTGGAAGAACTGCTGCGCCGCAGCGACGCGGTGATCCTTCACGTGCCGCTGACGCCCGGCACACACCATCTCATCGGCCCCGATCAGCTGGCGCTGATGAAGCCGGGCGGACTGCTGGTCAACGTCAGCCGCGGCGGTCTGGTGGACACCGACGCCGTCATCAAGGCGCTCGACGGCGGTCAGCTGGACGGAGCCGCCTTCGACGTCCTGGAGAGCGAGCCCCGTGTTCCCGCCGCGCTGCTGGACCAGCCCGGCGCGCTGCTCACCCCCCACGTCGCCTTCTCCTCCGACGCCTCGGTCACGGAACTGCGCCGCCGCGCCGCGGAGGAGGTCGTACGGATTCTGGCGGGCGAGGCACCGGCACACCCCTGCAACAACCCCGGAGTCAGGCCCGCCGGCTCGGGTGACCGGTCATGAGCCCCACCGCGCAGGGCCAGGACTCCGCGCTGTCCGACTTCCTGTTCGCCCACAAGCTCGCGCACCCCGGCGAAACCGCGCGTTGGACGCCGCTGACCGGCGGGGTCTCCTCCGACCTGTGGCGGGTGGAGCTGCCGGGCCGCTCGCTGTGCGTCAAGCGGGCCCTGGCCCGGTTGCGGGTCGCGGCCGACTGGGAGGCGCCGGTGTCGCGCAACGCCTACGAATGGGCATGGATGCGGTTCGCGTCCCGGCACCGGCCGGACAGCGTGCCCGAACTGCTGGCGCACGACCCCGATGCCGGCCTCTTCGCGATGGCGTACCTGCCCGCCGAGCGCTACCCCATGTGGAAGTCCCAACTCCTCGCCGGTGAGGTGGAGGTGAGGACCGCGGCGGCCCTCGGAGAGGTGCTCGGCACCCTGCACGCGGCAAGCGCGGGTGACGCGAGCCTCGCCTCGGAGTTCGCCACGGACGACAACTTCCATGCCCTGCGGATCGAGCCGTACCTTCTGGCCACCGCGGCGGCGCACCCCGGCCTGGCCGACATCCTCCATGGCCTCGCCGACCGCACGGCCGGCACACGCCTGGCCCTGGTCCACGGCGACGTCAGCCCCAAGAACATCCTCGTCGGCCCGTCGGGGCCCGTCCTCCTGGACGCCGAGTGCGCCTGGTACGGCGACCCGGCCTTCGACTTGGCCTTCTGCGTCAATCATCTGCTCCTGAAGAGTCTCGTGGTGTCCGGCCGCCGCGCCGAACTCCTGCGGTCCGCCCGGGTGCTGGCGGAGGAATACGTCCGACGGGTCGACTGGGAACCCCGGCCCGCCCTGGAGACGCGGGCCGCCACCCTGCTGCCCGCACTGCTGCTCGCCCGGGTGGACGGCAAGTCCCCGGTGGAGTACCTCACCGACGACCGGGACCGGCTGTTCGTCCGCACCGTGGCTTCGGCACTGCTGCGAGCGCCCGCCTCCTCGGTGGCCGATGTGCTGGATGCCTGGGCGACGGCCCTTCGGCCTCCGGCCGAGACCGGCAGCGGCCGGCCCGCATGACAGATCGTCCGGCGGATCCGGCGGACCGAACCAGGAGCAACCATGCGCAGAGTCGTCACCGGGCACGACGAGAACGGCAAGTCGGTGGTCGTCAGCGACGGCACCGTCCCCCGCAGCCGGGAGTTCACCAGCCTGCCGGGCTGGGTCTCCCGCCTCGCGTGGGCAACCGACCCCGGCGAACCGGTCAGCCGGGCCGGAGAGGACCCTACACCGAAGGTCACCAGCCTGCTTCCGGCGCCGGGAGGCAGCAGGTTCATCGTCCTGACCTTCCCGCCGGAGGCCGCCTTGGCCGATCCGGCTTTCGACCCCGCCGCCTTCGACCGGGAACAGCGGGCCGATTCGCCCGGCATCGCCGAACTCATCGAGCCCGACGGCATGCACACGACCCCGACGGTGGACTACGGCATCGTGCTCCAGGGCGAGATCGTCCTCGAACTCGACGACGGCGGCTGCACCCCGCTCTCCACAGGCGACATCGTGATCCAGAACGGAACCCGGCACGCCTGGCGCAACCGCAGCGACCGACCGGCCACGATGGCCTTCGTCCTCATCGGGGCCGAGGGCGGTGGCTGAGAGGGAAGAACCGGGGGCACCGCTTGGCGGGAAAACGGAGAAAGGCGACGAGGGCAGGATTCGAACCTGCGTCCACCCGGGATCAGAGCCGGGCGCTCCTCCGCAGAGCTTCCTCGTCGCCACTGCGATCATCGCCGCAACCGCTGTGCGGGACAACTGATTTGTCGGGCGGAGCCCAGGTCACGTCCACTCCTGAGCAGCCGCACGCTTCTGCTTGCCGGAGAAGATTCCTGCCGACCGGAGAGCGCCGGCCATGAGCGGGTCGGCGACGGGGACTCCGTGGACCAACTCGGGGGTTCGCCGGAAGGCCACGGCCTCGGCCACCGGCCTGGGAGCGGTCCAGGCTCCGCGGATCGGGTCCACCCGATGACGGGCGCAGACTGCCTCGACGAGTGAGCGTGGGCACTGCTCCTCACCCCGGAGCACTTCCCAGGGCAGGGGAAGCTCCGCCCAGACGTAGGTGTCCGGGTGCAGGCCGCCGCCGCTCATGCGGTGCCAGTAGGCCACGTCGGCAGCCATCAGCCGGGGCACCTTGCCGGGACAGATCCGATCCAGGATCTCGTCCTGCCCCAACTCCGTCAGCAGCGCGAACCAGTGGGCCCGGGCGGTGTTCCACGCCTGCGCGGCCTGGTTCCACGTCGACGAGTCGTCGCCGGGGCGCACGATCATCGTGTCGCGTTCCAGCGGATGCCGGTTCCAGGCGTCCTCCAGGAGTTCCGCGACCCGGCGCAGGAATCCGTTCCAGCGGACCAGCAGGCGAGTGAGGTCCTCGTCGGACACATGCGCGAGCACCTCTCCCGTGGGGTGCACATGGGCGACCGCGTACCAACAGGCCTTCTCGGGAAGGTTCCTGAGGCGCTGGAGCAGGGCCTCGGCGACCTCGTCGTAGACCTGACGCTGCCGCCCGTTGGTGAAGACGCTGCGCATGTAGCCGCGTGCCGTGAAGTAGGCGACGAAGGCCGCGGTGTCCGGATCCGTGGCGAACAGCTCGTAGGGCAGGGCATGGGCGAGGGCACCCTTGCCGGTGATGACCACTTCACGTCGGTGCTGCTCGTGGAGGAGCCGGGCCAGCTTGGCCTCCATTCTGCGCAGGAGCCGGAAGCGCTTGTTGTACTGGCGTTTCGAGATGTCGCCGAGACCCGCCGCCGTACGCTCGGCCCGGTCGAGGCGGTCCAGGCCGAAGTCGTTCTGCCCGTACGAACGGCCGATCTCCTCGCCCGCTCGCCGGATCACCGCCTCGATCCGGTCAGGATCGTCCCCGGCGCTTGCCGGGAGTTCCGGCATGCTCGTGAAAAGGCGTGCCGCTCGGGCGAGTTGGCGCTGTGCGCCGACCGGGCGGGCGAACTCCTCCCGCATGGAGGTGTAGCCGTGCCAGAGATTGCGCAGCGAGTGCTCGGCGGCCTTCGCGAGCGCCGCCTCGGTTGCCGCGTCGAGACGGGTTCCCTGGGCGGCGTACATGTCCTGGATGAGCCGGGCCACGTCCTCCGGACGCTTGCGCAGGGTGAGCGAGGCGTGCAGTTCACGGAGGATCTGTTCGCTGGTGGACGACGGCATGGACCACACCCTGACATCACAACGACCAGGTCTCCACTGCTTATCCGTGTGCGCGGTCCGGTCAGTGCTGCCGTGCCTCGGTCACTGCTGCTTTCTGATGCTGTCGATGATGCGGGTCCAGTTGTCGCCGCCGTGGCCGTTCTCGATCGCCCGCCGGTAGTGGGCCTGCACGGCCAGTGGGAGCGCGAGGTCGAGGCCGAGTGACGTGCTGGTCTCGACGATGTGGTCGGACGTCGCACCCATCATGGTGACGGTGCTGAGATCGCCGGGATGCTCTCCCGCATCGAGCGCGACGCCGAGTTGCTTGTCACCGGCCCTCAGCATGTCGCCGATCGAGTCGGTGAAGGAGAGCAGCTCCGGCAGCGCTTCCGACGCCTTCAACCCTGCCGTGCCCAACATCGCGGTGGCGTGCATCAGCGCCGACAGGCTGGTGAGGAACACCGCGAGCTGGGCCTGGTACATCATCTGCGCGAGACCGGGGTCGTCGCCCAGATACCTCGGTGTTCCCAGCGGTGCCAACACCGCACGGTGGGTCTCCATCACCTGCTCGCGGCCGCTGTAGTAGACATGGGCCGCGTCCGTGCCGACCATCGGTGCGGGAACCATGACCCCGCCGGTGAGGAAGCCGGCGCCGTGGCCGGCCGCCCAGGTAGCTGCCTCGCGGGTTCGGTCGGGAGTGTCGGAGCTCAGGTTGACCAGTGTGCGGCCGGCGAGGGATGCGGTGGCGGTGCCGAGGATGTCGTACATCGCCTGGTAGTCGGTGAGGCTGAGGATCACGAGGTCACTGGCTTCGACCGCCTCGCGGGGTGTCGGTGCGAGGGTTGCTCCGTCGGTGACGACGCCGTCGGCCCGGGCGGCGGTGCGGTTCCAGACCGTCACCGGGTGGCCGGAGTCGAGGAGCGTGCGGGTCATCGCCTGGCCCATCGGACCCAGCCCGATCACGGTGACAGGGGTGTTCTGACTGCTGGTGGCGTTCAGTTGTTCGATCACTCCTCCATGGTCGGAGAGCGCCGCTAGTGTCGGAAGTACCCACTATTTTCTGCGGTACTTACCTTTTAGTAAGGGGTTCAGTGATGGCCAAGGCACCGAGATGCGGGCCCTACATCTGCGGCATCGACGCCGCGCTCGACGTGGTGAGCGGCAAGTGGAAGGGACTGATCCTCTGGGAGCTCGAAGCCCATGGCATACGCCGCTTCGCTGAACTCCGTCGCGGCTTACCGGGGGTGAGCGAGAAGATGCTGACGCAGCACCTGCGGGAGATGGAGGAGGACGGGCTCGTGCACCGCGAGGTCTACGCCGAGGTGCCGCCGCGCGTGGAGTACTCCCTCACCGAGCACGGGCACACGCTCAACCGGGCGCTCGAACCACTCGGTGCCTGGGGAGTCGAGCGGATACGCCGCGAGGACTCCGAAGCGGCCGACATGGCTGAGGCCTCGCGTCACTAGGGCCTGATCCGCCGGACAGCGCTGGGCGTCCTTGCCGCCGCCCCGGTGCGTGCGCCCCGAGAATGGTCGGGGGCGAGCCGAACCGCCGGGCCCGACCATTCACCGGCCCACCAGCGCACTTCCTCGTTCTCGACCTGGAAGGTGCCCGTCGGACCGTCCGCGTCGAGAGTCGCCAGGCCGCCGGCGGGGTCTGCCGCGACGAACTCCAGGAGACGGCCGACGCCACCCTGCGCACCTGGCCCCCCGTCTGAGCCGGGCTGCCCGAAGCGGCCGGAGTCGGCTCAGCCCTCGTAGCTGTGGAACCCTCGGCCGCTCTTCCGGCCGAGGTGACCGGCGGCGACCATGCGGCGCAGCAGGGCGGGCGGGGCGTACAGCGGTTCCTTGTACTCCTCGTACATCGACTCGGCCACGGCCTGGGCGGTGTCGAGGCCGATGAGGTCGAGCAGGCGCAGCGGGCCCATGGGATGCGCGCACCCGAGTTCCATCCCCCGGTCGATGTCGTCCGGCCGTGCGGAGCCCGACTCCACCATGCGCACCGCGCTGAGCAGGAAGGGCACGAGGAGGGCGTTGACGACGAAGCCGGAACGGTCGGGTGCCTGGACGGCCTCCTTGCCCAGCTGCCCGGCGAGTTCGCGGGTGCGCTTCAGTGTGTCGGCGCCGGTGACGAGCGCGGGAATGATCTCGACCAGCCGCTGCACGGGGACGGGGTTGAAGAAGTGCAGGCCGATGACCCGCTCGGGCCGCTCGGTGACGACGGCGAGATCGACGACGGGGATCGAGGAGGTGTTGGTGGCCAGGACCGCCGCCGGGTCCTCGACCGCCTTGTCCAGGACGCGCAGCACCCCGGTCTTGATGTCGCGGTTCTCGGCGACGGCCTCGACGACGAACTGGCGGTCGGCCATGTCGCCGAGGTCCACGGTGAACGACAGCCGGGCGAGGGCCTGGTCGCGCTGCTCCGCACTGAGCTTGCCGTGCCGTGCGCCCCGGTCGAGGGAGGCGGTGATGCGGCGGCGGCCCGCCTCGGCCGCGTCCGGCGTGGATTCGGCGACACGTACGTCGATGCCGTGGCGGGCGGCGACTTCGGCGATGCCGGAGCCCATGAGGCCGCAGCCGACGACGCCGAGACGGGTGACGGGATGCATCCGGGGCCCGTCCTTTCTGGTGAGCGGGAGGTGGTCGGGGTCAGAGGTCGAGGACGAGGCGGGGCCCGCACGAGCGGGAGACGCAGATGAGCATGGTGTCGCCGGCGGCCCGCTCGTCCTCGGTCAGCAGCGAGTCGCGGTGGTCGGGCCTGCCCTCCAGCACATCGGTCTCGCAGGTGCCGCAGGTGCCTTCCCGGCAGGAGAAGTCGACGTCGACGCCGGCCTCCTCCACGGTTTCGAGCACCGAACGGTCCGGCGGCACGGTGAGGGTGAGCCCGGAACGGGCGAGCTCCAGCTCGAAGCTCGTGGCAGCGGCCGTGCCGGCGGCGGCCGTCGGCACCGGCGCGAACCGTTCGACGCCCAGCGTGCCGGGCGGCCAGCCCGCGCACTGTTCCTGCACCGCCCGCAGCAGGGGTTCGGGACCGCAGGCGTGCACCAGGGTGCTCTCCTTGGGTGTGCCGAGGTGGGCGGCCAGGTCCAGCAGGCCGTACTCGTCCTGGGGACGGACGAGGACGCGGTCCCCGTGCGGGGCGAGACGGTCCAGGAAGGCCATGGAGGTCCGGGTGCGGCCGCCGTAGAGCAGGCGCCAGTCGGCCCCCGCGGCCTCGGCCGCCTCGACCATGGGGAGGATGGGTGTGATCCCGACGCCGCCGGCGATGAACAGATGGCGGTCGGCGGGCCGCAGCGGGAAGTTGTTGCGCGGGCCGCGGACCCGTACGTCGGCGCCTTCGTGCAGCTGGTCGTGGACGTGCGCGGAGCCGCCGCGGCCCTGTGGTTCCCGCAGCACCGCGATCTGCCAGGCCCCGCGGTCGGCCGGGTGTCCGCACAGGGAGTACTGACGGATCAGGCCGTGCGCGTCGCCGTCCAGCAGTACGTCGATGTGGGCGCCCGGGGTCCAGGAGGGGAGCGGACCGCCGTCGGGGCGGCGCAGGGTGAGGCAGACGACGCCGTCGGCCACGAGGGTGCGGCCGGCCACCGTGAGGGTGGTCGGGGGGAGTTGGTCGTTCATGGTGGGTGCGCTCCGGGTCTCAGGTCTGCGCCGGCACATGCAGCAACAGCGCGTCACCCTGGCCGCCGCCTCCGCACAGGGCCGCCGCTCCGCTGCCGCCGCCGCGCCGCCGCAGCTCCATGGCGAGGGTCAGCACCAGGCGGGCTCCGGTCATGCCGACCGGGTGTCCGAGCGCGATCGCGCCGCCGTTGACGTTCACCTTGTCCATGGCGATGTCCAGCTCCCGTACGGAGGCCAGGGCCACTCCGGCGAACGCCTCGTTGATCTCGAACAGGTCCAGGTCGGCCGCCTTGAGCCTTCCGTCGCGTTCGAGGGCGTCGCGGACGGCGCCGGCCGGTTGGACGAGCAGTGAGGGGTCGGGGCCCGCGACCGTGCCGTAGGCGCCGATCTCGGCGAGCGGTGTCAGGCCCTCCCGCCGGGCGCGCTCCGCGCTCATCACGACGACGGCGGCGGCGCCGTCGGAGAGCTGGGAGGCGTTGCCCGCGGTGACGGTGCCCGTGCCGGAGAAGGCGGGTCGCAGGCGCCCGAGGGACTCGACGGTGGTGTCCGGTCGTACGCCCTCGTCGGCGTCCACCACCGTCTCGCCCCGGCGTCCGGCCACCGTGACGGGGGCGATCTCCTCGGTCGGCGCGCCCGACCGCTGGGCGCGGGCGGCCCGTTGGTGGGACAGCGCGCTGTACTCGTCCTGTTCCTGCCGGGTCAGGGCGAACGGCTGTTGGTACCGCTCGGTGGCGGCGCCCATGGAGACTCCGTCGAAGGCGCAGACGAGGGCGTCGCGGTCGAGGGAGTCCTCCACCGTGGAGGGGCCGTACTTCCAGCCGGTGCGTGATCCGCGCAGCAGGTGCGGGGCGCCGGACATGGACTCCATGCCGCCCGCGACGACCACCTCGTGACGGCCGGAGGCGATCATGAGGTCGGCCAGCGCGATGGCGTGCAGCCCGGACGGACAGAGTTTGTTGACGGTGCTCGCCGGTACGGAGAAGGGGATCCCGGCGCGGACCGCGGCCTGCCGGGCCGGGTTGGGGCCTGCCCCGGCCTGCACCACCTGGCCCATGACGACGGCCTGCACGGCCTGCGCGTCCACGTGGGCGGCGGCGAGAGCCGCCCGGATGGCATGGGCGCCGAGATCGACTGCGGACAGGGTGCTCAGGGCGCCCATCAGCTTTCCGATGGGCGTCCTGGCGCCGGAGACGATGACGGATCCGGGCATGGCCGGGACCTCCTGGGGTGGTGGGGGCGGGTTCAGACGACCGGGTCGGCGGCGCGCTCGGCGATCATGTGGGCGGTCTCGTTCACCGAGTGCAGGACGACCCGGCCGCCGGGCATGCGCCGCACCCTGCTGACCGAGGTGTAGCCGGGGTGGAACCAGAACATCGTCGGCAGGCCGAGCACCGTCGCCAGATAGGTGTTGGTGATGCCGCCGTGGCACACGGCCGCGACCCTCCCGCCGGGGTGGGCGTCGAGGATCGTGTCCATGGCGCGTACCGCTCGCCCGCGAAAGGCCGTCCAGTCGAGGTCGGGCACGAAGTCCTCGAAGCGTCCCTCGGCGAGCGCCGCCGCCCGGGGGTCGCCCGTGCCGATCTGTTCCGGCGGGGTGTAGGGCTGGGAGACGTCCGTGTCCCATTCGCGGAGGTCGTCGAGGACGGTCGCGGTCATGCCGGTGAGGCGTTCCAGAGGTGCCGCGGTCTCGCGGGCCCGCTGGAACGGGCTGACGTACAGGGCGTCGAGGCCCTCGTGGGCGAGCCACGCGGCGAGGCGTTCGGCCTGGGCGGTGCCCTCGGGCGACAGCCCCGGGTCGAACACTCCGGCCATGGGGAGGCCGTGCCGGATGAGAAGGAGTTCGGTCATGAGGGGTCCTTGCGTACTCGGGGGAGCGGCTCAGCCGGCGATGGTCCGTTCCGAGCTCCAGTAGGGGCGGCGCATCGCGCGCTTGTCGAGCTTGCCCATCGCGTTGCGCAGCAGCTCGGGAACGATCTCGTACGACTTCGGGCACTTGTAGGCGGCGAGGCGCTCGCGGCAGAACCGGTCCAGCTCCTCGGCCGGCGGCTCGTCCCCCGCGACCACGACCAGCGCCCGCAGCGCCTCGCCGAAGTCGGGGTCGGGCACGCCGATCACCGCGAGTTCGACGACCGCCGGGTGCTGCCGCAGGACCGCCTCGCTCTCGGCCGGGTACAGGTTCACCCCGCCGGAGACCACGACGTCCGCGGCCCGGTCGGTGATGAAGATGTAGCCGTCGGCGTCGACGTAGCCGATGTCGCCGAGGGTGAAGACGCCGGGGGAGAGATAGGCGGCCTTGGTCTTGTCCGGGTCCGCGTGATAGCGGACGCCCTGCTCGTCCGGTGCCCGGAAGGCCAGCAACCCGCGTTCGCCGGGCGGTAGTTGCCGGCCGTCGTCGTCGGTGACCAGGACCTCGAACGGGGGCCGGACGCGGCCGACCGAGCCCGGGTGAGCCAGCCACTCGTCGCTGCTGATGCGGGCCACCGTCCCTGCTTCGCTGGCGCCGTACGACTCGGTCAGCACCGGACCGAACCAGTCGATCATGGCGCGCTTGACGTCGGGTGGGCACGCGGAGCCGGTGTGGGAGACCTGCCGGAGGCTGGAGACGTCGTAGCGGGAGCGGACGTCGTCCGGGAGGGCGAGCAGCCGCTGGAAGTGGGTGGGGACCATCACCGTCGACGTGACCCGCCACTTGTGCACCCGGCTGAGGAACGTCTCCGCGTCGTATCTGCCGAGGACGACCACCGGCTCACCGGCCGCCAGGTGCCGCAGCGAGGTCAGCGGCGCGTTGTGCTGGAGGGGGCCGCACACCAGGTGGGGGCCCGGCGGGAAGCCGGGCCGGGCGGACATCGCGGCGAGGTAGGCGGCGCTGTCGGCGACCGGGGCGCCGACCCAGCGCACCTCGGTGCCACGGGCCCGTCCGGTGGTTCCCGAGGTGTAGACGAGCGGCGGCCGGGCGGGCCGACCCGTCGGCAGGGCGCGGTCGGCGGGTGCGGCGGCCAGCCACAGGTCCCAGTCGAAGGCGTGCCCGGCTGCCGGGGTTCCGTGGGTCACGATCGGCAGGCCCAGTTCGCGGGCCGCGTCGAGGGCGGCACCGGCGCCGACCGGTCCGGCGACGATCCCGGTCACGCCCGCGTCGATGATCTGGTCGACCAGTTCTCCCGAGGTGAGGTTCCGGGAGGTGGCCACGGTCCCCACTCCGGCGCGCAGGCCCGCCAGATGGGCCACCAGGGTGGGGATCGCGTTGTCGCCGAGGACGGCGATCCGGTCGTCCGGTCCGGGCGCGAACTCCAGCAGCCGGGCCGCCGCCCGCGTCACCTGGTCGGCGAGGCCGGACCAGGTGAGCACGCCCAGGTCGTCCGCCAGGGCGGGCTCGTGAGGGGTCTCCTGGGCGCGACGGTCGAGTGGCAGCAGCGACATGGCTCCTCCGGCGGCTCCGCGGTCCTCTCCCGATGCCGACGGGAGAGAGGGATGCGGAGACTGTAGCGTTTATCAAGAAAGTACGGAACACTCTGATCCCGGACGAAGCCGTTCTCGCAGGATCAAGGCGCGAGACAGGCATGCGGTCCGCTCGTCGTTACTCAATCCACCGTCTGGTAAGTAGTCGAGGAGGAGCCATGTCCCAGCCCGATCCGGACGCATGGCGCCGGCAGGTCCGGCAGTGGCTGGCCACCGTGCTGGAACCGGCGCGCGCGCCGGAGTCCGCCGCAGCGGCCGCCGACCTCGCCGTGTTCCACAACCTTCCGCAGGACGAGGAACGCCTGCTGCTGGAGCGCTGCCGCGCCTACCAGCGGGCCCGCTTCGACGCCGGTTACCAGGCGCTGACGCTCCCCGTCGACAAGGGCGGCGCGGGCCTGACCGCCGCGCATGCGGCGCTCTTCGCCCAGGAGGAGTCCGCGTTCGAGGTGCCGCCGTCCACCGAGCTGATCAGCGTCACCGTGCGCCTGGTCGCGATGGCCGTCTCCCTGTTCGGAACGGACGAGCAACGCCAGGAGTACGCCCGCGCGTTCCTGCGCACCGACCGGCTCGCCTGCCAGCTGTTCAGCGAACCCGGCGCGGGATCCGACCTCGCGGCCCTGCGCACCCGCGCCCGTCGCGACGGCGACGTGTGGGTGATCGACGGCCAGAAGGTGTGGACCTCGGGAGCCCAGTTCGCCGACCACGGGCTCCTGCTCGCCCGCTCCGACCCGGACGTCGTGAAGCAGGCCGGCATCACCGCCTTCCTGGTCCCGATGGACGCCCCCGGAGTGGAGGTGCGCCCCATCCGGCAGATGAGCGGCGGCGCCTCCTTCAACGAGGTCTTCCTCAGCGGCGTACGGGTCCCGGACGCACTGCGGATCGGGCGGCCGGGCCAGGGCTGGGAGGTCGCCACCACCACCCTCGCCTTCGAGCGGACCGCCTCCGGCAGCGGCAACCGCCGCAAGGGCGGCACCTTTGCGGACGTCCTCGCGCTCGCCCGCTCCCTCGGCCGGACCACCGACCCCCTGGTGCGCCAGCTCCTCGCCGACCTGTACGTGCGCGCCGCCCTGCGCGAGGCCACCGTCGACCGGGTCGCCCGCACGAGCGCCGCAGGCGGCCGGCCGGGCCCCGAGGCCTCCCTGACCAAACTCATGGCCTCCGAACTGCTCACCCGCACCGGCCAGGTCGCCGCCGAGCTCATGGGAGCGCGGATCAGCGCCGACACCGGGGAGCCGGGCACCTTCGCCTGGACCCAGCATCTGCTCGGCGCCCCCGGCTACCGCCTTGCCGGAGGCACCGACCAGATTCAGCGCAACCTGATCGGCGAACGCGTACTCAAGCTGCCGCCGGAACCGCGGACCGACCGGGTGCCGTTCTCGCAGCTTTCCGACAACTAAGCGGTCTCCCACAGGCTTTCTCACCAAGGAGCGACAACGATGGATCTGGGACTGACAGGCGCGAAGGCGCTGGTGACCGGTGCGAGCCGGGGCATCGGCCGGGCGATCGCCGCGACCCTGGCCGCCGAGGGCTGCGCGCTGGCCCTGTGCGCCCGGGGCGAGGAGGGGCTGGCCAAGGCGGCCGCCGAACTGCGGGCCGAAGGCGCCACCGTGTTCGCGGAACCCGTCGACGTCACCGACCCCGCCGCCCTCGCGGACTTCGTGCAGCGGGCCGCCGGTGAACTCGGCGGCCTCGATCTGCTGGTGTCCAACGTGTCGGCGGGCAACGTGAAGGGCCCCACGTCCTGGGAGGACAGCCTGCGCGGCGACCTGATCCCCTTCGCCGGCCTCGTCGAGGCGGCCCTTCCCCACCTGGAGGCCTCCGACCGGGCCGCCGTCGTCGCCATCGGCACCACCAACGCCTCCGACACAGCGCGCCCGGCCGGAGCGAACTCGTACTCCGCGCTCAAGGCGGCCGTCGTCCAGCACGCCTCGGCCCTCGCGCACTCCCTCGCCCCCAAGGGCATCCGCGTCAACACCGTCTCGCCCGGCCCCGTCGACTTCCCCGGAGGCGCCTGGGAGACCATCCGCACCAGCCGCCCCGAGGTGTACGAGGAGGTCCTCGCCAAGCTGCCGATCGGCCGCTACGGCACCGCCGAGGACGTGGCCGCGGCGGTGGCGTTCCTGCTGGGCCGGACCGGCTCCTTCTGCGTCGGCGTCAACCTCGTGGTGGACGGCGGGCTGCTGACCCGCGTCCAGTACTGAGCCGTGGCGGGCCCGGCCGGCCGCCTGGACGCCGTACTGGTCTGCGGCGGCCGCTGGCACGACTTCGACCACGCCCGGCTCAGGCTGCTGGAACTGCTCGCCGAGCAGCCGCGGGTGCGCACCACGGTGTACCAGGACTACGACTGCCTGGGCGCCCTCGGCAGCGCGGACCTGCTGATCACCTACACCTGCGATGTCCGGCCCCGACCGGCGCAGCGGGCCGCGCTGGCCCGTTTCGTCGAGCGGGGCGGGCGCTGGCTGGCCCTGCACGGCACCAACGCGGTGATCGAGCCGTCGACGGGTGACGGGCCACGGGAGTTCACGACCCCACGGCTCCTCGGAGACCTCGCCCAGGTGCTCGGCAGTCAGTTCCTGGCCCACCCGCCGATCGCACCGTACGAGGTGCGGGTGACCCGGCCCGAGCATCCACTGGTCGCCGGGATCGGGCCGTTCACCGTCACCGACGAGCTGTACGTGTGCGAACTGCACGGCGACCCCGAGGTGTTGCTGCACGCCGAGTACACGGGGCCGTGCCGCGGATTCGCCGAGGGCGACACGGCCGCCCGCGACAGCGCGCCCCGACCGGTGCTGTACCTCAAGCCGCACGGCCGCGGCGAGGTCTGCTACTTCACCCTGGGCCACTGCCGGGGCCGCTACGACATGCAGGACCTCGGCGTGGACGACACCGGGCGGGTGGACGTGGGGCCGTGGCGGACGGCCGAGTTCCTGACGGTGCTGCGGCGGTGCGTGCGGCGGATGACGGACACGCAGTAGAGGGTCGGCGCCTTCGGGCGCCGGCCCCCGCTCCCTCGGGCTCAGCCGTGCGGCAGCACCACCGCGCGGCCGTTGATGTCCCCGGCGTGCAGACGCGCGTACGCCTCGGGAGCCTGCTCCAGCGTGAACGTCTCGACGTGCGAGGAGACGAGCCCCTGGCGCGCGAGGTCGAGGACCTCCATGAGCTCGGTCCGGCTGCCCCAGTAGGGGAAGGCGGCCGACACCTCGAACGGCAGCCCGCCGCCGAAGCCGACGGCCAGCGTGCCCCCGCCGAGGCCGACGACGGTGACATCGCCCGCCACAGCCACCGACGCGGCCGCGACCGCCAGGGTCGGCTCGGCGCCGACGAAGTCCAGGACCACCTCCGCCCCCGTACCGCCGGTGAGTTGCCGGATCCGCGCGCTCGCCTCTCCGCCGGAGAGCAGTGTCTCGTGGGCGCCGACCTTGCCCGCCAGCCGGAGCTTGTCCTCGCTCGTGTCGAGGGCGACCACCCGCGCGGGGGTCAGTGCGCGCAGCAGCTGCACGGCGAGATGGCCCAGGCCGCCGACGCCGATCACCACCGCCGTGCTCCCGGGCAGCAGCTTCGGCAGTGACCGGCGGATCGCGTGGTACGGGGTCAGCCCGGCGTCCGTGAGGGGCGCCCCCTGCACGGGGTCGACGCCCTGCAGGGGGACCAGGTGGCGCGGCGAGTCCACCAGCAGGTACTCCGCCAGTGCGCCGGGCCGGCCGAGCCCGGGAGGCACGATGCCGAGCCCCGCCGCGTGCGGACAGCAGTTCTCCCGGCCCTCGGCGCAGGGGTGGCAGCGTCCGCAGCCCCACGGGCCGTACACCGCCACCGCCTCGCCCTCCGTCACCTCGGTGACGCCGGCGCCCACCGCCGTCACCGTGCCCACCCCCTCGTGGCCCAGGGTCATCGGCAGGGCGTAGGGGAACGCCTCCTCGGGCCAGCCCATCACCGCGATGTCGGAGTGGCACAGGCCCGCCGCCGTCACCTTCAACAGCACCTGACCGGGGCCGGGTTCGGGAACGGGCACCTCCACGACCTCAGGAGCGTGTCCCACCCGCAGGTACTGCACGGCTTTCATCATCGGTACTCCCTCTCGGTTGTTCGGGGTCGGGCAGCTTCCCGGCCCGGCGGCGCAGCACGGTGGGCAGGGCGATCCGCCCGCCCGTGAGGACCAGCGCCACGATGAGGACCGAGCCGGTGAACAGGCTCGCGGCCCACTGCGCGCTGGTGGCGAGCCCGAGCCCGGTGATGCCCGTGCCGAGCAGCAGCACCGCGATCACCGTCCCCCAGGCGTTGAAGCGGCCCGCGCGCAGCTGGGTCGCCCCGACGAAGGCCGCCGCGTAGGCCGACAGCAGATACGGGCTGCCCGCGCTCGGCGATCCCGACCCCACCGAGGACGCGAAGACCACTCCGGCGAAACCGGAGAGCAGCGCGGACGTCACCAGGGTCCCGAAGCGCAGCCGGTCGGTGCGCACCCCCTGCAGCCGGGCCGCGTCGGTGTTGAACCCCGTCGCGTACAACCGGCGTCCGGTCGCGGTGTGTTCCAGCACGAACCAGATGGCGAGGGCGGCGAGCAGCAGATACAGAACCGGCAGGGTGATGCCGCCCGCGTCCAGCTGAGCGATGCTCGCGAACGGCTTGGCGAGCAGCTGCACCCCGGTGATCGAGCTGTCGTTGGTGACCATGGTGATCAGGGACTGGATCAGCGCGCCGGTGGCGAGCGTGGCGATGAACGAGTCGACGCGCAGGACCACCACCACGAGGGCGTTGACCACCCCGACCAGCAGGGCCGCGGTCATCGCCAGGGCGATCGAGGTGAAGGGACCGAGGCCCGTGGAGACCAGGAAGTGGGCGGTCAGCACACTGGTCAGGGACATGGTGTAGGCCACCGACAGGTCGAAGACGCGGGCGGCCAGCGGCGGTACGACGCTGAGTGCCACCAGGCCGGCCACCGCGTTGCCGTTGAGCACCTGCTTGACCGTGATGGCCGTAGGGAAGGTGTCCGGCGCCCACACGGAGAAGAGCACGACGATCACCAGCCACACGTACACCGCGCCGATGTTGCGGAACGACAGGGTGGCGCTCACCCGGGTCGGGACGGACGTCATCTCACTCGGTTCCTTCCATGGCGTGCACGAGCGCGGACTCGGTGATGTCCGGCCCGCTGATCTCCCGCGCGATCCGGCCGTCCCGTACCACCAGGACGCGGGTGCACAGCGCGAGGAGGTCCTGGGTGTCGGAGGAGGACACGATGACGCCCATGCCCTCGTCGGCCTGCCGCTCGATCAGGTCGTAGAGCTGCAGGCGGGTGGCGATGTCCACGCCCGCCGTGGGCTCGCACAGGGTCAGCACCGGCGGGCGCTGGGCCAGGCAACGGGCCATGACGACCTTCTGCTGGTTGCCGCCGCTGAGCGTGGTGATCCTGGCCGTGCGGCCGTCCGTCCGTACGTCGACCCGGCTGATCCAGTCCTCCGTCAGGGCGGTCTCACGGCGTCGGCGCAGCCGTCCGGAGCGGGTGCGCAGCCGGTCCAGGAGCGGCAGGGTGAGGTTCTCGCCGACCGAGAAGTCGCCGATCACGCCTTCGCCCGCCCGGTCCGCCGGGACCAGGGGAAGGCCGAGAGCGCGGGCGTCACGTGCCTCGGTCCACCGCGTGGAGCGTTCCGGCAGGCGCAGTCTGCCGCTCACCCGGCCGGTGTGGGCCCCGCACACCGCGTACGGCACGATCTCGTGGCCGGAGCCGACCAGGCCGGTGACGCCCAGGCGCTCGCCCCCGGCCAGGTCGAAGCCGACTCCGCGCAGCGGCCCGGCCCACAGGTCGCGCACCTGCAGCACGGGGCCGCCGGCGGTGGCGGGGGGCGGCGGACGGTGGTCGGTCTCCGTCTCCTCTCCCGCCATCAGTGCGGCCAGGGAACGCGGGGTGAGATCGGCGACCGGGCGGGTGGCGATCCGTCGTCCGCCGCGGATGACGGTGACCCGGTCGGCGAGCGCGAAGATCTCGTCCATGCGGTGCGAGACGTACAGCACGCCGGCTCCAGCGTCGCGGACCTCGCGCACGATGTCGAACAGGCGGGCCACCTCACCGGGTGGCAGCACCGCGGTGGGCTCGTCGAGCACCAGGACACCGCGCCGCCCCTCCCAGCCCTGCAGCGCGGCGGCGATGGCGACCACCGTGCGCTGGACGGGGGTCGCCGTCGACAGGGGCCGGCGTACGTCGATGCCGAGGCCGAAGCGTTCGACCAGGGCGTGCGTGCGCCGCTCCATCTCCGGCCAGCGGATGTTGCCGAAGGCCGTGCGGGCGAAGCCGTGGCTGAGGGCGAGGTTGTCGACGGCGCTCAACTCGCCCACCAGGCCCAGCTCCTGGTGCACGAAGCGCAGTCGGTCGTGGCGGGAGGCTGCCACCTGGCTCAGGTCGAAGGGTTCACCGTCGAGTTCGGCCACCGCGCCCGGCTCCGCGTGGTGGTACCCGGCGAGGATCTTGATCAGGGTGGACTTGCCGGAGCCGTTGGGCCCGATCAGGGCGTGGATCTCGCCGGGCGCCACCTCGAGGTCGACGTCCGTCAGGGCCCGGGTGCCGCCGAATCTCTTCGACAGGGCGGACACCCGCAGCACCGGCCCGCTCAACTCACGCCCCACAGCGCTTTGAACTGGGCCTGGTAGTTCTCGACGATGGGGAAGTCACCGAGGGTCCTGGGCAGGTTGTCCTTGGTGATGAGCATGTTGGGCAGCACCGCCTTCTGGTCCACGTCCATGGACTGGCCGGTGAAGTGGCGGGCCAGCGCGTCGACCTGCAGCCAGGAGGCCTCGTGCGAGTTCAGGGCCATCGCGGCGTCGCTGAGTCCGCTCTGGATGTACTGGTAGTTCTGTCCGTCCCCGACGTTCACGGCGAGGTGCCTGCCGGTGATGCCCGCGGTCTTGAGCGCGGCCGGAACGCCCACGTTGAGCAGGCCCAGTGAGAAGACCACGTGGGTCACCTTCGGGTGGGAGCGCAGATACGACACCACCCGGTCCGGCATGTCCTTGCCGATCGCGGTGATCGGCACGTCCACGGTGTCCAGCCCACACCCCGCGCACCACTGCTCGTACTTGGCGGCGAACGTGTCCTTGACGGGCTTGAGGATGGTGTAGGCAGGGAGGTCGAAGTAGACGGTGTCGGCCTGGGCGTCGCTGTCGGACACCACCCAGGAGGCCAGCATCTCGCCCTGCACCGCGACGTCCTGGGGCCCGTTCTTGAGCAGGGAGACACCGTCGCCCACGACGTCGTCGGCGTTCGACTGGATGACGGGGATGCCCGCCTCCTTGAACCGGGCGAGCTGCTTGGCGTACACGGCGCGCGGGAAGCCGGAGGAGACGACGGCGTCGGGCTTGTCGCGCAGTGCCTGCTCGTAGGCGCTCTGGACGGACTCGGGTGTGCCCTGGGTGGCGATCTGGCGCACATGCCAGCCGAGCTCGTTGGCGCCCGCGGTGAAGAAGTTGGCCAGGTCCTGGCAGGACTGCACGCCGCACAGGATGAAGTCGATGGTCTTCCCGGCGGGTATCTTCCTGCCCACCGGCTGGGTGACCGGGATCCTGTCCGGGTGCTCGGAGTACTTCGCCACGGCCTTGCGGGCCGCGATCAGGCCGGGGGAGTCAGGAGCCGCCGCCTTGGCGGAGTCGGCGGCCGGCGTCGTCCCGCTGCCGCAGCCCGCCAGGGCGAGCAGGGCGGTGACGGGGACGATCGCGGTCAGAGCGCGGCGGGCCGCGCGACGGGGTCTGGAACTCATCGTTGAGTACTCCCGTGGTGTGTCGCCTGTGCTGTCGCGACCCGGGGCGCCCCGCGTCCGCGGTGGTCGGCTCCGGTCAGGCGAATGGATTGCGTGTCGCGCCGGGCGGGAACGCCGCGGCACCGGTCCGGGACGCGGCAGAGACCGTCCCGGGATCGAGAAACTTTTGAGGCACTACAGCCTCAAGTGGGTCGGAGTGTGACACGCCCCGGCGGCCTTGGGGAGAGGGTCGCCGCAAAAAATTGCTGGTTCCCGGCTCCACAGGGCCGCGACCTCGGAGAGTGCGGGGTTACTGACCGGCTCGACTGTTGCTCCTGGCCGCAACTGGTAACTACACTCCATCTAAAGTTTCTGCCTGAGGAGAGATGATGGACGAAACATCGGAGCCGGCCACTGCCCGATGCCCGGGGCCCAGCGTCCAGGACTACCTCGACCAGGACAGCCGCCCCGTGCCCGCCGCCCTGAGGTACGAGCACAACGACCACCTCGGCAGCGAGGACATCGACACCGCCCGCTTCACCTCCCGCGCATGGGCCGAACGCGAGATGCGGCAGGTCTGGCGGCGCGTCTGGCAGTTCGCCTGCCTGGAGAGCGAGATCCCCGAGGTCGGCGACCACGAGATCTACGAGATCGGCGACGACTCCCTCATCGTCGTGCGCACCGCCCCCGACGAGATCCGCGCCTTCGTCAACGTCTGCCTGCACCGCGGCCGCAAACTGCGCACCGGCGGCGGCAACGTCAGCGAGTTCCGCTGCTCCTTCCACGGCTTCGCCTGGAACCTCGACGGCACCATGCAGAGCCCGCCCTGCGCCTGGGACTTCCCGCACGTCACCCCGGAGAAGTTCGCCCTGCCCGAGGTCCAGGTGGCCACCTGGCGCGGCTTCGTCTTCATCAACATGGACCCGTACGCCGAATCCTTCGACAGCTACCGCGGCACCTTCGACGACTACTACATCTGGCCGCTGGAGAACCGCTACAAGTCGCTCCACATCGCCAAGGTGCTGCCCTGCAACTGGAAGGTCGCCCAGGACGCGTTCATCGAGTCGTTCCACGTGATCGCCACCCACCCGCAGATGCTGCCGTGGCTCGCCGACGCCAACTCGCAGTACGACGTCATGGCGGACCAGCCGAACTGGAACCGGATGATCAACATCCAGGGTGCTCCCAGCCCGCACGTGGCCGAGTCCGTGACGGAGGAGGACGTCCTGGAGACCTTCTACGACTCGCGCGCCTTCTACGCCGCCGCGCAAGGGCGGGACCTGGTGATGCAGGAGGGCGACGAACTGCCGGCGATCCCGCCCGGCGGCACCGCCCGCCAGGTCCTCGCCGAACGCATGCGCGCCCAGCTGGCGGCCACCTCGCAGCAGGACTTCTCGCAGACCGCCGACACCGAACTGCTGGACGCCATCAACTACTTGTTGTTCCCCAACTTCAACCCCTGGGGCGGGGCCAAGTCCAACATCATCTACCGGTTCCGGCCCAACGGCCTCGACCCCGACTCGTGCACCGCCGAGATCATCTTCATGTCGTCCCCGAAGCAGCCCGGCGAGGTGCCCGCCCCCGCGAAGATCCGCTGGGTGCCAGAGGACATGCTCTTCGCCGACATCCCCGAACTGGGCGTGCTCGGACCGGTCTTCGACCAGGACTGCGAGAACCTCCCCTACGTCCAGCAGGGCCTGAAGGCGATGCGGAAACCGGGCATCACCCTGGCCAACTACCAGGAGAGCCGCATCCGCCACTTCAACCGGACGCTCGACCAGTGGATGGACAAGTGAGCCACCGGGTGGCGGTCAGACCCTCCGGTCTCGTGCTCGAAGTCCTCGACGGCGAGGACCTGTTCACCGCCGCCCAGCGCCTCGGCTACCGCTGGCCCACCGTCTGCGGAGGCAAGGGAACCTGCCGTACCTGCTTCGTCCAGGTCGACGAGGGCGCCGAGAACTGTTCCCCCGTGGGCCCGCTGGAACGCGAGGGCATCGAAGCCCTGCGCAGGCCGGTGGACGGCCTGACCCGGCTCGCCTGCCGGCTCCTGGTCGAGGGCCCGGTGACCGTGACCAAGCGCGGCGTGCGCCGCCGAGTGCAGGAGTGAGGCCCCCATGTCCAAGCAAGTGATCCACCCCCTGACCGGGCACGTGTACCGGCTCACCGAGGACGGCCTGGTCGAGGTGACCGACCCCGCGACCGGGACCCAGGGCCTCTTCGACTTCCAGGCCCGGTGGCAGTCGGGCGAACTGCGCCACGCCGACCTGCAGATGGCCGGTTGGGTCGGCCGCCTCGCCCGGCGCCGTACGCCCCCGCAGCCGGAGCGGTGAACACCGTGACGCCCCGCACCACCCGGGCGGTCTGTCTGGTGCGCCGCCCCGACGGAGCACCGCTCCCCACCGACTTCGCCGTCGAGGACCGCCCGCTGCCGCCCCTGGGGGAAGGCCAACTGCTCGTTCGCAACCTCTACATGAGCGTCGACCCGTCGATGCGCGGACGCCTGGAGAGCACCGAGAAGCACTACACGCACAACTTCACCCCGGGTTCGCCGCTCGACGGCCGCGCCCTCGGCGTGGTGGAGGACAGCCGCTGCGCCTCGGTGCCGCCGGGCACCTACGTACGCCATCAACTCGGCTGGCGGGAGCGGGCCGTGCTGGACGCGGCGGACACCGACGGCGCCGGGCGCATCGACCCCCGGCTCGCCCCGCTGCCCACCTGGCTGGGACTGCTCGGCCAGACCGGGTTCACCGCCTACGTGGGCCTGACCCGCATCGCGGCGCTGCGTCCGGGCGACACCGTCTTCGTCTCGGCGGCGGCCGGAGCCGTCGGCACCGCCGCCGGCCAGTTCGCGCGCCTGCTGGGCGCGGACCGCGTCGTCGGGACCGCCGGAGGCCCCGACAAGTGCGCCCTGCTGGTGAAGGAGTTCGGCTACGACGCCGCCGCGGACTACCGCGCCGGCCCGGTCCGTGACGAACTGGCCCGGATCGCGCCCGACGGCATCGACGTCTACTTCGACAACGTCGGCGGCGAGCAACTCGCCGCCGCCCTGCACGCGCTGCGCACCGGCGGCCGGGTCGCCCTGTGCGGCATGATGTCGCAGTTCGGCGGCGACCGGCGGACCGTGGACATCAACCATCTGATCCAAGCAGTCCTCAAGCGCCTGACCCTGTGCGGCTTCATCGTCCGCGACCACGACGACCTGCGCCCCGAGTTCGAGCAACGGGTCGCGGGGTGGCTCGCAGAGGGCCGCATCACCGCCCGCGAGACGATCGTGGACGGCCTGGACAACGCCGCCGGGGCGCTGTTGTCGCTGCTCGACGGCGGCAATGTCGGCAAGATGCTGGTGCGGCTGGACCACTGACGCACTCGAAAGCGGCGCCCCCGCCGGGGGCGCCGCTTTTCCGGTGTGTCTCAGCGCATGGGGCGGGAAGCGGCGACCGTGTGTGCCGTCAGCGAGACCCCCACCCGGGTCAGACCCGCCACCGCCGCCCGGAAGTCCTTGATGTGCGGGGTGGCGAAGTGCTCGTCGAGGGCCTGTTGCGAGGTCCAGTGCTCGTACACCCGGATGCGCCGCTCGTCGTCGGGATCGGCGGTCATCGCGTAGTCCAGGCAGCCGGGCTCGGCCGCACGGGTCCGCCGGCCCAGCTCGACCAGAGCCGCCAGCATCGGGGCGCGGTCGCCGGGCTCGTAGTCCATCCAGCCGGCGACGATGATTGCCTCAGCCATGCCAGTCACACGCTTCCTTTCGCGGTCATGACCGCGGGCCCGTCACCGATGGGGAGTCGGCGACGGGCCCGCGGCGTACTCAACTGCCGAGCGGTGCCGGGACGCTGTCCACGGTGACCGTGCCCCGCTCGCCGTCGACCGTGATCACCATGCCGTCCCGCAGCCGTCGCGTACCGCCCTCGACGGAGATCACCGCCGGGATGCCCAGCTCGCGGCAGACCACCACGGCGTGGCTGTTGAGCGCGCCCACGTCCACGACGGCCGCCCCGGCGACCAGGAACAACGGGGTCCAGGCGGCGTCGGTGATCGGCGCGACCAGCACCTCGCCCGGCTCCAGCGCCTCGCAGGAGGCCGGGTCGGTGACCACCCGCACGGTGCCGGTGTACGTGCCGTGGCTGCCGCCCACCCCGCCGAGCACATCGCCCTCGACGGCCGCCGGGGTGCGCTCCTCGGCGCGTCGCGGCCAGCCGTCGATCTCGGTCTGCGCGTCGGTGGCCACGAAGAACGGCGGCTCCAGTTCGTGCAGGCCCGCGTACTCCTCGAGCCGCTGTGCGATCACCGGACCGAAGGACTCCGGGGCGGCGACATAGTCGTCGAGCTCGGTGTCCAGCAGCATCATCACGTCCTCGGGCCGGGCGAACAGTCCCGCCCCGACACCGCGACGGCCCAGTTCCCGTATCGCCATGCGGATCTCGTTGACGACGGTGACGCAGTTCGCCTTGGTGCGCTCGCGGGCCGGGATCCACACCTGGGAGGCGTGCAGGCCCGCGTCGAACAGGGGCTGGGTCTCCTCGGGCAGCAGGGCCCGGATCTCCCGCGCTGTCCGCTCGCGCCCCTCGGTCAGGCGCTTGCGGCGGGCGGCGGGGGAGTCGTCGTCGGGGCTGTGCCGGATCCGGTCGACCAGGGCCAGCGCCTGGACGGGCGCCGCCTCCCAGGACAGTGCGTGGATGTCCCACTCGTTGGGGCCGCGGTCCCCGGACTCGGCGAGGAACTCCTCGAAGGAGTCCCGGAACGCCTTCACATCGCCGGTCGCGGCGTCGAGCGCCTGCTCCACCGCGGCCGGACCCCGGTCGAAGAGCGCGCTCAGCTCGGCCGAGGCCGCCACCTGCCGGGACAGCGTCCACAGCCCGGCCGACGGGGAGGCGGAGTCGACGTCGCCCAGACCGCCGATCAGGTCGAGCATGGCGCCGGGCCGGTCCACGCCCGCGCACAGGGGGCCCAGGATCGCCGGTCCGACGGACGCGGGCAGGGAGGACTCGACGTGCCGCTGGAAGGTCGTCTCGACCTCGCCCAGCAACGACCGTGCGTGCGCCACCAGTTCGGCGTCGGACAGGGCGCTCAGGTCGGGGCGCGAGCGACGCAGGGCGCGCAGCCGGTCGCGGTCGGCGTCGGCCTCCGGGAAGCCGGCCTGGCCGAGCATCCGCTGGAGTGTCGCGCCCGCCTTGGCGGTCAGCTCCTCGTCCTGGTCGTCCGGGTGTGCCACGTACACCGGTGTGTCGGAGCGCTGACCGACGAAGGCCGTGTCGATCTGGTCCGCGGTCTGGCCCATGCGGATGCCGAACAGCCGCATGTGGGACAGGTTGAGATAGAAGTGGCCGCCGAACATCCCGACGAACGGAGGCCGGGGTCCGGCCACTTCCTCCTCGCGGTAGATGCCGAACCCGACGAAGCCGTTGCGCCACCCCTGCAGGCCCCGCCCCCAGACCAGGGTCCAGCCCAGCGGGCTGGCCGGTTCCGGCAGGGTCTCGCCCGCGTTGGCCCGGGTGTAGTGCGGCAGCCGTTCACTGCGCTGCCAGTCCGTGATCCAGCTCTTCATGACCGAGATCTCCCGCTGTCCGTACCCGCGTCTGCCCGTGCCGTGCCTACCACTGTGCTGTTCCGCCGTCGACGCTGATCAGCGTGCCGGTGATACCCGCCCCGGCGTCGCTCGCGAGCAGGGAGGCGACCGCCGCGATCTGCTCCACGGTGGTGATCTTCTTGGTGGCGGCATGCTCGGCGAACCGGCCCAGCCACTCCTCGTACGAGATGCCCTCGGCCTCCGCCGCGGCGGGGCCCGCGGCCCGCATGAGGTCGGTGTCGACGGCGCCGGGGCAGATGGCGTTGCAGGTGATGCCCTGGGTGCCGTACTCGAAGGCGGTCGCCTTGGTCAGTCCGTGGATGGCGTGCTTGTTGGTGATGTAGTGGCTGATCGCGGGCTTGTTGGCCTGCTTGCCCTCCACCGAGGAGATGTTGATGATGCGGCCCCAGCCGCCGTCCAGCATCTTCGGCAGCGCCCGGCGGGTGCCGTAGAAGTAGTTGTTGACGTTCAGGTCGAGGGCGTTGTGCCATGCCTCGTCGCTGAGCTGGTGGATCGGGGCGAAGCCGGAGCTGCCGCCGGCGTTGTTGACCCAGATGTCGAGGCGGCCGAAGCGCTCGCCGGCGAAGTCGGCGAGGGCCTCGATGTCCTCCTGTCGGCCCGCGTCGCAGGGGTGGAAGACGGCCCGGTCCCCGGCGCCCATCTCCTCCAGGGCCTGCTTGCCCTTGATCTCGCTGCGGCCGCTGACGACGACCGTGGCGCCGTCGGCCAGGAAGGCCTCGGCGATGGCGCGGCCGATGCTGCGCGTGCTGCCCGTGATCACCGCGACACGTCCGTCGAGGCTGCCCGTAGCCACCATGGTGTTCTCCCGCGAGTGTGGTTGGTAGTTCACCTGGCGGCTCTCGCGCCGGTGGCGCCCTGCTGCAGGTGTTCGTGGATGGTGCGGTGGAAGTGCTGGAGTCCGGGCTCGTTGCGTCCGAAGACGAAGTCGGTGCCGTCCAGGGCCTCGAGGCCCTTCTGAACTCCGTAGGTGGTCGCGTAGTCCTCGTCGCGGACCACCTCGTGGAACCACTCGCCGAACCGGTCGGCGGCCTGGCGTTCCTCGTCGGTGACGGCCGGTTCGCGCAGCAGGATGATCTGCTGGGTCACCGACTCGGTCGCCGTGCGGGGCAGTACCAGGGAGACCGCGATCTTCTGGCGCCAGCCGCCGGCGATCGCGAGGCCCGGGAAGAGCCAGTAGATGGGCCCGACGCAGTCCCCGGGATCGCGCTGCTCGGGCGGTAGTTCGACCGCCCGCGCGATGGGGCGCAGGGCCGGTGCGATGCGCTGGTGAGGGCCCCAGGTGTCGTGGGCCATCATGTTCGACAGGTTCGTCTCGAACACCGTCTTCGGGTGCAGTGAGGCGAAGTGGTAGGTCTCCAGGTACCCGTCGAGGGTGACCTTCCAGTTGGGGCTGGTCAGCTCGCTGGTGGAGTAGTGGTGGCACTCCGCGAGGCGCAGTCCCTCCAGGAGGGGCTGCAGGTCCCCGAGCCAGGCGTCCAGGTCGGGTTCGGCCGCCGGGTCGAGGGACACGAAGACGATTCCGGCGCGCTCCCCGACCGGGAGCCGGACGAGGCCGCGGCCCTCGCGCGGGACCTCGCCGAAGGTCTTCTCGGCGTACACGCCCCGCAACTCGCCGGCCAGGTCGTACGACCAGGAGTGGTAGGGGCAGGTGAGCCGCTTCGACACCCCGCAGCCGGTTTCGAGGAGTCTGGCTCCCCGGTGCCGGCACGCGTTGATCATCGCGTGCACGGCGCCCTGCCGGTCACGGGTGATCAGCACGGGGATGCCGAGCACGTCGATCGCCTTGTACGTGTTCGGGCCGGGAAGCTCGCTGGACATGGCGAGCGGCAGCGGGACGCTGCGGTGGACCGCGTCCGTCTCGCGCCGCCAGCGGTGGGCGTCGAGGTAGTGGGCGACGGGTTCGGTCCACTGTCCCTCGGCCTCGTGCGTGGTGTTGTCGCGGTAGTGCGCCATCACCCGCTCGACGAGTTCGGCCGCCTCCCGCCGCATCGTCTCGGACGCCGGGTCGGTGGACCGGTCCTGGCTGATCCATGACGCGTATTCGGGGGTCGAGGGAGCCGGCGGGGCCGAGGCCGGTGACCCGCGCCCGCTGGCTGTTTCCCGGATCTCCGGCGAACTGGTCTGGACCACGATGTCCTCACAATCCTCCCAGCCGCGAGCCGGTGACCGGCTTCGTAACGCGACGGCTGGGTTGTGTCCGAAACTGCAACAGGACTTAGTGTGCTCTGTCAATAGAAAGTGTCGAAGTTGCCGCTCGGCGTCCCGTGGGGGTGGGTGCGATGGTCATGACCCTGCCGTTCGAGGTGGGTGTGGTGGTGCGCGACCTGGCGCTGATGGAGCGCTTCTACTGCGACGCGATCGGCTGCCTTCTCGAGCGTCGCTCGCGTGTGCCGGAGTCCGTGGGCGGCCCCGCAGGGCTCGGCGGCGAGCTGGTGGTCGTCTGGCTGCGGGTGCCCTCCGGAGGGTGCGTGAAGTTGATCCTTCCCCGGTCGGCCCCGGTGTCGGCGCCTGCGGCGCCCTGGTCGGCCGGGCGTCCGGGGCTGTCGTATCTCACCTTCCACCTCGACGACATGGACCCGGTGGTGGCGGTGCTGCCGACCGCCGGTGCCCGGCCCCTGTCGGACCCTGTCGTGGTCCATGCGCGCGGTCGCCGGATCAGCTTCTGGGCCGATCCGGAGGGCAATGTCGTCGAGTTGGTGGACGGGCGGGGCGGCCGGTCGGGTCCCGGGCATAGTAATTAGAGACCCTCTTCAGTAAGGTGCCCCCAGCTGGTTACTGTAGACCGGCACAAGTAAGTCCGATTGCTTGGCAACCTCCCTCGGACGAAGGGGCGGACGATGGCTCAACGAGCGTCGACGGCATCGAAGAAATCCACGCAGGTCAGCACACAGGTCATCAGGGACCTGCACGAACGCATGGTGCGCATCCGGCTGTTCGAGACCGAGGCGGGAAAGCTCATGGAGGCGGGCAAGCTGCCCGGCTTCCTCCACCTGTATGTCGGCCAGGAAGCCGTCGCCGCCGGAGTGATGGCGGCCCTGCGCGACGACGACCAGATCACCTCCACCCACCGCGGCCACGGACACGCCGTGGCCAAGGGCGTCGGCTTCCGCGAGATGTACGCCGAGCTGTACGGCAGGGTCACCGGCGCGTGCCTCGGCCGCGGCGGCAGCATGCACATCAACGACCTCAGCCGCGGCATGCTGGGCGCCAACGGCATCGTCGGGGCCGGCGTCCCGATCGCCGTGGGCGCCGCCTTCGCCGCCCGGTACAAGGGCGAGGACAGCGTCGCCGTCACCTTCTTCGGCGACGGCGCCACCAACATCGGCGCCTTCCACGAGGGCGCCAACATGGCCGCGATCCTGGGCCTGCCGGTGGTCTTCGTCTGCGAGAACAACGGCTACGCGGAGTTCACCCCGCAGTCCGGGCACATGCTGCTCACCGACGTCGCCGACCGGGCCGCCGCCTACGGCATGCCCAGCGTGATCGTCGACGGCATGGACGCGGTCGCCGTCCACCGCGCGGCCGCCGAGGCCGTCGCACGCGCCCGGGCGGGCGCGGGTCCGATGATGATCGAGGCCAAGACCTACCGCTTCTTCGACCACCAGGGCGTCAAGGGCCTGCGCCACCCCTACCGCTCGGACGAGGAGGTCGCCGAGTGGAAGTCCCGCGACCCCATCGACCTGCTGGAGGCCCGGGCCCTCGCCGACGGCACCGCGACCCGCGCCGACCTGGACGACGTATGGCAGCGCACCCGCGAGGAGATCGCCGACGCCATCGCGTACGCCGAGGCGAGCCCGCTGCCGGACCCCGCCGACCTGCTGATGAACGTCTACTCAGGATGACCGCCATGACCACCACGACCGAAGCGCCGGCCCTCGCCACCCGCAAACTCACCTACGTCAAGGCCTTCAACGAAGGACTCGCGCAGGCCATGCGCGAGGACGAGAACGTCTTCGTCGCCGGCGAGGACGTGGCCGGGTACGGCGGCGTCTTCCGCATGTTCGACAACCTGCTCGACGAGTTCGGGCCCCGCCGCATGATCGACACCCCGATCTCCGAGGCCGCCCTGGTCGGCCTCGGCGTGGGAGCCGCCGCCCAGGGCCTGCGCCCCGTCGTCGACCTGATGTTCATGGACTTCATCGGCGTCTGCCTCGACCAGATCGTCAACCAGGCGGCGAAGATGAAGTACATGTTCGGCGGCGCCCTGTCGGTGCCGCTCACCATCACCACCGCCTCCGGAGCGGGCCTCGGCGCCGCCGCCCAGCACAGCCAGAGCCTGGAGGCATGGCTCGCCCATGTGCCCGGCCTCAAGGTGGTGATGCCGTGCGACGCGTACACCGCCAAGGGCCTGACCGTCTCGGCCATCCGGGACGACAACCCGGTCGTCGTCATGCTCAACAAGGTCCTGCTCGGCAGCACCGGAGAGGTGCCCGAGGAGATCTACGGCATCCCGCTGGGCCAGGCGCACACTGCGCGCCAGGGATCCGACGTCACCGTGATCGCGCTCGGCCGCATGGTGGGCGAGGCCCTCGCGGCGGCCGACGAACTCGCCGCCGAGGGCGTGGAGATCGAGGTGATCGACCCGCGCACCGTGCAGCCCCTGGACACGGAGACGATGTTCGCCTCCGTCCGCCGCACCAACCGCGTGCTCGTGGTGCACGAGGCCGTCACCTTCGGCGGGCTCGGGGCGGAGATCGCCGCCCAGATCCAGGACGTGGTATTCGACTACCTGGACGCGCCCGTCCTGCGCATCGGCGCCCCCTTCTCACCCGTGCCCTTCTCACCGGTCCTGGAGAAGGCGTACGTGCCCGATCGCGCCCGCATCGCCCAGGGGTGCCGGCGTCTGCTCGAAAGGTCGTGACCGACGTGGCGGTCGAGGTTCTGCTGCCGAAGATCGGCCTGACCATGCAGGAAGGCACGATCGACGAATGGCTGGTGCCCACCGGCGCGGCCGTCGCCGAGGGCGAGGCGCTGCTGCGGCTGGCCACCGACAAGGTGGACGTGGACGTCGAGGCGGAGGCCGGGGGCCTGTTCCACCCGGTGGTCCCGGCGGGCACCACGGTGCCTGCGGGGGCCCTCATCGGATGGCTGCTGGCGGAGGGGGAGCAGCCGCCGGGGGAGGTGGGCGCGCCCACGCCGCTCCCGGGTGCTTCTGAGGCTCCTTTCACCGGCACGAGCGCCGATGCCCCTGCGGCTCCACGCGCCGCCGCTTCCATCGACCGTGTCGGTGACCGGCTGCTGTCCTCCCCGAACGCCCGTCGGGTCGCCGCGGCCGCCGACGTCGACCTCGCCGTCGTACGCGGCACCGGGCCCGGCGGCAGGATCGTCTCCGAGGACGTGGAAGAGCACCTGGCGGCGCTCGCCGTGTCCCTCCCACCGGGCGGCAGCGCCGTCTCGCCTTTGGTCCGCAAGCTGGCCAAGGAGCGGGGCATCGACCTCTCCGAGGTGAACGGCACCGGGCCGGGCGGCCGTATCCGCAGGGCGGATCTGGAGGCGCTCGCCCCCGCGGTCGCACCCGGGATCGCCGCCGTGGCCGAGCCCGCCGGCCCCGCTCGCTCCGGCGAGGTCATCCCGCTCACCGGGATGCGCGGCACCATCGCGCGCCGGATGCACGCCAGCCTCCAGGAGATGGCCCAGCTGACGCACGGCTACGAGGTGCGGATGGACGCCGTGGTGTCCCTGCGGGACCGGCTCAAGGAGGAGTGGGCGGGCAGCGACCTGCCGGTGCCTAGCATCAACGACTTCCTCCTGAAGGCCGCCGCCCTGGCCCTGCGCGAGCACCCGCTGCTCAACGCCACGGTCCGGGAGGACGGCATCCATCTGCTCGACGACATCCACCTGGGCTTCGCGGTGGCCGTACCGGGCGGCCTCATGGTCCCCGTGATCGAGGACGCGGCGGCGCTGTCGCTGACCGCGATCGCCGGCCGGGCGAGGGCCCTGGCCGAGGCCTCGCGCGCAGGGCGGATCTCCCCGACGCAGCTGGAAGGAGCCACGTTCACGGTCACCTCGCTCGGCGGATACGGCGTCGACTTCTTCACCCCCGTGATCAACCCGGGCAACGTCGCGATCCTCGGGGTGGGCAGGCTCAGGGACGGCGTCGAGTGGGCGGACGACAGGCCGCTGCGGACGCGGGTGCTCACCCTGAGCCTCACCTTCGACCACCGAGCCGTCGACGGGGCCCCGGCCGCCGAATACCTGCGCACACTGGGGGAGTTGCTGAGCAGGCCGCTGCGCCTTTTGATGTGAGATGTGGAGCCTTGGGGTGACTACAGGTCGAGTGCCGTTCCGTACAGTCGGTCCACCTTCAAGCGGATGACCACTCGGCGCTCGGCGACCAACTGCTCCAGAAACGCGTCTGCGTTCTCGGGCTTCGCGGCCTGCGGGATCATTCCGAGCAGTTCCCGACCGACCGCATCGCCAGGAACCGTCGTGATCCCCGAGACCTCGGCCTCGCCCTCGGCCACGGCGAACGACCACACGTCGGCGCCCTGCACATGCAGGGAGGCACGCGGATCGCGCCGCAGGTGCCCGACCTTGATGCGGTCGGCCGTCGTGGAGAACCGCACGATGCGGGCCTCGGAGTCCCAGCTGTACAACATGGTGGTCAGATGAGGATGGCCACTGCGCTTGACGGTGGCGAGCGTGCCGAACTGCTGCCTGCCGAGCAAGTCGGAGAGGGCTTCGTCGGACAGTGGGCGAGGCGCTGGTCCTTGAGTCATGACGTGATCAACAGCCGTGGCCGTCCAACAATTTCGTGGACACTGAGTCCCGGCCCCACTTTCACACCAGGCCCTACATGGCCGGCTCGGTGATCCGCGCCGCGAGGTCGCCGACCTCGCGGACGAACGCGCGATGTCCCAGCGACCGGTACACGTCGTCCCCCCGGACCTGCGAGATCGCCGCGGTCTCCAGCAGCGCCAGCAGACCGAGGCCGATCACCGCCGCCTCGGCGTCGGAGACGGACACGCGGGCCTTGCGGATCAGCCGCACCAGCTCGTCCAGCACCTGAGTACGGCTCTCCTGACGCAGCGCCTCCGCGTCCTGACTCATGCCGGCCGACGACACGAAGAACACGGTGGCGGCGGAGCGGTGCTCACCCATCCAGGCCAGCAGGGTGGTGACCGACGTGCCGATGTCCGAGCCGGGCTCATGTGCGTCGGTGATCGCCTGCAACTGCTCGCGCAGCGCGGCGGCGAACGCCCGCATGGTCTCCGCCAGGACCTGGTCCTTGGAGGAGAAGTGGTAGTACACCGCTGCCGAGGTCATCTCGGCGCGAGCGGCGATGTCGGCCACCGTCACCTCGTCCGGCGGCTGGGTGGCGAACAACTCCGTGGCCGCCTCGATGACCCACTGCTTGCGCGAGGGACGGTGAGCGGCGCGGGTTCCGGATGTCGTCATGCTGTCAAGTATGCCGGGCGGCCGGTCTCCAGGAGGCCAGTAAGCAGCAGGAATTATGTCGATGGAGGATCGGAGTTACTGGATACACTGGTCAGTACGGAAGGACCCGGGAACCCGGGTTCACGGCGGCGGGCAGGGAGCATGATGGCGGCCACGACGAAGAACGGCAAGCAGCCCGCCCACCGACCCTCGCGACGGCAGCACATCATCACCGCCGCCGTGCGGGTGTTCGGCCGCAACGGGTTCGCGGAGACCAGCGTCCAGGACATCGCGGACGAGGCCCAGGTGGTCCCCACCGCCGTCTACTACCACTTCGACGGCAAGGAAGAACTGCTCGAACTCGCCATGCGCCGGGTCTTCGACCAGCTGAACGCGGTCGTGGAGGCGGCCCGGCCGGAGTCCGAGCCGGGTGACGCGGAGGGTCTGGTGCGTGTCATCGACGCCGTGTGGGAGTGGGTGGAGAAGAACCCGGACGAGGCCCGTCTGTACCAGGTCCAGGTCGCCTCGGCCAACGGCAGCGTCAAGGTGCTGCGGGACGAGTTCGAGCAGCGGCACATCCAGCGCGGCTACGACTATCTGCCGGAGAGCACCACCCGCAGCCCCCGCGCCGCGAAGGCACGGCACGCGGCCCAGGCGCTCGCCGTCCGCACCCTGATCAGCACGACCATGCTCGTCACCGCGCTGCGGGCGGAGGGCGGACCACTGTCCCAGCTCCCCTCCCGGTCCGTGCTGGAGGCGGTGCGTGCCCTGGCGCTGCGCATCGTTGCCGCCGAACAGGCCCCGGCGAAGCCGGCGGCTTCGGGAAGCTGACATCCCGGGGACCGGCGAACCCTGACGGGAACCCGCAGCCCACGGTCCGCGAACCGTCGCGATTCACCCCGCAACGCCGCCGTTCAGACCGTGAGCACCGAGCACGCGCTGATCCCGGGCGCCCCGTACACGTGGGTGAAGCCCACCCGGGGAGTCCCCGGCACCTGCAGACCGGGCGCGCGGCCCTGCAGTTGTCGTACGACCTCGTGGAACTGGCGGAGCCCGGACGCGCCCACGGGTTCACCGCCGGCCAGACAGCCGCCGTCGGTGTTGACCGGTATCCGGCCCGTGGGCTCGGTGGCCCCGCCGGCCAGCAGCTCCTCCTGCTCGCCGTGGCCGCACAGCCCGGTCTCGGCCAGATGGATCAGCTCCGATCCGCTGTCGGTGTCCTGGAGCTGGGCCACCTGCACGTCCGCGGGCCGCACCCCGGCCGTGCGGAAGGCCGCCTCCGCGGCGTCGACGCTGGGGCTGCGGTGCGGTCCCGGCGGCAGCCAGGGCGAGAACACCTCGAACGAACCGAAGCGCCGGGTCCTGAAGGCCAGCGACGCCAGCCTGACCGGCCGCTCGCACAGGTCGAACGCGCGGTCGCCGAGCGCCAGGACCAGCGCGGCCGCGCCCTGGCCGGGCGAACAGAACATGTACTGGGTCAGCGGGGGACTGACCTCGGCCGAGTCGAGGATCTCCCGCTCCGTGAGGGGCTTGCGCCGCCAGGCCAGGGGATGGTGCGAGCCGTTGCGGAAGGCCCGCGCGGCGACCAGCGCCAGCGCCCGTTCCGGGATCCCGTGCTCGTACAGGTACCGCTGGGTCTTCAGCGCGAAGAACTGGGTCGTGAGCATCATGCCGGTCTCGGCGTACCAGTCGCCCAGGCCGTAGCGGGCGGGGGAGACGTGGAACGCGCCGCGCTCGTGCTTGTCGAAGCCCACCGCCAGTCCCAGCGGGGCCTCGCCCGCGCGCAGCGCGTCGGCCACCGTGAGGACGGTGGAGGCGCCGGTCGCGCAGCCGTTCTGCACATTGACGAAGGGCACTCCGGTCAGACCCAGCCGGCCCACCAGTGTGTCGGGCTTGCCGGACACGTCGGAACCGCCGGCCGCGAAGCCGATGTCGTTCCAGGCGACACCGGCGTCGGCGAGCGCCTCGCGGACCGCACGCTCGGCCATGTCCATCGCGCTGACACTCTCGTCGCGGCCGAAGGGGGTCATCCCGCATCCGACCACGTACACGTCGTCGCGCCGGCTCATCGCTCGTCGTCCCGCTCGGGGCGGAAGGCGAAGGTCACGACCTCGGTGCCGTCGTCGTCCCGGTACGCGGTCACCGTGGTGAGCCGGACCGGCAGACCGATCCGGACCTCCTCGCGGGGTACCGCCAGGCGCGCCTCGACCAGGACCTCACCGAGGTCCACATAGCCCAGGTGGTACGGCTGGTGGCCGCCGGTCGGCGGCCGGTAGGGCGGTTTGGGAGGGAACGCCTGGAGCGTCCACGACCACACGCGCCCGCTCACCGGCAGCACCTGCGCGGACATCGTCCCGTCCGAGCACCGGGGGCACGAGTCCTGCCGGGGGAAGACGACCGTGGCGCACCCGGAGCAGCGGGCGCCCACGAGACGCCGTGGGGCCCCGTCCTCGTACTTCTGGTTCTCCCGGCTCTCGAACAACGACTCGTCGATGAGTCTGGTGGTCATGCCGTCCCGCCTTCCACGTCACCAGCCCAGCAGACCGGCCAGTCGTTCCCGATGGTGTGCGGCGCCGCCCAGCAGGACCGCGTCGGACTGGGCGCGCCGGAAGTACAGGTGCGCGTCGTGCTCCCAGGTGAATCCCATCCCGCCGTGCAGCTGCACGCACTGGGCGGTGACCGCGACGAACGCCTCGCCGCACCAGGCCTGTGCCACGGCCGCGGCCTCGGCCAGCGCCTCGGGCGTGCCGTCCGAGCGGACCGCGCGCACCACCGCCGACCGGGCGGCCTCGACCTGGAGCAGCATGTCGGCGCAGGCGTGCTTGACCGCCTGGAAGCTGCCGATCGCCCGCCCGAACTGGGTTCGGTCGCGCACGTGGGCCACCGTCATGTCCAACGCGGCCTGCGCACCGCCGAGTTGCTCCGCGGCCAGTGCCACCAGGGCCACGTCCAGGGCGCGGGAGACGACGTCAGCCCCCTCGCCGCCGGCGGTCAGGGCCCGGGCCCGGCAGCCGGAGAAGGCGACCACGGCCTGGCCCCGGCTGAGATCCAGCGTGGGCACCCGGCGCACCGTGACCCCCGGTTCGCGCGGGTCGACCAGGAAGAGGTCCACGCCGTCGGCCCCGGCCGCGGCCACCACCAGCGCCTCGGCGTCGGCGCCGTCCATGACGAACGGCGCGGTGCCGTCCAGCAGCGGCACGCTGCCCTGCCAGGAGACGGCCACCGGCACGGCGTCCGCCCGCCAGGTCCCGTCGGGCGCGGCCACCGCCAGGGCGTGCACGGTGCCTTCGGCCAGCTCTGCCAGCGCCTTGTCGGCCGTACCGCAGCCGGCCAGCACCTGCCCGGCCAGCACCGTCGAGGACAGCAGCGGCACCGGTGCGAGGCTCCGGCCCAACTCCTCGCAGACGGCGGCGATCCCGGCGAGACCGCCGATGCCTCCCGCCGACTCGGGCAGGCCCAGGGCGGCGAGGCCGACCTGCCGGCCGAGGACGTCCCACAGCCCGGCGTCGATGCCCGGGGCATCCTCGGAGAGCCGGCGGACCGCGGCGGTGCCGCCGGCGTCCGCGCACACCGACCGGACGGTCTCGCGCAGGTCCTCCAACTCGGTGTCCGACAGGGCCGTGCCGTCGGTCACGGTGGTCGTCGTCATCGTGTGCTCCCGCTCTGTTCGCCGGGTTCCCGCAGGGCACTGTGCGCGGCGGCCATCCGGGCCACCGGTACGCGGTGTGCGGAGCAGGAGACGTAGTCGAGACCGAGGTCGTCGCAGAACGCGATGGACTCGGGGTCGCCGCCGTGCTCGCCGCACACGCCCAGCTTGATGCCGGGCCGCACCTCCCGGGCCCGCGCCGCCGCCAGGGCGATCAGGGCGCCGACCCCGTGCGGGTCGAGGCGGGCGAAGGGGCTGGCGGTCAGGAACCCGCGTTCCTGGTAGGAGGCGAGCACCTGGCGCTCGACGTCGTCCCGGGAGAAGCCGTAGGTGAGCTGGGTGAGGTCGTTGGTGCCGAAGGAGAAGAACTCGGCGTGCTCGGCGAGTTCACCGGCCAGCAGCGCGGCCCGCGGGGTCTCGATCATCGTGCCGAGCCGGTACGGGACCTCCACCCCGGTGCGGGCGGCGACCGCGGCGGCGGCATCGCGTACGTAGGCCGCCGCGGCGGCCAGTTCCTCCGGCAGGCTGACGAGCGGGATCATCACCTCCAGCCGCGGCCGGACTCCGGTGGCGGCGACATCGGCCCAGGCGGTGAAGAGCGCCTCGGCCTGGGCCGGGTAGAGCCTCTCGTGCAGCAGCGCCAGCCGCACCCCGCGCAGCCCGAGCATCGGGTTCGCCTCCCGCAGGGCGGCGGCCCGCTGCTCCTCGGCCGCGTCCTGGGCCTGTCCGGGTGCGGGCAGGAACTCGTGCAGCGGGGCGTCGAGCAGGCGCACGGTCACCGGACGGTCGCCCACGGCGGCCAGCAGCGCGCGGAAGTCCTCGTGCTGGGCGCGCTCCAGCGCCACCAGCGCCTCGTCGCGGGAGGCCGGGTCGGCGGCCAGGAGCACCCGGCGGATCAGCGGCAGCCGTTCGCCGAGGAACTGGTGTTCCGTACGGCACAGCCCGACGCCTTCCGCACCCAGGGCAATTGCGGTGTCCACCTCGCCGGCCGTGTCGGCGTTCACCCGCACCCCCAGCCGGCGCACGCCGTCCGCCCATCCCAGCAGGGTGGAGAGCTCGGGCGGTGGTCCGGCGACACTGACGCTCAGCGTCCCGGCGTAGACGGCGCCGGTACGCCCGTCCAGCGAGACCGGGTCGCCCTCGCGCAGCACGCGCTCGCCGAAGCGCACCGTGCCCGCGGTCCGGTCCACGTGGAGTCCCTCCGCGCCGCACACCGCCGGCTTGCCGGCGCCCCGGGCCACCACCGCGGCGTGGGAGGCGATGCCGCCCGTGCCGGTCAGCACCGCGGCGGCGGCCAGCATGCCGGGGACGTCCGCCGGGCTGGTCTCGGCGGCCACGAGGACGACCCGTGTGCCGTCCGCGGCCAGTTCCAGGGCGCGTTCACTGGACAGCACGACCGCCCCGGTCGCCGCCCCCGGAGACGCGGGCAGTCCTTTCACCAGCAGTTCCTCGCCTCCGGTCAGCCGGAGTCGGGGGTGCAGCAGTTCCTGCACCTGCGAGGGGCTGATCCGGCGTACGGCCTCCTCGTGGCCGAGGGCCCCGTCGCGGGCCAGGTCCGCGGCCAGACAGACCGAGGCCCTGAGCGGCGGGCGCGGTTGCGGGGAGGCGGCGAGCAGGGAGATCTCGTCGTCGCGCACCTCGAAGTCGACCGACACCGGTGTGCGCAGATGGCGTTCCAGGGTGAGCAGGGAGTGTTCGAGCAGCGCGGTGCCGCCCGCGAGCCGCTCCAGCGGTTCACCGGTGTGCGGCGGCGGGGCACTGCGGCGCACTCCGCGGAAGAAGGCGCCCTGGGGTGAGAAGCGACCGGTCCCGGGATCGCGGCTGACCGCGGTGCCGTAGCCCGAGTGGTGGGCGGGCCCGATGCGCAGGGCCTGTACGTGCAGGGCGACGGCCAGGTCGGCGGGGAGCTTCTGGGCGCGGCGGGACCTTCGTGCACGGGGGGAGTCCCACCGGCCGAGGAGGGCGCGCGCGGCCAGCGCGAGCTGCTGTGCCGGGGCGTCGGGGAAGGGGCGCGAGCCGTGCTCCGCCGCCAGGGACAGCAGCAGCTCCACGCGTGCCCGGGGCTCGGGGGTGTCCAGGAGGGCGTCGTCGAGCACGGCGGCGGGCACGGCGAGGGCGTACTCGGCGATCATGCGCACCGTGCCGGCCCACACCTCGTACAGCGCGTCGGCGCTTCCGATGACGGCGGACAGGTCGTCGGCACCGGCGGGGGAGAGGCCGAGACAGGCCAGGTCGGGCGGGAGTCCGGCGACCTCGGTGGGCGCGCTCGCCGACAGGCGCAGCAGCAGCGGCCGGGCCGGGTCGCCCACGCGCCGCCCCGAGAGCTGTTCGACCAGTTCCACGGCGGCCTCGGCGGTGTCGGCCTCGCACAGCGACGCGGCGGCACCGGCGGGCACCGTGAGCCCCGGAACGACCGGCAGGCCGAGGGCCAGCAGCCGGTCCATGGCGGCGCCGTGGGAGCCCAGCTCGGCGGCGTCGAGGCCGCGGATTCGCCCCTGTCCGTAGGGCACGAGAACCCTGCCGGGACTGCCGGAGGCCGTCTCGGACGGTGGGAGCGTGCCCGCCTCGCGGTCGGTGACGCTCACCCCCGGCCCCCCGTGACCAGTTCCTCTTCACGGGCCTCGTCCTCGGCCCGGCTGATTCCCAGGACGAGCAGCAGTTCCTGGTGCAGCCGCATCCACACGGTGTGGTACGAGTCGCACAGCGGTGAGGCCAGCCACTGGGGTGCGCCGTCGTCGAAGCGGTCGAGGGCGTCCTCCAGGGCCGTCAGATACCGTCCGCTGCCCGCGAGCACCTGTTCCAGCCGGCGCAGCACGGGCTGGATGGCCTCGTGGACGTCCTCCAGCGACTCGCGCACCCCGGCGTCGTAGACGTCGTCGGAGTGGTCGTTGGCGGTGCCGTCGGGGCGGCACTGCCACGCGGTGCACACATCGCGGATCTTCCGGTTGACCGGCAGGAACGCCTCGTACGCCGCGGTGATGCGCTGTTCCCGTTCGGAATCGGCGGGAACCCGCAGTGCCTGTGCGGCGACGGCCTTGGCCCGCTCGGTCGGCAGCACCACCGGGCCCTTGACCATCGCCAGCCCGGCGTCGACCAGTGGCCGGTGCTCGGACTCCGGCCGGCCGCGCCACATACCGCGCAGAACGAGATCGACGACAGCCTCGGTGAGGGGTTCGTCGGACGCGTCCGGAAGGTCCACGGCAGCAGATTGCATCGCCACACCATTTCCCCGGTTCTGTGGTGACCGGTTCCTCGGTTCTGTGTTGCCCGGAGGTTACGCCTACACGGGCTGGTTAGTGAAGAGTGACTCAAGAAACACTTTCCGGTGCGAGGGCTCCGGCTCTGTCGCCACCGGCCTTCGGGCGGCTCCGCGCGGCCAGGAACGCGGCCATCAGCCGCTGTGCCTGCGGGCCGTCCGCCAGGGCGGCGATCGACCGCGCCTCCTCGGCGAGGTGCTGCCGCAGTCCGTCACCGTCCCCGGCACGCAGCAGCGACTTCGCGGCACGCAGCGCGTCACCGGCGCCGGCGGCCAGGGCGGACGCGGTCTCGTGCGCCGCGTCGTCCAGGTGTCCGTCGTCCACGGAACGGGAGACCAGACCCCATCGTTCGGCGTCGTCGCCGGTCAGGACCCGGTCGGTCAGGATCAGCTCGGCCGCCCTGCGCGGGCCCGCCAGGCGCGGCAGGAACCACGAGGCCCCGCAGTCCGGCGTGAGCCCGATCGCCGTGTACGCCAGCCGGAACTGCGCCGACCGGGCAGCCAGGACGACGTCCCCCACGAGGGCGAGACCGACCCCGCCGCCCGCGGCCGCGCCGCGTACCGCGGTCACCAGCGGCACCGGCAGGTCGTACAGGGCCTGTATCGCGGTGTGCGCCGCGTCCGCCACGGCACGCACATAAGTGCCCGTCTCCGCGCCCCGGCCGGCGAATGCGCGCAGGTCACCGCCCACGCAGAAGCTGCCGCCGACCGTCCGCAGCAGCACCGCGCCGCCCGGGTCCGCGGCCACCTCGTGGGCCGCGTCCCGCAGCGCCTCGGCGGTCCTCAGGTCCAGGGCGTTGCCCCGTGCGGGATCGGTCAGTCTCAGCTCGACGACCCGGTCCGGACGACGGACGATCCGGACCGGCTCGGTGCTCACGGGCAGGGTCATGGGCGGTGCTCCTCGCGTCTTCCCGTCGCCGGGTGCTTCCCGGCAAGATACTGAAGACGCTATACAGTTTCTAGGACGCGGCGGGCCGGATGCCCGTACGCCCGTCGCCGGGAGGATCCGTGCCCATCCAGTTCGATGTCGATCCGGCAGTCGCCCAACTCGTCGCGTCCACCTCGGAGTTCGTGCGAGAGGTGGTCGTCCCGGCCGAGCGCGAGTGCGGCGGGTCCGTGCACGACGCCCCCGAGGCCCTGCGCGAGACCCTGCAGAAGGCCGCCCGCGAGGCGGGTGTCTTCGCTCCCCACGTGCCGAGGAGGTGGGGCGGGCACGGCCTCGACCTGCGCGGGCAGGCGGCGGTCTTCGAAGCCGCGGGCTACTCGCTGCTGGGACCGCTGGCGCTGAACTGCGCCGCCCCCGACGAGGGCAACATGCACCTGCTGGAGAAGGTGGCCACCGAGGAGCAGAAGCAGAGGTATCTGGGTCCCCTCTCCGCGGGTGAGACCCGGTCCTGCTTCGCCATGACCGAACCGGCGCCGGGGGCCGGGGCCGATCCCCGTTCCCTGCGCACCACGGCCACCCGGGTCCCCGGCGGCTGGCGCCTCGACGGCCACAAGTGGTTCATCACCGGCGCCCACGGGGCCGGCTTCGCCATCGTCATGGCCCGGACCTCGGGCAGCCCCGGCGACCCGGGCGGCGCCACCATGTTCCTGGTCGACGCCGACACCCCCGGCATGCGCCTGGTCCGCAACATCGAGACCCTCGACGAGTCGCTCTTCGCCGGACACGCCGAGATCCTCTTCGAGGACTGCGTGGTGGGGGAGGGGCAGGTCCTCGGCGAGGTGGACCGCGGCTTCGACGGCGCCCAGGTCCGGCTCGGCCCCGCCCGGCTGACCCACTGCATGCGCTGGCTGGGAGCGGCTCGCCGCGCCCAGGACGTCGCGCTGGAACGGGCCGGGAGCCGGATGGCGTTCGGATCGGCGCTCGGAGACCTCGGCATGGTCCAGCAGATGCTGGCCGACTCGGAGATCGACATCGAGGCGAGCCGCGCCCTGATCCTGCGCACCGCCTGGGAGCTGGACACCGCGTCGGCGGCCGCCTCCCAGCTGACCTCGGTGTCCAAGACCTTCGTGGCCGAGGCGGTTAACCGGGTGGTCGACCGCGCGGTGCAGATCTGCGGAGCCCTCGGCATCTCGGCCGCCGACGCGCCGCTCGCCCGCCTGTTCAGAGAGGTGCGGCCGTTCCGGATCTACGACGGGCCCTCGGAGACGCACCGTTTCGCGATAGCACGGCGCGCGGTACGGCCGTACCGGCAGCCGCGCGCGGAAGCCGCCGACGGCCGCTGACGGGGGCGGTGCGGCAGGAGTCCGGGCCGTTGCTCATGCGGCGGGATCGGTCAGCGGTCTGCGGGCCGCTGTTCATGCGGCGGGATCGGTCAGCGGGTGTGCGGGCCCTTGTTCATGCGGCAGGACTGGTTGCGGGGTCTGCGGGCCGTTGCTCATGCGGCGGGACCGGTCGCGGGGTGTGCGGGTCGCTCGCGGCTCACTTCGGCCGGGCCGGCCGGCGCAGTCCTGCGACGAGAAGGGCGACCAGGGTGCGCGGGTCGTAGCTGGGGTCGCTCTCCGCGCCGACGCACAGGTTGCCCACGCCGCGCATCAGCTCGAGCCCTCCGATGTCGGCACGGATCTCGCCCGCGGCCGCCGCGGCGTCGAGGAGCTGCTGGCACACCGGCACGAGATGGTCGATGAAGTAGGCGTGCAGGTTCTCGAAACCGGCGTTGTCGTGCTGCAGGGCGGCGGCGAGCCCGTGTTTGGTCACCAGGAAGTCGACGAAGAGGTCGATCCACTCCTCCAACGCGTCGTACGGGGTGGGCCGGCTCGCCAGCAGAGCCGGGCCCGCCTCGGCGCAGGTCTCGACCTGGTGGCGGAAGACCGCCACGATCAGGTCCGCGCGGGTGGGGAAATGCCGGTAGATCGTGCCGATCCCGACGCCTGCCCGGGCCGCGATGTCGCGTACCGGCGCGTCCACGCCCGAGGTGACGAAGACCGCGGCGGCCGCATCCAGCAGGAGCTGCTTGTTGCGCCGGACGTCCTTGCGCTGGGGCGCGGCGGCGTTCTCCGTGCCCTGGCGGCTGTCGCTCACCGCGAGGCTCCTCTCGTCACATCACCCGACGGGCCCGTGTTCCGCACCATCCATGGAACGACGTTCCGTTTCGCTCATGATGGCAGATCGAGCCACCGGGCCGCCCCTGCCGTGGCCGGAGGTCAGGCGCCGACCACGGCAGGGGCGGGGTCGGTGGTGAGCGGCCCGTACCAGTCCAGGCACAGCACGGTGGCGTCGTCCAGCACATGGCCGTCACAGGCGTCGGTGACCGCTTGGACCAGGTGGCGCACGACCTCGCGCGGGTGGTCGGCCGCGGTGTCCAGGAGGAGGCCGGGCAGATCGACTTTCTCCGCCTGCCGCTCCACCATGCCGTCGGTGAAGAGAATGAGGCGGTCACCCGGACGCAGGTCGATGTCCTGCACCCGGTACGCGCCCTGGCCGACGACGCCGAAGGGCAGGTTCACGGTCAGGGACAGCTCGCTGACCGTGCCCTCGCGCAGCCGCAGCGGCCAGGGATGGCCGGCGTTGACGAGTTGGGCCGTGGTGCCGTCCAGGGCGATGCGCAACAACTGACCGGTGGCGAAGGTGCGTCGGCCGTGGTCGAGGAGGGCCTGGTGGGCCCTGCGGGCCTGCTCGGCGAGGTCCACGCCGGCGCGCCGGGCACCGCGGGAGGCGTTGACCAGGAGGGTGGCCATGAGGGCCGCGTCGACGTCGTGGCCCATGGCGTCGGTGACGGACAGGTGCAGGGTGTCGCGGTCGAGCGAGTAGTCGTAGGTGTCACCGGCGATGTCGGCGGCCGGGACGAGAGCGCCGGCCAGGGCGAAGGCGGGGGCCTCGCAGGACGCGGCCGAGGGCAGGAGCTGGCGCTGGATCTCGGCGGCGAGACTGACGGGGGTGGTGCGATTGCCCCAGTGGTAGAGGTCGGTGAAACGGCGGTCGGTGACGATGATGTAGGCCAGTGCGTGCGCGGCCTCCTCCACCTGCTCCAGGACATCCGCGTCCGCGTGGGTGAGGAAGAGCTCCAGGATGCCGATGGTGTCGCCCCGGTTCGAGACGGGCGCCAGGACGCACTGCCCCTCCCCGTCCTTGGGGATCCGCACCAGGTTCTGGGTGCGCAGGACCTCGTCGTAGGCGCTGTCGCCGATGAGAGGGACCTGCTCGGTGTCGCGCTCCTGAGGCACGGCGGCCTCGTCGCTGACCCGCAGCAGACGTTGCCCCACCATGTCGACGAACAGGAAGGACACACGCCGGGCACCGAACCGGTCGCGCAGGTTGCGCGCCACGACGTCGAGGGAGCCCACTGGTGCGGCATCCTCGGCCGCTGCCACCACCTCGGCCAGTCCGATCCGATCGCTCGCCATGTCATCCTCCTTGGGTCACGATGTCGTTTTCCCACTGAGGCGGCGGACACATCATTTCTGTGACGGATGCCTCCTGCGGCCGCTCCCGCAGCGGCTCGTACGTTGTGGCTCCGGCGGGCTCGGTCCGCGCCTCATGCGGGCGCGCTGCTGCTGCCCGGAGGGCGACGGAGCAGGTGCAGACAGACGACCGAGGCGATGACGGTCCGCCGTTCCGAGGTGTCCAGTGCGGGGGCCGTCTCGACGACGTACTGCTGGAGCCCGATCCAGGCGTCGACGGTGCTCACCGTGACCCGGCCGAGAACCTCCGGCGCCGGGCCCTGATCCGGATCGGTCTCCGTGAGCTGCCACTCGGTGGACAGAGGGCCCCGCCGCGTGAGGAAGAGCCGGCGTCCCTGCACCGTCCCCAGGCGCAGCTGCCAGGTCTTGGCGAACCGGCCGGTACTGGCGGTGCCGACCTCCCGGTCCGTGGCGTCGGTGAAACGGAACTCCGCAGGCCCGAACTGCTCGATACGGACGACGCGTTCGCCCGACGCGTCCGTCATCAAGCAGTGCGTGTCGTCGGTGTACGTGACCCGGGCGAGCGGGGTCCCCTCCACGGTCGACACAGCCAGGGCCGGTCCCAGATACCTGCGCCACCGAGAACGCTTCGGCTGCCCCACGACGACGGCTTCCAGCGCGAACAGACCGGCTTCCGCCGAGGGTCTTCCATCCTCCACGCGTCCCCCTTGAACGAGTGCGTCCACTGTGACCGACAACCGGTCCGATTCCCATCCAGCGGGGCGTACACGGGTTAATCGGTTGATCACTGTCGGGGTCGGGCGGAACACTGTCGCGGTCCGTGCCCGTGAACGACGCCGCGTCGGGAGTGACCTCCTTTGTCAGATCTGGTGTCAGCACTGCCTCCCGGCTACCGGGTGCGGTCGGCCACCGCCGACGACCTCGATGACATCCATCGTCTGGTCGCGGCCTGCGAACGCGACCTGTTCGGGCTGAGCCGGACCGATCTCGGCCGCATCGCAGCCGACTTCGCCAGGCCCGGCCTCGTCCCGGAGTCGGACACCCGGCTGATCCACGACCGGACGGGGCAGTTGGCCGCCCGGGCGTGGGTGAACCGGCGCTGCGAGGTGCACGTCCACCCCGAGCAGCGGGGCCGTGGTCTGGGCGGTTCACTGCTGGCCTGGGCCGAGACCCGGGCCAGGCAGACGGGCGCCACCCGCATCGTCCAGACCGTCCCCGACAGCCACACGGACGCAGTGGCGCTGCTGCGTTCACGCGCGTACGAGCCGATGGTGACCGAGTGGCTGCTGGAGTTCCGCATGACGGAGGAGCCGGCCCTTCCCGAGCCGCCCGCGGGCATCACGGTTCGCCCGTTCCGGGCCGGCGACGAAGCCGACACACACCAGCTCGTCCAGGACGCCTTCGACGAATGGCAGCAGCGGCGCATGGGTTACGAGGAATGGGCCCGGCACACCGTCGAACGCCCCACCTTCGCCCCCTCGACGTCGACGCTGGCCTTCGCCGACGGTCAACTGGTGGGCGCCGTGATCTCGTTGAACCTCCCGGACACCGACGAAGGCTACGTCGAACAGGTCGCCGTGCGCCGCGACCACCGCAACCGGGGCATCGCCCGACTCCTGCTCCTCAGCGCCTTCCGCGCCCACCATCAACGAGGCCGACGGACCTGCTCCCTGGGCACGCACTCGGACACCGGCGCGTTGAACCTGTACCTGCGCGCCGGGATGACGGTCCGGTACAGCTCCACGGTCTTCCGCAAGGAACTGTGAGACAGGGTGCGCAGGCCCGCCGTTGAGACAGGGTGCGCAGGCCCGCAGTGAACTTCATGGCCTCCGTCGACCGACGCCTGGGCCGAGGGACCTCTCCGCCGCGCAGGCGGGCGGTCCCGCCGTCTCCGTCGGACTCGGCGAAACCCGTGGCCCAACCGCAGTGCTAGAGGCGTGCCGCCCCGGTCGGCCGATGGCCGCTCAGGTCCCGATGCCGTGGGCGAGGAGGCTCTCGGCGGTGTCCGCGATGGTGTCCTCGATGGGACGGGCCCGCCAACCGAGGAGCCGCTCCGCCTTGGCGCTCGTGGCGTCGAGGTCCCGGCCGAGCTGGTGCCTGAGAAGGCGCAGTTCCGGGTTCACGGTGCCCAGGGCGCGCGTCAGCCATACGGGCAGTTCCCTGGTCGGGGCCTTCGCGGCGCGCTCGCCCAGGCGGTCGCGCAGGATGCGTGCCATGTCGACGAGGCGGATGCTGTGCCCGGCGATGGCGAGGAAGCGTTCTCCGTCGGCTGCCGGATCGGTCATCGCGCGCAGGTGCAGATCGGCGACGTCGCGGACATCGACGTACCCCATCCCGAAGGGAGGGCACGCGGGGACCCGCCCTTCGAGCATCCTGCGCACCAGACGCAGCGACGGCGGGTCGTCGGCGCCGAGCACGGGTCCCAGGACCCCCACGGGATGAACCGCGGCCATCTCCAGACCACCTCCTTCGTCCTCGACGAACTCCCAGGCGGCGCGCTCGGCGAGCGTCTTGGACCGTTGATAGGGCGGGATGTCGCTGTCGACGTCGGTCCAGTCCTCCTCGGTGAACGGGGTCGAACGCTCCGGGTGCCCGATCCCGATGGCGCCGAAGGCGCTGGTCAGAACTACCCGGCGCACACCGGCGTCACGGGCGGCGCGCAGCACCCGCAGGACGCCCTCCCGGGCGGGTACCACCAACTCGTCGTCATGGGCCGGCACATGCCGCAGGGTCGGCGAGGCGACGTGAAGGACGTACTCGCAGTCGGCGACGGCGTCGTCCCAGCCGTCGGGCTTTTCGAGGTCGGCTCGCACGACGGTGAGGCGGTCGTCGTCGAACGGTGCGGCCGCGTGCAGCCAGGAGCGCAGCTCCGGCTCGCGCCGCAGGTCGCGTACGGTGGTGCGGACCGGGTGCCCCGCGTCCAGCAGGGCAAGGATGCACCAGCTCCCGATGAATCCTGTTCCTCCGGTGACCAGAACTCGTTTCATGCGTGTCTCCTCAGCTCGCGACGCGTACGTCGAGGGGGGTGGGCGGGTGTGTCACGGGCCGCCGCCGGGCAGCGGCCAAGCCGCTTCCGAGAAGGGCGTGGCCGATCATGATCGGGTAGATCACGGCGCGTTCGAACATGCCGACGTTCCACATCCAGCCGGTGAGCACGTCGGCCATGAAGAGCGGGAACGCCAGCAGTCCGAAGGTGCCGAGCGCGATGCTGGTGATCGACCGGCCCCTCCCGAGTCCGATCCGGGCTCCGCCGAGCCCGACGGCGATCGCCATGAGGTTGCCGGTGACCATGACGCTCTGCGCGCCGAGGGTGTGGAACGCGATCAGGCCGTTCTCGACGTTGGCGTTGGAGCCCTGGAAGATGCCGACGAGCGAGACCCCGGTTCCGGCGAGGGCGGCGAGGATCACGATGACGGTCGGGCGGGCGCCCTTGCGCGGGTCGAACACGAGGAACGTGCCGGCGATCAGGAGGACGCCGTAGATCACCCAACCGGTGTCCATGACGGCGCCGAGGGGTGAATGGGCGACCTGTCCGAAGGCGGTCTGTTTCGGGCCGGTCAGGCCGAGGTGGCTGACCCAGTCGTGGAGCGGCGCGTACGGCGGGTCCTGCCAGGCGGCGGCGGTGACGAACTCGGCGAGCCAGGACACGAGCGGGCCGAGGAGGATGAGCAGGGCTCCGGTGCGGGCGGCGGCCCCGGAGCGGACGATCGGCGTCATGCGAGGGCCATTCCGGGGACGCGCCGGCGGATGGCCTCCAACTCGGCTTCGTCCGAGACGCCCTGCCAGTCGTAGCGGGGGGTGTACGGAGCCTCCAGGGCGCGCACCTCGTCGTCGGTGAGCTCGACGTCGAGGGAGGCGACGGCCTCGTCGATCTGCTGGATCGAGCCGGCGCCGACCAGCGGGGCGGTGACGACCGGTTGGCGGCGCAGCCAGGCCAGCGCGACCTGTGCGCGGCTGACACCGTGCGCGTCGGCCACCTGCCCGACCGCGTCGATGATCGCGCGGTTGGACGCCTCCTGCGCCGGTGAGTAGAGCAGGTCGGCGTAGGACCCGTCCGTCTCGGAGCGCGCAGTCGAACGGGCGTCGTCCCACGCGCGGGCGAGGCGGCCGCGGGCCAGCGGCGACCAGATGACGGTGCCGACTCCCTCGTCCAGGCACAGCGGGATCATCTCGCGCTCCTCCTCACGGGCGAGGAGGTTGTAGTGGTCCTGCATCGACACGAACCGCGCCCAGCCGTTCGCCTTCTGCAGGTGCAGGGCCTTGGCGAACTCCCACGCGTGCATGGACGAGGCGCCGAGGTAACGGACCTTGCCGGCCTTCACGAGGTCGCTGAGTGCCTCGAGGGTCTCCTCCCAAGGAGTGGCGTGGTCGTTGCGGTGGATCTGGTAGAGGTCGATGTAGTCGGTGCCCAGGCGGCGCAGTGAATGGTCGACCTCGGTCATGATCGCCTTGCGGGACAGCCCCCGTCCGTTCGGTCCCAGGCGCATCGGATGGCGCAGCTTGGTGGCGATCACCACGGCGTCCCGGTCGGCGAAGTCCTTGAGCGCGCGGCCGAGGATCTCCTCGCTGGAGCCGTTGGAGTACATGTTCGCGGTGTCGAAGAAGTTGATCCCCGCCTCGACCGCGTGCCGGATGAGGGGGCGCGCGTCCTCCTCGCCCCTGGACCAGACGGGGTGCCCGCGGTCGGGCTCGCCGTAGGTCATCGCGCCGATCGCGACGGGGGACACGTCGAGGCCGGTCGTGCCGAGCTTGATGTATTGCATGACGCTCCTTAGAGTATGTGGAGAGCTCTCCGAATAACGTAGTGGAGAACTCTCCACTTATCAAGGTGAGGTCCCGTGGTCCGTTCAGACGCCCGAGAGAACAGGGCACGCATCCTCGCGGCCGCCCGCGAGGCGTTCGCCGAGGACGGCGGTGTCTCGATGAACCAGGTCGCCCAGCGCGCCGGCGTCGGCGCGGGCACCCTGTACCGCAACTTCCCCACCCGTGAGGCGCTGGTCCTGGCCGTCTACCAGGACGAGGTGGTCCGCATCATCGGCACCGTCCCCGACCTGCTGGCCGAGCTGCCGCCACTCGAAGCACTCCGTCAGTGGACGATCGACCTCGTCGAGGCGATGCGCAGGAAGCACGGCCTGGGCGACGCACTCAGCCCCGGCGCCCACCAGGCGATCAGCGAGCAGAGCTACGGACCCGTCGTCGCCGCGATCACGGAACTGCTGGACGCGGGCAAGAAGGACGGCAGCATTCGTGAGGACGCCGATCCCGGCGACTTCCTCCAGCTCACCGGTGCGCTCTGGCGGGCGGCGACCACTCCCGAGGACCGGGCGCCCCGGATGCTCGCGCTCGTCCTCGACGGACTCCGCGCCCACCGGTAGCACTCCGCGCCCATCGGCGTTCGAAAGGCCCTGCCGGCCGTCCTACTGTCTCTCCGTCAGCTGCAACCGGAACTGCCGTACGAAGGTCCTCGGGTCCCGCACGACCTGCCACAGCCCGATCGACAGCAGGGCCAGACTGACGACGAAGCAGCTCCAGAACACGAACTGGGCACCGGACGCGAGGTCGTGGGTGCTGCCGTCGTCGTAGCGGCAGTACGCCTGCGGGGGAAAGGCCTTCGAGACGCCGACCCCTCCGTAGTACATGGAACACGGATCCTCGCCGGGATCCTTGAGCGTGTCGTCCGCCGTCACGACCAGCAGCCACGCCATCGCCGCGACGGGAACCGAGACGAACACGATCACCTTCGTCCAGATCGGCAGACGAGGGTGACCGAGGAGCCCGATCAGCGCGACCAGGACCACCACGAACACCGCGACGACGACCGCCGCGGTGAGCTGCCGCCCGAACACCTCGACCAGGAGCCAGGCGACCCCGGCCACCGGGGGAGCGGTGAAGAGCATGACCTTGATCCCGGGCGCGATCCGCGGGTGCACGAGCAGGAACACGGCGAACGCGCACGCGATCACGGCTGGGAGCGTCATCAAGGACGGGCGGCGGGAGTGGTGGCGGAGCCCCGGTACGTCTCGTCCTTGCGCCACGGGCCGACACCGAGCTTTCCGGTCGTCCCGAGATCGAGCTCCGGTACGACCGTCACCGGATCGGCCGTGGGTGTGGCCCACACGCGGACGTACGGCGCGTTCACCGCTTCGCCGGCCTGAGTGGTGTTGCGCCAGGCCAGCGACGTCACCGCGGCCTCACCCGGCCCCAGCACCACCGGTCGCGGGGCGCTGTCCCCTCCGAGCCCGGTACTGATCCCCTCGGTGCCCCGCAGGATCCGTACGCCGTGCACGGTCTCGTGGTCCGCGTTCTCGAGTTCGAGCTTCGGGTAGCCGTTGAGTCGATACGGTCGTGCACCGCAGTTGACCAGGTACAGGCCGACGACGCGCAGCCCCATGGCCGCGTCCCCCTGGTCGGCGTAGAGACGCACGCCCGACTTCGGGCACGTTCCCGAGACGGACGACCTCTCGACTGCGGGGACGCTGCGCACCTTGGTCACCTGCACGCCCGTCACCGTGGGCGCGTTCTCGGCCGTCTCCGTCATGACGACGGTTCCCTTGACGGTCTGTCCGGGTCCGACCGTCTCGACGGTCCGCTCCCTGTTGTCGACCGCGCCTCCGGACGCCGAGAGGAACCCGAAGGTGAGGGTGTAAGCGGCCTTCTCCGTCTGCTGGTTGGTGAGCTCGAAGTCCGCGCTGTAGTCGACACCCGCGCACCCGCTGTCGGGGCCCCAGGCGTACAACGCGGTGATCTTGACGCCGTCCTCGGTCGTACGGCCGAGGGAGGGCAGAGGCAGTGCGGCGGGTGTGCCGGTGGAGCGAGGGGACGGTTCGGAGCGCGGCGTACCGCCGTACGGCACCTGGTCCTCCGGGCACAACGCCCTTGCCCGGACAGGGGCGTTGCCGTCCCCATCGCCCGGCGACGCGCTCTGGGTGCCACAGGCGGCGAGCAGCAGAGCCGCGGCGAGGACGGTGGGTGCGGTGCGGGAGACGGTCGGCATCCGCCCACCTCACCAGGGGCCACGTGCAAGGGCTGTGACGGAACCCACACCTCCGGTCACAGCGGTGTCACAGACCACAGGGGAACCGCAGGATGCCAGACCGGACGGCCTCCGGGACGCGAAGACCGGGCGGCCGGCGCATCCGGCAGCGTCGAGGCATCAACGAGTCCGCGGGATGGGTACTTTCCGGGCATGGGAGAGGTCGAGATGGTCCCGGAGAAGGTGGCCTGGGTTCTGCTGCGTGAAGGGCGGGTGCTGGTGACGCGGAACCACGGTCTGGACGTCTTCTACTTCCCGGGCGGCAAGCGCGAGCCGGGCGAGTCCGATGCCGAGACCCTGGCGCGCGAGATCGACGAAGAACTCCGGACCCGGGTCGACACCTCCACCATGGAGCACGTGGGCACCTTCGAGACGCGGAGGGAGCATGACGGACGCCCCGAGTTCCGGATGATCTGTTACACCGCCGACCACACCGGCCCGTTGCTCGCCTCAAGAGAGGTCGAGGAGTCGGACTGGTTCGGCTACGGCGACCGCGCGCGGGTCTCGCCCGTGGACCAGATGGTGTTCGACGCGCTTCACGCTTCGGGTCGACTCCTCTGAGGGCGAGACGATGGGCCGGGCAACGAAGGGGCAGGCAACCGTGGTTGTGCGGCGATCCCCGTAGCCCCGCCGATGCCGAGCCGTCGACAAGGCACCCGGACACTACGATCGAGCCGTGACGATCACGTACGAGTGGCGGGGCGACGTCGACAACGCCGCCCTCAACGCGCTGCACGCCGACGGCTTCGACCACCCGGTCGCTCGGACCGACTGGCGAGCAAGACTGGAGCGCCACAGCCTGGGCTGGGTCTGCGCCCGGGAGGACGACTCGCTGGTCGGCTTCGTCAATGTCGTCTGGGACGGCGGAGTTCACGCCTTCATCCTGGACACGGTGGTCGCACAGGACCGCCGGGCCAAAGGTGTCGGAGCCGCGCTGGTGGCCACCGCGGCCCATGAAGCCCGTGCCGCCGGATGCGAGTGGCTCCATGTCGACTTCGAGGAACATCTCAGTCCGTTCTACTTCGACGCCTGCGGCTTCAAGGCGACGACAGCCGGGCTGATCGCGCTGTGACACCGTGGGGTCGCTCCCGTACCCGGACCGGCCGTGCCAAGGCACGCCGTGGCGCCGGCGGGCTCTCCTGACGGCCGATCAGCCGACTGCTCGCTCTGACTTTGGAGATCGTCAAGCGCACCGCGAGCGCTAGGGTCCAGGCCATGCCGATCACCGCAGTCATCTTCGACTTCTTCGGGACCCTGACTCCCAGCACGCCGGCGCATGTCTGGGATGAGCATGCCGCTCGGAGCGCGGCTCCCCTCGGCATCCCCGCGCGCACCTGGCGCGCGGCCTTGGACACCTCGTTTCCCGAACGGGCCACCGGAAGCCTGGGCGATCTGACGGCGACCTTCCGCACGCTTGCGCGGCGCTGCGGAGTCGAGCCGAGCGACGAAGCCCTCGCCGCTGCCTGCAGCGCGCGACTGACGGCTCAACGCGAGCTCTTCGTCCTGCGCGAGGACGCCGTCCCGGCACTGAGCGAACTGCGTGCGCGGGGAATGCGCGTGGGCGTGCTGAGTGACTGCACCGCGGAGCTGGCCGAGACCTGGCCGCGGCTGCCGGTGGCAGATCTGGTCGATGCGCGGGTGCTCTCCTGCGAGGAGGGGCGGCGCAAACCCGACCCGGAGCTCTTCCGTCTGATCGCGCACCATCTCGACGCCACTGCGCAGGAGTGCCTGTACATCGGCGACGGGGGAGGACACGAACTCACCGGCGCGTCCCGCTGCGGCATGCGAGCGTTCCTGCTCCGGGCCACGGACTGGGCCGACAACGACGCCCACACCCGCGAGGACGACTGGGCCGGTCCGTCCGTGTCGTCGCTGAGCGAGGTACCGGCACTACTGGATCAGCCGGGCGGCGACACGAACCGGGATTCGTCGTAGGGGCTCGGCCACGACGAACATGACGGCGACGAAGGGAGCCCTTCGGCACGGCCACCGTCGCGCCCGTCGTGATCCGGCGCACGCCCGTGAAAGCCGGAATCAGTGCTCGTCCTGAGGCAGATGGAAGTAGACGGTCCCCGACCACCAGGGGCCGTGCTCGGTCATCTCCGACGAGATCACCACGTCCTGGATCTCGGCGGGCCCCAACGCCTCGACGGAATCCGCCAGTCGCCGCAACAGGGACGGAACGCTGTCGCAGCCGGGGCCGGCGGGATTGGCTTGCGAGAAATGACGCACGGTCCAGTGCGTCGGAGTTTCGGTCACCGGCCGATCGTAGGAGCTGGCACCGCCTGGTCAGCCGGCGAATACGGGCCCGCGCGGCTCCGTCAGGGCGGACGAGTCCGTGAACCACGGAATTCGCGACACAAGGCAACCCTTTGAGGGACCTGTGACCACAAGGAGTCGGATCCGGTCACCGCAGTGCCTGGATCCGGGTTCCGCTGGTCAACAGCTCGCAAGGAGAACGTCCTTCCCATGAACAACCCCACGAACGGCGGGCGCCGCGGGCGTCACCGCCGTCGCTGGACCGCCACCGGTCTGCTGCTCGGCGTGCCGGCCGCCGTCGTGCCGTACTTCCTGTTCACACAGCAGGACTCGCAGGCGGCGATGGTCGACCGGAGCGCCTGGTACCGGCTCGTCTCCGTACGCAGCGGCAAAGTGCTCGACGTCAACGGGTACTCCGTCGCCGACGGCACCCGCATCCAGCAGTGGACCGACCAGAAGACCGCCAACCAGCAGTGGAAGCTGAAGCCCACCACGGACGGCTACTACGAGCTGGTCAACCGCAGCAGCGGCAAGGTGCTGGGAATAGCGGGCAGTTCGACCGCCAAGGGTGCCCCGGCCGAGCAGCGGACCGACAGCTCCACCACCTCCCAGCAATGGAGGATCAAGGAGGTGAGCGGCTCCGAAGCCGTCACCTTCATCTCCCGCAGAAGTGGCCAGGTCCTGGAGGTCGCCGGAGGTTCCACCGCCGAGGGTGCGGCCATCGTCCAGAATCCGGCCAAGAGCGGCACCAACCAGCAGTGGAAGCTGGTCAAAGCGGCCGCGACTCAGGCGGCCGGACCCTATGTGTGGAAGAACGCCCAGGTGGTGGGCGGTGGTTACGTCACCGGGCTGGTGTTCAACCCGCGTGAGAAGGGACTGCTGTTCGCGCGCACCGACATGGGCGGCGCCTACCGCTGGGACACCGCTGCCGAGCAGTGGATCCCGCTGACCGACCGGTTCGGCGACAAGGACTGGAACCTGCTGGGCATCGACTCGCTGGCCACCGACCCCGTCGACCCCAAGCGTCTCTACCTCGGTGCCGGGACCTACACCAACGAGTGGGCGGGCAACGGCGCGATCCTGCGGTCCACCGACCGGGGCCGCACCTTCAAGCGCACGAACCTGCCCTTCAAGCTGGGTGCCAACGAGCCGGGCCGCGGCGCGGGTGAACGCCTGGTCGTCGACCCCGCCGACCACGACACCCTGCTGCTGGGCACCCGCAAGAACGGCCTGTGGCGCAGCACCGACTACGGCGTGACGTGGACACAGGTCTCCTCGTTCCCGGTCAAGGACGGTGCGAGCAGCGGCGGGGGCATCTCCTTCGTGACGTACGGCCCGGCCGGGAGCAGGACGGTCTACGTCGGCGTCAACGACAAGTCCACCTCGCTGTACCGCTCCACCGACGGCGGCGGCACCTGGCAGGCTCTCCCCGGGCAGCCCACCGGTCAACTGCCCCAGCACGGTGTGGTGTCCGGCGACGGTTCGCTGTACCTGACGTACACCAACGCCCTCGGACCCAACGACGTGACAGCGGGCTCGGTGTGGAAGTACACGCCCTCGCGGAGCACCTGGAAGAACGTCTCCCCTTCCCAGGGCGGTTACGGGTTCTCCGGTCTGGCCGTCGACCCGCGCAAGCCCTCCACGGTGATGGTCACGACCCTCGACCGCTGGTGGCCCGAGGACGAGCTGTACCGCAGCACCGACGGCGGCACGACCTGGAAGGCGCTCGCCGCCAAGTCGGTGCGGAACGCCTCCGCCGCCCCTTACGTCGGTACCGGCATCGGGCACTGGATGACCGCCCTGTCCATCGACCCCTTCAACTCCGGGCACGTGCTGTACGGCACCGGCAACGGCATCTGGCGCAGCAAGGACGCCACCGCCACCGACTCCGGCGGCACCAGCCACTGGACCGCGGGCGCCCGGGGACTGGAGGAGACCGCGCTGGCGGACGCGATCGCCCCGCCCGGTGGTGCCACCGTCATCACCGCCATGGGCGACCAGGGCGGTTTCCGCCATGACTCCCTGACCAAGGTGCCCGCCGGACGGCTGAAGAACCCGCTGATGAGCAACAGCAGCGACATCGACTTCGCCCAGTCCAAGCCCTCGATGATGGTCCGGGTCGGTCGTGGCGGCGCGCAGGACGGCGCCTGGTCCACCGACGGCGGCCGCAGCTGGCAGGGCTTCACGGCGGAACCGGTGGGCAGCGCCGACAGCGGCCGCATCGCGCTCGCGGCGGACGGCTCCACCATCGTGTGGACCGAGTCCGGCCAGGCCCCGTACCGCTCGACCGACCAGGGGGCGAGTTGGTCGAGAGTCGCCGGCCTGGGCACCGACGCCGTGGTCGTCGCCGACCGCTCGGCGGCCCGGACCTTCTACTCCCTGTCCGGCGGCACCCTCTACACCAGCACCGACGGCGGTGCCACCTTCACGGCCCGCGCCGCCGGCCTGCCCGACGGCCGGCTCGTGGCCGTCCCCGGCATAGGCGGGGACCTGTGGATCGCCGGCGGCGGCAAGGGGCTGTCGCACTCCACCGACGGCGGGCGCACCTTCACCACCCTCAGCTCGGTGCAGTCCGCCTCCGCCCTCGGGTTCGGCAAGGCCAAGCCGGGCACCGGCTACCAGGCCCTGTACCTGATCGGCACCGTCAAGAACGTCACCGGGGTCTTCCGTTCCACCGACAAGGGCGCCACCTGGCTCCGTGTCAACGACGACGCCCACCAGTGGGGCAACTTCGTCGGCCTCGGCATCGTCACCGGCGACCCCGACACCTTCGGCCGCGTCTACGTCGGCACCAACGGACGCGGACTCCAGTACGGCGACCCGTCCTGACCCGACACCGGGGCGGGGCCGCAGGTTCACCGAACCCGCGGCCCCGCCCCGGTCGGGTCGACCGCCGTGGCCCGCACACCGAACCCCGGCCCCGATGCCGGCCAGTGCGGGGGTGTGCCACAGGGTCCGCCCTGTGGCTGTCCCCACCCGCGAATGGGCCGCCAGCCCGAGTGACCTCGGCGTGGCGCCTGCCTAGCGTTGTGGCGCATGGCTATCTCCCTCCTCACCTCGAGGCCGGTCGGACGCGCAGGAACGGCGGCCCTGTTGGCCGCCCTCGTCCTGCCCGTCGCCCCGGCTGCCGCACAACCGCCCCCGGCCCGGCAGCAGTCCGTGTGCGCACCGCACGGCGACCTGCGCCAGGCACTGCGCACCCTGACCGATCGCGACCGGATCACCGGAGCCGCAGTCCTGATCACCGACCCCAACGAAGGATTGCCCTGCGGGAGTTGGGCCGCGAGTGTCGGGACGGCCGACCTGAGCACGGGCCGCCCCATGAACGTCACCGACCGATTACGGGCGGGCAGTGTCACCAAGACGTTCACCGCGACCGTCGTGCTCCAACTCGCCGCCGAGCACCGGATCTCGCTCGACGAGCCCGTCGACCGCTACCTGCCGGGTCTCGTCCGGCACAACGGATACGACGGCCGCCGCATCACCGTACGGCAGCTGCTGCGGCACACCAGCGGACTGCCCGACTACCTCGAGGCCCCCGAGTGGGAGCACCCCGAACGCCTCCGGTACCGCCACTTCGAGCCGCGCGAACTCGTCACCCGCGCCCTCGACCTGCCCCGCCCGAGCGGCTCCTGGCACTACGCCACCACCAACTACCTCCTCGCGGGAATGATCATCCGCGAGGTCACGGGACATGCGCCGGAGGCGGAGATCACCCGTCGCGTGATCCGGCCCCTCGGGCTGCGCGACACCTACTGGCCCGGGGACGACACCCGCATCCGCGGACGGCACTCGCGCAGTTACTTCGCGTCCGAGGACGGCCGCCTCGCGGACGGCACCGCATGGAACACGACCTTCGGCGGAGTCGGTGGCGCACTCGTCTCCACACCAGCCGACCTGACCCGGTTCGTCACCGCGCTGTTCGGCGGCCGGCTGTTGCCCGCGGACCAACTGGCCGACATGCGGCGCACGGTGGCCGCCGACCCCGACCGCCTCTGGCCCGGCGCCCGCTACGGGCTCGGCCTGATCACCTCCCCGCTGCGCTGCGGCGGCCTGTGGTGGGGCCACGCGGGAACCGTGCCCGGAGGGCACCGGGCGCTGACCGCGGTGGGGCCGGGTGGGCGGAGTGTGGCCGTCGCGCTCAACGAGGTACCGGCCACGCTCCAGGCCGAACAGGACTTCCTCGACCTCGTCGGGACCGCCTTCTGCGAAGACCCGCCTTCCCGTGCCACACCACCGATCGAAGGGAACCACCAGTGATCCGCTCGACTCCCGCGCCGCACGGCGCTTCGGCAACGGCGCGAAAAGCCGCCCTGGGCGTGGCCGCCACCGCTCTCGCCCTCACCGCGTTACCCGCCACCGCTGTCCCGGCCCAGGCCGCCTCCGACCCCCTCGCGCGCTTCCACCATCAGCGCCTCGACTGGAAGAGCTGCGTGCGCGGCCCCGACGACGCGACCGGCAAGGAGCTCGAACAGGCGGGCGCCCAATGCGCCGACGTGCGCGTGCCGTTGGACTACGGCGACCCCGACGGCCGCACGATCACCGTCGCGATCTCCAGGATCCGCGCCACCGACACCGCCCACCGTGTCGGCCCGCTGCTGCTCAACGGCGGCGGCCCCGGCGGGCAGACGCTCGGTGACCCGCCGTGGGTCCGCGACGCGATGAAGGACGTCGCCGCACGCTACGACGTGGTGGGCGTGGATCCCCGCTTCGTCGGCCGGAGCACCCCGCTGGACTGCCACTGGCCGACCGGCTCCGCGATCCGTGGCGCGGGTGTCGACCGCGCGGGGTTCGACCGCATGACGGCCTTCGCCCAGGACCTCGCGCAGCGCTGCCGACGGCACGAGGGTGACGTGCTGCCGTACGTCAGCACCCGCAACACGGCACGCGACATGGACGTGATCCGTGCCGCGCTCGGTGAGCGGCGGATCTCCTACCTGGGCTACTCGTACGGCAGTTACCTGGGCGAGGTGTACACCACGCTGTTCCCCCGCCGCGTCGAGCGGGTCGTCCTGGACGGTGTCGTCGACCCGGACCGCTACGGTCCCCGGCTGCTGCGCGGCAGCGAGAAGGCCAACCGTCACGCGCTGACGGACTGGGCCTCGTGGGCCGCCGCCCGTGACGCGACCTACGGCCTGGGCCGCACCGGCGGGGCGGTGCTGGCGACCGTGGACCGCATCCAGGCCGCCGCCGCCCGCACGCCCCTGCGGCTCGGGACGTACCGGGTGGACGAGCACGTCGTTCCCCTCGTCGTGTTCAACGGCCTCTCGCAGGACAACGACAGCGCCTACGGGGACTTCGCCCAGGGGGTCCAGGACCTGCTGCGGGCGGCGCAGGGGCGACAGGTCACCCCTTCTCCTCGGCTCGCCGAGGTCCTCGAGTTCATGCTGACCGGCAGCGACTCGCACTACGGCAGCGTCCAGACCTCGATCCTGTGCGGCGACACGGCCGCCCCGAGGGACCCGGAAGTGTACTGGCGCGACGTGCAACGGGCCCGCGTGCGCGACGCGTTGTTCGGGCCCGTCACGAACAACCTCAACCCGTGTGCCTTCTGGGACCCGCCTCGCGAACGCCCGACGGCCATCAGGGACGACCTCCCGGCCCTCCTCGTCAACGCCACAGGAGATCCGCGCTCCACCTACGAGGGTGCCACCGCGGTGCGCCGGATGTGGCCCTCCTCCCGCCTGGTCACCCTGCGCGGCGCCGACCAGCACGCGGTCTACGGCGTCTACGGTTCACCGTGCGTCGACGCCACGGTCAACGCCTACCTCGCCACCGGCCGCCTGCCGGCCATGGATCTCACGTTCGACGCGCGCCCCTCCGGCGCCCGTTCCTCTTCGGTCATGCGCTGTTGAGCCTGTCCGCGGGCTATTGTCCGGCGCCATGTCGATCACGGGACGGCGGGTGCACTCACGGCGCAACCTGGCAGATCTTCACCCGCCGCATCCTGCCCAACTTCAGCCTGGCCCAGCGTGCCCCGCCCAACCTCGCCCGTCCTGTCACCCGACCTTCTGCACGGCCCGGTCCGGCGGGCGCGGAGGCCGAAGCCCGACTCGCTGCGTTCGCTCACCATGCTGTCTTCGACGGCCAGGTCGTCACCGACGAGGCCCGGCTGCGCCGGATCATCGCCCGCCACGACTCCCACCTGTAACCAGGAGCCTTCCTCGCCTGCGTCCACAACCCCGACCGCGCCCTGTGCCGTACGCTCCCCGGCCCTGCCGACACACCGGCCATGGCCGACTGCCAGCTGCTGGCCTGCCCTAACGCCGTGCTCCCCCCCCGCCGACCGCGACGCCATCGTCGGCCACCTCGCTGCCCTGGACACCGCTCTCGGCCAACGGCGATCGCCTCGCCCCCTACGTACGCCACCGCCTCGAAGAACAAGGCTGCGAAACGGCCTCCTGCCTTTCCCTGCACGCCCCGGAGACCACGACGTGAAACCCGCTCTGCCCGACACCGATACCGTCGAGGCCCGCCGTCACCGGACGCCGGCCAACCATCACCCCGGTCGAACGCCACCTCGGCATCCCGCAGGCCACGTTCCACTGCCACTACAAGGAGCTGATTGACACCCACTTCCGACTCCGCGTCTCACGGCCCGGCCAGCCCGCGACACCCGACGAAGACCAGCGAACGGACGGAGGCGAACCTGCACCGACTTCGGCAGGAGGACACGGACCTGGGCCGCACCCTGCCCCTGTACGAGGACGACATCCGGGACCTCACTCTTGGAAGCGTCTGCGCCACGGCGCCATCGTCCACCTCCCAGGGGTAGACCCCAGCTGTGACGACACCGCTTGCCTGTGACGGCGTGCGGCAAAGCCGCCCTCGCACACCCGCCACTACATGACTGCATCACCGCACGTGACCGGTCTGTTCATTCGCGGCCACTGTCGTGATGTCGGTGTGGAAGGGTTGTGCCTCAGCAGTATCGGCTGCGTGGGTGTCGTTGTGGGGACGACGAGCGGCCAATGCGGCACCAGCCAGGATCAGCACGATGCCGGCGATCGTGCGAGAGGTGACCGGCTCAGAAAGCAGGAGCACGCCGGAGGCTACGGCAACGATCGGCGCGACGTAGGTGATGAATGCGGCTCGTGCCGGGCCCTCGGTGGCGATCAGAGCGAAGAACGCTGTGAAGCCGCCGGCGGTGCAGGCCACTCCCAGGCCGAGTACCGCGAAGGAGGCCTGGGCTGTGACGTGGGGAACCGGTTCGAAGAATGCGGCTATTGCGAGCAACGGACCGGCGGCCAACGTCAGCATGCCCGCACTGACGGTCAGCGGTGGAACATCGGGGAAGAGCCGATGCATCAGTACCGCACCGCCCGCGTAACAGGCAGCGCCGGCGAGCACCAGCACGGCACCAGCGCCTGCGTCCGCCACGCCGAGCAGGACAACGACACCCAGGAAGCCGAGCAGTACCCCGCCCCAGGCCCCTCGCGCCAATCGCTCACGATTTCCCCGGAACACGCCCAGGGCCAGGATGAACAGCGGCTCGGTGGCGATCAGCACCCCGGTGAGCCCCGACGAAACGGTGTGCTCACCCCACGCGATGAGCGTGAACGGCACTGCGACCTCCACCACGGCGAGCAGCAGCAGCGGACGCCATCGCTCGCGCAGCAGACGGGGCAGTCCGCGTCGCCAGGCCACTGGCAGCAATACCAGCGCCCCCAAGGCAACGCGCCCCGCTACGACGCTGAACGGGCCCATGCTTTTCAGTGCCACGCTGATCAGTAGGTAGGGGACTCCCCACAGTACGGACGTGATCAGGAACAGCCACAGACCACGGCGGCTCATCAGTTCTCCACGAGATCGAAGGGCGTGCCCGGATGAGGCACGTCGAGACCGTACGCAAGGGGATTCCGGGATTGGAATGCATATCGCGTCGATACAGCCGCGAAGAACTTGCCAAACGTCAAGTCATAGGCTGCTATCGCAGCATGGCGAATCTGGACACCATGGACTGGCAGCTGCTCGGGCTGCTGCAGGAAGACGCCCGGCTGGGTTTCCGGGAGCTCGCGCGGAGAGTGGGACTCAGCCCACCGGCTGTGGCCGCTCGGGTCCGGCGCCTGGAGAGCCTTCAGGTGATCACCGGCTATGGCGCCCGAATCGACCCGGCCAAGGCGGGCTGGCCCGTCCAGGCCTTCGTCGTGCTGTCCACCACAGGCGTCCGCCAGTCTCACCAGACCGCCCACATTGCCCGAGCTGCACCGCACATTCTTGAAGATCACCGCGTCACCGGCACCGACGACCACATCCTGCGCGTGGTCGCGCACGAGATCGGAGCACTGGAGCCGTTGATCGATCAGCTCAACGAGCTCGGCAAACCGGCGACGTCCTTCGTGCTTTCCTCACCCAAGGCATGGGCCCCTGTACCTCCACCCACCACATCCGACTGATATCCGTAGCAGCCGAGCTCGCTGTGCCTTGACCCACAGAGGAATTCGTGGCCGCGGGTGTCAGTCCGTACGCGACGAGCGAGGTGGCGGTGGGCCATCGGTGGCTGGCTCGGTGCCGGTCGGGGATCTGCCGAGGGTTCACCGCTGGGGCAGGCACCAAGAGCAAGTCATACCCCCAGGACCGCCTGGAGGGCGTGCACCAGGTGCCCGCGCCGGCTCTGTTCGCTGACCGTGAGCGCGGTGACCTCGTCGTCGGCAAACAGTGCTGTGGAGACGGCCTGCCCCCACAGAATCCGGTACGCCGTGTCAGCGGCTTCCGGACTGGTCCCGAAACGCTCCGCCAGCAAGGCGCTGAACTCCTCCGCGGCCCGCCTCGTGCTCGCCGCGCCGCGGGCGCGCAGATCGGGGTCGTCGTAGCCGCTGAGCATGAACGCTTGGAAGACCAGCCGGTTCTCGGAGAAGACATCGACAAACGCGTCGACCAGGCGGTGCAGCAGAGTTGTGCGGTCATCGACATTCCAGGCCGGCGCGGTGCGCGAGAGCCAGGCGTGCTCGATCTGGGCCAGGAAGCGGTCCTGGGCTGCCACGAGAAGGTTCCGGCGGTCGACGAATCGATGGTAGATGGCCCCGTTCGACACCCCCGATGCCTTGCTGACGGCAGCGATGGTCAGCGCTTTGGGTCCCTGACTGCTCAGGATCTGCAGCGCGGCATCGAGCACCTTCGCTGTCGAGTCCTGGCTGCGCGCCTGCTGGGGCCGCCGCATCCCGTCCTGCTGCTCCGTCATCGCGGTCTCTCCTTGTCGCGCCTCGTGACAGTCCCAAACCAGAGGGGTTACTCTAATGTCAATTGAAACTGGAGCAGGCGCTCTAATTGGAGGTTGTCGTGGAGGCCGTACCCGACCAGGACTTCTTCACCCCGGCCAAGCCGCCGCAGGCAGGCGGTTATCCGGGATTCCGCCCGGCGGCCTGGGTGGAGGACGGCATGCGGTGCGAGCGGGACGTCGCGGTGGAGATGCGGGACGGCACTGTCCTGTATGTCGACGTATACCGGCCCGAAGGCGGAGCCGATGTGCCCGTCCTGCTGGCGTACGGCCCGTACGGGAAGCACAACGGCTTCCCGCCGATCCTGGCGGCCGGCGCGGACATCGAGCCTCCCCTGCCGGAAGGCACCCGCTTCGAGGCGCCGGTGGCGTCGTACTGGGTCGGTCACGGGTACGCGGTGGTCTACGCCGACCCGCGCGGCACGTGGTGGTCGGAAGGCGACGCCACCTATCTCAGTCCGCAGGAAGCCGAGGACGGGCACGACCTGGTCGAATGGGCCGGAACGCAGCCCTGGAGCAACGGCAAGGTCGGCATGAGCGGCGTGTCCTACCTGGCCATGACCCAGTACACCGTCGCCGCCACCCGGCCGCCTCACCTCGCCGCGATCAACCCGTCCGAAGGGATCAGCGACGTCTACCGAGAGTCGATGTTCCAGGGCGGCATCCTGGAAACCCAGTTCTCCGGACATCTCACCGGCGAGCTGACCGGCTACGGCCGCGGCAGGATCGAGGACGTCTTCAGCGGGCTGCTCGCGCACCCCCTGCTGGACGAGTACTGGGCCAGCCGGGCCTTCCAACTGGAGAAGATCGAGGTTCCGGCGTTCTTCGTTTGCTCGACGGGCAACCACGGAACACACACCCGCGGCACCCTGGAGGCGTACCGTCGTACGGGCTCCGCGCAGAAGTGGCTGGACGTCCACGGCCGCAAGGAGTGGCGCTACTACTACACGCCGCGGAACGTCGAACGTCAGCGCACGTTCTTCGACCACTTCCTCAAAGGCATCGACAACGACCTCAGCTCCTGGCCGCCCGTCCGCGTCGAGTACCGCGACCGCGCGGAGACCGGGCCCGTCCGCGCCGAGACCGTCTGGCCCCCGGCAGGCGTACGCCACCGCCCGTACCACCTTGACGCACTGACCGGCCGGCTGCTCCCCGCTACCCCCTCCCGGGCGGCCACGACCGGATACGACCCCACCAAGTCACCCACTGAGCCCTACCGGCACGCAGGGGATCAAAGGAGCGTCTTCGACCTCACCTTCGACGAGACCACCGATCTGGCCGGCCCCGTCTCCCTCACTCTCTGGGCGGAATCCCCGGGCGCCGCCGACATGGATGTCTTCGTCACCCTCGACAAGATCGACACCGACGGGAACCGTGTCTGCTACCCGCTGGTCGCCTACCTCGACGACGGACCTCTTGCCTACGGGTGGATGCGTGCCAGCCGCCGCGAACTCGACCCTGATCTGTCCACCCCCGAGCGGCCCGTCCAGGCCCACCGCCGCGACCTGCCCCTGCCCGAGAACGGGCCCGTGCGCCTCGATATCGAGATCTGGCCGATCACCGCGCACTTCCAGCCGGGGGAAATCCTGCGCCTGACCATCGCGGGCGCCGACATCTACCGCTGGCCCGCCGAACACCTCGTCAACGGACACGACTTCCTGAACAACACGGCCGAGCACATCTTCCACACCGGCGCCGGACACGACGCCGTGCTCCGCCTCCCCGTCATCACCGCGACGTCCCCGAGCGGTGGCGCCCCGCAGCAGACAGGCTCCTGACGAAATGGCCCCCTATCTTGAGGCCCTTGCCGCAGGCGTCCTGGTCGGGGTGGTGTACGCACTGCTGCGCGTGCGCTCCCCGGCCCCGCCCCTGTACGGCCTTGCCGGCCTCGCGGGCATGCTCTTGGGCCACACGCTCCTGGGCGCGCTGCGATGACGGCGCCAGAAGCGCGGCGCTACGCGGCATCGGGCCTCGTCGGGCTGCTGGCCGGAGCCCTCTACCAACTGATGGGCGTCGCCTCGCCGGCCCCGCCGTGGGCCGCCCTGATCGGGCTGCTCGGCATCCTCCTGGGCGAACACGCCACCCGGGCAATCCTCGGCCGCGTCCGCCACCACGGCGACCATCAGCAGTAACAGACTCCAGAACCCACCCGTGGTCTCCCCCTCTGCCCAAGGAAGCGTCCATGATCCAGTACAGCCCCACGGACGCCGACAGAGCCCGCTTCCCCGACAGCTACGGGCAGGAAGCGCGCTACCTCGGCTACCGCCAGGACGAGGAAGCCAAACCGTACGCCAAGTACTTCCGCCGCGAGACCCTGCCCGTCCAGAACCACGTCCGGGACGTCATCGGCGCGGGCATGGCTCCGACCGAATACGCCTACGACGTCGACGAAGCGGCCCGCATCATGTCCCGCCCCGGCTACCACAAGATGGAGACCGGCTGGACCCGCGTCCCTGGCGGCGTCATGGTCTCCGTCCTCACCGACATGCCCGGCGTCACCGCAGAGATGTGGGACTGGTGGTTCGGCTGGCACTCCACCGAGACGGCCCGCTACAAACTCTGGTACCCCGACGCCCACCAGTTCTCCGCCCTGGGCGAGGACCGCAGTGCCGACCGCACCCTGACCGACCGCCAGCGCTACATCGACAACGTCTCCTACGTCGACGAGTACGTCGGAGGCTTTCTCCATCGGCTCGCCATCCGCTTCACCGACCCCACCCGCCTCGGCTTCGACGAACCCGGCCCCGGCCACGCCGTCATCTGCGCCCGGGTCGGACTCAGCCAGTACCCCGTCGCCCAGGGCTGGCTCATTCACCAGGTCCGCCCCACCACCGACGGCGCCGAAATGCGCAGCCGTTTCTTCCTCAGTGACCCGCAAGTCCTCGACCTGCCCCACCATTCCGTACCCGGCCGGGGAGCAGCACTTCTGAGGGGAAAGACCGCCCGGAAGCTGGGCGACTCCGCACTGCCGCGTCTGGGCAAGAAGGCGCTGGGGCCGACGTTCGGCCAGGATCTGCTTTATCACTGCGGTGCTGAGATGAATCACCTCGCCTCGTTCCTGCCGCACCTCCACGAAGAATTCAACGGGACCCCCTGACCCGATCGCGGCGCGGCGGACCGCTACCGGCTGTCGGGCCCGCCTGCACATCGGATTTGCGGCCGTTGCGACCAGCAGTACCGCCCCGGCCTGATGGAAATTGCCTCTGCCGGTGACGAGACAGGGGCCTCAGCAGTCGTCATTCCCGCCGGTCAGAGAGGGTTTCTGCTTTCTTGAGGGCCATGCGGACAGTCTCCCCCGCAGGCGCGAGGCCAGCTCACAGCATGTGAGTTGCGACCGTTGGCTGGATCCGCTTTCTAGGGGCCGGTCTCTGAGGGTGCTGCCAGAAATGGGGGACGCCAGAGTGCCGCGTGGCCTGTGCTGGTGTCGACCATGGCGTAGCGGCGGTGGCGGCGTGCGGCCTCCGACTGTGTGCGGGCGGCCGCGATGAGGAGGGCATCGCGGCGGCAGGCGGCATCCAGGACCCAGGTCTGTGTGCCATGGACAGGGGTGTCGCCGTCAAGAAGGTGAGTGCGGAAGGTTACTGACCACAGGGGCATGGTGCGTGTCCTCACATTCACGGTCGTGGCTGTACCCCGCTGGTGTGGGCAGCGGCGCGGGGACAGGCGCCTACGAAGTGGAGGGGCAGGGGTGTTGGCCCCTGCCCCTCCACTCTTGGCGCGGTCAGTTCCTCGCGACTGTTGTTCTCATGCTCTGCGGGAAGGCGTCCTGCGCCGTTTGACGACCACGGCGCCTGCGCCCAGGACGGCGGCACCGGCGACAGTCCACGGGAGCCACGACACCCCGCCTGCGGCTTGTTCTTGAATGGCTGCCACTGCTGCAGGGGATGCCGCGGTAGTCGGCGTCGGCTGCGCGGTGGCTTGCTGGTGGATCTCCTCGGCCTTGGCGGCGGCCGCGTCCAGGACGAGTACGGGGGCAGGGAAGTCCGGCATCTTGGTGCCTGTCTGACGCTCGTTCCAGTTCACGATCGACCCGTCCGAGTAGGTCTGGGCCACATCGAAGGCGATACTGGCCTTCTTCGGGAGCGGCCCCACCTGTACGTCGAAGTAGCGGTGTTCATCGGGTTTGATCTCGTGGCCCGCTGTGGCTGTCCACATGACCTGGGTCGTTCCGCCGGAAGGAGAGGGAATCTCCTTCCGAGTCCAGCCGGAGGCCGGTGGAATGCCGGTGGACGTGACTCCCTTGGGGAGGGTGACGTCGACGCGGACGGTGGTGGCGTCCGCTTCCTCGGAGGGCACTCGGAACCGGAGGGTGGCCGGGCTTCCCTCCTTGGCGCCGTCGGCGAAAACCCGCACGTGTGCCGAGGCCGGCCCCGCCACGAGGAACAGTGCTCCCGCGGCAGTTGCCAGCACTGCCGCCGCCCGGTGTGCGCGCCGCCTGGAGCGGATGCGAGGTGAGCGTGTCATGGTGGCGTGAGGCCTTTCAGCAGCAGTCGCAGTACAGAAGATCGGCAGCCTCGACGGTGCTGTCCGAGCCGGGGTGCATGGAAGCGACCGCGGACGACATCCGAGCCAGTGTCTGTGCGGTGGCCTTGCCCTGGGCGGTGATGGAGACGCTCACGCCGGTGAAGTCGGCGAAGGCCAGGATCTGGGGGGCGTTGCCCGCGGAGTCCGTGGTGAACGACAGGAGGCGGATCTTGCTGCCGTCCGTCTGGACGGAGTAGGCCTGGTAGGTGGTGGTCGGCTGAAGGCCGCGGGCCTGGAGCTGAATCATGTCGAGCCCGCTCACGGGGCGGATGGTGGCTTCCAGCTGGCGGCCCTTGTCACCGGGGCGCATGGTCTCGCCCGCCGTGCCATCAGGCAGGGTGGTGGGCACGTTGCGGGGTGCCTCCCCCAGCCCCTGACGGCCGAGGTTGGCAGCGGATCCTGCGGGTGCCGCGTTGGGCACGTACACCAGGGCCTGAGGTTCCTGGCCGACGCCGACCGTGTCGATGACCTTGTTGGTGGCGGTGTCGATGACGTCGACGGCGTCGGACTTCTCCATGCCCACATACATGCGGCTGCCGTCCCCGCTGGGCCACAGGCCGTGCGGTGCGTGGCCGGTGTCGTGGATGCGGGTCACCAGTTCGGGCGTGCCGCCGGGCTTGCGGCGGTAGACGAGCGTCTGGTCGAGGCCGCCCACGGTCAGATAGGCGAACGAGCCGTTCTTCGTGTTGGCGAAGTTGGGGTGGTTGGTGTCCGGACCGGTCTTCAGCACGGCCGCGACCTTGCGGTGCTCGAGGTCGATGACGCTGGTCAGGCCGACGCGCTTGTGCGCGGCCCACAGCTCCGTGCCGTCGGGTGAGATCGCCTCGTCGGAGGAGAAGGTGTCGCCGAGGCCCTTGATGTTGTAGAGGACCTTGTGGGTGCGCACGTCAACAACGGTGAGCTCGGCCGCGCTGATGTGGTTGATATAGGCGGTCCTGCCGTCGGGGCTGAGGACGACCTTGGAGGGCCCGGGGCCGACATTGATGTTCCTCATCACACCGCCGTGCACGGCGTCGACGACGGTGACGGTGTCCCGGCCGCGGTCGGCGACCCAGAACTGCTTGCCGTCTGCGGTGAAGGTGCCCTCGTGCGAGGCACGGCCGACGTCGGTCTCGTTGATCACCTTGTTGGTGGCGGTGTCGATGATGTCGACCGTATTGCTGGTGACGCTCACGACGCCCAGGCGCTTGTCGTCACGGGAGAAGGCCAGACCGTGCACGCCGACGTTGTCGGTGTACTGCGGGCTGAGCGTTGCGCCCAGACGCTGTGCACCGAGGGCGATCGTGCCGAGCGTCTTGTTGGTGGAGGGGTCGATGACCGTGACCGTGTTGGAGGTCTGGTCCGCGGTGTAGACGCGGTCGCGGCCCGAAATCGGCACGGCCACCGATGTGCCGTCACCAGCGGTGGCCGTCACTCCGCTGTGCCGACCGGAGGTCGTGGGCGTGTCGGCCTGGGCGATGCTCACCGCTCCGAGGGCTGCGGCACCGATGCCGGTGAGCACCGCGGTGGCACGCGCAGCCCTTTTGATCGAAATCACGTACAAACCTCCATATAAGGTGCGCCCATTGGGCGCGTCGAGGAGGGGCCAGGCATGTTGCCGGCCCTGATTCGGGTGGTCGATTACGGGGGGACTGCCCCCGTGTCAGGAGCTGCGGTGTGGTCCCACTGCGGCCTGGGCGACGAACTGCCCGTCAGCGTCCTGGACGTACACCATGGTGATGGTGTCCTTGCGCATGGCCGTGGTCAGGTGAACGCGCATGGGACCGTCGCTCTGCCCACTCGGCTGCACGCTGCCGGCCTGCACCCGATCACCACGAGCGTTGCCTGTCATGAACCGATAGGTGGTGCCGTCCCGCATCCCGGACAGCGACACCGGGATCTCGGTGCCCCAGGGGTGCGCGATCATCTCACCGTCCTGGGCGACTTGAATCGCGGCGACGGACGTGTGGCTGTCATTGCCGGAGGTCGCCACGATCGTCACAAAAGCTGCGCACGCCGCCAGCACCAGGGACGAGACTCCGGCAGCCATCCGGCGACTGATAGGCACCCGCTTCCGCGACGGGACCCCGGCTGATGTCCGGCCGGCGTCGGGAAGGGCGGACGGTACACGGAGGGAGTCCGCACGCTCAAAGGTCCGCACCACCCGGCGCACTCCTTCCGCTTCTTCGGAGCACCCCTCGCACGATGCCACGTGGCGGGCCAGCGGAGCGGGCAACGGCTTGCCCAACAGCAGGAGTTCGGTGACCTCCTCGCGGATCGCAGTGCAGAAGTCGTTCATGGCGCCAGCCATCCGTTCTGGTCGAGAATGCCGCGCAGCGCACGGATACCGTGGTAGAGGCGGCTACGAGTGCTGGAAGCCGGGATACCCAGCTCGTCGGCCAGGTCGGCGCAGGTCCTGCCCAGGAAGTACACCTCGATGATCACTTCTCGGTGCTCGGGGCTCAGCCGGTCCAGCGCTTCACGCAGTTCTATGCGCGCAAGCAACTGGTCGTACGGGTCGGCCTCCGTGGCCCTCGCGTCCCGCTCAGCTTCCTCCGCATGAGCCACGGCCGGCCTGATCCCACGCCGCCGGCGCGCGTCCACGACCGCGTTGCGCGCAATCGCGTACAACCAGGTCCGCAGACTGCCCCGCCTGCTGTCGAAGGAATCCGAAGCGCGCCAGGCCCGCAGGAACACCTCCTGCACGACCTCCTCCGCCAGCTGCGGGTCACCGAGCTGGTTGCAGGCGAAACCCAGGAGCTCTCCGCCGTACTCGCTGTAGGCGGCCCGCATCCCGGCCTCGCTCCCCAATGACGCGTCTTCGGCCTTCTTCCGCCGTACGCGCCACATTCGGACGCCCACTACGGGTACGTGCCGTTCCCATCAGGCCACGCGTTCATCCGGCATCCTCCGATCTCACCAGGCGTGATTGCGCGGGGGGATACGCAGGCAAGGCGGACAGTGTTGACAGCCTCTACTGTGGCCTGGGTCATACTTTCTGGGGTTGTCTCGGTGAGCGGCTGTTCGATCTGAGGCCGTTCCAGCGGGTTGGTGGACTGGATCCGAAAACTGGCCGCCCAGCACGTCGGCGGGCATCCTGCCGGGTGAGCACGAGGTTGGTGGTGAGCTGAGACGATCGTGCGGATCGTCACGGCCATCATCGCACCGGGCTCCTTGTCGATCACGCCCGAGCCGTTGCGCCCGAGGTGTACCTGGCACCAGGTCGCAGGGCTGGGCGGTGACGAGGAGGCGTTCGCGCAGGACGGCGGGCCGACAGACGGGACGGGGCCGTCAGGAAAGGTATGCAGCCGCAGGCCATGGAACGCTTCGCGGGCGGACCACCCGTGGTCCGGGCTCGGTCCTGCCCAGAGCTCTGGGCTTCGAGTGCTGGAGCGTGCTCTCCGTGTTCCCGGCGGGCCCATCAGCAGTGGAGGCTGCGCGGTCCCGGGCTCGGTGCTGTGACTTCTCGCCCACCCGGAGCATCACCGCACCCTCCGGCCGGTTGGGGCCCAAGCCGGCGATGATTGATCTCCGCGACCGGCGAGTGGCGCTCTTCGCAGCTCTTCCAGCGTGGTGCCCTGATGGTGGCCGGCAGTCCGGGCCCATCAGTCGGCCCCTCCAGCCACTGGACGAGAAGCAGCCGCCGCCTGGCGACCGCATCGGAGGCCACCCGAAGATCCCGTGCGCGCCAAGAGCGGCGATGCCTCGGGGCCGGTACAGGATCATTACGGGCCCGCGGAGCCAGGGCCTGGACCGTCGCCCGGTACGCCCGCCGATCCAACTCCGCACGCTCCTCGGGAGACAGCAACGGCTTCACTCCGGGTCCCGAGGAGGATGTGCCGCACCAGCAGTAGAAGTCGCACACTGCCGACGAGTCAGTTGAAGTCGCTGGTGACCGCGATGTGGCGCCAGGCGTCCATTTCCTTACGGACGCCGTCCAACTTGGCTTCCGCCGCTTGGATCGTGTCGGAGCCGAGTTGCAGGCGCAGCGGGGGCTCGGCACTGGAAGCCATCTCGACGATCAGGCGGGCGCCCTTGACCGGGTCGCCCTGCTGGGTCTGGTTGATGCTGGGGACCGCCTGGCGCATCGCGCCGGAGGTGGCCGCGTAGTCGTCGATCGGCTCTTCGACCGTGTGCAGGCTGCTCGGCTCAAGGAAGTCTGTGCGGAAGTAGCCGGGCTCGACGAGCGTCACGTGGACGCCGAGCGGGGCAAGTTCGGCGTGGAGCGCCTCGCTGAAGCCCTCGACGGCGTACTTGGTCGATGCGTAGACACCCCAGCCGGCCAGGCCGCCGAAGGCCGCGATCGAGCTCATGTTGATGACATGCCCAGAGCGCTGCCTGCGCAAGAGGGGCAGGACGGCACGCTGGACGGCCAGCAGCCCAAAGACGTTGGTTTCGTACACGGCGCGGACTGCGTCGTCGTCGGCCTCTTCCACCGCGCACAGCAGCCCGCGGCCCGCGTTGTTGACCAACACGTCAATGCCCCCGAACCGCGCCACGGCGGTTGCCACCGCCGTGGCGATCCCGGCAGGGTCCGTCACGTCGAGCCGCAGCGCCAGCAGCCTGTCGCCGGCGTCGGGGAACTGGCCGAGCACCGCGTCCGCGCTGCGGGCAGTGGCCACGACCTGGTGCCCCTTCTCCAGGGCGGCGCGCACGATTTCCGCGCCCAGGCCGCGGGACGAGCCCGTTACAAACCACACGCTCATTGAATGACTCCTCAGGGGTGAGACGCAGGCCGCGGTTACAGCCCGCAGGTATTGCGGCATAGGTGTTGGTTTCTGGACGGCTTCCGCGCCACCGGCTTCCGTGCAGCGTCGCGGGTCTCGTGCTCACTGCGGTACGACGTAGGGGAACTGGTCGTTCTGCTGGGCCTTGGTGGTGGCCGGCGAGAGGCCGCTGGGCACAGGCATGTTGGTGACCAGGGACATCATCACCTCGGGTGCGTTGTCCGCGCGGGTCCGGCCGTTGCGGGCGGCGAAGCCGAAGGAGGCGGGGGTGCCGATCACATAGGGGAGGACGTCCGGAAGCAGCTGTGCGGCGACACTCTGCCCGTAACCCGCGGGGTCGGCCGAGGTACCGGTGGCCGCGATCATGGTGGCGATCTGATCGGCGATTGCCCGGCCGTCGGCGGCGATGTCCTGGGACGGGTGGCGGGTATTGGCGGGGTTCGAGAAATCTGTGTCGTCGGGCCAGAAGATCGGCCACATCATCGGGTAGCCGGCCCGGTTGATCTGCCGCCAGCCCCCGGCGTCGGTGGCCAGCTTGGTAGCGCACCACACTCCGGTACGGGCCCCGGGCCGCAATCGGTCATGCGTGTGGGGGACTTCGAGGACGATCGCCTCCACCGTCGTACCGGCGAAGGAGTTCTGTGCCTCCTGGAGGTTCCAGGACGACAGGTCCACCGCGGTGCCCTTCCTTACGGCGCCGTTGACGGCGGCAAGCAAGGACAGGTCGACGTAGAAGGCTTCCTGGACCCGCCCGGCCCAGGCGCGGATGCCGCCTGCTTCGGCCATCTCGCCGGTCCGGCCTTCCAGCACCAACTCGCCGTCGGCGTCGTCACCTTGGGCGTTCCCATCGGTCAGGGAGTGCAGGCGCAGCGGCTGCCGACCGTTCGGGTCGGGTTCGCCGAAGGAAAACCGGAAGGTCAGCGTCTCCTGGTCGGCGCCGTCGAAATGCATCTTGATCTCGTAGCGTGCCTCGTGATGGAAGCCCGGCTCGGCGTATACCCCGGTGATGTTGGAGTTCACGTCCATGACGAACACCGTGCTGTCCTCGCCGGGGAAGACGTAGAGGTCGTCGATGAACAGCTGGCCGTTCTGCGCCGCCAGCGGGGTGTCGAGGTGATGAGACATGACGGATCCCTTCTCGTCGCGATTTGCGTTGTATGGAGTCCGGTTGCGCCGGACGACTGCGAGGCGTGGAGCGCGTGCCGGACTTCAGGTCAGCAGACGCCGACGGGCCTTTTGGGCAGCCCGCAACACAGGCTCTGGGTAGGTGGTATTCGTCGGTACGATTCCGGCCGACCGCCGTTCGATGATCTGCTGTCGCATGCTCCGGCACGGACAGCGAATGGTGACCGGTTGGCTACGCGGTTGCCCCGGGGTCGATGGTGGCGGCATCTGCAGCGGCCGTGTTTGCGCTGTCGGCGCTGCTGTCGTGCCTGGATGAGGCCGACCAGCTCGACAGGAGTGCCAGCGCCCCGGCGGAGGGCGAGTGGGCCTCGACGGTGTGCGTCCCGAATGTCAGGTCGGGGTCGCCAACCGGTGTCATCGCCTCGTAGCCGAGTTCCAGGTCACCGACGAGGGGGTGGTGGTACCGCTTGCTGCCGTAGTCGCGCCGGTACACGTCGTGGTCGGCCCACCAGCGACGAAAGTCTCGGTCACGCACGGCCAGGTCGCCGACGAGGTCGGTGAGTTTTGGATCATGGGGGTGGGTGCCGGCGTATCGGCGCAGTTCGGCGACCACCGAGCGCGCGGTGGCTTCCCAGTCGTCGTACAGGTCGCGGGCCGCATCGACGGTGAACAGATAGCGGACCATGTTCCGCTGCTCCGGGGGCAGGAGGTCCAGTCCCGCGTAGAACGCGCCTCCGAGATCGTTGATGGCGATGAGGTCGTGGCGCGGTCCGAGGACCAGTGCCGGAACGTCGGTGACCGAATCCAGAGCCCGGCGCAGCCCAGGCCGCAGGCGCACGGAAGCCGTGCGAGGCCGTCTGGACCCCTGGGGACTGGCAAGGGCGTGGAGGTGGTCCCGTTCGGCCGCATCCAGCTGCAGCACCCGGGCGATGGCGTCGAGCACCGATACGGACGCGCTCTTTCTGCGGCCTCGTTCCAGCCGCTCGTAGTACTCGGCGCTGACACCGGCGAGCAGGGCGACTTCCTCGCGGCGCAGCCCCGGTACCCGGCGGATGCCCACCGACGGCGGCAGCCCGACATCCTGCGGCGAAATGCGGGCGCGGCGGGTGCGCAGGAAAGCCCCCAGTCCGTCGGCGGCAGGTTCGTTCATGCATCCCAGGTTAACGACCCTGGTAGACGCTTGAGGGGGGTCAGTTTGTCCCCCCTCAGGCCGTGGCGGGCCACAGCTGTGCGTTCCGCCCGAGGCAACTGCAGTGTTCTCTCGGAAAGGGGGTCCCAGCAGCAACCTACGGAGTGATCATGGAACAGCGCACTTTGGGCGGATCGGGCATCGTGGTGAGCGACATCGCGTTCGGAGCGATGAACTTCGGCTTCCCCGGTGGCCCGAGCGACGACCAGGCGGTGGCCATGGTCCACCGGGCCCTGGACGCCGGAGTCAACCTGATCGACACCGCGGACGTCTACAGCCGGGGCGAATCCGAACGGGTCGTGGGTCTGGCCATCGCCGGGCGGCGCGACGAGGTCATTCTGGCCACGAAGTTCGGCCTGCCGATGGGCGAGCACCCCAACCAGGCCGGCGGGTCGGCGCGCTGGGTCAGGCGCGCTGTCGAGGACAGTCTGCGGCGCCTCGGCACCGACTACATCGACCTCTACCAGATGCACCGGCCGGACTACCGGACAGATCCGGAGGAGACTCTCAGCGTCCTGACGGACCTGGTGCGGGAGGGGAAGATCCGTGCCATCGGCTCCTCCACCTTTCCTGCGGAGCTGATCGTTGCGTCCCAGTGGGCCGCCGCGCGCAGCGCGAGTCGGCGCTTCGTCAGCGAGCAGCCCCGCTACTCCATCTTCAACCGCCGCCCGGAGACACACGTGTTCCCCACCCTGCAGTCATTCGGGATGGGCGCGCTCACCTACGCACCACTGGCCAGCGGCTGGCTGGCCGGCCGCACCGATCCGACAGGCGGGCAGCGTGCGGAGATGGAGAAGCACGCCTTCGATCTCGCCAGCCCCGCCAATCAGGCCAAGGTGCTTGCCGCACGTCAGTTGCGTGAACTCGCCGACGCTATGGGCGTACCGATGACGCACCTGGCGCTGGGCTTCGTCCGGTCCCACCCGGCGGTCAGCGCCGTACTGATCGGGCCGCGTACGCTCGAACAGCTCGACGACCTGCTCGCCGGCGCCGACGTCGTCCTCGACGAAGCGGTTCTGGACCGCATCGACGAAATCGTGGAACCCGGCACCGATCTCAACCCCGCCGACAACTTCGACGCCACCATCCCGGCCCTCGCCGACAAGCGGCTGCGTCGGCGCTGACCCACCCCGTGGGCGCGGCAGAACGCCTGCCGCGCGCACGGCACAAGGGCAGGCACCTGCACGGCAGTTCGAGGCATGACCGCTCCCGCACGCCGACCGGACAATCGTCGCCGTCGCCTGCTGCAATGGCTGACAGCGTTGAGCAGGCCATGCCCCCTGAGCCAGGTGGACGCTGCCCGTCGATGACGATGCATCACTTCCGCCCGCCATCGGGACTCAACAGGTACAGCTGGCACATACTGATCAGTTCTCGGAGCAGTCGCTCCTCGGAGATTTCGTGCTGCAGGCCCGTTTCGGAGCCGAACATCACCTGCCACATAGCGGTGCTGAACACCGTCCGAAAGATCACGGGCACGGCGGTCGCCGGGTCGGAGCAGGAAAGTTCGTGGGCCCGGGCCACCAGCAGGGAGGTGAACAGTTCCTCGGCCAGTGCGCTGGTGGCGTTGCCGCGTTCACGCAAGGACGCGTCGGTTGCCGCACGCAGAATCAGCGGCCCCATGACCGTCCTGTGCCGGGCCAGCTGTTCCGCCAGCGCAACCACCGCCACGGCAATCAGATCCGCCACGGGAATCTGCTCCGCACGCTCCAGGCGGGCGAAGGCGCCACGCAGGTCCTTGTCCACGGCGTCCAGAACATCGTGCTGGACGGCGCGCACCAGACCGCCCTTGTCCGTGAAGCGTTCGTAGACCGATCCCACCGACACGCCGGCAGTTGCCGCCACCTTCGAGATCACCAGCCCGTCCCACCCGGTTTCGCCCAGCACCTGCCCTGCGGCGTCCAAGATCTTGCGCTGCGTGACGCGGCTGCGTTCCTGCTGGGGTTCACGCTGCTCGGGCTGTTCCATCTGCTGCCCGCGTCCTCTCATAGCCACTCCGTTACTTTAACTGAACCTGAACTCAGGTTCAGTTATGGTGGAAGGATCCACTGATCCACTGGCGGGCCAGTGTGCCCGCCCTCGCGCCAGGAGCATGCGATGGCCTTCATGCCCGTTACTTTTGCCTCCGACAGCCTGCAACTGGCGGCTGATCTCTACCTGCCCGACAGCACCAGCACGCCCGTACCGGCGGTGGTGATGGCCGCCGGTTTCGGCGGGGTCAAGGAAATGCTCATGCCCCCCTACGCGGCAGCCCTGAACGAAGCCGGCATCGCTGTCCTGGTCTTCGACTACGCATGCTTTGGGAGCAGCGAGGGTGAGCCCCGCCAGCACATGGATCTGGACGCCCAGCAGCGTGCCTACCGTCATGCGCTCGACTACCTCACCGGCCGACCCGATATCGACCGCAGCCGCCTCGGAGTCTTCGGCACCAGCATGTCCGGCGGCCACGCCCTCGCCCTCGCGGCTTCCGACACGCGGGTACGCTCCGTCGTCGCCCTGATCCCCTTCACCGGCTTCGACTCCTCCGGACTGGACCCCAGCGTCCTCGACATGTTCGAGGACGCCGCCCGCCGCCAGGCAGCGGGTGAGCAGCCCGCCATGATCGCCACTACGGGCAAACCCGGTGAGGTTGCCGCGATGACCAGTGACGGCGCCTGGGAGTGGATGGAACGGATGACCGCCGACGCCCCCACCTACCGCAACGAGGTCACCCTCGCCTCGCTGTGGAACCTCGCCAACTACCATCCGGCAGACAACCTCGACTTCATCGCCTGCCCCGTCCACGCTGTCCTTGCGACGGACGACGCCATCACCCCGGCGCCCGCAGCGCGCCGCGCCCTCAGCCCTATCGGGCAGCTTGAGGTGGTCGAGATCCCGCAGACCCACTTCGAGCTTTTCACCGATCATCTGCGCGAGACCATTGATCTCACCAGGCGCTGGTTCGCTCACGATCTTGAGACCGCCCTCTGACCCCACACCGTGCGACCCGTTGATCCGCGAGACGACAACGGGCGACTGCCGGCCGCAGCATGCGCCGCGAGGGAGGACGATCCCTGTCGCCGAATGCGCACTGAATTCTCGACGGCGTCGTGGAAGGAGGTGATGGGCGCGCGAGTGGAGCAGGGCCGGCCGACTGCTCTGCTCGATGCCGTCGCGGTACAGGTACCGAATGTGCGCCAGCCGTTGGACGGTGCCCCGGGTCGAAGGGGTGGGACCTTGCAACTCCAGTTGGCGGTACGTTTGTTGTGATTCTGGCGACGTCGTCACCACACTCGCGCACGTGGATCTCCCTCGCGACGTCCGGGCGTCCAGTAGCTCCCCGTCGTTGGCGACGGACGCTGCGACGGTTCGGCCGACCACACCATGTACACGGCACGGACAGTCTTGGCCACAGCAGGAATGCCCGTCCACGCCTCGCGTTAGTTCATGTCGGGCGGCGAGTTGTCGGGGACGTTGTCGGAGGAACCGGTGTCGCCGCCCACCATGCTTCCCTTCGCGTCGCACAGGACGACCTGCTGAGTAATGCCACCGGCCACGGTGCCGTGGGTGCTGTTGGTGACCTTCACGAGGGCGCGACCGTCCAGAGCGACGGAGGCGTTGCTGTATCCCGGGCTCTCCACCCGGGCGACGTATCAGACTTGCGGCTCGTCGAAGAAGGTCCCGGTGTGGTTCCAGACCAGAAACCCGGCGACTGCGAAGGTCGCGGCGATGGACTGGCCAATGGTGCGTTTCATCTGGTTCCGCTCAGTGTGTTACGTGTGGCCGGGATGCTTGCGCTGACCCCTTGGAGGGGCAAATAGATCTAGATATGCAGTAGTTGGCGGACTACGAGGACTGACAGTGGCTCACGACGCCCCGTTGCCCAGGGCGGGACGCTTCCACGCGCCTCCCGAGGCTCCCATGACCGCTGCCATGTCGCAGCGCGTACGGGAGAGTGACAGCACTCTTGGAGACCTCGTTCTGCAGCTGGGACGCCCAGCCCTGTGGAGGATTCACAAGCGCTGGCAACGGACGAATGGACAAGATCAAAACCCTGTCCATGAAGCGTGCTCAAGCGACCTTCGCGGCACGGGCGCACCGGGCCGAGAGTTCGGCGAACGCCGAGGCCAGTCGGGGTGGTCCCACGACCTCGATGTCGGTGTCGAAGCGGGCGACGGCGGCGGCGAGCCCGGTCCACGACCAGGAGCCGAGCGTGAGCCGGCAGTGGTGGGGGCCGAGTTCCTGGACGACTCCGTCCTCGGCGAAGGGGGCGACGTCGGCGGCCGGGAGGTGCAGGATGACCTCGCCCTCGCAGGGCCACCGTGCACGGGTGCCGTCGTTGCCGCGGAACCGGCTGGTGACGAAGGCCGCGACGTCGCCGCCGGGGAGTTCACGCGGGGCGAAGCGGGGCCCGGTGGGTGTGCGGGGCCGGATGCGGTCGACGCGGAAGGTGCGCCAGTCCGCGCGGTCGAGGTCCCAGGCCACGAGGTACCAGCGGTGGCGCCAGGTCACCAGATGATGGGGCTGCACACGGCGAGGGGCATCGGCCGAGGTGCCCGAACCCGGCATGTGGTCGAAGCGCAGTTCCTCACGGGCGTGGATGGCGCGGCTGACCTCCACCAGGACCTGACCGTCGGTCCGCGGGACCTCGTGGCCGGCGGGCGGCTGGACCGCGGTGACGCGCAGCAGGTCGATGCGGTGTCGCAGCCGGGGCGGCATGACCTGGCGAAGGGTGGCCAGCGCGCGTACGGCGTCGTCGGCGAGGGCGGTGCCCACGGTCCCGGTCTGCAGTGCGACCGCCAGGGCGATCGCCTGGTCGTCGTCGAACAGCATGGGCGGCAGGTGGTTGCCGGCAGCCAGCCGGTAACCGCCCCCGGGCCCCTTGACGGTCGTGATCAGGTAGCCGAGCTCACGCAGGCGGTCGATGTCACGGCGCACGGTGCGCGAGGTGATGTCGAGACGCTCGGCGAGATCCCGGCCGGACCAGTCGCGGTGTGTCTGCAGCAGTGAGAGCAGCGAGAGCAGCCGGGAGGAGGTTTTCTGCATGCGCCCCATTCTCGTGGCAGTACAGGACACAACCTGTCCGCCACCTCGGCCAGGGTTGCCCATGAGCCGCCCACCAGGAGCGACTCACCACCGAGGCGAGGAGCACGAACATGTCCGTCACGACCACCACCCACCTGAACTTCCGGGGCGACGCTCGCGAGGCGCTGGACTTCTACCGGTCCGTCTTCGGCGGACGGACCGTCGTGGTCACCTACAAGGACGCGGGAGCCGTGGGGAACGAGCGCGAAGCGGACTGGGTGATGTGGGGCGAGGTCGTCGGCGACGACGGGTTCCACGTCATGGCCTACGACGTGCCCTCTCAACTGCCCTGGAATCTGGGGGAGAACGCGTTCTTCGTCTCCGTGCGAGGCGAGGACGCCGAGGAGATCAGCGCCCTGTGGGGCAGGCTCGCCGAGGGCTCGACCGTCGTACGGCCCCTGGAGAGCGCACCGTGGGCGCCGTTGTACGGCATGCTCACCGACCGTTTCGGCGTCACCTGGGTCCTTGACGTCGCGGCCTCGTGGTCGTGATTCCGCGGCGACACGCCACGGCGAACACGTCAGGCCAAACCGGCACCGAGTGTGCCGGTTTGGCCTGACTGGCATGGTCAATTCAAGCCGTTGTCTTGATGCACTCATGACAACGACGTCCTCGCGGTGTCACTCTTCTCCCGGCATTCACAGTTCCCTCACAGATTCAGTACGCGAGACAGCCGCGTTCCCACCACCCCCCACCTCCTTCCACCCGCATGCCGTGCAGCGCTCCGGACCGGTGTACCCCGCCGATCCGTCTCGTCCACGGCCCCCACCACGGGCCGGCCGTCGTTTCGAAGGAGAACTCGTTGTCCCAGTCACACCGCGCGCTCGGGCGGCGCAGACGCGCCACCGTCGTCGCCCTCACCGCCATAGGCTCCCTGCTCGGCCTGGCCGCCCCCGGCCTGGCCGGCGCCGCCCCGAAGGACCCGGGCCCCGCGAAGATCACCGCCACCCCGCGGGCCGGCGCGGCCCAGACCGCCCTGACCCCCGCCCGCCGCGCCGCCCTGGTCAAGAGCGCCCGGTCCGCGGCGCCCGACACCGCGCGCCGCATCGGCCTCGGCGCCAAGGAGAAACTCGTCGTCAAGGACGTCATCACCGACGCCGACGGCGCCACGCACACCCGCTACGAGCGCACCTTCGCCGGCCTGCCCGTCCTGGGCGGAGACCTCGTCGTGCACGACAGCCGCGGCCGTACGACCGTCACCAAGGCGAACGCTGCGCGGCTCTCGGTGCCCTCGCTCAGCGCGAAGGTCACGGCCCGGGGCGCCACCGACAAGGCACTCGCCGCCTCCAGGAAGAACCAGGTCAAGGGCGCAGAGGTGGAGAACACCGCCCGCCTGGTCGTCTGGGCCGGCACCGGCAAGCCCGTGCTGGCCTGGGAGACCCTCGTCGAGGGCGTCCAGAAGGACGGCACGCCCAGCGAACTCCAGGTCGTCACCGACGCCGCCACCGGCAAGGAACTCCTGGCCGCCGAGAAGGTCCACACCGGCGAGGGCACCGGCCAGTACGTCGGCACCGTCCCGCTGGGCACCACCCTGTCCGGGTCGACGTACCAGCTCACCGACCCCGACCGTGCCGGGCACAAGACGTACGACCTGAACCAGGGCACCTCGGGCACCGGCACCCTCTTCACGGACGACAACGATGTCTGGGGCAACGGCCTGCCGTCCAACCGCCAGACCGCCGGTGTCGACGTGGCCTTCGGCGCCGCGGCCACCTGGGACTTCTACAAGGAGGCCTACGGCCGCAACGGCATCCGCAACGACGGCGTGGCCGCCTACAGCCGCGCCCACTACGGCAGCAACTACGTCAACGCCTTCTGGCAGGACTCCTGCTTCTGCATGACCTACGGCGACGGCTCGGGCAACACCCACCCGCTGACCGCGCTCGACGTGGCCGCCCACGAGATGAGCCACGGCGTCACCGCAGCCACCGCAGGGCTGATCTACTCGGGTGAGTCCGGCGGTCTGAACGAGGCGACCTCCGACATCTTCGCCGCCGCCGTCGAGTTCCACGAGAACCTCGCCGCCGACCCCGGCGACTACCTGGTCGGCGAGAAGATCGACATCAACGGCGACGGCACTCCGCTGCGTTACATGGACAAGCCCTCCAAGGACGGTGACTCCAGGGACAGTTGGAGCTCCACCCTGGGCAGCATCGACGTCCACTACTCGTCCGGCCCCGCGAACCACTTCTTCTACCTGCTCTCCGAGGGCAGCGGCGCCAAGACCGTCAACGGGGTCTCCTACGACAGCCCGACCTCCGACGGCCGGCCCGTCACCGGCATCGGCATCGAGAACGCCGCCGCCATCTGGTACCGCGCCCTGACGACGTACATGACCTCGACGACCGACTACGCCGGCGCCCGCACCGCCACCCTGTCGGCCGCCGCCGACCTCTTCGGCGCCTACAGCCCGACCTACCTCGCCGTCGCCGACGCGTGGGCCGGGATCAATGTCGGCAACCGCATCGCCCTCGGCGTCAACCTCGCCCCGGTCGCCGACCAGATCAGCGGCGTCAACCAGGTCGTGAGCCTCCAGCTGGACGCCTACACCACCAACACGGGTTCACCGCTGACCTACGAGGTCACCGGCCTGCCCGAGGGACTCACCGTCAGCCCGAGCGGGCTGATCAGCGGTACCCCGACCACCCTCGGCACCAGCGACGTCACCGTGACCGTGACCGACAGCACCGGCGCGAGCGCCTCGGACACCTTCACCTGGCAGATCGCCTACGTCTACGCCAACACCACCCGCGTGGACATCCCCGACAACGGGGCCGCCGTGGAGTCCCCGGTGACCATCACCGGCCGCGACGGCAACGCCTCCGCGACCACCACGGTCTACGTCAACATCGTCCACACTTACCGCGGTGACCTCACCGTCGACCTCGTCGGGCCCAACGGCACCGTGTACTCCCTGCTCAACCGCAGCGGCGGCTCCGCCGACAACGTCGACCAGACCTTCACGGTCAACGCCTCCGCCCAACCGGTCAACGGCACCTGGAAGTTGCGGGTCCAGGACCGGGCGTCCATCGACGTCGGATACATCGCCCGCTGGCAGCTGACTCCCTGACACACCGGCAGCGGCACCGCGCCGCCCGGACCCCTCGGGGGCCGGGCGGCGCGGTCCGTGATGGCGAGCTCGTCGGGGTCCGGGCGGAGCGGTCCGCCGTCGCAATCCCGTCGGCGACGAGCCGCGTGGACCTCGTCCCTCGCTCCACCTGTCACTGCGTGGGCCCGTGGCCCCCGCGCGTCAGGCCAGTCCGAACCGCTCGGCGTGCACCTGCCCTCGGGGCACCCCCAGGGCCCGCAGGGAGCCGAGGACGGTCGAGGTCATCGCGGGCGGGCCGCACACGTACACATCGCGTTCGGCTATGTCCGGAACCAGGGCGCGGAGCCTGTCCGGTTCGAACACCGGAGGTCCCTCGTTCCGGTGGCCGGTGAGCAGGTGGAGTCGCCCGTCCCGGCCGGCGACCAGGTCGCGCACCTCGTCGAGCAGCACGGCGTCGCTCTCGGTGCGCACCCGGTAGAGCACGATGACGTCTCCGGCCGATTCCTCCTCCAGCATGGCTCGGATCGGCGTGATGCCGACTCCTCCGGCGATCAGCAGGGCGCCGGGCCGCGTTCGGTGCAGCGAGGTGAAGGCGCCGTACGGGCCCTCGATGAACGCGCGGCCGCCGATCGGCAGGTGCCGCAGGCCCGCGCTGGTGCTGCCGACCGCCTTGGCGGTCAGGCGCAGTGTCCGGCCGTCCGGGGCCGCCGACAGCGAGAACGGATTGGCCAGCCACCAGTTGTTGTGGCCGGGGAAGCGCCAGATGAAGAACTGACCGGCCCGGGCGGGCAGCTTGTCGAGCCTGCGGCCGGTGACGTGCACCGACACCACGTTCCCGGACTCCGGGACCACCGCCGACACCTCGAAGCGGTGGTAGACGTTGCGCCACACGGGCATGACGAACCGCCCCGTGACCAGCGCACCGAACGCGAACAGCCACAGGGCCCACCAGTACAGCTCCGCAAACGCGGAGGAAGTGAAGGTCGTGGTCTCCTGCAGCTGGTGCACGAACGCCAGCCCCAACGCCACGTACAGCAGCAGGTGCAGGCCGTGCCAGACCTCGTAGGGCAGCCGCCGTCGCACGAACCGGGCGGAGACCGCGGCGACCACGACCACGATCGCCGCGGCGCACATGCCGAGCAGGGAGGCCGGCACCCCGGCCAGCGAGGAGAACGTCTTCGTCATCGACGCGTCGTCCAGCTTCGCGTAGCCCAGCACCACCAGCAGGGCGTGGGTGAGGATGGTCCACAGCAGAGTGAAGCCGACCCATCGGTGCCACACCGTCAACCGGTCCATGCCGATACGGCGGTCGAGCCACGGCAGCCGTGCCACCAGCAGCAGCTGGAACAGCATCAGCACGGCGGCGTGCAGGCCGAAGAACTTGGCGACGGTGAGCACGCCGTTCTTGCCGGACCCGGCGGTGACGAACAGGACCTCGACGATCACCAGGTTGATGGCGACGAACGTCCACAGCGCCCAGCGCGCCGCCATGACCGGAGATGTGGTGCCTTGCCGCACCTGTGTTTGTGTCGCTTCCACCGCTTCCTCTTCTTGTCCGAGTGACGCATGAGGGCCCGACCCGGCGAGCCGGCAGGAACAGAGTGTCTTGCTCAGGTCACGAGATGCCTACAGCGACGCCACTACATCGATCCGGTTTCGCGACGGCGACGACGACGGCGCCGCTCGGCGCCACGGTGACTGCCCGTCGAAGAGCTCTGCCATCTGGTTAACTCCTCACCCAGCGGGCCGCACCGCGCCGCCATCGCCGGTCACGCTGGCTGATTAAGGCCTTAACCGCAAGCCGTCACAGCGCAGTTGGGGAACGTGGGGTACGCATGACGAGTTCGCGTGTGTGGCGGCGTCCCACCCTGGATGCCGTCGCCGCACGTGCCGGCGTGTCCACGGCCACGGTGTCGAACGCGCTCAACGGCACCGGACGGCTTTCCGAGGCCACCAGACAGCGGGTGCTGGCCGCGGCGGGCGAACTCGGTTACGCCCCCTCCAGCACGGCCCGGGCCGTGGCCCGCGGCGGCACCGGAGTGCTCGGCCTGACCATGACGACGTACGGCGACCTGCCCGTTCCGTACACCGAGATCCCGTACTACGCCCAACTGACGCTGGGAGCCATGGCGGAGGCGCACCGGCGTGGCTATCTGCTCCAGGTGATGCCGAGCTCGATGTCACCGTGGATGTGGCTGAACACCCCGATGGACGGTGTCGTCCACGTCGGCCCGCGCGCGGACGACCCGGTGCGTTCCCTCCTGCGCGAGCGCGGTCTCCCGATGGTCTGCGAAGGGCGGCCGCCCCAACCGCACTGGTGCGACGCCTGGGTGGACACGGACCACGAGACGGGCCTGGCCCTTCTGCTCGACCATCTCACGGAGTCCGGTGCCCGGCGGATCGCGCTCTCCCTGCCCCAGCACGACGACGCCTACCCGCTGCTGATGTCCCACGCCTACCGGTCCTGGTGCGAGGCCCACCGCACACCCGTGCTCGTGGAGGAGTACGCCTCGATGCCGGACTACTTCACGACCGAACAGGACGCGGTCCGACGGCTCCTCGACCGCGAGCCGAGTCCCGACGCCGTGATCGGCGTCTACTCCGACTCCGGCCACAACATCCTCGCCGCCGCCCGGCGCCACGGTCTTCGGGTGCCGCGCGACCTGCTGGTGGCGTGCGTCAGTGAGGACCCGGACTACGCGACCACGACCCCGCCCGTCACCACGCTCAGCCTCCGCCCGGACCGGAGGGGGGAGGAGGCCATCGACCTGCTGATCGCCGTCCTCAACGCCCGCACCGACACGGACCGCCGCCGCCTCGTGCAACCGCTCCTGACCCCCCGCCGCTCCACCCGCCGCCCGGCGACAGACCCCCGACGACGGGCCCGGGCGCGGTGACCGGGATCGGTGACCGGGGTCGGACATGCGGTTCGGGCCCATGGGTGAGCTCCTGACTCCGGCCGTCCGGTGCACCCGGCGAGACTTGCCTCCGTCCCGAAGGCGGCCCATGGGGAGCGCATGGCCGGTTCGAACACGGTACGGCTCCACCGCCGGGGCAGCCCCCGACCCGTGGGCGGGAGCGTCCCGCGGGCCGGGCCCTGCCCGGGCATCGGCAAGTCCGCGGTGCTGCGCCGTTCAGCGTGCCTTCGACCACTTCACAGCTGGTACGGGTTGGTGAGGCCGGTCACCGGGACACCCGCACGCCGGGAGATCAGTTTGGCGAGCCCCATCACGTCGCTGTAGGTGGTGTTGAGCCTCCACACGACTTCGTGGTCGCCCACCCGCGACGTGAACGCCACCTCGTAGGCGAAGGCACTGCCCGCTGGAAGCGAGCCAATGGCGAACTGCGTCTTCTGGCCCTCGATCGACCGGATTTGCGACCACGCCACGCTGACCACACGCCTGCCGGCGGCGTCGACGAAACCCTCCGAGAACAGGTAGAGCCCACCACGCACGCGCCGAAACCAGACATAACCCCATGTGATGACGATCAGGAGGCCGACCACCACAACGCTGCGGCTCCAGACGCTGTCCAGCCCGTTGGCCAGGAAGTTCATGACTACGACGAGGATCACCAGACACGCCGCCGCCCCGCCGAGGCCGGGGCGGCGGCGCACCCGCTGCTCGAACTCACCGAAGTTCTCGTCGGCGGCACGGGCCAGCACGCGGGGCGCCGGCGCGTCGGTCGTCTCGTTCGTCCCGGCCATCAGGCCATGCTAACGAGCCAGTGCCCCGGCTTCGAACGAGTTGATCGGCCCACCCGACCTCGAGTTGGGTGCCCACCGCGGGTTCAACCACCCGCGATCGTAATCGGGTCGCCGCCGTTCCGGGCTTGCTGCTACATAGGTGCGATGGCACGCGGCGACTCCGGTGGGTTTCAGGCAGGGCAGTCGGGACTCGTCGTGAGGGTCCCCGAGGCAGAACCTGCTGTTCGAGCGTGGCGTGAGCGGCTGGATCCCTCAGCTCGTGCGGGTGTTCCGGCCCATGTCACCGTCCTCTTCCCGTTCCTCGAGGAGAGCCGCATCGACAATGCTGCCCTCGCCGCCATCGGAGAAGTGATCGGGCGTCACCGTCCCTTCGAGGCCCGGTTCGAGCACTGCGGGCGGTTCCCGGGGATCTTGTATCTCGTCCCAGAACCAGACCTCCCGTTCCGCCGGCTCACCGAGGCAGTCTCGGACCGGTGGCCGGAGAACCCACCGTTCGGCGGGCAGTTCGACGAGGTCGTCCCGCATCTGACCATCGCTCAGGGGCAGGAGGATGCCGTGCTGGATGAGGTCGAGGCCGACCTTCGCGGCCGGCTTCCCGTCACTGCCCGCGTGTCGTCGGTCGATCTCATGGTGCACGACGGAGCAAGGTGGCATCAGCGGGCCTCGTTCGCGCTCCGGTGAGCCCTCCGGCTGTCATCGGTCGGTCGTCGCCCGGCTGGGCCCTGGGGTGTGCGAGGCGGGGGAGTGCTGCCGGTCTCGATGATGGTGGCGGCCACGTTCCCGGGCCGGGGTGGGGAGACTGATCGACGCCGTCAAGAACCGCACGTAGCAGGAGCGAGTCGCCGCGACGAGGGGACTTGTCACTGCGGGCCAGGAAACTTGCTGGCCGGCATCCGATCCGTGGTGGATGCTGCACGCGTGATCGAGCGAGAGACCGCGGTTCGTATCGTCGAGGAAGAGCTGGACCGAGAGAACCAGAGGTGGGCGGCGCTTGGCGTGGACCCGGTGCGCACAACGGTGCTGCATGTCGCGGAGCACGAGCTGGTCTGGAAGGTCTACTGGCAGTCCGAGGAGTACGCGCGTACCCGAGACCCCGCAACCATGCTGATCGGTCACGGCCCCTATCTGGTCGACCGCTTCGACGGAGGGCTGCATCGGATTGGAGCGCTCTCCGAGATACAGGGAGCTTGGGAGACCGACTACCGAGTTCGCATCCGCGGGCTGGCAGTCCGCACCCCTGTGGACGATCTGCACGATGAGGTTCGCGAAGCTGCCTCAGCACGCGGACGTATGCAAGCGGCACGCACCCTGCGCCGGAGACTGCCGACGCTGACGCCATCACAGGCCCTTGAGTACGTGAGTGCCTTGCTGCACGCCGATGCCCCGACTCACCTAGTGGCTGTCGCCGTTGAACAACTCATCGAGCCCATGAACCCAGTGCTCGCCGTACACACCATTCGTCAGGGAAGGTGCAGCTAGGAGCTGACTCACCAGCACTTGAGCCGGCCAGTTGCGTACTCGGTTCCGTTGGTCCCCCCCCCGTGATGCTGTACGACCCCAGTCGACCGTGCTCGCACGAGCCGGTGCCGGTGGCCGTGATGCGCGGGTACGGACGGAGTGACGTTCCGGGCCGCCGGTTCACGGTGTGCCCGGCACCAGTCCGACGCGGTAGGCGAGGACGACCGCCTGGACCCGGTCGCGCAGGTCGAGCTTGGCCAGGATCCGGGAGACGTAGGTCTTGACCGTCTCGGAGGTGATGTACAGCCGCGCCGCAATCTCCGCGTTCGACAGCCCCTCGGCCATCTGCCGCAGCACCTCCAGTTCGCGGGGCGTCAGCGCGCGTACGACGTCCTCTCTGGCCGGCCGGGAGGACTCGGCCGGGCGCAGGTGCTCGGCGTAGTGGCCGATGAGGTGGCGGGTGACGGCGGGCGCCAGCAGGGCCTCGCCCCGGGCGACGGTCCGGATGCCGTTGACCAGCTCCGCGGGTGGCGCGTCCTTGAGGAGGAAGCCGCTGGCTCCGGCGCGCAGTGCGTCGTAGACATGGGCGTCGACGTTGAAGGTGGTGACGACCAGTACCTTCGGCGGTTCCCCGGCGCCGGGGCCGGCCAGTTGCCGGGTCGCCTGGATGCCGTCGAGCAGGGGCATCCGAATGTCCATCACCACCACGTCGGGGTGCAGCCGCCGTGCGGACTCCACCGCCGCGTGCCCGTTCGCAGCCTCACCGACGACCTCCATGTCGTCCTGAGCCGAGAAGATGGTGACGTAGCCGGTTCGCACCAATTCCTGGTCGTCGCAGACGAGTACACGGATCGGTGGGGGCACATCGCTCACGGGGTTCGCTCCGGTCACTCTCGAACGGGCTCGGGCTCGGACGGAATGGTGGCACGGATCTCGAACCCGCCCTCCGGCCGGGGGCCGGCCTCCAGTTCACCATCGAGCATCCGGACCCGGGCGCGCAGCCCTGCCAGCCCCCGTCCGCCCTCGGGGCCCGGTTCGCGGGTGGCCGGTACGGCCGCCGGTGAGCTGACGGGGCCGGGCCCGTCCGTGGTCACCCCGATCTCGACGCGTTTCTCGCCGTGCCGGACCAGGACCCGTGTCGGCTGCCCGGTCGCGTACTTCATCGCGTTGGTGAGAGCTTCCTGTACCACCCGGTACGCGGCCAGCTCCACGTCCACGCTCCGCGGCCGCCGCTCGCCGCTCTCGCTGAACTCGACCGGCTGTCCCGACCTGCGGGCCTGCTCGACCAGGTCCTCCAGCTGTCCCAGGGTGGGCCCCCGGTCCTGACGTGCGAGGTCCTCACGCGCGAGGCCCTCACGCGCGAGGCCCTTACGCAGCAAGCCGCGCGCGGGACCGGCGGTCGTGGACTCGCCGGTCGCCTCCAGCACGCCGAGCAGATACCGCAGTTCCGTCAAGGCCCGGCGGCCGGTGTCGCTTACGGAGGCCATGGCGGTCGCGGCCCGTTCCGGCGCGGACGTGATCAGGAACTGCGCAGCGTCCGCCTGCACCACCATGGCCGTCACATGGTGGGTGACCACGTCGTGCAGCTCCCGGGCGATCCGCGCCCGCTCGGCGGCCGTGGCCACCTCGGCCGCCAGCCGACGCCGTTGCGCTTCTTCCTCGCGCCGCCTGCGCACGCCGCTCCCCACCAGCCAGACGCCGGCCAGTACGAGGTAGAACGCGAGATAGTCCGTCACGTCCTGCGGGGAGCCGAGCCGGTGCAGGGTGACGGCGAGCACGACGTATCCCGCGCCGGCCGCCATTGCCAGGGCCCGGCGGAAGCGGACTTGGTGCGCTCCGGTCGAGTACAGCGCCAGATACAGCCCCATGCTGCCGAACGTCGTCGCGAAGCCCAGCGACTGGTGCACGCCGAACGCGACGGCGACGACAGCCAGACAACCGCCGGGCCGGCGTGTGCGGGCCGCCAGCGGCAGGGTCTGGGCCAGGACCAGCGCTACGCCCAGCCCGTTCGCCGACCTCTCGGGCAGATCACCGATCTGCGCCCCGATCGTCGAAAGGGTCGGTACGAAGGCCAGCAGGGTGAGCGCCAGGGCGAGGAAACCGTCCTTGAGGAAGGTGTCCTGTTCCTTCCACCGGTCGAGCGGCGCCCGCAACAACGGTCGCAGCAAAAGTCCCTGACGAAGCATCACGTCTCCCATCCTCCCATCGGCCGGTGTCCCGTGAGCCGGCCCGTCTCAGTGCCGGACGGGACGCCGGGGCCGCACACCGCCGCTCCGGCCGGCGAGGACGAACATCCGGACGGTGAGCAGCAGTCCGACGAGAACGGGCACGATCGACGCCTCCAGACCGAAAGTGCCGCCGTTGAGCAGGGAAGAGCCGTGGGTGTCCACCGTGAACAGGCCCGTGGGAGTGTGTCCGGAGACCGGGATACCGAGCAGCTGCTCGGCGGTGTTCCAGGCGAAGTGCAGACCCGCGACGAACCAGATGCTACGGCGCCACAGGAACGCGACGCCGAGCATCACACCGGCTTCCAGTGCGATGGCGAGCGCGCTCCACATGCCGGCTCCTGGAGCGCCCAGATGCGCGACTCCGAAGAACAGTGCGGTGATCACGATGGCAGCCCGGCTGCCCCAGAGCTGTTCCAGAGCCTGGAGGGCGAGACCGCGGAACATCAGCTCCTCGGCGACCGCGGCGCCGGCCTGCATCATCGCCGCGGACCAGACGACGGAGAAGAAGCCGTTGCCCGCCCAGGAGAACGAGTAGCCCCCGAACACCGTGATCAGGAGGACGGAGACCAGGACGAAGCCCAGGCCGACCGCACTGCCGTGCAGCGCCTCCCGGCCGGCCCTCTGCCGGGCGATCTCCGGTGTGGAGCGTTTCGCGATGCGGCGCATCACCACCCAGTACACGGCGACAGCGGCGGCCGCCCCCAGCACCGGCACCGGCCCAGGGCCGGTCGCGGTCAGCCCCGAGAGCAGGCCGACACCCACCATGCCCGTCAGCATCCAGCCGAGCGGAGTGCGGACGATCCGGCCGAGACGTCCACTCCTGCCGCCACCGTTCTTGTCCGGGGTGGACCCTTCCTCGTGCTGCGCGGCGGACGGCGTGCTCATCGTGACCTCCCTGCGGCGACGGCCACCCCGGTGGCGGCCGACTCGACGACCACGCTAGAAATCCGCCGGCATCCGCGAATCACCCGTGCCGGGACGGTCCGGGTAGCTCTCACGGGGGATGCGCCGCGCCTTCCCGCCGGTTCGGTCGGCTTCGCCTTGTACGGGACGCGAAGGTGTGGGACGGCATGCACCGCATAAGTGAGAACCCTCTACGGCGAGCAGGTCCGACCGTGAAGTTGTCGCCGTGGGCCGGGCGAAGCCTTGAGCGCATCGGGCGGCCATGCGGCTGTCCCCGTACTCATCCGTTGCCGCCGCTCTGCGGCAGACTGCCGGTGCGGGCCACGTCGGCGTACCACCGTGCGCTGGACTTGGGGATGCGCTTGCCGGTCGGGTAGTCGACGTAGACGGCACCGAAGCGCTTGCTGTAGCCGTAACCCCACTCGAAGTTGTCCAGCAGGGACCACAGGAAGTAGCCCCGGACGTCGACGCCGGCCAGGATCGCCCGGTGCACCGCTGACAGGTGGCCGTGGAGGTAGGCGATGCGTTCAGGGTCGGCCACCTCGCCCTCCGGGTTCACGTAGTCGTCGAACGCGGCCCCGTTCTCGGTGATCACCAGAGGCATCGCGGGGAAGTCCGCGTCGAGTCGCATGAGCAGGTCGTACAGACCGCTGGGGTCGACCGCCCATCCCATGGCGGTGGTGCTGCCCGGCGGCCGGTGGAAGGCGACGGCATCGGCGCCCGGCCAGGGGCTGTGCTCGCTCATCCCGTGGCCGTCGGATCCGTGGCTTGCCTCGCCCCGGGCGGCGGAGACAAGTGTGGGTGTGTAGTAGTTGACGCCCAGGAAGTCCAGCGGCTGGTGGATGGTGGCGGTGTCGCCCGCCCGTACGAAGGACCAGTCGGTCAGGCTCGCCGTGTCCTGGAGGAGGTCCTGGGGGTATTGGCCCTCCAGCAGCGGGCCGGTGAAGACGCGGTTGGCCAGTGCGTCGATCCGCCGGGCCGCGTCCAGATCCTCGGCTGTCTCGGTCAGCGCGCGGACGTGATGAACATTGAGCGTGATGGACGCCTGGGCGCGGGCGGGCAGTTCGGCGCGCAGAGCCTGGACGGCCTTGCCGTGGGCGAGGTTGAGATGGTGCGCCGCGCGCAGGGCTGCGACCGGCTCGGTACGCCCGGGCGCATGGACACCTGAGCCGTAGCCGAGGAAGGCGCTGCACCAGGGCTCGTTGAGGGTGATCCAGGTCTTCACCCGGTCTCCCAGTGCATGTGCTGCCAGGGCCGCGTAGTCGGCGAACCGGTCGGAGGTGGCGCGTTCCGGCCAGCCGCCGGCGTCCTCCAACTCCTGAGGCAGGTCCCAGTGGTAGAGCGTGACGACCGGTTCGATGCCCTTTTCCAGCAGCGCGTCGGTCAGGGCGCGATAGAAGTCGAGTCCCTTTTCGACGGCCGGGCCGCGGCCGGTCGGCTGTATGCGCGGCCACGACAGGGAGAACCGGTAGGCGCTCACTCCGAGGTCGGCCATGATCTCGACGTCCTCGCGCCAGCGGTGGTAGTGGTCGGTGGCGACGTCACCGGTGTCACCGTTGCGCACCCTGCCGGGCGTGTGCGAGTAGGTGTCCCAGATCGAAGGAGTGCGTCCGTCCGCGGAGGCGGCGCCCTCGATCTGGTACGCGGCGGTCGCAGTGCCCCAGGTGAATCCCTGTGGAAAAGTGCGGCCGGTGGTGTTCTCCGGGGCGGGCGCGACGTGTCGGGTTGCGGTGCTCACGTGGGTCCTTCCAGGTGACGTGCGAGGCGGGAGAGGCGAAGCGGTGCGGGGCCTTCGAGGGGCCGCGACAGCGGGGGCGGCACGGCATTCACCCCTTGACGGCCCCCTGCATGATTCCGCCCACGATCTGACGGCCGAAGACGACGAAGAGGGCGAGCAGAGGCAGCGTGCCGAGCAGTGCGCCCGCCATGATCAGCGACTGGTCGCGCACGTATCCCGCGCTGAGCTGGGTGAGGGCGACGGGTACCGTCGGATTGGTCATGTCGAGCACGATGAAGGGCCAGAAGAAGTCGTTCCAGGCGTGCACGAACGTGATCATGAACAGCACGGCCATGGGAGGCCGGGCGATCGGCAGCACGATGCTCCAGAAGATGCGCAGGGAGTGCGCACCGTCCACCCGGCCTGCCTCGACGAGTTCGTCGGGCAGCGCTTCGGCCAGGTACTGCCGCATGAAGAACACGCCGACGGCACTGACGAGGGTGGGGAAGATGACGGCGGGCAGTTTCTGGCCCCAGCCCAGTTCCGTCATCATCATGAACAGGGGCACGACGCCCAGTTGCGGCGGCACCATCATCGTGCCGATCACGAGCATCAGCAGGATGTTGCGGCCCTTGAAGCGGAGCTTGGCGAACGCGAAGCCGGCCAGGGTGGCGAACAGCACCGTGGACAGGGCGATCACACCGGCCACGATCAGGCTGTTGAGCATGGCCTTGCCCAGCGCGGCGTCCTCCCAGGCCTTGCCGAGGTTCTCCAGGAGATGGGGCCCCGGAAGGAAGGGCGGAGGCGTCTGGGTGACGCGCGTGTTGTCGGTCGACGCCGCCACCATCGTCCAGTACAGCGGGAACAGTGAGACCAGCGCCGCGAGCCCCAGCAGGATGTAGGCGACGGGACCCGCGTGGTGCTGACGTCCGGCACCCGGGTGCCGGAACAGTCGGCGGCGCCGTTCACCGGACGGGGTGGCCTTGCTGGTCTTCCGCGTGGTCCCGGGGCGTGTGTCCGTCGCCTGGACCGGGATGCTGTCTGTGGTCATGGAGATCTCCCGGTCAGGTCCTGCGCGTGAGGACACGCTTGACGATTCGTTGGACGACGAACACGAGAATGAGCAGCAGGAACATCGCCCAGGCGACCGTGGCGGCCCGGCCCATCTGGTAGTTCTTCCAGCCCTCCTCGTACAGCAGCAGACCCAGCGTCTGGTACTGGTTGTCGGCTCCCCCCGTGATGCCGTTCGGGCCCTGGCCGAAGATCAGGGGCTCACCGAAGAGCTGTGTGGCGCCGATCGTGGACAGGACGATGGTGAACACGATGGTGGAACGGATTCCGGGAACGGTGACCTTCAGGAACTGTTGCCACCGCGAGGCGCCGTCGATGGCCGCGGCCTCGTACCGGTCGCGCGGGATCGCCTGCATCGCCGCGAGATAGAGCAGCGCGTTGTAGCCGGTCCAGCGCCAGATCACGATGGAGGAAATGGCCGTCTGCGCGGCCCACTTGTTGTTCTCCCAGTCGATGTTGTCGACACCGACAAGACTCAACACCCAGTTGATCATGCCGAAGTCGCGTTCGAAGAGCATCGTGAACACGAGGGCCGCGGCACCGACCGACGTGGCGTACGGCGTCAGGGCGGCGACGCGGAAGAACGTCGAGCCGCGCAGCTGGTAGTTGAGCAGGTGCGCCAGTCCGAGCGCCATCAGCAGTTGGGGCACGGTCGACAGCACGCCGATGGTGAAGGTGTTGAGCAGCGCGTTCCAGAACCGGTCGTCGTCCCACAGCGCCGTGTAGTTGTCGAAGCCGACCCATTCCATGAGGTTCAGGGTCGACAGTTCGACGCGGTGCAGCGAGATCCACGAGGTGTAGATGAGCGGGTAGAAGCTGAAGGCGGCGAACACGATGAAGAACGGGGCGACGAAGGCGTACGGCGCACCCCGGACGTCGAGGCGGTGCAGCAGCGTACGGCGCCGCTGACGCTCCTCGCCGATGCCGGGCGCACCGTCTGGGGGTGTCGAGGTGGAGATGGCCACCGGAAGGCGTCCTTCCTGGAGGGATGGAGAGGCGGGCAGGGCCCGGCGACCCGTTCAGGGGCCGTGCGTGGGGCGCCGGGCGGCGGAGGGCAACGGGGCCCAGGTCAGCCGGCGGCCTTCTCGATGCGCTCGTCAGTGGTCTTCCATGCCGCGTTCGGGCTCTTGTTCTGCGCCTCGATCAAGGTCAGACCCTGCGAGAAGATGTCCTTGATGGTGCCGTCCTTGCGGCCGAGCACCTGCTCGTCGGGGATCTCCTGGGCCGCGGCGCCGAAGATCTTCCCGATGGGCGCACCACTGAAGTAGTCCGACTTGGCATTGACGACTTCGGGCATCTCCAACGCGGTCTGCGAAGAGGGGAAGTTGCCGATCTTCTCGAAGAGGTAGGCCTGCTGCTCGGGGGCGGTGAGCCAGGCGACGAGGTCCTGCGCCTCCTTCTTGACGGGGCTCTTCTCCATCACGCCGAGGAAGGATCCGCCCCAGTTGGCGCCCTTGGGTGCCTTGGCGACGTCCCACTTGCCCTTGTTCTTCGGTCCCGCCTTCTCGCTGATGTGCGCGAGCATCCACGCCGGGCAGACGGTGCTGGCGAAGGTGCTGTTGGCCAGTCCGGGGTCCCAACCGGGCTGGAACTGGCGGAGTTTGGCGGTCAGATCGGAGGTGGCCGCTTCGGAGGCCAGCTTCCACGCGTCCTTCACGACAGGGTTGGTGGCGTAGATCAGCTTGCCCTGCTTGTCGTAGAACTGCTGGGAGTTGCCGTAGATCATGGCGTTGAACAGGCCGCTGGAGCTGTCCATGAAGGCGACCTTGTCGTCCTTCGAGTCCTGCTTGAACCGCTTGCCCGCCTCGACGTACTTCGACCAGTCGCCCTCCCACAGCTTGGCGACCTCGTCGCGGTCGGTGGGCAGGCCGGCCTGCTCGAAGAGGTCCTTGCGGTAGCAGACCGCCATCGGGCCGATGTCGGTGCCGAGGCCGATGACCTTCTTGTCGGCGGCGGTGACCTGGCTCTGCTTCCACGGAAGGAAGTGATCCGTCCCGGCCACGCCGGCCAGATCGACGAACTTGTCCTTCTGGGTGTCGGACAGTTCCTTGGCCCGACCAATTTCTATGCCCTGGATGTCCTTGAGTCCGCTGCCTGCGGCCAAGTGGGTCTGCAGGGCGGTGTAGTAGGTCTGTTCGTCGCCCGCGACGTCCGCCTTGATGACGACGTTCGGGTGTTCCTTCATGTACTTGTCGAGCAGACCGGTCTCCTTGAAGCCCATGACGCCGAAGAGCCCCATGGTGATGGTGACCTTGCCGTCCTTCTTGCCCCCACCGGTCCCGCCGTCGCTGCCCCCGCAGCCCACGACCAGGCCGAGAGCCGACGCGACCGATACGGCGGCCACGACCCTCGTACGCAACTTGCTTCGGAACTTGTCCATTTCGTCCTCCTAGCGGCGGCGCTGGCGCACCGGAGTTCGAGCCCCACGGTCCGCTCCGTAGGCACGATTTGTCCGATGGGTACGTTCCCAAAAGTCGATGGGAACGTACCCACCTGAGAGCCCGCAGCCTGGCCGCCACGAAAGGCGTCTGTCAAGAAGTTGAATCCACTTCGTTGCCGAGAGATGTCGCGAGCCCGCACCGGGGCGCTGCGGGCGGTCCCCTCGGGTCTGGCACAATGCGCAGGTGAAAGCCGTCCAGGCATCGCCGAGCGAGGGAGGCGCCATGGGGGAGAGGCAACGCCCGACCATCATTACCGTGGCCGCGCGCGCCGGTGTCGGACGCACCACGGTTTCACGAGTCATCAACGGCTCCGAACTCGTCAGTGAGAAGGCGAGGGCCGCCGTGCTCGCCGCCATTGCCGAGTTGAACTACGTCCCGAACTCGGTTGCCCGGGGGCTGAAGACGAGCAGGACGAACTCCGTGGCCCTGGTGATCCCCGAGTCGGAGAGCAGACTGGGCTCCGAGCCCTACTTCTCGGCGGTCATCCGCGGGGTCAGCACCGCCCTCGCGGAGACCCGCACGCAACTCCAACTGGTGCTGGTGCGCGACCAGGCCGAGCGGGACCAGCTCACCGAGTCGGTCGCGGAACGGCGTGTCGACGGCGTGCTCCTGGTCTCGGTGCACGAGCACGACCCGCTGCCCGGCTTGCTGGAGGACATGGGGCTGCCCACGGTGCTCGCCGGACGCCGTTCCTCCGACGAGTCGCTCAGCCATGTGCACTCCGACAACGCGGGGGGAGCCGCGGCGGCCGTCAACCACCTCCTCGCGCGGGGGCGGCGCACCGTCGCCACCATCAGTGGACCGCTCGACATGGACGTGGCGCGCAGCAGGCTCCAGGGCTGGCGCGAGGCCCTCGAGAAGGCGGGCCACGAGGCCACGGACCGACTCGTGACCTCGGCCGACTTCACCGGGGAGGGCGGCGCGGCGGCGATGCGTTCACTCCTTGAACGAGTCCCCGAGCTCGACGCCGTCTTCGTCGCCTCGGACGTCATGGCTGCGGGGGCTCTGGCGGAGCTGCGCAGGCAGGGGAGGCGGGTCCCCGACGACGTGGCCGTGGTCGGATTCGACGACTCCATCATTGCCCGGCACACCAATCCGCCCCTCACCACCGTGCGTCAGCCCGTCGAGGAGCTCGGCGCCATGATCGCCCGCATCCTCCTGGAGGAGATCGGCGATCCCGAGAGACCGCGTCGGCGCGTCACGCTTCCCACTGAGCTCGTCGTACGCGAATCGTCGTAGGTTCATGAGGGGGCGCTGGTGAGCCACCTACCCGCACACCCCGATCGCTGGCCTGGCCTGTGTGGCCGAGGTGCGCCGGCGTCGGCATGACGTATTCGGGCAGCTGCGCTGCAGGGGACCTCTGCTCGGCTCGACCCTCTGCCGGAACGGTGAGTACCGAGCGGACCAGACCTCGCAAGCCGCGCCGTTCGCGAAAATCGGAGTGAACGTGCTGTGTTCGCAAGGAAGTTGGGGACTTACGGGAGGTCCGGGCACGTGATCGTGACCATCAACGTGGCGGCGCTGCTCGCCATCATCGTCGTGGTGAGGCTGCGCCGCCGTACCCACGCTCGGAGCCGGGTCGACGAGAAGATGACCGTGGTCCTCTGCGTCACACTCGGAGTGCTGATCGCTCCGACCGCGTTCGGGAAGTCGATCCTGGACGTCGTCACCCAACTCGTGGCCGGCCTGTCGCAGGCCGGCCAATGACCAGGCCTGCCCGCGCCCACGCGGCTTGCGTCGGCTCACGACCGGGAACCACTCATTGATCGGCGAGCAGCCTCTTGTGCTTCGGGGATGTCCTCGCCTGCGGCTCGCCGATCGCGTGTTTGCCGTCGGCGGTGAGCGCCACCAACCAGGCTTCGCAGGGGGCGACTTCACCCATGCGGCGATCACTGTCGGAGGTTGGTCGAGTCCGGGGTCTGGCGGGTGTCCGGTATTACGTCTGAGGGCCGGCGGATCCAGCGCAGGACGTACTCCCTACGCCGTCCGGCAGGTGAGTTCTCAGGACAGGACGGTAGGCCGCCTCGCCACGCCAGGGCCCGAGCGCTGTGTTGCACTCCCATATCTAGGCCTTCGCCCGCTTGGACTGGACGTCGGCGAACCTGGCCGAGACCGCAGGTGTCACCCTGGCCGAGGACTTCCACCGTCGCTTCGGCCGTGCGTGAGGCAGAATGCGAGGCCGTCCTCGCGGCCACCGCATTCCTGACGACACGGGGCGCCGAGCGGGCGGCTGCGGTTACGCTCGCTCCGTGATGGCACGGTGGAAGGCTCACGTAACCCGTCATCCCCTCGCAGGCGCCGTGGAGTTGACGCTCGCCTGGCACACCGCGCTCCTGCTGTTCGCCAAGGTGATCCTGCCCCCGCTGGCACCGTCATGGTTCCCCGGCCTGGGTGCGACCGTGGTCAACGCGATCTGTCTCGCCGGAGTCTGGTGCGTGCTGTGGCGGTGGGGATGGCTGCGGGTGTCCGGGACCGCCACCCTCGGCCGTCCCCGCCGCTGGTGGCTGGCCGCGCCGATGCTGCTGATCGCCGGTTCGTACGCGCTGGCCGGGCTCGACGGCAGTACGACGGTGGTCGTCAGCTCCTTGGTGTCCCTGCTGTGGGTGGGCCTCAACGAGGAGGTCTGCAGCCGTGGCCTCGTCCAGCAGACCCTCGCCCCGCTCGGCCCGTTGCGTGCGGCCACCGGCGTCGCCGTGCTCTTCGGTGCCGGGCACCTGCAGAACTACCTTTTCTTCGGCGCCCCGTTGGACGACACACTGTGGCAGATGCTGTCCGCCGGACTGTTCGGCTTCGCCTGCGCGGGCCTGCGCTTCGCGATCGGTTCGGTCTGGCCGATGGTGCTCGTCCACGCGCTCGACGACTTCTTCCAGATCCGCTCTCCGGGCGCTGCCCCGGACGGGTGGCAGGTGGCGGTGTACGTCTTTCACGCCGCGTTCGGCTGGTGGCTGCTGCGCCGCTACGGCAGCGGGGACACTCTCCCGTCCCAGGGAGCCGTGGTCGCGGACGACGACGAGCGCCCCGAGGAGGCCGGGGCGCTCGACTGACGTCGCCACAAGGCCGGCACCCGGTCAGGAAGGGGAAGGGCCTTGCAACGCCACGGGGGAACAGCGCTGCAAGGCCCTGCACCCCGCGTGCCCGGTGTCGTTGAGTCCATGCATCCGTGACCAGAATCTTTCGGCGGAGGGCCGCTGCCGGCTCAGGTGGGCACCGCGGTGCCCTAAAGTCGCCGGATGCGACGAAGGACAGGACTCGCGGTGGCCGGAGCCGTGGCGCTGGCTTGGGGCGAGTGGTTGAACTGGCGCTGGTCCCGAACCCTCGTGGGCAGCGGCGAGGGCAACTCCGAAGCCGTCGTCGTGCTGGGCTACCGCAACCCCCAGCCGTCGGCGAACTTCATCAACCGCTGGCGGGTCCGGGCCGGCATCCGCTCCATTGCCGAGGACACGACGCCCAACACCCGCGTGATCTTCACCGGCGGGGTGACCGGCGGCTGCGCCGCGGAGGCCCAACTGATGGCCGACTACGCGAAGTCGGTGCTCCGGTTCGACGGCACGGTGCTTCTGGAGGACCAGAGCGCGACGACATGGGAGAACGTCACGAACGTGATCCCGCTGCTCGAGGACGTCGACCGCATCAAGATCGCTTCGCAGCCGGCTCACGCGCTCAAGGCGCGCGCGTACCTGCGGCGCCGACGACCCGATCTCGCTCAGAAGCTCGTGCGAGCGGACGACTACCGTTTCGGCGAGTGGACGTTCGCCAAACCACTGCTGGCTCTGTACGGGCTCTGGACACTCCGCGGTCTGGTGCCCGAGGAACGAAGGATCTCCTCATAGCCGTCGGCAGCGTGGACCACGGACGGCACCCTGAACCACAGACGGCAGCTGGAACGACAGACGTCAGCCCAGATGCCGGGCGAAGAACCGTAGCGAGTCGTCCCACTCGAACCGCGGCAGATCTCCGTGCTTGCCGGGGTTGGCGTGCAGTGTCTTCTCGGCTGAACCGAGGGCGTCGAACAACGCCAGGCTCTGTTCACGCGGCATCAGCTCATCGTCCCACTGGACCAGGAACTGCACCGGCACGGTGACCTGCGCGGCGGTCCCGGTCAGCTCGGGCGACCCTTGGAGGCCCAGCACCGCGGCGCGGACGCAAGGCTCTGCGGCGATGAACGGCATTCCGAGCGCGCAGCCCAGTGACACGCCCCAGTAGCCCACCGGTCCGGCGCCGACGTGGTCGAGTCGCTGGACCGCGGTCAGGACCGCCCGCCAGTCCGTGACGGTCTGCCCGACCACCAGCCTGTACAGGGCGGTGTCCAGCTCAGCAGTGTCCGCTCCGGCGGCCGCATGCGCCCGGTACTCGGTCGCGAGCCGGTCGAACTCCTCGTCCGTCGGCCGCTCGCCGTGGTACGGCACGTCGATCGCGGCGACCGCGAACCCGCCTTCGGCGGCGAAGCGACGTGCGCGGGCCAGGATGCCGGGGGCCTTTTTGTGCTGTCCGCCGCCGTGGCCCATCAGGATCAGGGGGCGGGTGCCGCGCGCGTCTTCCGGTGTCCACAGCACGCCGGGGATCTCGTCGAGGGTGAAGAGCTGTTCGATCACGCCGCCCAGCGACGTTCTGGAGAGCACGCGCACAGTGTTTCCACCTTTCGGACCCAGCGCCGTACCTTCTGCAGGCGCTCCCCAGGCCATGCCAGAGAAGGATCCCCAATCTGTCACAGCACTGATGTCGGACCACCCCCTCGTCCCTGTGCGCCCGTGAGGTTCGAGCGGGGTACCTTTCGCAGTGATGTACAGGCGGGTCATCCGCCGACGCGCGGGAGGAAACGATCCTGAACACCCAGCTCGCGGAGACTCTGTCCGTGGCCCTGCTCGTGATGGTGCTGGCCTGTGCGATCGTCCGCCCCTTCGGTTGGCCGGAGGCGGTGGTGGCCGTCCCCGCGGCGGTCCTGGTCGTCGCCACCGGGGCGATCTCGTGGGACACCGCGCTGGACGAGGTCGAACAGCTCGCTCCCGTCGTCGGCTTCCTGGCGGCGGTGCTCGTACTGGCCCAGCTCTGCGACGAGGACGGGCTGTTCCACGCGTGCGGGGCGTGGATGGCGCGCACGGCGGCCGGCCGCCCACGGCGTCTGCTGGTCCAGGTGTTCCTGGCGGCGTCGGTCATCACGGCGGTGCTCAGCCTGGACGCCACGGTGGTACTGCTGACACCGGTGGTGTTCGCCACCGCGGCCCGGATCGGCGCGCGCCCCAAACCGCATGTCTACGCCTGTACCCATCTGTCGAACACGGCCTCACTGCTGCTGCCGGTCTCGAACCTGACCAACCTGCTGGCGTTCAACACGAGTGGGCTGAGTTTCACCCGGTTCGCCGCCCTCATGGCACTGCCCTGGGTGGCCGCGATCGGCGTCGAGTATCTGATCTTCCGCCGCTTCTTCGCCGCCGACCTGGATGCCGGGGCGCAGGCCGCTTTCGCGGGCGAGCCGCCGCCGCTTCCGATGTTCGCGCTGGTGACCGTGGGATGCACGCTGGCCGGATTCGTGCTGACCTCGGCCATCGGCATCGACCCGGCCTGGGCGGCCCTGGCCGGCGCACTGGCCCTCGCCGTCAGAGCCCTGATCCGACGCCGCAGCACCCCGCGAGCCTTGCTGAGCGCCGCCTCCGTGCCTTTCCTCGCCTTCGTGCTGGCGCTCGGGATCGTGGTACGGGCAGTCGTGGACAACGGGCTCGACAAGGCTCTGGGACAACTGATCCCCAGCGGCACCGGGCTGCTGGAACTGCTCGCCGTCGCCGCGTTGGCCGCCGTCCTCGCCAACGTGATCAACAACCTGCCCGCGGTACTCGTGCTGCTGCCGCTGACCGCCCCCCTGGGTCCCGGCGCAGTCCTCGCCGTACTGCTCGGGGTGAACATCGGCCCCAACCTCACCTATGCGGGTTCGCTGGCCACTCTGCTGTGGCGGCGTATCGTCCATGCCCACGACGGCGAGGTCGGGTTGAAGGAGTTCACCCGGCTCGGCGTGTACGCGGTACCGGCGAGCCTCGCGGCCGCGGTGCTGGCACTGTGGGGCTCACTGGCCGTGATCGGAGGAGGCTGACCTCATGGCTGTGGTCGTCTGGATCGTCGAGGGCAACTGGCCCGCCTGCGTGGACGCCGCCCGCGCCCTCGCCCCGGCGGACGCCGACGTCGTCCTGCTGCACGTCACCCCGGCGGACGTGTCGGGTGCCGCGCACGGCGCCTTCGCCGGGCTGCTCGGCCGCGGTCACCCCCAGCGGGATCCGGGCACGCGTCTGGAACAGCTCGCCGCCGCCTCCGCGCAGGAACTGCTCCAGGCCGCTGCCGATCGGCTGGGGCGCCCGAGTACGCGTGTCGAACGCACCGGACGCCTGGAGCGCGAGGTCGTCGCCGCGGCCGAGGGCGCCGATCTGCTGATCCTGGCCCGCGACGGCGACCGCAACCGTCTCGGGCCGCGCAGCCTGGGCCCGGCCAGCCGTTTCGTGGTCGACCATGCCCCCTGCCAGGTCCTGCTGGTCTGGCCGGAACCACCGCCGGGGCTGCCCACCATGCCGCCCCCGCCGCCTCATCCCTGAACTACCGAACCCTAGAGTGTGAGTTCGAGGCCGAGACAGGGAGGAGCACGGGTGAACGAGGACGAGAGCCTGCGCCGTTACGGCCTCCACCCGGTCGACGCCGACCTCGACGAAGTACGCGAACTGCTGCGCGATCGGACCCTGCTCGAGCGACGCTCTCAGGGCGCGGGCGACACCGAGCTGATGAAGCTCTGCTGCGTCCAGTTGTTCCATACGGGCGTCATCGACGACGTACTCCTCATCTGGAGCGCGAAGACCGCGAGCATGGACGCGGCCTGCTCGATCGATGTCCAGCTGCTGTGCGGACGGGGACTCACCGAGACAAAGGCGTATCTCTCGCTCCTGCGCACACCCGAAGCGGAAGCGGCACTTCGGCGTCTGCTCGAGTGCGAAGAGGCGGGCGACTTCGAGGGCTTCCGCGTCGAGGAGTACTCGGCCTATTGCACGGACTACTACACATGAGACAGCTGTATCCAGGACCGGCCTTCGGTGACGGGTCGCGGTCTCGGACGTAGACCGTGACTCGCGCCCCGTTGACCCGGGTCGTCGCGTACTCGTGGAAGTGGCGCCGCAGGGTCCGTTTCTTCGCTTCCTCCCGCGCGTTGGTGTGCCCACCGGCCGCGCGGACGGCGACGATCCGGTCGAAATCCAGCATGCGTGCCGCAATGGCCCGGGCGGGAAGCTCGACACCGGCAAGGGTGTTCGACGAAACGGGATCCTGTGCCAGTGCGAGATCTGTCAGAAGGCGGGTGTCCTCGGGGTTGGCCGCGGTCAGGATCCGGTGCTGACCGGGCAGAAAGAGCAGCCCGTCGCCGGGACGCCCTTCCTTGCGTACGGCGGCGCCGATGGCGGTGGCGTCATTGCTCCGGCTCTGGGGCGTCCTGAGCGAGACGCTCGGCGGGACGAGCACGGCCAGTACGGCGACCGCCGCCATCCACACGTAGCGGGAGGGCCGCTGCCGCTCGAGGACGTGATCCATCGAGGCGCCCAGCAGCAAAGCGATTCCGAGATTGCTGTAGAGCACGTACCGGTCGACGAAAAGGGGCTTGACCAGTGAGGCGATCAGCAGCAGAAGGCCCGGCAGCACGAGAATGGGCACGGCAAGCCCGGAAAGCCGCACCGGCCCCCTCACCTTGTGGGGCACCAGGGCACATGCCACGCCCAGGACCGCCACGACCAGGAAGTATTGAAGCCGCACCGGCCCGTCGATCCAGGACAGCTGTCCCGACTGCCCCACGCTGCAGATCGCCATGGGCAACAGCCCCGTCACCACGCCCGCTGCGGCCGCTCCCCACGCCCTGAGCACATGTCGTGGCACCCGGGAGACGGCCAGTGTGACGCCGTGCGCAATGAGGGCGAGGACCGCGAACTCGTGGAGCAGACAGGCCGACAGCATGAGGAAGCCGTAGACCACCCACCACCACCGGGCGCGGTGCGCGACACCAGCCACGAGCGCACAGGTGGCCCAGGTGACCAGGGCGCAGACCATGGCATACGAGCGGCCTTCCTGCGCGTACTTCTGTACCTGGGGAAGGAGCGGAAACACCAGCCCGGCCAGCAGCCCTGCACGGGGTCCCGCCAGGCGCAGCCCCAGAAGCCCGACTCCGCTCGCTGCCGCGGACATCGCCAGCACGGAAGGCAGCCGTAAGGTCAGCAGCCCTCCGCCGAAGAGACCGAAGATCCCGTGCATCACGGCGTAGTACAGGGCATGGACCAGATCGACATGCTGGGCGGTGTGCCATATCTGCGAAAGATCGCGGTGCGCGAGCTGGTACGTGACGGACTCGTCCCCCCACAAGGTGTTCTCCCGGCGGATACCCCAGAGCCCCAGCGCGACGGTCAGCGACAAGGGCGCGAGGACGACAACGGTGGTGGCCGGGCGCGGTGATGGCGTCCTGGCCATGGCGGAGCCACGTTCATCAAGGGACATCGGGCGACAGGGCCTTTCAGCTGCGGCGGAGAAAACGCCGTCAGCGTGCCCGGACCTCGTTGACCGGTAGCTGACCCGAGCTGACCGGCCGATCAGGAAGTCGGGCCGGCGCTGTGCGAGGCTGCCCCGCATGCGCATCCTGGTGGTCGAAGACGAGGTGGACCTTGCCCACACCCTGCACACGGGGCTGACCGCGGAGGGCTACAGCGTCGACCTCGCCCATGACGGCCGACAGGGACTGTGGATGGCCCGCACCGGCGAATACGCCCTGGTCTTACTGGACTTGATGCTGCCCGGACTCAACGGGTACAAGGTCTGCGCCCAGTTGCGCCGGGAGGGCAACGCGACCCCCATCCTGGTGCTCACCGCCAAGGACGGCGACTGGGATCAGGCAGAGGCTCTGGACACGGGGGCCGATGACTACCTGGCCAAGCCCTTCTCCTACATGGTGCTCGTCGCACGCATGCGGGCCCTGGTCAGACGAGCCGCCGCGGTCGCCCCGCCCGTCCTCGCCGTGGGCGACCTGTCCCTGGACGTCGCCGGCCGCGTCTGCCGCCGGGCCGGGGTACGGGTGGAACTCACACCCCGGGAGTTCGCCGTGCTGGAACTGCTGGCCCGCCGGGCCGGTCAGGCGGTCTCCAAGGCGGACCTGCTGTACCACGCGTGGCCCGACGAAGCATGGGATCCCAACCTGGTGGAGGCGCGCGTCAGCGCCCTCCGCAAGAAGGTGGACGCCGCGTTCCAGCGGCAGTCCCTGCAGACCGTACGGGGTACCGGATACCGGCTGGTGGACGACCGTGAGCGCGACTGAGCCGCGACGCCGCTGGTGGCCGCGTTCGGTACGAGCCGGCGCGGCCCTGGCCACCGCCTCGACCGCCGCCGTCATCCTGTTCGGCATCGGCTGGTGGGTACACCACGACGTCTACCGCCAGAGCACGCAGATCGCCGAGGAACAAGCCCTGGCACAGCTCTGGTCGCTCGTCGACCAGGTGAACGAGGGCGTGGTTCCCGTCCGCACGAGCGCCGTGCCGTACGAGGTGGTCGCGACCGGCCGACGCAGCGCCGTCGCCTACGGGGGAGGCATCGTCGACTTCGGTCCTGGCACTCGCCATGTGCTGCCCGCCCCGACCGGGCACGGGTCGCCCAACTTCGTCCGCCTGCCCGTGAACCGTGACTACAACTCCGGGGTCAGAGGTGACATGGCCGGCGGGACCTATGAGGTCTTCTCCGCCGACATCAGTGCCCAGGAACTCGGCGGCGACAAGGCCGCCGCCCTGGGTGTCGCTGCCGACGCCAGGCTGCGGGTCTATGTGCTGGTGCTTCCGCAGACCGCCGAGGAGATCACCGGGACCACCGACCGCCTGCTGCTGCGGGCCGGGCTCGTGAGCCTCGTACTGATCGCCGCCGCCGCTTACTTCGCCGTCCGCATCGCGCTGCGGCCGGTCGAAGCCATCCGTGTCCTCACAGCCTCGGTCACCGCGAGCGACCCTCGCGAACGCGTCACCGTCCCCGCCTCCGGACATGAGATCACCGCCCTGGCCACCACGATCAACAGCACCCTTCAGCGGCTCGACAATGCCGCCGCCCAGCAACGCCGCTTCGTCGCGGACGCCGCCCACGAACTGCGCAGCCCCCTCACCACCCTGCTGGCCAGCCTGGAAGTCGCCCTCGCCTATCCGGAACGCACGGACTGGCCCGCCGCGGCCACCACCGCGGCACGGCAGACCCGGCGCCTGCACGCCCTCGCCGAGGACCTGCTGCTCCTCGCCCGCCTCGACACCCGCACCCCCACAGCGGACCCCGAATCCGTCGACCTGGCAGCCCTCGCCTCCCGGCTGACCGAGCAATACCCCCCCACCGAACGGCCGTTGATCCTCACCTGCGACAGCACCGCCCCCGCCTGCGCACACGGAAACCCCGGCGAATACGAACGGCTGCTGCGCAACCTCGTCGACAACGCGGCACGCCACGCCGCGCACCGCATCCAGATCACGGTCCGCAACGAGGGCGACTGGGTCGTCCTCACGGTGCACGACGACGGACCGGGGGTGCCCGCCGAGGAAGCCGAGCGCATCTTCGAACGCTTCGTCCGACTTGACGACGCCCGCTCCCGCGACCACGGCGGCACCGGCCTCGGCCTCGCCATCGCCCGCGATCTGGCTCACCGCCACCGAGGCACCCTGACCCTCACCCCCCAGCCCTTCGGAGCGTGCTTCCGGCTACGCCTGCCCCGGGCCCCCGAACCGGCCGGGACCCGAGCGGCACGAGCCTGACCTCATCCGGCCCTGTGCCCTTGGACCGGCAGGTTCAGCGCGTCGGCGACCGAGGACAGGGCGGGTCCCAGCGGGAGGCTGACGCGGGTGCGGGCGAGCGGGTCGCCGCGGGTGGGGTCCCGGTTGATGATGAGGATCCGCTTGTCCGCCTGGGCCGCCTGGCGCACGAATCTGAGTCCGGACATCACCGTGAGGGAGGAGCCCAGAACCAGCAGTGAGCTCGCCGCGCTGACCAGCCGGCGGCAGTGCTCGATCCGCTGGGCGGGCACGGTCTCACCGAAGAACACCACGTCCGGCTTGAGGACGCCGCCGCAGGCCGCGCAGGGCAGGACGCGGAAGTCGGCGACCTGTTCGTCGGAGAGGTCGGCGTCACCGTCGGGGTTGATCTCCGCGGCCACCGGCACGAATGCGGCATTGGCCTCTTCCAGGCGCACGGCGAGGTCACGGCGTGAGGTGACGTCGTCGCAGGCCAGACACCGGACCCGCGCCAGGCTCCCGTGCAGTTCCACAACTCCCTCGGCGCCTGCGGCCTGGTGCAGACCGTCGACGTTCTGGGTGATCACGCCCGAGAGCAGACCGCGGCGAGCGAACGCGGCGACGGCCTGGTGCCCGGCATTGGGACGGGCGCGGCCGAAGGTACGCCAGCCCAGATGACTGCGTGCCCAGTACCTTCGCCGGGCCTGCGGACTCGCCGTGAAGTCCTGGTACGTCATCGGCGTGTGCCGGTTCAGGCTTCCGCCCTCGCCGCGATAGGCGGGGATGCCCGACTCCGTGGAGATGCCCGCCCCGCTGAGGACCAGCACACCGCCGGCGCCGAGCGCGTCGACCACCGGCCGCAGGTCTGTGGTGCCCGGCGGCAGGTCCGGGGGAGGGGTCCAGTGAAGTGTGGGACGGGTCCGCATGCGTGCCAGGGTACGAAACCGTACGGCGCCGGGAGGTGATCTCTCTTCGGGGCTACGCCGAGTCCTGGTCGAGCAGGTAGTCGATGGCTTCGATGACGTCGTCGACCGTGTGGTGCGGAGTCACCAGTCCGTCGGGCCAGGGACGGCCGGTGACCCAGATGGTGCGCAGCCCCGCGTCGTGGCCGCCGACGATGTCGGTCTCGGCGTTGTCGCCGGTCATCCAGTCCCCGGCGGAGAGCTGTGTGCCGCAGCGTGCGGCGGCGAGCTCGAAGATGCGCGGGTCGGGTTTGCGGATGCCGATGTCGCCGGAGGCGGCGATACCGTCGATCAGCTCGGAGAGGCCGGTGGCCTGGATCTTGGCCCGCTGGATGTCACTGGCGCCGTTCGTGGCGACACCGATGCTCCAGCCTGCCTCCTTGAGGCGTTCCAGGCTGCTGAGGACGGCGGGGCGGCAGTGCATGGAGGCCGCCATGCGGTCGATGTACACGCGCCACAGGTGGTCGGCACTCTCGCCGACGGGGAAGGCGGCCCGCAGCCGGTCGAAGTCGGCGCGCTCGGCGTGGTCGGCCAGCTCGGTCAGCAGCCACCGTTCGATCTCCGGGCCGTAGCCGTGGTCGTGGCTGAGGGAGGTGATGGCATCGGCGAAGGCGCCGGTGCGGTCGACCAGGGTGCCGTCCAGATCGAAGATCGCGAGTCTCACGAGGATGGACCCTACTTGCCGCGGCGAGAGACCGGTACGGGTCTGCCCTGATCGGACCTGGTGGGGTGGACGGCGCTCCTCGATTCCGCCCGCCCGGGTACCAGGCCTGCCTCAGGCGTCCAGCCTCGCAGCGGCCCGGTCGCGGGTGTCGGCGGCGGGGGCGATCAGGATGGCGGAGGCGACCAGCACCAGCACCGCCACCATCGCCGTACGCAGACCGTAGTGGTCGCCCAGGAAGCCGAGGGACGGCGGACCGACGAGGAAGGCGACGTAGCCGATGATCGCGACCAGCGAGACGCGCGCGGTCTGGTCGGGGCCCGAGTCGCCGGCCGCGGACAGGGCCACCGGGAAACCGAGAGAGGCCCCGAGTCCCCAGAAGACGACGGAGGTCGCCGCCACGGCCACGTTGTCGGAGAAGATCACGAGGACGAGTCCGAGGGCACCGGAGAGTGCGCTCGCCCGCAGAACGGTGGCGCGTCCGAAACGGACGAGGAAGTACGTGCCGCAGAAGCGCCCCAGTGTCATCGCGGCGGCGAACCCGACGTAGACGAGCGAGCCGGCTGTGGCGTCCAGGCCGTGGCCGTCCACCATGAGCAGCGGAAGCCAGTCGTTGGCCGCTCCTTCGGCCAGGGCCATGGCCAGCACGATGGCGCCGATGAGGAGCAGTTTGCGGTCTTTCCAGACCTGCGGTCCGGTGTGCTCGGCCGCGTCGGTGGTGCGGACTTTCGTGCTGAGGCCGACACCCGTCGGCAGCGCGCGGGAGGCGTGGATCAGCATCCCTGTGGCAGCGAGCGTGATCACGGCGAGGTGCCAGGAGACGGGGAGCTGTGCGGCCGTGGCGGTCATCCCGGCGAGGGCGCCGACCACCGTGCCGAGGCTGAAACAGCCGTGCAGCGTGGGCAGAACCGGGGTGTCGGTGATGCGCTCGACGTCGGCGCCGTCCACGTTCACCGCCACCTCGCCCGAGCCCATGCCCGCGCCGAACAGGAAGAGCCCGGCTGTGACCAGGGGTGCCGAGGGAACGGCGCTTCCGGCGCCGATGACCATCGTGCCCGCGATGATCAGGGCGGTGCCGAGCACGATCACGGGACGGGTGCCCAGCCGTTCCACGAAGCGGCCTGAGCACAGGATGCCGATCATGGATCCCACCGAGAGGCCGAACAGGATCAGCCCCATCTCCGCGGTGGACACGCCCAGTTGATCCCGAACGTCGGGAGTGCGCGTGACCCAGGAGGACATGGCGATGCCCGGGAGGAAGAAGAAGAGGTACAGGGCCTGGCGGCGCCGACGCACGGCGGGGTCTGTCAAGGGGAGGCTCCGCGGGGGCTCAGGCAGCATGGGCGGGCAGGCGACGGGTCCCGCATCCATCGATTATGTACAAATGTACATAACTGCTGGGCCGTGGGAGAAGGGGAGCCGGTCACCCGGATGACCGGCCGTATCCGCGGCCCCGGCTCCCCACCGTCCCGTCCGGTGCGCCCGGACGCGAAGCTCCGGCTCTACGGCAGGAGTGTCGAACCGGCCCACCGCGTGGGGGCCGGGCGGTCGTAGACGTTGTCCGGCGTCACGATCTCCGTGATGGCCCGCGCCAGCAGAGACGACGGTTCCTGACCCTGGTACGTGATGTCCGTGTTGATCATCAGGACCAGGGTGGCCTTCTTCGAGGGCAGGTAGACCGTCACGGTCTCGTAGCCGGGGATGGAGCCGTTGTGCCCGATCCAGCCGCCGCTCTTGAAGATGCCGAGGCCGTAGCTCGTGCCGGGGTGGCCGGTGGGCAGCATTTTGAGACGCTGCGCCTGGGTCTCGGGCGACAGCAGCGTGCCGGTGGCGACGGTCTTCGCCCAGCTGCGCAGGTCGTGCAGGTCGGAGATCATCGCTCCGGCCGCCCAGGCCCAACTGGGGTTCCAGTCCGTGCTGTCGGCGACCTCCCCGGTCAGCGTCTGATTGGTGTAGCCGTGCGGGTGCGGCCGCGGAAACTCGGGGGAGTCCGGAAGCAGCGTGTGGGAGAGGCGGGCGGGACGCAGCACCCGCTTCTCGATGAAACCGGCGAGGCGGTGGCCGCTGACCTTCTCGACCACGAGTCCGAGCAGAACGAAGTTGGTGTTGGAGTACTGGAACTGTGCGCCAGGCGCAAAGGTGTTCTTGTGCTTGAAGCCGTACGCCAGAACCTGCTTCGGGGTGAACGACCGTTGCGGGTCGCTCAGCAGATCGTGCTGGAAGTCCGGGTCGTCGGTGTACGGGAAGAGACCGCTGCGCATCTCGGCGAGATGGCGCAAGGTGATCCGCGAACCGTTGGGCACGTGCGGGACGTAGCGAGAGATCGGGTCGTCGAGTCCGACCCGGCCGTCGTCGACGAGCTTGAGCAGCGCGGTGGCCGTGAAGGTCTTGGTCTCGCTGCCGATCCGGACGAACACGTCCTTGTTCATGCGCTCGCCGCTGGCTTTGTCGGCGACGCCCGTCGCACGGACGTAGCTGCCCTTGCCCGGCATCCACAGACCGGCGACCACACCGGGAATGCCGGCCTGCCGACGAACCTTCTCGATGGCCTTGTCCAGCCGCGAGGCCAGGGCGGGGTCGAGTTCATGCGAGGGGCAACCCTCGTCGACCGCATGGTGCGGTGCGAGGGCCTGGGCGGCGCCGGCCGGTGTCGCTGTCGTCGGAGCCAGCACGGACACCGCGAGCAGTGCCGTGGCGAGGGCGCGGCGGGCGGGGATACGACGTCTCACGTCTGAGTCCCTCTTCCAGAATTGGGGGCGGAAGGGCTACGTCACCATTCGCGAGGTGGTGCGTGTTGCCCGTGTGACGGCCTCCGCCGGAGTCCACCCGTTCAGCGCGCCATGAGTCGCTCTGACGTACCAGGCGGGGAGGGCGTTCTGTGCCGATGGCGGACGACGGCGACTTCCGGCGGCTCAACTTCCGCGAGGGCGGCCGGAGTGGCATGTGCTTCCTGGAAAGCACATGATGGATATAGCGCCCTGATTGTGCGAGTGCACGGAGGATGTCATGGCCGCGAATAGGCTCTCGCTGTTTTCGAACAACTTCCCGGAATTCTTCATCATCGATCACGACGGCCTCGTGGACATCGCCAAGATCGAAAGCGATGTGGACCGCGGCAACGCCACGTTCGAGTGGGATGGATCGAGTCTGAGCGTCGGAAAACAGGGGAGATTGCTGCGTGCTGTGGCTCCCCTGGGCTTCTGCCTGCGGATCGCGACGTTCGACGGGTTTCGTATTCACAGCAAGTTCTTCGAAGGGATTCCGGATCCTGACGTTGCCGCCGAGGTCCGCGAGGACTCGACTTTCGTCATTGAACAGGCGGAGGTCGATCCGAATCAGATCTCGTTCCGATCCGTGAAATTTCCCGATCGCTTCATCCGGCACCGCGATTTCCAGCTCTTCGCCGAACCGGTGAGCACACTCGACGAGCTTCAGTCCGCCTGCTTCAGGATCGACTCCCCCCTCGATCCGGGCCAGTGACTCGCCGGCGGGCTCTCCGACGATCAGGCCGGCGCGGTCCAGGCGGGTGCCCCGTCGTCGACGAGACGGACCCGGTAGTGGCCCCGAGGCGGTGCGATCGGTAGCCGGCCGGCTCCCAGATCCGTCAGGAGGGCCGTGGGATCCGTGCGCAGACAGACGGTGCACGGTGAGCCATCGAGGCGCGCGCGGAGGAGACCGAGGTCGAGTTCGACGACGTCCGTCAGCCAGGGCACGGGCGGCGAGACCTCCCGCAGGTGGTCCGCGAACGCGAAGGCTTCCTCGGAGGCGAAGAGGCGAGGCGGGCACGAACGCGTGTAGCCACTGAGCAATTGGCCTGTCCCGACCGGTCCCAGCGTGAGGAACAGCAGCCGCATGGTGTACCGGAGGGTGCCCGTGAGCGCACTGCCCCTGAACTCGGCCACCAGATCCCGGAGCAGCCCGATCGCCGGGTCGGTCATCAGCTCCTGGGCCAGCGGTGTTCCCGGATCGCGGCCGACGGCCAGACTGCCGAGTGTGAACTCCCAGTCGGACGGTGCGGTCGTCTCGCCTCCGGCCGGGCGCGGAACACCCGCCGTACGCGGAACGTCGGCCGGACGCGGCGGCGACAGCGGTGCCGGGTGGGCCTGCGCGGGCCACAACTCCCTCATGGCCACGAGCAGTTCGCGGACTGCGCCCGCATCGAGATCCGGTACGGCCGAGGGCGTCACCTCGAACAGGACCGCGCGCAGGGCCGGCAGTCGCGGCAGGATCCGGTCGGCGAGCGCGAGCAGTTCGTCGTCGGGGAGCCCGGAATGGGCGTCCAACCAGTACCCGCGGTACTCGGAACCACCGGCCAGGTGCACCTCCCACACCCGGTCCAGCGGCAGGTCGGCCAGCAGATCGTCCACGGTGCCACGGCCGTTGCGTTCGTTGGCCAGGACGTTGTGCAGGTCCAGGAGCAGACCGCAGTCGCTGTCCTCGACGACGCGCCTGACGAACGCGCCGTCGGACAGGTCCTGGGGCCGTGGCCGGAGGTAGTTCGCGCCGATCTCCACGGCCAGCGGCACCGGAAGAGCGTCGGCCATGGTGCGAATGGACCGTGCGGCCGCGCTCACCCCTGCCTCCGTCTGGCAGGGCGGCAACATGAATCCGGTGTGGAACCCGTCCCGCCCGTCCGCCACCCGGTTGAAAGCGAGATGCTCACTGACCCACGGCGCGCGCAGCCTTCCGGCCAGTTCACCGAAGAGCGCCGCGTGCCGTGGGTCGGGGAGGCAGGAGCCGCCGACCGGATTGCCGACCCCGTGCAGCAGCCGTGCGCCGGGGAGGTCCGCGAGCCGTTCCAGTACGTCTTCGTCGACCGAGATCTCGCCGTCTCCGCGGACCCGCCACAGGCTCTGCGGTTCGATCTCGACGACGTCGAGCAGGTCGGCGACCTCGTGGAGAATGTCGTCGAGACCGGGTACGTAGGTGAGTCCCACCCCTGGTCTCGTCATGGCGGGCCCTGGGTCAGCGGGTCAACGGGGCAGAGACCGCCGGCTGGACCTGGCCGTCCGGATCCACCACGAAGTCGCGGGCGATGGTGATGCGCAGGTCTCGGCCCGAGTGGCAGGTGGGGCACCCGAGTTGTGTCATCACGTCCTTGATCACGCCCTGCATCTTGTCCAGGTCGTTGGCCACGGACACCGGCACCGTGACGTTGACCGCCGCCAGCCACGGGTCCGGCACCGGTCCAGCCAATGCGTTGTTCGGCATGGGAGTCTCCCTGTAGTTCGGGTCCTGTCGCATGCGGCAGCCCTCGATGCTCGGACGGCCGTTCCGCATCCTGCTGGGATGCGCCGGCACCTCACGAGGAGGCGCGCGGGCGCACTCGGGTGACGAGGGCTCAAGAGGAAAGCCCGCCGGGCTCGGCGGTGAGGACGTTGCCCCGGATGGTCGTGTCGCCGCCGTTCGCAGCGTCCGCCCACGACAGGAACACGCTGCCCGGAGTGCCGTTGCCGAACACGGCGGCGGCGCTCAGGTGGAAACGGTTGCCGTCGGTGCCGGAGCTGGCCTGGACCTTGGGGCCGATCTCGAGCTCGGTGTCCGAGCAGAGCTGTGCCATGACGGTCGGCACGGTCTGGACCGTGTCCGCGCTCTTTTCCACCCAGGCGAGGACGAAGCGTCCGCCGGGCAGGGCCGTCAGTGCCGGAGAGCTGCGGTGGAAGTGCTTCGGTGAGCCCGCGGAGGCGCTGAGGACGACCTGACCGCCTTCCGGATCGATGACGCTGGCCACGGCCGTCGTCTGGAGGACTCCGAGATCGCTCTGCACCGTCGATTTGATGTGCGCGGCGACGAAGCGACCGTTGTCGAGGGCCGTCAGCGCGCTCCGCCCCTTGAAGCCTGCGAGGTTGGGACGCTTCTCACCGGTCAGGGGTGTGCCGTCGAGGGAGAAGACGCGGTAGACGAGCCCGCCGCCTCCCACCGGCTCGCCGTTCGTCCAGGCGATGACGTAGTTCCCGTCGCTCAGGAGTGTCACTGCCGCGTCGCGGTGGAAGGCCGCGGTGGTGTTCACGGCGATCTCGGGGCCCGTCTTCTGCCCCTCGGGCGTGAAACGCTGCGCGCGAATACGCTTCTGCTCCCCGCCACCCGTCCAGGTGACCAGGCAACCGCCGTCGATCATGCGGGTGACCGTGGGCGGGAAGTCCGGGTCGATCGAGTCGGTGCTGACCTGGACCGGCGGCCCGGCGGGCTGACCGTCGAAGAACCGCCGAAGCACCACCACCGGGGTCGGCGGGGGCAGGTTGAAGGGTTGCTCGATCCACGTGGCGAAGGTGTTCATACCGACGGAGTCGAGGAAGGGCCACCGTCGGTTCGTGTTGCCGTCAGCCGCGATCGCCTCACTGGCGAGGAACTCCGTACCGACCTTCGTTCCGGCGGCGTTGATCCGCTGCCCCTTGATGCCGGCGTCGGAGTCGTCCGCCCAGAGGGCTGTGAACAGGGCGTTGCTGTTCAGCGCGTCGGCGCAGGGCTGCGACTGCCCCCCGACGACGGACGTGTTCACCATGAAGTCACCCATGATCGCTCTCCCACGCTCGAGGCCCGCGCCCGTTCGGCGCAGCCTTCCCCAGCACAGCCCCGGTCGTGGTGGGGCGGCAATCCGACCGCGGCCATCCAGGGGAGCGACTGTGCTGGAACGGAGTGGGTGGCTGCTCTCCTCGACCCGATGCGGGGGCAACGCGTGAAGGAGAGCCGGGGTCCGTGCGTCACCGGTGGTTGGCCGAGGGGGCGTGGGACGGGTGGTCGCTGTCGTCGAAGAGATGCTCGATGCTGTCGCGGTTCCAGCGCAGGAGAACCAGGAGCATTTCGGTGGTGGCCAGCAGTCGGGTCATGACCACATGTGCCTTGGAGCCGGGTGCGGTGGCGTTGACGCTGTGCTGGAGCGCCGCCTGAAAGGTGCTCACGCCGCCATGGGAGCGGGCGTGCAGCGCCAGAGCTTCGTCCCGGCCGATGGTGCGATGGATGATTCCGCCCCTGAGCTGGGTGAGGTGCAGGTGGCTCTCGGTGAGGAAGTCCGCGGCGAGTCCCCATGGTGCACTCAGGCTGTCCGGCAGCAGAGCCCGACCCACGACCGTCATGGTCCGTGTGGTGGAGATGGCCTTGGTGAGCTGCTGGGACAGGGTGTGAGGGCCGGCGAGGACGACCCAGTGGGCGATGCTGTCGGCCGCCTCACGCAGCACGGCTTCCAGATGGGCCCATTGTTCGGGAGGCTCCTCAGCTGTCACCGGCACCGTCTCCATGGCGACGGCGGCCGCGAAGATCTGGGCCCGGCCGGCATCCAGGTGCACGGCGGCTGCCACCTTCTGGTGGAGGGCGCTGTCGGTGGCGGCGAGCCAGGCATCGAACGCAGCTTCGTCGCCGGTGGTGGTGTCCGGGCGCGGTGCCGCCTCGCTCACTGGTGATCCTCCTTCATTGATTCCCAGGCCTGCTTGAGACTCTTACGAGCGCGAGCCAGGTTCTGCCGCACGGCCTCGGGGGTCGTCTGCAGTGCTTCGGCGGTTTCCTGCGGGGTGAACCCGTCGTAGGTCCAGGCGAAGGCCCGCCGCTGCTGCATGGGCAGGCCGGCCAGCACCTTCAGGACGAGCTCCTCCTGCGCGCCGAGCTCGATCCGTTCGACGGGGCACACCCCGCCGGACTGCCCTTCCGTGTCCTGGAGGGGGCCCTCGGGACGCTCGCGCACCCGCACCAGCTGCCGGAACGCGACCGTCCGCAGCCAGGCATGGGGGTGCTCGATGCTTTCCCAGCGCTCCCACGCCTGGGCGAAGGCGGCCTGCGCAGCCTCCCGGGCTTCATGTATGTCGGCGCCGTGCCGCAGGACGAACACCACCAGGCGGGGCATCGTCTTCTCGTAGAACCCGGCGAACTCGCTGCGCGCCGCCGAATCGGCCGGAGTCCGCGGCCGGTAGGGGGCGGTGACCGGTTGATCCCGTTGCGCCAGCGCCGACCGCTGTTCTCGTGGAGGGGTGGGGTCACTCATATCCACCGCCCCGCCTGTCGGCAGGACGGCCCACTTCGATGACCACCTCGCTGCGGTCGGCGCGCTGTTCGATCACCAGGCTCCCTGGTGGAAGCACCTGCACACGACGTGTGAGACCGCGGTCGTTCAGCTGGGCGATCTGGATCGCGGCCCGTCCTCGCAGCCACACATACAGCGCGCGTCCCCCGCAGGCGATCACTCCTGCGATCAGGGGCGCCACCACTATCGCGTCCAAGGTCGGCCCCTTCGCTCGGCACCCCCAACTGATGGAGTGCTGATGTGTTCTGACGGGATGTAGTGCGAAACAGACTGCCAACCGTGACGCTCTGCCGAGCTTCTCCCGCGAACTGTGCGCAGCGTCACACCGTGCCCACCCCAGTACGTACGACATGCCGCGGCCACCCACGGGCCCGCCGATCTCGCTTTCCGCACCGGTGAGCAGGCCCTGCCCAACCGGAGGAAAGAGTGCTCGACGTGCGGGTTCACGCGTCGGGTCCTTGGCGCGGGCCGGGAGGGGGCGCAGCCGGATGCCATGCCGAGGACCCTCCGATCCGTCGGCGCGGTCGTGCGGTGCGCGGCCGGGTGGGCTCATCCGTCCGTCCGCGTTGGGTCCGGCACCGATGCGGGGCCCTCCTCTGCGGTGCCCCGGCACGTGGCAGCCCGGGCCACCGCTCGTGTCCGTTCCGGGAGGCTGAGGAGGTCGGTGCTGTCGGTGAACTGGTCGACGGTGCCGGTCAGCGGCAGTGCCCGGACGGCCGGGTCTGTGATGCGGGCCGTCAGCGCCGCGGTGAGGCGTTCGGCGTGCAGGACCTGGAACGGCCGGCTGTGGTAGGCGCGCGTGGTGGGGTCGACCCGGTCGGTCAGGCCGAGCCGGTTGTGGGCGGCGGCGACCATCTCGTAGGCGTGGGCCAGGTGGTGCTCGCGGGTGTGCCATTCGGTGGCGGCGAGGGCCGCGGAAAGGGCGGGTGCGAGAACGGCTGCCTGCGGGGTGCGGGTGAAGGCGCTTCCGAGCCATTTGCCGTACGGCGGGTAGCGGCGGTCCATGAGCAGACAGAGCCGCATCAGATCGCGCACCAGGCGGGCGGCGACGACAGCGGAGCCGAGTTCGTCGCCCACTTCGCCGCACCGGCCGACGAAGGCTTCCTCCTGGGAGATGCGCTGCCACTGGCTGGCAAGCACGTGGAGCCAGAGATCGTGGGGATACCAGGCGAGGAGTGCGCGGGCGGGGGTGAGACGGTCGAGGCCGTCATGGACGACGGCGCCGGCGGTGACTTCGGCGAGCCGCTGCGTGGGCGTGGCCAGCCAGTCCGTCAGGGTGACGCCCTCGTCGGGGTCGAAGCCCAGTTGTGCGGTGAACCAGGTGGTCGGGTCGGTGATGTCGACGCGGTGGTGCACCGGCCCGTCGGTCGCTCGCATGACTCGGATGCCGGCCTCGGCCGTAGGGGCGAAGTGCGTGGGGTAGCCGTGGAAGGTCTTCGGCAGGCGGGCGGAGAGCAGGTCCTTGACGGCAGCCCCGTCGCGGAGGGCATCTTCCGGGCGCAGAAGCAGCAGGAGGCGCGGTCCCCACTCGTGGTCCGCGGAGCGGGCGGTGTCGAATCCCAGGACCTCCGAGCCGCTGCCGAGACGGGCGGCGGAGTGGGGGAGGCCGGGGACGACCTCGTCCAGCAGGGGCCGGACGGCCTCGTGGTAGAAGCGGCGGGAGAGTTCCAGTCCGGGGATGAAGGGCGGTGGGGTCATGGCCCGGAGCCTGCCGGACCGGCCGCACGTCGGGCGAAGGCTTTTCCCCGGTCCGCCATTTCCCGGTCCGTCTTTCCCCGCTCCGCCTTTCCCGGTGAGCGTGATGACCGGACCGATGCGTGCGGAGTGGGCTCCTCCCGGCGGGAGGAGCCCACTTGGGGGGACAGTGCGGGATCACTCCGTGCGCAGGCCGTCCGGGCGCATCATGCGCAGCAGCGGTGGCAGGCTGAGCAGCGTGACCACGCCGACCACGGCCGCTCCCACACCGGTCATGGTCAGGACGCTCGCCCAGTCCATGGTCACCGGCGTCCGTGTCATTTTCAGCAGCACCGAACCGAGGGTGACACCCACCGTCGTGGCCAGTACGAGGCCGAGTCCGACCGGGAGAGCCGTCTGCCACAGCACCGACAGGCTCAGTGTGCGGCGCCGGGTGCCGAAGGCGACCAGCGCCGAGAGCAGCTTTCGGCGCTCGCGCAGCTGCTCCAGCTGGGAGACCAGCAGACTCGCGCCGATCAGTGCCAGCACGAACGCGGAGCCGACGAACAGACCGGTGCGGATGGAGGTGTACTTGGCGTCCTCCTGGGTCGCCGACCAGCTGTAGGTGTAGGCCAGGGGGTCGATCCGGGCGACGGCGTTGCGCACGTACTCCCGTGACTCCGGCACCGAGGGGTCCAGGCGCAGGAAGACCCCGTCCGAGAACAACGCGGGCGCGGCCCCTGCGGGCAGGGCGGCGGGGGTGACCAGCAGACTGTTGGAGTCCTCCAGCGAGTCCTTGCGCGCGTCCACCACCCGCATGTTCGACGGCACGGTCCAGGGCGCCTCGATGCCGCGTTCGGTGGCGTCGCTGTACGACGGGTCGATGTAGAGCTGCCGACCGGGTTTCACCACGGCGATTTCGGCGGCGTTGTCGGGGTCGGCGTAGCCGCTCCTGGTCCGGGTGACGAACACGTCGCCGTCCTTGCAGGAGGGCAGCGTGGCCAGTTCGCGCAGGGCCGTGCAGTCGCCCACGGTCAGTCCGTTGGTGTTCTCCGGGTCGCGACGCGCGTCCCCGTACTGGGAGATGGCCAGGGCCACCGCGGCCCGTACTCCCTTGGTGCCGGTGAACTCGCGCTCGACGCCGGACAGCGGCTTGCGGTCGCTGAAGTCGACCTGCATCTGCACCCGGCTGGGGTCGTGGCCGGTGGCCTTCGTGTACTGGCTCTGCGTTCCCGTGAACAGCATCTGCAGGGCGATGGCGCCGGCCACGGCGACGGCGATGCCGTTGACCATGCGTGCGGCCGTTCCGCTGCTCAACTGCAGCCGCCGTACCGCGAGTTGCCAGGACAGTGTGCCCTTGCCCAGGCGGACGACGACCGCCTCCACGACCCAGGGAAGCAGCGCGGTGATGCCGATCAGCAGGAGCAGCACGCCGCCGATGACGAGGTACTGGTTGAAGTCGCCGTTCTTTCGGCCCTTGCCGATCATCGGGTAGAGCATCGCGAGGCCGGCCAGCGGTGGCAGCAGCCGCCACCACAGCCGACGGGGGCGCTGCTTGGTCGCCCGTACGACGCCGAGCGGTTCCACCACCACGCCCCGCATCGCGGCCAGCGTGACGAGTACGGCGGCGACCGGGATCGCCACTGCGACCAGCGCGGCGAGCACGGGGGAGGGATCGAGGTAGCTGGGCCACACGCTCACGCCCAACACCTGGGTGGAACCCAGTGTCTGACGGCCCAGAAGGAAGAAGCCCGTGCCGACGGCCAGGCCGAGCAGAGCTCCGGCGAGAGCTTCGCCCGCCGCGATCCGCCGGGTCATGTGGCTGTCCGAGCCGACCAGGCGCAGCGCGGCCAGCCGGCGGTCGCGGCGCTCGCCGCCGAAGCGGACCGCGGCGGCGATGAACACGGCGACGGGCGTCAGCAGCACCACGAACACGACCAGGACCATGAGCAGCAGCACCGGGTCGGTCTTCTCGGGTGTCGAGTCCGGATTGCCGTACTCGGTCAGCCGGTGCACGGGCGAGAAGCCCGCGGGTTCGAGCCCCGAGGCGCCCGCGTAGTAGGCCAGTTCGTGGGAGCCGATGAGTCCGCTCTCGCCGATCGTGCCGGTGATCCTGTACGGCAGCCGCTCGCGCAGCAGTTCGGCGTCGTCGGAGGCGAGGAGATCCCTGAGCGCGGGGGAGACCACCATCTCGCCCTTGCCGGGGAAGCTGTCGAGCCCCGGCGGCAGCGCCGCCCGCTTGCCCTCGGGCTCCAGGAGCCGGCCGCGGATGTCGTCGTCGTGCCAGGTGGTGTCGGTGTCGGCGATCAGGAAGGTGTCGTCGGCCCTCGGGGGGACCTTCTCGGCGTACGGGTAGTCGAAGCGGGCGTCCTCCACCTTGTCGCGGGCGGCGAACACGCTGGGCAGGGCGGTGCACAGCAGGAGCAGAGCCACGCCGAGGCCGACGCCCACGGCGGTGAGCGTCATCCGTACCCAGCTCTCGCGTCCGCCGGTGACGGCGAAGCGGGCCCCCAGGGCCAGGTCCTTGGCCCACTGGCGAGAATTCATACGGCGCGCTCCATGTCACGGGACTTGCCGTCGCGGACGACGACCTCGCGGTCGGCGTAGGCGGCCACGCGTGTCTCGTGGGTCACCAGGACGACAGCGGCATTGGTCGAGCGGGCAGCTTCGGTCAGCAGGTGCATCACGCGTTCGCCGTTGGAGGAGTCGAGCGCGCCGGTGGGTTCGTCGGCGAACAGCAGGCGCGGCCCGGTGACGAGCGAGCGGGCAACGGCGACGCGCTGGCCCTGACCGCCGGAGACCTCGCCGGGACGCTTGCCCTCGAGGTCGTCGACCTCCAGGCGCTCCATCCAGCCGAGCGCGGTCCGCTCGGCGTCCTTGCGGGAGGTGCCGTTCAGTCGCAGCGGCAGGGCGACGTTCTCCACACAGGTCAGCTCGGGCACCAACTGGCCGAACTGGAACACGAACCCGAACTCGGAGCGGCGCAGCGCGCTGCGCTGGGCGTCGCTCATCTTCGCCAGTTCCCGCCCCTGGTAGGTGATCGACCCGGAGTCGGGCGGCACGATCCCCGCGAGGCAGTGCAACAGCGTGGACTTGCCGGACCCGGAGGGGCCCATGACGGCGACGACCTCGCCGGGATGTATGGAGAACTCGGCGCCGTCCAGCGCGTGGGTCGGGCCGTACGCCTTGCGCAGATCGCGCGCGACGAGCAGGGAGCCGGGGGGAGATGTCGTCATCGGGTCACAGCCTCACGGAGTGGGTCGAGTCGGGTGGTCGTCGGTATCGGCCGGGGCGGGTGGGCCTCCACGGGGGATTCCAGGTGGGCTCCCCCGTGGAACACGGCACGCGGGGTGCGCAGTTGCTCGGAGCGCTGGGTGCCGAGGATCTCGGCGGCGTCGCGCCGGGTGAGGCACCGCTGTACGTCGGTGACGCCGGCGCCGGTGATCGCGCAGCGCTTGCGCCCGGAACCGCGGGCGGCCTCGATCCCGTCGACCTGGACGAGACCGTTCTTCGGCGGCCGGGCATGACCGAAGGTTTCGTCGAAGGTCCGCGTGCGGTCGTAGACGTGGCGCGGGCTGGATTCCAGGGGCCCTAAAAGGGTGTGACCGATGGACATGACCCGCACTCTACATACTGTGTATACGCGATGTGTATACACCGAGTGTGCAGTGCGTTGCGGGGGGTGCGACAGTGCAGGTGAGGGCGCCGGGAAGCCTGATCGTCACGGTTCGGATACAGGGCAGCCCTGCGGTCGAGGATTCCCAGGCTTGGGATGGCTTCCGCGCTGGTGAGGAACACGATCCCGCCCGCGATGGCTCCGGAGCCGGCCGCAGTTGGGCGAGAGCGTCCAGACGCCGGGCTCAAAGGATAAGAGGGCGGGGCGGTATGACCCTTGGTCACGGCCTTCCCGGCGCTCGTCGCCCCTACGCGGTGCTACGGGAACAGGCCCGGGGCGTTCCGGGCGTGACCCCGTCGTACCTGCCGCCCGCGCCGAGCCGCGCCGCGTGCTGCGCCCGGTGCCCGACGTCTGCCAGGTGCTCACCGGGGTACTGCTCCTGCTGTGGCTGGACGCGGTGGACGTCGACGCGCGCGGCCCGGGGCCTGCCGTCCCCGATGTCGGCGTGCTCGGGGTGGCCACGGGTCTGCGGTGCGCGGCCGACCTGCCGGCCGGCGAGACGGGATCGCCTGGCGGACGGTCATAGCCGCCGGTGTTCGTCGCCTCGGTGTTCGTGGCTTCGGCGTTCCGCGCGATGCCCGGGCGGCAGCCGCTCGTGCCGGTGCTGCCGGCGGGGTCCGTGTTCGCGTCCGCCGTACTGGTGGCCGTGCCCTCCCGTCCTGCCGCTCGTCGCCCTCGGGCCGTCGGTCTTCGCCGCGACGGCCGACGACGCGTGGCGGGCCCTACCCCTCACCACTCCCGAACTGCCCCCGAACCGAACGGAGTTCCCATGCCTTCCGACACCGCGCGCCGCCGCTGCGCCGTGGTGGGACTGGGCGCCCGCGCCCGGCTCTTCACCGAGGCACTCGCCGGTCCCTACGCGGACCGGGTCGACCTGGTCGGCTTCTGCGATGTCAACCCGCACCGCATGGCCGTCCACAACGACTGGATCGGCGCCTCGGTACCCGCATACGCGGCCGAGGACTTCACCGAGATGCTGCGCCGCGAACGCGTCGACCTCGTCGTCGTGTGCACCGTGGATCGCACCCACGACCACTACATCGTCGAGGCACTGGAGGCCGGCTGCGACGTCGTCACCGAGAAGCCCATGACGACGGACGCCGACCGAGCCCGCCGTATCCTCGACGCCCGGCGTCGCAGCGGCCGCGAGGTCCGCGTCGCCTTCAACTACCGCTACAACCCGGTGCACTGCGCCGTTCGCGAGGCCATCGCGGCCGGCGAGATCGGAGAGGTCGGCTCCGTCCACTTCGAATGGCTCCTCGACCTTCGCCACGGCGCCGACTACTTCCGCCGCTGGCACCGGGAGAAGGTCAACTCCGGCGGCCTGATGGTGCACAAGGCCACCCACCACTTCGACCTGGTCAACTGGTGGCTGGGCACCGAGCCCGAGACCGTGTACGCGCAGGGCGGGCTCTTCTTCTACGGCGACGAAGCGGGCCGGCGCCGAGGGCTGGCCCGTGACTACACGCGGGCCCACGGCGCCGCGTCGGCACAGGACGACCCCTTCGCCGTACGCCTGGCGGACTCGCCGCTGCTCACGGCCCTCTACCTGGAGGCGGAGGCCGCGGACGGATACCGGCGCGACCAGAACGTCTTCGGTCCGGGGGTGACGATCGAGGACGACATGGCGGTGCTGGTGCGCTACGCGTCGGGAGCCACGCTGACCTACCACCTCACCGCGTACGCCCCCTGGGAGGGATATCGGGTGTCCTTCAACGGAAGCGAGGGGCGTCTGGAGCTGCTCGTGGAGGAGTCCACCTGGACCCGGTCCGAGGTGCGGGTCCAGGGTGACACCGCCGTGCTGCACGGGGATGCGGTGGTTGACACGGCAGGGCGCACGGAACTGACGCTGCGGCGGTTCTGGGAACCTCCGCGTGAGATCAAGGTCCACACCGGCGAGGGTGGGCACGGTGGCGGAGACGTCCGGATGCTCGCCGATCTCTTCGGGGAGCCCGAGGCCGACCCGCTCGGACGGGCTGCCGACGAGATCGCGGGGGCACGCTCGCTGGTCACGGGGCTGGCCGCGAACCGTTCCTTCGAGTCCGGAGGCCCGGTGCGGACGCGGGACCTGCTCCACATCTGACCGCAGGCCGGGCGACGGGGCGGCGGACTCCACGGGACCGCCCCCTCGCCCGGGTGGGGGGCATCCGAGCCGGCCGCGAGGGGTTCCCGCACCGCAACCCTCCTCGTGGTCCGCACTCACGGCAGCAGGCCCTATCGGCGAGAGCACCGGCTACTGCTGGTCGGACGCGGCCGCGGTGAAGCGTGCCGCGAGTGCCGTGACCGCGGCACGTAGCTCTTCCCCGCCCTCGACACGGAAGGCGAACGGCAGCACCGCCAGCCATTCCTGCGCGTACATGGTGGGGTTGCGAGTGCTGCCGACCAACACGCAACCATCCCCGAGGGGTTCGAGCCGTCCCATGGGCGGCCGGATCCAGGGGGCCACCTCGGTCAGCGGGAGGTCGAACACCACGCGGGTGGGGAACTGCCATCCGAGGCCCAGGTTCTCCTCCAGCACCGCCACCGGGTCGAGATCCTCGGGTGGTTCGAACCCGCGCCCGGTTTGCTGGACGGCGCGGACCCGGTCGACCCGGTACGTGCGGATGGCGTCCGCGCGATGGGAGTGGCACAGCAGGTACCAGCGCCCGTAGCGGACGACGAGGGACCAGGGATCCACCTCCGCCTGCCACTCCTTGCCGGCCTCGCTGCGGTAGCTGACCACCACGGTGTGCCGGGCTGCGACGGCATCGACGAGTTCGCTGGTGACGGCCGGATCCGGACGGGTCGAGTACGGGTCCGGCGCGGCGGACGCGTATTCCCGCAGCATCGACGCATGGTGGCCGACCCTCTCCGGCAACGCCTTGACGACTTTTCCCAGGGCGGTGCCGACCAGGTCATCGGCATCGGCATCGGCTGCCGCCGGCTGGCCGCTGAGCACGGCCATCACCAGGCCGAGGGCCTCGGCCTGCGTGAAATGCACGGCGGGCAGCCTTGTCCCGCGCCCCAGCCGGTATCCGCCGTGCGGCCCTCGGGCCGACTCCACGGGGATGTCGGCCTCGCGGAGGATCCCGACGTATCGGCGCGCGGCTCGCTCCGTGACGCCCAGCCGCAGGGCGAGTTCACCGGCCGTCGTTCCGGGGCGCGCCTGGATGATCTCCAGGGCGCGCAGGGCTCGCGCGGTGGGGCTGAGATCGTTGGGCACGGAAGCAGGCTAGTCCGCTCCGCTGAGCTCCAGGGGCACAGGGGCACAGGCGCGCAGGGGCGCAGGAGCCCGAGGGAGCCCGAGGGAGTTCCGGCCCCGTGGTGAGAGCGGCCGGGCCGGCTCCCGGACCTGACCGCTGCGAGGACTTCGCCGGTGCGTCGGCTGGTCGCCGGACAAACCGGCAGTGGATTGTCCGGATCTCCTTCTACGGTGACATCCGTGAAGCAGAAGAAGGGGAACTGACCATGAACATCCTGCTCATCGGCGGCCTGTGGCTGAACGGATCCGTATGGGGCCGTGTCGCCTCCACGCTGGAGGCGCTCGGTCATCACCCGGTGCCGCTCACCCTCCCGGGCCAGGGAGCCGGCTTCGCGTCCGCCACGCTCGACGACCAGGTGGAGACCGTGCTCGCCGCCGTGGACGCGGCGCCCGGCAAGCTCATGGTGGTGGGGCATTCCGCCGCCTGCTCGCTGGCCTGGCTGGCCGCGGACCGGCGGCCGGAGCGGCTGGCCAAGGTCGCCCTCATCGGCGGTTTCCCGTCCTCCGACGGGCAGTTGTACGCCGACCTCTTCGAGGTGACGGACGGCGTCGTGCCCTTCCCCGGTTGGGGCCCGTTCGAGGGGCCGGACACCGCCGACCTCGACGACGAGGCCAGGCGAGGGCTGGCGGCTGCCGCGATCCCGGTGCCCGAGGGGGTGGCCAAGGGGGTGGTGCGGCTGGCGGACGACCGGCGGTTCGACGTCCCGGTCGTGCTGGTGTGCCCTGAGTTCACGCCCGCGCAGGCCCAGGAATGGATCGACGCCGGTGACGTCCCGGAGCTCGCCCGGGCCAAGCACGTCGACTTCGCCGACATCGACTCCGGCCATTGGCCCATGGTCTCCAAGCCGGATGAGCTGGGCCGGATCCTGGCCGAGGCGGCCAACGCGGCCTGAGGCGGCGGTTGTTCGGCAGGAGCACAACACATCGGTGCAGGGAGCGCATGGTTCCGACCAGCTGTCGCACACCCCGTCGGACTAAGATCTCCGCATGGCCCTGACTTTCAGTGACGTGGACCGGTTCGAGGCGGCCAGGCCGCGGCTGGAGGCCATCGCCTACCGCATGCTCGGCTCGGCGAGCGAGGCGGAAGACGCCGTACAGGAGACCTATCTGCGCTGGCAGGCCACCGATGTCGGACGCATCGAGGTGCCCGAGGCCTGGCTGACCAAGGTGCTCACCAACCTGTGCCTGAACCAGCTCACGTCTGCCCGGGCGCGCCGTGAGACCTACGTCGGCCAGTGGCTGCCGGAACCGCTGCTCGCAGGGGACCCGATGCTGGGCCCCGCGGAGACGGCCGAGCAGCGCGAGTCGGTGTCGTACGCCGTGATGGTCCTGCTGGAGCGGCTCTCGCCGAACGAGCGTGCCGTCTACGTATTGCGCGAGGCGTTCGCGTACTCCCACCGGGAGATCGCCGAGATCATGGACCTCAGCGAGGCGGCGAGCCAGCAGATCTTCCATCGTGCGAAGAAGCACGTGGCGCAGGGCAGGTCGAGGTCCGCTTCCGGCTCAGGCGGTGCTGGTGGCGCCCTCGCCGAGGGAGCCGTCCTCGGTGGTGTCTCGGGCGCGGTGGGGAGCGAGATCGACGAGGCGGCCGCACGCCGGATCGTCGAGGAGTTCCTCGCCGCGGCGACCAGCGGTCGGACCGAGCCGCTGATCAAGCTGCTCACCTCCGACGCCATCGCGGTCGGTGACGGCGGAGGGAAGGTGCCCGCCCGGGCCAGCGCCTTCGAGGGCGCACGCGCGGTGGCCACGTTCATGCGCGGCATGTTCAAGCCCGCCAAGTCCAAGCGGGACCTGGCCGGCGGTTCGCCGGACCTCTATGCCACCACGGTCAACGGCGGCCCCGCGGTCGTCGCGGTCGTCGACGGGCGGGTCTTCGGCATCATGTGCCTGGAGCCGACGCAGGAGGGCATCGTCGCGATCCGCAGCCAGGTCAACCCGGACAAGCTGGAGCGCGCGACGCGGCGGTGGGCGGCGGGCGATTTCGGTCCTCCGGTCATCGCCGAAGCCCTCTGAATCTTTGTGTGACGCAGGTCACTCTCCTGTTCTGTCAGGAATCCGCGGGCTGCCCGGTTCAAGGGGCGTGACCGGGCCAGAAGGCACCGGACCCGCACAGACAGGAGCAGGAGCATGCAGCACCGGATCATCGTCCTCGGCGCCGGCTACAGCGGAGCGATCGCGGCCGGCCGGCTCGCCAAGCGGCTGCGCCGCGAGGACGTCGCCATCACCCTCGTCAACGCCGAGCCCGACTTCGTCGAGCGGGTCCGGATGCACCAGCTGGCCGTCGGCCAGGACCTCAAGCCGCGCCCGCTGCGTGAGATGTTCGCCGGCACGGGTGTCGAGCTGAAGCTCGCGAAGGTCACCTCGATCGACGTGGACGGCAAGACGGTCGCGGTGGAGAGCGCCGAGGGCACGGCGGAACTGCCGTACGACACCCTCGTCTACGCCCTCGGCAGCGCCTGGAACGACCATGGCGTCCCGGGCGTCGCCGAGCACGCCCACCAGATCGCGAGCCGCCCCGGAGCGCTCCGGCTGCGGGAGCGGCTGTCCCGGCTGGCCGAGGGCGAGACGGTCCTCGTCGTGGGCGGCGGGCTGACCGGTCTGGAGTTCGTGACGGAGGTGGCCGAGGCCCGCCCCGACCTCGACGTCGTGCTCGCCGCGCGCGCTGAACTGGGCGACTGGCTGTCCCCGAAGGGCCGCGCCCACCTGCGCAAGGTCGTCGGCGGACTCGGCATCACCGTGCACGAGAACACCGCGGTGACCGCGGTCGAGGCGGACCGGGTCACCACCGCGGACGGTCGCACCATCCCGGCCGCCGTCACCGTCTGGACGACGGGCTTCGCGGTCCACCCGCTGGCCGCGGGCACGAGCCTCGAACTCGCCGACGACGGCCGGATCGTGGTCGACGCGACGATGCGTTCGCTCTCGCACCCGGACGTGTACGCGGTCGGCGACGCCGGTCACGCCCTGGGCAAGGGCGACAAGCCACTGCGCATGTCCTGCGCCTCGGGCACCCCCATGGCCTGGCAGGCAGCCGACTCCATCGCTGCCCGACTGACCGGCGGCAAGCTGCCCGACGTACCGCTGCGCTACTTCAACCAGTGCATTTCCCTCGGCCGCAAGGAGGGCCTGATCCAGTTCGTCACCGCCGACGACCGCGCCGTGGACCGGGCCCTGACCGGGCGCCTCGCGGCCCGCTACAAGGAGCTGATCTGCAAGGGCGCGGCCTGGAGCGTCGCCAACCCGACGCTGGGCGTTCCGGCGCGACGGCGACGGGTGGTGGCGGGCCAGGTGGCGTCGGAGGGGACGGCACGGGTGGCGGCGTGAGGAACGTGCCGCCGTGCGCACGGCACGGAAGCCTCATGCAGTGCGCACCGCACGAGACGCCGTGCGCACCGCACGGCGGTCTCGCGCGATGCGCACGGCGTCGGCGCCACTGCGCCGGGGAGTGCGCTCCGAGCCTCCTCGGGCGGTCAGCTCTTCGCGCGGCGGGCCAGGAGCACCGAGTCCTCTGCCTCCACCGGACCGGTGTCCCGCTTGAGCGTGCGGCTGCGCTGCTCCACCACCAGGGGCTCGAAGTCCTCCGGCAGGCCGGGAAGGAGTTCCGCGGCCAGGAACATCGCCTTGCGGTGGCTCTCCGACAGATGCGTGAACTCGTGGGACGGCGCGTGACCCACGACCAGCAGCAACCCGCCGGGGGCGACGGCCTCGGCGAGACGGCGGGTCACCTCGACCATGCCGCCGTCGGGCGCGTGGAGATAGTGGCTGGTGACCAGGTCGTACGAGCGGTCGCCGGCATCGAAGGTCCTGGCGTCCACCCGCCACCACTCGACCCGGTCGGCCACACCGGCCTGTTCCACGTGGTCGGCGGCGCGGGCGAGGCCCTCGGCCGAGAAATCGGCGCCGGTCACCCGCCAGCCCTGCCCGGCGAGCCAGACGACGTCACCGCCCTCGCCGCAGCCCACGTCGAGCGCGGTGCCCGGAGCGAGGTCACCGGCGGCGGCGACCAGCTGCGGATTGGGCTCGCCGCTCCAGTACCGCCCCTGCCCCGCGTACCGCTCGTCCCAGGCCGGCGGCTCGAACATCTCGGTGGCCGCCTGCTCGGCGTGTTCGCCGCTCGGACCGTGGTCGTGGTGTCCTGACACCGGATACCTCCCGTTGCTCGTGATGCCGTCGCCCCCGCTGCTCGTCCTGTCCTGTCCGGCGTGCGGGAGCGCGCTGTCGATGCTGCCCGGAGCCGCGCCGGTGCGCACACAAAGTTGCCGGACCAGCAAGCAGACGACCCGTGGGGGGACGCCGTTCCTCACACGAAGGCGCTCTGGCCGGTGATCGACTTGCCCACGATCAGGGTGTTCATCTCGCGGGTGCCCTCGAAGGAGTAGATCGCCTCGGCGTCGGCGAAGAAGCGGGCGATGTCGTGGTCGAGGAGGATTCCGTTGCCGCCGAAGATCTCACGGCTGAAGGCCACGACCTCCCGCATCCGGGAGGTGACGAACGCCTTGGCCAGGGCGGAGTGTTCGTCGCGGAAGATGCCAGCGTCCTGGAGCCGGGCGAGCTGGACGAGCATGCCCCAGGACGCGGTGATGTTGCCGAGGCTCTTGACCAGCAGGTCCTGCACGAGCTGGAAACCCCCGATGGGGCGGCCGAACTGGCGGCGCTCGCGGGCGTAGTCGAGGGCCAGTTCGTAGGCGCCGGTCATGACGCCCAGTGCCTGCCAGGCGACCCCGCTGCGGGTGGCACGCAGGATCTCCGCGACATCGCGGAAGGAGTTGATGTTCTGCAGGCGGTCGGCCTCCGGCACCCGGACGTCGGTCAGGGTGATCTCCGCGTTCTCCACGATGCGGAAGGCGACCTTGCCCTCGATCTTCACCGGGTCGAAGCCGGGCGTGCCCTTCTCGACGACGAAGCCCTTGACGTGGTTGTCGTCCACGTCCCGGGCCCACACCACGACAAGGTCGGCGAAGGTGGCGTTGCCGATCCACTTCTTGGCCCCGTTCAGAACCCAGGTGTCGCCCTCGCGCCGTGCGGTGGTGCGCATGCCGCCCGCCACGTCGGAGCCGCCGAGGGGCTCGGTCATCGCGAACGCGCCGATCTTGTCCATCGAGGCCATCGCGGGCAGCCAGCGGTCGCGCTGTTCCTGGCCGCCGCCGGAGTGGACGGAGTACATGGCCAGGCCGTTGTGGACGCCGAAGAAGGTGGACACCGAGGCGTCGGTGCGGGCCATCTCCATGGCGAGCGTGCCGGAGAGGAGGTTGCTGACGGCGGGCTTGTGCTCGCCGTAGCCCTCGTAGGGCAGGCCGGCGAGTCCGCTGTCACGGAACAGGCCGATGAGCTCGGTGGGGAACCGGTCCCTGGCCCAGTGGTCGTTGACCAGCGGCTTGACCTCGTCGCGCATGAGGGCGCGGGCCTTGAGGAGGATCTTGCGCTCGTCGTCCGGGAGCAGCGACTCGTAGTGGTAGAAGTCCGCGGTCAGTTCGCCGGTGAGGGGGCCGACGGGTGCGGTGGTCATTTCAGTTCTCCTCCTTGAAGGTGGCGTCCTTGTCGGTGCTGTCCTTGTCGGTGCTGTCCAGGGCGGAAAGGACTGCGAGTTGCTTGCGGTCGCGCGTCTCGGCGAGTTGCGAGTACATGGAGGAGCCGTAAGCCTTCTCTACGGCTTCGATGAGCCGTTCCTGCTGTTCCTCGCTCTGTGACGGGGTGCCGAGGCCCGCTCCCGTCCGCTGCATCGAGGCGCCGATGTGCTGGACGAGGTGTCGGTAGCCACCGGGGCCGCCGCCGAGGTGGGAGCCGAGGAAGGGGCCCACGGTGGCCCAGCGCAGGCCCAGTGAGTTGGTCATGACCTTGTCGAGGTCCTCGGGGGTCACGACGCCCTGCTCGACGAGATGCACGGCCTCGCGGCTGAGCGCGTTCTGGAGGCGGTTGCCGACGAAGCCGGGGATCTCCTTGCGCTCGACGACCGGGGTGCGTCCCACCGAGGTGTAGAAGTCGAGGGCCGCCCGCACGGTTTCCTCGCCGGTGCGTTCGCCGGGGACCACCTCCACGAGCGGGAGGAGGTGCGGCGGGTTGAAGGGGTGGCCGATCAGGACACGGGCGGCGTCGCCGTCGGACAGCTCGCCGGTGAACGCGGTCGAGGGGATCGCCGACGAGGAGCTCAGCAGGAGCGCGTGGGCGGGTGCCTCGCGGGTGAGGGTGGCGAACAGGTCCTTCTTGAACTCCAGCCGCTCCGGGCCGTTCTCCTGGACGACGTCCGCGTCCCGGACCGCTTCGGCGATGTCGGCGGCCACATGTACCCGTTCGTCCAGAGCGGCCACGTCCAGGCCGCGGGCGGCGAGGTGGGGCGCGTACTGGGCCAGGGCCTCCTTCACGGCCTCGGCGAGGTCCGGCCGGGGGTCGCTCACCCGGACGGTCAGCCCGTGTGCGGCGAACAGGGCCGTCCAGGACAGTCCGATGGTGCCGGCGCCGACGACGGCGGCCGTACGGAAGGTGCGGGTCATGACGCGACCCCCTTCAGGTAGTCGTGGACCGGTTCGACGCCCGCCAGCGTCAGGTCGGTGAGGATGTGGCTCGCGGCGACGACCTCCAGCACCGGCAGGTCGGCCAGGGGAGCGAGGACGTGCTGGAACAGCTGCAGCCGGGCGGGGCCGGTCCATGCCTGCTTGACGGTGACGTCGGTGATGCGGCTGCGGACGAGTTCCTGCACGCGCGGCAGACCGTCGTAGCCGGGGATCGTCTTGAGCATGAACGTCGGCACGGTGATCTGCGACTCGGCCTCGCGCAGGTCGAGTTCGTGGTGCTTGTAGCCCATGGTGGCGGTGGCGACCCGCAGTGCACCGTGGTCGAGGGTGCCGACGAGAGCGCCGGAGTCGATGTACAGCGCGGGGGAGCCGATGACCTTCGGGTAGGCGGAGACCTCGCGGCCGGAGGTGGTCGCCGGGAAGTTGTCGAGGAACATCGCGTGCAGGTACTCGCCCCGCTCGCCCTCGAACTCGACCGGGACGGCCTGTCCCGCCTCCGTGTAGGGGCCGTATCCGCTGACGTCGCCCATCTTCATCACTTCGAAGCGCACCAACGGCTCGTCGATACGCAGGGGTTCGGGGACGACGGCGCGCAGGGCGTCGGGGTCGGTGCGGTAGACGATGTTGAGGTACTCGCGGTCGGTGAACCGTGGGACCGTCGGCGCGTAGGCGGGGCTGGTGAGCGGGGTGGTGAGGTGCTGTCGTACCTCTTCGGTCCTCATGTCCTCACCGTCCCGTCCACTGCGCGGGGCGGCGTTCGGCGAAGGCGGTCATGCCCTCGCGTACGTCGTCGGAGGCCATCAGGGTCTTCATCTGCGTGCGCTGGTAGGCGAAGGCCTCGGAGTCGGGGGCGCCGTCGGCGGCGCGGACCACCCGCTTGACCGCGGCGAGGGCGAGCGGGGCGTTCTCCGCCAGCCGCTGGGCAAGGCGCAGGGCCTCGGCGACGGCCTGTCCGCGCGCGGTGACCCGGTTGGCGAGGCCCAGTTCGCCGGCGCGACGGCCGTCGACGGGCTCGCCGGTGAGCAGGAACTCCATGGCGAGGTGGTGGGGGATGCGCTTGGGCAGTCGGATCACGCCACCGCCCGCGGCGATGAGTCCGCGCTTGACCTCGGGCAGGCCGAACCGGGCGTCCTCGGCGGTGACGATCAGATCGCAGGCCAGGGCCAGTTCGAAGCCGCCGCCCATGGCGAAGCCCTCCACGGCGGCGATCAGGGGCTTGCCGGGCGCGGCCTCGGTCAGACCGCCGAAGCCGCGGCCCTCGATCTCGGGTGACTCGCCGCGCAGGGCCGCCTTGAGGTCCATTCCGGCGCTGAACGTGCCGCCCTCGCCGGTCAGGACGCCGGCCCGCAGGTCGGGGTCGGCCTCCAACTCGTCGAGAGCAGCTGCCAGTTGGGCGGCGACGGCCGCGTCGACGGCGTTGCGGGCCTCGGGGCGGTCGAGGGTGATGAGAAGGGTGGAGCCGATGCGTTCGGTGCGGACGAGGGGAGGTGTGATGCTGTTCATGGGTGCTGCTCCTGCGCTGCTCAGCGGGTGGTGGCGGCGAGCTCGGCGAGGACGTCGTCGGTGTCCTGGCCCATGACCGGTGCCAGACGGCGGATCGAGCCGGGCGTCGCGGAGAAGCGCACCGGGATGCCGACGGTGCGGATGGTGCCCTCGGTCGGGTGCTCGGTGGTGTCGAGGAGGTGGCCGTCCTGGACGTACGGGTCCTCGTGCGCGCGGTCCAGTTCCAGTACCGGGGCCATCGGGATGCTGTGCTTGGCGCACACCTCCGCCCACTCCTCGGTGGTCAGCGCCGGGGCGCAGGCCTCCAGCAGCGCGGCCAGGTCCTCGTGGTCGGCGCTGTCGATGGCGTCCGCGTTGACCCTCGGGTCCTCGGCGAGGTCCGGGCGTCCCGCGGCGGTGAAGAAGTCCCGGTAGTTGTGCGGGTTGTACGGCATGACGCAGGCCAGGCCGTCCTTGGTGCGCACGGCCTTGTGGCCCTTGAGCATCGACAGGCCGAAACCGGTGGGGCCCGTCTCGGGTACATGGGTGTGGCCCGCCAGGTGCTCGACCAGGTTGAACGCGATCAACGTGTCCGTCATCGGGATCTCGACGAGCTGGCCCTTGCCGGTGCGGCCGCGGTGCAGCAGCGCCGCGAGCACGCTGTAGGCGATGGTCAGTGAGGAGACCTTGTCGCCGATGATGGTGGGCAGGTAGACGGGCTCGCCCAGTGCGCGGTCGGCGATGTCGACCAGACCGGAGGCGGCCTGCACGGTCTCGTCGTACGCGGCGTTGCCGGCCCGGTCGGAGTCGCTGCGGAAGCCCTGGGCGTGTGCGTAGACGAGGCCGGGATTGCGGTCGGCGATGTCGTCGTAGGACAGGCCCAGGCGGTGCAGTGCGCCGGGCCGCATGTTGGTGATCAGCACGTCCGCGGTGTCGATCAGCCGCAGGGCTCGCGCGTGGTCCGTGTCGTCCTTGAGGTTGAGGGACACGCTGCGCTTGTTGCGGTTGACGTTGAGGTTCAGCGGGGTCATGCCCGGCGTGGTGCGGTAGTGACCGTTGCGCACGGTGTCGGCGGGGGACTCGATCTTGATCACGTCGGCGCCCAGGTCTCCGAGGATCTGGGCGGCGTAGGGGCCCATCACGACGGTCGAGAGGTCGATCACCCGCAGACCTTCCAGAGGGCCGGTGGCAGTGTCCGTGAAATCCGTCATGGCTTTTCCTTCACTCCTTGCATCGCCCTATATGTGTATCTGGAAACTAAATTAGTCCGCGGGGCGGTGAATGGAAAGTCGATGGAGTGACCGAATAAAGAAAGGCGGTATGACCGCAGTGGTCATACCGCCGATTGTGCAGATTCTATGACGGTTATGAGTGGAGTGGTTGAGCGAACACTTCGCGCGCCACGGACACGACTTCGTCCAGGTCGCCGCCCTGGCCTCGATCCTTTCGCCAGATCAGCCCGGTCTCCAGCCTCGGATGGAAGTCGGAGAAGGGCAGGACGGTCACATTGTCGAGACGGTATTTGTGAGTGGGGCTCCCGGGGTCCAGCATGGAAATGGAGAATGCCAGTCCGCTGGACACTATCTCGGAAATTCCCTCGAAGGTTGATCCCCTGATTTCGATGCGTTTCCTAATGCCGAGTTCCGAGAGCTGCTGGTCGAGTCCGCGGAAGTACGCGGTGGTCGCGGCCGTGGGGGAGGCGACGTAGGAGAGTTCCGCCAGTTCCGCCAGCGCGACGCGCTCGCGTCCCTCGAAGCGGTCCCGGGGCAGGACCGCGCCGAGCCGCTCCGACATCACCGGCAGCACTTCCAGGGCGGGGTCGCCGCCGGCCGGGAGGCGGGCCAGGGTCATCGCGAGCCTGCCGTCCACCACCGCGTCGACGAGGCGGTCGGTGCCTCCCGGCCAGCGCTTGATGTCGAACCGGTCGCCCGCCCGCGCTGCCAGCGCATCCATCCGCTCGCGCAGGTCCGGATGGATGCCGCTCGGCACACCGAGCAGCAGGGTGGTCCGACGCGGCCGGGCCGTCTCGTCCAGACGCCACCGGATGGAGTCGACCTGCTCCAGCACACCCCGCGCGATGGGCAACAAGGTGCTGCCGGCCTGGGTGAGCGTCACATGGTGGGTGTCGCGGTCGAACAGCCGGTGCCCGAGTTCGTTCTCGAGGTCCTTGATCCGTCTGCTCAGCGGGGAGGCCGCCATGTGCAGCTTGCGGGCCGCGGTGGAGAAGTTCAGTTCCTGGGCGACGGCGACGAAGTAACGCAGATGCAGGAGTTCCACGATGCCCACCGTAAAGGCCTGGTGGGAGCGTCAGCACGACCGCACTGCCGATCCGGTCACCGCCCGGTGCGTCGCGGTGGACTCTGGTCGACCCCTGCCGCCGTCGGGCAGCTCGGACAGTTGTTCCGGTACCGCGGGGGCGAGAATGGACCCTGCGAGCAACTGGCTTTTGCACGTGCCTTGTTGCGCGTGTCGCCGACCGTGGTGGGGCACAGTGCGTTGGAGCCTGAGAGCATGACCGACCCGACTCAGGACCCCCGCTTCCTGCAGGACCCCTACCCCACCTATGCGGCCATGCGGTCCAGTTGCCCCGTGCAGCCCCTGCCCACCGGGTCCGGTGGTCACCCCGGCTACGTGGTCACCGGCTACGCGGAAGCCCGGGAAGCCCTCGGCGACGCTCGGCTCTCGAAGGACACGGCCGCGTTCTTCGCGGGCAAAAAGTCACGCCGTCGTCTGCACCCGGCGGTGGCGCACACCATGCTGGCCACCGATCCACCCCGGCACACCCGGCTGCGCAAGTTGGTGACCAAGGCGTTCACGAACGGAGCCGTCGCGCAGCTGCGTCCGTTCATCGCTCGCGTCACCGACGAGTTGCTGGATCAGTGGCCCGTCGGCGAACGGTTCGACTTCGTGGCCGCCCTGGCGGTACCGCTGCCGGTCATCGTGATCTGCGAACTGCTCGGAGTCCCTGCGGGAGATCGGCCCGCCGTCCGGCGCTGGTCCGGAGAGCTGTTCGCGGCAGGCAGGCCCGACGTCATCGACGCGGCCTCGCATTCCATGGCCGACTACATGACGGGCCTCGTCGCCGCCAAACGCCTGGACCCCGGTGACTGCTTCCTCGACCGACTCATCGCGGCGCGCGACGGAGCGGAGCGTCTGAGCGAGGAGGAACTGGTCTCCCTGGCGGTACTGCTGCTCGTGGCCGGGCACGAGACCACCACCAACTTCCTGGGCAACGCCGCCCTGGCACTGCTGCAGCGCCCCGCCGAGCTGGACCGCCTTCGGCAGGATCCGGACGACGTCCCGGCCGTGCTGGACGAGCTGCTCCGGTTCGATTCCCCCGTCAGTACGGCCACATTCCGGTACACGACGGAGGCGGTCACGCTCGGCGGTGTCGACATCCCTGCGGGGGTGCCGGTACTGGTCGCTCTCGGCGCGGCCAACCGCGACCCCGTGCGGTTCCCGTCGCCGGACCTGCTCGACCTGGACCGGGACGCCGCCGCCCATCTCGGCTTCGGCCACGGCATCCACCGCTGCGTCGGCGCGCCCCTGGCCAAGGCGGAGGCGGAGATCGCCCTGCGAGCGGTGCTGACGCGCTTCCCCGGCATCCGGCTCGCGGTACCGTCCGACCGACTGCAATGGCGGCGCACTCGCCTTGTCCGCGGACTCGCGGCGCTTCCCGTCGTGGTGTAGCCGGTGGGCACACGGGATCTCTGGGTGCCCGCCGAAGCAGGCGCCGACGCCGGAGTCCGCGGAAGGCGGCCCTGCGCGGGGCCTGCCTGCCGAGGACTCCGGCGGATCGGCTCGGCGGACGCGGCCGAGGACTCCGGCGGATCGGCTCAGCGGACGCGGATGAAGACCACGTCGTAACCGCTGTTCGTGGAACGGGACTTGACGTAGACGCCGTCACCGCCGCCGTTGGGGTTGCCCGTGTTGCCCTCGACGGTGGTGAACGAAGACCCGGACACGGTGCGCACGATGCCTATGTGCTCGTGGCCGCCGGTGAAGTCGCTTCCGCCGTCCCAGTCGAAGGCCACGATGTCACCCGGCTGCGGGCTGGTCGTCACGGAGAGGTGGTAGTTGCCGGCCCGCGCCTGCTTGACCCAGCCCGAGACGTAGGTGTTGCGGTAGGAGGTGGCTCCGGTCTGCTTGGCCACCCAGCTCACGAAGGTCGCGCACCAGGCGTAGTTGCTGGTGGACAGCGAAAGCCCCACGGCCGAGCCGTAGCTGTTCGCACGGGCGCTGCCCTCGACCGTACCGGCCTCGGCCGCAGCCACATCGAGGATCTTGGCGTAACCGCCACCGGGCGCGGGCGACGACGGCGGGGTGACCGCGCCGTACAGGGCCGCCTTGGTGTTCGGTCCCACCTGACCGTCGACGGAGAGGCCCTTCTCGGCCTGGAAGTCCCTGACGGCGCTGTTGGTGAGCGGACCGAAGTCGCCGTCGACGGCGAGATCGGCGCCATGGTGGTTGAGCAGGCTCTGCAACTCGGTGACGCAGCCGCTGCGCTGGCCCTGCACGATCTCGTTCGGGCAGGAGGCGGAGTTCAGGTTGATCGGCGCGGGCGCGCCGTTGCCGCCGCCACCGCCGATGTTCGCGTACAGGGCGGCCTTGGTGTTCGGGCCGACCTGACCGTCGGCGCTGAGGCCGCTCGCGGACTGGAACGCCTTGACGGCCGCCAGCGTCTGCGGGCCGAAGCTGCCGTCGACGTCGAGGTGGTACCCCTTGCCGTTCAGCAGGGACTGCAGCGTGGCGACGCACCCGCCGCTCTGCCCCTCGACGATGTTCGCCGGGCAGGACGCCGACCTCAGGTCCAGGCCCGTCGACGGTGACTCGTCGGTGTCGTACAACTCGCGCTTGGTGTTGGTGCCGACCTGACCGTCGACCGAGAGGCCGTGGGCGGACTGGAAGCTGCGGACGGCACTCGCGGTCCCGGCGCCGAAGTCGCCGTCCACGTCGACCACGTAGCCGTGGTGGATCAGCAGCCGCTGGAGCTCGGTGACGCAGCCGCCCTTGGCGCCCTGCACGAGGTTCGCTGGGCACGAGGAGGAGTTGAGGTTGATGGGGGCGGGTGCCGAGCCGCCGGTCGCGTACAGCTTGCTCTTGGTCGCGGGGCCCACCCGCCCGTCCACCGCGATGGCGGTGGCGGCCTGGTACTCGCGGACCGCGTAGAGCGTGGCCGCGCCGAACTGCCCGTCCACCTGCAGACCGGCGCCGTGCGCGTTGAGCAGGTTCTGCAACTCCGTGACACAGCCGCTCGTCTGGCCCTGCACGATCTCGTTGGGGCAGGAAGCGGACGTCAGCCTGATCGGGGCCGGCGCCGCGGACGCCGGGCCGGCACCGAGCAGCATGCCGGCCGAGATCATCGCAGCGGTGGCCGCGAAGGTCCCGACGCGGATCCGCCAGCCCTGCCCGGTGCGGTGCGCGGACCGGTGCGGTGGATTCGTGTCCTCGGTGCGAACGGGGTCGGTGCGAACGGGGAATGTGAGTCTTCCCATGGCGGCGAGGTCCTCCTTCTTGAGGCGAGCGGGGGGGGGGGAACACTTCCGCGGCCCGCCCTTGCCGACAAGGACGGGCCGCGGTCGGTCACTGCACGATCCGCCCGGCCGGGCGGATCGCACGGGTCCGGCACGTCGTGACGGTCAGGCGGCGAAGCGCTTGAACGCCGCCTTGGTGCCCGATCCGGCGATGCCGTCGATGGCGCCCGTGTAGCCGTAGCTGTCCTTCAGCAGGCGCTGCAGCGCCTTGATGGTGTTGGGGCCCGGGTCCCCGTCGATGTCGCCCGTGTAGCCCCAGTACGTGGCGAGGCACCGCTGGAACGCCTTCCAGCTGTTGGTGCCCAGCTGACCGTCGATGGCGCCCGTGTAGCCCCAGTGGTCCGCGAGGAAGTCCTGGACGTTCTTGGCCTCGGCCGCGGTCAGACCGAAGTTCTGCGTCGCGGCCACGGCGGCGGGCTGGGCCACCGCGGTCGTCCCCGCCGTGGTCGCGGGGGCCGCGAAGCTGGTTCCCGCGGTTGCCACGCTGCCGGCGGCGAGGCCGACAACGGCGGTGAGTCCGGCGATGGTCCTGCCCAGAGCGTTCGGTCGCATGCGTTCCTCTTTCGGTTGTGGGGTCGGCACCCGGCACGCCGAGCGGGCCAGGTGGCGAGACCACGGTGCGGGGTGCCCGGGTGCGGTGGCCACGGGTACGGCCCAGGTGGCGGTCTTTCGGGACGACCACCCCACTGACCTGCGACGACAGCACCCGGTGGGACGGTGATGTGGGACACCTGTGACAGATGTGGCGTGCTCATGCAGAATGCGGGGCAGCGGTGGGGGCCGCTGTTCACGCACACGACCATGCAGACGACCGCTGTGGGGGAAACATGCCGCGCCAGAAAACGCTGCCCATGGAACTCGACCCCAGCGCGCGGGAGTTGGTGACCCGCTTACGTCGGCTGAGGGACCACAGCGAGCTGACGATGCGACAGCTCGCGACCAAGACCGGCTACAGCGCCAAGTCGTGGGAGCGATATCTCGGAGGCAAGTCGCTGCCCCCGCGCGAGGCGGTCGAGGCACTGGCCCGGATCACCGGCACCGATCCCGTCCCGCTGCTCGCTCTGCACGAGATCGCCGCTGACTCCCGGGACGGCCGCCGCGCCCGCCCCGCCGCACAGGAGCAGGACGCACGGCGCGTACGGGACGAGGAGCAGCCGGCCGGTCCGACGACCTCCCGTCCCGAACGCGATCCCGAACCCCGGGCCGTACGCGCCGCAGCGGCCACGCCCACGCCGCCCCGGGCCACCGAACCGGCCTTCAGCCGCTTCCCGCACCTCGCTCTCACAGCGGGCATCGCCGCATTGGCCGTAGCCCTCTCGGCGGTGCTGCTGCTCGTGCTGCGCCTTGACGACGACGTCAGCCAGGCAGCCGTCACCGCCCCACCCCGCACCACCGCGGCCTCCTCACCGCCCTCCTACGCCTGCCACATCACCCGGGTCGACGGCCACTGGTCGGCCGGCATCAACAAAGGCCGCACCACCGAGATCGGCTACGGCTCCACGGGCGCCGATGTCGCCGAGGCGCAGTGCCTGCTGCGCCGGGCAGGCATCTCGCCCGGCGGGATCGACGGCATGTTCGGCCCGCTGACGCTGCGGGCGGTCAAGACGTTCCAGGGTCGCGCGGGTCTCACGGCCGACGGCATGCTGGGGCCGCGCTCGTGGAAGGCCCTGCGCGGATGACACCCGGCGCACCCTCACCGCCGGGCGCGCGACTGGCCGCCGTACTGCGAGAGTTGCGGCAGCGCACCGGCCTGAGCCTGGCGCAGCTCGCGAACGCGACCACCTACAGCAAGTCGTCCTGGGAGCGTTACCTCAACGGCAAGAGCCTGCCGCCGCGCAGCGCGGTCAAGGAACTGTGCCGGCTCGCCGACGAACGCGCCGACCATGCGCTGGCACTGTTGGACTTCGCCCGCACGGACGACCGGGCGCACGACGACGGGCCGGACCTCGGGACATCGGCTCGACAGCGCACGGCCACCGGGACGGACACACCGGCCGGAGGCCTCGCCACCGTCCGGCCCGGCACAGACACGGTCCCGAGTGAGACGGTCCCGAGCGACGTCGACCGCACCCGGTCCCTCTGGTCCCTCCCGGTCGGCCACCGGCGCGCGAACATCGTCACTGCCCTCCTGTCGACCTGTGCCGTCGCCCTCGGGGCGCTGGTCCTCACCCACCTCCCCGCAACGCAACGCGAGGCGACGGCGCCCTCCCTCACGCCCGCCCCGCCCACCGGGGCGCTCTGTCGGCACACGGCCTGTCAGAACAAGGACCCGATCGCGATGAGATGCGGTGCCGATCCGCTGACCCTGGCCGAACACGAGACCGCCACCGGTGCCTGGATCCAGATCCGCTACAGCCAGGAATGCGGGACGAGCTGGGTCCGGATGTGGGGCGCGGCCGTGAAGGACCGCGTCGAGATGCGGGTGGGAGGCCCGCACGCCTCCCGCCACGGTGCCCAGGTCGTCACCCGCAACGAGGCGGACACCTACGTCCACACCCTCATGAGCTTGGTCACCTCCCGAACGCCCGTGCAGGCCTGCTTCAGCCCCGTCGCCGGTGGCTCGGAGGAATGCGTCAAGGCGCACTCCACGGACGAGACCGCCTCCGCCGGCGGTACCGGGTCGCGATGATGCAGACGCGGCCCGAAGGCAGCCGCAGGACCGTCGGTGTCCAGCCTGTGCGCAAGGCGGGCTCAGCGGTCGCCTACTCACCGGTGACGCCATCGATGGCCTCGCGGAGGAGATCCGCATGGCCGACGTGGCGGGCGTACTCCTCGATCACGTGCTCAAGGACGAACCGCACATCGGTGTCACCGAACTCGGGGTTCGGCACGATGCGCGCGACGTCGGCGGTCACCTTCGCGAAGACCCGCCGTGACTCCTCGCACGCCTTGAGGTAGTCCTCGTAGACGTCCTTGGCGGGCGTGGGGTCCGTCTCGTCGTACCACTCGCCGCCGTCCGCGGTGACGTAGGTCCGATAGGGGAAGAAGCGAGGCGTCGTGCCGGCCAGCGTTCGCTGGAACCAGGCGCGCTCGACCCCTTGCAGATGGCGCATGAGCCCCAGCAGGGTCAACGCCGAGGACGGCACGGGACGTAGCCTCAGTTGTTCGTCGGAGAGGCCCTCGCACTTCCACAAGAAGGTCGCTCGGTGATGATCGAGATTCGAGGCGATCACCTCCAGCCAGGGGCCCGATACCGTGCGCTCGGGTCGGGCGATCTTCCGGACCACGATGTCGCTCACGCTGGAGTCTCCTCACCGGTCGTCAAGTCGGGCCGTCCGCCCAGGAAGACCCCTTCTCGTACCGGAACTCATCGCCCGGTGCCGTCCGGACGGGACGGCACCGGAACAGGGAGGACGATCAGAGAGTGAGGAGGACCTTGGTGGCGCGGCGCTCGTCCATGGCCTTGTAGCCCTCAGGGGCCTGATCGAGGGGCAGGGTGAGGTCGAAGACCTTGCCCGGGTCGATCTTGCGGTCCCAGATGAGCTGGATCAGGTCGGGAAGGAAGCGGCGCACCGGGGCCGGGCCGCCCAGGGTGTGGATTCCGGCGAAGAACAGCTCGATGCCGGGGATGGACACGTCGTGGTTCACGCCCACGTAGCCCAGGTGCCCGCCGCCGCGGGTGGCGCCTACGGCCTGCATGAACGACTCCTGGGTGCCGACCGCCTCGACGACCGAGTGCGCGCCGAGCCCGCCGGTCAGTTCCTTGATCCTCGCGATGCCCTCGTCGCCGCGCTCCTCGACGATGTCGGTGGCGCCGTAGTAACGGGCCAGCTTCTGCCGCTCGGGGTGGCGTGACATGGCGATGATCCGTTCGGCGCCGAGCTGCTCGGCGGCGAGCACGGCCATGAGTCCGACCGCGCCGTCGCCGACGACCGCGACGGTCTTGCCGGGCCCGGCCTCGGCGGCGACGCCGGCGTACCAGCCGGTGCCGAGCACGTCGGAGGCGGCCAGGAGGGCGGGGATCAGCTCGGGGTCGGGCTGTCCCGGGGTGGCGACCAGGGTGCCGTCGGCCAGCGGGATGCGGGCCTTCTCGGCCTGGGTGCCGATCCCGGCGTGGACGAACTCGGCGTGCACGCACTTGGACTGGAAACCGGCCTGGCAGATCTCGCAGGTGTTGTCGGAGACGACGAACGACCCGACCACGAAGTCCCCGGGCCTGACGGTCCGCACCTCGGAGCCGACTTCCTCGACCACGCCCACGTACTCGTGTCCCATGAGCGTGCGGTCGGCGGGTTCGATCCCGCGGTACGGCCACAGGTCGGAGCCGCAGATGCAGGTCGCGGTCAGCTTCACGATCGCGTCGGTCGGCTCGACGATCTTCGGGTCGTCCCGCTCCTCCACGCGGACGTCGCCGGCGGTGTGCATCACTACTCCACGCATGGTGGTTCTCCTAGCTGGTGTTTCCGGCGCCATGGGGCGCCGGGTTCTGGTTCAGGAAGACACGGGCTTGCCGCGGCTTCCGCGATGGGCGGGCCGCAGCCCGCGGTGGTTCAGGCGGGCGACGGTTTCGTACGACGCCGGGTGAGCGCGATGGCGCTGGTGGGGATCAGGGTCAGTCCGGCGACGACGGTGCCGACCGCGGCAGGCCCCGTGGTCCCCAGCGGCGATTCGAGGGCGAGCCCGGCCGCCCAGGAACCAGCGGCGGTGCCCAGGTTGAACGCCGACACGGTCAGCGCGGAGCCGAGGGTGGGGGCGCGGCCGGCGAAGCGAACGGCCAGGGCGATGAGCACAGGGTTCGCGCCGAGCCCGAACAGGCCCAGCAGGGCGATCAGCGCGATCGTCGGCACGGCATGGCCGCCCAGCAGGCACAGGGTCAGCAGCAGGATCGTCGTGACCGCGGGGGCCGCGATCGTCGTCGCGTACGGGCGGCGGTCGCCGAGACGGCCTCCCACGAGGAAACCGGCCAGCGCTCCGGCCCCGAAACCGACCAGGACCAGGGGCACCAGGGCCGGGGCCAGCCCCGCCCGGTCCGTGAGCAGCGGCGAGACGTAGGAGTACGACGACAGCACACCGCCTGTTGTGGTCGCACAGGCCGCCAGGGCCAGCCACAGGCGGCCCGACCGCAGCGCGGACAGCTCGGACCGGATCGAGACCGCCGCCTGCGCGGGTCCGTCGTGCGGCACGTGCCGGGCGATCAGTGCCATGGCGGCCACCGCGAGCGCGGCGAGCGCCCAGAACGGTCCGCGCCAGCCCATGAGCTGTCCGGCGAAGGCGCCCAGCGGCACGCCGACGACGTTCGCGAGCATCGCGCCGGAGCCCACGACACCCAGAGCGCGGGAGCTCGCGGCGGGACCGACCGCGCCCGCGGCCACCACATTGGCCACCGCCCAGAACGCGCCGGTCGCCAGCGCCGTCAGGAAACGTGCCGCCAGCAGCAGCGCGAAGCCGGAAGCGATGGCGACGACGGCGTGACCGACGGCGAACACGGCCAGGGCGAGAACCAGCGTCCATCGCCGGGGCAGCCGCAGGGTCAGCATCGCCATCAGCGGCGCGCCGACGACCATCCCGACGGCGAACACAGTGATCAGCAGCCCGGCGCGGGACACACTGACCTGTACATCCGTCGCGATCTCGGGCAGCAGTCCGGCGACCACGAACTCGGTCGTGCCCATCAGGAACGTGCCCAGGGCGAGCACGTACACGACCAGCGGCAGCCGGGCGGGCGGTCGCTCGCGGTCACCGACCGGCAGGTCGGCGGGGGCGTGGAGGGTTCCTCCTCGCAGGGGCATGCGTGATCTCCGCAGGGGTTCGGCAGTACGTGCACACCCCACGAAACAGCCCCCGTCGCGTGGGCGGGAGGCTGCGTTTATGGGGGGTACAAGCTCAACCCCCCACCCGTGGCCCCGTGGCCGTAGCGTGAGAGACATGGAACGCCGCTCCGACAACCGCGCCGACATCCGTGACTTCCTCGCCCGCCGCCGCGCCCAGCTCACCCCGGAGCAGGTCGGACTGCCCACCAGCGGGCGGCGCCGGGTCCCGGGGCTGCGCCGCGAGGAGGTCGCGGTCCTGGCCGGGGTGAGCACCGAGTGGTACACCCGCCTGGAGAAGGGCCACATCGGCGGTGTGTCGGAGGACGTCCTCGACGCGGTCGCCCGCACCCTGCAGCTGGACGACGACGAGCGCACCTACCTGTTCGACCTCGCCAGGGCCGCCCAGCCGAGCCCGGCCTCCCGGCGCCGCCGCAAAGCCGTCGACGTTCCGCCCCGCGTCCAATGGCTGCTCGACTCCATGACGCTGTCCGCGGCCCTCGTCTGCAACGGCCGTCTGGACATCGTGGCCACGAACGCACTCGCACGCGCCCTGTTCGCGCCGATCCTCGCCAGCCCGACCGTCGACGCGCGCGGCCGCCCCAACTTCGCCCGCTTCTGGTTCCTCGACGACGACTCCCAGGACTTCATCGCCGACTGGGACAGCGCCGCCACCGTCACGGCCGCACTCCTGCGCGCCGAGGCCGGCCGCTACCCCGATGACAAGGCCCTGCGCGACCTCATCGGTGAACTGTCCACCGTCAGCCGCGAGTTCCGCACCCGGTGGGCCGCCCACAACGTGCGCATCCACCACGGCGGCGTCAAACGCTTCCACCATCCCGAGGCCGGGGACCTGGAACTCACCTACCAGCCCCTCGACCTGCCCATGTCCGCCCGTGAGGCGCACTCCCTGACCATCTACACCGCCGAACCCGGCTCCCCCTCGGAAGACGGCCTGCGTCTGCTCGCCTCCTGGGCGGCCACCCGCGAATCCCATCCGCCCACACGACGGTCCCCGGCACGCTGAGAACCGTTCAGCGCGACGACGGACAGCACTGAGCCAAGGAGCCCCTCTGTGAAGCACACGGGACGTTCATGAGTCGGATCCTGATCACCGGTTCCACGGACGGCCTCGGACTCGCCACGGCGGACGCGCTGCAGTCCGCCGGGCACGACGTCGTGGTCCACGCCCGCAACCCCGAACGCGCCGGGGCCCTCGACCCGCTCGTCGGCCGCGGAGCGGGCCTCGTCATCGCCGACCTCACCGACCGTGACGCCGTACGGCACCTCGCCGGCGAGCTCAACGAGGGGCCACCCCTCGACGCGGTCGTCCACAACGCCGGCGTCTGGAGCGGGCCCGCCGTCATGCCGGTCAACATCGTTGCCCCGTACCTGCTCACCGCGCTCGTGCCAGGGCCGCGCCGCCTGGTGTACCTGAGCAGCAGCTCTCACTTCGACGGCCACCCCTCGGCGGTCGGCGTCGACTGGCGCGGCACGAAGAGCGGGGGGCACGGGGGCGGATCGTCCGCGGGAGGGTCGTACGCGGACAGCAAGCTGTTCGTCACCACCCTGGCTGCCGCGGTGGCCCGCCTGTACCCGGACGTGCTGAGCAACGCCGTGGACCCGGGCTGGGTTCCCACCAGGATGGGCGGACCCGGAGCCCCCGACGATCTCGAACTGGGCCACCGGACACAGCAGTGGCTGGCCGCCGGCGACGATCCGGAGGCGCTCACCACCGGCGGCTACTGGTACCACCGTCGGCGGCAGCGGCCGCATCGCGCGGTCCACGACGAGGGGTTCCAGGACCGACTCCTGCGAATTCTGGCCGAGGAGACGGGGACCGCGCTCGCGCCGCGGTGACGCCGTGCCACGCCCCCGTGAACGGAACTCTCAACGGCCCTCGTCACTGCCGCCGGGCGGCGTCTCGCCATAGGGTGGCGCACCCTCACCCGCGGTCGTCACCTCGAAGGTGTTGAGGAAGTCGCAGATCAACTGGTAGAAGCCGACGGTGATCACAAGGTCGGCGAGCTGATTGACCGTCAGGAACGCCAGCAGTTCCTTGCGTTCGGCGTCGTCGAGAGAATGCCGGGCCAGCAGTCGGTCGGTCGCGGAGAGGACGGCGGCCTCGGCCGCGGACAGGTTCTCGGAGGAACCGGTCGCGGCGGCCGCGATCGCCTCCTCGCCGAGGCCGACGAGCCGGGCGATGTTCTCGTGGTGGTGGACCTCGTACGCCGCCCGGTAGACGTGGCCGACCCGCACGATGGCGAGTTCGCGCAAGGGGTCCGGCAGCGAGTTCCGCCCCAGGACCGCGTCCCCCAGCGCCAGCACACCGGGCGCCAGCGCGGGGGAGTGCATCAGCATCCGGAAGACGTTGAGCGAACCGCGAGCGGTCACCTCCTCCCGCAGCTCCGCGGGCAGCGCGGAAAGGTCCGGGTAGTCCATGTCGACTCCGTTCGCCGGGTGATGGTTCGTCAGGACGGGGATCCCCACGGAGCCCGCGTCGAACACCCTTGACGCGCAGCGATCGCTGTCGCTTCGGTGTCGGCCAGGACTGCCATGCCGAGGGCGTCCGCCTAGTAACTGTCGTACCGGGGCTTGCCGTTCGGCCGGTAGACGCCGACGACGGTGCCGTTCTTCGTCGTCGAGACGCTGACCGGCTCCAGCGCGGTGGGGATCGCTCCGTCGGCGAACAGTCGCTTGCCGGTGCCGATGATCACCGGATGGATGGTCAGCCGGTACTCGTCGACGAGGCCGTGCCGCATGAGCGTCTGGGCGAGATCGCCGCTGCCGACGACGTTGATGTCGCCCCCGTCCGACTCCTTCAGCGCGAGTACGGCGTCGCCGACGTCCCCCTCCAGCAGTGTGGAGTTCTCCCACTCGACGGACGTCAGGGTTCGAGACGCCACGTACTTGTGCATGCTGTTCATCCGGTCGGTGAACGGGTTGTCGGGATCGGCGGTCGGCCAGTACGACGCGAAGATGTCATACGTCTTCCGGCCGAGCAGCATCGCGTCGGCGGGTTCGTACCAGCCCGCGATGGCCGCGCCGACCTCGTCGTCGGTCACCGGCTTCTGCCAGCCGCCGTGCTCGAAGCCGCTCTGCGTGTCCTCGTCCGGACCGCCCGGCGCCTGCATGACGCCGTCCAGCGTCAGGAACGTACAAACGATGATCTTGCGCATGGTGCGCTCCCTTCCTCGAGGGATAGACCGCACACCCGCCGCAAACTCATCGACGGACCTCCGCGACGCGACCGGGGCGCTGTCGCGGGCAAGGAGCCGGGACTACTCCTCTGCTGTTCAGGCATGCTCCATCGACGTGTGCCGACAGAATTGGCGTTGGCACTTGGCGTCAAGACCGCCATCGTTGTCGGGTGCGAGGAAGCTGCTGCACGTGCAGATGTAGCAGTACAGAGGACCCCCGGGATCGTAGTCCGCGTCACGCAGGCGGACTTCGGCAGCCTGGCGTACCAAGCGCCTGTGCTTCTCCAGTTCGGCGAAGTCTGCCTCATTCTGTTTGAACGCTTCGCGCTGTACTTCGTTGAGGTGCGGCGGATCGTCACCACTGGGCGTGTGATTCACGGCCCCAGCCGCGTGTGGTGGATTGAACTGGGCGTTGTGTTCGGCTGCGCCCTGCTCGGCGCCCGCTTCGCTGGGGAATCCCACGATGACGTTGAGGCCTTCGTTCGGACAGTACACATCCCATGTGGGGTGGGAGCGGGGCCCTGCCGGGGCTTGCTGTTCACTGGGTTTGGTCATCACCGAAACACCTCCATGCGGGGCCGAGATGCTGGGCCGAACGAAACAGCCAACAGACTGTGCCCGGAGCGGAGGGTGAATCGCGGAAATGAGTGATGAGCAACCGGGCATGGCCGTAAGCCCGCATCGTCGCTGAACGCAACTCCATTGTCGTACTGGTGACACGGGGCCGCTACTGGAGAATCCCTTACGGCTGGGTCGACATCGCCGGGCCGGTCGGAGTTCCGTCCGGGGTGAACGACTGGTGGAAGGTGAAGGCGTCCGGCGTGGAGCCGTTGTCGTGGAGGTCTTCCAGCCTGGAAACCCCGTCCTGCCAGGTGGGTGTCGGGTCGTCGGAGACCCACCAGAACACGTGATTCGGGTGTCCTGTCCTCTCGAACCAGTCGTAGCGCCTGTTCAGCGCCTCACGGTGCAGGCCGGTGTAGACGGCGTCGAAGGCGGGGCGCAGGTCGGTCCAGAGTGAGAGGGTCGCGGCCAGGGCGGTGGTCTCGACCGTGCGGCCCTTGCCGTACCAGGTCGGTACGGCGAACTCTCCCCATGCACCCCAGTCCGCGTCGAAGAGCCCGCCCCGGTCGCCGTCCGCCGCTTCGGCGTGCGCGAGGTGCCCGGGGTGCCGGCTGATGTTCCCGTAGATGGCCTCACCACTGGCGTAGAACTCGCGCGTGAGGGGTCCGGGATCGGTGAGAGGTGACTTCAGGACGCCGAACGTGTACAGCGCAAGACGGGGCATGCGTGTCTCCCTGGTCGGGGTGCCGGGTGTGGACCCGGTTCGGTGGCCTACCCGTTGCAGGTGGCTCAGTCGGAAGGAACTCCTGCGCGACCGTGGCCGATCGCCGAGGACCAGGTGAAGGTAGCCGCCTCTGCGGGTCATGTCGAAGTTGCGTTTTCCCCTTCGAAGTGGCCGCGCCCGCAGCGAGGTGGCGGTCAGGTGACGTCCGCCGAGGGGGCGCCGTTGCCCTCTGCGGTCGATACGGCTTCCGGGGGGCCGCAGCCGAGCAGATGGTCCAGGACGTTGGTCATGCGGAGCATGCGTTCCAGCACGTCGGGGCGGTTGTCGAGGTGAAGGGCGGCACCGAGTGCGCGGGTGCGTCGGTGGACCATCAGGAGGGCGGACAGACCCGAGGAGTCGATCCACGTCAGGTCGCTGAAGTCGAGGCGGACGGCGCGTGGCGGTGCTTCGTCGCCGGTCAGGATCTCGGTGACCGTGGCGACGAGGTCGTCGCTCGTGTCGTAGTCGAGCTCCCCGCCCACACGGACGATCAGGCTCGCGGGCTCACGATGGACGGTGACGGTGAACTCGGCAGGTGAAAGGTCGCTCATACGGGAGTCTCGGAGCCGGGTGCGGGACACTCGGCCAGGGCGGCGGCGCCCTGCTCGATCAGTTTCAGGGCCCGGGGGAAGTCCGTGAGCCGGCCGGCGAGGACCTCCAGACCCATGGACAGGGAGTGGGCGGGGACGTTGCGGACCTGGAGGATGTGGGCCGTCCAGGTGAGGAACGCGGTGAACAGTTCGGCGTCGTCGACGTAGAGCGCGGCACCCAGGAAGTCGACGATGTGAGCGAGGTCCTCGACCGTCCGCTCCCGCTGTTCCTCGCTGTATCCGCGCAGAGCGGGAAAGCGGGTCTCCAGGTCGACCAGAGCCTGTTTGACGAGTTGCGGACGCGACTGGACGACCATGGTGTACTCCTGGTCGGCCAGATGCGGGAGATCGTCCACCGCCTGCCGGCTCGCCGAGGGGTCGGGGCGTGGCATCCCCTCCTCCAGTACGGCGACGGCGCCCCGCGCGTCGGTCGCCCACCGGTCGGCGCGCAGGCTGCGGGCGTAGCGGCCGTCGGGCCCGAAGGCGCGGCCGCCCGCCAGGACCGGAACACCGACGGCCTGGCAGGCCGTGATGGCGGCGTGGGCGGCCGGCAGCCTGATGGGGATCGACCCGGACAGCAGGACGGCTTCCGGGTTGGTCCGGTGGAGATGGGCGACGAGGTGCAGGGCGGGCGTCTGCGCCCCGAGGAAGTCGACCTGCCAGCCCCTGAGCGACAGGACCTCGGCGACGAGCCTGGCGGGAAAGGCGTGCCATTCACCGTCCACGCAGCTCACGGTGACCCTGCCGCGAGCCGCCGTACGGCCGGTGCCGGCGTCGCGGTGCCGTCGGTGGGCCAGGGAGGCGACCACGCGCTCGTTGATGGCGGTGGCGGCGTGTTCCTGCGCCACGGTGATGCGGTCCGCGGCCCATTCGGTGCCGACCTTCGTCTGGACCGGGGCGACCACTTCGAGCAGCAGCGTCTCCTCGTCCATACCCTCGCTCAACGCCTGGTGGACGGCCGAGGCCGCAGTGCGTTCGTCGCCCTCGGCGACGGCCTCCCACAGGCGTTCCGCCACGGCCGCCGTCGTGGCGGACCGGCTCATCCGCGCCTCCCGCTGCTCGTACCGTCTCCGTAAGCGTCGGCCACCGTCAACGAACTGGGCTTGGGCGCGCTGATGGCAACCACCGCCATGTCGTCGTGCCGGCCGTTGCCGACCCACTGGGTGGCCAGCATCTGAATCCGCTCGACGACGGCCTCCGCCGGCATGCCCGCGCAGTCGGCCAGTGCCCTCTTGAGCCGGTGTTCGCCGAAGAAGTCGTCGCCCAGGGGGCCGCCGCGGGCCTCGATGACGCCGTCGGTGTAGAGCAGGCACGTCTCTCCCGGCGCGAGAGCCGTCTCCACGGTGAGTGCCTGGATCTTGGGCACGGCGCCGACCAGAGTGCCGCGCGTGGGCGTCTCCTCCACCGTGCTGTCGACGCGGACGATCAGCGGCGGGGGATGCCCGGCGCTGGTCAGCCGCACCTCCACCCGGTCGGATCGGCGTCGTACGGAGGCCAGCACCAGGGTGGCGAAGCGGGTGTGGTGCGAGGAGAGCAGCGAACCGTTCAGGAGGCCCAGGACCTGCTCGTGGTCGTCGGCCAGGGGCAACAGTGCCTGGAGCGTGTTGCGGATCTTGCCGGTGAGGACGGCCGCTTCCAGACCCTTGCCCGCGACGTCCCCCAGCACGACCAGGGTCTCCTGCGAGGGACCGGTGCCGGGATGGACGTCGTAGAAGTCGCCCCCGATCTGCTCGTGGTCCTTCGACGCCCGGTACCGGCCGGCGTACTCGACGCCGTGGACGTGCTGGAGCACGGGCGGCAACAGGTCGCGCATCAGCGTGGCGGTGATGGCCGTCTGCTCGGTGTACAGGCGCGCCGCCGACAGAGCAGCACCGGCGCGGGCCGCGAACAGGCGCGCGAACACCTCCTCGCCCGTGGTGAAGGCGCGCTCGGTGCCGGAGCGCAACAGGATCAGCGCTCCGGCGGGCACGCCATGGCCGGGCAGCGGGGTGACGATGACGGAGCCGACGGATCCCGCGAAGCCGTCCGGGACCACCCACGAGGGGAGGTGACTCGGGTCGATCCAGCGGGCCGGCACCGGGGGGAACCCCTGGAGTGCCTCACTCAGGCCCGGCACGCCCGAGACGTCGACGTTGCGCAGTGTCTGTGTGACGGGTCCGCCCCGGTGGGCGTGGGTCAGGGGATAGCGTCGTCCCTGGGGCGGGGCGACGAGGACGGCGGCCTCGGCGAGGTGCTCGGCGGCCATGGCGGCGGCCACCTCCATGCAGCGGGACACGTTCAGCGTGGACAGCAGCGCGCTGGAGACCTCCGAGAGGACCTCGGAACGTGACTGCGCCTCCCGCAGCGCGGCTTCGGCCAGGTGCCGGTCCGTGCAGTCGACCAGCCACCACATGGCCTCGCCCTCGTCCCCGGGGGTGGGGTGAGCCTCGTAGAAACGGCCGTTGAGGTAGCCGGTCCGGGGGTCGGCGGCAGCGGGCAGTCCGTCACCGGCGTCGCTACGGGGTTCCGTGAGCCAGGACGGTGCCTGCCGATTCAGCGGGGTGCCGTCGTCGGCTTCGGGCACGAGCAGCCGGGCCGCCGTGTTGAGCCCCACCAGGCCGCCGTTCTCGTCTATGGCCAGCATGGGGTAGGGGGCCTCGGCGCGGGTCGGATCGACTCGGAGATCACGCACGGACGGACGGGCGGACGAACCACGGGAAAAGGTCACAACCGGAGGCACGCGTCGTGCGCACCCCACCACCTTCCTGCCATTGGGAAACAATTGCCGAACGGCAACCGTCTCGCATCGGCCCCACAGCCGCAACCCGCGCCCCCTGTACGGAGGCGTCGGCCTCGCGTCGGCTCACCCTCGCTGCGGGCCGTCGGCCAGAGCGGCGCACGCCGAATCCAAGTCGGCGTAGTGCACCAACAGGTGGCCGGTTCCGGTGACTTCCGTCAGACGCCGCATGAGTGAGCCCGCCCCGATCAGGCCGACCTGTCTCTCCCTGGCTGCCCGCAGCAGACTGCCCAGCAGTTGGGAGTCACAGAAACCGACTTCAGTCACATCGAAGACAATGGGTGACGAATCGGTTCGCAGTGCCTGCGTGATGGCTTCGTCGACGCCGGGGCTGCTCTCGAAGTCGAATTCCCCGCGCAACGCGATCACCCACACCGAACCGGCCGCCCGTGGTCGCGTCACCACGGCCTCGCCCGCACCTTCCGAACGAGACACTTCGGCACACCCCATTCTTCGCAACCGGGAAGGAAATCCGGCATGAAAGGCCGCGGGGCGACTGCGCCCGGCACCGGGACGGCTGCCGCGTCACAGTACCCACGAAACGATCACTCTCACCTGCTTCAGGTGACCAGTTCGGCAGACGGCGTCCCGCAGATCCTCACCCGGCCACAGGGGTTCACGAGGCCGAGTCGAACACCTTCCAGTGGCCCTCGGAGATCACTTCCACTGCGCCGTCGGTGACCTTGATGGCGGTCTGATCGTCAATGGCGTACGCCGGACCCGCGATCTGGGCCGCCCACCGTTCTGCCGCGGCCGTCGTGTTCTCCGGACAGGCCGGATGATCCAGGTGCGGGAAGATCGAGAAATCGACCAGGCCCAGCGCGCTGTCGCCGCCGGCGGGCGGCTTCCAGCCCACGAAGTCGTCCCCGATGCGGGGGGTCACCACCATGCTCCCGGCGCTGAGTCCCACATAGACCGTGTCGGACAGTGAGGGCAGGAGGTCGGCCAGCCCGGACTCCCGCATCCAGTGGCACAGGTACAGCGCGTCACCGCCATTGACCAGCAGTACGTCGGTCTCCTGGACCCATGACACCCAGTGCGCCCTGTCGATGCTGGGCAGCGCGGTGAGCTCCAGGACGCCCACCGATCTCCAACCCAGCCCGGTCATGGGGTGCTGGGACTGTCCGCTGATGAACCGCCACGGCCCACCCGGGTCGGCGTCGGGCGCCCCGTACCCCGCGGTGGGGATGCAGAGGGCGTCGGCTTCGGCGATCGGCTTGCCCAAGAGGTCGAGCAGCGCATCCTGGATGCTCTTGTTCTTGATGCCGGAGTCGGTGAGGAGGAGTTTCATCGAGTTCTCCGCAAGGGATCATCGAGGGATGTCAGGTCAGGAGTCATCCTCGACGAGTTCGAGGCGCCGGGGGAGCGCTTGACGAACTCGTTGCGCTGATCAACGGCCTTCGCGAACGCTACCCGGGTACGGGCGTCACGCCTGGTGCTGTGCCAGATAGACAGTCGCGGTCATCGGCGCCGTCACGGAGCCGTTGCCGAGACGGTCCGTCATCTTCTGGGTGACGGTGGCCTGGAGGGTCTGTGCGTCGTCGCGGGTCTGCAAGGCGGCGCTCACCGGTGTGCCGGTCAGCAGCCCCGTGGCGACGGATGCGGCCGACTGCGCGACGCCCTCCAGCGTGACCTCCTCCGTGCTGGTCAGAGCCAGTCCGGCGGCGGCGAGATCCGCGGCGACCACGGCCGGATCGGTGTAGCCGTGGGGCACGTCCTCGAGGAACGAGGGTGCTCCGCCGGGCATGGACTGCTCCAGGGCGGTCTGGAAAGCGGCCCCGAAGCCGTGCGAGGCCAGCGGACCCCAGCTGCTGAACAGGAAACGCCCCTGCGGGGCCAGCACCCTGCGCACCTCGGCGTAGGCGGACGGCCTGTCGGGAAAGAACATCACTCCGAACTGGCACAGCACGAGGTCGAAAACGCCGTCCTCGAAGGGCAGCTTCTGGGCGTCGGCCTGGCGCCAGTCGGCGCGGGGTTCGCGAGCCGAACCTGCCGTGACCATCGCCTCGTTGAGGTCGCTCGCCACCACCGAGGCCGTGGGCACCGCGTCGAGCAGGGCCGATGTCAACGCCCCGGTTCCGGCGGCGAGTTCCAGGACCGCGTCCGGTCGCAGCGCAGCCGCCCTGGAGGCCAGGTCGGTGGCGAAGGGGCGGAAGAAGACCGGCACCAGGTGACGCTCGTAGGCCTCGGGCATGGACCGTGTCCACCGCCGGTTCGCATCGTCTGTGCTCATTTGACCGAGATTAGCCCTGCGGGTGGTCCGGGGCGAGGGTCGCGACCCCCTCGACTCCAGTGCTCTCTCGGCCTGTCCGCTACTTTGTCCTGAGTGTGGAGAAAGAACGCCGGACTGCTGCACAAGTACTTCCCAGCCTGGAAAATCGTTGTTACGTTCCTCTCCGGCAGCCTGACGACGCGGTCGGCGACGACAGGCGTCCGGAGACCCGGTCGTGGGTGAGGGGAGGGATCGTGAGACGGATGACTGCTCGTCCTGAGAACACCCATCAGGCGCGACTGCTTCGTCTGCTGCGTGACCACGGGTCCAACTCTCGTGCCCAGCTGGGTGATCTGGTGGACCTGTCCCGTTCGAAGCTGGCGGTCGAGGTCGACCGGTTGCTGGAGACGGGGCTGGTCGTCGCGGACGGGCTGGCCCCTTCCCGGGGCGGCCGCCGGTCGCACAACATCCGGCTCGCTCCGACGCTGCGGTTCCTCGGCGTCGACATCGGTGCCACGTCGATCGATGTCGCCGTGACCAATGCGGAGTTGGAGGTCCTCGGGCATCTGAACCAGCCGATGGACGTTCGCGAGGGCCCGGTCGCGGTCTTCGAGCAGGTCCTGTCCATGGCAGCGAAGTTGAGGGCCTCGGGGCTCGCGGAGGGTTTCGACGGCGCCGGCATCGGTGTCCCGGGGCCGGTCCGCTTTCCCGAGGGTGTTCCGGTGGCTCCGCCGATCATGCCGGGCTGGGACGGCTTTCCCGTACGGGAGGCGCTCAGTCAGGAACTCGGCTGTCCTGTCATGGTCGACAACGACGTGAACCTGATGGCGATGGGGGAGATGCACGCGGGTGTCGCACGTTCCGTGGGCGACTTCCTCTGCGTCAAGATCGGTACCGGCATCGGCTGCGGCATCGTCGTCGGCGGTGAGGTCCACCGGGGGACCACCGGCAGTGCCGGCGACATCGGCCACATCCAGGTGGAACCGGAAGGCCGCGCGTGCGTGTGCGGCAACCAAGGCTGTCTGGAAGCCCACTTCAGCGGTGCCGCCCTGGCCGCTGACGCGGAGCAGGCCGCGCGTGAGGGCCGCTCGGAGCACCTCGCCGCCCGGTTGGGGACAGCCGAACGTCTGACGGCAGAGGACGTGTCCGCCGCCGCGGCGGCCGGGGACCCGGTCGCTCTGGAGCTGATCCGCGAGGGCGGGAAACGCCTTGGGCAGGTCATCGCAGGGCTCGTCAGTTTCTTCAACCCGGGACTGGTGGTGATCGGTGGCGGCGTGACCGGACTCGGGCACACGCTGCTGGCCAGTGTCCGGACCCAGGTGTACCGGCAGTCGTTGCCACTGGCCACGGGCAACCTGCCGATCGTCCTGGGGGAGTTGGGGCCGGCTGCCGGAGCCATCGGCGCGGCCCGGCTCATCAGCGACCACGTCTTCTCACCGGCCTGAGCGCCGCCCGACACCACCCCGTCGACAGCGCACATCACTGCCGTAACAACAGGACAGCACTGCCGTAGCAACACCCGCATCACCGCCGTAGCGACAGGCACAGCACCGCCGTAGCACCAGCGACAGCACCGCCGTAACCGCCCATGAAGCGTCGGCGGCCGTCACCCCCCCCGCAGGGGCGATCAAGCCTGCCCTGCCGCCGCTCGACCTCCGCGCCGGCACGACGCACACCGCACACTGCGCACCGCCCACGACGACACGGCTCCCACAGCCGTCCGCGTATCCGAGACAGCAAGCCCAGCCCAGCCCTGCCCACTCACGGCCCGCATCCGCCGAGGGGATTCCTCATGGCACCACAACCACCGCTGCTCAGCATGTCCGGCATCACCAAGTCGTTCCCCGGAGTCCGGGCCCTCGACGGCGTCGACCTCGACGTCCAGGCCGGTGAGGTGCACTGCCTGCTCGGCCAGAACGGGGCCGGAAAGTCCACCCTCATCAAGGTGCTGGCCGGCGCCCACCAGCCGGACAGCGGTGAGATCACCTGGAGGGGTGAGCCCGTGACCCTGGGGTCGCCGATCGCCGCCATGCGGCTGGGCATCGCCACCATCTACCAGGAACTCGATCTGATCGAGGGGCTCTCCGTCGCCGAGAACGTCTTTCTCGGCCATGAACCCACCTCGGCCGGGTTCGTGGTGCGTGGCTCCGCCGCCCGTACGGCGACCGCGGAGCTGCTGAAACGCCTGGGGCACGCGGAGATCGATCCGACACGGCTCGTCGGTGAGCTGTCCGCGGCGCAGCAGCAGATCGTCTCGATGGCCCGCGCCCTGTCCCACGAGGTGCGGTTGATCGTGATGGACGAGCCGTCGGCGGCCCTCGACCCCGAAGAGGTCGACAACCTGTTCAGGATCGTGGGCGATCTGACGGCCGACGGCGTCGCCGTCATCTACATCTCCCACCGCCTTGAGGAGATCCGGCGCATCGGCGACCGGGTCACGGTCCTCAAGGAGGGCCGGTCGGTCGCGGGCGGCCTGCCCGCCAAGAGCACCCCGACCCATGAGGTCGTGGCCCTGATGACCGGGCGGAACGTGGAGTACGTCTTCCCCGAGCGGCCCGAGGCCGGGTTCGCCGCAGAGAGGGAGCCCGTGCTGAAGGTCGAAGGGCTCAGCAGGCGAGGCGAGTTCGCCCCCGTCGACCTGGAGCTGCGGCCCGGAGAGATCGTCGGTCTGGCCGGGCTCGTCGGGTCCGGGCGCAGCGAGATCCTGGAGACGATCTACGGCGCCCGCAAGCCCGACGAGGGCCGTGTCCTCGTCGACGGCACACCCCTGCGCCCCGGAAGCGTCCGCGCCGCCGTCGGCGCAGGCATCGGTCTCGCGCCCGAGGAACGCAAGGCGCAGGGCCTGCTGATGCTGGAGTCCGTCAGCAGCAACGTCTCGATCTCCACGCTGTCCCGGTTCGCCCGCGCGGGCTGGCTCGACCGTCGCACCGAGCGGACCGCGACGCACCAGGCGGTGCGGGAACTCTCGCTGCGGCCCGACAATCCCGACGCCGCGATCAGGACCCTGTCCGGCGGCAACCAGCAGAAAGCTGTGCTCGCACGCTGGCTGTTGCGCGGCTGCAAGGTGCTGCTGCTGGACGAGCCGACCAGAGGTGTCGACATCGGCGCCCGGGCGGAGCTCTACGCGGTGATTCGCCGGCTGGCCGACGAGGGCCTGGCCGTACTTCTCGTGTCCAGTGAGGTGCCCGAGGTCCTGGGGCTCGCCGACCGGGTGCTGGTGCTCCGCGAAGGCAGCGTCGTGCACACGGCGGACGCCCGGGAGCTCGACGAGCACCGCGTACTCGATCTTGTGATGGAAGGGAGCCCGACGCCATGACGCAGCCGACCGCTGCGGCGCACGAGGATGCGCCGACGTCCGCCGCCAAGTCCGCGGGGGAGCATGAGAGTTCACGCCGATCGGGTCCGCGGTGGGGGTGGGACGTGCGCACCCTGTCCCTGCTCGGAGTCCTCGCCGTCCTCGTGGCGGTCGGTGGGATCACCGCACCCGACGAGTTCCTCGCGACGAGCAATCTCCAACTCGTCCTCACCCAGGCGTCCGTGATCGGCGTCGTCACCGTCGGCATGACGTTCGTCATCACCTCCGGCGGCATCGACCTGTCGGTCGGCGCGATCGTGGCACTCGCCTCGGTGTGGGCGACGACCGTGGCCACCCAGGAGTTCGGCTTCGCGGGCATCCTGTTCACCGCGGTGATCGTCGGTGTGGGCTGTGGTCTCGTGAACGGTCTGCTGATCGCCTACGGCAGGATGGTGCCGTTCATCGCGACGCTGGCCATGCTCGCCTCGGCCCGGGGTCTCGCGCTGCAGATCACGGACGGCAGCACGCAGATCGTGAGCGTCGAATCGGTCCTCGACCTGGGTGCCAGGGACTCCTACGTCCTGGGCATCCCGCCCCTCGTCCTGATCTTCGCCGCCGTCACCGTCATCGGCTGGCTGGTGCTGAACCGCACCACGTTCGGCCGCCGCACCGTCGCGGTCGGCGGCAATGCGGAGGCGGCCCGGCTCGCCGGTATCGACGTGCGCCGCCAGCGCCTGTACCTGTACCTGCTGTCCGGGCTGTGCTGCGGTATCGCCGCGTTCATGCTGATCGTGCTCGCCGGCTCGGGTCAGAACACCAACGGCAACCTCTACGAGCTGGACGCCATCGCCGCCGCGATCATCGGCGGAACCCTGCTCAGCGGCGGCCGCGGCACCATCATCGGCTCCGTCCTCGGCGTTCTGGTCTTCACCACGATCACCAACATCTTCGCCCTGAACAACCTCGAGACCGCTGTCCAGCAGATCGCGAAGGGCGCCATCATCGTCGCCGCCGTCCTGGTCCAGCGCCGCTCGCTGCACGGCGACACCTGACGCCGTGCAGCGCTCGCCGGACGGCGGCTCCTGACACCGCCGTCCGGCACCCCACCTCCGGCATCTCCGGCACGACACCTCCCTCCGTCGGACGCACACCGTCCGGTCGGACTCCATCTGACGCACACCGCCCAGTCGAAGGGTCGATCCGCCATGGCAAGAACCCCCGCCACCAGCCGCAGAGCACTGCTGTTCGGCACCGCCGCCGTCTCCGCCGGCGCGCTGCTCACGGCCTGCACCAGCAATGAGCCCAAGGAGCAGGCACAGGACGCCGACAAGGCCGCCCCGGTCGCGGACGACAAGCCGGGCAAGGCCGTCACCATCGGCTTCGCCGGACCGCAGGCCGACCACGGCTGGCTCAACGCCATCAACTCCAACGCCAAGTCGCGGGCGAAGAAGTACTCGGACGTCACGCTGGAGATCACCGAGGGCTCCAACGACACCGCCCAGCAGATCGGCCAGGTCCAGACACTGATCAACAAGAAGGTCGACGTCCTGGTGATCCTGCCGGCCGACGGCAAGGCCCTGACCCAGGTCGGCCTGCAGGCCATGCGGGCGGGCATCCCCGTCGTGAACCTGGACCGCGTGTTCGCCTCCCCGCAGGCGTACCGCTGCTGGATCGGCGGCGACAACTACGGCATGGGCCTCAACGCCGGCCACTACATCGGCGAGCAGCTCAAGGGCAAGAAGAACGCCAAGGTCGTCGAACTCGCCGGCCTCGACAACCTCGAACTGACCCAGCAGCGCACCAAGGGCTTCGACGACGCCCTGAAGAACTACCCCAACATCCGCAAGGTGGCCCGCCAGGCGGCCGACTTCACCGTCGAGTCCGGGCAGGCCAAGATGGCCCAACTGCTCCAGGCCCAGTCGAATTTCGACGCGCTGTGGAACCACGACGACGACCAGGGCGTAGGCGCGCTGCGCGCCATCGACCAGGCCGGACGCGACGACTTCCTCATGGTCGGCGGTGCCGGCGCCAAGTCCGCGATGGACGCCATCAAGGCCGGCAACAGCGTGCTGAAGGCGACCGTGCTGTACCCGCCGACCATGGCCGCCTCCGCGATCGACCTCGCCCGCGCGCTCGGCCAGTCCAAGGGCATCGGCGGCCTCGCCGAGTTCGAGATCCCGTCCTCGCTCACCCTCTACTCGGCCGTGGTCACCAAGGACAACGTCGACCAGTACCTGCCGACCGGCTTCATCTGACCGGACCGGGCCACGGGCCCCGCGCACATCACGATGAGTCAATGACACTCCGACGAGGAGGAATCCGTATGGAACAGAGGGACGGTCGGACCGCACCGCCGACACTCGGCGTGGGAATGGTCGGTTACGCGTTCATGGGCGCCGCGCACTCCCAGGGCTGGCGGACCGTTGGGCACGTGTTCGACCTGCCGTTGCGGCCGGTCATGGCCGCGATCGCCGGCCGCGACGCGCACGGTGTGCGGGCAGCGGCCGACAAGCACGGCTGGGCCGCGACGGAGACCGACTGGCGCGCCCTCATAGCCCGCGACGACGTACAACTCGTCGACATCTGCACACCGGGCGACAGCCATGCGGAGATCGCGATCGCGGCGCTCGAGGCGGGCAAGCACGTGCTGTGCGAGAAGCCGCTGGCCAATTCGGTCGCCGAGGCGGAGGCCATGGTCACGGCCGCCGAAGCGGCCCGTGCGCGCGGGCAGTTGGCGATGGTCGGCTTCAACTACCGGCGCGTGCCCGCCCTCGCCTTCGCACGCCGCCTCATCGCGGACGGACGGCTCGGCACCCTGCGCCACGTACGGGTCAGCTACCTCCAGGACTGGCTGGTCGACCCCGAGTTCCCGCTGACATGGCGGCTCCAGCGGGAGCACGCAGGATCGGGGGTGCTCGGCGACCTCGGCGCGCACATCGTCGATCTCGCCCAGTACCTGGCGGGCGAGGTGCTGGTCGGCGTCTCCGCCCAGATGGAGACCTTCGTCAAGGAACGCCCCCTCCTCGACGGTGCCTCCTCCGGCCTGACCGCGTCCGGGGGCGTCGAGCGCGGGCCGGTGACGGTCGACGACGCGGCCGTCTTCACGGGCCGGCTCGCCTCGGGAGCGCTCGCCACGTTCGAGGCGACCCGGATGGCGTCCGGGCGCAAGAACGCCCTGCATCTGGAGATCAACGGTGAGTTCGGTTCGCTCGCGTTCGATCTGGAGCGGCTCAACGAGCTCTCCTACCACGACCATCGGGAGCCCGCCGCCACCGCGGGTTTCCGCCGCATTCTCGTCACCGAGCCCGATCACCCCTATCTGGACGCGTGGTGGCCGCCCGGTCATGGCCTGGGCTATGAGCACACGTTCGTCCATCAGGCCCGTGACCTCGTGCATGCGATTGCCGAGGGCCGTCGCCCCGAGCCCTCCTTCGCCGACGGGCTGCAGGTGCAGCGGGTGCTCGCGGCGGTGGAGGAGAGTGCCGAGAAGAACTCCGTCTACACCCCGACAGCCGTCTGAGGAGGTTCCGGAAGATGCCGCGTCAGTTCACGCTCTTCACCGGTCAGTGGGCCGATCTGCCGTTGGAGGAGGTGTGCCGTCTGGCCCGTGACTTCGGCTACGACGGACTCGAACTCGCCTGCTGGGGGGATCACTTCGAGGTCGACAAGGCCCTGGCGGACCCGTCGTACCTGGATTCCCGGCATGCGCTGCTCGACAAGTACGGCCTCAAGTGCTGGGCGATCTCCAACCATCTGGTGGGGCAGGCCGTGTGCGATGCCATCATCGACGAACGCCACCAAGCCATTCTGCCCGGCCAGGTGTGGGGCGACGGCGATCCCGAGGGGGTCCGGCGGCGGGCCGCGGAGCGGATGAAGGACACCGCGCGTGCGGCGGCGGCCTTCGGTGTGCAGACGGTCATCGGTTTCACCGGCTCGGCGATCTGGCATCTGGTGGCGATGTTCCCGCCCGCCCCGCAGGCGATGATCGACCGTGGTTACGAGGATTTCGCCGAGCGCTGGAACCCGATCCTGGACGTCTTCGACGAGCAGGGGGTGCGGTTCGCGCACGAGGTGCATCCCAGTGAGATCGCCTATGACTACTGGACCACGCAGCGGGCGCTGGAGGCGGTGGGGCATCGGCCGGCGTTCGGGCTGAACTTCGATCCGTCGCACTTCGTGTGGCAGGACCTGGATCCGGTGGGTTTCCTGTACGACTTCCGTGAGCGGATCTATCACGTGGACTGCAAGGAGGCCCGCAGGCGTCTGGACGGCCGCAACGGCCGCCTGGGCTCCCACCTGGCCTGGGGGGACCCGCGCCGGGGCTGGGACTTCGTCTCGGCCGGGCACGGCGACGTGCCCTGGGAGGACGTCTTCCGCATGCTGGGCTCCATCGGCTACCGGGGCCCGGTCTCGGTCGAGTGGGAGGACGCCGGCATGGACCGGCTCCAGGGCGCGCCCGAAGCACTGAAGCGGCTCAAGGCGTACGACTTCGAGCCCCCGTCGGCCTCCTTCGACGCTGCGTTCGGCGGCGGCGACTAGGCACTTCGCAGCAGGAGGCGCAAACCGGAACCGTCCGCTCGGCGGGCGGTGCGCCGACACACCGTGACGTGGGAGCCGCCGGGCCGATCCGGGCTGCCCGAACGCGGCTTTGTCCTGGCTCTGGAAGAAGTTCGCCGTTTCCCTGCGCGAGGGGTTCCGGCCAAGGACGAACGGGGCTACGGTCCCTTCGTGCACAAGAACCCCACAGTGGTTCGAAACTGACGACCCGTTAAGGCCGTACCGCGCCCGTCTCGGTCGACCGGCCAACCGAGGACCACCCTGCACGGCGCAGGGCCAAGGACCTTCAGGCACCGCGCACTTCTCAGCGGCGGCCCAGCGCCGCCCCCTCGCAGCCGCAACCGCGCGCATCACGGAGCAGACCTCCGGGCCGCGGCCGAAGCCGTCCCAATGCCGACGGTGGGCGGGAGGCCATCGAGCCCCTGCCCGCCGTCGTCCAACCACATCGGAACATCGACATGGCAGGGAGGCAGCCCGTGAACCACGACGGGAACGCATCGGAGCCCCGGACCGGCGGGCGGACCGCACGCACCGGTGTCTGGTTCGTCGGAGCCCGCGGATCGGTCGCCACCACCGCCGTCGCCGGATGCGCGGCGGTCACCGCCCAACTGCGGCCGCCGACCGGCATGGTGACCGAGACCGCCCCCTTCGACGGCACAGGTCTGCCGCCCCTGCCCTCACTCGTCTTCGGCGGCCACGACACCGCGCACAGCCCGCTGCCCAAGCGGGCCGAACACCTCACCGACGCGGGCGTCCTGCCGCACGGGCTCGCCCCCGCCGTACGCGCCGAACTCCAGGCCGCGGACGAGGAGATACGGCTCGGCGGCCCGCTCCCGGACGACACGCGAAGCGACGAGGAACTCATCGCGGACTTCGCGGCCGACCTCATCTCGTTCCGCGTGCGCAACGCCCTGGCACGCGTGGTCGTCGTCAACGTCTCCTCCACTGAGCCGCTGTCCGCGCCCGACGCCGTACGACTGCCGCCCAGCTCTCTCTACGCGGCCGCCGCCGTGCGAGCCGGCTGCCCCTACGTCAACTTCACGCCGTCCACCGGGTTGCGCACCCCGGCCCTCACGGACGCCGCCGCGGCCGGCGCACTGCCCCACGCGGGCCGTGACGGCAAGACCGGCCAGACCCTGCTGCGCGCCGCGCTCGCCCCGATGTTCGTCCAGCGCGCCCTCGAGGTCCGCGCCTGGTCCGGCAGCAATCTGCTGGGCGGCGGTGACGGGGCGGCCCTGGCCGACCCGGGCGCGGCCGCGGCGAAGAACGCCGGCAAGGAACGCGTCCTGGCCGACACGCTCGGATACACACCGCAGGGCGAGGTGCACATCGACGACGTCCCGGTGCTCGGCGACTGGAAGACCGCCTGGGACCACATCGCCTTCGAGGGCTTCCTCGGCTCGCGCATGGTCCTGCAGACCATCTGGCAGGGCTGCGACTCGGCCCTGGCCGCACCGCTCGTCCTGGACCTGGCCCGTCTGGTAGCCCGCGCCCACGAGGCGGGCCTGTCCGGTCCGCTCCCCGAGCTGGGCTTCTACTTCAAGGACCCCGACGGGGGCCCGTCCGGTCTCTCCGAGCAGTTCTCCGCGCTGCTGTCGTTCGCCGACCGACTGCGGGAGGCCCGGTGATCCGCTCCCTCCTGGCGACCTTCGTACCACCCGCGGCGGCGCGCACCCTGAAGCCCGCCCCACCGGGTGAGGACCAGGCCCCCGCGAGCCCCCAGGTGAAGCGGGCCCCCGCCGGCTCCCCGGCCAAGCGCGGCCGACGGGCACGCCTGCGGGACTGGGCCGAACTGCTGCGCGTCTCCGCGCTGTTCTCCGTCCCAGGCGACGCGGTCGCCGGTGCGGCCGCCACCGGTCTGCGGCCCGGCCGGGGCACGGCGTACGCAGTGGGCGCCTCGCTCTGCCTCTACGAGGCGGGCATGGCGCTCAACGACTGGGCCGACCGCGACGAGGACGCCGTCGAGCGCCCCCAAAGGCCCATCCCCTCCGGCCGTATCACTCCTGCGGCGGCGCTGACCGCGGCCGGACTCCTGACCGCGGCCGGACTCGCGCTCGCCGCCCGCGCCGGGCGCCCCGCACTCGCGGTGGCCTCGGCACTGACCGCCACGGTCTGGGCGTACGACCTCCGGCTGAAGCACACCCCCGCGGCCCCGGCGGCGATGGCCACGGCCCGCGCCCTGGACCTCGTGCTCGGAGCCACGGCCACCATGTCGGGGCCCTCCCGGAAGACAGCCGGCGTGGCGCCCTTCGGGCGGACCGCGGCCGGCACGGCCCCCTCCGGGCACAAGGCGTTCGCTACCGCACCACCCGCCGACCGGGCGCTGCCGAGGCGCCCGGCGGCCGGGGGACCGGAGGCGAAGTCCCTGACGTCCCGTCAGGGCCAGGGTGCGGGGCAGTCCGGCGCGCCCGGAACCGCTCTCCGCGTCGGGGCGCCCGCCCTCGCGCTGGCCGCGCACACCTACGCGGTCACCGCCGTCTCCAGACACGAGGCCTACGGCGGTTCCACGCTCACGCCCCTCGCCGCCCTCGGAGCGACGACCACGCTCGGTCTGCTGCTGGCACGCACGCACCCGACAGCGGGGCCCCTTGCGGCACTGACGGCCGCCGCCTACGTCCGTACCGCCGCCCTTCCCTGTCTGCACGCCGCCCTCAACCCGTCCGCGCCGCTCACGCAGCGAGCCGTCGGCGGCGGGATCCGCGCCATGATCCCGCTCCAGGCCGCGCTCGCCGCCCGATCCGGTGCACGCCTGACCCCTGTGGCCGTGGTGGGGCTCGTACCCATGGCCCGCGCGCTCGCCCGCAGGGTGAGCCCCACATGAGCCGCCGCCCGCGACTACGCCACGGCATCCACGGCATCCACGGCTCCCGGAGCGTGACCGGCCTTCCTGTTCGCGGCCCCCGCGGCCGCCTCCCACGAGCGACGACGGCCGTCCGCTCGTCCTGTTCTCCACCCCCCGCGCAGTATCCGGCCGTGGAGCGGCCACCGAAGTGAAGTCCGTTCCTTCCCCTGCGGCACGCCGGCCTCGCCGGAGGCGAATGCCGTAAGGCACCCGCAGCACCGCGACGACGAAAGAGAGATCCACTGTGACCGCGTTCAACGACGAAGCCGTCACCGGCGACGCCCTGCGCCGCACACTCGGCGTCAGCCGCCGCCGCTTCCTCAGCACCTGCACGGCCGTCACCGGGGCGGCGATCGCGGCCCCGGTCTTCGGCGCCGCGCCCGCACTGGCCCAGGACAGATCACCAGCCGGCGGCCATGACCACGGCCGTTCCGCCCTGGTCCCGCCGCACAAGCGCGGCATCATCCTCTACACCGTCCGCGACGCCGTCGGCCGCGACCCGCTCGCCTCCGACCTTCCCTCCGGCTTCCGCGAGGTGTTCAAGCAGCTGTCGCGCTACGGCTATCGCCAGGTGGAGTTCGCCGGCTACGGCCAGCACGCCAACGCGCCCGGTGGCGCCGATCTGGGCACCGTCCAGGGCGCGAGGCTTCTGCGCTCCTGGCTCGACGACTACGGACTGCGGGCGCAGGGCAGCCACGGCTACATCCCGCCGTCCTGGCCGCTGACGGCGGCCGACCGGGACACCTTCAAGCGCTGGCTGGAGATCGCGAACATCCTCGGCATGGAGCACATGGGCACCGGCGCCGATCCCACCAACACCCCCTACCGCGCCGACTGGGACGTCGCCGCGCAGAAGTGGAACACCCTCGGCGCCATCGCATGCCGCGAGGGCATCAAGCTCTACACCCACAACCACGACAGCGCCTACGACTTCCTGCTCGACGGCGGCCCGCTCGACGCACAGGGCCGACCGACCCGCAGCTCCGGCATCCGGAAGCTGGAGTACTTCCTGAAGGTGACCGACCGCAAGAGCGTCTATCTGGAGCTGGACGTCTTCTGGGCGCACGTGGCCCAGTACAAGTTCCACACGTACACCGCCCACGACGGCTCCCAGCGCGAGCGCGTCTTCGACCCGGCGGCACTCGTGGAACGCAACAGCACCCGTTTCCCGCTCTTCCACGCCAAGGACGGTGTCCTCAACCCCCAGAGCGGCCTGGGCTACGACATGGTGCCGTTCGGCACGGGTGACATCGACTACCGGCGGTTCTTCACCCGGGTGGGGGCGAAGAACTACCGCAACCCGATGGTCGAGCAGGACAACGCCCCCAGCACGACCGTGCCCGGCCAGTCCCTGGACTTCGCCCGCATCGGCTACCAGAACCTCGCCGCCCTGCGCGCCCGCCACTGACGGGGCGTCACCCCGACTTTCCCCCAGGGCGCTCCGATGCCCAACGCACGGAGCGCGCCTGGTTCTTGATCCGCCTCCACCCTGCAGCGACCGGCGGCCGCGGACCCTCTTCGCGGCCGCCGACCAGACCGAAGGAGTTCTGAGTGCGCAACAGACGGATCGTCACCCTCCTCGGGGCCGCCGCCCTGGCCGGAGCCGTCGGGCTCCTGCCCCTCCCCGCAGCCCAGGCCGCCCCACCGGCGGATCCCGCACCGCCGGCCTCGTCGAACTTCCAGAAGGTCACGCTCAACGACCGCCCGGGCGAGCCCATGGCGCTCGCCGTCCTTCCCGACCGGCGGGTGCTGCACACGGCGCGCACGGGAGAGGTCCGCATCCACGACCCCAAGAGCGGCGTGAATTTCCTCGCCGCCGACATGAAGAAGAGCCCCGCGGGGCTCTACCAGCACGACGAGGAAGGCGTGCAGGGCATCGCCGTCGACCCCGGCTTCGCCAAGAACCACTGGGTCTACCTCTACTACTCGCCCCGCCTCGACACCCCCATGGACGACCCGGCCACTCCGGGGGTCAACGAAGGGGACGCACCGCAGTTCGGCACCGACGCGGACTTCGCCAAGTACAAGGGCGTCACCCGCCTGTCGCGGTTCAAACTCGTGGGCAACAAGCTCGACTTCGGCACCGAGCAGAAGGTCATCGACGTACCGGCCGACCGCGGCATCTGCTGCCACGTCGGCGGCAAGATCGACTTCGACCGCAAGGGCACCCTGTTCCTGTCGACCGGCGACGACTCCAACCCGTTCTCCTCCGACGGCTACGCCCCGCTCGACGACCGCCCCGACCGCAACCCGGCCTACGACGCGCGACGCACCGCGGGCAACACCAACGACCTGCGCGGCAAGGTCCTGCGCATCCAGGTCAAGCCCGGCGGCGGATACCAGATACCGCGCGGCAACCTCTTCGCGCCGGGCACCGCCAAGACCCGCCCCGAGATCTACGCCATGGGTCTGCGCAACCCGTTCCGCTTCGGGGTCGACGACAAGACCGGCGAGGTCTACGTCGGCGACTACTCGCCCGACGCCCAGAGCGCCAACCCGGGCCGCGGCCCCGCCGGCCAGGGCCGCTGGATGGTCATCGACCGACCTGCCAACTACGGCTGGCCCTTCTGCGTGACCCAGGACATGCCGTACCAGGACTACGACTTCGCGACCCAGAAGTCGAACGGCGCCTTCGACTGCGCCAAGCCCGTCAACGACTCGCGTCACAACACCGGCCGCAGCGTGCTGCCCCCGGTCGAGGACGCGGAGATCGTGTACGGCTACGGGGCGTCGGCGGAGTTCCCGGAGCTCGGCACGGGCGGCATCGGACCCATGGGCGGCCCGGTGTACCAGTACGACAAGCGCAACAAGGCGCAGAACCGCTGGCCCCAGTACTTCGACGGCAAGCCGCTCTTCTACGAGTGGACCCGTGACCAGATGAAGGCCATCACCCTCGGCAAGAAGAACGAGGTCCTCAAGATCGAGGACGCGATCCCCACGATCACGACGGACGGCCCGATCGACGCCGAGTTCGGCCCGGACGGCGCGTTGTACGTCCTCGAGTACGGCACCGGGTACTTCGCGGAGCTGCCCGAGGCCCAGCTCTCCCGCATCGACTTCACCCGCGGCAACCGCACGCCGGAGCCCAAGGTCGCCGCGGACGTGGTCAACGGCACCAGCCCGCTCACCGTCCAGTTCTCCAGCGCCGGCACGAAGGACGCCGACGGCGACGCCCTGCGCTACGCCTGGGACTTCGACGCCGACGGCACGGTCGACTCCAGGGAGGCCAACCCGAAGCACACGTTCACCAAGAACGGGGTCTACGACGCCACGCTGAAGGTCACCGACAGCACCGGGCGTTCGGCCTCCGCGTCCGTCCCCGTCGTCGTCGGCAACAAGGCGCCGGTCGTCTCGCTCACCACCGACCCGGCTCCGCACGGCGGCACCCCGTTCCACTGGGGTGACACGGTCACCTGGCAGGTCACCGTCACCGACGACCAGCCGGTGGACTGCGCGAAGGTCAGCGTCTCGTTCATCCTCGGCCATGACTCGCACGGTCACCCGCTGTCGACGAGCAACGGCTGCTCCGGGTCGTTCAAGACGTTCGTGGACGGCGGTCACTCCGGTTCGGACAACCTCAAGGCGGTCTTCAACGCCTCCTACACCGACACGCCCCCGGCCGGCCTGCCGTCCCTCTCGGGCAGCGCCGAGGTGGCCCTGACACCGGCCGACTGACCGGCAAACACGACACCGTGACGGGGCGCCGCTTTGTCGGGGCGCCCCGTCACGGTGCCGTACGAAGACATCGGTGGCGCCGGGCTGAGGTTGCCGTACCGGTCCCGGCCACCACGCACATCACTCACCCGAAGTGGGCGTCGGTGTCTCGGTGGAGGTGTGTGCCAGGGACTGGGCGCACCAGATGGTCTTGCCGTGAGGAGTGTGCCGGGTGCCCCACCCCTGGGTGAGCTGGGCGACCAGCAACAGGCCCCGGCCGCCCTCGTCGAAGGCGCGCGCCCGGCGCAGGTGCGGTGCGGTGCTGCTGGAGTCCGACACCTCGCAGATCAGGGCGGTGTCGCGGATCAGCCGGAGCTTGATCGGGGGCTCGCCGTATCTGATGGCGTTGGTCACCAGTTCGCTGACGACCAGTTCGGTGATGAACGTCGTCTCCTCCAGCCCCCAGGCCGCCACCTTGTCACTGGCGAACTGCCGGGCACGCGACACCTCCGCGAAGTCCGGGTCGACGTCCCAGTCGGCGACGTGCTGGGGATCCAGCGCACGGGTGCGCGCGAGCAGCAGCGCGGCGTCGTCCGTGCGGTGCTCGGGGAGCAGGGCCTCCATCACCGTGTCGCACAGGGTGTCCAGTGACGGAGCCGTGTGGTCCAGGACGCCCAGCAGTTCGGCGATGCCCTGGTCGACGTCGCGCTCGCGGTTCTCCACCAGCCCGTCGGTGTAGAGCGCCAGCAGGCTGCCCTCGGGCAGTTCGAGCTCGGCCGCCTCGAACGGCAGACCACCGATCCCGAGCGGCGGCCCCGGCTGTGCGGACACCGGCGTCCTGGTGCCGTCCGGGGCGATGACCAGCGGGAGCGGATGACCGGCGCTCGCCAGCGTCAGACGGCGCGAGACCGGGTCGTAGACGCTGTACAGGCAGGTCGCCCCGGTCTCGGCGGTCGTCTGGAAATGACTGGTGGGCTGGAGGTCGCTGGCGAAGTGGAGGACCAGGTCGTCGAGATGGGTCAGCAGCTCGTCCGGCGGCAGGTCGACGTCGGCGAGAGTGCGCACCGCCGTGCGCAGCCGGCCCATGCTGGCCGAGGCGTGCAGGCCGTGGCCGACGACATCGCCGACGATCAGCGCGACCCGGGCGCCGGACAGGGGGATGACGTCGAACCAGTCGCCCCCCACCTCCGCGTCGGTCCCGGCGGGCAGGTAGCGCGAGGCCACCTCGACCGCTTCCTGGCTGGGCAACCGCTGGGGAAGCAGACTGCGTTGCAGGGTCAGCGCGGTGGCGCTCTGGTGGGCGTACCGGCGGGCGTTGTCGATGGCGACGGCCGCCTTGGCGGTGAGTTGCTCGGCGAGGATCAGGTCGTCGGCGGTGAAGGACTCGGGCCGGTCGAGCCGGGAGAAGGTGACGACGCCGAGCAGCGCGCCGCGGGCCCGCAGCGGCACGGTGATGCGGCCGGTCAGCCCCTCCGCCGTGATGGCCTTGTCGACCACCGGATTGCCCGGCGGCCAGTGGGCCGGGTCGGCGGCGAGCCCCGGACCGAAGGCCCATTCACCGCCCACGCCGGGATCGACGGCGAGTTCGACGGTGGACCTTCCGGTGGCCATGCAGACGGCGGCCACGGAACCGGCAGCATGTGTGACCGGCACCGCGGGCCCGGCGGGCCGATCGGTGCCCTTCGTGGCGCTGTGCCGGGCGGCACGGCTGAGCGTGAGGGGTTCGCCGCGGCTGATCGTGGGTGGAGAGGGCGGTTCCTCCCCGCGCAGCACCTCGTCGAAGAGGTCCACGGTGACGAGGTCGGTGAACCCGGGCACGGAGGTCGTGGCCAGCTCCCGCGCGGTGCCGATGACGTCGAGCGTGCGCCCGATGCCGCTGCTGGCCTCGTTGAGGATGAGCAGGCGTTGCCGGGCCCAGTACTCGGCGCTCATGTCGAAGCCCCAGTTGGCGACCGCGCGCACCTTGCCCTCGGCATCCCGGACGGGCCAGATGCTGGTGGCCCAGGCGTTGGCGTAGTTGCTGCCGAGCGGGCGGAAGACGGTGATCAGCCGCGCGGGTTCGCCCGTCCTCGCCACCTCGGCGAGCTGGTCGGTGTAGGGCTTGTCGTCCCGTTCGGGAAACAGGGAGCGGTCGAACTCGGGCAGCACCTCGCGGTACTTCTTGCCGAGCACCTGCGCCTCGGAGTGCGCGATCACCCGGCCCGAGGACGCGTTGATCCACAGGAACCGCAGCTCGGGGTCGTACACCCCCAACGCGAAGGGGCACTGCTCGAAGGCCCGGTCGGCGATGACCGGCCGGCGGTCCCACCGCTGGACGGTCACCACCTGGCCCTGCACGCGCCCGTGGGGGCCGCCCAACGGCTGCGCCGTGAGCACGGCGTCCACCGTGTGACCGTCCCGGTGACGCAGGGCGATGGGCCCGGAGAGGTCGGCGTCGTGGCTCGCGGGGAATCCTGGCGGCGCGGGCTCGGCCAACAGATCGGTCAGCGGTCTTCCGACGGTGTCCTCCGCCGTCCAGCCGAGCAGCTGACACCCTCCCTCGCTCCAGCCGCCGACCCGGCCGTCCGGGTCGACCACGACGACGGCGGTCGGGGCGTCCTGATCGTCGGCCATGGCCACGCGCCACACCTCCGTCCGGACAGCGGTGTCCGCCGGGCTGGTCTCCAGCGGCCTCTTCCAGCCTAGAGCTGCTGCCGCCGCGAGGCGTCCCGACCGGTGCGTTCGGGACCCCGGGGCCCCTGGTCCTCACGCCGCCGGGCATACCCGCCGGTACGGGGCGTCGGGAACGTAGGTCTGCCACTGGGCCCGGCTCAGGCCGGGCCCGCCCAGGCCGGCGCACACCCGCGCGAGGGCATGGGCCGGGTCGAGGTCGTAGCGCTGGAGCGGAACGTGGGCGCTGCCCGCGTACAGCGTGGTGCCGTCGGGGCTGAACGCCAGGGTGTGGACCGCGTCCCCGGGGGTGGTGAGCAGCCCGCCGATCGGCTGCCCGGTCGGCACGTCCCACAATTGCAGTCCGCCGCTGTCCCCGCCGACTGCCAGGGTGTGTCCGTCGGGGCTGAACGCGAGGGCCGAGACCGCTTCGAGCCGGGGTCCGCCGGCGGGCCGGAAGGTGCTGGGCAGGGCGGGGGTCCGGTGGCGGAGGGCGCCGTCCCACAAGGTGACGCGGCCGGTCATGTCGCCGGCCGCCAGCCGGGAGCCGTCGGGGGAGAACGCAAGTGCGCCCAGCGGGCTGCCCTCGAGGAGGTCCAGCGTGCTCGACCGCCAGGACGGCGGCCGGGCCACGACGCCGTCGCCTGCGAGCAGCCGCCCGTCGCCGCGCAGCGTCGGATCGTGCGCGGCCGGCCCGGCGGGCACCTTGGTACGTCGTCGGCTGCGGGTGTCCCACACCTCACCGAACATCCGGTCGTCGTCGCCCAGGCGCGTGAGGTGGAGGCTGCGGCCCCGGGGGCCGAGCGCGGCCTCGGCCACCGAGGCGCCGGGCAGGGCGAGAGTGGTGACGGCGCGTTCGTGCGGTACGTCCCAGATGGTGAAGGACTGGCTGCCGAGCGTGTGTCCGGCCGCGGTGACGCCGTAGCCCAGGCGGGTGCCGTCCGTGCTGAAGGCGAGGAGTACGTCGATGTCGCGCGGTGGAACCGACGGCATGGTGGCCGGGAGCGGTGGCAGGGAGTGCAGGACACGTCCGTCGGCGGTGCCGCACAGGCGGATGAGGAACCGGTCATCGGCGAGCTCGGCGGTGGCGAAGGTACGGCCGTCGGGGCTGAGGACGACGTCCGCCTGCGCGGCCGGACGCCAGTCGGCGGTGACGGCGGCGCCGAGGTCGAGGCTGTGGACCGTTCCCCCCTCGAGATACCGCAGGAAGTGGCCCTCGACGGCCAGGGCCGGGGACAAGCCGAGCTCCTGGTTGTTCAGGGGTGCCCGGAACACGGGCTTGTCGGGCGCGCTCAGCCGCCACACCTGCACCTCCTGGGGCGTGGCCAGGGCCAGGAAGGCGTCGCCCGCGCTGAACGACACCTCGTGTGCCCCGGAGGCGTTCAGGTCTGCGATCCGGCGGCCGGAGCGCAGGTCCCAGACCCGGACTCCTCCGCCGGTGACGGCGGCCAGCCGCCCCGCGCCGACGGTGAGCTCCGTATCGCCGACGTGGCACAGCCGATCCTGCTGCCAGCCGCCCGTCAGCACGCGGTTCGCCGTGGTGTCCCACAGGCGCGGCGAGCGTCCCGCGGGGCAGGCCGCCACGTAGCGCCCGTCCGCGCTGACGGCGCCGGCCGTCGACTTCGGCGCCGGCGCCTCGAACAGTGCCCGGCCGTCCGTCATCGAGCCCAGCCGCAGGTGTGTGCCGTCGGTGACGAGATAGGCGCGGCCGTCGCCTGTGAGGTGCACGTCGCCGAGTCCGGGAAGGGCGGCGGAGCCGGCGGTCCACCGGCCGAGGGTGGTGTCCCACAGCCGTGTTCCGTCCGCGCGGCTGATCGCGAGCACGCGGGCGTGCGGGCCGACGGCGGTCACCATGCCCTTCGGAAGTCCGCCCGCGCCGGTACGCCGGTGAGTGGTGACGTCCCAGCGTCTCCAGGTGCCTTCCGTGACGCTGAGCAGGGTGCTCCCGTCGTCGGTGAGGTGCCGCTGGGGCGTGTCGCCCGGTGTCGGGTCCGTGAAGGTGTCGGACTCCGGCTGGGCGAGGGAGCCGAGCAGGGCCCGGCGGGTCTCGGGCAGTTGGGCGATCCGCCAGGAGGCGGCGCCGAGCAGCCGCGCGGTGCGGGGGGCGGTGCTGCGCAGCCCGTTGGCGACCTCCGCCACCCGGCGGGCCGCTTCCTGGGTGCGCCGGCGCAGGACGTCGTCGTGCTCCCGCCACACGGCGAAGGCGGTCAGCAACGCCACCGCCAGGACGGCGGACAGCGACCGGGTGAGCAAGCGGTGGCGGCGGTCGATCCGGGCGGTGGCAAGGCGCTCCGTCTCACGCGCCTCCAGCGAGGCGGTGAGGAAGGCGCGCTCCGGTGCCGCCAGGGCCGGATGGTCGGCGGGCTGCGGGAAGTGCTCCGCCGCGCGGGCCAGCTGGGCGCCCCGGTACAGGGTGCCGGGACACTGTCCGTGCTCTCGCCACAGGCGGGCCGCTTCCGTGAGGGTCCGGTGGTGGCGCAGGCGTTCGCGGTCCTCCTCGATCCAGTCGCGCAGCCGGGGCCAGCAGGTGATGAGGGCCTCGTGGGCGAGGTGCACGCCGTCCTCGTCCGCGGTCAGCAGACGCGCTCGGGTCAGCCGTTCCAGTACCACCTGCGCTTCCGGGCACTGCGACAGTTCCTCGTGGGGGAGCGGGCGCCGGGTGTCGGGTGTGTCCCGACCCGGTACGACCATCCGCAGCAGCAGGTGCCGGGCTGACCGCGCCTGCTCGGGCGACAGGGCACCGTACACCTTCTCGGCGGTCGCGGCGATCGCACCGTGCAGCCCGCCTGCCGCCTCGTATCCCTCGAAGGTCAGCATCCGGCCCCGGCGACGGCGCCAGATCTCCAGCAGGACGTGCGAGAGCATCGGCAGGCCGCCCGGCTCGGTCTGGACCTCCTCGACCAGCCGGGCGGTCAGGGCGCGTTCCACGAGATGGCCGGCGGCCTGCGCCGGTCGGACGACCGCCTCGCGCAGTTCCTCGGCGGTCATCGGGCACAGCAGCAGTCCGGACTCGTTGAGGGCCTGTGCCAGCGCGGGGTGTTCGGCGCAGCGGGCGTAGAAGTCGGCGCGTACCGCGACGAGCACGCGCACTCTGCTGCCCGGTTCGCGTGCGGCGAGGAGCATCTCGATGAAGCGGGAGCGCTCCCGCGGGTCGTCGCAGAGTGTGAAGACCTCTTCGAACTGGTCCACGATGACCCAGCTCTCGGGCTCGTCCGGGGCGGGGTTGAACAGGTGGCCGTATGTTGTCGCCGGGCTCGCGCCAGGGGTGAGGATCCGCAGCGCGGCCGGTGCCGGCCGTCCGGCGAGCTCCTCGCGCAGTCGCGGCACCAGACCGGCACGCAACAGGGAGGACTTGCCGCTCCCTGAGGGTCCGAAGAGCATGGCGAACCGGTGCCCGCACACCAGCTTTCCCAGTTCGGCCAGCATCCTGTCGCGGCCGAAGAAGAGGTGCCGGTCGTCCGGCTCGAACCGCGCGAGACCGCGGTAGGGGGCCGGTGCCGACTCGGAGGGTGCGGCCTGTGCGGCCCGGGCCCGGTCGGCCTCCTGTTCGGTCTCCTTCCAGCGCAGCCGCCAGGGGGCCGGATCGCCTCCGCAGGCGCGGACGTACGCCTCGACGACGGCGAGTGCGGGCAGCCGTTCACCGGAGGCGGCCTGCGACAGCGTTGTCGCTCCGCAGCCGGCTCCCTTGGCCATCGTCCGGTACGAGGGGCTGCCTGCGGCGATCCGCAGCTGTCGCAGGTCGTGGGCGAATCGCGCCACCGGTCCGGCGGACGGGTCCACGGGTCTCTCGGGCCGCCCCATGGGCTCATACCTCCGTGCAACAGGCGAATGCGACATCGGGTGACATCAGCAGCCATGACCATACGAGGTCGGTCATGACGACGGAGTTAATCGGAGGTGACACTGGGGACTCCGATCAACCACGAGATGTCGACGTGGCCGTTGGAGGGGTTCACGGCCGCGTCTCGTTGACCGAACAGGCTTTGGCGAACCGATTCGCACGCAAGCGATTCGACGAAACGCAGGCCGCCGCAGCCGGGGGCCATGACGTGCCCCGCGACGAAGACGAACGCCGCCTCGCGGGCCGACCGTCGACGCGTCGGCTCGCCCCTCACGGAACGGCCGTCCCTCACCGGGTCGCAACAACTCCCTCCCAGTTCACCGGCGTGATGGGAGGTTCCGGCCCGGCCCGCCGCACCCGCCCGCCCGCCGCGAGGAAACACCGGCTTCCGCGTCCCCTCGGCATCGCAACATTTCGGCGCGCGGATCAGCTGCGACCCGCAGGAATCAGCCGTCGAACCGATTCCGCGACAAGGTTCGCGGCAGAAGCCGCAACACCCTTGACAGCCCGTCAGGTCCGGGAGGACCGTCTCCCCCCGAAACCTCTCCGCAATCCGCTGCACACACAGCACCTCGAAGCGCTTCCGGATTGTCAGCGCCATCCCCCACACGGCCCGCACGGGTCGCGCCGGCCCGCTAGGGAGATCGGATGGGAACCGTACGGCTCGGACGCCATTCCGGCGGTGTGCACACGCCCTCACCGGCGCGCTCGTCCGGCTCCCCGCCGACGGTGTTCGCCCGTACGCGAGCCGCGGTCCTGCCCGTCGCCGAAACGCGGTCCGGCGCCGACGTCGAGGCGGGTACGGCCCGCGCCGACACCTCCGGGCCGTGCGATTTCTGCGCGGCGGGCGGCACACCCTGCGTGGCGGCGCACAGCACCGCACGAGCGTCGTACGGCTCCTGCGGCGGGCCGCTCCACCAGGTGTGGCGTGTCTCGGACACCACCACCCGGAGTATCGGAACCGGCACCCGGTCCGAACTCTGGTCGTGCAACGGCCGGTCCAACCACCGGTGGACCCTCTCCCGATCCGCACGGCACCGTACGGGCACCCCGACCGAAGGATGACGATGTCCAGAGCCAGAGCGTTCCGCGGCCTCTGGGCCGCCCCCGTGGCCCTGCTCGCCCTGCTGGCCCAGAGCCTGGCCACGGCCGGAGTCGCGTCCGCCGTTCCCGCCGCGCGCCCGGCGGCGACCGTCGCCCTGTACGTGTCGCCCGGCGCGCCTCCCGGTGGGGACGGTACGCCGGAGCGGCCGTTCGCGACGATCGACCAGGCGCAGCAGCCGGCGCACCGGCTCTCGGCCGACGCGGACGTGGTGGTGCAGCTGGCCGGTGGGACCTACTCGCTGGCCCGGCCGCTGACCTTCGGCTCCGGCGACAGCGGGCAGAACGGCCACATCATCACCTACCAGGCGGTACCCGGGCAGCAGCCGGTCGTCAGCGGCGCCCGACAGATCACAGGTTGGCAGGTGCATGATCAGACCAGCAACATCTGGTCGGCTCACGTCGGCACCGGAGTCAACACACGTCAGCTGTACGTGAACGGCAAGCAGGCACCGCGGGCGGCGATCCAGGTGCCCCGCTCCGCCTTCACCTTCACGCAGACCGGTCTGACCGTCACCGACTCCTCCCTCGACTACCTCGCCGGCCTCTCCGACCAGGCCCACATGGAAGTCGAGAGCGTCAACTCCTTCACCGACCGCTACGCCCCGGTCAGGTCGATCAGCGGCCGGGCCATCACCATGCAGCAGCCCGCGTGGAACAACAACTCCTGGGGCTACGACACCATCAACGCGCCGTTCGCCGGCGGGACGATGTACCTGGAGAACAACTACGCGTTCCTGAAGCAGGCCGGACAGTGGTACCTCGACACGTCCACCGGCGACCTCTACTACCGGGCCCGGCCGGGACAGAACCCGAACAGCCTCGACGTGCAACTGCCCCGGCTGCAGAGCCTGCTCGGCATCAGCGGCAGCTACGGCTCACCGGTGACCGGACTCGCGTTCGCCGGGATCCGGTTCACCGGGACCTCCTGGCTCGGCCCGAGCGGACCCGACGGTTACGCGGACCAGCAGAGCGGCGCACACATCACCGGTTCCTACGCGATGCCCGCCAACTGGCTGAGCACCTGCAAGTCGGGCTGCACACAGTTCGAGGCCACCCGTAACCGCTGGGCGCAGATGCCCGCGGCCGTCCAGGTCTCCGCCGCCACCGGCATCACCTTCTCCGGCAACACGTTCTCCGAACTCGGGCAGGCCGGGCTGGGCGTGGGCAACGACGGCGTCGCCACGGCCTCCGGCACCGGACTCGGAGCGAACGGTGTCACGGTCACCGGCAACACGTTCACCGACCTCGCCGGCAGCGGTATCCAGGTCGGCGGCATCCAGCCGGACGCCCACCACCCCGGCAACCCGCAGATGACCAACCAGAACATCACCATCAGCAACAACCGGGTCAGCGGCGTGGGCACCGACTACAAGGAGACCGCGGGCATCCTGTCCACCTACGTCACCAACGCGACGATCACCCACAACCAGTGCGACCACCTGCCCTACGACGGGATCGACATCGGCTGGGGCTGGGGGATCAACGACCCCGGCGGCAGCCAGGACTACGTCAAGCGGGGCACGTACAACTACCAACCCGTCCACACCACTCCCACCACGCTGAAGAACAACACCGTCTCCCACAACCTGGTCTTCGACACCAAGAACGCGATGTTCGACGGCGGCAGCATCTACAGCCTGTCGGCGAGCCCCGGCTCGGTGATCTCCGAGAACTACATGTACGACAACAACCGGACCACCGCGCTGTACCTCGACGAGGGGTCCCGGTACCTGAAGGTCTCCGGGAACGTGGTGCAGGACGCCGGCAACTGGGCGCTCACCAACGCCAACGCCGACAACCACACCGACGACAGCACCTTCTCCGGCAACTGGTACAACGGCGGCAACACCTACGTGGCCACCGGTCCTCCGCACAACAACGTCCTCACCGGAAACGTCCCGGTCAGCGGCACCAACTGGCCCCAGGGCGCCAGGCAGGTCATCGAGCAGGCGGGCCTTCAGCCGGCGGGCGACGGCGGGGGCTTCCCCACCGGCTACCACCAGTTGGTGATCGGCAGCAACGGCCTGTGCCTGGACGTGTACGGCAACTCCACCGCGGCCGGCGCCGCGATCGACCAGTGGACCTGCAACGGCCAGGCCAACCAGCGGTTCCAGTTCGTGCCGGCCTCGGGCGGCTACGGGCAACTGCGGGCGCAGCACTCCGGACACGTCGTGGCCGTGTCGGGAGGCTCCACCACCGCCGGTACGCCCAACATCGTGCAGCAGCCGGCCGGAGCGGCAGGCAGCCTGTGGCTGCCGGTACGGCAGTCCGACGGCTCGTACTCCTTCAAGAACGAGAACAGCGGCCTGTGCCTCGACGTCCCCGGCGGCAGCGGCGACCTCGGCCGGCAGCTCGACCAATGGCCCTGCAAGAACACGAGCGGCAGCAACCAGGACTTCACCCCCCGCTGACCGGCTCACGGGCCCGCACATCCCCACCCACTGTCCCGCACCAGTGAGGAAACGCTGATGAAGAAGTGTTCGGCACCCCTGACCGCCGCGATCGCGGCCGTCCTCGTCCTCGGCGCCGCGTTACCCGCGGCGGCTCTGCCCGGCACCGAGCCGCCGTCCTCCGCCCCGACGTCCTCCGCCGCACCCGCCGCCCTGCGGCTGATGCCGCTGGGCGACTCGATCACCTGGGGTGTTGGCAGCCCCTCCGGGAACGGCTACCGGGGCTTCCTGTGGAACCGGCTGTCGGCGGAGGGGCACGCCCTCGACTTCGTCGGCTCGGGACGCAACGGCACCATGTCCGACCGGGACAACGAAGGCCACTCCGGCTGGCGGATCGACCAGATCACCGGCATCGCGGACTCCGTGCTGGCCCGCTACCGCCCGAACGTGGTCACCCTGGAGATCGGCACCAACGACCTGAACGGCAACTACCAGGTCCCGACCGCCCCCGACCGGCTCCGCGCCCTCATCGACCGGATCACCCGCGACGCCCCCGACGCGACCGTGCTCGTCGGTACCGTGATCGTCTCCACCAGCGGTACCGAGGAGGCCCACCGGCCGGGGTTCAACGCCAAGCTGCCCGGCATCGTCCAGGCCGCGCAGGCCGCCGGCAAGCACGTACGCCTGGTGGACATGAGCGCTCTGACCAGAGCGGACCTGGCCGACTCCCTGCACCCCAACGACAACGGCTATCGCAAGATGGCGGACGCGTTCAACGCCGGGGTGCAGGCCGCGGACGCCGCGGGCTGGATCAAACCGCCGGTCCCCGCGCGCGGGTGAGATGACCGGAAAGAACACCCGCGTCCGAAGGCATGACAGGTGTCGCCGGACGCGGGTTTCGGCATGCCCTTCTGGCCTCCATCAGCCGAAATACATGGGATGGATCGGTCGTCGATACGTGGTGAGAGGTCTCTTGACAGCCCATTGAGCCTGTGGGATCACTAAGCGACATGGGATGTCTGAGTGTTTCTCTGTGAGTCTTCCCCCACTTAGTCGAGGAACAGAATGCAGCCTTCATCCGCTCCGCCCCGCAGCCCCGTCCGTGTGCCGCGCTTATCCGCGACCGCCGTCGTGTGCGCCATGGCGCTGCTGACCGTGTTGCTGGCGACCGCGTCGGCCCGGCCGGCCTCGGCCCTCGCGGCGCCCCTGACGAGCTCCGCGTCCGGGCGGTGTCTTGACGTCAAGGGCAATGTCGACGCCCCCGGCACCACGCTGGACATCTGGGACTGCAACGGCCAGGTGAACCAGGCGTTCGAGATGACGGCGGCGGGTGAGCTGCGAACGATGGCCGGCACCCGGTGCGTGGACGCCTACGACGACCGCACCGCTCCCGGCGCCCCGGCGGTCATCCAGGCGTGCGACGGGCGGGCCACCCAGGTGTGGCGACAGAACTCCGACGGGTCCGTCACCGCCGTCCGGTCCGGTTTCTGTCTGGACGTCAACGGAGCGAGCACGGCCAACGGCACGGCCGTGATCCTGTGGACCTGCAACGGCCGAAGCAACCAGAAGTGGAGCACCCCGACGGGCCCGCCCGAGCCCGACGGCTCGGGCCCGTGCGACATCTACGCCACCGGCGGCACTCCGTGCGTGGCCGCGCACAGCACGGTGCGCGCTCTCTACGGCTCCTACAACGGCACCCTGTACCAGGTCAGGCGCTCCTCGGACAACGCGACCAGGGACATCGGCCTGTTGGCGCGCGGAGGCTTCGCCGACGCGGCGGCGCAGGACTCCTTCTGCGCCGGCACCTCGTGTGTGATCACGGTCGTCCGCGACCAGTCCGGACACGGCAACGACCTGTGGTACCAGGGCTCGGCCCAGGTCCCGGGATCGAACCAGAGCAGCCCCGCGAAGGCGACCTCCGAGTCGCTGACCGCCGGGGGCACCAAGGCGTACTCGCTGTACATCAACCCCGGCAACAGCTACTGGCGGGACGGCCACCTGACGGGCGTACCGACCGGCGCCGCGCCCGAGGCGGCCTACATGGTGACCAGCGGTACCCACGTCAACAGCGGTTGCTGCTTCGATTACGGCAACAGCGAGACGACCCGCAAGGCCGACGCCGCCGGCGCGATGGACGCGATCAACTTCGGAACCCAGTGCTGGTTCGGCGGCTGCTCAGGAAGCGGTCCCTGGGTGCAGGCCGATCTCGAGTGGGGCCTCTACTCCGGCGGCAGCCAGTCCTGGAACCCCCGACAGCGGGCGTTCACCAGCAAGTTCGTCACCGCGATGCTGAAGAACAACGGCACGTCGAGGTTCGCCCTCAAGGGCGCCGACGCGCAGACCGGCGGCCTGACCACCCTGTGGGACGGCGCACTCCCCGGCGGATACAGCCCCATGAAGAAGCAGGGCGCCATCGTCCTGGGCAGCGGCGGGGACTGCTGCAAGCCCGGCGGCGGCGCCAATCTGAGCGCCGGCACCTTCTACGAGGGAGCCATGGTCGCCGGCTATCCCTCCGACGCGACCGACGACGCGGTGCAGGCCGACATCACAGCCGCCGGCTACCGCTGACCCCCTCAGCATTCCCAACTCTCGGCCCCGGGGTCCGGTCCGGTCCTGGCCGCCGCCTGAGGGACCGTGGCCGACGCAGCCCTCGCCGAACCGGCCACACCGGACCGGCACTTCGACCAGTGGCCGTGCAAGAACGCGCCAGGCACCAGGACTTCATCGTCCACCGACCGCACACCCAGCGCTTCCGCGGCCGCACCCCGCCACGCCCGGCCACGGGGCACCCCTGACCTGTGAAAGGAACCCACCGTGTCAGTACTCGGACGGCCGTTGCGGCGACTGCGCCTCGCGACGGCCGTACTCGTGGGCCTCCTCCTGACCGCCGGCGGTCTCGTGGGCACGGCCGCCGCGCCCGCCCGGGCCGCCACCGCCCTCACGATCAACGGCACGTCCGGCGGCCGGACCTTCGACGGCGTCGGCGCGATCAGCGGCGGAGGCGGCAACAGCAGACTCCTGATCGACTACCCCGAGCCCCAGCGCGGCCAGGTCCTCGACTACCTGTTCCGGCCCGGCTACGGCGCCTCCCTGCAGATCCTCAAGGCGGAGATCGGCGGCGACACCAACTCCACCTCCGGGGCCGAGCCGAGTCACCAGCACACCCGCTCCGACCTGAACTGCGACCGGGGCTACGAATGGTGGCTGATGGAACAGGCCAGGGCCCGCAACCCCGGCATCAAGCTGTACGGGCTCGCCTGGGGCGCGCCCGGCTGGATCGGCAACGGCAACTTCTGGTCCACCGACATGGTCAACTACCTCATCTCGTGGCTGGGTTGCGCCAAGCAGCACGGACTGAGCATCGACTACCTCGGCGGCTGGAACGAGCGCGGGTACAACGTCTCCTGGTACCAGCAGTTGCGCGGCGCACTCAACAGCAACGGGTACGGCAACGTCAGGATCGTCGCGGCCGACTCGGACTGGGCCGTGGCGAACGACGTCAACTCCAACCCGGCCTTCGCCTCCGCGGTCAGCGCCATCGGCACGCACTATCCCTGCGGCTACCGGTCCTCCCAGTCCAACTGCTCGGTACCGGCGGCCGCCCTGTCCTCCGGCAAGCCCCTGTGGGCGAGCGAGAACGGCTCGGACGACTACAACGGGGGAGCGCAGGCCATGGCCCGCGGAATCAACCGCGGATACATCGACGGACGCATGACCGCGTATCTCAACTGGCCGGTCGTCGCCGCGCTCACCCCCAATCTGCCGTATCCGACGATGGGCCTCGCCCTGGCCGCGCAGCCCTGGTCGGGCTCCTACCCGATCGGCAGGAACACCTGGGTGATGGCCCACACCAGCCAGTTCACCGCCCCGGGCTGGCACTACCTCGACGCCTCCAGCGGCTATCTCGGCGGCAACCGGAACAACGGCAGCTATGTCTCACTGAAGTCGACCAACAACTCCGACTACTCCACGGTCATCGAGACGATCGACGCCGGCAGTGCCCAGACCCTGAACCTCAACGTCACCGGCGGGCTGTCCAACGGGCCCGTCCACGTCTGGTCCACCGACCTCAGGTCCGCCAACCCGGCCGACCACTTCGTGCACGCCACGGACATCACCCCGTCCGGCGGCACCTTCAGCCTGACCGTGCAGCCCGGCCACCTCTACACCCTCACCACCACGACCGGCCAGGGCAAGGGCACCGCGACCGGCCCCGCCAAGGCCGCGCTGAAGCTGCCGTACAGCGACTCCTTCGACGGCTACCGCACCGGCGCAGAGGCGAAGTACCTGATGGACTGGCAGGGTGCCTTCGAGGTGGTGGGGTGCGGCGGCGGCCGGGGCGGCACATGCGTACGCCAGATGAGCCCGCAGAGGCCGATCACCTGGGACGCGCTGACCGATCCCCACGCCCTGCTCGGTGACGTGGGCTGGGGCAACTACACGGTCTCGTCCGACGTGCTGCTCGAACAGCCCGGATACGTCGAACTGATCGGCCGTGCGGGCGGGCACGACTACGACCGTACCGGCGGGCAGAACGCCTACCGCCTGCGGGTGAGCGACACCGGCGCCTGGTCCGTCCTGAACTCGAACACCGCCGGCAATGTCTCCACCCTGGCCCGCGGCACGACCGCGGCCCTGGGCACCAACCGCTGGCACACGCTGGCCCTCACCTTCTCCGGCACCACCATCACCGCCGCCGTCGACGGCACTACCGTCGGCTCCGTGAGCGACCGCACCTGGGCCGCCGGCCAGATCGGCTACGGGACCAGCCAGGGCGAGACGGCGCAGTTCGACAACCTGTCCGTCACCCCCGGCAACGGCGGGAACGACGGCGGCACGACCGGCGCGATCGTCGGGGCGGGCTCCGGCCGGTGCGTGGACGTACCGAACCAGTCGCAGACGGCCGGCACCCAGGTGGCGCTGTGGGACTGCAACGGCGGCAGCAACCAGCAGTGGACCAACACCTCCACGGGTGAGCTGCGCGTCTACGGCAGCTCCTGCCTGGACGCGGCAGGCCAGGGCACCAGCCCCGGTACCAAGGTGGACATCTGGGACTGCACAGGCGGCGCCAACCAGAAGTGGACCGTCCACACCGACGGCACCATCACCGGTGACCAGTCCGGCCTGTGCCTGGACGCCACCGGCGCGGGCACGGCCAACGGCACCCTGCTGCAGCTGTGGACCTGCTCCGGAGGCAGCAACCAGAAGTGGACGCGCGACTGAACGACGCGCACCCACTCCCGCAGCACCTCCGTTCCCTCTCCCGAAAGGCCCCCACATGTCCTCCTCCCCCCGGCCGCTCAGCCGGCGCCGACTGCTGGCGGCGGCCGGCGCGTCGACGGCGCTCGGCCTGCTGCGGTTCGCCCCCGAGGCCGCCGCGACCGACGGTCCCAGCAGCTACACCCCCAGCTGGTCCTCCGTGGACCAGCACCCCCCGGCACCGGCCTGGTTCCAGGACGCCAAGTTCGGCATCTACTACCACTGGGGTGCCTTCAGCGTTCCCGCGTTCGGGAACGAGTGGTATCCGCGCAACATGTACATCGGCGGCTCGGCCGAGAACCGGCACCACATCGCCACCTACGGCGATCCCTCGGCATGGCCGTACCACAACTTCATCGACGGAGCCCGCGACAAGGCGGGCACCTTCGTGCAGTTCGCCCCCAGACTCGTCTCCCAGGGCGGACGGTGGGACCCGGAGGCATGGGCGCGGCTGTTCAAGGCCGCGGGCGCCAGATTCGCCGGACCGGTCGCCGAGCACCACGACGGCTTCTCCATGTGGAACAGCCGCTCCAACCCGTGGAACTCGGTCCAGCACGGCCCCCGACTCGACCTGGTGGGGCTGCACGCGCAGGCCATCCGCGGGCAGGGGCTGAAGTTCATGGCCTCGCTGCACCACGCCTACAACTTCAACGGCTACTACGACCACGTGCCGTCCCAGTCGGACCCGAACCTGCGCACCCTCTACGGCCAGCTGGGCTCGGCGGCGGAGAACAAGCTCTGGTACGACAAGCTCGTCGAGGTCATCGACGGCTACCAGCCGGACCTGGTCTGGCAGGACTTCGCCCTGGACCGGGTGCAGGAGTCCTACCGGCTCCAGTTCCTCGCGCACTACTACAACCAGGCGGTCGCGTGGAACAAGGACGTGGTCGCGACCTACAAGGACGGCCTCAACAACAAGGGTGAGGTATTCGACTTCGAGCGCGGCGGCCCGGCGGGACTGCTCACCCCCTACTGGCTGACCGACGACAGCATCTCCTCCTCCAGCTGGTGCTACACGGAAGGCATCGGCTACTACTCGACGCAGGCCATGCTGCACTCGCTGCTCGACCGGGTCAGCAAGGGCGGCAACATGCTGCTGAACATCGCCCCGATGGCCGATGGCACCATCCCCTCCGGGCAGCAGTCCATCCTGCTCGCTATGGGCGACTGGCTCGGCCGCTTCGGGGAGGCCGTCTACTCCACGCGCTCCTGGTCCAGTTACGGCGAGGGCCCCACCAAGATGGGCGGAGGTTCGTTCAGCGGACCGGTGGCCGGCAAACCGCAGGACATCCGGTTCACCCGCAGCAAGGACAACAAGGTCCTCTACGCCACCGCGCTGGGCTGGCAGGGCGCCACCATGACCATCGCCACGCTGAACTCCAACCAGATCAACCTCAGCAGTCTGACCGGCGCCAAACTGCTCAACAACACCGCCGGAACCTACGTCGACCTGCCCACCCCGACCCAGGACGCGTCCGGACTGCACCTGACCATGCCCTCGTCCAACCCGCCGTTCAACGCCCTGGCGTACACGGTCAAGCTCACGTTCTCCGGTGAGATACCCGTCCTGGGCGCGCCGGGTGGCCCCACGACCTGGGTCAGGATCGCCAACGCGACCAGCGGTCTCGCGCTCGACAGCGGGGGCAACGTCGCCGCCGGATCCAACCTCAAGCAGTGGAACTACGACGGCAGCACCAACCTGCAGTGGCAGCTGATCAGCCTCGGCAACGGCTACCACCGGATCGTGAACCGCACCAACGGTCTGGTCGCCGACAGTTACGGCAACACCGCCAACGGCGCCCCCGCCCGCCAGCAGGCCTGGAACGGCGGCAACAACCAGCAGTGGTCGCTGACCGGCCTCGGCGGCGACCGCTACCAGATCGTCAACCGGGGCACCGGCACCGCGCTCGACGGCAGCGGCTCCACCACGGCCGGCTCCACCACGGTCCTGTGGACACCGAACTCCAGCACCAACAACGCGTGGACCATCACGGCCGTCTGACCACCGACGTTCCGCCGGCGCTCCCTGTCCCTCAGTCCCTCACCCGAGCACGGAAGAAGGAGAGCATGAAACGCAAACCGCTCTTAATGTCCCTCGCGGCCGCCCTGCTGCTCGTCCTGACCACCGCGGGCACGTCGTTCAGCGGTGCCCTCGGCACCCCCGCGCCGGCCACGAGGTCCGCCGCCGCGGCCAGCGCCGGCTGCGGCAAGGCTCCGACGCTGAACAGCGGCAACCACACGATTCAGAGCGGCGGCCAGAACCGCAGCTACATCCTGCGGGTCCCCGCCGGCTACGACAGCAACCGCCCCTACCGGCTGATCTTCAGTTTCCACTGGCGGGGCGGCACGGCGAACGACGTCGACTCGGGCGGCACGGACGGATACAACTGGTCCTACTACGGCCTCCGGCGCCTGGCCGACAACGCGAACAACAGCACGATCTTCGTCGCCCCCCAGGGCAACGGGAACGGCTGGGCCAACCCCGGCGGCCAGGACGTGGCCTTCGTCGACGCCATGGTCAACCAGATCGAAGCGGGTCTGTGCGTCGACACCACCCAGCTGTTCGCCGGCGGCTTCAGCTACGGCGGCGGGATGTCGTACGCCCTCGCCTGCTCCCGGGCGACGGTCTTCCGCGCGGTCGCGGTCTACTCCGGCGCGAACCTCAGCGGCTGCAACGGCGGCAACCAGCCCATCGCCTACATGGGACTGCACGGCCTCAGGGACAACGTGCTGCCCATCGCGTCGGGACGGCAGCTGCGGGACACCTTCGTCCGGACCAACGGCTGCACCCCGCAGAACCCGCCCGAGCCCGCCAACGGGAGCCTGACGCACACCATCACCACCTACTCCGGATGCAGGTCGGGATATCCCGTCGTCTGGGCCGCGTTCGACGGAGCGGGCCACTCGCCCGGCCCCATCGACGGCTCCACCGGCGACGGCTGGCGCACCTGGACGTCGGCGGCGGTGTGGCAGTTCTTCACGCAGTTCGGCTCGAACCAGCCACCGCAGCAGCCCTCCGGCAATCAGAAGATCGTCGGCCGGCAGTCCGGACGCTGCGTCGACATCAACAACTCCACCACGGCCAACGGCACACAGGCCCAGCTGTGGGACTGCAACGGCGGCGCCAACCAGCGGTGGACCCCCACCACCGGAAAGCAGCTGGTTGTGTACGGCAACAAGTGTCTGGGTGTCGGCCAGTCAGCGGGCAACGGCACCCCTGCGGCGATCTGGGACTGCAACGGCCAGGCGGACCAGCAGTGGAACATCAACCCCGACGGCACGATCACGGCGGCGCAGTCGGGGCTCTGCCTGGACGCCGTCGGCCAGGCAAACGGCAACGGTACGAAGATCCAGCTGTGGAGCTGCTCGGGCGGCGCGAACCAGTACTGGCGCCTGGAGAACTGACAAACACCCTCACCGGTACGGCCGGCAGGCCGGGGCCTCTCCGCAGCAGTGCGGGGAGGCCCCGGCCTGCGTCAGGACCGCGTCGAGGGCGGGCCGTGAACGCGCGAAGGCAATTGATTGCGCTGATCAGAGGGGCCTGCGGATCAATCTCGCCTTCCGCAGTCTTGATCCCGTCCCGCCGGAATCCAGGCGGGCCGAGCGACTTGGAGAAGCCCCGCATGTCCCAGGCAGTGAAGAGCAAGATCAGCAGATCGTCCCGTCTGAGCAAGGCCGTGCTCGTCGCGGGCAGCGTCGTCGCGCTGACCGCCGGCCTGGCCGGCAGTGCCGACGCCGCCGTCCTGAACCCGCTGCCGTGGAACGCGGACACGTTCCAGCAGAAGTACATGCCGCTGTTCGACTACGACGGGGACGGTTGTTTCCCCGCCGCCGCGGTCGACGCGAACGGCAACCTCAACGGAGGTCTGAACAACTCCGGATCGATCACCGGGGGGTGCCGTGACAACCACCTCGGCAGAGCCAACACCTACTCCCAGGGGTGGTGCAAGAACGGCTGGTGCGCGTACGTCTACGCGCTCTACTTCGAGAAGGACCAGACCCTCAACGGTGCCGACGCCTTCGGGCACCGCCACGACTGGGAGTCGGTGGTGGTCTTCCAGAAGCAGGGCGAGGAGCGCCCCGCGTTCCTGGCCGCCTCCCGGCACGGCGGCTACAGCACCCACCCGATCAACGAGGTGCCGATGAACGGCAACCGCGTGGAGATCGTTTACCACAAGGACGGCGCGAGCACCCACGCCTTCCGCTTCGCCAAGTGGGGCGAGACCCCGGAGGCCTGGGGCAACGGCGGCTGGGACGAGCCGGCCCTGGTCACCATGGAGCGGATGGCCGACGCCCCGCGCAACGCCCTGTGGAACTCCCAGTGGGGCCGGGCCAACTTCCCGCTGACCGGCAACCTCCAGAGCAACATCAACAAGGCCAGGGAGGCCGACTCCAGGGCCGCGAGCGCGATCCCCGCGTTCTGACACCCGGCCGCACCCCGAGCCGCCCCCGGCGGGACATCCCCCCCTGTCCCGCCGGGGGCTTTCGCCCGCTGTTGTCGTGGCTTTGTGGTGCCGAATGCGGTCAGGCCTTGCCGAGCAGGCGCCAGATCTGGTTCTTCTTCGTGGCCAGGGCGCCGGGCGCGTCGCATGTCCATTGGTGGATGAGTGCGCCGGGCGCGGTGGAGACGGCGCTGACGTCGACGCACTTGCCGCTGTGGACCGCGACCAGTTGGTAGTCCTTGCTGTTGCCGAGCGCGCTGACAGGGCTGAGGGTGAACATCTGGTTCGTGCCGCCGCCGCAGGTCCACTGGATGACGGCGGCGCCGTCGGCCGTGGAAGCGCCCGAGACGTCCAGGCACTTGCCACTGTGCTCGTTGACGATGGTGTAGGTGTTCGCCCGGCCGGCGACCGGCTTGAAGTCGAGCATCTGCTGGTAGCCGCCCTCGCAGTAGTACTGCTGGTACTGCGTGCCGTCGGCGGTGCTGAGATTGGTGTCGTCAAGGCACTGACCGCTGTGCTGAACGACCGCAACCGTGGACACGGTCGTGTTGGACGGTGGCAGCAGCGTCACGGTGTAGCCGTCGGCGGCGTCCGTCCACGGCACGCTCACCGAAGCCGAGTTGTTGCTGACCGTCAGGGTCTGGTCGGACACCGTCACCGGACCTGTCACCGCGCCGCCGCCGTTGTTCGGTATGCGCTGGACTGTCGCGCGCACCCGGCCGTTCTCCACGACCGAGGTGGTGTCGAGACGGTTGAGGTTGACGGTGACGTTCCCGGTGTTTCCGTTGCTGCCCAGCAGGATCTTCGCGTTGCGCGCGGAGTTGTCCTTGGTTGCCAGCCCGTCGGTGTTCGTACCGGGCGTGAGGTTCACGATGTTCCCGCTCTGGGAGCCGTAGTAGCGGTACAGGAACCACTCGCCGAGCGGCAGATACTGGCTGCCGGTCTTGGTGAGCAGATTCGCCTCGAAGTCGTGCAGGTTGGCCCCCCACGCCCAGTTGGCGCGCAGGCCGTCCGCTCCGGCCCGCTCCAGACGGGAGATGTACCAGCCGCCGCGACCGGGGTTCTGCTCGCTGCTGGCGCCGTACTCGTTGACCTGGAAGGGGCGGCTCGTCGTCATCGACCGCGCCGACAGCAGGGTCTTGAGGGAGTTGCTGTGGGCGACCGGGTCGCCGGGGAGGTCGTGCCAGCTGTAGATGTTCGGCTCGACGTTGTTCGCCTTCACGTAGTCGAGGTACGTGGTCCACCAGCCGTTGTCCACGTTGGGATGGCCGCAGGTGCTCGCGCCGACGACGACGGCACCGGGGATGGCGGCCCGGATCTTCTGGTAGGCGCGCTTCCACATCTCCAGGTACTGGGGCATGCCGGAATTCCAGAACCCGGGACAGTCGGGCTCGTTCCAGATGTCCCACTCGATGTCGGTCATGCCGGCTGCCTTCACGTCGGAGAGCAGGCGGTCGTAGAAGGCGTCGAAGCTGGACCAGTTGCCGTTGTCGCCGGGGAAGGTGGGGCTGGTGGTGCCGTCGGCGCCCCACAGGTCGTGCGGCAGGATGACGAAGGTTCCGCCCAGCGCCTTGGTGCGCTTGTACTGAGCCAGGGTGGAGTTCCACCGGCGGTCGTACTTGCCGGCGACCCAGCCTCCCGGGCTGTCCAGCTGGGCGCCGCCGGCCCGCTCCAGCTTCCACTTGATGTCCTTGTAGAAGTGGTCCTGGGGGAGTGAGCCGTCCTCGGTCATCCCGTAGAGGGTGCCGGAGGCGTGGTAAGTGGGGGCGCCCCCGGCCACGGAGAAGTCGACGGCGACCGAGGTGTCGGCAGCGCGTGACGAGACGGCGGGCATCAGGGTGGCGGCCAGGGTGGCCAGGAGGACGGCGGCGGAGGAGAGGGCTCGGCGTCTGGTACGGGGTGTGCGCCTGGTCGGTGCGGAGAGCGACGTCATCGTGCGACTCCTAACAGGGTGAGGGGAAACCCGTGGGGGAGGGGACTGAACGGCGGCGGAGCAGGCGGAGGTTTCTGGCGCAGGTGTCTCGTCGGATCGGCGCAGGTGCCCTGTGGGGGATCGCGGGTCTTCGGCTCGTCGGGCCTGGGGGTCAGTCGCTCGCCTTGTGGAGCTGTCGAACCGATTCGATTCTTTGCAGAGAGAGGGGGGCAGGCGCCGGTTCGTCAGTCGAGTTGACGAGCCAGGATGGACTTCGTTGGTGGAACCGTTCGTCTTCTCGGTCGTCGAACCGGTTCGCGTGAAGTGAAGGTAGGAGTCGCCCGGTTCACTGTCAACGCCTTGCACCAAATTTCCCGTGACAGGCCGGAAACGTCAGTGTGCGGGGGTCGATGCCTGGGACAGGGCGCGGAGTTGGCTCTCGGGGGCGGCGGTCGGCCTGGAGGGCCTGCGGCGCAAACCGGCCCGACGAGCCCTACCGCCTCGCGCGCTCGCGGCTGCGGTAGCACGTGCGGGCTCCGAGCAGGCTGTCATCGGAGCGTCTTCGGCTCTCTCGCCGCAGTCCATCGGCATGGACGTGGGGGCAGTCGCCCCGGCATCGGATGGCCGGTCACCGGCTCCATCCGGATCCGGCCGAGTTCCGGCCCGCCGAGCCTGGACCGGCGAAGCCGCCATCGTGCCAGTCGGCAGTCGCGCTGAGATCATGATGGCGAACTGAGATCAAGGTGTCCTACGGCCTCGACCCAGCGGTGGGGCCTGGCGGCCATCGACCTCAAGTGGGGGAAGCGGCACCGCCGTTGCTCGGGCGGAACACACGACCAGCCGACGCAGGGCCAGTCCGCCGTGCACCAGGCGAACTGCTGCGCCGGCATCGTGAGTCGACGTTTGTCTCCTGACTCGGGCGGGCTCGGCCTTCCACCGAGCCCGCCCGGGCCGCGGTCGTACGGGAGTCGGCCGTCAGCGCTGCAGCGTCAGCAGACCCGGACGGTAGGGCAGGAGGCCGTAGTCGCCTCCGGAGTTGGGGCTGCGGCCCTGGTAGAGCAGCTGCAGATTGCAGGGATCGACGGTCATGGTCTGGTCGGCGCTGGTGCGGATCAGTTCGCCGTGGCTGATGTCGTTGGTCCAGGTGGCGCCGCTGTTGGCCTTGCCGGCGAAGGGGTTGCTCTCGGTCGCGGCCTGGGGTGTCCACGAGCCGTTGAGGCTGGTGGCCGTGAACGAGCGGAAGTAGCGGCCCTGAGAACCGATCGCCTCGACGATCATGAGGTAGCGGTTCTGACCCTGCAGCTTGTAGACCTGCGGGGCTTCGAACAGGTTGTTCGTCGTATCGCTCATGACCACTGTGGAGGTCGCGCCGAAGCTGCCGGGGAAGTTCCCGATCGGCATGCTGGCGCGGTAGATCTTGCCGTTGTCACCGGCGAAGAACAGGTACATGTTCGTCCCGTCACCGATGACGGTCTGGTCGATGGGGCCCGTGCCGGATCCGGAGATGCTGCCGGAGAAGAGCACCTGAGGCGATGACCAGCCGTTCGGGTTGGTGGGGTCGCTCGACGTGCGGTAGGAGAACGCGGTCCCGCCCCACTGGTAGGCGAGCACCCAGATGTTCTTCGGTGCGAAGTAGAAGAGCGTGGGCGCGACCGTGGACGACGACATCGTGTTCTGGCTGGCCGAGCCCATCTCCGACCAGTTGGTGAACAGGCCGAAGTTCATCGAACCCCAACGCGTCCCCGTGTCGTGGGTCGTCGCATAGACGAGTTGCCTGCCGTTGTACGGGACGACGGTGAAGTCCTTGAGCGAGACCCACCCGGACTTGGGCTGCGCCAGCGCGCCCGTGGAGGTCCAGCGGTAGGTCGAGGGAAGATCACACGCCCCGGGGGTGTCGCTGCCCGCCTTGACGAGCTGCCACTGCTGGTTGGTGCCGCCCCAGTCGTCGTACTGGACGATGTTCGCGTTGTCGGCGGTGGAGGCACCCTGCACTTCGAGCGCCTTGTTGCTGTGCCGCGAGATGAGCCTCACGTAGCCGTCCGAGCTGTCGGCCAGCCGCCATTGCTGGTTGGTGGCGTTGAGGTCGGCCCACTGCACGATGGAGCCGCCGTTCGCGGTGGACCAGTTGTAGAGGTCCAGCACCTTGCCCGAGTGGCGGGACTTGAGGCGGTAGTAGCCGCCCCCGGAGTCGACGAACTGCCACTGCTGCTGGTTCTGGTCGTTCCTGGCCCACTGGGTGATGCGGGCGCCGTCGTTGGTGGCCATGTTGTAGACGTCGAGGGCTTTGCCGCTGTTGCGGTTGACCAGCACATACGACGCGTTGGGGTCCACTGTCGCCGCGCTGGCGGGCTGAGCGCCGAGGAAGGCTGCCACGAGGAGCAGCGGCGAAAGGACGGCGAGCAGGCGTCTGATCGGCACCGTGGACGGGTGGCGTAACCACATCTGAGGGCCTCCTTGGGGACGGGGCGAGGTGGCGTCGGCGAATGATGGAGCGGGCGTACCGGGAACGAGGATCGATCGAAACATTCGGGAACTCCCCGGATGCTTCGATGCCACAAGCTAGAAATGTGATGTCCCGCGGTCAAGGTCTCTCACTGTTCTGTCTGCAAACAGTTGCTCCCCCTGGGGCGTGGCCGAGTGGTGCACCGATCGCGGGCAGTTGAGAAAGGTGCACGTGGGCGCACTTTCCCTGGTCGAGGCTCAGGCTCAGAGGTGTCCGTCTGCAGTGGTGCCGGAGGCTGCACATCATCGAATGTTTCGAACAGGAAAGTGAAACTTTCTCTGCGGGATGTATTGACGATCCACCGTCAACGCGTCAATCATCCCTTCTCCGAGGGGCGACCAAGTTTCGAGATTTCGAACCGCATTGGCCATACGCACCCCGTGCCGCACGCCGGAACCAGGCGCCACCGCACAGGGTGCCCGCGCACCACAGCACCACGGCACCTGCGCCACGGCCGGCGCTCTTCCCCTGCGCTCCCGTCATTCCGTGATGTCCACTTTGGAGGCACAGTCATGGGTTTGTACGCCCGTCCCGGACCCGTAGTCCACCGAAGGAGCCGCAGTCTGCTTCTCGCGCTGCTCATCGGCGTCCTCAGCACGGTCGCCGCACTGGTTTCGCCGCCTGCCGCGCACGCTGCCGAAAGCACGCTGGGCGCCGCGGCGGCGCAGAGCGGCCGCTACTTCGGCACCGCCATCGCCTCAGGCAGGCTCGGCGACTCCGCCTACACATCGATCGCGGCACGTGAGTTCAACTCGGTGACGGCCGAGAACGAGATGAAGATCGACGCCACCGAACCGCAGCGGGGACAGTTCAACTTCACCGCCGGCGACCGCGTCTACAACTGGGCCGTGCAGAACGGCAAGCAGGTCCGCGGACACACCCTGGCCTGGCACTCCCAGCAGCCCGGCTGGATGCAGAGCCTCAGCGGCAGCACCCTGCGCCAGGCGATGATCGACCACATCAACGGCGTGATGAACCACTACAAGGGCAAGATCGCCCAGTGGGACGTCGTGAACGAGGCCTTCGCCGACGGCAGTTCGGGCGGTCGGCGCGACTCCAACCTGCAGCGCACCGGCAATGACTGGATCGAGGTCGCCTTCCGCACCGCGCGCGCCGCCGACCCGGCCGCCAAGCTCTGCTACAACGACTACAACATCGAGAACTGGACCTGGGCCAAGACCCAGGGCGTGTACGCCATGGTCCGGGACTTCAAGCAGCGCGGCGTGCCGATCGACTGCGTCGGCTTCCAGTCGCACTTCAACAACGACAGCCCGTACAACAGCAACTTCCGCACCACCCTCCAGAGCTTCGCCGCCCTCGGCGTCGACGTGGCCATCACCGAACTGGACATCCAGGGCGCCTCCGCCGCGACCTACGCCAACGTGACCAACGACTGCCTGGCCGTCTCGCGCTGCCTCGGCATCACCGTCTGGGGTGTGCGCGACACCGACTCCTGGCGATCGGAGCAGACACCGCTGCTGTTCAACGGCAACGGCAGCAAGAAGCCTGCCTACACCTCCGTACTCAACGCACTCAACGGCGGCACCTCCACGCCGCCCCCGTCGGACGGCGGAACGATCAAGGGTGTCGGTTCGGGCCGCTGCCTCGACGTCCCCAACTCCAGCACTACCGACGGCACTCAGCTCCAGCTGTGGGACTGCCACAGCGGCACCAACCAGCAGTGGACGTACACCGCCGCCGGTGAGCTCAGGGTCTACGGCAACAAGTGCCTGGACGCCGCCGGCACCGGCAACGGCACCAAGGTCCAGATCTACAGCTGCTGGGGCGGCGACAACCAGAAATGGCGCCTGAACTCCGACGGAACCGTCGTCGGCGTCCAGTCCGGCCTCTGCCTCGACGCCGCCTCGGCCGGGACCGCCAACGGCACGCTGGTCCAGTTGTACGCCTGCTCGAGCGGCAGCAACCAGCGCTGGACCCGGGCCTGATGCATGGAACGTGAACCCGGGTCGCCGTCGTGATGGCGGCGACCCGGAGGACGGGACCGCCTGCCCCAGTGGGGCCCCGGGTGTTCAGATCCAGGGGAGGAGCGTGTCCGGATCAAGGCGGGAGCTTGTCTGGATCAGGCGGGAGCCGGGCGGATTCATGGGATCTATGCTGTTGGCCTGAACCAGCGAGTGCTCGCCCGCCCCCTCGGGTGCGGGCTTTGAAGCTGCCGACGAGCCGGGGCAGGGTGATCGAGGGTGGGTGGCGCACGAGCAGGGGACGTGGTCGTGTGGTCGCCCGGCTGCCGCGCAAGGCTCATGATGGCGCGCTTATCACTCCTACCTTTCAGGAGATTCAGTGCGATCCACTGTCCGTCAGAGAGTTCTTTGACGGCCCGCACCGAGGCGGGTCCGGTTGCGGAAGCTTCGGCAGCCGAGGTCACCGTTTCCTCTCCTCGGCGGCGGGACCGCCGAGTTCGGCGCATTGGCCGCAGTGATGCCTCCGCACCCCACAAGGAGTCCGCATGGCAACACGAATCCGCCGTCGCACCATTCTCGCCGCCGGAGCGGGCGCTGCCGGCCTCTCCCTGCCCGGCGTCGCCGCGTACGCCGACGACCGCGGGACCACCAGAGTGAGATTCACCCTCAACGCCCAAGTGCTCGACGGCGGCGAACAGGTCACCTCGATCACCCTCAGGACGGCCGGACTCGGCCCGATCGATCCAGCCAGTCTGACCACCGGCACCTTCGGCGTCCACGCGAAAGCCACGAGCCCGATCCCCATCGCCCCCGGCGACGTCATCTTCAGCGAGTACGACCTGGACCGCACGGTGACCGCTGCTCGGCTCGACGACCGCGGCGACATCGTGCTCGAGCTGAGCCACGGCGAGGGCCAGGCCGGGGCCGGCACGCTCGGCTACATCGCGGGCAAGAGCCGCAACGTGATGCTCGACCTCACCTACACCCTCACCCAGCGCGCCCCGATCACCTTGTGCGATCACCGGTCGATCACCATCGACAGCTTCGTCCAGAACCCTCGCCTGTCGGACCCCGAGGTGGACGCGTTCAGCTCCCACATCTCCGGGTCGGGAATGAAGTACCGGCTGTACTCACCCGCGCGTTCCCATTCCTCCCGAGGGCGCAGGCGCCCGCTGATCGTCTGGCTGCACGGCGCGGGTGAGGGTGCCTCATTACCCGACAACTACTACGACAACGAGACCACGCTGCGAGCCAACCGCGGCGCACTGGGCTTCGCCACCCCGCAGGCGCAGCGCATCTTCGACGGCGCCTACGTCCTCGCCCCGCAAAGCACCTCCTACTGGATGGAGAACGGCCCCCGCTACGCCCCTCTCATCCACGAGATCATCAGCGACGTCACGCGCAGGAACCACGTCGACCCCAACAGGATCTACGTCGCAGGCTGCAGCAACGGCGGCTACATGAGCATGAAGATGACCACCGTCTATCCCGAACTGTTCGCCGCGTCCGTGCCGATCTGCGGCGTTGTCCAGGCATTCCCGGCCGGAGGTGCGCCGCTGATCCCCGACAGCGAGCTGGCACGGATCACCACCCCCACCTGGCTCGTGACCTCCCGCGACGACCCCACCGTGGACCCACAGGCCAACACCGTCCACGCGCACGACGTGATCCCCGGCTCGCTGATGACCCTCTACGACCAGGTCGTCTGGAACGGCTACCGGTTCCCGGGCCACTTCTCGTGGATCTACGTCGCCCGCAACGACCCCAGCATCGACGGAACGCACGTCTGGGAGTGGATGGCCGAGCAGCATCGCCAGTGAGTGGGCGCGCTCACGAGGCGTTTGAGCTTGGCCCGGGCGCCTTTGACGTGGCGGTTCTCGGTGCCGGTTCCCAGGCTTTCGCGGATGTCCTTGGCTTGTGGGCTGTGTTCGTCGTCCTCGTAACCGGGTGAGGATGTAGCGGTATGTATGTGGACGGCAGCGATTCCGGGTGATTTCCAGGCGCTCCAGCCGGTGCTCCAAGGCGGCGAGTTGCTTACTGAGCTGGGCGATCTGCTCGCACAGGCGGGCTGCTTCCTTGCGGCTCGCGGCTTGTCGTCGAACTGGGCCCGGTGAGTCGGCCGGGCTGGTGAGGTGCCGCGGATAGTGCACCACTGCGCGTACTTCGCTCACCATGCCGGTCTGCGGATCGCTCGTAATGATTTCATGCCTGGCAAGGGGCGGGGGACACAGCGGGGTTGGCCGGGTACACCGGCCCAGGTGCAGCGGTCGACCGAATTGCGGTGTCCGGGTGAGCACGGCCTCCCGGGAATTCTGTCGGGCTGCCGTGCTCACGACCGGAGGTGCTCAGAGGAGCCGGTTGCCGGTCAGCTCCAGGGGGAGGCGGTGAGCCAGCTGGTGTCCTGGGCCCATGAGGACGTGGAGTCCCAGGCGTTGGATCCGCCGTTGCTGGCTATGTAGGCCGTGTAGTTGTAGTGGCGGAGGTATTTCGTCGGGTAGTTGACGGACTGGAAGGAGTGGCCGACCCCGCTGTTGCCCGTCGTGGGGCAGAAGGTGGCGTCCTGAGCGAACGCTCCGCCGCCGTCGTCGGTGTTCAGGTAGAGCTCGTAGTTGTAGTGGCGCAGGTATTGGCCGGGGTTGTTGGCGGACTCGAAGGACAGGCACGAGCTGTTGGCCAGGCCCGCGCGGACGATCCAGGTTGCGTCGGCCTTGTCGGTGGCCGAGCTGGAGGAGTTGATGCCGGAGATGACGACCTTGGTGTCGGCGTCGTCGTGGCGGAGGTAGTCCGAGGTGCAGCAGGGGGACGTGGTGGCCTGCAAGGAGATCCGCGAGCCGGGCGTCAGTGCGCCGGTGCCGGTCGAGCCGCTGTTGTAGCCGGCGGCGGTGATGTTGGCCTGCACGGCGTTCTCGGTGGCGTCCGAGGGGTAGCCGGAGGTCATGACGCCTTCGTAGAAGGTGCCTTGGGCGCCCTTGCTGTTGTCGCCGCCGATGCCGAGGATGATGGCGCCTTCTTTGTGCATCGGGTTGTATCCGGAGACGTTGGGTCGTACGCCGCTGTAGTAGGTGGACAGGCCGCCCGACCGGGCGTCACCGCCGCGGATGGCCCACTGGTTCGGGCCGCCCTTGACCATGGCGGTCAGGAAGCGGTTGTTGACGGTGGGGTCGCCGGAGTTGAGGGTGCGGTTTACGCCGGAGAACAGGCCGTTCTCGAGGTCGGCCATGACCCAGGGGCCGTTGCCGCTGCCATAGCCCCACGCCTTGCTGTTGCCGAAGTAGATGGCCTCCATGTGGCCGTTGCCGGTGTCGGTGCTGCTGGTCTCGGCGTTGCCGTAGTCGAAACAGCAGCCGCCGTTGAAGTGCGTGCCGTCGAAGATCGCGTACATGCCCTCGGGCTGGTCTCCGGTGGCGATGCCGTTGGTGTTGTTGTTGCGGTATCCGGTGCCGGGGGCGACGTAGACGCCGTACGCCTCGTGCCCGCCGACGGTGACCGGCGCCTCGAAGGCGTTGGCGAGGTTGTCCGGTCCGCCGGCGGCTCCGCCCGCGGGTGCCTGGGTGAGGTTGTTGCCCTTGCCGGACTGGTCGTAGATGACGGTGATGACACAGCTGGTGTTGGCGCAGAAGGTGTCCTGGGCGGCGGCGTTCGCATATCCGCCGGCGCTCAGCAGGCCGATGTTCAAGGTGGTGCTGTCCGAGGCGCGCCTGACCTGGTAGAGCGGCCCGTTGTACGTCCCGTACAGGGCGCGTGTGGTGCTGTGCGCGGCGACGCACGGCGTGCCACCCGCCGCGTAGATGTCGCACGGCCCCTGGGTGGCGGCCTGAGAGGCGGTCGTCGTGGCGGAGAGGAAACCTGCGGCCAGGGCGGCGGTGGCACCTGCCGCGAGGAGAGCGCGTCTGACTCTGCGTATCCACCGTGGCTTGATCATGTGGAACTCCTTCACAGGGGGGTGATGTGCGCGTCGACGGTCCCGATGCCCGCGTGGGCGGACTGAGTGGGCCGCGTGGACGCCTCCGGGTACGTAGCGATGTCGGTCCTCATCGGCAACGGACCCGGGGCTTGGTGCTGGTCAGCTCCAGGGGGAGGCGGTGAGCCAGCTGGTGTCCTGGGTCCACAGCGAGGAGGTGTCCCAGGCGTTGGTGCCACCGTCGCCGGCGACGTAGCCGGTGAAGCGGTAGTGGCGAATGTATTTGGCCGGGTAGTTGAAGGATTGCAGTGAGTAACCCGTGCCGCTGTTGCCTGACTTGGGGCAGAAGGTGGCGTCGGCCGCGAACTGGCCGGTGCCGTCGTCGGTTTGGAGGTGGAGCTGGAACGCCCAGTGCCTGATGTACCTGCCGGGTGCGTTGGCCGCCTCGAAGGAGACGCAGTTGCTGTTGGCCAGGCCGGCGTGGACGATCCAGGTGGCGTCGCCCTTGTCGGTGGCCGTGCTGCCGGCGGTGACCGGCGCGATGACGACCTTGTCGTCACTGGTGTCGTGCTGCAGGTAGTCGCTGGTGCAGCAGGGGGAGGTGGCCTGCAGGGCCAGCCTGGCGCCAGGGGTGAAGGGGGTGGAGGTGCTGTATCCGGCCGCGGCGATGTTGGCCTGGACCGCTGCGTCGGTGGCGTCGGAGGGGTAGCCGCTGACCATGGCGCCCTCGTAGAAAGTGCCCGCGCTGGCGTTGTGGTTGGTCTGGCAGCAGTCGCCGCCGCTGCCGAGGATGACGGCGCCCTGCTTGTGCATCGGGTTGTATCCGCTGGGCAGTGCGCCGCTGTAGAACTGGGTCAGACTCCCGGAGGCGGCGCTCGCACCCTTGAGGGCCATCTGTGTGGTGCCGTTGTTCTTGAGCATCGCGGTGACGAAGTGGCTCGTCTCGGAGACCTGGTTGGGGTTCCATGCCTTGCTGCCACCGGTGAACAGGCCGTTCTCCAGGTCGGCTTGCACCCACGGGCCGGTTCCGCTGCAGCCGCCGAACCAGCATTCGGTGCTGAAGTTGATCGCGTCCATGGCGCCGTTGCCGTCGGCGTGGTGGTCCGTCTCGGTGTTGCCGTAGTCGAAGCAGCAGCCGTTGTTGGCGTGGGTACCGCTGGTGATCATGTACTCGCCCTCGGGTGCGCTGCCGGTCGGCACGCCCCCGGTGGAGTTGTAGGCGAAGTAGCTGTTGCCCGGGTTGATGTACAGCGCGTACGCCTTCTGGCCGCCCACACTGACCGTTTCGGTGGTCGCATTGGCCGCCGTGTCGGCGCCGCCCGTCCCGCCGGGGCCCTGGTAGACCAGGGTGTTGCCGCGGCCGGTCTGGTCGTAGAGGCGGGTGATGACGCAGGTGGTCCCCGCGCAGAAAGAGTCCTGTGCCGCGGCGTCCGCGACGCCTCCGGCGGACAGCACCCCGATGTTCTGCAACGCGCTGTCCGATGCTCGCTGCACCTGGTACAGGGGGCCGTTGTACGAGGCGAAGAGTGCGCGTGTGGTGCTGTGCGCGGCGACGCACGGAGTGCCACCCGCCGCGTAGATGTCACAGGGTCCTTGAGTGGCGGCGTGCGACGCGCCGCTGAAGGCGATCAGGCCGGCGAAGGCGAGCGCCAGCGACGCCAGGGAGACGATCACCCCTCGGCGCAGTCGGCGGAAAATGAGCAGGGCAGGCACCTGGAACTCCCTTGGTCGTCGGTGCGGAGCGGCAGGCCACGCCCCAGCGCGGTGCACCTTGGGCTCTGGGGTGGGCTGAGAAGGGATGAGGGCTCAGGTTGTTAGCGCTAACAATTTGAGGGCGAGGTGGTCACCGCTGAAGAACAGGGGTGGATGGACATGTATGGCGAGCGGTCTGGCGGCGCGTGCTCGCCCTGATTGTTAGCGCTAACAATGCGGGAAGTGATCCACCCGATACTGGGTCGGCCGGATCAAGGCATGACTATCGACGAACGCCCCATCGCCGTCAAGAGGTTGAACGGCGCGTTCCACAAGCGTGGAGAGGTCTTTACGGTGAAGAGATTCGATAGGAGTTCGGGAGCCGTGCGTGAGCCGATTCCGTTCCATGACGGGCAGCGACGCCCGGGGCCCGGCACTTGGCCGAGCAACACACGCGACTTGATCAGCGTCGCTCAAACGGAAGCACGCCCCGCCGGCCCGCACATCTGCCCCTCCCCGGCGCCGGCCATTCCTGCGATCGGATGCGACCTGGCCCGCGCTGCCGGTGAGGCGATGGCCGAGCGGACCGCCTGGCGGAACTGCCGGGACGACGGCTGGTGGAGTGCCTTCGGCAAACGCAAGGGCGGCGGGAAGAATGCCAAAGCTGGCCGGTCCACGAGGACCTGGTGCGTCGGAGCTTCACCGCGGACGGGCCGAACCGGTTGCGGCCCACGGACATCACCGAGCACGCGACCGGCGAGGGCAAGCTGTATCTGTGCGCCGTCAAGGGTGTGTACTCCGGCCGCATCGTGAGCTACTCCATCGATGCCCGGATGAGGTCCGACCTCGCGGTGGCCGCGCTGGAGTCCGCCGTTGCCCGAGGCGGCCCCGCCGCGGGATGCATCGTGCACTCCGACCGCGGATCGCAATTCCGGTCCCGCAGGGTCGCCGCCGTTCTTACCCGGCACGGCCCGGTCGGCGCAATGGGCCGGGTCGGGGCCGTCGGCGACAACGCCGCAATGGAGACCTTCCTTCCAGTGCCGCAGAAGAACGTCCTCGACGGCCGCGTCTGGGCCACCTGCCAGGTGTTGCGGATCGCGATCGTCACCTGGATCTTCGCCGGTACAGCCGAGGCCGAGGGCGCCAACCCCGATGCCCTCCCGTCTCAACCGCGCCGCTGACGGGCGGCTCGGCGTCTCTGACAGCGCAACTCGCGCCACTGGAAGCCTCCGAGAGCCTGACCGTCTGCCGATCGGCGCTCGTGCCGCACCACCGGCTCCAGCCGGCCGTACGCGATCAGGTTCGGATCACCGAACGCGGATGAGACCGCCGCTGCGGCATGGGTGAATTGCATCTCGGAAATGCCTTGCCAATCGTGCGTGATGTGGTCCGAGAGAAGCTCCATCATCGCAGGTCGCAAGGCACTTCTTCGTTTCTGGCTGAACCATCCACTGGCATGGAGCCGGTGGATACGGGTTGAGTGCACGATGCGGAGATATTCGATTGGTGTCTTCGACCACCCGGCCGAGTCCGGCGAGTAGCGCCGAGGAGCCGAGACAGTGGCGCTTTCGGGTTGCCTGCCGCTCCGATTCAAGGCGCTCACAGTGGTCGAACCCGCGGACCATCGTCTGAAACTCCCACGCCCCAGAGGCATGTTGCGGCGACTGGGGCTTCCCCGATGGAGGATCTACTTGGGTGAAACATTTGTCAGCCCGCTCGCAAGGCCGTGCCGGAACGCCGGGCGGGTGCTCCAGCCGTCGGCACGTTTTGATCGAACGGCCACGTAAGGCGTGCGACCGGATCCGGCGGGCGACAGGGCAGTGCAACAGGAAGAGGGCGATGGGGTGAGGGAGGAGGCCCGGCTCGCTCAGACGCGGGGTGGAGCGGATTGGCTCCTTCTGGTCCCGGTGGCGAGCAGAGCGAAGCCCAGTGCGAAGCCGAGCATTGTCCATACGCCGCGGGGCCAGAAGATGTGGCTGTCTGTGAAGGACCAGCCGGCCACCAGGAGAACGACCGTGCCGGGAATGACTCGCGCGCCGTGTTTCGGGAAGAGCGCGATGGCTGTGGCCACGACAGCTACGAGGAGGGCGTAGGCGCCGACCTGCCCGAGCAACTCACCCGTGTGGTAGAGCGGGTACTTGATCGGCCCTATGGCGGCTGTTCGGGCAGCGTGCTCGACGGCGGTGCCCGCCGCGATGCCGGCCACCGCGTCGAGACCGGTGTAGAAGGCCGCGTAGGTGAACGCACTCGCCCAGGCCACCGCCGTGGCGAAGCCCGCGAGGTCTGGGCGGGGGCGGTGCCACAGAGGGACGAGGAGGCCGAGCGTAAGCAGTGGGAAGATCGGCAGGAGCATGATGTGCAACTGCGTCCAGTCCGTGGCTGTCGCCCTCGACAGGCCATGAGGGTGCGTGGCCCCCGCCGCAGCCAGCACGAGTGGCGCGACAGTGGCGAGAGTGATGTTTCGGATGGTCGGCACGCTGTGATCGTAGGACCGTCACGTGACCTTAGACGGCTGCGTAAGGGCTTCGTAAGATCTTGGGTGGTGGCGTGGAACCGCTGGAAGGGGCCCGCCGCGGTGGTGACTTCCCTCTGGCGCGACTCCGGCCCAGCCGCTCATGCGCGAGCCGGTGCAGAGGACCTTCATGAGCCTCGTGGACGGATGGCGTCTTCCGTCAATGGCTTGAGGTCTCGGGGCCGGGAGTGTGTCACACACTGCCTCGCGACCAACACGCTCTGGAGCTGTCGGCCTCGCCGACCGCACGATGGCGGCCTTTACTGGCGGCAACCGTCAGACACTGGGGATCAATGGTGTGGCTGCGTCGCCCGGACTGCGCCTTCCGGACGACGTCAGTGCGGTCGGGTTTGACGGTCCGCCGTTCGCGGACTGGGTGACTCCGCGTCTGAATTGCCGTTCGCTCGCCGCTCGCCGCCCGCATGGCGCCGCAGCTGCTGTCCGGTATGCACGGGCCGAGGCCGCCACCGAGTTCGTGGCACGGCAGATCTTCATGCAATTGTCCTGGCGGGCTCACTGGTGCCGCCCAAGCCGGGTGCCCAAACCTGCCGGACACGTCCGGCCCGCGCGACTCACGGCGACGGAAGCGGTGACCGACGTCGAGCACTTCTGCCACGTCGGAACGGGTTCGGCGCCCCGGAGAGGAGTCTCCAGGGCGCCGGACCGCGATGGCAGCCTCTTACACCGCGACTATTCCCTCCATGCCGGATTCGGCGAAGGGAGGCAGTCCGGTGGCCGTGGTGACCTTAGTGAGGGAGCCGTTCCTGCCGATGCGGAAGCCGTCGACGGTGCCGGAGGTCCCGTTCTGTACGTACAGGAACCTCTCGTCCTGCGTCACCGCCAGGTCGATGACACCCTGGGACATGGCTGACGGCGGGGTGGCGATGCCGACCTCGTTGGTGAGCGCGAGCCGACCGTGGCGGTCGGTGCGGTATCCGGTGACGGTCGAGTTGCCGGTGTTGCCGCCGTAGAAGAAGTCACCGGCGCGCTCCAGCCAGCACAGCGTGTTCTGACCGTTGGCCAGGGGCTTCTGGACGACCTTGAGGCGGCCGTCGGCGAGCACTTTGTATGTACTGACCGTGGACTTCTCGGCCTCGGCCACCAGCATCCGGCCCGCCTTGTCGAAGGTGATCGCGAACGGCACGCCGCCGGCCGAGTCGTTGACCTTCGCCCGGTGTGCGGGACGTCCGTCGCGCCGCATGGGGAACACCTCGATGGTGTTGGCCGACTTCGTGGTGACGACCAGCTCACGGCCACCCGGCGTGAACGCGACCTGGCCCGGCGAACTGCTGAACAGCGGCACCTTGTCATTCTTCAGCCCCAGGGAGCGATACGACCCGCTGAGCGGCTTGAGTCCGGTGGCCGTGATCCTGAAGCCCTGGACGCTTCCCGCGCCGCCCGCGTTCATGACGTAGGCGAGATCGCCGGACACCGCGATGGACGAAGGGAAGTCCCCGCCCGAGCGCACCACGCGCCGGTCCGTCAGTTTCCGTCCCTCGACCCGGAACGAGGTCACGGTGCCGCTTCCCGCGTTGACTGCCAGCAGCAGATGCGAGCCGCGGTCGTAGACGAGTGAGCCCTGGGAGGCGAGGGAGTCGGTGGGTGCGTCGACCTGGTCGCCGCCCTTGCCGCCGGTCGCGTAGGTGCCCGCGGCGGTGAGCTTTCCGTCCTCGCCGCGCTTGAAGACGTGGATGGTGTTCCCGGCGAGCTCGTTGCCCTGTACGAAGACGGCGTGGTCGGCTCCCGCCTTGGCGCTCTTCGTTGTCGCGCCCTCGTGTGCGCGGGGGACTTCCCCCGCCGAGGCGATGGCCACCGTCGTCGCGACCGCCGCCGACGCGAGGATGGCGGTCCCGGCGATGGCCATCCGGACCTGCGACTTCGACCTGCGCCTGTTATGCCTGCTCACGTCTGACTCCTCGTACTTCGGTGCCACCGCCGGTCGGTGACGTGCAGAGTCAGAGTTGCGTGTGGGGCGGGTGGGATGAAGGTGTTTCGGTCCCGCGTCAGCTTCCCGTAAGAACTTCCGCTTGCCCCGGAGAACTTGGTGCCGGTCCGGCCTTCGGCTCGCCTGGCACCCTAGCTGCTCATCCAGCGGCGAGAAGACCCGGCATGGTGGAGTGCGGCCGGGGGAGCTGTGGTCGCCCTGTCGACGACGGCCGGTCTGACCGGGGGCTTCGGCTACTGCGCGTACAGGCTGGCCAAGTTCGCCGTGCGGGAGACAGGAGCCGTGACCGGCGCCTGTCACGCGGCTGTATCTCGTCGCATACATCACGAGCAGGACGGCGGGCGCGGTGCTCCCGTGTGGGGAGCTCGTGCTCCTGGCGTTCGCGTATGCGAGTACTGCTGACTGGCGGATCCGGGTTCATCGGGTGTCATGTCGTCGAGGCGATGACCGTACGGGGGACGAGCCGGTCGTGTTCGATCTGCGTGGCGGCGTACGACACAAGGCCAGTTGTGAAGAGCACCGTGATCCCGCCGAGCAGCACGATACCGAGCACGGAGGTGAACCAGGGGCTGCGCAGCGGACTGCGCCAGAAACCGGGAGAGGTGGGGAGTCGATGGTCGCGCATGTCCCGACCGCAGGTCGGTACGGGCCGAGGACGGGGCCCGCAACTCATGACGAAATGCTGACGTCCAGGCTCAACGGAGCCTCCCCCCGCCCTCCCCGGCCTAGCGTGCCGGTGTGAACCGCGATCTTCTCCGCGACCTCTCCGCGGCCCTGGCCGCAGCGCTGCTCGTCACGACGGCGGCTGTGATCGGCACCGTCCTAGAACACCGTTACGGAAACCTTCATGTCAGCTGGCCGCCGCTGTACGGCCATTGGGAGCCGCATGTCGGCCCCGGCACCCCCGCCGCGATCACGGTGGCCCTCGCAGTCGTCGCGTACGGGCCGCTCCTCGCCGCCCGGCTGCCCTGGCGCGCGCTGCTGTGCACTGCCTGGGGCACCGCCATGGCGTGGACGTTCTCGCTCGCCCTGGTCGACGGATGGCAGCGAGGAATCGCCCGGCGACTCACGACCAAGTACGAGTACCTCCAGGTCATCGACCCCGTCAACCGCTTCCACGACATCCCCGCCGCCCTGCGGGATTTCACCCACCACATCCTGATCCACTCACCCGACGCCTGGCCCGCGCACGTCGCCGGACATCCCCCCGCCGCCACCCTCACCTTCGTCCTTCTCGACCGCATCGGGCTGGGCGGCGGGGCCTGGGCGGGCGTCTGGTGCATCACCGTCGGCGCGACTGCGGCAGTTGCGGTCCTCATCACCGTACGAGCACTGTCCGGGGAGGCGCTCGCCCGCCGCGTCGCGCCCTTCCTGGTCCTGGCCCCGGCCGCAGTGTGGATGGGTACCTCCGCGGACGGGTACTTCGCGGCGGTGGCCGCCTGGGCCGTCGCGTTCTTCGCCCTCGCGGTCACGGGACTCCGGCCTCGGTCGGCTGGTCTCGCCTCCGGGCTCCTCTTCGGGCTCACCGCGTATCTCTCGTACGGGCTGACACTGTTCGCGGTGATCGCCGGTGGCGTCCTCCTGCTCGGCGCCCGACGGCTCCGCCCCCTCCCCTACGTAATCACCGGATTCGTCGTCGTCCCGGCTTTGTTCACGCTCGCGGGCTTCAACTGGTGGGAGGCGTACCACCTGCTGGTCACCCGCTACTACCTAGGGGCCGGCGGTATCAGGCCCTACGGCTACTGGGTGTGGGCCAACCTCGCGTGCACGGCACTCGTCGTGGGCCCGGCGACGGTGGCCGGGCTGCGACGGTCCGTCGGGACTTCCATCCGCCAGGGTCTTCGCACGTGCCTGCGCCGCTCCACCGCCGAACCCCGTCTTGCCCTGCTCGTCCTCGCCACCCTGCTCGCGCTCCTCGCCGCCGACCTCTCCGGCATGAGCAAAGCGGAAACAGAGCGCATCTGGCTGCCGTTCGCCATGTGGTTGCTCCCGGCATGCGCCTTCCTGACCCGACCCCGCGCCTGGCTCACCGCCCAGGCCACCCTCGCCCTGGTCCTCAACCACCTGCTGCTGACGGGATGGTAATCATGGCGACCCGGTTCAAGCCTGCGCGGAGAGCGTCACCGGTCACCGCAGCGGTCGCCCACCGCCGAATGCCTGCCATCCCGGGGGTGCCCCCATGTCTTTGGTCAAGGGGAACGGGGGTGTGCACCAAGAGCACCGGCGGAAGCAACACCACCACCTACGCCTACGGGCAGTCCGACCGCCTGACTACGGCGAACACCGGCTCCGCCATGGCGACCTACGTCTACAACGGTGACGGGCTGCACACCTCCAAGACCGTCGGTGGATCACGACATCCTGCACCTGGGACGCCGAGGCAATCCCCAACCTGCTTTCCGACGGCACCACGGACTACGTGCACAGTCCCGCCGGCAGCACCCGACAACAATCCGAAGAGATCAGTAACGGCGTTCGAGCACTGGACCGCCGACGAGCAGGACGAGCAGTGGCGCAAAGGAGACGGTCCCGGCCTGTGCCCGGCCGGGACCGTCGGTTCTCGTCGGAGCGGAGGTACTTACACGGCGGCCGGTGGGGCTCCGGCACGCGTCCGGCGCCGGCGCAGCGCGAACGCGGTGGTCATGGCTCCCGCGGTCAGGACACCCGCGCTGATGGCGATCGGCAGGGCCGGGGAGGTGGAGCTGCTGTCTGCGACGTTCTGCGCCTTGAGGTCCTGGACGTAGGCCGGGTACGGGGCGTGTGTGGAGGCGGACGTCGCCGTACGGCCGTAGTGGTGCGGGATCGGCTTCACGGACTTGACGGAGCCGTCCGAGTTCAGCAGCACCTGCTTGTTGTTGGGGTGCTTGAAGTCGAACATGCCGGTCAGGCTGCCCGCCCGCTGGTCGAAGGAGGCGTCGCCGATGCGGCCGGTGTGCCAATTGTTCTCGATGAACTTCGTGATCGACGTCTGCTCGGTGGCGGTGTGGTCGATCTTGTTGACCTTGCTGTAGGGGGAGATGGCCAGCAGGGGCTGGCGGGTGCCGGGACCGCAGCGGTCCGCGTAGCCGCCCTTGGCGGCCGGGCCCGCCTGGCAGGCGGCGCTGTCGAGGGCCTTGCCGTTGGAGCCGAGGGTGGAGTCCTTGGAGCCGTTGAGTACCTTCGAGGTGGCGTGGTCGTACCAGCCGTCTGAGTCGTCGTAGGCGACCATGACCGCGGTGGACTTCCACTCCGGGGACTGCTGGAGCGCGTTGATCTCCTTGACCAGGAAGTGCTGCTCGTCGACCGGGTCGGAGTAGCCGGCGTGGCCGTCCTGGTACTCGGCGGCCTTCAGGAAGCTCACCGCGGGCAGGTTCCCGGCCTTGAGGACGGCGTCGAAGTCGGTGAGGTCGTAGTTGTGGTTGGCCCGGCCGTTGTGCCCGATCTCGGCGATGCTCTTCGGGGCGAGGTGGTGCGGGTTGGCCGTCGACTTGTAGTAGGCGAACGGGTTGTGATGGGGGCTGTAGTCCTCCACCGCCGCGCCGCCGACGTTGGTGTGGGTGGTGCCGGCGCACTTCGCGTAGTCGTCGCTCGTGCCGTTCCAGGCGGTGGACGGACGGAAGCCGCCCTGGAACCAACCCCAGCTCACGCCCTTGGCGTTGAGGAGGTCACCGATGTTCTTGCCCTGCATCGACGCGAGCGCGCTGGTGGCGGTGTGGTCCTTGTCCGCGCAGTCGTCGTAGGCCGGGTCGGGGTCGTTGATGACGGTGCCGACACCCTTGGCGTTGGGGGAGACGACGGTGTACGAGTCGGGCTTCGAGGTCTGCTTCGGGTTCTCCGTGCCGGAGGCCGGGTCGACGGAGATCACACCGTGGGTCTGGCCGGAGACCAGATTGAGCGCACCGGGGGTGGAAGGGCCGTAGACCGAGCTGAACGACTTGTCGTTGAGCGCGTAGTGCTGGGCGTAGTTCCACAGGCCGGTGACGGTGTTGCCGTCGTAGTAGTCCATCACCAGGCCGGGCTCGCCGAAGAGCCCGGTGCACTTGCTGACCTCGGTGTTCTCGACGTACTTGTCGGCCCTGCCGCCGTCGGCCGCGTACTGCTCGGGACCGTAGGAGTGGTTCTGGTCGCAGGTCATCGCCTGTGAACCGGCCAGCCGCTTGGGCGCGTAGAGGTTCGGGTTCTTCTTCAGCAGCCCGGAGTTGAGGAGGTTGTTCGCCTTCGAGGTGTGCGCCGCCGCCTTGAACTTCGTGCCGTCGGTGTTCGCGGCCTGCGGGTAGGTGGCGAAGTAGTGGTCGAACGACACGTTCTCGTCGTAGATCACCACCACGTGCTTGATCGGTGTCGCGGTGCGCGTCGCGGAGTGGCCGGGGCCACCGTGCGCCGAGGCCGCGAAGGCGGGGGCCGTACCTCCCGCGGTCGCCAGGGCGGCGGCGCCGAGCAGGGCGCCCACGCGGGCCAGCCGGCCTCGCGCGCCGGGAGTTCTACCTGTGCCGATCATGCTGTCTGGCCTTTCGAGAGCACTGCGTTCCGCTGCCACGACATCCGTGGCCATGGCATCCACAACGGGATCCTGGGTCATCGTGTCGACGGACGGGGGAGCGACAACGACGGGTGGGCGAATGTTGGGTCAGGAAGTCCTCATGGTTCTTTGGGCTGTTCTTGACCGGTATCGGGCGGCGAGATCAAGCCAGGAGTCCGCGTCCCAGCCAGTCGGACGCGTCCCGCACTCCGGGCAGGGCGAAGAAGTAGCCGCCGCCGAACGGGGAGACGTAGTCGACCAGCGGCTCACCGGCCAGCCTCTTCTGCACGGTCTCGAACTGGCGGGAGAGGTCCTGCTGGTAGCAACAGAACAGCAGGCCCATGTCGAGGTTGCCGTTGGAGTCCAGGCCCCGGTCGTAGTTGTAGCCGCGGCGCAGGATGCGCTGGTCCTCGGTGGCCGGGGTGCGTGGGTTGGCCAGCCGGATGTGGCTGTCCAGCGGGATGATGTCGCCTTTGGGGTCCTGGGCGTACTGGGGGACGTCCTTCTCGTGCCGCCCGTCCAGCGGCGCGCCGGTGTCGCGGGCGCGGCCGAACATGCGCTCCTGCTCGGTGAGGGAGACCCGGTCCCAGAACTCCACCAGCATCCGGATCAGCCGTACGACCTGATAGCTGCCGCCGGTCGCCCAGCCGGGTTCGCCGCTGTCGGTGCCCACCCACACCAGTCGGTCCATCGCACGGGCGTCCCGCACGCTCGGGTTGGCAGTGCCGTCCATGAAGCCCAGGTGGTTGCGCGGGGTGCCGGAGGGACGGGGCGGGCTGACGAAGCCGTCCATCCGCCAGCGTGCCTGCATGCCGCCGCGGGTGTGCCGGGTGACGTCGCGCAGGGCGTGCAGCACGGTGTCCGTGCTCGCGGCGCACAACTGCACGCTCAGGTCGCCGTGGCACCAGGCCGCGTCCAGGTCGTCGTCCGGGAAGGACGGCATGGCGGCGAGGCGGTGCGGCTTGCGGTTCGCGAGGCCGTAGCGGTCGTCGAAGAGGGAGGCGCCGACGCCGACGGTGACGGTCAGCCCGTCGGCCGGGACGTCCGTGCCCAGGGTGCCGGAGTCGGCCGGGGGAGCGGTGATGCCGAGTGGCTCCGGGCTGCCGCCGGTGGTGAGGAATCGGGCCCGGTCGGTGAGCGCGCGCAGCAGGTCGGTCAGTTCACGGCGGTCGGCCGCGGTGGTGTCGAAGGAGACGAAGGCGGTGGCACGCTGCGCCGGGGTGGTGATCCCGGCCTGGTGGCGGCCGTGGAAGGGCACACTCGCGCTCGTCCGCTCGGCGGTGGCGGTGCCGTGGTCGGCGGCCACGAGCCCTGTGCCGGCCACGGCGGCCGCGCCCGCCAGGAAACCCCTGCGGCCCACGGTGCTCACGAGGTCCTCCGTACGTCGGTGAGGGCGGCCACGTCCGCGAGCCGCTCGACGAGTTCGCCCAGGTCCGCGTCGACCCTCTCCCGCTGGGCCAGGGTGAGGCCCGACAGCGGAGTCCAATGGCCGCCGTGGCTGAAGCCGTCGAGAGTGTGCCGGGCGCGGTCCATCCAGGAGTCGAGCCCGGCGAGGCCGCTGTCGCGGGTCTTCAGCAGCGGGCGCAGAAAGCCGAGCAGTACGCGGGTGCCGTCGAGGTTGGCGCGGGCGGTGGCCAGGTTGGTGCCGCTGCCGTAGTCGGTGCGGCCGGTCAGTTCGAACTGCACGGTGTTCTCCAGGATCTCGTGCGCGCGCAGGCCGACGTCGGCCGGGTCCATCCGCTCGTCGGGCCAGCTGTCGCGCAACGCGTGCACGGCCGCGGCGAGCCGGTCTGCCGGGCCGCGCAGACCGCTCGCCGACTCGCCGTGCCACAGCCCGTACTCAAGACGGTGGAACCCGGCGAAGTCCTTGTCGCGCACCCCGCCGGACAGTCCGGCCGTGGTCCCGTTGATCTCCGCGTCGGCGTCGCCGAAGGTGCCGTAGGCCGCGCCCATCCGCTCGTACACCAGATGCGCGGGCAGCCAGGCGGCACGGGCCGCGGCGAGGTCCCCGCGGTCGACGGCGGCACGCAGCACGTCCGTCTTCTCCGCCAGCTCGACCGTGCGGGCCCCGATCCACTTCTGGTAGGCCAGTGTGGGCGGGATGAGCTCCTGCTGGGAGACGGGGACGGCGGCCGGACCGTTCGTCACCGTCGAGCCCGTGATCCGGACGGTGGGGCCGGTGACGGCGTCCGCGTCGTCGGGCAGGCACTTGAAGGCGTACGAGCCGTTGCCGAGGGTCACCGGCATCGGCCGGACGGTACCGGGGGCGAGCCCCTCGATCTCGCCGTAGACGGCGCCGGTCCGCGGGTCGGTCAGGTACACCTCGGCCGCCGTGCCGGAGGTGTTGCTCAGGTCGAACACCTGCCGCCCGGGCTCCGGGTGGGTCCAGCCGTGGCCGCAGCCCGAGGCGGCGACGTCGACGGTGGTGTGCCGCAGACCGTCGGTCGTGGCGGGCCTGTGGGTGCCGCCACCGGAGCCTCCGGCGGCGAGCGCGCCCGCCGTCACGGCCGCTGCGGCCACCAGGGCGCCGCCCGTGAGCAGCGCGGTGCGCCGCCGGGCGGGAGTGCCGGGCGGGGGTGTGGCGGAGCGGGATTCGGCTGCGGTGTCGAGGGCGGCTTCGGGCACGCCGGGCCTCCGGGAAGTCGTACGAAATTGAGGCGGCGCAGATGAGCCTATGCAGGTCGGAGGGGCCGTGACCGCGTTCCTGGCCAGATCCTGACCAGAGGAAGAGCCAGAATTCGCACGCAGTTCATCCAGCCATCTGACGGAGTCATGACCGGAGCGGCTTCGACATTACGGTGATAACCACAGGGGTCCAGGGGGTGCAAGTATCGGATGCGTGGAGCAGGGTGTGGACAGTCGCAGGGCAAGTAGCCCGGGCTATCCATCTATTGGGGGGATTCATGATCCACATCACGCTCGGGGCGATGCGCTACGTCAACCCGGAGGAGGACCAACTGGGCCGTGACCATGTCGGCTGGGACCCGAACATGGACGACGAGGCACTGTTCCGCGCCAACCGCGGATGCTGGGTTCTGGGCGAACGGGCCGACCGGGAGAAGTACGCCCTGCTGTCCTCTCGGGGCGTCGTGCGCCAGGCGATCGAGATCGACCAGCTGGTTCCGGTGTCCGGCGGCCGCCGTGCGATCGAGGGCCGATTTCTCGGGGCCGGACACCCTGTCCACGACGCGTACGTCGGAAAGCCCCAACCCGTCGAGCCGACCCGCAACCCGGTGACGTACTTCGAGTCTGCGCACGCGGCCCGGTTGTGCGGTTGCGGCTGCGGCGCGCCGGTCACCCTGGGCTGGTTCCTGACCGGGCACGACCAGAAGGCCCTCCATGACCGCGTCGCCAAGATCGGCACGGTTCGCGAGTTCATCGACTGGTTCGACCGCATCTATGCCGAAGATGTCCGGACCATGTCGTCCAGGATCGTCTCCATCACTCCGCACGCGAACGACAAGAAGGCGTGCAGCGCGCATGGTGTCTCGGCGAAGTGCACACCCCTCATCGCCGATGTGGTGCTGAGCGACGCCGGCAGCGAGCACGTGGAATGGGCCGTCTGTGCCCGCTGGCTCCGGGAGAACCCCGACGCGGTGACCTGGTTGGAAAGCCGTCCGGAAGCCGCAGTGCTGTTGGACGCCCCCTGATCCCCTTCGGGAGCCGGAGGTGCTACTTGTCGGGGCGGGGCCCGGCACTGGCGTAATAGAGGGCCCGGGCCTGCTTGACGCGGTCCAGAGCGGTGCCGTGTGCGGCGCCGTCGACGTTCAGCGGCGGACGCAGCCGGGAAATCAGTGCCGTCTCCAGCGGGACGGGATCGGGACACTCGCTCCAGGTGAGGGTGAGGTGCCGGTGCATCCACTGGGTGAGACGCTGCTCGTCCTCGCCCAGCAGGACGACGCGGTCGGTCCAGGAGGTGCGGTAGCCCTCTGCGGACATCAGCAGTCCGGCCAGGGTGCGGCGCAGGGTGGAGCGGCCGGAGTCCCTCAGGTGGTTGGAGACGATGCGGGACCGCAGCCGCTTGGCCTTGCCCAGGTACAGAAGCCGCAGCTCGGCATCACCCGAGTTGGCGGGGCCGTTGAAGACGGCCAGTGCCTCGGGCGGTGCCCACCAGGCGTACAGGCCCGCCGTGCTCGGCAGGGCGGTGACTGCGGTGTCCAGGCTCCGTGGCGCGGAGAGCAGGTCGGCTTCGGCCTGGCGGACGATGGCGTCGTCGAGCATGGACGCACCCTAGGCCGGACCGGGCAGGTCTGTCCGGGTTTCAGGCGGCGCGGGCGTTCAGCCGGTGTGATCACACAGGCTACGGCGGGCCCTGCGCTCCACGAGTGCGGGCACATAGCTGCGAACGGCACGGTTTCCAGGAGACGCGCAGGCTGAGGCGACCGCGGCCTCGCCTTTGCCGGTCAGCGGTTCGCGCCTCTCGGCGAGGTGGACGGCTCCGGTGACACGGCAGGACATGCTGCGGGCCGTGAGGACGGTCCGCAGCATGTCGAGGGCGGTGTTCCGGTCGGTGGTGACCGGGGGTCAGCGGCCGCTTGTCACGGTCACGGGAACTGGGTGATCTTGGACGGGATGGTGTCGGTGCCGGAGGTGGGTGCGCCGGTGTCGTTGACGACGTGGGCGTACTGGCCCTTGCCGCCCAGGGAGATCACCTGGATGCTGTGCAGCTTGATGCCGGTCTTGACGGGCACCTGGAAGCCGTGGTGCTGCACGATGGACGGGTCCGAGGTGTAGTTGCAGTAGCTGCCCAGGCCCCAGGCCTCATGCACGTTGACCGTGTCGGCCACCTTGTAGGCGGCGTAGCCGACGATGCCGTCGTGGGTGATGGCGGCGGCGTTGGGGGCGTCATAGGCCTTCTCGTTCTGGAAGAAGATCGTGCGGCCCCGTTCGCCGTTCCACAGCACGTCGTACTTGTTGAAGTGTTCGACGAACAGGCCGGTGGTGAGGACGTCGTCGCCGTTCACCACCAGGCCGTAGTCGGCCCGGTTGGTCTCCCAGCCGACGCCCTGGCCGTGGTCGGCGCGCCAGATCCAGGTGTGGTCGATGACGACGTCGTCGCTGTTGACCACCACGGAGTTGGTCGCGAGCCCTGGGCCCGCGCCGCCGATGCGGATGAACACGTCCTGCATGGTGGTCGGGTTGGCGGAGTGGTCGGCTGCCGCTCCGGCGGGGCCGAGCTGGAGCAGGGTGTCGGAGCGGCTCGCGCCGGCGTCGATGAGGAATCCGGCGAGCCGAACGCCGTCGACGTCCGCCACGTGCATGGCGTCGATGCCGCCGTCGGGCACGAGCGTGGCCAGGCCCAGACCCAGCACCACGGTGTTGGAACGGGTGACGTTGATGGTCTGGTCGAGGTGATAGACGCCCGGGGTGAAGAGCAGGTTGAGGCCCTGGGCCAGCGCGGTGTTGATGGTGGCCGCCGTCGCTCCCGGCTTGACGACGTAGAACTGGCTGAGCGGCAGCGAGGTCCCGGCGTTGGCGGGCCAGGACACACCGCGGGCGTTGGTGCGCTTGGCGGGGACGAAGACCTTGTAGTCGTTGCCGTCGAGGTAGAGGAACGGCTTCTCACGCGAGACCGGAGTGGTGTCCAGCGTGGTGTACGGGCCGGTGTCGAAGTTGGTTGCGGGGGCGCCCTGGACCCCGGTGAACGTCATGTTCCACACGCCGTTGGTCCAGCCGCCGACCGAGCTGTCGCGGGTGTACCACTGCTGCTGGGAGTACGGGCCCACGGTGCCGTCGATCTTCGAGTCGGCGATGTAGCCTCCGGAGGCCCAACCGTAGCCGTTGGGGGCCAGGTTGAGGCCACCCTTGACGTGGATGCGCCGGAAGGGCGCTGCCTGGGCGACGGCCCAGCGGTCGGTGCCGTTGGACGGGGTGATCGCGAGGTTCTCCGCCGAACGCCAGAAGTTCTGCGTGGCGTTGCCGTTGAACCATCCTGCATCCACGGTGATGTCGCCGTTGATCTGGGTGTCGTCGGGGTTGAGCCCGAGTCCTGAGATCGATGTGTAGAAGCCCAGTTGGGCGTTGATGCCGTTGTAGGTGCCCGGCTTGAGGAGGAACTGGTAGCGACCGGAGCCGAACTGGGCGGACTCCTGCTGGGTGAAGACCTGGTCGAACTTCTGCTGGAGGTTGGGCGTGGAGGGGTCGACGACGATCACGTTCGGGCCCAGGTCGCCGCCGCCCTCGACCGGGTCACCGGTGCCGCCGGACGTGGTGTGGACGGCGAATTCCCACAGCGAGTAGCCGTAGACCGTCCCGCGGGCCGTCCCGAGCATGCGTACGTAGCGACCCGTGCCGCTCACGTCATAGGAGGCGCGGCCGCCGGTCGCGCCGGTGACGGTCTTGAGGGTGTTCCAGGTCTGGCCGTCGGCGGAGGCCTGGAGCTGGAAGTCCTTGCCGTACGCGGCCTCCCAGTTCAGGTCGATCCGGCAGATGTCCTGGGACGAGCCCAGATCGACGCGCAGCCATTGCGGGTCCGCGGCCTGGCTGGACCAGCGGGTGGAGTCGTTGCCGTCGAACGCCGCGGACGCCGGGGTGCCGGCGTTCTCCGTCGAGGAAGCCGAAGTGGGCTTGCCCTGCGCCGAGTTGGCGGTGGAGCAGGTGGCGGGCTGGGACGTGCCCGGGGTCCCGAACACCTGGAACTCCCAGAGCGAGTAACCCCATGGCGTGGCCCTGTGGACGCCCTGCATACGGACGTAGCGGCCCTGGCCCGAGACGGTGAGGGTGTCGGTGCCGCCGTCCCCGCCGGTGACGGTCCGAAGATCGCTCCAGGAACCGCCGTCCGGCGAGACCTGGATCTTGTAGTCCGCGGCGTAGGCCGCTTCCCAGTTGAGGACGACCTGGCTGATCGAGGCCGTGGCTCCCAGGTCGACCTGGAACCACTGGTCGTCGGTCGCGGCCGAGGACCAGCGGGTGCCCGTGTTGCCGTCAACCGCGGCGGCTGCGGGCGTTGCCGCGTTCTCCGTCGAGGACGACGTGGCTGTCCTGCCCTGGGACAGGTTGGCGTCGGCCGCTTGGGCCGACGGTGGTGCGACGACAGGAAGAGTGATCAGCGCCGCTGTACTGGCGAGCGCGGCAATGAGAGATCTGAGGCCCATGCCATGTTCCCCTGGGGGTGGATGAAGGATGGTCACGAAAGGCCGTGCTGTGAGCGTCGTGCGGTGCGGGAGGTCGTCGAACATGCAACCAAGCTGTTTCACGGCTTAGTTCACGTCTTGATTTAAATGTTGACCTCAGCGGTTCGGCAAGCCCTCGGACATCAGATTCCGTGCAAGTCGTGTACACCGCGGGCGCCCTGACCCGTCAGCGGCATTCAGTGGGTGACGCCAAGGGGCATCGCTTCCAGGTCGGGCGCCTGCGGCTTCTCCGGCGCCCGGGTTCCGTCCATCCCGGCTTGCGGCTTGCGGCTTGTGGCCCGCGGTCGTCGGACGGGCGCCCGATCGCGCTGGCACAACGGCTGGACATCGTGATCAGCCGCAGCCGCAGCCGCAGCCGCAGCCAGAATGTGATCCCCGTCGACCGTCGCGTCTCAACCGTTCACGCAGTCCACAGGCGGACCACGCCGTCACCCAGCTGCAGGAACTGCCGTGCGTCTGGGTGGTGATGTGTGGGGGAGAGGCCGGGAACTTCGCCCAGGAGTTTCCCCTCGACGGGATCCCAGATCGACAGCCCCGCGTCGCCGCAACTGAACAGGCGGCTGCCGTCGCTGAAGAAAGGCCCGGTCGGGCCTGCGATGGCGAGGAGTTCTACGGCCATCTCGTACTGGCCGGTGCGACTCGTGTCGAAGATCCGTGCCCCGGGCCGCATGACGGAGTCGTCCTCGCCGATTCCCTCCACGGCGACCCTGACGGAGTCGATCCAGGTCATGGCGCTGTTCCAGTAGTACCCCCGGTCGCACACATCGACCCGGCTCGGACCGTCCTCGGACTCCCACACGTTGGTCTCGAACCATGGGCTCAGATCCCACACGGAGGGGACGCCGATCGGATGCCATATCCAGCCGTCGTCCAGGATCCGCTTGCCATCAGGGCTCACATACAGTGCGCCGTGGAAGTAGTCGAGGTAGTGCTCCGGCAAGGGACCTTCCTCTGGAGGCACAGGAATGGACCGATCGGTCAGCAGCAAGCCGGTTTGCGGGTCCGACACGTCCAGCCGGTTCCAGTCCGTGCGGTGGATCACGACGCAGCGCCCCTGGCTCTGTCCGAACGCCAGGGAGAACGGCACGGTCTCCGTCTCGTAGCCCTCGTTCTCCAGGTCCAGCGTGACCTCGCCGGTCCGCAGGTCGATCACCTCTCCGAACCGACCGTAGTCGTTGACCACCGCGGCGAACATGCCGTCGTGGGAGGCGTGCAGGCGCCTGCGCAGCGGACGGTCGTTCCAGGGATCATGGTCGGGTTCATCCGGAACAGTCGTGGTCGCGACGGCCTCGTGGTGACCGGTTGCCATGTCCCAACGGCTGATCGTGCCGTCCTCGCCCAGCGCCAGCCACACCGGCTGCTCGCCGTCGCTCACCGCTGCCAGATCGGCGACCGCTCCCAAGCGCGATGGCACCGCCACCTCGCGGACGGCGTCATAACCACCAGTCACCGCTGACCCCCACAGCCCCCGAACACGAACCGACACCATATCCGGCCGGGTTACGGATTGTCGTGGTCAACCCAACCGGCGAAGCGGCCGACCTGCAAGATCGAGCAATGCTGTCTACGCAGCCGTGTCCCAGGATGCGGCGTTGTCCCAGAACGCCTCCAACTGGTCCACGTGAAAGTCGTACCACTGCCCGTCCGCGGGCCGAAGAACCATCTTCATGTTCTCCAACCTTTGGATCTTGTACGCGTAGTACTGAAGATAGAGCGACGCCCGGGAAGTTCCCGGCGCGATGTGTGTCCATCCGAAGCTCAGTTCCTCCGTGGTCACCCGCACCTCCAAGCGTCCACCCACCGAGGAGTGAAGCCGTTCGAGGTGCGTGAGAGTCCCACGGGTCTGCGCGGTGCGACGGGCATGGTCCGCTTGGATGCCGAGCCGGTTCTCAGCCAGCTCCTCGGCGGGCGAGGCCGGCTGAACCACAAGGATGCGCACGACACTGCCGAAGCGCAGCCGCCTCTCCAAAGCGTGAAGAATTGAGGGGACCGTGCTGGTGAGGGAGACGCCGCCCAAGTACAGGTCGCCGTCACCCTGAAGATCCTCTTCATGGGAGGGCGGAAACGTCGTGAGGAGTACGGGACTCCGCGCGGACTCCCTCGCACCGGCGAGTGCGTCCAGTCTTGCCCGGGTGACCAGGGTCCCGGTGGCCAGAAGCGCGAGCACCGCGAGCAGTGCGCCGAGGACCTTCTCCGTCGAGACGATGCCCGCGAGGTTGAGCACAGCGAGGGCGATCGAAACCGTGATCGTCAAGTAGGCGTCGAGGTTCTCTCCTCGGCGAATCTCATGTCCCGCGCGCCTGATCCACGACATGCCGATCAACGTAGTCGAGAACCTACGTCCAAGTGGCCAACTCACCGGACTGGCAAGGCGGCAGGCATAGGAGCCGATCCGGCCACGTCGATCTTCACCCCCGTGCAGGACCGCCGCCCGTGTCCCACAGTGTCCAGCGAATGGGTCTGGCGTATTTCAGAAGCGTCACGGGTCTTGTCACCAGTGCGGGTGCCGTGCCAATGTCCGGCCATGGTTACGTAACCATGGCCCGACAAAAAGGGTCCAAGTGGCTGTATACGGACCCTGGTTCATCAGTGCCTCGGCTCAGGTGACGAACCCGCACTCCGCCCTCCACGATTTCCCCGTCACTGGAGACGACATGACGAAAACCCCGACGAGGTCGAGAAGACTGGCCAGTGTGCTCCTGGCCGGATTCGGCGCGACGCTGATGTTCCTGGGTGCCGCCGCCCCCGCTCCCGCCCTCGACCGGTCGGCCGGTGAGGCGTCCACCACCTCACACGCGGCGGAGAAGCCTGCCACGAAGGGGCGTACGAGTGACTTCCGCGGGGTGAACTGGGCGGACCCGCGCGACAACTACGCCAGTGACGCCGTGGTGCCCAGCGGGCTGTCGGTGAACGACAGCTACCGCTCCGTGTACCGCACCACGCAGAAGATGGTGAGCGGCTTCAGGAAGAACCTGGGCGCCAACACGCTGCGCCTGCCGATCAACCCGGCAAGCGTGGGCACCACTTGGTGGAAGTCGTACCGCGCGACGATCGACGCGGCCACGGCCCAGGGTGACAAGGTCATCGTCAGCTACTGGGAGGCCGACTCGAGCAAGGACGGCTTCGTCGACGACACGGCGGCCTGGACGAAGATGTGGAACACGGTTGTGCGGGAGTACAAGCACAACCCGCGGGTCTACTTCGAGCCCATGAACGAGCCGCACGGCTACACCCTGGACCAGTGGGTGTCCGTCACCAGCGGCTGGCTGGCCCAGCACAAGGACGTCCCGCGCGGCCGTGTCGTGATCAGCGGCACCGGCTACAACGACAACGTCACCGGTGTCGGCGCGGCGCCCGCCCTGCGGGGAACACTGCTGTCCCTGCACTTCTACGGCTTCTGGAACAGCTACACCCAGCAGTCGGACTGGACCGCCGACCTCGAGGCCAGGATCGGCAAGTACGCCGGGCGGACGATCATCGACGAGGCCGGTTCCCCGATGACCATCGGTCTGAACTACGGCGCGTGGAACGGCAACATCTACACCTCCTACCTCGCGGCGGTCGCCAACACCGCCCGCAGCAAGGGAATGGGACTGGTGTACTGGCCGGGGCTGCGCTTCGGTGACGCCTACTCGATCGAGTCGCTGGACTCCCAGGGCAACCTGGTCGACAACAGCGCCACCGGCGTCGCACTGCTGCGCTGGGGCTACGGCTTCGGCAAGACCCCGCCCGTCAACAACCTGCCGCCGGCACCTCCCGGTGAGGTCCTGCGCGGAGTGGCTTCCAATCGCTGCGTCGACGTGCCCGGTTTCAGCACGGCCAACGGGACCCAGCTCGACCTCTGGGACTGCAACGCCGGCGGCAACCAGTCCTGGAACTGGAACGCGGACAAGCAGCTCACCGTCTACGGCAACAAGTGCATGACGGTCGGCGGCAGCGGAGCCACGGCGGGCGACCCCGTGATCATCACCGACTGCACCGGCGCGGCGGCCCAGCAGTGGAACGTGAACGCGGACCTCTCCGTGACCAGTGTCGCGAACCCGGCGCTCTGCCTGGACGCGGCCGGAGCGGGCACCGGCAACGGCACGTCGGTCGACGTCTGGTACTGCAACGGGGGCACCAACCAGCAGTGGGCCAGGAGTTGACGCCCACGCCTGTTTCCCTCGGCCACTGAACTCGGTCACTGAATTCGGGCACTGAACCCGAGTAGGGAACAGGTCCACAGATCCGAACCGTCAGCGCCGTAGTGCTTCCTCCCACGGAGAAGCCGGCGGCGCTGTGGGTTGTGCCGGCAGACCGTGGTGAGCGCCTGCCTCTCGCCCGACCCGGGCCGACGCCGTCAACTCGGGCCGACGCCGTCAACCCGGGGCGGCTGAGAAGTGCCCGCACGAATCGTCAGCGGACCCTCAGGACGTCCAGCGCCGTCAGCGCCACATGCAGCGCGGTGCGCTGTTCGCCGGACTCGAAGTCGCAGCCCAGCAGGCGCTCGATCGTGCGCAGGCGTTGGTAGAACGTCTCGCGGGACAGACCGCCGCGGCGTGCGGCGCTGGTCTTGTTGCCGGCGGCGTCCAGATAGTGGCGAAGGGTCGTCAGCAGGTCGGTGCCGTGGCGGGTGTCGTGATCGATGAGCCGGCCGAGTTGTCGTTCGGTGTAGTCCTGGATCCGGGTGTCCTGGCGGAGCGCGTACAGCAGGCGGCGCAGGCCCACGTCGGTGAGTTCGTGGAAGGAACGGCCCTGGGGGAGAGGCTGGTCGGGCGGGGTGGCCTCGGCGACGCGTGTTGCCTGGTGGAAGGAACGGGGGGCGTCGGTGAGGTCGTCGACCTCGGTGCCGACGCTCACGACGGCCTGGGGGACCAGGTCGAGCATGGCGCGGCTCAGCTGTTCGACCGTGGGCCTCCACGGATGGGACGGGCCCAGGGCGAGCAGGGCCCCCAGACGGGCGGGTGCCAGCTCTCCGACGAGTGCCGGGATTCCAGTCGTGCGCAGTTCCTGGGACAGCCGGATTTCCGGCTGCGCTGTGGTGTCCGCCGCAGGGAGGTCCACCACGACCGCGAGGAAGCGGCTGTTCTCCGTGGGCAGGCCCAGCGCGGTCAGACGGGCGAGGGCGTCCTGGGGGGAGCGGTGGCGCTGCTCGACGAGGTCGCGGAGGGCGTTGCGGTGGGCGATGCGCTCCCAGGGGGTGGAATGGATGAGGCGGGCCACGGTCAGGGCCATCGCCGTTCTCTCCAGGACGGTGATGTGCTCCGGGCCGAACGTCTTGTCGGTGGGGGCGGGCAGCATGGCCACGCGGCCCCAGCGCTCGCCCTGGTACTCGACGGGCGCGGTCAGCCAGCCTTCCGGACCGCGCAGGTCCGTGCGGTCGCCGGGAGGCGTCGCTCGGGATCGCTGCTCCCAGTCGGTGAGTGCCTCTTCCAGCGTGGTTCCGGACGGTTCGCAGATCAGCGCCTGGTGCACCATGTTCTCCAGGACGACCGTGCGGCCGCTCATGTCCGCCGCCGCGCGCACCACGTCCTCCGTTCCCGCGCCGCGCAGCGTCAGCGCGGTGAACGCCTCGTGGATCCGCTGCGTCCGGCGCATCGCCTCCGCCTGGTTGCCGAGGATGAGGGCGTGGACGACCTGGGTGACCTCCAGGAAGTTGACGTCCTTGGCGAGGGTGATCAGGGGAAGACCGCGGGCGCGGCAGGCATGGACGAGGGCGTCGGGCGGGCGGTGGTAGCGCCGTACGAGTTCGATGACCAGGGCCGCCGCTCCGATGCCGGCGAGTTCGTCGACGTACCGGCGCACGCCCGTCGTGTCGTCGGGCAGCGGCATGCCTGTGGTCAGGACGAGTTCGCCGCCCTTGAGGAAGGAAGCGGGGTCTGTCAGCTCGGTGATGTGCACCCACCGCACGGGCCGGTCGAGGTGGGTGACGCCGGTGACGACCTGGGGCTGGCCGGCGGCCAGCACGGGCAGGGCCAGGACGTCGGCGATGGTGAGGGCGTGGCCGGGCGCGCTGCTGTCCCGGTCGCCCGCGTCCAGCGCTCGCGCCGTCGGGTGGTCGTCGTTCATGAGGTCTCCCTGCGTGCCCGGTCACTGTGACAAGCCCTTGTGGCCTGCGCAAGAGGTGATCCACACCGTCCGACGGGGGAGTGAACGCCTCATTCCCGGGCCGCGCCGTTGACACAACGTCCGAACATCGCGTCCCGGCTGGACACATCACGCGTTGTCGCACTCCTGGACGGCCGGGATGCTCGGGATGCCGGAGGAAAACCGCAGGGGTCGCACAGACCACGACACAACGGCCGGGAGACGAACATGACCGCACTGTCGCCGCACCTTCGCCAGGCCACGCCCGTCGTGGCGGTCCGAGGCGAGGGCGTCCATCTCTATGGCGAGGACGGCCGCCGCTACCTCGACTTCACCGCCGGCATCGGCGTCACCAGCACCGGGCACTGCCACCCCAAGGTCGTGGCAGCGGCACAGGAGCAGGTCGGCACGCTCGTCCACGGCCAGTACACGACCGTCATGCACCAGCCCCTGCGGCGGCTCGTCGACAAGCTGGGCGAGGTTCTTCCGGCCGGTCTGGACAGCCTGTTCTTCACCAACTCCGGCAGTGAGGCCGTCGAGGCCGCACTGCGGCTGGCCCGCCAGGCCACAGGCCGTCCCAACGTCATCGTCTGTCACGGCGGCTTCCACGGCCGCACGGTGGCCGCCGCATCCATGACGACGTCCGGCACCCGCTTCCGCTCCGGCTTCTCCCCGCTGATGAGCGGTGTCGTCGTCACCCCGTTCCCGTCGGCCTACCGCTACGGCTGGGACGAGGAGACCGCGACCCGCTTCGCGCTGCAGGAGCTGGACTACACCCTCCAGACGATCTCCTCGCCCGCCGACACGGCCGCGATCATCGTCGAGCCGGTACTCGGCGAGGGCGGGTACGTCCCCGCCACCCGTGCCTTCCTCGAGGGACTGCGGGAGCGCGCGGACCGGCACGGCTTCCTGCTCATCCTCGACGAGGTGCAGACCGGCGTCGGCCGCACCGGCCGCTTCTGGGGGCACGACCACTTCGGCGTCACGCCGGACATCCTCGTCACCGCCAAGGGCCTGGCCAGCGGTTTCCCGCTGTCGGGCATCGCCGCGTCCGAGGAGCTGATGGCCAAGGCGTGGCCCGGTTCGCAGGGCGGCACGTACGGCGCGAACGCCGTCGCCTGCGCCGCGGCCTGCGCCACCCTGGACGTCGTACGCGACGAGAAGCTCGTCGAGAACGCCGAGGCGATGGGTGAGCGGCTGCGCGCCGGCCTGCAAACGGTGGCCGACCGGACCCCGGGCATCGGCGACGTCCGCGGCCTCGGCCTCATGCTGGCCACCGAGTTCGTCACCGAGGACGGTGGCCCCGACCCGGAGACCGCCGCCCGCGTCCAGCGCGCCGCCGTCGACGAGGGCCTGCTCCTGCTGCTGTGCGGGGCCTGGAACCAGGTCGTCCGCATGATCCCGGCCCTCGTCATCGACGAGTCGGCGGTGGACGAGGGGCTCCGGGCGTGGGCGAGCGCGGTCGAGGCCGGCACATCGGGAGCGGCACGGCGATGACGGACACGACCACGGCCCTGGAGTCGCTGGCCGCACGGCTCACCGAGACCGCTCCCGGCCTGCGGGTGGAGACCGGCCCCGGCTCCACCGGCCCCTACGCCTACGACGCCTCCAACTACCGGGTCCCCCCACGGGCCGTGGTCTTCCCCCGCAGCGCCGACGACGTCGTCGCGGTGCTGCGGGCCTGCCGGGACACCGGCATCCCCGTCACCGCGCGCGGCGGCGGCACCAGCATGGCCGGCAACGCCGTCGGACCCGGTGTCGTCCTGGACCTCTCCCGGTATCTGAACCGGATCCTGGACATCGACCCGGTGGCCCGCACCGCGCGCGTGGAGGCGGGGGTGATCCTGGACGCGCTGCGTTCCGCGACCGCCATGCACGGGCTCACCTTCGGCCCCGACCCCTCCTCGCACAGCCGATGCACCCTCGGCGGAATGATCGGCAACGACGCGTGCGGCAACCGGTCCGTGCGGCACGGGCGCACCAGCTCGCACATCGAGGCGCTGGAGATCGTTACGGCCGACGGCGTGAGGGCCGTCGCCGACCGCACCGGCCTGCACCCGGTGGACCCTGCGGACGCGGACCAGGTGGCCCGCCTCGAAGCGGACGTACGACGCCTGATCGGCGAAAACCTGGAGCCGATCAGGACCGAGCTGGGCCAGATCCCCCGTCAGGTCTCCGGCTACCAACTGCACCACCTGCTGCCCGAGCGCGGCTTCGACATGGCCCGCGCCCTGGTCGGCACCGAGGGCTCCTGTGCGGTCGTCACCGCCGCGACGGTCCGCCTGGTGGCGACCGCACAGGCTTCGGCACTGCTCACTCTCGGCTACGACGACGTCGTCGACGCGGCCGAGGACGTGCCGGAGATCCTGCGCTGGAACCCCACCGCCGTGGAGGGCATGGACGAGGCGATCGTCGCCACCATGCGCGCACGGCGGGGCCCCGACTCCGTCACCGGCCTCCCTCAGGGACGCGCCTGGTTGTACGTCGAGCTGGACGGCGACGACCAGGCCACGGTCGACACACGCGCGACCGAGCTCCTCGACGTGCTCACGGCACAGGGCCGGACGACCGGCGGGCGGGTCGTGGAGAGCGCGGCCGAACGGCGCTCCCTGTGGCGGGTCCGCGAGGACGGGGCCGGCCTGGCCGCCCGCCTCGTCGACGGCGGAGAGTCGTGGCCGGGCTGGGAGGACTCGGCGGTCGCGCCCGAGAACCTCGCCGGCTACCTGCGGGACTTCCGCAAGCTGCTGGCCGACCACGGGCTGACGGGCGTGATGTACGGGCACTTCGGCGCGGGATGCGTCCACGTGCGCATCGACTTCGACCTCGCCACGGACGCCGGCCGGGCAGCCGCCCGTAGCTTCCTGCACGAGGCCGCCGCCCTGGTCGTCGCGCATGGCGGGACCCTGTCCGGCGAACACGGTGACGGGCGGGCGCGCGGTGAGCTGCTGGAGGTCATGTACAGCCACCGGCTGATCCGGGTGTTCGCCGACTTCAAGGAGGTCTTCGATCCCGAGGGTTTGTTGAACCCGGGGGTCATCGTGGCTCCGGCCCCGCTCGACGCCGATCTCGCGCTGCACCAGATCCAGCCCCTGGCGACGGAGTTCACCTTCCCGCACGACGAGGACGGCTTCGCGGGCGCGGTACGCCGCTGCGTCGGTGTCGGCCGCTGCCGCAGCGACGCGGGCGGTGTGATGTGTCCCAGCTACCGGGCCACGGGCGCGGAGAGCGACTCCACGCGCGGCCGGGCCCGCCTGCTCCAGGAGATGGTGCGCGGCGAGCTCGTGCAGGACGGCTGGCGCTCCACCGAGGTGCGCGACGCCCTCGACCTGTGCCTGTCCTGCAAGGCCTGCTCCAGCGACTGCCCGGTCGGCGTCGACATGGCCACGTACAAGGCGGAGTTCCTGCACCACCACTACAAGGGCAGGCTCCGCCCCCGTTCCCACTACTCGCTCGGCTGGCTGCCCCTGACCTCCGCACTCGTCGGACACGTCGCCCGCCCGGTCAACGCACTGCTGCGCGGCCCGCTCGGCAAGCTGCTCGCCCGCCTCGGAGGCGTGACCACCAGGCGCCGCATCCCGGCCTTCGCCTCCCGACAGGCGTTGCGCCGCGCCCTGCGCACGGCGAGGAGCGGTGAACCGGCGAGGACCGTACTGTTCGTGGACAGCTTCACCCGCGCTTTCCGCCCCGACGTGGCGGGATCGGTGAGCCGTGTCCTCGCCGACGCCGGCCTCCCCTGCACGACCGAGGACGGCCTGTGCTGCGGCCTGACCTGGGTCAGCACCGGCCAGCTGTCCGTCGCGCGCCGCGTCATGGCCCGTACCGTCGCCCGCCTGGACAACGGTGACGACCGGCCCGTCGTCGTGGCCGAGCCCAGCTGCGCGGCCGCCTTGAAGCGGGACGTGCCCGAACTCCTCGGCACCGACGCCGCCCGGCGCGTCGCGGCCAGGGTCCACACCCTCACCGGGGCCCTCACCGACCTCGCCGTGCCCGGCTGGACGCCTCCCGAGCTGCCGGACGACGTCGTACTCCAGACCCACTGCCACGAGTACGCCGGCTTCAAGGGCCGCCACCCCCGCGACCTGCTGCGCCGCCTCGGCGTGACGAACGTCGACGAGGCCGAGGGCTGCTGCGGACTCGCCGGCAACTTCGGTTTCGAGGCAGAGCACTACGACACCTCGATGGCCGTCGCCGACCTGGCGCTGAAGCCGCGCCTCGACGCCATCGACCAGGACGCGCCCGCCGTGGTCGTGGCGGACGGCTTCAGCTGTGCCACCCAGATCGACCACCTCGCCGGTGACCGGGGCATCCGCGCCCTGCACCTGGCCGAACTGCTCGACCCCGCCGCCGACCGGCCCGGACAGCCAGGAGAGAACTCATGACCGACACACCCACGCAACTGTTCATCGGCGGCGTCTGGGTGGACGCCGCGGACGGCGCCACCATGCCCGTGGACGACCCCGCCACCGGTGAGGTCCTGTGCCATGTCGCCGACGCCGGCGCCAAGGACGCGAAGCTCGCCGAGGAAGCGGCCGTGCAGGCGCAGGAGGAGTGGGCGCGTACGGCACCCCGCGTGCGCAGCGAGATCCTGCGCCGCGCCTACGAGATCATTGTCGAGCGCACCGACGAGCTCGCCCACCTGATGACGTCCGAGATGGGCAAGCCGCTGGCCGAGGCCAGGGGAGAGGTGGCGTACGCGGCCGAGTTCTTCCGCTGGTTCTCCGAGGAGGCCGTCCGTATCGACGGCGGCTACGGCACCCTGCCCGACGGCCGCAACCGGATGCTGCTCTCCCGCCGCCCGGTCGGACCCTGTCTGCTGATCACCCCGTGGAACTTCCCGCTGGCCATGGGCACCCGCAAGATCGGCCCGGCGGTCGCGGCCGGCTGCACGATGGTGCTCAAGCCGGCCCCGCAGACCCCCCTCTCCAGCCTGGCGCTCGCCGCGATCCTCAAGGAGGCCGGGCTGCCCGACGGCGTGCTGAACGTCGTCACGACCTCCCGTGCGGGGGAGGTCTGCGAACCGCTCCTGCGCGGCGGGCGGATTCGCAAGCTCTCCTTCACCGGCTCCACGGCCGTCGGGCAGCTGCTGCTCGCCCAGAGCGCGGAGGCGGTCGTACGGACCTCGATGGAGCTGGGCGGCAACGCGCCGTTCATCGTCTTCGAGGACGCCGACCTGGACAAGGCCGTGGACGGCGCGATGGTCGCCAAGATGCGCAACATGGGCGAGGCGTGCACCGCCGCCAACCGCTTCTTCGTGCACCGCTCGGTGGCGGAGGAGTTCGGGCGGCGCCTGGCCGAACGCATGGGCGCGCTCGTCGTGGGCCCCGGCACGCGGGACGGCGTCGACGTCGGCCCGCTGATCGACAGGACCGGGCGTGCCAAGGTGGAGGCGCTGGTCGCCGACGCGGTGGAGCGCGGTGCCCGCGTCCTCGTCGGTGGCCGTACGCCGGAGGGTCCGGGCTGCTTCTACCCGCCGACCGTGCTCACGGACGTGTCCCCGGAGAGCCGCCTCATGGACACGGAGATCTTCGGTCCCGTCGCCGCGATCCTCACCTTCGACGACGAGGACGAGGTGCTCCGGCGGGCCAACGACACCCCCTGGGGCCTGGTCGGCTACGTCTTCACCGAGGGCCTGGACCGCGCCCTGCGCGTCAGCGAACGCCTGGAGGCCGGCATGGTCGGCCTCAACACCGGCCTCGTCTCCAACCCGGCCGCGCCCTTCGGCGGCGTCAAGCAGTCCGGGCTGGGCCGCGAGGGCGGCCGGGTCGGCATCGACGAGTTCCTGGAGTACCAGTACCTCGCGGTGCCGGTGGGGTGACGGCGGGCCCCTGCTCGGCCCTGGCCTCGGTGCCGCCCTGGCCTCGTCAGCCCAGGTGGCGCGCGGTGATCTCCGCTGCGGTGTCGGTCACGAGCTTCCCCAGCTCGTCGAGCCGGTCCGGCTCGAAGCGTGAGTCGGGCAGGGAGACGGCCACGGCCGCCAACGGGATGCCCTCGCCGTCCAGCACGGGCGCCGCGATGGCGCAGACACCCTGCAGGTACTGGTTGTGGTTGACCGCGTAGCCACGCCTTCTGACGCGGTCGAGTTCCGTGCGCAGCTTCTCCGGGTCGGTGATGGTCTCCTCGCCGTACCCCTCCAGCGTGCCCGCGGCGACCTCGTCGACCTCGGACGCCGGCAGGTGGGCGAGGACCGCGTGGCCGGCGGCGGTGGCGTGCAGCGGTGTGGTGTCGCCGATCGTGTGGAAGGTGCGGACGGGGTGGTCGCAGTCGACGCGGTCGACGACGACCATGCCGTCGAGGGCGTCCGGCACGGACAGGTGGATGGTCTCGTTCACTGCGTCGCGCAGGCGAACCATGGGTTCCCGGGCGGCGGCGAAGAGGCTGGAGCCCTGGAGGGCGGCGGGTCGTACGGCCAGGACGCGGGCGCCGATCTCCCAGCGGGTGGTGTCCCTGCGGTTGGCGCGCAGCCAGCCGGCCTCGGCCAGTGTGACCAGCGTGCGCTGCACCGTGGACTTCGGGAGGCCGAACAGTTTCGTCAACTCCCCGACGGTGACGGGCTGATGCTGGGCGACCGCCTCCAGGACCCGCAGTGACCTGGTGACGCTCTTCATTTCCATCGGGTGGCCCCCTCGGTTCGGTGGACTCGTCGTCCCCGCTTCTTGACTCCGCTCGAAGCCGCAGACATCGGTGTGCCGGAATCTAGCATGCCGTTCCACAATACGGCATACGCTATGACTGGGCGGACGCACCGAGGGCCGGCTCTCGCGGCGATGCGTGTGAGCCGGCCCTCGGTGGTGGCGGATCCGGAGGTGCCCCGCGCCTCAGGCGCCCAGGCGCCGCTGGGTGATCTCCGCGGCCGTGTCGGCGACGAGGCGACCCCACTTGGGGGCCTGTTGTGCGTCGAACCGGGAGTCGGGCATGGAGATGGCCACGGCGGCCAGCGGTGTGCCGTCCTCGTCGAGGATGGCGGCGGCCAGGGCGCAGACGCCCGGCCGGAACTGATTGCGGTTGACCGCGTAGCCGTCGGTCCGGACCCGGTCCAGTTCGGCGCGCAGCCCGGCGGGGTCGACGGGGGTCGTGTCGCTGAAGCGCTCCAGTCCCGCCGTGATGAGTTCCTCGACGTCCCGTCTCGGCAGGTGGGCGAGCACGGCGCGCCCGACGGCGGTCGCGTGCAGGGGTGAGATGTCGCCGATCGTGTGGAAGGTGCGGACGGGGTGGTCGCAGTCGACGCGGTCGACGACGACCATGCCGTCGAGGGCGTCCGGCACGGACAGGTGGATGGTCTCGTTCACTGCGTCGCGCAGGCGAACCATGGGTTCCCGGGCGGCGGCGAAGAGGCTGGAGCCCTGGAGGGCGGCGGGTCGTACGGCCAGGACGCGGGCGCCGATCTCCCAGCGGGTGGTGTCCCTGCGGTTGGCGCGCAGCCAGCCGGCCTCGGCCAGTGTGACCAGCGTGCGCTGCACCGTGGACTTCGGGAGGCCGAACAGTTTCGTCAACTCCCCGACGGTGACGGGCTGATGCTGGGCGACCGCCTCCAGGACCCGCAGCGATCTGGTGACGCTCTTCATTTCCATCCGGTTTCCCCCTGTTAATCCCTGAAATTTCTGCTGGACACCCTCTTGACTCCCTCTGAAGCCACTGCCATTCTCTGTGCCAGATTCTAGCACAGCATTCCACAATGTGGCACGGCCCTTCGAAGGGTTCCGACGAAGCGAGCCGGACTGCGAGAAGCGGCGGTGTGAGCCGCAGGCCCCACGACAGGGCACGGCTCCCGCCTAAATCATCTCGAATCGAACAGCCTCACGCCGGGGGCTCAGCATGCGCCTCGGTGATACGAAAGGAAACCCCCGTGTCAGCTGCCAGGAAGCGCGTCGCCGTGGTCGGCGTGGGAACGATGGGCAGCCAGGCCGCCTGGCGGCTGGCCGCCCGCGGCGCCGAGGTCGTCGGGTACGACCGGTTCGCCCCGGGCCACGACCGCAGCGCCGCCGGCGGCGAATCCCGCATCTTCCGCAGCGCGCACTTCGAGGACTCCCGGTACGTCCCGCTCCTCCAGCACGCCGACGTCCTGTGGGACCGCCTGCAGCGGGAGACGGGCCGGGAACTGCGGCGCCTGACCGGATGCCTGCTCATGGGCCCCGCCGAGCACGAGCAGATGGCCACCGTCCTGCAGTCCATCGCCGAGCACGACCTCGACCACGAGGTCCTGGACGCCGAGTCCCTCGCCAAGCGCTTCCCCCAGTACCGCCTCGACGACGGCGACGCGGCCGTGCTCGACCGCCACGCCGGTCTCATCCGCCCCGAACTCACGGTCCAGACCGCCGCCCGCCGCGCCGAGGAACTGGGCGCCGAGATCCGGCGCTACACCCCCGTCCGCGAGATCGTCCCGCTGGCCGACGGCGTGGAGATCCGCACCGACGCGGGCAGCGAGCGCTTCGACACCGCCGTCGTCACCCCCGGACCGTGGGTCAACGACCTGCTGCCCGACCTGCCCTGGGAGGTGGACGTCCGCCGCCTCGTCAGCGCCTGGTACGTGCCCAGCACCGACACCTGGTTCGGCGAGGAACGCCCCGCCTTCATCCGTACGGCACCCACCCACTGCTACGGCCTGCCCTCCCCGGACGGCGTCTCCGTCAAGCTCGGCCTGTCCCGCGCACTGCACCGGCCGGCCGGCGACCCGAACCGGCTGGACCGGACCGTGCAGCCGGAGGAGCTGGAGATCTTCACCGAGTTGATGGGCCGCTACCTGCCGGATCTCCACCCCGACCCGATCCGGCTCTCCGTGTTCATGGAGGGCTACACCGAGAGCAGCCGCCCCCTGGTCGGCCCGCTGCCCGGCGCCGAGCACGTCATCCTGCTCGCCGGATTCTCCGGCCACGGCTTCAAGCTCTCGCCCGCCTTCGGCGACATCGCCGCGGACCTCGCGCTGGACGGCACCTCGCCCCAGCCCATCGACTTCCTCTCCACCCTCGACCGCGCGGAGGCCTGACCATGGACGACACGACCCTCCGCGTAGGCACCCTGTGTGCCGAGCCCGGCGTCAAGACCCGCGGCACCGTCCGCGCCGACCTCGGAACGCTCACCGTCGACATCCCGGTCACCCTGGTCAACGGCACCCGCCCCGGACCGCGAGTGGTGATCACCGCCGGTGTGCACGGCGGTGAGTTCACGCCCGTCGACGCGGCCGCACGCCTCAGTGCGCTGCTGGAACCCGGCGAGGTGAGCGGGCAGGTCATCATCTGCCCGGTCGCCAACCCTCCGGCGGTGTACCAGGGACGGCTCAACGTCTCCCCCCTCGACGGCGTGAACATCAACCGCGTCTTCCCCGGTGACCCGTCCGGCGGCCCCACAGAGCGGCTCGCCGCCTGGCTCTTCGCCCACCTGGTCGACGGCGCGGACGTCTACGTCGACCTGCACTGCGGCGGCATCGACCAGGTCCTGCGGGACTTCGTCGGCTACCGCCTGACCGGCGACCCGGACCTCGACAAGGCGACGGCCGAACTGGCCGCGTCCTTCGGCATCGAGGACGTCATCCTCGGGCTGCAGCCCGACGGCGGCAACAGCCACGCGGCCGCCGCCCGGCGCGGCATCTGCGCCGTGCTGGTCGAGGTGGGCGCGCTCGGACAGCGAGACGCGGCCACGACCCGCCGCCGTGTCGAGGGACTGTGCCGGGCACTGCGCCACCTCGGCGTGCTGGACCCGGACGGCTCCGCCCCGGCGCCGATCCGCGAGTGGGTCTGGTCCGCGGGCGTCACGGCCGAGGCCATGGGCCTGTGGTACCCCGAGTTCTCCCTCGACGGCGACGTCATCGGCGAAGTGGCGGAGGGCGACGTCCTCGGTCGCATCCTCGATCCGGCCGACGGCCGCGAGCACACGGTCCACGCCCCGGCCGACGGGCGGATCTTCTACGCCATGCACGGTCTGACCGTCGCCCCGGGCGCCGAACTGGCCGCCCTGGCCGTCCCGTGGGACCCCGACACGGCCATCGGCGCCTTCCGCACCCCCGGCGCGGGCGTCGGGTCCGACGAGGCGAACCCTCGTCCCTAGTTCCCCGCCCTCCAGAAACCCCGTCCCTAACTCCCTGCCCTTCAGCTCTTCACTCACGTCCCCCCGGCCGCTCCTCTGTCCAGGCCGGCAGCACCAGGAGGCACACCATGAAAGATGCCCGGATCGACCGCAGACTGTTCCTGCGCGGAATAGGCGGGGTCACCGCGGGTGTCGCGGCCGCGACAGCTCTCAGCGGCTGCGGGACCGGCACCAGCCGGTCCGTAGCCGGCGGCGGTGGCAAGAGCTCCAAGACCTTGGTCGTCCGTGACAGCGGGGGCACCTACGGCGACGCCAACAAGAAGGCCATTTACGACGCGTTCACCAAGGAGACCGGCATCCGGATCGAGGTGGTGAACATCCAGTACGCGCAGATGCTCGCCCAGATCCAGCAGGGCCGCCCGCAGTTCGACGTCATCGACGACTCCATGTCCGACTTCCTGCGCTTCAAGAAGGCGGGCGCCACCGAGGACCTGGACTACGACCGTCTGAAGAACTTCAAGAACGCCGGCATCGCCAAGACCCTGGTCACCTCCAACGCCGTCGGCAAGAACTACTGGGCCAGTGTGATGGCCTACCGCACCGACGCCTTCAACGGGAAGAAACCTTCCTCCTGGGCCGACTTCTGGGACACCGACGCATTCCCCGGCGACCGCGCACTCCAGGGCCTCGACGCCGACCGTCCCGTACTGGAGTTCGCGCTGCTCGCCGACGGAGTGCCCCTGGACAAGCTGTATCCCCTGGACCTGGACCGCGCCTTCAAGTCCCTGGACCACATCAAGGGCTCGATCAAGAAGTACTGGGACACCGGCGCCCTGCCCGGCGTGCTGCTCGGCCGCAAGGAGGTCGTGGCCACCGACGTCTGGCACGGCCGCCTCGACGCGCTCATCAAGCAGGGCGCGCCGCTCGCCTACCAGTGGAACGGCGCCCGACGGCAGAGCAACGCGCTCGGCATCCCCAAGGGAGTCGCCAACCTGGATGCCGCCTACCAGCTCATCGACTTCGCGCTGCGGCCCGACATCCAGGCGCAGTACGCAGAGCTGTACCCGATGGCCCCCTCGGTGCCCGGCGCCTACAAGAAGCTCTCCCCGGCCACCGCCGCGAACCTGGGCAGCTCCCCGGATCACCTGAAGACCGGCTTCGACCTGGACGTCGAGTGGTGGGCTGAGAACCAGGACGCGGTCGACAAGCGCTGGCAGGAGTGGACGCATGCCTGAGACCCACGTGATGACCGAGCCTTCCCTCACCGCGCCCGCGGCACTGGCCGGCAGCGGCAAGGCCCTGTCCGTACAGCGACTGCGCAAGACGTATGCGGGAGTGACCGCCGTCGACGAGGTCTCCATGGAGATCGCGGCGGGGGAGTTCGTCACCTTCCTGGGGTCCTCCGGCTCCGGCAAGACCACCACCCTGATGATGATCGCCGGGTTCTGCGAGCCCGACTCCGGCAGCATCGTCGTCGGCGGCAACGACGTGACCCGCCTTGCCCCGCAGAAGCGCGGACTGGGCTTCGTCTTCCAGCAGTACCTGCTCTTCCCGCACATGACGGTGTGGGACAACGTCGCCTTCCCGCTGCAACTGCGCGGGGTGCCCAAGGCGGAACAGCGCCGCCGGGTCGGCGAGACGCTGGAGATGGCCGGCCTGTCCAAGCTGGCCCGCCGACGACCCCGAGAGCTGTCCGGCGGCCAGCAGCAGCGCGTCGCGCTGTGCCGGGCCCTGGTCTACCGGCCCCCGGTGATCCTGATGGACGAGCCGCTGGGCGCCCTCGACAAGAAGCTGCGCGACCAGATGCAGACCGAGATCAAGCGCATCCAGCAGGAACTCGGCCTGACCGTCATCTATGTGACGCACGACCAGGAGGAGGCCCTCGTCCTGTCCGACCGCATCGCGGTCATGCGCGACGGGCGCATCGACCAGTTCGACACCCCGCAGGAGCTCTTCGAGCGTCCCCGCACCCCCTTCGTCGCCGACTTCCTCGGCGCGGCGAACTTCCTCCCGGGCCGTGTCGAGGAACAGACCACGGACCACACGCTCGTACGGCTGGACACGGGCGGCCTGCTCAAGGCCCGCCCGCAGTCCGCCCCGGACGGCGCACGGGTACGCGCGGCGGTCCAGCCCGGCCGGCTTTTCCTGTGTCCCGCCGGCGACGGGTTCTGTACCGGGACCGTCGAGACGGTCACCTACGTCGGCACCCTCGTCCGAGTCACCGTCCGCCCCCTCGGCGGCGAGGACGCCGACGTCGTACGGCTGGAACTCCCCGCCGGCCGCGCCCCGGACCTCGGCGCACGTGTGGACCTCGCCGCGGACCCCGCGAACGTCAGCGTGTACCCCGACGCGGAAGACGGGGGGTGAGCAAGATGGCCGTACTCGCTCCGGCACCGGGCTCCACCGCCCCGGTGACCCGCAAGAAGGCATCTGGCCACGCGCTGTCCGACCGTCGCACCCGTTTCGGACTGCTCAACGCCGCACCCATCGTCGTCTACCTGCTGGTCCTCTTCGTCTATCCGATCTTCAGCATCCTGATGCTGAGCCTCAAGGGCGAGAGCGGAGGCTTCACCCTCCACTGGTACGCCGACGCCTTCCAGGGCGCCAACCTGGAGATCCTCCTCACCACGCTGCGGATCTCCGCCGAGACCTCGCTGCTCAGCCTGGTCATCGGGTTCGTCCTGGCCGCCGCGATCTCCCGGCTCAAGCCCCTGTGGGCGGGCCTGGTGATGGTGGTCGTGGTCGTCCCGCACTTCATCAGCGCGCTCGTGCGCACCTACGGCTGGATCATCCTGCTCGGTGAACACGGCGTCGTGAACAATCTCCTGACGGGTCTTCATGTCCCGGGCGCCCCCTTCCAGTTGCTCTACAACGAGCTGGGAGTCGTCATCGGCACCACCTCGGTGATGCTGCCGTACACCGTGCTCCTGCTGTACGCGGTCATGAAGGGCATCGACCGCCGACTGACGGCCGCCGCCGCCAGCATGGGCGCCGGCCGGGTGACCATCTTCCGCCGGGTCTACGTCCCGCTGGTCGCTCCCGGACTGGTCAACGCCGGCGTCCTGTGCTTCATCCTCTGCCTCGGGTACTACATCACCCCCGCCCTCATGGGCGGCCCGAAGCAGACCATGGTCGCCTCGCTCATCGACACCCAGGTCATGAAGCAGGACCAGTGGAACGGCGCCTCGGCCCTCGGGATCATCCTGCTCCTGCTCACCTTCGCCGGACTGCTGCTGCTCAAGTTGCTGAAGTCCGCGGGCGAGGCGTACCGGAACCGAGGTACGACGTCATGATCGAACTCCGCTCCACCCTGGCCGGACGCGTCACCCTGACCGTCCTGTCCACACTGATCCTGCTGTTCCTGGTGCTGCCGATCGTCGTCATCGTCATCACCTCCTTCGGCAAGGACGCCTTCGGCTCCTTCCCGCCCACCTCCTGGACGCTCAACTGGTACAAGGCGCTGGTCGCCGACGGCAGCAAGTGGCCGGCCGCGCTCTCGCTCAGCATCCTGGTGGCCTGCCTGACCACCGTCTTCTCCCTCGTCCTGGGGATGACGGCGGCCACGGCCCTGGTCCGCAGCCGACTGCCGCTGCGGACAGCGGTCTACGGCCTGGTCCTGGCGCCCCTGGTGATCCCCCAGGTCGTCATCGCCCTCGGCCTGTTCCTGCTGTTCGAACCGGCCTCGATGCTCGGCAGTCCGTTCGCCATCGCCCTCGGCCACACCGTGCTGGCCTCGCCGATCGCGGTGATGATCCTCATGGCCACCCTGCAGGGCATCGACGAACGGCTGGAGGACGCGGCCGCCAGCATGGGCGCGGGCCGCCTCACCGTGGCCCGGCGCGTCACCTTCCCGCTGGCCATGCCCGGACTGATCGCCGCGGCGATCTTCTCCTTCATCACCAGCTTCGACGAGTTCTTCATCGCGCAGTTCCTGTCCTCCGTGGACACCGTGACCCTGCCGGTCCAGGTGTTCAACGTCCTCCAGTACGACGTCGACCCGTCCGTGACCGCCGTCAGCGCGATCCTCATCGGGGTCGCCGTCGTGGCCCTCACCCTCGTCGGAGTGGTCCGCCGGATCAGTGGCGCCGGCCGGCAGGACGGCCTGCTGCCGACCGAACCCGGCGTCGGACTCGCCGCGGGAAGCGAAGGCGCGTCATGATCACCGGCACCCGCAGCCCGGCCGCCGAACTGTCCGCCACGGCGACCCGACACCTGCTGCTCCACATGACCCCCAACGGTTCGCTCGGCCCCGAGGGCGAGGACCTCCTCGTCGTCCAGCGGGGCGAGGGCCCGTACGTTCACGACACGGACGGCAGACGCTACATCGACGGCCTGTCAGGGCTGTACTGCTGCCAACTCGGCTACTCCTACGGCCCCGAGTTCGCCGAAGCCGCCGAACGGCAACTGCGCGAGCTCTGCTACAGCCCTCTGTGGACCGGCTCCGCGCACCCCGCGGCCATCGAACTCGCCGAGCGGCTGGCCCGGATCGCCCCCGTCGACATCGAGCACACCTTCTTCTCCGGCGGCGGCGCCGAAGCCGTCGAGGCGGCCTGGAAGATCGCCCGCCGCTACCACGCCCTGCGCGGCGAACCGGGCCGTACCAAGGCCATCGCCCGGCGCGGGGCCTACCACGGCCTGACCATCGGGGCGCTGTCGTTCACCGACGACCCGGGTCTGTCGGAGCCGTACGGCCCGCCGGCGATCGACACCCGCTTCGTGTCGAACACCAACCGCTCCGGACTCGCGCGGCAGTTCGCGGACGACGAGGCGTACACGGCATGGCTGCTCGCCGAGTTGGAGGCCGTCGTCCTGGCCGAGGGCCCGGAGACCGTCGCCCTGCTCATCGCCGAGCCGGTGCAGAACCGGGGCGGCTGCATCACCCCGCCGGAGGGCTACTGGCAGGGCCTGCGGATGCTCGCCGACCGGTACGGCTTCCTGCTCGTCGCCGACGAGGTCATCACGGCCTTCGGCCGGGTCGGGGAGTGGTTCGGCGGGGACCGCTACGGCGCCCGCCCTGACCTGGTCACCGTCGCCAAGGGCATCACCGCCGGATACGCCCCTCTCGGCGCGACCCTGGTCGGCACCAAGGTGGCCGAGGTCATCAACCGGCCCGGCGCCGTCCTCAACCACGGTTACACCTTCGCCGGGCACCCGCTGAGCGCGGCCATCGCCCTGCGCAACCTGGAGATCATGGGGCGGGACCGGATCCTGGAGAACGTCCGCGCCCTCCAGGGCGACCTGGCGAAGCGCATGACGGCCCTGAAGGACCTGCCGATCGTCGGTGACGTCCGCGGCACCGGGTTCTTCTACGCCTGCGAACTCGTCGGCGACCTCGACGACGGCGGCTTCAGCGACACCGCCCGCAAGGAACTCGTCGCCGGTCTGATCCCGCGTCGACTGCGCGAAGCCGGCCTGCTGGCCCGCGTCTACGACCGCTCCGCACCCCTGGTCCAGATCGCGCCCCCGCTGATCAGCGACCGCTCCGTCCTCGACCGTATCGCCGCGATCATCGCCGGCACCCTCGCCGAGGCCTCCGCACGCCTGTGATCCACGCACGCAAGCATTGGAAAGGAACGACATGTACTCCATCGGTCCGCTGACCGTCGCCCCCGGCGAGCGCGCCCAGGGCCTCATCCCGGTCGGCACCAGCAGCTACGGCGTGGAGCTCGGCATTCCGCTCATCGTCGTCAACGGTGCCCAGGACGGCCCCGTCCTGTGTGTGGACGCGGGGGTGCACGGCGACGAGTACGACGGCCAGGAGGCCATCCGGCGTGTCCTCGCCGACGTCGACCCGGCCACCCTGCGCGGCACGATCGTCGGCATCCCCTGCCTGAACACCCCGGCCTTCGAGGCCGCCGCCCGCGCGAGCGGCATCGACCACCTCAACCTCAACCGCATCTTCCCCGGTGACGCGGAGGGCTCGTACTCGCAGCGCCTGGCCGCCACCTTCGTCGAGCAGGTCGTCCCGGCCGTCGACGCCGTGGTCGACCTGCACACCGGCGGCGCCTACGGCGAGATCGCCCCGCTGGTCATCCTCCAGGGCGGCTACGAGGACCTGGCGACGGACCTGGCACTCGCCGCCGGGCACGAACTGGTCTGGAAGGGCGGCAAGTGGGGCGGCACGGTCCGCCACCCCGTCCTCGAGGCCGGCAAGCCCGCCATCACCATCGAGTGCGGCGGCGCCACCTACCGCGAGGCCAACGTCGAGCGGCACATGCACTCGATCCGCAACATCCTGCGCAGCCTCGGCCTGATCGACGGCGAGGCCGAGCTGCGGGACACCTACACCACCGTCTCCGGCACCTTCGCCCGCTCCGCCGCCGGCGGCTTCTTCGTCGCCCGCGCCGAACCGGGGGAGACCTGCAAGGAGGGCGACCTGATCGCCACCATCACCGACCACTACGGCAACACGCTGGAAGAGGTCACCGCCCCGCAGGACGGCATCGTGCTCTGGGTCCGCCGGATCCGCACGGTCCGCCCCGGCGACGAGGTCGTCATCTTCGGCGAGGTGCTGGGGGAGATGCGGCCATGAGCGGCGAACTGCAGCTGACCGAGCTGCTGATCGACGGCAAGCAGGTCCCCGCCGCCGACGGCCGCACCTTCACCGTCCTCGACCCGTCGAACGGCACGGCCATCGCCCAGGTGGCCCTGGCCGGAACGGCGGACGTGGACCAGGCGGTGGCCGCCGCGCGGGCGGCCTTCACCGCCCCCGAATGGGCCGGTATGCGGGCCGCCGACCGCGGCCGCATCCTGTACCGGATCGCCGAGGCCATCCGCTACCAGGGAGAACGACTGGCGCGGCTGGAGAGCCAGGACGTCGGCAAGCCCCTGCGGCAGGCCAAGGCCGATGTCGAGGCGGCGGCCCGCTACTTCGAGTTCTACGCGGGCGTCGCCGACAAGCTCGGCGGCTCGACGGTCCCGCTCGGCCCCGGCCTGCTCGACTACACCGTCCGGGAGCCGATCGGCGTCTCCGGCCACATCATCCCCTTCAACTACCCCCTCCAGAACACCGCGCGGGGCTCGGCCCCGGCGCTGGCCGCCGGCTGCACGGTGGTGCTCAAGCCGTCACCCGAGGCCCCGCTCACTCCCCTGGAGATCGGCCGGATCGCCCTGGAGTGCGGGCTGCCCCCGGGCGTCCTGAACGTCGTCCCCGGCGACGGCGAGACCGGGGCCGCCCTCGCCGGACACCCTGACATCGACCAGGTCACCTTCACCGGGTCCGTGGCCACCGGCATCAAGGTCGCCCAGGCCGCCGCCGCCAACGTGGTCCCGTCCGTCACGGAACTGGGCGGCAAGTCCCCGGTCGTCGTCTTCGCCGACGCCGACTTCGACCTGGCGCTCGGCGCAGTGGCCGCCTCGGCGTTCGGCAACGCCGGGCAGACCTGCTCGGCCGGCACCCGGCTGCTGCTCCAGCGCGGCGCCGAGGAGTTCCTCGACAAACTCGTCGCCCACGCCGCCTCCCTCAGCATCGGCCCCGGTCTGAGCGACCCGGACGTCGGCCCGCTCGTCGCCGCACGGCAGCGGGACCGGGTCCTCGGCTATCTGGACCTGGCGCGGCAGGAGGGCGCGGTGGCACGGTCCGGGGGAGGCGCTCCCTCGGACCCCGGCCTGGCCGACGGCTACTACGTCCAGCCGACGGTCCTCACCGGGCTCGACAACCAGGCTCGTTGCGCCCGGGAGGAGATCTTCGGCCCGGTGATCACGGTCATCGAGTTCGACGACACGGCCGAGGCACTGGAGATCGCCAACGACAGTCCGTACGGCCTGGCCTCCTATGTGTGGACCCGTGACATCGACAAGGCGATGCGCATGGCCGAGGGCATCCGGGCCGGCCAGGTCTACGTCAACGCCACCGGCGTCGGCACCGGCGTCGAGCTGCCGTTCGGCGGCTACAAGCACAGCGGCTGGGGCCGGGAGAAGGGCCTCGAAGGCCTCGCCAGCTACCTGCAGACCAAGAACGTCTGCATCGGATTCGGAAACCGGTCATGAGATACCGCACGCTCGGTGAGCGCGGCCCGACCGTCTCCGTGGTCGGCGTGGGCGGCAACAACTTCGGTGCCCGCCTCGACGAGGACGGCACCAAGGCCGTCGTCCACGCCGCCCTCGACGCGGGGATCACCCTGTTCGACACCGCCGACATGTACGGCGGGGGCGGAGAGCGGGGCGGCGCGCGCGGCGACGGCGAACGGCTGCTCGGTGCCGCCCTCAAGGGCAGGCGCGACGAGGTGGTGCTGGCCACCAAGTTCGGCATGGAGATGAGCCAGGACGCCGACCTGTACGGCCCGCGCGGAGCCCGTGGCTACATCAGGTACGCCGTCGAGGCATCGCTGACCCGGCTCGGCACCGACCGGATCGACCTGTACCAGTACCACGAGCCGGACGGCGTCACGCCCCTGGAGGAGACGGTCGCGGCGCTGCGGGAGCTGGTCGACGAGGGCAAGGTCAGGTACATCGGCTGCTCCAACCTCCCGGCCGGGCACCTCACCGACGCCTTCGTCTCCACCCAGGCCCGCTACCACCTGCTGGACCGCGAGGTGGAGCGGGAACTCGTCCCGGCGTGCCTGCGCCACGGCGTCGGCCTGCTGCCGTACTACCCGCTGGCCAACGGCCTGCTCAGCGGCAAGTACCGGCGCGGTGAGCGCCCTCCACCCGGAAGCCGGCTGTCCTGGCGACAGGGCTGGCTCACCGACGCGGCCCTCGACCGTGCCGAGGCACTCACCGAGTACGCCGTCGCCCGCGGCCTGACCCTCCTCCAGGTCGCGGTCGGCGCACTGGCGGCCCTGCCCGCCGTCGGCTCCGTCATCTGCGGCGCCATGACACCCGACCAGGTCACCGCCAACGCGGCGGCGGCCGACTGGATCCCGGGTGCGGCCGACCTGGCCGCCCTGGACGCGCTCGTCGCCCCCGGCGAACGCGTCGTCTGAAGTCCCCACCCAATCCAAAAACCCGCGAGACCGAGGCTGCACACCATGCGAGAGATCGTCACCTTCGACGCCTATGCGACCCTGATCAACTTCGAGCTCGGCCCGACGACCCTGAAGGTCCTCGAGGACCGGCTGGACCTGGACAACCTGGACGTCGACGAGTTCCTCGACGACTTCCGCGTCATGCGCTTCCAGGCCGTCCTGGAGGCCTACCGCCCGTACCACGAGATCCTGCACTCCAGCCTGCGCAACGCCATGCGCCTGCACGGCCTGGAGTACCGGGAGTCCGACGGCGACGCCCTGGTCGAGGCCGTCCCCACCTTCGGTCCCTTCCCGGAGGTCCCGGACGCGCTGCGCGCCCTGAAGACCCGGTACGAGATCGCCATCATCTCCAACACCGACGACAACCTGATCGCGCGGAACGTGGAGAACATCGGCGTCGAGTTCGACCACGTCATCACCGCCCAGCAGGCCGGCGCCTACAAGCCGGACCGCCAGACCTTCGAGTACGCCTTCAAGACCATGGGCGTCGAGCCGTCCCAGGTCATCCACACCGCCCAGGGCTGGGAGTACGACCACATCCCGACCCGCGACCTCGGCCTGAAGCGCCGTGTGTGGATCAACCGTTACGGCCGCCCCGGCAGCGCCGACTACCAGCCCTACGACGAGCTGCCCGACCTGTCGGGCCTGCCGAAGCTGCTCGGCTGCTGACCTTCGGCGCACCGGCGACACAGGACCGAGAAAGACAGAGGACGCACGCCATGAAGCAGATCCCCTACTGGCTGGACACCGCTCCCGCCCTGCCCGACCGTTCCCAGAAGGACCTGCCCGACGAGGCGGACGTGGTGGTGATCGGCGGCGGCCTCACCGGGCTGTCCACCGCCTACCACGCCGCCCGCAAGGGCGCCCGGGTCGTCCTCGTCGAGAAGGACAAGGTCGGCTCGGGTGCCTCCGGGCGCAACGGCAGCATGTGCACCCAGGGCATCACCATCAGCCCCGCCGAGGCCCGCAAGCGCTACGGGCAGGAGCGGGCCCGTGAGCTCTACGACGCCTTCCGCGAAGCGGTCGACGTCGTCGAGAACCTCACGGTCCAGGAGCAGATCGACTGCGACTTCAACCGCTCGGGGCGACTCGGCCTGGTCTGCAAGCCCGGGCACTTCGACGGCCTGCGGGCCAAGCAGCGCGACCTGGCCGACAACTTCGGCCACGAGACGGTCGTCCTGAGCAAGAGCGAGCTCCGTGCCGAGATCGGCACGGACTACTACCACGGCGCCCTGCTCGACCCGCTCAGCGCGGGCCTGCACGTGGGCAAGTTCGTCGGCGGCCTGGCGGACGCCGCCGAGCGTGCCGGCGCCGAGATCCACGAGCGCAACGCCGCCACCGGCCTCACCCGCCTCCCCGGCGGCGGCTTCGTGGTGGAGACCCTGCACGGCACCATTCGTGCCAAGCAGGTCATGGCGGCGACGGACGCCTACACCGACAAGGCGATGCCGTGGTTCCGGAAGCGGCTGATCAACGTCGGCAGCTTCATCATCGTCACCGAGCCGCTGGGGGAGGCCCGCGCCAAGGAGCTCATCCCCAACGGGCGCCTGCTGGTCGCCCACAAGAACGTCGGCCACTACGTCCGCCTCACTCCGGACAACCGCCTCGCCTTCGGCGGCCGGGCCCGCTTCGCCCCCTCCAACCCGGCCTCCGACATCAAGAGCGGCGACATCCTCAAGCGGGAGATGACCGAGATCTTCCCGCAGCTGGCGGGTGTGCGCATCGACTACGTGTGGGGCGGCATGGTCGGTTTCTCCTGGGACCGCATTCCGCACGCGGGCGAGGTCAACGGCCTCTACTACTCCATGGGTTACTGCGGACACGGCGTCCAGATGGCCACGTACATGGGCCGCGCGGTCGCCGAGATGATGGACGGCAAGCCCGAGGCCAACCCGATGCGCGGCTTCGGGTTTCCGAAGGTGCCCGTCCCCTTCTACAACGGCACCGCCTGGTTCCTGCCGTTCGGCGGCGCCTACTACAAGGCGAAGGACAAGCTGCTCTGATCCGACGCCGCCGGTGACGCCGGGGGGACTTTCCGCGAAGCGGTCGTGGAGGGCCCCCGCGGCGTCGGAGCGCTACGGCTCCGCGGCCCCACCTCACCTCACCCCTGCTCCCCGCCCGAACCCCTCGAGACAAGGCCCGCACTCCCATGACCGCCGCCGTAGCCACCCGCAGCGAGCACGACCTTCTCGGTGACCGTGACGTCCCCGCCGAGGCGTACTGGGGCATTCACACCCTGCGTGCCATGGAGAACTTCCCGATCACGGGTACGCCGATCTCCGCCTACCCGCACCTGATCGACGCGCTGGCCGCCGTGAAGGAGGCCGCCGCCCGCGCCAACGAGGAACTCGGTCTGCTCGCCCCCGAGAAGGCCGCCGTGATCATCGAGGCGTGCCGGGAGATCCGGGACGGCAAGCTGCACGACCAGTTCGTGGTCGACGTGATCCAGGGCGGGGCCGGCACCTCGACCAACATGAACGCCAACGAGGTCGTCGCGAACCGCGCGTTGGAGCTGCTGGGCCACGAGAAGGGCCAGTACGCGCACCTCCACCCCAACGAGGACGTCAACCTCGGCCAGTCCACGAACGACGTCTACCCCACCGCCATCAAGACAGCGACGATCTTCGCGGTGCGGGAACTGCTCAAGGCGATGGCGGTCCTCCAGGACTCCTTCGCGGCCAAGGCAGTGGAGTTCCGCGGTGTGCTGAAAATGGGCCGCACTCAGCTCCAGGACGCCGTGCCGATGACATTGGGCCAGGAGTTCTCGACGTTCGCGGTGATGCTGGACGAGGACCGCAGCCGCCTCGCCGAGGCCGTCGAGCTGATCCACGAGATCAACCTCGGTGCCACCGCGATCGGTACCGGTCTCAACGCTCCAGCCGGGTACGCCGACTCGGCGCGCCGTCACCTCGCCGAGATCACCGGACTGCCGCTGATCACCGCCGCCAACCTCGTCGAGGCCACCCAGGACTGCGGCGCCTTCGTCCAGATGTCGGGCGTGCTCAAGCGGATCGCCGTGAAGCTGTCGAAGAGCTGCAACGACCTGCGGCTGCTGTCGTCGGGGCCGCGCGCGGGCCTGGGCGAGATCAACCTGCCGCCCGTGCAGGCCGGCTCGTCGATCATGCCCGGCAAGGTCAACCCGGTGATCCCCGAGGTCGTCAACCAGATCGCCTTCGAGGTGATCGGCAACGACGTCACCATCACCATGGCCGCCGAGGCCGGACAGCTCCAGCTCAACGCCTTCGAACCGATCATCCTGCACTCCCTGTCGGAGTCCCTCACCCATCTCCGCGCGGGCTGCCTCACCCTGGCCGAGCGCTGCGTCGACGGCATCACCGCCAATGAGGACGAACTCCGCGCGGCGGTCGAGAACTCCATCGGCCTGGTCACCGCGTTGAACCCGTACATCGGGTACACGGCCGCCACCGACATCGCCAAGGAAGCCCTCGCCACCGGCCGGGGCGTGGCCGAACTCGTCCAGGAGAAGGGCCTGTTGCCCGCCGAGACCCTTGCCGAACTGCTGCGGCCCGAGATCCTGGCAGGCGGCGCCCAGCTGCCGGCCTGACGGGGTCGGCCAGACGGTCGCCTACCGCTTCCGTCGCGGGGGCGCCAGCCTCCTGCTACCCGAGCGGCCGGCACCCCCCGGCATCTTCATCAACCACCTAGTCGCGGTGGGAGAACGCCGGTCGCTCGACGAAGGCATGTTCGTCGGCGGCGTCGACACCGAGGGGAGCCCGCCGGCACAGGAGGAGCGCCGATGAGCACGCGCATCAGCATGGGGCCCACACTCGGGCCCGGCACCGTCCAACCCGACCTGATCAACGCCGGCGAGCAGCCGGTAACCGCGCTGCCGCGCTCGGCGTCTGCTTGCTGGACGAATCCGGTCGGCCCGATCGTCACGGCGTGGAGAACAGTCCGGGCTCCGGAGGCGTGGGGCCGTCGGCGCGGACGCCGTTGGTGACCCGTAGGAACTCCAGCTTTTCCGCGTCGGTGGAACCCGCGGCCACCGTGTAGACGACGAGGCGGAGGTCGCAGCCCGGGACGGTGAGCACGTCGCAGTCGCATGTCACCTCGCCCACCTGGGGGTGTACGACGGTCTTGCGGGCCGAGACGTGCGGGCCGACCTTGCCCTCGTCCCACAGGCGGGCGAACTGGGCGCTGGTGGACCGCAGTTCGTCCACGAGGTTGTTCAGACCGCGGTCGCGGGGGTAGTCGACGAGCGCTGTGCGCAGGTCGGCGACGAGGGCGGGCTTGAGGGCGTCGTCGGCCTGGAGCACTGGCCAGGCCGCGAGCCGGCTCGGGCCTGTGGCGAAGACCGCCCGTGCAAGGTTGCGCTCGTCGTGTGTCCGTGCGCTGGGGTCGCCTATCAGGACTGACCATGCGGGGGTCCAGGACAGCAAGGTCCAGTCGGCGCTGAACACGCCCACCGGGAACTCACCGAGGCGGGCCAGCATCCGCTGGACCCCGGCCGGAACATGCGTGGAGACCGTTCCCTCCTGGGGAGGCAGAAGGCCGGCCAGCCGGTAGGCGTGATCGCGCTCCATGGGCTGCAGTTGGAGTGCCCTGGCCAGGCTCGCGACGACCTGTGCCGAAGGGCTTGTGGCGCGTCCTTGCTCAAGGCGGACCACGTAGTCGACCGACAGCCCGGCGAGTTCGGCCAGCTCCTCGCGGCGCAGCCCCACCGCACGTCGGCCGGGCCGTGAGGCCAGTCCGACATCGGCGGGGGAGAGGCGGTCGCGCCAGCGGTGCAGTGCCGTGCCCAGGGTCTCGTCCACTCGGCCATTGTGTCCGCAAGGGAGCCGCTGTGCCTGGTACTGGCGGTCCTACCGTCATGGAGGGCACTGGCTGGCCTCCCGCCACGGGCCGAGAGTGGACGCATGACGACCACATTCATCACAGGTGCCAACAAGTCCCTCGGGTACGAGACCGCCCGCCGCTTGATCGAGGCCGGGCACACCGTCCTCATCGGCGCTCGTGATCCGGAGCGCGGCCAGGCGGCCGCCGACGCACTCGGCGCCCGTTTCGTCCAGATCGACGTGACCGACGACGCTTCGGTCGCCGCTGCCGCCACCCACATCGCCGCTCACGAGGGCGGCATCGACGTCCTGATCAACAACGCAGGCGTTTTCGGGACGCACAGCCCCGCCGACCGGATCACAGCCGCCGATGCCGGCGAGGTGTTCGAAGTCAATGTCGTGGGGATCGTCCGCGTCACGCACGCGTTCCTGCCGCTGCTGCGCAAGTCCGCGCACCCGGTCATCGTCAATGTGTCGAGCGGCATGGGGTCGTTCGCGGCCACCCACGACGCCGAGCGCATCGAGTCGAAGAACCTCGCGCCGCTCTACACGGCGTCGAAGGCCGCGGTGACCATGCTGACCACGCAGTACGCGAAGTCCTGGCCGGATGTGAAAGTGAACGCCGCCGACCCGGGCTACACCGCGACCGACTTCAACGGACACAGCGGCCCGCAGACCGTGACCGAGGGCACCGACGCGATCGTCGAACTTGCCACCATCGGTCCGGACGGGCCGACCGGAACCTTCCGCGACCGTCACGGTGAGATGGCGTGGTGATCCACCACTGAATGCAGGGCGTGCCCGGCACGGACGAGGCCTCCGGAGTCACCGACTCATGCCGATATCCGTTACGCGGCCGGCTCCGGTCGGACGCGAGCGGTGCAGAGGGTGGTCGTGCTTTAGGCGAGGCCTGAGCCGATGATGACGACGTTGCTTGTCGCGCTCAGGCCGTCGCTTCCGGCTTCGCCGGAGTGATCTCGGCGATCAGGTTCTCGACCAGGGTCTTGATCTCGTCGCGGATCGGCCGGACGGCTTCCACGCCCTGTCCGGCCGGGTCGTCGAGCTTCCAGTCGAGGTAGCGCTTGCCGGGGAAGACGGGGCAGGTGTCGCCGCAGCCCATGGTGATGCAGACGTCGGACTCCTTCACCGCGTCGACGGTGAGGATCTTCGGGACTTCGGCGGAGATGTCGATACCGACTTCGGCCATCGCGGCGACGGCGGCCGGGTTGACCTGCTTGCCCGGGTCGGAGCCGGCGGAGCGGACCTCGACGCGGTCCCCGGCGAGGTGGGTCAGCCAGGCGGCTGCCATCTGGGAACGGCCGGCGTTGTGCACGCAGACGAAGAGCACGGAGGGCTTGTCGGACATCAGAGGTCTCTCTTGTCTCGCATCTGTACCGGCGTATGGGCGTACGGGCACGACGTATCAGCATCCGGTGGTGTCAGTCACCGCTGATGTGACAGTATCAGCGCATGCTGACGTCAGTCGACACTGATCTGATCCGGGTTCTGGCCGACCCGCTCAGGCTCCGGATCGTGACCCTGCTCGCCCAGGAGACGCTGTGCACCACCCATCTCGTGGAGGAGACCGGTGCCCGGCAGACCAACCTCTCCAACCACCTGAAGGTGCTGCGCGAGGCCGGGGTCGTGGAGACGGAGCCGTGCGGCCGGTACACGTACTACAAGCTGTGCCCGGACGTCATCGCCCGGCTCGCGGGTCAGTTCGCCGACCTGGCCGAGTCCGCTCGCGCTGCCACAAAGAACAAGAGGGCCTGCCCGTGACCGCCGCCGAAGCCGCCCCGCCCGCGGAGTCCGTGCCGGTGGAGTCCGTGCCGGTGGAGTCCACGCCGGTGGAGTCCACGGCGGTGGCGCCCGCGCCCGAGTCCGTGGCGCCGGGTGCCGCTCCGTCGCGCAGCCCCCTTCTCGCCCGGGCCGCCGCCGAACTCATAGGCACCGCCCTGCTGGTGGCGGTCGTGGTCGGCTCCGGCATCCAGGCCACCGAACTGACCACGGACGTCGGTGTGCAGCTGCTGGCCAACTCCATGGCCACGGTCTTCGGCCTCGGCATCCTGATCCTCCTGCTCGGCCCGGTGTCCGGCGCCCACTTCAACCCGGTCGTCACGCTGGCCGAATGGTGGACGGCGCGACGCGGAGGTTCGGGCGTCACACTCCGCGAGGTGGCGGTGTATCTGCCGGCGCAGGTCGTCGGCGCGGTCGCGGGCGCGATCCTGGCGGACGCGATGTTCGGTGAACCCCTGGTGAAGTGGTCCACGCACGATCGCTCCGCCGGGCACCTGCTCCTGGGCGAGGTCGTCGCCACGGCCGGCCTGATCCTGCTGATCTTCGGCCTCGCCCGCGTCGGCCGCCTGCAGTACGCGCCCGTAGCGGTCGCCTCCTACATCGGAGCCGCCTACTGGTTCACCTCCTCCACCTCCTTCGCCAACCCCGCGGTGACCATCGGCCGCACCTTCACGGACACCTTCGCGGGCATCGCTCCCGGCTCGCTGGTGGGCTTCATCGGCATGCAGCTCGTCGGCGGGGCGGTCGGACTGGCCTTGGTGGCCCTCGTGTTCCCGTCCGGGAGGGAACGCGCCGAGTGACACGTACTGCCGGAAGAGGGTGGGCGGCGGCCCTGCGTTGCGTCTGACACAGGGCGTGACTGATCAGGCTTTTCCCGTGCTGTGGCCATCGTGGAAACCGCGAACGGGCAGTATGGGCGGACTTACTGGCTCTAACAAAAGCGAGTTGATCATGTGACTGTCGGCTTGATCGCTCGTTGATGTGGTCATGGGGAAGCGTCAGTCGCGGCCGTGGATCGTGTCGGACGAACTGTGGTCGCTCATCGAACCGTTGCTGCCCGAGCCACCGCCCAAGCAGGTCGAGGGACGGCCGCGAGTGCCCGACCGGCAGGCCTTGTGCGGCATCTTGTTCGTCCTGCACACCGGCATCCAGTGGGAGTACCTGCCCCAGGAGCTGGGCTTCGGCTCGGGCATGACCTGCTGGCGGCGCCTGGCGGCCTGGAACGAGGCCGGCGTGTGGGACCAGCTACATCAGCTGCTGCTGAACAGGCTGCGGTCGAAGAACCAGCTGGACTGGTCCCGGGCGGTGATCGATTCCTCCCATGTCCGGGCCGCACGCAGGGGCCCAAAAGCGGACCCAGCCCGGTCGACCGCGCACGGCCGGGCAGCAAGCACCACGTCCTCACCGACGGCCAGGGCATCCCGCTCGCCGTGTCGCTGACCGGCGGAAACCGCAACGACGTCACCCAACTGCTGCCCCTGCTGGACAAGATCCCGGCGGTGGCGGGAGTAGTGGGCCGGCCACGCAGGCGGCCCGACATGCTCTTCGCGGACCGCGGCTACGACCACGACAAGTACCGCCGGCTCCTGCGTGAACGCGGCATCCGGCCCGCGATCGCCGAACGGGGCCAGCCTCACGGCACCGGCCTGGGCACGTTCCGGTGGGTCGTCGAGCGCACCATCTCCTGGCTGCACGGCTTCCGCCGCCTGCGCATCCGCTGGGAACGGCGCGACGACATCCACGAAGCTTTCCTCGGCCTCGCCGTCTGCCTGATCACCCACCGACACGTCCAGAGGCTTTGTTAGGGCCAGTTAGTCTTCCAGTCCGCCTGCGCTGGCCCGGCATCCGCCGGCCCATCCTCGGATGCGCCACGCGCTTCGGCCCCGAGCGCCCGCCTTCCAGTCGTACGTCCTGCCGCGCCACCACCAACTCCACCAGCAGCCAGGCCTCGTTGACCAGAGCTCCATCCTCGGCATGCCCCTCGCACCGCGCACCGATGGCCGCCGGCCGTGGGACACCACCCTGCCGCGCACCGAGGGCGACAGGGACCTGAACCCCGAAGAGGTGGAGCGTTGCGCCCGGCTGTGGAACCCCCAGCCTGCTGAAGCCGCCTGGGACAACTCACGTTGCCGTGCCGTCAAGCCGGTCGACCGTGACGGGGTCTTCGAGCAGCCCCGCCCGCGCTTGGAGACAATCCCGGCATGGTGATGACACGGCACTGGTACTCCGCGTCGCCCGTCGCGGACGGGCACTCGCTCCTGGATGAGCCGGGCTTCTGGCCTGCGTACTTGGCGGACCTGGCTGGGGAGTTCACGCCGGAGGCCTTCGGATCGGACGCGGGCGACACGAACGCCATGCTGGACACGCTCCACGACCCGTCGGCGTGGCCCATGTTCACGGTGCCGCTGGCCGACGGCTTCGCGATCGTCGTGCACTTCAACAGCGGCGAGGAGTTCACGACCACGGACTACTTCCTCACACATCCTGACTGGAGCCAGGATCTCGTCCTGGCCAGCGACGATCAGGACCGCATCGGCCCCGGGCTGTGCTGGCCCGAGCTCGCCGCCCTGCTGGAGGCACCACCGAGTGCGGCAGGCGTCACCGACTCGCACGCCCGTCTCCTCCTTCTCCTGCCTGTTCTCGGCGACGCGGCGGTTCCGGACGAGGCGGTGACCGTCGTGGTCCGAGCGCTCATCGCTCAGGGTGCTCCTGAGTCGAGCGAGGCGTTGGCCGGACACCTGCTCCAGGGACACCCGATGTGGGGCGCTGAGGACTGGTGGTTCGATGACGACGAACAGAGCTGGCTCTGCGAAGGCGAGCACAGCCCCCGAAAAGTCCCCCTCGGTGACCATCTGCCCCCGCAACAGCGAGCCGCCCTCGAAGCCTGCCTCACTCCCCGCTGACCAGCTCAAGCCGTGCTGACAACAGCCTTGTGGTTGAGCCGGTCGTTCTTCACCCAGCGTCTGGTGATGGCGGACTTCTTGCCGGAGGTGTGCCTGCCAGATCGGTGCCTTCAGACAGAGGTCGGCGCGATGGTCAGCAGCTTGCCCATCGCGGCCAGCACCGACGGCTCGACCCGGTAATAGACCCACGTGCCGCGGCGCTCGGAGGTCAGCAGCCCGGCCTCCTTGAGCTTCTTCAGGTGATGGGAGACGGTCGGCTGGGACACTCCGACGTCGGAGATGTCGCACACGCACGCCTCGCCGCCCGCGTGCGAGGCCACGGCCGAGAACAGCCGCAGCCGCACGGGGTCGCCCAGCGCCTTGAACATGCGCGCGGCGGTGTCGGCCTCCTCGGCCGTGAAGGGGCGCTCGGTCAGCGGCGGGCAGCACGGCGCAACATCCTCGGGCACCTCGGGCTCCAACAGCGGCAACACCTTCGAATTCGGCATGCGTCTATGTTGACATACATCGAACCAGGCTGGCCAGGGAGTATCGGTCCATCAAATTCGATGGATGTCTATGTTGACGCATGTCTAATCAGGTGCCATCCTGGCCGGGCAGATACATCGACAAACGTCGAAACAAAGGGGAGTCTCGTGAACGCGCCTACCACCGACCGCATGCCCGTCGTGGTCGTCGGAGCCGGCCCGATCGGCCTGGCCGCCGCCGCCCATCTGGTCGACCGCGGCATTGAGCCCCTGGTCCTGGAGGCCGGCCCCACTGCCGCCGCCGCGGTGCGCGAGTGGTCGCACGTGCGCCTGTTCTCCACCTGGGGCGAGCTCGTCGACCCCGCCGCCGAGAAGCTGCTGGCTCCCACCGGCTGGACACGCCCCGACCCGTCCGGCTACCCCTCCGGCGGCGACTGGGCCGACCTCTACCTGCAGCCGCTCGCCGACGTCCTCGGCGACCGCGTCCGTACCGGCGCCACCGTCACCGGAGTCTCCCGGACCGGCCGGGACCGGATCGTGGACGCCGACCGCGAGCAGCAGCCGTTCGTCGTGCACGTCGCCTACGCCGACGGCCGTGAGGAGCGCCTCTTCGCCCGCGCCGTCATCGACGCCTCCGGCACCTGGGCCACGCCGTCCCCGGCTGGTGGCAGCGGCCTTGCCGCGCTCGGCGAGAAGGGGGCCGCGGACCGGATCACCTACCGCGTCCCGGACCTGAGGGACCCCGCCGTCCGCGCCCGGTACGCGGGCAGGCGCACCGCCGTGATCGGCTCCGGCGCCTCCGCCTTCACCGCTCTCGCCTACCTCGCCGACCTCGCCAAGTCCGACGACGGCGCGAACACCAAGGGCGTGTGGATCCTGCGCCGGGGCATCTCGGGCTCCACCTTCGGCGGCGGCGAAGCCGACCAGCTCCCCGCCCGCGGCGCCCTGGGCCTGGCGGCGAAGGCCGCCGTCGACGAGGGCCACGCGGACGCCGTCACCGGTTTCCGCACGGAGGCGATCGAGCGCGACACCGACGGCCGCCTGGTCCTGGTCGGCGAGGACGGCCGCCGCCTCGACCCGGTCGACGAGGTGATCGTGCTGACCGGTTTCCGCCCCGACCTGTCCTTCCTCGACGAGCTGCGCCTCGGTCTCGACGAGCGCCTCCAGGCCCCCGTCGCCCTGGCGCCGCTGATCGACCCCAACCAGCACTCCTGCGGCACCGTCTACCCGCACGGCCACCGCGAGCTCTCCCACCCCGAGCACGGCGTGTACCTGGTCGGGATGAAGTCCTACGGCCGCGCCCCGACGTTCCTGGCGATGACCGGTTACGAGCAGGTGCGCTCCGTCGCCGCGGCGATCGCCGGCGACATCGAGTCCGCCGACCGTGTCGAGCTCACCCTGCCCGAGACCGGAGTCTGCGGTGGCGCCGGCCTGTTCGACGCGCCCGACACCCAGGAGGGCGACGGCGGCGGCTGCTGCGCGCCCGCGCCGCAGCTCGTCCGACTCGGCGCCCCCGCCCCGCTCGAGGCCGCTGCCGAGCAGGCCCCGGCGGGCGGCTGCTGCGGCTCGTGACCGACCTCAACACCCCCGCACGCGGGGCCGCGACCGGAACAGGTGACCGGTCGCGGCCCCGCGCCGCCCTGCCCGCCCTCTGTGTCACGCAGATCGTGAGCTGGGGCATCGTCTACTACGCGTTCCCCGTGCTCAACCCGCAGATCACCGCCGCGACCGGCTGGCCGGCCGGGGCGACCACCGCGGCGTTCTCCCTCGGCCTCGTCGTCTCCGCCCTCACCGGGATCCGCGTCGGGCGCATCCTCGACAGGCGCGGCCCGCGCGTCGTCATGACCGCCGGCTCCGTGCTAGGAGTGGTCAGCCTGCTGATCGTGGCCACGGCCCCCAACGTCCCGGTGTTCATTGCCGGTTGGGCGCTGGCCGGACTCGCGATGGCCGCCACCTTCTACCAGCCCGCGTTCGCCGCACTCACCCGCTGGTGGGCCCCCGACCACGTGCGCGCCCTGACCGTCGTCACCCTTGCCGGCGGCCTCGCCTCCACCGTCTTCGCACCCCTGACCGCAGCCCTCGCCGACCATCTCTCCTGGCGCCACACCTACCTCGTGCTCGCCGCCGTCCTCGCCACCATCACCATCCCCGCCCACGCCCTGGCCCTGCGCGCACCCTGGCCCGACGCCCCGACCGCCACGGCACACGCGGGAGCAGGCGCCGCCGGGGTCGGGCGCAGCCGACCGTTCCTGCTGCTCGCCGCCGCCTTCACCCTGTCGGCCTTCGCGATGTACGCCGTCGTCGTCGCCCTCGTCCCGCTCCTCCTGGAACGCGGGTACTCCACCAGCCAGGCCGCCTGGGTCCTCGGCATCGGTGGCGCCGGACAGACCCTCGGCCGCACCCTGTACGCCGCGATCGCCCGCCGCACCACCGCCACGACCCGCACCACGGTCCTCATTGCCTTCGGCGCACTGACCACCGCCGCCTTCGCCGCTGTCCCCGGCCCGTACGCCATGCTCATCACCGTGTCGATCGTGGCCGGCATGGTCCGCGGCAACCTCACCCTGCTCCAGGCCACCGCCATCACCGACCGCTGGGGCACCGCCCACTACGGACGCCTCTCCGGACTCCTCGCGGCACCGGCCACGTCCGCGGCAGCCCTCGCACCCTTCGCCGGCGCCGCCCTGGCCGTGCCGCTCGGCGGTTATGAGCCGCTGTTCTTCCTTCTGGCCATCGTCTCCGTGGCCGCCGCGCTCATCGCACCGTGGACAGGCACCGCTGCCGTACCCCGCCGCGTGCCACCGCTGTGACGACCGCGTCATCCCCTGCTGACAAGGCCGTTCCACTGTTGGACGTCGTCATGATCCAGCATCGACCGCGTCTCGGGACGGCAGCCGAGTTCGGCGACGCAGAGGTGCGGGCAACAGGACGCGGACCAAGACCTCCGGCACACCCCCCGAGGCCAGGGACGGTTTCGTCGCGGGCGATGATCGTGATGTACGGCTCGAAAGGCGGCAGTTCGTCGCGGACCGCGGCCGCAGGGCGTGATCTCATGAAGTCACCTGGGCCTGCCCTCGCCGCGGAGCGCGCCGCCGCGGGCGGCATTCCGCGGCGGCGCGATCCGGCTTCGGCGAAGCATGACGGGGCCAGGAGGCGCTCAGCGGCTGAAGACGAGTTCGGCCTGATCGCGCTTGGTGGTGTGCAGGTCCCAGTAGGCGGGGGAGATCTCGTCGGGCTGGGCCGTCGGGAAGCCGGGGAGGGCCGGGGTGCCGATCGAGACGTCGATGCCGACGTGGGCCGCCTGGATGCCGGTGCCGTCCAGCTCCTTGTGCAGGTTGATCGCCCAGTTGCGCAGCGCCGCGGCCGCGGCGTTCACGTTGGCGACCTGCGGCACGGGGTCGATGGAGCCGGCGCCGGTGGTGTAGAGCAACGTGCCCGCGCCGGCCTCACGCATCGCGGGCAGTACCGCCCGGGTGGCGGTGATGGCGCCGTAGAGCTGGAACTCGATCTGGAGTTGGACATGTGCCGGGTCGGTCCCGGTGGGGGTGGTCAAAGCGGTGGAGTCGAACGTTCCCACCGGGGAGTACTCCAGGACGTCGATACCGCCGAACTTCGAGGCGGCGTCCCGGAGCGCCTGGTCCAGTGCGGCACGGTCGATGACGTCCGCGGGGAACGCGGCGGCGGTGATGCCCTCCGCGGTGAGCTTGCCCACGAGGGGGTCGAGGTTGTCGCGGCTGCGGGAGATCAGGGCGACGTCGAAGCCTCGAGAGCCGAAGGTGCGGGCGATGGCCAGGCCGAGCTGAGGGCCGGCGCCGACGATGGCGATGCTGGTCACGGTGATCCTTCCGAAAGGCGGTTGTTGACAGGGGAGATCCGGTAAGGCCTATCCGTTTGCATGATGTGGATAGGTCTCTCCATTTTCGCTCGACCACCGTACCAGCAAAAGTGGATAGGGCAATCCGATTGATATGCTCCGGCGTATGCCCCCTGGTGACCAGCACCCCGACGCCCCCGCAGGGCAGTCCCTGCGCAGTGACGCCGAGCGCAACCGGGAGCGGATCATCGCCGCCGCCCGCACGGTCTTCGCGCGTGACGGCCTGAACGCCTCCATGGCTTCGGTGGCGCGCGAGGCGGGGGTCGGGATCGCGACCATGTTCCGGCGTTTCCCCACCAAGGCGGAACTGGTCGACGCCGTCTTCATCGACCGTATGGGCGCCTACGCCGACGCGGTCACCACCGCCCTGGCGGACCCCGACCCGTGGCACGGCTTCGTCGGCTACGTCGAGAGCGTCTGCGCGATGCAGGCCGCGGACTACGGCTTCGCCGACGTGCTGACCACGACGTTTCCCTCCGCCAAAGCGCTGGAACGCCGCCGGAACGAGGCCTACGAGGGCATGGTCGAACTCATCGGCCGCGCCAAGGCCACCGGCCGTCTGCGCGAGGACTTCGACCCCTCGGACCTGGTGCTGATCCACATGGCCAATGCCGGCGTCGTCAACGCGACCGGCGACGCCGCGCCGGATGCCTGGCGACGCGTCGTGGCCCTGCTGATCCAGTCCCTGGAGAGCCCGACCCGAGGCCCCCTGCCCGCCTCGCCCGAGCACGACGCCCTTTACCGGGCCATGCTCCGTCCCGGTCCGGCAGGCGCGGCGGCGTCGAACTCGGGCGAGTGACCGAAGGGAAAGCCGTCCCCCGCAGAGCGTGCCCGGCACGGCAAAACGCGGACGCCGGGACGGCCGTGCGCCCGAGTGACACGTACGTCACCGCCCTCGCGCCCGTATCGATAGGCCCGGCCTCTACGGGGCAGCGATTTTTGGTCGTGGACCCCCCGCCCCGCCGCCCGGTTCACTGTGCCGCAAGCCGGCGCGGACCGATCGGGCTCGGTGTCGCGCGATCAGGGAGGCTGCAATGACGCATACCCCGGGCAACGGACGAGCCGAACAGGCCGTGCGGAGCGCGGCGAGGCCGTGGCCGCGATCTACTTCGGTGCGGTCGGCCGGCCCACCGTCCCGGACCACATCAGCCTCTGGGGCCTGCGCCTGAAGATCTGCCAGAGCTTCGACCAGTGGGCCAACGTCCGCCCCGTGCACTTCCTGCCGGGCGTCGTCAGTCCGCTGCGCAAGGCGGACGACACCGAGCTCGACCGGGTCGTCGTCCGCAAGAACAGCGAGGGCGAGTACGCGGGCCTCGGCGGCCGCAACCTCGGCGGACGCGGGCCCGGCGGTGAAGTCGCCGTCCACTCCGCCCTGTTCACCGAGGTCGGCTGCGAGCGGATCATGCGGTTCGCGTTCGACCTGGCCCGTACCCGGGACCGCAGGAAGGTCTCCTCCGTGACCAAGAGCAACGCCCAGCAGTACGGCATGGTCCTGTGGGACGACGTCTTCAAGCGCGTGGCCGCCGACTACCCGGACGTCGAGACGGAGAGCGTCCTGGTCGACGCGATGTCCGCGAAGTTCGTGCTCAAGCCGGAGGACCTGTCGGTCGTGGTGGCGTCCAACCTGAACGCCGACATCCTCTCCGACCTCGGCAGCGCCCTGGCCGGCAGCCTGGGCCTGGCGGCCAGCGCCAACCTCAACCCCGAGCGCCGCTACCCCAGCATGTTCGAGCCCGTCCACGGCTCCGCCCCGGACATCGCGGGCCAGGACCTGGCCAACCCCATCGGAGCCGTCGGCAGCGCCGCACTGATGCTGGAGCACTTCGGCTTGCCCGAGCAGGCGGCCCGCCTCAACAAGGCCATCGAGGCGACGACTTCGGCGGGTGTCCTGACCCGAGACGTCGGCGGCAACGCATCGACCGAGGACGTGGTGAAGGCCCTGATCGAGGCACTCAACACCTGACGGTCCGCAGCGAGCAACTCGCCGACGGTCGGAGAAGCCCGGACCCGTGCCGCCCTCGGTCGGAGAAGGGCCCGGGACTCCGCAGCGTCAGGGTCGGCGAGGGGTCTCGGACTCCGCAGCGTCGCGCCCGCGAACGCCTCGCCCACGAAGGCGGGTTGCTGTCCGACACGAGTGTCCACACCATTCCCCGCGGCGGCGTCTCGTCCGGCCGGGTGGCGCGCTTCCGGCGCTCGCGTGCCCATCTCAGCGGCGATTCGCGTGGGGCGCCCGTCGTCCTCGAAGTCGGACGACGGCAGGCGCGACACCTGTCGTGCGCGCCTGCCGTATTGCGGCCTTTCAGCCCATCGGTGCGACGCGGATACGGTTCCCGTCAGGATCGGCTGCGAGGAAGGTCAGTCCGAACCCCGCATCATGCGGCTCGCGCAGGATCGTGACCCCCTTGGCATTCCACTGCTCGAAGGTCGCGTTGACCTCGTCGGGTCCACCGTCGACGGCCAGGCACACCTCACCGGTGCGCGGGACGTCCGGTGACAGATCCTCGAACTGGCCGGACCACACACCGAGGTCAGCGCCCGGCCCGAGGTCGAACGTGATGTATCCCGACGTCTCGAACGAGGGGCTCAGGCCGAGGAGGTCGCCGTAGAAACGAGCTGCGGCGGGAGCGTCGTTCACGTAGACGATGGACACGACGGATTTGGTCATGGTTGGTCCTTCACAGTCGTAGGTACGCGTCCGCCAGCCTGACCAGGAAATGCGCCGCATCGTGTCGCAATTCGCTGAGAAAATTGGTGGGTGACCCCAGATCGCTTCTTCAGCCTGATGCTGCTCCTCGAATCGAGGGAGGCCGTGACCACACAGGAACTTGCCTCAGCGCTCGGGGTGTCCCTTCGCACCATCACCCGGGACCTGAACTGGCTCCGCGACGCCGGTCTGCCGGTGACCGCCCACCGGGGCCGCCTCGGAGGCGTGACCATGCTGCCCGGGACCGGGCTCGACCTCACGCGACTCACACCGGGCGAGCGTGATCATCTGTCGCTGACCGGGCTGGACGAGAAGCAACGTGCCGAGCTCAACGCATCGGCCGAAAGTCGGCGCGCGCTTTCCAAGATCGCCGCTGCACAGCCACGTCGAGTTCATGAGCTCCTGCCGCTCACCGACGTAGTGCACGTGGACAGCCGTCCCTGGCGTCAGGCACGAGCTTCCGGCACGACTCCGGCTTCGCTGATCGGCACAGTGCGGCGAGGCCGCCGGCTACGGATCGAGTACGACAGCCCACGCGAGTCATGCCCACGCGACCTGGTCGTGGATCCCTACGGGCTGCTCGCCAAGGCCGGCATCTGGTACCTCGTCGCCGACTGTGCCGGAGTGCCACGGATGTATCGACTCGAACGGATCACGACGTGGGAGGAAGTCGACCGGTCACGACGGATCCGGGAGGGCCAGACCCTGGCCACCGTCGCTGCGGCGCTCATTGATCAGTGGGAGCACAACCACGCGATCGAGGTCAGCGCCACCATCGAAGAGACCCAGATCGCGCGAGCGCAACGGATCTTCGGCCCACGACTCGTCCCGGACGACCAGGAAGAATCCGCCACCGGCCGCAGGGTGACGATCCGTTTCCTGCATCTGGAGGACGTGCGAGCACTACTGCCGTTCGGGAGCGCCATCACTGTGCACGGCCCCACCGAAGCCAGGGCTCACCTCCGCGACCTCGCCACCGACCTTGCCCACCACTATGCGTCGACGTCCTGACCCGAAATATCCAGGAAGCCTCGGCACCCCAATTTAAAGATCGACACTCCGGACGATGCCCCTTGGCTTCTTGCCCGGAGGGCAACCAGGGCGTCCACTCAACAACAGCGAGGTCGGTCCACGGCTGCACAAGATCGGCATGCAGCCCTGAGAGCTCCTAACGAAATGGCGCACTCCACTCGGAAGTCGCTGGCCAGCTGAGGCGGAGGTGCGTCAAGATCGCCTCATCTTCGTGGGAGGCGGCGTGGTAACGGCTGGGCAGTTGGATCTGGCTCTTTTGCGCGATGACGAAGGCAACAGTGTGCGCATCACCGTGCTTGGCCCCTTGCAGGGTGTGGCCGGTGGGCTCGCCGCAGAGATTGTCGTCGACACGCCGTTCGTGGCCGGCCGCGTGGACCTCGCGTTGTGGCGATCGCGGCTCACCTCGTGGGCCGAGGCACTGGACCGCCTGGAGGCCAGTGAGGACATCGCCTGGTTGCACGTCCAGCGCGGGCCATCCATCTACATCCACCTGAACGGCGAGCGTGACTGCCCCGAGGTGGTGGTTGAAGACAAAGTGATCTCGATGACGACCGTGCGGGTGCCCATCGATCTGCCGTCCGACTGGGTCGCAACTCATCGGGGCTTGCTCAGCGCCGTTCTCGGCGCCTGGGAGGGGCACCTGTCATCGGAGTGAGCTCCAACAGAACTGCTCCACAGCCCTGTTCACCCTCCCCGCCGCGAACCGGGCCGCCTACGCCGCCGATGCCAGCCGATGTGTCCCGGAGAACCGATGAAGCTACAGATCGCCATCCACCAAGCGCGGCTCGGATCCATGGAGTTCAAGGTCATCAGACCAGCCCGGCCTCTGGTCCATGCCGTGCTCGTCGACCACGATCGGCACCTGGACGCCTACGTCGATCAGGATGCCGCGCAGCGAATCGGCGGGCTGTGGACGCTTGCCGCCTCTTCACCGCGCTCACTGGTCCACCTGCCGATGCGAGCCAACCAGTCTCCCTCCAGCGAGCTGCCGGAAGAGGGCACGCGGCAGCTCGATCTCGTGCTGCTGCACCACTCACTCCAGTTCGCGCCCTCAAGCTGGAAGGAAGTGCGCAGGCGGCTCGGCCCGGGGCGTCCGCAGACGGTGACGCTGCCCGTCCCAGGACACCCTGGCGCAGCCGTAGTTGACCACGAGGCACGGCACTACCGGTAGAACCGGGATCTGTTTCACCAGCATGTCCACGCGGAGACCCTGTTCATGACCGGCAGCGCGAAGGTGTTCAGGGACACCGCCCGGCACTTCCTTGACGTCGCCCGGCACGGTCCCGGCTACGTCCCCGTCCATCCGAACTATCCGCACTTCTGCACCGAGTTCCACTCCAACGACGGCATTCTCGGCGATGCGCGCGAGATCCACATCGAATACTGCGACCGGTGGGACTCATGACCCGGGGCGACAGAACCCTTCCGACAACGACGTTCTACGATCCCGGCCGCCGGTGCCGGCGACATCTACGGCGTCTCCTTCCTCATCGACAACGAGGACGAAGACCCTCGCCAGCCAACCCTGACGGTGGGCTACAACACTGAAGCTCAGGTTCGACGCAGCATCCAGGCCGCCTCTGACCAGGCAGAAGCCCGCTGAAGATCAGCGTTTTGGCAGACGGCCCGAGCGATGAGCCATGCACGATGACTTTCCGAGCGTCCCGGGGTTCGAGGACGTCAGTCCGGAGCTGCACTGGACAGGCCAGAGTGTCATCAAGCCTGCGACCGTCGCGAGCGGCAGTGCCGACTTGGGATCAGTCGACTCCCTGACCAGTGTCGACAGCAGCTACACGATCCTGGGCGACTGGGGTGAGATCAATCTGTGGGTCGTGGCTGGCACGAATACTGTGCCGGAGCCGTTCCAAAGCCCGTACATCGGGCTGAGCCCGGGCGCCTTCGGCTACCGGCTCCCTGAGCTGAGTGGTCGGCCGATGAAGGACTCGGGGCCGAAGCGGCCCCACGCCACGAAGGCGGCCAGGGGTGAGATGGACCAGGGCGCCCACGATAGTCAGGTTCTCGCCATGGCGGAGGCGCGTGATCACCGCACCGCCGAATGGCGACTCTGGGCGGGTGGCGGCCAATGGCACCAGAACCGGTGCGATGTCTGGCAGGGCGGGCAGGACCAGGCCCGTCGTGGACAGGAGCTCAAGGGCGCCGATGGCCTGGAGGCGCCGGGGCTGAAGTCGTCGACCCATTGGGTGGCGGTGCCCATGCCGGCCGTCTTCTCCTTGGGCACGAGCATCTGGGCACTGCCGGCCAGCCAGACAGTGGCCAGCCGTGATCCACCGCGTGAGGTTCATCATCAGCTCCTTGATCGAGGATTGCCCGCACCCCTGTGACGAGACCGCAACCCCGCCGGTGCATCTCCGAACACCCCGGCAGCGGGCAGACGTGGGTCACACGCGTCCGTGTCACAGGGCGTCGGGCTACCTCGTCTCAGGGGGTGTAGCCACTGACGAACACGGAGGAGCACACGATGGACGCGCGACTGAACTACTTCGCCGGCCCGAACCCCAGCAAGGCCCTCAAACACTTCATGTCGGCGGGCAAGGCGCTCAAGGAATCCCCGCTGCCGGCCGCGACGCAGGAGTTGGTGGCGTTGCGCGTGAGTCAGATCAACGGCTGCGCCGTCTGCATCGACATGCACACAAAGGAGGCCGCCGCTGCCGGGGAGGCCCCGGTGCGGCTGAACCTGGTTGCGGCGTGGCGAGAGGCCACGGTCTTCACCGAGGCTGAACGCGTCGCGCTGGAGCTGGCGGAGCAGGGGACCCGGGTCGCGGACGCGGTCGGCGGGGTCAGCGACGAGGTATGGGCGCGTGCCGCCGAGCACTACGACGAGGAGCAGCTCACCGCCCTGGTGATCCTGGTGTCCTTCATGAACACGGTGAACCGGCTGAACATCATCACCCAGCAGCCGGCCGGCGACTACGAGGTCGGCCAGTTCCACTGATCGGTCGTCGGCAACCGGCCCGGACCCGAGCGGCGGGCTCCGGGCTCCCGGCCCATGGGGCCTTGCTCTGAGCCAACGGTGGACCGGATGATCACCAGGACATGCCCGCGTCGACGAGTACGGCCGGGCGGGAGGACTGCAAGGGGGAGTCGGCGTGAGCAAGGTCGAGGAGTTCGAGGAGCTGCGACCGCTGCTGTTCTCGATCGCCTATCGGATTCTGGGCAGCGTGGGTGAGGCCGAGGACGCGGTACAGGAGACCTGGCTGCGCTTCGACGGCTCGGCGACCCGGCCCACGTCGACCAAGGCCTTCCTGTCCGCCACGGTGACGCGGATCTCGATCGACGTGCTGCGCTCCGCACGGGTGAGGCGGGAGGAGTATGTCGGGCCGTGGTTCCCCGAGCCGCTGCTCACCGATCCCTATCAGGATCCGGCACGCTCAGCGGAACTGGCCGACTCTGTGTCGATGGCGGCGCTGCTGCTCCTGGAGCGGCTCAGTCCGCTGGAGCGGTCGGTGTTCGTGTTGCGGGAGGTGTTCGGCTTCGGCTTCGACGAGGTCGCCGCGGCGTTGGAGCGGTCGGAGGCGGCGTGCCGGCAGCTGCTGGTACGGGCGCGGCGGCACATGCAGGCCGGACGGCCACGGTTCGAAGCGGACCGCCAGGAGCGGCAGGAGCTGGCGACGCGATTCCTCGACGCCCTCCGCGAAGGCGATGTCGTCGGCCTGCGGGATCTGCTCGCCGCCGACGTGTCGATGGTCGGGGACGGCGGCGGCAAGGCCCCGCAGCTGGCCAGGGCCGTCATCGGCGCCGAGAACGTGGCCCGGCTGCTCGCCTCCGTCTTCCCATGGATGGCCCGGATCGAGGTGACCTTCGAGCCGCACGAGGTCAACGGCCAGCCCGGAGCGATCTTCCGCGACCGGGACGGCAACGTGCTCCACATCTTGGCCCTGGAGGTGCTCGATGGGCAGATCCAGACCATCCGCTCGGTGATCAACCCCGACAAGCTCGGCCACCTCGGGCCGGTCGCTGACGCCTGGGCTGTCGACCGCGAGGTGAAGCAGGCCCGCCAGCAGACGAAATGACCTCGGAACTGGCGTGGGCGGTCGGCTCGTTCACCGGCAGCTCATGTCATCCGCAGGGTGGCCGGCTCGCCTATCCGGCGAGGTTGAGGTTGTGCCGACGGGCTGTGTCGCGCATCGCGTGGTGCACGCCGTCGCCGCGGAGGTGGCAGTCGCGCAAGATCTTCCAGGTCTTCATGCGGGCAAAGACGTGGTCGACGCGGGCCCGGACCTGCCTGGGGCTCTTGTTGTGCGCCTGCTTTCAGTCGGGGAGTTCTTCGTATCTCGTGGCCACGGCCCGGTGGCGCTTGAGGCGGTTGATCCCGCACTCGACCGGGTGGCGCTCTCGGTGGTCGGCCTTGTCGCACTTCGGCGGACGGCCACCGCGGGTGCCCAGTTTCCTGCGGTTGCGGATCTGGTCGGACTTCTCCGGAATCGTGCAGCGGATCCCGCGTTTGCGCAGGTAGTCGCGGTTGGTTCGGGACCCGTAGGCTCTATCGGCCCGCACCCGGTCCGGTCGGCGGCGCGGCCTGTCGACGCCTGTGCGGGGCACTCGGATGCGCTCCAGGACGGGCTGGAACTGGGGGCTGTCGTGCCGCTGACCGGCGGTGACCAGGAAGGACAGCGGCTTCTGTCCGTGCTCGAACGCGAGGTGCACCTTCGTGGTCAGTCCACCGCGTGAGCGTCTGAGCCCGTGGTCGGCGGGCTCGTCTGCGACTCCGCCTGGTTTGTCCCGCTGCAGATCCCCCTCTTGCGGGCACCAGCAGCATGCTGATGCGCCCGCGCGACCGTGGAATCCACGCTTACGTCCCAGATGATCAGGCCTTTCGTGTCAGCCTCGGTCTGCAGCTGGGTGAGGATCCGGCACCAGATGCCATCGCGTTGCCAGCGCCGGAAGAGTCCGTAGACGGTCTCCCACTCGCCGTAGCGGGCAGGGACATCACGCCAGGGCCCACCGGTCCGCGTCCGCCACCGTATGCCGTTGATCAGCTGCCGCTTCGACCAGACCGGAGGCCGCCCCGGCTTCTTGCCTACCGGTAACAGCGGCTCCAGCCTGGCCCATTGCTCGCCCGTCAGATCTCCACGTCCCACGAGTGGATCATGACAAGACTTGATCCACTGCTGAAGCACGCCCTAGTTGGATTCACCCAGGCTGGAGCCAAATGGCGCCGCCCTCAGGCCTGTCCCGTAAATGATCTTGGACTTGCCTGCTCACCGTGTCGGCGTTCGCGTGAAAGCATCCAGCCCGGTACGCGGTTACGTACCCAGGAAGTTCGATCCCGCCCGGCACCGGGGCTGCCTGATGCCGGCTCTTTCGAAACGGCTGTGCTGGTCGTGAGAGAGGGGCGTCTCACCAGCTTGACCACCAGTCTTTCAAGCTCCTGCACAGGTGGTCTCGGTTTGGGCATGCTGATGACGGTGGACCGGGGGTGGCGACGATGCGGCGTAGGCAGGGTGCGTGGGCTGGGTCGACCGTGACGGGGGCTGCCGCAGTCGTGACGGCGGGGCTGGGGCTGGTGACCAACTACGCCAGTGCCGCCGTACCAGGATGGGCGGCTCACGCGTGGGTAATCTGGCCGCTGTTCGCCGTGCTGGTGTTGGCCGGCATCGGGCTGGTGTTGTGGAACCGGCGGCTGGATGTTGCAACAAGACCGCTGGCGCGGCTGGGACGGGTGGGCCGATCGGGCAGGGGCCGGCATGATTCCTTGCACCCTCCACATGTGGAGCGCGTGCGCGGACGTGAAACCGAGCTGGCCGAGCTGGCAGGCATGCTGCGGCGGCCACGAGGGCGGTTCGCGGTGTTGTGCGCGGCCGGCGGAATGGGCAAAACAACGGTAGCCGCGCAGTTCGCCTCGCAGGCCAACGCGGCTGGCTGGCGAGTCTTTTGGGTGCGCTGGCGCGATTCCGCCGAGCTGGCGCAGCAGATGGTGCAGACAGCACTGGCTTGTGGGCTGCCCGAGGCAGAGTTGGAGTCCGCGCGGGCCGGGCGGGCGAGTCTGCCCGATACAGTGTGGCGGCAGTTGGGCCGGGCCCGGCGGTGGCTGCTGGTGGTGGACAACGCCGACGAGCCGCAAGAGATCGGCCCGGCAGGGGAACCGTTGGCCGATTACCGCGGTTGGATCCGCCCACACGGCCGAGGCCTGCTGGTGATGACCAGCCGAGATTGCAGCCCGCAGACATGGGGGCCGCGTGCCCGTCTACTGCCCTTGAAGCCGCTGCCCGCACAGTCTGCAGGCCAGATCCTGGTCGACGCTGCTCCCACAGCTGGCACAGCCCAGCAGGCTCGGGACCTGGCCATGCGGCTGGGCGGGCTTCCGCTGGCGCTGCACGCGGCCGGTACTTACCTGGCCGGGCCTACCAGCCGCTACCGCACCTTCACCACCTACCGCCAAGCCCTGGAGCATGAACTGCCCCTTCTGCTGGGAGCCGAACACCCGGACGCCTCTCATCCGCGAGTCGCGCGCACTGTGGTGCGGCACACCTGGGAGGTGTCCCTGGACCAGCTCGCCCGGGAAGGCAACGCTTTGGCCCGCCCCGTGTTGCGACTACTAGCCGTAATGGCCGAAGCTCCCGTCCCGCTGTCCCTCATCACCCCGGACCTGCTGTCTGCCGTCACGGGAGACGACGTCACCTTCCCAGCGTTGGAGGCTGCGTTTGCCGGCCTGCACCGGTACGGCCTGCTTGACCTTCCTCACTCTCCCGGCAACGCCGGGCAGGCATCGGGCATCAGCGATCCGGCGCAGGTGGTGCTGCACCCTTTGATCAGGGAGATCAATGCCGTCGCTCTGGCGGCCGGGGCATCCCATCTCGCCACGTGGCAGCGAGCCCTTGCCGAGCGGTTGACCGCGGCCGTGCACGAGGTGGACGAGCAGGGGCGCGCCGGTTGGCCTGCCGCCGTACTCCTCGCCCCTCACCTGCCCATGCTGCTCGACCTCCCTGACCCTTGCTTCTCCGCACATCACCGCACCGCTCTCGGCACGCTCGCGCAAGTGCTGGAGCACGCCGGCGCCTTCGGTGCAGCCCGTCTTCTCCAGGAACGCCTCCTCGACTTCGAGAGCCGCACCCTGGGCCCCCAGCACCCCGACACCTTGACCAGCCGCAACCACCTGGCCAACGCCTTGTTCGGAATGGGCGAGCCAGTTGAGGCGATACTGCTGCTCCGGCAGACCCTGGAGGACCGTAGCCGTGTCCTGGGCCCCGCGCACCCTGACACTCTGATCAGCCGTCATGACCTCGCCTGTGCCCTGGACGGGACGGGTCAGCATGCAGAAGCGGTGTCCTTGCTGCGGCACACCCTCGCCGACCGTGCCCGTGTGCTGGGAGTCTTGCATCCGCACACCCTGGCCAGCCGTGACAGCCTCGGTCTCGCCCTGGACGGGATGGGCGAGCATGCGGAGGCGGTCCGCCTGCACAGGCAGACCGTTGACGACCGCATCCGTGTGCTGGGCCCCGAACATCACCTCACCTTGCTCAGCCGCCACAACCTCGCCAGCGCACTGGCCAGGATGGGCGAGCATGCGGAGGCGGAACGGCTACTGCAGGAGGTTCTTGATGACCACGCCCGTGTGCTGGGAGTCTTGCATCCGCACACCCTGGCCAGTCGTGACAGCCTCGGTCTCGCCCTGGACGGGATGGGCGAGCATGCGGAGGCGGTCCGCCTGCACAGGCAGACCGTTGACGACCGCATCCGTGTGCTGGGCCTCAACCACCCCGATACCCTGACCAGCCGCCACAACCTCGCCAGCGCACTGGCCAGGATGGGCGAGCAGGAAGAGGCGGTACGCCTGCTGCGACAGACCCTCGCTGACCGCGTCCGTGTGCTGGGCCCTGAGCACCCGCACACCGTGCGCGCCCGCGACGACCTGGAGACAGCTTCGGCTGCCTGGCGTGCTGCACGACGGCGACAGACCTGGTTGCGCCCCTCGCGACGCTAGGAGCCGCCCCCACAGGCATCTCGTTGGGCCCGCCCGTGACTTCGTGCGGGCCGAGCACTGCGTGGTGGACGCCGTCGCCTTTCACGCTGCAGTCACGACGGATCTTCCAGCTCTTCATGCGGGCGAAGACGTGCTCGACGCGGGCTCGGACTTGGCGGTGGGAGGCGTTGTGTTCCTCTTTCCAGTCCTGGAGTCGGGTCTGACGGGCTCACGGCGGTGCGGGATGACCAGACCGGTGCCTCGGTAGCCGCCGTCCGCGATCACTGCGGCTGCTACCGAGGCACCGGCCTGGTGATTCGTGGAGTACCGATAGTCCTTCGGCTGCTCGGCGTCGGTGTGGTCAGGGGTGGGAACCAAGGTGCCGTCCACGAACAGCACAGTGTCCCTGCGGAACCGGTTGCGCGGTTGGAGTGCGAGCGACGTTGCAAGGTGGTCGAGGATGCGGCCGGCTGCCGATTTCGAGACCCCGAACAGTCGTTCCCGGGCGTCAGCCCTCCGCGCTGGGAGCAGGGCAGCCCCGAGCCCGTGCCGTGGGGCGGCTGGGCGAGAACTCGCCGCTCCTCGGCTTCTGCAGTCGAACTCTCAGCCGATGCCACCAGGGCTGCGGATCATCCGGCTGCACAGGCGCGTCCGGCAGCGCAGAGAAGACGCCCGCCTTTGCCTGCCAGCTGCTGAACACGCCACGGAACGTGGGGTGTGGTTCGTGCGGTAGAGGGCCCCGCAGAGAAGCCACTGCCATCTCCTTCGCTTGGTCCGTTACCGTTAACGTGACCGTTAACGAGATTCTGGCCCAGCGGAGCGGGCTCCGTCAACGCCGCCGCCGGACGACCGGGACGCTGCAGGCCGGCGGGAACCTGGTTGACTGGGGCACAGGGCGGCACAGGAACAGAAGTGAGTGGGCAGCGTGGCCGGACAGCGGGAAACGGAAGACCAGCGGGCGCGAGGTGCGGGAACCGTCAAGCGCGTCACGCTCCGCGACGTCGCTCAGGCGGCAGGCGTGTCCCATCAGACCGTCTCCCGGGCGATCAACGGCAAGGGAGAGATCGACCCGGCGACTCAGCAACGTGTCCTCGATGTCGCAAGGCAGTTGCGGTACCGGCCCAGCCGGTTCGGCCGGGGGCTGGTCCGCCCGGACGTCGTATCCGTCGGGCTCATCGTCCCCGACGTGGTGAACCCCTTCTTCCCGGAGTTCGTGGCAGGAGTGATCGCGGCCGCGGACGAACGCGACTGGCAGGTCCTGGTGGCCAGCACCGAGAACGACCGGTCCCGGGAACTCGCCCTGGTCCGCTCACTCGGTCGGCAGGTTGACGCCCTGGTCGGCTACATCAGCCATGCCGACGCCCAACTCGAGCCGTACGTGGGCACCGTGCCGTTGGTCCTGGTGGATCGCGAGCTGGACTCGACGAACCACGCGTTGGTCCACATCGACACCGCGGCCGGGATCCGGGCCGGAATGCAGCACCTCGTCGAACGGGGTCACCGGCGGATCGGCATGATCGACTGCGAGTGCTTGAGCGCCCCGATGGTCCGGCGCCGCACTTTCCTCGAAGTCGCCGGCGAACATGCGCTGCCCGTCGACGAGGACTGGATCGTCATGGCTGAGCAGTCCCCGGCCGGAGGCGGCGATGCGTTCGAGGCCCTGTACGCCGCCCGCCCGGACCTCACCGCCGTCGTTGCCTTCAACGACCTGGTTGCGATCGGCGCGCTCCGGGCTGCCCGCCGGCTCGGCGTGCGCGTGCCGGACGACTGCGCATTGGTCGGCTACGACGGGCTGAGCGTCGTCGACCTGGTGGACCCGCCACTGACCACCCTCCATCTCGACAAGCGGCGGCTGGGCGAGCTGGCCATCCATCAAGTCGGGCGACTCCTCGCCGGCGAACAGCCACCCCCTATCGTCCTGACACCGAACCTGACCGTCCGAGGCACGACGTGACCCACCGCCCGCCCGCCGCGTGACCCTGGACTTGGACAGGGCAACGCGAGCCACGGCCTTGGGACTTCGGGCCGTGGCCCTCACAGCCGTGGGATGCGGGCGTACAACCGGTTGATCTCGGCGAGCACGTGGTCCACATGCGGACGCACCTGCGCCCGCAACGCATCGCTCCAACTCTCCTCGGAATAGGGGCAGTCGAGATAGAGCTGCCGGGCGTGTTCGAGGACGGGGCGGAGTTCGGGCGGGAGTTGGGCGAGGGCCCAGTCTGCGGCGGCGTCCTTCGACTTGATCTGTCCCGTGGCGAGCGTGGTCCAGATGCGGGCGAAGGTCAGCAGGACGTTGCGTGTGTCGCTGTTCAGGTCGTCGAGCAGGCCGGGGATGCCCGCCACGCTCGCCCGGATCAGGTCGGTCTGCGGAACGGGGTCGAGGGCGTCGGCGGGGCGGGGGCCAGTGAGGGGGTGGTCGCCCGCCAGCGCCATGGTGATCAGCAGGGCCAGATCGGGCATCGGCTCCGGCTGGGGGACCTGGCCGGACTCGTACTCGGTGCGCAGCCACTCGCCGTAGAGGAAGTCGCCGGTCGGCGGATACCGCCACGGCCGTACCTCGGACTGGACGATCACGGTGAGTTCGACCGGGCGGGCGTTGTTCCGGGAGCCGGAGATCTGAAGCAGTCCATCGAGGAGTGCCCGTCGCTCCTGCTCGTGCATGCGCCGCCGGGAGGCGACCAGCACGTCCAGATCGCTGGCCGGCCTGAGTTCCCCGAGTACGGAGGAGCCGTGGAGGTAGGTGCCGATGACGTCCGGGCCCAGCACATCGTCGACCAGCCCCACGATCTGCTGCGTCTGATCCACTGGACCAGTGTCAGGATCGACCTTCACCCACGGCAGCCCCTCGAACTGCGCGATGATCCGGCTCCAACCGCCGCTTCGCGCACCGCCGGTGGGAGCCGCGTCGTCGAGCCAGATCTCCGTGCCCGGCGGAAGATCCTCCGGTCCGCGCTCGGTGCCGATGGTGAGGGTGAACTCCGGGTCATCAGGGCTGCTGCGGCTGTAGTACGTGTCTGCCTCGCGCCAGGCTTCCAGGCCGAAGTCCGCAAGAATCGCCCGCCCATGGCGGCCCTCGGGAAAGAGCAGGAGCAGAGTGTCGCCGCGCACGGGCACGTCGGTGTCAGCGACGCGGGCGGCCAGCGCTTTGATGGGGACGGCGGGCTCGACCTGGAGACCGAAGCCGGTGCGGTGCGAGCCGGTCACGGTCACGATGTGGTACGGCACACCGCATCTTCCCACTCGCCCGGGGCTTTCCACCGAGCCGGGTGCCGGCGACCGATCCGTGGTCGTGACATCGCGTCGCCTCGGGCGAGCATGCTCCATACGCCCCATACGCCCCGCACGGTCACGAGACGCGTGCCGCCGCGGCGCGAGCCAGGGCAAGGGTGCGGGAACGGGCGGGCGCCACGGGGCTGCCCGCTTCGCCGAGGACGATCAGAGTCCTGTCAACGACCGCGATGACCAGGGTCTCCTGAACGGTGAACGTGTCACCGGTGACAGTCACCGTCGCGTGCCACGAAGCGTCGCCGATTCCCGCCGACCCCCGCGCCACCACCTTCTCCGTGCCGCTCATGCCGTCATTCCAGCCGATGCCGAACTCCGTGCACCCCGACAGCACGTCCGCGGCCTGCTGAAGGTCCTTCCGTGCCCCGGTGCCCGGCAGTCGGCGCAGCACCTCCTGCAGGAACGGCCCGCTCCGGCTCATCGCGAACGTTGCGCGGGCCTCGACCGCGCCCGGCCTGGAACTGCGGTAGGACTCCAGGGAGTTGAGCATGGCGAGGCAGTCGGTCCGGTCGGAACGGGTCGGTGGATCGTTGCGCAGGTCGGTCTTCACATAGCCGGAGGGCAGCAGGCTCGTCGTGAGGAGGGCCGCGGAGAGATCCGCGACCGCGGGCGGACCGTCCGGGGCCGGGTCGGTCCTTCCGCCCGGCGTCCCGCCTGCACCCCTGCTGGGTCCGTCCGTCTCACCGGAACCGCCTGCGCCCGAGGAACCGGAGCCGCCCGCCGTGCCGCCGTCGGTCGTGGAGCCACTCGGCGTCCTTGCGGGCGGGGGAGAAGCGGAGGACGTCGTGGGGGAAGGCGAGGCGGAGTGGGACGCGGAGGGAATCGGCGGAAGGGACAGCTTCGAGTCCGTGGGTACGACGGTGTCGGCACGGTCGTCCGCGCCGTGGCCGCACGCGGTGAGCACCGTGGCCAGCAGCACCGCGACGACCGACACGGCGGCCCGTCGGCGAGTGACGCGGACGCGAGCGTGGCCGTTCGTCGCGGTGAGCGTGTCGTCCACGTGAGCCTCCTGCGAGCCGGTCGATTCGTCCGCCGGTGCGGATCAGCGGTGATAGCGGAAAAACAGGTCGCAGCGGAGCACGGAGGCGACGACCGCGTCGAGGTCCACGGGTCCCGACGGATCACGCAGCAGCACCCGGGACGCGGACCGCAGGACCGGGTCGTCCACCGCGCCCAGCAGCCCGGCCGTCTCGGCGCGGCGCGCGGGATCGGCGAAGGCGGCGGTGCCTTCGAGGGTCAGCGCTCGGCACACGACGGCCCGGTCCGCGCGCATCGCGGGTGTGCGTTCGGACTCGGGTGGCAGGTCGGGGAGCTCACCGAGCGGCACGGTCCGGTCCTCCCCACCGGCGGTCCTCGGCGCGGGTGGGGCGGTCGCCGTCCGACCGGAGGACCGCGACACGACCGGCGCGCTGAACTCACCGCCGATCGCCGCCCACCCGGCCCCCGCACCGACGAGACATCCGGCGACCACGAGCGTCGCAAGGCGGCGACTCGCTCCGGCGCCAGGAAACCGTCGTACGACTGCCTTCCTCTGCGCCGCGACCGGGGTTCGCGACCGGGCGACCGAGGTTCGTACGCGAGCGGCGAGCTGAGGAGTGAGCGCGCCGACGACCGTGACCGCGCTACCGGTCACCCACCAGGGGGTGTCGAACACGCCCCACCGGGTGTCGGCCCCGGCGGCGGTCAGGCGGGCGAGGTAGAACCAACTGCCCAGCGGTACGGCGGTCAGCAGCCCGGCGAGAACGACTGCCCCCGCGCAGGCGGGCGCCGAGCCCGGTCCGCGGACGCTGGCTCGCAGGGCGCGGGCGAGACTCGTGTTCCACAGGGCGAGCAGGGCGCCGCCGGCCATCAGGAGTACTGCCAGGGCTGCCACTTGGGTGCCGGGCGCGTCGGTGAGGGAGAGGGATGTGGCCAGCCCGTCGGCCGTCCCGGTGTCCTGAACCCAGTTGCCCGCGGCCCGCCCGGACAGCTGACTGCCGACCAGCACGCCGAGCCCGAGCGCGCCTCCGGCCGTCGCCGCGCGCCGTAAGGAGGCGTCGCGGTGCCCCACGGCCGCGGCACGCCACCAGCCCACCGTCACCACCGCGGCCACGGCCCAGCCGGTCAGCAAACCTGCGAGCGTGTAGGCGAGTTGGGTTCGCCAGGGCATCAACGCGGCGATCAGCAGGGCGAGGTCGGTGAACAGCAGCCCCGCGGCCAAGCCGGTGACCAGGCAGACGAACCACGACAACCCCCAGGTCCGCGCCGGATCTTGGAGCACTTCGAGGCGCCTGGCGGAGGTCGGGTGGGTGGCCAGCCCCAGAGCGGCCGCAAGCCGCGCACGGCGTGAGGGCGCGTGGGCGGCACTGATGTAGTCGGCCATCGCACCCGGAGGGGCGTCCGCAGCCGCGTCCGCGCCGAGGTCGGCGTCGTGCTCCCGGGCCTGCAGCACCGCGCAGAGGCTGACGCCCACGATCGCCAGGATGACGGTCAACCGCACCAGCAGCCCGGTCCCCAGGGGACGGGGAGTGAGAATCAGGGACACAGCCATGGGTACGGTGCAGGCGAGGAGCAGGACCCACCACGCGGCGCTCGCCAGCCGCACCCGCCCCACGTCCCGCAGTCGCAGATGCGCCAGCTCGTGCCGGAACATCGCCTCCACCCAGGCGTCCGGGAGGCTGAAGACATGTGAGTCGGCCACGATCCACGGTTCGCGGCGGCTGCCCGAGGCCCGTGCCCTGACCCCGATGCGCCGTCCACGGACCCACAGGACCGGCCGCGGACTTGTCGCCTCGGGCAGTACGGCGTCCAGGCGTGGACGGAGTGTCGGTGCGTCGGGTCGGTCGGGCCTGTCGGGCCGGGCCCGCCACAGCCACAGGCTCAGTCGGCGCCCGGCGGCCCGCCACAGCAGGGCGAGCGCCAGCAGGGCGAGGGGGCCGCACAGCACCACCGCGGACTGGGCTAGTCGTACGTCGTTGACGCAGCCGGTGAACCGGTTGAGCACCTCGTCGGGTGCACCGGCCCGGGCAGGCAGACAACCGAGCTGGGCGGCCCGCCAGTTGCCCCGCTGAAGAACCAGCCACCACCAGGTCGCGAAGGAGGCCCCGGCGCAGGCGACGAGGCTCAGCAGCGTCAGACGGGTCGTGGTCGGCAGGGGAAGCCGGCTGGACAGAAGGGCTCGGGTGACGTCCACTGCGGTGGGGGCGCCCGGGGGGCTGCTCACGACGGTGGTGTGCCGGTGGCTCCCGGCGCGGATTCGGGGTCGGCGGGGACGCCCGGTCGTGACGAGTCGTTCGTCTGCGCGGCACTCTGCGAGGAGGGTGCCGCGTCCCCTTGGACCACGGCCAGCACGATGATCCGGGCGCAGGCGTCGGCTTCGGTCGCCGCCAGACCCGCTGTGCGCCCCTGTGCCAGTGCCCACTCCATGAGCTGCTGTGGCGTCAGGTCGCCCAGTTCCGGCAGGGTGTTGGGCAGTGCGGCGCGCCGCCCCTCTGCCTGCGCGCCGCGCTCGCGCCGACGCCGCCACCATCGGGACAACCGGCTGCCGCCCGCGCGAATGCGCCCGGACGCGAGGTCGGCGAGGACCTGCGCGACCACGGCGACCAGCACCGGCAGCAGGACGGCCGTCTCGACACCGGCACCGAGCGGGTCCCCGGCCGACCGGTGCAAGGGCTGCGGCGGATGGGGCCGGGCGACGTATGCCCGGCAGGTCACGTCCAGTTTCTCCAGTTCGGACGGTGCGAGTGCGCGTACCACGTCCCGCAGCACGTCCTGCCCTGTGCGTCGGTGCATGAGAAACCTCCCGACAAGATGAGAGCGGTGTGCCCGGAGTCAGTTCCGGCGCAGCCGCCTGGTCACGGTGAACGCGAAACCGCCGACGCATACGAGAACGAACGCGGCCGTGCCCACGATGACCGCGAGTCGGGGTACACCGCTGTCGGCGAGCTGGTCCCCGCCACCGTCGGCGGGCAAGGCGGAAGCCTCGGCACCGGAAGAGCCGGAGGCCGAGGGTGACAGGGAAACGGAGGCGGACGCGCCGCCGGTCGGCTTCGAGGTTCTGCTCGCGGAGGCGCTGGGCGACTGCGTCGGGGTCGAGGTCGGTGTGGGCGTGCCGCTCGCTTCGGCGACGACGCTGTAGGACGCCTTTGCGTCCATCAGGGGAACGGGCTCCGCATCGGGAACGGGCTGCAAAAGGCCTTGGGTCACGAACTGCAGGGTGGTCGCGGGCGACACCTCGGCGGCGATCGAGACACGCAGTCCGATCCTGGCCGTCTGTCCAGCGGGAAGGGAGCCCACGGAGGGCAGCCCTTCGTCCGTGCTCAGATAGCCGCTCAACGCGGTTTCGCCTGCCGTCAGTTCGACGCTTCGCCACCTGGCTGAAGCCGCGTCGAACCACTCGATGCGGATCTGATCCGGCGTCAGCTTCGCTGCCGGCGGGGCGAGTCGGGCCCCGACCGCGACGATGAAGCTGTCGGTGATGTCGGTGTCCAGCGAGTTGTGAAACAGGGCGTCGATGCTCAGCGACTTGCCGCCGGGCACCAACTCGCCTTCGCCGGGCGCGAGTTCGGCACGCGGTGCGGTCGGATCCGCCGCCTGGGCGGATGTGGCGGCCATCGCCGGGACGAAGAGAAGGGAGACACCCAAGAGGGCTGCAGAAAACAATCCACGGCGCACATCGACCAGCTCCCCCTGCACGCGCGCCCCCAGCGCGCTTCCTGGCGTGACCCATGCAAGTTTAAGGATGAAAGCGTTAAATATGCTCTTCTCTGTTGATTCGATCAATAAGGAAATGAATTGATCGCATCCGTAAGGCGGAACCGGCTCGGATGGCGTGGGGTATCAGCCCTCAACACAGGCGCGGGTAGGGGCAGCTGGGGGCCTCTCGAGCGGGGGGGGGGCGTCATCGCCGGTCGAGGTACTGATCGAGGGCGGCCAGGATGTCGTTGACGGCGCCGAACGTGATCACGGCGGTTGTTCCGCCCGCGATCTCGTCGCGCAGGGCGGAGAGGGCGTCGCGCGCTTGTGCGGCCAGTGATTCGTCGTGGAGCAGGATCGCCGTGTGTGCGTTGACGGCCCAGAGCGAGTCGTACAGGTGGTCAGCGGGGGGCGTAGGCAGGGTGGCGGCCGCGTGGCGGGCCGCTTCGAGGTTGCCGTCGGCCAGGTGGAGGAGGGGCTGAGTCCAGGGACGGTAGGGGCCCCAGTCGAGGTCGGGGTCGGTCGGCGCGGGACGTCGGTGGCGGATGCGGAGTGAGAGAAGCGCGAGCGGGAAGATGCCGGCTTCGATCCCGGGCATGCCGGCGCCGGCGAGATCGGTGGCTACGGTGCGATAGGCGTGAGCGACTTCGGCGGGGTCGTTCGATCGTTCTGCCAGTTGCATGGTCCGGAAAGCGGCGGTGAGAACGTGAACGAGCGGCGCCTCGTGGATGGTGGCGAGTTGTTCGGCCGCTTCGACGTGGCGCTGAGCGGTCTCAGCGACGCCACGGGCTGCGTAGACCTGGATCTTGATCAGATGGCCGAGGATCTCGAACATCGGGAGATCGTGTCGCGTGGAGAGATCGATGAGCTCATCGGCGATCACGTCGCGTTCGCCGGTGCGCCCGGGGTGCTGGAAGGACTGCACGAATCTGGCGTTGAGGGCGAGGACCAGCACATTGGGGTCGTGCAGGTCTCGGGCGAGTCGTTCGGCTTCGGTCGCCGCCTCGGCGGCCCAGCGGTCGCGGGAGCCGCGATGCTCAAGCCCGATGGTGGCGAGGAGACGCGCGCGGAGCGCGGGTGGGGCCCCCGATCCGAGACGGTGCAGAGTGCGTCGGGTGGTCGCGACGAGGGCCTCGGACTGTTCGGGATCGTCGGCGCGCGTCCAGATCGTGGGGACGTCGTAGGCCGCGATCACGCGCGCGGTCAGACTGGGGTCTCCGGTCCGCTCCGCTTCCGCGGCTGCCGCCGCGCGTTGCTGCTGGGCGAGGACCAGGTTGGTGCCGCCTGTCACCGCGGCGGCCTTGGCGACGGTGCTCATCGAGCGCAGCCGGGTGTAGGTCCCGGTCGCTTCCGTGCGCGTGAGCAGGCGTAGCCGGTCCTCGTCCCGGGGCGCGGGCGTGAGGTGCGGAGCGCGTCGGAGGATGTCACGTTCGAGATGGTCGAGACCGTCCACCGATTCCAGCCCGAACTGATCCAGCAGCCTGGCTCGCGCTTCACGCAGCGAGGCCAGCGCGTCGACCTGGCGGCCGTCTTGGTAGAGGGCATGGGAAAGCAGGACCCAGGCGTGCTCCCGCCACGGGTGCGCTGTCGCCAGCGCCTCCAGCTCCGGGACGAGAGACGCGCCACGTCCGAGGTCGAGCACCGCCCGGGCCCGCAGCTCGACGGCCTGACGATGAAGTTCCGACAGGCGGGCGCGCTCGGCGTTCACCCAGGCCGAGGACTCGAGGTCTGCGTACGGCTCACCCCGCCACCACGAGAGGGCTTCGCTCAGCACACCGGCAACCTCCCCGCTGGGTTGGTCGCGAACGGCGCGAAGGGCGTCCTCGAAGCGGTGGGCGTCGACGTGGGCCCGTGGAATCCCCAGGGCGTATCCGGTGCCCACGGTCTCGATGGCGTGCGACCGGGTCCGCGGAGGTCGACCGGGTTCAAGGGCGCGGCGCAGCTCGGCGACAAAGGTGCGGACCGTCCCGGCCGCTGTGGGCGGGGGGTCCTCCCAGAGATCGTCGACGAGCACCTGAAGAGGGAGGGCCCGGCCGCCGGCAGCGACCAGCCGCCCCAGAAGCTCGCGGCGGCGCAGGCTGCCGACCGCTACAGGGCGGCCCTCGGTATCCGTGACCTCGATCGGTCCGAGCACCTTGACGAGGATCTCCATGGGCTCATTGTCGTCGACTTCGTCCTGCCGCTGCTGATCCACTGCTAACCCGGCTCGCCGATCCTCCTCTCGTGCATTCGTTCATGTGCAGCGGCAGCAGCACACGAGTGGGAGAGAAGGAGACGATGACAGTGGACATCACCATCCCGGCGTTCGAGACCAGGTCGATCGGTGTGCCCGGCGGCATTGAACTGAACGCGGCGGTGGGCGGAGAAGGCCCGGCCATCGTGCTGCTCCACGGCTTTCCCCAGACCCATCTGATGTGGCGGCACGTCGCTCCCGTACTGGCCGAGCGCCACACCGTGGTCTGCCCCGATCTTCGTGGCTACGGCGCCAGCAGCAAGCCGGAAGCGGCCGCCGAGGACACCTACTCGAAGCGGACGATGGCCGCGGACATCGTCGGCCTGGCCGACGCACTCGGGTTCGACCGGTTCGCGCTGGTCGGGCACGACCGCGGCGCGCATGTCGCTTTCCGGGCCGGACTGGATCACCCGGATCGGGTCAGCCACCTGGGAATCCTGGACATCGTTCCCACTCCGGACACCTGGAACGTGCTCCACGGCGTCAGCGCGGCGGTGGCCTTCCACCTGTATCTGATGGCCCAGCCGCCCGGACTGCCCGAGCAGATGATCGCCGGCAGCGCCGACGCGTTCTTCGGCCACTTCCTCGACACCTGGTCCGTGAGCTCCGACGCGATCCCGACGGACATACGCGCGGAGTACCTTCGTGCATGCCGGGCCGCCGTGCCCTCGATCGTCGCCGACTATCGCGCGACCGCGACGGTCGACATCGAGCACGACCAGGCCGACCTCGACGCGGGAAACTGGCTCACCATGCCGGTGACGGTCGTCCAGCAGGACTGGGGCCGCCAGTTGGGCTTCGACCCCACCGCGATCTGGCGGCCGTGGGCCGACGACCTCCAGCACTTCACCACCCAGGCGGGCCACTTCATGGCCGAGGAGGCCCCGGAGGACGTTGCCACGCTGATCCTTGACTTGGTGAAGCGGTGATCGCCAGGGAGGGGCCGATGCCAGTGCGACTGGCAAGAGGGACCTGACACGCTGTCCGAGAAGGGGCTCCGGTGAGTGAAGGGCATATCCCCCCATCGGCAACGTGATCAACCGCCGCACCGTCACTGGACACCACGCTTGGGCTGGGCAAGTGCTGGGGGCGTACTTCCGGGGTGATTTATCGACCAATCACCGAGTAGGCCCGCATTCGCAGCGCGAGTAAGAGCCCGCGCAGATAGGCGGCGTGGAAAGCCTCAGCATCAAGGTGGGCACAGGCCCAGTGAATATTGAGTTGCGACGCTCTGTGACCGTTGGCGAGACCTGTGCGCATCCTTCGTTTCAGGTCGCCTGCGTGGCCAGCCTGCGCAAGGCCCGCACGGCAGGTGATCCGGGGTCGGCCGTCATCAGGACAACCTCCTGGTCATTCTCGGGCACGAGCAGGACGTCGCAGTTCAACCGCAGCGCACCGGCCTCTGGATGGTCCAGGGTCTTGGTGCGATGCCCGGGAGCGTGGACCGGACGCGCCTCCCAGATCTGCCGGAACTCCTCACTGCCGGCGTGCAGTTCGGCCAGCAGCGCGGCCAGCTGCGGGTCATGCGGGTAGCGGTCCGCGGCCCGGCGCAGCCGCGCCACCACGATGTGCCCGAATTCCTCGGCGCTGGAGCTCTCGTACGTCCGCCCCTGGCCCAGGAAGCGGCGTCGGGCCAGGTTCGTCGTCCCGCCTCCAAGGTCGGCGCCGAGCAGTGCCCGGGCCAGGGGGTTCCAGGCGACAACGTCGTACGCCGCGTCAGTGACGATGGCACCGGTCTCCGGCAGCCGCTCCAGCATCCGGGCCACGTGCGGGCGCACCCGCCGCACGGCGCTGATGCCGGGCGGCGCGGTCGAACCCGCCAGGTGGAACAGATGGCTGCGCTCGGCCGGCGTGAGCCGGAGCGCGCGGGCCAGCGCGTCCAGGATCCGGGCCGATGGCCGCGGCCCCCGGGCCTGCTCCAGCCGCGTGTAGTAGTCGACCGACATGTGGGCGAGCTCCGCCACCTCTTCGCGGCGCAGACCCGGTGTGCGGCGGTCGGTGCCCGTCGCAGCCAGGCCGATCTCGTGCGGACGCAGGGCCGCCCGGCGGTCCCGCAGGTAGCGGGCCAGCTCCTGCCGCGCCATGTCGCCTCCTCCCACTGCCTGGTACAGGCTGTCCCTGGCAGGGCACCCACGACCAGGGAAGTGTGGTTGCCATGAATGAACGCACAGCTCTGGTCACCGGTGCCAACAAGGGCATCGGCAAGCATATCGCCCGGCTGCTCGCTGCCGAGGGCCTCACCGTGTACGTGGGCTCCCGTGACCCCGGGCGCGGGCAACGGGCCGTCGAGGAGATCGGAGTCGGCGCCCGTCTGCTGGTCCTCGACGTGACAGATCCCGACGGCGTCGCACAGGCCGCGGCTCAGATGGACCGCTTGGACGTGCTGGTCAACAACGCCGGCATCTCGCCGTCACTCGCCCCGCCGACCGACACCGGCGTTGAGGAGTACCGGCGCACATACGAGACCAATGTGGTCGGGGTAGTGGCGGTGACCAATGCCTTCCTGCCCGCCCTGCGCCGGTCCCCGAGCCCGCGCATAGTCAACATCTCCAGTGGCACTGCGTCGCTGACCTGGAGTACCACCCCCAACCCCCAGTTCACCCCGGGAAGCGGCGGCGGTGGCGCCTACCGGTCGTCCAAGGCCGCCCTCAATGCCCTCACCGTCCTCTACGCCCAGACGCTGGCTGAGGACGGCTTCAAGGTCAACGCGCTCGCCCCTGGCCTGCGGGCCACTGATCTCAACCTCCGGGCCGCCGCTGCCGGCGGCGACCCGGCCGAGGCTGCGCAGGGTGCCCTCCGCCTGGCCCTGCTGCCGGACGACGGCCCCACCGGTGGCTTCTTCTCCTGGGACGGAACGCCCGTGCCCTGGTGATCAGTCATGGGCGGCAGCGAGGACGGGTGTCCCATCGGTGTGTGGTCCATGCCTGCCGGATCAGACTGCGCACGGTGATGATCGTGTCGGCGAGGTCGAAGAAGGCGTCGATGACGGTGGTGCGCCGCTCGTAGCAGCGGGCGAGCCGGTAGAAGGGCGTTCTGCCAGGCGTGGGTGCGTTCGACATGCCACCTCTGACTGGCCTGGATGGGCGCCTTCTCCCCCTTGTGCGCGATGCGTCCGTGCAGGCCGCGTTCGTTGAGTAGCGCGCGGGTCTTGTCCGAGTCGTAGCCGGCGTCCAGATGCACCGTGATGTCGTCGGGTAACAGTCCCAGGTCGTTCAGACGATCCAAGGTCGGGGCGAGCAACGGGGAGTCGTGGCGGTTGGCACCGGCCAGGACACGGCCAGGCGGAATGCCGTACCCGTCCGTCATGCCCGAGCGTTTCAGGCCCTGTTTGCCGCTGTCGACCGGTGAGCGGCCGGCCACCTCGCCGCCTCCGGGCGCCTTGGTGATGGAGCCGTCCACGGCGATCTGATCGAGGACGAGGCCGACGATCCGGTCGTAGGAGTCCAGCGCGATCTGCTTGATTTGGGCGAACACGCCGAGTTGTATCCACTCATCGCGGCGACTGCGGATCGTGGTGGCCGAGCAGGTCGTGTCGGCGATCGCCTCGTAGGAGCAGCCGAAGCGCAGCAGTTGCAGCATCTTGTCGAAGATGATCCGGTCACTGAGGCGCCGGCGGTGGCAGCCGAGTGGATGGTCCGGATGGAACTGCGGCCGCTTGGGCAGCAGAGCCACGAATTGGTACCAGAGCGGTTCGGTGAGCCACGATGGCAACGCGGGCACAGGTCTCCTCAGTGGTCACAGAGCGCCGCAACTCCATGATCACCGGGACCTGTGCCCGTTCTGTTGTTGGGGTCCCCAACCGCGCCTATCCGCGCGACCTCTGAAGAAGACGCGCTTGTGTTCAGCGCAGTGAAAGCCGACGACTCCACAGAGTCCGGCTCTCTGGTCGACTAGACCCTGCGCGAGGGCGCCCGGCGGATGCTCGCCAGCCGCACTGGAGGCCGAAGCCAAGGGAGGCGGAAGAATCGTGGCGATCTGTTTCGAGCTCGTGGTGAACTTCGGCGACGACGTCGAAGCGGCACAGGCTGCCGCCCGCATCGACCCCAAGCCATGGGTGCTTCGTGCGGGCGCCCACCGCATCCCTCTCCACCGGCCGACGCTGGCGAAGGTCGGCTCATACATCGAGCTCTCGGTCCTGCCCATAGCCGTCAGCTGGAATTGCGGTCTGGACGGCAGCCTCCCCAGATTCCAGCTCATCGCAGCAGAGCTGACCGAACTGGGACACCAACTCTACGAACTGCTCGGGCAGTTCCACGGATATGTCGCCGCCAAGGTCGGCTGGGATCCGGAAGCACTCCTGGACCCTGCTGAGCTGAGGAGCGAGTGGTCAGAAGAACTGAAGGACGGCAGCATCCACGGGCTCGTGCTCTGCGAAAAGCTGCATGCCGAACTTGACCTGAGCGCCGACTACGAAGTGTTCCAGCCCGGATACCGATGGATACCGTATCGAGGGGAGGAATTGAGCGGCCTTACTGCCGACTGACGAAACATGCCTTACCCGGGCTTGTTCATCCACGCATACTGACACTCCCTCGGTTCGCCGCCCCACGGCATGACTCACATCCACCGTGTCGTAGCCGGCAACAGCGCCTGCTGCCGCTCCGGCGACTTCGCCCACGCCGTTGACGACGAGACCCGCCGTCGAGGTCAGTCGCCGGTGAGTTCCGCGAGCTGTTCGGCGGCGGTGGTGTTGCCGTGGGCGGCGAGGCGGCGTAGTTCCTTCAGGTCGTCCTGCTCGGTGGCGAGTTGGATCAGTTCGTCGGTGGCCGTGGCGTTGCCGCCGTCGGAGAGGCGTCTGAGTTCCGCGATGTCGCCCCGCTCCGAGGCGAGTTGGATCAGCTCGTCGACGGCGTCGGTGCTGCCCGTCTCCGCGAGACGGCGCAGTTCGTCGAGGTCACCCAGCTCGGAAGCGAGTTGGACGAGTTCGTCGGCGGCGTCGGCGTCCCCCGCTTCGGCGCGCTCCCGCAGCGCGGACAGGTCGGCTTCAGACATGGCGGGCAGCCTTTCCGTGGGGGTTGTCCGGGGTGGGTCGGTCGGATGGGGCGCCCGGAGTGGGCAGCCGTCCCGAGGCGCGCAGTTCGTCGCGGTGCGCGTACCACTCGTCCACCAGCCTGGGCAGGCGTTCCGCCAGGAACTCGGCCAACGCGACCATCTCCTCGAGCGGCGCGCGGCGTTCCGGTGGAGCGTCGGCGAGGAGGGCCAGCCCTTCTCGGAAGAGTGCGGCGTGTTCCTGGTGGAGGGCCGCGTCGAAGTTCTGCGGCTGGCGGTTGTCCGGGTTCAGGCTCACCCGGTCCATGCGTTCACCGGCCGTGCGGGTGCGCCGGGCCAGCCCGTAGGTCTCCAGCAGTTTGACCGCACCGGTGATGGCACTGCGGCTCGCCAGCAGGGCGTCGGCGAGTTCGTCGATGGTCTGTTGCGGCGGATCGCAGACGAGAAGGTGTCCGAGCAGTCGTCCCGCCATGGGCGGAAACCCGTACTGCCGGGCGTAGAAACGGCCCACGTGGTCGGCGAAGAGCAGCTCGGCGTCATTCGGCACATCTCGATGCTAGCAGCTCTGACTGAGATGACACTTGTTTCTGTCATTTCAGTCGGATGGAGAAGTAGGGGGAGTCTGTCGACGGAGTCACCGAAGCCCCGACGCCCTGAGCGCGGCCCCTACGGTCTCCTCGTCGATGCGGCGGCCGAGCCGCTCCAGGACGTCCTCGCCTCGCAGGAGCGTTCCGCGCTCGACGGAGCGGCGGACGCCGGTGTCGAGGTTGTGCCAGATCAGCGGGTTGGTGGTGAGGACGCGAGGATCCAGTTCCAGGCGGTGCCCGTACACGTCGCGCAGGACCAGGCAGGACGAGACGTCGTCGTAGAGCCATACGCCCGTCAGCGCGTCCGTGCGCACCGTCCGCCTGTGCCACGGACCCCGCACCTCCAGCCAGCCGGTGCCCGTGGTCACCCGGGCCGGGAGCAGGACGGTGAAGAGTGCGGCCGACAGGGCGAGCCACAGCAGGGCGCGCATGAGCGACAAGCTGCCCGCGTCCCAGTCGACCAGCAGGGACAGGGCGCCGAACAGCATGGTGCAGCTCGCCGCGAGCCGTGCACCGGCAGGCCAGTGGCGGTCGCCGGTCCGGGCCCACCGGTCGTCGGAACGTCGCATGCCGCCGACGCTAGGCGGTCCTGCGGGAGCCGGCCGCCGGCACTGACGGGGCTCTGACGCCGTACGGCCGAATCCTGACGGGGTCCTTACGCGGGTGCTGGACTCAGCCGGTGGACGCGGGAGCAGCGGGATTCATCCGGGCCGACATGTACAGCACGGGCTCTACGACGACCACGATGAAGCGATCCCCGGCAATCCCGAGGCCGGTCAGGCGAGCCCTCCGCCTGTTTCGCACCCTGCCTGGGCCGACGGGCGCCGGTGGGGGGTGCCGGGCCCGTCGGTGGTCGACCCCCTTCGACGGCCGAGCCTCAGGCGCTCAGGTGGTTCCCGTGGCAGCGCCGCAGTTCAGCATTCGCCCCGCCAGGTCGCCTTGCCGATCGTGGCGTAGATGATGTTCGCCTTGTACTGGCCCGGGCCCGGGTTGTAGTGCAGGCACAGGTGGTGGACCGACGTGGTGTAGGCGTAGACGAGTTGGATGTGGTCGGCGCCCGGGGCGACGTATCCGTTGTTGAACACGGAGCCGACGCTGTGGATCTCGCCCGACCAGTCGCCGGCCGTACTCAGCAACAGTGTGCCGCGCTGATCCGGCTCGGAGTAGGCGCAGAAGTAACCCTTCGGGCAGTTGGGCGGGTTGGGCTCGGCGGTGGCCGTGGGAGCGGTGACGACGATGCCGGCGAACGCGGCCGCCGCGGCGAGAACGCCCAAACGCTTGCGCACTGTTGCCTCTCTTCCTGCAGGAGGGACGCGGGTGGGGACGCTGCACTCCACTACCGCGCCCCGCCCCGCAGCCTGCCCGCCCGCGCAGCGATCCGCGCCCCCTTTCGGTCTGGACCGAAACCCACGGGGCACGCAGGCCCGAAGCCGAACCCGGTGGCCCGGCCCGGTGGTTCACGACCGGGGTGCCGCGCTCGGCTGGCGGCTCACGGGGACGGGGTGTGCTCCCAGTGGGCAGCGGACATCGCGGCGGTCGCGGCCTCTCGTACGGCCCGCACGGCAGGGCGGTCGCGGTGTTCGACCGGCCAGCCGAGGGCGGAGATCGACGGGGACAGATCCACCACGTCGACGTAGCGCACACCCGGGCGGGGGAAGAGCTCTCGGGCCGCCGCTGGCAGAAAGCAGATGCCCTGCCCGGTGGCGACCGTGTGCAGGAGCCCCTCCATGTCGGAGACGACGGGGCCGTAGCGTACCCGCGTGCCGTCGGGGCGCGGGTCCATCGCCCAGAAGTCCCACCACACCCGGGGCACTTCAGGGGGTACGTCCACGAAGACCCGCTCGCCGAGGTCGGCGAGGTGGAGCTGGGGCCGTTGTGCCAGCGGGTCGTTGGCGGGCAGGCAGGCGATGCGCGGCTCGGTGGCCAGCTCCAGCAGTTCGACGCCGGGGGGCACAGGGGGCCGTAGGAAGGCGACGTCGATGTCGCCGGAGAGCAACCGGGCCAGATGTTCGGCGAAGCCGAGGGCGCGGATCTCCACTGTGAGTGCCGGATGCATCGCGCGCAGGTGCTTGAGGACGGCGTGCGTGTAGGGCATGGCGGCCTCGGCGCCGACCGTACCCACCACCACGTGTGCGCGGAGTGTGCGGGCCCACTGGCCGGCGCGGAGCCGTAGCCGGCCCATCGCCTCCACCGCCGCCCGCGCCTCTTCCATCAGGGCTCGGCCCCCGTCGGTGAGCGTCACACTGCGGCTGTCACGGGAGAACAGCGGGACACCCAGCCGCTTCTCTAGCTCCTTGATCTGGCGGCTCAGCGTCGGCTGGGCGATGTGCAACCGCGCGGCGGCCCTGCCGAAGTGCAACTCCTCGCCGAGCGCCAGGAAGAGACGCAGCTGATGCAGGCTCGGCTCCGCCGTTCCCTCCGGTTCAGGCACCGCACACGTCCTTAACCTGCGGCCATAGCAGCCCCTGCATCGATCGGGCCCATACTCTCATCGCCCGCGCACCGTTGAACGAATCTTCTCCGTGCCACTCTGGAAAACCGCCGCCCCGCCGGACTGACCACCGGCACGGTTGGCGGTGGCAATGGCAATCGGGGGAGAAACCATGCTGCGCATTCACTTCACAGCCGCGGACCTGGCACGCGTTCACCTGGCCCATGAGCCGGACCCGGTGTGGGAGACCTTGCTGAGCCTGCATCAGCTGAGCGCGTCGAGACGAGGCCTGCCCGTCTTCGCCCACTGGCGGCGCACCGCGCGGGCCGGACTGGCCGCGAAGGGACTGGCGGGGCCGGCCCGGATGCTGTCCGTCCTCGCCCCGGCGTCGGCGAGTTACTGGCCCGATTTCCTGACCCCCGGCGCCTCGGCCGGTGGCCTGGAGGCCGCCATGGACGAACTGCGCGCCACACCCCGGTCACGACTGCACCGGGAACTCGACCGGATGGCCGGGACCCACAGGCTGCCGCGCTGGGCGCACGGTCTCGGCGCGGGCGACCGGACGGTGATGGAGGAGGTCGCGACGGCGTTCCGTCTGGTGCACCGTACGATCGTGGCGCCGGACTGGACCGGAACGGCCAGAACCACCGAGGCCGACCGGGCCCTGCGGACACGCACTCTGCGCGATCGAGGGGTCCACGGACTGCTGGACTCCTTCCGACCGCTGATGGTCTGGCGTCCTCCCGTACTGCACGTGCGCTACCCGGAGGACCGGGATCTGCACCTCGGCGGACGTGGAGTACGGCTGATCCCCTCGCACTTCTGCTGGAAGACGCCCATTGGGCTGGCCGACCCCACCCTGCCCCAGGTCCTCGCCTACCCCGTCGCTCATCCTCCGACCTGGGCGCCGGAGGTCACCCGTGACCGGCACGCCGAGGCACTGGCCACCCTGATCGGCCGGACCCGTGCCCGGGTACTGGCGTGCCTGGACACCACCGCGACCACCGGGGAAATCGCGCGGCGCCTGGGCATCTCGGCCCCGTCGGCGAGCGAACACGTCGCCGTCCTGCGGGAGGTGGACCTCGCGCACAGCCGACGCGTCGGCACCCATGTCGTCCACACCCTCACTCCGCTGGGCGCCGCGCTGCTCAGTGGCGATCTGCCGGCGCAGCGACTGGAGAGCCCGGCCGAGTTCTCACCGCTGCCCGCGGTCGTACGGCGGTGACGGTTGCTCGCTGTTGTCCGGGATCGGGGGGAGTGGGGGCGGGGACCCACCTCGATGAGAGAGGCTGGTATCAGTTTTGAAGTGAGCGGCGACCTCGCGCATCGGGAGCCCCTCGCGGGCAGCGCGGGCAGCGCGGGCACAGGGGAGAAGCGTGGCCAGGCCAGGCCCAGGCCGACCGGGAGGCCGCACGTCGACCGGCGGGCCGCGGTCACGGAGGCCGCGAGCAGCGATTACTGCGCACCTCCGGACTCGGGTTCCACACGAGTTCGCGCAGGAGCGACGCAGCCCTGTGCCGAGGCTCGGGACAGCCCTCGCGATCCACGACGCCCGCTCGGTGACGTGCGAAGGCCGCGACCGGGACTCCGTAGTCGACGACCTGCGGATCACCACGGAATCCGCTGCGCCACTGCCAACACCTCCGGTAGCTCAACCGGTCCGCCGGGCCCACCGCAGTCGATGAGCGGCGGGCCCATGGGCGGATGTTGCGCTGCGGTCAGGTGAGCCAGCTGCCCAGAGCGCAGGCGGAGGCGGTGACCCACCGATGGGACCTGATGCGGTCGTTGACGACCTCCCCCGTGTTGGCGAAGTAGTTGTCCGTGAGGAGGTCGGCCCACCTCTCTCCCGGAGCGAGGCAGACGTAGCCCTTGTCGTACTGATAGTCCTTCTCGGCGTAGAAGGCGACGACGTCCTTGCCTCCGATGTATCCACTGTTCATCACTGAGGTCGCCCTCATCTGGGCCAGTCCCTGGAACCCACCGGCGCTGTCGCCCCAGAAGCGGTCGTCTCCCTGGTCCTGGCCGAGGGGAAAGCCGTCACAGCCGTAGTCGTCCCAGGCCCGAACATAGCCGTCACGGCCCGGCCACTTGCTCGCGCAGACCCACTCCTGCGTCCCCGCTGAGGCGGAGGTGGCCGGTGCCATGAGGCCGAGGGATGCCAGGGCGACGACGAAGGCGGCTGTGCCTGATCTGCGCATGACGTACTCCTTGATGTCCGCCTCTGAACGAGGCATGTGTTCCCACGGACGGACCGTGGAGGTGAGAGGTGGTCAGACCCGAGGGCCGACGATCTTCCTGGCGCGGTCGAGTGCCTGGTGCTGCAACCGGAAGTAGGTGTCTAGAGCGTCGCCGTAGCGGTCGCGCAGCTGGGCGACGTAGTGGCGCTCGCGCTCCTCGCCGATGGGGCGAAGGTCGGTGGCCCGCGCGCAGGTCGCGTCGGCGACGGCGAGCTTCCGCTCGGCCTCGAAGACCTTCGGCTCGGCCGCTCGGTCGGAACGTGCGATCGCCGCCTGGCGGGAGGCCCCCGGGTCCTTGTAGTCGTAGCCCGCCTTCTTCATGCAGCGCGACCAGGCGTTCTGTGCCGCGGAGAACCTCTGGTCGGCCAGTACCTTGGGCACGTAGAGCGAGCGGAGGTGGCCGGAGGTCTTTTCCGCGCGGAACCATTCCCGCGGATCCCCGTAGAGCTTCTTCTCGGACTCGGCCACGCAACCGCCCATCTGCTTGCTCACGGTCCCGCCACCGGGGATCTTGACGGAGATCACCGGTACGTCGAGTCCGCCGTCCAGAGCCTTGTCGTAGGCCTGTCGCCGCTGCGTGGAGAGGGTCTTGCGGTAGGCGAGGTTGGGGTTGGCGGCCCGGGCGGCGGCATCCTTGGCGTCCAGGCGGCTGCCGTAGCCGTATTCACGGGCCCAGTCGACGTCGTCCAGTACGTAGCCGAGCGTGCGGCTCTCCGCCAGGCTGAGCTGCTCGGCTTCCCAGAACTCGAACCCCTGGCGTCTCATGCACGTGCCGATCAGCCGTTGCTGGGCGTCTGAGATCCGCAGTTGTTCGGCATCGGTCAGGGGCGCTGCCTCGGCCGGCGGCAGGCCCACCGTGTGGCGCGGGGTGTGCTCGATGTCGGCACAGCTGGTCAGTACGGCCGACATCAGGAACAGGCCGATCACAGCCTTGCGCATGGCGTCCTCTCATGTGAGGCGGGGACGGGTCTCGGCAGTGGGTACCGAACCGCCATCGGCGGGCAGCGGTTGTCGTCCGGCACACGAGTCCCGTTGCGGACCTGGCCGCCCGCGGTGGTCCGACGTGGCCGGCGTCTGACTCCTGCGGACGGGTTGTGCATCGAGGGGCCGATGCGTCAAAAGGGTCGAGACTCGGTGCAAGTGGCATGCCTCAACAGCGCGTTCCCGTGCCTCCGACCGACGAGGTATGGGGTCTGGTGCATCGGTTTCGTCCAGGAGGCCGACTCAGGCGGACGGCTGTCCGGTGGTGGGAGTGTCGGTGGCCCGGACGGCCCCGCTGGAAGAGCGGGATGCCGTGGGGGAGGGGCGGCCAGAAGTGGATGAGTTGGGTGCGACCGAGATCGACCAGGCGGGTCGTCAGGTTGGGGCCGAGAACCGCTCACAGACCCTTTTCACTTGGTCCGCGAAGGAGGAGGTGCCAGGCGTTGTCGTTCCGGATGCAGGCCCAGTTGCGTGGTCGGGGGCTGCTGCAGTGGCCGTAGCACTCGTCCGATGGCCGCGGTTGCAGCGCTGAAGTGCTCACGGGCACGCATGGACCAACACCTCCTCTTGGACGTGATGTGACGTGATGTGACGTGACGAAGACGGTGTGCCGTCGCCGTCGCTGCACGTCACAAGGGTGTCTGCTGCCAGGAAGGTGGACCAACACCTTTCGGTCAGAGCCGAAAAGGGCAGGCTGCTCAGGTCGAGTCGAACGATGTCCGGGCTGCTGTCGAGCAGGCGAAGAAGGAGTCCGTGTTCTGGACGCCGCCGAAGCCCGCTCCAGCGCGAAAGGACCGGCCAACCCGCCGGGGACGGGCGCCGATCAGCGCATGACGATGCAGAAGGGATGCCCAACCGGATCGGTGAGGACCCGCGCCTTGTCCCCATGCGGCTGATGATCCGGCGTGCCGGCCCCCAGCTCCAGCAGCCGGGCCTCGGCCGTGGCCAAATCCTCATCCACCTTGAAACAGATGTGAAGCTGCTGGGGAACGATCTGGTCAGGCCAGCTCGGAGCCCGGTAATCGTCGACCCGTTGAAAACCGATCAAGAGTCCGTGCTCACCATTGAGGCCCGCGAAGTCAGCGTCCGACTTCGGATGCAGCTCAAGCCCAGTGGCCTGCTGATAGAACGCCACCAGAGCCAGCGGATCAGGGCAGTCGAGCGTTATCGCAACCAGCTGCATCTGCAGGGACATGGGGCCTCCGGACCGACTACTGGGCTTCCGCGATGAACACCCTAGGGGCGGTTGCACGCAGCTGATCGGGACACAGGCTGCCAGCTGATGCCAGTTGACCGTGAGCACCGCCGATCAGCACCGCGCCCGGTTCGCAGTCCTTGTGGTCCTTGTCGACAGTTGAGTTGTGGGTCGCGTGGTGTCGATCGCCGCATGCTCAGTCGAGTGCCGCGAGACGGGCAGGCAGCTCGAAGATCGAGGAGAGGCGTGCCTCGTGGGGTATGTCAGCTTCGCCGTGCGGGTCGATGAGGAGCGAACGGATCCCGGCTCGCAAAGGGCCGCGGTAGTCGGCTTCGTAGGTGTCGCCGACGAACACGGCCGCGCCGGGAGCGATCCCGAGTTCGTTCAACGCGGTCGTGTAGATGGTGGGGTGCGGCTTGCGCCGGCCGACCGCGAAGGAGGTGACCACCGCGTCGAACAGCTGCCGTACCCCCATCGCTTCGAGGTGGCCCGGGACGAGGTCGGCTTCCTGCGTGTTGCTCACCACCGCAAGCCGGTACTCGGCGGCCAGCGATGCGAGCAGGTCTCCGATGCCCGGCAGGTGGCGCACGCCCATGTTCCACTCGGAGAGATAGGTGTGCACCAACTGGTCGACATCGGTGCGTGCCGGTGGGTGGCCGAGGACATCGCGCAGGAATGACGTGCCGATGTCGGTCATCGCGTACTCCCGGTCGTCGATGTCGCTGAGCTTGGTGAACCGTTCGGAGGTCTTCGACCATGCCGCCAGGAACTCGTCGTACGTCAGCGTGGCGCCCAGGGTTCGTATGAGGTCGTGCGAACGGGCGAAGTCGCGTTCGGCGCCGCCGGGGGAGTGGTCTACCAGGGTGCCGAAGAAGTCGAACAGAACGTGGGTGACCCGAGGACCAGGCATGGTCACATCTTCGCTTCTCCTGCTGTCCCGTTCGACACCCGAATGACGAAGCGCCAGGCTGCGTCTGCTTCCGGAGGCGGTGGCGTGTGGTGCCCTGGTTCGGATGGGCTGGTGCTGCGGTCATGGCTGTGGTTCGGATCAGGCGGTGGTTCAGCGACGGTGCAGTGGTTCTGTAGGTCTGTTGGTCCCGTCGACTCCTCCCTCCACTCATGCGGAGTGCCGGGCGCCCGCGCAACCAGCTGGCGAAGACCGGTCTCCTGCGCGGCACCGGACATCGCGGAACGCATCGCTGACCACGCGCAGGCAGAGATCCTCGCCGCCGGCCGGTGCCCCGGCTCCATCCAGTCCTAGGAGGCGGAGCCGTTGCGGCTCATGTCGTGGACGCGGCCCTGGCCGGTGAAGTCACCTGCATGCAGTGGTGAGTCCGGTAGGTCGATGGATACGGTCCCTCCATGGCCGACTCAGCCGAAGCCGTCAGCATGCGCAATGCCGAAATCGTCCGCCGCTATCTTCGGGTCTTCGAGACGAGGGACGTCGCCGAGTTCGACGAACTCGTCGCCGAGGACGTCGTCGTTCACGGCGCGGGCTTTCATGGGCAGGGGCGGCAGTATCCGGTGGGAGCGGTGCTGACTTCGGGGCTGTCCAACTGTCGCGTACAGGTGGACGACCTCTTCTCTGCCGGTGACCGGGTGACGGTGGCGTTCACACTCACCTACACCCACGACCGCAGTGGCCGGGACCTCACCATGACGGGCGTCAAGTCCTATCGGCTCCGTGAGGGACGGATCGTCGAGTTCTGGGGCGAGACCGATCTGTACGGACTACTCCGCCAGGCCGGACTCGTACCCGAGCGGATTCCGCCCTTCTGATCGGACCACGCCAGAGCCGAAACGACTGCAAGGCTGGCAATAATCAGGCGCAAAGGCCGTGGTCGGCCGGGTCACCACCATCGCTGACGGCGGCTACCGCGGCACTGGGCTGCTAATTCCGCACCGCGCGCTCCAGGCCAGGAGCCTGCGCCATGGAAGCCGCAGCACAACGCCTCGCACCGCCGTATCCGTGTGCTCGCGTCGAGCCCGCCTTCGCGCGCAGGGAGACCTGGAAGATCCCTCCGTGACTGCCGGCTGACAGAGGCAGGCGTTCACCACGCGATGCTCGGCATTGCCCATCTGCACAACCTTGCGCGCCGCGCGTGACCGCACTCACCGAAGCAACTGCCAGTTCAGGACTCGGTGGGCAGGAGTTGGACCAGGCCGCCCTCAGTTTCCCTCCCTCCGGAGCCCGCCTCGGCGGAAGAGACCCCTCACCGGCGCGTGCTCCCACCGTCCGCGACGACGATCTGCCCCGTGATGAACGCGGCGTCGTCGGAGGCGAGAAACGCCACGACGCCCGAGACGTCGGTCGGCATCTGCACACGCTTGATGTTCTGCATCCGCACGGTCTGCTCGAAGAAGAGCTCGCTCGTCTTCTCCGCGGCCGTGGCCGTCCGGACCAGGCTCGCCGCGACGCCGTTGACGGTGATGTGGTGAGCGGCGAGGTTGGCGGCCAGGACCGAGGTGAGTCCGTTCAGTGCGCCCTTGGCGGAGACATAGGAGACGAACGGAGGCGGCGGAGTCCAGTAGCTCGCGGACGTGATGTTGATGATCCGTCCCGACCCGGACTCCTTCAGGTCGGGCAGGAACGCCCTGGAGGCCAGGAAGGGGCCGTCCACGTTGACGGCGAAGGTGCGACGCCATTCGTCGAAGGTCACGTGGTCGATATCGGCCAGCAGAACGACAGCCGCGTTGTTCACCAGGATGTCGGCGGCGCCGAGCTCACGTCGGACCCGGGCGGCGAACCCGACGATCGCGTCCTCGTCCGAGACGTCGACCTTGTCGCTGAAGAATCGCCGACCGGTTTCCGCGACGAGATCCCTCGTCTCGTCGGCCGGATCGATGTCCGCGACCGCGATGTCCGCTCCCTCTGCCGCGAGCCTGCGGGCGATCTCCTGCCCGATGCCCGTACTGCCCCCGGTCACGACGGCGGTCCTGCCCGTCAGCCTCCCAGCCATGAGTCACTGCTCCTTTCCGGTGCTTCCGGTGCTTCCGGTGCTTCCAGTGCTTCCGGGCGGCCGTGGCAAGGCCGTCCTCCCGGGATGGTGCGCCTCAGGACCGCGGATCAGTGGCGGCTTGTTCGTCCAATGAACATGGCTGTTGAGCGTGACGGGGGTCATTCCTACCTTGACGCTGCTCGGCGGGTAGGCCACCGCGCCGAGCGTCCTGACTCAGGTCCGGTGGAAGGGCGGCGCGGAGGCACTCCGCAAGGCTCAGGGGCGGCACGGCAGCGGCGTTGCCGGGATGACCGCGACGAAAGCACCCACAGCAGGGTCCGGCAGCGGACGCCGGTTCCGACAGCAGCGCTTTGCGCCAAGGAGTCGTCCATGGTTCAGATCGATTCACCCAAGGCAACGGAGGGAGAGGGTGGCAGATACACCCTTGCCCCGGGCACCCTGGCCGCGGTGGTTCTCGCCGTATGCCTCGCGCAGATAGCCCTGTCCGTCCCCTCGCTCATCAACGGGCTGATCCAGCAGGATCTCGCGCCGTCCTCGGCCCAACTGACGTGGATCACCGAGGCCTTCATGCTTCCCGTCGCCGCCCTGGGACTGGGCTTCGGCGTGTTCGGCGACCTCTTCGGCCGCAAGCGCCTGCTCGTCGGGGGCGCCGCGCTCATAACCGTGGGGTCGGCCCTCGCGATCCTGGTGCCGGGTGCGGGACATTCGTCCGACACCCGGGTGACGTTGCTGATCCTTGCCCAAGTCCTCGGTGGTGTCGGGGCCGCGGCCATCTTCCCGACGAGCCTGGCCATGGTGGCGGCCGGTACGCACACCACCGCCACCCGCGCGCGTGGCGTGGCGATCTGGGCCACCGCGCTCTCGGTCGGCGGCTTCCTCGGCCCGCTGCTGGCAGGCCTCGCCGCCAAGATCGACCTCGGCTGGGCCGGGAACGCGAACTGGCGTTGGGCGTTCGTCGGCGTCCTTGTCATCGCCGCGGTGAGCGTGGTCCTGTCGCTGGCCCTCGCCCAGAACTCCGCCTCGCCCGAGGGCCGTTCCGTCGACTGGCCGGGTCAGATCACTGCCGCGCTCGGCCTGTTCGCTCTGATGTACGCCGTGATCCAGGGCTCCGAGACCGGCTGGGGAAGCCCTCAGATCGCCATCGCGTTCATCGCCGCGGCCGCCTTCCTCGCGCTGTTCGTCTTCGCCGAGAGCCGTGCGTCCGCGCCGCTGCTTCTCCTGAGCGTGTTCCGGAACCGGGCGTTCGCCATCAACACGGTGGTCACCCTGATCGGTATGTTCGCGTTCCTCGTGATCATGTACAGCACGAGTATCCGCCTCACCATCATCCAGGGATTCAGCCCACTGCAGAGCTCCGTCGCCTACCTCTTCTTCGGGGGCATCGGCTTCGTACTGCTGCCCCTCACCTCCAAGCTGCTCGAGCGCTACAACCCCCGGTGGGTTCTCTGCACGGCCCTGACCTTCATCGGTGCCAGCGGGCTGTGGTTCGCCGTCATCCCGACGACCAGCCGCTCCATCAGCGCCATCGTCGGGCCGCTGATCCTCGCCGGCGTCGGCTCGGCACTCGCCTTCGCCTCCATCACCGCGGTCGCCGTCAACACCTTGCCCAACCACCTCGCCGGTATGGCGAGCGGTGTCACGAGCACGTTCCGGGACCTCGGGTTCGCCCTCGGCCCCGCGATCGCCGGTGCTGTCGCACTGGGCCGGGCCTCCGACGAGATCGCCCGCAAGCTGGCCGGCGATCCCGCACTGAGCAAGGCCTACGAGGCGTTCCAGGCCTCCGCGGCCCATGCTCCCGCGGATCAGAGACCACAGCTCGAGGCAGCGGTGCACGCCGTGCAATCGGGCCCGCTCGGCGCGAACTCGGTGCCGGCCGACATCACACTGCCGGATGGCAAGGTGGTGCCTTTCAACCCGCTCAAGGACGTCGCTTTCGACGCCCTCAGCAGCAGCTACTCCATCGCGTACGTGCTCGCCGGCGTGGCGGCTCTCGTGGCGGCGGCGCTCATTCTCGTCGGCGTGCGCGGCGGCGTGGACCAGGCTCATCTCGACGACGACCCGCACACCCTCGTCGACTGACCGCATGACGAACGCGCCTGGTCCGGGACACGGGCCGCAGACCGGCCAGGCCGACCGACCTCCCGCCCGCCGCGACTCCACCTCCTCCCCAGGAGCGGCAGTCGCGGCGGGCCGCGGCGTACACGACACAACGATCGACAGATGCACTCGGACAGGAGTCGAACAATGACCACCGCATACTCGGAGCCGACCGGCACGAACGACGACCGCATGCCGGCCACGGTCGCTCAGGCGGAGGCGGCGTGGCTCGTCGCGATCACCAAGGGCGACGAGGAACAGCGTCACCTCATGCTCCCCGACTGTGTGATCGTCCACGGTCCGGTCGGGAACATCCATGACCGCGAGCGCTTCCTGGGCTACAACGCGTCCATGGGATCCACCGTCGAGGCCGAGACCAGCGAAGTGACGTGCCGTGAGCGAGGGGGACGGGCCGTCGTGACGTGCTTTCAGAAGATGCGCATCCGGCGCCTGCCCGACCTGCCGCCGTTCCTGGTGCAGGCCGTGGCCACCCGGGTGTGGTTCTCGACCGACGAGGGATGGCGCCTCGGCCACATGCAGCTCTCCCGGCGGCAACCGTCGGTATGACGTGCCGGATTCCTCGCCCCGCGAAGGGTCACGCGGTGCGAATGGGAATGCCCGGTCTCCAGCCGAGACTCCGGGACAGTCCCAGTCCGCTCGTGACCAGGGAGGGTACGGCCGCTTGCAGTTTGATCGAGCCCGCGGCCACCACGACGGAGAGGGCCGCGACGACTTTGCCGCGGCCGTCGACGATGCGCGTCGCGACCGACTCGGCCCCTTCGCTCAGCTCCTCCTTGACGACCACCGTTCCGGTCGAGCGACAGGACGCCAGCTGGCCACGGAGTTCGGCCGGGTCCACGATCGTCCGGGGCGTGAAGCGTTGCAGTCTTCCGGCCAGCACCTCATCGATGAAGGCCGGGCTGCTGTGGCTCAGCAGCACCTTGCCGACACCTGAGCAGTGCAGGGGCAGAAGGCCGCCGACCTGCGACGTCAGACCGACGGCGTTGACCGCCGACAGCCGCTCGATGATCACCGCCTGGTCGCCCTGGAGGACGGCCAGCTGCACATGCTGGCGAAGCGCCGTGTACAGGTCCTCCACGAACGGCTGCGCGGCGCTGCGGAGCGTCTCGGCGCGCGGTGCGAGGGTCCCGAGGCGCCACAGGGGCAGGCCGATCGCGAACCGGTTGTCGCTGGTGCGCTCCAGCGCGCCGGCCGCCACGAGTTCGAGTGTCAGGCGCCTCGCGGTGGCGTGCGGCATTCCGGTGCGCCGGACCAGGTCGGCGAGGGTCAGCTCGGTGTTGTTGGGGTCGAAGGCGAACAGCAGATCCCACAGTCGGGAGCTGACGGTGCGTCCTGGTTCGTTCGCACGAGGCATGGGCCTCTCCTTCATCGTGTGCGGCGCCGATCACTCTACCTTTCATGTTCGTTGGATGGATGACCCTGTTCTAACAATGCGCGGTTTGCTGAAGTCTGCGTACCGCAGCAGTCACCTACCTCGCTCAAGGTCCACGGGAGTGAAAGAGCATGATCAGTACGGAAGCCGGCCCGAAGATCGCGATCCTGGGCGGCGGCATCGGAGGCCTCGCCGCCGCGGCCTTCCTTCGCGAGAAGGGCTTCGACAGTGACGTCTACGAGCAGGCGGCCGCCCTGACCGAGGTCGGTGCCGGCCTGGTGATCGCCCCCAACGCCGCCCGCCTGCTCCGGCGTCTCGGCGTGCTGGACCGGTTCGTCGAGCGCGCGGTGCGGATGGAGATCGGCTGGGAGTTCCGGCGCTGGGAGAACGGCGCCGTCCTCTCCGCGGAGAACCTTCGGGACGGCTGCGAACGCCTGTACGGCGAGCACACCTACGCCGCCCACCGCGCCGACCTGCTGGACGCCCTGAGGTCGGCTGTCCCCGAGCACTCGGTCCACCTCGGCAAGCGCTGCGTCTCGGTCGAGTTCGAAGGCGACCAGGCGGTGCTGCGGTTCGAGGACGGTGACACGATCCGCCCGGACATCCTCGTCGGCGCCGACGGAGTCCACTCACGTGTGCGCGGCGCCGTCGTCGGGCCCACCCAGGCCCGGGAGTCGGGCATCTGCGCATTCCGGGCCCTCGTACCGGCGGCGAAGGCGCCCGAGTTCGCGAGGCGGCGCGCCCAGACCCTGTGGATCGGCCCCGACCGGCACCTCGTGCACTACCCGGTCTCCGGCGAGGAGTACGTCAACCTCGTCGCCTTCGCACCGGCCGGAACGAGCAGTGTCGAGTCGTGGACGGCCACCGCGACGCTCGAGGAACTGCTCGACGAGTTCGCCGGCTGGGATCCGCGTCTGGTGGAGCTGATCAGGTCGGCCGACACACCGGGACGCTGGGCGTTGCTCGACCGCGAGCCACTCGACCACTGGAACCGCGGCAACGCGACCCTCCTGGGTGACGCCGCCCACCCGATGTTCCCGTTCTTCGCCCAGGGCGCCGCCCAGGCGATCGAGGACGGCGCTGTCCTGGCCCTCTGCCTTGCCGAGGACCCGGACCACCCGATCGCGGCGCTGGGGCGCTACGAAGGGCTTCGTCGGCCTCGCACGGCGCGCCTGCAGGAGGTGTCGCACGGAAGGTCGCACATCAACCACCTTGCGGACGGCCCCGAGCAGCAGGCCCGCGACCTCGCCTACGCGCAGGCCGACCCCCTCAGGGCGAACGGCTGGATCTACGAGTACGACCCCGAGGTCGCTGTCTCGGCCTCGGCCTGAACCAGCCACCAGGCTCCGCCCCTGGCCGTCCGGTCGGCGAGGTCGCGATGTTCCCAAGTCGATCAAGGCGTTGACCAACCAACGAACACGGCCATTGTCGTCACCCGGGCCACGCCGGAGACTCCGGTGCGGACGGCCCGAGACACGGCCCGGTCCCCAGTGATCTCTCTTGAAACCCTGAGTACGTCCAGAAGGGCGGATCAATCCCATGGCACCCGAAACCGGTAGTGGGCTCGTCGTGCGAACGCTGCAGCGAGCCGGAGTCAACGTCGCCTTCGGCCTGCCCGGAGCGCATATCGACGGCATCCTCCAGGACGCCCTGGATGCCAAGCTCCGGGTCGTCGACGTACGCCACGAGATGAACGCGGGCCACGCGGCCGAGGGCTATGCGCGCGTCACCGGAAAGCTGGGGGTTGCCGTCGTCACGGCCGGCGGCGGCTTCACCAACGTCCTGACCTCTGTCGCCAACGCCCATCTGGACCGGACACCGGTCCTCTACGTCGTGGGCTCCGGGCCCCTTGAGACGGACCAGGTCAACGACCAGCAGGCCGGGTTCGACCAGGTGGCGATGGCAACCCCGGTGACCAAGTTCGCGCACCGCGTCACCCGTACCGAGCTGATCCCACGCCTGGTCGCTCAGGCGATCCGGATCGCTCAGTCGGAGCCCAAGGGGCCGGTGCTCCTCGACATTCCCTGGGACGTCCTGCGCCGGCAGGTCGACGTCGAAGAGGCCGAGGACTACCGCGTCGAGATCGACGGCAGCGGCATCGCCTCCGCCGACGGTGTCGATCGGATCCTTGAGGCGCTCAGCACGGCCGAGCGGCCGATCGCGCTGGTCGGCAAGTCCTTCGTCACCGCCGACGCACGGACCCGGTTGCACGAGTTCGCCGCCCGTACCGGAGTGCCCCTCTTCTCCGACTGGGAGGGTCTCGGGGCGATCGTCGGCTCCGAGCGGCACGTCGGTCTCCTCCAGACCCTGGCCACCGTCCCCGAGGACGAGCGGCCCGACCTGGTCCTGCTGCTGGGGCTGCGCTTCGGCATGGCCACCCAGTTCGGCACGGGCCGACTGCTCCCCAAGAGCGCACGGATCTTCCAGATCGACCCCGACGGCCGTGAACTCGGCCGCCTCCAGGACGTCGAACTCGGCATCCAGGCCGACGCGATCGGCACGGTCGGCGTGCTGAACGAGCGCCTGGGCGACAGCCCCGTGCCCCCCGGGCGCGACGACTGGCTGAAGACCCTGCGGGACATCTCCGCCACCCGGCGATCCGCGCTCGCCGCCGAGACCGAGGAACACGGGGACGACGCGATCCACCCGTACCTCGCGGTCCGCACGATCGCCGAGAGCGTCCCCGAGAACGCCACCGTGGTGGTCGACGGCGCCCTGACCGAGCTGTGGCTCTCCGAGACGATCGCCCTCGCCCCGCTGGCCCACTACCTCGGGCACGGCTACCTGAGTTCGATGGGGAGCAACTTCGGCGTGGCCGTAGGAGCGCAGTACGCGACCCCCGACAAGGCGACCATCCTCGTCACCGGCGACGGCGCCGTCGGCTACAGCCTCGCCGAGTTCGACACCCTCGTCCGCGCCGGACTCCCGGTCATCGTGATCGTCCTCAACAACCAGGCCTGGGGCGCCACTCTGCACACCCAGCAGTTCTTCTTCGGACAGGACCGCGTCACCAACAACCGCCTGCAGAACGGCTCCTACAGCGGCGTGGCACGAGCCCTGGGCGCGGACGGTGTCGACGTCACCGAACTCGACCAGCTCCGCCCGGCGATCGAGGCCGCGCTCGCGGCCCGCAGGCCGACGTGCATCGACGTGCGCGTGAGCCTTGCGCCCATCCCGCCGGAGGAGCGCGTCCTCAACGGCGGAGCCCCGTTCGGCGGCATCGAGATCGACGCATGAACCGCCACTCCTGACCCCCACGAAGGAGAACCATGAACGACACGACTGACGCCGGACCCCACGACCGGACCGTCAGGGACCGGCGTCAGCGTTTCCTCGGGAAGACCTGCCTCGTCACCGGCGGCAGCAGAGGACTGGGACTGGCGGCTGCACAGGCGTTCGCGCGTGAGGGCGCACGCGTGGTCATCATCGCGCGCGATCCCGACCAGCTGAAGATCGCGAGCAGTCTGATCGGCGAGGGCACGATCGCCGTGGCAGCCGATCTCTCCTCGCCGGCCGGCATCAGGGCCGCGGTCACGGAGGTCGCCGCACAGGTCGACCACGTCGATGCCGCGTTCCTCAATGCCGGGCAGGCGGGCATCAAGCGCCTCGACGACATGGACGAAGCCACCTGGGACACGGTGTTCGACACCAACGTCAAGGGCTCGTTCTTCCTCATGCAGGGTCTCAGGCCCTTGCTCGCACCCGGCGGTGCCGTCGTCCTCTGCGGCTCTGCAGCCGGTCGAAGGGCCGGCGCGGGAACCGCCGCCTACGGGACCAGCAAGGCCGCACTCGAACACCTGACACGCATCCTCGCCGCCGAAGTCGTCGGCGAGGGAATCCGGGTCAACATCGTCATCCCGGGCGGCATGAACACCGACATCGCCACACGCACGACGGGCCTTCCACCAGGCGGAGCCGACGCCTTCCGGGAGCGGGTCAGGCTCAGCACTCCCATGCTCCGAGAAGGAGAACCGGACGAGCTCGCCGACGCCGTGCTCTTCCTGGCCTCCTCCGAAGCCGGCTACATCACGGGCGCGGCCCTCCCGGTGGACGGCGGCGCCACCGGCTTCACCCGCCCGCCGACATAGCGGCGACGGACGTCGCCGATCGCCAGTCGCGCCTCGGAACCCGAGTGAGGACAACCACCATGGAGTTTCCCTTCGGCCAGCCGACCGACGCCATCATCCAGGTCGCGTACACGGTCCCCGACCTCGCTGCCGGGGTGCGCTGGTGGACCGACGAACTGGGCGTCGGGCCTTGGTTCATGAACGAGAGGATCGGCGGCGAGGGCTCCACCTACCGCGGTGAGCCGGGGAAGGCCGAGTTCGCCCTCGCCCTCGCCTTCTCGGGGCACACGATGGTCGAACTCGTCCAGACCCTCGACGACCAGCCGTCCATCTACAAGGACGCCTACGAACGTCACGGCTACGGCTTCCACCACGTCGCCAAGGCCGTGCCGAACGTCAGGGAAGAGGTCGAACGCCGTGAGGCGGGCGGATCGGCGGTGCGCTTTCACGATGTGACCCCAGGAGGTGACGTCTACTTCCTGGACGCCGGTGAGGACGCCCCGGGGATGATCGAGCTGGTCCAGGACAGCGAGATCACGCGAGAGATCTTCACCGGCGCCTGGCGGGCATCAGTCGACTGGGACGGGTCGCGACCTCTGCGCGACTTCGCGGAACTGCTGCCGGCCTGACTCCCGTCGAAGGCCGAACGAACGCTGCGGACGACTGGTCGTCCGCAGCGTTCGCCGTCGTTGCCCGTGGACCGCTACCGCCGTGGAGGGTCAGGGTCCCGGAGGTGTCCACCGTGGGCAGGGCGTACTCGTGGTTCGAGTGCTACCGAGCCCCCGTCACAGACGGACCGTCTCCCAGGGCCGAGGCCCTGGGAGACGGGAAGCGTTGGCAGGCAGGTCATACGCCCTTGGGGGCGAGCACGATGTCGAAGCGCACCCGGCTCCACGTGCCGTCGATGACGCGGCCGTCAGGCGTGGGCGTGCCTGCGGGCTGCCGCTCGAACCGCTTGATCAGGGAGTCCTTCACGCCGAACACGGTGTCCTTGCGGCCGATCGGGTCGCCCTCGGGGAAGATGTGCGTCACCAGCGTGCGTGCCCCCTCGTGGGACACCATGAAGTGCAGGTGGCTGGCGCGCAGCGGTGAGCGGCCGACCGCGTCGAGCATCTTGCCGACGGGTCCGTCGTTCGGGATGGGGTACGGCGTCGGGGTGAGGCCCCAGAAGCGGTAGCCGCCGTCGGCCGCGGAGAAGAGGTGCGCCCGGCCGGCCCGCTTGTCGGCCTCGTACTGCACGTCGTAGAGCCCGTCCTCGTCGGCCTCCCAGACCTCGATCCGCGCGCCGGCGAGCGGGGTGCCGTCGGTGTCGGTGACGGTGCCCTCGACCCAGCAGGGCTCGCCGGGGGCGCCGAAGGCCAGGTCGTCGCCGAGCTCGATGGCCGGGGAGTCCTCGACGAAGAACGGCCCGAAGACGGTCGCCTCGGTGGCGCCCTTGTACGCCTGGTTGTTGACGTTGATCGTCTGCATGCTCGCGCCGAGGGTGTCGGACAGCAGGATGAACTCCTGCCGGACCTCGTCGGTGATGTGGCCTGCCTTGGTGAGGAAGTCGATTGCCGTCCCCCACTCCTCCTCGGTCAGCCGGACCTCGCGGATGAAGGAGTGCAGGTGCTTGACCAGGGAGGTCATGAGTTCCTGCAGCCGTGGGTCCTGGCAGGCGTCGAAGGAGGCCACGACGTTGTCGACGAGCTGCTGCTCGACCGCCTGCTGCTCCGGCGACACCTCGCGGTAGACGGTGCCGTGGGCCTGGGCCGAACCGGGGTTGACGTAGGTAGCCATGACGGCCTCTTTCAGTTGATCGGGTCGCCGGCCCACGCCGCCTTCAGCAGCGCGGTCAGGTTCTCGTCGGTGACGGGGGCCGGGTTGTTGTCGGGGATCGCCTGAGTGATCGGCCCCAGCGCTTTGGCGATGCCGTCCCCGGGCATGCCGTAGTCGCGCAGCGCCCTCGGTGCGTCCAGCACCCGGCGCAGGGCGGCGAGACCGCCGTTCGCGGTCCGGGTACGGAAGACCGTGCCGAGGGCCTGGGCGATCCGCGCCTCCGCCTCCGGAGCGTGCCGGGCGTTGAAGGCCAGCACGTAGGGCAGCACGACGGCGTGGGTCTGAGCGTGCGGGAGGTTGAACATGCCGCCGAGGACGTGGCAGATCTTGTGATGCATCCCGGAGCCGGCCGAGGCGAACGCGACCGCGGCGAGGTAGGCGCCGTACAGCGTCTGCTCGATGCCCTCGACGCTCGTCGAGTCCTCGGCCACCGCCGGTAGCCCGGTCGCGAGTGCGCGGATGCCCTCCTGCGCCAACGCCCGGTCGATCGGATCGGCACGCGGCGCCCACATCGAGTCCACGCAGTGCGCCATCGCGTTCAGGCCGCTGGCCACGGTCATCTCGCCGGGCAGCGTGGTCAGCAGACCGGCGTCGTAGACGACCGAGGCGGGCAGCACCTTGTCGTCCACGCCGGTGGTCTTGGTCTCGCGTTCGGTCAGGCCCCATACGTTGGTCGCCTCGGAGCCGGCGTACGTGGTGGGTACCGCGACGATCGGCAGCCCGGTGGTCAACGCCACCGCCTTGGCCAGACCCGTTGTCGAGCCGCCGCCGACGCTGACCAGGATGTCCGCGCCCGCTCCGGCCGCGGCCTGGAGGGCGCGTGCCGCGACGTCGACCGGTACGTGCATCACGACCTCCTCGTGACGCAGGACGACCGGGATCTCCTTCGCGATCGGGTCGGCCAGCTCCTTCTCGCGGTCCGACGCGATGAGCATGACCTTGGCACCGCCGAGCGCCTCGACCTCCGCGGCCACGGCGGCGGGCGACTCCCCGGCCGCGAACACCACCCGCTGGGGGAGGGTTGCGTGGGTGAACTTCATCAGGCTCCCGCCAGCCATTGCTTGCCTTCCGAGTAGAGCTGTTCGACTGCTGGACCGGTGAGGCCGGGGAGCCCGTCCCTCACCGTGAAGCCCGCCTTGGTCTGGAGATAGGCCAGATGCCGGTAGCCGACCGGGAACCGGTCCAGCAGTTCGGAATCCAACGGCAACGAGGCGGCGGGATCTACGACGTCGAGCCGGTCCTTCTCGTAGATCGGCTGCCGGCGCACCAGGGTCCAGCGCCCCTGGTGGCGGGAGAGGAAGTCGTAGAAGCGGCCGGTGCAGACGACATCGACCTCGACGCCGTCGATGCCCGCGCGCTGATTGATCGTCATCTTCGTCTGGGCGACGGCCCGGTCGCCGACGATGTCCGCGGTGTGGCCGCCCAGGAAGTGGAGGATGCTGACCCCGTTCTCGAAGCCCTCACGACTGGCCTTGATGAAGTCGGTGGCACTTCCCTGGAACCATGTGGCGCTCATCCAGCCGTCACGCGGATGCCAGACCGTGGCGAAGCGATCCCAGTCCCCGGCGTCGCGCCACAGCGCCCAGTTCTCCACGAGCTGCCGGATCTCGTGGCGATCCTTGTCGCTCTGCGACATTGTTGACTCCTTTGAGGGGCGGAGATCCCCGGCACAGGGGTCTCATCAGAGAGACCGGAAGAACTCCTCCAGTTCCCGGTCGAGTTGTAGGGAGGTTTTCGTCTCCCGGGCGTCCGCCAGCCATGCCGCTCCCACCGCAGGGCTGAAAGCCGCGGCAAGGAACCACAGCCGGGGGAGCCCAGGCCGCAGGTGGGATGCACAGCAGTCACGCGCACCCCACCGACCTCGTCGCATCCTCAGATGGGGTAGTGGCGGGATCCCGACTGGATGGTGATCCAGCGCAACTCGGTGAACTCCTCCAGCGCGGCGCGGGATCCGAACCGGCCCCAGCCGCTGGCGCCGACACCGCCGAAGGGCATCTGGGGTTCGTCGTGCACGGTGGCGCCGTTGATGTGGCAGATGCCGGACCTGATCCGGCGGGCCACGTCGAGTGCGGCGGCCGCGTCCTTGCCGAAGACCGCGGCGGAGAGTCCGTACTCGGTGTCGTTGGCGACCGCGACGGCCTCGTCGGTCGAATCGACCTCGATGATCGAGACCACAGGTCCGAAGGACTCCTCGCTGTAGACGCGCATGTCCGGAGTGACCCCGCGCAGCACGGTGGGCTGCACGAACAGGCCGTCGGCCGTGCCACCGGTCAGGACCTGGGCGCCCTTGGCGCGGGCGTCCTCGATCAACGCGACCACGTGGTCCCGGGCGGCCGTGTGGACCAGCGGACCGATCTGTGAGGAGGGATCGCTCGGCGGTCCGACGACGAGCTTGGCGGCACGCTCGGCCAGACGGGAGCAGAGCTCGTCGGCGACCGTCCTGTCCACGATGACGCGCTCCGTCGACATGCAGATCTCGCCCTGGTTCATGAAGGCACCGAAACTGGCCGCGGCCGCGGCCTCCTCCAGATCGGCGTCGGGAAGCACCAGGAAGGGCGCCTTGCCACCGAGTTCGAGGACCACACGGGTCAGGTGGCGACCGCCGAGCTCGCCGATGATGCGACCGACCTTGCTGGATCCCGTGAAGTTCACACGGGTCACGGCCGGGTGGGCGATCAGCGCCTCGACGACGCTCGGGCCGTCCTGGGGCGCGTTGCTGATGAGGTTGACCGCTCCGGCGGGCACGCCGGCGTCGTGCAGTACCTGCACGATGGCGGCCTGGGTGAGCGGCGTCTGCTCGGAGGACTTCAGGACCACGGTGTTTCCCCACACCAGCGGCCACACGATGGCCCGTACGCCGAGGATCAGCGGTGCGTTCCACGGTGCGATGCCGACGACGACACCGACCGGCTGACGTACGCCGAGGGCGGTGAGGCCGGGCACGTCGGACGGGATGACCTCGCCGACGGCCGCGTACGCCTGGGCGGCCGCCTCGACGAACATGCCTTTCGCGACATGCACGTTGAAGCCGCACCAGGGGAGGGTGGCCCCCATCTCGCGGCTCATCGTGGCCACGATCTCGTCGGTGCGCTCGGCCAGCAGGACGGCCGCACGCTCCAGAACCGACCGGCGTGCGGCCGGCGGGAGGCTCGACCACTCCGCAAGCGCGGCCGCCGCCGCGTCCACCGCGAGGTTGACGTCCTCGACGGAGGCCGCCGCGACCCGCGCGATCGGTTCACCGGTCAGGGCCTCGGTCGTCTCGAAATAGCGGCCGTCCCTGGCCGCGACGTGCTCGCCCGCGATGAGGAGATCGCTGGTCCGGACCGCACCGGACGTGGGTGCCTCGGTCTCAGTGGCTGACATGTGTTGCCTCACCTTCACGACAGCGGCGATCGCCGCGCGAACTCTTCGTGTCGAACTCTCTGGGGCCGATGGCCCGGGCTGAAGCCTCTTGTCCGTTCATCGAACAGCGGAGTGGGGGTGACCTGGTCGGCCCTCCCGGGCCTCAGACCGGCGGCATCCGCTTGGACTGGTGCAGGTGCGCCAGGCGCCAGCCCTCGGAGGTCTCCTCCCAGACGCGCGTCACCGTCTCCTGGACCGGGAACGGCGGGAGGTTCTCGTCGAAGATGATGTGCATCTCCTGGAGACACGTGGTGATCGCCGTGGTGCCACGGACCGTGATGCTGAGTTCCTCCGCCTTGGCGAACACGTGGCGGCGGCGGGTCCAGGTGAAATGGGCGAAGGCCCTTCCGTCGTCGATCTTTCCGACGGGGCCGTGGACGGCGCGGCTGTCCTCCAGCATGAGAGAGGCGATCGCTTCTTCGCTCTCGGTGAGCGCCGCGAGCCACGCGGCCTCGGCCTGCTCGATCGCCTCGATGGTCCCGGTGGTTGCGGTGGACGTCGTTGTCGTCATAGGTCCAGCTCCAGAATCGGTGAGTGTGCTCGCGAGGAGCACGTGGTGAACATGCCGTCGGCGCGCTCACGGTCGGTCAGGATGTCGTCGCGGTGGTCGGGTTCTCCGGCGAGTACACGCACGATGCACTCGCCGCAGATTCCCTGCTGGCAGGAGTAGGGGGCGTCGACGCCGGCCGCGAGCAGGACGTCGAGGACGCTCTCGCCGTCCTTGATCTCGTACTCGTGCCCGGACTTGGCGAGCCGCACGGTGAAGGCTCCGCCGGCCGTGTGTGCTGCGGTGTCCTCCACGGGTGCGAAGCGCTCCTTGTGGATCGCTTCGGCGGGCCATCCCGCTCCGCGTGCGGAGGAGATCACGAAGTCCATGAAGCCCCCGGGACCGCACACGTAGATCGCCGCCCCGGGGTCGGGCGGGCCGATGTCGCCGGCGACGCTGAAGCGCTGCTCGTCCGGGCCGTCGTCGAAGTGGAGCCGCACGCGGGGGTTGTTCTCCAGCTCCTCGACGAACGCCGAATCCGCCCGGCTCCGGCCGCAGTAGTGCAACTCGTACTCCGCGCCCCTGGCTTCGAGTGCGTGCGCCATCGCCAGCAGGGGAGTGACGCCGATGCCGCCGGCCACCAGCAGATGACGGCGGGCCTCGTCCGAGACACCGAACCTGTTGCGCGGACGCGAGATCCGCAGCCGGTCGCCCTCACGGAGCCGGTGCATCCCCAGAGAGCCGCCGCGCGACGCCGCCTCGGCCAGCACGGCCAGCCGGTATCGGGTGCGGTCCTGCGGCGGCCCGCACAGGGAGTACTGCCGGATCAGCCCGGACGCACCGTCCACGAGTACGTCGACATGAGCGCCGGCGGCGAACTCCGGGAGCTCACCGTCGTCGGGCCTGACCAGGTCGAGCACCACGATTCGGCTGGTCGCGTCGCGCCGGGCGACCACGATCGTGTCGAGCCACTCGTTGTTCATCGTTCTCGCTCAGACCGCGGCGGCCACGGCGTCGTCGCCCGCCGGGCGCCTGCCGAGGGTGAAGAGGCCGGTCTCGACGCGGTGGACCTCCGACGCGTCGCGGACGATGTTGATCGGGTCGCGCCCGGCCTCGACGTCGTCGGCCATCGCGAGAAGCATGCGACGCAGCATGACGACGCCGCGGTCTCCGGTGGCCAGGGTCTCCTCGGAGTCCAGGGTGATCGCTCCCTGCGAGCCCTGTGCCTCCGTGTCACCCGGGAACCTCTGACGCTCCTCGTCGGTCAGCTCGTGGTTCTGCTTGCCGTTCTGCGTGATGCCGATGACGAAGCGGACCATGCGCTCGGGATCGTTCGTGCGGATCGAGAAGAAGAGCCGGTGGCTGGTGTCATCGGAGGGCACGACCCACAGCAACTGGTCCGGCCGCCCGTCGGGCGTGGGCTTCACGTAGTCCGGCAGGCCGAAGACGTTGGGCAGGTGTTGATCGACCGCGAAGCCGTACTCGGTGACCTCGCCGTCCTCGCCCTCCATCTCGAACCGCTGGGTGTACTTCAGACCGTGGTCGGTGCGCTCGTAGGTCAGGCGCTCGGCGATGGTGGCCGGGTCGAAGAAGTTCTCGGGGTAGCCGAAGGTGCCGGTGCCCAGCATCTGGTACCCGCTGTGGGTGGAGTGGAGCCAGGTGACGTGCGTCGGGTCGGCGGAGTTCTCGTAGATGTTGAGCCAGCTGAAGTCCGTCGGCATGCCGAGGACCGCGGCGTGCGGGACCGGCCAGCTGGCGAAGTACTTCTCGTCCTCCGCCGGGTTCTCCAGCGCGTCGTAGCGGGGGAGTTCGGGCTTGAGCTCGGGCGGACCCATGTAGACGAAGACCAGGCCGTAGCGCTCTGCGACGGGGTACCACGGCTGACGGGCGGCGTCGCGCCTGCGTCCCAGGCCCGGTTCGCACGCCTGCTCGATGCAGTGGCCCTGGACGTCGAACTTCCAGCCGTGGTAGCAGCAGCGGATGCCGTCGTCCTCCACGCGGCCGTAGAAGAGGCTGGCGCCGCGGTGCGTGCAGCGCTCGATCACGACACCGGGGTTGCCCTGCCCGTCCCGGAACACGACCAGGTCCTCGCCCAGGACGCGGGTCTTCTGGGGCAGGGCACCGGCAACGAGCGTCTCGGAGCTGGCGACGGGGTGCCAGTAGCGGCGCAGCGCCTCGCCCATGGGTGTACCGGGCCCGACTTCGCGCAGGCGGGCGTTGTACGAGGGCTTCGGGCGGCCGTAGGCCGTGCCGGTGTCGACGTCTGAAGTGGTGGTCATCGTGCTGTCTCCCGTGCGGCTCGGGCGCACAACCGGTGGCGCGCAGAGCAGGGGGGAGGTCACCTGCGAGGGCACCACCATGTGCAGCCTCAAATAGGATTGTTAATTCACATTCGCATTTCACTCGGTTGTGCGTCAAGGGTCATGTCCAGGTGCTCCCTCGGGCCGGGAGAGATGGCCTGATGGCGGACGCGGGCCGGTAGGGCGTGGTGCCGTCCATGCCCGGGGCGTATGGCCCCTGGCTGCCTTTAGGCTGGGACGGTGACTACCGAACCGACACTCGATCTGCCCCCGGCGCAGCAGGCGCGCAGCCGGCTCACCCAGCAGCGGATCCTCGAGGCGGGGACGGCCCTCCTGGAAGAGGGCGGTACCGAGGCGCTCACTGTCGCCGCCGTCGCTTCTCGGGCGGGCGTTTCGGTGGGCAGCGTCTATCGGCGGTTCGGCGACAAGGACCGCCTGCTCGCGGCGCTGCAGCACGACATGATCGACCAGTTTCGCGCCGACATCATCCACCGTTTCGCTCCGCTGCGAACGGATCCGACCGCACTGGTCACCTCGGCGGTCACCGGGCTCACCGAGACGTATCAAGTCCACGAGCGCCTGATGCGCGTCTTCCTGGCCGCGGGTGCCACCGATACCGCCGTGGCCCGGGTCGGGTCCGAGGCCGCCATGGACGCCAACCGTGTCTTCCGGCAGTTCCTGGAGCCGATCGTGCCGATGATCGACGCGCCGGAGCCGGAGCTGCGCCTGGACGTCGTCTACCGGTTGATCTACGGCACCTGCCAGAACCGCGTGCTGTACGGCGAACTGTTCGAGTCCGACCGGCCGCTGACGTGGCGTCAGCTCACCGACGAGCTCGTGAGCGTCGCCTGCCTGTACCTCCTCGGCGCGTCGGCGCAGTAGCTCCGGGTCCGTGATGTGAATGCGAGGATCGCTTCACATTTACGTCGGGCGTCGGCATACTGGGCGCCCGGTCGTCGAGGAAAGGACCCGCTCCATGCGAGAGCCGCTCAGCTACGAGATCGCGCACGGCGCCGCACTTGCCGCTCTTGAAGCGGGAAGGGCCGACGGGCACCAGGTGTGTGCTGTCGTGGTCAACCGAAGTGGCGTCACGAAGGTCCTCCTCAGCGACGACGGTGTCGGCCTCCTCGGCGTGGAGACCGCGCGACGCAAGGCCTACACATCGGCCGTGAGCGGTGTCCCCACGGCCAAGTTCGCGGCATTCGCCGCGTCCCCGCAGATGCAGGTGGCACCTCCCCACCTGGTCGACGCCAACCTTCTGCCGGTCGCGGGCGGCGTGCCGATCATGACGGCCGACGGGGAGGTCATCGGCGCGATCGGCGTGGGCGGGGCGGACGACGTCACGGACGACCGCATCGCGCAGCAGGCTCGCGATTCCGTCGCGAAGATCGTCGCGTAGGTCGCTGTCTGCGCCTGCCCTCCGGTCGGTGCGGCGGGTGGGTGCATCGGTGCCGTCGTCGCGACCCCTGGGTGTGGCTGATCCCTGGGTGCAGGTCCGTGTGACCTCGCATGGTGTGCCCGGCGCTCCCGGGAACGTCGACCCGACCGGACCCGAGCCGACCCGAGCCGACCCGAGCCGACCGGACCCGACCCGAGCCGACCCGACCGGACCCGACCCGAGCCGACCGGACCCGAGCCGATGCGACGACTGTGCTCCCTCGGAAGGGCGAGCTGGAGTTCGCGGCCGAAGCGTTTGTGTCGGACTCACGCCCAGGCCGGACGCGGCGGCGATCACGACTCGCGCTTGTCGCATGAGGGGTCGACTCCCCGTCGCTTCTGGTCGGAGCCGGTTGTGGATCGCCGGTCGGGACTCCGATGCGACACCGGCCCCGCGGTAGCGAGAAGCGGCAGCAGCCGGGCGCGCGAGCCGGCTTGTCTGTGTGTGCGCTTCGAGAGGCGCGCCGACGCCGGGCAGGCGGCGCTCCTGAGCCCACGGGTGGGTGCCCGGCCGGTGTGAAGGGCTCAGTCGCGGTCGTCGTCGCTGTGGTCGGGGTCGAGGGCGTGCAGGATGCGCCGGCCGATGGTGGAGAGCTGTTTGACCTGCGCCTTGGTCAACGGGTCGAACACCAGGCGGCGCACTTCGGCGACGTGGCCAGGAGCGGCGCTGACGATCTTCTCGTATCCCTCGTCGGTCAGCGTGGCCAGGGTGTACCGGCCGTCGGCCGGATCAGGGCGGCGGTGGACGTATCCCTTGCGTTCGAGGCGGGCCACGACCTGGGAGAGGCGGGAAAGCGAGCCCTCGGCGTACGAGGCGAGCGCGCTCATGCGCAGTTCCCGTTGCGGCGACTCCGACAGCGCTGCCATCACCCCGTACTCGAAGTGCGTCAGCCCTTCCTCGCGCAGTTGCGTGTCGAGCCCGTGTTCCAGCCGCCGCATGATGCCGACCAGGCCGAGCCAGGCCCGGCGTTCCTCCTCGTCAAGCCAGCGGGGAGCCTCGTCAGCCGGGGTGTTCGTCATGCCCTCCACTGTACCGATGCTTCACGCTTGAAGTGAATCCGCCTCGCATTCACTTGAAGCTTGAAGTCATTGTCGCTAGTTTTGAGTTAACGCTTGAAGTCACTGCCCGGGGTTTCCGTGCAGCATCGAACCCTTGAGGAGTCCTCCCGTGAAGCTGCTTGTACTCGGTGCCACCGGTGCCACCGGGCGCCTCGTCGTCGACCAGGCCCTGGCCGCGGGCCACACCGTGCGCGCGCTCGTCCGCTCACCCCGGAAGCTGGATGCCCGACCCGGTCTCGAGGTGGTTGCGGGGCAGGCCACCGACGCCGGTGACGTCACGCAGGCCATGACGGGCGTCGGCGCGGTGGTCAGCACGCTCGGCGCCACCGGCGGAACCGTCATCACCGACGCCACACGCGCCGTCATATCCGGTGCCACCACCACCGGCGTCACCCGGTTCGTGGAGCTTTCCTCCTTCGCCGTGCTGCGCGAGCGTCTGAGCGCGCCCGCCAAGCTCATGTCCAGCACGGCCATGGGCGCCATGGTCAAGGACAAAGCGGCCGCCGAGGACGCGCTGCGCGCCAGCGACCTCGACTACACCCTCGTCCACGCCGTCCGCCTCACCAACGGCCCCGCCACAGGTGTCACCAAGCTGCTGCCCGGGTCGGCCACCCTGCGCATGGGCGACACCATCAGCCGCGCCGACGTCGCCGCATGGATGCTCACCGCGCTCAACGACACGACCACCAGCCGTCGTTCTGTCGTCATCGCCGGCTGACCCGACTCCGTTCCTCCGTCTCCTCCCCACCCGAATCCGGAGAATCACCATGAGCCACCAGCTCGCCACCCGCCCGGCGCGCCCCGGCGCCCTCGTCGTCACCGGCGGTCTGATCGGCACCGCTGCCGTCGCCGTCGCCGTCAACGCCATCGTCGCCGCGATAGCCCACGCCGCCGGCGCCTCGGACGACTTCCAGCCCCTCCAGCTCTCCGCCTACGCCCCCCTCACCGTTTTCGGCGCTCTGGCCGCCGCTGCCGCCTGGGCGATCATTCGCGCACGCTCGGCACGCCCGGCCCGGCTGTTGCGCACGCTCGTGCCCGTCGTCCTGATCGTCAGCCTGGTCCCGGACATCATGGTCGGCATTTCCGACAGCCGGACCGGCACCAGTTGGGGTGCTGTCATCGCCTTGATGGTCATGCACGTCGTTGTCGCCGCCGTCGCCGTCCCCGCCTACCGGCGACTCCTGCCTCTCCCCGCCACCCAGGACTGACCATGCATCCCGCCCGGTCCCAGGCAGCCCCATCCTTTCATGTCTCCCTTCCCGTGCAGCCGCATCCGCGCCCTTCCGAGAAAAGTGCGATGAGCCATATGGAAATCTCCACAGCAGTCCCTACGGCAACCCTTCTGAAGCACCGGTCAGGACTTGCGGCGTTGATCGCGGCGGCGGCCGTCCTCGCCTCGGCGCCGTACGCCTCCGCAGTGACACATCAGGAGTCAGCCAAGCCGGTCGTCGCCGACGTGAGAACTCTCGCCGCACTCGACTTCACCGCGGGCGACTCCCCGGAGAACTTCATTGTCAACCCGGACAATTCGCTGACCGTCTCCACTCTGGGCGGGCACACTGCGGCGGGCGAGCGCCCCGCACTGTTGCGGATCGACCCGTCCGGGCGCAGCACGGTGATCGTGGCGGGGCAGCCGGGCGACGCCTTCAGCGGCATCGCGCGCGACCGTGACGGCACCACCTATTACAACGTGGTCTCTGATGACGCCTCCCGGGCCGGCGTATGGGAGCTGCCTCCGGGCGGCGCCCCTCGCCGCGTCGCCGCTCTGCCCACCGACGGACTCCCCAACGGCCTGGCCCTCGACCCTGCCGGGCGCACCCTGTACGTGGCCGACAGCAACAAGGGCACTGTCTGGGCCGTCCCGACATCCGGCGGAAAGGCGACCGCCTGGCTGACCGACCCCGCCCTCGCGCCCGACCCGTCCGTCCCGTTCGGCGCGAACGGGCTTCGCTTCCACAGAGGCGCCGTCTGGGTCTCCAACCTCGCGAAGGGCACCCTGCTGCGGATCCCCGTCACCGCCAGCGGAGCCCCGGGCCGGATCCACACCGTGACCAACGGCCTCCCCGGCGTTGACGACTTCAACTTTCTCAACGACCGCTCCGACGTGGTGTTCGCCGCGCAGAACGGCCTCAACCAGGTCGCGGTCGTCCACCCCGACGGGGCCACCGAGACCGTCCTGACCGCCTCGGACGGCCTCGCTTCACCCACCTCCGTCGCGGTACGCGGAAACCGGCTCTACATCACTGACGCCGGTTTCGCCGAGCCGCACGAAGCGAAGGTGCAGCGCGGAACGATCAACCTCGCCGGACTGAACTGCGGCCCGGCCTCCTGAACCTGCCGGAATCCGGGGCGGGCCGCAGCGCCCGCCCCGGATTCCGGCAGCCAGGTGCAGTCACGGAGGCGAGTCACGGAGGGGGCGGCGGAGCGCGGCCGATGCCGTCGTCGTAGCGCCGTGGCGGGTCAGGCGTTCCAAGGGTCCGTTCGCAGATGGCGGTCGAAGAAGCGCTCGATCAGCTGGGGGGTCAGCCGCACGGAGCGCTCGGCGTCCGGGAAGCGTGAGGATCGTACCGTCGCCGTCATGGGGTTCAGTTCCCAGGCGCCGGTGTTGAGGAGGCCGTGGTCGGCGCCGTGCACCAGCAGCAGATGGGATTCGGCGCCCGCGGCGACCAGGGTGTCGTGGAGGCGGCGGCTCTGGGCCGGGCCGATGAGCAGGTCGGCGTCGCCGTGCAGGAGCAGCACGGGCGGCACCCGCGGGTGGGCCTGCCGGACCGGGCTGGCCTCGACCGCGGCGGCGGCCCGGTCCGACGGCGGGCCGCCCAGCAGACCCCACGCCGGATCGGAGGGGTCCACGCCCAGCATTCCACCGGGCAGCGCGTCCTCATTGAGCCGGAGCAGGTCGGTCGGGGGATAGCCCGCCACCACCGCGCGTACGCCGGGCACGCGGGGGGAACCGTCGGCGTCGGTGGCGAAGGCCGTGAGCAGTGCGAGGTGCGCGCCGGACGAGCTGCCCCACAGGCCGATCGACGCCGGGTCCAGGCCGTAGGTGCCCGCAAGGGCGTGCAGGTGGTCCAACGCGTCCTGGACGTCGTGCAGTTGCGCGGGCCAGACGTCGACCTCGGAGGAGCGGTACTCGATGTCCGCCATGGCGTATCCGCGTTCGGCGAAGAGCCTGGGCAAGTGGGGTCCGTAGCCCCGGCGTTGATGCCGCCAGCCGCCACCCGGCAGCCATACGATCACGGGGGTGGGGGCCGGCGCGGACGACGTCGGCAGGTACAGATCCATCCGCAGGTCCGCGCCCGGTGCCGCGCCGTAGGAGATGTCGCGCACCACCCGGACGGACGTCGGGTCGACCCTCTCGGGCGGGAGCGGTGCCCGGCTGAGCCCTTCCATGAAGCGGCCCATGACCGCGGCGTTGTTCGCCGCCACGGCCGTCGGGTCGAAGGTGTGCGGCTGCTGTGAGGTCTCACTGGTCAACGGCTGGTCCTGTCCTGGCCATGGCGAGAAGGGGGAGGGTGCGACGCTTGTGTGCACGGTGTTCGTCGAGCCGTTGCCGGTAGTGCGGTGCGAGCCTGTCCGGGGTCCAGTCGAAGTCGTCCGCCAGCCGTACGTCCACTGCGGAGACACCGGGCAGAGCGGTGAGCCGGACCTGGGCCTCGGTCGCGAACGAGCCGATGAGCACGCAGCTCGGCTCGGTCACGCCGACGGTGACCGCGATGCGCTGGCCGCCGGCGCCGTCGTCCTGTACGCGAACGTCACCGACGAGTCCCATGTCGTCGAGTCCGGCGGGGACTCCCGCGGTGATGCTGCACGGATCGAGGATCTCGTTGAGCGTCGCGCGGACCTGGGTTTCCGTGACCGTCATCGGGCACCGGCCAGTACGTCGTCGACCGGGGCGACGCGTCCGCCCCACGGCTGTTGGAGTTCGGTGGTGTCGAACTCGTCGCCGCGGATGCGCGCGCGGAGGTCCTTCTCGTCGATGCCGTGCATCCGCAGGAAGTTGCGGCCGAGGATGTCGGCCTTGATCTCCTTGGTGAGTTCGGGCAGCCCGTACTCCTCGATCAGGTCACGGGGCATCTCGAAGTTCCAGAACGCCTCGATCGCCGGCCGGGGGTGGACGGCGTCGCAGCCGGTCGCCCAGATGATCCGCTCGGCGGCACCGGCCTGGAGGAAGGCACCCATCGCCTGGGCGAAGCGGCGGGGCGCGTAGACCGCCATGAAGGACGTGGCCTCCAGGTTGACCCATATGTTGCGGAAGGACTCCAGCTGAAGGGCCGTCTCCTCGACGAAGGCCATGCCGCCGTGGACGACTTCGAAGGTGAGGTCGGGGAAGGCCAGCGCGGCGGCTTCCACGTCGCTCATCCCGAGGGCGGAGGTCGGCCCGGGCCCGACCGGGAGGGCCTTGTGGATGGCCACGACCTTCAGACCGTGCTGCCGGGCCCGCTCCAGCAGCGGGAAGCAGATCTCCGGGTCACCCATGTCCAGCGCGGTCACCCGGCCCTCGACGACATCGATCGGATAGAGCTTGAGGGCGTTGACCCGGTGCTTCTCCACCAGCTCGTCCACCCGGTCCAGGGCGCCGGGGCGCAGCGGGGACACCGCGCCGTAGATCAGCACGCGCTCCGGCCACTTCTCGCGCATCTCCAGGCCGACGCCCAGCGCCGAGCCCCCGTCCCGGAAATGGCCGTAGATCGGCGTCTCGTGATAGGCGATCACGTCGGTCTGGCTCTCCGCGAGCAGGGCCCGGCCGATGATGTCCGCGCCCGCACCCTGCATGTAGGTGGAGCGTGCCAGGGTGTACTCGGGGCCGCTGACCCGCTTGTGCAGGCCGTAGAGATGCTCGCCGATGGCCGCCCCGATGTGCGGGTTGACGCAGTTCTCGGGCCGGAAGTTGTAGTTGTGGGCCACGCCCTCGACGACGAGGAAGTCCTCGATCACGGTCGTTCTCCTTCGGTGTCACGCGTGGCGGAGGCGCTCACGCGGTCAGGTCCTTCAGGCCTTCCAGGGCGCGGGAGGCGAGTCGTTCGTCGGTCTCGGCGTCGGCTCCGCCGACGCCGACGGCACCGATGACCTCGCCGTCGTCCACGGTGATGGGCACCCCGCCCGGCACGGCGAGGAGGCCGGCGTCGACGTGGTGCACGGGCGCGACCGCCATCGCGGGTGACGCGGCGAAAGCGGCGAACTGCGAGGTCGGCACGCCGGTGACGGCGGCGGTGTAGGCCTTGCGGCGCGCGGTCTCGATCCCCATGGGGCCGACTCCGTCGTCGCTGAGCAGCACCTTGGTGATGCCGCTGCGGTTGACGACCGCCACGCAGATCCGCGCCCCCTCGGCCCGGGCCGCGTCCAGCGCGGTCTCGGCCGCCTTGTGCGCGATGGCGTACGACAGCGGTTCCCTCATCCGGCGGTCCTCTCCTGGAGCGGGGCACCGGAGGCTGCCGGGATCCCGCGGATCAGGTCCGAGGCCTTCTCCGCCACGGCGATGACGGTGGCGTTGATGTTCGCGCCGGGCACGGTCGGCAGCACCGACGCGTCGACGACACGCAGTCCGTCGATGCCGCGCACCCGCAGCTCGGGGTCGACGACGGCGCTCTCGGAGGTTCCGATGGCGCACGTGCCGCAGGCGTGGTTGGCGGAGTAACCGGTCTCGCGCAGATAGCGCTCGAAGTCGGCGTCGGTGCGCACGTCGGAGCCCGGTGCGAGCTCCGCCCGGATCATCGGGGAGACCTCCGGGCTGCGCAGGAGGGCCAGCGTGGTGCGCACGGTCTCCCGCAGCGCGGCGACGTCCTCCGGCTCGGTGAGCAGGTTGAACGTGATCCGCGGCGGGGCGGCCGGGTCGGCGGAGCCCAGCCTGACCTCGCCGCGGCTGCGGGGGGTCGCGACGGCGTTGAGGGCCACGCAGTGCCGGTCCTTCAGCGGCCGGATGCCGGGGAACCACGGCCGGGCGTCGAAACCGCCGGCCAGGATGCCGAGGAACCCGTCGGGACGGTCCAGGTCGGGGCGGGTGCGAATGTACGCCGAGAGGAACTCGGGCATCCCGGCCAGCGGACCGTTCCCCGTGAGCAGCCAGCGGAGCGCGCCCACCGCCGCGCGGTCGACGCGCAGGTGCTCGTGGAAGGTCACCGGATCCCTGACGTCGAACAGCACGGGAGCCGCCGGGTGGTCCTGGAGGTTGGCGCCGACGCCGGCCAGGTCCGCCACCGGTTCGATGCCGTGCTCGCGCAGGTGATCCGCCGGTCCGATGCCCGAACGCATCAGCAGCTGCGGCGAGTTGTAGACACCCGCGCAGACCACGACCTCGCGGGCCGCCCGGATCACCCGGCTCTGTCCGCCCTTCACGACACGGACGCCCGTCACGCGTCCCCGGTCGAGCACGAGCGTGTCCACCAGCACCCCGGTGAGCAGGGCGAGGCCGGGGCGTCGCCGCAGCGCGGGGCGCAGGTACGCGGCGGCGGTGCTGTGCCGTCGCCCGCGGTGGATGGCGTTCTCGACCTGGCCTGCTCCGGTGGGGTCCCCGCTCTGGGTGTCGTCGGGGAACCCGATGCCCAGCGATCGGGCGGCGCGGTCCAGACGGCGGCCGAAGGGACCTCGCCGGACGGTGGTCGACACGGTGACGGGGCCGTACCCGCCGTGGTGCTCGGTGTCCCCGCGCCAGCTGCTCTCCGAGCGGCGGAAGTACGGCAGCAGGTCATCCCAACCCCAGCCCGTCGCACCGGACTTGACCCAGTCGTCGTAGTCGAGGCGGTGCGCGCGGACATGGGTCGAGCCGTTGATCGATCCGGTGCCGCCGACCAGTCGGCCGCGCGGGACCGGGATACGCCTGCCGTTCAGGCCCGGCTCGGGCTCCGACTCGTAACCCCAGCCGATGTCCCTGCGTCCTGACAGCAGCCCGACCCCGAGGGGGAGTTGAACGAGCAGACCGCGGTCCGCGGGCGGGCCGGCCTCGATCAGCAGCACCCGTGTCCCGGGGTCCGCGGACAGGCGCGCGGCGAGGACGCAGCCGGCCGTGCCGGCGCCGACGACGACGTAGTCGTACTCGGCGCTGTGTCCGGTGCTCATACGGAGGGTCCTGCGCTGGGTCCCGACATCTCGTCTCCTTCGGCTCTGGAGCGAACGCGCGCTGGAGGAGCTGCGGGACATCGCGGGGAGGCGGTCGCCGGCTCGGCACGTTCTCAGGTGTTGTCGCGAGGTGCGGCTGGTCCGCGAGTGGGGCGTCACCTCGGTGCCGGGTCACCGTAACAAGGGTGTCCGCCGATCCGACAGGGGTCTGCAAGTAATTCATCAAAGCAGGTCGGCGCCATTGACAGTTTTTCATCAGAGCCGTACAACAGCATGAACGCCTCAGGGGCGCACACCGCTCGAGGTGCCCGTCCGCCCCTGTCCGAGCGTGCCGGAAGAGCCGCCGCACGCTCGTGCCATGACGCCTCGCGACAGCGCGAAGCAGCCTCGACCGCGGGCCGTCCGACCCCTTCGAGCGGCCCTCGTACACGCGTCCCCACTGCCTCAACGCCGAGGAGATGGTCCACATGACCGACACGACCGTGCCCGACACGGGAACCGGCTACGGCCGTAAGCCCTCCTCCCACGACGCCCGCCTGACCGAGGTCGGCCCCGGCACCCCGATGGGCGAGGCGTTGCGTCGCCACTGGCAGCCGATCGCCAGCTCCACCGCCCTGACCAGCGACGTTCCGCACCGCGTGCGCCTGCTGGGCGAGAACCTGATCATCTTCCGGGACGGCCGGGGCCGCCCAGGCGTCGTCTTCGAGCGGTGCGCGCACCGCGGCAGCAGCCTCTTCTACGGCCGCGTGGAGGAGGACGGCATCCGCTGCTGCTACCACGGCTGGAAGTTCGACGTGCAGGGCCACTGCCTGGACCAGGCCTGCGAACTCGACGGCGGCAAGCGCCGTAATCTCGCACGTCAGCCGTGGTATCCGGTGGAGGAGGCCTACGGCCTGGTCTTCGTCTACATGGGCCCGCCCGAGCTGAAGCCCCCGCTGCCGCGCTACGACAGCCTCGAACCCCTGGCCGAGGGCGAGAGCTACCACACCAGCTGGATGGTGCCCGGCGCCGAGGTCATCGGCCTGGAGCAGGACTACAACTGGCTCCAGCTGTTCGAGAACGCCGTCGACCCCGTCCACGCGGCGTGGCTGCACTCCAACCACAGCGGGTTCCAGTTCCAGGGCACCGGCACGACCGGCTTCCCCGAGCACTACTACGACCACCGCACCGCCGCCGAGCGCACCACCTACCACCGCACCGACAACGGCGTGAAGTACGTCTGGCGCTACCAGGACACCAAGGGCGACGGTGGCGCACCCGTCGACCTGGAGTGGTCGGTGGAGTGCATGCTGCCCAACATCATCGCCCTGCCCGACTTCATCCGCTCGACCCCCGACGTCCGCAACGACATGCTGATCTGGGTCGTCCCCGCCGACGACACCCACCACCGGCTGGTCTTCTCCATCCGCTCCGCCGACCCCGAGCGGGCCACGTCCTTCATGTTCGGCATCAAGCAGAACGGCAAGGACGGCTGGCAGCTGAGCGAGGAGGAGAAACAGCGCTTCCCCGGCGACTACGAGGCCCAGTGGTCACAGGGCCCCATCACCCAGCACTCCGAGGAGACCCTGGCGCCGTCCGACAAGGGCGTCGTCATGCTCCGGCGCATGCTGCGCACGATGCTGGACGACGTCGAGGCCGGACGCACCCCGCTCGGCGTCGCCACCCCCGACGAGCCGGTCCGCCGCGTGGAGGCCGGCCTCGTCACCCGGCCGGCGGCGCCCACGGGGACGGACCGGGCGGCAGCGCCCACGGCGGCAGGGGCGTGACCGAAACGTGAGCACCACCTGGACGGACGCGGTCGTCGTGGCCCGGTACGACGCCACGCCGAGAATCGCGGTCCTCGACCTCGCCCGGGCCGACGGCGGCGAACTGTGGGAGTACGAGCCCGGCGCCCACATCGACGTACAGGTCGGTACGGCGGGACTGATCCGGCAGTACTCCCTGTGCGGACCACCGGACATCCGCAAGCAGTACCGGCTCGCGGTCCTCGACGAACCCGCCTCGCGCGGCGGATCACGCGCCATGCACGCCCTCACCGAGGGCGACACGCTGCGCATCGCCGCACCGCGCAACCGCTTCGGCCTGGCGTCCGCGCGCCGGCACGTGCTTCTCGCGGGCGGCATCGGCATCACCCCGCTGCTGGCGATGGCCCAGAGCCTCGACGCCACCGGGGGCGACTACCACCTGCACTACTGCGCCCGCAGCCGGAGCGAGGCCGTCTTCCTCGCCGACCTGGAGCACCACCCGCGCGTCACCCTCCACTTCGACGACGAGCCCCCGGAGCAACGCCTGGATCTGCGACGTGACTTGGGGGACCCCGCTCCCGGGACCGCGGTCTACGTCTGCGGTCCCGGCGGGTTCATGGACTACGTGCTGGGGCGGGCGGCCGAGCTCGGATGGCCCGCGTCCGCCCTGCACAAGGAGCGCTTCAGCGCCTCGCCCCCGGTCGCGGCCGAGCCCGGCGGGGGAGGGGAGGGCGGATTCACCGTGCGCCTGTCCTCCACGGGCGCGGAATACCTCGTCCCCGAGGACCAGAGCGTCCTGGACGTCCTGCTGGCGAACGGCGTCGCGGCGCCCAACTCGTGCGGACAGGGCATCTGCGGCGAATGCATCGTGCGGGTGCGCACCGGTGAGCCCGACCACCGGGACGACGTCCTGACCGACGAGGAGCGCGGGGAGGGGTTGTTCACCCCCTGCTCGTCCCGGTCGAAGTCCCCCATCCTGGAGCTGGAACTGTGACCACCTCATCGACCGCGGCGAAAGACCTCGATGCCGCTGCCCCCGCCCCGGCCGCTGCCCCCGTCGCCGCCGCTGCCCCCGTCCCCGCCTCCGCTCCCGCCACGGTCGAGGAGGCCGAGGCCGCCTGGCTCGCCGCACAGACCCTCCCGGACCCGGAACCGGCGCTCCGCGCCCTGATGCATTCCGACTGCGTGATCGTGCACTCGGCGGTGGGCCACATCCACGGCGTCGACGACTGGCTGCGGTACGCGGCACGCCTGGGCCGCACCAGCCAGGTGGACTCCCATGACGTGACCGTCCAGCGCTTCGGCACCACGGCCGTGGTCAGCTGTCTCCAGGAGATGCGGGTCGCCTTCGTGCCCGAGCTGACCCCGTTCGTCATCCAGGCCGCCGTCACCCGGGTCTGGGTGGCGGCCGAGTCGGGCGGATGGCAGCTGGCGCATTTGCAGATGGCCCGGCGGCTGCCGCCGGGCTGAGCGGCGCACGGACTCCCGGAACCCAGGGATCCGGTGGTCGTCAGTCCTGGGGCTCGCCGTCCACCGGCGAGCCCTTGTCCTGTGCTGCCTGTGGCGCCTGTGTCGCTGGTGTCGCTTCGGCGAGCGCGGAGACGATCCGGCCCACCTGCTCCGCGTAGTGGTCGATGAACTCCGTTGATTGCGGGTCCTGTTGGCCGAGTTCACGGGCGATCCACGGGATGGCCACCGGAGCGATCGAGGCGGCGAAGAAGACGAGGGCCACGGCCCCCACGTCGAGGTCGCTCCGGAATTCACCGCGCGCCTGCCGCTCGCGGAGTTCCTCGACGTGCTTGAACAACTCGGCGGCCCGCTCGTCCTCGGCGGGCGGGCGCGTGCCGGGCTCTTCGCGCGTCAGGGTGTGCACCCATGCGGGGTCCTCATGCGCCCAGTGGACGTAGCGCCGCGCGGCATCCGCGAAGGTACGGGCATGACTGACGCGCATGGACTCCTCGAGCCACTGCTCGCTCAGCGCCTCGTACAGCCCGCGTTTGCCCCCGAAGTAGTAGGTGATCAGCTGATGGCTGACGCCGGCCGACTCCGCGATCCGCACGACCCGGGCCTCGTCGAAACCATGGGCGGCGAACTCCGCGCCGGCCGCGGCCAGAATGGCCCGCCGCGTGCCCACCGGGTCGCGCTGACGACCGGGATCATCGGGGTGCCTCCGGCGCTGCTGCCGCCCGGACGCCGCTCCCGACTTTCCTGGTGTCGCCTCTTCCCCTGTCACATGGACGACCTTACCGGCGGCCTTGTTGGACGGGCCAACTACCTGCGGCGTCCGTTGTGCCCACCGCCGCGGCAGCACCTGTTTGCCTGCAGTCGAGGGGCACGCGGCTGCACGTACCGTCGTCAGGCCGAATACTGAGACTCCGCGGGGTCGACGACATCGACCAGATGGAGCGCTGCCCACAGAATGCCCTGCTGTTCCTTGACGCTCCGCCCCAGCATCTCTTCAGCACGCCGGATGCGGTACACAACGGTGTTCTTCACCACGTCGAGCCGCGCCGCTGCTGTCGCGGGGCTGCAGTTGCATTCGAGGTAGACACGCACGGTCTCCCGGAGCAGCGCCTCTCGCGGATGCCCCAGGGCCCCGAGCTCGTCCCGGACGAAGCTTCGCGCCCGCTCCGGGTCCGAGGTGAGCAACGCCGCGAGCCGGACGTCCTCGAAGAAGACCGTGCGGCCGCGTGCGCGGGCGGGCGAGTACAGCGTGACGCGGGCCGCTGCCTTCGCCTCGTCGTACGTGGCTCGGAAGCCGTCGAGGCCGCGCGACGGGCGACCGACCGCGACCAGGGCACCCGGCACCACGGGGAGCGATCGGACCGCCGCACTCCGCGGGTCGGTGAACCCGCCCCATGCCCATACCTCGCGCTCGTCCGACGGGATCACCAGGTGTGCGGTCGCGCCGATGCGCGTCAGGAGTTTGGCGGCCACCCGGTCGAGTCCCTCCGACTCCGCGTCGTCGTCGCGCGCGTCGCGTCGCAGGATCAGGCCGACATGGGTCCGGTTCGCGAGCTCGTACCGCAGCGCCTTGGCCGGGTTCAGGTCCGTGTGGTCGCCGCGCAGCAGAGTCCTGACCAGCTCCCCACGCGAGCCGTCGATGCTCGTGAGCCACGCTTGCTCCTCGGCCGCGTACGCGGCGCTGCATGCGAGCGAGAACGAACTCACGAGGTCGACCAGAAACCGCGACAGGTCGGAGAGCCCCTCCGACTGCTGATCGGCCGGCACAAGTCGACGGAACTCGTGGACAAGGGCGTCGCTGAAGCGAGCATGGGAAACCCGCTGGAACGCGAGTATGCGCTCCAGCGGAATCCGTTGTCTCACCGCTCGGGCGATCTGCCGGGTGGTCTCCGGGGGGACCGTCGTGGGGACCGGCCGGCCGAGGCAAAGAGCCACCAGGGCCTCCATGACGACCGCCTCGGCGGTGGGGCGCAGCTCTTCCGTGGCCTCGGCGCGGCGCAGGGCAAGGACGTCGGGGTCGACAGCGAGCCCCGCCAGCTCGTGACAGAACTCGACGGCCCACGAGGACGCCCCGATTCCGATGCCGGCAACGGTCCGGTTCCAGGTCTCCGGGAGGCAGGTCGGCTCGAGCTCGTCAGGGGGAGCGGTGGGGTGCAGCCGACACACCCAGGACCCGGTGGCGGACATCCGCATCCCCTCTCGCATCGTCGCGAGCGCCCGAGGTGGTCGGGCCTGCCGGCAGGACACTCTCTGCGCGCATCCCGCTGAAGGGGCGGCGCCGGCGGGAAGGGCGGGGACGGTGCTTCGCCCCTCCCTTCGATTCAGCCCATGCTACTGCTCGGCCTCCGGGTACAGCTCGATCGCGGAGTGCAGGATGCGCTCCCACGTGGTGTCGTTCACTTCGAGGATGTTGCCGTCCGGGTCCTTGACGTAGGCGTATTTCGCGGGGTCGCTCGGAGCCCACCCGGCCGGATCGCCGAAGCCCTCCCCGCCGTTCGCCACTGCACGCGCCAACGTGGCCTCGACGTCGTCGACGGCGATGGCGAAGTGCATGAACGACGCCTCCGGCTGCGGCACCCCGATCGTAGGGTGGCGATCGGGGAGGAACTGGAACAGTTCGAGGCCGAAGCCGTCGGGCAGCTCGATGAATCCGATGCGGTAGTCGGTGTCCTTCAGGCCGAAGATGATCTCGGTCATCTGCTTGCCGGTGTGGTACGGGTGGAGGACTTCCTTACCGCCGAATGTCTCGACGTAGAACCTCGTGGAGCGCTCGATGTCCGAGACGCGTACGGCCAGGTGCTGGACACTCGCCATCAGAGGCACCCTTCTTCGGCCGGCTCGCGCAGGCTCGCTGCCCGATCCGCCAGTGGGCACGAAAAGTCTTCGTCGACCATCGCCACCAACTCTTCCGTCGTTTCGTCGTAGGACTGCGCGTTCGTCGAGCAGCCGTTTCTCATGCTCGTTCCGTGTGCGCCGATTTCGCTTGCCTCCCTGGGGCAATCCGCTGCGCCGGATTTGGCGTATCGGGGCAAGCGACGCGCGCGTGCGGGGGGTTTGACTCGGTCCACTCCTCATCCCACGGCAACGAGGCCGGGTGAGAAGGAGCGGACGAAGGGAACGACGATGTCGTCGAACGACACAACAACTGTGATCGGCGATCTCCGGGTACCGGAGCCGGACCTCACCCCGCAGGAGGTCATCGCCCGTGCCGCGGCGATGCGCCCGACTCTTCGCGAGAATCGCGTGAAAGCAGCGGAGGAGGGCAGGTACTCGGCCGAGCTCCACAGGGCGTTCGAGGACGCCGGCTTCTACCGCCTCGTGCAGCCGCGGAAGTACGGCGGGTACGAGTTCGGCCTGGAGACGTACTACCGGACGATGATCGAGATCTCGCGCGGAGACCCCGGCATCGGCTGGTGCCTGACCCTGGGGACCGGTCACACGATCCCCTTGGTCGCGCACTTCCCGGAGGAGGTCGTGCGGGAGGCCTTCGGCGAGGACGGCGTCTTCATCGCGCCGCACTCCGCCACCCCCCGAGGAGCGCTCGTCCCCACGGAAGGCGGATACCGCCTCACGGGGGAGTGGCCGTACTCGTCCGGTGTCCCGTACTCGACCCACGCGATGGTGAGCACGATCGTCCTGGCCGAGGGCAGTGACCCCGTCCCGGCCGTGGCTCTCCTCCCACGCGGGGACTACTCCGTCCGGGACGACTGGGGAGCGCACGCCACGATGGCCCTCGGCGCGAGCGGGTCGAACACGGTCGTCGTGGAGGACGTCGTCATCCCGGCAGAGAACGTGTCTCCCCTGTTCGAGTGGGGATACTCGAACTTCCCCGACGGCACGCACGGCACCCGTTCCACCGGCAACCCCCTGTACCTGGGCCAGATCCAGCCGCTGTATCCGGCCTCGCTCGCGGCTGTCCAGGTCGGAGCGGCGTGGGCGGCACTCGACGCCTACGAAGAGACCATCCTGACCAAGAAGCGCCTGTACCCGCCGCTGGTCGAGCGGTACAAGCACGAAGAGAGCCAGAGGATCTGGGGCCAGGCGCGGGCGACGATCGACGCCGCGCAGGCGGTCCTTCTCACAGCGGCCCGCGACTACGAGCGGCTGGGCGAGCGTTGGGCGAGCGGTGACCACCCGACCTTCGAGGACTGGGTCGCCCTCGGCAACGTGCTGTACGCGTCGTGTCGGCTGTCCCACGAGGCCACTGAGCTGCTGTTCCGCTCGGTGGGCTCCTCGGTGGCGCGGAAGGGTCTGCCGCTGCAGGACTACTTCCTGGTGACGCAGATGTCGAAGGCGCAGATCGCGGAGCACGTGCCCGTCATCACCGTGACGACGGCGAGGGCCCACTTCGGGCTGGACCTGAACACCATCTAGGGCCGACGAGCCATGCCGACCTGCCGTCGGGGCACGGCAGTTGCGGTGACGCCGCCGTGGCGATCACGTCTACGGCCGCCCCCGGGGACCGCAGGAAGCGAACGGCATCGCGCGCCACTGTTCGGCACCCGGTAGCCCCTTGATCCGCGCGGCCTTCACCCCGGTCGGCGCCGAGCTCGACAAGCCCTGATGGGCTGACACCTCACCAGAAAGAGAAAAAGCAATGACTCGGACGATCGAGACAGTGGTGGACCGCTACATGACGACCGTCGACCGCGCGGTGCACGAGCCCGAAGCGCTGAACCAGCTCGAGGCGGTGTTCGCGCCCAAGGCCACTGTGCAGTTCGGTGAACTCCCTCCGGTGACCGGCCTGGCCGACATCACGGAGTTCTACCGAAACCTCTACTCGGACATGGCCGACAGCAAGCACGTGTGGACCACCACGGTGCTCGACGAAGGAACGATCGAGGTCCGCTTCATAGCGGCGTGGCGCGCCGCCGACGGCCGACTCGGATCCCAGAGCGGCATCGAGCACGTGACCGTCGACGTGGACGGGCTGATCACGGAACTGCAGGTGCTCATCCCGAAGAACGACGGCGCCTGACCAAGCACGCCGCCGTGGGCAGTTCGATCACCGGGACCTTGCCGGCGTTGGTCAGGTCGGGCTCGACCGCGTCGCCCTCGGCCTTCGGTGCCGTGTTGATCATGCTGTTCTCGGTGTACGGCACCACCCCGGCGCCGGCCGGGACGGCACGTGCGACGACGGCGGCCAGTTCGTCCACCGAGATCCGTTTCCTCGATCGCGCGCCACCACTGGAGGTATGCCATGCCAGGAACCGACGAGGCGGCGAAGGCGATAACGGCGGCCGCCGTGGACAGTTTCCGTGACACCCCGGACCCCCGGCTGCGTGGGCTGCTCCAAGGGCTCGTGCGCCATCTGCACGGCTACGTCCGTGAGTTGCGCCCCACGATCCAGGAGTGGGAGTACGCGGTGGACTACCTCACCGCCGTCGGGCACACATGTGACCCCACTCGTCAGGAGTTCATCCTGCTCTCCGACGTGCTGGGTGCCAACCCCCGAGAGGTGACCGCGGACGGCCCCGGTCGCCTCCTGCGCGCCGCCTGGACCGGACAACCCCCGACCGCCTGAGAACACGCCCGCCCCAGCGGCGCTGCCGGAGCACGTGAGAAGCCGGCAAGCGCGAACAAGGCCATCGCGTCCACAGCCGAGACCGTGGCGGACGCCGACGGCGAATTCGCCCGCCAGTACCTTGCCGATGAGCTGGAGGTGGAGATGCCGCGGCGGCCGGCACGTAAATCGCGTCTCCAACAAGTCCACCCGGAACTGCAGCCCGCCGCCGACGAGGGCGATCCGTATCACCCGCGCGAACCGGTCGAGCCCGGCCACACCGAGCCCTACACCGTGGAACAAGCTGAGCGGAAGCGGAGATACACCGCGCGTGCTGCGCGAGACGGTGCGGGTGTACCTGCGATCCCAACTGCCCACCGCAGGACGTGACTCGCGCCGTCATCGTGGCGAAGAAGACCGTCGTCTGTCGCGTCAAGCGCACGGAGGAACCGCTCGGCCGGAGATCAGGCCCCGTCAACTCGAACCGGGCGCCTAGTCGAGCCGCGCGGTCGTCATCGGCCCGGACACAGGTTCTCCCGCGTCGACCCCCAACCAGTCGCTCGACGAGACGTTGGTTCGTCGGCGCAATCGGTACAGGGCAATTTGGTGAGATCGGGCAAGAGGGCAGGTCGGCCCTTCGGGTTCCATGAATACATCGTTTCGTCGATGTTGACTGGAGACGCCGCCGATGTCCGAACTCACCAACTTCAAGCAGGCGCGAGAGCACGTCGCGCTGATCGACGATCTTTCCCTGGAGCCGGGGCTGTCGCCTGACGATTTCCGCGAGGCGTTCCGGAACCATGCGGGCGGCGTAGCGGTAGTGACCGCTGACGCCGGCCGAGGTCCGGTCGCCCTGACCGCGACATCGGTGATATCGGTGAGCGCAACACCCCCTCTGCTCGTGTTCTCCGCCTCGACCCTCTCTTCGTCGACGTCGACGATCCTGGAGTCGTCGTCCGTGGTCGTACACCTACTGGGGGCCGGTCAGGTCGACCTCGCACGTCTTTGCGCGACGAGCGGAGCGGACCGCTTCGCGGACACCACCTCCTGGACCCGGCTGCCGACCGGCGAGCCGCATTTCGTCGCGGCTCCGGTAAGCATCCGGGGCAGGATCGCGGCCACCTGCGCGGCCGGGGCTTCGACGCTCGTCGTCGTCAACGCCACCCACGCGCACCATGCTCCGACGGCCGCCGACGCCCGAAGTGACGCCTCGGGTCCGCTGGTTTACCACAACCGGACCTGGCATCAGCTGAGCGAGCTGTCCCAATTGGTCCCGGCCGCGTACTAGGGCGATCGCATCTCGGTACACCCACATCACGCCAGAGCCCAAGTCAGTCATGTCGCCGCATCCCGCGTCCCGTATCAAAGGAGCAGAGAACTTCCCATGGCCAAGCTGAAGATCATCATCGCGAGCACGCGGCCGGGCCGGATCGGCCGCACCCTCGGTGAATGGTTCGAGAACCACGCCAAGGAACAAGGCGGATTCGACGACATCGAGCTGGTGGACCTGGCCGAGGTCGACCTGCCGTTCATGAACGAACCGCACCACCCGCGCCTGGGTACGTACACCCACCAGCCCACCCGTGACTGGAGCGCCAAGGTCGCGGAGGCGGACGCCTTCGTGTTCGTGATGCCGGAGTACAACTTCGGCTACAACGCCGAGTTGAAGAACGCCATCGACTACCTGCACCGCGAGTGGCAGTACAAGCCGGTCGGCCTGGTCAGCTACGGGGGTGTCTCGGCCGGCACCCGGGCCGCGCAGATGATCAAGCAGGTCGTGACCACCTTGAAGATGACACCGGTCGTCGAGTCGGTGTCGATTGCCTTTGTGCACCAACTCATCGACGAGGGAGAGGGTTTGGTCGCGAACGACGTCATGACCGGATCCGCGACAGCGATGCTTGACGAACTCGTGCGCGTAGAGGCGGCCTTGCGCGCACTGCGCTCGACCACGACGGCGTGACCTGCGCCAGTCGCGCAGTCACGCAGGACGTTCTCGCCGGCCTGGCAGCCGCCCGGGGGCCCGCCAACTGGGCAGGCCCACACGGCGAAGTCACCGGGCTGGGACTCATCCGCTTCCCCGTCACGGGGTCCCCGGGTCCCCGTTCGTGGCGGCAGGCGCGGCAGCCGTCGCGGCCTGTTGCCGGAAAGCCTGGGCGAGGACGTCGGCGCCGCGTGCCAGCAGGCCTACGTCCACGCCGACGGCGGTGAACGTGGTCCCGAGATCGATGCACCGTCGCGCGAACGCGGGGTCGGTCGTCAGGACGCCGGCAGGTTTGCCCGCTGATCGCACGCGCCCGATGGCCCCCTCCACCGCCTCGATGACACTCGGTGCGTTGAGGTCTCCGGGATGACCGAGGCTGGCGGCCAGGTCACTGGGGCCGATGAAGATCCCGTCCACGCCATCGACGGACGCGATCTGCCCGATCTGCTCCAGGGCGTGCCGTGATTCCACCTGGATGAGCACGCACAGTTCGGTGTGTGCCAGTTCGGCGTAGTCGTTGACCCGGCCGAAGCGGGTGGCTCTGGTCAATGCCGACACGCCGCGGACGCCGGTGGGGGCGTAACGGGTCGCGGCGACGGCGTCGCGCGCCTCTTCGGCCGACTCGACCTGCGGAATCAGCAGCGACTGCGCGCCGACATCCAGGAGCCGCTTGATCACGACGGGATCGTTGACCGGGGGACGCACCACGGGCGAGCAGGGGTAGGGGGCGACCGCCTGGAGTTGTGAGAGTACGGTCGCGATATCGGCGTGCGAGTGTTCGGTGTCGAGAAGCAGCCAGTCGAAGCCGGCGCCGGCGACGATCTCGGCCGGGTACGGGTCTGCCAGCGAGCACCACATGCCGATCATCTGCTCGCCTCGGGCGAGCGCCGCTTTGAACGCGTTCGGCGGCAGGGTCCACTGGCCCGGTGCGGGCCTCGATGCGCCGACCGGCGGGTTGTGCAGGGTCACCGGAACGCCACCCCGATCGAGCCCAGCGGGCCGAAGTCGGCGTGGATGACGGTGTTCGCCTCGACCGAGACGGGCCGGGTGAACGAGCCCGACAGCAGCAGCTGACCGGCTTCAAGATGCCGGCCGACCGCGGCGAGCTTGTTGCCGAGCCAGGCGATGCCTGCCGCCGGGTGCCCCATGACGGCGGCCGAGACCCCGGACTCCTCGATCACACCGTTCTTCGCCAACGTCGCAGCCACCCACCGGACATCGACGTCCATCGGGCGCACGACCCGCCCACCGACGACCATCGCCGCGGCGGCGGCGTTGTCCGCGATGGTGTCGGTGATCGAGCGCGGCACCTCGGTGCGGTAGTCGATGACCTCCAGCGCGGGGACGACGTACTCCGTCGCCCGCAGGACGTCGTGGACGCGCAGGTTCGGCCCGTGCAGGTCCGCGCCGAGCACGAACGCGAGCTCGACCTCCAGTCTGGGCTTCGTGTACCGGCTGGCGTCGAGGCAGGCGCCGTCGTTCACGACCATGTCGTCGGTGAGGAAGCCGTAGTCGGGTTCCGTCATCTGCGAGGCCATCTGCATGGCACGAGACGTCAGTCCGATCTTGTGTCCGACGAGCCGAGCTCCGGCCGCCACACGCTCCGCTGCCCAGAGTTGCTGGATGGCATAGGCGTCGACGATCTCGAGATCTGGATAGGTCAGGCTGAGCTGGGTGATCGGCTGACGATCACGGTCGGCCCGTATGAGGGCAGCCGCGGCTGCGTGACGTTCTGCTTCGGTGATCACCGGTTTCCTCTCGGGGGTGCGGAGTGTCCTCGTGCGGGGTTGAGGTGGAACAGGGCACGCACCGGCCCCGGTGATGGCGCGGTCACGTCACGCGCCGTCCGCCTCGGTGTCGCGCTGGGCCGACACGGGCGGCGTCGGCAGCCAGGACTCACCCCGCTCGACGACGAAGGTGAATTCCAGGCTGTACCAGGCCTCGGTCACGTCCGGATCCGGTGCCGGCTCGTTCTCGTGGCGCGTGTAGATGCCGACGAGATTCTGTACGACGCCGAACTGCGCGTCGGTCTCCAGGATGGGGTCGTCGTGGCTGTAGAGCTGGGAGGCGATCGTCTTGTAGCCCGGTTTGTGGATCAGCGCGTGGAGGTGGGCCGGCCGGAAGGGATGGCGTTTGAGCGCGGTCAGGAGATCGCCCACGGGCCCGTCCATCGGTATCGGGTAACCGGAAGGCCTGATGCTGCGGAAGGCGAACACACCTTCCGCGTCGCTGAAGAACTTGCCGCGCAGATTCCACTCGGCCTGCTCGGGGTCCTGGTTCTCGTACAGGCCGGCCGGTGAGGCGTGCCAGATGTCGACTTCCGCGCCCACGACCGACGTTCCATCGGTGTCGACGATCCGGCCGGTGAAGAACAGCGGTGGTCCCTCGGTCGGCGAGCGGACGATCGACTCGCCGTTGTTCATGGCGGGGCTGCCCTGGCGCCAGAACGGGCCGAGCAGATTGGCCGAGGTCGGACTGCCCTCGGTGCCGTTGTTCATCAGGGAAACCAACGTTGACAGGCCCAGCGAGCCCGCCATCAGCCTGACCTCGTTGTGGCTGGGTGTGGTGAGCCGGCCGAGCCTGGTCACGATGTTGATGGCGGTGTCGAACTCCTTCTCGGTCAGCCGTACTTCGCGAGCGAAGCCGTGCAGATGGCGAACCAACGCCTGGGTGATCTCCTTGACGCGCGGGTCTCCGGCTCGCTCCGTCTCTGCAAGCACGGCCGCGGTGAGCTGGGCTTCGTCCAGGATGATCATGTCGGCGTCCCCTCGTAACGGTCGGCTGCCGACCCGCGGCAAGCACGCGAGCGCTCCTCGGGTCACATGCGAGTATCCGGAGGCCGTTCTGCTCGTACAACGCCGCTGTTCATCCAGTGAACATCGAGGCCCCGCTACCCGGATGAAGGCTCGGCCGTGGATCGTGGACGACGACGTGTGGGCGCTGATCGAGCCGTTGCTGCCGCCTTGGCCCGAGCGGTCTCCGGGGCCAAGCCGGTGGCGGACCGGCTGTGTCTGCAGGGCATTCTGTACGTCCTGCACCAGGACGTCGCTTGGCAGCTCCGCCTGGAGCTGGGGTTCGGCTCGGGGCAGACCTGCCGGCGGCGCCCGGACCGCCGGCAGCAGGCAGGCGTCTTCGACAGGTCGCACCGCGTCCTGCTCGCGGAGCGACACGCGGCCGGGAACTCGACTGGACCCGCGCGTGCGTGGACGGGTCCCAGGTCCGCGCCAAGAACGGGGAGACGCGGCCGGCCCATCGCCGGTCGACCGGCGGAAGACTGGCAGCCAACACCATCTGATCTGCGACGGGAAGGGCACTCCGCTCAAGGGTCGGCTCAGCCCCTATGAGGGCTGGGCCGAGTCACTTCCTGCCGAGCCGCCGGCTGCCCCAAGGTCTCTGCAGATCCATGGGCGACGGAGCCGTTCCCGCCTACCGCGGCCCCGACGGTTCGGCCGGCCGGTTCGGCGAAGCCTTGGCATTCTTTGCGGCGGCTGCCGCGACGGTTGCCAGGTCTTCGCCCGAGAAGCCGGCGCGGCTCAGCACTGCCAGGGATTTGTTCGTCGCCAGCGTGCACAACGCCAGCTCTGCCGCCTCCTGCTCACCGGCCCCCGCCGCCAGCAACGCCTGCTCCAGCCGCGCCCGCAAACCGTCGATCATGGCGCGGACCATCGCCCGTCCCTCCGCGTCAAGGGCCGGGATCTGCGTTGCCGAAACCGTGAGCAGGCAGCCGTCCGGGACCGTCGGGTCGGCGATGCGGTTCAGGGCGACCTGCAGGTAGGCGGCCACAACGGCGCTCGGGCTCTGGTGGGGGCCGGACAGTGCCTGCTCGTACAGCGGGTGGTAGGTCTGCGCGTACCGCTGGAGGCTCTTGCGGAAGAGGGCGCTCTTGTCGCCGAAGGTGCCGTAGAGCGAGCCCCGGCCCAGGCCCGTGCCTTCAGTCAGGCGATCGATCGAGGCCTCCGAATAACCCCAGCGCCAGAAGACGTGCATCGCACGTCGTAGCGCCTCGTCCACGTCGAATTGCTTGCGGCCTGCCATGGTCCGTCACTCTACACATCTTGTACCGATCGTTCAAAGATGGGTAAGGTCGTCGGCATGACCAACTTGAGTTCGCTGCGACTGCCGGACGGATTCCTCGACGTCTTCACGAGCCGGCTCGTGGAGGTGAACGGACTGCGGCTGCACGCGGTCACCGGTGGGGAGGGCCCGGCGCTGCTGCTGATCGGCGGGTGGCCCCAGACCTGGTACGCCTGGCGGGAGGTGATGCCCGCGCTCGCCCGCCGGCACACCGTCGTCGCCGTCGACTCGCGCGGGGCCGGGCTCTCCGATAAGCCCGACGACGGGTACGACGCCGGCACGCTGGCCGCCGATCTGGTCGCGTTGATGGCCGCGCTGGGGCACGACCGGTTCGACGTGGTCGGCCACGACATCGGCACGTGGACCGGATACGCCCTCGCCGCCGATCACCCCGAGCGGGTGGGCCGGCTCGCCATCCTCGAAGCGGTGATCCCCGGTCTCACGCCGTCCCCGCCGTTCTTCGGCCCGGCCGCGGCCAACCTGAGGCTCTGGCAGTTCGGCTTCAACCGACTCACCGACCTCAACGAGGAACTGGTCCGGGGACGGGAACAGCTCTTCTTCGGCTGGCAGTTCGCCACCAAGGCCGCCACGCCGACCGCGATCCCCGCGTACGCCGTCGACGCCTACGTCGACGCGATCACCGCGGATCCTCGCGCGCTGCGGGCGAGCTTCGCGTACTACCGGGCGCTGGACGAGACGATCGCGCAGAACGAGCAACGCAGCAAGATTCGGCTGACGCTCCCGGTGCTTGCCGTCGGCGGCGCGCTGTGGAGCGGGTCGAATGCCGCGCAGACGATGCGGCTGGCAGCCGACGACGTCACGGGGGTCGTCCTCGACGACTGCGGCCACTACCCGGCCGAGGAGCAGCCGACGCGGCTTGTCGAAATCCTGGAGGACTTCCTCGTGGCCGACCGGTAGCAGGCACGCCTTCGTCTCCCTGGCGTGCAGCCGCATCTGCTGGTGACGCCTCAAGAAGGCCCACCCATGATCCTGTGACGAGCTCCGAGCAATGTCTGGGCGGCACCGAGCAGGTGCGCACGACCTTGCACGGCGCAGCTATCACGCAGTCCTCGCTGCTCTGGAGGCCGATGTGGAACGCGCTGGTGCACTCGGTACTGACCGGCGCAGACGGTGGCTCGGAGCACTGGGCGGCGACGGCCCCGGTCGTTGCGACGGCCCTGGAGGAGCCGTTCGGCCCCTGGAAGCCGCTGGATCGGAATGCTGAGTTGTGCCCGCGGTTTGCGCAGCCGACGGCCTGACGTGTGCCGTACGCCGGTCACACCCCGCCGGCCAAGTCACGACCGCGTGGTCCGGAACGCCGAATACCGGCTGAAGGCTTCGTGGCTGTCGGGCGTGAAGCGCCACTCCAGCAGGGCTGACCGCAGCTCCGGTTCCGTCAGCCAGCCATGCCAGGCGACCTCGTCGGGATCGGGGACCACGGCATCCGGCACCACGGCTTCGTGCACGCCGAGCCAGTGAGGGCTCAAACCGCTGCGGTTGAGGAACGTGAACAACAGGCGCGGCAGCACACGAATGCCCAGCTCTTCGGTCAGCTCCCGCGCGGCGGCCTGTTCATAGGTCTCACCGACGGCCACGGCGCCACCGACCTCGACCTCATGGAGCCCGGGGAAACGCGACACCTGCTCCGACCGCCGGTGCACGAGGATCCGTCCACGCTCATCACGGCACACCGTCACGGCGACCCGGTGCAGCCAGCCCTCCCGGATGGCCTGCCGTCGGCCGACCGCCACACCCAGCAGACGATCCTGATCGTCGACACGCTCCACCAGTTCATCCACGACGCACACCCTGGCAGAGCCCACCGACAACGCCGCTTCCCGGCGGCCTGCGGAGGGCGTCCTGAGAGAACAGCCGAGTCGTTATGGACCGAGCCGGGGCGGAATCGCCGCCTCCATGGTGCAGTCGAGCAGTGGCCTGGTGGGAGAGAACCCGGAACGGTATCGGCGGACTGCGCCGGCACTTCCGCGGGCGGTCCGTCACGGATGAGGGTGAGGACATCGAGGCGGAGAGGCAGCGGCCCTCGCGGCTGACCGATGCCGCCGTCGCGCTGCTGCTGGCGGTGGCCGATGCCGTGGCCCTGGCGGGAGTGGCTCTGTTGATGTTCGTCGTCGGGATGTCGCACTCGGGGCCGCCGGGGAGTACGCCCGCCAAGAGCGAGGATGTGTCGCCGCTTCAACTGGTCGTGGTCTGGTTCATCCCGTGTGCGCTCGCCGTGTCGTGCTACGTCCACGCCCGGCTGCGCATGCCGATCACCAGCGTCGTCCAAGGCCTGTTCTGCGCCATCGGCACCCCACTGGCCATCGGCGAGACGAACATGCTGCTGTCCTTCACCTGAACTGCGCGACGTCCCGAAATCAGGGCCCTCAGCGGCCCCCAAGACGGGGTCGTGCACGGCATCGGCGGGGCCCAGGACACGCTTTGCGGGTCGGTGCGCCGCCCAGGGTCGAACGCTCCCCGGCACGCTGTCACCCGCCCGTCCACGGCTCCAGCGAAATGGCTCTGACCTGGTGTTTTCTTGAATCCAGCCTAGGGTGGAGAGGTCTACCGGAAGCCGTGGGAGGGGTCTTCGTGAGTGGAGAAGGCGTGGAGTACGACGTTGCCGCGATCGAAGTGCTGGAGGGGCGGGAAGCTGTTCGGAAGCGGCCCGGGATGTGGATCGGCTCGGTCGGCGAGCGCGGGGTGCTGCACATGGTGTGGGAGGTCGTCGGCCGGGCGGTGAACCAGTCTCCGCCAGGCCGCGGCGGCACCCTCGACGTCACACTGACGCGCGACGGTGGCGTGCGGGTCTCCGACGAAGGGCCGGGGGACGTCTTCGAGACCACCGGGAACACCGGCAACCCGGGCCTCGAAACGCTGCTCACCAGCCTCCACGCCGGCCCCGATCCCGGTGACCGGTATACCGCGACCGTCGGTCACCCCCGCGTGGGGCTCTGCGTCGTCAACGCCCTGTCGAGCCGGCTGAGGGCCGAGGCGCGGCGCGACGGCGTCCTTCGGGCCCAGGAGTACGCGCGCGGCGTCGCGGTCGCCCCGCCCGCCACCGTGGGACCCGCGTCCGGAAGCGGGACGACCATCGCCTTCTGGCCCGACACCGAGATCTTCGAGACGACGCGCTGCTCGTTCGCCGTACTGGCCGAACGCTTGCGGCAGGTGGCCTTCCTCAACCCGGGCCTGAGCATCACCGTCACCGACGAACGCCCGGCGGGCGAGGCCCGGGCGGTCAGGTTCCGATACCCGGGCGGAGTGAGGGACTTCGTCGCCGCTCTCCACGCGCAGGCGGGGGCGCTCCTCCACCCGGACGTCATCGGATGCGAGCGGGAGGATCCGCGGATGGCGGGGGCCATGGAGGTGGCCTTCCTCTGGAGCGGGTCCCGCGAGGAGCGGATCCGCAGCTTCGCCAACAGCGTGGAGACCCGCCAGGGTGGCACGCACGTGGACGGTTTCCGCGACGGAGTGGCGGCCGCGGTCACCGCGTACGCGCGCAGGCGGGGGCTGCTGACGGCGGCCGACCCCGATCTCGATGTGGCACGGATCGGCGAGGGTCTGACGGCGGTCGTGTCGGTGAAGCTCGACCGTCCCGAATTCCTGGGCGCCACAGTGGGGTTGCTGGGCAACACCGCTGTGCGGGCCTGTGTCGGGGAGGCCGTCCAAGAGTGCCTCGGAGCCTGGTTCGAGGAGCGGCCCGAGCGGGCAGCGGAGATCGTCGCCCAGTTGGTCCGCGGCCCTCACGAGGACCGAACGGCAGCGAACAGCCCCGCCCTTCCGCGCCGGAAAGCCGCGCTGAAATCTCGTGGCATCCGGCTGCTCGCCCTGATTGGAAGAAGATGAAATCCGCCGAGGCGATTCAGGTGCGGGAATTGCCAAAGGCTGACCGGATCCAGCGGGGCGCTCTCCCAAGGAAGAGGCTGGGTCTACGCTCGCTCGCGGGATTGCAGGGCGGGTGATTTCAAGGGGGCCGCGATGAAAGCACCGCTCATGCGGGGGATCGCGGTGACCTTACTGTTCCTGGTCGTGGGGTGCGGGACGAGCGGCGGCTCATCTGCTTCGCCGACGGATCCGTACCCACCGACGACTTCGTCCGGTCCCACGATCCAGCCCCCGTCGGCGCCGCCCGCCCCGGTGCCGGAAACCTCGTCGGACACGCCTGCCGAGCCCGATTCCGGTCCGCGCACCCCCCTCGCGGGCCAGGTACCGCAGGAACTGGTGGGGGAGTGGGACGGCGACGGCCAGGGCAGCGCGCGGGCGACGAAGATCGAGTTCTTTGCCGAGGGATACGTGGCGGTGCACTACAACAACGGCCAGGTTCTGCGTGGTCCGGCGGTAGTGGACGGCTCGGCCATGACTCTGCACATTCCCGGTGGTCCCCTGTACGTGAGGGATTGGTCGATCACCCCGTTCGACGCGGGCTACGGCTACGCGTTCGAGAATCTCTTGCTCGACGGCGTGAGTTACGTACGCCAAATCAGCGGGGGATGACCGGCTTTCCCGAGAATCGAGGAGCTGGGGGGGGCAGTTTGATGAATGTCCGCATACTGTCATATGGCGTCCGCAAAGCGTTGATGATCTCGCTGACAATGGGAGTGGCGGGGGTGTCCGCGGCCTGTGCCACGGGACACGATGAGCCAAGTCCCCTGCCGAGTCCGACCGTTTCCACCGCCCCGGTGACTTCCGCAGGTGCCGGGGCCGTTCCCGCCGCGCTTGTCGGCGCCTGGGAGAGCGCGCAGCCAGGTTCCAACACCACGCTGGCGTACCGCTTCACGGCCGACGGCAGGTACGCGTACGCGGGGGTGCTGACCTACCCCCTGTCCGCGGCGTCGAGCGAGTTCTACCTCCTCAAGCGCAGCACCGCCGGAGCCGTCGAGGTCGACGGTCGGACACTGACCCTGCGACCCTCGTCCGCCACGACCACGCGAAAGGATCCCGCGCACCCCGGGGACGACTACACCGACCGGCCGGATTCACTGAGGCCCCAGCGTTTCGTGTGGTCGCTGGCCGGCGAGGTGTTCACCCTCACCGACGAAGACGGCCTCCGCTTCGTCTTCCGGCGCGTCGACTCGTGACCGCCCAGCCGTCCCCCACGCCTTCGACGCCCTCGCCGTCCCCCACGCCTCCGACACCCCCGCCGTCCCCGACGCCCCCGGCACCTCGTACGCGCTTCAGTGTGCGCATCCGAGTCCAGATCGGTCTGATCCTGATCGTGTCACTGGCCACGCTGGTCTGCACCTGGCAGTTCAGCCAGGCGGGCGGCTCGTATCAGGACGCCGTCCGAGAGGACGTCAAACGGCAGGCGGCCGTGCAGGAGGACGTACGACATCTCTACGCGGACGAGGCCCCGCCGGCCTTCCTGGTGGCCGCTGAGGAAGCCCGCGCCGAAGCCCTGTCGGCGCTGGGCAAGGACAATGAACTGGCCGTGTCCGAACACGAGTTGGCCTCCCGCACCGCGTTCAGCCTGCGCCACGCCGCCCCGCCCGGACTCCTCGTCGGCAACGACACCTACCTGACCCGGAACCTCGGTTACGACGTCCCCCGCCGGCTGGCGAACGCGCAGGAACGCTCACCCGAGCTGTACGCGCTCAATCCTGACGCGACCCTGCGCGAGGGGGACCGGTGGGCCTCGTGGGGGTTGGTCTCGGCAGGGATCGCGGGTGCCGCGGTGATCGCCGCCGCCGTCGCGGCCGGTGTGGTGAGGCCACGAGCATGGCGCCGCCCCGCGCCGCCCGGCGTTCGCGTTCTCCGGGAGCCGGAGATCATCCCGCAGCCGGCCACCGCTCCGTCCCAGGGCCGCCGGTCGGCGTGGTGCCACCTCGCCGTCTTCTGCCTGCTCTTCTTCCTGCCGCTGGGGCAGCTCGCGGCGGCAGGAAGCGAACAGCGCGCCCAGGCCCAAGCGGCGCGCCGGGCAGTCCAGTTGACCACCGACATCGCGGCGAGCGGAGAGCGGTCCGCGTTCCTCACCCGCAGCGTCCAGGCAGCCCATGTCGCCGACATCCGAGCCGCCGTGCGCACGACACTGGCGCTGGACACCCAGCAAGCGCGGGACACCCGGCCCGAGTTGGAGGTGGCCCGCGCGGAGACGGCTGTCGCGGCCCAACTGCGCCGTATGGCCGAGTACATGGGCCGAGCGCCCGTCCGCGCCGACGGAGTCGACCCGGTCACGGTGAGGGCGCTGAGCGCGGAACCCGAGCAGTGGCCCGCCCTGACGGCCGAACAGAACCGCCAGGTGACCCTGGGCGAACAGGCGGGCAACCGTGCCCTGTTGCTCGCCGCCGCGACCGCGATCGGGATCGTGGCCGAGTACCTCATGGCGGCGGCGATCGCCGCCGGGCGCCGCCGCTGGCTGCGGTGGCCCGCTGCCGCCGCCGTGCTCTCGGTCGCCCTCGCCCTCGCGGCCTTCCTCTAGGTTCGCTGTTCAATTTTCGGCGGAGCCTCAGTGGAACCGGTAGGTTCTCGGCGGTGACCTTGATGGAGACGCAGGGCTTCGTGTCGATGACGGACGAGGCGCAGGTGCACTGGACGGCTCTCGGGGACACGACTCGGCACCCTCCCGTGGTCATGCTCCATGGCGGACCGGGTCTGCCTGACTATCTGGGCGATGTCTCCGGCATGGTCGCGGACCTCGCGCCCGTGTACCGGTACGACCAGCGCGGCACGGGCCGGTCGCTGTGGCGGGGGCACCATTCCCTCGCCCGGCATGTCGACGATCTGGCCGAGCTGCTCGATGCGTGGGATGTGTCCCAGGCCGTGCTGATCGGGCATTCCTACGGCACCGATCTGGCGAGCCGCTTCTGCCTGGCGCACCGCGACCGGGTTGCCGCGATGCTGCTGATGTGCGGGCCGTTCGTCGGTGACTGGCGCTCCGGGTACCGAGCGCAGCGCGATCGCCGTATGTCCGTAGCCCAGCGCGAGCGGCTGAGCGCTTTGGAGGAGGCGGCGGACCGCACGGAGGACGAGGAAGTCGAGCTGCTGACGCTGGCCTGGTTCACCGACCATGCCGATGCCGAACGCGGGTGGCACTGGGCTGCGCAGGCCGCCCGGCGGCGTCGTCCCGTCAACTGGACGATGAATCGTGAACTTGGCCGGGATGGCCGTGCGGACCCGCTCGATGAGCATCTGGCCGAGCTGCGCACGTGCCTGCCCGTGCGAACAGAACTCCTCGGTGGCGTCGAGGATCCCCGGCCCATGTCGGCTCTTGAATCACTCGCGCTCCGGCTCGATCTTCCGCTGAGGCGGATCGAGGACGCCGGGCACGAGCCCTGGCTGGAGCAGCCTGACGCCGTGCGCGCGCACCTGCGGCGATTCGTACAAGACACGGTGAGTGCACAGAGTTTCGGCCGGTCTGCCGGCTGAGGTCGTCCCCAGTTGTCGGGACCACGAGGGTCCGGTGCCGAAACGGGTCTCGATCCGGAACGCTCACCCGGGCGTACGGGGCTGCTGACTGACGACGAGCAGCCCCGGGAGACACTGCGCCGGGCCTTCGACGTCCTCAGACGGATCCGGGGTGGTTCCCCGAGAGAAGGTCTCTCGGGGAACCACCCCGGACTACCGCGGCCTTCGCCGTGAACTCCGGCCCCTTGGCGGCAGGATCGGGATCAGCCCCGCCGCTCAGAGGATGCGGTAGGGCCCCCAGCCGGTGCCGGCCTGGTAGCGGGTGCCGAGGGTTTCCATGCCGGGCTTTCCGGTGCCGGGGTAGACCCACAGCGTGTTGTCGGATGCCTGACGGGACAACACGTCGGTGAGCCCGTCACCGTTGTAGTCCCCGGTGCGGAGGGCGTTCTGGCTCTTCCAGCCGGTCCCGACCTGGTAGCGGGTGCCGAAGGTGCTGCCGGTGGCCCGTCCGGTGCCGGGGTAGACCCACAGTGTGCCGTCCGAGGCCTGTCGGGACAGCACATCGGGGCGCCCGTCGTTGTTGAGGTCGCCGGTGGTGATGATGTCCTGGCTCTTCCAGCCGGTGCCGGCCTGGTAGCGGGTGCCGAGGGCTTCCATGCCGGGCTTGCCCGTTCCGGGGTAGACCCACAGTGTGCCGTCCGACGCCTGCCGGGTCAGCACATCGGTGAGTCCGTCGGTGTTGAAGTCCCCGGTGCGGGTGATGTCCTGCGTCTGCCAGCTCCTGCCGACCTGGTAGCGGGTGGCGAAGGCTTCCATGCCGGGCTTGCCCGTGCCGGGGTAGACCCACAGCGTGCCGTCCGACGCCTGACGGGACAGGAGGTCGCCGAAGCCGTCGTTGTTGAGGTCTCCGACGGTCACCGCGTCCTGGCTCTGCCAGCTGGTGCCGGCCTGGAACCGGGTGCCGAAGGTACTGCCGGTCGCCTTCCCGGTGCCGGGGTAGACCCAGAGGAGCCCGTCGTCCTTGATGGCCACGAGGTCGGCCTTGCCGTCGCCGGTGACGTCGTCCGGGTTGCGGGAGACCGCGTGCTCGACCCAGTCGCCGATGTCGTCGACACGGGTGTCGACGGCACCGGTACGCGTCTCGGCGGGATCGATGCCGAGACATCCACCCTGCCAGGAACGGGAGTTGACGGCGACGAGTTCCGTGGTGCCGTCGACGGTGCGCAGGGCGGGACCGCCGGCGTCGCCCTTGCAGACGGTGGCAGTGTCGGAGCCGTTGAGGTCCACTGTCGTGGCCGTGGCGGACGCGACGGTGAACGTGGCCGAGTGGAGCTTGTCGGGCACCCACTCGGTCTTGGTGCGTCCGAATCCGGCCTTCACCAGTGCCTCACCCGCGGTGGCGGGTGTGGTGGCCAGCCGGACGGGCTTGATGCTCGGATCGGTGATCCTGGCGGCGAGTTTGACGAGCACCAGATCCCGGTCGGCATGGGGGACAAGCCGGACGGCCTGCAGGACACTGCCGCTGGTCTGGGTCAGGTCGGTGCGGCCGACCGTCACGGTCGTGGTGACGGCGGGCTTGCCCGCGGGGGGCTTGCCGTCCGAGGCGAAGCAGGTGGCCGCGGTCAGGACCCACTGCGGATCGATGAGCGTGCCCGTGCAGGCACTCTGTTCGCCGACGTTGATCTTCGCGACGTAGTTCAACTGTGCCGGTTCGTCGGTCCCGGTGAGTGCGGTGGCGGTGCCGGAGCCCATCATGACGGGGGCCGCGACCAGGGCGGCGGCCAGCGCGGTGAGACGGGGGCGTCTGGAGAGGTGCATCAACATGGATTCCTAGTCACTGGGGCCGCGCGTCCGGTGGGTATCGGACCGCGGAGCGGTGAGCGTGGCGGCGTCGAGCCGGCGTTACTTGGAGGCCCTGATCTCGACGAGCATGTGATCTCGGCCCTCCGTGTCCGCGGCTTCACCCACCGGCGTCCAGGAGTTCTTGATGATGTCGAACGACTTCTCCTCGGTGCCTACGGTCATGTCGACCGCGGTCGTGTAGTCGTTGCCCTTGATCGCGTAGACCGCGGGGATCTCCAGGGTCAGCCAGCCGGAGTTGCCGACCACCTTGAAGCAGATCTTGTCCGCCTTGTCGCGGGCCATGATCTCCAGAAGGCCGGTACCGCTCGCACAGTCGGCCAGGGTGATGTGCCCGTCACCGCGCTTGAGGAGGATCTTCTTCTCGGCCAGGATCTTGTCCGCCAGCGGATAGTTGAAGTCCTCCACCGCATACCCCGGGGCGTCGTCCGCGACCAGCGCGGCGGAGCTCGTCGGGTGCGACGACCCGCCCGGGATGCCCGCGGTCACCGTGACCCACGCCAGGGCGCCGACCGCGGCCGCGCCCAGTGCGCGCAGCGCAAACCGCTTGCGCTGCGGCTGCCCGGACACTCTGCTGTATTTCTTCATTGCATCCCCAAGTTCGTCTCCGACGGCTGGATGTTCATCACCGGGTGCGAATTCGGGTGTGCGGGAACGCGATATCACTATCGCTCCGCCGGGTATGTCCCAACTCCCCTGGAAAACAGTCCCTTTACCTCTCGAAGTGAGAGGTCCCCCGTCTCGGTAATCGTCATCCGCATCGCCATACCAACATGAAGTGACGCTCAGGTCGAGCGCCTAGAACACTGCATAAAGCGACATTCCGCATCCATAATTCGTGATCCGCGTCACATCTGGAAAAGGTTGCGCGGAAGGTTGTGAAGGAACTGTAAATGCTCACTGAGGTGTCGTCAGAAGTTCAATCTGCAACCGAAGTTGAAGGGAGGGCGTCCGTAACGGGTCGCTTTTTGCGGGGCAGTTGATATGGTCCTGCACGACAAGAAGCGCCACCTGCACGCCGCTTCGCATCCAATGGCATTCCATTCCACGGGCGCGTCGGGGACCTGCTCGTCCATGAGATCCGACATGTCCCGTCAACAACTCACGGGGACACATTTCTTATGCAGACCGTTTTCTGGAGCCGGCGCCGCGTGCTCGGTGCGCTCGCCGCCACCACAGCCGTAGCCGCCACACCTTCGGTGCTCCTCACCCCGGTGGCCGCCGCGGCAGACGGCGCGGCGCCCGACCCGATCCCACTGCCGGACACCGAGCGAGCGAAAGTCGTCAAGGCCTGGATATCCGGCGGGAAAGGCGTCAAGGCCGCAGCCGCCGCGGCCCTGGCCGGCTCCGACAGCGAGATTCAGACCTTCCTGACCCAGACGCTGCCGACCCAGACCGTCCAGGACAACCGCGTCGCCATCGTCAGCAGCCTGGACCGCGCGGGCAAGGGCCTGCGCCGTGCGGCAGTCGCCGCCCTCGACAGCGGTGACGCCGCCATCGCCGACTTCCTGAGGGACGGCTTCAGACCCGCCATCCTCGAGGACCTCCAGGTGGCCACCACCGTCGTGTCGGCCACCGGCGACCGGGCGGTCCGGCGGGACGCCACCGCCGCCCTGAACAGCGGCACCCAGCCGACGCTGATCACGTTTCTCACCGACACCCAGTACGACGCGCGCCTGGAGGACGCCCGGGTGCAGGTCTCCGCCATGCTGACGCAGGCCGGCCCGGAGGTGCAGAAGTACGCCGACCGTGCCCTCAGCGGCACCGCGTCCGACGTGGAGTGGTTCATCGAGACCGGGCAGCACATCGCCCGCGCCCGGGACCAGGAGTCGGCGACGATCGAGGAGCTCGTCGCCGTCGTCGTCCGGGAGGGCAAGCGCGCCGAGCGTGAGACGAATCTGGCCGTCGAGGCCTCGGCGCGCGCCCAGACCGCCGCCGACAAGGCGAAGGAGGCGGCGGAGAAGGCTGCCACCGAGGCAGCCGCGGCCAAGGATGATGTGCAGAAGTCCGGGGCGGCGGCCCGTAAGGCCGCCTCCGCCGCGAAGGGCGCCGCCGATGCCGCCCGCAACGCCATCAACGCCTCGAACGCAGCCGTGTCGGCGTCGCGCCGCGCCTCCTGGGCCGCCACCGGCGCCGCTCAGGCCGCCGCGAACGCCGGCAGCGCCGCGTCCCGTGCCTACAACGCCGCGATCGGCGCCTCCAAGGACGCCGGCAAGGCCGAGGCCGCCAAGAACGCGGCGGTCGCCGCCCGCAACGCCGCGGCCAAGGCGCGTACGGCGGCCAAGGCGGCCGACCAGGCCGCCGTCGCCGGAACCAAGGCCGCCGCGGCCGGTTCGGCCGCCGCCGGCGCCGCACGCAACGCGGCCGCCGCCGCGAACGCCGCCGCCCAGGCCGGCGCTGCCGCCGGGGCCGCACAGTCGGAGGCCGCGGAGGCCAAGCGGCAGGCCGCGATCGCCTCCAGTGCCGCGAACCGGGCCACCAACGCCGCTTCCGCCGCGCAGTCCCTCGCCAACACCGCGGCCGCGGCCGCCCGCACCGCCCGGGACGCCGCCAACTCCGCGGCGGACCACGCCGACAAGGCGGCGGCCGCCGCCGAGGAGGCCGTGAAGTACGCGGGCCAGGCCGTTGACTACGCCAACAGGTCCACCGCCCACGCGGCGGCGGCCGTACTGGCCGCCAATACGGCCACCAAGGCCGTCTCGGACGCCCTCGTGGTGGAGCAGAACGCGCGCAACGCCGAGGCGCAAACCCTCGAGCAGGACAAACTGCAGGCCATCGAGGAAGTCAGGCAGCTCGCGGAGATCGAGACGAAGGAGCTGGCGGCCTATCAGAACAAGGTCGCCCAGGCTCAGCAGACCGATCAGGCGACCAAGGACCTGATCGCGAGCGCCGAGCAGGCGCTGGCGGCGAGCGACATGACGCTCGCGGCGGTCCAGGGGCGCAAGGCGGCCGTCGCCCTGCTCAACTCCAGAGGCGCCTGGACCCGGCAGGCAGCCCAGTTCGCCCTGTCCGGCACGGACGACGACGTGTACGCCTGGATCGACCTCGACCGGGTCCTGGCCCAGGGACAGGACGACCGGGAGACCACGCTCCACGTGGCCACGATCGCCGGCCCCAAGATCGCCGAAGCCGCCAAGGGCGCCCTGCAGAGCCCCGAGGCCAAGGCGGTCGGCGACTTCCTCACCAGTGGCATGAAGAAGGCCTCCGACGAGGACAACCGGGTGGCGATCGGTCGCATCCTGGCCTCGAACCCCGGCCGGGCCGTCACCGCCGCGGCGAACAAGGCACTGACCATCAACACCACCGAGGCGCTGCAGAACTTCTTCGACCACGACTACCCCGAGGCGATACGGGAGGACGACGCCGTCCTCACCATCTCGCTGATGAACACCGGGGGTGCCTTCACCAAGGCGTACGCCGAGGTGGCCATGGAGGGGCCCACCTGGATGCGCCGCAACTTCGTCTCGCTGGTGCAGTACCGGACGGCTCAGCTCGACCACGACACCGCCACCCATGTCGCCGCCGTCCGGGGCGCCATCGCGGCCGCGGCGAAGATCGCCCAGAAGGCCCAGGAGAACGCCGCCCTGGCCTCGAAGGCCGGCGCCGACGCCCGTAACGCCGCAGCCGAGGCCAAGCAGTGGGCGGCCAAGGCACTCGACTCCGCCGCGAAGGCCGACAACTACGCCGACGAGGCCAGGCGGAACGCGGACGCCGCCGACAAGTCCGCGGCCGACGCCAAGGCGTCGGCCAGCAAGGCGAGCGCGGCGGCCTCGACCGCCCGGGGTGCCGCCCGCACCGCGAACTACTCGGCGAACAAGGCGATGGACTCCGCCCGCGCCGCCCTCAAGTCGTCGTACAGCGCCCAGGCTTCGGCCGCCTCCGCCCGCGCGTCAGCGATCGCGGCGGGCAAGGACGCGGCGACGGCGGCCGCCGCGGCCACCCAGGCGAAGCAGATCGCCGCGGCCAAGCGTGAGGCCGAGGTCAGGGCGGCCGCCGAGGCGGCAGCCGAGAAGGCCCGCCGTGAGCGGGAGGCCAAGATCGACCCGGCCGACAAGGGCACCAACGACCAGATCAACCCCAACGGCACCGGCGCGGAAGCCGACGAGTGGTGGAACGACGCCGGTTTCTACGCCGACGCGTTCAACGCGATCAGCGTCGGCGCCGGATTCCTGGCCGCGGGCTGCGCCCTCGCCGCGTTCGTCTTCCCCCCGGCCGCCGCGGCCGCCGGGTTCTTCAGCGCGGTCTCGATGGGTGCCGGCGCCCTCGGCACCCTCTTCACCGGCATCGAGCACGGCTTCTCCAGTGGCGAGTTCGTCGAGTCCGCCATCGGCACCGGCCTGAGCCTGGTCACCTTCGGCCAGTCCAAGTGGCTCGGTGCCGCGGACAAGGCGGCCGGCGGCAAGCTCATCAAGCCCGTGGTCGGCAAGATCGCCGATGTCGGCGAGGACGTCGTGTCGGGGGCCGCGAAGGCCCTGTCGTCCATCTTCTGAGCCATCCGGCACCGACGCACGCGCATCCGGCGGCCGGGCCATCGCCCGGCCGCCTCACCCCTTCCTTCTCCCACCACAGCAGAGAGAAGTCATGACCTCATCACGCATCCGGTGGATGTTGCTCGCTCCCCTTGTCACCATGGCCCTCACCGCGACCGGTACCGCCGGCGCTGCCGAGGGCGGCGCCGAACCGGCTCGTACATCCCTCACCGGGGTGACGGACAAGACCACGGACGGTCCTTCCACCGCTCCCGCCACGACCTTTGAGAGCGCTGCCTTCGCCGCCGAGGACTCCTGCTCCCGGCTCCCCGCCGGGGTCCGCGCGACCGTACCCGACGCGGTCACCGCGTGCGTGAGCGTGGACGTCGGTACGGGCAAGGCGACCCGTACGAAGGCCGCCGCGCCGTCCCTGGCCGCCGCCGGCCTCGCCGCCGACGACCCCTCGGGTGACGGCCTCGGGACGGAGTTCGAGCCGGACACGGACGACCCCGAGCCGCCCCCGCCCTCGTGCGTTCTGACCAATCCCGGAAACTGGACCTGGAGCCGCACCGGCGGCCTGTGCCTGAACGGCGCCGAGGTCACCTACACCCTCTACGACTCGAACGGCAAGACGATCGGCACCGGGCTCATCGAGGTCAACTCCACGCTCGCCACCTCCTACAAGTCCCTCGACCTCAACGAGACGATCACCGCCAAGCTGGTCCGGGTCACCGGCGATGTGAAGAGCCTCGTGGTGAAGATGCAGGTGGGCTGCGATGCCGGCTGCAAGACGGTGACGAAGCAACCGTGGTACGGCGCCTCCGAGATGACGCCCAATACGGAGAAGACCGGGAAGACCAAGTACAGCGGCGACGCCTTCGCGGCGGACACCACGCGCTCCTCTTTCCGGACCAACTACAAGATGTACGTGACGATGCCCGGAGCGACCCCGGTCGACCCCAGCGCCTCCTGGTCCAGCCCCGCGGGCGGCGAGATCCGATGCGACAAGGAGCAGCCCCGGCTGCGCGGCTGCGTCATACCCACCAACGACATGCCCGTGCTGAGCTATTCGAGGGCGCACGAGAAGTACGGAATCGTCGTCCCCATCTACGAGCAGATCATGCAGCGCCGGGGCACCGACGTTCTGCATGCGGTCAACCAGGCCAAGGCGACCGCCAATCGCACCGCGACCTGCACCCCCTTCACCAACCTGTACCCAGGGGTGGCCGGCAAGGACAGCTGCGACGAGTTCCCGCCCGCCAGCACGTCGGAGGGCGGCCAGGACGGGAACCTGTGCGCCGAGTTGACCCCGCAGGTGGTGAACGGCCTGTGGTCCGCCCCGGCGACCTGGCCCAACCGCCCGGTCTCGGGCAACGAGACCTGCCTGCGACTCCACATCACTCAGCGCGCCAACAGCTCGGCGGGTGGGGTCCTGGGCTCACTTCGCAAGTACCAGCGCCTCGTTGAGGGTGACCCGTTCCGTATCGAGTTCACGGCATAGGACCCCATCGGGCGTTCCGCCCCGCAGCCGGTCGCGCTGTCTGAGGCATGCATGATGGACCGGGCTCCCCGTCGCGCCTCGATCGCCACGGGGAGCCCGGAAGGCTCGACCCCGGTAGGCGATGCCGGGCGCGAATGATGGAGGCAGGGCATGACGGCAGGCGTGGACGTGCGCGCGCTCAACTGGGCGACGGCCTGGATGTGCGTCACTTTCACCCGAGGGCTGGACCCCGAAGAGGTGTTCGCCCGGTACGGGGCCGATCCGGAGCAGGCACGTCCGCTCGACGCGGACGAGGCCTCGGACCTTCCCTCGGGCGACTCCGGCGACGGAACGGTTTCGCTGCTGCGGTCCGGGAGGCTCGGCGACTGGACCTTCTGCGTCGAGGAGGACGGGGCCGTCGGATCCTGGACCGAAGTGCTCACGCGACTGTCCCGCGGTACCGAGACGTACAACGTGCTGACCACCGAAGGACTCGACGTCTTTCAGTACTGGCGCGACGGCGAGTGCGTCGAGAACTTCGAGCCGGGCATGGAACACACCCGGCCCGAGCAGACCGGAACCTGGTGGGAGCGGGTGGAAGCCGCGCTCGCCGCGCACGAGGGCGAGGACACCGGGATGGCACCGGTCGTGGCCCTGGTCCTCGACCACCTCGGCATCGCCCTGGACGACGCAGCCCTCGCCGGACCCTGGCCCACTCTGACGCTCGCCGAGGACGACGAGCCGTCGGCACCGCGGGGCGACACCTACGCGGGCGAGGGCCCGGTCCCGCCCCAGCCACCGCTCGGAGGATGAGCACAGTCGCTCAACTGCCGGGCCAGTGAAGGCGAGCGGTCGCCGGGCCGTGTCCACGACCGTGCACCGCTCGCACAACAGGTACCGACGTGTGTCACAGCGTGGCTGTCGTTTCCTCGCCGGAGGCGCTGCCCGCGAGCCACTGGTCCCATCCCAGGTTGAAGTCGGCGTAACCGTTGTCGGCCGGGGCCTTGCCGCGGGGTGAGCCGGTGATGGTGATCGGGTCGCCCTGCTTGACCTGGCCGTAGAACCACTTGGCGTCCGACAGGGACAGATGGACGCAGCCGTGCGAGCCGCGGGCGCTGCCGCTGCCCGGGTTCGGGTCGCCGGTCGAGTAGTGGACATAGGTGCCGGACTGGGTGAGGTGGATGTCCCAGGGCAGTGTCAGGTCGTAGTAGTTGGGGCTGCCCTTGTCGCAGCTGATGCCGACGCTGCAGGAGGTCATGTGGACCTTCTCCTGCTTGTCGATGACGGCCATCGTGCCGTCCCACGTCGGATACTCGGCGCTGCCCGCGTTGATCGACAGGGTGCGCACCGGCGCGCCGTTCCGGGTCACCTTCATGGTGTGGCCGGTCACCGAGACGTCCGCGCGGACGTCGTCACCGATCTTGAAGGTGTGCGTGTAGTCGTGTACGCCGTAGCGTCCGTTGCCGTTGCTGACGCCCGTCATGTCGGCGTCGATCTTCACCGTCGTACCGGAGGGCCAGTACGTCTTCGGGCGCCAGTCGGCGCGCTTGTCGCCCATCCAGTGCCAGGCGCCGACCACCGCCTGTGAGGCACTCACCTTCATGTGCTTCTCCACTGTGGCCCGCGCCTTGGCCGCCACAGGGTTCGTGAAGATCACCGAGATCGGCATGGCCACGCCGACCGTGGTTCCCGTCTGCGGGGTGATCGTCTCCAGCAGCATCGGAGGGCCCGCGGGTTTCGTCGGTGACGGGGAGGCGCTCGCACTCGGCTTCGTCGACGCCTTCGCGTCGTCCCCGCTCGCCTTGTCGCTGCCGCCTCCGCCGCAGGCGCTAGCGCCCATCAGTGTCACACCCGTGACGAATGCGATCCATATGCTGCTCTTGCGCCGTCCCACGAACTGCCCCGGTCTGCTCGCTCTTCGGCCCTGACGGGCCCATCTCCCTGTCAGACAGAAAGGGCGTGGGCCGCAGTTGCACGACACCGCGTAAAACGTGTCCCAAGGGAGTAATTGTCAATACCTGTGGATCAGTTGAGGTGGATCACGCTGCGAGGGTCTCGTCTCGTTCGACGAGGAGGCCGTTCTCGAAGCGGGCGCCGGCTCGAACGAGGGCGACGAGGTGCGGTGCGGTGACCGCTCGCCAGCGGGCCTGGGCGGACTCAACGAGTTTGAAGACCATCGCGAGGGCCGCGGCCGGGCTGCCGGCGCCGCGGGTGACCTTGGTCCGAAGCTTCACGGTGGAGAAGGTCGACTCGATCGGATTCGTCGTCCTCAGATGGACCCAGTGCTCGGCGGGGAAGTCGTAGAACGCCAGCAGCTCGTCGACCTCGCCGGTGATCTTCTTGACGGCCTTGGGGAACTTCGCCCCGTACGCCTTCTCGAACGCGGTGACCGCCTTCTCGGCGTGCGCACGGTCCTCGGCGTTGTAGATCTCCTGCAGAGCCTTCTTCGCGCCGGGCTGCGCGGACTTCGGCAGCGCGTTCGAGACGTTCCTTGTTTTGTGAACCCAACACCTCTGGTGCCTGGCCTGCGGAAACACCTCCGCCAGCGCCCTCCACAGGCCCATCGCACCGTCGCCCACGACGAGGGCCGGATCGCGCATGCCCCGGCGGCGGCAGTCCCGCAGCAGGTCGGCCCACGACTCCGTCGACTCCCGCAGGCCCTCGGCCAGCGCGATCAGCTCCTTGGTGCCGTCCAGGCGCACGCCCATCAGGACCAGGACGCAGGAGTGGGCCTGGCCGAGGCGAACCTTGGGGTGGACGCCGTCGGCCCAGACGTAGATGTAGTCGGATTCGGCCAGGTCACGGCGCTGGAACTCGGCGTGGTCGGCGGCCCACTGCTGCGTCAGCCGGGTCACCGTGGCCGGCGACAGCCCGGCCGAGGAGCCCAGGAACTGTTCCATCGCGGGCACGAAGTCGCCCGACGACAGGCCGTGGAGATAGAGCAGCGGCAGCACCTCGCTGATCTTCGGGGACTTCCGGCACCACGGCGCCAGGATCTTCGAGGAGAACCGCTGACGTTCACCCGTCGTCTCGTCGACCCGCTTGTCGTTCACGCGCGGGGCGGCCACCTCAACCGGCCCAGCAGCCGTGGTCACGGTCCGCGGCCGGTGCCGGCCGTTGCGGACCACCAGTCGGCGACCGGCCTCGTCACGCTGCCCGGCGAGCTCGGCTATGTACTGGTCCACCTCCGCCTCCAGAGCCGCGGCCGGCATCCGCCGAGCACCCTCGCGGACGATCTCGTCGATCAGGGAACCGGACTCGGTGGTGCCGTCTTCATTGACTACGCTGAGCACGGGCGTGCCTTCCCGACCCGCGTTCGCAGCGCGGGCCTACTCGGTGACTTGACGATCACTCACTCGGGAAGGTACGCCCTTCGCGCGTCCTCCAGAGAAGCTGATCCACAAGTCCTGAGCATTGCTCCCCGAGCTGCATCACCGGACAGAGGACGAGGGCCGCACCGGCACCGCCAGTGACGAAACCCCAGGTGAGCGACCGGTCCGGGTCCCCCGTGGCATGGGCGCGGAGTCTGCAGGGGGCCGCCGGGAACGCCGCGATGGCCCGAGTGATCGGCCGGACGAGGGCGCGGGGGACGGTCGTACAGCGGAAGTTCCCTGGACCGAATGCGGCCGACCGGCCTCACACCGACGACCCGACCGCGCACCCGGAGTGGTCCGTGTACCGCGCGCTGATGACGGACGCGGGGTTCTCCGAGAACGTGGTGGAGAACCTGTGGTCGCTCCTGATCGGCGGGCTGCGCGAGCAGGAGACCATCAACTCCGCGTCGGCGGACCCGTCGCTCACCCGGACGGAGCGGCGGCTACGGCGCGAGGGCAACGAGTGGTACCAGCAGGCAGGGTCGACGGCGAGAACACCGCCTACCTCTGGCGGGCCGGCAAGCTGATCAACCTCCGCACACTGGGCGGCCCGTCCAGCTTCCCCACCGCGATGAACGACCGGGGCCAGGTCGTCGGCCTGAGCACGACCAAGGACGGCCGCAGGAAGGCCTTCCTGTGGTCCAAGGGACGCATGCGCAAGCTCCCGCTGGACGACGCCTCGGGCATCAACAACCGCGGCCAGGTCGCCGGCGGCAGGCTGCACGGCGCCACCGGGTTCCACGCGGCCCGGTGGCACAAGGGCAAGGTCACCGACCTGGGCGCCCGGGCGTTCGACCGCAGCAACACCTACGGCATCAACAACCGGGGCTGGACCATCGGCTGGACGTTCTCCGCCGACCGCTCCGAACGCGGCACGCTCTGGCGCAAGCGCAAACTGACCGACCTGGGCACCCTGGGCGGGTCGACCACCCGGCTCGTGGCGATCAACGACCGGAACCAGATCCTGGCCGAGTCACAGCTCGCCAACGGCCAGGTCCACCCGGCCCTGTGGCAGCGAGGCCGCTGGACCGACCTCGCCGCCAAGGGCATCACCACCGAAGGCGAGGTCGTCGACATCAACGACCACGGCACGATCGCCGCCTCCATCCGCCCCGTCTTCGGCATCTCCCACGCCGTCCTCTACCGCAAGACCCGCTGACGGCGGCTCGGCTACGAGAATCGATCCCAGCCCGAAGTCTTCGGGGCGAGCGGGTTCCGATAGGGGAGGTCGACGACGCGGACGTTGACGTGGTCGACCCACGGCCACTTGAAATAGCCGGAGTTCACGCCGTGTGTCACGCCGGCTTCTCCCACCGCGGCACCGAGACCAATACCTAGGGAAGCCTGTGCGTACGAGGCGAGCTCGCCGTCGAAGCTGCGCTCCACACCTGCCGCCAGGGTGCCCCCGCCGCCGAGGTGGCCGCCGAGGGACGCCTGGGCGTATGTGCCGCTTCCACCGTTGATCTGGTCCGCGGAGCCACTGTTGTACATGAGACCGATGTCCGCGGCGGCGAAGGCGCCTTCCGTGCCGAATTGCTTCACACCGGCGTTGAAGGTGAAGCCGTTGGAGTCCATCGAGAGGCAGGCGTTGGCCCCGGCACCGTAACCGGCGGCAATCGCCACCGATGGGCAGATGGACGTCGAGCCCTTGGCGTCGGAGTTGTTCAAATCCTCCGTGACGATAGGCCGATCGAATTGTACGGGCTCGGCGGGCTTGGACTTGGACTCTGGCTTGGACGTGGGCTTCGCCTTGGGCTTGACGTAGCGCGGGTTGATGTCCCTCGGATCAAAGAGGTTCGGCTTCCTGGGCTTGTTGAGAATACAGCCAAAGCTGCCGAAAGGCGGGCACCGTCGTTTCCATACCCTCATCGAGGCCTTGTAGATGGCCATCTTCCAGTTGTAGTAGCCCATGGTCTTGGCGGCCGAACGGCTCGGTGCGGCATCGCTGCCATCGAGATCGATGAAGTACTTCAGACCATCCGGGTCGGTCATGGTGGTGGGGTTGTTGATGGCGTAGGCGTACGCGTTGAGCTGCTGCGGATCCTTGGGATCCAGAACGGGGTCGACGGAGAGGAAGCGGCCGAGGTTCGGGTCGTATTGGCGGACGCCGAGCTGGGTGAGGCCCGAGGGCAGTTCGGTGCCGCCGACGAAGCCGCGGGAGCCCGTCCAGGCGGGCTGGGTGCCGCGAGGGTTGCCGAAGGGGTCGCTGCGGCGCAGGGCCGTCGCAGAGTCGGCGGCGTTGACGATGACCCCGTCCGTGCCGTGGTGGTCGGGGCTGAGCCACTTGAGCCCGCCGGCATCGCGGACGGCGATCGTGCGACCCGAGAACGTGTAGTGGCGGGTGCTGGCGGATCGGCGGGTGGTCTTGTCGTAGCGGATCTCGTCGCCGCCGAAATAGACGGTGGTGGCGCCGGTGTCCGTGCTGGCGATCAGGCCCTGATCGGCGTCGTAGCTGTTCGTGGTCGTGACCGAGCCCGAGGTGATGGTCTCGAGCTTGCCTTGCGGGCTCCAGGTCAGGGTCTGGGTCCCCGATGGCCCGGGCCGGGTGGTCATGTTGCCGGTCTCGTCGTAGTCGTAGGCGCCCGCGGCGGTCACCGCGGTCCCGCCTGCGGTGATCGAGGAAACCGTGTTGGGCTGTTCCTCGTCGTCGTCCGGGTAGTTGTAGCGGCTGGTGGTGGCCGTCGCGGCGGCTCCCGAGCCAACGCCGTGCTGGGTCGCGGAGAGCCGGTTGCCGACGGCGTCGTAGGTGTAGCTCGTCCAGTACGGCGCCGGTCCGCCGCCGCTGTTGCCCGGCGAGCCACAGGTGGCGGCGGTGGTGGTCCAGGCGTCGCTGAGGCGCCGGAGCCCGTCGTAGGTGAAGCACTGCACGTCGGCGGTGCCGATCTTCGGCCGGTCGGCGACCGAGGTGACGTTGCCCGCCTTGTCGTAGCTGTAGTTCAGATCCTGCACGCTGCCCGGCTGGCCGCCCTGACGCTGGACGACAGCCCGGTCGAGCCACCGGGTGCCCTGCTTGTAGTAGAAGGTCTGTGCGACCTGCTGGGCTGTCTGGCCTGATGCCGGTAGGTCACCGAACTGGATCTGGGACAGTTCGCCGAATTCCGAGTAGGCGGTGTCGTACACGTACTTGAAGCCGCTGTTGGCCTTCATCTCGAAGGGAAGGCCAAGGCTGTCGTAGCCGTAGGTGAGGGTCTCCTCTGCGACACCGGGCAATGCGGGCAGGGTGACAGTAGCCGGGCTGCCGTCGACCTTGTACGTCGACTTGGTGGTAAGGCTGATGTTCAGCGGGGACAGGCTGGAGGGCAAGGTGAGCGTCTTGCCGGTGGGTCGGTAGGCGGCGTCATATCCGGTGATCGCCGTTGTGTATTTCTCGGTGCCGACATAGCGAGTCGACGAGGTGAGCTGTCCCTTGAAGAGGGTGTCGTATGTCCAGTTCGCCAGCACCTTCGGGCCGTTGGCCGTCTCAAGGCGTTCCTCGATCTTGCGGCCGAGAGCGTCGTGCCGGTAGCCGAGGGTTTTGCCACGTGCGTCCTTCGTCGAGGTGAGCTGCCCGGCGTCATCGTAGGTCTTGGTGCTCTGGCCCTTGTCCGGGTCGGAGATGCCCACCTGCCGGCCGAGCAGGTCATAGGTGTAGCGCCACGTGCTGCCCGCGGCATCCGTGATCGTTTCGATCTCGCCAGTGTTGGTGTAGGTGTAGCGGGTCGTGTTGTGGTCGCCGGTCGGAGTGGCCGCGGCATAGAACTGGCGCTGCTCGCTGAGCTGGCCTCTGGCATCGGTGTAGGTGGTGACCGGCGTGCCGCCCTCAGGCGGAGTCGTCTCGGTGCGGTCGCCGAAGTACGCCGTCGTCGTCTTGTGGAGCTCGGTGCCGAGGGAGTGCACGGCCGTCACGGTGGGTCGCTCTGCCCCGTCGAAGGTCGTACGGGTCATAGCGGGCACCTTGGTGTCATCAACGCCTGCGAGCGTGGTGCCAGGTGTTCCGGTGTCGGCGTAGGGTCCGTTGGCCTGGACAGCCAGCCCGCGGGAGTCGTACAGCGTGTCGGTGAGCACTCGCAACGGCCCCTGACCGGCTGGCCCGGGTCCCACCGCCTGCTTCTGGCGAGAGCGCAGGAAGCCGTCGAACAACTCGTAGCCCGTCTGGGTGTTGCCGTTCGGCTTGAGGACCTCCGTGGACACCCAGCTCGGCCCGTCGGGGCGGACTCCGTAGGCGTAGCGGGTGTTCGGGCTGTCGCCGCTGTCCTTGCTGCGGCCGGGCTTCCACACTCCCACCAGCCGGCCCAGCGCGTCGTACGTCAGATCCGTGCGCCGGCCATTGGGATCGGCGACCTTCACCGGCCGGCCCAGCACAGGGTCGAGCGTGGTCGTCGTGACATGGTCGTCCGACAGGTTGGCCACGTCCATCGGGTTGGTCGCCGTCGTGGACGTCGGCAGACCGGTCTGCGGCGAGTAGCTGGTGGTGGTCTTGCGGTTCAGCGGGTCGACGGCTTCCAGAACCCGGCCGTAGCCGTCGAAGGTGGACCTGGTCTTGGGGATGTAAGTGGCCTCGCCGTCGACGTACGCCTTGAGCTCCTCGACCTTCGTCGCGTCACCGGCCGTCGGTGCCGCTCCGAGGGCGCCGCCGTCATAGTACGTACGGTTATGGGAAACGGCGTCGCGGGGGTACGAAGGCGTGGTGCCGCAGGCGACGGCGTCGGTCCACTCCTCCGACACCAGCTCGAGCTGCCACGACGTCTCGTTGCGGGCGTAGCGGGTGGTGACGCACCGATTGTCGGTCGCCACGTCGACATCGCCGAGGTCGTTCACCTCGATAGGCAGGCCCTCGGCGTTGTACTTGGTGGTGACCTCGGTGGTGCGCAGGCCTCCGGGCTTCAGGGTCGTCCGGGTGGCCGTCTTCTCGACCTCGACGACATGGGACTTCAGCGTGCCGTGGATGGCCGTCGGATCGCGCTTCAACGGATCGTTGATCACGCTGGAGACCACCGGCCCCCCAGCCCCCTCGTAGGTGATCTGCTCGCGCTGGAAGCCGGACAGCTGGTCATCGTCGGGCCAGGTCGCACCCTGGGAGTCGGTGATCGGGTCGCCGCCCATTCCGCGGAAGTACTGGTGCAGCGTCGACGACTGCGTGACCTTCGTCGGGTCTCCGCTCAGGACGCGCACCTTCTCGTAGCCGCGGTATTGGCTCCACGTCCGGCGCGCGGCCGGGACCAGCGGGTTGTCGTCGTACTTCCAGGCGGTACCGCCGACGTACTCGTAGCTGGTCGTCTCGGTCTGCTGCCCGCCGACCCGGTCCTGGAGCGCGACCGACTGGACGCGGTACTTGTTCATCCAGTCGTTGCGCTGGATGTCGCCGTCCGGTGTCCAGATCGCGGGGAAGCAGCGCTTGGTGTTGCCCTGCGCGGCCGGGGGCGAGGTCGGCGAGCAGTCGGTGCCGTCGTAGTAGACCGAGACGGTGCCGCCGGACTCGTTGTTGATCTGGTTGATCCGCCACTTGTTCATCGGCAGCAGGCCGTCGGTGTCGGAGTTCAGCCGGTTCGGCAGCTGAGTCCCGCTGAAGGTGACCTTCGGCAGCTCGATGGCCTGGCCGACGATGTTGTCCCCGGACGCGAGCCCGGTGTGGGTGATGCCGTGCAGCCACAGCGACGGCGTGGTGTTGTCGGTGTTGGGCGGGTAGCTGTGCTCGAACGTCCACCGGTCGACGTCCTTGTAGGCGCTGCCGTTCCACACCTGCGTGGTGATGGTGGAAAGCCGCTTGGTCGACCAGAACGTCGGGGAGAACTTCGTCCCGCAGTTCTGCCCGTCTGCGCACGCCTGGTCGGACGGAAGGTCCGGGCCGCCGCGCTCGGCGTGGTCCAGGACCACCTGGGCGGCCGGATGCTCCCCGTTCCTTCCGCCGTACTCGATGCGGTCCAGGATCCCGCCGCGGACGTACCGGGTCGTCTTCGCCCCGCTGAGGTTGCGACCGTAGTTGTTCGTCTCCGGCGTGTACGAGTACGTGATCGTGTTGCCGTGGGTGTCGATGACCTTGTCCAGGTTCCACCGGTAGGCCTGGTCGCACCACGACGCGTCGAACGTGACCTGCTTACACGGCTCGCCGTCCTCGTTGCCGAACACCGGCACCGTCCACGCCGACGTCTTGGTCTGGCCGAAGAAATACTGGGTGCCATCGGTCGTGGTGAGCTTCCAGTGCTCGCCGACTCCCTCGCTGCCGCCCTTGTCGCCGTTGTCCACCCCGGTCAGCCGCTCGATCCGGCTCCCGTCGTCCTTCTCCGGCCGCCACCTGTTGCCGCCTGCGTACACGAGCCGCGAGGAGCGCCCGTCAAGGCTCAGCGACGCGTTGTCGGTCTCCCAGCACAGGTCCCCGGTCTTCTTGAGCGGGTCGGTGATGTCGTCGGCGCAGCCCATGTAGGAGCGCTCGATCGAGCCCGGCCACATGTCCCAGCCCAGGCCCATCGCCGAGGCCTGGTTGTTCGTCGCGGCCGTCTGGCCGTCCACGGACCCGGAGGAGTACGACAGCGACAGGTCCGGCTCCAGGCCGCCGGGGGCGGCGGGCACCTTCAGCGGATACGAGTAGGTGAAGTCGCCGGACTGCGTCGACACCGCCCACGAACCCGAGGGCGACAGCGACGTCGCCTTGTAGTCGCCCGTCTCCCCGTTCGGGGCGGCGGTGAGCGCGAAGGTCGAACCCGCCCTGGCCACCGTCACGTCCGCGGTCGCCGTCCCGGCCTCAACGTCGTTGGTCGTCGTCAGGACCTTCCCCGCCGAGCCGTTGTTGGGGACCTCGACCAGGCGCAGCCGGGCCGCCCAGTCACCGCCGTAGGCGTGCCGGAAGGACGAGTAGTCGACGGTCAGGGACACCTTGCCGGGTTCGGTCTTCCCGTCGGTACGGCTCAGCTTCAGCATGAGCCCGTCGACGCTCCGCCTCTTCGCGCTTGGGTGATCGATCATCTCCACCTGGACCGTGGGTGGTGTGGCCGACTTCCCGGCACCGCCCAGCAAGACCGATCCGCTGGCGGCACCGACCCATACCGGTAGCGCCTTGGCCCGGACCCGCCGCGCCCCGAATTGGGTCGCCGCCGCCGGTGGCGTCACCTCCGCCTTCCCCGCGGCGGGCCACGACGCAGCCGGCTTCCACTTGGCCACGGCCTCGGCCACCTTGTCGGGCGGCGGTGCCTTGACGGGCACCTTGGCGGTGTCCACCAGGTGCGCGCGGTCCGGCTTGATCGGCGGCCAGCTCTCGTCCGCGCCCGCAGGCGACTGGATGCCCGCGACCAGCCCGACCACCAGGGTCACTGCGGTACCCGAAGCTATGAAACGACGCATGATCATGGCGACTTCCTCAGGTCCGTCAGGGGCGGGTGATCACGTAGCCGAGCGGGCGGCCGAAGTCGGCGCTCCCCTCGCAGAACGGGTCGAGGGACTCGAACCACTCGGCGCCCTCGCTGCGGCATGCGTACAGCTGTTGGCTCTCCATGCCGTCGGGTGGCTCAGACCACAGGTGGCCGCTGGGCCAGGCACCCATGTCGTTCTGGCCTTCGCATGCGACGTCCGTGGACACGAACTCGTCGAACACGTCGGAGCGGCTGTCCTCACACAGCTTCAGCTGCGGTGGGCCGCCTTCGATGCTCCGTAGCGACACGTAGCCCAGCACCTTCTCGGTCTTATAGCCGGATGGCAGGAATTGCGCGTGCGTGCTGGTCCAGCGCTCCCCGTCCGGCCCGCGATAGCGGATGAGCGGCGTGAGCGTTCGTACGTATCCGAAAAGGAACTCGGTACGCACCTTGTCCGGCGTGCTCTCACAGGCGTCGCTATGGGACAGGTAGTGGTCCCCGCTCGCAATCACCACGCACCGGTAGACCGGCAATGTGGGAACGCCCTCGGGCGGGTTCATGTAAACCCGTCCTGCGGTGCCGAGAACCTCGTATCCTGCGCAGTTGGCCGCGTGGTCGAGGAAGAACCCTCCGTCATAGCGGCAGGAGTAGACCGGCCGGGTGTCCGGCGCGCCCTCCGGTGCGCTGAACCCGCGCGTGCCCTCGAAGTAGTACCCCGGCGGCACCGGACCAGGGCCGGTGTAGCGCCTTCCGTCATGCCCGGCGAACTGTCCGAAGGCGCCCGCGAAGGCCGACGGGGGCTGCGGCTCCGTCTGGGCGCTGAGCTCGGCGATCTCCCGGTCCGCCAGCACGCCGTTATAGACGTGGACCTCGTCGATCGATCCCATCCAGTTCCCCGCCGGCTGGCCGTTCCACCTCCCCCGGCCGATGACCAGCGGGCCCGTCACGTTCGAGTTCTGCGTGCCGACCGCCTTGGTCCCGGCCAGGTGCCCGTTGACGTAGATGCGGATCTCGCCCGTCTGCGCGTCATGGACGGCGGCGATCGCCGCCCACTCCCCCTGGACCGGCGTCGTCCCGGCCCCGGCAGCGTCCACCGACAGCGGGGTCGGGTTGGTCTGGTCCGGTGCGGTGACCAGGTGGAAGGACCACTTGTGGTCGCTGCCGACCTTGCGGCGCTGGAGGAAGAACCCGCTGTGCTGGCCGCCGTCCTGGCTCACCACGGTGCGCGCCGTGTCGTCCAGCACATCGGGTCTTACCCGCGCGGCGACCGTGAAGCTGGTGTCGGTGCGCGCCACCAGCGGCTGGGAGGTCAGCCCGGCGCCGGTCCCGTCCGCGAACCGCACCGCACCGCTGCCGACCTTGCCCGTGACCCAGCTCGCGTTGCTCAGGCCGACGGTGCGGTAGTTCCCCGAGGCGTCGCCCGCGCTGCCGCCCGAGCCTTCGTCCAGCGGGTAGTACGCCTCCTCGACCGGTGTCCCGGCCAGGCGATCGACCTCGCTGCGCGGCGTGTCCTCCCCCGGATCGAGGTAGGTCAGGTCGCTGAGCGCCCGGTCATAGATCTGCACCTCGTCGATGTCGCCGGCCCAGTTGTCCCCGAAGGTCCCCCGCGATTTGCCGCGGCCGATCTGGACCGAGCTGGATTCCCACGGTGTAGTCACCACGGCGGTGACGTTGTATTGGCGTAGACCGTTGACGTACAGGGTCATCGTTTGGGTGGGGACGTCGTAGACGCCCGCGAGATGGGTCCACACGCCGACTTGGGCGGCCTTGAGCGATGTCACGGTGATCAGCTCGGCGTCGTCGGTGGCCTTGGTCGCCATCCGGAAGCCGAAGCGGTTGACCTCGCCGATGTACCCCAGCGAGAACGCGGACATCCGGTCGCCCACCTGGGAGACCGCGGTACGGGTGACACCGTTCGCCTGGTCCAGCTTCACCCATGCCGACACCGAGAAGCTCCCGTTCGTGGCCACCGCGGGCCCACCGCCGGGCGCGACATAGGAGTCGCTGGCGCCGGTGAAGTGCAGCGCGTCCCCAGCCCGGCCCTTGGTCCAGCGTGTGGGCCCGAGGGCCACGGTGCCGTTGTGACCGCCCGTCGGGTCGGTCACGCCGGCATCGGTCCAGCGACCGTCCAGCGCCCACTGCGCCACTGGGCTCGCGCCCTTCGCCACCTTCAGCGTATGGCGCTCGCAGTCCGAGCTCACATTGCCGGCCCGGTCGACGGCCGTCACCCAGATGTCCCAGTCCGCCGCCTTCATCGGCGTCACCTTGAACGAGGCCTCACCACCCAGTTCCTCCGCGGGCACGCTGCGGGTCGTACGGCATTGGCTGCCGCCCTGTGCCAGGCCGTACCGGAACTCGACCACATCGGGGTCATTGGCCTTGACCGTGAACTCGGCCGGCGCACCCACGGTCGACTCGGAGGGCGGCTTGGCCGACGGCCTCCCGGGCTTTTCGTTGTCGATGTCGAGCTGGCACATCCCGGTGCCTGTCTGCGGCCCGAACAGGCTGGGACCCCAGTTGTCGCCGGCCCGTGCCCGCCATGAGAGCTGGAACCCGTGCTGGAAGGTCCCCTGCGGGATGACGTCGGTGAACTCCGAACCATTGACCAGCGGCCCAGGGGCGTTCGGCGGCTCGTGCATGGATCCATGCCGGGTCCACCGCTCGAACCGCATCCACAGGTTGTCGCCGTCCCGGTCGGTCCCGGTCGCCCGCAGCGTGATCGGAGCGGCCGCGTTGCTGGCATAGTCCGGGTTGTTCACGTCCGTACTGCACGGGCGCGTCGTGGTTCCCGCCGACCAGCTGAAATTCTTCGGCACGTCGGGCGGCCAGTTGTAGTGCACCAGCAGCGAGTACGCGTCGAACTTCTTCCAGCTGTAGTCCTCGGTCTCATCCTCGGCGATCAGCGCGAACGCGACGTGGGTCGCGCGCTGGTCGTTGGAATACCGCACCTGGTCGCCGACGCCCCAGCCGATATTCGCCGGCCCGCATGCTCCGCCCGGCTCGTAGCCGTGCATCTCCCTGCGTGTCCCGCCGATGGGAGCCGGAAATTCCATCTGCGAGTTACGCCAGGTGAGGTCGGCGCCGAACGGGTTGGCGTGGACCAGGCTCACCCCGAATCTCCTGGTGCCCCCGCCACAGGCCGGGGCGTACACCTCGTGCGCGTTGAACTCCGCACCGGACGACCCGTTCGGGGTCACGACCTGCGCGCCGTGCAGGCCTCTGATGTCGAACTGCACAAACGTACGAGCCGCGCCGATGCCGTTGCACGTTCCGCTGGCGAGCCAGCATTTGCCGACCTTGCCGAGGTTCTGCCCGCCGAATCTGCCGGGCGGCTCGACGTCCCCGCCGCCGTGCCAGAACGAGGAGTCCAGCTTTCCCGAGAAGACCTTGGCCCAGCCGCCGAAGGGGACCCACCAGTCCGGGTCGATCGACACCGGGAACTTGGTGTCCGGGGCCGTGAGCAGTTTCCGGTCCGGGATGACGGTGATCGCGTTCTTGGCCATCTCGAAACGGCCGACCGCCTCGTTCGAGGCCGCGTCCCACATCGCGGGAGCCGGCGAGGAAAAGACGGTCTTCCCCTTGGCGTCGACGAGCTCGGATCCACCGCCCTTGCCCGCCTTCAGGGTGAGCCCGCTCGTCTGCACGCCGAACCGCACCTTGCGCAGCTCCGGGTTCTTTGCGGCCGCGCGCGTCTTGACGACCAGCACTTCGCTGAAGCCCGCCGACCCCGCGGTGAGCTTGAGGTCGACGCCCAGCATCACTTCCGGATACGTGGCGGTGTCGCCCTTGAGCACCGGTGCCGGCAACGGGTCCGGCCAGCCCAGCGCCACCTGCTTCCCGCCCTGGCCGAGCCGTACCAAAGGCTCCTGACCACCCTTGGAGAAGGCCAGCGACACCGCCGCGGCACGCGGGGTGACCGAACCGTCCGGCCGCCGCACCAGGGTGGTGTCGATCGCCACCCACTTGCCGTCTTGGCGCGCCCGGACCGGGCCAGGGTGCAGCACTGCGGTGAAGTGGCCCTTGGGGTCGGCGTAGACCTCCATCGTCTCGGTCCGCTTCGCCACCACCTCGACCCGCTTCCCGGACTCCCGGGCCCGGGTCAGGGCAGTGCGTTCGGCCGGAGTCGGCGCCGAGCTGGTGGGCGAGACGGGCGGCGGCGCTGCCGCGTCAGCAGTCCTCTCCCTGGTCAGGCCACCCGCGCCCAGCCCCGTGAGCAGGACCGAAAGCCCCACCATGACAGCAACGACACCCCGGTACCGCGATCTTGCCAACACCCACCGCCCTCGCCCCGCCCCACCGGCACCCCTGATCGGGAGAAGGATGGCATCGGCGGATCGCGACTGCCCACCCATGTGTGGGCGGAATGTCCTGATCTCGGTGCGCCGCATCTGTTTCCCCCGAGCTGTGGATCGGATCTGCCCAGATGTAGCCCGTTGGTGATTGTTCGTGTTCGAAGCCTGGTGTCGAACAAACAACTCCTGAAAAATGCGACCCGCCGTGCGAGCTGTGACACGGGGGAACGGGGAGTCGCGGGGAGCTGCGGGGACCATCGGGGAGGTGCGGCCATGCCGCGCAGGGAGCGACCGCTGGACGCGGGGGACGGTCCGTTAGTCAAATTCGCCGCTGGGTTGCGGCAGTTGAGGCGGAAGGCGGGGAATCCGCCGTACCGGAGACTCGCGGAGCAGGCGCACTATTCGATCTCGACCCTGTCCTCGGCCGCCGCCGGGCAGCGGCTGCCGACGCTCGCGGTGACGCTGGCGTACGTACGGGCCTGTGACGGGGACACCGAGGAGTGGGGGCAGCGGTGGCGGGAGGTCGCCGGGGCTCTCGGGGAGGTGAGGGCGGAGCCCGAGGGCGGCGGGCCGGCTGCGCCGTACGCCGGGCTGCGGTCCTTCCGGGAGCAGGACTCCGAGTGGTTCTTCGGGCGTGAGCGGCTCCTGGAGGAGCTGGCCGGGCGGCTGGAACGGCAGCGGTTCGTGGTGGTGATCGGGGCTTCGGGGTCGGGGAAGTCCTCGCTCCTACGGGCCGGGCTGGTGCCGCGGCTGCGGGAGGCGGAGGGGGCGACCGTGCTCGTACTGACGCCCGGGGCCCGGCCGTTGGAGGAGTGCGCCGTGCGGCTCGGGGCGATGGCGGGGCTCGCGCCGGGCGCCCTGTACGGGGAACTGCGGGACGACCCCGAGAACCTGGGGCGCGTCGTACGGCAGATCAACGCCCGGGACGACGACACCGGTGACCGTGAACTCGTGCTGGTGGTCGACCAGTTCGAGGAGGTCTTCACGCTCTGCCGGGACCCCGCCGAACGCGACCGTTTCATCGAGGCCCTCGTCCTCGCCGCCTCGGACCCCGGCGGCCGATGCCGCGTAGCCCTGGGCGCACGCGCTGACTTCTACGCCCACTGCACCCACCACGCGCCCCTCGTCGAGGCCATGCGCGACGCCCAGGTGCCCGTCGGGCCGATGAGCCTCGACGAACTACGCCGAGCCGTCGTACAGCCCGCCCAGCGCGCCGGACTCACCATCGAGGGCGCCTTGCTCGCCACGCTCATCGCCCAGGCCCACGGCCAGGCAGGCGTACTCCCGCTGCTGTCGCACGCCCTGCTGCAGACCTGGCGGCGGCGCCGGGGCAACGCGCTCACCCGGGACGCCTTCGAGGCGGCGGGCGGTCTGGAGGGCGCCCTCGCGCGCACCGCCGAGGAGTTCTACCAGGGTCTGGACCCGGGCCGGCAACAGCTGGCCCGGCAGGTGTTCGTACGGCTGACCGCCCTCGGCGACGGCACGGAGGACACCCGGCGCCCGGCCCGCCTGGAGGAACTGGACGGGCTGGCGGGGAAGGGGCCGGAAACGGGGGAGGGGGAGGGGGTCGGTGCCGGCGGTGACCTCAACGGCGAGATCCGTGCCGTACTCGACCTCGCCGCCGGCGCCCGCCTCCTCACCCTCGACCGCGAGCGCGTCGAACTCGCCCACGAGGCGCTGATCCGATGCTGGCCCCGACTGCACCGCTGGCTGACAGAGGACCGCGAGGCCACCCGCACCGCACGCCGCCTCACCGACGCAGCCCAGGCCTGGGAGGCGCTGGGCCGCGAACCCGGAGCCCTGTACCGGGGCACCGCTCTCTCCCTCGCCGCCGGGCTCGACCGTACGACGATGTCCGTACCGGAGCGAGAGTTCCTGGACGCCGGTCTGGCCGCCCGGGCGGCGGAACACGCGGCGGTGCGGCGCCGGGCCCGGTTCCGGCGCCTCGGCGTGGGGCTGCTGAGCGTCCTGCTCGTGCTGACCACGACCACGGCGGCCCTCGCCGTACGGGCCCAGCGGGCGGCCGACCAGCAGCGCGACGTCGTCGGCTCCCAGCGCGCGGCGGAACGGGCGGCGGCACTGCGCGGCGTCAACCCGGCCCTGGCCGCCCAACTCAGCCTGGCCGCGTACAAGTTGTCACCCACCCCGGAGGCGCGCGGCAGCGTCCTCAGCACCTTCGCCACGCCGTACGCCACCCAGCTGACCGGCCAGTCCGGCGCCATCACGGCGGTGGCGTTCGGAGCCGACGGCCGCGTCCTGGTCACCGGCGACGCCGACCGCACGGTGCGATTGCGCCGGGTACCGGACCCGCACCGCCCGGACGGGCCGGTCACGCTGGGCCGCCTCGGCGGCTCCGTACGCACGGTCGCCGTCAGCCCCGACGCGCGGCTGCTGGCCGCCGGGGGCGAGGACGGAACGGTGGGCGTATGGGACATCGGCGACGCCCGCCGCCCCCGGCTCGCGGCACGGCTGCCGGGCGGCGACGGTCCGGTGGCCGGCGTGGGATTCGGCTTCGGAGTCGGCCCTGCCGCACGTACTCTCGCGATCGTCGCCCGCGCGGGCATCCGGGTGTGGCAGCTGACGAACCCCCACAGCCCCCGCGGCCTCGCCACGCTGGACGCGGGCACGGACATCACGGCGACCGCGTTCCACGGCAACGGCCGCACGCTGGCCACGGGGCACGGCGACGGGGCGATACGGCTCTGGGAACTGACGGAGTCGGGCGAGCGACTGCGCCGACTGTCGACGGTGCCGGGGCAGGCGGGGCAGGTAGACCAGGCGGGGCAGGCGGGCTTGGTCGACCAGGTCAGCCGACCAGACCCCACCGGGGCTACAGACCCCACCGCCCCCGCCACCCCCACCGCCCACTCCGGCCAGGTCAACGCCATGGCGTTCGCCCCCGGTGGGCGCCAACTCGCCACCGGCGGAGCCGACTTCACCGTGCGACTCTGGGACGTGGGTCGGCCCGACCGGCCCCGTCGGACGCAGACGCTCGCCACGCACACCGATGCCGTCAACGCCGTCGCCTTCAGCGCGGACGGGCGTCGGCTCGCCACCGGGGGTACCGATGGCACCGTACGCCGGTGGGACGTGGACGGTGACGGTTCCGTGCGGGAGGCGGCCGTGCTCACCGGGCACACCGGCAGTGTGCGGGCGCTGGCCTTCGGGCCCCGGGGGCGCACGCTGGCCAGCGGCAGCGAGGACCAGAGCACCCGGCTCTGGGATCTCCCCGGGCCAGCCCTCGCCGGCCACACCAGCTCGCTCTACTCCGTCGCCTTCAGCCCCGACGGCCGTACCCTCGCCACCGCCAGCTACGACAGCACCGTGCGCCTGTGGGACCTCGCCGACCGGGACCGGCCGCGCCAACTCCCGCCGCTCACCGGCCACACCGGGCCCGTAAACTCCGTCGCCTTCAGCCCCGACGGCCGCACCCTGGCCAGCGCCAGCGCCGACGGCACGCTGCGGCTGCGGGACGTGGGGAAGGGGCCGCGGTTGCTGCGTACCGTTCCCGCACGCATCGGGCACGTCAACACGCTCGCGTTCAGCCCCGACGGGCGCATCCTCGTCACCGGCGGCGAGCAGGGCGCCGTACGCCTCTGGAGCACGACCGATGTCAGCGAGCCACGCCTGCTGTCCGCCCTGCCGGGGAGCAGTGCCGTGGACTCCGTCACGTTCGCGCCCGACGGCCGTACCCTCGCCGTGGCCAGCCGGAACCACAAGGCCACGCTCTGGGACGTCACCGGCCCGCGCCGCCCCGTCCGGCTGTCCGTCCTCACCGGGCACACCGGCGCCGTGAAGTCCGTCGACTTCGCGCCCGACGGCCGCACCCTGGCCACCGGCAGCGAGGACCGCACCGTACGCCTCTGGAACCTCACCGACCTCCGCCACCCCCTCGCCCGCGACCGCCTCACCGGCTACACCGACGGCGTCATGTCCGTCGCCTTCGCCCCCGACGGCCGTACCCTGGCCGCTGCGAGCGCCGACAGGAAGGTGCGGCTGTACGGGCTGACAGGCGGCGGTGAGGCCCGGGAGCCGGTGCTGCTGACCGGCCACACCAAACCGGTCGACACCGTCGCCTTCAGCCCCGACGGCCGCACCCTCGCCACCGGCAGCGAGGACTGGACCGCCCTCCTCTGGGACCCCGACATCGACCGCGTCGCCGAACGGATCTGCGCCACCGCCCACCCGACGATCACCCGCGCCGAATGGCGCCAGTACTTCCCGCAGTGGAAGTACCGGCCCCCATGCGGCAGTTGACGACACCCTCATTTGCGGCACGTCGGGTCCCCGGCGGGAGCCTGCCCGAGGCCAGGTACGCGTTCACCGTGCCGTCCACGCAGGCGTCGCCGTACACGCCGTACACCCCATGGGCGATCACCCCGTCCAGGGTGAGCAGCCGGGAACCCGTCAGCAGGCGGTGCATCGCGCGGCTGCCCCGGTATGTGGTCGCCGTGTCGCCGGTCGCGGAGACGATCAGCGCGGACGAGGCGTTGGCGATCCGGGTCGGGGACTCGCGCGGGGATCGGGCCAGAAGGCGCACGGGGAGATGTTGTTCGTCAGCGGGCCGAAGAGGGGGTGGCGGGCGCGGCCGCGTTCGATGTCGCGCCAGTACGCCTCCGGGTCGCGCGGGGCCGCCGCGTCGCCGCACAGGATCGCGGCGGCCGGGCTGCCGTAGTGTGAACTGGCGGCGTCCAGCACGAACCGCAGGCTCCCCTCCAATTCCGGAGTCGGCGCGACGGCGATCCGCCGCGCCGCCTTCTCCAGCACCGCCACCGAGCGCGCGAACGCGGCCCGGCCCGCGGCGCGGTCGGTGCCGACACCGTTCCAGAAGAGATACGGCACCAGATGCTCGTCGATGTCGTACGAGCCGACGCGCAACGCCCGCTCCGACGCCGCCCCGACGATCCGGTGGACGGTCGCGAGCACGGCGTCCCGGCTCGCCCCGAGCCCGTACTCCCGGTCCCGGGCCGCCGTCCAGGACGCCCATGCGCCCAACGCCCGCTCCACCACAGGCTCGTTGCCCACCCACGGCCTCGGATTACAGCGGCGCGGATCACCGGCGCTGTAGAGGACCACCCGGTCGGTGCGCCCCGGGAACAACTGCGTGTACACGGCGCCGAGATACGCGCCGTAGGAGTACCCGAGGTAGGAGATCCGGCGCTCGCCCAGCACCGCGCGGACGACGTCCATGTCCCGGGCGGTGTTGCGGGTCGTCACGTACGGCAGTACGTCACCGTGGCGGCGTACGCACCCTGCGGCCAGCTCCCGCTGGACGGCGACCTGGTGGTCGAACGCGGCCCGGCCGGTCCCGGCGGAACGGATCCAGATACCGGTCGGCCAGCCGCAGTCGATCGGCGTACTGCGCCCCACGAACCGCGGATCGATCCCGACCAGGTCGTACCGGGCAGCCGCCGTCCTCAACTTGACGGTGCTGAAGGTGGATTCGATCGGGTTCGTCGTTCTGAGGTGGACCCAGTGTTCGGCGGGAAAGTCGTAGAACGCCAGGAGTTCATCGGCCTCGTCGGTGACCTTCTTCACCGCCTTGGGCCACTTCGCGCCGTAGGCGCGATCGAAGTCCTTGACGGCCTTCTCGGCGTGGTCGCGGTCTTCGGCGTTGTAGATCTCCTGCAGTGCCTTCTTCGCTCCGGGCTGGGCCGACTTCGGCAGGGCGTTGACGACGTTCCGCGTTTTGTGAACCCAGCACCTTTGATGCCTGGCCTGCGGAAACACCTCTGTGAGAGCCCGCCACAGGCCCATCGCGCCGTCACCGACCACGAGCTCGGGGGCCCGCATGCCGCGCCGCCGGCAGTCACGTAGCAGGTCGGCCCAGGACTCGGTGGACTCGCGCAGTCCTTCGGCGAGCGCGATGAGTTCCTTGCGGCCGTCGGTGCGCACTCCCATGAGGACCAGGACGCAGGAGCGGGCCTGGCCGAGGCGGATCTTGGGGTGGACGCCGTCGGCCCACACGTAGACGTAGTCGAATTCCGACAGGTCGCGGGCTTGGAAGACGGCGTGGTCATCGCTCCATTGCTTGGTCAGCCGGGTCACGGTGGCCGGCGAAAGCCCGGCCGAGCTGCCGAGGAACTGCTCCATGGCGGGCACGAAGTCGCCGGAGGACAGTCCGTGCAGGTAGAGGAGGGGAAGGACCTCGCTGATCTTCGGGGACTTCCGGCACCAGGGGGCCAGGATCTTCGACGAGAACCGCTCGCGCTCGCCCGTGGCAGTGTCGACGCGCTTGTCGTTCACGCGCGGCGCCTTCACCGGGACCGGGCCTGCGGCCGTGGTCACAGTGCGCTCACGGTGGTGACCGTTGCGGACCACCAGCCGGCGACCGGCTTCGTCACGCTGGTCGGCCAACTCGGCTATGTACTGGTTGACTTCGGCCTCCAGGGCCGCGGCGAGCATCCGCCGGGCGCCCTCGCGGACGATGTCGTCCATCAGGAAGCCGGTCTCGGTGGTTCCGTCGTTGTTGACTACGCTGAGCACAGGCGCGCCCGACCCGCGCGCCAACGCGGGCATACTCGATGACCAGAAGTCGATCACTCGGGAAGGTACGCCCTCCGCGTTCCGCGAGGCACCCTTACCGAGGCCGATCCACAGGTCTTGAGCATTGCTCGTCCCAGGCTTGGTACCACTGGTACAGATAGTCCTACGTGTTGGTTCTCCTGGTCGTCACGGGCCCGGAGTGGACGCATGGGGGGCTTTTTCGATGAGCGATGGCGTGATCTCCAGCGGTTGGGACGTCCTGGACGCCTCCCACGAAGCGCTGCGTACGACGGTGGACGCCGTCCCCGCGGACGGCTGGCACCTGCCGACGCCGTGCGAGAACTGGAGTGTCGCCCAGGTCTTCCAGCACGCGGTGGGCGACCAGATCGGCTTCGCCGCCGCGCTGACCGGTGAGCCCGGCCCCGATTTCAACCCGTTCGACCCGTCGGGCGACATGGAGGGGGCGGACCCGGCGGCGTTCCTGGAGGATGCCCTGGACCGGGCGGCGAAGGCGTGGGCGGGGGCCGACCGGGATGCCGCCGAGGTGCCCGTGCCGGTGCCGCCGCACCGGTTGTCCCCGTGGTCCGGCTCGGCAGCGTGCGGGCTGGACGCGGCGGTCCACGCCTGGGACATCGCCCGCGCGACGGGCGGGCCGTCACCGCTCACGCCCGATCTGGCCCGCCCCCTGCTCAAGGTCGCCAGGGAGATCGTCGAGCCGCTCCGCGCATACGGCGCGTACGCCGCCGCCCTGGCCCCGGAGCCGGGCGACGACGACGTGGCGCTCCTGCTGCGCTACCTCGGCCGGAACCCTCGGTGGAGCGCCTCGTAGGGGTGGAGGGGGCGTACCGTCTGGTTCTCGCCTGCCGGGAAGCGCGAAACGGGCCGCAACTCACGCATCGCCTCTCGGCGCCTGAATTGCGTCGATCACGCTGTCCACCACCTCGGTCACCGGCTTCGATGCATCGATGATCGTCGCGCCGAGGCTGTCGTAGAGCGCTCGCATCCGAGGGTTCCACTTCAGGGCAGCTGCAAGCTCTTCGGGATGTCGACCGAATGTGTTCGTGGTGCGGGTCGCGAGCCGGTGGCGGAGGGTGTCCTCGTCGATCACCAGGCACACGAGGGCATCGAAAAGATCGCGGACGTCGTCCTCGTTCTCCGCCGACCCGCACAAGAACGCGATTCGGAGACGAGACTCCTCGGCGAGGGCCTCAACACGCTCACGGACGATCGTCCACCCGTAGTGGTCGAGCCAGCCCTCGGGAACGGGATCGGGGGGATCCAGCACGACCTCGCCCGTGGCCCGGTCGATCCAGCGACAGAAGCCGTCCTCGTCGGCGTCGAGCGCCACGTGACCACGCGCCCGCAACACCCCGCAGACCGTGGACTTGCCCGTCCCTGAATTGCCCGTCACCCACACCACCGTCACGCCGCCAGCGTAGACACGGCCACCTCGCGTCGGCGACGCCATTGACGCGATCAGGAAAGGTGTGCAGCTTCAAACGCATGACCGCTCCGGCACAGTCGCCGGACGGCCGAAGCCCCAGCCCAGCTGCCAACGTCGGTGGCAGCCGCCCCGACATGCGGGGCGGCGACCTTCATGTCCTGCGGTCTCGGCGCGATGCCGGCCCGCCAGTCACGCATACCGGTGACGCGTACGGGTCATGCGAACGGGTCGAAGGGGATTTCGCCCGGCTTCGCCTTGTTGAGCGTGTCGTTGAACTTGGAGTCCTGGAGCGGGAGGTTGGCGTTGCCCCAGTCCGAGCCGTTCAGGAGGGTGCGCAGGTTGGGTGCGAGGTTGTCCCAGGTGAGCAGGTTCTCCTGGTGCCAGGCGCCGGTGTCGTTCTCCGCCGTCTCGCCCCACTTGGCGAAGCGGAAGGCGTGGGTGCTGGCGCCGTCCTTGTGGTAGACCGCCATGACCCGCTGGCCGCTCATCGGAACATCGGCGATCGGGTGCGTGCTGAAGCCCCCGTGCCGGGAGGCGGACAGGTACGACGGCGTGTCCGCCCCCTGCTCGACCCATACGACCATGCACTCCCAGTCGTGGCGGTGGCCGATGCCCGGAGAGGCCTCGTCCTTCTCGAAGTAGCTGGCGTAGATGATGCCGCACCAGCCGTTGTTGCACTTGGCTCGCGAGTAGGTGTTGGCGTGGTCGAGGTGACCACCGCGGCACTGGCCGGTGACGGGGCCGGTCGGCTTCAGGCCGCCGTTGAGGTTCCCGTTCGCGTCGATGGCGGCGGCCGGGTAGCAGGAGTCCGTGTCGTAGTCGTACACGGGCTCGAAGTGCTGCTGGAAGGCGGTGGCGTTCTCGGGCAGGTTCTGCAGCACGCCGGCGGAGGCGCTGCCGGTCAAGGTGACGGCGAGAGCGGCGCCGCTACCCGTGACGGCGGCGAATCTGACAAGCCGCAACGTTCTGCTGGTGGTTCGAGGCATGGGGGGTCTCCGTGGCGACGTGATGATCGCGGACATGACATCCGGCGTGTGCAGACAGAGACTGGCAAGCCGAGAGACTGATGGAAGGGCTTTCCGTCAAACTGGTGGCGGTATTTTGCCGAACTGATCGACGCCCGTCGGGCGTCCGGTGCCCGCTTGCCCGCTGACGGTGCGGACGGTCAACCGGCATGCCCGCGTGCGATGTCACGCGCGCGGGCATGGGTTGCGGCCGGGTGGAGTCGAGTTGGCTTCACCACCTGGGCGTGGTGACCCAAGGGGGCGGTGACACCGCGCAGTGGCTCAGGACTGCGCGGTGAGCTGGAAGGCCTGGGTGGCCGATCCGTCGCAGGTCCGCTGGGTGAGCTGGACGCTGTTCGTCGTCGGTGCGGCGGCCGTCAGACACTTGCCGCTGTGCCGGGCGACGAAGTGATAGCGCCCGCTCGTCTCACGCACCGGCTGCCACTGCTGATTCGTGCCGCCGGAGTAGGCCCACAGCTGCAACGGCGCGTTGTCCGCTGTCGAGCGGTCGGTCACGTCGATCACCTGCGCGGGGTTGCCGCGGGCGGTGATCTGCATGTACCCGCTGTCCGTGCTCCGGAACTGGTACTGCTGCGCTGTCGTGCCGTTGCAGGCGTACTGCTGGATCGCTGTCCCGTTCGCGGTGCTTGCCGAACGGGCGTCCACACATGTGCCGTTGCCGCCGTTCTGCACGCTGTACCAGGCGGTCTCGGAGATCTGGTCGCCGGTCGGCGGAGTCGTGGTTCCGCCCCCGCCCAGCCACTTGAGCCCGTCCAGCAGGAATCGGTTCTGGGCCGCGCTCGCGAACGTCGACGAGAGCCGCGTGTTGGTCGTGTAGTTCATCGCGTTGTGGCCGAAGTTCGCATACAGCATCCGGTACTTCGTGTTGGTCCACAGGATCGGGTAATAGCCGCTGTACCAGGACTGGTTGGGGTCCGTGCCGACCGGGAAGCTGCTCGGGTCGATCGATGCCAGGATCTTGATGTCCGGGTTCTGCCGCAGATCCCTGGACCAGCTGTACCACTCGCTGACCGACGAGGTGAACGTGGCCGGCAGGTTCACGGTGGCCGGGCTCGTACGGTCCTCCACCTTCAGGGTCACCGCGGTCGGCCCCCAGGTGTTGGACGCGAAGTTGCCCGAGCCGAGGAACGTGTTGTGGTACCACGACCAGCTCGCCGCGTCGGTCGTGAACGCGGAGACGTGGAAGCCCATGAAGCCGCCCCCGCCGCGCATGTACGCCTCGAAACCCGCGCGTTGGGCGGACGTCTGCGGCAGATCATCGAGGAACAGGACGACTTGATAGGCGTTGACCCCGCCGTTGGCGAGCAGGTCCCAGTTGGTGCTGGCCGTGTAGGTGAAGCCGTTGGCGGCCGCCTGCTGCGGGAACCAGACGTTCGCCTCCTTGTCGAAGTCGATGTGCGCCGCGTCGTAGGTGCCGCTGTAGAGGGCGAGGACCTTGAACGGGGCTGCGGTGGTACTCGCCTGTGCGACGGGCGGTACGGCCGCGAGGCCCAGCAGCGTGGCCAGCAGGAGCAGGATCCGCAGGAGTGCGCGGGTGGGGCCGGATCTGATGGTGCTCATCTTCTGGTCGATCCCTTCCGTGTGGTCTACGGGTGGTCACTCCGGTAGGCGGTAGCCCCCGGGCGAGAGCGCTTTCGACGTCAGCCGGTGTACCGGGCGAAGATGCTGGTGAACTGCCAGTTGCTCTGGCTCACGCCCGAGCAGGTGTCGTCGTTCGGGTAGGCACCCGGGCAGGGTCGGTCACGGTTCGCGGACCAGAACGTCAACCGCGCCAGGTGATGTGCCTGCGCGTAGTTGAGGATGGTCTGGAAGTCGGCGGTGGTGACGGTCTCGTGGTCGTCGGTGATGCCGTTCATCGACGAGATGCCCATGCGGCGGTAGGCCGCGTCGTCGCTGTAGCCGTACGCGTTCTTCAGTGCGGCCTTCAGTCCTTCGGCTGCCTGCTGGGTGAGGGTGCCCATGTTCTGGCCCGCGCCACCGAAGTCGAACGGCATGATCGTCCAGGCGTCCACGGTCAGCCCCGACGACGCGGCCCGGTTGATCAGACTCGTGTCGGGACCGCTCTGCCCGGTGCCGATGGTGATGTACACCTTGATGCCCGGGTTGTTGGCCTTGACGGTCTTGAGCGCGTCCACGGTTCGTTGCTGCACGGTGCCGTTGCTGTACGCGTCCGCCTCGAGGTCGATGTCTATCGCCTTCAGCGAGTAGGCGCTGATGACCTTCTGGTACGCCGCCGCCAGCTCGCCGGCGCTGGAGCAGGAACTCTCCAGCTTGTTGCCGCTGTAGCCGCCGAAGGACGGGATGACATCGCCGCCGTTCGCCCGCACGGTGTTGACGGTCTGCTGGTCGACTCCGCCCGTCAGCGCCCGGCCGCCGTCCCACTGCGGGTTGCAGTAGCCGTTGCTCAGGACGAACGCCAGCGTGAACCACTTCACGCCGGTCGCGTTCATGACATTCGTAGGGCTGGGTGGATTGCCCCAGCCGTTGTAGAGGTACGGCGCCACGGCCATCGGAACGGAGCCGGGCGGAGTCGTACCCCCGTCGGCGGCAGGCGCGTTCCACTTCTGATTGGCGGCACCGGTGCAGGTCCAGATCTGGGTGCGGGTGCCGTTGGCGGATGAGTTGCCGGTGGCGTCGAGACACTTGTCGGCGGCCGGGTTGACGATGTCGCGGGCGGTGCTGACCGTCCACTTCTGGTTGGCGCCGCCACTGCACGTCCAGAGCTGGAGCTGGGCTCCGTTCGCCGTCGAACTGCCAGTGACGTCAAGGCACTTGCCGAGAGCCCGGATGGTGCCGTCGGAACCGACCGTCCACTGCTGGGCGGCGGTGCCGTTGCAGTCGTAGAGCTGTACGGCCGTGCCGTCGGCCGAACTCGCACCGGCCACGTCGAGGCATTTGCCGCCCAGGCCGGTGATCGTGCCGGTGGCGGCCGAGGCGGAGGGCGCTGCGAGTGTGCCTACAGCGGTGAGGCCGAGCGAGAGGGCGAGAGCGCAGCGCAGGGCGAGGCGTTGCATGGTGGGGGCCTTTCGTCCTGGGTGGGGGTGGACGCCGCCTGCCTTGGGGCGGTGAGAGGTGAACACAGGTGTTCACGTATGTGTGCGGAGGATGCATGCGTGGAGGGTCTGCTGGCTGGTGAACCTAAAGGTCTACACCAAAGCCGTCAAGAGGTGTGACCGGGGAAGTCCGCCACGGCAGCGGTGAGTTGAGAAGTTGTAGGCGCAGTAGCAGTAGGCCAAGTCGCGTGGGGAGCTGCACTGGCCAGGGTGGTACGGCAGGAGTCTCATCGGCGCGCGCCGTCATGGCTCTGCACGGTGTTGGCGACCGTCACCTCGGGGCGAACCCGGAAGGCAGGTCAGGCGCACTGCAAGTGCCTCAGGGCCTCAGGGCCTCAGAAGGGGCGTACGGGCTCGACGCCCGGTGGGAATCCAAGGATTCCGGGCCCGGTGACGGAGCCGTCCTCGATCATGGGCGGGCAGACGCTCCAGTCGGCGGCGATGCGCATCACCTGCCGCTCCGTGGGCATGGCGTCATGCCAGGCGTCCCATTCGGCTTCTCCCCAGTCCTGCCGGACCTCTTCCCACCCGACCAGCCCGACGCCGAGTTCCCTTTCAATGGCGGTGGGTTCTCCCTGGCGCAGGGGAATCTCACCGCTCATGCCGATGTAGCAGTAAGCGCGGGTCAGTTCACCGGATTCGACCTTGGCCCAGGCGTGGTAGTCGGTGACACGTTCGGTGTGGAAGTACTGAAGGTCCCCGACACGTGCGGCCAGCGCTCGCAGCCAGCTGGGAAAATCCGGGTGCGCGGCGTCGGTCCCGTGCGTCAGGTGGAACCTGCCGTGGGCGAGCGTCCACTCCGGAACCGGTCTGGCGACGAAGACACCTTGCCGGTAGGCGAGTTCGGTGCCGGTCTCCCAGTCGATGCGCTGCCGGTGCCGCAGGTCGAGGGCGTCGGCCAGTTCCTCCGGCCCGGCATCGCGCACTGCCAGCCATGACGTCTTGAAGCCGAACGACATGAACCCTCCCGCCCTGGTCTCCCTGAACCTTGCGGGATCGTCGCAGACGGCACTGACATCGCGCGCCGACCGACTGAGGCAGCGGGATGACAGTGCCGGTGCCTGCCGGTGCCTGCCGGTGCCTGCCGGTGCCTGCCGGTGGGATGTGGGTGGCTCGCGCCAGGAGAACGTCGCCGATTGCAGCCGACCCGCCGCACGAAGGTATTCCTCGGTGCGAAATACTCTCCCGATGAGTTCACGCACGTCCCCGAGCAGCCAGCCGATCACCATACGGAGGGCAGTCCCGAGGGATGCCAAACGGCTCACGCGGATCGTGCGTGGCTCGAGCGCCTACGCGGGTATGTACGCGGCCGCAGTCGCGGACTACCGCGTCGGTCCCGATTACATCGAAGCCCACCGCGCCTTCGTGGCCGTAGGTGCTGACGATGATGGTGGCCGGGTCCTGGGGTTCTACTCACTCGTCCTCGCTCCACCGGAGCTCGACCTGCTGTTCGTCGCCGACGAAGCGCAAGGGCGTGGGCTGGGACGGCTGCTTGTCGCGCACATGCAGTCCGAGGCCCGGGCCGCCGGACTCGACCGAGTCGAGGTCGTGTCGCACGTCCCCGCCGAGGACTTCTATCGCCGGGTCGGTGCGGTGCGAACCGGAACCGCCCTCGCGAACCCGCCCGCCGTGCCGTGGGACCGGCCTACATTCGAGTTCCGTATCCCTACGGAATGATGCGGTGTGCCCGGCCACAGGGAATCTGATTCGCGAATGCAACCGTGGAGATCGGTTGGTGCGCACGGGTGCGGTCCGGGGCGGAGCAGGCAGGCTGGGTGTCGCAGGCGTCGAGCGTGACGCCGACAGGCACCGCGACCGCGCGCCGCCCCCGCCCAGGCGACGGCCAGAACGAAGAGCGCGGTGACGAGAGGTTTCCGCACATGGGGGTCCCCTCTTGGGCAGGGCGACCGGCATAGTGGATTGGTCTCGCCACACGCCGGCGGAACCCCTGCGGCACTGCTCCCGGCGTCCGCGGCCGATCACGGCTTGGCTCTGACCAGCCCGGTGTCGTACGCCGTGATCACGGCCTGGATGCGGTCGCGCGCACCGATCTTGGCGAGGACGCGGCCGACGTGCTTCTTGACGGTCGATTCGGTCAGGACGAGGTGCTCGGCGATCTCGGCGTTGGTCCAGCCCTGTCCGATGGCGACGAGTACTTCGCGTTCGCGATGGGTGAGAGCCCTCAGGCGGGGGTCCTCGGCGGGTGCGGTGTCCGTGGGGGCCAGGGCCCGGTGGGTGTAGGCGTCCAGGAGGCGACGGGTGAGGCGGGGTGCGACGACGGCGTCGCCGGTGGCGACCGCGTGGATGCCGGCGACGAGTTCCTCGGGGCGGGCGTCCTTGAGGAGGAAGCCGCCCGCTCCGGCGCGCAGGCCTTCGTAGGCGTACTCGTCGAGGTCGAAGGTCGTGACGATGAGGACCCGGGTGCGGCCGCCGGCGGCGACGATGCGACGAGTGGCCTCGATGCCGTCCATGCCGGGCATGCGGATGTCCATGAGGACGACGTCGGGGCGCAGCTCGGCGGTCATGCGGACCGCCTCGGCGCCGTGCGCGGCCTCGCCGACCGGGGTCAGGCCGGGGGTGCCCTCCAGAAGCATGCGCACGCCCATGCGTTGCAGGGGCTGGTCGTCGGCGATGAGGACGGTGGTCATGGCAGATGATCTCCCGGGGGTACGTCGAGGACGACGTCGACGAGCCAGCCGTGGCCGACGGTACGCGGGCCGAGGGTGAGGGTGCCGCCGTACATGGCGGCCCGTTGGCGGATGCCGACAATGCCGTGCCCGGCGTCGCCGGACCGCGTTCCGCGGTCGCCCAGGCCGGTGTCGGCGACCGTGATGCGCACGGTGTCGGTGTCCTTGGCGATGGTGACGTCGGCCGTGGCGTCCGGGCCGGCGTGTTTGAGGGTGTTGGTGAGGGCTTCCTGGACGATGCGGTACACGGTGAGCTGAACGCCGCTGCCGAGGGTGTCGAGGTCGCCCGTCGTCCGGTAGGTCACGGGCAGTCCCGCGGCGCGCACCCGCGTCAGCAGCGGGTCCAGGTCACGGATGCCGGGCTGTGGCCCGAGCAGCCGTTCGTCGCCCTGGTCCTCGCGCAGCACGCCGAGGACCCGCCGCAGTTCGCTCATGGCCTGGCGACCGGTGTCGGCGAGGATCCGCAGGGCGTCGGCGGTTGTCTCGCCGCGGTTGGTGGCGAGGATGGCGGCGCCGTCGGCCACGCTGACCATGACGGAGAGGTTGTGGCCGACGATGTCGTGCATCTCGCGGGCGATACGGGTGCGTTCGGCGGCGGTGGTGAGCCGGACGCGCTGGTCCTGCTCGATCTCCAGGCGCGTGGCCCGGTCTTCGAGGGTTGCCAGGTAGAGGCGGCGGATCCGCAGCGTCAGGCCGATGGCGATGGCCGCCGTCGTCGTGCCCATCAGGAAGAAGAGGCCGAGGAACGGGTGCTCGACGGGGGCCAGCAGCCCAACCGCCAGGACCAGTTGGGCCGCGGTGAGAGCGGCGGCCCAGCCGAGCGCGCGCAGCGATCCGTGCAGGGCGAGGCTGTAGAGGGCGACGAGCACGGCCATGCCGGTCTGCTGCCACACGCCCAGCGACCACTGGACCAGCAACAACGCGGAGATCACGCAGTACGTGACCGTCGGGTTCCTGCGGCGCCACCACAGAGGCAGGACGACTGCGACGGCGAAGGCGGCCAGCACCGGGGTGGGCCACTGTCCGCGGTCCATCGCCTCACCGAAGGGGCCGCGGCGGCTGTGGGAGAGCAGGTCGGGGAGGCTGAAGAGGGCGACGACGAGGACGACCGTGGTGTCGAGCACCCATGGATGCCGCTGGTCCAGTCGGCGTCGGGCTCTCTGAGCGCGCAGCATGCTGCGCAGGAGCGGATGCGCCCAGACATCGGCGAGCCCGGGGGACGGTGCGGTGGCCGTTCCCCGGGCGATGGTCGCGGCCCGTCTCATGATCCCACTGTCTCGCACCGCTGCTCAGGAGTCGCTCTTGAGGAGACGCCAGGCGGCTCCGGCGAGGGCGAGGATCACCCACCCGGCGAAGACGGCGAGTCCCGCCGCAGGGGACAGGGCGTCGGAGGACTGGTGCAGGGCGTACATCGCCGAGCCGGCGTTGCTGGGGAAGTAGGGGTTGATGTTGTCGTAGAGGGAGTCGGGCAGCAGGGAGGCCAGGCCCGGGAGGATGAGCAGGACACCGACCAGGACGGCGATCGCGCCGGCGCTGGAGCGCAGCAGCATGCCCAGGGCGACACCCGCGACGGCGACCAGGGCGAGGTAGAGACCGGCACCGCCAAGGCTGCGCAGCACACCGTCGTCGCCCACGGACAGGGCGATCTTCTCGCCGTCCAGACCCAGGGTGCCCAGCTGGAAGGCGGCCAGGGCGCCGAGCGTGGTCAGGACCAAAACGGTGGGGCCGATCACGGCGGCCTTGGCCCACAGGACCGGCAGGCGGCGGGGGACGGCGGTGAGGGTGGAGCGGATCATGCCGGTGGTGTACTCGCCGGCCGACAGCAGGACGCCGAGCACGCCGACGGCCAGAGACGCGAAGGTCACCCCGAGCAGGGCGAGGCTGACGGCGTCCTGCTCGCCGGAGCCGGGTCCGGGCGGCCCGCCCTGGGTGGTCGCGTCGGGGCTGTAGGTGGCGGAGGCGATCGCACCGAGGGCGACCAGCAGGACCACGGCGACGGCGAGGGTGATCCAACTGGAGCGCAGCGACCAGAACTTGGCCCACTCCGCGCGCAGCACCCGCGGACCGGTGACCTTGTAGGCCCGGGTGGGGGAGAGTTGGGTGACGGTCATCAGGCTGCCTTTCGTTCGGTCTCGGCGGGATGGCTCTGGTACTCGACGACGTCCCGGGTCAGGTCCATGAAGGCGGCCTCCAACGAGACGGCCTGGGGAGTGAGTTCGTACAACGCCACCCCGTTCGCGGCCGCGATCCGGCCGATCTCCCGGGCGTCGCGCCCGGAGACGAGGAGTTCCTCGGCGGACGAGGAGGAGACAGTGACGTCCGGGCCCGCCAGCAGTGAGCGCAGCCTGGTCGCTTCGGCGGTGGCGACTTTCACGCCGCCGCCGCTCGCCTCCCGGGTGAAGTCGTCGACCGTGGTGTCCGCGAGCAGCCGACCGCGCCCGATGATCACCAGATGGTCGGCGATCAGCGCGGTCTCGCTCATCAGGTGCGAGGAGAGCATCACCGCCCGGCCCTCGTCGGCCAGCGAGCGCAGCAGATTGCGCACCCACAGCACGCCCTCGGGGTCCAGGCCGTTGACCGGCTCGTCGAGCATGACGATCGCCGGGTCGCCCAGCAGGGCCGCTGCGATGCCGAGCCGCTGGCCCATGCCGAGCGAGAAGGCCCCGACCCGCTTGCCGGCCACGCTGGTCAGCCCGGCCAGCTCGATGACCTCGTCCACACGGCGGCGCGGAATGCCGTGCGTGTACGCGAGCGCCATCAGATGGTTGAACGCGCTACGGCCGGGGTGGACGGACTTGGCCTCCAGCAGAGTGCCGATCTCGTGCAGCGGTGCCGCGTGCCTCGCGTACGACGTGCCGTTGACGGTCACCGAGCCCTTGGTGGGGGTGTCCAAACCGACCACCATGCGCATGGTGGTGGACTTGCCGGCACCGTTGGGGCCGAGGAAGCCGGTGACCTCACCGGGCTTGACGGTGAAACTCAACTCGTCGACGACGGTCTTGTCGCCGTACCGTTTGGTCAGCTCACGCGCTTCGATCATGGGGTGGGCCCTTCACCTCGGGACTCGGCCGGGCCGGGCGCCTGACCTGTGCAGTCGAGGTTAGGAGCGGGGCCGGCCGGGCCCCTGGGACCACGGGGGACACTTGGCCGCCCGAGTGGAACCGCGGTACCACTCGTCGCCGGGCTCCGGTACGTCTGAGGTATGACGGGGTGCCGGCCCCGCCACGCGATATCCGCAGCCCTCCCGCACTTCATCGATGCTGCAGTCCGGCTCAGACGAGCTCGTGGGCCCCGACGCTCCCATCGGTTCGCCTTTGAGCGGGGCGGCCTGGCACAGCGCTCCACTTGGCCGCTCGGAGACACGGCCGTCTCGGTCGGCCCCGCATCCGGGTCAGCCCGGCTTGACCGCCAGCGTCGCAAGATAGTGCGACATGTAGGAAGCGGATGCGTTGGACTGGTGCGGCGCTTCCGTGAAGCCGGTCAGGACGAACCCCGCGGCGAGTTGCCCGCCGATCTGGTCGGTGAGGGTGTGGCTGTACTCAAGAGCGGCATCCGCGCCGAACTTCGTGGCGCGCTCCTCGGCGGAGTAGTGCGTGACATCGCTGTAGGGCAGCTTGTGCACGACGGTCAGCTCGCCGCGCTCGTCGAGCGCCTCGTGGTCGAACAAGTACACATCAGGGTTGAGGAAGCCCGCGAGCAGAGTTCCGCCCGGTCGCAGGACGCGGAAGCACTCACGCCACACCGCTGCCAGGTCTGGTACGAACAGGTTGGAGACCGGATGGAACACGACGTCGAATGTGGCGTCGCCGAAGGCGCCGAGGTCGCGCATGTCGCCCAGGACGGTGCGCAGCTCGAGTCCGTCGCGCGCCGCCACCATCCGGTCCTGGCCGAGCTGGCCGGGTGAGTTGTCGAATACGGTGACCCGCGCACCCGCGGCAGCGAGGATCGGCCCCTGCTGGCCACCGCCGGAGGCCAGGCACAACACGTCCTTGCCGGTCAGGTCCGTCGGCAGCCAGGAACGGTCGACCGGCTCATGCCCGATGAGAACGATCGACCAGTCGCCCGCGCGGGCGCGCTCGACATCCTCAGCACTCACCGGCCTCGACCATTCGTTGCCCTCTTGGACGTACTTGTCCCAAGCTGCCCGATTGTGGGCAACCGGATCGACAACACTGTCCTGCACGTTCAACTCCCTGCTACGGCCAAGCGGACACCTGCGGTACTGCCAGTTCGGTGCCGCCAGCCAACACGATTGCAGGGTGTGCGCTCAACGAAATTGCCGGGCGACGAGGTGTCCACGGGCTCGACGGGTGGGCGCGCAGCAGGTGCGTAAGCGCTGGTTGCCGGGACAGCGGCAGCCGCCAGGCGTGGCAGCAGCACGGCGGAGTCCTTGAACCGGCTCCAACTGCCCGTTGTGTAGTTGTCGGGGTATCCCAAGGATCGGGTCGATCCGTGCAAGGCCGAGCTCGCGGTGGCGCCGTAGCTCGCAGATGCGATTCTCCACATCGGCAGGGGTTCGGTGCGGTGTAGCCAGGGGGCGACTGGAACTGCGATGCAACCCCGGATCCGCTTCGGCTCGCCGGCGGCGGACCCATTTGTGGGCTGTGGTGCGGGAGATGCTCATTTCGTCGGCGACGTGGTGCTGGGCCTGTCGGCGCGGACGCGGTCGACGAGGAGTCGTCTGCCGTGGATGGTCAGCCTGTCATCGGGGTGGGGCACGGGAAACCTCTGGGATGGTCCGGAAGCTGATGCGGAGCCTGGGTTCGTGCCCGAGGCCGCCGATCTGGTGATCGACGTCCTCGGGCGACAGAGGATGAGCTCTTGTGGGCGGTGAGTCAGGCCGGGGCTGTCTGCGCGCCCACTGGATTATTCGGCCCAGGCCTGCTCCAGCTGAGTGCGGAAGGTGGCGGGCTTTCGCCCGATCAGCTCGGCCAGCGTCGAGGTGACGGCGGCGAACTCGCCATTCCGCGCCGCTGCGAAGATGCTCAGCAACAGGTCGACGACCGGGGCCGGGGCGCCGTGCGCCAGGACCTGCTCGCGGAAGGCGTCGTCCGGGACGACGGTGCGGATGAAGGGCCGTCCGGTGACTTGGGTCGCGATCTCTGCGACGTCGGCGAAGTCAAGTGTCGCCGAGGCGGTGAGCGGCGGGGTGGGCCCCTCGAAGCGGCCCTCCTCGGTGAGGATCGCCGCGGTGGCCTCGGCGAGGTCGTCGTGACCGGTCCAGGCGACGGGACCGTCGGCGGGGAGGGCGATGTCGCCGGTGCGGCGGGCGGACTCCAGGAACTGCAAGGCGCTCGAAGCGTAGAAGCCGTTGCGCAGCGCGGTCCAGGGCAGGCCGGTGGCGCGCATCAGGTCCTCGGTCTGGGCGTGGTCGCGGCATGCCTGGAAGTGGGAGTCGTGGGCGGCGCCCATCTGGCTGGTGTAGAGGATGCGGCCGACGCCGGCCTTTACGGCGGCCTCGATGGCGGTGCGGTGGCCGGTGACGCACTCCTCGCCCGTGCGGTCGAGGGAGACGAGGAGCAGTTGCTCGGCCCCCTCGAAGGCATGCACGAGCGAGGCGGGGTCGTCGAAGCTGCCGTGCCGGACGCGGACGCCGTGGTCGGCGAGGTCCTGGGCCTTGCGGGGGTCGCGGACGCTGACGCCGACACGGTCGGCGGGGACGCGCTCCAAGAGGTATTTGACGGTACGGCGGCCGAGCTTTCCGGTGGCTCCGGTCACGATGATCATCGGGTTCTCCCAGCGATGTTTCCAGTGGAATCACTTCAATGATAACACTGGAAATTCCGGTGGAATCAAATCTTCGATACCATCGGTTCATGGTTAGACGCGACTCCACCGACAGCCCTCGTCGCCGCATCGTCGAGGCGGCCGTCGAACTGCTGGAGAAGGGCGGCCCCGACGCGGTGAGCACCCGCGCGGTCGCCGCCGCCGCCGGAATGCAGCCGCCGGCGATCTACCGCCTGTTCGGCGACAAGGAGGGGCTGCTGGAGGCGGTCGCCGAGCACGGCTATAGGCAGTTCCTGGAGAGCAAGCGCGCGCAGCTCGACCTCGCCCCTGAGGACCCGGTGGGGGAGCTGCGCCGCGGTTGGGACTTGGTCGTGGAGTTCGGGGTCTCGCGCCCCGAGCTGTTCGCGGTGATGAGCAGGGCCACCGGTCGGGACGTGGACATGGCCCACCGTGCGGGCCTGGAGATCCTCTACGGCCGGGTACGCCGACTGGCGGCCGGGGGGTGGCTGCGGGTCGACGAGGAACTGGCCGCCCAGATCATCCAGGCCACCGGGCAAGGCGCGGTCACCGCCTGGCACTCCACTCCCGCGGACCGCCGCAATCCAGAGCTGCTGGCCATCCTCCGCGAGTCCATGGTCGCCGCCATCACCCGCGTCGAACCGACGGTCCCCACCACGGAGACCGGCCCTGCCGCGGCGGCCCGCGCGCTGCGCGCAGCTCTCCCCGACGACACCGACGTCCTGAGCGACGCCGAGCAGCACCTGCTTCGCGAGTGGCTCACGCGTCTGGCATCGGACGGCGGCGCTCCGCATACCTGATCGTGCGTCAGGAGCCCTCGCGAGGGTTGGACCTTCCGAGGAGATCATTTGATTGACGCGCCGCCGCCTTGACCGCGGCTCCACCGCCCACTGTTAACAACGCTCGTGATCAATACACCTAGATCCCGAGGCCGCAGTACAAGCCAGAGCGCCCCGCGCCGCCCATCCGGCACTGATGCCAACCGGGTGACCGGGCGGAACGGTGCGGCGGTGAAACCGTTCAGCCGACCGGTCGACACCGTCATCGGCGTCGTCGCCGGGTTCGGAATCGGCGTCGGCGCCGCGATCATGGGCGTCGCCGGCGGCGAGCTCCTGATTCCGACGATCATGTTGCTCGCTCTACGGCGTTGACATCACGATCGCGGGCAGCCTGTCCCCGCTGGTCTCTCTGCCGACGATGCTCGTCGCGTCGCGTCGGTTCGGCGTGAGCAATCGGGAGGCCTGGACGCTGTGGTTGGTCACTGTCGGTAGAGGCTGTCAGGAGTGTGTCGGGCGAAGGCGGCCATCCGTCGGGCGTAACCGTCCGGGGCGCCGAAGTGCACCGCAAGGTGCTCGGCTCCAGCGGCCCGGAAGGCCTCGGCGGTGCGGGCGGCCTCGCCGACGGTGCTGTCCGGGCCATGCCAGTCGATCCGGGTGCCGGGGGACACAGCGCGGCCGTCCGTACGCGCCCGCAGGTACGCCAGCCGTTCGGCGAACGCTGCCGGGTCCAGGCCCACGCCCTGCCAGACGTCGGCATACCGGGCCGCCCGACGCAGGGCGGCGTCTGTGACACCGCCGGTCATCACCGGCACCGGACTGTCGGGGCGTGGCTCGAAGACGCCTCTCTCGAAGCCGTACCAGCGGCCCTCGAAGGGCCCCCGGCCGGCCCGGAACAGGTGCCGGAGCAGTGCGATGGCTTCGTCCGTGCGGGCCGCCCGGCTCCTGAAGTCGGCGCCGACGGCGGTGAACTCGCGTTCGTCCCAGCCGATCCCCACGCCCAGGGTGATCCGTCCGCCGGACAGCCCGTGGAGGGTCGCGACCTGTTTGGCCACCACGAAAGGACTGCGCAGGGGCAGGACGAGCACGGAGGTGCCCAACCGGATCCGGGTGGTCGCGGCTGCCAGCCAGCCCATGGTCACCAACGGTTCGAAGACCCCTCCGTACACCGGGCCGTACTCACCGGGCGGCAGGATGTGGTCGGGGAGCCATGCCGTGTCGTAGCCGAGGGCCTCGGCCTGCCGTGCCAGGTCGGCGAGTCGGCGCGGGTCGGCCCCCGCGGCCTCGTTCGGGAGGACGACCTGCAGTTTCACTCCGCCTCACCGTCCTGCCCTTCCGAAAGCGAAAGAGGGTGGAGAAAGTCGAGGACGGGCTTCAGCCACTCCTCCGACCGCTCGACCATGACCACATGGTCACTGTCGATCTCCGTGTACCGCGCGCCCCGGATCCCGGCCGCCAATGCGCGGGAGCCGGCAGGCAGGACCATGCTGTCGGCGGTCGTTGCGACGACCAGCGTCGGGACGGCGACTTCGGCCAGGTCACCGGTGGTGTCGAGGGAGGGGACCAGATCGATGTGCGGGTGGAGTGCGGGCGGCGCCTCGGCCCGCCAGCCGGGGAGGAGGCCGAGCAGATGGTCGTCGGGCCGCGCGAACCCGGCGGTCAGTACGAGCGCGGTCACCCGCTCGGGATGGCGTACGGCGGCGCGCACCGCCACCAGCGTGCCGAGCGAGAAGCCGAGCACCGCGAACTGGCCGACGCCGCGCCGTACGGCGGAGTCGACGACCGCGTCCGTGAGCTCATCGAGGTCCAGTGGGGCGGCGGCGACCGGGGTGCCACCCGAGCCGGGGTAGTCCGGGGCGACGACGGTGTGGGCGGCGGCGAGGGCGGGCAGAACCGGGGCGAAGTTGCCTTCGATGCTGCCGGTGGCTCCGTGGGCGAGCAGCAGTCCTGGGCCGGTTCCTGTGACGGTGGTGGCGAGGGCGGGGAATGAATCGCGCATGCCTCGTACGTTGACCCATCACACCGGTGTGAAGGTCAAGTCCCAGGCGTGGTGAGGAGAGTCGGTGCTGATAGGCGAGCTGTCACGGCGGACTGGAGTGGTGGCCCGGCTGCTGCGGTACTACGAGGAGCAGGGCCTGCTGTGCCCCGACCGCGACAGCAGCGGATACCGCGTGTACGCGCCCGACGCCCCGTACATCGTGGCCCGCATCCGGGGCATGCTGGCGGCCGGGCTGACCACCGACGCCATCCGCGAGATGCTGCCGTGCGCCACCGACGCCGGGCCGGGGATCGAGCCCTGCCCGGAGGTACTGCGGACGATGACCGCGCACCTGGAGCGGATGGACGCAGACATCGCGGATCTGCACCGCCGCCGGGCCGCGCTGGCCGCGTTCCGTGACGCGACCGAGGCGCGGCAGGGGCACGGGCAGGCTCGCTGAAGGGCGCCGGCCGCCTTGATGCAGGCACCTTGCCGACCACGATCACGGTGCCGTGCCAGGTCACGGAAACCTGCCCGCCGCGATGGGCAGCTGCACGGGGACTCGGCGTTCTCCGTGCAGTCATGGTCTTGCGCTTGCCCTACCCCCGACTACGCCGGAGGGGACGGTGATGTTGTTCTTCGCCGTGCGGTCCCACACCCCGGCCTTCGCGGTCGGGCCGCAGGAACAGTAGATCCAGGACAGCGCGTCCTCGCCGACCTGTACGACCACGCCACCGGCGGACGGGACGCCAAGGACGGCTCCGCCGCAATTCCTCCCCGATCACGGCAACCTTTGTGCGCGTTGCGGCAACTCGCAGGCAACTGGGTCTCAGAGCAAGGCTCACCGTGCAAGAAAGACAAGCCGTTGCCAGATCAGAACCCCTCTCATCGCCGCCGTACGGCAACCCGCCGCCTGATCGCCGCCGCCTCGGTGCTCGCCGCCGCGGGTGCTGCCGTACCGCTGGTCGCCCTGGCCGCATTGACGCCGAGCGCCGGCACGCCGACCGTGCTCGCCGATGCGGCGGCCGGCAGCGGCCGGGCGAACGGGCGCTACTTCCGCTCGTTCACCGCCACCAGCCTGAGTGGTTCGTGGACCCCGCAGGCCGCCAGCGAGAGCAGCCCCTTCGCGGGCAAGGCCAACAGCGGCGCCACCTGGAACAACGACATCAGCCATGGCGACCTGGTCCGCAACAACCCCGACCAGACCATGACCGTCGACCCCTGCAACCTGCAATTCCTCTACCAGGGCAAGTCCCCCTCCGCGAGCGGCCCCTACGACCAGCTGCCGTGGCGGCCGGGCATCCTCACCCTGCAGCGCTGACCCGCCTGATCGACAGTCACCACCTCGAGGAACCCCAGCCGCGCGTCGGTTGGGGTTTCGAGAAATATGCGTCGCGGCGGCAACCTTCTCGTCCTCGGCGGCAACTGGGAGCCGGAAGACCGAGTGGAACTATCGGATGGACGGGCATGAGGGCAACGAAACACGCAGCGGCCCAACCGTGGCGCAGGCACGCACTGTTCACGGGCATTCCTCGGGACCGCTGATCGTCGGTTTGTCGGCGTGCCTGGCTGTGACCGTCGTCACAGGGAGCGGAACCGGTGCCGGGCGTGCGGCCGAGGCGTCTGCCGCGGGCGTGCGGGCTGTCACCCCGTCCGATACCGGTCTGAAGCGGCCGGCGGTGCGGGTGCGCACCGCGCCCGCGAGCTCCGAGGCGGCGGCCCTGGCCGGACGGATCAAACCGGCCGTCAGCCGCCAGGTAGTGGCCACCGGCCACGGCGGGGCACTCAGGATCACCGGCGTCTACGGGGAGCAGCTGACCGTCGACAGCATCGCCGTGCAGCCGTACGTCGCGCAAGCGACCCGCGTCCCGTTCGCCCGCCATCGGCCGACCCGCCGGCCGGCCTTCACCGGCCCGCAAACGGGCACGACCGCTGGTTGGTCCCGAGCTGAGCGCTGTTAGGCTGCGCCCCCGATGTTGTTAAATGTGCAACCAATGCACACGTCACTGCCAGGAGAGGGCGACGGAGGGATGCTCCTCGACGACGCGTCCGCGGAGTTCCACGAATTCTTCGAACGCCACTATGCCGAACTCGCCCGTCTGGCACACCTCCTGACCGGTGAAACCGACGCGGCAGACGACCTCGCGGCGGATGCCCTGGTCGCCCTGTGGCAGCGCTGGGACCGGTTGCGGCAAGCCGACCACCCGCTGGCCTACGCCCGCGGTGTGGTGGCCAACCTGGCGCGCGGACGGATCCGCAGCGCGGTGCGCGAGCGACGCCGGATCACGCTCTTCGGGTCCCGCAGCCCCGAGAAGGTGGAGGGGCCGGACATGGCGGCCGTACTGGACGTCCGCGCGGCACTCGCCCGGCTGCCGTTCCGCAAGCGTGCCTGCGTGGTGCTGCGGCACGCCTTCGACCTGTCGGAGAAGGACACGGCGGTGGCGCTGGGCATCTCGGTCGGAACGGTGAAGAGCCAGACCTCGAAGGGAATGGCCGAGCTGGTAAAGATACTGGGCGCAGGAGCGGCCGGGGACCTGGTGACAGGGAGGAGGAACCGGTGAACGAGGACATCACCCGTCAGCTGCGGGAGGCCGCCGAGGCCCACCGGCCCGACCGTGCGCGGATGCTGGCCCGGGTGGAACGCGGCATGGCCGGCCCGGCCGTACGCCACCGCGCGCGGCCCTTCGCGAGGTCTGGGACCAGGGTCGCGCTCGCTGGGCTCGCCGCCGCCGGCGTTCTGGCGACCGGCGGTCTCGCCGTCGCCGCCATCGTGGCGGCCCCGTCGCCGTCGCCGTCGGCCACCGTGACCACGCCCGCCACCCCGTCCCCTGCCGTCAGCTCCCCGCGACCGACGTCGCCCCGCCCCACCCCTGTTGCGCCGGCCCCGGCCACGACCCCGGGCAGCTCGCGTCCGACTCCGCCGACCACCAGTCCATCGCCGAGCGCCGGCGAGAGCCAGAACGGACCGCTGTGGTCAGCCGGCTCGCTGGACTCGCGCAGCACCATCTACTGGACACAGAGCAACCTCGCCCTCAAGACGACCCAGCCGCTCACCTCGCTCACGATCGAGATCCGTATCGTGCAGACCGGCGCGGTGAAGAACACCGGCACCTGGCAGACCCTGCCGAGTGATGACTTCACCGTCACCGTCCAGGAGGTCGACGGCGCGCTGGTCTACCGCTGGGTCCTCAAGCCGGGCCGCACCGTCCCGGCCGCCGGCTTCGAGTTTGCCGCCCAGTTCAACAACGGCACCGCCGTGCGCAGTGCTGCGGGCGACGGCTACCGCGTCGACGCGCAGGGGTCTGGCGGCTCCGCGTCGGTCCGGGGAGGGTTCGTCCCGACCCGGTGAACACCGCTGTGCGGCAGAGGGAAGAGCCCCCTTGCCGCACAGCTCGATGCTCGGAAACGGTCAGATCAGTGACCGCTCTCATCGCCGCCGTCAGGCAACGAATGCGGCCCCATCGAAGAAGATGGGGCCGCGATCGCGCCTGGCGCCCTAGCGCCTACTTGAGCGGTGTACCGCCCGAGTTGTGATAGGCGATCGTCTTGCGGATCAGGTTTCCGCCGTCGGTTTCAGGCGTCGTCTGCTCCGTCCACCCCGCACCGAACAGCAGGCCGGCGATGTGGGCGTTCGCCACCTGGTCCATGTGGGAGAAGAACCAGTCCACCTTGTCGTCCTTGAAGTGGCCGGGAGTGTTGTTCCCCGCCATGTTGCCCACGGGGATCTGCCACAGGACGATCGGCTTGCCCACGGACTCGGCCATCGTCTTCCAGAACTTCAGTGAGGCGGCGGCCTTCTGGTCGGTCCAGAAGGTGTCACGGCTGCCGTGGGCAGGCTGTGCGTACCAGCCCGCGTCGCGGTCCGACACATCGGTGACCAGGAAGTCGGCGTTCTTCGCCCCGAGGTCCGCGTAGTCCTTGACGCACTTCTGGATGTCGCTCTCCCAGTCGAAGCACGAAAGGTGCAGCCCCACGCCGGCGTTCGGCGCGTACTTGCGTGTCATGTGGATCAGGCACTGGGCGAGACCGGAGGCGCTGTTCTCCTGCGATGCGCAGTCGGTCGGATTCGAGGCCTTGACCTGCGAGGGAACCTGGTGCAGATTGCCGAGCGACCGGGCGAAGCCCCAGAAGTCGGGCTCCAGGTCGATCATGTCGTGCGATGTGCCGATCTTCTGGAGGAAGAACCGGTAGTCGTTCAGGTACCGGGTGAGCAGGTCGGTCCTGTTGATGGCCTTGACCTCGCCCGGGCCGTCGCCCTCGCCTGCCGCGTCCCCGAGGTCGCGCAGCGAGTACCAGGTCCACAGGTACTTCTGCGGTCGCGACTTGCCCTGGTAGGTCGCCTGGGCCGCCACGCTGTCCTGCCAGGTCACCTGGTTTCCGGGCGCCGTGCTGCTGCCGCCCCAGCAGCCCCACCAGCCCGACCACTCGTCCTTGCAACGCGACGCCGTATAGGCGGCCGACGTGGGCGCGGGCTGGCTGTGTATATAGGCGTAGCGCACGTCGAACGGCGCGGCGTTCGCCGAGGCGTCAGTCATCGAGCCGCCGATGAGCACCCTGTTGCTGCCCAGGAAACTCTTCATCGAGCTGCCGTTACCGGTCGCGGGAGACGACGGTCCCGGAGACGACGGCCCCGGAGACGACGGCCCCGGAGACGACGGCCCCGGAGACGACGGAGACGACGGGCTTGTGCCGACGCTCCCGACCGGGACGAGTTTCCACTGCTGATCGGCGCTGCCCCGGTCGCGGTTCTGGACGATGCCGCTCCCGTTGGCCTTGGCGGCCTTGCGGACCCCGACGGCCATGCCACTGAAGCGATTGATCAAACGCACGATGCCGTTCTGCGACTTGGCCAGTTTGAACTGCTGGTTGGTGGCGTTCAGGTCTTTCCACTGCACGATGGCGGAGCCGGGGGTCTTCGACCAGCCGAAGTCGTCCAGCACCTTCCCGGAGTTGCGGTTCAGCAGCCGGTAGTACCCGTCACCCGCGTCGACGAACCGCCACTGCTGGTTGGCCCGGCCGGTGCGCGTCGCCTGCACCACCGCCGCGCCGTCGTTCTTGGCGAAGGCGCGGTCATCCAGCACCTTGCCGCTGTTGCGGTTGACCAGCACGTACCACTTCTTCAGATCCAGGGGTGTTTCCGCCGATGCCTGGCTGACCACGACAGCGGAGCCAGCCACTACGACCATGACGAGGGCCGCCCAGAAACCCCGACGCGCGAACAACCGACGGCTACGGTGCATCGGGCCGCCACCTCGGGCGCGGCCGTCGGTACGGTGGCCGCCGACGCGAGACGCCACCGATGACGCGGGCGGGCTGGGGACATGTCTGTGTTCCCGTTCAAGGGACATGCCTGTGCTCTCTCTTTCACCTGTTGCTCTGACCGGACCACCTGGCCGGACAACACTGAGTGGTTCGAGAGCGCGAAAAGGTTGCCGCAAAGATCCGCAGTTTTTTCGCCTTGACCGCTTGCAGCGCGCAGGGAGCACGGCGAGGCGAACGTCGGCGGCGGTGGCGAACGCCTGATGGCCGTTCCTGTCCCTGCCGATCACGTCGACCACGGCGTACCGACGGCGCAGGGTGACAGCGATCCGTGACGATGCCGCAGATCGGCACGGACGCGGCGAACAGGGTGGGAGAGACGGCGGTCAGCTTCATGCTCATGTAGCCGCCGTTGCTGCAGCCGGCGACGTAGATCTGGTCGCGGTCGATGAAGAGCATGTCCGGCCGTCTACGCGGCCGGTCGACGACTCCGGCCACTGCCGGGATCTTGTCCAGTTGGAGAGCTGGGTCTTCATTCGATGAAGCGCTGCGGGCGGAAGTCCGCGAGCAGCGCGTCGCGCTCCCCGCTCACGACCTCCGTGGAGAGGAGTCGGCCGATCACCGGGCCGAGGGTGATTCCGCTGTGGGAGACCGCTTCGAAGTACCCCGGCACGGATGGCACGGCCCCCACCGAGGGGAATCCGTCGGCGGGGATGGGCCGGTTGACCACCCGTGTCCGAGCGATGCGGGCGCTGCCGAGTGCGGGGACGGCACGCCGAGCCGAGGCGTGGAGGTGGCGTGCGAGTTCGTCCGGCTCCGCGTCGGTGTCGATGAGGGCGTCGGTGTCGCGGCTGTGGAGGACGACCGAGGTCTCCGTGTCGGGGCGGATCTCGATGCCGGGTGCGTGCAGGGCCCGGTGGACCGGTACGGGGGAGCAGTCGACCCGGGTGACGATGCCGGGTTCCCGGCGCATCGGCAGCTGCCGCGCGACGAGTGCGGCGACATGGCCGGCGTCGGGCCCTGCCGCGTTCACGAGGGCGTCGACGTCGAGTCGGCTTCCGTCGGTCAGGGTGACGCCGCGGATGCTGCCGTCGGTGCGGGTGGAGATGTCACGGACCGCGGTGTCGAAGCGGTGCTCGGCTCCGCGTCCGACGGCTTCCCTGGTCAGGCGGGCGACGAGGCGGCGTCCGTGGACCCAGGCTTCGTCGGGGTAGAACACGACGGGTGCCGCGTCGGGTACCGCGAGCGCCGGTTCCAGGCGGCGGCGCACCTCGGCCCCGCTGTGCACCTCGACCCGGTAACCCCAGTCGGCCAGCAGGTCGACGGTCTCCAGGACCCGCGCCTGCGCTGCGGGGTCCGGCCAGCGCAGATGGCCGTTGGGATGCCACCACGAGTCCGCTCCGATGTCCCTCGCGAGTGCCTGATGGGCGGCCATGCCCGCCACGTTCAGGTCGAAGTAGGACCTGCGCACGGTCTTGTTGCTCGCGTTGACCCACGAGAAGGACCAGTCGGTGACCCCCTCACCCGGCCGGCCCGCATCGATGAGGACCACTTGGGCTCCGAGCCGGGCGAGGTTCCATCCCACGCAGGCCCCGACGACTCCTGCCCCGATGACAGCGACACGTTCCGACCCCGTCACGAACGCCCCCTCGGCCAAGGTCTGGCGGGCCCATGCTCGCGCTGGAACGGTCACGGACGGGGCCCGGACACATGTGGCCCAGGATAGAAGAGCATCCGTGCTGAGCGGGAGAACGCCGACACCGTCACGGCACCTGCACACGTGCCCGACCGCGCGTCGAACGCACGTGATCCGTCACTGGTGCTCGGAATGCGAAAGCGTCCGTTCGAAACAGAACCGCTCCGACTTCTCAGCCGTCTTGAGGGTGAAGCGGAACCGAGACGCGAGTCAACTCATGGTTCCGCTGTTGCATTTGCGGTTCCAGGGAAAGGCTGTCGAAGTGGTGTTAGTGGATCAGAGGACGAGGCGGATAGGTGTGATCGCGGGAGCTGCGGTCGCGGCGGTCGTGGGTCTGTCCGGCTGCTCGGAGGACCCGAAGTCCGGCGAGAGCCAGAAGCAGCCCGCGAGCAGCTCCCCCGTCGACGACAAGAGCAAGTCGCCCGAGGGGGACTCGTCATCGGCGACGGGCGTGGACCGGTCCTCGGCCGAGAACGCGGTCTCCGGCTGGGTCGCGGCGCTCATCAAGGGTGATGTCGAGGAGGCGTGCCTGCTGATGGCGGAACCGGCGGACGGTTCCCAGCCAGCGCAGGTCGGCAGCGAGAAGACGTGCGGTGACGAAGCGCCCGAGCGGAAGCGGATGGAGGCGACGCTCGGACAGTTCAAGAAGTCGTTCACCCCTGACCCGCCTTCCGCCGACCCGAAGGTGAAGGTCACGCAGGCCCTCGGCACAGGTGACAAGGTCACGGTCCCCGCAGCCAGGATCAACGTCGACGGCCAAGCCCTCGACAAGATCGTCCTTTCCCACTCCACCGGGGTGACGCAGGACCAGCTGGACATCAAGGTCGAGTCCAGCAGGATCGAGGGCTCCTGGTACGTGACCAACCTCGACTTCAACGTCGGCTGAGGCCTGTTGCGCCGTACGGCGCGGTCTCGATGACCCGCATCGTGACCGGGACGCTGAAGGTGTTGCGTTCGGGGAGATCCAACGGCAGGCAGCGTCTCGGCGGCCCGGTGCGGTCCAAGGTCAAGATCACCGCGTCGGTCTGGTCGTTCCCTCCTGCCGGACTCGGTGTCCGACAGGAGGGAACGGTGCGAAGGTCATGCCGCCGGCGTGGGCTGCCAGGTCGCCTCGACCAGGGCCCGTTCGGTGCCGGACAGGTAGACGGCCGCGCTCAGCCATACCCGCGCGTAGGCGTCCGGATCAGCCTGCTGGGTGCGGCCGAACACGTCGCGGCCCCGCCGGTCCGCCTCCGCGGCCAGGGCCTCCGTCAGATCCGCTGCCGTCCGGAAACCGCTGCGGCGCAGCGCCGCGGAGCCGGAGGCCCGGGCACCGTCCCGGGCGGGCTCGGCAGCGGCGCGACGACCACCGGAGACCGCGACCTCGACCAGCCGCCGCAACCGCCACAGGGGCGCCTCGGTCACCGGATCCGGCGGCAGCGCCGTGGGACTCTCCACCGGCGGCAGGTCACCGGCCGGTGGGAAGTGGGCGCCTTCGAGCCGGTCGTACCCCAGATCGGCGTGGCCGGCCCACTCGGGCGGCAGCAGCAGTGTCGCGGTACCGTCCGGGACGGGGCCGACCGCCAGCGGACGCAGGGTCGCGGCACGGTCGGGGTCGAGGCGGCCCACGAGGCGCAGCCGTAGCCCCGGGCGCGAGGCAAGCTTGCGGAAGTTGGCCGCGTGAGCCAGCTCCGGATGGCTGTTGGCCGGCACCAGCCGTATCAACAGCCCTTCGCGGTCGGCTCCCTCGGGAGTCAGTTCTCGCGCGAACAGGTGGTCCTCGGCCGCCCCTACGACGACCACGTCGCAACCGATCAGCTCACCGGCCTCAGGCCCGGCCCCCGCCACGTCGTCGCCCGGGGCGAGCCGTGCCGCGGCGGCCTGGGCGAGCGGTCGGGCGAACAGACGGGCGAGCGGCCCCGACGTCCAGGACAGACCCGGGACCGGGGTGGCCCGCACCCCCTTGCCGGCGCCGAGGCGGCCGTCCGGGGAGAGCGTCGCTCCCGAGATCAGCAGGCCGCCCCGGGACAGCTGCGCATGATCGACACTGCCCGAGCCGAGCGAGACCGTGGCGGTGGCGGCGCCGCGCGCCCGCGCCGGTCCGCCGGGCCTGACGTCGGACACGGAGAACCAGCGCCCGTCGTCTGCGAGGACATGGGTGACGACCCCGCCGTAGCCGGTGGCCGAGATCACCGGCTCCCGGCACACACCCTGCACCTTGAGGCCCCCGCCGGGGAGGTAGCTGCGCCGGGCGGTGCCGACCAGGGCCGGGTGGGGATCGGACGCGGCGAGCAGACCGCTGGTGAGCAGCAGCTCCCGCAGCCCGGCGACCAGGTCGGCCAGCCTGTGGCCGTCATGGCGGGCCCGGGCGGCGCGCAGTGCACGGACCACCCGGAGGGCGGCGGCCTCGGCCCGGTGCAGGCCGGCGAGCCGGGCGGTGTGCGCGGCCCGCAACACCTCCGCCTGCGGTACGGCGCCTGCACCGGGCACGCCGGCGGCCAGCACTGCCGCCGCCGCGGCCCACAGCCCGGCCGCGGCGGCGACCTGTGCCGCGGTCGGGCCCGGCGGGTTGGTCGGGCCCGTCAGTCCGGTGGGGCCGGTCGGGTCGGTTGGGCCGGTCGTCGGTCCGGCGGTCACATCGTCGACCGGAGTCCCGGACTCCCGCGCGCCGCCGTCCGGTTCGGCCGCCTCGCCGCCGCCCTCGGACGACTGGTCCGCGGTCTCGGTCACCGCGTCGGCCTCAGCCGCGGCGGGCTCGGCCACCGCGTCGGCGTCGGCCACCGGCGCGGCCCCCAGCACCGCCGCACGGTGCAGGCACCGCGGTGCCAGCAGACAGCTGCACTGCGCCTGCGCGGGGTCCGTGACCGCCCCCGACGGGCCGGGCGCGAGGGTGACCTCGGCGTCCTCGCCGCACCGCACGCGCCGTACGGTGCCGTCCGCGGTGACGGGCAGCGTCGCGTACGTCTCGATCGCGGCGTCCAGCTTCCTGCGCAGCCGGGACGTCAGCTGCTCCACGGCGGCGGCGACCACCTCGGGCGCCACGGGCGGCAGTTCGGTGTTCATCGGTTCTCTCCGCGGAGGCGGTCGCCCACCCAGCGGGCCAGGGCGAGGGGACTGAGGGCGGCGACCGGCATGCCGGCCGCGACGAGCTGTTGAGCCACCGGGACCGAGTAGCGAGGGGTGCCGGTGTCGTCCAGGGCGGCGCAGCCCATCAGATGCGCTCCGGAGCTCGCGAGGGCCCGCACCTCGCCGAGGAGTCCGCCGAGCGGATACCCCTCCTCGAAGTCGCTGACCACCACCACGAGGGTCCGGCTGGGCACGGTCACCAGCGACCGGGCCCGGGCCAGGCCGGCGGCGATGTGGGTGCCCCCGCCGACCCGTACCTCCAGCAGCAGCGACAGCGGGTCGTCGACCCGGTCGGTCAGGTCGATCACTTCGGTGGAGAAGGCGAGGAAGTGCGTGCTCAGCGTGGGCACTCCGCCCAGGACGGCCGCGGTGAGCGCCGACCAGACGACGGACGCCTCCATCGACCCGGACACGTCGACCACCAGGATCAGCCGCCAGTCCGCCTCCCGGCGCGAACGGGTGCTGAACACCGGCCGCTCCGGGACGACCAGGGTGCGGCCGTCGTCCGTGCGGCGCGTGTGGGCGAGGTTGGCCCGCAGGGTGCGCGGCAGGTCGATCCGTCCTCCCGGACGGCGGGTGGGACGCGGGGTGGCCAGTCCGGTCAGTGCCGGGCGCAGCCTGGTGGCCAGTTCCTTGGCGAGTTCGTCGACCAGGCGGCGCACCAGCGGGCGCAGCTTGACGAGTTGCTGCTCGGGCATCCCGCCGGCCAGGGACAGCACGGAGGTCAGCAGGTCGACGGAAGGGCGTACGGCATTGGGGTCGAGCTCGGCCAGGACGTCGGTGCGGCCCAGGTCGGCGGCCCGGGCCAGGACCTCCTCGCGGACGTCGGCGCCGAACAGCGCGTCGAGTTCCTGCGCCCACTCGCGGGCGGTCGGGAAGGAGGCGTCCTGGCCGCCGCCCTGGCCACCCTCCCGCCCGAGGTCCGCCGAGCCCTCGCCGCGGCCGGTGCCGTACAGCTCGTCGAGCGCGTGGGCGAGACGGCGGGCGCTCTGCGGCAGTTTCTCGCTCTCCCGGCCGAGCAGCAGACGCCAGCGGTCGGTCGGCGTGAGGTGCGGGGCAGGGCCGGCCGGTGCCTCGGCAGCTCTGGGTTCGTCCCGGCTGGAGTCCTCCAGGGTGGCCGCGGTGCTGTGCAGTCCCGTTCCCAAGGGTGGGCGCAGGGAGGTCACGGCCGCCCGGCCCGCCGTGTCGGCGGCCGTCCACAGGGCGAGCAACTGCGGTGAGGCGCTCAGCGACAGGTCGAGACGGTCGCCGAGGCGTTCGGTCACCGTGGACAGCAGCCGGTCGCGGCCGGCCGGGCTGAGGGTGTCGAAGCCGCCGCGCAGAGCGGGCAGCCGGTCGAGGAACCCCTGGTCGGTGAGCGTGTCGATCCGGTCGAGCAGCGGGTCCAGGGCGGTCGGCGCCGACTGGAGCAGCGGTGCGGCTGCGCTGACCAGCCCGGTGAGGCGGCGGCTCATCGCGTGCCGGGCGTCCGGTCCGGTCGCGTTGTCGATCCAGCCCGCGGCCCTGCGGCCGAGGGTGTCGGCGTCGTCCAGGTCGAGCATGACCCGGGCGGCCAGCGCGGCACCTTGCAGCAGCGGGGACCCGTGGCGTGCGAGATCGTCCAGGGCGCCGTCGATGCGCAGGCCCAGGCGGTGTTCGCCCGCCCGTGAGGCCAGTGCCACGAGGGCCTCCGCGTCCTGCGGGTCGTCGCTGCCCGCCAGGCCCGGCAGAGACCGTACGGCCGACTCCATCAGCTCCGTGGCCAGTTGCGCGGCGTCCCGCCGGCTGTCGGGTGTGGTGCCGGGCAGATGGCCGCGCTTGAGGGCCTCCAACAAGTCCAGGGCGGCGAGGAGTTCGGGCAGGGTGGCACAGGTGGGGAGGACCTCGGCGGCGTCGGCGAGCCGCTCGGACACCAGCGCGGGCAGATCGCAGCGGGCTGCGTCGCGCAGTCCCGCCAGGACCAGGGCGCTGGTGGCTCCGCCCTCCGCCGCTTCCTTGCGGAAGGTCTCCCGCAGGGTGCCCTCGGCGGCCAGGGCCGCGGTGACGCCCCGGATCCCGGCCAGGTCCAGGCGGACCGGCACCGACGGATTCCAGGCCAGCCGCCACCGGGTGGTCAGAGGCGCGGCGTCGCCGGTGCCCGCGACCTGGATCGGCTCGCCGTACCCGGTGCCGCACACCGTCAGGCGCTGGAGGAGGATCTCTCGGCGGGCGTCGAGGGCCGAGCGGAGCGGGTCGAGCCGTAGTTCGCGCGGTGCGGGGTCGTCCGGCCCTGGCAGCCGCAGTGAGGCGAGTTCGGCCTCGACGGAGGGTCCGAGACCGGAGCGGGGGGTGCCGGGGGCGACACGGCCCCGGTCGGTGCCGACCAGGACGGTTTCCAGTGCCCGGGCCAGCGCCCGGCCACGGCCGAGCGGTTCGCCCTGCCCCATGACCGTGGTGAGCGCCTCCAGCACCTCGCCGCGGCCGGGTGCCGCCAGGCCGCGCAGCCGGGCGAGGTCGCACGCGACCCGCAGGGTCTCGCGGGCCTCGCCCGTGCCGGCGACGTGTCCGGCGGCCCGCAGTTCGCGGCACACGTCGGTGACGGCCCGCGCGGCCGCGTCGTGCAGCCGCTCGGGGTCGCCGCTCGCGGTGAACACTGCTTGCTGCCATCGCGGGTCGCGGATGCCCGCCGGATAGCCGGAACGGGAGTCCAGCAGGTCGAACGCGTAGGGCACGAGGGAGGTGACCACGGCCGGGTGGTCCTCGGCATCGACCGGCCGGGCAGGCCCGGCCGTGTTCCACGTCGTCAGTGCGGGTGCGTGGAAGGCTCCGACGACGGCCGCGACCCGCCGGCCGTCGGCCGAGACGCGGGCGATCGCCTCGCGCATGTGCGCCTCGCGCGCCAGATCGACCGCGGGCACGCCGCCCGCCGACTCGGCGTCACGGCGCAGCGCCCAGCCGACGCCCAGTGCGGCCCGGCGGACCGCCTCGGGGGCGCAGCCCGGGGCGCGTACCTCCACACTGCGGTCCCACATGTCGTCGCCGTCGCGGCCGGTCCCGGACGCGGTCAGCGCCGCGGCGAACGCGGTGGGCGCCTCGGCGGACCGGCCGCGGCCGTCGTCGGCCGCGGCGGGTCCCTCGGTGCCCCACCGGGGATCGGACATCGGCAGGTCGCAGCAGACGACCTCCGCCCCGTGCTCCCTCGCCCAGCGGATCGCCGCGAGTTCGGGCGAGAAGTCGGCGAAGGGGTAGAAGCCGAGCCGGCCGCCCTCGCCGGTCCCTGCCAGCGCGACCGGGGCGAGGGTGCCCGGCGCGGCGAGATGGGGGAGCCACGACTGGAAGTCGGCGGGGAGTTCCACGCAGACGACCTCGGTGCGGGCGGCGTCCAGCAGGGAGGGCACCGCGGCGGCGAGCGCGGGGCTGTGGTGCCGTACGCCCAGCAGGTACGGGGCGGTGCAGTCGGTGAGGGCGGCAAGGGCCGCCCTCGGTTCCAGGGCGAGTGTCACCGAAGGTTCTCCCGCAGGTCCCACAGGCGCCGCCAGGTCGCCGAGCCGTCCTCGGCGCGGCGGCGTACCGGGCCGTCCCAGTAGCCGAGCAGGCGTGCGTGGTCGGCCGGGTCGTCCTTGCGGACCACGCCCAGCAGATGGCCGGGCACCAGGTCGAGCGAGTCCCCTCCGGGGAGATAGGCGGCGGCCACCCCCAGGGATACGGCGACCTGCACCGCCTCGGCGGTGGACATCACCGTGCCCGGGCGTTCCACGTCCCAGCCCTCGGCGGAGCGTCCGGCGCGCAGGTCGCGGAAGACGGTCACCAGGACGTCGAGCACCGCGTCGTCGACGCCGAACGCGGCGCCCGCCCGTGCGACGGCGGCCGTGGCCTGCCGTTTGACGAGTTCGGTCTCGGCCTCGACGTCCGCGATCGGGTGCACGGTCTCGAAGTTGAAGCGGCGCTTGAGGGCCGCGGACATCTCCGACACTCCGCGGTCGCGGAGGTTGGCGGTGGCGATGACGGTGAATCCAGGTGCGGCGGCGACCTGGGCGTCGTCGGTTCCGGACAGCTCCGGGACGCTCATCCGCCGGTCCGACAGGATCGACACGAGGGCGTCCTGCACCTCGGGCAGGCAGCGGGTGATCTCCTCGACGCGGGCGACCCTTCCGGTGCGCATCGCGGCGAGCACCGGCGAGTCCACCAGGGCCTGCGGGGTGGGGCCCTGGGCGAGGAGCAGGGCGTAGTTCCAGCCGTAGCGCAGGGCGTCCTCGGTGGTGCCGGCCGTGCCCTGCACGGTGAGCGCGCTGGTGCCGCAGACGGCCGCCGACAGCAGTTCCGACAGCATGGACTTGGCGGTGCCCGGCTCGCCGACGAGCAGCAGCCCGCGCTCTCCGGCGAGCGTGACCACGCACCGCTCCACCAGGGCGCGTTCACCGACGAACTTCGGGGCGACGACGAGTTCGTCCGGCAGCCCCTCGGGCGCGTCGGGCAGCTTGAGGGCTTCGCCGCCGCTGCCGCAGACGAAAGTGATCACGGCGCGGGGCGTCAGCAGCCAGCCGGGTGGGCGGGGGCCGTCGTCGTGGGCGGCGAGGAAGGCGAGTTCGGTGGCGAAGCGTTCTTCGGCGGGCAGGGTCTGCCGGGCCGGAAGGGCCGTCGCCGTGTCGGTCAGGGGCATGGATGTCCTTGCTCGGTAGCTCGGTCGGTGTCGATGTGTGGGGGGAGTTCCAGGTGGGGGAGGGGCGCCGCCGGTGGGCGGCGCCCCGGGCCGGTGATACGTCAGCGGCGGCGGCCGCGGCGGACCTTCAGCTCCTCGAAGCGGGGAGCGTCGCCGTCCTGGACGCGCTGCCACGCCCTGCGGAACAGGTCCGCGGCCGGTTCGAACGGCACGATCACGCCGAACGGGGCGTGTTCGTCGCTCATCTCGCCGAACAAGGGCAGCTTCCAGCGCTCCAGCGGCACCCGCGGCGCCGACTGCTCGACCCAGCCGCCGGGCAGGAACAGCGATCGGCCTGCCCGGGTCCGGCTGGCCTCCACCACGAGGTCGGTGGCGGCCAGTTCGGCGCGCGCGGCCTTCAGCCGGGCCGGCTTCCAGCCCGTCCACCGGGCCGTCATGCGGTCGGTCGGGTCGGGCATGGCCAGCAGCATCAGATAGAGCGTGGCGGCGTCCTCGCCCAGCCCGTACTCCTTGGCCACCTCGGTGACCAGATCGGGAACCGAGCGACCGGGGTCCTGCGGCCACCAGGTGGCGTCCTTGCCCCGGTCTCCCGCGATCGGCTCACCGGGGTCGGCGAGCAGGGCCGCGAGCTTCCGGTCGCGGACCAGACGCAGTGCCACCTCGGCGCCGTAGGGCCGCTGGTTGTCGACGCGCACCGCGGGCAGGTAGGGGTCCTGGCCTGCCTCGTCGAGAAGGTCGACACGGATGGCCGGGGCGGGCTGGTCGTCGTGGGTGGCCAGGACGACGGCGCCGTACCGCTCGAAGCCCGGACCGACCTCGGTGGGAGTGCCGGCGGTCTTCCGGAAGTCGGGGAGACTGATGTAGCGCCTCAGGTCGAGCATCAGTCCGGGATGGGCGAGCCGTTCACGCACCGCGGTGAGGGCCGGGGGCAGCGCGGCGCGGACCGGGTCGCCCGCGGGCAGCCGGTGGGCGAGCCAGGCGAGCAGACCCACCGCGCCGACCAGCGTCTCCGCGGTGAACCCGTCCGTGTCGTCGCCGACGGGCTTGGCCCGATCGCCGTTGATCGCCCAGGTGAGGTCCCGGCTGAGCCGGGGCGAGGCGGCCGGGTCCAGCAGGGCGGGCAGCGCCTGCCGGATCGGCCAGGAGGGGTGGCGGAAGGCGCGGATCGCGTCACCGAGCAGTGCCTCCGGGACGGCCACCCGCTTGCCCACCTTGGCGTTCCACACCGCGGCGGCGCCCGCCACGTCCGGGCCCTCGGTCCACAGGCGGGCGGGCTCGGCGGGCAGCAGGGCGCCCACGACCGCGGCCCGCACCGCGCCGTCGACGCCGCGCAGTTCGTCCTTGGCGACCGCCGCCGGGGCCACCTTCACCCCGATGAGGGTGCGTGTCTCGGACTTGAGGAAGCTGCGCTCGTAGACGTCGATCCCCGGCAGACCGGCCACGACGAGCCGGGCCACCGTCTCGGTCACGCCGGTCAGACGGGCGAACTCCTCGGCGGCCTGCGGGAACCAGGGGGCGGGGCCGCGGTCGGCCAGTTCGGCAAGGAAGGCCCGGGTCCGGCCCGGGACCGGGGTCTCGCCCAGCGGCCCCGACTGAAGCGCCTGGTAGGGCGATGGTGTCTCGAACCGTCCGGCCGGGTCATGGAAGTAGCCGGTGAAGCAGGCGTGGTCGTCGTCGAGCGAGTTGCGGCTCGTGACGGCGATGAAGGCGCCGTCGGCCAGCGGGAGCATCCCGGTCCAGGCGCCGTCGCGCCATCCGCCCGCCGCGGTGCGCAGCTGCGCCGCCTCCAGGTGCAGATGCACCTTGCGCCAGGCGGTGGAGTCGTCCGGTGTCAGACCGAGGCGGTCGAACTCGGCGAGGAGGGTGCACAGGACCTCGCGGTCCTCCTGGCCGGTGGTGGCGCAGGCAGCCCGGTAGGCCAGTGCGGTCGTCGTCTCCAGCAGGGTTGCCAGGTCGGGCTGTCCTGAGGGCAGAGGGTGACCGTCGAGGTGCAGGCGGACATCCGCGAGGTCGGGCAGCGCGGTGTCGGCGAGTCCGACGGCCCGGGCCAGGACGCGCAGCGCGCGGAAGACGGTGTCGGACTCGTCGTCGCGGTTCCACCAGTAGCCGCGGGACGAGCCCAGCCCGTTCATTGCTGCCATGAGCTTGGTGTCCGCGGGTCCGGCCGGCCCTTCTTCCTCCAGGCCGCCTTCCAGGGCGCGGGTCAGCCGGGTGGACGCCGCGTCCAGCACCGCCTGCTGGGCCGCGGCGTAGCGGGCGACTCCGGCGATGCCCTTCACGAGCGCGTCGTGGCTGACCGGGAGGAGGGTGCGGATGGCGTCGGTCAGCGCCTGAGCGTCCTCGCCGGCTGCGGCGGCCAGCAGGGCCGCGGCGGTGGCCCGGTCGATGGTCCGCAGCGCCTTCGACGCCTGCGGGTCACGGGCCGTCAGGCACTCCCAGAACTGCACGGGAGGCAGCAGCAGGGTGCCCTCGCCGAAGTCGCCGGGGGTGCGGTCGGTCTTGGCCCAGGCGGTGTGGACGCCGTCGGCGTCGACCAGGCGGAGCTGCCAGTTGTCGCGGACGACGGCGGTGGCCCGGTCCGCGCCGGGGAAGACGACGAGCGCGTCGGGCACACCGGCGTCGGCGGGCAGAGTGAGGCCGTGTCCGGCGAGGTTCTCGGCGCGATGCGAGCCATCGGGCAGCTCGATCACCCGCAGGCCCACCAGGCCGTCCACGGGAGCGCAGGTGGGGGTGGTGGCGGTGTTGGGGGACAGACGCAGTCTGCCGCCCACGTAGCTGCTGCCCGCGGGGGCGTCGCGCAGGGCGTCGGCGAGGAAGGTGGGCTTGCTCATCCGCCCGCGCTCGTTCGTGGCCGGGTCGTACTCGTACCAGCCGTGCGCCGCCCGGTCCTCGGAGTCCGCGTGCCACACCCAGTAGGACGATCCGTCGAAGAGCAGCGGCCGTTCGTCGGGCAGGGTGGTGTCCCCGGCGTGCACCACTCCGCGACCGGTGGTCCGGCCACCGTCCGGCAGGGGCAGCGAGATCGGGAAGTCCCCGCGGTACCAGTCCATCTCGGTGCCGCGCGTGGCGTGCGCCCCCTTGAGGGACTCGACGCGGTCGGCGCGCGAGTGCCAGTAGCCGCGCAGGCCGTCTCTGCGGGAGTTCCAGTACACGAGGAGTTCGCCGTCCACGTGGTGGAAGCCCGGGTCGCCCGAGACGTCGTTCGCCGGCAGGCGCAGGTCATGGGTGAGCACAGGGCCGTCGGCGCCGATCACACGGGCCTGGGCCGGGCCGGCCACCACCAGGTGGGGCCAGGCGTCGGCGACCACGATGTCCTCCACCCGGTCCTTGGCGACGAGTTCGGCCGTCGCCTCCTCCCAGGCCGGCCAGCCCAGCTCGTCGAAGAGCCCGGCTTGCAGGGTGCGGGCCAGTACCGGCGCGAGGTCGGTGCCGACGGCGGCGCGGACGTCGTCCTCGGCCAGCGCCAGTGCCTCGGCGGGCAGCCACCCGAGCCGATTCAGCGCGTGGGGCAGCCCGGGCAGGCCCACCACGGTGAACTGTCCCACCACTCTGCTGACCCACTCCGTCAGCCAGGGGCGGCCGCCGGGCGAGGCCGCCAACAGACGGAGGGCGCGCAGCGCCTGATCGCCCTGGTGGAAACGGTCGGCGCCGAGCAGGAAGGCGTCGCGGAACCGTGCGTCGCCGCCGAGGAAGGTCAGCTCCCGCTGTCCTTCCCCGATGGCCCAAGCCGTCAGCGGCAGCTCCTGGTCCTTGCCAGGAGCGGCGACCGGCACGTCCAGGGACAGCAGCAGGTCGATGAGGTCGATGTCGTGTGTGACCCTCAACCCCCGTCCGGACGCGGCGAGTTCGGTGCGCAGCCGGGCCGCCGCACGCTCCACCAGGGGATACAGCTCCGGCATCCGGGTGGAGCTGCGCCAGGACCGGGCCCGCTCCCGGAACACCAGGAAGCGCTCCAGCCAGCCCGCGGTGCCGTCGGTCGGCCGCTGCTCCGGGGGGAGGGAGTCGTCCCACAGCCCTGTCGTGGCGCCGGACGTCTCCAGGACCTCGAGCCACATCGCGGGCATGTCCGCGTCCGGGCCGGAGGGGAGCATGTCCAGCAGGGTGCCGCGCACGCGTGGTTCCCGCTCGGCCAGCGCCACCAGTGCGGCCCGGTGGCCCTTCCACCAGCCGCCCGTGGCACGCAGCGTGGCCGGCAGTCCCAGCAGCTCGGCCAGGTAGCCCTGCTCGACCCGGTCGGCGTCCTGGCCGGCGCCGCGGGCCAGCTTGCGCAGGTCGTTGGCCATCTGGGCGGACGGCGGCAGGCCGCCCGCGGTGCGGCGCAGGCACAGGCGGGTGAAGCGCTCCAGCGCCTCCTCGGCGGAGACCCGGCCCGCCAGTTCCTTGCCGTAGGCGGAGAGCACCTTCACCGGCAGCGCGCCGGCCAGCGCGAACTCCAGGAACACCGCGTCCAGGCGGTCCTCCTCGACGGTCAGTCCGTGCTCCGCCTCCGCCTTGCGGGCGCGGGTGAACAACTGAGCGGCGTAGGTGGGGTTCTCCTCGGCGAGAAACACCCGGCCGGCCTGCTCGTAGAAGGTCGGCAGGAAGTGCGGCACCGACGCGGCCAGCCGGCCCCCGAGTTCCAGGTAGGCGTCCAGTGCGGCCTTCGGGCGGGACTTGGCCTGCCGGGCCGCCCGCTCCAGGTCGGGGACGACGCCCAGCGCGTGGTGGCCGTCCTCGGGGTGGTGCACCAGCACCCATTCCGGAAAGCCCAGCGACTGGCGAAGTCCGAGGCCCACGACGGCCGGTTCGCCGGCGGGTTCCAGGCCGAGGAAGCCGGCCGCCAGGTCCTCGGCGGCGCCCAGCTCACCGGCGACCAGCCGGACCACGACACGGTCGTCGAGGCCCGGGTGGCGGTAAGCGCGCGCCGTCAGCGGCACCGCCCGCTCGCCTGCCTCCTCGGTGTCCGGCGGCAGGACCGCGCCCGCCGTCAGCAGTTCCTCGTGTGACACCTGCGTCCCCCCGCTCATGCGCTCTTGCCTTCCTCGATCGTGCGCCCGGCGTACAGCGCCGCGGCCATCCGCATCCCCTCCGACCAGGCCACCGGGCCGACCTCCCGCAGCGGCAGGGCGCGGCCGTTGTCGTCCTGCCAGGTGAGGCCGCCGGTCTCCACGGTGTCCTCCCAGTACGGCTCGCCGATCCACACGCTGGCTTCCACGGTGGCGCCGCCGTCGCGGACCCTGGCCGTGGAATAGCCCCCCGAGACGCGGTAGCCGAGCGAACTGGCCCGCGCGGCCAGGGCGAAGCGGGAACGGAAGGAACCTCCGGCGAACTCCCGTATCTCCCTGGCCTTCGGGTCGAGGTCGTCAGGTCGCTGCCAGGTCGCCCGGTGGATCTGCTCCACGCGCTGCACGATGCCCAGCTCCGCCGCGAACTCGCGGATGTCGTCGAGGTCCGGCAGCAGCACCGGGTGCGGCAGCGTGACCGTGCGCGGGGACAGCCGTACGGTCTCGCCGTCCAGGTTCACCACGCGCAGTTCGCCGTCCTCGGTGGCCCCGCGCAGGAAACCGACCTCCTCGGGGTCGTCGCCCACCACGGCGAGGTCGCGCAGCGCCGACTGCCAGGCCTCGTCCGGCCACACCCGGGCCAGCAGACCGGTGGGGACGGGAAGCGACGACACCATCCAGGAGTCGACCTGAGCGACGCACGCCGTGGCATGCCGATCCAGCCATTCGGCGAACCGCCGCAGCCGGTCCACCTCAGGATGGTCGCGCAGCGCGCGCGGCAGTGATTTCAGCTGCCGCCCCGCTGCCCGGCCCGAGGTGGCACGCGCCGCCACCCGCCCGTCCACCAGGGCGACTTCGTACCCGTCACCCGCCGAGAGCCAACCCACGAGTCCCCGCCTTCCACATCAAGACAGCAAGAAGAAAGCACAGTTCAGCCGGGGAACATCCCGGCGCCAGTGCGACGATGTGAGGAACGTTAGCGGCGATCACTGACAATCAGTGGCGGGAACGGGTACGGAGCTCCTGCCGTCCGGCGTTACGGGCCTGCTGGGCGCGCGTGTTGAAGGGTTTGCACGGCGCGGGGAGAGCTGTGGAGGCGGTGTCCGAGCGTGCGGTTTCGGCCAGGTGGCGGTCGGTTGCCGGAGCGTGACGGGGTTCTGAGCAGGCAGCTGTGTGCCGGCGAGGGCTCCAGGGCGACTCCTCTGCCCGTCAGCTGCTCCGGCAACCGTCCAGGGCCCGCAGCGTCTCGGCCGCCGCTTCGCGAACGGAAGCGAATGGGGCCGATTCCAGGGCGGCGAGCCGGTCACGCAGCTGCTCCTCGCCTGGGGGAAGCGTGCCCGTCTCCTCCACCCAGTGGGCGATCCCCGCCATGGCGGCCTGGCGCACCCCCCAATCGTCGTCGTCCAAGTGCCTCACGAAGAGCGGCAGATCGTGCGGGGTGCCGGCGTCCGTCGCGTTGTGCGGGTCCAGGAGCGAGAGCGCGGCGGCTCGGACCATGGGGGAGGTGGTCCGGTCCACCAGTTCCCGCAGACCCGGCAGGGCTTCCGCCAGGCCTGCCAGGACTCTTTCCGCCACCCCGACCAGGGTCCTGTTGGCGTCGAGACCGGCCACCAGCGCCCGGGCGACCGCCCCGCGTTCCCACGGCCGGAACCCGGTGCCCGCCATGGCGTCCAGGCCGCGCACGGCACCTTCGTATACGTTGGGCGCGGCATGGTCCAGCAGGGGCAGCAGCAGCCACACGGCGTCCCATCTCCCCATCTCGCCGTAGGCCATTGCTGCTGCCCTGAGCGTAGGGGCGGCCGTTGTCCGATCGGTGAGCAGAGCCCGCAGGAGCCTCGTGGCCGCCTTGTTGCCGACGGACCCCAGCGCAGCGGCGGCCGACGGTCCCGCCCTTTCGTCGTTCAGCCAGCGCGAGGCCGGACCGAGCAGCCGTTCGTCACCGGATCGCCCGAGCAGGAACAGGAATTGTGACACCACGTTCGGGTCCCTCTCCGCCTCCAGAGCGGCGAACAGCGCGTCCTGCACTTCTCGGCGGTCCACGCGCTTCAGTCGGAAAACCAAGGCGCAGCGCACCTCGGGAGAGGGGTCGCCGGTCAGATCTCTCAGCAGTGACGGCAGCAGCCGGTCGACGTGCTGGTCCGGCAGCATCCACAGGGCGCGCACGGGGGCATCTTCCTCCCCCCACTGGGCCGTCCGGACCACCTCCGCCTCGATGTCCGGGGCTTGCCTGAACTCCCAGACCATGGCGTGCGCCCGGCCCTGGACGCCAGGTACCGGATCACCCATCAGCCGCACGAGCGCGGGACCGTCACCGGGCACGCCCAGCTCCCGCAACGCATCCAACGCGTTGATGCGCAGGTGATGGTCCGGATCGCCGAGCAGTCGTCCATAGGCGTGCACGACCTCGCGATCGCGCAGCCCGAGCCGGAGAGACGCCAGCGAGGCTTTCCTGCGCACCCACGGATCGTCGTCGTCCATCAGCGCGGACAGGGTCTCCGCCATGGCCGTGGAGACCCCCAGCCTGCCCAGGCCCACCGCCGCCCCTTCCCGCACCTCAGGCGCGGGGTCGGCGGCCGCCCGGACGAGCACTGCGGCGTGCTCGGCGGCTCCCAGTTTGCCGAGCCCTTTTGCCGCCGCTGCACGTCTCCAGGTGTCGCCCGTTTCCAACTCCCTCAGGAAGAAGGCGATCTGATGCCCCGCCGTCATGTGCACCCCGGGAAGTAGGACTGCCGAGTCGACGGGAGGTTGCGCTGACGGACGCCGGGGCCACGCGCCTGACATCGCCCTGCTCGAGAGTTTGAGCCCAACTGCGGGACCGGGAGGCGGCGATGGGCAGAGTGAATGCTCCGGAGGAACTGCTGTTTTCCTCGCTTTCCAGGGTCGTGGGTGCCTCAACACTGAATCGGAGACCGTGCCACGAGAAATGCACCGGAGCCCCACGCAAGTGACTCGGCCACTTATGGCCGTCGCCTCAGCGCAGGGATCCGGTGCTGTCAGGCCTGACCGAACGGAAAGGCCATCAGGAAGAGGCAGAGGTTAGGGCACTGTGTATCCGGCGGCGCGGAACAGTTCGTACCACTCGGATCGGGTGAGCGGGATGTCGGAACCGAGTGCGGCGGCCGTGACGCGTTCTGGCGTGGTCGTGCCGAGCACGACCTGCATCTGCGCGGGATGACGGGTGATCCAGGCAACCGCGATCGCCTCGGCAGGCACGCCGTATTTGTCGCTCAGCCGGTCGATCACTGCGTTCAGCTCGGGGAAGCGTTCGGAACCGAGGAACGGGCCGTCGAAGAATCCGGCCTGGAAAGGCGACCACGCCTGAATGGTGATGTCGTGCAGGCGGCAGTAGTCGACGATTCCGTCGTCACGTACGACCGACTGATCCAGGCCCTGCATGTTCGCGGCGACGCCCTGCGCGATCATCGGGGCGTGAGTGATCGACAGCTGCAGCTGGTTCGCCACGATCGGCTGAGTCACGTACTTGCGCAGCAGGTCGAGCTGTCGGGGGGTCTGGTTGGAGACACCGAAGGCACGTACCTTGCCTGCCGCCGACAGCTCGTCGAAGGCGCGGGCCACCTCCTCCGGCTCGACGAGGGCGTCGGGCCGGTGCAGCAGCAGGATGTCGAGATAGTCCGTGCCCAGAGCCTTGAGCGAACCGTTCACGGACTCGACGATGTGGTCGTGAGAGAAGTCGAAGTACGGCCCGTCCTTGACGATGCCGGCCTTCGACTGAATGACGAACTGCTCACGCTCCGACGAGCTGAGTTTCATGGCTTCAGCGAACCGACGCTCGCAACCGTGGTCGTCCGTGCCGTAGACGTCGGCGTGGTCGAGGAACGTGATGCCGGTGTCACGTGCGGTGTTCACGAGCGTGCGCACCGCCTCGTCGGACATGTCCTGGATGCGCATCAGTCCAAGGACGACGTTGGGTACCACCATGTCGGTGCCGGGCAGGGTGAAGGTCTTCATGTGACTCTTTCGCTGTGACTTGAACGTTTCAGACGGGAGGAGGTGCGAACTGGTCAGCTATGAGCGTGAGGTCCCGGGGAACGGAAGGGCGACGGGCGCGGCAGGTGGGCCGGGAAGCGCTTGGTGCAGTGCTCGAGTTCCCCCCAGCTGGAGCGGAAACGGGCGAGATGGTCCTGCACCGACACGAGCCGACCGCTGAGCAATTCGCGGGCCACGTAGATGTGTGCGATGCCGGCGCCTGAGATTTGGGCCATGATGACGCCACCCTGCGTCGAGCAACTCCCGTATTGCACCAACCGGAACGGCGGGCCGGACGATGGAACTGGCAGGGGCTGATCGCCTCGACACCGAGCCGGTGGCCGGGGCTGATCGCGGAGACGGTCCGGTTGCCGAGGATGCGATGCTGCATGAGTTTCCTCCTCCCGGACGCCTTGGCGAGTGCGCGGTGCAGTGCGACGTCGCGTGCTCACTCTAGAAATGGACGATCCAGAAATCCAACAACTGTTGGTTCTGATATTGAGAACTATGGGATGTGAATGCATCTGCGCCGGGCGGCGTGCGTGTCTGCGATCTCCGGGTGCGCGCCTCCCGTAACAGCCGCCTCCTGCACACTGCTCCCCATCCCGGGGGCGAGGCTTGCGGACGACGCCAGGTTCGCTACCGTCCTCACCCGACAGTGAGGCTTGTCCCACCTGGTCGCTGATCCTGCCTCGCGCCGCTCGGATCGGGTGGCAGGGGCACCGACAACAACGGGAGCCCTATCGTCCTAGCCAGGTCAGGAACCGAGTGCGCTTCTCGCCGCACTGACCATGGCTGGAGGAGTGGGCGTTGTCTGGGGTGAAGGTGGAGCCATAGGGCTCGGAGCTGAGGGCGCAAGCGCTGACAGCAGGTGGCGGCCGGCTATCGGCGAAGGCATGGCGTGATCTTCCTGGCATGTTCGCGACGGGTTTTTGCCGCCTCTCCGAGGTTCCCCCAGAACCTACCTCTGGTGCAGGGAAGTCGGGCTGTTTCCTCCCCAGCACTTGAGGCACCACACCGCGATGTCGGGCTCACGCCGGCCGCGTCGGAGCGCCGGCTGCCCAGCCCTGTTCACCCCCGCCCACCTGCTGGTGGACCACCTATGCCCAGCTCGCGGCAGGGTTCGGCGTCGACACCGCGACGGCTTGCCGCTACGTCACCAGGGCCCGTCAGCAGCTTGGGGCCGCGCCCTTGGAAGAAGGGGTGTTCCGCCGTGTGGCGGGGCACGATCGCTCTGCCCACGCTCGCGGCGAGAGCATCATCGGGGCTGGCACCCCGTCCTGCCGGCACGCCGGCTATCGGGCCGCCCCGGCGCGAGACACGTCCACGAACTGACCCAGCCCGACATAATTCACGTCACGTCACGTCGCCTCACGTCACGGGGACGGGGAGTTCAGGTGCTTCGGGTGGCCGTCGAGCACGGACAGACTGGCAACGACCTCGTCACCGGAAAGAGCTGCCGTCGGCTGGAAGCCCAGGGATGCATAGAGCTTCGCGGCCACGGTGTTGTCCGGGTGATAGGAGAGACGAAGTTCTCGGCAGTCCTCACGTTGGGCCAGCCACTCCATGAGGGTTCGTACCGCCGCTCGCCCGACCCCGTTGCCTTGCTCGGGGCCATCGATCACCATGCCCCCGAGCCAGTGTGAGCCGTCGTCGTCACGACCCCACATGATGTGACCCACCACCGTGTCATCGGCGCAGACCGCCATCGAGTGCCAGATGCCTTCCCGCGACGACAGAAGCAGGTAGCGCGCCGCCAACGCGGGCACGTAGCGGCGCTGCTCGTCCAGCGGAGCGATGTCCGCGACGGCACGCCAGTTCGCGTCATCTACTTCATGCAGGACAACACGTCGGCCCGCTCTGTCGGAAAGCCCAAGGGTGATCACGGGGAACAGGCTACGAACTGACCGGTTGATCCGCGAACGATTTGAACTTCGTGAGCCCCGCCACCGCAGCCCGTGCCAACGCGGCTGCGGGCAAGGCTTGTCGGGAGAGGTTCACGTCCTCGGCCCGGTCGCCGTGCTCGTGCGGCTGGCGAACGGCTACCGCGAGGACATGGATGTGCTCGTCGACGGACTTCAGCCAGAGGAGACGCAGGACGTCGTACCGTTGTGTGTTTGGCGCCACGACCTTCAGGCCGTGGAGTCCCCACGTGACTGCTTGCGTGAGAAGCCGTTGCCGCACCGATCACGGAGTCTGTCGAGTGGACGGGAGTCTCGCTAGGACGATCGCGGGCACTGCCCGGCATGAGAGCAGGGCCTGGCAGTACAGGGAAAAATCCAGGGGAGCGGACGGCCCGCGCGCTGCTACGGTCGGGCGCCATGAGCTGGCTCCCCGATGATTTCGTCCATCCCGACCTGGTACCGCTGCCTGGCAGTGGTCATCACCTGCGGCCGATCCGGGAGTCGGACACCCCGCTCGACTATCCGGCTGTGATGGGTTCGCGCGAGCGGCTGTGGACCGTCTTCGGCCCAGCCTGGGGCTGGCCCGCGGCCACGATGACCTACGAGGCCGACCAGGCTGATCTATTGCGGCACGAGAAGGAGATCGCCGCGCACCAGTCCTTCAACTACGCGCTGTTCGACGCGGCGGAGACAGCCCTGCTCGGCTGCGTCTACATCGACCCACCGGAGAGGGTCGGCGCGGACGGCGAGATCTCCTGGTGGGTGGTGGACGAACTGGTGGGCAGCGAGGTCGAGCAGGCCCTCGATGAGCTGGTGCCGCGGTGGATCGCCGCCGACTGGCCGTTCGAGAAGCCGCGCTTCCTCGGCCGCGAGATCTCCTGGTCGGAGTGGCTTGCTCTGCCGGAGCACGGCGACGCGTAAGTAGCTCTTGTCGTAATGCTCTGGGGACTTGGTGCTCGAACGGCCGTCTCGACTGGGTGGTCGTCACCTGGATAGTGCTCGAGGGGTCCTCAGCATGGCTCACCGGGTCGGCACGATCGTGTGCGGGTGGCGAGGTCGATGACCAGCAGCAGCGACGCGGGCGCGGGGGCGCTGATCTGGATCAGCGTGCGCATGCCATGCGATTCTGGCACTGGTCGAAGAAGGTGTAGGTGCACCGGCCATGGCCGAGGTCGTCGTACTGCCAGCGTTCGCCGCAAGCGGCGGCGCCGGAGGCGATCGCGTCGCGGTCGACGAACACTTCGATGGTGCCTGTCACACAGCCCCACATTCAGCCGGAACGTCGGCTCTTCCCCGAGGAACCGGCACCGGAGCACATTTCTCTGTGTGGCGGCCGGCCCTGCCCGTGTGCCGCTCCCGGGCCTGCCGGACGAGCATCAGTGGACGGGACCGTCGTCGAGGCGGGCCGCCTCAGCGGCCTCCCCATCAGCGGCGTCCCTCTCAGCGGCCTCCCGCTCGGCAGTCTCCCTCTCAGCGGTCTCCCGTTCAGTGGCAGACAGGGAACCGAGCAGAGCGAGTGCGGTGGCGGAAGGAGTGCCGGGCTCGGCGTGGTGCACGACGAGGAGCAGTCCGTCGGATCCTGTGACAGCCAGCTTCTCGCGGCGCAGATGCAGCTCACCGACCTGCGGATGCCGCAATCGGGTAGTGGCTCCTTCCCAGCGGCGGACATCGTGACGGGCCCACAGACGACGAAAACGCTCGCTCTTCAGGCTCAGCTCGCCGACGAGCTGAGCCAGGCGGGGGTCCTCCGTGTCGGCACCGGCTGCGGCGCGCAGCTGCGCGACCACACCGGCCGTGCCCTGCTCCCAGTCCATGTGCAGCTGTCGCGCGAGGGGATCGGTGAACAGTGCCCGTAGGCGGTTGACGCCCGGTGCCATGTGCGGCGACAGGGCGATGGCCAGGCGGTTGGCGGCGAGCACGTCCATGCACCGGTTCTGGACGAACGCGGGCACGGCGAACGTGTCCAGCAGCATCGCGATCCCGTCCGGGACGCGCTCGGTGCGGGGGAGAGGCTGCCTGCGGCGGGACTTGGGCCGGGCGAGCTCGACGAGATGAGCGGCGCTGTCGGCGTCGAGTCGCAGCACCTCCGCAAGTGCGTCGAGCACCTGAATCGACGGGTTGTGGTCCCGACCGCGCTCCAGACGCAGGTAGTAGTCGGCGCTGATGCCCGCGAGCATCGCGACCTCTTCACGGCGCAGCCCTGGTACCCGTCGGAGTCCTGCGGCTGGAAGTCCCACTTCCTCGGGCCGGACGAGTTCACGACGGGCCCGCAGGAACGCGCCGAGGGCATTGCGGCCGTCTGCTGTGTCCATGCTCCGACGGTAACGCGCTGCTCCTTTCCCTGAGGGGGCCCTGTCACTACCTGGAACAGGGAGGCACTGCCTGACCGCACGGTCTCGGCGCAGGATCGGGAACGAGTCGCCGGGAACACCGCGGCGCACACCGTTCCCCCTCAGCAAGGAGCACGCCATGACACGGCGCACCTGGTTCATCACCGGCGTCAACAGCGGTTTCGGCCGGCACATGACCGAGCAGCTGCTGGAGCGAGGTGACAAGGTGGCCGGTACGATCCGTCGGCCCGGGTCTGTCGACGATCTCGTCGCCAAGTACGGCGACAGGTTCTGGGTGGCCTCCCTCGACGTCACTGACACTCCCACCGTCAAGGAGGTCGTCGGCCGGGCCTTCGCCGACCTGGGACGGATCGACGTAGTGGTCAACAACGCGGGCTACGGCCTGTTCGGCGCTGCCGAGGAGGTCACCGACGAGCAGATCCTCCGTGTCCTCAACACCAATCTGGTCGGTTCGATCCAGGTCACCCGGGCCGCACTGCCGCATCTGCGGGGGCAGGGCGGAGGACGCATCATTCAGATGTCCACCTACGGCGGTCAGGCCACGAATCCCGGCGCCTGCATGTATCACGCCGGCAAGTGGGGCATCGAGGGCTTCATGGAGTCCACCGCCAAGGACGTCGCCCCGTTCGGTATCGGCGTCACCATCGTCGAGCCCGGCGGCGCGCGCACCGAGTTCCGCTACGGAAGCCTCCAGATGGCAACCCCGCTGTCCGAGTACGACGACACCCCGGCCGCCATGACCCGCGCAGCCCGGGACCGCAGCCGGCCTTCTCTCGGTGACCCGGCTTTGATGGCCGCCCGCATCATCGACAGCGTGGAGCAGACGCCCGCCCCGCTGCGACTGGTCCTGGGCAGCGACTCCTACCGGTTCCTCCGAGCAGCCCTGTCCGAGCGGCTGGCCGAGATCGAGGCCCAGCGCGATACGGCAGGTCTGACGGACATCACCGACGGCGCCTGAGCGTGGGGTGGCTGAGCTGCCCGCCTCCGCGACGGCAGGCCCTGCTCGACCACACATACACGTCGCGCGGCCTTGAGGTCGCCGTGCGATGGGGCTCGTCCTTCGGGGCCGCTCTCCCTCACTGGCACTGGAGTGCGCTGGGCGCCCCATGTGGCGGGCTCCGCCCCGCGTGATCTCTCCCGCGGGGCGGAGCCCGCCTGTTCGGTTCAGCAGGTGGCGTGCAAGCCGGCCCAGTCGGCGCGGTCGTTGTAGCCGCCGTCCCCGGCGTCACCGACCACCAGGTCGAGGACGCGGACGCCGGTCAGATCGACGTCGGCCTGGCGGGTGCCGTCGCGGTTGACGACACCGCTGTCGAACAGCACTTTGCCGTCACCGAGCACCTGGAACGTCGAGGTGCCCCCTTCCGGGCCGACGTTGCGGACCGCGTCGTCGATGCCGACGGTGGTCGTCAGCCGGGTACACCGGTCGCCGAGGTAGTAGCGGACGGTGGAGGGGGAGGCGACGCCGATGCCGGTCGGGTATTCCTGGCCGAGCAGGCTGAGTGGCGTCCAGCCGCCGACACTGCGGTCGACGGTCGGGGTCATCCATCCGCTGGTGGCGCTGATCCAGTCGTGGTGCGACAGGGCGATGTCGCCGTGCGGTGGCGCGGGGGCCACCACGAGTGTCGTGGCCGTCTCCTGCCGTAGACGCCGCTTGGCGGTCGTCTCGTAGGAGGTGGTGGCGGCCAGGCTCGCGCTGCCGGGTGCGGCGGTGTCCGGCAGCGTGATCGTGAAGGTGAAGGCCGCGGAGCGGCCGGGCGCCAGCAGTTTCGGCGGGGCGCCGGTCGGGCGGGCCGTCCACCCCGTGGGGACCGACAGCTGGACGCGGGGATCGAAGACGGGCTGTGGGCTGTCGTTGCGGACGTCGACCTCGACCTGCGCCTGATCACCGCCGGCGACCACGGGGGCGATACCGGCCGGCACCGTGTCGCCGCCGACCTTCGTGATCCGAGGCAGGCCGGCGACGACGTGGGGGAGACCGGGCTTGCCCGTTGCCCGGGCGACGCGGAAGAGGGCCGCGCCGTGGGCCGGGACGGCGGCACTGATCGTGCCGGCGCTCTCGGTGACCCGGTCGGTCCAGGCGTTCTTCAGGGTGAAACGGCTCCCGCTCAGTCCGACCGAGGACGCCTTCGTGGTGAGGGTCGCGGGGCTGTCGCCGCGGTTGAGCAGCACCACGGCCCGGTCGCCGTTCGCGAGCCGCTTGACCCAGGTCTCCGTCGTGCCGGCCGGGCCGACGCGGACGGCCTGGACTGCGGCGCTGTCCTGGTTGATCGCGAGGACGTCGCGGTCCGCGAGGATGCCGAGCGAGGTCTTGCTGAGGTTGCGGATGTCGCTGCCGATCACCAGCGGTGCGGCCGCGACCGACCACAGGGTCATCTGGGTGCGGAACTCCTCGTCGCTCATGCCGAGTTCGGGGCCCAGGTAGTCAGGGTCGTTGAAGTGCCCCGGACCGGCCGCCTCGGGATGCCGCGCGTTCGCGTCGTAGTTGCGCAGCACGTCCTTGAACTTGATCTCACCGACGAACCCCACGTCCGTGTACGTGCGCCAGGACTGGGCGATGGCCGGCGCGTAGGACCAGGAGTACGTCGACTGCTGCGTCTCGGGGTAGGTGCCCCAGTCCGGGGAGGTGACGGGGTTGCAGAGGTTGAAGAGCATGGGGCGGCCGCTGGCGTTGTTGCGCAGCGCCGTGGCGAACTGGGTGTAGACGGTCTTCGGGTCCAGGTCGGCGGCGATGCCGCACAGGTAGTCCACCTTGACGGCGTCGAACTCCCAGGCGGCGAACTGGTCGGCGTCGCGCTGGTAGTAGCCGTGGCTGCCCAGACCGCACTTGCCGGGGATGTAGGGGCCGGCGTCGGTGTAGATGCCGGCCTTGAGGCCCTTGGAGTGGATGTAGTCGACGAGCGGCTTCAGCCCGTCGGGGAACTGGGCAGGGTTGGGCACCAGGTCCCCGGCCGCGTTGCGTGGGGTGGGTGCGGCCCAGTTGCCGTCGATCCAGACGTACTTGTATCCGGCGTCGCGCAGGCCACTGCTGACCAGGAAGTCGGCGGTCGACTCGATCTCCGTCGCGGTCGGGTCGCCGCCGAGTGCGTAGTAGGTGTTCCAGCCCATGTACGGCGTCGGGCTGAGGACTTGTCGGGATGCCGACGTCGTGGCGGCGTTGTCGCCGGGCGGGGGAGTGGCGTGAGCGGGGGCCTGCACGACCAGCAGCGTGGTCAGGAGGGCCAGGAGGACGGTGAGTTGTCGTTTCACGTCGGATCCTTCGTTGTCCGATCAGGCGTGCCGGACCGTCCCGGTCGTGTGGCTGGGGGTGCCGCTGCGCGGTGATGGGTGCGGCGGTCGTACGCGGGACCAGTCGATGTCCGCTTGCCTGCGGGTGGTTGCGAGGATCTTGCAGGCGGTGCCGAACCGCGTCAAGATTAATTACTAAATTAAGTCCACCGAGCCTGGCCGGACGTCATCACGTGACCATCGACGAAAATAATTAGGAATAAATGTTGACAGGGTCCCGGTCGGCTGCCAGAGTCATCGCCGCGCCGCCCTGGGACCCGCTCGGATCCCCGAATGCGGGGGAGTGGCGCATGGCTTGACGCCGCGAAGTCCACGCCGGAAGCCAAGGATCACGATCCGCGGCTGATGCTGCGGCAAGCAGAGACCCCGAACCGCACAGCCCGAGCTGCCCAGGCCGGGGCGCATCATGGCCGCCCCTCGGCCCAGAGAAAATAAATTAGTAATTATCTTGACGTGGCTGCACCGCCACGCGAACCTTGGTTGGCCGCGCCGGACCCCCAGGCCCCGAACGCCCCACGGCCCGCCGCGTGAACCCTCAGGGAGAACCCTCCATGTCGAACCCGCACACCAGCCGCAGGCGCTTCCTCGCCGGGCTCGGCGCCACCGGCACAGCGGCGCTGCTCAGCGGCTGCGTCACCTCGACCTCGTCCTCGAAGTCCTCGTCCTCGGGCGCGGTCAGCCTCCAGTCGAACCTGTCCGCGCCGCAGGCCAAGGCGGCGATGGAGGATCTCGTCGCCGCCTACGGCAAGAAGGACGCCGGACGCGTCACCCTCAACACGGTCGCCGCGGAGACGTTCCGCACCCAGCTGCCGACCTACCTGACCTCCGCCAACCCGCCGGACGTCTACACCTGGTACCCCGGCTCGGTGGCGGACGCCTACGCCAAGAAGGACCTGCTGCTCGGCCTCGACGACCTGTGGGCCTCCTCGCCGGACCTCAAGCGCTACTCCAAGGCGCTCAACACCCTGTGCACCGCGAGCTCCGGCAAGAAGGTGTTCGTGCCCTCCACCTACTACTGGTGGGGCATGTTCTACCGGAAGTCGAACTTCGAGAAGTGGGGCGTGAGCGAGCCCAGGACCTGGGACGACTTCCTCGACCTGTGCGACAAGCTCAAGTCCAAGGGGGTGGCACCGATCGGGCTCGGCGCCGGCGGCAACACACCCTGGGTGGCCTCCGCCTGGTTCGACTACCTCGACATCCGCATCAACGGTGCCCCGTACCACCGTGAACTCCTGGCCGGGAAGCACCGGTTCGACGACCCCGAGGTGCGCAAGGTCTTCGACCGCTGGACGGAACTGCTGCCGTACTTCGACCCCGACGGCACCGCCCTCGCCTTCCAGGACGCCACGACCGCGCTGCTCAACGGCCGCACCGGCATGATGCTGATCGGCACCTTCTTCGCCGACGCGGCCCCCAAGGACGCCCTCGACGACATCGACTTCTTCCGGTTCCCGGTCATCGACCCCAAGGTGCCACTCGCCGAAGAGGCCCCCGTGGACGGCTACTTCGCCAGCGCACGGACCGGTCGCGCCGAGCGGGTCACCGAGCTGATGGGCTATCTCGCCACCGCGCAGGCGCAGGAGATCTACATCAAGGGCTCCTCGGGCACCGTCCTGCCCTGCAACCCCGACGCCAAGGACGCCGGCACCGCACTCGTGAAGAAGGGCCGCGCCCACATCGACGAGGCGGTCGAGATCACCCAGTTCTTCAACCGGGACTCCAGCGACGCCCTGCAGCCCACCGCCGACACCGCGCTGACGAAGTTCATCGCCAAGCCCAAGTCGATCGGCTCGATCCTCACCGACTGGCAGCGCGACGCCCAGAAGATCTGGAGCGCCTGAGGTGGCCGTGCTCACCCCCGCACGCCCGGCCCCGGCCGTCACGCCCGCACGCGGACGCGGCCGGGGGCCCGTCCGCCGTGTCCCGCCGCTCGTCCTCGCGTTCGTCCTGGTGCCGTTGCTCGCCGAGGCGGTGTGGGTGTTCTGGCCCGCCCTGCAGGGCTTCTACCTCGCCCTGACCTCCTGGGACGGCGTCTCACCTCCGCGCTTCATCGGACTGGGCAACTTCCGGGAGATGGCGGGCGACGAGGTCTTCAGAACCGCCGCGATCGACACCGTCCTGTGGCTGGTGCTCTTCGGCGGCCTGTCGGCCCTGCTGGGTCTCGCCACGGCCCTGCTCCTGCAGCAGGAGCGGCGCGGTGTCGGGTTCTACCGGGCCGCTCTCTTCCTGCCCGTGGTGTTCTCCCTGGTCGCCACCGCCCTGGTGTGGCAGGCCATCTACCAGCCGGACGGCGTCCTCAACCAGCTTCTCGACGCCGTCGGGCTGGAGAGTCTGCGGCACGCCTGGCTCGCCGACCAGGACACCGCCCTGTACGCGGTCATCGTTCCGGCCCTGTGGCGCCAGATCGGCTACGTGATGGTGCTGTACCTCGCCGGCCTCAAGGGCATCGACCCCGCCCTCTACGAGGCCGCCAAGGTCGACGGCGCGAGCGCCTGGCAGCGCTTGCGCCACGTCACCCTGCCGCAACTGCGCAGCGTCAACGCGGTCGTCCTGTCCGTCATCGTCATCGACTCGCTGCGCTCCTTCGACGTCGTGTGGTCGCTGACCCGAGGCGGCCCCTACCACTCGTCCGAACTGCTGAGCACCTACATGTACTCGACCGCCTTCCAGTCCCTGCGCCTGGGCTACGGCTCCGCGCTCGCCGTCGTCATCTTCGTACTGGCGTTCGGCGTCATCTGCTCCTACCTCGTGCGCGCCTTCCGGGAGGCCGACTGATGTCCGCCCACTCGACCGCCGTGAAGCGCCGGCGAGCCGCCACCGCGGGGTTCCACCTCGGGGCCGGGGCGCTGGCCGTGCTCTGGCTGCTTCCCATCGCTCTGGTGGTGGTGACCAGCCTGCGTTCCTTCGACGACATCGCCGCTCACGGGCTCGGCAGCCTCCCGCACTCCTTCACCGTCGACAACTTCCGCCTGGCATGGGTCGACGGGGGCCAGCAGCGCGCACTGATCAACAGCATGCTCGTCACCGTCCCGTGCGTGCTGATCACCCTGGCGCTGGCTGCGATGGCGGCGTTCGCGCTCAGTCGCTACGACGTGCCCCTGCGCCGGACGCTGTTGCTGCTGATGCTCGGCGGCAACCTGCTGCCCCCGCAGATCCTGCTCATCCCCGTCTCCAAGCTCAGCGAGATGATCGGCGTCTACGACACGCTGCCCGCCCTCATCGGCGTGCAGATCGGCTTCGGTGTCGGCTTCTACGTCTTCGTCCTGCACGGTTTCATGCGGGCCATCCCCGACGAGATCCAGCAGGCCGCCGTCGTCGACGGCGCCGGCCCCTGGCAGATCTTCTGGCGGATCATCCTCCCCCTGACCCGCCCCGCGCTGGCCGCGCTCAGCGCCCTCTCCTTCACCTGGATCTTCAACGACCTGCTGTGGGCGATCACCGTGTTGCGGAGCGACACCAAGATGCCGATCACCGCCGCCCTCATCGGCCTGCAAGGGCAGTACGTGTCGATGTGGAACGTCATCGCCGCCGGATCCGTGATCGCCGCCGCCCCCACCGTCGCCGTCTTCCTGCGATTCCAGCGGCACTTCGTCGCCGGCCTCAACCTGGGAGCGGTGAAATGACGACACCGCAGGACCGAAGGACCCCGCAGGACCGAAGGACCCCGCACGACCGCTGGACCCTGCGCACCCAGCACACCAGCTACACCGTCCGGCTCTCCCCGGACGGTCCCTGGGCCGAACTCGACGCCTGGGGACCGCACGGCGTCGACATGGGGCCGTCGGCGCTCGACTGGTCCCACCGCACCCACTTCGTCACCCCCGCCGACGCGGCCCCCGCCGAGTACATCCCGCAGGGCCTGCGCGCGTTCACCGGCGCCGACCTCGTCGTCGGACATTCCGGCGGCGAACGCGGACTGTGGTGGCAGTTCGCCGACGCCACCCAGGATGCTCAAGGGCTCCGGCTGGCGTTCACGGACGACGTCGCCGGCGCGCGCGTCACCCTGTGCTACGCCACCGTGCCCGACACGGACGTCATCCTGCGCTGGACGGAACTCACCTGCACCGGCGCGCACGAACTGCGCCTGGAACGCCTCGACTCGGCCGCCGTCAACGTGCCCGTCACCGACGGAGCCCGCCTCACCTACCTGACCGGACAATGGTCGCAGGAGTTCACCCGCACCCAACTCCACCTGCGGCGCGGCACGTTCACCATGGGCAGCACCCAGGGCGTTCCCGGCCACGCCTACGCCCCCTGGATCGCCGTCCAGGACGCGGCCCTGCCCGACGACGACACGGCCCCCACCTACGGCATCGCCCTGGAGTGGCCCGGCAACTGGCACCTCACCGCCGAGGCCGAGCCCGGCGGCGCCGTCCGCATCCGCGCCGGGCGGGTCCCGCACGAGGGCGCCGTGATCCTCGCCCCCGGCGACACCCTGACCACGCCCCGCCTTGCCTGCGCCTTCAGCGCGGAAGGACTCGACGGCCTGTCCAGGGTCTGGCACCGCTACGAGCGCCACCTCAGCGGCGAACGCCTGCACCGCCCCCGCAAGGTCCTCTACAACTCCTGGGAGGCCACCGGCTTCGACGTCGACGCCGCCGGCCAGCTCGAACTCGCCAAGGCGGCCGCCGACATCGGGGCCGAACTGTTCGTCGTGGACGACGGCTGGTTCACCGGGCGCGCCGACGACACCGGCGGCCTGGGCGACTGGCACCCCGACCCGGCGAAGTTCCCCCAGGGCTTCGGCCGGTTCGTCGAAGACGTGCGGGCGCTGGGACTCGGCTTCGGCCTGTGGGTCGAACCGGAGGCGGTCAGTCCCAACAGCCGTCTGTACGCCGAGCACCCCGACTGGGTCTACCGCGTGGACGGCCGCCCCGGCCGGCTGGTGCGCAACCAGCTCCTGCTCGACCTCGGCCGCGCCGACGTGCAGGACTTCGTGATCGGCACGCTCGACCGGCTGCTGGGGGACCACCCCGTCGAATACCTCAAGTGGGACATGAACCGGCCGCCCACCGAGCGGGGCCGGCCCGGCGCCGGACCCGCCGACCGGCTCGACCTGGACGCCGCGCACGTCACCGGATACCTGCGCATCCTGGACCATCTGCGCGCCGCCCACCCGCACGTCACCGTCGAGGGCTGCGCCGGCGGCGGCGCACGCGTCGAGCATGCCGCCCTGGCCCGCACCGACGTGGTCTGGCCCAGCGACAACACCGCCCCGCTGGACCGGCTCCGAATCCAGTACGGCTTTCTGCACGCCCACGCCCCGCACCTGATGAGCTCTTGGGTCACCGACGCCCCCGGCGTCTTCGACCCGCGCCCCCGCTCTCTCGCCTTCCGCTTCGTGCTGGCGATGTGCGGCGTCCTGGGCGTGGGGGCAGACCTGCGCTCCTGGAACGCGGAACAACGCACCGAGGCCGCCCGCTGGATCGCCCGCTACCAACAGATCCGCGACGTCGTCCACCACGGACAGACCCACCTGCTCGGCACCCCCGACGACGCGACCTGCGGCGTGCAGTACACCGAGGCCGACGGGCCGCGCGTCGTGGTCGCCGCCTTCAGCACCGGCCGCCTGGACGGGGCCCCGCTGGTACCCGGCCGCCCTGCCCGGCTCCGGCTGCGCGGACTTCATCCGGCCGACGTCTACACGGATGAGGAGACCGGTACCGAGTACAGCGGCGCCCATCTGCTGCACTACGGTCATGCGTTCACCTGGAGTGCAGGCCACGACGCCCACCTCGCCGTCCTGACCCGCCGATAGCCGCAAGCCCCCGCCCCCCCCCACGAAGGAGCCGAACCCCACGATGGACCAGCCCGCACGACGGCACGGCGTCCGCTTCACAGGCCGCACGGCCGTGGTCACCGGAGCGGCCTCCGGCATCGGAGCCGCCACCGCCGTACGCCTCGCCGAGGAGGGAGCCGCCGTCGTACTCACCGATGTCGCCGAGGAGCGCGGCACGGCCGCGGCGGAGCGGATCACCAAGGGCGGCGGTCAGGCACGCTTCGTCACCGCCGACGTCGCGGCCGAGGAGGACTGGGCGCGCGTCGTGGCCGCGGCCCACGCCTTCGGACCGGTGGACGTCCTGGTCAGCAACGCGTTCACAGTCGACGTCACGCCCGCCCACGAGCTGACCCTGCCCTCCTGGCAGCGCCAGCTCGACGTCAACCTGACCGGCAGCTTCCTCGGCCTGCGCGCGGTCCTGCCCGATCTGCGGGCCGGAGGCGGCGCGGTAGTGTTGACGTCATCCGTCCACGCACACCGAGGCATTCCCGGTCACCCCGCCTACGCCGCCTCGAAGGGCGCCCTGCTCTCCCTGTGCGGGCAGCTCGCCGTCGAGTACGGGCCCGAGGTGCGCGTCAACGCCGTCGTACCGGGTCCGATCCTGACCGCGGCCTGGGACCGGGTGCCCGAGGACGAGCGCGAGCGCAGCGTCGCCGAGACCGCCGCCCGGCGCTTCGGCACCCCCGAGGAGGTGGCCGCGGCCATCGCCTTCCTCGCCGCCGACGAGGCGTCCTACATCACCGGCACGAGTCTCGTCGTGGACGGCGGCTGGAGTGTCGTGAAGGCCTCCGCATGACCGGGCACGCCGTGCCGTGGACGAACCCCGCCCAGGCCCTTGCGGGCCCCGGGCACCAGACCCAGCAGAAAGGCTCGACGACATGACGCCCTACGCCCGCCGCGGCGTGCACGGCCAGACGGTGGAGGCCCTCGCCCGTCGCATCCTGGGCGGCCAAATCCCCGAGGGGGCCACGCTCGACCTGGTGGCGCTCCAGAGCGAGCTGGACGTGAGCCTGACCGCGTTGCGCGAGTCGCTGAAGGTGCTCGCCGCGAAGGGCATGGTCGACGCCCGCCAGAAGCGCGGCACCTTCGTGCGGGCCCGGGCCGACTGGAACCTCCTCGACGCCGACGTCCTGCGCTGGCAGTTCGAGGGCGGCCGTGCCGGCGAGGCCGATCAGGCCCTGTTGCGGAACCTGGCCGAGGTCCGCGCCATCATCGAGCCCGCCGCCGTCCGCCTGGCCGCCACGCGCCGCACCGACGCCGACCTCACTGCCCTCGAGGACGCGCTCACCGCGATGGGGCACACCGGATCCGATCCCGCGCACGTCATCGACGCCGACCTCGCCTTCCACCGCGCGCTGCTCGCCGCCACCCACAACGAACTCCTCGAACGCATGGAGATGGTGCTCGAGTCGGGGCTCGCCCACCGCGACCGGATCGTGCACTCCTCCCCGCACAGCGAGGACCCGATCCCGGCGCACCGCGCCGTCCTGGACGCCGTACGCGCCCAGGATCCCCTGGCCGCCGAGGCAGCCATGCGTGCCCTGCTCGAGCAGGCCGGCCGCGACCTGGACCGCATCGGCACGGCCGACGACACGGAAGGCACCACCGCGCAGTGAAGATCACCCGTATCGAGACCTTCCTGGTCCCGCCGCGCTGGCTGTTCTGCCGGGTGGAGACCGACGACGGCGTGGTCGGGTGGGGTGAACCCGTCGTCGAGGGACGGGCCGAGATCGTCCGGGCCGCCGTGGACGTACTGGCCGAGTACCTCGTCGGGCAGGACCCGCTGCGCATCGAGGACCACTGGCAGGTCCTCACCAAGGGCGGCTTCTATCGCGGCGGTCCCATCCTGTCGAGCGCCGTCGCCGGCCTCGACCAGGCCCTGTGGGACATCGCCGGCAAGACCTACGGCGCCCCCGTGCACGCCCTGCTCGGCGGGCCCGTCCGCGACTGCGTCCGTGTCTACGCCTGGGTCGGTGGCGACGAGCCCGCCCAACTCACCGAGCAGGTCACCGAGCAGGTCGCCGCGGGCTTCACCGCGGTGAAGATGAACGCGGCGGGCCCGACCTCACCGATCGCCTCCGCCGCCGAGACCGCGGCCGTCGTCGACCGGGTGGCCGCCGTACGCGAGGTGCTGGGCCCCGACCGTGACGTGGCCGTCGACTTCCACGGCCGCTTCACCGCCGCCGGCGCCCGCCGTGCACTGGCCGAACTCGCCCCGCTGCACCCGTTGTTCGTGGAGGAACCCGTCCTGCCCGAGCAGGGCCACCTCCTGGCCGGTCTCGTGGTCGCCAGCTCCGTCCCGCTCGCCACCGGCGAACGCCTCTACTCCCGCACCGAGTTCCTGCCCGCCCTTGCCGCGGGCATCGCCGTCGCCCAGCCCGACCTCTCCCACGCCGGCGGCATCTCCGAGGTCCACCGCATCGCCTCCCTCGCCGACACCTACGGCGCCCAGCTCGCCCCCCACTGCCCGCTCGGCCCGATCGCCCTGGCCGCCAGCCTCCAAGTCGCCTTTGCCACACCGAACTTCCTCATCCAGGAACAGAGCCGGGGCATCCACTACAACAAGGACGCCGACCTGCTCTCCTACGTCGTCGACCCCGAACCGTTCCGGTTCACCGCCGGCCACGCCCACCGCAGCGGCCTGCCCGGCCTCGGGATCACCGTCGACGAGAACGCCGTACGCGCCGCCGACCGCACCGGCCATGCCTGGCGCAACCCGGTGTGGCGGCACTCCGACGGCTCGTTCGCGGAGTGGTGAGCGTGTCCCTGGCCCTCGCCACCGACCCTGCCCACGGCGGACGCTGGACCTCGCTGCGCGACGGCGACCGCGAATGGCTGTGGCACCGCCAGGACCCCGCCCGCGAACGCGTCGCACCCGGAGACGCCTTCGTGGACGCGGGCGGACTGGAGGAGTGCGTGCCCACGGTGCGTGGCACCCCCGACCACGGAGACGTCTGGTCCCGGCCGTGGTCACGCGACGGTGACACCGAGCGCGTTCACTGCGACGCGTTCACCCTCGTCCGCACCGTGCGGGCCACCGCCGACGGCGTCGAGGTGGACTACAGGCTCCTGGCCGAGCCCGGCTACCGCTTCGTGTGGGCCGCCCACGCGCTCCTCGACCTCTCCGAGCGAGCCGAACTCCGGGCCAGGACGGGCGTTTCCACCCGGCTCTTCCCCGAGGCGTCATCCCTGCTCGACGCCCCCTGGCCGGACGACGCCGCCTGGGTGGAAGGCCCCTGGCCCGCACCGTGCGGACTGCGCCTCGACCGGTTCGGCCCCGCCGACGGTACGGCCGTCGGGGCCGTCCTCGCCGACGGCCGTGCCTGCGTCCACGACGGAGCCGACCGGCTCGCCCTCGGCGTCGAATCCGAGGGCCAGCCCGTGTCGATGGCCCTGTGGCGGAACCTCGGCGGCTTCCCCGAGGCCGCGCCCTACCGCAGCATCGGGATCGAGCCCATGCTCGGCCGCACCTTCGACCTCGCCCAGGCAGGCCCCGGCGACGCGGCGCGCGTCCCCGCCTCCGGGGAAGTCCACTGGCGCCTCACGCTGACCCCCGACTGCCGCTGCCCCTGACCCCTTCCGCCGCACCCGGAGGCACCGGGCCCACCGGCCCCGCCGCCGAAGCCGACCGAGACACAAGGAGTTCTGGTCCGTGGACCTACGAGCCGCCCTGGCAGACCGCCGCCTCGTCGCCATCGTCCGCGGAGGTGACCCCGACGCCGCGCTGCGCACCGTACTCGCCCTGGCCGAGGAGGGCATCGACCTCATCGAGGTGTCCCTCAGCAGTGTGGACGCACTCGCTGTGATCGCGCGCAGCGCCGCGGAACTCGGCCCGCACCGGCCGATCGGCGCGGGTACCGTCCTGACCGCGGACGACGCGCGCGCCGCCCAGGACGCCGGCGCCGCCTTCGCCGTCACCCCCGGCCTGGGCGCGGGCGCCGACACCGCTCGTGAGCTGGGCCTGCCGGTTCTGGCCGGCGTCATGACCCCGACCGAGGTCATCACAGCCCAGGCCCAGGGCGCCGACGCGCTCAAGCTGTTCCCGGCCGCCCACGCCGGGGGACCGGCCTACCTCACAGCCCTGCGCGCGCCCTTCCCCGACGCCGCGTTCGTGCCCGTGGGCGGCGTGGACCTCGAAGCCGCTCGCGCTTATCTCACTGCCGGTGCCACCGCCGTCGGCGTCGGCTCCCCGCTCGTCGCCGACGCGGCCGACGGCGGCAGCCTGAGCGCCCTGCGCCGGCGTGCCCGGGCGTTTCGCAACGCCGTCGAGGAAGCGACCGCATGACCGAGTACCAGGCCCTGCCCAGCGGCCCCGACCGCCTGGAGCTGGGCGAGGGCATCCGCTGGACGGGCGAACGCATCGTCCTGGTGGACATCCTCAAGGGACGGCTGCTGACCACGGCCCACGACCCTCACCACCCGCTGCGCGAACTCCTCAGCCTCCCCGTCCCGTTGGGCGCGGTGGCACCCGTCGCCGGCCGTCCCGGAACGTGGATAGCCGCCGCCGGCACCGGCGTCTGCCTCCTCGACGCCCACGGCATACCCCACTGGCTGGCCACTCCCGAGGACCGCCCCGGCCCGAGCATGCGCATGAACGACGGGATCGCCGACCCGGCGGGACGCTTCTGGGCGGGCAGCATGGCCTACGACACCACCCAGGGCGCCGGCACCCTGTACCGCGTCGACCACGACGGCACCGTCACCCCCGCCGTCGAAGGCGTCACCATCCCCAACGGGCCCGCCTTCACCGCGGACGGCCGCACCATGTACCTGGCCGACAGCGCCCACGGGATCGTCCGCCGCTACCCGGTCGACCCGGTGACGGGCAGCGTGGGCGCCCCCGAGGACTTTCTTACCGTCGACGAGGGCAGCCCGGACGGCATGACGGTCGACGCCGAGGGAGCTCTGTGGTGTGCCGTCTGGGGTACGGGCACGGTCCGCCGCCATCTGGCCGACGGGAGTCTCGACCAGGTCGTCCACCTCCCCGCCGCTCAGCCTGCCGGCGTCTGTCTCGAAGGCACGCTGCTGCACGTCACCACCGCCACCGTCGGCCTGGACACGCCCGGCCCGTACGACGGCGCGCTCTTCACCGTGCCCGTCGACGTCCCCGGCACACCGACGCCCGCCTACCGGCTCGCTCCCTCCGCACCGGTGCCGGGAGGAGTCGCATGAGGGACACCTGGCGCCCCACGCGAGGACGCGTGGTCTGCATCGGCGAGACCATGGCCGCTCTGAGCCCCGACCCGGCTCTGCCGCTGGCCGACGCCGACCACCTGCGACTGTCGGTCGCGGGAGCCGAGTCCAACGTGGCGATGTACCTCGCCGACCACGGCATCCCCGCCACCTGGCTCTCAGCCCTCGGCGACGATCCGATGGGCGACCGTGTGCGGGCCACCGTGGCCGCAGCCGGCGTCGACGTCACCCACGTACGTATCGACCCTGCGCGCCCCACCGGCCTGCTGATGAAGAACCCGACTCCCTCGGGCACGCGCGTCCACTACTACCGCAGGGACTCGGCCGCATCCGCCCTCGGCCCCGACCTCCTCGACCACGAGGCGATGGGTACGGCGGCCCTCGTGCACCTCACCGGCATCACCCCGGCCCTGTCCGCGTCCTGCCGCGACCTGGTCACCCGCGCACTCGGCGTCCCCGCCCCCGACCGCCCGTACGCGATCAGCTTCGACGTCAACCACCGCGCCCCGCTCTGGCCCGAGGACACCGCCCCGGACGTGCTGCGCGGCCTCGCGGGACGCGCGGACATCGTCTTCGTCGGCCTGGACGAGGCCCAGAGTCTGTGGGGCACGCACCTGACCGCGGCCGCCGTACGCGAACTGCTGCCCGACCCGCGGATCGTGGTCGTCAAGGACGGCTCCCGCGAGGCCACGGCGTTCACGGCCTCGGACCCGGTCACGGTTCCCGCCCTGCGCACAGCCGTCATCGAACCTGTCGGCGCGGGCGACGCCTTCGCAGCCGGTTTCCTCGCCGGTCTCCTGCGCGGCGAAACCATGCTCCGCTGTCTGCGCCTGGGCCACATCACGGCGGTCTCCGCCCTGCGAGTGACCGGAGACCACGGCCCCCTCCCGCCACCACCCGTCATCGACCGGCTCCTCGCCCGTACGGACAGGGAGTGGCAGGCACACGAGGAGACATGGTCGGGCGCGGAGCGGGGATGAGTTTGCCGACCGCCATCCACCCGCCCCCGACCTCCGCCCCGACTTCCCGCTGGGCGCCTACCACAGCGCGGAGCTGCCCTACCTGTTCGGCATGGGCGACCTCCGCCTGAACGACGGGCAGTCGGCCCTGTCCCGACGCATGATCGCCGCGTGGACGACGTTCGCCAGAACCGGCAAACCCGGCGACGACTGGCCGCCCTTCCCGCACACCCGGCGGTTGGCTCGCAACACGCTCTCGGGCGTGGACGCGGCGGCCGAACACCGCTGCGCCTTCTGGTCGCGCAACCCCTGACGCCCTTGGTCCGCACACCTGCCGCGGACGGACCGTACGAACGAACCCCTCCGGAGGAAGCCCATGAACGAAACCGGCACACCGCTCGCCGAGGCCGACTACATCGGCGCCACCGCCCACGAGTTGAGCGAGAAGCGAGCAGCGGCGAAGATCGCGGCCGGCATCAGCCAGAAGACCCTCTTCCAGCGCCGCGGCCGGATCATCCTGCACCCCGACCTGCTCGTCCTCACCGGCTGGTCCCACAACGGCGATCTCACCCTCACCCGCACGGACATCACCGCGGCAGAAACCCGCTTCACCCACCTCTACGGCCGCTTCCTCGGCGGCCTGCTCAACGCCGGCCGGCCCCTCATCCTCCGCACCACCCATGCCGCGGCCGACGAGGTGTACCTGCTCATCGACCACCGGGACTTCCTGGAGACCACGGACGATCGGGCCTGGCAGAAGCGCATCGATCGGTGGCGCCGCGACTGAAGTGCCGGGAAACGGTGGCGAGTTCGAGCGAGGTCAGCGCATCAACGATGTTCAGGAAGCCGGCGTTGACCTCGGCCGGACCGCGGCAGCCATGACCGCGGTAGTCACGGGTCTCGCGCGGACGATGGTTGAGCGCACGGGCGATGGCGTCCAGGCGGGCCTGGCTGAACGTGCGCAGACGCGCGCTTGGGGGAGGTACGGCCGTTGGGTGTCACATTCCTGGGCCCGGCGGTGTCTTCATGTCCAACAGGCCGACAGGCCGACGGCCATGAAGAAGAAGGAGCACACCGTGACACTGCGCATCCCGAAGGCAGAACTCCCCGCCGAGCTCACCGAGAACATGATCAAACAGTTCGGTGCCGTGCCCGAGCCCTTCGAAGTGACGGCGCACAACCCCAAGGTCGCCCAGGACTCCACGGAGCTCGGGCGCCAGGTGAGCGAGTGGGACATGGCCGACGAGGGGCTCAAGACGTTCGCACACATGGCGGTTGCCGCGCAGGTCGGCTGCAGTTGGTGCCTCGACATCAACTACTTCCAGGCGCTGCACAAAGACCTGGACTTGGCCAAGGCGAGCCAGGTGCCGCGCTGGCGGGAGTCGGAGGTGTTCACGCCGCTGGAGCGCGACGTGCTGGAGTACGCCGAGGCCATGACGAACACGCCGCCGACCGTCACCGACGAGCTGTACGCGGGCCTGCTCGACCGGCTCGGCCCGGCTGCGATGGTCGAGCTCACCGCGTCGATCGCCTTCGCCAACCTGTCGACCAGGAACAACACGGCCCACGGAATCACCTCGCAGGGCTTCTCCGACGCGTGCGGGACTCCGCTGGCCGCGCGTTCGGGGAACTCCGACGTGGCGTCGTCGGCGGCGATATGACCGAGGACCCCTTCGTCACCCACCGCAGCCTGCTCTTCACGGTCGCCTACGAGATGCTCGGCTCGGCGGCCGACGCGGAGGACGTACTGCAGGACTCCTGGCTGCGGTGGGCCGACGTCGACAGGTCGCAGGTGCGTGAACCGCGGGCGTACCTCGTCCGCACCGTCACACGCCAGGCGCTCAACCGGCTGCGCACGTTGTCCCGCAGCCGTGAGGAGTACGTGGGCGAGTGGCTGCCGGAACCCTTGCTGACCAGCCCCGATGTCGCCGACGACGTCGAACTCGCGGAGAGCGTCTCGATCGCGATGCTGACCGTCCTCGAAACGCTGGGGCCGACAGAGCGGGCGGTGTTCTTGCTGCGGGAGGTCTTCGAGATGCCCTACGGCGAGATAGGCGAGGCCATCGGGAGGTCCGCCGCGACGGTGCGACAGGTCGCGCGGCGGGCACGCGAGCACGTGGCCGCCCGGCAGCCGCGCATTCGGGTGAGCCGGGCCGAGCAGCGGACCGTCGTCGACCGCTTCCTTCTCGCCCTGCGCACCGGGCAGTTGCAGGACCTGCTGGAGGTCATGGCGCCGGACGTCGTCCTGATCGCCGATGGTGGAGGGATAGTGCCCGCCGTGCTGGCGCCGATCCACGGGGCCGAACCGGTGGCGAGGCTGCTTGCGCGCGCGAACCAGGTCGCGGTCCCGTTCGAGATGACACCGGTGTGGCTCAATGGCGCTCCCGCGGGCCGGATCGAGATGAACGGCGAGCCGACCGCGGTGAGCCTCGTGGTGGAGAACGGGCAGGTCACCCGGATCTACATCGTGCGAAACCCGCAGAAGCTGACACGGCTCGACGAGCCCGCCGAACTCGCCAGATGAACCCGCCGCCCCGCACAAGGGGCAGCCCGCTCCGGCTGGAATTCGTCTCGTTCCCCGCAGCGGGCGTCCTGGACGAGTCATTCGAATGTTGACGGTGTGTCCGGGTACGGAGACAGGGCGTCCAAGATCGCTATGTGACGAACAACCTTGGACGCCCTGTCGACCGCACCGTAGGTGAAGATCGACGACGAGATCGGGGCCACCCGATGGCTTGGCCGACCGCCGCAGTTGACGGATTCCGAGCTGGTCACCCTTGCCGACGCGCAGGCTCTGCTGGCCTCACCTCGGAGCCGCGCTCGCTGCGGTTCGTGGACTCCCGGCTGGGACCGATGTTCCCGTACGTGCCCAGGCAGCCGGGCTGGAACAAGTGGCTGCCGGCGGCGTTGCCGCCGGTCAAGAAGGCAATACGGTTGTTGGCCGTCGAGACGGACTTCTGGTTCGACAACCCCAGGATCGTCGACTCCACGCCGGTGGAGTACGGCCACTCGCGTCCGACGGTGAAGCGGTCGGACATGGTCGGCTGGGCCGGATACGGGTACTGCGCCTCGCGCTCCGGGTTCTTCTGGGGGCTGCGCCTGTTCCTGGTCTGCACCCCGACCAGGATGTCCGTCCTGTGGGCGCTGGCGAACCCGAGGACGGACGAGCGGGAGGTGCGGTCCGCGATGCTGGACCGCGAACCGCACCTGGCCGCCGCACCGGCCGGGCCTGCCGGTGATCGCGGGCAAGGGCTGCGCCTCCAAGGAGTTCGAGGCCGATCTGGCCTTCCGGGACGCGGCGTTGCTGCGGCCGTCGTTCAAGCGCGAGAAGAAGCGCAAGGGCGAGAGCCTCCTGAAGTCGGTGCGGCAACTGATCGAGTTGGTCAACGACACTGCCTCGGGCGACGCGGACGGCGACACCCTCGAAGGTCTGCCCACCGTGCGCAGCCAGCCGTTACCGAGGAGCCCTGCTCTGCGCCCAGCCCCCGCAGGCGCGGGAGAGGAGGCCAGTGATCAAAGGTCCGATCTGATGTCAGGGATGCTGTGTGAGGGGGGCTTCGGTGCTGTTGGTCCAGGCGGTGTCGAACTGTTGGAGGGCGATGCTGTAGAGGAGGCCGGGTGCTCGTGCGTAGAGGCAGGGCGAGTTCCTGCCGTGCGCGGTGTCGCTGTAGAAGGTGAGGTAGGCGACCTTGTCGGTGGCGATGATGCGGCATGTGTGGGGGAGGTTGTAGCGGCGCAGTCGGATGCCGGGTTGTGCGTGGGCGGCCCGGGTGAGGTAGTCGATGTTGGCCCGGACCTGGCTTCTGAGGAGGTCGGGGGTGAAGCCCGGGTCGAAGTGGGCGACATTGTGGGAGCGACGGTCGAGCCAGGAATCGTGGGGTGTGTCGGGGTCGGGGAGCAGGATCTGGACGGATGCGGGTGAGACGGTGCCCGACCACAGGGGGGCGAAGGCTTCGCGGGTGAGGATGTTGCCGCGTCCTGCCATGACTTTGACCCATTGGGCGCGGGCAAGGTCCTGGCGCATGGTGTGCTCCGCGGAGGCTTGACGGCGGTAGACGCGGTGGAGTCCTGTGCCGTTGAACCAGGAGCAGGCGGCGGTGAGCCACCACAGGGGGCGTGCGGCGTGCACGAGGCTGAGGCCGAGCAGGAGGGCGCTGGCGGCGAGCGAGCTGAGAATGCCGAGCAGGAAGGCGTTCATGCTGAGGCTCCGGTGGTGGGAGTTCTCCTTGGGCTGTGCCGGTGTTGCCTCGGGGCCGGACTTCAGAAGTAGGGGAGCAGGCAGCTGAGGACGTGGGCGGCGTTTCGTGCGGCGAGTTCGTGGTGGCCGTGGCCCTTGTGTTCGTCTGCGTTGTCGGATACGCCGCGGATGACGATCCAGCCGGGGTTGGTTGTGCCGTGGACCGAGTTCTCTTGCCAGTACTGGCTGAGGCCTCCGGCTTCCATGTCTACGGCGAGGACTTTTTCGTGGTAGTTGGTCAGGTAGGTGCGGATGTCGCTGGCCCGGTCGGCGATGACGGCTTCGCCTGACCCGATGACTCCGGGGTAGACCTCGTACTGCTCGCCGGCGTGTGCGGTCATCTGGCCGTTGATGCGTGCCGGTGTCCCGTACTCGGTGAAGTAGGCGTTCACGGCATGCACGATGTGCGCCGGCGCTTGGCGGTGTTCACCGCGGCGGCGGGTGTCCTGAGGATTGATCTTTCGGTTCTCGTAGTAGACGACATCGGTGGAGACGATGACGTTGCCGATTCGGGCGTGGTCGTCGTGGAGACCTCCGGCGATGCCCACGAGGGCCCACAGCCGGGGGTTGTAATGGCGGCGGAGGTTCTCCAGGGCCGCCATCGTGGATCGCTGGCCCTGGCTCTGGGTCTGTGTGGCCACGATGCGCAACGTGGCGTCGGAGGAGATGTGTTCGCCCTGGTAGAAGTAGAGGCCGCTGGGTGTCTTGTGGCGGCGTAGTTTTAACTCGTCGATGACGGAGCGGAGTTCCTCACTGAGGATGGTGACGATGCCGAGGTCCCACGGGATGTCTGCTTCGGTGGCGGGCTCGGCCGAGGGCAGAGGGGCGGTCGCGGAGGCGTGGGCATGATCGCCGATGGCGATGGTGCTGAAGGTGTTGTTGTTGCCGCGGCTGATGATGCCTTTGTTGTTGGTCATGTGGCTGCTCCGTTGTCGGCCTGTGCGGGCTGGTTCGCGGAGACGTTGACCTGAGCTGCGTCTCCTACGGCATTGTTGGTGAAGCTGTTGTTGTCGCCGAAGTTGAAGATTCCGCTGTTGATGATCTTGAGGGCGCGGTCGTTGAAACCGGACGTATCGACGCCCCTGGCCTGGAGGAAGTCACTGGCGGCACTCAAGAGACGTTGCTCTATGGTTTTCAGGCGCCCGAGGATGTCGCTCTTCTCCAGTTGGACCTTGGTCCAGGTCTGGGATGACTCTTCCCGTATGCTCACGCGGCTGCCGATGAGGATGTTGCGGATGGGGGTCCTGGTGAGGTCCCGGGGCAGCACGGCGGCCTTGGCCACCCTGTAGAGGTATCGCAAGACCCGCCATGAGTACTGGATGTCGGTGGGCAGCGCGCTCAGTTCGTTGAAGGCTGCCCAGAGGACCGCCGCAGCACCGTGGTGGCCGAACTCCTCACCCCGCTGGAACGAGCGCGGTGTGTGGGCGAGTACGCATGCTGCCGTGGACAGGCTCAGGGTGCGTCCCTGCAAGCTGACGTGCAGGAGGACGGTCGCGACGAATTCGGACCCGTCGGCGGGTGTGATGATCTCGAGGAAGTGGTGCTGCTTCGATTCCGGCGTGTCGATGATGGAGCGCAGTTCGCTGCGGGTGAAGTGGTGCGGAAGGAGAGACTGGTCGACGGCGACATCGGTCTCGGCGACGTAGACGCGGTCCCGGACTTCAGCAGGCAGCCGGACGTCGTGGCTGTCGGCGTTGAGCGGCAGAACGGCTTCGCGTAGGTATTCGACAAGTTCGTGTGCCTTGAAGGGCGGCACCGCGTGCTCACGCTCGTGCAGAGGTTCGTCGTCGGATTCGGCCCTCAGCAGTTGGATGCTCATCGGCGGGTTCCACTGGTAGACGAGCTCGCCGGCTCCGATGAAAGGCGATTCGTCACCGAAGAGCGTGAACATGGTGAGGTCGTCGTCCTCGTCGTCGCTGTGCCGGGTTCGGCGGTACACGGCGCACATGTGGTGCTGCTGACGGTCGGCTGCTCGCTGACGGCCGGACAGGCGGGAGGGGCGCAGGGCAGGTGTGCGCAGTATGCGGTTGAGGATCAGTTGGCGTGTGGCGCCCACGGCCAGGTAGACGAGTGTGAGCGCCGCGGCCAGCAGGAGCGCCGCCACTGCCTGTCGGGGATAGAGGAGGCCGATGGCCAGGATGGTCAGGGCCAGCCACAGTGCGGCCGTGGTGACGCGTTTGACTACACGTGCTTTGGGCGTGGTGACGCGTGGGAGGAGGAACCTGAGGAGATGGCGATGAGCCCGTAAGGGATCCGGGACACGGCGTCGGGACCTGCCGGCCGCCATCGACTGGCTGTCGACGCCTCGCAGCAGTACGGCCAGACGCAGCAGCAACAGGAGTCCGAAACCGCTGGCGATCAGAAGGGCCGCGGGGACGCTTCCGTTGAGCAGGGGAGCGGCTATCGCGGCGATGACCGTGGTCCGGGCGAGGGCCCTGAGTGCAGCGGCACGCCATGCGTGCTGCATGACGGGGACGATGTCGAAGCCGTAGGACGGGGCGACCCTGCGGTGCGGCGCGGTGCAGACCTCGTCGATCACAAGGTCACGGAAGCGTTCGTCCACGTACACGCCGGCACACAGATGACGGGTGGCGGCCGTGGGTTCGAGCGTTGTCTCCTGTGCTGGTAGCGCGTCGGACGTGGTCATGTCCTACCCCCGGCTCCTACAGTTATGGTTGCTGTGACCATAAGTGTCGGCGGAGTTTAAGTCAATGAGACCTTTAGGGGTGCGGGTGGACGACTGGCTGAAGGATTCGGACGAGGTCGGACCCTCCTGGCTGACCGTGGACCTCGCGATCTTCACCCTCAGGGACGACCAGTTGATGGTGCTCCTGGTCGAGCGCGGCCTGGACCCCTTCCACGGCATGCCCGCGATGCCCGGAGGCTACGTGCAAAAGAACGAGACCCTGCGCGACGGCGCCCTGCGTGAGCTGGCGGAAGAGGCCGGCATCGACGGCAGTCGGCTGCACCTGGAGCAGCTCGGCGCCTACGCAGATCCTGGACGCGACCCACGGGGCAGAGTGGTGACGGTCGCCTACCTTGCACTGGGGCCGAACCTGCCGGCCCCCGTCGGCGGGACTGACGCCGCACGTGCATTCTGGGCGCCGGTGGCGCACTTGGAGGACGGCACACTCGAGTTGGCGTTCGACCATCAGGCCATCCTGGCGGAAGCTCTGGAGGAGGTCCGACGGAAGATCGAGTACACCGCTGCGGCCACCGCCTTCTGCGGGGAGACGTTCACCCTCAGAGATCTGAGGACGGTGTACCAAGTGATCTGGGGCCAGCAACTGGATCCCAGCAACTTCCGCCGCAAGATCCTCAACACCACGGGATTCGTGCAGCCGACGGGAGATCAGTGGCTGCCCCCTACCGGCCGTCCTGCCGCCCTGTATCGGCGTGGACAGGCGTGGCTGCTCAACCCGCCCCTGCTTCGCTCCACAACAACCGGCCAGCGACGCTGAATCGGCTCCAGGCCCGTCACCGGCCATCCCTTGTCGGCGTCGCACGGGAGGAGGCACGGCTACCTCTGGGCCTTCTCCTCGATCACCGCCTCACTCAGCGCCAAGGCCCACTACCGACGCCGCCGTGAACCAGGGCGACTGGCACGCCTCAGCCCGGTGCAACCTGTTCAACCGCATGATCGGACAGCTCTACCACTGCCTGCGGCATGAGCAACTCTTGGACGAGGTCGTCGCTTTCCCCGCACCACCACCCACGGTCGCGGAAGCGGCCTGAACGCGGGAACTCACACGAGTCCGGCAGCCTGTCGAAGCTTCGCTCGATCGTCGAGACGGGTCAGTTTCTCCGCCAACATCGCCACTAGGCTCGCGTTCTCCGTGAACACGGCCCGGCACTGTTCACGCTCGGGATGATCGCCGTCACTGCCGAACCACCGCACCACGGCTTCGTTGCGTCCGTCGACCGGCTCGGAGAATCCAGCGATCGAGACCAGAAGACCCAGCAGGCCAGACTGCACTGGAACCTGAGGGTCGCTTGCAAGGCGGAGCAGGAACGGCAGCACTGTCGGCATGGCCAGGTTCATCTCTGTGATGCTGTTGAGGATGGAGTTGGTGAGTACGCGCTTGGCCTCGGGCGCGGCAGTCTGATCGAGGAGTCCGTGCAACAGAACCGGGATCGCGGCTGGGCACTCCGGGAACTCGGACCACCGGACGTCTTCACACCCGTGGAGGGCGGGATGGCCACGGCCAGCCTCAACCGCATGCGGGTAGTCCTGGATGAACCGAGATATCGCCGTCTCCTTGGCGGTCAGATCCGTGCTGCACACTTGCCTGTCCCCGTCCTGCCGCAACAAACCCTGAACTCCGCGTTTCCGAACTCTGGCGCGATCAGGGAGCCATGCGCAAGCCATGACAAGGAACCGATACTGCACGGCGAACTACTGGCCGATCACGCTCCCGTCACCTACCAGATGGTCCGCGCCCACATCGCCACCCTGCGCAGTAGGCCTCCTAACGCGCCGCCGCCACCGACGGTGCGGCAGGTGACCGGCTGGCTCACCCGCCACCCCAGTGCCCTCAGCGAGGAGAACCGCGCCGACCTGAAGAACGTCCTGGCCCACTGCCCGGAACTGGATGCCGCCGGGCATGTCCACGACTTCGGCGAGATCCTCTTCACGAATTGGGGGCGTCCGAGGCTTGATCAAATAAGCAGAAAATGCTCCTGACCTGCAACGATGGGACTTGTCTAGGGTCCTGTGGGCTGCACGGAAAGAAGTACTCTCCCGGTGAAGAAGCGTATCGGGTCATACCCGCGTGTCCGCATCGAGGGCGGCGGCCGGACGGTGGTCTCGCAGGCCGGGGGCGTGCTGCTGGTCGAGACCGTACGCAAGGCCGGCCTGGACACCGCGATATCAGCGACGCTGACGCCGTGGCGGAAGCCTCGTGCCGTGCACGATCCGGGCAAGATCCTGCTGGACGTGGCCCTGGCGGTCGCGCTGGGCGGGGACTGCCTCGCGGATGTCGCCATGCTGCGGGCCGAGCCGGCCGTGTTCGGGCCGGTGGCCTCCGACCCGACGGTCTCCCGGCTCATCGACACCCTCGCGGCCTCCGGGAAGAGCGCCCTGCGGGCCATCCGTTCCGCGCGGGCTGAAGTCCGCCGACATGTCTGGCGGTTGGCCGACCGGAAAGCGCCTGATGCGGGCGGGACGGTGACCGTGGACCTCGACGGGGTGCTGGTGGTGGCGCACTCGGAGAAGGAGGACCCCGCACCCACGTGGAAGCGAACCTACGGCCACCACCCGCTCATGGGGTTCGTCGACCACGGACCGGGCGGCACGGGTGAACCGGTCGCGGCCCTGCTCAGAGCAGGCAACGCGGGATCGAACACGGCCGCTGACCACATCACCGTCGCCCAACCGGCCTTGGCCCAGCTGCCGAAGAAGTACCGGAGCGGGCGCCGGACGCCGATCCGAACCGACTCCGCGGGCGGCACCCACGACTTCGTCGCCTGGCTCGCTCAGCGGGGACGGTGGCTGTCCTACTCGGTCGGCATGGTGATCACCGAGCAGGTCCACCAGCATGTGCTGAAGGTTCCGGCATCGGCCTGGACTGCGGCCGTCGAGGCCGACGGCGAGATACGCGACGGCGCCTGGGTCGCCGAACTCACCGGCGACGTCCTGGACGGCTGGCCCAAGGGCATGCGGCTGATCGTCCGGAAGGAACGGCCACACCCCGGGGCTCAGTTGCGGCTCACGGATGCGGACGGCATGCGGCTGACCTGCTTCGCCACCAACACCTTGGGCCGGCCGATCGCCGAGCTCGAACTCCGGCAACGGCTACGGGCCCGCGCCGAGGACCGCATCCGCGCTGCCCGGGCCACCGGCCTGCGCAACCTGCCCCTGCACCGCACGGCCCAGAACCGGATCTGGCTGGCGATCGTGCAGATCGCTCTCGACCCGCTGGCCTGGATGCCGATGCTCGCCCTGACCGGCACGGCCAGGCTCTGGGAGCCCCGCCGACTACGGCTCCGCCTGCTCACCGCGGCCGGACAACTCGTGACCACCGGCCGCCGACGGATCCTCCGCCTTACCCGGCACTGGCCCTGGACCGGTCACATCACCGCAGCCTTCGACCGGCTCACCCAACTGCCCGGCCCTGGCTGATCAGCAGATTCCCCGTCCCTTCGACAGCACCTCAACACACGGAGCAGCGGAATCCGGCGCCCTCCCGAGGCGGCACTCGGGTCTTCGGCCTGCGCAGGCTCAGTCCACGGCACGAAAACGGTCCACCGACGCCGTCGGCGGACCGTCAAGAAAGATCGAGGCTAACTTCGCACTCCACTTGCTCCGCGACCTCGACGCCGTGACTGCCGACTGACCGTGGAATCGAGCTCTGGCAGCGTCGAGGGCGCTGTGAACCGAATCAAGAAGATCAAGCGGCAGCTCTACGGGCGCGCTGGATTCGAACAAGCCAGAGACAGAAATAGTGCCGTCCGTGTTCAGAGGACGTCCATCGCGAAGCGACGACAGACGTACACCCGGGCGAATTGCTCGCGCATGACCCGTTCGTCTTCCACGCCGGCGTGGAGGAAAGAAGCGATCGGCCTTACTGGCTCTAACAAAAGCGAGTTGATCATGTGACTGTGTGCTTGATCGCTCGTTGATGTGGTCATGGGGAAGCGTCAGTCGCGGCCGTGGATCGTGTCGGACGAACTGTGGTCGCTCATCGAACCGTTGCTGCCCGAGCCACCGCCCAAGCAGGTCGAGGGACGGCCGCGAGTGCCCGACCGGCAGGCCTTGTGCGGCATCTTGTTCGTCCTGCACACCGGCATCCAGTGGGAGTACCTGCCCCAGGAGCTGGGCTTCGGCTCGGGCATGACCTGCTGGCGGCGCCTGGCGGCCTGGAACGAGGCCGGCGTGTGGGACCAGCTACATCAGCTGCTGCTGAACAGGCTGCGGTCGAAGAACCAGCTGGACTGGTCCCGGGCGGTGATCGATTCCTCCCATGTCCGGGCCGCACGCAGGGGCCCAAAAGCGGACCCAGCCCGGTCGACCGCGCACGGCCGGGCAGCAAGCACCACGTCCTCACCGACGGCCAGGGCATCCCGCTCGCCGTGTCGCTGACCGGCGGAAACCGCAACGACGTCACCCAACTGCTGCCCCTGCTGGACAAGATCCCGGCGGTGGCGGGAGTAGTGGGCCGGCCACGCAGGCGGCCCGACATGCTCTTCGCGGACCGCGGCTACGACCACGACAAGTACCGCCGGCTCCTGCGTGAACGCGGCATCCGGCCCGCGATCGCCGAACGGGGCCAGCCTCACGGCACCGGCCTGGGCACGTTCCGGTGGGTCGTCGAGCGCACCATCTCCTGGCTGCACGGCTTCCGCCGCCTGCGCATCCGCTGGGAACGGCGCGACGACATCCACGAAGCTTTCCTCGGCCTCGCCGTCTGCCTGATCACCCACCGACACGTCCAGAGGCTTTGTTAGGGCCAGTTAGCCCCTCTCGGCGTTCGGTGATGGCCCGGTCCGGCTCGCCGGCATCGGCGTAATAGTTGGCATAGACATGGAGGTAGTGCTGGCTCTCGGTGAAGCCCATCGCCCGATACCAGTTCAACGTCGCGGGATCGTCCCTCGTCCAAGCATCCATCGTCGGCACACCCAAGGCGCCGACACGGGCGCGCGCCTCGGTGAGAAGTGCACGACCGAGGCCCTGGTGCTGGTAGTCGGGGTGGACAGCAACGGTGTCGATGGTCGCTAGTTCTTCGCCGACGGTGACGTCAATGAGTCCTTGGACTGCTCCCGACTCGGAGGCTACGACCAGCGCGAAACCTGGGGCGGGCACCTCGGGCTTGCTCGTCAGGACGTCGTCGAAGTAAGGAGTGTTCAAGAAGGAAAGCACTCGGCAGCGTAGCCAGGAGACCTGGTCGGCAGGGCGATACTCACGTATGACGTGGTTCAACACGGTGATCCTCAATGCGCGTGGCGAAGTCTGGATGCTTGCGGTCGCGTTGTTGAGAGAGCACGACGGAGATTGTGTGCGCTGCCCCGCACGCGGGCAATCGCTTTTTCCCGGCCAACCGGACGGCAAGACGTATGCGGTCTTGCGTGAACCCGTCCCTAGCAATCGAACATCGTGGCTACGTTCCGTCACTGCTCCCCAAGATCTGTGCCAGAACCGACTTTTGATGTCGCTCCCGGTTGTCAGTGCCGGGTGGGAGACTGCCCCGCATGATCGCACCGAACCCGAAAGCGGACCTTCTCCGGTACTTGCAAGAGGCGCGTGACGCCCTGGTGTGGAAGCTCGATGGTCTCTCGGAGTACGACGTCCGCCGTCCGCTGACTCCCACGGGCACGAACCTGTTGGGGCTGGTCAAGCATGTCGCCAGCGTGGAGCTGGGGTATTTCGGCGACACGTTTGGGCGGCCGTTCTTCGTCGGGGAGCCGCCGTCCTGGTGGTATACCGAGGAGTCAGAGCCCAACTCGGACATGTGGGCCACTGCGGATGAATCACGGGAAGAGATCGTTGGGCTGTATCGCCAGGCGTGGGAGCACTCCAACAGCACGATCGCGACGCTGCCGCTTGACGCGGTCGGTCACGTCCCGTGGTGGCCGGAGGAACGCCGAGAGGTGACGCTGAACCACATCGTGGTGCGCGTGATCTCCGATACTCAGCGGCATGCTGGTCACGCCGACATCGTGCGAGAGCTCATCGACGGATCCGTCGGACTCTTGCAAGGCAAGGACAACCTGCCGCCAGGGGATCAGGCGTGGTGGGAGGACTACCGGAGCCGGCTGGAGCGTGTGGCGCGGGAAGTCGGCGGCTGATCTCGCCGTGCTGCCGACCCCGTTGGTTCCGGGGTCGGTCATGCGGTGCCGTTCATCCGGCTGCGGTTTGCTCGGCCAGGGCTCCAGCCACTGAATGTCTCGTTCGAAGCGATTATGGCGACGCTGTTACCTCGGCGCCCACCTGGCCGGCGAAGGCGTTGCAGACCGCGCCGCCGCCGAGGAAGTTGGCCGCCATCTGGGCCATCGGGATCCTCGACGGTGATGAGATCGGCCACAGGGTTCCTTTTCCTCATGCTCCGTTGGAACTTGAAACAGCAGCTCAGCACCCCTGCGGTCAAGTTCCATAGAGTCGAGTTCGCTCAATGCATAGAAGATCGACACGGCCGTAGCAAGCGATCGCCTTGGAGGCGGACCGCAGGCTCGGTGAGCTCCGGTTCACGGATCCACGTTCTGCGCAGCCATTAGAGAGTGAGCGGGCGAGAGCGACCGGATGGTTCCGACCCAGAACTCGGTCGACCTGGCGCGGCGAGTGCCGAACGGCGAGTTGGTCCTATACCCCGACGCCGGCTGTGGCGGCATCTTCCGGTTCCACGGGCAGTTCGTGGAGACGGCTCTCGAGTTCCTCGAGCGGTAAAGGGCGTGCGGTGCGGTCGTGGTCTGGGCCGCGGGTGGTGCCCTCAGGGCCGTGGCGCCCATCGGGTGAGCGGCTCGAGGTACCCGTTCGTCTGATGCGACCTCGCCTTCCCTTCCGTCTCACCCCATGAACGCGAGAGCGTTCTCGATCCCCAGCTCAAGGACCTCATCGGCGCGCTTCTGGTCGGACAGGGCGCGGGACAGCTGCATCGTCCCCACCAGCATGGTGAACAGCCCGATGGCCTTGGCCTGAGCGGACCGCGGGTCCTCGGGTGTCAGGCGGGCGGAGATCTCCTCCAGGATGGCCCGCGCGCCGTCGCTGTAGGCCTGCCGGGTCCCGTCCTCGCAGCGGCCGATCTCGTCGAGAAGGGCGGCGGAGGGGCATCCGAGGCCGGGGTGGTCCCGGTGCTCGGGGGACAGGTACTCGCGGATGAGGTCCTCGAGTCCCGGGCGGCCGGGCCGCAGGGTGCTGTAACTCGCGACCTGCGTGTGGAGTTCCTCGGCTACGACATGGGCGACGAGGTCGTCCTTGGACGCGAAGTGGGCGTAGAAGGCTCCGTTGGTGAGCCCTGCGTCCGCCATCAGCGTGGCGATGCCTGAGCCGTCGATGCCGTCCTGCTTGAACCGGTGGCCGGCCTTCTCGATGATGCGTCGCCGCGTCACCTGCTTGTGCTCCTTGGCGTAGCGCACCACGAGCTTCCTCCGTTCGCTCCGTAAGGCTGATGCTTCCCACTCGAGGGTAATCCATGGCCTGACGTGCGTAATACCATGACTGGCGGGCCCATGTCCGGCGTCCGCATGGCCGACGTGCTCATGTCCGGATGCGAGCACCGGGTCCGAGTCGGGCGGTGACTTCCGCGGGGGTAAGGGTGGAGTGCTCCGCGGAACACTCGACGACGACGCGGACCGGGGCGTCGCAGTCGGTGTGACGGATGTCCAGTACGGGCCCCTCGGGGCCGAGGGCGTACGCCTCGCCCCACTGGCTCAGCGCCATCAGGACAGGCCACAGATCCCAGCCCTTGCGGGTCAGGCGGTACTCGTTGCGGGAGCGACTGCCTGGCTCCTGGTAGGGGACGGTCTTGAGGATGCCGGCCGCGATCAGCTTCCGGAGGCGGTCGCTGAGGACGGCTTCCGACAGGCCGATGTGGCGGTGGAAGTCGTCGAAGCGGCGGACTCCGTTGACGGCGTCACGCAGGATCAGCAACGTCCATTTCTCTCCGACCACGTCGAGCGTGCGCTGGACGGGGCAGTTCTCCGTGCTCGCCTCAAGCCACTCCATCCCGCCAGCGTAAGGGTCTGGCTTCGTCATTGACAGTCAGGGGAGCGGGAAACTAGCTTCGTTTTCAAAAGCCAGATGGAAGGTGCCCGGTCGTGGGACGAACGCGTACGTATCAATGGGAAGATCCCGCGATCCTGGCGGAAGCCGCCGGACGCATGGCCGGTATCGACTTCCTGCGTGAGTTGCAGGCGGGGCGACTGCCGGCGCCGCCCATCAATTACTCCATCGACTTCACTCTGAGCGAGGTGGAGCCCGGTAGGGCGGTCTTCTCCCTGACACCGGGGGAGGAGCACTACAACCCGATCGGCAGCGTGCACGGCGGCATCTTCGCCACCCTGCTCGACTCGGCGGCTGGTTGCGCAGTCCAGTCGACCCTTCCCCAGGGCGTTGCGTACACCTCGCTCGACCTGACGGTGAAGTTCCTGCGACGGATCACCGTGGACACGGGCACGGTACGCGCCATCGGCACGGTGGTCAGCAAGGGCCGTCAAACCGCCCTGGCCCAGGCGCAGTTGGTCGATGGCACGGATCGTCTGCTCGCCCATGCCACCAGTAGCTGCATGCTCTTCCCGGTACCTCCCTCGCAGGGGTGAGCCTCGGCTGCGACCGGTATCGGTCCGGGCCGTGATTCCGGACTCCCTCGATCGCGGCGCAGAACGCCGGGGTGTGAGGTGAAACCGCTGCGGCGCACGTCGGTCGCGGCCCGTAACTCCTCGGGTCGCCGGCCTCCGTGCGCCGCAGCTGTGTCGAGGCGCCAGAAGGTGGTGGTTCCCTCGGGCGCCGGGCTGCGCTTCGTCAGGCGGCGTGGGTGGGGTAGTCGGTGTAGCCGGCCGCGCCGCCGCCGTAGAAGGTGGCGGGGTCGGGGGTGTTCAGGGGGGCGCCGGAGCGTACGCGCTCGACGAGGTCGGGATTGGCGAGGGCCATGGTGCCGACAGTGACGACGTCGGCCAGACCGTCTTCGACGTCCTTGGCGCGTGCGGCGATGTCGGCACCGGCCCGGTTGAGGATCAGCGTGGTCGGCCACAACTTGCGGAGGGTGGAGAGGAGTTCCTCGTCGCCGCCGTGCCCGATGTGCAGGTAGGCGAGGTTGAGGGGGGCGAGGGCGCGCAGGAGGTGCGGGTAGAGCTCGTGCGGGTCGCTCTCCGCGAGGTCGTTGAGCTTGAAGGGGTTGCCGGGAGAGATCCGGATGCCGGTGCGGCCGGCGCCGATCTCGTCGGCCACGGCTGTGGCGACCTCCACCGCGAAGCGGATGCGGTTGTCGAGGGAGCCCCCGTACTGGTCGGTGCGCTGGTTGGTGCTGGGGAAGAGGAACTGGTTGACCAGGTAGCCGTTGGCCCCGTGGATCTCGACGCCGTCGGCGCCGGCCGCGATGGCGGCCGCGGCGGCGCGTCGGAAGTCGTCGACCGTGGCGGCGACCTCCTCGGTGGACAGCTCGCGCGGCTCCGGCATCTCCTGGAGCCCGGACGGGGTGAACGTCTGGCCGGCCGGCTTGATCGCGGAGGGTGCCACCGGCTGCCGGTGGTGGGGGGTGTTGTCCGGGTGGGAGATGCGCCCGGTGTGCATCAGCTGGATGACGATGCGTCCGTCGGCCTTGTGTACGGCGTCGGTGACCTTGCGCCAGCCGGCGATGTGATCCTCGGTGTAGATGCCCGGGGTCACCGGGTAGCCCTGGCCGTCGGCGGAGGGCTGGGTGCCCTCGGTGATGATCAGCGCGTGCGAGGCGCGCTGGGCGTAGTACTCGGCGTTCAGCTCGGTCGGCACGCCGTCCGGGGTGGCCCTGCTGCGGGTCAGGGGGGCCATTGCCAGCCGGTGGGGCAGGGCGATCTCTCCGACGACGGTCGGGTTCCACAGGGCGTTGAGCATGGGTGATTCCTCAGGTGATGGGTGGTGGTTCCAAAAGGGGGGCGCAGACACCGCCTGGACGTGGACACCGGGCTCTTCTGTTTCCGGGTTCGAAGACGCACCCGCACTGCGCCCGCTGGCCGAGTCGGAGCCGCAATCGGCCTATCAAATTACGATCGTAATGTTATGCGGTTGGGTGGACGGTGGCAAGTGGGTGCCGGCATGCGGCACGCAGTCGCGCGGCGCAGTTCGCGCGAGAACCTCACGCCAGAGCGGATGGGGACTTCTGCAACCGAAACTGGGATCGCCTGCTCCGCCCAGATGACCTAGCCCTCGTGGTTGTGCCGCGTGCCCCAGTGTCCGGTGGGCTGGGCGAGGAGGAGCAGGCCCCGGCCGTCCTCGTCGAAGACCCGGGCATGGCGCAGGTGCGGGGCGGCGCGGCCGGCGTCGGAGACTTCGCCCGTCAGGGCGGACTGAAAGATCATCCGCAGCTCAACCGGGGCTCGTGCCCTAGCGGATGGCGGTCGTCGCCAGTTCGCTGACCACGAGTTCGGTGGTGAAGGCCAGTTCTTCCAGCCCTCAGGCGGTCAGTTGATCGGATGCGCCTGGACGCGGGCCGTGCAGATGACTGCCGGTCGCTGGGGAAACGCCGGGTCGCGACATGATCGGCGTCAAAGGCTCCGGTGGGGCAGTCCGCCGGGCGCGCCCGCCCACCGCAGCCAGGAACGGCGCCAGGCGATCACGGGGTGTGACCGGCGCGGCGGAGAACGGGGCGCAGGGCCTCGATGACACCGGGGTCGTCCACTGTGGAGGGGATGGGTTCGTCGTGTCCGTCGGCGATGCCGCGCATCGTCTTGCGGAGGATCTTTCCCGAGCGGGTCTTGGGCAGGGCGGCTACTACCGCGACGTCCTTGAGGGAGGCGACGGCGCCGATCCGCTCGCGCACGAGCTGGACGAGTTCGGCCTCGACCTCTCCCGGTTCGCGGTCGACGTCGGCTTTCAGGACGACGAAGCCGCGCGGTACCTGCCCCTTCAGGGCGTCGGCGACGCCGATGACGGCGCATTCGGCGACGTCGGGATGAGCGGCCAGGGCCTCTTCCATGCTGCCGGTGGACAGGCGGTGTCCGGCGACGTTGATGACGTCATCGGTGCGGCCCATGACGAAGACGTAGCCGTCGTCGTCGATGTGACCGCTGTCGCCGGTCAGGTAGTAGCCGTCGTAGGCGGATAGGTAGGAGGCGATGTAGCGGTTGTCGTCGTTCCACAGGGTGGGTAGCGCGCCCGGCGGCAGGGGGAGCTTGACGACGATCGCGCCGTCGACGCCCGGCGGTACCGGCTCGCCCGCGGGATCGAGGATGCGGACGTTCCAGCCCGGCAGGGGGCGGCTGGGGGAGCCGGGCTTGATGGGGGCGGCTTCGATGCCGACCGGGTTGGCGACGATGGGCCAGCCGGTCTCGGTCTGCCACCAGTGGTCGATCACCGGGATGCCCAGCAGATCGCTCGCCCAGTGGTAGGTCTCGGGATCGAGGCGCTCGCCGGCGAGGAAGAGGTGGCGCAGACCGGTCAGGTCGTATCCCGCGGTGAGCGTTCCCTTCGGGTCCTCCTTCCTGATCGCCCGGAACGCGGTGGGTGCCGTGAACATGGTCTTGACCCCGTACTCGGCGGCAACGCGCCAGAACTGGCCCGCGTCCGGGGTGCCCACCGGCTTGCCTTCGTACAGCACCGTCGTCGCGCCGACCAGCAATGGCGCGTAGACGATGTACGAGTGCCCGACGACCCAGCCGACATCGGAGCCGGTGAACATCGCCTCGCCCGGGCCCACGTCGTAGACGGCCCCCATCGACCAGTGGAGGGCGACCGCGTAGCCGCCGCAGTCACGCACGACTCCCTTGGGCTTTCCGGTGGTTCCGGAGGTGTAGAGGATGTAGAGGGGGTCGGTTGCGGGGACGGGAACGCAGTCGGCCGGCGGCGCGGCAGCCACCAGGTCGGCCCAGTCGAGATCGTGAGGCCCCAACTCGGCCGTCTCCTGCGGGCGTTGCAGGATCACGCTCTTTTCCGGCTTGTGCGCCGCGAGCTCGATCGCCTCGTCGAGCAGGGGCTTGTACGCGATGACACGCTTGCCCTCGATGCCGCAGGAGGCGGAGACGACCACCTTGGGGGCCGCATCATCGATGCGCAGCGCGAGTTCGCGCGGGGCGAACCCGCCGAAGACGACCGAGTGCACCGCGCCGATGCGTGCGCAGGCCAGCATCGCGACAACGGCCTCGGGAACCATCGGCATGTAGATCACCACACGGTCGCCGTGCCCGACACCGAGCCGCGCGAGCGCTCCCGCGAAAGCCGCCACCTCGTCCCTCAGCTGGACATAGGTGTAGGTGCGCCGGGTGCCGGTCACGGGGGAGTCGTAGATGAGCGCGGCCTGTTCACCGCGGCCGGCTTCGACGTGCCGGTCGAGCGCGTTGAAACAGACGTTGAGCCGACCGTCGGGAAACCAGCGGTGGAAGGGGGCACCCGAGGAGTCCAGGGCGCGTCGTGGGGTGACATCCCAGTCGATGCCCTCCGCCGCCTTCAGCCAGAAGCTCTCCGGGTCCTCGGTACTGGCGCGGAAGACATCCTCGTGTGTTCCCATCGCGCACTCCTTTGTGGCATCAAGGGACGGTGGTGTGGCTGTGTGTGGAAGCGTGTCAGACACAGGTACCGCATGCCGGCCGACATGGTCGAGCAGGATGCCGGCGACAGGCGGACCGGTCACCGGCATCGCGGTGGTGCGGCGGTCCGGCCGAAAGGCCGCTCCGCCCGGTGCGGCTTCAGCTCACGCGCCCAGGTGCTTGCGGAGCCACTGACCCATCCGCTGGATCGCCTCGTCCACCTCGGGTACGCGCCCCGCGCCCAGGACGAACGAGTGCTGTCCCTCGGGCAGCGGGTGGACCTCGGAGGTGACCTTGAAGTCCTTGAGGCGACGGCCCAGTTGGGCGCCGTCGTCGGCGAGGGTCTCGTACTCGCCGTAGAGGACGATCGTGGGAGGCAGGCCGGTCAGATCGGCGTTCACGAGGCTGATCTTCGGATCGGCGAAGTCCACTCCGGGCTCCTGGAGCCAGGCTCCACGGAAGAGCTCAAGAGTGTTCCTGCTGAGCATCTTGTCGTTGTCTTCGTTCTCGTCCACCGACGCGTTCTGGATGGTGAGGTCGGTCCACGGCGAGACGCTGACGATCGCGCCCGGGGTCGCCTCCCCCTGTGCGAGCAGGCGCAGCGGGAGCATCACCGCGAGGGTGCCGCCGATCGAATGGCCCGTGCTGCCGATGTTCCGCGGCTCGTAGCCCTGCGAGAGCAGCCACCGGTACGCCGTCTCGGCGTCGTCGAGCTGCGCCGGGTACGGGTGTTCCGGCGCCAGGCGGAAGTCCACGACGAGAGAGCGGGCGCCGGCCGCCTTCGCGATATGGCCCGCAGCCTTGCGGTCCGAGTGCATCGAGGCGGTGACCGACCCGCCGAAGTGGAAGTGGAGCAGAGCCCGGTCGGGATCGGCTCCCTCGGGGATGGCCCAGAGGGCGGGGACGCCGCCCGCGTCCACCTCGGCGTACGTGACGCCCTCCGGCTCGGTCGACGCCTTGTGGTTCGAGTCGACGATGTCGCGGACGATGGCCAGGTCAAGGCCCGGCGTCGAGGACTTCGCGCTCACGCTCTCGAGGAACTGGGCGAACTGCTGTGCCTCTGGGCTTGCTCCCATGGTGGTGCTCCTTCGCAGGTTGCTGCCACGCCCACGTCCCGCGTGCAGCCAGGTCGATGTGCTGGTCCTGACGCTACTGACTGAGTATAGAAAAGTAAACTCAGGAGGAGGGGGCGCCTCTGGTTGCGGGGGCGCGGCGGCGCTGTGCGGGCGACCCTCGACAGCGGCGTCGACGCGCACTCATGCCGTCGAGGCGTACCTGAGCCGCAAGGCCAGTCCCTTCTCCGACGGCCTTGCGCTGAACGCGGTCCCGGACCATCGGCCACTACCACCGCCGCCGCGTCTGGCCGACGGGGGACAGACTCCGAGGCTCGCGAGGCGATGATGCTCGCCGCGGCCCAGGCCGGCATCGCCTTCTCCAAGGCCGGCGTGACGCTCAGGCACGGCAGGAGCAGCCCGATCGGCGCGCACTTCCACGTTGCTCGTGGTCTGTCGAACGCGATGCTCTTCCCCGCGGCGACGGCGTTCTCCGTACCGGCCGCCGAGAGCCGGCACGCCGACTGCCCCCGCACGCTCGGAGTTGCCGCCGACGGCGACGGCGATGCCCTGGCGGCCGGGAGGTTCGTGTGGGCGCTCCGGGACCTGTGCGAGGATCTTGAGGTGCCCACCCCTCAGGTCAACGGCATCGCCAAGGCCGAGTGGTTCAGTCTGTCGCCCCTCGTGGCTGAGCAGGCGCCCGCGTCCGGATTTTCCCCGCCGACAATCCCGTTGGGCCCACTGTCGACGAGATCCAGGACCTCTGCGCGCAGATCTACGGCTGAGGGCCGGCGACTGAGGAACGGTGATGGCACAACAGCCAGGTCCGCGCGGAGTACGAGATGAGACGCATGACTGACACTGCTGAGGGCGAGGTTCTCACCGACGAGCACCGGGGCGTCGGCCGGATCCTTCTGAACCGACCCAAGGCGCTCAACGCCCTGACGACAGGCATGGTCGCGGCCATTGACGGTGCGCTCGCCGCATGGGAGCACACGCCGCTGTCCGCTGTGGTGATCGCCAGCACCAGTGTGAAGGCCTTCTGCGCCGGCGGCGACATCCGCACGGTCCGCGAGCACAGCCTCGCTGGGGATGCCGAGGCCAGTGAGCGGTTCTTCGCCTCCGAGTACCGGCTCAACGCCCGGATCGCTGAGTATCCCGTGCCGGTCGTGTCGCTCATCGACGGCATGTGCATGGGCGGTGGTCTCGGTCTGTCGGTCCACGGAGCCTTCCGCGTCGTCACCGAGCATGCGGTGCTGGCGATGCCCGAGACCGGCATCGGTTTCTTCCCCGACGTCGGGGCCAGCTACTTTCTGCCGCGGCTGCCCGGCGCGATCGGCATGTACCTGGGACTGACCGGGCACCGTCTCGACGCTGCCGACGCCCTGTACACGGGGCTGGCCACGCACTTCGTCCCCACGGACAGGCTCGGTGCGGTCGGAGATGCCCTGGCAGACAGCCCAGGCGTCCCCGTAAACGTCGTCCTGAACCGTCTTGCCGACCGTTCCCCGGTGGGGGAGAGCGGGCTGGCGGAGGTGCGCGGGGAGATGGACTGGGCGTTCGGCGCGCCGAACCTAGGCGAGATCGAGAAACGCCTGCGTCACCTCGACACCGCCTGGGCGGCAGGCGCGTTGATCGCCTTGGAGTCCGCCTCGCCGCAGAGCTTGGAGATCACTCACGACCTGCTGGCCCGGGGCAGACAGCAGACGTTGCGCGAGTGCCTTGACACCGAGCTCACTCTCACGCGCACGACCATCCGCACGCCGGACTTCCTGGAGGGCGTCCGAGCGGCCTTGGTCGACAAGGACCGCAGTCCCACCTGGGAACGTGAGGCCCAGGGCGGACGGACGCTGCCGGCCTGAGCATGTGCGCCGTGAGCAGGTTCTCAGAGCTGACCGGGGCAAGGCGGAGCTTGCCGAAATCGGCGCGTGGTTCGTTCATGCCGAGTCGCGCGGCGCGGATCGCGGTGACGTGCCCGCGGTTCCGGCGCCGATGGTGACGACGCCTTACTGGCCCTAACAAAGCCTCTGGACGTGTCGGTGGGTGATCAGGCAGACGGCGAGGCCGAGGAAAGCTTCGTGGATGTCGTCGCGCCGTTCCCAGCGGATGCGCAGGCGGCGGAAGCCGTGCAGCCAGGAGATGGTGCGCTCGACGACCCACCGGAACGTGCCCAGGCCGGTGCCGTGAGGCTGGCCCCGTTCGGCGATCGCGGGCCGGATGCCGCGTTCACGCAGGAGCCGGCGGTACTTGTCGTGGTCGTAGCCGCGGTCCGCGAAGAGCATGTCGGGCCGCCTGCGTGGCCGGCCCACTACTCCCGCCACCGCCGGGATCTTGTCCAGCAGGGGCAGCAGTTGGGTGACGTCGTTGCGGTTTCCGCCGGTCAGCGACACGGCGAGCGGGATGCCCTGGCCGTCGGTGAGGACGTGGTGCTTGCTGCCCGGCCGTGCGCGGTCGACCGGGCTGGGTCCGCTTTTGGGCCCCTGCGTGCGGCCCGGACATGGGAGGAATCGATCACCGCCCGGGACCAGTCCAGCTGGTTCTTCGACCGCAGCCTGTTCAGCAGCAGCTGATGTAGCTGGTCCCACACGCCGGCCTCGTTCCAGGCCGCCAGGCGCCGCCAGCAGGTCATGCCCGAGCCGAAGCCCAGCTCCTGGGGCAGGTACTCCCACTGGATGCCGGTGTGCAGGACGAACAAGATGCCGCACAAGGCCTGCCGGTCGGGCACTCGCGGCCGTCCCTCGACCTGCTTGGGCGGTTGCTCGGGCAGCAACGGTTCGATGAGCGACCACAGTTCGTCCGACACGATCCACGGCCGCGACTGACGCTTCCCCATGTCCTCATCAACGAGCGATCAAGCCGACAGTCACATGATCAACTCGCTTTTGTTAGAGCCAGTTAGTGCGTGCTCACGAAGTGCCCCCGTTCCGAGGACATGGTCGGCTCGTGGAGTGAGCGGTCATGCGGCGCGGACATGTGGTGCCAGGGTGGCGTGGATCTGGTTGCGGATGTCGGCGAGCACGGCTTCGTCGCTGCGGTGCAGGCACACGGTGGCGGTGGTGCTGATGTGGATGATCGCGGTGATCACCCGCGCCAGTGTTGCCGCGTCGGCGGCGCCGATGTCCTCGTTGCGGGTGAGCAGACTGGTGATGCCGTCTTCGAGGCGACCGGCAAGGGTCAGGCCCACTTGCCGGTATGGCTCGGCCGGGTCGCCGAAGACGAGTTCGCGCACGTATGTGCGGCCGTTCTCGATGTGCTCCCTCACGCACTCCACCACGGGGCGGATGAGAGCGATGACCGGCTCCAGCGCGCCCTGTCCGACGGCGGCGTTCGCGGCGGCGAGGCCGGAATCGACGGCGGCGGCGAACTTCTCGTTCTGCACCATGATCAGCAACTCGGCCTTCGTGGACGCGTACAGGTAGAGCGTCCCGATTGCGACATCGGCCCGGCGGGCGACCTGCTGCGTCGTGACCCTGTCGACGCCGTGTTCGACGAACAGCTCGCGGGCTGCGGTCATGATGCGCTCGCGCTTGTCCTGTTTGGCCCTCTCGCGGCGCCCGATCGGCATGTGATCACTTCCCATGGGGACCCCCCTTGACAATAATTCTGAGTGGACTCATAGTTGAGTGTACTCGGATCAGTGGTGTGGGGCGAGGTTGTGAGGTCCCCGGATGTCGCGCCGGGTTTGCCGATCCAGTCTCATACCTGGATAAATAGGACAAGAATTAGGAGCGGCGCCCCATGAGAGCGTTCGTCGTCACCAAGTACAAGGAGCCGCTGCAGGAGGCGGAGGTCCCCGAGCCCACCGTGGGGGAGCACGACGTGCTTGTGCGAGTGGAGGCCGCCGGGCTGAACCCGCTGGATGAGAAGATCCGCGCCGGTGAGTTCAAGCAGGTCCTGCCCTACAAGCTGCCGCTGATCCTGGGCAACGACGTCGCGGGCACCGTCGTCCGCGTCGGGACGGCGGTTCGCGGCTTCAAGCCCGGAGACGAGGTCTACGCCCGGCCCCACCAGGACCGCATCGGCACGTTCGCCGAGCGCATCGCCGTAGCGGAGGGCGACCTGGCGCTCAAGCCCGCTTCCATCAGCATGGAAGAGGCCGGCTCGCTGCCGCTGGCGGCGCTCACGGCGTGGCAGGCGCTGGTGGAGCGCGGGAGGGTGCGGCCCGGGCAGAAGGTTCTCATCCACGCCGGGGCCGGCGGGGTCGGTTCGATCGCGATCCAGCTCGCCGCACACCTCGGTGCGCACGTCGCCACGACCGCCGGCGCTTCCAACGCGGACTTCGTGCGCGCGCTCGGCGCGGACACGGTGATCGATTACCGCAGCCAGGACTTCGAGCAGCTCCTGACCGGCTACGACCTGGTGCTGGACAGCCTCGGTGGGGAGACTCTCGAGAAGTCCCTGCGGGTGCTCAAGCCCGGCGGCAAGGCCATCGGGATCGCCGGTCCCCCGGACCCCGCGTTCGCTCGCGAGGCCGGCCTGAACCCGCTGCTGCGCCTCGCGGTCGCAGCCCTGAGCCGCAAGATCCGCAAGCAGGCCAAGAAGCTCGGCGTGACGTACGAGTTCCTGCTCATGCGCGCCAGCGGCGACCAGCTCCGCCAGATCACCACCCTCATCGACCAGGGCGCGGTGCGCCCGGTTGTGGGAAAGGTGTTCCCCTTCGACCAGACCCCGCACGCGCTGCGGTCCCTGTCCCAGGGCGGCATCCGCGGCAAGGCCGTCATCGGCAACAGCTGACCCGCCGCAACCGCGACGGGCGACACGAAACACACAGCGACACAGAACACGCAAGGAGAATCCGTCATGAGCAGCACAGACACCCCGAACGAAGCCGTCATCACCTCCTACGCGAAGGCCCCGGCCCGCACCGTCAGGGCCGGCGGCGTCACCTACGCCTACCGCGAGCTGGGACCGAAGGGCGGCATCCCCGTCGTCTTCTTCGTCCACCTCGCCGCGACCCTGGACAACTGGGACCCCCGCATCATCGATCCCATCGCGAAGGGCCGTCACGTCATCGCCTTCGACAACCGCGGTGTCGGGGCATCCACCGGTCAGGTGCCGGACAGTGTCGAGGCGATGGCCGAGGACGCCTACACCTTCATCAAGGCGCTCGGGTACGACAAGATCGACGTCTTCTCCTTCTCCCTCGGTGGCATGGTCGCTCAGGCCCTGGTGGTGAAGCACCCCGAGCTCGTCCGCAAGCTGGTCCTCACCGGCACCGGGCCCAAGGGCGGCAAGGACATGGACAAGGTTGCCAGAGTCACCTACTGGGACATCCTGCGCGCCACGTTGACCCGCTCGGACCCCAAGGAGTTCCTGTTCTTCAACCGCAATGCCACCGGCAAGCCCGCCGCACGCGCGTTCGTCAACCGGCTCAAGGAGCGCACCGTCGACCGCGACGTGGACATCAAGACCAAGGCGTTCCAGACGCAGCTGAAGGCCATCAAGAAGTGGGGGCGCTCCGCCCCTGACGACCTGTCGTCGATCACACAGCCCACCCTGATCGCCAACGGCGACAACGACCGCATGGTGCCGTCGATCCTGTCGGAGGACCTGCACCGGCGCATCAAGGGCAGCGAGCTGATCATCTACCCCGACTCCGGGCACGGCGGCATCTTCCAGTACCACCAGGAGTTCGCCCCCGTAGCGGTCGAGTTCCTGGCTCGATGACCACCTGACCAGGAAAAAGGGCAACATCATGAGCACGTCACCGGTCGCCGCGCCCCTGGAAGTGAAGAAGCCTCTCACCTCCTCGATCCTGCTGTGGGTGCGCACCGACCAGCCCCGCCAGACCGGCATGGACCACTGGAAGGGCCCGCACTCCGGGATCATCTCCGCCACCCCGGGCCTGGAGGAGTACCGGCAGATCCACCTCGCCGAGCACAACACGGGCCTATGGCCGGCCATCGACGGGGTCCAGACCGCGATCCCCGCGGAACGGAAGATCGACGGCGTCGCGGAAGTCACCTTCCAATCGGCGCTTGCACCCCTGAAAGGGCGCAAGCAGACGAAGCTCGCCTACGCCGACGAGATCAACGTGTTCCGCCGCACCCTGCTCTACACCGGCCCGCCGAACTCATCCCGCTGGTACGACCTCGCAGGCCCCGGACAGACGGTCGGAGCCCGCACCCTGATCTATCTGCGCCGCAGAGACGGGGTCGGCGCCGGCGCCTTCCGGAAGTTCGTCAACGAGCAGCTCGCCCCCGCGCTCGCCGGCACCGGAGTGCTGAAGGAACTGCGCACCCAGACCTTCCTGCCCTGGACGAAAAAACTCTGGGACACCCCCAGCGTCGCCCACGACAACCCCCACGACCAGCACTTCCACGCCTCGGTCAGCCTCGGGTTCACCGACACCGCGGCACGGGACGCCTTCTTCACCGGCAACGCGATCGAGGACCTGTCCAACCGGCTGGCACCGCAGGTCTCCGCGATCCACGCCTACGACGTCGCCGCCGCCCTCACCTACGTCAAGAACGGCGACATCCTCCCGCACTACGAGGAGTGAGCAGTGCAGGTGGGGCGGGACCGCCGGACCTGCTCGGCAAGTCCATCCGCCCCGGGCGTCCTTCCCCTCCTCGCGCCCCAATCGCCGTCTGAACCCCTCACGCATCCGGAGCCAACCATGAGCGAGCAGCAGAGCACCATCCACTACGAGCGCACCTCACCGCAGATCGCGAAGATCACCTTCGCCAACCCGCCCGTCAACCTCATCGTCGGCGAGACGGTCCTGCGCCTCATCGAGATCGTCACCGAACTGGCCACCGACCCGGACATCCAGGTCGTGCTGTTCGACAGCGCCACCCCCGACTTCTTCTACAACCACTTCGACCTGGCCGCCGCCGCCGACTTCCCGGCCTCCGAGGACCCGGACGCGGTGCCGGCATGGACGAATCTGGTCCTGGAACTCTCCAAAGCGCCGTACATCACGATCGCGGCCATCCGTGGACGCACCCGCGGGGGCGGGAACGAGCTCGCCCTCGCCCTCGATCTGCGCTACGCCAGTCGTGAGAAGGCGATCTTCGGACAGCCCGAGGTCGGTAGCGGACTGTTGCCCGGCGGTGGTGGCAGCGAACGCCTGCCCCGGGCCATCGGACGCGACCGCGCCCTGGAGGCCATCCTCACCAGCGACGACTACGACGCCGACACCGCCGAACGCTGGGGCTGGGTCACCCGCGCCCTGCCCGACAGCGAACTCGACGCCTTCGTCGGCACCGTCGTCGCCCGGCTCGCCTCCTTCGACCGCACCTCACTCGCCTCGGCCAAGGCCCAGATCAACCGGGCGTCCCTGCCCCCGGACGCGGATCTGGTCGCCGCGTACGGTGAGTTCGCCCACTCCCTCACCCTCCCTGGTTTCCTCACCCGGGCCGCAGGCACGCAGGCCGTCGTCGAACAGGCCGGCATCGACTTCGAGTACCGGCTCGGGCACTACATCGGCATCGCCAACCAGCAACGCTGACACGCATCGAAAACGAGGACGGACGCGGCCGATGCCGCGCCCGTCCTCGTTTGCCGGGGGGCCCACCTGATTTCCGACGTCTTCGGCACCGTGGTCGGATCGGGCTGCTGCCGGATCGACCGCCGATGTCATCCACCGCTCGACGGCCGCGACGGCGCACCGCTTTTGGACACCGGCCGTCCAACTGTTCGAACATGGATCACTGGGTCCCGACGTGAAGAGATCACGTCGGGACCGAAGATCAAGCTCAGGCGTCCGTGCTGTGCAGGTCCGGGTAAAGCGCCTCGACGGGGCCGCTCAGAGCCGCCTTGACCCCCTTGGTCAAGTCGTCGGCCAGGACCTCGTATTCTCCGGCCTCGACGGCGTCGTAGACCGCCGTCACCAGCTGCGTCGGCAGCATCTTGGGTCCGTCGGCGTGCGCGGCCATACCGGTGTCGACGTAGCCCATGTGCACACCCGTCACGTGGACGCCCATGGGTGCGAACTCGATGCGCAGGGAGTTGGTGGCCGACCACAGTGCGGCCTTGGACGCGCTGTAGGCGCCGCCGAAGGCATACCAGCTGGCAACGGAGTGCACGTCGATGAGGGCGGACCCCTTCTTGGCGGCGAGGATCGGTGCGAAGGCGCGGGCGAGGAAGACCGGTCCGAAGAAGTTGGTCTCCATGTTCGCCCGGATGTCCGCCTCGCTGACGTCCAGCAGGCTCGCACTCGGCGGGGTGGCGCCCGCGTTGTTGACGAGCACGGTGACATCCGCCGCGGCGGCCACGGCCGCGTGGATCGACGTGCGGTCGGTGACGTCAAGGGGCAGGGGGACGATGCGTTCGTCGTCCCAGGCGCGGGGGGTGCGGGCGGTGGCGTAGACCTTGGCGGCGCCGCGTGCGAGGGCGTCGTGGACGAAGTGGGTGCCGATACCGCCATTGGCGCCGGTGACGAGGACGACTGCTCCATCGAGGGAGGGCATTGGTTCCTTCTTTCCCAGGGGGATGTGAAGTACGTGGCTGCGCATGGAGGGGCAACGACACGTCGCCCCGCGATGGGAGAATGAGCGGAGCCACATTCGAGCCCACATGGTAGTGAGTACAATCATAACTGATTACAGTCAGAATCTATTCCTGGAGGACACCGCCATGCCTCTCGGACGGCGCGAGCGGAACAAGCAGGAGAAACTCGACCGCATTGTCGCTGCCGCCAGTGAACTGTTCGCCGAACACGGCGTCGACGAGGTCACGACCCAGCAGATCGCGGACAAGGCCGACATCGGCACCGGGACGCTGTTCCTTTATGCCAAGACCAAGGGCGAGCTCCTCCTCCTTGTCCAGAACGCCAAGTACGTCGAAGCACTTGAGCGGGGCCGGGCGGACGCCGATACCGTCCCCGGCGTGCTGGACGCGGTGCTGGCGATCGTCCGGCCGATCGTCGAGTGCAATCGCGTTCAGGTCGACAACGGACGCACCTACCTGCGAGAGATGGTCTTCGGCGACCCCGAGGAGCCCCGGCACGGCGCGGCACTGGCCATCGTCGCGCAGACCGAGGAGGCCGTCGCCGCCGTGCTGCGCCGGGACGAGCGGGTCACGGAGGGCGACGCCGCGACGTTGGCACACATCGTGTCCGCCGTGATGTTCCTCAGCATGGCGGTGGGCGTGAACATCGCCTTGAGCGTCGAGGAGATCGTGCAGGACATCCGGGGGCAGGTCGAGGTCCTGCTGCCTCGCTGAAACGCGGCCCGGCCTCAGGCCCAGGTGACCATCCGGGTAGTCCTTGGCTGCGGCATGGCCCGAATCCCCAATGGCAGGTCATCCGGCCGTTGCCGCCCATACCGGCATGACTGGACGGGTGGGGCGGCCGGCCGGATGGCTACCGCCAACTGCGTGTTGTCGATTCCAGGATCTCCTCCGACAGTTCCGTGCCCGCCGTGGCGCGGGCGAGCAGGATCGCGCCGACCAGGATGGCCACCATGGGAAGGCCGTCGTCGGCCTCGGTGGACATCCACGCGGCAGATTCCTGGACTCGGCGGCGTAGGTTTCGCGTACCTCCGCGGCTGTGGGCTCGCGAGCCATGGCCCCTGCGATTCCGGCGGTGGGGCAACCGGTGCCGGGCTGGCCACGGTGCTCGGCCTGCAGGGAGAAGCCGACGAGAGTGCCGCGTGCCGTGGCGTGATCGCCGTGGGCCCGATATGCGGCCGCCTGAAGTAGATCGTCCTGCGGTGGCGGGCGTTGCTCGCCGGGAAGATCGCCGGGATCGTCTGGCGGTGCTGCGCTGTGACCAGCGGCCCGGCGATATGGTCGGCGGGAACGGGGTGCGCCGCTCCATCGTGAGCCGGTGGGTGCGCGAGGTCGTGCGCCTGCTGGCCGCCCGCGCCCCGCGCCTGGACCGCGCGTTGCAGAAGATCGCCCGAAAGGGCGGCGGGGTGGTCCTGCCGGTGTTCGTACTGAGGCGACTGGGAGCCGGCGTCGTGCTGCTCGTGGTGCTGAGCTGGGCTTGCGTCGGTCGGCTGCGGTCAGGTTTTTGGACTCCTTGCCGCCGGCCGGTCGCTGTTGCCCTGTGCCAGTGACGCGAGAATCTCCTTGCGGCAGACATCGAGGATTTCGTCCGCCAGCGGAGAACCGTCCGGGCATGCCCGCGACAACATGATCGCGCCGACCGAATGGGCGAGCATGTCGATCACCATCATGCGGGCCGCGCGCTGGTCCGCATCCCCCGGCGTATCGCTTGGGGACTGAAGGACCGTCAGCAGGTTCTCGATCCCGGCTGCGAACTCTGTTTTGATGTCGGCCGGCTGACGCGCGGCGTCGCCGCCGAGGGCCGCGATGGTGCAGCCGTCGCTGCGCCCGTCGCGATGCTCCCGCGAGACGTAGCGCTCGACGAACTCGGCGGGGTCCAGGCCTTCTGTCCGTGCCACGGTCTGCGACAGCCCGCTTGCGGACGCCTCGGCCATCAGGTCGGCCTTGGAGCGGAAGTGCTTGTAGAACCCGCCATGGGTGAACCCGGCGGCTGCCATCAGTTCTGCCACGCCGACGCCGTCATAGCCGCGCTCCCGGAACAGCCTGGAGGCTGTCGCGACGATGTGGGCACGGTTCTGCTCTGCCTGTGCCTTGGTGACCCGCATGTCCAGCCGTCCCTTCGTCGGTCGACGCTCGACGCTCGACGGTCCACCATACATAGATGTCGATCGACATCAAAGAGATTGACTTTTAAGATTACGATCGTCATTCTAATGCTCACCCCTCCAGAAAGGCTCAGGCCATGAGTGACACGCATGTGACCGCACCGACTCAGTACATCGAGGTCGACGGCGACCGGTTCGCCTACCGGCGCTGGGGCAAGCCCTCGGGCGTCCCGATCTTCCTGGTCCAGCACTTCCGCGGGGGGATGGACAACTGGGACCCGCTGCTCACCGACGGCCTGGCCGAAGGCCGTGAGGTCATCTTGTTCAACGGGCGCGGCATCGCCTCGTCATCGGGCACACCGCGCAACCGGATAGAGGACATGGCCGACGACATCGCCGCGGTCATCCGGGCGCTGGGGCTGGAGCAGGTCGACCTGCTCGGCTTCTCGCTCGGCGGTTACCAGGTGCAGGAGGTCACACTGCGCCATCCCCAGCTGGTGCACAAGCTCCTCCTGCTCGGCACCGGCCTCCGCGGCGGGGACCCGACAAGTGACCCCCAGGTGCCTCAGTACGCCCTGAACCCGGTCCCCAGCCTGGAGGACTTCCTCTTCCTGTTCTTCGGCCGCTCGGAAGCCGCGAAGCAAGCGGGCAAAGCCTTCTGGGAGCGCCGCCACCAGCGGGCCGACCAGGACCCGCCGAGCTCGCCCGCGGTCGCACAGGCGCAGTTCGAAGCGACCGTCGCCTACGCGGAACCGCTGCCGGGCGAGAACCCCTACGCCCACCTGAACGCGATCACCCAGCCGACGCTGGTCCTCAACGGCGAGAACGACGTGATGATCGCCTCGATCAACTCCTGGCACCTCGCCCAGAACATCCCCAACGCTCAGCTGCTGATCTACCCCGATGCCGGGCATGGAGCGCAGTTCCAGTATCCCGAGCGGTTCCTGAAGCACGCCATTCAGTTCCTCGACGAGTAACGCCTGCGGGGCTCTCGAAAGCGACGCACTGCGCAGCGGCATTCTCGCGCAGCTGGTCAAGGCGGCGAAATCGGCGACGCTGCGTTGGCCGGACTGTCTTCCGTTTCGACCACCGGGACGTAGAAGACTCGTTGACCTGGGAAGGTGTGCGTGTCGCATTCCGGGATCCGGTGAGCCTGCGCCCGCCATCACGGACCGGGCGTCAGCGACTGCACCGAAGCCCAGCTGGCGGATGGCCTCCTCGTACAGAGCGACAGTGCGGCGCAGGTCGGTGTTCTCCATGAAGGTGCCCGGGTACAGGCGGGTGTCGTGGCGGGCAAGGATGGCGACGCAGGTGGGCTTCGTCGGTGACGACCTGACCGTCGAAGACGGTGTGACGGGCGAGCTCGGCGAGCCGGGCTTCGGCTTCCTCTCCGGCGGGGCCCGTGAGGGAGGGCCGGTTGTCGTCGGCGTCCAGTTCGGCGAGGAACTGGCCGCGGGCGAAGGCTTCTTCGGCCTCGACCTCGTCGCGGAGGCCGGAGTCGCTGGTGCCGGCGTAGCCCCGAACATTGGATGCGCTGGTGGCGGTACTGCAGGGCGCCGGCGATGGTGCTGCCCGGGCGGCGGGCGATGAACCAGTGCCGCAGCATGTGCGGCGTCGCCTTCACGTCTACGTCCTGGGCATGGCACCGGGCGTTGGCGTCGGCGAAGACCTGCTTCCACCCGGACATCGTCATCGGCAGGCCCCACTGGTTCAGCCACACCATCGCCGGCTCCCACCTGCCATCGGCTGTCGTCACCAGCAGTCGGCGCCGCTCCTCCGCATCCAGGCGGCCACCGCCACCCACCGGCCCCCCGCATTCGGGGTGCGGCCGGTTCCTCCATCAGCAGCGACCGGCGCGTCGGGATGTAGAGGTCGTGCGAGCGCCCGTAGCCGAGCATCTTGGCCCGGTCCTGCTCCACGTAGTCGCGCACATCTCGCAGCACCGGCACTGGCCAGTACACCGCCCGGCCCGACTGCCCCTTGGAAATCGCGTGCGGCAGCACTGCTCGCGCGTTGACGATCCCTGACATCGCAGGCGGCAGCTGCGGCAGATCGAACACCGTCAGCGCCGAGTGCTCGCACAACCGCAGCCCCGTACGGACCATCGAACCCGCGTATGCCGCGTTCCGCGCCGCCCACCCCCCACGGAACCCGCGCCTTGGCATCTCCTTCGAGCCGAAGCCGCACAGCCCGACATTGCGCCACAGCCGATACGACTTCGGTGGCAGCCACTTCACCTCGCGTCGTGGCCCCATGCGCGACGTCTCGGCCGGCACTTGCCGCACCATCGTGCCACCAGCCCAGCCCAGCCCCGCCACGGCGACCACACCGAAGCCGCGCGCTGACGGATGGGACTGGCCCGGACAAGGTCCTGCTCGATCGCCCACAGGTAGAACTGGTGGACCGTGGACACCTCCAGGTCCCACCTCGTGTCTTCCAGACGAGGTCCACGCTCATCACGACGCCGCCCAGTCGTCCATGGACGCATCACGCCAGTCCTGCCTGCCCCGCGCGAACCACAGGAAGTCGAAGTACGTGCGCAGGTCCCGGGCCTGTGCGGCCTGGGCGTTCCACGGCAAGACGCCAGCCACACCGAGAAACACCGGTTCAGCGCCACGTCGTACCCGCCCGCCGGGCTGATCGGGAACGGCCGCCCCTCGGGCACCCCCAGATCGTCCAACCCCTCACCGAGATCGGCGAACAGGGAGCTGAACTCCCGCATGAACGGGGCCTTCTCGCGCGGCCACTCCAGATCTCGACGGGTGAAATACGCTCGCCAACCGGTGATCGACATGACGCTGGACGATAATCCGGTGACAGCTCAACAGCGCATCACCAAAGGCACGCGACAACAAGGCACGCGGGGCACGGGGCTCCGCAGACTGCCGCGGCCGTCGGCAGCCCTCGGAGCCGTCGTCGCGGTCGGCGGCCTGCTCGTCAAGCTCGCCCAGAAGAACTACGCCACCGAGGACGTCCAGACCGACGAGTCACTCGATGCCAGGGTTCCGACACCCGCGGAGCTTGAGTTCGCCGCCATCGTGCGCGCTGCCGCAGAAGACGTGGGGAAGATCATGAGTGTCTCCACGAACGGCTTCACCGTGGAAGCAAAGATCCGATCCAACTCCGGCAGGGGAACGTGGACGGCACACTTCGAGTTTGACGAAGAGACTGGTCACTGCCGCTACTCCCATCCCTACCAGGGTGCGACCGCGCCACTGTTCTTCATCGAAAAGGTCCAACGGCGACTCAGCGAAGCAGCGGCCACCTGACAGCCAGTTCGGCCCTTTAGCTTGTCATTTAAGGTCCGGCGTCGAACGCGGCTCGAACTTGGTCGGTGGACCACCAGACAGCCGATCTACCTAGGAATGCCCTCGTTCGGCGAGATTGCCGCACGAGCCTGATCCCGTGGCTTCGTCAATCGGACGGCGTGGCCGGGGACCGCATGCCGAGCCACTGCTCGGCGTCCCAGGCATGGAACCGCTCTACCTCGGTGAACCCCAGCTTTGCCACGAGGCGCATCGAGGCGACGTTTGCGGTCTGGGTGGCGAGCACCACCGGCTCGCCGGGAAAGGCGCTGTCGAACCAGTCGAGTGCCGCCGCGCACGCCTCGGCGGCGTATCCAAATCCCCACGCCCGCGGCAGGAACAGGTAGCCGAGATCGACCTTCCCCGCCGCAGCTGGACGATGGTGCTCCGGTTCCCTCACGAGCTGGATCTGTCCGATCATCGCCCCGTCGAGATCGACGACGAAAGTGCCGGGCCGCCGCCCAGGCACCTCGGGCACCTCGCGCTCAAGCTCGTCCCGCGACCGGGGGCCGCCGAGGTAGGTGTGAACCTCCGCCGAAGCATGCAACTCGATGAACGCCGCACGGTCCCGGGCCTCGGACTCACGGAGCACGAGCCTCTCGGTTCTAATCGGGGCAGGTGGCCAGGCGACGGGTCCGAGCTCAGTCATGCCGGCCAGCCAATCAGCAGGCTCGGCAGCGATCAAGACTCGCAGACCGATCAAGCCACCGGCCCAGGCCCCACCTCGCCAACGGGCCGGGCTTTACGTCAACCACGGCTCCGCCAGCGCGCTGGCGGAGCCGCTTCCATGAGAGGAGCTTCCGTGACCAGCACTCTTGACATGCTTGGAGAGCTCGGAGCGTGCGGTCCGGTGTCGAACGCGGCTCGAACTTGTTCGGTGTTTTCGCAGTTCAGCGGACGTGAGGGCGGCCTCCGTCTGATCCTTTGCTCCGTCACAGAGGCAGAGGAACAGTACGAAGGCCGTGGTCATGAGTCTGGTGTGCCCAGGTGTCCTGCGGGACGCGTTCGCGGAAGTGTCACGCTTCCGGACGGAGTTGTACGAGTGTCTGATTGCCCGGGGCGACGCGCTGTTCGAGTTATGCGACGCCTTGTTGTGCACGGACGGGCCGGTGCGGACGCTCGTCGATCTGGCGCTCGCCCCGGAACACCGCCGCGGGCACGGGGCCCTCTACGGTGGCCTCAACCAGGGGCGGATCGACGTCGCCCGGCTGCGTCGGATCCTGGTGTCGACGCCGCTGCCGAGGGCTGCGGACGGTCGGATCGTGCTGGCCGCAGACGTCTCGCCGTGGTTGCGGCCGGACGCCAACACCTGCCCTGACCGGGCTTTTTGTCATACGTTCGGCCGGGGCGAGGGCAAACACCAGATGGTGCCCGGCTGGCCGTACTCGATCGTGGCCGCGCTGGAGACGGGCCGCACGTCGTGGACGGCGGTGCTGGACGCGGTCCGCCTCGAGCCTGGCGCTGACGTCGCCGCGGTGACCACCGTCCAGATCCGCGAGGTCGTCGAGCAGCTCGTTGAGGCCGGCCAGTGGAAGCCGGGCGACCCGCACGTCCTGGTCGTGCTGGACGCCGGGTACGACGCACCTCGCATCGCCCACCTGCTGGCTGACCTGCCCGTCGAAGTCCTCGGCCGGCTCCGCTCAGACCGGGTGATGCGCCGTCCGGCCCCCTCCCGCAACGAGTTCGCCCTGGCCAACCCCCTGGGCGGCCGACCACCCAAGCACGGTGGCGAGTTCGTCTTCGGCGATCCCTCCACCTGGGGCGTCGAGCAGGCCGTGACGGTCACCGACACCCGCCTCTACGGCAAGGCGACCGCGCGGGCATGGGACCGACTGCACCCAAGGCTCACCCGGCGGGCGGCCTGGATCGAGCACGACGGACCACTGCCTCTCATCGAAGGCACCGTCATCCGCCTCGCCGTGGAGAAACTGCCGTCCGGCGGGGTGAACAAGCCGGTCTGGCTGTGGTGGTCCGGCACCGGAGCCAGCGCGGCGGACGTCGACCGCTGCTGGCAGTCCTTCCTCCGGCGTTTCGACCTGGAGCACACGTTCCGCCTGCTCAAGCAGACACTCGGCTGGACCAAGCCCAGGCTTCGCAGTTCGGATGCGGCCGACCGGTGGACCTGGTTGGTGATCGCCGCCTACGCCCAGCTCCGGCTCGCCCGGCCACTGGCCACCGACCTCCGCAGGCCCTGGGAGAAACCGACCGAGCCGAACAGACTCACCCCCGCCCGCGTCCGACGGGGGTTCAGGAACCTGCGCACGAAGACCGGCTCTCCGGCCAGTGCACCGAAACCTTCAACACCCGGACCAGGAAGGCCACGTGGCTCGAAGAACCGCGGTCCGGCCACCCGTCACGACGTGGGCCGCGTCCTTGCGACCGGCGAGGCATACAGCCGCCCCGCCCATCACAAAGTCGGCACGAAACCACGGAGAGTCAACCCCGATCGTTAAATGACAAGGTTAGAAGACGCCTGCTCTGTTGGGCTGTTTGGTGGTGCAGTCGAGGGTGCTGATGGGTCCGTCCCTCGCGATGATTCGCCGACGGCAGACAGGTTGATGCCAGAACAGACTGGAATAGAGCGCCGACTTCAAGCAAACCTAGAACGGTTGGTGGAAAGCGGTGGAGGCAGTCGCTGGCACTCCGTGACGTGACCTCGATCCTGTGGCGCGGGCGGCAACATAGCACGGGATCGCCGGTTACCGAAACCGGCGATTGTCCAGATCATTTAATCCAGTCCGGGGACGCGCCGTGCGTGCGTCCTGAAGTGCCATGTGAGGAGTCAAGGAAAACGTGTCGGTCCCTGCAATAGACGAAGCGGCCATGCTGTCCCCGGTACAGGTTCGGTCCTTGCTCGAACGAGTACGGGAAGACACCGGCGGCAATCAGGCCGTGTACCCGTTCCTGCTCTCCTTGGGGGCGGCGGCGCTTCAGCCCGGTGAGGCGATCGGCCTTCGTGTGGACGACGTGACCCTCCCGGAAGAGGGGTTGGGTGAGTTGCTGGTCCGTGGAGAGAGGGGCAGGAAGGTTCCTGTTACTCCCAAGCTTGCCGGTGTGCTGAGGCACTGGATCAGCAGCGCCGACCTGGGACCAGGCGATCGGCTGTTTCCCGGTGAGCAGGGCGGACCGCTGTCGTCGTCGGTCTATCGGCGGGTGTGGAGGCAGGCGCGCGAGGCTGTGCTGCGGCCGGATGAGCTGGAGGCCGGCCTGGGGGAGAAGGTCTCCGGTCTTCGCGAGGTCTGCCTGGTGGATTGGCTCAGGAGGGGGCTCTCCGCTTGGGGAGTCGCCGAGTGGGCTGGTGTCAGTGCGAGTTGGCTTGCTTTGCGGTACCCGCAGTGCTTCCGGGTGGACGACGTCGAGATCGACTGGGATCGCCTGGAAGAGATGCTGGATCTTCCGGACTCTCCCGAGCAGTAAGTTCCGTCCCGCGCTACGAGCGCGGGCCCACCCGCCGCACGCATCCCGAACATCGGCGGTCCACGCCTCGCTGCGGCCATCCCCTGACGCAGCGCCTCGGCGATGTGGTCCTACTCCCCTGACGGGGCGGTTGACCTTCGTCCTGGACCACCTGGCAGCCCGGCTGAATCTATTCGCCGGCTTGGCCTTCCACCCCCTGTTCCCGAGGACTCGCCCTTGCCTGCCCGTTTGCTGTCCATCCCCGCTGTCGCCGCCGCCCTGGACGTCGACCGCCGCACCGTCTACCGCTTCATCGCCGCCGGAGACCTCCCCGTCGTCGATCTGCGCACCGGGACGGAACGTTCCCGCGTCCGTGTCCCCGCCTCCGGGCTGGAGGAGTTTATCGCCAGCAGGTTGGTCGCTTCTCCGCGTGCCCGCCGGTGATCTCTCGCCGTCCGTCCGGTCCCCACCGTTCCCGAACGAAGGAGTAGTACCGCGTACCTGCGCAAATTGAAGTCCGGCAAGTGGCAGGCGACCGTACGCAACCGGGCCGGAGACCGGTTCAGCGAGTCCTTTCCCCTCAAGGCCCAGGCGCGTGCCTGGGGTATCGAGCTGGAGACCCAGTTCGCCCGCGGAGGCATGCGCGACCCGCGGGCCGGTGAAACCGTGTTCCGGGAGTGGCACGACCTGTGGTGGAACGCCCGCATCGTCGAACCCCACACCCTGCGGGGCGACGCGTCCAGCATCAAGAACCACGTCATGCCCAACTGGGCGGACTGGGAGATGCGGGCCATCACCCGGATGGACGTCCAGAGCTGGATCCGCTCTCTGGTCGAGAAGGGAGTCGGCGCCTCCGCCATCAAGCGGGCCTACAACCTGATGTCGTCGATCATGCGTGCGGCGGTCGACGACGATGTGATCGCGGTGAGCCCGTGCCGCAGCATCGACCTGCCGACCGTCGCGGTCAAACCGCCGCAGTGGTTCACGCCCGACCAGGCGCAGAGCATCCTCGATGAACTCGCCCCCGCCTGGCGGACGATGTGCCTGCTCGGCTTCTACACCGGACTCCGCTGGGGAGAGCTCTCCGGCCTGCACCGCCAGCGTATCGACACACGGCGCTCGCGCCTGTTCGTGGTGGAGGTCAATACCAAAAGCGGCATCAAGGAGTACCCCAAGAGCTCCAAGAGCCGCCGCGAAGTCCCGCTCCCGCCCCACGTCCTGGAGGCCCTCGAACGCCACATCCACCGACTCGAGCGTGACGCGGTGGTGTTCACCACCATCACCAAGGGCCGCTCCGGGCGCCTGCTCGCCGACAGCAACTGGCGTACGCAGACCTGGTGGCCAGCCGTCGAGGCCGCCTATCACTTCGGCGACGACGGTGAGCTGCAACTTGTCCCGCATTACCCGCCGCACTCCATGCGCCACACCTGCGCCTCGTGGCTGGTCCAGAGGGGAGTCTCGCTCTACGAGGTCCAGCATCTGCTCGGCCACGAGAGCTTCCAGACGACCCAGCGGTACGCCCACCTCCAGCCGGATGCCCACAAGGCTGTCCTTGGAGCCTGGCAGCGAATGGAAACCCCGCTCGTCATTGCCGTATGAACGGACCTTCGCCCTGTCCTCTGTAGACAGGGCGAAGGCGTATATGCGCGGAACGGCGCCGGGTCGTGGAGCCGGTTGTGACTGGTCGTCGCACGCGACCAGCGGCCGTTGTGCCGAAGGGCCGGCCTCTGGAGAGGCCGGCCCTTCGGCGTCAGTGCTGTGTGTCAGGTGTAGTAGCCGCTGCAGTCGACGACGAAGTCAGTGCTTCCGGAGCTGTTGTTGTAGATGCTGATCTGTCCGTTGGTGTCGGTGGGGGTGAGGGTGAGGTTGGCGAGGGTGTCGCCGGTGCCCCAGTTGATGTTGCTGGTGGCGGGTTTGCCGATGGCGGTGGGGTAGGCGGTGGCGTAGCCGCCGCTGGCGGTGTTGGTGACGGTGAGCATGGCTGCGAGGGTGGGGGTGGTGGCCGTGGTGACTTGCTGGGTGGTGGCGGTGGTGAGGGTGTAGGTGCCGTTTGCGGCGACGGCGCCCTTGGTTCCGCCGATGCCGCTGCGGGTGTCGACGAGGCGGGTGGGGTTGAGCGTGTGGAATTTCTGGCCGGTGGTTGTGGTGGTGTAGTAGCCGGAGATGTCGGCCAGGACGGCGGTGGCGTTGCCGTGGACGGAGATGGTGATGGTTCCGGAGGTGCCGATGGGGACGTCGCCTGACAAGGAGGCGATGGTGTTTCCGCTGGTGAAGCTGAGGCTGGTGTCGGCGGTGGGGGCGTAGCCGGTGGCGTATGCCTGGAGGTAGCCGGCTCCTGCGGCGTTGGCGGCGGCGAGGTTGACTGCTACGGCGGTGGCCGTGGCGGGGATGTTGTTCTGTCCGGTGATCTGCAGGGTGAAATTGGTGCCGACGGCCACGGTGCCGGTGCTGGTGAGGTTGGTGTGGGCGATGCTGGAGCGGGTGTCCAGGGCCCTTATGGCGCTGGTCAGTGGTGTGTAGGTCTGGTCTCCGGGCGCGGTGGCGTCGCTGGTGAAGTAACCGGTGAGGTCGACGATCAGGGCCGTGGTGCCGCCGGCGCTGTCGATGTGGGTGTAGAGGTCGATCTTGCCGTCGTTGCCGACCGGAACGATCTGGTAGCCGGTGGCGGTGGTGTTGGCGGCGAAGTTGGTGGATGAGGTGATGGGGCGTTGGGTTCCGTCGGCGTAGGTGGTGACGTAGCCGGTGTCGCTTTCGCCTGTGGCGGTGACGTCGATGGCGACGGCGGTGACCGAGTCGGGGACGGTGGTGGGGGCGCTGCTGACGGGTGAGGTGACGCTGTTGCCGACGATCTTGAGGTGGGTGACGGAGTCGGAGGTGACGGTGCTGGCACCGGCGGTGATGCCGGTGCCGGTGATGCCGGTGCCGTTGCGGGTGTCGAGGATGCGGGTGGGTGTGACGGCTTGGTGGTATCCGGCCGGGGTGTATGGCTGGGCTGGTGGTACGGCCGAGCCGGTCCAGGTGCGGACGCGGGCGAGTTCACCGGTGAAGTAGTCGGTACGGGCGGAGGCGTTGAGGGCGTCGCCGAGCTGGAAGTTGCCGCTGGCACCGGTGGTGGGGGCGGTGTGGTTTCCGGTGGCGACGAAGACGTCGTCGACGTAGAGGTTCATCACGCCGGTGGGTTTGTCGTAGGTCGCGGTCAGGTGCGCCCAGGTGCCGAGGTGGACGCTGCCGCCGGTGATGGTGTCGAAGGTCCAGGCGGTGCCGGAGCCTGTGTTGAGGCTGAACTGCCAGCCGCTGCTGGTGGGCAGGAGCAGGATGCCGGAGTCGGCGCTGCCGCTCTGCGAGAGCACGGCGCCGCCGTAGGCGGTGGGGTCGGCCCAGACGGACACAGTGAGGGACTTGGTCAGGTCCAGGGCTTTGCTGCCCTGGAGGTAGTCGTGGTCGGCGGAGTCGAGTTGGATGTCGGGGTCGAACAGGCCGCCGGTCGGGGCGGTGACGCCGCTGGTTCCGGTGAGGGTGATCGCGCTGGTGGCGGTGTCGTCGGCGGTGAGTGCGGTGGTGTCGTAGTCGTTCAGCGGCCAGTCGTGGGTGTCGGTGCTCAGGGCCTGACCGGTGGGGGTGGTGAAGCTGGCGGTGGTGCCGTTGAGGGTCATCTCATGGGCGGTAGCGCTGCCGGTGCTGCTGATGGTCCAAAGGTCGGGGGAGTGGTCGTTGTTGATGTCGGCGGCCTGAAGGGTGGGCTGGCTGACGGAGTCCCAGCCGCTGCTGGCGGCCTCGACGGAGGTGAGGGTGGTGTCGGTGGCGCCGTTGGACAGGGTGTCGTAGGTCAGGGATTGGAGGTTGGCGGGGCTGAGGTACCACAGCTGGCCATGGGAGGGGTCGCTGGTGTCGGTGCTGGTGTCACGGGCGAACAGCTGCGGCAGGCCGCTTGCGTCGAGGGTGCTGGTGATCGTCCAGCCGCTCCAGCCGGTCGTGCAGGTGGTGGTGCTGGTGTTCTGGGCCAGGCAGTAGGGGTTGTAGTCGGCCAGGTCGGTGGCCTGGTCTGTGCCGACGTAGCTGCCTCGCCCGTTGAAAGTGGCTTCGTCGTAGAGCGATCCGTTGATCAGGAGCAGCAGGTCCGGGTAGCCGCTGGGGATGTCGCCGTTGACGGTTTGGTACAGGTTGCCGCCGCTGGCGATCGAGGTGGCAGGCGTGATGGTTTTGGTGATGGTGCCGTCGTCGTTGAAGGTCGTGTTGGTAAATGCGAATGTGGCGGTGGAATCGGCTATTTGGGTGTAGTCGCTGCCGTCCGCTCGTGTCTGGAGGTCGGTGCCGTCGCCCTGGCCGCGCAGGATCTCGCCGCGGATGGCCCCGGTGGAGGTGTTGTAGCTGTAGTCGAGGACGTCGTTGAAGCCGTTGCCGGTGAAGAAGTGGCCGGTGATGACTTGGGTGCCGGTGAAGGAGGTGGCGGTCTGGGTGGTGGAGACGCCGTTGCCGTCGATGCCGATGTTGCGGGCGGCGGGGTTGAGCATTCCGCCGCCGTTACCCGTGGCCTGCCAGAGGCCGGCGGGCAGCGAGTTCTTGCCGCCGACGGTCAGCAGGTCGGCGTTGGAGTCTCCGTTGAGGTCGTCGCTGGTGGCCGTGGCGGGAGCCTGCGCGATGAAGAGGTAGTTGTAGGTGTCGCCCACGTTGCCGCTGGCGCCCACGGCTGTGACGGTCAGGACGTTGGTCTGGGTGGTCGGCTTCAGCGAGAAGCTCGCGCTGTAGGGGCTGGTGCTTGAGGCAGTGACGCTGACGGGATTGCCGCCGTTGAGCTGATAGCGGTAACTGCCGGGAGCCGTAGTGGTGTTGGTGTCGGTGATGGTGAAGCTCGCGGAGGTGCCCACAGTGCACTTGCTGCCGCCCGAGGGGCTGTCCTTGAGTTCCGGGCACGGGGTCGTGGACGATGACGTGTCAGGACTGACGGTGGGAGCGCCTGGGGCGGTGGGGTCGTAGTAGAAGTGGCAGGTCTTCGACTGGTCGCTGATCAGATCGTGGTCAGTGACGGTGAGGTACCAGGCGAACTCGGTCTTGGCAGTCAGGGCTTGGAAGGGCCCTGAGCTGCTGGTGTGAGAGAAGGCGGTACTGGCGGTGGTCCCGCTGGTGGCGTCGATCGCCCGCGTATACGTGCTGCCGCTCGCCATGTTCTTCAGAGTGAAGTCCGCAGTGAGGCCGCTGGTGGTGCCGTCAGGGTCGGACACCCCGGCGCGCAGGGTCACGTCGCCCAGCCCGAGCGAGGTGGGTGTCGTGGCGGTGCAGCTCGTAGCGGGGCTGGTGGTCAGCGAGGTCGGAGTGTTGGGTTTGTGATCATAGGTGGTGGTGATGGTGGCCTGTTTGCTGAACTGCTTCCAGGCCAGGTCGTTGCTCTCGTTGTCGGCCTTCAACTCGAAGGTGGCCTTCGACCACTCGCCGGCGGCGGCCTGCACCATGAGGTCGTGGATGTCGAAGGTGACGTCCGCGGGGCCGCAAGAGGTGGACCAGCCGTGGGCGACGGACTGGGAGCCCAGGGATTCGAGCCTCGCGGGCTGGTGGTTCCAGGTCGTGCTCGAAGTGATCGATCCGGTCCAGTAGAGGTCGACGGCTTCGGCGGTGCAGGAAGCGGACCAGTTCTCGTAGAAGGAGATATGAGAGTCGATCACGTCCTGCGCGCCCCAGATACTGCTGTGGATGCTCGTCTGGTAGAAGGCGCGGTTGGTGGAGACGTCGGAGGTCCAGTCGGTGTAACCGACATGAAGCGGACCCGGGGGTAGAGGCGGCGGGCTTCCAGAATGCCGTGTCGGGCCACTCACTGTCGACGAACGCCCATGCCTGGACGGTGTCAGTCTGCCCTGAAGGTGTGAAGGTAATGGTGGGGTCGATGTAGACGGGGTAGACGGTGTCCTTGCCAGTCAGCAGTCCGCGGTCGGGAGACAGGCTGATGCGGCCCGGGTGGTAGGCGGCCTTCAGGCTCGTCTTACGGGCGGCGTCACCCGGTGATGCGGGACTCGAGGCGAGGGGGGCACCGTTGCGCCGGTCCACGCTTTGGCCAGTGCGCGGGTCGGTGGCCTTTGGCGTGTTCGCCGCGGGACGGCTGGAGTCCCACATCGTGGGGGCGATGGCAGAGAACAAGGTGCGTCCGGAGTGGTCCTTGGCAGTGATGTCACCGGCCTTGTCACTGGCCAGGGTCACCCCCGTCGCCTTGGTGGACAGGTTGAGGTTGGCCAGGGCAGGGTTTGCGGCTGCCGTGGCGTTCTTGACGATCAGGACTTCGCTGAACCCGCCGGTGTCCTGCGCGGTCACGGCGAGGTCCACATCGGGCAGCACGTCCGGGTACGTTGCCGTCGCACCGGAGAGAGTGGGCGTGCGCAGAGCGAACGCTGCGGGCAGCGACACGGCCAGGGAGCCGCTGCCGGCCCGCATGCTCGCGAGCGGTTCCCCCGTGCCACCGCCGGAGAGGGACAGCGTGCCTGTCGTGACCTTTGGGGAGATGGTTCCGTCGGCGTGGCGCACCAGGGTGGGATCCAGACTCTTCCATTGTCCGTGTACCAACCGGCGTACCGGAGCCACTGTCTGTCTGAGCGTCAGCGTGCCGTTCGGGTTGGCGGTGAGCGTGGAGGAGTCTGTGGTGGCGGCTGTCGCCTGGACCGGTTTGCCTGTGGAGCGCGCCTTGGCCATGGCCTGGTCTTCGGTCAGCCAGGTAGACGACTTGGCTACTGCGTGCGGCGTGACAGCGCGCGCCGATTGACCAGCCGGGTCGGCGAGAGCGGGAGCGCTCCACGCCCCGGTGACCGCGAGAGCAGCAGCGCCAACAATCATGCGGCGTGCCCAGGCCAGGGGCACACGCGTCCGCTTATTCTTTTGCACTTTCTTTCCTTGAATCTTGTGGCTCATGGGGAATTCGGCGCGGCATTTTTGGTCGCAATGATTGAACCCTCAGTGATGGGTCATGTATTTGCAAAGCACTGTTGGGCTTGCCTTGACCGTCCTGATGTGCGGTTCCCGGTGGTCTTGTGAGGGCGCTTGGCGTCACGGCGGTTTGGTCGGAACGGGCGTCACCGTATGAGCAGTTGTGCCTGGTTAGGGGGTTCCTGTGATCCGGATCACATCATGAGCATGTCCGGTGCGGCCGCATCTGTAGCGCTTCATCGGCTCTTCACAGTTCGTTTTTACCGGCTCCTTATTCTTGGAGTTTGCGCATTCAGGTAATTCTTTGTCTGCGGACGAGCGATCACGCGGAGCGGCAATAGGCGCGTGAGCCCCATACGAGCGTCTGGCATTTCGGCATGTCGTCGTGGCGAGGGGTGGGTCGTGTCAGGTAGAGACGCGCGCAGAAACAGCACAACGGGTGTGGCGCGGAGTCGCCGTAGGGTCCGGCGGCTGCTCGTTGGGTCGGCGGCGGTCCTGGCGTGGTCCCTGAGTCTCAGCCTGGTCTTCGGTTCCACGGCGAGCGCGCTACCCGCGGCACAGCACCCGACGGCCGCCCTGCCCAAGGCAGACCTGGGCCACTCGGTCACGGGCCTGAAGTCCGTCTCGCCCAAGCGCGTACGCATCTCGGAAGCCACCCGGCACACCATCACACCGACTCAGATGTCATGGCCGACCGCCCACACCGGAACCCTCCACCTCAGCGCTCCTGCGCACACAGCCGGTATGGGCGCCAAGGCCACCGCCGCCGGAACCCCGGTCTGGGCCCAGGCCCTCGCTCCCAGAAAGGGCACCTACACCGGCCCCAAAGCGCTGGGAGTCTCCGTCAAGTCCCGTTCGCTCTCCGCCCGATTGGGCGTGTCCGGGCCGGTGTGGTCGCTTGCCCCCGCACAGGACGCCGGAGCTGCATCCTCGGACTCGGCCCGCGTGATGGTAGGTCTGGACTATGGCGCGTTCCGCCAAACCATCGGAGGTAACTACGCCTTCCGTCTGCACCTCGTGCAACTGCCCGCCTGCGCACTGACGACTCCTCAACTGGCCAAGTGCCGCAAGCAGACACCTCTGACCTCCCGCAACGACGCCAAGTCCGCGGCCATATCAGCAGCGATCACGCTTCCCACAGCCACTGCAGTCAAGCCTGCCTCTACGGGAGCCGGTCAGCCCAAGGCAGGGGCGGCAGTTGCGGCTGTCTACACGGGACCGTCCTCAACGGTCGCTGCCGCGCAAACGGCCTCGACCTCGGGCGCAGCCACGGTGATCGCGGCAACCGATTCGACGGGACAGGAGGGCGGGGCGGGGGGCAACTACGCCTCGACGCTGTCGTCGGCCGGCTCCTGGGGCCAGTCCGGATCGTCGGGTGACTTCACCTACACCTACAAGGTGGAATCGCCGGCCGCTTCGACATCGCTGGCACCGGACGCGTCGCTGTCGTACGACTCCGGCAGTGTCGACGGGAAGACCGCCAACACGCAGGCTCAGTCGTCCTGGGTGGGTGACGGGTGGGACACGCAAGACTCCTTCGTCTCACAGGAGTTCGCCCCCTGCTCCGATTCCCCGGAAGGCAGCGCCGGTTCGGTGACGACCACCGACGAGTGCTACGACGGTCCGGTCCTGACGATGTCGTTGAACGGCTCGTCGACGTCGATCGTCTACGACAAGAACACCTCCACCTACAAACTGGCCAGCGATGACGGTGCGACGGTCAGCAAGGTGACGGGCTCGTCGAATGGATCCGGTACATATGACACTTCGTACTGGGTGATCACGGAGCGGGACGGCACCAAGTACTACTTCGGCCGCAACCAGCTGCCCGGCTGGGCGTCCGGGAACGACACGACGAACTCGGTGGACTCCGAGCGGGTGTACGCCGCGCACTCCGGCGACCCCTGCTACAACTCCACGGCCACCAGCAGCTACTGCACCATGGCCTACAAGTGGCACCTCGACTACGTCACCACCGCCACCGGCGCGGCGATGGCCTACTACTACAAGCAGGACACCAACTACTACGGCGCCTACAACGGGGCCTCCGAGGTCAAGTACGTACGCGACTCCTACCTCACGCACATCGACTACGGCTTCACCACCGCCACCGGCCCCTACGGCACCATCCCCGACAAGATCGTCTACGGCACGTCGGTGCGCTGCACCTCCACCAGCACCAACTGCGGCAGCGCGGAAACCTCCTCCAACGCCGCCTACTACCCCGACGTCCCCTACGACCTGGTCTGCGCCACCGGAGCGACCTGCAGCGCCTACGGGCCGTCGTTCTTCTCCACCGTCCGTCTGACCTCGATCACCACACAGCAGTACTCCACCTCGACCAGCGGGTACGTGACGGTCGACTCCTACGCCCTGACGCAGACCGAGCCCAATACCGGGGATGCGACCAGCGCGACCTTGTGGCTGTCCTCCGTCCAGAGCACCGGATCGGACACCACCGCAGGCGGCTCGACCTCTGCGATTACCATGCCGCCGGTCAAGTTCGCGGGTTCGGCGCTGGAAAACCGGGTGAGCACGGCCACCTACCCGGGCTTGTTCCGCTACCGCATCACAGCGATCACCAACGAGATGGGCGGGGTCACCGGCGTCTCCTACACCCTGCCGACCGCCTGCTCGACCTCCGCCACACCGTCCTCGAACACCGCCTCCTGCTTCCCTGAGTACTGGACGCCCAGCGGCTACATCAGCCCGATGCTGGACTGGTTCAACAAGTACGCGGTGCAGGAAGTCCTGGAGACCGACACCTACGGCGGCTCGGCGACGAAGGAATCCGACTACGCCTACAGCGGCGCGGCCTGGCACTACGACGACGACGAGAACACCAAGCCGAAGTACCGCACCTACGGGCAATGGCGCGGCTACCAGCAGGTGACCACCACCACCGGCAACGGCTCCGGTGACGCCAAAACCAAGCAGGTCGACTCCTACTACCAAGGCATGGACGGAGACTGGCTCTCCTCCACCTCGACCCGCAGCATCTCGCTGACCGACTCCCAGGGCGGACACCACACCGACTCACCCCAACTCGCCGGACAGGTAATGGAGTCCACGTCCTACCTGGGCAACGGCGGTGGCGTCGACAGTTCCACGATCACCTCGTACTGGATCTCCGCGGCCACCGCCACCCGCACCCGCTCCGGGCTGCCGGACCTGACCGCCAACGCGATGGGCACGGCCGAAGTGTGGAGCCGCCAGCGGCTGACCGACGGCGGCACCACCAGCTGGCGCTACACCGAGGCCGACACCACCTACGACGCCACCCGCTCGGACGACGACTTCGGCCTGGCGACCTACGTCTACAAGCACACCGTGCCGGTCGACTCCCACTACGACCAGTGCACCGCCACCACCTATGCGCCAGCCAATACCGGCGCCAACCTCGTCGGCCTCGTCTCGTCCACGGAAGAGGACTCGGTCGCCTGCTCCGGCTTCACCGAAGGCTCTGTCGCCTCCGTGCCCGCCGGGCTGAACACCCTCGCAGCACCGGCCAGCGTCAACCGGCCCGACCAGGTCGTCTCCGCCACCCGCACGTTCTACGACGACGCGACCTTCTCCACCACGTTCCCGCAGTCCAGCGCCCCGACCATGGGCCTGGTCACCATGACCCGCACCGCCACCGACTATGGGGCGGGCGCGTTCACCTGGCGCACCACCGTGAAGAACACCTACGACAGCACCTACCATCGCCTGTCCGGCACCACCAACGGCAACGGCAACACCACCACGACCAGCTACACGGTCAACTCCGCCTATCTGACCACCGGACAGAGCGTCACCCAGCCGACCGTCGGTGGAGTCGCCCACACCAGCAGCTCGACATTCGACCCCGAGCGCGGGCTGACCCTGACGAGCACGGACGCCAACCATGTGGTGACGACCGTCCAGTACGACGCATTGGGCCGGGCGACCTCGGTGTGGAAGGACTCCCGCGCCACCACCTCGCTCGCCAACCTCACCTACGCCTACACCCTGACCAACAGCGCTGTTTCGGGTGTGGTGACCAACACTCTCAACGACAACAACGGCTACCTCACCTCGGTCAGCATCATCGACTCGCTGGGACGCGTTCGGCAGAGCCAGACCTACACCCCGCAGGGCGGCCGTCTCATCGACGACACCCTGTACGACTCTCGCGGCTGGACGGCGAAGAAGAACACCGACTACTGGGACTCTTCCACCACTCCCACGCTGTCGCTGAAATCGGTGGCCGACAACCAGGTCGCTGACCAGGACGTCTACACATACGACGGGCTCGGCCGGCCCATCTACGACACCTCCGAGAAAAACGGGGTCATCGTCTCCACCGCTACGACGGTCTACAACGGCGACGCCACCACTGTCATCCCGCCCACCGGGGGCGTCACCAAGACCACCCGCACCGATCCCCTTGGCCGCACCACCGAACTCGATGAATACACCGCCGCACCCACGCTGACCACACCGCTGAACAGCGCCACCGGCATCTTCTACCTCACCGGCGGCACCAGCAGCGCCACCACCTACGGCTACGACGGCCACGGTCACCAGGCCACCACCACCGACGCCAAGAACCAGGTGTGGAGCAACACCTACGACCTGGCCGGTGAGGTGACCACCAAGACCGACCCCACTGCCGGCACGACCTCGGACATGACCTACGACGCGGACGGAAACCTGCTGCAGAGCAAGGATGTCCGCGGCGTGTACGTCTCGTACACCTACGACGCCCTCGACCGGAAGACCGGCCAATACGCCGCAGCCGCCGCCAGCCAAGTCGCCTACAGTTCGACGAGTTCGCCCGGCAACCAGACGGCATCCTGGGTATACGACAACGCCAACACCGCGATCTCCGGCATGACCTACCCCGTCGGCCACGCAACCACCGCCACCTCGTACAGCGGCGGCTACGCCTACGTCCAACAGGCCGTGAACTTCGACGTCTTCGGCGAATCCCTCGGCGAAGAAACCATCATCCCCTCCGCCGCGCAGGGCACAGTCCTCGGCAAGACCTGGAAGATCACCCACGCTTACACCAGCGTCCTGGGCCTGCTGCGTTCCGACAGCTACACGCTTGGTGCCGGCCTGCCTGCCGAGACTGTCGGTTACGCCTACAACAACGAGGACGAACTCACCGGTCTGGCCTCCACCTCCTACAGCTACCTGCAAAGCGTCAGCTACAGCGCCTACAACCAGGTCGCTCAGGTCCAGCTCGGCTCCTCCACCTCCTATGCCACCGCCACCGACACCTACGACGCACATACCGGGAACCTGACCGACCAGCTCCTCACCCGCTCCACCACCACCCCGGCCAGCGTCGACGAAACCGCCTACAGCTACGACCTCGTCGGCAACATCACCCACCAGACCGAAACCCGCTCCGGCTCCAGCACCACGGCCGAGACCCAGTGCTACACCTACGACCCTCTCGACCGTCTCACCGATGCCTGGACCGCCACCGACAGCTGCGCCGCTGCCCCCACCAGCAGCAGTCACAGCACCGTTGGTGACGGCATCACCGGCGGCGCGTACTGGACCAGCTGGACCTACGACGCCATCGGTAATCGCCTCACCCAGACCCAGCACGCCATCTCCGGCACGGCCAGCGACACCGTCACCAACAACGTTTACTCCGCCAGCCAGCCCAACACCCTGACCAGCACAAGCACAACCGGCGGCACCACCGGCTCCACCAGCTACGTCTACGACGACGCCGGCAACACCCAAAACCGCCACACCAGCACCGGCGACCAAACTCTCGTCTGGAACAACGCCGAACAGCTGACCAGCGTCTCCAACAGCACCACCGGCACCACCACCAGCTACATCTACGACGCTGCCGGCAGCCTGCTCCTCCAGATCGACCCAAGCACCACCACGCTGTATCTGGGCAGCGAGCAGATCACCCTTGACAACTTCGCAGGCACGGCCACCGGAGTGCGCTACTACAGCGCCCCCGGCGGCGCCACCATCGTCCGCACCGGCACCGGCACCAACTACGGCTTCGAACTCGCCGCCGACCAGCACGGCACCAACAGCCTGTACCTCGACAACACCGCCCAGACCCCCACCTGGCGCCAGTTCGACCCCTACGGCACCCCCCGCGGCACCCCCGCAACCTGGGCGGACAACCGCACCTTCCTCAACAAAACCACCGACACCACCACCGGCCTCACCAACATTGGCGCCCGCGAATACGACCCCACCCTCGGCCGCTTCATCAGCCTCGACCCTCTCTTCGAAGCCACCAGCCCGCAAGAAATCGGCGGATACACCTACGCCGGCGACAATCCCGTCACCCAAAGCGACCCCAGCGGACTGTGCCAGGCCGACATCTGCGGCTATGGCGTCCCCAAGGGCAACGTCGTCGGCGGCAGAAGCGGCATCATCCGCAACGCCCCTATCGACCCTGAAAACATCAGCAGAGGGACCTGCCACCCCACCTGCGGACCAATCAAATACAACAACTGGGGCACGACAACCAAGAGCTCGGACTCGACCTCTGGTAGCGGAAGCCAAACAGTCACACGACCCAAGGGAAACGGCGAGTCGATCGCACTCGGCCAAGTCGCCGGCCTGGTTGACGTACTCACTCACGTAAGCGATGCGACACACCCATGGTGCTCAATTCTTTCGATCGGGTGTGGCCCAGACGCCAGTGCCGTTGACGGCTGGATGCAGGACCTCGGCGCAGACACTGACTCGCTTGACTATCAGGCTTCTAAGAAAACCGGCCAGGAAGCTGGCAATCTGATTGCCGGTGGAGAGCTCGGCGGAGAGCTCTTCGGGGAGGAGGGAGGGCTCCTCGGGGAGGAAGGCATCGGCTGCAGCTTCGCTCCCTCCACCGCGGTCCTGATGGCTCATGGCACAACCAAACCCATCAGCAAAATCAAGGTGGGCGACAAAGTCCAAGCCGCTAGCCCGAAAACCGGAAAGCACCAGGGCACCCGCACCGTCCAGCACGTCTGGATCAACCACGACCACGACCTACTCGATCTCACGGTTCGGACCAAGACCGGCCACGCTGCCACCCTCCACACCACTGCCAACCACCCCTTCTGGGACGACACCATCCACGCCTGGGTCCCGGCTGGCAGCCTTCGCAAGGGCGACTCGCTCAATACGGCCAGTAACCAGCACGTCGACGTAGTTGCCACACGCCTCACGCCGGGAACCGCAGACCGGTGGAACCTCACAGTCCAGCAACTCCACACGTATTATGTGATGGCTGGATCGACACCGATCTTGGTTCACAACAGCGCTGGAGACCTGTGCCCGACTTCCGCTCTCAAGGGCGATGAGCCAGGCACGGCAGACCGTTTGCGAGCGGATCCGCAATTTACTGGTGGGGATCTTCACGGCTATGTGGACACGAACGCGCCTGATTACGTCGATTCGTATGGTCGAACATATGATGCGGTTGGCGGACCGACCGCTTGGTCACGAGGGAACATGCAGCAGATGTTGGGTTCTATCCGGTCCCACCTCTACCACAAGACCGGAATGAATTTCACCGTTCTTGATCTGACGGGAGCGTCGAGTGGGCAGATTGACACTGTATTCGAGCATCTTGACAAATGGGATGCGGATCCTGGACTGAAGCCCACGAGTAAGCTCCTCATCCTTGGAGATAGCTACTAAATGTCTGCGGTAATTGTTTTCACCGAAGGTGACCCGTGGTTCATCAATTCACGCAATTGGAGCGTTATTCTCGAGCGCATCATGGGCACAGTTCAGCCCGCAGACCGGGACTCCTTCGATTGGTTCCTGAATGAAACTGGGCTTGATTTCCCGTCAGTTGAACCGGATGGTCGAAGTTCGGTGGCCCGGTTGGTTCTATCAGTCGTGGAACAGTTGCAGGTGGAACTTTCGATCAAGCCTGAGGGGGGTGCGGTGGCAAATAGCCCGTATTACGGAGACCTGGTGTCGAAGTTGAGAAATGAGATCAATGTTAACTCGGGTGACGGGAGCGCTCTTGATGGGTGAGGGCTGTCCTGTAAATAATCTTGCATCGGGTCAGGGCGCGGCTGACTGCCATGGGGCCTCTCGGCTATCCGGCGAGCTTGAGGTTGTGTAGGTGGGCGATGCCGAGCATCGCGTGATGGGCGCCATCGCCTTCGAGTCGGCAATACCGCAGGATCGCCCAGCACTTCGTGCGGGCTAACTGGCCCTAACAAAGCCTCTGGACGTGTCGGTGGGTGATCAGGCAGACGGCGAGGCCGAGGAAAGCTTCGTGGATGTCGTCGCGCCGTTCCCAGCGGATGCGCAGGCGGCGGAAGCCGTGCAGCCAGGAGATGGTGCGCTCGACGACCCACCGGAACGTGCCCAGGCCGGTGCCGTGAGGCTGGCCCCGTTCGGCGATCGCGGGCCGGATGCCGCGTTCACGCAGGAGCCGGCGGTACTTGTCGTGGTCGTAGCCGCGGTCCGCGAAGAGCATGTCGGGCCGCCTGCGTGGCCGGCCCACTACTCCCGCCACCGCCGGGATCTTGTCCAGCAGGGGCAGCAGTTGGGTGACGTCGTTGCGGTTTCCGCCGGTCAGCGACACGGCGAGCGGGATGCCCTGGCCGTCGGTGAGGACGTGGTGCTTGCTGCCCGGCCGTGCGCGGTCGACCGGGCTGGGTCCGCTTTTGGGCCCCTGCGTGCGGCCCGGACATGGGAGGAATCGATCACCGCCCGGGACCAGTCCAGCTGGTTCTTCGACCGCAGCCTGTTCAGCAGCAGCTGATGTAGCTGGTCCCACACGCCGGCCTCGTTCCAGGCCGCCAGGCGCCGCCAGCAGGTCATGCCCGAGCCGAAGCCCAGCTCCTGGGGCAGGTACTCCCACTGGATGCCGGTGTGCAGGACGAACAAGATGCCGCACAAGGCCTGCCGGTCGGGCACTCGCGGCCGTCCCTCGACCTGCTTGGGCGGTGGCTCGGGCAGCAACGGTTCGATGAGCGACCACAGTTCGTCCGACACGATCCACGGCCGCGACTGACGCTTCCCCATGACCACATCAACGAGCGATCAAGCCGACAGTCACATGATCAACTCGCTTTTGTTAGAGCCAGTAAGAGGAGCTCAATGGGGCGCGGACCTGTTTGCGAGAGGTGTTGGGTGCCTTCTCTTGCCAGGACGGCAACTCTTCACCTTTACGGAGGCAGTGCGGCATCACGAGACCGGTGCCCGGATAGCAGCCGTCCGTGGTCACCGTGTTGCCGGCTGTGTCTTTCGCACCGAACTCCGCCCACGTCTTGCGGTCGTTGCGGTTGACCTCGCCCGCCCGAGACGCGGCAGGAAACCGGCCGGACGCGGCGGCGGTCCTCGTCCGAGGTGCCGTCCTCGATCTGCCTGACACTCGCACGGCCTGGACGGTGTCCGCCGCGTGGCGTCAGCAGACCTCGTGTGACTTGGATGTCGTCGCCTTCGCGGTCGACGCGGGCGAACAGGTGGCTGGAGACGAGGACTTCGTTTTCTACGGCGCGCCCGAGCATCCCGATGGGACCGTACGGCTCGCCATGGACGGTCCGACGGAGCAGGCCGTCACCGCCGACCTGGAGCGGCTGCCCTTGGAGGTCCGCCGGGTCGTCATCGCTGCCGCGATCGACGGCGCCGCGACCTTCGCCGATGTCGGGGACGTAGAGATCACCGCCGTCCGCGGGATCGGCGCGGCCCCGACCGCGCGGGCCACCCTGGATGCCGCCACCACGGAGCGCACCATGATCCTCGCCGAGCTTTACCGGCGAGGAGAGGGCTGGCGGCTGCGTGCCATCGGACAGGGTTACGACCACGGCCTCGCGGACCTCGCTCGCGGCTACGGTGTCGATGTCGCGGAATAGCCGACAGGTCTCTCTGGCGGAGCCGGGCTCTCAAGGGCCTATCACCCGTACGTGTCATTGCAGAGGGCGTTGGGGCGGTGTGGGCTGCTCTCATGCATCGCTGGTCTCCCCTGAACGAACGGCAGCACACACTTCTCCGTCGACTTGCCGACGGAGAGGACTCCGGAGACTGGGAGCCGGGTGGGTGGCGGTCGGCCTATGCGTTGCGTGATCGAGGGTTGTTGGCGATCCGGCGTGGCGAAGACGGAGCGCATCTACAGGTCACCGAGGCAGGGACGTTCTATCTGCGGAACGGCCACCACCCGGAGCATCCCGTGCACGCAAAGCGTGCGGCTGCGGGCGCGACAGGCGGCAAGCCATCGACTGGTCCGACTCCATGCAGCGAGCGCCCCGTCGCTCGTGCGCGACGCGCGAAGGCGACTGAACTCGTCGAACGACTCGTGGCCGAAGGGCGCGTGATCGTGAGTGACCCCGACGAGGACGAGATCACGGAGTGGCGGCGCGCCATCAACTATGCCAAGCGGCACGGTCTGGAACCCCAGGGCAAGCGCATCGAGAAGACGAGTTACAGCCGGAGCGGATTCGAGATGTTCTTGGCGACCGGCCCGCACGTCAACTCCCGGGGGCAGGCGCCCAGCGACGCGCCGCAGGTCCAGGTCCCGGTCCAATTGCGCTCGCCGCACCCGGTGGTTATAGCCCTCCGGGACGAGGAGCGACTGACCATGCCATCCACTCTTCGCCGACGCACGCTGCTTCTTCTGCAGGGCCTGGTTGGCGAGGCCGTGCGACGTGGGTACGAAGTTAGGGGCAGTCCGGCTCGCTCATGGCGTGCGGGCGAAGTGAACGTGGTCGTCGGCGACTTCGCCTGCACGGTCACGATTCAGCAGGAGTTCCCCCAGTCCGATAACCCGGAACGCTCCGGGAGACTCGTGATCGAGCTTCCCTACAACCGGTCTGGTCGTCAACGGCGCTGGGGCGATCGCAAGCGGTGGGTCGTGGAGGACGCGCTAGGCGCGGTCCTTAGAGAGATCGAGGCCCGCGCCGTGGAGGAGGCGCAGCGCAGGGTGGACGAGGCGCAAGCCGAGGCGGACCGCGAGGTCCGGTGGAAAGAGGCCATGACGAATGCGAGGGAGCACAGGCTGTGCAGGCCCAGTTCGCCGAAGTGCTCCGTGAGCAGGCCGGCGACTGGCGCGAAGCGATGCTGCTGCGGGCCTATTGCGACGCAGTGGAGCGCCGACTCGTGAGCCTTGAGGAAGCGGACAACATTGACGCGGAAGGGGAGAGGCGGTGGCTGGACTGGGCTCGACGGTACGTCGAGGCCCGCGACCCGCTCAGCCGACTACCGGTCATGCCGAACCACCGCGAACCGACGCCGGACGACCTCAAGCCGTACCTGAAGGGCTGGAGCCCATACGGCCCCGAGCCGCGCCGCTTCGGCTGGGATTCTCCTTGAGAGCGTCCGTTCGGCCGACCTCTGTTCTGGCCCGTCGTGACGCTCGTTTGACGCTCCGGGGACCGAAGGGGCCTTCCAATTGCGTGGCAAATAGCCGCTGACCTGCGCTGATGCATGCCTCCTCGCCAGCCGACATCTTTCCGATGACGTCGCACGTGGAGTGCGTGGCGATTTTGGAGCCTGGCGCAAAGGGGCTCTGACCTGCGACTTTCTTGGCTTTCCATATGTGGTCTGTGGTGCTCGACCTGTTTCCCGAAGCACACGACGTCAAATTCGCCCGATGCTCATCATCCACCGCTGACCTGGTGTTTTGCGAGTCAGGCGAAGGCAGCCTCTGCGGCTTCGTCGGTCCAGCCTGGGGTTACGGCGCGTGGTCTTGACGCTCGGTCGACGCTCGTTCTGACGGATTGTCAGTGAGGAAACATGCTTCGGACGAGCAGGCGCCCCCTGCGGACGATTGCGCTAGTGCATCGGTAGTGTCCGCTCCGACGCACCGGGCCTGCGGCACCGCGGTCCGCGAGGAGGAGGATCACCATGGCCGATCGTGGGCACGAGGTCGCGGGAAACGAGGTATCCGCGGCGCCGCCACCTCAGTCTCGTCCGGCGAGCGCGCGGGACGCGGTGCGGCTCGCCGTGGTGATCGGTGCGCTCGGTGTGGTCTTCGGCGACATCGGGACCAGCCCGATCTACACCCTCCAGACGGTGTTCAACCCGAGTGACCCGCATCCCGTGCCGGTGACCACGGACAACGTGTACGGGGTGGTGTCGCTGGTGTTCTGGGCGGTGATGGTCATCGTCACGGTCACCTACGTGCTCCTGGCGATGCGCGCCGACAACGACGGCGAGGGCGGCATCATGGCGCTGATCACCCTGCTACGGCGGTGGAGTTCACAACGCGGGCGTCGGGCCACCGTCGTACTGGCCGGACTCGGCATCTTCGGCGCGTCGCTGTTCTTCGGCGACAGCATGATCACTCCGGCGATCTCGGTGCTGTCCGCGGTCGAAGGGCTCAAGGTCGTCGAGCCCTCGCTGGGCAGCGCGGTCGTGCCGATCACCGCGGTGATCATCGTGGTGCTGTTCCTGGTGCAGCGCCGGGGAACCGCGGCGGTGGGCCGGGTGTTCGGGCCGGTCATGATCCTCTGGTTCACGGCCATCGGCACGTGCGGCGTCGTCGGCATCGCCGACCACCCGGGCATCCTCAGGGCGCTGTCACCGACGTACGCGCTGGGCTTTCTGTTCGGACACTGGGGTACGGCCTTCTTCGCGCTGGCCGCGATCGTGCTGGCGGTCACCGGCGCCGAGGCGCTGTACGCCGACATGGGGCACTTCGGCCGCCGGGCGATCACCCGGGGCTGGCTCTTCCTCGTGTTGCCCGCCTGCGTCCTGAGCTACCTGGGCCAGGGCGCGCTGATCCTCGACGATCCGGACAACATCAGCAGCCCGTTCTTCCTGCTCGTGCCCGACTGGGGACGCTGGCCGATGGTCCTCCTGGCGACGGCGGCGACCGTGATCGCCTCCCAGGCGGTGATCACCGGCGCGTACTCGGTCGCCTCCCAAGCTGCCCAGCTGGGCTACCTGCCGAGGCTGCGCATCGCGCACACCTCCGAATCCACCATCGGCCAGATCTACGTCCCCTGGATCAACTGGCTCCTGATGGTCTCGGTCCTCACCCTGGTCTTCGCCTTCCGCAGCTCCGCGGCGCTGGCCTACGCGTTCGGCATGGCGGTCACCGGCACCATCACCATCACCACCCTGCTCTTCTTCTACGTCGCCCGCGCCAAGTGGGGTACGCCCCGCTGGCTGCTCGGCATCGGCGGGGGCCTGCTCCTTCTGATCGACCTGCTGTTCGTGGCGGCCAACATGACCAAGCTCGTCCACGGCGCGTGGCTGCCGCTGCTGATCGGCCTCACCGCGTTCACGGTCATGACGACCTGGCAGCGCGGCCGCGAACTCGTCACCGAGGAACGAGCACGCCAGGAAGGGCCGCTGCCCGAGTTCATCGACCACCTCCGCACAGGACAGGAGCCGACGCTCCTGGCGCCCGGCACGGCCGTCTTCCTGAACCGGGACAAGGAGACCGCGCCCCTGGCCATGCGGGCCAACGTCGAACACAACCACGTGCGGCACGAGCAGGTCGTGATCCTGTCCATCGGTACCGAGCCAGTGCCTCGCGTCCCGGCCGACCGACGGATCGTTGTCGACGACCTCGGGTACGGCGACGACGGGATCATCCACGTCACCGCCCGGTTCGGCTACATGGAGACGCCGGACGTGCCCGGCACACTGGCCATGCTCGACCCGGCCGATACCGAAGGGCCGCTGCAACTCGACCAGGCGTCCTACTTCCTGTCCAAGATCGAGCTCCGGCGCGGGAAGGCCCCGACGATGGCGCCCTGGCGCAAGCGGCTGTTCATCGCCACCTCCTACATCACCGCCGACGCCGCCGAGTACTTCAGCCTGCCCCGCGACCGCACGGTCATCATGGGATCGCACATCGAGGTGTAGGCGTCCCTGCCGTCGGAGGGCCCCACTCGGTCACCGGAATCTGCAGACCGGGTCAGGACAGTCCCGACTCCCGGAGCACCGCCCGTGCCGTCTCGTCGTCGATGCGGCGGCCCAGGCGGTCGAGGACGTCCGCTCCGTGGCGGAGCGTTCCGCGTTCCAGGGAGCGGCGGACGCCCGTGTCGAGCTCGTGCCAGAGCAGGGGGTTGGCGGCGAGGGTGCGTGCGTCGAGCTCCAACGTGTGGCCGTGGACGTCCCGCAGGACCAGGTGGGAGGAGACGCCGTCGTGCTGCCGTACGGCGGTCAGCGCGTCCGTGCGGACGACGAGCCTGCGCCAGGGGGTGCGCACCGCCAGCCAGCCGGGGCCCGCGCTCACCCGCGGCGGCAGCAGCACGGCGCACACCGTGGCTGACAGGGTGACCCAGAGCAGGGCGCGCAGAGGTGTCAGGCTTCCGGCATCCCAGTCGACCAGGAGATCCATGGCGCAGAAGATCAGCGCGCAGCCGACCGCGAACCGGGCGCTGTCACGCCAGTGGCGGTCGCCTGCCGCGGCCGCCGGCCCGTTGCGTTCCATGCCCCCGACGCTAGGCGGCCGTAGGGCGGTCGGCTGCCGACACTGACGGGGTCCTGACGCCGTACGGGTGAGTATTGACGGCATCCTGACGGGGGCGCCGGAGGTTCAGCCGGTGTGCACCCGCGGGCGGCGTGCCCGGTCCGGTTCCGCCTCGCGCAGGACCTCGCGGGTGACCGGGGCCACCTCGCCCTGCCCGAAGAGGAAGAAGCGCAGGAAGTTGGCGAACGGGCCGCCCTCGGTCCACTCGAAGTAGATGTGCGGGGTGCAGCCCGTCTCGTCGCGGACGTGGAGCAGGAGGGCGGCGAGCGCGTTGGGGACGGACGAGGACTCCAGGGTCAGGACGCGGTAGCGGTCGTGCAGGACCTCGCCGCGGACCGTCAGGCTTGCCTCGAACTCGGAGGGGTCGGTGACCGTGACCTCGACGAAGACGAAGTCCTCCTGCTCCGGCATGTCGTTGTCGGCGCGGATCTGCTCGATCTTGTCGCGGTACTCGGCCTTGTCGCGCTGGTCGGGCTCGTTGGCGATGAAGCGGATCTTGCGGCTGGCGATGTCCCTGATGAATCGTTCCGCCATGTCGTCCAGCTCAACGTGCGTGACGCGCAGCTCGAAGGCGCGGGCCAGGCGGGAGAGGAGGGAGACAAGGATGATGCCGGCGATGAAGCAGGCGCCGATCTTGACGCCGTCGGGGCGTTCGATGACGTTGACGACGGTGACGTAGAGGAAGACCACCGAGATGGCCCCGAAGCCGACGGTCCAGTTCCGCTGGCCGGCCTTGTGGGCGGCGATGGTCACCGCGACCGCGGCCGAGCTGATGAGGACGAGGACGCCGGTGGCGTAGGCGCCGCCCTGGGCGTCGACGTCGGCGTCGAAGATCCAGGTGACCAGGAAGCCGATGAGGGTGAAGACGATGACCATGGGGCGGACGGCGCGGGCCCAGTGCGGGGCCATGCCGTAGCGGGGGAGGTAGCGCGGCATGAGGTTGAGCAGGCCGGCCATCGCGGAGGCGCCGGCGAACCACAGGATGGCGATGGTGGAGATGTCGTAGAGCGTGCCGAAGGCGCCGCCGAGGTATTCGTGGGCGAGATAGGCGAGGGCGCGTCCGTTGGCCGGGCCGCCGGACTCGAAGTCCTTCTCCGGGATCAGGAGGGTGGTGATGAAGCTGGTGGCGATCAGGAAGACGCTCATGATGACCGCGGCGGCCGTCAGGAGCTTTTTGGTGTCCCGGATGCGGCCCTTGGGGCTTTCCTCCGTGTCGCTGTCGTCGCCCTTCACGTGGGGCATGACCGCGACGCCGGTCTCGAAGCCGGACAGGCCGAGCGCGAGCTTCGGGAAGACGATGAGGGCCACGCCGATCATCACGAAGATGTTGCCGTGTTCGGCGGTCAGGGCGCTGGACCAGTCGGTGACGACGTGGCCCGCGGTGATGATGTGCCAGAAGCCGACGATCACGACGACGACGTTCAGGGCGAGGTAGAGGCCCACCAGGACGACCGCGACGCCGATCGCCTCCAGGAAGCCCTTGAGGAACACCGCGCCGAGCAGGGCGACCAGGACGAGGGTGATCAGCATCTGCTGGTCGTGCAGGGCGCTGTTCAGGTGCGGGTTCTCGACCAGGTGGGTGGAGGCGTCGGCGGCGGAGAGGGTGATGGTGATCAGGAAGTCGGTGGCGGCGAAGCCCAGCAGGGTCAGGACGAAGAGCTTGCCCTTCCAGAAGGACAGCAGCCGCTCCAGCATCGCGATCGAGCCCTCTCCGTGCGGGCTCTCCTCGGCGACCCGGCGGTAGACGGGCAGGGCGCCGGCCAGGGTCACGATCACCAGGACGATGGTGGCGATCGGGGAGAGCAGGCCGGCTGCCAGGGCCGCGATGCCCGGCTGGTAGCCGAGGGTGGAGAAGTAGTCGACACCGGTCAGGCACATCACCCGGTACCACCGCTCGCCCTTGTGTGCGGGCTTCGGTTCGGCGTGGGGGCCCGTGTGGCCACCCGCCCTGCCCATCTCGGACAGGCCCTGCAGCATCCACGCGCGCAGCCGCTGCGGAGGGCGTTCGGTGGTGACCATCGGAGGGCTCCTGGTGCGCGGCTCGGTGAGGGGTTCGGGCCATCACACGGACGGCGGCACCAGCGTAAGCAGAGAGTGACGCATGGGCCCACGGGAGCGTGCTCCGAACGCGTCAAGACTCCGTTAAGGGCGGCGGGTGTACTCCACTTGTCCCGCACCTCGGCCGAGCGGAGGTCCTTGGCGAGGGTTCCGCCCGGCCGGGGTGCGCCCCGGGGTCAGCGGGCCGGGGCTGTGGCCTGTCGGGCCTCGCGGATGCAGGTGTCGAGGATGCCGATCGCGGTGTCGACGTCGTCGTCGGTGTGGTCCGCCATGGTCTGGAGACGGAAGCGGGCCGCGTCGGAGGCGACGGCCGGCTGTTCGACGAGGTGGGCGATGAGGCCGGCGCGGGCGATGAGGCCCGAGGCCGTGCGGCCGGTCGGGGTGTCGCCGATGAGGACGGGTACGACCGGGCAGACGACGTCGCCCATGACCTCCAGGCCCCGTGCCGTCAGTCCTTCCCTCAGCCGGGTCGCGACCCTGGCGACGGCCGCCCGGCGTCGCGCGCCCTCCGGCGAGGTCACGACACCCAGGGCCGCGAGGGCGGCGGCGGTCTGTACGGGGGTGATGGCGCTGGAGAAGGTCTGCGGACCGCCGAACATGCGCACGTACTCCCGCGCGGAGGCGGACGGCGTGGCCAGGAAGCCGCCGGTGGTGGCGAAGGTCTTGGAGAAGGCGCCGACGACGAAGTCGACCTGGCCGAGGATCCCGTGGACCTCCAGCTGGCCGCCCCCGCTCTCGCCCGTGGCGCCGAAGTCGTGGGCGACGTCGACCATCAGCTGGGCGCCGTACTCGCGGCAGATGCCGAGGAGTTCGGCGAGCTGCGGGGTGTCGGAGTCCATGGAGAAGACGCCCTCGGTGACGACGAGGACGGCGTTCTTGGTGTCGGTGGCGCGGATGTCCGTCAGATGGCGGCGGACGGCCTCGTTGTCGAGGTGCCGGAAGAACTCGACGGTGGCTCCGCTGGCGGCGGCGCCCTGGCGCAGGGAGTCGTGGGAGAGCTTGTCGAGCAGGATGTGGTCGCGGCGGTGCATCAGGGCCCGGATGGTGCCGAAGCCCGACGCCCAGCCGGTGGGGAAGAGCGCCACGTGGTCGGTGCGCAGGGCCTCGGCCAGTCCGGCTTCCAGGGCCTTGCTGATCGGGTTGGCGCCGCCGAGGGCGGGGGAGCCGGCGGTGATCGGGCCGTAGGCGCGCAGGGCCTGGTGCGCGGCGTCGAGGACCGCGGGGTGGCCGGTGAGGGAGAGGTAGTCCTGGCCGCCGAAGTTGGGGCCGTGGGTGATCACACCGGTGTCGGACACGGCGGTCGCCCGGGTGGTCAGGGCCGTGTCGTAGCGGCGGAAGTAGGGCCACAGGTCGGCCTGTTCGCGGTCCCGCTGCCAGGCGAGGTAGGCGTCGTTGCGGGTGGTGAGATCGGGGCCGGACACCGTGCGGAACCGCATGATGTCCTTCTCCCGGGCATCGGCCAGCCGGCCGTCGTCCGGCCCTGCCTGAGTGGGGGTGGCGGGCACAGTGATGGTCATGTCGTGCGTCTTCTCCTGTGATGGGGGAGGTCCGGGACCTTGTCGACCGGGCGGGTCTCGCCGGGGCGGTGGGCCTGCGGTGACGCTATGACGCAGAGGGCAAAGAACGGGTCTGCCCTGATGTGTTCTTGATCGGCAGAGAGTGTTTTCTGACGCCGGGTTGACGTCGGGTCAGCGCCGGGGCGGCATCCTGCGGGGGATGCGCTACGACCGCCGCTCGACGACCTTCGCGTGTACGAGTGTTCCGACGAGCTCGATGCGCAGGCGCGGGTCGGCGGTGGAGTTCCTGGAGCGGAGCTTGATCTTGGAGTAGGTGAGGCCGAGCCCGCCGGTGTCGATCACCAGGTCCCGCGCGCCTGCGAAGATCAGCTTGCCGTGCGTCATGTCCGCCTCGATGCGCAGGACGTCCGAGGTGATCGCCGCGTGGGTGAAGTCGAAGGTGACCCGGCACAGTTGTGTGCGCAGGGCGATGCGTGCGGGTACCGTCCAGCGGCCCTCCCGTACGTACTTGCCGCCGTGTTGCTCGACGACGAGTACGTCTGAGCCTTTGACGAGGGAGGGCGGGATCGGCAGGTCGGCGGTGAGCCCGGCCAACTCGCCGAGCGTCCGGGCCGAGAGCGCGCTCTCCAGCCGCGCGTCGAGTTCCTCGGCGTCGAGCCGGCCGTCACCGGCGGCGACCCGCAGCACCTCCACGACGTGGTCGCGGTCCTCGTGCGATGCCCGCATGTCCGGGAGGTCGTTCGACATGGCCGACACGTTAGCGGCACCGCGCGACGGCCACCAGGTACGACGACCGGGGGCGGGCGACCGGGGATTCGCTGTTCCCCGTCGCCCGCCCCTGCGGTCCGTGGTGCTCCGTCAGCTCTGGCCGGCCCTGCGGCCGTGGTTGGCCTTCTTCTTCCGGCGGGCCCTCTTCTCGCGGGCGTGCTTCGACATGAACGTCAGCTCCTCCGCCGGTGAAGGGCCTTCAAACGGTGCGGTCGACCAGCAGGTCCGCCAGTTTGTTGAGGCGCCTGACGGTGCGGTCCTCCGTCGCGGCCGGGGCCGGGTCGACGCGCTCGTCGCGGTCGTAGTAGGCGCCGTTGACGATCTCGACGGCCGGGTCGCACAGCCGCACCACGTGGGCGGCGCCCTCGGTGGGGGAGACGCCCTCGTGGGAGTACAGGGGGAGCAGCGCGGTGTCGCACACGCCCGGGTGCACCGAGACCGCGGTGACACGCGGGTCGGCGGCGAAGACCGTGAGCGCCAGCTGCGACTGGGCGTAGGCGGCGAGCCGGGAATAGCGGCGGGCGCGGGCACGGTTGGGGTCGGACCACTGGATGGAGGCCGTGCGGTGCAGGGCCGAGGACACGTTGACGACCCGGCCGCCCGGGTCGCTCGTCAGGGCCGGCTCCAGCAGGCAGGTCAGCAGGTAGTGGGCGAGGAAGTTGACCTGGAAGGCGATCTCGTTGCCGTCGGCGGTGACCGTGTGCCGCTCCGGGGCGGCCATGCCCGCGTTGTTGACGAGCGCGTCGAGGTGCGGGTGTTCGGTGATCACCTTGCCGGCGAGGGTCTCGACCTCGTCGAGGCGGGTGAAGTCGGCACCGTACGTGCACAGTCGGCCGGCGTCGACGCCCGCGGTGGCGATGAGGCGGTCGGCGGCGGCGCGGGCCTCCTCGGTGGTGCGGCCGTGGAGCAGCACGGTGGCGCCGCGCTCGGCGAGCTGCCGGGCGGTCTCGTGGCCGATGCCGGAGGTGGCGCCGGTGACGAGCACGGTACGGGACGAAAAGGTGGTGTCGGACATGTTCCTATCCGGGGTTGAGGCCCGCGGCCCACCGCCCTGGCAAGGGGGCGGTGTCAGGTGCGGGAGTGAAAGACAAGGAAGGGGGCGCCGTGTGGCTTCACGGCGCCCCGGGGGATGCGGAACGCGTCAGCGGGACACGGACGCGGGTGTTTCCGCACAGCGCGGCGCACGACGGGGCGGCCGAGCGGAACTCGGGGGCCGGTCGAAGAGAAGCCAGGCGCTGTTCACGTCATCCATGGAAGCCGTGGCGCACGGCCGGGGCAAGCTTGGAGCGTCTTCTCTGACGGGGCTCTGACGTGTGTGTGACGTGCGCATACGGGGCCTTGACGGGGAGCCGGGCGGGCCCGGTTCAGCCGAGGCCGGGCACGCGCGAGATCAGCAGGTCGATCAGCTTGATGCCGACGAACGGCAGGACCAGCCCGCCGAGCCAGTACAGCAGCAGGTTGCGGCGCAGCAGGTCATGGGCGGATGCGGGCGTGTAGCGCACGCCGCGCAGGGCGAGCGGGATCAGCGCCACGATGATCACGGCGTTGAAGATGATCGCCGAGGTGACGGCGGAGGTCGTGCTGTGCAGGCCCATGACGTTCAGTGACTCCAGGCCCGGATAGGCGCCCGCGAACATCGCCGGGATTATCGCGAAGTACTTCAACGGCCCCGGCGGCGGACCTTCCAGGAACCTGTCCGCGACGGATGGCCGAACAACCCTGCTCAGCAAGGAATTTGCGGCCTTCATACGGGTCCGGCGTGCACACCGTCAAGAGCCCGTCAAACAACCCCGGCGTGCCGTCAGAAGGCCGTCAACGACGCCCGCACCTGGCCGGATCCGGTCGCAGACTGAGCGGCAACGGCGGGACGGACGACCGTCCGTCGCGTGACGGGGAGGCACCGTGACCATCACGGCCGGTACATCGCACAGACCTCAGCCGGAGGTCGGCGCGCGGCCGCCGGTCACCCCGCTCGGGGGCAGCCCCGGACCGCGGCGGCGAGGGAAGCCGTGGACGGGCGGTCCGGGACGCCGCCCGAGACAGCGGGCCGTGGCCGCGCGGGCCGCTCTGCGCCGTCGCTACTGGGCCACCGTGCCCGCGCGGCTGCGCCTCCTGCGCGCGGCCACGGTCCTGCTCACCGGCGCACTCGCCGCCCTGCTCCTGGCGGCGGGGCTCACCACCCTGGGCACCTGGAACAGCGTCGCAGGTCACGACGCGCCCCGCACCACCAGCGCGGCCGACCTCGACCTGGCCCTCAACGACATGGACGCCCAGGCCGCCAACATCCTGCTGTCCAACGGCGACGCGGGACAGGGCCGACTGCGGACGCCGTACGCCAAGGCCGTCGGCTACTACAGCGAGGCCCGGCGCGAGATCGGGCACGATCTGAGCGCCCTCGCCGTCGCCGCGCAGGGCAGCCGGTCCGACGAGAGGACGGTGGAGTCGCTGACCGACGGCTTCGCCGAGTACCAGGAGCTGATCGGCCGGGCCCTGGAGAACGCCGGCCACCGCGGCGGCAAGGCAGGCGCCCTCGCCGACTACCGTCGCGCGACCGACCTGCTGCGCACGCGACTCCTGCCCGCCGCAAGCACGCTGGTGGCCTCGAACGACGCGGCCTTCGACGCCGAGTATGCCTCGGCGCGCTCCGGCCTGGGCACCCAGCTCACCGCCGTCCTCACCCTCGGCGTGCTGCTGCTGACCGCGCTCGGCGTCCTCCAGTGGTACCTGGCCCGCCGCTTCAGGCGCGTCCTCAACCCCGCGGTGCTGGCCGCCACCGTCTGCGCGCTGCTCGCCGTGATCCTCGGGACGCAGATGCTGTCCGCCTCCGCCGACGACCTGCGCGTGGCCCGGCACGACGCCTTCGACTCCGTGGTCGCCCTCGACCGCGCCCGCGCCATCGCCTACGACGCCAACGCCGACGAGAGCCGCTACCTCCTCGACCCGCGGCGCCGGGGGCAGTACGCGGACGCGTTCCTCGCCAAGTCCCAGCAGCTGTACGGCGTCAAGGGCGCGACTCTCCCGACGTACGACTCCCGGCTCGCCACCACCTGGCAGGCGTACGAGACCGACCACCACGACCTGCGCTTCACCGGCGAGTTCCGCCGCGAGCTGGACAACATCACCTTCCCCGGCGAGCGGGCGGCGGCCGAGAAGACGGTGCGGACCTACGCCGTCTACCAGCGCGACGACCGGAAGATCCGCGCGCTGCTGGCGGCCGGGAAGGAACAGGAGGCGGTGGAGTTCTGCATGGGGTGGGCGGCGGGCACGTCCAACGCGCACTTCGGGGCGTGGATGGCCGCGCTGGACGAGGTGGCGGGCATCAACCGCGCCCACTTCACGTCGTCCGTCGGTGCGGGCAGGTCGACGGTGGGCGGCCTTCTTCCGTGCGCTTGCGGGTTCCTGGGGGCTGCCGCTCTGCTGACCCTGCTCGGGTTGCGCCCCCGGCTGGCGGAGTTCCGTTAGGCGTCCGCCAGCCGGGCCTCCTCCAGGTCGAGGGAGCGCTGCAGTCTGCGGCGCGTGGTGTCGCTGATGGTGTGGGCGTCGTACAGGCGCTGCAGTTCGGTGCCCTCGACGAGGATCAGGTCCCGGCGGAGCTGGCGGTAGACCCGGTCGGCCGACTCGGTCGCCGCGCCGTTGCTCCCGTTCTGCTCGGCGAGGCGGTCGCGGGCGTCGTCCAGGCGGGCGCTGAGACCACGGCGGAGCCGGTCCAGGACGACCTCGGGCACGACCTCCAGTTCCGCGAGCTCCTCGAGGTGGGCCAGGCCCGCGTGGGCGAGGCGGGAGCGGGCCTCGGCCTCCTCGCGCGCCGTGTGCGCGGGCTCCAGGGCGAGGCCGGAGCGGCGGACGACCGGGGCGAGGGTGAAGCCCTGCACGACGAGGGTGACGACCACGACCGACGTGGTCAGGACCAGGACCAGCGGCCGGTCGGCCAGCGGGGCGCCGTCCTGCATGAGCTCCGGGATGGACAGGGCGGCGGCCAGCGGCATCACCCCGCGGGTGCCGGCCCACGTCAGCACCATCGGCACCCGCCAGTTCACCCGGTCCAGGCCGCCCTTGCGCTGCACGACCGCGGACAGGGGCGCGAGCCACAGCATGCGGACGGCGACGAGGGTGGCGGCGACGGCGAGGGCGTACAGCGGCCAGGCGCGGTCGCCGTCGTCCAGGGCCCGCACCTGGGCCGGGAGCGCCAGTCCGATGAGGCTGAAGACCACGCTCTCCAGGAGGAACACGACGGTGCCGTACACGGCGTGCAGCTGGAGGCGGATGCGGGCGTCGGTGAGGCGGTCGCCGCGCCCGCCGAGGACCACGCCCGCCACCACGCAGGACGTGACTCCGGAGGTGTGCGCGATCTCCGCCAGGAGGTAGGCGGCGTACGGGGTGACCAGAGCGATCACCGTCTCCAGCACCGGGTCCGCGGTACGGCGCCGGATCAGCGCGACGACTGCGGCGACCGCGGCCCCGATCATCGTGCCGCCGCCCGCGAGCACCAGGAACTCGGCCCCTGCCGCACCCCAGTTGGCGGCGGCGGACGCCACGGCGATGCCTGCGGCCACCCGCACGAGCACCAGCGAGGTCGCGTCGTTGAACAGGCTCTCCGCCTGGACCAGGACCTGCACGCGGGGCGGCAGGGCGAGTCGGCGGCCGAGCGCGGTCACCGCCACCGGGTCGGTGCTGGCCAGGATCGCGCCCAGCACGAACGCCATCTGCCAGGACAGGGGAGTGAGCAGCGCGGCCACCGCGGCCACGGCCGCGGCGGAGGCCAGCACCAGGCCGATGGCGAGGATCCCGACCGGTCTCCACACCGCGCGCAGCTCCCGCCAGGGCATGTCCTCCGCGCTGGCGTACAGCAAGGGCGGCAGCACGACGAGGCCGATGATCTCGGGGCTGATCTCGATCTGAGGGGTGCCCGGCAGCAGCGCCACGCCGAGACCGGCGACCACGAGGAGAGAAGGGGCGGGTATGCGCCACCGGCGCGCGAAGGTGGCCACCACCGTGGCGAGGACCACGAGGGCGAGAACCGTCCCGACGCCGCGCATGCCGTCTCCCCGGACTCACGAGGGGAACCGCCTTGGCTCCCCTGCCGACCAGACTTCCCGGCACACCGCCCTCACCCTATCCGGTGCAGGTCACGTCAAGACAGTGTCAAGGTCTTCGGGACCGGCGCCAAGGAAGCGCTAACAGGCGTCCCACCGGGCTCGCGGAAGGGCTTGCTTAGGAGCAGCCTCCTTCATGAGAGGGGGAGTTGAGCCAGTGAGCGGAGCGCGTCGGCGGCGATGAGTGACGTACGGCCCGGACGACTTAAGGTGTACCTCGGGGCGGCTCCGGGGGTCGGCAAGACCTACCGGATGCTCGACGAGGGGCGGCGCCGTGCCGCCCGCGGGGCGGATGTGGTGGTGGGGTTCGCGGAGTGCCACGGGCGCCCGCACACGGAGGCGATGCTCGACGGCCTGGAGGTCGTCGCCCGCGCCCCCTGCAGCTATCGCGGCGGCCGCTTCCAGGAGATGGACCTGGCCGCGGTCCTCGCCCGCCGCCCGCAGGTCGTGATCGTCGACGAGTTCGCCCACAGCAACGTCCCCGGTGAGGGCCGCAACCCCAAACGCTGGCAGGACATCGAGATCCTGCTCGACGCGGGCGTCGACGTCATCACCGCCCTCAACATCCAGCACCTGGAGTCCCTCAACGACGTGGTCGAGAAGATCACCGGGGTGCCGCAGCACGAGACCGTGCCCGACGAGGTCGTACGGCGGGCCCACCAGGTCGAGCTGGTGGACATGCCGCCCGAAGGACTGCGGCGCCGGCTGGCGCACGGCAACATCTACGCCCCGGAGAAGGTCGACGCGGCGCTCGCCAACTACTTCCGGCCGGGCAACCTCACCGCCCTGCGACAGCTGGCGCTGCTGTGGACGGCCGACCGGGTCGACGAGGCGCTCCAGGAATACCGCTCGCAGCACGGCATCGGCCGGGTGTGGGAGACCCGGGAGCGGGTGGTGGTCGCGCTGACCGGCGGCCCGGAGGGCGACACCCTGATCCGGCGGGCGGCCCGGATCGCCGACCGGTCCGCGGGCGGCGACCTGCTGGCCGTGCACGTGGCCCGCAGCGACGGCCTCGCGGCCGGGGTCTCGCACGCTTCCCTGGCCCGGCAGCGGCGGCTGGTGGAGGACCTGGGCGGCAGTTATCACTCGGTGGTCGGTGACGACGTCGCCGCGACCCTGGTGGAGTTCGCCCGCGCGGAGAACGCCACGCAGCTGGTGCTGGGCACGAGCCGCCGCGGTCGGCTGGCACGGTTCCTGACCGGGCCCGGCACGGGTGAGACCGTGACCGAGCTGTCCGGTGACATCGACGTCCACCGGGTCACGCACGAGCGGGCCGGGCGCGGCACCCTGCTGCCGTCGCGGCGGCGCACCCTGTCGACGGCCCGGCTGATCGCCGGTCCGGTGGCCGGACTGGTGCTGCCGGTTCTGCTCACGGTCGTCCTGGCCCAGCTGCGCGGCACCCTGAACCTGACCAGCGAGGCCCTGCTGTTCCTGCTCGCCGTGGTGGGCGTGGCCTGCATAGGAGGAGTCACCTCCGCGGTGATCGCGTCGGTGACCGCGTCCCTGCTGCTCAACTACTGGTTCATCCCGCCCATCGGCCAGTTCACGCTGGACGATCCGAACGCCCTGCTGGCCCTGGCGGTGTTCGCGGTCGTAGCGGCCACCGTGGCCGCGGTCGTGGACCGGTCCCTGCGTCTGTCGCGCCGTTCCGCCCGCGCGACGGCCGAGGCGGAGACCATGTCGTCGCTGGCGGGCAGCATCGTGCGGGGCGAGGCGACGATCCCGGCCCTGCTGGAGCGGACCCGGGAGACCTTCGGCATGGAGTCGGCGGATCTGGTGGAGGAGCCTCCCGACGCGCCCGGTGTGACGGCCGTTCCGGCGGGTCCCGGTGCCTTCCTCGCCCTGCGCGGTCGCACCCTGTCGTCCTCCGAGCGACGGGTGCTGGCCGCCTTCGCCGCGCACGTCGGCTCCGCCGTGGAGCGGTCCCGGCTCGCCGAGGCCGCCGCCGAGGTCGAGCCGGTGAAGGCCGCCGACCGGCTGCGCACGGCACTGCTGCGGGCCGTCGGCCACGACCTGCGCACCCCCCTGGCGGCAGGCTGGGCCGCCGTCACCTCGCTGCGCAGCCGGGACGTCGAGTTCTCGGCGGAGGACCGGGACGAACTCCTCGCCACCGCCGACGAGTCCATGGCCCGGCTCAACCGCCTGGTGGAGAACCTCCTCGACCTCAGCCGCCTGGAGGCCGGAGCCCTCACGCTGAACCTGCGCCCGACCTCCCTGGAGGAGGTCCTGCCCATGGCACTGACGGACGTCTCCGCCGTGGACGTTGCGGACGTGGAGGAGATCCCGGCGGTGCTCGCCGACCCGCCGCTGCTGGAACGGGTGATCGCCAACCTCGCCGGCAACGCCGACCGCCACACCCCGCCCGGGAAGAAGGTGCTGGTCACCGCCAGTGCCCTGGCCGGCCGGGTCGAACTGAGGGTCGTGGACCGGGGACCCGGTCTGCCCGCCGACGGCCGGGAACGGCTCTTCGAGCCCTTCCAGCGGCTCGGCGACACCGACAACACCACCGGACTCGGCCTCGGACTGGCCCTCGCGCGGGGCCTGACCGAGGCGATGAACGGCACCCTCACCCCCGAGGACACTCCGGGCGGCGGTCTCACCATGGTCGTGTCGCTACCGCTCGCCGCACAGAACGCGGGTGCCGAACCGACGGAGCAGAGTGTGGGAGGTGCGTGACGAGCACGGTGACCAGTGCAGGGAAACCGCGCAGGGGCTGGACCCGACACCACCCGGAACCTGGCCGCCGCGCGACCGGTTCCCCTTGACTGCAGGCACCGTCGGCCCCTTCCTGGGGCTCCGCGCACACCACCCGGAGGTCATCACGGACGCGGCCCACTCCGCACACATTCACCGCATGACAGCGGCCACTGCCTCGGCCGCCTCAGGCTCACCCCGGGCCCGGGTCCCGTACCCCCGGTCCAGGCCCGGCTCGTGGCGGTGACCCTCGCCGATCAGACGGGCTCGGCGCTGGACACGGCCGGTCCGGGGCGACCGCTCGGGCCTCGCGCAGGCTCCGCACTCACTCCAGACCGGAGGCTTTGAAGACGGCACGGGCGGTCTCGCGGTCGACCCGGCGGGAGATGCGGCGCAGGACGGTGGCTCCGCACAGCAGGAGTCCGTCCTCTGCGGCCTTCCGCGCACCCTCGTCCAGGCGGGACCACAACCGTGGATTGCGTACCAGGACCTCGGGGTCGAGCTCCACGCGCCCACCGAGTGCGTCCCGCAGCACGATCCGTTGGGAGATGCCGTCCAGGCAGCGGACCGACACCAGCAGATCCGTCCGAACCCGCCGCTCGCGCAGCAGCCGGCGCGAGGCCAGCCAGTTCCCGCCCGCCGACATCCGGTCGGGGCACAGCACGAGGAACAGCAGCCCGGCGAGAGCGCACCACAGCACGGTGCGCCACGGGGTGAGCCGGCCGGACCCCCAGTCGATCAGCAGGAGAAGGGCGAGCAGGACGCCCGCGCAGCGGACGGCGCTCCACACCTCCTGCCTCCACTCGCGGTCGTTCGTCGCCTCACCGGATCCGTCGGGCGGCTCTCCGGACACGTCCTCACGGCGTCCCATGGCGTCGACGGTAGCCACCCGGCGAATCCGGTCGGCGCGTCTTGATACGGCTCTGACGGACTTCCAGCGGTTCCCTGCTTCCTGCCCGTGACGCGGCGGGCATCCGGACGTCGCCCACGTCACACACCCGTCAATGTCGCGTCAAGGTCGGCCGGTTGGGCGCGAAGAAGCCGCAAGGAACCCTCGGAGGAGGCCGGAAAAGGACGGAACCTGAGTGCGGTCGTGCACACCTCAGCCCTCGTGCGCGGCCGAGGCGAGAAGGAGCCCGCACCCATGTCCGTACTGACCACCGAGCCCAATGCCGTCCCCGCCGGCGAGGAGCCGCCCGATACCGGCGAACGCCACCGCCTGAGCGCCGTCACCGGCCTCGCGGCCCTGTCGCTGGACGCGATGGCGTCCGTCGCGTACGGCCCCGAGGCGATCGTTCTGGTGCTGGCGGCCGCGGGCGCGCACGGCCTCGGCTTCACGATGCCCGTCACACTGGCCATCGCCGCCCTGCTGGCCGTGCTGGTGGCCTCCTACCGGCAGGTCATCGCGGCCTTCCCGGACGGCGGCGGCTCCTACGCCGTCGCGAAGACCCACCTGGGCGCGCGCACCAGCCTGGTGGCGGCGGCCTCCCTGGTCCTGGACTACGTCCTCAACGTCGCCGTCGCTGTCACGGCCGGCGTCGCCGCGCTGACCTCCGCCTTCCCGTCCCTCTACGACGACCGGCTGTGGCTGTGCCTGGCGGTGCTCGCCCTGGTCACGGGCGTCAACCTGCGCGGGATCGTGGAGTCCGCCAGGGTGTTCATCGTGCCGACGGCCGTCTTCGTCGGCTCGATCTTCGTCCTCATCGCCGTCGGCCTCTTCCGGTCCGAGCCGGTCAGCACGGTGACCGCCGCCGGGCACGCCTCGGTCCTCGCCGACGACGCCACCGCCGTGGGCGCACTCCTCCTGCTGAAGGCGTTCGCCTCCGGCTGTGCCGCGCTGACGGGCGTGGAGGCCATCGCCAACGCCGTTCCCTCCTTCCGGGTTCCGCGCGCCAAGCGGGCCCAGCGGGCGGAGGTCGCCCTCGGAGCCGTCCTCGGGGCGATGCTCATCGGCCTGTCCGTCCTGATCGGCCGCTTCCACCTGCAGCCGGTCCAGGGCGTCACCGTGCTCGCCCAGTTGGCGGACGCCTCTCTCGGGCACAACTGGGCCTTCTACGTCATCCAGTTCGCGACGATGATCCTTCTGGCTCTGTCGGCGAACACGTCCTTCGGCGGCCTGCCCGTGCTCCTGAAGCTGCTGGCCCGGGACAACTACGCGCCGCACGTCTTCGCACTCAAGGCCGACCGCCAGGTCCACCGGCACGGTGTCCTCGCGCTGGCGCTCGTCTCGGCTGCCCTGCTGGTCTTCTCCGGCGGCGACACCAACACCCTGGTCCCGATGTTCGCCATCGGTGTCTTCGTCGGCTTCACCATCGCGCAGGTGGGCATGGTCCGGCACTGGCGTCTCGAGCGAGGACCGGGCCGGCACGGCAAGGCGCTGCTGAACGGCTTCGGCGCGCTGCTCACCGGCGTCGCGGCCGTTGTTGTCACCGTGGAGAAGTTCACGGCGGGTGCCTGGCTCGTGGTGATCGCCCTGCCGCTGCTGGTGGCCGCCTTCGAGACCGTGCACCGCGCCTACGGCCGGATCGGCGAGCAACTCGGCCGGGGTCGCATCCCCGAGGCCCCGCACCGCGAGCGCTCGCTGGTGATCGTCCCCGTCTCCTCCCTGTCCAGGCTGACCTCGGAGGCCCTCACGGCTGCCTCCTCCCTCGGTGACGAGGTCCGCGCGGTGACCGTGTGCTATCCGGACCCCGAGGACCGGGCCGCGCTGCACGCCCTGGAGCGTTCCTGGGCCGCCTGGGATCCGGGGGTCCCCCTGATCCGGCTGACCTGCGAGCGGCGCAGTCTGGGCCGCCCCATCGCCGCCTACGTCCGCGAGGTGGCCGCCGCCGAGCCGGGCACGCGCGTCACCGTGCTGATTCCGGAGACCGAGCCGGAGCGGCTGTGGCAGCGGCTGCTGCAGAACCAGCGGGGCGCCGTCGTCGCCTACGCGGTCCGGCGGGAGACGGACGCGGTCATCTGCCGGCTCCGCTTCCGGCTTCTGTGAGCCGGATCGATCGACCGCTGCGTCGGTTCTGCCCGCTGGAATGGATCAAGGGTCGTAAGAGTCCCGTCAAAGCCGTGGGCGTCGCCGTAAGAGAGGCGTCAACGGACGACCCGATCCGGCCAAAGAGGCGCTTTCCTCTACTCGTCCCTGTTCATCGAACCTCACCCCAGGAGTTCGCGATGGCCGACCTGGCCTTCGTCATCGCCACGATCGCGGGTTTCGCGCTGGTGGCCCTCGTCGCCAAGGGGGTGACGAAGCTGTGACCGCCGAGAACATCGTCGGCCTCGTCGTGGCCGTCGCCCTGCTGGGCTATCTCGTCCTCGCCCTGATCTTCCCGGAGAGGTTCTGAGACACAGATGGGTCCCGTACTCGCCGGCGTCCTCCAGCTGCTCGCCCTCATCGGAGCACTGGCGCTCGTCTACGTCCCCCTCGGCACCTACATGGCCAGGGTCTACTCCGCCGACAAGCACTGGCGCGTCGAGAGGTGGATCTACAAGGGCATCGGTGCCAACCCCGACACCGAGATGACCTGGACCGCGTATCTGCGCGGGGTCCTCGCCTTCTCCGTGGTCGGTGTCCTCTTCCTCTACCTGCTCCAGCGGCTGCAGGGCGTCCTGCCCGGCTCGCTCGGCTTCGACTCGGTGAACCCGGCGCAGTCGTTCAACACGGCCGTGTCGTTCGTGACCAACACCAACTGGCAGTCGTACTACGGCGAGCAGACCATGGGCCACGTCGTGCAGACGGCCGGGCTCGCGGTGCAGAACTTCGTCTCCGCCGCCGTCGGCATCGCCGTCGCGGTGGCCCTCGTACGAGGGTTCGCCCGCTCGCGCACCGGTGAGCTCGGCAACTTCTGGGCCGACCTGGTGCGCGGCACCTTCCGGATCCTGGTGCCCGGCGCCGCGATCGCCGCGATCGTGCTCGTGGCCTGCGGCGCGATCCAGAACTTCTCCGGGATCCACGAGGTCGGGCAGTTCATGGGCGGCTCGCAGCAGTGGAACGGCGGCGCCGTGGCCTCGCAGGAGGCCATCAAGGAGTTCGGCACCAACGGCGGCGGCTACTTCAACGCCAACTCCGCCCATCCCTTCGAGAATCCGACGCCGTTCACCAACCTCTTCGAGATCTTCCTGCTGCTGGTGATCCCGTTCTCCCTGACCCGGACCTTCGGGGTCATGGTCGGTTCGGTCAAGCAGGGGTACGCGATCCTCGCGACCATGGCCACCATCTGGGTCGGCTTCACCGTCCTGATGATGTGGAGCGAGTTCGCCCATCACGGCCCGGCCCTGCAGATCGCCGGCGGTGCGATGGAGGGCAAGGAGGTGCGCTTCGGCGTCGGCTCCTCGTCCATCTTCGCGGTGTCCACGACCCTGACCTCGACCGGCGCGGTGGACTCCTTCCACTCCTCGTTCACCGGGCTCGGCGGTGGGATCACCATGCTCGGCATGATGCTGGGCGAGATCGCGCCCGGCGGCACCGGCTCCGGCCTCTACGGCATGCTGATCATGGCGGTCATCGCGGTGTTCATCGCCGGCCTGATGGTCGGCCGTACGCCCGAGTACCTGGGCAAGAAGATCGGCACCCGCGAGATCAAGCTCGCCGCCTGCTACATCCTCATCACGCCGGCCCTGGTCCTCGTCTTCACCGCCGCCTCCATGGCCCTGTCGACCCCGCCGCACTCGATGCTGAACTCCGGTGCGCACGGCTTCTCCGAGGTGCTGTACGCCTTCACCTCGGCCGCCAACAACAACGGCTCCGCCTTCGCCGGCCTGAACGCGAACACCGACTGGTACAACACCATGACGGGATTCGCGATGCTGCTCGGCCGCTTCCTGCCCATGATCTTCGTCCTGGCGCTCGCGGGTTCGCTCGCCGAGCAGAAGCCGGTCCCGGAGACCGCGGGCACGCTGCGCACCGAGAAGCCGCTCTTCACCGGCCTGCTGGTGGGCGCGATCCTCATCATCACCGGTCTGACCTACTTCCCGGCCCTCGCGCTGGGTCCGCTGGCCGAGGGGCTGGCGTCATGACCACCCGTATAGAGAAGCCAGAGGACTCCATGTCCACAGCCACCCCGACCCGGGCGCCGCACAGCGACGTACCCACCGGGCACAAGTCCCCCGAGGGCCGTGTCGGCGCGGGTCTGTTCGACCCCAAGCAGCTGGTCAAGTCGCTGCCGGACGCTTTCCGCAAGCTCGACCCGCGGGTGATGGTCAAGTCGCCCGTGATGTTCGTGGTGTGGATCGGGTCCGTGCTGACCACCGCCTTCTCCTTCAAGGACCCCGGCGACTGGTTCGGCTGGACGATCAGCGCCTGGCTGTGGCTGACGGTCGTCTTCGCCAACCTCGCGGAGGCGGTCGCCGAGGGCCGCGGCAAGGCGCAGGCCGACACGCTGCGCAAGGCCAAGACCGACACCGTCGCGCGGCGGCTCCTCGGGGACTCCGAGGAGCAGGTTCCCGGTACGGAGTTGCGGATCGGTGACCTGGTCGTCTGCGAGGCCGGCGACATCATCCCCGGCGACGGTGACGTCGTCGAGGGCGTGGCGAGCGTCGACGAGTCGGCGATCACCGGTGAGTCGGCTCCGGTCATCCGGGAGTCCGGCGGCGACCGCTCGGCCGTCACCGGTGGGACGAAGGTGCTCTCCGACCGGATCGTCATCAAGATCACGACGAAGCCCGGCGAGACCTTCATCGACCGCATGATCGCCCTCGTCGAGGGCGCGGCCCGGCAGAAGACGCCCAACGAGATCGCGCTGAACATCCTGCTCGCCTCGCTGACCATCGTGTTCCTGCTCGCCGTGGCCACCCTGCCGCCGTTCGCGGACTACGCGGGCACCCACCTGACGATGGTCGTGCTGGTCGCGCTGCTGGTCTGCCTCATCCCGACGACGATCGGAGCCCTGCTCTCCGCGATCGGCATCGCGGGCATGGACCGCCTTGTCCAGCGCAACGTCCTGGCCATGTCGGGGCGCGCGGTCGAGGCCGCCGGTGACGTCTCGACGCTGCTGCTCGACAAGACCGGCACGATCACCCTGGGCAACCGTCAGGCGTCCGAGTTCGTGCCGGTGAGCGGGGTGACGGAGGCCGAGGTCGCCGACGCCGCCCAGCTCTCCTCACTGGCCGACGAGACGCCCGAGGGCCGCTCCATCGTCGTCCTGGCGAAGGAGAAGTACGGGCTGCGCGAGCGCCACCAGGGCGAACTCGCAGGCGCCGAATGGATCGAGTTCACCGCGCAGACCCGGATGTCCGGTGTCGACGTGGACGGGCGCAGGATTCGCAAGGGCGCGGCCGGTTCTGTCATCAAGTGGGTCGAGGAGCGGGGCGGCGCGGTCGCCGAAGACGCGGACACCGCCGCCAACCGCATCTCCGAGGCCGGCGGCACCCCGCTGCTCGTCGCCGTCGAGGACGCCGAGGGCGCCCGAGTCCTGGGCGTCATCCACCTCAAGGACGTCGTCAAGGAGGGTATGCGCGAGCGGTTCGACGAGCTGCGCCGCATGGGCATCAAGACCGTCATGATCACGGGCGACAACCCGCTGACCGCCAAGGCGATCGCCGAGGAGGCGGGCGTCGACGACTTCCTCGCGGAGGCCACCCCCGAGGACAAGATGGCCCTCATCAAGCGGGAACAGGCGGGCGGCAAGCTCGTCGCAATGACCGGTGACGGCACCAACGACGCCCCGGCCCTCGCGCAGGCGGACGTCGGCGTCGCCATGAACACGGGTACGTCGGCCGCCAAGGAGGCCGGCAACATGGTCGACCTCGACTCCAACCCGACCAAGCTCATCGAGATCGTCGAGATCGGCAAGCAACTCCTGATCACCCGCGGTGCGTTGACCACGTTCTCCATCGCCAACGACGTCGCGAAGTACTTCGCGATCATCCCGGCGCTGTTCGCGGCCGTCTACCCGGGCCTGGACAAGCTCAACATCATGGGCCTGTCCTCGCCCGACTCCGCGATCCTCTCGGCGGTCGTCTTCAACGCGCTGATCATCATCGCGCTGGTCCCGCTGTCCCTGCGGGGCGTGCAGTACCGGCCGGTCAGCGCCGACAAGATGCTCCGGCGCAACCTCACGATCTACGGCATCGGCGGACTGATCGCTCCCTTCATCGGCATCAAGCTCATCGACCTGCTCATCTCCCTCATCCCCGGGATCGGCTGAACGCCATGAACAACTCCGTATCGACCACCGCCCGGTTGCTGTGGGCGGGCCTGCGCGCCCTGCTGGTGCTGACCCTGGTGACCGGCGTCGTCTACCCGCTGGCCGTCACCGGTGTCGCGCAGACGCTGTTCCACGGCAAGGCGAACGGCTCGGAGATCACGTCGGACGGCAAGGTCGTCGGCTCGTCCCTGATCGGGCAGCCGTACAACCTGCCGCTGAAGAAGGGCCAGGAGACGCCGGATCCGGACCTGCAGTGGTTCCAGGGCCGCCCGGCCAACGGCCTGGGTGCCAACAGCGTCAACACGCAGTACAAGCTGATCCTGTCCGGGGCCACCAACCTCTCCGCTGACAACAAGGACCTGATCCAGCAGGTCAAGGATGCCAAGGCCGCGGTCGTCAAGGACAACTCCGTGTCCGGCTACACCGTCAAGCCACAGGACGTGCCGGCTGACGCGGTCACCTCCTCCGGCTCCGGCCTGGACCCGAACATCTCCCCGGCCTACGCCGACCTCCAGGTCCACCGGGTCGCCGCGAAGAACGGCCTGACCGTCGCCCAGGTGCAGAAGCTGGTCGACGAGCACACCGACGGCCGCACGCTCGGCTTCATCGGTGAGCCCCGGGTGAACGTCCTGGAGCTCAACATCGCGCTCAAGGACCTCGTAGCGAAGAAGTGACGGCCTTACACGACCCAGAGGGGAGCCGGCGGCCGGGACAGCGTCCCGGATCCGCCGGCTCCCACCACCATGCAACAGGAGAGGCACACACCCATGACGAGGGTGCTGGTGGTGGAGGACGACCCGCAGCTCGTACGGGCCCTCGTGATCAACCTGCAGGCACGCCAGTACGGCGTCGACGCCGCCCCCGACGGCGCCACGGCCCTCCGGCTCGCCGCCGCGCGGCAGCCCGACGTCGTCATGCTCGACCTCGGCCTGCCCGACATGGACGGAGCCGACGTCATCAAGGCCCTGCGAGGCTGGACCCGGGTGCCCATCCTGGTGCTCTCGGCACGTCAGGGCTCCGACGAGAAGGTGGCCGCGCTCGACGCCGGCGCCGACGACTACATCACCAAGCCGTTCAGCATGGACGAACTCCTCGCCCGGCTGCGGGCCGCCGTCCGCCGTACCGAGGACACACCGCTCGTGCCCGAGACGGTCCTCGTCGAGACGGCCGACTTCAGCATCGACCTGCTCGCCAAGAAGGTCGTCCGCGGCGGGCGGGACGTGCGACTGACCCCGACCGAGTGGCACCTGCTGGAGATCCTGGTGACCAACCCCGGCCGGCTGATCACGCAGAAGCACCTCCTCCAGGAGGTCTGGGGCGCCACCCAGAGCAACAAGACCAACTACCTGCGGGTCTACATGGCCCAGTTGCGCCGAAAGTTGGAGAACGACCCCGCCCACCCCCGCTATCTGATCACCGAGCCCGGCATGGGCTACCGCTACGAGGGATGACATGGCACGCGGCAAACTCCGGATCTACCTCGGCGCGGCACCCGGCGTCGGCAAGACGTACGCCATGCTCTCCGAGGCCCACCGCAGGATCGAGCGGGGCACGGACTGCGTGGTCGCCTTCGTGGAACACCACCACCGGCCGCGCACCGAGGTGATGCTGCACGGCCTGGAACAGGTTCCGCGCAAGGAACTCGCGTACCGCGACAGTGTCTTCACCGAGATGGACGTGGACGCCGTCCTGGCCCGCCGTCCCCAGGTCGCCCTGGTCGACGAACTGGCCCACACCAACATCCCCGGCTCCCGCAACACCAAGCGCTGGCAGGACGTCGAGGAGCTGCTGGCCGCCGGGATCGACGTGGTCTCGACCGTCAACATCCAGCATCTGGAGTCACTGGGCGACGTCGTCGAGTCGATCACCGGGGTGCGGCAGCGGGAGACCGTGCCGGACGAGGTGGTGCGCCGGGCCGACCAGATCGAGCTGGTCGACATGTCCCCGCAGGCCCTGCGACGCCGTATGGCACACGGGAACATCTACAAGTCGGACAAGGTCGACGCGGCGCTGTCGAACTACTTCCGCCCCGGAAACCTCACCGCGCTGAGGGAGCTGGCACTGCTGTGGGTGGCCGACCGCGTCGACGCCTATCTCACCGAGTACCGCAACGAGCACCAGGTCGCGACGATCTGGGGCTCGCGCGAGCGGATCGTGGTCGGGCTGACCGGCGGACCCGAGGGCCGGACACTGATCCGGCGGGCCGCGCGCCTCGCCGAGAAGGGCGCCGGCGGCGAGGTCATGGCCGTGTACATCTCCCGCAGCGACGGCCTGACCTCGGCCTCCCCGAAGGAACTCGCCGACCAGCGCACCCTGGTCGAGGATCTCGGCGGCACCTTCCACCAGGTCGTCGGCGACGACATCCCCGTGGCACTGCTGGACTTCGCACGCGGGGTCAACGCCACCCAGATCGTCCTCGGCGTGTCCCGGCGCAGGAGCTGGCAGAGCATCTTCGGGCCGGGCGTCGGTGCCACGGTCGCCCGGGACTCGGGCCCCGACCTCGACGTCCACCTCATCACCCATGACGAGGTGGGCAAGGGCCGCGGTCTGCCGGTGGCGCGCGGAGCCCGGCTGGGACGCTCACGGGTCATCCGGGGGTGGCTCGTCGGCGTACTCGGTCCGGTCCTGCTCACCTGGCTGCTCACCAGTGCCACCCCGGACGTCGGCCTCGCCAACGACATGCTGCTGTTCCTGACCCTGACGGTCGCGGCGGCCCTGCTGGGCGGGCTCTACCCGGCACTGGGCTCCGCCGTGGTGGGCTCCCTCCTGCTCAACTGGTACTTCACCCCGCCCGTCCACACCCTGACGATCGCCGACCCCAAGAACATCGTCGCCATCGCCATCTTCGTGGGCGTGGCCGTGTCCGTGGCCTCCGTCGTCGACCTCGCGGCCCGGCGCACGCACCAGGCGGCGCGGCTACGGGCCGAGTCGGAGATCCTCTCCTATCTCGCGGGCAGCGTCCTGCGCGGCGAGACCTCACTGGAGGCGCTGCTGGAGCGGGTCCGCGAGACCTTCGGCATGGAGTCGGTGGCCCTGCTGGAGCGGACCGGCGAGACGGAACCCTGGACCTGCGCCGGCAGTGTGGGGCCCCGGCCCGCCGAGAACCCGGACGACGCGGACGTCGACGTTCCCGTCAACGACGACATGGCCCTGTCCCTGCGCGGCCGCGTGCTGCCGGCCGCCGACCGCCGGGTGCTGGCCGCGTTCGCCGCCCAGGCCGCCGTCGTCCTGGACCGCCAGCGCCTGCGGCGCGAGGCCGACCGCGCCAAGGAACTGGCCGAGGGCAACCGCATCCGCACCGCGCTGCTCGCCGCCGTCAGCCACGACCTGCGCACCCCGCTCGCCGGCATCAAGGCAGCCGTGACCTCGTTGCGCTCCGAGGACGTCGCCTGGTCCGAGGAGGACCAGGCAGAGTTGCTGAGGGCCATAGAGGAGGGCGCCGACCGGCTCGACCTCCTGGTCGGCAACCTGCTCGACATGTCCCGCCTCCAGACCGGGACCGTCACCCCCATCATCCGCGAGACCGATCTCGACGAGGTCGTGCCCATGGCGCTCGGCGGGGTGCCGGAGGACAGCGTGGAACTCGACATCCCGGAGACGCTGCCGATGGTGCACATCGACCGGGGACTGCTGGAGAGGGCGGTCGCCAACGTCGTCGAGAACGCCGTCAAGTACAGCCCGGCAGGGGAGAAGGTCCTGGTGTCGGCGAGTGCCATCGCCGACCGGGTCGAGGTACGGGTTGTCGACCGCGGCCCCGGAGTTCCGGACGAGGCCAAGGACCGCATCTTCGAGCCCTTCCAGAGGTACGGCGACTCACCTCGCGGCGCCGGCGTGGGCCTCGGACTCGCGGTCGCGCGCGGCTTCACCGAGGCGATCGGCGGCACGATCCACGCAGAGGACACGCCCGGGGGCGGCCTCACCATGGTGCTCGCCGTACCGACCGCCCCCGAGCGGCTGCCGGAGCGGCCGGACCTGCCGGCCGCGACCACGTCCTGACCGCGTTCAGGCGCCGGGCGGCGCGGTGTCGAACTCACGCTGAAGCCGCCCGGTGTCCAGCCGCAGCCGGAGCATGTTCCGGCGGTGCGCGGCCTCCAGCGCGGCCTGCAGCGGGGAGGGCGGCACCGCGAGAACGGGGCAGGCGGCGTGGGCGAGGCAGTAGCGGCTGACGGACGGCCAGAACGCGCGGCGCAGCCGGCTCTGCCGCCCGGTGCCGACCACGATCACATCGCGCTCCCGATCTGCGATCTGCACCAGCGCCCGCCCCGGGGCGCCCCGCGCCACCAAGGCATGCCCGGGCAGCCCGGAGCCCGTGCCGCCGAACACGTCACGCAGCGCCGTGAGCAGAGTCTCCCGCGCCATCCGCTCCCACTCCGGGACCAGGACGGCCGAGGCCGGGGACCTGCGGGCGGCGAGGTCTCCGCCGGGCGGCTCCCAGGCCAGCACGGGCCAAAGCTCGGCGCCACGGCTCCGGGCCTCGTCGGCGGCCCGGACAAGAGCGGTGAGACTGCCCGGCGAACCGCTCACGCCCACCACGAGGCGAGCGGGCGAGGGCAGGGGGGACTCGGACATCTGATCCTCCTCGGAACGCTTCCATCTCACCTCCGTAACGAGGCTTCGGACCACCCCTCCGGCCAGTTCCTGACGCCCTTCTGACGGTCCTTCCGTGCCTTCTCACCAGCTGCGTCAGCGCTCCGTCAAGGTCGGCCGCATCACCGTCAGCGTCCCGTCAGGGCACGTCCGGAAGCCGGGGGCACCGGGCATAACGTCGAATGCGAGCCCCGGTCCGCCTCCCCGCGTCCGGGGCGTCCAAGACCACTCGTTCCCCGCCCCTGTGGAGGCACTCCATGGCAGAGCAGCTCTACGACGACGACCCCGAGCCCGCCGATCGATTCCCGGCCGGACCCCTGTACGTCCCGGTCCGGCCGGGCCCCTCCGGGTGTGCGGCCCGGCTCTTCCGCACCCCGCTCGGCGGCCGTACGGCCGTCGGCTTCACCTCCGCACGGCGACTGACCGCCACGCTCGGCCCCGGCCAGGCGTGGATCCGCCTCGCCGAGCCCGCCCTGCGCGCGCTGACCGCGCCGCTCGGCATCACCACCGTCACGGTGGACCCGCAGTTCTCGGCACCGGCTCCGGCACCGATCGAGGCCGCGACTCCCGTTCCCGCACTGCGGATCGCCTGAGAGGGGCACAATCGATGACCACAGTCCACGAACCCACCGCGACGGTCGCGTCCGCCGAACTGTCGGTGTGGCCCGCCTCCACCACCGAGCCCCGGCACGGCGACCTCGCCGTGGGCGGTGTGTCGCTCGCGGAGATCGCCGACCGTTTCGGCACCCCCGTCTACGTCCTGGACGAGGCCGAGGTCCGTGACCGCTGCCGCACCTACCGGCACGCCTTCCCCGAAGCCGAAGTCCTTTACGCGGCCAAGGCGTTCCTGTGCCGGGCCATGGCCCACTGGGTCGAGGAGGAGGGCCTCGGCCTGGACGTCTGCTCGGCCGGAGAGCTCGAACTCGCCGTCACCACCGGCTTCCCGCCGGAGCGGATCACCCTGCACGGCAACGCCAAGTCCCCCCGAGACCTGGACACCGCGTTGCGCCTCGGTGTCGGCCGGATCGTCATCGACAGCCCCTCCGAGATCGCCCGACTGGCCGCGGCGGTCGGGCCCGACGGCCACCAGAAGGTGATGGTGAGGGTCGTGCCCGGCATCAGCGCCGGCGGCCACGAGAAGATCCGCACCGGCACCGACGACCAGAAGTTCGGCCTGTCCATCGCCGACGGCTACGCCCAGCACGCCATCGCCCGCATACTCGACCAGCCGCAGCTCCGACTCACCGGCCTGCACTGCCACCTGGGCTCGCAGATCACCAGCGTCAAGCCCTACCTCGCCGCCGTACGCCGCACGGTGGGCCTCATGGCGCGGCTGCACGAACAGCACGGCCTGGTGCTGCCCGAACTCGACCTCGGCGGCGGCCACGGCATCGCCTACCGCCCCGGCGAGGAGGCCCTGGACCTGACGTCACTGGCCCGCAGGGTCCGCACCGAGCTCTCCGACGCCTGTGCCGCGAACGGACTCCCCGTCCCGCGCCTGATCATCGAGCCCGGGCGGGCGATCGTGGGGCCTGCGGGTGTCGCGGTCTACCACGTGCTGGCCGTCAAGCGCACCGGCTCGCACACGTACGTCGCCGTGGACGGCGGCATGAGCGACAACCCGCGCCCGGCCCTGTACGGCGTCCGGTACGCCCCTCGCCTGGTGGGCAGGCACAGCACCGCGGCCCCGGCCCGGGTCACCGTGGTCGGGCGCCACTGCGAGGCGGGCGACGTCGTCGCCGCCGACGTGGAGCTCCCGGACGACGTCCGCCCCGGCGACCTGCTCGCCGTCCCCGTCGCCGGCGCCTACCACCTGTCCATGGCCTCCGGCTACAACCTGGTCGGCCGCCCGCCGGTGGCCGCGGTGCACGACGGTCTGGCCCGTCTGCTGGTCCGCCGCGAGTCGCTGGAGGACATCCGCAGCCGGGACGTGGGGCTGTAGCCCCCGCCTTATTTGCGTATTGACGCAACAAGGGGCACACTCTTGGAGTCGGGTTCCGTGCGTGGAGCGTACGCACGGGGCACAGTCACATCACGGATCGGAGGCAGCCATGGGTGCCGACCCTCCCAGTCCGCGCTGCCTCCCGGGCGCTCGCTGACTCCCCTTCCCTGCCTTTCACTTTCCCGCGCTGCGTGGGTGAGCCCTGCCCTGCCGTCGGCGCGTCCGCCGCGGCCGGGCCGTGCGGGTGTGCCCAGAGTGCGGGCGGAGGTCCTCCGTGATGTCGTTCCGTACCGACACCCGATCCCCCGAGAAGGCGGCGCGCACGCCCCTGGCGGGTCGTCTGTCGCAGTTCTCCTGGGTGGACGCGGCCGTCGCCGCCGCCGTCCTCGTCCTTCTCTACGTCGTCCTGCGCGTCGGCCAGGGCACCACCGTCGCCTTCAGCACCCATCAGAACGTCGACGTGGACACCGATCCCGCTCAGCTGCCGTACGACGCGGCCCGCTCGCTGCTGCGGATGTTCGCGGCGCTGGCCGCCTCGGTCGTGTTCACCTTCGGCTACGCCTACGCCGCCGCGAAGAGCAGAAGGCTGGAGCGGATCCTCGTCCCGGCCCTCGACATCCTCCAGTCGGTGCCGGTGCTCGGCTTCCTCACCGTGGCCGTGACCGGGTTCATCGCCCTGTTCCCCGGCTCGATGCTAGGCCTGGAGTGCGCGGCGATCTTCGCGATCTTCACCTCCCAGGCGTGGAACATGACGTTCGGCTTCTACTACTCCCTCACCTCTCTCCCGCGTGAACTCGACGAGCTGTCACGGTCGTTCGGCTTCACCCGCTGGATGCGGTTCTGGAAGGTCGAGGTCCCGGCCGGGATGATCGGCCTGGTCTGGAACGGCATGATGAGCTTCGGCGGCGGCTGGTTCTTCCTGGTCGCCTCGGAGGCAATCAGCGTCAACAACCAGCGGTACGCGCTGCCCGGCGTCGGCTCCTACGCCGGAGCCGCGATCGCCGACGGCGACCTCGCCAAGGTCGGCTGGGCCATCCTCACCATGGCGGTCATGGTGATCGGCGTGAACTTCCTGTTCTGGCGGCCGCTGACGGCGTGGGCGGAGAAGTTCAAGAACGAGCAGTCCGAGGCCAGCGAGGTCCAGCGGTCGTACGTCCTGGACTTCCTGCGCACCTCGCACTGGCCGCGGCTGCTCGGCCGGGTGCTGCGTCCGGTGGGGCGTGGGCTGGGCAGGGCCGGGCGCCTGCTGGGCACCGACGACCGGCCGCTGTCCGTCGACCCGGTGCGGCGGCGCAGGGGAGACGTGGCCTTCACGCTCGTCGCCGGCGGACTGATCGTGTGGGGTCTGGCCGACCTCGGCCACTACCTCTACGACCGCACCGGCTTCGGGGTCTTCGGCGAACCGCTGCTGCTGGGCCTGGCCACCCTGGTCCGGGTCGTGATCCTGGTCGCGCTGGCGACCGTGATCTGGGTGCCGATCGGCGTGAAGATCGGCTTCTCGCCCCGGCTCACCCGCATTGCGCAGCCCGTCGTCCAGGTCCTGGCGTCCTTCCCCGCCAACTTCATGTTCCCGCTGGCTGTCTGGTTCTTCCTGAAGACGGGCCTGTCGATCAACATCGGCGGCACGCTGCTGATGGCGCTGGGCGCGCAGTGGTACATCCTCTTCAACACCATCGCCGGCGCCATGGCCATCCCGACCGATCTGCGCGAGGCCATGGACGACCTCGGCATCACCGGATGGCAGCGGTGGCGGCGGCTGATCATCCCGGGGATCTTCCCGTCGTACGTCACCGGCGGCATCACCGCGTCCGGCGGTGCCTGGAACGCCTCGATCGTCTCCGAGGTCGTCACCTTCGGCGGGACCACGCTCACCGCGACCGGCCTGGGCGCCTACATCGCCAAGGCCACCGAGAGCGGCGACTACCCGCACCTGATCGCGGGGGTGGCGGTGATGAGCCTGTACGTCGTCGCACTGAACCGGCTGCTGTGGCGCCGCCTGTACCGGCTGGCCGAGACCCGCTACTCCCTCTGAACTTCCCCCTTTTACAAAAGATGTGGAGCACGTCATGGTGCTGAACACCCTGCGCGGCCGACGCGCCACCCCGGCCATCGGCCACACCCGCCCCGCCGACGGCGACGTCCTGCTGGAGACCGTCGGCCTGACCAAGTCCTACGCCGGTGCCGACGGCGAACTGCCCGTGTTGTCCGGCATCGACCTGCAGGTCCGCGCCGGTGAGGTCGTCGCCCTGCTGGGCAAGTCCGGCTCGGGCAAGTCGACGCTGCTGCGCTGCCTGGCCGGACTCGTCCCCACCAGCTCAGGCACCGTCACCTACAAGGGCACCCCGCTGACCGGCGCCAACCCGGGCACGGCGATGGTGTTCCAGACCTTCGCCCTGCTGCCCTGGCTGACTGTGCAGCAGAACGTCGAACTCGGTCTGGAGGCCAAGGGAGTCGGCGCCGCCGAGCGCGCCGAGGCCGCCCGCCAGGCCATCGACCTGATCGGTCTGGACGGCTTCGAGTCGGCGTACCCCAAGGAGCTGTCCGGCGGCATGCGCCAGCGCGTCGGCTTCGCGCGGGCGTTGGTCGTCGAGCCGGACGTCCTGATGATGGACGAGCCGTTCTCCGCCCTCGACGTGCTCACGGCCGAGAACCTGCGCGGCGAGCTGATGGAGCTGTGGGAGTCGGGCCAGTTCCCGACCCGGGCGATCGTGCTGGTCACCCACAACATCGAGGAGGCCGTGCTGATGGCCGACCGGATCGTCGTCCTCGGCGCCCGGCCCTACGGCACGATCCGCGAGGTCTTCGAGGTCGGCCTGGACCGTCCGCGCGACCGCAACTCGCCCGCCTTCGAGGACCTCATCGACCGCGTCTACCGCACCATGACCGGACGGCACAAGGAGGGGCGCACCCCCGGCAGGGCGGAGGCCGTGGAGACCGTCGAGATGGAGAAGCGCACCCCCTCCAACACCCCCCTGCCCACCGCGAGCGTGGACGGCCTGTCCGGCCTGGCCGAGATGATCGCCCACCGCGACGGCCGCGCCGACCTCGCCGACCTGGTCGACGACCTCGGCCTGGAGGTCGACGACGTACTGCCCCTCGTCGACGCCCTCGACCTGCTCGGCTTCGCCGTCGTGCACGGCGACGACCTGCTGCTCACCGACACCGGCGGCGAGTTCGCCGGGGCCGACGTGCAGAAGTCCAAGACCATCTTCGCCGAGGCCGCCCTGCGCGCCCCACTGGTCAGACTGATCACCAGCAGCCTGCGCCAGAACCCCGACGGCACCCTGCGTGCCGGCTTCTTCCGCGACGTGCTGGCCCACCACTTCACCAGCGAACAGGTCGCCCGCCAGCTGGAGACGGCCACCGACTGGGGCCGCTACGCCGAGCTGTACTCCTACGACGCCGAGCCGCAGGAGTACCGCCTCGACGACGGCGACACCGACGCCGTACGCAAGGGGTAGGCCGGTGAACTCGCTCCACTTCGCCACCGGCCTCGGCGCGGGCCTGGGCGCCGGCGCGCTGATCGGCATCGAGCGGCAGTGGCGTCAGCGGATGGCCGGGCTGCGCACCAACACCCTGGTGGCCACCGGCTCGGCCCTGTTTGTGCTGCTGTCCAGTTCCTTCGGCTCGGGCGATCCCAGCCGGGTCGCCGCCCAGGTGGTCTCCGGCATCGGCTTCCTCGGCGCCGGCGTCATCATGCGCGACGGCCTGAACGTCACCGGCATCAACACCGCGGCCACGCTGTGGTGTTCGGCCGCCGTCGGTTCCCTCGCCGGAGCCGGCCTCACCGGCTACGCGCTCACCGGAGCGGCGGCGATCGTCGCCGTCAACACCGCCGTCCGCGGACTCGCCCAGCGCCTGGACCGCCAGCCCGGCTCGGGTGACGAGGTTCCGACCCCGTACCACGTGGAGGCCGTGGTCGCCGCCCGCGACGAGGCCCATGTCCGCACCCTGCTGGTGCGGTCCCTGTCCGGCTCCGACAGCCGCCTCCACGCGGTCACCTCCACCGGCCAGGGCGAGGGACGGGTGCGGATACGCGCGGAGATCACGTCCGACGGCGCCGACAGCACACCGGTGGAGAGCGCGGTCGCCCGCATCAGCATGGAACCGGCCGTCGTCTCCGCCGCCTGGCGGACCGTATGACCGCCAACGCCTCAGTGATCGGTGACCGGGCGGCGCCGTGCTCGCGCGGCGGCCGGGCGCTCCCGCGGGACGGCGACGGCCGCCGCCGACGTCCCGCCCGCTTCGGCCGCGTCCTCGGGAGCGTCTGCCGCGTCACCCGCGAGCACCGCGCTCTCCAGCAGCGCCCGCACCTGCCGCCCTGCGGCCCGGTAGTAGATCCGTGTCCCCTCCCGCCGGGAGGCGACCAGTCCCGCCGCCCGCAGTCTCGCCAGATGCTGGGAGGTGGCCGCGACATGCGCCCCGATCAGCTCCGCCAGCCCGCTGACCGGCAGCTCCCGCTCACTGAGCGCCCACAGCAGCCGGTAGCGCGAGGGGTCGGCGACCGCCTTGAGCACCGCCACCGACCGTTCGGCCCGTTCCTCGTCCCATGACGCTACTTGCGCTTCCATGCAAATATGCTAACCGGTGGTCCCGACGACATCCGCGCCCCGCAAGGAGGTGAGCCATGACGGCCCACGACAACGCTTCCCGGCAGGTCCCCGTCGTCGACTGCGCCCTGTACGAGTACGGCCGTCGCCGACCGGGCCGTCTGTCCCCGGAGGCGGCCATGGAAGCCGCCCGCACCACCCCCGGCGCCTTCGTCTGGATCGGCCTCCACGCCCCCACCGCCGATCAGCTCCAGGTCGTCGCCCGCGCGTTCGCCCTCCACCCGCTGGCAGTAGAGGACGCCCTCAACGCCCACCAGCGCCCCAAACTGGAGCGGTACGACGACACCCTCTTCCTCGTCCTGCGCACCGCCGTCTACCTCGAACACGAGCAGCTGACCCCCACCACCGACCTCGTCGGCACCGGCGAGATCATGGCCTTCGTGGGCCGCGACTTCATCGTCGTCGTGCGCCACGACCCCTCCGAGCCGCTCACCGGCGTCCGCAGCCGTCTGGAGGCCGACCCCGAGCGCCTCGCCCACGGCCCGGCCGCCGTCCTGCACGCCATCGCCGACTCCGTCGTCGACCAGTACCTCGACGTCGTCACCGCCCTGGAGGCCGACGCCGAAGTGATCGAGAACGACGCCTTCTCCCCGGACGCCGGCCATGACATCGGCCGCATCTACCAGCTCAAGCGCGAGCTCGTCGAACTCCGCCGCGTCATTGCACCGCTCGCCCAGCCGCTGCGCGACCTCGCCGAGCGCCGTGTCCCCGGAGTCGACAAGGAACTGGCCGCCTACTTCCGTGACGTCGCCGACCACCGCGCCCAGGCCGCCGACCGGGTCACCACCCTGACCGAGCTCGTGGACAACGCCCTGTCCATGGCTCTGGCGCAGACGAGTGTCCAGCAGAACCACGACATGCGGCGCATCAGTGCCGCCGCCGCGCTGATCGCCATCCCCGTGGCCGTCGCGGGCGTCTACGGCATGAACTTCGAGCACATGCCCGAACTGCGTTGGCTCTTCGGCTACCCGGCGATGCTCATCGCCACGGTCACGCTGGTCACCGTCGTCTACCGGGTGTTCCGCAGGAAGCGGTGGCTCTGACATCCGCCTTGTCGCCTTTTGGCACACTGTCCGGACCCGAACGCCCGGTGAAGGAGAACCCGCATGTCGATGGTCGGCAACCTGCGCAAAGTCGCGGACCTGGCGCGGCGCACCCGCCGTCGCGTGGACCTCAGCCACCCGGCCCGCTCGCCGCTGGGCTCGAGCGTGGTCAACTGTGTCGTCTACCACGACGGCGTCCGGCGGCCCGGAAGGGACCCCGTGGAGGAGGCGGTCCGCCTGGCCCGCAAGCGCCGGGGCGGCTTCGTCTGGCTGGGCCTGCACGAACCCGGCGAGGAGGAGTTCGCCGGAGTCGCGGAACTGTTCGGCCTGCACCCCCTCGCCGTCGAGGACGCCGTCCACGCCCACCAGCGCCCCAAGATCGAGCAGTACGGCGAGATCCTGTTCTCCGTCTTCAAAACGGTCACCTACGTCGAGCACGCCGAACTGACCGCGACCAGCGAGGTCGTCGACACCGGCGAGATCATGGTGTTCACCGGCCCCGACTTCGTCGTCACCGTCCGCCACGGCCGCCACGGCTCCCTCGGCCCCCTGCGCGAGGACCTCGAAGCCCACCCGGACCTGCTGGCCAAGGGCCCCTCCGCCGTACTGCACGCCATCGCCGACCACGTCGTCGACGACTACGTCACGGTCGCCGACGCCGTCCAGAACGACCTCGACCAGGTCGAGACCGACGTCTTCTCACCTCACAGCCCACGGAACGCCGACGCCGGCCGCATTTACCAGCTCAAGCGTGAACTGCTGGAGCTGAGGCGGGCCGTGGCCCCGCTCGCCGGCCCCCTCGACCGGATCGCCACCGAGCCCCGCGCCTGCGTGGACAAGGAGATACAGACGTACTTCCGGGACGTCTTCGACCACCTCACCCGTGTCACCGAGCAGATCAACGCCTTCGACGCCTTGCTCGACTCCATCCTCCAGGCCCACCTCGCGCAGGTCACCGTCGCCCAGAACGAGGACATGCGCAAGATCACCGCGTGGGCGGCGATCATCGCCGTACCCACCATGATCTGCGGCGTGTACGGCATGAACTTCGACCACATGCCCGAACTCCGCTGGACCTTCGGCTACCCCATGGTCCTCGGCGTCATCGCGACCGTCTGTCTTCTGCTCCACCGCAACTTCAAACGCAACGGCTGGTTGTGACGCCGACAACGGCACCATCGGAGTACACCTCTTCCTGAATTCAGGATTTCATGTACTCTCGTGGTTGTGCTGACTGCTGCCTCCGACATCGACGTCCTGGCCCGGTTCGGTCGCGCTCTCGCCGACCCGATCCGCTGCCGCGTCCTGCTCGCCCTGCGCGAGGCCCCGGCCTACCCCGCCGACCTCGCCGACGCGCTCGGCGTCTCCCGTACCCGGCTGTCGAACCATCTCGCGTGCCTGCGGGACTGCGGCCTCGTCGTCACCGTCCCCGACGGCCGCCGCACCCGCTACGAACTGGCCGATCCGCGCCTCGGGCACGCGCTGGACGACCTGCGTGGCGTAGTCCTGGCCGTCGAGGCCGACCGGACCTGCGCGGACGCAGACGAGCAGGGGTGCTGCGGATGACCGCGATATCCCTCGGGCCGAGCCCGGCCCGCCGTGACGCGCTCGCCCGCCGAATACGCCTTCTCGTCACGGCGACCATCACCTACAACGTCATCGAGGCGATCGTCGCCCTCACCGCCGGCACCCTCGCCTCCTCCACGGCCCTGGTCGGCTTCGGCCTGGACTCGGTCATCGAGGTCTCCTCGGCGGCGGCCGTGGCCTGGCAGTTCTCGGCGGCCGACCATGCGGTGCGCGAGGCCCGCGAGAAGACCACGCTCCGCATCATCGCGGCGTCCTTCTTCGCCCTCGCCGCCTACGTCACCGTCGACTCCCTCCGGGCCCTGACCGGCACCGGCGAAGCCCAGCACTCCACTCCGGGCATCGTTCTGGCCGCCCTCTCCCTGGCGATCATGCCGTTCCTGTCCGCCGGCCAACGACGCGCAGGCCGAGAACTCGGCTCTGCCTCCGTGGTCGCCGACTCCAAGCAGACCCTCCTGTGCACCTACCTCTCCGCCGTCCTCCTGGCCGGCCTCCTCGCCAACTCCCTGTTCGGCTGGAGCTGGGCCGACCCGATCGCTGCCCTGGTGATCGCGGCTGTCGCGGTCAAGGAAGGATGCGCGGCGTGGCGGGGTGATGCGTGTTGTGCCGTGCCTGTCGGGACAATCACCCAAGCGGGCGAGCTGGACGGTTGCGGCTGCGGAGCTGGCTGCTCGTGCTGTCCGCCTGCCGCGGACGCGGGTGCTTGACGGCATGTGGGACTCGGGCCGCATCGGCAGCACGGGTTCCCGTCGCACACGGTCGTCGCCGTCCGCACGTCCCCGGAAGGCTCCTGTGGCGGCGTGTTCTCCCCGGAACAGGAGGGATGGACCTGTCGGTCGTGACGCTCGTTTGACGCTCTGGGCGCCTTCAGGCGGGTCCATGAGCCGAGAAAAAGGCCCTGACCTGGTCTTTTCCGGAACCCACTCAGGCCGACATCTTCCCGATGACATACCGGATGGCATCGATCACGTTGCGGCGGGGATGTTTTTCCGGGCGGCCGCCTGTGGGTAACTCGCAGGCCGGGACAGGCAGCAGCGGTTCGAGGACGGCCCATTCGGCGTCCGTGGTGTCACTGGGGTAGCACGGCTCGCGTGCGATCGGCGGCTGGGTCTCGTTCGCGCTGGTCATCAGCGTTCCATCCGGGTGAGGACTTCCAGGGTGGCCTTCACCCCGCCGAGCTGTTCGAGGACGAGCCGGATCCATTCGTCCTCAGCCTCCTTCTTCGCGTGCGGGGCGACGATCCCGGTGATGAAGTTGGTGACCCGATGCAGCTCGGAGCGGAACACCGCCCGCTCGTAGGCGATCCACACGCCGCTGTCGTCGGACAGCTGAAACCCCTCGCTCCGGCTGTAGGTCACGGGAGGCAGTCCTTCCTTGACCGCGATCTTCCGCAAGTACCGCAGGCCAGCCCACACCTGCGACGGAGTGCGTTTGGTCGCCCGGCACAGCTGCTTGAGCGACAGTCCCGCCGGCCGCGCCTCCTGCAGGGCCTTCTTCACCGCGCTGCCGTGCACGTGGGCGGGCAGCCCCGCCCGTTTCACTACTGGTCCCGAAGGAGTTGGGCGAGCTGTTCGTCCAGGTCGAACCTGCCCGTGGCCACGGCCGATTCCATCCAGTCGGCCGTCGCGCGGATCTTCTCGGCCTGCCGCCCCAGCATCTCCGCCTGGGCCTGGGTCAGGTCGTGCGTGCGCAGCTTGGGCACCAGGCGGGCGGCGCCGGCGATGAAGCCCTGGCAGACCGCGATCAGGTCGCTGTACTCCATCGACTTCCTCCAACTGCGGACGATGCGGGAGGGGTCGTCGAACCGGTCAGCTTCTCCGTCGGCGCCGAAGGTGTTGTCGTAGTCCTCTTCGAACTCGTCCTCCTCCAGCAGCTCGACCTGCTCGAACTGGGCCTCGTTCACGTTCTCCCGGGCCGTGGCGTCACGCATCGCATTGAAGGCGATCTCTGGACGGCGCAGGAAGTCAGTGGCCACCGCCGCGGCGACCGCCTCGTCGTCGCGTACGAGCTCGTGAACGGCGGCGACCTTCTCCTGCGCGGTGGCCGGGCTGTCGGGCTTCCAGCCCACCGCCTTCTTCGCCAGCTCACCGGTCCACTGCCGCAGTCCGGTGCGTTCGTTCAGCGGCGGGTCCTTGATGAGCTCGAAGCGGTCCGGGCAGGAGGCCAGGATCCGGTGGACGTCGTAGGACACGCCGGGCTGCCGGCGCTCCTGCGGCCACTGCGCGGCCACCCACCGCTGGGTCCGCACGGTGAAGAAGGAGAGCCCCACCCGATCGGCGAACAGCCGCAGCGATTCCTCCACGCTCAGCTGGTCCTCGTCCTCGACGGGGAGATGCCCGCCGTGACCACGCAGGGGCTCGATCTCCAGTGCGGCGTCCCCGAGGGCAAATTGGCACCGTGCATCCATTTCGACCTTGTCGAGCGAGTCACTCACCAGTACCTCGAACCGCTCCCGGTCCACACTCCCGATCGTCACGAGCACAGCGATCACCAACCCCGACGGCCGGAACGCGGCCCCTCACCGCGAATGACACCGGCCCGCCTGCTCCCGAGGGTTCACATCACCACCCATGACCGCCAGGGCCGACCGAATGCCCCCGGGTTCGTTCCGAACACCCCGTCGTTTGCGCTCGATCGTGTCCCCTCCTGACCCCCGGGGGAACGAAGCGGCCAACACCTTCGGCCGCCCGCGCTATCCGGCCTTCCACGCCGATGCTCGTCTCCTCAGCCGTGCCGGTAGGACACAGGGGATGACAAGAGTGACGATCCTCCAGCCGACGCCGGCATGATCCCAACCGACGAAGCCGGAGGGCAACATCACTTCACAAGCGCAGCTAGTTCACAGAGGCGAACCCTTACTCGCTCGGGGTTCAACTTAAGGCGTGACGGCGGGGGGAAAGCACCGTCACGGTTCTCACATTGAAATTCAGCGAAAGCCGAGTCCGATTCATTCTCCGGGGACTCTTCCGCCGAGGCGAAACACGTGATGTCCACGAAGATCCCTGCGACGACAAGCTCGGAACTGATGGCCACTGCGTGACTAAGCGTCACCAAGCCGTCGTCGGTACGGTCCGTTGTGACCTTGCCGCTACGATTCACACGTTCGCCCACGAATATGACCGACCTGCGCGAGCGGACTCCGCCAGCTCCATGAACTGTCAGTCCAGCGCGGCACCAGACCCTTGCGCTGCCATACAGGGGCAAGTCGGCACTCCCCGGCGCCGTCCACACCAAGTTCGCTGCGGTGCCCCGCTGCACGGGTGCGTGGCTCCACGTGTGCTCGACTTGAAGCTCGACACGCACGTCAAGGATGAGCGGCCCGTGCGCGAGCGGAGGCAACCCCGGTATGGGCGATTCGTGCGCAGGGAGCGCAACAGGGGCGCCTATCCAAGCCGTGGCCGTATTGAACGCCGAATTGGGCGGCGTCGACTCCGCGGACGGGTAGCGCTGTCCGTTGAGAGCGCCGGCACGTGCTGTGACCTCTAACGTCGCTGCCTCGGCATTGGCGCGAGAGAACATCGTCAGGCTTTCGTCCTCCGGGGACTGGAGCGAAAAAACGGGACGCTCCAACGCCTGGCAGTGAGCTAGCCGCATGTCTCCGATCGGCTCCGCTAAGACCTCGGGTTCCACCCCGAGGGCCCCGAGCGCAACAGCCCCGATCCGCTCGCGATTCCGCTCCTTGGGTCCGACAGGCAGGTTCGCCAACCGCTCGCCTAGAGTCTCGATCTCAGATTGAGACTCACCCATGAGTACTTCGTGCTGTGCCGCCAGCAGGACCTTTTCATCCTCTGGAGACCAGGAGATATCGGACATTCGACTGTCCTCCGACGCTCTGGTGAGGAAAGAACCGTCATCGTCCTCCCGTCGGCTCCGCTCACATAGGCTCGCCGTATGCGTAGTTGAGGCGTATATCGGCGACGGGCCGCGGCAGTCCGGTTCAAGCAGATACCAAAGGTGGCCCGGAGGCCGAGACGATGCCACCGTCAGGCCTGAGTCCGAGGTGATGGCCGCGGCCTCCGTGGGCCGTCTACTCGTGCTCGAACGCAATGGCTGCCTCAGCACATCACTGAACGGCCCTGCCACCCGTCACAGAACGTCACAGATCAGTGGTTCTGGCACAGCTTCTTACCGACCACGGAACCGGCGCCCTCTCCGGTACCGACGCCACCACCACCTACACACCCACAGCCGCCGGCACCGGCCCGCCGCACGCCGTCCAGGAAGCCACGATCAAGGGAGGCGCCAAGGACGGCCAGAAGAGCACCTTCACCTACGACGCGGCCGGCAACACCAGAAAGCGCACCACCGGAGCGAGCACCCAGGACCTCACGTGGGACGATGAAGGCCACCTCGCGACGCTCACTGAATCCGGCAAGACCACCAGTTACCTCTACGACGCCGACGGCAGCCGCATGATCACGCGTGACGCGGACGGGAGTCAGACCCTCACCCTCCCGGGCGACAACGAACTCAAGGTCACGAAGGACGGCGTCAAGCAAGGCGTGCGCTACTACACCCACGAAGACGAGACTGTCGCCGTGCGCACCAGCAGCGGCTTCTCGTTCCTCCTGCCTGACCACCAGGGCACGGCCCTGACCGCTGTCTCCATGACCACTCTCGCCATCACCCGCCGCAAGCAACTCCCCTTCGGCAGCCTGCGTTCCGAGACGAACACCGCACTCCCAGGAACCCGCGGTTTCGTCGGGGGCACCAGCGATCTCACTGGTCTCATTCACCTGGGCGCCCGCGAATACGACTCCGCTCTGGGCCGGTTCATCTCCGTCGACCCGCTCATCGATCTCGATGACCCCCAACAGATGAACGCCTACGCCTACGCCAACAACCGACCCATCACCGCATCCGACCCCGACGGTCAGATGATCTACGACGACTTCACCGGCCAGGGATACGGCAATGCCAAGGTGATGAAGAACTACTACAAAGCCAACGGCTACATCGACAGCAAGGGCAGAACCACCAAGAAGTACAAGAAGCGACTCACCGCCTACAACAAGAGCTGGAGCAACTACTACGCCTCCAGCTACTACAAAAACCAGCTCAAAGAAGCCGCTCAAGCAAATGCCCGCATCGCCGCACGCCTCAAAGCCCAAGCCGAGGCCCGACGCAAAGCACAGGAAGCCGAGCGTCGCAAGAAAGGAATTCTCGCATCCATTAAATCCGGGATCGGAAACGGCCTGTCTGAAATGGGCTCGAACCTCTGGGACAACATGAATCCCGAAGCGAAGATGTCCCTGTACTTCTTCTACAAGGGCGCCGAATACATGTGGGACCACGGTTACGTCTCAGGTTCCGCATGCCTCATGGTTTGCTTGAACCTCGGATTCCAGCGCGGGGTTACCACGGTCGGAATCACAGGCGGGCTGACCTTCGGCGGCACCAAGGGCATAGTGAGAGGAAATATGGGAAACTATGCGGGCGTATCGGCAGGAATCAATACCGCGAAGCCCGACGAGCAAGCATTCCAAGTCGCCAGCGTGACGTCGGCGAACGGCTTCAGAGGAGGGACCTTCGCCTGGGGAAAGAGAACCACCGGAGGTAACTACTACCAGTACGGCTGGGCTGGGGGCAAGGGAACCGCCCTCCAAGGCCCCATGCTTATAGGCTTGACCTATTCGCGAGGTAATGGAGTTACCTGGTACCCGTACAGCAACTGAAGCACCGCACCCTGAACCAACAATGCACGAAAGGATTCCCCCGGCGATCATGTTCGCCGGGGGAAAATAATGATTATGGGTTTTCTCTACACAATCCTTTTCGCCATAGTTCCGGTCGCGCTAGGAATTGCTATCGTGACGAACTTTCGCAACCTTGGCGCATTTTTCTCCAAGGAAGGAGGGGGCGTCGCCCCTGTTGTGAAAGTTACAGGCTGGTTTTTCATCCTCCTTCCGATGTATCCAGTCATCTCTGAGCTAATCAACCTCTTCGATTGAGGCAAAAACGGACGGTACGGCTACCAGAACTTCCAGGGGCCTTCTGCGCCCCCTGGCGCTGGAACCGGCTTCCATGCGGCTCGAGGCCTCGATGGCGGGACGGGACGCATTAGCCAGTTCGGGCGAGGGCCGCCGTCTCAGCGTCCGGTCTGCAGGTGCGCCTGGCGGGCGATGACCGGTGCGCGCCAACGGCTGCGGGTGTGCCGCCATACGGCGTAGCAGTGCAGCCACTTCACTTCCACTGGATGCGTCGGGCGCGAGGCTGTGACACCGTGGACTCTGTTGGCCCGCCGCACTCCCCCGAAGCGGCGGGCCAGACCTGCATTCAGCGCACGCGAGTGACCCCGACTGGGCTGTCCGGGCAAGCGCTGACCAGGGCAGGGGGCGTGGTCGAAGTCGGCCGGCTGGGGCTGACCTTGAGGACCGCGCGACGGACAAATCGATGTACAGGGGCGAGCCGTGCGACCGTCACGGCCTATCGCAACGGCGTGTGGACCCAGATCTGGTCCTCCGCCGGAAAGCACACACTCAAGATCGTGCCCACGGCGACCGAGATCGAATGGCACACCGTGATGCAACGCTGACCGCGAAGCCGGGCCGACCGCTGCAGCCACCCAGGAGGTACAACCTAACGGTACTGATTTACGCCACCACATAGTGGTGGCTAGTCTGAGGTCATGTCTGTCACCACGATGACCCTGCGGATTCCCGACGAGCTGGCGCCCTCGATCAAGGCGGCAGCCTCGGAGGCAGGCCTGAGCGTGAACCAGTACGTCGTGCGCGCCGTTCGCCGTGCCGCCACTCTCGACGCCGCGCACCAGCTCGCAGCGCTGGGTCTCGGCGACGACTTGGCGGGCGAGGGAGACTCTCTGTGAGACGAGGAGAGATCTGGGCTCTCGGCGACGGGCGCAACGTCCTGATCGTCTCCCTGACCGGCTTGGAAGAGGCCTACGGTGCGGTGGTCGCGATCGTACTGCATCCCTCCGGCCGCTATCCCGATACGGCCATGTCGGTCGTGATCGGAGACCCGATCCCGTGCACCGCGGTCGCCGTCAACCTCCAGCAGCTGAGAGCGGCCCGATTCGACGGCGCGAAACTCCTCGGTGAAGTCGACCCCGCGGCGATGGCCCGCGTCGACCAGGCGCTGCGAGCCGCCCTGGACCTGTAGCCGCCCCTACCGGAGACCCGGTATTGCGAAGGCCATACGCCGGCCGCGCCCCAGAGGCCGCTGATTCGGCGGCCTTCGTCATCTTCGCCTTGATCGTCGAGGCGAAGATTTGGGTGGCAGGCACGAGCCTCCGCGTCGTGGAAGACGAGACGGAGGCTCACTCCAGACGGCGGCCGGCTGTCAGCCGCGCTGGGCCTTGCTCGCCAATACGCCAACCAGTGCGGCAGCGCCGGAGAGCCACTCAGGGCTCACGTCGGCGCATGCGAGCACGATCACCGTGATCAGCACCATGACGACGATGACGTGCAACCCCTTCGCATCGTGTGCCGTGCCCGCTCCCGGGGCATCCACACACTGAGGTACTTCCATGTACTTCTCCTCTCAGGTTCGCCTGAGCTTGGGCCTCGGCGCGTTTCAGGTTGGGAAGCCAGGAACACGCGCCGGGGCCATCACAGGTGGTTACCCAAGACCTACCCTCCACGGCGTCGAGCGCAGCCGCGGTTCCCCTGCTGTCCTGGTGTACAAGGGGGCGCACGAACGCCACCGTCTCAATATGTGGACGAAATCGTGCTCTGGCATCAGGTCAGCGCCACAACGGCGCGCTCATCGGCGAGTTCGACGAACTGCTTGTCGCCGGCCCGCTAGGAACATGAGCAGGCCCTTGCTACCGATGAAGATCATTGCCCGGGTGGAAGGAGTGCCGCCTTCATCCAGCAAGTCGCCCGTCGACCCAGGCCTGCACCGGCCCATACAGCCCGTCTGGCACCAGCTCGGCCAGCTGGCCGCCGTCGACCCACGCCACCTCCGCAACCTCCCGCGGCGACGCCGCATGCGCCTCTCCGGCCAACAGCCGACAAGCCACGTAGACCACCCGTCGCCCTGACAACGGATGCACCCGCGAGCCCAACACCACCAGCGGCGCCACCGACACGCCCACCTCCTCGCCGGCCTCGCGCACCGCTGCCTCGCTCGCGGACTCGCCCGGCTCGACCTTCCCCGAGGGGAACGTCCACAGCAGGACACCCACCGGGGAGGCGCGGCGCATCAGGAGGAGACGGCCAGAGTGCACGATCACCGCGCCAGCGACCGGGGAGAGAGGCATGCAGGCATCATCGTCTTTTCGGTCTCTCTCGACGCCAGCACCCCATTCCTGGCGCACCACCGGACCCCGGCTGCGCCAGCACACCGCGCGAGCGCCGTGTGCTCGGAGTCGGCCCGCCGGACCACCCGCCCGGCGCCGCGCGCTCGGAGTCGGCGGCCGCCGCCAGAGCGAGGAGCGAACAGCGTCAGCCACCGAGCCCGACGACCACGCCAGCTGAGTCGGCCTACTGGGTGGCCTCGGTGTGCTCGCGGATCGCAGAGGCGACGTCGAGCAGGGCGTAGGCGACAGCTGCCAGTCCCTCTCCGATGGCATCGGTCTGCTTCTCCTTACCCTCCCGCATGGCCGCCATGTCTGCTTTGCTCTCCGCGTAGTCGCCCCACACGCTCTTCACCGGCATCCGTGCACCTCCCCATGCCACCGGTCCGTCCGGCAGCCTCTGCTGCCTCCCCCGTCAATTGCCTGCCCAAGCGTTCGATCTTCGCCAGGTACGAGCGGCCTCCGAGGCCGGCGGACGAGTGGTCAGGACCCGTCAGCGGGCGCCCGGTAGGCCCGGTCGCGTCACAGCTCACCAAGGCCATCGCCCGCTACGGCCGCATCGATCTCCTCTGCATGGACGAGCTCGGATACATGGAGCTGGACCGACGCGGCGCCGAACTGCTCTTCCAGGTGCTGACCGAAAGCGAGGGGAAGAACAGCGTGGCCATCGCATCGAACGAGAGTTTCAGTAAAGCGCACATGTTCCGGCGAACCTGTGCCGGGCCATTCACGCAAGAATTATGCCGGTTTCATACCGATTAATTCACTTCTTCTTTGATTTCTTAGGAAAACCTTAAAGCGACCCAAGGACTCCGTTCGCCGCCCCGCACATCAATCGCGCATGGCGCGAATCATGCAAAGATGCCTATTTGCCGCCAACCGGATTGCGGAGACATAGGGCAATCTTTGCCGCTGCTTGATCACTCCCCAAGCTTGGGTTGAGCGTCCCTTGTGATTTCAGCGAGCATGCCGCAGCCCCTCGGTGAAGATCAGTTCGTTTTGTTGAGCTCCGCAGTGCGGAGCATCAGGGAGGGAACTGATTGTGCGTCACAGACCTGTGACCCATCACAGACCAAGAAAAGGCCGCGTGCACCAAGCACGACGGCTGCGGCAGATACTGAACTTGATTGAGTGATGTCGAGGTCGTTCGCCTGACACTGGGCGGCCGGCTTCGGTAGCCGTGGTGCTGTGAGGTACGCGCAGGGCGGCGGGCTGACCGACGCCGACAGGGCCACGCGGGAGCGGATCCGGCTGCAGGCCGTGGAACGCTTCAAGGGCGGGGAGAAGAACCGGGAGATTGCTGCCGCCCTACGGGTGAGCGAGCGGTCGGTGGAACGGTGGCGCCGGGCATGGCGCGAACGTGGCGAGGCCGGAATCCGGTCGAAGGGATCTCCGGGACGTCCCAGGCTCGGCCCGTCCCAGATCGCCAGGCTGGAACGGGAGTTGGAGCGTGGCCCGCTCGTCCACGGCTGGGCCGACCAGCGGTGGACGCTGGCGCGGGTCAAGACTCTGATCGGCCGCCTATTCCACGTGAGCTACACCGTCGAGGGCACGTGGCGGCTGCTGAAGCGGCACGGGTGGTCGTGGCAGCAGCCCACACGTCGGGCGATCGAGCGCGACGACGCGTCGGTCGAGCTGTGGAAGAAGGAGATCTGGCCGCGGGTAAGAGCACCGCGGCGGCTTGCAACGGCTGGATCGTCTTCGAGGACGAAGCCGGCCAGTCGATGACGCCGCCGCGCGCCAGAACGTGGGGCCGGACAGGCCAGACCCCGGTCGTCCGGGTTCGCGGCCGGGGCTCCGGCCGGGTCTCGATGGCAGGTATGGCCTGCTACAGAACCGGCGAAAGGTCCCGGCTGATCTACTCCGTCCGCGAGTACCGGGGCCGCAAGGGCGAGCCGAAGGGCTTCGGCTGGCGGGACTTCCGCGACCTCCTCATCCGGGCCCGCATCCAGCTCGGCGGCCCGATCGTGCTGGTCTGGGACAACGTCCGCCTCCACCTCACCAAGCCGCTGCGGGAGTTCATCGACGCGAACGCCGCCTGGCTCACCGTGTTCCAGCTGCCCACCTACGCGCCGGACCTGAATCCGCAGGAGGGCATCTGGTCGCTGGTCAAGCGTGACATCGGCAACTTCGCCGCAGCACACCTCGGCGAGGTAACTCGCGCGGTCAAGCACCGGCTCAAGCAGCTCCAGTACCGGCCGGACGCGATCGACGGCTGTCTCGCAGGCACCGGCTTGTCCCTGACCGCGCAAGCATCAGAAGCTGCCGAAGAAGCGGTGCCACCAGGTGGGACGCTGAACATGCCAGGGCAGCTGGCTCGGCCCGGTGTAGTCGCACTCCAATAGCTCCTCGGGAACGATCGCGTACCCGAGGCTGGCCAACGTCCCCATGACCTTGTCTAGATCCCCAGCGTCCAACTCGCCCTCGGCTTGCGCTTCGCCGGTGCCCAAGAAGGCGCCGGGGTTGTCGGCGCAGACCAGTGCCAGGGAGCCGAACTTGCTCACGCAGACAACGATCCGGGTTCCGCACACAGTCGCATCAGCCGGCACGGTGACCCGCCCGTACTCACTGGAGTCCTGCGTGTCCCGCTCGCTGACACATGGCGCAGCGAAGTCGTCCTCAAGCCGCTCCACGAGGACGTTGAACAGCGCGCCAATCCCACCACGGTCGTAGTCCCGGGGCCACTCCAGCCACTCGGGATCATCGAGCTCGCGCAACAAGGCCACGAGATCGTCTTTGTGCTCCGTCACCCGCAGATCTTGGCGGATCAACAGCAGGCCTCGCCAGCCCGACATCACTCATTCAAGTTCAGTAGCGGACGAATTTCTCGACAGTCTCAAGTCGATCTCGACCTCTGGGCGCTACGCCCGCTGGGTCGATTCCGTGGCTGCCCTGGCCAGCGACCCCCAGTTCGACGCCGCTGTCCTCGCTGACGTCACCGAGCCCCTCCTCTCCGATGACGACAACAGGCCGATCGACACCCTCGTTCACTTCTCGGACGACGATCTCGCGACCGGCACAGGACGCTCGTGGCGCAACATCTTCATGAGCCTCAGTTCCGGACATGCGATCGTCTTGCTCACCCTTACCCGACTCGTGGACCTGGTCGCGGAGCAGACACTCGTACTCTTCGACGAGCCTGAGACGCATCTCCATCCGCCGCTGCTGTCTGCCTTCGTCCGGGCGCTGTCCGACCTCCTGACGGAGCGCAACGGTGTCGCCATCACCGCAACGCACTCGCCAGTTGTTCTCCAGGAGGTCCCCAAGTCCTGCGTCTACAAGATCGGCCGCTCTGGTTCTCGCGCGCAGGGGCGGCGCCCCAGGATCGAGACCTACGGGGAGAACGTGGGGGTACTCACGCACGAGATCTTCGGACTCGAAGTGATGAGGTCTGGTTTCTACGCCGAGATCAAGAAGGCTGTCGACCGGTTCAATGAGCCTTTTCCAACCTCCTGTGCGGGCTGGGCAGTTGGCCTGACAAACGGATGAAGCCCCTGGTAGATGGGTTTTCGACCAAGAGAACCGTCTCCACCAGAGGCTTCGAATGCTTGTCTACCCGTCCGGCGTCGACGTGTCCAGCTCTACCCTGCGCTTCCTCGCTGCCCGCCTGAGGAAACACCGTCATGCTCTCGGAACTCGATGGCGGCGCCTGAGCACGGGCCGACAGGCCCTGCTCACTCTCACCCACCTGCGCAACGGCCAGCCCTACGCCCAGCTCGCGGCCGGTTTCGGGATCGGCACCACCACCGCCTACCGATACGTCACCGAGGCCGTCGAACTCCTGGCCGCACTCGCCCCCACTCTCGCCGAAGCAGTACGGGCCGCATCGATGAAGGCATACCTGATCCTTGACGGAACGCTGCTGCCGATCGACCGGATCGCCGCCGACCGGCCCTTCTACTCGGCCAAACACAAGAAACACGGCATGAACGTGCAGATCATATCCGACCCGAAGGGCCGTCTCCTGTGGGCTTCACCAGCCCTGGCCGGCGCCGTCCATGACATTCGGGCCGCACGCGAGCACGGCATCATCGACGCCCTCGCCCAGGCCGGCATCACCTGCTGGGCAGACAAGGGCTACCAGGGCGCGGGCGGCACGGTCCGCCTCCCGTACCGCGGCCGGTGGGACCGTCTTTCCACCGGCCAGCAGGCTGTCAATCGGTCCCATGCGAAGGTGCGGGCACTGGTCGAACAGACCATCGCCACCCTCAAGTCCTGGCGTCTCCTGCGCAAGCTCCGCTGCTCGACAACCCGAATCACGAGCCTCGTCCAGGCTGTCCTCACCCTCCACCTGGCCAGCTCAGACTAAGGATGGAAAGGCTCACTGTGCCCTGCAGGGCACGGCGAGGTGCGCTGCCCGGCCGACCGGGATGCAGCTCAGGCGAGGGCATCGAGACGGTGTGACAGGAACCCCGCCATCGCGCGGACCCCGATACCGATTGCGTGCTCGTCGGCAGCGAAGTCCGGGGAGTGGGGGACCCCGTTGATGCCCGCTTCCGGGTTGGCGACGCCGAGGTAGAACATCGCTCCGGACACTTGGTGCAGGAAGTACGCGAAGTCTTCGCCGTTGAACGGATACGCCGCGTGCAACACCATGACCGCGTCCGCACCCAGGGCGCCTCGCAGGTACGAGGCGTGTTGAGGACATGATGAGCCTCCAAAATTCATACTGGTGTTCGAAGTTGACGGTGATCGTAACCATAGAGGTCGCTGATCGCGGAAGATAGGATTCCTCTGCGGGCAACGTGATTCAGTTTTGGCCAGGTTGGTTTCAGCCTTCATGCCTGGTGGGAGTCCACACCTGAGCGGGAGAGATGCCGGTGATGGTGGCCCGTTCGGAAGCAGCGGCCGGGTGGTTGGACGAACCGCCGAGTGTGAGCTTGATGCTTTGGTCGAAGGTGCTCGCCGGTCCAGACGATCTCCTTTGAGTCACCGGGGCCCAGCCTGACCAGGACATCGGTGGCGGACCGGAAGCCCGCGGAGGTGTTCACGACCGAACGGCCCTGCATGTAGAGCGGGTCGTGGTCGCGGACCCATCGCGGCGCGATGCTCTCGAACCAGGTTGTCGCGCCGTACGGAACCGACTCATCAAGACCGGAGAAACGTGGGTGTCAAGTGTCAGGAAAGCGGGCAAGTTTGGCGCATGCGCTGAGATACCTCCTCGCGTACGCGAGGGGAAAGGCACCCGCCCGGGCGTCGAAGCAGGACCCGTCCCGGAACGCCCCTGACGCTGTCACCGGCCGTCGATAGCGTGACCGCCGTGATGGTGGGCACCGACGAAACCCGGCTGGTCGTGCTCCGCGGCAACAGCGCCTCAGGGAAGTCGTCCGTTGCGGCCGGCCTGTGTGAGCGGTTCGGCCGCGGCCTGGCCCTGGTCGGCCAGGACAACCTCCGCCGCATCGTGCTCCGAGAGCGCGACCGGCCCGGGGCCGCGAACATCGGCCTGATCGACCTGACTGCCCGCTACGCCCTGGACGCCGGATTCCACGTCGTGGTCGAAGGCATCCCCTACGCCGATCGCTACGGCGACATGCTCGCCCAGCTCCGCGCCGACCACCGCGGCCCGACCCACGGTTACTACCTGGATGTTCCGTTCGGTGAAACCTCCGCCCCGGCACGCCACCAAGCCGATCGTCGACGACGTCAACGAGACTCAGCTGCACGACTGGTACAGGGAGCGCAATCTCCTGCCCGGCGGCATCGCGACCGTCGTTGGCGCCGACAGCGCCCTGCACGAGACCGTCGACCGCATCCTGAACGGCACCGGCCTGCCCACCTGCCCGCCGTGGACAGCTGAGTGGTGCTGGCCCCGCCCCGATCATGAGGCCGACCGCGGGTGCGGCCGCGCCGCTCTCTTGAGGTCTGCGCAGTCTTCTCTCTCACTGCCCGCGTTCGACTCGATGGGGCCGCTGACCACATTGGCAGTTGAGTCACTTGTGTTGGTGCATCTACATGGCCCTCCGTGCTTGTCACTTGTCCCGCTTCGTAGGACGGCCTCGTTGTCGCTCTGCTGCAGATTTCGGCAGAGCGACAAACGAGGCCGTCGTCAGGTCAGTGTGATGTGCGTCTTCTGCGGATGATCAGGTACGCAGCTCTGGCGATCACTGCCGTGGCTGCCAGAACGGCGATCGCTTTGATGATGAGTCCGATGCCAGAAGCCACAGCTGCCACAGCCAGCACTACAGCCAGAAGTGCCGTTATCCATGGGGTGACTTTGTCCAGGGGACCGTCGTCGCGGAATGGGTTGTCCATTGTCATCTCCTCGCGCATTTTGCATAGGACGGGTACACCAGCCAGGGGGAGGCGTACGGGACGTTCATTCGCAGGCACTTGCCGTACTGTTCGGCGATCCAGGCCAGGACTCCGTAGCCCAGGAAGGCGTAGTACGCGGCGCGGCCGTAGACACCGAGCTTCTTGATGCCGCCTATGGCTGCAGCGGCCCAGCCCGCCCCGCTATAGAGAGCGGTGTTCTGCTTTCGGGAGAGGGTGACGTGCATCTGCGTCCATCCCCAGCTGATCTTGTAGGTGCCTGCGGGGTCGGCGTAGGAGACGGGGCTCTGACCTGCGTATTCGTAGGAGTTTGCACTACCCCCGGGGACCGGGTCGGTCTGGAGGAAGCGTCCTGTGGCGGGGTCGTAGACGCGTACTCCCATGAGGATGGCGTCGGTGGCGGTGGCGGTCGGTCGTTCCTGCCCACCGAGCCACCCGTACCGGTCGGTGTCTGTGTCCGTCGGGTTGCCGAACTCATCCGTGTGCAGCACACGGACCTGTGAGCCGTCGGGACTGTACTGCACGGAGACGTCGCCGTGCAGGTTGGTGAGCTGCAGGACGGTCGCGCCTGATGCTCCGGTGATCGCGGCCAGGCTGCCGGTGAGGTCGGTGACGTCCCGGGTGATGGTGCCGCTGGTGTCTTCTGCCGTCCAGGTGGGTGAGTCGCAGCCGCAGCCGTAGTGGCTTGTCGTGGTCGCGGTGGTGGTCCAAGTGCCGTCAGTGCCTTGGGTCTGGGTGGCCGAAGAGGCGAGACGTCCATCAGCGTCCAGGTTCCACGTCTGCCGGTTGGCGGCCGCGGTGAGGCTTCGGACCATGTCGTTGGTGTAGTAGGCCAACGATGATCCGCTGGGTTCAGTGGTGGTGCGGCCGAAGGCGTCGTAGGCGTAGCCGCTGTCCACAGTTCGATCGGAGCTGTCGTAGGAAGCAGCCTGGTTCGTTGTGGTTCCGTTGCTGCCGCAGTCACTGGAAGTGGTGGCCAGGGATGTGCGGTTGCTGTTCTTGTCGTAGCCGTAGCTTCGTGTGGTGCAGGAAGTGCCGTCAGTGTCCACCGCCTGGGCGAGGCGGTTGGCCTCGTCGTAGGTATAGGTGGAGCCGACGCTGGTGCCGTCGGACTGGGTGTGTGCGATGCGCAGACCGGTGATGTCGTAGTCCGCGGTGTCGGCCAGCACCGGGACTCCACTGCTTGTGGTGTAGCTCTGTTGGGTGACCATGCCCGTCGGGTCGACCGTGCGGGCGAGGTCGACGGCTCCGGCCATGTTCTCCGTGGCCAGGGCTCCGTCCGCGTCATAGGTGGCCTTGAACGCGCCTGCGACGGAGTCGGTCAGGCCGGTTGCCAGGCCCCGGGGGTCCTGGCTCGTGTCGTACGTGTAGGTGACCGTGGAGGGTGCCGAGTCAGTGACCTTGACCACGCGGTCCAGGCTGTCGTAGGCGGTGCTTGAGGTGTTGCCCGCTCCGTCGTTGTAGGAGATCTCGCGGCCGCGTGAGTCGTAGGTGTGGGTGATGGTGCCGGCACCGGTGGAGATGGTGGCGAGTCTGCCGTTGTCGGGGTCGTAGGTCGTGGTCGTGTCCGGTACTGCGGTGCCTACGCCTCCACTGACGGAGGAGTTGGTGACGCGGCCGGCAGCGTCGTACGTGGTGGTGGTGGTCCGGGTGACTCCGTTGGCGCTGTCTGTGGTCGTGGCGGTGTTGCCCCACCGGTCGTATGTGTACGTCTTGGTGGGGCGCTGGGTCGGGTTGGTGCCGCCGCCGGTGATGGAACCAGCCGGTCCGGTGGTGCACACCAGGTCGGCCCATTCGGGTCGGCCGTTGCAGGTGCCGCTACCGGTGGCCGAGTAGTAGGTGGTCACGGTGGTGTCCGCGTCGGTGCCGTCCGACTTGGGCTGAAGGCTTTTGATCACTCTGCCCAGTGCGTCGTAGACCGTGGTTCTGGCAATGGACAGGCCGTCAGGGTCGGTGGTGGTCGTGGTGGGCAGTCCCTTGGTCCAGTCGTAGGCCGTCGTGGTGGTGTGCACGTCCGTGTCGGACGGGTAACCGTCCACGTATGCGCCCACCTTGGTGGTGGTGACCTGGTCGGCGATGGTGGCGGTGCCGTCGGTGGGACGGCCCTCGTCATAGGAGTAGACAGTGTGTTTCCGGGCCGGCCATTCGGTGCCCGCGGCCAGGTCTGTGCCGCCGGTACCTGCTTTGAGTGCCGAAGTGAGGGTGATCTGGTGCAATGGCCCGTATTCCTGGGTTTCGCGCAGTCCATCGCTGGAGTAGAACGAGCGGGTCGACAGCAGTTCGGCACGCTCCGCGCTGCTCAGTTGATCGATGTTCAGTGCGACCTGTTCGCCTTGCTCGTCACCGCTCGTGGCCAGCGCCAGTTCGCGGTTTGCCGCTGTCAGTTCGCGGGTGATGTTGCCGTACTGATCGTAGTCGGTGGTCGCGATGTGTTTTCCGGGCGTGGCTGTGTCCACCTCGCGGCCGGATGCGTCGGTGTACGTGATGGTGGCCCGCGTGTAGTCGGAGGCAGCCAGGTCCGTGCCGGCGTTGGATGACGGCACGGAGTCGGCCGGGAAGATGGCCGTCGCGTCCGTCGGCACGTCCGTCTGGCCCCAGGTTCCGATGTTCGAGGTGCTCATCGCGTTGGGGGCCGTGGAGCCGGTCAGCGGCACGTCGTAGACCATGCTGGTCGTCGCGTTCGTGCCATCGACGGTGCTCTTGCTGCCCGCCGTCAGGTTTGGGCGGGAGGCCGACAGGAGCATGCCGTCACCGGCAGTTGCGGCCTTGCCCGCCTTGCCGTAGGCGAACGTCCATGGCAGTTCGCCCGGAGGGGTCAGGGTGGCGACACGGCCCGCGCTGTCGTAGGTGTAGGCGGTCTTCAGCGCGGGACTGGTCCTGGGGTCCCACTGCTCGCGCAGCCGGCCCGAGTTGTCGTAGGAGTACTGGGAGACCACCGTGGCGGTCGCCGACGATGCACCGGGGTCGGTGGCCCACTCCTTGATCTGCTTGACCTGCCCGCTGTAGTCGCCCAGCGCGCTGGACGTAGCGGTCGTGGAGGTCGCGTAGACGAACTCCAGCATCCGGCAGCCCTTGGTCGACGGCGTGGTCTCGCACGTCGAGGCCGTCACCGCCGAGGTGGGCGCGATGAGGTACTTCGGCCGGGCCAGCGTGGTGCTGCCGGAGGTGACCTTCTCCGAGACCACCTTGGTGGTGGAGTTGTCGGTGGGCAGGTAGGTGGTGGAGACCTGCCAGGTGGTCGCTGACGAATCCACCTTGGTGAACGTGGTGGTGGTGCCCCCGTTGTCCTTGAGGGTGAAGGAGCTGGTCAGTGAGCCGGTCAGGGTGAGGTCTTCCGAGCCCGGTTCGGGCTTCCAGCCGCTGGCCGAAGTGGCAGTGAAACCGGTCTCGTTGCCGTGGGCGTCCACGAGAGCCACGGAGGTGGCTGACGTTCTGCGGACGTAGGCCCAGTTCGAGTTGCTGATTTCCGCCGTGGTGCCCGAGGTCCACTGTGGGCCGAAGATCGCTACCTGGCCCTCCGCGTCCGCACCAGCCGTCGGGCGCCGGGAGGAAGCGGTTCGCGATACCGACAGGCCGAAGGCCGAGGCGTCGCTCGGGGACAGAGTGAAATCACCGGTGAGCATGTTCACCGATCCGGTGCCGATGTCCTCGCTGGGGGCGGTGCCGGCGTTACGGTCCAGCGTGATGGTGTGCGGCTGGGAGTAGGCGGTGGTGGTGCCGTCGGTGAAGGCCACCCGGATGTCGAGAGCGCCGTCCTGGGACAGGGAGTCGGTGGCGTTCCACGTCAGCGCCGGGGGTGTGCCACCGGAAAAGGTCACCGGCCAGGCCGAGACGGCAGAGCTGTCTGAGGACTTGGTGACATCCACGACCGGGAGATTCGTCCAGGAGTCGGTCTCGCCGCGCCGGTATTGGTAGGTCACGCCGGTGTAGGTACTCTGACCGGTAGCGGTCAGACTGACGCGCCGAGCGGCTGTATCGCCTTCGTCGGGGGTGAGCAGACCGGCGCCGTCACCGACACCGAAGTCATACTCCGTAGCCGCCGCCGAAACGTTTCCGCCCGAGTCGACTGTCTTGGCGTACAGCCTGTGCCAGTCTTCACCAGGCTTGATCGCCACCGTCAGTGCGTCCCCGCCGTTGCCGTCAGTGGTGTCGTAGACCCGGTTAGGCACGGACGAGTCGTCGAGACCCCAGTAATAGCCCATCCCGTCGGACGATGAAGTGTCCAGGGTGCAAGTCGCGCCGCTGTCAGCCGCCGGCGTCCAGGTGCTCTCGCTGTACGGGGCACACGAGATAGTAGGAGCATTGGGTTTGGCGACGTTCGGCACGAAGTAGATGTAGGAAGACCAGCTGCCGTAGTCGGTGCCGTCGTAGCCGCGCACCCGCATGCGCAGGTGTGCTCCGGCCAGCTGACTCGCGCTCGGGATGGTCAGTTTCGCTGTCCCTCCGGATACCACTGAAGATGAGGTGCCGGCGTAGGAGTAGGACGTCTCGCCGCTGTACGACGGGTCGTTGGTGATCTCGAACTGTGCTTTGACTGTCGAGCCGTCCGGGTCTGTCACCTTCGCCGACAGCGTCGGCGTGTAGGTGGCCACGTATCGCTTGCCGCTGTAGGCGTTCACTGAACTTGGCGAGATCGCCAGGGACGCGGTGGTGGCGTACGAGTTGTAGGTCACTACCAGCTTCGGCGCGTAGCCGGAGGTGGTGTAGTTCGCCGAGCGGAAGCGCCGCCAGGTGGAGGAGTCGCTTTCGTCGTCGGCGCTGATCTGGAGGCCGTAGTTGGCAGAACCATCCGCCCATGCCTGCGCGATCGTCTGCAGGTTCCAGTTCGACCAGTTCGCCGCGCAGCCGGTATAGCCCCAGTGGCCGGTGTTGGAGGCCTTGCCCGTGGTGGTGGTCGACGGCTGCGCGCCCCAGGTGATCGACGACGAGGACCACGAGGAGGTGATCCGCTTCGCCACTGTGGCAGCCCCGGAGGTGGAGCAGGTCGCCGAGTAGTAGTTGTACAGCGACATCGTCGCCGACGTGATGTGCTTGCCCGCGAACTGCGACATGTCGAACTTCAAATACGAACGGGCCGTGTCTGTGCCGCCGTCATACGTGCCCGACTTCAGCTCCTGCGAGGAGACCTGCGAATCGGGGTAGTCCGGCGTCTGTACCCATGTGTCGGTGGTGACCGCCAGGGTGGAGGTCGGGTCGACCGTCACCGGATAGGTCGCGGTGGCCAGGAAGTCCTTGTCCGGAGTCAGAACGAGGGTCTGCGAGCCATTGTCCGCAGTCTCGACCTTCGTGGCGACCTGCTCCTGGTGCGCGGACTCACCCGAAGCGTCGTCCTTCGAGGCGTCCCACATCATGGGAGCTGGGGCCTCGGCGACCAGGTCGTCGGCACTGTTCTTCAACAACAGGTGGCCGGAATCGGCTTGGGACAGCTTCAGCGCGTCCAGATTCAGCGGGATCCGGTAAGAGACCGTGCCGCCGTCTGGCTGCTGGGCGAGGTGAATGTTCTCCGAGAACCCCTGCGCCAGCGCGGTGACGGAAAGAGTCTGGCCGCTGCCCAGGTTGTAGGAGGCAGTGCTGTCCTTTACCTCGGGGGTGGGCAGCTTGTCCTGCCAGCCCAGCCCGAAGGACTCCTTGCCCTTCGTCACCGAGGCCAGATCCGTGTCACCGCCGTCCGAGACCGCGATGTCTGCGGCTGCGGCTTCGGGCGTCAAGTCCGCACCCGTGTCGGACAGCGAGGTGTTGATGTCCTTCCAGGTACCGTCCTGCTTCACCCGGACTGGACCCGCGTACGCCTCGGTCTCCAGCTCCCCACTGGGCAGGGCATACGTCGTCGAGTCCGATGTCCGGGCCGACAGCACCTCGATCTTCCTGTCCTGCAGACGGGCCATCAGCACTGCCGACGCCTCGCTCTGCGCCTCCGCAGGACCAAACGTGGTACTCGTGCCAGACGATGCGGAAGCGGACGATGCGCTCGTCGCGCTGTCGGCGAACGAAAGTCCGCTGCTCTCGGCTACCACGGCCGTCTCGGCGGCCATAAGCATCACGACGCTGATAGCTATCTGCCGCAGCCGTCGTGCTTGGTGCACGCGGCCTCTTGGTCTGTGACGGGTCACAGGTCTGTGACGCACAATCAGTCCCCTCCCTGATGCTCCGCACTACGGAGCTCAACGAAACGAACTGATCTTCACCGAAGGGCTGCGGCGTGCTCACGGGATCCCAGGAGACGTTCAACCCAACCCACGCAAGTGATCAAGGAGCATTAAAGATTGCTCTAACTGGCTCTAACAAAAGCGAGTTGATCATGTGACTGTGTGCTTGATCGCTCGTTGATGTGGTCATGGGGAAGCGTCAGTCGCGGCCGTGGATCGTGTCGGACGAACTGTGGTCGCTCATCGAACCGTTGCTGCCCGAGCCACCGCCCAAGCAGGTCGAGGGACGGCCGCGAGTGCCCGACCGGCAGGCCTTGTGCGGCATCTTGTTCGTCCTGCACACCGGCATCCAGTGGGAGTACCTGCCCCAGGAGCTGGGCTTCGGCTCGGGCATGACCTGCTGGCGGCGCCTGGCGGCCTGGAACGAGGCCGGCGTGTGGGACCAGCTACATCAGCTGCTGCTGAACAGGCTGCGGTCGAAGAACCAGCTGGACTGGTCCCGGGCGGTGATCGATTCCTCCCATGTCCGGGCCGCACGCAGGGGCCCAAAAGCGGACCCAGCCCGGTCGACCGCGCACGGCCGGGCAGCAAGCACCACGTCCTCACCGACGGCCAGGGCATCCCGCTCGCCGTGTCGCTGACCGGCGGAAACCGCAACGACGTCACCCAACTGCTGCCCCTGCTGGACAAGATCCCGGCGGTGGCGGGAGTAGTGGGCCGGCCACGCAGGCGGCCCGACATGCTCTTCGCGGACCGCGGCTACGACCACGACAAGTACCGCCGGCTCCTGCGTGAACGCGGCATCCGGCCCGCGATCGCCGAACGGGGCCAGCCTCACGGCACCGGCCTGGGCACGTTCCGGTGGGTCGTCGAGCGCACCATCTCCTGGCTGCACGGCTTCCGCCGCCTGCGCATCCGCTGGGAACGGCGCGACGACATCCACGAAGCTTTCCTCGGCCTCGCCGTCTGCCTGATCACCCACCGACACGTCCAGAGGCTTTGTTAGGGCCAGTAAGATGCAGTGGACCGGTTAGCTGCTTTATTGGCGCTTTTGCGCGCTTCGCTCCTTGCGCGATTGACGTATAGGGCGGTGGGCGGGTTCCTTGAGTCCCTTTAATGCTTTCCCAAGAAATGAGAGAAGAGGTGAATCAATCAGCATAAAATTCACAAGAGTTGTGCAAGATCACCTGTTCGGGGGCAAAGATCCGTCGTCGTTCGCTGGGGTCAGTAAGGCGGGAGGGCCGGTTCAGGCTTGTTCAGCATCTGGTCGAGTGTGCGGGCGAGGCCTTGCTCGTCGTCGACATGTGCGAGCCATGGGACGTTGTCGAGCATGCGGGCCAGGTCATCGGTGACAAGGGTGTCGAGCGTTGTGCGCAGTTCGTCGGGGACCGGGTCGTCTACCAGGCAGAGCCAGGCGAGCGCGGCCGACACGCGGACGTCTGCCGGCTGCGCGGGGTCGGGCCAAAGGGCGCGGGCCCAGACTGCGGCGCGGGGGTCGGCGTGCTCGCGGGCGAGTTCGGCTACGGCCAGGACGAGGCTCGCGCGAACCCTGGTGCTCTGCTCGACGGCCAGGCGGGTGCGAAGGGCGTCTGCGATGCGGCCGGTTTCGCTGGAAGCGGTGGCCAGGGCGTAGCAGGCAGAGGTGCGCATCTCTGGGTCCGGGTCGTGAAGGAGTGGCAGGAGCAGGTCGGCGTCGGCGGTGATGGCGATGCGTGACGCCTCGATGGACCAGTTCATCGCGTAGCCGCCGCAGTCGTAGAGCCAGTCCTGCGTGGCGACTTTGAGGAACGTGTCGCGTGTGCCCTGCCCCCAATGCTGCTGTCGGGCGGCCGCGGTGGCCAGGTCGAGGGTGTCCGCGCGGTGATGCGCCGAGGGGTCGGCAACGATGCGGAGGAGGAAGGGGACGGTCAGCGGGGTGACGGAGCCGACCGTGCCTTGGTGGACGATGCTGCTCCACAGGCGCCGCATCGCATTCCTGGCCACCTCGGCGTTCGTGGCGCGCAGCCGGGCAAGAAGCTCGGGCACATCGCCACCCGAGCTGTAAGCGTGCCTGAAGCGGCCCCAGGGCACCTCATCGAGGCGGAACCCGTCCTTGACCTCCTGCGGCATCCTCGCGATCACCGCGCGCACGTCGAGTGCCGTTCCCTCGTACGGCTCGAATCCGTGCTCATAGATCAGCTCGTGATCCAGCACAAACTCCTCAGACGCCACGCTTGCCCCCCGGCTGCATCGATGATCTAAAGGCCCCTTGTCTATCACGGCTCGCTCCCACGGGTGTCACGCTGCCCGATCAGGCCCGGAATCCCGGGCCTGAGAGCCGTTTTCGGGCCTCACGCCTGGAAGTGTCACGCTCTCGACGACGGGTGGACGGAACGTAATCGAGCGCGGATGTGCTCAGTCGTCTTCAAGAGCCTTCTGCACGTTGCTCCGGGTGAGGGCGGCGGGGCTGAGCGGATCCATCTTGCTCGCGGTGGTCTCCGGCGGATGTGCCCGGACAACCACGACGTACACCCGGACTCCCGCCAGTTCGAAGTACGGGGCCAGGAGTCGGCCGGGCCGTCGCCGTCGATCACGAGGGTCCGGTCGGGTGTGCGGTTGAAGACCACCACGTAGGCGACGTGCTTCCTGTAGTCCTGGGCGTACTCGTACACCTGCCGGACGCCCTTGGCGACGTAGGCGACGTTCCCGGAGTAGAGCTTGCCGTCCAGGGTGATCGGGTCCTCGCCATCGAGCTCACCGATCAGGTCGGGTTCGCCTGTCGTGGAGCGTGGCTTCGCGTGGGTTTGTACAACTCCTCGCCGGTCGGGGCCCTCTCTCGGAACTGGGCGTCCAGAGCGACACGGTTGAACCGCTCAGTGAGGTAGACGTAGCGGCGCAGGGCGAAGACGACGCTGCTGCGGTACTGCAGTTGCTCGGTGAGCCACTCAAACAGTGGGGTGAATGCCTGTCTGGCAAACCGCCGAGTGATGTCCGGTCGGGGTGAGCCAGACTTGGAGAGGTCGCTGGTCCTGGCTTTCAATAAGCGTCTCCCGAGGTCGCATGATCCACAAGGTGGTCTTGCGGCGCTCGTGATGTCGGCCCGGACCGGTTCGCGGTGCCCACGCGAAGGCCGGCGAGGCGTTTGCGGACGACCTGGTGGCTGCCTCGGTAGCCGCGAGCCTGGATCTCGAGAATCAAGCGACGTCGAAGTCCCGCAGCGTCCAGGGTTCGGGCAAACAGACGAACAGTAGCCGAGAGGTCAGCCGGGGAGTCTCCCGTCTCAACCTCAAGCTCCAACAGCCGTTCGAGGGCGGCGGTCAGCGAGCCGCTCGGCGCGGGCCTGGTCCAGCAGCCGGGGCAGGGCCTCAGCGGCACCATTGAGTTTCAGACGCTGACGACTGCGGCGGCTGTCAGCGCTACCAGGTTGTCGGTCCAGCAGTCCGATTCCTTGGTGGCGACCTCGGCGCCGCAGTTTGCGCAGACGAGGTTGGGGCCGTCTTGGCCATGAAGTCCGCAGCAGCCGGCGCGCCGCCCGAGGTCGGCATGCAAAGCGGTGCCTGGCACGTCGTCAGGATGAAGGATAAATAGGGTGGCGTCGTAGTTGATTGCGTAGGTGCCCTGCGCCACCCGCGGATCTGCGATGCGATGGTCGGACAGGTGATCGCTTGCCGGGGACGCCTGTGATTCCTGGAGATCGCCCGTCAGAAGGTGATCGCAGTTCGCGCAGCTAAAGAGGGTCACCGGGACATTGTGCCGGGGTCACGCACTGTCTGACGCCCGATGGCTCACCCCTACGCTGCATGAGCCGACCGACGTCGATACGACCGGCGAGGTGAGGTCCATGCCGAGGGCTGCACCGCAGGTCGCGCCCGCCGAGCTGGCGATCCGCGGCTGCCTGTGTTCAGCCGTGGCACGCCCCGCGGATGACGCGCTCCACATGTTCATGGGTGCAGGCGACGCCTGACCCGAAGGAGACGTCCTCGGCGTCGTGCGTGAGAAACCCGAGAGTGCAGCGGCTGGTGTCCAGTCAACTCTCCTGGTTTCCGATGCGGGTGACGCGATCGGGTCCGGGGTGGTCGGTGCCAGGACCGGTATGCCCCAGCTTGCCCAGCCGAGCACGTGATGCTACGACACTGCCCCACCGTCCGTGCCCGCTGGCGCTCCCTGGTCACCGCCCGCCAGAACCACCTCGGATACTGACCGAGCTGAATCTGCGCCAGCACGCGATGTCGTTCCGCCCGTCGCGGCGAGCGTCTCTCGCCCCTGCCGTCGCGTCGTCGGCCCGCGTGATCGAGTCAGGAGTATGCCGTGTGGCCGGCCTGATGTCAGTTGCTGTCGGGCGTCATCGAGACCACGACCTTGCCGGCCTTGGTGCGACCTTGCTCGACGTACGCCATCGCCTCGAGCGTCTGATCGAACGGGAAGGTGCTGTCGATGACCGGGCGGAGCTTCCCGCTGTCGTAGAGGGCGCCGAGCTCGCGCAACTGGGAGCCACTGGCCTGCATGAAGAAGAACTGGTAGCGAACGCCTAGGGCCTTCGCCTGCTTGCGGATCTTGCGACTGAGCACGTTCATGACCAGCCCCAGGAAGGAGGGAGCGCCGAGCTGCCTGGCGAACGCGGCGTCCGGCGGGCCTACGACGCTGACAGCCAGGCCGCCGGGCTTCAGCACGGTCAGCGACTTCTCCAGGTTCGCCCCGCCCACGGCGTCCAGCACCAGGTCGTAGCCGGACAGGACCTTGGAGAAGTCCTCCGTCTTGTAGTCGACGACGACGTCGGCGCCGAGGCTTCGGACCAGCTTCTCGGAGTCAGTGCTCGCGGTCGTCGCCACGGTGGCACCGAGGTGTTTGGCGAGCTGGATGACCGTCGATCCGAGTCCGCCGGCGCCGGCGTGGACGAGCACCTTCTGACCTGGCTTCACATGGGCCTGGTCCACGAGGACCTGCCAGGCGGCCAGGGCCACCAGCGGCACCGCGGCGGCCTCCTGCAAGGTGAGCGAGGCCGGCTTGGGCGCGACGTCGTCCATGTCGATCGCGATGTACTCCGCGAAGCCTCCGATCCGCAGGTCGCGCGGGCGGGCGTAGACCTCGTCGCCGACTTCGAAGCCGCGCACGGCTGAACCGACCCGCGTCACGACGCCGGCCACGTCATGACCGAGCACGAACGGAGGCTTGTACTTCAACAGCTGCTTGAACTCCCCGTTACGGACCATCTTGTCCAGCGGGTTGATGCTCGCGGCGCTCACCCTGACCAGAACATCGCGGTCACCGACGCTGGGCTCGGGTACCTCGGCGGCGCGCACGCCGTCCTTGCCGTACTTCTCGACGACGAATGCCTTCATGCCGGCCGCCTTTCCACGTGATCTTCTCGGTCGCCTGTGTACTGGTCATGACGCTACTCGCTGAGTATAGAAAAGTAAACTCAGACGGGTTAGAGTCACCCCATGGATGCGAGGACCGAAGCTCTTCAGGACGCCGGCAGGGACACCCGACTCGACCGGGACATGTCCAACTGCTCGATCGCCCGGACCCTTGAGGTCGTGGGGGAGAAGTGGACGATCCTGATCCTGCGCGAGGTCTGGTACGGCTTGTCCCGCTTCAGTGACTTCGAACGGGTCCTCGGCTGTCCCCGCAACCTTCTCGCTGCCCGGCTCCGGATGCTTGTCGAGGAGGGGATCCTGGCCACCGAGACCTACAAGGAGCCGGGTTCGCGGAGCCGGCCGAAGTACGTGATCACACCCAAGGGCGTGGACCTGGTCCCGGCGGTGATGGGGCTCCTGCAGTGGGGCGACCGCTACCGCGCCGACCCGGAGGGCGCGGCCGTACTGACGCGACACCGCGGATGCGGTGCGCACGTCGATGCCCAGATCCGCTGCGAACGGGGCCACGCCGTGCCGGCGGAGGACATCGAGAGCGTCCCCGGCCCCGCATTTCGTCTGAGGCCCGCGGAGTGAGCTGAGCGCGGTGGCGGCAGGAGTCCGGGTGGGCTCAGTCCGCCGGGGTGCGCTCACTCCGTCTGGCTCGGGCCTGGTGGAGGCGGACTTTGGTGCGGTTGCCGCAGCGGGACATCGAGCACCAGCGGCGGTTGTGGGCGGGGGAGCGGTCCAGGAAGCGCAAGGCGCATGTGTCCGCGCCGCACACGCGTACGCGCCGGATCTCGGTCGACAGGAGCAGGTCTACGGCGTCCTGCGCGATCAGTGCCAGCGCGGTCGCGGGATCAGGTGCCGTGGTCGTGGTGTCGGCGGGCTCCAAGTGGCCGCCTTTGATGGCGATTTGCGGCGCCGGCCGGGGCGCCTGCGCTGCCGATCCATTGAGCAGCACGACGTCGCCGGAGGAGGGTAGCCGTCCGTCGGAGACCGCGAGTACGGCCCGGTCGACCGCCTCGCGCAGGCGTCGGCCCGATGCCAGCACGGCGGCATCCACGGGATCCGGGGCGCCCGGTGCAAGCAGTCGGGCCCGCTGAAGCCAGAGGGTGAGATCGCCCGGGTTCCGGAGCGTCTCCCCCGGCGTGGGTTGCCACCGGTGGCGGAGGGTGTTGGTGAAGTCCAGACAGACCCGCCCGCCGTCCCAGATCCACATGTCGTCCGTTGCCACGCCTTCATTCTGCACGTTAGGTTTAACCGTCTAAGAGGGTTAGTTCGTGCCGGGGAGGCGCATCCATGGGACAGCCCAAGGTGACCACAGGCGTGGCACAGGTGGACGGGGTCCGCCTGCACTACCTCCGCGCGGGATCCGGTCCTCTGCTCGTCCTGCTCCACGGCTGGCCGCAGACCTCCGACTGCTGGCAGCCGGTGCTGGCGGATCTTGCCGCCGACCACACCGTTGTGGCACCCGACCTGCGTGGCTACGGCCTGAGCGACAAGCCCTCGACCGGATACGACAAGCGGCGGATGGCCGCCGACATGGCGGGCCTCGTCGAAGCACTCGGCTTCGAGACCACCGCCGTCGTGGGTCATGACCGGGGCGCCCGCGTGGGGCACCGCTGGGCGCTGGACCGCCCAGATCAGGTGGAACGGCTGGCTGTGCTCGACATCGTGCCGACTCGGGAGATGTTCCGCCGGCTGGACGCCTCGCTCGCCTCCGGGTACTGGCACTGGCTGTTCCAGATGCAGCCCGACCTTCCCGAGCGGCTCGTGGGGCACGACATACGCGGGTATCTCGAGTACTTCTTCGAGCGGTGGACCTACAACCGGCACGGGCTGACCCCCGAAGCGGTCGACGGATATGTCCGAGCCTTCTCCCGCCCGGGTGCCCTGCGCGCGAGTTTCGACGACTACCGCGCCATGGAGCAGGACGTCGCCCTCGACGACATCGACGCCGCCGAGGGCCGCCGCCTCACCATGCCGGTACTGGCGCTCTGGGGTTCCGTAGGGCTGCCGTCCCGCCTGCCGACACTGGAGATCTGGCGCGCCTACGCGGACGACGTCACCGGAGCGGAAATCCCGGAGTGCGGTCACTTCATCCCGGAAGAGCAACCGGAGGCGCTGCTGGGCCATCTGCGGTCGTTCCTGGTCGACGAGGCGAGTCGGTGACTCTGCCACCGTGACGATAGCGGCGCCGGTGCGCGGGTGCGCAGCCTCACTGGCCGGCCAGGGCAAGTCGTCCGAGCAGCCTCCCGGACCGAGGGGCGACCCAGTTGCTTCCGGCTGGGCCACCACCCAGTCAGATCCTGGCCGAGACCGGGACACCCGCCGGCTGTGGTCACTTCCGGGGGCCCGGCGGACCCCCGCACGGTCGACTTTCCGAAGCTGCCGATCAGGTCGCCGTTGGCCTGGGAGGGCTTCCCTTCGAAACCGCCCAGTTCGAACTGGATGAGCGCACTCTTCTGGTGCTGTACACCGACGGCCTCATCGAGAGTCGCGCGCGCGATGTGGACGCTGCCCTCGCGGTTCTCTCCGATGTCCTCGCCCAGGCCTCCGCCTCGCTGGAGGAGACATGCGACGGACTGCTCCATGCGTTGCTGCCCAGTCGCCCCGCCGACAACGTCGCTCTGCTCGTGGCACGTATTCGAGCGCTGGACGCCGATCACGTCGCCACACTGGATCTTCCCCCCGATCCGGCTGTCGTATCCGAGGCGCGTGCCTTCGCATCCGACCGGCTAACCGCCTGGGGGCTGGAGGAGATGGCTTTCACCATGGAGCTGGTGGTCAGCGAACTGGTGACGAACGCCATCCGCTACGGTCAGAGCCCCATCCAACTGCGCATGATCCTGCAGTCCACCGTGACATGCGAGGTGTCCGACGCCGGTGGCACCGCCCCTCACCTGCGCCGTGCCAGGACCTTCGACGAGGGTGGACGTGGACTGGTCCTGGTCGCCCAGATGACCGAACACTGGGGAACGCGGCACAACCGCGACGGCAAGGTCATCTGGGCGCAACAGCTGATTCCGTCTGACGGTGCCGACTGATGGCGGAAAACGCCGACTCCAGGCTCGGCGCGGGGTGAATCTCAGGAAGCCGCGGCGTGGGCAGCGCGCAAGGAGACTTTGTCGATCTTCCCGACCGCGTTCTTCGCTATGGCCTCCACCACGAAGAACTCGGTCGGACGCTTGAAGCCGGTGAGGCTGCGCGCACAGAGATCCCGCAGCGCCGTCAGATCGACGCTCACGCCTGGTCGCGGCTGTATGTAGGCCACGACCACCTCTCCCCACTTCTCGTCGGGTACGCCGATCACGGCGGCTTCGAGCACCGACGGGTCGCCTGTGAGGACGTCCTCGATCTCCTTGGGGTAGATGTTCTCCCCACCACGGATGATCATGTCCTTCGAGCGCCCGACCAGGGTCAGGTAGCCGTCGGCGTCGAGGTGCCCCACATCGCCCGTGTGCAACCAGCCGTCGACGATGACTCTGGCCGTTTCCTCAGGGCGGCCGAGATAGCCACGCATGACGTTGGGGCCCTTCACGAGGACCTCACCGTCCGTGCCCGGCCCCACCTCGGTACCTTCGGCGTCGACGATCCGGATCTCCTGGCCGGGGAAGGGAAGCCCCACGGTGCCGGCACGGCGCGGGCCCGCGACGGGGTTGACGGTGGACCCGCAGGTTCCTTCGGACAGGCCGTACCCCTCGACAAGAGGGAACCCGTACCGGGCCTCGAACCGGCTCAGCAGCTCGGCGGAGGCAGGTGCGGCGCCACAGACTCCGAACCTCAGCGACGACGTGTCGGGCCGCACGTCGTCCGGCAGCGCAGCGAGCATGCCGTAGATCGTCGGCACGGCGCTGAAGAAGGTGGGGCGCTCCTGCTCGACGAGGTCGAAGAAGCTCTGCGGGTCGAACCGGCGGCCCGCGATGACGACGCTCGCCCCCGCGAGAAGAGGCGTGAGAATGCTGACCACGATGCCGTTGACGTGGAAGAGCGGCAGGATCAGCAGGCACCGGTCGTCGGGCCCGATGTCCAGGGACACGCGGCCCATCTCCGTCATGGCGTCGATGTTGGCGTGGTCCAGCATCACGCCCTTGGGCATCCCGGTGGTGCCGCTGGTGTATATGAGAAGAGCCAGCGCGGACGGATCCACATGCGGTGCGTGATCCGAACTCGCCCCTTCCTCGTGCAGTGCGCCGACGGCGAGTACGGCAGTACCGTCCGTGCCGGGCGCCGCGTGGTCTTCGACCACCAGCAGACGCGCACCGGAGTCCTTGACCTGTCGGTCCACCTCGACGTCGGTCATGCTCGGGTTGACCGGCGTGATGGTGGCGCCGATCCGCCAGGCGGCGAACAACAGCAGCACGAACTCGATGCGGTTCGTCAGCTTGAGGGCCACGACATCGCCGGGACCGATGCCGAGGTCCCGGAGCTGACGCGCTGCCGCGCGGACGCGGTCCAGCAACTGAGCGTTGGTGAGTGACTGGCGCCCGTCCGAGACCGCTGCCCCATCGGGGTCGTGAGCGGCGCGACGGTCGGGCAGTGAAGCGAAGTTCATGGCGGGCGTACCTGTCTCGGTGTTGTGCGATCCGGTCAAGGAGTCGATGCCGGCGCGGGGTGCAACTGCCGGGTGAGGAACTCGATCTGGTCGCGGACCAGGGCCTCGAAGGTCTCGCCGGTGTAGAAGTCGAAGTGGCCGGCGTCGTACCTCTTGATCTCTCCCCGGGGTGCGGTGCGCGCGTACCGGAGGGTCTGGGCGGGAGGCGTGACGGAGTCGGTGTTGCTGACGCAGAAGAGGATCGGCATGGCGACCTTCCTCGCCGCCCGCCCGGGCCGGTAGGCGGCGATGGTCGGAATGACCCGTGCCGCCACCTCGTTGCGGAACGCCGTCCCCGCCGGCTGCAGCGCCTGGTATCCGGGCAAGGCGTCCGGAGCGTTCATGAGGGCCGGCGAACCGGGGGCGGAGGCGATGGGAACCATCGCGGGTGCCTTGCCGCGCACTCTGGCCGCCATGTCCCGAGCGACCACGGGGGTCATCCTGAGCGAGGCGACCGGGCCGAGCGCGAGCGCGGAGGCGAGACCGTCGGTGAACGGGCACTGGGCCACGGCCGCGCGCAGTTCGGGATGCCGAGAGGCGACCGTGATGGCGTGGCCTCCGCCGAAGGAGCTGCCCCACACCGCGATGCGGGAGCGGTCGACGTCAGGGCGGGCCTTGACGTAGGCGAGGGCGGCGTCCCAGTCGGCGAGTTGACGCTTGATCGACAGGAGCTGGCGCGGGTGGCCGCCGCTGTCGCCGAAGTGCCGGTAGGTGAAGGCCACGGCGGCGATGCCGGCCTGCGCGAAACGCTCGGCGAAGGCGTCCAGGCGCATCTCGCGGGTGGCGCCGAGGCCGTGCCCGAGGATGACGACGGGCGGGGAGGTGACACCGGTCGGGAGGTAGAGCCATCCGGCACAGGTGCTGTCGCCGGAGGGGAAGGTGATGTCGTGGCGGGTGACGGAGTGCGCGGTGGTCATCGTCGGCTCACCGCCGCGTCGTCGTCGAGCGGTGCCCGGGCACGCTGCCCGAGGCGAGCGCCTGGGCGTAGGTGTCCGGGTCGTAGAGCGGGAGCTCGCCGGTGGCGTCCGTCGTCTCCATGTAGTCGAGCATCAGTTCCTGGCCGTCCTTCGACATGACCCTGGTGAAGAACTCGGCGCGTTCGACGTGGAGTCCGTCCTCCAGTGACATCGAGCCGCCGAAGTACACCGACCTCTTGGCGGCCGCGACCGACCCCTTCGGCCGCGCGCCGAAGTGCTCCGCGAGTTCGACCGCCTGCGCGACGACCTTGTCCTGGGACACGACCTTGTCGACCGCCCCGTTGGCGAGCGCCTCCGCGGGCGTGAACGGCTTGCCTTCGAGGATCGCGGCCAGGGACCGGTGGGTGCCGATCAGGCGGGTCAGGCGCTGGGTGCCGCCTCCGCCCGGGATGATGCCGAGGAGGATTTCGGGCTGGCCGATGAAGAAGTCCCCGTCGGCCATGACCCGCAGATCGCAGGCCCAGGCGAACTCGGCGCCGAGGCCGAGAGCCGAACCGTTGAGGGCGGCGACGAAGAGGACACCGCTGGCGTTCATCCGGAGGAAGGTCGTGTGCAGACGCTCCAGTTGGAGGGCCCCGCGCATCGGGGTCCTGCGCATCACGGGCCCGAGGAGACGGGACCGGTCCACGTGCTTGGCCATGCGCACGACGGCGGCGGCACCGCGCCGGCCGACCGTCGGGCTCGCCGCGCCCTCTTCCTGCAGCCACCGGACCGCGGCATGGCTGACGAACCGCTCGGGATGTGCCCCGGTGAAGACGACGGCACGGATGCTCGGATCGCGGTCGACCCGGGTCACCAGCTTGTCCAGCTGACGGGCGATGTCGAGGCCGAACAACTGGTGCGGGCCGCCGTCGACCCGGACGACGAGGACGGCTCCGCGGTCCTCGATCTCCAGATGACCCTTGTCTTTGTATGGCATGGATTCTGCTCCCGTGCTGGGTTCATGGGGGAGTGCAAAGCGAGTGAGGGAGGGGCTGCCGACGCCAGGAATCCGGGACAATGCGTGAAGCCCGTCCGGGGAGCGCACCCGTGTCCAAAACGGCACGTCACTCGAGATGTGTACTATTGCCGTGATGAGTTAGATAACCAAGTTATTTCAAGAGTGTCAATGGTGGAGGCGCGAGAGGCATGGCAGGGCGGCCGAAGCTCGATGACGCACCGGAGCGGCTCGTGCGAGCCGCTGTCGGCCTGCTGGCCGAACAGGGGCCGTCGGCCATCAAGGCGCGTACGGTGGCATCCGCGAGCGGGCTGTCGACGATGGTCGTCTACGGCCACTTCGGTGGGATCCCCGAACTGATGCGCGCCGTTGCCGACCACGGCTTCAGGGAACTCGCCGCGGCGTTCGCCCAGGTGCCGGTGACGGATGATCCGATCGCGGATCTCTTCGCCATGGCATTGACCTGCCGCCGAGTGGCCCGCGAGAACCCTCACCTGTACGACCTGATGTTCGGCCTGTCCACTCGTGCGACGTACCGGCCGCTGACGGACGCGGACCTTCGCTTGAGCGGACATTCGCCGGCCTTCCGGGATGCCCACGTCCATATCACTGCGGCATGTCGACGGCTCGTGGACTCCGGCAGGGCCGAGCGGCAGGAACCTGAAGTCGTAGCCGCCCAGTTGTGGAGTCTGGTCCACGGGTACATCACCCTTGAGCTGGCCGAGCACTTCGGCGAGTTCGAGGACCCCGTGACGCAGGTGATGCTGCCGATGGGCGTGAACTTCTCTGTCGGTCTGGGCGACGAGCGGGAACGGGCCGAAGCCTCGCACGAGGCGGGCGTGCGCCTTTACGACTCGATCGTTCAAGGTCTGTGAGATTCGGTAGGGCAGGTCGCTGTCTCGCGCGGGACAACCCATATGCGGCTAGCGCGACTTGGTCTCGGCGGCAGAGGTGCCGGGGCCCGGCGTGAGCTGGTCATGCCTCCCCAGCGCCGCGACCTCCCGTTCGAGGGACGGAACGGCACGGGCCGCGAAGCGCCTCGCCCATGGCCAGGCCAGTGGCGAATTCAGCGCTGCCTTGGCCCAGTTGGCCACGACGACGGCGCGCGGCACGTACACGCGGCTGCGGCGGCGTGCGAGCCCGTCGACGATCGCGGCAGCCGCCCGGTCGGCGCTAGTGGTGACATTGCCCGGGTAGGGAAGCCGGTTGCGCAGGCCCTGGAACGAGGGGAGGTCCATCTCGGCGCCCCGGACGAGATCCGTGTCGATCCAGGAGGGGTGCACCAGGCCGACCGTGACGCCGAGGTGCGCCACCTCCTGGCGGTAGGTCAGGGCGAGCAGCTCGGCCGCGGCCTTGCTGGCGCCGTAGGAGGCCATCGCCGCCAGCGGCATGAAGGACAGCGCGGACGCCACAACGAGCACGTGTCCACGGCTGCGCTCCAGATGGGGCGTCACGTACTTGAGGGTCCGGAAGACACCGTTCAGATTGATGTCCAGGACCCGCTCGAACGACGCCTCGTCCGTCTGTCGCACGGTCCCGTACGCCACGACGCCGGCATTGGCGACGACCAGATCGATGCCGCCCATGACCCCCGCGGCCTCGTCGATCGCTGACCGCAGGACGGCGCCGTCGCGCACATCGGCCTCCCGCCAGGAAGCGGCGGGGCCCAGCTCGCGGGCGAGGTCACGGAGCCGATCGGGCTCCAGTCCGATCAAGGTCACCTGAGCGCCTCGGGCGATGGCCAGGCGGGCCACCTTCTCGCCGATGCCGCGCGCCGCTCCGGTGACAACCAGCTTTCTGCCCAGCAAGTCACGTTTCATGGCCGCAACATAACTTCGTTATTTATTGAGCGCAAGATGTCGCGCGGATGAACTGTCGCCGCTCCACCTGCTGGGTCTCACGACTGGACGAACCTATGCTGACGGTCATGAGGCGGACATCCTTTGCGCACTGGCCCTGTTCGATCGCGCGCACCATGGACCTGCTCGGGGACTGGTGGACGCCGTTGGTGCTGCGTGAGGCGTTCTACGGGATCCGGCGGTTCGACGCGTTCCAGGTGTCACTGGGGATCGCGCGCAACACCTTGACGGACCGGTTGCGCCGGCTGGTGGACGAGGGGCTGCTGGAGAGACGGCCGTACCAGACGGATCCGGTTCGGTACGACTACGTGCTCACGGAGAAGGGGCGCGACTTCTACGGTGTGCTGCTGGTGATGAGCCGGTGGGGGGACCGCTGGCTGTCCGGTGAAGAGGGCCCGCCGGTGGTCATGCGTCACGAGGTCTGCGGACAGGAAGCCCATGCCGAGGTGGTGTGTTCTTCCTGCGGCGAGCAGATGACCGCGGAGAACACCAGTCCTCGGATGGGCCCCGGCTACCCGCCGCATCTGGCCGAACGGCCGGATGTGCGGGAGCGTTTCGCCGGTTGACCCCGCGGCTCTGCCGGGGCTGTGCTTTCCCTTGACAGGTGAGTCTATCTACGCAACTTTACTGGTCACGTCTGGTCATGGGAGTTCTCGGATCGGCATGGAGGCTGCAGGAACATGGAGTGGACAGGCGCGCGCTATGCGGACAAGCCGACGGTGGAGGTCCGCACCTGGATCGCTGCTCCGCCCGAACAGGTGTGGACGCTCGTGTCCGACATCGAGTTGATGCCGCGTATGAGCTCCGAGCTGCAGTCCGTCGAATGGCTGGACGGCAGGACCACCCCTGCTCTGGGAGCCCGGTTCATCGGCCGGAGCAAGCACAAGGCACTGGGGGAGTGGGCCACCACCTCCCACATCGTCGAGTGCGAGCCGCCGAGGGTGCTTGCCTGGGCCGTCGAGAACCGTCAGAACCCGACGGCGATCTGGCGGTTCACGTTGGAGCCGCAGGGCGGTGGCACTCTGCTGAGCGAATGGATGCAGATGGGACCGGCCCGTTCGGGCCTCTCCTTCGCCATCGATCGCATGCCGGAGAAGGAGCAGAAGATCGTCTTCGTGCGCATGCGGGAGTTCGAGGCCAACATGACCATCACCCTCGAAGAGATCAAGAAGCTGGCCGAGAGGGCCCGGCCCGCGGGCGAGGCGAGGCTCTGATGCGCACCTCCACCACGATCGAGGCTTCCGGGGGCGACTGGCGGGAGATCGTCGCCTATGTCACCGAGGCGGAGAAGCTCGGTCTAGACATCTGCTGGGTGGCGGAGGCGTGGGGCTCCGAGGCCCCCTCGCCGCTGGGCTACCTCGCGGCGAAGACCGAGCGCATGCTCCTCGGATCCGGAATCATCCAACTCGGCACCCGCACGCCGATGGCCATCGCCCGCGCCGCGATCACACTGTCGCAGATCTCCCAGGGGCGCTTCCTTCTCGGCCTTGGCCCCTCCGGGCCGCAGGTGATCGAGGGGCTGCACGGCGTACCCTTCGCCCGGCCGTTGGTGCGGATGCGGGAGACCGTCGAGATCGTGCGGGAGGCCGCCGCGGGCGGCAAAGTCTCCTACTCAGGACAGGAGTTCCGGATTCCGCTGCCGGGTGGGGAGGCGAAGCCCATGCGTCTGTCGATGCGTGCCGAGCATGACATTCCGGTCTACCTCGCCACCCTCTCGCCGAAGATGCTGCACCTGACCGGTGAGATCGCCGACGGGTGGCTGGGCACCAGTTTCGTGCCCGAGGGCGCCAAGGAGGCGTACTTCGACCACCTGGACCAGGGCCTGGCCGCCGCCGGTCGCGCCCGTGCCGACCTCGACGTCTGCCAGGGCGCCGAGGTCGCCTTCGCGGACGACGAGGAGGCGCTGAGCGCGATGGTGGCCGGACGCAAGAAGGAACTGGCCTTCAGCCTCGGCGGCATGGGTTCCGCGACCACGAACTTCTACAACAACGCCTACAGTCGCCAGGGTTGGGCCGAGGTGGCCGCCGAAGTCCGGACACGTTGGCAGGCCGGGGACCGGGACGGCGCGGCCGGCTTGGTCACCGACGACATGGTCCTGGCGACCACTCTGATCGGAACCGAGGCCATGGTGCGTCGGCGGCTGCGTGTGTGGCGCGACGCCGGTGTGGACACCGTACGTTTCTATCCGGCCGGAGAGACCCTCGATGCTCGGCTCACCACTCTCGGCCGGGCCATCGACCTGGTCCGTGACATCGAGGACGCGGCGGCACGGTAGTGGCACGGCGGGGTGCGGTCGAGGAGTGCTTTGCAGGCGTTGGCCGCCGTCAACCGTGCGCGCCGACGCCGTCCGCCGCCAGGCCCGACATCAGCAGAGTGATCGTGTGGAACGTCCTGGCCAGGGCGTTCTCCCGGTCCGCCGCGGCGGCGATGATCCGGTTGCCCTCGCACAGGACGGCCAACAGCAGCTGGGCGACGGTGGCGACCGGAACATCCGGTTTCACGTCACCGCGTTCGGCCAGGACGGTCAAGATCCGTTCGATCGGCGGCTGGGCCACCGTGTCGTTGATGTGCCGGTACTGCTCCACCAGCACCGAGGGCGCCTGGGCCATCAGCTCTCGATGCAGGGGATCGTCGATGGTCCGCCGCAAGAAGGCGTGCGTGAGGTCCGACACGGCCGTCGAGGGGGGCTCGCCCGGCGTCGCCCGGATCGCCTCGGACGCCGCGTCGGCGAGCGCTCCGACCCGCTGGAGCAGCCCCGTGCACAGCTCGGCGAGCATCGCCTTCTTGTCCGGGAAGTGGTCTTAGAAGGCGCCCTTGCGGTTTGGCTCTCCACCATCGTAAATGGGCTGCATCCCCACCCAGGTCCTGCAGGCGGACAAGGTCCTCCAATCGATCGGCTTCGCCCCGAACATGACCGGGTACGGCCTGGAGAACACCGGCGTCAAGGTTACGGAGCGCGGTGCCATCGATGTGGACGAGCGCTGCCGTACGTCCGTTCCGCACATTTACGCCATCGGTGACGTCACCGCGAAGCTCATGCTCGCGCACGCCGCTGAGGCGATGGGAGTGGTCGCTGCTGAGACGCCCTCTCGCGCGGAGACCATGGAACTGGACTACGTCATGATCCCGCGCACCATCTTCTGCCAGGCGCAGATCGCCAGCTTCGGCTACACCGAGGAACAGGCGAGGGAGCAGGGTTTCGACGTCCAGGTGGCGCAGTTCCCGTTCACCGCGATCGCCAGGGCTCATGGCCTGGGTGATGCGACCGGCTTCGTGAAGCTCATCAGTGACGCCAAGTACGGCGAGTTCATAGGCGCTCACCTCTTCGGCCCGGACGTCACCGAGCTGCTCCCCGAACTGACGCTGGCCCAGCAGTGGGACCTCACCGTCCATGAGGTCGCCCGCAACGTCCACGCCCACCCCACCCTCGGCGAGGCGGTCGAGGAAGCCGTCCACGGTCTCGCGGGTCACATGATCAACATGCAGCAGGGTGCTGCCCCCTCGAAACGAACAGGTCGATGCCGGCGAGCGCGTTGTCATACACGTTGCGGTGGCGCAGCTCCGCGCCCTTGTAGCGGCCGGTTGGCGCCGGACGTTCAGGGGGCCACCGCTGTGTCGTCTACGTCGCGTTCGACCGTCCGGAACGTCACGGGCTGCTCGGCTACGACCGAGGTGTTGGACTCCGGCGTCTCGTCCCCGGACCATGGCGCGCCGCCGCTCTCGACCAGGAAGAACTCGGTGCAACCCGTGCTCTCCCGACATCCCTCCCGGGCGGTCTTCCCGATCGGCAGCTGCGGGGTGGCCTTGAAGGCGAAGTACGCCCTTCGCGTCGGATTCGGTGAGGTGGTAGTCGACCTCGCGGTCCTTCGACAGCACGTTCAGCGGCACGACCGCTGCGCTGCCCCTGAGGATGCCGAAGCAGATGCTGGAGAATCGGGGCAGGACAGCGCGACCTTGTCCCCGGGCTGGACCCCGCGCGAGACGAGCAGGTTCGCCACCGGGCTGGCCGCGGCGTCGAGGGCCTCGTACGTGATGGGGTCGTCGCCGAAGACGATCGCGGTGCGTTCCGGGTAGCTGGACGCGGAATCCGTCAGCAGTCGTGACGCGTTGCGGCTCAAGCTGTGCATCGTCGTTCTTCGGAGTTTTCGGGCGGGTGGTCAGGGTCCAGTGGTGGAGGTCTGGACGAAGGCCGGAGGCGGCACGAAGCCGTCCACTTCCCGGCCCAGCAGGGCGGCGAACTCGATGGTGGTGAGATCGCCCCCGCTCGGGCCCATGGCCTGCAGACCGATGGGCAGTCCGCTCCTGCCTCGGCGCACCGGGATGGTCGTCGCCGGCCCCCCGGAGACGTTGGCGACGGCGCTCCACTTGACCTGGTCCCAGTAAGGGCGTCGCACACCTTCGACTTCGAATGGCCGCCCGAACCAGTCGATCAGCTTGTTGTGGTGGGCGGGGGCGGCCGTCGGGGTGACCGGCATGAGCACGATGTCGAAGTCCTGGAAGAACTCGAACCATCGCTGCCGGATCTCATTGCGCACCATGTGGGCCTGCAGCCAGTGATAGTGCGACTGGAAGGTTCCGAGCAGGGCGGGACCGGCGTCACCCCGCGGGTGCTGGACGAACCGGGCCAGCACCGCGGCGCTGGAGGCAGCAGCTAGGCCGGTGCGGTCGCCCGCGCCGAAGAGCAGGGGCTGGAAGGCCTTCCCGTGATTCGTCGCGAGGTCGACAGGGAGGCCGACGGGCTGGACCGTGATCTTCGCGCCGGCCGCCCGCAGCACAGTGACTGCGTCGTCCACGGCTGCCGCGACGTCGCTGTCGACCGGACACGCGGGATCCTCAGCCCAGACAGCGACCCGGAAGTCGGCGAGCTTGGTCGCGCGGGGCGGTGCGAGTGTGTAGCTGAAACCGCCGTCGTAGTCGGCGGGCCCGACCGTTGCCCGCAGGATCGGTATGAGGTCACGGGCGTCGCGGACCTGCGCGCCGCCGCAGCCCATGTCGGCCTCGGTCCATCGTCCCGGGCCCGGGCCATAGGGCACATGCCCGATGAGGGGTATCGACCGCCAGGTCGACTTGTGCCCGTAGAGCCCGTTGAAGTGGGACGGGATCCTGGTCGATCCGCCGATTTCCGAGCCGAAGTCGAACGCCGTGAGGCCCGCGGCGGTGGCGACGGCACCGCCCCCGGCGGATCCGCCCGAGGTGCGGCTCGTGTCCCACGGGTTCGATGAAGGGCCGAACACCGGGTTGTCGGCTTGGACATCCTGGTTGCCCGGAGGCATGTTGCTCTTCCCCATGATCACGGCACCGGCCGAACGCAGCCGCTTGACCGCCTCGGCGTCCTGGTCGGGCACGTAGTCCTTGAGGTCCGTTCGCCCGCAGGCGGTGCGCATCCCGGCCGTCTCGAAGCTGTCCTTGACCGTGATCGGCACACCGTGCAGAGGGCCGAGCTCCCGCCCGGCCGCCCGCGCGGCGTCCGCTTCACCGGCCTCGCGAAGGGCCCGCTCGGGGTCGAGGGTCACCACCGCGTTCAACGCGGTGTTATGAGTGGCGATCCGCTCAAGATGGAGCTCGACGAGTTCCCGGCTCGAGATCTCACCCGCGGCCAGCGCGCGTGACTGCTCCACCGCGGGCTGGAAGGGGATGTCACTCACGGCATGCCTCATCTCTGACTCTGACGTGCCATCAACTGTGAGTCATAACATTACGTTCGACAGACCATAGGCTCGGAACGATGTGCAAGGCAATGGCCCTGCGGAGTGAACGGAGAATCCTGTGACGTCAGAGAGGAGCCACGCACGCAGGCGGCGCGGTACGGCACTCTGCTGCCCGGCTGCCCGGCTGCTCGGGACTCGAAGATCTCGTTCGCGGCTATCTGTCGCCCGAGCACCGGGACCAGGGCGGCGTCGGATGTCCCTCCGCCGCCCTGCCCGACTATTTCGGCCGCTGCGAAGACTTGGGTCACTGCAACTGTCCCGCGCCGCCTTCGACTCGAAGCTCGAGAACGCCCTCGCGTTCATCTGGTGAGCAGTGTGGGATCAGGCCGGATCGACGAATATGTCGAGCGCGAGATCACCTTCGAAGTCGGCAGGGCTGTAGACGGACAGGTCGGTGACGCCCGCGTCCGACAGGACCTCGTCGTCGATGAACAGGTTGGCGGTGCACTTCCGTGCGTCACGCGTGAGGATGGCGTACGCGGCGTCAGCCATGATCCGCGGACTACGGGCTTGTCCGGCGCCGCCGACCACGTTGCGCACGGCGGCCGTGTCGATCAGGGTCCGCGGCCACAACGAGTTGGCGGCGATGCCGTCGGCGGCGAGCTCCTCGGCGAGCCCGATGGTGCACAGACTCATGCCGTACTTCGACAGCGTGTAACCGAGATGCTTCCCCACCCAGCGCGGCGCGAGGTTCAAGGGCGGGGAGAGCGTGAGGATGTGTGGGTTGCCCGCCTTGCGCAGGTGCGGGATGGCGGCCTTGCTCAGCAGGAACGTGCCACGCGTGTTGATGTCCTGCATCAGGTCGTACCGCTTCATCTCCAGCTGCTCCGACGGCGACAGGTCGATCGCGCTGGCGTTGTTCACCACGATGTCGATACCACCGAAGGCGGTGACCGCGGCGTCGACGGCGGTGCGCACATCGTCCTCGTTGCGGACGTCACCGACGACGGCCAGCCCCTTGCCGCCCGCGCGCTCGATCTCGTCAACGGCGGTGTGGACCGTGCCTTCGAGCTTCGGATGCGGCACGGCGGTCTTGGCGAGCATCACCACGTTCGCACCGTCGCGGGCCGCGCGCAGAGCGATGGCGAGTCCGATGCCGCGGCTGCCTCCCGACATCAGGATGGTCTTGTCGGCCAGCGTCTGTGTCATGGTCGAACCTCCAAAATCGATTGCTGAGCGAATGATACGTGGTGCTAATGATATCTTCCCCGTATGACTTCCACTCCCACACGCCAGATCGACCGGCTCTACCACGAGCTCCTCGCCCCCAAAGAGACACAGTCCGTTCGCGCTGCCGTGCGCCGGATCGCAGAGCGCGAAGTGGCTCCGCACGCCGTGGCGATCGCGGGGGGTGACGAGCGCACGGACGGCTTCCCCCGGCATGTGTTTGACGGGCTTGCATCGGCGGGGGTCTTCCGGATCCCCTTCCCCGGCGAGGTCGGCGGCGACGGCCTGACCCACCCGGCGACCGCCACCGCCGCGGCCATCGAGGAGCTGGCCTACTACTCCAGCAGCGTCGCGGCCGTCTTCGATGTGCACTGCATCCTGGCGGGCAACGCTCTGCGGCAGGGCACCGAGGAGCAACAGCAGCGATGGCTGCGAAAGGTCGCGGAGGGCTCAGTGGTCGGCGCGTTCGCCACCACCGAGCCGAACGCCTCAAGTGACCTGTCCCCGCAGGCGGTTCAGACCGAGGCGATACGCACCGAGGCCGGCTGGGTGCTGAACGGCCACAAGCGGTGGATCTCCAACTCGCCCGTCGCCGGGTTCGTGGTGGTTCTCGCCCGTACCGGCACCCGGCTGAGCATGTTCATCGTCGACACAGCACTTCCCGGAGTGGAAGTCGGCCTTGCCGACCGCAAGATGGGCAACCGCGGCCAGCTGACCGCGGACATCCGCTTCACGGATGTGCACCTGACCGACGACGACCTTCTCGGTGGCGCCGAGGGACACGGACTCCGCCATGCGCTGTCCACTCTGACCTACGGCCGGATCGGCATCGCGGCTGCCGGGGTCGGCATGGCGCAGGCCGCCTTCGACCACACTGTGGCCCACCTGTCGACGCGACACGCCTTCGGCAAGCCGGTGGCCGCCAACCAGCACTGGCAGTTCCTGCTCGCCGAACGGGCCACCGAGATCGAGAACGCCCGCACCCTCTACACCAAGGCCGCCCTGCGCCTGGACGCGGGCAACCCGTCCCCGGAGCCCGAGGCCGCGATGGCGAAGTACTACGCCACCAAGCTGTCGGTGGACATGGCGCGCGACGCCGTCCAGGCCTTCGGAGGCCTCGGCTTCGCGCGAGAACTGGGTGCCGACGGCAGCCCCGGCCCCGTCGAGGCGATCTACCGGGACAGCAAGATCGGCGAGATCTACGAGGGCACCAACGAGATCCAGAAGTGGGTCATAGCCCGGCAGATCTTCGGTCGGGCCATCGTCGGCTGACCACCCAGGACGCACCGGCCGTGAGCCGGCGGAAGGGGGGAATCCCGCCGGCCTGCAGCGGTCCTGGCGCCTCGGGCTTTCTCGTACGATGGACAGGACCATACGTACGACTAACCATGGGCGGAATAAACGATGTCCGAGGCTCCGCTGGTACCGGGGACAGTGGCCGAACACACCATCTGCCTGCTGGTCAAACTCGGGCAGGTGGCGTTCAGGATCGCCGAGGACGGCATCGGCGGGACCGGCCTGCGAGTGCGGCATTACAGCGTCCTGCAGGCTTTGGCGGACAACGGTGCCATGCCGCAACTGGCACTTGGCTCGTTCCTGCGCATCGACCCCGCGACGATGGTGACGAGTCTCGACGACCTGGAGCGCGCCGGATACGCGGAGCGGACCCGAGATCCCCAGGATCGTCGCCGCTACGCCGTGGACATCACCGGCGAAGGGCGCAAGGTCCTGGCCCGACTCAACCGCACGCTCGTCGATCTCGACGGCGAAATCCTCGCAGACCTGGGCAGCACGGAGCGACAGTCGCTTCACGTCCTCCTGGACAGTCTCGCAGGAAGTCCCGCTCTGACCTCCCTGTTCGACACCGTCCGGGAGCAGAACGGCGGGAAACGGGCTTAACGGCTCCAGGGGATCGTCCCGGGGTAGGGCGCTGAGGGCTGAGGTCGGGCTGCCGAAGACCAGTCCGAAGTCCGGCCCGGGCAGGCGCCGAATGCGCCGCTCGGCGCTGATGCCGGCCAGGTCAGTCGGTAGAGGTGGCACCGGCGTCCGGCTGGGCGGCGCGTTCGGCCAGGTGCAGGCTGGGCACGCGCCTCCCGGGCGGGATGAGCCGCGAATGCGGAGGCCATCGGTGTGGCGGATCCCGTCGGAGGTGGTCTTCACCGGAATCACGTCGGGCCGGGATCATCCGTATTCATCTCCCCACGTGGAAGACAGGTCACCGACTGCACCGGGTGATCGTGCTACTCGGCATCCAGCAGTGCGAGGGCGTTGCGGATGCCCTGTTCGAGGAGGTGGTCGGCGAGTCGACGGTCGGTCAGGGCACGGGAGGCTCGAGCCCGGGGCTGACCTGGCCCAGCGTGAGAGCGCGTCGAGATCACGCTCGTCCTCGATGGCGATGTTGCCCGGTTCGCCGAGCTGTGTGCGCTCGATCATGACGTTGCCGTTGATCATGACGCCATGGCCGCCTTGGCTCCATGTGGAGCGGGCGCCCCACCCGGGTGGGCCCTGGCTTCTTCGTCGGTGAGGGGGAGTGCTCCGGCGGGCCTCGATAGCTGGGTATGTGAATGTGAACTCAAACTCGGTTAGAATCGGCCCCATGGATGCGTGGACCGAAGTTCCCCAGGACGCCGGCATGGACCCCCGGCTCGATCGGGACACGTCCAACTGCTCGATCGCGCGCACTCTTGAGGTCGTGGGCGAGAAGTGGACGATCCTGATCCTGCGTGAGGTGTGGTACGGCTCGTCCCGGTTCGGTGACTTCGAACGCGTCCTGGGCTGTCCTCGTAACCTCTTGGCGACGCGGCTTCGGATGCTGGTGGAGGAAGGGATCCTCGCGACCGAGACGTACAAGGAGCCCGGTTCGCGAAGTCGGCCGAAGTATGTGATCACCCCGAAGGGCATGGATCTGTTGCCCGCCGTGATGGGGCTGCTGCAGTGGGGTGACCGGTACCGCGCCGACCCGGAAGGGCCCGCGGTACTGGCTCGGCATCGCGAGTGCGGCGGGCACGTCGACGTCGGGATTCGCTGCGAACGAGGCCACCCGGTAGAAGTGAAGGACATCGAGAGCGTCCCCGGCCCAGCCTTTCGTATGAGGTCGTCCGAGTGAACCGAGGACTCCACCGTCAGCTTTCCGTATGCCGGCCGTTCTGTGGTGTACGCGCTTGCGGTCCAGGAAGCGCAGTGTGCAGCGGTCCGCTGCGCAGATGCGCACGCGCCGGTCACCCCCGTCTCCCGCAGGGGTGTGCTGAGACGGGCGGTGGCGCAAGCTGACGCTGTTGAATCGGTGAACAGAACTGGTTGTTCGATCGGGAGTGAGCCGACGCACCGTCGGAGGTCGGCCGCCCCAGCGGAAAGGAACAGTCCATGGACGAGCAGGGTGAGCATTTCGACGTCGTCGTACTCGGCGCGGGCCCCGGCGGATACGTAGCCGCCATCCGGGCCGCCCAGCTGGGCAAGAGCGTCGCGGTCGTCGAGGAGAAGTACTGGGGCGGCGTCTGCCTGAACGTGGGCTGTATCCCCACCAAGGCCCTGCTGCGCAACGCCGAGCTCGCGCACATCTTCACGCGCGAGGCGAAGACCTTCGGCATCAAGGTCGAGGGTGAGGTCTCCTTCGACTACGGGGAGGCCTTCCGTCGCAGCAGGAAGGTCGCGGACGGCCGGGTCAAGGGCGTCCACTACCTGATGAAGAAGAACAAGATCACGGAGATCAGCGGTCGTGGCACGTTCGTCGATCCGCACACGCTCCAGGTGGCCGACTTCGAAGGCAACACTCGCACCATCGGATTCGACCACTGCGTCATCGCCGCCGGGGCGAGCCCCAAGCTGCTGCCCGGCACGCGCCGTACATCGCGTGTGGTGACGTTCGAGGAGCAGATCCTGGCCGAGGATCTGCCGCAGTCGATCGTGATCGCGGGCGCCGGTGCGATCGGAGTCGAGTTCGCCTACGTGCTGCACAACTACGGCGTGAAGGTGACGATCGTCGAGTTCCTGGACCGCGTCGCCCCGCTGGAGGACGCCGAGGTCTCCGCCGAACTTGCCAAGCAGTACCGGAAGTTGGGCATCGACGTCCTCACCTCGACGCGCGTCGAGTCGATCGACGAGTCCAGCCCACTGGTCCGTGTCACGGTCACCGGCAAGGACGGTACCCAGCAGGTGCTCGAAGCCGACAAGGTCCTGCAGGCGATCGGCTTCGCCCCGAACGTCACCGGCTACGGCCTGGAGAACACCGGCGTGCGCGTCACCGAACGCGGCGCGATCGACGTCGACGGCCGTTGCCGCACCTCGGTCCCGCACATCTACGCCATCGGGGACGTCACCGCGAAGCTGATGCTCGCGCACGCCGCCGAGGCGATGGGAGTGGTCGCCGCCGAGACGATCGCGGGCGCGGAGACCATGGAGTTGGACTACGTGATGATCCCGCGGTCCACCTTCTGCCAGCCGCAGATCGCAAGTTTCGGTTACACCGAGGCGCAGGCGAGGGAGAAGGGCTACGACGTCCAGGTGGCCAAGTTCCCGTTCACCGCGAACGCCAAGGCTCATGGCCTGGGCGACGCGACCGGCTTCGTGAAGCTGATCAGCGACGCCAAGTACGGCGAGCTTCTCGGAGGTCATCTGATCGGCCCGGACGTCACCGAGCTGCTGCCAGAGCTGACCCTGGCCCAGCAGTGGGATCTCACCGTCCACGAGGTCGCGCGCAACGTCCACGCCCACCCCACCCTGGGCGAGGCGGTCAAGGAAGCCGTCCATGGCCTCGCAGGCCACATGATCAATATGTGACCGGGTCCTCGGCGCAGCGACAACAGGCGGTTGTGCTCGGATCGGTTTCGCTTGGCGAGCTCTAGCTCTCTTGGAAATCATCTGCGGGCGCCGGACCGGTTGCCGGGGTTGGGCCGTGAGGCTCGGCGCACAACAAGTCCACTGAGCGTCTTCAGCGTTGCCTCTCCAGGGTGAGGACGGCTTTGGCGATGACGGTCATACGGTTGGGGCTGATGCGCGACCTGCGGAAGATCCGGCGTGACTTCAGCCGTGCCACACCGCCCTCGACTGGGGCGGTGTGGCACGGGCGAGGGCACGGTTGACGGTGCGCTGGGTGGGTGCGAGTTCCCTGCCGGGTGGACGCTTGATGCCGGCGGTGACATGCGTGCCGGCCCCGGTGCAGGCGCGGTCGCCGAGGACGGGGACGCCCTGGCATCCGCAGATCCGGATGATCTTGGGAGTGCGGGCGATGGCCAGGTCGCGCGAGCGGCCGGCCAGCGCGTCACGGATCCCCCCCCCGCCGTGCCAGCGACATGGTCCGGCCGTCCCGCCCTCAAGCTGGTGCAGATGTCTCCGCACGCGGTGGAGCAGTCGCAGGAGTACGTCGACGCCGGGTGTTGTGACGGTGGCGGAGGGGGAACCGATTCTGGGCGGTGGTCAGTGGCGGGCCTTGACCTTGCTGATCGCGACGACGCCGACGGCGGCGAGGGCGATCTGGATGAGCCACTCGATCCAGTCGACGCCGTTGGTGTCAGCGACGTCGAGGCCGGCGGCGATGGCGCTTCCGACGAACGCGGCGATGATGCCGACCGCGATGGTCCAGAGAATGCCGATGCGCTGACGTCCGGGGACGACGAGTCGGCCGAGGACACCGATCACGATGCCGATGACGATTGCACTGATGATGCCTGAGATCTCCATGAGCGGTCTGCTACTCCTCGGTTCAGTCGTTGGTGGCATACGAGTGCCCGTTCGAACCGAGACCACTCCGCCCCATGTATGCGGCAGATAAAGAACTCCGCGTTCTACGGGTACGTCTTGATCGTGGGCAGCAGGTCCTGGAAGGTGCGGCCGCTGGCGGGTTCACCGATCGCCTTCATCTCCCAGCCGCCGGCGCCGCGCCGTACCTTCGCCATGATCTGTGCGGTGTGCCGTCCGCCGCCGGTGAGGGTGTAGCGGGCGAGCCCCGTGCCCGTCGTCTCGTCGATCAGACGGCAGAAGGCGTTCTGGACCTCGGCGAAGGTCTGGCCGTTGAACGAGTTGACGGTGAAGACGATCTGGTCGACGCGGGCGGGTACGCGGGTCAGGTCGACGACGATCGACTCGTCGTCCCCGCCGGTGAGGTTGTCCCCGGTGTGTCGTACGGAGCCGTCGTCGCTGGCCAGGTGCCCATCTGGCCGCCCGTCACCATCGCTTCCTCCTCGCCGTCCAACTCGCCTCGCAGGCCAACCCGTTGCTGTGGCCGCTGCGGACAGCCGTGGCGTACACGGCGGAGCGGTGTGTGGCCGAGTCGGCCACACACCGCCCCTGGAACCGGCTGGCTGCGAGCGACGTGGGGAGATCCATCGAGCAGGTCTGGCGTCACCCCCGAGCAGGGGGTGGGGATTCTCAAAGAGCCCCATCAAAGTCGGGTTCCTGCCCTTCCGAGCTGATCTCAGGTGAGGTCGAAGGTGACGCTCACCGAGCCGTCCCAGTCCGGTGCCTCCATAAGCGTGAGGGTTCCATCCTCGGCCTCGACGACTCGCACCGTGATCCCGCCGCGGTCCTCACCGGGAAACGCAATGGAGAAGTGGGGGTCCATCTCCATGAGGAAGTCCCAGCCCTCGCGTTGGGTCGTGTCAAGGGCGCTGGCATGCCGCCCGGTTGCCTGCCACTTGCCGACCGCGTCGACAGTGACGGTGATGTCGATGTCGTACATCTCAAGGCAAGTCGATTGATTGGCCCACCATTCGAGGCGGCCCCGACCCACGAATCGATCCATGAGCACACTATGCACAGTGCCTAGGCCAACCGGGTGAGCCTGCGCGGCTGCCGGCCGTCGTGGGTCAGGCCGTGAGACAGAACTGCATGGGGCAGACCGGACAGGCCCTCGGCTCATCCGGCGGCGCCCCATACGCTCGCGACCTCATTCTGAAACCACCAGTAAATGGTGGCTGGGCTACCGGCCACGCGGGGACGGCTCTTGACGTCGTACGCAATGTGGCCCCGGCCTGCCGTGACGGCGGCCGGTGTCAGACGTCTTTGGCGCAGGTGAGTGGCCAATTCCTGCTGTCTGTAAGGCAGTTAAGCGTCATGTGGGGCGGCTTGCTGGGTCACGGAGACCGAAGTCGTTGAAGGCTTGGAGGTGCCCGACGCTGTGCCGTGCTGGTGTTCGGCGCATGATGTCGAGCAGTTGGCGTGGTGTCTGTCCCGACAGGGCTCGGAAGTCTCTGTTCATGTGGGACTGGTCGTGGTATCCCGCCAGGCTGGCCAGGTCGGCGAGCGAGTTCACGTCGGTCGATGCCACGGCCAGGGCGTTGTGGAACCTGATGATGCGGGAGAGTGTTTGAGCAGGCAGCCCGATGTGTTCGCGCAGCAGCCCTTGTATGCGGCGCTGGCCCAGGCCGATGTCCAGGGCCAGTTGGTGCAAGGACACTGCGCCCCCACGTTCACACAGCAGGCTCCATGCCTGGGCGGCGGCAGGTGCTGGGGGAGTCGCTCGGTCACTGAGTCGCCGGGTGAGCAGGGTGTCGAGTATTCGCCAGCGGCCGTGCCAGTGCGATGCCGCGGCCAGCTGTTCGGTGGCGTTCGCAGCCCAGCCTGCGCCCATGATCTGGTCAGGGTCGATGACCGTCTTCGCCAGGTGGTGCAGCGGGAGGTTGAAGAGCCGGTACGCGCCCAGCGGCGTGAGTTCGATCTCGACGGCAGACGCGGATCCGTCGAAACCCGCCAGCATGGGCATCGTCTGCAGGCCTGCGATCATCGCAGGCCACGGACCTGGTGATACTTCTTGTTCTGGACCGCTGCGGATGGTCAGCGGCTGGCCCCAGCCCAGGAGGACGGTGACGGCCGCCGAGGGAAGAGTGACCCGTGCGGGCCGCGCGCTGCCCATGCGGTGACCTCGGTAGCGGATGACGATGCCACGCAAGGATGCGGTCGGACGACCGGTGTACTCGCCGGGTTGGTCGATCGATTCGGTCACTCTTGATGTTCCCCCGCTGTGATTGCGTCTTCGTACAAGACTCCCGGCGGTCGCTGCCGAAGGCTAGAGCCTGCTCGGCCACCCGAGCCCTGATCCAGCTGTCGTCTCAAGAATCGTCATCAATTCTGCTCACGTGCAGTTGTTGTCGAATGCTCAGCAGCTGAAGCCCAAGGCCAGAACTCGACCTGCAAGTGTGACGAAGGAAAGGCTTGAATGTGCGGCGCCCAGTGAAGCGGATTCACTTCACGGCTGAGGACCTGGCGCGGACCCGCGTCGCCACAACGATCGGCGTGGCGGCGGAGACGTGCGACAGTGTGAGGCTGTTGAGGTATCGCGACGCCAGTCGCGCCTTCTGCCGCTGGCAGGTATCGGTGCGTGGACGGCTGGGCAATCAGGCCGGCCCGCTTGCCGCATTGCTGCCCGCGCGCGGTCCGCTGCTCGACGCGATGAGCCTGATGGGAGACACGGCATCCATCGACGAGGCGGTAGACAACTTCATGGCGGCGCCCCGAGCTCTGATGCGCCTTGAGCTGGAGAACATCGACTTCCGCCCTTCGCACCGGTCCTGGGCGCGGAACCTGATGGACGGTGACCGTGAGGCTCGACGCCAGGTGGCCACGGCGCTCAGAGCCTGCCACAGGGTCACTGTCGCCCCGTTCTGGAGCAGGGTGCGCTCTCATCTGAGCGAGGTCCGAGCCGCCTACGTGGGCACGATTGCCAACGGCGGGGTGGAACAACTCTTCACCACACTCTGCGGTCCGAGGGCCCGCTGGCGGCCACCCGTGCTCGAAGTGGTTCACCCGCACGATGCGGACATCCACTTGAGCGGGCGAGGTCTCGTCATCGCGCCGACGATGTTCTCCACACCGCAGATCGAACTTCTGAATCCGCCACTGGACCCGGCCCGAGCACCCACGCTGGCCGTCCCCACCCTCAGTGGAACATCACTCAACACCGCGCTGTGGGAGGGCATTGGCGAGTCCACCGCTCAGTCCCTCGATGACCTGCTGGGACGCACCAGAGCCGCTGTGCTGAGGGCGGCCGTCGGCGGATGCGGCACCACGGAACTGGCCCGCCGTCTGCACATCTCGCCGGCCACCGTGAGCCACCATGCGACGGTGCTGCGCAATGCCCACCTGGTCACCACCCGACAAGAAGGCAAGGCGGTCCTCCACACCGTCACGTCACTGGGTATCGCCCTGCTGGAGCAGAGACACCCCTTCGTCTGACAGGCCGGCCGAGCCGAAGCGTGGAGGGTGCCCTGGCGCCGACAGGCTTCAGATGGACGCTGTGACGGCGTGCTGGTCTGCGGGAGAGGGCCAAGTGGACCTCGTCATCTGATGGTCAGTGGCGCAACCTCAGCGACCTGGTCATTGGCACTGACGGGTGATGCTCACCCATGGCTGACGTGAATGGTGCCGGGGCCACCTCAGGAATGGCGCCGGACTGCTCCGAAGCTCTCCAGCTGCTGCAAGAGGGTGCGTGCCGCGCCGCGCTGGAGGCCGGGGGAGACGGCTTCCAGAAGTGCAGCCACTTCTGCTGGGCGCGTCGAGGTGAGGGCCTCAGTGAGCTGAAGCATGTCGCTGTTCTTGAGCGGTGTCGTGGTGTGGTGACCGTTTGCCGCGCACAGAGTGCTGCCCTTGCTGTCCCTGGCCCAGAGGATCTGCGCATGGGGATCGGCGCGCAGGAGGTCGGTGTCAGCGAGTGGAGGCGGTGAGACGGGAGCGGGAGCGGGTTCGAACCCCCCTGCTGTCCAGCGGCGCAGTGAGACGGTGGTGACTCGGTCGGCCATCCGGTCCGGTTGGGCGAAGGCATGCAGAGTCCTCACCGGCGCGCTGAGTCCTTCGGGGAGCGCGGCCGACAGAAGACCGTCGGCGCGGGGCCCCGGCGCGGCGACGGGGGCGTCGTGGCAGGGGAGCAGGGTGTCCAGGCTGCTGCCACCGGTGAGACGGTCCGGGTCGATGTCGGCGATCAGGGTCTCCAACTCGTAGCCGACATGGTGGTCGTGCCGGGGCACGCCGACGTTGACGCTCGTTGCGGGGGCCGTCGTAGCGCTCTCCCCTACGTGGTAGTAGTCGGCCGGCCAGTACAGCACGTCGCCGGGGCCGATCTCGGCGGCGAATGACTCGCTCCTGTGGTCGGCGTAGTCGACTTTGGTGGAAACGGGCTCGTCCCACGGCCTGTGCGACCAGAACCGCATGCGCTTGCGGCCACGGAGACCGAACATGAACGTGGCGAAACGGTCCTTGTGGACCCCGACGGGGCTGTGCTCGTAAGTGCCGTGGAACAGGGTGGTGATGGCACCCGTCAGAGGCAGGCCGACGATGTCCCACAGGCCCGCGAAGAAGGTCCGCTCGCGCGACCACAGAGCGGGGTCGAAGGTGTGGAAGCTGTTGATCACGAGAGCGTGCCGACGGCCGTCGAGGCGGGTGGCGAGACGGGAGTCGTACACATCGAAGGAGCCGTCCTCGGCGGCAGGCAGCAGATCGTCCGCGACGTCCCGCTGCCTGCGCTCGACCGTGAACTGCGCATGGGACGGCATGTGCCCGTCCAGGCGCGCGGACCGGCTGCCGTGCACGGCAGCACGGAATACGTCGCCGTCCTCGAAGGGCGCGGGGGACAGGGACGGGGAACGGAACAGCACGGGGGACCGGTCCCAGTACTTTTGCACGAAGGTGCTCCAGGAGAACGTGGTCTCCACGGGCACGGACCCGTTCATACTGTGTTCTCCCGTCGGTCCAGGTCCACGCCGCGCAGCGTGTACAGCTTCTCCAGCAGTGCAATCACCGATATCTCACGGCCCGGGCCGGCCAGGGTGCTCAGCTGCTGGACGGCGGGGGTTTCGCCCTGGTGCAGCTGCTCCAGGACGCGTTCGCCCAGAGTGCCCCGCACGGAAAAGGCGTGACCGTCAACGGCCCAGAGCCAGGTGCGGCCGTCGTCGAGGGGCATGCGGACCACCGGGGAGGCCGCCCGCAACCGGTCGCCCGGCTTGAGAGGGACAGAGGGCCGGGTGTCCGGGGCAGGTTCCAGCGCGGCCGCGCTGACTCGTCGCGCCCATGCCGCCTTGAGAGCTTGGTCGAGCTGATCGCCCTCGGTCGTCTCGTGCAACAGCCGTGCCATGCGGGCCAGTTCGGGCACATCAGGGGGCGTGGGGGCTTCGCTCGGAGGGAAGGGCAGGTAAGGGACGTAGCCCGGGCTCTCTTGTTCGTGCACGATTTTGGCCACGGCGTCCTTGACCGCCGCGGTGAGCAGGCGGGGGTCACGGGGAACCAGCAGGCGCAGTGCCAAGGTCCTTGGCCCGAAGCGCACTTGGTGCGGCCGGCCTGCCGGCCAGTGCAGCACATCACCGGGTTCGGCGGTGAGGGCGGCCTGAGCCGGGGCGTCCTGGGGGGTGGCGGTCACGGTGCCGTGCAGGACCCAGGTCAACGTGGAATACAGCGGTTCCGTGGCAAGGCCTCTGCACTGCGTGATCCGCTCGCCGAGAAGGAGTTCCGTGACAACCGGCACCACGGGGTATCCGACCCGCTCCCACAAGGGAACGACCAGGGAGCGTACTTGTCCCCACAGGACGTGGTCGAGCATGAGCGGTTGCTCCACCACGAGCAGTCGGCCCGGGCTCTGCAGCTCCTTGTCGAGCCGTTCGGCGTACTGCTGAGGACTGGTGTCGTGCGGACCGGGCAGCAACTCGCCCGGTGCCCGGATCCGACCGTCATCGATGAGGAAGCGAACGTCGGGCAGGGCCCGGAATCGGGTTCCGGCGCGGAACGGCCTGGCCGCCTGGACCATCGCCGCGTAGGCGCGTTGGGCGTCGACGGTGCCCTGGCCGCCCGGTGCGGCCGTCACCCCGGCCTTCTGCTCCCAGTGGCGAGTGGCGAACAGATCCCAACTGGACTCGCTCACTGGACTTGCGGCTCGAATCGGCTGCGCAAGCGGCTGGCGTATCGGGCGAGTGGTTCCATCCTCAGGCTGCGCCGGAGTGCGTCCACCCGGTCTGGTTGCTCGATGGGGCACGGCTCCAGTTTTCCTTCCTGCAAGCGGAACTTGGTCCCGTACAGCTGTGGTCGGCCATCTCGGATGCGCAGCGCGTCGGTCACGTAGGCCACCTGCCGCCAGGGCAGATCGCCGTCGCACGCGGCCTGTTCGATGAGCCGCAGGCATTCGTGCTGGAAGTCCCGCGGTCCCTCGGCGTGCTGAACGAGTCGGCAGGCCGCAGCCGCGGCGGCCGGGCCGACCAGAGCGCTTCCAGGCCAACCGTGCAGGTGCACTACGTCTTGCAGCCAGCGCATGGCCGCGGCGGTCAGGGCCTGCAGCCTCTCTCCGGTCTGCTCATCGTCGAAGCCGGAGGCGGCCCAACGGCTGCGCAAGGCCGCGTCCGTCCGGTCGACCGCGAGCAGGCGGCGCCGGACATCGGCCGCGTGGAGGGGACGGACGAGGGGATCGGTGCGGATCCTGACCGTGTTCCGGGTCCAGCTGTAGACGACCCGGCGTCGGGCCTGCGGCCAGTCGAACCCCACCTGTCCGGTGCGCCGGTCGAGCAGGCGGACACCTACCCCGTCTGCGTTCAGCGCGCACGGCTCCACACGGTCGTACGCGTATTCCACCGCGTCTCGCAGCGCCACACCGAGGCCGGCCAGATCGCGACCCCGGTCCTCGATGAAGGCACTCGCGGGGGCCCACTGCGAGTCTTCGGGCGCCGGTACGGTCTTGTGCGGCGGTCCGACGCTCAGCAGTGGGCCACCGGAGACGGAGCGTAAGAAGTAGGGGACGTCCAGAACATCCATTTGCGCGGTCTCGTCCGGGCTGAACACGGTATGGCGCATGTCCGTACCGGTCTCCGGCGTTGTCCCCGGTACGGCATCGGGTGTCGGGGTGAGTCCCGGCCCCGTCCCGGTGAGCCGGTCGGCGAGCACCTGGGTGTATGCCGCTGTCGGTCTGAGCAGGACCCGGACGTAACGGTCGTGTCCGGCGCGTGCCAGGAAGGCACGGATCGCCTCATGATGGCGGCACATGAGGGTCCAGGCGTCGAACATGCCCCGCAGAAAGGAGGAGAGATACGGCCCGTATCCGGTGCGGCCCTGGGTATCGGCGACGACCGTGCGGGTCCGGGCGCGCACACAGGGCCGGCTGCGCCGAGTCAGCCGCAGGCCGCCGCCCGTGGTTTCGGTGAAGTGAGCGACGGGACCGTCCACGGTGCACCAGCGGGCCTGGTCCTCGAGTCCCGGGTGGTGGTGGTCGCCGGCTTCGGGATCGGCGATGAGCCCGGTGTCGTAGAGGCGTGCGATCGGGCCGAAGAAGATCTCCAGGTCGACGGGGTAGTGGAGCGGTTCCTGTTGTCCCGGCCGTGTCCCGGACAGGACATTGCCCTCGCCCAGGTCGGCGATGCCGAACCGGAACGCCGCTGCGGCGAGGGACCCGGCTCGATGCCAGTAGCGTTCCGCCTGGCGGCGCCCGAGTTTGGTCCCGACGAGTCGTCTTCCGGGTGCCGAGCGAATCAGCCCCGACTGCGCAGGTGGCGGCTCCAGCCACTCCTGCCAGGTGTACTCCAGCCGATCGGGGCCGCTGCCCGTCGTGCAGCGAAGGACGGGCAGGTCGACCGGTCCCGTCACCGGTGGCAGTGAGTTGAGGAAGGCGAACACCGAGTCGTCGGAGGCCAGGAACAGCAGCTCGCCGCCCGGCGGGCGGGGCTTGTAGGCGACGGCGCCGCCTCCGCTCATGCTGACGCGCAGGATCCTGCGGCGCCCGTTGTGTGTCTCCCCGCTTTGCGCTTCGATGCCCGTCACGGGCAGTCGCAGCGAAGGCTGATCGAACCAGGGACCGGTGACATCCTGCGCAAGGCGCTGCAGGAACTGGTCCAGGAATGCCGTCCAGCGGAGGCGCTGCTCGTCGGCCTCATAGCGGATGCCCGCGGCGCAGGCAGTGAAGGCCTCGGTCACCAGCGGCCCGAAGAGACCGCTGTCGGTCACCTCGAGCAGACCGGGAGCGAGCAAGTCGTGATACCGCTTCGAGGCGCGCTGACACCAGGCGTCGAGGGCGTCGAGCAGTTCCGTGAGTGGCGCGAATCGGGGTGTGGCGAAGGCTGCTGCCAGGACGGCCGCATCATCGTCTCCCGCCAGGAATCGCTCGTGTGCGAGCAGACCGTCTTCGGTGGGCCGCATCACCGAGGGGAACAAACGGCCGGTGGAGCCGGCCCGTAGGGCCCGGAGGACCTTCCCTGCGGCGGCGGAGCGATTGGGGTCTGCGTCATCCGAACCGGCAGGTGCTGCCGCCTCCCACAGAACCTCGGTCATGATCGTCTGCCTCCCCTGCGGTGCCGCTCCGCATGTCGCGGAGCGGCACCATGTGTTCTCCGTTGGGGTTTCCTGGCCGGGGTCAGATCAGACGCAGTACCAGCCGATACAGGTGCTGCTCACGGCCTTGGTGCGGTCCGGGACCTGCTGCTCCAGTTCGCCGATGACGAGGTCGAGGTCCTCCTCGGCTGACCGGTTGTCGGTGCGGGCCTGCGTCTCGTGGGCAGGTGCGTGAGTCATGATGATTCCTCCAGGGTTGATTGGATTCACATGAATCGTGCTCGGTTGGCACGGCTGTGTTCGGCCGATGAGAGCCGAAGGGAGATGCGCTGAAACGCATCTGGCAATGGCAAGTCGGGTGTCGTCTGCTTCAGCCGCTCGCGTGAGGAAGGTGCACTGTCGGGGTTTCGACGGGCGACGAGGTCGCGCGAGAACGGCCCGGATCTCGCCGTTGAAGCATCCGCTGCCGCCCCAAGTCCACGACGTGCTGAGGGCGTTGTCGACGTTCCCGCCGGGTTGCGGTAGTTGCAGCAGGCTCACATGCTGTCTCGTTCAGATGGGAGTCCATGCGCCTTTGAACAGCATGCGCCCGTACGCCGGTCAGACCCCGGCTCCTTCGCCTGCGCGCTGAAGTCGCTGTGGGCGAACCCAGTCGCAGCGGCGGACGGCCCCGCCGTGGGCGCGAGGGTGCTCATTCCCAAGGCCACGGTCGTGATCAATGCGTCTCTCGCCGCGTTGTGCGTGGCTGTCAACCCAACACCTCCACCAAGTGCTCCACCGCAAGTGCTTCAACGGTTGATCAATCCGCTGTCCACAACATCGTTCGTGCGCAGGCACGTCCGCCGCCATGTTTTCGATGCTCGTCGAAATGATGGTTGCCTTGAGGCCGTCGACGGCGCTGACGCTCACGGCAGGCGGGTGCTCGCACGGTCACGGCTGCCAAGGGCCAGTTGTCCACCACCAACGGCGTCACATCCATGGATGTGCGGCCGTGCCGAAAGGGCTGCTGTCGGACGGGCGCTCCATGTCATGCTCCCTGGCCGTCCGTGTCGCGCGCGGGTGACAATCGCCTGCATGACCGAGTCTTCCGGTGGCCCGTCCACCTTTCGCGACCTGTCCGCCCTTGTCGCTTTCCCCCGCGTCAACTCCCTTGCCTTGTCCGTCGATGGCACTCGTCTAGTCGCCGCCGTGCAGTCGCTGTCCGGGGACGGGACACGGTTCGTGTCCGGGCTGTGGGAGATCGATCCGACCGGGGAGCGCGACGCGCTGCGGCTGACCCGGTCCGACAAGGGTGAGTCGGGGCCGGTGTTCGGTCCGGACGGGACGCTGTACTTCCTGTCCGGGCGCCCCGCCGCGGACGGCGACGATGACGAGGGCGCCGCGCTGTGGGCGCTGCCGCCGCGCGGGGAGGCCGTCGTCGTGGCCCGGCACCCGGGCGGGATCGCCGCGGTCACCGTCGCCCGGGACTCCGGCGCCGTGTGCCACACCGCGGGGCTGCTGCCGGGAGCCGCCGACGCCGAGGCGCACGGCAAGCTGCGCGCGGCGCGAAAGGACGCGAAGGTCACCGCGATCCTGTACGAGTCCGGGCCGACCCGCGCCTGGGACCACGACCTCGGGCCGGCGGAGCCGCACACCTTCGTCCGTGCCGGCGCTGATGCGGAGCCGGTCGTCGTCGGCGGGCAGGGCATCGGTCTGGAGGATCCGGGGGACGCGGCGTTGTCGCCGGACGGGACACGGGTCGCGTACCGCCGGTTCATGCCCGGCCGGGTCCCGGACGAGCATCGCACCGCCGTGGTGGTGGCCGACGCGGTCAGCGGCGAGGAGATCCACGACGTCGGCGATCTGGAACACCTCTACGAGGCGCCGCGGTTCACTCACGACGGCTCGGCCGTCGTGTGCTGCCGGATGCGCTACCCGACGTACGACGACCCCTGGGAAGCGACGCTCGTCCGGATCGATCTGACCGACGGCTCGGTGCAGGACCTGCTGCCCGGGTTCGACAACTGGCCTGGTGGCGTGGCCTGTTCACCGGTGGACGACACGCTCTTCTTCACGGCCGACGAGCAGGGGCACGCGCCTGTCTTCCGGCGCGATCCGGACGGTGGCGTCACACGCCTGACCGCCTCGGGTGCGTACGGCTCGCTGACCGTGGCCCCTGACGGGCGGACGCTGTACGCCCTGCGCCACGCGGTCGACGCGCCGCCGACGCCCGTCCGGATCGACGCCGGCGCCGTCGACCAGACTCCGGCCGTGCTGCCGGCCCCGGGTGGCGTTGGGGAACTGCCCGGCACACTCACCGAGGTGCACGCGGAGGCGGACGACGGGTTCGTGCTGCGCGGCTGGCTCGTACTGCCCGAGGGCGCGTCCGCCGAGCGGCCCGCTCCGCTGCTCGTCGCCGTCCACGGCGGACCGCAGTCCAGCTGGAACGGCTGGACCTGGCGGTGGAACCCGTGGCCGTTCGCCGCGCGCGGCTATGCGGTGCTGCTGCCGGATCCGGCCCTGTCGACCGGCTACGGGCAGATCAATCACCGGCGAGGCTGGGGGCAGTGGGGCGGGCGCCCCTACACGGATGTGATCGCGCTGACCGACGCGACCGAGGCCCGGGACGACATCGATGCCTCACGTACGGCGCTCGCCGGCGGTTCGTACGGCGGCTATATGGCGAACCGGGTCGCCACCAGCACGGACCGGTTCAAGGCGATCATCAGCCATGCAGGTCTGTGGGACCTGCGGATGTTCCAGGGCGACACCGACGTGCCCTGGTACTTCCAGCGGATCTTCGGCGACCCGCTGACCCGCCCCGAGCGGTACGAGGCCGACTCACCGCACCTGGACGTCGCGAAGATCCGCACCCCGATGCTGGTCATCCACGGCTCCAAGGACTACCGCGTGCCCGTCGGGCAGGGCGCGGCGCTCTTCCAGGAACTGCAGCGGCACGAAGTCCCCGCGAAGTACCTCTACTTCCCGGACGAGAACCACTGGATCCTGAAGCCGAACCACACGCGTGTGTGGTACGAGACGTTCCTCAACTTCCTGGACCACCACGTCCTGGGCACCGAATGGCAGCAGCCCGGCCTGCTGTGAACCGGCCGAGTCCCGGCAGCCGCCTGTTCAACCGAATCGGGTCCCCATGAGGGACCGGCATGCCGGACTTACGACGATCCGAAGGGGGGGGGCGGCGCACGAGCGCCCAACCGAGCCAGTGGACGAGGAAGACACCGGCCACCGGGTGACTGCGGGTTTGTTCGGCGTCGGCCTCCAGCACGTGCGCGGTTCCGTGCTGGAGGCCGCCTCCTGCCACCCCAGTCATGCACTGCCTGTCAGGCGGCCGGCCCGCTGCGAGCCGTCGAACGCCTCGGCCAGCGGGTCGAGCACCCCGTCACGGTCGGCGAGAAGGTCCAGGCCGTCGCCGGCCTCAGCGTGATGGCAATCAGGGCTGAAAGTCATGGCCCGGGCGTCCTCACAATTGGTCGCCGACGACGGGGCGCATCAGCAGCAGATCCTCGCCCCAGGCATCGAGTGTGGGTCCGTGGCCAGCTTCTCGTGCCGTGCTTTCGACCCGAACGAACAGCTGGCGCTGCAGGCTTGGGTCTCCTGTCTCCATGATCCGCCCGATTCGGTCGAGCAATGCTCCCGTTTCGCACTTCGGCAGGGGGAACCTCTCCAGTTCCCACTCCAGGTACTTGTTGTACGGGCGCGGACGGCGGTCGAGTGCGAACAGGAACTCCAGCAGGGCGCGGATACTGTCGGCCGCGTCGAGACGGGCGGCGAGCAGGTGGCCGTCGCGGGCGTTCTTGATGGATCGATAGAGGGAGTTGGCGTAGGCGTCCAGCCAGTCGGCCGCTCCTCGGAACGCCTCGTCGGCGCCGAGCCGCCCCTTGCGGGCGACGATGTCTGTGATCTCGCCGTCGAGCCGGTCAAGGAGAACACGGGCTCGGGCGAGGGCGTAACGCTCGTAGCCTCCGAGGTGGCGGAAGGCGTCGACTGTGGTGACGACGAGGTCGAGCTCCGCGGAGCGGTAGCCGTCAAGACTCGCGAGGTCTGCGTCTGCGCTTCCGCCGAGGATCACGTAGACATCGTGGTCGGAGTGCTCGGTGGCCATGCCGACATGGGCATGGGAGCCCTTCAGCACGAGCCCGACGACGCGGGTGTCGGCAGTGGCACGGGCGAGGAACGTCTCATAGGTGAGGCGGGACTTGGGGGTCATGTGGTGTTCTCCAGTGAGGGCGCAGGGCTGAACATGCCGGATCGCTCTCCGTCACGCCGACGGGGTATGGCCGCACCGTCCGCGGCGGCTGCAACACCGCCGCACTGAAGATCAACGCACGTCGTCACGTTATCTGGCCGCGTAACGTTGCCGCAGCCGATTTGTTGCTGGGGATCAGCAGATCGCAGTCCTGTGAGGGACGTCCTGCACCCCTGCTGCTGCCCCAGCTCGTTGGCCCGACGCAAGCTACAGCGCCAGCCTTCGGTTGCAAGTTGTTGCAGGACTTCCCGGTCCAGCGCAGGCCGCAGTTGTTGCCGTCGGCCAGCCGCAGCGCGACGTGCCCTCACTCGGCATCACCGCCGAGGACGGGGCTCCTGGCTGTCCTCATCCGCCATCGCGCGCCCGCCCGTCCTACAGCCAGCCCCGTTCGTCGGCCACCCGCAGTGCCTCCATGCGATTGCGCGTGCCTGTCTTCGCGATCACCGCCGAGAGGTAGTTGCGCACGGTCCCCTCGGAGAGGAACAGTGCCGCGGCGATGTCCGCCACGGACCCGCCGCCGCGGACTGCGTCGAGGACGTCCCGTTCCCGTGCGGTGAACGGCGAGTCGCCGGCCGTCAGGGTGGCTGCGGCGAGTTCGGGATCGACGACGCGTTCGCCTCGTACCACCCGGCGGATCGCGTCGGCGAGCGCCTCCGGCGGTGCGTCCTTGACCACGAAGCCGACGGCCCCGGAGGCCATGGCCCGGCGCAGATACCCGGGCCGGCCGAAGGTGGTGAGGATGACGACGCGGCACGCGGGCAACTGTGCCGTCAGCTGTGCTGCCGCGGCGATCCCGTCGAGGCCCGGCATCTCGACGTCGAGGAGTGCGACGTCGGGCCGGTGTGCGCGCGCCGCATCGAGGACCTTGTCGCCGCGGTCGACGGCGGCGACGACTTCGAAGTCGTCCTCGATGTCGAGCAGCGCGGACAGTGCCCCGCGGATCAGGTCCTGGTCGTCGGCGAGCAGCAGCCGGATCGTCTGGGTCGTCATGAGGCGTTCTCCCCGGCGTTGTCGTGATCCCGCTCGGGCAGCGTCACCCGCAGGCACCAGCCCCGCGGCCGCGCGGGCCCCGCGTCCACTGTGCCGCCGACCGCGGTGACCCGCTCGCGCAGCCCGTTCAGCCCATTGCCCGGGGCGGCGGCTCCGCCCAGGCCGTCGTCGCGGATCTCCACGCAGGCCCGCGACAGTTCGACGCTGCAGCGGCTCGCCCGCGCGTGCCGGACGACGTTGGTCAGGCCCTCCCGTACGGCCCAGCCGAGCAGTTCCTGGTGCTCCGGGGCGACGGTCTCCGTTGACGGCGGCAGGTCTGCCGTGACTCCGGCGGCGCGCAACAGCTCACGTCCGCGGGCCAGTTCACCGGTGAGTGTCACCTCGCGGTAGCCGGACACCGCGGCGCGTACGTCCGCGAGGACCTGCCGGGACAGCTGCTCGACCTCGGTGATCTCGTCGACGGCACGCTCCGCCCCGGCTGCCGCCAGCTTGCGGGCAAGGCCGCTCTTGACGGTGATGACGGTGAGCGAGTGCCCGAGCAGGTCGTGCAGGTCGCGGGCGATACGGTCGCGTTCGGCCTGCTGGGCGAGCCGGGCGACTTCGGCACGCGTCTCGAGCAGGGCTCGGTTCGATCGGGTGATCTCCCCGAAGGCGTACACGGTCAGGGCAGTGAACACGAGCGCCACGGCTTCCAGCCAGCCGGGCCCACTGTGCCAGGGCCGCACCGCCCACGGCACGGTGATCGCGCCGGCGGTCCCGACCGCGATGATCACCGCGGCGTACTGGCGCCAGTTGAGCACGGCAAAGGAAACGACCACCGCGCACAGGAAGAAGGCGAACTCCCGGGCGAACGGCAGCGCGGCGAGAAAGAGCGCGGTCAGTGCCGCGAGGGACAGCTGGACGCTGCGCCGCGCACCGGATCCGAAGGCGATCGCCGCCAGCACGTAGCAGACGGAGAATGCGGCCACCACACCGTATCCGGCGACCGCCACCGCGCCGCTCGTGTACTGGGCGACACCGACCGCGGTGGCCGCGGGGTAGGCGAGCATGCCGGCGGCGAGCCCCATTCGGCGCCAGCCCTGTGACCAGCGCTGCGGATCGCGGTTCGTCGCCGCCGCGGCGTACGAGTCCATGGCGGGCACGCTAACACCGCTGCCGACCTGGGACGGTGTCACGAGTTCCGGAACAGGGCGCGTACGTCACGGCCGTTGACGACGATCAGGACGGCGAGCAGCAGCAGACCGCACACGAATTGCTCGACACGCAGCCAGACAGGGAACACCCCGGGCAACACCGTGATGACGGCGATGGCCACGGTCATCACGGCGGTGACGATGCGCAGCCGCCGGAAGGCGCCGCGCGAACCCCGGGCAGCGCGGGCCGCGAAGAGATACGTGAGCATCGCACTCGCGGCGACGATCACGGTGCGGGTCCACACTGCGTCGTCGACGACGGACGCGTCGTGGCGCAGCAGGACGACGCCGACGAGGGTCGCGGTGCTGAGGGCCAGATACCAGCCGATGAGGCGTTTGGCCGGACGGAGAGCCTGGTGGGTCGAGCTCGTGGTTGTTGTCATACGGCGATGGTCGTTCCGGCATCCGGCTGCCCGGCAGTGAGCTGGTCCACGATTCGCCCATGACATTTGTCAGGGATGCACGGGCCGTCCCCGTCGCCACGGACAGAGAGCTCCAGGAGTTGGTTACTGATCTCTTCGGGTTGTTGTCGGGTGCTGATCCCTGCGGTAGGCCGGTGGTATGCGGTACGCGCAGGGCGGCGGGCCGGCCGCCGAGCGACGACAGTTTCGTGAGCGGATCCGGTATGAGGCGGGCGGGCGGTTCGCCCGCGGCGAGCGGACCGCGGTGATCGCGAGGGATCCACCGTGGCCGACGGCCAATCCGCACGTCATGGTCACCCAAGGAACGAAGGCCGCGCGGAGTTCAGCCTCAACTGCCTTCCTCTCCCGTGTCCTTGACGACTACGGATCCTCATCCCGAGCGATCCGCAGCATCCGCCTCCTCGACCTGGTGAACACCGTGGACCCCAAGCTTGTCGCCGCGGCCTTCGGCATGGACCCGCAGGCCACCCTGATCTACCTCACCGAGCACGTCGACCCTGGACGGGAAACCAGCCTGTCCCGAGCTCATCGCTCGTGATCTACTGTCAATCATGCCGTTGTTGATGCTGGACCTCGACAACACCCTGGTCGACCGCGACGCGGCCTTCCGTGACGCCGTCACCGCATTCCTCACTGAGCATCGCCTGCCCGATACGGACCTGACGTGGGTGATGGCTGCCGATGCCAGCGGCTATACCGCCCGCCCAGAGGTCGCCGCGGCCATGACCGACCGCTACGGGGGCAACGTGCCTGCCACGGCCATCCATGACCTGCTTGACCGTGGCGCCGCCGATCGCGTTGTGTTGACGGATTCCTCCCGCGAAGCCCTGGACAAGGCTCAGGCAGGCGGTTGGACCTGCGTGATCGTCACCAACGGCCGCACGGCCCAGCAGGAAGCGAAGATCCGCCGCACCGGACTCGACCAGCTCGTCCAGGGCTGGGTGATCTCCGAGGAGGTCGGCCGCAAGAAGCCCGAACCGGAGATCTTCCACGCTGCCGCGGACACCGTCGGAGTGCCCCTCACCGGCGCATGGGTCATCGGCGATTCCCCGCACGCCGACATCGCTGGCGCCAACGCGCTCGGGCTTCGAAGCATCTGGGTGTCGAACGGGCAGCCGTGGGCCCAGGACTCCAACCAGCCCACCCATGTCGCCGAGGACGTCGCCACCGCGATCGACTACGTCAACAGCGCGGCGAGATAAGGCACGACTCACCCTCTTCGCCGTCTCCACCAGATGGAACCCGTGAAATTTTGTCGCTACCTCACACAGGTTCGCCGGAACGAAGCAGGCTGAACCTTGGCCGCCTCCTGAAGGGCACGATCACCTGGTTCTGATGACTCATCCACAAGTCTTGGCGATAGCTCCGCTGGGCAGGCAACGACTTCGATCTCGACTTCGCTGGCCGCCTGTTGGCCGCAGCCCGGGCCGGGTGGGGCCCGGGCCGAACTTCGCGCATGATCAAGATCGGGCTGGAGCTGGACGCGGGTGCCCAGCACGCGCCGAGCTTGTTGGCCGCGCCCAGGTCGTGGTCGCCGCTCGCCCGGTCGGCGCCGAGTCCGGCGACGGCGGGAGAGGCGGGCGGAGATGCAGCGGGGTTGGCAGTGATGGCTGCCGTTTCTAGGCTCGGCAGCCATGACCGTTCTGATCGCCGTGTGGGGAGCATCTCCCGGAGTGGGCAAGTCGACGTTGTGTGCCGGCTTGTCTCGGTGGCTGACCGATGCAGGACTGCGGGTGGACCACTTCCGCGAGGAAGAGATCTTGACCAGGCCGCAGTTCGCCGCGGTGGCTGAGGCTTTCAAGACGACCGGCACCGTCGGCCTGAGGACGTTGATCACGGCATCTGCCGAGTTCGTTGACTCGGTTCTGGCCAGCGGCGACGACGTGGTGATCGCGGACGCTCTGGTGCCGTTCGTGCCGACGCTGCTGGCCATGGGGTATGGCGAAGAGACAATCGACGCGTTCATGACCGACCTCACGGAGGTGCTCGCACCAGTCCGCCCGGTCATGGTGATTCCTCTCACCCCTGGCCCTGACGACCAGCACTTGCCTCTGACGCCAGCGTCAGGTTCTAGCGTTCCGGCCATGGATATCAGCAACTCCGTCGCCCTTGTCACCGGAGCCAACCGCGGCCTGGGCCGCGCCTTCGCCCAGCGCCTGCTCGAACGGGGCGCCCGCACGGTCTACGCTACGGCCCGCCGACCGGAGACCGTGGACCTGCCCGGAGTCGAGGTGCTGCCCCTCGACATCACCGATCCCGCATCCGTGAGGGCCGCCGCCGAGGCCGCCCCGGACGTCTCGCTGCTCATCAACAACGCGGGAATCAGTACGGGGACCGACCTGGTGACTGGTTCGCTGGACGCGGTGCGGCACGAGCTGGAGACCAACATGTTCGGCCACCTGGGAATGATCCGGGAGTTCGCGCCGGCGCTCGCCAGGAACGGCGGGGGCGCGATCGTCAACGTCCTCTCCGCCATGTCGTGGTTCGGGGGCAAGGGCGCCAATGCCTACCACCTGACCAAGGCCGCCGCTTGGGCCATGACCAACGGCGTCCGCCTGGAGCTCGCCGAGCAGGGCACGCTCGTCACAGCGGTACACCTGGGCCTGGCCGACACCGACATGGCGGCGGGCTGGCCCGTGGACAAGATCGCTCCGTCGGACCTGGCCGACGCGGCGCTCGACGGTGTTGAGGCGGGCTCCGCCGAGGTCCTCGCCGACCAGTGGAGTCGGGACGTCAAGTCCCGTCTGCCGCTGACGCCGGAAGAGTTCAACGCTGCAATGGACCGCGCCCTGGCGGCGCTGTTGGCAGTCTGAGGGGCCCCTCGGGCCGCACGGACTTCGGTCGGCTGCTTCTCCATCGGCCTCAGCACCGATGCCAGCCAAGGGCTGCTCACCACGTCCCGGGGATCTCGTCTGGATCCCCGGGAAGCACGTCCGCTTGATGGCGTGTGGTCAGGGCGCGTCGATGAGAATCCGTTCGTCAGCGGGCGCAAACGCGGCGATTCCGCTTGCGTAGGCGGACTGTACGCGGGAGCGCTCGGTGGCGTTCGGTGTGGCGTTGGTGCAGGCCGTTCCGGCACTCGAGCCTGACATCAGCTGTGAGCAGGGGCCGGGCTTGGTGTCCGGCAGGCCGAGGCTGTGCCCCAGCTCGTGAGCGGCGATCCGGGTCTTGTTGTAGCCCTGGTCCACGGCCTGACTGCCGAGCTCGACGCGGACCTGGCGGCCGGGACGTACGGGACCGAGCGTGGCCTGCGGCCAGCCTGTGGTGGCGACGATCACGATCTCGGCCGCGGTTCCTGGCGTCGCTTCCACCAGATGGACGTTGCTCACGTTGGCGTTCCACGAGGCGACTCCGGCCGCGATCGCGGCCTCCCAGCCTGTGGCGCGGCTGTCGTCGTAGCGAAGGGTCACCGCTGCGGCCTGCGCGGCGGACGATTCGCCCGCGGGAGCGGCGGTTGCGGCGCCCGCCATGGCGAGGACGAGCGCTGTGGCGGAAGTGCCTGCCTTGAGCCAAGTGCCGAGAGGCATTGGTGCTCCTTCATCCGTGGGGGGAATCCGGCCCGGGCGGGCCGGGGATGCGAAGGAGCGGCATGGGTTGTCCGGTGGGGGCTGGACGCACCGTCGACCGCCCCTGCGGGGCGTTGCGATGGTATGCCCTGCAATCCCTGTCCGTCATGTACCTGCCATGGGTGAATATCCGTCAGAATCCAGTCTGCAGCGAGAGTTGTCCGGCCGGTCTCCGAACGCCACCGGTGGTGCCTGCGTGACCGTCCGTCAGGGCTGCGGCGTACGCCGCCCGACTTGCCGGGCCGCTCTCACCATCTGGCCGCGGCCCGCACCCGCCGCATCATCCCCACGCGCGGGGTCGTGCTCCTCGTGGCTGCTCTCCAGGCAGAGGTTGGCGTGTGCGCCGTCGCCGGCACCGGGCACCAACAGCCCATCGGTCTCCCGCTCACGGACAAACGTGTTGAGCGCCGCGCAGGAAAAGCCCTGATGCGGCCACCCAGTCGGCCGCCCGCCGGAACGCCGCACCGTCCCGGCGCGCCGAGCTCATCCCGCGAGCCCCAGTTTCTCCACGAGGCCAGGCGGGTACCCGGCTGCCTCGGAACAGACGCCGAGCCGTTGCGGGCACAGCCGTGCGACGCGGTCCTGGACCGCGGGGAAGGAGCACCGTGTCGGCAGGAAACATCGGCCCGGTCCTGGTGGCCGACTCTGGCTCGTCCAGCCTGAGGCTGACCGTGTTCGGTGACGACGGGCAGGTCCTGGCCGAACATCACAGCGCCTCCGCACCCGGCGAAGAGGTGTCCGGCCTTCTGCGACAGCTGCTGGCCCGAGCGCCATCGCCCACTGCCGTGGGTCACCGCATCGTCCACGGCGGATCCGGACTGCGGAGCCACGTCCTGGTCGACGACGAGGTCCGGGCCGCTCTCGGTAATGTGGCCGACCTGGCACCGCTGCACGTCCGGCCGGCCCTCACTGTCCTGGACACCGCCCGGAAGCTGCTACCCGACGTCCCGCACGCAGCCTGCTTCGACACCGTCTTCCACGCCGGCCTGCCCGCCGCCGCCCGCGAGTATGCGGTGCCCGCCACCTGGCGTGAGGAGTACGGGATGCGCCGCTACGGCTTCCACGGGCTGTCCTACGCCTGGGCACTCGGCCGGGCGGCAGAGCTGCTCGGTCAGCGCCCCCAGCAGCTCCACGTGGTGATCGCCCACCTCGGCGGCGGCTGCTCCGCCTGTGCGGTGCGCAACGGGACCAGCGTCGACACCACCATGGGCTTCACACCGCTGGAGGGGTTGGTGATGAGCCACCGCAGCGGAAGCGTGGACCCCGGCGCCCTGACCTGGCTGCAGACGCGGCACCGTCTGTCCGCGGACGACATCGAGGACGTACTGAATCACCATTCCGGTCTGCTCGGCCTCTCCGGCACCTCCGACGACACTCGCGACCTTGTCCGCAGCCGGGCAGCGGGCGACGAGCGCGCCGCTCTCGCCCTGGACGTCTTCTCTCATCACTGTCGCCGCGGTATCGCTGCGATGGCCGCGTCCCTCGACCGGCTCGACGCCCTGGTCTTCACCGGGGAGATCGGCGAAGACCAGCCCGAGGTCCGCGAAGAGGTGTGCACCCGGCTCACCGCCCTCGGCCTGACCGGCGGCCTGCGCACGCCCGACGACGTGAGCCGTCCGGCAATCGTCAGCGGGCCGGGGGCGGACATACCGATCGTGGTCGTACCCACCGGAGAGGCCCAGCAGATCGACCACGAGACCCGAACCCTTCTCCGCGGCCCGTAGGGCGCATACGCGCCTTCGGCCTCGCCTCGCCTCCCTTCGTCACGTTCGGAGGAGAAGTGCGAGCGGGCCGTGACCGGCCGGCACCGCACCGTTCCAGGCGGCGGGCTCCGGAGGCCGGGCCGACCTGCGGCGCCGGTCCTCCGGGTGGCCGCGGTCAGTGCCTCCCGCCCAGGATGATCTTCCAGACGCGCGTTGCCACCTGGAGATTGAGCCGGGTGTCCACGTCCGCCAGGTCGCGGTCGCTGATCTCACGGATGCGCTGCAGCCGGTAGCGCAGGGTGCTGCGGTGGACGGTCAGCGCGGCGGCCGCATCGTCGTAGTTGCCTCCGCAGTCGAAGTAGCACGAGAGCGTCTCCACCAGTTCCGTGTCGTGTTCTGCGTCGTAGTCGATCAGCCGGCCCAGCCACTCCTGCACGAAGTCTTCGAGCTCCCGGAGATCGTTGCCGGGCCCCAGGATCCGGTACAGCCCGAGGTCTTCGAAGAACGTCGTCCCGCTGCGCTGGCGGGAGTTCTGCCGCACCTCCAGGGCCCGCAGTGCCTCCTGATAGCAGCGGGGAACGCCGTCCGGGGATTCGCAGGGGGTGCTCACCCCGATCGCTCCGTCGGGCGTTCCCAGCTCATGGGCCAGCGCCGCGTGCACGGCATCGTCGTCAGGCGTCGCTTCGGTCAGCAGGACCATTCGGTCGCCGCGACGGGTGATCAGGGGCCGGGTCGCCGTGGTGGCCGTCGCCCGCTCGACGGCACGGGTGAAGGAGCTGGTCGCGCCATTGCCCGGCCAGTGCACGACGACCACGTAGTGAGTCCGTTGCAGGTCGTGGCCGACGGCTTCGGCGCGGGCGTAGGCGCTCGTCTCGTCAGTGCCCTCCAGAAGGTCGTCGATCAGCTGGCGGCGCAGCCGCACTTCGACCTCGGTGAGTTCGCGCATGTGCATGAGCTCTTGGGCGAGCGAGCGCTGGGCGTGATCCAAGGCGAACATGGTGTGCTCGTCCGCCGTCGCCTCGGGGTCCTCGATGGCGAGTACGCCGAGGACGTCGCCGCGCGGCCGTGCCAGGGCGATCAGCCGGTCCTTGACTCTGACCGGGCCCGCCTCGTGCGCGACCTGCCGCAGCATCTCCTCCTGGTCGGTCGAGGACCGCACCGGATAGAGGTCGGGCCGGTCGGGACCGGCCCAGGACCTCAGGTTGCCGAACCGGTCCTCGACGAGCGCCGACAGCCCGGTGAGCTCGTACAGCGCTTGCGTGATGGCGTGCTCGCCGCCGCCCCGGGCAGCGACACGGGCGAGGGCTTCGTCCACGGTCCTCTGCCAGTGCAGTGTTGAGCGCATGGCGTCCAAGCCCCGTAGCGCGGTGTCCCGTTCGGTGCGGAGTCGGCTCAGTTCGCCGGCGCTCTCGTGCTGCGAGGCGCATGTGGCCGCCAGTGACAGGGCCGTCGATGTGAGTCGCACGAGGGTCGAGAGGAGGAAGTCTCCCTGCTCATCGGGCCCGGAGTGGGAGGAGACCACGATGTAGCCCAGCAGGCCGCCGGCCCCGCGCAGGCCGAACGCCCGGTTCCAGGGCCGCTCCGGAAGGGATACGGAGCCGTCGGCCTCGCCCAGCTCCGACATCTGTGCGTCGTCGACCGTGGGCGCTCCCGCGACGTGGGCGGGGACGCGGGACAAACCGTCACCCGTCGCGAGGTATCCGGCCTCGGCGTGGTAGGGGCCAAGGGCACTGACGTGCCGCATGGCCAACCGCACGATCTCGCTCTGTTCCGCGCAGGTGAACAGGGTGTGGGACAGGGCCAGCAGCCCGTGTGGGTCCAGCGCCGCGAGCGGACGGGAGTCGCGCCGTTCAGGGCCCGCGGTGGCGCCCGGGTGGCGGGTTTCCTGGTCGGGAACGTGAGAGGACAGCCTCTGTGACGGACTGCAGGCCATAGATCACTCCGTTCTGCGGTCATCGGAGGCGATCGAGCGAGTCGCGGGATCCACGCCTGGGCGAGCTCTGGGTACCCAGCCCGGGCAAGGCCATCCGAGTTGTCTGGATTTTTCCTTGCTCTCATGGACCGACTGAGTGCGCCGACTTCTGACCTGCCGGGTGCAGGCGGAGCGTGCTGCTTTGTTGCCAGGCTGGGCCCGTCATCGATCGCCGGCGCACCGGAGACCGCTGCAGGAAGGACTGGCTGATGAACGAGCAGGCCCGCAGGACCATCGCCTCGTACACGACCTACCAGGAGGCGGAACGCGCCGTCGATCACCTCTCCGATCAGGGCTTTCCGGTCGAGAGGGTGGCCATCATCGGCCAGGACGTGCGCCTGGTCGAGCAGGTGACCGGCCGCATGGGACTTGGCGGGGCCGCCCTGCAGGGCGCGGCGAGCGGTGCCCTGCCCGGCGCACTGATCGGATGGATCTTCGGACTGCTGAACTGGCTGGACCCGGTCGTGTCGGGGCTGCTCCTCGCCCTGTACGGGCTGGTTTTCGGAGCACTCGTCGGCGCGCTGTTCGGCCTGCTGGTGCACGCGGCCCAGCGTGGCCGCCGGGACTTCGCCTCGGTGAGCTTCATGCAGCCCAGCCGGTACGACGTCGTCGCCGACGACGCGGTCGCCGACGAGGCGGTGCGGCTGCTGGCCGAGCTGCCCGGCGGGACCGGCACCGGCACAAGGAGCGGGGCCGGGAAGAGCAGCCACCCGCAGAGCGGTCCCGTCGTCACCTGAGCCATTGCGCAAGACGGGCCCGACTCCGTGGACGAAACGGAGACCGCCCGTCGCGGAAGGAGTTCCTCATGGCCAAGGCAGTAGGCATCGACCTGGGCACGACCAACTCGGTGATCGCCGTCTGGGAGGGCGGCGAGCCGACGGTCGTACCCAACAGCGAAGGCAACCGCACGACACCGTCCGTGGTGGCCTTCACCGACACCGGCGAGCGCCTGGTGGGCCAGCTGGCCCGCCGGCAGGCGATCCTCAACCCCAAGGGCACCATCTACTCGGCCAAGCGGTTCATCGGCCGGCACTACGACGAGATCTCCGAAGAGGTCAAGGCCGTCGCGTACGACGTGGTCGAGGGAGACGGCGGCGCCGCCCGCTTCAAGGTGCGCGACAAGCTCTACGCGCCCGAGGAGATCAGCGCGCAGGTGCTGCGCAAGCTCGCCGACGACGCCTCCAAGCAGCTGGGGGAGCGGGTCACGGAGGCGGTCATCACGGTGCCCGCCTACTTCAACGACGCCCAGCGCACCGCCACCAAGGACGCCGGACGGATCGCCGGCCTGGAGGTGCTGCGGATCATCAACGAGCCGACGGCGGCCGCCCTCGCGTACGGCATGGACAAGAAGGTGCACGAGACGGTGCTGGTCTTCGACCTGGGCGGCGGCACCTTCGACGTCAGCATCCTCGACGTCGGCGACGGCGTGGTGGAGGTACGGTCCACGGCGGGCGACAGCCATCTGGGCGGCGACGACTTCGACCGCCGGCTGGTCGACCAGCTCGCCGACGGGTTCCAGAAGGACAACGGCATCGACCTGCGCCAGGACCCACAGGCCCTGCAACGCCTGTTCGAGGCCGCTGAGAAGGCCAAGACGGAGCTCAGCTCGGTGACCCAGACACAGGTCAGCCTGCCGTTCATCACAGCCGACGCCTCCGGACCCAAGCATCTGACGACGACGATCATGCGATCCACGTTCGAGCAGATCACCGGCGACCTGGTGGAGCGCTGCCTGGGCCCGGTGCGCCAGGCCATGGACGACGCCAAGGTCAGCGACAACGACATCGACGAGGTCATCCTCGTCGGCGGCTCCACCCGCATCCCTGCCGTCCAGGCCCTGGTGCGGAGGCTGACCGGCGGCAAGGACCCCAACATGAGCGTCAACCCCGACGAGGTCGTGGCGATGGGCGCCGCGATCCAGGCGGGGGTCCTCAAGGGTGAGGTCAAGGACGTCCTGCTGCTCGACGTCACCCCGCTGTCGCTGGGCGTGGAGACACGCGGCGGCGTGATGACGAAGATCATCGAACGGAACACCACCATCCCGGTGCGCCGCTCCGAGACCTTCTCCACCGCCGAGGACAACCAGCCCGCCGTCGATGTCGTCGTTCTGCAGGGCGAGCGTGAGAGGGCCGCCGACAACCGGGTCCTGGGTCGCTTCCAGCTCACCGACATCCGCCCCGCGCCGCGTGGCGAGCCCCAGGTCGAGGTCATCTTCGACATCGACGCCAACGGCATCCTGAACGTCACCGCGCGGGACAAGGACACCGGCAAGGAGCAGGGGATCACCATCAGCGAGAGCTCCAACCTCGACCGCACCGAGGTCGAGCGGATGGTCCAGGAGGCCGAGCGCAACCAGGGCGAGGACCAGGCACTGCGCGAGGCGGTCGACGCCCGCAACGAACTGGACGCCATCGCCTACCAGGTCGAAAAGCGCCTCGGCGAGCTCGGCGACGCCGCCCCCGCACACGAGAAGGCGCGCGCCGAGATGCTGGTGACCGAGGCCCGCGAGGCGGTCAAGAACGAGGTCGGGGCGGACAAGGCCCGGCCGCTGACGTCCGAACTCCAGCAGGTCTTCGCGGGGCTCGCGGCCCACCAGGCGGGAGGCGCCGCAGGCGGTCCGGCGGGCACCGGCTCGCCGAACGGATCCGGTGCCGGCGGAGCCGCGCCGGGCGACGTCGGAGGCGACGACGATGTGATCGACGCCGAGTTCGACAAGGGCTGAGGTGCTCGCCATGCCCATCCCACCCCGGGGCCGAGAGCCCGACGCGCCGCCGGAAGGCGCCGTACAGCCGCCGCGCGGGGATCCTGCGCGGCCCGGACCGCCGACCGGACAGGCTGAGCCGGGGCCCGATGCCGCAACCGGCAGCGCCGCAGCCGACGACGAGCACGCGGCGGCGCTGCGCGAGGCCGAGGACCGCTGGCGCCGCGCCCTGGCCGACCTCGACAACCTGCGCAAACGCCACGCCAGGGAGCTGGAGCGGGAGACCGCGGCCGAACGCGCCCGTACGGCTGCGGCCTTCCTGCCCGTCATCGACAACCTGGAGCTCGCCCTGAGCCACGCGGCCGCCGACCCCGGTGCGATTGTCGAAGGCGTCCGGGCTGTGCGTGACCAGGCCGTGAACGTCCTGGAGCGCCTGGGCTACCCGCGCCATGCCGAGACCGGCGTGCCGTTCGACCCGGCCCGGCACGAGGTGGTCGGCATCGTCCAGGAACCCGACGCCGATCCCAACAGCGTGGTGCAGGTGCTGCGACCCGGTTACGGGGACGCAGAGCGGCAGCTGCGGCCCGCCGCCGTCACCGTCGCCAAGCGGGAGTGAACGCCCATGGCACGCGACTTCTACGAGGTGCTCGGCGTTCCGCGCACCGCCGAGCGGGACGAGATCCAGCGGGCCTATCGCACCCTGGCCCGCAGGTACCACCCCGACGTCAACAAGGACCCCCAGGCGGAGGAGCGGTTCAAGGAGATCAACGAGGCCTTCAGCGTCCTGTCCGATCCGGAGCAGCGCACCCGCTACGACCGCTTCGGCGAGGACTTCCGGAAGATCCCGGAGGACTGGGAGGAACGGGTTGGCGCCGGTGCCGGTGCCGGCGCGGGAGCCGGCAGCGGCTTCCGGTGGTCCACCGGGGGTGGCCCCCGGGGCCGGTACGCCACCAGCGGCTTCGGCGCGGAAGGCGTCGACGTCGACGACCTGTTCGGCTCGTTCTTCGGGGGCGCCGGACGGATGCGTGTCCCCGGGGCCGACCAGGAGGCCGAACTGCCGCTCACCGTCGAGGAGGCCTACCGCGGAGGCCGCCGCACCGTCACCCTCGCCGGGCCCGACGGGCAGCGGCGCTACGAGGTGGAGGTGCCGCCCGGCGTCACCGACGGACGGCGCATCCGGCTGGCTGGTGAGGGCGGCCGCGGCAGCGGCGACGGTTCCGCAGGGGATCTGTATCTGCGGGTGCGGATCGAGCCGCACCCCCGGTTCCGCCTCGACGGCCGGGACGTGTACGTGCAGCTTCCGGTCACCCCCTGGGAGGCCGCGCTGGGCGCGACGGTTCCGGTGCCCACACCGAGCGGTGCCTCGGCGAAGGTGACCGTGCCCGCCGGGTCCTCCAGCGGACGGCGCCTGCGGCTGCGCGGCGAGGGCATGCCGGGCCCGCGCGACGTGAACGGGGACCTGTACGCGGAGCTGCGGATCATGGTGCCGCCCCGGCTGAGCGAGCGGGAGCGCGAGCTGCTGGAGGAACTTGCCGCTGTCTCCTCGTTCGACCCCAGGAGGACGTGATGAGCGACCGACCGGCCGAGGCCCCCCCGTCCCGCGCACGCACGCACGAGGTGGGCGTGCAGTACGCGATCGTGCCCGTACCCATGCTCTCCCTGGAGACCGTGGCCCACCGCTCAGGGCTCCATCCCGACCTGATCCGCCGGTTCGTCGCCCTCGGACTGGTCGACGCCGACACCGACGCCTCAGGACGGCTGGTGTTCGCCCCCACGGCCCCGGCCGCCCTGGCCCGCGTCCAGCGGCTGCGCACCGGGCTGTGCCTGAACTACGCATCCCTCGGTCTGGTGCTCGACCTGCTCGACCGCATCAGCCTGCTCGAAGCCGCGCTGCGGCATGCAGGCAGGAGGAGTGATCTACCACCATGGACATGAACCGCCTGACCCAGAAGTCACAGGAAGCCCTGCAGGAGGCCCAGAGCACCGCCGGCGGCCTGGGCCACACCGAGGTCGACGGCGAACATCTGCTGCTCGCCCTCCTCGACCAGGAGGAGGGCCTGATCCCGCGCCTGCTGCAGCAGGCGGGCAGCGAACCCGAGAAGCTGCGCGCGGCCGTACGCGAGGAGCTCTCCCGCCGGCCCAAGGTGACCGGCCCGGGCGCTGCGCCGGGCCAGGTCTTCGTCACCCAGCGCCTGGCCCGGCTGCTGGACGCGGCAGAGCGGGAGGCCAAACGCCTCAAGGACGAGTACGTGTCCGTGGAACACCTGTTGCTGGCGCTGACCGCGGAGGGCTCGGCGACCGCCGCCGGGCGCCTGCTGAAGGAGCACGGCGTGACCCAGGACTCCTTCCTCGGCGCGCTCACCCAGGTCCGCGGCAACCAGCGCGTGACCTCCGCCAACCCTGAGGTGGCCTACGAAGCCCTGGAGAAGTACGGCCGCGACCTGGTCCTCGAGGCTCGGTCCGGACGGCTGGACCCGGTCATCGGCCGTGACGCCGAGATCCGCCGCGTCACCCAGATCCTCAGCCGCAAGACCAAGAACAACCCCGTCCTGATCGGCGACCCCGGCGTCGGCAAGACCGCCATCGTCGAGGGCCTTGCCCAGCGCATCGTCCGCGGCGACGTGCCCGAGGGCCTGCGCGACAAGATCGTGTTCGCCCTCGACATGGGCTCCCTGGTCGCCGGTGCCAAGTACCGCGGCGAGTTCGAGGAGCGCCTCAAGGCCGTACTGTCCGAGGTGAAGGCCGCCCAGGGGCGCATCCTGCTCTTCGTCGACGAACTGCACACCGTCGTCGGCGCGGGCGCCGCCGAAGGGGCCATGGACGCGGGCAACATGCTCAAGCCCATGCTCGCCCGCGGCGAACTCCACATGATCGGCGCCACCACCCTCGACGAGTACCGCAAGCACATCGAGAAGGACGCCGCCCTCGAACGCCGCTTCCAGCAGGTCGTGGTCGACGAACCCAGCGTGGAGGACACCGTCTCCATCCTGCGCGGACTGCGCGAACGCCTCGAGGTCTTCCACGGCGTCAAGATCCAGGACACCTCACTGGTCGCGGCAGCGACGCTCTCCCATCGCTACATCACCGACCGTTTCCTGCCCGACAAGGCCATCGACCTCGTCGACGAAGCCTGTGCCCGGTTGCGTACGGAGATCGACTCCATGCCCGCCGAACTCGACGAGATCACCCGCCGGGTGACCCGCCTGGAGATCGAGGACGCGGCCCTGTCCAAGGAGACCGATCCCGCCAGCAAGGCCCGCCTGGAGGAGCTGCGCAGGGAACTGGCCGACCTGCGCGGCGAGGCCGACGCAAAGCACGCCCAGTGGGAGGCCGAACGGCAGGCGATCCGCCGTGTGCAGGAGCTGCGCCAGGAACTGGAGCGGGTCCGCCACGAGGCGGAGGAGGCCGAACGCGTCTACGACCTCAACCGCGCTGCCGAACTCCGCTACGGCCGCCTGCAGGACCTGGAGCGTCGACTGGCGGCAGAGGAGGAGCAACTGGCCGCCAAGCAGGGGCAGAACCGGCTGCTGCGCGAGGTCGTCACCGAGGAGGAGATCGCCGAGATCGTCGCCGCCTGGACCGGCATCCCCGTCTCCCGACTCCAGGAGGGCGAGCGCGAGAAACTGCTGCGCCTCGACGACATCCTGCGCGAGCGCGTCATCGGCCAGGACGAGGCCGTCAAGCTCGTCACCGACGCCATCATCCGCGCCCGCTCCGGCATCCGCGACCCTCGCCGCCCCATCGGCTCGTTCATCTTCCTCGGCCCCACCGGCGTCGGGAAGACCGAGCTGGCCAAGACCCTCGCCCGGACCCTGTTCGACTCCGAGGAGAACATGGTCCGCCTCGACATGAGCGAGTACCAGGAGCGCCACACCGTCAGCCGGCTCATGGGCGCACCGCCCGGATACGTCGGCTACGAGGAAGGCGGCCAGCTCACCGAGGCCGTGCGCCGCAAGCCGTACTCGGTCGTGCTGTTCGACGAGGTCGAGAAGGCGCACACCGATGTCTTCAACACCCTGCTGCAGATCCTCGACGACGGCCGCATCACCGACTCCCAGGGCCGCACCGTCGACTTCCGCAACACCGTGATCATCATGACGTCCAACATCGGCTCCGAGCACCTCCTCGACGGCGCCACCGCCGAGGGCGAGATCAAGCCGGACGCCCGTGCCCTGGTGATGGGGGAGCTGCGCGGGCACTTCCGCCCGGAGTTCCTCAACCGCGTCGACGACATCGTGCTGTTCAAGCCGCTCGGCGAGCAGCAGATCGAGCGCATCGTGGAGCTGCAGTTCGACGAACTGCGCCGCCGCCTCGCCGAACGCCGCATCACTGTCGAACTCACTGACGCGGCCCGTGAGTTGATCGCCCACCAGGGCTACGACCCGGTGTACGGGGCACGGCCGCTGCGGCGCTACATCTCCCACGAGGTCGAGACACTCGTCGGACGCGCCCTGCTGCGCGGCGACGTCCAGGACGGCGCGACGGTCCGCGTCGACGCCGAGCACGGAGAACTGGTGGTCACCTACGACCAGCCCGAGGACGTGAAGGGAGCGAGGGCGGCATGAGCACCCTGCAAGCCACCAACGTCACCTGCCCGCACTGCGGGCGCACCAACCGGGTGCCCGCGGCCGCCGAGGGCCGCCCCAGGTGCGGCAACTGCAAGCAGCCGCTGCCGTGGTTGGCCGACGCGGGCGACGACGACTTCACCGAGGTCGTCGAGCAGGCCACCGTGCCCGTCGTCGTCGACCTGTGGGCCACCTGGTGCGGCCCCTGCCGCATGGTCAGCCCCGCGCTGGAGAAGGTCGCCACCGATCTCGCGGGAACGATCAAGCTGGTCAAGGTCGACATCGACAAGAACCCGCGCCTGGCACAGCGGTTCGAGGTCCAGGCGGTACCGACACTGCTGGTCCTCGACAAGGGACAGACCATCGCCCGGCAGGCGGGTGCCGCACCTGCCCCTGCCCTTCGGCGATGGGTGGAGCAGTCGATCACGGCCCGGGAAGGGTGATCCACATGACCCTGCACGCAGACCCCCACCTCGCGCTTGTCCGGCCGGTCCAGCCGCTGACCCCACAGGGGTGTCAGGAGTGTCTGCTGCTCGGCTCCCCGTGGGTCCACCTCAGGCTCTGCCTGACCTGCGGCCACGTCGGCTGCTGCGACTCCTCACCGAACAGGCACGCACGCAAGCACGCGGCTGCCGACGCCCATCCGATCGTGCAGTCGTTCCAGCCCGGCGAGGACTGGCGGTGGTGCTACGTCCACGAGGCGTTCGTGTGATGGCCGGCGACGAGACGCGGCCCGGCACAGCGCCCGTGCGGGACGAGGCGGAGGAGAGCGTCCCCTTTGAGACTCCTGACATCTACGGCGCCTATCCCCGCCTGACGGACGACCAGATCGCTCGCCTGGCGCAGCACGGTCGCCGGAGGGCGGTTGACGCCGGTGACGTGCTGATCCGGGAGGGGGAGCGGTGCGAGACGTTCTACGTCGTCCTCAGTGGTTCGCTCGCCGTCGTCGAGGGCTACGGCACGCCCGGCGAGCGCCTGCTGCGTGTGCACGGACCTGGCCGCTTCATCGGCGAACTCGGTCTCCTCAACGGGCAGGTGGCCTTCTACACCGCCGTGGTCAAGGACCCCGGTGAGATCCTCGCCCTGTCCATGGACCAGCTGCGTGACCTGGTGACCCGGGACTCTTCCCTCGGTGATGTGGTGCTGCGCGCCTGCCTGGGGCGCCGCGCTCTGCTCGTCGGGCAGGGCGCCGGTTTCCGCATCATCGGCTCGCGCTACTCGCCCGACACCCGGCGGCTGCGTGAGTTCGCCGCCCGCAACCGGCTGCCGCACCGCTGGATCGATCTGGAGACGGACGAGGAGGCCGAGGCGCTGCTGCGCCGTTTCGGGGTCGGTCCGGAGCAGACGCCGCTGGTGATCTGGCGGGACACCACCCTGCTGCGCAATCCGAGCAACGCCGAACTGGCCCGGTTCATCGGCCTGTCGGCCCTGGAACCGGGAGACGGCCGGGGCGATCTCCTCATCGTCGGCTCCGGTCCGGCCGGTCTCGCCGCCGCGGTGAACGCCGCCTCGGAGGGCCTCGGCACGACCGTGGTCGAGGCGCTGGCCACCGGCGGCCAGGCCGGGACGTCGTCCCGCATCGAGAATCTGCTCGGCTTCCCTTCCGGTATCTCCGGCGCCGAACTCACCGAGCGCGCCGTGCTCCAGGCAGAGAAATTCGGCGCCCGGATCAGCGTCCCGGCAGAGGCGGTCCGGCTCGAACGGCGGGACGGCCACTACGCCGTCGGGTTCGCCGACGGCACCGAGGTCACCGCCCGTACCGTCGTCCTGGCCACCGGCGCCCGCTACCGCCGCCTCCGTGTGCCCGGCATCGAGCCGTTGGAGGGCACCAGCGTCCACTACTCGGCCACCGTCTACGAGGCCCAGCAGTGCCGTACCGACCCGCTGGCGGTGGTAGGCGGCGGCAACTCCGCGGGTCAGGCGGTGCTGTTCCTTGCCGGGTACGCACCGCAGGTGTATCTGCTCGTCCGTGGTCCGAGCCTCGAGGCGCACATGTCCCGCTACCTGATCGATCAGATCGAGCGCCACCCCCGAGTGCGCGTGCTGCTGCACACCGAGGTGACCGAGGCACTCGGCGACAAGACGCTCGAGGCGGTCACCGTGGTCGACCACCGCACGGGCGAGCACCGCCACATCGAGGTGCGGGCCCTGTTCGTCTTCACCGGCGCCGACCCGCACACCGATTGGCTGTCCGGCTCGCTCGCCCTCGACGCGCGCGGCTTCGTGCTCACCGGCGCGGAGGCGCAGGCCTGCTCCGTTCCCGAACTGTGGCAGAGCCAGGGCCGCGACTGCCTCACGTTGGAGACCAGCCTGCCCGGCGTCTTCGCAGCCGGCGACCTCCGCAGCGGCTCGGTGAAGCGCGTGGCCTCCGCGGTCGGCGAAGGTGCGATGAGCATCCACTTCGTGCACCGCTACTTGGGCCACACGGCCGCGCCCGGCGGCACCGACACCTCCCCGCACACCCGCCCGAAGCAGTCCGCCTGGCTCGCATGACGACCAGCGGGCGACGACATCACGAGAAAGAGAAGGAGGCGATGTACATGGCCACGCCCGTCCGGCGTCACCGCGGTGGCGCCATGCAGGACAGGCCCCTTGGCTGGGCACGCAATCCGCTGACGGAGTTCGACCAACTGCTCAGTGAAATGAGCGGGCTGATGGAATCCACAGTGGGAGGCGCGGCGCCCGCAGTCGTGTGGACACCCCTGGCCGATGTCACGGAGTCCGACGACGCCTTCCACGTCGAGATCGAACTCCCCGGCGTCAAGAGCAAGGACATCAGCGTCGAAGCGAACGGCCAGGAGCTGGTGGTCACCGGAGAGATCAAGGAGAAGGAACGCAAAGGCGTCCTGCGCCGTAGCACCCGCCGCACCGGATCCTTCGAGTACCGGCTGCGGCTGCCCGGAGAGGTCGACACCGAGAAGATCAACGCGCGGATCTCGGACGGAGTGCTCACCGTCAACGTCCCGAAGGCCGAGGTCACAAAGCCCCGGCACATCGAGATCAGTGAAACGGGTGAAGGCACCCAGAGCAGCGGCTGAGACCCGAACACCGTGGTGCCGGAGGCACACCTCCGGCACCACGGCCGGCCCGGCGACGACACCCCCTCAAAGCGGCGCAGACACGGCACGCGGTTCCTCGTCAGCGGTGACCGTGGCACAAGGAGGCAGCGATGAAATACGACGGATTCCTCGCCCATGTACGCGAGCGCGGCGAATACAAGGACCAGGAGGAAGCCGCGGATGTCACCAACGTCGTGCTGGAAGTGCTGGCCCAACGGATCAGCCCGGGAGAGGTCAAGGACCTTGCATCCCAGCTGCCCGACCCGCTGGGACAAGTCCTGGACCGTGCCACGCCCCAGCGGGCGCAGAGCTTCGGGATCGAAGAGTTCTACCGCCGGGTCGCCGAGCGCAGCCATGCCCGGCCCCGCACGGCGCAGTGGGACGCCAGCGCGGTCCTGACCACCGTCGTCGACGCTGTCACCGGCGGGGAACTGAACCAGATCATCAGCCAACTCCCCTCCGGTTACGCCGTCCTGTTCGGCAAGGCCGACCTCGCGGACTGAGCCTGCGAGGCGCCCAGAACGACCTCGTTCGACACCACGGTGGGTGAGGCCCATCAGCTCCTGGCGCCACTGCGGCCGAGGACCTGAAGCCCGTCGCCCGAGGCACGCCCCACCGCTCCGTAAGCCATACGTTCAGCCCGCCGGAGCGGCCTTCTTCCACTCGGAGAGAGCTGAGTTCGACGTGGACGCGGCGCTGCAAAAGGGGACCGGATCGCCTGGCGCGGTGCCGGCGGAGGTATCGCCATTCACACCAGGAGGTCGAAGACGGCTCGGGCCTCGTCCCAGTGCTGGGTCTGAGGGTTCTTCAGGTCTGGGTGGAGGATCTTGAAGGTCTGGGCAAGAGCCAGGCTGAGCCCGCCGATGATGTCCGGATAGGCCGCCTCGGTCTCTTCGTCCGGCGTGCGGTCCAGAGCGGGGTGGGTGGCCATCTGCTCCAGGATCGGCTTGAGTTCCACTTCCTGGTCGATCTTCCGGAAGTGATGAATGCTCTCCTGCAGCCCTTTGGTGATCGGCAGGTCACAGGTCCGGATGACGTCGCGCCCATTGGCCTTGGCAGTGGCCTGGGCGACCGTCAGCAGATCGTAGAGCTTGGCGTCGACGAAGTCGCTGTAGCGCTTGAGATCGTTCTTGTCGACGTCCAGCCCCGCGGCCGCGCGGAAGAACCTTTCGAACCTGGCGATGGACATCACGGTCATGACGGTAACCTCCGGCTCCGGACGCCGGGGTGACTCCCGGCCCCCTGGGCTTCCCAAGCTTGGCCGAGGGGGTGCGCGAACGCATGCGCCTGTCGGGCCCAATAGGCCTGCCTCTGTCGCCCTGCCAGGTCCAGGCGTCCGACTGGCCGGGGAGTTCGGACGAGCGGGGGAGTCGTCAGCCAGGTGAACCCCGCGTGGCGGGAGCGGCGAGGGCGCAGGGGAAGGCTCGGGAGAGGCTGGTGAACAGCAGCCAGGGCCGGCCGATCGGCGGGGACCATCCCGCCTCCCAGCCGCCCTGACGCCGGGCAGGACGCAATGCTCTGCCTCGAAGCAGGTATGCGCGGTGGCGCACGCGATCGTCGCCAGGTTGTGGAAGCGGGCCCTGCTCCGGGAAGCCGAGGAGATCTTGTCGTACCGCCTGCACCTGCTGGCGGAGGCCGACGTGTCACGTGGCGTCGGCGTTACCCCGGGGGCATCCTGGGCACCCCGGTTCCGGGGGCAGTCGGCGAGGAGGATCCAGTCATGCGAGTGTCGTCTCAGGGCGTTACGGTCGTGGCTCTCCTGGCGGATCCGGACGCGCCGACGGAGATCGCGCAGCGCATGGCCCGGACACTTCCTGATCGGCTCGCCGAAAAGTCGGGCCAGGGACGGCGGTTCGACGTCGAGGTGGTCAGTGAGCCCTTCACCTCAGGGACGGAGGACCTGCCCACCCTGATGCGCCGGATGGTGGACCGCGGACGTGCGGAGAACTGGGACATCGTCGTGGCCCTCACCGACCTTCCGCTGCACTCGCACGGACGCAAGCTCGTGGTGGATCTCAGTCACGAACACGGCCTGGCCCTTCTCTCTCTTCCTTCGCTGGGGGGCTTGCGGCTGCAGACGAGGGCCCGGCGGGCCGTCGAAGCCGCCGTGCTCGGATTGGCGGGTCCCGAGACCACCGGGACTGAAGGACCTCCACGCAGTCAGCCGCTTCTGGCGCCCTTCGTCAGTCGCCTCGCGCCTGTCCGTCCGGGCCCGATCGGCGAGACGGAGACCGCCGATCTTCGGTACGTCGTCAGCGGCGCGCGCGGTTATCTGCGGGTGCTCCTCGGTATGGTCCGCGCCAACCGGCCGTGGCGGTTGGTGCCGGGCTTGTCGAAAGCCCTGGCGGCCGCACTCGCCACGGGAGCAGTAGCCACCGTGAACTCCACCGTCTGGAACCTGGCCGCGTCCCTGAGCACGCCACGCCTCGTGATCGCCACCGTCGGGTCCGTCGGGATCATGATCGGCTGGCTGATCGTGGACGCGAACCTGTGGCATCGACCACCGGAAAGCTCGCCGGAGGCGAAGCAGAGGGCGGCTCTCTACAACGCCTCGACCGTCCTGACCGTGGGTATCGGCGTGCTTGTCTGCTACGTGGGCTTGATGCTCATCAACTTGGTGTGGGCGCTGTTCATCCTCAACGACCAAGTGTTCGCTTCCATGACACGAACCCCGCTTCACCCCTCGGAGTACTGGACGTTGTCCTGGTTCGTCGCTTCGGTCGCCACGGTGGGCGGTGCGCTGGGATCAGGCTTGGAGAGCGACGACGCGATCCGGGCGGCCGCCTACTCCAAGCGCGAACAGGAACGTCGCCACACGCTCGAGGACCACGGTGATCAGCCCACGAAATGAACCGCCCCCGGCGCAACAGGCTCCCGAACGATCGAGCCGTGGCCGCCGGGCTGACCAGGCGGTGCTGGAGTGTGGTCATCGATCGCTCAGGTCGCGGCCCGGGGGGCACGCGCCCGGCGAGCGCGGCGCCGTCAGGGGGCGGAGCCGCGGCCGACGCGACCCGGCAGGGCATTCCGGCTAGGCTCGCACCCGTGAGATGGCTGCGGACCTTCGGGGAGGTCGTGCGATCAGGGCTCACGATCGAGGAGACGCGGCTGGAGCCCCTGCTCGCACTGCGCACGGCCGCCGGGGTGGCGATCGTCGTCGGGTTGGCGCTGTGGCTGGTCTCCCCTGCGTACGCCGCGTCCGCCGCCCTCGGTGCCTATTCCGCGGGTGGGGCCACCTTCCAGCGCACCTGGCGTCCGCGCAAGGTGATCGCGCTGGGCGCGGGCGCGGGTCTGGCGCTCAGCACCTTCGTGGGCTACCTGGCGGCGGGGCGACTCGTGACGTTCCTTCCCCTGCTGGCCGTATGGGCCTTTGCCGCGGGGATGGCGTGGGCTCTCGGATCGACCGCTGGGATCGTCGCGGCGACGACGGTCGGCAGCATGCTGGTGACCATCACCCTGCCCACGAGTGGCGGGCGAGCCCTGGAGCATGCCGGGGTGATCGCGCTCGGGGGCGTGGTGCAGGCCGTACTGATCCTGCTGTTCCCGATCCGCCGTTGGGGGGCGCATCGTGACGCGCTCGCCGACGCCCTGGCCGCCGTGGCGGACTACGCCCGCCGGCTGCGGCACGACCCGACCGCCCCCTTCGACCTGGAGCCGTTGATGACGGCCCGGGACGCGGCCGCCGTGACGCCGTCACAGGCCCGGACCCGTCCGCCCGTCCTCCACGGCCCCCGGGGCCTGGCCGAGCGCCTGCGGCCGGTCCTCGCCGCGCTCGCCGACCCCGACGTCGGCGCCCCGGCGGAGGGACCCGGGCGGGACCGCGCACGGGAGTTGCTCGACGCGGCCGCCGACGTCCTGGATGCGGCCGCCCGTACGGTCCGCCGCGGCACTCCCGCCGAGGTGCCGCCCGCGAGAGCGGACGTGCTGCGCGTCGACGAGGAGCACGAGGTGCTGGAGGGGCCCGCGCGGCAGGCCGCCGAGCGGCTCGTGGAACTGCTCGGCGAGGCGTTGGAGATCGCCGACTGCGGCGACGCGCACAGGAGCACGCCCACGCCGCGCGGCCCCGCGGGCACCCAGTTCCTGGTGCGCCCGACCATGTTCCGGCTGGTCCCGGTCGTCGTCCGGGCGGTCCGCCGTGAGCTCCGGCGGGACTCGCCCGTGTTCCGGCACGCCGTCCGCCTGGCGGCGGTGGCCACGCTCGGCTATCTGATCGCTTCCCGGCTCCCGCTGGGCCACGGCTACTGGGCGCCCGTCGCCTCGGTGATGGTGATGCGGCCGGACTTCCACCGGACGTACGCGCGGGCCGTAGCCCGTTTCGCCGGGACCCTTGTCGGCGTCGCACTCGCCACCGGGATGGTGCGGGCCCTGGGCCCGGACACCTATGTGTTCGGCGCGCTGGCGGTGGTCTCGGCCGGCCTGTCGTACACGCTGATCCGTACCGGCTACGCGTACTCCCAGTGCTTCACTGCCGCGTACGTCGTCTTCCTGCTCGGCATGGGTGGCCAGGCATGGCAGCAGACGGTCCCGGATCGGGTGGTGCTCACCCTGCTCGGCGGGGCCCTGGCCATGCTGGCGTACGTGGTGTTCCCCGCATGGGAGACGCCCAAGCTGGCGGGCCGGCTTGCGGACTGGCTCGCTGCCAACGGCCGCTACGCCGCCGCGGTGCTCCGCAGTTACGCCGAACCGACCCGGGAGCATCGGGCTGCCATGCGCAGGGCCCTGCTGGCGAGCAGGGAGGCACGTGCCGCCTGGCAGAAGGCCTACGACCAGGCAAGGCAGGAACCGGTCCGCCCCAGAGGTCTGACGTCGCGGGAGGCGGAGGATGCGCAGGAGGCGCTCGCGGGGTTCGACCGGGCGGCGATGCTCATGGAGAGCCATGTCCCGCGGGCCGACAGCTCTTTCGTACCCGAGGCGCAGCGGTTCGCCGAGGCCCTGGAAGCGGACACCGCGCAGGCGGCAGACGACGTGCGCGAGCACAGGAATCCGGACTGGGGGCGCGTGGAGGAGGCACTCCACGCGTGGGAGGGCGCCGCCGGGGACCGGAGCCCGGTGGTGCGGCGCGAGGCGGAACTGCAGAAGCGGGCCTTGGAGGACCTCGCGACGGCCGTGAGCCGCACACCCCTGGAACGGGACGTCGGCTCCGCTCGCGAGGAGCAGCGGGTGCGGGCGGCCGTGGTGGCGGAAGGTGACGGATCTGGACCCGCGCACCGGGATGGGTGACGGCCGCTCCGGCGCCGGGGAGCGCCGCGTCTCCTGGACCTGGCGGGCACTGCCCATGCCTGCACCAACGCGGCCAGGGCGTCCCCGTCCTCGCCGACCGCGCCGGCTGGGTCTGCATGCCTGGCCTTCAACTGCGCCTGGAGGCAGGCAGATTGCCTCAGCGGCGGCGTGTAGTGTCCCGTTGCGTGCTGGCTGAACAACGACACCAACTCATCCTGCGGTCCCTGCGTTCCGGCGGTACTGCCTCCGTTGCCGACCTTGCCGAGCAGCTTGACGCCAGCGCGGCGACCATCCGCCGGGACCTCCTCAAGCTGGAGGCGGACGGGCTGATCACCCGCGTCCACGGCGGGGCAGTCATCGAGGACGATCAGCCGCCCTTCAACGAGGCCGCCGAAGTCCAGGTGGCGGAGAAGGACGCCATTGCCGCCCGGGCAGCCACAATGGTCGAGGACGGCCAGTCGGTCATTCTCGACAGTGGCACAACGGTCCACCGGCTGGCACTTCATCTGCGCGGTCGCCGAATCACCGTGATCACCAACAACCTTGCGGTGTATGACGAACTCATCGCTGACGAGAACGTCGACCTGATGCTGCTGGGGGGCATGGTCATTCGTGAGTCACGCATGATGGACGGCTTCATGGCCGAGGACAACCTCCGTCAGGTTCACGCCGACTGGCTCTTCATGGGTGCTTGCGGCCTCCGGCCTGGGGGCCAGGTCATGGACACCACGGTGGCCGAGGTGCCCGCCCGCCGCGCCATGATCGCCGCCAGCGACAGGGTGGTGCTCTTGGCTGACAAGACCAAGCTTCCCGGAACCGGCATGGTGAAGATCTGCGGTCCCGAGGACCTGGACGTGATCATCACCGATGCATCCGAAGACGACGCGACCTGTGTGGCCCTGCGGGAAGCAGGTGTCAGGGTCGTGTCGACAGCCTCGGCCACCGTCGACGGGTAACGAGGCACGTCGGACTGCTCCACCAACCGTCCTAGGGTCCGTCTTCAAAGATCATCGGATGGTGGATCATCGTGGGGTGGTACGCCGTCATGAACCTGCTGATCAGGAGTGGGAGTTACTCGCTCCGCTGATACCGCGGGCCGCGACGGGCCGTCCGCGTGTGGAGGACCGACAGGTCGTCAACTGGATGGTCTACAAGATCCGGACCGGGATCTCCTGGCGCGACTTGCCGGAACCCTACAGGCCGTGGCAGACGGTCTACACCCGCTTCCGCCGCTACGCCCTGGACGGTGTGTTCACCCGGGCCCTTCAGCAGATCCAGGCCCATGCGGACGCGGCCGGCGACATCGACTGGCTCGTTCAGATCGACTCCACGATCGTCCGCGTCCACCAGCACGCCGCCACCGGCCGAAAAGGGGGATCCACCGGCCGGACGAACCGGACGATCACGCCCTCGGCCGATCCCGAGGGGGACTGACCACCAAAATCCACCTCGCCTGCGACGGCAAGGGACGCCCGCTTGCGCTTCTGCTGACACCCGGCCAACGCCACGACAGCATCTGCGCGTCCTCTCCTGGAACGCATCCGCGTCCCACGCACCGGCCTCGTCCGTCCACGCTGCAGGCCCGACCGGGTCGTCGCGGACAAGGCCTACAGCTCTCGCGGCTTCCGCGCCTACCTGCGCAGACACGGCATCGCGCACACCATTCCGGAGAAGACGGACCAGCAGCGATACCGCCACAACCGGGGTCGGCGCGGAGGTCGGCCACCGGCATTCGACCCGCGGATCTATCGGCGGCGCAACATCGTCGAGCGATGCTTCAACCAACTCAAGAACTTCCGCGGAATCGCCACCGGATACGACAAGACCGCCACCTCCTACGAGGCAGCGGTCAGTCTTGCGTCATTCCTGCTCTGGGCAAGATCCGTTTGAAGACGGACCCTAGAACGTTACAGGCTTCATGGCCACCGGACACTTGACAGTGGCTCATGGTGACTGGCGTACTGGTCAGAGAATATAGAACGTTCTAGTTCCCGGTCGTCCGGAGATGAGGAGAACCACGATGTACGCACTGGCGGTCTGTGCGGAGATGGTCTTCCGCGACCTTCCGGTCGAGGAGCGGGCGCGGCGTATCCACGAGGCCGGCTTCCAGGTCGAGATCTGGGACTGGACGAAGCACGATCTCGATGCCCTCGCCCGCTCGTCCGCCGAGATCGTCTCGATGACGGGGTACGTGAGCGGCAGCCTCACCGATGACGACGGCGCCGCCGAACTGCTGTGCACGGCCGAGGAGTCGCTCAAGGCGGCCGAGCACCTGGGCTGCACTCGCCTGAACCTCCACGGAACCGGTCTGGACGGCCAGGGGCTGCCTGTGGTGCCGGTACCCGGGGAGCCGAACGGCGCGATGTGGATGGCCGCGCACCGCACACTCACCCGGATCGCCGAGCTCGGCGAGAACGCCGGGGTCATCTTCACCCTGGAGAATCTCAACACCGCCGTCGATCACCCCGGGGTGCCCTTCGCGAAGGCTGCCGACACCCTGGCGCTGGTTGCCGCAGTGAACCGGCCCGGTCTGCGCATGAACCTGGACCTGTACCACGCCCAGATCGGCGAGGGGAATCTGATCGAGCTGGTGCGCAGCGCCCACGGCGCGGGACTCATCGGTGAGATCCAGGTGGCGGACGTGCCGGGCCGCTGCGAACCGGGCACGGGAGAGATCAACTACCCGGCCATCGCCCGCACCCTCGCAGACATCGGCTACGACGGCACCGTCGCCATGGAGGCATGGGCCTCCAGCGACAGCGAGGCCGCTCTGGAACGCTTCCGGGCCGCCTTCACCGTCTGACAGGAGCGTCCGCGGGACATCTGCCCCGCCCTCGCGTCCGCGCACCACGGCAGCCGCCACCACCGAAGCCACGACGTAGATCACGGAGTATGTGTCATGACCTCCCCCCAGTCCCTCGCGGTCGGCCTCATCGGCGCCGGACGCATGGGCTCCTTCCACGCCGAGACCCTGGCCCGCCGCCTCCCCGGGGTACGGCTGGCCGCCATCGCCGATCCCGCACCCGGGGCCGCGAAGGCTCTGGCCGATCGTCTCGGCTGCCGCAAGACGTACACGGAGATCGGTGACCTGCTCGACGACCCCGAGATCGAGGCGGTCGTGATCGTCACGCCCGCCCGCACCCACGCCGGACTCGTCGAGGCCGCAGCACGCGCCGGCAAGTCGGTCTTCTGCGAGAAGCCGATGGCCGTCACCCTCGACGAAGCCGACCGCGCCGTCACCGCCGCGCATGAGGCGGGCGTGGCGCTCCAGGTGGGCTTCAACCGCCGCTTCGACGTCGGCTTCCGCGCCGCCCACGAGAAGATCACCGCCGGTGACATCGGCGTCCCGCAGCTGCTGCGTTCCCTCACCCGGGACCCCGAACTGCACGACCCGTCGCGCATCCCGCCATGGACGATCTTCCTGGAGACGCTCATCCACGACTTCGACGTCCTGCGCTACCTCAACCCCGGCTCAGAGCCCGTCGAGGTCTTCGCCATGGCCGACGCCCTGATCCGGCCCGACTTCAAGGACCACGGACTGCTCGACACGGCCGTGGTGACGATCCGCTTCGACAACGGCGCCATCGCCACGGCGGAGGCCAACTTCCAGGCGGTGTACGGCTATGACGTCCGCGGTGAGGTCAAGGGCTCGACCGGCATGCTCACCCTGGGTGACCTGCGCAGCAGCCACCTCACGTCCTACGGTGCGGCCGGCGCTGCCGCTGAGTGCGTCAGCTACGACCAGGATCTCTTCCACGCGGCCTACGTAGCCGAACTGGCCGAGTTCACTGACAGCGTCCGGGACAAGCGTGCTCCGTCGGTGACCGGCGAGGACGCTCGGGCCGCGCTGGGCATCGCCCTCGCCGCGATCGGTTCGATCGCCACAGGCGGTGCGGTCAGCGTGGGTGACGTCAGGGAGAGCCCGGTGACAGTGCGGCCGTAGCACCGAGCACACGCACGCCGCCTCGGCGGCGCCTTCTCCAGCCCGAGCGGCCGCCGCCAGGGTAGTACCTCTCACGTCACCGTGCCGTTGCCGAGCCCCCTCCTGAAGCAACGCCCAAATGGAACGTTCTACAATCGGTCCCCAGCAGACGAGACCGACCAGGAGAGGACAGTATGCCTGCGACCCCGGCGGTCCCGGACGGGAAGCGGCCGACGCTCGCCGACCTGGCGACGCGGGCAGGTGTGTCCACCGCGCTGGCCTCCATCGTGATGCGCGGGGCGAAGGGGGCCGGCGCCGCCACCCGCGAGCGTGTCCTGGAGGCCGCGCGGGAGATCGGCTACCGCCCGGACGCCCGGGCGAGACTGCTGCGCAGTCACCGCTCCCACCTGCTCGGCGTGCAGTTCGGCCTCCAGCATCCGTTCCACGCCGACCTGGTGGAGGGCATCTACGCCACCGCCGAACCAGCCGGATACCAGATCGCGCTGAGCGCCGTGAGCGCCGGACGGGGTGAGCAGCGTGCCGTCGAAACCCTGCTCGACGACCGCTGCGAGGCGCTGATCCTGCTAGGCCCACAGGCCCCCGCCTCACGGCTGACGGAGCTCGCCGGGCAATTGCCGGTCGTCTCTGTGGCCCGCCACCTGCGGCCACCCGTCCCCGGCCTGGAGGTCGTACGGACCGCCGACGACAAGGGCGCCCGCCAGGCGGTCGACCACCTCGTGGCGCTGGGCCACCGCGCCATCGCCCACATCGACGGCGGCAAGGCCCCCGGCGCAGCCGACCGGCGACGCGGCTACCGCACCGCCATGAGCCGCCACGGTCTCACCGAGCACATCCGCGTCGTGCCCGGGGGCCTCACCGAGGCAGAGGGCGCCGAGGCCGCCCAGGTTCTCGCCGCCTCCCACCCGCGCCCCACTGCGGTCCTCGCCTTCAACGACCGCTGCGCGACCGGTGTCCTCGATGTCTTCCTCCGCAGCGGCATTCCCGTCCCCGGCGCCATCTCCGTCGTCGGCTTCGACGACAGCCATCTGGCCCGCCTGGCCCATATCGACCTCACCACCGTCGGGCAGGACATCCCCCGCCTCGCGCACCTCGCCGTGGACCGGGCCATCGCGCGCCTGGACGGTCGCGACACCGGTACCGGCGAACAGGTGGTCGCTCCACACCTCGTGGTCCGGGGGACGACGGCCCCGCCCTCCACCGCACCGGCCACCTGAGCGTCGCCCGGGCCAACCTCGCACCGCACACAGTCCCACGCGCCTCCAACACGGCCTGGGTGACGGGCTGAAGTGCCGGACGCCAAGGGCGGGCAGGAACTGAGTCAACGGTCAACCAGCCGTGGACGCGGGGCCTCATCCGTGGATTCCGCGTCGGTGTCGTCGGTGCCGACCGGGCCGCGGGGAAGCATCCGGTCCAGCCACTTCGGCAGCCACCAGTTGGTCCGGCCGAGGAGTGTCATGGTCGCCGGTACCAGCACCATGCGTACGACCGTGGCGTCGATGAAGATCGCGGTGGCCAGGCCGAGCCCGAACATTTTGGTGGAGGGGTCGTCGGCGACGGCGAAGGACAGGAAGACCGCCACCATGATGAGGGCGGCCGAGGTGATGATCCGGGCCGTGCGCGAGACGCCCTCGACGATCGCCGTGCCGTTGTCGCCGGTGCGCAGGTACTCCTCGCGTACGCGGGAGAGGAGGAACACCTCGTAGTCCATCGACAGGCCGAACAGGATGGCGAAGAGGAACATCGGGATGAACGACACGATCGGAACCGTCGCTTCCAGCCCGATGAGCGAGCCTCCCCAGCCCCACTGGAAGACCGCGACCATGATGCCGTAGGCCGCGCCGATGCTCAGCAGATTCAGCAGGACCGCCTTGAGCGGTACGAGTATCGAGCGGAAGACCAGCATCAGCAGCAGGAACGACATCGCCAGCACGGCGGCGACGAACACGGGCAGGCGCTCACTGGTGCGTCGGCCCACGTCGGACAGGCTCGCGGCGGCGCCGCCGACGTGGGCCCTGGCCGGGCCGTGCCCGATCGCCGTGGGCAGCACGTCGGTGCGCAGCCGGGCGATGGTGTCGGTCGTGGCCTTGTCCTGAGGGCTGGTGGTCGGGAACACCACGAGGGTCGCGATGCCGGTGGCCCGATCGATGTGCGTCGGCGCGACGGATGCGATGCCCGGATCCGCCGCTACCGCCCCGACGAGTCGGTCCAGCACGCCCGGATCACCGGTGGGGTCCGCGGCGATGACGAGGGGACCGTTGGTGCCCGGGCCGAACCCCTCGGCGACGAGGTCGTAGGCCCGGCGCTCGGTACGGCTGTGGGGCAGTGAGCCGTCGTCGGGCAGGCCGACGCGCAGGCCGAGCACGGGCAGCGTCGCGGTCAGCAGCAGTCCCGCCGCGCCGACCGCGTACGGCACCGGGTGCCGGCTGACGTGCCCGATCCAGCGCCGCCATCCGGCGGCGGGGACGGCGTCCGGCGCCGCGCCCTGCCGTCGGAAGAGCCGCCCGGCCCGAAGAGCCCGGCCGATCCGGCCGGCCCGGCCCAGACGCGGGCCGGCCGCTCCGAGGAAGGCCGGCAGCAGCGTCACCGACGCGAGCACCATGATCAGGACGACGATCGAGACGGCAAGCCCGCCCACCGTCATGAACGGCACGTTCGCGACCGCCAGGCCGAGGATCGACACGACGACGGTGCCGCCGGCGAAGACCACGGGCCGCCCCGCCGTGGCCACCGCTCGTCCGGCCGCCTCGTGCGGATCGAGCCCGCGCGCGAGGTACTCCCGGTGCCTGGCGAGCACGAACAGCGCGTAGTCGATGCCCACTCCGAGCCCGACCATGCTGCCCAGGACCGGTGCGAAGGTGGGGACGTCCGTGACCCCCGCCAGTACCGTCATCGTGGCGACCCCGACGGTCAGTGCGAAGACCGCCATGCCGATCGGCAGCGCGGCGGCGACGAGCGAACCGAACGCCAGGAACAGGATCGCGGCCGCGGCGAGGAGGCCGATCAGCTCGCTCGCGCCGCCGTCGGGGTCGGAGAAGGCGTAGAAGAGGTTCCCGCCCATCTCGATGCGCAGCGGCAGCTCGGCGCGCAGCCGGTCGCCGAGACCGACGAGGGCGTCGAGGTCTTCGGCCGACAGCCGGCTCTGGTCGGGGTACTGCACCCGGACGACCGCGATCCGCCCGTCGGCCGAGACAAGGCCGCCGCGCACGGCGGTGTCCCCGGGTGCGTCGAGTGCCCCCGCCGGGTCGTTCGTGCCGAGCACGTGCGGCAGCTGCCGCACCTCGGTCTGCAGCCGCGCCAGAGCGGTGCGCGCGCCGCCGTGGTCGAAGAACGTCGCAGCGCCGTCGAGGGGGGTGACGACCACTTGGGCGGTCATCCCCTCCTGGCCGGTGCCGGCCCTCTCGATCAGTTGCGCGGCCTGTTGGGAGTCCAGTCCCGGAGCGGTCATCGAGTCCGTGGTCCGCCCGCCGAAGGCGACGGCGGCGAGGACGGCGAGCGTGGCGGCGACCAGCCATGCCGCGATCACCCGCCAGGGATGGCGGGCGGCGCTTGCGCCCAGGCGCAACAGGGCATTTGACAGCATCGGGTCCTCCAACCACCTCGTCGGCCGTCCTTGTACGGCCGCCGATCCCGAGGCTCGTCGCCACGGCGCTCCGCGGCATCGGCCCGCGGGCCGCGGATCCGTCGGCCCCGGGGCGGAGTGACGAACCGTCCTTTCGGCCGATGCGCGGCACGCCACGGTCCCTAGGCTGAGAACCGTGCTGCGAGAAGACCTGCGAACCCTGTGGACCGAACCCCGGCCGCCCGACGCGCCCGCCCGGGTGTGGCGGGACTGGGCTCTGCTCGCCGCGGGCCTGAGCGGTGTGGTGCTGGAGGCCGCCCTGCGCGAGAACGTCGTGTGGCGGCCGGTGGCGGTGGTGTTCGCCGTATGGCTGTGCCTGCTGCCCTTGTGGCGCCGCACCCGCCCCCTGGCGATGGTCACGCTGGCGTTCGGCTCGCTGAGCCTGCTTCAGGTGGCCTCGCTGGTCGCCGCCCCGCGCGAGCCCGTCGGCCTCTACACCGGCCTGGTCGTGCTCGTGCTGGTGTACGCGCTGCCCCGGTGGGGATCGGGACGCGAGATCGTGCTGGGCGGCGCGGTGATCCTCGCGACCGGCGTGCTGTGTTCCGTCACGGACGACACGCCGGTCGTCGAGAACGTCGCGGGCTTGGTCTTCCTGCTGCTGCCCGGCGTGTTCGGGGCCGCCGTGCGGTTCTGGGTGACCGCTCGCGAGCGGCAGGTGGAGCAGGTGCGATCCCGCGAGCGCGAGCAACTCGCCCGGGAACTGCACGACACGGTGGCCCACCACGTGTCGGCCATGGTGATCATCGCGCAGGCGGGCGGAGTGCTCGCTGGCGCTGACCCGTCCGCCGCCGTCAAGGCGCTGGAGGAGGTCGAGGAGGAAGGGGCGCGCACGCTGGAGGAAATGCGCGCCATGGTCGCCGCGCTGCGCGACCGCGGGGTCGGCGCCGAGCTGGCGCCCCCTGCCGGAGTCGCGGATCTGGAGCGCCTGGTGAGCACCCCGGGTGGTCGCCTCAGGGTCGACCTGGGGCTCGACGGCGAACTGGACGCGCTGCCCCCGGCCGTGGACGCGGCCGTCTACCGGATCGTGCAGGAGTCGGTGACCAACGCGCTGCGCCATGCGGTCGACGCGACCGAGCTCGTCGTTCGGGTCACCGCGGAACGGCACACGGTACGGGTGAGCGTGCACGACAACGGCCGGCGCACCGGCCGGGGTCGCGACGGATACGGACTTACCGGACTGCGCGAGCGCGCGACCCTGCTCGGCGGCACACTACGAGCCGGCCCGGGTACCGACCGGGGCTGGCACGTCGAAGCCGAACTGCCGAGAGCGAGGAACGAGAGCCGTGTCCATTCGCGTCCTCGTCGCTGACGACCAGACGATCATCCGCACCGGGTTGCGGATCATGCTCAACGCCCAGCCCGACATCGAGGTGGTCGGCGAGGCCGCCGACGGGCGGGAAGCGGTACGTCTGGCCCGCGAACTACGCCCCGACGTCTGCCTGTTCGACATCCGCATGCCCGTACTCGACGGGCTGGAGGCCACCCGGCTGATCGCCGGCCCGGACGTCGCCGACCCGCTGGCCGTGGTTGTCATCACCACGTTCGACCTCGACGAGTACGTCTACGGCTCACTGCGTGCCGGCGCCCGAGGATTCCTCCTCAAGGACACGGGACCGGACCTTCTGGCCCAGGCCGTACGGTCGGCGTCCGACGGTGAGGCGCTCATCGCGCCCAGCGTCACCGTCCGTCTGCTCCAGGCGTTCGCGGACCTGCCCGCCGGCCGGCCCGTGGCCCAGCCGGTCTCCCCCGTCACCGCCCGCGAGGAGCAGGTGCTCCTCGCCGTCGCCCGCGGGCTGACCAACACCGAGATCGCCGATGTGCTGCACATCAGCCTCAGCACCGTGAAGACGCATCTGGCCAGCCTGATGGCCAAACTCAACGCCCGCAACCGGGTCGAGATCGCGATGTGGGCCTACGAAACGCGCCGTATCCTCCCCGCCACCTGAGCCGGGTGCCGGCCCATGTCCCATGAGTCCCTGCCCGGACGTCGGTGCACCGGTCGGCTCACGTCGGCTCCACGTGCCTCACCCGCCCCAGACGGTGAGACACCCGATACGACAAGACTCCCGACAGCTACCTCACCGGTCTCCACCTGCACGCCTCGATGATTTGGATCAAAGACCGCACCATGACCACCCGATGATCACGACTCGATACGCGGCCTAGGCCAGGGGCACGCTCTGAGGGCGGCGGGCCAGCAAGTGGGTGTCGAGGAAGCCTCGCTCGGACTCCGGGTCGTGGAGCAGCCGGGCGAACGTGACGAGTCCGGCTTCGGCCAGCAGTTCGGCGAACCGGTCCACCGGCCAGTTGTAGGCGGGCGTCACCTTGTGGTCGAAGCGGACCGGCTCAGATCCCTCGGTCATCCCGAAGAAGGACACCAGGAGCAGGCCCTCTGGTGCCAGGACACGCACCTGCTCGGCGAGCAGCGCGGGCAATTCCCCAGGTGGGGTATGGATCATCGAGTAGTGGGCCAGCACTCCGCCAAGTGCACCGTCCTCGACCGGCAGGGCCTCCATTCGTGCTTCGTCGAACCGCAGCACCGGCTGGGCCCGCCGAGCGTGGGCAACCATGGCGGGCGAGAGGTCGAGCCCGAACGCGTCCAGCCCCAAGTCGTGCAGCATGGCCGTCAGATGACCGGGGCCGCATCCGACGTCGGCTACCCGCAGGTTCCCCGTGGCACGCACGAGCTCCGCGAAGGTGCCGATCATGTTCCGCGCGAACGGCCTCGTCTCCAACCGACTGGTGAACATCGACGCATAGAGCTCGACGACCCCGTCGTAGGCCGCCCTGGTCTCGTCCTGGTGTTCCAACACGGGCAGGAACCTAACACTTGGGCCGTGCGCCCGTGCTCCGGAGCCATTCCGGCGCTTCCCTCCTGGCTGACCGTCCCGTCACCTGATCACGGGACACCCTCGTTGGTTCAGAGAAGGAGTACGGGACGCGGACCTGTTCGATGTCGTCGGTGTGCCGGCGGAGCCGGGGGACCGGTGGTGGTGCCGGGGACGGGGATTCCGGCTTCCGGGTCGACGGAGGGGACGACCGGGGAGCGGTCCTGCGCAAGCCGGGGGCCTTCCCTGGTTCGACCGCGCGGGAACGGGCCCGCTCCGCGGGCCGGGTCCGGAGTGGAGGGCGGTCACCCCGCCAGGTGCTTGCCGAAGAACTCGGTGAGCTTGGCGACGGCGGGGGTGACGTATTCGTCCTTGTCGTACAGGTCGATATGGGTGGCACCGTCGATGACGACCAGTTCCTTGGGCTCGGCCGCCTGCGCGATCGCTTCCCGGCTGAAGTAGGCGCTCTCCGCTTGCTGCCGGTGCCACGGACATGGTTCTTACCGGCACCCCGACTCGGAACGCGCGGAAGACCCCGCAACGAGCCGGCACAGGCGATCCCCAGGGCGAACGCCGGCGCGGGCGGGGACCGGCGACACGACCGCCCCCTCCACTCCGGCGGCAGGGCTCCCCTCCCGGGGGCCACGACCGGCACTCGCAGACGCCCCCTGGTGATCAAGGCGAGCCCGGTCGGCCGGACGGATCCGCCGCCGCCCGCCCACGGCTCGCGACAGGGCGGGGGCGGGGGAAAGACCGCAACGACTACGCCGCGAGTTCCTTGGTGATGCGGTCGAGCATGAACGCCGAGGACTCGCGGGCCCGTTCCTCCCAGGCGAAGACGCAGGCCGTGGCCACGCCGTCGAAGTCCAGCTCGCGCAGAGTGCCGAAGAAGGTGTCCCAGTCGACTTCGCCCTGGCCGATGTCGAGGTGTTGGTGGATACGAGCCGTGGTGCCGGGCGGGTTGAGGATGTAGCGCAGGCCGCTGGAGCCCTTGTGGTTGAAGGAGTCGGCGATGTGGACGTGCTGGAGCTTGTCGCCGGCGTAGTGCATCATCGCGGCGATGTCCGCCGTCGGGTCCGCGCCGGAGAGGTGGAAGGAGTGCGGGGCGCAGTAGAGGTAGTTGACCCACGGCTTGTTGATGGCGCGGACCAGGTCGACGGCGGGGGTGTTCTCCTCGCAGAAGTCGTCGGGGTGGGCCTCCAGGTTGAGGGCGATGCCTTCGCGCTCGAACAGCGGGAGCAGTTCCTCCAGTGAGCGCCAGAACGCGGCTTCGCTCTCGGCGGCGCGTTCGGGCCGGCCGTTGAACTCCGAGTTCATCAGGGGGCATTCGAGGTCCGCGGTGATCTCGATCATGCGCTTCCAGTAGCGGACGGCCGCCTGTCGCTCGGTCTCGTCGGGCGACGACCACTTGTACAGCGGCAGCACGGAGGACAGCTTCACGCCGTGCGTGCGCAGGGCGTTCTTCAGCTCCGTGATGCGCTCGTCGTCCGCCCGCGGGTGCAGGAAGAACGGCATGAAGTCGTCGCGTGGCGACAACTCGATGTACTCGTAGCCGAGTTCGGCCACCGTGCGCACCATGTCGTCGATCGGCAGAGCACGGAACATGTACGGGTCGAGGGCGATCTTCACGCGGCACCTCCGTAGAAGGCGGGTCGGGGCTTGAGGTCGGTGGCGACGACGCGGCCCGACTCCAGGGCCTCGACGGTCGCGGCGGTGATGACGGTGGCGGCGTAGCCGTCCCAGGCCGAGGGGCCCGTGGGCTCGTCACCGGCGGCGACTCCCGCGACCCACTCCCGGAACTCGGTGTCGAAGGCGTCCGCGAAGCGGCCCACCCAGTCCGTGAGCACCTCGGTGCTGTGCTGGGCGGCGACGCGGACACCGACGGCTGCCGGATCCGGCAGCCGGACCAGGCCCTCCTCGCCGACGGCCTCGCACTGGATGTCGTATCCGTACTGGCAGTTGACGAAGACCTCCAGGTCGATCCGGACACCCTTGGCGGTCTCGAAGAGCATGATCTGGGGGTCCTTGAGGTGCGCGAACCGCTTGCTCGTGGCGCGCGGGGTGAGCACCTGCGTGGAGACGATCTCGTCGTCCAGGAGCCAGCGCAGCACGTCCACCTCGTGTACGGCCGTGTCCAGGGCAGCCATGGAGGACGTGTACGACTCGGGGACGGTCGGGTTGCGGTGGGCGCAGTGCACGATCAGCGGTTCGCCGATCCGGCCGGATTCGATGACCTGCTTCATCTGCCGGTAGCCGGTGTCGTAGCGGCGCATGAAGCCGACCTGGACCAGTCGGCGGCCGTGCGCGACCTCGGCCTCGACGATCCTCAGGCAGTCCTCGGCGGTCGTGGCGAGGGGCTTCTCGCAGAACACCGGCTTCCCGGCGGCTATCGCGTTCAGCACGTGCTCCGCGTGGGTCGGACCCCAGGACGTCACGAGCACGGCGTCGACGTCGTCCGCGGCGATCAGGGCGGCGCCGTCGGGCAGCACTCGGGCGCCGACCGGCGCCGCTGCCTCCGCGGCGCGGGCGGCGTCGATGTCGGTCACCGCGGTGACCCGGGCGCCGGTGACGGTGTCGGTGAGACGGCGGATGTGCTCCTTGCCGATCCAGCCGGCGCCGATGACACCTACACGTACAGTCATGATCGTTTCCTAACTGGGTCCGGCTGGGAGAAGCGCGCCCGGAGTTCGGCTTCGAGGGTTTCGAGGGTGCGGCCCTTGGTCTCCGGGACGTAGAGCTTGACGAAGGCGAGCGAGAAGACGCCTGCCACGACGAAGAGGAAGAAGGTGTTGGAGATTCCGATCCCGGAGACGAGGGACGGGAAGACCAGGCCGATCACGAAGTTGGTCAGCCACAGCACCACCGCGGCCACGCCCATGCCGAAGCCGCGCATCCGCATCGGGAAGATCTCGGAGAGCATCAGCCAGGTCACCGGGGAGATCGCGCCCTGCTGGAAGGCGAGGAAGGTGACCGTCATCGCGAGCACGGCGTACGCCCGTCCGTCGCCGGACGGCAGCACCAGCGAGAACACCCCGATCAGCAACAGGGCTGACGTGGTGCCGATCTGACCGGTCATCAGCATCGGCCGACGGGGTACCCGGCCCAGCAGCCAGATGCCGACGAAGGTGGCCAGTACCGAGATGACGCCGTTGGCGATGTTCGCGGTCAGCGCGCTGTCGGCGGCGAAGCCGGCGTCGGTGAGGATCTGGGTGCCGTAGTACATGATCGTGTTGACGCCGGTGATCTGCTGCACGATCGCGATGCCGAAGCCGACGAACATCAGCTTGCGCAGCCATGGCGTGGACCGCATGTCCTGCCAGCCACCGAGCTTCTCCTGCTCCTCCTTCACGGCGAGCGCGGACACCTCGGCGAGCTCGGCCTCGGCCCGCTGCTGGGAGCGCACCTGCTTGAGCACGTCGAGCGCCTCGGTGAAGCGGGTCTGGGAGGCCAGCCAGCGTGGGCTCTCCGGCATCACCAGCATGCCGAACCACAGCACCACGGCCGGGACGGTGGCGAGCACGAGCATCCAGCGCCACACTCCGCCGGACTCACCTCCGACCTGGGCGATGACCGCGTTCGAGGTGAAGGCCAGCAACTGCCCGCTGACGATCATGAGTTCGTTGCGGGTGACCAGTGCGCCGCGCCGCTCGGCGGGGGAGACCTCCGCGAGGTAGACGGGCACGGTCACCGAGGCGCCGCCGACCGCGAGGCCGAGCACGAACCGGGCCACCACCATGACCGCGACGTTCGGCGCGAGCGTGCAGCCCAGCGCGCCGACGAAGAAGATCACGGCGAGGGTGAGGATCGTACGGCGTCGTCCGCGCGCGTCCGACAGGCGGCCGCCGGTGATCGCGCCCAGCGCCGCGCCGAGGAGCAGGGAGCTGGTGACCATGCCTTCGGTGACCGCGGTCAGACCGAGATCGTCGGTCATGTAGGGCAGGGCGCCGTTGATGACGCCGGTGTCGTAGCCGAAGAGCAGGCCGCCGAAGGTGGCGATGACGGTGATGACGCGCAGCCGCCGGGAGACGGCGGGCGGGGCGTCGTTCGTGCGGGTGGGGGCGTGAGTCGCGTCGTCCCTGACGTCCATGGCCACCCCCTACCGGTCGAGGTTCGGGCGCCGGGTGCCCGTCAGCCCGCATCCCGCCAGATGCTCACGCGTGCTGACCGCGATGGGCAGCGGCACCTCGGGAGCGCACGGGTACAGGTCCTGCTCGACGATCACGAACAACTCGGCAGCCAGCTTTGCCAGTTCGGTCACCACGTCGGCCGGGTTCGGCACACCGGCCGGGGGTGACACACAGACGCCGCGCTGGACGGCCTCGCCGAAGGAGAGGTCCTCGGCGGCCACTTGGGCGAGCACGGCGGGGTCCATCTGCTTGATGTGGACGTAGCCGACGCGTTCGCCGAAGCGGCGGATGAGGTCGAGGTTGTCGCCGCCGCCGTAGGCCACGTGCCCGGTGTCCAGGCAGAGGTTGGTGTAGCGGGGGTCGGACTCGTTCAGCAGCCGTTCGATCTCGGGCTGGGTCTGGATGTGGCTGTCGGCGTGCGGGTGGATGACGAGGCGTATGTCGTACTCGTCGAGCAGCAGTCTGCCGAGCCGGTCGGCGGCCTTGCCGAAGCCCGCCCACTGTTCGGCGGTCAGCTCGGGTGACTCGGTGAACGCGCCGGTCTTCTCATCGCGGTACATCGGCGGGATCAGGACCAGGTGGTGGGCGCCCGCGGCGGCTGTCAGCGTGGCGATCTGGCGGACGTGGGCGAGCATGTCGTCCCAGGCTTCCGGCCGGTGCAGTGCGCCGAAGGCGGTGCCGCCGGAGACCTGCAGGCCGCGGGCGTCGAGTTCGTCCTTGAGCCGCTGCGGGTCGGTGGGGAGGTAGCCGTAGGGGCCGAGCTCCAGCCACTGGTATCCGGCCGTGGCCAGCTCGTCGAGGAAGCGGGTGTACGGCACCTGGTGCTCGTCCTCGGGGAACCAGATGCCCCAGGAGTCGGGGGCGGAGCCCAGGCACAGGTTGCCGGCGGTGGTGCGGAGCGGGGATGGCGCCGTTGCCATGGCGTGTCCTTCGGGGGGAGGGAGCGTGGGTCAGTTGGAGGTGGGGAAGTCGAAGCCGGCGGCGATGTTGTGGGTCTGCTCGGGCCAGCGGGTGGTGACGACCTTGGGGCGGGTGTAGAAGCGGATGCCCTCGGGGCCGTGGATGGGGTTGTCGCCGATGAGGGAGTCCTTCCAGCCGCCGAAGGAGTAGTACGACATCGGGACGGGCACGGGGACGTTGATGCCGATCATGCCGACGTGGATGGTGCGCTGGAATCGGCGGGCGGCCTCGCCGGAGGCGGTGAACAGGGCGGTGCCGTTGCCGTAGGGGTTGGCGTTGATCAACGCGATCGCTTCGTCGAGGGACTGGGCGCGCACGACGGCCAGGACCGGCCCGAACAACTCCTCCTTGTAGGCGTCCATCTCGGCGGTGACGTGGTCGAGCAAGGACGGGCCGGTGAAGAAGCCGTCCTCGTGGCCGTCGACCTTGAGCCCACGCCCGTCGACGACCACGGTGGCGCCCTGGGCGGCGGCGGTGCCGACCGCGTTCTCGACGCGCTCCTGGGCGGCCTTGGTGACCAGGGGGCCCATCTCCGTGCCGGGCACGTCACCGGGACCGACCTTCACCTCGCGGGCCTTGCGCTCCAGGATCTCGACCAGCCCGTCCGCGGCGTCGCCGACCGCGACGGCCACGGAGACGGCCATGCAGCGCTCGCCGGCGGAGCCGTAGGCGCCGGCGGTGATGTGGTTGGCGGCGAATTCCAGGTCGGCGTCGGGGAGAACGACGGCGTGGTTCTTGGCGCCGCCGAGGGCCTGGACCCGCTTGTCGTGCGAAGTGGCCTGCTCGTGCACGTACTTGGCGATCGGCGTCGATCCGACGAAGGAGACGGCCTTGATGCCGGGATGGGTGAGGATCGCGTCGACGGCGTCCTTGCCGCCGTGCACCACGTTGAAGACACCGTCGGGCAGTCCGGCCTTCTTGTACAGCTCGGCGACGAAGTTCGCGGCCGACGGGTCGCGCTCACTCGGCTTCAGGATGAAGGTGTTGCCGGTGGCGATGGCCATGGGGTGCATCCACAGCGGCACCATCGCGGGGAAGTTGAACGGGGTGATGCCCGCCACTACGCCGAGCGGCTGGCGGAAGTTGTGCACGTCCACGCCGCGCGAGACCTGGTCGGAGAAGCTGCCCTTGAGGACGTCGCCGAGGCCGCAGGCGAATTCCACGACCTCGCGGCCGCGGGTGATCTCGCCGCGGGCGTCGTCGACCGTCTTGCCGTGCTCGGCGGAGATGACCCGGGCCAGCTCCTCCTCGTGCTCCACCAGCAGCTGGCGGAAGGCGAACATGACCTGGGTGCGTCGGCTGAGGGACGACTCCGACCAGGTCTCGAAGGCGCGGGAGGCCGCCTGGACCGCCGTGTCGACGTCGGCGGTGCCGCCGAGGACGACCTGGGCCTGCTCCTGTCCGGTGGCCGGGTTGAACACCGGCTGGGTGTCGGAGGCGGAGCCCGGGGTGGGGGAGCCGTTGATCCAGTGCTCGATGGTCTTCACGGTGCGGGTTTCCTTTGCGGGGACGGGACTTACAGGTAGTGGCGCTGGGTCTTCTTGTGGGCGGCGTAGGTCTCGTACGCGCTGCGAGTGGACTCCAGGGCGGAGGTCTGGCTGACCGGGACGTCCCACCAGCCGTGGCCGGGCGGGTTGGGCCCGTAGAGGTCGGTCTCGACGTGCACGACGGTGGTGCGGGTGGCGGCCTTGGCCTTCTCCAGCGCCGCCCGGAACTCCTCCACCGACGTGGCGTGCAGGATGTCCGCGCCCAGGGAGGAGGCGTTCGCGGCCAGGTCGACGGGCAGCACGTCGCCGTCGAGCTGTCCTGAATCGCCGTTGCGGAAGCGGTACTTGGTGCCGAACCGCTGTGAGCCGAGTGACTCGGACAGGGCGCCGATGGAGGCGAAGCCGTGGTTCTGGACCAGGACGATGATGACCTTCAGGCCTTCGGAGACCATGGTCACGATCTCCTGCGCCATCATCAGATACGAGCCGTCACCGACCAGCACGACGACCTCGCGGGAGGGATCGGCCATCTTGGCGCCGACGCCGGCCGCGACCTCGTAGCCCATGCAGGAGTAGGCGTACTCGACGTGGTACGCCTTGGGGTCGCGCGCACGCCACAGCTGCTGGAGGTCGCCGGGCATGGAGCCGGCCGCGTTGATGACCACAGCGCGGTCGTCCAGCACGGAGTTGAGCGCGCCGAGAATCTCGGTCTGGGCGGGCAGCGGTCCGTGGCCGATGGTGAAGCACCGGTCCTCGATCTCCCTGGTGCGGGCGATCAGGTGGCGGGTGCGCTCGCGGTACGAGGGGTCGACCTCCCAATCCGTGAGCGCACCGGCGAGGGCCTGGATGCCGAGGCGGGCGTCGGCGACCAGCGGCTCCGCCGAGTGTTTGACGGCGTCCAGGCGGGCCACGTTGAGGTTGACGAAGGTGACGTCCGGGTGGGCGAAGACGGTGTGGCTGGCGGTGGTGAAGTCGGAGTAGCGGGTGCCGATGCCGAGGACGACATCGGCTTCCTTCGCGAGCTCGTTCGCAGCGTACGACCCCGTCGAGCCGATGCCCCCGACCGCGCACGGGTGGTCCCAGGGGACGGCGCCCTTGCCGGCGTGGGTGTCGGCGACCGGGATGCCGGTGGCTTCCGCGAACGCCCGCAGCGCGGTCTCCGCGCCGGAGTACACGGCACCCCCACCGGCCACGATGAGCGGCTTGCGGGCGCCGCGCAGCAGACGGGCGGCCCGCTCGACGGCGGCCGGCTCCGGCACCGGGCGGCCCACGTGCCACACCCGCCGCCGGAAGAAGGCCACCGGCCAGTCGTGCGCCTCGGCCTGCACGTCCTGCGGCAGCGCGAGGGTGACGGCACCGGTCTCGACCGGGTCGGTCAGCACCCGCATCGCCGCAAGGGCGGCCGGGATGAGCTGCTCGGGGCGCGAGATGCGGTCGAAGTACTTGGAGACCGCGCGGAAGGCGTCGTTGACGGTGACGTCGCCGCCGCGGGTGTCCTCCAGCTGTTGCAGCACCGGGTCGGCGGCGCGGGTGGCGAACATGTCGGACGGCAGCAGCAGGACCGGCAGCCGGTTGGTGGTGGCCAGTGCCGCGCCGGTGATCATGTTGGTGGAGCCGGGGCCGGTGGAGGCGCTGCAGGCGAAGGTGGCCAGCCGGTCGCGCATTTTCGCGTAGGCGACGGAGGCGTGGACCATGCCCTGTTCGTTGCGGGCGAGGTAGTAGGGCAGGTCGGCCTCGCCGGTCGTGGCCGCTTGCAGCAGCGCCTGGCCGATGCCGGCCACGTTGCCGTGCCCGAAGATGCCCCACACCCCGGGGATGAGGCGCTGCTCCTGGCCGTCGCGCTCGCTGTACTGGTTCGCGAGGAAGCGCACCAGAGCCTGCGCGGTGGTGAGCCGGACGGTGTTCATCGCTGCGTGAGTCCTTCGAAGGGAAGCCGGTCATCGATCTCCTGGGACTCCCAGGTGGTGCGGACCCAGCCGTGGGCGGGGTCGTCGCAGATCAGCCAGGCGCGGTCCTGGCCGGGGCCGGCCATGACGTTGAGGTAGTAGAGGTCGTAGCCGGGCGCGGCGATGGACGGTCCGTGCCAGCCGTGCGGGATCAGCACCGCGTCCCCGGAACGCACCTCGGCCAGCACGTCGATCGGCCGCTCGGTGGTCCCGTACACCCGCTGGTAGCCGAAGCCGTTCCCGTCCCCCGCGACCTGGAAGTAATAGATCTCCTCCAGCTCCGACTCCTGGCCGGGCCGTGCCTCGTCGTGCTTGTGCGGCGGATACGACGACCAGTTGCCGCCGGGTGTGAGCACCTCGCAGACCAGCAGCTGCTCGGCGTCGAAGGTGCCGGGCAGGCAGTAGTTGTTGACCTGCCTCGAACACGCCCCGGCGCCGCGGAGCTCGATGGGCACGTCCTCCTTGGGCCCGTACCGGGCGGAGAGTGAGCTCCGCTCGGTACGGGCGGAGGGCAGCGCGAACAGACCTCCCTGTGCGCTGCCGATCAGGGCCTCCGTCTCGGGAGGCAGATAGGCGAAGTCGGTGACCGAGGCGAACACGCCGGTCCGACCGATGAGTTCGAAGACGCTGCCGTCCGTGGTGACGGTGCAGGAGCCCGTCAGCGGCAGGACCAGGAACTCGGAGTCGCCGGTGGACACGGCGTGTGCCTCGCCCGGCTTGAGGGTCAGGATCCTCAGGCCGGAGTATCCCCAGCCCGCCGACTCGGGCGTGACCAGGAGGTCGTAGGGCCCGTCGGCCGCAGTGCCCCTGGGCAGGTGGTACTTGCTGGTGTCGCTCACAGCAGGCTCACCGCCTTGTCGACGGCTCCGGCCACGTCGCCGCCCGCCGGATAGAGCAGGGAACGGCCCACGACCAGGCCCTGCGCGGTGGGCTGCTTGAGCGCCTTGCCCCAGGAGGCGAACGCCGCCTGCGGGTCGGTCACCTCACCACCCAGCAGCAGCGCCGGGAGGGTCGAGGAGGCCAGGACGCGCTCCATGTCGGCGACGACCGGCAGCTTGAGCCAGGTGTAGGCGGTACGCCGGCCCAGCCCGGACGCGATCGTGACGGACTTGACGACAGCGTCCGTCGACAGGTCGTTGCGGATCGTGCCGTCCTGCCACGCCGACATGAACGGCTCGACCATGGCGATGAGTCGACGGTCGTTGAGTTCGTTGACGGCCCGCGCGGTCGCGGACAGGGCGGCCGGGGTGGCCGGGTCGTCGAGCGCGATGCGGGTGAGCATCTTGCCGCCGTCGAAGCCCATCGCGGCGATCGTGGCGGCGTCGTAGCCGGTGAACCGGTCATCGATCTCGAACACCGACCCGGCCAGGCCCGCCCGGTTCATGGAACCGAAGACGCTCTTGCCGTCGAGGACGCCGAGCAGCAGGAGGTCCTCGAGAATGTCGGCGGTGGCCAATACCCCCGTCACCCCCGGGCGTTCCAGGGCGGTGCACAGCCGGTCGAGGAGCTCGAAGCGGTCGGCCATGGCGGTCGGGTCGGAGCCGACACCGTTCGCGCCCCGGGCCGGATGGTCCGCCGCGATGATCATCGCCTTGCCGTGCTCGCCCAGCAGCGAGGTGGCCCTGATACGGCGGGCTGCGGCGGCCTCGACGGCGCCGGGGTCGCCCACGCGGGCGGACACGATCCGGCTCAGCTTCTCAGACTGCACGGGTCACCTCATCGAGCTTGGTGTTGACTTCGGCCTCGGTCGGCATGGCGTCCGAGCAGGACAGACGGCCGGCGACGAGGGCACCGGCGGCGTTGGCGAAGGACACCGTGCGGCCCATGTCCCAGCCGGAGAGCAGGCCGTGGCACAGGGCCCCGCCGAAGGCGTCGCCGGCGCCGAGGCCGTTGACCACGTCGACCGGCATCGGGGGGATCTCGGCGACCGCTCCGCTGCGGTCCATGGCCAGTACGCCCTTCGGGCCCTGCTTCACCACCGCGAGTTCCACGCCCGCGGCCAGCAGGGCGTTCGCGGCGGCGTAGGGTTCGCGCTCGCCCGTGGCGACCTCGCACTCGTCGAGATTGCCGACCGCCACCGTGCTGTGCCGCAGCGCCTGGGCGTAGTACGTCCGCGCCCGGGCGGGGTCGGCCCAGAACATGGGCCGCCAGTCCAGGTCGAACACCGTCGTGCCGGCCTTCGCCCGGTGCTCCAGCGCGGCCAGCGTGGCCGAGCGGCTGGGCTCCTCGCTCAGCCCGGTGCCCGTCATCCAGAAGACCGCCGCGTCCCGGACCGCGTCCAGGTCCAGTTCGCCGGCGGCGATGTCCAGGTCGGGCGCCTTGGGCAGGCGGTAGAAGTACAGCGGGAAGTCGTCCGGCGGGAAGATCTCGCAGAACGTCACCGGGGTCGGCGCGATGTCCGACGTACCGACGAAGCGGCTGTCGACGCCGTAGCCGGCCAGTGCGGTGCGCACGAAGCCGCCGAACGGGTCCCGGCCGGTCTTCGTGATCACCGCGGCCGTACGTCCGTAGCGCGCCGCGGCCACCGCGACGTTGGTGGGGCTGCCGCCCAGGTACTTGCCGAACGAGGTGACCTCGGCCAGTCCCACGCCTGTCTGGAGCGGGTACACATCCACTCCCACGCGGCCCATGGTCAGCACTTCGAACGGCATAACGCTGGTTTCCCTTCGTTCCGCGGACGCCGGTGAGGACTCCGGGGAGCTGTCGCGGGTGAGTTCCTGCCGCGCTCTACTAGCGCGCTCTAGTGCGAGTACGATGACCCCAGTCCGAATGTCATGTCAATAGGTTGTTGCCGGAAGATTTCTTGATCACCGCTAGGGTGGACGGCGTCGGAAGGTGGGTTCACGGTGGATGCATCGGGCAAGCAGCGGCCCACGATGGCGGACGTCGCCGAGAAGGCGGGCGTCTCGCGGGCGCTCGTCTCGATCGTGTTCCGCCATCAGCCGGGCGCGAGCGAGGAGACCCGGCAGCGGGTGCTGCGGGTCGCCGACGAGATCGGCTACCGGCCCGACAGCGCGGCCCGGCTGCTGGCGCGTGGCCGCAGCCGCACGCTCGGCGTGATGTTCACCGTCCAGCAGACCTTCCACACCAACCTGATCGAGGGGATCTACCCCGAGGCCGAGCGGCTCGGCTACGAGGTCCTGCTCTCCGGCGCCACTTCGGGCCGCAGCGAGGAGAAGGCCGTGGAGGCGCTGCTCAGTCACCGCTGCGAGGCGGTGATCGTGCTCGGCTCCTTCGCCGAACCCGACTTCCTGGCCGAGCTGGGACGCCGTACGGTCGCGGTCTCCGTCAGCCGCAGGGTCGCGCACGCGCACGTGGACTTCGTGCACTCCGCCGAGGGCAAGGGGGTGCGCCAGGCGATGGACCACCTCGTGGAGCTCGGACACCGCAGGATCGTGCACGTCGACGGCGGCCGCGGCCCCGGCTCGGCCGAACGGCGGCGCGCCTACCGGGCGGCGATGCGCCGCCATGGCCTGGAGGCCGAGGAATGCGTCATCCCCGGCGAGCACACCGAGCAGTCCGGCATCGAGACCGGGCGTCTGCTGCTGACGGAGCGCGAGGAGGGGCACCCGCTGCCGTCCGCGGTCCTCGCGGGCAACGACCGCAGCGCGATGGGCCTGTTGATGTCCCTGACCCGCGCGGGCGTCGAGGTTCCGCGCGACATGTCCGTGGTCGGCTACGACGACAGCCATCTCTCCCACCTGATGCCGATCGGGCTGACCACCGTGCGCCAGGACGCGGGACTCATGGCAGAGCACGCCGTCCGCTTCGCGGTGGAACGGCTGGAGGATCCTCAACGCGAGCCGCGGGAGGCCGTGGTGGAGCCGAAGCTGGTGGTACGGGGGACCAGCGGGCCGCCGGCGAAGCGCTGACGGCGAGCGGCGGTCAGGCCGCCGGTGGGGGCTGGGGTGCCGCCTCTCCCCAGACTGCTCCTGAGTCCTCGCCGGGCCAGGAGATACCGCACAGTCGGCGGATCTCGTCCATCGCCCGAAGTGTGGACACGGAGTCCTCCAGCGGCCGGAGCGGCGTCTGGAGCCGTCCGGCGCCGATGCACCGGGCCACCTCCGCCGCCTCGAAGTGCAGGGCGTCATGTGCGGTGCGCGCTTCGCCGTACGACAGCGGTGTCCCGCCGCCCGCCGGGGTGAGGAGCACCTCGCCGGGTTGGTAGAAGGGGCCCGGCAGGCTCAGGGTCGCGTGGGTTCCGGCGACCGTGGCCGTGGTGGGCGTGTCGCTGAACAGCGTGGTGTGGACGATGCCCTGGCCGCCGTCCGCGTCGCGGAGGAGGGCGGCGGTCTGGCCGTTGACGCCCGCCGGGTGGGGCTGGGCGAAAGCCCGCACCTCCACCGGCTCGCCGAGGACCGCCACGGCGAAGGAGATCGGGTACGTGCCCAGGTCGAGGAGGGGCCCGCCGGCCAGATCGGTGCGGAGAATGCGGTGGCCGCCCGCGAAATGCTCGCCGTGGTCGGCCAGCACGGTGCGGATGCCACCCAGGACACCGGCGTCGAGGATCTGCCGTACGACGTCGAATCTGGGCAGGAAGAAGGTCCACAACGCCTCGGCGCAGAACAGGCCGCGCTCCGTGGCGAGTCGAGCGATCTCCGAGGCCTGGGAGGCGTTGAGCGCGAGCGGCTTCTCCACGAGCGTGTGCTTGCCGGCCGTGAGGGAGATCCGGGCGCAGTCGAGGTGGGCGGTGTGCTCGGTGGCGACGTAGACGACGTCGACGTCCGCCGCGGCTGCCAGTTCCTCGTAGGAGCCGTAGGCGTGCGGGATGCCGTGGCGGCCCGCGAACTCCTCGGCACGGGCGCCGTCACGCGACGCGACGGCCGTGAAGATCTGGCGGGTGTGGCGCTGCACGGAGGCGATGAAGCGTTCGGCGATCCAGCCGGTGCCCAGAACGCCCCAGCGCAGTACGGGCGCATCCATCGAGGCCGGAGTGCGCGGAGCGGGAAGAGCGGTGGGAAAGGCGGGCATGCTCAGACCTCCGGGACCCGGACGGCGACGCTGCTGCCCCCGTTCTTCATGGACGTGATGACGGCCTCTGCCACCGCGCTCGCCACCAGGCCGTCGTCCGCGGTCGCTAGGGGCGAGGGCGCGCCGGAGGCGATCGCGTCGATCCAGGCCTGGAGTTCGAGGCGGTAGGCGTCGGCGAACCGGGGGCGCCAGTCGGCCGGGTGGCCGAGGGACCGGGCGCCGGCGGCGTCGGTGACGACGCGCGCGGGGTGGGTCAGGGCCAAGGTGCCGCGCTCGCCCACCACTTCGCAGCGGATGTCATAGCCGTAACCGGCGTTGAGGAACACCTCGACGGTGGTCAGCGCGCCGTCGGCGGTGCGCAGCAGTATCAGTTGGGGGTCGCGCAGGCCGGTGGCCGTGCTCGTGGAGCGACCGGCGTGCCAACTCACCTCCTCGATCCGGGAGTCGATCAGCCAGGGCACGGTGTCGAACTCGTGGACGGCCGACCCGGTGACGCTGAGCTCGTCCGTGGCACCGGGAGCCGAGGAGACCCCGCGGCTGACACAGTGCAGCAGCAGCGGCGACCCGCAGGCACCAGCCGCGATCGCAGCCCTGAGCTCTGTGTACGCGGGGTCGAAGCGGCGCATGAATCCCAGCGAGATCAGCCGCCCGCCCGTGTGCCGCTCCTCCCGTACGACGCGGACGCACTCGGCCGGCGTGGGGGCGAGGGGCTTCTCGCACAGCACGGGTTTCCCGGCCTGTACGGCCGCGACGGCCAGATCGGCGTGGGTGGTGTCGTGCGAGGCGATGACGACGGCGTCGACCGCCGGATCATCAATCAGAGCGTGGGGGGCAGCGGTCACACGCGCCCCGGGGACGGCGTCCGCGACGGTGGCGGCCCGTTCCTCGTCGATGTCGGCGACCATGGTGACCACGGCCCCTGAGACATGACGGTGCAGGGTGTTCACATGATCGGCGCCCATGTTGCCGGCGCCTATCACTCCGACGCGTACGGTGCTCATGCGAGGCTTTCCCCCTGTTCGCTCGGATGTCGGTGGGCGCCTTCGGCCAGGCGTTCTGGGAACGACGTCCCGGGGCCGGACCGCGGACGCCCACCTGTGTGGACAGTTGAGGCGTGTGCCGTTGTCAGGACGCGGCCGCCTCGCCCGTGGCCGCCACGGGCGCGGTGAGGTCTTCCCCTTCCGGCAGAGCCTCGGTGTCGACGCCACGAACCTGGGACAACTCGTGCTTGAGGGCTGCGAGTTCGGCGCCGCCGGCCATGTGGTTGGTGAGCTCTTCGAGGGTGATCTGATCGCGGGCCGCGGACAGTTCCATGGTGCCCAGGCGCAGCACGCTGAAGTGGTCGCCGACCATGTAGGCGTGGTGGGGGTTGTGGGTGATGAAGATGACCCCGAGGCCGCGGTCTCGGGCGGCGGCCACGTACTTGAGCACCACACCGGACTGCTTCACGCCCAGGGCGGCGGTGGGCTCGTCCAGGATGAGGATGCGGGCGCCGAAGTAGACGGCGCGGGCGATGGCCACGCACTGGCGCTGGCCGCCGGAGAGCGTGCCGATGGGCTGTTCGAGATCGTCCAGGACGATGCCCATCTCACGCAGCTCGTGGTCGGCGGTCTTCTTCATCCTCTCGATGTCGAGACGGCGGATGGGCCAGGGGCCCTTGGTCATCTCGGAGCCGAGGAAGAAGTTGCGCCACACCGGCATCAGCGGGACGACGGCGAGGTCCTGGTAGACGGTGGCAATGCCCTTGTCCAACGCCTCGCGCGGGGTGGAGAAGCGCACCGGGGTGTTGTCGACGAGGAACTCGCCCTCGGTGTGCTGGTGCAGCCCGGAGATGATCTTGATCAGGGTGGACTTGCCGGCGCCGTTGTCGCCCAGGACACAGGTGACCTGGCCGGGCCGGACCTTCAGGTTCACGCCGTGCAGGGCGCGGATGTTGCCGTAGGCCTTGCCGGCGTTGCGCAGTTGGACGATCAGGCGCTCGGCGTCGTCGGGGACATCGTGGGCGAGGACGGCGCCGTGGGTGCCGCTTGCGTGGTTCGTCATAGGGGTCACCTCCGGGTCGCTGTGCGCTGGACCCACTGATTGATCAGGACGGCGCCGAGCAGCATCACGCCGAGGAAGGCCTTGAACCAGTCCGGGTTCCAGTTGGCGTAGACGATGCCCTGCTGGACCATGCCGAACATGAACGCCCCGAAGACCGGGCCGATCGCGGATCCGGCGCCGCCGGTCAGCAGACAGCCGCCGATCACCGCGGCCGAGATGTAGATGAGTTCCTGGCCGATGCCCTCGCCGGACTGCACGGTGTTGAAGGAGAACAGTTGGTGCATGCCGACGAACCAGGCGCCGACGCCGACCAGCATGAACAGCGAGATCTTGGTGAAGGCCACCGGCACGCCGACGGCTCGCGAGCTGTCCTTGTTGCCGCCGACGGCGAAGATCCAGTTGCCGTACCTGGTGCGCAGGAGCACCCAGGTCGCGATCGCGGCGAACAGCAGCCACCAGAAGATGGTGATCTTCACCTGGACGCCGCCGATGTCGAAGCTGGAGGCGAAGACCCTCTTGGCGCTGCTGAAGCCGTCCATGTCGCTGATGTCGTTGGTGGCGACGTTGCCGGTGACCAGCTTGGTCACCGCGAGGTTCACCCCTTGCAGGATCAGGAAGGATCCCAGGGTGACCAGGAAGCTGGGCAAGCCGGTCCTGACCACGAGCCAGCCGTTGAGGAAGCCGATGCCGAGGGAGACGATCAGGGCGGCGATCACGCCGACCCAGACGTTCATGGTCAGCTGGTAGCTGAGCATGCTCGCGGTGAGGGCGGAGGTGATCACAGCGACGCCGGCCGACAGGTCGAACTCGCCGCCGATCATCAGCAGCGCCACCGGGACGGTCATGATGCCGAGGGTCGACGACTGGTAGAGGATGTTCGCCATCGAGCCGGCGTCGCGCACCGGCGGTGCCGCGATCAGGAAGAACACGTACACGGCGGCGGCACCGAGAAAGACGCCCACATCGGGCCGGGCCAACGCCCTCAACGTCAGGGTGCGTTGCACGGTCCGGCCGTCGGTTTCCTCCGGGCCGGGGGCCGGCGGTGTGTTCACCGCCGGCTCGGCGTGCTGGGCCATGCTCATCACCGGGTCCCGTTCGCGGCGAACTTGGCGACCGTGTCGACGTTGGTCTTGTCGATGAAGGCGGGGCCGGTGAGGACGGGCGCGGTGCTGCCGCCGCTGAAGTTGCCGTTCGTCCTGTACAACCAGATGGCGTCGACGGCGAGGTAGCCCTGCAGATACGGCTGCTGGTCCACGGCGAACTCGACCTTGCCGTCCTGGACGGCCTTCACCAGGTCCTTGTTGAGGTCGAAGGTGGCGAGCTTGGCCTTGCTGCCGGCGTCGGACAACGACTGGACCGCCGTCAGCGCGATCGGCGCGCCGAGGGTGACCAGCTGGTCGATGGACGAGTCCTGCTTCAGTTTGGCGGTGATCGTCGCCTTCACCGACGGCATGTCCGTGCCGTTGACGTAAAGGATGTCCGTCTGGCCGCTGAAGCCCTTCTTCAAGCCGGCGCAGCGGGCCTCCAGGGCGACCTGCCCCTGCTCCTGGATGACGCACAGGGCGTGCTTGGCGCCGAGCTGGTTCAGGCGCTGGCCGAAGGCCTGGCCCGCGATGTTCTCGTCCTGGCCGAAGTACTCGAGCATGCCGAGCTGCTTCCAGTCGCCGACGCCGGAGTTGAAGCCGACGACGGGGATGCCGGCGGCGGTGGCCTTGGCCACGACGTCCTTCATGGCGCTGGGCTTGGCGGCGGTCAGGGCGATGCCGTCGACCTTCTGGTCGATGGCGTTCTGGACCAGGTTGGCCTGGTTGCCCGCGTTGGGGTCGCTGGAGTACACGAGCTTGACGTTGTCCTTGGCGGCTGCGGCCTGGGCGCCCTTGCGGACCAGGTCCCAGAACGTGTCGCCGGGGGAGGCGTGGGTGACCATGGCCACCGTCATGCGCGGGGTGGTGGCCTTGCCCGCCGAGGCGGCCGCGTTGCCTTCCTCGGACTTCTTGCCGCCCGAGCTGCTGGAACAGCCGGCGGCCAGCAGGGTCCCGGCCAGGACGGTAGCGGTGAGGACCGCGGCTCGGTGGTTTCTGTGCATGTCCCTTGCACCTCGCTGTGCTTGTCGGGGTGGAGTCGGTGATGAGCTGGGGCGCGTCCGACGTCGGTGGTCGATGCCTGATCACCGAGAAACGAGGCGGCGCGCGGATGGCATGTGTGTGCCGTGCGTGACGGCGCTTCTGCGGCGGTCGTAGGTGTGGACCACCTGTTCAGCGACTGGAGCGCTTTAGTAGCGCGCTCTAGTTGGAGAGACTATGGAGCCGCCTCGCGCGGATGTCAACGGGTATGTCAGGACGTACCAACAAAGTGTCCCGAACGAAATTGACGCACGGATCCAGCCACTGGGCGGGCCGAGCCCACGCTGGTGGGCAACTCGGGGGCGAGGACTCCAGGCGTTCAGCAGAGCGGCGGCATCCCGCAGGCGACCGGGTCCTCGACTTCCGGGGCGGATCGTCGCGTCCCGTGAAGTGGTGCAGCCGGGCAGGGGACCGGAACGCAGGGCGGCTGCCCCGGGCGTGGATCCGCCGACGGTGCATGGTCCCTGAACAAGGGCAGGCCTGAAAACCGAGACTCGTTCCCCGGTGCACCTACCCGCTCACCGGCGTCGGCTGCGTCGGCCGGGTCCGCACCGACTGCGGTGCCTTCGGCGTCTGCCCTGACGACGTATGGATCCGGGAGGCGTACGGTGTCAGCGCCCGCGAGCTCGCGGAACGGTCAGGCGTCCCGCTGCTTTGCGGCCCGCGACACGATCCTGCTGAAGGTGCCGTGGCCCAAGGGGGCTTCCTGTCGACGGGTTCTGACGTGTTCGGCTGATGCGGTACGGCGAACAGGTCACAGGCGTTGTCGCGTCTTGCGCCGAACGTCGGGCCGCCGAGCGCCGGTTCGGCGCGTACTTCCTGGTAGGTCTGCGGGTGCCGGGCGAACAAGAGGATCGTGTTGCCGATCGCGTTGATGGCGGTGTCCATGCTTGCGATCACGTACGCGGACAGCAGGGGCACCACGGAGGCGGCCGCGATTTTTCCCCCGCTCCGCGGCCTGGTGGATGGCGGCGACCCAGCCGTCCGGGCGGAGGTTCTCCGGCGCCATCACCGTGCTGAGGTCCCCGAACATCCAGTTGACGAAGGGGATGGATGCCGGGGCGCGGGCGCTCAACGGGCCGAAGGTGTTGAACGCCGCGTTCGCGAACGACAGCAGCGGGCCCCGTGCCTCCTCGCCGAGTCCGACCAGGTCGGCGACCACGGTCACGGGGAGCACCGCGGCGAGATCCGTTACGCGTCGAAGTCGCCCTTGGCCGCGGCGTCGGTGGCGAGGGCGTCCGCGAGGGCGGCGATCCGGGTGCGGAGCCCCGCCAGGGCCTTGGAGGTGAGCTTGTCGGACAGCGGAGCCCGCAGTCGGGCTTGGTCCGGCGGGTCGCTGACCAGCACGGTGCCCTGCATCCGTGCGTTGAACTGGTCCTCGTAGCCGACGCCGTGCGCCGAGGAGAAACGTGCGTGGTCGGACAGGGCCGCCGCCGACGTGCTCGTGGCGGGAAAGGACCCAGGCGTCGTAAGGCGGTCAGCCGTACCACAGGGCCCGGCTTCCCTGATGTCGCGGAGTGCCAGGTAGGGGTCGTGCAGCACGTCCTCGGCGAACAGTTCGACGTCGGAGGTGGGCAGAGGCACGGTCGCATGCATCGACAACTCACCTTCGACTTGCTCGGGCCACGACGGAGCTCCGGGGGTGGGAGAGGGCCTGAGCCGGAAGCGACTGGAGCGAACCTATGTGTGAGCCGCCAATCACACTTGTGGTGAGCGTGAGCTCACAATCGATCCCGCTGCGTCAAGCCCCGTGCGCACCCTTGTGTGCGACGGTGCGTCAGGGAGGTCAGCGGCCGTCCGGGGTGCCGAGGAGATAGGAGATGACCGCGGTCTGGAGGTGACTGCGCAGCTCGTTCCAGGGCAGTGGGCGGTCGGATTCGAGGAACTCGCCCTGGGTGATGCGGTGCGCGATCGTGGCGTAGACCAGGCGGAAGGCGAAGTCCAGGGCGGCCTCGGGGTCCGGGTGTGCGACGGGTGTGTGACGCAGCGCCTCGGTGAAGTAGCGCTTGCCCTCCACGCTGACGCGCGAGCCCTCGACCCGTACCGCTTCGTGCCGGGTGCCGAGCAGCAGGAAAACGCGCAACAGGGCCTCGTGTGCCCGGAAGGCGTCGGTGATCGCGCCGACCGCTTCGGCGATCGCCACGGCCGGATCGCGCAGGAGGCGCAACCGCTCCACGGACATGCGTTCCGTGATCTCGGCCTGGAGGTTCTCGGTGAAGGCGTGCTGGATGGCGAGCAGAAGCCCTTCCTTGTCTCCGAACCGGCGGTAGATGCTGCCGACCGCCATGCCGGCCCGTTCGGCGACCGCAGCCACGGTGAGCGCGTCCACTCCACCCTCTTCGAGCAGCGCGTACCCGGCCTGCATGAGGTCCTGCTGCGAACGGCGACTGCCTTCACGGAGGGCGGCGGGCCTGCGGGTGGGGGACTCGGTCATCTGCGCAGTTTATCGACCGGGCTCTTGACGTCCATGTTGCCGTTGTGTGAATCTCGCTTCACTCCAACTGTGAATCTCGATTCACACGGAGCTGCGGCACGCACCGCACGGTCGAGCCGCACCCCTCTCCCATCCCACCACGACCCCTCGCAACGGCGCGGGGCTGTCTCTGGAGGTGTCCGATGGCTCCGCACTATGACATCGCCGTCGTCGGCTACGGTCCGACCGGACTCGCCGCGGCATCCCTGCTCGGCCGGCTCGGCCACCGGGTGGTCGTCTGCGAACGCTGGCCGGCCCTGTACGGGCTGCCCCGGCTCACCCACATCGACGACGAGACCGCACGTACCGTCCAGGCTGCGGGCGATGTCGACGAGGCGCTGCGGGACTCGTCCCCGTGCGAGTACCTGTGGGTCAACGGCAAGGGCGAGACGCTGGTGCGCATCCCGGCGAACCTCGACGGCCCGATGGGATATCCGGATCACATCTCCATGTACCAGCCGGACGTGGAGCACGCGATCGACAAGCGGTTGCGCGGTTACGGCTCGGTCGACGTTCGCCAGGGTTGGGCGGTCACCGGCCTCGACCAGGACGACGACGGCGTGACCCTGCGCCTGCGCGGCTGGAACGCCGAGACAAGCTGTGCGGACGGTCCGCGCGACGAGGTCCGGGCCCGCTATGTGATCGCCGCCGACGGCAGCCGCAGCGGGGTACGGGAACTGCTCGGAGTGGAGCGCGAGGACCTCGGCTTCAACGAGCAGTGGGTCAACATCGACACCGAGTGGCTGCGACCCCAGCCACCGGAGTTCGCCTACGGAACCCAGTACTGCGATCCCGCGCGCGGGCACATGACCATCAACATCGGCACCACCCGCCAGCGCTTCGAGTTCGCCCTGCTGCCGAGCGAGTCCCGGGAGGAGATGACCGCCCCGGAGGCCGCCTGGCGGCTGCTGCGGCAGTACCACGACCTGGGCCCGGACGATGTGCGGATCACCCGCCGGCTCGTCTACGGCTTCGAGGCCCGCATCGCCACCCGCTGGCGCACCGGCAGGGTCTTCCTGGCCGGCGACGCCGCCCACACCATGCCCCCCTACCTCGGCCAGGGCGCCTGCAGCGGCCTGCGCGACGCCACCAACCTCGCCTGGAAACTGCACCTCGTCCTCGGCGGACTGGCGCCCGAGGCTCTGCTGGACACCTACGAGAGCGAGCGCCGCCCGCACGTCACCGCCCTCACCCACAGGGCGATCGGCCTCGGCAAGGTCGCCAACACCCACGACGTCGAAGCAGCGGCGGCTCGGGATGCGGCCTTCTTCGCGGGCAAAGTCCCGCCGCCGCCACCGTTCCCGCCCCTTGCGGGCGGGGTGCTCAGGCCGGACGGGGACGCGCCCGTCGGCACCCTCACCCCGCAGGGCCGCATCCGCCTCGCCGACGGCCGTACGGGACGCTTCGACGACCTGACCGGATACGGCTTCACCCTGGTCGCCACCGAAGATCCCACCGCCGCCCTCGGCCCCGACCGGCTCGCCAGGCTGACGCGCCTGGGTTGCACCGTGGTCGCCCTCGACACCGTCGACGACCTCGACGGGCGGCACCGGGAGTACCTGCAGCGGCTCGGCGCGGTCGCCTACCTGGCACGCCCTGACTTCGTGCTGTTCGGCGCGGCGGCCGACCGCACGGACCTCGGCGCGCTCGTGGACGACCTGGACGGCGCGCTGTCCGGCACGGCCAAGGCGATCGCATGACGGCCGCAGTCCCCGGGACGGCTCCTCTGCCGCCGCTGGTGGCGGCCCAGCACCGGGCCATGCCCTTCACGCGGCTCACCGACTGCGCCATGGACCCGGCTGACGCCCGCCGCCTGCTCGCCGACACCGCAGCCGGGACACCGTGGCAGGACGCAGCCGCGGCCATCGCGCGGACACAGCTGCAACGGGCCCGTCTGGCTGAGGAGTCGGGGCACCGCACGACCGCCCGGCAGGCGTACCGGTTCGCCTCCGCGGCTTGGATGTTCGCGCAGATGGCGCACCAGACCGACACCGCGGAAAAACGGGATCTGTACGCCCGGCACACCGCCGCGACCGCCGCTCTGGCACCCGCCGTGGAACGCGTGGACATCCCGCATCGTCACGGGCGGCTCGGCGGCTGGCTGTGTCTGCCGCCGACCGGCGAGGCACAGGCCACCGTCATCGTCTGGGGCGGGCTCAGCGGCTGGGGAGCCGCGTACCTGCCGGTCGCCGACGCCTACACCTCGCGCGGCCTGGCCTGCCTGCTCGCGGAAGGTCCGGGTCAGGGCGAGTCGCGGCTGCGTCACGGACTGTACGTCGACGAACGCGTCACAGAGGGCTTCGCCCGCTTCGTCGACCTGGTCGAGGCCGATCCCCGCCTCGGCGGCGCGATCGGGGTGCAGGGCGTCAGCTTCGGCGGCCTGTTCGCCGCTCACCTGGCCGCCGCCGATACACGCGTCGGCGCGGTGGTGGTCAACGGCGCCCCGGCCGCGCCCACGGTCCCCGAATACCGCACCGCCCGTGAGCAGATGGCCGCCGTGGTAGGCACCGACGCCCCGGACCGGGTGACCGAGGTCATGGATGCCCTGCGTTTCGACCCGGACAAGTACCGCATCACCTGCCCGCTGCTCCTGCTGCACGGCGGCCAGGATCCTCTGGCCCGCTACGAGGACCAGGAGCCCTTCCTGCGTGCCGCTGACCCCGTCGCCGCGACCGTCCGCATCTGGCCCGACGGCGAGCACACGCTCTACAACCACGCGGCCGAACGCGACGCGCTCACCGGCGACTGGCTCACCGACCACCTCACCGGCCAGAGCATCCCGAAAGGTTAGGACCACCAGTGGACTTCACCGTCGAGACCGCCACCGACGCTGTGGTGGGGAGCTTCCGGGAGACCAAGGATCAAATTACATACCGCCCTCTGAGAAGAACGGCTGGACCGGCGACGCCATGGCCGGCTCCGAGTCCGAATCCCTCACCTGGGACGTCAACGCCGTCCTCGACCTCGCGGTGCCGTGCCGTACAGCACCGAGGCCGACCGGGCGGGCTCGTGCCGCTTCAATGCGGGTTGACCTGGCCGGTTCCCCTCCGCGTGAGTCGCGCAGAAGGGAACCCGGCAGCAAGGGTGCTCACCGCGCTGTGCCGATCGGGTGGGGACGGGCGTCCCGGTTGTCCTGCCGACCGTGACGGCCGACCTGGTACGCGGCGAGGGCGAGGAGTGCGGTCACGGCGATGAGGCCGCAGACGGCACCCCAGCCGAACTGGAGGTAGGCGCGGGTCCCGAGCCACGATCCGGCACTGCCGCCGAGGAACGTGCAGGTCATGTAGCCGGTGTTCAGACGGCTGCGGGCCTCCGGTCGCAGAGCGAAGATGCGGGCCTGGTTGGCGACCTGACCACACTGCACCGCCACGTCCAGCAGGAGCAGTCCGGCGGCCAGCGCCACGAGGCCTGCCGCTCCGCCCATCGAGCCCGCGGTGAGAACTGCCGCCGCGGCGAGGGCGGCCACGATGCACCACAGGTTCACCCGGTCGGCACCGAGCCGGTCCACCCAGCGTCCGGCCGCGGGCGCGCAGAACATGCTGCCCGCCCCGATCAGGGCCAGCAGGCCCACCGCCTGGGTGCTCATGCCGTACCGGGGGCCGGTCACCAGGAGGGCCAGGGCGGTCCAGGCGGCGCTGAACCCGCCGAAGACGGTGACCTGGAAGAGCGCGGAGCGCTGCAGCGCCTTCTCGGTGCGCAGCATCCGGAGGGTGTCGGAGAGCAGGGTCGGATAGCGGTCGTGCACGGCCGGGGCGTCGTTGGGCAGGGCGAGGCCGAGGGCGACGGCGAGCAGCCCGGTGAGCGCGGCGGCGACGAGGTACGGGGCACGCCAGCCCAGGTGCTCGCCCAGTACGCCGCCGAAGGTGCGGGCCAGCAGGATGCCGCCGATGAGGCCGGCCTGCAGGGTGCCGATCACGCTTCCCCGTTGATCGGGCTCGACCAGACCGGCCGCCATGGGCAGCAGGAGTTGCGGGACCACCGTCGCGATGCCCACCACGGCGCCGGCCGCGAGGAGCGGACCGGTGGCCGGGGCGAGTCCGGCGACCAGGAGGGCGAGGCCGGTCGTGGCGAGCAGCCCGGTGATCAGAGGACGGCGGGGGAGACGGTCGCCGAGGGGCACCAGCAGGAAGATCCCTGCGGCGTAGCCGAGTTGTGTCACCGTGGCCACGATCGCCGCGGTGGCCGGGGCGACACCCAGGCCATCGGCGATGAGCGGGGTGAGGGCCTGGGGGAAGTAGACGTTCGCGACGCCGACACCACAGGCCAGCGCCATCAGCAGGGGCAGCTTGCGGGACATCGTTCCTCTCCAACCGAACGAACTGGATGGTTCGGTTATGAGGCTGGCATGTCGGCCGTGGATTGGTCAAACGAACCAGTTCGTTACCCTGGGACGCATGGCATACGACTCCACTGCGACCAAAGAACGCATCCTCGCGGCGGCGACGGCGGAGTACGCGGCGCATGGGGTCGCCGGTGCCCGGGTGGACCGTATCGCCGCCGAGGCCAAGGCCAACAAGCGTGCGATCTATGACTACTTCGGCGACAAGAACAAGCTCTTCGCCGTCGTCCTCGAACGCGTGCTGGCCGACCTCGCCGAGGCCGTCCCGCCGAGCGACGACCTGCCCGGCTACGCCGAGCGTCTCTTCGACTACCATCGCGCCCACCCCGAGGCCCTGCGCCTGGTCATGTGGGAGGCCCTGGAGATCGGTGACCGGCCCGTTGCCGCGGAAGAGGCCCGCACCCGCCACTACCAGGACAAGGTCGACGCCGCCGCGTCCGCCGCTCCTGGTGGTGACGCTCGCACGCGGGTGTTCTTCGCGCTGGCCCTGGCGAGCTGGAGCATCGGCATGCCCCAGTTGCGGCGCATGATCCTCGGCCCCGACTACACCCTCGACGACCTCCGCGTGGACGTCGCCCGGGCGGTACGGACCTTGCCGGCAGACGCGGGGCCTCCCGGTCCGGTGTAGCAGTCGAGTTGGCGGGAGCGGTTCGCCTCGTCGGACATGAGGGAGTTGGCTGGTCAGGCCCTCCTTCGCCGGAGTGAGGGTCTTTCCCTTCGGCAGGTCGGCAGGTCGGCGAGGCCGGGAGTGCGAGGCCCGTGCTCGGTGTCGGATGAAGCGGTGGGGTGAAGCGGTCGGGGCGGGCCGGGGGGGTATCGGCCCGCCCCGACCAGCGGGGCGCAGAGAAGTCGCACCGCGGTGCGGTCCGTGCCCCGCGTCCATGGCGCTCGCGCCGGTCACACGGCGAGCGTGCCCTTCGAGGCCGCGTCGTCCTCCTCGCGTCCGCCGGGGCGCCGGCCGAACTTCTGCGCGATCTCGGCGCGCTTGTCGGCGCGCTTGGCCTTCGCCTCTTCCTTGCGGATCCGCTCGGCGGCCTCCTCCATGGCCTTCAGCTCGATTCGAACGGAGTCGGTCGGGCGGCGCTCGAGGACGGCGTCGTAGCGCATGGCCAGCATGTCCAGGGCCTGGGTGTCGCTCTCCCTGACCTCGGCCAGGAGGGCCGTGCCGCCGGGCGGGACGTGCTGGACGAAGGCGCCGACGGCGGTGGTGGCCTCCTCGGCCCTCTTGTAGTCGTAGCCTCCGCCGATCAGCGCGCCGACGCCCACACCCATCAGGACGCCGAGGGGTCCGCCGAGGATGCCGACCAGCGACCCGACCAGCCCGCCGACCGCCGTGTTGCGTCCCTCCGCGGTGTCCAGTCCCTCCGGAATGCGCACCGCGCCGTCCTCCAGGCGCTCGATCAGAACGGCGGCACGGACCTCCGTCGTGGCGGGGCTGAGGTATTTCAGGTCACTGAGCGCCTGGTAGGCGGTCGCACGATCGGCGAAACGCAGGATGACGGCGTTCTCGTTCACGGACATGAGCTCTCCTTCGGTCGGCGGACCCGTAAATGGGGACCAGATCTGGCAGGGGAGGGCCACGACGCCCGCTTCGGCGGGACTTCCGTGGCCATCTGTGAGACAGTATGTATCGAAGATAGGTTGTGAGTCAATGCGTCTCACAAGTTGCCGAGAAAGAGGTGTTCCGATGCTCCGGAGCAACGACGACCCCCGTGCTCTGCGCAGCCGAGCCGCCGCTCTGGCCGCCGCGACCGAACTCCTCGTCGAAGGCGGACCCGAGAACGTCACCCATGCCGGCGTCGCCAAACGAGCCGGGATCGGCCGCGCGACCGTCTACCGGCACTGGCCCGATCAGCAGGCCCTCCTGCTCGACGCGCTCGCGGGTGACGTCGGCCCCCTGCTCTCCTTCGGCGACGGCCCCGTGCGCGACCAGTTGGTTTCCCAGGCGGAGCAGATGGCCCATCGGCTCAACCAGCCAAGCGCCGTGTCGATCCTCGTCACGGTCATCGAGCGGGCCGAGCGGGACGAGGACGCGCGGCGCATCCGCGAGGAGATGTTCGGCCGGGCCGACGAAGAGCTCACCCGCGCGCTGGCCACCGCCGTCGAACGCGGAGAACTGCGCCCCGGCGTCCAGGACCACGCCAGGGAACTCGTCGCCCGCATCTTCGGACCGCTGCTGTTCGAGCGCTTCCTGCACGGCGTGCACCTTGAACAGGACCTGGTGGTCGGTCTGGTCGACGCCGCGCTCGCGCCCTGGCTGCCGAACGCGTGACCGCGTCCCGCGCGGTTCGAAGCCGGACGCTCACTGGGTCCGCCACTTCGCCGGATCCGCGCGCCCTGACTTCCATGGTGTCTGCGCACGCACGGCGCTGGGGCGGTGTGCCGGGCACGGGGCGCTGATCGGCGCCGTGCGGTCCCGGGCCCCTCGGTCGTTTCGACGGACGATGCTGGGTGGCCCGCTCGCCGACAGGGTCGACCGGAGTCTTCGCTTCTGTGGCGCGCCTGTAGGCGGGTGTCGCAGGCGCAGCCGCCGGTGCGCGCGTACCGCGCTGCCGCGGAGGTGATGCGCAGCCTCACCGGCACGCCGTGAGCCGGCGCTGCGGGAGCGAGTGGGTCCGTCGGACCTGGCACGAGAACCGCAGCCCGCGTCACGCCAGCTTCGAGCGTTCATCGAGCCGGTGCCAGGACCGGGAGTGGTAGACGAGCGGAGCCGACACGGGCTCGGCGGCGCCCTCGGGCACGGTCGCCGACACCGCGTGGACGACGAAGATAGAGGCCTCTCCCGCCTCGATACGGGAGACCACCTTCCCCCGCACATACGCGGGTGCTGCCGTGAAGACCGGTTCGCCCGTGGCCAGTCGCGTCCAGGCACTCGTATCGGCGAATCGGTCGACGCCGCTGGTAGCCCCTAGCTGCGCGAGCCAGAGCTGGTCGCTGCCCACCATGTGGATGACGACGCTGTCGACTTGCCGCAGGACCGAGCTGCTGGAGGCCTTCGAGGAGACGGAGAAGACGATCAGCGGCGGTTCGGCGCTGACGGAGGCCAGCGAGCTGACCGTGATCGCGACCGGCCGCCCGCCCAGGTCGGCGGTCACGACGGTGACGCCGGAGGGATGCATCCGGAACGCCGACCTGAAGGTCTCGGCCGGCAGTGACTCCGCCCGCTCCGCTGCGGTCAGGTGGATCGGGGGGGTGGGCGGGCGAAGGCATGGCGAATGTCGTCATGGCGAAAATCCTTTCGACGTGTCGGGTCGCGCCGTGGAGGCCAGAGGGCCGGGCCACGAGGGCCCGGCCGTGACGACCTCAGAGCGAACCGATCTCCGCGGTGTCGCGACCGACGAGGCTCTGGCCGTAGATCTCCCGGTTCAGCGGCGGGTTGTTCAGGCCGTGGCCGCTGGCGACGGTCAGGTCACGCCAGACCCGCTGCAGCGGGTTGGACTGGGCGAAGCTGCTCGTGCCGACGATGTCGAGCATGAGCGTGACGGCCCGGCGGAAGTTGCGCGTCGCGATCTCGGAGTCGCCGCGGATCCGCGCCCGGGCCGCCGTGTCGAGGACCCGGCCCTCGCGGGCGGCGTCGTCCATCTCGTCGGCGGACCTGAGCAGATGCATCCTGCCCGCGTCGATCGCGACCCGCGCGTCGGCAAGAGCGAGGCGGTAGCTGGGGGCGTCCCGGTGGTCCGAGTAGGCCCAGTAGCTGACGGGGCGGCCCTTGCCGAGGTTCTCCGTCGTGAAGTCCCAGGCGGCCTCGGCCATGCCCAGCAGCGGACCGCACAGGCCGAGACACGCGAGACTGTTCAGCGACGCCCGGTAGCTGGTCTCGTCCTCGTGCCAGATCGGGAAGACAGCCGTACCCATGAACGTCTCCAGGTCCAGGGTGCACCGATCCTCGACGAAGAGGTCCTCGGCCACGAGGGTGTTGCTGCCGGTCCCCGCCATGCCGACGACGTACCACGTGTCCTCGATCCGCATGTCGGCCAGCGGCATCAGCGCCCACCGCACCTCCGAGGGCTGCCCCTCCGCGTCGAGGACCAGGAACGCGTTCAGCGTCCACTGGGCCTGGTAACAGCCCGAGGCGAAACCCCACTTGCCGTTGATGCGGTAGCCACCGTCGACCTTCTCGGCGGTCCCGCCTGGGGCGAACTGGCTGATCGCGACGTTGCGGGGGTCCGGGCCATACACCAGTTCCCGTACGTCGTCGGGGAAGAGGCCCATACCGAACGCGGTCGTGTTGGCGATGAAGGCGACCCAGCCCGCGGACGAGTCCCCCCGAGAGATCTCGGCCGACAGCTCGATGAGGGTCCGGACGTCTCCGCCGGCCCCGCCCGACCGGCGGGGCGCCGTGGCCTGGAACAACCCGGACTCGCGCAGGGCCCGCTCCGTGTTCTCGGCCAGACGGCGGTTGCGCTCGGACTCGCCGGCGTGCTCACGCAGGAGCGGCCGCAGGTCGCGAGCGGTCTGCAGGAGACGTTCGCGAACTTCGCCCTGTGCCTGCGGTCCCAACGTCGTGACGTCATCGAGAGTCGTCATGAGGCCTCCTTGCCTCGGCGGCTCACACGCCGAAGCGGTGGCCGGTGCTGTCGTCCTGCTGTTGATTGAAGTCCGGGCGTGACGCAGGCCTCTATGCCTGACCGGCCAAGGTTGCGACGCCGATTGGGCCCGGGGTCCAAAACGGTGGCGCGGCGAAGGGGCCGACGGCCGTGGCGGCGCGCGGGATGTGTGACGTGTGCCCGTCAGTGACCGGTGTCGTCGAGATCGGGGAACAGCTCCGCGAGGCGGAGTGCCGCGTGCAGCTCGAGCTGGGACTCCCTGACGGGGCGGCCCAGGAGTTCCTCGGCCCGCTTGACCCGGTAGATGACCGTGTTCTTCGCGACCTGCAGCTCTCTGGCGGCCTCCTGCGGACTGGCGTGGCAGTCGAGGTAGGCCCGCACTGTCCGGCGGAGAACCCGTGTGGAACCCGCGCTCGATCCCAGTGCGCCGAGTTCGTCCCTCACGAAGCGAGCGGCCTTGTCGGGGTCCGCGATCAGCAGCGAGAGCAACCGGACCTCGTCGTACCGGACGACGTTCGCGTCTGCCGTCGAGGGCATGCCCAAAGCCCCCACCCGCGCCGCGTCGACGGCCTCCTCGTGGGCGCGCCGGAAGCCCTGGACGCCTCGGTGAGGTGACGCCATGCCCACCATCACGTCGGACCCGTCGGGCAGCAGCGGCTTTTCACGCGGTGGCCGCGCCCGGAACGCTCCCCATGCCCATGCCTCGGTGCGGTCCACCGGCACCACCCGGTGTGCGTCCGCGCCGAGGCCGCGCAGGAGGGACCGGGCCACCTGGTGCAAGTGATCCCCGGTGGGGCTCGGCGAGGTCACGGGATGCAGAACCAGACCGATGTGGTACGCGTTCGCCAGCGGGTAGGCCAGCTGTCGGGACATCGCGTCGACGGAGCCCTCTCCCGCCGGCAGCGCCAGAACCGTCTCGTACCTGGCAGCCGCGGTGCTCCTCAGGAACCGCTCGTTCTCGACGGCGTACGACTCGGCGGTCATGGTGGCGAACGTGTCGGCGAACTCGAAGAGCACATGAGACACGTGCTCAAGTGACGCCGCGAGATCGGCGAGCGGTACCAGGGAGCGACAGCCGCCCATGAAGTGGTCGGCCAACTGCGAGTGGATCCTGCGCTGATGGGTGAGGAGCAGGTCGAGAGGAACCCGGCGGTGGACCAGGTCCACGATCTGCGCCTCCGCCTCGGGCGGGAGCTGCGCCGGTGGATGTCCGTCGGCCTCGATGGCGACGAGCGTCGAGATGACGATCGCCTCGATGGTGGAGCGCAGGACCTGCGGGCCCTTCAGACCGACGCCGGTCAGATCCGGGAGTGCGTTGCCCTGGACGATGTCGGCCGCCACCCCGACCGCCCACGCGACCGGTAGGTCACCGACCTGGTCGGTCGCACGGCGTACTGTTTCGCGCGTGCAGGTGGGCTCCCCAGGGTCCGCGGCCGGGCGCAACCGCCTCACCCACACCCCGACGTGCTCGCCCAACCCCGCCTCCCGTCCCGGCCGTCCTGCGACCACGCTGTGGCCGTCCACGTAGCTCGGCCCGACGGCTCTCAGATGAATATGAAGATTGGACCATCTCGACCGCCCGCGCGCAGCATCCACCACAGCTTGGTCAGGGGACGGGTAACACCGATGGCGAGGCTCGCGCGGTCAGACAGGGGGCCTCGTGCCTGGGCGAGAGCCGTTCCGTGGACGACCACTGTCCTCCGGTGCGCTCGACGCAGAGGGTGCCTGGGAGCGTCCCCCCTCAAGGCGGCCTGGTGGAGGAGGTCGTGGAACGCGCCGTGAGCGGGATCCCCTTCAGATCGGCGAACCGTGGAACCTCATGCACGTGACCCTGGACTGTTCGGTAAGTACGGCGGCCGCGCCAACGGCCATGTCGGCAACCGTTGACCGCCTTACCCGCGGTTCCCGCGCTTGCCAAGGCTCCGACCTCCGGACCCGGCCAGTGTCTCGGAGGGTGCGGCACCGAAGCGTTCGCGGTAGGCGGCGGAGAACCGGCTCAGGTGGCTGAAGCCCCACCGCCCGGCCGCTTCGGTGACTCCGGTGGCGCCCGTGAGGAGGTCGGCGTGAACACGGTCCAGGCGGACGTTGCGCAGGTACGTCAGCGGGGTCACGCCGAGGTGCTCCCTGAATCCTTCCTGGAGACGTCGGACACTGACGCCTGCCGCCCGGGCCAGGTCCCCGACGGTGAAGGGGGTCTCGGGGTGGGCCTCGATCAGGTCGACGGCCTTGCGTACCGTCCGCGGGTAGGCGGGAGGCTGCGGACGCAGCAGCGCTTCCGTGTAGTTGTGCGTCTGGGCCAGCAGCAGACCGCTGACGAGGACGCGCTCGAAGTGCTGCTGGACCGGGCGTCGGCCGATGAGCCCGCTGGTGTTGTCGGACTCGGCCAGCAACAGGTCCAGGGTGCTGCGCCAGCTACGCCCGGGCGCGGTCGCCAGATCGAAGTCGAACGCAAACTCCAGTGGAGCCTGCAGAGTGCGGCCCAGGAGAGCCTCGAGTTCGGCTTCGACGAGGCTCCGGTCGATCTTGATTCCCAAGTGTTGCTCGCCGTGGGCGCAGCTCAGCAGCCGGTGCTGCTGTGTCGGTGTGAAGACCATCGCGTCTCCGGCGGTGGCCACCATCTCCTGGCGGCCGGTGGCCGCTTCGATGGCCCCTCGCAGGACGATGTTGACGTGGTAGTGCGACGGCGTCCGCCCGGGATCGACGCGCGTGCGCTGGCCGAAGGTCATCAGCCCGACGGTGATGTGCTCAGTGCGCGTGCCACGGAGTTCGCCGCCGGGGCCCTCAGGACCCGACAGCGGGGTGACCTCCGCCGGATAGAACAGGTCGTTGAGGCGTTCGCGGAAGTCCTCGAAGCCCGAGTCGCGGCACAGCACGTGGCTCGCCAAGGGGGAGCGGCCCATGCGCCATTGTTATCCGGGCCCTGCCTGCGCAACAAGGGGTGATCCGCGGCTTCCGGCAGATCATGCCAGGTCATCGGTCTGGTGCGAGCCTCATCACCCAGGTGGTGGACGTGAGTCCCCCACGAGCCCTCCTGGCCTCGTCCCTGCCCGGCCGTCCGGAACGTGTCGCGCGATGCGGGTGGCGGTCGCGTTTTGCGGATATCGCCCCTGGTCGTGGCTCCCTAGCGTTTCCCTCGCATCCTGGCCTCTGCGCCTTCGGCGCTTGGCGGGGAGCGTCGACCAGCGCGGGCGCTCTCCGGCGCACGGCAGCAGACACACATCGAGGCCGCGACCCCGGTCGAGGAACGCGCCACCACTGGAGGTATGCCATGCCCGGAACCGACGAGGCGGTGAAGGCGATAACGGCCGCCGCCGTGGACAGTTTCCGTGACACCCCGGACCCCCGGCTGCGTGAGCTGCTCCAAGGGCTCGTGCGCCATCTGCACGGCTACGTCCGTGAGTTGCGCCCCACGATCCAGGAGTGGGAGTACGCGGTGGACTACCTCACCGCCGTCGGGCACACATGTGACCCCACTCGTCAGGAGTTCATCCTGCTCTCCGACGTGCTGGGTGTCTCCATGCTGGTCGAGACGGTGAACGAGGAGGGCGGCGGCACCGAGAGCACGGTCCTGGGCCCCTTCCACGTCGTGGAGTCCCCCCAGCGCGAGAGTGGCGACACCATCGATCTCATGGGCACCGGAACACCTTGTGTCGTGTCGCTCCGCGTCACATCGGCGGACGGCCGTCCACTGGCCGGGGCGAGCGTGGACGTGTGGCAGTGCACCGAGGACGGCTTCTACGATGTGCAACAGCCCGACGTGCAGCCGCCGGGCAACGGACGCGGGCTGTTCCGGGCCGACGACGAAGGCCGCGTGTGGTTCCGCACGGTCGTGCCCAGCCACTACCCCATTCCGACGGACGGCCCGGTAGGAGTGCTGCTCGACGCCACCGAGCGGCACCCCTACCGCCCCGCCCACATCCACTTCATCGTCCAGGCCGACGGCCACCGAACGCTGACCACGCACATCTTCGTCGCCGACGGCCCCTACCTGGACTCGGACGCCGTCTTCGCCGTGAAGGAGAGCCTGGTCGTCGACTTCCCGCAGGTCGACGACGAGGAGAAGGCCCGCACGTACCGGGTCACCGCTCCGTTCCGCCTGGCCGAGTTCGACATCACCGTCGACCCCGAGACGGACCAGGACACCCGGTGAACACCCCGCTCGACTTCAGCTACCAGGCGCTCCCGATGCGCGTGGTCATGGGTACCGGCGCCCTCGACCGGCTCGCCGACGAGATCGACCACGCAGGACTCAAGCGGGTCATGGTGCTGTGCTCGCCCGGACAGCGGAAGCTCGCCGAGACCGTCGCCGGCCTCCTCGGCCCCCGCGCCGTGGACGTCCACCCCCACGCGCGGATGCACGTGCCCGCCGAGTCGGCGGCCGAGGCGCAACGACGCGCGACAGAGGTGAACGCGGACGGCTGCGTCGCCGTCGGCGGCGGCTCGGCGATCGGTCTCGGGAAGATCGTCGCCCTCCGGTACGGCCTGCCGGTCATCGCTGTCCCGACGACCTACGCCGGGTCCGAGATGACGCCCGTGTGGGGTCTGACGGAGAACGGCGTCAAGCGCACCGGCCGCGACCCACGCGTCCTGCCGGTCTCCGTGCTGTACGACCCCACGCTCACGGTCGCTCTGCCGACGGACGTCTCGGTGACCAGCGGCATGAACGCGATCGCGCACGCGGTCGAGGCCCTGTACGCCCCGGACGCCTCCCCGGTCATCGACCTGATGGCCGAGGAAGGTGTGCGAACGCTGGCCGCCGCACTCCCGGACGTCGTCGCCGACGGTACAGATCTCGACGCCCGAGCCCGCGCCCAGTACGGCGCCTGGCTGTGCGGCGCCTGCCTCGGGGCCACCACCATGTCCCTGCACCACAAGCTCTGCCACGCCCTCGGCGGCACCCTCGACCTGCCGCACGCCCCCACCCACACCGTGGTCCTCCCGCACGCCCTCGCCCACAACCAGGTCGCGGCACCCAAGGCGGTGGCAGCGCTCAGCCGTGCTCTGGCCACCCCGGCCGACCCGGCCTCGTATCTGTGGGACCTCGCCGGCCGGCTCGGCGCCCCGCGGTCGCTGCGGGAACTCGGCATGGCCGAGAGCGACATCGACCGGATCGTCCAGGTCACGCTGGCCAACCCCTACGCCAACCCCCGAGAGGTGACCGCGGAAGGCCTCGGCGGACTCCTGCACGCCGCCTGGGCCGGGCGGCCCCCGACGAGCAGCACGCCGACCGCATAGATGCGAAGCCGCCGGATCCTGACTCAGCCGGTTCGCAGGACTGGCGGTCTCCACGGATGACGCGGCCGTGGACTTTGCGCGGGTAGGCGGCATGGACTACATGTCGCGCTGGGCCTCGATTTCGGCGGCCATCGCAGCCATGTCGCGCACGTGTGTGAAGTACCTGGTCGCGTACTCGTCGTGGATCGCCGGAAGGACGCGCTCGAACACGGTCATCAGCCGCGTCAGGCCCGCACAGCGCTGCTCGTTGAGCGGGCCTTCGACGACGCCGAGGGCGTAGCCGTAGGCGTCGGCGTCGAGCATCACCATGTCCTGGCTCTCGATGTCGAGGCCGCGAAAGCCGGGTGGGAAGGGCAGGGCCATGTGCTCGGCCATCCTCTGCGTGAGGGCGTCGACCTTCGCTTCGGACATGCGGAGATCTTGCCAGGAACTCACCGACGTCGAGGTTCAGTTCGCGGACCCCGACCCGGCGAAGCAACGCGGAGCGAGGTCGAGGTCGGGATCGCGCGCTGGGGCGGCGCCATGGGGGTCGACCGTGTAGTGGGCTGTGGCGGTGAGCACCTCGTACGCGCCCGTGTCGGCGAAGCGGTGGCCCTCGGCGAACGGCTCGCGGGTGTGCACCTCCAACTGCACGGCCGGTTCCGGAAAGGGAGTCATCGGACCGCTGCCTCCTGCGGCGACGGGGAGGCGGGACGCCAGCCCAACTCCGGTGCGATCAGGTGTCGCACGTCGTGCAGGATCTGTTCGTACTCCTCCCGGCGGAACTCGTACGGCAGTTCCAGGCGCAGCTCCGACACCTGTGAGAGCACGGGGTCGGCGGCCAGTTGTTCGAGGATCTGCTCGGCGGTGCCGACCACGTCCGGGGCGAACAGGATCCGTTTCGGGCCCAGTGCCGCCAGGGTCTGCGGCTTGAGGGTGCGCTCGTGCCGACCGGCCGCGTAGTCCCGGTAGCGGGCCCGGGTGGCTGCGTCGGCGCTGTCGAACGGCACGATCACCCGTCCCAGCGCCACCCGCGCCGCCGACCGGTCGTTGCCCAGGCTGCTCCGGTACTCGGAGAGCAGGTTCAGCTGGGCGGTGGTGAAATCGTCGGTGTCCTCGCTGGAGACGATGTTGCCGGACAACAGGTTGAGACCGTTCTCGGCGGCCCAGCGGACCGACCGCAGGCTGCCTCCGCCGTACCAGATCCGCTGCACCAGACCGGGATTGTGCGGCTGCAGCCGGGGCCGCTGGATGTTGCCGGGGGAGTGGATCACTGTGTCCGGGCCGCCCAGGTAGTCGCCGCGCAGGTTGTCGACGAGGCGGGCGATCCTGCCGTACGACAGGTCGAAGCCGCGCCAGTCGCCGTCGTACACGAGGTCGCCCAGCAGTTCGGCGTGCGGCATTCCGGTGCTGAAGCCGATCTGGAGGCGCCCTTTGGACAGTACGTCGGCCAGCGCCAGGTCCTCGGCGAGGCGAAAGGGGCTCTCGTAGCCGATCGGGATGACCGCCGTGCCCAGTTCGATGCGCTCGGTGCGCTGACCGGCCGCAGCGAGGAACACGGCGGCCGAGCCGACGCCGTGTTCGAGGTGGCGCTGTCGGATCCAGGCGCCGTCGAAGCCCAACCGTTCGCCGTACTCGAAGAGTTGGAGCGTCTCCTCCAGGCCGGTGTACGGGTCGTCGTCGGAGAAGTTGCCCGGGGTGAGCAGAGCCAGTGAGGTGATGGTGGGAGTGCTCATGTGTTGCCGGTCCTCAGCTTTTCGTGGGCTCGGGGGAGGGGACGCGCCCGCCCGGGATCGCCGCGAGGAGTTCGCTGGTGTACTCGTGGCGGGGGCGGGTGAACAGCTCTTCCGGCGGGCCCGCCTCGACGATCCGGCCGGCCCGCATGACGGCGACCTGGTGCGCGATCTGGCGTACGACGGCGAGGTCGTGGGAGATGAAGAGGTATGCCACGCCCGTGTCGGCCTGCAACTCGGCCAGCAGTTCCAGGACTTGGGCCTGCACGGACACGTCGAGCGCGGAGACCGGCTCGTCGCACACCACCAGGTCGGGGGAGAGGGCGAGGGCGCGGGCGATCGCCACCCGCTGACGCTGCCCGCCGGAAAGCTCCGCAGGGCGCCGTTCCAGCGTGGTGGTGGGCAGCGCCACCCGGTCGAGCAGTTCGCGGGCGCGGGCGAGCCGGGAGGCGCGGTCGCCGACCTTGAAGGCCCGGAGCGGTTCGGTGATCACCTCGGCTATGGAGAAGCGCGGGTCGAGGGAGGCGTACGGGTTCTGGTAGATGAGCTGGGCGCGGCGGCGCAGCTGCCTGGCCTGGGCGCCACGCGCGCTGGTGACGTCGGTGCCGTCGAACAGGACCTTTCCGGCGGTCGTGTCGGTGAGCCGGAGCACCACACGAGCGGTGGTGGACTTGCCCGAGCCCGACTCGCCGACCAGGGCGAGGGTCTGGCCTCGCTGGAGGGCGAAGCTGACGTCGTCGACGGCGCGCAGGGTACGGGGCCCGTCGCCGGTGCGGGGAAGTCTGAACTCCTTGACCAGGTTGCGCACTTCGAGCAGCGGGGCGGAGTCCGTCTTCGGGACGGGGATGCCTGTACGAGGCCGAGCGGTGGTCAGGCTAGGGGCGCTGGCCAGCAGATGCCGGGTGTACTCGTCCCGGGGGTTGGCGAGGATGTCGTGTGTCGGGCCCGCCTCCACCACCCTGCCCTGCGACATGACCACCAGGCGCTGCGCCCGGTCGGCGGCCACTCCGAGGTCATGGGTCACGAGCAGCACCGCGGTGCCCGACTCCTCGGTGAGGCGCTGGAGATGGTCGAGGATGACCCGCTGCACAGTGACGTCGAGCGCGCTGGTCGGCTCGTCGGCGATGATCAGCTCGGGCTTCGCCGCGATGGCGATGGCGATCAGGGCGCGTTGCCGCATGCCGCCGGACAGTTCGTGCGGGTACTGCTGTGCGCGGGTGGCCGCGTCGGGCAGCCCGGCCCGGTCGAGGACGGCGATCGCTTCGGCGGCGGCCGAGCGGCGGGTCGCCAGACCGTGGATGCGCAGCACCTCGGAGACCTGGTCGCCGATCCGCTTGACCGGGTTGAGCGACACCGTCGGGTCCTGCGGGACCAGCCCGATCCGCGCTCCGCGCACGGTGCGCAGCTCCGCCTCGGACAGCGTGGCCAGGTCGTGCCGGCCGAAGCGGATCGTGCCCGCGTCTATGGCGCCGTTGCCCGACAGGAGCCGGGTGATCGCGTGCGCGGTCGTGCTCTTGCCGGAGCCGGACTCACCGACCACGGCCGTCACCTGCCCCGGCCATACGTCGAGGTCGACGCCGCGGACGGCCGGGACCGTGCCGGCCCGGGTGCGGTACGACACCGACAGGCCGCGTATCTCCAGCAGGGGTGTGGTCACGTCGTCACCGTTCTCACGTTCGTCGGTCATCGCTGCCGGGACCATTCGCCGTCCAGCGCCCGGGCGATGCGGTTGGTGGACAGCACGGTCGCGGCGATCGCCAGACCGGGCAGCGCGGTCAACCACCAGGCATTGGCGAGGTAGTTGCGGCCGTCGGAGATCAACGTGCCCCATTCCGGGGCCGGCGGGGGAGCGCCGTAGCCGAGGAAGCTCAGTGCCGACACGGCCAGGATGGAGGAACCGAAGTCGAGGGTCGCCAGGACGATCACCGGGCCCGCGGCATTGGGCAGCACGTGTCGGCCGAGCACCGAGTACCAGCGGGCCCCGCTCGCGCGGGACGCCTCGACGAACACCGCCTGCCGCACCCGCAGGACCTCGGCGCGTGCCACCCGGGCGAAGGACGCGACACTGGCGATGCCGACCGCGACCGCCACCTTCACCGTGCCGTACCCGAGCGCGGTGACGAGGGCCAGCGACAGGAACAGCGCGGGGATGGACAGCAGTACGTCGACGAAGCGCATCAGCACGTCGTCCACCCAGCGGCCCACGAACCCGGCGACCACGCCGAGCAGACCGCCGACCACGAACGCGACCAGCACCGCGATCAGCGTGGCTTTGAGGGAGAGCTGGGCGCCGTGCACCACACGGGAGAACACATCGCGCCCCAGCTCGTCCGTGCCGAACCAGTGCGCGCCGCTCGGGCCGCGGAAGTTCTGCGACGGCACGCCCTTCAGCGGATCCTGCGAGGTGAGCAGACCGGGCCAGAACGAAGCCAGCACCACGAACACGAGGACGGCGACCGACAGCAGCAGGCCGGGGCGGCGCAGCAGGAAACGCAGCGTCCGTCGTGCGTCGGCGCGGTGGCCTGCTGGGCTTTCGGTCCCGGGGTCGAGCGGTCGGGCGAGGCCGAGAGCCGCCTCGGCCGCGTCGTCGACAAGGCTCTGGCTCATGCGAAGCTCGCCCTTCTGTCCGAGGCCACCACGATCCGCGGGTCGAGGAGTGGATAGACCAGGTCGATGACCAGGTTCGTCGTCACGAAGATCAGCGCTCCGAAGGCCACCACCCCCTGGACCACCGGGATGTCCTGAGCGGTGACCGCCGCCGCGGTGACGCGGCCGAGGCCGTCACGCGAGAACACCGTCTCGACGACCACCGAGCCGGCGATCAGCTGTCCCACCAGCAGGCCGACGACCGTCAGCGCCGGCAGGGACGCGTTGCGCAGCGCGTGCCGCACATGGACCCGCCACCGCCCTGCGCCCTTGGCCCGCGCGGTCTCCACGTAGGCCTGGTCCAGGGCGGTGAGCAGGCTCTTGGCGAGCACCTGGGCGACCTGCGCGCCGGTCGGGACAGCCAGCGTCAGCGCCGGCAGGACCAGGCCGCGGGGCCCGTCGCTGCCGAACGCCGGGAACCAGTGCAGTCGGAAGGAGAGCGCCTCGACGAGCAGCAGCCCCACCCAGAACGTCGGGACCGACACCCCGAGCGGGGGCAGCGACAGCAACACCTGCCGCAGCCACCGCTGCGAGGTGTACGTGGCCACGATCGCGAGACCGCCGCCGAGAAACACCGCCAACAGCATTGCGGCACCGGTCAGTTGCAGCGTCTGCGGCAGCGCGTCAGCCAGAGTGGAGGTCACCGGGCGGCCCGTGGACACCGCGTCGCCGAAGTCCCCGCGCACCGCCCGTCCCAGATGGTCGGCGTACTGCACGAGCACGGGCTTGTCGAAGCCGTACTCGTGCCGCAGCGCGGCGAGCCGGGCCGGATCGACCTCACCCGAATCCATGCCGGCACCGGCCATCGCGGTGACCGGGTCACCGGGCAGCCAGTTCAGTACCAGGAACGACACCGTGTACGCCGCCCACAGCACCCCGGCCGCCTGCGCCAGTCGCTTGATCACATAGCGGCGCACGCGCTAGCCGATCCAGGTGTCGTGCAGCTGGATGCGGCTGCCCGAGTCGAAGTCGAGGCTGTGCACCTTCTTCGACACGGCCAGCTGGGTCTGGAGCTCCACCACCGGCACGTTGTACGCGTTCTGCACGATGAGCTTCTGCGCCTCTTCCACCAGCTGCTTGCGCTTCGCGGTCTCCGTGGTCGCGGCCTGCTCGGACAGTGCCGTGTCCAGCGAACCGGCCGGAAGCTTGTAGGAGTTGTTCAGCTGGGTGGAGAAGGAGGTGCGCAGGATGTCTGGATCGGCGCGGGTGGTGTTCCCCCAGACCACCTCGAAGTCACTCGACTGGACCGTGGTGGCGAACTCGCTGACCTGGCGCTGCTGGAGCACCACGTCGATCCCGACCGCCTTCAGTTGCTGCTGGACCAGCTCCAGAGCGGGCTGGTTGGTGGCCGCGTTGGGGAACCAGGTGATGGTCAGGCGGAGCTTCTTGCCGTCCTTGACGCGGATCCCGTCGCTGCCCTCCTTCCAACCGGCCCCCTCGAGAAGGGACTTGGCCTTGGCCGAGTCGAAGGAGAGGTCCGTGGAGAGGTCGGTGTAGTCGGGTGTGGTGTGTGCCAGGACGCTGGTCGCCGGCTGGGTGCCGGTCGGGAACACGGTGTCGGCGATCTGCTTCCGGTCGATGGCGGCCAGGATCGCCTGGCGCACCTTGGTGTCCTTGAGGAGGGGCCGGGAGTTGTTCAGCCCCAGGCCGAACACCACACCGGGGTTGGCCCGGCGCAGGAGGGTGACCTGACCGCCCTTGAGGGCCGCCTCGTTGGCCCTGCCGACGCTGCTGATCGCGTCCACCTGCCCGGACTGGAGACTGCCGGCCCTCACCCCCGCCTCGGGCACGACCTTGAACACCACCTTGTCGAGATAGGCCTCGCCCTTCTTGGACCACAGCGAGGAGCCCCAGTCGTAGCCGGTGCGTTTGGCCAGAGTGATCGACTGGTTCTGCACGTACTGCTTCAGCACGAACGGCCCGGATCCGACCACGCCCTCGGTGCACTTCTGCTGCGGGGTCTTCTTCACGCTCGCCGACGACTCGATGCCCAGCGTGTGGGTCGAAGTCGCCTGCAGGAACTGGGCGTTGGGCTGCTTGAAGGTCACCTTGACGGTGAGCGGGTCCACGACGGAGGTGCTCTTGACGCCGCTGAGGTACCCCTGGGCGAGGGTTCCGAGGGCGCCGAGCTTCGGCACCGCGTCGAAGTTGTCCTTGACCACCTGCGCGGTCAGCTCGGAGCCGTCGCTGAAGGTGACACCCGAGCGCAGGTGGAACGTGAACGTGGTGGCGTCGGAGTTGACGTCCCAGCTCTTGGCCAGCCACGGCACGATCTTGCCGGTCTCGGGGTCCTGGTCGGTCAGGGAGTCCACGGTCTGGCGTACCGAGTAGATGCTCTCGTTGCTGCCGACCTGCTGCGGATCCACGCAGCCGGAGTCGGAACCCACCGCGAAGGTCAGGGTGCCGCCGGACTTCGGCGCGCCGCTGCCGGCGCCGGAGCCGTCGCTGCTCGAACCGCAGGCGGTCAGCAGCACACCGGTGGTGGTCAGGGCGGTCAGCGCCGCCCATCGGGAGGATCGGAAATCCGGAATTGCTCTCACGGAGGGGTACTCCTACTCGTGTCACCGGGCACAGGTGCCGCGGGAGGCACAGGCGTGCGTGGGCGTACGGCCCCGCTCGGCGTGCTGCCGGTGGCGGGGTGGCGCAGTGCATACAGGGATCAGGGGAAACGGGGCCGCGGAGGCAGAGGGCGGGATCAGGCGGGGACGGGTACGGCGACGACCGGTGCCGGACGTCCACCGGCCGTGGGCAGGCCTGTCAGGCCCGCCAGGTGCGTCAGGCCTGACAGAGGCTGCTGTTCGAACGCTTCAGGTCGATGTGGCGCCGGCGCGAGAGCCGGGAGAACACCACGGCGACGGCGAAGGCACTGAGGTCATCACAACGAAGACGCATGCCGATCCTTCCCGTCTCCGGCCCCGCTCGGGGGCCACGCGCTTGCGGTGATCGTCGGTGATCCCGCCGGGCTTTCACCTGGAGCACCCCACCGCGCGGGAGGGTTGCCGGTCAGCAAGCCAGGGCTTGACGCTGACACTCAATGCCGTTCGTGATCGTACGGAGCGGACTTGTGGTACGTCAATGCCGCAAGAGGGACGCCCCGTTGGAGAGAGCCGGTCTGCCATCTCCCCGTTCTGCCGGGGGCGACCCTCGCCCTTGCGGAGGCTCTCGCCGTGCTCGCGCTCACAGCCGCTCGCGGGGGATCTTCTGGCCCGCCTCGATCGCCACCGGCAGCCGGTTCTCGGCCGGGGGCAGCGGGCAGGTGGCCAGGTCGGTGTAGGCGCACGGCAGGTTCGCGGCGCGGTTGAAGTCCAGGACTACCGTGCCGTCGGCGGCGGGGGGACCGAGGGCCAGGGACCGGTTGGCGGCGTAGGTGGTGACCCCCGACGTCGCATCGGTGAACAGCACCGTCAGACTGCCCGCACCGCGTCCGGGGAACGCGGTCAGGGACAGCTGACGCCCGTCCAGCTCGAACTCCACCCTGCCCGGAGCGTCGTACACGTGCTCAAGGCCCTCGACCGCGGCACCCACGGTGGTCGGCCGCGGCTCCTCGAAGGGGATGTACCGGCCCGTCACGGCCCAGCGCGGGTCGGGGGCGTAGGCGGGCGTTCCGGCGAAGGCCGTGCGGAGCGGCGCGTCCGGGTGCCGGGGGCGCAGGATGTCGTTGCCGCCGCGCTTGGCGACCTCGATGACGGCGTCTCCCCAGACCGCGTGGATGTCGCTGCGCTCGGGAAGAACGCCGAAGCGGTGTTCACCCCGGACCGGCGTTCCGTCGATGACCAGTTCCTCGTCGTCGGCGAGGTTCACGACGACTCCGTCGGGGCCGGTGTGCCATGTGCCCGGTGCGTCGGGGAAGCGCTGCGGCCGGTCGTCGAGCCAGTGCAGGCCGGTGATCGCCAGGAACCCGTGGGGGTCGGCGAGCCGGGCCTCCTGGGCGCGGTGCCAGTCCAGCCAGCTCTCGGTGAAGGCCTGGAGGTCCGTTGTGGTGGCCTCGGTGGTCATGGTTTCTCCTTCGAGGGGTGCGTGCGGGGACATGTCGGGCATACGTCCCGACGGGCGTACTCAGCCGGCCAGTTCGCCGAGGAGTGCCCAGGTGCGTCGGCGATCCGTCTCACCGGCGATCTCGGTGCCCGTGAAGACGACCTCGGTGGCGCCGGCGTCCCGATACCTCCGTGTCTCGGTCTCGACTGTCTTCTCGTCGCCGATGACGGCCAGGTCGGCGGCCCGTCGGCCGCCGGAGAGTTCGATGACCCGGGCGTAGGACGGGATCTGTTCGTAGAACGCGAGGTTCTCGGTGGCCTGCGCCCGGACCGCGTCCACGTCGTCGGTGACCACGCCGGGCACCAGAGCCACGATCCGGGGTGCGGGACGGCCGGCGGCCTCGGCCGCTGCGGTCACGGCGGGAACGATGTGTTCCGCCAGGGCGCGCGGACCTGCCAGGTAGGGCAGGATCCCGTCCGCCAGTTCACCGCTGACCCGCAGTGCCTGTGGCCCCATCGCGGCGACCAGCAGGGGGATTCCGTTCCCGGCGCCCGGTACGCGCGCCGGGATCGGGGTGGTGGCGGTGAGCAGTTCGCCGTGGAAGTCGGCCGTGCCGGTTTCGGTCAACTGCCTTAGTGCGGTGAGGAATTCACGCAGGCGGGCGATGGGGCGTTCGAAGGGCATGCCGAAGCCCGTCTCGGTGAGCAGTTTCGTGCCCAGGGCCAGACCGAGGTGGTAACGGCCGTGGGTCGCCGCCTGGGCCGTCTGGGCCTGGCTGGAGACCAGCAGCGGATGCCGGCCGAAGACGGGGATCGCGGAGGTGCCCACCTGCAGTCCGGGCACCTCGCGTCCGACGATCGCTGCGAGCTGGGGTGAGTCCGCGCCGAACGTCTGGCCGAACCAGGCCGACCGCAGCCCGGCGGCCGCGGCTTCCTGGGCCAGTTGCACGCTGGCGTCGACCTGGTTCTGTGCCTCGGATGCGTTGAGTGCTACTCCCACGGTCATGTCAGTCATGGGTGGCTGTCAGCCCGCCTGCCGGTGGTCCGGTGCGGACCGGTGGGTGAGGGGTTCGCGCAGCCCGAGGTGGTCACGGAGCGTGGTGCCGGTGTAGTCGGTGCGATACAGCCCGCGCTCCTGAAGTTCCGGGACGAGCAGGTCGACGATGTCGTCGAGGCCCTCGGGGATGAGGTACGGGGTGACGTTGAAGCCGTCGATCGCGCCGTGCCGTACGAAGTGGGCGAACTTGTCGGCCAGGGCGGAGGGGGTGCCGACGTGGCCGCGCTGCGGGCCGAGCGCGATGACGGTCTCGCGCAGCGACCAGCTGTGTGCCTCCGCCTTCGCCCGCCATTCGGCCACGACCGCGCGCGGGTCGGCGATGCGCCGTGCGCCGAAGGAGCCGTCGTTGTCGCTGACGACGGGGTCCTCCTTGGGCAGCGGCCCGTCGGCGTCGCGATCGGACAGGTCGATGCCCCACAGCAGCCCTGCGATCCCCAACGCCGTTGCGGGGGTGACCTGTTGGAGGCGGATCCAGCGCTTCTTCTCCCGGGCCTCCTCCTCGGTGGCACCGATGATGATCTCCGTGCCGGGCAGGATCCGCAGGTCGTCGTCGGGCCGCCCTGCGGCGCGCAGACGGGTGCGGATGTCCTCGGCGAAGGCCAGGGCGTCGTCGAAGTCGGTGCCGTGCGCGGAGAAGATGACGTCGGCGTTGCGGGCCGCGAAGTCGCGCCCTTCGCCGGAGTCACCGGCTTGGAAGATGACCGGGTGGCCTTGTGCGCTGCGCGGCAGGGTCGGCGCGAGGTCGACGTCGAACTGTGCTCCCCGGTGGCGCACTTGGCGTACGGCACCGGGCGTCGACCATGTCCGTGCCTCCGCGGAGTCGGCGACGGCTCCGTCCTTCCAGCCGTCCCAGAGGGCGCGGGCCACCGTGAGGAACTCCTCGGCGCGCCGATAGCGGTCGGCGTGGTCGAGGTAGCCCCCGCGGCGGAAGTTGGCACCGGTCCAGGCGTTGTCGGTCGTCACCACGTTCCAGCCGGCGCGGCCCTCGGACAGCAGGTCGAGCCCGGAGAGGCGGCGGGCGAGGTCGGCGGGCTCGTTGAAGGTGGAGTTGGACGTGGAGACCAGGCCGATCCGGCGGGTGACCGCGGCCAGCGCCGCGAGCTGGGTGATGGCGTCCGGCCGCCCGGCCACGTCGAGATCGTGGATCCTGCCGTCGACCTCGCGCAGCCGCAGTCCCTCGCCGAGGAAGAACGCGTCGAACAGTCCGCGTTCGGCGGTCTGGGCGACCCGGCGGAAGGAGGCGGGGTCGATCTGGGAGCCGCTGTCGGGGGCGGACCAGATGGTCCAGTGGTTGACGCCCTGGAAGAACACCCCGAAGTGCAGCTGGGCGTCGGGCCGGGGGACGTCGAGGGGGTCGGTGCGGGTCATCGGGTCTCCTCCTGGACGGCCGCGGTGGCGAAGCGGTTGGCGGGGCGCTCCAGGCCCAGGGTCGAGCGCAGGGACGTGCCGGGCAGAGGGCGGGCGACGAGACGGCGTTCGGACAGGGCCGGCAGGACGAGGCGGGACAGGACGGGAAGGTCCTCGTCCAGCACCAGCGGATGCAGCCGTACGCCGTCGACGTGACGGCTCAACTCGCCCAGCAGTGCGATCAGTCGGTCTGCCGGACCGATGTGCCGCAGCCTTCCCCGATCGGTCCACGGGGCGTGCCGTTCCAGGTCGGCGACGCGCTCGGCGCCGGTGGCGTCAGGCGTGTCGAGCGCCACCTCGACCTCCGCGAAGACGCGGGGTGTGCCCGCGGCCGTGGCGGCCGTGGCGACTGCCGTCAGGTCGCGGCCCTCGACGAGGCCGACATCGAGCTGCGCTGCGGGCACCTGGCCGGTCCTGCCCAGGACGACGAGCTGCCCCTGGGGCGGGCGCGGCACGATCGCCGGGCCCTTGACGGCGTAGGTTTCTCCGGTGAAGTCGATGTAGTGGAGCCGTTCGCGATCGAGGTAGCGGCTCGTGGCCACGGACCGGATGACCGCGTCGTCCTCCCACGAGTCCCACAGGGCGCGGGCCACCTCCACCCCGTCCCGGGACTCCCGGGCCCGCGCGTCGGCGTCGGCGACCACGGGGCGGCCCCAGGCGCGGGCCGCCTCGGGGCGATCCTCCTCCGTCACCACCCATCCGGCGCGGCCGGCGGAGATGTGGTCCAGGGACGCCAACTGGCTGGAGACATGGAAGGGTTCGGCATAGGTGACCGGGACGACGGGCGCGATCCCGATGGTGCTCGTGGACGCCGCGAGGAAGGCCGCCCGCTCCACCGCGCCGATGCGGCCCACCGGATCCGGTGAGGCCCCGGGCGGCAGCACGCCGTCATCCAGGGTGATCAGTGTGAACCCGGCGTTCTCGGCCACGGCGGCGACCCGGGCCACGCGGCGAGGGGTGAGCAACTGGTCGGGCGAGTGGGCGGCGCGGCGCCAGGCCGCGGGATGGGCACCCTCGCCGTCGATCTCAACGGCGAGGTGCAGGGTGGGGCCGGACAAGGGGGAGTTCCTTCCGAGATGCACGCGAACTCGCGGCCGTAGGGCACAAGGCCTGCGGCCACGACGAGACGGCCGGCGGGACGGGCCGGCAAGGGTCAGACGTGTGCGGAGGGACAGACGGCGGAGGAGGTGCGGCAGTAGTCGACATGCCGCCGGGTGATCAGCCGCGCACCCGTGCAGGCACCCTGTGGTGCCGCGCCAGATACGCGCATCGAAGGCCTCCACCTGTCAGAAAATTGCTAGTTCAACGTATGTCGTCCGCCGGTGCGAGTGTCAAGGGCCTGTTGTCGAGGCCTCATGCCCCGGGCCCGGCCGGGCGCAGAGCTCCCGTTCCACTTCGGTCGGCCCGTCGTCGCCGTGACGGAGCCCAGGCCGTCCGCCCGTCATTTCATGCAGCTGCAACGATTCATCCCTCAACTTCCTGCTAGACATGATGGGGTGACCACCTCAGCGCTCCACCGCAGGCTGTACGTGGATCTGGCGCGTGTCGACGCCTCCGCGTGTCGATGCTTCTGACCTCGTCTCCGCCCGTTCCGCGTGAGGCGACCGCGCGCACGTCATCCCCGTAGGGCAGCACTGAGAGAGGAATGCCATGACCACGACTGTCTCGAGCCACGAGATACGCCGGGCCGGTCCGCGATTCGGCGCGGAGGTGATCGGCATCGACCTGAGGGCCGGCGTCGACGACGAAACCGCCGAGGAGCTGCGTCGGGCGTTCAGCGAGCACAAGGTGCTGGTGTTCCGCGGCCAGCACCTCACACCGGAGCAGCACGTCGAGGCCGTACGCATCTTCGCGGAGCCCTTCGACCACCCGACCGCGGTGAAGGACCCCACCCATCCGCTGGTCTATCCCTACGACGTCCAGCGCACCGGCAAGGCCGGCACCTGGCACATCGGGGGACTGTGGCGGCAGCCGGTCTTCGCGATCGAGTCGCTCACCTACGAAGTCGTGCCCGAGCTGGGCGGCCACACCCTGTGGGCCGATCTCCAGGCGGCGTACGACGACCTGTCCGAGCCGTTCAAGGAACTCCTCGGGTCGGTGGGCGCGGTGTACGACGCTCATGTCGCGAACTACGCACAGGGCAGCAAGCGCGTCGAGGTCGAGGAGACCGTGGAGCATCCTGTCGTGCTGGAGCACCCGGAGACGGGCCGCAAGGGACTGTTCATCAGCACCTCGGCGCGCGGTCTGACGGGTGTCACAGAGCAGGAGGGGAAGGCGCTGCTCGACTACCTGCTCAGGCACGCGTCCTCGCCCGACTACACGATCCGTTTCGGCTGGAACGCCGGTGACTTCGTGCTCTGGGACAACCGGGCGACCTGGCACTACGCCGTGGACGACTACGGAGACGGCGCCCGCGTCTACCGCAAAGTCATCGGAGTGGAGCCGGTGCGGCAGCCCGCGGCTTGAGGGAGTCCGCTGGGGTATCGGCAGTCCTTTCCGGGTAAGCCGCCGCGCCGACCAGTTCGATCAGGTCCACCTCACCGAAATCCTGCCCCCGCAGGTCGTGTTGACCGACTTCTCCCACCGGCTCGGCGGCTTCGGCCTCGGCGCCCTCCCGCTCGATGGCTCCCTGGACCCCCACCGCGCCAACCCCGTCAACCGGGACCTCGGCCGGCGCGTCGCGAACGACGACCGCACCGTCACGGACCCGCCCCAACAGATCGCCTGCCACATCGAGGAGTGGTTCCATGATCGCGCCGCCGACGGCTCTGACGTGATCTTCGCGTATCCGCCCGGCACCCCGGACGACTTCGCCGAGCCCGCACAGCGCCGCCGTGGCCACACGGTCCCCGAATTGCGCCGCCGCGGCCTGTTCCGCGCCCACTGCACGGGCCACACGCCGCGCGACCGGCGTGGTCTGCCGCGGCCGTCCCGGCGGGTGTAGATGCTTCCGGGAGAAGACCGCACCGCGCGGCGGGTGCTGCTGGTGTGCATGGCGGCGGGTGCCACGACCCTGCTGGACCAGGCCGTCCTGAACATCGCGGTCCCGAGCATGCGCGAGTCGCTCGGGGCGACCGGGGCGGATGTCCAGTGGATCGTGGCCGGGTACTCGCTGGCCTTCGGGCTGGCCCTCGTCCCCGGTGGCAGCCTCGGTGACCTGCACGGGCGCAAGCGTCCCTTCCTGGCCGGGGTGGCTGTCTTCCTCCTGGCCGGGGTGACGGCAGCCACGGGGGGAGGGCCCGGGACCCTGATCGGTGCCCGGCTGGTGCAGGGTGCCGCGGCCGGGCTCGTCAACTCGCAGGTGATCGGCACCATTCAGGACGTCTTCCACGGTCAGGCCCGCGGGCGTGCGCTGGGCCTCTACGCAGTCACCGGCGGCGTGGCCACGGCCCTCGGCCCGCCCCTCGGCGGTGCCCTCGTCGCCGGCCTGGGCCCCGAGGCGGGCTGGCGGTGCTGCCTGTTGCTGAGCTCACCGTGCGCGGTAGTCACCCTGCTCCTCGCGGCCCGCCGGCTGCCCCCGCCCCGGCGCACCGCACGCAATTCCCGACTGGACGTCCTCGGCCTCGGTCTGCTGTGCGGCTGCACGCTGACCCTGATGGTGCCCTTCATCCGCACACCCGACAGCGGGGGACAAGCACTTCTGTGGGGCACTGCGGTGTGCGCACTGGCAGCCGTCTTCGCCGTGCACCAACGCCTACGAGTACGACGCGGCCGTCAGCCGCTGGTGGACCGGGCGCTGACCTCGTCGAAGCCGTACCTGCTGGGCACGGCCGTCGCCATGGCCCAGTTCGGCTCCTCACTGGCAGCGTTCCTGGTCATCACCGTCTTTCTGCAGGACGGGCTCGGCCTGTCCGCCCTGCTCACGGCGGCGGTCACCCTCCCCGGGGCGGTTGGGATGGGCATCTCCTCGGCTCTCGCCTGGCGGCTGGTGCGGCGGATCGGACCCCGTACCGTGACGATCGGCCTGACCCTGGGAATCGGTGCCCTCCTGTCGGGGGCGGTCGTCGCGCTCTGCGTGCCGACGGCGGTGCTGCCCGTGGCTCTGGCCGGAACACAGCTGCTGTCCGGCGTTGCCGGAGGGCTCACGGTGTCACCCAACCAGGCCCAGGTGCTCCAGCACGCTCCGGCGGAAGCCGCCGGAGTGGGCGGCGGCATCCTGCAGATGGCCCAGCGCATCGCGGCGGCGGTCTGCCTCAGCGCCGTCCCCGCGGTGTACCTGCACGCTGCTTCCGGTCCACCGGGAGGCGGCCACCCGCGGGCCGGATACGCGCTGGCGTCCGGCGTCTGCGCCGGTCTGCTCGCCGTGGCCCTGCTGCTCTCCCGTCTGCGTCGCGCCGCCACGCCGTCCCCTCTCCAGGGAGCCGAACCGACCACGCGTGGCGCGGATGGCGCGCCCGTCGCCCGCCACGTCCCACCGACCCGCTCACCCCACCACACCCCAGGGAGGAACACGTGAGTTCGACCAGAACCCGCCCTGCCCTCGTCGTCCTGGACCCGACGGTCCTGCTGTCCGGGTCTGCCGCCGTGCCGCGTGCTTCGGCGGTCGACAATTCGCCTACGACTCATCTGCTACGACGCCACAGCCGAGGCCCTCGCGACTGCCGGGGCGTCCACCCAGAGCAAGGTCTCCGAGGCCAAGACCATCAGCGCCGAGCTGCCCGCCGCCGCCAAGAAGGACGGCAAACCGGAGTGCGGCATCGGTGCCCTGCCGGCCGGGTTCCCGCCTCGGCCTTGAGTCCCGACACCGCGGCGACCAGGCGGCCGAGGTCGGTCTCGGAGCCGGTAAGGGTCTTCTGGTCGTTGCCGACGTCCGCCTGTGCACCGAGGAGCGCAAGAAGTACGAGTTCGCCTCATACCGGCAGGACGACTTCGCCTTCGTCGGTGACGTCGGAGAAGGCCACGTCACCCTTGCCACTGTCGATCCCGACGAAGAGGTTCTCCCAGGTGGAGTTCTTGACCTCGCCCCTCGGCGCGGGCGCGAGCCTGCAGGGCCTGATCGCGGCAACGGCGAAGACGGACAGGGGACTCGCCCAGCCGCTAGCCGGCGCGATCAACCACCTGATCAAGAACGGTCAGTACGCCGAGTGGCTCAAGGCGTACAACCTCTCGAACGAGGCCGTCGCCAAGTCCGAGGTCAACCCGCCTGACCTGCCCCTCGACAATTCCTGACCACCGCGCACGGGGACTCCACCGCCGCCCCGCGATGGGTCCCCGCGTGCTGGACACCCCGATCCGCGACCCTGGAGACCGCCACACCATGTCCGTCACCATCCTCGACGCCAGCCCCTCGCACATCCTGGACAACCCCGCCTGGGCCGCGCTCACCGGCCCCCACGCCCACTTCGCCGAAAGAATCGGCCACGCCGCCCGCTATCACCAGGACGTGGCTCCCTTCTACGCCGTCTCCGACGAGGACGACCCGCGTGCCTGGGTCGACCTTGCCGCGCTCGTCGGCCCCGGCGGCACCGCCTCGGTGCGGGGCGTCACCGAGGCGCCGGATGGCTGGGAGGTCGTCGGCACGGGATACGGCGTCCAGCTCGTGGACACCGGCCTGCGTGCGGAGCCCGACCCCGAGGCCGTACGGCTCGGCCCCGACGACGTGCCCGAGATCCTCGACCTGGTCGCCCGCACCGAACCCGGCCCCTATCTGCCTCGCACCGTCGAGATGGGCACCTACCTGGGCATCCGCCACCGCGGCCGCCTGATCGCCTTGGCCGGCGAACGCCTCCATCCACCCGGCTGGACCGAGATCAGCGCCGTGTGCACCGCCCCGGGCTACCGCGGCCGGGGTTTGGCCACCCGTCTGGTCCGCGCCGTCGCGGCCGGAATCAAGGAGCGCGGCGAGCGGCCCTTCCTGCACGCCAGGGCCGACAACGCGAACGCGATCCGGCTGTACGAGTCGATCGGCTTCACCCTGCGCCGTCGTACGGCCTTCTCGCTCGTACGGCAGAGCGAAGCCGCCGTCCTGGAAGAAACGGCATAACAGCGCCGTTGTGTGTGTCGAACGCGATGACTTGGAGGTGGGCCACGTGACACGTGTACTGCGTGCCGTGCGCCTCCACAGCCGGCCCCACATCGACCTCCAGCGCGTGGCCGGCGCCCTCTGTTGTTCCTGACCCTTCCCCAGCCTTCGGCCGGGGACCCTCATCTGCCTGCGGTCGCCTCCGCCGTGCCCCCGCTCCGCGGGCCGGTGATCTCGTACGGACCTTCAGGAAGGCACCCTCGTGTCCTCAACTCCCTCTCCCCACCAGCCTCTTGCCGTCGCCTTTGAGGGCACCGGCCGGCACCCCGCCTCCAGGCGTGAGTCGGTTGCCCGCGCCCGGGACCTCATAGGCTCACCGGAGACGCTCGATGCCTTCGCCGGCAAGGTCGTCCCGCTCCTTCAGGAACAGGGCGTCTTCCGGACCGAGTACGAGAGTCCGACCCTGCGCCACCATCTCGGCCTCGCCCGCCCGGACGACGATCAGGACGAGCAGCGGGTGGCGTCATGAAATTCCTCGCCATCACGCTCATCGTGCACCGCCCGGATCCCGTCACCGGGGTACAGAAGCCGACCCACGACCGCTTCCGCGAGGTCCTCGACAACGCAGTTCTCGCCGAGGAGCTGGGCTTCGACGGTTTCGGTGTGGGGGAGCGCCACGAGCGGCCGTTCATCTCCTCCTCACCGACCGTCGTACTCAGCCATGTGGCCGCCCTGACGAAACGCATCCGCCTGTTCACGGCGGTCACGACGCTCAGCCTGCTGGACCCGGTCCGGGCATACGAGGACTACGCCACCCTCGACCACCTGTCCGACGGACGCCTCGACCTGATCATCGGCAAGGGCAACGGCGCCGCTCAGCGCGACCTGTTCCACGTCACGCCCGAGGACCAGTGGGACCGCAACGCCGAGAGTTACGAGGTCTTCCGGAAGATCTGGCGCCAGGACAAGGTCACCGCCGACACCCGCTTCCGTCCCCCGCTGACGGACGCCGAGGTCTGGCCGCGGCCGTACCAGCGACCGGTCCGGGTCTGGCACGGCAGCGCGACCAGCAAGGAGTCGGTCGACCTGGCCGCCCGCTACGGCGACCCGCTCTTCTCGGCGAACGTCACCCACCCCATCGAGCCGTATGCCGAGTTGATCCGCCACTACCGCGACCGGTGGGAGCACTACGGCCACGACCCGGCGCAGATCACCGTCGGCGCCGGCACGGCAGGTATCCACGTGGCCCCCACCTCGCAGGAGGCGTTGGCTGCGTACCGGCCGGTCTTCGAGTCCAATCTGGCGTTCTTCAAGAAGGCGGGCCTGCCGGTCGTCTTCGAGACCCTGGAGGACTTCGTCGAACGCAGCTCCGCTCTGATCGGCAGCCCGCAACAGGTCATCGACAAGGTGCACCGCTACCACGAACAGTTCGGGCACACCGTGCTCCACCTGCACGCCGACGCGAGCGGGCTGACGGAGTCCCAGCACCGGGCCTCCCTCGAGCTGTTCCAGTCCAAGGCCGCCCCCGTGCTGCGCCGCGAGATCCCGGACCCGCCGTTCGTATGGGGACCCGTGCTTCCGGCGCCACCGCTCACCCAGGAGTCCGTCCATGTCTGATACTGCCCTCGGCGTTCTCGATCTGGTCCCGATATCTTCCGGCTCGACGGCAGCCGATGCCCTGCGCAACTCCATCGACCTCGCACAGCAGGCCGAGCGCTTCGGATATGCCCGCTACTGGTTCGCCGAGCACCACCTCAATCCGGGCGTGGCCGGCACGTCCCCCGCGGTCGTCCTTGCCCTGACCGCATCCGCCACTTCCACCATCCGACTCGGCTCCGGGGCGGTGCAGCTCGGGCATCGCACGGCGCTCTCGACGGTGGAGGAGTTCGGCCTGCTCGACACGCTGCACCCGGGCCGCTTCGATCTGGGGCTGGGCCGCTCGGGCGGCCGCCCGCCGGGACAGCCGGCCGCACCCTTGCCGACGGCGACCCCGGTCGTCGACGGCCGCACCCCGAACGGCCTGCTGATCCCGCCCCGCTTCTCCTTCGAGCAGCTGCTCGGGTCACCCCGCATCGCGTTGCAGCGCAGGCTGCTTCTGCTGCCGGGCGCCGAGTCACAGGACTACGCCGAACAGATCGACGACATCCTCGCCCTGCTCTCGGGCACCTACCGCTCTCCGGAGGGCGTCGAGGCGCACGTCGTGCCGGGGGAGGGCGCCGACGTGGAGGTGTGGATCCTGGGCAGCAGCGGTGGTGAGAGCGCCGCTGTCGCGGGCCGCAACGGTCTTCGGTTCGCGGCGAACTACCACGTCAGCCCGGCCACGGTCCTGGAGGCGGTGGAGGGTTACCGGTCCTTCTTCCAGCCCTCCGAGTTCCTCGACAAGCCGTACGTCAGTGTCTCGGCGGACGTCGTCGTCGCCGAGAGCGACGCCACCGCCCGGGCACTCGCCACCGGCTACGGCCCATGGGTCCGCAGCATCCGCACCGCCGAGGGCGCCATCGAGTACCCGACGCCGGAGGAAGCGGGTGCCCACCCATGGACCGACGAGGACCGGGCCCTCGTCCAGGACCGCATCGACACCCAGTTCGTCGGCTCACCGGGCAGGGTGGCCGACCAGTTGGAACAACTCCAGGAGGCCACAGGCGCGGACGAGTTGCTGATCACGACGATCACCCACGACCACACGGACCGGGTCCGTTCGTACGAACTGCTCGCGGAGGAATGGCGCCGACGGGGTCACTCCTTCCAGCCGAGCTGATGTTCGGGAGCCCCAGAGCTCCCACCGACCGGCTGCACGCGACCGCTTCGGCGCGGCTCGTCTCGTCATCGCGCCGACAGCGGAGGACCCTTTGCGTGAAGACGACCACGCGAGGACGACCTCGTGTTCGTCCTTTGCCGCGGCGAGGGACATCTACCGCGAGCGCAGCAAATGGGGGTCCTTGGGCCGAAGACCGGGGGGAGGGCCGACGACGTTGAAGCACGACAGCACCGTGGTCCCCAGCCCCTCGGTCCACCCGGGGCGACCGGGACCGGCGGTCCAGCGAGGATCTGCAGCGCACCGCGAAGCCCGTGTCCGAGGCGCGTGTTCGTCGAGGGGGCACGAACTGGGCATGCAAGGGATCGGCATCCCGTCGGCCTCCGAGCACGCCCGGCTGACTCTGGCGGAGGGCAGGCGCCGCGCTCGGCCAGGCCCAAGAACTCCCCGGCCCGTACGGGCGGGCGCGATCGAGTCGCTCGATCTCGTCACCGCACATCGGTTCCTTGCGTGCGGTCTCGCACGATGATCTTGCCGATGTTCTCACCGCGCAGCATTCCCAGGAACGCGTCCACGATGTGCTCGAACCCGTCGACCACCGTCTCATCCCGTGCGAGCCGGCCGCTCTGCAGATGTGGAACCGCGAACTCGTACAACTCCTCCTGCAGATCGCGGTAGTTGCTCACCAAGAACCCCTCCATGCGAATGCTTTTCTCCACGATGTCCGCGTGGTTGAAGCGCGGCGGCGGGGCGTCGGGGGTGTTGTACTGGCTGATCGTGCCGATGCGGACGACGCGTCCGAACTCGCGCAGTGCTCCCACCGCGGCGGCCAGTTGCCGGCCGCCGACATTGTCGACGAACACATCGATGCCGTCCGGTGCGGCCTTGGCCAGCAGGGCCGCGGCGGGCCCGTCGTGGTAGTCGAAGACCGCGTCGTAGCCGACCTCCCGCGTGAGATGGTCGGCCTTCGCCGCCGAGCCGGCGCTGCCCACGAGCCGTCCGGCGCCGAGCAGCCGTGCGAACCGCCCGGTCGCCGTGCCGACCCCGCCCGCTGCGGCCGACACGAACAGGTCCTCACCCTCCCGGAGCCGGGCGATCCGGGTCAGGCCCACATAGGCGGTCAGGCCGGTGCCACCGAGGACGGACAAGTACGCGCTCAGGGGCACCCCGTCGAAACGGGGCAGCTGCCGGACCTCCTCGGGCGTGACGACCGCGTGCGTGCGCCAGCCCTTCCGGTGGAACACGATCTCTCCCTCGGTCAGCCGAGGTGTGCGCGAGGCAATGACCCGGCCGATGGCGCGGCCCTCAAGAGGTGCGTCGAGCGCGAAGCCGCCGGGCACGTCGTCCATCATTTCGCGGTGATAGGGGTCGACGGACCAGTAGAGGTTCTTCACCAGCGCGGTGCCGACTGCGAGGTCGGAAAGCGTGGACTCGACGAAAGTGAAGTGTTCGGCGGTGGGAAAGCCGTGCGGGCGGGCAGTCTGGTGCACGGTGAGCGCGGTGTCGTTCATGACGGGACCGTAGGGCGGGAATGCGTCTGCTGGGCAGCCGGTTGGGCTCATGCGACACGCCGTTCCATGAGCACTTCTCATACGTTGAGGTGAGCGCCCCGTGGCCCGCACGAACGAGTCCGATCTCGCCCCGCACGAACTTCGCGTCCTGGTGGCGATCGCGGACACCGGTGGCTTCTCGGCCGCGGCCGGGGCACTGGGCATGACCCAGTCCGCGGTCTCCCACTCGGTCCGCGGCAGCGAGCGCAAGATCGGCGCCGTGCTCTTCGAACGCGGCCGCGCCGGTGCCCGCCCCACCCCGGCCGGGGGACGGGCGGTGGCTTACGCCCGTCGCATCCTGCGTCTGCTGGACGTCCTGTCCGCTGAGGCCCGGAGTGCGGCGCGGTCCGACGTGGCCGAGGGACCACTGCGGATCGCGGCCTTCCGGAGCGCCGCTCTTCACCTCCTGCCGCCCGCCCTTGAGCGGCTGCGGGCCCGGCATCCCGGAATCGAGCCGCACGTGCGGATCGTACGAGAGGTGGGACGCGGTACCGCCGGCGAAGTGGCCGACGGGAAGGCCGACATGGCCATCGCCACCCTGGGCGGCTCTCTGCCGCTGCCTCCGGGCCTTGTCGCGCACGCACTCCTCGAAGAGCCGTACGCCCTGGTACACGCGGCGGGCCACGCCGCCCCGCGTTCGCTGCCGCTGGTCGACTGGGCCGAGAACTGCGGCTCCTACACCCGCGGCTGGTGGGCCGCACAGGACTGGATCCCGAACGCGACCATCGAGGCCGAGGACGACGGAGCCGTGCTCTCCTTGGTGAGCGCAGGTCACGGGATGGCTGTCATGCCCGCCCTCTCCTTGGTCGGAGCAGCGGACTCGGTCGGGATCACCGATCTGGGATCTGAGCGCCCGACCCGCCAGGTCGGCTACGTCACCGCCTCTGAACTGGCCGGATCCACCGTCGTACGCGCCTTCGTGAGGGAACTGCGGGCCACGGTCTCCCAGTGGGGTGAGCATGCTCCGCCCCGCGGCTCGATCAGGCCGCATGCGTGACCTGGGGGACCGCTGGTGCTCGACGGCACTGCGGCCAGGAGATCAGGAAGGCACCCGCACTCCGCCCACGTGTTGCGGTGATCACGCTCACCGCCGGGACGAGGAGGCGGCCTGCGCTCCGGTGCAGACCGTGGACTGGGCGGAGGACGCCCGGCCTCCGGCGGTTTCACAGGGCGCCATGACCAGTAGGGAGGGCCTCGGCGGCTACCTCGCCGACCGGGACTGGATGGCGCGCGTCCTCGGCGAGACCCATGCCCGCATGGACGAACTCGCCCGACCTTCAACCTTGGTACGGCGCTGCGGCCTGGCGGCCGCGCAGCTTGCTTGCGAGTCCGATGTTCTGGCCCGTGGGCAGCCATGGGAGCAGGGCGTGTCTCTGGAAGTCAGGGCGGGTCCGGCCGTCTGCCGTGATCGAGCCGGCGGACGGCCGGTCCAGTCCCGCGACCAGGTTGAGCAGGGTGGACTTGCCGCGGTCCGAGACCCCCAGGAGGGTGACGAACTCTCCTGGGGGGCGGACTTCGAGACGTGCTCGATGCCGGTGGCGTGTGTCACGCCGTGGTGTCCTCGGCAGCCTTGGCGACAGCGGTGGCCATGGTCGTCACCTGCTGGGAGTTGATCGGGGCCGGTCGGCGTTACTGGGCGCCGAGACCGGCGTCGCTGACCTCGGCCTTGCCGTCGGCCTTGAGGACCTTGTTCAGCAGGGTGAGGTCGTAGATGCCCGTCAGGTCGGGCTTGTCCAGGAGGCCGGCCTTGACCGCGTGCTGTGCCTCGGTGTTGAGGGTGGAGGCCAGCGGGTCGTCGAGGAAGGTGATGGACTTCCAGGCCGGGTCGATGACGGCGGCCGACAGCGCCTTGCCCGACAGCTTCTCCAGTGCCGTGTTGGCGGCCGCCTTCGCCTTGTCCGGGTTGGCGTTGATCCAGGCGTTGGTCTTCACGGTGCCGCGCAGCACGGCCTCGACGACGTCGGGGTGCTCCTTGAGGAACTTCTGCGACACGATGATGTTCGTGATCACGAACTTCTTGTCGGGCCACAGGGAAGACTCGTCCAGCAGTACCTTGGCGCCCTCGGCGACCAGCTTCGATGCGGTGGGCTCCGGCACCCAGGCGCCGTCGATGGAGCCGGACTTGTAGGCGTCCGGCGTGATCTTGTTGTCGGTGCGGACCACCGACACGTCGCCCTTGCCGCTCTCCGCGTCGACCTTCCAGCCCTGATCGGCGATCCAGTTGAGGAACGCCACGTCCTGCGTGTTGCCGAGCTGAGGTGTGGCGATCTTCTTGCCCTTGACGTCCGCCAGGGTCTTGATCTTCTTCGGGTTGACGACCAGCTTCACACCGCCGGAGGCGGAACCGCCGATGATCCGCAGGTTCTTGCCGTTCGACTTGGTGTAGCCGTTGATGGCGGGGGAGGGGCCGATCCAGCCGATGTCGATGGCGCCGGCGTTCAGAGCCTCGATCTCGGACGGGCCGGCGTTGAAGGTGGACGCCTTGATCGTGGTGCCGCCGAGCTCCTTCTGGAACAGGCCCTCCTGGACGCCCACCAGAGCGGTGGCGTGCGTGAGGTTGGGGAAGTAGCCGATCTTCACCTCGTCGGTGGAGAGCTTCTTGGCACCTGCCGCGACCGTGGGCTGCTTGCCGTCGTCGGTGGAGTCGGAACCGTAGCCGCATGCGGTGAGCACGAGCGGGAGCGCGGCTAGGACGGCGATGGTGCGCAGGGTGGTGAGCGGTCTCGCGGCAGACACGGGGGTGTCCTCTCAGGGGTGTGCGATCAGGGAGATACGAAGGGATACGAACAGGTGAGGCGACTGCTTGTCGGCTCGCACCGACACTCCACTCCTCGGCCGCGGGCATGCCGTCGCGGGCTGAGAACTGGAACGAGGGCCGTAGCCGGCCGAAGGCGTCCGCGCCGTCGAGGAGGCGGAGCGGCGGGGGCCCATGCGGCTGGGGCAGAGTCAGGTTGTGCGGCGCCGGAGTGGCCGACAGATGGCACTGGACGTGCGACCGAGGTCGATGTGGCGACGCGAGGTCAGAAGGGGCGGCATCCCGCCTGTGCGGTCCAGCGTTGTCATGCCCACCCCCCCAGATCCCTAGTTTTCCTACCTGGCTGATGGGGATCGTGACAGAAGCAGGCGTCCACCCCAAGAGGGTGTTCGTATGGCGGACGCGGCCATCTCGCTTTATGAGATTGGCCTTAAGCGACCGAGTGCGTCAGGGGTTTATCCAGGCACCTGGGGTGTTGGTCAACGCGGACACGTCGCTGGGCAGTTGGGCCGACGCGACGTCGGCGAGCGACACGCCCTCGAGGATCTCGCGCACGTTGGAACGTAGCGCGATCCACAACGGCAGCAGCGACTCGGCGGGGCCGGTGTAGGAAAGGTCGGGAGGGCGCACCCCGCGCACCGAGACGAGTGGTCCCTCCACGGTACGGATGACGTCGGCGATGCTGATGGACTCGGCCGGCCTGGCCAGCCGGTAGCCGCCGTTGCCGCCGCGCTGACTGAGTACGAGCCCGCCGCGGCGCATGTCGTTCAGGATGCTTTCGAGGAATTTGTGTGGGATGTCCTGAGCGTCGGCGATGGCCTCGGCTTTCAGTGGCCCGTCATCCCGTGACGCTGCGAGCTGCAGCGCGGCACGTACCGCGTAGTCCGCCCTGGCTGAGATCCGCATGTGCACATTATTTCAGGTGAGGTGTGGGTTCGGGGTTCGTGGAAGGTGCCGTCGCGGAGCATGGTGCACAGGACGCAGATGCGGGGGCGCGAGGCGGGGTCGTGCAGGGCGCCGAACGCGGAGAGCGACACCACGCGCTGCTGCTCCCGGTTGTTGCCCGTGTGGGTGCGTCCTCGCTGTGGATCGAGGTCGCGGACGACTCTTGTGGCCAGGGCGAGACCGGGGCAGGAGGCCAGGTGGCGGCGGGTGGGGCAGCCGGTGCCGTGCTGACAGTGACCAGCAAGGTGGTGGCGGTCCTGACCCTTGTTTCTCGGTCACACAGGCAGGACGAACGGAGGGTGCGCGCCGTTGAGGAAGTAGTCCCCGACATCGCGGAGCCGGTGGGCGGCAGGCTCGTACAGAGTGTGCGTACGGGCATTGCGCCAGAAGCGGTCGAAGCCCAGCCGTGAGGACGCGGAGCGGGAGCCGATGATGTCGAGGGCGCGGGTGGTGGACTCCTGTGCGGCCCTGTTCGCGGCGACTTCGGCCACGCTCACCAGGACCGAGATGTCCGCGTACTCGTCGTAGGTGAGGTCCTGGCCGTGGGCCAGTCCGCCGTGCACGGCTTCCACCGCTTGCTCGGTGAGCGCGGAGGCGGCGCGGGCGAGGACGGTGAGTTCCCCGTAGGTGGTCAGTGTCTGCGGATCCTGGGAAGAGCCGGCCTGCCAGGCGGGATGCCAGGGTGAGTGGCCCGCCCTGCTGTACTCACGCGCTTCCGCGAGCACTCCCTCAGTCATGCCGAGAAGGAGCTGGACGGAGAGGAGACGTCCGACCGGCGATGCGAGAGCGGTGAGAGGTGACAGGACATCCTCGTCCGCGGACAGGGAGCCGAGCATGTCCTCGGCGACGACCGGTACGGCGTCGAACTCCACGCTGCCGCCGGCCGCGAGCCGCTGGCCGAAGGTGTCGGCGTCGCCCTCGATCGTTACGCCGTGATGAGCGGGATCGACGACCACGGCGACTGGTTCGCCAGTGTCGGCCCGCTCGGCCCGCACGACGAGGCGGTCGGCGACCTGGACCCCGGTGGTGTAGGTCTGCCGACCGTCGAGCACATGGCCCCTGGCTTTCCTGGTCAGGGTCAGAGGCGGTTCTTCAGAGGCGAAACCGCCGCCCCAGCACCACTGCTCCGCCGCGGACCTCCGCTCGATCTGAGCGGCGAGAGCGGGCTCGGTGAAGAACCGGGCGTACCACGACAGGAAGTAGTGACAGCCGAGCAGTTGACCGATCGCGCCGTCGGCGGCGGCGACCTCCCGTACGACGGCGTACGCCGTGGGCCAGTCCGCGCCACCTCCCCCGAGCTCGTCCGGTACGAGGAGCGTCAGCAGTCCGGCTTCGCGCAGCCGGGACACCTCGTCGAACGGGGCCTTGCCCGCATGCTCCCTGTCCGCCGCGTCCGTGGCCAGGTCGTCCGCCGTCTCGCGGGCCACCCGCAGCCAGTGCGCACGGCCGGGCCTGGTCCGGTCGGATTCCGAGGCGGGTCCGGACGGCGCAGTGGCAAGGCCCATGGCGATGGTCTCCTCAAGGTCGGCGGCACGGTGCGGTGTTGGGGCTTTCCGGCTGGTCGGGCGCGTACTTGTAGCCCACGCGCCGCACGGTGACGATGTGGTGCCGGTGAGCCCTGCCCAGCTTGCGGCGCAGTCGCGCGATGTGGACGTCCACGGTGCGGCCGTCGCCGATGTGGTCGTAGCCCCAGACGCCGGCCATCAACTGCTCGCGCGAGTGCACCTGGTGGGGATGCAGAACGAGACGGGCCAGCAGCCCGAATTCCAGGTAGGTGAGGTCGAGTTCACGTCCGTCCAGTTCTGCCACACGTCGAGCGGGGTCGATGCGCACGACACCGTCTCCCGACTGCTGCACGGGAGGTGAGTCCGTGTAGACCACCGGTCGGATCTCCGGACGTGGCACGTCCTTGGCGAAGAGCTGGGTGGGGTCGGTGCCCTCGGGAACGAGCACGAGGTAGCCGACAAGGGGGGTGGAACCGTGTTGCTCCGTACCGCTCTGCGTGGTGTCGTCCACGAGGCGGAGACGGCGTATGTCCGGGAGGGATGAATCCGGTGGAGTGGCCTGGGCCGGAAGTGCCGTGGTCATGGCGGTCGTCCTTCGGAAGTGTGTCGGGTCGTCAGGCTCAGTGGGTGGGTTCGCCTGATCACCTGGGAGGAAGGAGAAGGAGCGGAGGGGCACGCGCAAGGTGAGAGCCGCGTGCCTACGCGCGACAGCAGGCGGCGCTGACGACGTGACCAAAGTCGACATGCCGACGACGAGTGAGTCGTTGCTGCGTGTGGGGCATGTGCATCATCCTGCGCACCCGACGGGCAGGCCGTCAATGTTTTCCTAGTAAGTCGATAGGAAATGTAGGGAACGCAACACCGGGGCGTGCTCAACGGCCCCCGCCGACCCATCCGGGCCGTGGTTGACGAAAGCGCGATGTGCTGCCTCGGCCATCCGGCCTGGCTCAGTCGACGAACAGCCCCCGCGCCGCGGCCCGCGCGTCGAACTCCTCCAGGTGGACCTGGGCGTCCGGAAGGGCGTCGCACATCGCTTCCAGGAGGACCTGACCCAGCATCGTGGGGGCGCTCACGGTGTCGAACACCAGGCCCGTCCCCACGGCCGCCGGCAGGAGCAGATCGCTGTGGGCGGCCACCGGGGCGAACGTGCCGTCGGCGATCGTCACCACGGTCAGCCCCGTGTCATGGGCGTGGCTGAGTGCGGAGAGGGTCTCCCGCGGATGGCGGGGCAGCGCGAAGCACAGGAGCGCGCTCGCGCCGGCGTGCCGGGCCGCGTCGACACGGTCGGCGAGCAGGGAACCGCCCTCGTCGAGCAGGCGCACGTCGGGGTGGATCTTCGCGGCGAAGTAGGCAAAGCCCCGCGCCGGAGCGGCGGAGGCACGCAGCCCGAGCACCGGCAGTGGCCGGGAGGCGGCGAGCAGCCGGCCGGCGCGCCTGATGGGCCCCGGATCTGCGAGCAGGGTCGCCAGGTGCCGCAGGTTGTCGATCTCGGTCTGCACCGCTTGCTGGTACGGGTTGTTCGGCTCCTGGTCCGAGCCGGTTCCGGGAGGCGAGAGTTCTCGCACATGACTGCGCAGCCCCGGATATCCGTCGAAGCCGAGGGCGATCGCGAAACGGGTCACCGACGGCTGGCTCACGCCGGCCAGTTGAGCCAGTTCGACGCTCGACAGAAAGGGCACCTCCGCCGCTCGCTGCACCAGGCAGTGGGCGATGCGACGCTGCGTCGGGGTGAGGCGACGGCTTTCGAAGAGCTGGTGCAGCCGAGCGAAGGTGCCGACAGCAGGCATGTCGGTGCCGGCACCTTCACTCATCCGTTCCCCCAGCCGTTGTGTTGCCGAACCGGTCAGCGCTGCCGAACCCGTCAGTTCACGAGGCCGGCCTTCGTCAGCCACTCCTTCGCGACCGTGCTGGCGTCCTCCTTGTCGTTGACGAGCTTCTTCATCATGTCCTGCAGGTCGGCGGTGGTGAGCTTGGCGGAGACGCCGTTGAGCGCCGCCTTGGCCGTGTCGTTGACCGCGGACTTGTAGACGAGGGGCGTGACGTTCTGCGAGGAGAAGAGGTTCTTCGGGTCCTCCAGGACCACCAGCTTGTCCTCGACGATGGCAGGGTCGGTCGTGTAGATGTTGGCGGCCTGCACCTTGTCGGACTCCAGCAGCTTCAGCAGGGTGCTCTGGGCGCCCGCGTCGAGCGGCTGGAACTTCCCGAACTCGACGCCGTAGATCTTCTGCAGACCGATCCAGCCCTGCTGACGGGTCTTGAACTCCGATCCGGCGCCGAGAGTCAGCTTGCCGGCGACGGGCTTGAGGTCGGCGAGGGTCTTGAGGTTGTACTTCTTGGCGGTCTCCGCGGTGACCGTGACCGAGTCCTTGTCCTGGGCCTCGGCGGAGTCGAGGATCTCCACCGACGACGGGAGCTTCTTCTTCAGCTCGGCGTTGATCTCCTCGGTGCCGGTCGCGGTGCTCGTCTTGTCGACCGCCACTGCCAGCAGGGCGCCGTTGTACTCGGGGAAGACGCTGATGCCGCCCTTGACGATCTGGTCGTAGTAGACCTCACGGGCTCCGATGTCGAACTTGCGCGTCACCTTCAGGCCCTTGGCTTCCAGTGCCTCGGCGTAGATCTCGGCGAGCAGCTGGTTCTCGGGGAAGTTCGCCGAGCCGACGACGAGGGTCTTGCCGTCGCCGGCTGCGGCACTGCTGCTGCCCGTCAGCGGGTTGCTGTCGCTGTCGCCGCCATCACCGCAGGCGGTCAGCGAGAAGGCGGCGATCAGGCCGAACGCGGCGGCGCGGTACACAGCTCTCTTGGGGCTCATGGGTGTTTCCTTTCTCAGGGCCCTCAGGGCCGGAAGCTCTGCAGAACTCAGGATCTGGACGCCGGGGCCCGCAGGCCCGGCGAGACGATGACGCGCCGCAGCGCGGTGAAGACGATCTGGACGACGAGCGCCAGGAGGACGACGACGGCGGAACCGCCGATGACGAGCTGGTAGTCGTTGCGGGAGAGTCCGTCGACGATGAAGCGGCCCAGGCCACCGAGGCCGGGGTAGGCCGCGACGGTCGCGGTGGCCACGACCTGGATCGCGGCGATCCTGAGGCCGAGGAGGATCAGCGGCAGCGCCATCGGCACCTCCACCCGTACCAGCACCTCCCACTCGGTCATGCCGACCCCGCGCGCCGCGTCCCTGGTGGCGGGGTCCACACCTCGTACGCCCTCGAAGGTGTTGATGAGGATCGGCGGGACCGCCAGCGCGACCAGGGCGACCAGCACCGGTGTGGTGCTCAGCCCGGCGAGCGTGACGACGAGGACCACCAGACCGAAGGTGGGGATGGCCCGCGCGAGGTTGGCGACGCTGGCCACGGCGAACGCGCCGCGCCCGGTGTGCCCGACGAGCAGCCCGAACGTCAGCCCGATCAGGGCGGCGAACAGCAGCGACACCCCGCTGTAGGTGAGGTGTTCCAGGAGCCGGTGGGGGATGCCGTCGTCGCCGTGCCACTGCTGTGAGGACGTCAGCCATTCCCCCACGAGCCGGACCTGGTTCAGGAAATCGTTCATGACGACGTCACCTTGCTCCGGGACCACGGGGTGAGCAGCCGCTGAGCGAGAACCAGCAGCGCGTCGGTGGTGAGCGCGAGCAGCATGATGAGCACGATCGCGGTCACGATCGGGGTCGGGAAGTCGAGCTGGAGGCCGCGGGTGATGTAGTAGCCGAGGCCGCCCTGTCCGATCAGTTGGCCGACGGCGACGAGACTGATGGACGAGACGGCGGCGACGCGTACACCGGCTATGACGACGGGTACGGCGATCGGGAGTTCGACCTGGACGACTCGGCGTACCGTGCCGAATCCCAGTGCGGTGGCGGCCTGCCGGACCGGTTCGGGGACCGAGGCGAGGCCGTCCACGACGTTGGGCACCAGAACCGACAGCGTGTACAGCGTCAGCGGGATCATCACCGTGCGTTCGGTCAGCCCCGTGTAGCGGACGAAGATCATGAACAGGGCCAGTGACGGTATCGAGTAAAGGATGTTGGCAACCGTCAGCACCGGCGGATAGAGCCAGCGCCAGCGATGACATGCGATCCCGAGCGGCACCGAGATGATCAGCCCGAACAGCACCGGCAGCAGGCCCAGTCTCAGATGCACGCCGGTGTAGTCGGCCAGCTCGCCGGCGTGATCGCCGATCCACTGCCACCGGACCAGCGGCTCACCGTCGCTCATCGGTCATCACCGTCGGCCTTCTCACCGTTGGCCGCCGTCTCGGCGGCTTCGGCGGCCGCCACGACGGACAGCTCATGGGCGTCGGCGACCCCGACGACCGCGCCGTCCGCGTCGACCCCCACCGCGAGCCGGGCGGGCGACAGGAGCGCGGAGTCGAGGGCAGCCCGTGCCGAGTCTCCGGCGAGGCTGAATGTGTGGCCGAGGGGCGTCAGAGGCGTGTCGGCCAGCGTGCCGCTCTCGGGCAGGTCGGCGGACGCGGCCCAGCCGAGCGGTCGCCGGGCGTCGTCGACGACGAGCAGCCAGGGCTCACCGGCCGCGCGGGCCTGCGCGACGGGAGTGGTGGCCGGCAGGACCGGACCGTGGCGCAGCGGCACCTCGGCGGCCTTGACGAAGGACAGCCGGCGAATGCCACGGTCCTGCCCCACGAATCCGGCGACGAAGTCGTCGGCCGGGTGGGCGAGGAGCCGCTCGGGGGTGTCGAACTGGGCGAGCTTTCCGCCGGTCCGGAAGACCGCGATGTTGTCGCCGAGTTTGATCGCCTCGTCGATGTCGTGGGTGACGAACACGATCGTCTTGTGCAGCTCCTTCTGCAGCCGGATGAACTCCGCCTGCAGCTCCGCCCGGACGATCGGGTCGACCGCGCTGAACGGCTCGTCCATCAGCAGCACCGGCGGGTCGGCGCCCAGCGCTCTGGCCACCCCGACGCGCTGCTGCTGCCCGCCGGAGAGCTGGTTCGGGTAGCGCTTGGCCATCTCCGCCGGCAGCCCGACCAGTTCCAGCAGTTCCGCCGCCCGTGCCCGCGCCTTCTTCCGGCTCCAGCCGAGGAGCAGCGGGACGGTGGCTATGTTGTCGAGGATGGTGCGGTGCGGGAACAGCCCCGCGTGCTGGATGACGTACCCGATGCCACGGCGCAGCTCGGGGGCGTGGACCTCGCGGATGTCCCGGCCGCGCAGGCTCACCGTCCCGGCGGTCGGCTCGACCATGCGGTTGATCATGCGCAGGGTGGTGGTCTTGCCGCAGCCGGAGGGACCGACCAGGACCGTGATGCCGCCCTCGGCGAGCTCCAGGGACAGTTCGTCCACGGCTGTGGTGCCGTTCGGATAGTTTTTGCTCACCGCGTCGAATCTGATCAAGGCTGCCCCTTACCCCGACTGCATATGGTCATGCAGAGTTATGCCTGGATGAATGGCAGTCAATGGCTGACTGTTAACGGCGCGTTACGTTCGTACGAAATCAGCAACTGCCCAGCTCAGACGTAGGGGAATAACCCATGGATCCTGTCTGGTTCACCTTCCTCAACGGCGCGGACATAGAGCAGCTCGAACTGACCGACACCGAGATACTCGACGCCGTCGAGGAGGGGCTGCGTGCCCAGGGCCACGGCGAGACGGTGATCGAACCGCGCGTCCACCTGGTGCCCGATCCCGCGTTCAACGGTCATTTCAACGTCCTGCGCGGCTACATCGCTCCGCTGGCGCTGGCCGGGGTCAAGATCGTGGGCGACTACGTCGACAACTACAAGGCCGGGCTGCCCTCCGAGATGGCCCTGCTCAACCTCTTCGACCCGCGCAGCGGCATGCCGGTGGCCGTGCTCGACGCCACCGCCATCACGGAGATGCGCACCGGTGCCCTGACCGCGCTCGGTGCGCGCCATCTGGCCCGCCCGGACGCCAAGGTGCTCGGGCACATCGGCGCCCGTGCCACGTCGTACTGGAACGTCCGGCTGCTCGACCGGATCTTCGACCTGTCCGAGATCCGCGTCCACTCGCGCCGCCCCGAGAGCCGCGAGGCCTTCGCCGGGCGGCTGGAGGAGGAGCTCGGCAAGCCCGTCGTCGTGACCGATGACTGGAAGAGCTGTGTGGAAGGAGCGGACATCGTGGTGGAGGCGTCCCGGTTGGAGCGTCCGGAGCCGCTGCTGAAGACCGAGTGGATCGCCCCTGGCTCGCTCGTCGTGCCCTACGGGGTGCACAGCGCCGTCGAGTTCGACCTCACGGACATCATGGACAAGATCGTGATGGACGACTGGGGGCAGGCGCACGCCGGGCCGTTCGGTGCCCTGCGCAGGCATGTGGACTCCGGCAAGCTCAACAAGGACAACCTCCACGCCGAGTTGGGCGAGATCGTCGTCGGCACCAAGCCCGGCCGGGAGAGCGCCGAGGAGACGAACCTGTTCTGGCACCGCGGTCTCTCCCTCTCCGACATCGCCCTGGGCGCCGCCATGCTGAAGAAGGCCGAGGAACGCGGCCTCGGCCAGAGGCTGCGGTTCGCATGACCGCGCTCGTCATCGACGGCAGGACGCTGTCCTACGACGATGTCGTCGCCGTCGCCCACCACGGCGCCCGGGTCGAACTGGCGGAAGAGGTGCTCCCGCGGCTCGCGCGCGAGCGGACCGCCGTGGACGACGTCGTCGACCGCCGGGTGCCGACCTACGGCCTGACGACGGGTCTGGGCACCCGCTCCTCGTACGCGCTGCCGCGCGACGAGCTCGAGGAGTTCAGCGTCCGCACGGTCCGGGGGCGGGCCAACGCGGTCGGCGATCCGCTCCCGGTCCCCGTCGTACGCGCCGCGATCCTCGCCCGCGTGAACGGCCTCGCGGGCGGCGGCAGCGGAGTGCGACCGGAGATCCTGACGCTGCTCGTGGCCCTGCTCAACGCGCGGGTGCACCCCGTGATACCCGAGGTGGGATCGATCGGCGCCGCCGATCTGGTCCAGATGGCCCATGTCGGTCTGGTCGTCATCGGCGAGGGCAGCGCCGAGTTCGACGGCGAGGTGCTCGACGGCGCCACGGCACTGCGCCGGGCCGGTCTGGCCCCTGCCGTCCTGGGCCCGAAGGACGGACATGTGCTGTGCAGCGCGAGCCCGCTGGCGGCCGGTCAGGGCGCGCTCGCCCTGCACGAAGCGGCCGCCGTCCTCACCCTGGCCCAGGCGGTCACGGCCCTGACCTACGAGGGCTTCCGGGCCAACACGAGTCCGCTCGACGCCCGGGTACTGGCACTGCGGCCCGCCCCCGGACAGTCCCGGGCCGCGCGCGAACTGCTCGCCCTCCTGGACGGCGGTGAGCTGGGCGATCCCCGCAACGCCCGGCGCGTCCAGGACCCCGTCAGCCTGCGCTGCTCGGCCCAGGTGCACGGGGCGCTGCACACCGCGCTGGACTTCGCCGACACCGCGCTCCGGCCGGAGCTCAACGGCTGCGGCGACAACCCGGTGGTCCTGTCCGACACCGGCGAGATCCTCTCGTCCGGGAACTTCCACACCCCGGCCCTCGCCCTCGCCTTCGACACCCTTGCCCTGGCCCTGACACAGACCGCGTCGATCTCCGCCGAGCGCATGCGACGGCTGCTCGACCCGGCCGTCAGCGGACTGCCCGCGAACCTCTCGCCGTACGGTCCGGAGCGCTCGGGCTTCGCCCCACTGGCCAAGACGGCGCAGGCGCTAGTCGCCGAGATCCGCATGCTGTCCGTACCGGTGAGCACCGACCCCCGCCATGGCGCGCACGCCGTCGAGGACGACTCGACCAACGCGGCGCTCGGCGCACGGCGGCTGACCACGATCCTCGTCCGGCTGCGGCAGTTGCTGGCGGTGGAGTCCGTGGTCGCCGCGCAGGCGGTGGATCTGGCAGCACCGCCCGTGCTGGGACGGGGGCCGGAGTTCCTGCACGGCGCCATCCGGAAGGTCGTGCCCCGTCTGGACGACGACCGGGCGTGCGGGGCGGACGTGGAGGCGGTAAGCCGCGAGGTCCTGGGTGCGGACGAGGTCCGGGGTGCACTGCGCGCCCTGGCGGGAGGCTCGGCATGACCGACGTCGACGTGCACCAGCCTCTTTGACCCCATCGCCGCCGGCGGCCCCGCGATCGCGGGGCGAGCCGCCGTACGGAACTCGCCGTCGCCGACGAGCCCGCCCGGGCGCTGACCTCCCTGTCCTGGTCGGCGTTGAGCGGCCGCCGGCTGCCCGCTGCGTGTCCGACCGCCGTCGGCGTGCACGCCGGCGGCCAGGGCTCTGACCGGCCCTCCGCGCGACCGCGCGGTGCGCCTCGCGGATCGCCGATCCGCGGAGGCTGCTCACGGGAGAGGAGCAACGCCCAGGTCGAGCCCTGCCTCCCGGGCCTTCTCGGCCGCCTCCTCGTAGCCGGCGTCCGCGTAGCGGGCCACGCCCAGTGCGGGGTCGGTCCAGAAGACCCGGCGGATCTTGCGTTCCGCCAGCTCGCTGCCGTCGGCGACCACGGTGATGCCGGTGTGGATGCTGCGGCCCACCCCGACTCCGCCGCCATTGCCGACGGACACCCAGGTCGCGCCCTGCGCCGCGTTGAGCAGCGCGGCCAGCACGGGCCAGTCGGCGATCGCGTCGCTGCCGTCGAGCATCCCTTCGGTCTCCCGGGACGGTGAGGCGACGGCGGCGGGGTCCATGTGGTCCCGGCCGAGGGCCAGCGGACCGATCTCACCGCGCCTGACGAGTTCGTTGAGGCGCAGCCCGACCTCGTGCCGCTCCCCGAGCCCGAGCCAGCAGATCCGGGCGGGCAGTCCCTGCGGGGCGACCCGGGCACGGGCCAGCGTGAACCACCGCTCCAGGGACGGCGATCGGACCACGTCGAGCACGGCGTCCTCGCTGCGGCGCAGGTCCTCCGGGTCGCCGCTGAGACAGACCCACCGGTACGGACCGACTCCGCGCGCGAAGATCGGGCGTACGTACTCGGCCACGAACCCGGGGACTTCGGCGGCCCGCGACGCTCCGGCCGCCACCGCCTGGGCGCGCAGGTTGTTGCCGTACTCGAAGACGACGGAGCCGCGCTCGCGCAGCGTTAGCAGGGCGTTCGCGTGCGCGCGCAGCGACACCTGCACGGCGTCACGGTAGGCGGGATCGGGGGTGCGCGCCTGGTCGGGCAGGTACCCCACAGGCACATAGCCGTGGTCGAGGTCGTGCGCCGCCGTCTGGTCGGTGGCTATGTCGACGGCGACTCGGTCGGCCACCAGCCGGGGCAGGATCTCGGCGATGTTGCCGACGAGCGCGATGGCGGCGGGGTCGGATGAACCGGTGAGGTCGGCGACGGCCGCCTCGTAGTCGGGTGCGATGCGGTCGACCCAGCCCGCGTCCAGTCTGCGCCGCGCGCGTTCGGGATCGACCTCGACGATCAGGCCACGGCCGCCCAGGTTCGCGATGGCCAGCCCCTGGGCGCCCCCCATTCCGCCGAGCCCGGCCGTCACCACCCGCCGGCCCGCGAGGGTCCCGCCGAAATGGCGGCGGGCGATGGCCGCGAACGTCTCGTGGGTGAAGCCGAGCACACCCTGCGTGCCGATGTAGAACCAGGCGGCCGCTGTCATCTGCCCGTACATGGTGAGTCCGGCGTCCTCGAGTCGGCGGAACCCCGCCTCGTCCGACCAGGCCGGCACGACCATCGCGGTCGAGATGAGCACGCGCGGCGCGTCCGGGTGCGTCGGCAGCACCGCCACCGGCTTGCCCGACTGCACCAGCAACGTCTCGTCGGGGCCCAGCCGTTCGAGAGCGGCGACGATCGCGTCGTACGCCTCCCAGGAGCGGGCCCCCCGACCGCGCCCGCCGTAGACGACGAGCCGGGCGGAGTCCTCGGCGACGGCCGGGTCGAGGGTGTTGAGGAAACAGCGAAGGACACCCTCCTGCTCCCAACCGCGGCAACGGAGTTCGGCGCCCGTGGGCGCCGGTGTGCCAAGCCTGGCATTGATTGGATCCATGGATCCAATCTAGTATCCGGGCATGTGCCCGCCACCCCCGTCCACACCGGGTGAGGTGCTCGCCGTCACGAGCCTCGCCGACCAGATCGCCTACCGGCTGCGCGCCGAGATCCTCGACGGGAAGCTGCCGTTCGGCGCCCGCCTCCAGCACGAGGACCTGGCCGCGCGCTTCGGCGTGAGCCGGACACCCATCCGCGAGGCACTGCGTCAGCTGCAGGCCCTGAACCTCGTCGAGCTGGCGCCCAACCGTGGCGCGACCGTGCGCACCCCGTCCCGGGCGGAGCTCGTCGAGGTCTACGAACTCCGGGTCGAGATGGAGGGGTTCGCGTGTGCACTCGCCGGCGAACGTGCCTGCGCCGAGGACCTGGACGAGTTGGAGCGGACCCAGGAACGGCTCACGGAAGCAGTCACCGCGGCCGGAAGCCTGGACGACTCGGAGCTGGACGCGGCCGTGACGGAGGCGAACACCGCCTTCCACTCTCTGATCCACCAGGCCGCCGGCAACCGACGTCTGACCGAGTCCATCGAGCAACTGCAGAGCGTCTTCCCCCGCGACTCGGTCTGGCGGGTCATCGCCCACGACGAGACCGCTCTGACGACCATGAACGTGCACGAGCACCAGGCCATCGCCGCGGCACTCCGCGCGCGTACGCCGGACACCGCGCGCACGCTGATGCGCGACCACGTCCGCGGCGCCGGTGAGATCCTGCTCGCCCACCTCGACGAGCAGGGATTCTGGGGATGAGTCCGCCCTTCGGCCGGGTGCTGGTCATCGGTGGCGGCGCCATGGCCACCGGAATCGCCGCCCGCCTGTCCGCCGCGGGCATCGAAACCGTCGTGCTCGTACGCCGCCGGGACGCGGTCGCGGCTGTCGGGGACGAGATCGCCAGACGGTGCGTGTCGCTCGTCGAGCTCGGCGCGACAGCACGGGAATCCGTAAGGCCCGCGACGGTCCTGGCCGATGAGGCGCCTCGCGGTTTCGTGCTCGCCGTGGAGTCGGTCACCGAGGACGCGGAGACGAAACGCGCCGTCCTGGCCAGGGCCGAGACGCTTGTCGCCGACGACGGGATCGTGGCGACCAACACCTCCTCGCTCCGCCTGGCGGATCTCGCCGACGGCCTGACGCGCCCCGAACTCTTCGCCGGCTGGCACTGGTTCAACCCCGCCGAACTGGTGCCGCTCGTCGAGGTCACCGGCGGACCGCGCACGGCGCCGGAAACCCTGGAGCGGCTCTCCTCGCTGTCGACGGCGATCGGCAAGCAGCCGATCACACTGCGGCGCGACCACGCGGGGTTCGTGGCCAACCGACTGCAGTACGCCTTGCTGCGCGAGGCGTACGCGCTGGTCGAGGAGGGTGTCTGTGGCGTGAAGGACATCGACCGGGCCGTCGTCGCCGGACTCGGGGCGCGCTGGGCGGCGATCGGACCGTTCGCGTCGATGGACGCCGCGGGACTCGATGTCCACGAAGCCGTCACCGAGCAGCTGTTCCCGCAGCTCTCCCGCTCGACCGGGGTACCGGCCCTGCTCCGGGACGCGCGAAGCAGCGGTGCGACCGGGATGAAGGGGGGCCGGGGGCTGCTGGGCGACTACCCGCCGGACACAGCCCGCGAGATCGCGGCGCGCCGGGACGCGGTGCTCGCGCTGCTGGCCGCAGCAGGACGGGAGACGAAGGAATGACGTCTCTCGCGGCACCCTTGGCGGCCGGAACGGAATCGGACGAGGGCGCGCTCGTGCTCGGCGACCGTTCCCTGCGCCCGGCCGACGTGGTGGCGGTGGCGCGGGGCCGCCGGGTCCTGCTCGGCCGTGCCGCCCGTGAGCGGATGCGCGCTTCCCGCGCCGCACTCGAGGAGGTGCTGGCCCGTGGCGACGCCGTGTACGGACTCACCACCGGCGTCGGCGCCATCAAGACCGAGGCGATCGAGGCCGACCGTCAGGCTGCCTTCCAGCCCCTGTTGCTGCGCGCGCACCGCGTGGGGCACGGGCAATTGGCGCCCGCCGAATTCGTCCGGGCCGCCATGGCCGTACGGGCCGCGGGCTTCGCCGTCGGCGTCGCGGGCGTACGGGAAGAGGTCGCCGATGCCTTCTGCCGTGCCCTCGACACGGACGTGACGCCCCGCGTCCATCTGCTCGGCTCGATCGGGCAGGCGGACCTGAGCCAGATGGCCGAGATCGGTCTGGCCCTCATCGGTCACGGCAGCGACGGCGCGGCACTGGTCTCGCGCGGCTGCACACCGCTCGCACTCGGCCCGCGCGAGGCGCACGCCATCGTCAACAGCAACGCGTTTTCGGTCGGCATCGCCTGTCTCGCCCTGGAGCGGGCCACCCGAGCCGTCCGGGCCCTGGACGTGTCGGCGGCGCTGTCGCTCGAGGCCCTGACGGGAAACGTCGACGCGATCCACCCGGCCGTCGCCGGAGTACGGCCGTACAGCGGCGCTCACGAGACGATCGCCCGCCTGCGTGCGCTGCTGGCCGGCGGCGCTCTGCTGACCGGCGCCAGACCGGCCCGCGCCCTCCAGGATCCGCTGGCGTTCAAGGTGGTGCCGCAGACACACGGTGCGGCCCGTCAGGCGCTCGGGCACTGCGACAGCGCGGTCGAGGTCGAACTCGCCTCCTCGGGCGACAGCCCGATCGTGCTCGTCGACGAGGGGCGCGCCATCTCCACCGGCAACCACGACATCGCCCCGGTCGCCATCGCGCTCGACTACGCGCGGCTCGGGCTCGCGCAGGCGGTCACGATCGCGGGCGAGCGGGTGCAGAAGCTCCTGGACTCGGCGTTCACCGGCCTGCCGACCGGGCTGCGCGCCGATCCCACCTCGCCCGACGACGGTCTGGCGATCGTCGCCAACGGGGCGGCGAGCCTGGCCGGCGAGGCACGCCTCCTCGCTCAGCCCGTCACCCTGGAACAGCCCACCAGTGCCATCGCGGCAGGCATCGAGGACCGGATCACGATGGCGCCGACCGCGGCGCGCCGCCTCCATGAAATGGCCGGTCTGGCGCTGCGGTTGGCCGCCGTCGAGCTGATGTGCGGCGCCCAGGCCGTCGATCTCCGCGGGTCCGTCGGCGAGTTGGGCGAAGGAACCGGACGCGCCTATGCGGCGGCTCGGCGATCGCTCCCCTTCGTCGGCGCGGGCGAGGCACCGGACGGAGACCTCGACGCGCTGGAGGACTGGCTCACCGGCGACGACGTCCCGTGACGAACCCACACCTGACGGTCCACGACATACCCGCACTGAGGATGACCATGAACGCCACCCCGATCGACACGACCTCCCTCGCCGAACTCGGCGTGTCCGACCGTCCGTTCCTGCCCCAGGAAGCCGCGGACCGGGCCCGCAGCGCGGCGGCCTTCGTGGACGCCACGGCGCTCGACCGCTCCGGCCCCGGCTCGTACGTGCTGCTGTGGCGGAACGAGCACTCGGAAGCATGGCTGAACACCTGGTGGGAGTCGCGCGACACCGGTTACCACGACCACCAGGGTTCCTGTGTCGGCGTGCACGTGCTGGAAGGCACCGCCTGGCAGGAGGGGCTGCCGGTGGCGGGGCCGCGCCGTGCACGCCGGTACGGCCCTGGCGAGTCGTTCTCCTTCCCCGGTTCGGGCGTCCACCGGATGGATCACGAGGCCGGCGCGATCACCATCCACGTCTACTCGCCTCCCCTGCAGGCCATCGGCCACTACGAGATCATCGACGGCGAACTCCACCGCACACCCGGCCCGCCCGACGAGGGTTCACCCGCGAGCCCCCGACTGCTCGACGCCCTGAACGCGATCGACCGGTGACCTTACGCCCCGGTGAGCGGCGAGTTCTTTCCGGGACGGCATCGGCGTGGGCGCGGTGATGACCGCTGGGCCGGCCGAGGGGCCGCCCCCGGCCGTTCTCGGCGGGGCCGATCCTGCTGCCGAAGACATGTCGTCACGGCTGTTGGTATGTGTGCAGGGCCAGGTGGGTGCGCATCCGGGTGAGACGGTCGATCTCGGCGTCGAGGGCCGCGAGTCTGCGGTCGACCACCCCGGAGCCGGGGACGTCGGGGTCGGGACGTCCGCACCGCCGTCGCGGATGGTCGACCAGCAGGCCGATCCGGTCGGCGACGCTGCGCAGGTCCTCGACGGTGAGCCCGAGCGCCAGCAGTTCACGGATGACGCGGACTCTGGCCACCTCGCCCGGCCCGTACTCACGTTGCCCGGCGGCGCTGCGCCGCGGTGGCGGCAGCAGCCCCCGTTCCTCGTAGAACCGCAGGGCCCGTGGAGTGGTCCCCGCCGCTACCGCCGCATCCCCGATCCGCATGCTCGACCTCACGTCTCAGCCTCGTTCGCCGCCACCGCGCGACGACACATCACCCTGGCGGCAACTCCACGACGACGGTCCAGAAGTGCCGCCCCTCGAACAATTCCCGCAACGCCCGGGGCGCGTTGTCCATGCCCGGGATACGTACATGCGGGAAGGTGATCTCGTCGGCGCGCAGCCAGTCCCCGAAGCGCCTGGTCCATTCCTCCGATACCTCGGGGTGGTCCTGGCTGCTGTAGCCGTGCAGCGAGACGCTTTGGTTGACGAGCCGGAAGGTGTCGATCTCCGCGGGGGCGCTGCCACCGTCCCGGCGCGGCGACAACTGTCCCGACAGAGCGCCGACCAGCGCGAAGCGGGCGCCCCGGCGCGCGGCGCGGACAGCCGCGGTCAGCTGGTCACCGCCGACGGTGTCCAGCAGCACGTCGATGCCTTCCGGCGCCGCCGAGGCCAGTTGCTCGTCGATCGAGCGGGGCCCCGGCACCACGACCTCGTCATAGCCCAGTTCGGTCCGAAGCCGCTCGGCCTTCTCCGGCGAACGGGTGCTCCCGATGACCCTTCCGGCGCCCAGCAGACGCGCGACGGGGCCCGCCAGCGTTCCCACGGCTCCCGCCGCGCCTGTGACGAACACGGTGTCGCCGGGGCGCACTTCGGCGAGCCGGGTCAGTGCTCCGTAGGCGGCCGATCCGGACGAAAGGTGGGCCACAGGGTCGGGCAGTACATCGCCCAGTGGAGCGCAGTCGGCCGCCGCCACCAGCGCGTGCTCGCGCCACCCGAGCATGTGCGTGACGATGTCCCCCGGGCGCAGCGGACCGCCCGGCGCGGCCGCGACGACCTCACCGACGGCGGGACCGAACAGCGCGTCACCGACGTGGATGCGCGGCAGCGGGACGCCGACGGCCTGGCCGCCGATCAGCGTGCGCAGTCCGGGAAACACCAGGAAGTACCGGTTCCGGACGACGACTTGTCCCGGACCGGGCAAAGGCACCGGCTTCCGAGTGATCCTGAAGTGCTCAGGCCCGGGCAGTCCGCCGGGCAGGTCGGCAAGGTGGATTTCGCGGGACGTGGCGGGCAGGGCGACGGCCATGTCGGGGCTCCTGGAGGGGGTCGAAGGTGAGCGCGGGCCTGGCAGCCGTACCGGTCCGGCTGCCGGGCCCGCAGACGCTAACCTCTGACGCGCGCGTCAGAGGCAAGGCAGTTGGCGGCCGCCCGGGCAGCCGCCGCCCCCGTGCACGCCACGGGAACAGCGCAGAGCGAAGTACGTCTCCCGCTGGGTCCGGCGCACCGTCACCGCCCCGACTGCGCGTCTCCGTGGCAACACGGGTCAACACCCCAGGGCGATCGGCCTCTTGAGAGACCCCCACGCCGTTGACACCTTCCGCCCCACGTGCTTGCATCCCGCCATGCCGTTCTCGGAGCCTCTGACCCGTCGCCGCGCCGTGGACCTCGTCCGCGTGGCCGCCGCGCTGTGTCGGACGGCCGGCTGATCGCGCGCCTCCTCGCGCCTGTACCAACAGCCCTGCCGCACAGGCCATTTGTGCCTGCGGGGCCAGCCCACGGATGTCCCTGCGCTGGCCCGCGCCCACCGCTCTCGTACGCTTCCCTCCCCATGACGAGGACACGCCGTGCCTGCATCCACCCCCGCCGGTCACTCCTACGAAACCGACTACGACCGCCGCAGGCTGCGTCAGTGGCTCGCCGGTGAGGCCAGGGCCGACGGCGTCACCCGCCGCCGGCTGCTCACCCTGCTCGCCGCGACCGCCGCCGGTTCCGCGCTCGTGAACCCGCGCTCGGCCCGCGCCGCCGTCGCCGGGATCGTCAAGCCGCTGCCGTCCGAGTGGTTCATCGAGCGCGGCACCAACGCCGAGACCCGCTGGGAGGCACTGCGTGGAACCGGCCACCACACCCCCAACGAGCTGTTCTTCGTGCGCAACCACACCGCCACCCCCGTCCTGGAAGCCGACGACTGGCGGCTGCGGCTGTGGGGGAGCGGGCTGCGCGGCACCCCCGGCGAGGACCGGCCGGTGGAGTTCGGATACGACGATCTGCGGGCACTGCCGGCCGTCACCCGTACCGCCTTCGTCGAGTGCGCCGGGAACGGCCGCTCCTACTACACGACTCAACAGGGCCAGACGGTCACCGGCACCCCGTGGACCCTGGGAGCGATCGGCGTAGCACGCTGGCGAGGGGTGCGCCTGGCAGACGTGCTGCGCAGGGCCGGGCTGTCCCCGTACGCCGTGGACGTGCAGCCGCGGGGCCTGGACGCCGAGTACGTCAGCGGCGGCGAGAACCTGGGCCGGGTACGCCGCCCGTTGCCGCTGGCCAAAGCGCTGGACGACGTGCTGCTCGCGTACGAGATGAACGGTGAGCCACTTCCGTACGACCACGGTTATCCGGTGCGGGTGCTGGTGCCCTCCTGGGTGGGGATCGCGTCGATCAAGTGGGTCGGCGACATCGAGGTGTCCGCGCAGCCGCTCTACTCGCCCTGGAACACCACCTTCTACCGGCTGTTCGGCCCGTCCTATCCGGAGGGCGGCAGTGCGCCGCTCACCCGGCAGGTCACGAAGAGCGCCTTCGAGCTGGCGAGCGGTGCCACGTTCACTGCGGGCCGCAGGCACGTACTGCACGGACGGTCGTGGTCGGGTGCGGGCGCCGTCGCCCGGGTCGACGTCAGCACCGACGGCGGGACGAACTGGCGGCCCGCCCACCTGCACGACCGGCCCCGCGCCGGTACTTGGACCCGCTGGTCCCTCGGCTGGCAGCCCGACGAACCGGGCGCCACCCACCTGCTGGCCCGCGCCACGGACACGGCCGGCCGCACTCAGCCGGATGTCGCCACGCCCAACACCCAGGGCTACCTGTTCGACGCGGTGGTCCGGCACCCGGTGACCGTGGTGTGAAGGCTGCCGTTCGCGTTCGGCCGGATCCCAACTGCGTCTGCTGTTCCACGAGTTCGCATACGCGCGCGGCGACTTGCTCCACCTCGCTCAGGTCGTCGTGATCGTGGGGCGACTCGGTGACGAACTCTGCCTGCTGGGCGAGGTGATGGAGGATCATGGTGGGGTGATACGCCTTCGCCCGGCGGTCGGGCGAACAGGTCACAGACGTTGTCGCGCCTCGCGCCGCCGGCGCTGTTCCGCCGGGTCCGCGACCGGCGCGGCGAGCAGGAGTCGTTGTGTGTAGGGGTGTTCGGGGGCCGTGGTGACCTGGCCCGCCGCCCCGGTCTCGACGATGTCGCCGCGGTGGATCACGCTCACGCGGTGACTGACGTGCCGGATGACCGCCAGGTCGTGTGAGATGAACAGGTAGGCGACGCCGGCGCGGCGCTGGATGTCGACGAGCAGGTCGAGGACGCGGGCCTGGGTGGTGAGGTCGAGTGCGGAGACGGGTTCGTCGCAGACGATGAGCCGGGGGGCGGGTGCGAGGGCGCGGGCGATCGCGACGCGTTGTCGCTGACCCCCGCTGAACTCCCGAGGCAGCGTGGCAGCGGCACGTGCGAGAGGTGGAATGCGGCCTTGCCGGCGGGCCCGGCAGCGAAGGAGTTGTCCGGGAGTAGTACGACCCCGCCCAGCACACGCTGGCCCAGCGGGAGCAGGCCAAGGCCGCAGAGCTGACCGCGCTCGGCTTCGGCCGCGTCTCACGCACCGCGGTGCAGCGCATGCGGCTCGCCTACCGCAAACAAGGTCTGTGGGGGCTCCTGGACCACCGCAGCACGCGCACTGCCAGTCCCACCGGGCGGGCCGACGAACGGGTCGTCGCCGCCGTCCGCGAGGCACTGCGCCGCCGGCGCCACCGCTCCAAGGGCACCATCAACGGCCTGTTCCCCCTGATCCACCAGATCCTGGAAGACCGGCACGGTGCCCGCACCGTCCCAGGCCACGCTGTACCGGCTCGTCACTTCTCTCGCCCGCCCCGGTGAACTGCCCACCGGGCCGGTCCGGGCCATTCCCGCCAGCTTCGACGGGCGGGCCTTCACCCCCACCACCGCGCTGCGGCCCGGCGAGCAAGTCCAGGTCGACACCACCCGCCTGGATGTCTTCGCCCTCTTCGACGACGGCCGCCTCGCACGGCCGGAGCTGACCATCGCCATCGACGTCGCCACCCGCGCCATCCTCGCCGCGGTCCTGTGCCCCAGCGCGACCAAGGCCGTCGATGCGGCCCTGCTGCTGGCGGAGATGGCCGTCCCCCACCCCGCCCGCCCCACCTGGCCGGGCATCCTGCGCATGGACCACGCCCCGCAACTGCCCCACCAGCGGCTGGCCACGCTCGACGAACGCCTGGCCGGGGCCGCGGCTAGGCCCGTCGTCCTGCCGGAGACGATCGTCGTCGACCGCGGCCGCGTCTTCGTCTCCCGCGCCTTCACCGCCGCCTGCGAAAGCCTCGGCATCAGCGTCCAGCCCGCCCCGCCGTTCGCACCCACCGCCAAAGGCATCGTGGAGCGTGCGTTCGGCACCATCAACGCGCTGTTCTGCCAGCACCTGCCCGGCTACACCGGATCCGACGTCACCCGCCGCGGCCCCGACACCGAACACGATGCCTGCTACAGCGTCCCCCAGCTGCAAGACCTCCTCGATGAATGGCTCGTGCACTACCACCACCGCCCCCACGAGGGCCTGCGGCATCCGATGATGCCCCGCAAGGCCCTCACCCCGAACCAGATGTGGGCCGCCCTCGTCGCCGTCGCCGGCTACGTGCCCGTCCCGCTCACCGGCCACGACTACCTCGAACTGCTGCCCGTGCGCTGGCAGGCCATCACCGCCTCCGGTATCCGCATCCACCACCGCACCTACGACGCGGACCTCCTCGCCCCCTACCGCGGCCAGGCCTCCCGCGTCACGGCGCGCGGCGGGAAATGGGAGATCCACCACAACCCCCACGATGCGCGCCAGATCTGGGTCCGCCTGCCCGACGGCCACCTGACCGAAATCCCGTGGATCCACCGCGATCACGTCCACCGGCCGTTCAACGACCGCACCTGGCAGCACATCAAAACCCACGTCCTGCACGACCATCACGGCGACAGCGACCAGCACGAGGCCGACCTCGCCGACGCCCTCGACCAGCTCATGCGCCGCGTCCACACCGGCCACGCCACCACAACCGAACAGGCCCTCCTCGCCCGCATCACCGCCATCGCCCTGCCCCCAGCCCGTCGCCCAGAACACGACATGGGCCAGGGCCCCGACAGCCCCGCCGAGTGGGACGAGGACGACAGCATCGACGACCTCGACGACCACCCCGACACCGAAGAGGACGGGGCCGGCCTTCCTACCCCGTACACGGGATTCGGGCTCTACAACGCGCACGAGGAAGCAGACAAGTGGTAACCCCCCACCCCCAGAACACCGCACCGGCCCACGCCCCCACCGGCCAGGACGGCGACGCCACCGAGCCGTCCTGGCCCCTGACCACCTGGCAGGGCTGGCACCGCTTCGCCACCACCGACCCGCCCACCCCGCCCCAGCCCGGCCAGGCGCCCCGAAGCCTTGAGGAACGCCTCGCCTACCACTCCGCGTTCGTCACCATCCGCACCCCCGCCATGAGCCAACTCGCCACCCAGGTCCGCACCCTGATGATCCTGGGCCGCCACCAACAGGCCACCGCACGGCCCTCGCTGATCGTCACCGGACCCGCCGCAGCTGGGAAACCCGCCGCACTCCTGAGCGTCGGCCGCGCCTGCCACCTCGCCCACACCCGCAAAACCCCCGCACCGCCCGGGTCAGCACACGCCACAGTGCCCGTGGCGTACGTCCTGGTGCCGCCCGGCGCCACCGCGAAAACCCTCATCGCCGAATTCGCCCGCTACCTCGGCATCCCCGTAACCACCCGCATGGCCCAGACCCAGATCACCGATGCCGTCTGCCACACCTACACCGCCGCCGGCATCCAACTCGTCCTCATCGACGAAATCCACCGCCTCAACCCCCGCACCACCACCGGCGCCCAAGCCGCCGACCTCATCAAGGACCTCACCGAACACCTGCGGGCCACGTTCGTCTACGCCGGCATCAACCTCCCCGACACCCCCCTCTTCAGCGGGACACGCGGAGCCCAACTCGCCGCACGCGCCGCCCTCATCGACTGCGGCCCCCTCCCCGCCCGCCACGGCAACACCCACCCCTTCCGCGACGTCATCACCGACATCGAAAACAACCTCGACCTTCAGCAGCACAAACCCGGCACCCTCCCCCGCCACGCCCCCTACCTCCACCAACGCACCGCCGGCCGCATCGGATCCCTCACAAGACTCATCCGGGAAGCCGCCATCACCGCCATCTGCGACGGCACCGAACGCATCACCAAAAAAACACTCGACGCCATCCGCCTCGACCACCTCGCCGAGCAACACCACCGCCCCCGCACACGAGGCCGCTGACCGCCCAACTCAGATGTCGCCCCCTTACCGCAACAGGGCGAAACCAGCCGTAGTGAGCTGTTCAGGAGCGACACGGTCTCATCGCTGCGAAACTCTGCCTGGCAGGCAGTCGCACTGAACGGGGGCGTGTAGCTGTGGCGAGAGCAAAGACAAAGGCGCAGACCCGCAAGGGCTATTACCGGGCAGCGCACTACGTGAGGCCATCCTCGACGTCCAGCCGATGGAAGAAGCCATCCCTGGGGCTCATCCTGTGCGCCGTTGTGCTGCTCATCGCCGCATGGAACACCCTGTTCTCAGACGGCTCCGGGGGCTCGGACAAGACGCCTCCCCCTCAGCCGTCCAGTGTCTCGGTCTCTGGGGTACCCGGTCAGTGATCCCGCCTGCGGCGGAAGGCCGACAAAGGGCGCTGCCACGCTCTGGCCTTCTCAGGCCCTCCGTCACCGGTGACGTCCGGGCTGCCCGTCTTGGCCGGCAGGCTCTGCGCGCGCAGCTGCTGCCAGGCGCTCTGCCACTGCGTGATCTGTTCATCGGGAACACCGCACGCTGAGAGGTAGACGGCCGTGGTACCCCAAGTCGCCGGGAGGGTGCTGCGGTTGAGTAGAGCGCCGACGGTGCCGGCCGCCATGCGTCCGGCCGAACGCTCACTGACCGCCCGATGAGTCAGTCCACTGACCACCCGCACCTGCCCGAGAGCGGTGAAGAACCCGGTCACGGTACGGATCGCGCGCGGATCCGGCCAGGGCCGCTCCCCCGCACCCGCACCCGCCGCCCCAGCCGCAGCAACGGGCGCGGCGGGCAGATCCGCGTGGTTACGCCCGAGCGCGACCTGGGCACCGCTGTTGCGGTCCCGCGCCTGCGGAACAGGATGCCCCCGCGCCTCCATCGTCAGGCGCAGATGCCGGTACAGCACCCCGAGGTCAACCAGCGCGGGACCGCCGGGCACGCCCCGCCTCAGAGCCTCCAGCAGCGCCCCAGTGAACGCCGTGTAGGTCTCCCCCACGGGCGCCAAAGCAGTACGGGTCTCAGCTGCGGCCGCCAGCAGGAAACTGCCCTCCACCGCCGCCTGGTCGGCAAGCCCCGTCCCCGCGCTCATCCTCCCCAGAGCCAGACCGCTGTAACAGCAGTCCAAAATCACCACATGCCGCTCGGCCCGGGAGTCCAGCAGCAGCACCTGGCGCACCCAGTCATAGGGCAAACCGGTCTCGATGCGGCCGAACTCGGTATGCGGCAGAGCCAGAACAAGCTGATCCTGGGCATCGACCAGTCCGTGCCCGGCAAAGTAGACGATCAGCGTGTCGCTGGCCTCGGCGGCCGCCTGCCGCACCGCGCCCACCACCGCATGCGCGGCAGCCGGATCCTCCACAACAGTTACATGCTGGGCGGGCAGGTGCAGCGACAGCGGACTACACAAAAGATCGGCCAGAGCCCGCAGATTGTTCGCCACAGCCGGCAACGGCTCCAGATGCTCAAAGCGGCTCGAGCCCACCAGCACAGCCCTCGAGGCCCCCGGATCGGGCAGCACACTCACCGATCCCCGCCCCCACCGCCGCCGACGGCCTCAAGCGCCCGAACCGCCCGCGCGATCTCCTCCTCAGAACCCTCCGCAAGGACGATGACCGTCTCCCCGCGCCGGATCTCCACCCGCGGCCGCTGCGGCCTGCTCTGCCGCCATGCCGCCACCGCCAGCACGAACGACGCCGCGCTCCACCCATTGCCCGTCACCAGCTCAAGCACATCCAAAACCGTGCCCATATCCCCCGGCCCCGGCACACCACCCCGCACCCCCACCACCACAGACCGGCGCACCACAGGATCCGCACGCAACCAGCCCTGCAGCGAACGCAACTCCCCCGCACCCAGCCCAACCTGCAGCTCTAACCGCACCCCGACCTCCCCTGACCTGTACGCGCACCCACCGACCATGCACAACCGATCAGGAAACCCGCTCCAGCACAACACCACCCCCGACCAGACAAAAGGCCCCTGAGCAGCACAAACCCATGCCAAGCCTTTACATACCAAAGCTACCTACAACGAACCAAGCCCCACTCAGCACACATGGCACAACCCCAGCTCACACACCCCGGCCACCCGCTGGAACCGGTCACCCGGGCCTCTCAGCAAAACAGCAACACACCAGGCCAGCCGCCACCCTGCACACCAACAAGCCCCCTCCGAGCGCCAGAAGACGCACAACTCCTCATTATCGTCATAGTGACGCAAAGTTTGATAGGGTCGACGCCCTGGGACACCGGCCCCGATACGGTCGAGCAGGAGCGCCACCGTGAAGACCTTGAGCAGTACATCCACCACCCCAGCATCGCTGGTGGTTCCGCCGGGGAGCGCTCTCGATCCCATGGTGGCTTTGGCCACGAGCGTGCACGCCAGTCCGCGCGTGTACGCCCTCCTCCTGGGCGCCGGTGTCTCGATGGGCGCCGGGATCAAGACCGGCTGGGGCGTCGTCACGGACCTGGTCCGCAGGGCGGTCGCCGCGGACGACCCGGGTTCGCACAGCGGGCGAGAACGCCGCGCAGGATCCCGAGGCCTGGTGGGACGCCCACGGCACAGGTCCGCTCGGCTACTCCACGCTCCTCGCCTCGTTCGGGAGCACCCCCGCCGCGCGGCAGGCGCTGCTGTCGGGATACTTCGACGCCGATCCTGACGACGCGGAGGACAAGCGGCCCGGCGCAGCGCACCGGGCCATCGCGGAACTCGTACGCCGCGGGAGCATCGGGGTGATCATCACCACCAACTTCGACCGGCTCACCGAGCGCGCGCTGGAGGAGGCCGGCATCACCCCGCAGGTCATCCACCGGCTGGCAGGGCTACAAGGGCCTTTTCTAGTGCTCTGACCGGGAAGGTTCGCCGGATCGGCGGTTTCAGCGGTTGGATGTTCGGAGACGTCCGGTCCGACCGTTGGGGGTGTGGTGGCTGAGCCTGTTCGTGTGCGCAGGTTGACCGGCCAGGAGGGGCAGAAGCTGCAACAGATCGTGCGCCGGGGCAGCACCAGTTCGGTGCGCTACCGGCGGGCGATGATGCTGTTGGCCTCGGCTGGCGGAAACCGGGTACCGGTGATCGCCCAGCTGAGGATGGACTGTGGGCGCTGCTCACCCGGAGCGCTTGCGCCACGCGCCGAAACCGTCCCGCACGAAGAAGAGAACCACCCCGAGGGCCACCAGCAGCAGGATGAGGAGCCCGGTGCGCCCGGCGAAGAACGAGCGCACGCCGTCCCACCTGCCAGCGGGCGGCGCCTTCGCCGTCTCGCCAAGCCAGATCGACCCGTCCGCCGCCTTGGCGGGCTGCCCAGCCGATTCCCGTACGGCTTCGGGGAGTCCGGGGACGCGCTGGTCCATGGCGGCGGTGTCGACGTCGGCCGGGTCCAGCTTGCTGAAGTCGACGCCGCCGGTCGTCATCGTGTAAGTGACGAGCGAGTCGCCGACCGCGGTCAACCGCACCGAGCTGTGGCAGCGGGAGAAGTCACATCTGGCCGTGGAGAAGACGTCCTGGCTGCACCTGCACCAGTTCCGTACGCAACGGGGCTGGGAGAACATGTTTCTGCCCAACGGCGCCGGGACGGTTGAATGGCGCCTGGGCTGGGCGGCCGACATTCCCCGCGGCTACTTCCTGCTCGTGATGCCGTTGCCCGGTCTGGAGGGCCTGGACGTGCCGGTCGGGATCCTGACCAGTACCGTCATCGCCCGCATGGGTCAGGACAACGGTGTGAGCATCGCGGTACGGCCCACTGCCAAGACCCAGGTGCGACGCGGCCAGCCGTTGGCCCGTATCGTCCTGCTGCACGCCGACTCCCTGCAAGCCAGGGGGCTTTACGAATCCGAAGCGGAGGCAGAGACCGCCGGTGCATGAGCTGTCCCTTCCCGAAGCCCGGACCATCGCGGTCAGTGCCCAGGGCCTTCACCTTCCCGCCCCCGAGCCCGAGGCGCTGTCCACGCTGCGGGGTCTTGGCTGCATCCAGCTCGATACGATCAGTGTGGTGCGCCGCTCGCACGAACTGGTTCAACTGGCCCGGGGGGTTGAGCCCTCGGCAGCCGCCCGGCTCACCGGTCCCTCCGGCTCGCCGGTGCTGTTCGAGTACTGGGCGCACGCCGCCAGCCTGATCCCGATCGAGCTGTGGCCGCTGTTCCGCTTCCGCCGCCATGGCTACCGGACCCGCGGCTGGAGCGGTCCTCCGGTCGATGCCGCTGCCTGTGACCACGTCCGTACGGTCCTGGCTGAGCGCGGCGCGGTGACCATCAGCGACGTCGGCGGCGCCCAGGGCAGCGGGTGGGAACGGTCCTCGGTGAACAAATGGGCCCTGGAGTGGCTGCTGGCTATCGGCGACGTCGCGTGCGTCCACCGGCGCGGATGGCAGCGGGTCTACCAACTGACCGAGACCGTCATCCCACAGGAACTGCGCGATCAGACTCTCAGCTCCGCAGAGTGCGTGAGGGCCCTTGCCGCCGTGGCGCTGCGTGCCCTCGGTGTCGCCACCGCTGGGGACGTTGCGGACTACTTCCGCCTGCCGGTCAAACAAGTCGCCCTGGTCATGGATGAGTTGGACGAAGCTGAGCCTGCACAGGTCGAGGGATGGCCGGAACCCGCGTGGGTCTGCCGGCCCCAACTGCATACAACCGCAGTCATCAAGGATCTCACCACCCCCCTGTCCCCCTTCGACTCCCTCATCTGGCACCGTCCACGCATGCAGCGCCTCTTCGGCGTCGAATACCTGCTGGAAGCCTACAAACCGGCCCGTACCCGCCAGTGCGGCTACTTCGGCATGCCGGTCCTCTCCGGAACGGAGATCACCGGACGCATCGCCGTACGCATCAGCAAGGGCCAGGCCCAGGTCGAGGGCTACCAAGTCGCCGACGGACACGACCCCGAGCGCCTGCAAACCGCCCTGCAGACCCTGTGCGAATGGGGCGGCGCCCGCGATGTCCCCGTCTTCAGCCCGCACGCCCAGCCAACAGGAGCCGCCTCGTGAGCGAAACGGCCGCCTCCGGCTACCGCGCGGTGCTCGCCCTCCCCCACACCAAGACCGTGCTCGGCCTGGGCGTCCTCACCCGGCTCGCTTCCGGTCTCATCCCCTTCGCCGTGCTGATCTCCTTCACCCAACGGCACGGCATCGGCGCCGCCGGCCTCGCCTCGGGCGCCCTGATGCTCGCCATCGCACTGCCCGGCCCGGCCCGCGCCCGATGGTGCGCACGGCGAGGCACCTGGGCAGTGTCCGCCATGGCCACCGCCAGCGCGGCCCTGTTCGCCACAGCCGCCACAACCCTGGCGATGAGCACCTGGCTAGTCCCCCTCATCGGCACGGCCGCCGCAGGCGCCCTGCTGCCACCGCTCGCCCCGACGCTCAGAGCCCTGTGGTCCCGCCTGATCCCCGACAAACAGCAACTGCAGGGTGCTCACGCCCTGGACTCGACGGTCGAAGAACTCACCTTCATCGCCGCCCCGCTCCTAGGTACCGCCGCCCTGGCGCTGACCGACGCCCGATTGACACTCCTGACGGCTGCCCTGCTCCTGCCGCTCGCCGCCGCCGGACTGCACCGCCTCCAGCAGAGACTCCCCGCGGTTGACGCAGAGACGCCCCCAGCACCGACCACCGACTCGGCCACCGGCGCCGCGCCGGGCAGCCGGTCCCTCATCCGCTCCCGGGACGGACAGGGCATCGTCGTCCCCATCGTCACCCTGGGCCTGTGCGCGGGCGGCCTGAACGTCATCATCCCGGAAGCCTCCATCGCGTTCTCCAGCCTTGGCTCCTCCGGGTATGCGTTCGCCGCCTTCTCCCTCGGCGGCCTGGTCGGCGGCCTCGTCTACGGCCGCCGCACCTGGACGTCCTCCCTGCGCACCCGCTACACCCAGGCCACCCTGGCCCTGGCCGCAAGCGCGCTGATCCTGGCCGCGCTCGCCGCCTCGCCGCTGATGATCCTGGCCGTGTTCTGCGCAGGACTGCCCCTCACCCCGCTGTTCGTCCTCGCTTACCTCCTCGTCGACGAACGTATCCTCCCGGCACGCCACACCGAGGCCAACGCCTGGCTCAGCTCGGGCTACAACCTCGGCTCGGCCGCCGGGGCCGCCCTGGGCGGCCAGCTCATCGCCGCCTTCGGACCACGTGTCACCGCAATCACGCTCGCCGCTGCAGCGGCCCTGGCGACCATGATCAGCCACCGATTGCCGACCGCTGACTCACCCGAAACATCCACAGCTCAACCCAATACCGAGACAGCACTCCCTGAAGCCTGAAACCGCACCGGTTGTTCTGCTGCTCCAGAACGCTCCGGTCTAGCTGGTGCGACCGGCGTGCTGTCCCTCCCGGCCGGTCCCGGAACGATAGGTGCTGGGCGCGCGAGCGCCTGCGGGCCAGTCCTTCAGCACGTCAAACTGGGCCCATGTCCGCCCTGTGGAGTTCACTGGTCGCCCCTGCCGCAGCCGTTGCGACCACCCTCATCGGCGTGGTCGCGGGGAGCGTGGTCAGTAAAAGGGCGCAGGACAGACACTGGGTCCGGGACCAAGTCGCGGCAACGTGCGCGCGCGTGCTGCGCGAGTCGTCAGGTGTCCTCGTGGATCTCAGCGAGATGGAAGCCAGCCGGCCCGACGACGTTCCGCAAGGTGTGCTGCTGCCCACCACCATCGACTGGCGACCGTGGAACGAAGCCCTGAGCATGGTGAACCTAGTCGCCGACAAGGACATCGCGGAAGCTGCCCACGCTCTTGACGAGCAGATATGGCGTCTTCACACCATGATCAAACGTGGCCTGAAGCCCGAGGAGGACTGGCTTGTTCTGCGCTCGGCTGTCGAGTCAGCGCAGAACAACTTCATCACCGTTGCACGGCGTCGACTATCACTCGCAGGAGATCCGCTCCAACGCTTCTCCGGCCGGCCTGCTTCGGACGACCCAATCTGGACCTCGTGAGCGGCCCCAAGACCTGAGGAGCCAGATACGTATTGACCGGATGCCTCAGCCTCTGGTGACAGCAAGCCTGCCTTGGTGACAGCTATCGTGCTTCGGCTCAGGATAGGAGATCAAGCTCCCGCTTCGGGGTCCGCACCGGTACGCACCGCAGCCAGGTCGATACCGGCCAACCGGGCCATCGCCTCGGCGAACCGCACCCGTGACTCCTGCGGCACGTGCCCGAGAACCTCCAGTATGTCCTGCTCCGGTGACACCAGAAGTACGCCGGTCGTGGTAACCGCTGACTCTCCGTGCTCGCTGATCAGTCGGCGCAGGTCAGCGTCGCGGTGTGCGTCCCGCACGATCCACGGCGACTGCACCTCTTCCAGGGCGTTGTGTGCCTTGATGACCTCGACGACGTATTGCCGGACCTGGTCGTACTGTTCGGCATCGAGGTGCCGGACGACGATCTTCGGCAGCGTCTCAAACGCCGCCTCGTATTGGCGGCTGGCTCGCAGCGCGAAGTACAGGTTCTCGAGCGCCATCGCATGCCCACTGGGATCGTCGAGCTCCTGGTGGATTGCGTCGGCGCAGCGCAGCAGGTCTACGGCCTCCGGCCGTTCGTCGCGGCAGGCGGCATAGCCGCGATCGTTGAACAGCTCCGCCTGCATGCGCCGGGAGGCGCGCCAGGCGGGTGCCGTGATGCTGACGTCGCCGGACTCGGCCCCGGCATTGACGCGGCAGGCCTCGAACGCCCAGATCGCCTGCTGGTCGGCCTCGCGGGCCTCGTCCGCGCGCTCGCAACTGTCGAGAAGCCTGGCGCGGTGCAGTAGCGCGAGGGGCAACAGCTCGGCAAGGCTGGTACTACGCCCGGCGAACCGCCGCGCCACTCGGACCATCTCGTCGGCGGCGGCGAGACCCCCGGTCGTGTCGTCCGCGACCGCGAATGCCCTCAGGCACCACTGCAAGGCGGTTGTCACCTTGCCCTCGTCGCCTGTGACGTAGTCCAGGTCAAGACGCCTCACGACGGCCATGGTCGCACGGGCGGCATCCGCCGCCTCGCCTGCACGACGCAACGTCGCCAGGACGATGGCATGGCAGCTGCTCGCCCCGAGCAATGCGAGGCTCGGTACGGTGACGCCGGTGTCGAGCCGGGTGAGGATAGCCAAAGCCTCCTCGGCGAGGGGCAGGGCCGCCTCCGACTCACCGGCGCTGAACCGGCCCAGCGCCGCGTTGGTCAGCGCGAGGGCCAGCGCCTCGGAAGTCTCTGCCGAGCTGCCCAGGCCGCGCAGGATGGCGATCGCCTCCTCGGCCAGGCTCGCTGACTCCGCCGGGCGGCCGGCTGGCTCCAGGTCGGTGGCGAGGTTCACCAGCACGGCGGCGAGCCGCGCGTCGAAGACGCCGGGATGTTCGGCCCGCAGCGTGCGGTACAAATCGAGCGCGGCGGTTCCGACCTTGATCGCCTCGGGCCCGCGACGGGCCCGCCACAGCGCGATGTTCAGATCCACCAGGACCTCGGCCAGAGTGGGACGGAAACGCTCAGCGTTTCCGTCGGACAACCGGTTCGCTTCCTGTACGGCCCTGTGCAGGGCATCGACCGCCTGCGTCCACTGACCGAGAGTCATGTGCAGCAATCCGGTGACACGGTGTTCGTCGACGATGTCACCGGCCGTATCGGTCCGGTCGGCCAAAGAGCGGCGCAGCGTGGTTCGTTCCTGCAGCAGCGCCAGGGGCGTCTCGGTGGCTCCGGTGCGGGCCGCGAGCTCCGCCTGCTTGGTGAGCGTCTTGAGCAGTTGGTCCGCGAACAGGCGCGGGTTGTGCCGCACGAGCCGCCGCAGGATCGTCGCCGCGGCGGCCGAATGGTCCAGCGCCGCCGCATACTGGCCATCGCGCTCCAGCCCGCGGCTCAGGTCGGCCAGGTGACGAGCGTGGTCGGGTTCGAAGCGTCCGGGGTCCTCCCCGGCCAGCGCGGCAGTGATCTCAACAGCGGCCTGCAGCGCCTCGACCGACGCCGCGACGTCACCGAGGGCGAGCCGGGACAGGCCCTGGTTGTTGAGTGCCATGGCCAGCTGTTCGCGCAGGTGCGGGTCGCCGTCGCCGGCCTCGATGGCGGCCCGGATCAGCCCGACCGCCTTGGTGGCGGCGGTGTGGGCGTCGGCGTGCCTGCCATGGGTGTTGTAGTCGACCGCGAGGTTGTTGAGGATCACGCCGTGGCCCGCGGAGAACCGGGAGTCCACTGTGGCGAGCGCGTCCTGTATCCCGCTGGCCCGCCGGGTGGCTGCCATCGCCGCCCCGGGCCGGCCGACGTGCCCCAGCACGATGCCGAGCTGGTTCCAGGCCGCGGCGAGTGCCGGATGGAAGGCGAAGGGCTCCCTCTCGTCCAGCGCCTCGTACGCCGCCACAGCCAGTTCGGCCGCCGTGACCGCGTCCTCGAAGAGCCCGGCGTTTGCCAGACGTACGCTGAGGTCCAGTTGCAGAGCGCCCTCGTCCTGCCTGGTCGCGACCGTTTTCATCCGATGCTCGGCGAGTCGTGCGGCGATGACCGCGGCGGGCAGGTCGAGGCTGACGTTGCGATGGCTGGGAAGCTGCGCCTTAAGGACCTCCAAGAGGGCCAGTGGCGCGTACCCGGCGAGCACTGTGAGCGAGGCGGCGCTGATATGTCGTACGACGGCTGGCTGCTCGATGATGACCGAGGTGAGGTAGCCGTCGGCGACGTGCGGCCATCGGCGGCCGGTCTCGATGACGACGCTCCAGGCGTTGCGTCGGCTGCCCGGGTCGACGTCTGCTGAATCGGCCGCCGTGCCGAGCAGGCGCCGCGCGACCGTGCCGTGCCACGCGTCCGCCCGATGCGAATGCCGCGCCGCCGTGCCGTCCGGGGTGACGACCGGCAGATGCCGGGCGAGGAAATCCTCGCCGAGACGGTCGGGCCGCATGGGCTCGAGCAGCGTGCCGGGCGCCTCGGGCGGGTAGCACGCGGCGTGGGCGATCGCCATGGCGTGTGCCTCTGGAGGGCTTGCCGCGAGTTCGACGGTTTGAAGGAGACGTACGGCGTCGGGCGGCGGCAGCGGCTGGGCCATGACTGCCACCGCGGTGAGCCGCCCCATCATGCTGGGCTCGACGCCGATCCGCCGCGTGTCGCTCAGCCGTTGCCAGTGGTGGAATTCGCGGTCGAGCAGGTATGCGGACAGCTCACCCGGATCGTCCGGTGCGGCGGCGCCGCGCACGTGTGCGTCGACGGCGGCCAGTGCGGCCATGTGCAGCGTGAGCGCCGACCCCGAGGTGCCGTGTTCCAGATGCTGTGGCGCCGCGACTGCGTCTGGGTCGGCGACATCATAGATGGGTGCGAAGCTCCGCACGGCCGCTCGGAAGACTGCGTGCCGCTGCGATCCGCCGTCGGCCAGGGCCGCCAGGTGCTCCTGGGATGCTGCCACCCCGGCGACGCGCAGCGTGTACTGGATGGACTCCCACCACGGGCCGTCCGTCCGTGCCAGCAGCAGCCACCGGATCCGGCCGGGCGCATCGGGCCGCCATTGCAGAAGACGGTCGAGCTGGTCGTGGGTCAGCCGCTCGGCGTAATCGACCAGCAAGAGGTAGTCGCCCGGCGAGGCTGCCCATCGACGGGCCGGGGGCGGGCCTGCCGCGGGATCGGCCTGCAGGACCGTCCAGCCGTCGGTCACCGACAGCTGGGCGAAGTGGTCGGCCAGGCGGGTCTTGCCCTCGCCGCCTTGGGCCCAGACGAGATGCGCCGCGTATGGCGCCGTCCCATCCCGCCATGCCCTGAGGCACGCGAGCTCGTCCCCCCGCCCCGCGAAGCTGACCACGCCGTGGCGCGTGGCCAGCAGCTCGCTCGGCGGCAACTCCCGCAACGCCGTCGTCGTGAGTGGCTGCGGCGGTTGGAACGGACGCCACGGGTGCTCGTCACGGTCAGGCGGCCGTTGCGTGGCCAAGTAGTCCTGGACGGTTGCCAGCACCGCGTTGACGGTGCCGTCAGCGACCCAGTCCCGCTTGATTCGAGGATCGTTTTTGGCGTTGTCGGCGTATTCGCCGACCTTCTGCTGCTGTCTCTCGGACGCACCCAACGCGCGGGCGATGTCGATCGCCTTGGCTCGGCTGGGCAGCTGCGAACCGGCGAAGATCTTGCTCAGATGTCCGAGGGAGACGCCGGAACGCCGGTGAATGGCGCGCAGCGAATCCCCGCCATGTTCCTCTCGCAAAAGTCGAAGGAGGTCGAGTAACTCACGGTGGTAGCCCACCGGTTCGTCACCGTTCGTGCCCATCCAGACAGGCTATCGGGTCGCGGTTTCGCGGCACAGATGGTCGCGCGTTCACTGAACACTTCAGCCGCACGACGGGTTTGGCCTGGTCAGGGACGTGAACGGGGAAAAGTGTTCGGCATTTCGACGCGTCACCCCGGCGGTGGGATGTGCTGGTTGCGAACCAGCCACATCGAAGACCTCCAGGAGGAGACATGGCTCGCAAACCGTTCACCCTGCGCCAGGCCGTACTGATCGGAACTGCCCTAGCCGCCGGCTCAGCCGCTGGGCAGCTCGCCGAGGCGATGCCGGGCGAGCCCCACGGCTTCGGGCACCTCGCCGCCACGGCCACCGCCCTGTGGGTGCTCGACAAGCTCCACCGGCTCATCGACGACCGGGAAAGCTGAATCGTCAGACCCCCGCCACCAGCGGGGAACCGGCCCCGCGCACTCCGGGCGGTTGTGCGCACGTTCGCATCCGGCGGGGAGCCGGCCCGGTCAGGCCCGCACGAGCGGGCCCGCGGCCGCGATGAACGTGTTGTGCGCGGCCCGGGCAAGCGCGCTGCGCCGGTCACGTTCGGCCTGGTCGGGGTCCCGGTGCAGGGTGAAGGTGAGGTCGACGAGGCCGTCGGCGAGGCCGAGGACGCGAAGGTCGCTGGTCAACAGTTGGAGTTCGGCGAGCACCTCGCCCACGGTGGTGCGCGCTTACAGCGCGGCCTGCTCCGCCTCGGGAGCGTCGGCATCCCGCAGGACAGAGCGGGTGATCTGCAGGCGGCGCATCGCGGCGAGCCGGGCGAGGAAGCGGACGCACACGGCGCGCAGTTCCGCGCGCTGCTGCGCCTGCCGGGCGTGCCGGTCACGCCGTGCGGTGGACCGCTCCTGGAGGCGGAAGCCGACCCGCATCCCCCAGCACGCCGATCACGCCGGTGATGGTGGACGAAGCCAGTTCCACGACGATGTCTCCTCAAGGCAGGGCGAGTTGGCCGGCGAAACGACGAACCCCCAGCGTGCGGCCGGGGGTTCGGGCAGGACTACCAGGAGTGCGGGGCGTACTGCTCGATCAGTCCCACCAGCCATCAGCCGGTCGTTAGCGGTCGGCTTCGCTCTCACCGTCTCGAGATGCTGCCACTCCCCCAGCAGGACCGGCTCTGCGTACGGCAAGCTCCCCGGTCTTGCTGGCCCAACAGCCGGGCTGTTGCCTGGACTACGTCGGATCACGTACCCAGGGACGCAGCCAACTCGGAAAAGACTCCGAAGCAGTGCGTTTCGGCGGAGTACACGCGTTGGCCAGCCTCGCAGACGACGCCTCTAGGCATAGGCACCTCGCCGGGTCAGCGCAGCATCAGTTGATCCTTCGGGCAGCCGCGTCGAGGAATGCTCGTACCGCCTGCTCGAACTCGGACTCGATCACGATGAGCTGCTGCTGGTCTTCGGCTGCGTCGATCGCGCCGACCTTGGCACGTACCGCGTCCATCAGGGGACGGAGCACCGGATCGTCTGCCACCAGTTGGAGACGGAAGTCGGCGGTGTCAGCTGCGGCTCCCAGTCTGTCGCTCTCCACCCGCGCTGCCCTGTAGGCGTCCTCGTCGCGCGGGGATGCCCGACGCCGGAACCACACGGTGATCAGGCCACGCTTGAGTTCCGACACGGCGCCGGCATACCCGCTGTAGGCGGCCAGACGTTCCTGGCGCAGGCGCTCCTGCCGAGACGCGTCGTCCGCGCGTTCAGCCATACGCCGCTGGAACAGGTAGGTGCTCATCGAGCCGATCAGCGTGCCGGCCACGGCAACCATGCTGGCCAAGACGGCTTCCACGAGTCGACCACCTCCCATGCTTACTGGGCCGGATTCGCCTCCAGGACAGGATCTGGCCCGCCGCTCGGGGGAAAGCGGCGGGCCAGAACGTGCTCCACGGTGCCACAGCCGACCCGCCGGGAACGCCTTTGTCGGGGAAGTAGCCTACGGATCGGCTGGATGCGCACCTCAGACCGTACGAGGCGGCCGACGTTGGCGACCCCCTGTGTCAGGAGAGGTGAAGCTGCCCCAGCAGCCGGCCGCGGTCGGCCCGGGCTGCCACCAGGTCCGCCAGTTGGCCGGCGTCGCTGAAGCACGGCCCCGCCCAGCCGTCGGGAGCGGCGATGGCTTGCGCACGGACCTCGGTCCCAAAACGCCGGGCGGCCTCGAACAGGCACTCCAAAATGCGGAGCGCCCGGACATCGAGCGCACCTATGTACGCCCACCAGGTCCGTGAAGGCTGGTCGAACTGAGCGACCGACCGTAGGAGTTGCCGCTGCTGCTCGAAGGTGGCCGGGGACGCGGAGGCCGCAGCAGCGGTGACCTCCAGCAGCCACCGTACGGGGTTGGGATTGGGAGTCGACGTCATGGTGCGGACCGTAGCGGCTGACACTGACAACGGCGGCAACGCGACCGGATCCGCACTCAGCAACGAAGTTCGTCGAAGTCGCCTTGTAAGAAGCAGGAGCCAGGCGGACAAGAAGAGGACATGCCCCGTTTAGAGGAGTGCCCGGGCCGGAGCTCTCATCGGCTGCGAAACAGCGGCTGGTGCAGGGGTGGCGGCGGTGGGCCTGGCCTCGGTGAGCAGGCCGTTGGATGTCAGGACGGCTTCGGCGAGGCTGCCCCACGTGCTGCTTTTTCCGGGATCTCGGTGCCGAACTTCATGATGCGGCCGCCCCCGGGGTGGTCCTCGAAGCGAACCCTGTGAACGTAGCCGCGGGGCAAGGACGCCAGGATTGACGCGGACGCCGGGCCCGAGAATGGTCTCCCACATGCCGCTCCCCCAGTCGACAGGCTGGGCTTTGTCGAGGTGGATCAGGAGAGTTCGTCCGTCCTCGACGCGGACGAGCACAGCGGACCCGAGCGGCTCGGGATAGGTGAACTCGGCAGCGATGTCCTGCTCTCGCGGTCAGGCGGCCAGGTGGGCCTTGGCGAAGAGGTGATTGACGCTGTCCTTGCCGTGTTCCTTGCGGCCGCACGGACGGCCGTCCCCGCCGCTGCCGTAGTGCGCGAAGTGGCAGATCTTGTCGGTGCACCGCCTGGTCGTGAGCCGGCGGCCGCAACCGCCCTCGAACTTGGTGCCATACCAGATAGGGACGTCCTCGTGCTCACTGCGGAATACGTCCAGTTCCTCAACTGTCTCAGGACACAGCGCCGGCTCGTCAGAGTCCGGACTGCCGAAAACCGCGGTCTGGATGAGGCGTCGGTCCATCCTGCGCCCCCGCTCTGGACGAGTGACTACTCAACGTTGTGCTCTCGGGTGGCATTAACGGTCTGATTTGGGCTCTGGCACAGATCTTGTGGAGTCGTCGCAGAGCGTTACTACGGTGTTCGAATGTGGGGGGCTGCTTCCCCGTGAGACCGCGTGCGCCGTGCCCCCGAACAACGGTTGCTGACGCTCCGTCAAGTCGGTGCGGAACTCCGCGCTCCGGGGCGGTCGCCAGTGACGGTGCCGGTCATGCAGACCGACGCGCTGTTCTGGAAGACGCTCGTGTTCGACGGGGTCGACGAGGTGGACGTGGAGAAGGTGACTGCTGCCTTCGGGACGATCGACATCGTGGCCAAGGGCCGCACTACGGGTGCGACCTGCCCTGACTGCGGCCGCCCCTCAGAGCGCGTGCACGGCTCCTACCAGCGCAGACTGCGGGATCTGCCGCTCGGTGAGCGGAGCGTCGTGATCCTGCTGAAGGTCCGGCGCTTCGTCTGTGAGGCAAGGACATGTCCGCGCCGCACGTTCGTCGAATCGTTCGCGTGGCTGACCTGCCCGTACGCGCGTTTCACCACCCGGCTCGGCCGTCTCCTGGAGCACATCGGTCTCGCACTTGCCGGACGGGCCGGCGCCCGGATGGTGGCCCAACTGGGCCTTGATGCCGGGCGGATGACGCTTCTGCGCAGGGTGATGGCCTTGCCGGATCCGCAGTTCAACACGCCGCAGGCGGTCGGGGTCGACGATTTCGCCACCCGCCGTGGCCACTCGTACGCCACCGTGATCACGGATGGTGAACGCCACCACCCCATCGATGTGCTGCCCGGCCGCGAGGCCGCGCCGCTGGCGGCCTGGCTGAGGGTGCATCCAGGAGTAGAAGTGATCTGCAGGGACCGTGCGGGGGCGTATGCCGAGGGTGCCGCGCTTGGCGCCCCGGACGCGCTGCAGGTCGCGGACCGGTTCCATATTCTCCAGAACCTCAACCAGGCCGTCGAGAAGTGCGTCGCGGCTCATCGCGACTGCCTGCGTACCGTCGTCCCACCACCCGATCCTGCGACCACCGACGCACAGATCGCCGAGATCGAGATGCTCGCCACCGCGGTGCCCGCCGGCCGCAGGGCCGAGCGGATGCGGGCCCATCATGCCCTGGTCCACGGCCTGTTGAAGGAGGGAATGGGGCTGCGGGCCATCGCCCGCCATCTCGGCTGGGGACGGCACACCGTCCAGCGATACGCACGGGCCGCCCGCTGGCAGGACATGGTCACCGGGCGCCGAACCCGTTCCAGCCACCTCGACGTGCACCAGTTCTACCTGCAACGGCGCATCGACGACACCTACGGCGTGATCACCATCAAGGATCTGCGAGAGGAACTCGCCGCGCGAGGCCACCGAGTGCCCTACAGCAGCTTGCGAGACTGGGCCCGCAGCCGCTTGGAGTGGCCCGATGCACCCGCGCCGACCGCTGCGGCACCGTCGGTGCGCACGGTCGTCGGCTGGATCACCCGCCACCCCGACACCCTCACGGAAGACGAAACCAGCCAGCTCAAGGCCGTCCTCGATGCCTGTCCCGAGCTGGATCAAACCCACCAACTCGTACGCGCCCTCACTCAGATGCTCGCCCGGCGCACTGGCGCCGACCTGCCGGACTGGATCGGCACCGCCCGCGCCGCACGGCTGCCAGGGATGACCGGCTTCGCTCACGGACTCACCACCGATCTCGAAGCCGTGATCGCCGGACTCACCGTGCACTGGAGCTCCGGCGGCACAGAAGGCGCCGTGAACCGCATCAAGAAGATCAAGAGGCAGCTCTATGGCCGTGCCGGATTCGAACTCCTCCGCAAGATGATCCTGCTCCAATAGCGTCTCACCACAGGCTCTGCAGCCAACGCTGGCCACGCCAGCGACTGCGACGGGCTGAGAAGATCGATGGGAACGTCAGATTCCCTCGCGACCGAGACGGACAGGAATGTCGAAGAGACTGCCCATAGAGCGGGCCCAGGAGCGGCTTCGACATGAGCTGAGCCATGGACAACAACCTCTCGCCGAACTGGGCGTGGACGAGGTGTGGCTGAGGTTCGTGCGCTTCGGCTCACAACGCTTCGACGTCGCGAACACTCCCGACGCGGATGGCCTGCTCTGCCAGTACGGAACCCACGCCTTCGATGGGCCGCCTGCCTTCACCCTGGACTTTGCCCGCCAGTTCGAGGTCAACGGTGCCTCAGGCGAGCATGATCATTACATCCAGCTCCACTGCGAACTCCGGTACGAACCCGTCCTTCAACTTCGGGCGCTGGGGCACTTTGAGTCCTGGTTCTTCCACGACACGGACGAGGAACTCGACGGCTGGGCCGACGGCCTCAGGCTTCACGAATTCTGGACGATCGTCCCCAACTTCCATCCCACGGAAATCAGGGTCTACCAGGAACAGGTGTGATCACAGCCGCGAATCGACCTGCCCGGTGACGCTCTGCGACGACTCCACAAGATCTGTGCCAGAGCCCAAGTCAGACCGTTAATGCCAGACCGGGACCCGCCGGAAAACCCGACAGCAACCGGACTTACGCTCTCCCCAGTCGCGCACCTGTTTGGTGCGCCTGGGGAGGGAACCGTCGATGCACGATGGTGGCGTGGAGCGCGAGTACCGGAAGCGGCGGAAGGTGCCGCGGACGTACCTGCTCCTGCTGAGTGTGGTGATGCTGAACGCACTCATCCAGAGCGGCCGCGTCTCCGACGGGATGCAACGCTGGATACCGGCGGTGATCGTACTGCTCATGGTGACGACCGTCGTGCGGATCGTCCTGGAGCAGTACCGGGCGTACACCCACGTCACGGCCGCCGGCATCACCGCACAGGGCCCCGTGCGATCGCGCACCTGGGCCTGGCAGGAGGTGTACGACATCCGGGTGCAGCCGGCCCCGCGCGGCTCAGGCCGGATGGCCCCGCAGTGGATCACCTACCTCTACGACCTCGAGGGCCGCCGCTTCCAACTCCCGCACCTCAACGACTGGCAGCTGGACGACCCCTACGCCGAGGTCTCGGAGCTGTGTCTGGCCGCCGCCCCGTACCGCAGCCTCACCTGGGAACGGCGCTCAGAGATCGAGGAGCGGATCCTGCGGCGGGCCGCGCGGCGCAAGGCGTGGACCTGGGCCGCGTACGGCACGCTCATCGTGTTCTTCGCCATGTTGGCCGTCGATCTCTATCGTGTCGCCGTCGGGCTACCGGAACACATGCTCCTACTGCTCGCCTGCGTGCCACTGACCTCCCTCGTCGCCCTGGGCGCCGTACTGCAGTGGTACTGGACAACGCGTCTGCCGCCCACCCTCGCGCAGCAGCCGTAGCCGTCGCCAAGGCCCACGGCCGGATCGGCAGCGGCTTTCGCGAACACGCCCGGCTGTTCGCAGAACACGCCAGACTCCTGTCCGCCCCAGGGCGAGTACTTGGCCTCCTGACCGCGGCACCGTGCCGGCAGCTGCCGTAGGCCCGCCTGCCCACGGCCGGATCAGAGGACGTCTGCGGGGATCGAGACCGAGCGGGCCCCTCCGCGGCATACACGCGTGCCGCCAAGCCAGTCGCAGACTCCGCAGGGCATACGGGTGCTTCGCAGCTCGGAAACGGCCGACCGATGGACATGGGTGGTGATCGCGGCCTACGCCCAGCTCCGACTGGCCCGCCCGCTGGCCACCGACCTGCGGCGGCCCTGGGAGAAGCCGACCAAGCCGAACAAGCTGACACCAGCGCGTGTCCTCAGGGGGTTCAGGAACCTGCACGCGAAGACCGGCTCTCCGGCTGGTGCACCGAAACCGTCTCAGCCCGGTCCCGGCCGGCCACCCGGCTCGAAGAACCGCTGCCCGGCACCCCGCCATGATGTGGGCCGGATCCTCGCCACCGGTGAGGCCTACAGCCGTCCAACCCATCACCACAACGGAACGAAGCCCAGACGCGTCAGTCAGGACTGACGCGGCAATGCAGCAGACGGATCCCGCCCGTCCAGCACATCAACCCATGTGACTAGAGACCGTGACGGATCAACACCCAGCAGGAACACCGTCTCCTGTTCACGCTCCAGCTCGATGACCCACGGCGATGGCGTCCCCTCTGGAGCCGTCAGCACGTAGTTGCGGCAGATCCCGTGAAAGGGAAGGCTCGAGATCGAGTCCGCGATCGGGTCTCCCGGATGTGAGTCCCGCAGCAGGGCAACTATCTCGCCAACAAGATCAGGGCAGACATCAGCCAGGCGCAACGGGCTCTTCTCGGGACTCTTGCGGGACTCCATGCCCCGAAGCATGTCAGGTCCCCCCAGCCACCTGCTCGACCGAAGCAGCAGTGCGCACGTTAAACGACAAGGTAAGAACCTGTTCCTGATCCTCAAAAGGGCAGGTCGCGGTCCTCGTTTCGGCCCAGACCGAAAGAAGTCGCCGCTGCCACCGAGTCGAGAGCAAGCTGAACCCGGAACCCGGTGCACGGCGGATCGCTATCGCGCTTCTGGTGACTCGTCCATGAGGGGAAACCGATCTTCAAGAAAACCATGCAGGCAACAGCGGCGTTGTCGCCACAAGCGCGATTACCGGCGCCGCTGCGACATCGCAGGCCAGCGAACAGGCGGTGCAGCAGACTGATTTTGCAGAGATCGTGCATGACCCCATGTGCTGACAGCAATGACACCGCCGCGTGAGTATTGGAGCGCTGCCCCAATCGACGGACGCGCCATCCCGGTCGACGGGCGGACCGCGGTGTGCCCGACACCGCGGCAGCCGGGGGCCCTTGTCCGTGAGCCGGGCGGCGCGAGTGCCGCCTTCACCTCGCGTGCCGTCAGCCGCCGCAGGCAAGTCACCTTTCACCAGTCGAAGTCGCCTCCTTCCGTCGACTCGCACAAGTGAGGAACCCTTCCATGCAGAAAACCGCAAGCAAGCTCCGCCTCGCCGCAGCCGCGTTCAGCGCTGTACTCCTCGCGGGCACGGCGCTCTCCGGAAGTGCCCACGCCGCGCCCGAGGGGAAAGCCGGGGTCAAGGCCTGCGGCTACTACGAGACGCAGACAGACGCGTACTACGGACACTGCGGCAGCACCTGGGTCAAGATCCAGGTCGACATCGACTGGTGGCCGACCGACATCAAGAGGTGCGTCCCGCCGGGCGAGACCCATCTCGGCACGACCGACGGGATCGACAACGCCTGGGCCATCCCGGGCACCTGCGGCTAGCCCCGCCCAGTCCCGTCTCGTCACCTGTGCCGGGAAGCGCCGCGACCGGGCGCTCCCAGATCCGTGAGGAGCGCCTGCGAGTCCCTTGAGGAGACGTGGCACATCTGTCGCGGAGCCCCGCGAAACGCCCGCCGTCCGCCCCTCCCCGTCGACGGGTTGGACGGCGGCCTCGGACGGCGGCTGCGGCACCTCGCCGACGCCCGGCACCACACGACCGACGACAGACCCTGCCGCCGACCCGCGCAGCAGGACCTACCCCGTTGCGCGCTGAAAGGGGTTGCGCGTGCTTAGGCTGCTCGGCTTCCTCGACGACTTCGGTTAGTCGAGCGAGTTGGCTGCGACGCCGCTGGCGGCTCAGGTCCAAGCGTCCGGCAGGCCCGGCGGTGTGACTTTCCGCCCGCGCCGGTGAGATGACGGCCGATCACTTCATGCGCCGGACACCGGACCGCTACGAAGATCCCGGACCATCCCCTCCCGTGGACTTCGTGAAGGAGTCCCGCCGTGCGGTTCCACCATCGCCCGGACTGCGGCCGCCGCGCTGCCCGTACTCACCGTCCTGCTCACCCCCACCACCGCCACCGCGCACCCAGCCGCCAGCCCCGGCGACACGATCGCGCTGCCGGTCCGCGACGCCCTCGCCGCACTTTCCGTCCACACCGAGTCCCGCACCAGGTACGAGCGCACCAAGTTCCGGCACTGGACCGACACCGACCGCGACGGCTGCAGCACCCGCAACGAAGTCCTCCTCGAGGAAGCCATCACCTCCCGAGCATGACAGCAGCTGATGGCTACCGGCGGGAGCTGGTACTCGCCTTACGACGACACCTACTTCACCGCGGCCCGCGCCCTGGCATCGACCACCTGGTCCCGCTCGCCGGCGCCTGGGACTCCGGCGCCTCAACGCCGTGCGGCCGGGCCGGCAGCGGGCCCGCGCGTCACATCAGCCAGTTCGTGATGAGTCTGTCAGGCCACTTGGCTGCCCGGGGCGATACGTCTCAATGGCATGGTGAGGATCGGCTGGGAGGCGGTGTCCACGGCAACCGGCGACGCGGTGGGTGGTGGTTCGGACTTCCTCGTGCTTGACGACAACGGCCGCATCAAGACCGATTACATGTTCCCGGGCTCCTGAGTGGCGGCAGCACAAGCCATTGCCCCGGCGGCTGCTGAGAGAGCCTCGGCCGTCGCCGGGTCGGCCGGCAGGAACGCCTCCAGCTTCAGCTCGGCAAGCGTCACGTCGACGGCGGTCGCGAAGGTCGTCACAGTCGTCATCAGGCGGAGCTCACCGTACGAGGACCGCAGGCGGAGCGGCACCGCGAAACCGAGTTGCCCGGCGGACGGCTCCAGCTCGGGAACATACCCGGTGAGCTCGGCGCGCAACTCCTCCAGATGGCCAAGGCGCACCAGGATGTGGCGCGCCCACTCGGCGAGGTTGAGGATGCGGGGAGCCAGTCCGTCAGGATGCAGCGCCAGGCGGTAAATATTCGTGCCCGGACCCACCAGCTCGTCAGCCGCGCCCTCCGTGATCAGGTCGAATGCGGTGTTCGCGGCGATCAGGTCACCGCCTCGGTCCACAACCAGCGCCGGATACGGCAGATGCCCGCGGAGGATGTGGTCGATCGCCGTGCGCACGGGGGCCAGCACCGGATCGTCCAGCGAACTCTCCGGGTAGGCGGGCGCATACCCGGCCGCCAGTAGCAGCTCGTTGCGCTCCCGCAGCGGCAGCTCCAGCGACTCGGCCAGGCGCACGACCATGTTCCGGCCCGGGACAGACCTGCCAGATTCAATGAAGCTGAGGTGGCGCTGGGTGGTGCCCGCTCGCAGCGCCAGATCAAGCTGGCTGACATGACGGCGGGTACGACGTTCACGAAGCGCACGAGAGAAGTCCACGGGCCTGTTGTATCGGCGGCGAAGGGTCCCAGGCCATTCCCCGCAGGGAATTGTCGCCACTCGTACCGGTCGTGAACATTGCCGGCATGGACATCGGTGTACTGCTTCCGACCGGAACCGCCCAGTGGGGCCCTGCCGACGACCCTCGCGAGCTGGTTGCCTTCGGCCGCTCCGCCGAACGCTTGGGGTTCTCCTCGCTCTTCGCCAACGATTCTCTGATCAGCCCGCGCATCGAGGCGCTCACGATGCTGGCCGCACTCGCGCCGGTGACCGAGACCGTGACGCTGGGTACAGCGGCACTGATGCCGTTCCTGCGTCGGCCGATCCAGGCCGCGCAGGCACTTGCGTCGATCGACCTGCTGTCTGGTGGTCGGCTCACCGTGACCGTCGGCGCCGGCTTCCCCGGCCGCTTCGGGCGGCCCCTCTACACACTGTCCGAGCTGCCGTGGGAAAGGCGCTTCGCCCGCCTGGACGAGACTGTCGCGCTGTGGCGGGCCCTGTGGGACGGCGCCGACGCCTTCCACGGCGAGATCCTCAGGTTCGATGACATCCCGCCCACGACCAGGCCGCACCGAACCGGCGGCCCGCCCATCTGGCTCGGCGGCGCGACCCCCGCAGCGCTGGCCCGCACTGGCCGACAGTACGACGGATGGCTGCCCTACCCGCCTGACCCCGCCGACTACGCGTCCGGCCTCCGCAACGTCCACAAAGCGGCGACCGAGGCGGGACGCGAGACCGAGGACATCACCCCTGCACTATTCGTCTCGGTCCGGATCGACAACGACATCGAGAGCGGCCGTCGGGCACTGGACGACTACGCGCGGGCCGCATACGGCATGCCACTGGAGGAGCTGGAAAAGATCCAGGCAGTTGTCACCGGCTCCGCGGACCAGGTGCTTGAGCACCTGGGACGGTACGTCGCCGCCGGTGCTCGGCACATCGTCGCCCGCCTCGGCGCCCTGGACCTGCACTCCCAGCACGACCAGCTCGAACGGATCGCAGACCTGATCCCCTGCGTCCAAGCGGCAGCGGATCACGCCTCCACCTCGGAAAGCTCCTGAACCTGGCCCAGTCCTCCTTGCCTGCTCTGCTGATGGAGATCCACGTTCGCGGCCTTCGGCCTTCGTAACCCTTGCGGACCGAGACGAGGTTGTGGTGGGCGAGGATCTCGATGTGCTTGCCGAGATTGCCGTCGGTGAGCTGCGGCCTCGCCTTCAGATAGGCGAAGTCCGCCTGATGGACCTCGGCGAGGACCACGAGCAGTCCGAGCCGGGTCCGCTGGTGGACGACGTCGTCCAGGTGCACGGTGGCGGAGACGTCGGGAGTCTGCCGCATCTCTGGTGCGGCCTCCTGGCGGCTCATGCAGCCAGCCTCCGCTCCCGCCGCACGGCGGCCAGTCCACCGGCCAGCAGAAGCAGCCCGGCCGCCCCGGTGATGATCGCAGGCGCACCGTCGAAGTAACCCGACTGCGACTGGAACCAGCCCAGGTCGTACGCCGCGCGGTACAGCTCGTTCTCCAGCGTGGCTGTGAACGTCCCCAGCACCCCGATGACGGCGAGAAGCGCCCCGAAGGTCCCGAGGTAGGCGATCGGCAACCGCGACGCCGCGGCGGTCCTGCCGCCCCGGCTGTGGCACCTACACCGCGCCCCATCACCCTCATCTGGGCCCACGGGCAGCTACACCGACTCCCTAGTCGACTGGTGCCGTCAGAAGCTCGCGCTGACCTTGGAGATCGCCAAACGCACCGACGACATGTCCGGGTTCATAGTGCTGCCCAGCTGCCGGGTAGCAGAGCGCACGTTAGGCTCCGCCGGCCACCTGTATGCCTCAGCCTCATGTCTGTGGGCCACGTCCGTGCGCGGCCCTGGTGCGAACCGCTGTGGCAGACCGGGCAGTTGCCGGCCACCGCCCTCGGTGCCCTGAACACGCCGAGGAGGACGGAGCGGCCGTGCTGTGTCGTGCGCACGGACAAGGCGAACGGTGCCCCGAGTGCAGCGCGGGTGACCAACATGAGCTCTTCGTTCTCGGAATGCCGACGCCCGCCCGTGAGGAACCGGGGCGTTTCAGTGATCTTGACCCACTCGTCAGAACGGATGGGCGGGGTCTGCGGATGGCTGTATCTCCTCCAAGTCCATCCGGCTGAGGTAAACCCGCCGAATGTCCGTCAGGCTCAGAAAGAGATGGCCGCCGGGGAAGGCGGTATCGCACCCCAGCGCCGCCAGGCACGATGGGCCATCGGGTTGCCTGCCGGCGTCAATGTGCGGGGAGGTGCGACACCTTCAGGACCTCGTCCGGTGCAAGCCGCTTGACGGCGTGCGCCGGATCCCCCGAACGGTCCGCCCAGCCGCGACAGGCGTCAGTGAGGGGGATTTCATGGACGCCATGTCCCCACTCGACAGCGCATGCCGCCGGCCCCTTCGCTCCGCCGCGGCACTGGGCCTGGTGGCGGCGCTGGCCGTCGGCTGTACACGGTCAGATGCCGACACCACCGCCGCCGCCGTCGCCCGCCCGGCCGCCAAGACGTCGCCGCTGCCCACGGTCCCACCCGCCCAGCCACCGTCACAGCTCACCCGAGCCAAGGTCGAGACCGCGGTGAGCCAACTGGACGGCGTAGTGCAGGACGTCATGCGCCGCACCGGTGTGCCCGGAGTCGCCGTGGGCGTGGTGTATGACGACAAGGTGATGTACCTCAAGGGGTTCGGCGCGCGGAAGGTGGGCACGAAGGACCGGGTCGGAGCGGACACGGTCTTCCAGCTCGCCTCGGTCTCCAAGCCCCTTGCCTCCACCGTGGTCGCCGCGGCCGTGGGTGAGAAGACCGTCGGCTGGGACGACCCGGTCGTCAAGTACACCCCCGGCTTCGCGCTGAAGGACCCGTGGGTCAGCCGCCATGCCACGCTCGCCGACCTGTTCTCGCATCGCAGCGGACTGCCCGACCACGCCGGTGATCTCCTGGAAGACCTCGGCTACGACCGCTCCTACATCCTGGACCACCTGCGCTACGAACCGCTGGCCCCCTTCCGGGCCCACTACGCGTACACCAACTTCGGGCTGACCCAAGCCGCCGTCGCCACCGCGCGGGCGGCGGGGACCAACTGGGAGAAGCTGTCCGCCGACAAGGTGTACCGGCCGCTCGGGATGAACTCCACCAGCTCTTCGTTCGCCGACTACGAGAAGGCGGGCAACAAGGCCGCCCTGCACGAGAAGACCGACGGCACCTGGCGAGCCACGTACGTGCGCGACCCGGACGCCCAGAGCCCGGCGGGCGGAGCCAGCTCCACGGTCCGGGACATGACGAAGTGGCTGCGCCTGCAATTGGGCAACGGCACATTCGAAGGGCGCAAGGTCGTCGACGCCGACGCTCTGGAGCAGACCCACCTGCCGCACATCGTCTCCGAGCCGCCGCACTCGCCCGCGGGCAGGGCCGGGTTCTACGGACTCGGCTGGAACGTGAGCTACGACGACCAGGGCAGGCTGAAGCTCGGCCACTCCGGCGCCTTCGCCCTGGGGGCGGCCACCAACGTGGCACTGTTGCCCTCGGAGAGGCTCGGCATCGTCGTCCTGACCAACGGCGAGCCCATCGGCGTTCCCGAGGCGATCTCCACCACCTTCTTGGACACGGCGCAGACCGGCGGGCCGACTGTCGACTGGCTGACGTTCCTCGGGCCCGTCTTCAAGCAGGCGACGGAAGGCGAACGCTCGCCGGTCGACTACAACAAACCGCCGGCCTCGCCCACACCCGCCAAGGCGACCAACACCTACACCGGAACCTACGCCAACGAGTACTACGGCCCACTGACCATCAGCGCCCAAGGCGGCGAACTCACCATGCAACTTGGGCCCAAGAAGCAACGCTTCCCCCTGCGCCACTACGACGGTGACACGTTCAGCTACCGCACCACCGGCGAGAACGCCGTCGGCCTGTCCGGCGTGACGTTCACCGTCGGGTCCGGCGGACGCGCCGACAAGGTCCGGGTCGAGAATCTCAACACGACCGGTCTCGGCACGTTCACCAGGAACGACTGAGGCCGGCGAAGACGAGATACCGGTAGGTCATGCGCTCGACTTGAGCAGTCAGGGCCAAATCGCCGATGATCCGCCGCACCACGAGACGGTCGGGGCTGTCCGACCGGTACCCATCACCCGGCCGGCACCTCTACGCTCCGGACATGGTGACTCAGCCCGAGGACCAGGGCAGGGACGTCGTCGAGAACGTCGGCGCGGACCGTCCGCTGCTTGGGGAGCGCTGGCGGGCGTTGTCGCGCCGCGCCCAGGTGACGGTCGCGGTGTCGTCAGGCGCTGTCGTCCTGGGCGCGGTCCTCGGATACGTCGTGGCCACGCGCCCTCCGCCCCCACCGCCAGACCCGGTCGCCGCCACCACTGTCCGGATCACCGGCGTGCAGATGCCTGAGGTCTCCAGCCTCGATTTCGGCGTCACCGTCCGCATCGCATCAGCCTCCGCCGTGACGCTCACGGGGACGAGAGAGGGCTACGACGGCTTCCTGCAGACCCGGCCAGTACCGGTCGCCGTTCTCCCGCCAGGTCGCGTCCTCGTCCTGCACACGCGCCTCAACGTGTACTGCCAGTTGCCCCTCCCGCCACCCGGAACGCCGCTGCTGTTCGTGACCGTGCGCAACACCCGTCGCGAGGGCAGGGCTCCGGTCGTACCCACCGCGGCCCAGACCGCCGCCATCGACGACGCCGTGCAGCGGATCTGCGTGCACTGAGCCGAGTCACCGCGCCCGCGGCACGAACGGGTCCCCAACTGCGATGCGGCCGCGCCCGTAAGCTTGTTCTATATGGTCTAAGTCGGTTTCGTTCGATGATGCTCTCGGGTCGTTTCACGGTCTTGCCCACGTCGTAGCGGTTGGCTGGCCGCCGGTTCTTCGAGCCAAGTGGCTTTCCTGGTCCGGGAGTTGAAGGTTTCGGTGCACGGGCCGGACAGGTGAGATGTGGGCGGAGGTTTCTGAACCCCCGGCGGACTCTGCCGGGGTGAGCCGGCCGGGCTCGGCGGGCTTCTCCCACGGCCGCCGCAGGTCGGCGGCGGCCTCGCGCAGAAGGTCGCCGGAGTACAGGCGGACCTGAATCAGAACCTGGGCAACCCCTGGTCAGACCTCTTGTCGGCCAGGGACTGTGCCATGGATTTCTCCGCACTGTTAGCCCTCGCGTTCGCGTCCGGCTCGTGGGGGCTCGGGGGATGTCGATCGCCGGTAGTCACGGTCGGTCCTGTGCGGCGACGGGGCCGTCGGTCGTGATGGAACGTGCCGCGTCGCGTCTCCCGTCCCGCGCGCCACGCCCAGGGGGCCGGGTAAGTGCCGGATCGCCCATTTGCACGATCGATTATTCGGATGTGTCGGATGTATTGACGCGCTCCCTTTTCCAGATTTAGCCTCTGTCCGATTTCGCGAACAGTGTTCGAAATACCGTTCAACTGGCCTGATTGGACAGTGAGTTGCTCATAAAGGCTCCCGGCCGAAGCGCCGCGCACCTGAAACGCCTTCACGGGCGCTGAGAAGCACAGACACCCGGCTCGTGCCGCAACCGCCCCATCTGGGCGGACGCACGTGCTCGCGTGCCTGACCCGCCATCACCACGGCGCCCTGGGCGAAGCGGTGAAACGCCGCCGTTCGGATCCCCCTGTCCGGCCCACGCGGTGTCCGGGTCCTGTCCCGTCCATTCCGAGACCAAGTTCCCCCCGCCACACCGCTCCCCCTTCGCCCGGCGGTGCCACCCGCACCCGACAGGAGATCCCATGTATGCGCTCCGCGCCCGGCTGACGGTGATATTGCTCGCCGTCTGCCTCCTCTTCACGGGCCAAGCCCTCACCACACCCCAGCAGGCGGCCGCCGCCGACCCCGGCTACCTGATGGTGCACTTCACCAACGACTCCGCGACCGGTCAGATGCTGTACCTCGCGCACAGTGCGGACGGCATGCACTGGAACGACCTCAACGGCGGACAGCCGGTCCTCAACTCGAAGATCGGCACTAAGGGCGTGCGCGACCCCGCACTGGTGCGCTCCCCCGACGGCAGCAAGTACTGGATCATCGCGACCGATCTGTGCGTCCGCTGCGGCTCGACGTACCAGAACGGCAGCCCCAACTTCGTGGTGTGGGAGTCGACAGACCTGGTGACCTGGTCGAAGCCGTGGCTGCTCGCCGCCGCCTCACTGGTCCCCGGCGGAAAGAACGCGTGGGCGCCGGAGGCGATCTGGAACCCCGAGACCAACGACTACGTCCTGTACTGGGCAACGAACGCCACGCTGAACGGCATCAACAAGTACCGCATCTACGCCGCCCGCACCACGGACTTCCACTCCATCACCACCCCGCAGATCTGGATCGACCCGCCCGGCAGCACCGCGGTCGTCGACACCCAGATGACCGAGGTGCCCGCAGGTACCGGCCCCTACCGCTACCTGAGGGTCTCCGGCGACGGCCAGAACAACGTCGAGGGCAGCAACTCGATCCTCGGGACGTGGACCAACCTCGGCAACCTCTCCAGCATCGGCCTCACCGGCAATGTGGTCGAAGGGCCGGTCTGGATGAGGTTCCAGGACCGCAATGAGTGGGCCCTCTACATCGACTACAACAGCCCGCAGGGCGTACGCGAGTACAGGCCGATCCTCACGACCAACCCGTTCGACGTCAGCTCCTACCGGCTGCAGCCGACGACCAGCTACGACATGGGTGGCACCGCCAAGCGCCACGGCGCGATCATGGCCCTCACCTCCGCCGAGGAGAGCCGCGTGCTCGCCCGCTGGCCCAACACCCCGGCGCAGCGGCTCCAGTCGTACAACTTCCAGGACCGGTACGTGCGCCAGACCAACTTCGACGTGCGCATCGACCCGAACGTCACCCCCGTCGAGGACTCCCAGTTCCGGCTGCGGCCCGGCCTGGCGGGCGCCGGCACCGTCTCCTTCGAGTCGGTGAACTACCCCGGCTACTACCTGCGTCACCAGAACTACGACTTCCAGCTCGTCCTGAACGACGGCTCCGCCCAGTTCGCCGCCGACGCCAGCTTCAACAAGGTCGCCGGACTCGCCGACCCCACCTGGTCGTCCTTCGAGTCGTACAACCACCCCGGCCTCTATATCCGCCACTACGCCTACCAGCTCCGCCTCGACCCCATCACCACCGCTCTGGGCCGCGGTGACGCCACCTTCCGTGTGACGAACTGACCTGCATCGCCAGGAGTGCCGGCGCCGCCAGATCGGCGCCGGCACGGATGCGTCACCCCAACCCCGCACGTCCGCACGGCCCTCATGGCGGCACCAAGGCCTGGGACAACACGAGAGCGTGGGCCCAGGCACCAGTCGGCTCACCGCGGCTGCCTGACGCTGACGAGGGATCGAACCTGTGGGCGGCTCCAGACCTGGGCCGCCCACACGTTTCGGATCCGCCCGCACCTTTCCTACGCCCCGGAGGCACCAGATGAGTGCAATCCCCCTCCCGTCGCGCCGACTCTTCCTCGGCATGGCCGCGGCCGTGCCGCTGTCCACCACCGGCGTGCTGACCCTCGGCAGCCGGTCCGCGAGCGCCGCGACGACCTCCCCGTTCGTCATGGCCTACTTCACCCAGTCACCGAGAAACCTCGGCACGGACTACGGCCTGCACCTCGCTGTCAGCACCGACGCGCTGCAATGGATGCCGCTGAACCAGAACAACCCCGTCGTGACCCCGACTGCGGGCGACGGCGGTCTGCGCGACCCCTTCATCCTGCCCAAGCAGGACGGCACCTTCGTCGTCATGGCGACCAACCTGAAGGGCACCGACTGGACCAAGAAGACCCCGTACATCCACGTCTGGGACTCCGCCGACCTGCGCTCCTTCGACAACTACCGGCTGCTGAAACTCCACGACATGGCCACCCACACCTGGGCGCCCGAAGCCTTCTGGGACCCTTCCCGCGGCCAGTACGCCCTCACCTACTCGGCCGTCAACAGCAGCGGACACAACGTGATCATGGTGAACTACACCACGGACTTCCACACGGTGACGGCACCGCAGGTCTTCTTCGACCCGGGCTACGACATCATCGACGGCACCCTGGCCAAGGACGTGAACGGCGTCAACTACCTGTACTACAAGGGCCGCAACAGCCTGGTGGGTGCGAGGTCCACATCCCTCGCCCCCGGCAGCTTCAGCCAGTTCACCTCGGGCCTGGCGCCGCAGGGAGGCATCGAGGGCCCGATCCTCGCCGAGACCTCCGACACCTGGTACCTGTGGGGCGACGCCAACGCGCTCTTCTACACCTGGCAGACCAACGACCTCTCCACCGGAACCTGGACCGCCACCGACCGGCGCGTCTACACCCAGCCGCTGAACTCCAAGCACGCCGACATCAAGCCGATCCCCCAGACGGTGTACGACGACATGATCGCCAGGTGGGGAACGCCCGCCTGGAACCGGCTGAAGTCCTACAACTTCCCGGACCGATACTGGCGGCAGGTCGATTCCCTCGGCCGCATCGACCCGTACCCGTTCGACCCCTACACCGACTCGCAATGGAAGCTGGTGCCGGGGCTGGCCGACCCCTCCGGCGTCTCCTTCCAGTCCCTCAACCAGCCGACCCGCTATCTGCGGCACTCCTTCTACCAACTGCGGCTGGACGCCAACGACAGCACCACGAGGTTCGCCGAGGACGCCACCTTCCACAGGACCGCCGGGCTCGCCGACCCGTCCTGGTCGTCGTTCCGCTCTCACAACCACCCGGACCGCTACATCCGCCACTACGCCTACCAACTGCGCATCGACCCGATCTCCACCGCTACCGGCAGAGCCGACGCCACGTTCTCCGTCTGGTACTGAGGGGGACTGCAAATCGTTCGGTGTAACTCCCGATCATGGAAAATGCATCGATGACCAGTGAGAACGTGGCCGAGCACGAGGCTGTCGAGTCGGCAGCGGATGTGTCGGCGAAGGCCGTGGACGACCATCCGATCGAGGAGCCGGTGACCAGGGCCCAGGCTGAGGGCCTGCATCTGACGGGTGAGGGCGGGCTGCTGCAGCAACTGACCAAGCGGCTGCTGGAGTCCGCTCTCAAGGGTGAGATCACCGATCACCTCGGCCATGACAAGCACGATCTCGCAGGCAAGAACGGCGCCGACTCCCGCAATGGCAAACGCTCCAAGACCGTGCTGACAGACCTGGGACCTGTGGAGATGGCCGTCCCCGTGACCGTGATGGCTCGTTCGAACCGAAGATCGTCAAGAAGCGGCAGAGGCGCCTGCCCGGCGTCGCCGAGATGGTCATCTCGCCGGCCGCCAAGGGCCTGACCACCGGTGAGGTCCAGGCCCACCTTGCGGAGGTCTAAGGGACGGAGGTCTCCCGGCAGACGATCTCCACGATTACGGACAAGGTCCTGGAGGGCATGGCTGAATGGCAGAGCCGACGCCTCGACGCCGTCCATCCGGTGGTCTTCATCGACGCCATCCATGTCAAGATCCGCGACGGCGCGGTCGCCAATCGGCCGATCCATGTGGCCCTGGCCGTCACCGCCGAGAGGGCTGGGGACATGTCTGTGTTCCCGTTCAAGGGACATGCCTGTGCTCTCTTTCACCTGTTGCTCTGACCGGACCACCTGGCCGGACAACACTGAGTGGTTCGAGAGCGCGAAAAGGTTGCCGCAAAGATCCGCAGATATTTTCTCGCCTCGAGCGCTTCCAGTGCGCAGGGGAGCACGGCGAGGCGAACGTCGGCGGCGGTGGCGAACGCCTGATGGCCGTTCCTGTCCCTGTCGATCACGTCGACCACGCCGTACCGACGGCGCAGGGTGACAGCGATCCATGACGATGCCGCAGATCGGCACGGACGCGGCGAACAGGGCGGGAGAGACGGCGGTCATCTTCATGCTCATGTAGCCGCCGTTGCTGCAGCCGGCGACGTAGATCCGGTCGCGGTCGATGCGGTGCTTGCGCGCCACGTCGTTGATGATCTCGTGGATGAAGGGGGCGAAGCGGGGGCCGTCCTCCATCCAGTAGGAGGTGCTCTGCGGGGCGACGACGTAGGCGCCGTCGAAGATGTGCTGCGCCAGGGGGATGGCGAAGCCCAGGGCACCGCGGTTGGGTTGCGGGCGCCGCGCGCGGCCCGTGGTTGTCCTGCGTGCCCCTGCCCCGACCGCTCTCCCGGCCAGGCCGTGCGCGCCGAACCCGAACGTGACGCCTTCACCGACTCCGACCAGAGCGACGAGCCCCGCGACTTCATCGCCGACTCCGGGCGCACCCTGCTCGTCGGCGGCCGGTGATCGGCTTGGGACGTGGCCACACACCGCCATACGAGATCGGGACGCCTGCCGGACGGTGCGGTGACCGCGGTCAGCCTCGACGGGCGGACCCTCGCACTGGCCGGTACTGACGGTGACAGCGCCTCCCGGCTGTGGCGGCTGCCAGCGGGGACGGCGGACCTCGTCGGGTATCACGCGGCGGCCGACTCGGAGCTCGGCGTCGGCGTGTACGTCGTGAACGGCCCCGGTACGACGGCGCAGTTGAGCGCGTACCCCGGGGGCGTGCCTTTCCTGACCAGGCGCGCCCGGCAGCTCAGACCGCCGACCAGCCGTCGTCCACCGGCAGTACCACGCCGTTGATGTTGCTCGCCGCGTCGGAGGCGAGGAACACGATCGCGGCGGCCTGCTCCTCGGGCTGCGCGAGGCGCCCGAGGTTGACGAAGTGCGGGCCGAGGGCGGCGGGCCCGTGGGCCTCCTGGTCGGCCTCCACCACGATCGCGGTCGCCGTGCCGCCCGGCGCGATGGCGTTGGTGCGGATGCCCTGCTTGCGGTACATCACCGCGAGGCTCTTGGTCAGGCCCACGACGCCGTGCTTCGAGGCGGTGTAGGCGGCGCCCGCCGCGCTGCCGCGCAGGCCGGCCTCGGAGGCGGTGTTCACGATCGCGCCCCGGCCCACCGCCAGCATGTGCGGAAGCACGGCACGCGTGAGCAGGAAGGGCGCGGTCAGGTTGACCCGGACGACCCGCTCCCACTCCGCGTCGCTCACGTCGGCGAGCGCCGACATCCGGTCCATGATGCCGGCGTTGTTCACCAGGACGTCCACCCCGCCGAACCGCTCCACGGCGGTCCGGGCCACCTCGTCCACCACGGCCTGCTCGCTGAGGTCCCCGGTGACGGCGACGGCGGTGCCTCCCGCCTCGGCGATCTCCTTGACAACCGCCTCCGCGCCTTCGGCGTTGAGGTCCGCGATCAGTACCCGGGCGCCCCGAGCCGCGAAGGCCAGGGCCGTCGCGCGCCCGATGCCCGAACCCGCTCCCGTGACGATGACGCCGCGTCCGTCGAATTCGTCGGCCATGTGGTGCTCCTGTCGATGGCTGCCTGGCCCCCGCGCGGGCGCTTCGCCCTGCGCTGTCGCTACCCTACGACTTAGTGTCTTCGAGTGACATAAATTGGTGGTGGAGAATTTCCGGAACAGCGATCAAGCGATCACCGCAGCCGGAGGAACCGATGACCGCAGCGCGCGGACGCGCGGGACGACCGCCCCTGACCGAGGAGCGCAAGGCGGAGATACGCCTGGAGATCGCCCGGGCGGCGGTGGAGCTGTTCGTCGCGCAGGGCGTGGCGGCCACCACCGGGGAGCAGATCGGTGAGGCCGTCGGCGTCTCGGCGCGCACGGTGTGGCGCTACTTCCCCAGCAAGGAGAGCTGCGTGAGCCCACTGTTCTCGGAGGGCATCGGCCTGATCGCCGCCCTGCTGCGGGAGTGGGCCCCTGACCAGCCCCTGGAGCAGCTCTTCGACCGAACCCTGGCGATCGAGCTCGGCATCGTCGCCGGTCCCGACCGGCCCACGGTCGGCGACCTGGTCCGCCTGACCCGCAGCGAGCCGGGTCTGCGGGCCGTCTGGCTGCAGACATACGACGAGGCGGAGCCGGCGTTCGCCCGCGCCCTGGCCGAGCGGGCCGGGCTGCCCCATGGCGGCTTCGAATCGGCGATCCGGGCGGCCATGTTCAACGCGGCACTGCGCGCGGCCGTCGAGCACCACGCCTGGCGCACCGCCGACACGGCGCGCGGGACGGCGGAGGCCGAGCTGGTGGAAACCCTGCGCTCGGCCCTCGCCGTCGCGGCCGACGGGGTGAAGTAGGCCCACGGGATGCGTATCGCGGCTGCCAGGGCCCGTTCTTCATCCTGCTTCGCCGATGGCGCGTTTGCCGGATTTGCCGGGGAGGCAGTCGTGCCCGGCTTGGCTGGGAGACATGCGGCGGTCACTGACCTGCCGTGCACAAGACAGCACTGCGCCCGCCCACCCGCGCGGTGCAGGACCCGCAGACAGGGAACTGGGTGCCCGCCCACACCGGGCGCCGACGCGGATGTCGCAGTTCGGCTCTTCGGCTCGGTCTCACGTGCCGCCGAAACGATGGCGGAAGTCCTCGGCCAGGGTGACGCCCGCGGCCTCGACCAGGTGGCCGACCACTGGATGGAGGATCAGGCTCGTCACGGCGCCGGCGAGTGCCGGGAGTCTGCGGCGGAACCAGCGCAGGACGTACTCCATGGTGGACAGGTCCGGTTCGGGGGCCGTGGCCGATTCCTCTAGTTCGTCGAGGAGTTCGCGGGCCCGCTCGGCGTCCGGCTCGTCCTCGGGAACGAGATCTCGCAGGCGGGCGAACTCGGCTCGGAGCGCGGCCAGTTCGGCTTCAGTGACTGGGTCGGCCACGGGCCTGCCGCCCGTGTTCTGCGTGACGGTGTTGTGCCGTCCGACGATCACCTGGCCCGACACCGCGTGCGTGCGTACGTCGTAGTGGTCGGCGTGGTCGACTCGGTCGTTGGGGTGCTCCTGGTCCGCGGCGCGGCGCTCGGCCATGGTGCGGGCTCCTTGCGGTGGATGGATCGGCTGGCTCATGTGGTCGACGGCAGGGGTTCGGTGGGCCCACGGGGCGTCGGTGTCGGCTCGGGCGAGACGGACTCGCTGGGCTCGGGCGGAACGCTCGGTCCGGCGGGTGTGGCCGGGTCGGCGGCCACGGCGACCCCGGTGACGTCCATCGTGAGGTCGTCCTGGCCCCAGTCGTCGCGAATGGTGACCGTGGCCCGGTAGGTGCCCGGTGTTCTGGGCCTGAACGTCACGGTGAAACGGCACACCCGGGACCCCGCGGGTGGCGGGCAGTCCGTCAGCCGCACCTGCCAGTTGGCCTTGTCGGTCACGTCCAGGGACTTCTCGTCGTCACAGGGGAGCCATTTGTCGAACACGACTTCGCGGGTCTCCCGTTCGGGCACCGTGACCTGCCCGAAGTCGGGTGCGGTGATCGGGTACCGGATGCATTCTCCCGAGCCGTCGGGTCCGGGCAGCCTCGGGAGGTCCGTGGACGCGGACGCCGCCGGCGACGACGCGCTCGGCCGTGGCCCGGACGACGACGGCGAGAAGGGCCGCGGTTCGGCGTCCGGGGGTGTGGCGTGGGCGCTGTACGCGGAGGCCGACGCCGGTGCGGGCGGCGCGGCGATCGCCGGTTGCCCGTGGCCGGTGTCGGCCAGGGACACGAAGACACCGCCGGCGATCAGGGCCGCCACCGCGGTTCCGATCGCCGCGGGATTCGTGGCGAGTGCGCTCAGCCCGGTCCTGCCCGTGGCCGTCGTGTTCCTTCCTCCCGCGCCGAGGGCGTTGTGGAGGGCGGCCGCGCCCGCTCCGGCACCGCCGCCGGCCGCCGCCGCGACGACCACCGCCGTGAGTCCCAGGGCCTTGCGGCGTACGTCCTCCTCGTGAGCGAAGTACGCCTCGTCCACTGCCGACCCGAGCGCCGCGGCCGACGCCCGACCGTGCTCCAGGACCACCCGCCAACTGCCCCACTGCAGGGACCGTGCCAGCAAGGGCGCGGCGGCCCGTGCCAGATCGCGTACGGCGGTATGGTCCTCGCGCCGTGCCGCGTCGGTCAGCACCTTGGCGATCACGGTGGCCTCGGCCGCGGCCTGCTGCCGAGTGGCCCCGGTGGACAGCCAGTGCGTCAGCGCGGGGGCGAGCTCTCCGGCGTCCGGTGCCCCGCCGACGTGCCGGAGGACCAGGGTGGCGAAGTCGCCCCGGCTGCGGAGTCCCGGCGCGTCCCGCTCGATCAGGTTCAGTCCCTCCAGGGGCTCGAGCGCCGGGCCCGACGGGCCGGCCTCGGCGGTGAGCACCTCCAGGAGCGTGGACGACACGGACAGCGGTGAGAGGGCGGACAGGGTGCGCAGCAGCCGTACGGCGTCGTCGTTCAGCCTCGCGGCCGCGCCCACCGCCCGTGCCGTCTCGTCGGCCGCGAGCCCGCTGCCGTCGTGGTCCTCCCCCGCGTTCTCCGCCGCCCGGACGGCGGCCGCGCTCTGCACCAGGGTGAGCGGGTGTCCGCGGACGGTGCCGATCAGCTCGCACGCGGCGGCTCGCTCGGCGCCATCGGGTGTGCGGCGCAGCTCGCGCGCGAGCAGGTCCAGCGAGGCGCCCTCGGCAAGTCCGCCCAGTCTCAGGGTGCGCGCCTCCTCCGCCGGGCACCGAGCGACGGCGGCCACCAACAGATCGCAGCCGGGGGCCGCGTCCGCCAGGGCGGTGAGGTCCTGCGCCGAACCCTCGAAGTCGTCGACGACCAGCAGCGCCTGGACCGTGCCCATCAGGCGGCGCATCCGGGCCGGTTCGGGCTTGTAGTCCTCGGTCTCGAAGCAGGCGTGAAAGAGTTCCTGGATCACGTCCTCCACCGCGAGCCCGGCGGCCGGAAGGTAGACGAGTTCACGGTCGAGCGCGAGCTGGTCCGCCGCGTAACGGCGCAGCAGCGCGGACTTGCCGATGCCCGGGGGCCCGTACACCTGGACGAGATGGCCGTCGCCCAACCACTCGTCCACGGTGGCGAGTTCGCCCGCCCGGCCGAGCAGTTCCGCGGGGCGCCGGGGCAGGGCCCGGCCTGCGGGACGGTCGCGCCGACGAGTCGGGGGCGGGCCCTCGGAGCGGGGGGTCGCGGTGGAGCCGTACTGTGCGTTGATCACCACGTTGTGGTCGCCGACGACGATCTGCCCACCGACGTCCCCGTCGACCCGCAGTGTGTTCGAACCGGCCATGCGCTCCCCATACGTCGCCCTCGGGAACCATCGTGTCGGCGGTGGTTGGCACTCACGCGACAGTTCTTCTTTTGCCGGTGAGTTGAGCGAATCTGTCCGTATGGGTCTCTGCCTGCTCGGAGTGCGACGGCAAGGACGGTCACGTCCCCGACGGTCGCGGTTGTTCCGGCGGTACCGAACTCTCGGCGGCCGCCATCCACTGGTCCAGGTCGGCCTGGGTGAAGTCTGCCCACGGGGGGATCTCGGGGAGCTGACGGAGGAGGTCGTAGGCCTCGGGGACCTTGGGGCCGCGGAGGACCGGGGAATGGCAGCCGGCGATGACCTCGGCGTTCAGGCGTTGGAAGTCGTCCACGACCGCCCGGAACTTCTGGGTGTCCAGCAACGCGACCCACGGGGAGACCAACCGTCCGCCGAAGAACTGGCCGTCACGGAATTCGTCCGCGGACAACGCCGCTACGTCCGGCATCGGGGCGGGGACGTTCGTGGCGAAGGTGTCGACGGCCCACAGGACGCTGGTCTTCGGGTCGAAGAGGGCGCGGGTTGTGGGGTTGTCGTACAGGGGTGGTCGCTTGGCGACCAGGGTGCGGTCGCCCGCGTCGATCGTGTCGCCGTCGGTCATGAAGCGGCACCGGTTGATGGGAGTCTCCCACTCCTCGGCCATGCGGCCGAGGGAGAACCATGTCGTCAGCAGGGTCGCGTTCGGGCATTCGGCGAGGACCGCCAGGAGGTTGCCGGCGTGGTCGCGATCGTCGTGGGTGAGGAAGATCCACCGGACGTCCAGCGGATCCACGACGGACCAGGCTGCCTCCAGCCACTGGGAGCGCACTGCGGGCGCCCCGGTGTCCACGAGAACCGGTTCGGCTCCCCGAATCACCATCGAGTTCATCGGAAAGTGGCCGACCGGCGGGGCCTCGAGGGCCCACGGGATGACGAACGTCTCCTCGGCGATCTTGTACGGCTGCAGAAGGTTGAACGTTTCCATGATGGGCATCGCTGCTCTCCTTAGGACGGAGTCGCCGCAGCATCCATGAATCCAGTGCAGCCCCATGGCGGGCCACCGTCAAACGCAGAACGTGCATAAGTCCTCGTTGGTGTGTTCACGGGGACTCTGCGTTGGGCCGGTGCGGTCTTTTCGGGGCCGGGGCAGCTTGACGGCCCGGTTGCCGCGTCGAGTGGGCGCCGGGTGCCACTTTCCCGGTGTGGTGGTGCGGATCGTTGGTACTCCAGCCGTAGTTCATGATCTTCATGCCTGCGCGGCTTGTCGTCGGTGGTGGCCGGCCTGAGATCGAGCCTGGTGGCGGCGTCGCCCGTGGGACCAGCTGAGCCGGTGGGCTGTGTCGTGGACGGGTCGGATGACGACCGTGATGAACAGGCGCTGGATCTCGTTGCAGCTCACCCGGCACAGCGACGTCGTCGTCTCTCTGCTGGCCGACCCGTTCACGGCCGCCAACATCGTCATCGAACACCTGATACCGCTCACGTCGTGGTCTGACGAGACGCACCAACGTGCTCGCGCCTACGTCAAGGGCGGGCGCCGCCCCGGGAGAACCTGGTCGGCACCGTTCCCCGGGCCACCGTCGACGACCTCAACACCGTTCAGGTCCGCGCCGCCGACCTACATGCACCCTCGGAGCACGAGGCTGGAGATGTTCGCGAGGGATACAGCGAGACGGTGGCGCACAGACCGTGCGGAACGCTGAGCACCATCCGAGCCCACCAGGGCACGTCGGATCACACAGCGGCTCCCGGTTGCCACCGCTATCCACGCGGACGTGCAGCCGCGGCTTCGGCTTCACGGTCGAAGCCGGTGATCTCTTCCAGACAGTCGGGCGACGCGGACGGCGCGGCAGCACTCGTTGCTGTGGCCCGGACCAGGATGGGCAGGTGATCGGAGGCCGCCTGCCAGGACGGGCTCACGGGCACCCGCGCGGACTCGAACGCGGCCGCGGCGATGCGGTGTCCCTACTGAGCGCTGACGCCGGCAAGGGCGTGCGTGGTATCCAGGAGCGCCTGCTGCTCCCAGGCGGTCGTTGGGCTGCAGCAGCTCACCGACGCTGCGGCGGCCGCCGCCCGTTCCGCTTCGTCCGTGTCAGCACTCAGGACGCCGGGACACCGGAGCTGCGATGACGAGCAGGTCGCGGTCGCGAAGGAGGCGGGTCGTGCGCTCAGTGCGCGTCGCCGGCTCCGGAGGCGGCGACGTCAGGAACGCGCGTCGGCCGTGCGCCGTCGGGGCGGCTCGGACCCTACGGTCCACACGTACGTCGCGGCGCATGGCCGGCCACTACCGCAAGCTCGGCATGGACGTCGGCATCGGCGCGGTGCTCCGCGTCCAGGGGCCTGAACTCGTCCCCGCGTGATGCGTCTCCTCCTCGTGGTGGATCGGTCTGCCCGACCCGGTCAGGGGCGTGCCCGTTCCGCCCCGTTGGGTGGCGATGATCTCCGCCGCGATGGACAGGGCCGTCTCCTCGGGTGTGCGGGCGCCGAGATCGAGGCCGATCGGCGACCTCAGCCGGGCCAACTCCCCGTCGGTCAGGCCCGCTTCCCGCAGCCGTCTTTCCCGGTCGGTGTGCGTACGCCGTGAGCCCAGCGCGCCGACGAACGCAGCCGGCATCCGCAGTGCCGCCTCCAGCAGGGGCACGTCGAACTTGGCGTCGGGGGTGAGCACGCACAGCACCGTGCGCGCGTCGGTCGTGGTGCCGCGCAGGTAGCGGTGCGGCCAGTCGACGACGACGTCGTCGGCCTCGGGGAAGCGGGTCGTGGTGGCGAACACGGGGCGGGCGTCGCACACGGTGACGTGGTAGCCGAGGAACTTGCCCACCCGTACGAGTGCCGCGGCGAAGTCGATCGCCCCGAAGACGATCAGGCGGGGCGGAGGGACACTCGACTCGACGAGCAAGGTCAGTCCGTCGGGGCAGCGCGAGCCGTCCTCCGACAGCTCGACCGTGCCGGTGCGGCCGGCGTCCAGCATGGCGCGGGCTTCACCGGCCGCCGTACGGTCCAGTTCCGTGTGCCCGCCGAGTCCGCCTTCGTACGAGCTCGCCCGGGAGGGCCGGGACGGCTCCCCCACCGCTTCGCCCGGCCGCACCAGCAGGGCCGTGCCGAGGAGATCGGCGGGGCCGCGTACGACGCGGGCGAGGGCTGCCGGCTCGTTTCGGACGGCAGCCGACAGGGCCGACCGGAGCACCGGCCTCCCAGGCGCGTCCGTGCCGACCGGGGTGACCATGATGTCGATGATCCCGCCGCAGGTCAGACCGACCGCGAAGGCGTCCTCGTCGCTGTATCCGAACCGTTCGACGACCGTCTCGCCGTGCTGCAGCGCCTGGACGCAGAGGTCGTACACCGCTCCCTCCACGCAGCCGCCGGAGACGGAGCCGACAACCGTGCCCTCGCTGTCGACGGCGAGGGCGGCGCCGGGGCCGCGCGGGGCGCTGCCGCCGACGGCCACGACGGTGGCGACGGCGAACGCGCGGCCCTCCTCCATCCAGCGGTGCAGGTCCCCGGCGAGGTCAAGCATGGAAGCCTGCCATCAGAACGCGGTCGGGGCGCAGCGGCAGGTCCCGGTGGCGTACGCCGGTCGCGTGCCAGACCGCGTTGGCGACGGCCGCGGCGGCGCCCACGACGCCGATCTCACCGATGCCCTTGATGCCGACCGGGTCGTCGGGGTCCGGGTCGTCGATCCAGTCCGCCTCGATGGCCGGAACGTCGGCGTGGGAGGCGACGTGGTAGCCGGCGAGGTCGGCGCCGTAGTGGCTGCCCAGGGCACGGTCGCGGACCGCCTCCTCGTGCAGGGCCATGGAGATGCCCCAGGTCATGCCGCCGACGAACTGGTTGCGGGCGGTGAGCGGGTTGACGATCCGGCCGGCCGCGAAGATGCCGAGCATGCGGCGCACCCGGACCTCGCCGGTGGCGGGGTCGACGGCGACCTCGGCGAATTGTGCGCCGAAGGAGTGTCGTTCCGTCCTGGCGAGGGCGCCGAGGGCCTCCGTGGTGTCGGACCGTGCGGTGACCCCCTCCGGCGGGATGTCGGCACCGAGGGCGAGCCTCTCCCGCAGCTCCTGTGCGGCGGCCATGACCGCCCACGCCCAGGAGCGGGTGCCCATGGAGCCGCCGGCGATGAAAGCGGGACCGAGGTCGCTGTCGCCGATGCGCACCCGGACGTGTTCCGTCGCGGTCTGCAGGGCGTCGGCGGCGATCAGGGTGAGTGCGGTCCGGGCGCCGGTGCCGATGTCGGCGGCGTTGATCCCCACGGTGAAGGTGCCGTCCGCCTGTGCCGTCACGGCCGCGGTGGACGGGCCGGCACCCGCCGGGAAGGATGCGGCCGCTGTGCCGGTGCCGAGCAGCCAGCGTCCCTCGCGGCGCAGGCCGGGGCGCGGGTCGCGGTCGGCCCAGCCGAACCTGCGGGCGCCTTCCCTGAAACAGGCGATCAGGTTGCGGCCGCTGAACGGCAGCCCGGACACCGGGCCTGCCGCGGGGTCGTTGCGGGCGCGCAGTTCGATCGGGTCGAGACCGCACTTCTCGGCGAGTTCGTCGATCGCCGACTCCAGTGCGAACGATCCCGGTGCCTCACCCGGCGCGCGCATGTACGTCGGGGTCGGCACGTCGAGCCGGACGAGCCGGTTGGCGGTGTGGTGGGCGTCGGCGCCGTACATGGTCCGGGCGGGACCGGCGGCCGATTCGATGAACTCGTGCACGGTGGAGGTGGCGCTGAGGGAACGGTGCTCCAGCGCGCGCAGCCGGCCGTCGGCATCGGCGCCGAGCCGCAGGCGCTGCCGGGTGGGGCTGCGGTAGCCCGTGAGGGAGAACATCTGACGGCGGGTCATGACCACACGGACCGGGCGCTGCAGTTCGGTCGCGGCCATGACGGCGGCCACCTGGTGTGCGCGGATGCCCTTGCTGCCGAAGCCGCCGCCGACGTGTTCGGAGCGCACCCGGACAGCGGACGGGTCGAGCGAGAACATCTGCGCGAGTTCGCTCGCGACCCAGAAGGTGCCCTGGTTGGAGTCGACGACTTCGAGACGGCCGCCGTCCCAGCGGGCGGTCGCCGCGTGCGGCTCCATCATGGTGTGGTGCTCTTCCGGGGTGGTGTACTCGGCGTCCACGACGACCGCGGAAGTGGCGAGTTGGGCCTCCAGGTCGCCCTTCTCGATCACCGCCGGCCCATGGCTGTCGAGCGGGTACGCGTCGGGGTGCTCGCTGGTGAAGTCGACGTCGTGCGGCTCCTGTTCGTAGTGCACCACCAGCGCTTCGGCGGCCTCCCGGGCCCGTTCGGAGGTGTCGGCGACGACCAGCGCCACCGGCCAGCCCGCGTGGGGCACCCTGTCGTGCTGGAATACGGCCGCGGTCGGGTCCGGAACGCCCAGCACACCGACGTATCCCGTCTCGACCCGCGGGGCGTTGCCGTGGTGCAGGACGGCTACCACACCGGGCATGGCGAGGACGTCGGCGGTGTCGATGGAGCGGATTCGGCCGCGGGTGACCGTGGACAGCACCAGCCAGCCGTACGCGAGGTCGGCGAACGGGATCTCACCGGCGTAGCGGGCGGCTCCGGTGACCTTGTCGCGGCCCTCCACGCGGGTGTGTGCGGTGCCGACGGCGTTCTGGCGTGCCGTGGGGGTGGTGGTCATCGGGCGGCCTCCTCGGTCAGTTCGGTCAGCACGGCCACGACGAGGTTGCGCATGAGGGTCACCTTGTATGCGTTGTGCGGCAGTGGTTTCGCCGCGGCGAGTTCGGCGTCCGCGGCGGCGGCGAAGGTCTCGGCGTCGGCAGGCGCTCCGGTCAGGACGCGTTCGGCCGCCGTCGCCCGCCACGGCCGGGATGCGACTGCCCCGAAGGCGAGGCGTACGTCGCGTACGACGCCGTCCCGGAGGTCGAGCGCGGCGGCGACGGAGCCGATGGCGAAGGCGTACGAGGCACGCTCGCGCACCTTGCGGTAGCGGGATCGGGCGGCCACCGGAGCGGGCGGCAGGGTGACGCCGGTGATCAGCGCGCCCGGCGGCAGCGCGGTCTCGCGGTGCGGGGTGTCACCGACCGGCAGGTAGAAGTCGGCGAGGGGCAGTGTGCCGGGGCCGTCGGCGGTTTCGTACGACACGGCCGCGTCGAAGGCGGTCAGCGCGACGCCCATGTCCGAGGGGTGGGTGGCCACGCAGTGCTCGGAGGCACCCAGGATGGCGTGGTTGTGGTGCTCGCCCTCGATCGCGGGGCAACCGCTGCCGGGCACACGCTTGTTGCAGGGCTTGGTCACGTCGGTGAAGTAGCCGCAGCGGGTGCGCTGGAGCAGGTTGCCTCCGACGGTGGCCATGTTGCGCAGCTGGCCGGAGGCGCCGGCCAGTACCGCCTGTGCCAACGCCGGATAGCGGCGGCGGACCTCGGGGTGGGCGGCGAGGTTGCTGTTGGTGACGGTGGCGCCGATGCGCAGGCCGCCGTCCGCTGTCAGCTCTATGCCTTCCAGGGGCAGTTCACGGACGTCGACCAGGCGGGTGGGCCGCTCGACGCCGGTCTTCATCAGGTCGACGAGGTTGGTGCCGCCGCCGAGGAAGCGGGCGTCGGGGTCGGCGTCCAGCAGGGTCAGGGCCCCGGAGACGTCGAGGGCCCGGTCGTATGCGAACTCCCTCACGCTGCCGTCTCCTCGGTTTTCGCTTCCGCCGCCTGGGCCACGGCCTGGACGATCGACACGTACGCGCCGCAGCGGCACAGGTTCCCGCTCATCCGTTCCCGGATCTCCTCGGCGCTCAGGGGTGGTGGTCCAGCCTCGGGGCGGACGTCGTCGGTGGCGGCACTGGGCCAGCCGGCCGCGTGTTCCTCGATCACCGCGATCGCCGAGCAGATCTGGCCGGGGGTGCAGTAGCCGCACTGGTAGCCGTCCAGGTCGAGGAACGCCTGCTGCACCGGGTGCAGTCGGTCGCCCTCGGCCAGGCCCTCGATGGTGGTGATCTCGCGCCCTTCGGCGGCTACGGCGAGTTGCAGACAGGACACCGCCCGGCGTCCGTCGAGCAGTACCGTGCAGGCGCCGCACTGCCCCTGGTCGCAGCCCTTCTTGGTACCGGTCAGGTCGAGGCGCTCGCGCAGGGCGTCGAGCAGGGTGGTGCGGTGGTCGACGGCCAGACTGTGCTTCTCGCCGTTGATGTTCAGGGTGATGTCGCTGGACGTTGACGAGGGGGCTGGGGCCATGTTCAGCCTTCTTTCACGTGTCCCGGACACGACGGGGCGTCAGCCCGACGCTAGAGTGAGCTCAAGCGGACAGCTGTCCGCTATCGGTCGAACGTAGTGGACAACTGTCCGGTTCTCAAGGACCGCTTTCGGACACACGCCGGTGAGGAGGACGAGTGCGGCAGAGCAACGACCCGCACCTGCGCTCGGACGCGCAGCGCAACCGCGAACGCATTCTGGAAGTGGCCCTCACCGAGCTTTCCCGGGCCGCCGACACCCCGCTGAGCACGATCGCCAAGAAGGCGGGCGTCGGCCAGGGCACGTTCTACCGGAACTTCCCCAATCGCGAGACGCTCGTCCTCGAGCTCTACCGCCACGGAGTACAGCAGATCGCCGACACCGCGTCCGTGCTGCTGGAGACCATGGAACCCGACCGTGCGCTCCGGGCGTGGATGGACCACCTCGCCCGGTTCGCGATGACCAAGGCCGGCCTGGCGGAGGCGATCCGCCAGGCCCTGAGCACCTCGTCCGGGAAGGCGGCGAAACCGGGCCACACCCCGGTGACCGAGGCTGCCGACCTCCTGCTCCACGCCTGCGAGGAGGCCGGCGCGATCCGTCCCGGCGTCACCGCCGACGACTTCATGCTGGCCATCGCCGGCCTGTGGCAGCTCGCCCCGCACGACGACTGGCAGCCGCAGGCGACTCGCCTGCTGGACATCGTCATGGACGGACTCCGTGCCGGGGCGCCAGGACGCCCGGGGTCGTCCGGCCGATCAAGCCGACGGTAGGCACCAGCGCGCCTCGTGACACGGTGCGGCCCGTGTAGGGATCCTCCCCGCGTGTGCGGGGAGGATCCCCCGCCCTGGAGCACACCATGACCAACAACCCGCCGCTCTCCGCAGGTACGGGGGTCTCACACCGAGAACACCACCGGTCGACGGAAAACCGGCTGGCGACGTCGTTCTGCGAGTTGGTCGTCTTCAGGTCCAGGCCCAGCTCCTTGCCGTACTGGGGCGTGTACTTGATGTACGAGTCCAGAAGTCGGTGTCGGAGCGCGGGTAGTCGACACCCACCACCGGCTTGCCGCCGCTCGAACCGGCCGATGTGCTGGAGCTCTGGCAGGCGGTGAGCAATGCCAGTACGGACAGGGCCGAGACAGCGGAAGAGAGGGCGGTTCTGAGTCTCGTCGGCACTTCCTCGCGCTGGTCCCGAAGCGGGGATTGTTTCGGAGATACGACCGCTGTGTGCCGCACCCGAAGGGATGGGATGTTTATAGGCACTGATTGACAGTGGCGTCTAGATGGGAACGGCAAGTTTCCTAGAAAGCGGCGGCGGTTGATCTAGTGGCGCTCACCAGGCGGGCACTCTACCGCTTAATCCATCCCATCAATAATGCGCACCTACGATCCGCTGACGCTTGCGCTCGCACCCTTTGGGAGCTTCTGCACTGCCGGACGGTGGGGGTGCCGGTGAACGCATGGCGATCGGCGACAGCGCTTCGGGAGGCCTGACCGCGAGGGTCTGGCCGCTGTCGCGACCGAGGTGTTGCTGTCAGAGACGGCGGCGGGGGTGGCGCCTTCGGCCGTGTGTGCCGTCGCTGCAACCAGTGCGGCGCCTCCGGGGATCGCGCTCCGAATTTCTGGAAAACATGGCATGTCTACGGTGAGTCAGATGGATTTTAGTGGCACAAAACCATCCTTTCTTCCCTCCGTCTGGACACTTTCATCCTCTCGCCTGTTGACACGGGGCAGTTACGTCATCGAACTTCATGCGTAACATCCGGCGCCTTGGAGACCAGAGCGAGGGCCGCGCTTGACGGCCTGGAGCCGCGCACCCTCGGACTGCCGCCCCCAACCGCCTCCCCCCGAACGTCAGAGCCGCCCCAAACAGGGAGTTCACCCATGTCGTCAGGAAGACTGTCCCGTCGCACGCTGCTGGGTGGCGCGGGCGCCGCTGTGGCCGCGACCGCGCTGCCCGTGGTTCCCGCGTTGTCGCCACTGCTGGCGGAGGCGGCCGCCGCGGACCCCCACACCAACCTGGAGAATCTGGCGAACATGCGGTTCGGCATGTTCAACCACTTCAACCTGGGCACCTTCACCAACCAGGAGTGGGCCGAACCCAACCAGAACCCCGCTCTGTTCGCCCCCACGGCCGTGGACTGTGCCCAGTGGGCGGACGCCGCCGCGGCGGCGAAGATGAGCTACGGCATCCTGACGACCAAGCACCATGACGGCTTCGCCCTGTGGCCGAGCGCCTACGGCACCCAGAACGTCGCCAACAGTTCCTACAAGCAGGACGTGGTGCAGGCGTACTGCGACGCCTTCCGGGCCAAGGGGCTGAGGGTCGGGCTCTACTACTCGATATGGGACCGCACCTTCGGTGTCGAGGCGTGGGAGAGCCGGCACAAGGTGTCCGGGCTCGACACCACGGACGCCATCCAGCCCGGCGACATGACCTTCATCCTCGGTCAGATCACCGAACTCCTCACCAACTACGGCACCATCGACATCTTCATCACCGACGGCTACGCGTGGCAGATGGGCCAGCAGGCCGTCTCCTACCAGCGGATCCGCGAACACGTGAAGTCGCTCCAGCCAAACATCGTCATGATCGACCACGGTGCGCTGTCGGTGCCGTTCCTCGGTGACGCGATCTATTTCGAGGAGCCGCTGGGCGTCAGCGCGCCCGCCGGAAACACGTACGCCGCCACGCAGGGGCAGACGATCAGCAACGGCTGGTTCTGGCATCCGGCCACACCGACCGAGAGCCTGATGAGCAAGGACGCGATCCTGTCCCATCTGGCGGACCTGGAACCGAAGTACACCTCGTTCATCCTCAACTGCCCGCCCAACCGCAACGGCAGGCTCGACACCAACATCGTCAACCGGCTCGCCGAGGTCGGCGCGGCATGGAGCCCCGACACCTCCCGCCCGCCACTGCCGACGCAGATCCTGCGCGCCGAGCACCCCGTCACACCGGTCAGCGCCTACGCGACCGCGTTCCGCACCGGCGAGGGACCGCTCAACGCCATCGACGGACTGAGCGACAGGAACTACGAGACCTGCTGGTCCACTTGGGGCCTTTCGCCGGCCCTGCCACGCTCGATCACGATCGACCTGGGCGGGGTGTGGAGCAACGTCTCCACCCTGGAGTACCTGCCCAAGCAGTGGAACCGCAGCAACACCACCGATGGCGACATCACCTCGTACACCATCTCCACCAGCACCGACGGCACGAACTTCACCCAGGTCGCCACCGGCACCTGGGCCGGGGACCGCGCCACCAAGGTGGCCGAGTGGCCCGCCCGGAACGTGGGCTTCGTACGGATCCAGGCCACCGCGGCCACCGGCGGCTACGCCAACATCGGCGGCCTGCACATCGGCGGCCGGACCGCCAAGCCGGCCCTGGTGTCGAGGGTCCTCCCGGGGAACGGCACGGTCTACCGCATCGTCAACCGCAAGAGCGGCAAGGTCGTCGACGTGTTCAACTTCGGCACCGCCAACGGCACCAACATCCAGCAGTGGCCGTGGCTGAACAACACCGCGCAGAAGTGGACCTTCGCCTCCACCGGCGACGGCTACTACGAGATCAAGAACGTGAACAGCGGCAAGCTGATGGAGGTGGCCGGACTCTCGCGGGTGGACGGCGGAAACGTCTCCATCTACTCGGACAACAACGTTCCCCAGCAGCACTGGGCGGTCACGCCCACCGGCGACGGCTACTACTACTTCACCAACCGGTTCAGCGGGCTGTCGCTCAACGTCGACTCGGGCTCGACCGCCGATGGGGCCAACATCGACCAGCTCACCTACACCCGCGCAACCGAGCAACAGTGGCAGATCATAGCCCTCTGACGATTCCGACGACGGGCGGCGCTCTCACCGACGCCCGTCGTCGGTCGGGGACTTCAAGACGTTCGGGGCAACTCCCGATCATGGAAGCTGCATCGATGACCAGTGAGAACGTGTCCGAGTCCGAGGGTGCTGAGTCCGCAAGTGCGGTGTCGCCGAAGGCCGTTGACGACCGGTTGATCGACGAGATGGTGCACCGGGACCAGGCGGAGGGGCTGCAGCTGACCGGTGAAGGCGGGGTGCTGCAGCAGGTGACCAAGCGGTTGCCGGAGTCCGGTCTGGAAGGCGAGATCACCGGCCATCACGGCTACGACAAGCACGACCCGGCCGGCAAGAACGGCGGCAACTTCCGCAACGGCAAACGCTCCAAGACCGTGCTGACCGACGCCGGCCCGGTGGAGACAGCGGTGGCGCGCGACCGGGTCGGGTCTCTCGAACCGAAGATCGTCAAGAAGCGGCAGAAGCACCTGAAGGGCCTGAAGGGCCTCGCCGGGATCATCATCTCGCTCGCGGCGAAGGGCCTGACCACCGGCGAGGTGCAAGCCCACCTGGCCGAGGTCATGGCGCCGAGATCTCCCGGCAGACCATTGCAACCATCACCGACCAGGTCCTCGAGGGCATGGCCGAATGGCAGAGCCGTCCTCTCGACGCCGTCTGTCCGGTCGTCTTCATCGACGCCATCCACGTGAAATCCGCGACGGCGCGGTGGCCGATCGGCCCGGCTATGTGGCTCTGGCCGTCACCACCGAGGGTCGGCGGGAGATCCTGGGGCTGTGGGCCGGCGACGGCGGCAAGGGCGCCAAGCACTGGATGCGCATCCTCACCGAGATCAAGAACCGCGGCGTCAGCGACGACCTCATGCTGGTCCGCGACGGGCTGAAGGCCTGCCTGAAGCGGTGGAGACGGTCTGGCCCTGGACGATCGTGCAGACCTGCGTCCTGCATCTGCTGCGGACCTCCTTCCTCTATGCCGCCCACCAGGACTGGGACAGGATCGCGTGCGTCTTCTCAAACCCGTCAACACAGCGCCGACCGAGGAGGCCGCCCTGGACCGGTTCGCCGAGTTCGCCCGTTCCTGGGGCTGGAAGTATCCGGCGATCCTGAAGCCGTGGGAGAACGCCTGGGAGGAGTTCACTCTGTTCCTGCGGTTCGACACCGAGATCCGCCGCATCGTCTGCACCACCAACGCGATCGAGTCGGTCAACGCGCGGATTCGGCGAGCGGTGAAAGCCTGCGGGCATTTCCCCAACGAGCAGGCCGCGTTGAAGTGCGTCTACGTGGCGGTCATGTCCCTCGACCCCAGGCGAGTTCACGGTCCTTGCCGCCCATGAGCCGGCCGTCGATCTCCACACTGCCCTGGTCGGGCTGTTCCAGGTGGTTGAGCGTGCGGACGAGGGTGGTCCTGCCCGAGCCCGAGGGGCCGATGACGGCCACCACCTCACCGGGGTGCACATCGAGGTCCACCCCGTCCAGGGCGGTTTCCGGGCCGAACGATTTCCGCAGTCCCCGGGCGCGTGCCACCACCTCGCCCTCGTGCGGGGTGCGGGGCCGCGTCCGCGCCGGGGCGGCGGGGCGGCCTGTGGGGCCCGGACGCCCGCGACCCCCTCGACGTCTGCCGACCCCTCGGCGTCGAGGTCCACCGCCCCGACCACGCCTCGCTGGACGGCTGGACTCCACCCGCCAGGGTCGCCTACCGCAACCTCCACGGCCTGCGCCGACCCGACCACGCCGAGGCCGCCGGCTGAACCGGGGTTCCTGTACCGCGGTGGACGCCCGCCGAGGTGGAGGGGCCCGCACGAACGCCATGGTGGCCACGACCGCGTCGCCATCGGTGCCCCCACGCGGGGCCTTCCCGGACTCGACGGAGAGGACCTGGATCACCCACCGGTGAATCTCGTCAGTTGGCGGGATTCGAACCTGCGACACCCAAAGATGCCCTCGCCCTGGAAGGCGAACGGACCAGTGGAGGTTGTCCGCCTCCATCGTTCAACTAGCAAAGGAATGCATCGATCTATGCGGCACATCTTGTCAAAGGTCAAACGGAATCCTACAGTCCAGCGACAAGTGGAGCGTGGGACCGCTCCCAACCCCCCTTAGTTCATCCAAGCAATGGAGCAGCGATGACCCCTCCATCAAGCAGGCCGAGCCGCAGACGCATACTCGGTGCCGCGCTGGCCGTGCCTCCCGCGCTGATGCTGGGTGCGCAGACCGCACGGGCCGCATCCTGGGGTAGCCCGGTGACCGTCAACTCCTGGAACAAGATCAACGCCAGGTGGACCGCCAACAACGAGCTGCAGACGTACCGGCCGGACTGCGTCTGGTACGAGGGCAACACGCTGGTGATCAAGGCATACAACGCCGGGGGCGGGGCCTACTACTCAGGCCGTGTGGAGTCGACGGCGCGGTACGGGTACGGCACGTACAGCTTCACCGCCAACATGCCCAACGGGCGGGGGCTGTTGCCGGCGGTGTGGGCGGCAGCCCTGGATCCGTGGCTGCCCGAGTTCGACGCCGCCGAGATCGTGGGACAGAACCCGGGTGTCGTCTACCAAACGTCCCACGACATCAACAACGCCCAGCAGCAGTTCTCGAGGACGAACTCCTCCGGCTGGACGAACTCGTACCACACCTACTCGTTCAGCTGGTTCCCGGACCACATCGACTTCGCCGTGGACGGCAACATCACGGGCACCACCTGGTACCGGACCCCGGCCGGGACGGGACTGCGCTTCATCGCGAACATCGCGGTCGGCGGTGACTGGCCCGGCAACCCGGACTCCTCCACCTGGGCCACCACTGACGGCGCCCGCTACCTCAAGGTCTCCTCCATCACCCACACGCCGTACAACCCATGAGGTGAACCCGTCGTGCCCCCTGGCTGGTTGACGGCTTCCAGGGGGCACGCTCGCCGTCAACGGCATCGTCGTCTTCGACATCCCACCCGACGTCACGCCCCACGGGTATGCCGGAATTGACAGGTAGGGCCGGTCTCCCGCAGCACCTGCCGCTCGCAGGCGTCGTCAAGGAAATGCATGGCTCGCAGCGGGACGACTCCCTGCGCCCACAACTGCACGAACACGACCGCGGTCCAAGCGCTGTTGGACACGGTGAGCCCGGCCGTCACAGGCCCACTGGCTGCCACTCCTGGTTGGAGCCGCCGTTGGCGGGCCACTGGATGATCTTGGCGCCGTCGGCGGTGGATCCGCTCTGCACGTCCGCGCACAGACCGCTCTTGATGTTGACGAGGCGGTAGTAGCCGCTGGTGGCCGCCGGAACGAGCTTCCACCACTGGTTGGTGCTGTTGGCGTCCGACCACTGGTCCAGGGCTGTGCCGTTGCTGGTGGAGCTGCCCGGGACCTCGAGTACCTTGCCGCTGTTGACGTTGGACAGGCGGAACGAGCCGTCGTGGTCGGGGAGCAGCTTCCACTGCTGGTTCGCGCCGCCGGTCGACCTGTACTGGATGACGGCCCCGCCGTCGGCGGTGGAGGAGCCGGAGACGTCCATGACCTTGCCGCTCTTGCGGTTGACCAGCTTGAAGAGGCCGGTCAGCAGGCCGATCGTGATCGTGGTGCTCGTTCCCGCGGTCAGCGACACCCTGCGGGCGTGGTTGCCCAGCGACGACGTGGTGACCGTCGCGCCGGTGCTGATGGATGTGATGCCTCGCCGGCAGATGAAGGTGATGTTCTGGTCGATGTCGGAGGTGAGCGTGACGGTGGCCGTGCGGGCCACCGTGTCCCAGGTCAGGGATTGGACGGTGATGCGGTTGCGGCCGCGGACGCCGCTGATGGTGCCCTTGGTGAGCTGGTCGGGGAGGGCGGGGAGGATCTCGAGGACACCGGGGCGGGTGTAGACGAGTGCTTCACCGAGTACGGCGGGGATGGCGTTGGCGGCGTCGCAGTTGTAGGTGGTCAGGTCCGGGTTGTGGGAGGTCATCAGGGACCGCCACACCATGTTCTTGCCGTAGATCTTCAGCAGGTTGGCGTAGACGCCGGGGCCGTCCTTCAGGCGGGCGCGGGCCAGTGCCCGGTGGAGGCTGCCGTGAGCGGCATAGTTCGGGTCGACTCTCTTGTCCAGCGCCTTGGCCGCGTACTTGACGAGGTCGGGCTTCTCTTCCGGGTTGATCTCGTGCAGCGGCCAGGCGCCGTACAGGTGCTGGACGTGCCGGTGGTTGTAGCGGTCGGTCAGGCCCGGCCAGGACCACTCGGCGAGCGCCCCGTCGCTGTTGACGGTGTAGTCGGGCAGCTTGGCGAGCAGGGCGGTCCAGCGGGCCACACCCTTGCCGCTGCCCTGTTCCAGGCCGAGTTCGTTGGCGGCGTCGATCGCTGCCTGAAGGGCGTGCCGGCCGGCCATGATGTCGCCGGTGGCGTTGATGGCGAACGCCTGGCCGGTGCTGAGCGGGCTGTTCTCCATGGAGTAGGAGGGGACGAAGACGGCCTTGCCGCCGGCGTCGGTGCGGGTGAGGAAGTCCTCGTAGAACAGGGCCAGTTCCATCAGCGCCGGGCCGAGCTTGTTCTTCAGGAAGGCGCTGTCGCCGGTGACCTGGTAGTACTCCAGAAGCGGGTAGAGCAGCCAGTCGGCGCCGCCGGTCCAGGCCTCGCCGGGGAAGCTGGTGTTGTTGAAGTGCAGCATGTGCCCGTACTCGCCGTCGGTCCGGGTCGGGGCGAGGAAGCCGCGGGCGCCGTAGAGGTTGGTGGCGTTGTCACGCCAGTGCTGCAACTGCCCGAGGACCAGGTTCAAGTAGCCCTGCATGGCGTCGGTGAGGTCGAGGATGTTGCCGCCGGCGACCTGCAGGTTGACGTTGGCGTCGGTGGTGAAGTCGTCGGCCCAGGAGCCGTTCCAGGTGCCCGTCCAGATGCCGGTCAGGCGTGGTGGCAGAACACCGCTGGAGCTGATGAAGAGATAGCGGCCGGAGTCGTACATCCGCTCCAGCAGTGCGACGTCGATGGTGGACGTGGTGCGGTTCTGGCGGGCTATGAGCTCGCTGGTGGCAAGTTGGCGGTCGGCGGCGGAGACGTTCAGGTCGATGCTGGAGCGGTCGTACATGGCCTGGTGCTTCGGGGCGTGTCTGCCCAGGAGGATGGCGTAGTCGGCCGTCAGCGCGGCGAGGGCGGTCTGCAGGGGCTGGCTGTTCCAGCCGGTGGAGGTCTCGTACCGGCCGAGCTTGGTCAGCAGCAGCACCTTGGTGGCCTTGGCGACCACCAGGGTCTGCCCGTCGGCGGTGACGGAGGAGCCGCTGCCGGAGACCACGACGCGGGTGACGCCCTCGTAGCCGTAGGCACCGCCGGAGGGGTAGGTGCCGCGCATGTTCAGGTAACCGTCGCCGCTGGTGACGGTGGCGGTGGTGGAGAAGGTCACTTTGGTCGGCACGCCCGTGAGAGCGGTGTTGACGCTGATGGTGGTGTCCACGGTGCGGCCGGTGGCGGGCAGCAGTTCGTGGACGATGACCTGGTCGGCGCGGGAGACGAAGACCTGGCGCTTCCAGGTGCCGTACTGGTCGGTCCAGGTGTGGGTGAGCTCTCCGGTGCGGAAGTCGGTGATGCGGGCGAAGTCGTTGACGGTGGTCATGCCCGGGGTGCTGAGCTGGAGTTCGTAGCCGGGGTGGTAGGTCTGGGTCCAGCGCAGGCTCCAGCCGTTGGCGAAGGTGGTGGAGGCAGCGGAGTAGTCACCGGCCAACGCCTGGTCCCGGGCTGCCTCCAGCTTGCCGGAGATCACCGGCGGCATGACGTTCCGGGTGCCGTTGGGCAGCACGAACCGATGATGATTGAAGATCATTTTCTCGAGGGTCGGGTCCCCGTAGTAGACGGTCCCGTACTCGCCGTTTCCGCTCAGGAACCCGTCGGTCCAGGCGGCGGCGGTGGCGTTGTCCCAGATGCCGCGGTCGGGCAGGGTGGCCTGGGGCGGTACGGCCGCGGCGGCCCGGTCGGCGAAGACGAAGCCGGGCAGGGCCGCGGCACCGGCGGCGAGGGCGGCCGTGGTGAGGAAGCGCCGGCGGTTGAGGGGAAGCTCGGGCAGCGACATGGGGGCGACTCCGTTGTCGGACGGTGAGGGCAACTGGGCACAGGGGTGCCACCGGTGCGGGTGCGGTGGTGGACAACAGCGCTTTGTCAGACCTGTGGTGGCTGTTTCTGCCGTCGACGGCGGAAACCGGACGGCTGAGGCCGGCCCGCCCCGCGGGGACGGACCGGCCTCGAGTGGCTACGGGGTCACGGTCACCCCGGGCGCCATCTCGGCGGTCCCGTTGGTGAGCTTCCCGGAGCCGGTGGCGCCTTCCGAACTGACGAAGCGCAGCTCGTGGTTGGTGCCCCCCGCGGTGCCGACGGCGAGCAGGAGCGTGGGCTGGTTGGCCGCGTAGGCGTTCTGGACGAAGGAGGTGATGTCGACGGTGATGTCGCGGCCGTCGATGGCGTTGCCCTGGTGGGTCCCGCCGCCCTCGGGGACGAGGGTCGAACCGAGGGTGAAGGTGGCCGACTTGGCGACGGAGGAAGTCGTGGCGGTGAAGCTCGGCCGGTTCTGCCAGGTCATGGTGTTGACCGGGCAGGACGTGCCGCCGCCGGTGCAGGTGGTGTCGCTGACGGGATGCACGAGCAGCTGGTCGGTGTCGGTCGACGGGACCGAAGCATAGCGGTGGCCGACGTAGGTGAGATGGAGTGTCGCCTGGCTCGGTGCCCTGGTGAGGCCGCTGAGGGGGAACTGGAGGTAGGAGAGCTTTCCGTCCCCGGATCCTGTGGTGTACTGCTCCCCCATCAGGCCGACCCCGGTGTTGCGGGTGATGAGGGTCAGGTCCGAGGAGTTGTTCTTGGTCTGGTCGCCGGTCCACGCGCCCACCCAGGTGTCACCGTTGGTGAGGGCACCGGCCTTGACGTTCCGGGTCTGGCCGTTCGCGTCCGTGTAGGTGTTGGTCAGCGTACCGACCCCGCTCGTCGTCAGCGGGAACTGGCTGGTGTACCTGACGAGTTGACCCCCGACGCGAAGGTTCTTCAGCGTCGCGTTCGTGACACCGGTGATCGAACTGCTCGTGCTCTGCTTCGAGAACCACACGTTGTCGAGTGTGAGTGTGCCGATCGGAGCCCTGGTGTACGAGTACGCGGTGCCCGACCCGTCGGGGTTGGGGGCCAACCCGTAGATCGCCTGCTGCTCGGCGGTGACGGTCTGGGTGGATCCGTTGCCGCCGTTGATCCCCACCGGTCCCTTGGTGAAGCGGGAGTTGTCGATCGAGCTGTTCTTCACCACGATGCTCTGGAAGCGCGCGTACGGGTTGGGGCTGTTGTGCGTGAAGATGCCGCCTGCCCACGGCGATACGGAGTTGAAGTTGTCGAACGTGTAGTTGGTGAGCCGGTATCCGTACGCGTTCCATCCGATCCGGATCGCGTTGCCGGCGGCGACGGACCAGTTCAGCGTGTTGCTGACCGAGATGTTCTTCGAGTCCGCGGCGTCCCAGTGGTAGTTGTCGAACCCGAGCTCGTCGGCGACGGTGTCGTGGGCGCCGACCGCGTTGACATAGCCCTGGACGTCGGCGCTGGAGGTGCCGAGCTGGAAGTTGTTCCACACGCCGGGGGCCAGCGGGGCGAATCCGTCGCTGGGGTTGTAGTGGCCGGAGGCGAACGCGTCGTCGTTGCCGAGGGTGAAGACGCCGTTGGCGGTGATGTCCTGGCCGCTCGCGAAGTCCGTCCCGTCGATCCACGGCTGGCGGTACGGGGTGAGGGCCTTGATGTTGTTGAACGTCACCCTGTTGGCCGTGTGGGTCTCGTAGTTCCACTGCTTCGCGTCGCGCACGTAGGTGTCGTTGAACGTGATGTCCGACGAGTGCATGACCATGACGCCGCCCTGGTGCTGGCTGCGGTAGGCGTCGTGGGAGTCACCGATGCTGCGGGCGTTGTAGTTCGCCACGCCGCTGCCGTCGAAGACGCCGCGGCCGTCGAGTTCGATGTCGCTCGAGTTGATGATCCCGACCGCCGGCTCGAACGCCTCCATGTACGCCTGGATGCGGTTCTTCAGCAGGGCCCCTTCGTCGGTGTAGATCTTCAGCTTGCCGCCCTTGAGCTTGCTGCCGTCCAGACCGTTGACCAGGAGACCGGACCATACGTACGTGCCGTTGGGGAAGTAGAGCGTGTTGAGTGCCGTGGGGTTGGCCTTGATGGTGTCGATGGCGGCCCGCAGGGCGTACGTGACGTCGCCCGCGGCCATGGCCCGGACATTCGGGTACCGCACGTTGACGCTGCTCGCGCTCACCAGGCTCCCGGCCGAGGTCTTCTGACCGGCGGGTATGGCAGTGCCGTTGACGGTCTTGCCGGCCATGGAGCTCGTCGTCGCGGCGGGAGCCTTCTGAGCCGCGCTGTTGGGGTGCGCCGCGAGGTACTTCGCGGCGAACTCCTGGAAGTTGAGGACACCGGTCTGCAGATTGACGCCGGAACCGTCCGGTGCGCTCGTGGTGTTCGGGCGCCGCGCCGGGTCTTCCAGAGGGTCGTTGACGACCGCCAGGTAGGGCTGTCCCGTGGCGTTGGTCGAGTCGCCGTTGACCATCACGATCGCTTGGTTCAATCCGGCGTCGGCTGACAGCCGGAACGTCAGGGTGTGCTTGTCCGCGCTCACCGAGACGCTGCTGGAGGGGTAGTAGCGCGCCGGGTAGATGTTCACCGTGTCGATCGTGGTGCTGGGCAGCGTGACCGTGATCGTCGGTGTCCGGGAGTCCGACGCGAAGCGCGCGATGTCGAAGTTGTGGCCGTTCTGCGCGTACTGGACAGCCTGGACGGGCGTGCCGGCGACCTGCACCTGGTACTTGGTGGACGCCACGTCCGGGGACGTCGTCGTACCGCCGCCCACTCCCGTCGGTGCGTACGTGTGGACGGTGGTGGCGGCGTGTGCGGGGACGGTGCCGGTGAGCATGAGGCTCGCCGCCGCGATGGTGGCGCCGGCAGCGGCCGCGATGAAGCGCTTCACGCGCGATCTGCGTCGCGCCGGGACGGGGTTCGGGTCGGCGTCGCCGCCGGCCGGTCGGTTCATGCCTGTCTCTCCTCCGGACGAGACCTTTCCAGGTCTGTTCAGGCGCTCGCCGTCTGCTGAAGACGGCGCGGAGCATTCGCGATGCTGCGGCCGGACCGGGGCCGTTGGGGCCGTCGCGGGCGAGAGGACCACCCCGACGCACAGGCGCGGGGCGCGAGGTGACATCGAGTGTTGTTGCGCGAGGTTGGCCCGGGTGACAACACCATCACGTTGACCGATCCATGGAATCGGGCGTGGCGGGGACGTTACTGCCGCATTTCCGGAGCCGTCAATGCTCCGCGCACGTCAAGTCGCGAAAACAGTCACGACCTGCCCATGACGCCAATCGCCTTGCTCCGTAACGGCTGGATCACTGCCATGGCGCGAAGTCTTGCCCTGCCGCGAGAGTCGTCCTACAGTGACGCCACTTTCGTGGATCGATAAATGTTTCGGGGAGACTACGTGGTGACAATGGCGGATGTGGCCGCGAGGGCGGGGGTCACCAAGCAGACGGTCTCCAACGTGGTGTCCGGCAAGAAGGTACGGCCGGAGACGCTGGCGAAGGTGAACAAGGCGATCGCCGAACTCGGCTACAAGCCGAACCTGGTGGCACGCTCGCTGCGCACCGGCAGCACGTCGACGGTGGGGCTGTTCGTGCCGTCGGTGGCCAACGCGTTCTATTCGGAGGTGGTCGAGGAGGTGGAGAACCTCCTGGTCGGCCACGGATACAACCTGCTGCTCGCCACGACGCGCGACGATCCCGACTACACCCGGGCCCACCTGGAGAACCTCACGGCCCGCTCGGTGGACGCACTGCTGGTCGCCGGGGACAACGGCGTCGAACAGCAGCTGCCGATGCTCGCCGCGGCCAGCTTCCCGGTCGCGCTGTTCGCCTGGGAGGGCGACCCGCCGACCACACTCCCGGTGGTGTCCATCGACTACCAGCACGCCGGGTTCCTGGCCGGGTCTCACCTGCGGGATCTCGGCCACCGGAACGTCGCTGTGGTCGCCGACCTCCCCGCGCACACGCCGCGCATCGTGGGGTTGCGCCGGGCGTTCGCCGCCGACGGGCTGGACGACCGCAAGGTGTTCGCCTGCACCAGCGACGACGCCGCCGGCGGTTTCGCCGCGGCCTGCGCGGCGCTGGAGGCGGATCCGGAGCTGACGGCGATCTTCGCCACCCACGACGTCCTGGCCGTCGGTGCCATAGAAGCGGTGGTCCGGTCCGGGCGGCGGATCCCCGACGACGTCAGCGTCGTCGGCTTCGACGACATCGCCCAGGTCGGGCGGATCCGACCGGCACTGACCACGGTCACCTTCCCCAAGCGCGAGATGGCCCAGCAGGCCGTCGAACTCCTGCTGCGAGCCGTCGACTCCGGTCGGCCGCCGACCAACGTCGTGTCGCTGCTGCGCCCGACCCTGACCATCCGGGACAGCAGCGGCCCCGCCCGGGGCGACCGCTCGGCGCCCGGCACCGCCTGACCTGACACGGCACACCCCGTAGCCGCCGGCGCAGTCCTTCCCAGCCATCTCCCGCCACCACGGGGCATTTCGAGAGGAAGCACCTTTGCTGATGAACGGCCTCGACCCCAACGCCTACGTCGAAGACCGGTCGCCGGGCACCGGACGGCTGCGGCCGCGCGCCGCGTTCGCTTCCGACCTGCCCACGATCGCGCTCGACGGCGACTGGAGATTCCGACTGGCGTCGGGGCTGGACGACCTCACCGGGGACTTCGCCGCGCCGGACTTCGACGACACCGCCTGGGACCTGCTCGCCGTACCGTCCTGCTGGCAGATGACCGGCCTGCCCGGCGAGCCGCGCCACGGTGCCCCGGCCTACACCAACATCCTGTACCCGTTCCCGGTCGACCCGCCGCGGGTGCCCCGGCAGAACCCGACCGGCGAGTACCGCCGCGAGTTCGACGTCCCGGACGGGTTCCCTGCATCGCAAGCGGTGCTCCGCTTCGAGGGCGTCGACTCCGCGTTCGCGGTGTGGCTCAACGGAATCCGGCTCGGCGACGGCAAGGGCAGCCGCCTGACCACCGAGTTCGACGTCTCCGCCGGTCTGCGCCCCGGCCGGAACGTACTCACGGTCCGCGTGCACCAGTGGTCGTCCGGCAGCTACCTGGAAGACCAGGACATGTGGTGGCTGTCCGGGATCTTCCGGTCGGTGTCCGTGGCCGCGCGCGGTGTCGAGGACTTCTTCGTCCACACCGCCTACGACCACACGACGGGGCAGGGCACCCTGGCCGTCGACGTCACCGCCCCCACCGCAGTGTCCCTGTCGGTGCCCGAGCTCGGCATATCCGCCGCCGACCCGGCCGGCCCGCACCTGATCGACGGCATCGAGCCCTGGTCGGACGAGCGGCCGCGCCTGTACTCGGGGGAACTGGTCTCCGACGCCGGCGAGCGCATACCGCTGCGCATCGGCTTCCGCACCGTGGCCGTCGTGGACGGCGTCCTGACCGCCAACGGCAGGCCGATCTCGCTGCGAGGCGTCAACCGCCACGAATGGCATCCGCTGACGGGGCGGACCCTGACCGAGGACACCATGCTGACCGATGTGCTGCTCATGAAGCAGCACAACATCAACGCGGTGCGCACCAGCCACTACCCGCCCGACCACCGTTTCCTCGACCTGTGCGACGAGCACGGCCTGTGGGTGTTCTGCGAGGGCGACCTCGAGACGCACGGCTTCGAACCCGGCGGCTGGCGGCGCAACCCCAGCGACGACCCCGCGTGGCGCGAGGCCTACCTGGACCGGGCCGCGCGGCTGGTGGAACGCGACAAGAACCACCCCTCGGTCATCGTCTGGTCGCTGGGCAACGAGTCCGGCACCGGGGCCAACCTGGCCGCCGCGGCCGCGTGGATCCGGGAGCGCGACGACAGCCGCCTGATCCACTACGAGGGCGACTTCGCGAGCTGCGCGTACGTCGACCTGTACTCCCGCATGTACGTCGGTGTGGACGAGCTGTCCGCAGTGGGACGCGGCCAGGAGGCCCCGACGGCTGATCCGGCCGACGACGCACACCGCCGCGCCCTGCCGTTCGTGCTGTGCGAGTACGGACACGCCATGGGCACCGGACCGGGCGGGCTGTCCGAGTACCAGCAGGTCATCGAGGCACATCCGCGGCTGGCCGGTGGATTCATCTGGGAGTGGATCGACCACGGGATCGCCCGGCTCACCGGGCAGGAGGAGCCCCGCTCGTTCTACGCCTACGGCGGCGACTTCGGCGAGGAGGTCCACGACGGCAATTTCGTCGCCGACGGCCTGCTCTTCCCCGACCGCACGCCGTCGCCGGGCCTGGTCGAGTACAAGAAGGTCATCGAACCGGTCCGGATCCACGTCGACCCGGCGGCACGGCGGATCAGCGTGCACAACCTGCACCACGTCCGCGACACCGGCTACCTGGACTTCCAGTGGACCGTCGAGGACGGCGGCGAGCTGGCCGGCTCCGGCCGCCTGACCGTGCCCGCGACCGCACCGGGCGCCACGACAGCCGTCGAATGGCCCGCCGACCTCGCCGCAGCCTTCGATTCGGTGCGCAAGAACGGCTCCGGCGACGAGGTCTGGCTGACCGTCACCGCGGTGCTCGCCGCCGACGAGACCTGGGCCCGGGCCGGCCACGAGATCGCCTGGGCGCAGGGGCTGGTCGTGGCTCCCACCGCCTCGCCGGTCCCCTCCACGCCGGCGCCGACGACCGCCCACGACGGGGTCATCACCCTGGGCCCCGCGACGTTCGACGCCCGCAGCGGGGTGCTGATCCGGCTCGGCGACCTGGAGCTCGACGGACCCAGGCTGGACATCTGGCGTGCCCCGATCGACAACGACCTGCTCAACGCCTTCGGCGAGCCGCAGATCACCGCCTGGCTCGCCGCGGGACTGCACCGGATGCGTCACGACGTCCTGAGCGTCGAGCCCGACGCACAAGGGCTCACGGTCAGCGCCCGGCTCGCCGCCGTCGGGTCCTCCTCCGCGCTCGGCGTGGTCTACCGCTGGACGGCCTGCGACGGTCCGGACGCGGGTCAGGTCCGGCTCCGGCTGGAATGCGCCGTCACCCCTGACGGCGCGTGGTCAGTGCCGCTGCCCCGGCTGGGGATCGCGATGTCGCTGCCCGGGACCGACGCCGAGGTCGAGTGGTTCGGCCTCGGTCCCGGCGAGGCGTACCGCGACTCCCGTACCGCCGCTCGCGTTGGCCGCCACCGGTCGACTGTCTCGGCGATGCAGACCCCCCATGTCCGCCCGCAGGAGAACGGCAACCGCCACCAAGTCCGCCGCACCCGGTTCACCACCTCGGACGGCACCCTGCTCATCACGGGCGATCCGGTCATCGACCTGACCGTGCGTCCTTGGAGCACCGCGGCCCTGGCTGCCGCTTCCCACCAGCACGACCTGGTCGGCGACGGCCGACTCCATCTCCACCTCGACCACGCGCACCACGGCCTCGGCAGCGCGGCCTGCGGCCCGGGCCCGTCGGCATCGGACGTCCTGGCCGCGGTCCCGACGGTGTTCAGCGTGGAGTTCAGCACCGGTCGGTAGGCGGGCCTGGCCGCCCGCCCACCGACAGTCCAGCAAGTCAGTCCCCGTCACGAAGGGTTCCCTCACATGGACAGCACCACCATACGCACCCGCAGACTCCTGGCGCTCGCCACTGCGACGGTCATCGCGTTCGGCGCCGGCGCGTGCAGCAGCGACAAGAACGACTCAGCCGGGGCATCGGGCGGGGGCGGGCCGGTGAGCATGGAGTTCTGGGGCTGGGCCGGCTACGAGAAGATCGTCGACCAGTGGAACGCCTCCCACCCGAACACCAAGATCACCTTCAAGAAGATCCCGTCGGGCCCCAAGGGGGGCTACACCCAGATCAGCAACGCGCTCACCGCCGGCAAGGGCCCGTGCCTGGCCCAGATCGAGTACCAGAACCTCCCGTCGATGCTCGTGAAGAACTCGGTCATGGACATCACGCAGTACGCGAGCGGCGGCATGGACAAGTACGTCCCGTCGGCCGTCTCCTCCTCCAGCGTCGGCGGCAAGATCTACGGGGTTCCGGTGGACGTCGGCCCGATGGTCCTCTTCTACCGCAAGGACCTGTTCGCCAAGTACGGCATCAGCAAGCCGCCGGCCACCTGGGCCGAGTACAAGGCCGACGCCGAGAAGGTGACCGCCGCCGACTCCGGTGTGAAGCTCGGGCCCGAGCTCGGCGGCGGCGACGGTTTGGCGGCCTTCACCCTGCAGACCGGTCAGTCCTGGTACTCGACCAAGGGCGACAGCTGGACCGTCAGCATCGACAACCCCGGCACCCGCAAGGTCGCCTCCTACTGGCAGGACCTGAAGGACAAGGGTCTGGTGTCGAAGACCGGCAGCGCCTGGGACCCGCAGTTCAACAAGGCCTCCGAAGCCGGCACGGTGCTGACGTTCGTCGGCGCGGCCTGGGCCGCCGGCGGTCTGAAGTCGGACCTGCAGAACCTGTCCGGCAAGTGGAGGGTCGCCCCGATGCCGACCTGGGAGGCCGGCGACGGCAAGAGCGCCAGCAGCGGCGGCTCGGCCACCTCGGTGATGACCGGGTGCAAGACGCCCAAGGAAGCAGTGCAGTTCGCCGATTTTCTGTCCAGTGACCCGCAGGCCGTGAAGTTGGGCATCGAAGGCGGGCTGTACCCCGCTTCGAAGGCCGGACAGGACGACCCGTCGCTCACAGGGGGAGACCCGTACTTCGGCGGCCAGAAGGTCGGTGACGTGTACAAGGCCTCCGCCGCGCAGGTGCCCAGCACCTGGACCAACGGCCCGACCTTCCAGCAGGTCGAGACGGACTTCACCGGTGCCATCGGTCAGGGCACCCTGCCGGACGCGGTCACCAAGGTCCAGGCCTCTACGGTCGCCGCGATCAAGAAGCTCGGACTGTCGGTGACCAACGGCTGAGCCGGCGGAACTCCAGCCGCCCCCAAGGATTCCCGCGGCCGCCCGTGTCCGGCGCCGCGGGGACCTGTTCCCTGACGACGAACCGCCCAGCGAGGTTTCCATGAGCAGTCCCAGCAGCACCCGGACCGCGTCACCGCCGCGGCCGGTGCCCGCGGTCACCCGCCGCGTCTCCCCCGCCGGTCGGCCGCGGCGCACCGGCCGCCGCAGCGCGTTGACCGCGTCGGGTTTCCTGGCGCCGTTCGCGGTGCTCTTCCTGTCCATGATGGTCGCGCCGATCTGTTACGCGATCTACCAGAGCTTCTTCACCGTCCACCGCGCGGGGCTGTTCGGCGGTGCGCAGTCCACGGAGTTCGCAGGGCTGTCCAACTACGCCGACGCCTTCCGCGATCACGACTTCATGGCGTCGATCGTCCGGGTCGTACTGCTGGGCTGCGTCCAGGTCCCGGTCATGCTCGGCCTCGCTCTCCTGCTCGCGCTCCTGCTGGACTCCCGCTCGGCCCGGCTGCGGAAGACCTATCGGCTCACGTTCTTCCTGCCCTACGCGCTGCCGGGTGCGATCGCCGCGGTGATGTGGTCCTTCCTCCTGGTGAAAGACCTCTCGCCGTTCACCGGACCGCTGTCCCACCTCGGGATCCACACCGACTTCCTCTCGCCGTCGTGGGTTCCGGTCTCGATCGGGAACATGATCACGTGGGGCTGGACCGGCTACAACATGCTGATCATCTACTCCGCGCTGCAGACGATCCCCGCCGAGGTGACGGAGGCCGCCGCGCTCGACGGCTGCACCGGATGGCGCCTGGCGTGGGCGGTGAAGATCCCGCTGGTACGTCCCGCGCTGGTGCTGACCACGGTCTTCTCCATCATCGGGACAGCGCAGATGTACACCGAGCCGGCGGTGCTGGTCGGCGCGCGCATCCCGGGTGTCGACCCGAAGTTCACCCCGATCATGAACACGACCCTGGGCATGGACGTGGGCGGCCAGAACCTGGCCGCCGCCGAGTCCGTCGTGCTCGCGCTGATCACCCTCGTGCTCTCGTTCGGATTCCTCAAGTACAACCAGCGCAAGGGAGCGATGGCATGAGCGTGATCCGGGCCGACCGGCCGATCCGCCCGACCCGACCGGCCCGTCGCGGCACCGACATCGCGAGCAAGGCCGTCGTCAACGGCGTGCTGGGCCTGATGGCCCTGTACACGCTGATCCCTCTGTGGTGGCTGTTCGTCTCCTCGACCAAGGCCTCGGGCTACCTCTACACCGGTACGCCACTGTGGTTCTCCCACTTCGACCTGGTCACCAACGTCAAGAACGTGTTCACGTTCGAGGGCGGCATCTTCTCCACCTGGCTCGCCAACAGCGCGCTGTACAGCCTCGTCGGCGCCGCCGTCGGCACCCTGCTGTCCGCGATGGCCGGCTACGCGCTGTCCAAGTTCACCTTCCGCGGCCGCGAAAGCGCGTTCAACGTCATCCTCGCCTCGGTACTCATCCCGGCGCCGATGTTCGCCCTGCCGTTGTTCCTGCTCATGGCCAAGCTGGACATCACCAACTCCTACTGGTCGGTGCTGCTGCCCAGCTGTGTCAGCCCGTTCGGCGTCTACCTGTGCCGGATCTTCGCCGCGGCGTCCGTCCCGGACGAACTCCTCGAGGCTGCACGGCTCGACGGAGCAGGCGAACAGCGCACCTTCTTCCGGATCGCCCTGCCGCTGATGTCCCCGGCACTGGTGACCGTCTTCCTGTTCCAGTTCGTCGGCATCTGGAACAACTACCTGCTGCCCTCGCTCATGCTCAACACCCCCTCGCTGCAGCCCGTCACGGTGGGACTGGTGCAGTGGCGCTCGGAGTTCGCCAACGGAGTGCCGCCGCTGCTGCCGATCACCGGTGCGTTCCTGTCGCTGATCCCTCTGCTCGTCGCCTTCGTCAGTCTCCAGCGGTTCTGGCGCAAGGGCCTGACCGCAGGCTCCGTCAAGTAGCGCGTTCGCTGCCCCACGCTCATCCTGATCCGCAAAGGACCACGGCATCGCCCCGCGCCCACGTCACCCTCGACAAGCAGGCCGTCATCGCTCCTGTCCGGCGCCGCGCCTTCGGCTCGTTCGTCGAACACCTCGGCCGCTGCGTGTACACGGGGCTCTACGAGCCGGAACACCTGAGCGCGAACCCGGCGGCAACTTGGTCTCCGGCTTCCGCTGGGAGGACTCGGTCGGCCCTCGCGACAAGCGCGCCGTGCGCCGCGCCCTCGCCTGGCATTCGCTGGTGTACGCCAACCATCCTTCCGGTACGGCACTTTCTGACCTGCGTGTCGCCAACGGCACGCCGGAGCCGCGCAACATGCGTATGTGGTGCCTCGGCAACAAGATGGACGGACGCCGGCAGACCGGCTTCCTGACGGCCGTCGACTACAGCTGGCTCGGCGCCCGCACCGCCGGCGCGAAGAAAGTGGCCGCCGAGGACCTCGAACTCGTGGTCTGCGGCTCCTCCGGCTGCTGGATGCCGACCTTCGGTGACTGGGAGCGCACGGTGCTGGAGCACACCTACGACCACATCTCCTACCAGGAGCTCGACGGCGACCTCGACTCCTTCCGTCACGCTCGTCGACAAGGATGCGTACGTCGGCACCGGCCTCCACTCGACAGCCCGCCATTTCGGTGGTCTCCGGCGTCCATCGGCGCACCTGTGGTGCGTGTACCGCCGGTCGTGGACACGGCTGTCGGCATCCCGATCCAGCGGTCACCAGGATCGACGTGAGGACGGGCAGAGCCAAGCGAATAGCCCAGCCTGGCGCCCCCGGCGAAGCCAGGCACGTCTCAGTCCGCCTGCATCAAGATCACCGGACGCCCGTGGCTCATCGTCAGGCCGGGATGTGCCTGGTCGCCCAGTGCGCGAGGCACGCTCCGGCCGCACTCCCGAGATGGACAAGGTCGCGCTCGACGGACGCGGCCACTGGCACGACCTGACGCTCGACGCGGCTGTTGCTCTGGTCAGACGCCATCGCGGAAGTCCCCCAGACCCGTGAGGATGAGCTCCAGCCCGAAGGAGAAGACCTCTTCGACAGGCACCGGCAACGCCTCCGCGGTCGAGTGGACAGCGGGGAACCGTGCCGGATCCACGCCCCGCAGGGCAGCGACCGACTCCTCGTTGCGCGGCCCACCGGCGCCGTTCTCATGGTCGAGCTGTATCGCCAGGCCGAATACGCAGCGCGCCGGCGTCACATACGCGCGCGTGGCCGGTGAGACCTCGAACCCCGCCTTGAGCAGGACCGCGACACAGCACTCCCGCAGCGCCATCGCGTCGGGGCCGAGGGGGATCTGCTCGGTCAGCAGCCGGGCGGCATTCCCGTGCCGGCCCGAGGCGCGGAACATGGCGTGTGCGGTCGCCCTCAGAGACTGACTGCCGCCGGCTCGCCGGGGCCAGTTCCAGATCTTCCAGCTCGGCAAGGCCGAACATGTGGTCCACGACCTGCGCCACGAGCTCTGCCCTGTTGCCGAAATGCCGGTACAGCGTCGCCGTACTCGAATCCAGGTGCTCGGCCAGGGCCCTCATCGACAGCGCCTCCGTGCCCTCCTCGTCGACGATCTGCAGCGCCATGGCGACGATCCGGTCCGGTGGGACCGGCGGACGACCGGCAGCGCGGCGCACCAACTGATCCATCTCCTCACTCAGGACCACCGTGGCCGTAACACGCGGGGGCTTCCTCTTGACACAACCATCTTATCGGTAACAGTGTAGCCATTATGAGTACCTGGTCTGAGCCCCAGCCCGATTCCCGGTTCGTCGAGGTGGACGGTCTGCGGATCCACTACAAGCGTGCTGGGAACGGCCCGGCACTCGTGCTGCTGCACGGCAGTGCCTCATCCCTGCAGCACTTCGACCGCGTGGCGGATCTGCTGTGGGATTCGTTCGATGTCATCCGTCCCGACCTGCCGGCGTTCGGACTGACGGGCCCTCGCAAGGACCGCGATTACCGCGTTCCGGCCTACGCCGCGTCGGTGGCGGGCTTCATGGAGGCGCTGGGCGTGCCGCGCTACGCGTTGGCCGGCAATTCCCTGGGCGGCAACATCGCCTGGAACGTCGCGCTGGATCATCCGAAGCGGCTGACCGGCCTGGTACTGGTCAATGCCACCGGCTACCCGGAGAAGACGGTGCCCGCGGGGATGCGCCTGACCCGCAACCCACTGGTGCGGCCCCTGCTGAGGCGGGTGATGCCGCGCGGAGCACTCGAACGCAACCTGCGCGAGGCCGTCGGGCCACATTCGCAGATCGTGGACGACGCCATGGTGGACCGCGCTTATCAGCTCATGAGCCGCCCCGGTAACCGCTCGGCCTTCGTCGACTTCTGCAACACCGACCAGCCGGACCGCAGCGCGCAGATCCCCCGCATCACGGTGCCCACGCTGGTGCTGCGCAGCGCGAGCATCGACGGCCAGCACTTCGCCCACGACATCCCCGGCGCCCAGGAGCACATCCACCCCCACGGCGGACATCTGCTGCCGGAGGAGGAACCGCAGTGGGTCGCGGACGCGATCGCCAAGTTCCTCGGCTCCTGCGCCGACACCCCCGCGAACTGAGGGCAAGGAGGCCCGTTCCATGAAGTACTTCGTCGCCTCGGGCGAGGACCGCAAGCTCACCGCCGACTCGCGCAAGGCGCTGCGCGGCAGTTTCATCGAGCTGTCAGACGGCGTCACCCACTACGAGTTGACGGGGCCCGAGGACGGGGATGTGGTCCTGATGGCGGGCGGTCTGACCATCCCGCTGTTCTACTGGGACGGCCTCGTCAGCGAGCTGCACGCCCGCGGGCTGCGCACTCTGACCTGCAGCGCCTACGGCCGCGGCTACTCCGACCGGGTACAGGCGCGATACGACGAGACGCTGTTCACGCGGCAGTTGGCCGAGCTGACGGACCGGCTCGGCCTGACGGCGCGGCCCCTGCACCTGGTCGGCACCTCCATGGGCGCGCTGGTCAGCATGACGTACGCCGCCCAGTACCGCTCGTCGGTGTCCACTCTCACCATCGTCGGCCCCGCCGGTCTCGCGAAACCGCAGTTGGCCTCCCCCGACCGGCTGCTGCGCAGTGATCTGCTGGCCGGAGTGGTCGCCCGCCGACGCGGCCTTCAGCTGCTCCAGGGGCACCTCGGGCACAACGTCCGCGACCCAGAACTCGGCGCGGAACTGACCGAGATGGTCCTCGGCACCCTCCGCTTCGAGGGCTCGTTGTATGCGGTCTTCGACACCCTGCAGCACCTGCCTGTCACCGGCCGTGACGACCTCTTCCGGCGGACGGGAGCCCTGGGCATTCCGACGCTGCTGCTGTGGGGCGACGAGGACGACGTCACGCCGCTGGCGCAGTTCGACACAGCACGCACTCTGCTGAAGCCTCAGAAACATCATGTAATTAGCAAATGCGGGCACATGGCCCCATTCGAACGGCCTCGCGACGTCGCCGATCAGCTCGTCCCGTTCGTGTCCGCACGCACCGAAAGGCTCGACTCATGAACAGCCCGCAGGCCATCGACGTACTGATCATCGGTGCCGGCCCCTCGGGCTCCGCCCTGGCGATCGACCTCGTACGCCGCGGACTCGATGTCCGGATCGTCGACAGGTCCCCCCACGCTTTCGACGGCTCGCGCGCCAAGGGCATCCAGCCCCGCAGCCTCGAAGTCCTCGAAGACCTCGGCGCTCTCGACGACGTGCTGGCCGGCGGCGACGTCTATCCCAAGCTCGGGATCCATGCAGGACCCATCGGTGTGCCGTGGAAGATGTTCCCCCACAAAGAGGCGACCCCGGACGTCCCGTACCCGAACACCTGGCTGATCCCGCAGTTCCGCACGGACCGCGCCCTGCACGCCCGGCTCGGTGAGCTCGGCCGCGAGGTCGAGTTCGGCAAGGAACTGACCGAGCTGACGCAGGACGAGGACACGGTGGCCGCCAAGGTGGTGGGCGCGGACGGGGTCGAGGAGATCGTCGCCCGCTATGCCGTGGGGGCCGACGGCGGCTCCAGCGTGGTGCGCAAGCAGCTCGACATCGGTTTCGTCGGGACGACGGACGAGGCCGAGCGCGTGCTGATCGTGGATGCCTCCGTCAGCGGCCTGGCCCGCAACCGGTGGCACATGTGGCCCGGACTCGGCGGCAAGCTCATCGGCGCCTGCCCGCTCCCCCACAGCGACATGTTCCAGTGGATGATCCGGCTCACGCCCGACGAGAAGCCGCCCCAGGAGATCGGCTCCATCATCGACCGGATCCACTCCCACACCCGCAACCGGCACATCCAGCTGCACGAGATCCACTGGACCTCCGTGTTCCGGCCCAACATCCGTCTTGCGGAGCACTACGGCCGCGGACGTGTCTTCCTCGTCGGCGACGCGGCGCACGTCCACACCCCGGCCGGTGCCCAGGGCCTGAACACCGGTATGCAGGACGGCTACAACCTCGGCTGGAAGCTCGGCCAGGTCCTCGCCGGAGCCGACCCGGCCCTGCTGGACACCTACCAGGCCGAGCGGCAGCCGATCGCCGCCGGGGTTTTGGGACTGTCCACGGAGAAGTGGGGCGGCCTCGCCAGGCTCGACCCCTCCAGCATGAAGCGCGGCAAGGACGAGCAGCAGCTCGCCCTCACCTACTACGGGGGCCCGCTCGCCCCCGCCGACGGCGACAGGAGCGACACCGGCACGCTGCACGTGGGCGACCGCGCCCCGGACGCCCGACTGCTGGGCGCCGACGGCGCCGAGACCCGCCTGTTCACCCTCTTCCAGGGACCGCACTTCACCGCCATCGCCTACGGCCCCGACGCCGCCCGGGACCTCGAACTCCTCGACTGGCCGACGACGGGCGCCCGGCTGAAGCGGATCACCGTCGGATCGGCCGCGGGCGACGGCCGCGCCTTCTCCGACCCCAAGAACATGCTGCGGAGTGCCTACGGCCTGACCGGCGACACGCTGCTGCTGATCCGTCCCGACGGCTACATCGCACACATCGCCACTCGGGATTTCCTCACCACCACACAAGCCGCCGTGCGGGCAATGACGCCGCAGGCAAGGAGCCGCACCATGTCCCAGCAGAGCCACACCTCCCCCGGTTCGGGGGCCACTGAATGAGCCGCATACTGCTGCGCGGAGCGCACGTCATCACGATGACGCCGGACCGGCCGGACGCCGAGCGTGTCGACATCCTCGTCGACGGCAAGACCATCGCAGCCGTTGGCGAGAACATCGAGGCGCCCGACGCCGAGGTCGTCGACTTCTCCGGCCGCATCGTCATCCCCGGCCTGGTCAATGCCCATCTGCACACCTGGCAGACCGCGCTGCGCTCCGTGGGCGCCGACTGGACGCTGATGGAGTACCTCACCCACCTGCACGGCGAGTGCGTCGGGCACTACACCCCGGCCGACATGCACATCAGCAATCTCGCCGGCGCCCTGAACCAGCTCAACTGCGGTACGACCACACTCGGCGACTGGTGTCACAACGCCCTGTCCCCCGAGCACGCCGACGCGGCCGTCGAGGGACTGGTCCAGGCCGGGATCCGCGCCGTATTCCTGCACGGCACGCCCTACCGCTCGCCGGAGATCCCCCACCCGCTCGCCGAGATCGACCGGCTGCTCGACGGCCCCGTCCGCGACCACGGCCTCCTCACCCTGGGCATGGCACTCCAGGGGCCACAGTACTCCTCCGCCGAGACCTCGGTGGCCGACTTCCGAGCCGGCGCGGAACGCGGCCTCGTCGTCTCGATGCACCAGAGCGGCGGCGAACCCTCACCCGGCTGGGAAGCCGTGCGCAACGCCAGGCTGTTCAGCCCCCTGACCAACGTCGTGCACGGAGCCGACCTGCCCGAGGACTGGGTGAAGACGCTGGTCGAGGCGGGCGTCACCTTCACCACCACCCCGGAGAACGAACTGGGCCAGGGTCACGGCACACCCATCACCGGATCCCTGCTGAGCCTGGGCGCGGCACCCTCCCTGGGCACCGACATCGACACCGCCGTACCCGGCAAGCTCCTCACCGCCGCCCGGATCGCTCTGGCCCACCAGCGCGGCCTGGACCACACCCACCACCGGCAGACGACCGGCATCTACGCCAACACACCGTCTGTCACCAGCAAACAGGCGCTTGCCTGGGCCACGGTCGAAGGGGCGAAGGCACTGGGCCTTGCAGACAAGGTGGGCCGGATCGAGGTGGGCATGCAGGCCGACCTCGTCGCCGTCGACGCCCGGGCGCTCAACCTCTGGCCGGCGCACGACCCCATCGCCACGGTCCTGCACGCCGACATCGCCAACATCGAAGCCGTGATGGTCGCCGGCACCTGGCGCAAACGCGATCACGCCCTGCTCGCATCCGGCCTCGACGAGGTCAAGGACCGGCTGCGCGAGTCCGGAGAGCGGCTGCTGCGCAGCATCGGGCCCGCGAGCTCTCCCGGCTGACCTACCGCAACGGCCCCCACGCATGAACCGCGCGCCGACGCGCACGACACCCCGTCCTCGTCGGCGCGATGGCCACGCGCCCTCAGAGCCGCACACCGCGGCCTCGTTCCCCCAGCAAGAAGGTCCCGTGAGCAGCCCCATGCCGCCTACTGCGGGGATGCCCCGCGACGCCCTGCACCAGGAGCAGATCATCCAGGCGGCCATCGCCCTTCTGGACGAGGGCGGCATCGAGAGTCTGAGCATGCGAAAACTCGGCAGCCGTCTCGGCATCACCGCGGCGGCACTCTACTGGCACGTCAGGAGCAGACAGGATCTGCTCCTGCTGGCCGCTGACACCGTCTGGGGGCAGACACCTCTCCCCGCTCTCCACGGCGTCGAATGGCGTCCGGTCCTCCTGGCCATGGCCGACAACCTGCGTTCGATGCTTCTCAGGCACCCCTGGCTGCTGGCCGCCATGACCATCCAGCCCCTCGACGGCCCGGCCAGGGACCGTCATGACGAGCACCTGCTCGCGGTCTGCGAGGCATCCGGCCTCACCAGGCGGGATGCCGAACAAGCCGCCCAGAGCGTCGTCACATTCGCGATCGGCGCCGCCCTCGCAGCCACCCCTCGCCCGTATGTGTCCTTCGGACTGCAGTCACTTCTCGACGGCGTCGAAGCCAGGCTTGCCGCCCGTACCTGACCCGACACAGCAGAAGACTCGTCGTCGACGATCAGCAGGGTGGTCATGGTGCTGGTTCTTTCGGGGGGGGGTGGACCGGCGGTACGGGTGAGTACGGCGCTCCCCGAGTACGCCCTACTCGTGTGCGATGTGTGCGCGGTGTTCGGCGAGTACGTCCAGTCCGAAGTCGGAGGTCAGGTCACGCCACACCGAGTGGGCGTGGTTGGCGTACCGCTGTGTGTTGTCGTACTCGATGAGGACGCGAGGGTCCTGCACCCGGTAGTAGTGCGGTTCCCCGGCGTCCGTGCTGCCCGCCCAGCCGAAATGCACCGCGTCGAGGACGGTGTCAGAGGCGTAGTGGGCGTCGTAGGCGTCTGCGAGGAACTCGGGTGCCCGTCCGGTGTAGAGAGTGACGAGTCGGCGCAACAGGTCCCGCTGCTCCTTGTTCAGGTCGCGACCGCTGATGCCTTTGGGAGGAATCGTGATGGCCACGCGTGCGTGATCGTTCTCTGTGTATCCGCTGCCCGCTTCCGCCCGGCGGTCGATGTCGTCGACGAGCCGGTCCAGCTCAGGGTCGGCGAACCGGCCGCGCCACAGGTCCTGCATGTGCATCATCGTGTCGCCGTGTTCGACGCGCGGGCGGTTGCCGGAGACGATGTCCGAGACCGCGGACGGGTGGAGCAGGGCGCTGAGGAGTTGGCCCGTGTCCAGACTTTGGACCAGTTGACGGGCCGTCTCCTCAGGGCCTTGCAAGGGCCGCAGGGTGCCTCCGATCAGCTCGGTCGTGGCCGGGTCGGCACCGATGAAGCAGGGGGTCGTGGAGACGAGCCGTCCGGCGACGACGAGGTTGTTCAGGGAGATGTGATGGCCGCCGAACCGCCATGCCCAGACACGGTCGCCGGGGCGGCCGAAGATCCTCAGCCAGTACAGGCCGGGGTCCCGTCCGCGCTGCCGGCCCCAGTGGACCCGCCACCCTTCCAGCTGGTCCAGGACGTTCTCCAGTCCCATCACGGTGGTGACCGTGGCGTAGCCCGGGACGGACAGTCCGGTGGCCACCAGCCGCATGGCCAGGCTCTGTTGGCGGGCGTTCTGGTCCCGGACGGCGAGCCCGCCGTGTTCGGTGGGGGTGTAGAACCAGCGCAGCCGCTCCGCCTCCGCATCCGGGTGGAGCGGGGAGTCGTAGGCGGCGAGCGGGAGTTGGTCCTCGCTCAGGCTGTTCAGCCAGGCGGTGGCAGCATCGGCCATGGCGGCCGCCGCCTTCTCCCGTCCGGCTGCCAGGGCGTCGGGCGCGGTCCCCTCTCGGTCAGTCACCGGTGGACTCCGGGTCCTCGGAGATGTCCAGCATGACCTTGATGGCGTTGCCCCGGCGCTCGGCGTAGGTGTCGAACGCCTCGGCGACGTCGGGCAGTCCGAAATGGTGGGTGACCAGTTCCGCGGTTCGCAGCCGGCCCCGGGCGGCCAGGCCCACGGCGCGGGCCACCGAACCGGTGCCCTCGCCGCGGACCGTCCGGATCGAGATGCCGTTCATCACGGCGTGGTTGAGGTCGGCCTGTACGGGCTCTTCGAAGAAGCCGACGAGGACGACCTTCCCGGACCGCTTGGCCATGCGCAGCGCGTCGTCCACCGCACTCGGCGCGCCGGAGCACTCCAGGACGATGTCGGCGCCGATCCCGTCGGTCGCCTCCCGAACCGCCGCTACGGCGTCCTCCTCCCGGGAGTTGACGACCAGGTCCGCGCCGAAGGACTTGCCGAGGGCGAGCCTTGCTTCCCGCGTGCCGGCCAGGGTTACGGTCCTGGCCCCGAGTTCACGTGCGACCTGTACCGCGAGCAGACCTATCGGTCCGGGGCCGATCACAGCGACCGTGGACCCGACGAGCAGGGTGTCGAGCACGTCGAAGGCGTGCATCACGGTACCCACGGTGGTGAGGACGACCGCGGCGTCGAAGTCCACGGTGTCCGGCAACCGGTGGAGAGTCGCCACGTGGTTGAGCGCGTACTCCGCGAAGCCCCCGTTGACGGTCATCCCCTGAACGCGGTGCCCGGTGTGCCGCAGGCCGTAGTTGAGGCAGTCCGTGTAGGCCCCGGCCAGGCAGTTGGCGCAGCGCATGCAGCCGCGGTGGGCTTCCGTCACCACCCGGTCGCCGACCCGGAGCTCGTCCACGGCACTGCCCACCGCGGCGACGACGCCGGCGTACTCGTGGCCGGGTACGAACTCGCCCGCGGCCGGGCCGCCGTCCTTGAAGAAGTGCCGACTGCGGATCTTCAAGTCCGTTCCGCACAGGGACGCCCTGCGGACGTGTACCAGAACGTCTTCCGGTCCCACCTGCGGCACGGGCAGCGTCGTGACGGCGAGGGCGCCGGGGTCGGCAAGGACCGCGGCCTGCATGGTCTCCGGCAAGGACATAGGGGCCTCCAGTTACGGCCATGAACATGCGTCGGGAATCGACGGGCCGAAACGGCCCTATTTCCCACCTCATCTTGCACGCCGGCAGCGCCTATTCCCTATGCGCGGCGCATAGGCATCCCTTATGCATGTCGCGAGGAATTCCTATTGGAGACCCACCACAACCTCGTGAAAGTGTCATGTGGAAACGACGGACGTAGCCGTCGGCCGTACGGCCGGGGAACGGGGCCACCGCCCAAGGAGCGAAGCTGTGGATCTGGGAATTTCGGGCAAGACCGCGCTCGTACTGGGCGGAGGTGGGGGTCTCGGCGGCGCGATCGCCAAGGCTCTCGCCGCGGAAGGCGCCGCTGTCGCCGTCGCGGACATCAGCCCACAGGCCGCCGAGCGCACCGCCGAGGCGGTGACCGACGCGGGCGGGAAAGCCGTACCCCTGGAATGGGACCTCGCCGACCTGGGCGCGATCGACCAGCACATCGCGACGGTCGAAGGGGCGCTCGGTCCCGTGGACATCCTGGTCAACAACACGGGAGGGCCGCCGCCCTCGCCGGTCGCGGGGCAGGACCCTGAACTCTGGCTGAAGCACTTCCAGTCCATGGTGCTGTCCGTCATCGCGATCACGGACAGGGTCGCGCCGCTGATGCGCAGCCGCGGCTGGGGCAGGATCATCACCAGCGCCAGCTCGGGGGTGATCGCCCCCATCCCCGACCTTGGGCTGTCGAACGCCTTGCGGGGCAGCCTGCTCGGCTGGTCCAAGACGCTGGCCCGGGAAGTCGCGGCCGAGGGTGTCACCTGCAACGTGGTCGTTCCGGGACGGATCGGCACCGAGCGGATCAAGTTCCTCGACCAGGCCAAGGCCGATCGGGAGGGCAAGTCCGTCGCGGAGACGTCCGCCGAGAGCGTCGCGTCGATCCCTGCGGGCCGCTACGGCGAACCGCGGGAATACGCCGCCACCGTCGCCTTCCTCGCAAGCGCCCAGGCCTCTTACATCACAGGCTCGGTCGTTCGCGTCGACGGCGGACTCATCGCCAGCCTCTGAAAAAGACATCGGACTTCTGAGGAGGCAGAACAATGGCACCCCTGGACCGCAACACCAAAGGTGTTTTCGCCATCGCACCAACACCCTTCGACAAGGAAGGCGCAATCGATTTCGACTCACTCAGCCGACTCGTCGACTTCTACACAGACGCCGGCGTCACCGGACTGACCCTCCTGGGCCAGATGGGCGAAGCACCCAAGCTGTCCCACGAGGAGGGCGTGCGCATCGTCCAGCACGTCATCAAGCGCACCGATCTGCCGATCATCGTGGGCGTCTCCGCACCCGGCTACGCCGCCATGCGGGCTCTCGCGGTCGACGTCATGTCAGCCGGCGCCCACGGCGTCATGATCGCCCCGCCGAACACGCTGCGTACCGACGACCAGATCGTGAGCTACTACGAGGGAGCGGCGGGCGCCATCGGCGCGGACGTGCCGTTCGTGATCCAGGACTATCCGCTGTCGTTCTCCGTCGTCATGTCCCCTGCCGTCATCGCCCGCATCGCGAACGCCGCGCCCGGGTGCGTGATGCTCAAGCACGAGGACTGGCCGGGCTTGGAGAAGATCAGCGCACTCCGGCAACTCGAAGCCGACGGAGCGATGCCCCGCCTGTCGATCCTGTGCGGAAACGGCGGCCTCTTCCTGGACTTCGAGACCGAACGCGGAGCCGACGGAGCGATGACGGGCTACTGCGTGCCCGAACTCCTCGTCGACGTCGTACGCCACACCGCCGCCGGCGATCGTGATGCCGCCCATGACATCTTCGATGCCCACCTGCCCCTGCTGCGCTACGAACAGCAGCCGGGCATCGGCCTGGCCGTGCGCAAGTACGTCATGAAGCGCCGCGGAATACTGGCCTCCGACACCCAGCGCAAGCCCGGGGCTGCGCTGTCGGCGCGCGCCCGCACCGAGGTCGACTACTTGCTGTCCCGGCTCACCCGCAAGGACAGCAGGGTCGCACTCATGGCATGACGCACAGACAACGCCCCGCCGACTGATCCTGAAAGACGCCTGATTTGTGGTCACAGCACGATGGGCAACGCTCGGCCGAGTAACTTGATCACATGCAGCTACGTCAGCTGGAGTACTTCCTCGCGGTCTGGGAGGCGGGCTCCTTCAGCGGAGCGGCTGCGCGGCTCTATGTCACGCAGCCTTCGCTCTCCCAGCAGATCGGGGCCCTGGAGAAGGAGCTGGGCGCGGTCCTGCTGGAGCGCGGCCGGCAAGGGGTGACGCTGACTCCCGCGGGCCGTGTCTTCCTGCCCCGCGCGCAGGATGTCGTCCGTGCGGTTCAGGACGCCCAGGACTCGGTGCGCGAGGTGGTGGAGGGCCGTCAGGGCGATGTCCACGTCCTGACCGTACGGTCCGTCGCCTCGGGGATCCTGCCGCCGTCCGCGGCGCGCTGGCACTCGACGTACCCCTCCACTGTGCTGAGACTGCACGACTACTCCCACCGCCGGGACCTCGAAGAGGCCATGCGCAGTGGCCAGGGCGACATCGCGGTCGGTCCACGGCCCGACCCGTGGGAGGGGCCCGTCATCTCTCTGGGATACGAGGAGATGGTGGTGACCGGCTCGGCCGAACACCCGGCGGGGACAGCGGCCGATCCGGCCGAACTGGCCGCTGCCGACTGGGTGCTCTACGAGCAGGAACAGGGCATGAGCGAAGTGGTGGACCGCCTGGCAGGGCACCTCGGGTTCACGCCGCGCGCCGTCGCACGCACGGGCCAGGTCTCCGCAGCGCTCCTGTTCGCGGTCGAGGGGATCGGCGTGACGGTGACACCGGAGAACGCGGTGCCGCTGCGCTGGTCGAGGCACGCCCGGCGGATCGGGCCCGGCTGTTTCCGGGAGCTGGTGGTGTTCAGCAGAAAGCTCCCCTCCCAACTGGCCGAGCGGTACCGGGACATGCTCACCTCTTTGGAGCTGCCGCTCACTGCTGAACGGGATCTGCCCGAAGGGGCACTCCGCTTCTAGCGGCATGATGCCCAACTGCGCTCGCCGACGAACTGCGGCACACCCCTCGGGGGCAGCCGGTGAAGTCAGCGACCAGGGCAGCGAATTCGTCCGGGGTGGCCAGGCGGATGCCCTGTGCTTCCGCTTTGGCCCGCTTGAATCCGACGCGTTCGATCAGATCGTTCAGCTGGCTGCGGCTGAGCTTCTCCAGAACACCGGTCTTCGCGCCGGTGACGACGACCGTCATCCCCGGCGGCAGCCCGCCTGCCGCGCCTTCGGCCTCCGCGTCGCAGGCGGCAGAGGTGCCGCTGTCCGTGGGCATCGGCGGGACGGCACCGGGCTCGGTCATGTTCACCCCGGCCGCGACGAGTTTGTCGATGAGCGGGGCGAGGCCGGCGTGTTCGGCGACGCGGGCGGGCGCCTTTTCGGTGCCGATGCCCTCGACCTGCCGCATCGCGTCCATGTCGGCGGCGCGGACACGGCCCCCATGGTGGCGAGGCGGGGGGACATCTACGTTCTGCCCACGCCGTCGGGCCTGGCGGTCGATGCGGAGGAGCGGACTCGCGTCTACGACGGGGAATGGCAGCACGGGGGCTTGAGGTGTTCTACACCCCCAACGAACACGGCGGGCTCGCCGTCCGAGACCAGAACGCCCGCCAACAGAGCCTGGCCATCCGGCTGTTGGCCACCGGACCAACGCAGCCGCTCGGCCTCCGCATGTGGGTGGAGTGCGAAGGTCATCACACGAGGGTCTTCGCCAGCCAGGACGTGGTGCGCGAGACGATCTCCTCGAAATGGTCGACCAGGATGCCGTAGTGCTGCCCGGGATACTCGACGAGTTCCTTGGGGGCCGTGATCCGCTTGAACATCTCGCGTGCGTCCTCGACCGGGGCAACGGTGTCGCCATCGGCGAGCACCATCAAAACCGGCGCCGTGATGCGCTCCGCGTACGCGGTGACCTCCATCTCGAACACATGGTCCAGCGACGACAGCGTCAGTTCGTTGCGCCAGCTGCGCACGCCGTCGAATCGCTTGATGAACTCGAGGCCTTCCGGGTCCGTGAACATCACGGGAGGGCCGTCCGGCGTACGGTGTCCGCTGGTCTGCAGGACGACCGGGGGCTCGCCGCGACTCTGACCGAGGCGATCAGCGACGATGGCGGCATCCAGGGCGGCGAGCTCGGCCGGCGGGAACAGCTTGCGGGCCGACCATCCGCTGACCGGCGGTACGACGGAGACGACAGCGGCTGGGCGGGTGTCGGTCGCGGCGGCGAACATGCCGACCATGCCGCCCAGGCTGAACCCCCAGACAGCGATCCTCGCCGGATCGACGTCGTCACGCAGGCTGAGATGCGTGATGACATGCCGCATGTCGCGGGCGAACTGCCACGGGTCGATCTGCTGGCGGGGTTCGCCGTCGCTGTGGCCGAGTCCGCGGTGGTCGTAGAAGGCGACGCCGAGACCCGCGTCCGTGAACAGATGCGCGTACGGGAAGCCGATCTCCGCGACGCTCCCGATGCCTTCGTGGGCGATCACGACGGGCACCGGCCCTGTCGCGTCCTCGGGAAGGTAGAGCCTGCCGCGAAGGGTGATCTCCCCCACCGGGATGTCCAAGGAATGGTGCATGCGCGTGTCCTCTCTGACTCGCTCACGATGCTCGATCCGTCTCGGCCGGGCGTCCTCACCAGGGCCGTCCAGCCGCTGTTCCAGTCTCATCGCGACCACGACATCTGTACAGTGGAACTTTATTATGGGTTTCATTCACGACATGGATGAAAATGGAACGCGATGGGTCTCGATCTGAATCTGCTCGTGCCGCTGAACGCGCTGCTCCAGGAGCGGAGCGTGACGGCCGCGGCGCACCGTATCGGCCTCTCCCAACCGGCCTGCAGCGCGGCGCTCAAGCGACTGCGAAGGCACTTCGGCGATGAACTGCTGGTCCGAGTCCCCGGCCAGGGAACCCAGCTCACGCTGCTGGCCGAGCGCCTGCGCGATCGGGTCTCACTGCTGGCCGCGGAAGTCGACGGCGTCTTCGCGGCCAACGCCGGCCTCCAACCGGGGTCGCTCGACCGTGAGTTCTCCCTGCTCCTCTCCGACGCCGAATGCAGCGCGCTCGCCACGCCACTGGTGCGCGAAGTCACGGCGCACGACTCCGGTGCACGTATCCGCCTGGATCTGCTCACGAACGACATGCGGGCGGGGATCGTCGAGGAGATCGACAGGCATGATGCCGTGATCGTGCCCCGGGTCGCGCTCCCGGACGGGACGCCGTCACTCGACCTCTACGAGGACCAGTGGGTGCGCATCGTCAGCGCGACGCGGCAGTCCGAGGACGACGATCTCGAGCAGGCACGGTGGGCCGTCTGCTACGACGCGCCGTTGATGCCATGGTCACCGGGCCAGCTGCTGGAGAGGGAGGGCATCGCCGCGTCGATCGCCGTGCGGGTGGAGAGCTTCGTGGAACTGTTCCCGCTGGTGGCGGGTGCGGATCTCACCGCACTCGTGCCCCAACGGCTGGCAGACGCGTGGTGCGGGTCGACGGGTACGCGCCCCGCCCGGGTCCCCGCATCTCTTGCCCGGCCCTTCGTCATCGCGATGGCGTGGTCTCCGCGGTGGGTGTACGACCCGGCCCATCGATGGTTCCGGGACCGGGTGGCCGCCGCCGCGCGGTGTTGACGACGCGAGCCGGTTTCCCTCGGCCGATGTGATCGACCGTACTGGAGCAAGCACCCCTCCGAAGACCGAAGGCCGCGACTGAAGGGACGCGGCCATGCACGCAGGGAAGCAGGTCGCCGCCACAACAGTGTGGACTGGGTGCGACGCCGTATCACGGTGATCGTCTGTGCGGGCGAGGCCCTGATCGGCTACCCCCGCTCTGCGGCGTGGGCTTCAATGCAGAAGGTCGCAGCAGTGTCTGCCGCGGACACTGCCATACGCGCGGTTGCAACATCCAGCGTGGGACGTTGACTTGCCGGTAGTTCGTCAACCCGGGCGGTAGGTCGGGTTGACGCCCGAGCGGGGCGTTCGTACAGCGGTGGAGTGCCGGGTTTCGGGGGTGAGGTGACCGAGCGACGTCTGTGACCGCTGATGCCGGGGCCGTTGGAGGAAATGGCGGCCTGTTTTGACGATCTGTTCGTCTCGCTGGCCCAACGCCGTTGATTTCGCCAGTACTTGACCGGGCTGCTCGCGCTGCGGGATCGGAACAAGACGATCACATGTCCGGCCGGGGCGGAGCCGGTGGCCGGTGCGGGGCCGCCGACGGTACAGCGGCTGCAGTTCTTCCTGTCCGAGTCGGCCTGGGATGCCGGGAGGATCAACGACCGGCGGCTGAAGCTCCTGCGCGAGCGGCCGGAAACCGCTGCGCACGAAGGCGGCGTCATCGTGATCGACGACTCCGGCGACCGCAAGAACGGCGCGGCCGCCGCGCACGCGGGACGGCAGTGACTGGGGCGGTGGGGCACGACCGACGACCGCGTGGTCACCGTGACCACGGTATGGGCCGACGGGCGGGTCCACTATCCGCCGCTCCCCGGCCCTGCACCCCCGCACACCACTTCCCGCGCGGACGAGGCGACCCCGGCTTCCGCACCGAACCGCAGCTGTCCGCGATCCTCGCGGCCCAAGGCAAGGAGGCAGGCTTTCCCTGCCGGGCCGTGGTGGACGACTGCGCCTACTCCGTCAGTTACGACTGGTACTCGACGCTGCACGAGGCCGGCCTGCCCTACCTGGTGGCACTCCGCCCGCACCGCGGCACCTGGGCCCGAGCGGACCAGCCACACACCCCGATCGACGCTGCACGCGCCGGCCGGGACCGACCCCGACGATCCAGGCGACTGGAGGCCGGTGGAACGCCGCTTCCGCGAGGGGGCGCACCGAGACCTGGTGGGCCGCCGATGCCCGCCTGGGTGGCTACGGCCGCGACAGCCCCTGCCGCCTGGTCGTGGCCACCACCGACCCGGGCCTCCTGCCGGAAGGCCACCTGGTACCTGGCCACCAACCTGCCCCACTCCGACGCCCCGCACGCTGCCACCAGTGCGCACCAGCCCGCCGATCTCACCGAGATCGTCCGGCTGTACGGGCTGCGGCCGTGGATCGAGCAGAGCTACAAGCAGATCAACGATGAGCTCGGCTGGGCCGACTTCCAGGTCCGCTCCGACCACGCGATCCGCCGTCACCAGACCCTGGTGAACAGCGCGTTTTCCTTCTGCTGGGACCAGTGGTTCACCCCACCCGGACCGTTGGATGCCAGTGTGCCGGATCCGTGCCCGCCGACCGGCCAGAGAGGGGGACGCGCCGCACTTCACCAGCCCCAACCGCCTTGCCGGCCCAGGGCCTTACGTGCCGTCCGCACCTGGCTCACCCCGCCCATCACCCTGCGCCCGGTCTAACGAACTACCGCTATCTCCTCCTGTCCCCTCGCCGCTCACCTTTGCATTTGACTTCACGATGAAGGGTGACCATTCTGGTTACAGCGTAACCGAAATGGTCCCTCCAGGAGGATGTGCAACCATGCCGAACGACAACGAGCCCTCAGGAAACAGGCTGGGGCCGCGGTTGTGGCTGGCCCCGGCAGTCATCGTCACCGTGGTCATGGCTGCCCTGGCAGCGTTGTATCTGGGGTCAACGGTCAACTCCTCCAAAGAGCTCAACGGCTTTCCCGTAGCGGTCGTCAACGCCGATACCGGAGCCACCAGCCCATCCGGGCAGCGCATCAACGTCGGCAAGCAGATCTCCGACGGCCTGCGCAAGGGGGTCGATGACGACAAGTTCGATCTACGCTTCGTCAGCCTCGCCGCAGCGAAGGAGGACATGGGCAAGGGGAGGCTCTACGGCGCGATCGTTCTGCCCTCTGACCTGAGCAAGAAGCTGGTGGCTCTCACGGCGAGCGCGGCGACCGGTGGGGCCGCACAGCAGCCCGCGGTCGACGTGCACACCAATCCCCTCGCGAACACTTCCAGCGCGTCCGTCGTCAATTCCTTCGCTTCTCAGGCGCTGGCCGAGGCGAACCAGACCGTGGGCAAGCAACTGCTCGCCACTGCGACACAGGCCGGGGACAAGGCGGCATCCGGCAGCCAGTCCGTCACAGGAACGGCACGCATCGTTCTGTCCGAGCCGATGCTGGTGCATGTCACGCCGTTCAAGGAGGTTCCCGACGGGACCGGCGGCGGCCTCTCGGCCTTCTACTACGCCCTCCTGCTGGCGCTGGCCGGGTTCACGGGCTCCCTGATCGCCACGAATCTCATCGACTCCCAGCTCGGTTTCACTCCGTCGGAGATCGGTCCGCTCTACCGCATCGAAAACCACTCGGGTCGCAGCCGCCTGGCCACCCTTGTTTTGAAGTGGGGAATCATGGCGGGTATCGCGGTGCTCGTCAGCAGTGTCTATCTGGGGATCGCGGACTGGATCGGCATGCCGCTGGACCATCCAAGGGAGCTGTGGCTGTTCAGCGTGCTGAGCATCTTGGCCGTCGCAGTGGTTGCTCAGGCGATTCTCGCCCTGCTGGGCGGTCTGGGCATGGTGGTCAACCTCTTCCTCTTCGTCGTGCTGTCGATCCCCAGCTCCGGGGGTACGACACCGTTGGAAGCCATGCCCCCCTTCTTCCGCTTCCTCAGCTCGTTCGAGCCCATGCACCAGATCTATCTGGGTACGCGCTCGATCCTGTACTTCGGAGCCACCTGGGATTCGGGGCTGGCGCGTGCCGTGTTGGCCTCCGTGATCGCGCTTGCCCTCGGCCTCCTCGTCGGGACCCTGGGTACTCGTGCCTACGACCTCAAGGGGCTGACCAGGAAGCACAGCGCACCTGCCGTCGCCGGTCAGTGACGGACAGCCTCCGCTGGGGATGTTCCACAGCATCCTCGTAGGCTCACCACGAGCGGCTGTTCAACTCGTCTGCCCCGGGCACTGCATCGTTGAGTGCCCGGGGCAGACGGCTTTCCTCGTGCGGGCACCGGTAGACCGGTTCGGCTGACGCATTCACCCTTGGCCGGGGCCGGCGGGTCGATCACGAGTCCCTGACAGCCTCGCTCCATGCCAACCGAGATGACTCCGTGGGCGGGCGGCCTCAGGTTCGCATCGTCCTGGCTGGTCAGGCGTCGTCGCGCAGGTGGGCAAGCCCGCTGAGAAGGAGTTCGAGTCCGAAGGAGAACTCGTCCTCGATCGGAACGGGCATCGACCCGGCGACGGTGACCGTTGCCGGGAACAAGGCGGGATCGACGCTCTGAAAGACGGCGGACAGTTGTGCGTCGTCGAGTTGCCCGCCGCCGCCATGACCGTTGACCTGTATGGCGAATCCGAGGACGTAGCGGGAGAGGGTGGCAAAGGCGTGCGCGGCCAGTCGCGGCGGGAAACCGCTGTCGAGCAGCGCCGCGACACAGTGCTCCCGCAGCGCCATGGCGTTCGGCCCCAGGGGAATCTCTTCGACCATCAGGCGCGCAGCGTTCCGGTGCCGGGCCAGGGCCTCGAACATGGTGTGCGCGACCGTCCGCAGCGCTTGCTGCCAGCCCATCGCGAGGAGTTCGTCGCCGTTCAGTTCCACGGCGCCGAACATGCGGTCCACGACATGGGCGACCAGCGCTGCCCGGTTGTCGAAATGCCGGTACAGCGTCGCCGTGCCCGAGCCCAGGCGCTGGGCCAGCGTCCGCATCGAGAGAGCGTCGGCCCCTTCATCGTCCACGATCTGCAGTGCGGTAGAGACGATGCGCTCCAGCGGCACGGGCGGACGCCCCGGGCGCCGAGCCGATGCCGTGGTCGCTCGCGTAGGACCAGCTGCTGCCACTGAACGTCCACCTCCTCGGCCAGCACCATAACAGCAACATCGTATCCAGTATGGAGATCGCCGGTTGGGCACGGAACGGCGGCGCCCCCTTCGATCAGCCCATCGACGACCGCTCGCCCGAGGTCAGCGACCGCTCCGATACCGCCTGTGTTCCTCTGCGGCGCCCCGGCCAACCCGAGGCCGACCTTGTGCACCTCAAGTCCACCCTCTTGACGAAGGAGTCCTTCGAGCCGGGATCCTGAGCCGTCGTCACTGCCAGGCTGGTGCGGTCATGACGCACCGGCGCTGCCACAGAAAAAGATGGGGGCATGGACGCTGGCCATTGCAGAGCAAGCCATGACGAGTGGCTCCTCGAGCCACGTCGGGCACCTTGCCCCGGCCGCACTGTACAAGTGACGCAGCATTGCCTCAGCCGGCGCTGCGCACTGGTTGCCGGGCCCGTTGTTCCGTACTGCAGCGCCGGCTGCCCCGCCGCAGTGCCTCAATCCCCCGCGCCGGCATCACCGTTGCCCCTGTGGCCCAGTGCGCCAAGGCCCGCGGCAATCACCACATCGGTGCGCTCGGTCCACCTGGCCTCACGGTTCGCCATCATCGTGACGGTCACAGCACCGATCGCGGACACCACCCGCACATGCCGTTCCTCATCAGTCCAGACATCGGGATCGAAGGCTTCCATCAACATGCGCTGCGCCCCGGAGAGGCGCTGCATGATCTCGGGCTCTCGCGTCAGCCAGAACGCGCCGGCCATGAGCGCACCAGTCCCCGGCCACTCCTCGATCAGCTCGACCAGCGCACCGAGCAGGACGGCGTCCCGCTCGAGCCCGACCGGGAGGCCCTCACCCGCAGCCGCCACTCGTGCGGCATGTTCCTCCGCGCGAGCCACCACGGCGTCCTGGATCCGCTCCTTCGAGCCAAAGCGCTTCAGCACAGCCGCCTTGGAGTAGCCGGCACCGTCAGCGATCGCCTGCACGGGGCCCTGAGCGAACCCGTGCCGCGCAAAGACTAAGGCCGCCACGTCGATCAAGGCACGATCGATCTCCTCGCTGGTGGGCCTCACGGTTGGCTTCATGACCAAAGGTTACCGTTTCGGTCAACAAGTGACCGAAACGGCAACGCCGCCCTTCGTTGATCCAAGCGAGCCATACGGTCATCTCCGCACCGACCCCGGCAACAGCAACAACTTCAAGTCCATCCCGGTCGCACGGAGCGCTGCCGCGACCCCTCCCGGCACTGCCCGAGCGGGCGCGCCCCCGGAGGACCCGCGGCAGCCTTAGGCGTCAGGGGACACGGCAACCGAGCATGGACGCCCGGTACGACCTGGGCAACGACCACCGGCTCGTCGGCACCCTGTGCCCGGACATGAAGTTGACGCTGGACGGCCCGAACCCAACGTCGTCACCGCGGTGACGACGTCTGCGGACCCGCTGCGTGAGGGGCGTGGGCTCCTGCTCGACCGCGTCGACCGCGCGGAGGTCCGCGACACCGCGGCCGCGTGAACCTGACGGGTCAACACCGTCACCGCCCGCACGAACCGGGTGGACGTCGACGCGTTGATCATCCGACCCGACGACGGCTGTGTCGCCTGGGCCTTGCCCACCGGGCAGGACCTCGACGCCACCACGCTGGTGCGTGGCGTGCCCTGGGCACATGGTTCGGCCAACCGGCCTGAGCACCGTATTAACAGTCGCCTCAGGTTCGCTCGGTACGAAGTACGCATCCAGATAAGCGATGCAACCCGTATGTAGGAGGCTAGTGATGGCAGTCAACACAGCGCCGTCCGGGGAAGCGCCGGCCGGTCGGTTGGCAGGCCGATGGGTGCCCTGGTTAGTGATTGGCCTGTGGCTGGTGCTGGCAGTGGGCATGGTGCCGCTGAGCGGAAAGTTGAGCTCGGTCACCACCGACAGCGCCGTAGACACCCTGCCGGCCAGTGCCGAGTCCACCAAGGTGGCGGTGCTGGACGACAGTCTCCCCGGCGGTGACAACAACACGTTCGTCTTCGTGTACCACCGCGCCGGCGGCATGACCGACGCCGATCGCGCGACGGTCGAGCGCCACTACAACACCCTTGCCAAGCGGTACCCGCCGAAGGCGACGGCGGCGGCCGACGAGGACGACGAGGGCTCCCCGACGAGCCCCTCCACCGACGGCAAGGCGATGATGTTCACCCTCGAGGTGAGCACGACCTACGGCGCACCGGAGGCCATCGTCGGCCCGTTGCGTGACGCCGCGAAGGACCGTCCCTCCGGCCTGGAACTCGACGTGACCGGCCCGGGCGCGATCGACGGCGACATGGATGCCGTCTTCGACGGCATCGACGTGCAGGTCCTCCTGACCACCATCGTCGTCGTCACGCTCCTGCTCATCCTCACCTACCGCAGCCCGGTGTTGTGGATCATCCCGCTGGTGGCCGTTGGCGCGGCCGCACTGACCTCGATGGCGACCGTCTACCTGCTCGTCAAGGGCTTCGGCATCGTGGTGAACGACCAGAACTCGGCGCTGCTGACGATCCTGGTGTTCGGCGTCGGCACGGACTACGCGCTGTTGCTCATCGCTCGATATCGGGAGGCACTGCACCACCATGAGAACGTCCGCGTCGCGATGGTCCACGCGCTGCGCGGCGCGGCGCCGGCCATCGTCGCGTCCGCGGCCACCGTGGTCGCCGGCCTGCTCTGCCTGCTGGTCGCGGACCTGAACAGCACCAGCGGGTTGGGCCCGATCGGTGCGGCCGGCATCCTGTGCGCGCTGGTGGCCATGCTGACGCTGTTCCCGGCGGTGCTCGTGGTGCTCGGCAGGCGGATCTTCTGGCCGGCCATCCCGCGGTTCAGTACGGCCGTGGAGGAGAAGCCGGGGCTGTGGGGACGGCTCGGCACCGCCATCAGCCGCCGCCGGTGGCTGGCGACGCTCGGCTCGCTCGGAGTCCTCGGCGTGCTCGCCCTCGGGCTGGCGGGCAACACCGGCGCCCTGCGGGAGCAGGACCAGTTCCTGTCCGCACCGGAGTCGGTCACCGGCTTCACCGTTCTCCGTCAGCACTTCCCGGAGCTCGGCGGCCAGCCGATGACGATCTTCACTCGGCCGACGCACCAGAAGCGGGTGCTCGACATCGTCAAGGACACCCGCGGTGTGGCCCTGGCCGTCCCGGAGCAGACCAGCGGCGGCTGGGCCAACATCTCCGTGTTCCCGAAGGACGCGCCGGACACCGTCGCGGAGTACGACACGATCAAGCGGGTGCGCACCGCCGTGCACGGGGTGAGCGGGGCGGAGGCGATCGTCGGCGGGCCGAGCGCGGAGAACCTCGACACAGAGGTGACCACCAGGCGCGACGAGAAGCTGGTGATCCCGCTGGTGCTCGCCGTCGTCCTGATCATCCTCGGGCTGCTGCTGCGCGCGATCGCGGCCCCACTGATCCTGATGGCCACCGTGATCGTCTCATTCGCCGCAGCCTTCGGCGGCAGCGTGTTCGTCTTCGACACGATCCTCGGGTTCAAGGGCATCGACTATTCAGTGCCGTTGCTGGCATTCCTGTTCCTGGTCGCACTCGGCGTCGACTACAACATCTTCCTGACCAGCCGGGCCCGGGAGGAGACCGGACGTCTCGGCACCAGAGGGGGCATGCTCAAAGCCCTCTCGGCCACCGGTGGCGTCATCACCTCGGCAGGCCTGGTCCTGGCGGCCACGTTCGCGGTCCTCGCCACACTTCCGCTGGTGATGCTGATCGAGGTCGGGTTCCTGGTCGCCTTCGGCGTGCTGCTCGACGCCCTGCTGGTGCGGTCGGTCCTGGTGCCCGCCCTCACCTTGCTGATCGGCCGGCGGATGTGGTGGCCGAGCCGGCTGTCCCGTCCAGCGGTGGAACTGCCGGACGGTCAACAGCCGCTCACCGACGAGGAGGAGCCAGCGCTGCAACGGTGAGCGCGGCGGCACGGACGAGATCCGGGACGGGCCCCAGGCCCGTCCCGGATTTCTTCATGGGCCCGACGATCGCCGCCCTTTGGTTCTACACCGTGCGCCGGGCCGGGGTCGGCGCACCATGTCCTGCCCGGTGGTGAGCCGCGCGGGGCCATTGCCCGACGGCCGCCCGCGATTTGGTCCTGCGCCGGGCGCCGGGACTGGGGTCGGCGCACCATGTCCTGCCCGGTGGTGGGCCGCGCGGGACCATGGCCCGACATCCGCCGCCCTTTGGCCTTGCGCCGTGTGGCCGGGGCCGGCGCATCACGGTGTCCTGCCCCGACGGTGAGCCGCACGGTGCCTTGCTCGAGGACTGCCGCCGTCCCTTGTCCTACGGCCACGCCACCGGGGCGGGTCAGCGCACCGCGGTGTCCTCCCCTGCGGTGAGCCGCGCGATCGGGGCGGGCGGGGCCGCGGCCGGAAGGTCGACCCGGAGCAGCGCGCCACCGCGTGCGGAGCGGGCGACGGTGGCCCGGCCGCCGTGGGCGTCGACGACTCGCTGCACAATCGACAGCCCCAGACCGGACCCCGGCAACGCCCGGGCGCTGTCGGCACGGTAGAACCGGTCGAACACCCGCGGTACGTCGGCCGCGTCGATGCCCGGCCCGGCGTCGTCGACCTCGAGCACCGCCGACCCGCCCTCTGCACGGACCCGGACCTGGACCGGCTGGTCCGCAGGGGACCACTTGCCGGCATTGTCGATGAGGTTGAGCACCGCCCTCTCGAGCGCAGCGGGACGCCCGCTCACCCACACAGAGGTCACGTCAAGTGCGACCTCGATGTCGGGCACGCGGGAACGCGCCCGGATCGCGGCGGCCGCCACCACGTCGGCGAGGTCGAGCACCTCGGTGCTCTCGTCGCTGACGTCACCACGTGCCAGGTCGGTCAGCTCGGCGACAAGGGTGCTCAACTCGGTCACCTGGGCGCCGAGATCGTTGAGCAGCCGGGTCCGGCTCTCCGCCGGCAGTGCGCTGTCCAGGGTGCCGCGCCGATCGAGCCGGATCAGCAGCTCGACGTTGAGGCGCAGGCTGGTGAGCGGGGTCTTGAGCTCATGGGCGGCGTCCTCGGCGAGCAGCCGCTGGGCCTGCCGGGAGTCCCGGAGCGCGGCGAGCATGTCGTTGATCGACTGGATCAGCCGCCGGATCTCCCCACCGCCCTCATCCGGGATGTCGGCGTCGAGATCCCGGGTGTGCGCGACACGTACCGCGGCGGCGGTCAGCCGGTCGATCGGCGCCAGCCCGGTCCGCGCCACGGTCCGCCCGACAAGAGCGCCGCCGACCACGCAGAGCAGCCCGATCAGCAGCATGCCGAACCCGAACCGGTTGATCGGGCTGTCGTCGACGACGCGGGCCACCTGCACCGCGCCGTCGCCCGCCCGCAGGGTGTAGATGGCGTAGCCGTCCTCGTCGCTGTCGTTCGACTCCATCAGGTCGGCCGACGCGCCCTGCGCCACGCGCCTGGCGTGCTCGCTGACCGGGGGCAGCGCGGGTTGGCCGGCCGGAGTCCGGATCGAACCGTCGGGCAGGATGATCCGCACCAGCTGACCGGATCCGGGATACGGCGGTAGCTGGACCTGCGCCAGACCGGCGCGCTCCGCGTTCGCCGCCAGGACGCGGGAGTCGGCGCGCAGCTGATTCTCGGAGGTCTTCTGCAGCTCCCAGCCCATCAGCTGGCTGGCCACCTGGAAGGCCATGAACACGCTGACGGCGATGGCCGTCGCCGCGATCACCGTCAGCCTGGCCCGCAGGGACCGTTGGCGCCACCATCGGGTCAGCCGACGCGGTTCCCGGCCGGCGGGCCTGCTCACGGAGGAGTCTCCCGCAACGTGTATCCCAGGCCGCGCAGCGTGTAGATCAATCGTGGCTCACCCTCCGCCTCCATCTTGCGGCGCAGGTAACTGACGTACACCTGGAGGTTGTTGGCGGTGGAGCTCATGCCGAAGCCCCAGATCGCCCCGAACAGCGCGTCGCGGGTCACGACCCGGGTCGCGTTGCTCACGAGAACCTGCAGGAGGGAGAACTCGGTCCGGGTCAGGCGCAGCGGCCGCGCGCCCCGCCACGCCTCGAACCTGTCGGGATCGAGGCGGACGTCGGCGAACGACAGGATCTGCGACTCCTCGTCGGTCGACGTGCGCCGGCGCAGCAGGGCCCGCACCCGGGCCAGCAACTCCTCGGTGGCGAACGGCTTGGGCAGGTAGTCGTCGGCGCCCGCGTCCAGCCCCGCGACCCGGTCGGAGACCTGGTCACGGGCGGTCAGCATCAGCACCGGCAGATCACGACCCGCGGCCCGTAACCGCCGACAGGTCTCCAGCCCGCCGAGGCGGGGCATCATCACGTCGAGGAGCAGCAGATCCGGCGCGTCGCCACCGACCCCGTCGAGCACGGCGAAACCGTTGGCGACGGTGCTGGTTTCGTAACCCTCGACCTGGAGCACCCGCTCCAGCGACTCACGGATGGCCGCCTCGTCATCCGCGATCATGATCCGCACGCGGGCCCGCCCCCCCTCCAGTCGATACTTTTGCCGCTCATTGTCTCCGATCAACCTGAGGCCAGCATTAGAGCGTCGCCGGTGTGGTGCCCGCAGGCCGCGCTCTCACGGATGCCCAAGATCGTGTCCTACGTGGTGAGGCGGACGAGGCGCTTGTAGCAGCAGAAGGCGGCAGCAAGTCCGAGAAATGCCACTGTAGTTGTGGGGCTGGCGCTCGTAGCGGGGACTGAGTCTGCGGTATCCGGACAGCCATGACATCGTGCGCTCGATCACCCACCTCAGACGCCCTCATCGCTCGCTCGATTACATGCCCTTCCGGGCGATGCGAACTCCGATCCGCTTCCATCGGAGCCATCTACGCAGGTCGACGGGGTCGTAGGCCTTGTCTGTGTGTAGGCGCTGGGGCTTGAAGTACCGGCCGGGTGAGGGTCGTGTCTCCTCACGTTGTTTCCGGGGCTGATTCCGGCCCACTCGTAGCAGCGGAGGACCCAGGGATGCTGGGTGTGGCTGATGGCCGCCCGGCATCCCACGCCGACCCGGCCACTCATTGGGATGCACGGCAAAGACCGCTTGGTAGGGACACGCTGGCGGGGTCGTCTTGCGACAGATAGAGGAACGACTTCGAAAGCGGCCGTGCCCAAACTGTGGGCTGATATGGCACGCGGGAGCTGCCGCAGCCTGTGGTCAACGACGAGAATGCATTGCTCAAACTGATCAGCATGCGCTGGAGTTGAGCGGCGGTGAGCCGGTGACATGGGCGATCGACCTCAACGCCGGCGGGGCTGCCCTGATGACCGCGCTGCTGACCGACCACGAGCAAAAGGTCCTCTACATCCCCGGCCGCACGGCGATGGGAAGACGGACACGAAGCATGCCTTCGTCATTGCGGAGCGGATCAGGCGCGCATGCGATGTGACCTTCAGCCGGTTCACGGCGACGACGTTGCGGTCGACCTGTGTTTTCTCACTTCGCGTCGCCTGGACCTGACTGCGGACTCCTGCTGGGCCCCGTCGACCGCGCGGAGGTCCGAGACGCCGCGGCCGCGTGGACCTGACGGATCAACACCTTCACCGCTCGCACGGACCGGGTGGACGTCGAGGCCTTGCTGATCCGGCCCGACGGCTGTGTCGCCTGGGCCTTGCCTATCGGGCAGGACCTCGCCACCACGCGGGTGCGTGCTCTGGGCACACGGTTCGGCCAACCGGCCTGAGCACCGCATTAACAGTCGTCTCAGGTTCGCTCGGTAGGAAGTAGGCATCCAGATAAGCGAGATAACCCGTCGTGTCTTGCAGACGGATGCCGCACGGATACCGCACCACACAAACACCTGAGGAGAAAGCGACATGGAGTCGAACGCGAACCCTCTGAAGCGCCTCACGACGGGACGCCGCGGCTTTCTGGCCGGCACGGCAGCACTTGGCGTTGGCGCCGGCTTGTCCACGCATGCCATTGCCTCCCGCGCGACAGCGAACGAAACTACGGACTTTTCACTGCGAGACCAGGACCTGCCCTTCATCGGCACGGAAGAGACCTTTTCCACACATGAGTTGATGGTGCTGAACGACAGGCTGTTCCTCGAGGATACTGGTCTTGCCGAGCTCGGCCCGCGCCGCATCGGCGCAATGGACGAGGCGGGCCTCAACGTTCAAATCCTCTCCGCACATACGCCAGGCGTGCAGAACGTCAAAGGCCAGAAGGGCATCGACTTTGCGTATCGTCTCAACAAACTGCTCGTCGATGGACCGATGGCGACCTATCCGGGGCGGTTCAAGGCCTTTGCAACCTTGCCTCTGCAGAACCCGGAAGCCTCGGCAGACGAACTGGAACGCACAGTTCGGGAAGATGGCTTCCTGGGATGCTTGACCAACGGAATCATCGGGAAGAAATTTCTCGACCATCCCGACTTTGAGCCCCTGCTGGCGCGCGCCGAAGCCCTTGATGTGCCGATATACATCCATCCGGGCCTGCCGCCTGACGAGGTTTTCGAGATCTACTACAGCAACATGCGGCCGGAATATCAGAAGGAGTTCCAGGACCAGGTTCTCAGCATCTCCGCCTATGGATGGCACCAGGAAGTCGTCACTCAGATCCTCCGAATGATCACCTCTGGAGTATTCGACAGGCATCCCAAGCTCCAGATTATCATCGGCCACATGGGAGAGGGCCTTCCGTTCTTCTACAATCGCGTCGTGGAGAAGATGAGCGAAGTGACCGAGAAGAGCCTGGACAAGCCGTTCGAGCAGTATTTCCATGACAATTTCTGGTTCACAACCAGCGCGTTCCCCCAGACTGAACTGCTCGATCTCCTACTGAAGCACATAAGCGTGGATCGAGTAATGTTTGCAACCGACTACCCGTTTGCCAATATGAAAACTCAAACCGACTGGTTCCGGGGAGTCGCTTTGCCGCGCGAAGCCAAGGAAAAAATCGCGTTCCGAAATGCGGAAAAACTGTTCGGAATTAAAGTCTGACACGTCCCGACGGGCCAGATGCGCGTGAGGAGACGCGCCAGCGTCGGCAGAAGTGGAGAATGCTTTGGCTGTAAGGCGAGAGTACAGCCAAAGCATGCGATGTGCGGCTGCCGCATCACGCGGTCTTCATACAACGGCCGATCGCACTCTCCTGAAGGACTGCCAGAAGGGGCGGCAGACCCGCGATGTGTCGTCGACCGCGGAGCCGGCGCCCATGCTCGCGCGACAAGGACTGCAGCCACGGCGCGAACATTCCCAGCTGCCCGGGGACTTCCTCGATACAGACCCACGGATCATTCAATGAGGCCGGCACCGGGGCGCGCACCCGCCGAGGTACACGCTCTCGGACCCGCCGCCCCGACGGCTGTGGTGGAGCGGGAAGCTGGACAGCCGTACGCCGTCGATGTGCAGAGCCAGTTGGAGCGGCCGTCCGGACGGGAGTGCGCGCCCCTCGGGCTCGGCGCGCATCCATTCATCATCCTCGCTCAGGCGCAGGGCGATGCGGCAGCCCCGGCAGATGCCGTCCGCGCCACGACCGCTGGCCAGCCGCACCGGCGGCAGACGTCGTTGCGAAGTCGTCCCTGCGCGACCAGGTGAAGGTCGGAGCCGACGGCGGTCATTGCCCGGTGGCGGGTGCCGGTGCCGTACCCGGCGTCCAGGGCGGGCTCGGTGTCGAGGCCGCCTGCCTCGGCGAGGCTCTGGCGCCGGCAGGTGAGGCAGCCGTGCCGGGGCGCAGTAGCAGGATCTCGCTCCCTGCATCGCTACTACAGGGGTAGCCACACCGCAGGTGCTGAGGTGGTCAAGGCCGGACGGCGCCTCCATCGGAGGTTGGCGAGCCTCGACGGCCCGCCCTGGTGGTTGCCGCGGTGCGCGGCCTGGGGGTCAGTGCCGCGCGCAGCGCCGGGGTGAGGATGTGGCGTGTCTCGGATGGGGTGAGGGCAGCGGGCGTGGGGAGGGGGTTGAGGTAGCGGGTGTAGATGAGGCCGCCCAGGATCGTCACCACGGCCGTGGCTCGGGCGGTTGCGTCCCGGCCACCGAGAAATTCAACAAGCCGGGCCAGCAGCTCGCGTTCAAGGTATTCGCGGATCACCTCGGCAGCCTCTTCGCCCTGGGTGGTGAGCTGAACGAAGTCGGCGTCCTCCCACAGGTCCGTCACCGCGTCGATCAGACGATCGGGGAGGGTGGCCGGGTCGCCGCCGAGGACGTCCTCCACCGCCAGCGCATTGGCGCACTGGAACTGCATCACGTCCGCGAACAGGCTTTTCTTCGAGCCGAAGTGGTACGCGATCAGCGCCGGGTCGACCCCGGCGGCCCCGGCCACCGCGCGCAGAGTGGTGCCCCGGTAGCCGCGCTCCAGGAACAGCGCCCGGGCCGCCGAGACGATCGATGCGCGGGTCGGCGGGTTGCCACGGGGGCGGCCTCGGGTGCGGGCGGGGGCAGGGGCAGCGTTATTCATCAGCGTTGAGCCTGCTTTTCGTGATCGGCACAGTCAAGGGCGTTCCGGTAACCACATGAAGGGATGACCCGACGCCATGCGTATCGCAGTCTTCGGCGCCAACGGACCGACCGGCCGTCACCTCACCGACCAGGCCCTCGCCGCCGGCCACGAGGTCGTCGCCGTGACCCGCCGCCCTGGCTCCCTCCCCACGCGGCCCGGCCTCGCTGTCGCCGTCGCCGACGCCACCGACCCGGCCGCTGTCGACGCCGCGATCGGCGGAACGGACGCCGTCCTCTCCGCACTGGGCGCGCGCTTCAGCAAGAAGACCATCACCACGTACTCGGCGAGCGCCACGGCCATCACCGGGGCCATGGCCCGCCACGGCATCAAGCGGCTGCTCGCCGTCAGCTCCAGCATCGCCGACCCGAACTGGCGTCCCACCGGCGCGCACTTCTTCAACCACGTGCTCGACCCGCTGGTGAACCGGCGCCTCGGCCGCACCCTCCACGAGGACATGCGCCGCATGGAGGCCGTGATCCGTCAGACGGACCTCGACTGGACCCTTGTCCGGCCCTCGGGCCTCTTCGAGCACTCCGTCGTCACGGATTACGACACCGCCGAGACCAGCGCCGACGGCGTCTTCACCGCCCGTGCCGACCTCGCCGCGAGCATGCTGCGCGAGCTGGAGGAGCGGCGGTACGTCCGTACGGCCATGGGAGTCATCACCACAGCCGTGAAGCCGAACATCGCCAAGCTGATCTGGAACGAAGGCGTGAAGAAGAAGTGAGCCGGGTGACCGTCGAACTCCCGGCCGCCACACGGGCGTTCCTCACTCGCCCCCACACGGCCACCCTCACCACCCTCCGCCCCGACGGCACACCGCACGTCACCCCTGTCCGCTTCACCTTCGACGCGGCCACCGGCCTGCTCCGGGTGACCACCCGGGCGGGAGCACGCAAGGCCCGGAACATCGTGGCGGGCGGCCCGACGGCCCATGTCGCGCTCTGCCAGGCGGACGACTTCCGCTGGGTCACCCTCGAAGGCCGGGCCGCCGTCACCGACGACCCGGCGCGCTTGGCCGAAGCGGTCCGCCGCTACACCGTCCGCTACCGCGTGGCCCCGCCCGCCCCACTGGACCTGGTCGTCGTCGAGATCGCCGTCGACCGTGTCCTGAGCCTCAATCTCTGAATCCCCGTCCTGGAATCGAAGTGACACCGCCATCAGGGGCATCGCGCACGATCTGTTCAAGAGCCAAGATCCCGCCGCCGGTTGACATGCCCCTCGACCGCGCCCGAGCTCCAGGGCAGGGTGAGTCCGGCGGTGACAGCATCGAGTCGCCGACCGCTGCCGCGTCGGCCGCCTGGTGCTGGCTGGCGACGCCGGCCATGTCCACAGCCCCGCCGGCGGCCAGGGCATGAACACTCCCTGCCCGCTCCGAAGCCATGATCTACCTCGCCATGACCGACCTCATGGCCCGCCGTCTCACCGGCGAGGCCACCATCTTCTAAGCAAGGTGACGTGAAAGTGGCGGGCGCACTGCGTCCGTGCCGAAGCGCCCGGGCGTCTGCTCCGGCTACGACGGCTACGACGAGTTCGTCATCCTCAAGACCAGGTCCGCTTCGACCGACCGCGTGATGCCAAGCCGCAGGGCGGCCGCAAGCCGCTGCCGAACAAGCACGTCGGCAAGGCCGAGACCGACCCGCAGGGCCACCTCGCCAAGACCGGCTCACGCTCCGTGCTGGCGGTGATCGCCGTGGCGGGCGGCGCCATCGTAGCCGTCGACGCGGGTGCCGACTTCGTCGTACTCCACCGCAATGCCACCGGCACCGGCTCACCGTCTGACCGGCATCACTCCGCAGGCCTGAGGGGCCACCGTGTCCGCGCGTGCCGACACGGCGGCCGCTCAGGCCTGCGGGTCCTGACCCTGCGAGACAACCGCAGGCCTCAACGGCAGCCCCTGGCACGTCGCCCACCCGAGGTCCGGGCGCCCGCTCCACGTCCGGCGCCCGGACCGGAAGGGCTCACCCAGGATCACCGCTGCCGCCCGGATACGCCTCCGCACGGCAAGGCGTCACCTGGACCGCTGGATTCCAGGAGTCGTTGCAGCACCCATTTACCGTGCGCGGGAGGAGTATGTTCCGACTCATGGATCAGGGCCTGAGCAGCGCCGAAACTTGCAAACGGGATCAATTCCGGGACGGGCAAGGGATGGCGCAACGGCGGCCTCCGGTACGGACAGGACGGCATCGCCAGTCGGGGCCGTGACGGCGCCCGAGGGCGCCTTTCCCCCGCCCTGACCCTCCCCTGCCCTGGCCCTCCCCCGCCTTGGCCCCGCAGCGTCCGCGACCGTGGCCCCCGGCCATCGCACCAAGCCATCCCATCCAGGCCCCGGGCAGCCGCCCAACTCGCAGAACAAGCGCAGGTCAGCAGGGACGACTACCAAGATGGTCGACAAACGACTATCTGACGGCTATCTTTCCACCACGCGGCAGCGAGAGCAGGTCGTCCGATGGTCGACAAACGACTATCTGGCGGTTGGTTTGAGCCACCACGCGGCATTCCGCCCATCCTGTTGCTCAGAAGGAAAGCCTGGCAGAGATGATCGAGATACGTATGAGTCGCGCTGCTGGTCACTACCACCGTGGGCAGCGATTGGGTCCCCGATCAGGTCATCCTCGACGCGGGAGCATGCGTTCCTGGACGAGACTCCTCCCTCTGCAGATCGGCGAGTTGCTCCTCGGCGTCGCCACCGTGGTGCGGGTGGTGCCGGTGGTGCAAAACCGCGTATGCCCGGCGTCCTCGATTTCGAGGACCTGCCCGTCGCTGCAGCGGTGGCCGGTCGACACCCGCGCATTACTCGGCTGACTGGCCCCGGGACGACTCCCCCTGGCCGAGCGCGAATCGACCGCCCCCTGTGAAGGAATACCTGACATGAGACTCAAGAACGTCGCGGCCCTGGTGACCGGCGCCAGCAGTGGCATCGGGCAGGCGGTGAGTTCCCACTTCCGCCGTGAGGGCGCGCGGCTGCTGCTCACCGGTCGCAGGGAGCAGCTCGACAGCGTTGAGCCCGACGACCTTTACGTCCCTGGAGACCTCAATGACGAGGCGTTCGTCGAGGACTTGGCCGAGCGGGCCGCCAAGTCCCTCGGCAACGTCGACGTCGTCGTCCTCAACCACGGCCTGCAGGCCAGCAGTCCGCTCGTCGAGATGGCCACCGACGACGCGAAGAATGTGCTCGACAGCAACCTGCTCAGCGCGTTCCTGGTGATGAAGCACTTCGCGCCGCTGATGCCGTCCGCAGGTGGCTCGTTCGTCTGTGTCAGTTCACGGCTCGGCATGGTCGGCAAGCCCGGGGAAGTCCTGTACTCCGCCGCCAAGGGCGGTCTCATCATGCTCGCCAAGGGCACAGCGATCGAATGGGCCCCCCGCAACATCCGCGTCAACGTCGTCGCTCCCGGCCTGACCGCCACCCCGATCATCGAAGCAGCGATCCAGCGCAGCGCCGATCCCGAGGCCTACCGCCGCGAGCGCGAGGATCAGATCCCGTTGCAACGCCTCGCCACCCCTGAAGAGGTCGCCGACGCGGTCCTCTTCTTCGCGTCATCAGAGTCGTCGTACATCACCGGAGCGGTTCTCCCGGTTGACGGCGGATACACCGCCTTCTGAGCACCCACGCTTCCGTCGTAGGTGAAGGTCGCGAACCGCGGGTCCGGTCGACGCGATGAGCGGATGCCATCCGGCACCCCACGGGGCCGAGCGCCCAGTCCGACGGGTTCCTGACCATTCCCAGCCAATTCGAAACACCACCCATCCGGGATCTGTGCGCTCCCAGCGCCCTTCCCTATGAGCAAGGAGCAGACCCATGCGAGTCAGCAGAAACGTGAGCGTCACGATCATCACGTCGGCCCTGGCCCTCGCGCTCGCCGCGTGCGGGTCGGGCGGCACCGCCCAGAACGTGGGGGCGAAGAGCACGGCGCAGGGCGGCGGATCCGGCTCGTCGGCCGAACACACGGACGACATCTCGGTCGGTGTGAAGCCGGATGCGAAGGCGGTGAAGCTGCTGCCGGCCGCGGTGAAGGCCAAGGGCACGCTCTCGGCGGCCATGGACCTGACCAGCCCGCCCACCACGTTCATGGCATCGGACAACAAGACCCCGATCGGGTTCAACCCGGACATGGCCCGGCTGATCGCCGCCAAGCTCGGCCTGAAGTTGCAGATCAACAACATCAAGTTCGACACCATCATCACCGGACTGCAGGCCGGCCGGTACGACTTCACCGCCTCCACCATGGGCGCCACGAAGGACCGGCTGAAGGTGCTCGACATGGTCGACTACTTCAAGGCCGGGACCGGAGTGTCCGTCCCCTACGGAAATCCGCAGAAGCTGACCACCCACACGCTGTGCGGGCACCGCGTCGCTGTCCAGTCCGGCAGCACCGCGGAGCTGCAGTGGCTGCCCCAGCTGTCCAAGCAGGACTGTACGAGCAAGGGCAAGCCCGCCATCAAGGCGGTGACCCTGCCCAGCGTGAACGACGCACTCACCCAGCTGGTCTCCAAGCGGATCGACGCGGTGATGTACGACTTCACCGGGCTTCAGTGGGCGGCCACGCAGCAGCCGAAGACATTCGACGTCCTCAAGCCCCTGGTAGCCACCAAGACCGTGGCCGTCGCGCTGAAGAAGGACTCGCCGCTGACCCCCGCGGTGCAGGCGTCCATCCAGTCGATCATCGACAGCCCCAAGTACGCCGAGGCGCTGGGCCGCTGGGGTTTCGATGACCTCGGGATCAAGACTGCGGCCATGGCCGTCCCGCAGGACTGAGATACCCATGGACGTGCTCGAGACGACGACCAGGAGCCGACCGGTGCCACAACTACTGGCCGAAGAAAAGAAGCGGATCACGCCGAAACGTCCGCGCGACTTTGTCGCCTGGGCCGTCGCGATCGCGATCGTCGCCGGCCTGGTATGGACCGCGGTGACCAACGAGAACTATCGATGGCCGGTGGTGTTCAGCTACTTCGCCACCGAGACCATCCTCAACGGCCTGCTGATCACACTGCTTCTCACCGTGGCCAGCATGGCTCTGGGCACGCTGCTGGGGCTGGTGCTGGCGGTGATGCGCATGTCGCACCAGCGACCCGTCTCCGGGCTCGCCCAGCTCTACATCACCTTCTTCCGCGGCACCCCGGTGCTCGTGCAGCTGGTCTTCTGGTTCAACATCGCGGCGCTGTACCCGAACATCTCGATCGGCATCCCCTTCACCGACATCTCCACACCGGTGAACGTGAACGCGATCATGACGCCGATGACCGCGGCCGTCGTGGGGCTGACGCTGAACCAGGCCGCGTACATGTCCGAGATCATCCGCGGCGGGTTCGCCTCGGTCAGCCGCGGACAGCACGAGGCCGCGGAATCCCTGGGCATGTCGGGGTTCACCAAGCTCCGGCACGTGATCATCCCGCAGACCATGCCGGCGATCATCCCGGCCACCGGCAACCAGGTGATCGGCATGCTCAAGGAGACCTCGCTGGTGAGCGTGCTCGGCGTCGCCGACCTGCTGCAGAGCGCACAAGCGATCTACGCCCGCAACTACCAGACCATTCCGCTGCTGATCGTGGCCAGCCTCTGGTACCTGATCATGACGCTGGTGCTGAGCGTGCCGCAGTCCATGATCGAGCGCCGTTTCTCCCGCTCCACCCGGGCGCAGCTGACCCCGGCCGCCGGCTCGGCCGAGCCCGGGGCGGGCCAGCCAGTTCCCACCACGAGGGAGTCCCTGCTGTGAACGCCGACGGATCGATCGTCGCACGCAAGCTGTGCAAGAGCTACGGACGTCACCAGGTCCTGCACGACATCGACCTGACCGTCGCGGCCGGGGAGATCTCCTGCATCATCGGGCCCAGCGGATCAGGCAAATCAACACTGCTGCGGTGTATCAACGGCCTGGAGACCGTCGACCGCGGTGTCCTGCGGGTCAACGGGGAGGACTTCGGCTACGTCGAGAAGGACGACGCCTACCACGCGGTCCGCCCCAAGCGGCTGGCCGAGCAGCGCGCCCGTATCGGCATGGTGTTCCAGCAGTTCAATCTGTTCCCCAACATGACCGCCGAAAGCAATGTCATGTCCGGACCGGTGCTGGTGCAGAAGAAGGACCGCGCCTCCTGCCGGGAGCGGGCACAGGAGCTGCTGGCCAAGGTGGGCCTTGAGGGGTGCGGCCACAAGTACCCCGCCCAGCTCTCCGGCGGCCAACAGCAGCGGGTGGCCATCGCCCGCGCGCTGGCGATGGAACCCACCATCATGCTGTTCGACGAACCCACCAGCGCACTGGACCCGGAACGCGTGGGCGAAGTACTCGCCGTCATGCGCGACCTCGCCGGCAACGGAATGACCATGCTGCTCGTCACCCACGAGATGGGCTTCGCCCGCGAGGTCGCCGACGAAGTGCTGTTCATGGACGAAGGCATCGCCGTCGAACGCGGCGACGCACGCGAAGTCCTGGGCAACCCCCGTGAGAAACGTACCCAGGCGTTCCTCGAAAGGGTGCTGTAGCAGGACACGGACCTGCGGCAGCGGTTCGGCAGCACGCCCGGCCCGGCTCCTGCCCCGGTCAAGCCTTCGCCTTCCGCGAGCTGGTGGACCGTGACCGGGTGACGCCGATGCTGTGACCAGTGGTCCATGCCCAGGTCGCGGGCGGCGACCGGGCCGACCGCTTTCATCTCCTCCACGACGAGATCCGGCGTCTCATGGCAGCCATCGACACCGTCCTCTCCGCCCAGGAAGCCGAGTGACCACCATGCGCACCCTCCCCGACGCCGAACCGAACGGCCTGGCCGATTCGGACAAGGTTCTGGCCAATCTCGACCTCGCCGTGCCTGGCGTGACCCGCACCTTCGACGTCCATGATCCGGCGACCGGCTAGGTGATCGCGCAGGTTCCCGACCTCGGCGTCCAGCATGCTTTGGAGACCGTCGCCCATGCCGACGAGGCCGGCCAGTCGTGGGCTGCCACCACCGCCCGGCACCGCGCCGACATCCTGCACGCGTGGTACGACCTGATCCTCGGCAACGCGGAGATGATCGCCCTGCTCATCACCCGCGAGATGGGCAAGCTGCTCGCCGAAGCCAGAGCGGAAGTCTCCTACGGCGCCGACTTCGTCCGCTGGTACGCCGAGGAGGCCGTACGCCCGGCCGGGAACTTTCGCGACGCCCCGGCCGGCGGGGCCCAGCTGATCACGCGACGCGCACCGGTGGGGCTGTCGGTCCTGATCACCCCGTGGAACTTCCCCCTCGCCATGGCCACCCGCAAGATCGCCCCGGCGCTGGCCGCCGGCTGCCCCGTCGTCATCAAACCCGCGCCCAACACGCCTCTGACCACGATCTTCGCGGTCCAGCTCGCCCTCGCGGCCGGCGTCCCCGAGAACCTGGTGCAGGTCGTCACCACCACCGAGGCCCCCGCCTTCAGCAGCGCCGTGCTGGCCGATCCGCGGGTGCGCAAGGTGTCCTTCACCGGCTCGACCGCGGTCGGCAAGGTCCTTCTGCGTCTGGCGGCGGACAACGTCCTGAAGAGCTCCATGGAGCTGGGCGGCAACGCCCCGCTGCTGGTCTTCGACAACGCCGACCTGGAGCGGGCCGTTGACGGGGCGTTCGCCGCCAAGATGCGCAACGGCGGCCAGTCCTGCATCGCCGCCAACCGCATCCTCGTCCAGGACGGCATCGCCGACGCCTTCGTCGACGCCCTGACCGACCGGCTCGTAGCCTTGAATGTCGGCAACGGACTAGCACCCGGCGTGGGGCTCGGCCCCGTGATCGACCACAACGCCGTGACCAGGCTCACCGGCCTGGTCGAGGACGCCACTCGCCGCGGTGCACATCTGCTCACCGGTGGCTCGGCTCCCAGCCACCCCGGGACGTTCTTCGAGCCGACGCTGCTGGACCACGTACCGTCGGACGCCGACCTTGCCCGATCCGAGATCTTCGGGCCCATCGCCGCCATCCAGCGCTTCTCCCACCAGGACGAGGCCATCGCCCGCGCCAACGACACCGAGCACGGCCTGGCGGGCTACGTCTTCACCGAGAACGTCGACCGCGCCTTCAACGTGGCCGACCAACTGGCCACCGGCCTGGTAGGCATCAACCAGGGCGTCCCCTCGAACGCGGCCGCGCCGTTCGGCGGTCTCAAGCAGTCCGGCCTCGGGCGCGAGGGCAGCAGCGAAGGACTCGAGGAATACGAGGAGATCCGCTATTACAACCTCCAACTGCGCCCCACCGCGTGACCCATGTCGGGGCCGACACCTCTCTATCGCTGCTCAGGGGCTTGTGGGACTGAGAGAGGGGGCTGATGCAGCAGGCGCACTTCTGGCTGTAAGGGGCAGGGTCATGAGCGAACCCGGAACGACGGCGGAGCGTCCCAGGCAGCGGGGGACGGCGCGCGAAAAGCTGCTCGCCGTCGCAGCCCGGCGCTTCTACGCGGACGTGTGGCGGTGACGGGGATCGACACGCTCACCGCCGAGGCAGGCGTGGCGAAGATGGGCCTGAGCAACATCTTCCCCTCCAAGGCCGAGTTGGTGATGGCCTGCCTCGGCGCACGGCATGAGGAGTGGCTGGGCCTGTATCGGAGGCGGGCGGAAGGGGTGCAGGACAGGCGCGAAGGCGTGCTGGCCGTCTTCGACGGGTACGCCGACCACGCGACCTTCGCCCACGAGCACGCTCTCCGGGGCCGCGGCCTGCTGAACGCCGCCGCCGAGCCGCCTGCCGGTGACGAAGGGCGGGCACAGGGCCGAGGCAAGACGGGCTGAGTAGGTGTTTTTCTTCTTCGAGCTGATGAGTTCGGGCTGTTGCCGGAGGCCGGATGCCGGAGTGTGCCGATGGCCGCGTCGCTAGGCTGGTCGGGTGATCGAGACTGAACGGCTCTTGCTGCGCCCTCTTCGGGTTGAGGATGTCGACGCGTTCATTGCACTCCATGCCGATGAGCGGGTGAACCGGTTCGTCGGCGCCTACTCACACCAGCAGGCGTTGGACCGGCTGGCCTCAGTCGAGCAGCAGTGGGCCGAACGGGGGCATGGACTGTGTGCCGTCAAGCTGAAGTCCACTGACTGGTGAGTTCATCGGCCGGGTCGGGTTGAACTACTGGGAGAACTTTCATGAGGTGGAACTTGGCTGGACCCTCAAGGCCGAGACATGGGGCCACGGCTATGCGACCGAGGCAGCCCGCGCATGTCTGGACTGGGGGTTCGTGACCTTGGACGAGCCCTACTTCATCTCCTTGATCCGTCCCGGGAACACCGCCTCGGTGCGCGTGGCGGAACGGCTCGGCTTTGCCTCGCTGCGTCAGGACGAGCTCTTCGGGAATCCAGTCACGGTGTACTCGATGGACAAGCCGACCTCACTGTGAAGCACGTATGTCTCTGGTTCTCGCAAGTCAACGTGGCTTCTTCGCCCACTGGCTCGTTCGGGGGCTTTTGCGGGTGAGGCGCGCCAAGGCCGTCAGCTTAACTGGAGGATGCCCTTCAATTCGCTCAGGCTGTCGATCCGGTAGCTTGCCTGGGAAAAGTCGTTGTCTTTTGTGAACTCGTTATGGACAACAGCGCAGTCGATACCGGCCGCCACAGCCGAAGCCAGTCCTCTGGCCGAATCCTCCACGACCAGGGCCTCTTCCCTGGCGGCGCCGAACCGTTTCAGCCCGGCCAGGTACGGTTCCGGGTGCGGCTTGGCGAGTTCGTAGTCCTCGCGAACAATGACGAAGTCCATGAACTGCCTGATCTGGCGCTTTTCATGGATGATGTCGAAGTCGGCTCGTTTCGCGGTCGTCACGATGGCCATGCGGACGTAAGCCGACAGTTCGGCGAGAGTGTCGACGACGCCGTCGATCTCGATGGCCTCGGCCCGCAGGTACTCCTGGTAGTAGCCATTGCGGGCCTCGCGAACCCGGCTGAGGGTCCGGCCTTCGATGCCAGCCTCCTTGGCTTGAACCCAGGAGCCTGATCCCCGGGCCATGTCCCGGAGGTACTGATCCTTGTCCAGCGTGAAACCGGCCTCCGCCAGGGCGCGTTCCGCGGATTTGAAGTACCAGAACTCGGTGTCGACCAGGACGCCATCATGATCGAAAAGTATGTATTTCTTCACGGCCTCATCCTTCCGGCGGCCGCGGCGGCCAGGCGTGCCGTCTCAGACCGCTCCCCGGCGTCATTCCACCTCAGCTCCAGTCACGGCCCACGCACAACTCTATTGGATGACGCATCCGCTGATCATGAACGGGATGTTCAAAAGTACCTACTGAGCCAATCGGCACGACTGTGCCATGGTGCGTCGGCACAAGGAGGAGGTTGAGGAGGACGGTCCTGCTGTGCGCGGCCGAAGCCGTCGGTTCCCATTCCGGCCCTGGCGCCCGCTCCCCAGGCGAGACCGTGTTCGGTGTGGGACTCGGCCTGATGGCCGGGCTCACCTACGCCCTGATGCCCTGGGCAGCCCACCGCCGTCTGCTCGCCGGGCATCTTGAGGAGTTGCCGCCCGGGCGGCCCGAGGAACCCGGGCCCGGACAGGACCAGAGTTGCGCCGGTCATCCAGCGGCGCGTGAGGCGGCGCTCGTCGACATAGCGCTCGATCCTCAGAGTGCCTGGGTCAGGGTGATACGCCGGGCCCGGCCACGGAGACGGCGTCCCCTTGGGCGGTTGTGGCCGACCCTCTGGGAGTTACCGGGATCTCGCTGTGGTGCGGGTCGGCACGGTGAGTACGGCGAGGCAGCCGACGACCAGGCCGATGCCGGCCCACTCCAGCAGGGCAGACGTTCACCGACGACGAGGACAGCCAGGACGGCCGCGACGGCAGGTTCCAGCAGCGAGAGGGTGGTCACGGTGCTGGCCGGCACGGGCGCCCGCCCCCAGCCGAACCAGGATGCAGCCGGCGAACATGGGGACCAGAGCCATGTAAGTGCCGACGGCCGCGTTGGACCAGGAGGCCAGGAGCGGGGCACCGGTGGCCAACAGCACCGGCATCAGCAGCAGCCCGGCGATCCCGAAGACGGGCACCATCGCCGCGCTGGAGGTGACATCGCGGCTGATCCCGCGCCCTCCAGGCCAGCCCGCGCCGGCGCTCCTTCCAGGAGGAACGACAGGTGTTCCGCCATGGCGGCGGTGGGCCTACCGCATCACCAGGGCTCAATCCTCGTGGTACGCGGCTCCGAGGCGCTGCCCCGACCACACAACTCCGCCGCCGCTCGGGGCCGTTGCCGCCCGAGCGAGGCCAGCGCGGGACGGGTCCGGAGTGGATGGCAGGGCGTGACCTGCTCTGCGGTGAAGACCGCGTGGAAGTCTGCCCCGAGCTTCGGCCCGCCGCCTGACGAGCGGGTGAGATTCGCAGTCGGCTCAGCCAGGTCCGGCTGGCTACCCGTAGCGTGCTCCAGTGCATTCGGCAAGGTGGCTTGGTAACCGAGATCCTGGCCGATGACGCGGTCAGATACCGCCGCTGCTGCCACCCCGTCCACCGCGGCGGCGGTGCGAGGATTCAGTGGCCCGCGGCCCTGCCCAACCGTTGTCCTGGTCATCCTCTACCGTCCCGGTGTTTCAAGTATCTCGGTGCGGCTGTTGCCGTTGTTGTCCTTGCTTTCTGGGGTGCCGTCCCTGGCCGGTCAGTTGAGGAATCCGCGGGCGTCGACCGGCCACCGCTGCAGCGATGTGCCCGTGCTGTCGGTGACGATCAGTTCCTCGAAATTTATGACGACCGGGCATACGTGGTTCGGCACGACCGGTATGACGGTGCCCACGCTGGGGCGGAAGTCACCGCCTGTCAGCGGGAGGAAACCGTGGTACTCGTTGAGCTTGGACAGGACGGCCTTCGTGCCGGCGACGCCTCCGTAGCCGAGTTCGGGACTGCCTTCGCGGCTGAGGGCCTTGGTGCCCGCATCGAGGATGAGTTGGTCGGGGACCCAGTCGCTGACCACGGTGGCAGCGACGAACAGTGCGATCTGGTCGTCCGTGCAGGCGCCGAGCCGGGTGTTGTTCAGGTCGCAGAAGACGTACTCGCCGGGACGGATCTCAGTGATCACGCTGCTGGTGGAGAACTCGACGGTGGGCGTGGAGCCGGCGCTGACCACCGCTGCGGTGATGCCGACGCCGGCGAGACTGCGTACCGCGGTGGTGAGCGCGGCCTCCTGGTCCTGCGCTGCGCGCTCGCGAGCGTCCCGGCCGGAACTGCCGTGACCTGGATAGGTGAAGACGCCCACCGGCACCAGGCCGCGCTTACGGGCGGCGAATGCGAGATCGCCCGCGAGCTCGGGCGGGGCCCCGGAGCGACGGGCGCCGCAGTCGACCTCGATCACCACCTGCAGCCGGTCCGGTGCGTCTCCCATCGCGTCGGCGAGGGCCTCGATCGCCGCCACGTTGTCGACGCCGACCCGCAGCCTGGCGGACTCGGCGAGCCGGCGGATCCGGGGGCCCTTCGTTCCCGCGGGCCAGATGGGATAGGCGAGGAAGATGTCATCGAATCCGGCCGCGGCGAAGACCTCGGCCTCACCGACATTGCCCGCGGTAATCCCGACCGCACCGGCCTCGACTTGGCGCCGCCCGATCTCCACGCACTTGTGCGTCTTGACGTGAGGCCTGACGTCGAGGTTGTGCTGGTCGGCGAAGCTCTGCATGCGGTCGATGTTGTCCTGCATGACGTCGACCAGCACGATCGGCGCGGGAGTGTCGATTCGCTCGACCAGGGTGTCGAGTGCTCGTTGAAGCCGGTTCACGCTGCCCTCCTTTTTGGTTCTGCCTGGGAATGATCGAGGGGCGCGGGTGCTGAATCCCTCGGATGCCGAACGTGCGCGGCCCGCGACATCGCCACTCGCTCGCGCCACACCAGCGTTGTGTTCGCCCCACACCGCGGTGCGGACCATCTGGATCTCGACCGGACCTGAGTGGTAGTCCGCCGACACCGATCGCGGTGCGAACTTGCCGTCCGTTCTCGCCGAGACCTCGATGAGCAGTTCACTGGCCGCATTGACGACATTCGCCTGCTCACCGAAGTGCACTGGGGCGGCGAGCGCGTCGAGTGCCGCGCGGCGCACGAGCGGGTATCGGCGCGGGCGGTCGACGGCTCGGGACAGAGGCGGCAGGCTGCCAGCAACGGAGGCCTCCCATGTCATCGCTGCCGCCCGGCGGAAGCAGGCAGCGACTGCGATTGAAGTTGCTCGAGTCGGTGCTGCGTCTGAACGTGTCGTCCTTCTCGGTCACCAGTCGCCCCAAGCTCCCGGTGACGCGGTAGTGCTCCTCGAGCAGCACGCTCACCAGCAGCACGTCGATGGGCTCGTGGGACGACGTCAGGCCGTTCTCCTCGAGGAGCCGCTGAGCATGGTCCTTAGCTGGTGAGGTGTTCACGGTCAGTCCCTGTCGAAGGAGCTATTCCCTGCGACTTGTCGATTGTCGACGATAAGAGCATTGTCGACAACTGTCAACAGGCCCGAACTTCCCTCAGGCCCACTCTGCGGAACCCTCGAAAAGGGCCTGACCCTCGCGGCGCGCGTGCACAGCGGAGGCCACTGGCAGGAGAGAGCAGCGACATGAAGTGTTCTACTCGCTCGGCCACTCCGGCCACGGCGTGCAGATGGCCACCCACCTGGGCAAGCAAATGGCCAAGTCATGAACGGCAACCTCGACGCCAACCGCTGGTGCGATCTGCCCTTCCGACGGATCCCGGGCCACTTCGGCCCGCAACCGTTCCGTGCGGCACGGGCGCACCAGCTCGCACATCGAGGCGCTGGAGATCGTGACGAGTGATGTTGGCGCCGTTCGCCTGACAGTTGGCCGTCGATGCCGGTAGCCGTGCGCCTGTGAGGTATACGCAGGCTGGCGGGCTGACCGATGCCGGGAGGGCCGTGAGGGAGCGGTTTGGCTCCAGGCCGTGGAACTCATGACACAAGGCCCCGCCACGACCCGCCGTCTCTCACGTAGACACTGCGGGCTCAATCCTTGGCTTCCCGGCATTGGTCTACAACGTCACGGTGGCAAGCGTGCGTGAACCACGCAGGCAGCATGGCCTCACATGTGCCGGGGCGTGTGCTCCCCCGAGTCTCCCGTATGGGCTCCCAGCCCCTTGGGGAAATGGGCAGCCAGTTCCTGGTGGAACGCCTCGGTGTCGCCTTCCAGGGCAACCTTGGCCAATCTCTCGTGCTCGATGACCAGTTGCTGCGGGTTGTCGCTGTAGGTGCGGTGATCGACGCTGAGGTGGAGGCGCAGCTTGGTCTCCCAGCCGTTCCAAAGACTCTGCAGGACGCCGTGCCCCGAGAGCTCGTAGAAGAGCCTGTGGAAGCGGAGGTGTGCGTCGATGCTGGCCGGAATGTCGTCCTGCTCCATTGCCCGGCGGAGATCCTCGACGGTTTGCAGCAACTGAGGCCGCTCAGGACCGCGCAGTGCTTCGGCCGAGAGCTCGGCGGCGAACGGCTCGACACGCAGCCGGACCGAGTCGATCTCGGCGACCTCGCGAGCACTCACCTCTACGACGAAGGCCCCACGGTAGGGGATCTTGACGACGAGCCCCTCCTCCTCCAGCTTGGTGAGCGCCTCGCGCAGCGGGGACCGGCTGATCCCGAGATCCGCGGCGATGTGCGCCTCACGCAGCTGCCCACCAGGAGGTACGGTCCCGTCGAGGATGGCGGCACGCAGCGTGCGGTAGACGCCGTCCGGCGTCGTCATCCGCTGCTCCTGCCACTCGAACTTGTGATCCACTCCGGAGGCCTCCCTTGGCCGTTGTCGACCATTCTTTTGTCGACTATACCTCCACTGATCTTGCATCGACAATCAACTTGCCTTTCTGGGCACGGAGCTGCCCTGACTCACAGGACGGGTCGGCGCCTTGAGGGGGCCGTTTGTCTGTCGGACCGATGCTGGTCCCGCCAGGGGTGCTTTTGATCTGCAGCAGGGTGAAACCGACCCCGCTTGAGGCGGCGCCGGACGGTGCAGTCCTGCCGGGAGCCGAGCGGTCGACAGGGTCGCAGTGGAAGCAGGTCCGATAGAACTCCCGCCACCGCGCCGCGGACGATGCACAGACTCCGTTGCACCTTGGAAGGGCGGGAGCCGGAAGCCGCCTTCGCGCCCCACACTGAATCCGAGCCGACCGGGGCGGGGCGCCACCCCGCGCGCTGCGCCCCCAGCCCCGTCGCGGCAGCACCGGGGGCAGGCACCAGTCGGTGCGCCAAGGGCGCGGGGGGGCAAGGTGGATGGTGGCGCGTTCCTGTTGAGCGCGCCATGGCCGTGAGGGTCAGGATGCCCCCCGAACACGTCTGCGCCGTACGCGCGCCCGGGTCTCCGCAGCCTCCAGACGTCGTGACGGGCCGCTGACCGGCGTTTCACCTCAGCCTTGCAGACCCATGTCCACACCTCTCCGCCGCACCGATATGGCGCCGGCGCCCCGAGGCCCCTGCCGAGGCGGAGCTGCCGATGGCCAGAGGGGACGCCGGCTGCCCTAACTCGTTGACAGCCGATACCAAGATGGTCGACAATCGACAGCACGCTGGTCGACAATCGTCCATAGCGGCTCAACCTGCTCCGCTGAAGCACTAGGAGGACTCATGGGATTCGATGTCAAGCCCAAGTTCGTGACGTTCGACATGAACGGAACGCTGATCAAGTTCAGCATCAACGACGCGATGCGTGAGGTCCTGGGCGACCGACTGCCGGCCGAGGTCGCCGACGAGTACCTGCGGATCTGCAAGGCGTACAGGATCGACGAGTGCACGGGCGCGTACCAGCCGTTCCACCAGATCGTCGCGCGCTCCATGGAGCGCGCCTCGCGCAAGGTCGGTCTCGAGTACCGCGAGGAAGACGCGCGGGCGGTGTACGAGATCGTTCCCACCTGGGGGCCCTACCCCGGTGTCACCGAGGCACTGAACCGCCTGGCTGAGGCGGTCCCGCTGGTCATCATCACCAACAGCGACACCGCGCATGCCCATCGCCTCGCGGAGAACCTCAAGGCCCCCTTCGAGGTCGTCATCAGCGCCGAGGAGATGGGCGTCTACAAGCCGCGACTCCGCGCGTTCGAGTACATGTTCGACAAGCTCGGCGTGACACCCGACGAGATCGTCCACGTCTCCGCGAGCCCGATGTACGACCACCGCTCCGCGGCGATCATGGGCATCAAGAACAAGGTGTACGTCGACCGCGGCTTCGAGCACGACGAGCACTGGCTCGGCTACGAGCGGATCACCGACATCGCCGACCTCCCCGTCCTCTTCGGCCTGCCCCGCCCCTGACACCCGAGCGAGAACTGAAAAAATGACCCTCAGCAAGGCGGTGGCGGCATGAGTCAGCCCCTGCCTCACACCGTCAAGGGTGACTCGGCATCGGAAAGGCTCCAGAACGTCGGACTGCAGCTACCCGATCTCGCCGGTAACGCGTACTTCGTGCACCACCGGGCGGTGGGCTCCAGCATCCACATCTCCGGCCAACTGCCTTACAAGGACGGCGAGCTGCTGGGCCAGGGCGTTGTCGGCCGGGACGTGGAGCTGGAGACCGCGAAGGAGCTCGCGCGCCATGCCGCGCTCAACTGCCTGGCCGCCGCTGTGCAGGCGGTGGGCGATCTGGACCGGGTCCGGATCGTGCAGATGCTCGTCTTCGTGGCCAGCACGCCGGACTTCGGTCTGCAGTCGCAGGTCGCCAACGCGGCCAGTGAACTGCTCATCGAGGTGCTGGGCGAGAACGGACGGCACGCCCGGACCGCGATCGGTGTCGCCGGACTGCCCCTCAACACCCCGGTGGAGATCCAGATGGTCTGCACTGCGGTGTAGCGGCCACCCGATCATGGCCGTACACCTGTGAACCGGCTTCAACAGGCACTCGGCGCCCTCGTCGAGCGCACCGACACTCCGGCGCCGATAGTGCCGGCCCACGTGATGCGGGACGACATCGACCGTATTCAGGGCTTCGCTGCCGAGCACAGCCTTGACGTCAGGCCGCACGTCAAGACGCACAAATGCGTTGAGATCGGTCGGCGCCAGGTCCAGGTGGAGACCGGCGGAATCACCGCGGGCAACCTCGGCGGGGCCGAGGTCTTCGCCGAGGCCGGATTCGACGGCATCTTCATCGCCTACCCGATCCGGCCCGTGGGGAAAGAAAGGGCCGCGGATCCGGTGGCCGGCCGAGACGACCCGTCTGCGGGTCGGCGTCGACAACGTCGCGGCCATCAGCGCCCTCGCCGAGGCGACAGAGGACGTCACCGGGCGGCTGGAGGTCCTGATCGAGGTCGACGGAGCCCGTCGTTCCGCCCTCCCCGTCGGGGCGTCACACCGCCTTCCAGTACCGGCCCACACGGTTTCCAGACACAGAAAGCAAAGACTCATTATGAACGCCCTTGCGGCTTCCCCTCGAAACGGAGAGCTCGGCTTCTGGGTGGCCCAACTGGCCGCCACGAGGCGCTCGTTCCCCCGCTTCGCCGGCCAGGACCGGGTCGACGTGGCCATTGTCGGCGGCGGCTACACCGGCCTGTGGGCGGCGTACTTCGCCAAGAAGCTCGAACCCTCGCTCTCGGTCGCCGTCTTCGAGGCCGAACAGGTCGGCTACGGCGCGTCAGGGCGCAACGGCGGCTGGCTCTCGGCCATGCCGCCGGGAAACCGTGCCGCCTTCGCCCGCGTCGGCGGTGGGCTGGAGGCGAGCCGGGCGCTGCAGCAGGAGTTCATCGCCGGCGTCGACGCGGTCCTGGACATCCTCCAGGCCGAGGGCATCGATGCGGATCAGCACAAGGGGGGCGCGCTCGTCGCCGCCCACACTCGGGCGGGGCTGGGCCGGCTGGTGGCCAGGCGTGATGCCGAACTGAAGTACGGGCTGACCGAGGACGAGATCCAGCTGCTCGACCGGGACGAGTTCCAGTCACAGATCAACATCTCCACCGTCCACGGCGGGCTCTTCTACAAGCACTGCGCGCGGATCCACCCCGCGAAGCTCGTCTACGGCCTCGCCGACACCCTGACCTCCATGGGGGTGAAGATCTACGAGGGCAGCCGCGTGGACAGTGTCGGGGGCAAGACCCTCACTTTGGCCAACGGGCGTGTCACCGCAGCGAAGACGTTCATCTGCACCGAAGGCTATTCGGGACAGCTGCTGGGCAGCCGGACCCTGATCCCGGTCAATTCCTCGATGATCGTGACCAAGCCCCTGCCGAAGGAGGCATGGCAGCAGATCGGCTGGGACGGGCCCCAGTGCCTCAACGACTCCGCACACACGTTCATCTACGCCCAGCGGACATCGGACGGCCGTATCGCCATGGGAGGCCGAGGTGTCCCCTACCGCTTCGGGTCCGGCACAGGAGGAGCCGGTGCGACCGCCCAGTCCACCATCGACCTGATCTCGTACAAGCTCAGCTCCTTCTTCCCGAACATCCCCTTCGAGGTGGACCACGCCTGGTCGGGAGTCCTGGGCGTCACGCGGGACTGGAACGGCGGTGTGCTCTGGGACCCGGCGGCGGGGATCGGATCGTCCTCCGGCTACGCGGGACACGGTGTCACGGCAGCCTACGTCGGCGGCAGGACGCTCGTGGAGCTCGCCTTCGAGAAGGAAACCGAACGGACCACCCTTCCCTGGGTGGGCTACCGGGCGCGGAAGTGGGAACCGGAACCCGTTCGCTGGCTGGGTGTTCACGCCATGTACCGGCTCTTCGGCATTGCCGACCAGTGGGAAGAGCGCAGGGGTTCCAGCAAGACCTCACTCCTGGCCAGATTCGGCAGCCGCCTCTCAGGACTTCACGAGTAGACGAAAAGGGAACTGCAGTCATGGATGCACAACTCGCAGTCATCGGCTTGGGCAGCATCGGAAGCATGGCCCTGTGGCAGGCCTCCCGGCTGTCCGACTCGGTAGTCGGTTTCGAGGCCGCCACCCCCGCCCACGGCCGCAGTGCCGTAGGCGGAGACACCCGCCTGTTCCGCATGATCCACCTCGGCAGGCCCGAGTACTACCCCATCATCGAACGCTCCCGCGGCCTGTGGGCCGAGCTCGAAGCGGAAACCGGACAGGAAATCCTCACCACTACCGGGGGCCTGTCCATCGGCACGGCAAACGGCAGCTACATCAACAGTCTCCTCGAGGCCACGCGCGTCACCGGAGCCGAGCACACCGTCCTGAGCCGGGAGGAATTGGCGGAACGCTACCCCCAGCACAACCTCCGCCCCGACGACTGCGCCGTTTACGACCCCCGCGCCGGCGTTCTGCGCACCGACCGCGCCGTCAGCGCCGCCGTCGCGGCGGCCCAGGCCAACGGCGCCACCGTCCTTCAGAACACACCCGTGGACAGCATCACCGAAACCGAACACGGTGTGGTCGTCACCTCGGGCGACACAACCTGGACGTTCGAGAAGGTCATCGTCGCCTCGGGCGGCTGGTCGCGAAGGCTCATGCCCAACCGCCTCAAGGCCGTCACGGAAACCCATCGGATCGTCCTGACCTGGTTCATCGCCCAGGACGGCACGCAGTTCTCGCCGGAGAACTTCCCCGCCTTCAGCCGGTGGTACGAGGATCGCTCCCTGTACGGCGCACCCGCCGTCGACGGCGTGACGGTCAAGGCATCAATCGACGGACCGCTGGCCGGGCGCACACGGGCAACTCCCGACCCGGACGCCGTGCCCAGGGAACTCACCCGGGAAGAAGTCGAAAAGGTCACCGAGATCGTCACCGAGTTCTTCCCCGGTCTGATCCCCACCATCGCGCGCTCGGACGCCTTCCCCGACCTCTTCACCGAGGACAGGCATCCCCTCCTCGGCTGGCTGGACGAGACCAGCAACATCTACTGCGCCACCGGATTCTCCGGAAAGGGCTTCAAGATGGCGACCGGCTACGGCCACATCGCCGCACACGAGGCGCTCGGCAAGCAGACCATCGAAGGCCTGGACTTCGTACGTCCGGACCGGTTCAAGAGCAGGTAACCGACCACTCCGCCCACTCCAGCCGCCTCGGCGCAGTGGCCTCGGCAGCGGCATCCTGCCGACGGTCGTTGCGGGACTCATCTCTCGATGTCCCGCGACAATGCCGAGAACCAGCCGTATGCCGAACGCGCCCCCTGGGTCGTCCTCGCCCCGGCCGCGGTCCTGGGGCCTGCTCGGGTCGCTAGCGGTCACGGCGGCCGGTGGAGCACGCATCCCGCGGCTGAGGCAGCGGGGGTCGGCCCACCCCGGAGCGCCCACGGACCATCCCAGCGGGACGGCGCAGACGGTGCCGGAGCGACCTAGCGCGCGTCGAGCGCCTCCACCTCGGTCGCTGCTGAGTCCGCCGCCTTCGCGTCCGTCCGCGCTGGAAGACTGCAAGGAATAGGTCAGCCTTCAGCTTCAATCCCACGGAGTTGGCCAGCTTGCTTGAGAGGGGACGGAAGGCGTCGGCGGGCGACTCTTGTGACTGCGGTCGGGGTGGGTGCCGCCACGAAGATGGGACAGGCGGTCTTCCACGACGTCGTCGAGGAGGACGGATTGCTGACGAACAGTCAAAGGCGGCGGATAGCGCGCATGCCAGGCATGGGGCAGGCGTGGAGGGCGCGGACCCCGGAAACGCGCGGAGGCCGAGGCCTCTGGCACTACAAGCGCGCAGGGGTTGCCTCGTGCGGAGATCAGATGCCGGGCTCACGTTGCGGCTGCGTGCACAGACTCCCGGTCAGGCCCTGCCCACGACCCGCGGGGTCCGTCAGCAGAGAGCGGTAGAACGCCAGGTGGCGTTCCGCGGCGGTGGTCCAGGTGTGGCGGGCGGCGAGTCGGCGGCCCCTCGCCCGCCGCGCGGGGGTGTCGTCCGTGAGCGCGGCGCCGAGCTGGGCGGCCAGGTCCTGGCGGGTGGTCGCGAAACGGGCGGCGCTGTCGAACACCTCGCGCAGTACGGGCAGATCCCGTACGACGAGCGGAACGCCCGCGGCGAGTGCCTCCATCGCGGCGAGTCCGAAGCCCTCCTTGACGGAGGGGAAGGCGAAAGCGGAGGCGGCGGCCACCAGAGGCGGCAGCTCGTCCTCGGCGACCTGGCCCAACACGACCGGTTCGACGCGGAGTTCGGCTGCCCGTGCCTCCCAGCGGGCCCGGTAGTCGCGGTAGTCGAAGAGGGTCTCGCCGCCCGCGATCACCAGCCGTACGTCCGGGTGTGCGGCACGCAGCAGGGCGTACGCCTCCAACAGGTCCAGCGAGCCCTTGCGGGGTTCGATGCCGCCGACGGTGAGGATGTAACGGCCCAGACGGGCCCGCCAGTTCGCGCGAGCGGCCGGATCGGTGGTGGCGAAACGGTCGTAGGCCACTCCGTTGGGGATGACCGCCGCCTTGATGCCCCAGCCGTCGGCCAGTTCCGTGGCGACGGCCGCCGACACGCAGATGTGCGCATACGGCTCGACGATGGCCCGCTCGTGGCAGGCGGCCAGTTCGGGGGTGGTGAAGCGGTCGATGTGGTGGACCGTGCGCACGCACCGGCCGCCGACCGCGTTGGCGCTGATGCAGTCCTGGGCGTGGACGATGTCGTACGCCGCCGCATAGGACTGGAAAGCCGTGCCCAGGACGACGATGGAGCGCAGGATCCGCTCACCGACGCTCTCCTCGGGCGGGCCGTCCGGGAACGGCACGATCCGCAGCCGTACGGCGGGATCGACCGGCCGGAAGAAGCCCGCGTCACCGCCGCGGCCCAGCGTCCACACCGTGACGTCCTGCCCGGCTGCGGCGAGCGCCTCGGCGAGGGCGAGGGTGTGGACGACGCCGCCGCGCGGCTTGGTGGAGTAGCTCAGCAGAGCGATCTTCACGACGGGTTCTCCCGGTAGGCGTCGGGCCGACGTTCGTCGAGGTGGCGCAGGGTGCGGCGGGCGCGGTCGATCTCCTCGGCGACGTCGATCTCGGCGACCGCGAGGCCGGCCTTGGACCAGGTGCGGGCGAGGATGTCACCGCCCGGGCCGACCACCTTGGACTGGCCGAGGAAGCGCATGCCCCCCATGGCGCCGGTCTGGTTGGAGGAGGCGAGGACGACCTGGTTCTCGGCGGCGCGGGTCTGGTCGTACAGGTCGAAGAGCTTGGCCTGGCGGTCCTGGGCCATGCGCGGGGCGCGGTTGGTGATGGACGTGGGCCAGGCGGAGAGGCAGGCGAGGATCTCCGCGCCGTCCAGGGCCAGCGAGCGGGCCGACTCGGGGAAGGTCTTGTCGTAGTCGATGAGCATGCCGATGCGGCCGACGGGGGTGTCGAAGGCGTCGAAGCGGTCACCGGGCGCGTAGGCGGCGACCTCGCCGGCCGGCAGGTGGACCTTGCGGTGGCGGCCGTGGACACCGTCGCCGCTGACGCAGACCGCGGCGTTGTAGCGCTCGTCGCCGCCGTCCTCGCAGTAGCCCAGGCAGACCACCATCTCGGCGGCCAGGCGCGCGACCTGGAGGATCAGCGGGTCGTCCGGCTTCAGGGCCGGCGGCAGGGCCTCGGGGTCGGGGTGGCGCAGGTCGGCGAGGTAGCCGCCGAGCGCGGCGTCCGGCAGCACCAGCAGCCCGGCCCCCTCGCGCCGTGCGTCGTCGATGAGTTTCCCGATACGGGCGAGGTCGAACTCCAGGTCGCGGCCGAAGTGGGCGGCCGCGGCCGCGATCCGGATCGTGCTCATGCGCTGACTGCTCCCGTGGGTACGTCGTAGGTCTCGGGCCGCCGGTCGCGCAGGTGTCCCATCGACCGCCGGGCGGTCTCCAGTGCCTGTGCGACGTCCAGTTCGGCGACGGCGACGCCGGCGGCGACTCCCGTGTCGGCGAGGATCTCGCCGCCGGGGTCGACGACCTTGGCGCTGCCGACGAAGCGTAGCGACCCGAACCTGCCGGCCTGGTTGGCCGACAGCCACACGATCTGGTTCTCCAGCGCGCGGGCCCGGTCGAACAGGTCGAAACGGCGTTTCCAGCGGTCCTCTTCAAGGCTGGCGGCCGCGTTCGTGCGGGATCCCGGCCACGCGGAGACACAGACCCCGATCTCGGCGCCGTCGAGCGCGAGCGCGCGGGCGGACTCCGGGAACGCCTTGTCGTAGCAGATCATCATGCCGATCCGGCCGACCGGGGTGTTGAAGGCGTGGAAGCGGTCCCCGGAGGCGTAGCTGGCGTCCTCGCTCAGCGGCTGGTGGACCTTGCGGTGGTTGCCGAGGACGCCGTCGCCGGTGACGCAGACGACGCTGTTGTAGCGGGCTTCCCCGGCCTGTTCGCAGTATCCGGCGACGACCGTCATCTCCCCTGCCAGGGAGGCCAGTCGGCGGATCTCGGGGCTGTCGAGGGCGAGCGCGGGCGGGCCCTCGTCGAGTTCGGCGGAGTCGTCGAGGCTGAGCAGATACCCGCCGAGGCACGCCTCGGGCAGCGCCAGCAGGCGTACGCCGTCCTCCCGGGCTTCCTTGATCAGCCGCTCGGCGATCTGGAAGTCCTCCTCCAGGTCGCGGCCGAACTCGGCGGCGACGGCGGCCATGCGCAGGGTGGTCATGCGGTTCCCATCCCGGTCACGGTGGACATGACCGCTTCGGTGATCTCTCCGTCGGGCCAGCGCAGCCCGACGCCTTCGCCTTCGGTGAGCTCCCCGCACACCGCTCCCGTGGCGGGTCCGGCGGGCAGGGGCGGTGCGCCGGGGTCGTCGGCCGTGAGCATCGCGAAGCCCGGGAAACAGGTGAACCAGTCCCCCACGGTCGCGGCCTGCGGCCGGGGTACGGCGGCCACGTCGAGCACCGCGCGGCAGCCGCTCGCCTCGGCGAGCATGCCGAGGGTGCCGGCGATGCCCGCCATCGACACGTCCTTGGCGGCGGCGGGCCGCGCGGCGGCCACCGCGCCGGTCATGGTGCGCAGTTCGTCCGTACGGCGGTGGCTGGTCGAGTCCCACTGGCGGCCCCGGTAGCCCGGGCGCCAGTTCCCGCCGAGGTCGGCGGTCAGCCGTACGGCGTGCCCGGGGTGGCCGCCGCCACCGGGCACCGGCCGGTCGGTGCGGCCGAGCGCGGTCACCGACAGGGCGGCCGGGACGCCGAGCTGGGTGTGTCCGCCGAGCACCGGAACGCCGTACGCCTGTGCTGCGCGGGTCAGTCCGGCCAGGACCCGGGCGGCGTGCGCGGCGTCGCGGGCTCCCACCGCGTCCAGTAGCCCCAGCGGTGCGGCGCCCATCGCCGCGAGGTCGTTGACGTTGACGAGGACCGCGCACCAGCCCGCCCACTCGGGGTCCCGTTCGACCATGGACGGCACGATCGCGTCGCACGCAGCGATCACGTCGGTGCCGGGGACGGGCGCGCCGTCGTCACCGACGAAGCCCGGGGGCGGGGCCAGCGCGGTGAGCAACTGTCCAAGGGGCGACTTCGTGGCCGCCGCGAGGGCGGCGATGCGGCCGATCGGCCAGCGCATCAGGACATGCGGCGCGCCCGCGAGCGTCGTGTCCCGCACCCGCTGCCAGCCGAGGCGCCGGAACAGCACCTCGTTGCGTGCCTGGACGGTCGCGTCGAACCGCAGGGCGCCCTCCGACTCGGCGCGGGCGCAGGCGGCCCGGACGAGCGCCGCGCCGATGCCGTGCGGGCCGCGGGCCCGGCGGGCGACGACCAGGCGCCCGCCCTGCCACCAGCCGAGGTCGGGGCCGTCGTCGACCGGTCCGAGGCGCACCCCACCGACCACGGTGCCCTCCAGGTCCTTCGCGACCAGGACGACGGTCCGGGGGTCGGTGTCGCGGTCGTCCAGGTCGTGGTGGGCGAAGAGCCCCTGCTCCTGGACGAACGCGGCACGGCGCAGCTCCCGGTAGGCGGCCGTGTCCGCCGTGCCGTCCGCCTCCTCGATGCGGAAGGCGGGACGGCGGGCGAGCGTGTTGCGGTCGCCCAGCAGGGCCAGGATGTCCTGCGGACCGTCCACGGCGGGCACGACCACGGAACCGTCGAGGTTCACGGCGCTCACCCGCCCGCTGCCTGGAGCACACTGCAGGCGCCGCAGGCCGCGCAGCCGGCCTGCTGGTCGGCGCCGCTCATTCCGGCGGCGCGCAGCTTCGCCGCAACGCCTTCGGTGACGTACGTGAGGAGTTCCGCGGCGGGTGCCCGGATGCCGTCGCGGGCGGCGAGGGTGCCGCTCATCGGACGGAAGGGGACGACGAAGGGGTAGATGCCCCTGGCGATCAACTCTCCTGCTCCCGCGATGAGTTCATCGGGGTTCTCCCCCAGCCCGACGAGGAGGTAGGTGGAGACGCGGTTCGGTCCGAAGACGCGCACCGCCTCGTCCCACGCGGCCTCGTACTCGGCGAGCGGGACGGTGGACTTGCCGGGCATCCAGCGTCGGCGCACCTCGTCGTCGAGGGACTCGACGTGGATGCCGATGGCGGTGGCCCCGGCGTCGTGCAGGGCGCGGATCCAGGCGAGGTCGCCGGGCGGTTCGCACTGCACCTGGATCGGCAGGCCGGGCACGGCTGCCAGCACCGCCCGGACCGACCGTACGAGGTTGCGGGCGCCGCGGTCGGGTCCGGTGGTGGTGCCGGTGGTCATCACCATCTGCTGCACGCCGTCGAGCCGTACGGCGGCCTCGGCGACCTCGGCGAGCTGCGCCGGGGTTTTCGCGGCCACGGTGGCGCCGGAGCGCAGGGACTCCTCGATGGTGCAGAAGCGGCAGCGGTCTGACTCGGTGTAGCGGATGCAGGTCTGCACGACGGTGGTAGCCAGGACGTTCGAGCCGTGCAGGCGGGCGATCTGTTCGTAGCGGATGCCGTCGGCCGTGGTCAGGTCGTAGAACTTCGGTCGCCGGACGGGGGTGAGGGAGATGCCGGTGTTCTCGTCGCCGAGCCACACCGTGCCGTCGCGCACGGAGTAGGGGCTGCCGGGGTTGCGTGGGAGCGCGGCGTTGGCACCGTCGACGAGGACGTGTCCGTCGTCGCTGGGCCCCGCACCGTCCGGCCGCCGCACGGGCGCGTCCGACGCGACGCCGTGCAGGGCGAGTTCGGCGCGGGTCATGATCCGCACATCCACCGCCGTTCCGCTGTTGCCGGTGCCAACGCTCACGTCGTGCTCCCTACAGCTGGTAGGTGGAGTTGATGATGGCGCCCTTGCGCGCGTAGTGGATCAGCGCGTCCTGGACGTCCAGGGGGTGGGTGGGGATGACGCCCTCGATGAGGTCTTCCTCGCGGGCGCCGTGCAGGGACAGGCCGAAGCGGCAGCAGTAGACCTTGCCGCCTTCGGCGATGAACGTCTTGAGCTGGTTGTTGATGTTGTGCTCGCCGGGGAAGGCGGAGTTGCCGACGGTCGGGAAGCCGCGGGTGGCGAGGCAGTTGAGGGAGCCGGGCCCGTAGAAGTAGATGGCGGTCTCGAAGCCCTTGCGCAGCGCGCGGGTGGCCTGGAGGACGGCGACGAAGGAGACCGAGGACTCGTGGGCGATGCCGTGGACGAGGGTGAAGTAGGTCTCGCCGTCCTCGGCCTGGTAGTCGGGGAAGACCTTGGTGGAGCCGTAGATGCTGGTGCCCTCGGGCAGGGAGGGGTGGGGGATCTCGTCGAGGGACTTCTGCTCCACGTCGGAGAGTTCGGCGGTGGCGACGGATTCGGACATGGCTGTCTCCTTGTGCGTACGGGGAGGGAGTGGTGGTCGGTCAGTCGTAGAGCGCGGCGAACGTGTCCCGGAAGACCAGGTCGCCGAGTTCGCCGCCGCCGGTGGCTTCGGCGAGGCGGGCGTACTCGCCGGTGAAGTCGCCCCACGGCTGGTCGCTGGCGAAGAGCACCCGGTCGTGGCCGATGCCGCGGCGCTCGATCTCCTGGGCCAGCCAGCGGGGAGTGAAGCCGATGGCCCAGGAGAGATCGGTGTAGACGCGCTTGCCGGCGGTGATCCAGTCGAAGAACCGGGAGCCGACGAGCTTGATGTGGCCGCTCATCCCGCCGCCGAAGTGCACGAGATGGACGGGCACGTGGTCGGCGTACCAGTCGACGAGATGGCCGACCTCGTCGATGTCGGAGGCAGCGCCGGGAGAGGTGTGCACATGGACGACGAGGCCGTGCCGGGCGGCCTCGGCGAAGATGCGGTCCAGCTGGGGGCGGCAGGCTGGGTCCGTGGGGCGGCCTCCCAGCAGGAAACTCAGCTTGAGGGCCTTGACTCCGCTCTCGCCCGCCAACTGGAGCGCCTCGTCCGTGCGTTGGGCGTCCTCCGGGCGTGGGGACACCCACAGCCCGGCGCGGATGCGGTCGTCGCTCTGCGCGGCCTCCAGCGCCAGCTCGTTGAAGGAGAAGGCGATCGCGGGGTCCGGGACGCCGTAGTTGGGGATGACCAGGGCTCGTTCGGTGCCCTCCGTGTCCAGGTCGGCGATGAGCTGCTTGACGGTGGCGCGAGCGGTGGTGTCCGGGTTGACGGGTGGGCCGCCGTAGAAGGGATAGGCGGGCAGGACGCCGATGTGGCGGTGTGCGTCGTGGACCATGGTGTGGTTCCTCAGCCGATCGGTAGGGCGGAGGCGAGTTCGCTGGGGGCTCCGGTGAGGGTGCCGCACACGTCGGCCAGGCGGCGCGAGGCGTCGATGTGGTCGGCGAGGAACGCGGCGTCCCGGCCGACCGCCTCGAAGCGGCCCGAACCCCACGAGTACTGCCAGGGCAGACCGAGAAAGTGGAGGCCGGGCGTCCCGGTGGCGCCGCGCCAGTGCATCGGGTAGCCGCGGCCGTCGAAGACGGGTGCCTCGATCCACCGGTGGTCGCGGCGGAAGCCGGTCGACCAGATCACCGAGGTGATACCGGCGGCCTCCAGGTCCAGTTCGCGCGGCTGCTCGTTCGGCTCCCACACCGGGACGTACCGGGGCTCGGTCGGGACGTCGATGCCGTGCGCGGCGATGTGCGCGTCGATGGCGTCCTTGATGCCCTCGGCGACCGCATCCGCGTGGTCGAGGTTCACCTTCAGGTCGTCGGCGAACTCCAGATCGGTGCCGGTGACTGCGGTGAGCCGCCCGTACAGCCGCATGCCGTCTCGGGCGAAGGCGCGCAGGTCGATGTCGCGGCCGCCGTCGCGGCCGGTGACGTAGTGGTTGACCCGCATGCGCACGGCGTCGGCGTCGTCGAACTCGTCGATGGACTTGTCGTAGTGGCCCATGTCGTCGAGCCAGGCCACGCAGTCGCGGCCGCGGTAGAAGCGGGCCACGCGAGGGGCGCTGCCGACGGCCAGGTGCACCTGGCGCCCGGCGAGGTGGAGGTCCTCGGCGATCTGGCAGCCGGACTGGCCGGTGCCGACCACGAGGACGGCGCCTTCGGGGAGCTGGTCGGGGCTGCGGTAGCGGGAGGAGTGGACCTGGGTGACGCGGTCGGGCAGGCGCTGGGCCATCGGCGGGACGGACGGCGTGTGGTACGGGCCGGTGGCGACGACCACCTGCTCGGCGGTGAAGTCCCCGGCGGTGGTGGACAGTTCGAACACCCCGCTCGGCGAGCGGCGCAGCCGGGTGACCGTCACACCCTCCACCAGTGGCGGCCGGAAGAAGGAGACATAGTCCTCCAGGTACCGGACGATCTCGTCACGGACCATGAACCCGTCCGGATCCTCGCCCTGATACGGATAACCAGGCAGCCTGCACTGCCAGTTGGGGGTCACCAGGCAGAAGGAGTCCCAGCGCCGCTCGCGCCACTCGTGCCCGACCCGGTTCGCCTCGATGACGACGTGTTCGACACCGCGCTGACCGAGGCAGTAGCTCATCGAGAGCCCCGCCTGACCGCCGCCGACCACGACCACCGGGATCGGTGCACCGCCCCTGCCCGTCAGGCTGTCAGGAAGGGCGCCGACCGGCCGTATCGCCGCAGCCGAACTCACCGAGTGCTCCCGTCGGCGCCGGTCAGGGATTCGACCGTGACCTTGGCGCCGCTGACGGCGGCGTACACGGCGGCGGTCCGCTCGATCTGTGCGAGCTGGTCGGAGGCGCCGGTGCAGAAGAAGCCGAACTTCTCCTTCACGCGTTCCCCGGCGATACCGAGTGCCGTACGGCTGCGCTCGACGAATTCCGCAAGCGCATACTGGCCGCCGGGAACGAAGTAGTCCTCGATGACCGTGGAGGGGGAATAGCAGCGCTGCGTCACACCATCGGGCCAGCGCACATGAAAATACATCTCGGGCATGACATCCTCCATGCCGGGCGCCGAGGTCTTGACACCTCGCCGCTGTCTGTGGAGACCAACTCCAGCCCTCGGTGATTGCCGAACGAAGTCATCCGGAATAAAGGGGAGTTACCACAACCTCACGCCGATGGTGCGAATATGCCGTGCCCATCAGCGTGCTCCGCGCATTACGGATGTCCCGCCCGAGCGGGTTTCCGTCGTGTCGGCTGGATCAGTCGCATCAGCCGAGCCGGCGAGCCTGACATGGTGGCGCGACCGATGGGGAGGCGCGACAGCCGTCGCCAGGCCGAGAGCAATCGTTCTCGTTCCCCTCGGCGCGGTCTTGGATCGGCGCGAACGTTTGCATTCGGCACGGGAGTTCATCAAAGACGGCGATGATCGACACGAGTCGCGGGAGTGGCCCTGCCGTCAAGGCGTCGGCGCCCTACCCGGTCGGCGCGCGGGCGTGGTGCACGGGCAGGTCTGGCGTGTGCACAGGTCAGCATCGGCCGGGCCGGAGCAGTGCCCCGATGGCCGGCACGCCCAGGAGCGGCGGGACTTCGGCATCTTTGCCGCGCGGTTGCCGACGTCGGTGCCCGGAGCAGGTCTCTTTTCAGCCATGCCTGTCTGACGTCCCTGTACGGAAAGGTACTTCCGTACGGGATCATGCACCTGACATCTTGCATCCACCACTCGTTTCGTACGGCCCGGCCCGTGTCCTCAGCACGGCCGGGCCGTCTCCGGAGGATGCTTTGATACCCCACACATCCAGCCGCCCTAGACGCACGCTGGTGCTGGCGGCCACACTCGGCGCCGCCCTCGCGTTCGGCACCCCGGGCGCCCTCGCCGGCACGCTGCCCGTCGCCCCCTCCACCGCGCCTGCCGCCAAGGCCCATGCTCCGGCCGCCGCGCCGGCTTCCCAGAGTGCGACCTGGGTGGCCGGGACGCGTGCCTACCTCGTGATCACCGCCCCCGGCGACAGTTCCGCGGTCCGCTCGGCGATCACGGCCAACGGCGGCACCGTCTTCTCGAACTTCGACGCCATCGGCGTGATCGTCGCCCACTCGACGTCCAGCACCTTCGCCGCCACCATGCGCGGCGTCGCGGGCGTGCAGCAGGTCGGCGCCACGCGTACCTCGGACGTCCCGGCCGACGCCTACAACCCGGCGCTCCCGGCCAATCCGGCCCAGGCCTCGACCCCGGCCGGAGAACCGGTCCGGGCCGACATGAGCCAGATCAAGGCCGACCAGGCCTGGGCCGTCAACCCGGGCTCCGCCTCCGTCACGGTCGGCATCCTGGACACCGGTGTGGACGACCAGCACCAGGACCTGGCGCCCAACTTCGACGCGGCCGACTCGGTCTCCTGTGCCTACGGCAAGCCCGACACCCGTGCCGGCGCGTGGCGGGACGTCGACACGCACGGCACTCACGTAGCGGGCACCGTCGCCGCGGCCAAGAACGGCAAGGGCGTCGTCGGCGTCGCACCCGGGGTGAAGATCGCCGCGGTCCGGGTCGCCGAGCCGGGCAACTCCTTCTTCTTCGCCGAGAACACCATCTGCGGCTTCGTCTGGGCCGGTGACCACGGCTTCAAGGTCACCAACAACAGCTATTACACGGACCCGTGGCAGTTCAACTGCCCGGACAACATCGACCAGGCCGCCATCATCGAGGGCGTCAAGCGCGCCCAGGAGTACGCCGAGGGCAAGGGTTCCCTCCAGATCGCCGCGGCGGGCAACGAGAACTACGACCTCGCCCACAAGACGACGGACTCCGCGAGCCCGAACGACTCGACGCCGGTCACCCGCACCATCACCAACGCCTGCCTCGACATCCCGACCGAGCTGCCGGGCGTGGTCACGGTCGCGGCCAACGGCACCGGCGTCACCAAGGCCTCGTTCTCCAACTACGGTCAGGGCGTCATCGACGTCGCGGCGCCGGGCAGCAACGTGTACTCCACCGTCCCCGGCGGCGGCTACGGCAGCAAGAGCGGCACCTCGATGGCCACCCCGCACGTGGTCGGCGTGGCGGCACTCATCGCCAGCGCCAATCCCGGCATCACCCCGGCGCAGCTCCGCGCCAAGCTGGCCGAGCAGGCCAACGACATCGCCTGCCCCTCGGACAGCCGCTGCACGGGCACGACAGCCAACAACTCCTTCTTCGGCGAAGGACAGGTCGACGCCCTCAAGGCCGTCGGGGCCACTCCCCCGCCCGGCAAGTACTTCGAGAGCCTCGCGGACTTCGCCGTCAACGACAACGCGACCGTGGAGAGCCCGATCACCGTCACCGGTGTGACCGGCAACGCCCCGGCCACCCTCAAGGTCGGTGTGGACATCAAGCACACCTACATCGGTGACCTGAAGGTCGACCTGGTGGCGCCGGACGGCACCGTCTACACGCTGCACAACCACACCGGCGGGAGCGCCGACAACATCGCCCAGACCTACACCGTGAACGCCTCCTCGGAGGTCGCGAACGGCACCTGGAAACTGCGCGTCAACGACAACGCCGCCTCCGACACCGGCAAGATCGACGCCTGGAACCTGACCTTCTAGCGCAGGCCGCGACAACACCCGCGCACAGCACGCGCAGCGCCGACCACAGCTCCCGGCCCGTGGTCGGCGTTCAAGGCGGGCTGCGCTCTGTTCGGCCAGGGCTGCCAACTGCTGGGCGGCTGAGGGCATATGGGCCCCGGCGGCGGTGTACACCGCGTGTTGGGGCCCATATGCCGCAGGCGTCCGAGCCGAGACCACGTCCCGGATCGAGCAACAGCGCCTGCGCACCGACCTCACACCGGGCTTCCGCTCCTGCGCGGAAGTCCCAGTGGAGCCGCTCAGTCGGTCAAGGGTGTGCAGTGCACGTTGTTCGCTCCACCGCTCTGCCCGGAGATCCGTCCCCAGTAGCTCACACAGTGCCCGGGGTGGCCGATGTACACCGGGCCGGCGTACGTCGTGTAAGAACCGTCATCGAACTCGGGGTCGACGTCCTGGGCGTCCGTGACTGCCGCCAGCATGGACACGGCGGTGCCGGGACGGGCGCGCACCGTGACCACGCAGTCCTGTCCCGTGGAGGGGTTGTACGTCAGGTAGACCGTGCCCGCCGTACCGACCGGTGCCGAGTCGACCACCGCGTAGCCCGCCCCGCAGACACCGTTGTACTTCGCCAGGGGCGTCGCCGCCCCTGCCTGCGGTGCGACGGCCCCCAGGGCGCCGACCACGGCAGCTGTGACCGCTCCGACCGCTGCGGCACGCTGAATGATGTTCATGTGAATCCCCCGTCTCGTCGACAGCCCCAACAGCTTGTCGACCTCGCAGGGATTGACCGTCGTCACCCGAACAGCGTTGTAGGTCACCGGCACCCGGTTACGGAACCCGGACACGGAGTGAACGGGTCCGTGGGTATCGCTCATGATCGCGGCGCGCCCTCAGGACGAGACGCACCGCGAGTTGCAGCCGGCTGCCCTGTTCCTCTCCCTGGTGACCGACTGCTTGATCACGGGCGCCGCTGTGTACCCCGCCCGCGAACACCCCTCGCTCGCACAGCCCCTGGGCCTGCCGGGCCCGGTCGCACAGCCATACCTCCGGAAGTCCCTGAGCCAACAGCTCCGCGGCCTGGCGATCCACCGACTCTCTGGTGAGGGCGACTACAGGTCCGGAGCGGCGCGCAACGCCTGGTCGACGCGGGCCGTCGCCGTCACCGGTTCACGAGCGTGTCACAGTGCTGTCCGGATGGTTACTGTCCGGCCCTCGTGCTGCGCATTTATTGATCGTCACCGTATTCACCATACGGTTGGCGGCAGTTGGCGGATTAAGGGGAGATGACCCTCATGCACAACCAGGACGATGCCTCGTCGGCGGTCGGCGAGGAGAGGTTGGTCGCTGGTCGGTACCGGCTGCTGTCCGTGCTCGGCGAGGGCGGGATGGGCACCGTGTGGCGGGCCCGCGACCAAGTGCTCGGCCGTGACGTCGCGGTGAAGGAGGTGCGTGCCTCCATCGAGCTGCCCGCCGAGCGCAGCAGGCAGATGTACGTCCGGCTGGAGCGGGAGGCGTGGGCGGCGGCGCGGGTCAACGCTCGAGGAGTCGTGACCGTCCATGACGTGGTGAACTTCGACGACCGGCCGTGGATCGTGATGGAGCTCGTGCGTGGCCGCTCCCTCGCCGACGTGATCAGCTCAGAGGGCTCCCTGGCACCGCGCGAGGTCGCGCGGATCGGTGTCGAGGTACTCGCCGCTCTGCGTGCGGCCCACACTGCCGGCGTGCTGCACCGCGACGTGAAGCCCGCCAACGTGCTGCTCGCCGACGAGGGCCGCATCGTCCTGACGGACTTCGGCATAGCCAGTGTGGAGGGCAGCACCGCGCTGACGATGACGGGTGAGGTGGTCGGATCGCCCGAATACCTCGCTCCCGAGCGGGCGTTGGGCCGGACCCCAGGCACCGCTTCCGATCTCTGGTCACTCGGGGCGCTCCTCTACACGGCCGTACAGGGACGTTCGCCGTTCCGCCGTACGAGTGCCCTGTCGACGCTGCGTGCCGTCGTGGATGACGAGTTGCCTCCGCCGCATCGGGCCGGACCGTTGACGGCGGTCATCGAGGGGCTCATGCGCAAGGACCCTGAGGAGCGCATGGGTGCCGAGGAGGCCATGAGCGAACTCGTGCAATGTGCAGATGAGTTGGCGGCCCCGGCCGAGACAGCGGGCGCCGATCCGGGGGTGACCACGTCTTCGGCGACGGGTGGCATCACTGCCGCGGTCACCGCGGCGGTGCCGGCTACGGAGAAGGCACCGATCGAGGCCACCTCGGCTGCCACGGCTGCGGCGGAGGTGCCCGAGGCTCAGGCCACGCCTGCGCCGCTGGGCACGTTCGGTCCTCCTCGCAGTAGCTCGGCGTTCGGGCCCGCCGCAGCCCTACCGGCCCCGGCGGCCGGATTCGGGCAGGATGGCACGTCGGGGCCCGCCTCCGCTCCGCTCAGCCGTCGTAGGACATATCTGGTGGGGGCGGTGGCCATCGCGCTGGTTCTGGCCGGCGCGGGTCTCACCTACACGTTGATGAACCAGAGCGATGACAAGGCCGGCAAGGACGCCGAAACCACCAGCACCGGCACTGCGTCCAAGCCTGTGTCGGTGGCTGTCACCGGCAACGCAACCACGTTCGACGGGAGTTGCCCGGGCGGAGAAGGTCAGGCGCCCTGGTTCACCGCTACGTTCAAGACGGACCGGGCTCCGGTCCAGTTCTCGTACCGGTGGGTGTCCGACAACGGAGCTGTGGTGGATCGGGAGTGGCGGACTCTGTCATTCCGTGAAGGTGACCCGACGAGCAAGACGGAGACGGTGCGCCTGTCGACGTGGGCACAGGAAGGAACGTTGAAGAGCGCGATGGCCGTGGAGATCAAGTCGCCGTTCGACACGAAGTCCAACTCTGTGCCGTTTTCCATCACTTGCCGATCGAACGGTGAGTGACAAGGCACCATGTCTTTCATAATTGGGCCAATCTGTCTTCCCTCAAGGAGATTCCGTGCTGTCGGTCATCGTGGGACGCACCGGTCCGTTCACCGGTCAGAGCGTGGTTCTCGGAGAAGCTCCTGTGACGTTCGGGCGCAAGAGTGACAACGACGTCATCATCGTCAGCGTCAGCGCCTCCCGCTTCCACGCCGAGATCGTCACCGAGAACGACACGTACGTCCTTCACGACCGTGGTAGCAGGAACGGCACCTTCGTCAACGAACAGCGCGTCGAGCGGCACGAGTTGACGCCCGGCGACACCATACGCATCGGCGACGAGACTTTTCTGTTCGAGACCCAGGAAGCCGTGGAGACGGTCATGGACCTCTCCCAGATGGACCTGCCGCGCGCCAACGCGGTCGTGGACCCGGGAGTCCTCCGGGTCACGGTGAGCGGCGGTGGTCCCGTCGGCCTCGCGTTCGCGCTGCTGCTGGAGGAAGCGCTGTCCGGACGGGTCGCGATCACCGTCTACGACGGCCGGTGGGTCCGCAGCGGCACCTCCGTCGTCTGGAAGGACGCCGCCCAGGGCAACGTCCGCCGCCAGCAGGTCGTCACCGTCCAGAGCCGGCAGTACCTGGCACTGACGCAGGAGATGCAGACGGCGATGTTCGGCGACAGCGGCCAGTTCTCCGAGATGTGGCCGCTGGGCCCCGACTCCGTGGACGGACGGCCGCCCCGCAACATACGCATTGCCTACATCGAGGACCGGCTGCTTGAGCTGGCCAACCGCAAGTCCGCCATCCGGCTGGTGCCCAAGCGGTTCGACCTGACCGAGCAGGAACACCTCATCGCCCGTGACCATGTGCTGGTCATCAGTGAGGGTGGCCGCTCGCGCACTCGTGAGCACTTCGCCGACCGCTTCGGCATGGCCGACGCCTCCATCTACTCCCTGGACGGCGAGCACATCCAGGACGTGGTGCTCGGGCTCAGGGTCAAGTCCCGGCTGCCGGACCCGATGAGCGTGCTGCTGACCGTGGCGCAGAACCGGTTCCTGCTCAACTCGCTGCGCGGCGAAGGCTTCTTGAACATGCGCCTCACCCGGGAGGAGGCGCGCAACGTCATCGGCATCGACCCGGTGCGGCAGGTCTTCGAGGAGTGCATCGCGGCCCGGCCGTGTCTGATGAGCCGCCACGAGGACAACGAGTTCGCCTGCCCCACCCACGGCACGCTCTTCCTCCCGGCGCTGCTGCGCAGCTCACCGCTGTGGAAGCGCATCCTGGAAGGGCTGCGGCTGTTCGATGTCCCCGAAGAGGACCTCAGCGCCATCACGTCGTTCCGCCTCGACATGGTCCAGCGCCCGAGGTTCACAGCCCAGCTCACCCGCCCGACCGCGGACCGTCCGGGAACGTACGGCTTCCTCCTGGGCGACGCGGCCAACGCCATCCACTTCTGGCCCGGACGTGGCCTCAACAGCGGCGTGGCCTCGGCCGTCTCGCTGGCCCGCTCCCTCAGCCGGGTCTGGCGCGGAAGGCCGCTGCGCGACGCGGACTTCATCCGGCACGAGGCGGCGATGTCCATGCTCCAGTACCGGCACAAGAGCCGCGCCTGGAACGCTATGGTCACCACGGACGAGCGGGGCGTGACCCGGGCGATCAAGGACATCATCGACGGCAGCATGGACGGCACGGCGAAGCCGGCGGGAGCAGGTGCCGTGGGCCGGATGCCTTCCGTCCCGGCCGCAGTCCCGGTTCCGGGCTCGGCCGCGGGCTCCGGCTCCGGATCTTGGTCTGGGTCTGGGTCTGGCTCTGGGTCTGCGGAAGCCCACCTGGAGGTCCTGCTGGACCGCATGCGGGCGATACGTGAACGGCTGGCTCCCCGCATGCCGGGGCTGCCGGACGACAACGTGCTCCGGGCCCACCTCTCCAAGCTGTCACCCGCGACCCTGCGTACGCTCCAGGAGAGCGGCGCGTGGGACACGTTGATCGTCAGCGGCGAGGAAGCCGACATCGACATCTTCTACCAGCAGGACGCCCCGGTCTTCGTCCCGGCCGCCCCGCAACCGTCCCAGCCGCGCCCCGACCCCCGCAGCTCGGCTCTTCTGGGTCCGGCCTGACGGCTGTCGTCCCGGCAGTCTCTGATTCCCGTGTCGGCCGACACGGGAATCAGAGACAGGGCCATCGTCTGCCACCGGCTCACGCCTCGCGCCGTCGGCGAGGAGAACGTCGTTCCTCGCGGGCCCGGACAGTGCGGCGCGGTGCACGGTGCCGAAAGCACTGGCTCAACCGGCGGCCCGAAGGTGCAAGCGGTGCCGCAACCTCGTTTCCTGGCAAGGCCGTTGACCAGCGGAGCCAGGACACGTCGACGTCCGACTCATAGAAGCGACAGGGCGCCAGTCGCTCACCTTTAAGTCAGTGGAGAAGTGCGCGCAGCGGAACCCCATGGCTAGGACGCGGTAAAGCCAGGATCCAGCCGATGCAGTGCACGAGGGCCAATGGAGCAGCACCCGACCACGGTGGCAGCGGTCGCCAGCAGCGCTGGCTTGATCTTGTGAAGACTGCATGGATATCAGTTCCGTGGGCCAGCGATTTTTGGACCCGACCGCCAGGCCGTTGCTGCGCCGTCCCACGGCCACGGGCTCGGCCTCGCCGGATCCGCCGGCCGGTGCCCCTCATCCGCCCGAGCGATGTCGGTCACCCACCGTCTCCCCGAGGGCGCGCTCATGGTCCCTTACAGTCGATGTGTTGCGCTGCCCCGGAAGGAAGACCCTCTTGAGCGACGACGCGCCGAGCGGCGTCCTGAGCAAGGCGCTCGCCGTGCTGCAGGCGTTCACCGTCGAGGACACGACCCTGGGCTTCACCGAACTCCGGCGGCGTACGGGTTTCGCGAAGAGCACCCTGCACCGGGTGCTCGGGGACCTGGTGGCGGCCCGGCTGCTGGACCGCGTCCAGGAGCGTTACCGCCTGTCGGGGCTCGTCTTCGAGCTCGGGATGCGCGCGTCGGTCGAGCGTGGGCTGCTCGAAGTGGCCACGCCGTTTCTCGAGGACCTGTACGAGCGCACGCACGAACTCGTCCATCTGGGCACCCGCGAGGGAACAGAGGTCGTGTACGTCGCCAAGGTGGGCGGCCACCAGCAGGCCAACTCCCCCTCCCGGCTCGGCGGCCGCATGCCGCTGCACGCGACGGCCCTCGGGAAGGTGCTGCTGAGCCAAGCCCCGGACGACGTGCGGGAGACCGTGCTGGGCGGACCCCTGGAGCGCAAGGCACCGCGGACGATCACCAATGTCGAGGTGCTGACGCGCCAACTGTCGGACGTCGTCACCCAGGGGGTGGCCTTCGAGTACGAGGAGTCGGCGGTCGGCATCGTCTGCGTGGCCGCCGGGATCTTCGGTCCGTCGGACGACATCATGGCGGCGGTCAGTGTGACGGGCCCGGTGCACCGGTTCCAGCCCGCCCGGCACGCCTCCAGTGTGCGAGCCGCCGCGGCCGGGATTTCCGCGACGCTCTGCCGTCGCGAGGAGCTGCGCAGCCACTGATCGGGCGCCGCGCGGACACTGATCGACGGACGAGTTCCGCGAGACGGAACACATTGCTGGGCGCCAGACGGCCCTCGTGTTCAAGCTGTCGGCATGAACGAGTTCTCTCCCGGTCACGACTCCGTGGCTCAGGCGGCCGATCGCCTGCTGCTCGCCGCCGCCGACCGTGTGCCCTGTCCACCGGTGCGTGATCTGATCGGCAGCGACGACGTGAAGGCGGCCTACGCCGTCCAAGAGCTGCTGACCGCGCGCCGCCTCGAAGCGGGCGGCCGGATCACCGGCCGCAAGATCGGCCTCACCTCCCCCGCCGTGCAGCAGCAACTGGGCGTGGAGCAGCCGGACTTCGGGGTGCTGTTCGCGGACATGAGCGTCGCGGACGGGGCATCCGTACCGGTCGACGAGCTGCTCCAGCCGAAGGTCGAGGCGGAGATCGCGTTCGTGCTGGGCGCCGACCTCGCCGAGGGGACGCTCGACGCCGCGCAGATCCGGGCCGCGGTGGCGCATGCCGTCCCCGCCCTGGAGATCGTGGACAGCCGGATCGCCGGCTGGGACATCACCTTCGGCGACACCGTCGCCGACAACGGCTCCTCCGCGCTCTACGTCCTCGGCACCCCGGCCAAGCCGCTCACCGAGTTCGAGCCGGTCGAGGCCGCCATGACCCTCGAACGGGGTGGGGAGACCGTCTCCCGCGGCAACGGCGCAGCCTGTCTGGGCGATCCGCTGGCCGCCCTGGCCTGGCTCGCCCGCACCGCGCGCGACGTCGGCGATCCGCTGCGCGCGGGCCAGGTCGTGCTGTCCGGCGCGCTCGGCCCGATGGTGCCCGCCGCCGCCGGAGACGTGTTCAGCGCCGAGATCACCGGGCTCGGCTCCGTCTCCGTCCGCTTCCACACTTCCGGCGACGAAGGAGCCTCCGCATGAAGACCAAGGTAGCCGTCATCGGCTCGGGCAACATCGGCACCGACCTGATGATCAAGGTGCTTCGCCTGTCGGACACCCTGGAGATGGGGGCGATGGTCGGCATCGACCCCGCCTCCGACGGCCTCGCCCGGGCCAAGCGGCTCGGGGTCCCCGTGACCGCCGAGGGCGTCCAGGGCCTGATCGCCATGGACGGCTTCGAGGACATCAAGATCGTCTTCGACGCCACGTCCGCGAAGGCGCACATCGCCAACGCCCACGCGCTCGCCCCGTACGGCAAGCAGCTCATCGACCTCACCCCCGCCGCCATCGGCCCGATGGTGATCCCCGCGGTCAACCTGGCGGAGCATGTCGGCGCGGACAACGTCAACATGGTGACGTGCGGCGGTCAGGCCACCATCCCGGTCGTCGCCGCGATCTCCTCGGTGGCTCCGGTCCCGTACGCGGAGATCGTCGCCTCGATCGCCTCGAAGAGCGCCGGTCCCGGCACCCGCGCCAACATCGACGAGTTCACCGAGACGACCAGCCACGCCATCGAGACCGTCGGCGGCGCCGAGCGCGGCAAGGCCGTCATCATCCTCAACCCGGCCGAACCGCCGCTGATCATGCGCGACACCGTGCTCGCGCTCGTCGACGCGCCCGACGAGGCGACCCACGACGCGATCCGCACAGCCGTCGCGCAACGGGTCGACGAGGTGTCGGCGTACGTGCCGGGCTACCGCCTCAAGCAGCAGGTGCAGATCACCCCCGTCCCCGCGGACCAGCCGGTGCACACCCTCACCCAGGCCGCGGCCACCCACCAGGTGTCCGTGTTCCTGGAGGTCGAGGGCGCCGCCCACTACCTCCCCGCCTACGCCGGGAACCTCGACATCATGACCAGCGCGGCCCTGCGGATGGCCGAGGCCATGGCCGCCCGCGCCACCGAACTCCAGGGAGCCGGCGCATGACCACCGACAAGCTGTTCGTCCAGGACGTCACCCTGCGGGACGGCATGCACGCCGTCCGGCACCGCATCGAACCCGAGCAGGTGGGCCGGATCGTGGCCGCACTCGACGCGGCGGGCGTCGACGGCATCGAGGTGTCCCACGGTGACGGCCTCGCCGGCGGCTCGCTCAACTACGGCCCCGGCAGCCACACCGACTGGGAGTGGATCGAGGCGGCGGCCGCGCACATCAAGAACGCCCGCCTCACCACTCTGCTGCTGCCCGGCATCGGCACCATCGAGGAGCTCAAGCAGGCGTACGCGCTCGGGGTGCGCTCGGTGCGGGTCGCCACGCACTGCACCGAGGCCGACGTCTCGGCCCAGCACATCGCCACCGCCCGCGAGTTGGGCATGGACGTGTCCGGCTTCCTGATGATGAGCCACATGGCGGACGCCAAGACGCTGGCCCAGCAGGCCAAGCTCATGGAGTCGTACGGTGCCCACTGCGTCTACGTCACCGACTCCGGCGGCCGGCTGATGATGGACGGCGTGCGCGAGCGGATGCGCGCCTACCGCGATGTGCTGGACCCGGCCACGGAGATCGGCATCCACGCCCACGAGAACCTCTCCCTCTCGGTCGCCAACTCCATGATCGCCGTCGAGGAGGGCGTGACCCGCGTGGACGCCTCCCTCGCCGGTCAGGGCGCTGGTGCGGGCAACTGCCCCATCGAGCCGTTCATCGCGGTCGCCGACCTCAACGGCTGGAACCACGGCTGTGACCTCTTCGCACTTCAGGACGCGGCCGAGGATCTCGTACGTCCGCTGCAGGACCGGCCGGTCCGTGTCGACCGCGAGACGCTCACGCTCGGCTACGCCGGTGTCTACGGCTCGTTCCTGCGGCACGCGGAGGCGGCGGCCGAGCGCTACGGCGTCGACGTCCGCACGATCCTCGTCGAGGTCGGCAAGCGCGGCCTCGTCGGCGGCCAGGAGGACATGATCGTCGACGTGGCGCTGGGGCTCGCGCGGGCGAGCTGACATCGCCTGCGACGCAGGGCCGGGAGGACGGTGGCTCCCGGCCCTGCTCGTTGTACCCGCGGCGGGTTGCCGGCACGACGACGACCCGAGTCGCCGGGGAGTACCGCCGTGCGGTCGGTGGTCAGGGCTTGCGGGTGCGCAGACGGCGCAGCATGCGGGGGTCCTCGAAGCCGACGGCGCGGGCGGCGGCGTCGAGGGTGGTGCCGTGGCTGATGAGGTGCTCGGCGCGTTCGAGGCGCAGGGCCTGCTGGTAGCGCAGCGGGGTCAGGCCGCCGGTGGCGCGGGTGAACAGGCGGGTGAGGGTGCGTTCGCTGACGCCGGTGGCCGCGGCCAGGGCGGGCAGCGGCAAGGGCTGGTCGAAGCGGGCGTCGAGGAGGTCCTGGGCTCGGTGCACGGTGTCGTCGAGGTGGGACCGGTAGCGGAGCATGGCGCTGGCCTGTGGCTCGTGGCCGTTGCGTCGGGCGTAGACGACCATGTCCCGGGCCACTTGTGCGGCGACGGCGGGACCGTGGCGGGTGGCGACCAGATGCAGGGCCAGGTCGATGCCGCTGGCGATGCCGGCCGAGGTGACCACCCGGTCGTCGGCGGTGTAGAGGACGTCGCGGACGACGGTGGCTGCGGGGTAGCGGCGGGCGAGTTCGTCCTGAACGTCGTGGTGGGTGGTGCAGCGGCGGCCGTCGAGCAGGCCGGCCCGGCCCAGTGCCTCGGCTCCCGCGCAGACGCTGGCGACCGTGCCGCCCCCTGCGTGGTGCTTCCGCAGTTGCCCCAGGGCGGTTGAGCCGATGGCGGGAGCGCCGGCCAGGGTGTGCGCCCGCCAGCCGGGCACCACGATCAGGTCCTCGGGGCCGAGCCCGGGCCAGTCGAGCCGGGCTACCAGGGGAAGCCCCTGGGCGGTGAGGACCTGTGGCTGCTCGGCGATGTAGCTGAGCGTGTAGGGGTGGCCGAAGTCGGCGGCCGTGGAGAAGACCTGGGCAGGGCCGGCCAGGTCCAGGAGATGGACTCCCGGCACCAGGAAGAAGGCGATGTGGCTCACGATCCGGTCATCATGCCCGCTGCCCCGCCGCGGCTTCCAGTTCCTCGACGGTGGCGATGGTGGCGAAGCGTCCGGCGAGCGCGTACTCGGTGCGCGTGATGATCTCCTCGGCGCTGAGGGTGCGAGGATCCGCCAGCAACTCGGCGACGCTCTGGTCGGCGGGCGCGTCGCGGTGCGGGATGGGGTTGGTCGCGGTGGCGTCGGTGACGAAGGTGACCCGGTAGCCGAGGTCGCTCGCGACGCGGGTGGTGGTCTCCACGCACTGCTCGGTGCGGATGCCGCAGACGGTGAGTTCCTGGATGCCGCGCTCGGTGAGGAGTTGCTGGAGGTTGGTGGTGGTGAAGGCGTTGTGCGAGGTCTTGTGGAGCAGCGGTTCCGTGTCCTGGCGCTCCAACTCCTCCATGAGCCGGACGTGGCCGAGGGCGGGGTCGAAGACGTCGCCGCTGCCGGGCTCCGAGTGCAGGACCCACACCACGAGGTCCCCGGCGCTGCGGGAGAGCCGGACCAGTCGGTTCACCTGGTCGGCGATCTTCGGATCGGAGATGGTCTCCCACAGCGGGCGGGCGCGGAAGGATTCCTGGACGTCGATGACGATCAGTGCTCGGGTCATGTCGCCCAGCCTGACCGGTGCGGCCCATGTGTCGACAGGCCTCATCGAGTCCGGCACCGGACCGATCCGGTCACGGCGAGAGCGGCCGGGACGAGTCGTGCGACGCGGGCGGCCGGGGCCGGGCTCGCCTCAGCCCGGGACGCCGGCGCCTTCCTCGCCTCCCCAGGACGTACAGGTTCGGGAGTTCACCACGATCGCCTCCTGCGTGCTGCGGGCGATGACCACCACGACCTCTTCGGCCGGGTCCGGGGTTCTCCTCGCGGTGGTGCACGTACGGGGGACGAAGATGTAGTCGCCGGGAGAGGTCCGCAGGCGGATCGGGTGAGGCAGTTGGACAGCACCGCCGGCCGGATCCTCGGAGAGCAACACCCGGTGTCTCTTCCTGAGAGTCCGTCGCTGACCTCGATGTATCCGAGGTCGGCGACGGAGCACATGCGCGTCGGCCGGGTCACAGCAAGGAAGACCTGCCGCGCGGGTGGTTCAGAACGGGAAGTGCGCCTGCTGGGTGGCGATGGTCACCCAGCGGGTGTTGGAGAACGCCTCGATCCCCCAGCGGCCGCCGAAGCGACCGTACCCGGATGCCTTCGCCCCGCCGAACGGCGCCTGGGGCTCGTCGGCCACCGACTGGTCGTTGATGTGGACGATCCCGGTGCGGATCCGGCGGGCGACGGTGAGCCCATGAGTGGCGTTCTCGGTGATGATGCCGCAGGTCAGACCATTCTCGGTGTCGTTGGCGAGGGCGACTGCGGCATCGTCGTCGGTGAAGGTCTCGACCACGCAGACGGGGCCGAAGGACTCGGCGTGGTACAGATCCGCCTCCTTCGGTACGCCGGTGAGCACGGTCGCCGGGTGCACCGCGCCCTCCGGCTCGCCGCCACCGACGAGAACCCTCGCGCCCTTGTCCACGGCGTCCGCCACCAGCCCGGCCACCCGCCGTGCGGCCTGGGCGCTCACCAGCGGCCCCACCACCGTGTGCGGATGCCCGGGGTCTCCGGCCTGGAGCGAGGCCGCCTTGGCGGTGAACTTCTGGGTGAACTCCTCGGCCAGCGACTCGTGTACGAGGATCCGGTCACCCGACATGCAGATCTGCCCGGCGTTCATGAACACGCTGAAGGTCGCGGCGTCGACCGCGTAGTCCACATCGGCGTCGTCGAGGACGACAACGGCGTTCTTGCCGCCCAACTCCAGCACCGCGGGCTTGAGGTGGCGGGCCGCCAGTTCGCCGATGATGCGGCCCACACGTGTGGAGCCGGTGAAGTTCACCGCCCGTACCCGCTCGTCGGCGATCAGTGTCTCGGCGATCTCGGCGGCGTCCTCACGGGCGTTCGTGAGGACGTTGACCACGCCGTCCGGCAGTCCGGCCTCCCGCAGCACGTCGGCGACCAGCAGTCCGCAGGCGATCGGCGCGTCCTCGCTGGCCTTGACGACGACCGTGTTGCCGGCGGCCAAGGGCGCCGCCACGGCCCGCACGCCGAGGATGACCGGCGCGTTCCACGGCGCGAACGCGGCGACCACGCCCAGCGGTTCACGCACTGCCAGACCCAGTGCGCCCCGTTCCTGGGCGTTGAGCACTTCACCGCGCGGCGCGGTGACGGCCGCCGCCGCCTCGCGCAGGATGTTCGCCGCCAGAGCCACGTTGAAGTACGCCCATGGGCGGGTGCCGCCCGCCTCCTGCGCCATCAGGTCGGCGACCTCGTCACTTCGGCCGTCCAGCAGGTCGGCCGCCTTGAGGAAGACGGCCCGCCGCTCGAAGGGGGTCGTCGACGCCCACGCCTCGAAGGCCGCGTGGGCGGCGTCCACGGCGCGAAGGACGTCGTCGTGGCCTGCGGCGGCCACGGTGGCGTACACCTCCCCAGTGAAGGGGTTGATGTCGTCGGTGGTCCGGCCGGAGGCCGCGGGTACGTCTCTACCGGCGATGAACAGGTCGCGGGCGATGGCCATGGGGTGATCTCCTTGCTACGTAACGTCGTCGGTACGCGATGAACCGGGTCAGGAAAGCTGGGTCGCGTGGTGGGCGGTGAGTTCGGAGGCTGCTGCCTCGACGTGGGCCGCGGCCCGTCTCATGCCGGCCAGTTCCTCCGCCGGCAGGTCCCAGGTCACGATGCGGCGCACGCCGTCGGGCCGCAGTTCGACGGGCACGGTGAGACTGGCGCCGTGCACGCCGTACTCGCCGTCCAGTACGACCGAGGCAGGGACGACCGTGCCGGAACCGGTGTTCAGCGCCTCGATGATGCGGGCGGTGCCCAGCCCCGTGGTCCAGGTGGACGTACGGCCGGAGTCGAGGGCGACGTGCTTGGCGTACCAGGTGTCCACGTACTCCTCGGCCACAGTGCGCTGCGCCTCGGTGAGGACGACACGCTCGCCGCCGACGGTGATACGGCTGTACAGCGGGACCTGGCCCTCGCCGTGCTCGCCCAGCATCCAGGCGCCGACGTCCTTCACCGGGACGCCGAGCGCGAAGGCGATGCCGGTGCGCAGCCGGAGGCTGTCGTTGAGGGTGTAGCCGATCAGCCGCTCACGGGGCAGCCAGCCCTGCCGGTGCACCCAGGTCAGCAGCGGGTCGACCGGGTTGGTGAGCATGAGGACCACACCGCCGAAGTCCGCTCCGGCTTCCCGCACCGGGCGCAGGCACTCCTCCACGATCCGCGCGTTGTCGGCGAGGAAGACCGAACGGGAGGAGTTCAGCCGCAGCGGAACGGCGGCGCTGAGGACGACCACGTCGGCGTCGAGGGCGTCCTCGGGCGTGCCGCCGCGCACGGTGTCGGCGGTGGTGCCGAGGCCGAGGGCGTTCTCCAGGTCCATGGTGTGGCTGGTGATCATGTTCGGTCGGGTGTCGACGAGCACGATCTCGTACGTCCCCTGCGCGGAGAGCAGGTTGAACGCGGCGGAGGAGCCGATGCCGCCGGCGCCTCCGATGATGACGACCTTCACGGGTCTGTGCCTTCCGTTCGGCGGGTCAGGAGGAGTAGCGGGCGTCGGCCTCGACGGCGACTTCGAGCACGAGCGGCTCGCGTCGCTCCGCGAGTGACGGCAGGACCTTGTCCAGGGCGGAGGCCAACGCGGTGTGGTCCTCGACCCGTTCGGCCGGGCAGCCCAGGCCCCGGGCAAGGGCCGACACGCTCAGTTCGCTGAACGCGGGCCAGGCCGGGGCGGTGGAGCCCTCCCGTTCGGAGAGGCGGTCCATGATCGCGTAGCGGCCGTTGGCGAGGACGACGAACAGGACGCCGATGCCGTAGTGGGCGGCGCTCCACAGGGCCTGGATCGAGTAGAGGGAGGAGCCGTCGCCGAGCACGGCCACGACCGGCCGGTCCGGGGCGCCGTGGCGCACGCCGATCGCGGCCGGCATGGCGAAGCCCAGTCCGCCCATGGCCGCGCTGAGGAAGCCGAGCGGCGCTCGGGCGGGCAGCAGCCGGTGCAGGTCCGGGCGGCTGGAGGGGGTTTCCTCGACCACCACGGCCTTCGGGTCGAGTCGCTCGGCGAGGGCGACCAGCACATGAGCGGCACGCAGTGGCTCACCGGGCGCGGGGGGCTGGGGAGTTGTCGGCCGGTTCAGTTTCGAGGTACGCGGGACGGCGGGCACCAGCGGCACCAACCGGCGCACGGTGTCGGCCGGTTCGGCGAGCAGGGTCAGCTCCGCCGGACTGCGGTGGGCCTCCTCCGGGTCGTCGGTGATGACGGCGACCCGGGTGCCCGGTACGGTGAAGTCGCCGGGCGCGTAGGTGTATTGGCGGAAGGCGGCGGCTCCGACCGTGAGGACCGTGTCGTACGACGCGAGCGCCTCGCGCAGCCCGGAGCGGACCGCGGGCAGGTGCCCGGCGAAGAGACGGTGGTCCTGGGGGAAGCCCGCGCGGGCGCCGAACGGCTCCTGGTGGACCGGGCAGTCCAGCCGCTCGGCCAGCGCCACCAACGCCTGCCAGCCGTCCGCCGTGTCATTGCCGGCGCCCGCCACCAGACACGGCGATTCGGCCGCTGCCAGGAGCGCGGCGAGGGCGGACAGAGCCTCGTCGGAGGCCGTACGACCGCCTCGTACCGCGACCGGCCCGCGCGGCGCGGCCCGCGCGACATCCTCGTCGGCCTCGGCGAACCAGTCGTCCATCGGGACCACGACCACCGCCGGACCGCGGCCTTCCTGGGCCTCGTGCCAGGCGCGGGCCACGGCACCGGGTACGTCCTGCGGACGTGCCGGCGTGTGCTGCCACACCGGGTACTCCCCCGCCAGGCCGTCCAACCTCCCGGCCAGGAACGGTTCGTGGGCCAGATGCCGGCGGTCCTGCTGGCCCACGATCACCACCAGGGGTGCGCGGTTCGCACGGGCGGTGGCCAGGGCGCTGACCGCGTTGCCGTAGCCGGCGGTGGTGTGCAGCAGGACGAGCGCAGGGCGACCGGTGGCCAAGGCGCTGCCGGAGGCCATCCCGACGACCGAGCCCTCGTGCAGGCCGAGCACGAAGGAGATGTCCGCCGGCAGGTCGGCGAGGAAGCCGACCTCGGTGGAGCCCGGGTTGCTGAAGAGGGTGGTGAGGTCGTACTCGCGCAGGACGTCGAAGGTCTGTTCCTTGACGGTCCTGGCATGGGCGGCCGTGGTCATTCTCGGGTCCCCTTTCTGACAGGACTGGACGCTAGGCCGCCCACCCTCCGGGAACCACAGGCACGTTCACTATGCGAAACGTGCCGTACCTGCGCCGGCGGACGCGTCATTCGACCCCGGGCAGGACCGCTCCGGTGGACAGTTCCGCGCGCAGTCGGCCGGTGATGAGGCGGGCGGTGTCGAGGACGGCCTCGATCTGTGGCGGGCCCGGGTGCTCGACGGTGAAGGCGATCGACACGGCGGCGACGGCGTGGCCCGGCGCGGACACGACCGGCGCCGAGACCGTCCCGAGCCCGGGCACGACCTCGTTGCGTGTCGCGGCGTAACCACAGGCACGGGCACGGCTGATCTCCGGGCGCTCACCGAGCCGTTGCGGCTCGGCGGAGAGCATCGCCACGCCCGGGGAGCCCAGGGTCAGTGGGTGCCGGTCGCCGGGGCTGTAGACGGTGCGCGAGCGGGTGCTCTCGACCTCGACGGAGACGAGCGTGACCGCCTCTTCGCCGTCCCGCACGACGAAGAAGGAGGTCAGGCCCACCCGCGCGGCCAGCTTGGCGATCTCCGGCTTGGCGATGCGCTGGAGCATGGGCAGGGTGCGCCGGCCCAGTGACTGCGCGCGGGTGCCGATGACGTACCCGTGCGTGGTGTGCGCGACCAGGTGGTGGTCCTGGAGGGTGCGCAGCAGCCGGTAGACGATCGAGCGGTGCAGCCCCATCTGCTGGCTCAGTTCGGCCAGCGTCAGTGGTACGTCCGACAGCGCGATCACCTCCAGCAGCCTGAGCCCCCGGTCCAGGGTCTGGACGGAGGGCCGGCCCGGCGGCGGGGGGTCTTCGGCGGGTCCGGTCATGGCTCGGGGATCTCGTCGTCCAACGCCGGGAACACGCTCTCGGCGGGGCTTCCCTCCCGGACCACGGGCCGACGGGCTTCGCGCCGGTGAACGAGGTAGGTGGCGTCGGCGCGCGCGTAGTGCCCGGCCGGGTCGTAGGCGTTCTTCGCGAGGTCGATCTCGTCGAGGTCGATGTCGGCGTACACCAGTGCCTCCTCGCCCTCGTCGACGTCCTTGGTGAGGGTACGTCCGTCGGGGCCGAAGATCCGTGAGCAGCCCCCTCCGGCCGCGAGCAGGCGGCGCTGCTCGGGTGTGGAGGCGAAGACGTCGATGCCGGCCGGGGAGATGACCTGGGTGGCCATCAGGACGAAGGCACTGCCCTCGATGGCGTACACCTGGGTCACGGCGGTGTTGGCCTCGGCGCTGAGCTGGAAGGCGAGGTCGCGGTAGAGACCGAAGCAGGGCCAGGCCGCGACGTGCACCTGCTCGTTCTGCGCGTACAGGGCGTACTTGCTGAGCGGCTGGACGTGCTCGGCGCAGTTCAGCGCGCCGAGCCGGCCGACCGCGCTGTCGACGACCCTGAGGTCGCTGCCGTCGCCCTCGCCGAACAGGGTCCGCTCGACGTGGGTCGGCTTGAGCTTGCGGCGGTGCAGCAGCACGCTGCCGTCAGGGGCGATCACGGTCTGACTGACGTAGAGGGTGCCGTGGTCCTTCTCGCTGTATCCGAGCGCGACGGTGATGCCGTGCCGCCGGGCCGCGCGACGGATCGTGGTCAGCCCCTCGCTGTCGGGGGCGAGGGAGGCAGCGTGGTAGCGGCCGACGAAGGGGACCTGGTCGGCGACCGCACCCAGCCACAGGAAGTGCGGATAGCCGGGAATCCACACTTCGGGGAAGGCGATGAGCGAGGCACCGTTGCGGGCCGCTTCCGCGATCAGGTCGACGGTCTTCGCGACGCCTGCCTCCGCGTCGAGCCAGGCGGGCTCGGCCTGGACGGCCGCGGCCTTGAAACGGCGGATGGTGTCTGTCATGTCCGATCGTCTCCTTCTGTTCATGCTCCCCCGTCCAGGAGCTTTTCGACCAGCAGGCCGAGGCCCAGGAGCCGTCGGTCGGTGTTCCAGGGCGCGTCGAGCGCCGCACCGACCGGCAGTCCCGGGTCCGCCGACCGGACGGGCACCGTGAGGCCGGGAAGAGCGGCGACGCTGCCGGGTCCCGTGTTGCGGATGTAGGTGGGAAAGGCCGGGCGCAGGACGCCGTCGAGCCGTACGCGCTCGGTGTCGGTGTCGATCCGTCCGGCGGGCAGGGGGGTGGTGGGGAAGAGCACGGCGTGGGCTCCGGTGGCGCGGAAGATCCGCCGGTAGCCGTCCACGAGCACGCGGTCGCGGATGCCGAGAGCGGCCTTGTACGCCGACTCGGTGATCGCCTGCGGGAACACGACGCGCTCCATCGTCGTGCGGACGTCGGCATCTGTGATCCGGGCCAGGAGTCCCGCCGGGTCCGTGCCGTCCGCCGCTGTGCTCAGATACCCGGGCAGCTGCCTGGCCGCCTCGTAGAGGGTGATCGGGAATCCGGCCCGTTCCTCGGCCGTCTCGACCTCCGGCAGTCGTGCCGGCACGAGCCGGACCCCGGCGCTCCCCAGTACGTGCAGGCAGTGCTCCCAGACCTCGGCGGTGCGCGGGTGCAACGGCTCGGTGAAGTGGTGTTCGGGGACGGCGAGTACGACCTCGCGCGGGTCGGGTGCCTCGGCCGGGTCGCGGTCGGCAGCGAGGACGGCATCCAGCAGCACCAGGTCCGCGACGGTCGGGGCCATGGGGCCGATGGTGTCGCGCGTCCACGACAGCGGGGTCACTCCGTCGGCCGGGTAACGGCCCGTCGTCGGGCGAAGACCGGCGATGCCGGTCAGGGCTGCCGGGACACGGACCGAGCCCCCGGTGTCGGTGCCCAGACCGGCCGGCGCCAGACCGGCGGCGACGGCCGTCGCGGTGCCGCCGCTGCTTCCGCCCGCGAATCGGGTGGGATCGGCCGGGTTGCGGGCGGGCCCGTAGGGGCCGCCCGCGATGGTGGCTCCCAGGGCCAGTTCGTGCATGTTGGTCTTGCCCAGCACGATCGCGCCTGCCGCGCGCAGCCGGGTGATCGCCCGCGCGTCCTGGTCCGGGACGAATCCGGCGAGGGCCTCGCAGCCCGCGGTGTTGGGGAGTCCGGCGACGTGGATGTTGTCCTTGACCGCGATCGGCAGCCCGTGCAGCGGGCCCCGCACGGGGCCGCGGTCCGCTGCCGCGGCCCCGGCGAGGGCACGGTCGGCGTCGAGGGTCACGAAGGCGCCCAGGTCACCGCCCCGCTCCGCGCGTGCGATGAGTTCCTCGGTGAGCGAGACGCTGGTCAGCGTCCCGGCGGCGAGTCGGGACAGGGCGGTGTGCATGGGCGGACCCTAAGGTCACCGCCGTAACCGGTGAACAGGGCTGTTTCGCAATGCGAGACTGCGGCCCGCACCGCACCTCCCGCTCTGGGCGTGCCGTAGTCCCCGATACGTCTCTCTGCGTACAGCCGATGTTTCATTCAGGTCACCGACGGCTCCGCCGTCTCTCATATCGAATCCGTGCCCTGTCCAGGCACGGACGGCGGCCCTACGTTCGCGGCCACTTCCACCACTCCGCCGCAGCCCGTGACCTGCGGCTCAAGGCCCTCCGGAGCCCGCCATGGAACACCCCGCGATCCAGCCGTCCCGCCGCAGCGTCCTCAGAGGCCTCGGAGCCACTGCCGTGGCGGCCTCCCCGATCCTGTCCGCCTGTTCCTCCGGCCTCAAGGGCTCGGGCACATCGACCGGCAACACCATCAAGATCGGTTACGTCAGCCCGCGCACCGGCGCCTACGCCGCTTTCGCCGAGTCCGACGCCTACATCCTCAAGCAGGTGCGTGCCTTCTTCGCCAAGGGGATCACGTACGACGGCAAGAAGTACGACGTGAAGATCCTGGACCGCGACACGGGCTCGGACCCGCAGCAGGCGGCCACCATCGCTGACGAGCTGATCTCCCAGCAGGAGGTCGACCTCGTCCTCGTCACCGCGACGCCGGACACGATCCACCCGGTCGCGGCCAAGTGCGAGAGCGAGGGCGTGCCCTGCATCTCGACCATCGAGCCCTGGCAGGCCTGGTTCTTCGGGCGTGGCGGCACGCCGAAGAAGACCTTCAAGTACACGTTCCACTTCTTCGACGGCATCGAGCACCTGGCCAGGGTCGAGAGCGACATGTGGCGGCAGCACGGCACCAACAAGAAGGTCGGCGTGCTGTGGCCGAACGACTCCGACGGCAACGCCTTCCGGGACAAGACCACCGGATACCGCGCGCAGCCGCCGACCAAGGGCTTCACGTTCGTCGACCCGGGTTCCTACGAGCCCGGCACCAAGGACTTCTCGTCGATCATCGCGAAGTTCAAGAAGGAGGGCGTCGAGATCCTCGCCGGCGTGCCCTCGCCGCCCGACTTCTCGACGTTCTGGACGCAGGCCGCGCAGCAGGGTTTCAAGCCCAGGGTCGCCACCATCTCCAAGGCCATCCTCTTCGAGTCGTCGGTGTCCTCTCTGCCGAACAACCTCGGCAACGGGCTGTGCACGGCGAGCTGGTGGGTGCCGCAGTTCCCCTTCACCTCCACGCTCACCGGCCAGACCGCCACCGCACTCGCCGACGACTACGAGAAGTCCCCGCTGTCGAAGGGCCGCACGTGGAACCAGGGGCTGGGCCCCAACCACGCGCTGTTCGAGGTCGCCAACCACGTCCTGCGCCACGCGAATCCCAAGGACCGTGAGGCGGTCGCCGCCCAGATCGCCAAGACCAGCCTCGACACCGTCCTCGGCCACCTCTCCTGGACCGGCGGCGGAGCGGCCAACCCGGTCAAGAACGTCGCCACCATCCCCATGGTCGGCACCCAGTGGGTCAAGGGCAGCGGTGGGGCGTACGACCTCAAGGTCATCAGCAACACCTTGCTGCCGCAGGTCAAGCCCGACGCCAAGGCGGCGGAACTGTGACCACCCCGCTGCTGGAAGTGGACCATCTTGCCGTCCGGTTCGGGGAGTTGCGGGTCCTGGAGGACGTCGAGCTGACCGTCCCTCGCGGGCAGGCCGTCGGCATCGTCGGCCCGAACGGCGCGGGCAAGTCCACACTGCTGAGCGCGATCTCGGGCGTAGAGCGCGCGAGTGCGGGGGCCGTACGGCTGGCGGGCCGCGACGTCACCCGCACTTCCGCGGCCGAACGATGCCGGCTCGGCGTCGGCCGCTCCTTCCAGATACCACGCCCGTTCGCCGACCTGACCGTGTTCGAGAACGCCCTGGTCGGCGCCGAGCGGGGAGCCGGGCTGCGGGGCGCTCACGCCCGCGAACGATCCCTGCGCGCGCTGGAGACCGCCGGGCTGCTCGGCCTCGCCAACAAGCCCGCCGGTTCCCTGCCCCTCCTCGGCCGGAAACGGCTGGAGCTGGCACGGGCGCTCGCCACCGGCCCCGAACTGCTCCTCCTCGACGAGATCGCCGGCGGGCTCACCGAGGCCGAGGCGGAGGAACTCGTCGCCACCGTGCTGTCACTGAAGGAGTCCGGCGTGACGATCCTGTGGATCGAGCACGTCGTCAAGGCGCTGGTCCAGGTCGTCGACCGGCTGGTCTGCCTCGCCTACGGCCGCATCCGCGTCGACGGCGACCCGCACGAGGTACTGGCCAGTGACGAGGTCGCCGAGGTCTATCTGGGAGGTACGGCGGCATGAGCGCACTGCTGAACGTGGCCGACGTCGACGCCGGATACGGGGACTTCCAGGCCCTGTTCGGCATCGACCTCGAAGTGGACGAGGGCGAGCTGCTGGCCCTGGTCGGCGCCAACGGGGCAGGAAAGTCAACGCTGTTGCGGACCATCGCCGGAGCCCTGAAGCCGTTCCGCGGCACCGTCCGCTTCGCCGGCGAGGACGTCACCGCGGACCCCGACGTCCGACGGGCCCGCAAGGGCATCGGTCTGGTGCCGGAGGGCCGCCGCCTCTTCCCGTCCCTCACCGTGGAGGAGAACCTCCAAGTGGGCGCGGCGACCGGGCGGAAGGGGCCTTGGAACCTGGCCAAGGTGTACGAGGCGATGCCGCTGGTCGCCGACCGCCGTACCCGCAGGGCGGCCCGGCTCTCCGGCGGTGAGCAGCAGGCCGTTGCCATCGGCCGGGCCCTGATGGGCAATCCGCGTCTGCTGCTCCTCGACGAGGTGTCCCTGGGGCTGGCCCCGCTCGTGGTGGACCAGCTGTACACGGCACTGCCGGGCATCCGCGCCGAAGGGACGACGGTGGTCCTCGTCGAACAGGACCTCAACCGCACGCTCGCCGTCGCGGACCGTATCGCCTGCGTCCTGGAAGGGCGCATCGTGCTCACCGGGCGGGCCGACCGGCTCACCCGCGACCAGGTGACCGCCGCCTACTTCGGCACCGGCACTCTCCCGGAGGTGACCTCCTCATGACCTGGGTCAACGCGATCGTGCAGGGCATGCTGCTCGGCGGCATCTTCGCCATGGCCGCCGCCGGCCTGTCCCTGATCTTCGGCGTGATGCGGATCGCCAACCTCGCCCACGGCGACCTGATGATCCTCGGCGGTTACGTCGCCTCCGTGGCGGCGGCCCACTACGGAGTCCCCGTCCCGGTCACCGTCCTGGTATCGATGATCGCCGTCGGCGCGCTCGGCTATCTCGTCCAGCGCTCCATGCTGGACCGCGCGATGAGCCTGGGCGAACTCACCCCGATGCTGGTCACCTTCGGCATCTCCCTCATCATCCCGAACGTCCTCGTCCAGATGTTCAGCAACGACGCCCAGCCCCTGTCCACAGGCTCCCTCGGCACCGCGAGCATCGACCTCGGCGGCGGCCTGGCGATCGGCTGGTTCCCGCTGATCACCGTCGTGGCAGCGGTCGCCGTGCTCACCGCCCTGCACCTCTTCCTCCACCGCACCCAGCCGGGCCGTATCGTCCGCGCCACGGCCGACGACCGCACGACGGTCCGTCTGATGGGCGTGGACAACCGCCGGATCTACGCCCTGACTTCGGTCATCGCCTTCGCCACGGTCGCGCTGGCCGGTTCGCTCTACACCATGCGCCAGGGCGGGGTGACCCCGTACGAGGGCCAGCTCACCGTCCTGTTCGCCTTCGAGACGGTCATCATCGGCGGCCTGGGGTCTCTGTGGGGAACCCTCGCCGGCGGCATGGTCCTGGGCATCGCGCAGTCCGTCGGTGCCCAGATATCTCCCGACCTGCCCCTGCTCGCGGGGCACCTGGTCTTCCTCCTCATCCTGGTGGTCCGCCCCCAGGGCCTGTTCGGCAGGAGTGTTCCCGCATGACCGTCCAGACAGCCCCCGCCGCGGAGGCGACCGCACTGCCCGCCGTCCACCGCGGTGGCCGCGCGACGGCCCTCGGCCTGACCGGAACGGCCGTCGTCCTGCTGGCGATGGCCGTCCTGCCGTACCTCGTGGCCACCGGCGTCACCGCGCAACTCGTCAAGCTCTGCTACCTGGTGGCCCTCGCCTCCATGTGGAACCTGCTCACGGGCTACGCGGGCATGATGTCCATGGGCCAGCAAGCCTTCATCGGCCTGGGCGCCTACCTCCTGTTCGTCGTCAACGACCACGGGTTGAACGTCTACACGGGCACCTTCGTGGTCTCCGCACTGGTGGCCCTGGTCGCCTGGCCGTTGTCGTACCTCGCCTTCCGGCTGCGCGGCGGCTACTTCGCCGTGGGCACCTGGGTGATCGCCGAAGTCGTACGTCTGATCGTGGTGCGCTTCGACTCCCTGGGAGCGGCGAGCGGACGCAGCCTGTCCGATGTCACCGCCGACCCGGTGCTGCGGCGGGCGTACACCTACTGGCTGGCACTCGCCGTCATGGCGGCGGCCGTGCTCGGGACGTACGCCGTCCTGCGCAGCCGGCTCGGCCTGGGCCTGCAGGCCATCCGCGACGACGACACCGCCGCGGGCTCCCTCGGCGTGAACGTCACCCGCGGCAAGCGCGTCATCTACGTCGCCGCGGCGGGGGGCTGCGCGGCGGCGGGCGCGGTGATCTGCGTGAACAGCCTGGGCGTCGCGTCGCCGACACAGATCTTCGGGGTCCAGTACTCGGCCCTGATGGTCTTCATGGTGGTCATCGGCGGCATCGGCACGGTCGAGGGACCCGTCGTCGGCGCCGTCGCCTACTTCCTGCTCGACAAGTACTTCGCGCAGAGCGGTGTCTGGTACCTGGTCGTGGTCGGCGCGGCGGCCATCGTGGTCTCGCTGTACCTGCCACGCGGTCTGTGGGGAACGCTGGCACACCGCACGGGCTTCGCCGTCTTCCCGGTGCGCCACACTGTCCGGCTGTGATCCTCAGCGACGAGGATGGGCGGCCCGGTCGGTGCCCCGGTCCGCGAGTCGTGGCCGGCCGCCGCGCGCGCACTTGTTCGCTGCGAAGGGCCGGCTCCGCTCTGGCGGTGCATCGGCTGCCCCCTCCGTCCGCACCGTGCGCACGAGACCCGGCCGGACACCTTGCCCGGCCGGGTCTCGGATGCAGTGCATCCCGCCTGTCACGGCGAGGCGGGGGTCACGTGCCGGCGTTCCCCATGTCGAGCACGATCTTGCCCACCACCGCGCCCGTGCGCAGCCGCTCCACGGCCTCGCCGAGCGCGTCCATCCCGTAGCTCTCGTACGGCAGCGTCAGCGCACCCGAGGACAGCTCCGGCAGCAGGCGCAGCACCTCGGGGGCGACCTCCGCGCTGCGGTTGATCATGTTCACGGGGAGGAGGGAGACGTCCGCGAGGAAGAAGTCCGCGAGGTCCAGGGTGAGCTCGCGCCCGGCCGTGTAGCCGAGGAGTGCGGCCCGGCCGCGGGGCCGGACCAGCGTGAGGGCGTCGCGCAGGATCTGGCCGCCGACGGTGTCGATCAGGACGTCGACCTTGCCGCCGATCGCCTCCTCGGAGAGGTCGGAGGCGAGCAGTGCCTTGGCGACGCCGGGCACATGCGCCAGCTTCGCCGGGCGGCCGACCGCGCCGACCACCTCCGCGCCGGCGCGCGCCGCGAGCTGCACAGCCACGGCACCGACCGCGCCGGACGCGCCGGTGACCAGCACCCGCTCCCCCGGCCGCACCTGGGTGATCGCATGGACGGACGCCCAGGCGGTGCCGACCGGCGAGAAGTAGATGCACGCCATGGCGGGGTCGGTGCCCTCGGGCATGATCTCCGCGGCCGCGTCCGGCACGAGCACGTGCTCGGCCCAGGCGCCGTCACGGCTCAGGCCCAGCCCTTCGCCGCGCAGCCGGACGAGGGCGCCCTCGGGGTGCGTGTCGGAGGCGACGACGTAGCCGCTGCCCTGAGTGCCGGGGACGAACGGCAATGCGGGCAGGATGCCGAACTGTCCGTCGAGGATGTTCAGGTCCAGATGGGCGGCGGTGGCCGCCGCCACCCGGACGAGCGTATGTCCGGGGCGCGGCTCGGGCACGGTGCGTTCCCCGAGCTTCGGCAGAGTGCCGAACTTCTCGAGGAACAGGGCGCGCGACGTGGATGCGGTAGTGCTCACGTGCTGTGTTCTCCGTTCTTTCCCCGTTGGTGACTGCGCTCCCCCGTAGATCGCCGACGCCCCTTGTCTAGACCTTGGCCCCATACTTGTACAGTACACGCATCGCGATCACGCGCAGGATCCGGTCGTAGACGAGGCCCAGGATGCCGAGGGTGATGATGCCGACGAAGACCCAGTCGATCCGGCCGTAGTTCCGGGAGGTCCAGATGAGGGAGCCGAGACCCACCTGGGCGGCGACGATCTCGGCGGAGACGATCGTCAGGAAGCTGTTGCCCATGGCGAGGCGGGCGCCCGTGAGGATGTACGGGACGGTGGACGGCAACACGACGCGCTGCAGGATCTGGCGGCGGCCGGCCCCGAGGCTGGCGGCGGCCCGCAGTTTGGACTCGTTGACGGCCATCACGCCCGCGCTGGTGTTGAGCGTGACGATGAAGACGGCCGTGTAGAAAATCAGGACCACCTTCGAACTCTCACCGATGCCCAGCCACACCACCGCCAGTGTCACGAAGGCGACCGGCGGAATGAAGCGGAAGAACTCGGTGTACGGCTCCAGGAGCACGCGGACGATCCTGATCTGTCCGATGAGCAGGCCGACCGGGGCGCCCACCACGACGCCCAGGCCCCAGCCGATCAGGATGCGACGACTGGAGGCGATGATCGAGTTGCCCAGCGTTCCGTCGGCCGCCAGCTCGCGGGCGGCCGACAGGGTCTGACTCGGCGAGGCGACCAAGGACGGACCGTACTTCATGGCCAGGAGCTGCCAGACACCCAGGCCGACGAGGATGGCGACGATGTAGAGGCCGATGGTGCGCAGCGCCTGTCCGCCGCCCTTCCCCGTGGTGCGGCGGGTGCGGGTCCGGGTGCGGGCCGTGGCGGGGGCCTCGGTCGTAGTAATGGTCATGCGCCCTTCGCCTCTCGGTCGAGCTGGTCGTCGAGCCCTTGGTCGCGCATGGCCTTGCGGACCTCTTCTCCGATGTCCTCGCGCAGCTGGTTGCGCAGGCGCAGGGCGGCCGGGTCGGACTCGTTGCGGGGACGCGGCAGGTCGACCGTGTACAGGGACTTGATCGAGGCCGCGGGGCCAGCCGTCATCACGGCGACCCGGTCGGCGAGGAGGATCGCCTCGTCGATGTCGTGCGTGACGAAGACGATGGTGCAGCCGGACGCGCTCCAGATACGAGCCGTCTCCTGCTGAAGCACCTGCCGGGTCTGCGCGTCGAGCGCGCCGAAGGGCTCGTCCATGAGGACGACACCTGGCTCGTTGGCGAGGACCCGGGCGATCTGGACGCGCTGGCGCATGCCGCCGCTGAGCTGGCCGGGGTACCGGTCCGCGCAGTGGCGCAGTCCGACCAGGCCGAGGTACTCGTCGGCCACCCGGTTCTGCTCGGCGCGGGACATGCCGCGCATGCGAGGTCCGAAGGTGACGTTCTGCTGCACCGTCAGCCAGTCGAAGAGCGCCTCACTGCTCTGGAACACCATGCCGAGTTCCGGGTGCGGGCCGCGGACGGGTGCACCGTTCGCGGTGAGAGTCCCCTCGCTGACCTGAGTGAATCCCGCCATGGCCGACAGCAGTGTGGACTTGCCGCAGCCGCTCGGTCCGAGCAAACAGAGAAACTCTCCGGCCGGGATGTCCAGATCGATGCCCTGGACGGCCTGGAAGTCACCGAAGGAGATGCCCGCGCCTTCGACACGCAGAGCCGCTCCACGTCCGGGTGCCGGCTCCGTACCGGGAGCTGCCACAGTTGTCGCGGCCACCGCGACGTCCCCCGGCACCGTCTCCTTCTCCATCCCCTGGATCGCCTTGGCCATCAGGATCCCTCCGCGTTGTCGGAAAGCCAGCCGCGCTGGACGGTGCGGGACACATCGGGGCGGGCCTTCACCTTGCCGGTGTCCAGGTAGAACTGGGCTGTGCTGTCGTAGCCCTCGAGGTCCTTCGCCGTGAAGTCGCGGACGCCGAAGTTGATCTCCCTCACCGCGGTCAGGGTCTGGTCGGTGGGGATCTTCGCGGCCTTCTTGGTGGACTGTGCCGCGACCTGCGGGTCGCTTTCGGTCTTCTCCGCCGCTTCCGTGAGAGTGGCCGCCACCTTCGCGGCGACGTCCCTGTTGTCCTTCAGCCAGGTCGACGTCGACAGCAGCCAGTGCTGGTAGCTGAAGCCGTAGTCGCCGGTGGTCTCCAGGATCCGCTCGCCCAGCTCCACCCCCTTGGCCGGCCACGGTTCCCACAGGACGTAGGCGTCCACGTCGCCCTTCTTGGTGAGCGCCGGGATCTCGGCAGGGTCGGCCGTGACGAATTCGACCGAGTCAGGCTTGATGCCCTTCGATTCGAGGAACCGCGTGGCTGCCAGCTGGGACAGGCCCGGGACCACGGCCATCTTCCGGATCTTCGCGGCGGACTTCACATCGGGCCCCAGAACGACCTTGAGGTACTTCCCGGAGTCCTCGTACACGAGGAGTGAGCGCAGGTCCTGGCTCTCCCCGAGCAGGCCGATGGTGGTGGCGTCGGAGTTCCCCGCCATCTGGACCTGTCCCGCGTTGAGAGCGTCGACACCTTCCCCGCCCTTGGCGAACTGGACGAGGTCGACGTCGACCCCGTGCTTGGCCCACAGTCCCTCGGCATCGGCCACGAAGAACGGCGCGTACGCAGCGTCGATACCTACGGCGATGCGGATGTGGGGAACACCTGCCTTGCCGCCGGACCCCGAGCCGGCGTCGGTGGTACCCGCTCCGCAGGCGGTCACGGTGGTCAGCGCGGCGGCGAGGAAGACGGTGCCGGCGATGCGTTGGCCGGGGCGGGCATTCGGGCGGGACGTATTCTGCATGGTCACCTCGGAGTTGGGCGCTTTTGGCAGGTAATCGGGGGTGCGGGCCCGTGAGTGGGCGAACGCTACTTCCGGTGGAGGGGCAGGAGCATGCGCGACGGTCCGCTCAGCGGGACGGGCTCGCACGTGGTTCGTCACAGGCGGTCACTTGGCGTGCTGGTCGTACCAGCCCCGCAACAGCACGGTGTCGTAGTCGGGTGCGTTCTTGATGAGCTTCTGCGCGAGGAGGAAGTCCACGATCTTGCGCGAGGAGGCGACATCGGCCGAGGTCAGGGAGCGAGCCGTGAAGGAGATCTCGCCGACGCCCTTCTCCGTCTGGGCCACCGGCAGCTGGGCCTGCTCGTGCGCCGCGACGGCGGCCGCGTGCGGATCCTTCGTCACCAGCCGGTCGGCCTCCGCGACCACCTTGAACACCTTCCCGGCGAGATTTTCGTTCTCTTTCAGCCACTTGTCGTCCGCGAGCAGCCACTGCTTGTACGTGACGCCGAAGTCGCCGATGGAACCGGCGATGTGGCCGCCGGCCTCGACGCCCTTGGTCGCCCAGGGGTCGAAGAGGATGTAACCGTCGATGTCACCGCGCTGGAGCATGGTGGGGATCTCCTGCGGCGAGCTCTGCTGGATCTTCACGGAGTCCGGGTCGATGCCGTGGTGGTCCAGGTACTCGTGCGTGGCGTACAGGCCGATGCCCTGGATCGAACCCATCGTCTTGATCTGGCTCGGCGAGGTGACGCCCTTGCGCAGGACGACCTTGAGGTAGCGGCCCGAGGACTGGAACACGCCCAGGGCGCGCAGGCGCGGGTTGCTCACCATCTGCGGCAGCGCGGTGGAGTCCGCGTTCACGGAGATCTGTGCAGTGCCGGCCGTGACCGCCTGGGCTGCGGCGGGTCCACCCTCCACCTTCGTCAGCTGCACGTCGAGGCCGGCCTTCTTGAACATGCCGTTCTCGACGGCCAGATACAGCGGGGCGTACGCGGCGTCGACGCCGAGCGCGATCCGCACGGTCGGGCTCGTGCCGCCCGCGGATCCCGCCGAGTCGGTGGTGCCCGCGCCGCAGGCGGTGGCGAGGAGGAGGGTGAACAGGGCGACCGCCGGACGCCCTCCCGTTCGGTGGAGACGGAACATTGAAAACGACCTCCGGTCGGAGTGCTGTCGAGGTGGCCGAAACCTGGCACTCCGGAAGACCTGTGCAAAGCGCGACGTCCCGTCTGGCGGACCGGCTCGATCGAGGCGGCTTGCGGCCGTTCGTACGCTCCAGCGAACTGACGCCCGAACGGCAAGGAGCACGCACAGCTCCGAGGGCGGGCGCTGTCGTCAGCGATCGCCGGCGGACCGTCACCCGGGGTCGCCACGACACCGCCGGCCGCCACCGGGTGGCACTTGTCCTCTTCGCGCGCATCCCGAAGTACTCCGGGCAACACCCTCCGCAGGATGCCGACCAGCCCCAGGAGGAGAACACCGGCATACCCGTAGCCTGATGTTTACACCCCCGCCCCTCTATGCAACATGGCGTTGTTGCACTTCAAATGGCCTGTAACGCCGTGCGACGGAGTAAGGGGACGCTGATGGGGTCGTATTCAGACGAGGACGTCCTGCTGCCGAATTCCGTCCTGGGCAAGGCCCAGCTGCTGCTCGCCGCGTTCGAGTCGGGGGCGGACCGCCTGCGACTGAGCGAGCTGAGCCGCCGCTCGGGCGTGCCCAAGGCGTCGGCGTACCGCCTCGCCCAGGAAATGGTGCAGTGGGGTCTGCTGGACCGGCGCGGTGAGATGTACGAGCTCGGCATCAGGCTCTTTCACCTGGGGCAGCGAGTGCCCGCCTCCTCGGTGCTGCGGACCGTGGCCCGCCCGCGGATGGCCGACCTGTTCACACGCACCCGCACGGCCGTGCACCTCGCGGTCCTCGACGGCACCCACGTGCTGTTCCTGGAGAAGATCGCAGGCGAGGCCAACGTGCTCGGCCCCTCGTACGTCGGCGGTCACCTCCCCGCTTCCTGTGCGGCGACCGGTCAGATGCTGCTCGCCCTGGCGCCGGACGGACCCGAGCGGGTGGCGGCGCTCACCGACGCGGGGCTGCCCGCGATGACCCGACGCTCGGTGACGGACCCGCGGGTCCTGGCCCAGCGGCTGTCGAAGGCGGCACGCCAGGGGTACGCGCTGGAGGTCGAGGAGGTCAGAGCCGGGCACGCCAGCCTCGCCGTGCCGGTCGCTCTGCCCGGCTCGGAGTACGCGGCGCTCTCGGTCACCGCACCGGTCACGCAGGTGTCGGCGGACCGGTGCCTCGCGGCGTTGCGTGCCGCGGCGGAGAGCATCGAGCGGGGTGTGGCGCAGAAGACGCAGGACAGTCCGTCGTACGAAAGGGCTCGCGCGGTTCGCCGGCCGAAACGGGCCGGGGCGCGTCCCGCCCGCGCCGCGAGCTGAGCAGTAGTTCGCCGCGTCCGCGCGCCTCCACTCCGCAGCCGGTTCCGGTCAGCAGAACACCCCCGTGGCCCGCCTCCCCGACCCCGGTGATCGTGAGATTCCGCAAAGGCTGCGGACACGTAAGGGGAGGAGCCGTGGTGGGACCAGACACGGACCCGGCAACACTGCGCGTGCTCGACCTGACCGACGAACTCGCCTTCCAGGGAGCCCGGTTGCTCGTCGGAATCGGCGCCGACGTGGTACGGACCGAGCCGGGCACCGGCCTCGACACGGCCGCCCGTACGCACTGGCACGCAGGCAAACGCTGGACCCCGGCCAACAGCACGGCCGAGCTCGACGCACTGGCGGCGGACGCCGACGTCGTCCTGGAGAGCGGGCCCGTGGCGCGGCTGCGCGGCCTGCGGGAGGACGGCTCGTCCCGGTGGCCGCACGCCGTACACGTGGTGGTGACGCCGTTCGGGCTGACCGGCCCGCGCCGCGACTGGATCGGCGACGATCTGGTGCTGGCGTCGGCGGGCGGCATGACCTGGCTCGGCGGACGCCCCGACGCACAGCCCAAGCCGCCGCCGCGCGAACAGGCGCTCCAGACCGCCGGCGCCCACGCGGCGATCGGGGCGCTCCTGGCCGTGGTGTCGGGCACCCCTCAACTGGTCGACATCTCCGCGCAGGAGGCCGTCGCCGCCACGCTGGAGACCGCCGCCCTCGCATGGATCCACGCCGGACGTTTCCCCGTACGCAACGGAGGGGTGTACGAACACGTGGCGCACCAGATCTTCGAGGCGGCGGACGGGTATGTGGCCGGGGGCTACTCCGGCAGCAACCGGATGTGGACGGATCTGCTGGCGTGGATGGCCGAGCGTGGCGAGGCCGGTGACCTCCTCGACGAGCGCTGGCAGGACGCCACGTTCCGGTGGCGGCAGCGCCCCCATGTGGACGCAGTCGTACGGCAGTTCGCGGCGGGGCAGCCGGCCGCCGAACTGGCCGCGGAGGCGCGGAACCGGGCCCTGCCGTGGGCGGAGGTCGTACCGGCCGCGCGTCTGACCGACAACCCGCAGCTGCGCGACCGCGAGTCCCTGGTCACGATCACCGGCGAGGGGCTGCCCGACGGCGGCGTCCAGGACGTCGGCTTTCCCTGGGCGGCTCTGCCGCGGCCGGTCGCTCTGCCCGCACTGCGGGAGGCGGCACCGGGCGATCAGCCGTGGGGCGGGTCCGGACCGAGCCGGGTGCGCGGCAGCGGTGAGAAGCCGAAGTCCAAGGCCCTGGAAGGGGTGCGGGTCCTGGACCTGACGTGGGTCCTCGCCGGTCCGTACGTGACCAAGCAGCTCGGGGAGCACGGTGCGGACATCGTCAAGATCGAGTCACGGCACCGCCAGGACCCCACGCGTTTTGCCCCGTCGATGCATCTGCGGCCGGGCTCCGACCCCGACGACAGCGGCTACTTCGTCAATTTCAACCGCAACAAGCGCGGCGTCGCCCTGAACCTGCGGACCGAGGAGGGCCGACGGCTGCTGCGCGAGCTGGTCCCGCACTGCGACGTCGTCGTGGAGAACTTCAGTCCGGGTGTGCTCGCCCGCTGGGGCATGGACTACGCATCGCTGCGCGCACTCAACCCGGACGTGATCCTGGTGTCGATGGCGGGGGTCGGCCAGACCGGTCCCTGGCGCAAGGCCGTCACGTTCGCCGACACGCTCGCCGCGATGTCCGGCCTGTCCAGCGAGACCCGGGATCCGGACGGCCCGCCGCAGGGGCTGACCTTCGGGCTCGGCGACATGATCGCGGCCAATTCGGCGGTGCTCGCCACGCTCGACCTGCTGGCGCGCGGGCGCGGCGGCCACGTGGACCTGTCCCAACTGGAGGCGATGGCCGCGACGATGGGCCCGGCCGCCCTGGAACCCGTCCTGGGCGACGGAGATCCGGATCCCCGGACCGCCGAGTTCCCGAACCGGTCGACGCGCGCCGTGCCGCACGGGGTGTATCCGGCAGCCGGGGACGACCGGTGGGTGGCGCTGTCGGTGACCGACGAAGCACAGTGGCAGGCCCTGACCCGCCTGGTCGAACTCCCCTGCGCCGACGGCGACTTGGCTGCACGCCGAGCGCACGAGGACGAGATCGACGCCGCCCTCGCCGCCTGGACGGGCCGGCACGACGCGCTCAAGCTGGCCGAGACGCTCCAGGCGGAGGGCGTAGCAGCGGCGGTCGTGGCGACCGGACAGGACCTGGTCGAGGCCGACAAGCAGCTCGCGGCCCGCGGCTTCTACCCCGTCCTGAACCACCCCCTGACCGGGCCGGTCCGGCACGAGGGCATCGTCGCGCGGCTCACGGCGACGCCGGGCGAACTCGACCGGCCCGCACCTCTCCTCGGCCAGCACACCGACGAGGTACTGCGGGAACTACTGGGCCTGAGCGATGAACAGCTGGCAACGCTGACCGCCGAAGGAGTGACCGAGTGAGCGAGGCGAGGATGACACCGGAGAAGCCGACCCAGGAAGGGCCGACTCAGGAGAAGCCGACCGAGGAGAAGCCCTCCGTGCTGCGCGTGACGCGCGACGGCGCCGTGGCCACCGTGCGCGTCGACCGTCCCAAGGTGAACGCCGTGGATCCGGCGATGATCGAGGAGTTCCTCGCGACGCTGGCGCCGCTGGCCGCCGATCCGGAGGTGCGCTGCATCGTCATCACCGGCACCGGCCGGTTCTTCGTCGCCGGTGCCGACATCGCCGTCATGCGCGACCTGTCCGCGGACAACCAGGCGAGGATGCGCCGCTGGATCCACGTACAACGGGTGATCGAGCAGACCCCCAAGCCGGTCGTCGCCGCGATGAACGGCCACGCGCTCGGCGGCGGCGCGGAGTTGTCGCTCGCCTGCGACCTGCGGATCCTCTCGACGGAGGCCACGTTCGGCTTCCCGGAGATGCGGCTCGGACTGTTCCCGGGGGCCGGCGGCAGCCAGCGCCTCCCCCGGCTCGTCGGCCCCCACCTGGCGAAACGGCTGATGATCGAGGGGGAGCAGCTGACACCACAGCGCGCCCTGGAGCTCGGACTCGTCGACGTCGTGGTGGAGCACGCCGAGTTCGAGGCGACGGTCGCCGAGCGGGCCCGCCGCCTCGCGGCGCAGCCGACGGCCGGCATCGGCCTGCTCAAGCGGGTCGTCGACGAGGGGTACGGGCTGCCCCTCGAACAGGCCCTGGAGCGCGAGGAGAAGGGCGTCGCCGACCTGATCGGGACCGCCGACGCGAGGGAGGGGCTTCAGGCGTTCCTCGACAAGCGGACGCCGGTGTTCACCGGACAGTGAGGCCGCGCCGAGGCGGGACGGCCCGGTTCCGGTGACCGGACCACCCGCGTTGGCGTGTTCCCCTGCGTTCCGCATGCTCGGCGGATGAGTTCCCCACAACACACCGAAGCAGCCCCGCAGAACGGGGCCGTGCTCGTCACGGGCGGCACGAGCGGGATCGGCCTGGCCGTCGCGGAGGCGGTGGCCCGTGCCGGGCGCCCCGTGGTGGTCACCGGGCGTTCCGAGGACCGCTGCCACGCGGCGGAGAAGCAGCTCCAAGGCATCGCGGGTGACCGCCGGTTGGCACTGGTCGCGGACACCACCGACCCCGACGCGCTGGCCGCGGCCGTGAGCCGGGCCGCCGAACGCTGGGGCCCCGTCACCGGCCTGGTGACGGCCGCCGGCAAGCTGGCCCGTGGCTCGGTGCTCGACCTCACCCCCGACGACTTCCGCGCCGCCCTCGACACCAACGTCGTCGGCACATGGCTGGCGATGCGCGCCGTCCTGCCCGGCATGCTCGACGCCGGTCACGGTCGCATCGTCACGATCGGCTCCGTGCTCGGCACGACCGGCGCCCCCGAACGGTCCGGCTACGCCGCCACCAAGGGCGCGGTCGCCGCGCTCACCCGGTCGGCGGCTCTGGAGGTCGCCGGGACCGGCGTCACCGTGAACTGCGTCGCGCCCGGCCCCGTCCGCACCCCCATGAACGAGAGTGCCACCACCACCGACGCCGCCGCCCAGGCCGCCTTCACCGCCAAGGTGCCGCTGGGCCGCTGGGGCACGCCCGAGGACATCGCCCACGCGGTGCTCCCGCTGCTCGCCGCCGGCTCGTCCTTCACCACCGGCGCGGTGGTGCACGCGGACGGCGGCTACACCGCGCAGTGAGCGATCACCCGGGCCACCCAGCGAGAGCGGTTCGCTGAACGGACCGCGCCGCTGGGCCCGCGCCCGGCCCGGTGATGGGCTCGACACCGCACCCCCCTGCTTCGTACGGAAGGACTCGCATGTCACCAGCACCGGAGAGCCACTACGCGGACGGCGCGGGCATCCGCTACCACTACCACGACCTCGGCTCGGGGACCGACACCGTGTTCCTGCACGGTGGCGGCCCCGGCTGCACCGCGTGGAGCGACTTCGGACCCGTCGCGCACCTGTTCGCCGCCGACCGGCGCTGTCTGCTCGTCGACATCCAGCAGTACGGCAAGTCGGAGAAGTCCCCCATCGAGGGCCCGATGTGGGACCACCACGCGGCGAAGACCGTCGGCCTGCTGGACACGCTCGGCGTCGACCGCGCCGACTTCATATGCAGCTCGTGGGGCGGCACCATCGCCCTCAACCTCGCCGCGAAGTACCCGGACCGGGTCCGCTCGCTGGTCGTCACCGGCAGCATGCCCGTCTTCTACGGACCGCTCGCCCCCCTCCCGGAGAACGGGCACCGTGGCCGCACGGCCCGCGACATCTACTACGGCGGCGAGGGCCCGACCCGCGAGAAGATGCGGGAGCTGATCACGAAGCTGGAGTGGTACGACGGCGCGAAGCTCCCCGAGGAGACCCTGACGCTGCGCTACGAGCAGAGCCTCGACGAGGAGGAGCGCGCGCTGGCGGCCATGTCCGACTCGCCGCGCGGCGAATGGCAGGACCTCACCGAGGAACTGGGGCAGATCCAGGCTCCCACCCTGTTCATCTGGGGCATGCAGGACGCGTTCCTCACCCCGGACTACCCGCTGATGCTGGCCCGCATGGTGCCGAACGGGAACCTCCACGTGATGGACCACACCTCCCACCACCTCGAGGAGGAGCGCCCCGAGGCGTACCACTCGGTGGTCAGCGGCTTCCTCAACTCCTTGAGCTGAAACATCCCCCTCCCCAACCGCCTTCGGAGTGCAGCATGTCCATCTGGACCGAGATCAGCCCCACCCCTTTCCGCGTCGAGTACGTCGACGCCGGCGGAGTTCCCACCCGCACCCTGCGCGCCGGTGACCCGGCCGCCCAGGCCGTCGTCTTCCTGCACGGCACCAGCGGTCATCTGGAGGCCTTCGCGCGCAACATCACCGCGCACGCCGCCTACGACCTGCACGCCATCGACATGCTCGGCCACGGCTACACCGGCAAGCCCGACAAGCCGTACGAGATCGCCGACTACGTCGCCCACCTGCTCGACTACCTGGACGCCGTCGGAGTCGACAGCGCCCACATCGTCGGCGAGTCCCTGGGCGGCTGGGTCGGCGCCCGCGCCGCCATCGACCACCCCGAGCGGGTGCGCAGCCTCCAACTGCTGTGCTCCGGCGGCACCGTGGCCAACCCCGAGGTCATGGAACGCATCCGCACCAGCACCAAGCAGGCCGTCACGTCCGACGACATCGAGCTGACCCGCAAGCGGATGCGGCTGCTCATGGCCGACGACGCCTCCGCGACCGAGGAACTGGTCGAGGTCCGGCACGCGATCTACCACACGCCGGAGTTCGTCGCGGGCGTCGACAACCTCCTGTCCCTCCAGCAGATGGAGCGCCGCCGGCGCAACCTGCTGCGCCCCGAGCACCTGGCACAGATCACCCAGCCGACGCTGGTGGTGTGGGGACGACAGAACCCGTTCGGCGACACCCCCGAGGCGACGGCGCTGCACGAGGGCATCCCCGGGTCGCGCCTGGAACTGTTCGAGAACTGCGGGCACTGGCCGCAGCACGAGCAGGCCGAGCGCTACAACCCCCTCAGCCTCGAGTTCATCGGCAAGGCCGCCGGCTGATGCGGGCCGTACGCTTCCACGCCTGGGGCGCCCCTCCGGTACTCGACGAGCTGCCGGAGCCCGTCCGCGCACCCGGTGAGGTCCTCGTCCAGGTCACGGCCGGCGGTGTCTCGCACCTCGACGCCACCGTCGCCGCCGGTGACTTCCAGCTCAAGCCGGCCCTGCCGTACATCGGCGGAGTCGAGGGCGCGGGCACGGTCCTGGAGTCCGACGTCGACTCCGGGCCGGCACCGGGTACGCAGGTCGTGCTGCGCGGCGGTGGCCTGGGTCTCCTGCGCGACGGAACGTGGGCCGAGCGGGTCAGCGTGAAGCGCAAGGCCGTCACGCCGCTCGCGGCTCCGCTCGACCCGGCGGTGGCGGCGAGCTTCTTCGTCCCCGCCACGACCGCGTACGTGGCCCTGCACGACATCGCCCGGATCGGGCAGGACGAGGACGTCATCGTGGTGGGCGCCGCCGGCGCGGTCGGCGCGATGGTCACCCAGCAGGCCCTGGCCGCGGGCGCACGGGTGACCGGGGTGGTCGGCCGGGAGGAGCAGCTCGCCGACGTGCCGAAGGGCGCGGAGGCCGTCACGCTGGACGATGCCGAGGGTCTCGCCCAGGACCGGTCGGCCACGCTGCTGGTCGACACGCTCGGCGGTGCCGGGCTCATCGGCCGCAGCCGCTGGGTGCAGCGGGGCGGGCGCGCCGTCGTCATCGGGTACGTCGCAGGCCCGCACGTCGAGCTCGATCTGCCGAGCTGGCTGCTCGACGAGGTGGCGCTGCTGCCGGTGAACATGATCCGTCAGGAACGCCGGGCCAGGGAGGTCTCCGGTGACCTGGTCCGGAGGCTCTCCGACGGTGAACTGACCCTGGCGGTCGAGGAGTTCGGCCTGGGGGACGCTCCCGCGGCGCTCGACGCCCTGCGCGGCGGGCGCGTGCGGGGACGGGCTGTGCTGCTGCCCGGGTGAGGGCCCGAGGCAGTGGGGCGTGGGAGCTGGTCAGGGGTTCCCACGCCCTCGTGAAGGCGTGTGCTGCGCGCGGCATCTCATCGGGGGAGCCGCGCGCGGCACACGCCTTCACGGCTGCGGGGCGCCGCGGGACGGCCGTCGCCGAACCCGCGTCCGGCCGGAGGTCAGCCGCATCGGTCCCACGTCCCCCCGGTCACCCCCCGCTCCCGCAGCACCGATTTGCGCACCTTCCCCGTCTCCGTGAGCGGCAACGCCTCGACCACGTCCACATACCGTGGCACCGCGAAGGCGGGAAGCTCCTCTGCGCAGTGCCGCGCCAGCTGCGCCGGATCGAGCGTGCGGCCGGCGCGCGGGACGACCGCCACCATCACCTCGTCCTCGGCCAGTGCGGACGGGACCGGGAACGCGGCTGCCTCGACGACATCGGGATGCACCCGCAGCGCGGCCTCGACCTCGTACGACGAGATGTTCTCGCCCCGGCGCCGGATGCAGTCCTTGACCCGGTCGACGAAACGGAACCAGCCGTCGGGCTCGCGCACCACCCGGTCACCGGTGCGGCGCCACGCACCCGGGTCCGGTGTCACATCGCCCAGATAGCCCGTGGCGAAGGCATGCTCCTGATCGGTGCGGACGACGAGTTCCCCTGGCGTACCGTCCGGCACGGGTGCGAGGTCCGCTCCGACGACTCGCGCCTCGAAGCCGTCACGCACCGTGCCCATGTAGCCGGGACGGCAGTCCTGCGGCGTGGAGCCGATGACCATGTTGGTCTCCGTGGAGCCGAACCCGTCGACGAGGGCCACGCCGAACCGCTCGCGGAACACCTCCCACAGCGCACCAGGGGTGCCCGGGCCGAGTCCGCGCCAGGCCCGGTGCGCGCGGTCGGCGGGCCCGGGGGGCTGCGCGAGCAGCATCGGCACCATGGCGCCGAGCACATACACGCAGGTGGCGCCGGTCTCGGCGGCCCGCGTCCAGTGGCGCGAGGCGGAGAACCGGCGGTCCACCACCAGGGATGCCCCCACCGTCATCGCCTGCGCCAGCGTGTTGAGCGCGTTGGTGTGGAACAGGGGCAGGCACGTGTAGAGCGTGTCGTCGGCGGTCAGGCGCAGCGAGTCGGCCACGTTCCGGCCCCACCAGGCGAACTGGGCGTGCGGGCAGCGCACGCCGCGGGAGGGGCCTGTGGTGCCGGAGGTGAACAGGACGGCGGCCGTGTCACCGGGACGGGACGGGTGGGTGTCGAGCGCCTTCTCGAGGCCGGGGACCGGGGCCTGCGGCGAACCGGTCACCCACACCTCCCCCGCGTATCCCACGTGCTCCACGCGTGCGGCCAGTTCCTCCTCCGCGTACAGGAACCGCGGCTGCGAGGCGTCCAGCGCGTGCCGGAGCAGGCGTCCGTGCAGTGCCGTGTTGAGCGGGACCACGACCGCGCCGAGCCAGGCACAGCCGAGCACCAGGTCGATCAGTTCGACGCGGTTGGACAGCAGCGCGGCGACCCGGTCCCCCGGGCGGCAGCCGCGGGCCGCCAGCGCGCCGGCCATCGTGGCCGCGGCCGTGCGCGTCTGCGCGTAGGTGCGCGTGGTTCCGTCGAGGCTCAGGAAGGCCCGTTCGCCGTGGTGAGCGGCCGCCGCGTCGACCAGGCCGGGAATCGTCAGGCGGTTCATGAACGGATGCTGTCCGCCCCCGCCCTGAGCGATCAAGGTCCGTGGTTCGCTGACCGGTCCGCCGCACGGCACGGTCCGTTCACCGGAACAGGTTCATAGGCAGGCACCGCGCCGCGCCGGATGCTCGTGCGGCACACCCACTGGAGCAGGAGGCCACGACGAGATGACGACGAGCGAACGACCCCTCGCTGCACGCAAGAGCACGGCGAAGGAGCCCGCCAAGGCGCCACGCGCATCCGCCGACAAGATCGGCCGGCAGGACTGGTCTTCCTGGCCCCACTACGACAAGGCGGCGTCCGGTTTCCGCGGCTACTGGTACCCGGTCACCTGGGCCAGCCACATCACAGGCGCCCCGAAGCCCTTCACGATCTGCGGCGAGAAGATCACGCTGATCCGTGACAACGGCAAGGTGTACGCGCTGCACAACCGCTGCCCGCACCGCGGCGTCCCGCTGTCCGAGGGCAACCAGCAGTTCCCCGGCACAGTCAGCTGCCCCTATCACGGCTGGACCTTCGACCTGCCCACGGGCAATCTGTCCGCGGTCATCACCGACGGTCCCGGCTGCCGCCTCACGGGCAAGCTGAGCGTGCGCACCTACGCCGTCGAGGAGCGGCTCGGCATGGTCTGGGTGTACATCCCCCTCGCCGAGGAGGAGCCGCACCCGATCGACGAGCAGTTGCCCGAGGAGCTGGTGTCGAACGCCTTCGTGATGGGCGGCCGTTTCGATCCGCGCGGCGGCAACTGGCGCTTCGCCTGCGAGAACGGCTTCGACGAAGGACACGCCAAGTACCTCCACCGCACGGCACTGTGGCGCCTGTTCAAGCCGATGCCGACGTGGAACATCACCCGGATCGTGCCGAAGGACCGCTGGATCTACCGCGTGCAGGACGAGGTCTACTGGGAGGCCGACTTCCCGGGCGTGGGCCGCTGGACCAACAAGCGGTGGTGGATGAAGCAGCCGCCGGAGGGGACGTTCAACCTCGGCAACACCGGCGCGACCGACAAGGTCGACCCGGTGATCGAGTCCCAGGACTTCCCCGGCTTCGCGTCGCTGTCGATGCCGGGCGTGCTGCGGATCGCCTACCCCAACTTCATGCACTACGAGTTCTACGTGCCGATCGACGCCGACAACCACATGTACGTCGGCGTGATGGTCAACTTCAAACAGGGCTGGGACACCCTCCGCTTCTACGGCAAGTACCTCGGTGCCATCCGCTGGCTGTTCCACGGCCAGTTCTCGGGCCAGGACGCCTGGATGGTCGACGTGACCGACGCGCCACCGGAGAAGCTCTACCGCCCCGACGTGTCGCTGACCGCCTGGCGCAACCTCAGCGAGGAGGAGTACGGCAAGAAGCTCGCCGCCGCCGGCGTCACCGAACCCACCACGGACACCACGGAAACGGAGGCCTGATCATGGTCCGCACCCTGTTCAAGATCCTGCTCGGCGTCGCCATCGCGGTGGCACTCCCCCGCGCCAGGAACCGCTTCGCGCAGACGACGCTGACCCAGGTGCACCGGATCAACCAGTGACCGGGGACCAACCCGTCGACGAGCCCTCCGGACTCTCCGGGCTCGACGAGCAGCGTCGCGCCTGGGTCACGGAGGCCTGGGAGCATGTCACCGACGAACGGCTGCGCGAGCTGATCGTCGGCCTCGTCGGAATCGCCAGCCCGACCGGGGACGAGCGACCGCTCGCCGAGTTCATCGCCGGGAACCTCGCATCGGTCGGGCTGCGCTCGGCCTGTCAGCCGCTCGACGCCCGCCAGGCGAACGCGTGGGCTCGGCTCGAGGGCGACGGCACCGGACCCGATCTGATGCTGTACGCGCCCATCGACACCCTGACTGTGGGTGACGAGAGCGAGGACGTGCCGTGGATCGGGCCGAAGCTGCGCGAGGACATGCGTCCCGAGGCCACCGTCTACGACGACCTGGTGACCGGCCTCGGCGCCTCCAACCCCAAAGGCCACGCGGCCTGCGTGATGATGGCCGCCGAGGCGATCGCACTGTCCGGGGTTCCGCTGACCGGGGACCTGGTGGCCGCGTTCGGCGCCGGCGGCATGCCGACCAACGCCCGGCCGGGCAGCGATCGGCTCAACACCGGCCAGGGGGTGGGCTGCTCGTTCCTCCTCGAACAGGGCGTCCACACCGACTACGCGGTCATAGCCAAGCCGGGATGGACCGTGTCGTGGGACGAGGTCGGCCTGGTCTGGTTCGAGGTGACGGTGCACGGCACCCACACCTATGTGGGCTCGCGCCACCGGCTCCCGTACGACAACGCGATCACCCGCGCCGGCGACGTCGTACGGCACCTGGAGCAGTGGTTCGCCGAGTACGCGAAGCGGCACACCGGCGGCACGGTCTCGCCGCAGGGCATCGTGTCGTCGGTGCGGGGCGGCTGGCCGCGCATGGCCGCGGTGACCACGGCTGCCTGCAACCTGCGGGTCGACCTGCGGATCGCCCCGCAGACGAGGCCCCTGCAGGCGAAGCGTGAATTCACCGCGGCCATCGCGGAGTTGAAGCGCTCGATGCCGGGGCTCGACGCCAAGGTCGAGATGGTCCTCGCCATCCCGGGGACCACCACCAGCCGGGAGAGCTGGATCTTCCGCAGTGCGGTCGCCGGGTGGGAGGCCCTCGAAGGGCGCCCGCACGAGGTCCTGAACGGCAACAGCGGCGCGACCGACGCGAACATCCTGCGTGCACGCGGCATCCCCACGGTCCGCGTCGGCATGCCGAAAGTGGCCGAGGCACCCTTCGACATCGACTTCGCCCGCGGCATGAACACCGTCTCCGTATGGGAGATGCAGAAACTGACCCGCCATCTGATCCGCACGGCGGTCGACACCGTGACCCGAACCCGCGCGGAGTGCGACTCCGCCCGGGAGTCCGGGCCCGCCATGAAGCCGGAAGGAGCAACGGCATGAGCGAGATCGTGCTCGGTGTGGGGGCCTCCCACAGCACGTTGATGAACACGCACTGGGAGGAGACCCTCCACAAGGACCGCGCCGAACGCTTCCGTGACGCACTCGGCCAGGCCCGCGACGAACTGGCCCGCGTCCGCCCCGACACCGTCGTCCTGATCGGCTCGAACCACTTCCGCGGCTTCTGGCTCGACCTGATCCCGCCGTTCACGCTGGGCGTCGGGGAGTGCATCGCGAGCGGCGAGTCCGGGACACCGAAGGGCCCGCAGCCGGTCGATGTGCCGCTCGCGCAGCACATCGCCGGCTCGCTGGTGCAGAGCGGCCGGTTCGATCCGGCGTTCTCCGCCCGGCTCCAGATCGACCACGGGCAGTCGCACGCCATCCAGTACCTGCTCGACGGGCTCGACGTGGAGATCGTGCCGCTGGTGGTGAACGTCTTCGCGCACCCGCTGCCGACCCTTCAGCGATGTCAGGAGCTGGGGGTCGCCATCCGCGAGGCCGTCCTCGCCTTCCCCGGCGACCGGCGGGTCGCGGTGGTCGGCTCGGGCGGACTCTCGCACCGGCTGCCGTGGCCGGACTGGCGCGAACCGCACGGCGACGACGAGGAGTTCATGGTCGGCGCGTGGCTCAACGGCCGCGAGAACTGGCAGGACTACGACACCCGCCGCCGCGAGATCATCCGGGCCGCCGAGGCCTCCCTGACCCCGGAGTTCGACAACGAGTTCCTCACCCTTCTCGAACGCGGCGAGGCGCACCGCCTCACCGCGTACACGACCGAGGAACTGGAGAAGGCGGCGGGCAACGGCGCACAGGAGCTTCGGACATGGCTCCTGATGGCCGCCGCCCTCGATCATGCGCCCGCACGGCGTCTGGCGTACGAGCCGATACCCGAGTGGCTCACCGGGATGGGCGTCGCGGTCATCGACCCGGCGTCCGCGGACGCGGGGCAGTCGGCATGAAAGCGCCGGCCGACGTGAGGCTGGCCGGTCACCACCCCCTCGCCCACCCGGTCGCGCACCCGGCGCCGCAGGGACTGATGTACGCGGCACACCGCGCCGCGCCGGCGCCCGCGAGCGAGGAGGCGGGCGGGGCCGACTCCATGAACTCCGTTCTGGGGAAGGTCCGTCCGATCCTGGAGGCCTTCACCTCCGACGACGCCGCCCTCTCGCTCGCCGAGCTGGTGCGCCGTTCAGGGGCGGCCAAGGCCACGGTGCACCGGCTGGCCCAGGAGCTGGTGACCTGGGGGCTGCTGGAGCGGGAGGGGTGCGACTACCGACTCGGACTGCGTCTGTTCGAGCTGGGGCAGCGGGTGCACCGTCAGCGCATCCTGCGCGAGGCCGTGCAGCCGTACATGGAGGATCTCCTCCTGATCACCCGGGAGACCATCCACTTCGCCATCCACGACAGCCTGGACGTCGTCTACCTGGACAAGATCTTCCCGCACCGCGGGCTCAACGCCGAGTCCCGGGTGGCGGGCCGACTGCCCCTGTACTGCACGGGCACCGGCAAGGCGATCCTCGCCTTCTCGCCGCCGTCGCTCTTCGTCGACGTGGTCCGGGGCGGCCTCAAGCCGATCACCCGCCACACGGTGGTCTCGCCGGGCCGTCTGCGCGCCCAGCTCGACCGGATCCGGGAGGAGGGCATCGTCCTGGAGTCCGAGGAGATCAGACTCGGCTACGCGAGCCTTGCCGTTCCGGTGTTCGCGGGCGGCACCACACTGGTGGGCGCGCTGTCCATCACGGCGCCCACCTACCGGATGGACGCGGCTGGGTACGCGACGGCACTGCGGACGGCCGCGCTCGGGATCGGGCGTTCTCTGGCCTGAGTGCTCTGCCGGACGCCCGGTCGCAGGTCCGCTGTGCGACCGGGTGGTTGTTGAGAAAAGCAGTACACGCGGCACACAGCGAGGGGCCCGCCGGACGGCGGGCCCCTCGCTGTGTGCTCCACAGACACCGACGCCCCGCCGCACACCGCCCGACCTGCTGCGTCTTGATGCGTACCGCTCACCGGAACGACTCCGTAGGGAGAAACGGTCCTCGTTCCTACGCTCGCCGACATGAGCCAACTCACCGACGACACCGGCGTCCTGACCACCGACGTCCTGATCATCGGCGCCGGTCCGGCGGGCCTCTACGGCGCCTACTACGCCGGGTTCCGGGGCCTGACCGTCACCGTCATGGACGTCCTGCCCCAGCTCGGCGGGCAGATCAGCGCCATGTATCCCGAGAAGCCGATCTTCGACATCGCCGGCTTCCTCTCCGTGCGGGGCCGCGACCTGGTCGACGGCCTCGTGGCCCAGGCCGAGTCGTACTCCCCGCGCTACCTCCTGGGCCACCGGGCCGCCGAGCTGACGCACGACGCCGACGGCCTGCCGGTCGTCCGCAGCGACCAGGGGGCGACGGTGCGCGCCAAGGCAGTCGTCATCACGGGTGGCGTGGGGACGTTCACCCCACGCCCGCTGCCCGCCGGAGAGGAGTTCCTCGGGCGCGGACTCGAGTACTTCGTGCCGGACCCGCTCGTGCACGCGGACCGGGACGTGGTGGTCGTCGGCGGCGGGGACAGCGCCTTCGACTGGGCAGCCCTCCTCGCGCCGATCTCCCGGTCGGTCACCCTCGTGCACCGCACCGCCCGCTTCCGCGCCCACGCGGCGTCGGTCGAGAAGGTCCGCTCCCTCGGCGTGGAGATCGTCACCGACTGCGAGGTCAGCCGGCTCACCGGCGCCGACCGGGTGGAGCAGGCCGAGATACAGCACCGCACCACCAAGGAGACCCGTCTCGTCCCGGCCGGAACCGTGGTCGCCGCACTCGGCTTCATCGCCGACCTCGGCCCGCTCCAGCACTGGGGGCTGAATCTCCAGGCCCGGAAGATCACCGTCGACACCCACATGGCGACCAACCTGCCCCGGGTGTTCGCCGCGGGCGACATCACCGACTACCCCGGAAAGGTCCGCCTCATCTCGGTCGGCTTCGGCGAGGCCGCCACCGCCGTCAACAACGCGGCCACCGTCATCGACCCGGAAGCTGCCCTGTTCCCCGGGCACTCCACCGAGAAGGAGCACTGAGCACACCATGGCGTACGTCATCGGCGCGTCCTGCGTCGACATCATGGACCGGTCCTGCATGGAGGAGTGCCCGGTCGACTGCATCTACGAGGGCGAGCGCAAGCTCTACATCAACCCGGTGGAGTGCATCGACTGCGGCGCCTGCGAAGTCGCCTGCCCCGAGCAGGCGATCACGGTGGACCGCAAGGCGGACCCCGAATTCCGCGAGGACAACCGGCGCTTCTTCACGGAGGCACTCCCCGGCCGCGACAGCGCGCTCGGCTCCCCGGGCGGGGCCACACCGCTGGGTCCCGTCGGCGTCGACACGCCCATGGTGAGTTCCTTGTGAACGCCGCCGACGCCACGAAGGCCGCCGACGCGCTGCTGGCCGCCGAGCGCACCGGCGAGGCTTGTCCCCCCGTGCGGAACCTGCTCCCCGAGGGCGACATCGACGCCGCGTACCTGGTGCAGCGGATCAACGTCGCGCGCGGCCTGGAAGCGGGACGCCGCATCGCCGGGCGCAAGATCGGACTGACATCCCCCGCGGTCCAGGCCCAACTCGGCGTCGGTCAGCCGGACTTCGGCACTCTCTTCGCCGACATGGCCGTACCCGACGGCGGTACCGTCGCGGCCGGGCGGCTCATCCAGCCGAAGGTCGAGACGGAGGTCGCGCTCGTGCTCGGTGCGGACCTGCCGAACCGCGACTGCACGGTGGCGGACGTGATCCGGGCGACCGCCTTCGCGCTCGCCGCGCTGGAGATCGTGGACAGCCGCAACGCCGACTGGGACATCACCATCGTGGACACCGTCTCCGACAACGCCTCCAGCGGCCTCTACGTCCTCGGCGGCACACCCGTGCCGCTGTCGGGCCTCGACCTGCGTGCCGTACGCATGACGATGACACGCGACGGCGCATCGCAGCCGGTCTCGGAGGGCATCGGCGCCGACTGCCTGGGCGGTCCCCTCAACGCGGCCGTCTGGCTCGCCTCGACGCTGGCCCGCGCCGGAGACCCGCTGCGCGCCGGGGACGTGGTGCTCACGGGGGCGCTCGGCCCGATGGCGGTCGCCGCGCCCGGCAACCGTTTCGAGGCCCGCATCAGCCAACTGGGCCGCATCAGTGTGCAGTTCGCGCCGGAAGCAGACGCCGCATGAGTGGCACGAGCACCTCACACGGCACGCCGACGGGCTGAGCGAAGTGTTCCTGCGGCACCTGGCCTCGTACGACCCGCCACCGACCTCATCGAAGCCGGCGGCACCGCGGTGCCGCCGGCCCTGTGACGAAAGCGACCCGCGCATGACGGACACGACGCACACGAGCATGAGCACCACCACGCTGCGCAAAGGCTACGCATCCAGCCGCTTCGGCCAGTTGCACTACGTGGAGTGCGGCGAGGGCGAGCCCGTACTGCTGCTCCACCAGACGCCGCGCTCCTGGACGGAGTACGTCGACGTCCTGCCCCTCGTCGGTGCGCGATACCGGGCGATCGCCATGGACACCCTGGGCTACGGTGCCTCCGCGAAGCCCGAAGGCCCCCATTCCGTGGAGCGTTTCGCCGACGGCGTGACCGACCTCGTCGACGCGCTCGGCCTCGACCGGTTCCACCTCGTCGGACACCACACCGGCGGAGTGATCGCCGTCGAGGTCGCGGCCCGCCTCCAGGACCGCGTGACCAGCCTGATGCTGTCGGCGGCCGCATTCGTCGACGCCGAGAAGCGCAACGGCGCCGGGCACGGCCGCATCGACCACGTCGACCCCAAGCCCGACGGCTCGCATCTCCTGGAGCTGTGGAACAGGCGGCGCAGCTTTTACCGGCCGGGCGAGGAGGCCGCACTGACCCGGTACGTCATCGACGCCCTGACCGTGCTGAACCGGGTCGAGGAGGGCCACGAGTCACTGCGCCGCTACATCATGGAGCCCCGCCTGCCACACATCACCGCACGCACCCTCGCCGTCTGCGCACCAGGGGATCATTACTCGCTTCCTTCGCTCGCCAAGTTCGCGGCATCACTGGGCTGCGAGACCCGGGTACTGTCCGACGGGCACGCGGCGGCACCGGAGCAGGTGGCGGAAGAGTTCGCCCGGACGGTACTTGCCTGGGTGAGCCACCACGACGGAGACAACAGCGCTTGAGGCTGATCCTTGCCTCCGGCTCCCCCTCCACGGGAGGGGCGGATCGAAGCCCTGGCCTGAGCCTCCGCGAAAACCCCTGGAGCACGACCTGCCACGAGCCGGGCATCGGCCCGCGCCGGACCCGTCCACGACCCCAGACCAACGGCAAACAAGTGCAACCCTGCACGTCAAAACCGAACGCCCGGCAGCGTGTCTGTCCGGTCAGCGCACCTGGGGTCGATCGAGCGCCGGGGGGAACAGCGTGAGCAGGGGGCTCTCGAACGCCTCGAACGCGGCTCCCTGGGCGGCATAGGCGGGGTGGAGGCGCCAGGCGGCGTCCGCGGCGCGGTGGCGGATGTAGTCCTCGCGCAAGTACCAGCGCCCGCGCTGGGACGTGTGCCTGGCCAGGGCCTTGATCTTGTCGTCGAGGAAGTCAGTGATGTCCACCAGAACGGTGGGCGCGAAACCGCTGTGGGGAGCGTGGGGCTCGCCGTAGAGCACGGTGTGGCAGGTGGGGACGCGGGTGGCCGCGTTGGTGGCGGCCGCGCCCACGGCGAGATGGTCCTGGTGGTCATTGCCGGCGCTGGGACTGTGAGTGATCAGAATGTTGCACTCACGGGCCCTGAGATCCCCCTCGACCAGGGAGATCAGCTCACGGTCGGGGTGCAGCGCCCCGTCGGGAAGGCCGAGGCAGGTCACCTCCACGCCGGTTCCGTCCCAGGCGGCCTGCGCCTCATCGATCCGCTCCCTCTCGGTGAGACGAGCCCCCCGGGCCGCGTCCGTGAGGGAGACGCCGTTGACACCGTGAGTCAGGCACAGCACCGTCACCGTGGCACCGAGTCGGCGGAAGTGCCGCAGCGTGCCGTAGGCGAGGAGTTCGGCGTCATCGGGATGTGCCACCACGGCCACCACCCGTTCCGCAGCACTGCAGTCCGCGATCGTCATCGTCACCGCCCTGCCCTCGGCCACCGCGGGCCGAAGAGGCATCGCAAGGTCACGTCCCTACCCTCCGCTCCGCCGGATCCACGAACTCCGGCCACCCGACCTGGCGCGCCGTCCGCGCGAAGAACTGCGGACCGGATGGAAGGCACGCCGGCCATCCGGCTTCGCCAGCTCGGCGGCAACCGTCTCCCACTCGACGTTCCTGTCTCCCAGGTCGTTGAAGTAGGGATCGTCCTGGGGACAGTGCCAGGCGCTGCGGAAGCCGGTGTCCACCACCGGATAGTCCAGCAGCTGTGCGAACAGGGGGTAGCGCAGCTCGTCGTTGCCGAAGTCGGGCGGATCGCAGGCGGCATAGTCATCGAGGAATGCCCGGGGAAAGCACGGCCCGTCAGCCAGACAGCCGTACGGGGTCCCGTCATAGCCGAAGCGGGCGCGGGCGAAAGCCAGAAGGTCGTGCCACTCCCGCGCCTCGTCATCGCCGGCGATCCAGCGCCAGTCATCGCCGATGACACTCAATGGCGTCGGCACCGTCAGACCCACCGCACCGGCCGGCACCTTCGCATACAACCGGTCCAACGGCTCCGCGAGCAGCAGGTCCCAGTCCAGCAGATGCAGAACGTCGAAGCGCAGTCGATGGCCCACGTCCCGGTACCAGTCCAGCAGTACCAGGTCCCCGTTCTTCCAGTTCCACGACCCGCTGTGGCGGGACATGTACAGAGTGTCCAGTCCCAGTGCCCGCCGGCCCGTCAATCGGAAAGCGCCACCGCGCAGGCCACCCGGGCCACCGAAGACGCCATGCACCCCCACCCCGGGGTTGAGCCGCCGGACCAGCCCGATACGGGCCTGGCAGACCAGGGGGTCACGGTGAAACCGGAAGACCACCACCCGCGTGACCGACATGAAGCAATGCTAGGCATAGAAGAGTATTCTTCGCATATAGTGCGATTCTGCCTCGTCCTGTCTTGCAGATGCCGCGCGCTCGTGTCTCTGTCCCGGCGCAGCCGCGGTCGCGCAGCGGGCCGACCTCGCCTGTCACACGGACCTGGCCGGAGGTGCGGCGATGGGAAGGGCCGATGTAGACATCGACGCCGAAGAGGCCGCGCTCGTGAGCCGGCATCGATGAGCTCCTTGGTTCATGCTCAGGCGCCGGCGAGGCGGTGCTCCTATCGCCTCGCACACGCCACAGCAACGAGCCCACTGCCACTGAGAGCACGAAACCGACGATCAACTGCCTTCAGCTCTCCTGCTGAGGCAGCATTGCGCCCATGCTCATCGTCATCGGCGGCCTGCCCGGCACCGGCAAGACCACGCTGGCCCGCCTCCTGGCCGCGCGCCTCGACGCGGTCCATCTGCGCATTGACACCATTGAACAGGCCATCGTCCGCTCTGGCCTGGCCCAGCACCCTGTCGGACCGGTCGGCTATGTCGTCGGATATGCCTTGGCCGAGGATCATCTCCGGCAAGGACTCACGGTGATCGCGGAATCGGTCAATCCCCTGGCCATCACGCGCGACAGCTGGCGCAACGCCGGATCCAGGGCTGGTGTCTCGGTCGCGGAAGTGGAATGCATCTGCTCAGACCTGGAGGAGCACCGGAAACGTGTCACCACCCGGTCGACCGACATCCCCGACCTTCCGCTGCCCGACTGGCAACAGGTTCGCCGCCATCACTACGAACCATGGGATCGGGACCACATCGTCATCGACACCGCTGGGGAGAAGCCCGAAGAGTCCCTCGCCGCGCTGCTCGACCATCTCAGTCACGCATCGGCGGACGCCTCATGACCGCGCCCCGAAGAGAGAGCGGCTGCGCATCGCGGCGGCCCGCAGACCGAAGGGCGGAGGGCCGCCGGTAGGAGGCCGAGGCCGTCAGCCGGCCTTGGCTGGTTCGGCGGCCCGGGCTCGGGTGGGGGCGAGGCAGTAGGAGTCTGTGCCGGTCTCGATGACGCCCGTCGCTTACGAGGCGCCGTCAAGGACCTGGCGCAGCCGCTGCGCGAACTCGTCCGGCTTCCCCGCATATCCGAACTCTCCGTCCATGAACCCGCCGTGATGGCTCGGGAACACACTCACCCGCTGTCCGAGCAGTTCAGCAGCCGCGACGGCGGTGCGTCCGGTCAGCACGTCCTCGGACTCCTCGCCCAGAGCGATCACGACGCGGGTCGGCGCAGCGGCGATCGCCTCGGCATCCGGCCGATAGCTGCTGACCGCCCATGACCGGTCGGACAGCAGCGGATCCTCACGTGAGCCGTCATCCTCCACGGGCATCCCGAACGCGGCGGGATCGGCCTCTGGCTGTGCGAAGTACGCGTCGGTGAACTCTCCCTTCCACGAGGTCATCGCCACGAAGCCAGCCATCCCGGCCCCCCATCCCCGCTTCTCGTAGGCCTCCCGGACTCCGGCCCACGCCCGCACGGCCGCCGGGCCGTCCGGCGTGAGGGTGATGAGCGGCGGCTCGTGCGCGACCAGGGTGGTCACGTCTGCCGGATACGTCGCCACGACCTCGAGCGCGGTGATCGCTCCCCCACTGCTGGCGAACATCTCAACCGGCCCGGCCCCGAGCGCCTCGATCACGGCGTGGACGTCGCCGGCCTGGGTCTGCGGCGTGTGGTCGACCCGCCCGTCCTTACGGGTGCTGCGACCGAGGCCGCGCGGGTCATAGGTGATCACGGTCCGCTCGGGAAAGCGCGCGGCGAGCGCGGTGAAGCCCGAAGCGTCCATGGGCTGCCCGATCATGAACAACGGCGGGCGTCCATCCGTGGCCGGCAGCTGCCCGCGAACGTCATAGACGAGGTCGGCGCCGGCTGTCTCGAGTGTGTGAGTCTCCATACCAGTGCAGACCGGCCCCGTCCCCGAAACTCATCGGCACGGCAGGAGACGCTCCACGAGGGGTCCACGCTCCTGTCCCGGAGCGCGCCCCCACCCGATGCAGCACATCCCACGCCCGGCCCTCGGCAGGACGGCATAATGCGGGCAGGCCACTGCATGATCACTGGCAGACCGATGAATTCGGGCCTTCCGGGTGGTCTATGCAGGACGAAAGGCCACAGGAGGTCCGCATGTCCAAGGTCTGTACGCACATGACGATGTCGCTCGACGGCTACGTGGCCGACCCCAAGGACGGAACCGGTGAGCTGTTCGGCTGGTACGACGCCGGCGATGTCACCGTGCCGAGTGCCGACGAGCGCTGGTGCTTCCAGGTCGACGCGAACAGCGCGGAAATGTTGCGCGGGGTTCTCGCCGGGGCTGGTGCACTCCTCTGCGGCCGTCGGCTGTTCGACTTGACCAACGGTTGGAACGACAAACACCCGATCGGCGCGCCAGTCGTCGTCGTGACCCACAACTCGCCGGAGGAGGCCGCGAAATGGCCGCGTACCACCTTCGCGGACGGCGTCGCGGAAGGTATCGCGCGCGCCAAGGAGATCGCCGGGGACAAACACGTCATCATCGCCAGCGCTGACATCGCCAGGCAGGCGCTTGACCTGGGACTGGTGGATGAGGTCTGCGTCAGTCTCGTACCGGTGCTGCTCGGCAAGGGAATCCCCTACTTCGCCAACCTGACCAGCGCACCGCACCGCTTCGACGACCCGGTCGTGATCCAAGGCAAGGGCGCGACACACTTGCGATACCGCGTGCGACGCTGAGGCCCCCAGACTCCACCTGCCCATTGGCCTGGTCGATCCGCTGTGGCCGCCAACAACACCGCGCCACAACCAGCCACGAGTGGTGGTTGGTCATGGGTGGATCAGCCGGCTGAGCCCACGTCCCGGGTCGGCATTCCGTGGGTCCGTCCCTCGACTCGGGGTCGAGGGACGGACCCGACGGTCGCACACCCGTCAGGACGTTACGACAGCGGCGGATAGGCGTTCTTGACCAGCTCCTGGAACTGTGCGGAGAACCAGCGTCCGGCCAGCGGCGAGTTCGGCAGCGCGCCCGTGGGGTTGTTGCCGTTGCGCGGGTTGCCGCCGTACGTCGGGTCGCACATGCGGTCGAAGCCCTTGCCCTCGTCGTTGGGGATGGCCGTGCTGTTGCCGTCCGACTCCCCCGGCGGCTTGACCCACACGTAGGCGTCGATGCCGGCGGCGGGCGCCGCGGTCGGCCGTTCGCCGATGCCCGCACCGCTCTGGTTGCACCAGTTGCCCGCGTGGATGCGCCGGTCGATGCGGCTGGCGTCGACGTAGCCGTCCACGGTGGTCTGCGCGCCGGGGCCGGTGGGCCGGGCGGTGCCGCCCCAGCCGTTGCGCGAGGTGTCGATCAGCATGCCGAGGCCGGATTCGAACCCGGCCGCGACGAGCTTGTCGCGCATCGCCTGGGCGAAGGACTGCTCGTCCACGTACTGGTTCCAGTCCACCCACTTCGACTGGCGCACGGTCTGGCCGTTCACCGTGTCGGTGACCTTGAGGTACGGCTCCTTGGTGGGGCTGTAGTTCGCGGTGTTCACGATGAAGCCGGTCACGTCCTTCACGCTCGCGCCGTTCGTCGTCGCGACCTTGGCGAACTCCTGCACCGCGGGGCCGAGGTTGCTGTCCCAGCCGAGCCAGCCGTGGTGGCCGGCGTCGATGTAGTTGTAGACGTTCGGGATGGTGCCCAGCTTGTCCAGGGCGTAGGAGACGCCCTTCTCGTAGTTGCCGTTGGCCTTCATGGCCACACACGCGTCGGTGGTCGTGGGGGTGCCGCCGGCGTTGGTCACCAGGTTGGGCAGCGAGTCGGGCTCGATGACGGTGGCGATCCTCAGACCGGCGTACTTGGACTCGGACAGGATCGACGCGATCGGGTCGATGTACTGGGACTTGTACTTGTCGAGGTCGTTCGGTCCCAGCTCACCGTTGGAGGCGAGGGCGGCACAGTCACGGCCGGGCAGGTCGTAGATCACGATCTGGACGACGAGCTCGCCTGAGCCCTTCTGCTTCAGCGCTTCGTCGAGGTGGGCGCGCAGTCCCATGCCGCCGTTGACGCCGTTGATGGCGACGATGCGGTCGAGCCAGACGGCGGTGGGCTGGTTGGCGATCTTGCTGCCGCCCGGTTCGGCGGCCGCCTTGGCCGACCACTCGGGGTTCACGTACACCTTGGCGCCGGTGTACGGGTTGTTGGCCTTGCCGGAGGGCGTGCCGGGGTCGGTCGGGCCTGGGTCGGTGGGGCCCGGGTCGGTCGGTCCCGGGTCGGTGGGGCCGCCACTGACGTTGCAGGTGACGCCGTCCAGCGTGAACGTGGCCGGGATCGCGTTGGAGCCGCTGTAGGAGCCGTTGAAGCCGAAGCTGACCGAACCGCCGCTCGCGAGATTGCCGTTGTAGCTCTCGTTCGCCGCGGTGACGGCCGTGCCGCTCTGGCTCACCTTGGCGTTCCAGGCGTTGGTGACCTTCTGGTTGCCGGCGTACGACCACTTCACCGTCCAACCCGACTTGGCGGCGGCGTTGTTGGTGACGGTCACGGCTGCGGTGAAACCGGTGTCCCACTGACTCTGCACCTTGTAGTCGACGGTGCAGGGGACGGCCGAGGTGGCGGCGCCTGCCTGACCGACGAGGAGCGCCGTCCCCGTCGTCCCGGCGACCAGCGCCAGGGCAGCGAGCAGCGATGTCCTGGTGTAACTCATGAGTGCGGGTTTCCTTCTCTCGAAGCGGACTTGCGGTGGGAAGGCGTGCGGACGGACGCGCGAGCGATGCCCTTACGCGGAGGAAGTGCCGTCGCACACGAAGATCAAGGACGAACCGGAGAAGCGGCTGCGCACCGTCCAGGTCCGGGTGGGCAGGACGGACTCACTTGCGTCGCGCCACGTCGAACGACCGCCGACAGGGGGTACGACGACCCGGCGCCTTCGCCGAACTGCCCTATAGACAGAGGAACTTGGGGCCGTCGTGAAGTCGCGGCGGCGACGGTTCGACAGGCAGGCCGTCGATCGGCGCCGAGTCGTCCATCGGCGCCAAGTCCTTGCAGAAACCGTCCCGTTGACGGGTGACGGCGTGCCCCGCCGAGCTCGCGGCCGCGGCTCCCCGGGCCGCAAGACCCGGCAGGCCGGCGCTCGACAGAGTGCAGCTGACTAAAAGTACTGAATGCGGGGGGTGTCTCATGAGCGAGTCCTCACAGCTTGCGCGCCGCTACGGACGCGTCGAGTGATGGAACCGCTCCCACTGGTGAGGAGGAAGCTAGCGACAACTGGCGGGGTTTCATAGGGCCCTTACGAAACTTTTCGCGTTCAGGCGCTCGCTTCGAACTTTGAACTCCACAGCATCTTGACGGCACTTGCATTCGTCCCCACGATGGGAGCGCTCCCACTGGATTCAGAGCCTTGGCATCTCCGCGAGTCGCGTGACGCAAGGAGGAACAGCACATGGATCCCGGACGCAAACGCAGAACGGTTCGGCGGCTCTGGGCCGCCGTCGCCGTCGCGTTCGCCCTGCCCCTGTCGATGCTCGCCACCGGATCGACCACCGCGAACGCGGCGGCCGTCCAGTGCAGCGTCGACTACAAGACCAACGACTGGGGCTCCGGCTTCACCGTCGACCTCACCCTCACCAACCGCGGCACCGCCGCGATCGACGGCTGGACCCTGACGTACGGCTACCCGGGCAACCAGAAGCTGAGCAACGGCTGGAACGGCACCTGGTCCCAGTCCGGCCAGACGGTCACCGTCAAGAACGCCCCGTACAACGGCACCATCGCCGCGGGCGCGGCCGTCTCCACCGGCGCGCAGTTCAGCTACAGCGGCACCAACGCGGCCCCGACCAACTTCGCGATCAACGGCACCAGTTGCACCGGTGCCCACCAGCCGCCGATCACCGTGCTGACCAGCCCGGCAGCCGGCTCGACCTACTCACGCGGTGACGCCGTCCCGCTCGCGGCGACCGCGGCGGCGGCGGACGGCGCGACCATCAGCAAGGTGGAGTTCTACGACGACACCACGCTGCTCGGCACCGATACGACGGCGCCGTATTCACTCTCGGTCTCAAGCTTGACCGTGGGCAGTCATTCCCTGCTCGCCAAGGCCTACGACAGCCTGGGCGCGTCCGCGGAATCGACGCCGGTCGGCATCACGGTCGCCTCGGGTCCCGCGGTCGTCACCTCCACCACCCAACTGGCCGTCCAGCAGGGCAAAACGGGCACGTACGAGGTGAAGCTCTCGACCCAGCCGTCGGCCGACGTCACGGTGACGACGGCCCGGACCGGCGGCAACTCGGGGCTGTCCGTGACCGGTGGGGCCTCGCTCACCTTCACTCCGTCGAACTGGAACACCGCGCAGACCGTGACCGTCACGGCCAACGCCTCCGGCACGGGCGCGGCGACCTTCGAGTCGACGGCCGCCGGGCACGGCAAGGCCTCGGTGACGGTCACGCAGATCGCGGCGACGGGCACGTACAACGCCCGCTTCCTGGATCTGTACGGCAAGATCACCAACCCGGCGAACGGCTACTTCTCCCCCGAGGGCATCCCCTACCACTCGGTCGAGACACTGATCGTCGAGGCGCCGGACCACGGACATGAGACCACCTCGGAGGCGTACAGCTACCTCCTGTGGCTGCAGGCCATGTACGGCAAGGTGACGGGCGACTGGTCCAAGTTCAACGGCGCCTGGGACATCATGGAGAGGTACATGATCCCCACCCACGCCGACCAGCCCACCAACTCCTTCTACAACGCCTCCAAGCCGGCCACCTACGCCCCCGAGGAGGACACGCCGAACCAGTATCCGACGGCGCTCGACTCGTCCGTACCGGTCGGCACCGACCCCCTCGCCGGCGAGCTGAAGTCGACCTACAGCACGGACGACGTCTACGGCATGCACTGGATCCAGGACGTCGACAACACCTACGGCTTCGGCAACACACCGGGCGGCAAGTGCGAGGCCGGGCCGACGGCCACCGGACCGTCGTACCTCAACACCTTCCAGCGCGGACCGCAGGAGTCGGTGTGGGAGACGGTTCCGCAGCCCACCTGTGACGCCTTCAAGTACGGGGGCAAGAACGGCTACCTGGACCTCTTCACCGGTGACGCCTCCTATGCCAAGCAGTGGAAGTTCACCAACGCCCCGGACGCCGACGCGCGTGCGGTGCAGGCCGCCTATTGGGCGGACCTGTGGGCGAAGCAGCAGGGCAAAGGCTCAGCCGTGTCAGGCACGGTAGCCAAGGCGGCCAGGATGGGCGACTACCTGCGCTACGCCATGTACGACAAGTACTTCAAGAAGATCGGCAACTGTGTCGGTCCGACCACCTGCCCGGCCGGTACCGGCAAGGACGCCTCGCACTACCTGCTCTCCTGGTACTACGCGTGGGGCGGTTCCGCCGACACCAGCGGAGGCTGGGCCTGGCGGATCGGGTCCAGCTACGCCCACAGCGGCTACCAGAACCCGCTGGCCGCGTACGCACTCAGCTCCTCCGCCGACCTGAGGCCCAAGTCGGCAACCGGCGCGGCCGACTGGAGCAAGTCGCTCCAACGGCAGCTGGAGTTCTATCGCTGGCTGCAGTCCGACGAGGGCGCGATCGCCGGCGGTTCGACCAACAGCTGGGCAGGCCGCTACGCGACCCCGCCGGCCGGAAAGTCGACCTTCTACGGCATGTACTACGACCAGCAGCCCGTCTACCACGACCCGCCGTCCAACCAGTGGTTCGGCTTCCAGGCATGGTCGATGGAACGGGTCGCCGAGTACTACCAGCAGACCGGGAACGCGCAGGCCAAGGCGGTCCTCGACAAGTGGGTCAAGTGGGCGCTGTCCAAGACCACGATCAACCCCGACGGCACCTACCAGATCCCCTCCACCCTCCAGTGGTCGGGCCAGCCCGACACCTGGAACGCGTCAAGTCCCGGCGCCAACAGCGGACTTCACGTCACCGTCGCCGACTACACCAACGACGTCGGCGTGGCCGCCGCGTACGCCAAGACCCTGAGCTACTACGCCGCCAAGTCCGGTGACACCGCGGCGAAGTCGACCGCGAAAGCGCTGCTGGACGGCATGTGGGGCAACTACCAGGACAGCCTCGGCATCGCGGTGCCGGAGAACCGAGCGGACTACAACCGGTTCGACGACTCGGTGTACATCCCGAGCGGCTGGACCGGGACCATGCCGAACGGTGACGCCATCACCTCGTCCTCCACGTTCTTGTCGATCCGGTCCTTCTACAAGAACGACCCGGCCTGGTCGAAGATCGAGGCCTACCTCAAGGGCGGCGCCGCGCCCGTGTTCACCTATCACCGGTTCTGGGCCCAGGCAGACATCGCCCTGGCCATGGGCTCGTACGCGGAACTCCTCGAGTAGCCCCCGCTGGAGCTTCGTGTACGGACCCCGTCACCAGACGGCGGGGTCACCGGCCGGGCGGCCCCACCCCCCAGGGGTCGCCCGGCCCTTCCACACCTCTCCGGCGGTCCCGGAACGCCCACCGAAGACCATGGCGTTCCCCCGGGCGAACGCAGGTCACCGAAGCCAGGGAAGGAGTCCGATGCCGGACCGCACCACCTCCGCTCCCGTTCGGGAGCGCTCCCAAGCTTGGGGGGGGCAGGACGACCGTCCGTAGCCATCCCCCTGGTGAAGTCGTGTGCGCGACCCCCTCCGGCCGCTAAGATCGGTGATCTCTTGGGGGAGGTGGCATGGGCAGACGGCGCCCGGGGGCACCGACGCTGGAGGAGGTCGCCGCCCACGCACGGGTGGGACGGGGCACGGTCTCCCGCGTCATCAACAACGCCGCGGGCGTGAAGGAGTCGACGCGTCGGGCCGTGCAGCAGGCCATCGACGAACTCGGTTACGTGCCCAATCTCGCGGCCCGTTCCCTGGCCGGACGGCGGGCCGACGCCGTCGCCCTGGTGATGACCGAGCCGGACTGGCGCCAGTTCGCGGAGCCCTTCTTCTCCGAGATCGTCACCTCGCTCGGGGACGCCCTGACCGACACGGGCATGCAGTTGATGCTGACCCTGGTGCGCTCGGACGCCGAACGACAGCGCTTCCTCGAGTACGCGCGCGGCGGCCGGGTCGACGGCGTCCTGCTGATGTCCGTGCACGCCGGCGATCCGCTGCCGGACATGCTCGCCGAGGCACGGTTGCCGACCGTGCTGCTGGGGCGCCGTTCCGGCGACGAGTACGTCAGTTACGTCGACATGGACAACGTCGGCGGAGCGCGCAGCGCCGTCTCCCACCTGGTGCAGCGAGGCCGCAGGGTGATAGCCACCATCACCGGGCCGCTGGACCTGCACGCCGCCCAGTGCCGGCTGCGCGGCTACGAGGAGGCGTTGGCGCTGGCAGGCCTGAAGGTCGAGCGGACCCGCGTCGCCGAGAGCGACTTCACGGCGGAGAGCGGGCGCCGCGCCATGGCCGAACTCCTTGACCGGCACCCGGACATCGACGGCGTCCTCGCCGCGTCGGACACCACGGCCGCGGGGGCCCTGGAGGCTCTGCGCGCGGCCGGCCGCCGGGTGCCCGAGGATGTCGCCTTGATCGGCTTCGACGACTTCCCGCTGGCGCAGCGGACCGAGCCCCGGCTGACCACGGTGCGGCAGCCGATCGAGGAGGTCGGGCGGGCCATGATCCGACTGCTCCTGGAGGAGATGGAGGAGGGTGCCGTGGCCTGGCGGCACGTCATCCTCCGTACCGAGCTGGTGGTCCGCGAGTCGACCTGACGCGGGCCCGCCCACCCTTCCGGGGAGGGCCTTCGCAACCGCGCGCCGTGACCCGTACCCCTGTCTGACCTGCGTCTCACGAATCAGTTCAACGCGTTCCTGTCCACAGCCTTGTCATGACCCTGAACACTCCCTACAGTCCTGGCGAACCCAGGATTGGGAGCGCTCCCATTCACTAGGTCGCGGGACCGATTCCCGATACCCCTCCCCCACCCCTGAAGAGGATCCGCATGCGTCCTTCACCGCATCAGGCCCGCCGCGCGCGTGGGCTGCTCGGCGCGCTGCTCACCTCGCTCGTCTCGCTCGCCGCCCTGCTGACCACCGCCCCCCTCGCACAGGCCGACACCTCGCTCTGCCAGCCCTTCGGGACGACGGTCATCCAGGGTCGCTACGTGGTCCAGAACAACCGCTGGGGCACCAGCGCCACGCAGTGCATCACGGCGACCGACTCCGGGTTCAGGATCACCCAGGCCGACGGATCCGTGCCGACGAACGGCGCCCCGAAGTCCTACCCGTCCGTCTACAACGGCTGCCACTACACCAACTGTTCCCCCGGCACCAACCTTCCCGCCCAGCTCAGCAGCATCTCCTCCGCCCCCTCGGGCATCTCCTTCAGCTACGTCAACGACGCGGTGTACGACGCCGCGTACGACATCTGGCTCGACCCCACGCCCCGCACCGACGGCGTGAACCGGACCGAGATCATGATCTGGTTCAACAAGGTCGGTCCGGTCCAGCCCATCGGCTCCCCGGTCGGCAACGCCAACGTGGGCGGGCGCGACTGGCAGGTGTGGTCCGGCAGCAACGGCTCGAACGACGTGCTGTCCTTCGTCGCGCCGTCCGCGGTCTCCAGCTGGAACTTCGACGTCATGGACTTCGCCCGGCAGGCCGTCTCCCGCGGACTCGCCCAGAACAACTGGTACCTGACGAGTGTTCAGGCCGGTTTCGAGCCCTGGCAGAACGGCGCCGGCCTCGCCGTGACCTCGTTCTCCTCCAGCGTCAACAAGGGCTCCTCCAGTGACCCGGGCCCCGGCACCCCCGGCGGCTCCACGGCCTGCAAGGTGGCGTACGCGACGAACTCCTGGCAGGGCGGCTTCACCGCCGACGTCACCATCACCAACACCGGCAGCTCCGCCGTCAACGGCTGGAAGCTGGCCTTCACCCTGCCCTCCGGGCAGCAGATCACCAACTCCTGGAACACGAACCTGTCCGGGTCGTCAGGAGCGATCACGGCGAGCAACGTGAGCCACAACGGCCAGCTGGCGGCCGGCGGCACGGCGACCTTCGGGTTCCAGGGCACCTCCAGCGGGACCTTCTCCAAGCCCTCCGCCTTCAGCCTGAACGGCACGGCCTGCGCCACCACGTGACGCAGGCCCGTCCTCCGGGGTCCGCCTGACACCGCCGAGCCGGCGGACGGGCCCCGGAGGACGTGAGGCGATCCGGCCTCAACAGCCGTCCCCCGGAGGGCTCGCAGCCGGTGGGCCGGCTCGGATCATGTCCGCGACCACCGCTGGTTGGTGTCACCGTGGCACATGTACGGCTGCAGCTTCGTGGTGTTAACGCCACCGGTCACGTCGAGGCAGAGTCCGGACTGGACGCCCTCCACGGTCTCGTTTGAGAGAACCCGCCTCGCCGTCGAGACGGCCGCGCGGACGACGCACCCGGTCGGCCAGCCCCGCACACGACCTGCCGCCGTGACTGCCGACAAGGCGTACTCCTCTGCGCCAACCGCGCCTACCTGCGCAGGATCCGGGAGGTGATCCCGGAGAAGGTAGACCAAGCCGCCAACCGGAAGAAGAAGGGGCGCAGGGGGGTGGGCGACCCGTCGCCCATGGCACAGGGCTCTGCCGCGACCGCAACATGGCGGACCGCTGCATCAACAAGATCAAGGAGTGGCGCGGGCTCGTCACCCGCTACGACAAGACCCCGGTCAGCCACCTTGCCGGACTGCATCTACGCGGCGCGGTCATCTGGCTGCGCAGCCTCACATGAGGGCCTCAACTCGGCGCAGTGCCTGGGCGCCTATGGGCCTCAGAGCGCGGTCGACGCCGGGCGCAGCAGGGCGATGACCTCTTCGCGTGACGTCCACCTCTGGTTGGCGTCCCGCCTCTCCCCTTCGCGGCGCATCGCGTCCGGCACGTCGAAGTGGGCCGCCGAGCATATCTGTGCGGTCTTCAGCCGGGGGCGGAGCATTTTCATCTCGAAGATGAGCCCTTTGCAGGTGGTCACGGCGGTCACCAGCCCCTGCCGGTCCACCTCCGCCACCGTGGCCAGCCAGAAGGGGGAGACGCCGCCGTTTCCCGCCACCTCGAGGACGATGAGGTCACCGACCTTGCCCACAGGAGCGATGACGGTCTCCCCGGGCCTAGGCACTGTCCGGCGGATCATGTGGCCGTGTTGGCACCAAGTTAGTTTTTCCGGGCCGGACCGCGCCCGGTTGCGAGGCGTTTCTGCCCTTCAGGCATGGGCAGGACTGCCAGTGCGGTGTCTGCAATGTTCCGCAGCGTCTCCGGGTCCAGGCCGGCCTTGCCTACCGCCTCGATACCGCGGACCACCGTCAGCAGCAGTGCCGCCAACCGCTCCGGATCCGCAGCGCTATCGATGTCGCCGTGGCGCTGGGCGGCGCTGATCTCCGTCCGCAGCAGGGTCAGCAGTGCCGTCATGGTCTCGGCCGACCGTCCGGCGACCGTCGGATCGTGCTGGGCCAGTTCCGCCGCGCCCTTGGCCAACAGGCACCCGCGGCGCTCGGTGTCGGAGGCGGTGTTCTCCGCCATTAGGTGCACGTATCCCGACAGCCGGGCCAAGGCCTCTGCGTCCGGGCCACCTGCCAGCCGCCCTTCGGCCACCTCGACGACGGCGGTGCACCAGTCGCCGAACACGCGGTGGAACAGCTTGCCCTTGTCGCCGAATGCGCCGTACAGGCTGCCCTTGCCCAGGCCGGTCGCCTGGGCGATGTCGTCCATCCGGGTTCCTGCGTAGCCGGTCGCCCAGAACTGTTCCCGGGCCCGCTCCAGGACTTGGCGTTCGTCGAATGCGCGTGGTCTCGGCATGGTCTCAGCGTATCCATTCTTGACTCGATCGTCCATTACTGCCTACGTTATGGACGATCCATTCCACAACTGAAGGGCTTCGACATGCCAGGCGTGCTGCAGGAGAAGGTGGCCGTGATCACCGGAGGGACCAGCGGGATCGGGCTGGCCATCGCCCACCGCTTCGTCCGGGAGGGCGCACGGGTCTTCGTGACCGGCCGGGACATCGACCGCCTCGAAGCGGCAGTCAAGGAGATGGGCCCTGCGGCCACCGGCGTACGATCCGACGTCTCGGTCCTGGCAGACCTGGACGCGCTCTACACGCGAGTCCGCGAGGAAGCCGGACACATCGACGTACTGGTGGCCAACGCGGGAATCGTCGCGGACGCCTCGCTCGGCGCCCACACCGAGGCGAACGTCGACCTGACGCTCGCCGTCAACGTCAAGGGCCCACTGTTCACCGTTCAGAAGGCGCTTCCGCTGCTGGCGGAGAACGCCTCCATCCTGGTCATCGGCTCGAGCAACAGCCTGCGGCCCAATGAGCATCTCGAGGTCTACAGCGCCTCGAAGGCGGCGGTGAGCAACCTCGTGCACAACTGGGCCCGGCAGTCGCGGGAGCGTCGATTCCGGGTCAACGTGCTCAGCCCGGGACCGACGCGGACCCCTGGCCTGCTGGGCGCCGCGGGGCCGGACGCCGATCGGTTCGCCGAGGCCGTCGTGCCACTGGGGCGGCTGGCCGACGCCGAGGAAATCGCCGAGGCCGCCCTCTTCCTGGCTTCGGACGCCTCGTCGTTCGTCACCGGCGCCGAACTCTTCGCCGACGGCGGCTACACCCGGGCCTGAACGACGGCCAGTGGTGCGCATCCGGTTCCCGCGAAGCGATGGGGCGCACTCCCGGCCGCGCGTATGCGTCGTACCAGGCCCAGTACGCTCGAAGCAACGAGATCGTGGCCGCGGCCGCTTTGGATGACGCCGGCCGCCACCCCGACTGCCGCTCCGGCAACGCCGACGTCCGCTGGATGCTCATCCATCTCGTCGAGGAGACCGGACGGCACGCGGGGCACGCGGACATCGTGAGGGAGCTGCTTGACGGGGCGAAGGGGTACTACTAGCTCTCTCCGGTGGGTCACGACCGGAGCCAAGGTCGGATCGAGGCAACGGTGACGGTGCCGTAGAAGACGTAGGCGCGTTCGTCGAACCTCGTCGCCACAGCCCGGAAGCTCTTAAGGGCATTGATCGTCCGCTCCACCTCGTTCCTGCGTTTGTAGATCGTCCTGTCGAAGCCAGCGGGCCGACCGCCCCTGCTGCCTTTGTGCCGTCGGTTGGCCCGCTGGTTCTTCGGTTCGGGGATCGTGTGCTTGATCTGGCGTCGCCGCAGGTAGCGGCGGTTGCGGCGGGATGAGTAAGCCCTGTCTCCGCCGAGGTGGCCAGGCCGAGTCCGCGGTCGCCCGCCATCCCGGCGGGCGACACGGACACACTCCATGACCGGGATGAGCTGCGGGGCGTCGCCCCGCTGCCCCGGGGTGATCAGCAAGGCGAGTGGGCGGCGTCCGCCCTCACCGGCAAGGTGGATCTTGCAGGTCAGGCCGCCCCGTGAGCGTCCCAGGCCCTGATCGGGGCGGTGCTGCAGGGGCGTGTGTCTTTTCCCGGAAGCCGCGGGGGTTTCTTACGTGCTCCCGCAGCGTGTTGGTGGGCCCGGTAGGAGGTGGAGTCCACGCTCACCATGGACCAGTCGATGCGGCCTTCCGCGTCAGCATCGGCGAGGACAGCCGCGAAGAGCTTGTCCCATGTGCCATCCGCTGACCAGCGCCGATGCCGCTCGTACACGGTCTTCCACCGACCGAAACGCGCAGGCAGATCCCGCCACGGTACCCCGGTGCGCTGCCGGAACAGAATCCCGTTGATCACCCTGCGATGACTCTCCCAACGGCCCCCGTGCTGACCGGACTTCGGTAGATGTGGCTTCAGCCGGGCCCATTCTTCATCTGTGAGATCTCCGCGCCCCATGAGCATGCCAACGAACCAAGGCTGTGGCAGTCACAAGATCCGCCGGACACGGCCTAGGCTTCCGCCCGGCGGGCCGCAGCGCCAGCCAGAGGAGAGCTCCGCCGAGCAGCACGGCGGGTATCCCCATGGCGAACACACCCGTGGCCAGGAAAGCGATTCCGATCACGACGCCTACGATTCCGGCGAAAAGGGCTCTCAGCGAACTTGGGGACACGTCAGCTCCAGGCGGAGGAGGTGAAGCGGTACAGGGGCAGGCATCCTGCCCCACCCATCACCCCCCCCGACACATCGGGGACATCGGGCAAACCTCGCGAGGAACTGGAGAATGTGCCGAGTGGGGCCCCAAGCCCATGATCTCAACTCAGCACAGTCCCTAGCCGCGTGGACCGCACGGAACGCATCACCAGCATCGTCTGCCACCTGCTGTTCGAACCGACCCAGCCACTGCACGGGGTCAACGGTCGCCCGCCCCCGTTCGCAGCAGGGCCGCTCCGAGTGGGGTCAGGGTGTGCAGGACCGTGTTGGCGTGGCGGTGGCTGGTGATCAGGCCGGCGTCGCGCAGTACGGCGGTGTGATGGCTGGCCGTCGTGGGGGTCACGCCGGCCCGGCGGGCGGCCTCGGTGGTGGTGGAGCCGGTCGCGCTGGCTCTCAGGATGGCGGCGCGGGTAGGGCCGAGCAGCCCGTTCAGCGGTGGGGCGTCCGCGTGCGGGGTCGTCGTCGGCAAGTGGTGGAGGGGGTAGAGGAGAACGGACGGGAGCCCGGGGTCGGCCAGAGCGATGGGTGCCTGCCAGCAGAAGTGGGACGGGATCAGGAGCAGCCCCTGCCCGTCGAGGTGGACGTCGCGGTGGTCCGGATACGGATCGATCTCCAGGACCGGTGGCCGCCAGTGAATCGTGGGGCCCAGTCCCGCGAGCAGGCCTTCGGTCCCCGCGTGGAACAGGGTGTGGGCGTGCCGGGCCCGTTCGGCGTGCAGCCGTTCCTGGATGTACTCCTCGTGCGGGGCGATCGCGGCACGGTGGTAGGCGCGCAGGGCGCCCACGAGTTGTTCGCGCAGGTCCGGCTCGGTGAGCCGGCGTGTCCAGGCCGGGGCCCCGACGGCCCGGTTGAGCGCGTCGACCTCGCGCGCGACCCGCTCGCACGGCGTCGCCAGAACTGCCTCCAGCCCGGCGTCCAGTCCTTGGGTGCCCTCCGGTGGCGTCAGGAAGTCGGGGAAGTAGCTGGCGCGGGGGAAGAGCGGCAACAGGAAGGTCTTCACCGTCCGTTCGAGCCCGGCCAGGCGCAGCGACTCACATGCGGCGCGGAACCAGGGCGCGTAGGCCCAGCGGCCTTCGCGGGTCTGGAGCCGGTGCAGACTGACCGCGATCTCCCACAGTGCGTGCGGTTCGGTCGCCACTCTGACCCTGGTGAGGTCCTCGGACGTGAAGTGAAAGCGGAGCATCCGTTTCCCCAGGGGGTACTGGTGCCGACCTGCGAAGTGTCACTGGACTCGCATGAGCATGACAGCGATACGCGAGGCCGGGAAACATGAATTCCCGCCAGCCGTAGGCCCGTTGGCACAGTCCACTGGAAGGGTACGAAATGTTCCCGCACGAACAGGAGCACAACCGCAAGTCCAGCCGCACCCCACATCGGGGCCGCCGGGGTCTCGCCGCCGCGGCGCTCACCCTCGCCACGGCCGCCCTGGGCCTGATCGCACCGAGTTCCGCGAGTGCCACGGCGCAGGCGTGGGAGTGCAACAGCGGCAGCGTGTGCGTCTACAGCGGCAACAACGGCACGGGCAGCCGATGTTCATGGAGCAACGCCGACCCGGACTGGTACAGCGGTGACATCCAGTGCTCGTGGGCCGACAACCAGGTAGTCAGGTCGATCTACAACCGCGGCACGTCCTCCTCGTACAACTGGGTCGTCCTCTACACCGGCGCCAACTACACCGGCGACCACTACTGCTGGGCGCAGAACGGCGGCTTCGGATCAGAGTTCAACACCAAGATCCGCTCCCACCGCTGGCGCACTTCCTGCTCATGACCGGATGACAGGTGCGGGCGGGCCCCGGAGAGCCGGGGCCCGCCCGCACCTGTCGCTCGCCATGCGGCACGAACGCCACGGCGCCAGCCCAGCCCGTCAGACGCCGGCCTCGCCCAGGGCACCTTCGTCTGCCGCCATCCCGGCCGGACGGCCGGCGATGTGTGGCGCTGCTCTCCCACACGGTTGTGCGTGGCGCCCGATGAGTTCTGCTCGAACGCCGTGCCCATGGGCGAGGCCGTGCGACCGCGGCTGGACAGAGCCGTCAGACCGGCAGAAGCGTCGCGGCCCGCGCCCTCACCGCCCCGCCGACCGACTTGGCGAGACCGTGCTGATCGCCGGCGGAGTGAGCACGACCTGCGGCTGACCCGCGACCGGAGGCGGCGGGGTCAGGTCCTGGGCCGGGAGCTCTGGCGGGGTGGTCTCCTGGACGAGGACCTGATCGAAGTCGACAAGGCCGGTCTTCTCCACGACCGTGATGTGCTCCAGTACGGTGTCGTTGGCCTGGGTTGCGAGGGCTCGGATCAGCGAGTTCTTCGTGGTGGTGCGGACGCTCGCGATCGTGGAGAGGATCTGGCCGTTCGCCGCGCGCACGACGGTGACCAAGTCGGTCTCGAACTGCTCGCCGCTCTCCGCGTTCAACCGGAACACAAAGCTCTGCTGCTGCGGCGACGACTGGTTGGGCAGCGTGATGCCCAACCGAACGGCCGCATCGCGACAGGCGGCGTCCATCGACGCAACTCCGTCGATCAGACGCTCCCCAACGGTCTTGACCGCCTTCGTCCTGCTCTTCTCCAACGCCATCTGCCCGACGGGGTACTCCCACAGCCCCGCCGCGCGCACCTTGACCACGAAGTCCCGGTCGGCTTCCGTCAGCGCTCCGGTTGCCGGGGTGGCGATGACCCGGTCTTGCGCGGTGTTGACCTTCTGGACTCCGAGCATGGCGGGGTAGAGGAGAGAGGCCAGGGTGGTCACCACTGCTCCACCCATGATGAGAGTTCCCGCCGCTTTCCGTGAAACGAGCACGGTGTCTCCTGATTCCGGTTTTCGGAACCCGCACGCACAGGAATACGGATGTGAGGTCCCACAGAACCTCCTTGGGCTCGCAATGGATTGGTAAAGCCGATCAGTGTTCGGCTCTCTGCCTCAAGGTGGCATGGGCCCAGCCCACCGCTCGCCCCCTCCACCTGCGGGTGTTCATCCCGGACGACCACGTGGTGGTACGCCGAGGGGTGCGCGACCTGTTGGACGCCGAACCGGACATCGTCGTAGCCGGGGAGGCGGCCGACGCCCGGTAAACACTCGCCCGGGTGCCCGCGGTCCGCCCGCATGTCGCGGTGCTCGACGTTCGCCTCGGCGCGGGAGAAGGCGGAGGCGGGGGCGGGGGCAGGGATCATGCGAGGGTGGAGGTGTGCCGTGAGCTGCGGGACTGGAGGCCCGAGCCGGCCTGGCCTCATGCTGACCTCGTTCGCCGATGAGGCGCTCTTCGACGCCATCATGGCGGGTGCCGCCGACTATGTTCTCAAGCGGATCGACCGCTCCGACCTGGTCGCCGCCGTACGCACGGTGGCCTGCGGCGAGTCCATTGCTGGATCCCCGGGCGACCGCGCGAGTGATGGCGCGGCTGCGTGATCCACACCCGGAGCACGAAGCCCCCTACCTGACAACGGAGTTGGAGCGGCTGTCGTCACGCGGGCCGGAGATCCTGGAGCTGATCGGTGAGGAGCTGCCGGCATGGGCAGGACGGCCTCGTCGCCTGCGTGGAACCCCGCACCGCCCCACTTCCCAGTCGGTAGAGGTTGCCGAAGACCTCGTCCCGGACGCGGATGAGCGCGTCCAGGAAGGTGCGCATCGTCGGATGGCGCTCGAACAACCGTAGCTGTTCGGGTGCCGCGTCGGATCCGTGAGGCGCAGTGGCACCGGCTCACGGATCAGCTCACCGAGGATGCCGTGGCCGCAGGGGCCCGATCGATGCGGACCCCGAGGTCGTCGGCCATGCCGACCGGCAGAAACCACGACAACCTTTGCTCGTCGCCGATCACTCCGAAAGCTCCGCACTCGGCGTCGGTCAAGGGCGACGGCCGCCTCTCCACGATGCCGCCGAGCACCTAGGCCGGTTCGAGGCCGCGTCCGATGTTCGTGATGACGTCCAGGAGGCTGTGCATTCGGTCCGGGACGGCGAGCCGCGACCGCGAAAGCACTGAGGCAGACTTGACGATTCGGGCATTCCCGGCGCTCCTGGACCGGTCGGTGCACAGCAGCGTACAGCCGCGACGCGATGCGAAGTGCGCCCGTCCACGAAGCGGTGCGAAGAAGGGCCGTTCGACCCCATCGACGGGCCGCACTGGGGCTGTTGGACCCTATCCGGGCCGGGTGCCTCACCGCCGATCATGGGGCGACGGCCGGGAAGGGCCAACTTCATATACCCGCACACCTGGCCCTTCCCGGCTCGTCCACAGCATGAGCTCATGGGAGGACGCCGTCCGGTGGACGAAATTCAACAGGTGGGCGCCGCGCGGTCAGGTGCCGTTGCGCCCGCGGCGGACAAGGCATCCGCACCTGCGCGACGCCTGACGCCCCGGCCGGCGTGGACGGAGTGGCTGACGACCACCGACCACAAGAAGATCGGCACGATGTATCTCGTCACCGCGTTCGCCTTCTTCCTCGTCGGCGGCGTGCTGGCATTGATGATGCGCGCCGAACTCGCCCGCCCCGGACTGCAGATCATGTCCACCGAGCAGTTCAACCAGGCGTTCACCATGCACGGCTCGATCATGTTGCTGATGTTCGCCATGCCCCTTTTCACCGGCTTCGCCAACTGGATCATGCCGCTGCAGATCGGCGCGCCCGATGTGGCCTTCCCCCGGCTGAACATGCTGGCCTACTGGCTCTTCCTGTTCGGCTCCTCGATCGCCGCTTTCGGCTTCCTCACCCCCGGCGGAGCCGCCGACTTCGGCTGGTTCCTGTACGCCCCGCTCTCCGACGCCGTCCACTCGCCCGGGCTCGGCGCCGACCTGTGGATCATGGGCGTGGCCCTGTCCGGCTTCGGCTCGATCCTCGGCGCGGTCAACTTCATCACCACGATCATCTGCATGCGCGCGCCGGGCATGACCATGTTCCGCATGCCGATCTTCACCTGGAACGTGCTGCTGACCGGCGTACTGGTCCTGATCATCTTCCCGGTACTGGCGGCCGCGTTGTTCGCCCTGGAGTGCGACCGCAAGTTCGGCAGTCATGTCTTCGACGCGGCCAACGGCGGTGCGCTGCTGTGGCAGCACCTGTTCTGGTTCTTCGGCCATCCGGAGGTGTACGTCCTCGCGCTCCCGTTCTTCGGCATCGTCTCCGAGGTGGTGCCGGTCTTCTCCCGTAAGCCGATGTTCGGCTACATGGGCCTGATCGGCGCGACCATCGCGATCGCGGGCCTGTCGGTGACAGTGTGGGCCCACCACATGTACGTCACCGGCGGCGTGCTGCTGCCCTTCTTCGCCTTCATGACCTTCCTCATCGCGGTTCCGACCGGCGTGAAGTTCTTCAACTGGATCGGCACCATGTGGAAAGGCTCCCTGTCCTTCGAGACGCCGATGCTGTGGACCACCGGCTTCCTCATCACCTTCGTCTTCGGCGGCCTGACCGGCGTGATCCTCGCCTCGCCGCCGCTGGACTTCCACCTGTCCGACTCCTATTTCGTCGTCGCCCACTTCCACTACACGGTCTTCGGTACGGTCGTATATGCGATGTTCGCCGGCTTCCACTTCTGGTGGCCGAAGATGACCGGCAAGATGCTCGACGAGCGTCTCGGCAAGCTCACCTTCTGGACGCTCACAGTCGGCTTCCACACCACCTTCCTCGTCCAGCACTGGCTGGGCGTCGAGGGCATGCCCCGCCGGTACGCCGACTACCTCGCCGCCGACGGCTTCACGGCCCTCAACACCCTGTCCACCATCGGCTCGTTCCTGCTCGGCCTGTCGATCCTGCCGTTCGCCTACAACGTCTGGAAGACAGCGAGGTACGGCAAGCCGGTCGAGGTCGACGACCCCTGGGGCTACGGACGCTCGCTGGAGTGGGCCACCGCGTGCCCACCGCCGCGGCACAACTTCACCTCTCTGCCGCGCATCCGCTCCGAGGCCCCGGCCTTCGACCTGCACCACCCCGAGATCGCCGCACTCGAAGCGGGGAGCTGAGCCATGGCTCAGCCCGTCGTGTCCCTTGGCGCCACGCTGGTGACCGCGGTCGGCTGCGTCTGGTACCTCCCAGCCTTCGCCGATCTGCGCGCGGGGGCCGACCTGCCGTACTCCCGCACCGCGGCGGCGGCCTGCCTGACAGGCTGGACCACGCTCGCGGTCATCGTCGTACTCCTCCTCTACGGCGTGCCGTGGCAGGCGACATGCGTCATGGCGGCGGCCGGTGCCACCGTCACGGTTGCTCTGCCGATCCGCGCCGCCGCTCAACACCACCACGAGGCGCGGAAACTAACCCGCCACTGGGCGACACCAGCACCCGGCCTGCCCCAGCACAGCAGGAGCCACGCCCCCTCCCGGTTCGCCGTCGCCGCCCTCCTCGGCTGCGGCCTGGTCGGCGCCACGGTCACTGTTCGGTATGCGCTGGACGAGCGCGCGCACCCGGCCGTTCTCCACCACGAGGTGGTGTCGAGGCGCTCGAGTTGACGGTGATGTTGCCGGCGTTGCCGTTGGTGCCCAGCAGGATCTTCGCGTTGCTCACCGTGTTGTCCTACGTCGCCAGCCCGTCGGTGCCGGTCCCCGGGGCCACCTTCACCATGTTGCCGGTCTGTGAGCCGTAGTACCGGTATGTCGACGCCCTGGCCCTACTCGCCCGTGCGGCGAAGCGCCTCGCCCGTCCGATCGGCGGCTGAACGCCACCGTGGTCCACCTCCGGGTGCCATCAGCGCGTGGTGAATGCTTCCCGGCCGGGCTGAGACCGGGCGGACGGCGGTCGAAGCCTCGACGCACCGCGGTCGCCGCTGCCCGAGCGGGCCACGGCGACCGATTCCGGGCGGTTTCTCAGGCCTGGGGAACGACACCGGCGGCGCGAGCGCGGGTCGCGCGCAGCCGCTGGGCGAGCAGGGCGAGGGCGCAGAGGGCGGCAACCGTTGCCGCGTAGGTGACGAACGTGTCCTTGAGGCCGGCGTGGGTGGCGGCAATGCCGGCGATCACAGCGGGGATGCTGAAGGCCAGGTAGGAGATGACGAAGGCGACAGAGAGCAGCTCGCTGCGTTCGGCGGGTCGGGCTATGCGGGCCAGGGTGCCGAAGCTGGCGAGGGCGGAGCCACCGAAGCCGACGCCCGCGATCGCGGTTCCGGCCGCGGCCGCGGGCAGGGAGTGCTCCTCCACGGCGGTCAGTGCGACGGCCGTGCCGATCAGCAGCAGGGTCGCGCTGACGGCGAGGGTGCGTGCGACGGGCCAGCCGCGAAGGGCGAGAGCGGTGAGGAAGGCGGGGCCGGTGAGCAGGGTGACCACGAGTCCGCCGATGACGTGGCTGGAGAGCCCGAACAGTCCGACGGCGACGGACGGGCCGAGCGAGAGGTAGAGGCCGCCGAGCGCCCAGCTGGCTATGAGGATCGGGACCAGGCTCAGCAGGTCGGCCCGCAGGTAGGGGGCGATGCGCAGGCGCGGCTGGAGGGAGCGGGCGGCTCCGGGGCGGCGCCGAGAGGTCTCGGGCAAGGCCCACAGGAGGGCGCCGGCGACGACGAGGGCGATGAGCAGCAGGACGTAGACGAGGCGGGTGGGGTGCGGGCCGTACTCGATGAGGAGCCCGCAGCCGAGCGAGCCCAGTCCGAGTCCGAAGGTGGGCGCGGTGCCCGTGACGAGGCCCGCCCGGTGCGGGGCGTGCGCGGGGTTGAGGTCGGAGAGGGCGGCGCCGAGCGTGGTCATGGCGGCCCCGGTGGCGATGCCCTGGATGAAGCGCGCCGTCAGCAGGAGGCCGACGTTGCCCGCGGTGAGGAACACGACCATCGAGACGGCTTCGAGGGCGATCGCAGACAGCAGGACCGGACGGCGGCCGAGGTGGTCGGAGAGGGCGCCGAGGACGAGCAGCGCCCCGATCATGCCGAGCACGTAGACGGCGAAGACCGTGGTGAGGGTCGTGGCGGAGAAGTGCCATTCCTGCTGGTAGACGACGTAGAGCGGGGAGGGCGCGCTGGAGGCGGCCATGAACAGCACGAAGACGACCGCGAGGGAGGCGAAGGCGACGGGACGGCTCAGCCGTCGTCGCTGCTCCTCCGGTGGTGCCGTGCCGTCGGTGGGCGTCGGGGAGGGCTGGAGCTGGGACGGGGCGGGACCGGACACGACGCGACTCCAAAAGCAGTGATCGATGCGTTTAGGACGCTACCACTAACGCAGCGATCGGTGCGATAATTTCCGCATGGCTGAATCGTCGACCCAGGTACGCCCCGGCGGCCGCTCCGCGAAGGTGCGGGCGGCCGTCCACCGCGCCGTCGCGGAACTCCTCGCCGAGGAGGAAGCGGAGACCCTGACCCTGCCCGTCGTCGCCGCGCGCGCCGGTGTCCACCCCACCACCCTGTACCGGCGTTGGGGGTCCACCGCCCAGCTGCTCAACGACGTCGCCACCAGCCGCTTCACCGACGACCTGGTGGTCCCCGACTCCGGCTCGCTCGCCGGTGACCTCCAGCGCTGGCTCGCGGACGTGGCCACCGACGTCGCAGACCCGGACACGCTCGCCCTGATGCGGGCGACCATCGGCTCCGGCCCGGCGGGCGGCTGCGCATGCGTCGAGGACCGCCACCGCCAGCTCGGCGCGATCATCCGGCGCGAGCAGGACCGGGGGGGAGCGGCGCTCGACGTCGAAACCGCGGCGGACTTCCTCCTCGGACCGCTCTACTACCGGGCCGTCTTCACCTCCGAACCCGCCTCCGCCGACTGGGCCCGCACGCTGGTGTCCACCTATCTGGCGACGCTGCGGACGCCCTGACCCGCACACGGATCACGGGGACGTGGCGCGGCTCACGCGCATGCGTACAGGTCAGCCCTCAAAGGGTGACCGTTCGATCCAGGTGTGACCCACCGTCCGACCGCTCGGCGGCCTTGTGGTCGGGGTGCACCTGTCGATCGCGTTTGCCGATGCGTTCGCAACCGAGTGCGAGAGGTGCGGCCCGCTGCGCGGTCCACTGCGGCCGCCGGCCCGGGCAGGCGGGAGAGGCCATGGACGTGGCCGCTGCGTCGCGGATCAGCCAGGCAGAGCGGCCCGAGCGGCTGGAAAGCATGCCGCTCGGGCCGAGTTCCTCGAGGCGGCGGCGTGTGTCCAGCGGTGGAAAGCCGGCCTCGGAGAGCAGGGGTGCTGAAGGTGTCGAGCTTCAGCAGGCAGTTCAGTAGGACGCGGTGCGCCCCTCGTAGATGCGGGCGCCGCTGTCCCACATTCCCTTCGTGTACGACGTGACATTGGCGTCGTTGACCATGCGGGTGTAGCAGTCGGTGTCGCCGTTGGGCACGGAACAGGAGTACTCACGCCCGTCACTGTTGCGGTGGACCGTGGCGTACGGGGTGAACTGGTCCCGCGTGTCATAGCCGGCGTTGGAGATGCGGCCCCAGGCGGCCCGGCAGCTGGGGCTGTAGCGAAGCTCGAGCAGCGCCTGGCCGAGCTTGGTGCTCTCCACGGTCCGCGCGTCGCCCTGGCAGTAGACGGCAGGGTCCTTGCCGTCGCAGGCCGAGCCCGAGCACGCCGTGGCGGCTGCCTGAGCCGGGGTTGCCGCGAGCAGTCCGCCGCCTGCGAGCAGGATCGCAGCCGCAGCGCGCGCCCAGGTTGTGCTGTTTCTCATCTGTTCTCCCATATCCATAGCGGGTAGTTGAGCCAGTGACGGGGCCGTCGTCGACTCATCCATGGGTGAGGGCGAACGACGCGGAAGCACCGACGGCGTCACGGTGACGGGCCCCGCCGCATCAGACAAGCGGAACGGGGCCGCCTGGGACGCTGACACTCTCATTCACCCCCTGAGCTGTGTATTCATGGAGCGTCTGGGAGGCGCGTGGGATGCGGCCGGAGCGACCGACGGCATCTGGAACGACCAACTCCCGTCTTTGCCGGGCAACTTCTGGCACATTGGACCGCCGGGATCGTGACCACATCTCCGGCCGGCGGAGCAATCGGGCCGTCGGCACGCTCCGACACGCAGCCAGGACGGGCGAGCGTGTTCGAACAACAGGGGGGTTCTCCATGAACCAATACAAGGAGGCCGAGCGGCTCGCCGCTCAGCTGCGCGCGCTGAAGAAGAGATCCGGGCTCAGCTACGACGCTCTCGCGCAGCGAGCCGGCATCAGCCGTTCCAGCCTGCACCGTTACTGCGCGGCCACGTCGGTCCCGCAGGACTACGGCGTCGTGCACCGCATCGCCACCGCCTGCGGTGCCGCCACCACCGAACTGCGCGAACTGCACCGGCTGTGGGCTCTCGCCGACACGGAGCGCGAGAGACAGATGCCGCAGGAGGAGACCGCGCACGGCGATGTCGTGGGTGCGCAGGCCGAGGCCGAACAGGCAGCGTCCGCTCCCACCGAGGAAGCCGCGCACACAGACCCGATATCGACTGTGAACGAACAGGAACCCACCGGCGCACACCGGGAGTTGCACACCCAGGATCCCGCGTCCGCTTCCGGCGGCCAGGAGCCGAGAGGAAAGCCCGGTCGCCTCCCGGCGAACCGTCGGGCCATCGCTTTGACCGTCGCGGCCGCCGTCACCGTTCTCGGGACCGTCGGATGGGCCATGTCGCTGGCCACCACCACCGACGAACCGGCCGACAAGGCGGATCCACGAACCCTGTTCTCACCTGTCTGCTCGCCCGTCGTGAGCATGGGCCAGCACGACGAGTGCGTACGCGAAGTACAGACGTTGCTCGAACGCCGTGGCGCCGTCATCGGCGTGGACGGCGACTTCGGTCCGCAGACACTGCGCCGAGTGACGGCTTTCCAGGTCATCACCGGACTCCCGCCGAACGGCGTTGTCACGGCAGCCACCAAAACGGCGCTCTACGAGTCGAAGGCCCGTATGGACACCTGGTCGCCGGAGAAAGCCCGCCAGCGTATCCGTGAGGTCTTCGACGAGACACCGGACGACGCGGTCGCCATCGCCGACTGTCAGTCCTTTCTGGACCCTCTGCACATCCTGCCGAACACCAACGGCAGCAGGAACTGGGGCCTGTTCCAGATCTCCGACACCCGCTTGCGTGAACTGGGCGGGACTCCGCTCAAGGCGCTCGATCCCGAATGGAACATCCAGGCCGCCAAACGTCTTTGGTCCCGCGACCGTGACTTCCACGACTGGCCGCACTGCGAGCGCGCCCTGCGGACCAAGGCATCGGCCATCCCGTCTTCGGCCCCGCCCACGGCCTCGCAGAAGGACTGACCGCGGCTGACGGGCAAGCGCCGGAACGGCACGCCCTCGTGCTGCGACAGCAGTCACCGGCTCCGCAAGCCGCATCCGCAGGCAGAGGAGCCGGGCGCTCGGAGCACTCGCCACCGTCATCGACTCCCAGTCGGTCAAGGCCGCGGTGACCGTGGGTCGCGACTCGCGTGGCCCTCGGCACGAAGAAAATCGACGGCCGCAACCTGTCGGTGTACGACCTCATGTGCAGGGCGAAGTACAAGCTCAACGAAGCCCGCGGCCACGACTGGTACACCTTCCGATTCCGAAGTCCCCTCAGGGCGTGTCGCCGCCGAGGAGTTCAACCTCGGCTCCGGGCTGTTGCCGGGGACGAGCGTCGCGGTGGGCAGGGTCAGCAAGGCGGCGCTGTGGATGTCCAGGCGGTACCCGGTCGTCGAGCTCGCACCGCGGGTGCGGGCCAACGCGCTCTGCCCACGCTTCACCAGCCCCGACGGCAAGCCCGCATGGATGCAGGAGCAGCTGCTGCGCCAGGTCCCGATGCAGCGGCTCGCCCGTCCGGAGGAGGTGGTCGGCGCCGCGATCCACCTCGCGAGCGACACCGCCTCCTGCCCGACGGGCGACCTGCTGAACGCACCGCGGCGCCCGGCTCCGCAGGAGGCCGCCGCCCCGTCCGTTCCCGGCGCGGCTCACCCCGTGCGGGGCTCGTCGGACGCGGCGAGCGCCTGTCGGCCCGTCGGACCGCCGACGGCGACGGGCAGTGCCTCGCCCCGCTCCCGGCGACGGGCTGCGAGGGACTCGCGGGCCGCCTCACGGGCGTGCCGGCGGCGCCAGTACGGGTTGTCGTGCGGCAACTTGCTCGACACGCGTCCGTACATGCCGAACGTCAGGATGATCAGCCCCATGACGAAGCTGAACATCACGTTGGTCATGCCGAAACCGAGGAAGTTGGACGGCCGGTCGAGGATGAAGATGTGCGCGAAACCGCTCAGCAGGAACAGCGCGCCCACGACCATGTTGAGCGTCGACGCGACATTCCCTCCAACGATGGCTCCTGCGACGAGAGCCAGACCCACCACCAGTGAGACAAGGCTCAGTACGCCGTTGGTCGACATGCCGGCGATCTGCTTCCCGTCGGTGCTGAACGGACTCAGTTCGTCGGCGAATCCGAGAGCACCGAAAACCAGAAGGGTCAGCCCGCAGAAGGCGGCGCCGTACCGGTACACCGTGGCAAGTCTGTGGTCCACGGGGAGCTCGTCGCTGAGTTTCATGGCCCATTCCCTTCCCGAAAGGCGAGCGCATCGCGGCATTCCGCTCAGCAGCCCGGATATCGACCACTCACCACACTGTTCGCCCGAAAAACGCCGGACGGTTGCACCAGAACGAGGAAATCCCCGGGTATAGGTCTCATGGCCGCACCGGACTCACTCCCCCTGTCGCCACCACACGGCCGGCCGCGCTCACCACGAAGCGGGCCCCTCCGTGCTCCGGGACCACGTCGACGGCAGCACCCCTGTCCGGGACCGGTGACCTGACGTTCACGCGCAGTCCCACCACGGCACGAGCCGTCATGCCCGAGGACAACAGGACCGCCTGCCGACCTGCCTCCAGCACAGCCGGTGTGGTCAGCCGGCCGGGCCGGCCGGGCAGAAGCACCGGGTGACCGGGATCTCGCGGGGCGATCACCACACGGCCCTGGGCATCACGGGCGAGCAGCACGTCGGGGTCCGCGGCCGCGGCGGGGTGCAGCAGTCCGGGCCTCGGTGCCTCGCCGCGCGGCTCGCGTTCTTCCGGCCGTGATGCCGTGAACCGCATCGCGCAGGTCGCGAACGGCAACCCGGCGTGCAGGTACTCGGCCGTGACACAGAAGGAGACCGGGCTGCCGGCCCTCGTCACCAGGTCGCTCAGGATCACCCGGACCGTCACGTCGGTGGCACTGCCGCTTTCCGTGGGCTGTCCGTACCGGGACAGGCCCAGTCTCGCCGACACCGCCCCGTAGACCCGGGCCTCACCGGCGAGCAGGTGCCGGCGTTGAATGGCCGCAGCCAGTTGCCGGGGGGTTTCCGCAGCGATCAAAGGGTGGTGCTGCACCGTGAAGGTGCGTTCGTTCAGGGGGTGCGCACGTGGCCACTGGCACCGGCTGCACCCAGGACCCTTTGCTAGAGCTCGAAGCCGACCGACGACTTGCCGACGCCGGTCGCCCCGCACAGCCACAGAACCGGAAGATCACCGGAGATCAGGAAGGGGCACTGAGCCTGTCGTTCAACGTCCGGCGCCGGTGGCGTCGCACCACAACGAACTGGAGGATCCGACCCCTCACGGAGACTTCCGCATTACCCTGACGACTGCCTGACAGCGTTGTCTGCCTACTTCACCTTCTCGGGGGACCGTGTGCCAGTTCACGAACAGCCCACCGATGCACCGGACTTGGACGAGCTGCGTCGGCGGGCTGTGGCCGCGGCCCCGCAGCGCGAGGCGGGACTGGTCGTGTGCGAGAACCTGGTGCGGATCTTCCAGACCGAGGGCGTGGAGGTCCAGGCCCTGCAGGGCCTCGATCTGACGGTGGCCGAGGGCGAGATGATCGCGGTGGTCGGTGCCTCCGGTTCGGGCAAGTCGACCCTGCTGGGCATACTCTCGGGCCAGGACGTGCCTACGGCGGGCGGTGCCGAGGTCGCCGGGCACGACCTGCTGGCGATGAACCGGCGCGAGCGGCTCGGTTACCGGCGTCGCACGGTGGGCTTCGTCCTGCAGCAGACCTCCCGCAACCTCCTGCCGTACCTCTCGGCGGCGGAGAACGTGATGCTTCCGATGACGTACGCCGGGATCAGGCGCTCCCGGCGCCGGGCCCGGGCCGAGGAACTGCTCGGCCTCCTGTCCGTCGGCCACTGCCGCGACCGCACGCCCGACACGCTCTCCGGCGGCGAGCAGCAGCGGGTCGCCATCGCTGTCGCCAACGCCAACGAGCCGCGGGTGCTGTTCGCCGACGAACCCACCGGTCAGCTCGACACCGCCACCAGCGACGAGGTCTTCGCCGCGCTGCGCCGGGCCAACGAGGAGCTGGGAGTCACCGTGGTCGTGGTGACCCATGACGCGCTGGTGTCCGAGCAGGTGCAGCGCACCGTGGGGATCCGCGACGGACGCACCTCGACCGAGGTGCTGCGCCGGGTCGACACCGGTGAGGACGGCGTCGAGGTGCACACCGCGGAGGAGTACGCGGTGTTGGACGGCAGCGGCCGGCTGCAACTGCCGGGCGAGTTCACCGAACGTCTGCACCTGCGCAAGCGGGTGCGGCTCGTGCTGGAGAGCGACCACGTGGGTGTGTGGCCCGGCGAGGCCGGCCGCCCGGCGCGGGCGGAAGCCCAGGACACGACCGGCAGCCCCGAACGCTGAGCGCGTGAGGGCGACAGGTGGTGCGGGCGTCGCGGCCCAGGGCTTCAGGCGAGGCGCAGTACGGCTCCCAGTCCACGCCGACGGGCGAGCACGGCTTCGGTGACCGCGGCGGCGAGAATCAGCGCGGTGACGCCGGCGACGAGCGCGACGGTCAGTGAGAAGTCGGTGTGCAGTGCCGGCTGGGTGGGGCCGCCGGTGAACTGCCGCAGGTCCAACGTCTGCGCCATGAGCCGCGGTTCGAGTACTCCGAGCAGAGTGCCGCCCACAGCTACGGCGAGCGCGAGGGGCAGCAGTTGCAGGAAGTGCAGGATCCCGGCCTGTGTGCCGCCGAGTCCGAGTGTGCGCAGGAAGGACGTCGTGCGACTGCGTTCGTACGAGGTCAGCCTGAGTTCCAGGACGAGCGCGAGCAGTCCCGACAGGGCGGCCAGGATCGAGGTGGTGCTGTAGATCGTGACGAGTCCCCGCGTCAGGCCGTCGGTGCGCAGAGCACTCAGCGTCTCGGAGCGCACGCGAATCCGGGCCAGTGGCCCCAGTTCCCTGGCCGCCGCCGACCGCAGTGCGGCGGGTTTGGCGGTGGCGGGAGTGGCGGCCTTGACGAGCAGGACGGTGCTTCCCGAGGACTGTGGGGGGATCAGGCGCGCGGCTCGGGCCGTGGTGATCAGCAGCGGTGCATCGGCGGCGATCTGCGCCGTGACCGGCCCCAGGAGCGGATCGTGCAGTTCAGCGGCGGTAAGAGTGCCGGCCGGCGTGAAGACCAGGTCTCTCGGGCGCTGTCCGTGGGGCACGACCTTGCTGGTGAAGCCGCCGCGGTGCTCTCTCGCCCGCAGCTCGGGCGAGAGGAGACACGGCAGCGGGGCGTTCGCGTCGGCTCGGGCATCCGCCGACGTGGCCAGGCGGGCCAGCACGGTGGCGGCCAGCGGCGACTTCGGGGCGACGGCGGCGAGTTCCTCCGGGTCCACGGTGATCACGGCGACCGGCGAGATCTCCGCGCCGTCGGCCTGTCCTACCAGGTCGAGGGTGTACAGGTGCTGGAGGGCTGTCCGCGTTCCGCTGGTGCGGGCACTCGTCGCACGCGTGACGGTCCCGGCCACGGTCGCGCTCGCGTCGGCGCCGGTGGTCCAGGCCGCACCGGTGGCCAGACCGTCGTCGATCGTCTGGTGCACGAGCCCGCCGAACACGGCCGTCCCCAGGGTCAGGACCAGGACGAACAGCGCCAGCCCGGTCGCCGGGGCGTCGTGCGCGGCCCGGGCCGCGCCGATGAAGCCCACCGTTCCCCGGCCGCGCCGGGCCCGCCGCAGCACCATGCGCAGCACGAACGGGTAGCAGCGCAGCAGGATGAGTACGACGGTCAGCGCCACCAGTGCCGGCACGGCGCCGAGGATGCCGTCGGGGCCCTGCGAGCGCAGCGCGACCACGCCTGACGCCGTCGCGATCAGTACCGTCAGTTCCAGGACCACGCGCCGGCCGACGGCGATGTTCCGGCGTGAGCGCCGCAGCCGCCCGCGTCTGCGTGGTTCGCGGACCGCGAGCCAGGTCATCAGCGGCAGCGTCAGTGCCACCGCCGAGGCGGCGAGGGCGGCGGTCATCGGTTGGGGCGATCCGGACGTGCCGTCGGGAGCGAGGGCCGCTCCGGCCGTCCAGCCGAGCACTGCGGCGATCGCCACCACCGGCCAGGCCATGGCGCAGCGCAGCAGCACCAGCCGCACGGTGGACGCGCCCCGCGCGCGCTGCAACCGCAGATGCGCCTGCCTCCGGCGCAGCAGCAGCCGTACCGCGACGGTGACCGTGGCCAGTGCGACCGCGGCCAGCGCGTCGACGGCGAACGTAGCCAGCTGTCTGGCCTGTTGGTCCTCAGCGGTGAAGGCGGCGAGCAGCGGCGTCAGGGAGTCGATCGCCAACAGGGGGCCGGTGGCCTGGCCGCCGACATGGCAGCTGAGGTCGCTGGTGATCGGATCGACCCCCTGACACAGGTTCGCGTTCAGGTCCGCGCCGTAGTTGGACAGCGAGCCGGTCAGCGCCTGGGCCCGGTGGAGCGCCGCCCCGGACAGGTCGGCGCGCAGCTGCCAGGTCATCCGGGGGCCGCCGACGCCGGCTCCGGCCAGCAGGTCGGCCGCGTCGAGGCCGACGAGGCCGCGGACGGCGAGCACCGTGCCCGCGGAGTGCTCGGCCGGGTAGCGGGAGGGCTGGTCCAGTGTCTCGCGGCCCGACCAGAAGTCGTCGCTCGCGGCCGTGGTGCGGTAGACACCGCTCACGAGCAGCTGCGCGCGCGGCGGTGCGTCCTGCACGCCGGGCGTCTTGGCGAACTCGAGGGTCAGCCGGCTGCCGGCCCGCACACCGAGCGCGTCCGCACCGGCCTGCGACAACCCGATCTGCGGTGCCGTGCCCAACGGCGTGTGGTCGGCCGGCGGACGTCCGCTGACGTAATGCAGGTGGGCCCGCGCGGACGGCAGATAGCTGAGCGCCAGCCGGGTGCCGGCGTTCGTCGGACCCGGAGGCCGCGGTGAGATCAGGGACGTCTGCTCGTAGTCGTAGCTGCCGCCGGTGACCGTCACATGCCGTGCGGCGGGGCCCGTGAGCTGCTCGGTGAGGGTGCGTCCTGCGCCGAGCAGGCCGGCCGCGTCCAGGGCGGGCGGCACGGTGCCGAAGACCTCGGGTGTGGTGCTCAGGCTGATCAGGGGCGCTTGTGCCTGCGCGGCGTCGACACGCTGCCGCAGTGCCCGGTCCTCCTGGCCGCCCGCGAACGCCGGGGCCCACGCGCACAGTGCGGTGAGCACCAGGACCACGACCCCGAGGCAGGCCAGCAGCGGCAGATCGCCGCGGCTCTCCTTGCGTATCAGGCGCCGCGTGACCGCCGCGCCCGCGCGCACGGGTCGCGTCATGGTCCGTCCTTCCAGGTCGTGTCCGGGGTCGTCCTTGTCCGTCGTGCCGGGCCGCAGGCTCAACGGTCCTCACCCGCTCGCAGCACCCGTACCAGGTCCACTCGCGACAGCAGCCTGGCCAGCGCCAGCACGACCGCGCTGATGAGGACAGCGGTGGCCACCGTGAAGAGAGCCACGGTCGCCCAGGGCATGACCAGGGGCAGCGGCGGATAGGGCGCCTGCCCGTTGTCGTCCACCGTGACCAGTGGCAGCACCGCCGACGCGAGGGCCATGCCCATCAGCGCCCCGGGGACCACAGCGAACAGAGCCAGACCCAGTTGCTCGGCACCCAGCAGCGCGGACAGGTTTCCGGCGCGGACGCCGATCGCCCGCAGCAGAGCGAACTCCTTGCGACGCTGCCGGGTGGAGACCACGGCGTGCACGGTGAGGGCGATGACCGCGAAAGCGGGGGCCAGGTACCGGACCAGTTCCAGCACCCGGCGCAGCCCGCTGCGGAACGGGTCCGCCTGAAGGGAAGCGGCGGTACGCGCTGTGGTGGTGATGCGGCCCAGCGCGGGCTGTTCCTCGACGGCGGCGGCCGTGCGCGCGCTGTCGGTGCTGCTCAGCCACCAGAACGCGGGCTCCTCCGGGTCGGCGCCGACCCGCGTCATCGCGGCGGCGAGTTGCCGCTGGTCGGCGATCAGATGCCCTTGTCCGCGGCCCAGTCCGGGCAGCGAGCCGACCCGGCCCACCACCTTGGCCGTGATCCGGGCGCTTCCCAGGTCCAGCGTCGTGGTGGCGCCCACGCTCAGGCGCACGGCGCTCAGCGTCGAGGCGTCGGCGCGCACGGGCAGCGGCGCCGGACCGCCGGCCGGGCCCGCGACGAGTCGCACCTGGCCGGCGGGCCGGGTGTCGTAATCGCTCGCGGACAGGCCGCCGCCGAGTGCGTCGTCGACGGCCTGCGAGCGCCGGATACCGGTGCTGACGGTGGTCCGCAGTACCCCGGAGCCGCCGGGAACGACGGAGCAGACCCCGGGGGTGCCGGGCTCATAGCCCCCAGTGAGTTTCCCCTCGCACGCGCCCGCGGTGGAGTCGGAAGCGTGGGCCGTGCCGTCGGCCCAGGACTGCCCGCGCGGCAGCCGGGTCACCCAGGTGTCCGTGGCACCGCGCGCGCCCACCCGGATCAGTTCCAGGTCCAGTCGCGCGGGACGGGTGCCCGGCTGGGGGAGAACATTGACGGCGGTCACCGTCAGCGGGTACTGCCTCGGGTGGCCGCCGCTCAGCGACACCTCGAGGGGTACGACGACGGTGTGCCGGGCTCCGTCGGCGGCGGGCAGGTGGGTGGCAACCGTGCTGACGAGACCGGAGGCGTCCTGGACGGTCAACTCCAGTCCCGGTGCGGCCCGGCTGCTGTCACTGCTGAGCCGCTCGTCCAGCAGCAGCGCGGTCGGACGCCCGGGCAGCCGTATGCCGGAGACATCCGGTGACGGGGTGCGGGGAGCGGGTCCGCCGACCGTCCCGACCAGTTCCTCGGTGGCGCCGCCGGGCAGGTTCACCGTCGACCGCGTCACCGGCGTCACGGCGGTCACCGCCGGCAGGGCGCGATAGGCGGCGCCCAGTACGGAGGAGGGGTAAGTGCCGGCTGCGGACGGCGAGATCCGCGCGTCGGCGCCGACCGTGTACGCGGCCTCCTCGGAGGCGAGGGCGCCGAGGCAGGCCAGCGCGGTGGTCGCGAAGGCGCTCACCGACACGGCCAGGCACATCAGGACCACCGGTCCCGCGTTGCGCGCCGCCCGCCGGCCCAGCTGCCAGCCGGCCAGTGCGAGGACCAGACCCCGGCTGCGACGGCCGAACGCGTCCAGCGCAAGGGAGGCCAGCGGCAGCAGTCGTAGGAGAAGGAGGGCGGCGGCGCCCGCGACCAGGGCCGGCACCAGGACCAGCACCGGGTCCGCGGACGCGCCCCCGGTACCCGGACCGGCCAGCAGCGAGTGGTGCCGCCTCAGTTCCAGATAGCCCAGGACGGCCAGGGCCGCCAGGGCCAGGTCGGCGCCAAGGCGGTGCGTGGCGGTGGCCCGGGCGCCCCGGGCCGAGCGCGGTCGCGTCGACGGCAGTACGGGCAGCAGCACCGCCGCGGCGTGCACCAGCAGGGTCAGACCCACCGCCGCCCAGGCGCCGGTGCCCAGGGCGCCGGGGTGCAGCAGTCCGGCCAGGAAGGGCGCGGCGACAGCGGCCGGGATGCCGGTGAGCGCCCACTCCCCCGTGGCGCTCCCCAGCAGCCGCAGGGTTCCGGCGCCTCTGGCCCGTTGGAGAGCCAGTTCGTCGCGCCGACGCACCGTCAGCTGACGTGCGGCCAGGACCAGAGTGGCGAGGGCGAGGGCCGCCAGCATCACGCTCGGCAGGTACAGCGAGGACCGGGCCGCCACCATGGGCACCGTCAGGTCGTCGATGGCCCCCGGCAGACCGGAGACCACGGTCAGGTCGTCCAGCGAAGGCTGCCGCCCGCCGAACACCGACACGCGGCTCTGGCTCCCGGAGAACGCGCGCAGCCGTGCGTGCAGCCCGGCGAGGTCGGCCGCTTCGATCCGGGAGAAGTCGGGCTGCACACTCCAGTGGGCCGTCAGGTGGCTGTTCAGGACGGCGCTGCCGTTGAGGGCCGACGCCGAGACCACGAGCAGGCTCTGGTCGACGGTCGCCCCTGGGGCCAGGTCGCCGGCCATGGCCGGCCAGAATCCGGCGGCGCCGCGCGCCCGGAAGACGCCGGTGATCCGTACGGTCATGGGACGTCCGAAGGCGTCCTCCAGCCGCAGGGCGGTGCCGGGTCCGATGCCCAGACGCCGGGCCAGCGCGTCGGGCACCGCAGCGTCGACCGGGGCGGTGGATCCGGTGGCGACCCGGACGTCGGGGAGGGAGGTGAACGCGGCTGCCGGTGCGTCGGCGGTGCCGTCGGGCCACCGTCCGGCGACCAACTGCCCGAACCTGCCCCCGCCTTGGACGGCGACCGGGTGCAGCCCGCCGGCTCCGGGAAAACGCGGCGGGCCGGCCACGTCGCCGATCCCTGTCACCGAGACCGGCGACACGCCCAGCAGACCGACGTAGGTCCGCTGCGGCACTCCGGCGAACACCCGCTCGGCGGCGGCCCGTACATCGCGATCGGCGGCGGCCATTCCGCCGGCCCGAAAGGACGCGCTGACGCTCGCCTGTGCGTCGATACGGCCGGCCAGCCGCCGCACGGCTCCGTCCTGCACCGAACTCCCCGCCAGCGCCGCGAGCGCGGCCAGCGCCGTGGCACACAGCAGCACGGTCACCGCGACGGCGGCCAGCGCCGACCCGTGCCGGGCGGCCCGTCTGACCACGGCGGGAAGCCGCTGCCGAGATGGACGCGGGGCAGCCGGGTCTGGCCGAGGCGAAGAACTCAAGGCCGTGGCGGCCACATGCAACCCCCGCAGAATCGAACATGTGACGGTGACGGCGTGTCACAGTCCTACCAGGCACCACCAAGACCGCACAAGGATCGCCGACGCCGTTCGCGCGACACCGGTGGTGCCGACCTGCACGGGGTCCAAAGCCAGGCTCTTGCACGGGAGTTGCGGACGCATCCGGTGCAGCCACCGCGTCGCCGTTTCCGGGCGGCGGTACGTGCCGCGCGCTCGGCTCCGCCCGGCATTTGCGACGCCTCCTGGGGCCTCCGCGGCCGCCAGACGTGATCGTGGGCCGTTGATGTCCGGGCAGCGGTCCCGAAACGAACCGTGTACCCATCAGCAGATCCCGTGGCGGGCACGGGCACGGCTGTGGCCGGCAGGCGGCTACGGTCTGTCTCCGACGGCGCCGGTGCCGAGTCGGGTGAGCAGCCAGAAGGTGATTGCGGTGCCGGTCCCGTAGGCGAGGTGTGCGCCGAAATCCCAGGCCAGAACCTTGGTGTCGTACTGCCAGATCGGCCTGTAGAGCCCTGCGATCGGCAAGGTGACGTAGTCACCGGCGAACACCGCGCCACCCAATGGCACGCCATGGACAGGGGAAGGCCTGGGCAGTGATCCGGCCACGATGCCGTAGGCGGCGCCCGCCGCTGAGCCGTAGGCCCAGTGAGCGATGGTGCTCGTGAGCCAGGCGGAACCATCAGGAAGTCGGCGCTGGGTGAAACCCTCGATGACCCGCTTCGCCACCTGCCCCGGATCGGGGGCCTTCTCCCAGCTTTCGACCGGCGCGAATTCCCAGGCGAGTGGGCTGTTCGTCCCGCCTGCTCGACGGTAGTTCAGGTAGTGGACGGCATCCAGACACACCGTTCCCACCGCCCCGGCCAGCAGGCCGGCGGTGACCGCCGCGAGGGGAGTCAGCGGGTTTCTTCGGGAGCGCATGACGCAATCTCCATATCGGTCAGGGCCGAAAGGATGACGCCCCTCCCTTCCTCACCCGGGCGGCGCGGCGGAACATCCGGCCCGCAATCGAGTATCCGGCGGTCGGAGAACGTCCGCGAGCGCAGGCGGGGAGGGACGGTGGGTGCGTGCGGGGCGACGTGCGGATTCTTTCGTGACTGCAGGTCACCCACGCTCGCCCCGGACACGGGCCGTGTCGTTGAGTGATGATCTGATCACAGATGGTTATCGTCCCTACGGGGTCCGCAGTATTTGTCTGTGACTCCTGCGAACAGCGAGCGACCCTGCAGGCGAATCCCGACAGCGCTGGGCCGTGTCCCGATTGGAGTTCCATGACCTCGGCGGGTTCCGGACAGCAGCAAGCGCTCGCGCGCGCCTTTGCTGTGGCTCGTCATGGCCGGTTGTGGCTGGTGCCGACCGTCCTGTGCGCGCTGGTGGCGTTGTTTCTGACGCTGCTCTACATGGGCGGCATCCTCAACCCGAACGGAAACCTGCGCCGATTGCCGATCGCCCTGGTCGACACGGACCAGGGCCCGCCGCTGCCCGGACAGCAACAGGCCCTGGGCGCGCAGGTGAGCCGGTCGGTCGTCGCATCAACTCCAGCGGGCACCGTGCAGTGGCGTCGGCTCAGCCAGGCGCAGATGCAGGACCAGCTGGCGTCGGGCAAGGTCTACGGCGCCCTGGTCATCCCAGCCGACTTCACCACTTCGGTGGCGGCGCTGACGACGCCCCAGGCCTCGGCGCGGCCCTCCCTCACGGTCCTGACCAACCCCGGGCTGGGCAGCCTCGGCTCCTCCCTGGCCAGTCAGATCAGCCAGCGTGCGGCTCACCAGGTATCCCTGACCATCGGCCGACGGCTGATGACCCAGGCTTCCACCCAGGGCGCCGACGCCACGACCCTTGCGCTCCTGGGCGACCCGATCGATGTCACTACTCGCGTGGGCCACCCCATCGGCCACCACAGCGGCCTCGGCCTGACAGCCTTCTACTTCACCCTGCTCCTGGTGCTCACCGGGTTCGTGGGCGGAAACATCATCAACAGCGGGGTCGACGCGGGCCTGGGATACACCGACAACGAGATCGGCCCCTGGCACACCCGGCGGCCGACGGTGCCGATCAGCCGCACACAGACGCTGCTGCTGAAAATGCTCATGACCGCGGGAATCACCGTGCTGACCACCAGCCTGCTGATGTTCGCCGCGATCACGATTCTGGGCATGGACGCATCGCACCTGCCGCTGCTGTGGATCTTCTCCTACTGCGCGAGCCTGGCCGTGGGTCTGGGGGTGCAGGCCATCAACGCGGCCTTCGGCGGGATCGGCCAGGTGGTGTCCATGTTCGTGTTCATCGCCCTGGCCCTGCCGTCCTCGGGTGCGACGATTCCCCTCCATGCCGTTCCGGGCTTCTACCGCTTCCTGGCCCTGTTCGAACCGATGAGGCAACTCAGTGACGGTGTGCGATCCATCCTCTACTTCGACGCCCGGGCCGACGCCGGCCTGACCCGCGGCTGGTCCATGATCGCCATCGGCGTTGCCCTCGCCCTGCTGTTCGGGTTCGCCATGACCCTCTACTACGACCGCAAAGGGCTGAACCGCCTGACCGCACGGCCCTCCGCAAAACCCGGTGAGGCACCGTGATCGGCCCCGAGCCGCACGAGAGTCCGCACACCGTACAGCCGTCGAACAGGACGCTGCGTCGGTCACCTGCGACTACCAGCTCTCACCGCACACGCGGCAACCTGTCGAGCCAGTGCACGGCACGTCGAGCGTTCAACAGCCAGTACGGGCCTTTTGGTCCTGCCATACCGCGGTCGGCCGGGCCTGGGTCAGTTGGCCTCCCACCAGCGGGGAGTGACGTCAGCACAGTTGTCGGCTTCGCCTGCCCGGCAAATTCAGCACCTGACCCGGCGATGGCCGTACTCGCGCCATCGAAGCCGTCACCGGAGCGGACGATTTCCCCGCCGACCTCGCCGGACGCTACGGCTGGATCAACCGTGCCCTGCCCGACGTCGAACTGGACGGCTTCGTGGAGCTCCTGGACGAACCCGTCCCCGGCTTCCCGCCCGCGGGCCTCCAGACCCCCAAGCGTTTGATCAACGACCTCACCCGAAGCCCGCGCGTATCCGCTCCGAGGCCGCCACCTTCCAAGCACTGATCGCCCTGGCCGGAACCCGCGATCGTCTGGACCGTCTGGCTCACCGAGCCGCGTGCGGAGGATCGTTGCGGCGGCGCAAACTGTTCGTCGCAGGGCTTGCGGGTACGAACGCGTCATCCGAGGCCGCCGGCGGTGAGGACTGAGTGGATCGCGGGTGTCCCGCACGCGGACGGTCTCCGCGTGCGGGATCGGGTGCTTCCTCCGGGAGGGTCAGCTGGTCGTCAGGGCGGTGTCGTCCACGACGAAGCTGGTCTGGAGGGAGGAGTCCTCCACTCCGTTGAACTTCAGGGTGACGGTGGAGCCGGCGTACGAGGACAGGTCGAAGGACTTCTGGGCGTACCCGGAGGCCTTGTTGAGGTTGGAGTAGGTGGCCAGGGTGGTCGAGCCCGCGGTGACCGTCAGCTTGTCGTACGCGCTGCTGGTCGAGGTCTCCGCGGTGTCGATGTGCAGGTAGAAGGTGAAGGTGGCCTTGCAGCCGCTCGGCACGGTCACCGACTGGGAGAGCGTGTCGGTGTGCGCGGAGCCGTAGCCGTCCAGCCAGGCGTAGTAGGAACCGGCGTGTGCCGCCTCACTGGTGGAGTTGGTGATGACCCCGCTGGAGCCGGTCCAGGTGGTGTTGCCCGACTCGAACCCGGCGTTGCCGAGTAGCTGGGTCGAGGTGCAGGTGCCGCTGCCGGAGCCGACGGTCCAGGTGAAGGACGTCGAGCCGGAGGCACCTGTCGAGTCCTTCGCGGTGACGGTGACCTGGTAGGTGCCCGCGGTGGACGCCGTTCCCGTGATCTTGCCGGTCGAGCTGATGGACAGGCCGGTCGGCAGCCCGGAGGCGCTGTAGGTGAGGGTGGCGCCCGCGCTGTCGCTTGCGCTGATCTGCAGGCTGACCGAACCGCCGGTCGTCGTCGACTGGCTGCCCGGGTTGGTGACGGTCACCGTGTTGCCGGAGGTGAAGGCGGTGATGCCGTTGGGGGTGCCCCAGCCGGTCGGGCCGTCGTAGCCGGTGCCCGCGGTGCAGAAGTACGAGGTGGAGCAGGAGCCGTTGTTGCCGCTGGTCACGTCGTACAGGTTGGAGGTGTGGGAGTAGGGGTACTTCGCCGGGTAGTCGCTGGAGCCCGGTGTGCCGGCGAGGGCGTAGACACCGGCGACGATCGGCGCGGAGGCGCTGGTGCCGCCGTAGACCGCCCAGCCGGAGCCGCCGTAGGTGTCGTACACGGCCACACCGGTCGCCGGGTCGGCGACCGCGGAGACGTCGGCTTCCATCCGCTTGGTGCACCCGGTGTCGGTCTGCCAGGTCGGCTTGGCGTCGTAGGCCGAGCAGCCGGAGCCGGTGCCCTCGGTCGAGCTGGTCTTCCACACGGACTCGGTCCAGCCGCGGGAGTTGGAGGACGTGGACAGGGCGGTGCCGCCGACTGCGGTCACGTACTGGGAGGTCGCCGGGTACTCGGCACCGTAGGCGGAGTCACCGGAGGAGACGGTGATCGCGACACCCGGGTGCTTGAAGTACGAGGTGTCCTCGCTGGTCTGGGAGGAGGCTTCGTCGCCGCCCCAGCTGTTGGAGACGAACTTGGCGCCGAGCGAGACCGCCTCGTTCTCGGCGATGCCGAGGTCGGTGTCGTTGGCGGAGTTGGCCTCGACAAGGGTGATGTTGCAGTTCGGGCAGACGGCGCTGACCATGTCGATGTCGAGGGCCTCCTCGCCGGCCCAGCCGCTGTCGTTGGTCGGCAGCGAGGTGGTCGAACCGGTCTGACTGACCTGCTTGAAGCAGCCGTTGGCCTTGGTGCAGGCGGACAGACCGTAGGTGGAGCGGTAAGTGGCGAGGTCCGACTCGGCGTTGGGGTCGTTGTAGGCGTCGACCACGGCGACCGTCAGGCCGCTGCCGCCACTGGTGGGCAGGTTGTAAGCGCTGTGCAGATTGGCCGGGGAGAGGCCGGAGGGGGCCGCGGCGGCGAGCGCCGAGGCCAGCCGCTGCTTGATGTCGGTGCGGCGCTGGGCGAAGCAGGACGCGTGGCCCGGCTCGGCAGTGGCGCACAGGTGAGTTGTGGGTACCTTCTGGCCCGCCTTGCCGGTGGAGTGGAAGGTCTGACGCGCGGGGTCGGTCAGCGCCTTGTTGTTCTGCGTGACCTTGGTGGTGTGCGGGTGGGCGGCAGCGGCTTGGGCGCCGGCCGTCGGTGCCGCGACGAGTCCGGCGAAGGTAAGGGCGAGTGCCGGGAAGGAGACGGCGAGGAGTCTTCGCAGACTCCGTCTCCGCTTGCTCAGACGTGACGCACGCATGGGGTTCTGCCTCCGTTGACATGGGGATGCGCTCTGCATTGGCAGGCCCGTGACGCGCGTAGCGGCGGCGAAACCGCGCAGCCATGAGCATGACATTCACTGACCCGACATGCCGATGAACATGACATGACAGGGTGCGAGAGGAACGTAAATCCCGAGGCGGCCGAACCGGCAGGTCCGCAAGGAAATCTTTGCTCCGCCATAGGATGAGAATGGCCACTTCATTGGAGGTAACTGGGGCGGGCTTGGCGCAGAGCAGAAGACTCAAGCCGGCCGCCCCCGGAGGCGGACTCTGCAGCGTCTCGAGGACCTCTTCAGAGGTGGCACATCCCGACCACCGTGCCCGTCTCCGACCATCCGTCATGCCGACGGCGACGGGGAGTTCGGCGGCACACACTCGCCTGCGGTGCGGACAACGTTCCCGTACTCTTCCTGGAAGCCACCGCGTAGGCACGGCTCCGAGGGGGCAGGACAACCCCACCCGCACGCCGTTCACGTCGGTCTCGACGGACCCGAGCACTCTCAACCGCAGCATGGTGCACAAATCGTCAAGGCTCCTCCGGTGCCGTCAGTCCGGAAGGGCCCGCCACCGGGGGCCCGATCGAGTCACCGGCCCCGCTGTCCTGGTCATCCCGAGGCTTGAGCCGGTGCCGCCGTCGGCAGCCGCGTGCAAGCGCCGAACCACTGCATCAAGCCGCGCGTCCTGCGCAAAGGCCAGACCGTCACGGTGATCCTGCTCATCGACGAGCGTCGGCCTCCGGAGTCGTGGTGTTCTCCCCGCGGAGTTCCTCCGCGACTTCGTACGCCCGATCCGGGTCGTAGACCGTCACGGACTCGGCCGGTGAATACAGCGCCATGGCCCGGGGCGTGTACTGGTAGCTGCGGACGCCGTGGCGGACAGCCAGCTCGTCGACCACGCCGACGGGCACATGCCACTGGGCAGCCAGGTGTGATGGCGTCCACCATTCCTCCGGGCATGCGAAGTTCCGGTCGACTTTCGCCAGGTGCTCCACCGCTACACCAGCCGAAGCGAGTTGGCTGGTCAACCAGGCGAGCAGTGCCTCTGCGTCGACCTGGGACATCGGTGCCCGAAACCCCGGCTCGCACTGAACCGTCCCGCTACGCGTGTGCAACACCACTTGGATGGACTTTCGTTGGCCCAGCTTGAGCCCTTCGACAACGACGACGCGTTGCAGATCAGCCGCAGCGACGATCGACGAACGCAGGAAGCGCGCGATCACGAGTTGTTTCGCCTCTCCCCGAGGACGGAACTCGATCCACCGCACCATCGTGGCCGACACCGTGAACATCAAGGCCAGGGCGAGCCCGATCACGGCCAGGACTGTCAGCCCGAGACCGATCCGGACGATGGCCCACAGCAACCCGGACTCCGTGAGCAGGGCGATCACCAGCATCGGCAGCAGCAGGGGGGTCGCCACCCACAGCGGGACCAGGGTGCTCCCGCCGAGCGCGACACCGAACTCGCGGATGCGACTCGGCACGAACACCAGCCGACCACCCGCTGCCGTCGCCGACACAACTCCCGCCAGCGGGTTCGTGCTTCGAGTGGCCATGGGGCAAATATAGGTATCAGTGGAGACATGCGTAAGTGGCCTGGACAGCACGGCAGTTCTGCGTCCGCGAGGCCCCGCATTTTGACCGCTCGCCGCCGGCGCCGATCGTCTTCCTCGCTTGCCAGATCCCCGACAGCGTCAGGCGCTGAGCTACGGAGCTGCTCACAACTCCCGACGGCCTGGGGTCCTGCCTGGCCTCCGCCAGGACCGCGACGACGGTCAGGCGCCGGTCAGGAGCCGGTCGCACTGCTCCCGTGTCAGCCGCGTCGGCGTCGGTCAGGCGAAGGCATCCCCGCCACGCGAGCGGCCCAGGACGCGCGCCTGAGGTGTCGGGCTCATCCTGGAGGGGTGAGGGGTGTGCCAGCCGGGTTGTTCCCAGCGGCCTACGCCGCGGCCAGCCGACGGGCCGTGCGCGTGGCCCTGGCCGCTGCGATCGGCTTCTACCTCTTCCGCTACGGGCTGGACAGTCCCGTTGCGGCCACGTACGCGCTGTTCGGCGCGGTGGCCCTGGGCGGACTCTCGCGGATCCCGGGGACCGGGCGGCAGCGCGCGGCGAGCATGCTGCGGGTGCTTCCGGTGTGCTGGGTCCTGGTGGTCGTCGGCACCTATCTCTCGGTGCGCACCTGGAGCGCCGTCGCCGGGATGCTGGCGGTCGGCTTCGCGCTGGCCTTCTCCGCCGTGGGCGGACCGCGCCCGGCAGGCGTGGCACCGGGGCTCCAGCTGCTGTACATCCTGCCGTCGTTCCCGCCGTACGATCCCGGCTCGCTCGACGAGCGGCTGCTCGGGACGACGACCGGACTGGTGCTGCTGATCGCCACCGAGGCACTGGTCTTCCCCGAGCCCTCCCCGACGCCGTACCGGGAGCGGACAGCTCGCGCCGCACGGACGGCGGCCCACTGCGCCCGAACCCTGGCCGTGCCGCCGTATGTCCTCACGACCCAGGACCGCGGCGCGGCGGAAGAGACCGGACGGGGGCTGCGGTCCCTGATGGTGCCCGAGGCGGAGCGTCCGGCCGGTCCCGGTGTGCGGGTTCGGGCCCTCGCCCACACCGGCCTCGCCGTCCGTACGCTCCTGAATCGCCTGGCGTGGCTGACGGCTCCGTCCCGGGCGCAGGAGCGCGAGGTGGCGGCCGTGCTGCGGGCGGCGGCGGAGCTCGCGACGGCGACGGCGGAGTGTCTGCGCGCAGGGACCTCGCCGGTGGGGCCGTACGACGAGCTGTCCTCGGCACGTGCTGCGCTGTCTGCCCTGTCCGGGGGGACGTCCGGCTCGGGGGCCACGCCCCGGTCCGGATTCACGCCTGCTGTGCTGCGCAGGCATGCGGCCGTGCTGGAGATCGCGGACGCCGCGCTGGCCATGGGGGCGGCGGCCGACCGTGCCGTACGCGGACGGCATGCCGAGGTGGAGGTGGCGCCGGAGCGCTTCTGGTACTCCACCGTGCCGGCCCCGGTGCTGTGGTGGCACAGGGTGCGCGGCCATGCCGGACGCCGGTCGGTGTTCTTCCAGAACGCGGTGCGGATCGCGCTGGCCCTTACGGCGGCGCGGCTCGTCGCGGGAATCGACACCCTGCCGCACGGCTTCTGGGCCATGCTCGCCACGCTCAGTCTCACCAGGACCACCCTGGAGGCGACCCGTCGCACCATCCGGCTCGCGCTCACGGGCACGCTGGCCGGGGCGCTGCTGACCGCCGCAACACTGACCCTGGTGGGCACCCACACCAACGTCTACGCCGTGCTGCTTCCCCTGTGGATGCTGCTCGCCTTCACGGTCGGGCCGGTGCGGGGTGTCGGGTGGGCCCAGGGGCTGTTCACCGTGCTGGTGGCCCTGGTGTTCGCGCAGCTGGCGCCGTCCACCTGGCAGCTGGCGGAGGTGCGCATGCTCGACGTGCTGATCGGAAGCACGATCGGCGCCGTGTTCGGGCTGCTCGCGTGGCCGCGGGGCGCTCATGACGAGATGCGCCGCGCGGCCGCCGAACTCCTGCGCACTGCCGCGGAGGTCGTGGTGGCCACGACCTCGTCGGTGGCGGGCGGTGCCGCCACGATCGTGCCGGCGGCCGCGCCGGGGCAGCGGTCCCTGCACCACGCGCTCGTCCTCGCCGAGTCGGCCTACGCGCAGTTCCAGAGCGAGCCCACGACCTTGACGGGCGCCGGGCGCGGTTACCCGCCGTCGGTGGACTGGCAGGCGACGCTCATCGCCGGCCACCACACCCTGTGGGGCTCCGAACGGCTCGCGGCTCCGCCGGCCACCGTGCTGCCCGCGGCGACAGCGCGGATCGTGGAGGCGCTCGGCGAACGCATGGCCGGGCGGATGCTGCTGGTCTCCGCGGCCCTCGATCCCGGCGGGGACACCCCGCCCACGCCCGTACCTCGGATCGATCCGGTGCACCCCGAGTTCGACGCCGAGCCGGCGGGCGCGCCCCGCCGGTACTACGCCGTCGTCGAGTGGCTGGCATCCCTGGCTGCCGATCTGACCCGGATCTCCCGCGCGGCCTCACCAGAGCCCGCCGACTCGCACACCGCCGGCTGCTCTGGGGGTGGCGGCAGCACCGGGGATGGCGGCAGCACCGGGGATGGCGGCAGCACCGGGGATGGCGGCAGCACCGGGGGCGGCGGCAGCACCGGGGATGGGGGCAGCACCGGGGGCGGCGGCAGCTCTTGCAAACCCGCCTGACACGGGCGGCTGGTGACGATCAGTCGGTCTTCGTGGCGGCCTGCCGATGCGGCGCCTCGACGGATGAGGCACCGGCCGCGGCCTCGGTCCCGCCCGGGTGCCACAGCGCGCACAGGAACGCAATCCCCAGGGCGACGGCCATGCCGTAGAAGACCCACTGGTTCGCCTCGGCGAAGTCCAAGCGCACCGCGCTGACGATGTCGTGCATCTGGTCGGCCGACGCGCCGGTGCCCGAAGGCGGGTTGGCGTCGCCGCTGCCCGTGATGGAGCTGCTGAGGCGGTGAGCGGTGTCCCGGGCCTGTTCGGCCGACAGGCCCCGCGCCTGCAGGGTGTCCGTCACATTCGCCCGCGTGGCATGGGTGAGCATGGTGCCGAAGACGGCCATGCCCACGCTCGCGGCGTAGTTCCGCACCGTCTGTGTGACGCCGGTGACCTCGCCGTAGGACGGGCCGATCGCACGGTTGACGGCGTCCGTCGAGGCGGGAGCCAGGATGAAGCCGATGCCCGCTCCGGCCAGAGCCGCGTACGGCCACTGGTCGTGCATGGACAGGTCGGTCAGCTTGCCCGCCCACAGGGCGAATCCGACGCAGCCCACGACGGCGCCCGCCTTCAGCGCCGGGCGAGCGCCCCGCTGATCGAGGATCCGCCCGCCCCACTGCGAGGCGATGGCGAAGCCCGCGAAGACGTACAGCAGGAACAGAGCTGCCTGGTTGGGCGAGGCGCTGAGCGAGACCTGTGCGTACACGGACGCGAAGAAGAACAGCGGGACGAACGCGAGCATGGCGAAGAACAGCACCACCGCATCAACGGTGAAGCCCCTGTCCCGGAAGACGCGCAGGTCGATCAGAGGATGCCGGACGCCCCGCTCGTAGCGGACGAAGACGGCGAGGATCGCCAGGCCGCCCACGACGCAAAGCCAGGTGGCCGGGCTGTCCCAGCCCCAGGAGTAGGCCTGCTGGAACCCGAGAACACTCAGTCCCATGCCGGCTGCCATGAGAGCGGCTCCCACGATGTCCAGGGTGCCCGCACGTCTGCGGTCGGCGATGTGCGCCATGGCGGTGAGGACCAGCGCCACCACTGCCACGGGAACGTTGACCCAGAACACCGCACGCCACGTCCATGCCGCCGTCAGCCAGCCGCCCAGCAAAGGTCCGACGGCAGTCAGTGCGCCGGACAGCCCGAAGAACAGCGCGAGGGCACGGCCGCGGCGCTCGGCCGGGAAGACCGCCACGACCACCGCGAGCGCGGCGGGGAACAGCAGCGCCGCCCCTGCCCCTTGGACAGCACGGAAGCCGATGAGCCAGCCCTGCGCGGCCTCTCCCTTGGGGACACAGCCGCACATCACCGAGGCCACGACGAACACCAGCACGCCGATGACCACGATCCGGCGCGGACCGTACAGGTCGGCGAGGCGGCCGCCGACGGCGAAGAAGGCGGCCAGTGCCAGGAGATACGCGTTGATCACCCACTGCATGCCGGATGCTGAGAGGTCCAACTCCCGAACGATGTCCGGGGCGGCGATCGACACGATGGTCTGATCGATGAACGTCATCGCAACCGCGAACATCATGGCCGCGAGGGCCAGCGTCTGCTGATGCACCGAGCGAGGCGCGGGCGTGGTGCCAGCACCCTTGAAGCGTGTGTCACTCACTCTGCCAGTCTGCCTCTACCTGGGCGAGACCGCAGCGGCAGAGCGGGGTGCGGCGGAGCAGGGGCTCGCCGCCCGGCCGCGCCCTGCCTGCGCCAACTGGGTACAGCGCCCGGTCACGTCGGTCAGGTCGGTCAGGTCGGTCAGCAAACTTCGACACATCACTGCAAAGCCCTGTCCGGGCCGGGCTGCTCAGACCCATCTCGGATGTTCTGCGCGAGGACGGAAAAGCCCAGCGGGCCCTCCTCAGACGCTGGGCGGCCCAGGTACGGGACGTGGGCCGCGCACAGGCGACCACCGGTCGCGGCAATGGCAGTCGGCTCTCGGTGATGATGTCGCCATGACCATCACTTTCCGGATCCCCGCGTCCAGCGCAGAACTCGTGGGGTTCTCGTACTCGCCGTCGATGGAGGCGGTGCTGAGCCTGCACGTGCTGGTGGAACCCAAGCATCATCCCGTCCAACACGCCTGGGTACGGGCCATGCGCAGGCTGTCGCCGGCGCTGAAACGCGAGATCGACGTGTTCTCCTTCGCCTTCCGTTCCTACTTTCCGGAGTTCTTCTTCCCGTCGCCGACGGGTGAACTGCTCGGCTTCGAGGACGAATTGCGACGACTGCGCTCGGTCGACCCGGAGCTGGTGCAACTGGAGTTCGCAGTCGCACTGGGTGTTCAGCCGTTCGGAGGCGGGCCCGGCAGGAACCCCGCTGCCCTCAACGAACCCGAAGTCCGCCGTCGACTGGAGGAGCAGGCGGGGGCAGCAGGCGATGAGAGGCTGTCCAGGCTGCTGCTCGATGAGCCTGCCGCACTGTTGGAGCGGTTTCTGAAGATGCTGGAGCGCTACTGGGAGGAAGCGTTCTCACACGAGTGGCAGCGTATCGAGCCGGGTCTCGCCGAAAGCGTCGCCGAGGCCGGTGGTCAGATCGCCGAGCACGGTCTGTACAGCCTGTTCCGTGGCCTGTGGCCGGAGGTGCGCAGTGACCCCGAGGCCGGGCGGGTCTGGCTGGAGCGACCGCACGATCACGTCGTCGAGATCACGCCGGAAAGGCAGCTCGTCCTCGCCCCCAGCGCCTACGTATGGCCGCACGTTCGCGTCAACTGCGACGACCCCTGGCCGCTCGGGCTGGTGTTTCCCGCGTCCTCCATCGTCCGGGAGGCCCGCCCGCGCATCCCCCCGACGCGGCTGACGGGAATCCTCAGGGCGCTGGCCGACGACACCCGCCTGCGTACCCTGCGGCTGATCGCCGAACAGCCGCGCAGCACGCAGGAGCTCGCCCCCCTCGTCGGAATCACCGAGGCCGGTCTCTCCAAGCAGCTACGCCTGCTGAGCGAGGCAGGTCTGGTCGAGCGCCGCCGCGAGGGCTACTACGTGCTGTACCGGCTGGTCCCGGAGCAGGTAGCAGCTCTTGCCCCCAGCCTGGAGGCATTCCTGCACGCGAGCGACCCCACTGATTAGCGCCATTCTCAATCAGTTGATCAAGGACATCGCTCGTTCCGACAGTGGGGGGCATGACACTCCTGATGGACCGGAACTTCCTGCTTCTGTTCGCCGGTCAAGGCATTTCACGTTTCGGTGATGGCATGTTCACCGCTACCACCGCCTGGCTGGCCTGGTCGCTGACTCATGATCCGGCGGCGGTGGCGCTGGTCACCGTGGCCGCGTACGCGCCGGCATTTCTGGCGACGTTCGTTGCCGCTTCCTACGCCGACCGCTACGACCGGCGACGCCTGATGATCCTCACGGACATGCTCCGGGCGGCGCTGGTGGCTGTCGCTGTGGCACTGTTCGCGTTCGGGTCGATGAACCTGACCATGCTGGTTGCAGCAACAGCGTTGCTGGCCCTGGTCGGGGCCCCGTTCGCTCCCGCCCGCAACGCCATCGTGCCGCAGATCGTGCCGCCCGCTCTTCTGCAGCAGGCAAACGGACTACTCCAAGTAGCCTTCCGTGCCGCCTTTTTCGTAGGTCCGCTGGTACTCGCGCCAGTGATGGCCGTTGCTTCCCTGACGGCCGCTGTCGCACTCAACGGACTGACCTTTCTGCTCTCGGCGGCCGCCGTAGCCGCCCTCCGGGTCCGCGCCCCCGCCCGCCGCGGCCGGCCGACCGGGCTTCGCTCCGACCTGGCGGCGGGCCTCAGAGCAGTTCGGTCCGAGCCGGACGTACTGCTGGTGATCGTGACCTTCGTCCTCGCTCTCACTCTTACCAGCGGTTTCCTGACCGTCGGCCTGGTGGCCTTGGTGGGGCAGGGCGGCCAGTACGGTCTGCTGCTGGGCATCGCCGGGCTGGCGGAGGTTGCCGGAGCACTCCTCCTTTCCAGGATTCCGATCCGCAGGTTCGCCCTGGCCGCCGTACTCGCCTGGGCCCTGCTGGGTGTCTTCCGACTGCCGCTGGGCCTGGCCACCTCTCCGGTCATAGCAGCCGCTCTGCTCGCCCTGACAGGGCTCGCCTCCGCGCTGACCGACATCCCACTGATCGCACTGGTACAACAGCGCATCCCGGACAGTCACCTCGCCAAGGCCCTCGGTCTGTGGGAGGCCGGCATCGCCGGCGCCCTCGCCGCCTCCCCGTTCATCGCGTCGACGACCATCTCCCTGGTCGGAGTGAGGGCCGCCTTCATGCTGTCGGGCGCCGCCCTGGTGGCACTTGCCCTCGTGGCCTCCACGATCCTCGCGGCGACAACCGCAAGGCAGCCCAACCGGCCGGACAGCCGGATGGGTGTCGTAGGACGAGGCCGCCGCAGCTTCATCGCCTCGCCCGAAGGCGGAGGCTCTTCAACACCCGGAACTTGACAGAGAAATGCTCGAAGACGCGTCAGCGGCCCCGTCCGCCCCGTCCAAAGGGGCACCCGCCGAGCCTGGCATCTCGCGAAGGGCGAGCCTCACATCTCCGCCCGAGACCACGGCGCAGGCGCAGGGGGCCGCCGTGACCGCAGGCGCGGCCGCGTCCGTGCCGACGGAGGCGCTTCTGCACCACCGTCCGCCGCCGCCCCCGGGCCCTGACGCCCGCCGGGAAGCCGCGTACACACGCGCTGTCGAGCACCCCGCGGCGCCGAACGGCCGACCGGGGCGCTCGCGGTTCGCAGCCGCATGAGTGGCCCGAAGGGCTGGTGCCCCTTGCCTCCCGTACAGGTCACGCCTCACCCGTTTCAGGGGATGCGGACGCACTCGGCAGAAACGAAACTGCAGCGTGGTAGACGCTCACCGACGACAGCGTCCGAAATCGAGGGGCGCGGTGTGGAGGTTGTGGTGCACGCATCGCGCGACATTTCGCAACGGCCATGACGGTCGACGAAGGCATCCCTCGCGCCGCAGCGCCTTCCCCTGAGACCTGGGCCCGAGCTCGGCCGGACCTGCCCGAAGAGGCGGTGACGCTGCAACCGCCCCCGCTCGGCTCACCGCGGGACGCCCTGGCCGTTCGCGACATGGTGGCCCGGCTCACGGCCGCCTGGCCCGCCGTGACCGAGACGACCGTCGAGGCGCTGGTCGCGTCCGCTTTCGACTCGTTCCGTCAGGCAAAGGTCAGGGCCTACCTGCCCATCCTGGTCGAACGCCGGGTACGCAGAGTGCTCGCCGCGATCGGCGGCGACGAGCCGTCTGGCCGGCAGGGCGGCGAGGGAGAGGAAGTGAGTGGACATGTCGGACAAGAGGGCGGAGCGAATCTCGGACTTCATCGAGCCGCTGCGGGTGGAACCGGGGTCGAAGGTCCGGCTGCACCGTGACTTCGATCCCCGCTTCAAGGCCGGTCTGAAGAAGCGGGACGCCGCCGAACTGCTGCGGTCCGGAGTGGAGCTGCTGGCCGAGTACCAGCAGCGGCTGGCCGCTCAGGACACCTACGGGGTACTGCTGTGTCTGCAGGCGCTCGACGCCGGCGGCAAGGACGGCACGATCCGTCATGTGATGAGCGGCGTCAACCCCCAGGGCGTACGCGTCAGCAGCTTCAAGGTGCCCTCCAGCGAGGAGCTGGACCACGACTACCTGTGGCGTTACGCGCAACGGCTGCCCGCGCGCGGCGAGATCGCCATCTTCAACCGCTCCCACTACGAAGAGGTGCTCGTCGTACGGGTGCATCCCGAGCTCCTCGTCAGGCAGAAACTGCCCGACAGCGCGCGCGGGCCGGGCAGGTGGAAGCGGCGGTACCAGGAGATCAACGACTGGGAACGCCATCTCACGGACAGCGGGTTCAAGGTGGTGAAGATCTTCCTGAACCTGTCGAAGGAGGAGCAGCGCGTTCGTTTCCTGAAGCGGATCGATCTACCGGAGAAGAACTGGAAGTTCTCCGCGGCGGACGTCCGGGAGCGCGGGTACTGGGACGACTACCAGAAAGCGTTCTCCAAGATGCTGTCGGCCACGAGCACGGCGTGGGCGCCGTGGTACGTGGTCCCGGCGGACCGGAAGTGGTTCGGGCGCCTGTCCACGGCGGCGATCCTCGCTCACACCCTGATGGAGATCGACCCCCAGTACCCGCAGCTGCCGGAGGCGGACCGCAAGGAACTGCTCGTCGTCAAAAGCGACTTGGAGCGTGAGGCGCCGGACGGTCTGCCGGCGGATCCGTACGCTGCCCGGCACCCGGCGGCGCGTCGTGCGCAGACCCGCGCCCGGTAGTGAGACCGGCGGACGCGCGGTGCGTGGACAGACACGGCCGGCCAGGATCGGAGGCAGTCGATGACGGTACAGCCGCACCCCAGAACCGCACAGCCGCGGCCTGCACAGGACGATTGGTACGCACGCTCCCCCGCAGAACTCCTGACGGCCTTCGATGTCGATCCGGAGGTCGGACTCAGCGCGGCACGGGCCGCCGACCTTCGGACAGCGAACGGCCCCAACGCCCTGCCCGAGGAGAGCCGTACGCCGGCCTGGATCCGCTTCCTCGGGCAGTACCGCAGCTACATGCAGATCGTCCTGGTGGCCGCGGCGGCCGTCTCCCTGCTCATCCAGGAATGGACGACCGGGATTCTCCTCATCGTCCTGACCTTGCTGAACGCGGTCGTGGGCCTGCGCCAGGAAGGCAAGGCCGAGAGCGCGATGAACGCGCTGAAGTCGATGATGAAGACCACGGCGCGGGTCCGCAGGGACGGCACGGAGGCCGAGGTCCCCGCGGAAGAGCTCGTCGTCGGCGACGTCGTACTGATCGCGGCCGGGGACCAGGTGCCGGCCGACGGACGCATCATCGAGGCCAGCGCCCTGCAGATCGACGAGTCGGCGCTCACCGGCGAGAGTGTCCCCGCCGCGAAGGACTCCGGCATCCTGCCCGGTGGGCGGCGGCCGCCGCCCGGTGACCGCACCAACATGGCGTTCATGAACACTCCGGTCACCCATGGCAGCGGCCTGGTCGTGGTGACCGGCACGGGCGCGGACACCGAGCTGGGCAGGATCTCCGGAATGCTCTCGGCGACCGAGAAAGAGGTACCGCCGCTGACACGCGAGCTCGACCGGCTCACCCTGTGGATCACGGGAGCGGCAGGGCTCACCATGATCGTGATGTTCGCCCTGGGCCGCAGCCGGGACCAGGCCTGGGACGTACTGTTCGTCAACGCGGTCTCCCTGGCCATCGCCGCCATCCCGGAAGCCCTGCCGACCGTCACACAGGCGATCCTCTCCGTCGGGAGTCTCAACCTGGCGCAGAGAAATGCCATCGTGAAGGAACTGCCGTCGGTCGAGACCCTCGCGTTCACCTCGGCGATCAACTCGGACAAGACCGGCACCCTGACGATGAACCAGATGACGGCCGTCGAAGTGCTCACCCCCACCGACCGGTACACGGTCTCCGGCACCGGCTACGCCCTGGAGGGCCGCATCCATCACGCCGCGGGGGCCGCCACGGACATGGAGGACGCCATCCTGCCGTACATCGTGGCGAGCGACGCCAGGCTGGTCGGTGGCGAGGTGGTCGGCGACCCCACCGAGGGCGCGTTGCTGGTGCTGGCCCACAAGGCGGGGCTGGACACCGACGCCACCACACAGCAGTTTCCGCGTCTGGCTGTCCTGCCGTTCGACCCGGAGTACAAGCTGATGGCGACCTTCAACTCGGCCGTCGACACCGCCGGCCGTCCGGTCGTCCGGTGTTTCGTCAAAGGCGCGGCACCCGCGGTGCTGGCACGGGCCGCCTGCGCGCTCTCGGCGGGCCGGACCGTGCCGTGGGACGCCGAGCTGCAAGACCGCGCCCGAACGGCGACCGAGCGGATGGGCGGCGAGGGCAACCGGGTGATGGCCGCGGCCACCCGCGATCTCGCCCCGGCCGACTTCGATCCCGAAGGTGATCTCCTGGGGTACGTCACCGGGCTGCAGATGACCAGTCTCGTCGCGATGGTCGATCCGCCCCGCCCGGAATCCACGGCCGCTGTGGCCGACGCACAAGCGGCGCACATCCGGGTGCGGCTGGTGACCGGCGACGACGTCACCACCGGCGCGGCGATCGCCCGCCAGATCGGTATCCCCGGCGAGGCCGTCCTGGGCGCCGACTTCGCCGCGCTCAGCGAGGAAGGGCGGCTGGCCCGCATCGACCGCATCGGTGTGGTGGGACGGGTCGCGCCGGAGCACAAGGTGCTGCTCGCCAACACACTCAAGAAAAAGGGCGAGGTCGTGGCGATGACCGGGGACGGTGTCAACGACGCGCCCGCCATCAAGGCGGCCGACATCGGCATCGCGATGGGCAGTGGCACCGACGTGGCGAAAAACGCCGGACGCATGATCCTCTCCGACGACAACTTCTCCACCCTCGTCTACGCCGTGGAGCAGGGCCGGGCGATCTACGACAACCTCACCAAGTACATCCGCTTCGTCCTGCTCCTGCTGGTCACCTTCGTACTGACGTTCCTCGGAGCGACCATCTTCAACATCGCGGCCGGCGAACCCTTCACACCGCCGCAGGTGCTGTGGATCCACTTTGCGGTGAACGCCTCCTTCGGCTTCGCGCTCGGTTTCGACCAGGAGAGTCCCGGGCTCATGAGCCGCAGGCCGCGCCCGCGCGGGGAATCCGTGCTCACCCGCCCCGTACTGGTCACGGTCGGGCTCGCCGGACTGGCGATCACCCTCGCCCTGCTGGGGCTGATCAAGCTCGGCCAGGCACGCTACGACAGCCTCGCGGCCGGCCAGTCGATCGCCTTCACCGCATTCTCCCTCTGTCTGATCGTGGCGGCCTTCGAGTGCCGCAGCGAGACGGAGTCCGTGCTGACGACCTCCACGTTCGACAGCAAGCAGATGAACTGGGTGGCCCTGACCCAGCTGGTGCTGTCAGTGCTGGTCACGCAGATGGACGGCTTCCGGCGTCTTCTGGGAACGACCGAGATCGACGCACGGCAGTTCGGCTGGGCCCTCCTGGCGGCCCTCGCTCTGCTCTTCGTATGGGAACTGGGCAAAATGCTGGCCCGCCGCTCACGGCGCACGAAAGCAGCGTCGACTTCTGACGGTCACTGACCTGGCCGGAGTGACGTCGCCAAGGTCGACGAACCGTGGTCGTCGCAGCAGGGCGGACACCGCATGTGCGGGATCGTGACCAGCACGGTCCTCCTGCTCCGCACGGACGCAAGCATCGGCGGGGAATGAACGCCGACCTTGATTGTTGAAAGTGGTATGAAAAAGATCGGGTTTCTGTCTTTCGGACACTGGACGCCGTCGCCTCACTCGCAGACGCGCTCGGCAGCGGATTCCCTTCTCCAGGCGATCGACCTCGCTGTCGCCGCGGAGGAGCTGGGCGCCGACGGCGCCTACTTCCGCGTCCATCACTTCGCACGGCAGCACGCCTCGCCGTTCCCGCTGCTCGCCGCCATCGGCGCACGTACCAGCCGGATCGAGATCGGCACCGGCGTGATCGACATGCGCTACGAGAACCCGCTGTACATGGCCGAGGACGCCGGAGCCGCGGATCTGATCTCCGGTGGCCGACTGCAGCTCGGCCTCAGCCGGGGATCCCCGGAGCAGGTCATCGACGGCTGGCGCCACTTCGGGCATCTGCCGGCCGAAGGGGCCACTGACGCCGACATGGGGCGCGCCCACACCGAGCGGCTCCTCGATGTGCTCACGGGCGAGGGATTTGCGCAGCCCAACCCCAATCCGATGTTCTCCAACCCACCGGGGCTGCTGCGCATCGAACCGCACTCCGAAGGCCTCAGGGACCGTATCTGGTGGGGATCCGGCTCGAACGCCACCGCCGCGTGGGCAGCCACGCTCGGAATGAACCTGCAGAGTTCGACCCTCAAGGACGACGAGAGCGGCGAACCGCTGCACGTCCAGCAGCGCAAGCAGATCGAGGCCTACCGTGAGGCCTGGCGGGAGGCGGGGCACACCCGCGAACCGCGGGTGTCGGTCAGCCGCAGCATCTTCGCGCTGGTCGACGACCGTGACCGCGCCTACTTCGGCCGTGAGGGCAACTCCAAGGACCAGATCGGCTACATCGACGCCAACACCCGCGCGATCTTCGGCCGTTCCTACGCCGCCGAGCCCGACGTGCTGGTCAAGCAGCTCGCCGACGACGAGGCGGTCGCCGCCGCCGACACACTCCTCCTCACCGTGCCGAACCAGCTCGGAGTCGCCTACAACGCGCACGTGATCGAGAGCATCCTGACCCACATCGCGCCGGCCCTGGGCTGGCGCTGAGCACGGCGGAGGGCCGTGCACGGCAAGAGGTGAACCGGGTGCGCCCACACGCCTGAACTGTCGACCCGCCGGCCCGCACCACGGGGAAAAGGACGGCGCCGGTCACGTACGCCATCCAATGCGACCTGTACGACACGAAGGAAGACGTCACCCCCGCCGCCGCCAGGGTCGCCGAGTTCTTCGGCAGGCACATCGCGGGGTGACCGCCGCACGTTGATCGCTGGTCGGAGGCCGAGGCCGCTCACGGAGAAGAACTGGCTCTGGCTCAACTTCCGTGCAGGATGTGGCCGGAGCGTCCCGCATGCGGGCGTGCCCGAGACTTTCAGGCTGACAGCCGAAGCAGGCCGCCGTCGGGCATCGGAGTCTGGCAGCAGTGGCCGTCAGCCCGCCCTCGGGGTCCTTAGCGCGTCACAGCCCAGCCGCCTGGACCAGTGACGCCCGGTCGCCGTCGTCAAGGTGAAGGTCGGCAAGCAGCTCGTCGTCGGCCAGCAGACGTCGCACCCATGCTGCGTCGGCAACGAATGCCGCTCGGCAGAGGGCCCGTTCAGGGTGGTCCTCCTCAGGGCCACTGACCGCCAGGTCCCACGCGTTGTCGGGGTCGGTCGGTGCGGACAGGGCGGCGGCTACGAGCAGCAGCCCGAACAACTCGTTCCGGCGCGGGGTCGATGGATCGGCGGTCAGTCGGAGCAGGTACGGGACGACAGCCGCCATCGTGGCACTGATGGACATCGGTCCTGACATCACAAGCCAGTCCAGTGCTCGCTCTGCCATCTCAGCCGCGTCGGGATCGAGCAGCCCGCGCAGGACGGCCGGGACATCGACCTGGCAGCCAGGAATGGACGACCACTCCACGTCCTCGCACCCTTGCAGTGCCGGATGGGAAGAAGACGCTTGCGTCAGGTACGGGTAGGCCGCAGTCAGAGCTGCTGTTGCGGTCACCGCCGCGGTCTCATGATCCACCTTGCACACCAGCGTGCCTCCCATCCACCGACTGGCGCCGTACCGGCGGACATCGACCACCGACTCCACGAGATTATCCACGCCGCGCCCTTCACGACCCTGAGAACTCACCCCCTGCCCGCCAGCGGATCTACGGCCCCACGTAGTGACGTAAACACTGCCCAAGGGCTCTCCAGCAAACGGCTTCGGGCATGACTTCGAGCGATGGGTGGCCAGGGGCGCTGTGACCGCCCTGGTCAGCCCTCCGTGACGATTGGTAGTTGGTCACTCCGGTGGCTCCGGTCACCATGCGTTGATGACCGGTGCGTCGGGTTCGCGCTGCCGCCAGACCTCGTTGAGGCGAGCGAGCCGGTCTGCCGTGGCGATGCCGCGCAGGGACGCGATTTTGCCGTCGGTGACTTCGAACGCCACGGCGCCCACGACCCGGTCGTCGACCACGGCGAGGACGGCCGGGGAGCCGTTGACCGCGGCGATATGCATAGCGGGCGAGCCGCCGGCCAGCCGCCGCTTCGCTGACGTGGGCTGGAAGCCTGCCCGCACGTAGGAGGCGACCCGCTCGCGCGTCTTGTACCGCAACAGCCGCCTGGCCAGTCCGTAGCCGTCCGAGACCGCCGTCACGTCGTCGGTGAGCAGCGCCACCAGCCGTTCTGTACGTCCTGACGTGGCGGCGGCGAGGAATTCCTCGACGACCCGGCGCGCGGACGCGGGGTCGGCCTCGCCGCCATGGCGGCGCTCGGCCGCGACCCGGGTCCGGGCCCGGTGGACATGCTGCTGGCTCGCGGACTCTGTGATGTCGAGGATTCCGGCGATCTCGGCGTGGCTGTACGAGAAGGCCTCACGCAGGACGTAGACGGCGCGTTCAACGGGCGAGAGTCGCTCCATCAGGGTCAGGACGGCGAGGGACACTGATTCGCGCTGCTCGAAGGTATCGGCCGGGCCGAGCATGGGGTCGCCTTCAAGAAGCGGCTCGGGCAACCAGGCACCGATCGCTCGCTCGTGGCGCGCCTGCGCCGAGCGGAGCCGGTCGAGGCAGAGATTGGTGACGACCTTGGTCAGCCACGCTTCCGGGACCTCGACCCGTTCGCGGTGTGCGGCTTGCCAGCGCAGGAACGTGTCCTGCACGGCGTCCTCGGCGTCGGCGGCCGAGCCGAGGAGACGGTACGCGAGCGAGGCCAGCCGGCCCCGGCTGGCCTCGAACCGATCGATGGATGCGCTGTCCATGCTAAGCAGCCTATGCAGCGGCCCTTGCACCGGCCCGGTCAGGCGTGGTGGCCAGGCGGCGCTTGCGCTTCGGCATGCCGAAGGTCGGGTGGTCGATGCCCCACCCGGCCGCCCTGAGCACACCCGACTTGAGCCGCGCGGCAGCCTTGCCGCCCAGGTACCAGGGCTTCGACCGGATGTCCTTGTCCACCATCTGGAAGATCGCGTCCCGTCGCCCGAGGCTGATGTGGTTCCCGTGGTACTTCAGCCCAATGGTCGGGACCTCGCTGCCCGTCAGGCGCGCGATGATCGCGGCGGTCGCCTGCATGTTGGTAATGCCGGCCGAGGCGCAGGACATCGGCAGCGGCCGGCCGTTCTCGCCGATCGCGTAGGCGCAGTCACCGGCGGCGTAGACGTCCGGGTGGGAGACCGAGCGCATGGTGCGGTCGACGACGATCTGGCCGGTCTCGGCAACCTCCAGGCCGCTGGCGGCCGCGATGGGGTGCACAGCGAACCCGGCCGACCACACGGTCACGTCGGCCGGGATGGACGCACCGTCGGCGGCGATCACCCGAGTCGATTCGACGGCTTCGATGCGGGTGTGCTCGTGGACGGTGATGCCAAGCCGGTCGAAGGCATGGCGCAGGTGACGGCGGGCCTTCGGCGAGAGCCAGGCGCCCAGCTCGCCACGGGCGGCGAGCGCAACCGAGAGGTCGGGCCGGGACTCGGCGAACTCGGTGGCGGTCTCGATGCCGGTCAGCCCCTCACCGACGACCAAAACGGTGCCGCCCTCGCCCAGTCCTGTCAGGCGCTCACGCAGACGCAACGCCGAGGACCGGCCGGTCACATCGAAGGCGTACTCGGCCGCGCCAGGGACGCCGTGGTGGGCTACGGAGCTGCCGAGCGCGTAGAGAAGCGTGTCGTACGCGAGCTCGCCATTGCCGTCCTCGCCGATCAAGACAACGGTTTTGCGCTCGGGGTCGACGCCGGTGACGCGCGCCAGGCGCAGCCGCACACCGGTGCCCTCGAACACGTCGGCGAGCTTGCGGAACGCGAGGTCCTGGCCGATCGCGAGCTGGTGGAGCCGCATCCGCTCAACGAAGTCGGGCACGGCGTTGACGACGGTGATCTCGATATCCGAGGGGGAGAGCCGACGGGCCAGGTTTCCAGCGGCGAAGGCTCCGGCATATCCGGCACCGAGTACAACGATGCGGTGCTTCATGGCATTGCTCCTGTCTCGTTCGCGTGCCCTTCGAACGAGACAGCGCCCCGATTGCTGACAGGAGTCGGGTGTGACGTGAGTCACCGAACCAAAACGAGCCACTGGGCCTCCCTCAGGCGCTTGGGCTTGTCTCGGGCAGTCGAAACGGGGCGATACCAACTATCGGTCGCCATCACACCGAGCACGCTTGCTGACCTGGCTCAATGTTTGGTCATCCAGCGAGCGCGAGGTGGTGCAGGCGGGCGATGCCGACCATGGCGTGGTGGACGCTGTCGCCCTTGAGGCGGCAGTCGCGCAGGATTTTCCAGGTCATGATGGGGGCGAACGCATGCTCGACGCGGACGCGTACCTTGCGGTGGGAGGCGTGCACCTCCTTCCAGGCCAGGAGTTCGCCCTGGCCGCGTTCGCGGCGGTGCGGATGACCAGGCCGGTGCCCCGGTAGCCGCCGTCCGCGATGACCGTGGTGCGGCCGACGGCGCCTTCCGCCCGAGACAGCTCCCATGTCTTGCAGTCGTTGCGATTGCCAGGCAGAGGCCGGCCCACGGTGCCGACGAGTCGGGTGTCGGCATCGATCACGACCTGGTGGTTGGTCGCGTACCGGTGATTCTTCGACTGCTCGGCGACACTGTGAGCACGCGTGGGGACCAGGGTGCCGTCCACGACCAGCACGGAGTCCTTGCGGAACCGCTTGCGTTGCCGGAGGGCGAGCACAGGCCCGAGGTGGTCGATCGTAGGGTCGGCCGCGGACTTGGACACCTCGAACAGCGGCGCCAGCCGGCGCAGGGTCAGGTCCGTCCGCCAGTACGCGGCAACCAGCAGCACGCGGTCCTCAAGCGGCAGGCTCCACGGCCGACCCTTGCGCACCGGATCCGCCCCCTCGCGCCGCAACGCCGTGCTCAGCTTGCCGAACTGACGTGGGCTCAGGGGTGAACGGGGCCGTCCAAAACGGCTCAGACGCCGTCATCGCACCAGCCACCCTGAATCATCTCAGTTGCATGCGTCACTGCTTCCCACCGATCCTTGCGTATTGACGACCAGGGGAGAACGACGTGGGGCTGACTCTGTTCCCGGGAGACGGAGACACCAGCAGTCCCGACATCTGTTGGTCCTACAGCGGCTTCGCCGCTTTCCGGCAACAGCTGGCGAAAGCTGAGGGGTTCGCTCTCTCCGAGATGTGCGGCTTCGGCGGAGCTCGCCCCTGGAGTGATGTCTCCACCTCGCTCGAAGCGCTCCTCGATCACCCCGATGACGGCGGTGGCGATCTCTCGCCCACCGAGTGCGCCGCGCTCGTGCCTCGACTGGAGGCGATCGTGGATCAGTGGCAGAACGAGGCCCATGTTCCTCGGGCACACATCGACGCGGCCCAACAGCTGACGGTCGTTCTGCGGCTCTGCGTCGCGAAGGACGTCGAACTTCTCTTCCTCTGACGCGCCAATTGAAGCGGGCTCCGGCCCGGGTGCAATGGGACCCCGAGCGCGACCTGCAGTTTCAGCCGCTTGGCCACCGGTCGCTCCAGCTCGGCCTCGCCGGCGAAGCCGCACGCCTTTACGCCGATGAGTGGACCGTCTCCATCACCGACGTCACATCGCTCGCCCGGACTATCCACGCGCATGTACGCGACGGAGTCCTGGCCCATGGCCCATCTGCGCCCATGAGCCCGATTGCCAATCGAGATGGTCTCTTGAGAGGTCACCTTTCGCTGTTATTCATCCGGAAATCTACTGTGGAAGTCTTTACCCAGTCACGCCAGGAGATGGGGGGGCTCACCCGTGAGGCGGCGGCGGGCCATCAAGTCGGTCACGGCCAGGTGGATCATGCCTTCGGAGCGGTCCGGCAGGGTCTCGTGGTCACGGGCAAGGCGACGGCCGAGCATCAACCGACCGTAGGTTCACTCGACTGTCCAGGATTTCCGGATCGGAGTAAATCCCTCGGCGCGGCCTGCCAGTAGGCGTTGGCGCCCGTTCCGTGGACACCACCGTGCGAGGTGACCCGGTACGGGCGGCTCGGCGCGTAACGGCGGCGGTGGTGAAGCCGACCGCGTCCTGGCTGTGCATGCCGTTGACGACCCGGGCGCTCAGGAGCCAGCGCAGACCGCGGTCGGTGCTCAGCCCTGAAGAGGCAGTGGGCGGCGAGTCGGCGCGCGACCAAGGCGGTGGACTGCGGCGGTGGACCTCTCTCGATGGCCTCAGGTCCTGCCTGAGCGGCGTCACTTTGCAGGAGGGTGAGCTCACAGCTATCTTCGTACTCAACAATGCGACTAGGTGACTAGTTGTTCAGCGATGGCCGTGTGCCACTTGCATCAGCAGCGTTGACGAGAGGCGGTCGGCCCCGTGTCGAGCAGTGGGTATCTGCGCTATGTCGCCCTGGGCGACAGTCACACCGAGGGGCTCGGGGACGGCGACGACGTCCATGGTCTTCGGGGCTGGGCGGACCGGCTCGCCGAGCAGGTCGCCCGCCACAGCCCCGGCCTGCTCTACGCCAACCTCGCAGTACGCGGCCGTAAGGCTGGTCAGGTACGCGCCGAGCAACTGGCTCCGGCTCTCGCGATGCGGCCCGACCTCGCCACGGTGGTGGCTGGAGTGAACGACGTGTTGCGCCCGGGCTGCGACCTCGACGAGGTGGCCGGCCACGTCGAGGCGATGTTCGCTGCCCTCACCGCGCAGGGCGCCACCGTCGCGACCCTGATGTTCCCCGACGTCGGGCGTATCACGCCGTTGGCCCGCCCGATCGGTCACCGTGTTCTCGCACTCAACGCGCGCATCCGCGAGGCCGCTGACCGCCACGGCGTGGTGGTGGCGGAGACGGCCGCGCACGCGGCGGCGACCGATCCGCGGTTGTGGAGTGCTGACCGGCTGCACGCCGGCCCGTTGGGACACGCGCGCATCGCGGCTGCCGCGGCCCAGGCGCTCGGCCTGCCGGGCAGCGACGACAGATGGACCCTCCCCCTTCCGGCCGAGGCGACAGACATCTCCGTCTGGAGGACCGTGGGTGGCGAACTGCGCTGGGCCGGCACCTTCCTCGGCCCTTGGATCGGCCGGCGCCTGCGTGGCCGATCCTCCGGGGACGGCCGCCAGGCCAAGCGGCCGGAGCTGCTTCCGGTGGCCGCGTCCGCCGGGGACACCGCCCCATCGGTGTGATGCTCCGGCTTGCGACGAACAGACGGCCCCTCGCACTGAACTTGCGTCAGATCACCGGCGTCGTCCGCTCCATCCCCCCCTACGACGCCCAGGGCGACGCCGGACCGCCCCGAGGCTGGGTGGTCCAGGGCTTGGGACTCACGGTCGTGCGCCCTCTACGGCTTCGGCGTGACGTGGTTCTACGGCCGCAAGGGACTGCATCGCAATCCCGCCGCCAACGAACCGCAGCCGGTCCTCGTTCGGACACAGACCGACGACCCCGGACTGCTCACGAATGCCAGTTACTAACTTTGTTGATGAACAGTGTGGGTGGGTTCACCGCTGTCAGCCGTCGGCACGGAGCGCGGCCGTACGCTGTTCGAGCCTGCGCAGCGCCATGTCCCCCCACTCGAGGTTCTCCCGTTCGAACGACATACCGCGCAGCAGGGTGAGATACGGGCCGATGCGCTCGGCCTCGGCGAAGTACGCCTCCTCAGAGCGCCCGTCGAGCAGGCGCTGCCGGAGCCGCTCATAGCGGGCCAGCTTGGCGGTGGCCCACTCCATGCGCTCGGTGATGGCGGTCCGGACCGCTTCCATGTCTCCCGCGTCCAGGCACTGCACCTTGACAAGCAACTCGTCCCGGATCACCGCTGGTTTGCCCAAGGGTTCGGCGGTGTAGGCGCGGACGGCCTTCCGCCCAGCCTCCGTCAAGGAGAACAGTCGCTTGTTGGGGCGGCGCTCCTGCTCGACGACGCGGGCCGTGACGAGCCCTTCGGCCTCCATGCGATCCAGCTCACGGTAGAGCTGCTGAGGCGTCGACATCCAGAAGTTGGCGACCGTCGCGTCAAACGCCTTCGCGAGGTCGTACCCGGACGCCTCGCCCTCCAACAGCGCGGCCATGACCGCGTTCCGCAATGCCATGGAAGCACGCTAGCAGATTAGTCAACAACTTGACTAAGGGACGCTCCATCCCTGTGGACAAGCCCAAGCAGGCCATCTACTCTTCATCACACCTATTCACTTTTATTAATATCCGAGGTGGGCTCATGCACCCCTTCCGCAAGGCCGTCGAGAACGGCGACCTGGACGCCGTTGCCTCTCTGCTGGCCGACGACGTCGTCTTCACCAGCCCCGTCGCCTTCAAGCCGTACCCGGGCAAGGCGATCACCGCGGCGATCCTGCGCGGCGTGCTCCGGGTCTTCGAGGACTTCACCTACATCCGCGAGATCGCCAATCCCGACGGCCGCGATCACGCCTTCGTGTTCACCGCCACCGTTGCCGGCAAGCAGATCCAGGGATGCGACTTCCTGCACTTCGACGACGACGGGAAGATCGACGATTTCACGGTGATGGTGCGCCCCCTCTCCGCCGCCCAAGCGCTCAGCGAGGCCATGGGCGCCCAGTTCGAGCAGATAGCCCGAGAGGCAGCCGAACAGTAGCCACGACGACGGACTTCAACGTGGTGGCCATCGCTGCGCAGGGCAACGCCGGGCAGACCGCCACCACCTTCCAACGCGGGGACCGTGCACCCTCCTGGCGGAGCGCTACAACTGCCCCGGCGGCTACGCCACCTCCCCTCGACGAGACAGCCTCGAGTTCGGGACGGCGCTGCACCCGTCCGGAGTCGCCCCCAAAGTCCAGCCGTACCCGCTGCGCGAGCTGTTCGAGAAGCTGGGCGTCGCTGACTCGCTGCCGCGCCCGCGTCGAGCGCTTCCTCGCGCACGCCAGGGATCCGACGGACGCGTCACGGCCACAGCGGTGCCGTCGGCGCAGGGCGAAGTCGTCGACGCCGATCATGCGGGCGCTCGCCCGGCGGGCAAGGGGATGCGCAGGGCCGTGGGGCGAGCTGGCCCGCCGCGAGCATCGCCGGCATGAGATCCCGCCCGGCCCGCCAACTCCCCCACCACAGCCTTGACTTACCCGGTCAGTCGGGCCGTACGTCGCTGGTGACGCTCAAACACTCCGGGCATCTGCTCATGTAAGGGCTGCCGGCAGCCGCGCGCGGGACACACCAAGCGCCGCACAGGGACGTCGAGGACGGCTGCCCGTCCGCCGCCCCCGCTCGAGAGCGTTGCGCTGCCCGGGGCAATTGAGCAGCAGCCATCCGGACGGTGCCGCGTTGCTCGACGAGCAGAGGCTCCATGCCGGTCAACTTGGCTCCATGGCAGCGAGTTCAGTGGCCAACTTTGGCATCAGGTCGAGCAGGCGGGTCACTGACGTTCCCTTGGCCCAGGACCGCGGTGCCGTATCGACCGACTAGCCACCACCTCCGGATCCGGCCGCGTCATCGCAGGCAGGCCGAGCGGAACCTGGTCGGTCTACTGACCGAGGAATCCTCACCACGGCGTTAGGCGAGGGGCAGACGCCTGTAGGAGGTCATCGCCTCCGCCGCAGGATGCCTGCCGCCTTCCGCCCCGTCGCGCCTGCCACAACGCCGTCAGGCGCATGGTCAAACGTGGCCCCGTCCCGCACTCCCCCAGAACTGGGTCGACTACGGCGCTCCAGGGCCGGTCACGCCACCGCGTTCAGCAGGTCGGCCAGCAGATCGGGGCGTTCCAGGGCGATGAAGTGGCCCGCTCCCGGCACCTGTGTGAAATCGGCAGCCGGAAGCAACTCCTTATTGGCCCGCCGGTCCGAAGGCCGCGACCAGTCCTTCTCCCCGTAGACGAGGTGGACGGGTGCCTTGACCTCGGGGTAGCGCGAGCGGGCGGCGATGAGGCTGGGCAGGCTCTGGTAGACGGCCCTGGCGACGCCCGGGTAGCCGGGGCGGCGGCCCACCTGGAGGAGTTCGTCGAGGTAGTCCTCCTGCAGCGCGGTCCTGTCGACCAGCCCGCCCTGCAGGATCCGGCGGACGGCGGGCTTGGGCTCCACGCCGGCGACCACCGGGCCCACCCCCGGAGTGAGGACACCGCCGACCACCACACGGGCGAGAAGACTGGACCGGGCGATACCGCCGGGGAAGTCGTACGTGTTCACCGCGACGACACGCCTGACCCGCTCGGGCAGGTCGGCCGCGGCGGTCAGGGCGAGCACCGCCCCCATGGACTCCCCGACCAACGTCACGTCGTGGAGGTCGAGTTCGGTCAGGAGCCGCTCGACGCCCGCGCGCATGGCCGGCTCGTCGTACGACGCACCGGGCACGATCTCCGAGTAGCCCATCCCTGGCAGGTCGAGGGCGTACACGGTGTAGTTGTCCGCGATCAGCGGGATGAGGGAGCGGAAGTGTTCGGCCTGAGTGCGCACGGTGTGCAGCAGGACCACGGGAGCGCCGGTGCCCGCTCTGAGGTAACGCAGAGTCCCCTCATCGCTGCGGTGTCCTGCGCGCGGGGCGATGGTGTGGCTGGTGGTTCCCGGGATGTGAATCGTGGAACGTGACTCTGAGCTGGGCATCTCGCTGGCTTCCCTCTGTGTGAACTGCTGCCGACGGGTGATTCGGACAGGGCCGCCCGAAGGGGGCGCGACCACGGACCAGCCCTTGGCTTCATCGAGAAACCGACCGGTTTCCAATAAGGTAAACCGATCGGTTTCCAAGCGCAAGGCCGGGGTCGTCATCCGCAGCAACAGGGCCGTCGCCGGAGGTGGCGCTGCCTACATCGCCAAGGCCTTCACCGACGTCGCCAACAAGGCGGAAGCGCGGTCCAGTGCCGGTACCTGGGCAGCGGATCAAACCGCCTGTCGGCGCGAACTGCGCACTCCACTCGCGCACCTGCGACCTCGGCGAGTGAGTTGAGCCGCGACCTAGGATCACTGACCCTGGTCCATGCGCCCCGATGACGGGTTCTTGGGTGATCTGCGCTACGAGCACACCCTGACGGCCGCCGCGTCCATCACGCTCGCCGCCCCGTTGGCGTTCGGTCTGCCAACCAAGATCGGGGCAACGCTTCGAGAGGTATCGAAAACATGGCCGCACCCGTGGCCACGTGTCACGGTGCCCTCACACGCTGAACTCGCCAGGGACAACAACGACGCGTACCGAGAAGAGGTCCTGCCATGACGGGTCATGAAACTCGCGTGCTGAGTCCTGGGATCAGGTCGCTGGGTGGCCGCTATGAGCTCGTGACCAGCACGAAACACCGAGCGGCAAGGCCCGCTACCGCAGGCGCCGCGACGGCCACGGAGACTGGCACGCTGCTGCACAGAGGAACTTCTTCAACCGCATGCTGGCCAGCTCTTCCAGCGCCTCCGGCACGAACAGCTTTTCGAGGAGTAACCGTCAAGACCTGTGAACCTGCTGATCTCAGTTTCGGTCGGATGACTTGATCGCGACGAGCTCGACTTCGAAAGCGTCGTCGTTCTCCAGGTAGGCGGCGTAGTGCTGTCCACCGCCGGCGTATGGGTGCCGCTCGGGGAACATCAGGTGCCAACCGTGTCGGGCGGCGTCGGCTGTCAGCTTCTCGACCGTGGCGGCGTCTTCGATGTGGAAGGCCAGGTGGTTCAGTCCCGGGCGGCGGCGGTCGTGCTGTTCGGAGGTCAGGTCCGGGGACTGCTCGATGACCAGGTAGGTCGGCCCGAGCCGCCAGCTGCGGCCGCCGTCCCAGCTTTGAAAGAGGGCGTAACCCAGCGCCTCCAGCAGCCAGCCGAGCGAGGCGATCGCGCGGTGGAGGTCCGGCACCCACAGCTCGACATGATGCAGCGTGCCGTGCGTTGGCTGGCTCATGCTGCGACCACCTCGGGACGCTCGACGAGCTGACCACCTTCGAAGCGGGCTCCGGCACGGACGATGGCGACAGGGTGGGGCGCGTTCAGCGCTCGCCAGCGGGCCTGGGCGGACTCGACGAGCTTGAAAACCATGGCCAAGGCGGCGGTGCGGGAGCCAGCGCCGTGGGTGACCTTGGTCCGCAGCCGGACGGTTGCAAACGTCGACTCGATCGGGTTAGTGGTCCGCAGGTGGATCCAGCGTTCGGCCGGAAAGCCGAAAAACGCCAGCAACTGCTCGTGGTCGTCGGTGATCTTCTTGACGGCTTTGGAGACCTTCGCCCTGCAGAGCTGCGAGAACGACTTGCTCGCCTGCACCGCGTGGTCGCGGCCTTCGACGTTGAAGATGTCCTGGATGGCCTTCTTCGCCCAAAGCTGCGCGGACTTCGGCATGGAGTCGAGGACCTTGGCGGTTTTGTGAACCCAGCACCTCTGCTCGCGGGTGGCGGGGAACACCTCGGCCAAAGCCTTCCAGAGGCCCAGTGCGCCGTCACTGACGGCGAGCACGAGAGCTCGCATGCCCCGGCGGGCGCAGTCGCGCATCAAGTCGGCCCAGGACTCAACGGACTCGCGATAGCCATACTTGAGCGCGACCAGCTCCTTCGAGTCGTCGGCGCGCACGCCGACCAGGACGAGCACGCAGGCTTTGGCCTCTTCCAGGCGGACGTTGAGGTGGATGCCGTCGCCCCACACGTACATGTCGCCCCACACGTACATATAATCGACCTCCGGCAGGTTGCGGTCCATGAACGCGGCGTGGTCGACCTGCCACTGCTGGGTCAGGCGGGTGACCGTCGCGGGCGAGAGGCCGGCCGAACTGCCCAGGAACTGCTCCAGCGCCGGAACGAAGTCCCCCGACGACAGGCCATGCAGGTAGAGCAGCAGCGCCTCACTGATCTTCGGGGACTTGCGGCACCACGGCGGCAGCATCGCCGAGGAGAACCGCTTGAGCTCACCGGTCCCGGCGTCGACGCGCTTGTCGTTCACGCGCGGGGCCTTGACCTCGACCACCCCGGCCGCGGTGGTGACCTTGCGGGGCTGGTGGTAGCCGTTGCGGACCACGAACCGTCGGCCGGCCTCGTCCCGCTTGTCGGCCCACCCGGCTATATACGCGTTGACTTCGGCTTCCAGGGCCGCCGCGCGCATCCGTCGGGCACCCTCCCGCAAGATGTCGTCGATCAGGGAGCCGTTCGGCGTGGTGCCGTCGTCGCTGACTACGCTGAGCACGGGCGTGCCTTCCCGACCGGTGCTGCGAACACCGGCCTACTCGATGACCATCAGTCGATCACTCGGGAAGGTACCTTTCACGTGCTCCCCGAACTCGATCCACAGGTCTTGAGCATGGCTCCTTTTCGAGGAGGCCGTCGCCTTCCCCATAGCAACCAAGGCTCTCGCAGCATGAGATCACTTAGGCACCGATTGCGAGGGACCAGCGCTCTTGGATGACAGCCTGCTTCCGCTCAAGTTCCGCATCCATCACCCGATTGATGAGGGTCCCCGGAATCGTAAGCGAGCGCCCATGGACCCTGATGACACGAAGGTCCGACCAGATTCCGCTCCGTGACACCCCCTGCCGCACCTCTATGCGCGCGACCTCACTCCGGGGAACCACTCGCCTGCTGACGAAGGTGCGGAATTCCAACCCCGTCGTGGTCAGGAGGACTTGGCCATAGATCGAGTTGATCGTGCTCAAGAGCACGACTACGGAGAAAGCCCCTACGCCACCGACCCACCACCATTTGCCCGGTTCATGCGTGGTCGAGCCCATCGCCACCATCACACCAACGAGCGCCAGCGTCAGAATGCCGGTACGCCACCAGTATCGCTGCCGATCACGAGAGTTGCAGCCGATCCACGCCTCGGACATGTCCATAACACTACCGACGTACAGTCGAACAACGACCACCCTGGCTTTTCGCGTTACATGCATGAGGTGTCTATGCGGTCACAGCACTAGAGGTGTCGAAAAGCCGACCGTGTGACGCTCCACCGAGGTCGGCGGCCCAGACGTCGGGTGACTCGACGCCAGGCCGCCACGTCCTCGCTGCAGGTGCCCAGCGCGATGGCTGCGCGAAGGCCCGCAATCACGTCGGCATAGCGCTGATAGCGAGGCAGGAGGAGGATCCTGCGGGGGGGGAGTTCGTCCAGTCGCTCTCGCCGAGCTGCTGCTTGGCCAGGGCCCAGAACGCCTCGTGCTCGGCGGTGCAGGCGCCCTGGGCGCGGGCCTGGTGCAGGGCCTCGGAGCGGTCCAGGGCGCCGGGCTTGCGCAGCAACACCTCGAGGTAGCGGTCCAAAACCAAGTACTCCAGCCCCCGGTCGGCCAGCCCGATGTGGCCGGCGATCTCCCGGCGACTCTCGAACGCGACCAGCATGTCGCTGGTCAGGTGCATGGTGAGCCTGCCGTCGATGAACCGGACCGGGACGGAGTAGGAGCACATCGTGACGGTGATCGAACAGTCGCGGTCGACCCGCGGCTGGAAGGTCGCCGTCTTGGACAATTCCGACGGCTGCGGCACCAGATTCGGCGCCGCCCTGGCAAAACCCTGCCGAACTGGGAAAAGACCTGGTCATGCGGAGAAAGCGCGTAGAGGAGCAACAGTGGCTCGCGGAGATTGAGGGTATCGACCTAACCTTGACGCTCCTGCGGACCAGGAAGCCGACACCACTCACCACGACGAACCCGCTGTTGATCTTGAATCTCCTCGCCATCGCGGCTGAGAGGCTGTCCTCATGATGGATAAGAGAGGCGGGGTTGAAGGCCAATCGGTTCACCCAGGCAAGTACGCTCGCGTCGAACGGGAGAGGCGGTTCCTGCTGGCCGAGCCACCAGCACCGTCGGCGGTGACGGTCAGTCGTGCGATCAACGACCGGTATGTGAAAGGAACGCGCTTGCGGCTGCGTCGGGCCGACTTGTCGGATGGCCGCTGTGAGCTCAAGCTCACTCAGAAAGTCCCTATCTCACAGCCCGGCGCCGTCCAAGGTCTGATCACGAATACGTACTTGTCTCCAGCTGAGTACGACGTGCTCGCCGCACTTCCTGCGGCGTTGCTGTCGAAGACCCGTTTCAGCGTTCCTCCCTTGGGTGTTGACGTCTTCGACGGCCACTTGCAGGGCCTGGTACTGGCAGAGGCCGAGTTCACTACAGATGACGAGGCACAGTCCTTCGTTCCCCCACCCGACTGCATCGCAGAGGTCACCGAGGACACTCGCTTCACGGGAGGGCACCTCGTCCAGGCATCGCGCCGCGAACTGCTCAAGTGGCTAGCCGAATACGGACTCCACCCGCGAGCCGCGTAGCGCAGGTTGCGAAGTGAGTAGTGAGATTCTCCTGGCTACGGAGCTGGGTGAGCCTTCGTTGTTGGGTGCGCTCCTGCTGCCCTGAGGATTTCGGCAGTGTCGGGGTGGGGGCCATTGTCCGCCCAGTCCAGCGGGGACCAGCCTGCGCCGTCGTCTTCGCAGAGGGTGGGATCGGCGCCATGCGTCAACAGTTCCCGGACCGTTGCGGTGTGTCCCCAGCACGCAGCTGCGCACAGCGGTGTGCCCTCCGAGCCGGGACCGCTGCTTTCAGTGTCAGGGGAAGCCCCGGCCTCCATGAGCAAGCGGGCCACCTCGGCCTCTCCCTGCACCGATGCCAGGTACAGAGGATTTGTGCCGTCAGCGTTCCTTCTCTCCGGACTTGCTCCACTGCGGAGCAGGGTCTTCGCGCTCCTGGCGTCACCTGACAGGATTGCCTCGAATAGGCGGTGGGAGAGCTTCTTCTGCTGCCGCTGCTTCATAGCCGGTGAGGCTAGCGATCATGGGTACGCCACAACCACTCATATTCATTCGTTGATCATTGCGACCAGCACAGTGGCCTCGCGCTCCGCAAGGCCGAGGAGATGTGGTTCTCGACGCTGACCGGGCCGGTCGATCGGGCGCTCGCCTTCCGGGCCCAGGGGCGCCGAGAGCGTCGCCTTCCGTCACTCGCCGGTGCGGATGCGCGCGACGCTGATCACCGGCGAGTCGCTGGACACCGTGGCCCGGGTGACCACCGGATGCCGTGCCGCGGGTGACCGGTGGCAGATCGTCCACCAACCCACGTCGTTGCCTTCGACAACCCACACCCCCAAGGGCCCGGCGCGGACGAAAACCACCAGTGCATTGCCCCGCGGCGCCACGCCGGGCGCTGTCGTCCGTCGTCCGCTGTCGTCCGCCGTCGTCCGCGGCCGCCACCACCACTCACGTCGGCGTGTGCCACGACCGCGCCCGTCACCCGGTGTCGCGCGCGGTGGTGCCCGCCTTCACGCCGCCGCGCACCGGATAGCCGTCGGCCACGATGATCCTGGCGCTGTGCTCGGCCACCGCTGGCGGCGCCGTGCGGCCGAGAAGCTCCGCGCCGAGCGGCGTGACGGTATGGCGCATGGTGTTGCGCACGCGCAAGCTCTGGATCAGGCCAGCGTCACGCAGCACCGTCGCGTGCTCGCTCACCGACGCGGGCGAGATACCCAGGCGCCGCGCCGTCTCGCCGCCGGTGACCGTCTCCCCCTCCGCGATCGCCAGGAGGGTCGCCGCCCGGGTGCGGCCGAGGAGCCGGTCGAGCGCACCGGCCCTCCCCGCGACATTGTGGGGCCGCAGGACGCCGACACCCCGGCTCACCGGATACACCAGCACCGGTGCGAGGGAGCCATCCCGCAGCGTGATGGGCTGGTCCCGGCAGAAATACGAGGGCACGAGCCGCAGCCCACGCCCCTGGAGGTGCAGGTCCCCGTCCCGGGGATAGGCGATCTCGAGAACCGGTGGCCGCCAGCGCGCGGCGGGGTGCAGACCGCTCAGCAGCCGGTCTGTCCCGCCGGCCAGGAATGCCTTGGCGCGCAGGGCCCGTTCGGCGTTCACCGAGGCGCTGATCTGCGTCCAGTACGGATGCAGCGCCTGCCGGTGGTAGTGGCGAAGGGCCCTGCCCAGGCCCCGCCTGGCCGCAGGGACGCCCGAGGCCAGCGCGGTCGCCCAAGGCGGCAGTTTGCGCTCTCCGCCGAGCAGCGCCATGTCCGCCCGCAGGCGGGCCCGGGACGTGGACAGAATCATGTCGACGGCGGCGTCCGGGTCCGTCGCCCCTTCGGCGGGCGTCAGGAAGTCGGGCGAATACCCACGGGCCGGAGCAAGATGAAGCAGCGGACGGGAAGCCACGTTCAACGTCGTCCGGACTCGGGTGGTCCAGGGCTGCAGTTCGGCATCGGCGCCGGAAACGCCGAGAACATGAAGGCTGAGCAGAGCCTCCCAGGCGGGATCCGGTCCAGTGGCCAGGCGAATCCGACCGAGGTCCTCCGCACCGAAATGGATACGCAGCATCAGCTTCCCCCCGAAAGGCTGCTACCCCAGGCGTCTCACTCTCCCCCATGAACGCAGAGCGCGATAGCTCCGAATTCGCCAGCCCCGGTCTTTCGGCGAGGACCGAAAGTACTCCCCCGACCTGTCGGCCCCTGCCTACTTTCAGAGCCAGTCACCACGGGGGTACGGCGACAGAGGCTGCCGACGGCTTCCGCCGCCACCCGTAGACAAACGGAGGACACACGTGACATCTGCACGTCGAATGGTCGGTTCGTTCGCGATCGCGGCAGCTCTCGTCGCCGGGACCACCGCCCTGGCCACCGCCCCGGCGTCCGCCCAGGCCGCGTCGTCAGCGCCCACCCAGGCCAAGCGCGCCGCCTGGGACGGGAACATCTACCTCTACTACAGCGCGTCCGCCAACAGCTCATGGAGCAAGTACTACGGCTGGGTGGACGACTTCGCCGGCCATACCTTCGCGGCGGGCGGCGAAGGTCACGGCCAGCGTGTCAAGAACAACGTCAACCGCGCCTGGAACAACGACGCGACCCACGCCGCGCGGATCTACTACAACGAGAACCAGAACGCGAGCGGCAGCGCTCCGTACGACGACTTCTACCCCGGCAACGCCCGGCAGCTCAACAACGGTGTGCGGAACAACAACGCCTCGTTGAGCTGGTGGTACGTCGGCTGACACCGGCTCGGGCCCGTTCGCGACGAACGCGGACGGGCCCTTCGTACGGCCGCGCACACGGACGGGCCCTTCGTACGGCCGCGCACACAAGGGGGACACGACATGCGGGCGCTCACCACACAGCTGGCAGGGCGGATCGGGGCTTTGGTCGTCCTGTCCGCCGTCGTCGCGGGCTGCGCGGAAGGTCAGGCCGTGGAGCCGCGGCCGAAGACATCGGGGCTGCCCCCGGTGGCCGGCGTGCCGACGAGGCTCGACGTCGGATCGCTGGTCCTGCCCATCGAGCCCTATCTGTTCACCGACCGTCAGGTGGGGCGCCTGTTCCGGGCGCGGGCCGTGCTCACCGCGTCCTGCATGGAGCGTTTCGACCTACGCTGGCCCGTCCCCGCGGAATCCGCACCGGACACCGGCACACTGAATCCGGCCAACACTGCACACCGGTACGGACTTACGGACCCCCGACTCGCCGTCCGCTACGGCTACCACCCCGCTCCTGGCATGATGCCGAGCAGGACCAAGGAGAAGAGTCCGGAGCCGAACCCAGGGCCGAAGGAGTTGCTGGTCCTGACGGGCCTCCATGAGGACGGCACACGGGCTGCGCAGGACGAGCGCGGACGCCCCGTTCCGGTGGGTGGATGCCAGGGGGAGGCCACGAAGGCCCTGTCGGGCGACCCGGAGAAGATCGGCAACCGGGAACTCGTCGGCAGGATCAATATCGGCAGTTACCGCGACTCGCAGAAGGATCCGCGGGTGGTGCGGGTCTTTCGCGCCTGGTCCCACTGCATGCGCCAGTACGGCTACGCGTACGCGGATCCGACCCAGGCACCCGGCAAGGGTGCCGAGTTCACGGGCCCGACGGCCACCAGGGCCGAGATCGCCGTGGCCGGCAAGGACGTGGAATGCAAGCGCAGGACGAACGTGATCGGGATCTGGTCCTCCGTCGACGCGGCCTACCAGCGGCGGGCGATGAGCGAGAAGACACGGGAACTCGCCGCGATCAAACGGGACATCCGCACCCAGGTGACCAACGCGGACCGTGTGCTGGGCAAGTAGCGCGCGGCCGACCCCCGCGCGGCTCTCCAACCAGCGCCGCCGCACCCCACCAGCCTGCCGACTGCCGACTGCCGACATCGGCTTACCAGGCACACCCTCGGTGTTTGCGGGCACGGCCAGGCCGTGACGAGGACGAACAACGATCGTGGCCCGGCTGCGGCCGGTCTGCGATGCCACGCCGGCGGCCTTCAACTGCCCTGGCGATGGCAGCAAACCGGTCGAGGTTGTTCGGGGTGTGCATCCACGTCGCCGAGTCGGTCGTGCGGTCCTCCAACTGCTCCGGCATCGCGTCCGGCTGAGGAGAGTGGACGGCCTCGGCTCGTTCTTTCGGGGAGAGGGGCGCCGTCCCGGCCCGAGTGGCCAACGATGTGCGAGGCGGCCCCTGGTTCGTCCGCGATGAGGAGCGCGTTCTGCAGGGCGAGGTAGGCGACTCGGGCCCGCTCGTGGACGGGCAGTCAGCGCCGACGAGGGCGCCGTCGGGCATCCCGGGTTCAGGAGACGAGGTGGCAGGATGACGTGGTGTCCGACTCTCTGCGTGAACTGTGGCTGCGCGGCATCGCCTTCAACGCGGCGGCGCCCGCCGACGTACTGATACGTCTTCTGGACGAAGCGGCCGGGGAGGCCGGCTTGCTGATGTGCGAGAGCCGCGACCTGCCCGAGGCCGTCATCGACGCGGCCCTCCGCCACTCGGTCGAGCGGATCCGCCGCGCCCTCGCCCGCAACCTGCACGTCGACCCCGCACGACTCGCTCCCTTGGCAGCGGACCCTTCGGGACTTGTCCGTGCGTCTCTCGCGGGCGGCACACGGCTCCAGCCCCGATGGGTCCGGCCACTGCCGGACGACATCCTCGTCACCTTCCTCACCGCCCAGGAAGGAGGCGAGGACGGCAGGCTCACCGAGAAGGAAATCGTTGGGGAGCTCTGGTCCTCCCGGCAGGTCCCTCCATCCTTCCCGCGCGACATGGCCGGTCACGACCACCCCACACTCCGCCTGTGCGCCGCCTTCCAGTGGCAGTCGCTCACCACTGCGCAGCGCAGTGCCCTGCTCGACGACCCCGATCCCGCCGTACGCGAAGCAGCCAGGAGGGGCAACCGACAGCTGGACCCGGAGGCGGTGGAGGCCGAGCTGCCGCCCATCGGAACACGCTATGCGGTCTTCGTGCTCAGCACCTGCGCCCTGTCACCCGCGGTCGTCGAACAGTGCTTCGCGGCCGACGAGGTGCACCCGCTGGCCCGGAACCGCCATACACCGGCCGACGCCCTCGCCCGGCTCGCCCGCCACCCCGATGCAGAGATCCGCAGGCTGGTCGCCACCCGACCCGATCTGGGACCGGAGGCGGCGGAGCTGAAGCATGATCCGGACGAAGATGTGCGGATGCGAGCCCGCCTCCAGCCCTCCATTTCCACCTGGGCCGAATTCCAGGAGGTCCAAAAGGTCGTCGATCACGGGCCCGACTGCACCTGCCCGATCACGCAGCCGGCCACCGAGCTGTCGCCGGACTGGTTCGCCACCTGTGCGGTGTCCGAGGAACCGGTCCTCCGCCGGGTCGCGGCAGGTTGGCCGGGCCTGTCGGCCGAACTCGTCGAGACCCTCGCGCAGGACGACGACGAGGAGGTGAGGATCCGGTTGGCCTGCCACCACCCGCTGGCTCCGCCGAACCTCCTCCTGGATGTCTTCGTCACCCGCCCGGCCCACCGTCCGCACCTGCTGACCCTGCCCGCGTTCCCACGTACCGGCAGGGCTCACCTCATCGAACACCCGGATCCCGAAGTACGCGCCCTGGCCGCGGCCGACCCCGCTCTGCCCGAACCCCCGCTGGAAGACCCCGACGATGCAGTACGCCGGGCAGCCGCGACCAACCCGACCCTGACGCCGGAGAGCCTGGAAACCCTCCTCACCGACCTCCGCACCGCAGAGGGCGCCGCGGCCAACCCGTCCCTCCCCGTCCCCCGCATGCACGCACTCCTCGACCAGTGCCTGAACGGCGCCGCCACGCCGCCGACGGCCGCCCGACGCTGAAAGGCTGGCGACCTCGTACTGAGCCACCCGGTGATGGTGGCCGAAGCATGGGCTGACTGTTGCTGGGACACTACGGAGGGCTCTGTCCCTCGACAGCAGTGGAAGACCTGCCTTCGTTCACAGTTGAACCGGCGGTGGGCCGTCGTACCGGACGGCCCGAACGACGCCGCTGGCAGCTGCTGTCACATCCAGCCCGACCGACGTCGCTACGAACACGATCACCGCCAGCGGGTGGCCGGTTGTCGGCCGCCCCTGTGCAGCAGCACGATCAATGCCACAGCCACAGCGAGGCTCGCCGCGAACCCGCCGAACAGTTGCAAACGCTCCGCGGGGGCCACGATGTCGATGTCGTAGAGGTGGTAGGTCAAATGAACGGCCTGTGCCGAGGTCCAAGCCGTCAGAGCATGGGCAAGGTGGCGTCTTTGCAGCAGCAGGGCGCCGAGCACCAGGGCCACGGCCAGGACGAGATACGTGGTCGACACCAGACGGGCGTTCTCGAAGAAGGGCACGTGCGAGCGAGCCATGCCCGTCCCCATCGCGCTGCCGGCGTGCAGCCATCCACGGGCACCCTCGATCCAGAGCACCCCGAGCGTGGCGGCGCCGATCCGCCCGACCCATGCCTCCATGCGGCGCGAATCGGGCGCCGTCACAGCAGAAGGCTGGTCTTCGTCCCGGACAGGAGGAGCCGTGCTTCTGACCGGCGTGGGCTCTTTGGGAGGCACCATGGGGTCTGGCGCCGTCAAAGGACGAGGCAGCACATCGAAGCTCCGACCCCGGTGATCACCAGAGCGACGAGTGCAAGCAGCACGAGGAGGGGGAAGCGGTGAGCCGACAGCCACGCGATGGCTTTGTGCGTTTGGGCATGCGTCATCTCCATGCGCCTTACCGTCCTCTCGGTGGTGAGCAGTCGCCCATACCGTAGGTGTGGCCCTTACCGCGAGCCATCCTTTCGATGTGGTTCGAAATGTGCAGCCTGAACCGGCTGATCACCCGCGGCGACAGCATCGCCGCAGGAACCTCTCGCGGCCCACCCCCCTTCCCACAGGCCCATTTCAGGCAAACGCATGATCGAGGCCGACTGCGGGGCTGTCCGAGGCGTTCCACCGTGGTTGTGGCCGGATTTCGTCACCGGTGGGTCACAGGTCGCAGTGGAGGAGAACTGTCGGCTCCGCGGTTCTGTCTGGTTCGACGGGACGGCGAGGAGCCGTGCTCTGGACAACTGGGATTCGGGGGACAGCATGCGGTACGTGAACGCGGTGCGCAGTTCGGCGGTGGCCGTCGTCATGGTTTCGGCAGCTCTGGCGGTGGCGGGATGTCAGCCTGGTGCGGGCGGCGCGAACACCGGGAACGGCAGCGTCACCCCGTCCGAGGCCGTCAGCTCAGCTGCCTCCTCCTCCACGCCCAGCACCCCGGAGCCCGGTAGCTCCGCCTCCGATGCCTATACGCCCTCCGTCTCCCGGCCCGCGTCCCCCTCGCCCGCTGCCTCCGCACCTGCGTCGTCCGCACCCGCTCAGGGCGGTTCGGCGACGACCTGTTCCGCGGACAGCCTGAAAGCGACCGCCCGCCAGGCCGCCGAACGGCCCGCCGGTACGGGGACCGGGGCGGCCGTCGTCGAGTTCACCAACCTGTCCGCACGGACATGCGTCCTCAAGGGGCACCCCACGGTGGCCGGCGCCGGGAACGGCTCTCCCGAGATGAACGTGCCGCTCACTGTCAAGCCGACCGGAGCCGCGGCGTCAGTGAAGGTGGTCCCAGGCGGCAAGGCCTGGGTGAAGCTGACGTTCGTGCAGGTGCAGGGAGAGGCCGACGGGTACTGCGTGTCCGGTTCGGCGCCCGTGGTGTATCCCACGATGGTCGTCCGGCTTCCGGGGTCCGGGGCGCACCAGGTGGCCCTGGACGACGGGCAGTTCGCCGAGTGCGACGACACCGTGACCGTCACCGCCGTATCGGCGGTCCGGCCCTCCTGACCGATTCCAGACGCAACACCAGCGCGCGCCGCAGGACTATGCCGAGCGGAGCGGTGTCAGCTCTCGCCGACCGCCCATGGCGGTGGGTCCGTCGCAGATGACATGGATGCGGCCTGGCGCCCCGGAAGCGGGACGTCATCGCCGACGCCGTCCCGCTTCCGCCCGGCAAGAGATCACGAATACAGGCGGTGATTGATATCGGTCCGCTGTCCGATCAGTGAGCGAATACCGCCTGCAATACAGGGGAGAGCAATAGTCGTGAGTGTTTCGGTCCGGATCAGAGGCTGGCTGGAGTGTGACGATCAGCAGCTCACCCAGGTCAAGGAGATCGTCCAGGCGGACGACGCCGACCAGACGTACAGCGGCGGCTGGACCTTTCCCCCCAGGCAGTACAACTTCACCAACTGGGCCTTCTACGGGGCCGAGTTGCGCGCCCAGTCCGTCGACTGGTTTCTCGACCGACTGCGGAGCGTGGCCCGGATCCCGGCCTCGGACGACGACGGCGACCTGATCACCGGCCTGTTCTTCGTCAGCCACGAAGTCGACGGCATGAGCGAGTGGCAGGTCCGCGAGGGCGCGGTGCTGATTCGGGCCGCGAGCCAGGAGTATCGATTCCTCGACGAATAGAAGGGCGTCAGGGACCATTCCTCCAGGCAGCGAGGCGTGAGTGGCTGCTGCCTGCCGGCAGCTGAAGGGACTTGAGTCTCCAGTAGGGGGAGACACAAAGGTGGGGGCATGGACGGCGACACGCTCTACTCGATCGGCGAGCTCGCTCGGCGGACCGGTCTCACGGTCAAGACCATTCGGTTCTACTCCGATCGCGGAATCGTGGCGCCGACAGGCCGCAGCCCGGCCGGCTATCGCCTCTACAGCATCGACGCCGTCGCGCGCCTGGACCTCGTGCGAACCATGCGTGAGCTGGGACTGGACCTTCCCACGATCCGCAAGGTCGTGGACCGCGAGCTCTCGCTTCCCGAGGTCGCCGCGGCGCACGCCGAAGCACTGGCAGTGCAGATCCGCGTCCTGCGCATGCGACGCGCGGTGCTGATGGCGGTGGCCGAACGCGGGTCCACACCTGAGGAGACGGAACTCATGCACCGGCTGGCCCAGCTTTCCGAGGACGAACGCCGACGTCTGATCGGCGATTTCCTCGACGCCGTCTTCGGCGGTCTTGACGCCACTCCCGCATTCGCAGGGGCCATGCGCTCGATGACCCCCGAGTTGCCCGACAACCCTGAGGCAGAACAGGTCCAGGCGTGGGTGGAGTTGGCCGAAATGTCCCTGGATCCGGATTTCCGCACCCTGATGCGCCGGATGGCCGAGGACCAGGCAGCCGAGCAGACCCAAAGCGACACGGCCGGCCCGCGACGCCACATTGCCGCAGTCGTCCGTGACCAGGTCGGCCCGGCCCTGGCCGCCGGCATCGACCCGTCATCGCCCCAGGCCGATCCGATCGTCGCGGCGTTCACGGCGGAGTGCGCGCACCTCCTCCGCCACCCCGACGACGTCCAGCTTCGCCGCCGGCTGGCGACTCGGCTGGAGAACGTGAACGATCCCCGTAGGGAGCGGTACCTCCAGCAGCTCGCAGTGGTCAACGGCTGGCCGGCCCCGGAAAGTCTGACTCCAGTGCTCGATTGGTCCGTCCAGGCTCTGCGCGTCCGGACACAACAATGACGACGTGAGCCGGGATCCCGCACTGCGCCAGCTGGCGAGCTCCGTCGTGGACAACGACGCCGACGGGGCACGCCGGGTGCAGGCCCAGCAGTGGGGCTGGGCAGCTGGGGACCGGTTCGGCTTCGCCGTCTCTGAGGCACAACCCATCGCGAGCTCGGGACACACTCACCAGCTGGGCCTTCGACACCTTCGAAGCCGACGGGCTGGAGCGTCTCGAACTCCTGCACCAGGTGGACAACCCGGCCTCGTGCCGGGTTGCTCAGAAGAGCCGCTGCTGAGGCTGCTCACGCCGAGAGGATCTCGGAGCGTTCGACGAGGTGGGGTGCGTTCACAGCCCCGCCAGCGGCCTGGGCCGACTCGACCAGCTTGAGAACCATCGCCAGCCCGGCTGGAACGGGTGCGGCAGCGATCAACGAGCCGTCGGCGTCCCTCGATGTTCTAGGGGGCGCTCGCATGGGTCACCGCAGCACCTCAGTGCTCCGACCGGCCGTGATGACGGTCAGCAGGGGCAACGCGATGAGCAGCGCGACCGCGACGAGAAGTCCACTCGCCCAAAGCGGTCCGAGGACCCCGACTTTGGTGCCGAACGTGGCCGCAGCGACGACGGGGCCGACGGCCGCACCCATGTTGAGCGCCGCAGTCGCGTACGAACCTCCCATCGTGGGAGCTCCCGCGGCCTCGTAGAGGACTCGCGTGATCAGCGTGCTGCCCAGTGCGAACGACAGCGCGCCCTGCACGAACAAGAGGAGGAACAGGGCAACCGGCTCGTTGCCCAGCACCGCCAGAGCGGGCCAGCCGATGAGCAGCAACGGACCGCCGACCGCGATGACCGGACCGGGACTTCGATCGGACAGACGTCCGGCGATGGTGACACCCACGAAGGATCCGGCACCGAAGAGCACCAGCGCGACAGAGATCCACAGCTCGCCCAGTCCTGCGCTGTCGGTCACCACTGGGGCAAGGAAGGTGAGGCTTCCGAAGGTCGCCGCGTTCACCAGCGCACCGAGCAGCATCACCAGGATCAACCGCGGCCGGGCGAGCTCGGCGAGTTCCACTCGCAAAGCCGGCCTGGCAGCCGCCTCGTCCTCACCATGTCCTGCTGGGATGCCTTTCAGGATGCCGAGAGCGGCAGGAAGGCAGAGAACGGCGACAGCCCAGAAGGTGGCCCGCCAGCCGAATGCCGCACCGAGCACCGACCCACCAGGGACACCGGCGATCGTGGCCACCGTCGTGCCGGACAGCAGCACGGCCAGCGCGCGTCCCTTCCTGTCGGGTGAAACCAGCGCGGCCGCGGCCGTGAGGGCGACGGCCAGGAACCCTGCGTTCGCGACCGCGGCCACGACTCGGGTGGCGAACAGGAGGGGGAAGCTCGTAGTGCCGGCGCCCACGGCGTGAGCTGCCGCGAATACGAGGACGAACCCGAGAAGGACCGGGCGCCTGGGCCAGTTGCGGGCCAGCGCGGCCACCAGTGGGGCACCGACGATCATGCCGATCGCAAAGGCCGAGGTGAGGACGCCTGCTGTTGCGACGGTGACGTCGAGATCCGAGGCGATGTCCGGCAGAAGACCGGCGAGCATGAACTCCGAGGTGCCCATGGCGAAGACCGCCAGAGCAAGCAGGTACAGCGGGAGAGGCATCGAGTGGCTCCGAGGTGAGGAGAGGCACGAGAAGGTCATCTCGTCACCGCGGCCAGCCCCGAGCGCACATACGTTCCACCGCAGAAAGCGGCGCTACGACAGGGCTACGAGCTCAGTGGTTCAGGGGGCTGACGGCGTGACCGAAGCCCCCACCGTGTCTGACTCAGGACTCGACATGGCCCGCACGCTACCCGACCGTTGCCCGTCGAAGCATCCCGTTTCACTGGGCATCGGCCCCATGTCCCTTTTTCAGGACCAGTGTTCAGCCTCGAGGTCCGAGACGAGGACCGCCAGGTCGGGTGGGACAACGCCGCAAGTAGTGACAGCGGTGGGCGACTGCGCGGCGTTGGCGGCGCCGGTTCGACCACTGTGAGCTCGATGGCCCAGACCGGTCCGTCGGAGAACGTCGTGGAGAAACTGAGTCCAGTGCCCGCATGAGCAGTGAAGAAACCAGGGAAATCGACCGTGTGTTCCTGCATTTGCCGGGCACGAGGAGCGACGGAGGTTGATAACTATGGTTCCCCTGCTTGTCGTTCTTCTGCTGGCCCTTCTCCTCTTCGGCGCGGGTTTCGCGCTGAAGGCACTGTGGTGGGTCGCGGTCATCGTGTTGGTCGTCTGGCTGCTGGGCTTCGTCATGCGCTCGGCTGACACAGGCGGCCGAAAGGGCCGCTGGTATCGCTGGTAACCCGCCAAGCAGCAACATGCCTGTGGCTCCGGATGCATCCGGAGCCACAGGCATGTGTGATTGACGCTCCGCATCAGACCGGCGGCTTGCCCAGCCGCTTGTCATAGCCTGGCTGCTGGGGAAGGTAGGCGAAGAGGTGTGGCCGAGTAGGGCCTGCATCGTAGCGAGGGTGACCAGTTCGTCTCCGCAGGCACCCCTTGGACGACACCAGGAGGACCCCGTGTCATACCCGCAACTCCTCACCCCCGAGGAGAAGCTCGCCGACGCGAAGAAGCTGTTGAACCTCCCGCGTATCGTCGTGATCTGCGGCTCCACTCGCTTCATGACCGAGATGAACGAGGCCGATCTGCGGGAGACCAAAGCCGGAAGGATCGTCGTCAAACCGGGCTTTGACATGAAGTCGCCGCACGAACTCTGGTCCGATCCGGTCGAGGCCGAGGCGCTGAAGGCTCGACTCGACGATCTGCACCGGGCGAAGATCCGGCTCGCTGATGAGGTGCTCGTGGTCGGCGACTACATCGGAAACAGCACCCGGGCCGAGATCGCCTACGCCCGGTCGCTGGGCAAGCCCGTGCGGTTCACGCACCCCGAAGTCGACCCTGACGCCTGACCGCCCGCCGCCACCTCGACCAACGGGGCATTGCCCGGCTCCTCGGGTTTCTGGGCTTCAGGTTTCGAGGTTTCGGGAAGGGGCGCCTCTCGCCGCTTCGACTTCGGGATCCCCGCCAGCGCGTCGGGGTAGGTGTCGTTGTACGTCCGAGAGACACGCCGTCCGCTCCGGTGCAGGACCGACTCGCCCCCGAAGACCGGGGGCGCCGCGAGCAGGGTCCGCCGCTGGGTAGGGTCCGGTTGTGAGTCGGGATACGGCGTGGCCGGGCGAGGTGTCCGAGGGCGGGGCGAGGGAAGTCCCGTCGGCGCGAACGGCTCGGGCGCTGTGGGGCGGGTCGGCCGTTCTGGTGCTGGGAGTGCTCGGCACGTCGGTGATCGCCGTGGGCGCCGGCACGGGCGGGCGCTTGGCCGGGGCTCTGGTTCTGGTCGTTGTGCAGGTCTGCGTCTTGGGCTGGGTGCTGTGTCACCCGGTCGCCGTGCTGGTCACGGGCGTGGGCACGGGCGTCGCGGTGTGGGCGCTGTTTCCCGCGGTGACGTTGACAGGGGCGCTGCTGGCGGCCCAGATCGCCCTGTGCGTGCTGTCCGCCGCACGGCCGAGGCGGGTGTCGGGGATGTGCGCTCTGGCGCCGCTCGCGTTCGTCGTCGGCGGACCGGGCGTCCTGTCGGCGTTCCTGCCTGCCGTGAGCCGTTCGAGGTTTCAACACGACCATGATCGCCGCCCAGGGCGGGATGGGCGGCGGCTGACCGCGTACACGTGAACGGGGAGTCCCATGAGCATGCACCGTGTCCTGACCACCCTGGCCTGCACGCTGGCCACCCTGACCGCCGTGCTCGCCACGGCTCGGCCCGCGCTGCCGACGCCTGCATCCGCGCCGGCATCCAAGCCGGTGTCGACACAGCGGACGGATCGCGCGACGCCCGCTGTCGGCCCGACGGTACGCACGCACGACGGCGTGCTGCGAGGCACCGCCCACGACGGCTACGACACCTTCGCGGGCATCCCCTACGCGGCGCCCCCGGTCGGCCGGCTGCGCTGGGCGGCATCCCGTCCCGCGCGGCCCTGGGCGGGGACACGGGACGCCACCCGGCCCGCGAGCGCGTGCCCGCAGCCGGCGGGCGAGGTACCCGACGGCAGCACCGACGAGGACTGCCTGTACCTGAACGTCACCACCCCCGCCGGCAGCGCCCCGCGACACCCCCGGCCGGTGATCGTCTGGCTGCACGGCGGCGGCTTCACCACCGGCGCGGGCAGTTCCTACGACGCACATCGCATGGTCACCCGTGGCGATGTCGTGGTCGTCACGGTCAACTACCGCCTCGGCGCTCTGGGTTTCCTCGCCCGGCCAGGCCTGGCCGGCTCCGGCACCTTCGGCCTGGCCGACCAGCAGGCGGCGCTTCGCTGGGTCAAGGCAGGCATCGGCGCCTTCGGCCTGGCCGACCAGCAGGCGGCGCTTCGCTGGGTCAAGGCCGGCATCGGCGCCTTCGGCGGGGACCCGCACAACGTGACCCTGGCCGGCGAGTCGGCCGGCGGCTACAGCGTCTGCGCCCAGCTTGCCTCGCCCGCCGCAGCGGGGCTCTTCGAGCGGGCGATCATCCAGAGCGGTCCGTGCACCGGGCGGCCCGACCGGCCGTTCGCCCCCTACGCCGCCGCGGTGCCCTCAGCGCGTGAGACCGGGGCGCGGTTCGCGGCCGGGGTCGGCTGCTCCTCGGCCCGGGACACCATGGCCTGCCTGCGCGAGGTGAAGGTCTCCCGCCTGCTGGCTGCCCAGGAAGCCGACCAACAGCCCGCCTACGCCACCCCGTTGCTGCCTCGCGACCCCGCGGACGCGCTCGCCGCCGGCCGTTTCCACCACGTGCCCGTGCTCATCGGCAGCAACCACGACGAGGGCAACGGCTGGGCCGCCGGCATCATTCAGGCCGGCAACCCCGTCACCCCCGAGACCTGGCCCGACGTCGTGGCCGCCTTCTTCCCCGATCCGGCCCGCACCAAGGCGATCGTGCACGAGTACCCGGTGACGGGGCCGGACGGCGGCCCGGTGTTCGGCGCGGTCATCGGCGACGCCGACTTCGCCTGCCCCACGCTGCGCACCGGCGACCTGCTCGGCACCCATGTACCCGTCTGGCGCTACGAGTTCGCGGACGAACACGCCCCGCCGCTCACCCCCGGTCCCTCGCCGTTCCCCCTGGGAGCATCGCATGCCGCCGAACTCCCCTACCTGTACGACCTCGGCGGCCGCCCCCGCCCGATGACCTCGGCCCAGTGGCGCCTGACCACCACCATGATCGACTACTGGACCCGTTTCGCCCGCACGGGCGCCCCCGGCAGCCCCTCCGACCCACGCTGGCCGCGTCGGACGGTGCAGTCCCTCACTCCGGACCGCACCGGCCCGACCCGCACCACCGCCACCCGCCACCACTGCGCCTTCTGGAACGCCCTGCCCTGAACAGCGAGCGCGGCCGGCGGGTGAAGCCCCTGCGGAGCGCAGGAAGCCGGGGTGATCCTCTACTGACCAGCGTGTGGCTTCGCCCCGGTTGCCAGCGCAATACCGGCCTGCTCAACGGACCCGTTGTTGCTTCGTGGCTCGGGTGGGGCCGGCGGCCCTCGTGCTGCGCCCTCATGGCCGGCCCGCTGGTCGGGGTCTCCTGCTGTTGACCTGGCACGTCCGGTGCGGCACCGGAGCAGACCGGTGCCGCACCGGACGGGAAGCGAGAAGACCTCGCCGTACGGCCCTCCTCGGCCAGGGCGCCGCCCAGTGGGCCTACGGCCTCAGCGGCCGCGCTGCAGTCGCGACCTGCGCGCTGCCAGGAACACCAGCGTGCCGCCCGCAACCAGCAGGGCGGCGATGCCCGCCCGCAGGAGGACGCCGTCTGTGCCCGTGGCGGCGAGCCCGCCATCGGTCGTCGTACCGCTCCCGCCTCCCGCACCGGAGCCGGACGGGCTCGCGACGGGCGTGGCCGACGGAGACGCGGAGGCGCTGGGCGAAGGGTTGGACGTCGCCGAGCCGGTGGCCTTCACCGCGATCACCGCGGTGTCGTTCGCCGCGTCGTCGTCACGGTTGGGGAAGTCGGGGTTCTCCACCGCCTTCACGCTGCCCCGCGCGCCGGGGACGACCCGGTCGATCCGCACCGTGAACTCCTGAGTCACCGAGTCGCCCGGTTCGAAGTCCGTGTTGGCGATGTCGCAGGTGTAGCTCTTGGCACCGGCCTTCTGCGGTGTGCAGTTCCACAGCGGCCCGGGGTCGCCCTGCTCGCCGGGGCCGGGGGCGCCGGTGATGGTGGTGCCGGCGGGCGGGGTCACCACGAAGGTGCCGGAGTTGTCGGCGTCCATCCACTGCAAGCCCATCCGGCCCGGCCCGGTGTTCTCCACGCCCACGGTGATGCTCACCGTCTCGCCGACCTTGCCCTCGACGGTGTCGCCGAGCGCCTGGAAGTCGGCGTGCTGGGTGGTGGCGAAGGTGCCGTACCCGGAGCCGGTGAAGCCGGAGCCGGAGGCGACGGCCTTCAGGCCGAGCGGCGCGCCGGTGCCGGTCTCGGGGAAGTCGGACGGGTCGAAGGAGTCCGGCGCGGACCCGCCGACCGGCCACACGACGTAGGTGTTGTAGCCGTACATCGTGTCCGCGGCGGCTGTGTAGCGCAGCGGCGCGTTGGTCTCATAGGCCGCGCCGGGCGCGACGGGGGTGTCGAACCGGCACCAGGCGCCGATGTCGGGCCGGTCCGAGTAATGGCAGTTGGAGTGATCGCGGGCGAGAGAGACGCCGTCGGAGTCCTGCACCAGCAGCATGACGCCCTTGTCGGAGGGGACTGCGCCAGTGTCGGCGAAGGCCGGGGTGCGCTCGAAGACGGCGCCGGGCGCGATGCCCTTCAGCGCCGGGTAGGGCCGTGTGACGAGCTTCGGCCCGCCGACCAGGACGTCCGTCTTCCCGGTCACGGTGGCCGCGTCGGAGGCGGTGGCGGTGTAGGTGATGGCCCCGGTGTCGCCCGCCTTGGCGGACGCGGTGGGCTTCAGGAAGAACGGATCGATCGACTCCCCGCCCGACAAGGGGCCCACATCGCACCTGACCTTGAGGGCTCCGGTGCTCTCGCAGTCCCCCGTGACCACCATCGTCGCCTTCCCGGCGAGAGACGACGCGTCGACCGCGACCGAGACGTCATGGGCATCCCCGCCCGAGGCGGTGATGCCGAGATCCAGGTTCGGGCCCTCGCCCTCGGTGGGGAGGTAGTAGTTCTCCTGGGCGTCCAGGACGAGCGTCGTTGGGGCGGCATGCGCGGCCGGGGTTCCGACCGCCAGCGCGACAGTCGCGAATGCGGCGGCCGCCGCTGTCCGCCATGTTCTGCGTATCGTCAGCACACTACGTGGACACGTCAGAACACTGGAAGGTTGCGCCCGAGTGGCCGTCATCTGACTAACAGTGGTGCGTGGCCGGTGGAGGAAAGGCCGACGGCCAGGACAGAACCGCTCGCGGTGCTCCGCGAACGGCACGACCGGCACGGCGCGGGCTCGCAGCCGGGTGGGGTCCGGCCCCGAGCCCGTGCTCCGGCCCTACTTCCGCAGCGCCACGGCCAGCTGGGCGTCGATCGCCTGCATCGTCGTGAACCGCCCGCTGCCGATCGGGACATTCGGACTCGTGTGGTTCTGCGTCGCGTTCATGGCGGCGTTGGACAGGGTCTCCCAGTTGTTCTCCAGTTCCAGGCCCGTCACCTGGAACTCGTCCTGGCCCGAGCCGTTGCCGCTGACCGTGGACGAGGATCCCGCGTAGAAGATGCCGCTGTTGCGGATCGCCTGGCCGACCCGGTAGGAGATGAAGTCGTAGCGGGCGCCCTCCGCGAAGGCCTGGACCAGAATGAGCATGGCCCGCGCCACGTCCCGGTTGTTGCCGCTGGTGGCCAGGTCGGTGATCGCGCCCTGAATGGACCCCATGGTGATGCCCAGGTTTCCACGGTCGGTCTGAGCGGCTCGCTCCATGGCGCTGTAGTTGAGCCAGTTCCTTTCCTGCGTGTCGCCGACCTGCCCCGGGACCGTCGAGGGTCCAGCACCCATCCGGTAGTACACGCCGGTCCGGTCATTGCGCCAGCCGGTCACGTACAGGTTCCGCGCGTTGAAGATCAGGGTGACCGCGTTGTCGCCGTTGCCCACCGCCAGGGTCACGTCGAAGAAGTCGTTGCCCCCCTGCGTCAGGACGATGTTGTTGTACAGGCGGCTGCCGCGCAGCCGGCCGCGGATGTCGTTGATGATGCCGTTGTACATGCCGGCGGCGCCGTCGCCGTTGGTGTCCCTCAGGGCGTAGCTGAAGCCGTCGGTCGGTACGAGGGCGTTGGCCAGCTGGACGTGCCCGCCGAGCGACTGGTGCTGCGCCCCCGCGGTGAGGTCGCCGCCCATACCGGCGACGAGGACGGCGCCGGCGAGCGCGGCCGGGAGTACGGCCGAGGTGCCGATCCTGCGGATGAGGTGTGCACGGGACATTGCTGGGCTCTCCAATGCGTGGTCTGTGCCGGCCGGGTGTCGGCCCGCTGACCTCGACATTGGCGAGGGAGGAGTTGATCCGAAGGCCCCTGCGGCCACCGGATCAACCTGCGCAGTTGATCGCACTCGTCGCTCGTCACCCGCAATCAACGCGGGTCATTGTCATGAGTCGCAACAGGCCCGGCTGCCCCGCGGTCGCCTGGCTGCAGCCCGCCGCGCACCTGCGGGCCGGCTCGAGCCGTATCCGCCACCGCGCTTCCGTCAGTCGGCCCCCAGACCGACCGCCAGCGTCAGTTCAAGCACCCGCTGGGGCGACGCGAGATCCGGAAACAGCTCCCGCAGCTGCGACATCCGATACCGGACGGTCTGGGGATGGACGAACAATGCCGCCGCCACCTCGTCCCGCCTCCCCTGGTGCAGCAGCCACTCCCGCAACGTCTCCTCCAGCCGCCGCGCGGTCGCCGCAGGCAAGGTCCGCAACGGTGCGAGGGCTCGGGCACGCAGGTCCGCGAACGCGTCCACGTCGGCGCTCAGGACCAGCTCGGGCAAGTGGTCCTCGGTGTCGCGGATATCAGAAGAGAGGGAGCGCGCGCGTACGGCTCGCGTGTACGAGGCGGACGCACGGACCCATGGCCGGGCCGGGCCGACCACCGCGGTGCGCTCGGTCAGCTGCCGCAGGAGATGGGATCGGTCGGCCTCGGGGACGAGCAGCACACCGGTGGCGTCCGGCAGATCGTCGAGGACGAGGGTGCTCGGGTCGAGCGTGCGGTAGGCGGGCCGGGCCTGGGCGGCGGGCAGCAGGACCGCGGTCAGCGAGCCCGGAGGCTGCCACCCGGCCCGTTGAGCAGAGGCCAGCAGCACGTCCGGGCTCGCGCCGGCGAGGAGGTCGCGGGCCAGGTGTTCCAGGTGGCGTTCGTGGTCCCTGCCCCGGGCGGCCAGTTCGTCGGCGTGGCCCGCGGCGCTCGCGGCGGAGAGCTCGTCGATGTAGGCGAAGGTCAGCTCGGCGAACTTGGCGACCTCGGCGGCGGGCAGACCTGCGGGTACGGCACCCGCTGCCAGGCATCGCCAGGCCACGCGGGCTCCGACGCGGTACGCGCTGAGCAGGGCGTCCATCGAACGGCCGTCGCGCACCTCACCGCGACCCAGCTCGTAGGCCGCGTCACCGGCGTCGCCACCTGTGGCCTTGCCGCTCGCGAGGTCCAGATAGTGGCCCAGGGCGGTGCGGACGGCTCGGCGGATGGTGGCTCCCATGTGGCCCGACAGGGCGTTGGCGTAGGGAGGGACCTCGTCGATGATCGCCTGGACGACCTCGTCGGCGGTCGTCTTCAGCTCGGCCCGCAGCGCGGTGACCGTCGTCTCGTCCAGGGCCAGCTCGCTGGCCCTTTGGATTGCATGGCTCATGTTTTTGTTCCCTGCGAACAATTCAGCCGACCAGATTCACATCCTGCGGTCAGGACTTTACGCCTTGAGGCACAGCAAGCTGGAGTCATGACGAGTACTGCCTTGCGCAGCAGGGCGTGGAAACTGCTGGAGATGGTCACGACGCCGCTGCTGCCGTCGGACTACCTCGACCTGGTCAGCCCGCTGCGCGCGGGCGCTGACCTGCGGGGGCGCATCGAGGCCGTGCACCCCGAGACGGGTGACGCCGCGACCATCGTGATCAGACCGGGACGCGGCTGGCGCGGCCACACACCCGGTCAGTACGTGCGGATCGGGGTCGACGTCGACGGGGTGCGCCTGTGGCGTGCCTACTCCATCACCTCGCCGACTCACCGCCAGGACGGTCGCGTCACGATCACCGTGAAGGCGATCCCGGACGGCAAGGTCAGCAACCACCTGGTCCGCAGGGCGAAGCCGGGCACGCTGATCCACCTCGACCAGCCGACCGGTGACTTCGTGCTGCCGCAGGCCAAGCCTGCCAAGGTGCTCTACCTGACGGCCGGCAGCGGCATCACGCCCGTGATGGGCATGCTGCGCGACACCGAGTTCGACGACGCCGTCATGGTCCATTCCGCACCGCAGCCGCACGACGTGATCTTCCGCAGCGAACTGCACGACCTTGTCGCGGAGAAGAAGCTGCGGCTCACCGAGGTGCACACCGACACCGACGGCATGCTCGACATCGCCCGTCTCGACGAACTCGTGCCCGACTGGGCCGAGCGCGAGACCTGGGCCTGCGGGCCCGCGGGCCTGCTCGACGCCGCCGAGAAGCACTGGAGCGAGCACGGCGTACCGGAGCGCCTGCACACCGAACGCTTCCGCCCCAGCATCGCCGTCGTCGGCGCCGGCGGTGGCGAGGTCACGTTCAGTACCACCGGCACGACCGTCGACGCGGACGGCGCCACGCCGTTGCTGGACGTCGGCGAGGAGGCCGGCGTACTCATGCCGTCCGGGTGCCGCATGGGCATCTGCTTCGGCTGCGTCACGCCGCTCAAGGCGGGCGCCGTCCGCGATCTGCGCACCGGCGAAATCACGGAGGCCGAGCCGGGCGTCCTCATCCAGACCTGCGTGTCCGCCGCGGCGGGCCCCTGCGACATCGAACGGTAGGAGCACTTTGACCGCCATCGACCCCACCGCCCATCTGACCGCGGAGCAGATCGAGGAGCTCGGCCGCGAGCTGGACGCGATCCGCGACGAGGTGATCGCCGGCCGCGGCGAGAAGGACGCCGCCTACATCCGCAAGGTCATCTCGGCGCAGCGCAAGCTCGAGCTGGTCAGCAGGGGCGTGCTCCTGTTCTCGCTCTTCCCGCCCGCGTGGATCATCGGCACCGCCGGACTGTCCGTGGCGAAGATCATGGACAACATGGAGATCGGCCACAACATCCTGCACGGCCAGTGGGACTGGATGCGCGACCCGAAGATCCACTCCACCACCTGGGAGTGGGACCACGTCTCGCCGGCCGACCAGTGGAAGCACTCGCACAACGAGCTGCACCACACGTACACCAACGTGATCGGCAAGGACAACGACCTCGGCTACGGCATCATGCGCGTCGACGAGGACCAGAAGTGGCACCCGTTCCACCTCGGCCAGCCGCTGTGGAACTTCCTCAACGCCTGCTTCTTCGAGTACGGCATCGCGGCGTACGACCTGGAGCTCGGCAAGAACCTGCACAAGCGCCGCCGCAACAACCCGGAGTTCCGCGCGCGGGCCAGGGCCGTGGGCCGCAAGATCCGCAAGCAGGTCCTCAAGGACTACGTGATCCACCCGCTGCTGTCGGGCCCGTCGTTCCTCCCCACGCTCGCCGCCACGTTCACCGCGAACGTGGTCCGCAACATCTGGTCCCACTCGGTGATCATGTGCGGGCACTTCCCCGAGGGTGTGCAGGTCTTCGAGCGCCGGTCGATCAAGGGCGAGACGCGCGGCCAGTGGTACCTGCGCCAGATGATGGGCTCGGCGAACATCAGCGGCAGCAAGGCCATGCACTTCATGACCGGCAACCTGTCGCACCAGATCGAGCACCACCTCTTCCCGGACCTGCCGAGCAACCGGTACGCCGAGGTCGCGGTGAAGGTGCGCGCGCTGTTCGAGAAGTACGAGCTGGAGTACGTCACGGGGCCGCTGCCCAAGCAGGTGTTCTCCGCGTGGCACAAGGTCTTCCGGCTCTCGCTGCCGAACAAGCAGCCCAAGGTCAGGACGCCGGACCGCGAGCAGGAGCTTGTCGCGGCCTGATTCCCGGTACGGGTTCAGGTCCTCGGCCGTGACGGCGCCGCCGGATTCGAGCGGCGCCACTGGCCGTCACCGCCGAGGGCCCGCGGGAACTCCTGGGCTGGTGAACCGGCGACGGCGGCGAGGGCGCCAAGCACTGCCTTCACCTCCTCACCGAGATCAAGAATCCGCGGCGTCAATGACGTACCCATGCAGGACTGTGACAGCCTCAAGCGCGGAGGCCGGCCCGCGCAGTTCACCCACCTCACCCTGGCACCCCGTGCGACCCGTCCGACCAACCTCCGCCCCGGCCTCGTGGACCGCATTGGTCAGGCAGAGAGCGGCGATGGCGACAGGACCGGACGGCGCGCTCCCGGTCCCGTGAATCCCCCGGCGTCATTGCGATCCCGCGGCCACCAGGATTGCGGTGATGGGTTCGAGCTCGGCGACCAGCTCGTCGAGCTCGGCGGGAGACAGCGCCTCGTAGGGCGGGGCGGCGAGCTCGTCGGTCAGGGCTTCGACACGGTCCTTGGTTTCGCGGCCGGCCTCGGTGAACCAGCCCTCGCTGTCGACGAGCCCGCGCTCGCGCAGGCCGTCCATGACCGCGGCCAGCCGCCTCTTGGGCAGGTGATGGATGCGTCCGAACGACTCCGGCGGGTGGATTCCCTGCTCCAGGGCGGAGAGCACGTGGGCCTCCGTGCCGCCGATGCGGGCGCCGACGAGAGCCGCGATGTGCCCGTCACCGCGGTGCTCGCGCAGCATGTTCGCGGAATGCCACAACCGGGCAACTGGGTCGCTCGGCACCGGCAGGGTCCGCATCCCGGCGTACATCACCCGGCCTTCTGTGGGGGCGCTCGTCGCGGCCTTGGTGGTCAGGTCGGCGGCGCGTACCAAGCCCGGGGAACCGGCCAGCTCCTCGCCGAGAATCCGCCGCAGGGACGCCGCGCTGCCCCTTTCCCGCGCGGCGACGGACGCCTCGGGCGGGATGGTCTCCCACGCGCTCGGGATGTGCCGTGCGGCCTCCCCGTCGGCGAAGCTGTAGAACGCGGCGTGCACGACCTGTGCCGGTACCCGTCCCAACGGTGCGGCGCGGCTTGCGAAGTAGCCGTCCCAGTAGGTGCGGTGGCCGAGTGCGGCCAGCTCCTCGTTGCACTCGTCGGCCATGTAGGTCACCAGGCAGATCGGCTCCAAGAGCTCGAACATACGACGAGCGATGCGGGTCGTCGGATGCAGGTGCGCCTTGCCCATCGGGCTCTCCATTCATTTCGTTGTGCCGCATTGGACCATCCGGCACGACGAAACTCATCGGTGAGCGAACCGAGCCCAGGGCGGTAAGCACCACGCGCTACCCACCAGGCCCAACGGGAAGGCGGCATGCAGCCCAGCGGCATGACCTCCGGGAAGGGGCGCATACGACCAGAATCACCAGCGCTGACGTGGCCATGAGGGAGTAGGCCAGGTCCTCCTGTCAGGACCTCTCAATGCGGGAACGCCCGCGGCGGACGCTGACGGGGCAGGGTGGTGCGGAAGTCCTCGATCACGGAAGCCACCTGCCTCATCAGCGACGTGCGTTCCAGCAGGCCGAGGTAGAGATTGCGGCGGGCCAGTCCCGGCAGGTCAACGCAGAAGTACATAGCCATCAGCGGGTTGACGAACAGCTCGCTGCCCTTGGTCCTTTCCGTGAACCGGACATCGCCGAAGTCACCGCGCACGGCGGCGGCGACGGATCCGTTCACGATGCTCGGGTGACTCGCGGTGCTGCGCTGGGCGTGCCCCACCGCGTCGAGATAGAGCGCCCCTTCCCGCGCGGCCCCGAGCAGCGAGAACGCCCCGAGATAGGCGCCGTCCCGGTCCAGGGCGGCCAGGTTCTCCAGTACGAGCGAGTGGTTCACGCCGTGATACGCGTCCACCCCGAAGCCGAGACAGGCCACCAGCCGGTGCGGGACCTCGTCGAGCCCGCTGACGGCGGCCAGGCTCGCCATGTCCTCCTCCGGGGTCCCGAGACCGTGTTCGTCACCGCGCATCAGGATGTCGGTCCCGCCGTCCACCAGCACGACCGCGTCCACACCGCCCAGATGCGTCATCAACGTCCGGTAGGCCGCCCGCAGCGGAGCGACCCCGATGCTGGGGAACGCGTACACGGTCGACGGCAGATCCTGGCTCGCGAGCCACTGGGCGAGTGTCCGTTCGGGAAAGTAGTCGCCGCGCAGAGGGGTGTCCGGCCCGACGGCGGCGACATCCTGGTCCACCCACACATCGAGGTCCAGGCCGTACAGGTCGGCGAAGGACAGATTGGCGAGATGCACCTCCTTGCCCGCGGACCGCAGCGCGAGTGCCAGCGGCAGCCCGGCGTACACATCGAAGCCGCCGCCCGCACCGGCGATGAGCACCCGTCGCGCATCGCGCAAACGGGTGAAGAACGCAGGTTCCCCCAAAGAGATCACCGAAGGACGCTAGCAGGAGAGCCGGCCGACACCCGGTCGAGCCTCGGATGCGGTGCCCGCGTATCCAAGGGCAGCAGCGGCGCACCAGTCACTGCCTGATCTCCTGGCGCAGGACGGCAGGGCAGGCATCGACGAGACCGCAGGCTCGTCGGAGGCCCTGCACGAGCGCGAAGCAATCCGGTGGACCCGATCGTGGCCATCAAGGTCAAGTGCCGAGCCCCGGTGCCGGGAGGCCTGGGAGTGGATCGGCGGCACCAGAAACCTGCGTGACGAAGCCATGAGCCTTTGGCATGATCGGCCAGTTGTCATGCCCTGCCCGCTTCTGGAGGAACACCACGGCCATCAACTACGACCTTGCGCCGGCCTGGTTGCCATGGTCTGCCGTCGATCCCAGCCGCTTTGCCTTCGCCTTGGACGAGGCGGAAGCATCGGAGCTCACCGCAGTGATCGCCTCGATGGTGCCTGCGGACGGGGCCGGGTGGGAGGAGGGGCATCGCTTCACCGCTGAGGTGACGGCGTTCTTGGCGGCCCGGTACGGCCGGTGGGCCTGCGGGTGGCATTGGGCGATGGGTGAGGGGGGAGGTGGTGGCGTCGTCACCAACTGGTGCTGTACCTCCCACTCCGTGGGCGAGCCCGCGTCAACGGCCGCCAATGTGGTCGCGTCGCTGCGGGAGTGGCGTGACTGGCTGGAGGAACTGGAGCAGCGGTTCGAGCAGTTGGCCCCGCCCGCCGAAGCCGATGCCGAGGAACGCAGCTGGCACCTCGAACGGGCGACCACCCGACTCGTGACGGTGGTCATGGACCGAACCGGAGCCGAATGCAGCTGGTACGGGCTGTGCCGCACGGTGTTGACGTGGTTCCTGTCCTTCACAGGCGTGGGGCCGGAAGGTGCGAAGACCGCGGTCGACACCGCGATCGGCGGCCGGTTCAAGAGCTGGACCGCGCCGGCGCAAACCCTCATCGACTCGGTGGGCGAGGACCTTGCCGTGGATCTGACCGGGATACGGCCCTACCGTGACCACTGACGCCCTGGCAGCCTGGCTCAGGGTCAGGAGCCAGATCGACTGGACCTCCGCGGCCGCACGGACACCGGGCCCGGTCGAGCCCGTCGTGGACGGCCTCGCTGCCTGGTGCAGTGAGGGAGGCCGCGCCTCGGACCTCCCCCGTGGCCATCGCCTGCTCGCAGCGCTGGCTCGCTCGCGACAGGACGCCTCGCACGGGCATCCCCTCACCTGCACGCTGCTCACCAGCTGGCAGCAACTGGTCCTCGGCATGCCGGAGGTCCAGTTCCGACAAGGCGACGCCTTCGCCAAGGGCGGCCGCGAACGCTACGCCCTGACATCGCACACCGAGCGCGACTTCGAACAATGCCTGCGTGACAGCTCAGACCAGCGAGTCCCCCTGGCCTCCCGTGCGGCCAGGGCCTATCTGGACGTGATCTTCTTTCACCCGTTCCCGGACGGCAACGCCCGCCTCGCCATGCTGACCCTCGCCTACGTCCTGGAGTCCGAGGGAGTCCGACTGGATCAGGTCGGCCCCTTGCAGACCACGCGCTATGCGGACGACGCAGCCGGGGCGGCAGACCTGGCCGCCCTGATCTTCATCCTCATCCGCTCCACTCGACAGCGGGCCGGTCGGCTGAACCGCGATTTCCAGTATCCGCCCGCCCATGTCGCGGGTCACCGGCCGACGGGCGCCTGCTGCGGCCCACGGTCCGACGCCGGCCACACATAAGGCAGGTCAGCCGGTGCATCGGGGAACAACGCGGCGTACACCTCCGGTTCCTTGCGGACCAGTGCCGAGCGGTGGCTTTCGTGAAAGGCCTCGTCGCCGAGCCATGGCGGCAGTTCTCCGGCGGTGGCCAGCTGCGACTGCTCGCGCACCGCGGCGCCGGGCCGGTGCGCGGCCAGGCCGGCGACGAGCGAGGCCGCGCAGCTGTCCTGGTGCCCCTGTGCGCGCCAGGCCCGGCAGATCTCCAGGCCGTACCGCACGAGTGCCTCCTCGTACCCCGTCCACATCAGTACGGCCGGGTGCCTGCGCCAGCCGTATCCGGGGACCGTCAGGCCGCGCAGCACCTGTAGGGCCTCGACCCGCTGCTTGCCGAGCCGTCGCCGGTCCAGCAACAGGGCCGTCTCGTGGAAGTCAGGGTCGGGCAGGAAGGTCTGCATGGCTCACCTGCTCATTCCTTGCCGGGCGCGCAGACCGCGCGGTCGACAAGGCCTCGTGCGCGGAGGGGACCGGTGTACTCGACGGGCTCCTCGGCCTCCGGAACTCCTGACGGGGCAGCGCGTGATGCGACACCCGAGGCACCACGGGTGGCAGGGCCGCGCGCATCGGTCGGGTCAGCCGCGGCCATGGCGGCGCGTACATGGTCGTACGGCGCCGCTCCGGACCCGTCAGCGGGCGGGCGACAACCGCCACCCGGTTGGGCAAGGCGAGCCGGCCGGGGCATGCGGCTGCGCAAACCGAGCGGGCTGCTGCGCACGGACTGACCTTCCCTTCGTCGTTCATCGCCTCCTGAAAAGCAATTCCCTGCCGACGGGGTGTTCGGATGCGCCTGGTACCAGCCGGATGTCGAGATCCAGGCGCTCAAGACATTCAGCGTGGTGAAGGACAGTTTCACGGTGCTGTGATCCTCCCTGCCCTTTCGCCGCTTCGTCCTTGGGACCGTCGCCTGGGCACGACCGCGGTCAGGCGTCCTCCACCGGACCGCCCACGGGCCAGTCCGCCTCGGACGGGTCGTCCGACGGGTAACCCCCGAACGGCCTGGTGACCACGAGACGGCGTACCTCGTAGGACAGCTCGGCAGTCTCGGGTTCGGGGGCCGGGTGGTAACGGCCCGCGCACACCGACAGGTTGACGATGAGGTAGGCGCGCCAACCGGAGCCCACGCCCCGCCCGTCGGCGAAGATCCGCTCGCCGCCGAGGGTCCACTCCACGCTGCGCCGGCCGAAGGTCACGCCCAGATCGAGGACGGCCCCCGGACGCACCGCGTCGTGGCGGACGTAACTCTGGCCCTGCCGCACATGGTTGGTCAGCTCCAGAAGGTCTGGGTTGTCGGGGTGGTACTCAAAGACGTCGACCTCGTTGCCGCCGTCGCGCCAGGTCCAGATGGCAGGCCAGGCACCCAATTGGGTAGGCAGCCGTACGGTGGTCTCCAGGTGGTCCCCGGTGCGCACCATGAACCCCTCGGCGCTGCCCTCGGTGGTCAGCAGCCCGGCGTCCCAGAGGCCGTCCGTCCTGCGCCGGGCCCTGAACGTACCCAGTCGGGAGCAAGCAGGGTCCGCGGTGAGGTGATGGAGTTTGTTGTCGCCCTGGTTGGTCGGTCCTCCGTCCGGATAGGCCCAGGACCGGCCCGCGACCCACTGGCGCTCCGAGGAGAAGTCCGCGCTGAACGCGACGGCACCCACATGCACTCTCCCTGCTGTCAGCAACGCCCCTTTCCCCGTTGCATCTCCTGCCCCGTCCACCCGCATGCGCCGTCGGCCCACACCCGACCTGCAATTCAGTCTCCCGGGTGACAACCCACCCGGATACGCCCGGTCGCACCTGGCGTACACGCACTCGCCGCCGTAGGCCGGATGCCTGTCTGTCTGGCCGCCTGTCTGCCGGCGGGGCACGACGCCAGCACGGCACAGCGAGGACCGGCCCTGCCCGGGAGCGCCGAACACCGCGACGAATCGGGTCAGCGCTCGCGCTTTCGTCGAGCGATCAGTACCTCGATTCCGTCCAGGATCCGGGTCAGACCGAAGTCCACGTCGTCGTCGCGGATGTCGTCGTCGTATTCGCTGTTCGTCATCATGGACGCCAAGATGGGATATCCGTGTTCATGCAGGCGCGGTTGAAGGAAGCGCGCCACGGCGGCGGACTGAACCGGCGCCGCACTGCTGTTGCGCACATCGCGGCGGGCGCTGGCGATGCGCCGGGCGTAGCCGTCGAGCAGGAGCGCACACCCTAGCGATTCGGCAGGGCTCAGACCGGCGCCAGTGAGCGCTTCCAGCAGCACCTCGGTCCAGCGCAACAGGTTCGGGGTGGCGGGCGCCCCGCGGATGGGCAGGTCGGGCAGCCATGGATGTGTGTCGCACCGCTCGATCATTGCCCTGGTCCAGGTGGCGGCCGCAGCTCGCCACTGGTCGCTACCGGTTTCCAGATCCGGCGCAGGGCCCCACGCGGCCTCGGCGACGAGCACCAGCAGTTCGTCCCGCGAGCTGACGTACCGGTAGACCGCGTTGGCGGTGAGCCCCACCCGCTTGGCGATGTTCGGCATGGACAGGGCCGCGAAGCCTTCGGCATCGGCCAGCCCGACCGCTGCTTCGACGATTCCCTCAACGCTCTGCGAGGGCTTCCGGCCCAGTCGCCCCGTTTTCACGGACAGCCCCCAGGCCAGGGCGAGACCAGGTGGCAGCTGCTCATCGTCACTTGTCGGCATCAGGTCGTCTCCATGTCGCGCCCCGGGGCATTGACTTCGTGCGTCCCCCACACTTTATATTAGTGTGACCCACACACGAACTCGTTGAGGATGTGAACGTCCATGAATCTCCGTGGTCAGGGATCCTCATCCACACCACGCAGGTCGCAGATCACGGTGCGGCGCTGCTTACGTGCCCTGCTCACCGCTCTGCTCTGCGGCGCCGTGATCAGCTGTGCAGCCGGATCATCGAACGAAGCGCATCGCACCGGCGTCAGCCAAGACCGTCCTTCCACCGTGGCCAGGACGGACGCCGGCTTGGTCGAAGGTGACCTCGGCACGGACACCCGAATGTTCCAGGGGATCCCTTACGCCGCCCCGCCGGTCGGGCAGTTGCGCTGGGCATCGCCCGCGCCGCCTGCGTCCTGGTCAGGTGTACGGACCGCTACCGAACCCGGTAACCGTTGTGCGCAGGCAGCAGGCTTGATCGACCAGCGGAGCAGCACCGAGGACTGCCTCTATCTGAACGTCACCACGCCCGCGCGCGGCAGCGCCCGCAAGCTGCCGGTGATGGTGTGGATCCACGGCAACGGCTTCATCAACGGCGCCGGGAGCCTTTACGACGCACAGCGCCTTGCCCGTACGGGCAGGGTGATCGTGGTCAGCTTCAACTACCGGCTCGGTGTCTTCGGCTTCCTCGACCATCCCGCCCTCGACCGGGGTCCGGCCAAGCACCTGTCGGGCAACTTCGGCCTGGAGGACCAGCAGGCCGCGTTGCGGTGGGTGAAGCGCAACGCGGCGGCCTTCGGCGGCGACCCGGCGAATGTCACGCTCTTCGGCGAGTCGGCGGGTGGTACCAGCGTCTGCGCGCATCTCGCGGCGCCGGGGTCGGCGGGCCTCTTCCACAAGGCGATCCTGCAAAGCGCCCAGTGCACGGGACGCAAATGGTCCCCGGGTCCGGCGACCTGGTTCCCGCTGCCGCGCGCTGAGCGCGAGCGGCACGGGCTTGATGTGGCGGCCAAGGTCGGCTGCTCCGACCCGCGGACAGCAGCGGCCTGTCTGCGCGCCAAGTCCGTGGAGGAACTCGCCAGGTGGTCCGACTACGGACTCGGGTCCGGACCGACCGTCGGCGGCGGCATACTGCCCGTGAGCCCGGAACGGGCTTTCGCCACCGGCCACTTCCACCGGGTCCCCATCATCCAGGGAACGACCCGGGACGAACATCGCCTCTTCACCGCGGCCATCGAAGCCGCGACCGGCGAGACGACGACCGACGCCGGCTACCGGCAAGAGATCCACGCACTCTTCGCGCCGACCGACGCGGCCCGCGTCCTGGCCCGCTACCCTGCCGACCGCTTCCGATCCCCGGGCGAGGCGCTGTCCACCGTCGTCAGTGACTGGGCCTGGGGGTGCACGGTCCTCGACCGGGATCGGACCCTGGACCGACAAGTGCCGATCTATGCCTACGAGTTCGACGACTACCTGGCTCCCTGGTTCAGCACCCTCAAGAAGCCCAACTTCCCCACCGGGGCGTTCCACGGCAGCGAGCTGCAGTACCTCTTCGACGACGATCAGCTCCCCGGTCCGGCCACACCCGCTCAGCGTCACCTCGCGGACACGATGGTGCGCTACTGGGCCCGGTTCGCGTACACAGGCGATCCGAACGGCCACGGCGCGGCGCCCTGGCCGCGATTCGGAGCCGGCCAGCATGTCCAGTCGCTGCAACGAGGGAGGACGGGTGCGGTCGATCTCGCCCAGGAACACCAGTGCGCCTTCTGGAAGACCATCGGCGGCTGACGACAGCCGACCCGTGCAGGAAGACAGCGTGCCGATGAGGGCTGGCATGAGACCCGCGCCGAGTCGGGCCGCCGTGGACAGGACTCGGGCGTGGGGGGATCAGGCCGACGAAGGAGAGTTGGAATCGCTCATCCGAGAAATCGGGAGCCGTGTGACGGGCGGACCGCCGAGATCAGCCCGCCGGGACGCTCCTCGTCCCGCGCCGGAGTGCTGATCGGGCGGCCGTAGGCGGCAGCGCGCTCGCGCAGGGTGTGGCTGTCGGCATCCCAGCCGTGCCCGGCCAGCCAGCCCACCGGGTCGTCGGGCATCTCCGAGACCCACATGGACGACGCCGATCCCGGCGCGGCATCCACGCCGAAGCGCTCGATCACCCCGCGCGAGCCCAACGTCAGCCCCATCCGACTGCCTGCCGCCGACTGCGCGCTGATCCGGGCGAGCAGCAACTCCACCGCATCCTCGGGCAGATAGATCAGCAGGCCTTCGGCGATCCAGACGGTCGGCACGACCGGGTCGTGCCCCGCGGCGGCCAGCGCTCCTGGCCAGTCCTCCCGCAGATCCACCGCGACAGTGATCCGCTCGCAGCGCGCGACGGCACGCTCCTGGCGCAGCACCGAAGCCTTGAAGTCCAGTGGCGCGGCGGTGTCGACCTCGAACAGGCGGGTGCCCTCGGGCCAGTCCATCCGGAAGGCCCGGCTGTCCATGCCGGCGCCGAGCAGCACAACCTGCCGTACCCCGGACGCGCAGGCCTGCAACAACAGGTCGTCGAGGAACTTCGTCCGGATGACGATGGAGAACGACACGGCCAGCCGACGGCGTCGCGCGGCCTCGTCACTGAGCGGGGGCGATGAGGGCCACAGGCCGCCGGCCGCGGCGAAGGCCTGTGCCAGTGGGTCACGGAACAGAGCGTCCTCGCGCTGGGTCTCCAGCGCCCGCACCCTGGCCACACCTACCGCCGTGGCCCACACTCCCGACGGCTCAACCCGCCCCTGCTCACCTGCCACCGCACCAGCCTAGTGCTCTGACCACGTTGATTCGCCGGGGTTGGGGGTCGGGACGGTTCGATGTTGTACGACCTCCGATCCGAGCTGCAGCATCCGAGTGAACGTGCCGTCCTTGGCCCACCGGTGGAAACGACCTGTCGCGTTCGAGGGGCGCTATAGCCTGCCCGCGCGAACTTGGACCAGATCGTCATGGCGCCCTTCATCCCTGTGTCGGCGGGGCTCTCGGGTTGGTCCTTCGTGAAGGCGTGGACCAACTTCCGCCTCCTTACCCGGGGGCAGTGGATCGAGGCGGAGATCGTCTACGTCCGGGAGGACACAGACGGCGACGGCGACCCCTGTTTCTATCCCGAGGTCGCCTACACCCCTCCGAACAGCGATGAGGTCAGGGTCGAATCCAAGGTCGGCCGGCTGTATCCGATCGACTACCCAACACGGATACGTGTCCGGTACGACCCCGCCAAGCCCCGACGTGCCCGTCTGCAGGGCTACGGCGAACCTGGCCTGTTCACATGCCTGGTGGGCGGGGTCGGAGGGGCCTTCCTCGCTGTGGGGCTGTTCATGGACCTCTTCACCTGACGATCTTCCGCACCACCTGGCCGCCGACACGGGCGTAGGAACAGGTTCTCGATCAGGCTGACGTCGCCTCCTTGGTCGTGTTGGCCTGACACTGTGACGACAGCTCCTAGCAGTAGCCGTCCACCCGGGCACCGGCTGGAGTGAGGTTGGGCCAGGGCTGTCCTGCTCTGTCGGAGGCAGCGGACCGTAGGAGGTCAAGAATCGTGCACCCCGGGTAGCCCCGAAAACTCGCGTAGGCGCCCCGGTAGTAGCAGCTCCAGTAGCTCACGACCCGCCGTTGAGTACGCGCGAAGAAAGCAGGGTTGTCCACAAGGAACTGCCCGTAAGCGAGGTTGCCACAGGTGCCGGGCGTGGCGAGATCACGGAGCTCGTCGCAGATGACGACCAGGATCTCCAAGACGTACTCGCCAACCAGCTGTACGACGAAGGGGACGACCCATGGGTCCGTGGAACCAACCACCTTCTCCAGGTGGCGCTGCCTGACCATGCCGTCGCAGTGCCTTGAGTACAGGCAGTGCAGAAGCTGTTGTTGGCGCGACGAAAGCGACGCCGCCCTGTCAGCAGGCGGCTCGTCGTTGTAGAGGCGCCCCGGGATCGAAACCCGCTGGCCCTCGACAGCGACCGAGAACGAGGCATGCGACTGAATCGGAGAATCAGGCATCACCGCCAGGACTGCCTCGGCATCCCTCGCAAGCTCGGCTGGGAACGCCGTGATCAACGGATTGCTGCGGTCGGAAAGCGGCTGCACTAACCGAGCATAGGCGGATGCCTCGGCCAGGTAGCCGGCATTCGCGGACACCCGGTCATGCGCGCACCAGCCGCCTCCCAGCGGTCGGCTCCGCAGGCCCCGAGAGAGCCGTGCGGTGTCTTTGTGGAACCCGGACACACGGACTCTGTCAAAAACCGTTTGACGGGCGAGAGTCGATCGCTGTTGGATCTCGGGAGGCCGTGCAAGAAACGAGGAGGTGGTACCCGTGAACTCAGTATCGACATGGGTGCTCCCCTCCGGGGTCGCGGTCGGGCGATAGGTCGTCCGGGAGCGCCGTTCCAGCGCACTCCCGAAAGGCACGACCATGCACTTCACTTCCGAACGGCGCCTCGACGACGGCGTCCTCGAGCGCGAGTTCGCCCTCGGAGAGATTCCCGGCATCCTGTGGACGCCCGAAGCGGCATCCGCTTCCGCGGCAGTGCCACTGATCCTGCTCGGCCACCCCGGCCTCGGGCTGCACAAGATGTACCCCCGACTGGTGGCCCGGGCCCGGCACTCCGCGGCGGAGGGGTTCGCCACGGCCACCATCGAGCTCCCTGGAAGCGGGAACAGGCCCGGTTGGCCTGCCCTCGACCAGGCCCGTGCCGACCTTCGCCGGGCGATGCAGGCCGGCGAGCCGGTCAGCGACGAAATCATCGACGCCCTTGTCCTCCCGCTCGTCGACAGGGCGACCCCGGAATGGCAGGCCGCACTGGACGACCTCCTCGCACTGCCCGAGATCGGCGGCCCGGTCGGGTACTCGGGAGGAGTGATCTCCATCGGCATCCGCCTTGCGGTCGTCGAGCCGCGCATCGTGGCCGCCGGTCTCTTCGCGGGGAGCTTCGTGCCCCGTGCCATGTTCGAGGAAGCCCGCCAGGTCACCATTCCGCTGCATGTGCTGCTGCAGTGGGACGACGAAGGCAACGACCGGCAGGCGGCCCTGGACCTGTTCGACGCCTTCGGTTCCAAGGAGAAGTCCCTGCACGCCAACATGGGCGGGCACACCGGCGTCCCGCAATACGCGGGAGATGCCGCGGCCCAGTTCTTCGCACGGCACCTGAAGTGAGGGCGAGCCGTTGGACCGGCGGCAGCAGACGGTAGCTGACGTCGGCGGTATGCCGCTGATCGAGGTCAGACGTCAGCCCGCCGTGGCCGTATAGCCGTGGGCCCCTGCTGAACTCTCAGCAGGGGCCCGTGCCGCCTGGTGACCCTGGACAGCATCGCCAAGGTCTACTGGTTCCCGATCTCACCAGGATCGTCCTGCGCCCGCCCGTAGCTCCGGGCGGTGCAGTGCCGCTGCAGCCCTATGTCAACGAGCACGGCCGCCTCGTCGAAGACCTCGGGGCCACGCAGCCGGAACACGCCTCGGTTCATCCGTGCTCTCCGACTGCGACTCCCCCGCCGCTCTGGGCAACAGGCCGGCGCGTCAGACCGATGAGTTTTCCTGTTGCCGGAAGTCTGTCTTGTGACATGCCCGACCGTCGGCGGATCAGGACGTGGCGGGACCCGGTGTCACAAGGAGAGACGGAGTCCAGGATGAACAATCCGATTCGGCTGTACATGTCGATGTCGCTCGACGGCTACATCGCCGGCCCGGACGATCGGCCAGGGCAGGAACTCGGACGAAACGGCGGACGGCTGTTCAACTGGCTCGACGACCGGGAATCCGACGGTCCCAGCGGAGCTGTCTACCGCGAAGCGCTGGCGACCGGCGCGCTGATCTCCGGTCGACGCACCTTCGAACTCGCCGGACGCTGGCAGGGCGACCATCACGACGGCGTGCCGATCCTCGTCCTCACCCACCAACCGGATGAGGACGCGCCACCCGGTCACGCGCGATTCGTCACCGACGTCGAGGACTGCGCCCGTCAGGCTCGCGCCGCCGCCGGGGACCGGCCGGTGATGGTCCACGGAGCGGGTGCGGCCCAAGCGCTTCTCCGGGCAGGGCAGTTGGACGAGATGGAGATCCACCTGGTGCAGGTCCTCCTCGGTGGCGGTCGACGGCTCTTCGACCACATCGGCGACGATCACATCGAACTCGACCTCGTCCGACGGCTCGAGGACCGCGATGTCACGCACCTGCGCTACCGCGTGCGCCGACCGGGGGAAGCCGCATGAAGACGCTTTTCGTCTCCTACCGCGTCACCGACTTGGACCGTTCGCTCCGTTTCTACACCGCCCTGGGCTACGGCGAGTTGGGCCGGGTCGAGCCCGGCGACGGGAGTCGCCTCGTGATCCTCAAGTTCCCCGGCGAACCGGCGGCTTCGCTCGAACTCGTCCACCGTCCCGCCGACGGACGCGTCGACGTGGGCAGCGGCTTCGACCACCTCGCGATCCAGGTGGACGCGCTGACCGACACCCTCACGACGCTGGCCGAAGCCGGCTTGGATCCGGGGCCGGTCCAGTATCCGGGCGGACCCCACGGCCCCAAGACGTCATGGCTGACGGACCCGGACGGCTACCGGATCGAGCTGGTCGAGTGGCCGTCCGGACATCCCGACGGCATCACCGCAGCGGACTTCTCCTGACATCGTCGCGTCGCGTCGAAGGAGTGGCGACGCTCCCCCTCGGCCCTGCCCTCCGTTCAGGCAGTCGTAGAAGTCACCACGGAAAGCCGGCTGAGTCGACGCACGGCGGTAGCGTGATCGGCATGACGGCCGAGGGCGAGACCGCTGAGGGCGAAGTTCTGGTCGGTGGCATGGCGAACGCGGGCGCGGTCTTCCGCCACGGTGCTCTGGTGGAACGCCCGGCGCCGCGCACCGCGCACGCCCTCCATGCCCATCTTCGCGCGCTCCACAAGCAAGGCTTCACAGCAGCTCCGACGCCGATCCGCCTCACCGCGGACGGCCGCGAACAGCTGACCTTCATCTCCGGTGAAGTCGCTCTACCACCGTTTCCGCGCTGGGTGATGACCGAGACCGCGTTGGGATCGGTGGGCAGCCTGTTGAGGCGCCTGCACGACGCCAGTGCGGCCATCGCGGTTGACGTTTCTGCTGAGTGGCCGCGCTCGCTGGCCGACCCGGCGGGAGGAACGATGCTGTGCCACAACGACGTGTGCCCGGAGAACGTCGTCTTCCGCGACGGCCATGCCGCAGCCCTGATCGATTTCGACCTGGCGGCCCCTGGCCGAGCAGTCTGGGACGTTGCCATGACCGCCCGCTACTGGGTTCCCATGCTCGATCCCACATCCGCGGCAGTTCTCTATCCCGCGGGGCTGGATGCCCCGGCACGACTGCGGATCCTCGCCGACGGCTACGGCCTCTCCTCACAGGAGCGCGCCGAACTGCCCGGCGTCATCGAACAGGCCACCGCATCCTGCCGGGCCTTCGTGGCGGGCCGCGTGGCCGACGGTGACCCCGCCTACCTCCAAGCGCTGTCCGAGAGTGGTGGTTGGCAGCGTTGGGACCGCCTCCAGGAGTGGCTGGTGACTCACCACGAGCTGTTCAGGGCCGCCCTTTTGCGATGACTGGCCCAGAGGTCAGGGACGAGCGTCGGTCGGCCAAAGTCATCGCCCGCCGCGGCGCGGTCGAGCAGCGCGTGTGCCACGCAACTTGACGTACAGGTGGCGAGGTCGAGGCCGGGGGGGTGCGGGCAAGGGGCCCGGTTCGCCTTGTCAGACGGCCGGACGGCAGGACGGCCCGAAGTGCCGGGTTGACGACCTGAGTTAACGTCGATAACTTATCGCACTTAACTCAGATGGGAGCAGCCCGTGCCCGCACTCGCAGCCGAAGACGTCTACGCGCTCGCGCCGTACGCCAAGACCCTCGGAGTCGTGTTCGACGAGATGACGGCGGCCGGCGTTCGAGCCACGCTGGCGCACGATCTCTCGCTCTCCACGGTGGGCGGTGGCCTCCATGGGGGCGCGTTGATGGGACTGGCCGATGTGAGCGGTGCCGTGTGTGCCGCCCTCAACGGTCCGGCGGGTGCCGCACCGGCCACGGTGGAGTCGACCACGCACTTCCTTCGGCCGGCACACACCGACGTCGTCGCGACAGCTCGCCCTCTTCGCGTGGGGCGCAACACGGTCATCGAGGTCGACGTGCACGACGCCCAGGGCGAACTGTGCGCCCGAGTGACACAGGTGGTCACCGCCGTCAAGCCGAAGACATCTTGATGTCACCTTCTCTCGAAGGTCCCTTCCTGTGACCGGGTCCCGCGTTCGCGCTGCCAAGGGTCAGGGCGGGCTGCTCCGCGAGCAGCTTCTCGACATCGCCGATCAGCTGCTCGAAGACGGTGGTACCGACGCTCTGACAATCCGCGCGGTGGCCACAAGCGCGGGGGTCACTCCGCCGGCCGTGTACCTCCACTTCGCGTCGAAGAGGGAGCTGGTCCACGCCACGTGCCTGCGGGTGTGGAGTTCCCTGTTCATCGAGTTGGAAGCCGTGTCCAAGGGGATCCAGGATCCGGTGACGGCTCTCTACGAAACCTGCGTCGCCTACATCGCCTTCGGGCTTCGCCATCCCTCCCAGTACCGATTGGTGATGGATGGCGGGGCCACCGAGGCCAGTCGCCGGAACGAGGACGCGTGTTTCCGCTATTTCCGGGACAAGGTCGCGGCCTGTGTCGACGCCGGAGTGTCGGTGGAGAGCATCACCGAAACCGCCAGACTGCTGTGCTCCGGTGTTCACGGCGCGGTCAGTCTTCTGATCCATCAGGAGACTGACGTATGGCCTCCGGACACGGCTCGCTATGCCGACAGGGCGGCGTCATCAGCTGTGCACGGTGCTCTTCTCACCGCATCCCACCCATCCCGGCCGTCGATGTCCACCGTGATCCGGCCGGGCTGAGAAAGGTTCGACGACAGACCCTGGCGGACTCTGTCTGAGTCTGCAAAGCTCGCGGCCCCAACTCGGCAGATTCCCAGCGCACTTGGCAGCGCACACAGCACCGGAGCACGTCCCTCGAAGCGGTCAGCGCATCGACAGGCTGTCAGAACGGCACAGCGGGGCAGCTGGTCCCACGTGGCGGGACGGCCAGGTCGGTGAGATAGCTGTTCACGGAGTTCTCCATGCACGGGCCGCTGGTGACGCTGCCGTGGCCGTGACCCTCGTAGGTGAGGAGCACGCCGCTGCGGCCGAGCTGCCGGGCCACCGAGACCGCCCACGGGTAGCCGGTTGCGGGGTCGTGCAGCGCGTTGGACACCAGGATCGGTGGGGCACCGTGTACGTCAAGGCGGTGCTGGGGGTTGGCGGTCGGCGCGCCCAGACACGCCGCTGTCATGTGCAGCGGCAGCAGGTGAGGCAGGTCGGGCGCGGTCGTGTTCATCATGGTGACGAGGGAGGCGTAGTCCCGGTAGTCGCGCACGGGCAGGTGCCAGTCGGAGCAGAAGACCGGGGTGGCCGTAGGAAGCGGCGCTACCGAGGTGGGCGACGCGGGCAGCGGCTTGCTCGCTTCCATCCCCGCGATCGCCGTTGCCAGGCCCGCGTAATCAGCCTGGTAGAACTTCCGGAAGGCGATCTTGTTGACCAGGTCCGAGGACGACATCGAGGTGCCGGGCCTCGCCGGGTCCTCCAGCTCGCCGCGCCCGGCCCGGGCCAACAGGCCCTGCCAGACGGCGTGGACGTCGCGGCCGTGCAAAGCGCAGTCCGCGGCACGCCCGCACCACTTCACGAACTCCTGGAACGAATCCTGTGCTGTGGCCGCCTCGGCGTGAAGGAAGTCAAGGGTGGTCGGGACGCTGTGGTCAATGACGCTCTCCAACACCATCGCGCGCACGCGGCGCGGGTAGGTCTCGGCATACTGCGCGCCGAGCAGCGTGCCGTACGAGCTGCCGTGGAAGGTCAGTTTCCGCTCGCCGAGGGCAACCCGGAGAGCGTCCAGGTCCCGGACAGTCTGAGCAGTGTCAAGGTGGTCGAACACCGGCCCGGTACGGGCCCGGCAGTCGGCACGGAGCCGCTTGTTGTACGCCAGGGTGGCGTCGAAATCCGCCTGGCTCTTCAGAACCGGTGACGGCCGTTCAGCGAGCAGGGCAGTGGAGCAGGTCACCGGGTTGCCGGCGCCCACGCCGCGCGGGTCGAAGCTGACGATGTCGAACCTGCGGCGGACCTCTGGGCTGAATCGGCTGACGTTGCCCACCACCATCTGCACACCCGAGTCGCCCGGCCCACCGGGGCCGAACACCATCGAGCCGACCCGTGCGCCGGGCTCGGTGGCCTTGCGACGGGCCACCGCCAGGTCGAGTGTCGGCCCGTTCGGGTGGGCCCAGTCGACCGGCACCGACAGAGTGGCGCACTCGGCTCCCGACTTCTCCGGGCCGTCACACGGTGCCCACCGCAGGACCCCTGTGGCGGACGGCGATGCGTGGACTGCGGGAGCGACGGCGAGGCCGGTGACGACAGCCATGGCGAGTCCCCCGGCCATGGCCGTGGCCCGGGCTGCGATCCGCCGCAGTGCGGATCCGTCCCCTAACTGCATGAGTCCTCCTCGTGACGAGAGCGGTGGTGTCAGGCGTGCGGACCCGGCCGGGGCACTGTCGTCACGTTAGGCGCGCTGCCCCTCATGTGGCGCCCGCATCAGGGGCTTTTCCGGGTCGGCTCAGGGACCGGTCAGGGCAGCCGGAGCGCGGAGCGAAAGGGATCTGGGTCGAGTCAGGAGGAACTGCGTCGCTGCTTCTGTCGGCCCGTCAGCGATGTCAGGGGCGAGGCTCGGCATTCGGCCGGGAAGGACCCTTCACAGAAGTCGGTGCGGTTGCCGCCCCCTAATCGCAGCCAGCGCCCAAGCAAGTCTCCGCACGGGGGCGCAAGTCCCCTCGCTATGCGCGCCGACCTGTTCCCGCCCATTCACACTACCCACACCCCCTCTCCAGAACACCCCATGTTTCGCCTGGCGTTCCGGGGGTTGGATTGGACAATCGCCGCCGCAGGACGCGAATTTGTGTCGCAGGGCTAGACACCGGCCACACCCGTACCTGTTAATCCATCCCATGTATCAGTGGAGTAAATCGATGGAGTCGAGGCCGTCATCGGCCGCGGAGGGAGTGGGACCGACTGCGGTACGGCTCCCGCGCCGAGCGGCGGCGGCCCACCGGGAACGCGCCCGTCCGTGAAACAGATCGTCGAGTTCCTGTCTTCCGTCTGCTCGACCCTTCGACCACTGTTCGACATCCCGAACACCTCAACGTACGGAAGTCGTTCCGCACCACCGAAAACCGGCCCGGTCAGCTCTGGCAGGGCCGACCGGAACCGCTCACTCAGGAATGAGGACTTCATGCGCAGGCATACGTTCCGCCGCAAGCATCTGTCCGTGGTGCTCGCGGCCCTCCTCGCTGTGGCGGGGCTGCTCGTCACCGACCCGGCGCAGGCGGCCACCACGAGCGCCGTGCGCGGTGTCGGTTCCGGCCGGTGCCTCGACGTGTCGGGCGCCGGCCAGAGCGACGGCACGAACGTGCAGATCTGGGACTGCACGAGCGCGACCAACCAGCAGTGGACGCTCACGGACAACAACCAGCTGACGGTGTACGGCAACAAGTGCCTGGACGTTCCGGGCCACGCCACCTCGGCCGGCACCCGGCCGGTGATCTGGTCCTGCAACGGCGGAACCAACCAGCAGTGGCGGGTCAACTCCGACGGCACGATCGTCGCCGTGGAGTCCGGGCTGTGCCTGGACGTGTCGGGTGGCGCCACGGCCAACGGCACGGCGGTGCAGCTCTGGAACTGCAGTGGCAGCGACAACCAGAAGTGGACCGGCCTGTCCGCGCCGCCCGGCGGCACGTGCGCTCTTCCGTCGACCTACCGGTGGAGCTCGACCGGCCCGCTGGCGCAGCCCGCGAACGGGTGGGCCTCGGTGAAGGACTTCACCACCGTGACGTACAACGGCAAGCACCTCGTCTACGCGACCGCCTCCGACGGATCGTCGTGGAAATCGATGGCCTTCAGTCCCTTCACGAACTGGTCGGACATGGCGTCGACCGGCCAGACCGGGATGAGCCAGGGCGCGGTGGCTCCCACGCTGCTCTACTTCGCGCCCAAGAACATCTGGGTGCTGACCTCGAACGGGTGGGGCACCCAATGGCCCTTCGTCTACCGCACGTCGAGCGACCCCACCAACCCCAACAGCTGGTCCGCGGCACAACCGTTGTTCACCGGCAGCGTCCCCGACGGCAGCGCGATCGACCCGACCGTGATCGCCGACGGCCAGAACATGTACATGTTCTTCGCCGGTGACAACGGCAAGATCTACAGGTCGGCCATGCCGATCGGGAACTTCCCGGCCAGCTTCGGCTCGTCGTACACGACGATCATGAGCGACACGGTGAAGAACCTGTTCGAGGCGCCGCAGGTGTACAAGGTTCAGGGCCAGAACCAGTACCTCATGATCGTCGAGGCCCGGGGTGCGAGTGAGCAGCGCTTCTTCCGCTCGTTCACGGCCTCCAGCCTGAACGGTTCGTGGACCCCGCAGGCCGCCACCGAGAGCAACCCCTTCGCCGGCAAGGCCAACAGCGGTGCCACCTGGACCAACGACATCAGCCACGGTGACCTGGTCCGCAACAACCCCGACCAGACCATGACCATCGACCCCTGCAACCTGCAACTGCTCTACCAGGGCCTCTCCCCCAACACACCGTCGGGCACCCCCTACATCCAACTGCCGTACCGCCCCGGCCTGCTCACCCTGCAGCGCTGACCCACCCGCTCACGGCGCCCGCGAAGAGGTGCGGTCCCACGCGTGGACGAGCCGTCCACGCGTGGGACGACCCCATCGCCCATCCGCAGACCGGCGCGCACCGCCTCCCCGCCTCCTCGCTTCCCCGCTTCCCCGCTTCCAGCAGCCCAGCCGCACGCCTGCCGGGCTCGCCCACCACTCGCAGAAGAGGACGCTGCATGAGAAAGCTCCGGGTACTACTGATCTCGCTTGTCACTGCCGCGCTCGGGGTGACGGTGGCGGGCGCGCCGCCTGCCTCCGCCGCCCCCAACACGCCTCTGCGAGTCATGCCGTTGGGTGACTCGATCACCTGGGGCGTGGGAAGCAGCACGGGCAACGGCTACCGGAGTTCGCTGTGGAACCAGCTTGCGGCGGACGGCCATCCGCTGGACTTCGTGGGCACGTTACGGGGCGGGACGATGTCCGACCCCGACAACGAAGGGCACTCCGGGTACCGCATCGACCAGATCGCCGCCCTCGCCGACGCCTCGCTGACCCGCTACCGGCCCAACGTCGTGACGCTGCACATCGGCACCAATGACCTCCAGGGGGCCTCCGAGGTCAACACCTCCATCACCCGGCTGAGGTCGCTGGTCAACCAGATCACCGCCGACGTCCCCGACGCGACCGTCCTCGTCGCCTCCCTGGTGGTGTCCACCAGCGCCTCGGAGGAGCAGTTCCGGGGCGCGTACAACCAGGCCATCCCCCGGATCGTCAGCGATGCACAGGCCGCGGGCAAGCATGTCGCCTTCGTCGACATGAGCAGCCTCACCACGGCGGACCTGGCCGATCCGCTCCACCCCAACGACGCCGGCTACCAGAAGATGGCCGACGCGTTCCACCGGGGCGTGCAGGCCGCGGACGGCGCCGGGTGGTTGCGGAACCCCGCCCGCGCCCCCGCGCGCGTGCAGTCCGGCATCGCCGGCAAGTGCCTGGACGTCAACGGCGCCGGCACCGCGGACGGGACCGCCGTACAGACGTGGAGCTGCGGCGACAGTGCCAACCAGTACTGGTCCTCCTACACCGACGGCACCCTGCGCTCCATGGGCAAGTGCCTCGACGCGGCCGGCGGGGCCACTGCCAACGGCACCAAGGTGCAGCTGTGGGCCTGTCACGGCGGCTCCAACCAGGTCTGGCAGGTGTACAACGGCGGCTACCGCAATCCCGCATCCGGCCGCTGCCTCGATGTTCCCGGCTCTTCCCAGGCCGACGGCACGCAGCTCCAGCTGTGGGACTGCCACGCCGGATCCAACCAGAAGTGGACCTCTTTGACAGCCGGCTGAACCCAGCGCCCGGGCTCAGACCCCGGGCGCACACCGGTGGCACGGTCTCCCCGGTTCGCCGCCTGTTGAAGCTGAGGTCACGCGCCGTCCACCGCCCGGAGTACCGAAGGCTGCTCCCCTCCGCAGCGGCCCTCTGCACGCAGACTCGGACCACCGTTCCTGGACTTCGTCTCCTTACTCGTCGGCGATCCAGTGATCGAACGCCGTCAGGTGCATCTCGGAGGCGGTGAGCAGGCGGGTGTAGACCTGGCGTGTGTCCGGGGCGGTGAGTCCGGACAGTGCCTTGGTCAGTGCGCGGATGTCGTCGTTCTCGACCGTGCGGCCCGCCTTCAGAGCTCCGGTCAGGCTGCCCTCGCCCTGCTTCAGGAGCCTGTCGTAGGTGGCCTGGGCGCCCGGGTCGGTGAACTCACCGGCCTGCTTGCCGGCGGTCGGGTCGCTCACGTCGTAGCGGTTCAGCAGGGTGCGTACGGCGGTCAGATGCTGGGTCTCCGCCGCCGCGATCCGCTCGAAAACGCGCACGTCGTAACGTTCGGCGAACGTCGTGTACAGATCGTGCGCGAGCTTCTCTTCCTCGGCCATGCCCGCCAACGTGGTCTTCTGAAAGGCCGTCAGGGTGCCCTGCTCGGCCAGGGCGGCTGCGTTGCAGGATCCGTCGTGCTGCCGGATGCCGTCCCTGTCGTCGCCGTGGTGGCGCGGCTGGTGCTGAGCGTTCGTCAGCATGCTCCGGGACGTGGTCTGCGCGGCCATCGGTGCGGCACCCTCCGTGCCCGCGGTCACCGGGCCGACGGCCAGCACTGCGCCGATGGCGAGGGCGCCCGCGGTGACCGCCGTCGCGATCTTGATGTTGCGCTTCATGGCGAACCTCCTCGGGTCTGCGGGAGCGTCTTCCGTTCCCGCACCATCACCGTGGCCCCGGGCCCTGCAGTCGCCGTGCGATGCGTGTGGAGACGAGATGGAGACGACCGCCGGGTGGCTTGGGGCTGTTCGGCCCCTCCCGGGGCCTGCGCGTGGCGCGTAGACGTGGGACATGGCCGCCACCGTGCTCGTCGTCGAGGACGAGAAGGAGATCCGCGAGCTGCTGCGCCGCTACCTGGAGCGCGCGGGATACGGGGTGCTGACGACCGGCTCGGGCGCCGAGGCCGTACGGCTGCTCGGCGAGCCCGGGATCGATCTGACATTGCTCGATCTCGGGTTGCCGGACGTGGACGGCGACGAGGTGCTGCGCGAGGCCCAGGAGCGAGGGCGGGTACCTGTGGTGGTGCTGACGGCTCGGAGCACCGTCGAGGACCGCATTCACGGGTTGCGGCTGGGAGCCGACGACTACGTGACCAAGCCGTTCAGTCCCACCGAGGTGGTACTGCGGGTGGGTGCGGTACTGCAGCGGGCCGGGGGCACTGCGGCGGGGACGGCGCCGGTCGCGTCGTACGGGGACGGACGGCTGCGTATCGACGAGACCCGGCACGAGGCGGTCCTGGACGGAGTGCCGGTGGAGCTGACGCCCACCGAGTGGGGTCTGCTGACCACGCTGGCGGCGGTGCCGGGCCGGGTGTACTCGCGCTACGAACTCGTCAACAGGGTGCGCGGCTACGAGTTCGCCGGATACGAGCGGACGATCGACTCGCACGTGAAGAACCTCCGGCACAAACTCGGGGCGGTCGGCCCCGGCCTCGTCGAGACGGTCCTGGGCGTGGGCTACCGGCTGGGGTGGGCCCGTGACCCCTGAGCCGCGTTCGCCACGCAGTGGGCCCGTGGCCCCTGAGCCGGCGCCCGGGACCCCCGAGCCGAGATCGCTGCGCTTCGGCGTTCGGCGGTCCGGTGGGCTCGGCCCGCTCGGGCGGCGCCTGTTCGCCGCGTTCGCCGTGGTCGCGCTGGCGTCCGTGGCCCTGCTCACCGTCGCGGCACTCGTCGGAACCGACCGCGGGCTCAGCAGCGCGCACCAGGCCGACCGGCAGCGCGTCGCCGGCCGGGTGGCCGCAGCCGCCGCCGACGCCTACCGGACGGCGGGCGGCTGGGCCTCGGCCGACCTGTCCGCGGCCCGGTCGCCGGCCTCCGCCGCCGGGGCGGTGCTCACAGTGCGCGACGCGGACGGCGAGACGATCTCCGGCGGCTCCGGTTCAGGTTCCGGCTCCGGCTCCGGCTCCGGCAGCGGCAGCGGCTCCGGCTCCGGCAGCGGTTCGGGGGCGGAGGACGAGCACGGGATGTCCGACTCGGGGCCGGGACACCATGGGCAGGGCGTGGGCTCGGGCCCCGGTGCGAGCGCGCCCGTAGTGGTCGACGGCCGCACGGTCGGCTCCGTGTCGCTGGTCTTCTCGGCAGACTCCGGCTCGGCCGGCCGGTCCGTCGCCTGGGGCTGGGTGGCCGCGGCTGCGGTCGGCGCGCTGGCTCTGGCGCTGGCCGTGAGCTGGTTCGTCACCCGGCGCCTGACGGCTCCCTTGGTCCGGGTCGCGGCCGGCGCCCGCGCACTGGCCGCCGGGGACCGCACCGCACGAGTCCGCATCGACGCACCCGGTGAACTGGGCGACCTCGCCCGCGCCTTCGACGCCATGGCCGACGACGTCACACACGCCGAACAGGCCCGCCACCGGCTCGCCGCCGACGTGGCCCACGAACTACGCACCCCGTTGGCCTCGTTGCAGGCTGGTCTGGAGGAACTGCGCGACGGTTACGTCGACCCGTCCGCCGAGCGTCTGGCTTCTCTGCACGACCAGGCCCTGCGGCTGGGCCGCATCGTCGGTGACCTCGGCGAACTGGCGGAGGCCGAGTCGGCCCGACTGTCCCTGCACGTGGCCGAGGTGGATCTGATCGCCCTGGTCGGCGCCGCCGTGGCCGAGCGGGCGGCCGAACTGCGCAACGCAGGGCTGATCGTACGCACCGTCTCCAGTCCTGCTCCCCTCCGGGTTCGTGCGGACGCGGACCGGTTGCACCAGGCTCTCGGCAACCTGCTGAGCAACACCGCCCGGCACTGCCGTGCCGGCGACATCGTCACCGTCACCACCTCCGCCACTCCCTCCGACGCGCTGGTCAAGGTGGCGGACACGGGGCCCGGCATCCCCGCCGACGAGCTGCCGCATGTCTTCGACCGTCTGTGGCGCGGGGCCCGCGCTCGTGCCGGAGGCGGTAGCGGTATCGGCCTGGCCGTCGTCAAGGAGCTGGTCACCGCCCACGGCGGCACGGTCACCGCGGACTCCGGACCAGGCGGTGGGACGCGGATGACGGTCCGGCTGCCGAGGGCCGTGTCCGATGGGGAAGTGCTCGATTCCGGTCCAGGTGAGGAGCCGCGAGTTACCTCTCGGGCAAATACCCCTGGGGGTATTTGACGCTCATCCCTGAGCCGCCGTACCCTCGCTGGAGAGATACCCCCGGGGGTAATTGAGGAGGCAATGAAGTGGCTCGTGAAGTGACTCAGGAAGCGTTCGCGGCGGCCTGGGCCGACGGCGCGCTCGTCATCGATGTACGGGAGGCGGACGAGTACGCCGCCGGTCACGTACCCGGTGCCCGCCTGATGGCGCTGCGCACCGTGCCCGCCCGCTGCCATGAACTCCCCGTCGACCGAACGGTGTTCGTGATCTGCGCCAGCGGCAACCGCAGCAGGACGGCCGTCGACTGGATGAACGCCCATGGTGTCGACGCCTATTCGGTGACCGGCGGCACGGGCGCCTGGGCCCGCGCCGGCCGTCCCGTCGCGGCCGGTTCCCACGAGCACGCCGCCTGATCCTCGTGCGACACCCGTACCGCAGCCCGCCGGAAAGGAGCTCCACCTTGGCCGCCACCCCCTCCGACGCCCCGATCTCCGGCCGTCACCGAGTCGCCGTCATCGGCGGCGGCAGCGCCGGCATCAGCGTCGCCGCCCGCCTGCGCCACGCCGGAGTCAGCGACATCACCCTGATCGAACCCTCCGACACCCACTGGTACCAACCGCTGTGGACCCTGGTCGGCGGCGGCCAGGCACCCCTGCGGACCACCCGTCGACCCCAGAGCTCGGTGATACCGGACGGCGTACGCTGGATCCGCCGCCGCGCCCTGGCCGTCGACCCCGAATCCCGCACCGTGACCCTGTCCGGCGGCGCCGACCTCTCCTACGAACACCTGGTGATGGCACCCGGTCTCCAACTGGACTGGAACGGCGTGCCGGGCCTCACCGAGGCCGTCGGACATGACCGGGTGAGCAGCAACTACGCGCCCGAGTACGCCCCGCGCACCTGGGAGCTGATCAGGAACATGCGCTCGGGCACGGCCGTCTTCACCCACCCGGCGACCCCGCTGAAGTGCGGCGGCGCCCCGCAGAAGATCGCCTACCTGGCGGCCGACCACTGGCGTAGGCGCAAGGTCCTCGACGGCATCCGGATCATCCTCGTCATCCCCGACCCGGCGATGTTCAAGGTGCCCGCCTGGTCGCAGGTCCTGGAAAAGGTCGCCGCCCGGTACGGCATCGAGGTGCGGCTGCGCTCGGAGATGACCGCCGTCGACGGCGATGGCCGCGAGATCACCGTCGCGGACCACGCGCACGGCACGAAGGAGACCCTCGGTTACGACCTCCTGCACGCGGTGCCGCCGCAGAGCGCCCCCGACTGGGTCAAGAGGGGCCCGCTCGCCGATCCGGCGAGCCCGCAGGGCTTCGTCGCCGCCGACAAGCACACTCTCCAACACCCGTCGTACGACAACGTCTTCACCCTCGGGGACGTGGCGAACCTGCCCACGTCCAAGACGGGTGCCGCGGTGCGCAAGCAGGCCCCGGTGGTGGCGGGCAACCTGCTCGACGTCATGAACGGCCGCTCCCCCTCGCACCGGTACGACGGCTACACGTCCTGCCCGCTGGTGACCGCCCGCGACCGCATGCTGCTCGCCGAATTCGACTACGACCTCAACCCCACACCCACCTTCCCGCTGCTCGACCCGTTCAAGGAGCGGCGCACGTTGTGGGCGTTCAAGCGGTACGGGCTGCCACCGATCTACTGGCACGGCATGCTCACCGGCCGCCTCTGACCGGTCGGCCCGGGCCTCCCCCGACCCGGGCCGGCCACCTTCCCCGCCCTGCGCGAAGGGCGAACCGGACTCTCGCACATACCCCGGCGCACACCTCGCCCGACCGACATGGAGGTCACCCGACCATGTTCTTCGCCCAGTACTACCTCGACTGCCTCTCCCAGGCGTCCTACATGATCGCCGACGAGAGCACCGGCAAGGCTGTGGTCGTCGACCCGCGCCGCGACGTCTCCGAGTACCTCACCGACGCCGCCGCACACGGCTTCACCATCGAGGCCGTCATCAACACCCACTTCCACGCCGACTTCCTCGCCGGCCACCTGGAGCTCGCCGACCGCACCGGCGCCTGGATCGGCTACGGGCAGCGCGCCGAGGCCGAGTACCCCATCCACAAACTGGTCGACGGAGAACGCATCACCCTCGGCGACGTCCAGCTGCAGATCCTCGAGACCCCCGGCCACACACCGGAGTCGATCAGCGTCCTGGTGTACGAGCACGCCGACGACACCGTCCCCTACGGCGTGCTGACCGGCGACGCGCTGTTCATCGGCGACGTCGGCCGACCCGACCTGCTCGCCTCCATCGGCGTCACCGCCGACGAACTCGGCCGCATGCTCTACGACACCATCCAGCACAAACTGATGGACCTGCCGGACGCGGTCCGGGTCTTTCCCGCCCACGGCGCCGGATCCGCCTGCGGCAAGAACCTCTCCACCCAGCGCCAGTCCACGATCGGCGAGCAGCGCGTCACCAACTACGCCTGCCGGCCCATGAGCGAGCGGCAGTTCGTGGAACTGGTGACGGCCGGCCAGCCCTCCGCGCCCGCCTACTTCGTCTACGACGCCATCCTCAACCGCAAGGAGCACGGGCTGTTCGACGCGGCCGCCGCGCCCCGGCCGCTGTCGGTGCAGGAGTTCATGCAGCGGCGCGCGGCCGGGGCCGTCGTCGTCGACGCCCGCGCGCCACAGGACTTCGCGTCCGGGTATCTGCGCGGCTCGGTGAACGTACCCGCCGACGGCCGCTTCGCCGAGCAGGCCGGCATGGTCGTCGCCCCTGAGCAGGACGTCCTCGTCATCGCACCCCAGGACCGTGAGGAAGAGGTCGTCACCCGGCTCGCCCGGATCGGCTTCGACAAGGTCGGCGGCTACTTGCGCGAGCCCGAGGGCGCCTTCCCCGCACTGGCCGACGAGTTGGAGCAGGCCAGTCGGCTGACCGCCGACGAGCTGCGACGGCTACTGGACGGCGACGAACCCCCGCTGGTCCTCGATGTGCGCAACACCGCCGAGCGCGAAGAGGGCTTCATCGAGGGCTCGCTGCACATCCCACTGGCCGAGCTCGCCCGCCGCGCCGACGAGATCCCCGCCGGCCTTCCCCTGGTCGTGCACTGCGCGGGCGGCCACCGCTCCTCCATCGCCGCCAGCCTGCTCCGCCACACCGGCCACGCCGACGTCTCCGACCTGCTCGGCGGCTACGGCGCCTGGCTCACCCTGCCCGCATCCGCCGACGTCTGATCCAGCACCGGAGGGGTGGCGGTCACGGAAACCGACCGCCGCCCGGACCGCTCGAGGACACCGGTACGTGCGCACGCACGCCCGGCGAGATCTTCCTGTTGCACGGCAGGCTCGCGCGACAGGGGTCGGCTGGGACAGCTCGGAGTCGCTCACCGCAGGATCTCCTCGTGGGTGATCGCACGGGGGAACAACGCGGGCTCATCCAGCGCTGTCGCTTATACCCCTGCGGGTATGAGAGCCTCCGGCGAACACCGGCGCCGCGGACACAGACCGTCGGGCACTGTCACTCCATCCGGCGAAGGAGCGTGAGAACGATGGCCACGGCAGGACCTGACCGGAGCCCGGCGATCGACGGCCGTTGCGTCGTCACCGCCTGCGGACGCAGGATCGCCGTGCGGCGCCTGCAGCTCGTGCCCGCGGAACACCCCATCAGCCGGGTCGCCTTGGACGTGGGTCGCGACCAGGGCGGCGAGCCGGGCGTATGGGCGGCACTCACCGCCGACGAGGCACGTGAGCTGGCGCGCCTGCTCCTCCTGCAGGCCGCCCTGGCCGAGCACGGCACCGAGCTCGTCAGCCCGGCACCCGAGGAAGACCCCTCCGCCTGAGTCATTGCGGAGTGCGCTCCTCCTCCGGTCCCCCAGGAGTTCCGGCGCCTGTACCGGTCGCCTCAGGTGTAGATGATCTGGCCGCCGGCCGCGTGTTCGTAGAACTCGCCGACGGTGATGATGCCCTGCACCTGTTCGACCAGGTCGTCCTTGTCCAGTTCGAAGAGGTCGACGGATGCCTTGCAGGCGTAGATGCCCGCCCCGGTGTCGGCGATCATCTCGATGAACTCGGGGATCGGCGGGATGTCGAGCTTGTCCATCTTGCGTTCCATGTAGCGGGTCACCAGGTCGGGGACGCCGGGCATGCCGCCGAGCAGGGTCGGCAGGTGCAGTCCGGGGTTGCCGACGGTGGCCAGCTTGATGTGTTCCCAGCGCTTCTTCGTGATCGCGTCCAGGCCGAAGAAGGTGAAGAACAGGTCGGCCTCGATGCCCTCGGCACGAGCGCCGTTGGCCATGATCAGGGCCGGGTAGATCCCCTCCAGCGAGCCTTTTGAGACGATGATCGAGACCTTCTCGATCGTGGCGGTACCGGTCATGAGCGTGCGCTCCCTCTCAGATGCAGCCGCGGGGCTTGGGGATACCGGCGATCTTCGCGGCCGTCTTCGCCGGTCCCTTGGGGAAGAGCTGGTAGAGCTCCTTGACGCTCACCCCGGAGGCCTTGCCGAGCACGCGCACGGTCGGTCCGGTGCCCTTGGCCGCGTACTGATCACGCATGAAGCGGATGACGATCCAGTGCCGGTCTGTCAGCGTGTCGATGCCGGCTTCCTTCGCGACCTGCTCGGCCATCGGCTCGGTCCAGCGGGCCGGCTCGGTGAAGAAGCCCTCGTCGTCGACCGCGATGTCGGTGTTGTCGTAGGTCACGGTAGGCATGACCAGGTCCTCCGTTCAGTGGGAGATGCGGCGCTTTCCGTGCTCGGGCATCGCCGAGCCGATGCCGGGCAACTCCCGGCCGGGCAGCAGGCTGTGCCAGTACAGCCACTCGAAGGCGAGCTTGCCGAGATGGGCCGCGTGCGACTCCTTCAGCAGCGGCAGCCCGACCGGACCCGGGAAGTGGCCCGAAAGCGGCTCGGTGTCGTAGTTGAAGTCGATCAGCAGCGCCTTGTGGAAGCCCGTCTCCACGAAGCAGTTGGCGTGCCCGTCGAAGGAGGCGTCCAGCGGCTGCCCGGCGAGGTGACGGCCGATGTTGTGCACCAGTACCTCACCCTCGAAGTGGGCCACCGAACCGGCCTTGGACGCCGACAGTCCGGCCGCGTCACCGATCGCGAACACCTCGGGACGGCCGGGGAGTTGCAGGGTGTGCGGGTCCACGGGGACGAAGCCGAGTTCGTCGCCCAGCCCCTCGGAGCGCTCGATGTACTCGGCGCCACCGTGCAGCGGCACCACGACCGCCAGATCGAAGGGCACCTCCCGTCCGTCGTACGACACCAGCCGCCCGCCCTCGCCGTCGACCTCACCGAGGGCGAACTCCGTGACCAGCTCGATGCCTTTGTTCTTCAGCAGCCCGCTCAGCGCCCTGGCCGCGACCGGCTTGGTGAACGCACCGTCCAGCGGGGTGGCGTACGTCAGCTCGACCCGGTGCCTGATGCCTCGCTGCTGGAAGTACCAGTCGGCGAGGAATGCGAACTCCAGTGGCGCCACCGGGCACTTGAGGGGCAGGTCGGCGACATCGATCACCAGGCGGCCGCCCTCGAAGCGTTCCAGCGCCTGGTGCAGGCCGGCGGCACCAGGCAGGTCGTAGAAGGTGAAGACCTTCTCGCCCCAGCCGGGACCGGTGAGCCCCTCGGTCTCCTCGGGCAGGAGGGTGGCTCCGGTGGCGACCACCAGGACGTCGTACGACAGCCGGATGCCTCCGGCCATGCGCACCGTCCGTGAGTCCAGGTCCACCCGCTCGATACGCGCCATCTTGTAGTCGACCGCGGGGTCGAGCTGCCGGGGGCGGGAGCGGACGAGGTGGCGCGGCTGGGCCAGCCCGAAGGGCACGAACAGCAGGCCGGGCTGGTAGAGGTGGTCGTCGTCCTGGTCGACGACCGTGATCCGGCACTCGCTCGGGTCGTATGTGCGACACAGGCGGTTGGCCGTCATGGTGCCGGCGGTTCCACCGCCGAGAATCACGATGTGTTTGCCCATGTCCCCACTGTCGTGCGGGAGATGGGAGCCGGGCATGGGCCGCTGGTCCCCACCCGAGTACCCGCCCGGGTATGTGTTCGGCCGGGCCGATCGGCCCTGTGCCCATTGACCCCATGTCCATTCGTCTGCCGCGAACACCCTGATAAAATACCCATCAGGGTATATCTCGGCGCCACCGAACACGAGGGCCGGACGGTCCCCGTCGCACCCCGTCGGTCCCTCACCCCGCCCGGCGCCCAGCGGTCGACTGGAGTACGGAGAAACCGACACCGGAGAGGGACCCGGCCATGACCCGCACCACATCACAGACCCCCGGCACGAGCCACCCCCGGACCGCGGACGTACATCGGCTGGAGGCCACCCACATCGAGGGCGACGCCTACGCCGTGAACGTCCGCGGACACCGCCTTCAGGTCGACCAACCTCTGGAGGCGGGCGGCACGGACACCGCGCCCACCCCCACCGAGCTCTTTGCGGCCTCACTCGCCACCTGCGTGGCGTTCTACGCGGGCCGCTTTCTGCACCGGCACGGTCTGCCCCAGGCCGGTCTGCGCGTGCGCACGGAGTTCACCATGGCCACCGACCGACCGCCGCGTGTCGCCGCCCTGCGGCTCGTGATCGTCCCGCCCCCGGGGCTGCCCGAGCAGCGCCGCGCGGCCCTGCTGGCAGTGGCCTCACGCTGCACAGTCCACAACACCCTGCATCAGCCGCCCGAGATCGACATCGAGTTGGAGCCATGAGCACTACGTCGGCGCCGACCGTGTCGCCGCTGCTGGACCGCATTCGCGGCGGGCTCATCGGCGACGACGAGGTACTGGACGGACCGTACGGCCCGACCCGGATCGTCTACGCCGACTACACCGCCTCAGGCCGCTCCCTCGACTTCATCGAGGACTTCGTCCGCGAGCAGGTGCTGCCGCGCTACGGCAACACCCACACCGAGAGCTCCAGCACCGGGTTGCAGACGACCCGGCTGCGCGAGGACGCCCGACGGATCATTCACGACGCGGTCTGTGGCGCCGCGGAGGACCTGGTGATCTTCTGCGGCTCCGGCTCGACCGCCGCGGTCAACAAGCTCGTCGGCATCCTTCAGCTGCGCCGCCCGGCCCCGCCGTCACCGGACGAACGGCCGGTGGTGTTCGTGGGCCCCTACGAGCACCACTCCAACGAACTGCCCTGGCGCGAGTCCGTCGCGGACGTCGTGGCGATCGACGAGGACGCCGACGGCCACATCGACCTCGCCCAGCTCGAGGCGGGTCTACGGCGGTACGCGGCACGCCCGCTGTGCATCGGCAGCTTCTCCGCCGCCTCCAACGTCACCGGCATCCTCACCGACGCCGACCGCGTCGCGCGCCTGCTGCACGCGCACGGCGCCCTGTCCTTCTGGGACTACGCGGCGGCGGCACCGTACATCCCCATCCGCATGCGGGAGAGCGCACCGGGCGCCGGGGACCACAAGGACGCGTTGTTCCTGTCCCCGCACAAGTTCGTCGGGGGCCCGCAGACCCCCGGCGTGCTCGTCGTGCGGCGCGAGCTGGTGCGCAACCCGGTGCCCACCGCGCCCGGCGGCGGAACGGTCGCCTTCGTGGGCCCACTCGGTCACCGCTACCTCGACGACCCGGTGGCCCGCGAGGAGGGCGGCACACCCGCGATCGTCGAATCCGTCCGGGCCGGACTGGTCTTCGCCCTCAAGCAAGCCGTCGGCACCGACACCATCCAGGCCGCCGAGGAGCGCCACTGGCGCCGCGCGCTCGCCCACTGGGACCGCGTTCCCGGCATCGAGATCCTCGGCAACCACCACGCCCGCCGGCTGTCCATCGTGTCCTTCCGCATCCGCCACGGAGAGGGCGCCCACCTGCACCACAACTACGTCGTCGCCCTGCTCAACGACCTCTTCGGCATCCAGGCCCGCGGCGGCTGCTCCTGCGCGGGCCCCTACGGCCACCGCCTGCTCGCCATCGACGCCGCCACCTCGCACGCCCTGCGCGACGAGGTCGACCGCGGTTGCGACGGCATCAAGCCGGGGTGGGTCCGCGTCAACTTCAACTACTTCATCAGCGACACCGTCCGCGACTACCTCATCGGCGCCGTCGAACTGATCGCCAGGCACGGACATCGACTCCTGCCCGACTACCGTTTCGATCCGCGCACCGGGCAGTGGCGCCACCACGGCGGCCCCGCCGCACCTCCGCTGCGGCTGACCGATGTGCGCTTCGGCACGGAGGGCGCGATCACCTCCCCGGCACCCCGGCACCGTCGGCTGGGCGAGGAGGCGCTGGCCGGTCAACTCGACCGCGCCCGCGCGGTACTGACGGCCGGGCCCGACCAGGTCGGCGACGGGCCCACCGGACTCCCGGCCGACTTCGAGCGCATGCGCTGGTTCCCGCTGCCGCCCGCCTGCGTGGAACAAACGCACACCGGCACTGGTTGAACCGGCAGGACGAAAATACCCCCATGGGTATACAGAGCGGAGGAACCGCATGCCGACCGTCGAGCTCACCAAGGACAACTTCGAGGAGACCGTCACAGGCTCCGACATCCTGCTGATCGACTTCTGGGCCGCCTGGTGCGGACCGTGCCGGATGTTCGGCCCCGTCTACGACAAGGCGTCCGAGCGCCACCCGGACATCGTCTTCGGCAAGGTCGACACCGAGGCACAGCCCGAACTCGCCGGCGCCTTCCAGATCTCCTCCATCCCCACCCTGATGGCCGTCCGCGACCGGACCGTCCTGTACTCGCAGCCCGGCGCGCTGCCACCGCAGGCGCTGGAGGAGCTCATCGCAAAGATCCGTGCCGTCGACATGGACGACGTGCGCCGGAAGGCCGCCGCGGGCTCGGCGGAGGCGAGCTGAAGCCCGGGGCGGCCGTCGGACACGCAGGACGCCCCGGAACTTCGGGATCAGCGGGTGCGCAGAGCGGCGAGCGTGGCGTCGAGGTCGGCCGCGCGGGGGCGGTTGTGCGGCAGCTTGCCGAGCATGACCGCCATGCCGCAGGTGTTGGTGAGGGCGGAGAAGACCAGGCCGCCCGCGATGCCGGCCGAGATCAGGAGGAGGGCCGGATGCACGAGCAGGCCCAGAACCAGGCCGAGGAGCACCATGCTGCCGGCGGTGAAGCGCACCTGGCGTTCCATGCTCCAGCCGGTACGGGTGCCGCAGGCCGCCGGGGTGTGCAGGTCGTGCCCCTGAGCGGCCCAGGCGCCTGTGCCGCCGGCCAGCGTCGCCGTGGCGACGCCCTGCTCGGCCAGCAGCTTGCAGGCGTTCTCCGAGCGGGCGCCCGAGGCGCACACGACGAGGACGTCGCCGCGCCCGGCAGCGTGCCGTATTTCCGGCAGCGCCCGCCGGAGCTGGTCCAGGGGGATGTTGAGCGCGCCGGGCAGATGGCCGGAGGCGTACTCGGCGGGTGTGCGCACGTCGATGACGGTCAGTTCGTGCAGCCGCGTGCGGGCCTGCTCGGTGCCGAGAGCGACAGGGGCGGGGGTGTTGGTCATGACAGGTGTGATCCTTAATGGTCGCCGCCGTCCCGAACCGGGACGTACAGTACCCCTAGGGGTATTTCTTGAGGGAGTGAACGTGGAACTGGAACTCGAGGGCGCGGACCTGAAGGCTGTGCTCAACCGGCTGCGCCGGGCACAGGGTCAGATCTCCGGGGTGATCCGGATGATCGAGGAGGGACGTGACTGCGAGGACGTCGTCACGCAGCTCGCCGCCGCCTCGCGCGCGCTGGACCGGGCCGGTTTCGCGATCATCGCCACCGGACTGCAGCAGTGCATGACCGACATGGAGTCGGGGCGCAAGAACGGTGAGGACCCCGAGGCGATGCGCGCCCGCCTGGAGAAGCTGTTCCTGTCCCTGGCATGAGGACGGTCGCCTCGGCGGCCTTCACAGCAGTGCGTCGATGAGCATGAAGGCCGCGACGGCCAGCAGCACCATCGCGAAGATCCGCTGGAGCGTGTGCCCGGAGACCTTCGTGGCCAGCCGCTTGCCGTCCCACGCGCCGAGGATCGCGGCCCCGACGAACGGCCCGACGATCGCCCAGTCCAGCCCTTCGAGCGTGCCGGCGCGCATCGACAGTGCGGCCAGCGAGTTGACGGTGATGACCAGCAGGCTGGTCCCGACGGCGTTGCGCATCCGCATGCCCAGCACTCCCACCAGCGCAGGTACGGCGAGAAAGCCTCCGCCGACCCCCAGGACACCGGTGACCGCACCAAGGCCGGCGCCGGTTGCCGCCGCCCGCCCCGGCCGTACCGTCACAGCTCCGTCCGCGACGGGCCGGGTGCGCAGCATGCGCACCGCCGCCACCCCCGCAACCGCGCCGAAGGCCGCCGTGAGCACAGCCTCGGGGATGCGGTCGGCGAGCGCGCCACTCGCCATCGCAGGGCCGATCCCGGCCGCCGCGAACAGCAGCCCCATGCGCCAGCGCACGTTGCCGTCGCGGGCGTGCGCGACCATCGCGGTCACCGAGGTGAGCGTGACGATGACCAGGCTCGCGGTCGTCGCGCCGACCGGGCTGAAGCCGAGTAGGTAGATCAGCGCCGGAACGGCCAGGACGCTGCCGCCGCCTCCGAGCGCGCCCAGAGCGAGGCCGATGACCGCTCCGGCAGCCAGGGCGAGTATGAGTGCGCTCACGCGACGGTGCCGTCCTGTCCGCGCGCGTCCACCACCGGCAGCCCCGCCCTGGCCCAGTCCCGCATCCCGCCGACCACGTCGACGGCCTGCGCTCCGCGCGCGACGAGCAGTTCGGCGGCCTGCCGGGAACGGTTGCCGGAACGGCAGATCACCAGCAGGGGCCGCGCCTGCGCCTGAGCGGGCAGCCCCGCCCCGGCGACCAGCGCCGACAGGGGCAGGTGCACGGCGCCCGGCGCATGGCCCGCCTGCCACTCGTAGGGCTCGCGCACGTCCAGCAGGACAGCGGCACCGCCGCTCGGGGCGTTGGCGTGCCCGGTGCGTACGGCCGCCTCCTGCACGCTCACGCGCCTCGGCCTGCCCCGGTCCCGTCGGAAGATGCTCATCTCGGTTTCTGGCTCCAGTTCGTCACGGAAGTTCGGTCTGCGTCCTCGGTGCCCGGCACCGTCAGGGGATCCGCAGGTCCAGGCCCACCTTCTCGGCGGCCTCGAAGGAGTCGTCGACGGCGACGACGTCCCGGCCGGCGGCGTCCAGCAGGGAGGCGGCGATCGCGGCGCGCATGCCGCCGGCGCAGTGCACCCAGACCTCGCCCTCGGGAACCTCGTGGATGCGGCGGGGCAAGGTGTGGATCGGGATGTGCACCGAGCCCTCGACATAGCCGTCGGAGCGTTCCGAGGCGCGGCGCACGTCCAGGACGACGACGTCCGCGGCCCGTCCCGCCAGGTCGGCGAAGGTTCCTCGCGGGAAGGAGGCAGGCGTCTCGCTCTCGCGTACCCAGTCGGCCGGCCCGCCGGTGGCCGCGGCGGCCGGGCGGTCGATACCCACCCGCACCAGCTCACGCTGCGCGGCAGCGAGTCGGTCGGGCGAGTCGGCAAGCAGCGTGACCGGCTTGCCCCACGGGATCAGCCAGGCCAGATACGTGGCGAGCTGCCCCTCCGCCTCGAAGTTGAAGGAGCCCGCCACATGCCCCTCGGCGAAGGCGACCCGGTTGCGCAGGTCGACCACCCACTCCCCCGCCGCGAGCCGCGCGGCAATCTCGTCGGCATCAGCGACCGCAGGCGGGGTCAGGTCGACGGGCGCGGGTCCTGCGGCGTTGGCCGGGCCCATGTGCGTGTAGTAGGCGGGCACGTCGTCCAGACCGGCGAGCAGGTCGGCGACAAAGGTGTCCACGTCCCGGGTGAGGGCCTCGTTGGACACCTTCTCCTTGCCGATGGTCGTCTCGCCGCCCTCGGCCTGGGAGGAGGAGCAGAAGCTGCCGAAGCCGTGGGTGGGCAGCACGGCCGTCTCGTCGGGCAGCTCGGACGCCAGCCGGTGGGCGGAGGCGTGCTGGGCGCGGGCCAGGTGCTCGGTCAGCCGGGGTTCGACCAGGTCGGGGCGGCCGACGGTGCCGATGAGCAGCGAGCCGCCGGTGAACGCCGCGACGGCCGTGCCGTTCTCCTCCAGTACGTAGGAGGTGTGGTGCGGGGTGTGCCCGGGGGTGGCCAGCGCGCGCAGGACCAGGCCGGCGCCGGGATCGATGGCCGTCCGGTCACCGTCGTCCACCGGCACCCGGCCGAAGGAGACCCGTGCCGCGGCCGGAACCAGGTAGGCGGCGCCTGTGACCCGGGCGAGTTCCAGGCCCCCGGTGACGTAGTCGTTGTGGACGTGCGTCTCGGCCACGTGCGAGATCCGCACGCCGCGCCGAGCGGCCGCCTCGATCACCTGATCGACGTCGCGCGGCGGGTCGATCACGACCGCTGTCCGCTCACCGCCCGCCAGGTAGCTGCGGTTGCCGAGCCCCGACACCTCGATTGTGTCGACGAAGAACACGCCGTGCTCCCTTCCGGTGGAGAAATACCCTGGGGGGTATACCATCGAAGGTAGCACAGTACCCCCGGGGGTATTTCCAGAGGCCTGGAAGCCCTCGGGACGCGCCACGAGTTCCTCGCACACGGCCGGACACCCGCCCGGCACCAGCCACCGAGAAAGGCCCTGCCCATGCGCTACGACCGCACCGTCCGCCTCGACACCGACTTCGCCACCGCCGTGGAGCGCGTCCGCGAGGCCCTCGCGGAGCAGGGCTTCGGCATCCTCACCGAGATCGACGTCACCGCCACCCTCAAGGCCAAGCTCGGCCGCGCCGCGGAGGACATGGAGGACTACGTCATCCTCGGCGCCTGCAACCCGCCCCTGGCCCACCGCGCCCTGAACACCGACCGCAGCATCGGCCTGCTGCTGCCCTGCAACGTCGTCGTGCGCCGCGACGGCGACCGCACCGCCGTACAGGCCCTCGACCCGAACACGATGGTCACCCTCACCGAACTCGACGCCCTGCGCCCGGTCGCCGAGGAGGCCACCCGGCGCCTCGACGCCGCCCTCGCCTCACTCACGGCGGCGGGCTCGATCGACTGACAGCGCCGCGAGTGACCGCAATCCCGGCAGCGGTGTCTCGTCGACCAGCGCTGCGACCCAGCCGGCGGCTACCGGCCGATCTCGCTGTCGGCTGACCCACCCCCAGGCGCCGGCCGGCCGGACGAGCGGGGGCAGGTGTCGGCGTGGCCCCCTCAGGCATAGTCGAAGTCGGCCAGGAGCGCCTGCATGCGGCGCTCATGGACGGTGGTCCAGACGGCGAGCGGCTTTCCGCCCGGGCGTGGCGAGGGTGACGACGGGGATGGCGGCCGACGGCTGCACGTCGCGGGCGACCGGCCCCGCCGAAATCAACTGTCGGATCGGGCCCCTGACCGCGCGGCGCGTCCCGGTCACAGCCTCGGCCGTGCAGGCAGGCGCCCGGCGCCCCGCGGCGGACCGAGGGAGGCGCGGCACTGGTGGGCCGCACAAGTACCGGTCGACCGGAAGCCGTTGGGAGACGGCATGAGGGCCTTGCCCCGGGGTCGGGCGAAGCAGCGGCATGCCCGCGCGGGCCGCTTGTTCGTGTCGTCGACCTGGGTATGGGCGTCGCGGGTCCTGCTCCGGGACTCGGCCAAGCACCCGCCGGCTTCGGCCGCATGGGCTCAACAACCCTGATCAGAGGGGGCCGGACGGCCCTGTTTCCGGTCCGACCGGACCTGAACGGGTCCTGAGCGGCACTCCTGCGGACGGCCCGTCCCTGACACGCTTGAGATGTGACCGCGCAGGCTGTCATGCCACGAAGGGAGGACGACATGCAGCACCGTACTGTTGCCGACCTGATGAGCCATGATGTCGTCCGGGCCCGGCGCGACACGCCGTTCAAGGAGATCGTCGAGCTGCTGGCCGACAACGGCATCACCGCCGTACCCGTGGTGGACGAACTGGACCACCCCCTGGGGGTCGTGTCCGAGGCGGACTTGCTGCGCAAGTGCTCCACCCGGACCGACCCGTTCAGCCGGACTCCGAAGCCGCACCTGGAGGCGTGGGAGCGGGCCAAGGCAGAAGGCGCCACCGCCGAGGAACTCATGACAGCTCCCGCCCTGTGCGCACGTGCTGACTGGACCGTCCCGGAGGCGGCCCGTCTCATGGCGCTCCGCAATGTCAAACGGCTGCCCGTGGTGGACGAGGCGGACCGCCTCGTGGGCATCGTCAGCCGCGGCGACCTGCTGCGGGTCTTCCTGCGCCGGGACGACGCCATTCGCGACGAGATCACCAAGGACGTGCTGCAGCGGACACTGCAGCTCGCCCCCTCGGACGTGACGGCCGAGGTCCACGAGGGGAGGGTGACCCTCCGGGGAGCCGTCGAGGCCAGCAGCCTGATCCCCATCATCGAACGACTGTGCCGCAACGTCGACGGCGTGGTCTCGGTCTCCGCACACATCGGGTACCGGTTCGACGCCTCCGGGAAAGCCCCTGCCGAGAAGTGAGTGCCCAGATCTCGGGAAACTCGCCGCCGAAGGCCCGGGCGCTCATGATGGACAAAGAGACACCTGGCTCTCCGAGTGCACAGCGCGGAGCCGGCCCGCGACGCATCACGTCGTGGGCGAAGGCCGGCCTGCGCCCGGGGAGAAAGGGAGGAAGCCATGAAGATCGCAGTACTGACCGGCGGCGGTGACTGCCCGGGTCTCAACGCCGTGATCCGCAGCGTCGTCCGCAAGGGAACCCAGGACTACGGTTACACCTTCGTCGGACTGCGCGACGGCTGGCTCGGCGCACTCCACGGCAATGTGCTGCCTCTGGGCATCGCCGAGGTGCGCGGGATCCTGCCTCGCGGCGGAACCATCCTCGGTTCCTCCCGCACCAACCCCCTCAAGCACGACGACGGAGTGCGGCGTATCCGGGACACCCTGGCCGCGCACCAGATCGACGCGCTCATCGTGATCGGCGGCGAGGACACCCTCGGCGCGGCCACGGAGCTGAGCCGCCAGGGGATCAAACTGGTCGGCGTACCCAAGACCATCGACAACGACGTGGCCGGCACCGACTACACCTTCGGCTTCGACACAGCCGTCGGCATCGCCACCGAGGCCATCGACCGGTTGCACACCACCGCCGAGTCGCACATGCGCACGCTGGTGGTGGAGGTGATGGGCCGGCACTCCGGATGGATCGCCCTGCACGCCGGGGTCGCGGGCGGCGCCAACGTGATTCTCGTCCCGGAGCGCCCGTTCGACATCGACCAGGTCTGCGCATGGGTGAAGAGCCGCTTCGAGACCAATTACGCGCCGATCGTCGTCGCCGCCGAGGGAGCCGTCCCCAAGGAAGGCCAGATGATCCTCAAGGACCGGTCCCTGGACGAGTACGGCCACGTACGCCTGTCCGGGATCGGTGAGTGGCTGGCCCAGGAGATCGAGGGGCGCACCGGAACGGAGGCCCGCACGACGGTCCTCGGGCACGTCCAGCGCGGCGGCACGCCGAGCGCCTTCGACCGGTGGCTGGCCACACGCTTCGGACTGCACGCCGTCGACGCGGTCAAGGACGGCGACTTCGGCACGATGGTCGCCCTGCGCGGCACGGACATCGTCCGCATTCCCCTCGACGAGACCCGCGGCAGGACCAAGGTGGTGGATCCGTCGCTGTACGACGAGTTCGGAGTGTTCTTCGGCTGAGGTGCTTCCAGGGCCGTTCGGCCCCCGCCAGGAGACCGAACGGCCCTGTCGCACGATCACGCCGCGCCGCACGGTGGGTGGTGAGCCGAGAGAGCCGTTCGAACCTCGCGGAGGTGGAGCGATGACCGACGTCCAAGGTCTGCTGGGCGACGAGGCGAAGGACCTGCTGACACACACCGCCCAGGGCATTCCCAAAGAGGACCTGCAACTCCCGGGCCCCGACTTCGTCGACCGGGTGATGACCGCGACGGACCGCTCGCCCCAGGTGCTGCGCAACCTGCAGGCCCTCTTCGACCACGGCCGTCTCGCGGGCACCGGATACGTGTCGATCCTGCCCGTCGACCAGGGCATCGAGCACTCCGCGGCCTCCGCGTTCGCCCCCAACCCCCGCTATCTCGACCCGAAGAACATCGCCGAACTCGCCCTCGAAGGCGGCTGCAACGCCGTCGCCAGCACACTCGGCGTCCTCGGGGCCGTGTCACGTCACTACGCCCACAAGATCCCCTTCATCGTCAAACTGAACCACAACGAACTGCTCACCCACCCCAACCACCACGACCAGATCATGTTCGGCAACGTCCAGCAGTGCTTCGACCTGGGCGCGGCCGGCGTCGGCGCCACCGTCTACTTCGGTTCCGAACAGTCCGACCGCCAACTGCGCGAGGTCACCGAGGTGTTCGCCCGCGCCCACCAGCTGGGCATGTTCACCGTGCTGTGGTGCTATCTGCGCAACTCCGCCTTCACCAAGGGCGGCACCGACTACGCCCTCTCTGCCGACCTCACCGGCCAGGCCAACCATCTCGGCGTCACCGTCGAGGCCGACATCGTCAAGCAGAAGCAGGCCCAGAACAACGGCGGTTACCGGGCCCTGGACTTCGGCAGGACGCACGACCTGGTGTACGACCGGCTCACCACCGACCACCCCATCGACCTGACCCGCTGGCAGGTCGCCAACTGCTACATGGGCCGGACAGGCCTGATCAACAGCGGCGGCGCCTCCTCCGGCCACGACGACCTCGCCCAGGCCGTACGCACCGCCGTCATCAACAAGCGTGCCGGCGGTACCGGACTCATCACAGGCCGCAAGGCGTTCCAGCGCCCCACCGCCGAAGGCATCCAGCTCCTCCACGCCGTCCAGGACGTCTACCTCGACGACGACGTCACCGTCGCCTGACACCCGGCCCCCGACCGGTCACGTCTCACACCGACGTCACCTCGCCGCCACCGGCCCGGCTGAGGCCCGAGGCGCCGGCGGTCCGCAGCCGCCGCTCGGCCTGTTCCGGGGAGGGCGGCTCACGGGTGAAGACGTCCTGCCCGACGGCCGTGGCCTCCCAGGTGTTGGCCGCGGTCGCGGAGGCGGTGAGCAGCCAGGTGGCGCAGATCCGTTCCCCGCCCTCCTCGTAGTACTGACCGCTCCAGCTCGTCACCGATCCCGCGTCGGTGCGCCCGTTGCGCCAAGCCACCGTCCAGCCGAGCGGCGTCCCGTGGTCCGGGACACCGGCCGCCTCGCACCGGCCGATCAACGGGTACGTCCCCACGGCGTGCCCGGCGGCCGAGACGTAGGTGCCCCTGACGCAGCCGGTCGGATCTGCCGTGATCCGCATGTGTGAGCCGATCTCGTTGTACCAGTCGCCGCTGATGCCCATCGTTCACCCCTCCTTGGCTTCCCCTCCTGCCGTGCACCCTTCTCCTCCACTACAGGCGGGGCACAGCAGGACCGCCAGGGCCGAACAGACCACTTCACGGCCCGAAAAATCCGACTGCCGCCCTGTGTCACGTGACGGAAGACCGCCCGAGTCATCTCCTGGAAGACCGCCTGAAAAGGCAGGCGCCGGACCCGTCGGCCGTACGAGAATCACCTACGACGACAAAGTCGTCGCCGTCGGCCCGGCAGGGCCCGGCGCCGGGGCGGGTGACCGGCCCGCCCCTTTCCCGAGGACCGCTTCAGCGGTCTGCGCCGGTCCCCGAACCGGCGCCGTCCACGAGACCCGCACGCCCGTCCGTGATCGCCCTTGGCGGCCACGGGGAACGTCGGTGACGAGGCACTGGGTGAAGAACCTGCTCCTCATCACCGGCTCGCGAACTCGTCTTCGAGTCTCGCAACCGCTTGAGGCTCCTCGGCATGGGTCGAACGGCTCTCCAGGGGACCCACCGGACCACCGCACCCTCGTCAGGACTCGTCCTCACATATGACCGAAGGCCCCGGCGGCGGAGCGTGCCCGGCTGCCGGTCCGGCGATGGGTGAGGCGGCTGCTGACCGCCACGACACCATCCACCTGAGCGGCGATCCGCGTCGCGAGTTCGACATCGTCGCGCAGTTCCAGCAAGCCCTTCAGTGTCACCACTCCCGCCTCGACACCGACATCCACCGCGTAGCGGGGAACATCGAGCCCCGAGGTCACCCGCCGGATCACGTCACGTCGGATCTCCTCGTCCGTGCGCAGGAAGACCCGCAACAGGTCACCACGGGTCACGATGCCGACCAGGCGACCCGTGTCGTCGACCACCGGGAGCCGTTCCACGTCACGCTCGCTCATGATCTTCGCGGCCTCCGTGAGGTAGTGGTCCGGGGAGGCGGTGATCGCGGGCCGGGTCATCAGGCGAACCGCGGTCCTTGCCCGGGCCTTGGCCGCGGCCGTGCGGGCCGAGCGGGTCAGCTTCGGACGGCGGACGTGCCTGCGCCCGTGCTCCTCCGCTTGTTGCGCCTGATGCTGCAGGAGATAGGTCTCGGAGATCACTCCGACGACCTTCTCCTGACCGTCCACCACGGGCAGACCGCTGATGCGGTTGTCCGACAGCAGCCGCGCGACCTGCTTGAACGACGTCTGCCCGCCGGTACTCACGACCTCGTGGGTCATGACGTCCTTGATTCTGCGGTACATCACCGCCCTGCTCCCTTCGTTCTGCCGTCCGGCTGACGCCCGGGCAACTCCTCATCCACTGCCCAGCCTTGGACGGTGTGCCGGACAACGCTTGAACCCATGGGGCACAGCTCATGCCCACCAGCCCCTTGCCACCGACCCGCTCGCGGTGAGCCGTCCGACAACGCTCCCGCTGGACGCCCCGTCCCGGAGGAGAGGTTCCGGAAGGGTCTGATGGTCCCGAATCGGGGCCGGACGTCTCTGTTGCCGTGCTCGCCCACGCGCTGCAATCAGGAGAGACGGAGAGGCGGTGTGCCATGCGTTTCGACGACCGTAGGGCGGCGGGGCGGCAGCTGGCCTGGCGCCTGGAGTTCCTGCGCGGCCAGGACATCGTGGTGGCCGGTCTGCCGCGCGGCGGGATACCGGTGGCTTACGAGGTGGCTCGGGCGCTCGACGCGCCGCTGGACGTACTGGTGGTGCGCAAGCTGGGCGTGCCCTGGCAGCCGGAGCTGGGCTTCGGCGCCATCGGGGAGCGTGGAGTGCGCGTCCTCAACGACGACGTGCTCGACCAGACCGGGCTCGGCCCGGCCGAGCAGGACACCGTGGAACAGGCAGAGCGGAGCGAGCTCGAGCGCCGTGTGCGGTGCTACCGCCCCGATGGCGGACCCGTTCCGGTGGACGGGCGGACCGTGGTGATCGTGGACGACGGTCTGGCCACCGGCGCCACCGCCGAGGCGGCCTGCCAGGTCGTCCGAGGCCGGGGCGCGGCCCGGATCGTGCTCGCGGTGCCCGTCGGCCCGGCCTCCGTGGTCGCACGTCTGCGGAGAGTGGCCGACGACGTGGTGTGCCTGCAGACCCTCCACTTCCTCGCCGCGGTCGGCGCCTGGTACCACGACTTCACCCAGACCTCCGACAGCGAGGTGACCGAGCTGCTCGCCCGGGCCGCCCGGCCCACGCCGTCCCCGCTGCCCCCGGTCTCCGCACCCGAGCCGCCGACCCACGAGGTCGAGGTCCCGGCCACCGGTGTACGGCTGGGAGGACGGCTCGTACTGCCCCGCTCCGCCCCGGCGGTGGTGGCCTTCGCGCACGGCAGCGGCAGCAGCCGGGGCAGCCCGCGCAACCGCTACGTCGCCGGCGTCCTCAACCGGGCCGGGCTGGGCACACTGCTGCTCGACCTGCTCACCGAGGACGAGGAGCGCGACCGCGCCAACGTCTTCGACATCGTCCTGCTCGCCCGACGCCTGCACGCCGCCGCCCTCTGGCTCAGTGACGAAACAGCCCTGACCGTGGGCTGCTTCGGCGCCAGTACCGGTGCGGCCGCGGCGCTGGAGGCCGCCGCCGTACCGGACTCCGGCATCCGCGCGATCGTCTCCCGTGGCGGCCGCCCCGACCTGACCACTGCCACCGCAATGGAGCAGGTACGCGCCCCGACGCTCCTCGTCGTCGGCAGCCGCGACACCCGGGTACTCGGCCTCAACCGACGCGCCGCCGAGCGACTGCACTGCGTGCACCGGCTCGCCGTCGTCCCCGGCGCCACACACCTCTTCACCGAGCCCGGCACCCTGCAGGCGGCCGCCCGGCTGGCCTGCGACTGGTTCACCACCCACCTCGCCCGCCCGATTCCGGCCACACCACATGGCCGATCGGCGTGATCCGTCCTCGTCCTCGGCACCGCGACCCGCCCGAGTGCCGAGCCCCATCCGTGAAAGCGGGGCCGATCAAGTGGGGTGGTCGCTCGGCTTGCCCCGGCCCGGCCGACTCCTGTGAATCGGGGTGTTTCTTGCTCAGGGGTATCGCGTTTGTCTCCTGCCGGAGTCCAATTGGAGGAGAAGGCAAGTCCATCCTCATCCGCTCAGGCGAGAAGAGGCACGCAATGGAGCCGTGGCTGATCTGGTTGATCATCGCATCCGTGCTGGCTGTGGCAGAGATCTTCACCCTGACCGCTGCACTCGGGATGCTGAGTGCGGCCGCGATGGTCACGGCACTCTGCGCCGCACTCGGACTGCCCTTGCCCATTCAGTTCCTGGTGTTCGCCGCCGTCGCCACGGTCAGCGTGCTGGTCGTACGCCCCATCGCACTGCGCCACCTGATCCAGCCCCAAGCGGCCCGATTCGGTGTGGACGCACTCGTCGGCAAGTCTGCCTATGTCCTCACGGAAGTGACGGACCTGGGCGGCCGCGTCCGCATCGACGGTGAGGAATGGACGGCCCGCCCCTATGACGAAACGCTGGTGATTCCCGCTGGAAAGACCGTCGACGTCATAGAGATCAGTGGTGCCACCGCGCTCGTCTACCCCCGGGACTGAAACCATGGAAACCACGGCTTTCCTGATAGCCGGTCTGATCCTCGCACTGTTCGCGGTCTTCACCGTGGTGAGGGCGGTGCGCATCGTGCCCCAGGCGCGCGCCCGCAATGTCGAACGGCTCGGCCGCTATCACCGCACCCTGACTCCTGGCCTCAGCCTCGTCATCCCCTACATCGACCGCGTCCACCCGTTGATCGACCTCCGCGAACAGGTCGTCTCCTTCAAGCCGCAGCCGGTCATCACCGAGGACAATCTGGTCGTCGAGATCGACACCGTGCTGTATTTCCAGGTCACCGACCCACGCGCGGCCTTCTACGAGATCGCCAACTTCCTCCAGGCCGTCGAGCAACTCACGGTCACGACCTTGCGCAACGTCGTGGGATCCATGGATCTGGAGAAGACCCTCACCTCGCGAGACACCATCAACAGCCAGCTCCGTGGTGTGCTGGACGAAGCCACCGGCAAGTGGGGGCTGCGGGTCAACCGGGTGGAGATCAAGGCCATCGATCCACCGCAGTCCATCAAGGACGCCATGCAGAAGCAGATGCGGGCCGAACGCGACAAGCGGGCCGCGATCCTCACCGCCGAAGGCCAGCGGCAGTCACAGATCCTCACCGCCGAGGGTGACAAGCAGGCCGCGGTGCTGCGCGCGGAGGGCAATCGCACCGCCGCGATTCTCCAGGCCGAGGGCCAGTCCCGGGCCATCGACGAGGTCTTCCAGGCCGTACATCGCAACGACCCCGACCCCAAGCTGCTCGCCTGGCAGTACCTCCAGACACTGCCACAGCTCGCGCAGGGCGCGGGCAGCACGTTCTGGGTGATCCCCAGCGAGGTCACCTCGGCGCTCCAGGGGGTGTCCCGCGCCTTCACCGAGGCGCTGCCGCAGTCACCGGCCACCCGCGAGAAGGCCGCAGCCGACAGGCCGGCGGATGCGGCCAGCGACACCGCGCAGGCCGAACAAGCCGCAGCCGCCGCCCTCGCCGACGCGGCCAGGGCCGACCGCGTCATCCCCGATCCCCTGCCCTCCCAGCCGCCTCGGTGACGGGGACGGCTGAACAGGTCGGAAGCCTGGGCTGCCCGCCCGGCGATGAGGACATCACGGGTGTCGTCGCTGGTGAAGACCTCGCCCATGTTCACACGCGAGCGGCGAAGGTGGGGAGCACGAGCATGCCGGAGACCGGCGGCGACCAGCTGGTGTTGTCCGCGCAGGAGACATGGGCAGGGGTGTCAGGCCGCCGAGGGCACCGAGACTCGAGCCGGTCATGACGGCACGGCCCGTCGGCGCGACGCCGACGGGCCGTGACCGGACCTGTGACAGGGGTCAGCTGATGAAAGAGCCCGGGGCGCAGGCGCTCGCGGTCACCCAGGTGTGCGACTCGATGCTGTTGTTCATGTACACGCCGTTGGTGTAGCGGTTCCGGCCAAGGTCGTCCACGTACTTCTCGCCCGGCTTGAGGCAGCCGTACGCCCTGTCGTCGTACTCCTTGAGGTAGTAGAAGGCCACGACGTCCTTGCCGCCGACGAAACCGCTGTTCATGACGGACGAGGCGCGGTTCACGTCGCTGCCCTGGAAGGGGCCGAGGCCGTCGCCCCATGCCGGGTCGCTGCCGGGGGTGACGCCGAGGAGTTCGCCGCCGCAGTCGGTGCCGTCCCAGGCGCGGACGTTGCCGTCACGGCCGTGGCTGTTCCAGTTGGCGTTGCAACCGGGGCCCGCGTGGGCCGTGGCCGGGATGGCAATGCCGAGGGCCGCCAGGCCGAGAGTGGCGACGGATACGGTCAGTTTGCGCATGACGGATTCCTGTTCTGCTTCCGCCTCGTGGGAAGCGTGGGTGGGGGTGACGGTCCGCGAACGTCGTCGCGAGGGTTTGTCCGTGACGCGGGGTCACGGAGGGTCAAAGGGTCTGTGCCGCGGCCCGGTTCAGGTGCGGGCCGGGACGATGTGCTCGGCGCGGGTGAGGGCGTGCCGCTGCATGCGCCGGTGGGCGTCGAGGGCGTTGCCGTACTTGGCGGTCAGTTCGCCGACGTAGTGGGTCTCGCGCCGCTCGCCGATCGACCGGAGGGAGACCGCGCGGGCGCAGGTGGCGTCGGCGACCGCGATCCGCGTCTCGTTCGCGAAGGTCCTGGCCTCCTCGGCGCGCGTCTGCTCCGCGCTGTGCTCGCGCGTGGATCGGCGGGCCGCGTCGGGGTCGGCGAAGGGGTGGCCCGCCTTGCTCATGCAGCGCGACCAGGCGTCCACCGCACTCGTGAACTCCTTGTCCCGCAGCAGCTTGCCGACATACAGGGGACGCAGGTTGCTGACGGTCGAGTCGGAGCGGAACCATGCCGCCGGATCGCCGTACAGCGTCTTCTCGGCCTGGCCGGCGCAACCGCCCACCTGCTTGGTGATGGTGCCGCCGGACGGCGTCGGCGACTTCAGCACCACGGCGTCGCGGCCACCGTCCATCGCGATGTCGTAAGCCTTCTGGCGCGAGCGGGAAAGGGACGCCCGGTAGGCGATGTTGGGGTTGCGCAGCCGGGCGCGGTCCTCCTTCGCCATGATCCGGCTGCCGTAGCCGTGGGCGCGTGCCCAGTCGACGTCGTCCTGGACGTAGCCGATCGGCCGGCTCTCCTCCAGGCTCAGCGGCTTTTCGTCCCAGAAGCGGAAACCCTGTTTCCGCATGCAGCTCGTGATCAGATGCTGCTCGGCGTCGGAGATCCGCAGATCCTGGGCGTAGGTGAGCTTCTCGCCCGCGGTGGTCGCCTTGGCCTGTGCGGCCGGCGCTGCGTGGTGGGCCGCGTCCGTGGCCGCCGTGCACCCGGTCAGGACGAGCGAGGCCAGCGCGGCGATCGCACCCACCGCGGTGGTCGCGCGTCGCGTGCGGCGTCCACCCGGTACCACCGTCCGGCGTGGGTCGTCGGTGCGCTTCATCGGCATGCTCCCGGGGCGAGGTCTGACTGGCCTGTGCTTACAAGCCGTTGACGCTCCGGAGGACACATCTGTATGACCCTGGCCGCACATTTCTTTTCTCTCGTCGGCGGTCATACGAGGACAGCCGGCGAACCGTCATCTCTGGACGCCTGGCGGCCTTCTCGGGCTCGGAAAGCGGGCGAGGCGACGGGGAGGAAACCGGTGCGGGACGGGTCGAACAACCCGAGGGTCCGTCACCGCCTGCCAGGCCGTGGTCAATCTGCGCCGCCAGGCGGGCGGGACCGTCGACGGCGTACTCGACGGCCTCCTGCCTGTCGGCTTCCCGGGAACGTGACGAGCCCCGTGGGCTCACGCGCGACCGTCGATCGGAGTCGGTCCTCGACCGGACCGGGAGGGGGTCATGGCACCAGGACGATCTTCCCCGTGGTGCGACCGGTCATGATCTGACGATGGGCCGCAGCGGCCTCGCGCAGCGGGTGGCTGCCGGCGATCAGGACGCGCAGTCGCCCGTCCGCCGCTGCTTCGACGAGCTGCAGCCGAGCGGCCTCGCGGACGTCCGTGCCCGGGTCCGCGCCGGGCGCACCGCCGAGGAGCTTGATGCCTGCCTGGGCCCCGCGCACGAACCCCGCGATGGTGGCGATGCGCGAACGGTCGGCCACGAGTTCCACCGAGACGTCCACGGCCTCGTCCGTGCCCACCAGGTCGGCCGCCGCGTCGACGCCCTGGGGCGCCACCGCGCGTACCCGGTCGGCCAGGCCGGCCCCGTAGGCGACGGGGACAGCTCCGAGGTCGCGCAGCAGGTCGTGTTTGGGCGAGCTCGCCGTCGCCACGACCGTGGCGCCACGGGCCACCGCCCATTGCACGGCGACCAGGCCCACTCCCCCGGCCGCACCATGGATCAGTACCGTCTCGTCCTTGCGCAGACCGATCGCCTCGAGAACGTGCACGGCGGTGACGCCGGCGGCCATCAGGCCTCCCGCCTCCTCCCAGGACAGGCCGGCCGGCTTGGGCACCACCGACGCGGCGGGGACGACGAGTTCGGCCGCGTAGGCGCCTGCCGCTGGGTAGACGATCACCTCGTCGCCGACCGCGACCGGGCCGGAGGGACCGTTCGCACGGGTGCCCACGGCGGTCACCACACCGGCTGCCTCCACGCCCAGCCGCAGGGGCAGCTTCGCCGGATCGGTTCCGAAGGCGCCGCTGTACACCTTGTGGTCGAACGGGTTGACACCGGCGGCACGAACCTCGATGCGCACCTGACCCGGACCGGGCTCCGGGACGACCTCGTCGATCACCGACAGCACCTCGGGGCCGCCGTACGCGCTCGCTACCACTGCCTCACTCATGTCTGCACCACCCTGTCGCTCATGTCAGAACCAACTGAGTGCCGCAAGGACTCATTCCTGGACGCGCGAGGTCATCGGCTGTACCTGCGCTACCTCCTCGGCGAGGTCGTGTCCGGCGTCGAAGACGTGGCCGGTGACGTCGTGGGCCATGAGCCGCATCTGGGACTCGTTGCGATCACCGAGGAACGCCGAACCGCCGAGTGCCAGCACCGGGATGTCCAGCTTCTTCCGAGCGGCCTGCCGGTTCTGTTCGGCGTCGACGAGCATCGCCCGGTATATCGAGAGCATCGCGCGGATGCCGCCGGGCATGGAGTAGCAGCGCACGTATTCGTCGACCGCGTCAGGGGTGGCGGTGTCGGGGTGGCTGCGTTCGGACTTGATCATGTAGGTGATCAGTTCACGCTCGTGGCCTGAAATGAGCATCTCCGGTACGTCCGGCTGGAAGTAGAAGCCGAGATGCCACAGGTGCAGGCCGCCGGCGACGTTCTCGGGGGTGAGCGCGGTGTGGGCCTCGAAGCCGAATCCGGGGAACAGGGCCTCGGCGAACACGAGGGCGTTGACGTGGTCGCGGTGGCGGGCGGCGACCTGGTAACCGATCACCGCTCCCCAGTCCTCACCGATCACCGTGTACCTCTCGTGTCCGAGGTGGGTCATCAGCTCGGCGATGTCGTCGCTCATCATCGCGGAGTCGTAGCCGTCCGCCGGGCGGGCGGAGTCGCCGAGGCCGCGAAGGTCCGGTACGACGACGGTGTAATGGGGTGTCAGCTTGGGGACCAGGTGGCGCCAGTGGTAGCTGGTCTTGGGCACGCCGTGCAGCAGCACCACTGCGGGGCCGGAGCCGGCCGTCCGGTAGTGCAGACTCGCTCCGTTGACGGCGGTGCGGCCCGTACCGACAGGCGTTCCGTCGTGGTCGAACATCATTTCACTTCTCACTTTCCCGGTGCGCTTCGCAGCGCGGGTGTCATCGGGCCTGAAAGCGTGAGAGGTGGCTACGGCAGCCTCGTCAGGGCAGCGACAGTCAGGTCAAGTCAGGTGTCCGGGCAGGGACTTTTCGACCCCACTCGAAGAGATTGCTGATGCGCGCACGTCAGAAATAGCGTGCACCGCGGGCTGAGGCCGCCCGGGCCGGGCCCGGAATGGGGGAAATCATGTTCCGACGACTGCACCGCGGGCGTACGGCCGCGGCCACTGCCGTCACGGCCACCGTGCTGGCCCTGACGGGCACTTACTCGTCCGCAGCCACCGCAGCGGACGCCCACACGACCCGGAACTGCGTCATCGTCCTGGACGAACTCCAGCCGGGGCAGACCACGTCCCGGGTCCTGTCACACACCTGCACCACGGGAGCGGCATCAGCGAAGGTCCAGCCCGCGAGCATCCAGAGCACGCTGCTCATGACGTGGTACGCGGACGCCAACGAGGGCGGTGCCAGCACTCAGATCAGGGGCAGCAGCGGCGGATGCGACGCCTCGGGCTACGGCTTCGCCTACGTCGGCGACGACTGGAACGACCGCATCAGCTCCTACAGGCTGTTCGGCACCTGCAACAGCATCAGCGGCTACGACAACAGCAACTACGGCAGCCAGATCTACTACTGCGGCATTTGCACAGGGGACAACATCCCGTGGTCGGCCAACGACCGCATCAGCTCCATGTGGGTCTGGCGTAGCTGACACAAGCACCGCGAGACCGGCGAGCGGAAGCGCCGCGTGAGGCTCTGGGCGGGAGAACTCCCGGGGCCTCACACGCGTGTCGTGCGGCTCCGAGGCGGGGGTCCAAGGGCGGGCGGGACAGGCGGTGTCGGCGAAGCGGCACTCGCCCGGTCGGGGGGCTGACCGGCGCCGGACCCTCATGGCACTCCCCCATCGGCGCCCCAGCCCGGCAGGGGCTGTTTGCGGGCGCGGTACGAGCGGGCGAGGGCCTTCCGTGCCTGCCCGGCACCGTCCTCGGTGATCCGGTAGAAGCGGCGACGCGGACGGCCGGTCTCCTCGTGCACGGCGGGGTCCTCCCAAGCGCTGTCCACCCAGCCGAGTTGTTCCAGACGAGCCAGGATCGGGTACATCGTGCCCGACGGCAGTCCCGCCAATGCGCACAGTTCGAGGCCGTAGCGCTCTTTGGCGGGCCCTTCCAGCAAGGCCCGCAGCACCAGTTGGGTCTGCAAGGTCATTCGCGGACCGCTCATACGCGCAGCCTACGGAGCTTGCACATGGGCCGACCAGAGCTCGTCGCGTAGACCGCCGCCTGCATCACTGCATCGTCGCCGTGGGACAACGTCACTGCGGGAACCCGTCGCACTGTCCCAGCGTCAGGGAGGGACCCTGTCGGGTGCGTCCCTGACGCGCGTGCCGCGTGCGGTCGCCGCGATCCGCGATCGCCTCCGATCAGCCCCTGCGGGACGAGCGGCACAGGCGGAGCGCCGAGACGAGGAAGAAGATCCCTCCGAGCGTGGCATAGCCGGCGAGGGCGGTGAGTGAGGGGTCGTCCTGTGCGGCGCTCCGGATGAAACTCGCGCCCGCCAGCACCGAGATCCCGCCGCTGACCACCATCGCCCACTGGCCGCCCATCGGTCGGCGCGCCACACCCACGAGGAGCTGGACCAGGCCGGAGACGACGGCCCACGCGCCCCAGACGCGCAGAACGTCGGGCACACCCGAAGCGCCGGCGACCGCAATTCCGACGGCGGCGAGCGCACTCACGGCCATGTTGGCGTACAGACCCTTGACCGGCCCGGCGGCACGCGCCGACCTGGTATCGACGACGGCCGCGACCACGTCGAAGGCGGGATAGAGGAACAGCAGCAGCCTGGCCCCGGCGGTGAGATCGGAGCCGAAGAGCAGCAGGAGCAGCGCCCACGCGACGGCGAAGACGAAACGGATGACGTACAGCCGGCGCAGGGCGGGCGCGGAGTCGATGTGCTCGGCGGAGACGACGGATGCCATGGAGTACTCCAATGAACGCGAGGAAGAGAGAACGGTCTTTCTTGTCTGGAGACTGGCACATCCTCGCCGTGAAGACAAGAGAGAGCGTTCTACCCGCTACACTGGGGGGATGGCGCAGACGGCAGCAGGCACAGGCAGGAGAGTTTCCGAGGCCCGGGAGCGGCTCCTCAAGACCGCCGGGCAGCTCTTCTACGCGGAGGGCATCCACACCGTGGGGGTCGATCGTCTCGTCGCCGAGTCGAAGGTCACCAACGCCACCTTCTACCGCCACTTCCGCAGCAAGGAAGACCTTGCCGTCGCCTACATCGCCGGTGTCGACCAGGCGATCCACACGCAGATCGACTCCCTGACGGCCTCGGATCTACCGCCCGACGGGATCCTGCGGGGTATCGGCACGTCACTGGTCGAGCAGATCCGCTCGCCCGGATACCGCGGATGCGCCTTCCTCAACGCGGCAGCGGAGTTCCCCGACCCCGGCCACCCCGTCCACCGTGCCGTCGTACAGCACCGCGAGTGGTTCCTGCAGACGATCACCGCGCTGTTCGCCGAGATCGAGGTCGCGCAGGCCGAGCACGCCGGTCGGCACTTCGTCATGCTCCGCGACGGCGCGATGAGCGCCGGCTACCTCGGCGACCCCGTCCTGGCCGGCGAGACACTGGTGCGCGGCATCGACGGACTGCTGCGGATCCACAGCACCCGCGGACTCGACGAGAACGCCTCCACCGCACCCGGTCGGGCGGACTCACCGGCCACGACAGTCTCCGACATCGCGTGCTCGCCGCCCGGCGCGTAGCCCCGCCGGCCGCCCATGACGTCGCACACTCGGGCACAGCCGCAGAGGTTGGGATCAGCGTTGGTACAGCTGCCACATGGCCAGTTCGCCGTCGTGCGCGCGCAGGCGCTCGACGGCTTGCATGGGGGTGCGCTGTTCGGTGAGCTCGTAGAAGAAGAACAACGGGGCGAACACGCTCGCATAGCCGAAAGGGGCGCCGCGAGGGGCGATATAGATGCCGGCACCGGCGTCAAGGAAGGCGTCGGCAAGCGCCGGCTCCCCCGTGTCGCATCCGGTGACGAGAGTGACGCTGCCCGGCAGCCGGAAATGCTCGCGTACGCGGTCCGGCCCCACGTCGCCGTTGAACGGCTGGAATCTGGCCAGTTCCTCGGCGACCTCCTCCATCAGGATCCGTCCCTCGTCGCCGTGGCAGGACACGACCACATAGGGCGCGATCGGCCTGCTGCCGTCCAGCGCGGCCACCAGGTGACGGGGCTGACCGATGCGCAGATGGTTCACCTGGACGCCGAAGACTTCCAGCCCCTCACGCAACGCGTGCGTGGACCCGCCCCCGATGTCGATCAGGTCGACCTCGGTCCAGGCCAGGCGACCGGCCTGGACCTCGCGCACACGCGAGGGACGCAGGGTGGCCAGCCACTCCGCTTCTTCTTCTCCATGCATCACCCGGCCACGATGCCACGGCCACGACCGTCGACACCGCTGGTCCCAAGATTGCGGCCGGCGTTGAAGGGCACGGAGGGAGCGGCGAGTGGACGGCGGCCCTGCCTTCCTCGGCCCGATGCGGTCAATTCCCTGTGCCGGCGCACCATTGTGCGGTTCGCTCTTCGCGCCGGACGGTGACCACTTCGACACATCCACCAACCGACTCCGTCATACGGTCACATGGTGGCCGGCCCGGCGAAGCATGCCGACGGCTTCGTCGAGTCGGTCGGCCGGGACGAGCACGAGGTCTCCGTCATAGCTCGCCGCGGTCCAGACGGGGAGCTCGCCGGCAGCGAGAGGGGCGACGATAGCGCTCAGCATCCCCGTCGCTTCCGGGTCGTGTGCGTCATCACCGTTCCACAGGGCCGCCCATCCGTCCTCGGCCGTGTCGTCGCGCCGCATCGCCGCGCCTCCGTCCGGACCGAGCACAAGCGCGAGCAGGTCGGAGTCGGGGACGAGCGCGCGGGCGTCGGACACACGCTGGAGAACGTAACGGCCCTCGAGCACGCGCAGGTTCTGAGTGCGAGCGGCGGGCATCGCGGTCACGTGATGCGAGGGCGACCCGCCCCGTGACGCGGTACCAGAATCCGCGCGATCACCTTGGTCGTCGCCGTCGTGAGCCATTCGCACGCCTCCCTCTCCTTGTCCGCAGCGATCCCGAGCACCCGCATCCCAGGACAGTACCCAGGGGAACCGTCACGGGGCCCGTCGGCCATCGCACTGGATGCACCTGCCGGTCAGCCTGTGGGCAGGCCGATCTGGTCGCGTTCGAGCACGGAGCGAAGCTCAGAAAGGACCTGTACGGCGGCCAGTCCTGAGGGGCCACCGAGGGCGCCCGCGGTCAGCTCGGCCAGCGTTTCGGTGAAGGTCGCTTCCGCCGCCTCGACGAGTTGCAGGCCGTCATCGGTCAGGTCCAGCAGTGATGAGCGACGATCCGATGGATTGGTTCGCCGTATGACCCAGGCCTGCTTCTCCAGGCGGTCGATGCCCTTGCTGGTCGCACCGATCCCGATGGCGAACTCAGCGGCAAGGTCCGCCACCCGGGCCCCGGGGTGGTCGCGCAGGAAGCGCAGGAATTCGAACTGTGAGGTGACGATCCCGTGTTGCTCGCGAAGACGGTCGTTCAGCGCGTTGTAGAGGCGCGTCTCACAGCGAACGAGGTCGGCGAAGAAGCTTGGGAGGTCGACCCGGCCACGGCTTGACTTAGATGCCATGGCATATATCTTAGCATCCATACACATTCCTAGGAATATAGTTCCTTGGCATGCACTTGCGATGGAGGCGGTAATGAGCAGGCAGCAGCGCGCGGAGATCGACGCGATGGTCCGGCGGCCCAGGCCTGAGGGCCCTCGGTCGGTGGAGGAGCTCCGCGCCGGGTTCAGGGCGATGATGGGCGAAATGATCGTCCCGGCTGGGATCCGCACTCGGACTGCGACGCTCGGCGGTCGGCCCGCGCTGCTCGTCGAGCCGGCCGGCACTCCGAAGGCCGGGACAATCCTTTACTTCCACGGCGGCTCCTACGTGGTCGGTTCACCGGAGACGGCGATGTCGCTGACGGGGAACCTGGTGACCAGAACAGGATTCAGGGCGTTCTCGGTGGACTACCGGCTTGCCCCTGAGCACCCGTTCCCGGCCGCGATCGAGGACGGCCTGAGCGCCTATCGCGCACTTCTCGACAGCGGCGAAGACCCTTCGGCGATCGCGTTCGCCGGGGACTCCGCCGGTGGCGGCCTCACTGCTGCCACCTGCCTCGCCGCTCGCGGCGCGGGCCTGCCCATGCCCGCCGCGATCGTGGCGTTCTCCCCCGGACTCGACATGGCGCGGACAGGCGGGAGCATGGACAACAAGGCGGGCATCGATCCGTTCTTCACGCGTGAGGGCCTGGAACACACCGGGGCGATGTACCTTGCGGGCCAGGACCCGCACCAGCCCATGCTCAGCCCCGCCACCCACGCCGACCTGACCGGTTTCCCTCCGATGCTTCTGCAGGCCGGCACCAACGAAATACTCCTGGACGACTCCACACGCATGGCCACGCGCGCCAGGGAAGCCGGAGTGGACGTCGTCCTGGACATCACCGCTGACGTTCCTCATGTCTTCCAGGCGTTCGCCGGTGTTCTGGACGAAGCCGACGAGGCACTGGAGCGCGCGGCTCTGTTTCTCAGTCAGCGCATCCGTACCAAGGGCACGGCACACACGCCGGCAAGCTGAAGGCGGCAGACGCCCGCATACGGACGACGGCCCACACCCCGGGCGCCGGCTCACCGTTCCCCTCCCCGGCCGCCGCGGCCCCGAATCCTGAGCTGCTGCGGCAGCACAGAGGGGCGAGCCGAACCTCAGAAACTGCGGATGATGAACCAGACGGCGACCCCCAGCACCGCCAAGGCCCCGCCGACCGAGACGGTGCGGCCGACGCCCTCGTGCACGTTGTCGGCTATCACGTTGCCGACGAAGCCGACGAGTGGCGCCACGACGATGATCAAAAAGATGCCGATCGCGTGGTTCATCACAGCTCTCGCCCCCCGGTGAGGATCACTCTCGCAGTGACCAAGGAGCAAGATCGTAGATCTGTCGGGAGTACGTACGCACGGACGGCGTCGAGCGGGCTTCAGGAAGCCGGCCCGACAGGGGGTGAAGTCAGGGCGTCCGAGATGGATTTGACGCCGCCGTGGGCGGTGAGTCCGCCGTCGACCGGGATCTCGGCGCCGGTGATGAAGGACGACTCGCCGGACAGGAGGAAGACCACGAGCGGGACGACCTCGGCCACCGTGCCGGTGCGGCCGAGAGGTGTCTCGCGGATGTTCGCCTCGCGGAAGGCGGGTGCGGCGGAGGCGGTCATCTCGGTCTCGATGAAGCCGGGGTGGATGGTGTTGACGCGGATGCCGCGCGGGCCGAGCTCGGTCGCGGCGGCCTTCGACAGGCCCCGCAGCGCCCATTTGCTCGTCGTGTAGGCGACCGGGTAGTGGCCGGTGAGCGCGGCGGTGGAGCCGACGTTGACGATGGACGAGCCGGGTGGCATCAGCGGCGCCAGGTGCTGGATGGCGAGGAGCGGGCCGGTGACGTTGACGGCGTGGACCCGGGCGACGTCGTCCGGGGTCACCTCGCCGAGCCGGGCGCGCCAGGTGATGCCGGCGTTGTTGACCAGGCCGTGGACCTGGCCGTACGACTCCCGCAGTTCGGCGGCGAGTTGGGCCCACTGCGCCTCGTCGGTGACGTCGAGGTGGCGGCAGCCGGGGGCCTGGGTCACGTCGGTGGCGATGACATGGGCCCCCTCGCGGGTCAGGGCCTCGACCTCGGCGGCTCCCTGACCGCGCGCGGCGCCGGTGACGACGACGACCTTGCCGTCGAGTCTCCTGGGGTGCGGGTCGTTCACGGCCGCTCCCTGCTTCGGCGCCGGGCGGTCGGCACGGGCACCGGATCCTCGCCGGGAACCACGGTGTTGGAGACGGTGCCGATGCCCTCCACGGTGAGCGTGACTCTGTCGCCCGGCTTCAGCGGCGGCGGGGACTGCTCGCCCCGCACGCCCCACAGCTCGGCGAGGCAGCCGCCGTTGCCGCAGGTGCCCGAGCCGAGGACGTCGCCGGGTCGGACGGCGGTGCCGCGTGAGGCGTAGGCGACCATCTCCTCGAAGGTCCAGCTCATGTTGGAGAGCAGGTCCTTGCCGACGACCTCGCCGTTCACCTCGGCGGTCAGCGCCAGCCGCAGGAATCCGTCGGCGTCGCGGCAGGGCTCCAGCTCGTCGGCGGTGACGAGGTAGGGGCCGAGGGTGGTGGCGCTGTCCTTGCCCTTGCAGGGGCCGAGGCGGACCTGCATCTCGCGGGACTGCAGGTCCCGTGCGGACCAGTCGTTGAAGACCGTGTAGCCGATGATGCAGTCCCGTGCCTGCTCCGGCGTCAGGTCCCGCCCCTCCCGGCCGATGACGGCGGCGACCTCCAGTTCGAAGTCGAGGACATCGCTGCCCGGAGGCATGGGGACGTCGTCGCGGGCTCCGATGACCGCGTACGGGTTGGTGAAGTAGAACGTGGGGGCGTCGTACCAGGCTTCGGGCACCCCGCCGACGCCGTCCACGGAGCGCCGTACCCCTTCGACGTGCTCCTCGAAGGTGACGAAGTCCCGCACCGTGGGCGGCTGCAGCGGGGGAAGCAGCCGCACCTCGGACGCATGGGGGCCCGGCGGGGCGTCGAGCGCGGCGGCGCCGACGTCCAGGAGCGCGTCGAGTCCGTCGCCGGAGCCGAGCAGCTCGGTGAGCGAGCGCACCCCGGGGACCGGGAGGAGGGTGCCGTCCTCCGCCACGACGGCGACCCGGTGCTGGTCTCGGTGTTCATAGGTGGCGAAACGCATGCGGGGCTCCAGGCTCCGAGGGATCAGACCGGCGGGGCGACGAACACGCCGCGGTCGACGTCGTTGAAGGACTCCTTGGCGACGAGCTCGTTCATGGGGTTGGCGGTGCCCCACTGGTCGGTGACCTCGGGCTGGGAGAAGTCGTAGACGTGGGGGTGCCAGGTGTCCTCGTCGAGCACCTCCAGCTCCGTCGTGTACTCCACGGTGTTGCCGTGCGGGTCGAGGAAGTACGTGAAGGTGTTGTCGCCCGCCAGGTGCCGGCCGGGCCCCCAGACCTTCTGGGTTCCGGCCCGCATCACCCGCCCGGAGCCGCGCATGTACTCGTCCAGTCCGCGCATCTCGAAGGAGACGTGGTGCAGGGAGGTGTGCGGGCCCTTGGCGATGGCCATGGAGTGGTGCTGGTTGCTGATCCGCATGAAGTGCATGACGTCGCCGACGTACGGCGAGCTGAGCGTGTCGGAGTGGCGGAAGCCGAGGTGCCGCTCGTACCACTCGCGGGTCCGGTCGAGGTCCGGCGAGTTCAGCACGACGTGCGACAGCTTGACCGGGATGGACTCCTTCTCCTCGATCCTGCGGTGCTGCCGTACGTCCACGTCGGCGGAGACCTCGATGGTGCGGCCGTCGATGTCGAAGAAGCGGAAGCCGTAGCCGCCTCCGGGGGTGTCCACCTTGCCCGGCTGGGAGATCAACTGGACTCCGCCCGTCAGGAGTTGTTCGGCGAGGGTGTCCACGTCCGCGGTGGAGCCGGCGCCGTAGGAGACCAGGTCGAGGCGCTTCTCCTCGGCCTTGCGCAGGCGTACGACGTACTGTTCGGGGCTGCCTTCGGCGGCGAGGAAGGAGATGCCGGAGTCCTCGGCGACCTTGGTCAGGCCCCAGACGCCGGCGTAGAAGTCGAGTTGCTTGTCGTAGTCGGGTACGGCGAGGTCGACGTGCCGCAGATGGGTCAGCAGACGTGCGCTCATGGTGGGGGTTCCTCCTCTGTGAGGTTCAGGTCAGGCGCAGCAGGGCCGCCGCGTTCCCGCCGCGGACGGCGTGGAAGTCGGCGTCGGGAAGGCGGGCGGCGCGCAGTGCACCCACCGGGTCCTCGGTGCCCATGTCGAAGGGGAAGTCGGAGCCGAGCAGCACACGGTCCGCGCCGGCCGCGTCGATCAGCGCCCGCAGGACGTGCGGGTCGTGGACCAGGGAGTCGAAGTACAGGTGCTTGAGGTAGCTGCTGGGCGGGTGGGCGCAGCCCGCGCCCGCGTCGGAGCGGGCGGACCAAGCGTGATCGGAGCGGCCGATGTGGGTGGGCAGATAGCCTCCGCCGTGGGCGGCGATCAGCTTCAGCTCGGGGTGCCGGTCCAGGACCCCGGAGAAGATCAGGTGCGAGAGTGCGACGGCGTTCTCGGTGGGCTGGCCGACGGTGTTGGACAGGTACCACTGGTCCAGTCGCTCGTCGAGCGTGCAGCCGAAGGGGTGCAGGAAGAGGATCGCGCCGGTCGCGGCGGCCCGGGCCCAGAAGGGCTCGTACGCCGGGTCGGACAGCTCCCGTCCCGGGGCGTGGCTGGAGATCTCCACGCCCAGCAGCCCCTGTTCCAGGGCTTGGTCCAGGGCCCGCACCGCCTGCTGCGGGTGCTGGAGGGGGACCAGGCCGAGCCCGTACAGCCGGTCGGGCGCCTGGGCGCAGTGTGCGGCCGTGGCCTCGGCCGCGAGCCGGCACACCTTCTCGGCCGTCTCCTCGTCGGCCCAGTAGTGGTAGTGCGACGGCGAGGGACTGACCAACTGCACGTCCACGCCTTGCGCGTCCATCGCGGCCAGCCGCAGTCGCACGTCGGTGGCCCTGGGCAGGGCGGCTCGGACCATGGGGCCGCTGACCGCGAGGGACGCGGGGCCGTTGCGGCGGGCCTCCAGCTCCCTGGCCTCGGTGAGTCCGGGGCACCCGGCCACCAGGGCCTCGACCTCGGGGATCATGAGGTGTGCGTGTACGTCGACGGTCGGGGACGGAGGTGCGTCCGCGTGCGCGGAGGAGCGGCGACCGGGTGGTGGACTTCCCTCGGCGGGCGGCGGAGCGTGGGTCGTCACGGCAGCTCCTTGAGGGTGGTCATGGTGGCGTCGATGAGGCCGGGAACGTCACCGTGCACCCCGTCGAGCTGCCACTGCCCGATCCGCACGGACGCGTCGACGACCGTCCTGACCCGGTCGATCCGTCGCTCGTAGTAGCGCGTCAACAGGTCGGTGTCCCATGCGGACTCGCTCGTCAGCAGCAGGCTCAGCACCCAGGCGTCCTCCAGGGCCATCGCCGCGCCCTGTGCCAGCGTGGGCGGGCAGCAGTGCGCCGCGTCGCCGACGAGAACGACCCGCCCGCGGTGCCAGGACCCCTCCACCAGCATCTGGTCGAAGCAGGTGTAGTTCACCTGCTCCGGGTCGTTGATCGACTCGCGTATCTCGTCCCAGGCCCCGCCGTATCCCTCGGCGAGGCGGCGCATCTCCTGTGCGTACGACTCGGGCGGGATGGTGGCGCGGTCGCGGCTGGGCTCGACCAGATAGGCGTAGATCGTGTCCTTGCTGGTGGGCGTGTAGCCGGCGATGTAGCAGGGCCCGCCGTGGGAGAGGTCGCTGCGCTCCACGTCGGCCGGGCGGGGCGCAGGTGTCCGCCAGATCGCCATGCCGGTCGGCTCGGGTGCGGCGTCGATGCCGATGGCGGCGCGGGTCGCGGAGTGCAGGCCGTCGGCGGCCACGACGAGGTCGTAGCGTCCCTCGGTGCCGTCGCTGAGGCGGACGGTCACCGAGGTGTCGTCCTGGGCAAGGATGTCGGCGGTGGTGCCGAGGTGGACGGTCGCGCCGGATGCCTGGACGGCGTCGGCGAGGATGCGCTGGAGCACCGGGCGCTGCATGCCCAGGGTGGCGGGCAGGTCGTCTCCGCCGGTGCGCAGGACGTCGCCGACGTGGAGCACGGTGCCGTCAGGAGTCGTCAGCCCCAGGGAGTCGAAGGCGTAGCCGTGCTCGCGGACCTCGTCCCAGACGCCGATCTCGCGCAGCACGCGAAGGGCGTTGCCCTGAAGGGTGATGCCGGAACCGCGTACGTTCCAGTCCGGCCTGGCCTCGACGAGGTCGACGTCGATGCCCGCCCGCCGCAGCAGGACGGTCACGGCGTTGCCGGAGGTGCCCCCTCCGACGACCAGGACTCGCCTTCTTCGCATCCTTGCTTCCATGGCCAACTCCTTTGTTGGGCGGGTCACTTGACGGCGACCGGGTTGACGGGTGAGCCGACGGCTCCGGTGATGGGCAGGGGTGCGGCAGTGAGCCAGAACTCGTACACGCCGTCGGCCGCGCAGTCGTCGGCGAGCAGGTCGGGGTCCCACATCTCGCCGATCAGCAGGCCGATGTTGGGGATGGCGACCTGGTGCAGCGGCTGGAAGGCGGCGTCGAACTCGTTGGGCCGTACCTCGAAGCCCCAGGTGTCGGTGGCGATCGCGGCGATCTCGCTCGCGTGGAGCCAGCCGGCCGTGGTGAACGAGAGTCCGGGTGAGTCGCCTCCCGCGTAGTCCCCCCAGCCCTCGCGGCGGGCCCGTGTCAGCCGCCCGGTCCGTACGACGACGAGGTCACCGCGTCCTACGTGCACGCCGTGCGCCTGGGCCGTCGCGGTCAGGTGCTGCTCGGTGATCGCGAATCCGTCCGGCAGTTCGCCCCGTTCGTCGCCGATCACCCGGCCGACGTCGAGGAGGACACCACGTCCGGCGACGTACGGGGCCATGTGCTCGATGCCGGTGACGAGGTCGCCTTCGGAGGTGACGGTGGCAGCGGCGTCGCGGCCGTTCCACGCCTTGCCGTGGTCGAAGATGTGCCCGAGCCCGTCCCATTGGGTGGAGCACTGCAGGGGCATCGCGATCACGTCGTCGGCGCCGCCGATGCCGTGCGGGAAGCCCTGGTTGCCGAGGGCGGCGTCGGTGCCGGTGTCGAGCATGGTGTGGACGGGGTTGGTGCGACGGCGCCAGCCCTTCTGCGGGCCGTTCATGTCGAAGCGCTGCGACAGCGAGAAGGCGGTGCCCCGCCGGACCAGCGCCGCACCTTCGCGGCGCTTCGCCTCGTCGAGGAAGTTCAGCGTGCCGAGGACGTCCTCCGTTCCCCAACGCCCCCAGTTGGAGTACGCCTTGGCGGCGTCGGCGATGGCACCCTCGGGGTCGTGGCGGTTCAGGGTGCGTGGGTCGTGACGCGTGGCAGCGTCTCGGCCGTGGCGGTTCACCGTGTCTCCGCCACGCAGCGGGTGCGCTGTGCACCGAGCCCGGTGACGGAGCCCTCCATCACGTCGCCGTCGCGCAGCAACCGGCCCCAGTGGATGCCGTTCCCGGCCGGGCTGCCCGTCAACACCAGGTCCCCGGGCAGGAGTTGGGCGGTCTGCGAGATGTACGACACCAGCCGCGCGACCCCGAACAGCATGTCCTTGGTGGACTCGTCCTGCATGGTGTCGCCGTTGAGCTTGAGGGTGACCCGCAGGTCTCCCGGGTCGGCGATTGACGCGGCCGGCACGATCCACGGCCCGAGCGGGGTGAATCCGGGCGCGTTCTTGCACCGCAGCCAGTCCGTGCCGATGGCCTTCATGTCCCGCCGGAAGACGGTGGCCCGGTCCGTGAGGTCGTTGGCGATCGTGTAGCCGGCGACGTGCTCCAGAGCGTCCTCGACGGACACCCGCTGGGCGGGCCTGCCGATGACGACCGCCAACTCCAGCTCCCAGTCCGGCTGCTGCGCCCAGGAGGGGAGCACGACGTCGTCGTAGGGGCCGGTGATCGCGCTCGGCAGGCCGATGAAGACGTACGGCAGGTCCTCGGCGGCGCGGCGGTCCATGACCGCGGCGATCTCCGCGCGCGCCTCCTCGACCGTGCGGGGGTCGTCGGGGGCGCGGTGGGCGACCTCCAGGTCGATCACGTGCTGCCGGTAGTTGGCGCCGGACTGGAAGACCTGGCGGGGCTCGACCGGGGCGTGTACGCGCAGCCCCTCCAGCGGTTGCCAGTCGGCCGTGGTGTCGGCCGCGAGTTCGTGCAGGCGAGCAAGGAGCGCGTCCCAGCGTTCGAGGATCCGCCGGGTCGTCAGGGCGGGCTCCGCGAGGGCCGCGCTCAGGTCCAGTACCTGTCCCCCAGGGATCGCAAGTGCGGGGAAGGGTGCCTGGTCCGGGGCGGAGAGGGAGCCGAGGGCGAAGGGTCCGGAGAAGGACGCGGAAGCGGCTGCGGGTTTCACGGGGATGTCCTCCAGATTGCGGTGGGACCAATCTGGGGCCTCAGCCGTTAATCTGGGAAATAGATTCTTCAGATGTTGATCATCCACCTGGTAGATGCCATGCGTGGCGGCCCAGCCATGGAGGCGCCGTGTCCCTCTCCAGCCTCGATCTCAACCTCGTGCTGTCCCTGCGGGCCCTGCTGGAGGAACGCAATGTCACCCGCGCCGGGCAGCGCGTCGGACTCAGCCAGCCTGCCATGAGCGCCGCACTGGCGCGCCTGCGGCGGCACTTCGACGACGAGCTGATCTCACGCGCCGGCAAACAGTACGAACTGACCGCCCTCGGCCGCGCCCTGCTGGACCGCACCGCGACCGCGTGCGACCTGCTGGAACGGGTCTTCACCAGCAGGGCCGACTTCGCCCCGGACAGCGAGGAGCACGAGTTCACCCTGCTCACCTCCGACTACGCGCTCAGCGTCTTCGGCGCCGAGCTCGCCCAGCGGGTGCACGCCGAGGCCCCGGGGGTACGGCTGCGCTTCCAGCGCACGCCCGGAGACGTCACGGAGGACACCGAAACCCTGCTCAGCACGGCCGACGGGCTGCTGATGCCGCACGGTGTCATCAGCGGCTTCCCCGCCGTGGAGCTGTTCGCCGACCGCTGGGTCTTCCTCGTCGCCGAGACCAACGACGAGGTCGGCGAGCAGCTGACCATGGACGACCTGGCACGGCTGCCCTGGGTCGTCTACCAGCGCGCCTACGACGCCCCGGCCGCCCGGCAGTTGAGCATGCTCGGTGTCGATCCCCGCGTGGAGGTCTTCGTCGACAGCTTCCAGGCACTGCCCTTCCTGGTCGCCGGCACCCGGCGGATCGCCCTGGTGCAACAGCGTCTGGCCGAGCTGCTGAACGGAGTGGCCGCCGTACGCCGTATGGAACCGCCCTACGGGGCCGTCCCCCTCCAGGAGGCGCTGTGGTGGCATCCGGTGCACACCCACGACGCGGCCCACATCTGGCTGCGCGAGACCGCGGCCCGGGTGGGAGCGGAGCTGGCCGCGTCCGAACCCAGCCGTAGCGCAGCCGTTGGACCGAGGTGACGGTTGCCCTCGTGGGCCCTGACTATCCAGGCACTGGATGATCCGCATCTTCGATATCGATCGGACACGGGCTAGGCATGACCTGTTCGCTGCCCCATAGTCATCTCAACCCGGCGCCGGAGCCGCACCGTCACAAGCTGCCGGAACCGCGCGGACGTCGCCCGGCGAGCCGACCCGCCGCGACGCCCGACGGCCACCGGAGCCCACTTCCGAGGCCGCCACGAGCACCGGGCACCCCGCCCAGGACGGCCGCCCCGTCCCGTTCCCCTCCCGACACGCCCCGTGGAGTTCCCGCATGCCTGCACCCGTGTCCCCGCTCCCGTCCCCGCCGTCCGACGCGACCACGGACGACCCGCCCGAGCAGACCGTGTCCGGACCCGGCCACCGGCTTCGCCTGACGCTTCTGATGGCCGGTGCCTGTCTGCCCATCCTGGGCGCCGTGCTCATCGCGCCCGTCCTGCCGCAGATGCAGGACCACTTCGCCGACGTGCCGGGCGCGGACGCCCTCGTCCCCATGGCGCTGACGATTCCCGCCCTGTCGCTGGCGCTGCTGGCCCCCTGTGCGGGTGTCCTCGTGGACCGGCTCGGCCGCAAGCGCCTGCTCGTCGTCGCGACCGTGGTGTACGCGCTCCTCGGCACCGCTCCCCTGTGGCTGGACTCCCTCGTCGCCATCGTCGCCAGCCGCGCCCTCGTCGGCGTCGCCGAAGCCGCCATCATGACCTGCTGCACCACGCTCCTCGGCGACTACTACTCCGGCCGGCAACGCGACCGCTACCTGGCGATGCAGACGATGTGCGCCTCGATCTCCGCGACGGCCTTCTTCGCCCTGGGCGGTGCGGCCGGATCGGCGGGCTGGCGGATGCCGTTCTGGGCCTACGCCGTGAGCCTGCTGCTCGCCCCCGCCATGGCCGCCTTCCTGCCCCGGCCCCGACCCGACGGCCTCCCGCACACACCCTCCCTCACCACCCCGGAGCCGGTCGCCGCACGCCCCTTCCCCTGGCGTCCGCTGGCAGGCACCTGCGCGCTGACCGTCTTCGGCGCCATCCTCTTCTACACCGTCCAGGTGGAGCTGTCGTTCCTCCTGGACGACATGGGCGTGCGCAACTCCGGGGTGATCGGGCTGGCCAGCGCCGGTGCCAGCGCCGCGATCGTGATGGGCGCCGCCGTCTTCACGAGGTCCGGGCGCAGACCGCAGGACTGGCTGCCCACCGCATTCGGCCTGTGCACCCTCGGCTTCGCGGTGATCTGGCTCGCCCCCGGTCCCGTCGTCCTGACCCTCGGTGCCGTGATCAACTGTCTGGGCGGCGGCATCATGCTCCCGAGCCTGCTCACCCTCGCCATGTCCCGGCTCGACTTCGCCGACCGCGGCCGCGGCACCGGCCTGTGGACCGGCTCCTTCTTCCTCGGACAGTTCATCTGCCCGCTCGTGGTCCTCGCACTCGCGTCCGCCGTGGGCACCCGGGCGAACGCCCTGGGCGTAATCGCCCTAGCCGGGGCCGCAGCCACCGTCGCACTCGGCGTCGCCGCCCGGCGCCGCCGTACGCGAACCGCACCGGAACCGGTTCCGGCAGTAGGCGGGCTGACCTGAGGCGGCACCGGACCACGGCGAGACCGTCCGCCGTCGGGATCGGCGCCGCGGACGGTCCCGCGTCGCCGATCGAGAGCGTGCGATCGCCCGCCGGGCCGCCGAGGCCCGGCCACCGCGGGCCAGCGACATGCACCGCGAGCCGTCGTGGGCGTCGTTCTGGCGGCATCAGCGCGGCTGGAAGGCCGATGTCACGCTGAACGACTCCGTGCACGCGTCCTTCACCGACGCCGAGGCGCTGCTGCCGCAACTGGCGGGCCGGGTGCCGGACGAGACGCTGGCCGCGGCGGTCGGGACGGTCGACTCCCGCCGGGCCGTGGCGGCGAACCGGGCACTGGTGGCCTCGTTCTTCGACCGGTTCCTGAAAGGCCGCGACGACCACCTGCTGGACGGCGGCCCGTCGCCGCACCCGATCGCCTTCGTCCGCTGACCCGGTCCACGCACTCCCGACCGGGTGGTCCAAACGGCCCGGACCCGTGACAGCCCGCACGCCCCGGGTACCGGTAGCGGCATGAGTGAAGCGGTACAGGCGGGGCTGTGGGGACTGCTGGCGGGTTCGGCACTGCTCCTGGGTGCGGTGCTCGGGTACGGATGGCGCGTGCCGCAGAAAGTGATCGCCACGGTGATGGCCTTCGGCGCCGGGGTGCTGCTGTCGGCGGTCTCCTTCGAACTCGTCGGTGAGGCGTACGACGAGGCCGGCATCGCCCCGACGGCGATCGGCACGCTCTTGGGCGCCCTCGCCTACACCGCGGGCAACCTCTGGCTGGCCCGCCGAGGGGCCCGGCACCGCAAACGCTCCGGCGCACAGCCCGCCCAGTCCCAGCCGTCCGAGGCCGAGCAGGGCGGCTCCGGGATGGCTCTGGCCCTGGGAGCGCTGCTGGACGGCGTCCCGGAGTCGGCCGTCATCGGGGTCGGTCTGCTCGACGGCGGAACGGTCAGCATGGTGACCGTGGCGGCGGTGTTCCTCAGCAACATCCCCGAGGGCCTGTCGAGTTCGGCGGGCATGAAGCGGGCCGGGCGTGGCAAGGGGTACGTCTTCGGTGTGTGGACGGCGATCGCCGCGGCGAGCACTGTCTCGGCGGTCCTCGGGTACACCGTCGTCGGGGCCTTCTCCCCCGCTGTGATCGCTGCGGTCACGGCCGTGGCCGCGGGGGCGATCCTCGCCATGATCGCCGACACGATGATTCCCGAGGCGTTCCAGGACGCCTATCTGGCGATCGGCCTCATCACCGTGTGCGGCTTCCTGGTCTCCTTCACCCTCTCCCACGCCTGACATCGACGCCTCTGAGCCGAACCGGGCAAAGCAGTTCAGAGCGCCCCCTGGCTTCAGGTCCTGGTGCCGACCGCCTCCGCCAACGTGACCATGACACCGACGGCGTCGCGGTCCGTGAGCCCTTGCTCCCGGCACAGGGAACGCCAGGTCGAGAACGCCGCGGCATGGCCGATCACCGCCCGCAGGACAGGGTCGTCGGCCTGCGGCCAGGCACGGGCCAGTACCTCGACGTACTGCCTGGTCCTCTCCTCCCATGCCTGGCGCCTCGACTCGGGCACGGCGTGCTGATCGCGGATGACCAGCGTCAGCATCTGCTCGCCCGCGCGGTAGAAGCGGTAGATGTCGGCGAGCCCGACCGTCAGCCTCTCGAGGGGGTTCTCCAACGCGCCCCATTCCTCGGGCCGAGGGGACCTCTGCCGGGACAGCCAGTGTCCCGAGCAGGCCTCGAACAACGCCGTCTCGTCCGGGAAATGCCGGTAGACGGTCAGCCGGGTGACCCCGGCACGCTCCGCGATCGCCGAGACACTCGTCGACGCCGGGCCCGCGGTGCCGTGGAGATGCACGGCGGCCTCGACGATGCGCTGCCGTGTGCGCTCCACGTCCTCGGCGCGTTTGCGCATCTCGTAGCCGCGCGATTTGGATGAACGCTGCTGTTCACTCAACTGTTGACGCCTCGGGGTCCGCGATGGAGACTTTTTAAGTGAACACCAGTGTATCTCCAAAATGCACCGAGGAGTGATCACCATGACGGAGCCGTCGGCCCCACCGCTCACCATCGTCCGCCCAGGCGAGGGGCCCGAGGGCTTCCTCGGTTCCATCGGGGTCGTCTTCAAGCTGTGGGGTGCCGACACCGGCGGTGCGCTTTCGGTCGTCGAGCATCCGTTCCCGGTCGGGGCGTTGGTGCCCCCGCACCTGCACACCCGGGAGGACGAGTACTCGATCGTCACCGAGGGCGAGATCGGTTTCCGTTCCGGCGACCGCGAAACCGTCCTGGGTCCCGGGGGCTACATCACCAAGCCCCGTGGAGAGCTGCACACGATGTGGAACGCGGGCTCCGTTCCGGCCCGGATGATCGAGATCATCAGTCCGGCCGGATTCGAGCACTGCTTCCGGGAGTTGGCCGACATGCTCTCCGACGGCCCGCCGTCGACCGAGGACGCGGTGGCGGTGCTCGCCGGCAAGTACGGGGTCGAGTTCGGGCAGCCCGAGTGGCTGCCCGACGTCATCTCGCGGTTCGGCCTGACACCGCCGCCCGGCGTCTGACCGGGGCCAGGCCCTCCGGCCCCGAGCCAGTACCCCGATCGGACAAGGCGCTCAGAACGTCCACTCAGTCCTCGGCGACACGAATGATCGTGCGGCCGGGAACGCGCTGTCGTGAGGTGAAGGCGTCCGGTGCGTCTGCGAGGGACCGCACAGCACCGACACGCACCCGCAGTCGACCGTCCCGCACACGTCGGGCGAGGTCGGCGAGGCGTGCGCGGTCAGGCTCGACCACGAAGAAGAGCGCCCGCGCGTCGGCCGGGCGCACGGTGGGCGGCTGAGCGACGCTCACGAGCGTGCCCCCGGGGCGCACGAGGGCGGCCGAGCGTTCGAGGACGGCACCGCCGATCACGTCGAACACGACATCCACCTGGCCCACGTCCTCCCAGCGGCCGGCCTCCAGGTCGAAGAACGCGTGCGCGCCCAGGTCGAGGACGGTGTCGCGGTCCGCGGAGCGGCCCGTGCCGACCACGCGGGCGCCGGTCTCGTGAGCGAGCTGGACGGCGATCGAGCCGACGCCACCGGCGGCGCCGTGGATCAGGACGGTCTGGCCGGTGGTGAGCCGGGCATGGTCGAACAGGCCCTGCCAGGCAGTCAGCCCGGAGATGGGCAGAGCCGCGGCCACCGTGTGATCGATGTCGGCGGGGAGCGGGGCAAGGTTACGGGCTTCCACGGCGACGTACTCCGCGAGGGAGCCGTCGCGGGTCCAGTCGGCCAGGCCGAAGACACGCTGTCCGACGGTGAGGCCGGTGGTTCCGTATCCGAGTTCCGTCACCACCCCGGACACCTCATGGCCGGGCACGCTCGGTGTGCGGTCGCGCCCTGCTCGGTCGGTCCAGGTCGCGGGCCAGTCGAGCTCGCCTCGGGTGAAGCCGGCGGCGTGCACCCGGATGATGACGTCGTTCTCGGCGGCGTGGGGGTGGGGAAGGTCGTCCAGGGCCAGCCCGGTGAGCCCGGCCTCGCGATCTCGGACAGTGATGGCTTGCACGAGTGTTCCTTTCTTGTTTTTGCGTGAGGGGGAGGTGGCGGCGTGTCTTGTTTTTGCGTGAGGGGGAGGTGGCGTGGCGTTCGGGGGGTCGCCTGGCGGAGAACGGGGCGAGCGGGGGCGGTGGGCCAGGGCCCCGCGGTCCGGCGGTCCGGCGGTCCGGCGGTCCGGCGGTCGGCGGTCGGCGGTCGGCGGTCGGCGGTCGGCGGTCGGCGGATTTCGGAGCGGGCGAGCGCATCGCCTTTCCCTTGGCCGCCGGCCTCACTGTGGCCACGGAGCATCGAGGACGCGCTCCACCATGGACGTGCGGCGAAAACCGGGAACGAAGTGTTCGAGGATGTCCGCGTTGACAGTCCCGTAGGTGGTGTCGGGGCGGTCTTTGAGGCCGTCGACGAATGCCTGCAGGAATTCCTTCTTGAAATCTCCGCGTGGATGAACGGCGATGATCTCGTCCGTCCGGTCGCGTCCCATACCGTCCAGCTCCCAGCCGATCGCGTCGGTCAGGACGCCGTAGTTCGTAGCGGCGACCTCAGGCTCCATCCGGCCCGGAACCCCCGGTGTGGTGTGCAGGGCGATCGCTCTCCAGACCACCTCGGAGGCCTGCCGGGAGAACCCGTGCTCCAGCAGGAATTTCTGCGCGTGGTCGGCGCCGTCCAACTCGAATCGCTGCTGGGGGGCGTCGCGGAACGGAATCAGCAGGCCCACGTCGTGGAACATCGCCGAGACGTAGAGCAACTCGGGATCGGGGCGCAGGCCCCTCGCCCGCGCGTGGAGGGAGCCGAAGAGAAAGACACGCCGCGAATGGTGGAAGATCAAAGGGTTCGTCCTTTTCCGGAGGAACTCCGTTGCCTCCGCGACGGCCGAGGTCCCGGGTATTTCCACCCCTGCGATGATGTCGGTCATGATGTCCGCGCTTTCCGATGCGATGTACGACGAGTGGACCGTGCGCCCGTTGTCCACCGTGCCGACCTCGTGGCCCGCGGCGCCGCCTCGGTCCGGCCATGAACCACTCGAATCCGGTCATCCCAGGGTGGGCCCGTGAGCTCCGACCCGCACCGCGTGACGATCCTCGTCTACGACGGGGTCAAGCTGCTGGACGTCGCCGGCCCGGCCGAGGTCTTCGGAGAGGCGAACCTGCTCGGCGCCGACTACCGGATCGCCTTGGTGTCGACGACGGGCGCCGACGTCACCTCATCGATCGGCATGCGGATCGCCGTCGACGGCAGTGCCGCCGCGCAGCCGGACCCCGACACGCTCCTGGTGCCGGGTGGGGACGTGTACCCCAGGACCCCGGTCACGCGCGACCTGGCCGAAGCGACCCGGAACCTGGCGGCCCGCGCCGGCCGGGTCGCCTCCGTGTGCTCCGGCGCCTTCGTCCTCGGAGCGACGGGCCTTCTGGACGGCAGACGAGCCACCACCCACTGGAAGATCGCCGGCGAACTCGCCACCCGGCACCCCAAGGCCCGCGTCGAGCCCGATGCCATCTATGTGCGCGACGGCACGATGTACACGTCGGCCGGCGTCACCGCGGGCATCGACCTTGCCCTTGCGCTCGTCGAGGAGGACCACGGCCCCGACATCAGCCGGCAGGTGGCCCGCTCCCTGGTGGTCTACCTGCAGCGCGCGGGCGGCCAGTCACAGTTCTCCGTACCCCTGCAAGGCCCTCCACCCCGCTCACCCGCCCTGCGCAGAGTCACCGACCTGGTCACGGCGGACCCCGCAGGCGACTATTCCCTGACCGCACTCGCCAAGCGGCTGAACGTCAGTACGCGCCACCTGACCAGGCTGTTCAGGGAGGAACTGGGCACCACGCCCACCCGGTACGTCGAGTCGATCCGCTTCGACATCGCGAAGTCGCTTCTCGACCAGGGACACACCGCCACCCATGCGGCAGCCATGGCCGGCTTCCCGAGTTACGAGAGCCTGCGCCGCGTCTTTGCACGCGAGCTGTCCCTCAGCCCCGCCTCCTATCAGCGCCGATTCGCCACCGCCCGCCGAGAGCAGGCCCGGTAGCGTCCGAGGGACCCGACTCGCCCCCCGACCCCGACCCCGACCCCGGCAGCGGCACCGGCAGCGGCACCGGCACCGGCGCCGGCACCAAAGCGCTCAGGTCGACTCCCGCACCACAAGTCGGCACGGCACGGTATGCAGTCCGGGCTCCGGCGCGGCGCCGATGGCGTCCAGGAGGCGCAGTGCGGCCTGGCGTCCGATCTCGCCGAGGTCGGTGTCGATCGTCGTCAGGGGTGGCCGGCTGGCCAGGGCCATGATGTCCCAGTTGTCGTAGCCGACGATCGCCACCTGGCCGGGGACGTCCAGGCCCTTCTCCCGCAGGGTGTCGGCGACGCCTCTGGCGATCTGGTCGTTGCCGCAGAAGAAGGCGTCCGTGTCCGGTGCCGTGCGCAGGACCGCCTCGGCGGCTCGGCGTCCCCATGCCTCGCTCCACTCCCCGAAGTGAACGCGCCCGGTGGCGAGTTCCAGTGAGCTTCGTTCGAGGTGCTCGACCGTGTGGCGGGCGCGGTCCTGGGCGGCCGCGTGGTGTGCCGGGCCGGTGACGTGCGCGATGCGGGTGCGACCGGTCGCCATGAGGTGCTCGATGGCCAGTTGCGCGCCGCTGCGGTCGTCGGAGACGACGGAGATGTCGTCCGGGTCGGTGGACGGCGAGAGGGCGTACACCGTGGGGATGGGCTCTATCCCCTTCAGGGGCGGGCGTGGGTCCGTGCGGCGGCCGGTCACGATGATCCCGTCGACCCGGCGGTCCATGAGGTTGCTCAGATGGTGCTGCTCACGGATGGCGTCGCCGCGGGTGTCGCACAGCAGCACCGAGATCTTCCCCGCCCCGAGCGCGTCCTCGGCACCGAGCAGCACCGGGGTGCTGAAACGGCCGATGCCGTCGGTCGTCATCAGCCCGACGGTCCAGCTGCGCCCGGTGTGCAGGCTCTGCGCGTGCTGGTTGGGCCGGAAGTCGAGCGCCTCGACCGCCTCCAGGACCCGCTGCCTGGTCTCCGGCCGCATCCGGCCGCTGCCGTTCAGGGCCTTCGAAGCCGTTCCGACGCTGACCCCGGCCAGTTTGGCGACGTCGGCGAGCTTCGCCCGCCCTGTTGGGGGAGAACCTGGAACCGCGGTCACGCGCAACCCTTTTCCTGGACATCATGGATGACGTTCATCCTGACATCGATCGCCGACGCTGACCAGCCTTGCTGATGCATCAGTAAAGACATGCGTCCCACCCCTTGACTCCGCCCAGTGACCTTCCTACGTTTCCGCCTAGAAAAACGATTGCGCAATCGAGTCGCAGCCGTCGAACACCACCTGTCCGGTTCGGGCCGCACCCCACCCCCTGTGCGTCCGCCCGCCGCTTCCCACCTACCTGTCCGGAGAGCCATGCCCCGCCCACCTTCCACCGTGCCCCCGCCCCCGTCCTCGGCGTCGCCCGAGCGGGGACACGGCTCCACAGGTCCGGTCCGCCTCGGTCCGGGTGCCGGGGCCCACGCCGCGCTCACCCCGCTCGCCGTCGAGCTGCGTGACGGTTTCTGGAACACCCGCCGCCAGGTCAACGCCCGCACCTCCGTCCCCCAGGGCCCCGGCCTGCTGGAGTCGGCGGGCAACCTGCACAACCTGCGCGTGGTGGCGGGGACCGCCGAGGGCGAGTTCAAGGGCGCTTACCCGTTCGTGGACTCGGACGTCTACAAGTGGCTGGAGGCCGCCTCCTGGCAGCTCGCCCAGCAGGAGGACGAGGCGCTCGCCGCGGACGTCGACCGCATCGTCGCCCTTGTGGCCGCCGCCCAGCAGAGCGACGGCTACCTCAATACCTGGTTCCAGCTCCTCAAGGGCGGCGAACGGTACAAGGACCTGCGCTGGGGCCACGAGCTGTACTGCGCGGGCCATCTGATCCAGGCCGCGGTGGCCCACCACCGGGCCACCGGACGCAGTGAACTGCTGGATGTGGCGCGCCGGTTCGCCGACCACGTCGACTCCGTCTTCGGTCCGCCGGGCAGCGGCAAGCCGGTCGACGGCATCGACGGCCACCCCGAGATCGAGACCGCCCTCGTGGAGCTGTACCGGGAGACCGGCGAGCGCCGCTACCTGGACCTGGCCGGCTACTTCGTCGACCGCTTCGGCCACGGACTGCTGGGCGGCGAGGCGTACTGCCAGGACCGGGTGCCGCTGCGCGAGGCGACCGACGTAGAGGGCCACGCCGTACGCCAGTTGTACCTGCTGGCCGCGGCCACCGACCTGGCGACCGAGACCGGTGACGGAGAACTGCGAGCCGCTGCCGAGCGGTTGTGGGCGGCGATGACCGCCGCGAAGACGCATGTGACCGGCGGGCTCGGCGCGCACCACGACGAAGAGGACTTCGGCGACCCGTACGAACTGCCCAACGAGCGCGCCTACTGCGAGACCTGCGCGGCCATCGCCTCGATCCAGTGGAGCTGGCGCATGGCACTGCTCACCGGCGAGGCCCGCTACTCCGACCTCATCGAACGCACCCTCTACAACGGGTTCCTCTCCGGTGTGTCGCTGGACGGGGAGCGCTGGCTGTACGTCAACCCGCTCCAGGTGCGCGACGGGCACACCGACCCCGGCGGCGATCAGTCGGCCCGCCGCACCCGCTGGTTCCGCTGCGCCTGCTGCCCGCCGAACGTCATGCGGCTGATGGCCTCCCTGCAGCACTACCTCGCCTCGGCCGACAGCGGCGGGCTGCAGATCCACCAGTACGTCGGCGGGCGCTACGCCGGCGACCTCGCCGGGACGCCCGTCGCGGTGACCGTCGGGACCGACTATCCCTGGCAGGGCGCGATCGCCCTGACCGTCGAGGAGAGTCCGGCCGACCGGCCCTGGACCCTCTCGCTGCGCGTGCCGCAGTGGTGCCGCGACTTCCGCATCCGGGTGGGCGAGACGGTGCACGACCGGAGCGACGCGCCCGTCACCGACGGCTGGCTGCGGCTGGAGCGGTCCTGGGCACCCGGCGACCAGGTCGTGCTCGAACTCGGTATGGAGCCCCGTCTCACCACCGCGGATCCTCGCGTGGACGCCGTACGGGGCTGTGTGGCCATCGAGCGCGGGCCGCTCGTGTACTGCCTGGAGCAGGTCGACCATCCCGGCGGCGGTCTCGACGACATGGTCATCGACACCACCCGTCCGCCGGCCGTGAAGCACCGCCCGGACCTGCTCGGCGGCATCACCACCGTCGTCGCGGCCGGACACCGCCGGCACATCCCCGAGGGCGGCTGGTGGCCGTACCGCACCGCGGAGGGCGCCGAGGCGCCGGAACCCGCCGAACCCCTCGAACTGACCGCGATCCCCTACTACGCGTGGGCCAACCGCCGGGACGGCTCCATGCGCGTCTGGCTGCCCACCTCCTGAACCTCCCGCCCCCGCTTTGCGGACCCCACGCCTCGCAGAACCCCACCGCCCGCCCCACTCCCCCCGCGCCATCCCTGCTCCCAGCCCGAGACAACGAGGTCATCGTGAGACAGTCCCGCCGTACCCTGATCACCGCCATAGCCGCCCTCGGCGCGCTCACCTCCATCGCGGCCTGCGGCGGCGGGTCCGACTCCTCCGACTCCGGATCCGGCAGCACCGGCGGGACGTACACCTTCTGGGACCCCTACCCGCAGTTCGACGCCTCCTCGGCGTGGGGCAAGCTCGTCGCCAAGTGCGGCACGGATGCCGGGGTCACCGTCAAGCGCACCCCCTACGACACCACCGACCTGGGCAACAAGGCCCTGCTCGCCGCCCAGCAGGGCAACGCGCCCGACGTCATGCTCGTGGACAACCCGGTGGTCTCCACCCTCGTCGAGGCGGGCATCCTCAACAAGACCAGCGACCTCGGCCTGGACACCGCGCCGATCCAGAAGAACATCATCGGCGCAGGCACCATCGACGGCGCCTCCTACGGTGTCCCCATCGGCGCGAACACGCTCGCCCTCTACTACAACAAGAGCGTGCTGTCCGCGGCCAAGGTCGACCCGGCCTCCATCAAGGACTGGGCGTCGCTGACGGCGGCCCTGAAGAAGGTGAAGGCGGCCGGGAAGAAGGGCATCACCTTCTCCGCCATCAACACCGAGGAGGGCAGCTTCCAGTTCCTGCCGTGGTTCTGGGGCGCCGGCGGTGACCTCACCAAGTTGGACTCGGCCCAGGGTGTCGCCGCGCTGACGCTCTGGAAGAACTGGGTCGACGAGGGCTACGCGCCCAAGGACGTCCTGCAGAACACCCAGACCACCAGCTGGCAGGAGTTCGCCACCGGCGAGTACGCGTTCAGCGAGAACGGCACCTGGCAGCTCGGCAACGCGGAGAAGGCGGGCTTCGGTTACGGCGTCCTCAGCATCCCGGCGCAGAAGGGCGGCGCGGCGCCCGTGCCGACCGGCGGCGAGTTCGTCACCGTCCCGGTGCAGAAGGACACTTCGCGCTACGACGTCAGCAAGAAGATCGTCACATGTCTGACCAACTCCGCCAATCTGCTGGCCACGGACACCACCCTGGCGTACGTCGCCCCCACCGCGGCCGTGCAGGCCGAGCAGGTCAAGGCGAACCCGGCGCTCAAGCCGTGGGTCGACGCGGTGGCCTCGGCGCGCGGCCGCACCAGCGGCGGCCTGGGCACCAAGTACCCGACGATCTCCCAGCCGATGTGGACCGCTGTCCAGTCCGCGGTGTCCGGCGGCAAGAGCCCCCTGGACGCGCTCGACACCGCGCAGACGGCCGCCGGCAAGGGCACGAGCTGACGCTCGGTCCCTCCACAGTGGCCCGCCCCGGCGCGTTGGTGCAGCAACCGCCGGGGGCAGGCCACCCGCATCCAGGAGTCCACATGACCACCGCCCGCGTCGGCCACCGCGCCCCGCGGTCCCCGGCCGCCACGTCCGGGGCGCATGCCACCGCCGACCCGGCGGACGTGCGCGCGCTACGGCGCCGCCTGCGCCGCAGGAGCCGGCTGACCGCCCTCGCGTTTCTCGCGCCGCTGGCCGTCTACCTCGGCGCGTTCTACGTCTATCCGCTCTACCGCAACCTCGACCTGAGTCTGCGCGACTACACGGTCCGCTCGTTCGTCTCCGGTGACGCCCCGTTCTCCGGCTGGGACAACTTCCGCACCGTCCTGGACGATCCGACCTTCGGCCCGGCCCTGCGGCACACGATGCTCTTCACCTTCGTGTCGATCGTCTTCCAGTACGTCATCGGGCTCGCCCTGGCCGTCTTCTTCAGCCGGCACTTCCGCCTGGCCGGCACCCTCAGGGCCCTGTTCCTGATCCCCTGGCTGCTCCCGCTGATCGTCTCGGCGTCCACCTGGTCGTGGATGTTCAACAGCGAGTCCGGCGTCATCAACTACGCCCTCCACCTGGTCGGCGCCTCCCCCGTCGACTGGCTCACCTCGCCCGACTGGGCACTGACCTCGGTCGTGATCGCGAACATCTGGATCGGCATCCCGTTCAACCTGGTCATCCTCTACAGCGGCCTGCAGAACATCCCCGCCGAGCTGTACGAGGCCGCCTCACTGGACGGGGCCGGTCCCTGGCAACAGTTCCGCCGGATCACCTTCCCGCTGCTGCGCCCGGTCTCGGCGATCACCCTGCTGCTCGGACTCGTCTACACCCTGAAGGTGTTCGACCTGATCTGGATCATGACCAAGGGCGGCCCCGACGACTCCTCCTCCACCCTTGCGACCTGGTCCTACCAGCTCGGCTTCGGCACCCTGCTGCCCAAGTTCGGCCCCGGAGCCGCGGTCGGCAACATCCTCATCCTCATCGCCCTGGTCTTCGGCCTGCTGTACATCCGCGTCCAGAGGAGGCAGGAAGCGTGAAGTCCCGTACCGGAAAACGCCGTTACACCGCCATCGGGCTCCTGCTCACCGCCGTGATGCTGTTCCCGGTGTACTGGATGATCAACGTGTCCCTCACCCCGCAGCAGGACATGCGCAAGGACCCGCCGGACCTGCTGCCGCTGCACCCCACCTTCGAGGGCTACCGCGCCGTCCTCGACGACCAGATGCCCTACCTCGGCACCAGCCTCCTCATCGGCCTGGGCACGGTCGCCCTCACCCTCCTGCTCGCCGCCCCGGCCGGGTACGCGCTGGCCAAGCTCCGGCCGTTCGGCGGAAGCGCGCTCGGACTCGCCCTGCTGGTGGCCCAGATGATCCCCGGCATCGTCATGGCGATGGGCTTCTACGGCATCTTCCTCGATCTCGGTCTGCTCAACTCCTGGTGGGGGCTGATCATCGCGGACTCCACCATCGCCGTCCCGTTCGGCGTCATGATCTTCACGGCGTTCATGTCCGGTATCCCCGGTGAACTCATCGCCGCCTCCCGCATCGACGGCGCGGGAACCTTCCGCACCTTCTGGTCGATCGTGCTGCCGGTCAGCCGCAACGCCCTGGTCACCGTCTCCCTCTTCAGCTTCCTGTGGGCCTGGTCCGACTTCGTCTTCGCCAACACCCTCGACAGCGGCGGCGATCTCAGGCCGATCACCCTCGGCATCTACAAGTACATCGGCAACAACAACCAGGAATGGAACGCGATCATGGCCACCGCCGTCGTCGCGTCCGTCCCCGCGGCGGTCCTGCTGGTACTCGCCCAGCGCTACGTGGCCGCGGGCGTCACCGCGGGCGCGGTCAAGGACTGACTCCGCCCCAGGAAGGTCCTCCTCCCCATCCCCCTCTCCTCAGGAGACCCCTCGATGAGCCGCACCACCGGACACGCGCGCCTCACAGCCGCCCTCGCCGCCACCGCACTCGCCGCCGCGGGCCTCGCCACCGCCGCCCCGGCGCACGCGACCCCCACCTCCGCCACCACCCTGGTGGTCAACGCCAACCAGACCCTGCGCCCCGTCACCCACGTCGCCACCGGCAGCCTCTACGGCCTGGCGGACGACACGACCCCCGCCGACAGCCTGGTCAGCGCACTCAAGCCGAACACCTTCGTTCAGATGGCCCCGGGCGGCTCCCAACTCCCCAACGGCGAACCCAAGCCGGCCGGTGACGCACTCGTCGTGGCCCCCAAAGCGGCACGTGCCGGCGCCAAGGTCGTCGCCCGCATGCCCGACTGGTACCCGAACTTCCCCTACAAGTGGGTCAGCATGAGCGACTGGCTGTCCGCCGTGGACAAGCAGATCGCCGCCGTGAAGGCGTCCGGTGTCACCAACATCTCGGCCTGGGCGATCTGGAACGAGCCCGACGCGAACTGGGACACCGCCAAGGCCGGCCCCTTCGACGCCGCCTGGAACACGACGTACAAGGAGATCCGCTCCAAGGACGCCACCACCCCGATCCAGGGTCCGAGCTTCGCGACGTACACCCGCGCCAAGATGCAGACGTTCCTCCAGGACGCCATCGCCAACAACGCCGTACCCGACGTCATCGCCTGGCACGAACTCCAGACCAGCTCGACCGTCGCCGCGCACATCGCGGACTACCGCGCCCTCGAATCCAGCCTGGGTCTCAGTCCGCGGCCCATCGACATCGAGGAGTACGGCACGCCCTCCGAGATGGGCAATTCCGGTGCGCTGATCAGCTACGCCGCCAAGTTCGAGCGGGGCGGTGTCCGCGACGCCGAACTCGCCTTCTGGAACCACTACGGCACCCTCGGCGACACCCTCACCGACACCGGTGGCTCGCCCAACGGCTCGTACTGGACGTACAAGTGGTACGGCGACATGACCGGGAACATGCTCGTCACCACGCCGCCCGCGCAGACCGGCATCGACGGCATCGCGTCCCGCAACAGCGCGGGCAACCAGATCAGCGTCGTCGCCGGCGGCTGCTCCGGCTCCTGTGCGGTGACGGTCAACGGCCTGTCCTCCCTCTCGGCCTTCGGCAGCACGGTCCACGTCAAGCTGGAGTACAGCCCCAACACCGGGCGTACGACCGCCTCCCCCGGCCCGATCACCATCTACGACGCCGACTACACCGTCTCGGGCGGCTCGGTCACGGTCCCGGTGACGATGAACGCCTCCGACGGCTACCACCTGGTGATCACGCCGAGCGGCACGTCCACGTCACTGGCCGGGCGGTACCAGATCACCAACAAGAACAGCGGCCTCGCCCTCGACACCCTCAACGCGGCCACCGCCCAAGGCACTTCGGTCGTCCAGGCGACCTCCACCACCGGCACCGACCAGAACTGGACGCTGACGGCCGCGGGTTCCGGGCTCTACAAGATCGTCAACCAGAAGAGCGGCCTGCTGCTCGGCATCACCAACGCGAGCACCGCTTCCGGCGGCACTGCCCTCATCTGGGGTGACAACGGCACCGCCGACCACCTCTGGCAGGTCATCCCGGCCCGCGACGGCTACTACAAGATCGCCAACTACAACAGCGGCCGCCTCCTCGGCGTCGACCAGATGAGCACCGCTTCCGGCGCCCAGGTCTTGCAGTGGGACGACAACGGCACGGCCGACCACCTGTGGAAGCTCACCGCACGCTGACGGTTCCGACAGGCCTCCGCGTGGAGCGCGCGTGGGTGGGACGCCGATCCGGTGTCCCACCCGCAACCATGTCCAGGCCCTGCCGCGGGCCGCACCGCACGCGCTGCATATTCGGGTGCGGCAGGCGAAGAGCCGCTGTCAGAGTGACCGGCATGGATCTCCCCTGCGAAACCGTCCTCGTCTTCGACCGGGACGAGGACCTGTACGCCTTCGAGTCCTTCGCGCACGCCACGAACTACCTGGAGGCGATAGACGTGTCGGAGGGCGAGTACCCGGCGGCGTACTCACCGGACGGTGGCGTGCTGGCGCTGACCGCTCCCGAAGGGCCGCAGGGCCCGGTCCTCCTGACCAGGACCGGAAGAGCCGACCTGGCCGATCTGGAACGCAGAGTGGCCCGCTACTGGGAACGTCACCAGAGGGGCCAACCCTCGTGCGACCCGCCGCAGACAGCACGTTTCCTGATCGACAGGGACCACCAGCCCCGCACGGGGTGGCTGAGTCGAGTCATGGGTCTGCTGAGGCGCGACACTCCCGGCGATTGGCCGACGAGGGCGCCTCGGTGCGGTTCGCGCCGGGGGATGCTGTTGTGAGCCTTGCCGGAGCCGACTGTTCCCCCGAGGCCGCGGGCAGACCTGTCGCATGACGACGGCAGAGACCGAGGACCAGCGGCGAGACGCAGACGCTCGTCTGTGGGAGCACCACCTCCACACCGACACCATGGTCTTCCAGCGCGGCAACCTGTTCCTCGTCGCACAGTCCCTCCTGGCGGTGGCCTACAGCACCACGGCCACTTCGGGCACGACGCACGCGGCGGCACGCGTCCTGGCCGGCTTCGGAGTCGCTCTCACCGCGATCTGGGCATACGTGGGTCACCGGTACCACCGCTACAACCGTGCCATCCAGCAACGCACGGCCGAGCGTCTGCCGGACTACGCCGAGACCTATGCGACCAGCCGCATCCCCGGCCCCAGCGCGATGCCGCTGATCGCCTACGCGCTGCCGATTCTGGCCGCCGTCATGTGGATCGTTCTGCTCATCGTGACGTAGGCGGCGCCGACGGGGTGTGTATCGAGGAGGGCTCGTCCCTCATTCTTGAAGCAGCGGCCAATTCCTCCTGCATATGCCAAGACAATGTGCCCACGCGGGACGCTGAATTGTCGCCCGTCCGCCGCAGAAATCAACTGCGCACAGTTTTGGTGAAATCCGGGTCAGAAGTGAAAGCGGAATGCTAGACATCGAACCGACCTGATCTGGTCAACTCCCTGTCGCCGCCTCATTGAGGAGTGTGTCGAGCACGAGGCGGAACTGAGCGGATAGGACGACCGTGTCGCACACCCCCACTCCCCTGCGCCGAAGATTCGGTGCCCGCAACCTGCGTGTGGCCCAGAAACTGCAGGCGATCCTTCTGATTCCGGTCCTCGTCGCCCTCATCCTCGGGGGCGTACGAGTCAAACGCACCATCGACACCTGGCAGACCGCCAAGGACGCGGTCCGCGTCGCGGAATTGGTCCAGGCCGCAAACAAGTACGCCAGTGACGCCATCAACGAACGCGACGTCTCCGTCATCCCCTTGGTCAACGGCGACAGGGACTCCAGCACCATCCTCAAGGCCCGGCGCATCACCGACGAGGACGCAAAGAAATTCGACGCCGCGGTCGCTCGTATGCCGACGACCGCCGGTCTCGAACGCCGGATCGAACTCGTGCGCGCAGGCGAGAAGCAACTGCCCCTGGTGCGCGCCGCCGCCTTCACGCCCAAGATGACCGGCGTACAGACCGAGGAGAGCTACCACGCCGTCCAGCACCCGCTGATGGAGATCTCCAACGAACTCGGATTCGGCATCACCAGCCAGTCCACCTACGGCCGCACCCTCTACGCCGTCTCGCTCGCCCAGGCCGCCGAGTCGCTGATCCGCGCGATCGGCACCCACCTCCTCATCGAGAACCGCAGCAAGCTGGCCAAGGGCGAACTGGAGTCCCAGCTCGCCTCGTTCAAGTCCTACGTCTACCTCGAACAGGTCGCTCTCCAGGAGTACGCCGGCTTTGCCGGAACCGCCGAGACGGCCCGGCTCCGCCAGGCGCTGACGGACGCGCAGAAGAAGGGACAGGAGCAGATCGCGGAGGCGCAGACGCAGGCCGAGGCATCCGGCAAGACCTTCGCCGCCCCACCGAGCCTCGCCAAGATGACCAGCGCCATCGCCTCCGGCGCGACGGCCGCGTCACTCGCCGAGCAGGGCATCACACCCGAGGTCTTCTTCGCGGCCTCCACCCTCGGATTCGACGCCTACCGCAGTGTCGAGGTCTATCTCACCGACACCGCGCTGTCCAAGGCACACACGATCGCCGACGACGCGCGCAACGACGCGATCATCAACGCCACGCTCGTGCTCGCCGCCATCCTGGCCGCCTTCCTCCTCGCGAACTGGGTGGCCCGCACCATGAGCACCAGCATGCGCCGGCTCAGCGCCTCCGCCCACGAGATCGCCGCCCAGCGGCTGCCGGCCCGACTGACTCAGCTCACCCGGGCGGTGCCCGGCAGAGTCGACGACGACGTCGTACCCATACCGATCACGACGACGGACGAGATCGGCGAGGTCGCCCGCGCCTTCGACCACGTCCACCGCGAGGCCGTACGGCTCGCCGCCGAACAGGCCCTGCTGCGCGCCAACATCAACACGATCTTCAGCAACCTGGCACGCCGCAGCCAGTCCCTGGTCGAGCGCCAGCTCCACATGATCACCGACCTGGAAGGCAGCGAGGCCGACCCCGACCAGCTCGAGAACCTCTTCCAGCTCGACCACCTCGCCACCCGCGTGCGCCGCAACGGCGAGAACCTCCTGGTGCTCAGCGGCGAGGCCCCGGTCCAGCAGTGGGACCAGCCGCTGCCCCTGGTCGACGTCCTGCGCGCGGCGGTCTCGGAGGTCGAACAGTACGAGCGCATCCAGCTGTCCGGCCTTCCGGAAACCGAGATCGACGGGCGCGCCGTGAACGACCTCGTGCACCTGCTCGCCGAACTCCTGGAAAACGCCACCACGTTCTCCTCGCCGCACGCCCCGGTCCATGTCACCGCCACGCGGCTGCCCGACGGCAGGATCATGCTCGAGATACACGACCAGGGGATCGGGCTTCCCGCCGACGAGATGGCAGCGATCAACCGCAACCTCGCCGACCCACCCACCGTGGACCTCGCCATCTCCCAGCGCATGGGCCTGTTCGTGGTGGGCCGACTGGCCGACCGACACGGCATCCGCGTCCAGCTGCGCCCCGCCGACGCAGGCCGGGGAACCACATCACTGGTGATGCTGCCCGACACGATCACCCATCGAACGGCAGCGACGGAACCCGACCCCGACACCATGGCCATGGTCGCGTTCGTGGACAGCCGCTACACCGAGGAGGCCACGCACACCTACGAGTCATGGAGCGACCAGCCGTCCTGAGTACGACGCCGAGCCGCGTCACGACGACATCATGTGAGGAGACGTCCGCCGAGGTGGACGCCAGGTGGATGGCCGGTGCGGTCGCGGCGCCGGGTCTCAGGGAGTGGGGTCGGTCGGCACTTCGGTGTGCAGGCGGATCGTGGTGCCCGCCGTGGGGGTGGAGCGGATCTCGACGAGGTCGCACAGTTGGTGCACGAGCCACAGTCCCCGCCCGCCCATCTGTCTGTGGTCGGGCCTGGAGCGGCCCACGAGGGGGTCGCTGATGTAGCCGGCGTCGTGGAACTCGCACACCAGGCGGCCGTCCTCGGCCCAGGTGCGCAGGACGCCCTGACCGCCGCCGTGCCGAATGCTGTTCGTTGCCACTTCGGTGGCGGCCAGATGGATCTCGCGCAGCCGGCGACCACCCAGGCCGACCAGCTCCGCGCACCCGGTGATCTTCTCCCGCAGTGCGGGGAGATCACCGCTCGAGTAGGCGAACTCGTCGTAGGGATCGCAGGGGTGGGACAGGACGGCGAAGTCGAACGGGGCCTGCCGGTCGAAGTCGGCGGAGGCGGTCGTACGGCCGTCCGCGCGGATCTCGGGGTGGCAGCGGGCCATCTGCTCCATGGCCGCCTGTTCACCGGCAAGGTCGTACGGGCACAGCAGCCACCAGGCGGGGCCGTCGGCGAAAGCCCTGTTCAGCAGCCACTCGTGATAGCGCAGTTCCTCCACCTCGGAGCGGGAGCGGGCCTCGGCCCACGGTGACTCGCCGATCCCGCGCACGGGCCGCCCCTGTGCCGTGTAGTCCTTGATCCAGTCCTGCCAGGCCGCGATGAGCCGACCCGGATGGTGTGCCAGAGGGCTGGTGTCGACGTACTGCACCGCACGGTCCTCGGGGACCTCGGCCCGGAGCAGGGAGACCTTGCTCTCGGGGACGGCCACCACCACGGCTTCACCGCACTCCAGCGCCTCCCGGATGAAGCCCACGGTGCCCTCGAGGAACTCCTCCCCGGAACGGTACGGGTACAGCTCGTGCCGATACCCCGGCCCCGGCGACGGGGGATCGGTACGGGGAGGGGAGGAGGTCACGGCGTCATCACCACCGGAATCGAAGGGTCTGCGAAGCCGGTCAGCTCCCAGGCCAGGCGTACGGTCTCGTTCGTCCCCTCCAGCACCACCTTGCGGTCGGGCAGGCAGCGGGCCGCGTCGGCGAGGGAGCTCATGCCGGCCGCGTCCAGGAAGTCCAGGCCGTGACAGAGCAGGCGCACCGTCGCCACCTGGCACAGCAGGGTGCGCAGGACGGCGCCGAAGACCGGGGCGCCATCGCTGTCGATGACCCCGCTCACGGTCCAGCCGTCCTTGCCGGTCCGGTACACCCGGAAGGCGGGTGACGCGGGACGGCTGCCCAGGTGGTGAGGATGCACGCTTCTCGCCTGTTCAGGCGCTGAAACGTTCTCCTCGCCGCACTGATAGGCGCAGACCACCAGAGCACCACTGTCCGCGGCGAACTCCTCCAGGTCGAGCTCGCTGCGCAACAGCTGTTCCGGGTCGGCGGCGGACCCGTCACACGTCACGTGGTGCAGTACGCGCAGCGAGCGGTATCCCTCGCGCTCGGCGCTCGCGGCCTCGCGTCGCACCGCGGAGATCAGGGAGCCGTTCAGCCGGGCGGGGTCGAGCAGCACGGGGGCAACGGCGGCGGCCGTCCGGGAGAACGGGCCGACGACCAGCACCTTGTCGCCGAAGAGCTCCCCGTCCGAGACGAAGGCCCGGCTGCGGTCCCACACGTCATCCGCGGGGTCCAGGAGCTGCAGGACGTGGTCGCCGGAGTCGACCTCGTCGAGCGCGGCCAACGTACGCGTCGCCCTCACCACAACCTCCCCTCACCTCACGTTCACTCTACTCAACAGCCACTCTGGCCCTCCTGCCCGTAGCGGCCGCCCGCATACCTCACAGGGCGGGCAGCGGCACTCCGCAGGTTCCACGGGTGCCCGTCAGCGGGCGGCGAGGCTGTCGAGGAGTCGGCCGAGCACCGGCGCGTTCATGGACTTCGGCCGGCGCCGCGCGCTGCCGGACGTCGTCGCGGATCGTTTGCTCCACAGAGCCCTTGTGGAGCAAACGATCAATAATGCCGACGTGACCGTGCGCACCCGTGGACGACCGCCGGACTTCGGTCGCGAGCGCGCGATCCTCGATGCCGCTCGCCTCTTCTGGCGACGGGGCTGCTCCGGCACCTCGACCCGCGCCCTGACCGCGGCCCTGGGGCTGTCCGCCTCCAGCCTCTACGCCGTCTTCAGGCACAAGGCCGGGCTGTCCGAGTAGACGGTGCGGACCCATGCCGATCGGTATCGCGAGATCTACCAGCGGACCGTCATCGCACGCATCCTCACCGACTCCGTCCACGAGTTCACCCAGCCGAGTGACACGCATCCCGGAGCAGATCTGCCGGCACCTCGCGTCAGCAGCGCCCTGACCCGCGGCACCCGCCCGCCGCCAGGGTCACACCCCGGGCCGATCAGACCGCGGGCCGATCAGACCGCGAACGAAGGCCACGGCCAGCGCCGGACCCGGTACGGGAGCCACCAGGCGAGGCGGCCCGCGCGGCCGGCGAGGCTTTCGCCGACCAGGTGGTCCAGCACGTCGGGGGCCACGGCCTCGGCGGGGCAGCCGTGCGCCAGCTTGTCGACGGCTTCCAGATAGCCGGGGTCGTCGAGGGTGTAGCGGGCCAGCGAGCCGCCGGCGCGGCGGTCGCGGACCTGCACGAAGCCTGGGCCCCTGCGGTAGACGCACTTGCCGACGTAGAAGGTCGAGCGCCACTCCTGGCGGATGTCCGCAGCCTCCTTCGCGTGCTCCGTGTCCAGGATCCGCCGCGGTGGGTGGAGGTGGTTGAAGGACCGCCAGATGTCCGGGTCCGCTCCGAGCGCCACGTCCCAGTCGACGACGATGCCCCAGCTGGTGAGTTCGCCCAGCAGCAGCATCGTCGAGACGATCGTCCGGGCTCCGGTGGCCCCGGTCAGGTCGGCGGGGCGGTCCAGGGCGACCCGCCGCACGCCCTCGGTGTACAGCTTCGCGGCGGTCTCGGCCGGGGTGGCGGAGTCGGCCACCACCGTCGTCAGCGGCCGCAGCGCGGGGAGTTGGAGCACCTCCTCGTCGTGGTCGCGCCAGGTCGTCAGAGTGAGCGGGGTCGTCGTGGGCATGCCATGTACTCCTTCGTGCTGCTCGGGTCAGCCCGCGAGGCTCGGCTCGGGCTCCGGTTCGTCGGTGGTGCCCTTGCGCCGGGTGTCGAAGATCCGCTCGAAGCGCAGGAGTTCCTGGTTGGTGGCGGTCGGCACGATGTGCACCCACTGCTCGTCGTCCGTGAAGACCAGGCCGAGGCGCAGCCAGTCGGACAACAGGGCCTCCAGCCTGGTGACGGAGGTGTCGCCGCCGAGCTTGCGCAGCAGTGACGCGGTGGCGTGCGGCTGGTCGAGAAGACGGAAGACGGCCACCTCGTACGGGTCCTCGAGGGTCATCGTGGTCCAGTCGAAGTCCTTGCGCCGGCTGACCAGGACGATCCGGTCGTCGAGGTCCACCCCGCTGAGCCTGCTGTGGACGTGCTCCTCCTGCCAGCGGTCGCCGGCGGCCTTGAGCAGGTCGCTGGTCGGGTCCTCGATGCCGCGGTGCGGGCCTGTGAACAGGTATCCGAGGTCGAGCAGTTCGGACTCGGGCAGGTTGTAGTTGCGCCGGTACTGGGCGTCCGGCCGCAGCGGCTGGAACCCGAACTCCGGACGGTCGAAGTTGGGGCTGAAGCGTTCGGTGACGATCCGGGCCACTCCCTCCATGGGGGCCAGGTGGTGCAGGGCGGGGAACTGCGCGATCAGCGGCAGGTAGTCCTCGGGGCGCTCGCCCGGGAAGCCGTAGAGGTAGTTCCAGGAGACCGAGAGGCCCACGGTCTCGGCGTCCCGCAGCATCCGCACGTTCAGGCAGCCGGTGACGCCCTTGTCCATCAGCTTCAGCACTCGGCTGCTCAGGCTCTCGATGCCCGGCTGGACGTTGACCAGTCCGGCCCGGTAGAGGGTCGCCAGCTGCTCGCGCCGCAGGTTCGACTTGATCTCGAACTGCAGCCGCAGGTCGTAGCCGCTCCGTTCGAGCCTGGGCAGCACCGTCGAGAGGTACTTCATGTCGAGGATGTTGTCGACGACGTACATGTCGAGCACCTGGTGGCGTTCGACCTGGCCGACGACCTCGTCGTAGAAGGCCTCCGGGCTCTTGCTGCGGAACTCCATGAACGAACCGTTCAGCCCGCAGAACGTGCAGTGGTGCTTCTCGCCCCACCAGCAGCCGCGCGAGCCCTCGACCACGAGCTTCGGCTCCACCCAGTCACGTGCCTTGGAGGCTTCCAGGCGTTCGAAGTAGCCCTCGTAGTCGGGCGAGACGATGTCGGCCGGACGCAGCGGCTTGGTGTTCATGGAGGTCGCCCGGACGGTGCCGCCGTCGCGCAGGCACAGTCCCGGGATGGCGGCGAGCGCCTCGGGATCGGGGGTGTCCTTCGTGAGTTCCTTCAGCAGGGCGGGGAAGGCGTGCTCGCCCTCGCCGCGGACCACGTAGTCGACGAAGTCGAAGTTGCGGTGCAGGGCCGCCCCTTGGGGTCCGTCGCAGTTGGCGCCGCCGAAGACCGTGCGTACCGAAGGCGCGGCCCGCTTGATGGCGCGGGCGGTGGCCAGGGAGGCGGTGTTCTGCTGGAAGGTCGAGGTGAAGCCGACCAGGTCCGGTTCGAGGGCGATGATGCGCGCGGCCAGCTCGGTGATGAACTGCGGTGCCGAGCGGTGCAGTTCGATCGCCATGTCGCGGTCCTTGTCGGACAGCGGGAGCTCCTCGGTCATCTGCTTGATCCGCGGCTCGGGATCGTCGTCGGGGTAGAGCGCGGAGGAGAACACCCAGTCGCCCAGGCCGCTGAAGTAGCTGTCCAGTGCGAGCAGGTTGAACTGGGCCAGGGTGAACTCACGGCGTTCCAGCAGCCAGTCGACATAGTCGAGATTGCCGTGGACGACGGTCACCTCGGCATCCGGAAGGGCCTGCTGCGCGCTGCGGCGCAGGATGCCCACCGCGAGGGAGGGCACGTCGAGGAGTGCCCAGGGCATGGTGACGAGAACGATCTTCACAGTGACTCCCGGGTGACCGAAATCCCTGAGGAATGAAGGCGGTTGAGGTGGGTGGGAGTGCCGGGGCGGCTCGAGGGCCGCCCCGGCGTCCGCGGGTCAGGAGCTGACGATGATGACGATGATCGGCCGGTTGGCCCGCGACTGGTTCTTGAGGTCGAGCGGGTCGTTGTGGACGACGGCTTTGCGCACGCTGTTCACCTCCTCTCGGGATCGGCTCGGCAGTGGCCGCCGGGGCGTGGCCCGGCGGATTCTCATACGGGTCGTACGGTCCGGGCGCCGACGTGGCCGCTCAGCGGCAGGCCGCCGCCCAGCTGCACACCCAGGAACGACACGACAGCGGTCAGCACCATGGCCTGCTCGTCCGCCAGGCGGCTGTCGTGTCCGCTGTCGGGTTCCAGCAGTTCGGGGTCGAGCCCCCGCGCGCGCAGCGCCTGCGCGTAGCGGACCACCTGCTCCGGTGGGCATTTGACGTCGCTGCCGCCGGCCACCAGCAGGACCGGGGCACGTACCGCGTCGACGTACGTCATCGGGGAGGCCTGCACGTACCGGTGCGGCTGCTGGTCGGGGGTGCCGCCGAACAGTCGGGTGTCCAGGGAGCGGAGCGCGGGTGTGCCCGCCCGGAAGGCGGCGGCGCTGTCCGCGACGGGATGCACCGCCGCCCCCGCCCGCCACAGTTCGGGCTGTGTACCGAGGGCGAGGAGGGTGAGGTAGCCGCCCCAGGACCAGCCCGCCAGCCCCGTCCGGTCCGGGTCGGCGAGCTGCTCGCGGACGAGGTCGGCGCGGACCGCCGCGAGATCCGCGACCTGGGGCAGTCCCACGCCGGCGTCGAAGGCATTGCGCCAGGCGGGCCCGTAGCCGGTCGAACCGCGGTAGTTGACCCGCGCGACCGCGAACCCGGCGGCCGTCAGCAGCACCACGGCCGGGTCGTAGGCGTCCCGGTCCTGCTGGAACGGTCCGCCGTGCACCAGGAACACCGTCGGCCACGGCCCCGGCCGGTTCGCCGGAGCGGTGAGGAGGGTGTGGATCCGCCCTCCGGGCCCGGGGGTCCACCGGTCATCGATCGTCAACGGCATGTCCAAGGAGGGGAGTTCGGGCATGCCGGGCGGCCGGCGGCCGGAGGAGGTCCGCAGCACGGGCGGTGTCCTGGTGTCCGTCCACACCAGGTGCAGGTCCTCGCCCGGCTGCATCCGGGCGTCGAGCACGGTTCCGGCCGGAGCGGGCAGGGCGTCACGGCACTGCCGGTCGAGGTCGACCAGGTGGAGATCGCTGCGGCCGCGGCGGTCCTGACGGACCAGCACCCGGCCGTCGGGGGTCCAGCTCGCCGACGCCTCCGACTCGAACCGGCACCACTCCACCGGCCGGGAGCCCGCTTGCGGTGTCCAGGTCCCGAACCGGTAGCCGTCGTCGTCCTCGGCCAGCAGCAGGAGCAGCGGTGGGCCGTCCGTCGGCCGGAAGCCCGCCGACCAGACAGGGCCGGGGAGTTCGGCGACCGTGGTCCCCGAGCGGTCCAGCACGCGTACGGCCGTCTCCTGCTCCACGGCCAGCAGGGAGCCGTCGGGCGTCAGGTCGATCAGCTCGCCGCCGCCCCGTGTCGACAGGACGGTGTGCGTCCGTCCTTCCGGCGTCCGAAGCCGGACCGAGAAGCCTCGGTCGTCGATCAGTCCGACAGCGGCGGTGCCGTCGGCGGCCATCGCCAGCCCGGCGTTCAGCGCGGGCGGCGTACCGGGCAGTGCCGGCCGGTCCACGCCGCCCTCCCATGGCTGGATCCGCCAACTCCCGCGCCCTGTGCGGTCGTCGTCGAACCACCACAAGCGCTCGCCGCCCGGTTCCACGTCCGCGACGTCGGTGCCGAGCCCGGGCCGGTCGGTCACCTGCCGTGCCGTCCCCCGAGCCACGTCCCAGGCGAAGATCTCGCACCGGTCGTCGGCGGCGCCGACGAAGCACCCGCGGTCCGGGGCGAGTTCGGCGATCGAGGGCAGCGTGCAGGGTGCCGCGAGCAGCTGCATCTCCACGTCAGTCTCCTTGGGACACGGGGGTCGGAACCGGTGCGGGCGGCTGGTCGTCGAGGTGCCTGCGGCCGCGGTGCGCGTATCCGGCCAGAGCCAGCAGAAGAGCCGCGAGCAGCAGTCCGACGGCCACCGGGGTGAGCAGTGCGGTCAACAGGCCCGCCGTGACGGGCGCGAGGAGTTGCACGGCGTTCACGGCGCTCTCCAGGGCGGCTCCGGTACGCCCCTGCAGCTCGGGCGGGACGAGCGCGATCGCCCGGGTCTGGAACAGCACGCTCAGCACCGGCCCGACGAACAGCGCGGCCCCGAACAGGGCGCCGTACGCCCACACGGAGCGCACCGCGCCGAGCGGCGCGACCAGCACCACCATGGCCAGCGAGCAGCCGACGACGAGCCGCCTCGCGGACACCCGGCGCAGCAGCCAGGGCGTCACCAGCGCGCCCGCCAGACCGCACCCGCTGGCCAGGCTGAGCATCAGCCCGACCGACGCGGGCGAGGCGCCGTGCGTCCGGGCCGCGATGAGCACGAAGTAGTACGCGGCGGTGAACACGGCGTTCACACCCGCCCCCCACAGCAGGGCGAAGCGCAGGAACGGCTGGTGCCACAGGAAGCTCAGCCCCTCCCGGGCCGAGTCCCGGAACGACTTCGTGCGGTCCGTGCCGCCCGGTGGCGACAGTTCGGTGCGAATGGCGCGCACGCACAGCGCGGTCCCGGCATACGAGAGGGTGTTCGCGGCGAACGGCGCCCAGCGGGCCAGTTGGTACAGCACTCCGCCCAGGAACGGGCCCAGCAGCGCGGCCCCTTGATCGCGGGCCTGGAGCGCCGCGACCGCCCCGCTCGGGTCGTCCGGCGGCAGCACCGCCCGGATCGCGCCGCGGGCCGCCGCCGCGTAGACCGCGCCCGCGGCGCTCTCCACCGCGGTCACGGCGAACAGCAGGGGCAGCGTGATCCGGTCGAGGAACACCGCCGAGGTCAGCACCCCGAACGCGGTGAACGCGACCGCCGCCGAGCAGAGCATGAGGTGCTTTCGCGACCAGCGGTCGGCGAGGACGCCCGCGACCGGCCCGAGAACGGTGGGGACGGTCAGCGCGACCGTCCCCACCAGGCCGGCCAGCGCCGGACTCCCGCCGGCCGTCAGCACGAGCAGCACGAGGGTCAGCTCGGCGGCGTGCGTGCCCAGCCGGTCCGTGACGCCGGCCAGCCAGTACAGGCGGAAGTCACGGCGCCGCTGCGGCTGTTCAGCTCGTGGCCTGCTCAACGCGTCCCCCGATCACGACGTCGGCTCCAGAGCCCCTCACTGTGTCCGACGGTTCCAGGACAAGGCTGGGACGAACCTTGAATCGGTCTTGCCGGGCAGGTATCACAAGAGGGTCGGACCCGACATTTGGAAGGTATGCGGTCATGACGGTGCATCTCACGGTGCTCGGCAGCATCGAGTCGCACATCGACGGCAAGCCCGCACCCCTGGGCCACTCCCGGCAGCGCAGCGTCCTCGCCGCGCTCCTCGTGGACACCGGACGGCCCGTCACCACCGGGGAACTGGCCGAACGCGTCTGGGGCGAGGCCCCCCCACGCCAGGCCCGCGCCACCCTCCACGGCTACGTCTCCCGCCTGCGCCAGGCCTTCTCCACCACCACCGAGGTGGCCATCACCCGACAGGCGGGCGGCTACGTCCTCGCCCTGACCCCCGCGGCCACCGTGGACGTGCACGACTTCCGCCGCCTGGTCGCCGAAGCCCGCAGGAGCGACGACCACAAAGCCCTGACCCTGCTGGAGAACGCGCTGGCCCGATGGACCGGCGACGCCTTCGGCCCGCTCGACACACCCTGGTTCAACTCGGTGCGCGACACCCTCGACCAGGAACGCTTCGCGGCCCAACTCGACCTCGACGACCTGCGATTACGCCTCGGCCGCCACTCCGAGTCCCTGCCCGGCCTGCGGGCCCGCTCCGCCGCACACCCCCTCGACGAACGCCTCGCCGGCCAGATGATGCTCGCCCTGCACCACAGTGGCCGCGCCGCCGAAGCCCTCGCCCACTACCAGCACGTCCGGCACCGCCTGGCCGGTGAACTGGGCATCGAACCGGGCCCCGCGCTACGGCAGATCCAGGCCATCGTCCTGGCACCGCCCCCCGCCCCGCCCGCCGGCCGCACCTCTGCCCCCGGAACGGCACGGCCCACCGCACCGCGGACCACGCCCGCCCCGCAGGAGGTGACAGGCACTCCCCCGGCCCAACTCCCGGCGCCCGTCACCGCGTTCACCGGCCGCCGCAGCGAAGTGGCCCGACTCGACGAACTGGCCCGCACGTCGGGCATCGTCGCCCTGTCCGGCACAGCCGGAGTCGGCAAGACCACGCTCGCGGTGCACTGGGCACATCGGGCACGCGACGCCTTCCCCGACGGGCAGCTGTACGCGAACCTGCGCGGCTTCGACCCGTCGGCGGCCCCGACGGACCCCGCAGAGGCCGTACGCGGCTTTCTGGTCGCTCTCGGAGTCCAGCCGGAGCGCGTACCCGTCGGCCTGGAGGAACTGACCGGCCTGTACCGCAGTCTGCTGGCCGACCGGAGGATCCTGATCCTCCTTGACAACGCCCGCGACGCGGAACAGGTCCGCCCCCTGCTGCCCGGCGTCCGCGGCACCTTCACGCTGGTGACCAGCCGCAACCGGCTCACCAGCCTGGCCGTGGCCGAGGACGCCCGGCTCCTGACCGTCGACCCGCTCACCTCCGACCAGGCCCGCGCCCTGCTCACAGCCCGGCTCGGCGACCCCCGGATCGCCGCCGAACCGACGGCCGTGCAGGAGATCACCGCCCGCTGTGCGGGACTGCCGTTCGCGCTGGCCGTGGTGGCCGCCCGCGCCGCCGCCCGACCGCACTTCCCGCTCGCCCTGCTGGCGGAGGAACTGCGCGCCGACGGAGGCCGCCTCGACGCCCTCGACGCGGGAGATCCGGCCACCCAGGTGCGGGCCGTGTTCTTCTGGTCGTACCGCGCCCTGGACCCCGACACGGCCCGCATGTTCCGTCTGCTGGGGCTTCATCCCGGGCCCGACCTCTCGGTTCACGCGGCCGCCGCGCTGGCCGGCGTCCCCGTGTCCACGGCCCGCTCCCGGCTGGCCGACCTGACCCGCGTCCATCTGCTCACCGAGCACCTCCCCGGCCGGTACACCCTCCACGACCTCCTGCGCGCCTACGCCGCCGAACTCGCCCAGGCCCAGGACACCGACCGCGAGCGGGCCATCCGCCGTCTGCTCGACCACTACCTCGGCACGGCGCGCAGAGCCGACGCCCTGCTGACGCCCCGGAGCACTCCGGCGCAGGACACGGCACAGCCGCTCTCCGATCACCAGGAGGCGCTGGACTGGTTCACCGCCGAGCACCCGATCCTGCTCGCCCTCGTCGCCCGGTCCCCGGCACCGGACAACTGGGAACTGGCCTCGACCCTCACCACCTTCCTCGACCGCAACGGGCACTGGCAGGCCCTGGCGACGGTTCAGACGACAGCGCTCGAAGCCGCCCGCCGACAAGACAACACAGCGGCCCGGGCCGACGCGCACCGCGGCCTCGGACTGGCCCTGGACCGCCTGGACCACCACACCGAGGCCTACGACCACTACCTCAAGGCCCTCGCCCTCTACGGCGAACTCGGCAGCCACTCCGGCCGGGCCCGGGTCCATCAGCACCTGTCCCGGCTCCTCGAGGCCAAGGGCCTGCACCACTGGGCCCTCGCTCACGCACGGCGCAGCCTGAACCACCACCGGGCGGACGAGGACGCCGCCGGAGAATCCGCCGCGCTCAACCACATCGGCTGGGTCCTCGCACAACTCGGCCATCACCACCGGGCGTTGGTCCACTGCCGCGCGTCGCTCACGCTCGCCGAGGACGCGGGGGACCTCAACGGGCAGGCTCACATCCAGGACAGCCTCGGATACGTCCATCTGCGACTCGGGCGGTACGAGGCTGCGGCCACCCACTACCGCCGGGCCGTCGCCCTGTTCCACCAGACCGGCGACCGCCTCAGCGCGGCCAGAGGGCTCACCCAACTGGCGGAGACCTGCCGGCACGCCGCCCACCCCGCCGCCGCCCGCGACGCCTGGGGCCAGGCCCTCACCTTGACCGACCAACTCGGCCTGCCCGACTCCGACCCCCTCCGCGCCGGCATCCTGAACTCCCTGGACCTGCCCGCCTTTCCTGACACGGCAAGCGAGGCACCCGTACGAGCCGAAATTCCGGGAATTCACTCCGTCCCGTTGCGCGAATAGCCGACAAATCGCGCCTCGTCGGACATTGACTCCACTGATAACATTCCCATTCATGAACGACGGTATTTACGTAGGGAATGCGGGGCACGACGCCCCACTGGACCGAGGATGGATACTCGGCCACTTCAAGGAGGTCGGCGACCCTCGGCACACCGAGGCGGTCGAGGTCAAATGGGGTATCCATCCGCGCGGCGAGCAGCGGCTGGAGTGGGTACGGGGTGAGGAGCGGACCGCTCTCCTGGTGCTCATCAGCGGCCGGTTTCGCGTGGAATTCCCTGGGCGAGATGTCGTTCTCGAAAAGCAGGGAGATTATGTCGTCTGGGGTCGCGGTGTCGATCACTCGTGGTGCGCGGAAGAAGAATCGGTGTTGTTGACGGTTCGGTGGCCGTCCGTCGCCGGTTACGCCATCACGCAGGAATAGTTCGGATTCTCCGCAGGGAAGAGCGGGGTGGTCCGATCGACCGGACCACCCCTTTCGCGAAGGCCTAGCGGACGAGCTTCCAGTCCTGCGAGCCGTCGGCAGTGCCGTTCTGGAGGGTGAGCGGCGCTCCCGCGGACGCCCCGGTGAGGTAGAGGCTCGTGTTCTTGACGGCCTGGAGCCGGTAGTAACCGTCGGACGCCTTGACGAGGTTCCAGCTGCCCGTCGGGCTGTTGTCGACCCACTGGCCGATGCGCTGACCGACCGTGGCGTTGCCCGTCCAGATGGCCGCCGCCCTGCCGCCCGACCTGTTCAGCAGGGTCGTACCGCCGTTCGGCTCGGTCACCACGTGCCATTGCTGGGTGTCCGGGTCGGCCGCCGCTCCGGAGTCCTCCAGAACCACGTCCGGTGTGTCCGCGTTGCCGAGGTTGGCGTCGTTGGTCCTGTTGCCGGTACCGATCACCTGACCGGTCTTGCGGTTGACCAGCTGGTAGTAGGTGCCGGCCGAGTCGCCGAGGTCGACCTCGGCGTAGGCGATCGTGGACGTGCCCTGGTTGTTGAGGATCGCGATGCGGCCGGTGCCGTCGACGTACTGGAGGTTGCGGCTGTAGCCGGCCGGCGAGGTCGTCTGGTACTCGGTCCACACGACGTCGCTGCGTCCGGTCTCGTTGACCCACACGTCGCCGCTGTTCGCCGCGTTGTAGACGAGACGCCCGTCGGGCAAGCGGACCAGGACCGGCCTGCCGCCGCCCGAGAGCGGACGGGAACCGGCGACGACCGGGAGCGCGCCGACGGACATGCCGGTCTGGCTGCCGCGGAAGAACTTCAGCGGATCGTCGGAGATGACATAGCGGGTGTTGGCTCCGCCGCCCCAGTACTCGAAGGTGAGCATCCACCTGCCGTCCGACGTCGGGACGACGTTGGTCATGCCCGGCCGGCCGCCGCCGATCTCGCTCTTGCCGCCGCCCATGTCCTGCACCGACCCGGAGATGTCGACGACGGGGTCGCTCCAGTTGGTGGTCCGGCCGTCCCAGGTACGGTGCACGAGGATCTGGCCGTGCGAGTCGGTGGCCGTGTCGTTGGCGGGGTCCTTCTTCGGGACGCCGGTGACCGGGTCGAAGCCGGTGTAGTCGTTCTCGTCGGAGTAGTAGCAGACCAGCTTGCCCTTGTAGACCATCAGGTAGGGCTCCCACAGCGGGTCCACCTGCTTGTCCTTGTTGGCGGTCGCGACGTTCGTGCCAGTCGCGCCCGCGCTGCCGCCCTGCCAGCCGCCGGTCGCCACGACGTTGAGGACCTTCCAGCTCCTGCCCTCGTCGGTGCTGGAGTACAGGGCGATCGCCAGGTCGCTGCGGTCGCCGTCGTTGGACGGGGTCCAGTTCGGGTCGGCCGCCTTGTGCTCCTTGTAGTAGACCCCGGCCACGCGATTCCCGACTGCACTGCGTGTTTCCATCACGCATGTCCACCCACGCGCGGGGCGACTTCATCGACTTCATCGACTTCCGTCTTCGGGCGCCGGCCCGACCCGTCGCCGCTACCCGAGACGCAGCAGTACGGCAGTCCCCGGCCGGGGCAGTGTGACCGTGAGCGTGCCATCGACCGCGTTCCAGCTCGCCTTCGCGCCGGAGTCGCTCGGATACAGCACCGCCGGGCGCACGGGAGAGTCGCGCAGGTGCGGTACCGGCACGGTGACGCTGTCGCCGGACTGGTCCTGTACCGCGGACCGGCCGACGGGCCCCTCCGGGTCGTCGGCGACCGGCGTGCGCCGCCAGAACGCCAGATACGTGCCCGACTCGGCGTGCAGCCCGTGCGCGAGCCAGGTGTCCGTCCAGGAGGGCAGACCCAGCGGCCACACAGGCCGGGCCTCCGCGATCTCGGGGCGGATGCGCCGGTAGACGTCGACGGCCGAGCGGACGAGCGCGGACTGCTCCTCGCTCATCCGGTCGAGGAAGCCGGACAGATGCACCCGGCCGAGCAGCGCGGTCGTCATCGTGAAGGCGATCTCGTCGAGGGTGAAGTGCGGCTGGGGGTAGGCCCAGACGGCTGCCTGCTCGGGGGTGACGGCGGTGGCGGCCGCCGCCGCGATGGGCGGGTAGCGCAGCGGGTCCTGCTGGTCGCTCGTGGACTGCAGCTGGGCGACGGCGAGTTGTGCGTAGTCCATGCGCAGTCCTCCCGAGCCGCAGTTCTCCAGGACGAGGCCGGGGTGACGGTCGAGGAGGGAGGCCAGCCAGTCGAGGTGGGCGCGGTGGTGGCCGAGCAGTCCGGCGCCTGCGCTCTCGGTGCCGTTCTCGGTTCCGGGGCCGGCGTTGATGTTGTAGTCGAGTTTGAGGTAGCCGACGCCCCACTCCCCCACGATCCGGTCGACGACCCGGTCGAGATGGGCGCGGGCCGCGGGGTGGCGCAGGTCCAGGTGGTGGCGTCCGTGCTCGGTCAGGCGGACGCCGCCGCGGCGGAAGAACGCCTCGGGCGGCAGGGTGCGCGCGAGGGGGCTGCGGACGCCGACGACCTCGGGTTCCAGCCACAGCCCGGGTGTCATGCCCTGGCGTCGGATGGCGTCCAGGACTTCCTGGATGCCGCCCGGGAAGCGCCGACCGGCGGGTTCCCAGGCGCCGACCGCGTCCCACCAGCCCTGGGCGTCGTCGTCGTACCAGCCGGCGTCGATGACGAAGACCTCGGCACCGGCCGCACCGGCCGCTTCGATCAGCGGCAGGAGCTTGGCGGTGGTGGGGTCGCCCATCAGGGTGTTCATGTAGTCGTTGTAGATCACCGGCAGCGCCCGGAGATCGGGGTGGCTGCGGCGGATGAGGCGGCGGTAGGCGGTGAGCTCGCCGAAGGCCGCGTCCAGGCCTCCGGATTCGGCGCGCACGAGGACGGCGGGCACGGTGGTGAACTCCTCGCCCGGAGCAAGCGTGTGCCGCCACTGGTGGTGTGCGTCGTCGGGCCCGAACAGGGCCACATAGGCGGCGCCCTCGCGCTCCCCGGTCTCGTACCGCCAGCCCGCGCTGGACTCGATCTGCCAGAGCCAGGCTCCGCCGGCGCCGTCTGTGAGGGCGCCGAGGGGCAGATGGCGGCCCGTCGACCAACTGCCCTGCGAGCAGCGCTCGAAGCAGCCGCGGCCCTCGTGGCCGTGGGCCGCCCTGTTCAGGGAGACGACCTGGTCCCGGAACCCGGCGTGCCGCCAACGGCATTCGGCGAGCCAGTCGTTGTCGGCCCAGTGCAGGGTCAGACCGCCCAGACCGCCTCCCGGGTCGGCGATGCCTCCGAGTGTGAGGGTGGAGACGCTCTCCAGGTGCACGGGGGTCTCCCCCTCGTTGACCAGGCGCACCTGGCTGCGCAGGAAACCCGAACCCGGGACGGTGGCCAGGACGACGTGGGCGGCCAGACCGGTCTGCGGATCGGTGAGCCGGATCGTGGTGCGCCGCCAGTGACCGTCCTCGACGGTCTCGTGGTCGCGCAGCATCAGGCGGCCGCCGACGGCCGTGTCGATGAAGCGTTCTCCGGACCAGGTGCGTCCGTGCCCGGTGAGGACGACCTCGACGAGGGGAACACGGCATCCCGGGCTCCCGTCACCGAGGGCGAGCCCGACCGAGCCGGTCGCGTCCGCCACGGCACGCAGTCCGAGGACCTCGTCGCACCACAGCAGGGACTCCCGGGCGATCTCGGCGGCAGCTGTCAACGCAGTTCCCTTCTCGGCACAGTCGGCGGAAGGCCGCCAGCATCCGTGATGTCGCCGAGGCGGCGGATGTCTCCTACCAGACCGTTTCGAGGGTCATCAACGGCCGTCCGAACGTGCGGGAGGAGACCCGCCACCGGGTGCAGGAGGCCATCGCGGCCCTCGGCTTCCGCCGCAACGCCACCGCGTTCGCCCTGGCCAGCGGCGTCACCAGGGCGGTCACGGTTCTGACGTCCAACACCGTCCTCCACGGCTACGCGGCCACCCTGCAAGGCCTGGAGGAGGCCGCCCGGGCCGCCTGCTACTCGGTCGGCGTGCGGGTGCTGACACCGGAGGACGACCTGGACCGCACGGTCGCCACCGCGACCGCGGCCGGTGGCGGGATGATCGTGATCGGGTTCGACCGGCTCGGGGCCGCGGCCCTGGACCGGGTGCCGTCCGACGTGCCCTGCGCGGCGGCCGTCGAGGCACCACCACCCGGCCGCACCCCGGCCCGGGCGGCGGTGTGGGCCGACGACCGCGAGGCCGCCCGGGCAGCCACCCGCCACCTGCTCGACCTCGGGCACCCCACGGTCCACTACGTGGCGATCCCCACCTCCACCGGCTCCCGGACCTCGATGTCCCCCCGCGCCGAAGGCTGGCGCCAGGCCCTGGAGGCGGCCGGTGTCACTCCGCCACCACCCCTCGGCGAGGGCTGGGACGCCCAGGCCGGCTACGCGGCGGGAGGCCGACTGGCACTCGATCCCGACGTCACCGCGATCCTGTGCGGCAACGACGACCTGGCGCTCGGAGTCCTGCGCGCCCTGCACGACGCCGGCCGACGCGTCCCCGCGGACGTCAGCGTCATCGGCTTCGACGACGCCCCGCACTCACCCTTCCTCATCCCCGCCCTGACCACGGTCCGCATGGACTTCCAGGGACTGGGCCGCACCGCCTTCGAACTCCTGCGCACCCAGCTGGAGTCCGACCACCGACCGGCCGAACCGACGCTCCTCGCCCCCGAACTGGTCCGGCGCGAAAGCACCGGCCGGAGGACCGCCTGACCCGGGCGGCCCCGCACCCCGCCCCGGCCATCCCCCACGTTCCACCGCACAGCTCTGCCAACCCTCGCGTGTCTAAGGACCACACCATGAAAAGAGTCGCCTCCTCCCTCGCCGTCGCGTGCGCGCTGGGCCTCACGGCCACCGCATGCAGTGACAGCACCGCCGGCGGCACCGGAGCCGCCCCGACCGGATCGGTCGACGCGACGGCGAGCCTGAAGGGCGTCCACCTGACCATGTGGGTGGCGCAGAACAGCGTCGCCGAGCCCAAGCAGGTCATCGACGCCTTCCAGAAGGCGACCGGAGCCACCGTCACCACCCAGGTGATCCCCGACCCCTACGAGTCGAACGTCCCCACCAAGCTGGCCTCCGGCGACAAGCCCGACCTGATGTTCTGGCAGCCCACCGGCAGCACCCTGCCGTTCGTCCAGCCGGAGAAGAACCTGCTGCAGCTCGACAACGAGGACTGGGTCGGCAAGCTCGGCAAGACCGAGCAGGGACTCGGCCAGGTCGGCGGCCACCGCTACGCCGCCATCGTCACCAGCCCGGCCACCCTCGGCGTCTACTACAACAAGGACGTCTTCAAGAAGGCCGGCATCACCAAGATGCCCACCAGCTACGCCGACCTCCTCGCCACCGCCAGGACCGTAAGGGCCAAGGCGGGCGTCGCCCCGTTCTTCGAGGTCGGCGGCGACAAGTGGCCGCTGCAGTGGCAGGTACAGCTGCAGCTGACCGACCTGCCGCAGAGCTTCTGGGACAAGCTGAACAAGAACCAGGCCAAGTGGACCGACCCGGTCGTCGTGAACGCGATCAAGAAGTACAAGTCGCAGGTCCTCGACGGCGGGCTGGCGCAGAAGAACTACAAGACCGCCACCTTCGTGGACCAGGGCAAGGCGCTCCTGGACGGCAGCGCCGCGATGGCCGTCAACGTCACCTCGCTGCAGAGCGAGATCCAGGCCACCTCCAGCACCGCGGAGATGGACCGGAAGCTGGGCTGGTTCCCGGTCTCCAACAGCTCCGACAAGGCCCTGTACTCCCCCGACCAGACCAACGGCGTGGTCGCCTTCAACACCGGTGACGACAAGCGCCAGACCGCCGCCCGGCAGTTCCTGTCCTTCTGGCTCGGCGAGGACTACCCCGCCTACATCAAGGCGAACAAGGTCGTCTCCGTGGAACCCGCCGTGCCCAACCCCGACGGACTGCCCCAGACGGCGATCGCCCAGGCCAAGGCGCTGTCGTCCGCGACGGGCGTCTTCCAGGTCAAGGCGCTCACCGCGCCCGACATGCACCTCGCGCTGGCCGACATGATCTACGGCAAGAAGACGCCGGAGCAGGTCGCCCAGGCCGCCCAGGACCAGTTCACCCAGGTCCTCAAGGCGCGCGGCGTCTCCGGTTTCTGACCGCTCCGTCCCGGGCCGCTCACAGGGACCCGGCCCGGGCCACTCACCGGAGGTGAGACGTGGCGGACACAGCCACCGTCGGCGTCACCGACGCCAAACCCAGCAAGCAGGCGCACGGTTCCGCGCGGCACAACCCGCGGCGCCGGCCACGCGGGAAGTCCGACCAGCCATGGTGGTTCGCCCTGCCCGCGCTCGCCGTGTTCGGTGTCTTCTTCCTGCTGCCGAACCTGCTCAACTTCGTCTACCCGTTCACCAACTGGTCGGCGTTCCACCCGGACATCCGGTTCGCGGGACTGTCCAACATCCGCAGCATCCTGCAGGACGGCTCGATGCTGCGGGACATCCGGATCACCGTGGAGTACGCGGTGCTGGTGGCCCTCTTCCAGAACGGCTTCGGGCTCGCCCTGGCCCTGCTGCTGGAACGCGACACCCGCTTCAACCGCTTCTTCCGGGCCGTGTTCTTCCTCCCGGTGCTGATCTCCGCCCTCGCGGTCGGCTACATCTTCCGCGCCCTGCTCGCCCAGGACGGCGCGCTCAACAGCGTGCTGTCCTCCCTGGCGGGCCACCAGGTCGACACCCCCTGGCTGGGTTCCACCACCTGGACCCTGGTCGTGGTGACCCTCATCCACGGCTGGAAGTGGATGGGCCTGGCCATGCTGATCTACCTGGCCGGTCTGAAGAGCATGCCGGGGGACGTCCTGGAGGCGGCCCGCATCGACGGCGCGGGCGCCTGGCGCACCTTCTGGTCGATCCGTTTCCCGCTGCTGGCACCGGCGGTCACGTTCAACGTCACCACCGCCCTGATCGGCTCGATGAACACCTTCGACATCGTCCAGGCCACCACCGCGGGCGGCCCGGGCAGCGAGACCGAGGTCTTCAACATCTACATGTTCCGCGTCTTCGGACAGGGCCTGTACGCGCAGGCCTCCGCGATGAGCCTGGTGCTGTTCCTCATCGTCGTCGTCCTCGCCGTGCCGGTCATCGTCGGTCTGCGCCGCAGGGAGGACAACCAGTGACCGCCCTTCCCGTCCCCGCTCCCGCGCGGCGCGGCCCGCTGCGCTGGGTGCAGCCCGCCGTCGTCCTGGTCGTCGCCGCCGTCACGATCGGCATCCCGCTCTGGCTCGTCGCGGTGACCTCCGTCAAACCGCAGGCGGAGGCGATCAAGCCCAACCTCTCGCTGCCGCACCACGTGCAGGCCGCCGACAACTACCGACAGACCTTCGACCAGGGGAAGATGATCCAGGGCTTCGTCAACAGCCTGCTGGTCGTGGTCCCTTCCGTCGTCCTGGTACTGCTGCTGGGCGCCGGGGCCGCCTGGGTGTTCGCCCGCCGCAAGGGACGCCTGGTGAGCACGCTGTACGCGCTGAGCATCAGCGGCCTGCTCCTGCCGCCCGCGGTCATCACCATCGTGATGGAGCTGCGCCAGATGGGCCTGGCCGGCACCCAGCTCGGCATGATCGCCGTCTACACCGGGATGTACCTGTCCACGTCGATCTTCTTCATGACCGGCTTCATCCGGAACCTCCCCGAGGAGCTGGAGGAGGCGGCCCGCATGGACGGTGCCGGCCCGGTGCGGGTCTTCTTCCAGGTCATCCTGCCGCTGCTGCGACCGGTCATCGCCACCGCGACGATCATGGTGATGCTCTTCGCCTGGAGCGACATCTTCTACGCGTTCTTCGTCCTGGGCGGCGGCGACAAGGCCACCCTCCCGCTCAACCTCTACCAGGTCGCCAACGCCCAGCTCTACCTCAACAACTGGCACCTCATCTTCGCCTACGTCGTGATGATGAGCCTGCCCATGGTGGCCGTCTTCGTCGTCGCCCAGCGACGCGTCGTCTCCGGCATCACCAGCGGAGCCGTCAAGTAACCCCCGCTGCTCCGCTCCCCCGTCCCACCTCACCCGCGCTCTCATCCACGATCCTCCCGCGCCGACGCGGGAGGCGGAGGACCCTCATGCCCCGAACCCCGCACAGCCCACGCCGGACGCGGCGCCTGTTCGCCGTGTCCGCCGTCGCCGTCGCCCTGGTCGGCACGGCGCTGACCGGCACCGTCGCCCAGGCGGCCACCCCCCAACTCACCGTCGACCTGGGGCAGACCACCGGAGCGGTGATGCACGGCGCCAACGGCACGCTCTACGGCCTCAGCGACGACGGCGTCCCCGGCGACAACCTGCTCGACCCCCTGCACATGACGACCGTCGTGCAGAAGGCCCCCGACGGACTGCAGCACCCCAACGGCGACGCGCTGACGGTCAAGGCGGCCTACGACCGCAGCGGCGGCGGCGACGTGTACATCTACATGCAGGACTACTACGCCCAGTGGCCCTACGAGAACCTCGGCCTGGACGACTACCTGGCCAAGGTCGACACCATGGTCCGCAAGGTCGCCGCCCGCCCCGACGCCGACGACTTCGTGTGGGTGCCCTTCAACGAGCCCGACGGGAACTGGTACGGCGGTCTGGGCAGCTCCGACACCGCCACCTACACCAAGGCCCGCGACAGGTTCGAGAGCGACTGGGCCACCGTCCACAAGAAGATCCGCTCGATCATCCCCGACGCCCGGATCGCCGGACCCAACGAGACGCACTACGACACGCGCCTCATGAACGACTTCTATCCCTGGGCCAAGGCCAACGACGTGCTGCCCGACATCACCACCTGGCACGAACTCGACCCCGGGTCCCTGTCCAGCTTCGAGACCACCCTCGCCGCCTACCGGACCCTGGAGAAGAACACCGGCATCCCCGAACTCCCGGTCAGCATCAACGAGTTCGCCAACCGGCGCGACCAGTCCGTGCCCGGCCAGATGGTCCAGTGGCTGTCGCTGTTCGAGCGGAACAAGGTCTACGCCGACCAGGCGTACTGGAACATCGCGGGCAACCTCAACGACAACGCCGTCCAGACCAACATCCCCAACGGCACCTGGTGGCTGCTGCGCTGGTACGCGGGACTGACCGGAAGGACCGTCCAGGTCAGCCCTCCGCAGGCCAACACCACCGACACCCTGCAGGGCATCGGCTCGCTGGACACCGGCCGCAAGCAGGCCCAGGTACTGCTCGGCGGCAGCTCCGGCGCCGTCGACACCGTCCTGCGCCACATACCGTCCTCCTTCGGGCCCAAGGTCAACGTGACCGTGGAGCGCGTCGGTTGGAGCGGCTACGAAGGCGCGGCCGCCGCACCGAGCGTGGTCTCCCGCACCAGCCGTACCGTCGGCAAGGACCGCGCCGTCACCGTGCCGCTCACCGGCCTCGACCCGATGGCCGCCTACCGCGTCACCGTCAACCCGGCCGGCAAGGGCGCGCCCGCCTCGGCGAGCCTGCCCTGGTCGGCGTCGTACGAGGCCGAGAACGCGGTGATCACCGCGGGCACGGTCTACTCCCAGGGCTCGCGGTCCAACCCCTACGGTTTCGCCACCTCCGGCACCAGGGACGTCGGCAGCCTCAACCAGCCGACCAGCAAGGTCGCCTTCACGGTCGACGTCCCGAAGACGGGCACGTACGACCTGGACGTCTTCTACGGCAACCAGTCCGGCACCCCCTCCACCCAGACCCTCACCGTGGACGGCGGCTCACCGGTCACCCTCACCTACGGGTCCACCCTCAACTGGACCTACCGCTCCGTCGTCCGCGCCCCGCTCACCCTGACGGCGGGCACCCACACCCTCACCCTGGCCAAGGGCACCAGCGAGGTCACCCTCGACAAGATCGACCTGACCGCGTCGGCCACCCCGCAGGCCGTCTACCCGGCGACGTACGCCGACATCACCGGCTCGCCGTCGTACGACTACCGCACCTCGGGCACGAGCGGCGCCGGTGCGCTGGTGCTGGACAAGGGTGACAAGGCCGTCTTCGACGTCGACGCCCCGGCGGACGGCTACTACACGGTGCGTGCGGACTACTCGGCCACCGGTCGCGGCACGCTGAGCCTGGACGGTGCCACCGCCGCCACTCTGCTCCCGACGCAGGGGAAGAGTGCCGCGAAGACACTGCGGCTGTACCTCACCGCCGGGATCAACCGGGTGACCGCGGCCGTTCCGGGACAGGGCAGGCTGACGCTGAGCGACCTGCGGGTGACGGACGCGCCGAGCAGCGAGGGCGTGACCGCGTACGAGGCGGAGGACGGTGTCCTCGCCGGGCGCGCGGCTGTGGCCGCCAACAGCTGGACCTCCGGCGGCCGTTACGTCGGGAACATCGGCAACGGGCCGGGCAACACCCTCAGTCTGAAGGTGCGGGCCGCGAAGGCCGGGCGGTACGTGATGAGCGTCCGCTACGCCAACAACGAGCTCGCCGGTTCAGGGAACTACAACACCAACGTCGTCTCCCGGGCCGCCGACATCACCGTCGGCGACAGCACCCGGCGGGTCATGTTCCGCAACAGCTACAGCTGGTCCAACTACTGGTACCTGCCGGTCCCGGTCACCCTCGAGGCCGGCGACAACACCGTCACCTTCGCCAACGCCACGGCCTACGCGCCGGACATCGACCGCGTCACGGTCGCGCCGCTGAACGGCTGACCTCGGCCGGAGGACCGGCGCTCTCGTCACTGGGGCGAGCGTGCCGGGCGAGTTCAGCCGGGAGGGGCCCACCGCCGGGCCCGGTGCACTGTCGCCCACCCACTCGGTCGGATCCGGGTGAGTGGGCGACGGCGCCGTTATGGCACTCCCAGTTCGAAGAGGCCGTAGCCCGCGTACGACCCGGAGGCCAGGGCCGCCACGCCGAGCAGCGTGAACTGGTAGGCCGGGCCGAGGCGGCGCAGGGCGAGGGCGACCGGGATGAACAGGGGGAAGAGCGGGAGCAGGTAGCGCGAGACGTTTCCGAAGATCTGTTGGCTGCCGAGGACGAGGACGAGGGTGAGGAGGGTGTGGACGATCAGGACCGCCGGGAGACGGACCCGGATCAGGAGCGGGAGCAGCAGGAGCGCCAGCAGGACGACGCCCACACCGATCATGTCCGCGAAGGGCCACGCGAAGAGGTAGTCGGAGTGGCCCACCGTGACCGAGGTGAGGACGTCGAGGGTCTGTCGGCCGAAGTCCCACTCATGCGCCCAGGCACCTGACTGGAGCCGGAAGTAGCCGGCGTAGTCGCCCATCCGGTGGCCGACCCAGCCGACGGCTCCTACGGCGGCGAAGCTCACGAGTTGGCGAAGCGGCCCGTCCGTCGCCTCGGCCGCACCGCGCCCCAGCACGGCGGCCGGCCGGAAGGTGCCGCGGCCGAGCGCTCCGCGGATCCGGACGATGCCGCGGTACGTCCGGGTCACGGTGACGGGGTCGCCTGTCGCCGACGCCTCGGCCTCCGACGGCCGGGCTCATCCAGTGGCCGGTCGCCGGTGGCGCCGATCAGGGCCGGCAACTCGTCGCTCTGCGACAGGGGCGAAAAGGGGCCCGCCACGGTGCGGCGGGGCCCCTTCGGCATGGCCGGGCAGGCGGGTCAGCCGAACAGACGGCGCTGGATCTCGCGCCGGTAGTCCTCCAGCGTCCGGTCGAGGTGGACGGCCGTGGCCTCGGCGGCCTCGTCGGGGCGGCCGTCGCGGATGGCGCGGTAGATGGCCTCGTGCTCCTCTACCGCGGCCGGGGTGCCCTCGCCGAGGCTGTCGTGGATGCCGATCGCACTGGACTGGCGCTGCAGTCGGCGCGCGTCGCGCACCGCGCTGCCGAGGAAGGTGTTGTGCGAGGCCGCGGCCAACGCTGCGTGGAAGTCGTCGTCCGCCCGGTTGAAGACGTCGACGTCGCCGTGGGTGTACCCGTACCGGCACTGCTGCATGGCGACCTCGATCGTGCGCAGTTCGGCGGGCGTGGCACGGGTGGCCGCGAGCTTGGCGGCGGCCATCTCCTGGACCCTGCGGAACTCGAACAGCATGAGCACGTGATCGAGGTCCACGGGACGGAAGAACCCGCCCCAGCGACTGGTGATCAGCATGCCGTCGTCGTCCGCGACGAACAGCCCGCGGCCCTTGTGCGCCCGCACCCGGCCGAGCGCCGAGAGGATCTTCACCGCTTCCCGGACCACCGCCCTGCTGGTGTCCAACTGCTGGGCCAGGTCGTTCTCCGTGGGCATCCGGTCGCCGGGGACCAAGCGGGCCTCGGCGATGAACTCGAGGATCCGCTCCGCCACGACCTCGTACCCGGGCCGGTAGTCGCGCCGCTCGTCCGCGCCGTTCACGACTGCTGCCACGGCGGGCGTGTCGTTCATGTGTCCTGCCTCCGGGTGACTGCGACGAGGGTGACTGATCGGCCTTGAAGCCGCACTCATCGTACCTCAGCCCAATATAAGTCGTACTCATTCTGGACGATCTCGATCATGAACCACGGTGCAACTTGTTCTTTAAAACCCTATTTACCCAGATACAGCAGGCTCAAGAGCAGCTCTCATGCACCCAGCTGAGTCCGAAAAAAGCCGTACACACCCCTTGACGCACCGTTGGATATGGCGGCTAATTTCTTCCGCGGCGGTAATGACAGAGCCGTCAGCCTCACGCAAACCGAGTGGAGTCGCTCATGTCCGTCTACAAGCCTTCGGTCGCCCAGGAGACAGGGACCAGCAGGAGACGCGCCGCGCTGCTGGCCGGCTGTGCCGCCACCGTGCTGCTCACGGTGACCGCCTGTGGCGGGGGCGGCGGCGCGACCGGCACGACCAAGGACGGATTCGCGCAGGCCGCCCAGAAGGACGGGGCGCTGACCGTCTGGGTGGACGCGACCCGTATGGACGCCGCGAAGCTGTACCAGGCGTCGCACCCGGGCGTGAAGATGGACATCGTCAGCTACGACGGCGACGCCAACGGGTCCAACTACCTCCAGACGAAGGTCCAGTTGTTCAACCGCACGGGCAAGGGCTGGCCGGACGTCGTCTTCAGCTCGCAGAACAACGAGGCGAGCTGGGCGGTGGACGCGGGCTTCGCGGCACCGCTGAACAGGGGCCTGATACCGGACGCGACCCTCGGCGGATTCGCCAAGGGCGCCAACGACGTCTGCACGGTCGACGGAACCCTGTACTGCCTGCGCAACGACCTCTCCCAGGCGGTGCTCTGGTACAACGCGCCGCTGCTGAAGAAGTTCGGCTACACGGTCCCGACGACCTGGGAGGAGTACCAGGCGCTCGGCGAGAAGGTCGCCAAGGAGCACCCCGGCTACCTCGTGGGCGACGCGGGCGACTCCTTCACCCCCGAGATCTACCTGTGGGCGAGCAAGTGCGGCGCCAACCACATCACCGGCCCCAAGTCCGTGTCCGTCAACACCACCAGCGAGGCCTGCACCAAGATGGCCAAGCTGATGGACGTACTGATCAAGAACAAGTCCCTGTCGATCAGCGGCGTCTTCAGCACCGACTTCGCCAAGAACGAGGCCGACAAGGTCCTGCTCATGCCCGGCCCGGCCTGGTACGGCGGCGCCGTGTTCAAGGACGGCCTCAAGACCCCGGCCAAGCAGATCGCGGTGGCACCCATCCCGCAGTGGCAGGGCGAGACCTCGCCGTCCACCGGCAACGTCGGCGGCGGCACCTGGCTGCTGTCCAAGCACTCCACCCACCTCAAGGCGGCCACCGACTTCCTGACGTGGGTCACCACCGACAACGCCTACCAGGGCGCGAAGGCCCCCGGCTTCCCGGCCTACGCGCCCGCCGCCGAGAACTGGCTCAAGGCGCAGGCCGCCTCCGGCTACTACGCCAGTGACCTCAGCGCCCTCAAGGACGCCTCCTCGCAGGTGTGGGCCGACTGGGGCTCGGGGCAGTTCAGCCAGGAGGCGATCTGGGCCGCCACCGTCAAGCCCGGCCTGACCCAGGGCAAGACCATCGAATCGCTGCTGCCCGCCTGGCAGGACTCCATCGTCAAGTACGCCAAGTCCAACGGATACAAGGTCTCCCAGTGACCCTCACGCATTCCTCGGCCGGCTCTGTCCGGGGGCGCCCTCGCGGCACCTCCCGGCAGAGCCGGGCCGGCGTGGCTTTCGTCGCCGGCTACGTACTGTTGCTGATCGCCTTCGGCGTCCTTCCGACCTGTTACGCCGTCTACTTCGCGTTCACGGACGCCGGAGGCACGTTCACCGGTTTCAGCAACTTCGTCACCACGGCACAGGACTTCCGCTTCGTCGACTCGCTGGGCCACGTGGCCCTGTACCTGGCTTTCTGGCTCCTGTCGCTCGTGGTGTTCGTCGTGGTCCTGGCGCTGCTCCTGCACCGGCTGTCCTCCGGACCGCTCAGCCAGGCGCTGCGCTTCCTCTACTACATCCCCGGAGCGCTCGCCGGCGCCGCGAGCGTCCTGGTGTGGCTGTTCATGCTCGACCCGACGGTGAGCCCGGTCAGTTCGCTGCTGGAGACACTGGGCTTCCACACCTTCGGCGAGGTCATCGCCCCCGGCAACCTGGCGATGCTGTTCACGATCATCGCGTTCTGGACCGGCGCGGGCGGCTGGATCGTCGTCATGTACGGCGCGCTCAACAACATTCCCAAGGACGTCATGGAAGCCGCGCGCATCGACGGTGCGAACGGCTGGCAGACCGCCTGGCGAGTGCAGATCCCCATGCTCCGCAAGTGGATCGTGTACATGGTGATCCTGGCCTTCGCGGGCGGCGCGCAACTCTTCGTCGAACCGCAGCTGCTCTCCCTCGCCAGCACGGGCGTGGCCGGCCGCGACTACTCGCTCAACCAGCTGACGTACGACTTCGCCTTCCAGATGAACAACATCAACGGCGCCGCCGCGGTCTCCGTGGAGCTCCTGGTCGTCAGCGTGTCGGTCGCCGGTGTCTTCGTCGCACGGTCGGGGTTCTTCGATGCCGACTGAGACCCGACCCACTGCACCTGCCACCGCCCGCACGGAACGGGAGGCGAACAGCATGAGCCGAAGCCGCCACGGGGACCCGCGGCAGCGCGCCCGGCGCCCGGGGCACATGACGTCCCGGCTGCTGGCGGGCTCGGTGCTCGCCGTGTTCGTGGTGTTCTTCGTGCTGCCGGTGCTGTGGCTGCTGCTCGCGGCCACCAAGACCGACCAGCAGCTGGTCCACGACAACCCCCTGTCCTTCGGCTCCTGGCACGCGCTGAAAGCCAACTGGCACGCGCTCACCGCGTTCCAGGACAACGCCATCCTGGTGTGGCTGGGGAACTCCGCCGTCTACGCATCGATCTCCCTGGTCATCACGCTCTGCCTGGCCATCCCGGCCGGATACGCGCTGGCGATGACCGAGTTCCGCGGCCGGCACACGCTCCTGATCGCGACCCTCGTCGTGATGCTGATGCCGAACGCCACGCTGGTGGTCCCGCTGTTCCTGGAGATCAACGCGGTACATCTGATCGGCACCATGTGGTCGATCATCCTGCCGTACTCGTTCTACCCGTTCGGGGTGTACCTGACGTACATCTACTTCACCACCGCCGTGCCCAAGGACCTCCTGGCGGCGGCGCGGATCGACGGCTGCTCCGAGTTCGGCGTCTTCCGCCATGTGGCCCTTCCGCTGGCGACACCCGTCATCGCACTGGTCGGGTTCTTCAGCTTCGTCGCCAACTGGACGAACTACTTCCTGCCGTACGTGATGCTCCCCGAGAGCGACCAGATGCCGATCCAGGTGGGCGTCGGCAGTCTTCTCAGCAATGTGCCGTCGTTCAACCCGACCGTCGGCGCCCTCGCCATCCAACGCCCGCAATTGGCCTTGGCGACGCTGGTTGCCATCACACCCGTCCTCGTCGTGTTCCTGTTCGCCCAGCGCTTCCTGGTCAGCGGAATGCTCGCCGGCGCCACCAAGGAGTGACAGCTCTCATGCCTTTCAGCCCCCACCCCGACGCCTCCGGCGACTCCCCGGCCGCCGACCTGGCCGCCGCCCCCGTACCCACCCCCGATGTCCGAGCCACGGTCCCGTTGCTCGAACCACCCGGCTGGGCCGTCGCCCAGCGCGCCCTGTTCGACCTGCTCGACCACGCCTGGCGTCGCTTCGAGCGCGATTTCACCGGCCCCGACGGACGGCTCACCTACAACGACCGGCTCACCAGCCGCGACGGTGTCGACGACTTCTACGAGGTCTTCTTCAACTGGCCCCAGCTCTACCTCCTCGGCGGCGCCGACGACCTCCTGCCCGCCAGCGAGAGGCACTGGGAGGGCGTCACCAAGCAGCTGACCGAACTGGACATGCTGCACGACGAGTACGAGCGCGGCTACGACTGGTTCCACCAGGGCGAGAGCCTGCTGCTGCTCTACTTCCTGTGCATGGCCGCACCCGACCGCTGGGCCGAACGCGCCCTGCGTTTCGCCGAGTTGTACGTCGACCCCGCCAAGGGCAACTACGACCCCGAGCACCGCATCATCACCCGCCCGCACAACGGCAGCGACCCCGAGCGCACCGGTCTGTTCGACGGCGACGTCTACCCATGGCTGCTCAAGGAGGCGGAGACCTACGGCTACCCGCTCGACTGGCTGCCCGAAGCCGCGGACGGCCCTTTCCCCCTGTCGGCGGATCCGCGCCTCGGCGACCAGATGCGGGACCGGATGGGCGTCGGCGACACCGCGCTCAACCTCGCCGCGGCCGGACTGGTCCTCAACGCCTGGATCCTGTCCGGCGACGAGCGCTACCGGGACTGGATCGTCGAGTACGTGGGCGCCTGGCGCGAGCGCACCCGGGAACAGGGCGGTCTGATCCCGGACAACGTCGGCCCGGACGGTGTCGTCGGCAGCCTGCTGGAGGGCCGCTGGTACGGCGGCCACTACGGCTGGTCCTGGCCGCACGGCTGGCACAGCCTCGGACACGCGGCTTTCGTGGGCGCGCTCGCGGCGGCGACGGTCACCGGGGACGACGACTACCTCTCCATGGTCGCGACCTCGCTCGACGCCCTCATCGACCGCGGCAAGGTCATGCCCCACACCGAGTCCGACTCGAGCCTGCCCTCAAAGTGGGCGGTGGAGCTCGGCCCGGACCGTGACACGCCCACGCTCCACCTGCCGTTCCGCCACAACGACTCGGGCTGGTTCGACTACAACCCGTCCACGCCCCCCGTGCCGGTGGCCCTGTGGCACCACACCTCCTCGGACGCCGACCGCGCCCGCCTCGAGCGGCTGCGCGAGGCCGACGGCATCGACTGGTGCACCGTGCGCCCGTTCCGCGCGAAGGAGGAGTCCGGTCACGAGAAGGCGTGGTTCGCGTTCCTCGCCGGCGACGACCCCGGTTATCCGGAGCGGATCCTCGCGGCCGCCCAGGCCCAGGTCCGGCACCGGCTGCGGCGCATCGACCGCTACCGCGACCTGGACGTGCCCGAGGCCGACATCCACGTGTGGCAGCAGTGCAACCCGGTGGCCACCGAGGCCCTGGTACAGCTGACCTGGGGCGGCCCTCAGGTGATGTACCAGGGCGGTCTGCAGCAGGCGAGGCTGCGCTACCACGACGCCGACGCGCGCCGGGCGGGGCTGCCCGCGGACGTCGCTGCCCTGGTCACCTCCATCGACCCCGAGGCGACCACCGTCGAGCTGGTCAACCTGGCCCCCGAGACGGACCGCACGGTGATCGTCCAGGCGGGCGCGTTCGCCGAGCACACCATCATCGGCGTCCGGTACACGACCTGCACGGACGACGGCTGGATCGGGGACATGTACGACTACGGCCACACCGAGCCGGTGGTCTCGGAGGCCGAAGTTCCCTGCGAGAGTCCGTACCTGACGGTCCGTCTGCCCGCCTCCACGCGCATCCGGCTCACCCTGCGGCTCGGGCTGCGCACCCGCACGCCCAGCTACCGCACCCCGTTCGACACGGCGGCCGGCGGGTCGCACTCCACCGACACGACAGGGGAATCGGCGTGAAGCGCATCGCCCAGACCATCAGGCTCCGCCCCGAGCACCGCGAGGAGTACCTCCGGCTCCACTCCGCCGTGTGGCCCGGCGTCGAAGCCGCCCTGCACCGGGCGAACATCCGCAACTACAGCATCTTCCTCCACGGTGACGTGCTGTTCGCCTACATGGAGTACCACGGCGAGGACTTCGAGGCCGACATGGCGTCCATCGAGGCCGACCCCGAGACCCAGCGCTGGTGGAAGCTCACCGACCCGTGCCAGGAACCCTGGCCGGACCGGGGCGAAGACCGCCAGTGGAGCGACCTCCCGGAGATCTGGCACCTGAGCCCGCCCGGCGACGACACCACCGCCTGACCCGGCCCGCACCAGCCGACCCGACTTGGATCACCCCGTGAACACATCCGTGCTCGTCGACGCCCACCACCACCTGTGGGACCTCGCGCACCGCCCGCAACCCTGGCTCGACGACCCCGACGTGGCGTCGATCCGCCGCACCTTCACCCCGGACGACCTGCGCGCTACCGCCACCCACCCCATCGCGGGCCGGCGGCTGCGCGGCACGGTGGTCGTCCAGTGCGTCGCGGAGGTCGCCGAGACCGAGGACCTGCTCGCGCTCGCCGAGCGGGAGCCGCTGATCCAAGCTGTGGTCGGCTGGGCAGACCTCACGTCACCGGAGATCGGTGACGTGCTCGACCAGCTGCTCGCCGGGCCGGGCGGCGGCCACCTGCGCTCCCTGCGCCACCTCGTCCAGGGCGAGACGGACCCGAACTGGCTGCAACGCCCCGACGTGGAACGCGGGTTGCGGGCGGCCCGGGAGCGCGGACTGCGCTACGACGTGCTCGTGCGCGCCCACCAGCTCGACCAGGCGATCCGGCTCGCGGAACGCTTCCCCGACCTGCCTCAGGTGCTCGACCACGCGGGCAAGCCGGACATCACCCGACAGGACTTCGCGGACTGGGAACACCGGATGCGGCAGTTGGCCGCGCATCCGCATGTGGTGTGCAAGGTCTCGGGGCTGATCACGGAGGCCGACCACTCTCGCTGGACCACCGCCGACATCAGGCCCGTCTGGGACGTACTGGCCTCCGCCTTCGGCCCCCAGCGGCTGATGTTCGGCTCGGACTGGCCGGTCGCCAACCTGGCGGGGGGCTGGAACCGGTGGGCCACCACCGTGGACGAACTGCTCACCGGCTGGAGCGAGAGCGACATCGAGGCGCTCCTCGCCGGGACCGCCACCGCGTTCTACGGCCTTGCGCCGGTCGCCGGAGAGGGAGACGCAACGGCCCGAACGAGCTGAACACACCCCACCGAACATCGCGCCGAACCCGCGCAGCACACATCACCACGGATGCCGAGTCCTCGGCATCCGCCTCCGGTCTGCGCCGAAGGGACCCTGCCCCGTGACACTCGCGACTCGTTATCTGTCCGCCCGCACCCTCGACACCGCACCCGTCACCAGCACACCGCCGGGCCCCGGCGAGGTGGAGCTGGCCCCCGCCTACGTCGGTATCTGCGGCACCGACCTGCACATCTTCCACGGAGACATGGACACGCGGGTCGCGGCGCCCGCCGTCCTCGGGCACGAGATGGCCGGCCGTGTCGTCCGAGTTGGCCCCGACGTCGAGGACTGGGCACCCGGTGACGCGGTCACCGTGATGCCGCTGCGCTGGGACGACACCTGCCCGGCCTGCCGCAACGGCCACCAGCACATCTGCCAGCACCTCGACTTCATCGGCATCGACTCCCCCGGCGCCATGCAGCAGCGCTGGACCGTGCCCGCCTCCACTCTCATACAGCTGCCCGACTCCCTCCCCCTGGACCGGGCCGCCCTCGTCGAGCCCACCGCGGTCGCCGTGCACGACGTCGGCCGGGCCCAAGTACGCGACGGCGAGCGGGTCGTCGTGGTCGGCGGCGGCCCGGTCGGCGTCCTGATCGCGCTGGTGGCCCGGGCCGCCGGAGGGGACGTCCGGGTGGTGGAACTGAGCGCCCACCGGCGGCTGCTCGCCGAGGAGTTGGGGCTGACCGTGTGGGATCCGGCCGCCGACGACCTGGCCGAGCTGGTCGGGCAGTGGACCGGCGACGCGGGGGCGGACGTCGCCTTCGAGGTGTCCGGCGCCGCGGGAGGCGTGGACACCGCGGTCGAGGTGCTCGGCGTGCGCGGCCGGCTGTGCCTGGTCGCGATCCACTCCCGGCCCCGCGAGGTGAACCTGCACCGCTTCTTCTGGCGTGAACTCACCCTCGTCGGGGCCCGGTTGTACGACCGCTCCGACTTCGAGAAGGCGGTGGCGCTGGTCGCCGACGGCACGATCCCGGCCGACCGGCTGATCAGCAAAATCGTGCCGCTCACCCAGGCTCCGGCCGCGTTCGAGGCGCTGGAGGGCGGCGGAAACGTGATGAAGATCCTGGTGGACTGCACCGACGAGGCCCAGGAGGCCGCCGTATGAACGCCTTCGACCTCACCGGACGGCTCGCCGTCGTCACCGGCGCCCGGCGCGGGATAGGCCGGGCCATGGCCCGCGCGCTCGCCGAGGCCGGCGCGGACGTCATCGGGGTGAGCGCCTCGCTGGAGGAGTCCGGCAGCGCGGTGGAGAAGGACGTCACCGCCGCGGGGCGCAGCTTCGAGGCGATCCGAGCCGACTTCGCCGACCCCGAGGCCGTCCGGGAACTGGGCGCGGACCTGGCGGGCCGGAAGCGTCAGGTGGACATCCTGGTCAACAACGCGGGCACGATCCGCCGGGCGCCCGCAGCCGAACACACCGATGCCGACTGGGACTTGGTGCTCCAGGTCAATCTCAGCGCCCAGTTCGCGCTGGCCCGCGCGGTCGGCGCGTCGATGGTGGCGCGCGGCCGGGGGAAGGTCATCTTCACGGCTTCCCTCCTGAGCTTCCAGGGCGGCATCACCGTCCCCGGCTACACCGCGGCCAAGCACGGCGTCGCCGGTCTCACAAAGGCACTGGCGAACGAGTGGGCGCCGCACGGCGTCAACGTCAACGCCATCGCGCCGGGCTACATCGCCACCGACAACACCCAGGCACTCCAGGACGACCCGGCGCGCAGCAGGGCGATTCTGGACCGCATCCCGGCCGCGCGGTGGGGCAGCGCCGAGGACCTCGCGGGCGCCACCGTCTTCCTGGCCTCGGACGCGGCGGCGTACGTGCACGGCACCGTCCTCCCGGTCGACGGCGGATGGCTGGGCCGATGACCGCCGACCTCACCCGCCTGCTCGCCGCAGCACGCATCGTGCCGGTCCTGACCGTGCCGGACCCCACCACGGCGGCCCCGCTGGCCCGCGCCCTGGCCGAGGGCGGTGCGCGCTGTGCGGAGGTCACCTTCCGCACCCCGGACGCCGAGCAGGTCGTGAAGGCGATGGCCGACCGGGGCGACCTGGTCGTGGGCGCCGGTACGGTGCTCACCGCCGAGCAGGCGGAGCGGGCCGTGGCGGCCGGGGCGCGCTTCGTCGTCTCCCCCGGCGTGGACCACGAAGTCATCTCCCGATGCAGGGAGTTGGGGGTCCCCGTGCTTCCCGGCGTCGCCACCTCGACGGAAGTGATGAGCGCCCTGCGGGTCGGCCTCGACACGGTCAAGCTGTTCCCCGCCGAGCCGCTCGGCGGTACGGCGATGCTCCGGGCGCTCGCGGCGCCCTTCCCCGGCGTGCGGTTCGTGCCGACCGGCGGGATCGACACCGCCGCCCTGCCCGGCTACCTCAACGAGCCTTCCGTACTGGCGGTGGGCGGCAGCTGGATGGCCGCCCCCGCTCTCCTCGCGAGCGGCGACTACGCGGAGATCCGCCGGCTGACCGCCGACGCGGTGGAGCGGAGCATGCCATGACCGACGTGATCGCCCTCGGCGAGGTCATGCTGCGGTTCGACCCCGGTGAGGGCCGGATCCGCACCGCGCGCAGCTTCCAGGTGTGGGAGGGCGGCGGCGAGTACAACGTCGTACGCGGGCTGCGCCGCTGTTTCGGACTGCGCACCGCCGTGGTCACCGCGCTCGCGGACAACGCGGTCGGACGCCTCGTCGAGGACCTGGTCCTCCAGGGCGGGGTCGACACCTCGATGATCTGCTGGATGCCCGACGACGGCATCGGCCGCAGCGCCCGCAACGGTCTCAACTTCGTCGAACGCGGCTACGGCATCCGCGGCGCGCTCGGTGTCAGCGACCGCGCCCACACCGCCGTCTCCCAACTCCGCAAGGGTGACGTGGACTGGGACACGGTGTTCTCCGCCGGGGCACGCTGGTTCCACACCGGCGGCATCTTCGCGGGCCTGTCGGACACCACCGTCGACGTGGCCGACGAGGCCATGGCCGCCGCGCGGCGGCACGGTGTCACCGTCTCCTACGACCCCAACTACCGACCCAGCCTCTGGGCCGACCGCGGCGGACCGGAACGGGCCCGCGAGACCGACCTGCGCCTCGCCCGACACGCCGACGTCGTGGTGGGCGCCCTCGGCCTGGCCGGCGAGCATCCGGGCGCCGTGCGCTTCTCCGCCGACGAGGTGCCGGACGCCCTGGCCGCCGTGGCCGACCTGCTGCCCGGCGCCAAGGTGCTCGCGACAACCCTGCGCGAGGTGGCCTCGGCGGGCGTGAACGACTGGACCTCCGCGGCCTGGTCCGCCGAGACCGGTCACGTCACCGGCCCCGTCATGCCCGGCCTGCACGTCCTGGACCGCATCGGCTCAGGCGACGGCTTCGCCGCCGGACTGATCCACGGTCTGCTCGCAGGTCACTCACTGGAACGTGCCCTCGCTTACGGCACGGCCCACGGTGCCCTGGTCATGACGACTCCCGGCGACGTCTCGATGGCCACCCTCGCCGAGGTCGAGGCACTCGTCGACGGCGGCTCGGCCCACGTCCGACGCTGACCGGCGTCCCCACCCCTGTCCCCAGGAGCACATCTTGCAGCACCGCAAGATCCAGCACACACCGGTCGCCGTCACCGAACTCGGCTTCGGTGCCTCGGTGATCGGCAACCTCTACCGGCTGACCGAGGCCCATGTCGCCTCGGCCGCCCTCGACACCGCCTGGGACGCAGGCATCCGGTACTTCGACACCGCGCCGCACTACGGCCTCGGCCTCTCCGAACGCCGGCTCGGCGCCGCCCTGCGCGACCGGCCCCGCGAGGAGTACGTCGTCTCGTCCAAAGTGGGCCGCCTCCTGGTCCCCAACGCACATCCGCGGGGCGTCGACGACGAGGGGTTCGTCGTACGGGACGACCTGCGCCGGCAGTGGGACTTCAGCCGAGACGGCGTGCTGCGCTCCCTCGATGAGACCCTGGAACGCACCGGCCTGGACCGCCTCGACATCGTGTACCTCCACGACCCCGACGACCACTGGCGACAGGCCGCCGACGAGGCCATGCCCGCCCTGGCCGAACTGCGCGAGCAGGGCGTCATCGGAGCGATCGGCGCGGGCATGAACCAGTCCGCCATGCTCGCCCGCTTCCTGCGCGAGACCGCCGCCGACGTGGTGATGCTGGCCGGACGCTACACCCTCCTCGACCAGTCCGCCCTGGACGACGTCCTGCCCGCCGCGCAGGCCCACGGCAAGAGCGTCGTCGCCGTCGGCGTCTTCAACTCCGGCCTTCTCTCGAAGGACCGGCCCGCCGAGGGCATGAAGTACGACTACCAGGACGCCCCGACCGACCTGGTGCGGCGGGCCCTGGCCATCGCCGAGGTCTGCGAGCGGTACGGCACCACCCTGCCGGCCGCCGCCATCGCCTTCCCCCGCACGCACCCCGCCGTCGTCAACGTCACCCTCGGCATGCGCACCGCGGAGCAGGTCCGGCGCAACGTCGAACTGCACGCCCGGCGCGTCCCCGACGGGCTCTGGGACGAACTGCGCGCGCAGGGGCTGATCAGGGCCGATGTGCCCACCACGAGCGAGGAGCGGCAACCCCGCCGCTCCTGAACGGCACGGCGGCACCGCAGCCGTCGTCCGCACACATCCTCTGGAGCCGCTCATGTTCACGTTCCCGAATGTCCGCGCCCCGAAGAGGGGCAGACACCCAGCCGCACGCGGCCTGCGCCTCCTCCCGGCAGCGCTCACGATGGCGCTCTCGGCCACCGTGCTGGCCTCCCTCACCACATCGACACCCGCCTCGGCCGCGACCCAGGCCACCTACTACGTGGCCCCCAACGGCAACGACTCCAACGCCGGCACGATCACGGCGCCGTTCAAGACCCTGCAGCACGCCCGGGACGTCGTACGCACGGTCAACGACAGCATGACCGGGGACATCAACGTCTACCTCCGGGGCGGCACCTACCCGGTGAGCAGCACCATCGGCTTCACCTCGGCCGACTCCGGCACGAACGGGCACCGGATCGTGTACTCCGCCTACCAGAACGAGAAGCCGGTCCTGGACGGCGGTGTCCCGGTGAACGGCTGGACACAGCACAGCGGGAACATCTGGAAGGCCACCCTCAACCGCGACAACAAGCTCCGCGCCCTCTACGTCAACGGCAAGCGCGCCGAGATGGCCTCGAAGACGATCAACTCGGCCGGATGCCACGGGACCTACACCGTCACGGCCGGCCAGGCCCCCTGGGCCTGGGAGTCGGGTTCGCAGTGCGACGGGGCCAAGTACAGCCTCTCCGACCTGCCGGCCATCGCGTCCAACCAGAACGACGTCGAGATCAAGTCGGCCACGACCTGGACCACGGCCATCGTGGGCGTCCGGCAGATCACCACGAGCTCGGACGGCGCCAACCGCGTGGCCCTGTTCCAGCAGCCGGGTGCGGCCATCGCCCAGGCACCGCCGTACGGGCCGTTCAAGGCCGGCGGCAGTCACACGTTCATGAACGCGTACGAGTTCCTGGACAAGCCGGGCGAGTTCTACTTCGACAAGACGAATCACACGGTCTACTACTACAAGTCCAGCTCCGAGAACATGAGCACGGCGGATGTCTTCGCGCCGAACAACGTGTCCACCCTTCTCAAGGTCGCCGGCACGTCGAGGACCGATCACGCGCGGAACATCACGTTCTCCGGGCTCACGGTCGAGCACTCCGACTGGAACCTGGTCAATGTCGCGGGCTCCGTCTTCCGGCAGGGAACGCAGGGCAACGCCGGCTCGACCGTGTACGCGAAGCAGAACTTCCACGCGTACACCTACCGCAATGTCGATCTGCCGCCCGCGGCCGTGCAGATCGAGAACGCGGACGGGATCGTCCTGCAGGGCAACACGGTGCAGCACACCGGCGCGGACGGGATCACTCTGGCCAACGATGTGACGGACTCTCAGTTGACCGGCAACGTCACGAACGACATCGCCGGGTCCGCGATCACGGTGGGACACCCCCAGCACGCGTACATCGGGGACTACACCTCGACCAATCACGAGAAGTACCCGGTGGACGTCGAGGGAGTCTGCAAGAACATATCGATCACGGACAACTACCTCTACGACAGCGCGGTGCTGTTCCAGGGCTCCAGCCCGGTGTCGGCGTACTTCGTCGATTCCCTTTCCGTGCAGCACAACCGGATCGAGAAGTCCCCGTGGGCGGGCATCACGCTCGGCTGGGGCTGGTGGAACTTCGACGGTTCGGCGAACTCGATCAATCCCGGGAACCCGACCACCACGGCGAAGAACAACACCGTCAAGTACAACGAGATCTTCGACACGATGCAGGTGCTCGGCGACTCCGCTCCCATCTACACGCTGGGCAGCCAGCCGGGAACGGAGATCAGCAACAACTACATCAAGGGCGTTCCGGCCGGCCACAAGTACGGCCTGCACCCCGATGAGGGCTCCGCCTTCATCAACGAGCACGACAACGTGTTCGACGTCGACCCGGGCCTGGCGTACACCATCAACTCCGGCACCTGGGGCCGCCAGCACGATCTGACCATCACCAACAACTACGGCACCGTCAACAAGATCTTCGACAGGAACGTCCCGAACAGCACGATCCAGGACGTGCGGGGCTACGGGGACAACGTGTGGCCGGCACAGGCGTACAGCATCGCCCTGAACGCGGGTCTGGAGGAGGCCTACAAGAACCTGCTGCCCGCCGCCGTCACCGCTGCGCAGGACTATGCGCTGCCCGCGAGCACGTTCGCCGGCACAGGCGTGATGACCGTCCCGGTGCGCAGCCCCAAGGACGCGACCAAGACGCTGTGGCTGGCTCCCGCCGGTACGACGACGTTCGCCGCCGGTCCCACCATGACCAGCACGAGCGGCACCGCGACGAGCATCCGTGTCCCGCAGACGGCGGGTGACTACCGGCTCTACGTCGTGGACTCCCAGGGCACCGCGTCCCCCGCGTCGAAGGCGCTTGTGCGACAGCGCTGGAACCACGTCGACGACAAGGCCGCGGGCGTGACGTACTCCGGGTCCTGGTCGAACTGGAACGACACGAAGGACGTGAACGGGTCCGAGAAGTTCACGAACACCGCGGGCAACTCCGCCGAGTTCTCGTTCACCGGCACGGGCGTGCGGTACCTCAGCATGACGCAGCCCAACATGGGCAAGGTGGACGTCTACATCGACGGCACCCTGACCCAGGCGGGCATCGACGCCTACGCGCCGACGGTGACGAAGCAGGTGCCGCTGTTCGAGAAGACGAACCTGCCGGCGGGCCCGCACACGATCAAGGTGGTGTGCACGGGGACGAAGAACACCGCCTCCTCCGGCACCGTCTGCGCGCTGGACGCGTTCGCCTCCGTCCGGTTCCCCACGGCGGGCGCCAACTACAAGCTGGTCAACAAGGGCAGCAACAAGGCGATCGATGTGTCGGGCGGATCGCTGACCGCCGGAGCCAACATCATCCAGTGGAGCGACACCGGAGCCGGGAACCAGAACTGGCGCCTCGTCCCGGTGGGTGACGGCAGTTACGAGATCGCCAGCCGGAACAGTGCCCTGCTCATGGACGTCAGCGGTGCATCCACCGCGGACGGCGCGACCATCGTCCAGTCGGCCGACACCAACGCCGCGAACCAGCACTGGACCCTGACCGCCACCGGAAACGGCTACTACGAGATCAAGAACGTGAACAGCGACAAGGTGCTCGACGTGTCCTCGGGCGGCACTCAGCTCGCCCAGAACACGGACACGAGCGCCGACAGCCAGCTGTGGAAGGTCGTCAACGTCGACTGATCCGCGAGGCGAAGGGGTGTGAGGGACGGTGCCGGCCAAACGCGGACCGGCGCCGCCCCTGCGTATCCCCATCACCGCGCATTCGTGTCGAGCAGAACCACCTCACATGCGATGAGGCTTACCAAGGGACGGGACTTGTGGACATCACCAGACGACAACTCGGCCGGCTCGCCGCGGTCGGCACCGGGGCGCTCCTGCTGCCGGGCCTGCTGTCACCGGGCAAGGCAGCGGCGGCCCCGCTGTCGGCCGGCAAGTGGGGCGACCAGGGCGACGGCACCTACGTCAACCCCATTCTCCCGGGCGATTTCAGCGACTGGGACTGCATCCGGGTCGGCGACGACTACTACGGCATCACCAGCACGTTCGGGTACTCGCCCGGCGTGGCCGTGCTGCACTCCAAGGATCTGGTCAACTGGCGCACGCTCGGCGGCGCGGTCGGTGACGTGACCCAGATCGGACCACTGCTGAACTGGGACCGGATGAACCGCTTCGGCCGCGGTGTGTGGGCCGGGGCCATCCGCTACCACGCGGGGCGGTACTGGGTGTACTTCAACACCCCCGACGAGGGCTTCTTCATGACCTCGGCCCCCTCGCCGTCCGGGCCGTGGGATCCGCTGACGGCGGTGTGGCGGACCTCCGGCTGGGACGACCCGTGCCCGTTCTGGGACGACGACGGACAGGGCTACCTGGTCACCAGTCACTACTCGGACGGCTACAAGATCAACCTGTTCAAGCTGTCCGCGGACGGCAAGTCGCTGGTCGGCTCGCCCACGGTCATTCACCAGTCGTCCGGCAGCGAGGCAAACAAGCTGTACAAGATCAACAACCTCTACTACCACCTGTACAGCGAGGTGAAGTCCGAGGGCCGGGTGCTGATGATGAACCGCAGCTCCAACCTCTACGGCCCCTACGAGACCAAGCAGCTCGAGCACGTCAACGGCTCGGTGGACCGCGAGCCCAATCAGGGTGGCCTGGTGCAGACCCCCGACGGCACCTGGTACTTCGTCACCCACCACGGCCGCGGCGACTGGGAGGGGCGTCCGCTGTCCCTTCTGCCGGTGACCTGGGTGGACGGCTGGCCGATCCTGGGCCAGGTGGGCGCGGACGGCATCGGCAACATGGTGTGGACCGGCCAGGTCCCCGCAGGCGGCACCCCGGGTCTGCCCCTGGATGCCCTGCCTCCGGTGGTGACCAGCGACCTGTTCACCGACACCAGCATCAAGCCGCAGTGGGAGTGGTACTACCAGCCTCGTGCGGACCACTGGTCCCTGACCGAACGCCCCGGCTACCTCCGACTCAAGGCGTTCGCCCCGCTGGCGACCGACAACCTGACCAAGGTCGGCAACACTCTCACCCAACGGGTGCTGCGCACCGCGGGCGGCGCGACGGTGACCGTCCGCCTCGAGCTGGCCGGCCTCGCCGACGGCCAGCACGCCGGACTGTGCCACTACGCGGGCAGCTACGCAGGCTTGGGCGTCCGCCGCTCCGGGACCACCACCACGATCGCGCACAACTCCGGCGGCACCCTGACCAATGGCCCGGTGATCACGCAGAACGCCGTGTGGCTGCGCACCACCTGGGACGTCAACGGAGTCAGCCAGTTCTCCTACAGCCTCGACGGCACCACGTACACCGCCTTCGGCGGCACCTACCAGCTCACCTGGGGCGGATACCGCGGCGACCGGGTCGGCCTGTACACCTACAACCCGAACAACACCGGCTACGTCGACGTGGACTCGGTGCAGTACAGCATCGCGCCCGCCCGGACGTACAAGTGCGTGAGCGTGCGCAGCGGCAAGGTCGCCGACGTCTCCGGTGGGTCGTCCGCGGACGGCGCCGGCCTGATCCAGTGGCGCGACACCGGCGCAGCCAACCAGCACTGGACCTTCCAGTCCACCGGAGACGGCTACCACACCATCACCTGCGTCCGTAGCGGCAAGGTCCTCGACGTATCAGGCTCCTCGACCGCGGACGGCGCACGGATCGTGCAGGCGACCGCCGACGGCCGGACCAGCCAGCAATGGCAGTTGCGTCCACTGACCGGTGGCGCGTTCACCATGGTCAACCGCAACAGCGGCAAGGTGCTCGATGTCAGCGGAGGCAGTACGGCCGACGGTGCCGCACTGATCCAGTTCACCGACCGCGGCAGCACCAACCAGCAGTGGACGTTCTCCCGCGTCACCAACTAGCTCGCGGCGGCGGGGCCGGAAAGCCATGGCTTTCCGGCCCCGCCGTCTTTCCGACCCTTGCCGCGTCATCCAGTCACTGGATCGTCCATGCCTGGTTCGACTGGTTCAGCGCCATCCACTGATCGATCGCGGCTCCGTTGGCCGTCGAGCCTCCGCCGACCTCCAGGACCTGCTTGGTCTCGAAGTTGCGGATGACGTATCCGCCGGTGGTCGGCTCGAAGTACCACAGTTGGTTGTTGCCGCCGTTGTAGGCGTATTGCTGAAGGTCGGTCCCTCTGTAGTGAGTTGCGCCGTTGATGTCGAGGGCCTTGCCGCTGTTCCTGTTCACGATCTTGTAGAGCTGGCCGCTGACCGGGACGATGTTCCACTGCTGGTTGGTGCCGCCGTTGGCCGGCCACTGGACGACGCTACCGCCGTCGGCGGTGGAGGCCTGGTAGACGTCCGCCAGCTGGCCGCTGTTGACGTTCTTGATGGTGTAGTACGTCGACGGGTTGACGTTCGGTGTGCCGGTCGCGTCCTCCAGCGCACCGCCGGCCTGCTGCACGCTGAAGTCGGAGAAGAAGAAGTAGGCGCCGTCGGTCTTGGCGACCCGCACGTAACGGAACTTCTGGCGGACGTCGATGTTCCCCGTCAGCGTGGAGGCCATCGGCAGCGTAGTGGCGCCCTGGCGCCCCAGCACGGTGTAGCCGGCGAACGACGGGTCGTTCGAGGCGCGGATCTCGAAGTTGCTGCGCGTCTCGGGCTGGTCCATGTCCTGGCGCATCGTCAGGGAGTACTGGCCGAGCTGGTAGGCCTGGCCGAGGTCGACCTGCCACCAGGCGGAGGTGTCGGTCCCGGTCGGCGACCAGCCGGTGGAGCTGTCGTTGTCATTGCCCTTGGACGCCGCCACACCCGAGTTCAGGACCGTGGACGCGGTCGCCGGCTTGTTGTAGGCGAGGTTGAGCTTCGCCGACAGGGATTGGTACGCGGGCTCCAGCCCGGAGGCCTGGATCACCGAGGTGCCCGAGGTCGCGTTGCCGGACAGCGTCACATTGCTGCCGTTGGCGTTCTGGTTGATGAAACCGTCCGTGTGCGACAGCACGTTGTTGGAGAGGGTCATGTTGTTGGAGCCCTCGTCCATGTAGAGGCCCGCCACCGCGGAGCCGCAGGCTGCCGGTCCCCGGACCACGTCGTGCACGTAGTTGCCGTTGATGACGGTGCCCGGGTCGTTGGAGAGGTGGTAGATGCCGGCGGTGTCGCACAGCCGGTTCACCACGTTGCCGATCCGGTTGTAGCTGATGCTGTTGTTGCCCTCGGCGTTGGCCGCGGACTGCCAGCCCCAGCCGAGCGAGATGCCGGCCCACGGGGCGTCGCTGATGTCGTTGTGGTTGATGGTGGTGCTGTTGACGAAGCCCGCGTTGATGCCGGCGGTGCCCAGGTAGTCCTCGCCGATCCGTGTGATCAGGTTGTTGTTGACGGTGACGTTCTTGACGACCTCGCGGGCGTCCTCACCGGCCGGGGACGTGGGCGGGTTGTAGACGGTGTGGTACTCGACCGTGGGGTCGGAGAACTTGCCCACCATGATGCCGTTGCCCGCGATGTCGTACACGACGTTGCCGGTCACGCTGCTGTCGTGGACGCCGTGGTGCAGGTCGAGTGCGGTGGCCCCCATCTGCGTGAAGCTGTTCCCGGTGAAGGAGACGCGGTCGGCGTCCGCGACGTGGACCCCGGCCGGCGGGCGGTCGACGTACTGGTGGTTCGAGGAGTCGGCAGAGAGGTTGAAGTTGCCGCCCTGGCCGTTGAGCAGACCGTTGTCGGTCGCTTCCATCCAGGTGGTCTGGGTGAAGGTGATGCCGGAGAAGCGCAGGTCGTGGACCGGGGCGTCGAGGCTGGTGCCCTTGACCTCCACGAGCGTGGGCAGGGTGGGTGCCTGCACTGTCGCGGTGGACATGTCCTCACCGGAGCGCGGCTTGTAGTAGACCGTCTGCGCGGCCGTGTCGACGTAGAACTCGCCGGGCTCGTTGAGGAACTCGTGGGCGTTCTCGAAGTGCAGCGGGGAGCCGCTGGACAGGACCGGGAAGGGCCGCTGGAAGAGGATGCCCGCCTCGTGGTCCTGGATGGACACGTTGGCCGTGCCGCCCGCGGTGGTAAACGACTTCAGCCGCAGGTAGTTCTCCGCCCACTGCAGTTCGAGGACCATCTCGGTCCGGCTGAGGTTGCTCCAGTTGGAGATCTGCGAACTGAGCACCTGCAGAAGCTTGTTGGTCTTGTCGCTGCCCTGGAGCTGGAAGTCCGAGCCCAGGTCGGGGTACCGCGCGCGGGTGGCGCGCACTCCGTTGACGTACAGCTGACGGAAGTTCAGGCTGCCCACCGACGCCTTGTACTCGCCGTTGCCGACTGCGGTCCAACCGGTGATCGTCCTGCCGCTGCCGATCACGGGGGTCTCGCCGTTGTATGCCTGGTAGACGACCGTGTGGCCGTTCGTGCCGGAGTCGCTCGTGCCCAGCGTGATCGGGCTGTTGAGGTTGTAGGTGCCGCCGCGCAGGTTCACGACGATGTCACTGGACATGTTCGCGTTCGACGCGCGGACTGCGGCCTGGGCCGCCTGGATGGTCTTGAAAGCGGCGGCGGTGCTGGTTCCGGAGTTGCTGTCGCTGCCGCCGGTGGGGTCGACGTAGAAGTTTGTCGTGGCCGCTTGTGCCGACTGGGCCGGCACCACGGTCGCGAAGACGACGACTGCGGCCGCGAGTGCCTTGGCCAGTCCGGCGCCTATGCGTAGAGGTCTCATGTGCGGTGTCCTCCTCTGAGCGACGGTGCTCATGAGTTGCATTTATCGGGGCTGATCACCGTCTGCGTCAAGACGATAAGCAGGCACATTCTGCGCAGGCGTGACACCAACCCTTGCAACGTCCCAGACAGATGCGTTGACCGTCCCGCACAACCCTATGAAGTCGTTAGAATTTGTCGGCACCGAGGAGCAACTATAAGTAGTACTCATTATTTCGCCTGGCGCTGGCGTAGGTTGAGCCGGATGCGCCAAGGCGGGATGCTGGACGCACCGCCCGTGACGCTCGGTGCCGGCGGGTCCGGCGTCGCGGCAGGAACGAGAGTGGGTCCTCCCATGGACAACCAGTCCGCCGTCTCCGGTGCGGCACAGGGCACCGCGGTACCCGAGGACTTCGCGGTCGTCATGGATGCCGAACTGAGAGTCATGGCGTGGAGCGCCGGCGCCCGGGCCCTGCTGGGGCACACGCCGGACGACGTCGTGGGCCGTCCGGCCGCCGACCTGCTCGCCGCGGACCTGCCCCACTCAGCCGGCCGGCACCTGTCCGCCGGGGAGCCCTGGACGAGCGACGTGGCACTGCGCCACCGCGACGGGGACCGGGTCGTCGCACGGCTGCGCGGCACCCCGCTGCCGACCGGTGAGACCCGCCCGCTCTGGCTCGTCACGGGCGCCGCGGTGACGTACGCCTCCGGCCCCAGCACGGCTGACGCCGCCGAACTGTGGGATCTGACGCTCGCGCAGCTCCCGCTGTCCGTCGCCGTCTACGACCGCCGGGCCCGGTTCGTGGCATGCAACCAGGTGATGAGCCGGGCCATGGGCCTGACCAGCGACGAGATGAAAGGTCTCACCCTCACCGAGATCCAGGCGAGTCACGAGCAGATGGACCTTCTCCAGCGGCAGGTCCTGCGCACCGGGGACGCGATCCACAGCGAGCAGCAGCCGAGCCGGGCCCCGGGCGAGGTCCAGGACCATGCCTGGTCCGTCTATCTCACCCCGCTCAAGGACCCGGGCGGCTCGGTGCGGGGCCTGTCGGCCCTGGTGATCGACACCACCGAGCAGTACTGGGCCAGGCGCCGCCTGGAGGCGCTCAACGAGGCCAGCGCGCGCATCGGCAGCACCCTCGACGTGACGCGGACCGCGGAGGAGCTCGCCGAGGTGGCCGTCTCGGGATTCGCCGACTTCGTCGCCGTCGACCTGCTGGAGTCCGTCGTCCGCGGAGACGAACCGGAGCCGGTCTCGCCCACGGGACCGGTCGTCCTGGCCCGCTGCGCCCGCGCTTCGGTGCTCCCGGGGTGCCCTGAGTCCGTGGTGCCGGTGGGCGAGACGATCACCCGGCCCCCGCAATCCCCGGCGGCCTGGGCGCTGCGCACCGGCCGGGGCACCCGGCACCGGATGGGGGACCCGGTGCTGCGCGAGTGGTTGGAGAAGTCCCCGGTTCGCGGCGAGGCGGTGCGCCGGTACGGGATGCACTCGGTCCTGCTGGTGCCGCTGCGGGCCCGTGGCGTCACCCTGGGCCTGGTGTACCTGGTCCGGCACCGCACGCCTGAGGTCTTCAACGACGACGACCTGCTGCTGGCCGAGGAGATCGCCACGAGGGCGGCCGTGAGCATCGACAACGCCCGCCGCTACACCCAGGAACGCCGGACCGCGCTCGCCCTCCAGCGCAGCCTGCTGCCCGAGCGCTTGCCCACCGCCACGGCGGTGGACCTCGCCTACCGGTACCTGCCGGCCGGATCCGCGAGCGGGGTCGGCGGCGACTGGTTCGACGTCATCCCCCTGTCCGGAGGACGTGTCGCGCTGGTGGTGGGTGACGTGGTGGGACACGGCATCCACGCCTCGGCGACGATGGGCCGCCTGCGCACCGCCGTGCGCACACTCGCCGACGTCGATCTCGCCCCCGACGAGCTGCTCACCCAGCTCGACGACCTCGTCGTCCGGCTCGACCGGGAGGAGGGGCCCGACGCGCGGGGATCGACGGGCGGGGCATCGGGAGAGGTGGGTGCCACCTGCCTGTACGCCGTCTACGACCCGGTCTCCTGCACCTGCCGCCTGGCCCGCGCGGGACATCCGCCGCCGGCCCTGGTGGCCCCGGACGGAACCGTCCGGTTCCTCGACCTGCCCGCCGGGCCGCCTCTGGGGGTGGGGGGCCTGCCGTTCGAAGCCGTGGAGGTCGAACTGCAGGAGGGCAGTGTGCTCGCCCTCTACACGGACGGGTTGATCGAGGCTGCCGACCGGGACATCGACAGGGGGCTCGGCCTGCTGAGGGACGCGCTGAGCCACCCGCCGGCCGGCCTGGAGGCCATCTGCGATCAGGTGGTCCGCAAGGTGATACCCGCCGCTCCCGCCGACGACATCGTGCTGCTCCTGGCCCGGACGTCCGCGCTCGACGCCGACCGGGTGCACACCTGGCGGCTGCCCACGGATCCCGCCCTCGTCGCCGGGGCCCGCCGGATGGCAAGCGATCAGCTGACCGCGTGGGGGCTGGACGAGCTGGCCTTCGCCACCGAACTGATCGTCAGCGAACTGGTCACCAACGCCATCCGCTACGGCACCGCGCCCATCGAGCTGCGCCTCCTGCGCGGCGACTCGCTCATCTGCGAGGTCTCCGACGGCAGCAACAGCGCCCCGCACCTGCGGCGGGCCCGCTCCTTCGACGAGGGCGGGCGCGGACTCCTGCTCGTCGCCCAGCTCGCGGAGCGCTGGGGCAGCCGCCAGACCCCCTCCGGAAAGACGATCTGGGCGGAGCTGCCGCTGCCGGGTTGAGTTTCCTCAACGCCCCACTCAGGTCTCCATGTTGAGCCGCCCCGACCGGAAGGGCTCGACGTGGTGGGGCAGGTCGGCGTAGCCCGCGCCCGCCAGGGCCAGGGGGATCCCCGGGTGTGCCGCGACGCGGTCCACGAGCCAGGAGTCGATCTCCAGACGGACGGTGTCCCCGAGGTCGCGGACCCTGAGGTCGGTCACGGTAAGACCGGCGTCGGCGAGGAGCGCGCGCACGGCCGTCTCCGCCCGGTCGACGCGGGCCAGGCGGTGCGGGGTGACCTCGATGCCGTAGCGGATCCGGCTGGCCAGGCAGGGAGTTGCCGGCTTGTCCCAGGTCGGCAGTGACCAGGCCCTGCTGAGACGGCGTACGGCCGCCTTGTCCAGTCCGGCGTCGAGGAGCGGGGTGTGGATGCCGCGTTCCCGGCCCGCCCTGATGCCCGGGCGGTGGGGGTCGCGGGCGTCGTCCGCGTTGGTCCCGGTGGCCACCTGCTCGTAGCCGTGCTCGCCGGCGAGGGCGGTGATGGTGTCCAGGACCTCCGACTTGCAGAAGTAGCAGCGGTCGCGGCCGTTGGCCCGGTAGCCGGGGCGTGAGAGTTCCTCGGTGCGCGGCGTCAGATGGACCACTCCCAGGTCTTCTGCCAGCCGCCTGGACCGTGGGAGTTCCTCCGCGGCCAGGCTCTCAGAGACGGCGGTGACGGCCACGACCCGTTCCGCACCCAGGGCCCGTACCGCGGCGGCCAGGACGAGGGCCGAGTCCGCGCCGCCCGAGTAGGCCACGGCGACCGGTCCGATGGCTCCCAAACGGTCCAGCAGGCGCTGTTCGAGTGTCGCGTCAGTCATCGGTCCCGGCCTCCTCGGGCCGGTGGTCGCCGGCCTCGCCGCTCAGTCGCAGTCGCAGCGCACGGGCCGCCACCGCGCGCAGGGGCAGGCCGAGTTGTGCCGCGGCGGCCACGAGGTCCTCGTGTTCGGGCTTGGCCCGGTGGGGGCCGTGTTTGATCCGCACCGGGTGGCCGTCGACGTCGACGGTCTCGAAGCGGCGCGGCAGCGTGGTGCGGGTGGCGGTGAGGCGGCGGACGCCGAGGGTGCCGGTCTCGGCCAGGACGAGGTCGCGCAGTGGCCGTTCGTGCTCGGGGGTGGTGAGCACGTGCAGGATCTGGGCGGGGCGGCCCTTCTTCATCACGGCGGGGGTGGCCCAGGCATCGAGCGCTCCCGTCGCCATCGCGCGGGCGATGGTGTGGCCGAGGATCTCGCCGGTGACGTCGTCGAGGTTGGTCTCCAGGACGACGACGTCCTCCTGCCCGGTGCGGGCCGGTTCCCCGAGGGTGACGGCGGTGACGTTGGCCCGGTCGGGCAGCCGGCGCGTTCCGGCGCCGTATCCCGTGGGCCCGAGGGTCATGGGCGGGGGCGGGCCGTACCTGGTCGCGCAGGCGCGCAGCAGCGCGGCGCCGGTCGGGGTCACCGTCTCCCCCGGCAGATCGGTGCCGGTGACCTCGGCTCCGGCCAGCAGCGCGAGTGTCGCCGGGGCCGGGCAGGGCAGCACGCCGTGGGCCGCGTCGATGCGGCCCCGGCCGAGGGGCAACGGCGAGCTGACGACCTCGGTGACACCGAGGGCGTGCAGGGCCGCGGCGGTGCCGACGATGTCGACCAGGGTGTCGTGGCCGCCCAGTTCGTGCAGATGGACGGCGGCCGGGTCGGCGTTGTGCAGCCTTCCCTCCACCTCCGCCACGGCCGTCACCGCGGCGACCGCGAGGGCCGCGACGGGTTCGGGGGTGGCGCGGGAGGCGAGGTCGACGACCTCCGCCGCGTGTCGCTCGGTGTGGGGGTCCGTGACGTGCACATGGACGCGGGTGGCGGACAGGCCGTGGTCGGTGACGCGTTCGGCGGTGAGTTCCCAGCCGGTGAGGCCGGTGGCGGTGATCGCGGACCGGATACGGTCCAGGGGTGCTCCGGCGTCGATGAGCGCGGCCAGCAGCATGTCGCCGGCCAGGCCCGTGAAGGGGTTGATCCAGCAGATCACCGGGCGCCCCCGCGGTCGTCGGTGCCGCCGCGCGTCCGGGCGATGCGCGTCTGGGCGATGCGGTGGACCGCCATCGCGGCCGAGAAGCCGGAGTCGATGTTGACCACGCTCACCCCGGCGGCACAGGAGGCGTGCATGGCGAGCAGCGCGGTGACGCCCTCCAGCGAGGCGCCGTAGCCGGTGGAGACGGGGACGGCGACGACCGGCGCCCGCACCAGGCCGCCGACGACACTGGCGAGGGCACCTTCCATGCCGGCCACGACGATCACCGCGTCCGCGGCCCGGAGTTGGTCCCGGACCTGCAGGACCCGGTCGAGCCCCGCCACGCCGACGTCGTGGACGGCGCTGGTGTCCAGACCGACGGCCGAGGCCACGGCCATGGCCTCGGCGGCGACCGGCCGGTCGGACGTACCCGCCGCGGCGACTAGGACGGAGAACTCCCCGGTGGCGGCAGGGCGCCACAGCAGCAGCCGGGCCTCGGCGTCGTACGCTCCGCCGTCCACGGACGTCAGGACGGCCTCGGCGGTCTCCGGCCCGACGCGTGTGACGAGGACCGGGCCGGTGTTGTGCGCCAGGAGCCCGGTGACGATGCCGGTGATCTGCTCCGGGGTCTTGCCGGGCCCGTACACGACCTCGGGCAGCCCCTGGCGGGCCTCGCGGTCCAGGTCGACGCGGGCGAAGCCCAGGTTCAGCACCTCGCTCATGACCGCCCCCCGTCGATGTACGGGATGGTCTGCGGGCCTTCGGGCAGAACGCACACCCTGGCCCCCGGACCCGCCGCGGCCAGGGCGTCGGCGACGGTGGCCGAGATGTCCCGCGTCTGTTCCAGATGGGCGGTGGCCAGATCGGCGTCGCTGAGGAATCCGGTGTGCACGACCACCCGGCTGCCGGACTGGATACGTGCCTGGATCTGCACCTGCCACTGGTCGGGCACGGTCTCGGTGCGGGCGCTGATGTCGTCGAACAGCGCCCGCGGCGAGGCGGCGGAGGCCAGGACCTCGCGGTAGGAGCCGTGGTCGGGGAAACCGTCGCGGCACTCGGCGGCGCAGACGATCGTCCCGCCGGGGCGGACCACCTGGTAGGCGGCGGACATGCCCTTGACGGCTTGATAGAGGTTCTGGTCCAGCGGAAAGCCGGAGTTGGTGGTGACGACGACGTCGAACGGCGCCGGGACCGGGCGCATCGCCATGCGCTTGGCCGCGGCGGTGGCGGCCGCGTGCATCGCCGGCAGATCACCGCCGAACGCGGCCACGATGTCCTTGTCCCGGTTGAGCACCACGTCCAGGGCGAAGGTCACGCCGGTGGCCTCGGCGATGGCGCGTACGTCGTCGTGGACCGGGTTGCCGTGGATGACGCCCCAGGTGGCGCGCGGGTCCCCGATGCGGGCGGCGTCGTGCAGGACGAGGACGGTCTCCAGGGCCGCGAGGCCGGGGGCGACGAGCTTGGGACCGCCGGAGAAGCCGGCGAAGAAGTGCGGTTCGACGAAGCCGGTGGTGATGCGGACGTCGGCCTCGACCCACTCCCGGTTCAGCCACACCGGCACGTCCTTGCCGTAGGTGCCCATCCAGGTCAGTTGCCCGGCGTCGCGGGCGTCGTGGTTGACGATCCGGACGCTGTCCACGACCTCGTCGCCGAACATCGCGCGCAGCTCGGCCTCGCTGTTGCCCCGGTGGGTGCCGGTGGCGACGAGGATGACGACGTCCTCCAGGCGGACGATGCCGTCGAGTTCGTCGAGGACGGCCGGGATCATCAGGTGGCGGGGCTGGGGGCGGGTGCCGTCACAGGCCGAGATCGCCACCGTCTGCCCCGGCCTGACCCGCTCCCGCAGCGGCGGTCCGGCGACCGGCGCGCGCAGGGCCGTACGGAGTACCGCCGACTGGTCCGCGGCGGCCTCGTGGTGGACGGGTTCGACGACGGTCGCCGCCCTCGGGTCCACGTCGATGTCGAGTCCCGACTGCCCGTAGGCGAGACGTACTTTCACGGGGCTTCCTCACGCAGTCTTTCCAGGGGGAGTCGGTAGGCGCGGGCCGCCGTGCCGCCGAAGACCTCGGCGCGTTCGGCGGCGCTCAGCGCGGACGTCAGTTCCTCGGTGGTGCGGACGACCTGCCGGTAGGAGGCGGCCAGCAGGCACACGGGCCAGTCGGAGCCGAACATGACCCGGGACGGACCGAAGGCGTCGAGCACGACGTCGGCGTAGGGGCGCAGGTCGTCCGTGGTCCAGGTCCGGCAGTCGGCCTCGGTGACCATCCCGGACAGCTTGCAGAACACGTTCGGCTCGGCGGCCAGTTCCCTGACCCGTGCGGCCCAGGGTTCCAGTTCTCCCGAGGCGATGGGCGGCTTGGAGACGTGGTCCAGCACGAAGGTCAGCTCGGGCAGCGCCCGTACGGTGGCGAGGGCCGCGGGCAGCTGGTGCGGCACGGTGAGCAGGTCGTAGACCAGGTTCGCGTCCGCCACCGCGCCAAGACCCCGCCGGACGTCCGGCCGGTTCAGCCAGGCGGGGTCCGCCTCCGCCTGCACCAGATGCCGTATGCCGACGAGGAGTTCACCGCCGGGGCCCCTGCGCAGGGCGTCCAACGAGTCGGCCACGTCCTCCGCGGTGAGGTCCGCCCAGCCGACGACGCCCGCGACCAGGTCCGAGGAGGCCGCCAGGGTCAGGAACTCCGCGGTCTCCTCCGCATCGGGCAGCACCTGGACCAGGATCGTGCGGTCGATGCCGGTGGACGCCGTCTCCGCCGCCAGGTCGTCCAGGGTGAAGTCGCGGTGTACGGGTTCCATGGCGGGGGTGTCGAGCCAGTCGTGCGGGCGTGGGCTCGGGCCCGGCGTGTCCTTGGGCGAGTCCTTCAGGCGCCAGACGTGGTGGTGGGCGTCGATTCCGGTCATCACCCCTCCGTTCCGTGGACGTCGATTCCGGTCATCACCCCTCCGTTCCGAGGGCGTCGAGTTCGTCCCACAGCTCCTGCGGGATCTCCCTGGTGGCGTGGGCCACGTTCTCGCTGACCTCTCGCGGGCTGCGCGCGCCGATCACCACCGAGGTGACCGCGGGATGGCGGTACGGGAACTGCAGCGCGGCGGCGGCCAGCGGTACGCCGTGTGCGGCGCACCGCTCGTCGAGGGCCTGGGCGCGTCGGAGCACGGCCTCGGTCGCCGGGGCGTAGTCGTAGGTGGCGCCGGGCGCGGGGTCGGCGAGGATGCCGCTGTTGAAGACACCGCCGACCAGGACGCCCACCTCGCGCTCGGCGCACAGGGGCAGCAGATCGTCGGCGGCGCCGCGGTCCAGCAGGGAGTAGCGGCCCGCGACGAGCACGCAGTCGAGGTCGGTCTCGCGGACCAGGCGGGTGAGCATCGCGGTCTGGTTCATCCCGGCGCCGATCGCCCGTACGGCTCCTTCGGCACGCAGCCGGGCGAGGGCGGGGTAGGCCCCGCGGACCGCTTCCTCCCAGTGGTCGTCGGGATCGTGGATGAGCACGGTGTCGAAGGCGTCGAGTCCCGAGCGCTCCAGGCTCTCGGCCAGCGAGCGGTACACGCCGGCCGGGCTGTAGTCGCGGACCCGCACCAGCCCCTCGTCGACGTGGAAGGCCTCGTCGCCCGGGGCCGAGTCGCCCGGCACGAGCAGACGGCCGACCTTGGTGGAGACGGTGTACTCCGTGCGCGGGCGTCCGGATCCGGTGAGGAAGCCGCCCAGCCGCCGCTCCGCGAGTCCGGCGCCGTAGTGCGGGGCGGTGTCGAAGTAGCGGATGCCGGCGGACCAGGCCGCGTCGAGCGTGGCGGCGGCCTGCTCGGCGCCGACCGCCGAGAACAGGCCGGCCAGCGGAGCGGTGCCGAGACCCAGGCGGCCGACGGTGACGTCCGAGCGGCCGAGCGGGACCTGTTCGAGGCACCGGGGCAGGTCCGCCCCGGTGCTCCGGTCGAGGTCGGGGGAGGTCATCAGGCCTGTCCGAGGACGTGGCGCTGGCGGCCGAGCCGGTCGATCTCCACCTCGACGACGTCACCTTCGCGCAGGTAGGGGAAGTCGTTGGCGCCGAAGGCGACGCCTGCCGGGGTGCCCGTGTTGATGACGTCACCGGGCTCCAGCACCATGAACTGGCTCAGGTACCACACGACGTGCCGTACGCCGAAGATCATGTTCTTGGTGTGGCCGTCCTGGCGCTGCTCGCCGTTGACCCACAGCCGCATCGCGAGGTCCTGCGGGTCCCCCACCTCGTCGGGGGTGACCAGCCAGGGGCCGAGCGGGTTGAAGGTCTCGCAGGACTTGCCCTTGTCCCACTGTCCGCCCCGCTCGTGCTGGAAGGCGCGCTCGCTGACGTCGTCGGCGACGGCGTAACCGGCGATGACCTCGTCGGCCTCGTCCTCGGAGTCCAGATAGCGTGCGGTGCGGCCGATGACGATCGCGAGTTCGATCTCGTAGTCCGTCTTGAGGCTGGTGCGCGGTATCAGCACGGTGTCGTCGGGGCCGACCACCGTGTCGGCCGCCTTCATGAAGACCACCGGTTCCGCCGGGGGCGGGGTGTCGGTCTCGGCGGCGTGGTCGACGTAGTTGAGGCCGATGCACACGACCTTGCCGGGGCGGGCGACGGGTGCGCCGATCCGCTGTCCGGCGATCTCGATCGGGGGCAGGAGCCCGTCGCCGAGGGCGGTCCGGACTCGGTCGATGCCTCCGTCCGCGAGGAAGGCGCCGTGGATGTCGTCGGTGAGCGGGGTCAGGTCGTGGGCGCCGCCGTCGGCGTCGAGCACGACGGGGCGCTCCAGGCCCGGCGGGCCTACACGCAGCAGTCTCATCGGGTTCTCCAGGGGGTGAGCTGTCGATCGGGGAGGGTCGGGGCGTTCGCCGCGCATCGGCGTCGGCCGGGGGCCGGGCGCCGAGGGGGGCGCTGGTGCGGTGAGGGCGTCGACTGTGGAGTCACGGGCCCTGGGGGGAGAGGCATCGGGGGCAGGGGTCGGGCGTCTGCGGCGGGTTTCAGGCGCGAGGGGCGGCGTTGAAGCATCAGCGCCGGGTCAGGCTTCTGCGGGGGTCCTGAGCGCCGGCTTCGGGGGTGGGCGTCCATGGTGGGCTTCAGCCGTGAGGCTCGGGGCCGACCATCGACGGCGGGCCCGAGCCGCCGACACCGGGGCCGGGCATCCACGGCGAACGCAGCCGTCAGGGCCGGGAACCGGGCATCCTCGGCGGGCCTCATCCGCGGGCACCGGCGTCAACCGACCACGGCCAACTGCAGCAGTCAGGACCCGAACCGAGGATCCACAGCAGGTCTCAGCCGCCGACACCGGGGCCGAACGACCACAGCACGCCTCAATCGCCGCCGCCGACCATCCACAGCACACCTCAACCCGCGGCCCCCCCCCCAGAAGCACAACCACTTACGGCGGCGTCCGAGCATCCGCCGCGGCGAGGTCGAGCGGGCTACGACCGTCCTCCCGCTCCCAGTGGGCCCGCAGCCAGTGCTCCGTCGTGGTGACGTGCATGAGGGCCGCGGCCTGTGCGAGGGCCGCGTCCCGGTCGGCCAGGGCCTGGTAGATGGCCTCGTGCTCGGCGACGGTGCGCGCGGCGGCGTTGTCGTCGACCAGACCGCGCCAGATCCGCGCACGCACGGTCCGGCTGGAGATGCCCTCCAGCAGCGCGGAGAGCGTGGCGTTCCCGGTGGCCGCGATCACCGTGCGGTGGAACGCGGCGTCGTGCTCGTTGAGCCGTTCCACGTCCTCGCGGGCGGCGCGCATCGCGTCGAGGTGGCGCTCCACCTCGGCGAGTGCGGCGTCCGAGATCCGGGTCGCGGCCAGCGCGGTGGCGACCGGTTCGAACAGCCGGCGCACCTCGGTGAGCTCCAGCAGGGTGTCGCCGCGCAGCAGCTCCACAGCGGATCCGACCCCGCTGAGCAGCAGCTCCGGCTCCAGGCTGGTCACATAGGTGCCGTCACCGCGCCGGATCTCCAGCACCCGGGAGACGACCAGGGCCTTCACCGCCTCCCGCGTCAGGTTGCGTGACAGTCCGAGTTCCGCGGCGAGCTGCGGCTCGGGCGACAGCTTGGCGCCCGGCGCCAGCTCACCGGACTGGATGAGCTCTCTGATGCGGTCGATGGCCTTGTCGGTCAGTGACATGTGCGGCCGTCCCCTCTTCGTGCGTGCGCAAGCGGCACCGTAGCAATACATCCCATGCCTGCGAAAGAGATGGGATGACCGATCCGTCTCTGCGCATCCTCGAAAGATCGACATGTACGCAGGTGAACGGAGTGCACGGCAAATTGTTTCGCTGCAGGTATGGACAGCGAGACGGAGCGCGCTCTTAAATCCATCCCATGTCCGATACCTGTTCTTGCGCAGGGGACATGCCATCGACACATGACGACAGGTGGTTTGCCATGACCTCGAACAGACACCGCGGCCCCCGGGCCGGGACGGCCGGGCAGCATGACTGAACTCATCAGCTCCGTCGAAGCGGTGGACGTCAGGTTCCCGACCTCGCTCCACCTCGACGGCTCCGACGCCATGAACCCCGAACCCGACTACTCGGCCGCCTATGTGACGGTCCGTACGAGCGGCGGCGACGAGGGACACGGGCTCGCCTTCACGGTGGGACGCGGCAACGATGTGGAGGTCGCCGCCGTACGCGCGCTGGCCCCGCTGGTGGTCGGCCTGTCGGTGGAGGAGGTCCTGGGCGACCTCGGCGCCTTCTCCCGTCGGTTGACCGGCGACAGTCAACTGCGCTGGCTGGGTCCGGAGAAGGGTGCCATCCACATGGCGGCCGCGGCGATCGTCAACGCCGTGTGGGACCTGTACGGCCGCCGCACCGGGAAGCCGGTCTGGCGTCTGCTGTCCGAGCTGTCCCCGGAGCAGCTGGTCGACCTGGTCGACTTCCGCTACCTGGAGGACGCGCTGACCCGCGAGGAGGCGCTGGACATCCTGCGCCGCGCCGAGCCGGGCCGCGCGGAACGCACCGCGCACCTGCTGGCGTCCGGTTACCCGGCCTACACGACGACGCCCGGCTGGCTCGGCTACGACGACGAGAAGCTGGTGCGGCTGTCGAAGGAGGCGGTCGCCGACGGCTTCTCCCAGATCAAGCTGAAGGTCGGCGCCGACCGGGAGGCCGACGTCCGCCGGCTGCGACTGGCCCGCGAGGCGGTCGGCCCGGACATCCGGATCGCCGTCGACGCCAACCAGGCCTGGGGGGTCCGGCAGGCCATCGACTGGATGCGCTCCCTCGCCCCTTACGACCCGTACTGGATCGAGGAGCCCACCTCCCCCGACGACATCCTCGGCCATGCCGCCGTCCGACAGGCGCTGGCACCGATCAAGGTCGCCACCGGTGAACACACCCACAACCAGGTGATGTTCAAGCAGCTCCTGCAGGCCGGGGCGCTCGACATCCTCCAGATGGACGCCAGCCGTACCGCCGGCGTCACCGAGAACGTCGCCATCCTGCTGCTGGCCGCCAAGTTCGGCGTCCCGGTCTGCCCGCACGCCGGCGGTGTTGGCCTGTGCGAGATGGTGCAGCACCTGGCGATGTTCGACTACGTGGCCGTCAGCGGCACCACCGAGGACCGCGTGATCGAGTACGTCGACCATCTGCACGAGCACTTCACCGACCCCGTCCGCATCCGCGACGGCCGCTATCTCGCCCCGACCGCACCCGGCATCAGCGCCGAGATCCACCCCGCATCCGTCGCCGCCCACCGCTACCCGGACGGCCCCGTCTGGCAGGAGGCGACCGCCCCGTGAGCGGATCCGAACTGACCGGGCTGACGGCGGTCGTCACCGGCGGCGCCTCCGGCATCGGCCTGGCCACCGCCCGGCTGCTCGCCGAACGGGGGGCCCGGGTCGCCTGCCTCGACCTCAAGCCCGACGACGTGCCCGAGCCGCTCCTCGGCATCCGGGCCGACGTGACGGACGACAGCGAGGTGCGCTCGGCCGTCGACGAGGCCGCGAGACTCCTCGGCGGCATCGACATCCTGGTCAACAACGCCGGTATCGGCGCCCAGGGCACCATCGAGGACAACTCCGACGACGAGTGGCACCGCGTGTTCGACGTCAATGTCCTCGGAATCGTCCGCGTGACCCGCGCCGCGCTCCCCCATCTCCGTCGCTCCGGCAGCGCCGCCGTCGTCAACACCTGCTCCATCGCGGCGACCGCGGGTCTGCCCGAGCGCGCGCTGTACTCCGCGACCAAGGGCGCCGTCCTCGCTCTCACCCGGGCGAGCGCCGCCGACCTGGTGCGCGAGGGCATCCGCGTCAACTGCGTCAACCCCGGCACGGTCGACACCCCGTGGGTCGGCCGGCTCCTTGAGCGCGCCGCCGACGCGGAGGCCGAACGCGCCGCCCTCAACGCCCGCCAGCCCATCGGCCGTCTGGTCACCGCTGAGGAGGTGGCCGCGGCCATCGCCCACCTCGCGAGCCCGCTCGCCGCCTCCACCACCGGCACCGATCTGGCCGTCGACGGCGGCATGCAAGGACTGCGGATCCGCCCACGGAGCTGACCGCGGGCGGTCCCCGAGCCCTTGAGCCCCGCCCCCTGAACCAGTGAACGCGCGAACCTCTCAGCCCCTCGTTCAGCCCGTCCGTTTCCAGGCTTTCCCGCACCAAGGAGAAGAGCAATGACGCTCAGACACACCCGGTACGCCTGTTTCGGTGCACTCGCCGTCCTCACCGTCTCCGCCCTCACCGCCTGCCAGAGCTCCAGCACGTCGGCCGGTTCGAGCGGCGGCAAGCCGGTGGTGGGTGTCGACTACCCGCGCTCCGACACCGACTTCTGGAACTCGTACATCAAGTACACGCCCCAGTACGGCAAGGAGCTGGGCCTGGACCTGAAGACGACCAACTCGCAGAACGACGTCGCCAAGCTGACCGCCAACGCGCAGACCTTCATCAGCCAGGGCGTCAAGGGCGTGGCGATGGCCCCGCAGGACACCGCGGCCATCGCGCCCACCCTGGCCCAGATGGAGGCGAAGAAGATCCCGGTCGTCACCGTGGACACCCGCCCCGACACCGGCAAGGTCTACATGGTGGTACGGGCCGACAACCGCGCGTACGGCGAGAAGGCCTGCCAGTTCCTCGGCACCAAGCTCGGCGGCAAGGGCAAGGTCGTCATGCTCCAGGGCGACCTCTCCTCCATCAACGGCCGTGACCGCACCGAGGCGTTCAACGACTGCATGAAGAAGAACTACCCCGGCATCAAGGTCTTCGGCGAGGCCACCAACTGGGACGGGGCCGTCGCCGCGCAGAAGCTCCAGACGGACCTGACCGCCCACCCGGACATCAAGGGCGTCTACATGCAGTCCAGCTTCGCGCTGTCCGGCACGCTCCAGGTGCTCAAGCAGAAGGGCCTGCTGGTCGGCCCTAAGGACAAGAAGCACGTCTTCATCGTGTCCAACGACGGCATCCCCGAGGAGCTCAAGGACATCGGCGCCGGCCAGATCGACGCCACCGTCTCCCAGCCGGCCGACCTGTACGCCAAGTACGCCCTCTACTACCTGAAGGCCGCGATCGACGGCAAGACCTTCAAGCCCGGCAGCACCGACCACGACAGCACCATCATCCAGGTCCGCGACGGAGTGCTCGAGGACCAGCTGTCCGCACCGCTCGTCACCGCCGACGGCGGCACCTACGGCGGCGTCACCAGCCTCAAGAGCGACGACAAGTCCCTCTGGGGCAACAACCTCGGCTGACCGGAAGGCGATACGCAGACATGGTTACGGCTCCGCCCGTCGCCGAGGCGGCGGGGATCACGAAGCGGTACGGATCCACTGTGGCGCTCAGCGACGCCGGGATCACGATCGCACCCGGGCAGACGCACGCGCTGGTCGGACGCAACGGCGCGGGCAAGTCGACCCTGGTCTCCATCCTCACCGGCCTCCAGGCACCCGACACGGGCACGGTGACCTTCGGCGGCGAACCGGCCCCCCGGCTCGCCGACCGGGACGCCTGGCGGCAGCGGGTGGCCTGCGTCTACCAGAAGTCCACGATCATCCCCGAACTGACGGTGGCGGAAAACCTCTTCCTCAACCGTCACGACCGCGGCCGCGGCGGTCTGATCAGCTGGCGCACGGTCCGCAGCAAGGCCGAGGAACTGCTGCGGACCTGGTCGGTCGACGTGGACGTGCGTACTCCGGCCGGTGAACTCGACGTCGAGCGGCGGCAGTTCGTGGAGATCGCCCGGGCGCTGTCCTTCGGGGCCCGCTTCATCGTCCTCGACGAGCCCACCGCACAGCTGGACGCGGCGGCCATCGACCGCCTCTTCGGCCGGATCAGGGACCTCCAGGAACAGGGCGTCACCTTCCTGTTCATCAGTCACCACCTGCAGGAGATCTACGAGATCTGCGACACGGTGACGGTGTTCCGCGACGCCCGGCACATCCTCACGGCCTCCGTCACCGACCTGCCCCGCTCCGAGCTCGTCGCCGCCATGACGGGCGACGGCGCGGCGGAGAGCACGGGCAGGCGCCGCGGCCCGGTGGACACCGCGGTCCCGGAGGTTCTCTCGGTCGGCGGTGCTTCCCTGCACGGCGCCTACGACGACGTGTCCTTCGGGATCCGGGGCGGCGAGATCGTCGGTCTGGCCGGCGCGGCGAGCAGTGGCCGCACCGAACTCGCGGAGACCGTGGTGGGGCTGCGCGGCGCCGACACCGGCACGGTGGAGATCGCGGGCATTCGGCCCCGGTCGGGCAGCGTCCCCGCAGCTCTCAGGGCCGGCGTCGGATTCGTCCCGCAGGACCGCCATCACCAGGGCTATGTCCCCGGGATGTCCATCGCGGACAACGGAACCCTGACCATCCCGGAACGGCTCGGCCCGCCCGGGTTCATCGACCGCAGGCGCCGCGACGAACTCGCCAAGGACATGATCGACAACCTGGCGATCAAGACACCGGGCCCCGAACTGGAGGTCTCCGGGCTCTCCGGAGGCAACCAGCAGAAGGTCGTCATGGCCCGCGCCCTGGCCAGCGACCCCAAGGTCCTTGTGCTCATCAACCCGACCGCCGGCGTCGACGTGCGGTCCAAGGAGTTCCTCCTCGGCAAGGTCGAGGAGACCGCCGAGTCCGGCACCGGGGTGCTCATCGCCTCCGACGAACTCGACGACCTGCGCATGTGCGACCGCGTCCTGGTGATGTTCCAGGGCCGCGTGGTCGCCGAGAAGCCCAGCGGCTGGCACGACCACGAGCTGGTGGCCGCGATGGAAGGAGTGGACCTCGATGTCTGAGACAGCGGCCGCGACCACCGCGAAGACCCCGCCCGACGAACAGCCGGCCGCCCGGAAGGCCGGAGGGCGCAGAATCGCCTTCACCCGGCTGCGCGACCTGGCCCTCATCCCCGCGATCATCGTCATCGCGATCGTCGGCCAGATCGTCAACCCGGTGTTCCTGCAGGCCGACAACCTCATCAATGTCCTCCAGACCATGTCCGAGATCGCGGTCCTGGTCCTGGCGCAGACGCTGGTGCTGATCGTCAAGAAGATGGACCTCTCCCTGGAGTCCACGGTCGGCCTCGCCCCCGGTGTCGCGGCCTGGCTCACGGTCCCGGCGGGCGCCACACACGGCCTCGGACTGCTCCCGGGCTCCTTGTCGGTCCCGGTCACCCTCGCCGTCGGCCTGTTGATCGGCGCGGTCAACGCCCTGTTCATCATCCGGTTCGGCCTCAACGGCTTCATCGTGACCCTGGGCATGCTGATCGTGCTGCGCGGCATCCTCACCGGAATCTCCGGCGGCCAGACCTTCTTCCAACTGCCGCAGTCGATGCTGTACATCGGCACGACCGAGTGGCTGGGCATGCCGGCCTCGGTGTGGGTCTGCCTGATCCTGTTCGCCGTCGGGATCGTGGTGCTCGGCTTCACCAGCTTCGGCCGCTCCCTGTACGCGATCGGCGGCAACGTCGACGCGGCGAAGGCGGCCGGCATCCGCACCGACCGGGTGCTGTGGATCGTCATCGTCACCGCGAGCCTGCTCGCGGCGCTCAGCGGCCTGATGCTCTCGGGACGTCTGGCCTCGGTGGCCTCCGCGCAGGGCAACGGTTACATCTTCACCGTGTTCGCCGCGGCCGTCATCGGCGGCATCAGTCTCAACGGCGGCAAGGGCACGATGTTCGGTGCCTTCACCGGCATCCTGCTGCTCTTCCTGATCCAGAACGTCCTCACCCTCGGCGGCGTCCCCGCACAGTGGATCGGCGCCCTCAACGGCGCCATCATCCTGATCGCCCTGGCGCTGTCGCGGGTCACCGGGGGCAAGGTCCAGGAATAACCTGTGGAGGCGATCACCTCCCCGGATCGCCTCCACACCCCTGTCGCCCACCCACGCGCGCCTCCCCGGCGCGGCCCCCAGCCCCCACCACCGCCAGCACACCAAGGAGTTCGGGTGTCGGACCTTCCCCTGGACCGCAGACACTTCCTCGCCGCCACCGCGTTGACAGCCTCAGCGGCCGCCCTCCCCGGCGGTCTCCTCGCGGGAACGGCCGAGGCTGCGGTCCCGCCGCAGGTCACGCTCCCCGACCGCGGCATCCACGACACCTCCCCCGCCGCCTCCTGGACCGACGGCTTCCTCACCGGCAACGGTGAGCACGGCGCCGTCCTGCACGGGGCGGCGGCGCTGGAGAAGGTGGTCCTCAATCACCACCGCCTGGTGCTGCCGAACGGCACCCGCGACCTGCAACCACCCGTGCACGCCGGCCGCCTGAACGGCGTACGCGACAAGGCGCTCGCCGGGGACTACGCCGGCGCCAACAAGGACTTCGCCTCCGGGTGGTCACTGCGCTGGACGCAGACGTACCACCCCGCCCATGAACTGCGCCTCAGCACTCCGGGCATGACCACGGTCGACAACTACGTCCGGACCACGGACTACCGCACCGGTGAGGTCGGCTCCAGCTGGACCGACCAGTACGGCACCTGGACACGCCGCGCGTTCGTCTCCCGAGCCGACAACGTCATCGTCCACGAGCTGCTCCCCGCACCCGGGCGCACCGTCGACACCACACTGAGCATCAACACCGCGCTCGACGGCGTACCCACCACCGTCGGCTTCACCACCCTCGCCACCCTGCGCGACGGCGACGGCTACCTGAACCTGCGCGGCACCTACCCCGCGGGGCAGGGCGCCTTCGGCTACGAGGGCGTCACGCGTGTCGTGGCGACAGGGGCGGGCTCCTCGGTCACCGTCAACGGCTCCACGATCGTCGTGGCCAGGGCGACCAGGGTGATCCTGCTGACCAAGCTGGACCGCTACGAGTCCTCCACCGCCTGGAACGCCGAGCCGCTGCACGCCCGACTGGCCGCGCTCGGCACCGACTACGCCACCCTGCGCTCGGCACACACCGCGATCCACACCGAGCTGTACGACCGTTCCCGCCTCGACCTGAACGTCCCCGACGCCGACCGCAAGCTGTCCGTCAGCGAACTCATCGCCCGCCAGAACGCGCACCGGGGCGTCATCGACCTCGCCCTCCTCGAGCGCCTCTACGACTCGGGCCGCTACCTCTTCCTCAGCTCCAGCGGAGTCCTGCCGCCCCGCCTCACCGGCATCTGGACGGGCTCCTGGAACGGCGCCTGGGCCGACGACTTCACCACCGACGCCAACATCAACCTCCAGGTCGCCGGGGCCAACATCCTCGACACCACCGACGTGATGGAGGGCTACTTCGACCTGATCCTCGGCCAGCTCGCCCACTGGCGCACCAACGCCACCAACCTCTACGGCGCCCGCGGCTTCCTCGCTCCGTCCCGCACCGACGGCGAGTACGGCCACATGCTCCACTTCGACAACGGCTCTTTCCCTGGCCAGTGCTGGACCGGCGGCGCCGACTGGTTGCTGTACCCGATGCTGGAGTACTTCGAGGTCACCGGCGACAGCGACTTCCATCGCACCAGGCTGGCGCCGGCCCTGATGGAACTGGCCCTGTTCTACGAGGACTTCCTGACCCGGACCGACGCGAACGGCAAGGCCGTCTTCGTGCCGTCCTTCTCCATGGAGAACGCGCCCGGCAACACCGGCGTCTGTCTGTCGATCAACGCCACCGGCGACATCATGGCCGGCAGACACGCCCTCCAGGCCGCCATCGATGCGGCCGACGCCCTGGGCGTGGAGCAGGGCAGCGGACAGGGCGTCGAGCGCTGGACGGCGTTGCTGGCCAAGCTGCCGGACTACCGCGTCAACAGCGACGGCGCGCTCGCCGAATGGTCCTGGCCCACCCTGAGCGACCACTACGATCACCGGCACATCCAACACCTGTACGGCGCCTGGCCGTTGCACGAGATCAACCCCGAGGACGAGCCCGCACTCGTCCGCCCGGCTCTCAAGGCCCTGGAAAAGCGCGGCGACCAGAACATCTCCGCCCACGGCAGCCTCCACCGCGCCCTGGCCGGGGCCCGTCTCAAGGACGGCGGCAAGGTCTACGACAACCTGAGGAAGATCATCGGCAACAACATGGTCTTCAAGTCGCTGATGACCTCCCACAATCCCGACCTGGACATCTACAACGCGGACGCCGCGCACGCCTTGCCGGGTGTGCTCGCGGAGGCCCTGGTCTACTCCCGGCCCGGAGTGCTGGAGGTCCTGCCGGCTCTGCCCGACCAACTCGCCAAGGGCACCATCACCGGCGTACGCACCCGCGGCCGGATCCGGATCCACACCTTCAGCTGGGACCTGACCGCCCGCACCGCCACCCTCTCCCTCACCTCGGCGATCGACCAGACCGTCACCCTCGTCAGCCGACGCGGCATGACCTCGGTGACGACCTCCGCGACGGTGGCCTCCTCTCCTCTGGGCACACACGCCCGCGAGGTGGCACTGGTGGCCGGGCAGCGCATCGACATCACCGTCTCGCTGCTCAGCGCCTGGTTCAAGCTGGTCAACCGGCGCAGCGGCAAGGTCCTCGACGTGTCGGCCGGAGGCACTGCCGACGGCGCGAAGGTCATCCAGTACACCTCGTCCGGCTCCGCCAACCAGCAGTGGCAGTTCCTGCCCAACGCGGACGGCTCCTTCCGTCTGCGGGCGCGGCACAGCGGCCGCGTTCTCGACAGCCCCGGCGACAGCGCCCAGGGCGCCCAGCTCATCCAGTGGCATGACGCGGGCAGCGACAACCAGTGGTGGAGGCTGGTCGACGCGGGCGGCGGCTTCCACCGCGTCGTCAACGTCCGCAACAGCTCGTGGTGCGTGGACGTCGACGGCGGCTCGACGGCCGACGGCGCCCGGGTCATCCAGCAGGCCGTCGGGTCCGGGACGAACCAGGAGTGGCAGATCGTCGGAGTGTGACACCACCAGCGGCGGGCTGTGTTGGGGGTGCGGTTACTGGTGGGTTTCAAGAGTTCAGTAAGATCCACTCCGACCAATGCAAGCCCTATCTGGGGGAACAACTCATGACCAAGCGCTTTTCCGCGCTGGCCGTCTCCGCGGCCATCGTCGGCGGCCTCTTCATCACCTCGGTGCCCGCTCACGCCGCCACGTCGGCCGAGCGGGGCGAGGTGTCGGTGAAGGCCGCCATCACCTGCAACAAGAGCCAGATGCGCCAGCAGATCGCCGACCTCAAGGCCAAGGCCGCGAAGCTGAAGCAGCTGGGCGAGACCGCGGCGGCCAGGAAGGCGCTGAGCGACGCGGCCGCCATCCAGAAGAAGCTCGACGCGTGCATCAAGGCCGAGGACGACGCCAGCAAGCCGTTCCCCGGCTAAGTCTTCCTGTTCCAACGTGTGGCGCTGCCCGTCCCGTTTCCACGGATGGGTGGCGCCACACGCATGTCCGGCCCAGCACGGTTCGCGCAGTGGTGTGTTGAAGCGCTTCGACGGTCCCACCGGGTCGATCGACTGTCAATAACGCGAGAAAAAGAAACTTTCCTAGAGTTACGTCTCTTGTTTCGCGAGAAACCTGTCATTAACGTTCCCGGGCGAGTGAAGCGCTTCGACGCCACGACCGGGAAGGCCCGCAGCCATGACCAACGCACCGCAGACGCTCCGTTGGGGCCACCGGGCCCTGGAGGTCGAGATCGGCGTCGGCGACGACGGCGTCCCTCGCCTCACACGGATCGGCCTGCCCGGCGGCGCGTCCCACGAGCGGCGCAACTGGCCCCCGCTGCCCCTGGTCGAGGTGACCGCCGCGGGCCAAGGGCGCGCCTGGTCCGGCGGCCGCCTGATCGACACCTCACTCGGCGGACGCCTGCGCCACCGCGGGCACCGGGTGAGCCAGGACGGCGACCGGCACCGGCTCTGCGTCGAACTCCACGACCCCGAGACGGGTCTCGTCGCGGAGGTCACCTACAGCTCGCCGGACGGGGAGCCCGTACTGCGCTCCGAGGTGCTCCTGCGCAACGACGGCGAGTCGGTCCTCCATCTGGAGTCGGTCTCCTCCCTCGTCGTGGGCTGCCTGGCCGAAGGGCCCGAGTCGATCGACGCGGCAAACCTGCTGTGGGCCGAGAACGACTGGGTCGCCGAGTGCCGCTGGCAGCGTCGGCCGATGCGGGAGACCTCGCCGGCCCTCGGCGGCTCCGTCGTCTACGACAACGGCAAGGGTGAGTTCACGCTGACCGGCCGGGGCGTGTGGTCCAGCTGCGGCCGGCTGCCCATGGGCGGCCTGACGGACCGGCGCCTCGGGCGCACCTGGCTGTGGCAGATCGAGCACAACGGCGGTGGCTGGCACTGGGAGTGCGGAGAGCGCGACCGGCTGGCCTACCTGGCCATGTTCGGCCCCACCGACACCCATCACGGCTGGCGGCAACCGCTCGCGCCAGGCGCGGAGTTCGCCACCGTGCCGGTCGCTCTCGCCTTCAGCGAGGACGGCGGCCCGGACGAGGCGTTCGCCGCGCTCACCCGCTACCGGCGTGCGATCCGCCGTCCGCACCCGGACCACGAGCGGCTTCCCGTCGTCTTCAACGACTACATGAACTGCCTGATGGGCGACCCCAGCACGGACAAGCTGCTGCCCCTGGTCGACGCGGCGGCCGAGGCGGGCGCGGAGTACTTCGTCATCGACGCCGGCTGGTACGACGGCGAGAACGGCGGCTGGTGGGACAGCGTGGGCGCCTGGGAGCCCGCCGCCGCACGCTTCCCCGGCGAGCGCGGCATCCACGAGGTGCTGGACCGGATCCGGGACCGCGGCATGGTGCCCGGCCTGTGGCTGGAGCCGGAGGTGATCGGCGTCCGCAGCCCCATGGCCGAGTCCCTGCCCGACCAGGCGTTCTTCCGCCGTGACGGCGTCCGCGTCACGGAGACCGGCCGGCACCACCTGGACCTGCGCCACCCGGCGGCTCGCGCCCACCTGGACCAGGTCGTGGACCGACTGGTCGGCGACTGGGGCATCGGCTACCTCAAGCTCGACCACAACATCGACCCCGGCTCCGGCACCAGCGCCCACCCCGGCGAGACCCCCGGCGCCGGTCTGCTCGGCCACAACCGGGCGCACCTCGACTGGATCGACGGCATCCTGGACCGCCATCCGCACCTGGTGGTGGAGAACTGCTCCTCCGGCGGCATGCGCTGGGACTACGCGTTGCTGTCACGGCTCCAGCTGCAGTCCACCAGCGACCAGCAGAACCTCCAGCTGTACGCCCCCATCGCCGCGTCCGCGCCCACCGCCGTCACCCCGGAACAGGGGGCCGTCTGGTCCTACCCGCTGCCCACCGACTCCCCGGACGAGGTGGCGTTCACCATGGCCAACGCCCTCCTCGGCCGTATCCATCTCTCCGGTCCGCTGCCCGACCTCGGCCCCGACGCCCGCGCCCTGGTCCACGAGGCCGTCAGCACCTACAAGGCCATCCGCGCCGACCTCGCCCGGGCCGTGCCCGCCTGGCCGCTCGGCCTGCCGGCGTGGGACGACCCATGGCTCGCCCTGGCCCTGCACGCCCCCGCCACCACCTACCTCACCGTATGGCGCCGCCCCGGCGCGGAGACCACCACTGCTCTCCCCCTGCCGCACCTCCGAAGCCGTACGACCCGCGCCGAGGTGCTGTATCCCGCCGCGAGCCGGGCCGAAGCCACCTGGAACCCCGACACCGCCGCCCTCACGCTGACGCTGCCCACGGCTCCGTCCGCGGTGCTGCTCCGTCTCGTCCACACGGCTGCAAGCCGCTGAAGAACAGGATTTGATCAAGTGTCAGAACATCGGGAAGACGCCGTGCTCAACCCCGTGATCCCCGGCTTCCACCCGGATCCGAGCGTCTGCCGCGTGGGCGACGACTACTACCTCGTCTGTTCCAGCTTCGAGTACTTCCCCGGCATCCCGGTCTTCCACAGCCGCGACCTGGTGCACTGGACGCAGATCGGCAACGCCCTGGACCGTCCCGAACAGTTGCGGCTGCCACTGGACTCGCGCTCCTCGGGGGGCATCTACGCGCCCACGCTGCGCCATCACGACGGCCGGTTCTGGCTGATCGTCACCAACGTCAGCAGCGACGGCAACATGCTCTTCACGGCCACCGACCCCGCGGGCCCCTGGTCCGATCCGATACGGCTGCCCGGTGTCCCCGGCATCGACCCGGACCTCGCCTGGGACGAGGACGGCACCTGCTGGTGCACGGTCGCGGGGGTCTCCCAGGTCCGCCTCGACCCCTCCACCGGGGAGACGCTCGAAGAGCCGCGGAAAATCTGGTCCGGCACCCCCGGCGCGATGGCCCCGGAGGCACCGCACCTGTACCGCGTCGGCGCGTACTGGTACCTGCTCATCGCCGAGGGCGGCACCGAGCGAGGCCACGGGGTCTCGATCGCCCGCGGGCCTTCTCCCACCGGTCCGTTCGAGGCGTGCCCGTCCAACCCGGTGCTGACCCACCGGGGCACCAACCGCCCGATCCAGAACACCGGGCACGCGGACCTGGTCCAGGCACCCGACGGCTCCTGGTGGATGGTGCTGCTGGCGGTCCGGCCGCGAGGCGGCACTCCGGGCTGGCACGTGCTGGGCAGGGAAACCTTCCTGGCGCCGGTGGAATGGGTGGACGGCTGGCCCGTGGTCGGCGAGGTCCCTTCCGAACTGCCCCTCCCTGCCTGGCCGTTGGTTCCCGGACCGGCCGAGCCCGTCCGGGACGACTTCGACCTCGGCGAACTGCGGCCGCAGTGGGTCTCCCCGCGCGACCGCTCCCCGGAGCACTGCTCCACCAAGGAGCGCTCCGGCTGGCTGACCCTGCGCGCCCGCGGCGGCTCCCTGGACGAGCCGGACGCCGTGTTCGTCGGCCGCCGCCAGCAGCACCTGGCCTGCACGGCCCGCACGCGGGTCGACCCGGAACAGGGACGCGGCGGGCTCGCCGTCCGTCTGGACGAGGAGCACCACTACGAGATCGAGGCGTCCGAGGGCCAGGTACGGGTGCTCGCCCGTGTGGGGCCCCTGCGCACGGTCGTGGCCTCCCGGTCCGTGCCCGCCGGTCCCGTGGTGCTGGGCGTGCGCGTCTCCCCCACCCCGCCCCAAGGCCCCCGCACCGGGCCCGACACGCTCGCCTTCGGCGTCGAGGAACCGGACGGCACCTTCGCCGAACTCGGCTCCCTGGACGGCCGCTACCTGTCGACCGAGGTGGCCGGCGGCTTCACCGGCCGGGTCATCGGCATGTACGCCGCGACCGGGACCGTCCACTTCGACTGGCTCGACTACGAGCCCCTCGGTCACTGATCCGACACCCTCCCCCGACCTTCTGAACGCACCTCCCCCCACGGGCGGATGCCCCGCCCGGCCGACAGAGAAGGGTCACCCATGAAGGGAACGCACCACCTCACCGGCCGCAGCAGACGCGGTCCCGGCCGCCCGCTCGGACTGCTGCTGGTGCTGGTCACCATGATCGGGGTGACCAGCACCGCGGCCTTCGCCGCACCCGCCCGCGAGGGCTCGCTCCCGATACGGCTCCCCCTGCAGGCCGCGAGCCCGATGGACACGGTGGCGGCGATGCAGCCCAGCTGGAACCTGGGCAACACCCTGGACGCCATCCCCGACGAGACGTCCTGGGGCAACCCGCAGGCCACCAAAGCCCTGTTCGACACCATCAAGGCCCAGGGCTTCCGCAGCGTCCGCATCCCCGTCACCTGGAACGGCCACCAGTCCGCCTCGGCTCCCTACACGATCGACGCGACATGGATGAACCGCGTCAAGCAGGTGGTCGACTGGGCTCTGGCCGACGGGCTGTACGTCGTGCTCAACGTCCACCACGACTCGTGGCAGTGGATCTCCACCATGCCCACCGACCACGACGGCGTGCTGGCCCGCTTCAAGGCCACCTGGACCCAGATCGCCGCCAAGTTCAAGGACTCCCCGCGGTCCCTGCTCCTCGAGAGCAACAACGAGCCGCAGTTCAACAACACCACCGACGCCCAGGGCATCCAGTACAACGACGAACTCAACAACGCGTTCCACACCGTCGTACGTCAGTCCGGCGGCACCAACGCGACCCGGCTGCTCGTCCTGCCCACGCTGCACACCAACTCCGGCCAGGTCCTCCTGGACGCCCTGTCCGCCCAGATGAAGTCACTGGGCGACAGCAACCTCGTGGCCACCGTGCACTATTACGGCTACTACCCGTTCAGCGTGAACGTGGCCGGCGGCACACAGTTCGACGCCACCTCGCAGAAGGACATGAGCGACCACTTCGCCAGGGTCCGCGCCACCTTCACCTCCAAGGGCATCCCCGTCTACCTCGGTGAGTACGGCCTGCTTGCCTACCCCGACTCCAACCACCCCTCCCGGATCGAGCGTGGCGAGGCGCTGAAGTACTTCGAGCAGTTCGGCCACGACGCCCGCGCCGCCGGAGTGACCACGGCCCTGTGGGACCCCGGAACCTTCGCCTTCCTCAACCGCACGACGCTCCAGTGGAGCGACCCCGCGCTGTTCGCCGCGGTCAAGTCCAGCTGGACCACCCGCTCGGGCACCGCCTCCTCGGACCGGATCTTCCTGGCCAAGTCCGGCACGATCACCGCCAGGACGCTCACCCTCAACCCCAACGGCCTGACGCTCCAAGGCCTTTGGCAGGGCAGCACCCGTCTCGCCCAGGGCCGGGACTACACCGTCTCCGGCACCCAGCTCACCCTGACGGCGTCCGCCCTCACCAGACTGGCGGGCAACCGTGCCTACGGCGTCAACGCGACGATCGAGGCCCGGTTCTCCGGCGGACGGCCCTGGCAGATCTACGTGACCACGTACGACAGGCCGCAGCTCTCCGACGCGAACGGCTCCACCAGCGGGCTCACCGTCCCCACCCAGTACCGCGGGGACCAGCTGGCGACCATGGAGGCCACCTATGCCGACGGTACCAACGCCGGCCCGGTCAACTGGAGTCCCTACCAGGAGTTCAACGTGTCCTTCCGGCCTGACTACGCCGGCAACGGGCTCCTGCTCACCTCCGACTTCCTCAACTCGCTGCGGGACAACGCACAGGCCACGTTGGTCTTCCACTTCTGGAGCGGCGCCACGGTGACCTACCGCGTGACCAGGAGCGGAGGTTCGGTGACCGGCACCGTCGTCTGATCGGGCCGCCCCGGGTGCCGCCGTGGCACCCGGGGCGCGCTCAGCCCTTCGGCGGGGCCGTGCTCTCGCGGACGGTGAGGCTGGTGGCGATCTCCAGGCCCACCTGAGGTACGTCGTCGCCGCGGCCCAGTGCCAGAGCCAGTTCGGTGGCGGCCACCGCCATGTCGGCGAGGGGCTGGTGGACCGTGGTCAGCGGCGGATCCGCCCAGGCCACGGCCGGTAGGTCGTCGAAGCCGACCACGCTCAGGTCGTCCGGGACACGCAGTCCCAGTTCCCGGGCGGCCCGGTAGACGCCGAGGGCCTGCATGTCGTTGGCGGTGAACACCGCGGTCGGCCGATCGGGCCGTGACAGCAGGTCGCGCGCCGCGGCGCAGCCGTCCTCCCGGGTGAGGAGCGTCTTGACCATGAGGTCCGGCTCCACCGGCAGACCCGCCTCGATCAGCGCCGAGCAGTAGCCGGCCGTCCGCGCGAGACAGAAAGGGTGATCCGGCCCGGTGATCAATCCGATGCGACGGTGGCCGAGTTCGATGAGATGCCGGGTCGCGGCCTGGCCGCCCCGGAAGTTGGTGGCACCGACGAACGGCACACCGTCGGGCAGCTCCCGGTTCGGGTCGAAGACGACGAACGGGATCCCCTTCGCCTGCAGTTGGTCCCGCTCCTCCTCCGACAGCCAGGCAACCGACAGCACGCACCGCGGGCGCCGCTCCACGGTGTCGTCGATGGTCCTGGCCGGCGCGTCCTGAAGACCGAACTCCGACACCAGGACACTGACCTTGTTCCTGCGGGCGGCCCGCTCGACACCGCGGATGATCTCCACGGCCCACATGCTCTCCAGTTCGCGGAACACCAACTCCACGAGGTTGCTGCGGTTCTTCGGCGGCTTGCGGTATCCGTACCGGAGGATCAGCTCCTCGACACGCGACCGGGTCTCGTCCGACACTCCGGACCGGCCGTTGAGCACCTTCGACACCGTGGGGACGGAGACACCGGCGGACTCGGCGATGTACGCGATGGTGACCGTCGCCGGCCCTCCACCGCTCGTCTTCCGTTCTTCCGCCTCGCCCGTCGCAGGAACGTCTGATCGGTTGTCCGGCACGGTCCTCCGCCCATCCCCTCGCCAGTCGAACGCCCACGAAAGCATACCCGCGGGTTTCGCACTTCGCGGGAACACCGGTCGATGCCCCGAATCCATGCCTGACCAGCAAATTCGCAGGTGGGCAGATCCCGCACCGCCCCTGTGAGAGCGCCTTCCCCTTCGATACTTTCGTCGCACAGAGGAGCTGTATGTCCCCGCGCTACTTCGAGGAGTTCTCGCCCGGTCACGGCAGGAAGCCACCGCGCGCCGCACTGGCGACCGACGCTCCCCGGCTCGATCTGGGCGGCGACTGGGCCTTCCGGTTCTCGGCCACCGGGCTCGACGAGACGGACGGCTTCGAGACGCCCGGTTTCCACGACGGGGACTGGGACCGGCTGCCCGTCCCCTCCCAGTGGCAGTTGCACGGCTACGGCAGGCCCGTCTACCTGAACATCGCGTATCCCATCCCGCTGGACCCGCCGTATGTGCCGGACGAGAACCCGACCGGCGACTACCGGCGGACCTTCGACCTGCCGCCGTTCTGGACGGCCTCCCCCGCGGTGGTGCGTTTCGAGGGCGTCGAGTCGTGCGCACGGGTGTGGCTGAACGGCCGGGAACTGGGAGTGACCCGCGGCAGCCGCCTGGCCTCGGAGTTCGACGTGACCGAGGCACTGCGTCCCGGCCGCAACGTCCTGGCGGTCCGGGTTCACCAGTACTCGTCGGGCACGTACCTGGAGGACCAGGACACCTGGCGACTGGCGGGCATCTTCCGTGACGTGGCCCTGCTGTCCCGACCGGTCGGCGGCATCCGGGACGTGTTCGTGCACGCGGACTACGACGCGGCGAGCGGAGCCGGCCGACTCCGGTTCGACGTCGACACGGAGACGGGCGCGGAGGCGGAGGCGGAGGCGACGATCGGCATCCCCGCGCTCGGGGTCCGCGATGCCACCGTGGCCCAGGAGTTCACCTTCGACGAGGTCCGGCCGTGGAGCGCGGAGGATCCCCACCTCTACGACGCCGTGATCGCCACGCCCGCCGAAGAGGTCCGACTCCGCATCGGCTTCCGCACGGTCTCCGTCACCGACTCGGGCGTGCTGACCGTCAACGGCCGTCGTGTGGTGCTGCGCGGCGTCAACCGGCACGAGTTCCACCCCGACAGGGCCCGGGCCGTCACCCTCGACGACATGCGCCGCGACGTGGAGTCGATGAAGCGGCACAACATCAACGCCGTGCGCACCTCGCACTACCCGCCCCACCCCGCCTTCCTCGACCTGTGCGACGAGTACGGCCTGTGGGTCATGCTCGAATGCGACCTGGAGACCCACGGCTTCGAGATGACGAAGCCCGAGCCCTGGCAGGACAACCCGTCCGACGACCCGCGATGGCGCGAGGCGTGTCTGGACCGCACGGAGCGGACCGTGGAGCGGGACAAGAACCACGCCTGTGTCATCTCCTGGTCGCTGGGCAACGAGGCGGGCGACGGCCGCAACCTGGAGGCCATGGCCGCCTGGATCCGCGAGCGTGACCCGTCCCGCCCGATCCACTACGAGGGCGACCGACTGGCCCGCTACGTCGACCTCTACGGCGAGATGTACCGCACGCCGGCCACCGTGAGCCGGATCGGTCAGGGTCTGCTGCGGCCCGGCGAGAAGTTCTACCCGGCCACGGACGGCGAAGGCGACCCCTCCGAGGATCCCCGCAACCGAATGCCGTTCCTCTACACCGAGTTCGCCCACGCCATGGGCAACGGCCCCGGTGGACTGGCCGAGTACATGCGGCTGTGCGACCGGTACCCGCGCGTCCAGGGCGGCTTCGTGTGGGAGTGGCGGGACCAGGGCCTGCGCACCACCGACGCCGAGGGCCGTACGTTCTTCGCCTACGGCGGCGACTTCGGGGAGGAGGTGCACGACGGCAACTTCATCTGCGACGGGCTGGTCCTCCCCGACGGAACTCCCTCACCGGGCCTGCTGGAGTACCAGAAGGTCATCGCGCCCGTCGTCATCGGCCCCGGCAGCGCCCCCGGGCACATCCTCGTGCACAACCGCCACGACGTGGTGGACCTGTCGCATCTGCGGTTCACCTGGTCGCTCTCCCTGGACGGGGCCGTGGTGGAGCAGGGCACCCTCGCCACGCCGGACCTCGGCGCGGGGCAGCAGGCGCAGATACCGCTCCCGCCGCTCGGGGCGGGCACTGGCAGGGGCGAGCGCCGGCTGACCGTGCGGGCGGAGCTGGCCCGGGCCGCCGTATGGGCGCCCGAGGGGCATGTGGTGGCCTGGGGTCAGGTGCCCTTGCCGTCCCCCGGGAGCCCATCGGCCCCCACGCTGGGCACCGGGCTCCCGGCCATCGAGACATCAGGCACTCGCCTCGCGCTCGGGCCGGCTCGTTTCGACCGGACGACGGGTCGTCTGCTCGGAATCGGGTGCCACGCGTTCGACGGTCCGCGGCTGTCCCTGTGGCGCGCGCCGACCGACAACGACCGTGCCTGGGCCCAGCGCGACGCCAAGTACTGGGAGGAATGCGGCCTGCAGCGGCTGCGCCACCGGGCCGTCTCCGTCGCCCCGGACGCGGAGGGACTCACCGTGGTGGTGCGCAGCGGCGCCTCCGGCACGGACCGGGGGTATCTCACCACGTACCGCTGGGAGACGGACGGACAGCGCCTGCGGGTGCGCGTCCGCACGGAACCGTTCGGCCACTGGCCGGAGCGGGACGACCACTTCGGCGAGGCGATGGTGGCGGCCGACCTGCCGCCGCAGGAGCACGCGGAGCTGGTCCGGCGGGACAAGGCGCCCTCCCTGGCCCGTATCGGTCTGCACTGGGAGCTGCCCGGGGAGTGGTCCCGGGTCAGTTGGTTCGGCGCCGGTCCCGGAGAGGCCTACCCCGACTCCCGGCAGGCGGCCCGGATCGGCCTCTTCCATGCGAGCGTCGACGAACTGCAGACGCCGTACGTCCGCCCGCAGGACAACGGCAACCGCGCCGACGTGCGCTGGGCCGAGATCGTCGACGGCACGGGCGCGGGTCTGCGCATCGAGGGCGCCGAACTGTTCAACCTGGCCGCCCGCAGGTGGACCGACCGGCAGCTGGCCGAGGCACGCCACCAGACCGACCTGGCGGCGGGCCCCACCGTCCACCTGCACACCGACCACGTCGTCCACGGCCTCGGCTCCGGCGCTGTCGGTCCGGGTGTCCTGCCCGAGTACCGGCTCGAAGTACGCCCCGCGGACTTCACGTTCGTCCTCACGGCCCTGCCCAGTCCGACCAGGCCGGGACGGCGGTGAGCCACCCGAAGCCGTGCGCACCGCCGTTGCTGTCTCAATACCCTGAACCACCGTGTGCTGCCTGGCCGTTGGCCGAGTCCGGAAGGGGAAGACGGGTCCGGGTGCGGAAGGTGCGACGGTAGGCGTCCGGAGGGACGCCGAGGGTGCGGTTGAAGTGCCGACGCAGGGTCGTGGCCGTGCCCATGCCCGTGGCCGCCGCGATGCTGTCGATGCTCTCGTCGGTCTTCTCCAGCAGTTCCTGGGCGTGGCGGATCCGTTGGGTCAGCAGCCACTGCAGAGGGGTGGTCCCGGTCGCCGCGTGGAAGTGGCGGCCCAGGTGGCGTGAGCTCATCCGGGCGTGCCGGGCCAGGTCCTCCACGGTCAGCGGCTGGTCGAGCCGTTCGATGATCCACGGGAGCAGGGCCGCGAGCGGGTGGTCGTCCTGGGTGGGTACCGGGGAGGTGACGAACTGGGCCTGGCCGCCCGCCCGGTGCGGTGGTACGACGAGGCGGCGGGCGACCGCGTTGGCGATCGACGAGCCGTGGTCGAGGCGGACGAGGTGCAGGCACAGGTCGAGCGCGGCGGCCTTGCCCGCGGAGGTGAGCACGCTGCCGTTGTCCACGTAGAGGACGTCCGGATCGACGTCCACGTCGGGGTAGCGGGAGGCCAGGACGTCGGTGTGCGCCCAATGGGTGGTGGCCCGCCTGCCGTTCAGCAGGCCCGCGGCGGCCAGCACGAAGGCACCCGTGCACAGGGAGACCACGCGGGCGCCCGCGTCGTGGGCCGCGCGTACCGCCTCCACCAGTTCGGCGGGCGGGGCCACGTCGATGTCTGCCCAGCCCGGGACGATCACGGTGTCGGCGCCTCGGAGCCGGTCAAGGCCGTGGTCGGGCTCCAGCCGGAACCGGCCGAACCGCACCGGGCCCGGCCCGCAGACCGAGATGTCGTACCAGGGGACGGTGACTGCGTCCGGTGCCGAACCGAAGACCTCGTGGGCCACGGACAGTTCGAAGTGGAGCATCCCGTCGGTGACGGCCAGCGCGACAGATCTCATGTCCGTAATTGTATGGGAGATGTCGTTCCAGACACTCACGGTTCGGCCTTCCACCACGCCAGGATCGTCGTGGTCGATCGGTTCCAGCACAGGGAGAAGTCATGGCAACGGGGCACACGGTGACGGTGTACGGGGCGTACGGGCACACCGGCCGGTTCGTGGTGGCACACCTGCAGGAGCGCGGATTCGTGCCGGTCCTGTCCGGGCGCGACGCCCACAAGCTCAAGGCGCTGGCCGACGGGTACCCCGGCCTCGAGGTCCGCCCTGCCTCGGTCGACGACCCGGCCTCGCTCGATCACGCACTGGCCGGTGCGGCAGCCGTCATCAACGCCGCCGGCCCCTTCGCCACGACGGCCGCCCCGGTGATCGAGGCGGCCCTGCGGGCCGGCATCCCCTACGTCGACGTGGCGGCCGAGATCGAGGCCAACGCCGATACGTTCACGCAGTTCACTGACCGGGCCCGTGACGCGGGGACGGCGATCGTCCCCGCGATGGCCTTCTACGGCGGCCTCGGCGACCTGCTCGCCACTGCGGCGATGGGCGACTGGACCGAGGCCGACGAGGCACACATCGCGTACGGCCTCGACCACTGGGCGCCGACGGACGGAACACGCGCAGCGGGCAAGGTCTCCGCCGAACGGCGAAACGGCCGCCGTGTCCGCTTCACGAAGGGGCAACTGGAGTACCACAGCGACGACCTGCCCACCCTGCGGTGGTCCTTCCCGGACCCGGTGGGGCAGCGGGCCGTCATCGGCGAGTTCACCATGGCCGACGTCGTCACCATCCCCAGCCACCTGTCCATCCCCGAAGTACGCACCTACATGACCACCGAAGCGGCCACCGGCGTGGCGTCCCCGGACTCGCCGACCCCCACTGCGGTCGACGAGCAGGGGCGGTCCGCACAGACCTTCCTCGTCGACGTCGTCGTACGCCGGGGCGGCACCGAACGGCGCGCAGTGGCCGGCGGCCAGGACATCTACGCCGTCACCGCACCCCTCGCGGTCGAAGCGGTCCACCGCCTCCTCACGGGCCGGACCAGGACGGTCGGCGTCGCCTCAGCCGGCGAGATGTTCGACGCACCCGACTTCCTCCGCGCGCTGTCCCCGCACATCTCCCTGGAGCCGGCTCCGTAACGGCAGGCGCCAAGGCCCATCGGGCCCCTGCCTCCTCGGGGCCAGGGGCCCAAGGACATCCCCGAGACCGAACCGCAGTTGCGCGGCATCGCCGGCGGCGTGCTGATCGCCCTCTCGTCGGTCAGGGCGTCACCGGTTGGCGGGCTGCGCGGAGGACGGGGAGCAGTACCGCGGTACCAGATTCCGTTCTCAAACGGATCTTGCCCAGAGCAGGAATGACGCGCGACTGACCGCTGCCTCGTAGGAGGTGGCGGTCTTGTCGTATCCGGTGGCGATTCCGCGGAAGTTCTTGAGTTGGTTGAAGCATCGCTCGACGATGTTGCGCCGCCGATGGATTCGCGGGTCGAATGCCGGTGGCCGCCCTCCGCGCCGACCCCGGTCGTGACGGCGTCGCTGCTGGTCGGTCTTCTCCGGAATGGTGTGCGCGATGCCGCGTCTGCACAGGCGGGCGCGGAAGCCGCGAGAGCTGTGCATCACACAACGGCTGATCCAGCGGCGGGCATGCATTCATAACGTCGGCATCGTGAACACTCACACTCCTGACTCCCATGAACGCGTCATGGTCCGGCATCGCACCGAGGTGCCCGTTCCGCTCCCGCGTGGCACGGCTTTCGCCTGTGCCTTGGGCGAGCTCGTCCGAGACCTCCTGCCGGGGGCCGGGAGCCGTGGCCGGCGCACCGTGCCGCTGGAGGAGGTCTCCACTGAACTCGGCGACAGGGTGCGCGTACTGAAACTCGACTACGACCAGGCCGAGCAGGCTCGCGGCACGTACGCCATCGAGGCCGTCCTGACGCTTGTCGCGGTCGTTGGCCGTGTGCCGTGTGCCGTGTGCCGTGTGCCGTGTGCCGTGTGCGAGGATCCTCGGCGGCCTGGAGAAGGTCGAACTGCTCGCCCAGCGCCGCCCGCTGCTCAGTGCGAGAGCCATTCAACCCAGCGGGCGGCCGTCGGCCGGCCCGGACGCAAGACCTTCCGGCCGAGCAGGACATGCAGCCACGCCACCCCACTTGTGATCCTACCTATCTCTCCAACTTCCCTGCCTGTCCGCATCATTGACAGCGGCTCGCCTCTCCTCAATCATCAGACATCCGATGAATGGGAGCCGCTCATGGGTACGTATCCGAGACGTCAGGTCCTGGGCGCCGCGGCCGGAGTCGCCGCAGCAGCCATTCCCCTCACCTCAGCCACCGCCGCGCACGCCTCCGAACCACCGACCGAGCACGCCGGGCCGTGGGCTCCCGTCCCTGACCCCGTCCCCGTCCCGCTCGACTCCCTCTACGACAACGACGGCATCGACACGGCCTCCGCACGCGGCGGTGACTTCGACGGCTCGGGCTACACGTTCCCGGGCGAGGAACTTCCCACGGGCCATGTCGAAGTCGACGGCGTGTCCTTCGACTTCCCGACCTCGAATACCGACGCGAAGAACAACGTCGTCGCACTCGGCCAGCGCGTCGAACTGCCCCAAGGCCGCTACCTCTCGGCCGTCTTCCTCACCGCGGGCAGCTATGGCAACGCCTCCGGCAACGCCACGGTCCACTACACGGACGGCTCGACCACGACCGCCCCCCTCGGCGGATCCGACTGGTATTCCGCGGGCGGGTCCCTGTCGGTGCCGTACCGCTATCGACCGGACGGCACCAAGGACGAACACCGCGTGGGGATCGGCACGTCCGAGGTGTGGCTCGACCCGCAGCGCGACTGCGTAGCGATCACGCTCCCGGTGACCAATCCGGCGCAGGCGAACAAGGCCTCGCTCCATATATTCGCGCTGTCCCTGCAACCTGCCGCCCAGGGACGCGCGCTGGCCCTGCGCGGGACACGCTCCACGAACTCGCTCCTGCAATCGTCCGGCGCCCAGAGCGTCGAGGCCACCGTCGTCAACGCGGGGACCGTCGCCGTCCTGGCCGCGGACGGCGTGTCGGTGCGCGTCGAGGTTCCGGGAGCACGCACCGTCGAAGCCGCTCGTGTCCGCCGCCTGGACCCCGGCGAGCAGACCCGCATCCGCGTGGGAATCCGCAATCGTGCGGGCACCGCCCCCGGCACGGCTCGGGACGGCTCGGTGACCGTCACCGGACGCGGAACCCAAGTCGCCTCCCAGAAAAGCCGGTTGACCCTCGGTGTCGCCGACTACCAGCCCACTGAGGCTTCTCTCTCCGGCCACCAGGCACCGTACTGGTTCCAGGGCGCCAAGTTCGGCATCTTCATCCACTGGGGCGTCTACTCGGTGCCCGCCTGGTCGCCGGTCGGAAAGCAGTACGCCGAGTGGTACTGGAACCACATGCAGGATCCCCAGAACGCCGTCTTCGCGTACCACCGCGAGAAGTACGGCGAGGACTTCGCCTACGACGACTTCATCCCGATGTTCACGGCGGAGAAGTTCGATCCGCGCGCCTGGGTCGAACTGTTCCGGGACGCGGGCTCGGAGTACCACGTGCTGACGTCGAAGCACCACGAAGGCTTCGCCCTGTGGGACACGAAGGTCTCCGACCGCAACTCCGTGAGGATGGGCCCGAAACGGGACCTCGTCAGGGAACTCTTCGACGCGTCCCGCCGCTACACACCCGAACTCCACCGCGGGCTCTACTTCTCCATGCCCGAGTGGTTCAACCCGGACAACCCCTGGATGGGCCACGCCCCGCGCAACCCGTACACCCAGGAGCCATTGCCGTACACGGGTTACACCGCGGGCAAGGACTTCGTGAAGGACTACCAGGCCCCACAGATGAGGGAACTGATTCACGGCTACGACCCCGAGGTCATCTGGTGTGACATCGGCGGCGCCAACGACAGCCTCCACGTCCTCGCCGACTACTTCAACCACGCGAAGAACCGCGCCCGGCCCATAGAGGTCAGCGTCAACGACCGTGCGGGCATCGCCTTCCACGACTTCACCACGCCCGAGTACACGACGTACGACAACACGGTAGTCGCCAAGTGGGAGTCCAGCCGCGGCCTCGACCCGTTCAGCTACGGCTACAACCAGGCGACACCGGACGACGCCTACATGACGACCGAAACGGTGGTGCACAGCCTCGTCGACATCGTCTCCAAGAACGGCAACTTCCTCCTCGACATCGGCCCGCGCGCCGACGGCACCATCCCCGAGATCATGCAGACCCGGCTGCGTGAGACAGGCCACTGGCTGCGCACCAACGGAGAGGCGATCTACGACACCACGTACTGGTCCCGGATGGCCGAACTGGGCGAGGACCTGCGATTCACCATCCGCCCCGACGAAGCCTTCTACATCCACTCTCTCACCAGGCCTGGCGCCAAACTCACCGTCGAGGCGCCGATCCCGATCCGCAGCGGAGACAAGGTCACGATGCTCGGCCACGGCCGGCCCCTGACATGGACTCTCAGCAACGGGGCGTTGGTGATCGACGTCCCCGAAGCCGCACGCAAGGCGGGGCAGCACGCATGGGTCTTCAAAGTGCACTGGGGTGCCTGAGACCCGACGGCCACCACCGCCTGGCGCACTCAGTGACAGGCGGTGGATTTGGACCGCCTGCGGATTCCTGGAATGGGGCCGGGTCTGCCCTACGGGCGGGCCCTGCTTTCGTAGGGGTCAACGTCGCAGATCGAAGGGTCCGACGCGGAACCGCAGCTTCTACCGTCGAACCCATGAACGGCTGGACCACCTCCCACGACCGAGTCCTGGCGCAGCGCCACGCGGAAGGTTGGATGTTCCTGATCGAAACGGCCCGCGATCTGCGGCCTGCCGGCGCTTCCGCCTCCAGCGGAAGCGCCGCTGGCCCGGGCCCTGACCGAACCCGTGGTGGCCGCCGCGCCCCACCCCCTGTCCGTGCTGGAAGCCGGCGCCGACACCGGAGGGGTCACGCGCTCCCTGTTATCCCAACTGCCCCGGGGCAGTCTCCTCGACGTCGTCGAAGCCGATCCGCGTTTCGCCACTCAGCTGCGCCGCCTCGTCGCCGCACACCCCGCCCCGGCAGGCGGACCCGGGCCCGTGACCGTGACCGTGCACCAGATCTGCGTCGGAGACCTCGACACCGGCCACCGTCATGACGTGATCGTCTCCGCGCTGCCGCTGACCAAGTTCACGCCGGGACAGGTCGAACGCATCATGGCCCGCTACATGGAACTGCTGCATCCGGGCGGCACTCTCACCTACTCCACCCACGTCGGCATGCGCAGGCTCCGTGCCCTGACCGTCTCACGGAGCGAAGCGCGCCGATGCGGCGCGGTGAGCGAAATCATGGACGCCTACCAGCGCAGTTACGCCACCGGCCGCACGACCGTGTGGGCCAGCCTGCCTCCGGCCAACGTCTGGCGCCTGCAACGGCCCTGCGTCCTTTCCGACGAGCAGCGGCAGACACGGGACGGAGTGGGCCAGTGAGCGCCGTGTCTCGCGTGCAGACCAAAGGCCGACAGGCCGTCCTGCTGTCAACAGAATGGTCCGTCGGCTCCGACCGGAATCCCGTGGCGGTCCGGCCGACGGCGGTCACAGGTGCGGCCGTTTGATCAGCCGGGACAGAACGATGACGCTCTCCGTGCGCTCGACCGGCTCGGTCGCGCGGACCCGCTGGATGGCCTGTTCCAGATGCGTGATGCTCTCGGCGAGAAGGTGGAGCACAGCGTCCGCGGCACCCGAAACGGTACATGCCTCGACGACCTCCGGGACGCCCTCCAGCGCTCGACGCAGCTCCGCAGGAGTGGGGTTTCCTCGGCAGTAGACCTCGACGAACGCTTCGGTCCGCCATGCGAGCACCTGTGGATCAAGAACGGCAGTGAAACCGCGGATCGCGCCGCTTGCGACGAGCCGGTCCAGCCGTCGTTTGGCCGTCGACGCCGACAGATTGGCGGCTTTGCCGATCTCGGCGTACGTGGCCCGGGCGTTCTGCTGCACACAGCGGATGACCGCTTCATCAATAGGGTCCACGGGCGCCTCCGAAGCATTCAGCAACCGATCGAGAGCGCAATGATCCACCAGACCACCCCTGATATTGCAAATAATCGCTGGTGGACAGGAGGAAATGAAGATTGTTTGCGCCGGAAGGCAGCCATAGTGTCCGGATCGACCTGACGTCGATCTGCCAGGAGCAGTGCTGCCATGACCACAACCCTGAGCGACGCCGAAGCCGCCGCGCTGGCCGCAGTGGACGAAGCCGACGCCGCCCGGACACTGCTGGAGCTGCTCTCCATACCGAGCGTGACGGGCAGCGCTGCCGAATCCGAGCTGCAGCACCTGCTGGCCCGGCATCTCCGGCGACTGGACCTCGACGTCGACCTGTGGTCCATGGACCTGCCCGAACTGCGCGCGGATCCCGCCTACCCGGGCGCCGAGGCCCCGCGAGACGAGGCGTGGGGGCTGGTGGGAAGCACACGCGACGACAGCGACGGACCGGCCCTCGTCCTGCAGGGCCATGTCGACGTGGTGCCTCCCGGCGACCGGTCGCGCTGGGCGGGCGACCCGTTCGTTCCCCGGGTCACGGGCGACATCGTCCACGGCCGCGGCGCCTGTGACATGAAGGCAGGGCTGGCGGCCGTGCTCGCGGCCCTGACCGCCATCCGCACCGCCCGGGTGAGACTGCGCGGCCGTCTCGCGGCCCACTTCGTGGTCAGCGAGGAGGACGGCGGACTCGGCGCGTTCGGCACGCTCCGGCGCGGCCACACCGCCGACGCCTGCATCATCGCCGAGCCGACCAGCGGCACGCTGATGACAGCGAACGCAGGAGCCCTGACCTTCCGCATCGAAGTCCCCGGCCAGGCAACCCACGGCAGCACCCGCTACGCGGGCGTCAGCGCTCTCGACGCCTACCTCCCCCTCCACCGCGCACTGGCCCGTCTGGAAACCGCCCGCAACCGCGATCCCCACCCGCTGATGGCCGCCTACCCCATCCCCTACCCGCTGTCGGTCGGCACGGTCCACGCCGGCGACTGGGCCAGCAGCGTCCCCGACCTCCTCGTGGCCGAGGGACGACTGGGCGTCCGGCTTGACGAGGACCCGGCCGACGCCCGCACCGAGCTGGAGAACTGCATCGCCCAGGCCTGCGCCGCCGATCCCTGGCTGCGTGCCCACCCGGCCACGGTCACCTGGCCCGGCGGTCAGTTCGCCAGCGGACGGATGCCCGACGGCCACCCCCTGGCGGCGCTGGTCGGCCACGCCCACGCCGACATCACCGGCAGCAGGCCGGCACGCGAGCAGGGTGCGCCGTACGGCAGCGACCTGCGGCTCTACAGCGCCCAGGGCATCCCCACGCTCCAGTACGGGCCCGGCGAAGTGCGGTGGGCACACGGTCCGCAGGAACAGGTGCGTCTCGCCGATGTCATCACCGTCACCCGCACGCTGGTCCTGGCCGCGCTGCGGACAGTCGGCACAAAGTAACCCGGCAGTCTCCGGCACCCCACACGCAACGCTGCCCGCCCAGACCAACTGACCTTCTTCCGGTGCTACTTGGCAATGGAGCATCGGCAAGCCGGTCCCAGTTTCGCCGAGATGGGTGAGGCAGGCGTGCCTCTATGCGCACAGTCCCAGCCCGTACCCGGCATCCTCCGACGCCCTGTCACCGCACGGCAGAAAGACTTTCGGGTTACCTACGAGGCCGGCTCGCAGATGACAACCGGGATCTGCCGGTCGGTCCACGCCTGGTACTTGTCGAAGTCGGCGTACATGGCGACAAGCCGCGGCCACAGCACCGCGCGCTCGGCAGCATCAGCCGTACGCGCGAGCATGCGACGCACGCTGCTGCGGACCTGGACGGTGATCTGCGGATCGGCTTGAAGATTTCTGTACCAGAAGGGGTTGTTCGGCAGCCCGCCTTGCGAGGCCACGAGCACCACTCGATCGCCATCCCGCAGAAAGAGCAGGGGCTGGGTCCGCGGCAAGCCGCTCTTGCACCCCTTGGTGGTCACGAGGCAGACGGGCACGCCGCGAGGGAAGGCGCTCCCGATCCTCCACTTGCCGCCGACCCGCCCGCCAGTGGCGCGATATACGGCGACATTGAACCGCGATGCCAGTTTGATGATCTTCGGCACGAGTGGCGAATCGAGCCCTTGGGGGCGATCGAAGGGTGTCGGCGTGGTGGGTGGGGTGTCGGCCATGCCATCTCACTCTCCATCGGCTTTCACGAAATCACCCGTCTCTCACGCGGAACCCGTCGCCTCAGCACGGCGTTGGCGGTGTCGCATTCCTCTGGCTGTCGAGGGAATCGTTGGGGGAGGCGGCGGCTGTGCGTAAGGCCATGCTCCTCGTACCGCGCGTCGACATCACGGCTTGCACTCGCGTCAGCGATCGAGCTCCCTCCTGGCGAGGGCGGTTGACGAAGGAGGGCTTCCTCCTCAGAGATCTTCGATCGACCGAACCGACGCACGCCCGTCGCGGCCGCTCCGTCGGATCCAAGAACCAGAAGATGCGCACAGTGAAAGGGAAGGCGGCAAAGACCGCAAGAGGCGTGCCACTTGCAACCGGAACTCGGCTGACCCTCTGCTTCGGCGAGGACGTCCGTCCTCGGCGCGGGCAAGGTCCGCCTACGCGCCACTGCCCACGCCCAGGAGCTCATCGCGCTCTCGCCCACGTACATCGTCATCAGCCAGTGCAACCCGCTTTACGGCAGTGGCCGACGCCGCCGCCACCCGGCAGATGATCGCCACCCGCTTGAGTGCGTCCGAGGCGTCTCAGCCGGCGTCTGTCTGCTTCCGAGTACGACTTGCGCCAACAGGTCGCCCGATATATCCGCCCTGCCGGTCCGCGGGCCGGCAGGGCGGACCACGCATGAGGGGAATCCGCTCGGATTCGTCCCGAGCAGACGAGTCAGGCTATCCGTCGGGGACTGTCCGCCGGGTCCTATCCGACGGCCCGCTCGGCGGTGAAGTCCACCTTCTCTGCCGGGAGCACCTGGATGGTGCGGCCCGCGTAGGCAATCGTGGCGAAGACCGCGTTGTGGTGGATCACCACCTGATCCGCGCTCGGCAGCGGACTGTCGGCGGGACGCTGCGGGGTGGTGTGGCCGTCGGCGACCAGGACGAGGTCATAGCCGTGGGAGAGCGCGCTGCGGCTGGTGGAGTCGACGCAGTACTCGGTGGCGAAGCCGGTGACGACCACGCGCCGGATGCCCTGGTCGCGCAGGAGCTGGTCGAGCGGCGTGCCGAGGAAGGAGTCGGCGCTGTCCTTGTCCACCACGGTGTCGCCGGGTTGCGGGGCCACCGCCGGATGGATGTCCAGCAGTTCGGCCGGCACGTCGGGGAGGTCAACCCGCTGCCGTAGATACACCACCGGCGTGCCGGCCGCGCGGGCCCGACCGGCCAGTGCGGCAACGCGGGCGAGACAGGCCTCCACGTCGTGGGCCCCCGCCACCAGAGCGGCCTGCAGATCGACGACGAGCAGCGCGGTATCCGGCATACCCGCCACCCTAACCGCAAGCATCTGCCAGGCGGTCACGGCAGCCTTTTCGTCCGCTCCGGCCGCGCTCCTGCGGGCGTTGTCAGTGGTGGCAGGCAGGATGACGGCATGACCACACCTGTTGCACACATCGTGGACGCGGCTGCCTATGCGCAGGCCGTCGAGGACGTCGTGACGGCCGCGGCCGCCTATTACACGGACGGCACCTCACCCCTCGACGACGACGCCTACGACCAGCTGGTGCGCGGCATCGCCGAGTGGGAGACCGCCCATCCCGACCAGGTGCTGCCGCACTCCCCCACGGGAAAGGTCGCCGGCGGTGCGGTCCAGGGCGATGTGCCGCACACGGTCGCGATGCTGAGCCTGGACAACGTGTTCTCGGCCGAGCAGTTCACGGCGTGGACGGCGTCGCTGGCCCGCAGGATCGGGCACGAGGTGCAGCGCTTCAGTGTGGAGGCCAAGCTCGACGGTCTCGCCGTCGCGGCCCGCTACACCCAGGGGCGTCTGACTCGGCTGATCACCCGGGGCGACGGAATCGCCGGGGAGGACGTCTCGCACGCGATCGGCACCCTCGTAGGCCTGCCGGAGAAGCTGGACCGGCCGGTCACCGTGGAGGTACGCGGTGAAGTCCTCATGACGACATCCCAGTTCGAGCATGCCAACGAGGTGCGCACCGCGCACGGCGGGCAGCCGTTCGCCAACCCGCGCGGCGCGTCCGCGGGCACGCTGCGGGCCAAGGACCGCGCGTACACGGTGCCGATGACGTTCTTCGGCTACGGCCTGCTGCCCCTGCCCGACACCGGTGCCAGTACCGGCACCGGCACCGAACTCACCGAGCAGCTGGACACGCTCGCGCACAGCGAGCTGATGGCGCTGGCCGCGCGGCTGGGCGTGCACACCGCCGCCGACACCGCGGTGCCCACCGTCACTGCAGTGAGCGTGGAGGAGGTCCTGGAGCGGGTGCGGGAGGTCGCCGCACTGCGCGCCGAGTTGCCCTTCGGGATCGACGGCATCGTCATCAAGGCCGACCTCGCCGCCGACCAGAGAGCCGCCGGATCCGGGTCCCGCGCGCCGCGCTGGGCGATCGCCTACAAGCTGCCCGCGGTGGAGAAGATCACCCGCCTGGTGGGGGTGGAGTGGAACGTGGGCCGGACCGGGATCATCGCCCCGCGCGGCGTCCTGGAGCCGGTACAGATCGAGGGCGCCACCATCACCTACGCGACGCTGCACAATCCGGCCGACATCACCCGCCGCGACCTGCGCCTGGGCGATCACGTCATGGTCCACCGGGCCGGCGACGTCATCCCCCGCATCGAGGCGCCGGTCGCCCACCTGCGGACCGGCGACGAACAGCCCATCGTGTTCCCCGAGGTGTGCCCGCGGTGCGGCTCGGCCATCGATACCAGCCAGGAGCGCTGGCGCTGTGAGCAGGGCCGCAACTGCCATCTGGTGGCGTCCCTCTCGTACGCCGCCGGCCGCGACCAGCTCGACATCGAGGGGTTGGGCGCCACCCGCGTCGTGCAGCTCGTCGAGGCAGGTCTGGTGGCCGATCTCGCCGACCTGTTCGCCCTCACCCGCGATCAGCTCCTGGCGCTGGACCGGATGGGCGAAACCAGCACAGACAACCTCCTCGCCGCCCTCGACACGGCCCGGGGGCGGCCGCTGTCGCGGGTCCTGTGCGCGCTCGGTGTCCGTGGCACCGGCCGCTCCATGTCCCGCCGTATTGCCCGCCACTTCGCCACCATGGACAACATCCGTGCCGCCGACGCCGCGGCCCTGCAACAGGTCGATGGCATCGGCCCGGAGAAGGCGCCCTCCATCGTCGCCGAACTCGCCGAACTCGGCGGCCTGATCGACAGACTCAGCGTGGCCGGGGTGAACATGACCGAACCCGGTGCGACTCCCCCGCCCGCGACAGTTGACGACCCGACAGCATCGGCCGACACCGCGGACGGTGCATCGGATGCGGGTCCGCTCGTGGACATGACGGTCGTCGTCACCGGTGCGATGACGGGCCCGCTGGAAAGCCTCAGCCGCAACCAGATGAACGAACTCATCGAACGGGCCGGCGGCCGCTCCTCCTCCAGCGTCTCGAAGAAGACAACCCTCGTGGTCGCCGGTGAGGGCGCCGGATCCAAGCGGGCCAAGGCGGAGACCCTCGGCATCCGCCTGGTCACCCCGGACGAATTCGCGCTGCTGGTCGCCGACTACCTGTCCTGACCGCCGTCACCTGGCGATCAGCGGTGTCATCACTCGTCCTCGCGGAGCCACCGCTGTGCAGCCTCGACGCTGTCGCCGCCAGTTGTGTTGAACGCAATGGCGGCCTGGGGTGCATGGCGGCGGATCAGGTTCACGACCTCTTCGAAGAGTGGCAGCAGCTGCTCGGCCTTGCGGAGCCCGCCGCCGACGACCACGACATCCCACGGCTGCTTGGTCAACGATGCGACGAGCGTGGACTCGGCCGATTCGTCGAACACGATCAGCGTCATGGCCGCGTCGATGCCGTGCGCACCGAAACGGGCCAGCTCCGCATCGAGTGCCGCACGAAGGGCCTCTCCGTCGACGCCAGGGATCGCAAGCGGGTCGTAGCCGACGACAAGCGCAGATGACATGCGGCCAACCTACCGGGCGCTGCTCAGCAGGGGGATCAAGAGTCGTTCAAGGTCCAGTGGGCGTCAGCTCGCGTATCAACTCCACGGCTTTGTCGAGAAGTTGGGTCTCGTGTTCGCTCATCGAAGGGTCGGCAGCCCGTCTCCTCCTGGCTTCTGCGAGGCATCCGGAGTCGGCATCGCCCAGGGCGATCACGGGGCCGAGGTGCGCGAGCAGTGAGGCGAGCACGGCCCGGGCCGGTGCCGCCAGGGCGGAGTTGCCGACGGCCACCTGTGCCAGGATCAGGGCCGACATCCAGCGGTCCAGCCCGGGTGGCCCTTCCTCTGTGTTGCACCAGTCGATCACCACGGGCCGCCCCGAGGCGAGCATCACGTTGTCCGGGTGCAGATCGAGGTGGAGGATCCGGAAGGCGGGGTCGGCGCAGACCCGTGCGGGAATCGAGTGCAAGCGGTGCAGCAGGTCGGCGAGTTGGGCTCCTGCTTCCTCGGCCGTGATCATGCCTCGCAGCAGTGCGTGAAGCATGGACGTGCCGTGCAGCCGCTGCATCACCAGGTCGGCCCTTGGCGCCGTGCTCTGCCCGGAGCCCTCCGGGTCCTGGAGGAGGGGCACCGGGTAACCGTGCTGCGCGAGGTAGGCCATCACGACGGCTTCAGCAGTGGCATCGCCGCCGTCGCGGTATCGCCGTAGGACCCAGTCGTCATCGATGACGTACACGTCCGCGCTACGCCCGGAACCGAGTAACTCACCCGTCATCCAGGCACCCTATCCGCCGTCGGGGGTGAACGCTTCACCTCGTCGGGGCACTGACCCCGCCCAGGAACACACCCCGCGAGTGCTGCCTCGGCCCCGGCCGGGGTGCCGGCACTGGAGCCGGACGGGCTAGGCATCCTCGTGGCCATCGCGCAAGGAACGAATCATGCCCTGCAGGATCCGGAATGCCTCCGACTGCTCGGGCTCGGTCATTCCGGCCAGCATTCTGAGCTCGACGGAACGGACCGCTGCGGTCGCTTTCTCCAGGCTGCGTCGGCCGCGGGGGGTGAGCCGTGCGGGAAGAACCTTCCCGACAGGTGCCTCCGCGGGCCTGGTGACGTAGCCGTCCCGTTCCAGGGTCTGGAGCAGCACGTTCATCGTCTGCCGTGTCACGAACGCGCCCCGCGCGAGCTCGGAGTTCGACAAGCCCGGGCGCTGGGCCAGCAGTTCGAGGCAGGAGTAGTGGGTCACGCTCATCCCCAGCGGCCGCAGCACTTCCTCCATGGCTGCGCGCAGGGCGCTGGAGGCCTCCTTCAGCAGGTAGCCCAGTGATTTGTCCAGGTCGATGCCGGCACCCTTTTGACTCATGTCAGCATTCTGACATAGCTTGACCTGTGTCAGGAATCTGACACGAAGAGAAGGAGCATCACCATGCCCGCCACCGGCCCCGACTTCATCTCGCTCCAGGCGCGCGACCTCAACGCTTCACAGGCGTTCTACGAGCAGTACCTCGGCCTCGTCCGCTCGCCGGCCGGCCCTCCGCACGCCGTCGTCTTCGAGACGAAGCCGATCGCGTTCGCGCTCCGCGACATCGTGCCCGGCACCGACCTCGCCTCCGTCGCCCAGCCCGGCATCGGTGCCGCGATCTGGCTGCACGCCACCGACGTCCAGGCCATCCACGACGCTCTCGTCGCCGACGACCACACCATCGTCTCCGCACCGATCGACGGCCCCTTCGGCCGGACCTTCACCTTCGCCGACCCCGACGGCTACCACGTGACGCTCCACGACCGCACCTGAGAGACCGAACACCACCGACGAGCACCGGCGATCACCGGCGAGGAGGCGGTGCGGCGGTGAGGCGGTGAGGGGAGAAGCGGGCCCCTCACGCTCCGGCGACCGGGGGCGTCTACGGCGTGCCCGCAGTCAGACGGCGTAGGTCCTGCGCCTTCTTCCGTGCCTCCCGCTCGGCCCGCGCAAAGGCCTCGGCGGCGGAACGGCTGCGCTCCTCGGCTTCTTGTCGGTCGCTCTCGGCCTGCCGGTACTCCTGGCGTGTCTGCCGCATGCGCTCCTCGGCGGCGGACATCAGCCGACGGGCCTCCTCTGTGCGCTCACGCGCTCGCCGCAGCTCGGCGTCGACGTCTGCTCGCCGCGCGCGCTCCTCACGCAGCCGCTGCTCGGCCGCCTCCGCCGCCTCCTGCGCCCGGTCGAGCTGTTCCTGACGGGCACGGCGCCGCTCGGCGAGTTCGTCGTTGGAGGCCCGCGCCCGGGACGGGGCTGCTGCCGGCCGGCTCCGGGAGCCCGGCCTCTTGGCTGGTGGGGCGGTGCCGGCGCGACACTCCGAGGGCGGGGTGAGGCCGCTGGTCAGACGGCCGCCCGCCCACTGTTCGGCTGCGTCCGGGTCGGCGAGCACGGCACGCAGGGTCGCTTCGAGGTCTTGCTGGGCCGGTTCGGAGAGCTGGTGCCCGGCCTCGCGGGCGACCTGGGCTGCCTGCCGTGACAGGGCGGCCACGACTCGGCGCCGCTGCGCGGAGAGCTCTTTGAGTCCGTCGGCGTCGAGGGCGTCGTAGGCCTCGCGCAGCGCCTGCCCCAGTTCCAGGAACTGCCGGCTCTCTTCCGGCTGGGACCGCAGCAGGAGGTTGGCCGCCCACGCCGCGAGGGTGGGACGGCGTGCGGCGTGGATCCGGCGGGCGCCGTCCGCCTGACCGGCTGTCTTCGCCGCGGCGACCAGCGTCTCCCGTCGCGCGACGAACCCGGGCGGCGGCGTGGTGTACAGCTCGTCGAGGACGGCCTCCACGTCCCGCTCCTGCTTCTCCCGGCTCTTGCGCGCGTTCACTGCCTCACCGTCCTCTCACCTCCGCCTCGCCCTCCTGCCGCTCGTCCCGTCCCGGCGCGATGGCATCCGGTCCAGACGGCGGGCGACGATCACGCGGCGCTCCACCATGGCTTCAGCCTCACGCGCACCTCGCGACCGCGCATCCCGGCGGAGGTGAGTTCAGCCCTGAGCAAGCCGCCGATGCGGTGCCGGACCCGGGTACTGGCGGCACATGTGTACGAACGCATACTGAGCGCGGCGCATCACCTGTGATCCACTCCCCTCCCCAGACGCACGAGAGGTCCTCCTCGATGACCCCGCTCTTCGACGACGACGCCGCTACCGCCGCCCCCGGCGCGTCCCCGGTCACGAAGAACCGCGACGATGCCTTCGCCCGGCTTCTCCTGTCCAGTCATCGGCGACTGACCGGCACCCCGTTGTATCCGTCGGAACCCGGCGGTGACCTGGCCCGCCGGCTCTACGCGGACGCACCTTTCGGACTGCTCGCGCACGACACGAGCGCGGATCCGATGTTCGTCTACGCGAACAGAACCGCCCAGCAGTGCTTCGAGTACTCCTGGGCGGAGTTCGTGCGGCTCCCGTCCCGGTTGTCGGCGGAGGCGGAAGGGCAGAGCGACAGGGAGGAGTTGGTGCGCTCAGTGACGGAACACGGGTACGCGTCCGGCTACCGGGGCCTCAGGATCGCCAAGTCCGGCCGGAGATTCTGGATAGAGCACGTCACCATGTGGAACCTGGTGGACGACGACGGCACCCACCACGGCCAGGCCGCCGTGTTCCGGTCGTGGACGGACCTGTCGCGGGGACGGGCAGACGGCTGACACGGGCCGTTGCCCAGCACGCCGTTCCCCGCACATCGTTCCCTGGCACGCCGTTCCCCGGCCCACCCCCTGCGCGCGGCCGAACCTCGACGACGGTCTGCCCCGTGACGAGCGCGGCGCCGTCGGAGGCGAGGAACGACACGACACCCGAGACCTCGGCCGGCATCGGCGCCCGCTTGATGTCCTGGCCGGTGACGCCGTGAGCGGCGAGGTCGGCTGCCGGCACTGAGCTGAAGCCGTTCTCCGCGCCTCTGCACGTCACCGACAATCCCACCGACCAGCGGGCCCGGGACCCCGTCACGAAGATCGTCGCCCAGGCGACGCACCTCACCCGAGCCCGCCCGAACGCACCTCTCTCACCGTCGCCCGGATGATCCCGACCGTACGCGCCAGATGCGGCTCGGAACGGTCGGCGCGGTGGGCGACGGCCAGCTCCACTCGCGCGCCGGCCCCGATCAGCGGGCGGTAGGCGACACCGTCGAGCGCCAGCGCGGTCACGGGCTCGGGCACGACCGCGACACCGAGACCGCCGGCCACCAGGGTGACCAAGGTCGAGGTCTCACCGACCTCGTGCCGGATGTGCGGCTCCACACCGGCGTCGCGCAGCAGGCCCAGGACGACGTCGTACATCACCGACCGGCGGTCGGCGGAGTGCACGATCAGGTCGGCATCGGCGAGGTCCGCGGGCCGCAGCCGCTTCCGGCGGGCCAGGGGGTGGTCGGCCGGTACGGCGACGACGAGCCGGTCGCGGCGCAGGGTGTGCACGGTGAGGGAGAGGTCGGCCGCGGGCGGGCGCAGCAGCGCGACGTCGATCGCGCCGGCGCGCAGCGCATCGACCTGGTCGGGCGCGAGCATCTCGCCGCGGAAGGAGAAGTCGACCCCGGGCAGTTCCTTCGTGAGCCGGCGTGAGAGCGCGGGCAGGAGGCTGTACGTCGCCGAGCCCACACACCCGATCGCTAGATGCCCCACCGATCCCGCCGCGACGAGCCGTGCCTGGTGAGCGGCATCGTCCACGTCGGCGAGGATCCCGCGCGCCCGCTCCAGATAGGCCCGGCCTGCCTCCGTGAGGTCGACGCGCCGTGTGGTGCGGTGCAGCAGTTCGACGCCGAGTTCCGTCTCCAGCTGACGGATCTGCTGGGACAGAGGCGGCTGCGCCATGTGCAGCCGCTCGGCCGCACGACCGAAATGCCGCTCCTCGGCGACCGCCACGAAGTACCGCAGGTGACGCAGATCCATATCCCGTCCATATCAATCAACTGAGATATGCGTACTTCAGAATATCGCTCCTTGGAGCTAGCGTCCCTGCCATGAGCGCATTCCTGTATGCCGCGACCCGGACGCCCTTCGGCCGCTTCAACGGCGCGCTGGCCGGCGTCCGACCCGACGACCTCGCCGCCGCCGCGATCACCTCGACCCTCGCGACGGTGCCGGGCCTCGACCGCGCCGCCGTCGACGACGTGGTGTGGGGCAACGCCAACGGCGCCGGGGAGGAGAACCGCAACGTCGGCCGCATGGCGGCGCTGCTCGCCGGCCTCCCGGTGAGCGTGCCCGGCACCACGGTGAACCGGCTGTGCGGATCGAGCCTGGACGCGGCGATGATCGCCAGTCGAGCCATCGAGACCGGCGACGCCGACGTGGTGCTGACCGGTGGCGTCGAGTCGATGACCCGGGCCCCGTGGGTACTGCCCAAGTCGGCGAAGCCGTTCCCGGCCGGTGATGTCACCGCGGTCTCCACCACGCTCGGCTGGCGACTGGTCAACCCGCGCATGCCGAAGGAGTGGACGGTCAGCCTCGGCGAGGCCAACGAACAGCTCCAGGAGCGCTTCGGCATCTCCCGGGAACGGCAGGACGAGTTCGCCGCCCGTTCCCATCAACTCGCCCACCAGGCATGGGAGTCGGGCTTCTACGACGACCTGGTGGCACCGGTCGACGGCGTCGACCTGACCCGTGACGAAGGCATCCGGCCCGGCTCCACACCGCAGGTGCTGGCCGGGCTCAAGCCGGTCTTCCGCACCCCCGAGCAGGGCGGCACCATCACCGCGGGCAACGCCAGTCCGCTCAACGACGGTGCCTCCGCGGTGCTGTTGGGGAGCGAGCAGGCCGCGGCGACGATCGGGGCCGACCCGATCGCCCGCATCGCCGGCCGCGGTGTGATGGCGCTGGAGCCGCAGGCCTTCGGGTACGCCCCGGTCGAGGCCGCGAACCGCGCACTGGCCCGGGCCGGGATCGGCTGGGACCAGGTGGGCGCCGTCGAGCTCAACGAGGCCTTCGCCGTGCAGTCGCTCGCCTGCGTCGACGCGTGGAAGATCGACCCCGCCCTCGTCAACCAGAAGGGCGGCGCCATCGCCATCGGGCACCCGCTGGGCGCCTCGGGCGGCCGCGTCCTCGCCACACTGGCCAAGGTCCTGCGCGAGACGAGGCAGCGCTACGGCGTCGCAGCGATCTGCATCGGCGTCGGCCAGGGCCTGGCCGTCGTACTGGAGAACTGCTCCGTCACGGAGGCGGGCCGATGAGCCGGGCGGAGATCGTCGAGAGCGCGGATGCCGCGGTCGCCGGGATCGAGGACGGATCCACCGTCCTCGTCGGCGGGTTCGGCCTGGCCGGGATGCCGTTCGACCTGATCGACGCGCTCATCCGGCAGGGCGCGAAGGACCTCACCATCGTGTCCAACAACGCCGGAAACGGCGAGGTGGGACTGGCCGCGCTGCTCGCGGCCGGCCGGGTGCGCAAGGTGCTCTGCTCCTTCCCCCGCCAGTCCGACTCCTACGTCTTCGACGGCCTCTACCGCGCCGGGAAGATCGAGCTGGAGGTGGTGCCGCAGGGCAACCTCGCCGAGCGGATGCGCGCGGCCGGGGCGGGCATCGGCGCCTTCTACTGCCCGACCGCGGTCGGCACACCGCTGGCAGAGGGCAAGGAGGTCCGGGAGATCGACGGCCGTACGTACCTGCTGGAGTACCCGATCAAGGGCGACTACGCGCTCATCGGCGCCCATGTCGCCGACACCATGGGCAACCTCGTCTACCGCAGGACGGCCCGCAACTTCGGCCCCGTCATGGCCACGGCCGCGACGACGACCATCGTGCAGGTCAACCAGGTCGTCGAGGCCGGGAAGCTCGACCCGGAGGCGGTTGTCACCCCGTCCATCTACGTCGACCGGGTCGTCCAGGTGACGGCCCGTCACTACACCGTCCAGGGGGCACGATGACCACCACGCCCACCGACCACCGGCTCTCGATGGACGAGCTGGCCGCCGTCATCGCCCGCGACATCCCGGCCGGCTCCTTCGTCAACCTCGGCATCGGACAGCCCACCAAGATCGCCGATCATCTGCCGGCCGACTCGGGGGTCGTACTGCACACCGAGAACGGCATGCTCAACATGGGCCCCAAGGCCGAAGGCGACGCGATCGACTCCGACCTGACCAACGCCGGCAAGGTCCCGGTGACCGAGCTGCCCGGAGCCGCGTACTTCCACCACGCCGACTCCTTCGCCATGATGCGCGGCGGCCACCTCGACGTCTGCGTCCTGGGCGCCTATCAGGTCGCCTTCGACGGCGACCTCGCCAACTGGACCACCGGGAAACCGGAGGACATCCCCGCCGTCGGCGGCGCCATGGACCTCGCCATCGGCGCCAAGGACGTCTACGTGATGATGACCCTCTTCACCCGTTCCGGCGAGCCCAAGCTCGTGCCCCGGTGCACCTACCCGCTCACCGGCGTCGGCTGCGTCAGCCGCGTCTACACCGACCACGGCGTCTTCGACGTCGGCCCCGACGGCGTACGGATCCGCGAGACGTACGGCATCGGCGCCGAGGAACTCGCTCAGCGCCTCGGGATCACGCCGGGCCGGCACTGACGCCCGTCGGGACGCGCGGCCGCCCTGGTCCCGGTTCGGAGTCAGCCATGTCCTGACCCGCACCCGACCAAAGGGCGGCCGCGATACCGACTTTGGTCGGTGCCGCCGCTACCTCAGGACGACTGCGCGCCATCCCGTGCTGCCCCAGGGTGGGACTCCTTACATCGAGGAGGCAGCATGGCGATCTTCCGTGCCCGGACAAGGGCAGGCGTCGTGACGCGGGCGGCACTGGCGATCGGGCTCTCGGTGGCGGCCGTGCCGTCCGCGGCGGCGGCCGTGCCGGACCCGGCGGCCACTCCCACACAGCTGTACGTCGCTCCCTGGGGCAAGGACTCCTGGCCCGGCACCCTGGACCGCCCCTTCGCGACACCGGCACGCGCACAACAGGCCGTACGCGCCCAGGCCCCGCGGATGACGTCGGACCTGGTGGTGAACCTGCGCGGTGGGACGTACCACCTGAAGGCGCCGCTGCGCATGTCGCAGGCCGCGGGGGACTCCGGCCGGGGCGGCCACCGGGTGGTCTACCAGGCGTACGGCTACGGGACACCGCGGCAGGAGCGGGTGACGATCAGCGGCGGCCGTCAGATCTCCCAGTGGCGGCCGGACCCACGGCTCAAGGGCTTCTGGCGCGCGGACGCGGGCGGGCTCGAGACCCGCCAGCTCTACGTCGAGGACCGGCGTGCCACGCGGCTCACCCGCGACGGTGCGGGCTTCCCGGGGACGCTGAAGGCGACCAGGACCGGTTACGTCACCACCAGTGCCGTCCCCCGTACCTGGCGGAACCCCGGCGACATGGAGTTCGTCTACCGGTCCGGCTATCTCGAGGGCCGCTGCGGAGTCGCGGGGGTCTCCCCGAGGGGCCGCCAGACCACCGTCACCATGGACCAGCCGTGCTGGGATCTGGCCCAACAGCTCTACGGGGGCACGGAGTTGCTCCAAGCGCCGACCAGTGTGGAGAACACGCCCAGCTTCGCCCCCAAGCCCGGCAGCTGGTATCTCGACCGCTCCCGGCCCGGACACCATGAGCTGCTCTACTTCCCGCGGGCCGGTGAGGACATGCGCCGGGCACAGGTCGTCGCTCCGGAACTGGAGTCCCTGGTCACCGGCACCGGCCGCCCGGGGCGCCCCCTCCACGACATCGGCTTCCGCGGCCTGACGTTCGCGTACGCCACCTGGCGGGCGCCGAGCGAACCGGCCGGGTTCGCCTCCGCGTGGAGCATGTATCTGCGGCCGGGGAAGCGGGACGACGCGCAACTGCTCACGGTGCCCGGCACGGTCGCCTTCCGCACCGCCGAGCGGATCACCTTCGAGGGCAACCGTTTCACCCATCTGGGCGCCCAGGCCCTGGAGTTCTCCGAGAACAGCTCGTACAACGTCGTCGACGGCAACGTCATCAGCGACGTCTCCGACGGCGGCATCCTGATGGGGGTGGTCCCGCCCGACCAGAAGGGGACCAACCGCGGAAACCGGATCACCAACAACTGGATCCACCACACCGGCGCGGAGTACCACGCGGCCTCCGGCATCTGGGACACGGCGACCCGGGAGACCACCATCGCGCACAACCAGGTCAACGACGTGCCCTACTCCGGCATCCTCTCCGGACCCGGCGACGACCTGCGGGGCATCATGCGCCGCAACCGCATCCTGGACAACCGCGTCTTCACGACGAACCGGCTCCTCGAGGACGGCGGCGGCATCTATCTGCGCGGCGAACAGGGCACCTCCTTCGCCGACGGCGCCGTCATCGGCGGCAACGCGGTCACCGACAGCAAGTACGGCGAGTGGAACGTCGGGATCTACACCGACGACAGCACCAACTGGGTCACCGTGGACCGCAACACGGTCTACAACTATGTGGCCTCCATCGGCGGCTGCAGTGAGGAATGGGGCAACCGCCCCGTCCAGAACGTGCGCTACCGCGGCAACTTCTGGGACGACTCCGTGCCCGAATGGGTCGAACGACGGGAGTTCCCCGGAGCCTGGCCCCCGGCCGACAAGCAGGACCCGGACGGCGGGTGCGGAGAACCCCACGGCCTCACGTTCACCGACAACACCCTGCTGCCCTCCCGCGACCCCGGCCGGACCTGCGCCGCCAACCCGACCTGCGCCGCCGTCCTGACGAACTCCGGCCCGCTGCCCTCCTACCGCCACGGCCTGGGCCTGCGATGACGGAAAACCGGGTCGGCGGTTCCCGGACAGGGTGAGCCACGTCGCATCGCGACACACGGACTTGCTATGCAACGAGTTGCATAGCACGATCTTCGGCATGGCGCTCGAACACGCGATCCTGGTGTCGCTCCTGGAGAAGCCCGGGTCAGGCTATGAACTGGCCCGGCGTTTCGAGCGGTCCATCGGTTACTTCTGGACCGCGACCCATCAGCAGATCTACCGCGTGCTCAAGCGCATGGAGACCGACGGCTGGGTCGACGCCCGCGATGTCCCGCAGCAAGGGCGTCCGGACAAGAAGGAGTACTCCGTCGCCGACCTGGGCCGCGCCGCGCTGTCCTCGTGGCTGCACGATCCGATCGAGCCGGAGAGCGTCCGCCACGACCTGGCGGTGAAGATCCGCGGTGCCGCCTTCGACGACCCGGCGGGGCTGATCCAGGAGGTGGAGCGTCATCGCCGGGCGCACCGCGACCGGCTCGCGCACTACCTCGCGGGCCAGGAGCGGGATTTCACCGGCCCCGAGGCGGACAGCGCGGCAGCACCGGACGCGCCGCCCGACGCGGAAACAGAACTCCAGCACGTCGTCCTGCGCGGCGGCATCGCCTACGAGCGGATGATGATCGGCTGGCTGGACGACGTGCTCGCCACGCTGGCCCGCTTCGGCCCTGCCGCCCTCTGACCCCTCCGAGGTCTCCGGACCGCTCCGTCATCCCACCGTCCTCCACCACCCCAAAGGGCCCTCACCATGGCTGACCAGCTCCTCTTCAACCCGCGCACGTACGACCCCGCGCACTTCGATCCCGAGACGCGCCGCCTGCTGCGGGCCACCGTCGACTGGTTCGAGGAGCGCGGGAAGCGGCAGTTGATCGAGGACTACCGCACGCGCGCGTGGCTCGGTGACTTCCTCGCCTTCGCCGCGAAGGAGAACCTGTTCGCCACCTTCCTGACGCCGTCGTCCAGCGCCGGGGAGGGGGAGCCGGACAAGCGGTGGGACACCGCCCGCATCGCCGCGCTCAACGAGATCCTCGGCTTCTACGGCCTGGACTACTGGTACGCCTGGCAGGTCACCATCCTCGGCCTCGGCCCGGTGTGGCAGAGCGACAACGCCGACGCCCGCGAGCGCGCCGCCCAACTCCTCGCCCAGGGTGAGGTGTTCGCCTTCGGTCTGTCCGAGAGGACCCACGGCGCCGACATCTACTCCACCGACATGCTGCTGGAGCCCGACGGCGAAGGCGGCTTCCGTGCCACCGGCTCCAAGTACTACATAGGCAACGGCAATGCCGCCGGGCTCGTCTCCGTCTTCGGCCGCCGCGCCGATGTCGAGGGCCCCGACGGTTACGTGTTCTTCGCCGCCGACAGCCGTCACCCCGCCTACCACCTGGTCAAGAACGTCGTCGACTCGTCCAAGTTCGTCAGCGAGTTCCGCCTGGAGGACTACCCCGTCCGCGCCGAGGACGTCCTGCACACCGGCCGCGCCGCGTTCGACGCCGCTCTCAACACCGTCAACGTCGGCAAGTTCAACCTGTGCACCGCCTCGATCGGCATCTGCGAGCACGCCATGTACGAGGCCGTCACCCACGCCCACAACCGCGTCCTGTACGGCCGTCCCGTCACCGCCTTCCCGCACGTGCGGCGCGAGCTGACCGACGCCTACGTCAGGCTCGTCGGGATGAAGCTGTTCAGCGACCGCGCCGTGGACTACTTCCGCTGCGCCGGTCCCGACGACCGCCGCTACCTGCTCTTCAACCCGATGACGAAGATGAAGGTGACCACGGAGGGCGAGAAGGTCATCGACCTGATGTGGGACGTCATCGCCGCCAAGGGCTTCGAGAAGGACAACTACTTCGCCCAGGCCGCCGTGGAGATCCGCGGTCTGCCGAAGCTGGAGGGCACGGTCCACGTCAACCTGGCGCTGATCCTGAAGTTCATGCGCAGCCACCTCCTCGACCCGGCCGACTACCCCGACGTGCCGACCCGCCTCGACGCCGCCGACGACACCTTCCTGTTCCGGCAGGGACCCGCCCGTGGCCTCGGCTCGGTGCGCTTCCACGACTGGCGGCCCGCCTTCGAGGCGTACGCGCACCTGCCCAACGTCGGCCGGCTGCGCGAACAGGCCGACGCGCTCTGCGAGTTCGTCGCCACCGCGGCCCCCGACGCGGAACAGAGCCGCGACCTCGACCTCCTCCTCGCCGTCGGCCAGCTCTTCGCCCTCGTCGTCCACGCACAGCTCGTCCTGGAGCAGGCCCGTCTCACCGGGCTCGACGAGGACGTACTCGACGAACTGTTCGCCGTCCTCGTACGGGACTTCTCCGCTCACGCCGTCGAACTGCACGGCAAGGACTCGGCCACCCCGCAGCAGCAGGAGTGGGCGCTGGACGCGGTCCGACGGCCGGTCGTCGACCCGGCACGCACCGAGCGGGTCTGGCAGCAGGTCGAGGCACTGTCCGGCACGTACGAGATGGCCCCGTAGGCACGCCCCGTCGTATCCCTCACCGATGATGGCCGAGCAACGGCCCGGCCACCATCACCGGCGGAAATGTTGGCACCCGCCGGCGCCGTCCGCCGCCCCGCCTAAGCCTCCCGGTCGCCCCGAGGCCCGGCCGGAGGCCGCAGACCGAGCCACTGCTCGGCGTCCCAGGCATGGAACCGCTCCACCTCGGTGAACCCCAGCTTCGCGGCGAGGCGCATCGAGGCGGTGTTGGCGGTCTGGGTGGCGAGCACCACCGGCTCGCCGGGAAGAACGCCGTCGAACCAGTCGAGTGCCGCAGCGCACGCCTCGGTGGCGTACCCGGATCCCCACGCCTGCGGCAGGAAGAGATAGCCGAGGTCGACCTTCCCCTTGGCAGCCGGGCGACTGTGCCCGGTGGCCCTCCTGAGCAGGATCTGACCGACCATCACCCCGTCCAGCTCGACGACGAGACTTCCGGACCAGCGCTCAGGCACCTCCGGCAACACGCGCTCGAGCTCGTCTCGCGGGCGGGGGCCGCCGAGGTAGGTGTGCACCTCCGGTGAGGCGAGCAGGTCGATGAACCTGTCACGGTCACGCGCCTCCGGCTCACGGAGCACGAGTCTTTCGGTCGATATCGGCGCAGGCGGCCAGGCGATGGGACCCAGATCTTCCATCAGCGCACGCTAACAGCCCAAGTCCCGCCCCGAGGTGGGCACTTCCCCTCAGAACATGGTGTTGTCGTTGCGGGAGGCCGACGGGATCACCTGGAGGACATCCCAGTGCTCGACGATTTTGCCGTCCGCATCGAAGCGGAAGATGTCGATGCCTGCGTACTCCTCGTCGGGCCAGATCTGATGGCAGTGGAGGACGACGTGGTCGCCCTCGGCGAAGGCGCGCTTGAACTCGACGCGTTTGCCGGGGTATTCCTCGGCCATGCGGACGAAGTAGTCGATGAACGCCTGCTTGCCGTCGGCGACGTGCGGGTTGTGCTGGATGTAGGTGTCGCCGGCGTAGCGGTCGATGGCTTCGGCCGGGCGGCACTGGTTGAACATCAGGTCGTAGAACGCCTGGGCCGTGGCTTTGTTCCGTTCGAGATCACTCACAGTGGTCACCGTAGGTCGAGAGGGTGGACGAGGGACGGTTGAGCGCGCTGATCAGGTGATCGGCGCGAGCCGCGACCGCGAGGGCGCGGCCGGTGAGGGCGTCGGGGACTTCGGGGTGGTCAGGGTTGACGCGGACCAGGCGGGCTCCGGGGAGGCGGCGGGTGAGGTGTTCGCCGGGGCGTCGGATGACGCCGGGGGTGTTGAAGCCCGCTCCGAATTCCAGGACGAGGAGCCGGTCCCCCGCGGGGAGGGTGTTCAGCCAGTCCTGGAGGCGTCCGGCCGCCGGGAGGTAGGCGTCGTCGACGAACTCGGGGCCGATGCGGACGTTGATCTCGACGTCCCCGCCGCAGTTCGGGCAGCGCGGCAGGGCTCCCGGGTCGGTGATCAGGCCGCTGGTCGGGTCGTAGGCCCTCAGCAGTTCCTCGACCAGTGGCTCGGTGCTCCACGTCCGGCGTGTGCACGGGGTGGTGCACTGGTAGCGGCCGTAGTCTCCCTGGGGCGTGAAGATCCGCTCCGGGTCGAAGGCGTTGCGGACGAACAGGGCGTCGACGTTGGACGTCATCACCCAGGTGTCCTTGTCCTTCACCAGGGCGTGCAGGTCCTGGTAGAGGGGGTTGGGTCGCGGGTCGTAGCGGACATCCGCGATATGCACCGCCCAGTAGCCCCACATCAGTTCGGGCGGCAGCGGGACGCCGACCATGTAGCGCGAGCGCAGGCCGAGTCGGTGCAGGGCCGGGAAGAGTTCCTGGAAGCGGACGGTGTCGCCGTAGTCGTATCCGGCCGCCGCCGTCAGGCCCGCCCCGGCGGTCACCAGGACATGGTCACTCTCGTCGAGCCAGGCCCGGACGGTGTCGGTGTCGTCCGTTGCCGACCGCTTGTCGCTCATGGGTGGGTCACCTTTCCCCGGTCAGGGCTTGTTCGTAGACGGCGAGATCGGAGCGGGCCCAGACGTCGAAGACGACTCGGTCCAGCCGGCCGGGGTGCGACGCCATCCAGTCGGCGACCGTCGCCAGGGCAATGCGCGCGGCCGGAAGCTTGGGGAAGCCGAAGACACCCGTCGAGAGGGAGCAGAACGCCACGCTGCGCACGTCCCCGGTATCGGCGGCCACGTCCAGGCACGACCGGTAGGCCTGTGCCAGCAGGCGTTCGTGCTCTGTGGTGAGCGCGCCGTCGACCACGGGGCCGACGGTGTGCAGGACCATTCGGGCCGGGAGCTGGTAGCCGCGGGTGATCTTCGCGGCGCCGGTCCGCTCGGCTCCTCGCTGCAGCGCCATGATCGTGGCGCAGTCGTCCCTCAGCCGGGGCCCGGCCGCGCTGTGCAGGGCGTTGTCGATGCAGGAGTGCAGGGGCCGGAAGCACCCCAGCAGCCGGCTGTTGGCGGCGTTGACCACGGCGTCGGCGGCGAGCGTGGTCATGTCTCCCTGCCACAGCACGGTCGAGTGGGCGGCCGCGTAGCCGGTGGACGGGTGGGTCTCGGCGATCGTGGCCAGGGCGGCCGCGTCCACGATGCCGCGCGTCTCGCGTTCCCCGCCCAGGAGCGCGTCGAGCGCTACGTCCACGCCCTCGGGGCGCGGGCCCGGCGCTCGCAGGTTGAGCGCGACCCGCAGTGCTCGGCGTGTCTGGCGAGCTGTCAGATTAGCCGCGCTGTCCGGCGTCACGCCCAGGTCGTCTACGGCGCGCTCGCGCAGCAGCGCGGTCAGAGCGGTCCGTGCCGCTTCGTCCTGCTGCCGCGGTCCGGCCGGCCGTGCCGACGGTACGAACGGCTGGTTCAGGGCGATGGCGGTGCGGTAGTCGTCGAGATCCAGGGGGGATGCGGCCATGGTTTCCTCGGTCGGCGTACGGCGGGCACGCGGCCCTTCGCTTCCCCCGTGCACGGGCCCTGAGGGAGGCGAAGGAAGTGCGGGCTCAGAACAGGCCGTTGGCGTGCGGCAGTTCCGCGGGGACGGGGGTGATGACGTCCCAGTGTTCGACGATCTTGCCGTCGACGACGCGGAAAAGGTCGTAGTACGCCACGGGCACTCCGAAGTCGCCCTCGGACTGCAGCAGTACGAACTCGCCCTCGGCGATCGTCCTGTGCACCTTCTTGTAGACCAGGTTCTTCCCCTGCTCGGCCCATGACGCCGCGGCGGCGCCGAACCCGTCGAGACCGTCGGCCGCCTCCGGGTTGTGCTGGTGGTACGTCTCGGTGGAGATGTAGTCGGTGAGCACCGAGTAGTCCGCGCCGACGAGTACCTTCTCGGCGAACTCGGTCACCAGGGCGCGGTTGGCCGCCGTCCTGTGCGGTTCCGTGACCTCGGCCGGGCCGTCGGTCTGCGCACGGCCCGAGACCGTCTCGCTGACCTGCGGAGTCAGGGCGTCCCAGTGCTCGGCCAGCTTGCCGTCCGCGTCGACCCGGAAGATGTCGAAAGCGACCAGCGGCACGGGCCCGAAGCCGTGGTAGGTGCCGTGGAGGGCGACCAGGTCGCCGTCGGCGATCACCCGCGCACCCTCGTAGTGGAAGTCCTCCCCCAACGAGGCGACCAGCTGACGCAGCGCCTCGGGGCCGTCGGCGGCGAGCGCGCTGTGCTGGGTGTATCCGGGGGCCGTCCAGCGGTCCACGGCCGAGGGGTCCTTGGCGCCGAACAGTTCGGCCGCCGCCTGTACGACGGTCTCCTTCACGGTGGTGCTCATGGCTCTGCTCCTTGGGTCGATGAGGGTCCGGCGGCGATGTCCTCTTTCGGACTTCCGGAGGTCGCCCTGACCGGCTGCACCACCAAGTCTCTTGTGCTGACCGGCAGGCGAGTGGGTACACTGCGGACTGGTTATGGCCAGAAACCGACAAGCGGGCAGGGCGGCGATCCCGGAGGTCCCCTTCGCCGCCCCGGCAGGGACGCCTTCGGGCATCGAAGTGACGACGCTGGCCGCCCTGCGGGAGCGGGTCCCGGCCACCCGTCTCGCCGCCCCGCAGCGTCCCGAGTTCCACCACCTGCTCACGCTCACCGACGGCTCACTGGACCACACGGTGGACTTCACCGTTCACCGGCTGGACGTGGGCTCCTGGCTGTGGGTGCGCCCCGGGCAGGTGCAGCAGTGGGGCGATCTCACCGGGGCCGAGGGCACCGTCGTGCTGTTCCTGCCCGGTGCTCTCGACTCGGCCACCGCCACCGCGTCGCGACTGGACGATCCCCACGCCCCCGCCCTCCACCGCCCACGCACCGCCGAGGCGGCCGCCCTCAGCCTGGCCCTCCACCATCTGACCCGGGAGTTCCAGGACCTGGGACAGCTCCCCCTCGAAGTCCATACGGCGGCGCTGCGGCACCTCCTCGCCGTTCTCGTGCTCCGTCTGTCCCACCCGTCCACCGTCCGGGAGCGACCCGCCCGCCCACCGGACTCGGCCTTCCTGCGCTTCAGGGACGCCGTCGAGAAGGACTTCACCCGCACCCGCCGGGTCGAGGACTACGCCCACGCCCTGGGCTACTCCGCACGGACCCTCGCACGCGCCTGCCAGGCCGCTGCCGGGGTCGGCGCGAAGGAGTACATCGACCGCCGCGTCGTCCTCGAAGCCAAACGCCTCCTGGCCCACGGCGACGAGAGCGCGACCTGGATCTCCGCCCGCCTCGGCTTCCCCAGCGCCACCCACTTCACCAAGTACTTCCACCAGCGCACGGGCCGGACCCCGATCGCCTTCCGGGCCACCGTCCGCGATCGCACGCCTGGGTGAAACACAGCGAGGCGCCTTGAATACCCTGGGTGCTCGACGGGTGACAATCGCCGGCGACCAGGCAGGGGATCATGGACGACGAACTCATCTACGAACCACCGGCGCCTGCCGAACATGCCCCCGGCAGCGGCGAAGTCGCCTCACCCGCCGAGTTGTCGGACGTCCTGCTCGTCGTCGCGACGATGACGGCGACGCCGTTCCTGCAAGCGATCTCCACCTACTTCGGGAACGCACTGGCCAAGGGGATGGGCTCGGGGACGCGCGACATCATGCACCGGTTCATCCGTCGACAGGCGCGAGCGAGTCTCGACGAGCCCTCCGACGTCGTGGATCTCATTCATCTGCGCACCGAGGACGGGTGGCTGGTCGAGATGAAGGTGGCCGTCGAGCCCGAGGCGCTTGCCCAACTGCCGGAGCTGTGTGCCGCGGACGCGCCGCTCGGCGAGTCCGAACGGCGCCCCGGCACGGCCGCGACGATCCGCTGGGACCACGACGGCTACTGGATCGCCGCGACGGTACGCGAGAACGGCTACCACGTCGCCTTCACCTGGGATCCCGAAGCCAAGCAATGGCGTGAGCGTACGTATCGCCGCCCTGTCCGGGTCACTTAGGACGCGATCTCCGCGCAGGCGCCGTAGTGGGCTTGAGACGGTCCGGGGGGCTCATTGAGATGCCTCCATGAACAGTGCGACACACGATGTGGATCAGGCGATCACCGGTGAATTGCGGCGACGTCGAGGGATGCCAGACACCGAATGCCGGAGCCGTATGCCTCAGTCGGGGCGCTCGAAGCGATGAATTCGGCCGAGTGGCGCAGTCTCATCACCTGGCCAAGTCACGTAGCCAAGTGATGGGAGCGGAGATGGGCAAATTGCAGCAGGTGGCCGACGGTGTCTGGGTCCGGCAGAGCGAATGGGTCTGGAGCAATTCCGTCGTGGTGCGTGGGGAGGACGGGTTGATCCTGGTCGATCCCGGCATCCACGGCTCCGAGTTGGACGAACTGGCCGATGACGTGGAGCGGCTCGGCATCCCGGTGGTCGCCGGGTTCTCCACCCACCCCCACTGGGATCACCTGCTCTGGCACCCCCGATTCGGCGACGTGCCGAGGTACGCCACCCAGCCCAACGCCGACCTCGCCGGTCGGGCCCGAGAGCGGGCGCAGGCCATGGCAGCGGAGAGCGCGACCGGCGTCCCGCTCGATCTGGTCGCGCTCGTCACCGCGCTGCCCGCGGACGGCGGCCCCGTGCCGGGGCGGATCATCGAGCATCAGGCCCACGCCGTCGGCCACGCCGCCCTCCTCCTCGCGGACCGGGGCGTCCTGCTCGCCGGCGACATGCTCTCCGACATCCTGATCCCGCTCTTCGACTTCCGCCAGGACGATCAACTGAGCGCCTACGAGACGGCACTCGACCGGCTGGACGAGGCCATCACCCACGTCGATGTCCTGGTCCCCGGCCATGGCGCCGTCGCCGAGGGCCCCGAGGTGGCGGCCCGCCTCGCCGCCGATCGCGCCTACATCGACGCCCTGCGGCGGGGAGAGGAACCGGACGACGCGCGACTGGGCCCGGGTGCGGACTGGCTGTCCCCCATCCACCAGTCGAACATGGAGCGGGCCCGAGGGCAGTAGGCACAAGGAGGGCGGTCGTCCAGGGACAGGACCGGAACCAGGGCCGGCCGGGGCGGGGGCGGCGTTGAAGGTGCCCCGTCAGCGGATCAGTTCCATGTCAGCGCGATCCTCACCAACTGCATCTACTGCGCGGTGTGGTCCACGGGCTGGGCGAGAGCGGCTGTACGGCCTGTCTCGCGCCCAGCCCGGGCCGGTGCTGTGTCCGACTGAAGCCCGTCGCCTGATCACCCCCGACCGAAGGGACGTGGCCGGCCCCGCTCAGGTCCGCCTGTGCAGTTCGATGGCCAGTGGTGTGGCGGTGAACATCGAGGAGTAGGTGCCCACCGCGAGGCCGATGACGAGGGCCAGGGCGAAGTCGGTCAGGGTGTCGCCGCCGAGGACGGCCAGCGCGGTGAGGATGAACGCGGCGCCCATGCCGGTGTTGACGGTACGGGGCAGGGTCTGCAGCAGTGCCTGGTTGGCGACGCGGTCGAAGGGCGTCCTGCGGTCGGCGCGGCCGAGTTCCCTGACCCGGTCGAAGACGACGACGGAGTCGTTGACGGAGTAGCCGATGACGGTCAGCAGCGCGGCCAGGAAGACGCCGTCGATGGTCTTGCCGAGCCAGGCGAAGACGCCGATGAGGATCACGACGTCGTGGGCGAGGGCGGCGACCGCGGAGGTGCCCAGCAGCCAGCGGAAACGGGCCGCGAGATAGACAAGCTGGGCACCGAGGGCCACGACGAGCGCCACGAGGGCGCCTTGGCGCAGTTCCTCGCCGAGGCTGGGCCCGATGGCCTCGTCGCGGATCTTGTCGACCCGCTGTGCCAGGCCGGCCACGGTGTCGGTGACGGTTCCCGCCTGGGCGTTGCTCAGATGGTGGGTACGGACGGTGAGCCGGTTCTCGCCTGAGGTCTGGACGACGGCCCGGGGGAATCCGGCGTCGGCGAGCGCGGTGCGGGCCCGGCCGGGGTCGACGGGGGTGGCCGTGGTGTATTCGATGAGACGGCCCCCGGTGAACTCGACACCGAAGTCGAGGCCTCGTACGGCGATGCCGGAGGCGGCCAGGACGAGGGCGGCGCAGGAGACGGCAAGCCAACGGCGCGGATGGCGCATCAGGTTCGGGTTCGTGCGGCTGAGCCGGTCGCGGACGGCACCCGTGTGGGCGATGCCCGTGAGGCGTGGGCGGCGGCGCAGACGGGGGCGGCCGACGGCGTGGTCGGCAAGGGCACGGGTGATGACGAGGGCGCTGACCATGGAGGCGAGAACTCCGATGCCCAGCGTGACGCCGAACCCGCGCACGGGCCCGGAGGCGAGGAAGAAGAGCAGGCCCGCGGCGATGAGGGTGGTGATGTTGGAGTCGGCGATCGCGCTGAAGGCCCTGCGGAATCCCGCGGTCAGGGCGGACCGCGGGGTGCGGCGCCGGTCCGACGCGTATTCCTCGCGGGCTCGTTCGAAGACGAGCACGTTGGCGTCGACCGCCATGCCGATGGCCAGCACGAATCCGGCGAGGCCCGGCAGGGTGAGGGTGGCCCCGAGGACGGCGAGGGCGGCGTAGGAGAGGAGGCCGTAGCAGACCAGTGCCACGGTCGCCAGGAATCCCATGATGCGGTAGACGGCGATGATGAACAGCGAGGTCAGCGCGGTGCCGATGATGGCGGCCCACGCGCTGGCCGTGATGGCCTCGGCGCCCAGGGTGGGGCCGACGGTGCGCTGCTCGATGGTCTCGACCGGCACCGGCAGCGCGCCGCCGTTGATGAGGAGGGCCAACTCCTTGGCTTCGCTGTCGTCGAAGGCACCGGTGATCTGGGTGGCGCCGCCGCCGATGCCGGAACGGCATGCGACGGACGGGTCGACCTGCGGCGAAGAGATGATCTTGCCGTCCAGGACGATGGCGACCCGGCGGCCCGGTTCTCCGGCCGGGTGGCACGCCGCCTCACCGGTCAGGCGGGCCCATCCGCTTTCGCCCGTGCTCCTGAAGTCGACGGCGACGTGCCATCCGCCGCCCTGCTGATCGAAACGGGCGGCCGCCTTCTCGACATCCTTGCCGGTCAGTGCGGCCGCCTCCAGGAGCAGCAGCCGCCCGGACTCGTCGGCCATCACCTGCTCGCGGGGCCGCTTGGGCAGGGGTTCGGCGCGGTCCTCGGAGTCGGCTGCCGCGCCGAGTACCTGGTGGAAGGTCAGCTGGGCGGTGCGGCCGAGCACCTCGGCCGCCTGGCGGGGATCCTGCAGCCCTGGCAGTTCGACGATGATCCGGTCGCTGCCGGAACGGGCGATGGTGGGTTCGGCAACACCGAGAGCGTCGATACGGCCGCGCAGCACCTCCACCGTACGGTCCGTGGCGTCATCGTCGGCCTCGTGGTCGGCGGTAGGGCGGGTCTCCAGCACGATCTGGGTGCCGCCTCGCAGATCGAGTCCGAGGTGGACGGGCACGGTGAGGGCGACGTACAGGGACAGGGCTACGGCGGCGAGGGCGATGAGCCCTCTGATGCGCGCGGATCGGTTCACGAGGGGCCTCCGGCAGGCACACCACGGCCGGCACAGGGGCCGCGGCCGGGAATGGAAAGGACAGAGCAGGGCAGGGCAAGGCAAGGCAAGGCAAGGCAAGGCAGCAGAGCTCAGATGCCGGAGAGCGAGGGCGGTGCCCGTACCCCGTGTCCAGGTGCCGGATGGTTTGAGACGGGCGGGCCTCCCACCGCGACCGACGGCCGCGCGGGCCGGAGCGGGGCAGCATCCGCGGCTTGCGAGGCGCCCTGGACGGCGGCCGGCAGTGCGGGTCGCTCACCGGTGACCTCCCCCTGACCGCGCACCGCGGCGGTGGGAACGGCCGGGTCGGCGGTGTCCGCGTGAAGCCGGTCCTGGCCCGGCTCGGCATCCGCTTCGGCTTCGGCATCGGCTTCGGCTGAGAGCACCGGGCAGCCCCTTGATGGCTCCCCGCACGTCCGCTCGGCCTCGGCCCCGGCTCCAACCGCGGGCGCCAGGCCGCCCCCTGCAGCCTCCCCGTGCGCCCGCTCCGCCCCGACCCCGGCCGAATGCAGCGGTCCGCCCCCTGCACGACACTGCTCAGCGCCCAGGGCGGCGGGGCCCAGCAGAACGATGACGACAGCGAGCAGGACGGCCCACACGGCGGCCGCAGCCCCCGGGTTCCGCGTGCGCGACACGGCGTACACGCGACGGGCCATCCCCTTCCCCTCCCTGTCGGTGATGTCGTACCGGCCGCGGTCAGGGCTCCTGGAGCACCGCCGCCGGCCCGCTCAGGCCTCGATGAGGCCGGCGCGGATCGCGTAGCGGGTCAGTTCCAGCCGGTCGCGCAGGCCGAGCTTGTGCAGCAGGTTCTCCCGGTGCCGGTGGACGGTCTTGATGCTGATGAAGAGCAGCTCGGCGATCTCCTTGGAGGAGTGGCCCTCGGCCACGAGTTTGAGGACTTCCTCCTCGCGCGCGGTCAGCACCTGCTCGGGCGGTTCCTCGCCGTTGCGGACCCGGTCGAGATAGTTGCGGATCAGGGCCGTGACCGCGCCCGGATACAGGAAGGGCTCGTCACGCATCGCGGCCCGGCAGGCAGCCACGAGGTCGCGGTCGGCCACGGACTTCAGCACGTATCCGCCGGCGCCGGCCTTCAGCGCCTGGAAGAAGTACTGCTCGTTGTCGTGCATCGTCAGCATCAGGACGCGCACGCCGGGTTTCAGGGCCACGAGTTCGCGGGTCGCCTGCAGGCCGGTCATCCGGGGCATGGCGATGTCCATCACCGCCAGGTCGACCTCGTGGGTGCGGGCCAGTTCGACGGCCTCCGCCCCGTCCCCCGCCTCGGCGACCACCTCGAGGTCCGGTTCCCGGTCGAGGATGAGCCGCACACCGCGCCGTACCAGCGCGTGGTCGTCGGCGAGGAGGATACGGATCACGGAGGTGCCAGGTGTGGTCATGACTGCTTCCTGAGGGGCACGGTGAGGCGGACCGCGGTACCGGCCTGCGGCTGGGAGGTGACGTCCAGCGTGGCTCCGATCAGCAGAGCCCGCTCGCGCATTCCGCGCATTCCCGCTCCTTCGGGGGCGGCCTGGGTTCCGCGGCCGTCGTCGACAACGGCCAGGACCACCGCGTCGCCGGTGTGACGCAGGCTCACCTCGACCTTGTCGGCGTCGGCATGGCGAGCCGCGTTGGTCAGGGCTTCCTGGGCGACCCGGTACAGCACCAGTTCCGTCTGCTGATCCAGCGCGGGCAGGCCGGTGTCGAAGCGGCGCACCACGCGCAACGCCACGTGTGTGGCGAACTCGCCGGTCAGCGAGGTGAGGGCGCTGACCAGACCGAGGTCCTCGAGCACGCTCGGCCGCAGCCGGCGCACCAGACGGCGCACCTCGTCCAGGCTCCCCCGGGTGATCTCCTGCACCTGCCGCAGTTCACCGCGCAGCGGCTCGACCGCCTCGTCGGCGGCCCGCTCCAGCGACAGCAGGATCGCGGTCATGCTCTGGCCCACCTCGTCGTGCAGTTCCTGCGCGATGCGGCGCCGTTCGGCTTCCTGGGCGAACAGGGCGCGGGCGCTGCTGGACGCCCGCTCGTGCTCGAGGCGCTCGAGCATGGCGTTGAAGGTGCGGATCAGTTCGGCGGTCTCACCGCGGCCGCCTTCCGGCAGCCGGTGCCCGGGGCGCAGCAGGTCGACCGTGGTCATCAGCCGTGTGAGCCGATCGAGCGGGGCCAGCCCGATCCGCAGCAGGGCCGCGTTGGCGACCAGCATGACGACGAGACCGGCCACGAGGATGACCGCCTCGGTCAGCAGCACCGGCACGGAGACGGTCACCGGAGCCCACAGCAGCAGCGCGGTGGCGCTTCCCAGCACGACCGCGTTGAGCGCGAAGATCCGCCAGAACAGGGACACCGGGATGACGCCTTTCTCCGTGTGACACGACTTGCCTCCACTGTCGGTCACCCGCGCACCCCGAGCGTGAGCTGCGTTCACTGGTTCTGACCGGCCTGCTGTCCAGGCTGCCCGCCGCCCGCCGCGCTGTCGATGGGCACCAATCCCCATTTCCCTGGCCCGCCCTGCCCACGCCGCGATGGGTCCCCGGCCGTGCCGCAGATGGGTATCGCGCCCGATGGGATCGGCCCGGCACCACGGCCAGGGTGGAGACACAAACCGGCCCCGCCCCGCGGAGCCCCCTGCCCGGCCCCCTCCTCACGGAAAGAAGGAACCTCAATGTCTCTCGACACGCCTCAGGCCGAAACCCGTCGTGAGCGGCTGACGAAGCACGAGGCGCTCCAGCGCCTCGAACACGAACGCACCTCCCGTCTTTCCCAGCTACGGGCGATCGACGAGGCCCGGTCCGACGCGGAGGAGCAGGTGATGTCCACGCAGAAGGACACCATCAAGCGCGTCCTCGCCGAGGTGGAGGCCGCCTTCGCCCGTGTCGGGGACGGCAGCTACGGCAACTGCCGCAACTGTGCCAAGCCGATCCCCGTGGAGCGCCTGGAAATCCTGCCGTACACGCCGTTCTGCGTGCCCTGCCAGCGCGACGCCGCCTGACGAGCACCTGTCCGACCTCCCTCTCCTGCCCTGCCCAGGGGGTGACTTGGTGAACAACCGGATCATCGACGACCACGGCACCGGCCTGACGGCCGAAGACTTCGCCGTACTGCGCGAGAACCTGCACGAGCAACGCCTGTTCCGCCGGGAACAGCTTCACCAGCTCTCGGCCGCCTCCTCCCGTGCCGATGCCCTGCCCTCCCGCAGGTCGGCCGCCCAACTCGAGGTGCGCGTCAAGCTCGCCGCCTCCGCCCGCCTGGTCCTGGCCGACGTGGAGGCCGCCCTGACCCGCATGGACCTGGGCCGCTACGGCATCTGCCACCTGTGCCGCGGGCCCGTCGCCCGTGAACGGCTGATGATCGTGCCGCAGGCCAGGTACTGCGCGCGATGCCAGCAGGTCAAGGAGGCCGGCCGATGACCACGATGCCCAAGGACCGCCCCGTGGCCGCCCGGCACCGCTCATGGCCCTGGTGCCGGCGGTGCTCCGGCATCGCCCTGGACCTGGGCAGCGCCCGCACCCGTGCCTGGACCTCCGGGCGGCGCACGATCCTCGACGTGCCCACGATCACCTTCCCGGACGAGGTCGCCATCTGCCCCGTCCAGCGCGGCACGATCGTCGACACGCCGGGAACGTCCCGGATGCTCGACCGGCTGCTCGGCCCACGCCTGCCCCGTCGCGGCCGGCCCCTGCTCATCCTGACCACGCCCGCGCTCGGCGGCCTCGCCTACCGGGCCGAGGCCCGCACGGCGGTCGAGGTCCTGCGCCCGCGCACGGTGCTGACCGTCCCCGCCGCGCGTGCCGTTGCCGTGGCCGCGGACGCCGATCTGGCCCGGCCCCTGCTCGTCGTGGACATCGGCGCCCACCTCACCGAGGTCACGCTCCTCACCGACGGCGCGGTGACCGACGCCCGCAGCACCGCCCTGGGCACCGGCGACCTGGACAGCCTCACCCCGCCTGCGCGGATCACCGAACTGGACAGCCTCACCCCGCCTGCGCGGATCACCGAAGCGGTCGTCGCCATGGTGAGCGCCATGCTGGACCAGGACCGCACCTCCCAGACACGCGACGCCCTCCGCCATGGCCCGCTGCTCGCCGGAGGGGGTGCGTTGCGAGCCGACATCACCCGTCCCCTCGACGGCCGGTTGCAGGCTCCCGTCCAGCCCGTCCTCGCCCCGCACACCGCGGCGGTCCGCGGCGCCGCGAGACTCCTGCGGGCCGCCCACGCCCACCCCTCGGCCCTCGCGGTCCCCGGCGCAGCGCACCACCACTAGGCCGACGCCCCACACCACCACCGGTCCGCCGCTCTGCCCCCCACCCCTCGCTCTGGCCCACGGCAAGCGCCCGGCGAGGTCGCCGCGCCCCCGTCCGGAAGGAGAGACACCGTGGCCCGCGCCACACCCCCGGAACACCCTCCCGAAGACCTCCCGCGCGTCCTGCTGTGGCGCTGGCGGCGAAGCCCCCTGCGCCGTCGCACGGATCTCGCTCAGGCATGGATCGCCCTCGGTCTGATCCTGGTGGTTCTGGCCGCCACCCCGGCCGCCATGATCCTCGTCGGCGGCACCGCCCACGGCCACTGGAAGAAGATCGCCCGGCACCAGATCGTCACCCGGCACGACACCCCCGCCGTCCTGGTTCACGATGCTCCCCGGCACCCGGAGCCGGGATCGGACGAGGCGAAGAAGGCGCTGTACCCGGTGACCGTCCGTTTCACCGACCCCCGCGGACACGCTCGCACGGCGAAGACCGACGTCGAACCCGCCCTGACCGCCGGAAGCACCGTGCGGGTATGGGTCGACGCCGAAGGAGAGATCACGGACGCGCCCCTGACCGGCGAACAGGTCCGTGACCGCGCCGTCGGTTGGGCCCTCGTCGCCGCCATGACCGTCGGTCTCCTCGGCGCGGCCGCGTACGCCTACGTCCACCACCGGCTCGAACGGCACAACCTCGCCCAGTGGGACGCGGCCTGGGCCCGCACCGCCCCACGGTGGACCGCCTCCCGCTGATCCATCCGGCCGTTGATCCAACCAGCCGTCGATCCATCCAGCCGTTGAAACGCATGCCGATATAGGCATACGATGGCGTCATGGCACGAGCGGCAACGACCTCGGACGCGTTCAACGCGATCGCCGAACCGCAGCGGCGGGAGATCCTGGTGCTGCTGCGGGGCGGCGAACGACCGGTGACCGACCTGGCGCGCGACCTGGGGATGACCCAGCCACAGGCCTCCAAGCACCTGCGGGTGCTCCGCGAAGTCGGGCTGGTGCGGGTCCGCGGGGCGGGCAAGCAGCGGCTGTACGGCCTGGACGCCCACGGGCTGCGGCCGATCCACGACTGGGTGGGCGGCTTCGAGCGGTTCTGGAACGAGAGCTTCGACCGACTGGACGTGTACGTGCAGGAGTTGAAGCAGGCAACGCAGGAGGGACCACACGATGGCGACGACCAGTAGCAACGGCGAGGCCGCGCACACGACCACCGACCGCGAGGTCGTGATCTCCCGGGTGATCGACGCTCCGCGGGAGGTGGTGTTCGAGGCGTTCACACAGGTCCGGCACCTGTCGCGATGGTGGGGACCGCAGGGTTTCACGACCACGACGCGGTCCTTCGAGTTCCACGTCGGCGGGGTGTGGGACTTCGTGATGCACGGGCCGGACGGCACCGACTACCAGGAGTGGATCACCTGGCGGGACATCGTCCCGCCGGCGCGGATCGCCCTGCTGCACGGCGAGTCCCGCGACGACCCGAACGCCTTCGAGTCGGTCCTGACCTTCGAGCCGGCCGGCGAGCGGACCAGGATCGTGATGAGCACGGTGTTCCCCACCAAGGAGCTCCGCGACGAGGCCGTGGAGAAGTACCACGCGATCGAGGGCGGCGAGCAGACGCTGAGCAACCTGGCGGCCTACGTCACGGAGGTCGCCCGGGAGCGTTCCACGGAGCGGCGGGAAGGGACGGTGCGCTGATGGCCGGAAAGGTGTTCTTCAGCGTGACGATGTCGCTGGACGGCTTCATGGCGCCCGAGGCCGTGTCCGTCGAGTACGTGTTCTCGCCCGAGGGCCGCGACGACCCGAGGGTCCGGCGCTGGATGACGAAGTGGTCGGAACTCCAGGCCTGGCTGCTGCCGCAGCGCTGGTTCCGGGAGAACCTCAAGCTCGGCGACGGCGGCGAGGAAGGACTCGACAACGACATCGCACGAGCGACCCACGAGCGCACCGGTGCGAGCGTGATGGGCAAGCGCATGTTCGACGGCGGCGAACTGGCATGGCCGGAGGAGGCGCCGTTCCACACCCCCGTGTTCGTCGTCACCCACACGGAGCGCACGCCGTGGGAGCGGCCGGGCGGTACCACCTTCCACTTCGTCAACGACGGGATCGAGAGCGCGCTGCTGCGGGCCCGCGAGGCCGCCGGCGAACGGGACGTGCGCATCGCGGGCGGTGCCGAGACGATCCAGCAGTACCTGGACAGCGGCCTTATCGACGAGTTCTCGATCACGCTCGCGCCCGTGCTGTTCGGCTCCGGGATCCGCCTGTTCGACCACGTGGACCCCGACCGACTCGCCCTCGACCAGGCCCGCACGGACACATCGTCCCGGGTGACCCATCTGACCTACACGGTCTCGAAGCGGTAGCTCTCGTTGCCACGAGTGGGCGCGGCAACGTGTCCGGTGGGTCAGCACGGATTCTGTCCGGTCCCTTACTGCTGACTCTCCCTCAACCCACGAGCGACGTGCCGTGCTTCACACTGTGGATGCCGCTGACCGTGGAACAAGGGGAGGCGGGTGACCGTTCATCAGTATGTGGCTGCGGAGGGGACAGTGTCCCCGGGCCTCACCCCTGGCCCATGGGGACGATCGTCCGGCTGAAGCCCCATGGAGCCCCCCGCCGAGAGGCGACCGCCCTCCGCACGCCCGCTCACGGCCCCGGCTGGTCTCCCCCGTCCAGCCGGGGCCGTCTGCTACCAACCGGGCAGTGCCTCGCCGAGAGTGAGGCCGGTGGCCGCGAGCCACTCGTCCTGCACGTCCCGGTTCCTGGTCCCGATGGAGAGGTAGACACCGTGCCTGCCCGGCGCCGGTTCTGAGCTCTGCGAGGTCCAGACGCTGTTCAGGCACAGCTGGACGCCGCACAGCTTGCTGGAGGGCAGTCCGCGCAGTCCGGCGTCCCAGCCGACGTCGAAGGACAGCGGGCCGACGTCCGCGACCAGGGCGTCGATGTCGGCCTCCCTGCAGGTTTCCTCCAAGCGGCCGAGCACGTACGACGGCCAGGCGTCCCGCCAGGGTTGCAGGCAGATGTCCGCAGGGAGCGGCCAGAGCTGCTCCAGCTCGGGTGTCAGCTCCACCGTCACCTCGTACGGACAGTCGCCGCGCGGTACGCCCAGCGCCTGCAGCCGCGCCCAGAAGTCCTCGAGATCCGTCTCCGGAAAGCGCGTACCGGCATGTGTCATGAAGCGGCCTTCGCGAAAGCGGGTGACGGCGTGAACATACTGCTCCGCCGTGACGACCTGGCCGGTCCAGGGGATGTTCGGATCGTCCACCCACTCGGCGAATTCCTGAAGGAGCTCGCGTGCGCGACGCAGAGCACTCTGCGCGTCCGGCAGCGGTTCCAGAACTTCGTACAGCAACGACATCCCCACAGGCGACCTCCGCGGGAAGCGTAAGCGCAACTGAGCAGCGTTCTCACCTGGTTTGACGCGCCTGGAGACGGGGTTCGAGAGGCCGTCCCGCTGGGTGAGAGCCACGGTGTGAGGTGAACGCGAAGTCGTCGATGCCGTCGAGCCCGGTCGCCCGGATCCAGACCGGGCCCGCGGAGCCGTTTCGGCGGACGGGGATCCGCAGCAGCGTCCCACGGTCGGTGTCGGACACCCGGACCGCGTCGTCGTGCACCTTGATCCCGTTGGTGCCGAAGCCGGTTCCGGACGGGATGGGGGTGAGCGCCGTCGTCGCGGCCCACGCGGTGCGCTGTCCTCCTGTCACCGGCACGCGCCGGACGGTCCCCAGTACCGAGTCGGCGGCGTAGAGCATCCCTCGGTGCTCGTCGAGGGCGAGGTCGTTGGGCAGCCCGTCGGCCGACAGATGCCGGTCCCGCCGGTGCCGGTGGCGTAGGTGACGTAGAGGGTGCCGTCGTGAGCGCGGGCGATGCCGAGGACGATGGCGTTGTGGACGACGGGGGTGTCCGGATGCGCGACGGCGGGCAGGGGCACGCGTCGGCGGATGTTCCCGTCCCGGGTGACGTTGGCGGCCTGGCGGGCGAAGGCGAAGGGCAGGTCGGCGGAGCCGTCGGGTTCGATGCGATGTTCTCGAGTGTCCCGCCCGCGGCGAAGTCGAAGTGGGCGACGACGCGCGGCCGCGACACGACCGGCTCGTCTCCGGAGGCGGGAGCCGGGGCATGAACCTCTCCTTGAGTCGTTGAGCTGCGGCACGGGCCACCGGTGCGGCGGCGCCACAGGCAGGCTGCGGCACGCCGACCGGTGACCTGCGCAGTCACCGGGGAGATCGCCCTCGTGGCCCACGGATCGAGAGGGACGGTCACCCGGCACGAGCCGGAGCGGACCACGCGGGTGTGTGGGTCAGCGCAGACCGGCGAAGAGGTCGTTCTCGGGCAGTGCAGCGCCCGTGGTGTCCCGGACGCGTGCGAAGGTCTCCACGCCCATGAACTCGCCGAACCTCTCCTTGCCCATCTTGAGGAAGAAGATGTTCTCGCCCTGACTGGCGTGCGCGGCCAGCGCGTCGAACTTCTGGCCACTGAACCCGGTGGTGTCCACCCAGGTGGTGACCTCGTCGTCCGGGAGACCGATCTCGGCCATCGCGGCCGCCTCGGCCGGATCCGGCTCCGGCATGTCCTCGTTGAACTCGCGCATGATCTCGCCGAACCGGCCCATCATCGAGCGGGGCATGGTGGTCCAGTACACCTTCGGCGTCAGTTCGGTCATCTCAAGCGCCGCCATCGTGATGCGGTGGGCCTGGATGTGGTCGGGGTGACCATAGAAGCCGTTCTCGTCATAGGTGACGACCACATCAGGCCGGTAGTGCCGCATCAGTTCCGCGAGTCGGGCCGCGCCTTCCTCCACCGGGGTCCGCCAGAAGGATCCGGGGGCGTCATTGCTGGGCCAGCCCATCATTCCGGAGTCGGCGTAGTCCAGCATCTCAAGATCGCTGATCTTCAGGACCTCACAGCTCGCCTCGAGTTCCTGCCTGCGCATCAGGGCGACCGCCGCCGGGTCGTGCCCGGGCTCACCTGGCTTGACGCCCCCTGGTCCGTCACCGCAACCGCCGTCGGTACAGGTCACGAGAACCGTGCGGAAGCCTTCCGCCGCGTACCGCGCGAGGACCCCTCCGGTTCCGGTGGCCTCGTCGTCCGGGTGGGCGTGTACCGCCATCAGCGTCAAGGGCCGGTCAGTCATGAAAACAGTCCTCCTGCGGAAATGAATCCTGGTTCGAAGCGCGATGGGCGTACCGCGGTCCTGGGGACCGGATCCCGGTCGGACGGCCGACCTCGTGGTCTCCGTGTCCCCGCCCGTGCGGCGCCGGTCCCTCGGTCGATGCAACCCCGCCGACGGGACCCGCTGTTCCCGGCACCGCCGCTCGGCTTCCCAGGCGTGTCCCAGGCATGTGCGTACCTACGCGAACCAGACACAGGCGCGCCCTGCACGGCTCGGCGCCCGCCCGACCGCCGCGCGGCCGCCGCAGAAGAAACCCGCGGCGTCCCGTACAACCCTTGCGCCCCACCGGAAGTCTCTTGATCGCCAACCACCCGTGTCCCCCAGGACAACACCTGGCAAACGCGGACGGTCCGCACCCCATCGACGCGGATGCCCGCCAGGCATCCCCCGCATGCCGCAGGAGAATCCCGCATGCACCAGAAGCACCATCCGCACCTCAGACTCGCCCTCGCGACGGCCGCCGCGGCCGCGCTGACGGGCGGTCTGTTGACAGTCACCGCGACGACGGCGACGGCCGCCGACTCGTTCAAGGTCCCGAAGGCCGACTTCAACGGCGACGGCATCGGCGACGAGGTGGCCTCGGCCCCCGGCGCCTCCGTCAGCGGCCACGCCGACGCCGGCCAGGTCGTCGCCCTCTACGGCAGCGCCGGCAACGGCATCACCTCGGCCAAGCGCTCGGTCCTCAGCCAGAACTCCGGCACCGTGCCCGGCAGCGCCGAGACCGGCGACCTGTTCGGCGGCGCGACGGCGTACGCCGACTTCAACGGCGACGGCTACGACGACCTCGCCGTGGCCTCGCCGTACGAGAAGGTCGGCACCGACACCGACGGCGGCGCCCTCGCGATCCTCTGGGGCTCGGCGAGCGGCCTCACCGGCAAGGCCAGCGACGTGCCCGACCCGGCCGTCTCCTCGCACGACAACTGGGGACTCGCCCTGGCCGCCGGCGACTTCGACGGCGACGGCAAGGCCGACCTGGCCGTCGGCAGCTCGTCCGCGACCCTCTACGTCTACAAGGGCGGCTTCAGCAGCTCCACCGGCCAGCCCGGCGGACGCTACACCGTCAAGCCCCCGATCATGCCCGGCTCCTCCGGCTTCCCGTACGGCCCGCAGCAGCTCACCGCCGGTGACGTGAACGGCGACGGCCGCACCGACCTCGTGGTCGACGGCTACGAGACGCAGACCGAGAACGGCTGGAACACCAACTACTACGTGCCCGGCACCGCGAGCGGTCTGAGCGTCGCCGGCGTCAAGACCCTCAAGCCGGGCATCGTCACCGGCATCGGCGACATCAACGGCGACGGCTACGGGGACATCGTCACCGGCGCCGGCTGGGACGCCACCACCGGCGACGGCCAGACCATCCCGGACTCCGCGAACGGCGGCAAGGTCAGCATCACCTACGGCTCGGCGTCCGGCCCCGCCTCGACCACCGGCATCACCCAGAACACCGGGAACGTGCCGGGCAGTTCGGAGAAGGGCGACGCCTTCGGCTGGGACCTGGACCTGGGCGACGTCAACGGCGACGGCTACCAGGACCTGGTCGTCTCCACCCCCAACGAGGACCTCGGCAGCGTCACCAACGCCGGCATGGTCACCGTCCTGTACGGCACGGCGAGCGGCATCAACACCTCCACCGGCCTGCAGTCGTTCGAGCAGAACACGACGGGTGTCCCCGGCACCTCCGAGAAGAACGACCTGTTCGGCGCCGACGTCAAGCTCGACGACGTCAACGGCGACGGCAAGGCCGACCTGGTCATCGGCTCGTACGAGGACGGCGGCGACGGAGCGGTGACCTACCTGCCCTCCACCGGCACGAAGATCGGCACGACCGGCTCCCGCGCCCTGTCCGTGACCGCGGTGGGCGTCTCCACCTCGGGCACCGCCCAGTTCGGCGCGCTCTTCGCCGACTAGCCGGAGCTCCGTCGGGCGGACAGCCAACAGCGGGCCCGTGACGGATCGGCCACCCTCACGGGCCCGATCGGTCACGGGCCCGGCCCACCCGTCCTGGCGACAACTCCCTTGCGCGGCAACCCTCCCCCGCCTCCGGCCGGTCCGCTCCTACGACCGCGGTGTGCTGACCCAGTGCCACGTGGTGAGACGAGGGTGCCCCGGCAGTTCGGTGCGGCCGGTGGCCCACAACAGGGTGAGCCAGGGGTCCTTGCCGCCCGGTGCCTCCGGAAACAGACGGGCGAGCACCCGCGAGCAGAGAGCGGAGGGCGGGGTCCAGGCGAGCCCGAGGCCTTCGGCCACATCGTGCATGTGGACCAGCGTCTCCACCACCCCCATGGCCGCGAAGCCTTCGGGATCCGACACCCCGGCTGCGTGGTGGGCGCGGACCCGCGACGGCGTCGTACGCACCATGGCGACCAGCAGCGCCCCGCACGCCTCCAGCACCTGCACCAGGCCGGCCGGACCCGCGGCCCGCTCGGCCAGGACGAAGTACGCGGGCCCGTCCGGCCTCCTCTGGCGCAACGCGAAAGGCACATGGGTGTCCAGCGGCGGGCTCTGCGGCCCCAGTTGCACGGCGTAGTACACCAGGTCGTTGGCCAGGTGCTCGACGGTCTCCCAGCAGTCCCACTCCAGCGAACCTGCCTTGTCTCCCCACCCTTCCGCGGGTGCGTCCCGAAGGATGCTCACGGCGAGCCGCACGGCAAGGTCGACGTCGTCCGCGGTGACGGGAGACAGGACTGATCGGGTTTCGACTGATCGAGACATCGCAGCACCGTATCGCGAGGGAAGAAGGCGATCCGCCCTGTCCGGCCGACCGTCGCGGACGACGCGCTATCGGCGGACGAGGTGGGTCAGGGTGGCCCCGTTGGGGAAGGCGGTGCGCTCGGCGACGTCGAAGGCGGTGGGGTCGAAGGCACCGTCGACCACCGGGATTCCGGTACCGGCGATGACCGGATAGGTCTTGATCAGCAGCTCGTCGATTCGCTTGGGAAGCGGAACAGGGAGGCGCACGAAAACCGTCAGGGTGCCACGGCCGCCAGTCCTTGGCGCCCGCACCACGGCCCGCCGCATCGCCACACGTACCAAGGGCGGGCCCAAGCATCCCAAAACCATGGTCAGCAAGCGAGGTTGCAGGGAAAATGGCGTCATGACGCACGAAGGCTCTTCCATCGACCCGTCCAAGCCCAGCATCGCTCGCGTGTACGACTACCTGCTGGGCGGCAAGGACAACTACGCCGTGGACCGTGAGATCGGCGACGTGTTCAAACGCGACCTGCCCGGCTCGGTGGCCATCGCCTTCGCCAATCGGTCGGCCCTGACCCGCGCGGTCGCGGAGATCGTCAAGACCACCGGCATCCGGCAGTTCGTCGACTTGGGCAGCGGTCTGCCGACCGCCGACAACGTCCACCAGGTCGCGCAGCGGTACGCCCCCGAGGCCCGGGTCGTCTACGTCGACATCGACCCCCAGGTCCTGGTCCACGGCCGGGCGTTGCTGGAGAAGGACGACCGGACCCGGGTGGTCCCCGTCGACGTGCGCGACCCCGAGGGCATCCGCACCCACCCCGACACCCTGGACATCATCGACTTCACTCAGCCCGTCGCCGTCATGTTCAGCGCCATCCTGCACCACGTCAACGACGACGAGGACCCGGCCGGCATCGTCCGCTACTGGCGCGAACAAGTGCCCTCCGGAAGCCACTTCTTCGTCAGCCACTTCCGCTCCGGCAACAACCCGGAGACGCGGGAGGCCGAGAAGGTTCTCCAGCAGACCTTCGGCCGCGGCCGGTGGCGCACCGACGCGGAGATCGCCGGCCTCCTCGACGGGCTGGAGATCCTGGACCCCGGCATCGTCCCCGCGCCCCTGTGGCGGCCCGCCGCGACCGACTCCCCGTGGAACGACGACGGACCGCGTCAACTCACGGTCTGGGAAAACCTCATCGCCGCCGGTCTGGCCCGCAAGCCCTGACCGCCCGCCGGGTCGACGGCGCCTCCACCGCCTTCGGTCCCCACCCGCCGCCCGTCGTCCTCACCTGCCGGGATCCAGCCGGTCGGCGAGGTCGTGGGCCATGGCGCTGGTGAGGTCTCCGTCGTAGACGCCGACGATCTCGATACGGCCAACGGTGACCGCGTCGGACACCATGGGGGTGCCCCAGAGTTTGCCGTCGACGACAATGGCGAACTCGTTGCGCGGGGGCGGGGCCGACGCGAGGGAGCCGGTGAACGTGGCGAAACGGGTCCGGTCGGCGGGCGTGAGGGTCACTTCCACCCCCCAGCTGCCCTTGACCGTGCCCTTCTCGGCCTTCGCGGAGGCCACGCGGACACCGCTCATGCCGCCGGCCTCGTCGGCGTGGATGCACATCGCCGGGTAGGTCTCGGTGCGGTGCACGGTATAACCGCTGCCGGCCGGGGTGCAGGCCCGCTCGGTCGCCGAGGTGACCGGCAGGAAGGAGACCGTGGCCGCCTTCGCGGCGCCACGTCCTTCGGCGGGCTGCACCACATGAGCGCGCGGCGGGTCGTCGTCCGCGACGGCCACCCAGGCGGTGGCAACCGCCGCGGCCAGCGCCACCCCGGCACCGGCGCGCGCCAGCCGCTGCCGCCGCCGGGCGACCCGCAACGCACCGTCCGCCAGGCCGACCAGATGGGCGCCGGCGTCACCGTCGTGCTCCCGGACATGCGTGTGCAGGGTGTCGTGCAGCAGCGTTTCGTGCAGCAGCTCCCCGGTCGAGTCGTTCATGCGGTCACGCCCCTTCCGGAGGCAGTGGAGGAGGAGGCGGACGGCCCGGCCTCGCTCAGGGTGGCTCGGAGAGTGGCGAGCGCCTTGTGGGTCTGGCTGCGAACCGTTCCCTGGGCGACGCCCAGAATCGTGGCGATCTCGTGGTCCGGCCGGTCCTCGAAGTACCGCAGCACGATCACCGCACGCTGGCGCCTGGGCAGCCGCCGCAGCGCGGCCATGATGTCCTGCCGTTGGACCACGGAGTCGGCCAAGTCGCCGCTCTGGCCCTGGGGTCGGTCCGGCAGGGTGTCGGTGACCGTCTCCCTCCCCCAGCTGAGGAGTCGGAAGCGGTCCACCTGGGCGTGGTAGAGCGCCCGGCGCACATAGATCTCCGGCTGCTCCCGGTCACGCAGCTTCGACCAACGCCGAGCGGTGGAGGCGAGCGCGGTCTGGAGCAGGTCCCGGCCCTGTTCCCAGTCCCCGGTCAGCAGGTATGCCGTGTGCAGCAGCGATCTCGACCTCGCCGCCACGAAGTCGCGGAACTGGCGTTCCTCGTCGGCGTTCAAAGTGCCCTCCCTCGTTCCCCTGTGAAGACGGGTGCGGCAGGGGGTTCGACTGCCTTGCCGGCCGGACTTTCTCGAACACCTCGCCGTCAGGTGCCTCACAGGCGGTCCGGACGGGCCGATGACGGGCGGGAGTCGAGGCCGGTGCATCGCTTGGTCGCCGCGCACCCGTCCCCTCTCGATGCCAGGAACCGACACGTATCGTCGCCGTATCCAAAACCGCATACGGGCCCGCAACACCGCGCTCACTTGGCTGTCGGCATGTCCTACAGCGAGTCAGCGTGCACAGCAGTCCCGGCCCGTTCGTACCCCAGGTGCATCGGCGTACCGTCCCGGAACGTCGGTGTGAGGACGGCGGGCCAGTGAGTCGGACCGAGTCCCGCCCAAGGGCCGTGGGCGGGAGCCTGACGGTAGGCCCGATCAGCGCTGCCGCGCACCTGGACTTCGTGCGGACACAGCGTTCGGTCAGCTTCCTGCAGACCCCGGCGTGGGCTCACGTGAAGACCGAGTGGGGCGGCGAGTCCCTCGGCTGGTTCGACGGTGGGCGGCTGGTCGGTGCCGGGCTCGTCCTGCACCGACCGGTGCCGCGGCTCGAGCGCTTCACACTGGCCTATCTCGCCGAGGGTCCGGTCATCGACTGGACCGGCGACATCGACGCGTGGCTCGACCCCCTGGCGGCCCGTCTCAAGGCCCACGGCGCCTTCGCGATCCGGCTCGGCCCGCCGGTGCGCACGGACACCTGGAGCGCCGCCCAGATCAAGGAGGGCATCGCCGACCCGGGCGTGAACAGGCTCACCGAGTTGTCCGGGCAGTGGGCCGACCCGGTCGGGGCCCGTGTGACCAGCCGGCTGAGGGACGCCGGCTGGTTGCCGCAGAGCCCGCAGGACGGCTTCGGGGTCGGGCATCCTCAGTTCAAGTACGAGGTTCCACTGGCCGGGAGAACCGAGGACGACCTGCTTCGGAGCATGAACCAGCTGTGGCGTCGCAACATCAAGAAGGCGGCCAGGGCGGGAGTCGAGGTCACGACCGGTGAGGACCTCAAGGCCTTCCACGACCTCTACCTCCACACCGCCGAGCGCGACCGCTTCACACCCCGGCCGCTGCGCTACTTCGAGACCATGTTCGCGGCGCTCGAAGCGGAGGACCCCGAGCGGATCAGGCTCTACCTGGCCCGTCACCAGGGAGACCTGGTCGCCGCCACCATCCTGATCCGCGTCGGCACCCACGCGTGGTACGCCTACGGCGCCTCCTCCACCGAGAAGCGCGAAGTGCGCGGCTCCAACGCCTGCCAGTGGGCGATGATCCGGGATTCCCTGGCCTCCGGCTGCGACATCTACGACCTGCGTGGCATCACCCCCACCCTCGACCCCGACGACCCGCATGCCGGGCTGATCCAGTTCAAGGTCGGCACCGGCGGTCGCGCGGTGAGGTACGTCGGCGAATGGGACCTGCCGCTGCGGCCGTTGGTCTACCGGGCCTTCGACCTCTACATCACGCGGCGCGGGCGATGAACGGATCCTCGGAGTGAGCATCGAGGAGCTGGACCTAGCCGGTGCAGCTGCCCGGTCACAGGCGATGGGTGTGCGGCGCAAGGCTCAGTGGGGAAGCACCCACCCCGGAGCCCAGGTCCCGGCGGCGTCGCGGCCGGCTCCCGTGGCGGCGAGGTGGGCACGGAGGGTGGCCAGTGCCGGGTGGGGGTTGTCGCGGTGCCAGAGGAGCGAGTGCGGGTAGACAGGCGTCGGATCGGTCACCGGGATGCGGCGCAGACCGTGGTCGACGGGCCAGATGAGGCGGGTGTGCTCGCCCATGAACGTGGCCAGGGCCGGGGTGTCGGCGATGGTGTCGAGGAGCGCGTCGGAGCCGAAGTTGGGACCGGTCACCTCGATGGTGAGGCCGAACTCGCCGACGAGGTCGTCGTAGTAGGCGCCCCACTCGGTACCGGGGGCGATGCCGGGCATCCAGATCCGGTGCCTGGTGAGCTGGGCGACGGTCAGCGATCGGGCGTCCGCCAGAGCATGGGCGGGGCCGGTGAGCAGCTGAAGCGGCTCGTCGAGGACCCGGACGGACTCGATGTCCTCGGGAAGGGGTCGACCAGGCGCAGCGACGGCCCGGAAGGACGCGTCGATCGCACCGGAGAGAATCGCTGCGACGGCCGTCTCGATGTCGAACAGCATCATCACGTCGAGGTCGATCTCGGGATGTGCCCGGTGGAAACCGCGCATCAGATGGGACTGCGCGCTGCGCGAGGCGAGCACGTCGACGCGAAGCGGACGGCGGCCGGGGCGCACGGACGCGCCCGCACGTTCGGCGACCCTCAGCAGCTCGCGTGCGTGGGGCAGGAACGCCTGACCGTCGATGGTGAGCTCGGCGCCGCGTGGGGCGCGGGTGAACAGCCGCACACCAAGGGTGCGCTCCAACGCGGCGATGCGCTTGGAGACGGCCTGCTGGGTGATCGAAAGGTCGGTGGCGGCCTTCTGGAACTGGCCCGCCTCCGCGACTGCGACGAAGGTGCGTACTGCTTCGAGATCCACGGCGACCCACCCTAGTGAACAACCAGCGGTTGTGAACTGCCGCCCGACCGGTTGTTTGACCTGCTGTTGTTCTGTCCGCTTGGCTCTCCTCGGCCAACGTCGGCTTGTTCGCACGGGAACCGAGGAGAGTGCGCTGAGCATGGTGGGCAGGAGACGGTTGGGCCGAAAGTTCGGCTGGCTGTGGGCGTCGTACGCGGTGAGCGCCTACGGGTCCGGGCTGGGGTTCGGGGCGCTGCCGCTGATCGCCGTTCTCGTGCTGCATGCCGGACCCGCCCAGGTGTCCGCACTGTCCGCGGTGGGGCCCGCGGTGGGCGCGCTGATCGCGGTGCCGCTCGCGCCGTGGGTGGAGTCCCGGCCCAAGCGCCCGGTCATGATCATCATGGACCTGGCCCGGTTCGCGGTCATGGCGACGATCCCCGTCGCCTACGCCTTCGGACGGCTCGGCTTCGTCCAACTGCTCGTGGTCTCGGCCGTGGTCGCCGCAGCCAAGATCGCCTTCAGCGCGGCAGGCGGCGCCTACCTCAAGGCCCTCGTACGACCGGATGACCTGCTCGTCGCCAACGCGCGGTTCGAGTCCACGAACTGGAGCTCCATCGCGATCGGGCCACCGCTGGGCGGGGCCGCGATCGGCGTGTTCGGACCGGTCACCACCGTGGTGGCCGACGCGCTCAGCTACCTGCTCTCCGCATTGGGCATCACCGCGATCCGCGGTCAGGGAGAAGCGCCGCGAACGACCGACCGGAGCCTGGTCCGGCCGGGTGCGCTGCTCGACGGCTGGCGACACATCATGGGCCATCCGGTTCTGCGCTCGCTCTACCTCAATCAGATGCTCGTCGCCGGCCTGATCATGGCCACCGAGCCGCTGCTGGCGGTGCTCCTGCTTCGCCGGCTCGGGTTCCCGCCCTGGCAGTACGCCCTCGCCTTCGCCGTCCCCTGCCTCGGCGGACTCATCGGCTCCAGGCTGGCCGGCCGCGTAGTGGCCCGCTTCGGCCGGCAGTGGGTCTTCCGGATCGTGGGCAGCCTGCGCGCCGTCTGGCTGATCGGGCTTGCCTTCGTCCGTCCCGGCGTCGTCGGCCTCGTCACCGTGATGGCCGTCGAGCTGGCGATCATCATCAACATGAGCCTGTACAGCCCGGTGCTCGCCACGTACCGGCTGGAACAGACCCCCAAGCATCTCGTCGCCCGCACCCTGACGGCCTGGTCGATCGGCTCGCAAGCGTCCATCGCCGTCCTCACCGCACTCGCCGGACTGCTCGCCGACGCCACCGGCCCGCGCACCGCGCTCACGGTCACAGGACTGCTCGTCCTGGCCACACCGCTCCTGCTTCCCCGACAGGGCAGGACGGCGCAGCACGAGCCGGAACTGTCTCGCAGCCAGTGAGGCACCGCGACGTGCCCCGCCCGCGGACCGCCGTCGGGCCCTCGGTGCATGTCCGCGTCGACCTGAACCAGCGGCTGCGCGAGCACCACGTCACCGCCGAGGGCCCAGGGGCTCGCTCCTTCGCCCTGCCCCGACCCGCCCCGACGGCCGCAGCTTGCCACCGGCCACCGGCCACCGGCCACCGGCCACCGGCGAGAACGTGCAGGCCCGCGAAGCCCACCCGGAGGCGGGGCAGCGCGTATCAGACACCCTTCAGGACCCGATCAAGCGCCGCCCGGCCCGCAGGTCCCCAGTGCGGCTTGCCGCCGGGAAGGCCCCGATCTCCGTTCTGCCCCATGAGCATCAGGAAGAGGCTCTTCATCGCGGCAAGCCCGCGAGCGCGCCGGATCGCTGCCTCGTCCGCATGCTCGTACGTGTCGAAGAACCGTGAGGCCGTGCCCGCGGGCAGCAGCACCCATGCGGCGGCGAGGTCCCACGCCGGGTCGCCGGCGAACATGTCACCGAAGTCGACGATGCCCGAGAGCGTGCCGTCCGAGACGACGACGTTCGCGGGATGGAGGTCGCCGTGCACCCACACCCGCGGGCCCTCCCACGCGTCGGCCGCGACGGCGTCGTCCCAGACGGCCCGGACATCGGCGGCGATGTCGTCGAGGACGACGGCCTGGAGGAAGTTCTCGAAGCCGTCCGTGCAGTTCCTCGGATGGCCACCGCGGTCCGCGGCGATCGGCGCCTCGGCGGGTGCCTCCACATGGAGTGCGCGCAGGAAGCCCGCCAGCGTGTCGGCAGCGTGGGCGCCGCGGGTGATCGTGCCGTGGTCGAGGGGCTCGCCGTCGACCCACGTCATCACCGTCCAGTGCTTGGGGAAGCGCGCGGAGGGTTCGCCGAACCGCACCGGGGTCGGCACCGGGAGCGGTAGGCGCGGGGCCAGCACGGGTAGCCACCGCCGCTCCTTGAGCTGGAGTTCCGGGGTGGGGTCCATGCGCTGCATGCGCACCGCCAACTCGTCCCCGAGGCGCCACATTTGGTTGCCCCAGCCCCCCGCCACCTCACGGACGGCCAGCCCCGCAAGGTCTGGATGCTGCTCCCGCAGCAGGTCGCGAACCAGGTCTGCGGTGATCTCGGTGTCGGTCATGCGAAGTCACAGTACTGAGGCGACGGTGGCCGCGACGCTTGAACGAACCGCTTGTTGGATCTTCAAAGCCGCGAGCCCGGTCGGGGCGACCAGGAACCGAACGGATGCAGTGCACGTCTCCCGCACCATGATCTCCAACGAGCACCAGGAGAAAGCGAGTTCCACCGGGCTCACGCCGCCGTCCCCTGTGAATGTGGATCCACCGAAGGTCAACGACTACAGCAGTTTCGCCGAGGCGTACACGGCCGAGAATGAAGCCAACCTCATCAACGCCCACTACGAGCGGCCTGCGATGCTGGCCCTCGCCGGAGAGGTGACCGGCCGACGGATCCTCGACGTCGGCTGCGGCTCCGGGCCCCTGTTCGCCGCGCTGCGCGACCGTGGCGCCGTCGTGAGCGGCTTCGATGCGAGTGCCGGGATGCTGGAGCTGGCCCGGCGGCGGCTCGGCGACGGTGCGGACCTGAAGGTGGCGGACCTGGACGGCCCGCTGCCCTATCCCGATGACACGTTCGACGATGCGGTCGCCTCACTGGTGCTGCACTACCTGGAGGACTGGGGACCGGCACTGGCCGAGCTTCGGCGCGTGCTCAAGCCGGGCGGCCGGCTGATCGCGTCCGTCGACCATCCCTTTGCGATCAACCTCATGCACCGCCAGGCCGGCCGCGAGGCCGAGTACGACTACTTCGACACCACCAACTGGACCGAAGAGTGGACCATGGGCGGCCACACCGCACTGATGAGCATCTGGCACAGGCCACTGCACGCGATGATCGAAGCCTTCACCGGAGCCGGCTTCCGGATCACGGCCATCAGCGAGCCCGAGCCCGATCCCTCCGCCCGCCAACTGTTCCCCGAGGCCATCGCCACGAAGACGCGCTTCTTGTGCTTCCTGTTCTTCGTCCTGCAGGCCGACTGAAGGGTGTTGGATCGCTTGGTGACGGCATGTCGGAGTGGTGGCGGACGGGCAATGGGCGACAGGCGCCGTAACCGTCAATGCCGAAGCCGTCATTCTGCACGGCGTTGGCGGTTGATCCGGCAGATGGCATGATCGCCGCCCATGGACACGCTGCCGTTCGACGCGGTGCTGTGCGACTTCGACGGAGTCGTGCACCTGTGGGATCCCGACGGGATGAACGCACTGGACAGGGCCTGGGGCCTGCCCGAGGGCACGTTGGCGCAGGCCGCGTTCGAGGGCGAGTTGCTCCAGGCAGCCGTCACGGGTTGTCTGAGCGACGAGCAATGGCGTGACCGAGTCGCCCAGGACCTGACCCCGGTCTGCGGATCACCGGGTCGGGCAAGGGAGTTGGTCGCGAGATGGAGCAAGCTCACCGGCCGGGTCGACCCCGACGTCGTGGATGTGCTCGGCGCGCTCCGCACGAGGGTGCCCGTGGTCCTGGTCTCCAACGCGACCACCAGGTTGGAGGCATATCTCGCCGCGATCGGGCTGGACGAGGCGTTCGACGCAGTGGTCAACACAGCCCGGATCGGGGTGGCCAAGCCGGACCGACGCGTCTTCGACACAGCCGCCCGGCGAGCCGGAGCCGACCTCACGCGGTGTCTGTTCGTCGATGACACCGCTGGTCATGTCAGGGCAGCTCAGGCGGCCGGCGCGGCGGGCCTGCACTTCCGGGGCATCGAACAACTGCGGGCCGCTGTCGCGCCGCTGCTGAGCTGACCGATGCGGCGCACCATCACCCGTCCGTCACCCACCCTTGCCACGCGTCCGAACACGCGCATGGCCTCGCCCGCCCGGAGAGCCTGACGCCCGCACCTTCGACGGTACGGCGACTGCGACGCCGTTTCTCCGGCTCGCCTCGCCGACCTACCTGAGCGCGGCGGCCACCTCGTCCAGGCGTGCTCCTCGGGACCCCTTGACGAGCACCACATCGTCGGCGGCCAGGTGGTCGCGCAACCAGTCGACGGCCGCGCTGTTGTCGGCCAGTGCCACCCCGCGCTCGCCCGCACCGTCGGCGATCGACAGCGCGGTCTTGCCGATCGAGACCACCACGTCGGCCCGGTGGGCGGCGTACTGTCCGACGGCGTGGTGCTCGGCGTCGCTGACGTGGCCGAGTTCGAGCATCTCGCCGAGGACGGCGATGCGGCGTCCGCCCGCGATCGCGGCCAGCGCGTCCAGGGCCGCGCGGGTCGAGTCGGGGTTGGCGTTGTAGGAGTCGTTGAGCAGTGTCGCTCCGCCGGCGAGGTCACGCGGTTCCAGGCGCCACTTCGACAGCGGGGCGGTGGCCAGCGCCGTTGCGGCCGTGTCGAGGGGTACGCCGGCCCGCAGACCCGCGGCCGCGGCGGCCGACGCATTGAGCGCCTGGTGGGCGCCCACGTGCGGAAGCGCCACGGGATGCAAGGCGTCGACGGTCCGCAGGGTGAAGGACGGTCGGCCGAGCGAGTCCAGAGACAGGCCGCGCACCCGCACATCGGCGTGCTCCGCCCGGCCGAAGGTCAGCACCGGACCGTCGGTGAGCGCGCGCATCGCGACCACCCGGGGATCGTCCGCGTTGAGGACGGCGGTGCCGCCGGGCGCCAGCCCTCGCACGAGTTCACCCTTGGCCTTGGCGATGGCCCCGCGCGAACCGAACGAACCGAGGTGGGCCTGGCCGACGCCGAGGACGACGGCGACGTCGGGGGCGACCAGGCCGGTGAGTTCGGCGATGTCGCCGATGTGGCGGGCTCCCATCTCCAGGACGAGGAACCGCGTGGTGGCGTCGGCGCGCAGCATGGTGAGCGGCACACCGAGTTCGTTGTTGAACGAGCCGAACGTGGCGATCGTCGGCGCAGTGCTCGACAGCACGGCCGCCAGCAAGTCCTTGGTACTGGTCTTGCCCTGCGAGCCGGTCACCCCGAAGACCGTCAGCCGTTCGCGCAGCCGGCCCACGACGTGGGCGGCGAGCGTCTGCAGCGCGGCCTGTGCGTCCTCGACGACGATGGTGGGCAGCGGCGTGGGCCGGGAGCCGAGTACGGCCACGGCGCCGGCCCGGCCCGCCTGCTCGGCGTAGTCGTGACCGTCGACGTGCTCCCCCGTGAAGGCGACGAAGAGGCTGCCCGGTTCGGCCCGCCTGCTGTCGAGCACGGCCGGCGCGGTCACCGTGACGGATTCGTCTCCCGAGATCGTCCCGCCGGCAATGGCGGCGATCTCACCAGCACTGAGCGGAATCATGCCGGGATCTCGCAGTTCTGAGAGAAAGGCTTCCGGAAAAACGGAATCGGTTGGGCAATCAACGTAGCCATGTGCCCGACGCTAGCGGCCAGTTGCATATCGTCGGCGTATCCAAAACCGCATACGCCCCGGCAACACGACCTCGCCTTGGCTGTCTCCATGACCCACAGCGAATCAGCCCGAGGGGCGGCCGGATGCACCCTGTCCCCGGCAACGGGTATCACCGTCTACGGATGCGGGCCGGACGAGGCGACTCTGTTCCGGGAGAAGGCACTCCGCTTCGGCGTCAGCACCACCATCACGGACTCGGCGGTATCGGAGGCGAATACCGGCCTGGCTGCCGGGAATCGATGCATCAGCGTAGGCCACAAAACCCGGATCACCCGTTCCACACTTCTCGCTCTCCGTCGAGCAGGCGTCGAATACATCTCCACGCGGAGCATCGGCTGCAACCACATCGATGTGGAATACGCGGCCGGTATCGGCATCTCGGTCGAGAATGTCGCCTACTCGCCCGACAGCGTGGCCGACTACACCCTGATGCTGATGCTGATGGCGGTACGGAACGCGAAGACCACCGTCCGCCGCTCGGACCGCCACGACTACCGACTGCACGAGGTACGCGGCAAGGAACTGCGCGACCTGACCATCGGAGTCGTGGGAACAGGGCGTATCGGCACGGCGGTCGTGGAAAGGCTCAAGGGCTTCGGCAGTCGGATCCTTTTCCATGACCGTCGCCCCAGGACATCTAACGGATACGTTTCCCTCGACGAATTGCTGCGGCTGAGCGACATCGTGACGCTCCACGCACCGCTCACCACGGACACGCATCACCTCCTCGACCGTCGGCGCATCGACGGGATGAAGGACGGCGCCTTCGTCATCAACACCGGACGCGGTCCCCTGATCGATACCCAAGCCCTCGTCGCGGCGCTGGAAAGCGGCCGCCTGGGCGGTGCGGCGCTGGATGTCGTCGAGGGAGAAGAAGGAATCTTCTACTCCGACTGCCGCAACAGGCACATCGAAAGCAAGGCACTGCTGCGGCTGCAGGAGATGCCGAACGTGCTCATCACCCCGCACACGGCGTACTACACGGAGCACGCCCTGATCGACACGGTCGAGAACTCCATCATCAACTGCCTGGAATTCGAGAGAAGGAATCAGCATGGCTAGGCTGAAGGTCGGCATCGTGTTCGGCGGCTGCTCCGAGGAGCACCCGGTCTCCGTCAAGTCCGCGCGGGAGATCGCGCGGAACCTCGACGTCGAGAAGTACGAGCCGTACTTCATCGGGATCACGCGCAGCGGCGAGTGGAGGCTGTGCGACGGGCCCGACACGGACTGGGAGCAGAACAACCGCCGCCCGGTCGCGCTGTCACCGGACCGGAGCGAGCCCGGACTGCTCGTCCTGGAGCAGGGGCGGTACGAGAGGATCACTCTGGACGTCGTACTGCCGGTGCTCCACGGCAGGTTCGGCGAGGACGGTGCGATACAGGGGCTCCTCGAGCTCTCCGGCATCCCCTACGTCGGCTGTGACATCCAGAGTTCCGCGCTCTGCCTGGACAAGTCCCTCACCTACCTCGTCGCCGCGAACGCAGGTATTCCCACGCCGAATCACTGGACGGTCATGGCGGACGAGAAAATCGATCCCGAGCGGATCACCTACCCCGTCTTCGTGAAGCCGGCCCGTTCGGGGTCGTCCTTCGGCGTCAGCAAGGTGTCCGGGGAGGACGAACTCGCGGGGGCGGTGGAGACCGCCCGGCAGTACGACTCGAAGGTGCTGATCGAAGAGGCCGTCGTCGGCAGCGAGATCGGCTGCGCCCTTCTCGGGGACGAGACGAACCTGACAGCGGGGCAGGTGGACCACATCGCGCTCTCGCACGGATTCTTCAGGATCCACCAGGAGGATCAGCCGGAGACGGGATCCGACAACTCCGCGGCGATCGTGCCCGCCGACATTCCGGAGGAGTCGCGCGCGCTCGTCGTGGAGAGGGCGAAGGCCGTCTACCGCGCCCTCGGGTGCCGGGGGCTGTCGCGGGTGGACATGTTCCTCAAGGAGGACGGCGAAGTCGTGCTCAACGAGGTCAACACCTTTCCGGGCATGACCTCGTACAGCCGCTACCCGAGGATGATGGCGGCCGCGAACCTGCCGCTCACGGAAGTGATCGACCGACTGGTGTCCCTGGCACTGGCACGGGAGCCTCGATGAACGAGGACTTCGCCTTCGTGGACGACCTCGTCCCCGGAATACGCTGGGATGCCAAGTACGCGACCTGGGACAACTTCACCGGCAAGCCGGTGGACGGCTACCTGGCGAATCGCATAGTCGGCACCAGGGCCTTGTGCGCGGCGCTGGACAAGGCCCGGGGCAAGGCGCGATCCCTCGGCTTCGGCCTGCTGCTGTGGGACGGCTACCGTCCCCAGCGCGCGGTGAACTGCTTCGTGCGCTGGTCGCAGCAGCCGGAGGACGGCCGGACCAAGTCACGGCACTACCCGAGGATCGGCAGGGCCGACATGTTCGACCGGGGATACGTGGCCGCCAGGTCGGGCCACAGCCGGGGCAGCACAGTGGATGTGACGCTGTATCACCTGGACACCGGCGAACTCGCCGCCATGGGTGGCGGTCACGACCTCATGGATTCCCTCTCCCATCATGGGGCGACGGGGATCGGGCACGTCGAAGCGCGCAACCGTGCCTGCCTGCGCGCCATCATGGAGGACTGCGGATTCAGGGCGTACGCACGCGAGTGGTGGCACTACACGCTGGAGGGCGAACCCTATCCGGACACCTACTTCGATTTCCCGATCGAGTAGCACCCGTACGGCAGCTCTCCGGTCACGGAAACGCCGTGACCGGAGAGCCCGGAATCAGTTGCCGCGCAGGGCGCCGACCGCCGCTAGTTCCGGTACCGGAACACGATCCGGCCGCGTGTCAGGTCGTACGGCGGAAGCTCCACCAGTACCCGGTCCTCCAGCATGATCTTGATGTAGTTCTTGCGGATCTTCCCACTGATGTGCGCGAGGACCTGGTGGCCGTTCTCGAGCTCCACGGTGAACATGGCGCTGCGCAGGCACTCGACGACCCTGCCCTCGACTTCGATGACGTTCTTGTGCTTGGTCATCGCACCAGCTCCAGGTTGCTGCTGACCGGCTGGGCGCCGATGCTCTCGAACAGCGCCGCGGCCGCTCGATTGGACTCCTGGACTTCCACCCAGGCCCCGGTGAACCCGGAGTCGTGCAGGGTTCCCAAGGCGTGGGCCAGCAGTGCCCGCGCGATGCCGCGGCGCCGCTCGCCGGCCCGGACCGCGATCAGCCCGATGCGCGGCCGGATCACCGTCACCACGCGGATCAGGCCGAGATAGCGGTCCGGCGCCGCGGCCACCGCGTACTTCGACGGGTCGACGATGGTGTCCCCCTCGGGGAAGGGAATCACCTCCGCGGGCATCGACGCCCACCCGACGGTCGCCTCGACCTCGTCTCGGATCGCGCGGTCCACCGCCCGCAGCGGGTCCTCGTACGCCTGACCGGCGGGCACGATCGTCACGCCCGGCGGCGGCATGACCTCGTCGAGCCCCGTGACCTGTGGGTCGGTGGGAACGACGTACTCCCACTCTCGGCGCCGGAACGTGAACCCGGCCCGGTGCCAGGCCGCCGTCAGCTCGACGTCGGCTTCGTCGACCACCGTGTACAGCGGCGCCGGCAGGTGGGCCAGCATGGCCTCGGCGAGCCGGTCGAAGGCGGTGTCGTGCCAGGCGTCGATGCTGACGAACAACCGTCCGTCGGCCCGGTGTTGCGCATGTCCACGGCCGACGACCAGGTCGTCGTCCAGTGCATGCCATTGCCTGTCCGCGATGCGCGTGATCAGCACGGCGTGCTCGCTCAGGCCGGAAGTGAAAGGCTGTGTGTTCATCGGAGTCTCCCTCCAGGAGTGCCTCGATCTCAGGCGCTCCTGGCGACACCGAACGTCAGCCGCCGGACCGTGACGGGATGAGGGAGCACCCACGGGTAACTGTGTTCACGGGGCTCACCTCCAGACAACGACTTCACGGTCCATCAGGACCGTAGCAGCGGGGAGTTGCCGCACCCAAACCCTTTTCCACGACCTCGCGAGCGAAGCGGATTCCCGAACCCCTGCCTGACGGCGCAGCCCCGGTGCCGCTCCTTCAGCCGGCGCTCTGCTCCAACAGCGACCGGACGCTGAACGGCTGCACCTCCAACAGGACGATGGTGGTGTTGGAGCGGACGACGCCGGGTGCCTCCAGCAGCAGGTTGGTGATGCGGTGCAGGTCCTCGGTGTCGCGGGCGACCACTCGGGCGAGCAGATCGCCGTCGCCGGTGGTGACGAGCAGCTCGACGACCTCGGGGATGCGCAGGATCGCTTCCTGGGTGGGATGTCCCACCCGCTGGCTGATCGACAGCGTGATCAGGGCCAGCAGTGGACGGCCGAGGGCCGCGGGGTCCACGCGCCGGCTGGGCTCTCGCAGCCGTCCGTCCTCTTCCAGTCGCTTCAGTCGAGCCTGCACGGTGTTGCGGGCCAGGCCGAGCCGATCGGCCAGCGCGACCGTCGTGGCCCGGGGGTCCGCGTCGAGCGCCAGCAGGATCCGGGAGTCGAGGGCGTCGATGTTTCGCATGGTGCACAGTATGCCACGCCACTACCTCTCTCTTTTGAGCATTCTGATCACATAATCTTCTGCATATTGCGCATACTGCTGCGCCTCCTTACGTTCTGGCCATGCAGAACGCGCAACGCAGCAACATGTCAGTGAGCAGGCCGCCCCACGTCGACAACCGGGTGTGGGGCGATGAGGACGAGGTCGTGGCGGCTGCCGTGAACTACGCCTGGCGGCGCCTCACCCGGGCTCCCGATCCGGTGTCGGGTGCCCGGTCCGCCGCCGACCTCGCCCTCGCGGCCGGTACGGCCATCACGCCCTGGGGAATCGGCGGCGAGGCGGCCCTCAAACTCTTCGACCGGGTCCTGGCACCGGCCACCCGGGCCCAGAACGCGGTGACGAACCTCGCCTACATCCCCGCGGCCCCCACCCGGGCCGCGCTCGCCTTCGAAGCCGTCACCGGCGCGGCCAACATCTTCGCGGGCACCTGGGAGGCCGGGGCGGGTGCCATCCACGCCGAGAACGAGGCCCTGGCCTGGCTCACCAAGCTGCTCGGCTGGCCGGACACCTCGGCGGGATGCTTCGTCAGCGGGGGCACCTCGGGCAACCTGTCGGCCCTCGTCGCGGCGCGCACCGCTGCCGCCGCACTCCGGTCCCGTCCGACGGACGGCTGGAAGATCGTGTGCGCCGACAGTGCCCACTCCTCCATCAGAACCGCGGCTCAGGCGATGGACGTCGAGGTCGTCACCGCAGCCGTGGACCGACGGGGACGCCTCACCGGAGCCGCCGTGAGCGCTGCGCTGGACTCGGTGGACGGCGTGTTCGCGGTGGTGGCGACCGCCGGAACCACCAACGCCGGTCTCGTCGACGACATCGAGGGCATCGCCGACGCGTGTGAACGCCACCGTGTGTGGCTGCACATCGACGGCGCCTACGGCGGCGCGGGCCTCGCCGCGCCCAGCGTGCGACACCTCTACAGCGGCATCGAGCGGGCAGACAGCTTCATCGTCGATCCGCACAAGTGGCTCTTCGCCCCGTACGACTGCTGCGCGCTGCTGTACCGGGACCCCGCGGCGGCGCGTGCGGCGCACAGTCAGTCGGCGCACTATCTCGACGCCATCGACCGGGACGTCCACAATCCGGCGGACCTGGCCCTCCATCTCAGCCGCCGGGCCCGTGGGCTGCCGTTCTGGTTCAGCCTGGCGGTCCACGGAACCGACCGGTACGCGCGTGCCGTGGAACAGACGCTGACCACCAGTCGTCTGGTCGCCGACGCCATCCGCACCAGTGATCATCTGCGCCTGACCATCGACCCCCACCTGTCCGTGCTCCTCTTCGAGCGCCCTGGCTGGAGCCCTCAGGACTACGCGTCCTGGTCTGCCCGGGTCGCCCAGACGGGCGCCATGCTGTGCGTGCCGACCCGGTGGAACGACACCACGGTCCTGCGGATGGCCTTCGTCAACCCGGACACCCGTGCCGCCGACGTCATCCACGTGCTGGACACGCTGCGCTAGTGCTGTGCCCGCATTCATCAGATCGTGCGCCGGGGCAGCACCAGTTCGGTGCGTTACCGGCGGGCGATGATGCTGCTGGCCTCGTCGGGCGGGAACCGGGTGCCGGCGATCGCCCAGCTTGTGCAGACCGACGAGGACACCGTCCGGGACGTGATCCACCGCTTCAACGAGATCGGCCCGGCCCGCCTGGACCCTCAGTGGGCGGGAGGCCGTCCCGCCAACTCAGCGATGAAGACGAGGATTTCGTCATCGCGACGGCCACCGCACGACCGGTCGGCGAGGTCGACCCGGTACCAGGGCCCGTCCCAGCGGTCAGCCGAGACCGAGGACTTGGCAGACGTCGACGGGCCTACGGTCAGGTCTATCCCGCCGACCGCGAGATGGGCAGTCATACTGACTCAACGGACGAACCGTCAGCAAGCAACGACGCAGGCCGTCCCCGACGTTTCGATCAGGCCGTGGAGTGGCGGCGGGTGCGGAGTCGGTGGACGCCCTTCACGGCGTGGACAGCGGCCAGGAGCGGGAAGCCTGCGAGGCCGGGCCACAACCAGGATTCCCCCACCATGCAACTCAGCAGGCTGCCGCCGAAAAGCAGCAGGGAGCCTACGACCTCCAGCAGGTCAAAGCGCGCCTTGGTCCGCAGGCCGATGTCCTTCGGCCGAAGAATCCAGTCCCCGCCCCAGCAGTGACTCCGCGACCAGGACGGCCATCTGCGTGGCGTCGGTGGCCTCGCGGTCCCAGCCACCGTCTCCGCACATCTCGTCACCGCACCGTCGTGCCGATGGGACGGCACGCTTCGGGACTCACGCGTAGCCGCGAAGTGCCTTGTGGGCGCCGTAAGCCTCGATGAACCCTTGGACCGCCTCCAGACCAAAGCCGGACCGCCACTTCGACTTGCTGCCGTCGAGGTAGCGCAGGTCGACCCAGGTGGAGACGGCAGCCGACGAATCGGTACTGGCCACGCGTAGCTTCATGCCGGCCAGGTCCTGGAAGACGACGATCGTCAGCGGCTTGCGTTCGCTGATGTACTCGACGGAGCCGTCCGGCGTGATCACCAGCAGCGGGTCCGGATCGTTCGACGTCCCGCGGAAGAAGCCGGACAGCGCGCCCCGCCTCTTGGTGAACACGCGCCACTCCCGTGGCACGGGACCTTGACGCGCCTGCCACAGGATCGTTCGTGGATCCGTCACGGCACCTCCGCGCAGGTCATGGCCGGTCGGCTCCGGCCGTCTACTTTTCGACGAAGATGATCTCTTCGGGCTGGTGGGTCATCCTCACGGTGTTGCCGTTGGTGATCTCGATGGCGTGTTGCAGGCCGGTGATCTCCTTGGAGGTCGGCGGCATGTGGAACTTGTCGGCGCCTCCGCCCAGGTAGGAGGTGAGGCAGGCCAGGGACGGGCTTGTGGGGTTGAGGTCCAGGTATTCCTTCAGCCGGCGGAACAGCTTCGGGAGGATGACCGCTCCGTCGTCGGCCGTGAGCGAGGCCATTCCGGTGATCTTCACTCCGGACTGCGTGACGTCCTTGGCCCACACGCCCAGCGGCGGTGTGGACTGACGGGCCTGCTGGGCGGCGGCGGCGAGGGCCGTGCGCAGGGAGACGGGAAAGCCGGTGTAGAAGGTCGGGTAGGCCAGGCCGAGCGAGAGCAGGTGGTGGTTGGCGGTCTTCTTCAGCAGGGCGTCACCGACGTTGATCTCGTAGCCGCTGCACCCGGGCGGGGTGCCGCGGCCGACCAGGGCCACGCAGCGGCCGTAGACGTCGGAGCCTCGGGTGAGGATGAAGCCGGGCACGCTGGCGGGGGTGAGGGTGACGGTCTCGTCCGGCTTGCGGACGATGCTGGTGAAACCGAGGAACGTCAGCAGTTCGTCAGCGGCCTGGTGGGCGAGGCCGATCGGCTGGTGTTGGTCCGATCCGTAGTTGCCCCCGTAGTGAGTCTCCAGCGCGTCGACACCTTCGAGCCGGATGTTGGCGTGGCCGTCGGCGGCGGGCAGGATCGGTTTGCTACCGGGTACGAGCTTCCAGTCGGCCACGTTGTCCGGGATGAACGAGATGGTGTCGCCGTCCGGCTTGGCCTTCTCCGACACCTTGAACGAGCCCTTGATGAGCAGCATAGGCATGGCGACTCCCTTGACGGACATCACTCTATGTGTCCAATGATGACACAGGGTGCTCGGCTTGGCGTCGCATGCAGATCCCGCGCTGGGACCCTGCTTATGATCATGGTGACGCCTGCCGACATGCAGGACCGCGACGCCGCCCGCGAACCCCTCTGGCGCCAGTAACTGGGCGTCGCACACCCGCCCGCATAGCCGATGTACGTGCCTTCGAGAGTCACCGCCTCGTCGGTTCCGGCATGGGTTCAGAGCGCGGCTGTCTACTGGTAGCAGGGAGGGACACACAGCACGTGACCGTGCCGCGCTCGCCGGCCGCCGTGGAGGAGTGATGGGTGACGGCTGCGGGGGTCTTGCTGGTCTCCCAGGGCATGGGGGCGGCCATGGCCTGCGGTCCGAGGGCGGTGAAGGCCGCAGTGGCCACGAACACCAGGGCCAGCACACGCTTGCGCAGATGCATCTGAACTCCTTTGCCGACTGGTGAGGTTCGACCACTGGTACCCGTCCGGGGGCTCTTCGAAATCGATCACGGTGACGTACCGCGAGGCGCCTCTCGAAGTCGTCGGCAAAAGGGCGTCCGCTGGGGCGGACGCCCACTCACCGCAGCAGTCTGACCGAACGGGGCTTCCTGACCGGTGGGTTGGAGCTCTAGTCGTCGAACTCGAAGCCCGAAGTCTCCGCCCGGGCGATGATGTCGCGAACTGCCTCGGGGCTCGTGATGACTGGCGCAACGGCCGCCTTGAGTCGCGCGAAGTCACTTGGACTCCCGACCGCGCACAACATGCCGGCCTCACTGTCGAAGTCGAGGCGTTCAGCGATGTCCGGCCAGGCGAACCGCACGAGACCCTCCCAGAAGTACCCGTTCGGCTCGTGCCCTGCTTCGGCTCCTGCGGCATCAGCAGCCTGGCCCACCAACATCCAACGTCAGCGAGTGTTCGCCGTCGAGGTCATGGAGCTTCAGTGCCGGCGCCATCTCTTCGATGCGACTCGAAGTGCTTCGCCGCTCGCCACGGCCTGAGCAGGATGAGGGGGAAATGCAGGCCGGATCGGCGAATCGGTTGGCCCGGACCGGTGGCCGGCCATTTCCCCGAAGGGCGAGGCGGGCGTGAAGACCGTGAACCGCATGATGCGCATCGGCACCGTCGCAGCGGCGCTGACCGTCGTACCCGTGCTGGCCGCCGCGCCGCAGGCCGCTGCGCACACCTCCGGTGCGGTCACTCACCGGGCCTCCCCCGCCGACGAGCCGTCGGGCGGCGCGATGTTCCTCGCGGACGGTGTCCGCATTCGCTCGTGCCCCAGCACCAGTTGCGGCGTCAAGGGGCTCGGCTACCGCAGTCACACCGTCGGCTGGTACTGCGGCGAGGTCCAGAACGCCTTCGCCCACATCTACGACTTCACGACCGGGGTCGACGGCTGGGCGGCCACTCAGTACCTGTCCTACTACCGCGACTGACCCGGTCTCACTCGTAGCAGTGGCGCAGACAGGACCAGGTGATGTACCCGGACACTCCGGTACGGGCGTCCGTGCCGTGTGCGTAGGTCGCGGTTGCTGCCCGCGCTCTCGACCCAGTTGTCACCGGAGTAGGCCGGCCCCAGCACCGTGGACGACGCGTTCGGCTGTGAGTGGATGCGTACACCGTCCCCGTTGACGAAGCAGACCAGGGACGCTGACGACGGCGCGGGCGTCTGGGCCACGGCGCTCGTCGGCAGCGCCACCGTCGCGGCGACCGCCGCGACGGCGACCGCTGTCATGCGAGCCGCTTTGGACGCTGTTCGGATCGAAGCGAGCACGCGATGTCTCCTGTGTCGGCATCCCCCTGTGAACCGTGGCCGCTCGAACGGCTGCGGTTCGGCCTGTCGTTGTGCACGATGACCAACGGGGACAGCGACGTGCCGGCCTTTCGAGCACGCCCGAAGTGTTTCCCGAGCGCACCACTCGGTGATCAGCCGGCGTCGAGGATGCGCAGACCGAGCGGCGTGGCCGTGTGGATGACGCACTTTCCCGTGCGGTGGCTGCTGACCAGACCGCTCTCGCGCAGGACCGCGATCTGGTAGGAGATGCTGGACTGCGCGACGCCGACCGCGTGAGCGACGTCCGAGGAGGTGCGACCGTCCCGGCGGGCGACGGCGGACAGGATGGCGGCACGTGTGCGGCCGAGCAGGCGGGCGGCTCCCGTCCCCCACGTCTGAGTCGGCTCCAAGGGCTGTTTGGCCACCGGGTAGACCAGGGTGGGCGGGAGGGCGGAGTCGGCCAGGGCCGTCGGGCGTCGCCAGCAGAAGTAGGACGGGACGAGGAGCAGCCCCCGGCCGTTCAGTGCCACGTCCCGGTCGACCGGGTAGTCCACCTCGAGGACCGGATCCCGCCACCGTGCGAGCGGCGCGAGACCGTCGAAGAGCTCCTGGACGCCGCCGTCGAGCAACGCCCTGGTGCGTGCGTCGACATCGGCGCCCACCGCCGCGCGCATACGTGGCCAGTGCGGCCGTAACGTCGTCTCGAAGTACGTCTCCAGAGCCCCGGCGATCAGGGAAGGGTCGGTGTCGTCGGGACGTGGTGTCGTGCCCGGTCTGCCGGCCTTGCGCTGCCCCGCGTCCAGCAGGGTCAGCTGGTGGGTGACCGCACTGCGCGAGGTCGCGCGGATGCTCTCCAGCGCCGCGGGCAGGCCGTCGGTGGTGGTAGTGGGGGTCAGGAAGTCCGGGATGTAGCCGACGCTGGGTACCAGCCCGCGCAGCGGGAACAGAGCCGCGCGCAGTCTCTCGTCGTGGTGCAGTCTGCTGCGTGTCGAACTGCGCCACGTACCGAACGCCGTCCGCCCCTCGTCGGTCTTCAGTCGGCACATGCTGCAGATGATCTCCCACGTGGGGTCGGGGCTGCGCAGGAGCCGAACTCTCTTCAGGTCGTCGGCAGTGAAATGCAAGCGGAGCAAGGATGCCTCTTTCCCGATGGGCGTTGCGGGTTGTCGGCCTCCGCCCGACGGTCTCGTCGAGCGCGCGGTCGTGTGCCGCGGGCGTGCCTGCGAACTCGTGATCGCGCACGGCGCTGTGCGCGGCGCAGGCCATCGCCGTACGGCTGGAGGAACGCTCCGGGCTCACACCCGTGCCGCATCGGAAGCGGGCTTGTCCACCACATCCGTCATGTGGGGTACGACAGTACGACACGTGGAACTTCCCCCTGATTCTTCGCAGTTGGTCGGACTGCGAAGCGGTGCCGGTCTCGCCCCGCCATGCTCACCCGCGACAGGGCGCCCGCGCCAGTGACACATCGGGGAGGAGAAGTCGATGGTTCGATAACCTTGTCTCTATGGTTGCCGGGGACAGGCGCGGGCAGCGCCTGCGCGAGCCGAGCATTCACCAACTGCGCCTCCTGCTGGTGATGGCGGAGGAACTGCACTTCGGGCGGGCCGCCGCGCGTACGTTCATCTCCCAGCCCGCGCTCAGCCAGCAGATCCGTGCGCTGGAGGAGCGCCTGGGCGTCTCGTTGATCGAACGCGGGGGCGGGGGCGTACGACTGACACCCGCGGGACGTGCGGTCGCCGAGGAGTCCAGGGCTGTCGTCGAAGGGCTGGACCGGCTGCTGCGGGTCGCCGACTCGCACGCCGGGGCGATGACCGGACGACTGCGGATCGGGTCACTCGGCGCCGAGGCCGCCATGCCGCACGCCGGCGCGGTTCTCGCCCGGCTGCGGGAGCAGCATCCGCACCTCGAGGTCGAGGTGCGCAACCTCGGCTTCATCCAGCAGTTCGACTCGCTGGCCGGCGGCGAGGTCGACGCGGCCTTCCTGCGCGGGCCGCTGCCCTCGGGGTTCCAGAGCCTTCAACTGGCCACGGAATCCCGGGTGGTGTGCTTGGCCGCCGATGATCCCCTGGCCGGGGAGGCGACGTTGACGCTGGCTCAGCTCGAGGACCGCATGGTCGTCGACATGCCACGCGAGGTGCCCCGCACATGGTGGGACCACCTCACCGTCAATCCCCGGCCCGACGGAACTCCCGTCCGCTACGGACCTGTGGTCCGGGACACCGAGGCCATGGTCCTCGCCGTCCTGCAGAAGCGGGCCATCACCTTCCTCCCCGCTTCGGCGCGCCGCCTCTATCCGCGCCCGGGGCTCGTCTACGTGGACGTCCCCGAGCTCGGTGAGTCCGTGTCCTTCCTCGCGTGGCTCCCGGCCAACCGTGACCTGCCCGCCGTCCGTGCCCTGCGGGCGGCGGCCCGCTCGACGCAGCAACCGGAGCACTGACCGAAGGTCCGGCACAACGGCGGGGACGGCCGGGCCGTGTCCCGGCTCCGGACCGTCCCCGCGCGCCGGGGTCCTCAGCGCTCAGTGGCTGCTGAGCATGCCCTCCCGCAGGCGGGTCAGGATCCGGGTGATCAGGCGGGAGACGTGCATCTGGGAGATGCCGAGGTGTTCCGCGATCTGGGCCTGGGTGAGTTCCTCGACGAAGCGCCAGTGGATGATCCTGCGGTCGCGTTCGTCCAGTTCGGCGATCATCGGCGCGAGGGCGTGGAAGTCCTCGACCAGGCCGAGCGCCGGATCCTGCTTGCCGATGAAGTCCGCGAGCACGCTCTCACCGTCCTCGCTGCCGCCGATCGCCGCGTCCAGGGAGGCCGACCTGTACCCGTTGGAGGCCAGCCGCGCCTCCACGATCTCCTCCTCGGGCAGGCTCATCAGCTCGGACAGTTCGCGGGTGGTCGGCGTCCGGCCCAGTCGGCTGCTCAGCTCCTCGCTCGCGCGGGCCAGTTGCACCCGGGCTTCCTGCAGACGCCGGGGCACGTGGACCGCCCAGGAGGTGTCGCGGAAGAACCGCTTGATCTCACCGACGATGTAGGGGACGGCGAAGGAGGTGAACTCGACCTCGCGGGTCAGCTCGAACCGGTCGATCGCCTTGATCAGGCCGATCATGCCGACCTGGACGATGTCCTCCATCTCCTCCGGACCGCGGCTGCGGAACCGGCCGGCCGCGTAGCGGACCAGGGACATGTTCATCTCGATCAGCGTGTTGCGCGCGTACTGGTACTCGGGCGTGCCCTCCTCCAGCACCGCGAGCTGCTCGAAGAACAGCTTCGACAGCTCTCGTGCGTCCTTGGGTGCCACCTGGGACGGGTCGGTGATCTCCGGCAGAGCCTCCGTCCGTCCGGCAGTCCGCACGCTCGTCGCCATGATGTACCCCTCCACTGTGTCGGCCTCGCATCAGCCGACCCGCTGATCGACGACCGGCCATGTACCCCGACCCGGAGCACACATGCACGCACATGCGAAAACCTCGATGCCGGTTCCGGAGTACCGAGGAGCTGCGCCGACCACGCGTGCGGGGAGACGCACGACGGCCGGGCCGCCGGGGTTCTTCCTCGGCAGGCCCAGCCGTCGTCGCATGCCTGTGTCAGGCTCCGCTCGAGGACAGCCGCGGTCACCAATAGTGACGTCGGCCGGCGACCGCGTGCCCCATGGATCCCATGATCCAGAAGACGACGCCGACCACGGCCAGGATGATCCCCAGCGTCCACAGGATCGATATGCCGGTGAGAAAACCGACGACAAGCAGGATGATGCCGAGCGCGATCATGTTGTGCCTCCTCGGGTGAGCTGACCTTGTCACCTCCCGAATGCCCCGAAGCGGCAACATCACCCACCCTCGTTGGAGTCCTCCGCGTCATCGGTACGGGTTTCGTTCGACGGATCATCGGCTCGGGCCGCCCCAGCCCCGGAATGGGCCGGAAATCCGCCTGCGAGGCCGCTGTGGCGGACGATGTCGCCGAGCGATCACCACGCGCCGTGGCGGTCAGTGGGGAGTACCGGGCGGAGAGGGTCGGCGCCCCTCTCCGCCCTCCCGGCGTCTCTCAGCCGCCGCTCCAGGGATCTGCCCTGCGTGCCAGTTTCTTGGCGCGGCCGCGGACGTCCGGGGGGAGGCGGTGCAGGACCGTGACGGCCGCCCGGCGGATGGGTGGGGCCGATGTGGTGCGCAGGTAGATGCGGTGCGGGAGTGTGGTCCGGCCCGGTGGGCGGACGGAGAGACGGAGTTGGCCGCCCGGGCCGCCCCACGTCGGGATCACCAGGTGGGGCGGGGTTCCGACCTTGACCGAGCCGAAGCCGAGTCCGCCGAGCGCAAGCCCCGAGCCGGCGTCGCGCGACGCGTCCTCCGACCGTGTCACCCTCGCCCGACGGCCCACGCCGAGGAGTTGGGCGCTCGCCCACACCACGTACGCGCCCGGTTCCAACGAACGCCCACCGGCCAGGGTGAGGGGGTCGACGACCGTTTCGCCGGTGAGCACGACGCGGTGGCGGCCACCGCCGAGCGGCTGGGTACGCGGGATCAGATCCATGTCCGGGTACCACCACAGGTCGCGGGTCGTGTCGTGGACCAGGAGCTCGCCGTAGGCGTGACCGAGGGGGTGCGGGGCTTCCCAGCCCTCGGCGCCCTCGATGCCGGACAGCAGCTCGGGGTCGAGGAGCATACGGCCGTAGCGCTCGACGAGGGCGAGGGGCTCACCGTCGGCGCGGCGCATGCCGATCGTGGTGGTGACATGGAGTTTTCCGTCGCGCCAGCGAATGTCGTCGACGGTGACCTCGGGCCTGATGCCCCGGGTGCGGCGGGCGAGTTCGACGAGGGAGTCCAGATGGCCCTCCTCCAGCAGGTGCGCCCGGAGTCGGGTGAGGGCGGGCAGGCCGTCGCGGACACCGGGCGGGTATGCCTCCAGCGCCATACGGCGCACGACGTCGAAGTGGCGCTCGAGATTCTTGCCGGTGCGCTGCAGGACGCGCGGTTCGTTCACCGGGCGCAGGAGTTCGACGCGGTAGGAGCGGCGCAGCAGGTGGTTCTGCAGCGGGCCCGGCCGGGTGCCCTCCTTGATGGCCTCGACGACCTCGCGCAGGTGACCGTAATACTCCTCCGGAGTGGTGCCGCGGCTGCTGTTGTTGCCTCCGTCGTCCCGGCGCTTCCATATGTAGCAAGGGTGGTCGGCGAGGATCGAGACCGTCTTGGCGCGCACGTAGGCGCGGACCATGAAGAGCTGGTCCTCCAGCCGCACCGGGCCCTCGGGGAACCGGATGTCGTGGGCGAGCAGGAAGTCGCGGCGGAACATCTTGTGCGGGGTGAGGCTCTCCATGAGGGGCGCGTCCTCGACCGTGCAGCGCTCCACGGTGCGCTTGAAGACGTTGCTGGGCCCCTGCATGGTGCCGATGACCTTGCCTAGGACGATGTCGGAGCCGTTGCGGGTGGCCAGCCGGTGCAGGTGCTCCAGGGCCTCCGGGGTCAACTCGTCGTCCTGGTCGACGAATTGGACGTACTCCCCGCGGGCCTCCCGGATGCCGACGTTGCGCGGCTTGCCGGGCCAGCCGGAGTTCTCCTGGTGGATCACCCGTACGTGCGCGTGCCTGGCGGCCAACTCGTCGAGCCGCTGCGGGGAGTCGTCGGTCGATCCGTCGTCGACGTAGATGATTTCGTACGCGCCCTCCCCCAAGGACTGACGTAAGAGTGACGGCGCACAGATGTCTATGTATCGGCCCGCGTTGTAAACGGGCACCACGATGCTCACTTTGAGCATGAACGCTCCCCCCAGCGGAGACCACGTTGTTGTCTCCTGTTGTTCTTTGGACGTTCAGACTCTGGCAAAGGTTGTCCCACGCGAAACAATCCACGACAGCCTTCAAGGATTGCCTTTCTCCGCGTGCCGTGCTTGCCGGGTCAACTCCGAGGCAAGCGCGGTAAACCGCCGTGCCGGCTTCGGCTACGCAATGGCAGGTTCCGGTCAAAGACTTGCCAAACCCCCGGACGCCCTGTCCCCCTCGTGGTCGGGTCTCCAACGACGGCTGTATCACCGCCCTTTGGGAGAACCTGGTGTCGGCACCAACCCGTAGAAGACGATGGCTCACCCTCTGCGCCATCACCGCAACCGCCGGACTCGTCGCGATTCCCGCGAGCGCGGCGCCCGGCCCGCACAGCGGCAGCCCCTTCGGGGCCCGCACGCTCGCCCGACTCGCCGCCGAGCGGCAGCAGTCGGTGGGCACGATGAGCCCCAAGGTGAAAGAGGACGACGGCGACGACGGCAACGAGGCCGACGAGATAGCCGAGGGCGCGGACCAGTACGCGGAGGCCCGCACCTCGCCCGGCATCGTCGCCCCCGGCGCATACGGCGCCGCGTGGACCAGTCTCAGCAAGCTGCCGCGCACCGGAGGCAGTTGGCGCAACATCACCGATCTGCCGTACGACTCCGACGACGCGCGCTACCGCGACATCGACTCCAACTCCAGCGGCGGCTCGGGCCGGGTCACCGGCCGGATGGCCGCGATGGCCGCCGATGACGACGGATACGTGTACGCGGGCAGCGCGGGCGGCGGCGTGTGGCGCTCCCGCAGCGGCGGCGGGCACTGGCAGCCCATCAGCGACCGGCTCCCCGCGCAGTCCACCGGTGCGCTCGCACTCGACGGCGGCGGACGGCTGTGGCTGGGCACCGGCGAGGCGACGACCAACGCGGACGCCTACCTCGGCAGCGGCGTCTACCTCCTTTCCGACCCGCACCACGGCACCTTCTCCACGCGCAGCAGGGTCGGCGGCGACGAACTGGAATCGACCACCATCCACGAGCTGCGCTTCGGCGGCGGCAAGGTGTGGGCGGCGACCAGCGAGGGCGTGTGGAGCCACTCCACGAAGAAGCTCAGCGGCGCCTGGAAACTGGAGTACGCGCCCAACCCCGACTATCTGCCCGGTGGTCCGAAGGCCGACGACCCGGACGCCGCGTACAAGAACATCACCAACGACATCGCCATCGACCCGAAGAACCCCTCCAAGGTGGTGCTCGCGGTCGGCTGGCGCAGCGGTGACGACTACAACGGCTTCTACACCAAGGACTCCAAGGGCGCCTGGACCCGCATCAGCAGCGGCTTCGGCGACCTGCCGACCGACGCGGACGACGTCGGCAGCGTCACCTTCGCCCGCTCCGCCGACGGCTCCCGCTACTACGCCATCGACCAGTCGCCCGAGCAGCTGAACACCAATCCGGACAGCGGCCTGGAGGGCATCTACGTCTCCAAGTCGGGCTCTCCCAGCGGCCCCTGGACGAAGATCGCCGACTACCAGGGCCTGGCAGCCGACGGCTCGGCCCTGACCTCACCCGGCTACATGCCCGGCGTGCAGGCCTGGTACAACCAGTTCCTCACCGTCGACCCGGCCGACCCCGAGCACGTCTACGCGGGCCTGGAGGAGGTCTACGAGAGCAAGGACGGCGGCACCAGCTGGTCGGCCGTCGGCCCGTACTGGAACTTCGGCTTCTCCTGCTGGAGCATCGACCCGGCCAAGCAGACCGGTGACTGCAACCCCACCACCCACTCCGACCAGCACGGCGTCGCGATCGGCAGCTACCACGGCAAGAGCTTCGTCTACGTCGGCAACGACGGAGGCGTCTACAAGCGCCCCGTCGACGGAACCCAGGACTCCTCCGGTCACGCCACCGACTGGACCTCGCTGAACGACGGCACCATCGACACCCTGCAGTACTACTCGGTCGGCATCGGCAAGGACCTCGCCCACGGCAGCGTCTCCGTCACCGGCGGCCTGCAGGACAACGGCCAGTCGATCCTGCGCAGCAACGACAAGGTGATGGGCTCCAACTTCGGCGGCGACGGCGGCGACACCCTCACCGACCCCGCCAACGGCTGCAACATCGCCGAGGAGTACGTCTACCTCTCCATCCAGGTGACCCAGAACTGCGCGGTCAACGACGGCAGTTGGATCACCGACGCGAGCAAGGCCACGTCGTACAACGTCGCCCCGGCCGACAACGCCACCAGCGAGGCACGCTTCATCGCCCCGCTCGCCGCCGACGCCAAGAACAGCTCCACCTGGATCGCCGGCGGCCGTCACATCTGGGTGCAGACCCACGGCTACGCCATCCGCAGCGGTGACGAGTGGAAGAGCGTGTACGACCTCGGCGCCGGCCGCACCGCGACCGCCGTCGCTGCCTCGGGCGGCAAGGTGTACGCGGCATGGTGCGGGCCCTGCAACAACCAGGGCTTCGCCCGCGGCATCTCCGTCGGCAACGCGGACGGCACCGGCTGGCACGACATCGCCCTGCCGGCCAGCGGCGCGAACGGGACCGTGCCCAACCGCTACCTCAGCGGCTTCGCCATCGACCCGAAGAACGCCGACCACGTCTTCCTCACGGTCAACGGCTTCTCCCGGCAGTGGACCGAGGGACCGGGCGCCGGCGTCGGCCATGTCTTCGAGTCCACGAACGGCGGCACCACCTGGAAGGACATCTCCAAGAACTTCCCCGACGTGCCGGCCGACTCCGCGGTCGTCACACCGAACGGCGGCCTCGCCGTCGCCACCGACCTCGGCGTCGTCTATCGGGCGCCCGGCCGCACCAGCTGGCAGCGCGTCGGCTCCCTCCCGGCCGTCGCCGTGCTCCAGCTGAAGCTGAGCCCCGACGGCAGCACCCTGTACGCGGCCACCCACGGACGCGGCATCTACACCATCAAGGTGCGGGACTGCGACTGAGACGGCACCCACGTCGCACTGAAAGGGGTGATCCCGGTTTCCGGGGTCACCCCGCCGTCGTATGCGGCACCAAGTTCACCTGCAGCGTGAAGGCAGCACGGCCCACGCCCGCCAGGTCCGGCTCCTTCGCCAGGACGGTGATGTCGGCGGCACCACCCCTGGTGCCCGCGCACCGCAGCGAGGCCCTCGCGGTGCCGTCCGCACCCACCTGCCATCCGGACGGCACGACGAAGGCCGGCGCGGAACTGCGTACGGCGGTCCAACGCCTGCCGTCCGTGCGGGGGCGCAGGACGAGCGACACCACGGTCCCGGGCCGCACACACATCCGCTGCCGGACCGGATCATCGGGTGACACGGTGAGCTCGACCTGCCCGGTGGCACAGCTCTCCGAGGAGGAGGGCGTGGAGGCCGATCCGGACCGACTCGGGCCGGTCGGGCTCACGTGCGACGCACCAGGCGTGGAGAAGGTCGGCGCACCGGTGGTCGGGGTGCCGGAACCGCCCTCGGACGGTCCTCCCGACGACCCTCCGCACGCCACCAGGACCACCACCCCTACCGTCACCCACCCACCGGCCCACCATCGCATCCGCGCACCTCCCGGCCCGGCTCCCACGCACACCAGCATGCCCCACGGCGCCCGCCGGGCGAAGGTGGACGCGTGCCGTCCGTGGCACCGGCTTCTGCCGGTCGGGCACTGGGCGTGCCCCCGCTGCGCAGACCGTCCGTCGGCCCCTGGCCGCACACCCGCCGCCCCGCCGCCCCGCCTACCCTCGGTCTCGTCTCCCCCGGCCTCGCGGCCCCGCCTCCCCCAACCCCGCCGACCCGATCCCCGGACGTCAGTTCCGTCGCCCCACCGCCTCCAGTACGGCCTTCAGCTGCCGCAGCGGCTCCGGACCGGCGATGCGCAGGACGACCGTGTCCGCGCCGGCCGTCGCGAGCTCTTGGATGTGCCCGGCGGCCTGCGAGGCCGGGCCCGAGACGGTGAACACCTCGTGGGGCGGGCGGCCGAGCCAGGCGCCGTGACCCTCGATGTGCGGGTGCAGGGCCCGGGCGACCTCGTCGGGGTCGTCACCGACGCAGGCGAAGGCGAAGACCATCAGGGCGTGGTCGGACGCGGCACCACCCTTGCCGATCAGCGCACGGGCGTTCTCCAGGTCGCGCGGGCCGTGTCCCTCCGTGATCACGGTGCCGTCCGCGACCCGTCCGGACAGTTCCAGGGAACGAGGGCGCACCACGCCCGCGACGACCGGCGGGACCTCGGCCGGGGGATGCGTCAACTCGACACCGTCCAGGCGGATTTCACGGCCGTCCAGCTCCACCCGTTCTCCGCGCAGCAGCGCGCGTACGGACGTGATCGTCTCCTCCAGCAGGGCCAGCGGAGATCGGGCCGCGGCGCCCACCTGGGCCATCCACTCCTGCACACCGTGCCCGATCCCGGCCACCAGACGGCCTGGGAACACCCGTGCCAGCGTGGCCAGTTCCATCGCCAGGAGCGCCGGGCTGCGCAGCGGGGCGGGGGCGATGCCGATGCCGACCCTGACGCGTTCCGTGGCTCCGAGGGCGACGGCCGCCGCAGACACCCCGCCGTTCCAGCCGAGGTCCTCCACCACCCACAGGTCGTCCACGCCGAGCGCCTCGGCCTGCCGCGCGAACCCGGGCAGTTGCTCAGGGGCCCAGTCGCGGTCGTACATCACACCGATCCGTACGTTCGTCATACGCCGGAACCTATGCGGCGGTGACAATTCGATCAACGGTGTGTCCTGGCGGGCACGGGAGTTCGGCCACTTCGGCAGGCCCCCGCTCGGTTCAGGTCGGAGATGTCGAGCACGAGGCGGTAGTGGACGTCGTGGTGGCGCGGACGGTCGAGGGCCGCGTTCACGCGCGCCGAGGGAAGCACTTCGTCGTCGGCTGTCCCGTCCATGGCGACCACGCGCTGCACGGCGGGACCCTGTCCGGGCGAGGACACGCATGTGCCCCGCCCGGACCGCGTTCGAGCAAGCCGGCCGGCTCGGCTACGGCCGTACGGCTCAGCCCCCGCTCTTGCGTCGGAACGAACGCTGGCTCGAGGCCGGGCCGTGCGCCCCGCGGATCTTCGACCCATTGGCGTTGGCGGCAAGATCGGCCGCGTCAGCCTGTGCACCGCGCTTGCGTTCCAGGGCCTCGCGGAACTTGCGCTTGAGGTCGTAGTTGCCGTCGCTGTCGGGCGCGAGCGCGGACGTCTCGGGCGCAGCCGGCTCCGAACCTTCCGGGGACGCAGCTTCTGCGGTCATCGTGACCTCCTGGGTTCGGGCAATGGGAAGCCCAGCTTGTCATGCCGGGCACGGTACCGGCGCCGATTACCGTCTGTGCATCCCGCACTGCGGGCGGCTGCTCCGTGCAGGCCGTGCGGACCGTGCGGGGCAAAACCGTTCGACACGCTTCGAGATCCTGGCAGGATGTGGGCATGACGACGAACCGAAAGGTCCATGCCGCGTAGACGGCCAGGACGCGTCCGGGCCGGTGCTCCCGGCTGCCGGACATCGAAAGCGACGCCGGTCATCGACGGCTTGTCCGCGCGTGCGCTGTCCGAGATCGTCCGCCTCGAACGCACTCGCAACTATCTGGGGCCAGGAGACGTCGGCACGGCTCTGCGTCTGTGGAGGGAGTACGTCCACCTCCCCGAGCGTCGGCTGTGGCTCGACTTCGAGCAGGGCGACACGCACTGGGACTGCTGCGGCGACCCCTTCGAGGCCCGCGCTCTCCTCGATGCCGCGATACAGGCCATGTCACCGGGGAACGCCCGCGAACTCCGTCGGAAAGTCAGCCGCCTGGACGCCTTCGTCGACCATCAAGGGTGAGGTCAGCGGCGCACGGTAGTTTGCCGCCATGACCGAACTGGGGAGCTTCGCCTGGCCACTTGCCCCGATCAGGACGGAGCGGCTCGTGCTGCGCGAGTCCGAGGCCGGCGACCGTGACGCGTTCATCGAGTTGTTCGCCTCACCGGAGGTGCACACCTACCTGGGCGGACCTCGACCGCGTGCCGAGCTCGAGAGGGCGGTGCCGGAGACACCAGGGCGGCGCCCCGGCTTCTTCGTGGTCGAGCTCGACGGGGCGATGATCGGCATCGTCGAGCTCAAGGGGCGTGACGCCGAGCGTCGCGGTCATGTGCGTCCGGATGCCGGTGAGGCCGAACTCGGCTACCTGTTCCTGCCGCAGGCGTGGGGACGCGGATACGCCGCCGAGGCGTGCGCGGCAGCGCTCGAATGGTTCGCCGACGCCCTTCCCGGAGTGCCCGTGGTGCTGTGCACACAGACGGCCAACGCCCCGTCGATGCGCCTCGCGGCAAAGCTGGGGTTCACCGAGGTGTGCCGGTTCGAGCAGTGGGATGCCGAGCAGTGGATGGGTGAGTGGTCGCCGGTCGCACCGCGTTAGTGAACTCGGACGAACGCGCGGGGAGGCGACCGCTCAGCCCTCCTTCACCACCGCCGCGTCCAGGAGGGGGCCGAGTTCGCGGGCCACGGTCGACAGCGGGCGGGTGTCGCGCTCCGCGCGGGCCATGAGGATCGCCCCTTCCAGCGCGCTGACCATGAGGGTGGCCAGCGCACCGGCTCGTTCCGCGGGCACGCCCATGTCCGCCAGCGCCCCGGCCACCGGACCCGTCCAGCCGGCGAAGGCCTCCGCCGCGGCCACGCGCGTGGACGCCGTCGACTCCGCCCAGTCCACCGTGGCGGCCGCGACGGGACAGCCACCGGCGAACCCGGCCTGCTCGTACTCGTCGGTCCACTGGCGCACCATCTGGGCGAACAACCCGCTCGGCGTCGGTTCGGGCAGGGCGGCCAGGAAACGGGCGACCCGGTTTCCCGCGTAGCGGCCCGCCCACGCCACCGCCTCGTTGACCAGTTGCTCCTTGCCGCCGGGAAAGTAGTGCTGGAGCGAACCGCGCGGCGCCCCGGCATGGGCGGCGACCTCGCGCATGCCGGTGGCGGCGACCCCGTCGCGCCGGATCAGCTGAGCGGCGCTGAAGACCATCCGCTCCCGCGCTCCCCTCTCGGACACCGCCATCGCCGACCTCCACGTCAGGTGTATGCGGGGCACACTCTATGACCGCCGTCATAGTCGCGTTTACTATGACCGCTGTCATAGTGGGCGGCAACGGCTCGGCCTCGGCATGAGCCGGAAACGGCGGTGCCTTGTGTACGTGGGATTTATCGGACTGGGAACCATGGGGCAGCCCATGGCCCTCCGCCTCGCCCGGGCCGGCACACCTCTCGCCGTGTGGAACCGCACCCCTGACCGGTGCGAACCCCTGCGCGCCGCCGGAGCCGAGGTCGCCGCGAGCCCGGCCGAGGTCTTCGAGCGGGCCGGGACCGTGTTCCTCATGCTCGTCGACGAGGCCGCCGTGGACGCCGTGCTGGAACGCGGCACCCCGCGCTTCACCGGCCTCGTCGCCGGACGGACCGTCGTCCACATGGGCACGACCTCGGCCGAGTACTCGGCCGGTCTGCAGGATGCCGTCCGGGCGGCCGGCGGTCGGTACGTCGAGGCTCCCGTCTCCGGTTCCCGCATCCCCGCCGAGCAGGGCGAACTGGTGGGGATGACCGCCGGTGACCCAGAGGCCGTCGCGGCGTTACGGCCCCTGCTGGCCCCCATGTGCCGGGAGACGTTCGACTGCGGGGCGGTCCCCGGCGCGCTGCTGATGAAGTTCTCGGTGAACCTCTTCCTGATCACCCTCGTCACCGGGCTCACCGAGGCGTTCCATTTCGCCGACCGGTACGGACTCGACCGACGCCTGCTCCGGGAGGTCCTGGACGCGGGCCCGATGGCCAGTGCCGTCTCAAGGGTGAAGGGAGCCAAGCTGCTGGCCCGAGACTTCACCGTGCAGGCGACCGCCACCAACGTCCTGGAGAACAACCGTCTGATCGCCGAGGCCGCCCGCAAGGCCGACCTGGCCTCCCCGCTCCTCGACGCCTGCCACGCCCTGTACGGCGAGGCCGTCGAGCAGGGCCACGGCGACGAGGACATGGTGGCCGTGCTGCACGCCCTGGAGAGCCGGACGTACGGATGTGCGCCCTAGGCGGGACGCCGACCACGGGGGCGGCCCTCGCCGGTGCCGGGTCCCGTGCGGTCGAGGCCGCGCGTCGTGAGCGGACCGCACTCACCGACCGCGCCGAACGCCGACACGGCCGCTCCGAACGCCGACACGGCCGCGCGGCCAGAGGCTCGGCCCCGAGCCACGTGAGCCCCGCACGCCGGGCCCCCTCCCGGACAGCACCCCGGCGCATTCGGGCGACTCGAAGACCGTGATGTGGGAACCGGGAAGGCAGGTCCCGACACACGAGAGAGGGCCCCGGGAGCACGAGGGCCCGGCTCGCTCACCGGAGGAGAGGCGACGATGGCGCGCGAACACGACTCGCAGCAGGCCGTGCCGAACACGCCGGGGATGCGCCCCGACGGCGACGGCGTCACGCGCCGCAGGCCGCTGCGCGGGCAGCACATCGAGGAGACGGTCGAGATCGCGGTGCCGGTGCGGACGGCGTACAACCAGTGGACCCAGTTCAAGACCTTCCCCCGGTTCTCGAGTGTGGTGCACGGCGTCGAACAGGTCAGACCCACCGTCACCGACTGGACCATCGGCTACGGACCCCTGCGCCGCCGCTTCGCGGTGGAGATCGTGGAGCAGGACCCCGACGCCTACCTGGCCTGGCGCGGTCTGGAGCAGCGCCCCTCGCACCAGGGCGAGGTGGAGTTCAGGCCGACGGAGTCGGGCGGCACGGCCCTCACCGTGCGGATGCTGCTGGAGCCGCGCGGAGCCACGAGACGGCTCACCGGCTCCTCCCGGGTCGCGCAGGTGACGGCCCGGATGGTGCGCCGCGAGCTCGAGAACTTCAAGCGGTTCATCGAGGGGATGGGGCAGGAGGGCGGGGCCTGGCGCGGCACCATCCGCAACGGCCGAGTCCAGCACGACCACCCGGAACCGCCGAGGAGCCGTGTGGCCCAGTGGCCCGTCGGCTGACCCGCGTACCGCACGCGGCGGCGAACCGGCGCGCCGCAGGTCGCGGCACGAGGCCAGGCAAAGGCTCGGCACGAGGCTCGGCAAGAGAAAGGCGATGCGATGCAGAACCCGCCCGGCGAGGAGCCGGAGACCACCCTCTCGGTGACACCACCGAAGAAGTGGGCGGCCGGGGTCCCCGCGGTCGTGCACGCGCTGGAGTACTCCCTGGAGCAGACGTCCGTGCGCACGACCGGGGTGGACCTGCTGACCATGAACCAGGTGGGCGGGATCGACTGTCCCGGCTGCGCCTGGGCGGATCCGGCCCCGGGAAAACGCCATCGCAACGAGTACTGCGAGAACGGTGCCAAACACATCAACGACGAGGCCACGAAACGGCGCATCACCGCCGACTTCTTCCGTGAGCACAGCGTCTCCGAGCTCGCCGGGCGCTCCGACATGTGGCTGAACCAGCAGGGCCGACTCACCGAACCCATGATCAAGCGACCGGGCTCCGACCACTACGAGCCCATCGGCTGGAACGACGCCCTGGGCGTACTGGCACAGGAACTCACCTCGCTCGCCTCCCCCGACGAGGCCGTCTTCTACACCTCAGGCCGGGCGAGCAACGAGGCCGCCTTCGTCCTCCAGCTCTTCGCCCGCGCCTTCGGCACGAACAACCTGCCCGACTGCAGCAACATGTGCCACGAGTCCAGCGGCTTCGCCCTGAGCGAGACGCTCGGCACCGGCAAGGGCACCGTCAGCCTCGACGACCTCCACCACGCCGACCTGATCTTCCTGGTCGGGCAGAACCCCGGCACCAACCATCCGCGCCAGCTCTCCGCCCTGGAGGAGGCCAAACGCAACGGCGCCCGCATCGTGGCGGTCAACCCGCTGCCCGAGGCCGGCCTGCGCCGGTTCAAGAACCCGCAGAATCCGCGCGGGATCATCGGCCGCGGCACCCAGATCGCAGACCGCTTCCTGCACATCAAGCCCGGCGGCGACCTCGCGCTCTTCCAGGCCCTCAACCTCCTGCTGCTGGAGGCCGAGGACGCCCGGCCCGGCACCGTCCTGGACCACGACTTCATCGACGCCCACACGAGCGGCTTCGAGGAGTTCGCCCGGCACGCCCGCACCGCCGACTGGGACGACGTGCGCGCGGCGACGGGACTGACCCGCGAGGAGATCGAGAAGGTCCGCGACGAGGTCCTGCGCAGCGAACGCGTCATCGTGTGCTGGGCGATGGGCATCACCCAGCACAAGCACGGCGTGCCCACCGTCCGGGAGATCGTCAACTTCCTGATGCTGCGCGGCAACCTCGGTCGCGCGGGCGCCGGCGCCTGCCCGGTGCGCGGGCACAGCAATGTGCAGGGCGACCGCACCATGGGCATCTGGGAGCAGATGCCCGACTCGTTTCTCGACGCGCTCCAGAAGGAGTTCGGCTTCGATCCACCCCGCCCGCACGGACTCGACTCGGTGAACGCGATCCGGGCGATGCGCGAGGGCCGCGTCAAGGTGTTCCTCGCCCTGGCCGGCAACTTCGTACGCGCCGCTCCCGACAGCGAGGTCACCGAGGAGGCGATGCGCTCGTGCCGGCTGACCGCCCACATCTCCACCAAGCTGAACCGCTCGCACACCGTCTGCGGTGACACGGCACTGATCCTGCCGACGCTCGGCCGTACCGAACGCGATGTCCAGGCGGACGGCGAGCAGTTCGTCACGGTGGAGAACTCCATGAGCGAGGTGCACACCTCCACAGGCCGCCTCGAACCGGCATCCTCCCTGCTGCTCAGCGAGGTCGCGATCCTGTGCCGGCTGGCCCGGCGCACCCTCGACGGCAAACCCGACATCCCCTGGGACACGTTCGAAGGGGACTACGGCACGATCCGTGACCGCATCTCCCGCATCGTGCCGGGATTCCACGACTTCAACGCGCGGGTGTCACGCCCCGGCGGCTTCCAGCTGCCCAACCCCGTCAACGAGGGTGTCTTCAACACCGCGACGGGCAAAGCCATGTTCACCCGCAACGAGCCGGTGGTCCCGAAGGCCCCCGAGGGCCATCTGCTGCTGCAGACCCTGCGCTCGCACGACCAGTGGAACACCATCCCCTACACGCTCAACGACCGCTACCGCGGCATCCACGGCAGCCGTCACGTCGTACTGGTCAATCCGGCCGATCTCTCCGGACTCGGCCTCGCCCGGGGCGACCGGGTCGACCTCGTGAGTGTCTGGTCGGACGGCACCGAGCGCCGCGCCGCGAACTTCGAGGTGGTCCCCTACCCGACCGCGCCGGGTTCCGCCGCCGCCTACTATCCGGAGACCAACGTCCTGGTGCCGCTGGACAGCGTCGCCGACATCAGCAACCAGCCGACGTCGAAGGGCATCGTCGTCCGCCTGGAGCCGACTCCCGCCTGACCGGGCGCAACGGGCTCGCGCGGGCGGCCGCGGGCCCGTACCCGTCGCGGGCGGTCAGGCGTCGTCCGCGCGGGTGAAGCAGTAGGCGCGCTCCACCTTGGCCACGTGGAGCGAGAACGACGCGTACCAGTGCTCGCGTCCGTGGGCACGGGCCAGGGCGTGCTCCGCGTGATTGCGCCACGCGGCGATCGACTCCTCGTCCCGCCAGTACGACACCGTGATCCCCAGGCCGTCGGCACGGCGAGCGGCGTCGACGCCGAGGAATCCGGGCTGGTCGGCGGCGAGTCGGAACAACCGCTCGTCCATCTCCCCGTAGCCGTTGTCGCCGGCGGTCCGCACGGCGGTGAACACCACCGCGTAATAGGGCGGGTCGGGCAGCGACGCGGGCGCGGGCTCGGTCACGGGGTCCTCCGAGGGACGGCACCGGCAGTATCGCCTCGAACGATCTCCTGCCCCGGGCGGAACCCACAACCCTCCGGTCCGGCGGATGAACTGTGCTCCCAGGGGCCACGATCGGCCGGATGCCGCCTGTCCACGGGTCCGTGAAGGCCAATAGCCTGTGCGACCGTCGCGTTCTGGGGGGTCTCGTGAACGGTCTCCGTGCGGTCGTCGTCTGCCTGGTCATCGCGTGCGCCTCGGTGGTGTCGCCGGCCGCGGTGGTGCCACCGGCCGCTGCCGTGACGCCGCACGTGGCCGGGGCGCCGCATGAGGCCGTGGCTCCGGGTTGGTCGGCCCTCGCGGTACTGGCGGCCGCCCCGCCCGTGACCGTGTCCGACCTCGCCGCCAGCGGGCCGAAGGAGGCGTGGGCGACCGGCTACGAGCAGGCCACCGACGGACTGCGGCCGATGCTGTACCGGTGGAACGGCACGGCGTGGAGCCGGGACACCACCTTCCCCGGCGCCGGTGAGCCCGGCTGGCTCGGCAAGGTGCAGTTCGTCGGCACCGAGGTGTGGATCTTCCACAACCGGGCGGGCGAGGGCGAGATCCTGCGCCGATCGGCGGGCGGGTGGAGCGCCGTCCCGCTGCCGCGGACCCTGTGGACCTACCAGGACTTCACCGCCGTACCGGGCGCGGCCTGGGTGGTCGGCGAGGACGACACCGGCCTGAAGGTGCTGCGCCACGACGGTTCCGGCTGGACCGAACAGGCCGCCCCGGACGGTGTGCTGTACCTGATGGGTGTCACCGCACGCACCGCCACGGACGCCTGGGCCTGGGCGGACACGAACACCGGGGCCGCCGTCCTGCGCTGGGACGGCACGGCGTGGCGGGACGCGAAGGTGCCCCTGCCGCCGGACAGCAATGTGCACACACTCCTGCCCGAACCGTCCGGCCGGGTGACCATCGGCGGCAGCCAGTACACCGACGGCGTGGCCCGCACCTACCTACTGGCCTTCGACGGACGCACCTGGCGCACCACCCACCCACCGCTGGCGGGCGACACCTCCACCGAGGCCATGGTGCGCGGCCCGGACGGGGCACTGTGGCTGCCGGTACGGAGCGACCGCGCGTTCCAGTCGAAGTACGCGCGGGTGGACGGCCCTCGCACCACCTTCTCCTACGGCCCGGAGCGCACGAACGCGATCGACGTCAAGCCGCGTGCGCTGGCCAGGGCCGGGTCCGCGCTGCTGTCCTTCGGCACCGCCGAGATCTACGGATCGAAGCCGAACCTGATGAGTGAGCGGCTGGGAGGCTGACCATGGCACGGAGACTTCTCGTCGCGGCCCTCGCCGTCGTCATCACCCTCGTCACCGTCATGAGCTCGGCCGCGGCGGAACCCCTGACCTGGCAGCACGTTCCGGTCCCGGACAGGACACGCCCGCAGGCCGCGCTGAACGAGGCCGTGGCGTTCGGCCCGGACCGGGCCTGGGCGGTGGGTGCCGACGCCGTCGGCCGTGAGGCGCCGGGCTTCCCGCTGGTGCTGCGCTGGGACGGCACGGCGTGGCAGCGTCAGAGCCTGTCCGGGATCGGCTGGCAGGGCGAGCTGCTGTCCATCGCCGCCACGTCACCGACCGCGGTCTGGGCGGTGGGCCGCGACGCGGCCGGCGGGGCCCGACTGCTGCGCTTCGACGGCCTCGCCTGGTCCGAGAGCCGGCCGCCACGCGGGGTCGTGCTGACCAAGGTCGTCGCCGGTGGCGGTGAGACCTGGCTCATCGGCTCGCGGGACGGCGCACAGTCACTGCTGCGCCGGGACGGAAGCGGCTGGCAGGACGTGCCCGTGCCGCCGGGCTCCGTGTACGGGCTGCACATCAGGGCGGCCGACGACGTCTGGGCCGCGGGCGCCACAGGCTCCGGTGCGGCCGTGTCCCATTGGAACGGGCAGGCGTGGCAGCAGACGATCGTGGACGGCTTCCCGCGGTCGGCCGTGGGCAGTGTGCTGGCGGTCTCACCGACCGAGGTCTGGGCGGGCGGCACGGCCGGGTTCGTCGGCGGTCCCCCCGGCCGGCCGATACCGCCGCTGCTGCTCCGCTACGACGGACAGACGTGGAGCCGGGTGACCGTGCCGGCCGACTTCGGTTCGGTGGACTCGCTCGCACCCACCGGTTCGGGCGAACTGGCCTGGGTCTCGCTGGCCCGCTCGCAGAAGTGGGGCCCGCCCGGCGGCACTCCCCCACTCGTCCCAGGGCCCGACTTCCTCGCCTGGAGCGGACAGTCCTTCACCGAGTACAGCGAACCGGCAGTGGCAGGCGAGGGGGACTCCCGGACCCTGCGGCTGGCACCCGTACCCGGCACGCAGGAGGTGTGGTCGGTCGGCCGCGCCGACGGCCCCGAAGGCACCTTCGCCCCACGCACGCTGCACTTCGGCTGAAGGGGCAGCCAGCAGCAGGGACACAGAAAGGCGTGCCCTTTTTCCCCGGATCGCTCCGCCCATGCGCGGTTTCCCTCGTTCGAGAGACATACCGCACACCCACCGAAGAACGCGCCGACACGGGGTAACCGAGTCCGGGTAAGGGTGTCAGACGCACTGTTGCCGTTTGACAACAAAACCCGCACGCAACAGAGTAACCGCGTCGGACGTACGGGGAAGGACCTGGAATGCTCCGGTGGACGGAGACCACTCCGTGTGCTGGTCACCCATGTCGTGAGGTGACGAGAACGCCGACCGCGCGATCGGCGGTTCAGGCGGTCCGGCTGCGGGAATCCGCGGCGTCGTCGTGTATCTGCGTGGCCGCGGCGGCGCAGAACGCCTCCAGTCCCTCCAGCAGCGCGACCCGCTTGGCGGCGGGCATGTCCGCCAGCACGGTCCGCAACTCCCTCTCCCTGCGAGCGCGCAGGTCGACGAGGAAGGCACGGCCCGGGCCACTGAGATGCAGCCGCACCTCGCGTCTGTTCTCATCGCTGACGCCCCGCTCGACGAAGCCGGCCGCGACCAGCCGGTCGCACAGCCGGCTGGTGGAGGGCGGGGTCGAGGCGAGGGACTCGGCGAGGGTGCGCAGGTTGATGCCGTCGTGGTGTTCGAGGATGTGCAGCACCCGAAGCTGCGACGCGGAGGTGGGCGCGGTCGAGGCCCGGCCCCACACGACCTCCAGCAGCTCGACGGCCGTGGTGGTCACGCGCGCGACCTCATCGGGCTCTGAGCGGCGACGGAAGGCAGTCACGATCACACTCTCGCAGGCACTTGGGTGCCTGTCAGCGTACTAGGCGCGCGCACTGACACACAGGACCGGAATGGTCGAAGCGGCCTGCCGACGAGCCGGCCGCATGAGTGAGACCCGTCAGCCGTACGGCGAAGGACAGGTGTTTTTCCATCATGAAGAGATTTTTGGCCGCTGAACGCGCTCTGCGCACAGCGGCCCCCCACGAGTTGCTCGACGCCGCCCGCGCCGTGCTGATCGAGCAGTACGGCGCAACGGACGTGGAGCTGTTCATGGCCGACTACGGCCTGAGCGTGCTCCAGCCGGTGTCGGTGCTGCCGCACACCCTCGATCCGGTGTCGGTGCACAACAGTCCCGCGGGACGGGCCTTCGGTTCGCAGAAGCCGTACCGCGAGGAGGGCCGGAACGGACGGACGCGTCTGCACCTGCCGGTCAGTGTGCGGGGCGACCGGCTCGGCGTGCTGTCGATCACCCTGTCCGACGGTGACGCGGCGCAGCGCTGGGAGCCCGAACTCGCCGCCATCGCCGACGTCCTGGGGCACGAGGTGATCGTGGCCGAGCGCGACACCGACGTGTACCTCCAGGCGCGGCGCAAGGACCGGCTGACCCTGGCCGCCGAGATGCAGTGGCAGCTGCTGCCCGGCCGCGCCTGCTCCCGCCCCGAGTATGAGCTGGGGGCCCAACTGGAGCCGGCCTACGCGATCTTCGGCGACAACTTCGACTGGTCCGCCACCGCCGACCACCTGATGCTGTACGTCACCAACGGCATGGGCGAGGGCATAGAGGCCTCCCTGCTGACGAACCTGGCCATCAACGCACTGCGCAACGCCCGGCGCGCCGGACTGTCCATCGCCGATCAGGCGGCCCTGGCCGACCAGGCCGTCTACGCCCACTACCGGGGGCGCTGCTACCTGTCGGTCCTGATGTTCGACTTCGACCTGGCCACCGGCCGGGCGAGCGTCGTGGACGCCGGGTCCCCGCAGCTGCTGCGGTTGCGCGACGGGTCCGTGGAGCGCGTCGACTTCGACGCCCAGCTCCCGTTGGGCATGTTCGAGGAGACCGACTACATCGCGCAGGACTTCCACGCCGAGCCCGGCGACCGGCTCGTGTTCGTCAGCGACGGAGTCCATGCCGTGGCCTCTCCCCGGGGTGAGGCGTACGGGGAAGCGGCTCTCGCCCGGGCCATCCACGCCACTCGCCTGCTGCCCGCCGCCGAGGTGCCGCGCGCCATCCTGCGGGAACTGACGGGCCACCGCGGCGAAACCCTGCCTGCCGACGACGCGCTGATCGTGTGCCTGGACTGGCACGGCAGGCCGCAGTTCGACTGACCGGCGGCGGGGGCATGTTGTTCGCCGTACAGGCTCGCGTTAACGTTTGCCATGCGGCAATAATTGCCACATGGCCTGGCCGCCCCGCCAGGCCGTACGGCCTGGCAGGCAGGGAGACGATGCAGGTGGCGGAGCACGACACGGCCCCCGGGACGGCGAAGGAACTGGCCGCCTTCCTGGAGCGGCGCCGTGAGCAGATCGCCCAGCGCTGGGCGGACGCCGCCCTGTTCCGTACGGTCTTCACCGTCTCCCGGGACGAGGCCGTCGAGGCGTGCAAGGCGGTGGTGGACGCCCTGGCCGACGTGGCCCGCTCCGGACGGCTGGAGGATGTCGAGGCGCCGGGCTTCGGCACCGTCAGGGACCAGCTCGGGCGGATGGCCGCGGCCCGGGCCCGGGCCGGGTTCACACCGGTGCAGATCGCCGGCGAGGTGGCGGGCCTGCGCGAGCCGGTGACCGCACTGCTGCGGGCCGAGTTGCGGGACGCCGGCGACGACGTGCGCGCCGACGCGTGCGAACAGGCGCTGGCGGTCCTGACGGCCACGCTGCGTCTGGTGATCATGGAGACGACCGTGAGCGCCGGCGAGGAGCTCATCGCCCGGCAGCGCCAGCAACTGCTGGAGGTGGCCACCCCGGTCATCAAGCTCTGGGACGGCGTGGTCGCCGTACCGTTGATCGGCACCCTGGACAGCGCCCGCAGCCAGGTCGTGATGGAGAGCCTCCTCGAAGCCATCGTGGACCAGCGGGCCGCGTACGCGATCCTCGACATCACCGGCGTGCCGACCGTGGACTCGCTCGTGGCCCAGCACCTGATGAAGACGGTGGCCGCGGCCCGGCTGATGGGCGCGGAGTGCATCGTCTCCGGGATCCGTCCCGCCATCGCGCAGACCATCGTCCACCTCGGCATCGACCTCGGGTCGATCATCACGCGGGCCGGCCTCGCCGACGCGCTGGCCTACGCGCTCACCCAGCAGGGCATCGTCGTCTCCCCACGCGCGGTCGCGGCGGCGAGCCCGCGGTGACCGGCCTCGTCACCTCGCCCTCCGGCCCGGGTCCGGTGCCGGTCTTGGCGCTGGGCGACGTCCTGCTGGTCACCCTGCAGGGAGAGCTCCACGACGAGGCGGCCGAACAGCTCCAGCACGACATCCCCCAGCGGATCGCGTCCAGTCCGGTGCCGGTGGGCGGTGTCGTGATCGACATCTCCGGGGTGGAGATCGTCGACTCCTTCCTCGGCCGCATCCTGGCCGAGATCGCCGCGAGCGCCCGCCTGCTCGCCGCACGGACCGCCCTGGCCGGCATGCGTCCGGCCGTGGCCATCACCCTGGTCGAGCTGGGGCTCACCCTGCCCGGCCTGGAGACGGCTCTGAACGTCGAGAAGGCCCTGTCCCTGCTGGGCCGCGCACCCTCGCCCGCTCCGACCGCTCACCCGGAAGAGGGTGCATGATGCATGCCCCCATCATCTCGACCACCCGCCTGCCCATCGGCTCGGACGCCGATCTGGCCCGGGTACGACAACAAGTGCGCCAGAGCGCGGCCGACCTCGGCTTCAACCTGGTCCAGCAGACGAAACTGGTGACCGCGGCCAGCGAACTGGCCCGCAACGCCCTCGTGCACGGTGGCGGCGGCCACATGGAGTTGACGGTGCTGGCCGAAGGCCCCCACCGGGGACTGCGGCTGACCTTCGTCGACACGGGTCCCGGCATCCGGGACGTCGAGCTCGCCATGACCGACGGGTACACCACCGGCGGCGGCCTGGGCATGGGGCTGAGCGGGTCCAAGCGGCTCGTCAAGGAGTTCACCCTCGACAGCCGACCCGGCCAGGGCACCACCGTCACCGTCACCGACTGGGTCTCCGGCCTGCCCGCGCCCCGCACGGGTGCGTCTTGAGCAGGGTGTGGGACATCCCGGTGCAGGACAGCACCCGGGTCCGGGACGTACGCGTCGCAGCCGAGGCCGCCTGCGCCCACGCGCAGTTGGACGCGCACTCCACGGCGGTCGCGGCGCTGGTGGCCACCGAGTTGGGCACCAACCTCGTCAAGCACGCCGGCGGCGGCCGTGTGGTCGTCAACCTGGCCGCCCCCGCCGACACGTGCGCCGAGGACGTGCCCTGTGTGCAGATCGTCGCACTCGACCACGGTCCGGGCATCGACAACGTCCCGGTGGCGATGCGGGACGGCCACACGACCGCCGCCTCCTCCCTGGGCGCGGGTCTTGGCACCTGTCGGCGCGTGTCGGGCGAGTTCGACCTGCACAGCCGTCCGGGCAGCGGCACCGTCGCGGTGGCGCGCATCCTCCCGACACGGGCGCCCGGCGGCCCGCACCCGCGAGCCCAACGCTCGCGCACAGGCGCCCGGGCCGGAGGCATCACCACCGCCCTCGCCCATGCCGAGCACTCCGGAGACGCCTTCAGCCGGGTCCGCTGCGGTCCACGCGTGACACTGATGCTCGTGGACGGGCTGGGCCACGGGGAGAAGGCCGCCGATGCGTCCACGGCCGCCGTGGCGGAGCTGCGCCGGTGCGCCGATCTGCCGCCTGCCGAGATCCTGAAGCACCTGCACGCCGCGCTGCGGACCACGCGCGGTGCGGCCGTCGGCGTCGCGCAGCTGGACGAGGACACCGACCGGCTCTCGTTCGCCGGGGTCGGCAACATCGGCGCCCGGCTGCGCACCGACGGCGCGTGGCGGCCCCTGATCTCCCACCCGGGCATCGTCGGAGCCCACTTCCCCGCCACCGTGCCCCTGAGCGAGACCGCATGGACGCGGGACAGTCTGCTCGTCCTGCACAGCGACGGCCTGCCCAGTCGCTGGGTGCCCCCCACCGATGACCGGCTCGGCGCCCACGATCCGGCCGTGGTGGCCGCGGTCGTCCTCAGGGACGCCGGCAGCGCCGCCCGGCCCCTGCGCGACGACGCCAGTGTGGCCGTACTGGCCCCTGACCACCGGACGGACCCGTATGACCGCACGCCCTGACGTCTGGAAGATCGCGTCGGCCGCCGACGCCGCCCGGGCCCGCGCCGCCGCCGACCGCATCGCCGCGGACGGCGGCGCACCGGCCCTGGAGCGGGCCCGCTTCCTGACGGCGCTGACAGCACGGCTGCGCCATCGCCTCAGCCTCGGCGCGGCGTTCGAACTCCGGCTCCACGTCCGGCCGTTCGCCACCGGGCAAGGCGGCCGGCTCGAGGCCGCGTTGAGCCCGGCCGGCGAGGACGAGCCGGGCCCGCAGGACGAAACGCCGTTGCCGGCCTGCCCCTTGGCACACCGGCCCACCCGCACCACCCGCCGCGCCGCCGGCTCACTGCCCGAGGCCCTGCTGCGGGCCGACGAGACCACCGCAGCGCTGCTGAGCCACCTGGACGACCAGGAGGGCCTGGTCCGGCTGCACCGGGAGGAACTGCATCAGACGAACCAGGGCGTTCTGGCGCTGCATGCCGACCTGGAGGCCGCGGCGCACGCTCAGCGCGAACTCCTCGACGCCGAGCGGACCGCGCGCGCCGAGGCGGAACGCGCCAGGCGCCTGCTGACCTTCCTCGGCGACGCCAGCGCCGCCATCACCTCCTCCCTCAGCCATACGGCCATCCTGCGCCGCCTCTCCGACATGCTGGTGCCCGACTACGCGGAGCAGCTCGACGTCTGGCTCTTCGACGAGGAGGAGTACGAGGAACACGAGTGGCACGACGACGAGCGCGAGCACCGCGTCCGGCAGCACTCGGCCGCCGCCGTGACCGCCGCCCGCACGGGTCGTCCCCAGCACGCCGCGGCCCACCCCGGCCGCCTCCCCGGCGTCGACGACCTGCCGCCCTCCGCCCTGTCCCCGGGGCGACCGCTGCTGGCCGTCCCGCTCGTCGCCCAGCGCCTGTTGGGCGTCCTCACCCTCACCGCCCCCGGCCCCCGCTTCGACGAGGACACCTCCGTGATGCTCGTCGAACTCGCGCGCCGCGTCGGCGTCGCGCTGGACCACGCCCACCGCTACCGGCAGTCCCGCAACACCGCCGAAGCCCTGCAGCGCGCCCAGCTCACCGAACTGCCCACCACACCCGGCCTGTTGCTCGCCGCCCGCTACCTTCCCGCCACCTGGGGCATGAACATCGGCGGCGACTGGTACGACGCCTTCCTCCAGCCCGACGGCAGCCTGCTGGCCGTCATAGGGGACGTCACCGGCCACGGACTGCACGCCGCCGTCGTCATGGGCCAGTTGCGCACGGCCCTGCGCGCCTACGCCGTCGAGAACGCCACTCCCGGCGAGATCCTCACGCGCCTGCACCGCATGCTCGGCCACCTCCAGCCGGAGCTGTACGCCACCGCCCTGATCGCCCGCTTCCGCCCGGGCGAACCGGAGGTGCTCTGGTCCTCGGCCGGGCATCCGCCCGCCGTCGTGCGCACCGGCGAGGGCGCCGTACGGGTCCTGGACGCCAAGCCCGGCGTGATGCTGGGCATCCCGCTGCCCTACGTGTACACCGATCACCGGGCCGACCTGCCCGCAGGTTCGTCGCTGCTGCTGTACACCGACGGCCTGGTCGAGCGCCGGGGGCAGGGCATCGACCCCGGGATCGGGCGTCTGGGCCGCGCCCTGGCGGCGTTGAGCACCCCGGAGCTGGAACAGGACCTCGACGCCGCCGCGGACGCCCTGCTCAAGCCCCTGCTGCACGACTCCGAACGGGACGACGACGTCTGCCTCCTGTTGTGCCACACCATGGCATCCGCACCGCGGGATCGCCCCGGAAAGACCTGCCGGTCCCCCGCCGGCTCCGAACCACCTGGCAGCCGGTCCGCTCGCGGTAGCGTGAAGGACACCAGGCGAGAGGGTGGATTTCGTGAAGGTCCCTGAACCGCAGCCGTCCACGGAAGCCCGACTGCGTGCGGCCGCGCCGCACGCACTGGTCGCCGTCGCCCGCAGCCTGCTCGCCGAAAGAGTGAGCGCTCAGGAGGTGACCCTCCTGCTCGCCGACTACGCCCTGGCCGTGCTGCAACCGGTGACCCACCTGCCGCACACCGGTCCCCCGGTGTCCGCCCAGGACGGGCCCGCCGGCAGCGCCTTCCGCACCCAGAACCCGGTGCTCGAGGTCCTCGACGACCCGGCCGGGCACCTGGCGCATCTGCCCATCACCGTGCGCGGCGACCGCCTGGGCGTGCTCTCCGTCCGTCTGCCCGCCGGCACCGTCGACCCGCACACCGTGCTCCAGCTAGGCGAGTTCGCCACGGCACTCGGCCACGAGGTCGCCACCGCCGGCCGCGACACCGACCTCTACCTCCAGGCCCGCCGCACCCGTCGGCTGACCCTGGCCGCCGAGATGCAGTGGCAGCTCCTGCCCGGCCGTGGCTGCGCCCGCGAGGAGTACGCCATCGGCGCCCACCTCGAACCCGCCTACGCCATCGGCGGCGACACCTTCGACTGGTCCACCGGCGCCGACCATCTCGTCCTCACCGTCACCGACGGCATGGGGCACGGCATAGACGCCTCCCTGCTCGCCGGGCTCACGGTCGGTGCCCTGCGCAACGCCCGCCGCGCCGGCATCGGCCTCGCAGACCAGGCGTGCCTGGCCGACCAGGCCGTGTACGCGCAGTACGGCGGCAAGTCGTACGCCTCCACCCTGCTGCTGCGCTTCGACCTGGCCACCGGCGTCGTGCACGCCGTCGACGCTGGCTCCCCGCAGCTGTTCCGGCAGCGCGGGGGCACCACCGAACGGATCGAGCTGGAGGCCCAGTTGCCGCTCGGCATGTTCGAGGAGACCCTCTACACGGAACAGACGTTCCAGGTCGAGCCGGGTGACCGACTCATCGCGGTCAGCAGCGGGGTCCACGGCACCCGCTCCGCGACGGGCGACCTCTTCGGCGAGCGGGTCCTGCGTCAGATCCTCGGTGCCACTCGCTCCGCGTCTCCGCACGAGACGGCACGCGCGGTCGTGGCCGGGCTGATCGAGCACCACGGCAGCAAGGACCTGATGTCCGACGCCGCCGTGGTCTGCCTCGACTGGCACGGCCGCCGGGGCTGACCCGGCGGTCAACGACCGGGGAGGCCGGTGTCCTCACCGGTGCCCTCGCCGCTGTCGCCGTGTGCGGTCAGGAAGGCCCGCAGGCCCCCGCTCAGCGCCGCCCGATCACCGGGTTCCATGGCCGCGAGGACCGCGGCGAGCGCCTGCGACCTGCGGGCGGCCACTTCGTCCAGCACCTGCAGTCCGCGGCCGGTGAGGACGAGCTGCACCTCACGCCGCCGGTGCGGATGCAGCAGCCGCTCCAGCAGGCCGGCCGCCTCCAGCCGGTCGCACAGCCGGCTGGCGGTCGGAGGCCCTATCTCCATGTGCTCCGCCAGGGTGGTCAGATTGAGCCCCGGTCGCGACTCCAGGATCCGCAGAGCTCTCAACTGGTGCGGTGACAGCCTCAGACTCGCCCCCTGGGCGGCCACCGACCACACGGTCGCCAGACCGTCCACGGCATCGGCGATCTCCAGTGCGACGGAATGTGGGTCGTCACCCGGTCCGCTCGACTGGTCGCCCCCCGAGCCGCTGAGACGAGTCACACACCCATCGCTTTCAGTGATCCCTTCGCCATGCAATTGCCACCCTCATGCAAAGGCGGTACCCGATGAGGCGTCGGGCAAGCACATGGCCCGTCTCCGAGGACGCAAAAGGAAAAGGCAAGGAGAGAAATCTCCTTGCCGCTACTCAAGTTATAGCGCGAAGGGGGGCTTGCGGCAAGCCCCGGGGCACGGCGCAGAATCGTCGGCCGAGGCCACAACCTGCGGAAATGGGGAAACGACTTGTTGTTGTCGACGTACGGTGCGCAGCGCCCCTCGACAAGCGGTGCGGTCACCACGGGGGTGTCGCGATGACCGAGCGATATGTGCTGGATCTTCAGGAGATCGACGAGGACCGGACCGCCGTCGTCGGCGGCAAGGGGGCGCATCTGGGCAGCCTGTCGCGCATCGACGGCATCCGTGTACCGGCGGGCTTCTGCGTGACGACGGACGCCTTCCGGCGGGTCGTGGCGCACACGCCGTCGGTCCACGAACAGCTCGACCGGCTCGCGCGCGTGAACCCGGACGACCAGGAGGCGATCCGCACGCTCAGCGCGGAGATCCGGCGGACCGTCGAAGGGATCGCGGTCCCGGACGACATCGCGGACGCGATCACCCACGCCCTCGCCCGCCTCGGCGAGCGGACCCCCTGCGCCGTCCGGTCCAGCGCGACGGCCGAGGACCTGCCGACGGCCTCCTTCGCCGGTCAGCAGGACACGTACCTGAACGTCGTGGGGACGGCGGAGATCCTCCGGCACATCAGCCGATGCTGGGCCTCCCTGTTCACCGAACGGGCCGTGACCTACCGTCGGCGCACCGGAATCGACCACCGCACGGTCCACATGGCCGTGGTCGTGCAGCGGATGGTCTTCCCGCAGTCGTCCGGCATCCTGTTCACCGCCGACCCCGTCACGGGCAACCGGAAGGTCACCACCGTGGACGCCGGCTTCGGCCTCGGCGAGGCCCTGGTCTCCGGTCTGGTCAACCCGGACGTCTTCAAGGTGCGGGACGACGAGATCGTCGCCAGGACGATCTCCGCCAAGCAGCGGGCCGTTCAGCCTCTGCCGGACGGAGGCATCCAGCACGTGGAGATCGACTCGCGACGCCAGGAGGAGCCCGCGCTCACGGATGCGCAGGCCGTCCGTCTCGCGCGGCTCGGGCGGCGGATCGAGGCGCACTTCGGGAGCCCGCAGGACATCGAATGGTGCCTGGTCGACGACGAGTTCCACATCGTGCAGAGTCGGCCCATCACGACTCTGTTCCCCGTCCCCGAGAGCGGTGACGAGGAGCCTCACGTCTACGTCTCCGTCGGCCATCAGCAGATGATGACCGACCCCATGAAGCCCCTGGGGCTCTCCATGTGGCAGCACACGGCCATGGTGCCGATGCCCGAGGCGGGCGGCAGGCTGTTCGTCGACGTCACCCGGCGCCTTGCCTCCCCCACCGGCCGCGCCGCCCTGCTGGACCTCATGGGCAGGGGCGATCCACTGGTCAGGGATGCGCTGGAGACCGTCCTCGACCGCGAGGACTTCGTCCCCACGCTCCCGGACCCGCCGCCCGCCGGGCCGCCGGCCGGTGGCCCGCCCGCCCCGATCGCGACCGATCCGGCCGTCGTCACCGAGCTCGTCGAACGCAGCCGGGCGTCCCTCGCCGCCCTTCGGCGCGAGATCCGGACGAAGAGCGGACCGGCGCTCTTCGACTTCCTGCCCGAGGCCTTCGAGGAGCACAAACGAGTCGTCGGTGATCCGCTGAGCTTCCAGGCGATCATGGCGGGCATGGAGGCCACGTGGTGGCTCAACGACAAACTCGAGGATTGGCTCGGCGAGAAGAACGCGGCTGACACGCTGACGCTGTCCGCCCCCGGCAACATCACCTCGGAGATGGGGCTGGAACTGCTCGACGTCGCGGACGTGATCCGCCCGTACCCGGAGGTGGTCCGGTTCCTGGAGGGTGTCGAGGACGACGGCTTCCTCGACGAACTGGCGAAGGTCCCGGGCGGGGCCGAGGCACGCGAGGCCGTCGAGGGATACCTCGACCGGTACGGCATGCGCTGCGTCGCCGAGATCGACATCACGAGGCCGCGTTGGAGCGAGCGCCCCAGCTCGCTCGTGCCCGTGATCCTCGACAACGTCAGGAACTTCGAACCGGGCGCGGCCGCGCGGCGCTTCGAGCAGGGGCGCGAGGAGGCGCTCAAGAAGGAACAGGACGTGCTGTCACGCCTGCGGGCCCTGCCGGACGGGGAGCGGAAGGCCGACGAGACCAAGGCCATGATCGACCGGGTCCGCACCTTCATCGGGTACCGGGAGTATCCGAAGTACGGCATCATCAGCCGCTACTTCGAGTACAAGCAGGCCCTGATGGCGGAGGCCGACCGCCTCGTGCGGGACGGCGTGCTCGCCGACAGGGAGGACGTCTTCTACCTCACCTTCGAGGAGTTCCACGACGTCGTGCGCTCGAAGCGGGTCGACGGGCGTCTCGTCCAGCGGCGCAAGGAGGAGTTCCGGTCGTACCAGGCGCTCAGCACGCCCCGGGTCCTCACCTCGGACGGCGAGGCCCTCAGCGGGTCGTACCGCCGCGACGACGTGCCGGACGGCGCCCTGATCGGCCTGGCGGTCTCCACCGGGACCGTCGAGGGACGGGCCCGCGTCATCCTCGACGTGGCGGACGCCGATCTCGAGGCGGGCGACATCCTGGTCACCCCCTTCACGGACCCCAGCTGGTCGCCGCTGTTCGTGGCCGTCGCCGGGCTGGTGACGGAGGTGGGCGGTCTGATGACCCACGGCGCGGTGATCGCCCGGGAGTACGGCCTGCCCGCCGTCGTCGGCGTGGAGCAGGCCACCCGTCGCATCCGTGACGGGCAGCGGATCCGGGTGCACGGAACCGACGGATACGTCGAGATCCTGTCCTGACGGCACGCCACCGGGGTCCGCGGCAGCGGGCCCCGGTCGTCCGGGGCGGAGCCGGGAGCGGCTCAGGGGCGTGTGGCGGTCTCGATGTCGGGGTGGATGGTGAAGATCTGGTCGAGACCTACGATGCGCAGGACCCGAAGCATGTTCGGCGGTACGGCCGCCAGGGCGACGTCCGCCTGCTCGGCCTGGGCGTTGCTGCGTGCGGCGATCAGAGCCGTGATGCCGCTGGAGTCGCAGAACTCCAGTCCGCTCAGGTCCAGGACCAGGCACTGGCCCGGCCGGAGGGCGAGGCCGCGCAGCGCCTCGTGCAGTTCGGTGACGTTGGCGTAGTCGAGTTCCCCGAACATCTCCAGAACGGGGCCGGTCGCGGCGTCGCGGGTGGTGATCTTCAGCGGGCTCATCGTTCGTTTCTCGTCTGTCGGTCGGCGGCCGGGACGCCGATGGCGAGCAGGGCGGTGTCGTCGTCGAGGCCGTCACCGAAGCTGTCCAGAAGGCCCGTCAGTGCCTGGATGACGGCATGCGGTGACTCGCCCGCGTGAGCGGCGGCGAAGGCGAGCAGTGCCTCGTCGCCGTAGAGACCGGTGCGGTCGTGGCCGGTGCGGGCTTCGGTGAGGCCGTCCGTGTAGAGCAGCAGCGTGTCGCCCGGGCCGAGCACCGTTTCGGCGGTGGCGAAGCGCGCGGCGGGCAGGATGCCGACGAGCAGGCCTCCGGGCGTGGGCAGGAAGTCGGCTGTGCCGTCGGCGCGCAGCACGATGGCCGGAGGGTGGCCGCCCGAGGCGAGGTGGACGGCCAGGCGTCCGGTCGCGGGATCGGGTTCGAGCGTGCCGAGGATCGCGGTGCAGTAGCGGGGGTCGCCGCTGCCCGCGTAGCGCTCGTGGAGCACCGTGTTGAGGGTCGTCAGCGCGGAGACCGGGTCGGGGTCGTGGAGAGCGGCGGCGCGCAGGGTGTACCGGGTCAGCGAGGTGAGCACGGCCGCCTGGGGGCCCTTGCCGCACACGTCACCGAGGAAGAAGCCGAAGCGTTTGCCGTCGAGGGCGAAGACGTCGTAGAAGTCTCCGCCCAGACGGTCGGGTGAGGCGGTGTGGTAGTGCGCGGCCGTCTGCACGCCCGGTACCGGCGCCAGGCTGTCGGGGAGCAGTGACTGCTGGAGTACGGCGAGAGCCTCCTGCAGGCGGGCGCGGTCGGCCTCCGCCTGCCTGCGTGCTTCCTCGGCCGCTTCACGGCGGCTCAGGAGTTCCTCTTCGTAGGCGCGGCGGTCCCGGGCGTCGAAGACCGTGGTGCGGATCAGCAGGGGCTGCCCGGTGGTGCCGTGCTTGACGACGGACGAGACCAGCACGGGGATTCGGCCACCGCCGGTCTGTTTCATGTCCAGGGCGATGCCGCTGATCTCGCTCTGCATCCGCAGCAGGGGCGCGAAGTGCGTCTCGTGGTACAGCTTGCCGCCGATGGTCAGCAGGTCGGTGAACCGCATCCGGCCCACCACCGCCTCCCGCTCCAGGCCGAGCCAGTCGAGCAGTGTGCCGTTGATCTTCGCGATGGTGCCGTCCATCAGCGTGGAGAGGTATCCGCAGGGGGCGTTCTCGTACAGGTCCTCGGTTCCGTCCTCCAGCAGCGCGGCGAAGGCGGCGTCCGCGACCTGCGCGCCGTCGGCGTCCTGCGGGTCGGGGTGCTGGTCGGCGCGGCACATCATCACAGGCTCGCGAGGAAGTCGAGGATCGCCTGGTTGGTGGCCTCGGGCGCGGACAGGTGCGGGCAGTGCCCGGTGGCGTCGAGCGTGACCAGGGTCGAGCCGGGGATCGCCCGGTGGACGAAGGCTCCTACCTCGCGAGGGGCGATCACGTCCTGGGTGCACTCCAGGACCAGCGTCGGCACGCGCACGCTCTTCAGGTCGTCCCTGGAGTCCGAGAGGAACGTGGTCCGGGCGAAGACGCGTGCCATGTCCGGGTCGGTGGCGCAGAAGCTGTTCTTCAGCTCGTCGCCGAGCTCGGGCCGGTCGGCGTTGCCCATGATCACCGGGGCCATGGCCGTCGACCAGCCGAGGTAGTTCGCCTCCAGGGACGCCAGCAGTTCGTCGATGTCCTCGGCGCTGAACCCGCCTCGGTAGCCCTCGTCGTCGATGTAGCGCGGGGACGGAGCGACCATCACCAGTGCGCCGATCCGCTCCGGGGCCATGTCCGCCGCCAGTACGCCGATCATGGCGCTGACCGAGTGCCCCACGAACACCGCGTCCCGCAGGTCGAGCGCCTCGCACACCTCGACGACGTCCCGGGCGTACCCGTCGAGGGTCGCGTACCGGTCCTGCGAGAACGCGGAGGCGTCGGCACGGCCCGAACCCACGTAGTCGAACAGCACGACGCGGTGGTCCTCGGCCAGAGCGGGCACCGTCAGCCGCCACATGTTCTGGTCGCAGCCGAAGCCGTGGGCCAGCACCACCGTGGGCCCCTGCGGGTTGCCCGTGACGGTGACGTGGTTTCTGCTCACGATGTCCATACCGAACAGTCTCTCAAGTCGCCGATCCAGCCCTGACACCCCCTCGACCCGATGGAGAGCGGCCGGCGGACAGGGCTCGCAGCAGTCGGGTGCGGCTGCCGTTGGGGACGGTCCACAGGGGGTGGCCCCGTACCGCCCACGACTCCAGGAGGGCGTTGGCGGCGAGGAAGCCGGTGGTGGCGGCGCGTTCCATCAGGGCCGCGGGGAGGTCGGTGCGCACGAGGTCTCCCGCGAGCACGAGGCCCGGCTGCGGGGTGCGTACGCCGGGGCGGTCGCCGTATCCGCCGACGGGGAACAGGGGGCAGTCCTGGCGCCATTCGTGCCGTGCGTCGAGGATCCGCGCCTCGCGGGTCTCGGGGTAGACGGCGCGGAGTTGTGCGATCAGATCCTGGGCCTCGGCGTCGGGATCGGCGTTCTCCGGCAGCGCGTAGCCGTGGAGTTCGACCACGGATCCGCCGGTGCGGGCGAACCGGCGTGCGGCCTCCCCTTCCCAGCGCTCCAGGACGCTGACGTTGTCCAGCGAGCCGTATCCGGCGGTGCCGAGGAAGCCGGGCCGGCCGGCGTGGACGGGGCGGTCGAGCCAGAGCCGGGAGACGAGGAAGGGCGGGGCGGTGCGCAGCCGGGCAACGCGTTCGCGCCAGGCCTCGTCGCCGAGCCGGGGTGAGCGGCCGACCACCGTGCGCAGGCCGGCGGTGTCGAGGGCCAGGACGACGGTGTCGTACCGGCCCTCCTCGCGGGCCGTGGAGACGGTGAACGCGCCGTCGGCGGTGGGCGAGACGTTCTCGACGGAGGTCGAGGTGCGCAGGTCGACGCCGTGGCGGCACAGGTGCTGGGCGAGGGGGTCCCACAGCGCCGTCGGGAAGGGGTCGTCGGGGACGTCGAAGAGGAGCCCTTCGGAGCTGCCGAGGAAGTAGATGTGGAACATCAGGACCATCTCGGCGGCCGACAGGTCCTGGGGGTCGGCGAAGAAGCTGCGGGAGAAGACCTCGAATGCCAGGTGGCGAGCGGCCGGCGGGAAGCGCAGGGACTCGAGGAAGTCGTGCGCGCTGACGGAGTCCAGTTCCGCGTACACGTGCGGGACGCGGACGTCCAGGAGGGGAAGGGCCGCGGCGGGGTTCATACGGGCCAGGTCGCGCCAGCGGAAGGACGGGCTGAGCGCCACGAAGCCCAGGGCGCTCAGCGGCGGGGTGCGCGGCACTCTGCGGAAGCTGTCGTGCAGTCCGTCGCGGTGCCGCAGCGGATAGTCGGGCAGGGCGGTGAGGCGCCCCGGACGGGAACCGGCACGGCCCAGCAGGCTGCGCAGGTTGTAGTACTGGCGGAAGAAGGCGTGGAAGCCGCGGCTCATGGTCGCCGTGGAGCCGTCGTGCAGCTCGGTGCTCCAGCCGCCGACGCGGCCGCCCAGGTAGGCCTCGCGTTCGTAGAGCGTGACGTGGACGCCGCGTTCGGCGAGCGCCGTCGCGGCCGCGAGGCCGGCGATGCCGCCGCCCACGACGGCGGTGCTGCGCGGCCCGCCGACCCGGGTGGCTCCGGGCCGCGGGGGCAGCAGTACTGCGTGACGGTCCCGGCCGGGGCGGGCGGGGCCCGCCGTCGTGGCGGTCACTGTCCGCTCCGGGCGGCCGGGTCGGCGCGGCGGGCGACGACGGTGTGGGTGATGCCGGTCTGCCACCCCGGCAGGGGCAGGGCCCGTACGGTGTCGAATCCGCGGGCGCGGACGCGGTCCGTGAACCGGTCGACCGTGTCGAACTCGACGACGCTGCGCCAGAGATGGCGGTACAGCTCGCCGTCGCCGAGGGCGCTGGCGACCGGCAGCACCAGACCGCGGCACACGGCCGTCCAGACGGCCCGGTCGAGCGGGCGGCCGCTGAGGGTGTACTCGTGCACGGCGAGGCGCCCGTGCGGGGCCAGCAGGTCGTGGACGGCGTCCAGCACGGCGTCGGGGTCCGCGACGTTGCGGAAGAGGTAGGCGGCGAACACCGCGTCGAAGGGCCCTTGCACGCCCGCCTCGGCGAGGGCCTCGGCCGGCGCGCACACGAACCTGACCCTGCCGTGCCACGGTTTGGCCCTGGCACGGTCCAGCATCCCGGCCGAGGCGTCCACGGCCGTGATGTCGGCGTCGGGCAGCACGCGGGCGAGCGCGGCGGTGGAGGCTCCGGTCCCGCAGCCGAGGTCGAGGACGCGCAGCCCGGTGCCCGGGTGGGGCAGCCCGGTGCCCGGGTGGGGCAGCCCGAGCCGGCGCGCCGAGCGGCGCAGATGGGCGTGGTAGCCGGGGTTGGCGGCCACGAGTGTGTCGTAACTGTGCGCCGCATGGTCGAATGCGGCGGCCAGATCCGCGTCGCGCAACACGGTCACGCTGCCTCCTGGTGCGGTCGTCGGGGAGTCGGGGGCCTGCGGGCGGCACGAGGGAGCGGTCCCGGCACAGGGCTTCGTGGGCGGGTCAGGGTCAGAGAAAGGGGCGCCGGGGCAGCCGGGGCACTTCCGCGGCGGCCCGCAGCATGGGCAGGACGGGGGTGCGCAGTCCGATGGCGAGTTCTTCGTGCAGCCGCGTTCCGCCGTCGAGGAAACGCAGGAGCCGGGTCATGGGGATCCTGGTGAACAGGTGGGAGAAGAACTCCGCGCCGTCCACCAGGCCGCTGTCGAGGGCGTGCAGCAGGACCGCGTCCATGGCGCGGGCGCGGGCCGAGTGGGGCAGCGGGGGCACGGGCCGCCGGCCCTGGCGCAGGGCGGCCGCGACGGCCGCGGTCTGGCGCTGCACTCCGGCGAAGGTGTAGCCGGTCGAGGGCCGGGTGGCTCCCCCGGCGGCACCGATGCGGAAGACACTGGCGCCCGTCCGGCGGGCGAATCCGGCGTCGGTCATCGGGATGACGCCGGTCTCGGTGCCGATCACCTCGAAGTCCCCCAGCCCGAGCACGGCGCCCGTGTAGTGGTCCAGCGCCTTGTCGTACGCGTCCCGGGACAGGACGGCCGGGGAGAACTCGGTGTACTCCACGAGGGCCTGATCGGGGCCGGTGGGCAGGACATAGCCGAAGGAGAGGCCTTTGGCGGGCTGGGGTGTGCGCAGGTCCATGAACTCCGCGCGGGCCGGGTCGAAGACCGGGCGGCCGGTGCGCACGAACCAGCCGTGGAAGTGCTGGAGCAGGGTCGTGCGGGCGGCGGGGAGGCTGCCCAGCGGTCGCGAGTCGAACACCCAGCGGGCGTCCAGGGCGTCGGGTCGCCCGTCCGCCGTGCGGGCGTGGATCCGTGCGCCCTGCGGGAGTCCCTCGACGCTCTCGACCGCCGCCTCGACGCGTCGAACCTGTCCGCCGCGGGCGAGCTCGTGGTCGATCAGGGACTCGAAGTCGTCCGAGCGGATCATCTTGTAGATCAGGGGTGAGATGTCGTGCTCGATCGGCTCCCCTGTGGGCCGGTGCACGCGCAGGCGACGCCACGACCTGGTGACCGCGGCGTCGTAGGGTCCTGGACCGGTCTCCCAGAAGCACCAGGTGCGCCGGGGCGGGCGCAGTGGTCCGGGCGGGGCGTCCACGAGGACGACGGACAGGCGCCGGGCGCCGGGGGCGGGGCGGGAGAGCCGGTGGGCCAGGGAGAGCCCCGCGGCCCCCGCTCCGATGATGGCGACGTCCGCCTCCTGCATGACCGGTTCACTCCCTCCGCGCGTTCGCCGTGTCCTGCGGCGGTGTTCCGGTCGCAGTACCCGTCCGGATGCGGATCTCACCTGCCGTACGCCCCGGGTCTGACCGTTCATTGGTGGCGTTGCGCATCGATTCTGCGTCGTTGTCACGCCGCGTACTCGACGAGCTCGTCCCCGCGGAGCCGGCCGGCGAGCCGGCGCAGGCCTCGGCGCGCGTGGCTCTTGACGGTGCCGAGGGGCCATCCGGTGAGTTCGGCGATCTGGGTCTGGGTGAGGTCGTCGTAGAAGGCGAGGTTGAGGACCCGGCGCTGCGGCGCCGGGAGCTGGGACATCTCGTCGGCGAGCAGGACACGGTCGAGGGCGGCCTCCGGCAGCACGGTCTCCTCGGCGGCCCGCAGCAGCAGCTGGGCGCCCGCGGCGGCGACGAGTTCGTTGCGCCTGGTGCGGGCGGCGAGCGCGTCGGCGATCTTCCGGCGGGCGATGCCCGTGAGCCAGCCGGGCAGCGTGCCGCGGTCCGGGGCGAATCCGGCGCGGCCCCGCCACGCGGCGAGGAACACCATCTGGGTGATGTCCTCCGCCTCCTTGGCGTCTCCCAGGGAACGCCTGGCGAGGGCGTGCACGAGCGGACCCCACCGCTGGTGCACGACCGTGAGGCATGACTCGTCGCCGCGGAGAAACCCGGCCACGAGGGCACTGTCGTCGATGTCCGCGTCGGCTGGCTGTGCGGTCGTCATGGTCACTCCTCCGCTGGGCCTGGTGGTCGCTGAGAGCGACCGCGGCCCTTCCACCCTGCGAATTCGACGCGGAGTGGACAACTTGCATCGACTTCGCATCGAATTGAACAGGGGAGGTGAGACACGCCTGGAGCGGGACACCCAGTCCTTACCGTGCCGCCCCGCATCCGTCTTCGCCACCCGAGGCGAACCGGTCATGACGACGCCAGCTGTGATCACGAGAATCTCGATGAGGGGAAACCGGCATGAGCTCCACCGTGGCAAAGGGTCACCGCGCGAACCGGAGCCCGCGCGAACACCCGACCGCCGAGCACCCGCCCCCCGCCGGACAGGCCTCCCCCGAGCCGGCCCCGCGCACGGCCGGGGACACGGACCACGGCCGGGGCGACCCTCCGCGCGCCTCGTCACCCGCGACCCCCGCGACTCCTGCGACTCCTGCGACTCCTGCGACTCCTGCGGCGGCGCACGGTGACGACCCGCGTGCCGTGGACACGGACGTGACCGGCACCGTGCGCGCGGTGCTGGGCGACCTGCTCGACCGGCAGGTGGCGGCTGCCCGGGCCACCGATCCTCTCTTCGGCGAGGACCTGGCCGCGCGGGTCGCGGGTTTCACACGCGGCGGCGGCAAGTTCGCCCGCTCCCGCTTCGTGTGGTGGGCGCTGCGGGCCTGCGGCGGCACCGAGCCCCCGCAGGCCCGGGCCGCGCTGCGGATCGGAGCCGCCCTGGAGCTCATCCAGACCTGCGCCCTGGTCCACGACGACGTGATGGACGACGCGCGGCTGCGCCGCGGACGGCCGGCGCTGCACGTGGAGATGGCGGCCCAGTACGCCGGTGCGGGAGACGGCGGGCGCGCGCAGCGGTTCGGGCAGGCCGCGGCGATCCTCGCCGGTGACCTGGCGCTGGCCTGGGCGGACGACGTGGTCGCGGACACCGAGATGCCGCGCCGCACCGCGCGGCGGGTCCGCGACCTGTGGAGCGCCATGCGCACGGAGATGGTGGCCGGGCAGTACCTGGACGTGCAGGGTGAGGTCACCTCGGCGCGTTCCCTGGCCCGGGCGATCCGGGCCGCCTGTCTCAAGAGCGCCCTGTACTCCGTGGAACGCCCGCTCGCGCTCGGGGCGGCACTGGCGGACGCCGGACCGGCCGCCACCCGGGCCCTGTGCTCGGCGGGCCGCTGCGTGGGCCTGGCCTTCCAGCTGCGCGACGATCTCCTCGACGCCTTCGGGGACGCCCGGGACACCGGCAAGCCCGCGGGCGGAGACATCCGCAGCGGCAAACCCACCTATCTCGCCGCCGTCGCACGGGCGCGGGCCGAGGCATCGGGTGACCGCTGGGCCGTCGACGTGCTGCGCGGCGCATTCGGCCGCGGGGACGCCTCGGATGCCGAACTCGCCTCGGTGCGCGAGGTGTTCGTGGCCACCGGTGCGCGCGACACCGTCGAGGAGAAGATCGGCAGGCTGGTGGCGCAGGGGCTGCGCCACCTGGACACCGCGGTGCTCGAACCCGAGGCGACCAGGCAGCTGCAGGTGCTGATGCGCTCCGCGAGCGGAGTGCCCGACACCGCGGCCCGCGAGGTGGTCCCTCTCTCCGTGATCCTGACGGCCGAGGACGAGGGGGCCGGCCGATGACCCGTACCGTTCCCGGGCGCACCGACCATGTCGTGGTCGTCGGCGCCGGTCTGTCGGGGCTGTCGGCCGCCCTGCACCTGCTGGGTGCCGGACGCCGAGTGACGTTGGTGGAGCGGGACACCTCACCCGGTGGTCGCGCCGGGCGCATGGTCCGCGGCGGCTACCGCGTCGACACCGGTCCCACCGTGCTGACGATGCCGCATCTGGCGGACGAGGCGTTCGCCGCCGTGGGGGACAACCTGCGCGCACGCGTCGATCTCGTGCCGCTGCACCCGGCGTACCGGGCCCGGTTCGCCGACGGCAGCTCCCTGGACGTCCACACCGGTGCCGAGGCCATGGAGGCGGAGGTCGAGCGCTTCGCCGGGCCCCGTGAGGCCGCCGGGTACCGGCGGCTGCGGAGCTGGCTGGAGCAGCTGTACCGGGTGCAGATGCGCCGTTTCATCGACGCCGACTTCGACTCGCCCCTGCGCCTCCTCCACCCCGACCTCGCGCGGTTGGCCGCGCTCGGCGGGTTCGGGCGCCTGGACGCACGCATCGGACGGTTCCTGCACGACGAGCGGCTCAAGCGCGTCTTCTCCTTCCAGTCCCTGTACGCGGGTGTGGCACCGGAACGGGCCCTGGCCGCGTATGCCGTCATCGCGTACATGGACACGGTCGCGGGCGTGTACTTCCCGCGCGGCGGCATGCACGCCCTGCCCCGGGCGATGGCCGACGCCGCGGAGGACGCGGGGGCCGAGCTGCGCCTCGGGGAGACGGTCACCCGTCTGGAGCGGTCCGGGGAACGGATCACGGCCGTCGTCACCGACCGCGGCCGCATCGCCTGCGACGCCGTCGTCCTCACCCCCGACCTGCCCGTCGTGTACCGGCTGCTGGGCCGGGTCCCCAGGCGCCCGGTGGGTCTGCGGTTCTCGCCCTCCGCGGTGATCCTGCACGTCGGCACGGACCGCACCTGGCCCGGGCTGGCCCATCACACGATCTCCTTCGGCGCGGCCTGGCGGCGGACGTTCTCCGAACTCACCGAGACCGGCAGCCTGATGAGCGACCCGTCCCTGCTCATCACCCGCCCGACAGCCACCGACCCGAGCCTGGCCCCGCCCGGCCGGCACCTGCACTACATCCTCGCTCCCTGCCCGAACACCGCCATCGGGCCCGGCGCGGCCGACTGGGCCGACCTGGGACCGCGCTACCGCGACAGCCTGCTCACCGAGCTGGACCGACGCGGCCTCGACGGCATCGCGGCCGCCGTCGAGGAGGAGTGCCTGGTCACTCCTGCCGACTGGCAGGCCCAGGGGCACGCGGCCGGCACGCCCTTCTCCGCCGCCCACACCTTCGCGCAGACCGGGCCGTTCCGGCCGCGCAACCTGGTGCGCGGCACGGCCAACGCGGTCCTCGCCGGCTGCGGCACCACCCCAGGCGTCGGCGTGCCGACCGTCCTGCTGTCGGGCAAGCTGGCCGCGGCACGCATCACCGGCGGCACCCGACCGGGGCGCTCGCGCCCCGCCGTAAGCGAACCCCGGGAACGGAGGCCGGTATGACCGACCGTGAACTCGACGCGGCCGGCGTCACCGAATCAGGACTGCGCCAGGCGTACACCCGGTGCAGGCAGCTCAACGCCCGGCACGGCAAGACGTACTTCCTCGCCACCCGCCTGCTGCCGGTGTCGCGCCGGCCGGCCGTGCACGCGCTGTACGGGTTCGCCCGCTGGGCCGACGACATCGTCGACACGCTCGACGGTACGACCACCACCGCCGAGCGCGCGCAGCGGCTGACCCGTCTTCAGCACCAGTTGGAGACCGGCCTGCGCACGGGCGTGAGCACCGAGCCCGTCGTCCGCGCCCTGGCCGACACCGCGCGGCGCTACGACATCGACCACCGCCACTTCAGCGACTTCATGACCGCGATGCGCGCCGACCTCGACGTCACCGGCTATGCCACCTATGCCGACCTGCGTACGTACACCTACGGATCGGCGGAGGTGATCGGGCTGCAGATGCTTCCGGTGCTCGGCACGGTCGTCCCGCGTGAGGAGGCCGCGCCGCACGCGGCGGCCCTGGGGGTGGCGTTCCAGCTGACCAACTTCCTGCGCGACGTGGGCGAGGACCTCGACCGCGGCCGCGTCTATCTGCCCGCCGACCTGCTGGCCGCCCACGGCGTCGACCGGCAGCTGCTGCGCTGGAGCCGGGACACCGGACTGCCGGACCGCAGGATCACCGCGGCACTGCGGGAGTTCGAAGCGCTGACGCGCGGCGTCTACCGGGAGGCGGCCCCGGGGCTCGCCATGCTCGACCCGGTCTCGCGCCCGTGCATCCGCACCGCCTTCGTCCTGTACGGCGGGATCCTGGACGCGGTCGCCGCGGACGGTCACCGCTGCGTGCAGCGCCGAGCCGTGGTCCCGACGCACCGCCGTGCCCTTGTGGCCCTCGACGGGCTGGTCAGGGTGGGCTCGGCGCGGCTGCGGCACAGAATGGCCGGGCCCCGGGTGGCGCCCTTGCCCAGCGCCGTGGACACCTCACCACCATCGCGGAGGATCGCATGAAACCGCGGCGCCCAGCGGGACGTACCCGCTACCCCCTCTCCCTGCGCCGCCGTCCGGTGCGGTGGGAGAAGCAGCGACCGACCTGGCGCGAGGCCCGGCCCGCTCTGATCGCCGAGGCGCTGAAGCGGGCCCAGGCCCGCCCGTCCGGCAACTGGTACGTGGTCGGTGCCACCCGGGACCTGCGGGACGACCGGCCGTTGGCCACGACGGTGGCCGGGCAGGAAGTGGTGGTGTGGCGTACCGCCGACGGCCGGCTCGCGGCGGGTCCCGGCAGCTGCCCGCATCTGGGAGCGCCGCTCGCCGACAGCCCGGTGCGCTGCGGGACCCTCGTCTGCCACTGGCACGGTCTCGCCCTGGACGGCGGGCCGTTCGCCGGCTGGGAGCCGCTGCCCGTGCACGACGACGGTGTGCTGGTCTGGGTGCGCCTGGACCAGGTGGGCGGTGAGGCTCCGACGCGGGCACCGGTCGTCCCGCCGCGCCCGGGCCTGTCCCGCTCCGTCGCCGCCGTCTGGACCGGGGCGGGGATCTGCGAGCCGGAAGACGTCGTGGCCAACCGGCTGGACCCCTGGCACGGGGCCTGGTTCCACCCGTACTCCTTCGTCGACCTGACCGTGGTCGGCACGCCCGACTCCGAGGGGGCCGACGAGGACGGGTTCACGGTGGACGTCTCCTTCAAGGTCGCGGGGCGGCTCGTCGTACCGGTGCGGGCCCTGTTCACCACGCCCGAACCGCGCACGGTCGTCATGCGCATCACCGAGGGCGAGGGCTCGGGCTCCGTGGTCGAGACGCATGTGACCCCGCTCGGCGCCGATGAACGGGGCCGGCCCCGCACCGCCGTCGTGGAAGCGGTCGTGGCCTCCTCCGAGCGTCCCGGCTTCGCCGCGGCCCGCACGGCGGCCCCCGTGCTGCGCCGGTTGATGGCGGCCGGGGCCGCACGGCTGTGGCGCGACGACCTGGCGTACGCCGAACGCCGCTGGTTGCTGCGCTCCACCGGACGTTTCCCCGGCTGACCGGGCCGCGGGGGCTCCGGCGTGTTCGGGAGTGCCCGCGGTTCAGCCCGGCGGGGCCGCGACCGCCTCGGGGTGATCGGTGAGGTAGTCGTCGAGCACGGACCGGAAGCTCGCGTCGGGACGCAGGCCCAGTGCGGCGGCGCGCCGGTGGTCGAAGACGGCGGGCCACGACCCGACGATCGCTTCGACCGCCGGATCGCGGGCGAGGGTGACCCGGTCGGCGACGGTGTCACCGGCCACCTGCCGCAGAGTCGCGAGCATGTCGGCGACGGAGACGGTCAGGGCGGGAAGGTTGACCGGCAGCGGGCCCTCCAGGTATCCGGGCCCGGTGCCGCGTTCGGCCTCGGCGACGCGGAGGATTCCCTCGACGGTGCGCCGGGGTGAGGACAGGGCCACCGTCAGTCCCGGATCCACCGGACAGACGGCGGGCAGACCGGCGAGCGGTTCACGGACGATGCCGGACAGGAAGCCGGACGCGGCCGCGTTGGGCCGGCCCGGACGGACCGCCACCGTCATCAGCCGCGCCACACGCCCGTCGACGAAGCCACGGCGGGTGCAGTCCGCGATCAGGTGCTCGCACATCAGCTTCTGGGTGCCGTAGCTCGACCGCGGCACGGGCACCGTCGTCTCGCTGACCGCCGGTGGCAGGGACAGGGCCGGATGGGAGCCGTAGACGGCGATGCTGCCGGCGAACAGCATCCGTACCACCGGCCCGCCCGCACCGGACTGCGCCCGCGCCGCCTCCAGCAGGGCGCGGGTGACGTCCACGTTGGTGCGCATCCCGAGATCGAAGTCGGCCTCGCACTCGGCGGACACCGCGGCGGCGAGATGGAACAGCACGTCCACCGGCTCGGCGAAGACCGTGTCCAGGTGCTCGACCAGCTCTCCGTGCACCACCTGGACCGGCACCCCGGGCTCCTGCGGGTGCTCGGTCCACGCCACACGGTCGACCAGCACCAGAGTGCCGATCTCCCGGCCAGCGAACGTCCCCGCCCGCGACAACGTCCCGGCCAGCAGTCGCCCGAGGAACCCGGACGCACCCGTCACGACGACTCTCACGCGTTCATCTCCTCCGAAGGTCCTGCGAGGCTGCTCGTCCCACCGGCGTCCTACCCCGGCAGGCCCCGGCCGCCCCGGTGTCCGACCTGCGAATACCGGGGCAGAACACGCAAGCCAGGACGGCATGGCGTGCCGAACTCGTGAAAGATTGACGGGAGTTGTGAAGAGCGACAAGAATGCGGCTCGCTCGCCGTAACTGAAGCGAGCGAAGTGACACGAGTGGCTCGGGCCACGGCTTGCATTCTCCTTCCTCGCCCACCGCGGCTGCTCGCGTCCTGCCACCTCCCACACTCTCGAATCCGCTAGGGCATATCTTGACGCGCCTTTCACGCTCCAGAACGTCGGCCGCTGTCGCCGCAACCGCCTTCATCGCCATCGCCACCCCCCTGCTCGGGGCCACCACCGCCAACGCCACGCCCGGGGGCGGCTGCCAGTCGGCCACGGTCCAGTACCGCCTCGTCGACTCCGACGGAAAGCCGGTCGACGCCGACTGGACCTCGCAGGGCGGCTTCCGCCAGTGGTCCAGCGCCCCCGGCACCGTCGAGGTGCGGCTGGCTCCGGGCCAGACGGTCGGCGACGGCTGCAAGTACCCGGTCTCACTGGCCGAATACACCACCGAGGGGCCCAACTGGTACACCTCCGGTCTCCAGACGCTCGTCGACCACGCCACGGTCTACCTCGGCGCCGAGGACCTCGCCGGCCGCGACGACGCCAAGCGGACCTGGCAGAAGCTCACGGTGAAGACGCCGGACTGCTACGGGCAGATCGACCTGTACGGCGACGACGTCATCTACGACGGCCGTTCGGGCGAGGGCCACGGGCCCGCGCCCTACCAGCCCGACAACGTCGTCACGCCCTACCACCTGATCGCGGCCTGGAACGGCGGCGACAAGTCGTGCACCCCGGAGCAGCCGAACTCCCCCACGCCCCCGGCCTCCCCGTCCGTGCCGGACAGCCCGAGCAGCCCGCCGGCCAGCCAGCCGCCCGCGGACGAGACGACTCCGCCGGCCACGCCCACGACCCCGCCCCCCTCCTCCAGCACCCCGCCCACCACCCCGGACGTGCCTCCGATGGAGTCGACGCCCCCCACCGGCCCGGCGCCCTCGCCCAGCGACAGCACCCCGCCGCTGGCCGAGACCGGATCCAGCGCACCGGTCGCCCCGATAGCCGGCGGAGCAGCCGCGGTGATCGCCCTGGGGGCCGCAGCCCTCTACGCCACCCGCCGCACCCGCCGCTCCTGACCGGCACCGCGGCCGACACCGCCACGCGGTGAGGCCACGGGCAGTTTCGCCTCGGGCACCGCGGACTCCCGGTCCGCCGGGAGTTCGCCCCGGGGCGAAACTGCCGTCGCGGCGGACCGGGCCGGTCCGAACCGGCTGACGGGCCGCACCATGTACGGGTCGCGGCAGCCTGCCGGTTCAGCGCTCGCTACGCGTCCCGCGGTCGGCGAGGCCGCCGGCGCCCAGAGGACCGGTGTACTCGACGGGCTGCTCGGCCTCCAGGCGGGAGAGCGCGCGACGCGACACGCGCAGGACGACGGGTGGCAGGGCCGCCCGCACCGGTTGGACCAGACGCAGCCAGGCCGGTGCGTAGACGGCCGTACGGCGCCGCTCCAGCCCCCTGACCACCTGGGCGGCCACCGTTTCGGCGGGGTGCACTCGGCGGGCAGGCCCGGGCATGCGGACGCGCAGTTCCCGCAGCACGGCATGCAGGTCGGCGTCGCGGATCATGTCGGTGTCCGTCCAGTTGAGGTAGGCGATGCCCACGCCGACCCCCCGGTGTGCCACCTCCGCCCGCAGGGAGTGCGCGAAGGCCTCGGCGCCCGCCTTGGAGGCGCAGTAGGCGCTCATCATCGGGGCCGCGCCGAGCGACGCGAGCGAGGCGATCTGCAGGAAGTAGCCCCCCGTGTCGAGAAGGTCCGGCAGGAACGCCCGGGCCGTGTTGGCGCTGCCGGTGAGATTGACGTCCACGACGCGGCTCCAGGCGGCCGGCGGCGAGTCCTGGAACGGACCGCCTTCCGCTATGCCCGCGTTGGCCACCACGGCCGAGGCGGGTCCGAGACGGGCCCGCACGTCACCGGCCGCGACGGCCAGCGCCTCCGGATCGGTGACATCGACCTCGACGGCCAGGGCCGGCCCCGGGAGGGACGCGGCCACCGTGTCCAGGAGCGGCTTCTCGTGGCCCAGCAGGGCGAGCCGGGCCCCGCGCCGCGAGATCTCCCGGGCCAGGGCTGCGCCCACACCACGGGCTGCTCCGGTGACGGCCACCGTACGGCCGTCAAGCGGGTTGCTGCGCACGGATCGGCCCTCCTTTCGTCGGACGGACGCCCTGCCGGCCGTGTCCGCGTCCGCGCGGTCGCCCGGGGCTCAGCTCCCGGGGGCCGGCGGACGCGGAGTGTGGTCGGGGTGGCCGGGAGTACGGCGGTCCTCCTTCAGCTCGGCCTCGTACAAGTGGTCCCGGCCCTGCGCGAGTTCCTCGACCGCGCTCGCCTCCAGCTGCTGGAAGGGCCGGTAGTAGGTGGCGTTGTAGGCCTCCACGATCTGGAAGGTCCAGTGTCCGGGGATCACATTGCGTCCGAGGATCTCCGAGCGGACCTTCGCGGCCCACTCCGGATGCCCCGCCTCCTCCAACAGCCGTACGGCGTCGTCCAGTTGCAGGTCCGCCGTGCCGGTCAGCTGATGGAAGTCGTAGAGCCGGCCCCGGGCCCGCTCGGTCGTCTCCAGGGCCTTGGAGAGCGCCCCGAGGGCCTCGACGGTCGTGTCGTCGAGGCCTGCGGGGCGTCGATGGTCACGGTCGGGGCCGCCGGGATCCTGCCGGTGTTCGTTCACTGCTCCTCCTCGACGGGTACGGCCGCCCCGGCGGGCGGCGCCAGGGGTCAGCGCCTGCTTCCGGTGCGGTCGCGGCGGGTCAGGAGTCGTTGGGCGCGGGTGAGGCCGGGGGGCCGGTGGCGGTGCAGGGCGGCCCGGGCCGCGTTGGCGCCCGGTGCACCGTGCACTCCGCCGCCCGGGTGGGCGCCGGAGGAGGCCAGGAAGAGCCCCGGGACCGGGGTCTCCGGGCGTCCGGTGCCGGGCACGGGGCGAAAGACGAGCTGCTGGTGCAGGGCGGTCGTACCGCCGTTGATGGCGCCGCCGCTCAGATTGGCGTCCATGGCCTGCAGGGTCGGCGGTGCCAGGATGCGGCGGGCGCGGATCAGGTCGCGGAAACCCGGCGCGAACCGCTCCACCTGGGCCTCGACCCGGTCGGCCATGAGTTCCTGGTCCTTGGTGTCCCACTGGCCGGTGATGCCCTCGTCGGCCGCGTCGGCGCCGATCTCGTGGGGGACGTGGGTGTAGGCCCACGCCGATTCCGTGCCCCGCGGGGAGCGGGTGGCGTCGGCCGTGGTCATCTGCCCGAACAGCAGGAAGGGCCGGTCCGGGACCTGCCTCATGGCGAGCTGCGCGGCGAAGCGGGTGAGTTCGTCGACACCGTCGGCGAGGTGGACGGTGCCGGCCCGGGACGCCTGCTCGGCCTGCCAGGGCACCGGGCCGTCGAGCGCCCAGTCGACCTTGAAGGTGGCGAAGTCCCACTGGAAGCGGCGCAGGTCGTCCAGGAGCTGCGCGGGCAGGTGCTCGGGGTCGAGGAGGCGGCCGTACAGCGTGGGCACCGACACGTTCGCCAGCACCGCCCGGCGGGCCGGTACCGCGTCGCCGCCGGCCGTCCGCACGCCGACGGCCCGGCCGCCGCGGACCACGACCTCCTCGACGCGCTGTCCGCAGCGGACCCGCCCGCCCCTGGCCTCGAGGCGGCGGGCCAGGGCCTGGGTCAGGGCGCCGGAGCCGCCGACGGGCACGGGGAAGCCGTAGGTCTGGCCCAGCATGGACATCAGCCAGCCGAAGCCGCCGCTGCCCGCCGATTCGGGGGTGAGGTCGGCGTGCAGGGCGTTTCCCGCCAGCAGGAGCCGCCCGCCCTGTCCACGGAACTCCTCCTCCCCCAGCCGCCGTACCGGAAGGACCAGGGTCCGGGCCATGCGCAGACCGCCCGCGGCGCGCAGCCGCCACGCCAGGCGGGCTGTCGCGCGGACCGGCGGGAAGGGGGTGAACAAGGCGTCCAGGATGTCGTGGCGCAGGCTCTGCCACACCTCGTCGAGCCGCCGCCAGGCGTCGCCGTCGCCGGGGGCGAAGGTGTCGAGGGACTGGGCCGTGGTGTCGAGGTCGCGGTCCAGGAGGGCGCAGCTGCCGTCGGTGAGGGGGTGTGCGAGCACGCTCGGTGCGTTGCTCCAGCGCAGCCCGTGGTCCTCCAGCCGCAGTGCGGCCAGGACCGGGGAGGCGGCCGCGAGCGGGTAGAAGGAGCTGAAGAGGTCGCTGACGAAGGCGGGATCGACCCCGCGGTCGTGGCGCACGGCGCCGCCCGGCTCCGGCTGTTCCTCCAGCACCTCGACGCTCCATCCGGCGTCCGCCAGCACGTTCGCGGCGACCAGGCCGTTGGGGCCCGCGCCGATCACGACGGCGTCAGGCACGGCCGGCTCCCGCGACGCCCGGTACCGGTCGCGGGGTGTCGCGGGCGTCTCTCTCCAGGCCTTCGCACAGCTTGGCCAGGCGGGCGAGCATGGTCCGGTGGCGCAGCTGGATCAGCGCGTCGAATCCGACGTTGTGCAGTCGGCCACCGGCTCCCCGCAGCGGGTGCTCGTCGACGATGACCAGGCACTCCTCGCCCCACGGCCGCAGCTCGATCGCGATGCGGGCGGTGCCGAGCACGCCGGCATGGGCCTCCAGCTCCAGGCTGACGCCTTCCTCGCAGTGGCGTACGACCGTTTCGTTGACCAGTTTCAGCGGTCCGATCGGGACCTGGAAGCGGAGCGCCGCGTCCTTGTGCGGCCATTGTCCGCGGACCGGCTCGGAGCGGGAGGTCCCCACGACCCACTCCGCATAGCGGTGACCGTCGGCGAGGACGTCCCACACAGCACTCGGGTCTACTCGGATCAGGCGATGGCGACGAGCCACGGGATACCTCCCTGTGTGTACCGCGTGTACTGCGGATTCCGTTGTGATCCCCCGGCCGGATGCAGTGGTCCGGCCCGGCCCTGCCGGTCGGGACGTCGGCACGGTCACCGTTCGTCTCGCGTGATGTCCGGTCCTCCCGTAGGGTCACGGTGCCGCCATGGCACAGGGGTTCCCGGGCCCTGGTCGTGTCCCGACCGGGCCGCGGCCGTATGCGAGTCACCGCAGGGTCCGTGCCCCGTCCGGCGAGGAGAGGCGCGGATCCGATACGGCCCGACCGATGAGGAGTTCCCATGTCCGGAGAGTTCAAAGCGGTGGTGGAGGTCGACCGTCCGGTGCAGGAGGTGTTCGCCTACCTCGCCGATGGGCGCAACGATCCCCAGTTCAGTCCCCGGGTGCTCAGGATCGAGAGGATTCCGGAGACGCCGACCGCTGTGGGCACGGTCTTCCGGAGCACCGTCAAGGACGCCGGCATGAAGACGGCGCGGGAGTTCCGCATCACCGAACTCGAAGCCCCGGTCAGGATCCGCTGGGTCGAGGTGTCCAAGAACAGCGTGAGCGTGCGCGAGGGCGGCTATGACCTGGAGTCCCTGCCCGACGGCAGGACCCGGGTCCGTATCTTCAACGTGCTGGAGGGCCACGGGCTGGGCAAACTGCTGGTCGGTCTGGCGCTGGCCGCGGCCCGCAAGGACGCTCCCGACTTCGGCAACCGCATCAAGACGGCCGCCGAGAAGGCGCTCGCTGCCGGCTGACGTTTCCGGGGTCGGCCCGGGTCCCGTCGGTACGGACTCCGGAGCCGTCCGTCGGCGTGACGGAGGCGCGGTGCGCGGGCTGCCCTGCGGGCACCCCGACGGCGACCGGGGCCCGCGTGCGGAAGCGGCGGGTCCAGTTCGCGCGTCCCCGGCCGGCGGGCGGGGCCGGCGTCGGCCCGACCGCGTCCGGCGGCGCCCGCGATGCGGGCCTGGCGGAACTGCGCGTACCGCCAGGCCGCCCGCGACGAGGTCACAGACGGCACCCTCGGCGCCGTAACCGCGCTCCTGGCTCCTGGGGGTGGCTCGGTCCCGCGGCCGCCGCACCCAGCGGCATCGCCTCAGCGCCCCGGCGCCCATCCGCACCGCACGCGAAGTCCCCGGAGCTGCCGGCGCCCGGGTGACTCGGTCTCACGGGCGCCGCACCCAGCGGCATCGCCTCAGCGACCCAGCACCCATCCGTCCGGCTCGCGTGTGCCCGCCCGCAGCCGTCGGCGCCGTCGGCGCCCGGTGACTACAACGGATCGTCGAAGAGCGTGAGCCGGGCCGTGACGCGTTTGCCGACGGGTTCTCGGCGCACCTCGATTCCCTGTACGACCGCCATGACGATCTCCAGACCGTGCTGGCCCACCCGGCCTACGTCGGCGGCGCGCGCCATGGGAAGTGTCGGATCGGTGTCCCACACCTCGATCTCCAGCATGCCGTCGGTGATGCGCAGCTGCAGCAGCACCGGGCCAGGCGCGTATTTCAGCGCGTTGGTGACCAGCTCGCTGACCACCAGCTGCCCCAGGTCCACGGTGCGGGCCGCCACCGGCAGCCCGTACTCCCCCTGCACCCGCGTCAGGAACTTCGACGTCTGGGCCCGCGCGTCGGCGATACAGCCGTCCGCTCCGTCCAGGGCCACGGTCACCTCGGCAGGTGCGGCTTCCGGCATCCGCGAACACTCCTCAGGCAGGACCCGCACCCCGCCGACCATCTCCAGTACCCCGTTCATGAGCGCGCGGCTACCCCGTGGTTCGCCCCTTACGCCTGTGCCGCGCTTTTCTTCTGCTGCCGACGAACTCGGGAACGGTCTCATGCATCGCACCCCGGCTTCCTGGGCAACGGTGGCACCAAGGACGTGACAGCCCCATCGAGTGCGCAGAGGACGCAAGTGGCAGACAACCGGGAAGCAGAGGACCGCGGCGGACTGGCCGTGGTCCGGACCGACGCCGACGGCATCACCGTCCTCGGCCTCGACGGAGAGATCGACCACCAGAGCGTGGGCGGCCTGACGCGGGCCCTGGCCGCAGGGGACACCGCCGCGGCTCACCGGGTCGTGGTCGACCTGAGCAAGGTCACGTTCATGGACTCCAGCGGCGTCAACTCCCTGATCGCCGCCTTCCAGGACGCCCGGGCCGCAGGGGGATGGCTGCGGCTGGTGGTGGTGCGGGGCGCGGTGCTGCGCACTCTGGAGCTCGTGGGACTCGACACCGTCGTCCCCTTTCACCCGACCCTGGAGGACGCCCTCGCGTCGACGCGGCCGGACGCGTGAAAACTCGGACGAGTACCCGGGCTCCTCCCTCTCATGCCGGCTTCACCCACTCTTTTTTCGGTGGGTCACAACCCTCCCGACAGCCTTTTGTCGCCACTCGGCACCTGGGTTAATCTTCGACGGATTTCTCATCGGGCAGCTCCGTGGGGTGCGGAATTGTCGCTGGTGAGCGGGCCCGTGACGAGCCCGGCACGGTTCCGAGTCCTCGGTGCGGGGACTCTTGGGGAGCGGAACGAGGGTGCGCATGACCAGCACGTCGACACCGGCTCGGGAGAAGGCCCCGGGCGAGCAGGAGCTACGGCAGTTGCTGGCCGGGCTGACCGCCGTGCGCGACGGCGACTTCGGCACGCGGCTGCCGTCCGACGGACAGGGCCTGCTGGGCGACATCGCCACCGTCTTCAACGGCATGGTCGACCAGCTGTCCGTGTTCACCTCGGAGGTCACACGGGTGGCCCGCGAGGTCGGCACCGAGGGCACGCTGGGCGGCCAGGCGGAGGTTCCGGGCGTCTCCGGCACCTGGGCGGACCTGACCGACTCGGTCAACGCGATGGCCGGCAATCTGACCACCCAGGTGCGTGACATCGCCCAGGTGGCGACGGCGGTGGCCAAGGGCGACCTGTCCCAGAAGATCGACGTGCCCGCGCGCGGGGAGATCCTTCAGCTGAAGGAGACCGTCAACACGATGGTCGACCAGCTGTCCGCGTTCGCCGACGAGGTCACCCGCGTCGCGCGCGAGGTCGGCAGCGAGGGCCGTCTCGGCGGACAGGCGCAGGTGCCCGGGGTGGGCGGCGTCTGGCGCGACCTGACCGATTCGGTCAACTTCATGGCCGGGAACCTCACCTCCCAGGTCCGCAACGTCGCCCAGGTGACGACGGCGGTGGCGCAGGGCGACCTCTCCCAGAAGATCACCGTCGACGCCCGCGGCGAGATCCTCGAACTCAAGAACACCATCAACACGATGGTCGACCAGCTCTCCGCCTTCGCCGACGAAGTCACCCGCGTCGCCCGAGAAGTCGGCACCGAGGGACGCCTCGGCGGACAGGCCGACGTCAAGGGCGTCAAGGGCACCTGGCGCGACCTCACCGACTCCGTGAACTTCATGGGCGGCAACCTCACCGCGCAGGTCCGCAACGTCGCCCAGGTGGCGACCGCGGTGGCGCAGGGCGACCTCTCCCAGAAGATCACCGTCGACGCCCGCGGCGAGATCCTCGAACTCAAGAACACCATCAACACGATGGTCGACCAGCTCTCCGCCTTCGCCGACGAGGTCACCCGCGTCGCCCGCGAGGTCGGCACCGAGGGCAACCTGGGCGGGCAGGCGATCGTGCGGGGCGTGTCGGGGACCTGGAAGGACCTCACCGACAACGTCAACGTGATGGCGTCGAACCTGACCGGGCAGGTCCGTTCGATCGCCCAGGTCGCCACCGCCGTGGCCCGCGGCGACCTCTCCCAGAAGATCACCGTGGAGGCCAAGGGCGAGGTCGCAGCCCTGGCGGACGTCATCAACACCATGGTCGACACGCTGTCCGCGTTCGCCGACGAGGTCACCCGGGTGGCCCGCGAGGTCGGCACCGAGGGGCGCCTCGGCGGTCAGGCGCATGTGCCGAACGTGGCCGGCACCTGGAAGGACCTCACCGACAACGTCAACTCGATGGCCAACAACCTCACCGGTCAGGTGCGCAACATCGCCCTGGTGACGACCGCGGTGGCCAACGGTGACCTGTCGAAGAAGATCGACGTCGACGCCCGGGGCGAGATCCTGGAGCTGAAGACCACCATCAACACGATGGTGGACCAGCTCTCGTCGTTCGCTGCGGAGGTCACCCGCGTGGCCCGCGAGGTGGGCAGCGAGGGACGGCTCGGCGGGCAGGCCGAGGTGGAGGGTGTCGAGGGCACCTGGAAGCGGCTCACCGAGAACGTCAACGAGCTGGCCGGGAACCTCACTCGGCAGGTCCGCGCGATCGCCGAGGTCGCCAGCGCCGTCGCCGAGGGCGACCTGACCCGGTCGATCAACGTGGAGGCCTCCGGTGAGGTCGCCGAGCTCAAGGACAACATCAACTCCATGGTGGAGTCCCTGCGCGAGACCACCCGGGCCAACCAGGAGCAGGACTGGCTCAAGACCAACCTGGCCCGGATCTCCAGCCTGATGCAGGGCCACCGTGACCTGCCCGTGGTCGCCGAGCTGATCATGGACGAGCTCACCCCGCTGGTCGCGGCCCAGTACGGCGCCTTCTACCTGGCGGAGGACACCCAGCGCGGGCACGAACTGCGGCTGGTGGGCTCGTACGGCTATCCCGACGACGAAGAGCGGCCCACCCGCATCCCGGTCGGGCGCTCGCTGGTCGGGCAGGCCGCGCGCAACCGCCGCAGCGTCACCGTGGAGGAGCTGCCCGAGGGGTACGTCACCATCTCCTCGGGTCTCGGGCACGCCGCGCCCACCGCTCTGGTGGTGCTGCCGATCGTGGTCGAGGAGCAGGTCCTCGGTGTGATCGAGCTGGCCTCCGTCAGCCGCTTCAGGAAGATCCACCAGGACTTCCTGGCGCAGCTGATGCCGACCATCGGCGTCAACCTCAACACCATCGTCGCCAACGTCCGCACCGACGAGCTGCTTGACGAGTCCCAGCGGCTGACGGCCGAACTCCAGGCCCGTTCCGAGGAGTTGCAGGTCCAGCAGGACGAACTCCAGCGCTCCAACGCGGAGCTGGAGGAGAAGGCCTCGCTGCTGGCCTCGCAGAACCGCGACATCGAGGCCAAGAACCTCCAGATCGAGCAGGCCCGGCAGGAACTGGAGACCCGGGCGCAGCAGTTGTCGCTGGCGTCCAAGTACAAGTCGGAGTTCCTGGCCAACATGAGCCACGAGCTGCGCACCCCGCTCAACAGCCTGCTGATCCTGGCCCAGTTGCTGGCGCAGAACCCCTCGCGCAACCTCACGCCGAAGCAGGTCGAGTACGCGGGCATCATCCACTCGGCGGGCTCGGACCTGCTCCAGCTGATCAACGACATCCTCGACCTGTCCAAGGTCGAGGCGGGCAAGATGGACGTCGCCCCCGAGCGGGTCCCGCTGCGCAAGCTCCTGGAGTACGTCGAGGCGACGTTCCGGCCCATGACGAGCCAGAAGAGCCTGGAGTTCACGGTGGCCACCGCCCCCGGCACCCCGGCGGACCTGCTGACCGACGACTCCCGGCTGCGCCAGATCCTGCGCAACCTGCTGTCGAACGCGGTGAAGTTCACCGAGCAGGGCGGTGTGGAGCTGCGGATCGAACCGCCCGCCGACCAGGAGGTGCCGGCCGGCGTGCACCGGGGCGGACCCGTCGTGGCGTTCCGGGTCAAGGACACCGGCATCGGCATCCCGCAGCAGCAACTGGAGACGATCTTCGGGGCGTTCCAGCAGGCCGACGGCACGACGAGCCGCAAGTACGGCGGCACCGGGCTCGGTCTGTCCATCACCCGGGAGATCGCCCATCTGCTGGGCGGTGCGGTCACGGTCGACAGCACTCCCGGCCAGGGCAGCACCTTCACGCTCTATCTCCCGGTCGCGCGCGCCGACTTCGAGGAGTTGCAGGACAACGGCGGACGGCCCGTGGAGCAGTCGTACGACAGTGCCGGCCCCGACGACGACACGGCGCCGCGAGCCCTGGCGGCCGCCGCTCCCTCCCCCGAGCAGCGCAGGCGCCGGCTGCTGGTCATCGAGGAGCGTCCGCGCGGACTGCTCACGCTCGTCGCCGAGCGGGCCGTCGCGGACCTCTCCCAGGACGCCGACGGCCCGCACGGGGCGATCGACATCATCACGGCCGTGGGGGCGCAGGAGGCGGCGAGCACCCTGGCCGCCGACCCCTGCCACTGCGTCGTCCTCGAACTCGGCATTCCGCACGACGAGGGCGCGAACTTCCTGGAGGCCATGGGCGGCGACTCGGCGCTGGCAAGCGTGCCGGTCCTCGTGCACACCGGGCACCGCATGTCCCTCGGCCAGGAGCAGGGTCTGCGGGCCCTGGCGGGCGACCGGCCGCTGGACTTCCTGAGCAGCCTGGACGATCTGCGCGAGCGGATCACGCTGCACCTGTCCGCCGAGCAGCCCGGTGACGTGCTGTCGCTGGTGCGCCCCGAGGAGCCCCAGCGATCCGCGGCGCAGGTGGTGGACGACTCCTTCGTCGGCCGGACGGTCCTCGTGGTCGACGACGACGCCCGCAACCTCTTCGCGCTCAGCGGGGTGCTGGAGCTGCACGGCTTCCAGGTCCTGCACGCGGACAACGGCCGCAAGGGCATCGAGATGCTCCTCGCGCACCCGGACATCTCGCTGGTCCTGATGGACGTGATGATGCCGGAGATGGACGGGTACGCCGCCACCGCGGAGATCCGCTCCATGCCGCAGTACGCCGAGCTGCCGATCATCGCGGTCACCGCGAAGGCCATGCCCGGGGACCAGGAGAAGAGCCTCGCGTCAGGGGCCAACGACTACGTCACCAAGCCCGTCGACACCGGCGACCTCATCGCCCGTGTCCGCCAGTGGCTGCCCGGGTGAGCGGACGCCGTGCCCGCCAGCCGACCGCGTGACGCCCCAGCCGAGGAACAGGCCCCACTGTGAGTGATCTCCGTCAGCCGCCCGAGCCCCAGACCGCCCGCGCACAGGAACGGCCCGCCGTCGACCGCGACGACCCCGACGGGCAGTCCTCTCCCGTCGGCAGGCTGGCGGCGACCGTGGAGCGGCTGCGCCAGGAGGTGCGGGCGGCGCAGGCCGAGGCGGACGGGCGGGCCCTGATCGAACTGGCCAAGGGCATCCTGGTCGAACGGCTGGGCTGCGGTCCCGCGCAGGCCTCGCGTCAGCTCGCCGAGCTGACCGAGCAGGCGGGTGTGACGCCTCTGGAGTTCGCCGTCGAGGTGATCAACCAGGCCTCGCGCGACCGGCTGTCGGAGGTGACCAGCGCCTTTCTCGCCGCCACGGCCACAGCCGACCCGCCCGACGGACACTCCTCCGCCGTACGGCTGCGGGCTGCCGAGAGCGGGGCGCTGGCCGCCGCCGAGGACACCCAGGCGGTCGCCGACTCCCTGCTGGAGCACGCGCTGACCCCCCTGGGCGCCGAGGCGGTGGCCATCTGGGCCCTGGGGGCCGACGGCTCCCTCACCCTGGCGGGCAGTGCCGGGTTCTCCACGGCCGAGGCCGGACGCTGGCGCCATGTGCCGCCGGGCGTGACGACCGTGGCGCGCCGCGGCCTCACCGAGCGCTCGGGACAGTGGATCCGCAGTCTTTCCGAGACCGGCCTGCCCTCCATCGGCCAGCACCATTACGTCGACGGCGGCCGCGTGGCCCTGCCGGCCGAGACCGGCGGGCGCATCCACGGCGTGCTGGAGATCGTCTGGCCCACTCCCCTGGAGGACCCTCTCCCGGCGATCGTCCGCCAGGTCGAGGCCCTGGCGGAGCTGTGCGCGCACACCCTGCAGACGCACGCGTTCCAGCACCCCGACGGCGCCCCGGGTCCGCGCGTCCTGCCCGACGTCTCCGAACTGATGGACCTGGCCGACGGGCTCCACGATCCCGCTCTGGTGCTAGTGCCGCACCTGGGTTCCGACGGGCACCTCGTCGACTTCCGCATCCACCACGTCAACAGCCGCTTCCTCGACCCGGCCGGCCGTCCGCGGGGCGCCGTGAACGGGGCGCTGCTGCTGGAGGCGTATCCGATGGCCGCCGGCCACAGCGAGCTGTTCGAACGGACGGAGCGGGTCTACGCCACCGGCGAGCCGTTCCGCGCCCACCGCATGCGGCTCACCGCCTTGGTGGACGACGTGCCGCTCGCGGCGGTCGCCGACATCAACATCAGTCGGCACGGCGGCAGTGTCCTGCTGATCTGGCGGATCGAGGACGAGACGGCCCGGCTGGCGAGCCTGCTCCAGCACGCCCAGCGCCTGGGCCGCATCGGTGGCTTCGAGGAGAACCTGCTGACGGGCGAGATCACCTGGAACGGGCAGCTCTTCCACCTCTACGGCAGGCCCGCCACCGACGCCCCCGTGCCGCTGGAGGACCTGCCCGCCCACGCGCACCCCGACGACGGCATCGCCATCGGACGGTTCCTGCGCACCCTGCTCCATCAGCGTCGTCCCGCGTCCACCGCGTTCCGGCTCCTGCGCCCCGACGGGGTCACCCGCCACATCCGGGTCGTGGCGGAGCCGGTCCTGGACTCCGCCGGCCAGCTGTACGTCCTGCGCGGCGCCTACCAGGACATCTCGGCGCACCACTGGACCGAGGTCGCGCTCGCCGCCACCCGCGACCAGCTCGCCCACACCGAGCAGCAGTCCAGCGAACGCAACCGGCTGACCCTGCAGTTGCAGCACGCCATCATGCCCCCGACACGGGCGCCGCTGACGGTTCCGGGACTGGACGTGGCGGTGCGCTACCGGCCCGCGGAGACCCAGCACCTGGTCGGCGGTGACTGGTACGACGCGGTTGTACTGCCGTCCCGGCTGGTGCTGCTGTGCGTGGGCGACGTCGCCGGGCACGGCATCGAGGCGGCCACCAGCATGGTCGTCCTGCGCAACGCGCTGCGCGGGCTCGCCGTGACCGGCGCGGGGCCCGGCCAGCTGCTGTCCTGGCTCAACATGGTGGCCCACCATCTGACCGGCGCCGTCACCGCCACGGCCGTGTGCGGTCTGTACGACCCGGAGAGCCACACGCTGCGCTGGGCGCGGGCCGGGCATCTGCCCCCGGTCCTGGTGCGCGGCTCGGATGCGGCGCCGCTGCCCCTGGTCAAGGGGCTGCTGCTGGGCGCCGTACCGGAGGCCGTGTACGAGGAGCACGAGGTCCAGCTGGCCGTCGAGGACACGCTGCTGATGTACACCGACGGTCTGATCGAACGCCGGGACCGCTCCGTGGAGGAGTCCCTGGCGCAGTTCCTGACGGTCGCGCGGGCGGTCCCGCCCACGCTGGACCAGCAGTTGGACCGGCTGCTCACGCACAGCAGGTCCGACACGGACGACGACACCTGCATCGTGGGGATCCGCGTGGCCTGAGGCCCCGGGTGATGCGCGAGGAGGGCGACCGCATCACCGTGCTGTTCGAGTCCATGGGGTATCGGACACTGTCCCTGACCGCGCTCGCCGACAAGGGCGCTCCTCGTGGCACAACCGCACGAGGCCGGCTGACCTGGCCCGGCCTCAGCGCCGCGCCACCACCCGCAGCGTCCTCACCGAGGGATCGGCCGCGTCCGGGATCAGGACGCCGTGCTCGACGCCGCTGCGCAGATAGTCGAGGATCTCGTCGGTGATGACCTCACCGGGAGCGATCACCGGCACTCCCGGCGGATACGGGCTGATCATCTCCGCGGCGATACGGCCCGCGGCACGCTCGGCGGGGACGTGGTCGACCTCGGCGAAGAACGCCTCGCGTGGCAGCATGGCCTGCTCCAGTTCCAGGGCGGAGGGCTCGGGCAGGCGTACCGGCGGCCTGCGCTCGATGGACTCGGCGCCCTCGGTGAGGGCGCGCAGGGCGTCCAGGAGCGTCTTCTCCGTCTCGTCGTCGTCGCCGTGGGTGATCGACGCGCTGATCCGGCAGGTGTCCGAGCCGCCGAGGTCCACATGGCGTTCGGTCCGCAGCCATTCGGCGGCCTGCATGCCGCTGATCCCGAGCTCGCGTACATCGATCACGATCTTCAAAGGGTCGAATTCCGCGGCGAGCCCTTCCTCCACGATCTCCTGCCCCATGGGCCGCAGTCCCGGCAGATCCGCGGCCGCCAGCCTGATCCGTTCCGCGCGGTGCAGCGCGGCGTCCAGGAGGTCGTGGCCCTGCTCGACCATCTGGCGGCGCCAGCCGTCCAGGGTCAGGTACACCAGGGACGAGGCGCTGGTGGTGCCTAGCAGGTCCTCCCGCTGCTTGAGAGCCTCCGGCGAGACCCGGTCGTACTGGAGGTGGAAGACGGAGCTCTGCTCGATCGCCCCGCCCATCTTGTGGACGCTCGTGACCACCAGGTCCGCCTCTGCGTCCATGCCCCAGGCGGGCAGATCGGGATGGAACGGCAGGTGGGCGCCCCAGGCCTCGTCGAGGATGAGGGGGACGCCGAACTCGTGGCACACCCGGGCCACGCCCCGGACGTCGGCGCAGGTGCCCCAGTCGGTGGGGGTGATCAGCAGCATGCCCTTGGCGTCGGGGTGCTCCTGGAGCCGGCGGCGTACGTCGTCGGGCTCCGGCGGATGGGCGAGGTGCCGGTCGGCGTCGAACCGGGGATGGACCCAGATCGGTTCCACGCCATTGACGACGACGCCCGAGATCACGGACTTGTGCGCGTTGCGCGACAGCAACAGCTTCTCCCCCGGACCGGCGACAGCGAGCATCGCCGTCTTGACGGACAGGGAGCTGCCGCACGTGGAGAAGAACGCCTGCTCGGCGCCTACCGCGTCCGCCATCAGCTCCTGTGCCTGCCTGAGCACACCCTGGGACTGACGGCGGTCGTCCAGGCCGTTGAGGGAGAGCACGTCCGAGCGGAACACGTCGAGTCCGACGACCTCCGCCACCCTCGGGTCCACGCCGCGGCCCTGCCTGTGGCCGGGCGGACCGAAGACCGTGTCACCCCGCCTGCGGAACTCCTCAAGCGCCTCCAGCACGGGCGCCCGCGAGTGATCCATGGTTCCTCCCAAGTCCGTCCCGCCCCGTTCGGGTGTCGACGCCGTACGGTCGGCTCACCCGGTCTGCACACCGTGTTGACCGCGGACGCCTGCCGAAACGCCCTGCACCGGCCGTCCCCTCCCCCAGCGGCTCAGGAGGGGCGCAGGTGCCGCTCCATCCAGTCCGCGGCGGTCCGGCGGAACAGGCGGCGGTTGTCCGCGCGCAGGAAGTCGTGGCCCTCGTCGCGCAGCACGAGCAGTTCGGCGTGGACGCCGTGTTCCCGCGCGGCCCGCACGAACTGCCGCGACTCCTCCGGCGGCACGTTGGTGTCGTGCTCGCCGTGGACGGCGAGCAACGGGGCCCTCAGCGCGTCGATACGGCTCATGGGTGACAGGGCGTGCAGCAGTTCGCGGTCGCGTTCGGGATGGCCGTACTTGTGCGCGGCGGATTCCGCGATCCAGGGCTCGGTGCCGGCGAAGAAGGTCAGCAGGTCGGACATGCCGCAGACGGCGACGCCGGTGCGGAACAGGTCCGGGTGCCGCACGAGGGAGGCGAAGGTCAGGTAGCCGCCGTACGAGCGGCCCATCACCGCCAGCCGGGTGGGGTCCGCGGGGCCCGCCGTGACCGCGTGCGCCGCGCAGTCGGCGACGTCGTCGAGCGCGGCGAAGCGGCCGGTGCCCAGGTCGGCGTCGACGAAGGTGCGGCCGTGCCCGGCGGAGCCGCGCACGTCGGGTGCGAAGACGTCCAGTCCGCGCCCGAGCAGCTCGTGGTAGAGCGGGTCGAGCACGGGGCGTTCCTGGTCCTCGGGGCCGCCGTGCAGGTGGATCACACACGGCGCCGGCTCGCTCGGGGCACGTCCCGGAGCACGGTAGTACCAGCCGCTGAGGGGCAAGCCGTCCCGGGCGGTGAGTCCCGTGAGCACGGGGCGTACGGGCGGGCGGCCCGGCGGGACGGCGTCCTCGTCCCGGGAGGACCACGGGGTGCGCAGCAGGGAGACCCCTTCGTGGGCCCACCACACGCCCGGACGGCGTTGCGACCCGGACAGCGCGAGCAGCAGCCGTCCCGTCCCGGCCGGCGCGACCCGCGTGACGACCTCGTGGGGCAGCGGCACCGGCCGCGCCGGTCCGACGGCGTCCGCGGCCCCGTGCCACGGGAAGGTCTCGACGACGTGGAGTTCGCAGGCACCCCGCACGTTCCACGCCAGCACGGCCGTGCGGCCGTCGTGCGCCATCGCCAGCAGTTCGAGATCGCAGTCCTCGCGTTCGGCGGCGACGGTCCTGCCGAGCGGCGTGCCGTCGGCGTCGAGAGCGACGGCGAACAGCGCCGCGTACTCCCGTTCGGCGTCGCTGCGCAGCCACAGGGTCCGCCCGTCGGGAGAGAACCGGCCGATCCACTGGTCGCCGTCAGCGACCGGCAGGGTGAAGGTCGTCACCGCGTCGGGTATGCGTCGTACCACCGCCTCCCGCCGCCCGCGCGGGCCCCGGCGCAGCAGCGCGAGCCGTCCGTCGTGGCTGAGGTCGCACACCCGCAGCGTGGGGGCGTCCGGTTCCGTGGCGACGAGCACGGGCGAGGCGAGGCCGTCGGGATCGATCAGGTAGGCGGACAGGCCCCCGCCCGGCCGGGTCGCCGGTGTTCCGCGCGGACCCACGGCGTAGGCGGTGGTGCCGAGGAGGGTCGCCCGGCCGTCCCGGGCCGTCCAGTGGACAGGCACGGCGTCCGGCGGCTGCCACAGGCCGTCCTGCGGGGCGCGGGAGGCGGCCGGTGCGGCCAGGGTGACGGCGACGGCCGAGCCGTCGTGGGCCCAGCAGCCGAGGTAGGCGGACGTGTCCGGGTCGGCACCGGCCAGCAGCCGGCGGCCGGTGCCGTCGGGCCGTACGCACAGCACACGAGTGTGCTCACCGCCGCCCGGTGCGGTGGTGTAGGCGATCCAGCGGCCGTCGGGTGACCAGGACACCTCCTTCACGGGGTCCGGGGAGGAGTCGAGCAGCCGGATCGCGTCCCCGTCCGCGGGCCCGGCCCACAGCTGGGGCACGCCACCGCGGTCGCAGATGAAGGCCGTCGCGGTGCCGTCGGGATCGGCGGAGGGGTACCAGCAGCCGTGCGCCTGGAGCCGGGTCACCGCGTCGCGCGGGCCCTCCGCCTCGGGCAGGGGCATCGGGGCGGGGGCCGCGGTGCGGGCGGACCCCGGCGCGGGTGCGGCCGTCGCGGCGGGCGGGGTCCCGGTGCCGTGCTCGCCGGTCACGTGATTCCGTGCGTCTGCAGCCATATCTCCAGCAGTGCCACCTGCCACAGGGCGTTGGCGCCGCGCTTGGTCCGGTGCTCGTCGGGCGCCGCCAGGAGTTCGGCCACGTACGACTCCTGGAAGATGCCCCGCTTCTTCGCCTCGGGCGCCGCGAGCGCCTCGCGCACCCGGTCCAGTACGGGTCCGGCCATGTGGCGGACGGCCGGCACGGGGAAGTAGCCCTTGGGCCGGTCGACGATCTCCCGCGGCAGGAGCTTGCGGCCGGCCTCCTTCAGGACGCCCTTGCCGCCGTCTGCGAGCTTGAGCTCCGGCGGACAGGCCGCGGCCAGCTCCACCAGTTCGTGGTCGAGGAAGGGCACGCGGGCCTCCAGTCCCCAGGCCATGGTCATGTTGTCGACGCGCTTCACCGGGTCGTCGACGAGCATGACGTGCGTGTCCAGCCGCAGCGCCGCGTCCAGGGCGGTCTGCGCGCCGGGAAGCGCCATGTGCTCCCTCACGAAGCGTCCCGACACGTCGTCCCGGGGCAGCAGGTGCGGCTGGAGGATGCGGGCGAGGTCGGCGTGGGGACGGTCGAAGTACGTCTCGGCGTACCGCTGCGGCTCGTCCTCGCGGGCGACGGCGGCCAGCTCCGGATACCAGTGGTACCCGGCGAACACCTCGTCGGCGCCCTGCCCGCTCTGCACGACCTTCACCTCTTTGGAGACCTGCTCGGACAGCAGGTGGAAGGCGACCACGTCGTGGCTGATCATGGGCTCGCTCATTGCGGCGACGGCGTCGTCCAGGGCGGTCGAGACCCGGTCCGAGGGCACCATCATCCGACGGTGGTCCGTGCCGAACTCGCGGGCGACCAGGTCCGAGTAGCGGAACTCGTCGCCCTCCTCCCCGCCCTCGGCCTCGAAACCCACGCTGAACGTCTTCAGGTCACGCTGACCTTCGTCGGCGAGGAGGGCGACGATCAGGCTGGAGTCCAGGCCGCCGGAGAGCAGGACGCCGACCGGCACGTCGGAGACCATCCGGCGGCGTACGGCCGTGCGCAGCGCCTCCAGCACCGCGTCACGCCACTCGTCGGGCTCCATCTCCGCGTACTCGGCGCGCCGGGTGTAGGACGGCTGCCAGTAGTGGTGGTCACGCTGGCTGCCGTCGGGGTCGACCACCCGTACGGTGGCCGGCGGGAGTTTGCGCACGCCGTTGAGGACGGTGTGCGGGGCGGCGACCGTGGCGTGCCAGCTCAGGTACTGGTGGACGGCCACCGGGTCGACGGAGGTGTCCACGTCTCCGGCGGCCAGAAGGGCGGGCAGGGAGGAGGCGAACCGCAACCGGTCCGGCGCGGGCGCGAGATACAGCGGCTTGATCCCCAGCCGGTCGCGGCCGAGCACGAGACGCCCGGTGCGGTGCTCGACGAGCGCGAAGGCGAACATGCCGTAGAAGCGCTCCACACAGGCGGTCCCCCACTGGCGGTAGGCGTGGAGCACGACCTCCGTGTCGGAGTTCGACCTGAAGCGGTGTCCGAGACGCCTGAGCTCCTCGCGCAGCTCCTTGTAGTTGTAGACGCAGCCGTTGAAGACGCCGGTGATCTCGCCGTCGGCGTCCGTCATCGGCTGGGCGCCGAGGTCGGACAGGTCGATGATCTTCAGTCGCCGGTGCCCCAGCGCCACCGCGCCCCGTGTCCAGATGCCCTGGCCGTCGGGTCCACGAGCGGTGAGCCGGTCGGTCATGCGCTCCACGGCCGCGAGGTCGGGTCGCCCGCCGTCGAAGCGGATCTCGCCGCTCAGGCCGCACATGCCACGCCGCCTCCTTCCCAGAAGCCGTCTGTCACGAGCGGGGACGGTGGCCCCGGCTCGCGCCTGCCGGTCGCGACCCGGGCGGAATTGGTGGACATGGACGAAACCTCTCCTCTGGACCGGTCGGGTGAAAGGCTGACAGGGGCGGCCGGATGAGCCGCGCGGAGCGGGGTCAGCTGCCGAGGACCTCCGGAGCACCGGACTCCGCCCGCCCCGTGACGGAGCGCCGGACTCGTGTGCGGGCGGCGCGGGCCGACCTGCGCTGTCGCCGCTCCCCGCGGGTCTCCGCGATCAGCAGGTCGGTGCAGGCCAGCAGGTCCTCCTCCCGCGCCCTGCGGCGCATGCGCTCGGCGGCGCTGCCCGCCGCCAGGGCCGCCTCGGTGAGATCCGCGACCGTCTGCCAGTCACCGTGGGTCTCCAGCGCGGGACGCAGCCGGGCGAGCAGTCCGCGTACGACGTCTGCTGCGGGCGCCTCCCGATGGGTCCGGGGATCCACCAGCGAACCCTCCAGGCCGGACCGGGCGGCCCGCCAGGAGGCGCCGCGCAGCCATTCGTGACGGCCGTCGCAGCTCGCGGCACCGGCAGCGCGGAGTTCGAGGGCCTCGGTCACCAGGGCCCGGAACAGGCCGGCGACGAGCACGACGGTCTCCACTCGCGGGCAGGCGTCGCAGATACGCAGTTCCAGTGTCCGCAGATGTGCCGAGGGACGCACGTCGTAATAGATCATCCCCGTGTCGCTGATGACCCCGGCCCGGACGAGGTCGTCCACCGCGGCGTCGTACTCGGCCGCGCTCCCGAAGCAGCCGACGGGCCCCGCGGTCGGCCAGCGCTGCCAGAGCAGCGTGCGCCAGCTGGCATAGCCGGTGTCGGCACCCTGCCAGAACGGCGAGCTGGCGGACAGGGCCAGCAGCGCGGGCAGCCAGGGAGAGACCGCGCACATGACCCCCACGGCCGTGTCGCGGTCCGGTACGTCCACGTGGACCTGGGCCCCGCAGATGAGCTGCTCGTCGGCCACCTGGCGGTACTCCTCGACCATGTGCCGATAGCGGGCGCCCGCGGTGGGGTGTCCGGAGGCGGCCGGGGCGAGGGGTGCCGTGCCCGCGGCCACCACCGCGAGGCCCAGCGAGGAGGCGGCCGCGTCGAGCCGCCGTCTGGTTCTCGAGAGGTCGGCGTACAGACCGCCCAGGCCGGCGTGCACCCCGCTGTTGGACTCCACGGTGGACTGGTGCAGCTCCGTGGTGAAAGTGCGCCGGGGAAGCCGGCGCAGGACCGCGTCGGCTCGCGGCATGAGCAGCCCGCTCTCCACTTCCAGGATGTGGAACTCCTCCTCGACACCGATGCGCATGGCCACGTCCGCTCCTCGATGTGTCGCCGAAAGCCCTGCCTGACTCAAGGGTGTCCCCCAAGTGCCCAGGAGATCGACAAATAAGCGTGGCTATGTGCACGTTTGGAATAGAAGCAACTCATATGAGCGCCGCTCGGCCGACTGAGTCGGACCGTGGCCACCGAGGCCGGCAGGACGTCCTACGGCAAAGGTGGTCAGGGCTTGGACAGCGCGTGGCGCCCGGCCCGGTGGGACAGCGCGACATGGCGTGCGGGCCGGGCCGAACCGGTGGGCTCGACGCGCCGCAGCCACCGGCAGGTCATGGCCAGCAGGCCCGTGAAGACGGCCAGGAGGAGCACGGAGATCCACATGGGCCGACTGCCGGGGGCATCCCACATCGTCCAGACCGACGTCGCCGTCCACAGGGCGACTCCGGCCGCGTAGAAGGACCGTATGCGGCGCAGTTGCCTCGCGGCCCGCGCCGCCGTGGGGTCGTCAGTGTGAGTCATGCCGAGCCGTGTACCCCGATCAAGGCGGTCCACCGGGCCGAACGGCACGCGGTGACGGGCCCGTTCAGGATCGAGTTCGGGCAGCGCGGACCGACACCGGGCGACGGCCCACCATCGGATGCCCCGCTCGGGTCCGGCACAAGGGCAGAACAAGACAGGTGCACTGCGTAGTATCACTACGACATAGGCGTGCGGCAGAAGCTGTCCCCGCACATCCGGAAGCAGGCGACACAGCACGCCCATGCCCCAGGAAGAGGTGCGAGCCCATGTCCGAATCCGCTCCCGGCGCCACCGAGTTGACCTCGCAGTACAGCACCCAGGTGGCCGGTGACCTCGAGCGCAACCTCAAGGAACAAGAGCGCCTCAGCGGGGAAATCGAGGCACTCCAGGACCAGTTGGCCGCCCTGCGGCACGATCACACCGTCCTGCAGGGCATTCAGCAGGTGCTGGGCACCCCGTCGACGGCCGTCTCCCCCGCCGCACCGGCCGACACCGCGGTGCCCGCACCCCGTAAGCGGGCGGCCGCTCCGGACGGGCGGCCGGGCGGCCGGAAATCCGCCGCACCGGCCGGAAAGCAGACCGCGAGGAAGACGGCCTCCAAGACGGCCTCCAAGGCGACTTCCAAGGCGACTTCCAAAGCGGCCGCCAAGGAGTCGCCCACTCGGTCGGGACCCACCCTCGTCGAGCTCGTCCGAGAGCATCTGGGCGAGCAGAAGGAGCCCCGCTCGGCGGCCGAGATCTCCACCGTGCTCGGCCGGCAGCACCCCGACCGCACGATCAAGACCACGGTCGTCCGCACCACACTCGAGGGACTCGTGGCCAGGAACCAGGCCCAGCGGGTCAAGCAGGGGAATTCGGTGTTCTACACCTCACCCGACGCCGGCGAACCCGCCGCGCGCCCCGAGGACGGCCCGCAGCAGTCGGATTGACGAACTCCCCCTCGCGGCCCGGTCAGCCGGCCCGCCGCGAGGGACGCAGTCCGCCTCCGTGCCATCCGGCGGCCGCGAGGACCGCGGCCGCCGCGCCGGTGCCCAGGACGGCACCGGCGACCACGTCGCCCGGGTAGTGGACCCCGGTGTGGATCCGTGAGTAGCCCACCGCGCAGGCCAGCAGGCCCAGCGGCACCGTGGCGACGGGAAGCGCGGGCCCGACCGCCGCCGCGAAGGCGACCGCGGACGCGGTGTGCCCGGAGGGGAAGGACGCGGACTCCGGCATCGGCACGTGCCGCCCCGGAAACGGCGAGTCCTCGGCCCGATGCGGACGCGGCCGGCGTACCAGGCGCTTGCCGAGCATGTTCGCGCTCGCCGAGGCGACCCCGATGGCCGCGACTCCGAGGGCGGCGGCGCGCCGGGGCCGCCCGGGGCACAGGGCGAGCAGTCCGGCGATCGTGAACGAGATCTTGGAGTGGTCCGCCGCGGCCGACAGCCGCCGCAGGGCGTGGTCCAGGGCCGGTGTCTTCGTGACCGTGACGGCCTCGTACAGCGCCTGGTCGAGGGCGGCGAGATCCCTCAACAGCTCTCGGGCGGTTCCCTGTTCGCGCTGCGGTCGGTCAAGCATCGCTCTGCTCCTGGTTCTTGACGGCCGGATGGGGTGTCCGTTCGAGGGCGAGGCGCACGACGCGGCGCCAGTCGACGGACGGGGCAGTGTACGGCGCACCGGGACGGTTTCTCGGTACCCGCACCCGCAGGGCTCCGGGTCGTACGGTGCACACGACCGGCTGGGGCAACAGCAGCGCCTCGCCGTCCACGGCCACCGGGATCTGGTCCACGTCGGCCTCGACGGTCACCCGGCGAGAGGCGTACGTGGTGACCCCGCCGGCGCGTTCGCCCCGCAGCGCGAGTTCGGCGGCCTGTGCCGCGCCCTCGATCCGCAGCCCGATCACACCGAGCCGGCCCCCGTCGAGGCGTGGTCTGCGTCCGACGCCGATGGGGCCGGCCTGTGCGTAGGGGTTGTTGCTCACCAGCAGCGCGTGCGGGGCCTCGAGCCGCTCGCCGTCCGCCGTGGCGGTCAGCTGTGCTCCGGCGCTTCCGACCAGCAGGTCCGGCAGCAGGTCCAGGGTGGTGGACGCCTTCGCCTCACGGTATTCAGGGCTCTGCACGATCTCCGCGTACGTCCCGAACGAGACCGTGTTGACGAAGGGCCGGCCCGCCACGTCTCCCAGATCGACACGGATCTCCACACCGTGCGTCAGCGCGTCGAGACCGCTCGCCGGATCGTCGCGGTCCAGGCCCAGATCCATCGCGAAGTGGTTGCGGGTCCCGGCGGCGAGGACCATGAACGGCACATCGTGTTCCGCGGCCACCCCCGCCACCAGGGCCTGCGTGCCGTCACCGCCCGCCACGCCGAGCAGGTCCGCGCCCTCGGCGACGGCCTTGCGGGCCAGGACGGCGGGATCAGGGCTGCTGTCCACGTCGAGCAGGACGACCCGGGCGCCCAGCGCCTCGGCCCGCTCCACCAGTGCGTACTCGCCGACCTTGCCGCCACCCGACAGCGGGTTCATGATCAGCACCGGTCGGCGGGGCGGCGGGACCGGACGCGAGCGCACGCCTCGCGGGGTGCGCAGCCGACGCAGCGCGCTTCTGGCGCAGGCCAGTGCCGCCACCCACAGGCCCAGCGCCGCCACCGCGAACGGCCACACACCCGACACCACGTACAGGACCAGGACGCCGACGGGCGCGGCCACGGCCAGGAGGGCACCGCACAGCCGCGCCACACCCCGGTGGGCCAGCGCCCACCACATGCCCGCGCCGGCCAGGCCGAGACCCACCAGCCCTAGCAGCGGCGGCAGCCACTGGCCCGCGGCCACGACCGCCGCGACCACGCCCGCCAGGCAGAGCAGCGCCAGCCGGGCCGGCGTCCGCGCCGCGGTGCCGAAGCCGTTCGGCTCCACGTCGTTCATCGTCGGGGTCGCCTCTCACCGATCGGTGGCCCCACGATCTCATGCAGCCGCTCCCGCTGCCGGTGCCACTCCGGCCCGCCGTGGTTCAACGGGTCACGACGTGCCGCTGGTCCGGCACGCAGTGGGTCATGGTCAGTCCCTCGACGTCGCGCGGCGGGTTCTTGCCGAGGTCCGACAACCGTCGACGGTCCTCTTCGGTGAGGTCCTGGCCGACCAGCGGCTCCAGTGCGGCCACGTCCTCCGGGCCGATGCCGAGACCTTCGCCGACCCGCAGGCCGAGGTCGTTCTCGACCAGCAGGAAGTGCCACACCATGCGTTCCTGCACGGGGCGGTCGCACTGGGCGAGCAGACCGGTGAGGTTCTTCACCAGGTCGTCGCGCTCCCACTCCTCCAGCAGCAGATACCGCTGCCCCGCCTGCAGGTAGTCGTTGGTGCGGGGGATGCGCTTGCGCGTGAGCCGGCCGTGGATCTCCGGGCCCTGCTCGTCGTGCGTCGGGTGCTGCGCCTCGCGCAGACCGCCGGTGATGGACGGCTCGTAGTTGACGATCGGGTTCTCGCCCCCGCCGTCCACGTGGTAAGCCATCTGGCCGTCGCGCTGGTTGGTCCGCACCTCGGCGTTCTTGGCCTGGTTGACGGGGAGTTGGAGGTAGTTCGGGCCGACCCGGTGGCGCTGGGTGTCGCTGTAGGAGAAGGTCCGGCCCACCAGCATCTTGTCGTCGGAGAAGTCCAGTCCGTCGACGAGGACACCGGTGCCGAAGGAGATCTGCTCGTTCTCGGCGAAGAAGTTCTGCGGCATCCGGTCCAGCACCATCCGGCCCACCGGCTTCGGCGGGAACTCCTGCTCCGGCCAGGTCTTGGTGTCGTCCAGCGGGTCGAAGTCCAGCTCGGGGTGGTCGTGGTCGTCCATCATCTGGACCAGGAGTTCCCACTCGGGGTGGTCCCCGCGGGCGACCGCCTCGTACAGGTCCTTGGTGGCGTGGCCGAGCGAGTCGGCCTGCACGTTGGCGGCGTCCTCCTCGGTCATCGAGCGGACGCCCGCCTTGGGCATCCAGTGGTACTTGACGAGCTTGGTCCCGCCGTCGGCGTCGACCCACTTGTAGGTGTTGACGCCGAAGCCCTGCATGTGGCGGTAGTCCGCGGGGATCCCACGCGGGCTGAACAGGTTGACCAGCATGTGCATCGACTCCGGTGTCTGCGACATGAAGTCGAAGATGCGGCGGGGCTGCTGCTCGAAGGTGACCGGGTCGGGTTTGAGGGCGTGGATGACGTCCGGGAACTTGATCGCGTCCCGGATGAAGAAGACGCCCAGGTTGTTCCCGACCAGGTCCCAGTTGCCGTCCTCGGTGTAGAACTTCACGGCGAAGCCGCGGGGGTCGCGGGCGGCCTCGGAGGAGTCGCGCCCGCCGATGACGGTGGAGAAGCGGACGGCCAGGTCGGTGCGCTTGCCGCGCTCCTGGAACAGCTTCGCCCGGGTGTACCGGCTGATCGGTTCGTCGCCCCAGGTGCCGTAGGACTCGAAGTACCCGTAGGCGGTCACCCCGCGAGCGTGCACGACACGCTCGGGGATGCGTTCCCGGTCGAAGTGGCTGATCTTCTCCAGGAACTGGTAGTTCTCCAGCGTGGCGGGCCCGCGGGCGCCGACCGTGCGCTGGTTCTGGTTGTCGTGGACCGGGTGGCCCTGGCGGTTGGTGAGCACCTTCCGGTCGTCCGCCGGAGCGGGACCGGTACCGGACACGTCCGTCATGATCAGGGGCTCCTCAGGTTCTCGGGTTCCCGGCGGGTGGCAGCTCCTGGTACGGCGGGCGGCCTCCGGCCGGTGTTCGGCGGACCACCCGGGTACCCGATCGGCTCGTGCCACTCACGCGCCCGCCACCAGTGCGTCGTCCTCGGGGCGAGTGCCGGACAGCTGACGGCGTGCCGCGGCCAGCGCGGACTCGATGTCCCGGGTGCCCGTGGCGATGCACAGGGTGTACGACACGTCCTCGAGACGCTGACGTGCTCCGACGCTGCCCTCCTCCGCGTGCAGCACGTGCAGCGCCTCGTAGCGCTCGATCAGGTCGGTGAGAAGTGCGGGGTGGGCCATGAGCATGATTGTTCGCTCCTCCGTCTGCGCAGTGGGAGTGCGGGCGGTCGCGTCCGCCGCGTCACTCGGACTGTCGCGGGAGAGGCCTCGGCGGCACGCACCAAGGAGAGCCGCATTCGGCCGCTTCCGCGGTGGGCCTGTGATCCCAAGCACCTGCCGCCCGTCTGCCCTGGCCGCACCGGACCAAACCCGGAGCCGCACGAAGGCGCCGATGCCTCTGACCGGCGAGGAGGGTCGCCGGCGTTCCGGGTTCTCCCGGCGCGCTGCCGCCCGTGTCAGTCCCGGCGGGCGTCGACGTCACCGTTGACCGTGGTCAGGGTCATCGTGTGGTCCTTGTCCGCGTCGCGCGCGGGGACGGCCACCGTGGTGCGGCCGTTGTCCGTGGACGCGGTGACCCGGTACGCCGGGCTGTCGTGGGGCACGGTGACGTCCACGGAGCCGTTGACGGTCGCGGCGCCGACGCCCGACGGCACCGCGGCACATCGGACGACCACGTCGCCGTTGGTGGTCTGCGCGTGCACCCGGCCCGCCGTCACGCCCGTCGCGCGCACCGAGCCGTTGCGGGTGGCCAGCCGCAGGTCGGCGTCGTCGCGTCCGGAACGGGTCACCGTCACGTCCCCGTTGACGGTCGTCAGGTCCAGGGCGGCGGCGACGCCCGCCGCGTCGACGCCCGCGTTGCGGGCGGTCACCGTGACGCTCACGCCGTCGGGGATCTCCACGTACGGCATACGGGGACAGTTCCCGCCGCCGTCGGTCCGTTCGGCGCACGACACGTCGAGCGTCCACACCTTGCCGTGGCGGGACCAGTGCTCGTCGACGCGGTCGTCCACGGTGACGTGGTCACCGTCGGCCGGGCGCAGACGCAGGCCGTTGTCGGTGGCGATCACCACGTGGTCACCCGGGTCACCGGGGTCCGTCGGGCGGAGTGTTCCCGTCCGCGGGCCGTCGGTTCCCTCGTCGTGACCGCCGCCGCACGCACCGGCGAGGGGCAGCAGGGCCAGCACCATCATCAGGCGCGTAAGGCGCCTTGTCGGCATCGCCTTCATACCCCGTCGGATGCCCTGGTTCGCCGTGGCCATGGCAGCGGCGAACGACAGGGCACGGACGGGCAGGACCTACGGTACCGGGACCGAGTCCGTCTCCTTGGCGCCCTCGGTCGCCGCGAGCGCCTTGTTGCGGCGCACGGAGGACCAGAAGGACCAGCCGATCAGGATCACCCCGACGAGGCCGGTGATGATCTCGTTGATCTGGTACTGGATGGTGATCATGAGGATCACGGCGAGGGCGCCGATCGCGTAGTGGGCGCCGTGCTCCAGGTAGACGTAGTCGTCGAGGGTGCCCTGGCGGACCAGGTACACGGTCAGCGAACGGACGTACATCGCGCCGATGCCGAGGCCCAGCGCCATCAGGACGATGTCGTTGGTGATGGCGAACGCGCCGATCACGCCGTCGAAGGAGAAGGAGGCGTCGAGGACCTCGAGGTAGAGGAACATGAAGAACGCGGCCTGGCCCGCCAGTTTGACCGGTGAACCGGTTCCGCCGGAGCGTTCCGCTTCCGCCTCGCGTTCCTCCTCCTCTTCGAGCTTGTCCTCGAAGTAGCCGGAGAGACCGCCGACGACCATGTAGGTGATCAGGCCCGCGATGCCGGAGATCAGGACGGTCTGCGCCTTGTCGGCGTGCGCGCCGCCGTGCTGGTGGGCATGGGTGGCGAAGGTGAAGGCGGTGATCAACAGGACGATCAGCGCGATGCAGACCGACAGCATGTCGACCTTGCCGAGCTTGGCCAGCGGCCGCTCCAGCCAGCCCAGCCACTTGATGTCCCGGTCCTCGAAGATGAAGTCCAGGAAGATCATCAGCAGGAACATGCCACCGAACGCGGCGATCGCCGGGTGCGCGTCGGTCACCAGCTGCTGGTAGCGGTCCTTGTCCGTCACGGCCAGCTGCACCGCGTCGTACGGATTGAGTTTCGCGGTGATCGCGACGATGACGACCGGGAAGACCAGCCGCATGCCGAAGACGGCGATCAGGACGCCGATCGTGAGGAAGATCTTCTGCCAGAAGGCGTTCATCTTCTTCAGGATTCCGGCGTTGACCACAGCGTTGTCGAACGACAGGGAGATCTCCAGCACGGCCAGGATCGCCACGATGCCGAACGCGGCCCAGCCGTCGTAGAGCACTCCTGCGGCCAGGCCGAGCGCGGTGACCGCGAACGCCCAGCGAAAGGTCTTCAGAATCACTGGCACCAAGTCCTGTTGTCGGGCGGTCGCCCGGGGCGGGCGCAAACGGCCCGTGGGCTCACGCGCGTTGTCTATCACGACCGTGCGTCGCCGGGGTGTCGCGGGGTGCGGCACGGGCACCCCGTCCGGGTGCCGGGCCGGGTCGGCCCGGCCGGATCACGGTCTGGTGGGTGCCCGTACGGCAAGCAGGGCGACGTCGTCGTCGTTGTGGGCGTGTCGCACCCGGCGCAGCACCTGGTCGGTGAACGAGGCCAGCGGGCGGTGGGCGAGGGCGGCGGCATGTCGGCGCAGGTGCTGCAGACCCTCGTCGAGGGGACGGCCGACCGCCTCGATCAGGCCGTCGGTGTACAGCAGCAGGGTGGAGCCGGGCGGCAGCAGGGCGGTCGCGTCGGTGCGCGGGCCGTGGACTCCGGTGCCGAGGAGAATGCCGTGGCCGTCGGTGAGGTATTCGGCCAGGCCGTCGTGGCTGATCAGAAGGGGTGGCGGATGGCCGGCGTTGGTCCAGGTCAGTTCCCAGTTGCCGTCCTCCCGCTCCTCTATCCGCGCGAAGATCATGGTGGCCATGGTGACGTCGGTGATGTGCATGACCGCCTCGTCGAGCCGGGCGACGATCCCGCTCGGCGGTTCCTGAAGGGCCCAGGCGTAGGCGCGGAGCATGTTCCGCAGCTGTGCCATGCCGGCCGCGGCCTCCAGGTCGTGTCCGACGACGTCGCCGACCGCCAGCGCGGTGGCGCCGTCGGAGAGGGTGAAGGCGTCGTACCAGTCGCCGCCGACCTGCGAGGCGTCGGGAGCGGGCAGGTAGCGGGCGGTCATCTGCAGCCCGGGCACCCGTGGCATCTGGGGCAGCAGGTGGTTCTGCATGGTCTCGGCGACCTTGCGCTGACGCTGGTAGAGACGCGCGTTGTCCAGGGCCAGGCCGGCTCGGCGGGCGATGTCCTCGATCAGCGGGAGATCGGCCGTGCTGAAGTCCACCGGGTCCTTGGCCCGGCCCAGCGTCAGGGCGCCCAGGACGGCGCGGGTGGTGCGGATGGGGGCGATGGCCGCCGAGCGGATACCGGTGGTTTCGAACAGGTGGTGCTGTTCCACCGCGATGCCCGAATCCGGTTCCCGCCGGTAGGTCTCGGGACCGGCCAGGGTGGAGGCGACCCCGCGCAGGGCTCGGGACAGCGGCATCGGGGATTCCTCCGGGACCGGCGGCATCGGTCCTTGCAGGTCGTCGTGGCGCACCAGGGCGTCGCCCTCGGCGTGGACGACGACGGCACGCCACACCTCGTCGCGCTCGGTGATCAGGTCGACGACGGCCCAGTCGGCCAGCCGGGGCACCACCAGCGTGACCAGGCGGCGCAGCGCCTCCTCGACGTCGAGCGTGGATGTCAGCCGGGTGGTGGTCTCGGCCAGCAGGGCGAGCCGTTCCAGTTCCGGCATCGATTCGGCCGCCGTCTCCTCTCGGCTGTCGGTCTCCGGTGGGCGCTGGGCGTGCACGAGCACGAGCGTGCCGACGGCATGGCCGTCCACGTCGTAGGGCGTTATCAGCCATGAGATGGGCAGCAGGGAGCCGTCGCCGCACTCGAAGTGATCCCCCGCGGCCTGGGCGGTGCGCCCGGCGTGGAACGCCTGCCGCATGCTGCACCGGCTCCGCGGCAAGAGGTGGCCGTGGGCGTCCCGGTGCAGCAGGTCGTGGGCGTCGCGGCCGAGGAACTCCGCGGCGGGGCGGGCCAGCAGCCGTTCGGCGCGGGTGTTCACGGCGATGACGTGGCCCTCCTCGTCCACGACGTACGCCGCGGTCCCGATGACCTCGATCGCCCTGGTGAGCCCCGCGTCGGCTGCTGCCGGGGGTCGGCTCCCGAGGGCCCCGGTGTCCTCCGCCGCTGCCATGGCGTCCTCTCCTCGCTGGTGGGCCGCCGCTCCGTGCCGTTCAGTGGCGGTCGGTGACGGATCACTCCGCCGTCCTGTCCTTCCCGTGTGCCCCGGCAGGCATGTATCCAGCCTCGCCCGTGAGCGAGTTCTCGCAACCGGTTCGGCGGGAAGCGGCCTGGGGCAGGAGAGGACGCCCTGGCAGGGACGGTGTGCACAGCGCCTGCCCCGGGGCGTGGTCCGAGCGGGCGGCGTGGACAGCCCCTACCCGGGAGGGAGGTGGATCCGTGCGTGGTCGCGGCACGAGTCGGGAGAGGGCGCCAGGGCGCTCTCCGACGCGCCCCCGACGCTTCCGTGCGCGGGGCGCACTTGGCTGAATTCCCCCTGCTTTCAAGGAACTTGGCCGCGAGCTGGGTATCCGTGAAGTGACGGGTGCGGACCGGCGGCATGGGGAGGGCTGGGGCTGTGGCACGCCTATCGTGGATGTCCGGCCGCGTCCCGTCGGGCCGACCCCGGAAGCGGCACGTGGTGCGCGCGCTGCGCGCCCAGGGGCTCTACGGGCCCAGGTTCCGTGATGTGCTGCCCGCCTTCGTCGGGGTCATGGCGGCGGTGTGCGTGGTGGCGGCCGTGCTCGCCGCGGGGTACCGCGCCGCCGGCATCGTCGTCCCTGTCGCCGGTGTCGCGTTCCTGGCCCTGGTCCTCACGGCCGCGATACGGCACTCGCGTCCCGGCGCGCGCCGTCGGCTGGGCTACTACACCCCGGACGAACTGCTGGAACTCGACACCCAGCAGCTGGCGCTGGCGGTGGCGCGGATGCTGCGCCGGGACGGATGGCGGGTGCGGCTGATGCCCGCGCCGGACCGGCCGCGCCTGTGCGCCCGGGACGCGGCCGGCCGACGCATCGACGTGGCCTTCCGTCCGGTGGCCGAGCCCCTCCCCGACGAGGACCAGCCCCATCCCCACCCGCACGGCGGGGAACAGGCGTCGCCGCTGCGCCTGGTCGTGCATCGCGGTGTCTTCACCGCCCGCGACCTCAGGTGGGCACAGCGGGAGCGGACGATCCGTCTGCTCGACGGTTCCGCACTGCGGCGGTGGGCGGCGGGCGCCCGTCTCAACGACCTGCTCTCCCAGGAACGCTGATCGGCGATCGGTACGCCCCCGCCGCGAAGGAATGCCTCCGGGCCCGCCCCTGCCCCGTCAGATCCGCCCGCCGGTCAGGCGGGTGATCGGACCGTGCGTGTGCCGTCCGGAGCGCCGGCCTGCCGCGTACGACGTGGCGGTGAGCGCGGTCAGTCCCGCCCCCACGCCCGCGGCGATGAGCTTGCGCTGGGCGATCACCGTCCAGGCGGTCTTGGCGACGGCGGCGGCCTGCCCCGAGGCGGCGATGACGGTCTGGCGGCCGGCCTCGACACTCTTGGCCGCGGTCTGCGCGGCCCCGCTCGCGGCACCGGCCGTCCGTTCCGCCTTCTCCTTGCCCGCTGACGCGGCGTCATCCGCCTTCGCGGCGGCCTTGTTCGCCGCCTTGCTCGCCGGGGCCGTGGCATTGGCGGTGGCACGCCGGGCCTTCGCCGCCGAAGCCTGGGCGGTCGCGGAATCTTGGTTCGTCTGCTCGTTCGATTCACTCATGGACACCGCGTTACCGCTGACTTCGACGGCAAACACGCTCCGGCGAGAGCCTTTTCACTGCATGGCGTCGTCGGCGCGGCGCACCCTGGCGCGGAACGGTGACGGCCCGGTGCATGTCGCACCGGGCCGTCACCCCTCCCCTGTCAGCCGATGTGGTAACTGTCGCCGTAGACCTTCCAGTCCAGCGGCGGGTTCAGGTCGAGGTTGCCCCGGCGCAGGAAGACGCGTTGGGCGGTGTCGACCCGGCTGGTGTCGCTGTGCGCCTCCTCCTGCTTCATCGCCCACACCCGGGCGTCGAGGAAGGCGTCCAGATACGTCGTCTCGTTGCCGCCCTGGGCCGGGGGTTTGGCCGAGCGCAGGGCCCGGCGGCGGATGCTGCTGAAGCTGGTCGCGTCGCCGCCGTCGCCGTGCATGACGATGGCGTCGTAGTAGGCGAACTGGCCGAGCGCACGCAGCCCGTCCGTCTTGCCCTGCCTGACGGCGGGGTTGAAGTAGACGCGGTCGCGTTCGTCGTTCTGCGCCTGCTGGAACACCGAGTCCCGGGCGGCCTTGCGCCAGTCGTCGGGGAAGTTCGGGTCCAGGCCGCTGTGGGAGTCGGTGCCGTCGACGCGGCGCAGGGCCGGCAGATACCCGGCGAGGACGTTGCCGGGCTTGCGGTCGGCGTACAGCTCGACGAGGTCGAGCATGTCGCCGGTGCCGGAGCAGAAGCCGATGATGCCGGCGGTGTAGCCGCGGCCGTCGCCTATGTCCTCGATGTACTTGTACTGCGCCTTCCAGTCGAGCGAGGAGTTCTCCGCGCTCGACACCAGCTTCATGGCGATCTCCTTCTTCGCCGGGTCGTCCAGACCCGGAGCGGCCGTGGCGGCCGCCACGGCGCTCTGGGGACTGAGGATGCCGACGCAGGTCGCCGCTCCCAGGAAAGCCAGGAGGGTGCGGCGGGACGTGTGGGCGGCCGGGGGCACTGTGTCAGGTTCCACGGAGACTCCAAGTGGAGGTGGGGGGTGGAGAGTTGGTCCAGACCTGATTGTTAGGAATGTTTCCTACCAGTGCCGGGCGAGATCAGTAACCCACTACGCTGAAACTTCGTAGGTTCGAACGAATAACGTTCAGTGCGACGGGAGTTCGACCGGCTGCTCGCAGCGGCCGACCGTCGGCAGGGCTAACCCCGCGGGACGTCCTTGACGAACACGAGGCCGTCGCTGTCCGCCAAGTGGGCAGGGTCGAACGGGGCGTAGCCGAACCACGGGGACACACGGGGCGCGGGCGGTGTGTCGCCCAGTGCGGCGGCCAGACGCCGGGCGTCGATCAGGCAGGGGTCCTCCGGAAGGGCGTACAGGAGTCCCTCGAGGGTGTCCTGCGGCGGTGTGTCCACTCCCCGGTGGCGGAGCGTGCCGAGGGCCGTGGGCACGAAGGCGTACTCGGCGCCGAGCCGTGCGCTCACCAGCGCGCCGGCGCTCCACCACTCCACCGGCCCCTCCCACGTCGGCATCGCGCTCTTCTCCCGCTGGAGATGGGAGTTGTGGGCGTGGACGAGTGCCGGGCCGCGGGCGGCGACGGCGAGGAGGTTGTGGGCCATCATCGAATCCCGCAGCGCGACCAGGCGCGTCATGCGGGCCGGCGAGGGGTCCGCCATCGCGTGGTGGTAGCGCAGCAGGCCGTTCGCGGTCCGCCCGTACAGACAGGCCCGTTCCCAGTACTCCCGCGAACTCGCCTCGATCAAGTGGGGTGTCCGGATCTCGAGCAGTGCCACCAGATCGTCGGTGAGCAGCCGCAGCCGGTCCGCCTCGGCCGACCGCCCCACCGACCGTGCCGGGTCGGTCATCGCGGTGGGATCGGTCCACCGGTCGTCGGCGCCGAGCAGGTGGTCGAGCGTCTCCGTGGTGCACGGGAGCAGGTGCGCGTCGACCCGGGCCGCGAGGTGGTCGTGGAGTGCGGTGAGGGCCTCCCGCGGGCTCGCGGCGCCGGTGATCTCCAGCGGCCCGTCGAAGCCGGCGAAGCGGAGCCGCTCATGCGCGGGCCGACCGTCGTTGTGGGCGCGCATCCAGCGCACGAGTTCGCGGTTGCCCGCGAAGGCGCCCCAGCCGTGGCTGAAACCGTGCTCCATCACCTCGTCGAGGGTGCCGGTGCCCGAGGTGACGTAGGCGTCCACCAGCAGCCCCCGCACGCAGTCGCTCTCGATCGCGATCGTCCGGTAACCCTCTTCCTCGACGAGTCGGCGGAAGAGGTCGTTGCGCAGTTCGAGGAGAGTGTCCTCGCCGTGGGTGGGCTCGCCCAGGGCGAGCAGCCGGGGCCGGGTCGGCAGCAGCCCCATGACCGCGGCGGCGTCGACGGCATGGGCGGTTTCCTTGATGTCAGTCGCCATGCCTTCAACGCTATCGTTGAACCTTCGGTTGAAACTTTTCCGCGAGAAGGGCGCTGACGTGGGCGAAAAGCTTCAAAGCACGGGGCGTCTCAGGCCGGTCGACCTGGCGCGCGGGCACGGGCTGTCGACCCAGGCGGTGCGCAATTACGAGGAGGCCGGCATCCTTCCGGCCGCCGGGCGCACGCCTCACGGCTACCGCACCTACACCCCGCTGCACGCGGGCGCTCTGCGCGCCTTCCTCGCCCTGGTGCCCGGCCACGGCCACCGGACGGCGTCGTCGATCATGCGGGCGGTGAACGAGGGGGCCGTCGAGGAGGCGTTCCGTCTCATCGACGAGAGCCATGTCCAGCTCCTCGACGACCGGCGGACGCTCCAGACCGTCGAGCGGGCTCTGCGTGACCTGGAGCCGGCCACGGCGTCGAGGTCCGGGTCCGTGACCGGGTCCGTGACCGGGTCCGGGTCCGGGTCCGGGTCCGGGTCCGGGGGCAGGTTCATCGGGCCGCTGGCGGGCGAGCTCGGGATCCGTCCCGCGACGCTGCGCAAATGGGAGGCCGCGGGGCTGGTGTGCCCGCGCCGCGACGCGGTGACCGGATATCGCGTCTACGACGAGGCCGACGTACGGGACGCCCGGCTGACCCGTCAGCTCAGGCGGGGCGGCTATCCGCTGGAGCAGATCGCCCCGCTGATCGCCCGGGTACGGCAGGCCGGCGGGCTGGAGCCACTGGCGGACGCGCTGCGCGACTGGCACGGCCGACTCGCCGCCCGCGGCCGGGCGATGCTGGCCGGGGCCGCGGAGCTGGACGCGTACCTCCGCGAGCTCGGTCGAGACCAGGGCCGCCGGCCCGAGGGGCAGGACGGCTCCCCGGCCTGGCCCGAGGCGCACGGCTCCCCTTCCGGTTCACCCGCGCCGGTGTAGGCGCGGTCCGAGGCCGGGTGCCCTTGTCGGCAAGTTGCGCCTTCCCACAACCGCCGGCGCTGCTCTTCCTCCCCCGCCCGGGGCGCGAGGTGACGGGCACGCCGTGGCCGAGCCGTCGCGACCTCCTGGGGCCGACGCCCGAACGGCCCGGTGGGCGTCGACAGCCGGGGCCATCGGCCGGGCCCCGGCATGCCGGTCGCGCGGCGACTTCAGAAGTGGCGTGGCAGACGCACGACCTGGACGAAGAAGTCGTCGATCTGACGGACCGCGGCGATGAACTGGTCCAGGTCGACCGGCTTGGTGACATACGCGTTGGCGTGGAGCTTGTAACTGCGCAGGATGTCCTCCTCGGCCGCGGAGGTGGTGAGGACGACCACGGGGATGTGGGACAGCTCCGGATCTGACTTGATCTTCTCCAGGACCTGACGACCGTCGTACTTGGGCAGGTTGAGGTCGAGCAGGATGAGGTCCGGCTCCGGCGCGTCCGTGTGGTCGCCGCGCCGGTAGAGGAAGTCCAGGGCCTCCTCGCCGTCCCGGACCACATGGAGCGTGTTGCCGATCTTGTTGTCCTCGAACGCCTCACGGGTCATCAGCTCGTCGCCGGGGTCGTCCTCGACGAGGAGCACGTCGATCGGGCTGGCGGCTGGGGTGGTCATGTCAGAACCTTCTCCTCGGTGCCGATACCGGACGCCTCCGGGCTCTCGGCGATGGACGGAAGGGTGAAGCAGAAGCGCGTGCCGTCCGTATGAGCGGTGTCGATCCAGATCCTGCCACCGTGTTGCTCCACGATCTTCTTGCACAGTGCCAGACCGATACCCGTACCACCGTAGGCGTCCCGGCCGTGCAGCCGCTGGAAGATGATGAACACCTTCTCCTTGAACTGCTCGGGAATGCCGATGCCGTTGTCCGTGACGCAGATCAACAGACTGCCGGGCTCGGCGGGGTCCGTTCCACAGGTGATGGACACGTGCGGAGTCCGGTCGGGGTGGCGGAACTTGAGGGCGTTGCCGACCAGGTTCTGCCAGAGCATGGCCAGCAGAGTGGGGTCCCCGACGACCTCGGGCAGGTGTTCCGGGCGGTCGACGCGGGCGTCCGACTCCTCGACGGCCGTTCCGAGGTTGGCCAGGGCCTTGTCCAGCGCCTGGTCGAGACCGACCGGCACCCGGGCGTCGTTGACGCGCCCGACCCGGGAGAAGGTCAGCAGGTCGTTGATGAGGACCTGCATGCGCCGGGCCCCGTCGACCGCGAAGTCGATGTACTGCCGGCCGCGGTCGTCGAGCTTGTCGCCGTACCGCTTCTCCAACAGCTGGCAGAAGGAGGCGATCTTGCGCAGCGGCTCCTGCAGATCGTGGGAGGCGACATAGGCGAACTGCTCCAGTTCGGCGTTGGAGCGGCGCAGTTCCACGGCCTGTTCGTCCAGGTCGGCGGCCTGCCGACTCAGTTCGCGCTGATGGTCGCGGGAGGCTTCGAGTTCGGCCACGATGTGCCAGCGCATGCCCTCCACGGCGTTGGCCACCGCGGTCAGATCGGCCGGACCGCCGCCGGTGATGACGTAGTCGAAGTCACCTCCCGACACCCGCATCGACGCCGTGCGCAGCGCCTCCAGTGGCCGGGTCACCAGGATCCGGACCAGGACCGCACAGGCGATTCCGGCCAGCAGGAAGACCGCCAGCATGCCGCCCAGGACCGAGTTGCGCACCGCACGCTCGTGGGCGAGGTGGGAGCGGCCCTGCTCCACGGCCTTCGCCAGGTCGGTGGTCTGCCTGTCCCACAGCGTGCGCAGCCGGTCGAACTCCTTCTTGCCCTGATCGGCCTTCTGCTGGTCCAGCGGCTTCGGACGTCCGGGGGTGACCGAGGCCGCCAGCGGCTCGGCGTAGGAGCGGCGCCAGTCGGCGGCCTGGCTCTCGATCGCCTTGAGGTCGGCTGCCAGTTCGGGGCGGTCCCCGATCAACTCGCGCAGCCGCGCCGCAGAGTTGGCCTGGTCCCGTTTGCCCTGGGTGTACGGGGCGAGGAACTGCCGGTCGGCGGTGATCGCATAGCCGCGGATTCCCGTCTCCTGGTTGACCAGCGCCGCCTGCAGCCGGTACGCCTCGGTCTGGGCGGGCTGGATGCCGCGCAGCAGCCGGTCGCTGGCCTCCGCCGTCCGGCCGAGCAGATGGGCACCGACCGCACTGCCGATCACCACCAGCAGGGTCATGACGGCCAGGAGCAGGTAGAACCACCCCTGCACCGTCAGTCGGCGTCCGCTCCGGGCCCCGCCCGTGCCTCGTCTCACCGTGTGCTCCGACACCACGTTCCCACTCACTCAGTTCCAGTTCAGATGGACGACGGCCACGTCGTCGGCCAGACCGCCCCGCGCCTCGGCGAGGCTCTCGGCCTTCTCGATGAGCCGGTCCACGAAGGCCTCAGGCTCCAGGGCGGCTCCCTCGCGGGCGAGGGCCAGCAGTCCTTCCTCGCCGAGGCGTTCGGTGCCACGACGGCTTATGTGCCCCTCGAAGAGCCCGTCGGTGAAGAGCACCACCGACGTTCCGGCCGGAACCGGCAGTTGTGCGGTCGGCCATCTCGCACCGCCGGGGACCATGCCCAGGGCCGGTCCCCCGGGCACCTCCACCCAGTCCACCTCCGTCCCGGTGCGCCGGAGCAGGCCGTGATGACCGGCTCGTACGACGTGGGCCTGCTGCTCCCCCGGGACGGCGGCCAGGGTCACGAGGGTCGCGAAGACCTCGTCCCGGGCCCGTTCGGCCATCAGCAGTTCCTCGAGGCGGGCCATCTGCTGTGCGCCGGTGATGCCGCTGAGGACGAGGGTGCGCCAGGCGATCCGCAGGGCGACGCCCAGGGCCGCTTCGTCCGGGCCGTGCCCGGAGACGTCCCCGATGAGGGCGTGGAGGGTGCCGTCTGCGCTCTGGACGATGTCGTAGAAGTCGCCGCCCAGCAGGGTCTGCGCGCGTCCGGGCCGGTAGCGGGCCACGACCTGGACGCCCTCGGCGCGCAGGAGGGGGCGGGGCAGGAGCCCACGCTCGAGGCGGGCGTTCTCCTGAGCCTGGAGCGCGCCCGCCTGCAGGGCGACCGCCGCCTGCTCGGTCTGCTTGCGCTGGATCGCGTAGCGCACCGCCCGCCCGAAGAGTTCGGGCTCCACCCGGCCCTTGACCAGGTAGTCCTGTGCGCCGGCCGCGACCGCGGCGAGGCCGGTCTGTTCCTCGGCGAGCCCGGTGAGGACCACGATCGCCACCTGTTCGGCCAGGCTCTGGACGAGGGAGACCGCCTCGAGGCCGTGGGCGTCCGGCAGGTGCAGGTCGAGCAGGACACAGTCCGGTGTCTCGGTGGCGAGCACCTCGGCGGCCTCGGCCATCGACCGCACCCAGCGCAGCCGCATCTTCACGGCGCCGTCGACGACCAGTTCCTCCACGAGCACCGCGTCGCCGGGGTCGTCCTCCACGAGGAGAACCGACGGTTCCCAGTGCTCCCACGCCGTCTCGGCACCGACTGCCGTCCTCGACACCAACTCGGCAGCCTCAGTCCCCGAGATCACTCTCGACCCGGCCTCCCCACTCCATACATGTCGTCCGACGTCGGACGCCGCCCAGGACAGCGACGGGGGCACGGTCGGATCGACGGTCCGATCCTCACCGGGCGCCCACCGTCACGGACGGCGCGTCCGGGTGCTGCGCCTCCGGCACTGCCGTACCTGTGTCAGCCGTCCCTGACGTCGTCATCGTCCGCCCATCCCGAGATTCCGGTGTTCTGGCCGCGTTTACCCGCGACTGGCGTGACCATGCGGGGAAGATTCCAGGAAACCGTCGCCAGGGGCACACCTTCTCTCCTCATCCGGAGCCTTCCCTGCGCCTTCGGTTCCGATCGGCCTCACGGGGAACCGGGTAGGACGTCAGAAAGGAGTCCCCGTGACCACCTATGTCATCACCGTCCCCGGCACGTTCCTGCGAGGAGTGCCCAACAGCGTCCGCTCGGACATCGGGCGACGGCTGCGGCCTCAGGACCCCAGGAACACCGATCTCGGGGAGAGCGAGGAGCTGAGTCTGCTGACCGTGGAGGAGGACGGCATGTTCGCCGCGCGGGTCGAGGTCGAGGCCGCGGACCGGTCGCAGGCCGAGGCCGAGGCGGTACGGCTGGTCTCCCGCGCTCTGCGTGACAGCGGCCTGGCGGAGGAGGAGGCCCCGTTGGGTGCCGCGGTCGTGACCGGCATCGACAGCGAGTTCTGAGACGGCCTGCGGAGCGGGCCGTCGCGTTCGCTGCGGAGCGGGCCGTCCCCGTCGCTGCGGAGGCGGCCTGCCGAGCGGGCCGTCACGGTCATCGCCGAGGCGGGCCCGTCGCAACCGGAGAGCCCGTCGCGGCCGCTGCTGAGGCTGCTTGCGAAGCGGGCCGTCACGGTCGTCGCCGAGGCGGGCCCGTCGCAACCGGAGCGGGCCCGTCCCCGTCGCTGCGGAAGCGGCCTGCGACGTAGGCCTCCGGTTCGTGGCCGGTACGGGGGATGGCGCCGTGGAGCCGGGCGGGCGAGGATGTTCCTTCGCGCACGTGCGGTCCGCCCCCGCGGTCTTCGGTCTCCGCGATGTCCCGCGTGGCAGGGGCGGACGGCGTCGGCCGCCTGAAGGAGCCTCAGCATGGGTTCACACGCAGCGCCGCACCACCACAAGCGCGTCCTGGTGACGGCCGCGAGCCTCCTGCTCCTGGGAGGCGGTCTCCTGGGCCTCCCACGGGCCGACGGGGCACCCGCCCCGGCCGACGCCTGCCGGACCACCGCCGCACACCTGCCCCGTGGTGACTGCGGCCCCTTCTGGCAGGTCCTCGCGGAGGACTTCAACGGCGACCGGGTGCCGCTGGGTTCGTTCAGTGACTGCGAGCACCAGGTCGACACCTCCGCGGCGCACTGCGGGGGCCTGAAGGGGAAGTACCGCGACAACTGGTGGGCGTATCCCACGGGTTGGCCCGACACCGCCGCCGACCGGGGACGGGACGTGGTGGGTGTCTACCACCCGGAGGACACCGTGAGCGTCGGTCCCGCGGCCAACGGCGACGGGCGGATGTCGATCCGTATGTGGCGGCCCGCCGACGGTGGCCCGGTGCACGCCGCGGCGGTGGTGCCGCGTGCGGTGATGGAGATGAAGTACGGCAAGTACAGCGCCCGCATCAAGGTCACGAAACTGGCTCCCGGCTACAAGTCCGCGTGGCTGCACTACGGCGGCGGCTGCGAGATGGACCACCCCGAAGGGGAGTGGACCGGCTCCCTCAGCTCCTTCCACCATCCCTGCGGCGGCGGTGAGCAGGGCTATTTCCCGGGGAGCGACGACTGGACGCAGTGGCACACGGTGTCCACCGAGTGGACCCCGGGCCATGTCCGGTTCTTCGTCGACGGCCGGCAGACGGGCCATGACACCCGTGCCGTGCCGAACCGCCCGCTGTCCTGGGTGCTCCAGAACGAGAGCGCTCTGGAAGGCCCGGGAGCGGCACCGGGAAGCAGCGCACAGCTCGACATCACCTGGGTGGCGGCGTACGCGTACGACTGGAAGTGACCGGTCGGGCCGAGGGGGCGACGAGTTCGTCGGCGACCCACTGGACGACATGGGCGGGGTAGGGCGACGGCAGGCCGAGGACCACGTGGGTGAAGCCCGCGTCGAGCGCCTCGCCGATCGCGTCGCGGGTGTGGCCCGGGCGGTCGTAGGAGACCGGCAGGTGGATCGAGCGGGTGATCTCGGCCGGGTCGCGGCCGATCTCCGCGCAGTAGCGGTCCAGCAGGGCGCTGCGACGGGTGACGTCGTCGATGTCGCCGCCGTGGATGTTCCACAGGTCGGCGTGTTCGGCGGCTATGCGCAGGGTCGCCGACGAACGGCCGCCGATGAGGATCGGCGGGTGGGGTCGCTGGACCGGCTTGGGGTTGCCGAAGGCGCCGGTGAGGTGGTGGTGGGTGCCGTGGTGGTCGAAGGGCTTCTCCTCGGTCCACAGGCGCTTGATCAGCGTGCAGGCCTCGGCGAGGCTGCCCACCGCGTGCGCCGGGTCGTGGAAGGGCAGGCCGTGGGCCTCGTACTCGCGTCTGGCCAGGGGGTGGTCGGGGCGGGAGCCGACGCCGATGCCGAAGTCGAGACGGCCGCCGGAAACGATGTCGACGGTCGTGGCGATCTTGGCCAGCACGGCGGGCGGCCGGAAGCGGTTGCTGGTCACCATGACGCCGAGTCGCAGGCGACGGGTCCGGGCGGCCAGCGCCGCAAGGAGGGTCCAGCCTTCGTGAGCGGGTCCGTCGGGATCGCCGCCGATGGGCATGAGGTGGTCGAAGAGCCAGGCGTGCTCGATGGCGGGGACGGTGTCCGCCTCGTGCCAGACCCGCAGGATGTCGTGGTAGTCGACCTGCATGGGCGCGGTCATGATCCCGAAACTGGGCGGGGCGTGCTGCGGCATGGACGGTGAGTCCCTTTCGTGTGGGGTCTCCCCTGACGGTCAGCGGCGACGGCGGTCAGCGGCGGCGCAGTGACGGGTCGAGGAGCGCGGGCGGGGTGTCGAACTTCTCGTGTGCGGCCAGGTCGGTGCCGGGGGCGACGATCTCGTCGATCGCGTCGAGCACGTCGGCGCTCAGGACGGTGTCCGCGGCGGCGAGCTGTGCGCGCAGGTGGTCGACGGTGCGGGGACCCATGAGGGCACTGGTCACGCCGGGATGCGCGGTCACGAAACCGAGCGCGAGCTGGATCAGGGTGAGGCCCGCGTCCTCGGCGACCGTGCTCAGCCGCTCCACGGCGTCGAGCCTGGCCCGGTTGGCGGGGAGGGTGGTGTCGAAGCGCTCGGGCAGGAACGCCGAGCGGTGGGTGGTGATGTCCCGGCCCGCGCGGATCGCGCCCGAGAGCCAGCCCGAGGCGAGCGGGCTCCACACCAGTACGCCGAGGCCGTACTCCTGCGTGACGGGCAGGACATGGGCCTCGATGCCGCGCTGGAGGACGGAGTAGCTGGGCTGTTCGGTGACGTAGCGGCTCAGGCGGTGCTCGCGGGCGGCCCACTGCGCCTGGACGATGCGGTGGGCGGGGAAGGTGGAGGAGCCGAAGTAGCGGATCTTTCCGGCGCGTTGCAGGTCGGTCAGGGCCGACAGCGTCTCGTCGTCGGCGGTGTTCGGGTCCCAGCGGTGGATCTGGTAGAGGTCGACGTGGTCGACGCCGAGGCGGCGCAGACTGGCCTCCAGCTCGGTCACCAGCCAACGGCGCGAACTGCCCTGATGGTTGCGTTCGCCGCCGATGGGCATGCCGGCCTTGGTGGCCAGCACGATGTCGTCCCGGCGGCCGGCGATGGCCTTGCCGACCATCTCCTCCGACTCGCCGTCGCCGTACATGTCGGCGGTGTCGATCACGTTGACGCCGGCCTCCAGAGCGGCGTCGACGATCGCGGTGGCCTCGTCCTGGGTGGTGCGGCCGATCCTGCCGAAGTTCATCGCGCCGAGCGCGAGGGAGCTGACCTGGACACCGGTGCGGCCCAGCGTGCGGTACTGCATGAGCGGTTCCTCCATGGACGGGTGGGGCCGTGCTCTCGAGGCATGGCCGGGTGACCGGGTTCCGCTCCGGCAGAGCCAAAAACGGAACCTCGTTCCGCAAACGATACGGAACGACGTTCCGTTTCCGCAAGGCCAGCCCCACGCCGGTCCCGCGTCCATCACGGGCAGTCCGGAAGTGTGACCCGGCTCACCCGGAAACCGTGACAGGGGGTTGTCGCGGACGGGTGCGACCGTGGGCGCGTGATGATCACCGATGAGGACTGCCTGGCCGAGACCCTGGCCTTCAACACACACTTCGAGGCAACCGCCGCGCGCCGCCCGGCGCGTGAGGACACGCCGGGCCCCGACCTGCTGGCCGCCCTGCGCCGCAACCGGCTCGGTGGCGACACACCGCCGACGCGACTGCCGTACGGCCGGGACCGCGTCGTCGACGGCGGGGTGCGGGTGCGGATCTTCGTGCCGGAGCGGGTCGACGGCGTGTATCTGCACTTCCACGGGGGCGGCTGGGCGTTCGGCTCCGCGGACGGGCAGGACGAACGCCTGTGGCTGCTCGCCCGGCGGACCCGGCTGGCGGTGGTGAGCGTGGACTACAGGCTCGCACCGGAGCACCCCTTCCCCGCCGGGCCCGACGACTGCGAGTCGGCCGCCAGGTGGCTGGTACGACACGCCAGGGCCGAGTTCGGCACCGAACGGCTCCTGATCGGCGGCGAGTCGGCCGGGGCCCACCTCAGCGTCGTCACACTCCTGCGGCTTCGGGACCGGCACGGTGTCACCGGGGCCTTCCGGGCCGCTCACCTGCTCTTCGGCCCCTACGACCTGTCGATGACACCGAGTCAGCGCTCGTTCGGCTCCAGACGGCTGCTGAGCAACACCGAGACACTGCGGCGGACGTACGAGCTGTTCACCCCGGGCATGGGGGTCGAGCAGCGCCGCGATCCCGAGGTGTCGCCGCTGTACGCCGACCTCGCGGGTCTGCCGCCGGCGCGGATCGTCGTCGGCACCGAGGATCCACTGCTGGACGACTCGTTGTTCCTGGCTCGGCGGTGGCAGGCGGCGGGCGCGCCGGTACAGCTGGGTGTCGTGGCGGGGGCCATGCACGGCTTCACGCTGTTCCCGCTGCGCGTCACCGAGCGGGAGCTGCTGCGCGAGCGGGACTTCCTGTGCACGGCGGGGACGGTAACGTCACCGAGGTGAATCGCACCGCACGGCTCTATGCGCTGGTGGAGGAGTTGAGGGCGGCGTCCCCGCGGCCGCTGACGGTCGGCGCGCTCGCCGCGCGCTTCGAGGTGAGCCCGCGCACCGTGCAGCGCGACCTCCAGGCGCTGCTGGAGTCGGGTGTCCCGGTACGCGCCACGGCCGGTCGGGGCGGTGGCTGGGCGGTCGACCCGGCCATGACCCTGCCCCCGATCCGCTTCACCGCCGAGGAGGCCTCGGCACTGGCCGTCGCCCTCGCCGCGGCCGACGCCGCCACCCCCTACGCCGGCGCGGCCCGCTCGGCGGCCCTGAAGATCGCGGCCTCGATGACCGGCCGCGCCTCGGCCGCGGCACAGGAACTGGCCCAGCGGATCGTGTCGCTGCCGTCGCCCGCCGACTGCGCCGTCCGTACCGCGGTGGAACGGGCCCTCACCGCCGGCACGGTGCTCCGGCTGACCTACGTCGACGCGGCGGGCCGCCGCAGCGACCGCGCGGTGGAGCCGGCCGGGCTGCTCACCGCCGACGGCCGCTGGTACCTCATCGCCTGGTGCCGCACCCGAGGAGCCGGCAGGGGCTTCCGGCTGGATCGGATCACGGGGGCGACGCCCACCGCCGAGCCGGCCGGGTCGCACGATCTGTCCGCGCTGCTGCGGGGCTCGGTGGCCGCGGACGCCGTGCGGCCCACCGCGCTGGCCCCGCTCGCGCCTCCGCCCTGAAAGCCGCGGGGCGGTCTCAGGCCTCTGGTCCGGCCTCCGGCAGCACGCCCCGCCCCGCCGCCCGGTGCTCCGCCGCCGCCACGGGGTCCGTCTCGTCGAGGACAGCCGCGATGCCCTCGTGGGCCTGGGCCTCCGCGTGCCGGTAGCCGAGCCTCGGGGCCAGTTCCAGCGCCTGGCGGTGGAGCCGCAGGGCCTGGTCCGGCAGGCCCGCGAGGCGGCAGGTCTCCCCGTAGGCGCTCAGGAAGTGGATCTTCCAGTGGTCCTCGAACAACTCGTCCAGCAGCGCGAACGCCCGTTCGTGGCTCGCCAGGGCCTCCTCGTGGCGGCCCATCCGGCGCAGGGCGACGCCGAGGCAGTTCAGGCACCAGGCCTCGTTGTGCTGGTGACCGTCCTCGCGGGCCAGTGCCAGCGCCCGGTGGAGGTGATCGGCGGACGCGTCGGGGTCCTCGTCGGCGATGGCGACACCGAGGGTGATCAGGGCCGTCAGCGTGTGCGGCCACGCTCCCTCGGCGTGCGGGATCTCCAGCGCCGTACGGGCGAGCCGGGCCGCTTCGTCACGGTCGCCCAGTTGCAGCAGCGCCCAGGCCTCGTACGCCGTCGCGTGGGCCGTGCCCATGGGGCAGTCGGCGTCCGCGTACAGCTTTCCCGCCAGCCTGAACAGGCCCAGCGGTTCCTCGACGTATCCCTCGTCCCATCGCAAGTAGCCGCGCCGCATGGTCAGTTCGGCCTCGGCGCGGATGTCCCCCGCCTGCAGCACCAGCGGGGCAGCCGCCTCGTAGGCGGCACCGGCCTCGGCCATCCGGCCCGCGTTGTAGCGGGCGAAGCCCAAGTCACTGTGGGCCTCGGCCAGTTGCAGGGGATCGCCCAGGCGCCGGGCGGCGGCCAGGGACCGTTCGAAGAGGCCGTTGAGCATCGTGGTGCCGCAGCGGCGGGCGAAGTACGCCCGCATGAAGCGCGGCAGTTCGCACAGGTGCCGGTCGGCCCCCGCGTCCTCGGCCGCCTCGAAGGCGGCCAGCAGGTTGAGGTACTCGGTGCCGAACCAGATCAGGGCCGTCAACTTGTCGGTGAAGTGCGGCAGTTCGGCCGGTGGGCGGTCCACGGACGCTTCGCGGCTCAGCGACAGGAACGGCATCGCCGCGTCGGCGGCGGCCGCCGCGTGCACGTAGTAGTCGAGCACCCGGGTCAGGGCCCGGTCCCGTTCCGCCGGCGCGTCCTGTTCGGTGGTGGCGCGGCGGGCGTGCTGGTGGACCAGGTCGTGGAGGCGGTAGCGGCCCGCCGCCGGCTGCTGCACCAGGTGCGCGTCCAGCAGGTCCTCCAGCATCGCGCGGGCGCTGCGCAGCGGCACCTCCGCCAGGGCGGCCGCCACGTGCTCGTCGAACGACGACCCGGGCAGCAGGCCCAGCAGGCGGAACAGCCTGGCCTTGGGGCGGTCCAACTGCCGTACGGACATGGCGAACGCGGTGTCGAACTCGCTCGCCCCCTCCGCCATCCGCTCGACGAGGATGCCCACGGTCCAGCCCGGCCGGTGCCGCAGCCGGGCCGCGGCCAGCCGCAGGGCCAGCGGCAGCCGTCCGCACAGGCGCAGCACCTCGGCGGTGGACTCGGGGTCACGGGCCAGGCGCCCCTCGCGCCTGTCGGTCTCGCCGCTGGCGCGGGCCAGCAGCTCGGCGCTCTCCTGCTCGGTCAGCACGTCCAGCGAGACCGGCGGGACCTCGTCCAGGCCGAGCAGCCGGTTGCGGCTGGTGACGAGGGCGACGGAGGGTCCGGCGCCGGGCAGCAGCGGTCGGACCTGGTCGGCGTCGGCGGCGTTGTCCAGGACCACGACGGCCCGCCGGTGAGCCAGCTCGGAGCGCCAGCAGGCGGCCAGTTCCTCGACACCGCCGTCCTGCGGGACCTTCTCGGAGGGCACGTCGAGGGCGGCGAGCAGGGTGCGCAGGGCGCGGTCGGGATCGAGCGGCCTGCGTCCCTCGGTGAAGCCGTGCAGGTCCAGGTAGAGCTGGGCGTCCGGGTAGTCGGCGGCGAGCCGGTGCGCCGCGTGGACGGCCAGGCAGGTCTTGCCTACGCCCGCCATGCCGTCGACGGCGATCACACGGCTGTCGGCCACCCCGTCGAGCAGGGCCGTGAGCTGGGCCTCGCGCCCGGTGAAGTCGGGCAGGTCGCGCGGGAGGTCGTTGCGGGGCGGGCGCGGGGCGCCGGCGGGCGGCGACGGGGGATGGACCTGGCGGGTCGTCCTCGGGGGTGCCGGCAGAGGGCTGGACGCCCGCTCCCACAGCGGGCGCAGCGGGCGGGGGTCGCGCTGCACGAGGCGACACAGGGCGATCACCGCGGGCCAGGGCGGCACCGTCTGCCCGCTGAGGTACCGGGACAGGGACGACGAGCTGAGACCGGCGTCCCGGGCGAGGGCCCGTACCCCTCGCTTCGACAGCTCCTGGAGCAGCCGTAGCCGCGCGGCCAGCTGCTCCTGCGGGTCGCCGCCCCCTGCGCTGTCGTGCTCCACCACTGTCCCCCGCCCCCCTGTCCCGCCCCGGCGGTATTCGTCCGGGCCGGATCGTGCCTGCTCACGGCCGTTTCGGCTGTCCCACGGTGTCCCACGACCGTCGTCCTGACAAGCCCTCTCGGCTGAGATGGAACCACACCCCGCAGGAACGGGGCACAGCCCGACAGAGGAGAGATTCCGGATGCAGTCCCGTATGCAGAACCCCGCCGTCGTCCTGTCCGACGCGATGCAGCCCGTCCAGCAGCTCTTCAAGGCCGTGCACTCCGGTGGGGTGGACGGGCAGACGCTGGAGCTGGTGCATCTGCGGGTCAGTCAGATCAACGGCTGCAGTGCCTGTGTCGACGGCGGCGCCAGGACGGCCCGCAAGGCAGGCGTCAGCGACGAGCGGCTGGCCACGGTCGCCGCATGGCGGGAGGCTCCCTACTTCACCGAGGAGGAGCGGGCGGCGCTCGCACTGGCCGAGGCGGCGACCCGACTCGCCGACCGCCCCGACGCGGTGAGCGACGAGGTCTGGGACACGGCAGCCACGTACTTCGACGAGAAGCAGCTCGCCGCGATCGTCCTGATGATCGGTGTGACGAACCTGTTCAACCGGCTCAACGCCACGACCCGGCAGATCGCCGGCGCGTGGGGATGAGCGGTACGGCAGTTCTGACGTGAAGATGTCCCCGACCACCCGCAGACCAGGAGGAACCGTCATGACCGGCACCCGGAAGACGACCAGCAGGACCGAGACGTTCACCGCCGAGGAGCGCGCCGCGATGAAGGAGCGCGCCCAGGAGGTCAAGGCGTCGGCGCGCCGCAGCTCGCGTGCCGACAAGGCGGCGGAGGACGAGGCCGCCGTGCTCGCGAAGATCGCCGAGATGCAGGACTCGGACCGGGTCATGGCCGAGCGGATCCACGCCGTCGTCAGGGCGAGCGCGCCCGGCCTGGCGCCGAAGCTCTGGTACGGGATGCCCGCGTACGCCCAGGACGGCAAGGTCGTCTGCTTCTTCCAGAGCGCGCAGAAGTTCAACGCGCGGTACGCGACCTTCGGCTTCAACGACAAGGCGGCCCTCGACGAGGGCACGATGTGGCCGACCGCCTTCGCGCTCACACAGCTGACCGCCGCCGACGAGGCGCGGATCGGTGAGCTCGTGAAGAGGGCGGCGGGCTGAGGGCCGCGAGCGGAAGAGGTGCCGAAAGATGCGCAGGCCGACGAACAGCCGACGTCCCGAGGGGCTGTTCGTCGGCCTGTGCACGTTGGACGTCATTCAGCTCGTGGACCGGGTGCCGGGGTCCAACGAGAAGCTCACGGCTCGTGAGCAGGTCGTGGCCGCGGGAGGACCGGCGGCGAACGCGGCTGTGGCCTTCAGCCATCTGGGCGGTACGGCCCGGCTGCTCACCGGGATCGGCTCCCATCCGCTGGGAGTGGCGGTCGCGGCGGATCTTGACCGGCTGGGCGTGCGGGTGTCGGATCTCGCGGCCGGTTCGGTCGAGCCGCCCGCCGTGTCGTCCGTCCTGGTCACCGCGTCGAGCGGGGACCGGGCCGTCGCGTCGACCAACGCGAGCGGCGGAAGGCTCTCACCGCCCGACGGTCTCGACGCACTGGTGGCCGCCTGCGACATCGTCGAGTTCGACGGCCATCACATGGAACTGGCGGTGGCCGCCGCCAGGGCCGCCCGGGCCGTCGGCCGTCGCACCGTTCTCGACGCCGGCAGTTGGAAGCCCGGCACGGAGCGGCTGCTCCCTTCGATCGACGTGGCCGTGTGCTCGCAGGACTTCCGGCCGCCCGGCACGGACGACCCCGCGGACAACCCCACGGACACCCTGCGGTTCCTGCGGGAGCACGGCGTCCTCTGGTCGGCGGTCAGTCGCGGCGGGCGCCCCCTGCTGTGGGCGGGTCCCGACGACCGTGGCACGGTGGACGTACCTGCCGTTCGGGTGGCGGACACCCTGGGCGCCGGTGACGTCCTCCACGGTGCGCTCACCCACCACCTCGCCGCTCAGGGGCAGTTGACCTCGCACGGGTTCGCCGAGGCCCTGCGCGGCGCGGCCGAGGTGGCTTCGCGGGCGTGCACCTCGTTCGGCACTCGGGCTTGGATGCAGAACAGCCAATGACATGACACACATCGGATCTATCCCGTTCCATTGACGCGCGGTAACCCCAACTCTATGTTGCATCGCGGGATAGATCCGATGACTCATCAAGCCGAGTCGCACCGAGCCGAAAGCCTGCCTGGAGGCACCATGCCCTCTCCCGCCGCGCCCGAGCCGTCCAGACGTGCCGTGCTCGCCACCGGAACCGCCCTCACCGGCGGACTTCTGGCTTCCGGCCCGGCCGCACAGGCGACGGCGGCAGATCGCACCCAGGCCCCACCTGCCCGCGACCCCTGGCGCACCGTGCTCGACGACGCCGACCTCGTCTGGCAGCGGATGCCGACGGCCTGGTACGAGGGCCCCTTCCTCGGGAACGGCTTCCTCGGCTCCGGGATCTACGCCGAACCAGGGGCCTCCTCCACGGCGGTGCGTTTCAACATCCAGCACTCCGAAGTGCAGGACCACCGCCCCGAGTTCGGGTCCCTCTTCGGTCTGGCCCGGCTGCCGATCGGGTGGTTCACGCTGGAGCCGGTGGGCGCCATCACCGGCCTCGACTGGCGGCTGTCCCTGCGCCACGCCGAGTTGACCGGCACCCTCACCACCGACAGGGGCACCCTGGAGCTGCGCGCCCTCGTTCACAACGACCGCTCGGTCCTCGCGGTGGAGGTGACCGCGAGCGAGGGCGAGCGCGGCTTCCGGTGGGTGTTCCATCCCGCGGACGCCATCAGCCCACGGGCCGCCTTCAAGCCGCTGCCCGACGGCTACCGGGGCAATCCGCCCGCCCAGGTCGCCGACCATGACGGGATCACCGCGGCCGTGCAGCCGCTGCTCGCGGGCGGGCAGCACGTCACCGCGTGGCGGGAGCGGACCAGGGGCCGCACGCGGACGCTGTACGCGCACGTGGCGCACTCGTACCCCGGGACCACCGCCCTCGGCCGGGCCCTGACAGCGGTCCGCCGAGCGGCGCAACTCCCCTGCTCCGCCCTGGCGGTGGACCACCGCGCCTGGTGGCACACCTACTACCGCAAGAGTTTCCTGTCGCTCCCCGACGCCCGCATCCAGCGCTTCTACTGGATCCAGCTGTACAAGACCGCCTCCGCCGCCCGCCGCGACGCCCCCGTGATGGCGACGAGCGGCCCCTGGCTGGAGCCCACGCCCTGGCCCAACACCTGGTGGAACCTCAACGTCCAACTGGAGTACTGGCTCATCCACGGCTCCAACCATCTCGAACTCGACGCCGTCACCCGGGCGTTGAGCGAGTTCCGGGACAACCTCACCCAGGAGACCCCGGCGCCGTACCGCGCCGACTCGCTGGGCATCCCGCGCACCACCGACCCCCACCTGGTGAACGGCGCATCCAGCACCCTCATGGGCTACGGCGTCGGCATTCCCGGCCAGGACCCGCCCACCCCCGAAGTGGGCAACCTGACCTGGGCGTTGCACAACGTCTGGCTGAGTTACCGCCACACGATGGACCGGTCGATCGTGCGGGACGTGCTGTTCCCCCTCCTGCGCAAGGCGGTCAACTACTACCTGCACTTCCTCGAACCGGGCCCGGACGCCAGGCTGCATCTGCCCGCCACCTTCTCCCCGGAGTACGGCGGCGACTCACGCGACTGCAACTACGACCTGATGCTGCTGACCTGGGCCTGCCGGACCCTTCTCGAATGCGCCGAACTCCTCGGCGTCAAGGACCCGTTGGCGCCCCGGTGGCGCGAGGTACTGGCGAAGCGGGTGCCGTATCCGACGGACGCCAACGGCTTCATGATCGGCGCGGACATCCCCTTCGCGAAGTCGCACCGTCACTACTCGCATCTGCTCGCCGTCTACCCGCTGTACGAGGTCACCGGCCGCACGCCCGACGAGCGTGCCCTGATCGAGCGCTCGCTGGCGCACTGGGTGGGCTTCGAAGGTGCCCTGCAGGGCTACACCTTCACCGGCGCCGCCTCCATGTCGGCGCTGCTCGGCAAGGGCGAGGACGCGCTGGGGTATCTCGGCGAGCTGATGACCCGGTTCATCCAGCCGAACACCATGTACCAGGAGTCCGGGCCGGTCATCGAGACGCCCCTGTCGGCGGTCCAGTCGCTGCACGACATGGTGTGCCAGTCGTGGGGCGGGGTCATCAGGGTGTTTCCCGCGCTGCCCGCCGCCTGGAAGGACCTCGCTGTGCACGACTTCCGCACCCAGGGCGCCTTCCTGCTGAGCGCGGTCCGTCAGGGCGGCACCACGCGCTGGGTGCGGCTGGCCAGCGAGGCGGGCGCCCCCTGCGTCGTACGCCATGGGATCGCGGGGCCGATCGAGGTCCGGGACGAGCGAGGCCGCCCCCTGCGTCACGAGGACGCCGGAGACGGCACCGTCCGTATCCTGCTGCGCAAGGGCGAGGCGGCGATCGTCACCCCGAGGGGTGACCGCCCCGACCTGACCGTCGCGCCCGTGCGCCCGAACGGGGACGCCCCTCGCTGGGGGCTGCCCCGGATCTGACGAGGGTCACGACCTGCGGCCGCGCACGTTCCAGCCGCTGCCGATGCCGGCCAGGTGAAGAGCGAGCACCATCAGGCCGAGCAACATGATGTTCGTAGAAGTGAACGTGTCGTTGGTGGAGATGTCCGCGGCGTTGATCAGGAAGGAGATGAAGAACAGAACCGCGGAGATGATGGCCAGCATGGGTGTCCATCCCTTTCGGACGACTGTGGTCATTGACTCCCCGTGCCGTTCGAATTCCCCCAACTTGTCGGAGCATGCCGACCGTTGCGGACCGGAGAGCAGCACGTTCGACCAGCCGGACATCGTTCGAAACCTCTTGACGTTGCCGTACAACCCGATTGACACTCTCGCAACACGACGTCACACAGCCGAAACGGCAGGGTGCCCAAGGCCTAGGCCCCGCCACGCCTCAGCAGGGAACCCCACATGACGTACCTCGCACGTCCGCGCACCCGCGCGAGACGCCGGGCGGGCCGCCTCGCCGGTCTGACCGCCGCGTCACTCCTCCTGGGCCTCGCCGCCCCCATGGTCCCGGCCCAGGCCGCGGCCACCGCGGACGTCACCGAGGGACTGGCCCTCTGGTACAAGCTCGACGCGGCCTCCGGCAACACCGTCACCGACGCCTCCGGCAACGGCCGCGACGGCACGGTGAACGGGACCGCCGACTGGTCGGACCCCGCACAGGGGCTCGCCTTCAACGGCACCGACACCTCCATCAAGGTGCCGGACGACATCATGAAGGGCATGGACTCGATCACCGTCTCCACCGACGTGCTGATCGACCCCGCCCAGGCCGCCCCGTACTTCATCTACGGCTTCGGCAACTCCAGCGGGAGCAACGGCAACGGCTACCTGTTCGCCACCGGCAACTCACTGCGCACCTCCATCGCCACCGGCAACTGGTCGACCGAGCAGAACACCAGGCCCGCCGACTCGCACAACCTGACCCGCGGCGTGTGGAAGCAGCTCACCTACACCCAGACCGGCAACACCGGCATCCTCTACGAGGACGGTGTCGAGGTCGGCCGCAACACCTCGGTCACCATCACGCCCGGCTCCATCGGATCCGGCACCACCACCGCCAACTACATCGGCAAGTCGCTCTACTCGGGCGACAAGCTCTTCAAGGGCCGCATCCGTGACTTCCGGGTCTACGACCGCGCCCTGGACCCCGCCGAGGTCGACGAGCTGACCTTGCCCATCGCAGCGCAGGGCGTCGCCGCCGACAAGGCCGCGCTGAGCCTGGGCGACACGAGCGCGGTCACGGCCGACGTGGTCCTGCCGAGGTCCGGCACCGCCGGCGGGTCGACGATCACCTGGGCCAGCGACAACCCCGGCGTGGTGTCCGACTCCGGCAAGGTGACCCGCCCGGCCGCCGGTGAACCGAACGGCCGTGCCACGCTCACGGCAACCCTGAAGAAGGGTTCCGCGACCGACACCAAGAGCTTCGACATCACGGTCCTGCCGGACTTCGACGACCGGACGGCCGCCGAGCGGGCCACCGAGAACCTCACCGTCCACAACGTCGACGACGCGCGCGGCAATCTGACGCTGCCGGCGACGGGCGACTACGGCACGACCGTCTCCTGGTCCTCCGCGAACCCGGCCGTCGTCTCGGCGGAGGGTGTCGTCCACCGCCCCGCGCACGGTGACGGCGCCACCACCGCGGAACTCACCGCCACCGTCACCAAGGGCGAGGCGAAGGCCACCCGCACCTTCACCGCGAAGGTCCCCGAACTCCCCGCGCGACAGGCCCTCAAGGGCTACATGTTCAGCTACTTCACCGGCGAGGGCACCTCGGACGGCGAGCAGCTCTACGCGGCGCTCAGCAAGGGCGACGACCCCATGAAGTGGCGTGAGCTGAACGACGGCAAGCCGGTCCTCACCTCCACGCTCGGCGAGAAGGGCCTGCGCGACCCGTTCATCATCCGCTCCCCCGAGGGCGACAAGTTCTACCAGATCGCCACCGACCTCAGGATCTACGGCAACGGCGACTGGGACGCGTCCCAGCGCACCGGCAGCAAGTCCGTCATGGTGTGGGAGTCCACCGACCTGGTCCACTGGACCAACCACCGCCTGGTCAAGGTCTCCCCCGACAGCGCGGGCAACACGTGGGCGCCGGAGGCGTACTACGACAGCAAGCTCGGCGAGTACGTGGTCTTCTGGGCGTCGAAGCTGTACGACAATGAGGCCCACTCCGGCGACACGTACAACCGCATGATGTACGCGACCACCCGCGACTTCTACACCTTCAGCGAGCCCAAGGTCTGGGTCGACCGCGGCTACTCGGTCATCGACTCCACGATGATCCAGAACAACGGCACCTACTACCGCCTCTCGAAGGACGAGCGCAACAACACCTCCTCGACGCCCAACAGCAAGTTCATCTTCGAGGAGAAGAGCGACTCGATCCTCAACCTGAACTGGACCGCGGTCGCGGAGGGCATCGGCAAGGGGGCGATGAACGCGGCGGAGGGGCCGCTGGTCTTCAAGTCGAACACCGAGGAGAAGTGGTACGCCTTCCTCGACGAGTTCGGGGGCCGCGGCTACATCCCCTTCGAGACGACCGACCTCGACTCCGGCACCTGGACACCGGTCGCCGACTACGACCTCCCCGCCAGACCGCGCCACGGCACGGTCCTGCCGGTCACCCAGGCCGAGTACGACCGTCTCCTGCGCGCCTATCAGCCGGACCAGCTCGTCGAAAGCGTCGAGGGCATCGAGGTGAAGACGCGGACCGGTGAGGCACCGGTCCTGCCGGCCACCGTGATCGCCACGTACGCCGACGGCGTCAAGCGCCCCGTCGCCGTCACCTGGGAGGACGTCCCGGCCTCGAAGTACGCCCAGGCGGGCACCTTCACGGTCACCGGCAGCCTGCCCGACGGCGCCGCGATCCCGGTCCAGGCCGAGGTCACCGTCTCGTCGGAAGGACCCGACGTCCCGGCCGACCTGCTGCTGCACTACGGCTTCGACGAGACCGGCGGCAACATCACGGTCGACTCCAGCGGCCACGGCTACCACGGCACCTACGCCGGTACGCCCTCATTCGGCACCGGCGTCGGCGGCGGCTCGTTCAAGATGTCCGGCGACGCGAACTCGCCGTACGTGAAGATCCCCAACGGTGTGCTGAGGAACGCCGGCAGCGTGACCGTGTCCACCTACGCCAAGTGGAAGGGCGGCAGCAGCTTCCAGTGGCTGTTCGGGCTCGGCCCCGACAGCGACAAGTACCTGTTCGCCACCCCCTCCAACGGTGGCAACAGCCTCTACTCCGCGATCACCAAGGCGAGTTGGTCGGCGGAGTCCAAGCTGACGGCCGGCTCGCAGCTCACGCCCGGCGAGTGGCGGCACGTCACCGTCACCCTCGACGGCTCGACCGGCGCGCTGGTCCTCTACGTCGACGGCGTCGAGGCGGCCCGGACCACGACCACCGTCAAGCCGTCCGAGCTGTACGACGCGAACAAGGACTACAGCGGCTACATCGGCAAGTCGCTCTACTCGGCCGACCCGGCCTTCGGCGGCGAGGTCGACGACTTCCGCATCTACGACCGTGCCCTGTCCGCCGCGGAGGTCATGGAGCTCAGCGGCAACACGGCCGGGATCGCCAAGGCCGCCGCACCCGGTCTGAAGGTCGACGCCATCGTCGACAACGCCGGCGGCAAGGTGACCCTGCCGATGAAGGAGGGCACCGACCTCACCGCACTGGCACCTGAGTTCACCCTCGCCCACGGAGCGGCGATCAGCCCCGCCTCCGGCAGCGTGCAGGACTTCAGCAAGCCGGTGACGTACGAGGTGACCGGGTCCGACGGCAAGAAGCGCACCTGGATGGTCTCGGCACTCGTCATGAAGAGCCCGGTCCTGCCGGGCCTCAACGCCGACCCGAACATCGTGCGCTTCGGCGACACCTTCTACATCTACCCGACGACCGACGGCTTCGAGGGCTGGAGCGGCACGCAGTTCAAGGCGTACTCCTCCACCGACCTGGTCCACTGGAAGGACCACGGGGTCATCCTCGACCTCGGTCCGGACATCTCCTGGGCGGACAGCCGGGCCTGGGCGCCGACGATCGCCGAGAAGGACGGCAAGTACTACTTCTACTTCTGCGCCGACGCCAACATCGGTGTCGCGGTGTCCGACTCGCCGACCGGTCCGTTCAAGGACGCACTGGGTCAACCGCTGCTCAAAGCGGGCCAGTTCAGCGGCCAGATGATCGACCCGGCCGTGTTCACCGACGACGACGGCCAGTCGTACCTGTACTGGGGCAACGGACACGCCTACGTGGCCCCGCTGAACGCCGACATGACCTCCCTAGACCTGTCGAAGATGAAGGACATCACGCCCAGCGGCTACAACGAGGGCACCTTCGTCATCAAGCGGGGCGGCACCTACTACTTCATGTGGTCGGAGAACGACACCCGCGACGAGAACTACCGCGTCGCCTACGCCACCGGCTCCTCCCCGACCGGTCCCTGGACCAAGCGGGGCGTGATCCTGGAGAAGGACCTCTCGCTCGGCATCAAGGGGCCCGGCCACCACTCGGTCGTCCACGTGCCGAACACCGACGACTGGTACATCGCCTATCACCGGTTCGCCATCCCCGGAGGGGACGGCACGCATCGCGAAACGACCGTCGACAAGCTGGAGTTCGACTCGGACGGCCTGATCAAGAAGGTTGTGCCCACGCTGACGGGCATCGACCCGGTGACCGTCGTGCACGCCGGTGCGGACGGCCGCGGTGCGGAAGGCTCCGCGATCGCGCTGCACGGGACGGTCTCCGGTGCGGGCGGCCCGAAGTGGACCGTCCAGGCGGGAGCGCCCTGTTCCTTCGCCGACCCCGGCTCGGCCGCGACGACCATCACGTGCACCGACAACGGCACGTACGCGGTCACCCTCACGGGCGGCCGCAGCAAGGACACGGCGACGGTCGAGGTGTCCAACGCGGCGCCGGTCGTCGTCTCCGCCTCGGGCCCGCAGTCCCCGGTCCCGGCCGGCCGGAGCACGGTGGTCACGGCCAGGTTCACCGATCCGGGCACGAAGGACACCCACACCTGCGTGGTCGACTGGAAGGACGGGAGCGCACCGCAGTCCGGCACGGTGACCGCCTCGCTCTGCCGGGCCGAGCACACCTACGCCAAGGCCGGGATCCGCCGGCCGGTGGTCACCGTGAGGGACGACGACGGCGCCTCGGACAACAGGACACTTCCCGAGCTGATCGTGTACGACCGCTGGGCCGGTCCCGTGCTCGGCGCCGGAGTCCTCACCTCTCCGGCAGGGGCCTACCCCGCCAAGCCGAGCGTGACGGGCAAGGCCGCCTTCTCCTTCGCCGCGACCTATCTGCCGGGAGGCTCGACACCCCTCGGTGAGGTCTCCTTCGACTTCGGCCGGGCCGGGCTGACGTTCCGTTCGACCGGCTCCGACTGGCTCGTGGTCGACGGCTCGCAGGCCGTCTACCAGGGGTCCGGCACGGTCAACGGCAAGCGTGGGTACGCCTTCCGGGTCACCGCCACCGATGACCCGGACAGCTTCCGCCTCAGGATCTGGGCCGAGTCCGGCGGTGCGGTCGTCTACGACAACGCCACCGGGTCGAAGATCACCGGGTTCGTCTCCGTCGGTCGCAGCCGACGGTAGGAACACACCCCACTGAGGGCCGGGCCCCGCCGACAGACACCAGGTCGGCGAGGCCCGGCTTTTGGCATCTGTTCACGGACGTGGACCATTAACCTCTGCGCAACCTCTATCGCACGCCGGAACCTCGTGGCATGCTCACCGCCCAACGCAATTATGAACGTCGTTCACATCCATGAAAAGGCACATGGAAAGGGCGCACGGACATGAGCAATGCGCACACGGACCCCACGGGTCACTCGAATGTCATGGGCATGACTAGGCGCACCGTGCTGGGGAGCGCCATCGCCGTGGCGGCCGGTGCCGTCACCACGACGACCGCCCACGCGGCCGAAGTCCCCTCGCTGTGGGAGGAGTTCCGCCGCACTCCCTTCACCCACCCACAGATCCCGTACATCGGCCGCGCCGGCTGCCGCGGCGGTGCGACACGTCTTCCGCGCCACCGAGTCGTCGTCGACGTGCGCGACTTCGGCGCCGTGGCGGACCGCACGGTCGACTCCGCCCCCGCGATCAACCGTGCCGTCGCCGCCGCCGGAAGGGCCGGCGGCGGCACGGTCACCGTCCCGCCGGGCACCTTCCGCATCGACGACGTGATCCGCGTGGACCGCTCGAACGTGGTCCTCAGGGGCGCCGGCAGCGGTCGTACGACGTTGTACGCGACGAAGAACCTCACTGAGCTGATCGGGACGTACGGCTCGCGCTACGGAGGCGACAAGTCCTCCTGGTCCTGGGCGGGCGGCCTGATCTGGCTCGCGCCCCGGGCCCGCTGGGAATCGCTGGTCGCCGCGATCAGGGCCAGGGCGTGGCCCTTCGAGGGCTGGACGGGCAACCGGCGCGACGAATGGCGGACGCTCACCGCGATCGCCCCGGCCCGCCGGGGTTCCTGGACGGTGACGGTCGCCGACGCGTCGGCGCTGCGTCCCGGCGCCCTGGTCCTGCTCCGGCTGGCCGACGACCCGGAGCACAGCCTCCTGGAGCACATGTGCGGCGGCGGGCCCGGAACCGAGGCCTACTTCTGGGACGACAAGACGAAGCTGACCTCGTACGTGCCCTACGAGTGGCCGGTCCGCATCACCCGCGTCCACGGCCGGAGGGTCACCCTCGAACGCCCGCTCCCGCTCGACCTGCGCCCCGAGTGGTCCCCGCAACTGACCACGCATGTGCCCGAGTTGACCGGCTCGGGGGTCGAGGGTCTGACCCTGGAGGCGCCCGACGTCCCCCAGCAGCCGCATCTGCTGGACAAGGGGCACAACGGGGTGGTGCTGCAGTGCGCGTACGACTGCTGGGTGGACGACGTGACGGTCCGTCATGTCGACAACGGCTTCGGCCTGGTGGCCGCCTCCGCGTGCACCCTGCGCCGGACGCGGGTGGCGGGACGAGGCTCCCACCACCCCTACTTCTGCCGCGAGGGCTCGCACGACAACCTCGTCGAGGACTTCACGATCGAGGAGCGCACCAGCCCCGCGGCCGCGAACACCCAGCTGCACGGCATCAACGTCGAGGGGCTGTCGTCGTACAACGTCTGGTCGCGCGGCGACATGCGGATGGGCACCTTCGACAGCCACCGCGGCCTGCCCTTCGCCAATGTCCGCACCGACATCACCGTGAACAACAACGGCCGCCACGGCGGTGACGCGAGCGCGGGCCCCCTCTTCGGTGCCCGGTTCACCCACTGGAACATCCGCGTCACCAACGGCCGGGCGGGCCTGGTCAGGATCGACGGCCTGGCTCCCTACTCCGCGACGGTCGGCATCGACGAGGTCAGGGAGTTCGACCAGATCGACGTACCGGACTTCGCCGGGGACCTGCACACACGCCTCGAGCTGTACGGCCGGGCGTCGGCGCTCAGACCACGCAACCTCCACGAAGCGCAGCGCCGCTGGAACGGAGACCTCCGATGAGCGCGCGATTCCGCCTGTGCGTCCTCCTGACCGCCCTGGCGGCGTTCACCACAGGGCTCTGCGCGCCCGTCACGGCCCACACCGCCGCCCCGCACACCGCTGTCCTGGACGGCGCCCGTCTCCAGCACACGAAGACCCGCCTGGAGCACGGCGACCCCCGACTGCGCCCGGCGGTGCGGGCGTTGACGGTCCGCGCCGACAAGTGGCTGGACCAGGGCCCCTGGACCGTCGTCGACAAGCCCAGGCCCGCCCCAGGCGGCGACGTGCACGACTACCTCAGCCAGGCCCCGTACTGGTGGCCCTCCCGGACCCCCACCACCGACAACCCCTGGGGCTGCCCGTACGTCCAGCGCGACGGCGAACGCAATCCCGAGGTCGACTCCGGCACCGACCGCCAGGACGTCGAGAAGACCTTCGACTCCGCCTACGACCTCTCCCTCGCCTGGTACTACACCGGCGAGAAGCGGTACGCGCGAAAGGCCGGCCAGGTCCTGCGCACCTGGTTCCTGGACCCGGCCACGAGGATGAACCCCGACCTGGACCACGCGCAGTTCATCCCCTGCAAGTACGACGGTCGGGCCATCGGCATCATCGACTTCTCGCAGTCGTACACCAGCGTCGTCGACGCCATCGCCCTCCTGGACACCGGCGCACCCGGCTGGAGCGCCAAGGACCGTGCCGGGATGGCCCGTTGGAACACCGACTTCCTCGGCTGGCTCAAGGACAGCGACTTCGGCAGACAGGAGGCGGCCGCCACCAACAACCACGGCACCTTCTACGACCTGCTCCTGGCCGGCCTCGCCTACGCGACCGGCGACAAGGCGCTGGCCCGCCGTACGGTCCTGGACGCCCGGAGCAGGCGCATCGCGCCGCAGATCGCGGCCGACGGCAGTCAGCCCCAGGAGCTGACCCGCACCCGCAGCTGGCACTACTCGACCTTCGACCTGGTCGCCTACACCCGGCTCGCGGCCATCGGCCGCCACGTCGGCGTCGACCTGTGGGCGTACCGGGGCCCGGACGGACAGAGCCTGTTCAAGGCGGTGGGCTATCTGCTGCCCGCCGCGACCGGAGCCGCCGCCTGGCCCCATCCGGAACTGGAGTTCCTCCGGTACGCGGCGACCGACGTCGTGCACGCGGCCGCGGACGCGGGTGATGCGCGGGCCCTGCGGGCCGTGGCCGCGCTGGAGGCGCCGCCGGGCGGCGACCTGTGGGCGCTGCGTCCGGCGGCGGAACAGCTGGACTCCATCGCGGGGTGAGGGCTGCTGTCAGGGCGTGGTGGACAGGTCGATCGCCCGGTCGAGGTCCTGCGGGCGCAGCACCCGCAGGATGCCTTCGAGCAGGTAGTAGTCGGCGTACGGCAGCGAGATCTCGATGCCGTCCTCGGCGGGCCGGTTGCGGGTGCAGCGGGCGACGACCGCGTCCGCGCGAGCCGACCTCCTCGTCAGACAGGTCTCCGCCAGCGCGGTGAGCAGCCGTAGCGCCACGTCCCGGTACGCGGTCCGGCCGGTGGCCGCGGCCAGGTCGAGCAGACCGCAGGCCGTGATCGCACCGGCCGACGCGTCCTTGATGTCGTACGGCTGCTGCGGCGCCCGGTAGTCCCACACCGGGACGTGGTCGGGGCCGAGCGCTCGGACCGCGTAGTCGGCGAGTCTGCGGGCGGTGGTCAGGAACTCCCGTTCGCCGGTGCGCCGGTACATGGTGGTGAAGCCGTAGATGCCCCAGGCCTGGCCGCGTGACCAGCAGGAGGTGGGGCTGTAGCCCTGCACGGTGTTCGGGCCGACGGGGGCACCGCTGTCCGGGTCGAAGTCGTAGACGTGCGGGGTCGAGCCGTCGGGGCGCGGGAAGACCCGCTGGGCGGTCCTCGCGTGCTCCACGGCGATGTCCAGATAGGTGGCGTCGCCGGTCTGTCGGCTCGCGAAGGCCAGCAGGTCGAGATTCATCATCGTGTCGATGATGACGCGGCCCGCGTTCCTCGGGTCGTCCAGTGCACCCCAGGCGCGGATGAAGCGCCCGCGCGGGTTGTAACGCCGGATCAGGGAGTCGGCCGCCTCGACCGCCCCCGTCCGCCAGGTGTCGTCGCCGGTCAGCCGCCAGGCGGTGACCCATGACGGGTAGAAGAGGAAGCCGAGGTCGTGGGTGCCGGTGTCGAAGCGGCGGGGGGCCAGCTTCCGTGCCGAGTCCAGGGCCCGGGTCCGGAAGTCGTCGTCCTTGCTGTGCAGCCACGCCATCCACAGGGTGCCTGGCCAGAAGCCACCGACCCAGTCGCCGCCCTGCGAGTAGGTCCACTTCTCGAACTTCGTGCCGACGGGGAAGGCGGTCACGGTGGGTGCGACCGCACGGAGCTTCTCGACCGCGTAGTCGGCGGCCGCGCGCAGGGTGCGGGCGTCCGGTGCGGCGACAGCCGGCGTCGGGGAAGCTCCGGCCACCGCGACTCCGGTCGCCGTGGCCAGTAAGGAACGACGGGAAACACTCATGCTCACGCCTCCAACTCGATCGAGGGGCACAGGAGTTGATCGAGCGTGGCACAGCGAGGGCACGGCTGTACACCCACGTGAGCAATGTTCAAGAGTATGAACGCAGCAGACCTGACCGGACCCCGATCGGCGGCGCCGTGAACCTGGTCATCCGCGCTCCGATGTCACCCGCGCTGCCGATGTCACCCGCTCTTGCGGCCGACCCCCGCGTACACCCAGTACTCCGACGGGTTCTCCGGGATGGCCTCGCCCTCGTCCGGGCGCCACAACGGGACGTGGACCAGGCCCGGTTCCGTCAGATCGAAGCCGGTGAACAGGTTCTGGATCTCGTCGTGGGAGCGGGCGGTGACGGGAGAGGTGGCCCGGGAGCGGTACAGCTGGGTGACCGCGGCGGCCGTGTCGGGGCGGTCCTGGTTGGTGGCGTGGGACAGGGCCAGCCAGCTGCCCTCGGGCAGGGCGTCCCGGAAGGCGGCGACGATGCCCGCCGGGTTCTCCTCGGGCGTGACGAAGTGCAGGATCGCGACCATGAGCACGGCGACCGGCTGGTCGAAGTCGATCAGTTTGCGCACCTGCGGCGAGGACAGGACGTCGGCCGGCCGCCGGATGTCGGCGTCGACGATGTCCGCGTTCGGGTTGTCGGCGAGCAGGGTGGTGCTGTGGGCGACGGCCACCGGGTCCTTGTCGACGTAGACCACCCGGGCCTCGGGAGCCGCCGCCTGGGCCACCTCGTGGACATTGCCCTGGGTCGGGATCCCCGAGCCGAGGTCGATGAACTGCCGGACACCGGTCCCGGCCAGGAAGCGCACGGCCCGGCCGAGGAAGGCACGGTTGGCGCGGGCCAGCAGACGCACCTGGGGGTCGATGCCCGTGACGGCCGCCACCGCCTCCCGGTCGATGGCGAAGTTGTGCTCTCCCCCGAGCATCGCGTCGTACATCCGGGCTACGCTCGCCTTGTCCGGATCGGTCCCTGGCGGCAGAGCATCCGCGTCGGTCACCAGAACGTCCTTTCCCCACAAGGTACTTGACGCCTCATCATATAGTTGCCGTCGACGCCTGGCGATCAGTTGTCCCCACCGGGCGCCCGGCCCCCCACCCGGAAAGGCCCCACGACCCTGCGGAACGAACCGCACAGCCGCTCCGACGACACCCCCACCGCGATGCCCCCACCCCGCCGTTCGGCCTTCTCCCCCGCGGCCGATGTCATCGGCTCGGAACTGGACCTGGGGCTGACCGGCAGCCATGTCGTGCACGCACTGACGCCCGGCTTCTGCGACGCGGCGTCCCTGTACCTGCTGGAGCGGTGGCGACGCGAGGAGACCACGTACAGCGGCGCCGATCCCGCCCAGATCGAGGCCCGCAGACTGGCCCTGCGGGTGGGCACGGACGCACCGGAGTCCTGGGAACGCACCCTGCCGGTCGGCGAGGTGCTCGTCTTTCCGCGGCACACCCCGTACGCCCGGGCCCTGGTGGACGGACACGCGCAACTGCTCGACGCGGTCGACGACCACACGGCCGAACGGCTCGCGGCCTCCGTCGGTGAGGACGCGCGCATCGGGGAGTTCCTCAAGGCACGTTCCTTCCTGGTGGTGCCGGTGCGGTTGCGGGGCGGGGCGATCGGCTTCGTCGCCTGCACCCGCGGACCGGAACGCGGTCCGTTCCTGACCGCGGAGGTCGCCGCCGTGGAGTCACTGGCCGCGCGGGCCGCGGTCGCCCTGGACAACGCGCGCCGCTACGAGCACGAGCGCCGCACCGCCCTGGCCATCCGCAACAGCCTGCTGCCCGGTGCCATCCAGGAGGTCGAGGGCTGCCGTATCGCCCACGGTTCGCTGCCCGCCGGACAGGGCTCGATCATCGGCGGTGACTGGTTCGACGTGCTGAGACGGCCCGACGACCGGGTCAGCCTGATCGTCGGGGACGCGATGGGGCACGGCCCGGAGTCCGCCGTGGCGATGATCCAACTGCGCACCGCCGTCCGCACACTGGCAGGTCTCGACATCCCCGCGGCCGATCTCGTACGACGGCTCGACGCACTCGCCAGCGACACCCCGGGCGCCTCCTTCGCGACCTGCATCTACGCCGAGTGGGACGCCAGGCGCCGCACCTGCACCCTCGTGGGCGCCGGTCATCCGCCCCCGCTGCTGCGTGGCCCGGACGGCCGGACCGTACCGGTCACACTGGCCGGCGCGGGTCTGCCGCTCGGCCTCGGTGCGGGCACCTACGAGCCGACCGTGCTGCGCATCGACGAGCCGGCGCTGCTCGTGCTCTACAGCGACGGCATGGTCGAGTCCCGGGACGCCGACATAGACCACGAGATCGCCCGCCTTGCCCGGGCGCTCGACACGGCGGCCGTCGACCGCGACCCGCTTCCCTCGCTGTGCCGGCGGCTGCTGCACGCCCCCTCCGATCCGGCCGGCGCGGACGACCGCACCCTGCTGCTCGCCGAACTCACCCCCACCTAGGGCTGTTTCAGGCCGTCAGATTCGCCCACACCGCGTTGCCGCCGGTGAGTCTGGAGCGGTCCACCCCCCAGGTGTCCGCGAGTTCCTCCACCAGGAACAGTCCGCGCCCGCCCTCGTCGTCGAGGCCCGCACGGCAGCGCCGGAGAGTGGGGCCCGAGTGGTCGTGGTCGTGCACCTCCAGCCGCAGGACTCCGTCGGTGACGAGCCCGATGCCGCACAGGATGCGCGCGCTGAGCGTGTGGCACACGGCGTTGGTGGCCAGCTCGGACAGGAGCAGCACCGCGTCGGAACACAGTTCGCCCGGCAGGCTCCAGGCCTTGAGCCGGGCGCCGACGGAGCGCCGGGCGACGCCGACGCTGGAGCGGTGCGCGGGAAGTTCGATCCAGTGGGTTCGTTCCTGGTCCACGGCGTCTAACAGCTGAGGGTACGAGGTCGTGTGGGGGGACACGGTGTTGGCCTTCCGTGGGGGCGGCGGCGCGGCCGGGCGAGACGCATCGGGGGCGGGGGAATGCCAACGCGCCTGAGGGTAGCGGCGGTTGACGCACCGTGTGCGCGTTCGGCGGCACGGTTCACACAAGTAACTATGCTCGCACCCAAGTTCAACCTGCAACCAGCTCCCTGATAATTTCAGAAAGCCGGTATCCGCCTGGTGGCATCAGCAAGTCGCTGTCAGACTCGGGCCGGTGACAGCCCCTCAGGAGGTCAGGACGTGAGCGAAGGACGTACGGGCACCGGTGGCGCCAGTGCTCCCACCGTGCTGCGCATGATCCTGGGCCGCCGTCTGCAGGAACGACGGCAGGGCGCGGGGGCCTCGTTGGAGGACGCGGCGAAGGCACTCAGGGTGACGTCCCTGACCATCCGCCGCCTGGAGAAGGCCGAGGTCGCCCTCAAGCCGCTCTACGTGGAAAAGCTGCTGGAGACGTACGGGGCGGACCGGCAGGAGATCGACGAGTTCGTGGTGCTCGCCGAGCGGGCCAACGAACCCGGCTGGTGGCACACCTACCGGGACGTGCTGCCGAACTGGTTCAGCGCCTACGTCAGCCTGGAGGCCGGGGCGCGGACCCTGCGCACCTACGAGCCCCACTACGTCACGGGCCTGCTCCAGACCCACGCGTACGCGCGCGGGGTCCTGCGCGGCGGCTTCCCCGGCGAGGCCGAGGAGGACCTCAAGCGGCGCGTGGACCTGCGGCTGCGCCGCCAGAGCCTGCTGACGCGGCCCGACGCGCCCACGCTGTGGGTGGTGATGGAAGAGGCCGTACTGCACCGGGTGGTCGGCGGCCCCGAGGTCATGCGGGAGCAGATCGAACGGCTCCTGGAGGTCTCGGAGCTGGAGCACGTCAGCGTCGACGTCGTGCCGTTCAGCGCCGGTGCCCATGTGGGCGCGTGCGCCCCGTTCACCTACTTCCGCTTCGAGGAACCGGAGCTGCCGGACATCGTCTACACCGAGGTCCTCTCCGGCGCGATGTACCTGGACCAGCGCTCGGACGTGTCGGCGCATCTGGAGGCGCACAGCCGCATGTCCCTGCTGACCTCGGACGCGGACAGCAAGGCACTCCTGAACCGCATGCGCAAGGAGTACTCATGACCAGCACCGACTGTCACGTCTACAACGGCATGCCGGCCACCGACCTCGGCGAGCAGGGCTGGGAGTCCCCGTGGAGCGGTCCCAACGGCGGCCAGTGCGTGCAGACCAAGCTCCTGGCCGACGGCCGGGTGGCGATGCGGCAGTCGACCGATCCGGCCGGACCCGCGCTGATCTACACCCCGCAGGAGATCGCCGCGTTCGTCGCGGGCGTCAAGCGGGGCCTCGCCGACCATCTGACGGCCGGCTGACCCACGACCCGAGCCGGACCTGCCCCGGCAGCGACCTGCCCGACACCCCCACGCACACCACCTGAAAGGGACAGGATGACCAACTCCCCCGCCGCCCGGGAGATCGACACCAGCCGGCCCCACTCCGCCCGGATGTACGACTACTACCTCGGCGGCAAGGACCATTTCGACGTCGACAAGAAGGCGGCCGAGACCGTCGCGGCCACCTACCCCGGCATCTTCACCTGCGCCCGTGAGATCCGCTCCTTCATGCACCGTGCGACCCGGGTCCTCGCGCAGGAGTACGGCGTCCGCCAGTGGCTGGACATCGGCACGGGCATCCCCACCGAGCCCAACCTGCACCAGGTGGCGCAGTCCGTGGCCCCCGAGGCACGGGTGGTGTACGCCGACAACGACCCGCTGGTCCTCAAGTACGCCGAGCGCCTGATGCGCAACACCCCCGAGGGCCGCACGGCGTACGTCCAGGGCGACTTCACCGACCCCGAGGCGATCCTGGGCTCCCCCGAGCTGGCCAGGACCCTCGACCTGAACCGCCCGGTGGCCCTGTCCCTCAACGCCATCCTGCACTTCGTGCCGGACGACTGGGACCCGTACGGCATCGTCTCCCGGCTCCTGGACGCCCTGCCGTCCGGCAGCGCGCTGGCGGTGAGCCACTGCACGGGCGACTTCGCCCCCGAGCTGTGGGAGAAGCTCGTCGGCATCTACGCCGCCGCCGGGACCCGGGCCCAGGTCCGCAGCCAGGCTGAGGTGGCCCGCTTCTTCAAGGGCCTCGACCTGCTCGACCCCGGCGTCTCGCTGACCCACCGCTGGCGCCCCGACGACCCGCAGGGCACGGGCCCGGAGCTCACGGACGCCGAGGTCAGTGCCTGGGCCGGGGTGGGCATCAAGCCGTGACACCTGGTCGGCCGTGCGGGCCCCCGCACGGCCGATGCGCCCCCGTCGTCGAGAGCGGGTGCCGTCATGGCCTCGTGCCCTTCTCGGGCACGCCCCGTGACAAGATCCACTGCCATGAGCATCGAAACGGGAGACCGCCCCGTCGCCCTGGTCACCGGGTCCACGTCGGGGATCGGCGAGGCCGTCGCACGGCGGCTCGCGGCGGACGGGACGCGGGTCGTCGTGCACTCGCGGCGCAGCGCGGCGGCCGGGCGGGCGCTGGCCGAGGAACTCGGCGGCGCCTACGTCCAGGCCGATCTCGCCGTCGAGGAAGAGGCGAGGGGACTGGTCGAGACGGCGGTTGAGCAGTTCGGGCGGCTGGACGTGCTGGTGAACAACGCGGGCATCAGCCGGCCCATCCCGCACGCGGACCTCGCCGCGGCGACCCCGGCGGAGTGGCGTGAGCTGCTGGAGGTCAACCTCATCGCCCCCTGGGTGCTGTGCACCGCGGCCCTTCCGGCGCTACGGCGCTCCCCCGGCGGCGGCAGCATCGTCAACATCACCAGCCATGCCGGCGTACGGCCCAAGGGTTCCTCGGTGCCGTACGCGGCGAGCAAGGCCGCGCTCAACCACGTGACGCGGTTGCTGGCGGCCGCGCTCGGACCAGACGTGCGGGTGAACGCGGTCGCGCCGGGCCTCGTGGACACGCCGATGACGAAGGACTGGGCACAGGCCCACGAACTGTGGCGGGACCGCGCACCGATGCACCGGCCGGCCCGGCCCGCCGATGTGGCCGACCTGGTGGCGTCGGTGCTCGGCAGCGGCTATCTGACCGGGGAGGTCATCGTGCTCGACGGGGGCCTGAACCTGACCTGAGGGACCCGGCCGGGCAGCAGGGCATGGCATCGTGTCGCTCCGGGGCCCGTGCCGTGGAGTGAAAGAACCTGGCCGGTACTACGACCTGCGGTCGGTTCCGCCGTCCCCGTTGGCCCGGGCCAGGCCCGTGCGGTAGGCGATGACGACGAGTTGCGCCCGGTCGCGGGCGTCCAGTTTCGTCATGGCGCGCTGCACATGGGCGCGGACGGTGAAGGGGCTGAGGAACATCCGCTCGGCGATCTCCTGGTTGGACAGGCCGGTCGCGACCAGCGCCACCATCTCGCGCTCGCGCGGGGTGAGCACGGCGAGCTGTTCGGGGTCGTGGGCCGGGGCGTCCTCCGGTGTGGCCAGGAAGCGGGCGACCAGGGAGCGGGTCGCGGCGGGGGACAGAAGAGTGTCACCGGCGGCGATCGTCCTCACGGCGTCCAGCAGGTCCTCGGCGCCGATGCCCTTGCCGATGAAGCCGCCGGCCCCCGCGCGCAGCGCCTTGGCGACGTACTCGTCGGTCTCGTACGTGGTGAGGATCAGGATGCGGCTGGCACGCAGTTCGGGGTCCGCGCAGATCTGTGACGTGGCGGTGAGACCGTCCACCTCGGGCATCCGGATGTCCATGACCACCACGTCCGGGCGCAGCTCCCGGGTGAGCCTCACCGCCTCCTTGCCGTCGGCGGCCTCGCCGACCACGGTGATGTCGTCGGCGGAGTCCAGCAGCAGTCGGAAGGCACTACGCAGCAGTGCCTGGTCGTCGGCGAGCAGCACCCGGAGTGTCACGGAGTGTCCCCCGCGGCTGCGCCCCGGTGCTCTGTCCGGCCCTGTGCGACTGCCACGTCCGACTCCCGGGTCGAGTCCCTGAGGACGGTGTCCCTGGCGGGCGGAAACGGAAGTTGGGCGGAGACGAGGAAGCCGCCGTCCGGGCGCCTGCCCGCGGAGAGGTGTCCTCCGATCGCGGTGGCGCGCTCCCGCATCCCGATCAGACCGTAGCCGGGCGATCGTTCCGCCGCCGTGGAGTCACCGACACCGCCGGCCGGGTCGAGGGCCGCGGCCGGCGCCGTGCGGGCGCCCCCTCCGTCGTCGGCGACCGTGATGTGCACGAGGTCCCGGTTCCAGACGAGGCTCACCCGGGCGCTGCCCGTACCGGCGTGCTTGGTCACGTTGGTCAACGCCTCCTGGACGATGCGGTAGGCGGTCAGGTCCACCCCCGGCGGCAACGGCCTGGCCGTGCCCTCCTGACGCACCGACACCTCCAGACCGGCTCGGCGGAAGGACTCGAGCAGCGTGGGAAGCCGGGACAGACCGGGCGCCGGTTCGGCGGGCGCGGCCGCGTCCCCGGACTGGCGCAGCAGACCGACCGTGGCCCGCAGGTCGTCGAGGGCGTCGCTGGTCGTCTCCACGAGCTCCTTCAGACTCTTGCGGGTCTGCTCCGGACGGGTGTCGAAGAGGTGCGCGGCGACCGTGGCCTGTGCGTTGGCCAGCGTGATCTGGTGGGCCACCAGGTCGTGCAACTCCCGGGCGATGCGCACCCGTTCCTCGGCCACTCTCCGACGCGCCTCGCTCTCCCTGCTCTGCTCCGCCCGCAGGGCCCGCTCCTCCACCGCCGCCAGGTAGGCCCGTCGGGTCTGCGCCGAGTGCCCCAGCACGCCGGCCGCCAGCGGGAACGCCGCCACCGCCCCCACCCTGCTCGCGTCCTGCCACGACAGGGCCCCGAACAGCGGGGTCGAGGCGACCAGCAGCGCCAAGGAGATGAGCACCACCGCGCTCGCCGCACGCCGTTCGGTGCGCGCGGTGAGCGAGTAGGAGTAGGCGGCGATCACGGCGGGTGCGGCGATGAGCGGGCTCAGCAGGAGGCCCAGGAACGGTGCCAGCACAGCGCTCGTGGTCGTGACCGCCATGGCGCCCAGCGGTGCCCGGTGCCGCACGGGAAGCACGGCACAGGACACCACGGCGATCAGGTAGGCGGTGGCGGACGGCGGCGACAGTGCCCTGGCGTCGTCCTGGACCATGCCGCCGAGCAGACAGAGCGCGAACGCCGTGGCCGCGATCGCCGTTTCCCGCCACCATGGGCCGCGTGATCGGGCGCCACCGACTCCTGTGTGCGTCATGCCCGGCTCAGTCCCGGCCGACGGGGAGTTGCCGTACCGGAGCCGGCTCGGCCGCGGAGGTCTGCGACGGTGCCGAGGAGGCCGGGACGTGCCTGCTCAGTGACTCTCCCTCGATGTCCACGTCAGGCAGCACGCGGTTCAGGATACGGGGCAGCCACCAGGCGCGGTGGCCGAGCAGGGCGAGGACCGCGGGTGCGATCGCCATCCGGACCAGGAAGGCGTCGAAGGCGACGGCGGCGGCCAGTCCGACGCCCATCGTCTGGATGGTCGGACTGTTCATCCCGATGAATCCGGCGAACACACTGACCATGATGATCGCCGCGGCGGCCACCACCCGTCCGCTGTGCCGGAATCCGCTGACGATCGCCTCGCCGGGGGACGCACCGTGGACGTAGGCCTCCCGCATCCTGGTGAGCAGGAAGACCTCGTAGTCCATGGCGAGGCCGAACACGATGCCGATGATGAGAATCGGCATCAGCGACATGACCGGTCCGGTCTGTTCGATGCCGATCAGGTCCGCCGCCCAGCCCCACTGGAAGACGGCGACGAGGACGCCGAAGGCGGCACCCACCGACAGCAGGAAGCCGAGCGCCGCCTTGACCGGTACCAGGACCGAGCGGAAGACGACCGTCAGCAGGAGCACGGCCAGGCCGATGACCACGCTCAGATAGGGGATGAGGGCATCCGACATGGCCTCGGAGATGTCGATGTTCAGCGCGGTGGTGCCGGTCACCAGGATGCCGGCGCCGGTGCCGGACGAGACGCCCGAGAGCGCGCTCCGCATGGCGTGCACCAGGTCCTTGGTCTCGCCGCTGTTCGGCGCGGTCCGCGGGACGGCGGTGAGGACGGCCGTGTCCTCGGTCCGGTTGAGGACCGGCTCTCCGACCGACGCGATCCCGTCGACTCCCTTCACGGTCTTGACGACCAGGTCCGTGGTGGCCCGGGTGTTCCCGGACTCCGACGTGTCCACGACCACGGTCAACGGGCCGTTGAAGCCGGGCCCGAAGCCCTGCGACAGCAGGTCGTAGGCACGGCGCTGGGTGGTCTCCACCGACTTGGACTCGTCTCCGGGCAACCCGAGTTCGAGCGCCAGGGCCGGCAGGGCGACGGCACCGAGCCCCAGTCCGGCCACCATCAGCACGGCCACCGGCCGACGCAGCACGAACCGCGCCCAGCGGGCCCCGAGCCCGGCCCGGCCGGCGTCACGCCCCGGCAGCTCGGCCTCGCGCCCCCGCGACCTGGCCGCTCCCCCGGGCCGCATGCCCTTGCGGGCCGTGCGGGAGAGTACGCGCCTGCCGAAGAAGCCGAACAGGGCGGGGACCAGGGTCAGGGCGACCAGTACGGCGAGGGCGACGGCGCCCGCGCCGCCCATGCCCATCTTGGTGAGTTCGGGGATTCCGACGACGCCGAGACCGACCAGGGCGATGACGACGGTCGCGCCGGCGAAGACGACGGCGGATCCGGCCGTGCCCACCGCCCGGCCGGCGGCCTCCTCAGGCCCGCTGCCGCGGGCGCGTTCGTCCCGGTAGCGGGAGGTGATGAAGAGCGCGTAGTCGATGCCGACCGCGAGGCCCAGCATCAGCGCCAGGATGGCGACGGTGGACGTCAGACCCAGCGGCACGGCGAGCGCGGAGACCAGGCCGAAGGCGATGGCCACGCCCACGAAGGCGGTCAGCAGCGACAGTCCGGCCGCGACCAGCGAACCGAGGGCGAGGATCAGCACCACGGCCGCCACCGCCACGCCGATGATCTCCGTCGTGCCGCCCAGTTCCTCCTCCGCGTCCAGGGCCGAGCCGCCGATCTCCACGGTCAGCCCGGCGCTGCGAGCCCGGCTCGCGGCGTCCTGGAGGGCTGCCTTCGCCGACTCCCTCAGGTCCACGGCGTCCGCGGTGTAGGTGATCGTGGAGTAGGCGATGGTGCCGTCCTCGCTGACGGCACCGGTCGTATAGGGATCGGTCGCCGAGGCGACCTGGTCGCTCCCCTCCAGCGAGCCGAGCACGTCCGCGACGGTCGCCCTGTTCTCCCCGGCGGTGACCCGCCGGCCGTCCGGGGCCCGGAACACCAGACGGGCCTCGGCACCCTGGGAGTTGCTCTGCGGGAACCGCTCGTCCAGCAGGTCGAACGCCCGCTGCGACTCGGTGCCGGGCATGGCGAGGTCCTGCTCCTCGCCGGACGGCGCGAGGGCGGCCGCCGCGACGGCCAGCATCAGCACGCCCAGCCACAGACCGCCGACGAGCCGGCGTCGCCGGAAGGCCCACCGTCCGATCCGGTACAGAAAAGTAGCCACCTGTCGATCACTCCAGACGCGCTAGGCAAGGGAAATGCGCGGGATCCGCACGTCCCCAACCCTTCCGTCCGGCGCACCGCCGGGCATCGTCCTGCGCTGCCGTCCTCACCTGGTGCACCGGGACCGGCCGGGCACCTGTCCTAGTGCCTGCGCACCAGCTCGTGGTCCGGCACCACCGCGTCGGTGCGATCAGCAGCGGCCGAACCCCGCAGGTCGGCCCTGCACTCAGCCCGTCATGTCCGTCAGCATCCGCCACCCGGGCGCATAGTTGCCGTGCAGCACCAGCGAGGCCGCCCCCACCGCGCCCACCGTCTCGCCGATCACGCTCTGCTCCACGGCGACCGCCCGGATCGTACGGGCGACGGACGTGCGGTTGACGGCGGCCTCGACCTCCTCGCGGATGATCGGCTCGATGCCGCGCAGCGCCTCGCCGCCGAGGACGACCCGGCTGACGTCGAGGAGGCTGGCGGCGCCGCGCGCGGCCTCGCCGATGCGCCGCGCGGCACGCCGTACGACGTCACAGGCGTCGGGGTCGCCCGCGCGGGCCGCTCGCCGCAGGGCCTTCCAGTCGTGGTGCACGGTGTCGGGCGTGCCGGTGAGGCCGATGCGCTCGGCGGCGTCCGGACCGTGCAGGCGCAGCAGGTCGTCGATGATCGCGGCCGGGCTGACATACGGGCCGAGGCAGTCCATCGCGCCGCAGTGGCAGACTCGGTCGCCCGGTTCCACGGCCATGTGGCCGAATTCGCCGGCGTTGCCCGAATCGCCGTGCAGGACCGTGTTGTTGAGGACGATGCCGGCGCCCACGCCGGTGCCGAGGTAGAGGAACAGGAAGCTGCCGGCCCGGTCCGCGCCGCCGATCCAGCGCTCGCCGATGGCGGCGGCGGTGGCGTCGTTGTCGAGGGCGACGGGCAGTCCGGTGGCCTCGGCGAACATGTCGGCGAGCGGGACGCGGCCCCAGCCGGGGAAGTTGGGCGGCGAGACCACGGCGCCGGTGGTGCCGTCGAGAGGGCCGGGCGCGGCGATTCCGAGGCCGAGCAGGCGGGTGCGGTCCACGGCGCTGCGGTCGAGGAGGCGGCCGGTGATGCGTGCGACGCGGTCCACCACGTCGGCCGGGTCGCCCGGGTCGGTGAGCCTGAGGCGGCGGCTGCCGACGACCTCGCCGGCCAGGTCGACCACCACGATCACCGCGGCGTCGGGGTCGAGGTGGACGCCGACCGCGCAGGCCCCGTCGGCGCGCAGGGTCAGCAGGGTGCGGCGCTTGCCACCGCTGGAGGGGGCCTGGCCGGACTCGGCGACGAGTCCGGCGTCGAGGAGCTTGCGGACGACGTTGGAGACGGTCTGGTTGGTCAGGCCGGTGAGGGCGGCCAGCTCCACCCGGCTCACCTGTCCCGTGGTGCGGATGGCGTCCAGGACGACGGCCTGGTTGTAGCCGCCGACCCGCGGCAGGTTGGTCCCGCTGAGCATCGTCACCTGTCGGTCACCTGATCCCCTCACCTTCACCACCCCCAGGCGCTTCCAGGGCGGATTTTACATACTCGAAGCATTGACTTCATCCATCAAATGGATTTAGCTGACGCCCACAAAATCCGGCCAATCAAGGCCGGCCGGCGCAGGGTGGCGCAGAGCGTGGGCGCCGTCGGGGCCGGCCTACCGGCCCAAGAAAACTCGCGGCTTTCCCTCAGGTTTCGTGTTCCGGAGGAACCCACTGTGCGCTCGAGAATCGTCACCGCCGCGGCCTTCACCGCCGCCACCGCCCTGGCCGTCACCGGCTGTGGTTCGGGCTCGTCAGGCAGCTCGGCCAAGTCCGTCAAGGTCGTCTACTGGCAGAACCTGGACAGCACCAACAAGCTCCAGGCCACCTTCCTCGCCTCGATGGTGAAGGAGTTCACCAAGGCCAACCCGGGCACCAAGGTGACCCTCGTCCCGGTCGTCGCGTCCGAGAACGACTACTACACCAAGCTCCAGCTCATGATGCGCTCCCCCGCGACCGCGCCCGACCTGGTCTACGAGGACACCGCGCTCATCAACTCCGACATCGCGGGCGGCTACCTCAAGCCGCTGGACGCCTACACCGCCAAGTGGGCCGACTGGTCGCAGTACGCCAAGGCGGCCAAGGGCGCGGTGACCGGCGCATCCGACGGCAAGGTCTACGCCGTACCGGACGACACCGACACCCGCGGGATCTGGTACAACAAGCAGCTCCTCCAGAAGGCCGGGATCCCGGTGCCCTGGCAGCCGAGGACATGGGCCGACGTCATCGCCGCCGCCAAGAAGATCAAGGCGAAGCTGCCCGGCGTGACCCCGCTGAACCTCTACACCGGGCAAGCGGGCGGCGAGGCGTCCTCCATGCAGGGCTTCGAGATGCTCCTGTACGGCACCCCGGCCGGCGACAAGTCGCTCTACGACGCCTCCCAGAAGAAGTGGGTCGTGGGCGGCCAGGGCTTCAAGGACGCGCTCGACTTCGTCCACACCGTGTACGGCCAGGGGCTCGGCCCCGCCAAGGAGCAGGCACTGGGCGCCAACTTCGGCACCACGGTGGGCACCGAGCTCATTCCCGAGGGCAAGCTGGCGATCGACATCGACGGCTCGTGGATGCCCAACAACTGGAGTTCGGCGGCGGCCAAGCCGTGGACCGAGTGGCAGTCGGTGATGGGCACCGCGGCGATGCCGACCCAGAACGGGCAGGCGCCGGGCCGCACCAGCATGTCGGGCGGCTGGGCCTGGTCGATCCCGGCCAAGGCCAAGAACCCCGACCTGGCCTGGAAGTTCCTGTCGACCACGCTCCAGACGAAGACCAACGCCGCGAAGTGGAACGCGACCAACGCGAACATCGCGGTGCGCACCGACGTCGCCTCGGACCCGACGTACCTGAACTCGGTGCCGACCAACAAGTTCTTCACCGAACTGGTCGCCGACACGCACTACCGTCCCGGGCTGCCCGCCTACAACCAGGTCTCGACCGCGATCCAGAAGGCGATGGAGTCCGTGACGACCGGTCAGGCCTCCGTCGACAAGGCCGCCTCGGAGTTCGATAACGATGTCAAGGCGGCGGTGGGCGACGACAAGACCGTGGAGGGCACTTCGTGACCGCCCTCGCTCCGGCGCCTCACGGGACCGGCGGTCGCCTCCGGTCCCGCGGGGCGTCCGCCCCGGCCGTCCGCGCACTGCTGCGCGGGCTGCCGACGGTCCCGGCCGTGGTCCTGCTGGCGGTGTTCCTGGCCGGTCCGATCGCGTACTGCGTGTATTACGCGTTCACCGACATGCAGCTCACCGGCGCCTCCGGCACCCGCTTCGTCGGTTTCGACAACTTCACGCGCGCCTTCGAGGACACCGACTTCCTCAACGCGATGTGGCTGACCCTGGTGTTCGTGGTCGGCTCCGCGGTGGTCGGCCAGAACACCCTCGGGCTCGCGCTGGCCGTCCTGGTCCAGAAGGCCACCGCGCCGGTACGGGCCCTGGTCAACGGCGTGGTGATCGCCGCGTGGGTGCTGCCCGAGGTGGTCGCCGGCTATCTGATGTACGCCTTCTTCTACAACCAGGGATCGCTCAACTCCCTGCTGGACGCGCTGCATCTGCCCGACCAGAACTGGCTGTACACGATGCCGATCCTCGCCGTGTGCCTGGCCAACGTGTGGCGCGGCACCGCCTTCTCCCTGATGGTCTTCACCGCGGCCATCAACGACGTGCCCCAGGAGCTGGTGGAGGCGGCCGAGATGGACGGAGCCGGCCCCTGGCAACGCCTGTGGCGGGTGGTCCTGCCGGTCATCAGGCCGTCGATCCTGACGAACCTGATGCTGATCACGCTCCAGACGCTCTCCGTGTTCGGTCTCATCTACACCATGACCCGCGGCGGACCGGGCAACAAGAGCGAGACCCTGCCGATCTTCATGTACCAACAAGCCTTCCAGAACAGCCTGATCGGCTACGGCACCGCCATCGCGCTCGTCCTGCTGGTGGTCGGCGCCCTGTTCTCCGTCGTGTACATCCGGCTGCTGAAACTGGAGGACGACTGATGGCCGCCGTCGCCACGACTCCCCCCGAGACGGTCACCAAGGCCCCTGCGGCACAGGGCCGTCCGAGAGGGCGCCGGATCCGTGCGGGCCGGGTCACCGTCAACCTCGTCCTGCTCGCCGTGTCGGTGCTGTACGTCCTGCCTCTGCTGTGGATGCTCCTCGCCTCGGTGAGCGACATCAACTCCTTCCGGCTGCAGTGGCCCTCGTCGCTGACGCTCGACAACTTCGACGCGGTCCTGAACGTCGACACCACCTACCGGCCGATGCTCAACAGCCTGCTGCTGTGCGGCTTCGGCACCGCGATCACCGTGGTGGCATCGGTCCTGTGCGCCTACCCGCTCTCGCGCTACCGGTCCCGGGTACGGCGGCCGTTCCTCTACACGATCCTGTTCTCCACCGGGCTGCCCATCACCGCCGTCATGATCCCCGTGTACAGCATGTTCGTGCAGGTGAACCTGATCGACTCGATGCCGGGCACGACCCTGTTCCTGGCCGCGTCCGCGCTGCCGTTCGGGATCTGGCTGATGAAGAACTTCATGGACGGCGTCCCGATCGTCCTGGAGGAGGCCGCCCGCATCGACGGCGCGAACACCATGCAGGTGCTGTGGCGGGTGGTGCTGCCGCTGATGCGGCCGGGTGTCGTCGTGGTCACCATCTTCACGTTCATCGGCATGTGGGGGAACTTCTTCGTCCCCTTCATCCTGCTGCTGTCCCCGGAGAAACTGCCCGCGTCCGTCAGCGTGTTCACCTTCCTCAGCGCCCACGACCAGACCCAGTACGGGCAGTTGTCGGCGTTCTCGCTGCTCTACTCGCTGCCGGTCGTGATGCTCTACCTGCTGCTGGCCCGCAAGCTCGGCGGCGGCTTCGCGCTCGGCGGCGCACTCAAGGGCTGACACCCCCACCTGTACGGAGACTTGATGCACAACGACCGTGACCTCACCGAACAGCGGCTCGCCCGCGTGCTGAACGAGCGGATCCGGCCCGCCGTCCACGCCCGCTCCGTCCCTCTGGAGGTGGAGGTCTGGAGTGTCGCCGGTGAGCCGGTGCCGGTGGGTGAGGGCCTCGCGGCCCCCTACCGGCCGACCCGGGTCGGCGCGTGGTGGGGTCCCGCCTGGTCGACGAGCTGGTTCAAGGTCAGCGGCACGATCCCGGCGGACTGGACCGGTGAGACCGTCGAGGCCGTGCTCGACCTCGGGTTCGCCACCCACTCCGCGGGCTTTTCGGCCGAGGGACTGGTCTACCGGCCGGACGGCACCGCGGTGAAGGCGCTCAACCCGCGCAACACCTGGCTGCCGGTGACCGAACGAGCCGCGGGCGGTGAGGAGTTCGTCGCCTTCGTCGAGGCCGCCGCCAATCCGGTCGTCATGCACACCGCGCCCGGCGAGCTCAGCTTCGGCCCCACCTCGGTGGGCGGCAGGGCACCCTGGCTGGGCGACCCGGCCGCGGACCCCGGTGAGCCCCTCTACCGGCTGCGGCGCCTCGATCTGGCCGTGTTCGACCGGCAGGTCCATGAACTCGTCCAGGATCTGGAGGTGCTGCACCAGCTCATGGACGAGCTGTCCCCCGACTCCCCGCGCCGGTGGCAGATCCTCCGGGCGGTCGAACTCGCGCTGGACGCGGTCGACCTGCAGGACATCAGCGGCAGCTCGGCCGCCGCACGGGCCGCCCTCGCCCCCGCCCTCGCAGCACCCGCGCACGCGAGCGCGCACCGCGTCTCGGCGGTCGGCCACGCGCACATCGACACCGCCTGGCTGTGGCCGCTGCGCGAGACCGTCCGCAAGGTGGCCCGCACGGTCTCCAACGTCACCCAGCTCATGGACGAACACCCGGAGTTCAGGTTCGTGATGTCCCAGGCGCAGCAGCTCGCCTGGCTGAAGGAGCACCGGCCCGAGGTGTACGCGCGGGCACAGGAGAAGGCGAAGACCGGGCAGTTCCTGCCCACGGGCAGCCTGTGGGTGGAGCCGGACACCAACATCAGCGGCGGCGAGGCACTGGTGCGCCAGTTCGTCCACGGAAAGCGGTTCTTCCTCGAGGAGTTCGGCGTCGAGACCGAGGAGATGTGGCTGCCGGACACCTTCGGCTACAACGCGGCCCTGCCGCAACTGATGAAACTGGCCGGGGTGAAGTGGTTCCTCACGCAGAAGATCTCCTGGAACACCACCAACAAGTTTCCGCACCACACGTTCTGGTGGGAGGGCATCGACGGCACCCGGATCTTCAGCCACTTCCCTCCGGTCGACAGCTACAACGGCGAGCTGTCCGGTGCCGAAGTCGCGCACAGCGTACGGAACTTCCAGGACAAGGCGGGTGCCAACCACTCGCTGATCCCCTTCGGCTACGGCGACGGCGGTGGCGGCCCCACCCGCGAGATGCTGGCGCGGGCCCGGCGGCTCAGGGACCTGGAGGGTTCGGCGCGCGTCGAGATGGAGGGGCCCGCGGACTTCTTCCGGCGCGCGCACGACGAGTACGAGGCGAACGGCGGCGCGCCGGTGTGGGCCGGGGAGCTGTATCTGGAGTTCCACCGCGGCACGCTGACCAGTCAGCTCGCCACCAAGCAGGGCAACCGTCGCAGCGAACACCTGCTGCGCGAGGCGGAGTTGTGGGCGGCGACCGCGGCCGTGCGGCTGGGACGGCCGTATCCGTACGAGGCACTGGACCGGCTGTGGAAGACGGTGCTGCTGCACCAGTTCCACGACATCCTGCCCGGGACGTCGATCGCTTGGGTGCACCGGGAGGCGGAGGAGACGTACACGGCCGTGGCCCGGGAGCTGGAGGAGCTGATCGGCGCGGCCCAGAAGGCGCTGGCCGGTACCCCTGAGGGCCTGGTCGTCTTCAACTCCGCGCCGCACACCCGGGGCGGAGTCGCCGCGTTGGGCGCGGGGCCACGCGCCGGGACCGTCGACGGGCCGGTGCCGCCGGTCCCGGACGGGGACGGGTTCGTCCTCGACAACGGTCTGGTCCGGTTCGCGGTGAACGCCCGCGGCCTGATCACGTCCGCCCTCGACCACACGGCCGGCCGGGAGGCCCTGGCACCCGGAGCGGTCGGCAACCTGCTCCAGTTGCACCAGGACTTCCCCAACCAGTGGGACGCCTGGGATGTCGACGTCTTCTACCGCAACAGCGTGCGCGACCTCACCGATGCCGAGTCCGTCACGGCGACCGGCGACGGCGTCAGGGTGGTCCGGGTCTTCGGCGCGTCGAGGATCGAGCAGACCCTGACGCTGCCGGCGGGGTCACGCGGGCTGGTGATCGACACGGTCGTCGACTGGCACGAGCGGGAGAAGTTCCTCAAGGCGGCCTTCCCCCTGGACGTGCGGGCCGCCCACTCGACCGCCGAGATCCCCTTCGGACACGTCGAGCGGCCCACGCACACCAACACCAGCTGGGACGCGGCCAAGTTCGAGACCTGCGCCCACCGCTTCGTCCACGTCGGCGAACCGGACTGGGGCGCCGCCCTGGTCAACGACTCCTCCTACGGCCACGACGTCACCCGTGACGTCCGCCCCGACGGTGGTACGACCACCACGGTCCGCCTCTCCCTGCTGCGCGCCGCCCGATTCCCCGACCCCGATCAGGACCAGGGCACCCACCGGCTCGCCTACGCGCTGGTGATCGGCGCCGACGTCCTGGACGCGCGACGCGAGGGGTACCGCTTCAACCTGCCCGAACGGGTGGTGCCGGGCAGTGCGACGGTCGCCCCGCTGGTGTCGGTGGACCACGAGGGCGTGATCGTGGAGGCGGTCAAGCTCGCCGACGATCTCAGCGGGGACGTCGTCGTACGGCTCTACGAGTCCCGGGGGACCCGTGCCGCGGCCACCCTCACCACCGGCTTCCCGCTGGCGTCCGCCGTGGTGACGGACCTGCTGGAGCGCCCCGTGGACGATCCGTCGAGTCACCGGCAGGTCGAGGAGGGCGTCCGGTTGACGCTACGGCCGTTCCAGATCCTCACGCTGCGGCTGCGCCGTGCCTGACCCGCTGCCGGGGCTCGCGGTCGCGGCGGTGGCGTCCGGGGCAATGGTGGTCACAGGTGAGTCTCCCCCCAGGATTGCAGCACGTCGACGACGAGATAGCCGTCGATCCGGCGAAGGTGCTCGCTGTCGGGGTCGGGCGGAAGCGCGTGCCCGAGGTCGTCGGCGCGGACCTCGCCGATCCACTGGTCGTGCTGGTACTCGTGGTTGATGAGCGTGATGAGCAAGTGGGTCGCCACGACGGCGAGTTGCGAAGGAGCTCCGACCCGGCCGGCCCCGATGTCGCCGATGCGGGCGTGCACGCGCTCGGCGACGGCGGCACGGTAGTCGGTGAGCCGCCGGATCGTGGGCAGGGCTCCGCGGAACTTCTCCGGGTTGGCCGAGTCCATGAGTCCGTCCAGCTCCGGGTCCGGGCTGGGCTCGGCGGCCGTGAGGTTGCGGACCATGAAGTGGGCGACGTGGGCCTGGTGACCCAGGTGCCAGCCGATGGCGCTGGAGTTCTCGTGCGGACGCCAGGTCACCTCGTCCGGGGTGAGGTCCTTCCACAGGTCGTCGGTGTAGGCACGGGCACGGTCGTACTCGCGGAGCAACGCGTCTGTCGGAAGCATGGGTTCGACTCCTCCGGGGTGAAAGGACGGGCGGATCAGTCGGAATCCGCGCATGGCATCGACGTACGCAGATGATCGACGATCGCGTCCGCCACCGCCCGCATACCGGCGGCGTTGGGGTGGAACGCGCCGCCGAGGCCGGAACCGCTCAGGCGTTCGGGGAGGCCGGTGACCCAGGGCTGGGGCGATCCGAGGGCGTGGTCGCGGCTGCGTGGCCCCATGGCGACGAGTTCGGCACCCGTGCGGGCTGCCGCGCGGGTGAAGACGTCGGCGACCTGGGCGCCGAGGCGGCGGAACTCCTCCAGGGTCGGCTCGTCGAAGGGAGTCGCGCGGCCGTGGGCGGTGCGGGTACCGACCACCGTGAGGTAGTCGACCAGGATCACCCGCGCACCCGTCGCCCTGCCCCGGACCTCGTCCACGACCCCGGCGAGGCCGGACGCCGCCCATTCGACGTCCTCCTCCGACGCCCGCGGCACACCGCCCCGGCTCAGCATCGTGCCCAGCGGGCGGGTGAGGCGGCGCGAAGCGAGACGGCCTGCCAGGCCCAGCCGGATCATGCTGCCGATGTACTGGAGGTCGTTGCCGCCGGCGGTGACCGTCACCAGGTCGGCGTCCGCCGGCAGCCCGTCCACCTGGGGCGGGAACGTGCGGAACATGAGGCGTTGGGGCGTCGAGGTGATCGTCTCGGTGGTGGCTCCGCCGGCGGTGAGATCCGTGAGCGTGGCACCGAGTCGTTCGGCGAGGAGATGCGGATAGTTCCGGGCGGAGCGGTGCGCCCTTCGGTCGGCGACCGGCTCGATTCCGGGTCCCGCCGCGTACGAGCTGCCCAGCGCGGCGATGTGCCGGACGCGTCCTGCCGTCATCGCGGAGTCCTCCTTGGGTGGTTGACCGGCTCTACCGTCGAAACCAATGCTCCCCTCCTGCTCGTCCTCCTCACCGACCGCACCACCTGCCAAGCAGTCCAGGGGGAGACCGCCATGCCGATCCGTGCTGCCAGAACCACCCGTCCCACCACACGTACGGCCGCCGTCGTGACCACCGCCGTGCTCGCCGCTGCCGCGCTCTGGTCCACCGCCGCTCCCGCATCCGCGATCAAGGGTGGCGGTCCGGCCACCACGAAGGCCCGGCCGTACGCCATGCTGATCGAGTTCGAGGGCAGGCAGTTCTGCGGTAGCACACTCGTCGCGCCCACGAAGGTGCTCACGGCCGCCCACTGCGTGGAGAGCGCCGGTGATGTGGCCACGCTGACGGTGGTCGGCGGCCGCACCCGGGTGGACGGCACCGACGGCACGGAGCGGGCCGTCACCTCGGCTCGGCTGGACTCGCGCTACGGCGGGCCCGGCTCCGCCCACGACGCGGCGGTCCTCACCCTCGACCGGCCGATGCCGTACCGGACGATCCCGGTGGCCGGCCCGAAGGACGGCAAGCTGGTGGCCGACGGCCGGACGGCCACCGTGGTCGGCTGGGGGCGCACCGGCCCCGGCGAGCAGGCCACCAGGCTCAAGCAGGCCAAGCTGGTCCTCTCCCCCGTCGCCGCCTGTCAGCCGTACACCGACCCCGAGACCGACCCCGCCGCCATGCTGTGCGGTAAGCCCCGCCCCGGTACCACCGACAGCATCTGTCCCGGGGACTCCGGCGGGCCGCTGATCAGCGGCGGCAAGGTCGTGGGAATCGTGTCGTCGGGCAACAAGTACTGCGACGAGCAGTACCCGGTGTCCGTCTTCGTCCGCGCGGACTCGGTCGCCGCGGACCTGGGCATCCCCACCCGCTGAGGCGGGCCCCCGTCACAGGAGCTCCGGACGCCTCCACTGTTCGCCCAGCACGTGGTGGTCCAGGAAGTTGAGGACCGTCTCGTAGAGGAGGCACAGGTGGTTCGGGGCTTCGATGCCGTGGGACTCGTCGGGGAAGTACAGGAATCCGGCGGGCACGTGTTGGCGTCGCAGGTCGTGCTGGAGTTCCCGGGACTGGGCCTCGGGAACCCGGGAGTCCGCGCCGCCGTGCACGATCAGCATCGGGGTGTTCAGCCGCGTCGCGTCGAGGTGGGGTGAGTCGGCGTCGTAGCGCTCGCGGTGGATGCGGGGGTCACCGAAGATCTTCCGGAAGTACGCGTGCATGTCGGTGGCGCCCTGGAAGGACTCCAGGTTCCACAGCCCGGCGTGGGAGACGAGCGCCCTGAACCGGTCGGTGCGCGTCGCCGTCCGGTTGGCGAGGTAGCCGCCGTAGGACCAGCCGGCGAGGGCCGTGCGGGTCGGGTCGAGGTCGGCGCGGGCCAGGGCAGCGTCGGTGAGCGCGAGGACGTCGTCGTAGGGCCGGCCGCCGTACTCGCCGCGTCCGCGTTCCTGCATGCGCTGCCCGTATCCGGAGGACAGGGCCGGGTCGGGCAGCAGTACGGCGTAGCCCCGGGCGGCGAACGGCCACGGGTTCCACAGCCAGGGCCAGTCGCTCCAGGATCCCTGGGGTCCGCCGTGGGCCAGGACGAGGAGCGGTGCCGGGTGCTCGGCGGCGGCCCCCTCGGGCAGGACGAGCCAGCCGCGCAGTGCGAAGCCGTCGTCCCCGGTGGTGTGCACCTCGGTCAGTGTGCCGGGCAGGGGGCCGAGGTCGCCCGGCGTCCTGAGGGGGGTGGGGTCCTGGTCGGCCTTGGCCGCGTCCAGCCGGACCGCCTGGGGGGCGCTGTCGAGGGTGCTGCGCAGCGCGTAGAGGGTCGAGCCGTCGGGCGTCACGCACAGGGAGCTGTAGGCACCGGAGGCGGTCAGTCGGGTGACCGTGCCGTCCGGGTCCCGGCGGAAGACCGGGCGGTGGCCCTGTTCGTCGCCGGTGAACCACAGCGTGGTGTCCCCGGGCACCGGCGAGCAGATCGCCCGCCCCGGCCAGGGCCAGTTGTCGAAGTCGGGCAGGAGGTCGGTCTCCTCGCCGGACAGGGGGTCGATGGCGACGAGGGTGACCTGCCACTCGGAGTCGTACGTCTCCTCCTGCTGACGTTCGCAGATCAGGCGAGTGCCGTCGGCGGTGAACACCGGGCTGTAGTACAGGTGGCCCGGGCGGGAGAGCGTGACGCGCTGCGCGCCCGTGGTCGCGTCGGCGATCACCACGGTGTTCGTGTCCGGGGCGGCGCCGGTCGGGGCCCGGGTGTAGGCGACGAGGGATCCGTCCGGCGCGAGCGCCATGTCCCCGGCGCCTTCGGGGCCTTGGCCGCCCGCGTCGACCGGCGAGGCGTCCCGGCCGAGGACGAAGGTGTGGGGTTCGGCGGGACCGAGCTCCGCACCGCTGTCGACGGTCACCTCGTACAGGACGGCGTTGACACCGGCGCGGCGACGCCGTCCGAGAAGGCCGGCGTGGGCCCGGGCGTCCGCGGCGCCGGGCAGAAGTGCGGCCGTGCAGGCGAGTGTGTCGGAGCGGGCGGCGGCGGTGAACGCCGTTGTCCCGCCCGGGTGATGGGCTGTCCACGCGGCCTCGCCGCTGTCGGGGAGCGACCACAGGGACGGTCCCGGACCTTCGTCGGCCTCGCCGGTCTCACGGTCGGAGAGGAACAGCAGGGTGCCGTCGGCGGCGAACGCGGGGGCGAAGTCGCCCTGTCGGGAGCCGGGCACTCTGCGAGGATCCCGTTCGCCCGTCGGATCCACCTCCCACAGCTCCGGCACGTACCGGACTCCCTCGTCGTCGAGGGCCTGCACGGACAGGATCAGACGTGTGCCGTCGGGCGCGAGGGCCAGACCGGTGCAACGCGGTTGTTCGACGAGGCGCTGGTGGAGGGTACGCGGGTCGTTGACCATGGTGGTCATTGTGCCGAGGTGAGGCCTCAGGCCGCGAACCCAATTGCGGTCACGAACTCGTACTCGCCCCACTGACTGCCGAGATCCACCACGACGTCGTTGACCCACGCCTCGTCGAGCGCGGCGTCGTCGCCCGCGGCCCAGGCCCGCACGATGCGGTCCCAGTGACGGACGTTCAGAGTGCGGTACTCGACGGCCCGTTGGCGGGGGCGGGGCACCTGGCTCTGGTTGAGCGGGTGGAACTCGACCCGGGTGCCGCGGCCTTCGCGGGTCAGGCGTACGAGCAGATACCGCGCGACGTTCTGGCGGCGCACCGTGCGGTACGCGCTCTCGATCTTCTCCAGGTTGCGCTTCGAGGGGCTGCGGCGCTCCTCCAGCCAGGCCCTCAGGGTGCGGTCGGTGACCGTGAGGCCGGCCTCACGGGCGCTCGCGCGGGCGTGCTCGGTGCGGGTGAGGTAGTGCAGCCGGGCCAGCAGGCCACGCCGGGTGGTGATCGGGGTGGCGATGAAGGTGGCGAGCGCGTCGAGCTGCCGGGCCACCGCCTCGTGTCCCCTGATGCCCCGAGCCCCGTACTTCCCGAACTCGATGTTTCTCTCCGGCACCCCGTCTCCTTACGCCCGCCGCTGATGGAAGGATGCTCGCCGACCTGCGGCGCGGATCATCCCGAGGCTACCGTCGTTCGGGCTCATCCGTTCGCCGCGTCGGTGCCGACGCGGTAGGTGTCCTTCACCTTCACCTCGGTGACACCGCGCCCCTCGGCGAACACCGCGCGCCAGTCGCCGGCCACGTGCAGTTCGTCGGTGCCCATCGCGCGGACGACCGTCAGGCCCTCGTCGTAGGCGCGGTGCGCCTTCCACCACAGGTTCACGAAGGCCTGGGAGCGGATGAGGTGCATCCAGTCGGTGCGGTACAGCTCCCGGTTGTAGTTCGACTCCCCCATTGTGGAGACGAACTTGCTGTACATGGCCTTCACGTATTCGAGCGTGACCATGTCGTCCTCGGCGATGGCCCGGTCCCGGGCGTCCTTGAGGGCGATCCGGAACTTCTCCAGGAGGTTCTCCGTGGCCCCGGAGGTCCAGGACTCGTGGATCTCCGGGGGGTCGCACAGGCCGTACCTGGGTCCAGCCAGACGCAGCAGGAGGCGGAGGGTCGGCTCGGTCACCCACAGCGGGCCCGCCTCGTCCCGGCTGCCCAGCGGGTTGGGCAGGTAGGCGTCGTGGTCCCAGTCGGGCGGGGTGATCAGGTGGACGCCGGCGCGCCGGCGGTCGTGGTCGCCGCCGTCGGAGTGCTCCAGTTGGCCGATCGGCAGATGTGTCTTGAGCGCGGAGAGGTAGGCGCCGTTGACGTCGAGGGCGGTGACCTCGTGCTCTCCGGGCGGGAGTTCGGGCCTGGTCCACTTGGGGCGGGCCTCCCAGATCTGGTCCGCGCCGCGCGCGCTCTGCTTGCGCAGGATGTCGGGCAGCCAGGGGTGGGCGACGACGTCGTACCGGCCGCCCTTGCGGGTGTCGTCGAGGAGTGCCATCGCGTCCGGGATCGCCCGCTTGACCAGTGCGGCGGTCGCCGCCTCCACGTCGCCGGAGTGCTGCTCGAGCGCGGCCGCGACGGCGGAGCCGATCAGGTCCGGGGTGTCGGCGGGGCGCACCCGGCGTCCCACGGGGACGACCTTCACGCCGTCGCGTGCCGCGGAGCCGCCGGTGGCGGGCCCGCGGGGCGCTTCTTCAGGAGCGGGCGTCGGCCCCTTCGCGGGTTCGCAGTCCGCGGGGTCCAGGTGCTGGGGGAAGCCCTCGACCTGGTGTCGGGCCGGGTGCCCGCACAGGACGCAGGGCCGCGGCTCGGCCAGCACGTCGACCTCGTCCAGCCCCGCCTCGTCCGCCGGCCCCGCCTCCTCCTCGCGGCCCGTCATGTCCTCAACCCCGTGATCGACCTCGGGGTCCGTCACGTCGTCCGCAGTGTCCCCGACCGCGGCCGCCAGCTTCGTCCGTGCCCCGTCGAGGAAGTACGCGTACTTCTCGCGCACTTCCCCGCCGGGCTCCCGTCCCGACTCCCAGCCGCCCACCGTCGAGGCGCTGACGTTCAGGACCTTCGCGAGCTGGGCGCGCGAGACGTTCAGTTCCTCACGGAGGGCGCGCCGCTCCTCGACGGGCGGCAGCGGGACCTCCTGCCTCGCCTCGGCCAGCAGCGCGTCGATCGCGTCGAAGTCGGTCATCGGACTCCCTTGTCCGGGGCGGCCGCAGGGCGTACGACACGGCCCGGGGCGCGGCGCCGCCGCGCGGGCAGGGTCTCGGTCGCCCGGGTGGGGCCGGCCAGGAGGTCCAGGGGGTCGATGCCGTAGTGGGCGGCGACCGCGTCGCAGTCGGCCAGGCTCCAGACGGCGGTCCCGGACTGACGGCGGCTCACCTGGGCCTGACTCACGCCGAGCGCGCAGGCCAGTTCCGTCTGTGATTCACCGGTCGCGTACAGGAGGGCGGCCACCGCCGACCGCACCCGCTCGTCGAGCGTCATCCGCATGGCGTGGAACCTACCACTCCGTACGCACCGCCTATGCGCGACACGCATAGAGGACAGGCGGCGACCTCAATTGATCTGTGTACGTACACAAGGAGAGGGTGCAGCCAACAACCCTCTCACCAAGCAGTAATGCCTCTGACACACGTATTTACAACGCGGAAACCGCCTCCTACTGTGAGCGTTCCCAGAACATCCACATGGTCATGTCAGACAAGGAGGTCGGGATGACCGTGATAGGTCCGCGCCGCCTCGTGAGGGCCGCCACGCTCCTGGCGGCCCTCGCCCTGCCCGCATCCCTGCTCACCACGTCCACCAGCGCCTCCGCCGCCGGTTCTCTCACCATGCGCGGTGCCGATGTGTCGACCGCGCAGCGCGCCCTCGACCTGGGCGCCAAGTACTACGACGCGAGCGGCACCGCCAAGGACCCGCTGGACATCCTCAAGGGCCTCGGCGTCAACTACGTCCGCCTGCGGGTCTGGAACAACCCCGCGAGCGGCTACAACAACAAGGCCAAGGTGCTGTCGTACGCGAAGCAGGTGAAGGCCAAGGGGCTCAAGCTGCTGGTCGACTTCCACTACTCGGACACCTGGGCGGACCCGGGCAACCAGAACAAACCCGCCGCGTGGGCCGGTCACACCATCGGTCAGTTGCAGACCGACGTCTACAACTACACGTACGACGTCTGCAACAGCCTCAAGTCGCAGGGCACCACGCCGGACAGCGTGCAGATCGGCAACGAGATCAACGTCGGCATGCTGTGGAACGAGGGCAAGGTCGTCAACAACGACTTCACCAACCTCGGTCTGCTGCTCAAATCGGGCTACAACGCGACCAAGGCGTGCAACAGCGGCACCCAGGTGATCATCCACACCGCCGACGCCGACAGCGACGCCAACGCGCGCTGGTTCTACGACGGCATCAAGGCCAAGGGCGTCAACTGGGACATCACCGGGCTGTCGTACTACTGCCCGTGGCACGGCACGATCGCCAACATGGGAAGTGTCGTGGCCGACATGAAGTCCCGGTACGGCAAGGACGTCGTCATCGCCGAGACGGCCTATCCGTTCACCTCGGCCAACGCGGACGGCACCGCCAACTCCATCACCAGCGGCTGCTCGGGCTACCCGCTCAGCTGGCAGGGCCAGGCGGACAACTTCACCGCCGTGCAGAACGCGGCCCGCAGCAACGGCGCGATCGGCGTCTTCTACTGGGAACCCACCTGGTACGCCGTGACCGGCAACGGGTGGGACCCGGCCGACATCTCCGGCAGCGGCAACGGCTGGGACAACATGGCCGTCTTCAACTGGACCGGCAATGTGAACCCCAACATCAAGTGGACCCCGTAGCGGGCGACTTCGACCAGGATCGGCACCGTCCGCGGGCGGTGCCGATCGGCGTTCCCCTGGCTCTCCGCGACGCCGGGTCGGTAATCACCCCCCGCCATGGAGGCAGCGCAGGGGGTCACATTACTCTGGCGTACCGCCCGACCGAGGGAAGGAAGCCATGGGGGTCCAACTGAACAGCGGATCGGCAGCCGGTCACGAGTCGCTGGAGTCGATGAGCCTCGAGCCGCTCATGACCCGTGACTACGAACGGGATCCGGCGATCGTGTACGAGCGTCTGCGCCGGGCGCACGGCCCGGTCGCGCCGGTCGACCTGCTGGGGGTGCCCGTCTGGCTCGTGCTGGGTTACGAGGAGGCGTACGAGGTCCTCCGGGACGATCACGCCTGGCCCAAGGGGCTGGAGAACTGGCGGGCGCGCAGGGAAGGGCGGCTGCCCGAGGACTGGCCGCTCGCGCCCTCGCTCGACGTCAACCACGTGCTGATCCAGGGCGGCGAGGGCTACCGAGGACTGAAGGTGGCCTGGGACACCGCGCTACGGCCCTTCCAGGACCCCCGGCACCCGGTCGCCAAGCAGCTCAAGGCGAAGATCACCCGTGACGCCGACGAGCTGATCAGCCTGTTCACCCAGGGCGGGCGCACCGGATGGGCGGATCTGTCCGCGCAGTTCTCGCGCCCGCTGCCGCTCATGGTCGCCAGTCATCTCCTCGGCTTCCCGGGATCGCAGCACGACGACGCGCTGATGGACATGTGGCGGGTGCTGGACGCCGGTCCGGACGCGGGGCCCGCGCTGGAGCGGCTCCTCGCCACGCTGTCGGAGCTCGGCGCGTCGAAGATGAAGGAGCCCGGCGACGACTTCCCCTCCTATCTGCTCGCCTCCCATCCCGGCCTGAGCGTCGAGGAGTTGTCGCGCGAGCTGATGATGCTGCTCGGGATGACCTCGGACCATGTCGGCATCCTGATCTCCAACACGGTCGTCGAGGTCATCACCGGGAACCTCCCCGCGAGCGCCAGCCTGTCGGCGGGGCTGATCAGGGAGACCATGAACCGGGTGGTGATGCAGAAGCCGCCGCTGATCAACTTCGTGCCGCGGTTCCCGCTGAAGGACATGCGGCTCGGCGACTACACCATCGCGGCGGGCGATCCGGTGTGGGTGTCGGTCGGTGCCGCGCACGCGGATCCGGCCTTCGCGGGGAAGGTCTGCCCCGAGTCGACCATCAGCACCCGGGCCCATCTGTCCTGGGGTGCCGGCCCCCGGCAGTGCCCGGCCCGGGAGCTGGCCGGGGGCGCGGCGGCGATCGGCGTCAGCAGGCTCTTCGAGCGGCTGTCCGGGCTTGAGCTGTCGCTGCCGGTCGACCAACTGCCGTGGCGTTCCTCCCCGTTCATGCGCGGTCTGCGGTCGCTCCCGGTGCGTTACACGGTCTCGGGCACGCCGGCCCTGCCGGTGCCCTCCGTCCCGCCGCTCCCTGCCGGGGCCGGCTCCGCTCCGGCCGACGAGTCCGCCGTACGGCCGCGTTCGTCGCTGTGGCGTTATCTGGCGGGGCTGGTGCGCGGGCGCTGACGGCGCTCGGACAGCGCAACGGGCCACGAACCAGGACGGGTTCGTGGCCCGCGCGGCACGGCAGGCGCCCGGTCAGCCCGCCGGCGGTGTACGGATCGCGGCGATGTCGAACTGCAGGCGTACCTTCTCGCTGACCATGGCGCCGCCCTCGGCGAGCCTGGTGCTGTAGGTCAGGCCCCACTCGGAGCGGTTGATGGTGGTGGTGCCGTCGAAGCCGGCGCGCTGATAGCCGAACGGGTCGGTGACATGGCCTATGTAGGTGAGATCAAGGACCACGGGACGGGTCGTCGCCTTGATGGTGAGGTCGCCGGTCATCCGGTACACGTCGGGGCCGACGACCTCGACGCCGGTGCTGACGAACCGCATGCGCGGATAGGTCGCCGAGTCCAGGAAGTCGCGCCCCACCAGGTGGCCGTCGCGCTGTTCCACTCCGGTGTCGACGCTGCCGGTGGAGATGATGATCTCCGCCTTCGAGCGGGACGGGTCGCGGCCGTCGAAGTAGAGGCGGCTCTGGTACTCCAGGAACGCCCCGCGCACGGTGGTCACCATGGCGTGGCGCACGGAGAAGCCGATCCTGCTGTGCGCGGGGTCGATGGCCCATTCCCCGGTCAGGGCCGCCAGTCCTGGATCAGGAAGGACGGCTGTGGCAGTGGCCGACGACCCGGTGGGGGGCTGGGGAACGCCGGCGGGCTCCGTGCGGTCCGTGCGACGGAACATGGTGCCACGGTTGAACAAGTTCATGCATCACCTAATTACTGCACGGGAGTTCTCGCCGCAAGCCGTGATCCGCTGTCGACTGAATTTCCACGTGTTCACCACATGCCTTCCGGAAAAAGTGGGGGGAAATCGGCTAGTCGACGCCGACCAGGGTGCGCACTTCGAAGTCCTCGTATGTCTCCTTTGCTTCGGGACTGCTGAGCGCCGAACCGAGCCAACCGAGGAGGAAGCCGGCCGGGATGGAGACGATTCCGGGATTCTGCAAGGGAAACCAGGCGAAATCGGCGTCCGGGTAGAACGAGGCGGGAGCGGAGGAGACGACCGGGGAGAAGACGACGAGAAGGACCGAGGTGAGCAGACCCCCGCAGAGGCTGAGGAGGGCGCCCTGCGCGGTGAAGCGCCGCCAGAAGAGGCTGTAGACGAGGGTCGGCAGGATCGCGGACGCGGCGATGGCGAAGGCGAGGAAGGCGAGGGTCGCGGAGTTGGCGCCCCAGGAGACCAGGGCCAGCAGCATGCCGAGGATGCCGATGACGGCCGCCGCCAGCCGGGCCACGGCCAGCTCCTCCGTCTCCGTCGCCCGGCCCTTGCGGATCACCTCGCCGTAGAGGTCGTGGGCGAGCGAGGAGGCGGCGGCCAGGACGAGGCCCGCGGCGACCGCGAGCAGGGTGACGAAGGCGAGACAGGACAGCAGGGCGGTCAGGACCGCGCCGCCCAGTTCGTGCGCGAGGAGCAGGACGGCCGCGTTGCCGGTGCGGTCGGTCTCCGCGATGGTGCCGCTGCCCAGGACGGCGGCGGCGCCGAGGCCGAGGATGCCGGCCGCCAGGCAGACGAGGCTGACCATGCCCATCGCCCACACCACCGAGGTGCGCAGGACGTCGACCGATTTGGGGGCGAGCAGGCGCATCATCACGTGCGGAAGCGCGGCGAGGCCGAGCACGATGGCCAACTGGAGGCTGAGGAAGTCGAGTTTGCTGGTGGCGCTGGCTCCGTAGCGCAGTCCGGGTTCCAGGAACCGGCTGCCCTGCCCGCTGTTGTCCGCGGCGGCGGCGAGCAGGTTCTCGAAGTTCCAGTCGAAGCGGTGCAGCACCATCACGGCGGCCACGGTGACACCGCAGATCAGCATGACCGCCTTGACGACCTGGATGAAGGTGGCACCGGGCATGCCTCCGATGGCGGCGTAGACGATGACGACGGTGCCGATGACGACGACGCACAGGGTGCGGGTGGCGGTGCTGGGTTCGCCGGTGAACTGGGTCAGCAGGGCGACGCTGCCGACCAGCTGGGCGACCAGGTAGAGGGTGGTGATGGCCAGCGTGCACAGCGCCAGGGCGAGGCGGACCGGCCGCCTCATACGGGTGAGGCGGCTCGCCAGGGTGTCACCGAGGGTGAACTTCCCTGTGTTGCGCAGGGGTTCGGCGATCAGCAGCAGGACCATCATCCAGGCGACCGCGGTGCCGCACAGATAGAGCAGTCCGTCGTACCCGGTCAGGGCGACCAGTCCGGTGCTGCCCAGGAGGGTCGCGGCGGACAGGTAGTCGCCGCACATCGCCAGCCCGTTGCGCAGCGGGGACATGGCCCGGTTGCCGAGGTAGAACTCGCCGATCTCGTCGCGCTGGGGTGCGGTGAGCAGCGCGGTGAACAGGGTCACGACGACCACGGACAGGAAGAGCACGAGCGTCAGCTGGAGGCTGATGCGGTCCACGACGGAGGCGCCGAGCGTCACCATGGGCGGTACTCCTCCTCGCGTGGCGCCCTGCGCACCTCGAAGGCCGCGCGTTCGCGTCCTGCGCTCTCGTGGTGGCGGACCAGGCCGCGCAGACCGCGAACGACCGGGGTGACCCGAGTGCGCATGTGCACGAGATAGCGCCACACGATCACGCCCATCAGCACGAACTGCCCGAGCCCCAGGGCCAGTCCGATCGTGAGATGACCGCTGACGGGGGTGTTCATCAGGGCGGGCAGAAAGCTGGACAGCAGGACGTACAGCAGGAAGCCGCCCACGGCGACGGCCGTGGCGCGGACACCGAAGCGCCGGTGACTGCTGCGCAGTGCCTGGTAGGAGGGCTCGCGGGAGACCGACTGCCGGTCAGCCGGATCGGGGCCTGCTTCGTGGGGGAACGGCGACCCGCCGAGCCCCATGGAGTGCCGTGACACATGCACCTTCTTTACTGCCGCAGCGGTCGGCGCAGCAAAGGCATGCCGAAGTCATGCGCTGCGCGGACTTGTGGGGGGTTCGTGAAATCTGGAATTCGCGTGCGGGGAATTTCGCGCTTGACGACAAACCTTGTGGGGTGGTCGGCCGGGAGGTCCGGTAGGGCGACGGGGCCAGGACCGGGATTGTTGCAGCGCCCACAATGAACTATCAACCGGCCGGTCGAACCGAATCCGGGAACTGACTCATTCACGCGCTTCGATACGCGTGCTCGTCATCCGGCGGCCTGCGAAAAGACCGACCTCCGGAACAGGTCTGCACCTTCTCTCCGGCCAGGTTGTCTCAAATGCAGTGCACAGGGGATGCCCATGTCATGTGCGGGCCCTTGTCACCCACGGAGCAAGGGCGGGCTCTCGGGACTCACCTCGCGCAAACAGAACCGCGAGGGGCTCGGCCCGCGCCGGAGGCGCTGCCATATTCGAAGGCCACTTCGGAGGTGGCTGTGACACTAGAGGTGACCACGACGCGTCTGCCGGACCGCACCGCCGACCGTGTCCTCGCGCTCGAAGCCCGCCGGGCGCAGGCCGTGACGGGGAACAGGCCGAGAAGACGCGGCACGTTCGGCGCCCGGGAGCGGATCGACCTGCTGCTGGATGCCGGCTCGTTCACCGAGACCGGTCTGTTCGTACGGGCCCGACCGGCCGGGGACGGCGCCCACCGTCCGTACGGGGACGGGGTGATCACGGGGTACGGCACGGTCGACGGGCGTCCCGTCTGCGTCTTCGCGCAGGACTCCACGGTCTTCGGCGGCAGCATGGGCGAGGCCTTCGGCGAGAAGACCGTGGCCCTCATGGACCTCGCCCTCAGAACGGGCTGCCCGGTCATCGGACTCAACGACGGCGGCGGCGCCCGCATCCAGGAGGGCGTCGTCTCGCTCGCCCTCTACGCCGAGCTGGTGCGCCGCAACGTCCAGGCGTCCGGGGTGATCCCGCAGATCTCCGTCGTCCTCGGCCCGTGCGCCGGCGGGGCCGCCTATTCCCCCGCCATCACCGACTTCACCGTGATGGTGGACGGCGCCTCGCACATGTTCGTCACCGGGCCCGACGTCATCGAGGCGGTCACCGGGGAGCGCACCAGCGCCGAGGAGCTGGGCGGCGCCCGCACCAGCAACTCCCTCAACGGCAACGCCCACTTCCTCGCCGCCGACGAGACGGAGGCCCTGGACACCGTACGGGAACTGCTGTCGTACCTGCCCGCCAACAACCTGGAGCGGCCACCGCAGTACGCCCCGCTGCCGCCGCCCGACGGCGTGCCGCTCGACGAGATCGTGCCGGACCGCCTCGGGCAGGCGTACGACATGCGGGACATCCTGCGGGCGGTCGTCGACGACGGTGAACTCCTGGAGGTGCAGGAGCTGTTCGCGCCGAACATCATCTGCGCGCTGGCGCTCGTCGAGGGCGCTTCCGTCGGTGTCGTCGCCAACCAGCCGCTGCACGCGGCCGGGGTCCTGGACATCGACGCCTCCGAGAAGGCCGCCCGCTTCGTACGGTTCTGTGACGCGTTCGGCATTCCGCTGCTGACCTTCGCCGATGTGCCGGGCTATCTCTCCGGCGTCCGGCAGGAGCAGGCCGGGATCATCCGGCGGGGCGCGAAGCTGCTGTACGCGTACGCCGAGGCGACCGTGCCGAAGGTGACGGTGGTGGTGCGCAAGGCGTACGGCGGCGGGTACGCGGTGATGGGTTCCAAGCACCTGGGCGCCGACATCAACCTCGCCTGGCCCACCGCGCGGATCGCGGTGATGGGCGCCGAGGGAGCGGTGGGAATTCTGCACCGGCGTGAACTGGCCGCCGCCGAGGACCCCGAGGCACTGCGGGCCTCTCTCGTGGACGCGTACGAGAGCACGCACGGCACCCCCTATCTCGCCGCCGAGCGCGGGTACGTCGACGCCGTCATCGCCCCGCGCGACACCCGTGCCCACCTCTGCCGTGCCCTGCGTGCGCTGCGCGGCAAGCGTGCCCCCATGCCGGAGCGCCGGCACGGCAACATCCCGCTCTGACCCGCCCCGCGAGGAGACCTGCCCGATGGACATCCGCCGTCCCCCGCTCGCCCCCGCGTTCCGGAGTCTGCCGGAGTACGTGCGTCACTGGGCCCTGACGACCCCGGAACGCCGGGCGTTCACCTTCGTCGACCATCCCGCCCCGCACTCGCGGGGGGTCCATCGCACCCTGACCTGGCGCCGGCTCGACCTGCGGGTAAGGGCGGTGGCCGCCCGGCTCGCCGAGGAGGCCGAGCCGGGAGCACGGGTCGCCGTGCTGTGCCCCCAGGGACTGGAGTACGTGACCGGGTTCCTCGGGGCGCTCGCGGCCGGCATGGTCGCCGTACCGATGTATCCGCCCGGTCTGCCCGGACACGGCGACCGGCTGGCCGCCGTCCTGGCCGACGCCCGCCCGGCGGTGGTGGTGACGGCCAGTCAGGTGAGCAGCGAGGTGCGGCACTTGTGCACGGACACCGCCACACGAATCGTCGCTGTGGACCAGGTGCCCGACGCCGCCGCGCGGGAACTGCCGCCGCCGGACGGTGAGATCGCCTATCTCCAGTACACCTCCGGGTCGACACGCACCCCGACGGGAGTGGAGATCGGGCACACCAACGTCGTCGCCAACGCCCGGCAGGCGCTGGGTGCCTACGGCGCCGATGTGACTCAGGTGACCTGTGTGGGCTGGCTGCCGCTCTACCACGACATGGGGCTCGTCCTCAGTGTGGCCGCCCCGGTGGTGCGCGGACTGCTGTCGGTGCTCATGGACCCGGTCGCCTTCCTGCACGAACCAGCGCGCTGGCTGCGGCTGCTGTCCGCGCATCCGCGGGCACTGAGCGCGGCGCCCAACTTCGCCTACGACTACTGCGCCTCGGCGGTGACCGAGGCGCAGAAGGCGGATCTGCGGCTGGACGGGGTCGTCGCACTGATCAACGGCAGCGAACCGGTCCGCCCCACCACGGCCGACAGGTTCCAGGCCGCCTTCGCCGGTCAGGGGCTCGTCGCCGGCACCCACTGCCCGTCTTACGGGCTCGCCGAGGCGACCGTCTTCGTCAGCGCCGCCCGTCCCGGGGAGCCGGTGCGCCGGTTCTCCCTCGACCGGGACGCGCTCGCCGAGGGGAAGGCGCTGCCCGCCCGGCCCGACGATCCCCGGGCCGTGTTGCTGGCGGGCTGCGGCACCCCGGTGGGACAGGAGGTTCATGTCGTCGATCCGGTCTCGGGCGCCCGCCTGTCCGAGGGCGAGGTCGGTGAGATCCAGGTGCGGGGCCCCAACGTGGGCCGCGGCTACTGGAACCGGGACGAGCAGACCCGGCGCGTCTTCGGCACGGACGGCCGGCTGCGCACCGGCGACCTGGGGACCGTCCTGGAAGGGCAGTTGATCGTCACCGGACGGCTCAAGGACCTCATCGTCGTCGACGGACGCAACCACTATCCGCAGGACCTGGAGGCCACCGTCCAGGACGCGCACCCGGCCGTACGGCGCGACCGGCTCGCCGCGTTCGGGGTGGCGGACGGCTCCGGTGAGCGGGTGGTCGTGGTGGCCGAGCACGCGCGGACCACGAGCCTCGCCGAGATCGACGTACCGGCTCTGGTGCGGTCGGTGCGCGCGGCCGTGTCCGGGCGGCACGGGGTGCGGCTCGCCGATGTCCTGCTGGTGCCGCCGGGCACGGTGCCGCGGACGTCCAGCGGCAAGGTGTCGCGGGCGCTGACCCGGCAGCGGTACCTGGCGGGTGCCTACCCGGTGGGCGGCACCGCGTGAGCGCCGTCGACGCGGCCGCGGTGCGCCGGCTGGTCGCGGAGCGGGTCGCCGGGTGGACCGGTACCGCCGCCGCGGAGGTTCCCATGGACCGGCCGCTGGCCGATCTCGGCATGTCCTCGCGGGACGCGGTCGTGCTGGCCGGGGACCTGTCCCGGCTGGCGGGGCGCGAGCTGCCGCCGACACTGCTGTGGGAGGCGCCCACCGGGGAAGCCCTGGTGGCGCACCTGTGCCGTACGGCGGTGCCGACCGCGCCGACCGCACCCGCCACGCGGGCCACCGCCTCGGAGCCCGTGGCCGTGATCGGTATCGGCTGCCGCCTCCCCGGCGGGGTCCACGGCCCGGCGGACTACTGGCGGCTGCTGACCGACGGCGTCGACGCGATCGGACGGATCCCCGAGGACCGCTGGCGCGACTTCACGCCCTTCCCGCCCGATGACGTGCCCCCGTACGGCGGCTTCCTCGACGACATCGCCGGGTTCGACGCGGACTTCTTCCGGATCACCCCGCGCGAGGCCGCCCTGATGGACCCCCAGCAGCGGATCCTCCTGGAGGTCGTCCACGAGGCCCTGGCCCACGCCGCCGTCCCGGCCGCCTCCCTCGCGGGCACCGCCACCGGTGTCTTCGTCGGGGTCTCCGCCCCGGAGTACGGCGCCCTGACCGGCGCCGACCCGGCGGCCGTCGATCCCTGGGCGCCGGCCGGCGCAGCGCTGAGCGTGACCGCGGGCCGGCTGGCGTACGTGCTGGACACCCGTGGGCCCAGCATGGCCGTGGACACCGCCTGCTCCTCCTCACTGGTCGCGGTGCACCACGCCTGTGTGAGCCTGCGTACGGGCGAGAGCGACACGGCGATCGCCGCGGGCGTCAACGTGCTCCTCTCCCCCACCGTCACCATGGCGTTCCGGCGGGCGGGCGCCCTGGCGCCGGACGGCCGGTGCAAGCCGTTCTCGCCGCACGCCGACGGCATCGGGCGCGGCGAGGGCTGCGCGGCCGTGCTCCTGAAGCGGCTGTCCGACGCCGAGCGGGACGGCGACCGGGTGCTCGCCGTCATCCGCGCCACGGCCGTCAACTCGGACGGCAGATCCAACGGCCTGCTGGCGCCCAACCCCGCCGCCCAGCAGGCCCTGTTGGCCGATGCCTACGCACGGGCCGGGCTCACCCCGGCCCAGGTCGACTACGTCGAGGCGCACGGCACCGGCACCCCGCTCGGCGACCCGATCGAGGCGGGCGCGCTGGGCGCCGTGCTCGGCGCGGGGCGCGACCCCGACCAGCCGCTGCTTCTCGGGTCCGTGAAGTCGAACCTCGGGCACCTGGAGTCCGCCGCGGGCATCGCCGGACTGGTGAAGACCGTGCTCGCCCTGCACCACGACGTCATCCCGCCGTCCCTGCACTGCTCCGAGGGCAGCGCCCTGGACGGCGCACACCTGCGGGTGGTGACCGAGGGCGAACCGTGGCCGCGCTACGGCGGTACGGCCGTGGCCGGGGTCTCCGGTTTCGGGTTCGGCGGCACCAACGCCCATGCCGTGCTGGAGGAATGGCGGCCCGGTGTCCTGCCCCCGCGCCCGGCCGAGGAGCCGGGTGCCCGGCTCCATCTCCTGTCGGACGTGGACGAGGAGCGGCTGCGGGACACCGCGGCCCGGCTCGCCGACTGGCTGCGGACGGCGGCCGCCCATCCCGCCGACGTGGCCCGCACGCTGGCCGGTCGGGCGGGCCGCGGCGGTGTGCGCGCGGCCGTGATCGCCCGGGATCGGGCCGAACTCGCCGACGGGCTGGACGCGTTGGCGCGCGGCGGGTCGCACGGGCGGGTCGTGACCGGTGAGCGTGATCTCGTGGGGGCGGGCCCGGTGTGGGTCTTCTCCGGGTACGGGAGCCAGTGGGCCGGGATGGGGCGCCGGCTGCTGGCCGAGGAGCCCGCGTTCGCCGCCGCCGTGCAGAAGCTCGACGCGGAGTGCGGACTGGCCCTGTACGACCGTCTCGCCTCGGGGAGCGAACTCGACCGGCTGGAGGTGGCCCAGCCCGTTCTGTTCGGGCTCCAGGTGGCGCTCGCCGAACTGTGGCGCTCCCACGGCGTGGAGCCCGCCGCCGTCATCGGCCACTCGCTCGGCGAGGTGGCCGCCGCGGTGTGCGCGGGCGCGCTGGACGTGTCGGAGGGCGCCCGGATCGTCGCCGTACGGGCCCGGCTGCTCAGCAGGCTGCGGGGCGGGGCCATGGCGGTCGTCGACCTAGACGACCGCGAACTCGACGTCCTGGACCGGGACTTCCCCGGTGTGCACGTCGCCGTCCATTCCTCGCCCGGGCAGAAGGTCGTCACCGGCGAGGAACCCGCGGTGGCGCGGCTCGTGCGGTGGCTGGAGGGGCAGGGGCGGGCGGCGCGGTCCATGCGGGTCGTCGGTGCCGGGCACTCGCCCCAGGTCGAGCCGCTGCTGGCGGAGCTGTCCGCGTCCTTGGCCGAGGTCAGGGGCCGAGCGCCGCGCGTGCCCGTCTACTCCACCGTCCTGGACGATCCGCGGGGTGACTGTGTCTTCGACGCCGCCCACTGGGCCGCGAACCTGCGGCGGCCGGTACGCCTGGACCGGGCCCTCGCGGCGGCCGCCGCCGACGGCCGCACCGCCTTCGTCGAGATCTCCCCGCACCCGGTCCTGGGGCGGGCCGTCACCGACAACGTGCCCGGTGCCCTCGCGATCGGCACGCTCCGGCGGGGCGCCGACGGATGCGCCGACTTCCTCACCCAGGTGGGCGCCCTGTACTGCGCGGGCGGGCGGCTGCCGCTGCCGTCGGGGCGGGTCGTCGACGTGCCCGCGCCGCGCTGGAGGCATGTGCGGCACTGGTGGACGGACGGGCGGGGGACGGCCCCCGCGAAGGTGCGGACCCAGGGAGGGGCGGACGTACGGGTGGAGGCACCCGAGGCCACTCAGGACACCTCCGTGGTCGCCCGCGTGTGCCACCACATCGCGGCCGTCACCGGTCACCCCGCCGGCCGTGTCACCCCCGCCACCGCGCCGGCCGACCTCGGGCTCGACTCGCTGATGGCGGTCCGTGTCCGCACCGCCCTGGAGCGCGAGTTCGCCGTCGAGCTGCCGCTGCGCGACCTGCTAGGCGCCGGCACCGTCCAGGAGCTGGCCGACCGTGTGGGGGCCGGCCCGGTGCGCCCGCTGCGCGTCACCGGCGACCGGCCGCCGCTCTTCCTCGTGCACGCCGCCGGCGGCACCACCGACGTCTACCGGGCGCTCGCCGAACGCCTGGGCGACGAGCGGCCCGTGTACGGCCTCGAACGCCTCGAAGACGCCCCGACGGTGACCGAGAAGGCGCGCCGCTACGCCGAGGCCGTCACCGCCGTCCACCCCGACGGCCCCTGTCTGCTGGGCGGTTGGTCCTTCGGCGGCTTCGTCGCCCAGGAGACCGCGCGGCAACTGACCGCCGCGGGACGGGACGTGGAGCTCGTGGTCCTCATCGACTCCGTCCGCCCCCTCCCCCAGCCGGACCGCACACCGGACGACCGGCTCCGCGCCCACTTCGAGGGGTTCGCCCGCCACGTCCTCGACACCTACGGAGTCCGGCTGGAGCTGCCGTACGACGGCCTGGTGGCGATGGACGACGACGCCAAGCGCATCGACACCGTGCTGGAGATCCTGCGCGCGTCCGCCGAGGTGCCGTCCGCCGCACTGGCCCACCAGCGCTCCTCCTACCTGGACCTGAGGATCGGCGAGGCCCACCGGCCGGGCCGTCACGACGGGCGGGTGGTCCTGTACCGGGCCACGGAGCCCGCCCCGCACACCGTGCGTGACCCCGCCTACGAACGCGACGACCGGGCGCTGGGCTGGGACGAGGTGTGCCCGGGCCTGACGGTCGTACCGGTCGCGGGACACCACCTGTCACTGCTCGACCCGCCGCACGTCGACGAGATCGCCGCCCACCTGGGCCGCGAGCTCGCCGGCGGGACCCGCCGTTCGTGATCCGAGGAGAGCCGCCATGCACCGTCGCACCACCGCAGTGTCCCGACGCACCGTCACCAGAGCAGCGGCCGGGGCCGGGCTGGCCGTCCTGTTCGGCGCCCGGACCGCCGCCGCGCTGGGGTCACGCACGATCGACGTGTCCGTGCCGTCCGCCGCGCTCGGCCGCAGCGCCCCGGTCCGGCTGATCCTGCCCTCGGGGTTCGACGCGCAGCCCACCCGCACCTACCCCGTGCTGTATCTCCTGCACGGCGCCCACGACGACTACACGTCCTGGACGCGGGAGACGGACATCGAGGCCTTCACCGCGGGCCGGGACCTGATCGTGGCGATGCCCGACGCGGGTCCCACGGGCATCCCCTCCGCCTGGCGCGGCGGACCCGACTACGAGACCTTCCAGCTCAAGGAGGTCCCGGCACTGCTCGCCCGCGACTACCGGGCCTCCGGTGTGCGGGTCGTCGCGGGGGTGTCCACCGGCGGCTACGGCGCCATGGCGCACGCGGCGCGGCACCCGGGCATGTTCACCGCGGCGGCCTCCTACAGCGGGATCCTCGACACCATGGCGCCCGGTGTCCCCACCCTGGTGGACGCCATCGTGGCCCGCGAGAACCTGGCGCCCGCCTCGCTGTGGGGCAATCCCTTCCTGAACCTGCTCACCTGGCGGGACTTCAACCCGCGGGACCGCGCGGCGGGACTGCGCGGCACCGCCCTGTACGTCTCCAGCGGCAGCGGGCTGGCGGGCGGCACGGGCGACTGGCTGCCCGAGGCGCTGGAGAGCGCCCTGTGGCCCTCCGCCCACGGCTTCACCGACACCCTCGCGCTGCTGCGCGTCCCGGTCACCACCCACTTCTACGCGGGAGGAGGGCACAGCTGGGCCTACTGGAAGCGGGAGTTCACCGCGTCGTGGCCGATGCTCGCCCGGGGGCTGGGGGTGCCGCAGTGAAGTCGGTACCGTCGGGGCACGGAACGCAACGCAGGGGTCGTCCGTCCAACACAGGACTTACCCCTCGTCCCACGGGCAGCGGCCCGCGGGTGAGCCGCTTCCGGGTGAAAGGAGGGCCCCCGTTGGCCACCCCCTTCCCGCACGGCGGTCCGGACAACCTCGGCACCGCCCCGGTGCCGCCCGACCTCGCCGAACTGCTCCGTTCCCAGCTGGAGGAAGTCGCCGACGAGGTGGAGGAGGAGGTCTGCCGACAGGTGCCCGAGTACGCGCGCCCGGCCGACGGCACCTACCGCCAACACCTCAGAGCCGGTGTCGTCCAGGCCCTGACCCTGTTCGTCGACCACATCGCCGACCCGCGCGGCCGCGGGGACGCGATCGCCGCGACGTACTACGAACTCGGGCGCGGCGAGGCCCTGGAGGGGCGCAGTCTGGACGCGTTGCAGTCCGCGCTGCGGGTCGGAGGGCTGCACGCGTGGCGCCTGATGGGCCGTACGGCCGAGGAGCTCGGCCTCGACTCCGCGGTGGTCACGACGCTCGGCGAACTCGCCTTCCGCACGGTGCACGAGGTCGCGGAGGCGGCCGCGGCCGGGTACTCGGAGGCCCGCTCCCACAACACGGAAGAGCTGGAGCGGCGGCGCAGACGCCTGCTGGACCTGCTGCTCGGTGAGGGGCCGGTGGCACCGGCGGCGGTGCAGGACCTGGCGCACGGCGCCCGCTGGTCGGTGCCGGGGCAGGTCGCGGTCGTCGCGCTCGCGGCCACCCCGGACCAGCGGGACGAGGACCGGCCGCTGGCCGCCGCCGGCGCACTGGTGGACATGGAGTCGCGGCCGCCGCGGATGCTGATCCCGGACCCGGACGGTTCGGGGCGTTTCGGCGGGCGGGCGTTCAGCCTCGCCCTGCGCGGCCGGCCTGCCGCGGTGGGGCCGACGGTGCCGCTCGCGGAGGCCGCCCAGTCGCTGCGGTGGGCCACCCGGGCGCTGGGGTTGATGGGCCGCGGGATCCTCCCCCGGCAGGGGGTGGTGCGCTGCGCGGACCACTTGTCGACGCTGCTGCTGCACAGCGACGAGCCGATGCTCGACCACCTGCGGGCCCGTGCCCTCGCACCGCTCGACACGGTGTCGGAGGGGCAGCGGGAGCGGCTCGCCGAGACGCTGCTGGCGTGGCTGCTCAGCGGCAGCAACGTGCCCGACGTCGCCGCCCGTCTCCATGTCCATCCGCAGACAGTGCGTTATCGGCTGCGCCAGCTGGAGAAAGTATTCGGTGACGCCCTGCACGATCCCGGCGCCCGTCTGGATCTGATTCTGGCACTCACCACGGCACAAAAGAACGAGGAATTCCTGAATTCCCGTCCATAACACCCGTCACCGTCAAGCGAATACGTTCGGGACATCCTTTCCACAGGCGTTTCACACGCCCCACCCTCAAAGGATCCCCCCATGCGTATTCGTTTGTGCCTCGCCGCGCTCTCGCTGATCGGCGGGGCTTCGGTGGCCACCCTCGCGGCACCGTCGGCGTCCGCGGCGCCCTGCTCGGACATCGACGTCGTCGCTGCTCGCGGCACGTTCGAGCCGGGCACGCTCGGTCTGATCGTCGGCGACCCGGTGTACTCCGCCCTGCAGAGGAAACTCACGGGCCGCAGCCTGACCAGCTACAAGGTGAACTATCCCGCGGACCTCTCCCTGACCTCGGCCGCGCAGGGCAACGCGGATCTGGTGAATCACGTGAACAGCCAGGCGGCCGCCTGTCCGAACCAGCGTTTCATTCTGGTCGGCTATTCGCAGGGCGCGAACGTCGTCGACAACTCCATCGGCATCAGCAGCGCCGGTGCGGTGGTGGGCAGTCCCATTGTCGCCACGATTCCCGCCGCGCTGGAGTCGCGGGTCGCCGCGGTCCTGCTGTTCGGCAATCCGATCCGCGCGATCGGCAAGAGCGTCACCGGCACGTACCAGAGCCGCACCATCGACTTCTGCGCGAAGGGCGACCCCGTCTGCGAGGCGGGCGGGAACGACACGCTGGCGCATCTCGGGTACACGGCGAACGCCGACGCGGCGGCGACCTTCGCCGCGGGCAAGGTCTGAGTCACGGCACGGGAAGGGCCCGGGAGGAGTTCCTCCCGGGCCCTTCCCGTGCCGTCGGTGCTATCGAGGGGTGCGGGCGAAGTCCGTGAGCGCGGTCGACACCGGCTCGGGCCGGCCGTTGTTCTGCACCGGCGCGGCGGTCAGGACGTCGAGGTGCTGATAGCCGTCCGCGACCACGGGGTGCAGGTCGGCGGGGACCCGGCCGGCGAGCAGTCCGTCGCCGGCGAGGACCGTGAGCGTCGGGTTGGCGGTGAGGCCGTCCGGGTGCACCACGAGCCGCTTCACCTGGGGCGAGGTGGCCAGTTCGAGGTCGGTGACGAGTTTGGTCGGGAAGTACTGCTCGGTGAAGTCCAGCGGCTGGGCGGCCATGCTGCGCGCCAGCTCCTGGATGTCGGTGACCTCCTTGCCCGCCGCGGTGAAGGGCGTCCCGTCCGACGACCGGTACCCGGGATCGTCCGGATCGCCCACGCGGTCATAGTTCCGCCAGGTGTACAGCGGGCCGTGGGGCGTGGCCGGGACGGCCTTGTACTCGGTGCCGAAGAGGCCCGGCTGGGACGAACTCCCGTTGGTGACGGGGAAGTTCTTGTCGGTGACGGGGCCGCCGTCGAAGAACCCGACGCTGGTCTGGAGGAAGGCCAGCGGCACGGACTGGTCGTCCATCAGCGCGCCGAGCACCGCCTCGTTGCTGAGCCGGAAGTCCTTCACCGCGGGTGAGCCGGTGAGGAAGGTGGCGGTGTCCTTGGAGAACAGGAAGCGGTTGGTGGCCTCGATGTTGGTGGTGGCGGGCAGATAGGCCGGCAGGTCGGCCTCGCCGCCAGGATCCTGCAGGGCGCCCACGCCCGCGATGGCGAGCAGGGTCATGGTCTCGGGGTTGAGCAGGACGGGCGCGGACAGCGAGCGCGGGAGCAGTCCGCTGTCGAGTCCGGCCTGGACGACCCCGTAACCGAGGCCCACGTCCGGCAGGTTGGTGTCGTCCGGGATGCTGCCGCTCAGGTCGGCGAGCGAGGTGGAGACGGTGGTGTCGAGGGCGAACCAGCCGGCGCACTGATTGTGTCCGGCGTCGGCGGTGGTGGCGGGGTCGCCGTCGAAGTCGGCCGCGGCGAAGTAGCCGGTGATGACACCGCCGAGCGAGTGGCCGCCGCACAGCACCTTGTTCTTGCGGACGCTCTGGTCGGGCAGCTCGGCTGCGAGCAGGTCGTACTCGTCGCGCACGGTCTGTTCGATGCCGAGCTTCGCCATCCACCCCAGCTTGTCGTTGCCGACGAACCCGGCGAAGGCGCGCCCCTGGACCTGCTTGCCGCGGTAGTAGTAGTCGACCGCGGTGTGCTGGTCGCCGGAGGCGATCCCGGTGCGGTCCTCCAGGCAGTTGGAGCGTCGGTCCAGAGCCCAGAACTCGATGTGCCTGCCCTGCTGGGCGGCCCGGGCCACGGTGTTGCGGGCGACGCTGTCGAAGGCTCCGGCGCCCTCCAGGATGCCCGGCTGGGCCATCAGCACCCGGTCGGCGTCGGCCGATGAAGCGGGGCCGGACGAGGACCGGTAGCGCAGGTAGGACAGCCAGTCGCACGCCGCGGGCCGGGCGCCGAAGGACGCGGGCAGGGGTGCCTTCACCTGTACGACGGTCTCGGTCACACCCCCGCTCGACCCGACGGATGTCTCGGTTCTCGTGCTCTGCGCGGACGCCGGCGCGGTGAACCCCCCGGTGGTCAGCAGCACCGCGAGCGCGGCGGCGCGGAGCGTCCTCGGAGTTCTTCCTGTGCTGCGACTCGTGTTCATGCTGGGACCGTAGGGCTGCGAAGCCGCGCCTCTCGGCGGTTGCTCACAAGAACGCAGGGCCTCGCGGACGCTTTGTCACCAGCCGCAGAGCCGACGTCAGCCCTCGTGCAGGGTACGGCTGGGCGCGCGCTCGTAGGAGTCCCGGTACAGGGTGGCGAAGCGGCCGGGGTGGTAGAAGCCCCAGCGGGCGGCGATGTCCGTGACCGTGCTTCCGTCCTCGGGGTCCGCCGCCGCCAGTTCGTCGTGGGCGTGGGCCAGACGGACCCGACGCACGTACGCGAGCGGGGTGCTGTCCAGGTGCCGACGGAAGGCGTACTGGAGGGCGCGGACGCTGATGTGGGCCGCCTCCGCGATCTGGGCGACGGTCAGGGGCCGGTCGGCGTGGTCGTCGATGAAGGCGAGGGCGCGGCGCAGGGCGGTGGGATGGGCGTCCTGGCGGTCCGGACCCGTGGGGTCGGTGGACGCCGTGTTGGGGAAGGTGGCCAGGACGGCCGCGGCCAGGTGCTGGGCCGCGGTGGAGGCGACCAGCGGATGGTCGGCGACGGCCGCGTCCGCGAGGACGTGGTCCTGCAGGTAGCGGATGGTCGTCCGCAGCCGGTCGCCCGCGGCGGCGCTGATGGGCCGATGCCCGGTCAGCCGGACCGGTTCCGGGCGCCTGGTGCCGGCGGTCGCCGCGACCTGGTCGAGGAGGCTGGGGTCCAGCATGGTGATGTTGTAGCGGGCCGCGTGGACCCGGCCTGCGTAGGACAGCTCCGGCGGGGCGAAGGACACCACGTCGCCAGGGCCGAAGGAGTCCGAGACCCCCTGGTAGACGTGGTCCTCGATGGTGCCCTCGTGGACCATGCACAGGCAGATCCGGCCGAGCGGGGTGACGGCGTAGCTCATGTCGAAGTCGAGTTCGAGTTCGTCGACACTGACCGAGTCGATGGCGCTGCGGTGGATCCGCGCACGGCTGCTGTCCGGGGTGCCGTTGCCGATCCGCATCCTCGCGTACGCCTGACTGAAGAACTCCTCGGTACGGTCCAGGTCGTCGCTGTCGAACGTCAGCGTCTCCATCGCTGCAGAATCCTCCCAGTCTCGGCTCCGTATTCGCACATACCCGCGATTGCCGCGATGCAGCGGGGCCATCGTGCGTTTTCTGTCCTGCCAGGTCACAAGGTGTGCGTCCAGTGGCTCGCCGCGGGCGGTGAGCGGCGTCCAGGCTGGACGGGCGGAGACCGTGGGAGTCGCCGTGTCACACGGGGGAGAGGGCGTTAGGGCTGTGCATGACACAACGCGAAGAGCGGGTTGAGAAGATCGAGGAACTCGAGGAGGAGGTCGCACAGCTCCGGCAGGCCCTTGTCTCGCACGCCGTCGTGGATCAGGCGATCGGTGTCGTCCTCGCGCTGAGCGGTCTCCGTCCCGAGCAGGGGTGGGAGGTCCTCAAGAACGTGTCCCAGCGCACCAACACCAAGCTTCGCGATGTCGCCCAGCACGTCGTGCGCTGGCCCGAACTCGGCAGTCTCCCCGCGGAGCTGCGCCCGGCGCTGCGCATCGCGCTGGCCGAGGCACGCGCGATGCACGGGAGCCGCCGGACGCTGCTGCGCCAGGAACAGTGGTGCAGGGGCTACGGCGGCGCCCTGTCCGGGAAAACGGAGTGACGGGCAGGGAGCCTGTGCGTACCGTTGATCGCATGGAGATCGTCAGCCGTCCCCGCACCGCAGCCGCGCGAGCGACCAGCTCACCGGCTGCCGACGCCTGACCTCCCCCTCTTCCCCCGGCGGCCGGAAACGGACCGCCGGTGCGGGACCTCTGGTCGCCGTCCGTTCCCCGTGGTCGTTTCCGGTCCCTCGAGACCGAAGGACCCCGTCATGGACACGGAACGCACCGTACGCGTCTTCACCGACTTCTACCGCGAGCGCGGACACCACCTGATCACGGGCAGCTCCCTGCTGCCGCCGCCCGGGGATCCGGTGCTGTTCACCACCTCGGGCATGCATCCGCTGACCCCCTACCTGGAGGGCCGCCCGCATCCGCGGGGCCGCCGCCTCGTCAATGTGCAGCGGTGTCTGCGCACGACCGACCTCGACGAGATCGGTGACTCCACCCACCTGACGGTCTTCGAGATGCTCGGCTCGTGGTCGCTCGGCGACTACGGCCACTCGCAGAGCCTGCGCTGGGGGTACGAGCTGCTCCGGGACGGTTTCGGCATCCCCCGCGAGCAACTCCACGTCACGGTCTTCGGCGGTGACGAGCAGGTGGGCCCCGACCTCGAGTCCCTGCGCACCTGGGAGGAACTGGAGGTCCCCGTGGAGCTCACCCGGGACGACAACTGGTGGTCCAACGGCCCGGTCGGACCGTGCGGCCCCGACTCGGAGATCTTCGTGTGGACCGGCGACACCCCGCCCCGGGGCACCCCCACCACCGACCCGCGTTGGATGGAGATCTGGAACCACGTCGTCATGCGCTACCGCCGGCTCGAGGACGGCTCGCTCCAGCCCCTGGAACGTCCCGGCATCGACACCGGCATGGGGCTGGAGCGCCTCGTCACCTTCCTCCAGGGCCGCGACTCGGTGTACGACACCGACCTGTTCGAGCCCTGGACGCGCCGGCTGCCGTCCCTGTGGGAGCTCGACGAACCGTCGCTGCGTCTGGTCCGCGACCATCTGCGCTCCGGTGTCGTCATGATCGGCGACGGGGTACGGCCCTCCAACACCGGCCGCGGTTACGTCCTGCGCCGCGTCGTACGCCGACTGCTGACCACCCTGCGGCGCGACGACCCCTCCCGCACGCTGCGCGACCTGCCGGTCGAGCTCCTCCAGCACACGCTGGACCACTTCCGGCAGTCCTGCGGGACGGATCTCGTCCGGAACGTGCTGCTGGAGGAGGAGGGCCGGTTCGACCGGCTGCTGGAGCGCGGTCGCCGGCTGCTGTCCGGGCCGCGGTACCGGGGGCCGCTGAGCGAGGAGGACTACGACTACCTCCACGACACCCACGGTCTGCCCCGCGACCTGGTTCTCGGCCTGCGCCGGGAGGGGTGACGGCTACTCCGTGCGCAGTGCCGTCGCCGTGCGGGCCCCGGCCGCCCAGCCCGCCGGGAGCAGCGCGCCCAGCAGGGCGATGGCGAGACCGGCCAGGCCCAGGAGGAGCAGTTGCGGGGTGTCGTACACGTCGAGGACGGATTTCGGCAGCTCGGTGCCGGCCGCGTGTCCCATCACCGGAAGCACGAAGCCGTGCAGCGCATATCCGGCGGGGACGCCGACCAGGCCGCCGAGCACGCCGATACCTGCCACCGAGGCGAGCACGAGGCTCACGGTCTGCCGCGGCGACATGCCGAGCGCCTTGCACACGCCGAGGTCGTGGACGCGCTCCCGGGTGTCCAGGACGACGGAGTTGAGGACACCGAGGCCCGCGACGGAGACGAGCATCAAGGTCAGGAGGGCCGCCATCGTGTTCAGGACGAGGATGAAGTTGTCCCGCTCGGAAGGGGAGTTGGCCCGGGCGTCGGCGCCGAGGGGCTCGACCGCCGCGGCGAGCTTCTCGGCGTACGTCACGGCGGAGACGCCCGGTTTCACGTCGACGAGGAACTCCTGGGGCCTGGTCGCGGGGAAGTCGGCGAGGTCGGCCTGGATCTCCAGCACGTCGTCCGAGGTGTCGAAGCCCTGGCCGACGATCCGCAGGGTGGCCGTCTCCTTCCCGACGGTCACGCGGACGGTGTCGCCGACCTCGGTGCCGGTGGTCTCCAGGAACTGGCCGGGTACGACGACCTGGCCCGCGCCGGTGAGCCAGTGCCCGGAGATCATGGCGTGGGCGCCCCGGGTGGAGTCGCCCTGGTAGAGGGTCGTGCGGACGGTTCCGGAGACGCCCGAGACGGTGGCGTCCTGCTGGCCCACGCCGTAGTACGAGGCGGTGCCCTCCTGCGCCTTGATGGCGGCGCTCGCCTTCGCCGGGTCGGCGGGTTCGGGCTCCTTGGTGCCCGGTGCCGGGATGTGCTCGCCGCCCGCGATGCTCGGACCGCCGGTGAAGACGGTGACCGCGGAACGGTTCTCCGGGTCCTGCACCGCGTTGACCGCGTCCAGTGAGGAGGTGAGCCCGACGGCGAAGGTCGCCGCGATCGTGCCGAACGCCACGGCGAGCAGCATCGCGAGTGTGCGGACCGGATGGGCGAAGGGGCCGGCGAGGCCGTAGGTCACCGCTCGGGGCAGCGGCAGCCGGCCGACCGCGCGGTGCGCCCTCCCCCAGAGGAGGTGCCCCCAACCGCGTCCGGTGCGCGGGGCCCGGCCGACGGCGATGGCCTCGACCGTGCGCAGCCGCCCGGCCCGCAGCGCGGGAACGAAGGCCGCGATCGCGACGACCAGCAGCGCGCCGGCCGGGACCACGACGTCCACCCACCAGGCGACGGACAGGGTGGCGGTGCCGTACGCCTGCTGGGTGTCGTCCAGGAGGGGTACGGCCAGCAGGTTGCCGAGGACCACTCCGAGCGCGATGCCCACGCCTGCCGGGATGAGCGCCTGGGCCACGTAGGCGCGCACGACTTCGCGCGGGGTGAAGCCGATGGCCTTGAGGATGCCGATCCTGCGCAGGCCGGTGCCGACCGCGCCGCTGATGACGCTGCCGACGATGATCACGGACATGACGATGCCGAGGACCCCGAAGGCGACGAGGAACGGGATGGTCGGGGCCGCTCCCTGGTCGGCGGCGCGTTTGGTGTCGAGGTACGACCGGGTGCCGAGGAGTGCACCGGAGGGCACGGCGGCGGCGAGTTCCCTGCGGTCGGCGGCGATCTCGCCCTTCGAGCCCGCCGCGTCGAAGCGGTACAGCATCTGACTGGTGACCGGGGTGTCCTTCGCCGCGAGGGCCCTGACCTGTGCGGGAGTCGCCCATGCGTCCGCGCTCCTGCCGGCCGACGTGGCGAAGCCGACGATCGTGAGGGTCGTGCCGGAGACCGTCAGGGTGTCCCCCAGCGGGAAACCGGGCCCCTGGTACCCGGAGCTCAGCACGATCTCGCCCGGTTTCCTCGCCCACCGCCCTGCGGTGAGGTCCAGGTCGTCCACGGCGGCCCGCGGGCCGGTCCGTCCGACCAGGGTCATGGCCGGGGGCCTGCGGCCGGAGGAGTCGGTGGCCCGGATGATCGTGGTGGGATACGGCCCCGCGCTCGCCGTGACGCCGTCGGAGGTCCCGGTGGCGGCGAGCTGTGCGGCGGTGACCGCGGCCGGGTCGAACTCGGCGGTGATGTGGGCGCCGTTCTGCTCGGCGAAGGCGTGGTCGAAGGGCGCGTTCGAGACGACCATGAGGGAACCGGCGACCACGGCCGCCGCCACGGCCATCATCGTGGCGATGGCGATGACGACGGTCTGCACCCGGCGCCGGCCCACCCCGGAGCGCACGACGCGCACGAGCGGTCCGGTCATCGCACGGCCTCCGCGCGGGAGTCGAGGGCGACATGGCCGTCGACGAGGTGGACCGTGCGGCTCGCGCAGGCCTCGGCGAGGGCCGGGTCGTGGGTGACGAGCACGATGGTCTGTCCGCCGCGGTGCAGGTCGACGAGGAGCTCCCGGACGTCCTGGCCCGAGGCGCTGTCGAGGGCACCGGTCGGTTCGTCGGCGAGGAGCAGGGCGGGCCGGTTCACCAGTGCCCGGGCGACGGCGACGCGTTGGCGCTCCCCGCCCGAGAGGCGGCCGGGGTAGGCGCGGGCGTGCTTCTGGATGCCCAGCACCTCCATGAGCTCCTGGGCCCGCGCCTCGGTCCTGCGCCGCGTGCCCCCGGTGAGTTGGGCGGGGAGCTGGATGTTGTCGAGCACGGTCAGGTCGTCCAGGAGGTTGAAGAACTGGAAGACCATGCCGATCCGTTCCCGGCGGAACCTGGCCAGGGCGTGCTCGCCGAGCCGGTCGACCCGCTGCCCGGCGACGGTCACGGTGCCCTCGGTCGGCTTGTCGAGGCCCGCGACCAGGTTCAGCAGCGTGGATTTGCCGCTGCCGGAAGGACCGGTCACGGCGAGGGCCTCACCCTGGGCCACGGAGAGGTCGAGCGGTCCGAGCGCGGGTGCGCCGGCGTCGTCGTAGCGCTTGGCCACGCCCTTCAGTTCGATCACTGCGGTCATGGGAGGTGCCCGTCCTGTCGGTCGTCGCATCGTGTCCTTGCCGGCCTGGCGAAGGTACGGGCGCGCGGCCGGCGGGCGCGTCGGCCGGGGCACCGACATACGGCCCTCCGCGGGGAGGACGCGGCCGGGGGTCATCCCTGCGAAGTACGCCCGCAGGACGGTGTGTTGGTCGCGCAGGCGGACGCGCGGCCGGGCGCGGGCCCGCACAATGTGCTCATGGGGACGGAAGACCTGCGCCGATGGCTACGACAGGTGCGTTTCGCGCTGCGGCCGGAGGCGAAGGGCGCGGCGCTGTCACGGCGGTCGATGTGGTTCGACGTGCTGCTGGCCGTGCTGCTGACGGTGGTCGCGCTGGTGGTCGCGTCGCGCTATCCCGGCGACGGGCCGGTGCAGGTGTCGAGGGGCGGGTACGGGGTGCCGATGCCGCCGGTGCCGCCCGCCCCGCCCCGGCCGCCCGCCCCCGGTGTGGAGGAGCCGGCCTCGCAGCCCTGGGTGCTGGTGGTGCTGTCGGCGCTGCCGCTGGCCGCGCGGCGGCGGTTTCCGCTGACCGTGTTCGCCGTGGTGGTCGGCGCGGCTCTCGGCATCGGCGACGACGCCTCCTGGATCAATGTCCTGACCTGCGTGATCGGCACGTACAGCGCCGTCATACACAGCAGGTACCGGGCCGGGGCGATGACCGGGCTCGTGGTCGCGGCCGTCCTCGCCGGGGTGGCCTTCCGGTCGACGCAGCCGGTGCTGCCCGGCTGGTCGAGTCCCGGGGTGGTGCTGCTGGTGGCCGGGGTGCTGGCCGGCGTGGTCCGGTTCGGGCGGCGGCGCCTCGCGGCCGGCCGGGACCGGTTCGCCGCGCTGGAACGGGCGCACGAGGAGGCCACACGCCGGGCCGTGGAGGAGGAACGGGCCCGGATCGCCGCCGAGTTGCACGACGTCGTGACCCACAATGTGAGCGTGATGGTCATCCAGGCGGGCGCCGCGCGCAAGGTCATGGACGTGGCGCCGGAGCGGTCCAAGGAGGCGCTGCTCGCGGTCGAGGCCGGGGGCCGGGCCGCGATGGCCGAACTCCGGCACGTGATGGGCCTGTTGGCAGCGTCCGACACGGGCCGTCCGGACTCCCCCGCCGACGGGCTCGAACCCCAGCCGGGTCTGGGGCAGTTGGACGCCCTGATCGACCGGGTGCGCGCGGCCGGGACGCCGGTCGGGGTCGCGGTCTCGCTGCCCGCGGAGCCGCTGCCGCCCGGCGTGGACCTCACGGCCTACCGCGTGGTCCAGGAGGCGCTCACCAACACCCTCAAGCACGCACCCGGCGCCGAGGCCGTCGTCACCGTCGGCTGGTCCGGTGACCGGCTGGAGATCGAGGTCAGGGACAGCGGAGCGGTCCGCGACGGGGTGCCCGCGGACGGGAACGGCCGCGGGCTGATCGGCCTGCGCGAGCGCCTCGCGGTCTACGGCGGCGAGCTGACGGCAGGCCCGACCCTCGCCGGCGGCTTCCGCATCAGGGCGGAGGTGCCGTGGCGGACAGCGTGAACGGCCCCAACGGCTCCAACGGCCCCAACGGCCCCAACGGCCCCAACGGCCCCAACGGCCCCAACGGCTCCAACGGCTCCAACGGCTCCAACGGCTCCAACGGCGACAGGCTGCGGGCCGTCATCGCCGACGACCAGGCCCTCGTGCGCACCGGATTCGGGATGATCCTCAGCGCGGACGGCATCGAGGTGACCGCGGAGGCGGCGGACGGGGCCGAGGCGGTCGCCGCGGTCCGGCGCACCCGTCCCGATGTCGTCCTCATGGACATCCGGATGCCCGGCATGGACGGCATCGAGGCCACACGGCGGATCCTCGCCGAGGACACCGCGGGCGAGATCCGCGTGATCATCCTGACCACGTACGACCTCGACCACTACGTCTACGCCGCGCTCACCGCGGGGGCCAGCGGCTTCCTCCTCAAGGACGTCACGCCCGAGCACCTGGTGGCCGCCGTACGGCTGGTGCGGTCCGGGGACGCCCTGTTGGCACCCACGATCACCCGCCGCCTGATCGAGCGCTTCGCCCGTCGCGAGGAGGCCGTGCCCCCGGCCGACCCGCACCGCGACCTGTCCGGGCTGACGCCACGGGAGCTGGAGGTGCTGCGGCTGCTGGCGACGGGGCTCAGCAACGCCGAACTCGCGGAGCGGCTGTTCCTCAGTCCGACGACGGTGAAGACGCACATCGGTCGGATCCTGTCGAAGCTGGACCTGCGCGACCGCGTCCAGGCGGTCGTCCTCGCCTACGAGAGCGGGCTGATCACACCCGGCGGCACCGCGGACGACGCTCCACGGGACACCTAGGACATCAGGCCGGCCGCGACCGTCGCCCCCAGTTCCCAGCACGCCTCGATGTCGGCCTTGGCCGGTTCGCCGGTGACGGTCACCGGTTCGGCGACCCGACGCCAGCCGAGTCCTGTCGTGATCGACTCGATGCCGCGCAGGGCGCCGGTGACGTCGTTGCCGCCGTGGACGTAGAACCCGAAGGGACGGCCGCGCGTCTCGTCGAGACAGGGGTAGTAGACCTGGTCGAAGAAGTGCTTGAGGGCACCGGACATGTAGCCGAGGTTGGCCGGGGTGCCGAGCAGGTAGCCGTCCGCCTCCAGCACGTCCGAAGCGGTGGCGGACAGGGCCGCGCGCCGTACGACACTGACGTCCTCGATCTCCGGCGCCGTGGCCCCGGAGACCACGGCTTCGAACATCGCCTGGCAGTTGGGCGAGGGCGTGTGATGCACGATCAGCAAGGTGGCCACGGTCGAACCCTGCCGTGCGTCGGCATGCGCGGGCAAGTCGTACCGCTGCCGGGCTACGATGCCCGGACACCGCGAAGGGGGAGCAGGTCGTGGGCGAAAAAGGGCAGCAGGCAGCGGCGGTCTTCGACGCGCTGGGACTGACGTACGAGAAGGCGTTCGCCCGTTCCGAGGCGCATCTGGCGTCGCTGGAGTGGCTGCTCGCCGGGCTCGCACCCGGGAGCCGTGTCCTGGACGTCGGCAGTGGCACGGGCCGCCCCACCGCGTCGACACTGGCGACGGCGGGCCACGAGGTTCTGGGGGTCGACGTCTCCCCCGTCATGGTCGACCTCGCGACCCGGCAGGTGCCGCAGGCCACGTTCCGGCACGCCGACATCCGTGAACTACCGCTGGAGGAGGGCTCGTTCGACGCGGTCTGCGTGTACTTCTCGCTGCTCCAGATGTCCCGCGCCGAGCAGTGCGAGGTGCTGGAGCGGCTGGCCCGGGCCCTGCGGCCGGGCGGGAGTCTGGTGCTGGCCACCGTGCCCGCCGATGTGGAGGACCTGGCGATCGAGTTCATGGGCCGGCCGGTCCGGGCCACGAGTTTCGCCGCCGAGGCCGTCGCGGACGTGGTGCGCGCCACGGGCCTGACGGTGGAGCACGAGCAGGTCGTGGAGTTCACCCCGGACCACCCCGAAGGCGCCACCGAACCGCATCTGTTCCTGTACGGCCGCCTGCCGATGTGAACTCTATGAACACAATGATCAAGGCGGTGGCTGCGCCCCGCGTCGCTCCCTAGCATCTCGGGCCACGGCGCAACGATGCGCCCACCGAGGCCGAGGAGCCACGCCTTGAACAGACGTCTGGTCCGTCTCCTTCTCCCGGCGGCCGTGGCCGCGAGCCTGGCCGCCGCCGTCTCCCCCGCCCACGCGGCCGGACCGACTCCCGGCGACTGTCCGCCCGTTCTCGCCGAGAAGGCCACCTGCTACTCGGGCCGGGACGGCAACGGCGCGGCCTACACCATCGCCGTGCCCCGGCGCTGGAACGGCTCACTCGTCGTGCACGCCCACGGCGGACCCGACCTCGGCGCCGCCTCCGACCCCGCGCGCAGCGCCGACGACCTGGCGCGATGGGCGGTGATGGTCGACGAAGGGTACGCGTGGGCCGGTTCGTCCTATCGCCGGGGCGGCTACGGAACCCGGATGGCCGCCGCCGACACCGAGAGCGTGCGCCGCCTGTTCGTCTCGTCGTTCGGCCGGCCGAAGCGCACCTATGTGCACGGCCAGTCGTGGGGCGGGAACGTCGCGGCCAAGGTCGCCGAGGTCTACGGCACGAAGCGCGGCGCGTACGACGGGGTGCTGCTGACCAACGGTGTCCTCGGCGGCGGCTCGCGCGGCTACGACTACCGTGTCGACCTGCGCGCGGTCTACCAGTACTACTGCCGCAACCATCCGCGTCCCACCGAACCGCAGTACCCGCTCTGGCAGGGCCTGCGTGCCGACTCCACGATGACCGCCGCCGGTCTGCGCGCCCGCCTCCAGGAGTGCACGGGCCTCGCGTCGGCGCCGGAGGACCGCACACCGCTCCAGCAGCGCAACCTCGACGACATCCTGGCCGTCACCCGCGTCCCGGAGCGCACCCTGGAGTCGCACCTGCGGTTCGCCACGTTCACGTTCCGCGACCTCGTCAGCGAGCGCCTCGGTGGCCGCAACCCGTTCGGCAACGAGGGCGTGCGGTACACGGGTTCGCACGACGACGAGGCCCTGAACGCGGGGGTCGAACGGTTCTCCCCCGATCCGACCGCACGGCGTGACCTGTCGTACGACAGCGATCTGACCGGCAAGGTGTCGCTCCCCGTGCTCACCCTGCACGCGATCGACGACCCGACGGCGTTCGTGGAGCACGAGTGGGCCTACCGGGCCACCCTGCGCGGGGCCGGCCGCGACGGTCGGCTCGTGCAGACCTTCACCAGGGAGAGCGAGCACAGCGGGCTCAGCACCTCCGAGTACGCCACCTCCCTGGCCGCGCTCGACACCTGGGTGCGCACGGGTGAGAAGCCGACCCCGAGGCAGATCGCCGCCTCCTGCGCCGCCCACGACCGCGTCCACGGCACGGGCTGCTTCTACGACCCGGGATTCCGCCCCGCCCCCTACGCCTCGCGGGTCGCACCCCGGCCGGGCGGCCTGTCCTGGCCCGCGATGACCGCCGCCCAGGAGAAGGCGTGGAGCCGCGTCGACGGCGTGGGCATCGCGCCGTGAAGGCACGAGTGTGAAGGGCGTCCGCCTTCCACCGCGGTGGTCCGTCAGCGCACGGTCGTCTGCGCGTACGGCACCAGCCTGACCGGCCCCACCAGACCGTGGTCCTGGCGGGCCACCCCGCCGAACACCGCGGGCTGCTCGACCCTGAGCCGGTGGATGAGCGGGGTCGCCACCTCGATCTCGATCGTGTTGTCACCGGGGCGCAGAAAGGGGCCGAGGTCGACGACGGGGTGGAGCCGGTCGGCCGCGGGCAGTCGCCGGCCGTTGACGCTCACCCGGAACGTGTCACTGACCTGCCCCAGCTCCAACTCGGCGCCGTGGAGGGCCGTCCAGTCGGCCGGCAGGGTGACCGTGGTGCGGTACCGGCCGATGCCCGCGGAGTCCGCCGGCTCGGGAATCTGCGACCAGGGCTTCAGCGTGTCGAGCGTCAGACTGCGCCGGAGGCGTTCGGAAGCGCCCGAACGCTAAGCCTCCGATTCGGACAAGGTCAAGATGCGTGCGCCGTGAACGCGGCGGCTGTAGGGCCTGGTTGGTCTCAGCGTGATGGGCGAGGGCTGACCGGCAGTTCGGCCATCCGCAGGTTCCAGCGGCCGCTGCGGCCGGTGAGCTCCACGGTGGACAGCGGCGGGACGTCGATGCGCCAGAACGCCTGATGAGGTGCCGCGAGCGCGTGCACCACGGCGGCCCGCGCCGCGGCCTGTTCGACCACCGCCACTACGCGCCCCACGTCGGACGGCAGCGCGTCCAGCCATCCCGCCACGCGGTCGCAGAGCTGCGCCACGCTCTCCCCGCCGTGCGGCGCCGCCTGCGGATCGCTGAGCCAAGCGGCCAGTCCCGACGCGTCGGTTGCCGCGACCTCGTCGAGGGTGCGGCCGTACCAGGACCCCATGTCGAGGTCCCGCAGCGCCGGTTGCGGTGTGACGGACTCCCAGCCGAGGGTCCGGGCCGTCTCGGTGCAGCGCCGGGAGGGTGCCGTGCAGTGGGTGGCGGCCCGCGGGAGGGTTCCGGCGACGGCCCGCACCCGGTGCAGTGCCCGTTCGTCGAGGGCGTCATCGGCGAAGCGGACGGCGCGTCCCGTACGGGCGGCCGCGCACAGCAGGGTGAGCCGGACGGTCATGCGGGCCCTTTCGTCGAGTCTCCGGGAGCGGTTCATCGTAGGTGGCGTACGCCATGTTGGCCGAAGCCCGTATTGCCCCTACCATCTGGGGCGACAAGGACGACGGCGCCACGGAAGTCCGGTGCAAGCCCGGCACGGTCGCGCCACTGTGTGCCACCCCTCGGCCGACGAGGTGGTGGTGAGTCAGACCCCACGCCGTCGTCGAGTGCTCCACACGATGCGGGACGCGTTGTTCCCGAGGAGGTCTCGCCATGGCGCAGTCCACTGCCGCCCCCACGCCCACCACCCCTGCGATCACCCCGTTGCCGGTGCGGGCCCTCGTCCCCTGGGCCGTCTTCTTCGGCGTCCTGATGCTGGTCCTGCTGTACTTCGTCGGCGCCGAACAGGGCGCCACCGCACTCGTCTCCGGCGAGGGCGTCCACGAGTGGGTGCACGACGCACGCCACCTGCTCGGTTTCCCCTGCCACTGAGGCGGGGCGGACCATCATGAACTCCACAGTCGTACGCGCCCTGTTGGCGCGCGGCATGCTCGCCGGGCTCGGCGCCGGTGTCCTGGCCTTCGTCTTCGCCTACCTGGTCGGTGAGGGCCCGGTGGACGCGGCCATCGCGTTCGAGGAGTCGGGCTCCCACGAGCACGGCGAGGAACTCGTCAGCCGTTCCGTGCAGTCGACCGCCGGACTCGCCACCGGTGTCCTCGTCTTCGGGGTCGCCATCGGCGGCATCATGGCGCTGGCGTTCTGCTTCGCGCTGGGCCGGATCGGCCGGTTCGGCGCACGGGCGACGGCGGCGCTGGCGGCGCTCGGCGGGTTCCTCACCGTCTACCTGGTGCCGATCCTCAAGTACCCGGCGAACCCGCCCGCGGTGGGCGACCCGGACTCGATCGACCAGCGCACCGCACTGTTCGTCCTGATGATCGCGCTCAGTGTGCTCCTCGGGATCGGCGCGGTCCTGCTGGGCCGCAGACTGGCCCCGGCCTGGGGCAACTGGAACGCCTCCACCGCGGCCGGCATCGCCTTCGTCGCCGCGGTGGCGGTGGCGATGGTCGTCCTGCCCGCCGGGGACAACACCCCGAAGGGCTTCCCGGCCACGGACCTGTGGGAGTTCCGCCTGGCCTCCCTCGGCGTCCAGGCCGTCCTGTGGGCGGCGTTCGGGCTGCTCTTCGGCTACCTGGCCGAGCGGGTCCTCGAACCGAGGACGGCCCGCAGCGAGGTCTCCGCGCTCGTGGCCTGACCGGGTGGGTTCCGCCGGGGGCGCGCCCGGCGGAACCTACGAGGTGCCCTGCAGCTGCCGTATGGTCCCGCCGAGTCTGTTCCTGGCCTCTTCCAGATGTTCCGCCTTGGCGCTGACCACCCAGCCCGGGCCCACGAGGTACTTGCCGCCGTAGACGGCGGCCGCGTCGAGCCATGCCTCCTTGTACTTCTCCGCGGGGAAGGTGGTGATGCGGTAGTCGGCCTGCTTCGAGTGGCACACCCCCTCGCGCAGTTCGTCCGCCTCGATCCGGATCTCGGCCTTGCAGCCGGCCAGCCCGGCGATCACCTCGATCCTGGCCGGGGCCACGACACCGGCGGCGGGCGCGGCGGAGGTCTTCGACGGCCGCGGGGTCTCGGCGGTGTCGTCCTCGCCCCCGCCGCAGGCCGTGACCAGGGCGAGGCTCCCCACGAGGGTGCCCAGTCGTGACACGGTGCTTCGATGGTTGCGTCCTCGTCGCGGCACGAGCCTCTCCGTATCCAGTCGGCGTACGCCTTCGCCCTGGGGTACGGAAGATCGGTTACGGCCGTTCAGTCGCGACGGCCGTGATCGGGACCGGCGGCGCGCCGAGCACGACGGAAGGGCCGGACACCCGTCTGTCCGGCCCTTCCGCGGCTCTCCGGTCAGCCGCCGTCGAGGCGGGTGCGCAGGAGTTCCTGTTCCCAGCCGGACGAGTACCCGCCGCGCGCGGCTCAGTCGTACCGGGCGGGACATGCGAACAGGACATCGGCGCCTCGGGACCGCCTCGGAGCGCCTTCCGCCGAGAAACGTCGCAGGGGGCGCGACCGGTCCCCCGTTCCGGTCGTTCCCCCTGCGGTGCGTCGAACTTACGTGACCTGCGCACTCCTGTGAATCGCGTCGATGCCCGCTGTGCGCGGCACAGGACTCACCCGTGCACAGGTGCGTCCGGATGGCCCGGATCGTCCCGCAACAGGACGGGGTGTTCGAGTTCGCCGGTCGCCAGATGGGCCAGGACGACCTCGTAGAGGTCGCTCCCGGAGGCGATCAGTTGGCGTTCGAGGACCGGCTCGGCACTGCGGACGTGTTCGCGCACGGTCTGCGCGTGGACGGCCAGCGCCTGTGCGGCCCGTTCGGCGTTGCCGCCGGCGGCGATCCAGCTGCGCAGGGTGCGGCGCAGGTCGCGGCCGTCGTTGTCCAGGCGGCCCAGCAGCTCTCGCGCCCAGGCTCCCAGCGCCGGGCCGGCCAGCAGCTCCCCCAGCCGGACGCAATCCTGCCGGGCACCGCCGTGCTCGCCCTGTCCGTCGGCAAGGCTGACCTGGGTGCTGAGCGCCAGGTGGACGGTCGCACGGACGGTCAGGTCGGTGAAGTCGGTGCGCAGCAGGGACTCGACGCGTTCCATCCGGGCGCGGACGGTGTTGCGGCTGACGCCGAGGACCTTGGCGGCGCTGACGGCGGTGAACTCGAGGCCGAGGCGGGTGGTGGCGAGCAGTTCGGCGCGGGTGTGGAGGGGCAGGGTGTCGAGCGGGCGCAGCAGCCGGGCGGTCCAGGCCCGCAGCGCCCCCGGGTCCATCAGCCGTTCCGGATGGTTGCGCTCGGCGTACAGCGCGGCCTTGTCCGGCCGCACCCGCGCCACGGCGAGGGCGCTGACCGCCTGCCCGTACGCGGTGGCGGTCCGGGCGAGGCTCTGCCGGGAGCTGCCGCCGAGCAGGGTGCCGGGACTGCGGTCCACGAGCGAGCGCAGGGCCTGGCCCGCTGCCTCCCCCGTGGTCACGATGATCACGTGCTTGTCCATGGCGGGGCAGCGCACCACGAGTGCGCGGTCGCCGGTCACGCCGAGGCACTCCTCGGCGAGCCGTTCGCGTTCGGAGGCGCTCCCTTCGAGGACGTAGACGCACGCCGTGTCGGTGTCGAGCAGGCCGGGCCACAGACCCGCGGCGACACGGCGCGCCGAGACGGTGTCCTCGACCATCAGCAACTGGAGGATGGCCAGGCGCAGATCGGACGTGGCGCGCTTCAGGCGCCGCCCGGCTTCGGTCGTCTCGCGGGCGCGCAGCAGGAGTTCGAGAACCTGGGCGGTGTGGGTGAGGATGTCGGAGGCGCGCCGGTCGAAGGGCTCCGGGCGGGCCACGGCGAGCACTCCCGCGGATGCCGGATTCGGGTGCTCGATCCTGACCAGGCGCAGATGGCCTGCCTCGTCCGCGGTGGCCGCGGAGGCGATGCGTCCGGCGAGGATGTCGGCGACCAGGCCCTCGTCGAGCGGCAGGGGTGTTCCGGCGAGGATCGCGGTGTCGTCGCGGAGCGAGGCCGTGCCGTTCACCGTCTCCGCGAGCCAGGCGACGACCCGGCGGACGTCACGTCCCGTCGGCCGCAGATGGTCGAGGAGTTCCTGCGCCCACGTGGGGGTTCCGGCGTCCGCCGCCCGAGCCCCGTCGGAGCCGCCCTCCCGACCTGCCACGTCACCCTTCTCCTCGCCCCTCGCATCCCGACATACCGCTCGGTACGCTACCTCACGTGCGGCGGACGGACACCCGGACGGACGCGGTCTGCATGGGGAGAGGGTGTGCAGGAGGAGGTGCGTCGGGCGGACATTGCGGTGGAGCGGCGAACAGGAGCGCGGCGAGCGGGTGTCGCACCCGGCCCGCGCCGCCGCCGGGCGCCGATGTCGCTGCTGTTGCCGATGTCGCCGATGTCGTCGAGCACGGCCTTGCGACGGTCATCGCAGCCCGGGGCATAAGCTCGACGGATGGCGAAGTACTTCGACGTGCACCCCGACAACCCGCAACCCCGCACCATCTCCCAGATCGCCGAGAGCATCCGGTCGGACGCGCTGATCGCGTATCCGACGGACTCCTGCTACGCGCTCGGGTGCCGGCTGGGCAGCCGTGACGGCATCGACCGGATCCGGACCATCCGGCATCTGGACGACCGTCATCACTTCACCCTGGTCTGCCAGGACTTCGCGCAGCTCGGCCAGTTCGTACGGGTCGACAAGGACGTGTTCCGAGCGATCAAGGCGTCCACGCCCGGCAGCTACACCTTCATCCTCCCGGCGACGAAGGAGGTGCCGCGCATGCTCCAGCATCCGAAGAAGAAGACGGTCGGCGTCCGCATCCCCGACCACGTCGTCACCCAGGCACTGCTCACCGAACTCGGGGAGCCGCTGCTGTCGAGCACCCTGCTCCTGCCCGACGAGGAGGAGCCGATGACCCAGGGCTGGGAGATCAAGGACCGCCTCGACCATGTGCTGGACGCAGTCGTCGACTCCGGGGACTGCGGCACCGAACCGACCACGGTGATCGACTTCTCGAGCGGCGAGGCGGAGATCGTCCGATACGGCGCGGGTGACACCAGCCGCTTCGAGTAGAGCGGGTGGCATGAGCGGCTTCGGATAAGAGCGGGTGGCACCAGCCGCTTCGGGTAAAGCCGCTCTCAAGTGGCAGGGGGCTGCGACGGCCCGTTGGGTGGTGCGTGCAACCATGTGCCCGGCCCGGTTCCGCCGGGCCGGCGACCCGCTCGCCGTCGCACGCGCAGAGAGGCAATCCCCCCATGACCTCCGTACAGGGAACCGCCGTCGACATCCCCACCGAGGACGGCGTCGCGGACGCCTATCTGGCCCACCCGGGCGACGGTGCGCCCCGGCCGGCCGTCCTCCTCTTCCAGGACGCCTTCGGACTGCGCCCCCAGCTGCGGTCGATGGCCGACCGGCTCGCCGAGGCCGGCTACACGGCCCTCGTGCCCAACGTGTTCTACCGGCACGGGCGCGCCCCCGTCTTCGAGCTGCCCGAGTTCATCGACCCGTCCGCGCGGCCGGAGATCTTCGAGAAGATCATGCCGGTGATGCAGTCCCTGACGCCCGAGCTCGCGATGCGGGACGCCGGGGCGTATCTGCGCTGGCTGGCCGAGCGCCCCGAGGTCGCCGAGGGCCCGGTCGCCCTCACCGGCTACTGCATGGGCGCGCGGCTGTCCCTGCTCACGGCCGGCACCTATCCGGACCGGGTGGCCGCGGCGGCCGGGTTCCACGGCGGACGCCTGGCGACCGACACCCCGGACAGCCCGCACCTGGTGGCCGGGAACATCACCGCCGAGCTGTACTTCGGCCACGCCGACGACGACCCGTCGCTGCCTCCCGAGCAGATCGAGCGCCTCGCCGCCGCGCTGACCGAGGCCGGGGTCCGCCACCACTGCGAGGTCTACGACGGCGCTCCGCACGGATACACCCAGGCCGACACCGCCTCGTACCACCGCGAGGGCGACGAGCGGCACTGGGCGGCCCTGCTCGACCTGCTCAAGCGCACCTTCTAGGACGAGCACCCCGTGCGCTCGCCGGTCGGCGTCGGACCGACGTCCAGGTGGCGTCGCAGGAACCGCACCTGACGGTCCAGCAGCTCGCCCGTGAGCGCCGAGCCGATCGGCTGGTGGCCGATGCCGGGCAGCAGCAGGAGTTCGTGCGGGCGCCCGGCGGCCCGCAACACCTCGGACAGGCGAAGGGTGTTGACCGGCGGGACGTTGGTGTCGGTCAGGCCGTGGATCAGGAGCAGCGGGCGGGCCAGGCGAGGCGCGTCGAGGAGCAGGTCGCAGGCGTCGTACCGGCCGGGGAACGCGTCGGGATGGCCGAGGAACCGCTCGCGCCAGTGCGCCGCGTACAGCCGCTGGTCGGCGACGCCCGCGCCGGCCACGGCCGCGTGGAACACGTCGGGCCGGCGCAGCACGGCCAGGGCGGCGAGCGCACCGCCGAAGGACCAGCCCCGGAAAGCGACCCGGCCGAGATCGAGGTCGGGGTGCCGGCCCGCGGCCTCGTGCAGGGCGATGACCTGGTCGTCCAGGACGGGCCCGAACAGGTCGCCGTGCACCTCGCGCTCCCAGTCGGGTCCCCGGCCCGGGGTGCCGCGGCCGTCGGTCGTGAGCACCGCGAAGCCCTGCTCGGCGAACCACTGCGACAGCAGGACCCGCGAGTCCAGTTCGGCGGTGACCCGCTGGAGGCCGGCTCCGCCGTACGAGTCCACGAGCACCGGCAGCGGGCCGTCGCCCGGACGGTGCCAGGACGGGAAGTGAAGCCGGGCGTGCAGCGCCCGGGGTCCGAGGACGAGCCGCCGCGCGTGGACGTCCACCACCGGGTGTTCGGCGTACGACAGGACGGCGACCGTCCTTGCGCCCGCGCGCAGCGCCTCGGTACGGCCACCGGGCCGCTCGGCGTCACGGGTGACCCGGACCAGGGTGCCGCCGCGGGCGGCGCCGGAGTGGACGCCGGGACCGGAACTCAGCTTCCGGAGGCCGGACTTGGGGCTGTGGCTCCACAGGTGGGTCTCGGTGGGGTCGTCGCAGGCCGTGAACAGGACCTCGTCGCCGTCGGTGCCGAGCACGGTCCGCAGCTGAAGTCCCTTCGGCGTCACGGGCGTTCCGTCCAGCGTGAGGTGTCTCGTGCCGCGCAGGTCGCGGTGGGCGAGCAGCGCCCCGGAGCCCGTGCGGACGGGCAGGCCCGGTACGAGCTGCACCCAGGCGGCGTCGCGCTGCTCGTCCAGGACGGTCGTGCGCCCGTCGGCCGGGTGGATACCGAGGAACCGGACGGTCCGCTGGTCGCGGGACTGCACGAGAGCCCAGGGTCCGTGTGCGTCCCAGCCGGCGCCGACGACGTACTCGAAGGCCGTTCGGTCCCAGTCCACCGGCGTCCGCGGGCCGTCGAGTCCGGTGAGCCACAGGGTGACGTCCGGGTTGGGGGTGCCGGCGAGGGCGGTGCGGGTCTCCGGTGGCCCGGCCTGATCGGTCGTCGGCCAGGGCCGGACGTCGGTGAAGTCCGTCCGGGCCGCCAGCAGCCGACCGCCGTCAGGGGACCACCAGTGGCCGCGGGCGCCGTCGAGGGACGTGGTGCCCGTGTGCACGGCGGTGCCGAACTCCACGTCGGGGGCGTCCGGTTCGGCCACCGCGCGGTCCCCGGACCCGTCCGCCTCCGTGACGCGCAGGGCGCCGTGCGACACGTAGGCGATGCGGCGCCCGGTCGGATCGGGGCGGGGATCCGCGACCGGGCCGAGCGCGGGCAGGCGTCGGGGTTCCCCCTTGCCCGTGTCCAGCCTCCAGAGCCCGCCGGCCAGGGCGAAGGCGACGACCCGGGTCGCCGCGTCGGTGCCGTACGCCTCGATGGCGGCCGATCGCGGTGAAGGCCCCGTCGCGACCAGCCGGACCGGGTCGGCCAGCAGTCTTTCCCTGCCCGAGCCGACGTCCAGCGCCCACAGACAGGTGGCCGGATCGTCGCCCGTACGCCCGCGCAGGAACAGGACGGTCGATCCGTCGGGCGAGACGGTGAACCGCTCGGGGACGCCTCGGGTGAAGCGGCAGGTGCGGACGAGCTGTTCGGGGAGGGTGGTGGGCGCCATGCGGAAGTGCTTCCACCGCCCTGCTAAATGAAACTCCTGTTCGAGTAAAGGAGGCGGGGCCCGAGCTCGGTCATCACGTTGTGTTACCGTCTAACGTTTGCGCGCTCATGACTTCCTGCCGGGCCTTCCTCGGTACGTCCCCTCTGCGGAAGGCACTTCATGGACCACCCCGACCACGGCGGTTCCTTCGCCGACCTGGCACTCCCGACCCAGGTGCTGCACACCCTCACCGAGAACGGTGTGCGCGAGCCGTTCCCGATCCAGGCGGCCACGCTGCCCGACGCCCTCGCGGGACGCGACGTCCTGGGGCGCGGGCGCACCGGATCGGGCAAGACGCTCGCGTTCGGCCTGCCGCTGCTCGTCCGGACGGCCGGGCAGCGCGCGGAGTCGAAGCAGCCCCTCGCGCTGGTCCTGGTGCCGACCCGGGAGCTCGCCCAGCAGGTGACCGAGGCTCTGGCGCCGTACGCGGACGCCCTGCGGCTGCGGATGGCCGCGGTCGTCGGCGGCATGTCGATCGGCCGGCAGATCGCCGCGCTGCGGGACGGGGCCGAGGTGGTCGTCGCCACCCCCGGCCGGCTCCACGACCTCGTCGAGCGCAAGGCCTGCCGTCTGGGACGGGTGCGGATCACCGTCCTCGACGAGGCCGACCAGATGTGCGACATGGGCTTCCTGCCGCAGGTCACGGCGGTGCTCGACCAGGTGCGTCCCGAGGGGCAGCGAATGCTGTTCTCGGCCACCCTCGACCGCGATGTCGACGAACTGGTCAGCACCTACCTCAAGGACCCCGTCGTCCACTCCGTCGACCCTTCCGCGGGCGCCGTCACGACGATGGATCACCATGTCCTGGTCGTCCACGGCCCCGACCGGTACGCCGTCACCACGGAGATCGCCGCCCGCGACGGCCGCGTGCTGCTGTTCCTGGACACCAAGCACGGCGTCGACCAGCTCACCCGCCATCTGCGGACCAGTGGGGTGCCCGCCGCGGCCCTGCACAGCGGCAAGTCCCAGCCGCAGCGCACCCGCACCCTCGCGCAGTTCAAGGACGGTCAGGTCACCGTCCTGGTCGCCACCAACGTCGCGGCCCGCGGCCTGCACGTCGACGACCTGGACCTGGTCGTCAACGTCGACCCGCCCACCGACGCCAAGGACTACCTGCACCGCGCGGGCCGTACCGCCCGGGCGGGCGAGTCCGGAAGGGTCGTCACCCTGGTGCTGTCGGGCCAGCGGCGCGAGACGAGCCGCGTGCTGGACGAGGCCGGCATCCGGCCGACCGTCACCAAGGTGCGCTCGGGCGAGGCGGCACTGAGCCGGATCACCGGCGCCAAGGCTCCCTCCGGCACCCCGCTGGACGGCGGGCCCCGGCCCAAGAACACCAACGCGCCCTTCCGCGGGCTGGGCACCAGCAAGGACTCCTCCCGCGGCACCGGCGGCAGGTCCCGCAAGGCCGGCGAGGCCCGCAAACTCGCCGAGGCCCGGCGGGCGGCCCAGGTGCGCCGCGGCCGCTGAGAACGCTTGCGGGTGCCGCACGCCCCGCACTCTCCTGACCGCTCGGAATCCCCGAACGGGCAGACGGGCGGCGGGTGTTCGGACATAGGTTGGGGCGCGAACGATCGACGCGCCCCGGCTGAAGGACGGACCCCACTCATGAGCGACCCGGTGACGGCGCCCCAACCAGCGGAACATCCGGAGATCGACACCTCGGTGCCGCATTCCGCGCGCATCTGGAACTACTGGCTCGGCGGCACGGACAACTTCCCCGTCGACAGGGCGGCCGGCGACGCCTACACCGCCGTCTTCCCCGGCATCGTCACCATCGCCCGCGGCAGCCGCGCCTTCCTGCGCCGCAGCATCACCCATCTCGTCTCGGAGGCCGGCATCCGGCAGTTCCTCGACGTCGGGAGCGGTCTGCCGACCGCGCAGAACACCCACGAGGTCGCGCAGCGGATCGCGCCCGAGGCCCGGATCGTCCACGTGGACAGCGACCCGATGGTCCTGGCCCACGCCCGCGCCCTGCTCACCTCCACGCGGGAGGGCGCCACCGCCTACGTCGAGGCCGACGCGCGGGACCCGGACCGTATCCTCACGGCCGCCGCCGAGACCCTGGACCTCGGTCGACCGGTAGGGCTCATCCTCAGCAACATCCTCGGCCACGTCGCCGACCACGACCAGGCCCGCTCGATCGTCACCCGGCTGATGGACGCCCTGCCCTCCGGCAGTCACCTCTGCGTCAACGACGGCTCCCTCGGCATCGACGCGGTCTTCGAACAGGCCCAGGACGCCTACAACAAGAGCGGTGCCGTCCCGTACGTCCTGCGCTCGGTCGACGAGATCACCCGCTTCTTCGACGGCCTGGAACTCGTCGAACCCGGTGTCGTCCCGGTCACGCAGTGGCGTCCGGACCCCGACTCGCCCACTCCGGTCGTCGCCGAGCACGGCGGGCTGGCCCGGAAGCCTTGAGAGACGGGCGCACCGGACGCCTGCGTGCGTTCGGGGCGGCCGGCTGCCGCGCGTGACGCAGGCCGGGCTCGCCGGGTGTGCGCACGGACGCTCCACCCGCGCCAGCCTTCGGTCCGGCCGTTCGAAGCGCCTACCGCGACCTGCTCCCACCCTCCGCGGACATGTCCTGGGTGCCGATGACGGAGAGCAGTTCCAGCTGGGCGGCGGCCTCGGTGCCGGGTGGGGCGCTGAACCACAGCAGGCGCTGGCGTCCGTCCTCGCTGAACAGGGTGTGGCAGTCGACCTCGACGACGCCCAGCGTGGGGTGGACGATCCGTTTGTGGTCGGTCCGCCGCAGGGCGACGTCGTGGGTGTCCCACAGCGCGGCGAACTCCTCGCTGCGGCGCCGCAGGTCGGCCACCATCCCGGCGACTTCCGTGTCGCGGCCGCGCCGGGCGGCGACAGCGCGGAGATCGGCGACGAAGGCCCTGGAGTGCTGGGGGTGGTCCTCCACGGGATAGACGGCGCGGGCGCCGGGGTCGGTGAACCAGCGGTGGACGAAGCTGCCGGCCGCTCCGCGGTGGGTCCCGGCGCGGCCGATGAGCGCGACGGCGAGTTCGTTCTGGACAAGGGTCTCGTGCAGGTCGGTGATGATCTGCGCGGGTGTCGTGGTGAGCCGGTCGAGCAGGCCGAGCAGGGCCGGCTGGGCGTGGGCGTTCGAGCCGCGGGCCACCGTGGGGACGGGCCGGTCGGCGAGGTGGAACAGATGGTCGCGCTCGTCGCCGCCGAGGCGCAGCGCCCGTGCGAGCGCGGCCAGCACCTGCGCGGAGGGCTGGACGTCGCCGCCGCGCTCCAGCTCCGTGTAGTAGTCCGCGGACAGACCGGCCAGCTGGGCGACCTCCTCGCGTCGCAGGCCGGGCACCCGGCGCCGCGGTCCGGTGGGCAGGCCGACGTCGGAGGGCCGTACGCGGTCGCGCCGGGATCTCAGGAACGCGGCGAGCTCGGCGAGGTTCATCCCGCCATCATCACGCGCGACGCGGCGCCCAACCAGGGGACGCCGACCCCAGGGTGGACGCAGCCCTGGCTGTGCGCCCGGCTGCGGACGACGGTGGGGTGCGGCAACACACCTGACACCACCCAGACGGACAGACACAGGGAGCAGCACTCACATGCCGTTCGCGAACTTCAAGGTCCCCGCAGGCACCCTCACCGAGGAGCAGAAGGAGCAGATCATCACCCGCACCACCGAGCTCTACGTCGACCTCTACGGCGAACGCGCCCGCGCCGCCACCCTCGTCCTCGTCGAGGAGGTGCCCGACGGCGGCTGGGGGATCGGCGGCAACGTACTGACGCTCGCCGAACTCCGGCGCACGGCGGGGAGTTGACCGCTCGGGCCCTGCGGGGCGCGCAGCTCTCCCGCGCCGAGAAATTCCCGGCCGAGCACGGGCAGCCCGGGGCAGGATGGGCCGGATGCGTTCTCATCTGCTCGGAATCCCGGAGTTGACGCGGACTCCCGCCGTCGCCGTCGTCGTCGATGTCCTGCGCGCGTTCACGGTGGCCGCGTGGGCCTTCGCCGGCGGCGCCGAGAGGATCGTCCTGGCGTCCTCGGAGGACGAGGCCCTGGAGCTCAAGGCCCGTCATGGAGGTTGGCTGGCCCTCAAGGACGGCCCGCCCGCGCCCGGCTTCGACGCGTTCAACTCCCCGGCCATGCTGGCGGCACACGACCTCTCGGGCCGCACGATCGTGCAGAAGACGACCGCGGGGACGGTGGGTGCCCTGGCGGTGGCCGACGCCGGGCTGGTGCTGTGCGCGAGCTTCGTCGTGGCCGGCGCGACCGCGCGGTGCCTGCGGGAGAGGGGCGCGGAGGAGGTGACGTTCGTCGTCACCGGCGAGGACGGCCGGGCCGCGGAGGATCGCGCGTGTGCCGAGTACATCGGGCGCCGGGTGGAGTCCGACGAGGTGGACGCGGACCCGTATCTGCGGCGGGCGCGGGAGTCACGCTGGGCGGCCTCGCTCGCGCAGGATGCGCGGCGCGGCTACCCGGGGGTTCACCCGGACGACGTCGGCCTGTGCCTGGAGGCCGACCGCTTCGCGTTCGCCATGGTCGCGGGTCGCGAGGGCGCCCTGCTGGTGCTGCGGCCGGTGCCCGTTCCGTCAAGGTGACGGCGCGCCGATGACTTCCGGCCGCGCACAAGGTCTTCCATCCATGCGACCGCGTACGACCTACGCAGAACGGATGTGACGACCGTGCCCAGCAGCTCCGCATACGCCAAGGTCAACGGCCTGGAGATGTACTACGAGATCCACGGCGCCGGGCCCGGGGGAAGCCGCCCGCTGGTGCTGCTGCACGGCGGCGCCCTCACCGTGGGTCTGACCTTCTCGTCCGTGCTGCCCGCCCTGTCCGCCCACCGGCGGGTCGTGGCTCCCGAACTGCAGGGGCACGGTCACACCGCCGACGGCGACCGTGAGATGACGGTGTCGGACCTGGCGTCGGACGTGGTGTCGCTGCTCGACGAACTCGGCATCCAGCAGGCCGACTTCCTGGGGTTCAGCCTCGGTGGGCTGACCGCGCTGGAGATCGCGGTCCGGCACCCGGAGCGCGTGGGGCAGCTCGCGCTCGCCGCCACCGTGTACTCGCAGGACGGGGTCCACGACGAGGTCCGTGTGCCGGACTACAGCTCGCCCCGGCTGCCCAGCCAGGACGACTTCCAGGAGATGGCCGACGCCTACGCGGCGGTCGCGCCCGACCCCGAGCACTTCCAGGACTTCCTCGCCAAGGTCTCGGCGGCCGCGAACGCCCCGCTGCCCTGGACCGCCGACGACCTGCGCGCGGTGCGGGCGCGCACGCTGCTGCTGGTCGGCGACAGCGACTTCGTCCGCGTGGAGCACGCGGCGGACATGCAACGACTGCTCCCCGACGCGCAGTTGGCCGTGCTGCCGGACACCACGCACATGGCCCTCATGCACCGGACGTCCCTGATGCTGCCGCTGCTGGGCGAGTTCTTCACGTGACGCGCCCCGGGGCGGGAGCCCGCTCGGGGTGAGCGGACGGCGCAAGACGCCTATCCCAAGCCCCCGTTGCTCTTCAGCAGCTGCCCGTTGACCCACTGACCCTCCCGTGAGCACAGGAAGTCCACCAGGTGGGCCGTGTCCTGCGGGGTGCCGAGGCGGCCGAGCGGGGTGGCGCCGAGACAGTGGGCGCGGACCTCCTCGGTCATCCAACCGGTGTCGACGGGACCGGGGTTGACGGCGTTGGCGGTCACCCCGAGGTGGGCCAGTTCGTGGGCGGCGGCCAGGGTGATGCGGTCCATGGCACCCTTGCTCGCCCCGTAGGGCAGGTTGCCGACGGTGTGGTCGCTGGTGAGGCTGACGATCCGCCCGGTGCCCCGTTCCGCGGTGAAGCGGCGACCGAACTCCCGGATGAGCAGCCACGTCGCGCGGGTGTTGACGGCGAAGTGACGGTCGAAGCTCTCGACGGTGGTGTCGAACAGGCCGGAGTCGACCGACTCGCAGTGGCTCAACACCAGTGCGGTCACAGGGCCGAGCCGTCGCTCGGTCTCGTCGAAGACCCGGGCAGGCGCCTCGGGGTCGCCGAGGTCCGCCTCGATGGCGGCGGTGGCCGCGCCCCGCTCGGCCAGGTTCCTGACGATCGCCTCGGTCGCCCCGGGCTCGGTGCCCCAGTCCATGCGGGCGTCGTACGGGTTCCAGTAGGTGAAGGCGATGTCCCACCCCGAGGCCGCCAGCCGCTGGGCGATGCCGGCGCCGATACCGACGGTTCGGCCGACACCGGTGATCAGGGCGAGGGGGCGGGTGGTGGAGGGGGAGTGTTCCGTGCGCGTGCTCACGGAAATGATCGTTCACGAGCGACGGCGAACCGACCACCGGATTTCGTGAACGGAATGGGATCATCCATTCCGCTGGGATGCTGAAAATCGTTCAACTCTGGCACATCCGCGAGGCCTTCGAACCCGCTTGGCCGAAAATCGCCTCCATGTGACTAAAGTTCAACCGCGCCGCTCGGGAGTCTGCTGATTACCCCCGGTAATGCCTTGCTTTACGCGAACCACAGCCGTAACTCTTCCTCAACAACCAGCCAAAGCTCTGGGGGGAGTTGGCTTATGGAAGGCACAGTGGACGGGTTCCGCTATGGGGTGGTGACCCCTGTCGCCGCCTATCTCATGGCGTGCCTGGGAGGGGCTCTGGGGCTGCGCTGCATTGTGCGCACCCTCCTCAGCGACCAGTCGTGGAAGGCGGGCTGGCTCGCACTCGGCGCCGCCTCCATCGGCTGCGGCATCTGGACGATGCACTTCATCGCGATGATCGGCTTCCAGGTCGAGGAGACCCGGATCCGCTACGACGCCGGGCTCACGGTCCTCAGTCTCGCCGTGGCCATCGTCGTCGTGGGCATCGGCGTGTTCATCGTCGGCTATCGAGGCGCCAGCACCCTGAACCTGGCCTTCGCGGGCGTGGTCACCGGGCTCGGCGTGGCGGCCATGCACTACCTCGGCATGGCGGCGCTGCACCTCAACGGGACGATCCGCTACGACCCCGCCGTCGTCGGGCTCTCGGTGGTCATCGCGATCGTCGCGGCGACGGCGGCCCTGTGGGCGGCCGTCACGATCCGGGGTTTCCTGACGAGCCTCGGGGCCAGCCTGATCATGGGCATCGCCGTGACGGGCATGCACTACACGGGCATGTCCGCGGTCAGCGTCCATGTGCACGGCAGGACCGGCGGCTCGTGGGCGGGCGACTCGCCCACCTCGCTGCTGCTGCCCATGCTGCTGGGACCGGCGATCTTTCTGCTGCTGGCAGGCGTGGTCGTCATGTTCGACCCGCTCCTGGTGCTCGGCGACGGCGACTGGAACCGCGCCTCCGCCTCGACCGCGCACAGCGCACCGCAGTCCGACTCGCTCTTCGAGGAGCAGGAGAACCGGGTGGTCCACGCCCGCGCGCCCCAGGCGCCGGATCCGCAATGGGCCGCGCCCCGCAGCCCGCAGAGGTGAGCACCGTCCCCTCCATGCTCCGCGGACCCGGTGACTTCCGGGAGGGGTGGTGCGCCAGGGCACTCCCCCTTGTCGGCCGGTTCTAGATCGTTGTTACGGTGCACCGGTGTCTGACTCCTCACGCGATACCGCCGAAGGCGCCGGCTGGGGCTCTGCCCAACTCGGCGAGTACAGGCGGCTGATGCCGCCCAAGGTCGAGAAGATCTCGTGGCTGAACCCGAGGACGCTGTGGGCCGCCCGCAACGGCGTGGTCGCCTCCTGGTTCGGGGACCCCACGGGCCGTACCCGAAGCCGCTGGGTGGAACAGCGCGCGGCGGCGGGAGCGCCACCGGACAAGGTGATCCGCCGCGAGGACCCCCAGGCGTTCTCGTTCATGGTGATCGGTGACACGGGCGAGGGCGACGACCCCCAGTACGCCGTCGTGCCGGGCTTTCTGAAGATCAGTCAGGACACCCGGTTCGCCGTGGTCGCCAGTGATGTGATCTACCCGGTGGGCAGCGCGGACGACTACGGCCCGAAGTTCTTCCGGCCCTACCAGGACTATCCGGCGCCGATCTACGCGATACCCGGCAACCACGACTGGTACGAGGATCTCGGCGCCTTCATGCGGGTCTTCTGCGACGACGCCCCGCCCCTGGAGCCCGGCCCCGCGCCCCGCCCCCTGACCCGCGCATGGCTGCGCTCCCTCCTGTGGCACCGGCCGCGCGCGCACGACGGCCAACGCCTGGACGAGGTACGCCGGTTGCGCGCGGCTCCGGCGCAGCGGGCCGTCCAGCCGGGCCCGTACTGGGCCGTCGACGCGGGTCCCCTGCGCATCATCGGCATAGACACCGGACTGCTCGGGACGCTGGACGCCGAACAGGGCGCCTGGCTGCGCGAGGTGTCCCGGGACCCGCGCCCGAAGATCCTCATCACGGGCTCGCCCCTGTACGTGGACGGCGAGCACCACCCCTGCGCCATCGAGGGCGGTGGCACGGTCGACGACATCGTGCGCGACCCGGAGCACCACTACGTCGCGGCGATAGGCGGCGACATCCACAACTACCAGCGCTATCCCGTCGACGTGGACGGCCGCACCATCCAGTACGTCGTCTCGGGCGGCGGCGGCGCGTTCATGCACGCCACCCACACCATTCCGCACGTCTCGGTCGCCAACGTCACCGAGAAGGACTTCCGCTGCTATCCCCTGCGCGGCGACTCCCTCGCCTTCTACAGCAGGCTCTACGGTCGTCGGCTGCGCCTGCGCCGCTTCTTCACCCTCACCGAGGCGGAGGCCACCGCGGTGATCGCCGAGCGGCTCGGCATCCCGCCCACCCGTCTGCCGGGCGAGCCGGCGCGCGTCACCCTGCGCACCCGTCTTGTCGCCAGTCTCCTGGGCGCGGGCGGTCGCCCCGACCGCACCTCGCGGTTCCGTCTCCCGGTGCGCAAGATCTACACACAGCTGTTCTCGCCGAGCTCGGCGACGTACAGCCCGCCGTTCTTCAAGTGCTTCCTGCGGCTGGACGTCACCCCGGAAGCGGTGCGGCTGCGCTGCTTCGCCGCCACCGGCAACCGCGCCCAGGAGATCGACCCGCCCGTCGAGGACGAGGTGACCATTCCCTTGACCCATTCCTGACGCGGAGAGCGAGGAGTTCGGGAACATCACGCGAGAGGGCCCGGTTGGCACTGCCGTACTGCTTGATAGCTCAAACAACCCGGAGGAGCCCGTGCCGCCGACCCCCCGCCCCCTGCGCAAGCTGGGCTTCCTCACCATCGGCCTGTTCGACGAGGCGGATCCGCGACGCGGTCACGAGTCCACGCTGGAGATCATCGAACTGGGCGAGCAACTCGGCTTCGACAGCGCGTGGCTGCGCCACCGGCATCTCCAGTACGGCATCTCGTCACCCGTCGCCGTCATGGCGGCGGCCTCGCAGCGCACCCGCCGCATCGAGCTCGGCACGGCGGTCATCCCGCTCGGCTGGGAGAACCCGCTGCGGCTGGCCGAGGACCTGGCGACCGTGGACATCCTGTCCGGCGGTCGGGTCAACCCGGGCGTGAGCGTGGGCCCGCCGATGCACTTCGACGAGGTCAAGGGGGCGCTGTACCCGGACACGGCCGACGCCGAGGACTTCTCCTACGAGCGGGTGCGGCGACTGCTGGACCTCGTACGCGGCAAACCGGCCAGCGACTTCAGCGGGGTGCAGGGCTTCGAGGTGTTCAGCGACCGGGTGCAGCCGCACTCCCCCGGACTCGGCAGGCGCCTCTGGTACGGCGGCGGCAGCCTGAGCTCGGCGCGCTGGGCCGGTGAGCACGGCATGAACTTCCTGACCAGCAGTGTCGTCAAGGCGGAGGATCCGTCGGGCCCTTACGATTTCGCGCAGATCCAGCTCGCGCAGATCCGTGCCTTCCGCGCCGCCCATCCCGACGGCGAGGACGCCCGGGTGTCCCAGGGTCTCGTCGTGATCCCGACCGACTCGGCCTCCCCCGAGCAGCGCGCGAAGTACGAGCAGTACGCGGCCCGGCGCACTCCGCGCACCGCGTCACCGCAGGGTCCGGCACGGTTGATGTTCGCGCCGGACATCGTCGGCACGTCGCAGGAGATCACCGAACGGCTCCACGCGCACGCCGCGTTCCGCGAGGTGGACGAGGTGGCGTTCGCGCTGCCCTTCACCTTCGAGCACGAGGACTACGTACAGATCCTCACGGACATGGCGACCAAGCTGGGCCCCGCGCTGGGGTGGCGACCGGGAGCGTAGGCCTGCGGGCGGGACGCGAGGCCGACGGCAGGGGTGGGGCAGGCCGACGGCACGGATGGGTGAGGGCCAACGGCATGGATGGGTGGGGGCCGACGTCGACCGGGGCGGCGGCCACCACCGTCTCGGGTCGGCCTCGCGACCCGGCTCGCAGCCGACGCCTCGGACAGCCCGCGGGCCGCGCGGGGCCGCACAGACCGCACAGATCGCAATCGAGCGGGCCGCAATGCCGATGCCCCGAGCGAGCCGATCAGCCGGCGCCCCCGCCCCCCCTCTCGGAAACCACCGATCGGGGCAAGCCCGGTGCCGAACAGCCGACGACCACCCGGGACGGATCGCCGCCCTCACGAGACGGCGCCTCCCCCTGCGACGCGGCCTCACGAGACGGCGCCTCCCCAGCGACACGGAAAGCCGATGCCCGGCCTGAACCGCAGGCGACGACGATCGTCCAGGACGCCCCGCCGACACCCCCCGAGCCGACTCACCCGACGGAGTCCCCGCAGCCCGTCCCCGGCCCGGAGCTCACGTCACCAGCGCCCCACCTCCGTCCCCGTGATCGGCTCCGACGGCTTGCCGTCCACCCCCACCGGCACGTCCCCCGCCAGCATCACGCGGTGCATGGTGCGGGGAGAACGGAGGTGGGCGTTGTCGCTGGGGGCCAGGTGGATGGTGGCGCGGTTGTCCCAGAACGCCACGCTGCCCGGCTCCCAGCGGAAGCGGACCGTGTACTCGGGACGGACGGCCTGTTCGAGGAGCATGTCGAGGATCGCCCGGCTCTCGGCACGGGAGAGGCCGGCGATCTGCTCGACGTAGTAGCCGTTGACGTACAGGATCCGCTCCCCCGTCTCGGGGTGGACCCGCACGAGCGGGTGCAGCGAGGCGACCTGGTGGTCCAGGAGGTGCCGGAGATACGCGTCGTCCCCGGGACGGGGCTGGTAGCCGACGCCGAGCCGGTGCTCCGCGCGCAGGCCGTCGACGAACTCCCGCACCGGGCCGGACAGTCCGGCGTAGGCGGCCGCGAGGTTGGACCAGGTGGTGTCGCCGCCGTAAGGCGGTACGGTCTCGGCGCGCAGGATCGTCGCCGCGGGCGGGTCGACACGGGCACCGTGGTCGCAGTGCCAGCCCCGCAGCAGGGTGTGCCGCCGACGCTGCAGCCACTCCTCGTGCTCCATGCCGAACTTCCCGCCCAGCTCCAGCCGGTCGGCGGTCGTCTCGACCTCGGGGTGGTCCGCGGGCGAGGCGCTGCCGCGCTTGCGCAGGACGACGGGCTCACCGAAGCGGCGGGCGAGGGCGATGTGCCCGGCGTGGTCGAGCTCCTGTCTCCGGAAGAACACCACCTTCCAGCGCAGCACGGCGTCCCGGATCGCGCGGACCGCCGAGTCGTCGAGGTCCCCGGCCAGATCGACACCGGTGATCTCGGCCCCGATGTGCCCCGCCACCGGGTTCACCCCGATGCCCGGGTCCCGCTCCGCCGTGCCCTTGTCCGTCGTCATGCGTGCTCCGTCGATCGCCGGTCGTTGTCCGAGGTCCGTGCCCCCCCAGGGGGGCACGTCACCCGGAATGACTGCCCGAGGAGACCACTCCCGCAACTCCAGAGGAACACGGCCTCGTCGGCGCCGCCCCCGCACTCAGACGCTGAACTCCCGTATCACCACGTTCTCGAACACCGCCGTGCCGTCGATCGAGAACAGCGCGAGCCCGGTGTCGATCAGATACGGGAACACCTCCGAGGAGTGCACGTACCGGCCGTCGTCGACGAACATCTCCACGGACGTGCGGTCCACGAGGATCCGCAGCTTCACCCTGTTCCCCGAGAAGGGACTGTGGCTCTCCTGCCACCGGCCGCTCGCGTCCGGATTCACGGTGCCGCGCCGATTGAGAAACGCGTAGTCGCCGTAGACGCCGGCGTCGACGTGCCGGACCCCGTCCGGTGAACGGCGCAGTTGCAAGCCCGCACCGCGCAGCCGGTCCCAGCTGATCTCACAGCTCAGTTCGTAGGCGACGCCCCGGTAGTCGAGGATCTGCGTACCGGTGACCTCCAGATCACCGAGGTCCACGGTGCGGGAGACGTGGTCGTCCAGTGCGGCCACCGGTCGCGACGCCAGGTAGTACACCCCGGAGGAGTCCCGCTTCAGCGCGATCTCGCGCACGATCGAGTCGGTGCCGTTGAAGCCGTCGCAGTCGATCGTCGGCGTGACGTTCGCGTAGTCCCAGTTGTTCAGCCATCCGATCGCGTAGCGCGCCCGCTCGTCGAGCCCGCCGGCGGTGTCCCGCTTCTCGAAGGTGACGGCCCCGTACCAGTCCCAGCCGTGGTCGAGCCACTGCGGATCGGCGGCGTCGGCCGTGAAGGCCGTACCGTCGAAGGAACCCGTCCAGTACGCGTACGTGTTCGGCAGCCCCGCCGCCTTCCCGTTGGCGCTCACGCCCAGCACCCACTTCACCGTGCCGTCGGCGGCCGTCAGCCGGAACAGGTCGGGGCACTCCAGGACCCCGATGCCGCCCTTGACGAAGCCACCCACGTACGTCCAGGACTTCAGGTCCGCCGAGTGGTAGAAACCCACCTTGTCGTTCTCGGCGAGTGTCATCACCCACCGGCCGCGCTCCTCGTCCCGGATCACCTTGGGGTCCCGGAAGTCGCGCACACCCGGGTTGGGCAGCACGGGATCGGTCCCGTGGTCGGTGAAGGTGCGGCCGCCGTCGGTGGAGTAGTACAGGTACTGCGCCTGGTCCGCGTCCCCGTCGTGCGGGGACATGGTGGCGAGGACGACGACCGCGCCCGCGCCGAAGCCCGCCGTGTTGTCGGTGTCGACCACGGCGGATCCGGACCAGACGTCCCCGTTCGCCGTCGTGTTCTTCGGGACGGCCACCCCCCGGTCCCGGAAGGAGACCAGGTCGGAGCTGGTGGCGAGACGCCAGGCCGTCCCCACGACCCCGGTCGTGTAGTCGGCGTTGTAGAGGTAGTAGTAGTGGTACTCGCCGTCGATCCACACCGGCCGCTGCGGGTCGTTCTTCCACTGGTCGGGGACCGTGAAGTGGTACTCGGCGCGGTAGCGCGCGCATCCGGCGGCCTGCTGGGGCTTCGCCGCGGCCGGTCCCGCGGGCAGGACCGCGACCGCGGCTCCCGCTGCCGTGCCCGTCAACAGCGCTCTTCTGGAGACCCCGTCCATCACACATCGTTCCTCTCGTCGGAAACGGCGGCTCATGTGGATCAGGACTGTGGGACCTAACTCGTTAAAGGTCAAGTCTTCGCGGGCCTTGACACCGCTGTGACCCGCTTCCCATCATCTGGGGCATCAGACTCCGACTAACACGAGTTAGGCCCTGTTGGATGACCGACTCGCACGTCACTCGTCGCACCCTGTTGCGGTACGGCGCCTACGGCGCGGGCGCCGCCGCGCTCGCCGGCACCGCCGCGAGCTGGGACCGGCTCACCGGAGCCGACATCCCCGGCCGCGACGACGGCTCCCTCGTCGTCGCCACCCTCGGCCCCGCCTACGGTCCCGAGGCGATCCGCAGTCTCACCGAGGGCTTCAAGAAGGTCCACCCCGACATCAAGCTGCGGATCAACGCGGTGCAGGCCACCGACTGGTCGGACTTCTTCGCGAAGATCCTCACCCAGATCGCGGCGGGCACCGCCCCCGACCTCGTCTATGTCGCGACCGAGGGCGTCCAGCTCTTCGCGCAGCGCCTCGGCGTCGCCCTCGACAAGTGGGTGAAGCGGGACGCGGCCGAACTGCGCGAGTACTTCGCCGACGTCCACCCCTCGCTGGTGGAGTCGATGATGTACGAGGGCAGCCTCTACCAGCTGCCGGTCGAGTTCAACGCGGCCGACATGTACCTGAACAGCCAGGTGCTGGAGCGGGCGGGCGCTGGCTTCCCGGCGCCCGACTGGACCCGCGACGACTTCACCGCACTCCTGCGGGACATGAAGAAGTCCAGCGGCTCGCAGTTCACCCCGTACTTCTGGACCAACCGCCTGTGGGGCGGAGTCGTCCCCTGGCTGTTCGCCAACGGCACCAACCTGCTCGCCGAGTCCAAGGCGCCGGGCGGCGCATGGCTGTGGGACGGCTTCTACCCGGGCGCCGAGCGCCAGGGCCGCGGGGGCGGCTACCGGTGGACCACCCCGCAGGCCACCGACGCGCGCGTCGAGGAGTCGTACGACTATCTCGCCTCCCTGATCCAGGAGGACCTGTGCACCCGCCCGGAGGGCGGCAACGGCCAGAACCTCATCGGGGTGTTCTCCACCGGCCGGGTCGGCGTCACCCCCGCCGGCGGCTTCTGGGCGGGCGGTCTGCACCTGGCCGGCATGCGGCCCGGCAGCTTCGACGTGCAGTTCTTCCCCCGCTGGCGCACCCAGCGCATGCAGTTCGGGGCCGCGGGCTACGCGCTGCTGCGCACCTCGAAGAAGCAGGACGAGGCGTGGGAGTTCATCAAGTTCGCGGCCCGCAGGGACACCCTGATGCGGCTGTTCGAGACCAACCAGACGACCCCGGCCCGCCGCTCGATGCTGACCGCGGACCGCTACCGGGAGATCGGGCCCAGGCACTGGCAGGTCTTCTACGACACCCTCGACAAGTTCCCCGACACCGGGCCGATCCCCGCGCCGCCGCAGGTCGCCGAGGTCGAGCAGGTGCTGCTCAAGCACACCGGGACCGCCCTGGCCTCCCGGCGCTCGGTGGGCCCCGCGCTGCGCCGGATGCAGAGCGATCTGGAGAAGGCCATGGAGCGTGACGCATGACGAACACCCGAGTTCCCGACGTACGACCGCCACGCACCGTGGCCGCGACCGCGCCCGCCGTCGGCGGCGACCGGCCCTCGGCCCGTGATCGCGGCACCCGATTGCTCGCCGCGCTGTTCCTGACGCCCACCATCGTCGGCATCGTCGTCTTCACGGTGGTGCCGATCGTCGGCTCGGTCGTGCTGAGCTTCTTCCACTGGAACGTGATCGACTCCCCGCGTTGGGCCGGGGCCGCCAACTACCGTGAGGTCTTCACCGACTCGACCGTCCTGGTGTCCTTCCGCAACACGCTCGTCTTCATGGTGCTCGCGGTAGCGCTCCAACTGCTGATCGCCCTCACGCTGGCGCTGGCGGTGAACGGCCGGATGCCCGTGTGGCTGCGCTCGGTCTTCCGCTCCGCGTTCTTCTTCCCGCTGGTGCTGTCGGCGGCCTCGATCTCGGTGGTGATGAAGTACCTGTTCAACCAGGACTTCGGCGTCGTGAACTGGGCGCTCGGGCTGATCGGGATCGCCCCGGTGCCATGGCTGACGTCCGAGAACTCCGCGATGGCGGCGGTGATCCTGGTCTATGTCTGGCAGCAGTTCGGCTTCTCGTTCCTGCTGTTCGTGGGCGGTCTGAACAACATCCCCAAGGAGATCCACGAGGCCGCCTCCCTCGACGGGGCGACCGGGCTGCGCAAGCACCTGCACGTGACGCTGCCGCTGCTGTCGCCGACCCTGCTGGTGGCGACCGTGGTCGGGGTCATCAACGCGCTCCAGGTCTTCGAGCAGCCGTACGTCCTGACCGACGGCGGCCCCGGCGACTCCACCCGCACCGTCGTGATGGTCATCTACGAGTCGGCGTTCGAGCAGCTGCGCTTCGGTGAGGCGTCCGCGGTGGGCGTGCTGCTGTTCGTGCTGATCATGGTGGTCACCGCCCTCCAGTTCCGGCTCAGCCGGCGTTTCGTCCACTACCAGTGAGCCGGGTGAGTCCTTTGAGCCAAGCGACCCTGAAGACCAGCCCCGCACCCCTGTCCATGAGCCGTGCGCGGTACTCGCTCGCGCCCTGGGCGCGGATCGCGGGCCTCGCGGCCTGCGCGCTGCTGACCCTCGGGCCGGTCATCTGGACGGTCTCCACGTCCCTGCGCACCCCGGCCGAGTCCTTCGACCTGCCGCCGAAGATCATCCCGACGCACCCGACGGTGGAGTCGTACCGGGGGGTCTTCGACCAGATCGACGTGTGGCTGCTCGCCCTCAACTCCACGCTGGTGACCGCTCTGATCGCAGTGGGCCAGATGATCACGGCGGGGCTGGCAGGTTACGCCTTCGCCCGTCTCGACTTCCGTTTCAAGAAGCCGCTGTTCGGGCTCGTGCTCGCGACCATGATGGTCCCGCTGCAGGTCACGATCGTGCCGGTGTTCCTCGTGCTCAAGTCGATGAGCCTGACCGACACCCTGCTCGGCCTGATCATTCCGGCGTTCCCGACCGCCTTCGGCACCTTCCTCATGCGCCAGTACTTCCTGGGCATGCCGAAGGACCTGGGCGAGGCGGCCATGCTCGACGGCGCCGGACCGTGGCGGACCTTCCGGTCCGTGTACGCGCCGCTGGCCACCCCGGGGCTCGCGATCGTCGGCGTCCTCGCCTTCAACTACCACTGGAACGAGTTCTTCCGGCCGCTGATCCTGGAGACCTCCGGCCAGAACTACACGCTGCCGCTGGGCCTGGTCTCGCTCCAGGGCAACCTCGGCACCGGCTCCATCTCGGTGGTCCTCGCCGGTGTCGTGCTCTCCATGATCCCCGCCGTCGCCGTGTTCCTCGTCGGCCAGCGCCCTCTTCGTGAGGGCATCACCTCCGCAGGAGTCAACCGTTGAGCCCTGACCCCAACGCCCCGCGTTTCCGGGTCCGTCCGCCCGCCAACTGGATCAACGACCCGAACGGGCCCTTCCGTTGGCGCGGCCGCCACCACCTCTTCTACCAGCACAACCCGCAGGCCCCGGTCCACGCGAACGTCCACTGGGGGCATGCCTCCAGCCCCGACCTCGCCCACTGGGAGCACCATCCGGTCGCGCTCACCCCGACGCCCGGCGGTCCGGACGAGGCCGGGTGCTGGTCGGGGTGCGTGGTGGACGACGACGGTGTGCCGACGGCCGTGTACACCGGTGTCGACCGCACCCACACGGGGCTGGGATCGATCTGCCTCGCGGTGGCCGAGGACGACGATCTCGAGGCGTGGAAGCCCGTTCCGGTACCGGTGGTGTCCGGTCCGCCGGCGGACCTGGACGTGACGATGTTCCGCGACCCGTTCGTCTTCCGCTTCGAGGGCCGGCGCTGGGCGTTGGTCGGCGCCGGGCACGCGGACGGCACGCCGTCGGTGCTGGTGTACGACTGCGAGGACCTCCACGACTGGCGGTTCGCCGGGGTGTTGCTGGACGGCCGGGACCCGGTGGCGGCCAAGGCCCTCGGCCCGGGGGCGACCGGGTGGGAGTGCCCGCAGTTGGCGCGCACACCCGGGGGCGAGTGGGTGCTCGCGGTGGCGCTGTGGGACGGCGACCCGCTGGGGACGGCGTATGTGACGGGCCGGCTGACCCGACCGCCCGGCGGCGGACCGAGGTTCGTGCCCCGCCTCGGCGGACGCCTCGATCTGGGACGTGACTTCTACGCTCCCTGCGTCCTGCAGGACACCGAGCTCGACCGGGCGCTGCTGTGGGGCTGGTCCTGGGAGGCCCGTCCGCAGCAGGAGGTCGACGGGGCGGGCTGGGCCGGGGTTCTCACAGCACCCCGGGTCGTGGACGTGCACGAGGATGGCTCACTGCGGGTGGCACCGGCCCCGGAGCTCGAACTCCTGCGCTCCACCGACCTGTTGGGCCCGGGGCCGCTCCCGGACGCGTACGACCTGACGGTGACCGCGGACTCTCCCGCCATCGTGGGTCTGCTGCGGGCCGCCTCGGGGGCCGAGCTCACGGTGCGGCTGGACCCCGCTGCGGGCACGGTGACGCTGGACCGCTCGGGATGGCCCCGGTCTCGGTCCGACGGCTCCGCTCCGTTGGTCGTGCGGATCCCCGAAGGACGGCTGACTGTGCGCGTCCTGGTGGACGGCTCCCTGCTCGAACTCTTCGCCGGGGAACGGGCGATGGTCACGGAGCGGGTCTACCGACGGCCCGGGGACACCGCCGAGCTGACGGTGTCGGGGGACGGGATCGACGTCGAGTGCCGGGCTCTCGTGGCGAAACGGTGAGCGCCCCGGCGGGAGTGCGTCACTGCAACCGGTGAGCTCGGGTTCGGGCTGGTCCGGGCGTGCTCCCGCCGCGGATCTCCTGGCGGGGCCGCGTCGCCGCCCGGTGTGGGCACGCCGACGAACCGCCCCCTGTCCACGACCGTCGACAGATGCCCCGCGGCCGGGCGGCGCGGAGCGCCAGAGGACCGTCGCGCGGCCGGGCGGCGCGGCGCGCCAGAGCGCCAGAGGACCGCCGCGCAAAGACGCCTGCCGGCCCGCCTGGCCCACGGACGGATGCCCCGCGGCCACGCGCGACGCGCCAGGAGACCGCCGCGCAGCGACTCCAGCCGGGTGGCGCCTGGGCCACGGTCCGTGCGACCTGACCGGTACCGCGCCGGACAACGTCCCCGTGGTCGCGGCCCGTCCTGCCGTCAGGAGCGCGCCTCGTCCGCGCTCACGCTGTCGGCGCCGGGCCCACCGAGCCCCGGCCGATCAACGGGCAGGCGACGCGCCGGACCGTGGCGGGCGGTGTGCGGCCGGTGTCGATGGCGTCGAGGAGGAGACGGGCGGCGGCCTCTCCCATCTCCCGGTGCGGCAGCGCGACGGTGGTCAGGGGCGGGGACAGGTGGGCGGCCATGTGCTCCTGGTCGTCGTAGCCCACCACCGACAGTTCGCCGGGCACGGTGATGCCGAGCCGTGCCGCACAGTGCAGGGTGCCCGCCGCGACCCGGTCGTTGTAGCAGAAGATCCCCGTCGGGCGCAGTTCGGCGGGGACGCCGTCGAGAACGCGGGCCGCGCCCTCGTAGCCGCTGGAGATCTCGCCGCCGGTGCGCACGATCCAGTCCTTGGGCAGGTCGACGCCCTCCGCGCGCAGGGCGTCCCGGAAGCCGCGGAGCCGTTCGACGGACGCGATGTCCTGCTGCCCCCCGACCAGCGCGATCCTGCGGTGGCCCTGGTCGAGGAGCAACCGGGCCGCCGTACGGCCGCCGGCCCGCTCGGCGGGGACGACGCACGGCAGGGAGTCGTCGTCGGGCAGGCAGTTGGCCAGGACCGAGTGGGTGCGGTGCAGGCCCTCGGGGACGCGGACGCGGCGCAGGGACATGGCCGCGTAGATGATGCCGTCGACGCGTCGGTCGAGGAGTTCGGCGACGGCCGCGTCCTCCTTGGCGCGGTCGCCGCCGGAGTCGACGGTGAGGACGAGGTGGTCACTGTCCCAGGCCGTCTCCATGGCGCCGCGCAGCAGCCGGCCAGCGAAGGGCGAGGAGGCGATCTCGTCGGTGACCAGGCCGATCACGGCCGTGCGGCGGCTGCGCAGGCCGCGGGCGACGGGGTCGGGGCGATAGCCGAGCTGGGTGGCGGCGCGGCGGATGCGCTCCTGGGTGGCGGGCGAGAGGTTGCCTTCGGCGCGGCCGTTGAACACGAAGGAGACGGCGGTGTGCGACACGCCGGCGAGCCGGGCGACGTCCCGTGACGTGGGACGCCCCGGTCCCGCCGACCGCTTGTCCTCGGTGCCGTCCATGCCGTCCGCTGCCCTCGTCCCCGCCCGTCCGGTTGATCATTGCTCACCCTATCCGTGAGGCTGGGAGGACGACACAGTCAAGGGAAGGTCCGGACGTGATCAGCATCCCGACGCACGTGCTCAACGACGGAACGAAGATCCCCGCCCTCGGTCTGGGCACCTGGCCGATGGACGACGCCGAGGCGGAGCGGGCGGTCGCCACCGCTCTGGAGAGCGGCTACCGGCTCCTCGACACGGCGACGAACTACCGGAACGAGACCGGTGTCGGTCGAGGCGTGGCCGCCGGGGGCGTCCCGCGCGAGGAGGTCCTCGTGACGACGAAGCTGCCCGGCCGGCATCACGGGTACGAGGAGACCCTGGCCTCCTTCGAGGAGTCCCGCGCCCGTCTCGGCCTGGAGTACGTGGACCTGTACCTGATCCACTGGCCGCTCCCCCGGGTCGACAAGTACATCGACTCGTGGAAGGCCATGATCAAGCTTCGCGAGGACGGCCTCGTACGGTCGATCGGGGTCTCCAACTTCACGGCGGCGCACATCGAGCGGCTGGAGAGGGAGACCGGGGTCCTGCCGTCCGTCAACCAGATCGAGCTGCACCCCCTGTTCCCGCAGGACGCGCTGCGCGCCTTCCACGCCGACAAGGGCATCGTGACCGAGAGCTGGAGCCCGCTGGGCCGGGGTTCGGACCTCCTGGACGACCCGGCCGTGACCGGCGTGGCCGAAGCGCACGGTGTCACGCCCGGCCAGGTGATCCTGCGCTGGCACGTCCAGCTCGGCGCCCTGCCCATCCCGAAGTCCGGTGACCCCGAGCGGCAGCGCACCAACCTCGACGTGTTCGGCTTCGAGCTGAGCGAGCCCGAGATGGCGGCGATCGGCGACCGCGAACACCGACGCCTGGGCGGTGACCCGGAGGTGCACGAGGAGTTCTGAACAACCGCAGGGGTACCCGGGAGGCTCCGAAAGGAGCCTCAGGTGAGTGAGCGACTGAGGGACTACCACGGCAAGCGGGACTTCGGACGGACCCGTGAGCCGGAAGGGCGGCAGGCCCCCACGGATGCCGCGCCCCGGTTCGTCGTGCAGATCCACGACGCGAGCACGATGCACTTCGACTTCCGGCTCCAGGTCGGCGACGTGCTGAAGTCCTGGTCGATCCCGAAGGGCCCCTCCGACGTGCCCAAGGACAAACGCCTCGCCGTGCCGACGGAGGACCATCCGCTGGAGTACGAGGACTTCGAGGGCGTGATCCCCGAGGGCGAGTACGGCGGCGGCACGGTGATCGTCTGGGACCGCGGCACCTACGAACCCCTGAGCCACGACCGCCAGGGGCGTCCCGTCGACTTCGCCGAGTCGCTGGAGCGCGGGCACGCCACGTTCCGGCTGCACGGGACAAAGCTGCGCGGCCGGTACGCGCTCACCCGCTTCCGTGAGGACAACTGGCTGCTGGTGAAGACCGCCGAGGGACGGGCGCGCGGACACGGCACACCGGATCCGCGCCGAGCACGCTCGGTCCGGACCGGCCGGGCCCTGGCGCAGGTCGCCGCCGAGGAGAACTGAGCGGGAAGATCCGCCGAACACCGCCCCGGCCACCCGTGCGGGCCTCTATGTTCACAACGACGTCCACCGCGACACGTCGTCGCTCACGCTCATGAGCCAGGAGGCCTTCCGCATGCGCATCGCGCTCCGTACCGCCATATCCGGCGCGGTCGTCACCGCCACCGTCTTCACCGGCGGTGCCGCACAGGCGACCCCGCCCGGCCCCGGAGTGACCGGCACACTGATCGCCCAGAAGACCGTGGGCGACACCGACTACGTCCTCAGAGAGATCACCGTCCCGCCGGGCCAGGCGACCGGCTGGCACTACCACGACGGTCCCGTCTACGGGTACGTCAAGCAGGGCACCCTCAGTCACTACCACGCCGACTGCGCCAGTGACGGCGTCTACCCGCAGGGCACCGTGGTGCGCGAGCCGGGCGGCCCCGGCGACGTCCACTTCGGCCGCAACGAGGGAAGCACCCCGCTCGTCCTGGAGGTGCTGTACGTGCTCCCGCACGGCTCGCCGTACTCCGAGGACGTGCCGAACCCCGGCTGCTCCTTCCAGTGATCCCGATCAACGCGGCGATCACAGGCCGGGCGGTTCCAGGGACTGCTCGGCCCAGATCGTCTTGCCGCTGCCGGTCTGTCTGCTCCCCCAGCGCTGGGTGAGCTGGGCGACCAGCAGCAGCCCGCGGCCGCCCTCGTCGAAGGCGTGGGCGCGCCGCAGGTGCGGTGAGGTGGAACTGCCGTCGGAGACCTCGCAGATGAGGGTGCGGTCCCGGATCAGCCGGAGCTGGATGGGCGGTTCGCCGTACCGGATGGCATTGGTGACCAGTTCGCTGACGACGAGTTCGGTGACGAAGGAGGCCTCCTCCAGTCCCCAGGCGGCCAGTTGCTGGGTGGCGGCCTGCCGGGTCGCGGCCACCTGGGCGGGGTCGGGCTCGACGTCCCAGGTGGCGACTTGGTCCGCGCCGAGCACCCGGGTGCGGGCCAGCAGCAGGGCCACGTCGTCGCCGGGTTCTTCGGGCAGTACGGCCTTCAGGACCATGTCGCACAGATCGTCGAGGGTGTCCGTTTTCGCGGTGAGCGCGCGGCACAGTTCGTCGGTGGCGTGGTCGACGTCGCGGTCCCGGTCCTCGATGAGCCCGTCGGTGTAGAGGGCGACGACGGCCCCCTCGGGCAGTTCGATCTCCGTGGCCTCGAAGGGCAGTCCGCCGACCCCGAGCGGGGGCCCCGCGCTCAGCGGGACGAGCTGCGTGGTGCCGTCGGGCAGGACCAGGGCCGGCGGCGGATGGCCGGCGGCGGCCGCGGTGAGGCGGCGCGAGACCGGGTCGTAGACGGCGTAGAGGCAGGTGGCGCCCAGCTCCGCGGCGTCGTCCTCACGGTCGTCCGAGGCGAGGTGGGTGACGAGGTCGTCGAGGTGGGTGAGGAGCTCGTCGGGTGGCAGGTCGACGTCGGCGAGGGTGCGCACCGCCGTGCACAGGCGCCCCATGGTGGCCGAGGAGGCGATGCCGTGACCGACGACGTCGCCGACGACGAGGGCGACGCGGCTGCCGGAGAGCGGGATGACGTCGAACCAGTCGCCGCCGATGCCGGCCAGGGAGCCGGAGGGCAGGTAGCGGTGGGCGACCTCGACCGCGGCCTGCCCGGGCAGGCCGCGGGGCAGAAGGCTGTTCTGCAGGGCCAGTGCGGTGGTGCGCTCACGGGCGAAGCGGCGGGCGTTGTCGATGCAGACGGCGGCCCGGCTGGCGAGTTCCTCGCCAAGGACGGCGTCGTCCTCGGCGAAATCGTCGGGGTGGGCGATCCGGACGGCGACCACGACGCCCAGGGTGGTGCCGCGGGCCTTGAGAGGCACGGCGAGCAGGGAGTGGACGCCCTTGCGGTAGGAGCGGCCGGCCGGGGCGCGGGCGTTGCGCTCGGCGACCCAGCGCACGAAGTCGGGCTCGCCGGCCTGGCTGAGGACCGCCCGCCCGTCCCGCAGGGCCCGCGCGGGCGGCGAGGGGGCGGGGTAGACGTCCGTCGCGCCGAGACGGACGGCGGCCTCGGGGGTGCCCTCGTGGGCGGAGCCGTGGGCGACGCGGCGCAGGGCGATGTCGCCTTCGAGGACGGTGGGCGGTTCGTCCGCGCCCAGGACCCATTCGAGGAGGTCGACGCTGGCGAAGTCGGCGTAGCGGGGCACGAGGAGTCCGACGAGTTCCTCGGTGGTGCGCACCACGTCGAGGGTGGTGCCGATGGTGGCCGCCGCCTCATTGAGCAGAGCCAGTCGCTGCCGGGCCCAGTACTGGTCGCTGCTGTCGAAGGCGGCCAGGGCGACGCCGGTCGGCTCCGTCGAGCCCTCGTCGTGGAGGGGCCACATCTCGCAGGTCCAGGCGTGTTCGTGGTTGAGGGCGGGCGCGCCGGCGAAGCTCTCGTAGCGGGCCGGTCTGCCGGTCTCGGCCACCTGGCGCAGGTTGGCCAGGAAACCGCGGCTGTGCTCGGCGTCCTCGACGGTGTCCGCGAAGAAGCGGCCGAGCAGGGCTTCCTCCGGCACTCCCATGACCCTGCAGGCCACCCCGTTGAGGCGCAGGTAGCGCTGTCGGGTGTCGAAGACCGACATGGACATCGAGGCTTGCTGGAAGGCCTGCCCGGCCAGGGTCTGCTCGGCGCTGCCGGGGGGCCGGCCCGTGATCACGTATCCGGTCGGTGTGCCGTCGCCGCCCAGCACGGGGCACGCGTCCAGGACGAGCGTGAGGGGGGAACCGTCGCGGTGCCGCAGTACGACGGTTCCCTTCAGCGCCGCCACGACCGGTCCCGGCGGCTGGTCGGCGAGGAGTTCCCGGGCGGCCCGTCCCACGACCTCCTCGGCCGTGTGTCCCGTCAGCCGCCGGGCACCCTCGCTCCACCCCGTGACGACACCTGCGGCATCGGTGACCGCCGTAGCGGAGACATGCTCCATATCGTCCAGGATGGTCCCTTTGTCAGACCGCATCAACCGAAACGGGGCAACCGTGCCCCGTCCGTCACGCGCGGTGTGCGCGCAGGGCTTCGAGGGCGCGGTCGGCGTGGGTGTTCATGCGCAGTTCGCTGCGGACGACTTCCAGGACGGTGCGGTCCTCGGCGATCACGAAGGTGACGCGCTTGGTGGGGGCCAGGGAGAAGCCGCGCTTGACGCCGAACAGCTCGCGTATACGGCCGTCGACGTCGGACAGGAGGGGCATGCCGAGGGTGTGGCGTCCGGCGAACTCCTGCTGGCGTTCGACGGTGTCGCCGCTGATGCCGACCGGCTGGGCGCCGGCGGCGGCGAACTCGGCGGCCAGGTCGCGGAAGTGGCAGGCCTCCGCGGTGCAGCCGGCCGTCAGGGCGGCGGGGTAGAAGAAGAGGACGACCGGGCCGTCGGCGAGCAGCTCGGACAGCTTGCGGCTGGTGCCGGTCTCGTCCGGGAGCTCGAAGTCCTCGACGGTGTCGCCGGTCTCCAACGCCTTGCTCATGCCCGGCCCTCCCCGTTCGCGGCGTTTCTGGCGATGCCGCGTGCCCACAGCACGAGCGGCACCTGGAGCGGCAGCCGTCCGATGGCGGCCGCCTTCTGCGGGGCGGGGCGGTGGCGCCAGTCGACGGCCATCTTGACGTTGGCGGGGAACACCCCGACGAAGAAGGCGGCCGAGGCGAGCGCGGCGGTCCGCCGGGTCTTCGGCAGCGCCAGACCGGCGGCGAGCGCGAGCTCCACGGCGCCGCTGGCGTAGGTCCAGGTCCGGGGCGTGCCGGGAAGGGCCTGCGGGATGGTGGCGTCGAACGAACGCGGTGACGCGAAATGGGCGACACCCGCTGTGGCCAGCAAGCCGGCGAGCAGCAGGGGCGAACGTGGGGACCGTGGCACGGTTCCTCCTTCGGGGGGCTGCCGCGCACATTACTGGACGGTACAAACACCTCGTACGGCGGCCTCCGTCCCTACGGGGCACGGCGGTTGTGGGTGTCCGGGGCACAGCCGAAGGAACGGCGGAAGTCGATGAAGGCGCTCGCGGAGGACCAGTCGCAGCGGTGGGCGACGGTCGCGACGGGGGCGTCGTCGGCCGGCATGCGCAGGGCGTGGTGGAGGCGCGACTGGGTGCGCCACTGCGGGAAGGTCATGCCGAACGAGTGCCGGAACGACGGCTGAGCGTGCGTTCCGTGCACTTCACACGCGGCCAGGACCACCTGCCCCGACGCGTGGGCACGGCGAGCGGCGTCACGCCGGGCCTGACGGTGAGCGTCGGCGGGCCGGCTCGCCGTGCACCGGGGGCGCCGGCCGACACCGCGTCACTGCGGACCCGCCGATTCCGTTGGTCGTGCTGCCCGCGCCGGGCGGTCTGCTGCTGCGCGGGCTGCGCGGACCCGGTCCCGCCGGGCTCGTCCGGGCGGGGTGAGCGTCAGCAGGTCCCGGCGCGCGCCGCCTCCTCGGTCTCGTCGTCGACGGCGTGGGATAGGAAGTCGTCGACCATGCGGTGGAACAGGCCGGCGAGCTGCCGCAGCTCCTCGGGCGACCACTCGGCCAGGGCCAGCTGCATACCGCGGGCTCCGGCGTCGCGGATGCGGTCGATGGCCTCCCGGCCGGTCCCGGTGAGCTGGATGCGCTGGGCACGCCGGTCGACGGGGTCGGGTACGCGGGTGACGTACCCGGACTTCTGCAGCTGCTGGACGGTACGGGTGACGTGGGAAGCCTCCACGCCGAGCCGGTTGGCCAGCTCCCCCGGGCGCATCGGCTCGGTGTCGGCGATCTGCCGCAGCAGGGCGACGGCGGCCCGGTCCAGCGGCACCTCGGCCAGGGCCATCAGCCGGTCGTGCCGGCGGGCGCGGGTGCTCAGGTAGGTGATGCGGGTGAGCGCCCGCTCGATCTCGATGACTTCCGGGGACGCGGGGACGTCGGGGAGCGGCTGTGAGGGCATGCCCGCCAGGTTACCCTCTTGTTGCGTAACTCAAGTAATCTGCGGCGGGTCTCCGTCACCGCGAGGCACCGGCTTCAAGACCGTCGCGGCGATCGGCGCGGGTGCCGCACTGCTGGCCTTCGCCATCGCCTCCTTCATCCCGCGCCCGCGCACCGCGGCCCCGGCGGCGGCTGCCGCACCGGCCTCGGCGCAGAGCTCGGCCGGGACCTCCTCCTGACACGGCCGCCCACCGCCTGACGGCCGCCGGCAGGCGGCCGTCAGGTCCTGCCCAGGGTGGACCCGCTCCGGGCGTGTACTGCGTTCTCAGTAGGCGCGTTGTCGGCGGTGGTACGACGACGGGCGGACCCGGCACCCGAAAGACTGGCGACCCGCAGCACGGTAGTCGGGACGCATGTCCCACCCTGCCGGGTCGCGGCGGCCGCACCCGGCGGGCTCGGCCACCATGGTTCAAGGACACGACCGGAGAGCGATGAGCACCCCCTTGCGTCACTACGCCGACGATCATGTCCGTACGGTCGTCGCCCTGACGGCCGCGATGCGGTTGCCCGCGCTCCCGTACGGCACCGAGGACCGCCCCGGCACCGACCGGCCGGACGCGGTGGGGCACCCCCGGCTCCCGCTGAACCCCGCCGACCCGGAACGCCAGGAACGGACCCCATGACCATCCGCGTACTGCTCGCCGACGACCAGGCCCTGCTGCGGGCCACCTTCCGGATCCTCATCGACTCGTGCGACGACATGGAGGTGGTCGCGGAGGCCACCGACGGCGCCGCCGCGGTCGACCTCGCGCGCGTGCACCGCCCCGACGTGATCCTCATGGACATCCGCATGCCGGGTACCGACGGCCTGGCCGCCACGTCCGCGATCTGCGCGGACCCGGAGCTGTCGGAGATCCGGGTGCTGATCCTGACCACGTTCGAGATCGACGAGTACGTCGCTCAGGCGCTGCGGTCCGGGGCCAGCGGTTTCCTCGGCAAGGACGTCACCGCCGACGCCCTGCTCGACGGCATCCGGACCGTCGCGGCCGGCGACTCCCTGCTCTCCCCCGGCGCCACCCGCACCCTGATCACCCGCTTCCTCTCAGCGCCGGGCCTGGGCACCCGGCTCGCGGGCGCCGACGACCTGACCGGCCTCACCACCCGGGAACGCGAGGTCATGGCGTGGGTCGCCGAGGGGCACTCCAACGAGGAGATCGCGGCGAAGCTGTTCGTCAGCCCCTTGACCGTGCGCACCCACGTCCATCGCGCCATGACCAAGCTGGGTGCCCGGGACCGCGCCCAGCTCGTCGTGATGGCCTACCAGTCGGGGCTGGTGCAGGCGCTGCCGCCCGAGGAGCGCTGAGCCCTCACCTCTCGGAGAGCTTCTCCAGCCACTGCTGGAGCAGGGCCGACTCCGCCGTCGTGAGCACCGGTGGGAGGTCGGCACGCAGACGGGCCGCGAGCGTGGCGGCCGCCACGGGAACCGAGCCGCCCTCGCGGGGCGCGTCGGTGTCGGCGGGCCGGGTCACCGAGTCCAGCACCGCGTCGCGCAGCCGCTGCGAGAACTTCACGTCGGTGTACTGCTCCGGCCTGGTCAGCATCGACAGGGCCGCCCCGACATTCGCAGACATGATCATCTGCGTGGCCAGGGCGGGCGGCACCGTCAGCCGCCCCTCGGCCGCGCAGCGTTCGAGGATGCCGTGCAGCAGGTCGTGCGCCTCCTGGGCGGCGGCCGGGGGCACGGTCAGCTCGGGCGAGTACATCAGCCGGTAGTGGCTGGGGTGCTCCAGCGCGAAGCGCATGTGGTTGTCCCAGCCGCTCCTCAGGTCCTCGACCGGATCCGCGCTCGGCCGCGCCGCCCGCTTGGACGCGAGGTACTGCTCGAATCCCCGGTCGACCACGGCGGCCAGCAGCCCCGCCTTGTCACCGAAGAGCCGGTAGAGCATCGGCGCGCCCACCCCGGCCTTCTCGCACACAGCACGCGTGGAGACATCGGCGGCCGACGCACCGGCCAGCAGCTCGGCGGCCGCTTCCAGAATCTTTTCCCTCGCATCCATGGGCCCACCGTACGACATTCGTAGCGTCGATACGAGTCAGAGGTTAACAACGCTACGGATCCGTGTTATCGTCGTTACGAGCAAGTCGTAGCATCGCTAACAGCGGAGGCAGTCATGACCACTCGACCCCGGACGGAACAGCGCGTCGCCATCGTGACCGGCGGATCGCGCGGCATCGGACGGCAGATCGCCCAGCGGCTCGCCGCCGACGGGTTCTCGGTCGTCGTCGGATACGCGGGCAACAAGGACGCCGCGGACGAGGCCGTGCGCACCATCCAGGAGACCGGCGGCACCGCTTTCGCCGCCCGCGCGGACGTCGCCGACGAGAGCGAGGTGGCCGCCCTGTTCGACCTGGCGGAGGCCACGTACGGCGGTGTCGACGCGGTCGTCCACTCCGCGGGCCGGATGCCCCTGGCCCCGATCGCGGACCTCGACCTCGCCGAACTCGACTCCCTGTACCGCACCAACATCCGCGGCACCTTCGTCGTCGACCAGCAGGCCGCGCGCCGGCTGCGCCCGGGCGGCGCGCTCGTCAACCTCTCCAGCTCGGTCGTCGGGCTCGCCTTCCCCGGATACGGGGCCTACGCGGCCAGCAAGGGCGCGGTCGAGGCCGTCACCCTGATCCTCGCCCGTGAGCTCCGCGGCCGTGACGTCACCGTCAACGCCGTGGCCCCCGGCCCGACGGCGACCGACCTCTTCCTCGACGGCAAGGACGAGGAGACCGTCGCCCGCCTGGCGGCACAGCCCCCGCTGGAGCGGCTGGGGACACCCGAGGACATCGCCCACGTCGTGTCGTTCCTGGTGAGCCCCGCCGGTCACTGGGTCAACGGCCAGGTGCTGCGGGCCAACGGCGGCATCATCTGACCCACTCTCACCCCACCTGCCCGCCCGCGCCGTCGACCCGCCGCCTGTGTTGTCCGATCCGACACCTGCGTTGTCCGACCCGCCGCCTGCGATGACCGGAGGCCGGCGAGCGAGGTGCCGTTCGCCCGGGTGACGGTTCCCGGCGTCGGCCTGGCCCTCTCCTCGAGCCGCCGACCACCCAGCCGCAGGCCCGGCGGCCGGTGTGCCCGCGGAACCCGGACCGCAGCATCGTGAACCTGCGACAGGAGGCCCGAGAAGACCCCCGACTGCCGCCCGTTCAGGGGAAACCGGGGCACAGGGCGCGTGGCGGCCCGGGCCCGCGTCGACAACTGACCCGTGACCCTCCCCCTGATCCCGCCCATGCTCGCCACCCCCGGCGCCCTGCCGCCCGCCGCACAGGACGGCCGCTGGGCCTACGAGACCAAGCAGGACGGCCAGCGGGCGGTCGTCTACCTCTCCGGGAGCGGCGAGGTGGTGCTGCGCGCCCGGTCCGGGGAGGAGATCACCGGCGCCTATCCCGAACTGCGGTCGCTGGGCAGCGCGCTCGGCGCCACACCCGCGGTGCTCGACGGGGAGATCCTCGCGCTGGACGAACAGGGCCGCGCGGACTTCCAGTTGCTGCAGCCGCGCATGCAGCTGGCCCACGCCCCCACCAGAGCCGCGCGCCGGGCGGCCGAAGCGCCCGTTCATCTGGTGCTGTTCGACCTGATGCACCTGGGGCGGCACCCGCTCCTCGCGCTCCCCTACGCCGAGCGGCGGGCGCGACTGGACGAGCTGGAGCTCACCGGGACGCACTGGTCGACCCCCGCCGCCCTCGTCGGGCACGGCGAGCAGGCCCTGCGCGCCACCCGTGAGCACCGCCTGGAAGGACTGGTCTGCAAGCGCCTCGACTCGGTGTACGAACCCGGGGTGCGCTCCCGCGCCTGGATCAAGATCCGCAACATGCGCAGCGAGGACGTCGTCGTGGGCGGATGGCTGCCCGGCAGGGGTCGGCTCACCGGACTGCCGGGCGCCGTACTGGTCGGCCAGCGGGGCGGGGGGCGGCTGCGGTACGTCGGCAATGTCGGTACCGGCTGGAGCGAAGCGGAACGGACCGAGCTCGCCGCGCTGTTGGCCGCCGCGGCGACCGACGTGTGCCCCTTCGACCCCGTGCCGCGGGTCCCGGGTGCGCGCTGGGTGCTGCCCCGGCTGGTCGGCGAGGTCCGCTACAGCACCCGCACCCGGGCGGGGTTGCTGCGTCAGCCGTCCTGGCTCCGGCTGCGTCCGGATCTAGCGCCGGAGGACTCCTCGGCCGACCTCCCCGACGCACCTTCATGATCCGAGAGTTGGGCGGGTCGTAACCGGAGTGACGCCTTCGACCTCTTGGCGCGGACATGAAAAGTCGAGAAACTCAACTCCCCAGTAACCCCCCAGCCGTTGGGCTGCGCCCGGACACGAGGAGGACGCAGTGTCGTCACCGTCGTTCAAGAAGCACCGCACGAGATGGCTCACCGGTCTCGTCGGCGCCGCCGCGCTCGTCGTCGCCTTTCCCTCCGTCGCGTTCGCCGCCCCGCCGAAGGCGCTGCCCGCCAACGCCGAGAGCGCCGAGTTCACCTACCAGCCGGCCTTCGACTACGACACCGACGGCTGCTACCCGACACCCGCCATCGGCCCCGACGGGACGATCAACGGCGGCCTGAACCCGACCGGTTCGCTCAGCGGCGACTGCCATGACGCCTCGGACCTGGACAACACCAACACGTACTCGCGCTACAAGTGCAACAACGGCTGGTGCGCGTACATGTACGGCCTGTACTTCGAGAAGGACCAGGCGCTGGCGAACAGCAGCATCGGCGGGCACCGGCACGACTGGGAGCACGTCGTGATCTGGGTGCAGAACGGCACCGTCCAGTACGTGTCGACGTCCAACCACGGCTCGTTCACGGTGACCGCGGCTTCCGGCGTCCGCTTCGACGGCACGCACGCGAAGATCGTCTACCACAAGGACGGCATCAGCACGCACTGCTTCCGGCTGGCCAACTCCAATGACGAGCCCCCGGAGAACGCCAAGGGCACCTGGCAGTACCCGCCGCTGGTCGGCTGGAACGGCTACCCCTCGGGGCTGCGCGACAAGCTGAGCGCCTACGACTTCGGCAGCGCCAACTTCGGCCTCAAGGACGCCAACTTCGCCGCCCATCTGACGTCGGCGAAGCCGTCGGGCATCTCCTTCGACCCCAACGCCTGATCCGGCGACCGCGCCCGGGCGCTCGCAGCTCCCGAGCATGCGAAGGCCCTTTCGGGCGCGGGACCTAGGACTCCCGGCACCGCCGGGTTCCGTCCCGCGCCCGATCCCCGCCGAACTCCCCCGGCATAGCGTCCTGTTCATGGACACGACCGATACGAGCAGCACGAGCGGGCACCTCGAAGAGGCCCTGGAGCGCGTCCACGCCTCCGGCCCGGAGCGGGAGGGCTGGCTGACCAACCACGCCCCCATGGTGGTCGAGGCGCTCGCCGCGCACGGACAGGCCGGCTCGGTGCACCGGTGGCTGGACCTCTACCGGGACAAGCTGGAGGACTTCCCCGACCGCGCGGCCCCCGTCACGGACGACAACTGGCTCTCGGCACTGGGCGATCCGCGCCGGATCGCGGACTGGACCGACCACTTCTCCCGCACGCTCGGCGAGCGCCCGTGGAAGGACGTCCTCGCCGAATGGTGGCCGCGACTGCTGCCCGGCCTGTACGGCGGTGCCACCCACACGGTCATCCGGGTCGGCCACGCCGTGCGTGCCCTGGAGGCGGAGGAGAACGCGCCGCGGATCACCGAACTCGCGCACGCGCTCGGCTACTGGGCGGCACGGCACCAGCCCGTCACGGGTCCGGTGGAACTGCCGGGTGCGGCGACCGCCGCGGACGCCCTGGAAGCCGTACCCGCCATCGAGCCGGGGCACATGGGCTTCCGGAACCGCCTGGCGGCCGTACGCCGACTGCCCCTGTGGGCGCACGACGTCACCGACCCGGACACCGCGAAGGAGCGGCTCACCGAGCTCGTCCGGGCCGCGACCCACCGCTACGCCACCCACGGCCACGGCGAGCCGACCATGCTGGTGCACGCGGCCACCGCCCCCAACGCCGTGCTGCGCACCCTGGACTGCCTTCCCCGCGACCAGTGGGCACCCAGTCTGCACGCGGCCTGGACGGCGTCCGCTGCGGTCACGGCCATGTACGCGCCCGTGGCACCGGTCGCCCACGTCCCCGCCGTGCGCCTGGCGCCCGAGGAGGTCGTGGAACGGGCCCTCGCCCACGGCGACGAGCACGTCATCAAGCTCACCGACACGGCTCTGGACGTCGGCGACCAGCAGGCCCTCGCGGCAGCCCTGCGTTCGGTCGAACTGAGCGAGCCGCTCGTCTGAGGCCCCGACGGCCGGCCTGCACCGGCCGAAGGTCAGGCACCGGCGACCATCGCGTCGCCCAGCGGGGTCCGGGCGTACAGCACCCGGTGGCCCTGCCGTCGCGAGCGGAGCAGGCCCGCCTCGCGCAGGACCGACAGATGGGCGGAGACGGTGGAGGGGGCGAGGCCGTGCCGTCGCGCCAGGTCGGTCGTCGAGGCCGGGTCCGCCAGCCCGGCCAGGACCGCGGCTCGTTGCCGCCCCAGCAGCCGCGCGAGAGCCTCCGACGGGCGCGGCACCTCCTCGCCGTGCAGCCCGGCCATGCCGCGCGCGGGGTAGATGACCGTCGGCTGCCAGGGCCGGGCGAAACCGCTGACCACGTCGGGCCAGACGAACACGCTCGGCATGAGCAGCACGCCCCGCCCGTCGGCCGGCTGGGCGTCCGTCATGTCGCCCCGCACGGGGAGGGTGAGGCTTCCGTCGGTCCAGTCGACGTCCGGGTGCAGACCGGTGAACAACGCGTCGAGCCCGGCGTCCGCCGCCAGCCGGGACCGGTGCGCGATGTCGGCCTCCAGCACGGCGCGGTGGCGTGCCCAGTCCGGGGCGACCAGCGCCCGCCATGCCTGCTCGGTGAGGTCGGCGAGGCGCCGCACGGCGGCAGCCGGGTCGTCGAGGGCGGCCCGGCCCTGCGGCGACTCGGCGAGTCCGGGTGTGCAGGCGAGGGAGCGGGCCATCTCGGCGTGGGCCAGGGCGGGGTCGGTGGTGCGGACGCGGGCCAGTTCGTCCTCGAAGCGGGGGTACGGCTCCTCGGGCGGCGGCCCCAGGAAGTCAGGGGTGTAACCGCCGACCGGCGGGATGAACAGCCACAGCGGGGACAGGTCGAGCCCGGCCACGCGCGGCGCGGACCGGCGCAGCCACGCCCGGTGGTAGCCGTGCCGGGCGGACCGGCGCAGCATGCGCAGCGCCTCGTGGGTCTGGCAGAGCGGGGAGACCGCGAACCGGCACCGTCGGAGGTCGTCGTTCCCCAGACGCAGGGTCAGCGGCACGGCGGTCCCCCTCCCCGATGGCGGTCGGCGATTCGTCCTGGAACGAAAGAGTAGAGCCGTGCCCGTCGGCGCCGCACGCTGGCCGTCCCTCTTCCCCACCCTCGAAAGGCAGTTGGATGGGCGGCGTACATCCGGCCCCCTGGCGCAGGGCCGCCGTGGTCGCGGCACTGATGCTGGCGGCGTTCACCTTCAACACCACCGAGAACCTCCCGGTGGGTCTGCTGTCCCTGATGGCGGACGATCTGCGGGTCTCGCTCACGGCGGTTGGCGCGCTGGTCACCGGCTACGGTCTGGCGGTGGCCGTTGGTTCGCTGCCGCTGGCCCACGTCACCCGCTCCGTGCCGCGCCGGTACCTGATGACGGGTCTGCTCGCGGTGCTCGCGCTGGCCAGCTGGATCTGCGCGCTCGCCGCCGTGTCGTACGGCCTGCTGCTGGCCGCCCGGGTGGCGACCGCGCTGGCTCAGGCGCTGTTCTGGGCGGTGATGGGGCCGGTCGCGGTGGGGCTGTTCGCGCCGGAGCGGCGGGGCCGGATCATCGGGCTGCTGTCGGTCGGCGGTTCGCTGGCCACCGTGGCCGGGGTGCCGGCGGGCACCTGGCTGGGCGGCCAAGCGGGCTGGCGGGTGCCGTTCGCGGTGCTCGGAGCCCTCGCCGCCGTGTCGCTGGTCGCCGTGGCCGTGCTGCTGCCGACCTCGCGTCCGCAGGCGGGCCATGCGGCGTACGGGGCCGCCCCCGACCGGCGCCGGTTCGCGGTCGTGCTGACCACCACCGCGCTGTCGGTGACGGGGGCGTTCACCGGGTTCACGTACCTCGTGGCCTTCCTGGACGAGGTGAGCGGGTTCGGGCGGGACGCGGTGAGCGCGGTGCTCACCGCGTTCGGTGCGGCGGCGCTGGCCGGGGTCACGGTGGTGGGACCGCTGCTCGACCGGTATCCGCGGGCCACGCTGACCGTGCCGGTGGCGGGGCAGGCCATCGCCCTGCTCGGGCTGTACGCGGGCGGGAGCAGCCAGGCCGCGACCGTCGTCCTGCTCATGCTGCTGGGGGCCTCGGTGGCGCCGGCGTTCATGGCGACGCAGAGCCAGGTGCTGCATGTCGCCCCGGGGCGTACCGAGACGGCGCTCGCGGCCAACTCGGCGGCCTTCAACGTGGGCGTGGCCGTCGGCGCCCTGTTCGGTGGCGCGCTGCTGCCCCTGACCGGGGTCCGCGGCACGTTCCTTGCGGGCGGGCTGCTGACGGCGGTGGCTCTGGTGGTGCTGTCCTGGCCGGAGTCGGTCGTCTCGCGGGCGGCGGTGGACGCTCCCGAGCCCGGCGTCCGATGATGGCCGGATGGATCTTCACGAGGAACTGCCCGCCGCCGTCGGCAGCGAGGCTCTGCTCGCGCTCGCCGACACCCACCACGCCCGTCCCGTCCGGCCGTTGGGCACCCGGGAGGCCGCCGGCCACCTGGTGAAGGTCTACGCGCTGGAGGCACCCGGCCGCACCGTGTCCGGCCAGGACACCGAGGGCGGGCTGCGGATCGCCGCGCGCCATCTCGAACTGGGCCCGCTGCGGGGCTCCCTGGGGCTCGCCGTCCTGATCGTGCACGCGGGCGGCGACGGCGACTACGTCCTGGTCCACACCTGGATCGAGGGCGACATGGCGGACCTGGCGATCTTCACGGGCCCGGTGGCCGAGCCCGACGCGTTGCGACCCGGCCGGACGGGACTCTCGCCCTGCGTGTGGGAGGCCGCCGTGCTCGCGCACGAGCGCGGCGCGTACTCCCGGCACGTCCTGGACGGCACCGGTTCGCTCGCCGAGCGTCTCACCGCCTGGAGCGCGGACACGCTCGCGGGGGACGTGCGATGAGCGAGGCCCCCTTCGTCCGGCACGCCGAGCGCGCCGATCTCCCCGTCGTCGCCGAACTCGCCGCCCGTCACGCCGAGTACGAGCAGGCCGCGCCGCCCCCGGCCGACCTGGCCACGCGGCTGGCCGCGCTCCTCTTCGACACCCCCGCGCCCCGTCTGCGCTGCCTGGTGGCCGAACTCCCGGACGGACGACTCGCCGGTTACGCCACCTGCTCGCCCGAACTCTCCACCTGGGAGGGCCGCGAATACCTGCACATGGACTGCCTGTTCCTGCTGCCCGGGCACCGCGGTCTCGGGCTCGGCGTGCTGCTCATGGACGCCGTGGCCGCCGAGGCTCGCACACTGGGGCTCGAGGCGGTGCAGTGGCAGACACCGACGTGGAACGACGGGGCGATCCGCTTCTACGACCGGCTGGGCGCCCGCGCCGTGCAAAAGGTGCGCTACTCCCTACCCGTTGCTCCCTGAGCGTCAAACACCGAACCTCCGCAGGGTCTATCGTGTCCCGCATGTCCCTCCCGGAACTGATCCGCATCGTCTCCCGTGACTCGCCCATGGCGCTGGCCCAAGTGGAGCGTGTCAGAAGCGAGTTGACCGCCCTGTATCCCGGTGTGCGCACCGAGGTCGTGCCGGTGAGGACGACCGGTGACAAGTGGATGGGCGACCTGTCCAAGGTCGAGGGCAAGGGTGCGTTCACCAAGGAGGTCGACGCGGCGCTGCTGGCCGGCGAGGCCGATCTCGCGGTGCACTGCGTGAAGGACGTGCCCGCCGACCGGCCGCTTCCGGCGGGCACCACGTTCGCGGCGTTCCTGAAGCGGGACGACATCCGTGACGCCCTGATCCACCCGGACGGCCTCACTCTGGACGAGCTTCCGGAGGGGACCCGGATCGGGACCTCCTCGGTGCGCCGGGTGGCCCAGCTGGCCGCCACTCACCCGCACCTGGAGTGCGTGCCGTTCCGCGGCAACGCCAACCGGCGGCTGGCCAAGCTGGAGGCCCGCGAGGCGGACGCGCTGCTGCTCGCGGTGGCCGGTCTCGAACGCATCGGTCGCGAGGACGTGATCAGCGAGATCCTCTCCCCCGAGACGATGATGCCGCCGATCGGCGCGGGCATCCTCGCGCTCCAGTGCCGGGAGGGCGACACCGAGCTGATCGAAGCGGTCAGCGCGCTGGGCGATCCGGACACCTTCCGGGAGGCGACCGCCGAGCGGATGTTCCTGCACGTCCTGCAGGGCCACTGCAACAGCCCGATCGCGGGGTACGCGCGCGTGGACCACAGCGGGGAACTGTCCCTGCGAGCCTGTGTGTTCACCCCGGACGGCAAGACGCGGCTGAACGCCCACGAGTGGGCGGGCCGGCTCGATCCGGCCACGCTGGGCACCTCGGTGGCGGTGGCGCTGCTGCGTCAGGGTGCCCGCGAGATCATCGACGGCATTCCGCACTAGTTCGACTGCACGGGGACCGAGGAGGGCGGCGGCTCAGGCCGTGCCCTCTTCGGCCTGGTCCCTCAGGAAGTTGCTGACCTGGCACGCCAGACCCTCACGGCCCGCGCCCGAGTAGGCCGTCCCCTCGTCGAGTCCGATGCCGCCCGCCCACAGCCGGCGGTCGGCCCACTCGTCGTCGACCCGCAGCTGGATCTGCACGTCGATCTGGCCGAGGCTCGCCTCCGGTCCCGCCGCGAAGAGCACGGCGGTGGCGCGGCGCAGCGGGTAGACGTCGAACCCCTCGATGAACTGCGAGTTGCGCCAGTCGATGAAGGCGCTCTCGCCGTCGGGGCCGAGCCGGACATCGATCTGGCCGTCCTCGAGGTGGACGGTCGGATGCTGATCGCCGCGGTTCTCGACGGTCACACGGACACTGAAATAGGTGAGCCCTTCGGCGGCGTCGTCGCGTCCGCGCGGCGGCTCGGCCGCCTCCAGACGGTGGACGCGGACACGCAGACCGGCATGCTCGTCGTACTCCTGCCAGTCCCCGACCACGTTGGGCTCGTACACAGTGCACCTCTTCGACCTCAGAGAGCTGCTTCCTATCTGTGTGCTCAATGCACTGTCAAATGAGCAGAATGCGCTGTGGCCAGGGAATTCACCCCCTTTGATCGCTGATCAAGCCGTGCGCAGGAAGAATCCGCCCGGTGGCCGGAAAAACCCTTCCACCGGCGTGCCGCACATCACGTTCCGCCCGCATGATCAACGGGCCAGCCGGCCGAGGAGCGAGGAGGCCGCGGTGATGCCCAGGACGGCGGCCACGGCCAGCACCCCGAAGTCGAGCGCCAGATGGGCGCGGGTGCCCAGGAGAAGTCCGCGCAGGGCGTCGACCTCGTAGCTGAGGGGGTTGACCTTGCTGACGGCCTGGAGCCAGCCCGGCATGACGGACAGCGGGTACAGGGCGTTGGAGCCGAAGAAGAGCGGCATCGTGATGGCCTGTCCGATGCCCATCAGGCGGTCCCTGCTGAGCACGATCCCGGCGATGGTCATGGACAGACAGGAGAAGAACGCCGAGCCGAGGATCACGATCGCGCCGACGCCGAGGAGCTTGAGCGGGTTCCAGGTCAGCGACACCCCGAGCAGGGCGGCGATGACGATGACGACGACGGCCTGGATCAGCGACTTCACTCCGGCCGCGAAGGCCTTGCCGGTGGTGAGCGCCGAGCGCGGGGTGGGGGTGACCAGGAGCTTGTTGAGGATGCCCGCGTCCCGCTCCCAGATGATCTGGATGCCGTAGAAGATCGCTATGAACATCGCCGACTGGGCGATGATGCCGGGCGCCAGGTAGTCGATGTACGGGATGCCCTCGGTGGGGATCGCCTTGATGCGGGTGAAGGTCTGACCGAAGATCAGCAGCCACAGGGCGGGCTGGACCGCGCGGGTGTAGAGCTCCGTGCGGTCGTGGCTGAGCTTCTGGAGTTCCACGGCGCACATCGCCACGACCCTGGCGGGCAGCAGGCGCCAGCCCGCGCGGGGCTCCGGCGGCCTCAGCAACAGGCCTATGTCAGCCGACACGGTTCGCGGTGCGGCGGGTGCTTCGGACATCGCGGAAATCCCCTCCCTCGTCTTCGAGTCCGCTGCCGGCGACGTCACGGAAGACGTCCTCCAGGCTCGGCACGGTGTCGGTGCCCCGCTTTTCGGCCAGTCCCCGCCGGAGCTCGACGGGGGTGCCGAGGGCACGGACGCGCCCGCGGTGCATGAGGCCGACCCGGTCGCAGTACTGGTCGGCCTCGTCCATGTAGTGGGTGGTCACGAGGACGGTCATGCCGGTCGCCTCGCGTACGGCGTTGATGTGCTCCCACACGCCGGTGCGGGCGATCGGGTCGAGGCCGATGGTCGGCTCGTCGAGGATCAGCAGCCGGGGCGCGCTGACCAGGGCCTGGGCCAGCTCCAGACGGCGGACCATGCCGCCGGAGTAGGTGCCGGCGAGCCGGTCGGCGGCGTCGGTGAGGTCGACCGCCGCCAGCGCCTGGGCGACACGCTCGGCACGTTCCCTGCGGGCGACGTCGAAGACGCGGGCGAACAGGGTGACGTTCTCCCGGCCGGTCAGGTTGGCGTCGGCGGACAGCTGCTGCGGGACGTAGCCGAGCAGACGGCGTACGGCCATCGGGTCGGCGGCGGTGTCGCGGCCGAAGACGCGGATCATCCCGGCCGGGACCGGGAGCAGGGTGGTGATGCAGCGGATGGCGGTGGTCTTGCCGGCACCGTTGGGGCCGAGCAGCCCGAAGACCTCGCCCTCCCCCACGGTCAGGTCCAGTCCGTCCACGGCCTTCGTGTCGCCGAAGGCGTAGGTCAGCCCGGTGCAGGAAACAGCGTCGGGGGTCATGTGTCCTCGGCCTCCTCGTGCAGAGTGACGGCGAGCGCGCGCAGGGCGGGAAGCGCGGCGCGCAGGGCCTCCTGATCGGCCGCGTCCAGCCGGGTGACGTGGCGGCTCACGAGCGCGACGCGCCGCTCCTTCCAGTCCCTGAGCCGTGCCTCGGCCTTCTCGGTGAGCAGCAGCCGGGCGGCGCGCCGGTCGGCGGGATCGGTCCCGCGGACCAGGTGGCCGTCCTTGACCAGCTGGTTGACCAGGGTCGAGACGGAGTTCCCGGCCAGATGGAGCTCCTTGGCGGCGTCGGAGACACCGATGCCGGGGCGCGACTCGACCAGGCGCAGCAGTTCGACCTCGGCGCCACGCAGCCGTGGCACGGTCAGTCCGGCGCGCAGCCTGCGCCTGAGCAGCCGCTGGACGCCGACGAGGGCATCGGCCAGCTCTTCGGGGAACGTCTCTTCGTCCACGGCATCGACATTACCTCTGTATCAGAGGTATCTCTCCCAAGGCCTGGTCAAACACATATATGACGATCTGCCGTTTTTGTTTTGATTCACCCGGAAGCGGGAACATTCCAATCAGTGCTTCGGACAGGAGGCACGTCCGTGGGAGCCCGCCGAGCGGGCCCCGGATGTCCCTCGACGGCTTCTCAGGGTCCGACTGCGCGCGTCCCACGGTGTCTGTCCATCCAGCACCCGCTCAGGGAGGTGCGCGACATGTCCGTCGCCACCAGAACGAAGCCTCATCCGCACGACGACGCCCCCGATACCAACGCGGCGTTCGAGCGCCTGGCACAGCTTCCCGACGGTCCGCAGCGCAAGGCCCTGCGGGACGAGCTCGTGGAGCTCTGGCTGCCCATGGCCGAGCGGATCGCCGTCCGCTTCCGGGGCCGCGGGGAGTCCCTCGAAGACCTCTACCAGGTGGCCGCACTCGGGCTCGTCAAGGCCGTCGACCATTACGACCCGGCACGCGGCAGCGCCTTCGAGGCGTACGCGGTGCCGACCGTGACCGGCGAGATCAAGCGGCACTTCCGTGACCACATGTGGACGCTGCACGTGCCCCGGCGGGTGCAGGACCTGCGCAACCGGGTCCGGCAGGCCTCGAAGGAGCTCTCCCAGACGCCCGGGCGGGCGCCCAACGTCGCCGAGATCGCCGAACTGGCGCACCTGACCGAGGACGAGGTGCGCGCCGGCGCCGAGGCGCTGGAGTGCTTCTCGGCGCTGTCGCTGGAGGCGGAGATGCCCGGCACCGACGGCTACGCCCTGAGCGACGCCCTCGGTGGCCCCGACCCGGGCTACGACGTGGTCGTCGACCGGGTGGCCGTCGAGCCGTGCCTCAGGGCCCTGCCCGAGCGCGAGCGGACCATCCTGTACCTGCGCTTCTTCCGGGGCATGACACAGAGCGGCATCGCTGAGGAACTCGGCATCTCGCAGATGCATGTCTCGCGGCTGCTCAGCACGTGCTTCGCCCACCTGCGCGAAGAGGTCCTGGCCGACTCCGGCTGAGCCCCCGGACCCCGCGTCACCCGGGCGGCGCGCCCGGAATCTGTCGGGGGCCGTAGCGGTCGAGAGCCTCTTCGAGCGCCACGCGGATCTCCGGCGGCAGGTCTCCGGACCGTCCCCAGATGAGGATCAGGTCCGCGACGTTGCGCAGCTTGATGTTCGTGTGCTGGGAGACGTCCTTCAGTACTTCCCAGCCCTCGTCCGGGCCGATCCTGGCGAGCGCGACGACCATGCCGATGGCCTGGTCCACGACGGCGTGGGAGGCGACCGCTTCCTTGAGCTGGTCGACCTCCTCCTGCAGCGCGAAGATCCGGTCCGACTCGTCGGCGGGTTCGTTCGGTACGACGGGCACTCCTCCATCCTGGCACTCGGCCTCCCTCCTGGCACTCGAACGGGTCCCCGCCTCCGGGGCCGGCGCGGCCGGGCCGGCCATCGTTTCGGCGCCTCCCCGGGGGTACTCGGCAGGCGCCCGAGGCGGTTCCGGACAGAGACTGGTACAAGACCGCCCGGTGGCCGCCGGCCGACGAGAGCAGGACGCGACTGCCATGAACCACGATCCGAGACATCCCGCCGCGACCGCGGACGTCGTCTCCACCCACCATGTCTTCGGTGCCCCCTGCTGGGTGAGCCTGACCAGCCGCGACGAGCAGACCACGGAGGAGTTCTACGGTGCCGTCCTCGGGTGGGAGTGGAGGCCCGCGAAGCTCGGCGAGCGCTTCCGGGTCGCGCTGGCGAACGGCACGCCGGTCGCGGGGATCGCCGCGGTGGCCTCGATGTGGCAGATGGCGGTGGCCTGGACGCCGTACTTCGCGGTGCCCAGCGCGGACGAGGCGGTGGCCCGTGTGCAGGAGCGCGGCGGCACCCTGGCGGTCGGTCCGCTGTCCTTCCCGCCCGGCCGCGCGGCACTGCTCTCCGACCGCGACGGAGCGACCTTCGGCATCTGGGAGGGCGAGCTCGTCGCCAACTGGGAGGTCTGGCGACGGGCCCAGCCCGCCTTCGTGCGGCTGCACACCCGCGACGCGTTCGACGCCGCGATCTTCTACGGCGAGGTCTTCGACTGGGCCTCGGAACGGCCCGGCTGCTGCGAGGTGCGCTACGAGGGCGGCGAGGTGGTGCTGCGCAGCGGGGGCGCCGTGGTGGCGCGCATCGAGTCGGGGGCGCTGGGCTCCGCCCCCGATCCCGGTATCCGGCCGCACTGGCAGGTCCACTTCGCGGTCGCGGACGTGACCGCCTGCGCCAAGGCGGCGGAGGTCCACGGCGGCAGCGTGCTCTCGCACGACACCACCGAGGCCGTCCTGCGCGACCCCGACGGCGCCCAGTTCACGGTGACCTCACGCCGCACCCACTGAGCGCGAGGCCCCGACGGCCCACGCCGAACCCGGTCCCGCGCACCAGCTCGTCCGACATCCGGCCGCACGCCTCCTCGGGGCTGGGCGGGCCTTGCCTCACTCCCCCGCGCGGGACGGTCTCGACAGCAGGACCAGGCTGCGGGCCTCGACCGTCATCTCCGTGCCGGCCTTGTGTTCCGCCTCGTCGGCGCCCTGGGGCTCGGCCGTGTCGAGCACGGTCGTCCAGCGTTCGCCGTACGCGGGGTCCGGCAGCCGGAAGTCGACGGGTTCCCAGTGGCCGTTCAGCAGCAGCAGGAACGAGTCGTCGACCACCCGGTTCCCCCGCGGGTCGGGTTCGGCGATGGCGTCGCCGTTGAGGAAGACCCCGACCGCGTGCGCGTCGGAGCGCTGCCAGTCCTCCTCGGCCATCTCGCGGGCGTCCGGCAGCAGCCAGACCAGGTCCGGCAACGGCTGCCCCGCGTGGGTCACGGTCTCGCCCCGGAAGAACCGGCGTCGGCGCAGAACGGGGTGCGCCGCGCGCAGGCCGATCACCTGCCGCGTGAAGTCGGCCAGTTCGCGCTGCTCCTCGCTCAGCTCCCAGTCGATCCAGGAGACTTCGTTGTCCTGGCAGTAGGCGTTGTTGTTGCCCTGCTGGGTGCGGCCGAGCTCGTCGCCGTGGCAGAGCATCGGGATGCCCTGCGAGAGCAACAGGGTGGCCAGGAAGTTGCGCTGCTGCCGGGCCCGCAGCTCCAGGACGCCGGGGTCGTCGCTGGCGCCCTCGGCCCCGCAGTTCCAGGACCGGTTGGTGCTCTCCCCGTCCTGACCGCCCTCCCCGTTGGCCTCGTTGTGCTTGTCGTTGTACGAGACGAGGTCGCGCAGGGTGAAGCCGTCGTGCGCGGTCACGAAGTTGACGCTGGCGCGCGGCCGCCGCCTGCTGTGCTGGTACAGGTCGGAGGAGCCGGTCAGCCGGGAGGCGAACTCACCGAGCGTGTGCGGCTCGGCGCGCCAGAAGTCCCGTACGGCGTCCCGGTACTTGCCGTTCCACTCCGACCACAGCTGCGGGAAGTTGCCGACCTGGTAGCCGCCCTCCCCCACGTCCCACGGCTCGGCGATCAGCTTGACGCGGCTGATCACCGGGTCCTGCTGGATGAGGTCGAAGAACGCGGAGAGCCGGTCCACCTCGTGGAACTGCCGGGCCAGGGTGGCCGCGAGGTCGAAGCGGAAGCCGTCGACATGCATCTCGGTCACCCAGTACCGCAGCGAGTCCATGATCAGCTGGAGCACGTAGGGATGCCGCATCAGCAGGCTGTTGCCGGTGCCGGTGGTGTCGTAGTAGTGCCCCCAGTCACCGTCCACCAGACGGTAGTACGAGGCGTTGTCGATGCCCCGGAAGGACAGCGTGGGCCCCTTCTCGTTGCCCTCGGCGGTGTGGTTGTAGACGACGTCGAGGATCACTTCGAGGCCGGCCGCGTGCAGCGCCTTGACCATCGCCTTGAACTCGGTGACCTGCTGGCCGCGCGTGCCGTGGGCGGCGTAGGCGTTGTGGGGCGCGAAGAATCCGATCGTGTTGTAGCCCCAGTAGTTGGCGAGGCCGCGGTCCTGGAGCACCCCGTCGTGCACGAACTGGTGCACCGGCATCAGCTCGACGGCGGTCACGCCGAGCGAGGTCAGGTGCTCGATCACCGCGGGGTGGGCGAGCCCGGCGTAGGTGCCGCGCAGTTCCGGCGGGACGTCGGGGTGGGTGCGGGTGAGTCCGCGGACATGGGCCTCGTAGATCACGCTGTCGGCGTAGAAGCGCCTGGGCGGCCGGTCGTCGCCCCAGTCGAAGGCCGGGTCGGTGACCACGCCGAGCATGGTGTGCCCGGCGCTGTCGGCCTCGGGGGTGTACAGCGAGGGGTGGTTGTCCATCTGCCCGTCCACCGCCTTGGCGTACGGGTCGAGGAGCAGCTTCGCCGGATCGCACCGGTGGCCCAGCGAGGGCTGCCAGGGTCCGTGCACCCGGTAGCCGTAACGCTGCCCCGGCCCGACGCCCGGCACGAAGCCGTGCCAGACGAAGCCGTCGACCTCGGTCAGCGGGACGCCGGTGTGGGCGCCCCGCTCGTCGACCAGGACGAGTTCGACCCGCTCGGCGACCTCGCTGAACAGCGCGAAGTTGGTTCCCTCGCCGTCGAACGAGGCCCCCAGCGGGTAGGGGTGCCCGCTCCAGGCCGGCACCCGCTTCCCGTTCTTGTACGGCTTCTTCCTGGACGACGGCACGCTCAGCACCCGCCGTCGGCAGTGGCGGCGGCCAGGACCGCGACCGGCGTCTCGCGCGGCACCTGGAGCACCTCCCGCAGGCTGGGCTCGGGGGCCGTCGGCACGAGCGGGACGCGCCCGCCGGCGCGGGCCCGCTGCGAGAACCAGATGACCTTGCTGCCGGTGTCGGTGGCACAGCAGCCCCAGCCGTCGCTCATCGCGGCGATCCGTTCCAGGCAGCCGCGCAGATCCAGGTCCGGGCGCAGATCGCAGTCGTTCTCGGCGACGGCGGTGATGAGGTGCTGGCCGTTCCACCACAGCTCGATGGAGGTGTTCTTGTCCGTCGCGTGCTCGTCGATGGCCTTGAGCAGCAGTTCGGCACCACGGCAGACGGGCTCGACCAGGGTCTCCAGGTCCCAGAGCCGTAGATGGGCGGCCAGGATGCGCCTGACCTGCCCGACCCGTTCCGGGCTGACCTCCACGTCGAGGTGGTAGTAGCAGGGCACTGCGGTCTTCATCGTCGCTCGCTCCTCACCGGCGAAGCTCCCGCTCCTCCCGGTCCCCGCGGGACCGGGCCCCGAAAACACGGAGCGTGAGTGCTGATCGCTTCAGAGTCACTCCAGGGTGGGAGTGATACGCCATTCGTGCAACACGAGCGGTCACTGAGATGGAGGAGGTGATTGAAGGCCCAACAAGACGCTGAGTCGTTACACGTGCACCATGAGTGAAGATCTCGCGAGTCCCGGATCTGCTCCAGCCCTCGAAAGGTGAACGGCGCCATGCTGCTACCGGCCAAAGCCGAAGTCGCCAGGCAACTGCGGCGGTATCGCGCCTGGGAGCGCGTCATGCTGGCCTCCCCCGCCGACCGCACCGTCCGGGCCACCTTCGAGGACTCCGGCTACACGCTGTGCGTGCTGATGGGCAAGCGCTGCGCGCGCGAGGCGGCCGAGGCCGCCGAGCGCTATCTGCGCTCCAGCGTGGTGGCCTATCTGCAGGAGCAGAGCGACCTCCCCCGCGCGGGTGCCGTCGCCAGACGTGGTCCGCCGAGATCCGCGGAACGTTCCCCCGCGGGGAGGTAACACCCTTCCGGCGCAGCTTGGATCCCCGGCCGGGCGCAGTCAGCGCCCGGCCTCGAGCACGGCGGAGGCGAGAGCATGAGTTCCACCCCGGTCATCGGCCGCATCCCGGTACGGGACGTCCGCCCTGCCGTCGAGTCCGGCAGGCGCCCTGCGAAGGCGGTCGTGGGAGAGACCTTCGAGGTCACCGCGACGGTGTTCCGCGAGGGCCATGACGCGGTCGCCGCGAATGTCGTCCTGACCGACCCGGAGGGCCGGCACGGTCCGTGGACGCCGATGCGGGAGCTGGCCCCCGGCAGCGATCGCTGGGGCGCGGAGGTCACCCCGGACGTCGAGGGCCGCTGGACGTATCGCGTCGAGGCCTGGAGCGATCCGGTGGAGACCTGGCGCCGGGTCGCCCGCATAAAGGTTCCTGCCGGTATCGACACCGGTCTGGTCCTGGAGGAGGGCGCCGAGCTCCACACCCGGGCGGCGGCGGGCGTCCCGGAGGGCGCACAGCACGCGGTGCTGCTGGCCGCGGCGAAGACCCTCGCCGACGACTCGCTGCCGGTCGCCACCCGTCTGGCCGCCGCGCTGACACCGGAGGTGGACGCGGTGCTGGCCCGCCATCCGTTGCGGGAGTTGATCACGGCGTCGGAGACGCTGCCGCTGCTGGTGGAGCGGGAGCGGGCGCTGTTCGGGTCGTGGTACGAGTTCTTCCCGCGCTCGGAAGGCACGCCGGAGCAGCCGCACGGGACGTTCCGTACCGCGGCCCGGCGGTTGCCGGCGATCGCGGCGATGGGCTTCGACGTGGTGTATCTGCCGCCTATCCATCCGATCGGCGGCACCTTCCGCAAGGGCCGCAACAACACGCTGTCGGCCGGGCCGGACGATGTGGGGGTGCCGTGGGCGATCGGCTCGCCGGAGGGCGGCCATGACGCCGTGCACCCGGATCTGGGCACGATCGAGGACTTCGACTGGTTCGTCGGACAGGCCGCGGCGCAGGGGCTGGAGATCGCGCTGGACTTCGCGCTGCAGTGCTCCCCTGATCATCCCTGGGTGCACAAGCACCCGGAGTGGTTCCATCACCGTCCGGACGGCACGATCGCGTACGCGGAGAACCCGCCGAAGAAGTACCAGGACATCTACCCGATCGCCTTCGACGCGGATCTGGAGGGTCTGATCGCGGAGACGAGCCGGGTGCTGCGGCACTGGATGGACCACGGGGTGCGGATCTTCCGGGTGGACAACCCGCACACCAAGCCGGTCGTGTTCTGGGAACGGGTGATCGCCGGGATCAACGCCACCGACCCGGACGTGATCTTCCTGGCGGAGGCGTTCACCCGCCCGGCGATGATGCACACCCTGGCCCAGATCGGCTTCCAGCAGTCGTACACGTACTTCACCTGGCGCACCACCAAGCAGGAGCTCACCGAGTACCTGACCGAGCTCTCCGGTGAGGCGGCCTCCTACATGCGGCCGAACTTCTTCGCCAACACCCCCGACATCCTGCACGCCTTCCTCCAGCACGGCGGCCGGCCCGCGTTCGCGCTGCGCGCGGTCCTGGCGGCGACCCTCTCACCGACCTGGGGCATCTACTCCGGCTACGAACTCGCCGAGAACACCCCCCTGCGCGAGGGCAGCGAGGAATACCTCGACTCGGAGAAATACCAGCTCAAGGCCCGCGACTGGGACACCCCCGACTCCCTCGCCCCCCTGATCACCCAGCTCAACACCATCAGGCGCCGCCATCCCGCCCTCCAACGTCTGCGGAACATCCGCTTCCACCACACCGACAACGACGCCGTCATCGCCTACAGCAAGCGCGCGGGCGACGACACGGTTCTGGTGGTCGTGAACCTCGATCCGCACCACACCCAGGAGGCCACGGTCTCGTTGGACATGCCGCAACTCGGCCTGCAACGGCACGAGTCCCTGTCCGTCCACGACGAACTGACGGATGAGACCTATCACTGGGGCAGAGACAACTATGTGCGCCTGGATCCCGGCCGGGCGCCCGCGCACGTGTTCCAGGTCCGTAGGTCGGCGCCTCAGATCGGAGGATCCACAGCGTGACTGTCAACGAGCCCGTCCACGACACCTTCGAGGACACCCCCGCCAAGGACCGGGACCCCGACTGGTTCAAGCGCGCGGTCTTCTACGAGGTGCTGGTCCGCTCCTTCCAGGACAGCAACGGCGACGGTGTCGGCGACCTCAAGGGCCTGACCGCCAAACTGGACTACCTCCAGTGGCTCGGTGTCGACTGCCTGTGGCTGCCGCCCTTCTTCAAGTCGCCGCTCCGGGACGGCGGGTACGACGTCTCCGACTACACCGCCGTCCTTCCGGAGTTCGGTGACCTCGCCGACTTCGTGGAGTTCGTCGACGCCGCCCACCAGCGCGGCATGCGCGTGATCATCGACTTCGTCATGAACCACACCAGCGACCAGCACCCGTGGTTCCAGGAGTCCCGCAAGAACCCGGACGGGCCGTACGGCGACTATTACATGTGGGCCGACGACGACAAGCAGTACGAGGAAGCGCGGATCATCTTCGTCGACACCGAGGCCTCCAACTGGAGCCACGACCCGGTGCGCGGCCAGTACTACTTCCACCGCTTCTTCTCCCACCAGCCGGACCTCAACTACGAGAACCCGGCGGTCCAGGAGGAGATCCTGGCCGCCCTGCGCTTCTGGCTGGACCTCGGCATCGACGGCTTCCGCCTCGACGCCGTCCCCTATCTGTACGCGGCGGAGGGCACCAACTGCGAGAACCTGCCCGCCACTCACCAGTTCCTGAAGCGGGTGCGCCGCGAGATCGACGCGATGTACCCGGACACGGTGCTGCTGGCGGAGGCGAACCAGTGGCCGGAGGACGTCGTCGACTACTTCGGCGACTACCAGGCCGGCGGCGACGAGTGCCACATGGCCTTCCACTTCCCCGTCATGCCCCGCATCTTCATGGCCGTCCGCCGCGAGTCCCGCTACCCCATCTCGGAGATCCTCGCCAAGACCCCCGCCATCCCCTCCAGCTGCCAGTGGGGCATCTTCCTCAGGAACCACGACGAGCTCACCCTCGAAATGGTCACCGACGAGGAACGCGACTACATGTGGGCCGAGTACGCGAAGGACCCACGGATGCGCGCCAACATCGGCATCCGCAGGCGGCTCGCCCCCCTGCTCGACAACGACCGGGACACCATCGAGCTGTTCACCGCCCTGCTCCTGTCGCTCCCCGGCTCGCCGATCCTCTACTACGGCGACGAGATCGGCATGGGCGACAACATCTGGCTCGGCGACCGGGACGCCGTACGCACCCCCATGCAGTGGACCCCCGACCGCAACGCGGGCTTCTCCACCGCCGATCCGGGACGGCTCAACCTGCCGATCATCATGGATCCGGTCTACGGGCACCAGGTCACCAACGTCGAGGCCTCGATGGCCTCGCCGTCCTCCCTGCTGCACTGGACCCGCCGCATGATCGAGATCCGCAAGCAGAACCCGGCGTTCGGCCTCGGCACCTTCACCGAGCTCCAGTCCTCGAACCCGGCGGTGCTGGCCTTCCTCAGGGAGTACGAGGACGACCTGGTCCTGTGCGTGAACAACTTCTCGCGGTTCGCCCAGCCCACCGAGCTGGATCTCCGTGAGTTCAATGGACGGCACCCGGTCGAGTTGTTCGGCGGGGTGCGCTTTCCGGCCATCGGTGAACTGCCGTACCTGCTGACCCTCGGCGGGCACGGCTTCTACTGGTTCCGGCTCTCCCGAGTCGCATCCCGCATCGGCCGACGCCTGTGAGCGTGCCGACGAAAGGACGCGTCACCATGCCGAAGACCGCATCGATCAGCTCGAGACCCGTGCTCGCGACCGATCTCATGGCCTCGCTCGACGGGCTGCTGCGCCAATGGCTGCCGCGGCAGCGCTGGTTCGCGGGCAAGGACCGCCCGGTGAGCGAGCTCGAACTGCTGTCGACGACCGAGCTGTTCCCGGGCTGTCTGCATCTGCTGGTCCACACCGGTCACGGCGGGATGCCCGCACCCGGCGGCGCCCCGACGGGAGACTGCTACCAGTTGCTGCTCGGCGTGCGCAAGCACCTCTCGCCGCGTCTCGGCCGCGCCCTCATCGGCCGGGTGGAGCAGGGCCCGCTGGCCGGCCTCACCGTCTTCGATGCCCTGCACGATCCGCGCTCGGCCCAGCTGCTGCTGGAGCGGCTGCGGCATCCGGGCACCGCCGGCCCCCTGCGCTTCGAGCGCACCCCGTCGGCCCGGGTGCCCGCGGGCCTCCCGCCGCGGCTGCTGGAGGCGGAGCAGTCGAACTCCTCGCTGGTGTACGGAGACGAGCTCATCCTGAAGGTCTTCCGGCGCATCCAGCCCGGGATCAATCCGGACCTGGAGGTGCCCGCGGCGCTGGCCGCACAGGGCTGCCGTCGGGTGCCGACCCCGGTCGCCTGGTTCAGGACCACGCAGCCGCAGGAGGCGACCCTCGGCGTGCTCCAGCCCTATCTGCGCGACGCGTCCGACGGCTGGGCACTGGCCCTGCAGGCGCTGGCCTCGGGTGACGACTTCACCGTGCAGGCGCACGAGCTCGGGCGGGCCATGGCCGAGGTGCACCTCGCGCTGGCCGCCGCCTTCCCCGGCAGCGGCCACGACGACAACGGCGCCACGGCGGCCGCGATGACCGAACGGCTGGACTCCGCCGCGCACAGCGTGCCGGCGCTGCGGCCGTTCGTCCCCGGGCTGCGCGGTGCCTTCGGCGCGCTCGCCACCTGCGACTCCGGGCCCCCCGCGCAGCGCGTCCACGGTGATCTGCATCTGGGGCAGGTGCTGCGGGCGGGCCGTGAGTGGTTCGTCATCGACTTCGAGGGCGAACCGTCCCGCCCGCTCGCCGAACGGTGCACCGCGCAGTCCCCGGTGCGGGACATCGCGGGCATGCTGCGCTCCTTCGACTACGCGGCCCGGCAGCGCCGGCCCTGGCGGCCGGAGTGGGCGCGCCGCTGCCGGGAGGCCTTCTGCGGGGGCTATGCCGCCCTCGCCGGGTGGGACCCGCGCAAGAAGCACGGCCTGCTGCGCGCCTACGAGACCGACCGGGCCGTCTACGAGGTCCTGTACGAGGCACGGCACCGCCCCGACTGGCTGCCCGTGCCGATGGCGGCGATCGAACGCCTCGCCGTGAGAGGAGACTGAGCCGTGGCCCTGCGCGACACCACACTGCCCGAGCCGTCCGGACCGGCGCACTGTGCCCCGGCCCCGGCGCTCGACCCCGCGGACCGGGGCCGGCTGCTGGCCGGTGCCCACCACGATCCGCACGCCCTGCTCGGCGCCCACCCGGCCGCGGGCGGGATCGTCTTCCGCGCCCTGCGCCCCTTCGCCCGCGCGGTGAGCGTCGTGATCGACGGCGAGCGCAGACCGCTGGCCTCGGAGGGCGACGGCCTGTTCTCCGGTCTGCTGCCCCTCGCCGCGATCCCCGACTACACCCTGCTGGTGTCGTACGCGGACGGCGAGCAGGAGGTGCACGACCCCTACCGCTTCCTGCCCGCGCTCGGCGAGACCGACCTCCATCTCATCCGCGAGGGCCGCCACGAACAGCTGTGGAAGGCGCTCGGCGCCGAGCCGATGACCCACGAGGGGGTGACCGGCACCCGTTTCGCCGTCTGGGCTCCGAACGCCCAGGGGGTCCGGGTGGCCGGGGAGTTCACCTTCTGGGACGGGCAGGCCTTCCCGATGCGCTCGCTCGGCTCGTCCGGGGTGTGGGAGCTGTTCCTGCCGGGGATCGGCGAGGGCGCCCGCTACAAGTTCGAGATCACCTCGCGTCGCGGCGACCGGTTCCTCAAGTCCGACCCGATGGCGCGCAGCACCGAGGTGCCGCCCGCGACCGCGTCCGTGGTGACCTCCTCGCACTTCGAGTGGAACGACCAGGAGTGGATGGCCCGACGGGGCGAGGTGCCGGTGCACCAGGCGCCGTTCTCGGTGTACGAGGTCCATCTTCCGTCCTGGCGCAAGGGATCGACGTACCGTCAGCTGGCCGAGGAGCTTCCTTCCTATGTGAAGGACCTCGGCTTCACCCATGTCGAGCTGATGCCGGTCGCCGAGCACCCCTTCGGCGGCTCCTGGGGCTACCAGGTCACCGGGTTCTACGCGCCGACCTCCCGGCTCGGCACCCCCGACGACTTCCGGCATCTCGTGGACGCCCTCCACCGGGCGGGCATCGGCGTGATCATGGACTGGGTGCCTGCCCACTTCCCCAAGGACGACTGGGCGCTGGCCCGTTTCGACGGGGAACCGCTGTACGAACCCGGAGACTCCCGGCGGGCCGAGCACCCGGACTGGGGGACGTACGAGTTCGACCTCGGGCGCGTCGAGGTGCGCAACTTCCTGGTCGCCAACGCCGTGTACTGGTGCGAGGAGTTCCACATCGACGGCCTGCGCGTGGACGCGGTCGCCTCGATGCTGTACCTGGACTACTCGCGCGACTCCGGCCAGTGGAGCCCCAATGTGTTCGGGGGCCGGGAGGATCTCGCGGCGGTCGCCTTCCTCCAGGAGATGAACGCGACCGTGTACCGCCGGGCACCCGGTGTCGTCACGATCGCCGAGGAGTCCACGGCCTGGGACGGCGTGACCCGGCCCACGGACAGCGGGGGCCTGGGCTTCGGCCTGAAGTGGAACATGGGCTGGATGCACGACTCGCTCGGCTACATCAGCCATGAGCCGGTGCACCGCAAGTACCACCACAACGAGATGACCTTCTCGATGGTGTACGCCTACAGCGAGAACTACGTCCTGCCGATCTCCCACGACGAGGTCGTCCACGGCAAGCAGGCCCTGGTGTCGAAGATGCCGGGCGACTGGTGGCAGCAGCGCGCCAACCATCGCGCCTACCTCGGCTTCATGTGGGCCCACCCGGGCAAGCAACTCCTCTTCATGGGGCAGGAGTTCGCCCAGGGCGCCGAGTGGTCCGAGGCCCATGGGCCCGACTGGTGGCTGCTGGACCCGCAGTACGGGGCCGAGGCCGACCACCGGGGCGTCCGCGATCTCGTGCGCGATCTGAACACCGTCTACCGCGCCACCCCCGCCCTGTGGGAGCGCGACACCGACCCCGGCGGTTTCCGGTGGGTGGTCGGGGACGCGGCCGAGGACAACGTCTTCGCCTTCCTCCGCTTCGACGCGGCGGGCGGCCCGTTGCTCGCGGTCTCGAACCTCTCCCCCGTCGTGCGCGAGGACTATCGCCTCACCGTCCCCGAGGGCCTCCCCCTGTGGCAGGAGTCCCTCAACACCGACGCCGCCCGGTACGGCGGCGGCGACATCGTGCGGCGGGACCCGGTCAAGGCCGAGGACGGGGCGCTGCGGCTCACCCTGCCGCCGCTCGCGACGGTGTGGCTGGTCCCGGTGCCCGACTGAGGTCCGGGGGCGACACGGAGGTGTCCGACCGTCTCGAAGGGGCAGTCGGGGTCGTACGAGAACGAGCATCCTCGTCGTCGCAGGGGGCCACAGAAGGGGCAGCATCACGTGCGCACCGTCGGAGTGGAGGAGGAACTCCTCCTGGTCGACCCCGAGACCGGCGAGCCGCAGGCGCTGTCCGCGGCCGTGCTCGCGCGGGCCGCGCAGGACGAGCCGGGCCAGGAGGTCTTCGAGAAGGAACTGCACAACCAGATGGTGGAGTTCGCCACCCACCCTCAGTCGGGCATGGACGAGCTGCGCGCGGAGATCGTGCGCTGCCGCAAGGAGGCCGCCCGGCTCGCCGGCGACAGTGGTTGCGCCGTGGTCTCCCTGGCGACCTCACCCCTGCCGGTCAGCCCGTCCGTGGGTGTCGGCCGCCGCTATCAGTGGATGGCGGAGCAGTACGGCATCGCCACCCAGGAGCAGCTCGTCATGGGCTGCCATGTCCATGTGTCCGTGGAGTCCGACGAGGAGGGCGTCGCCGTCGTCGACCGGATCCAGCCCTGGTTGACCGTGCTGGCCGCGATCAGTGCCAACTCGCCGTTCTGGCAGGGCAAGGACACCGGTTACAGCAGTTACCGCAGCCGGGTGTGGCAGCGCTGGCCCTCGGCCGGTCCGACCGAGCCGTTCCGCTCCGCGGAGCGCTATCACCGGCGGGTCGCGGGCATGGTGGCGACCGGCGTCATCCTGGACGAGGGGATGATCTACTTCGACGCCCGGTTGTCCCGGAACTTCCCCACGGTGGAGATCCGGGTCGCGGACGTCTGTCTGCACGCGGACACCGCCGCGCTCCTGGCCACCCTCGCCCGCGGGCTGGTGGAGACGGCCGCACGCGAGTGGCGGGCCGGCACGGAGGCGGAGACGCACAGCGTGAGCCTGCTGCGGCTGGCGGCCTGGCGGGCTGCGCGCTCCGGCCTGTCGGAGGAGCTGCTCCACCCGGCGACCATGCACCGCATGCCCGCCGAGACGGTGGTGCGGGCCCTGCTGGAGCACGTCGAGGACGCGCTGGCCGACAGCGGTGACCTGGACCGGGCCCGCGAGTCCTGCGCCGAACTGCTGCGGCACGGCAACGGCGCCCGGGTCCAGCGCGAGCTGCTGGAACGCACGGGGAGCCTGCGCGACGTGGTCACCGAGTGCGTGCGGCTGACCCAGACATAGGTCTCACAGGGCCGGGACGAGCGCGTACACCAGGGCGAACGCGGCGTGTGACTCATGCGGTCGGAGGGCCCCGATCTCGACCAGATCACGGGTGACCGCTTACTTCCGTATTCCAGGGACCGCCCGCTCACACCTGGGCTAGATTCGAGCACCGCCGATGACCGAGCCCGTCGGCGCAGTCACAGCCCGTACACGTCAGGAGCAGCGCATGCGCGACTTCGCCCTCGCTCCCCGGACCATCTCGCGCTCCAGCGGTGGCCTGGCCGACAGCGTCTTCGAGAGGGCGGAACTCGACCCCACCCTGCCGGTCCTCGCCCGCCGTCCCGAGGGCTCCTCGGGCGGCTGGCAGGAGGTCACGGCCGTGGAGCTGCGGGACGAGGTCGTGGACCTCGCCAAGGGACTGGTGGCGTCCGGGATCTCGCCCGGCCACCGCGTGGCGATCATGGCGCGCACCCGTTACGAGTGGACGGTCCTCAGCTATGCGCTGTGGACGGTCGGCGCCGAGGTCGTGCCGATCTATCCGACGTCCTCGCGCGAACAGGTCGCTTGGATCCTGCGCGACGCGGGCTGTGTGGCCGTGGTGGTGGAGGACGAGCAGGCGGTGATGACGGTCGGCTCGGTGTGCGCCTCGCTGCCCCGACTGCGCCACGTCTGGCAGCTGGACGCGGACGCGCTGGAGGAACTGGCGGAGCGGGGCGGCATGATCCCGCTCGCCACGGTCGAGTCACTGCGCCGCATCGTGCTGCCGGACTCCACCGCGGTCGTCGCCTACACCTCCGGCACCACCGGCCATCCGCTGGGCTGCGCGCTCAGCCACCGCGGCCTCGCGAGTCCGGTCGACACCCTGCTGGAGGGCTGGCGCCACATCACGGCACCCCAGGGACAGCAGCCGTCCGTCCTCGCCTTCCTGCCCTTCTCGCACGTGTACGGCCTCATGATCCAGGGCTTGTGCATCCGCGGCGGTCTGCTCATGGCCCACGAGCCCGACCTGGGCGAGGAGGCACTGGCGGCGGCCCTGCAGTCCTTCCGCCCCACCTACTTCTACGCCGTCCCCTCGGTCTTCGAGAAGATCTACAAGAACTTCCTGCGGGCCTCCCAGCAGTCGGGCCGCGGCGTCCTGTTCGAGCGGGCCGCCGACACGGCACGGGACTTCGCCCTGGCCTGCGAGCGGCAGCGGCTGGGCGAGGGCCCCGGTCCCGGGTTCGACCTGCGGCTCCAGCACGCCCTGTACGAGCGGACGGTGTACCGCAGGCTGCGGGCCGCGCTGGGCGGCCGGGCCCGGCGTGCCACCTCGGGCGGCTCCACCCTCAACCGTGAACTCTCCCTGTTCTACGAGGGTATCGGCATCTACGTGCACGACGGATACGGCCTCACCGAGACCAGCGGCGGGATCACCATGCAGCCGCTGGGCCGGGAGAAGTCCGGGACCGTGGGCCGCCCCCTGCCCGGCGTGGACCTGCGGGTGGCGGACGACGGGGAGATCCTCGTGCGCGGGCCGTCCGTCTTCCAGGGCTACGTCAACGACGAGGCCTCGACCCGGGCCGCGCTGTACGGCGGTTGGCTGGCCACCGGGGACCTCGGGCGGCTGGACGCCGACGGCTATCTGACGATCACCGGCCGCAAGAAGGACATCATCGTCACCACCAGCGGCAAGAGCGTCGCCCCGGCCGCCCTCGAACACCGGCTGCGGATGCATCCGCTCATCCACCAGGCCGTGGTGGTGGGGGACAACCGGCCCTGCGTGGGCGCCCTGCTCACCCTGGACCCGGTGTTCCTGGCCCACTGGCGCGGAGTCATGGCGGCCCAGCAGGATCCCTCGGCGCGGGAGGCCCGGGAGGAGAACGCACTGCGGGAGGAGATCGCGCGAGCCGTGGCCGCCGCCAACAGCACGGTCTCGCGTGCGGAGTCGATCCGGGTGTTCCGGGTGCTGTCGGAGCCGTTCGACCTGGCCAACGGCCTGCTGACGCCGTCGATGAAGCTGCGCCGGGACGAGATAGTGCGCCGGTACGCGCTGGAGATCGACGCGATGTACCAGGCCCGCTCGGCAGGAGCCCGGCGCACCCCGGCGGAGGACCTGCTGAGCTGGGACGACTCGGACGACATGTTCCGGTGAAAATGTTCCGGTGAAACACCGCACGCGGCCCGCGTTCCGGGAGGTGAGGACGATTGGGCCGCGTCCCCTCGGGAACACGGCTCAGTGGTGACATGAGAGAGTACGACAACCCGCTGACGCCGGGCCGCGCGAGCGGCACGGCACCGAGCCGCACTGGGACGAGACACTGACTTCCGAGGCGATTCCGAGCCGCACCACCCGTTTCGCGGGCGAACCCCAATGCGTGACGGGTGCGCGGCTGGCCGCTGAGGAATTCCTGAGCGACCTCGGCGAGAGCGTGCCGCCCGCGACCCCCGAGCACTGGGACGACATCCTGCTGGTGGTCACGGAACTCGCCGCCAACGCCGTCCAGTACGCTCCCGGCCCCTTCGTGCTGCGGATGCGCCGCACCTTCGACGGGGTCCACGTGACGCTGCGGGACACCAACTCGACGCCGCCCGCCCCCCGCTCCTTCGACCCGCGCACGGGCGGCGGCGGCATCGGCTGGCATCTCGTCCACGCACTGTGCGACCAGGTCAGCGTGGTGACGGACGAACGCGGCAAGGACGTGCACGTCTTCCTGCCGTGGTGACGTCCCCCGGTCGCCTTTCCCCGGATCCGCTCAGGCGGTGGCCGTGAGCCGCAGATAGTAGGCGCCGACCGCCGCGAGGTACTCCCGGTCCCTGGTCTCGCTGTCGGTGCGGAAACGGGGGGCCGCCTTCACCTGCGATCCGGTGCAGGCCAGCGTGACCCGCCGGCCTTCGGTGTCGACGTGGGTGACGACGCCCACCGGGACCAGAACACTCCTGCCGAAGATCCACACGCCCGTGTCGACGACGAGGTGGTGCAGGCCCTGGGGGTCGGCCTGCCGGTCCACGTGTCCGATCGTGCCGTCGCTCGCGACGACGCCGAAACCTGTCAGGTCCTGTCCCTCGACGTAGCCGCTGTCCGGCGCGTACGACCAGATTCTGTCGGTGGTCACACTGCTCCTTCCCTCCCGAGCGCTGCACGGGCCCCGGCTCGCTGCTGCGGGCGGGCCCACAGCACCCCATACCCTTCTGCCGCACACACATTCGGCGACCGGCACCCTCACAAGCGGTTTCCCGGCGTCCGGTCCGCCCACCTCCTTCACCTTTCTCTTGGTGCACTTTCAGGCCGGGACGGGCAAGGTGGTCCTCGACGCATTCGTCGCGCCCGCTCGGGCACACGAAGTGCGTTCGAGGCAGACCGCCTGGAGCCGCAGAAAGGGATGAACACCGTGACACGACCCAGGATCCTGGTGGTCGGCGCCGGCTTCGCCGGTGTCGAGTGCGTGCGCCGGCTGGAGCGCAAACTCTCCCCGGACGAAGCGGACGTCACCCTGGTGACGCCGTTCGCCTACCAGCTCTATCTCCCTCTGCTCCCCCAGGTCGCCTCCGGCGTCCTGACGCCCCAGTCGATCGCCGTCTCCCTGCGCCGCAGCAAGAGGTACCGCACCCGGATCATCCCGGGCGGCGCGATCGGCGTGGACCTCAAGTCCAAGGTGTGCGTGATCCGCACCATCACCGACGAGATCGTCAACGAGCCGTACGACTACATCGTGCTGGCTCCCGGCAGCATCACCCGCACCTTCGACATCCCCGGCCTCACCGAGCACGCCTTCGGCATGAAGACTCTCGCCGAGGCCGCCTACATCCGCGACCACGTCATCTCCCAGCTGGACCTCGCGGACGCCAGCCATGACCCGGCCGAGCGGGCGGCCCGGCTCCAGTTCGTGGTCGTCGGCGGCGGATACGCCGGTACCGAGACGGCGGCCTGTCTGCAGAAGCTCACCCACGCGGCGGTCAAGCGCTACCCGCGCATCGACCCGTCGCTGATCAAGTGGCATCTCATCGACATCGCCCCGAAGTTGATGCCGGAGCTGGGCGACAAACTCGGCCGCAGCGCGCAGGAGATCCTGCGCAGGCGCGGCATCGACGTGTCGCTGGGTGTCTCCATCGAGAAGGCGGGTCCCGAGGAGGTCACCTTCACCGACGGCCGGGTGATCCCCACCCGGACCCTGATCTGGACGGCCGGTGTCGTCGCGAGCCCACTGATCGCCACCCTCGGCGCCGAAACGGTTCGCGGACGGCTCGCGGTCACCGCCGAGATGACCCTGCCGGGTCAGGACGGCGTCTTCGCGCTCGGCGACTCCGCCGCCGTGCCCGACAAGGCCAAGGACGACGAGAGCGCGATCTGCCCGCCCACCGCGCAGCACGCCATGCGCCAGGGCAAGACGGTCGCCGACAACGTCATCGCGACGCTGCGGGGCCAGGCGCTGAAGCCGTACGTCCACAAGGACCTGGGACTGGTCGTCGACCTCGGCGGCACGGACGCCGTCTCCAAGCCGCTCGGCATCGAACTGCGCGGTCTGCCCGCCCAGTTCGCCGCCCGCGGCTACCACTGGGCGGCGCTGCGCACCAACGTCGCCAAGGTGCGCGTGGCCACGAACTGGACGCTCAACGCGATCGCGGGCGACGATTTCGTCCGCACCGGCTTCCAGGCCCGCAAGCCCGCCAAGCTGAGGGACTTCGAGTACACCGACGCGTATCTGACGCCGGAACAGGTCAGGGCGCAGGTCGAGGGGACGCCGCAGCTGGGCGAGTAGGTGCGGCGGGCGTCGCTCCGGGCCGCCGATCGGTTTCCGGCCGGTCGGCGGTCGTGAGACGAAGCACGGCCGCCCCGTCGCCGAGTGGCAGGAACTCGTCCGCTCCTCACCCCTGACCCGGCACATGGAGCTGGTCGCCCACACCCCCGCGGAGGCCGGCGGCAGGTCAGCCACCCCGTCGTGCCATGCTGGAACGGATCATGACGTGACACGGGAGTGAGAGCGGCGGAGTGGACACAGCGAGGCTGCGGGATCGGGTCGCGGCGTCGGACCCGGGGCTGCTCCGGCTGGCCGCCGGACTGCGCACGGTGGGCGCGATCGCGCTCACGCTGGCCGTGCTCGGTGTGCTGGGGTCCAGCGTGGCGCACCTGGTGGCCGGTGCCATCGCGGCGATGGTCGCGACCTTCGCCATCCGGGAGAAGCAGCGTAGCCAGCAGGCCGTGACCCTCGCCCTGGGTCTCCCGGTGGCCGCTGCCTCGATGTCGCTGGGCGCGCTCCTGAGCTCCCGGGTGCTGGCCGGTGACCTCTTCTTCGTCGTGCTGATCTTCTGCGCCGTCTACGGCCGCCGCTTCGGCGACCGGGGCACCTCGCTCGGTCTGATCGGCTTCCAGGTCTACTTCGTGTCGCTGTTCGTCGGCGCCACCGTCTCCGGCCTGCCCGAGCTGTACGGCGTCCTCGGCGTCGCCTTCCTGTCCAGCGCGGTGGCCCGCTTCCTGCTGGTGCCGGAGACTCCCGCGGGCCTCCTCGAACGCCTGCGGGAGGCGTTTCGGGCCAGGCTGGCCCAGTTGGTGTCCACGCAGCTCCAGCTGCTGGACGCCGGGCCGGAGGAGATCGACGACGCCTTGGAGTCCGTCCGCGAGGGGACCGCGCGGCTGCACGAGACGGCGCTGATGATCCAGGGGCGGCTGGAGGAGGGCACTTCCAGCGAGGCCGCGGCGCGGCTCGTGCAGCGGCGTGTCGCGGACGCGGAGATCGCCGCCGAGCGCCTCGGCCTGTTGCTGCTGACGGCCCGCAGCGCCGAGCGTGCCGACACCCTCACCCTGCATCTGCCGGGCGCGCCGGCCCCGCGGGCGGGCCGGATGCCCGGCCGCGACGAGGCGATGGCCAGGGTGCGCCGCGATCTGGAGGCGCTGCGACAACTGGTGCTGCGTCCGGCCGCCGCCCGGTCCGGCACCGCCCTGTCCCAGATCCGCAACCGGCTTCTCGGCTACCGCGAGGAGGAGAACCTTCCGCCCGCGCCGCCCGCCGTCCAGGACGTCTTCCGGGGCATCGGCGAGGCCGCCCGTGCGGTGCTGGGCCTCAGGATCGCCCTGGATGGCCCGCAGGACGAGTCGGACGACTCCCCCGCGACGGCCCGCTCGCGCGAGGAGCTGGACGCCGAGGACGCCGTCCTCGACGCCAGCGAGGAGGACGGCGAGCAGGAGGAGCTCACGGGGCTCAGGCGACCCACGACCCGGGCCGCGGTGCAGGTCGCCGTGGGGTCCTCGCTCGCCATCGTCGGCGGCGAGTTCCTCTCCAGCCAGCGCTGGTACTGGGCCGTGCTCACCTGCTGGATCGTCTTCATCAACACCGCGTCCACCGGCGAGATCCTGGTCAAGGGCTACCGACGGCTGCTGGGCACCGTCCTCGGCGTGCTGGCCGGCATCGTGCTGGCGGGGGCGGTGGGGCAGCACACCTGGACGGCGTTCGCCCTGGTGCTGGTGCTGGTGTTCGCGATGTTCTACACCGCGCCCCTCTCCTACACCCTGATGTCGTTCTTCGTCACCGCCGCGCTGGGCCTGCTCTACACGCTGCTGCACACCTACAGCCTCTCGGTGCTGGTGCTGCGCGTGGAGGAGACGGCCCTCGGGGCGGCCTGCGGGGTCATCGCGGCGGCCTTCGTCCTCCCGGTGCGCACGGACCGCCGTACGAACGACCTGCTCGTCACCGTCCTGGAGCGCCTCGACGAGGTCACCGAGGCCGCCGTCGATCAGCTCAGCGGCGGCTCGCCGGTCGAACTGCTCGATCAGGCGCGCGACCTGGACCAGGCGCTGGCCGACCTCAGGGCGGCCACGCAGCCGCTCACGCATCCGATCACACCGCTGCGGGCCCGGCGCGACACGGCCCGCTACGTGGTGGCGCTGCTGGAGACGTGCGCGTACCACGCGCGTTCGCTGGCGGCCACGGCCGAACTGCTGCCCACGCACCCCTCGATCGCGGCGGATCCGCGACTGCGCCGGGCCGGCCGGCGCATCGGGGCCAACATCGCGGCGATCGCGGCGCATGTCGCCGACGAGCGCTCCACTGCCCGGGTCGAGACCGGGCCGAGCATCGCGTCGCTCCTGGAGACCGAGACGCCCGGCACTCCGCGCTTCGGCCGGGTCACCGACCGCGTGCTGCGGCACGTCCAGCGGCTGGACGAGACCCTGGTGGGTCTGGCCCGGCCGCTGGACGTGCCGGTCGCGGCGCCCGGAAGGTAGGGCGCTGTGGTCACAGGTCCGTGGGCAGACCGCTCACCTCGGCGATGCCACGCAGCTCGTCGTCGAGCCGCCGGCGTTCGCGGATGTAGTCGGCGATCTCACCGAGGCGGACCGGGTCGGAGGCCGTTTCCGCGTCGGTGACCACCCGGATCGGGCTGGGGCTGTCGTCGACATGCAGTTCGATCACCTTGTTGTCCAGGCGGCCGGTCACCGCGGTGGCGATGACCAGGGCGGCCTCGTCGCGGACCTCCTGGGGCAGACCGTCCTGCTGACTGTCCTCGAGCGCGAAGTCCAGCGCGGGCAGTTGTTGTTCCTCGATCGCCCGCAGGACCGGACGGACCACGTCGAGCAGTTGTTCGTAGTCGTTCGAGTCCATGCGGATGCGCAACAGGTCCAGGTAGACGTCCACGGGCCTACCGTCGGGCGGAAGCTCGGGTTCGTTCATGAGGACCGGGTTCCCCGTGTCACGCCGCTCAGACCCGCCGCCAGCGGGCCATCGCGAAGGAGAACACCCCGAACAGCACCAGCCCGACGGCGATCAGGACGAGCAGCCAGGGCCCGAGCGGGGTGTCGGCGAAGGAGCGGAGCGTGTCGTCCAGGCCCTTGGCCTTCTTGGGCTCGTAGTCGACCGCGGCGCGGACGGCGAAGGCGCCCGCCGCGGTGAACACCACTCCACGAGCGAGACCGCCGCCGACCCCGGTCACGTCGACCAGCTTCCTGATCCGCGCACTCATCTCGGCCAGCTTGAGCTTGTCGTGGAAGGACCTGCGCAGCGCCTGAACGGCGATCCACACGCCGGCCACCGCGACACCGATGCCCGCCGCGCCCACGAGCCACTGCCCGCCGGGCCAGTCCAGGACCCGGGCGGTGACGTCCTTGGACTGCTTGTCGCTGGATCCGCCGCTGCCGGACCCGGCGGCGAAGGACAGCACGGAATAGGCGACGAACGCGTAGAAGACGCAGCGGACCGCGGACAGCAGCCGTTTCGTCGCCTTGCGGCCGTCGGGACCGACCGCGCCGAACACCACCTCGGACAGCCGCCACAGGGCCATGCCGACGAGCCCGATGCCCAGCGCCCACAGGACGACGGAGCCGAACGGTTTGTCGGCGAGGGCGGCGAGGGCGCCGCCGCGGTCGGCCTGGCGCCCGCCGTCGCCGAAGGCGATCTGGAGCGCCAGTACACCGACCAGCAGGTAGATCACTCCGCGGGCGGTGAAGCCCGCGCGGGCCGCGTACTCCGTCATGGAGCCGCGTGCCGCTCGTCCGGCTCCGATCCGGGCTTTTCCTGCCGTGGAGCTCGTGGTCATGTCGGTCCCCCTGGGAGATCGGGACCGTCCTGACGGGCGGTCACGCGGAATACGGTTAGTCGGCCAGTCGCGCGCGTTCGGGCATGGCCGCGAGCAGGCGGTGAGCCGTCTCCAGGGCCAGCCGCACGTCCCGCGTGCCGGTGGATACACAGAGCGTGTAGGCGAGGTCGCGGGCCCGTGGGCCCGGTTCGGCCGCGTTCGCGGTCTCCTCGGCCCGCAGCGCCTCGTACTCCTCGACGAGCCGCCTCAGGAAGGTGCGGTTCGGTATCAGCATCTGGTTCCCCCTCCTCGTGCTCTCAGGCCTCGTCCGGTCCGTCGGCCTGCCGCCTCGCGCGGTCGGCCAGCGCCTCGTCACGCACGCGTGCGCAGCTGCGGCTGATGAGGCGCGAGACGTGCATCTGCGAGATGCCGAGCTGGTCGGCGATGCGGCTTTGTGTCATGTCCTCGAAGAAGCGCATGTAGAGAATGGCGCGCTCGCGTTCGGGCAGCCTGCGCAGTCCCTCCTTGGCGGACTCGCGGTCGACCACGACGTCGTACGCCGTGTCCGGGCCGCCCAGGGTGTCGGCGAGGCTGTAGCCGTCGTCGCCGCTCGAGAGTTCGGCGTCCAGGGACAGTGTGCTGAAGCTTTCGAGGGCCTCCAGGCCGGTGGTGACCTCTTCCTCGGTCAGGCCGGTGTGGGCGGCGAGTTCGGCGGGTGTCGGTTCGGCGGCACCAGGGTTCTGGGTGAGCTCGCGGCGGGCCACCCGCACCTTGTTGCGCAGTTCCTGCACGCGGCGGGGCACCCGCAGGGCCCACATGCGGTCGCGGAAGTGGCGCTTGACCTCGCCGGTGATGGTGGGCACGGCATAGCTCTCGAAGGCTCCGCGTTCCGGTTCGAACCGGTCGATGGCCTTCACGAGCCCGAGGGCGGCGACCTGGCGCAGATCCTCCAGCGACTCGCCGCGGTCGCGGAACCGGCCCGCGATGCGGTGGGCCATGGGGAGCCAGGCGTTGACGAGTTCGTCGCGCAGGGCGTCGCGCTCGGGGCCTTCCTCCAGCCCGGCCAGCCGGGCGAAGACAGCCATGGTGTCGGGGGCGTCGTCGTGCCGCCGCCTGCCGGAGGTCGTGGGACGGTCCTGCGCGGTGGGACGGTTGGTCGACGTGTCGGTGAGCATGCGGATTCGCTCCTGAAGAACGGGTTCAGGGACAGACCGCGGGAGGAAAGGTCGCCCGGACCGCCGAAGGGGGCCCGCAGCAGCCATAACGCTCCCGCTGGCGCGCCTCCGGTCCGAAGCACGAAACTGCGTCTGCCCTGCTGCATGGGGCACAAACCCCGCTGTCGAAACTCCGTTTCCGGCGGCTTCCCCAGGAGTGCCGGTTCAGCTCAGCGGCACCACGGCGGTGATGCACTTCCCGCCCGTGGGCAGGTCGGTCACACGGACGTCGCGGGCCAGCCGGCAGACGATCGGCCAGCCGTGACCGCCGGGCCGCCACCTGCCTTGCGGGTCGACGGGCTCCTTGGCGACCGGCGGCGCGGCACTGCGGTCGCTGACCGAGACGCACACGCCCCGGCCCTCGACGGTGACGCGGAAGTCGGTGATGCCGCCACCGTGCAGGATGGCGTTGGTGGTGAGTTCCGAGGCGACGAGCAGCGCGTCCGAGAGGGCCTGCGGGTCGCAGGGGGTGTGGGTGGCGCCGGCCCGTTCGGACACGGCCCGTTCGACCGCCCGGCGTGCCTCGGCCGGCCTGCACGGCCGGGGTCCTACGCGGCGGCGCGCGACGGAGAATTGGGGGGTGGCCTCGGTCTTGTGCTCGTCGCACATGACGTAGCTCCTGATCGATTGATCGAATGGCTCTCATGTCGGTGCTGCGGAAGCCGGGCCCGGCCCGGCCCACGGACACGGTGACCGCTGTGCGGCGCGCGCTCTCCGTGGGCCTCTCTTCATCGGCTCACCTCTCCGTGCCCGGTCAAACCTCCCTGTCTCGGGCGGGTGCCCTGTCTTTCGATCGCATTCACGGGGTACGCGATCGACATGACGGATGTCGTGGACTCAGATGAACTGCTGCGCCGGATCCAGCGCGCCCGGGCCTGTGCGGCGGAGGAGGAACAGTCCTGGCGGGCGCGGAGCGACGAGTTGCAGTCCTCCGATCCCCAGGCCGCCCGGGAGGCCGCCGTACGCACCCTGGCCTACGAGGCGGTGACCCGGGTGCTGGACGAGGTGGTCAGGCCCGGCAGCCGCTCCTCGGGCCCCGCGGACCGGACCGATTGACCGACGCCGTGGGAGATCCCATCGACGCGGAGTGGGAGACGATCAGGGTCGCAAACGCGTCCGGCAAGTGAAACCGGTCACGGACCTCGTCGCGGGTTGCGCGAAATCGCCATGGATGGTTTACGGTTCATCCATACGTGGTGACGGGGTCGACACACCGTCCTCCGACACCACCTCTGACTGCCCTGGCTGGCCTCCCCCGTCCAGCCAGGGCTTTTTCATGTCCCGAGCAGATCCTCGCCTCCGCCGAGGTGCCCCCGAGAGCGGCAGCCGCTGAAATGGGCGTAGGCACAACACCGGAATCCATCGCCGGCGAGGAGCCCCGCGTCATGACCAAAGCGACCAAACTGCTGACCGCTCTGCCTCAGCCGCAGCGCCAGAGCCTGATGACGCTCGCCAAGGAGGTCTCCTTCCCCGAGGACTTCCACATCTTCGAGGCGGGCGGCACGGCCGACCGCTTCTGGGTCATCCGCTCCGGAGCGGTCTCGCTGACCCAGCAGGTCACCACTCATCACCGGGTCACCGTCGCCGGACTCGGCTCGGGCGATCTGCTCGGCTGGTCCTGGCTGTTCCCGCCGTACCGGTGGGACTTCGGAGCGGAGGCCTTCAGCCCGGTGCGGGCCTACGAGTTCGACGCGGCGGCGGTGCTGCGGCTGTGCGAGGAGGACCGGCAACTGGGCATGATCCTGGTCCGCACCGTCGCCGAGATCCTCGCCCACCGTCTGGAGACGACCCGGGGCAAGCTCATGGAGCAGTACGGCTCGCGCCGGGGCGGTGTCGTCTAGGGTCCGCGGGCCTCAGACGCGGTAGCGGCGCAGTGCAGGCACGGCGAGGGCCAGGGCCAGCATCACGGCGACGACCAGGAGACCGCCGCCGGCGACCGCGGTGCGGGCCCCGAACGCGGAGCCGGCGGTGCCGTGCAGGACGTCCGCGAGGCGGGGGCCGCCCGCGACGACGACCGTGAAGACGCCCTGCATCCGGCCGCGCATCTCGTCGGTGGCTGCGGAGAGCAGGATCGCGCCGCGGAAGACCATGGAGACCATGTCGGCGACCCCGGCCGCGGCCAGGAACACCACGGCGAGCCACAGACTCCCGCTCAGCCCGAACCCGGTGATGGCCGCGCCCCAGGCGACGACCGCCCCGATGACCATCCAGCCGTGCCGGCGGACCCGCGAGAACGTGCCGGAGAACAACCCGCCGACCACCGCCCCGATCGGGATCGCGGCGAACAGCAGGCCGAGCGCGAATCCTTCGCCGTACGGGGCGTAGGTCTCGGAGGCGAGCTGCGGGAACAGGGCCCGGGGCATGCCGAGGACCATGGCGATGATGTCCGCGAGGAAGGACAGCAGCAGCACCTTGTGCGCGGAGATGTACCGGAAGCCCTCGGCGATCTCGCGCACGCCCGCCCGGCGCGCCGCCGAGCCGGCGAGCGGCGGCAGGGAGGGCAGCCGGTGGACGGCCCACACCGTGACGCACAGCGCCAGGGCGTCGATGAGATACAGCTCCGGCAGGCCGATCACCGGGATCAGGACACCCGCGAGCAGCGGGCCCATCACCTGGCCCGTCTGCATGACGGTCGAGCCGAGGGCGTTGGCCGCGGGCAGCTGGTCCCCTGGCACCAGGCGGGCGATGGACGCGTTGCGGGCCGGGGAGTTGAGACCCCAGAACGCCTGCTGCACCGCGAGCAGGACCATCAGCAACGCCACCGAGTCGAGCCCGCTGACCGCCTGGAGCCAGAACAGCACCGAGGTGACGGCGATGCCTGTGTTGGTGATCAGGAGCAGCTTGCGGCGGTCCATGGTGTCGGCGATCGCGCCGCCCCACAGCGCGAACACGATCAGCGGCAGCAGGCCGGCCATGCTGGCGGCGCCGACCCAGGCGGAGGAGCCGGTGATGTCGTAGATCTGCTTGGGCACCGCGACGGCGGTGAGCTGGCTGCCGACGGCCGTGACGATGGTCGAGCTCCACAGCCGGCGGTAGGCCGGTATGCGCAGCGGGCGGGTGTCCATCGCCCAGCGGCGCCAGCCGCGTCGGGGCGGCGGTGCCTTCTCGGCGGCGGGTGTCTGGGGTTCGGTGCTGCTCTCGCCGGTGTCCACGCCATTCCTGGTTGCTCGTTACATCTAACGGGGCCAGGGATCACTATGGCAGCACCGTCCAGGAGTTCGGGACGAGGTGTCTCGGCTTGTGGAACGCAGGGGCGCAGACTTCACGCTCCGGCCACGAGCACACCGCCGAGGGCGATCATCGTCGCGGCGACCAGTGCGTCGAGCACCCGCCAGGCGCTCGGCCTGGCGAGGAAGCGGCTGAGCAGCCGGGCACCGAAGCCGAGCGCGGCGAACCAGCACAGGCTGGCGCACACGGCGCCGAGCCCGAAGGTCCAGCGCAGCGGGCCCCGGTCGGCCGCGACGGAGCCGAGCAGGAACACGGTGTCGAGGTAGACGTGCGGGTTGAGCCAGGTCATCGCCAGACAGGTCAGCACCGCGCGCCTGCGGGAGCCCGCCGCCTCTCCCTCCGCCCGCAGACCCGACTCCCCCGGCCGCAGGACCCGGCGGGCGGCGAGGACGCCGTAGCAGAGCAGGAATCCGCCGCCGATCCAGCCGACCAGGGTCAGCGCGCCCGGCCAGGCGACCACGACGGCGCCCACACCACCGACGCCGAGGGCGATGAGCAGGGCGTCGGACAGGGCGCAGATGCCGACGACGGCCAGGACCGCGTCACGGCGGATCCCCTGACGCAGGACGAAGGCGTTCTGGGCGCCGATGGCGACGATGAGCGAGAGGCCGGTGCCGAAACCCGCGGCGGCGGCGGACAGAGAAGCGGACATGGCTTCGACGGTACGGAGACGATCACTGCCCGTACAGCTAAAGATTCTTACGTATCATTAGTTGTCGTGATGATGACCGAACTTCCGCTGGATCAGGTGCGGACTCTGCTCGCGGTGGTGGACGAGGGCACGTTCGACGCCGCCGCGGCGGCGCTGCACGTGACGCCGTCGGCGGTGAGCCAGCGGGTGAAGGCCCTGGAGCAGCGCACGGGACGGGTCCTGCTGGTGCGCACCAAGCCGGTGCGCCCGACCGAGTCGGGCGAGGTGGTGGTGCGGTTCGCCCGCCAGCTGGCCCGGCTGGAACGGGACGCGCTCGCCGAGCTGGGGATGCCGGGCGAGGGGGAGGTGACCCGGGTCTCGATCGCGGTGAACGCGGACTCTCTGGCGACCTGGTTCCTCGGGGCGCTGACACGGGTGCCCGAGCGGGACCGCCTCTGCTTCGAGCTGCGGCGCGAGGACGAGACGCGGACCGCGGAGCTGTTGCGCGAGGGGGTGGTGATGGCGGCGGTGACGTCCTCGGCGGAGGCCGTGACGGGCTGCTCCGTACGGCAGTTGGGGCGGATGCGGTATCTCGCGGCAGCGAGTCCGGAGTTCACCGCGCGGTATCTCGAGGGATCGTTGCGGAACGCGCTCGCCGAGGCGCCGGTGGTGACGTTCGACCGCAGCGACGACATCCAGGACGGGTTTCTGCGCCTCCTGGGATGCGGTGGGGCGAGCCGGGTGCGGCACGCGGTGCCGACCTCGGAGGGGTTCGTGGAGTCGGTCGCGCTGGGGCTGGGGTGGGGCATGGTCCCGGAAGTGCAGGCCGGCGAACTGCTGCGTGAGGGGCGGCTGATCGCGCTGGCGCCGGGCCGGCCGGTCGACGTACCGCTGTACTGGCAGCAGTGGAAGCTGGACTCGCCCGCGCTGGCCGCGGTCGCGGAGGCGGTGGCCGCGGCGGCGTCAGCGACCCTGCGCTGAGCCGCCGGTGCAGCCCCGCGCCGACCCGCCGGTGCCGGCGAGCTGTCGCTCCGCGCTGTCCAACAGCATCTCCAGGGCCGTCGGGTAGGCGCTGGTGACCATGCGCGCCGCCAGCAGGGGGGCCGCCTCCGCGATACGGGGATAGCTGTCGTCGGGCAGGTGGGCGTACGTCGAGCGCCACTGGTCCTCGTCCGCGTGCAGGGCCGCTCTCGGCAGCGCCAGGGACGCCGCGTCCAGCGCCGCGAAGGCCAGCGTCTGGTCGATGAAGGCGTGGTAGATCCTGACCGTCTCGGGGAGCGGGAAACCCGCGGTGCGCAGGACGTCGAGGACCGCCTCGTCCGCCGCCAGTTCGTTCGCCCGGCCGGTGACCCTGCTGGTCGTCAGCAGGGCGGCCTGGGGATGGGCGACGTACGCCGCGTGGATGCGGCGGCCCGTCTCGCGCAGGTCCCGCCGCCACTGCCCGGACGGCTTCCAGCCCTGCAGCGCCTGCCCGATCAGGGCGTCGCCGATGGCCAGTGTCAGGTCGTCCATGCCGCGGAAGTAGCGGTAGAGCGTGCTCGGGTCGGCGTCCAGAGCCAGGCCCAGGCGGCGCGCGGTGAGCCCGGTGCTGCCGTGTTCCCGGAGCATGCGCAGAGCCGTCTCGACGATCAGCTCCTCGGACAGCACGGTCCCGCTCCTGGTGGGCCTGCGCCGACGGCGTTTCTCCTCGGGGACCACGGGCTTGGGCATGCGGCCCTCCCTCCTTATGCCAACGCCATTGACCTTAAACGAGCGCAGGGCGTTGTATCTCCGCCAGGGCCCCACACATCTGCGACCTTCGACCCGTAAGGGGAGTGTTTGTCATGCGTGTCCTGCTCGTGGGCGCCGGAGGCGTCGGCACCGCCATCACCCGGATCGCCGCCCGGCGGCCGTTCTTCGACGCCATGGTCGTCGCCGACTACGACCCGGCCCGCGCCGAGGCCGCGGTGGCCGCGCTCGGCGACCGGGGCGACCGGTTCCGCGCCGAGCGGGTGGACGCGAGCGACGAGTCGGCCGTGACCGCCCTGCTGGAGCGGCACGCGTGCGACGTCCTGCTCAACGCCACCGACCCGCGCTTCGTGATGCCCCTGTTCCGGGCGGCGCGCTCCGCCGGGGCCGCCTATGTCGACATGGCGATGTCCCTGTCCCGTCCGCACCCCGAGAGGCCCTACGAGGAGTGCGGGGTCAAGCTGGGCGACGAGCAGTTCGCGCAGGCCGAGGAGTGGGAGAAGGCGGGCGCGCTGGCCCTGGTCGGCATGGGCGTCGAGCCTGGTCTGTCGGACGTGTTCGCCCGGTACGCGGCCGACGAGCTCTTCGACGAGATCGAGGAGATCGGCGTCCGCGACGGTGCGAACCTCACCGTCGACGGCTACGACTTCGCCCCCTCCTTCAGCATCTGGACCACCATCGAGGAGTGCCTCAACCCGCCGGTCGTCTACGAGGCCGACCGCGGCTGGTTCACGACGGAGCCCTTCAGCGAGCCGGAGGTCTTCGACTTCCCCGAGGGCATCGGACCGGTGGAGTGCGTGAACGTGGAGCACGAGGAGGTGCTGCTCGTCCCGCGCTGGGTCGGTGCCCGCCGGGTCACCTTCAAGTACGGCCTGGGCCGCGAGTTCGTCGAGACGCTGAGGACACTGCACCTGCTGGGCCTGGACCGCACCGAGCCGGTGACCGTGCCCAGTCCCGCGGGCCCGGTCGCGGTCTCGCCGCGGGACGTCGTGGCGGCGTGTCTGCCCGACCCGGCGACGCTCGGCGACCGGATGCACGGCAAGACCTGTGCGGGCACCTGGGTGAAGGGCGTCAGGGACGGGGCGCCGCGCGAGGTGTACCTCTACCACGTGGTCGACAACCAGTGGTCCATGGCGGAGTACGGCTGCCAGGCCGTGGTGTGGCAGACGGCCGTGAACCCGGTCGTCGCCCTCGAACTCCTCGCCACGGGTGCCTGGAGCGGCACGGGTGTCCTCGGTCCCGAGGCCTTCCCGGCCCGGCCCTTCCTGGATCTGCTGACCGCGTACGGCTCCCCGTGGGGCGTCAGGGAGCAGTGACCGGGCGAGTCCCACAGGACCCGGTTGTTTCGCCACGCATCGACAGGTGACCCGAAAACGAGTAAGGCATCCACGAGGGCACGTACGACTAGATCGCAGGTGACTTTGATGGACAACTGGCGAGACCATGCCGCGTGCCGCCGCGAGGACCCGGATCTCTTCTTCCCGATCGGCACGACCGGCCCCGCACTGGTACAGACCGAGCAGGCCAAGTCGGTCTGCAGGCGCTGCCCCGTCCAGGAGCAGTGTCTTCAGTGGGCACTGGACACGGGACAGGGCATCGGCGTGTGGGGCGGCACCAGTGAGACGGAACGCCGTGCGATCGCACGGCGCGCGAGTGCCGCGCGCAGAAGGTCCGGCTGACCGGTCCGGCCCCACAGCGGGGCCGTCCGCCCGGACCCGCGCGCGACGGGCGGACGTACCGCCGCTCGGGTCGTTCGGTCAGGCACCGGCTCGGTGAGTGCCCACACCACCGGCAGCCCGTGCGACACGTCTGATCCTTCGCAGGGCCACGGGACAACCGCACGCCCGCGAAGGTTCAGGCGTCCGCCCGGGGCCCGGGCCCCCCGGGCAGTCGCAGGGTGAAGGCGCTGCCCGTGCCGGGTTCGCTCGTCGCCTCGACTGTTCCGCCGTGGGCCGCGACGAGGTGGCGGACGATGGGGAGGCCCAGGCCGGAGCCTCCGGTACGACGGCTGCGGGACTTCTCCGCGCGCCAGAACCGGTCGAAGACGTGCGGCAGGTCGTCGGGCGCGATCCCGGTGCCGGTGTCGGTGACCGCAAGGACGACGTCGTCGCCGTCCCTGCGCCCCGACAGGGTGACCGTGCCGCCGGCCGGGGTGTGGCGCAGCGCGTTGGAGACCAGGTTGCCCAGCGCCTGGCGCATCCGGACCGGGTCGGCGTCCAGCCAGGGCTCACCGTCGACGTCGGTGCTCAGCCCGACCCGGCCCGCGTCGGCGGCGACCCGGTGGGCGGCGGCGACCTGCTGGAGGAGCTCGTCGCAGCGGACGGGCTCCCGGTGCAGCCGCAGGGTGCCGGCGTCGGCGTCCGCGAGGTCCTGGAGGTCGTCGATGACGCGCTGGAGGACGAGCGCCTCGTCGTGCAGGGAGGCGAGCAGGGGCGGGTCGGGGTCGACGACGCCGTCCCGGGTGACCTCCAGCCAGCCGCGGATGTTGGTGAGCGGGGTGCGCAGTTCGTGGGCGATGTCGCTGACCATCGCCTTGCGCTGGGCTTCGAGGCGCTCGCGGCGTTCGGTCAGGTCGTTGAAGGCGACGGCGAGGATGCCGGTCTCGTCCCGGGTGGTGACGGGGACGCGCACATGGAGTTCGGGCGGCTGCTGGGCGGCCGCGGTGAGCGCGCGCAGCGGCCGCACCAGACGGGTCGCGACCAGGGCGGTGGCGGCCACGGTGACGGCGAGCACGAGACCCGCGGTGCCGACGACCTTGGCCTTGTTGGCCGGGGACATGTCGAACAGCACGGCGGGGGTGTCCCCGGTGCCCAGGAAGAGTTCGGCCGCCGGTGCCACGTACGGGTCGAGCTGGGCGCGGCGGGCCTGGTCGAGGCAGGGCTGGACCAGGCGCGCCTCCTTGGCGGCGAGCTTGCCGGACAGGGGACCGCGCAGGTCCAGCCCGGTCGGTTCGTTCCCCACCAGCGCGGCCAGCGTGGGATCCAGACCGGCCTTGGTGAGGCAGTCGCGGGTGAGCCCCTGGAGGGCCTTGACCGCCTTCTCCTCGGTCGGGGTGGGTGTGTTGAGCAGTCCGTCGGCGCAGGCGTCGGGCACGTAGTCGGGCACGGAGCCGGTGTCCTGGTCGGTCAGGACGGTCCGCCCGCTCGGGCCACGGCTCAGGCGTGTCTCCACACCGAACCGCTCGAAGCAGAGCTGTCGCTTGCGGGCCAGGGCGTCGACCTTGACGCGTTCCGCCTCGGTGAGCCGGAACGGGCCCACCGCTCGCGGGTCGATGCCGGAGATCTGGGCGCCGCGCTCGCTGTAGGTGTCGGTGTGCAGGGGGTCGACGGCGGCGGCCGCGCCCGGTGGCAGGGAGGTGCCGGGCGGCGCGGAGTCGGCGATGACCCGGCGGTCCGTGGCGGTCAGGGCGATGCGGCGGCCGGTCTTCGCCGACAACTCCCTCACGGTACGCGCCACATGGGACCAGTCCGGGTGGGTCGCCGCGTACCCGCTGAGCTCGGCGAGGACGTCCATGTCGTCGGCGAGCGCCTGCCCCTGCTCCTCGCGCAGGGCCTGGGTGGTGGTCGCCACGGCCAGCCAGGCCGTCGCGGCCACCGAGCACACGGCGATGAGCCCGGACGTGATCAGCAGACGGACCAGCAGCCGCTTGTGCAGAGGTATCCGGCGGCCCGGCGGTGTCCGCGCGCTCATCCGCGGCCGCCGCTGAGCTTGTAGCCCACGCCGAACACCGTCAGGAGTCTGGCCGGGCGGCGCGGATCGGCCTCGATCTTGCGGCGCAGGTTCATGATGTGCACGTCCACGGCCCGTTCGGTGGAGGCCCGGTCGGTGCCCCGGGTGACCTCCAGCAGCTGCCGCCGCGAGAAGACCCGTTCGGGCTCGGCGACCATGGCCGTCAGGATCTCGAACTCGGCCGGAGTGCACTCCACCGGCGCCCCGTCGCAGCGGACCTCGTGCCGTACGGGATCGACGGCGAGGCCCGCGGCGCGGACGACGGGGTCCTCGCGCCGGTCGGAGGCGGCGCCCCGTCCGCTGCGCCGCAGCACGGTCCGGATGCGGGCCATCAGCTCGCGCGGGCTGTACGGCTTGGTCATGTAGTCGTCGGCGCCCAGTTCCAGGCCCAGCAGGACGTCGTCCTCGTCGGAGCGTGCGGTGAGCATCACGACGGGGATGTCCGCGTCCCTGCGGATCACCCGGCACACCCCGAAGCCGTCGATCACCGGCAGCATCAGGTCCAGGACGACGAGGTCGGGGGCCGCACGCCTTACCGCGTCCAGGGCGGCCCGCCCGTCGTGGACCACGGTGGCGGTGTGACCCTCCGCGAGCAGGGACCGCCGTATCAGTTCGGCCTGCATCTCGTCGTCCTCGGCGACCAGCACATGTGCGCACACCCGGCGGATCCTAGGCGCTCAGCGGTTCAGGGACTTCGCGTCGCCCATGACGACGACGGGACGCAGGGCCGGGTCCAGGGTGAGCAGCAGCTCCTTCATGTGCTTCTCGGCGATGCTCACACAGCCGTGGGTGGGCCCGCCGTGGTCGACGTGCAGCCATATCCCGCCGCCGCGGCCCGCGCCGAGCGGGCGGGTCCAGTCCAGGGGTGAGGTGCCGGGCCGCCGGTTGTAGTTGATGGCGATCACGTAGTCGAAGGACCCGGCCAGCGGCTCGCCCTCGAAGCCCGTGCCGGGCGCGGTGAAGCCGGAACCGCGGTCGTAGGAGAGCTTGGTGCCGGGGTTCTTCAGCAGTCCGCCGGCGTCCGTGAGGGTGTAGACGCCGATCGGTGAGCGCAGGTCGCCCGCCGTGTGGTGGTCGGTCCAGCCCTTGAGGGCGTTGTGCGCGGGCCAGCTCGCGCCGGCCCGCCAGCCGGCCTCGGTGCGCTCGTGGAGCACCACGGTGGAGGCCGACGAGTCGCGGCCGCGCCCGGTGACCACGACGGCCTGCCGGGCGTCGGCCGGTACCTTCGCCCATGTCCTGGGGCCGAGGCCGGGTATCTGCTGGGGAGCGACCTCGACGGAGATCTCCGGCGAGGGGGTGGTCGGCGAAGGCTCCCTGGACGGGGCGGGCATGCTCTCCGTGCTGGCCACGGCACCGCCGCCGCATCCGGTCAGAAGCAGGGATGCGGCGAGCAGGGCCACATGGGTTCTGCGTGTGATCATGGAATGACTCTGGCCGACACTTGTGAGGAACTCGTCAGTTTCTAGGGCCTGTTCGGCTTGCCCGGCGCGTAGAGCCAGGTGTGGAACAGGCTGTCCAGGTTCTTGCCCGAGACCCGTTCCGCGAGGCGCTCGAACTGCGCGGTGGTGCCGTGGCCGTCGCGGTGCCCGGTCGCCCAGGCGCGCAGGATCAGGAAGAACGCCCGGTCGCCGACGGCCTTGCGCAGCGCGTGCAGGGTCATGGCGCCGCGGGCGTAGACAGGGGTGCCGAAGATGTTGGCTCCGCTGCCGGGATCACCGGGCGGGAACTCCCACAGGTCGTCGCTCGCGGGTTTCGCGTAGAGGTCGTCGAAGGCCTTCTGGGCGCTGTCCCCGCCGTGCTGCTCGGCGTAGAGCCATTCCGCGTAGGTCGCGAAGCCCTCGTTGAGCCAGATGTCCTTCCAGGAGGTGAGCGAGACGGAGTCGCCGAACCACTGGTGGGCGTTCTCGTGGACGAGGGTGCTCAGGTCGGGTGCCCGGTCGTAGACCGGACGGGACTGGGTCTCCAGCGCGTAGCCGACGTTCGGGGCGTGGTCCACGATCGATCCGGCGGCCCGGAACGGGTAGGGCCCGAAGAGCTTGCTCTCCCACTCCAGGACGGAGGGCAGCTTCTTGAGGACGGGGGCCGCGGCGGCGGCCTCGCGGGAATCGACGGCGTTGTAGACGCGGATGCCGTTCCTGGTGGTGAACTGCTCCACCTTGAACTTCCCGACGGTCGCGGTGGCCAGGTAGGCGGCCATCGGTTCGCTCTGGCGCCAGCGGAACGTGGTCTTCCCGTGCGTGGTCCGCTGGGAGAGGAGGACCCCGTTGGCGACCGCGGTGCGTCCCTGGGGGACGGTGATGGTGAAGTCGTACGACGACTTGTCCGTGGGGTGGTTGTTCGCCGGGAACCAGGTCATCGCGCCCTGCGGCTCCCCGGCGACGAAGGCGCCGTCGTCGGTGGGGATCCAGCCGTCGAGGGAACCGTCGGGGTCGGTGACGGGGCCGGGCTTCCCCTGGTAGGTCACGGTGACGGTGAATCGTTCCCCCTTGCGCAGGGCGCGCTGAGGGGTGACGACGAGTTCCTGGCCGTCACGGCGGAACCCGGCCTTGGCGTGACCGACCGTCAGAGCGGTGACGGTCAGCCCCTTGAAGTCCAGGTCGAAGCGGGTCAGGCGCTGGGTGGCGCGGGCGGTGATCACCGCCTTCCCGTCGAGGTGGCGGCTGCCGGGGTCGTAACGGAGTGTCAGGTCGTAGTGCCCGACGTGGTATCCGCCGTTTCCGGCCAGCGGGAAGTAGGGGTCACCGGCTCCGGAAGAGCCCGTCGGCCCGGGCGCGGCGGCCCCGAGCAGCGCCACGAGGGCGACGGGGGTGCTGACGACGACGAAGGTGCGTCTGACGGCCTTCGGCACGTGCGCTCCTACAGTTCGGGGGGTGGACAACTGCTTCACACTAAAGGCCCCTCTCGAGCAACTCACCCTTGATCAGGTCAAGACGGGCCGGGCCCGGCAGTACGCTCCGCACGCACCGACCCCTTCGTCGAGAGGCCGCTCGTGAGCGTGCGCATCCGCCGTGTCTACGAACCCCCCGAGCCCGCGGACGGCGTCCGCGTCCTGGTCGACCGGTTGTGGCCGCGCGGTCTGTCCAAGGAGGCGGCCCGTGTCGACGAGTGGCCGAAGGCGCTGACCCCGTCGACCGAGCTGCGCCGCTGGTACCACGCGGGCGAGGGGTCGTACGAGGAGTTCGCCGAGCGGTACGAGGCAGAGCTGGCCGATCCCGAGGCGGCCGGACTCCTCGACCGGGTCCGGGAGTTGGCGCGCAAGGGTGACGTGACCCTGCTGACCGCGTCGAAGACGCCGGAGCGGAGCCACGCCACCGTGCTGGTGCGCCTGCTGGAGTCCTAGCCGACCTGCTTGGCAGCCGCCCGCCCTGCCGCGCGCCCCGAGAAGAGGCAGCCGCCGAGGAAGGTGCCCTCGAGCGCGTTGTAGCCGTGGACCCCGCCGCCGCCGAAGCCGGCGACCTCGCCCGCCGCGTACAGGCCCTCCAGGGGCTTGCCGTCGGCGCCCAGGGCGCGGGAGTCGAGGTCGGTCTGGATGCCGCCGAGGGTCTTGCGGGTCAGGATGTGCAGCTTGACGCCGATCAGCGGGCCGGCGGCGGGGGCGAGGATGCGGTGCGGGCCGGCGACCCGGCCGAGGCGGTCGCCGATGTAGCGGCGGGCGTTGCGGATGCCCTGCACCTGGGCGTCCTTGCTGTAGGAGTTCGCGATCTGCAGGTCGCGGGCCTCGATCTGGCGGCGGATGGAGCCGGCGTCGAGGAGCGCCTTGCCGGTGAGCCCGTTCATCTTCTCGACCAGCTGCTCCAGGTTCGGGGCGGTCACGAAGTCCGCGCCCTTGCGCAGGAAGGCGTCGACGGGTCCGGGGGCGCCCTTGCCCAGGACACGCTCCTTGAGGAAGCCGGCGCGGTCCTTGGCGGTGATGTCGGGGTTCTGCTCGGAGCCCGAGAGCGCGAACTCCTTCTCGATGATCTTCTGGGTGAGGATGAACCAGGAGTGGTCGTGCTCCGCGATGTCCTCGGTGGTGCGCAGGTGCCGGAGAGTGCTGAGGGTGTCGTAGCCGGGCAGACACGGCTCGGGCAGCCGGCGGCCGAGGGCGTCGAACCACATCGAGGACGGGCCGGGCAGGATGCGGATGCCGTGGCCGGGCCAGATGGGGTCCCAGTTCTGGATGCCCTCGGTGTAGTGCCACATGCGGTCGCGGTTGACCAGGCGCACGCCCGCGCCCGCGCTGATGTCGAGCATGCGGCCGTCGACGTAGGCGGGCACGCCGGTGACCATCTCCGCGGGCGGGGTCCCGAGCCGCTCGGGCCAGTAGCGGCGGACGATGTCGTGGTTGGCGCCGATGCCGCCGGTGGTGACGACGACGGCCCGGGCGGTGAGCTCGAAGTCGCCGATGCGCTCGCGGCTGGAGGCGACCCCGCGCGCGGAGTCGTCCGCGGCGAGCACGGTCCCGCGTACGCCCCGCGCGGCGCCCTCCTCGATGACGAGCTCGTCGACCTGGTGGCGGTGGTAGAAGGTCAGCAGTCCGTCGCGGGCGGCCTGTTTGGCGTACCCCACGAAGGGTTCGACCACTCCGGTGCCGGTGCCCCAGGCGACATGGAAGCGGGGCACGGAGTTGCCGTGTCCGTGGGCGGTGAGGTCGCCGCGCTCGGCCCAGCCGACGGTGGGCAGGAACTTGATGCCGTGGCCTTCCAGCCAGGACCGCTTCTCCCCCGCCGCGAACTCGACGTAGGCCCGCGCCCAGCGCACCGCCCAGGAGTCCTCGTCGTCGACGCGGTCGAACTGCGCGCTGCCCTGCCAGTCGCTCCAGGCGAGGTCGAAGGAGTCCTTGATGCCGAGGCGGCGCTGCTCCGGGCTGTCGACGAGGAAGAGCCCGCCGAAGGACCAGAAGGCCTGGCCGCCGAGGTTGGCGGCGTTCTCCTGGTCGACCAGCGCGACCCTCCTGCCGCGGCTGGTGAGCTCGTGCGCGGCAACCAGGCCCGCGAGCCCCGCTCCGACGACGATGACGTCGGCATCCATGGCGACCGTCCCTTCCCTCATGCGGTGGTGTCGCTGCCGTCGGTGAGCAGCGCGGTGAGCAGTTGCCCCAGCCAGACGCGGGCGCGCTCGACGTCCCGGTCCAGCAGGAGTTGGACGGTGACCCCGTCGTAGGCGGCGACCACGGCGTGGGCGGCGCCCTCGACGTCGTGGAGCACGTCGGGCAGTCCGGTGTGCCCGCGCGCGTGGGCCAGCCGTTCGGCGATGGCGCGCCTGAGCCGGGCCCGGTGTTCGAGCAGGGTGCGGGCGACCTCGGGGGCGCGGGCGGCGTGCACCAGGAAGTCGGTCTTGACCAGGAGCCAGTCCCGGTCGAGGAGCAGCACCTCGGTGACCCGGTCCACGGCGGCCGGTACGTCGAGTCCGGGTCCGTCGAGGGCGAGGGCCCCGGAGACCTGCTCCGCGATCAGGTCGGCACGCTGCTGGTAGAGCGCGAAGAACAGCTCGTCGAGGCTGTCGAAGTTCGAGTAGAAGGCGCCCCGGCTGTATCCGGCGGCCTCGCAGACCTCCTCGATCGACACCCGCCCGAAGCCCTTGGCGGCGAACACCGCGAAGGCGGCGTCCAGGAGTTTGGCACGCGTGCGGACCCGGCGCCTGGTCACGCGCCTGGTCGTGTCCTCCACCACCATGTCGGCCTCCGTTCGATACGGGAATGTATCCGATACAGCGATGTATCGAAAGAGTCGCACACGTCAGCGAATTTCATGGGAACAGATTTTCGAATCCGGAGTACGCTGGACTCATGACCGCGCACCTCCAGGGCTCCCTGTTCGACCAGACCGACGAGCTCCGGCTCGGCCCCCTCGACGGGATCCGCCGTACCGTCCTCGGCCTCGGCGCCTGGATCGACGTAGTGCCCGGATGGCTCGGCGGCTCGGACGCCCTGTTCGAACGACTGGCCGCCGAGGTGCCGTGGCGGGCGGAGCGCCGCACGATGTACGACCATGTCGTCGACGTACCGCGACTGCTGGCCTTCTACGGCGTCGAGGACACGCTGCCCCATCCGGTGCTGACGGAGGCGCGGGAGGCGCTCACCGCGCACTACGCCGACGAACTCGGCGAGCCGTTCACCACGGCCGGGCTCTGCTACTACCGCGACGGCCGGGACAGCGTCGCCTGGCACGGCGACCGGGGCGGGCGGGGCGCGAGCCAGGACACCATGGTCGCGATCGTCTCCGTGGGTGCCCCGCGCGACCTGCTGCTGCGGCCGGCGCGCGGTGGCGGTGAGACGGTCCGGAGGCCGCTCGGCCACGGCGACCTGATCGTGATGGGCGGCTCCTGTCAGCGCACCTGGGAGCACGCCGTGCCGAAGTCCACGCGCGCGACGGGACCGCGCATCAGCGTCCAGTTCCGAACGCGCGGCGTGCACTGAGGCACCGCACGGCGTGCACCGGCGCCCCGCGCGGCGTGCACCGAGGCGGAGAGGCGGCCGCTTCGGGGGCACGCGGGGGCTGCCTCCGGCGGACGGTGCCGGAGGCAGCCTCGTCCCGCCGGGAGCCGGAGGCTTGAGTCCAGGGGAAGTTGACCGCTTGAAGACCGGTACCCGCCGCTCCGGATCGCCTGAGCGTCTGCTTTGCTGTGTGCCGTCGTGCAGGGACTCATCGGGCGGGGCGATCATGAGCGCAGGCGTGCAGCAAGTCGCGGACGGCACCTATCTGGTGCAGGGCAGCAACACCAACTGGGTGATCCTCACCGAGGGAAGCTCCGCCACGCTGATCGACACCGGCTACCCCGGCGACCGGGAACAGGTCCTCGCCTCCCTGACGGAGGTGGGGAGTTCACCGGAGGCGGTCACCGCCGTGCTCATCACCCACGCCCACAACGACCACCTGGGCTCCGCCGAGTACCTGCGCAGCGCCTACGGCACGCCCGTCTACCTGCACGAGGCCGAAGTACCGCACGCGCGGCGCGAGTTCCTGCACCAGGTGTCCGTCGGGACGGTCCTGAAGAACGGCTGGCGCCCCGGCGTGCTGCCGTGGGCGGTGCACGCGATCCGCGTGGGCGGCACGGCCCATGTGCCGGTGGTCTCCCCGCAGCCGTTCCCGGCCGAGGGCGCTCTCGATCTGCCGGGCGGCCCGGTGCCCGTGCACACGCCGGGCCACACCGACGGGCACTGCGCCTTCCACCTCCCCGAGCGCGGCGTGGTGATCTCCGGTGACGGCCTGGTCAGCGGTCATCCCACCTCGCGCGTCAAGGGGCCCCAGTTGCTGCCGGACATGTTCCACCACGAGCGCGCGCGTGCCGTGGCCTCGCTGGAGGTGTACGCGGAGCTGGACGGCGATCTGCTGCTGCCGGGACACGGTCCGGCACACCGTGGTCCAGTCCGTGAAGCGGCACTTCAGGCCAGGGACCGGGCGCTCTAAGGTGAGGTGACGATCACCGCCCAGGCAAGGACAGAGCACCGATGGCACTGCAGATCAGCGCGACGAACCCGGAGCATCCCGCGCTCCTGCTCGAACTGCCGTGGCACCTGCCCCTGGAGCAGTGGCCGGAGGAGGTCCTGGTCCCGCTGCCGCGCGGCATATCCCGCCACGTGGTGCGCTACGCCCGCGCCGGCGACGAGGTCATCGCCGTCAAGGAGCTCGCCGAGCGCCCGGCACTGCGCGAGTACGAGCTGCTGCGCGATCTGGACCGGCTCGGCATCCCGGCCGTCGACCCGCTCGCCGTGGTCACCGGGCGCACCGACGCCGAGGAAGCCCCGCTGGAGTCGGTGCTGGTCACCCGGCACCTGGGCGGCTCGATGCCGTACCGCTCGATGTTCGAGACGACCATGCGGCCCGCCACCATGCACCGCCTGATGGACGCGCTGGCCGTCCTCCTGGTCCGTCTGCACCTGGCCGGGTTCGCCTGGGGCGACTGCTCCCTGTCCAACACCCTCTTCAGACGGGACGCGGGCGCCTACGCCGCCTACCTGGTGGACGCCGAGACCGGCGACCTGCATCCCCAGCTCAGCCCCGGACAGCGGGACTACGACCTCGACCTCGCGCGCGTGAACATCAGCGGCGAGCTGCTCGACCTGGAGGCGTCCGGGGCGCTGCACCCCTCGGTGGACGCGATCGAGTTCGGCATGGAGATCTGCTCCCGCTACGGCAGCCTGTGGGAGGAACTGACCCGCAGGTCCGTCTACCCGGCGGGCAAGTACCACTTCATAGAGCGCCGGATCCGCCGGCTCAACGACCTCGGCTTCGACGTGGCCGAGATGCAGATCGAGCACGCGCCGAACGGCGACACGGTCACCTTCGTGCCGAAGGTCGTGGACGCCGGTCACCACCAGCGCCAGCTCCTGCGCCTGACGGGACTGGACACCGAGGAGAACCAGGCCCGGCGGCTGCTGAACGACCTGGAGAGCTGGATGGCCACCCAGGACGACTACGCCCCGGGGGACCCGCTCGGCGCCCGCCCCGAGGTGCTCGCGCACCGGTGGGTGCGGGACGTCTTCCGTCCGACCGTGCGGGCCGTGCCGCTGGAGATGCGCGGGTCGATGGACCCGGCGGAGATCTACCACGAGCTGCTCGAACACCGCTGGTACCTGTCCGAGCGGGCCCAGCACGACATCGGGCTGGACACCGCCGTCGACGACTACATCACCAACATCCTTCCCAAGGCCCGGGAGACGCTCCAGCCCACGCCCGCAAGCACGGAGTGACTCAGTTGTGCGGCACCACGGCCACCGGGCAGTCCGCGTGGTGCAGCACGCCGTAGGCGACCGAGCCGATCCGCGCGCCCACGGCGGTACGGCGGGCCCGGCGGCCCACGACCATCAACTGGGCCCGTGCCGTCACCGACAGCAGCACCTGCCCCGCGCTGCCCATCTCCACGTGCTCGACGACCGGCACGTCGGGGAAGCGCTCCCGCCACGGCTGGAGCGCCGAGGCCAGGGCCTTCTTCTCGTACGGCTCCAGACCGCCGGCCTCGTCGAGCAGCTTGAGCGAGCCCGGGCTGTAGGCGAACACCGGCGGCAGCGTCCAGGCCCGCACGGCACGCACGGTCGCGCCCCGGGCCGCCGCCGTCTCGAAGGCGAACCGCAGGGTCTCCGCGCTGTCCTCCGGGTCGCCCTCCTGACCCACCACGATCTCGCGCCCCGAGACCTCCGCGGTGGCCTGGTCCCCCGCCCGCACCAGCACCACGGGCCGCGTCGTCTCGGCGATCACCTGCTGGCCCACCGAGCCCACCAGGAAGCCGACCACCGGCCCGTGCCCGCGGGAGCCCAGGACCAGGAACTCGGCATCGGCCGCGGCGGAGACCAGCACGTCGACACTGCCGCCCTCCACCAGGTCGGTGTCCACGTCGAGTCCGATGTGCCGCCCCGTGACGGTCCGGACGGCCTCGGCCATGGCGTCCCGCGCCCAGCCTGCCTGGGTGTCCCGGTCCCCCGCGTCGATCCCCTCGTACGGCTGGAACCGCCAGGCGTGGACCACCCGCAGTCCCGTCCCTCGCCGGACCGCCTCCCGGGCCGCCCAGCCCAGTGCGGCGAGGCTCTCCTCGGTTCCGTCGATGCCTGCGGTGATCGGGCGGGTCATGCGGTGGCCTCCCTGTTCGCGGTCACGTGCGTCAGGTCCAGTCTTCACTACGCTGCTCGTATGGCCTTGGAATGGGAACAAGTCATCGTGGACTCGGCCGATCCCGTCGCCCTCGGGCGCTGGTGGGCCGAGGCGCTGGGCTGGGTGGTGGTCGGGGACGCCCCGGACGAGTTCGAGATCCGCCCCGACAAGGACCGGATGCCGGGACTGCTGTTCGTGCCGGTGCCGGAGGCGAAAACCGTCAAGAACCGGCTCCATCTCGACTTCCGGCCCGACGACCGGGACGCCGAGGTCACCCGCCTCCTCGCCCTGGGCGCGCGGCACACGGACATCGGGCAGGGCGAGCAGTCCTGGGTGACGCTGGTGGACCCCGAGGGCAACGAGTTCTGTGTGCTGGGCGAGCGCCGAGCCTGACCCCGGCAGGGTCTGCCATACCTGCGCGAAGCCGGGCGATCGAACATACGATGGGCGGGACCGGGCCGGTGCCCACGGGGGGCGTCATGCCCCGACCGACCGCCCGGGGTGGGGAGACGCATGGCACAGGCCGCCGAATCGGCGCGGACCGTCATCCTGACCGTGGACGACGACCCGGGGGTCTCCCGTGCCGTCGCCCGCGACCTGCGGCGGCGCTACGGCGAGTCGTACCGGATCGTGCGCGCGGAGTCCGGGGAGTCCGCGCTGGAGGCGCTGCGGGAGCTGAAGCTGCGCGGCGACCTCGTGGCGGTGATCCTGGCCGACTACCGCATGCCGCAGATGAACGGCATCGAGTTCCTCGAACAGGCCCTGGACGTGTATCCGGGCGCCCGCCGCGTGCTGCTGACGGCGTACGCGGACACCAACGCGGCGATCGACGCGATCAACGTCGTCGACCTCGACCACTACCTCCTCAAGCCCTGGGACCCGCCGGAGGAGAAGCTCTACCCGGTCCTCGACGACCTCCTGGAGGCGTGGCGCTGCAGCGACTACCGGCCCGTGCCCGCCACCAAGGTGATCGGGCACCGCTGGTCGGCGCGCTCCTCGGACGTGCGCGAGTTCCTGGCCCGCAACCAGGTGCCGTACCGCTGGTACTCCACCGACGAGCCCGAGGGGCAGCGGCTGCTGGCGGCCGCGGCGCAGGACGGACAGCGGCTGCCGGTGGTGATCACCCCGGACGGCACTCCCCTTGTCGAGCCGGAGGCCCCCGACCTGGCCGCGCACGTGGGGCTCGCCACGACCCCGACCGCCGACTTCTACGACCTCGTCGTCATCGGCGGCGGCCCCGCCGGGCTCGGTGCGGCGGTGTACGGGGCCTCGGAGGGGCTGCGGACCGTGCTCGTGGAGCGCTCCGCGACCGGCGGACAGGCCGGGCAGAGCTCCCGGATCGAGAACTACCTGGGCTTCCCCGACGGTGTGTCCGGTGCCCAGCTCACCGACCGGGCCCGACGGCAGGCGACCAAGTTCGGCGCCGAGATCCTCACCGCGCGTGAGGTGGCCGGCCTGGAGGTCAACGGCGCGGCTCGCACCGTGCGCTTCTCGGACGGGTCGGCGGTGGCCGCGCACAGCGTGATCCTGGCGACCGGTGTGTCCTACCGGCAGCTGGAGGCGCCCGGCTGCACCGACCTGACCGGGTGCGGGGTGTACTACGGCTCGGCGCTGACCGAGGCGGCCTCCTGCCAGGGGCAGGACATCTACATCGTCGGCGGCGCCAACTCGGCCGGACAGGCGGCCATGTACCTGTCCCGGGGCGCCAAGTCGGTGACCCTGCTGGTGCGCGGTCCCGACCTCGCCGCGTCGATGTCGCACTACCTGATCCAGCAGATCGAGGAGGCGCCCAACATCTCGGTCCGCGCGCGTACCGTCGTGGAGTCGGCGCACGGCTCGGACCATCTGGAGCAGCTGACCCTGCGCGACGTGGACACCGGTGAGACCGAACTCGTCGACGCGCAGTGGATGTTCGTGTTCATCGGGGCGGCCCCGCTGACCGGCTGGCTGGACGGCACGGTGCTCCGGGACGAGCACGGGTTCATCCTGGCCGGGCCCGACCTGACCGCCGACGGGCGACCGCCTGCGGACTGGGAGCTGGACCGGCCGCCGTACCACCTGGAGACCAATGTTCCGGGCGTTTTCGTCGCGGGCGACGCGCGCGCCGAGTCCGCGAAGCGGGTCGCGTCCGCCGTCGGAGAGGGAGCCATGGCCGTGATGCTCGTCCACCGGTATCTGGAGCAGTCGTGAGCGGGCAGTTGATGCCGTGCAGCCCCGGGGAGATCGGGTCGCTGTTCCTGTTCGAGAAGCTCACCCCTGAGCAGCTCGGGCAGCTGTGCGCCGGGGGCCGGGTGGAGCGGTTCGAACCCGGTCCGGTGTACACCGAGGGTGAACCCGCCACCTGCTTCTACGTGATGATCGAGGGCACGGTCGTCCTCTCCCGCCGGGTCGGCGGTGACGACGTGGAGATCAGTCGCACCTCGCAGCCAGGGGTCTACGCGGGATCCATGCAGGCGTACCTCGGCGACCGCGTGCAGCAGACGTACAACGGCTCCATGCGGGTCACCGAGCCCTCACGGTTCTTCGTGCTGCCCGCGGAGACGTTCTCGGCCTTCATGCAGGAATGGTTCCCGATGGCGGTCCATCTGCTGGAGGGGCTCTTCTTCGGTTCGAAGAACACCCAGCGGGCCATCGGGCAGCGGGAACGGCTGCTGGCGCTCGGCTCGTTGTCCGCCGGTCTCACGCACGAGCTCAACAACCCGGCGGCGGCTGCCGTACGGGCCACGTCGACGCTGCGCGAGCGGGTGGGCAAGATGCGCCACAAGCTCGGCATCATCGCCCAGGGCTCCTACAGCCCCGAGGTCATGGCCAACCTGATCGACATCCAGGAGCGCACCGCCGAACGCGTCGCCAAGGCGCCGACGTTGAGCCCTCTGGAGGCCTCCGACCGGGAGGACACCCTCGCCGACTGGCTCGACGACCACGGCATCCAGGAGGGCTGGCGGATCGCGCCCACCTTCGTCCAGGCCGGCCTGGACGTCGACTGGCTGGACCAGGTCGCGGCCGCCCTCGACGAGGAGATGCTGCCGAACGCGATCGGCTGGCTCAACTACACCGTCGAGACCGAGCTGTTGATGGACGAGATCAACGACTCCACGGCCCGGATCTCGCACCTCGTCGACGCGGCGAAGCAGTACTCCCAGCTGGACCGCGCGCCCTATCAGGTGGCCGACGTGCACGAACTCCTCGACAGCACGCTGCTGATGCTGTCCGGGAAGATCGGTCAGCAGATCAAGGTCGTCAAGGAGTACGACCGGACACTGCCGAGGATCCCGGCCTACCCCGCCGAGCTCAACCAGGTGTGGACCAACCTGATCGACAACGCGGTGCAGGCCATCAACAGCGTGGGCGGGGAGGGCACGTTGACCGTCCGCACCGCCCTCGACCACGACCGGCTGCTGGTGGAGTTCCGGGACACCGGGCCCGGGGTGCCGCCGGACATCCGCGGACGGATCTTCGATCCCTTCTTCACCACCAAGCCGGTGGGCGAGGGGACGGGTCTCGGGCTCGACATCTCCTGGCGGATCGTGGTCAACAAGCACCACGGGACGCTCCAGGTGGAGTCGTCGCCGGGCGACACCCGCTTCCAGGTGCTGCTTCCGCTGACCGCCGTGGACAACGACGAGACGACCGAGGAGCCGGAGTGACCGACATCAAGGGGATCGACCCGAGCGTGCCGCCCAGCGGGGACGGGTGTGTGGAGTGCGACGCGATGGGTGGATGGTGGTTCCATCTGCGGCGGTGTGCGCAGTGCGGGCACGTGGGGTGCTGCGACTCCTCGCCCGGTCAGCACGCCACCGGCCATTTCGGGGAGTCCGGGCATCCTCTGGTGCAGAGCTTCGAGCCGGGCGAGGAATGGTTCTGGAACTTCGAGACGAACGAGATGTTCGAGGCGGGGCCGGAGTTGGCGGGGCCGGGGAGTCATCCGCAGTCGCAGCCGGCGCCCGGGCCCGAGGGGCGGGTGCCGGCGGACTGGGCTCGCACCTTGCGCCGATGAGCCGGGGCCGGCCGGTCTGACCCCGGGCGGGTCGCGCGGCCGGCCGTGCGAAGTGCCAGGATGTACGCGTGTCGCAGATCTCCATCAGTACGCCCCTCATCGGGCGAGAAGACGAGCTCGTCCGGCTTTCCGGGGTGCTGGAGCGGGCTCGGGGTGGAGAGGCGCGGGCCGTGCTCGTCGCCGGGGACGCCGGGGTCGGCAAGACGCGGCTCCTCGACGAGGTGGCCCGCAGGGCTGCCCGAAGCGGCATGACCGTGCTCACCGGTCACTGTGTCGATCTCGGTGATGTCGGACTGCCGTACCTGCCGTTCACCGAGGTGCTCGGGGCGCTCGCGCAGGACGAGCGGTTCGCCGCGGCCCTCACCGCCCATCCGGTGGTGGAGCGGTTGCTGGGGGGCGGCTCCGCCGGGGACTCCGGTGGCCGGCTCCGACTGTTCGAGGGCATCGCCGGGCTGCTCGCCGACCTCGCCGACGCCCATCCCCTGCTGCTCGTCCTGGAGGATCTGCACTGGGCCGACCAGTCGTCCCGGGACCTGCTGCGGTTCCTGCTCAGCCGCGGGATCCTGCAGCGGTCGGCGGGAGGAGCGCCCACACATCGGCTGGCCGTACTCGCCTCCTACCGCGCCGACGATCTGCACCGACGACATCCGCTGCGGCCGCTGCTCGCCGAGCTGGTGCGGCTGCCCGGTGTCGAGCGGCTGGAGCTGCGGCCGATGGCCGACGGCGAGGTGGCCCGGCTGGTGCGGGCGCTGCGCGAGGGGCCGCTGCCGGACACCACGGTGCGGCGGATCGTCGAGCGGGCCGAGGGCAACGCCTTCTACGCCGAGGAGTTGCTCGCCGCCACGGGGAGCGGGGACGGCGGGATGCCCAGTGGGCTCGCCGATGTGCTGCTGATCCGCTTCGAGCAGCTGTCCGACACCGCTCAGCAGGTGCTGCGCACCGCCGCCGTCGCCGGGCGGCGTGTCGAGCACGACCTGCTGCGGGACGCCGTGCGCCTGCCCGAGGAGGAACTGGAGGCGGCCCTGCGCGAGGCCATCGGGCGGCAGCTGCTGGTGCCCGGCGAGGGGGACACGTACTCCTTCCGGCACGCCCTGGCCCGGGAAGCCGTGTACGCCGATCTCCTGCCGGGCGAACGGGCGAGGCTGCACGGAGCGTTCGCCCGGCTGCTCGACGGGCGGGGCCATCGGGCCGAGAGCGCGGCGGAGCGGGCCCACCACTACCGCGAGAGCCACGAGCTGGCCCCCGCGCTCGCCGCCTCGCTGGAGGCCGCGGACCACGCAGAGCGGGTGGGGGCGCCCGCCGAGGAGCTACGGCATCTGGAGGCGGCCCTCGACCTGTGGTCGGCGGTGGAACCGGCCGCGCGGCCCGAGGCCGAGGGGGTCGACCAGGTCCGGCTGATGCTGCGGGCCTCGGCCGCCGCCGCGCACACCGGCGAACTGCACCGGGCGGTCTCCCTCACGCGGGCCGCGCTCGCCGGCGTCGGCCAGGAGGCGGACTCCGAGCTCGCCGCCCGGGTCCGCTACACCCTGGCCGGGAACCTCATGAGCGTCGACAACCTCACCGCGGCCTTCGCCTACAGCAGCGAGGCGCTCGCCATGATCCCCGCCGATCCCCCGTCCCGTACCTGGGTGTGGGCCGCGGCGACCCATGTGCTGGCGGCCCGTCATGTCGGGGAGAACGAGACCGCGCTGCGGATCGCCCGGCACGCCCTCGGCAGGGCGGAGCAGCTGAGCGTCACGGACGCCCGGGCGGACCTGCTGATCTCCCTGGCGATCCTCGAGGGCGGCGGCCGACGCACGGCGGAGGGACGGGAGCGGCTGCGGCAGGCCCGGGAGCTGGCCCGGAGCTCGGGCAACGCGCCGGTGGAGATGCGGGCGCTGTTCAATCTCGCCGTGGGCACCTTCGAGTCCGGGCATCTCGAGGAGTGCCTGCCCTGGATCACCGAGGGCCTGGACCGCGCCCGCCGGGCCGGGCTGCTGTCGTCGCCGTATCCGATGGAGATGCGCTATCTGCGGCTGCTGGTGCTGTACACGCTGGGCCGCTGGGACGACTGCGTCCGGGCGGCGAACACCGACGCCGAGGTGCTGCCCGCGGCCGGCGGGTACACGATGGCGCCCGCGCTGTACGTGGCGCTCGCGCGCGGCGACTTCAGTGCCGCGGACCGGGCCCGGGTGCTGCTGGAGGGGCCGTTCGACTGGATGGCCACGCTCGTCGCGGGCATCGTGCTGACCGACGCGGCGGCGCTGCGGGGCGATGCGGAGGAGGCCGTGGAGCGGATGCGGTCCACCGTCGCGGCACTGACCGACGAGACCGGCGCGCCTCCTCACGTCACCGTCCGGCTGGCCGCCCTCGCGCTGTCCGCGGTCGCCGACCGGGCCGCCGAGCTGCGCCTCAAGGGGGATCTGGCCGGGGCGCTTCGCTGGGCGGAGACCGCGACCGAACTGGTGGAGCCGGCCAGGACCGCCACCGTGCGGGGCGAGGGCGGCATACCGCAGGGCCCGGAGGGGCAGGCCTGGCTGGCCCGGGCGGAGGCGGAGTGGACGCGGGCCACCTCGGGGCCGGACGTGCAGGCCTGGGCGAAGGCGGTCGCCGCGTTCGACTTCGGTGACGTGTACGAACCGGCGCGGTGCCGGCTGCGGTACGCCGAGGCCCTGCTCGCGGCCGATCGGCGCGAGGAGGCCGCCGTCGAGGCGCGGGCCGCTCGCGAGGTGTTCGCCCGGCTGGGCGCCGAGGTGCTGTTGGAGCAGGCGGACGCACTGATCCGGCGCGGCCGTCTCGCCGACTCCCCGGCCGCCACCGCGTCACCTCTGACGGCTCGCGAGCAGGACGTGCTGCGGCTGCTCGCCCGGGGGCGCAGCAACCGCCAGATCGGCGAGGAGCTGTTCATCACGGGCAAGACGGCCAGCGTGCACGTCTCCAACATCCTCGCCAAGCTGGGTGCGGCGAGCCGCACCGAGGCCGTGGCCGTCGCCTACCGCGAGGGGCTGATCGCCCCGCAGACGGCGGCCGACGGCTGACGGTCCCTCAACGGCGCTTGCAGTCCAGGCTCTTCAGGTCGACGGCGTCGGCCATCGCCTGCATGCCCTTGTCGCCCGGGTGGATGTGGTCCCCGCCGTCGAAGAAGGGGAGCATCCGCTCGTGGTCGTAGGGGCTGCGCAGGACGCGGTCGAAGTCGGTGACCGCGTCGAACTCGTCGCCGTGGCTCCTGATGAAGTCGTTGACCTCCTGTCGTACGGCCTCGGCGGCCGGGTCCCATTCCGGCCAGCCCTTGAAGGGGGCGATGGTGGAGACGACGACACACTTGCCGGCGTCGTGGGCCCGGTCGACGATCTGGCGGTAGCCGCCGATCAGGTCCTGTGCGGTGACACCGGTGTGCGCCTTGAGGTCGTTGACGCCCTCGAAGAGGAACACGGTGCGCACGCCCGGCTGGGAGAGGACGTCCCGCTCCAGCCGGTTCAGGGCGCTCGGCCCGGCGCCGTCGGCGAGCACCTTGTTGCCGGAGATCCCCTCGTTGGCCACGCCCTTGACCACGGTGTCCGCCTTCTGGAGGCGGCGGGCGAGGTAGTCGGGCCAGCGGCGGTTCAGGTCGGTCGTGGACTGCCACCCGTCGGTGATGGAGTCGCCGAGCGTGACCACGGCGCCGGTGGCGGAGGGCGTGCGCACCGAGACCGCGTCCAGGTAGAACCACGATCCGATGCTCTCGGTCCAGTGCGCGCCGCTCTCCTCCGCGGTGTGGTCGCCCCGGGTGGCGTACGAGGTCTGCAGGGCCATCCAGTGCCCGGTGACCGGGCCCGCCGCGTCCGGGGAGTGGAGGCTGACGACCAGGTTCGACCCGGCGGCCAGCCTGCCGGGCAGCGGGTCGCTGTACACGGTGGAGCCGGGTTCCACGATCACGGAGGAGGAGCCGTCGAAGGTGAGCCGGCGGTTGCTGCCGGACACCAGCCGGGCGTCCTTGAGCTGGAGGCCGGCGTAGACGCTGTCGAAGGTCACCGGGCGGTCCCCGAAGGCGTTGGAGAGCCGGATCCGCGGGTCGCGGCCGCCGACGCTGGTGCGGACGACCATGCGGTAGCCGCGGTCGGCGGCCGACTCGCCGATGCGGTAGGCACTGGTGCCCCAGGTGATCACCCCGTCGGGCGGGCTGACGGCGGCCGGTGCGGGGGTGGCCTGGAGCACGGCGGCCGCGACCGTCACGGCGAGCAGCCGCGCCCCTCGGACCGTCCGGTGCCTCATCGGTCGAAGCCCTTCAGGGTGACGGTGGCTCCGGGTTTCAGTGTCACCGTGCGCGCGCTTCCGGCGTGGGCGACCGTCGTGGTGCGGCCGCCGACACTGCGGATCCGTGCTTCGGTCGGTTTCCCATTCCGCCAGCGTAGGTCGACGACGAAGCCGCCGCGGGCGTTCGCTCCGCTGAGGGAGCCGGAGGCGGCCCAGGCGTCGGGCAGGGCGGGCAGGAGTTCCAGGTGGCCGGGGCGGGAGTGGAGCAGCATCTCGATCATTGCCGCAGGGGTACCCAGATTCGCGTCGATCTGAAAGATTCCGCGCCCTTGTTCCACCTGGTAGATGTCGAACAGGTTGAAGGCGGTGCCGTTGCTGCCTTTGCTGGAGGGCCGCAGGTTGTTCACCACCAGTTGGTAGGCGTTGTCGGCGTTCCTCAGGCGGGCCCAGCACAGCGCGCGCCAGGCGTTGGCCCAGCCGAAGCTCTCCATGCCGCGGGCGGTGAGCAGGGCGGTGGCGCCCTCGACGATCTCGGCGGGGGTGGAGCCGTCGGGGCGGATGCGGTCGCCGGGGAAGAGCCCGACGAGCGGGGACAGGTGGCGGTGGGTGGTCTCGCCGAGGTTGTCGGGGGACATCCACTCCTCGAGCCAGCCGGTGGTGGGGCTGACCTGCGGGAGATAGAGGCGTTTGCGGAGGCCGGCGACCGTGGCGGCGAACTCCGTGTCCTTCCTCAGCTCGGCCGCGGCCGTGCAGAAGTTGCCGAACAGGGCCCACACGAGTTCCTGGGCGTAGGTGATGCCCTTGGCGTCGAGGGGGCCGTGCTCGGGCGACCAGTCGCTGTCGGCGACGAGGACCTCCCGGGTGGTGCCCGGGAGGGTCGTGGTCAGCAGCCGTGCCTCCCAGAACTCGCAGGCGCCCTTCAGGAGGGGGTAGATCTTCTCCAGATGGGCCCGGGAGGCGGTGAACTCGTAGTGCTCGTAGAGGGAGTTGCACAGCCAGGCGTTGCCCGCCGGGTGCCACCACCAGCCTCCCCCGCCGAAGGGGTTGGTGGAGATGGCGACCGTCCAGCCGGCGTTCTTGCCCGTCGAGTTCCGGTAGCGGTTGCGGGGATCGTTGAACAGCCTGCGGGTGAGGTCGGTCCAGGACGGGAGCTGGGCGACGCAGTAGTCGGTGAAGGCGTCGAAGCACGGGGACAGACCCGCCCGGTCGGCCGCCCAGTAGTTCATCTGGATGTTGATGTCGGTGTGGTAGTCGCCCATCCAGTCGGGGTCGTTGCCGTCGAGCCAGAGTCCCTGCAGGTTGAGCGGGAGGCTGCCGCGTGAGCCCGCGATCATCAGGTAGCGGCCGAACTGGAGGTACTGGGCCTCCAGTTCGGGGTCGGGCGCCCCGTCCCGGGCGCGTGCGTGGAGCCGCTCCCAGGTGTCGAGGGAGCGCTGCTCGGCGGAGGAGGTGCCGAGCGAGACGTCCAGCTGCCCGAACAGCGTGTGGTGGTCGGCCGTGTGCGTGCGCAGCAGGGCCGCCGCCGAATGCCGGGCGGCCGCACGGACCTTGGTGCGGGCGAGCGTGCGCGGGTCGAGGTCGGGGTCGCGGAAGCGGGCGGCGGCGTCGGGGGTGTAGTTGGTGCCCCCGCTGAGCACGACGGTGAGGTCCCGGCACCCGGTGAAGCCGATGTGCGGGCCCTCGACGGTGACGCTGCCGCCGGAACCGTACGCCGTGACGGCGGCTCCGTATCTCAGGCCGTTGGGGAGGGCGGCCCCGAAGGAGACCGCGGGCTCCTCGCCGTGCGTGCCCTCCAGCGTGACGGTGCCGGTGTAGCGGCCTCCCCCGCTCTGGGTGAAGTGCAGGACGATGACGTCGTCGGGGTGGCTGGCGAAGATCTGCCGCCGGTAGGTCACGCCGGAGCGGACGTACGACGTCTCGTTCACGCCCCGGGCGAGGTCGAGGGTGCGGCGGTAGCCGGAGACGGCGGACAGGTCGTGGTCGGGGATGTCCACGGTGAGCCGGGCCAGCAGGGTGAAGGAGCCGAAGTCCTGACGGCCGTAGGGGAACTGGCCGTCGGCGTCGAGGGTGTCGTTGAGGCCGCCGGTCCACATCGTGGCGTCGGTGACGAGGAGGAGTTCACGGCCGGGGTCGTTGCTGGTGAGGGCGCCGAGGCGGCCGTTGCCGACGGGCAGGCCCTGTTCGATCATCGAGTGCTCGTCGGCGGGGGCCTGCCACCACAACTGGTGGCGGGTGTCGGTGCCGGGGGCGGTGGAGTCGGTGGGTCTGTGCGGGGCGGCGGTCGCCCTGAAGGTGGGCAGGGCGGCGAGCGCGGCGGTCAGGGCGAGGACTCCGCGGCGCGAGGGGGCGGGGGTCATGGCGGCTCCTGGTGGCTCGGTCAGGACTTCGGTACGTCGATCCGGTCGATGTCCGGCGCGTAGCCGGTGCCGCTGTCGAAGGTGATCGTGTTGGCGCCGGCCTTGAGGGTCACGGGCACGTACACGCTGGACACGGTCCCCCAGTCGCCGGTGGCGGGGAGCTTGTGGCGGGTGGCGCCGCCGCCGTTCGCCGAGACGTCCACCGAGCGGGCGTCACCGCTGATGTAGGAGACCTTGATCTGGTAGGTGCCGGCCTTGGCGACCATGACGTCGTTGAAGGTCAGCTTGCCGCCGAGGTACAAGTTGCCCACCTTCTTTCCGTTCGAGCAGGCGGAGCAGTCGGCGACGGAGGCGTTGCCGCCGAGGGTGTTCGCGGAGGACTCGGCCTCGTGGCCGGTGTACGTGAGCGCGCTGCCGTGCGGGGTGACCGTGAACAGACGGGAGCCGTGGGCGGGCAGGGCCTGGGTGACCTTGTTCCGGTGGGTGCCGAGGTTCTCGTGGTTCCACAGGTCACGGACGGCGGCCCTGCCGGTGAAGCCGAGGGTGCTCCAGTCGGCGGTGACGGCGGCGGGGGCGTCGGCGAGGTTGAACAGGGCGACGGTGTAGGTGCCGTCGGGGTTCTTCGAGGCCCAGACCTGCTGGGGGTCGGACGGGGTGACCGGGTGCGCGGGCGGGTTGGGGCCCTGGTTCAGCGCGATGACCTCGCGGTTGGTCAGGAGGGAGAGACCGTAGGAGTCGAGGCGGGTGAGGTCGTCGCCGGTGTAGAGGGGGGACTTGGCGATGGCCCACAGGGTGGCGTAGCTCTGCCGTTCGGCCTTGGTCAGGCCGTCCATCTGTCCGTTGCCGACGTCGAGGGAGTCGAGGTCGTTCCAGCCTCCCGGTCCTGCGTGCCGGGTCCAGGCGGGTGTGTCGTCCCACCGGTCGTCGACGGAGTTCTCCCAGCTGACGAGGGTGTTGCAGTAGCACTCGACGTCGGTGTCGACGCGCCAGCCCTGGGAGTACTTCTTCCAGTCGGCGGCGTGTCCGATGTCGAGGGACCAGGAGAGCTCGAGGTGGATCGGGCGGCCGGTGCCGGCTATCGCACTGTTCCAGGCGGCCACGTCGGCAACGTTGTCGTACTGGTCGCCGCTCTTGCCGGAGCCGGGGCCGACGCCGTCCAGCTTGAGGAAGTCGTAGCCCCAGTCGGCGATCAACCGGGCCTGGGAGTCGATGTACTTGCTGGTGCAGGGCTTGGAGAAGTCGAGCTTGTAGGCGCTGTCCCAGCCGTTGGTGGTGCGCAGGTCGTCGTACACGATGTCGGCGGTGGTGCAGCCGTCGGCGTTCCAGATCGGGGTCTTCCCGTCGCCGTACGCCCCCTTCTCCAGGCCGGCCGGAAGGTAGATGCCGGCTTTGAGGCCCTTGGCGTGGATGCGGTCGGCGACGGCCTTCATGCCGTGGGGGAAGCGGATCGGGTCGGGCTTCTGGCGGCCGTACTGGTCGAACCCGGACTTCCAGGTCTTGTCCATCCACCAGCCGGCGTCGATGTTGACGTACTCGTAGCCGTACTTCTTCAGCTTGGCGGCCAGGGCGTCGGTCTGCTTGAGGACGTTGGCCTCGGTGAGGTAGCTGTAGTCGCCGTCGGGGTTGAGGCCGGGGTACTTGGAGGACTGCATGCTCCAGCTGGACCAGCCCATGTAGGGCTTGGCGGCGAGGGCGGCGGTCGGGGCGGTGTCGGCGGCGTGGGCCGTGGGGACGGCGACCGCGGTCAGGGCGAGCACCAGCAGGGCTCTGGCGGGCATGGCGAAGTACGAGGATGACCGCATGGGTCGTACCTCCAATGGGGTGCGGGTTCTTGTCGGCTGCGCGGGTGCTTACCGGCTCGTGTCCGGGGCGATGAAGGACTGGATGGCGGTGGCTGCGGCGCCGCGGGCCCACTCGTCGAAGGGCAGCGGGCGGGTGCGGACGTCGCACTGGGCGGCGGAGCCGAAGGCGGCCGCGACGAAGGCGTCGCGGATCTGTTCGGCGAACAGGTCGTAGGCGGCGAGTCCCTCGCCGGAGATGATCACGCGTTCGGGGCCGAGGAGGTTGGCGACGGTGGCGATTCCCCGGCCGATCGCCTCACCGGCGCGGGCGTACACGTCCCGGGCTCCGGCGACCCCTGCGCGTGCCAGGGCCAGGGCGGCCGCGGCGTCGGGGAGTTCGGCACCGGTGGCTTCCCGGACCTGCCGGACGATCGCGGCCTCCCCGGCGATCGCCTCGACGCAGCCCCGGTTGCCGCAGTGGCAGAGCGGGCCGGACGGATCGACGGTCACATGGCCGATCTCCCCGGCCACTCCGTGCGCCCCCGCGACGACCCGGCCGTGCACCACCAGGCCGCAGCCGATGCCGGCGCCCACCGTGACCACGGCGAAGTCGGACAGGCCCGCACCGGCGCCGAACCACTGCTCGGCGACGGTCAGGGCGCGTACGTCGTTGTCGACGGTGACGGGCAACCCGGTGGTCATGGCGGCGAGTTCGGCGAGCGGGACGTCGCGCCACTCCAGGAACGGCGAGTAGCGGACGGTGCCCTCGCCCCTGTCGACGTCGCCGGAGACCGCGATGCCGAGGCCGAGGACCGGAGCCGTGGAACCGTCCGTCTCTGCGAGGAGCTCGCGGGTGATCTCCGCGATGCCCGCGAGGACCGTCCTCGGCTCGCGGTCGGCAAGCGGCAGATGGCGGGCGACGCGGATGCGGCAGCACAGGTCGGTGAGGACACCGATGATCTCGTCGCCGGTGACCTTGACGCCGATGAACAGGGCCCGTCCGCCGTCGACCCGCACGAGGCTGGCGGGCCGGCCGAGGGCCGGGCGGGCGTCCTCGTCCACGCCCTCGACGAGGTAGCCGGCCTCGATGAGGGGCCGGACCGCCTTGGTGACGGCGGCCGGTGACAGTCCGACACGCCGGGCGACCTCCAGACGGGCGAGCGGCCCGTGCGAGAGGACGGCGGTGAACACCTGTGAGGCGGCAGGGGTGTTGGCGGGAAAGGTCTCGGCGCTTGAGGTCGTGCGCATGGTCGGGAACCTAGGGGGATTCTTTTCCGACGTCAATAAAAGAAGCAGGATTGCCTGTGCCGTTGCTGTGATCAGCCAAGGAGAAGAGCCGTATGACATCAGCACGAGTGGTGGTCGGGACGGTGGCCGGGGCGGTCCTGCTGCCCCTTCTCACGGTCCCCGCCCACGCCGGAACGTCCGCGGCCCCGGCGGTGGACCTCGCGGGTCTGCGCAGCGTGTTGCGTACCGCGCAGGCGCAGGGCGCGCCGGGGTCGATGGCACGGGTCGACGACGGGGGCACCGTGTTCCGGGCCGCGGTGGGCGTGGCGGACCGCGGGAGCAAGCGGGCGATGGGCGAGGCCGACCGGTTCCGCATCGGCAGCGTCACCAAGACCTTCACCGCCGTCGTCCTGCTCCAACTGGTCGACGAGAAGAAGCTGAAGCTCGACGCGCCGGTCAACCGCTACCTGCCCGGGCTGCTGCCGGACGACCGGATCACGGTGCGGCACGTCCTGGGTCACCGCAGCGGCCTGTACGACTACACCAACGCCATGTTCGCCAAGACGGTCCCGGGGTTCGAGGCGGTCCGCAAGCAGGTCTTCACACCCGCGGAACTGGTGCGGCGCTCGCTGCGCCAACCGCGCACGAACGCGCCGGGCGCGGCGTACTCGTACTCGAACACCAACTTCGTCGTCGCCGGGATGCTCATCGAGAAGCTGACCGGCAATCCCGTGCGGACCGAGTACGAGAACCGCATCATCGGGCCGCTGAAGCTCGGCGACACGTTCTACGTGCACCCCGGCATGAAGATCCCCGGCCGTCACGCCCGCGGCTACCTCACCCCGGACGAGGCGGGCGCCCCGCTCGTCGACGCGACCGAACAGACCGTGTCGTGGGCGCAGAGCGCGGGCGCGCTCGTCTCCAGCACCCGGGACCTGAACACCTTCCTGTCCGCGCTGCTCGGGGGGCGGCTCACCTCGGCCGCACAACTGGCGCAGATGGAGCGGTGGATGCCGTCGGGGACCGCCCAGGCGTACGGACTCGGGCTGCGCCGCCGCGATCTGTCGTGCGGGGTCTCGGTGTACGGCCACACCGGTGCCGTGCAGGGCTTCTACACCTACGCGTTCGCCTCGAAGGACGGCAGGCGCACGCTCGCCGCGGTCGCCAACACGTCCAACAACGGCACGGTCCTCAACACGATGCTGCGCACCCTGGACTCCGCGTTCTGCGGCAAGTCGGTCAAGGCCCCCCTGGGCAAGGCCCCGCGCGGCAGGGCTCCGCTGGAGCGGCACGAGGACATGGCGCCGGCGGTCGCGCTGGACTGACCGCGCCCCGGGAACCCCCGCGCCCCGGTGTGCGTTCTTCCCGCGAACGACGACACCAGGGCGGCGCGATGAGCGAGTTGGTCCCCGGGGGCAATCTGCCCCTTCCCGAAGGGGCCGTCACCGTACGGGTGCCCGGCCCCTTCGACGTGTCCGCCCTCGTCACGGACGACGGCGGCAGGGTCCGGGGCGACGCGGACTTCGTGTTCTACAACCAGCCCTCCGCCCCCGGAGCCCGGCTCTCCGGCGATGCGCTGACCGTCGATCCCCGGCGGCTGCGCGCGGGTGCGAGCAGGGTCACGGTGGTCGTCAGCCCGGCCGACCCCGGCACTCCCCTGGGCCGGCTGCCCGCGCCGGTCCTGCAGGTCACGGGCGCCGGTGGCCGTGCGCTGGCCCGGTTCACGCCGGCGCGCCCCCGCCAGGAGACCGTGCTGCTGCTCGCGGAGATCTACCGGCGGGGCGACAGCTGGAAGCTGCGGGCGCTCGGGCAGGGGTACGCGGACGGACTCGCGGGGCTGGCGCGGGACTTCGGGGTGGATGTCGTGGACGACCCGCCGACGGCCACGGCTCCTGCCCCGTCGCTCACGGCACCGGGGACACCCCGGTCCGCCGTTCCCCCGGTACGGACACCCGCGGCCCGGACGCCCGTGGCATCAGGGCCGCGGACCGCTCCCGCTCCCGCTTTCCGGGCGTCCTCGGGATCACCGGCGCCCCGGCCGGTACCGCTGACGTCGCCCTCCCCCGCGCCCGAGCCGGCCGCCTTCCTCGCCCTGGTCAACTCCGCTCGCTCCAGGGCCGGTTCGCCCGCCGTCACGCTCGATTCCCGGCTCGGCGACGCCGCCCGCGCCCACGCCTCGGCCATGGCGTCGGCGGGCCGGCTCGGTGTCGAGAGCCCCGACGGCGTCTCGGTGTTCCAGCGGCTCACCGCCACCGGGTACGCGTACATCACCGTCGGCGAGCACCTGGTCTCAGGGCCCCGGGGTCCGGCCGAGCTCGTCGAGTACTGTCTGCGCACCGAACAGCCCCGGCGGACCCTGCACGACCCGGCCTTCAGCCACGTCGGCCTGGCCCGCGCCGCCGACGGGCGCTCCGGCGACACCTACTGGACAGCGCTGTGGGCCAGGCCGCTCACGCCCGCGGACCTGACGCGGACGGTCGACGAGGTGGTCGGCCTCACCAACCGCGAGCGCGCCGGGGCGGGCCTGCGGCCTCTCGCCGTCGACCCCCTTCTGGCCCGTGCCGCGCAGGCCTACAGCACGGACATGGCGGTGCGCGCGTTCTACTCCCACACCTCGCCCGAGGGCACCCAGCCCTGGGACCGGGCGGCCGCCGCGGGCTGCGACCGCCGCTCGATCGGGGAGAACATCGCGTGCGGCCAGCGCTCCGCCGCCGAGGTCGTCGAGGGCTGGATGAACAGCCCGGGGCACCGCGCCAACATCCTCAAGCCCGCGTTCACCCACATCGGGATCGGCTTCGCGGGCGGGGGCCCCGCGGGCACGTACTGGACCCAGATGTTCGGCGCCTGATGCGCGTATCGCACGGGATCTTGGCGGAGGGGATCCCTCCGGGCCAGGATGCCCCCATGAAGGGTGACCTCTTTTCCAATGAGCACATGGTGCAGCCGGCCACCGCGCCGGGCATGACGGTCGAGAACGCCAAGTGCATCCGGTACGCGGTGCACGGCGAGATGCTCGCCCGCCAGGGGGCGATGGTCGCCTATCGCGGCAATCTCCAGTTCGAGCGCAAGGGCCAGGGCGTCGGGGGCATGCTCAAGCGGGCCGTCACCGGCGAGGGACTGCCCCTGATGGCGGTGCGCGGGCAGGGCGAGGCCTGGTTCGCGCACGAGGCGCAGAACTGTTTCATCGTGGATGTGGAACCGGGCGACGAGTTCACGGTCAACGGCCGCAACGTCCTGTGTTTCGACGCCTCGTTGGCCTACCGCATCTCGACCGTGAAGGGCGCGGGCATCGCCGGCGGCGGTCTGTTCAACAGTGTCTTCACCGGCCACGGCAGGCTCGGCCTGGTCTGCGAGGGCAACCCCCTGGTGATCCCGGTCTCGCCGGAGTTCCCAGTGTACGTCGACACGGACGCGGTCGTCGGCTGGACGGCGGGCCTCAACACCTCGCTGCACCGCTCGCAGTCCATAGGGTCGATGCTGCGCGGCGGTTCCGGCGAGGCGGTGCAGCTGATGCTGCAGGGCTCGGGCTACGTCGTCGTACGACCGAGCGAGGCGACCCCGCAGAAGGCGCAGCAGCACTGAGCGCCCCGCAACAGTGTTGCGGCACTGCGGAGTTCCAGGCAGTGATCTGCGCCTCACAGGCAACCCGTCCGGCTCCGTCCACGTCTTGACCGGCAACGGATGACGCCCCGGCTCCCGGGCCGGGGCTCATTTTTCGAGGCACTATGCACACCATGTATACACAGCAGGTATAGATGAGGTGTATACGGACGGAAAGGCACGCATGTACGGCAAGGCATTCGCCCCGGAGTACCAGGGCGCGCTCACCACTCTCTCCGTGAACTCCTCCCTGGACGAGGTCCTGGCCACCGGCACCGAGCAGTTGAGAGCAGCAGAGCGGGCCGGACGGCACGGGGAGGCGGCGCGCTCCGGACTCGCGGTCGCCGAGGCGCAGCGCAGGCTCGGCCGGGTGGCCGACGCCGACCGGACCTGGAAGGCGAGTTACCGGGCCGCCCGCCGGGCCGGGGACACCGCGGGCATGGCCTGGGCACTGTGGAGCGGCGGCACCCTGGCCCGGCAGCGCGGCGGATTCGCCCTGGCCCGAAGGCTGCTGGGACTCGCGGCCGAACTCGGCGAGCGCGGCGGGGACGTCGTCGTGCGCGGCTACTCGCTGGCAGGCCTCGCCGAGACCGGCCGTATCCAGGGCGACTACGAGGCCGTCGGCCGGCTGCACGAGCAGTTGCTCGCCGAGGCCAGGCGGCGCGGCGAGGCACGGCACACGGTCTGGGCGCTGTCGGGCATCGCGCAGATGCACCGCAACACCGGGTCCTACGACACCGCGTTCGCCATGTTCGAGGAGGCGGCCGAGATCGCCGCGGGCGCCGAGGACCGGCGCGGTCACGCCTGGGCACTGCGGGGGCTCGCCGACCTCGTCTCGGTGCGCGACGGCGACACCGACCGGGCCCTCGCCCTGCTCTCCGAGGCGGAGACGACCTGCCGGGAGATGAACCTGTCCAGCGCGCTGGCCTACAACCACAAGATGCGCGGCAACGTCCACTACCGGGCCGGGCATTACCAGGAAGCCCGTGACCTGTACGAGCAGGCGCTCGCCGAGTTCCGCGCCATGAGCGAACCGCGCGGCGAGGCGCTGGCCCGGCTGGGGCTCGCCAAGTCCCTGGCCCGCCTGGGCCGCGACCGCGCCGAGACGGCCGCCGAACTGGACGATCTGGCCCGGACGCTGGAGCGCACGGGGCTGCGGCACGCGCGGGAGATGGTGGCGCGGGCGCAGGAGGAGTTCGGCGTGCGGACGGCGGCGGTAGCGTGACGACCCTCACTGCCCCCGAAGTCCTCACCCGCAGCCGCGAGTTGGTACGGCCCGCGCTCCAGGAGGCGGTCGGCCGGCTGCACCCCTGGGTGAGCGAGATGGCCGCCTACTCCTTCGGCTGGTGCGAGGTCGGCGGCGCCCCGGCCGCGGCGTCCGCCGGCAAGGGGGTGCGCCAGGCGCTCGCCGTGCTCGGTGCCGAGGCGGCCGGCGCGCCCGGACGGGCCGGGGTGCCCGCGGCGGTCGCGGTGGAGCTGGTGCACGTCTTCTCGCTGCTCCACGACGACATCATGGACGGCGACCCGGCCCGGCGCGGCCGCCCCACGGTGTGGAAGGCGTACGGCACCGGACCGGCCGTCCTCGCGGGCGACGCCCTGTTCGCCCTCGCCGTCGAGACCCTCGCCGACTCCGGCGCCGACGCCGTGCGCCTGCTGTCCACCGCACTGTCCGACCTGGTGCGCGGGCAGGCGGACGACCTCCTGTTCGCCACGCGCCCCTGGAGGGGGCCGGAACGGGTGCGGCCGGACGAGTACCGGGTCATGGCCGAGCACAAGACCGGGGCGCTGCTCGGCTGCGCGGCCGCACTGGGCGCCCTGCTCGGCGGCGCACCCCCGGCCGCGGTCGCCGCGCTGGACCGGGCCGGACGGCAGCTGGGGGTGGCGTTCCAGATCGTCGACGACGTCCTGGGCACCTGGGGCGATCCGCTGGTCACCGGCAAGCCCGTGCACGGCGATCTGCGGGAGCGCAAGAAGACCTTCCCGGTGCTTGCCGCCCTGGACTCACCGACTCCCGCGGCGGCGCGCCTGGCGCGGCTCCTGGAGTCGGACGGGGCTCCCGAGGAGATCGCGGCCCTGGTCGAGGAGTGCGGTGGCAGGGCGGCCGCCCTCGCCGAGTCACGCCGTCGTCTCGCGGCGGCGGAGACGGCGTACGAGCTGCGGCCCCTGCTGGACTACCTCCTGCGGCGCGATCTCTGATACCGAGTTGACCTGCGCGGTCGGTGGGGACAGGGTTCGAGAGGAGCTCTCCCGCCGGAAGGAACCGTCTTGATCGGGATCAAGGACATCGAGCAGCAGGCCGGACTGATCGCCGGACACGTCGTACGCACGCCGACCCTGCCCAGCCCCGGTCTGTCCGAGCTGCTCGGTGCTCCGGTCACCGTCAAGCTCGAACTGCTCCAGCGCACCGGCTCGTTCAAGGCGCGCGGGGCGACGGCCAAGCTGCTGTCGCTGAGCGAGGCGGAGCGGGCGGCCGGGGTCGTGGCGGTCAGCGGCGGCAACCACGGGATCGCCCTCGCCCACATGGCGGCGGCGCTCGACGTCAAGGCCACGGTGGTCATGCCGCGTTCGGCACCCGCCCGGTCCGTGGAGCTCGTGACGGCGGCCGGAGCCTCGCTGCGGCTGACCGACGACATGGACGGCGCCTTCTCCCTGGTGAACCGGCTACGGGACGAGGGACTGACACTGGTCCACCCCTTCGACGACCCGGTGGTGATCACCGGGCAGGGGACGGTCGGGCTGGAGTTCGCCGAGGACGCGGGCGACGTCACCGACGTCCTCGTCAGCGTCGGGGGCGGCGGCCTGATCGCCGGGGTCGCTGCGGCACTGCGGGCGCGGCGTCCCGGTGTCCGGGTCTGGGGCGTGGAGACCGAGGGCGCCGAGGCCATGTCCCGGGCGCTCGCCGCGGGGGCACCCGTGCCGGTCGCGCTGTCCTCCCTGGTCTCCACGCTGAGTGCCCCGTCCGTCTCGCAGCTGACCTACGACCATGTGGCGGCTCTGGTCACCGAGGTCCTCGTGGTCCCCGACCGGGAGGCCGTGCGGGGCTGCCTCGACCTCGCCGACCACGCCAAGGTGTGGGGCGAACCAGCGGCCGGGTGCCTTCTGCCCGCCGCCCGGACGGTGCTGGAGCGCGTCGGCGAGGACTGCCGGCTGGGCCTGGTCGTGTGCGGGGGCAACGCGACCACCACGGACGTCATGGCCTGGGCCGGGCGGTTCGGACTGCGGTGAGGGACGTGTCCGACCGTGTTCGTTCCACTGACTTCTGAGTCAGAAACCGAGCAACCAGAAAGCGGATTCCAACGGTTGACGATGTGATTGAACATATCCCGCCGCACCCCCCGTACCTCTGTGAAAGGTGAGAGCCAGGGGTTCAGCGAGGGATGACATGGTCAAGGCGCACGTCTCCACACACGAGTTGGTCGCCGGACGGTACCGGCCCCTGGACGTCCTGCACCGCGAGACCAATCGGACCTGCTGGTACGGCGAGGACACGGCGGCCGAACGCCCCTGCCTGCTGACCGAGATCGTGCTGCCGGCCGGCACCGACGAGGAGACCTCGCTGCGGACCGCCGCGGGAGTGGTCCGGATGTCCAAGACCATGCGGCTGGTCTCCCCCGGCCGGATCGCCGCCGTCGTCGACGCGGTGGCCCAGGAGGGCGTCCTGTGGACCGTCACCGAGCCGATCGACGGCGTCCCGCTCGGCGAACTCCTCGGCCGGCAGGGAACGTTCGACCATGTACGGGCGGCCCGCATCGGCCTGGAGCTGCTGGAGGTACTGGAGGCGGCGCACGGCGAGGGCATCACCCACGGTGAACTCAGCCCGGGCCAGGTGTTCGTGCACCACCGGGGCTCCGTCATCGTCACCGGCTGGGGCCTGGCCGGCGCGACCCTGGCCCCGAGGCTCTCGGCACCGTCGTACGCCTCCCCCGAACAGGCCCGTGACGAGCGCATCGGCCCGGCCGCGGACCTGTGGGCGCTCGGCGCGATCCTCTACACGCTCGTGGAGGGACGTCCGCCCTTCCGCGACCGCGACCGTCCCGCGGCCACCCTGAAGGGGGTCGACCGGCTGCCGCTGAGGGCCCCGGTGCGGGCCGGGCCGCTCACCCAGACCGTGCAGGGGCTGCTGCGCAAGAGCTCCCAGGAGCGGCTGAGCCGCTCGGCCGTGCGGAGCGCCCTGCTGCGGGTCCTCGACGAGGGCCACGAGGCGGAGGCGCCGCAGGAGTCCAGGTCCCGGCTGCGCGTCCTGCACGGCGCGGCCCCCGGCCGCAGCAGCCGTCTCCTGGTCGCGGGGACCGCGCTGGCCGTCGTCACGGTGGCCGCCGCCGTCCTCACGGTGACCAAGGCGCTGCCCGGCGGCGACGGTGCCACGGCCGGTGAGGCGACCGCCCCGTCCGCGACGGCCTCCGCGCCCGTGCCGCAGCCCCCGCTCCCTTCCCCCTCGGTCACGGCATCCGGAAACCGCACCGACGAGCGCTCCGAGCCGCCCGCGTCGCCGACACCCACCCCCAAGCCCACTCCGAGCAGGACGGTCGGTCCCACCGCGGGCACGGGACTGCCGCCCGGGTACAGCGAGTACCACTCCCCCGAGGGCTTCTCCGTGGCCCTCCCCAAGGGCTGGAAGCCGCTGGAGACCCAGCGCCAGGAGAACCTGGCGTACCGCGTCACCTTCGGCGCCCCCGGCGACCCGCGTACGCTCGCCGTGACCTACAGCAAGGCCGTCGGCGACGACGCCGTGGCGGTGTGGCGCGACGACGTGGAACCGGGGCTGCGGGACAACCCCGGCTACGAGCGCCTCGGTGACATCCGCGCGACGACCTACCAGGGCCGCGAGGCCGCCGACATGCAGTGGGTCGAGGAGGTCGACGGCACCCGGGTGCGCACCTTCGGCCGCGGATTCCTCATCGGTGGGGGCCGCGGCTACTCACTGCGCTGGACGACGCCCGCGGCCGACTGGGCGGACACCGCGAACCGGCAGGCGCTGGACACCTTCCTGAGCACCCTTCACGTGCCCTCGGACTGAACCGGCGCCCGCATCCGCCGCAGCGGACCGGCGTGCAGGGGCTGGGTGCGCCAGCGCGCGGTGAACGTGCGGTCCCCGAGCGAGCACGTCACCAGCAGGTGGTGCGGTGTCTCCAGGAACGCCACGTCGACGACGAGGGTCTCCGCGTCGGTCCAGCCACCGCTCACCGCGACCGGCACCGGTTCCTCGACGACCGTCCAGCCGCTCTCCCCGGCTGCCGGCGCCAGTTCCAGCCGGTCGCCGTCGTCCACGAGGGTCACCCGGCCACCCGGGTCCACCTCGATCGCGGTCAGGGTCGGCTGGTCGACGCACGTGCCGCCGTGGGGCGTGAAGACGGTGTTCCGGTCCTGCGCTCGGTCGGCGGGGGCGGGCTTGCCCTCGGCGGACGGCACGGCGAGCCGTGTCAGACGGTCGGCCAGGGCCACGTCCGCCGCCTCACCGCCGGGCAGCGGGCCGGCGCCGAACGCGGGGAGCAGATGCTCCCAGGCCAGGTCCAGGACCTTCTGCATGTCCACGGTCTCCGACGTGATCGCGAGCACCGCGTCCTGCTCGGGCAGCACCACGCAGAACTGCCCATAGGCCCCGTCCCCGCGGTACCCGTGCCGTGACATCCAGAACTGGAAGCCGTAGCCCTGCTGCCAGTCCGACCAGCCGCCCACCACCGGTGCCTCATGCGCGATCTGGACGCGTGTCGCCTCGGCCACCCACGACTCGGGCAGCAGCCGCTCGCCCTCCCAGACCCCGCCCCGCAGATGGAGCTGGCCGAGCCGGGCGATCGCGTCGGTGGTGGCGTGCAGCCCGCTGAAGCCGAGCTCGCGGCCCCTGCGGTCGGCGATCCAGGCCACCTCGCCGATGCCGAGCGGCTCGAACAGCCGGGGCCGCAGGTACTCGGTGAGCTTCTGCCCCGTGACCCGCTGGACGACAGCGGCGAGGGTGTAGGTGGCGGGCTGGTTGTAGGCGAAGACGGTGCCGGGGTCCCGGTCCGGCGGGACCAGCAAAAAGCCCCGGACGAGTTCGTCGCTGTCCAGAGCGCGCGCCCGGTCCAGCGTCTCCTCGGCATGCCCGCTGGCCATGGACGCCACGTGGCGTACCAGCATCGTGCGGCTGCGCGGGTCGGTGATGTCCGCCTCGAACTCCGGGAAGTACGAGATCACCGGGTCGTCCAGTCGGATCAGCCCCTCGGCGACGGCGAACCCGGCGGCCGTGGCGGTGAAGCTCTTGCTGAGCGAGTACAGGAGCTGGGGCCGGTCCGGGGCGTACGGCGCCCACCAGCCGGAGGCCACGACCTGGCCGTGCCGCAGCAGCATCAGGCTGTGCGGGTGAAGGTTCGGTTCTGCTTCGAGGGCGTCGAGGAAGGCCTGTATACCGGCCGCGTCGACGCCCTGGGCTGCGGGAGTGCTCGTGGGCAGGGAACTCATACGGGCATCCTCCCCCCTTCACCGGCCTTGATCGAGAGGGCCCGGGAAGCCCGTTTTCCCCTCCGGTCACCGGGGACCCGGAACCCATGGTGCAGATCGGATACACGATGATGACCGAGCAGGCCGGCCCCCGGGAGCTGGTGGGCCATGTGGTGCGGGCCGAGGAGGCGGGCTACGACTTCTCGGTGACCTCGGACCACTACTTCCCGTGGCTGCGGTCGCAGGGACACTCGCCGTACGCGTGGAGCGTGCTCGGGGCGGCCGCCCAGGCCACCTCGCGCATTCCGCTGATGACCTACGTGACGTGTCCCTCCTTCCGCTACCACCCGGCGGTGGTGGCGCAGAAGGCGGCGACGATGCAGCTGCTCTCCGAGGGCCGCTTCCGGCTGGGACTGGGCTCGGGCGAGAACCTCAACGAGCATGTGGTGGGCGGCGGCTGGCCGTCGGCCGACGTACGGCACGAGATGCTGGAAGAGGCGATGGAGATCATCCGCGCGCTGTTCCGGGGTGGCCATGTGAACCACCGCGGGACCCACTTCGACGTGGAGTCGGCGCGGTTGTGGGACCTGCCGGACGAGCCGCCGCAGATCGGTCTGGCCGTCTCCGGCGAGCAGTCGTGCGAACTGGCCGGCCGCCTCGCCGACCTGGTGATCGCCACCGAGCCCAAGGCGGACCTGCTGGACGCGTTCGACCGGCACGGCGGCGAGGGCAAGCCGCGGGTGGGGCAGCTGCCCGTCTGCTACGACACCGACCGGGACACCGCCATCAAGCGGGCGCACTCCCAGTTCCGCTGGTTCGGGAACGGCTGGAAGGTCAACTCCGAACTCCCGCATCCGGATTCGTTCGAGTCGGCCACTCAGTTCGTCACACCCGACGACGTCGCGGTGTCGATCCCGTGCGGTGCCGACCCCGAAGCCTTCGTCGAGGCCGTACGGCCGTACGCGGAGGCGGGGTTCACCGAGATCGCCCTGGTGCAGATCGGCGGCGACTCGCAACCGGAGTTCCTGGACTGGTCGGAGAAGACACTGCTGCCCGCGCTGCGCGACGCGTTCGCCTGAGCGAGCCGGGCTGCCGGGGCGGTACCGAGGGGTGCAATAGGCTTCCCAACCGCACGTCGTGCGGTCCGTACCAGCCCTGCCCAGGAGAAACACCCGTGACCCTAGCGATCGACCCGTCCGAGGCGTCGGGCCCCGTTCCGGCCGAGCAGTCGGTTGAGACGCCGGTGGAGAGGCCGGTGGAGACGCCGGTTCAGGCATCGGCCGAATCGTCCCCCTCGCCCCTGCATGACCTCGTGGCGCGGGACGCCCGTGAGTTCGGGGTCTACGCGCGGACCGGCGGCTGGGCCTTCGGCCTGATGGTGGCGCGCAGTGTCCGCCCCGGCGGCCAGAGCGCGGACGAGACGCCGAAGGTGTCCGCGAAGGAGTTCGCCGAGCTCGCCGGCTGCTCGCCCGAGCGCGTCATGCGCTACTACAAGGCCTGGGACCGGGCCGCCGACGACGGAATGGTCCCGCACTTCGAGGCGCTGGCGCCCGGCCAGGAGGTGGAGCTGCCGGACTCGGACGTGTGGCTGAGCTACTACTCCTCCCGCAGCAGTGCCACGTCCGACCGCGGCACGGCCATCGCGGAGGCCGCCGAGGCCGAGGGCATCCGCCCGACCAAGGCGCTGGAGGTCGCGGAGAACCCGACCGCGCTGCGGGCCGCGATCCTCGCCGACCCCTCCACGGCCCGGGCCGCGCGCAGCGCGCTGCTCGACCGGATCAAGGAGGACCCGGAGCTGCAGGCCTCGCTGGCCCGGGACGTGGTGCGCACCGACGACCTGAAGAAGGCCGTGGCCACCGAGAGCAGGGCGGCCGACCGCATCGGATACGTGCGCCAGATCGCCGAGTCGGGCCAGGTGAAGACCCCGGCCGGGCAGACCATCGACGCCCCGGTGGACCTCCGCCAGGAGGCCGAGCGCCATCTGTCCCTCCTCGAGGAGCTGGAGGAGGACGAGGACACCGGCGAGTGGGCGGCCGAGGCGTTCGACACCATGAAGTCCCTCGTCGCCGAGGCCGTGGAGGCCGATCCCGAACTCCGCGTCCAGGAACGGCGGACGAAGTTCTACAGCAGTCTCCAGAAGGCGACCAAGGCCTTCGAGGAGCTGACCTTCGACGACGCCCAGGACTTCTACGAGGACGACATGGTCCAGCAGCTGGAGGAACTCCAGCAGGCCATCGCCTCGTGCATCACGGCGCTGCGGGGCGCGAAGGGGAATCACCCGGAAGGCTGAGCATCTTGGCCGTAGGAGGGGTACTAGAGGGCTCTACGTCGTTCTCCCCGGAGGCCTCCAGGTGAACTCCTTCGTCCACAGGACCGCGCACAAGACGCTCGTCGTGCAGCTCCAGGCGGGCGGCACGGGCCGCTGCCCCGTGCTCGCCCACCTCGGGTACGACGCGGCGGACCCGTTCGCCGTCACCGCGGTGTTCAGCCATGACGGCCGGGTGCTGGCGCGGTGGCGGCTGGACCGCGAGATGCTCGCCGAGGGTCTGAGCGGTCCGGTCGGGGTCGGGGACGTGCGGCTGCGCCCGGTCTCGACCGGTGTCTGGGAGGAACTGCGCATGGAGTTCTTCGGCGACGCCCGCGCCGACGGGGGCCGCCAGCACGCCGTGGTCTTCGCCTGGGCCCCGGCGCTGGCGTCCTTCCTGCGCGAGACCCGCGAGATCGTGCCGCCGGGGCAGGAGGAGGTCAGCGTGGACGACTTCCTGGCCTCGGTCCTCGCGGGCGGCTGAGACGGGTGCCGGTGCGTACGCGGCCTGAGCAGCCGTACTCATGCCGCCGTCGTCCCCCTGCCCCGACGATGAGGGCTCCTGAGACGAGGAGCACCTCATGACCGCTGTGCGACGGCCCCTGCCCGTCCTGCTCGCGTGGGTCGTGGTCGCCGCGCTGGCCCTGTCCGCCTGGGGCCCGCGCGACCGCACCACCTGGTTCCTGGAGACCGCGTGGGTCCTGGCCGGGCTGCCGCTGCTCGTGCTGACCCGGCGCCGCTTCCCGCTGACCGACCTGTTGTACGTTCTGCTGGCGGTCCACGCGCTCGTGCTGATCGTCGGCGGCCACTACACCTACGCACAGGTCCCGCTCGGCGACTGGGTGCGCGACACCTTCGCGCTCGACCGCAATCCGTACGACCGTTTCGGCCACCTCATGCAGGGCTTCGTGCCGGCGGTTCTCGTACGGGAGCTGCTCAGCCGTACGTCACCGCTGCGGGGCAGCCGCTGGCTGGCGCCGCTGACGGTGTGCGCCTGTCTGGCCTTCAGCGCCGTCTTCGAGATGCTGGAGTGGGCGGCCGCCGTGATCGGCGGTCAGGCGGCGGACGCCTTCCTGGCCACGCAGGGCGATGTGTGGGACACCCAGTGGGACATGTTCTGCGCGCTGATCGGCGCCACGGTGTCCGTGCTCGTGCTGAGCCGCCTGCACGACCGGCAGTTGGACGGGCCGCGCCTCACTTCGCCGTGTAGCGATGCCGGGTCCACAGCGGAAGCGCGAACCAGCACAGCAGGTACCAGGCCACGACTCCCGTGACGAGCCAGGGCACCCAGTCGTCATGGGTCGCGACGCGCAGGACCAGCAGGAGCGCGGAGGTCATGGTGAGCAGCAGCAGGAGCAGGCCCATGAAGGTCAGGCGCGAGGCCCACTGCACGGCCTGGGGCTTCATGCGCTGCCCCGAGACGAGGCGGTGCAGCGACACCGGTCCGATCAGGGCACCGGTCGCACAGGCGCCCAGCACGACGGTCACTATGTAGATGACCTGGTCGGCGTGGGCCAGGTCGTGGTATTTCGGTGTGAAGACCACGGTGAGCAGGAAGCCGAACAGGATCTGTACACCCGTCTGCGCCACCCGGACCTCTTGGATGAGCTCGGCCCATTTGCGGTCCGCGCGCTCTTCCTCGGTCTCGTCGCGCCCCGTCCGTCTCTCCGTCTCGACCATGCCGTACAGGTATCCGGTGCCTGATCGTTCAAACAGCGCGGCTCCGGGAAGCGGCGCGGGGCCGCGTCCCGGAGCCGGGCGGGGTCACCAGCGGTTCTCGACCTGCTCCTTGATCCGGCGGTCGTACAGGTCGCGGATGGCCGTGAGGGTCTCCTCGGACAGCGGCGGCAGCTTGGCGGCGGCCGCGTTGGCGCGGGCCTGTTCGGGGTTGCGGGCGCCGGGGATGACGGTGGTGACGCCGGGCTGCTCGATGATCCAGCGCAGGGCGAGCTGGGCCGGGGTGTAGCCCTCGGGGGCCAGTGCGGAGAACTCGGCGGCGGCCTCGACACCGGTCGTGTAGTCCACGCCGGAGAAGGTCTCGCCGACGTCGAAGGCCTCCCCGTGCCGGTTGTAGGCACGGTGGTCGTTCTCCGGGAAGACCGTGTCCCTGGTGTACTTGCCGGACAGCAGGCCCGACGCGAGCGGGACCCGGGCGATGATGCCGACGCCCGCCTCCTGAGCGGCGGGCAGCACCTCGCGCAGCGGCTTCATGCGGAAGGCGTTGAGGATGATCTGCACGCTCGCCACACCGGGCCGGGCGATCGCGGTCAGGGCCTCCTCGCAGGTCTCCACGCTGACGCCGTAGTGGGCGATGCGCTCCTCCTCGACCAGGGTGTCGAGGGCGTCGAACACCTCGTCCGTGGAGTAGACGGGGGTGGGCGGGCAGTGCAGCTGGACCAGGTCGATGCGGTCGACGCCGAGATTGCGGCGCGAACGGTCGTTCCAGGCACGGAAGTTGTCGAGGACGTAGTTCTCGGGGATCTGGTCGACGCGGCGGCCCATCTTCGTCGCGACCAGCACGTGCAGGTCGGGCCTGCCGCTCAGGAACGTGGCGATGGTCTGCTCGCTGCGTCCGTCGCCGTACACGTCCGCCGTGTCGAAGAAGGTGACCCCCGACTCGGCCGCCGCCTCCAGCACGGAGAGGGCTTCCTTGTCGTCGACGTCTCCCCAGTCGGCCCCCAGCTGCCAGGTGCCGAGTCCGACGACGGATGCGTGCTGCTGCGACCTGCCGAATGTGCGCTCGTCCATGACGTCAGTCTGTCATCCGTCGCCGACTTGCGCGGAACTGGTCGCTCCGGGTCGGGGCCTGTGAATGTTTCACTCACACGGGTGACACCTTTCGACGTAAGGCATGCACGTGTCAACATCCGCCTAGCGTGACCCCGTGACAGATCGTTCAGTGAGCAACCACCCGCAGGACAACCCGTCCTGGACCCGTCGCGGCTTTCTCATGAGCGCCGCCGCCCTCGCCGCCGTACCGGTGCTGCTGCCCGCCGATCCGGCCGCCGCGGCCGAGGAGCTGCCCGACTTCCCGGCCGGCGTGGCCCTGTACCGCTCGGCGTACCGGAACTGGGTCGGCGAGATCACCGCCGACGGGCTGTGGGCCTGTGCGCCGACCGGCCCGGACCAGGTGGTCGACATCGTCAACTGGGCGTGGCGGCACGGTTGGCGGGTCCGCGCGCGAGGCTCCTCGCACGGTTGGTCGCCCCTCACCGTCACGGAGGGCACCGCGGCGGACGCGCCCGTTCTCCTGGTCGACACCGCCGCCCACCTCACCGGCCTGTCCCTGGACTCCGCCTCCGCCGTGCGGGCCGGCACCGGCGTCACGCTGGAGGCGCTGCTCACCTATCTGGAGGAGCACGGGCTCGGGGTCACCGCCGCGCCCGCGCCCGGTGACCTGACCCTGGGGGGCGCGCTGGCGGTCGACGCGCACGGCACCGCCGTCCCGGCCGACGGGGAGAGGCGGCTGCCGGGGCAGACGTACGGCTCGCTCAGCAATCGCATCCTGTCGCTGACGGCGGTGGTGTGGGACGAGGACGGCGGGGCGTACGCACTGCGCACCTTCAGCCGCGCCGAGGCCGACAGCGCGGCCCTGCTCACCCATCTCGGGCGTGCCTTCGTCACCGAGGTCGTGCTGCGGGTGGGGGCCAACAGCAATCTGCGGTGTGTGAGCCGGCTCGACATCCCGGCGGCCGAGCTCTTCGCGGCGCCCGGCGGTGACGGGCGGACCTTCGCGAGCTTCATGGAGGAGGCCGGGCGGGTCGAGGCCATCTGGTTCGCCTACACGGAGTTCCCGTGGCTCAAGGTGTGGAGTGTGGCGCCGACCAGGCCGCTGACCTCGCGGCGGGTGACCTCGCCGTACAACTACCCCTTCTCCGACAACGTTCCGACCCTGGTGGCCGATCTGGCCGGGCGGATGGTGTCGGACGCGGCCTGGTACCTGGCGCCGGTGCTCGGGAACGCGCAGCTCGACGTGGCGGCCGTGGGGCTCACGGCGACCCTGTCGGCGGACATCTGGGGGCCCTCCAAGAACTCGCTCCTGTACATCAGGCCGACGACCCTGCGGTTGACGGCGAACGGGTACGCCGTCCTGACGCGCCGGGACCAGGTGCAGCGGGTGGTCTCCGAGTTCACGGACTTCTACCGCGAGCGGCTGGCCGCGTACACCGCTCAGGGGAAGTTCCCGGTCAACGGCACGGTGGAGATCAGGGTGACCGGCCTCGACGATCCGGCCGAGGCGGAGGTGGCCGGGGCGCGGGCCCCGCTGCTGTCGGCGTTGCGGGCGGATCCGGACCGCCCCGAGCGGGACACCGCGGTGTGGCTGGACATCCTCACCCTGCCGGGAACGCCCCATGCGGAGTCCTTCCTGCGGGAGATCGAGCAGTTCCTCGTCGACGGCTACGAAGGCACCCGCGTCGAGTGGTCCAAGGGGTGGGCTTACACGGACGAGGCCGCGTGGGCGGACGAGGAGATGCTCGGGACGACGATTCCCGGGGCGTTCGGAGAGGCGGTGTGGGGACAGGCGGCCGGGGTGCTGGACCGGCTCGATCCGCACGGCGTGTTCGGCAACGCCTTCCTCGACCGCCTCTTCCGCTAGGGCGTCAGGTGGGCCTGCACCGTGGGGGCGTAGCGGTCCACCAGATCCTCCACGGCGGTCGCCCTCAGCTCGGTGCCCCGGGCGATGCCGTACATCACGCCCAGGCCCAGGAGGGTGCCCACCGCCAGCTCCGCGCGCAGGCCGGCGTCGGCCCCGCGCAGGCGTTCCGCGAGGCGGTCGACCACCTGTGCGCGGAAGTTGACGCGCAGGATGTCGCCGTGCTCGCCCTGGACGGGGGCGAAGGCGATCCGCAGCAACGGGTCGGCGCCGCGTTCGATCTGGCCGGTGAGGACGTGGCGGACCATGTGGCGGCCCAGCTCGTCGAGGGGCGCGTCGAGCAGGGCCGTCGCGTCGGACTCGAAGGACATGACGCGGGCGAACAGGGCGTCCTTGTTGCCGAAGTACTTCACGATCAACGGCGGGCTGACGCCCGCCCGTTCGGCGACCGCCTTGAGGGTGATGTCGGCGTGCGGAGTGCGGGCCAGGAGATAACGGGCCGCCCGGAGAATGGCGGCCCTGGTGGCCTCGGCGTCCCGGCGGGCCGGCGTGGTCGTGGGGGGCGTAGTGCTCACGGCACTCATGCTCCCTCCATCGCCCCGTCCCGCGCGCCCCGGGTGCGGCCCTCCGTCCGGCGGGTCCCCTCGGGCGTGGCGTCGCCGGGGATGGTCAGCGCCGCCGCACAGGCCGCGAGAGCCACCGCGCCCGCCATGGCGAAGGCCAGCAGATAGCCGTGCAGGGTGGGGACGGGCGTGCCGCCGACCGGGCTGGTGTGGTGGACGAGCACCGCTGCGACGGCCGCGCTGGAGGTGGCCTGGCCGATGGTGCGCATGAGGACGTTCACACCGTTCGCGGAGGCCGTCTGCTCGGCCGGTACCGCGCGCAGGATGAGGGTGGGCAGGGCCGAGTAGGCGAGGGTGGTGCCGGTGGAGACCACGGTCGCGCCCAGGATGATCATCCACAGGTGGCGGCTGTCCGCGATGCGTACCGCGTAGCCGCACGCGATGACCGCGGCGCCGAGGGCGAGGGTGACGCGGGGGCCGCGGGAGGCGGAGATCCGCGCCGAGAGCGGCGAGAACAGCAGCATGGTCACGCCGCCCGGCAGCAGGCACAGGCCGGTGGCCACGATCGACAGGCCGAGTCCGTAGCCGGTGGCCTCGGGCGCCTGGACCAGCTGGGCCGTGACCAGGGAGTTGGCGTAGAAGGCGAAGCCGGTCAGCAGGGCGGCCACATGGGACAGGCCGACGCGTGGCCGGGTCACCAGGCGCAGGTCGACCAGGGGCTGCTCGGTGCGCAGCTGGCGCCACCACCACAGGGTCAGGACGGCGACGGACACCGCGAAGAGGCTGAGGACACGGGGACTGCCCCAGCCCCACTGGCCGCCCTGGGACACCCCGAGCAGCAGGCTGACCAGGCCCACGGCTAGCCCCAGGGCGCCCGGCACGTCGAAGCGGCCCGGCTGTCGTACCGGCGACTCGCGGACCGCCCACGACACGGCCGTGACTCCCAGGGCGCCGAGCACGCTGGTCATCCAGAACATGGTGTGCCAGTCGGCGTACTGGACGACCATCGCGGCCAGCGGCAGGCCGAGGGCGGCGCCGATACCGACCGTGGAGCTCATCATCGCGACCGCGGAACCCCGCCGCTCGGGCGGCAGTTCGTCGCGCAGGATGCTGATCGACAGTGGCACCACGGAGGCGGCGGCCCCCTGCAGGGCACGGGCCGTGATGAGCACGGTGATGTCGGACGACAGGGCGCACATCACGGAGCCGACGGTCATCAGGACCAGGGACGCCGTGAGCACCCTGCGCTTGCCGTACATGTCGCCGGCGCGGCCGAGCACGGGGGTGAGGACGGCTCCGGACAACAGGGTCGCCGTGACCATCCAGGAGACGGCGCCGGGCGAGGAGTGGGTGAGCCGGGGCAGGTCCGGCAGCAGGGGCACGACCACGGTCTGCATGACGGCCATGAGCGTGCCGCACATCGCCAGGACCGGCACGGTGAGCCGGGTCCGCAGACGTGCTCCACGCGGCGGCGATATCGGGCCCTGCTGGTCCATCGGCACTCCGGATTCAACGGGAAAACGGTGGTGAATGACAATTCACTTTAGCGGTGAATCGCCATTCACCCAACACCGTTTCCAGGCCCGGTGAGCTACTTGCGGGAGGCCAGCTCGCGCGCGTGGACGCTGCGCGCCACCTTCGGGCCGAGCCAGCGCTTGAACCTGCGCAGCGCCTCCAGCTGCCCGGCGGCCTTGTCGATCCGGTAGTAGAGCTGCGGCGGCACATAGGGCAGCAGCGGCGAGTGGCGCTGGCCGAGCAGCGCGAACATCTGCTCCGGGGGCAGGTCGATGTAGCGCGGCAGGTTCTCGTACCACTGGGCGCTGTAGCGGGCGGCGCTCTGGATGGAGAGGAGCTCCGCCTTGCGCTGCCGCTCGTAGCGGGCGAGGGCCTGGGGCAGCCCGGTGTGCGCGTGCAGAGCGTCGGCGAGGGCGATGGCGTCCTCCAGGGCGAGGGTGGTGCCGGCGCCGATGGAGTAGTGGGTGGTGTGGGCGGCGTCGCCGAGGAGGACGAGGTTGCCGCGGTGCCAGGTGCGGTTGGTGAGGGTACGGAAGTTCAGCCACTGGGCGCTGCCCGAGCCGGCGGAGCGGCCGATCAGGGGCCGGCCGTCGAGGATGTCGGCGAACAGCTTCTCCAGCAGGGCCAGCCCGTCGGCCTCGTCGGCGCGGTCGAGCCCCAGGCCGGTCCAGGTCTGCGGCGCGCACTCGACGACGACGGTGCTGCGCTCGGGGCTGAAGGCGTAGCCGTAGCACCAGATCCAGCCGTGGTCGGTCTCGACGAAGGCGAAGGTGAAGGAGTCGAAGACCTTGCTGGTGCCGAGCCAGATGTAGTGGTTGCGGCCCTCCTTGGTCTCGGCGCCGAAGTGGTCGGCGTGCGCGGTCCGCAGGGCACTGCGCACACCGTCGCCGGCGACGACGAGGTCGGCCTCGGGGAGGTTCCCGTCGGTGATCTCGTGCTCGAACTCCAGCCGCACGCCCAGAGAGCGGGCCCGTGCGGCGAGGATCTCGAGCAGGCGGTGCCTGCCGATGCCGAAGCCCTGGTCGCTGCCGCGCCGGGTGACCAGGTCGCGCACCCGGGCCTCGCCCTCGGTCCAGCTGACCGAGGCCTCCTCGATCGCGCGGGCCGACTCGGCGTCGTGCGCGTGCAGCCGGTCGAGCAGTCCGCGCCAGTAGGTGACGCCCCAGCCGTAGGTCGAGCCCTCCGGGTCGCGCTCGTGGACAGTGATGTCGTGGGACGGGTCCTGCCGTTTCAGCAGGATCGAGAGATACAGGCCGGCGGGCCCGCCGCCGACGCAGGCGACCTTCACACGCACCCCTAGAAATTACCCAAAGCGGTCGATTGGCAACGCAGAGTAGCAGCCCGGGGGTGCGGGGCCGGGGTTCCGGATCACGTCGATCTCCGCGCGTGACGCGGGCCACTACCAGGGCGTTCACGCGCAAAGGATCATCGGATCGGCGGTCGGCGCGAGAAGGAATTCCTCCGTCCGGGTTCGCGAAAGCCCTCCCAGCAGCAAGATCATCTTTGTTCAACGCTGTACGACATGTTGGTAATTGTCTGAATCGGAGCCAACCGGTCACGAGCGATTTCTCCCGCTCTCGGCAGGGCCGATAGGCATGCGGAGTCCGTCAACTCAGGAGGTACACCGCATGCCGGAACTCACCCGCCGTACCGCGCTCACCGCCACGGCCGCCCTCGCGGCGACGGCCGTGGCCGCCCCGCACGCGTCCGCCGAGGAGCACCACCACGGATCCCCGGAGCCCTTCGACGAGGTCTACAAGGGCCGCCGGATACAGGGCCGTTCCACCGGGGGCCACCACGGCGGCTACCGGGTGACGGTCGACGGCGCGGAGCTGCACCTGATGCGCAACGCCGACGGCACCTGGATCAGTGTCGTCAGCCACTACGACCCGGTACCCACCCCGCGCGCCGCCGCACGGGCCGCCGTCGACGAGCTCCAGGGCGCACGGCTGCTGCCGTTCCCCGCCAACTGACCGCCCCGCACGCCTCTTTGGAGCACCCGCACATGACCGTCCGCAAGAACCAGGCCACCCTGACCGCCGACGAGAAGCGGCGGTTCGTCGCCGCCGTCCTGGAGCTGAAGCGCAGCGGCCGCTACGACACGTTCGTCACCACGCACAACGGCTTCATCATGTCCGACACCGACAACGGCGAGCGCACCGGTCACCGTTCGCCCTCCTTCCTGCCCTGGCACCGCAGGTTCCTGCTCGACTTCGAGCGCGCCCTGCAGTCGGTGGACGCCTCGGTGGCACTCCCCTACTGGGACTGGAGCACCGACCGCAGCCCGCGCGCCTCGCTGTGGGGTCCCGACTTCCTCGGCGGCACCGGGCGCAGCCGGGACGGGCGGGTGACGGACGGCCCGTTCGCCGCCGACAGCGGCGACTGGCCCATCAACGTGCGGGTCGACGCCCGTACGTATCTCAGACGCTCCCTCGGCGCCGGCGTACGGGACCTGCCGACCCGGGCCGAGGTGGAGTCGGTGCTGTCCATGGCGACGTACGACATGGCGCCCTGGAACAGCGCGTCGGACGGCTTCCGCAACCATCTGGAGGGCTGGCGCGGGGTCAATCTGCACAACCGGGTCCATGTCTGGGTGGGCGGGCAGATGGCGACCGGGGTCTCCCCCAACGATCCGGTGTTCTGGCTCCACCACGCCTTCGTGGACAAGCTGTGGGCCCGGTGGCAGCGCAGGCATCCGGACTCCCGCTATCTGCCGGCCGCCGGAACACCCGATGTCGTCGATCTCGACGAGACCATGAGGCCGTGGAACGACGTGCGCCCCTCCGACCTCCTCGACCACACACCCCACTACACCTTCGACACCGAATAAGAGTCGTCTTGCGTCGGTTTGCCGTCCAGGCCGCGCGGTACCCGCGCCGCACACCGAGAAGACGAAGGAGGGATTCACCCGTGTCGCAGGTCGAGGAATCCATCGAGGTCGGCGTGCCGGTGCACACCGCCTACAACCAGTGGACGCAGTTCGAGACGTTCCCCGAGTTCATGAGCGGGGTCGAGCGCATCGAACAGCGCACCGACACGCTCACGCACTGGGTGACCAACGTCCACGGGGTGCACAAGGAGTTCGACGCGGAGATCACGGAGCAGATCCCGGACGAGCGGGTCGCGTGGACCACGATCACCGGCGATGCCAAGCAGGCCGGCGCGGTGACCTTCCACCGGCTCGACGAGACCCACACCAAGGTGATGCTCCAGATGGACTTCCATCCGGACAGCATCACCGAGAAGGTGGGCGACAAGCTCGGCTTCGTGAAGCGCCAGACCAAGAGCGACCTGGAGCGCTTCAAGACGTTCATCGAGGAGCGCGGCCGCGAGACCGGCGAGTGGCGCGGGGCGGTCATCTAACCCGTCGACGCTGCGACCGGGCGCTAACCGGCCGCTTCCGTACGGCACTCCGGGTGCCCCCAGCCCTGCGTGTTCTTGGCGATGGGCTCGCCCGCCGCGTAAGGACGTCCGCACAGACACCGGCCGGGGAACTTGGCCTTGATCGTACGTGAGGACGAACCACCGCTCCGCTTGGGCGACTTGGCCCGGGCGGGGCGGTCGGTCTTTTTCGGGGTGTCCGGCGACGGCGGCGGAGGGGGCGAGCCCAGTTCGCTGCTCGCGGGCTCCTGGACGATCGCCGCCTGGCTGGCCGCGCGGTCGGCGAAGTCGTTGAGCGGATCGCCGTCGACCTGGTGGGCGGGGACGTAACGGAACTCGACCGAACGGCCGTCGAGCAGTTCGTCGATCCGTACGACGAGGTCCTGGTTGGCGACCGGCTTACCCGCGGAGGTCTTCCAGCCGTTGCGCTTCCAGCCGGGCAGCCAGGTGGTGACGGCCTTCATGGCGTACTGGGAGTCCATCCGGATCTCCAGCGGCACGTCCGGGTCGGTCGCGGTCAGCAGCCGCTCCAGGGCGGTGAGTTCGGCGACGTTGTTGGTCGCCCGGCCGAGCGGGCCGGCCTCCCAGCGCTCGGGCGTCTGCGACTCGTCGGCGATGACCCAGGCCCAGGCCGCAGGTCCCGGATTCCCCTTCGAAGCCCCGTCGCACGCGGCCACCAGTCGTTCACGCATGCGCTCGATCATGCCATGAGCGGACGGCCGCCCGTTCACCCCACCAGGTGCGCAGCGGTCAGTCGGCCCCCGGCCGCCGCTACCGCATGGTCGTCCACACCGGTGTCGGTGCGAGGACACCCAGCTGGGCCGCGGCGGGCCGGGAGTTCGACGGCGTCGTGGCGGGGAGCGTCCGGCTCTGGATCAGCCCGGTCGCCGGTGCCGCCCCGGTGCTGCGGGCGGAGGCCGGCACACCCTCTTCCGGCACGCCCTCTTCCGGAGCGCCTTCCAGTCGGCGGACGACGTGGCCGGGGCGTCCACCGAGGCCTCCGCCCGCGCCCTGCCGACCTGTCGTTCGGCCGGAGCCGGACGGACAACCGGCCCGGGCGCCTGTGCGGCCGTCTGTCGCCCGGCGGTCGAGGGACCCTCGAGGCGTTCACGGATCCGTCGAGCCGAAGGAGTGGCGCTGCGAGTGGGACCGGGCGCGCAGCCGTGAGGCGTGGCTGGACCCGGTCCGCTCCCGGCGACCACGGGCGGTCGCCCGACGGGAAGCTCGGCGCCCCGGTGATGCCGTCGACGCACTCGGCGGTGCGCTCCGGCTAGGGCACGTCGGAGATCTGGGGCATGTCGCCCTGGGTCGTGGTCACGTCGATCACCGAGAAACTCGCGCCCTGCGGGTCGCTGAGGGCCGCGAACCGGCCGAAGGGCGAGTCCATCGGCCCGAACCTCAGGACGGCGCCGAGCTTGGTGGCGCGGGCCACCGCGTCGTCGCAGTCGGGGACCGAGAAGTAGACGTTGATGTAGGCCGGCACCTCGGGCGGGAAGTCGTCCGTCATCTTCATGCGGCCGAGCACGGTGTGGTCACCGAGGTTGAACATGCGGAAGTCGATCGCGTCGTCCTGCATCTGCCGGGCGGTGTAGCCGAAGACGGCCGGGAAGAAGGTGTCGGACTTCTCGGGGTCACGGGTGTAGATCTCGGCCCAGCAGTAAGCGCCCGGCTGCTCCGGCGGCGCCTCGAAGCCCTCGTGGGTGCCCGCCTGCCACACACCGAAGACGACGCCGCTCGGGTCGCGCCCCAGGCACATCGTGCCGAAGTCGCCGACCTGCATGGGCTCCATGAGCACTTCGCCGCCGTGGTCACGGATCCTGCCGGCGGTGGCGGCCGCGTCCGGCGAGGCGAGATACAGGCACCACTGCGACTGGCCCTCCTGTCCTGGCATCGGCGGAACGACGGCGGCGACCGCCTTGCCGTCCGCGTAGGCCTGCGTGTAGTTGCCGTACTCCGACGACGCGTCGCCGAAGGTCCAGCCGAGGACGTCGCCGTAGAAGCTCTTGGCTCCCTCGACGTCACTGAACATCGCATCGGCCCAACAGGGGGTTCCCTCAGGTTGTACGGCCATGATCGCGGCCCTTCCCGAATCGGTGGTCGGTCCGACTCCACACGCTAGTCACGGGTGCGCCCTACCGCGCGTCGAACAGCTCCAGCGTGCCGTGGGCGGCCAGCAGCCGCCGAGTGCCGGGGGTGCACAGCACGGAGAACGTCGCGCCGCCCTCCAGCACCCGGCGGCGCAGGCGCAGCAGCAGGTTGAGGCCCGTGGAGTCGACGAAGGCGACCGGGCGCAGGTCGACGACGTACGCCGGTGCGGCGAGGGCCACGAGGGAGTCGAGCCAGCAGCGCAGTCGGTGGGCGTTGGCGAGGTCGATCTCACCGTGGAGTTCGGCGAGGACCAGGCCGTCCGCGTCGCGCAGGAGGCCGTGGCCGGCGGGCGGTGGCGGCCAGGAGGCGGTGACGACGGGGCTCAGATCGTTGTCGTGCACAGTGCCGTCCCCGCTGTCGTGCCGGCCGCTCGTCGGGGCCTGGCTCCGGCGCGGACGCGTGCGGCGGTTTCGCGATCCCCGCACCGCACGTGTCCGCGCCGGAACTCCCCCGGGCGGCTCCCCCTTGAACCGTGGTGCTTACTGTTCTACCTTCGCCACATGGTCTGGGCATCAACGCCCGCTCATCAGCGACACAACGGGCGGGTGCCGGGCGGGCCAGGTGATGCGGAATGCGCCCGCACCTCGCCCTGATCGAGGACGAGCCCGACTTCGCACTGATGTGCCGTTCCTATCTGGAGCGGGCCGGATTCACCGTCACCTGGGCCATGGACGCCCGCGCCGGAAAGTCCGTGCTGCACGAGAGCGGCGTCGACCTGGCGATCCTGGACCTGGGTCTCCCGGACGGCAGCGGCCTCGAGCTGCTGCGGGCGCTCAGGTCGACGAGCCGGCTCCCGGTCATCGTGGTCTCGGGCCGCGCCGCGGAGGCGGACCGGGTGGCGGGGCTGGAGATCGGCGCGGACGACTACCTGGTCAAGCCGTTCTCCCAGCGTGAACTGGTGGCCCGTATCCACGCCGTCTTGCGCCGCTCGCGGCCGCCCGACGTCCCGACGGTGTTCCAGGCAGGCTCGCTCGTCGTCGACACGGCGGCGCGGCAGGCCTTTGTCGACGGCACCCCGCTGACCCTGCGCCCCAAGGAGTTCGCCCTGCTGGAGATGCTGGCCGCCGCGCCCGGCCGGGTGTTCTCGGCGGAGCAGCTCCTGGAGCGGATCTGGGGTTCGTCCTGGCAGCAGCCCGCGACCGTGGTCGAACACGTGTACCGACTGCGCGGAAAGCTCGCCGAACTGTCCGTCCTCGCCCCGCGGATCACCACCGTCCGCGGCTACGGTTACCGCCTCGACCCCTGAGACGGCGCGCTCCGAGACACCCGGCCAGGAGGTCCGCCCATGCCCGACGCCCCGGACTTCCGGCGCCTGTTCGACTCGAACCTGTCCCCGTTGCTCGTGCTGACCCCCGACTTCGTCATCGTCGAGGTCAACCGCGCTTATCTGGCGGCCACGCGCACCGGGCGCGGCATCGTCGGGAGGCCGGTCTTCGAGGTGTTCCCCGACAATCCCGAGGACCCCTCGGCCGACGGCGTGGCCAATCTGCGGCGCTCCCTGGAGACGGTCGTGGCGAGCGGCCGTACGGACACCATGGCCCTGCAGCGCTACGACATCCCGGGCGACGAGGAGGGTGCCTTCGCCGAGCGGTACTGGAGCCCGGTCAACGCGCCGGTCCTGGACGACGAGGGGCGGGTGACGCACATCATCCACCGGGTCGAGGACGTCACGGAGTTCGTGCATCTGCGGCGGGTGGGGCGGGAGCAGCAGCGGGCCGTGGCCGACGCGCAGATGCGCGCGGAGGGCATGGAGATCGACCTGTTCGTGCGGGCGCGGGAGATCCGCGAGGTGAACGAGCAGCTGAGCCGGGTCAACGCCGAGCTGGACGCGGCGGGCCGCAGGCTGCGGGAGGAGCAGCGGGCCAAGGACCGCTTCATCGCCACCCTCTCGCACGAGTTGCGCAACCCCCTCGCGGCCGCGACCGCGGCCACCGAACTGCTCGCCCTCGACATGCCGGAGGGGCATCCGGCGCTGGCCGTCCTGGAGCGGCAGCTCGGCACGCTGGCCCGGATGAGCAACGACCTCCTGGACGGCACCCGGGCGGTGACCGGGCGGCTGGAACTGGTGCGGGAACCGGTCGACCTGCGCTCGGTCGTGGACGGCGCCTGCGCGGACATCGGCGGCCTGTTCGCGCACGAGCACCGCACCCTCGACGTACGGCTGCCCGCGGCTCCCCTCGTCGTGGACGGCGACCGGCTGCGGCTCGCGCAGGTGCTGACGAACCTGCTGTCGAACGCGCTCAAGTACACCCGGCCGGGCGGCCGCACCGAGGTGGAGCTCGCGGCCGGGGGCGGTCAGGCGCGGCTGGCTGTGCGGGACGACGGCATCGGCTTCGAGCCCGGTCAGGCCGAGGAACTGTTCGGGGTGTTCATGCGGGCCGCCCCCGCCGGCCCCGACACGCCGGAGGGCCTGGGTCTGGGGCTCGCCGTAGCGCGGACGATCACGGAACTGCACCACGGAAGGATCGGCGCGCGCAGCGACGGGCCCGGCCGGGGGGCGACGTTCACGGTGGTCCTGCCGACGACCGACTGCACGGCCCCGCCGCGCCCCCGGCCCACGGCCGCCCGGTCCGTGCACCGCCGGCTGTCCGTGCTGATCGTGGAGGACAACGAGGACCTGGCCGCGACCTACCACACGCTGCTGGAGCGGCAGGGCCACCGGGTGTCGACCGTGCACACCGGGACCGCCGCGCTCGCCGCGACCGAGGCGCAGGCGTTCGACGTCGTCCTGTGCGACCTGGGGTTGTCTGACATCGACGGCTACACGGTCGCCCGCCGGGTACGGGGCCGGCCGGGCGGTGAGCGGCCGCGGCTCATCGCGGTCTCCGGCTTCAGCCAGGGCACCGACCGGGCGCTGTCCCGGGCGGCCGGGTTCGACGCCCATCTGACCAAGCCGCTGCCGCTGACCGAGCTGATGGACGTCCTGGAGCGTCCGGAAGGCGACTGAAACCGCGCCGTGCGTCTTCCCCCCTGGGCCCGGCTGTGCTTGCCTGGGGAACCGTTTTTCGGCGACCGGGGCGGGAGTCGCGCATGCGGACACCGTGGATCGTGGGGTTGTTGGCCGCAGTCCTGCTGCTCGGCGCCTGCGGCGACCCCTCGGACGGACCGGAGACCGCGCCGCCGACCCCGGACGTCTCGCGAGCGGCCACCACGCACCAGCGCGCCCAGTCCGCGCCGAGCGCCTCCGCGGCCGTCGTCGCCCCCAAGGTGCTGTACCTCGGCGACTCGCTCGCCACGGAGGCCCAGCAGGTCCTCGGGCAGGAGCTGCGCCGGGAGCTGCGGGCGACGTACACGAGCGCGCCGTACTCGGGGACCACGCCGTGCGACTACCTGGAGGGCACCGGCAAGAAGTCGCTGGTGCCCGACCGCGACAAGGCGGCCGCGCTGGTCCGGGCGCGGCACCCGGACGTCGTGGTGCTGCAGTTCTGGGGCAACGCGTGGGGCTACACGTGGTGCATGGACGGGATCAGCCATGCCGCCTCGCCGCAGAGGTACTTCAGCAGGTACCGGGCCGACCTTCGCCGGCTGACCGACCAGATCGCGGCGGCGGGCGGTGGGCATCGGCCGCGGATCGTGTGGGTGGCGCAGGGCCCGGACCCGATCACCCCGGACCGGGTCCGGCGTGTGAACGAGCTCTACGAGGAGCAGGCGGCCGCCTCGGGGGACGTGGTCGCGGACGCGGGTGCGACGGTGGCGCCCGGCGGATCCCGGTACACCTGGGTGCAGTACCTGCCCTGCACCTCCGACGAGCGCGAGCACGCCGGCTACTGCACCCAGCCGGACCGGGACCGGACCGCCCTGCACCTCGACAAGGACTACCTGCACTTCTGTCTGGCGCCCACGACGTCCACGCCCCGGCCCTGCCCGGTCCGCTCCCCCGGCATCCTGCGGATGGCCCGGGAGATCACACGGGTGATCGGCTCGTCCTGAGGGGAGATCCGAGTCCAGGGGATCCGAACCCCGGGATCCGAGCCCGCTCGCGGCTCACTCGCCCGCGTATGCCTTGTCCAGGGCCGCGATGTCGAACTTGCTCATCGCCATGAACGCCTTCATCACGCGGGCCGACCTCGCCGGGTCCGGGTCGGTGATCATGGCCTGGAGCCGGTCCGGCACGACCTGCCAGGACAAGCCGTACCTGTCCTTGAGCCAACCGCAGGGGCCGGGCTCGCCGCCGCCCTCGGTGAGCCTGGTCCAGTAGTAGTCGATCTCCTCCTGGTTCTCGCAGAAGATCATGAAGGAGACCGCCTCGGTGAACTTGAACTCGGGGCCGCCGTTCAGCGCGAGGAACTGCCGGCCGTTCGCCGTGAACTCGACGGTCAGCACGGACCCGGCGGGCTGCGGCGCGCCCTCCGGGTAGCGGGCGATCTCGCCGATGCTGGAGTTCTTGAACACGGAGACGTAGTAGTGGGCGGCCTCCTCCGCCTGGCCGTCGAACCAGAGACAAGTGGTGAAACCGTCGGTGGCCATGCGTACCTCCTGGGTCATGGGAACGTCCGTCACCTGTGTCGACCGATCCTCGCCCCGGAACTCATCGGTCGGGGGGCCACTGATCCAGGTGGCCGATACACCTGTGCGAACTAGCATCCGGGCATGACGTCTGCGCCCACAGAGCACACCGGCCTGGTCCGGCCCTTCCGCCTCGACATTCCGCAGAGCGACCTCGACGACCTCCACGATCGGCTCGACCGCACGCGCTGGCCCGACGACCTGTCGGCCACGGGCTGGGCGTACGGCGTGCCAGCCAGCTACCTGCGCGAACTCGTGCACCACTGGTGGCACTCCTACGACTGGCGCGCGGCCGAGGCACGGCTGAACGAGTGGCCGCAGTTCACGACCGTCATCGACGGGTCGACGGTCCACTTCGCCCACATCCGCTCCCCCGAGCCGGACGCCACCCCGCTGATCATCACCCACGGCTGGCCGGGCTCGATCGTCGAGTTCCTGGACGTGGTCGGCCCGTTGACCGATCCGGCGGCCCACGGCGGCGACCCGGCCGACGCCTTCCATGTCGTCGTGCCGAGCATCCCCGGCTTCGGGCTGTCCGGGCCGCCCGCGGACACGGGCTGGGAGGCGGGCCGGATCGCGGACGCGTGGGCCGAGTTGATGACGCGCCTCGGCTACGAGCGGTTCGGCGCGCAGGGCGGTGACTGGGGCTCGGCGATCTCCCGGGAACTGGGCCGCGCCCACCCCGAGCGGATCATCGGCGTCCACCTCAACCTGCTGCCGGGGGCGCAGGCCACGCACGAACCGACCGAGGAGGAGCTCGCCGCGCTCGGGCCCGCGGAACGCGAGCGCGCCCTGGAGTCCTGGCGGCGGTGGAGCGCCTGGTCGAGCGAAGGCACCGGGTACGCCGTCCTGCACTCGACGCGGCCGCAGACCCTCGCCTACGCGCTCACCGACTCGCCGGTCGGCCAACTCGCTTGGATCGTCGAGAAGTTCCAGGAGTGGACCGACTCCGCCGAACTGCCGGAGGAGGCCGTGGACCGGGACCGGCTGCTGACCAACGTGATGCTCTACTGGCTGACCGGGACCGCCGGTTCGGCGGCCCGGATCTACTACGAGCGCGCCCACGCCACGGGCGGGCGGGCGGCCCGGCCCACCGAATTTTCCACCGCGCCGACCGCGCTCGCTCTCTTCCCGGCCGAGCTGCAACTCCCGCTGCGGCACAAGGCGGAGCGCACCGACACCGTCGTGCGCTGGACCGAGTTCGACCGGGGCGGCCACTTCGCGGCGATGGAGGAGCCGGACCTGCTGGTGGACGACGTGCGGGCGTTCTTCCGGCAACTGCGCGGGACGGGCTGAACACACCCCCGGGGCCCGCGCTCTGCCGGTGGCGAATCTGCCACCGGCAGAGAAGTCGCATCGGGGCATCGTCCGAGGTCAACAGTGGAGTCGACGACATCCCTGCGACCGTGAGGACAGCCCATGACTTCCATCCGGGCCGAGGAGGGCGACACCCCTCCCACCCGCTTCGACGACCAACTGGCCGCCCAGCTCCTCGCCCAGCGCATCGTGCTGCTGGGCACCCAGGTCGACGAGGTCTCCGCCAACCGGATCTGCTCGCAGCTGCTGGTCCTGTCCGCGGAGGACCCCCGCACCGACATCAGCCTGTGCATCAACAGCCCGGGCGGCTCGGTGTACGCGGGACTCGCGATCTACGACACGATGCGGCTGATCCCGAACGACGTCTCGACGCTCGCCATGGGCTTCGCGGCGAGCATGGGCCAGTTCCTGCTCTGCGGCGGCGCACCCGGCAAGCGGTACGCCCTGCCGAACGCGCGGATCATGATGCACCAGGGCTCCGCGGGCATCGGCGGCACCACCGCCGACATCGAGATCCAGGCGGAGAACCTGGAGCACAGCAAGCGGACCATGGAGCGTCTCCTCGCCGAGAACACGGGCCAGACACCGGAGACGATCGCCCACGACGGCGACCGCGACCGCTGGTTCACGGCCGAGGAGGCCAGGGAGTACGGCATGGTGGACCGGGTCCTGGAGTCCCTCGCGGACGTCCGCCCGGCCGCCTCCAGGCGACGGATGGGGCTCTGACATGGCGAACTACACGATTCCGTACGTCGTCGAGCGGACCGCGCACGGCGAGCGCTCCTCCGACGTGTTCAGCCGCCTGCTCTCGGAGCGGATCATCTTCCTCGGCACGGAGATCGACGACGGGGTCGCCAACGTCGTGATCGCGCAGCTCCTGCACCTGGAGTCGGCGGCCCCGGAGAACGAGATCTCGATCTACATCAACTCGCCCGGCGGATCGTTCACCTCGCTCATGGCCATCTACGACACGATGACCTATGTGCAGGCGCCGATCTCCACGCTGTGCGTGGGACAGGCGGCCTCGACGGCGGCCGTTCTGCTGGCCGGGGGCGATCCCGGCCGACGGCTCGTGCTGGAGCACGCGCGTGTGCTGCTCGGCCAGCCGGCCTCCGGCGGCAACCGCGGCGCGATCTCCGACCTCGCCCTGCAGGCCAAGGAGATGGTCCGCATCCGCTCCCAGGTGGAGGAGGTGCTGGCCCGGCACACCCACCACGACGTCGCGACCCTGCGCGCCGACATGGACCGCGACAAGGTGTTCACCGCCGAGGAGGCAGTGGCCTACGGCCTGGCCGACGAGGTGGTGAGCCGGCGCCTCGTGACGGTCTGAGGCGCCGGTCCCGCATCAGGCCGCCAGGCACATCCCGTCGTACGGCGATCCCGGTACCGCGTTGCGGCCGTGCGCGGGGTGCCGGGTGAGCTCGCCCTGGGCCAGGGAGAGCAGATCGCCGAGGCCGAGGCCCAGGGCGTGGGCGGCGGCCGCGAGGACCTCGGAGGAGGCCTCCTTGCGGCCGCGCTCCACTTCGGAGAGGTAGGGCATGGAGATCCGGGCCGCGTCGGCCACGTCCTTGAGCGTGCGCTCCTGGGCGAGGCGCTCGCGGCGCAGGACGTCCCCGACGAGGTCACGCCACAGGGGCTCCCTGGTCTCCCTGGTGGGCTCCCGCGGTGGTGTCGTGGCGGGGCGTGCGGACACTGGGCGGGCGGTCCCCGGGCGCGCGGACTGCGGGCGCAGGGGGATCACGCGGGCTTGGTTCGGCGCTTGGCTGCTCACCGGATCAGCCTAAATTCCGTGGCCGCCAGGGCAAGGGGTCGGCATTCTGCCCTGGGTGGAATCGGCGACGGGCAAGGGGCTGGTGACCGGTGTTGCGCGACACGTTCAACGAGGCGGCGGAGCTTTACGACCGGGCGCGTCCGGGCTATCCGCCCGCTCTGGTCCGGGAGTTGGACCGGGTGGCCGGCCTCGGCCCGCACAGCCGTGTCCTGGAGGCGGCCCCCGGGACAGGCCAACTCACCCGCTCCCTGGCCGGGTTCGGCTGCCACATCACCGCGGTGGAACTGGGCGACGCGATGGCGGCTGTGGCCCGGCGGCAACTGGACGGATTCCCTCGTGTCGAGGTGTGCCACGCGGACTTCGAAAGCTGGCCCCTGCCGGACGAGCCCTTCGACCTGGTCGCCTGTGCCACCGCCTGGCACTGGCTCGACCCGGCCGTCCGCGTGGAGAAGTCCGCGGACGCGCTACGCCCGGGAGGGCACCTCGCCGTGGTCGTCACCGAGCACGTGGCCGGCGGCACCGTCGACTTCTTCGCCCGGGCCCAGGACTGCTACGAACGCTGGGATCCGGCCACACCGCCCGGGCTGCGGCTCCAGCCGTCGTCGGAGATCTCCTCGGACACGGAGGAGTTCGAGAGCTGTCCGCGACTCGGTGACGTCACGGTGACCCGTTTCGAACAGGACATCACCTACACCACCGACCAGTACATCGACGTGCTCCTGACCTACTCGGGCCACCGGGCCCTCGACAGCACCCGCCGCGAGGGCCTCCTGGCCTGTGTCCGGGATCTGATCGAGACGCGCCACGGCGGCCGTGTCACCAAGCGGTACCTCCACGAACTGATCGTCACGACCCGGGTCGCCCGCTGAAGGCCGCCGATTTCCCGCCACCGGACCACTCACCGGGCATGCGTCGTCACTCTTCGGGTACGCGCAGCCTGAGGGAGCTGCGGGTCATTCGGTCGGCCGTGGTCCGGGGACGCATATGTCGTCGCGTTCCGGGTACACGGCAGGCCTCGTACCATCCGCAGGACCCTGACAACCAGGCCGAAGAGGCAGACGTCGAGCCGTGACTTTCGTGGGAGAGGTAATGCATACCGTCGTCACCGCCGTGAACCGTTCGGAGGCACAGGTCACCGAGCACGCCAGCGGGACCAGGACGGGTGGGACACCCCTGCCGGGAGTCGAGGAACCGCGGTCCGTCGCCCCGCGGGACGCACGGGAGCTGTCCCGTCAGTTCTTCCAGCGCCTGACCGAGCTCGAGGAGGGGACGCACGAGTTCCAGTACGCGCGCAACACCCTCATCGAGATGAACATGTCGCTCGTACGCTTCGCGGCCGGCAGGTTCCGGGGCCGCGGCGACGACATGGAGGACATCGTCCAGACCGGCATGATCGGCCTGATCAAGGCGATCGACCGGTTCGAGGTGTCCCGCGAGGTCGAGTTCACCTCGTTCGCGCTGCCCTACATCGTCGGCGAGATCAAGCGTTTCTTCCGTGACACCACCTGGGCTGTGCACGTGCCGCGGCGCCTGCAGGAGCTCCGCGTCGAGCTGGCCAAGGCGCGTGAGGAACTCGCCAGCCGGCTGGACCGCGATCCGACGGTCGCCGAACTCGCCACCCTGATGAACATCTCCGAGAGCGAGGTCATCGAGGGCCAGATTGCCTCGAACGGCTACAACTCCTCGTCCCTGGACGCCGCCCTGACCGGCGACGGTCCCGAGGGCGGCGAAGCGGTGCTCGCCGACTTCATCGGTGTCGAGGAGGACGGGCTGCGGCTCGTCGAGGACTTCCAGTCGCTCGCCCCGCTGATGGCCCAGCTCAGCGACCGGGACCGGGAGATCATCCACATGCGGTTCGTGGAGGAGGCCACCCAGTCGGAGATCGGTGAGCGGCTCGGCTGCTCGCAGATGCATGTGTCCCGGCTGATCAAGCGGATCATCATGCGGCTGCGCGAGGGCATGCTGGGCGAGCTGGGTTGCGCCTGAGCACACAGGAGACAGCGAATAGGCGGGTGTCGTCCTCGGACGGCACCCGCTCCACGATCACGGGCATGACACCGCGAGCTCAGTGGTCGTCAGTGGTCGAAAGCCTCAGCGGCCGCGCTCGCTCCGCGCCGCCGCCGACGTCTCACTGCTTGCCGCTCAGCCCCAGCACGGCCCTGACGCGCTTGCCCACCGGTACGCGTTCCGCCGCGACCTCCCGGGCCAGGACATGCACGATCTCCAGACCGTGCCGACCGATGCGCTCGGGGTCCCGGGGGAACCTGCGCGGCAGGGCGGCGCTGCTGTCGTAGACCGTGACGACGACCGCCTCGTCGGTGCCCTCCAGCTCCAGGATGTACGGCCCGTTGCTGTGCCGGTCGGCGTTGGTGACGAGCTCGCTCACCACGAGGAGCACTTCCTCCTCGGCGCGGTCACCGACGGCGGCACACCACTCGGTTCTGAGCCTGCCCAGGAACTCCGCGGCGAAGGAGCGCGCCTCGGCGATGCATCCCGGCTCCCCGGTGTAGTGCGCCGCCCGCCGCAGTGGTTCCACGGGCACGTCGAAACCAGTCGGTATCACTGCCCCGTCCAGGTGATCGATCATGCGTTTCTCTCTCGGAAGCCGGACTGGCCGGACGCTGCTGCACCAGTCCTCGTACCCCGAGCGGCGCGCCGCAGTCCAGGTGACGCGTCACACTGATCAGGACACCTGACCGCTGTCCTGCGAGGCCGACTGTGCCGTCCCTGTGGTGGTGTCGGAGGCGAGGGGCGGCTGCGGTGCCGAGGAGTCGGGGGCGACGGGCTCGTCGCCCGAGGATTCACTGGTGGGCGGCTGCGAGGAGGGCGTGCTCGGGGCCGGTGAGGACGGGGCGGTGGAGGTCGGCGGGCACGGGCTCGGCGATCCGGAGGGGGTTCCGGTCGGTGTTCCGGTGGCTCCGGCCGACACGGAGACGCAGGGCGACGGAGAGCTCGGGGACGTCGGCGCGCTCGGTGTCGTCGGCGTGGACACGCTCACCGACGGGGACGGCTTGACCGGCGGGTCGGTCTTGTGGTCCTTGCCCCCGGTGTCGCCGCGGTGCCGGCCGATCCAGTCGTGGTGGTCGGGGTCGTAGATCACGAAGATGTTGATGACGGTCGTCGAGGGCGCGACCACGACCACGTTCGAGGGCCGGTACGCCGCCCAGGTGTCGCCGGTGCGCTTCGGCGTGGACTGCTGGGCGACCGGCGGGGTCAGCGGGTTGCCGCAGGCGCAGCGGGTGCGGGGCACTCCGTGGTCGTCGACGAGGACGGCGGTCCCGGCCTGGAGGACGGCCTGGTAGCTGGTGGCGGCGCCGTCGCGGTAGCCGTGGTTGGTGACGCGGGTGTCCATGCGCAGCTGGACGGGCGTGAGCGAGCGCAGGTAGGCGGGGACCCCGGACGGTTGGACGCCGGCGACCGAGGCGAACGCCTTGTTCTTCGCGGGGTCCGCCCCGAGGGCCTTGACCTGCTTCTCGACGTCGCAGCTAGAGACGTTGCGGGTACCGCCGTACAGGCCGGGTGCGGCGCCGTCGACGCCGCGTACGGCGTTCGCGGGTTCGGAGGAGCCGGTCGGGGTGGCGGAGACCGGCGGCACGGAGCTGTCCTTCGCGGTGGACTCGGTGAAGGGGTCGGGGCCCGTCTTGGCGGCCGCCTGGAGGAAGACCTCCCCGTCGCCGCCGGCCGAGGTGGAGCCGCCGCCGCCCTCGGAGCGAGTGAAGACGACCGCGAGGACCACGGCGGCCACCAGCGCGGCGGCGATCATCGCGACCCGGGGCGCCGACCTCCACCAGGGGCGGTCGGGTTCGGGCGTGGGTGCTCCGCCGCTGCTGCCCGGGGGTTGCGAGGGCGGGCCCGAAGGCGGCTGCGAGGGGCCCGACAGAGGGCCGGAGGGGGGCCCGGTGGGGCGGCCCGACGAAGGCGGTTCGACGCTCACTGGTTCTTCTTCCCGACGCGGGACTCCTGCGGCGTGCGATCCGATTACCCCGATTCGGCCGCATTTTTCCGCGACATACCTATTGTTTGCTCCGGTCCGGTGTCGCCCGCAAGCGGACGCGGACGGACCTCCCGGCAGGCGAGCCGTCCCCGCGCTGCTTAGCGTGGCAGGGTGAGCCCGCGACCCCCCTCCGACCAGGCAGTCGTCGCCCAGCACGGCTGGGCGCGGGCCCTGGCCACGGTGCTGGCCGCGCTGATCGCCATGGGGGTGGTGGCCGCGCTGGGACTGTGGGCGGCGGGTGCGTCCGACCTCCCGGACAACGCGTTCCCCCGGGTCGTCGCGGCGACGGTCGTCACGGCCGTCGGCGGCACGATCAAGCTGTCGGGCGGTGCGGGCGGGCTCGCCGACGGCACGGCCGGGCTCACCGTGATCCCCCTGTCCGTGACCCTGACCGGGGCGCTGGTGCTCGGCGCGGGCTTCCTGCGGCCACTGCGGCACCGGGCCGTCACCGGCGGCCGGGAACTCGCCGGATGGGCCGCCCGGATCGCCGTCCTGTGGCTGCTCGCCCTGGTCGCCCTCGGCTACGCGGCCCGCCAGACGTTCAAGCTCTCCGTCGGCGACGACACGCTGAGCGACCTGGGCGATCTGTTCGGTGTCTCCCCCGAGGTCGGCTTCACCACGGACATTCCGCGGACCCTGCTGTCCGGCCTGCTGTGGCTGGCGGGCGTCCTGCTGCTGGCCCTGCTGGTCTCGCGCCGGGCGCCCCTGCCGGGGCAATTGCTGCGCCTCCAGGAGTCGGTGCGGCCCGCGGCGCACGCCATGGTCGTGGTCCTCCTCGCCTACGTCGTTCTCGGCACCCTCGTCGCCCTGGTCGTCGCGGCGACCCGGGGCCATGCCTCCGAGACACTCGCGGTGATCCTGCTGGGCCTGCCCAACCTGGTGTGGCTCGCCCTGACCATCGGCCTGGGCGCCACCTGGAACGGCCGGGTGGAGGGCCCCTTCGGACTGCCCATGCCGCACGTCCTGGACGAGGTGCTGCGCTCCAAGGACACCGCCACGCTCGATCTGAGCACGCTCGCCGAGCACGACGGCCGGATCTGGTGGCTGGTGGTCGTCGACGCCGTCCTGCTGCTCGCGGCCGCGTTCCTGATGGCGGCCCGCTCCCCCGCCCGCGTCCGCGCCTGGCAGCACGCGGTGCGCCTGGCGATCGCCCTCGCCCTGACGGTTCTGATGATCTGCCTCATGGGCCGGATCTCCGCCCACTACGGTCTGTCGGTGCTCGGCATCGGCGACCTCGGCGGCGGCCTGGGCGGAAAGCTGTTCCTGGAGCCGGAACTGTGGTCCGCGGTCGGCCTCGGCGCCCTGTGGGGCCTGGTCACCGGTTTCCTGGGCGCCCTGCTGGCGCGGCCGGTGCGGCGCAAAGGGGAGATCGAACCGGCTGACGCGTGACGCGGGTCGTGGCAGGGTGCGCTCAGCCGACGAAAGGGCACCGCATGACACTGGCTCTCGAGGACCGCCTCGCCGTGACCGAGCTGATCGCGCTGCACGGGCACCTGGTGGACGCCGGGGCGCTGGACCGGTTGCACGAGGTCTTCACCCCGGACGTCTGCTACGACCTGTCCGACTTCGGCCAGGGTGAACTCACCGGACTCGACGCGATCGAGGAGGCGGCCCTGGCACTGGGCGCCGGGAACCCCGTGGCGCACCACGTCACGAACGTGTTCGTCGAGGAGATCACCGACGGCCGGGTCCACGCCCGTTCCAAGGGCCTCGGCGTCATGGCGGACGGCTCGTGCGGCTCGGTCACGTACGAGGACACCGTGGTCCGGGTGGGCGCGGGGTGGCGGATCAGCCACCGTCGGGTGCTGGCCCGCCGGGTGCCGCTGAACGGCCTGGGCCAGGGCTGACTACCTGGCGCGGACCACCGGTTGCGCCCAGTGGGGCGGGGGCTTCGGTCGGGTCTCCGGGGGTTCCACGGCCTTCAGGGCGACCTCGGTCGGCGGGTGGCCGCCCGTCGCCGCCGAGCGGAGGGCGGCGACGAAGTCGAGGCAGGAGTCGTGCCGGGCGTCGGGGGTCTTGGCGAGGGCCTTGGCGAACACCGCGTCCAGGGAGACCGGCAGGCCGGGCCGGGACTCGGACAGGGCGGGCGGGGCGTCGTACTGGTGGGCCCACAGCAGGGCCATGTCGTCGTCGCGGCGGAAGGGCGGATGGCCCGTCAGGGTCTCGTGGACCACGCAGGCGAAGCCGTAGACGTCGCAGCGGCCGTCGACGGGGCGGCCCGAGATCTGCTCGGGGGCCACGTAGTCGAGGGTGCCGACGAACTGGCCGACCGTCGTGAACCCGGTCAGCGACAGCGACTTCTTCGTGAGACCGAAGTCGGTGAGGTAGGTGTGCTCGGGGTGGTCGCTGTCGGTGCCCCGGGAGACCAGGATGTTGCCGGGCTTCACGTCCCGGTGGACCAGTCCGTGCTCGTGGGCCGCGTCCAGCGCGGAGGCGACCTGGGCGGCGATCCGCAGCGCGGTCGGCAGCGGCAACGGCCCCTGGCGGTCCAGCAGATGGCGCAGGTCGCTGCCGGCGACGTACCGCATGGCGATGTACAGCACACCGTCCGTCTCGCCTGCCTCGAAGACGGGGATGATGTGCGGATGGTCGATCGCGGCGGCCACCCGGGACTCGTGGCTGAAGCGCTTGCGGAAGGTGTCGTTGCGGGCGAGCTCGGGGGCCAGCAGCTTCAGCGCCACCGTGCGGTCCAGGCGCAGGTCCCGGGCCCGGTAGACGACGGCCATGCCACCGCGGCCGATCTCCTGCTCGATGCGGTAGTTCGCGACCTGCCGGCCGACCAGTTCGGAGGGGCGGCCGGAGAAGAGGCTGGTCTCACGGGCCATCGTGGGTCACGACCTGCGTCGGGGCGTGTCCGCCCGCCTGTTGCGTCGGGGGGTGTCCGCTCGCCTGCGGGCCCTCGTCGGTGGCGTAGGTGCTCAGCCGGGTCCCGTCGGCGTAGACCCAGCGCGCGTGCTGGGCGTCGTACAGCCACACGTGCTCCCCGTCGACGACCACCCCGATCCGCAGTCCCCGGGTGCGGCCGCGGAAGGCCTCCCCGTCGAGGCCACCGCGGCCCAGCTCCTCGACGGCGGCCCGGTAGCGGGTGAGGGTCTCGTCGGCGCGGGCCAGCAGGGGGCGAGGGTCGGCGGCGCGGGTGAGCGGGCTTTCGGGGGCGGGCGGGTCCTGGGGTACGGCGACCAGGTGGCGGCCGTCGACCCAGGCAGACCAGCCGTTGGCGCACGCGACGTACGCCCAGTCGCCGCGCCGCTCGAGGAGCTGGACGGGCAGCAGCGGGTCGAGGGGCACGGTGGGGCGGGCCGGGTCGGGGGCCTCCCAGGCGGGCATGCCGAATCCGGGAACCACGTGGGTGGGCCGGAAGCCGGGGCTCGGCGTCGTCATCGTGCCGCCTACTTCCGCATGACCGCGGGTTCGTGGCGGCGCAGCAGCCGGGAGACGACGTATCCGAAGAGCACCGACAGGACGATCAGCATGCCGATGTTCAGCAGCCATACGCCCGCCGAGTGCTTGAACAGCGGGTCGCCGGTGAGGTCGCCGGGCACGATGCGGGCGAGGCCGATGGTGCCGGCCATCGCGCCGAGCGCCCAGCGCGAGGGCACCAGCCAGGACAGCTGTTCGAGACCCGGCACGCCGTCGAGTTTCAGCAGGGCCCCGCAGAAGACGACCTGGACGATCGCGAGCAGCACGAGCAGCGGCATCGTCACCTCCTCCTTGCGCACCAGCGCGGAGACGAGCAGGCCGAGCATCATCGCCGTGAACGCCAGCAGGGCGACGGCGATCGTGATCTCGGCAAGGGGCGGCATCAACACGCCTTCGCCGCCGGGCGCGTTGAGGTCGACCCCGAGCAGGGCGACCAGGGTCAGGACCACCGCCTGGACGACGGTGATCGCGCCCAGCACGACGACCTTGGACATCAGGTACGCCGATCTGGACAGGCCGACGGCCCGCTCGCGCTGGTAGATGACCCGCTCCTTCACCAGCTCGCGCACGGCGTTGGCGGCACCGGTGAGCACACCGCCGACACACAGGATGAGCAGGGCGTTCATCGCGGTGTCCCGGGTGAGCTGGCTGCCCGCGAGGGCCCGGGCCATGGCACCCATCACAAAGGGCAGGGCGATCATGATGACCAGGAAGGTGCGGTCGGCGCCGAGGGCAGCCGAGTAGCGGCGGATCAGGGTGCCGAGCTGGGCGCCGCGGCTGCGGGGCCGGGGCGGGGGCGCGATGATCACCGGCTCGGAGCGGGGCATCCGGGGCTGCGCGGTGGCCTCGGCGACGTACTGGTGCCGGAAGGGCGAGCGGTGGAAGTCGCCCGCCCAGTCGCGGTCCTGGTCGCGCTCGAAGGCTTCGAACGCCTCGGGCCACTGGGTGAAGCCGAAGTAGGCGAGGGCGTCCTCGGGCGGCCCGTAGTAGGCGATCTTCCCGCCGGGTGCGAGGACGAGCAGGCGGTCGCAGACGTCGAGGCTCAGGACGCTGTGGGTGACGACGATGACCGTGCGGCCGTCGTCGGCGAGGCCGCGCAGCATGTGCATCACCGAGCGGTCCATGCCGGGGTCGAGACCGGAGGTCGGTTCGTCCAGGAAGAGCAGGGACGGTTTGGTGAGCAGTTCCAGGGCGACGCTGACCCTCTTGCGCTGTCCGCCGGAGAGGCTGTGCACGGGCTGCCCGGCGCGCTGCTCCAGACCGAGTTCGCGGATGACCTCGTCGACGCGTTCGCGGCGCTCGGCCTTCGCGGTGTCCTGCGGGAAGCGCAGTTCGGCGGCGTAGGACAGGGCGCTGCGGACGGTCAGCTGGGCGTGCAGGATGTCGTCCTGCGGGACCAGGCCGATGCGCTGGCGCAGTTCGGCGTAGTCGCGGTAGAGGTCGCGGCCGTCGTAGAGGACGGTGCCGTGGTCGGCGGGGCGCTGGCCGGTGAGGGCATTGAGGAGGGTGGACTTGCCGGCGCCGCTCGGGCCCACGACGGCGAGCAGGCACTTCTCCCCCACCGGGAAGGACACGTGGTCCAGCAGCGTCTTGCGGCCGTGGTCGACGGCGACCGTGAGGTCCTGGACGTCGAGGGAGACCTCGCCGGTGTCGACGTACTCCTGGAGCGTGTCGCCGACCAGGCAGAACGCCGAGTGGCCGATGCCGAGGATGTCACCGGGTCCCAGGGGGGCGCTGGTGACGGGCCGGCCGTTGAGGTAGGTGCCGTTGTGGCTGCCCAGGTCGACGATCTCGTACGTGCCGTCGGGCCGGGCGCGCAGCTCGGCGTGGCGGCGGGAGACGACCAGGTCGTCGATGACGAGGTCGTTGTCCTCGGCACGGCCGATACGGACGGTGCGGGTGGGCAGCGGACGCACGGCGGTGGGCTGGCGGAAGGTGCCGGTCAGGCCGGGCATCGAGACGGCGGAGGGGCGCTCAGGGGTGGGGAGGCCCAGCACGACCGCGCAGGGGCCGTCGGCCGGGCTGCCGAAGCGGATCACGCTGCCGGGGCCGACGTCCCACTCGTGGACGCGGCGGCCGTCGGCGTAGGTGCCGTTGGTGCTGTTCTCGTCCTCGAGAGTCCAATGGCCGGCCTCGGGTCGCAGCACCGCGTGGTGCCACGAGACCCGGGCATCGTCGATGACGATGTCGCTCAACGGGTCGCGTCCGACGTGGTAGTCGTGGCCCGGGCTCATCACCGTGGAGCCGGTGTCGGTCTCCAGGACGAGCTCGGGCGCCGTCGGTGCGACCGGCCGCTCCGCCATGCCTGAATTCTACCGATTCACCCCTTTGGCCGCCCGGCGGCGCGGATCGGACCACGGAGCGGCCGGAGCGGCGGCCCGGCGGCTCGGGTCAGGCCACCGGAGTGAAGAGTGCCGAGGCCATCCGGTGCATTCTCGCGGCATCCACGGACTCGGCGAGCAGTTCGTACTCGGTGGTGTCGTCGCTCGCGGCGATCCGGATCAGCCGACCGGCCGCCAACTCGTCGGCGGCCAGCTCCTGTTGGACCGGGTCGGCACACCAGAGCCGCATGACGGTGGGCACGTCGAGCACGGTGTCGGCAACGGGGGCGAGGGCGCCCGCCGGGAAGTACCCGGCCTCCGGCTGGGGATCCAACCGGTCCGCCATCCAGGAGGCCCGGTCCCGTAACCACCACAGGGCGAGGGCCAGCGTGGGCGCGCGATAGGTTCCGAGGGGTACACCGATGCGCCGCCCGTCGCAGATGCCGTACCCCGTGACATGGCACAGGAATTCGTCGTGCACGATCCACTCCCCCGCTTGCTCCGTCCGGTTGTCGGCAGGACCTCGCTTCCGTGCGGCTCGTGTGCGTTGCGCGGCTCGTGCTGCTGTGCGTGACGGGCACCTCGCTGGATGTGAAGGCCCTGCAGTCGAGTATGTTCACTACTGAAACACTGTCACCACATCTTTTTGGCCAGTCTCCTGGCATATTCACCGGCCCTCCTGGCCGAATTCTGACGGGTACACGCTCAAACCTCATGACCCGGGAAGTAATCGACGGTCACGAGCCGCGCGGGCAGGGTTGTCTCACCAGGTCCCACCAGCACAGACGACCATGGAGGCTGATTTCCCATGTCCGCGAACACGGACCGTTACGAGAACGCCGTCGCCCGCTACTTCGAAGCCTGGAACGCCCGGGAGCCGGAGGCACGCGCCAAGGCCGTGGCCGCCGCCTGGGCGGTGGGCGGCGGTTACACCGACCCTCTCGCCGACGCGGTCGGCCACGACCGGATCGCCGCGGTGATCGCGGCGGCCCACGAGCAGTTCCCCGGTTTCGCGTTCCGGCTCACCGGCCCCGTCGAGGGGCATCACGAGACCGCGCGGTTCTCCTGGGAGCTGGTGAGCGACGCCGACGGGTCGGCGCCCGTCGCCGGATCCGATGTGGTCGCCCTGGCCGGGGACGGCCGGATCAGGAGCGTGTACGGCTTCCTGGACCGGCTGCCGGCAGGGGCGTGAAGGGGCGGTCGCGATGAGTTCTGCCCTCGCCGGTGGTCTCTTGAAGAGGTAGCCGTCGACGAGGGAGAACATCATGGCCACGACCGGAAGAGTGGACGCGGAGTTCACCGCGGTCCTCAGCAGGAACCCGCAGAAGGGCAGCTGGACCTGTGTCCACTGGCCCGCCTCCGTGGAGTTCTTCGGCACCCGGGGGCTGGTGAAGGTCCGCGGGACGATCGACGGGCACCCCTTCCAGAGCTCCTTCATGGCCCTCGGCGACGGCACCCACATGCTGCCCGTGAAGGCCGACGTACGAAAGGCCATCGGCAAGGAGTCGGGCGACACGGTGACCGTCCACATCGAGGAACGCACCGGCTGACCGGAGCCGGCCAGGCGGCCGACGGGCCGGAGCCGGAGCCCGCCCCGCGCTCGGACAACCGCGGGACAGACGACCGACGGCCCGGTCCGGCGCCCGACTGCCCGGCAGGCCAGTCGGCGGGGCCCATGCGGTGTCCTCTGCGGCCCGCAGCACGACAGGGCCGCGGATGTCCGCCCGCGCCGGCGTGACTCCGGACGGAACTCCGCGCCACGGTCGGTCGGGACAAGACGCCCAGCCCCTGCGGCACTTCGCTGCCCGTGACCGCCCTCGCCCCTCGCAGGAGACCGTGCCGACCCGGCCCGGCGGGTTCGGTCCGGGACCGGCGATGCACGCCTCACCCATGTGCACGGGGCGAACGCAGCCGACCGGTTCGGTGGAGCCGGTGGCGAACAGCTCGCGCACCGTTCGCCGGCCCGGAGTCCGGGAGCCCCAACGGGGCGAGGCGGTCCGGCTGCCTCGCCCCGTTGGCGTACGACGCCTCTCCCCCAGCGGGTGACGGTGCTGCTCGTTCAGCTGCTCGGCGCCGGCGCCGCCGCTCAGGTCACGCCTTGACGATCGCGTCGATCCTTGCCAGTTCCTCCGCGTCGAAGTCCAGGTTGGCGATCGTGCCCACGCTGTCCTCGATCTGCTTCGGGCTGCTCGCGCCCACCAGGGCCGAGGTGACCCGGCCGCCGCGCAGGACCCAGGCCAGGGCCAGCTGGGCGAGGGTCTGGCCGCGGCCCTCGGCGATGGTGTTGAGCTCGCGGAGCCGGGCGACCAGGTCCTCGGTCAGCGCGTCCGAGTTGAGGAAGGGGCTGTCGCTCGCGGCCCGGGAGTCCTCGGGGATGCCGTCGAGGTAGCGGCCGGTGAGCAGGCCCTGCTCCAGCGGGGAGAAGACGATGGAGCCGACCTGGAGCTCGTCCAGCGCGTCGAGGAGGCCGCCGTCCTCGGGGCGGCGGTCCAGCATCGAGTAGCGCGGCTGGTGGATGAGGAGCGGGGTGCCGAGTTCGCCGAGGATGCGGGCGGCCTCACGGGTCTGCTCGGCCGAGTAGTTGGAGATGCCGGCGTACAGCGCCTTGCCCTGCTGCACCGCGGTGTGCAGGGCGCCCATCGTCTCCTCCAGCGGAGTCTCCGGGTCGGGGCGGTGCGAGTAGAAGATGTCGACGTAGTCCAGGCCCATCCGGGTCAGGCTCTGGTCCAGCGAGGAGAGCAGGTACTTGCGGGAACCCCACTCACCGTACGGGCCGGGCCACATCAGGTAGCCGGCCTTGGTCGAGATGATCAGCTCGTCGCGGTAGGGCGCGAGGTCGGCCTTGAGGGCCTCGCCGAAGGCGGACTCGGCGGCGCCGGGGGGCGGACCGTAGTTGTTGGCGAGGTCGAAGTGGGTGACGCCGAGGTCGAAGGCGCGGCGCAGGATGGCCCGCTGGGTCTCGACGGTGCGGTCCGCCGGGCCGAAGTTGTGCCACAGGCCGAGCGAGATCGCGGGGAGCTTCAGGCCACTGCGTCCGGTGCGCCGGTACGGCATCTCCGCGTAGCGGTCGGGGTGTGCGGTGTACAACGCGACTCCAGAGGGGTTGGCACGGTGGAACCAGGGTCATGAACCTGTGTCCACTCTTTCGCGACCTGGGGGCATTGGTCCAACAGAAGAATCCGATGGAATTGAGCGGCTAGGCTTCTCAATCATGGAACTGCGCCATCTCCAGCACTTCGTGGCGGTCGCCGAGGACCAGCACTTCACCCGGGCCGCCGAGCGGCTGCTCGTGTCCCAGTCGGGCCTGTCCGCGTCCATCCGGGCGCTGGAGAGGGAGCTGCAGACCCCGCTGTTCGTCCGGACCACCCGCCGGGTGACCCTCACCCCGGCCGGCCGGGCGCTGCTGGGCGAGGCCGAGCGGATCCTGGCTCAGGTGCGGTCCGCGCACGAGGCGGTGGCCGCCGTGCAGGGTGTGCTGCGCGGGATGCTCGCGATCGGATCCGAGCAGTGCATCGCCGGGCTGCATGTGGCGGGGCTGCTCGCCGCGTTCCGGCGGCAGCATCCGGATGTCGAGATCTGTCTGCGCCAGGCGGGGTCGGCCGCGCTGGCGGAGGAGGTGGCGGCCGGGCGCCTCGATCTGGCCTTCGCCGTGCGGGCGGCGCAGGAGGACACCGACCAGTTGCGTGTCGTACCGCTGTCGAGCGAGCCCATGACCGTGCTGTGCCACCCCAGCCACCGGCTCGCGGCCGTCGGCGCGGCCGTGACGCCCGAGGACCTGGACGGTGAGGTGTTCGTCGACTTCCATCCGGACTGGGGGCCGCGCCGCACCACCGACGCGGCCTTCGCCGCCGCGGGAACGCGCCGCAACGTCGCCCTGGAGGTCAACGACGTGCACAGCCTCCTCGACCTGGTGGACGAGAACCTCGGCGTGGCCGTCGTACCGCGGCACTTCCGGCACAAGCGGGAGTCGCTGACCGCTCTCCCGGTCAAGGGCACCGGCGAGACCGTGTACGAGACGGTCGCCCTGCTGCCGCCCTCACAGGCCACCAGCCCGGCGGCCCGGGCGCTGATGGCCCTGCTGGAAACAGGGGGTTTGGGTACACCCCCGGACGGGGCCCACCCCTCGTGACCTGATCCCTCCCGCGCACCAGACTCATGACCGTTCCCGAGGACAACGCGGACAACCACGGTCAGGAGCAGGGAAGATGACGGACCCCACACGACGGAACGTACTGCGCGGAGCGGCGGCGGTCGCGGCGGCCGGCGCCCTCGTGGGCACCGGGGCGGGCGCACCGCCCGCCGCGGCGGCGCCCCGGACCACACGCCGCTTACCCTTCCTGGAAGGCGCCTTCGAGCCGGTCACCGAGGAGCTGACGGCCTTCGACCTGCCGGTCACCGGCCGCATCCCCCGCGAGCTGAACGGCCGCTATCTGCGCAACGGCCCCAACGTGCTGGGCCTGGAGGACCCGCGCGCCCACCACTGGATGCTCGGCGACGGCATGGTGCACGGGGTCCGGCTGCGCGAGGGACGCGCGGAGTGGTACCGCAACCGCTGGGTGCGCTCCTCCCAGGTCGCGAAGAAGCTCGGCGAGCCCTACCCGGGCCCGGTGCCGCCGGACGACTTCCCGTGCAACACCCATGTGATCCCGTACCGGGGACGGATCCTGGCGCTCCAGGAGAGCGGGCCGCTGCCCTACGAGCTCGACGACGAGCTGAACACCGTGGGCACGTACGACTTCCGGGGCACCCTGGAGGGCGCGTTCACCGCGCACACCAAGTTCGACGCCCACGCGGGCGAGCTGCACGCGATCGCCTACTACCCGACCTGGGACCATGTGCGGCACCTGGTGGTGGACCCGGGCGGCCGCGTCTCGCGCAGCACCAGGATCCCGGTGGCGGACGCGCCGATGATCCACGACTTCGCGCTCACCGAGAACCACGTGGTGATCCTCGACATGCCGGTGACCTTCGACCCGGCGGGCGCCGAGCGCGGCGACATCGTGCCCTATGTCTGGAACGACCGGCATCCGGCCCGGATCGGTGTGCTGCCGCGCAAGGGCGGTGCGGTCCGCTGGTTCGAGGTCGACCCGGTGTACTACTCGCACACCCTCAACGCGTACGAGGAGGGGCCGAACCTCGTCATCGACACGACGAACTTCGACGCGCCCTTCCTCGTGGCGGGCAACGGCTCGGGAGGCCCTTACGGGACGGGCACCCCGCGGCTGGACCGCTGGACGGTGGACCTGCGGCAGGGGCGGGTGCGGGTGCGGACCCTCGACGACCGTCCGCAGGAGTTCCCTCGGGTCAACGAGGCTCTGGTGTCGCGCCGGCACCGCTACGGCTACTCGGCGGCGTCCGCGGAGATGGCCGTGGCCTATCAGGCGATCGACGGCAACCCGCCTCCCGACCGGGCCTTCAGCAACGCGGTCATCAAGCACGATCTGCTGAGGGGCACCTCACAGGTGCACCGGCTGCCTCGAGGTGCGGCCGCGAGCGAGGCCGTCTTCGTGCCGGCCGACCCCTGCGCCGAGCGGGCCGCGGAGGACGACGGCTACGCGATCGCGTATGTGCACAACCCCGATCGCGGGGCCTCGGACCTGGTGATTCTCGCGGCCCAGGACTTCACGGCCGAGCCGGTGGCCCGGATCCATCTGCCGGGGCGGGTGCCGCTGGGCTTCCACGGGAGCTGGATTCCCGACGCGTGACGAGGGGTGATGCGCGATGGTGGAGACATGCATGCCAAGGACATCCTCATCGACGGGTTCACCCGCATCCAGGAAGAAGTCCACGCCGTCGTCGAGGGCCTGAGCCCCGACGACCTCCACCATCGCCCCGGCCCCGACGCCAACTCCGTCGCCTGGCTCGTCTGGCATCTCACCCGCGTCCAGGACGACCATGTGGCCGGCGCCTTCGGCCTCGACCAGGTCTGGCTGACGCAGGACTGGGAGAAGCGCTTCGGCCTGGACCTCAAGCCCCGAGACATCGGCTACGGCCACACCTCCGCGCAGGTGGACAAAGTGCGGGTCGACTCGCCCGACCTGCTGGCCGGCTACTACGACGCCGTCCACGCCCAGAGCCTCGAAGCCCTGCGCGGGCTGACCGCGGGGGACCTGGAACGGGTCGTGGACGAGAACTGGGATCCGCCGGTCACCCTGGGGGTCCGGCTGGTCAGCGTCCTGTCCGACGATCTCCAGCACGTCGGACAGGCAGCCTATCTGCGGGGAATGCTTCAGAGCGCGGCTTCGTAGCCGGGCAGGACGACGTCCTCGATGAGGGCCTTGCGCTCGTCGAACGGGATGAAGGCGCTCTTCAGTGCGTTCACCGTGACCGTGCGCAGGTCCTCGACGCTCCAGCCGGCCTCCTCGACCAGCAGCGACATCTCCCGGGTCATCGTCGTCCCCGACACCAGCCGGTTGTCGGTGTTGAGGGTGACGCGGAAGCCCAGGTCCTTCAGGGCCGTGATCGGGTGCTCGGCGATGGAGGTGGCGGCGCCGGTCTGCAGGTTGGAGGTCGGGCACATCTCCAGGGCGATACGGCGGTCCCGGACCCAGCCCGCGAGCCGGCCGAGCTTGCCGCCCGCGAGGTCGGGGATGTCCTCGGTGATCCGCACGCCGTGGCCGAGGCGCTGGGCGCCGCACACCTGGACGGCCTGGTGGATGCTGGGCAGGCCGTGGGCCTCGCCGGCGTGGATGGTGAACGGCACGTTCTCGCGGCGCAGGTGCTCGAAGGCGTCCAGGTGGTCGGCGGCCGGGAAGCCGTCCTCGGCACCGGCGATGTCGAAGCCGACGACACCGGCGTCCCGGAAGGCGACGGCCAGGTCGGCGGCCTCGCGCACCCGGTCGAACATCCGCATCCCGCACAGCAGCGTGCCGACCCGCACGGGGGTGCCGACGGCGGCGGCCTTCGCCATGCCGGCGGCCAGGCCCTCCTGGACGGTCTCGACGACCTCGGCCATGGTCAGCTCGCCGTTGGTGTTCAGCTCGGGGGCGTAGCGCACCTCGCCGTACACGACCCCGTCGGCGGCCAGGTCGAGGACGTACTCCTCGGCCGCGCGCAGCAGGCCCTCGCGGGTCTGCAGGACGGCGAGGGTGTGCTCGAAGGTGGCTATGTAGCGCACCAGGTCACCGGAGTTGGCGGCCTCGAAGTACCAGGCGGCGAGGGCGTCCGGGTCGGTGGTGGGCAGGGTGTGGCCGACCTCCGCCGCGAGCTCCACCACGGTGGCGGGGCGCAGGCCGCCGTCGAGGTGGTCGTGCAGGACGGCCTTGGGGAGGCGGCGGATCAGGTCGGCGTCTACGCGCGTAGCGGTCATGGCGGGGTCTTTCCTCGAACAGGGGGACGGGAGCGGTCAGGCGGCGGGCTGGAGCAGGTCCCAGCGGTTTCCGTACAGGTCCTGGAAGACGGCGACCGAGCCGTAGGACTCGTGGCGGGGCTCCTCCAGGAAGGTCACGCCCGCGGCGAGCATCCGGGCGTGGTCCCGGGCGAAGTCGTCGGTGTGCAGGAAGAAGCCGACGCGACCGCCGGTCTGGTTGCCCACCCGGTCCTGCTGGGCGCCGCCCTTGGCGCGGGCGAGCAGCAGATCGGTGCCGCTCTCGCGGTCGTCCGGCCGTACGACGACCCAGCGGGAGCCGTCGGGGCGGGGCGTGTCCTCGACGAGGCGGAAACCGAGGGCCTCGGTGTAGAAGCGGAGCGCCTCGTCGTAGTCGTCGACGACGAGGGTGACCAGGGCGACGCGTCTCATCGGAGCCTCTCGGGACAGGTGGTTGACGGGAGAGGTTATACGTAAAACCTCGGGGGCGCCAGTCCGGTCGCCGGCGGCTCCCCGGAAGCCCGCCGAAGCCTCTTCCGAAGCTCCTCTTTAGAAGCTCCAGAGGCTCTTTCGAAGCTCCGGAGGCTCTCTCGGAGCTCCCGGGACTCTTCCGGAGTTCTCGGGGGGGACGTGTCTCGGTCGACGGTCGTAGGGCCGTGGACCGAGGCGGTGGGAGGGGGCGGGCGGTAGCGTCGCGGTCATGACGATCACCGAGGGCCGTGCCCCCGAACAGCGCAAGCGTGACGTACTGGCCCGCCTGGAGCGGGAGATGGACATCTGGGTGGCCTCGGCGGACGCCGAGGGGCTGCCGTGTCTGGTCGCGCTGTGGTTCGTCTGGGACGGCGAGTGCGTCTGGCTGTCCACCCGGATCACCAATCCCACGGGCCGCAATCTGCGCGACGGCCGCCGCACCCGGCTGGCCCTGGGGGACACCCAGGACGTCGTGCTCATCGACGGGGACGTGCGGACGTACGCCGGGACGGACGTGCCGTCCGCGGCGATCGACGCCTTCCGGGCGAAGACGGGCTGGGATCCGCGCGAGGACAGCGCCTCCTACGCCTTCTTCCAGGTGCGCCCGCGCACCGTGCAGGCCCTCAACGGCGTGCACGAGATGCGCGGGCGGCATGTCATGGAGGACGGCGTCTGGATCGCCTGATCCGTCAACCAGCTTGCCGGTGCAGCGAGTTCAGGGTGTCGAGCTCGTCCCGGGTGAGCCGCAGGGCGCCCGCCGCGATGTTCTCGGCGAGGTGGTCGGGGTTCCCGGTGCCGGGGATCGCCAGGACGTGCGGGCCCTGTGCGAGGGTCCAGGCCAGCCTGACCTGGGCGGGGGACGCGTCGTGCGCCCGAGCGACGGCCAGCACCGCCTCGTCGTGGGCGTCGGTGGCGCCCTCGGGTCCGGCCTCCCCGGCGATCGCGTAGAACGGCACGAAGGCGATGCCCTGTGCACCGCAGATCCGCAGCATCTCGTCGGTGACCCGGTTGCGGGAGCCGAGCCCGAAACGGTTCTGCACGGACACCACCGGCGCGATGGCCTGCGCCTCGGCCAGGTGCCTGGGTTCGACGTCGGAGATGCCGAGGTGCCGGACGAGGCCCTTGTCGCGCAGTTCGGCGAGGGCACCGAAGTGCTCGGCGACCGAGTCCTGGCCCATCCGGCGCAGGTACACCAGGTCGAGGTGGTCGCGGCCGAGCTGGCGCAGGTTCTCCTCCACGTGGCCGCGCAGGTCCTCCGGGCGTGCCGACGTGGCCCACTCCCCCGCGTAGTCGCGGAAGGGGCCCACCTTCGCGGCGATGACGAGGTCGTCGCGGTACGGCGACAGCGCGCTGTTGATGATCTCGTTGGCGGAGCGCAGGGAGGAGAAGTAGAAGGCGGCGGTGTCGATGTGGTTCACGCCGAGCTCGATCGCCCTGCGCAGCACGGCGATCGAGCGCTCACGGTCGCTCGGGGTGCCGAGATGGAAGGCCGCGCTCCCGGTCAGCCGCATCGCGCCGAAGCCGATGCGCCGCACGGTGAGATCGCCGAATGTCCAGGTGCCGGCCGCGTCCGCGGTGATCGTTTCGGAGGTCATCGGCGGATGATGACACACCTGCGGCTGCTCAGCGTCGGGGCTTTACGAACTCCTGCCGTCGCTGTGCGGCCAGCCGGATGGGCGCATTGGCCGCGCCGAACCCGGTGTAGCCGCCGGAGCGCTGCACGAACTCGAAGAAGACATGGCCGACCGTCTCGGTGTAGCAGTGGCGGAACTCCCCGCCCCGCTCGTCGCGGTCGTAGAGGATGCCGAGCTCGCGATAGGTCTCCAACTCCCCGTCGGCGAACTCGAACCGGGCCTCCAGGTCGTCGTGGTAGTTCGCCGGGACGCGCAGCAGCCGCGCCCCGGCCTCCTGGACGCGGCGCACCGTGGCGACGATGTCCTCGACGGCGAACGCCACGTGCCGGGCCAGGGTCTCACCGTCCTGCTCCGCAGTGGGGGCGAGGTTGAGGACCAGCCGGGGCCCGTCGGAGGTGGCGGACAGGGCGCGGCTGCGGAACAGGCCGTAGGGATCGGCGAGTTCGACCGTGTCGTGGGGGTTCAGGCCCAGCACGGTGCGGTGGAAGAGCACCGATTCGTCGAAGTGGTCCCAGGGCTGGGTCAGCGCGAGGTGGTCGATGGCGACGGCGGCGGCGGTCGGGTTCTCGGCCGTGCGGGCGAAGTCGTCGGTCCAGCTGGGGAGTTCGGGGCGGCCGGTCGCGCAGAACAGGACTTCGGTGCCGTCCGGGGCGGCGATCGACTCCAGCGGAACGTCCCGTGCGGTGCGGCGCCTGGGCAGGGCGGGCGCGAGCAGGGCCTCCGCCCGCCGTGCGGAGGCCGCCGGATCGGCCGTCTCCAGGCCTACGGCGGCCAGGGCGGTGTCGGTGCGGCGGCCGGCGGTGCCCGCGTTGACGAGGACGCGCGCCTCGCCCTGCTCCCACAGGTCGACCGGCTTGCCGTGATGGCGGGCGGTGCGGGTGAAACCGAGCGCCGTGAGGAGCTCGCCGACGGGTTCGGGGTCGCTGGTGGCGAGTTCGGCGAAGGCGACGCCGGAGGGGATCACGGGGGCCGGCAGCGGGGAGACGCCGGCGTTCTCCTCCAGGGCGAGCAGGGAGCGCAGTCCGTCGAGGGCGGTGCGGCCGGCGTCCGCCTGGCGGAACACGTCGTTGAAGACCTCCAGGGACAGGGGGCCGTCGTATCCGGTGCTCAGGACGTGGCGCAGGAGTCCGGCGACGTCGAAGCCGCCCTGGCCGGGGAAGCAGCGGTAGTGGCGGCTCCACTGGAGGACGTCCATGGCCATCAGCGGGGCGTCGGCCAGCTGGAGGAAGAAGATCTTGTCGCCGGGGATGTCCGCGATGCCTTCGAGGTCCTCGGGTGCGGAGCCCCGGGACAGGATGTGGAAACTGTCCAGGCAGGTGCCGAGTGCGGGATGGTCCGCGGCCTCGACGATCCGCCAGGCGTGGTCGTACGTGCTGACGTGCCGCCCCCACGCCAGGGCCTCGTAGGCCACCCGGATGCCGAACTCCCCGGCCTGGTCCGCGAGTCGGCTCAGCTGCTCCGCCGCGAGGGCGTCGTCGTCCACGGCCTGCGCGGCGACGCTGGAGCAGACGAGGACGGTGTCGGCGCCGAGCCTGCGCATCAGCTCGAACTTGTGCCGGGCGCGCCTCAGATTGCGGGCGAAGATCTCCTCGGGGACGGCCTCGATGTCCCGCATCGGCTGGTAGAGGTCGATGCGCAGGCCCAGGTCGGCCGTGCGGGCGGCGATCTCCTCGGGGGTGAGGGGGCTGGCGAGGAGGTCGTTCTCGAAGATCTCGACCCCGTCGAAGCCGGCCCGTGCGGCGGCCGTCAGCTTCTCGGTGAGGGTGCCGCTGAGGCACACGGTGGCGATGGACTTACGCATGGTCGCTCCCGAGGTCGATCCAGGTCTTGCCGGCACGTCCGGCGGCCCCGGCGAAGGCCTCCTGCGCCCGCGCGAGCGGGAAGCGGGCCTCGATCACGGCACCGGGGCGGGCGGCGGGCAGTTCGGTCAGGGCGGCGGCGAAGTCGCCGGGGTGGTCGTAGATCATCGAGCCGCGCAGCACGAGCTGGCGCCGCACCACGTCGTCGGTGGTCAGTGGCAGCCGCTCGGCGTTGAGGCCGACGAGCACGACCGTGGCTCCGGGGGCGGCCCGGTCCACGGCGGGGCGCAGGGCGGGTGCGTACCCGGAGCTCTCGAAGACACAGGTGAATCCGGTACGGCCGTCGTCGGCGACCGCGCCGAGCCGTACGGCCCGTTCGAGGCGGAGGGGGTGCGGTTCGGTGACGACGGGCGTGATGCCGAGGCGGGACAGGACGAGGCACAGCAGCAGGCCCTGGGCGCCGGCGCCGACGACCAGGCAGCGGTCCCGGTCGGTGACGCCGCTGCGGCGGACCGCGGCGCGGGCCACGGTGTAGGGCTCCGTACAGGCGAGGTCTTCGGCGGCGGGGCCGTCGGGCACGGCGTGGACGAAGGCCGCGGGGACGGCGACGCGTTCGGCGAGGACGCCTGGGGCGTCCAGACCGACGATGGCGCGGTGGGGGCAGGCGGAGGTCAGGCCGGTGAGGCAGTCGGCGCACTTGAGGCAGGCGTAGTTCGGCTCGATGACCACCCGTCGGCCCACCAGGTGGTCCGGTACGTCCGCTCCGGCGGCCACGACTCGTCCGAACCCCTCATGGCCCATGACCCAGGGCGTGGACGGCGGGACCCGCTTGCCGTGGAACACCGCCAGATCGCTGCCGCACAGGCCGACTCCGTGCACCGCCACGAGCACGTCGCCCGGTCCGCAGAACGGTTCCGGCCAGTCGTCGACCGTCTCGATCCGTTCGGGTGCCGTGAGGACAGCTGCTTTCACCGAGACTCCCAAGTGACCGCTAGATGGTCCAATCGATCCGCTGTGCGGTCAGCCTAAGTGGCCCGAGCCCCGCGGACAAGGGCACGGCGAGCGGACATGGCAAAGGGGCCGGCCGCAAGGACGGCCCCTTTCCGTCGGACGGTCAGAGCGCCGCGGCCTCCTCGGGTACGGCGGCCGGCTCCTTCGCCCTGTCCACGCCGGGCAGGCGCAGCGCGACGAGGAAGGAGACCAGACAGCCCAGGGCGACGTACGCGGCCACCAGCGACCAGCCGCCGCCCGCCCAGATGACCAGCGAACCGGCGATGAGCGGGGTGAAACCGCCGCCCACGGCACTGGCGAGCTGGTAGCCGACGCCCGCGCCGCTGTAGCGGTACTCGGGCCCGAACATGTCGGTGAACAGCGACTGCTGGACCGAGACGGCCATGTCGTGGGCCACGTTCACCAGCAGCACCGCGCACACCACGATCAGCAGCAGCGAACCGGACTCCATCGCCCAGAAGTACGGCACCGCGCTCACCGCCCCGATCAGCGCGCCCCAGCAGTACAGGCGACGGCGGCCGTGGCGGTCGGCGAGGTAGGCGAAGGCGGGGATGGTGACGACGGCCAGAGCGCCGACCGCGAGGTTGACGTCGAGGAGGGTGTCGCGGTTCATGCCGAGTTCGTCGGTGCCGTAGGACAGGCCGAACGTGGTGACGCCGTAGAAGGTGAACAGTTCGACGAAGCGCAGGCCGATGATGGCGAAGAAGCCGGCCGGGTTGGAGTGGACGGCGGCAACCAGCGGGACACGGGGCCGGGCGGTCTCCGACATCGCGGCGACCTTCTCGGTGAAGACCGGCGACTCCTCGACCCTGGCCCGGATGACCAGGCCGACGATCACCAGGGCCGCGCTCACCAGGAAGGGGATGCGCCAGCCCCAGGCGCGGAAGGCGGCCTCGGAGGTCGTGCCCGACATGACCTTGGTGATCAGCGTGGCCAGCAGCAGACCCACGGAGGCGCCGACCTGGACACCGCTGCTGTAGAGCGAGCGCCACTTGCGGGGCGCGTTCTCCACCGCCATCAGGGCGGCACCGCCCCATTCGCCGCCGACCGCGAAGCCCTGGGTGGCGCGCAGCAGGACCAGCAGGACGGGGGCCCAGATGCCGGCCTGGGCGTAGGTGGGCAGGACGCCGATCAGGGTGCTGGCCAGGCCCATGACGAGCATGGTCAGCACGAGCATGCGCTTGCGGCCGAGGCGGTCCCCGAAGTGGCCGAAGACGATGCCGCCCAGCGGCCGGAAGAGGAAGCCGACACCGAAGGTGGCCCAGGCGGCGAGGGTGCCCACGGCCGGGGAGGCGTCGGGGAAGAACAGGTCGCCGAAGAGAAGGCCCGCGACGATGCCGTAGAGGAAGAAGTCGTACCAGTCGACGACCGCTCCCATGAAGCTCGCGATCGCCGCCCTTCTGGCGAGGCCGGAACCGTTGGCGCCGTCGGCCCGGCTCGGCCGCTGTGCACTGCTCATCTCACACACTCCGTCGGATGCACTGGGCAGTGGTCTCCCGTGCCGTGCGAGCGGTGCACGGCACGGGACCACTGCGGGGATGGCTGCGGTGGGGACGGTCGTGACGCCGGGACGCAGCCTGGGTGCGAGCGCGCCGTCGCGTACGAACCGGGCCATCGCCACGGCGGTTCGGGCGGCGACCCCTCATCCCGGAAGTCCACTGTGCGGAACTCCAGGACCGATCAGCGGCACGATAGGGCGGTGCTTCGACCGGTATCAAGAGGTGTGTCAAGAATTCCTCGGTGTTGCGGTTTCCCTGGTCCGCACAGCGGACTACGGTCGGAAGCAACATCGGCCGAGGGCCGCGGGGAAGACGGGGAGGCAGCGGGTGAGCGACGGACAGACGCGGGCGGGGAGCGACGCCGACCAGCAGGCCGGCGGGGTGCGCAGTGTGCGGCGGGCCTTCGACATCCTCACCCTGCTCACCGAGGACCGGCCCGTGATCACCCTGCGGGAGATCACCGAGGCCACCGGGCTCGCCAAGACGACCGCGCTGCGTCTGGTGCAGACCCTGGAGGAGACCGGTCTGCTGGGCTCGCACCCCTCCGGCTACACCGCCGGCCCCGCCCTGTGGCGCTGGGCCCATCTCGCGCGCAGCCAGTGGGAGGTCCCGCAGGAGACCCGGAAGGTCATGCGGGAGCTCGCGGACCGGCTCGGCGAGACCGTCAATCTGTTCGTCGCCCGGGGCGTCCACCGCATCTGCGTCGCCCACGAGGAGAGCCCGCACCCGCTGCGCCATGTCGTCGACGTCGGCGACGAGCAGCCGCTGTGGGCCGGCGCCTCCTCGAAGATCCTGCTGCGGGACGCCTCCGAGGCCTTCCTGCGCCGGGTCGCCGCCGCCTCACCGCAGGGCGAGGCGCACGTCGAGCGGCTGCGTGCCTGGATCTCGGAGGCCGCCGGGCGGGGCTACGCCGTCAGCAGCAGCGAGTGGGACGAGGGGCTCACCGCCGTGGCGGTGCCCGTCACCGGCCGCGCCGGCAAGGTGGTCGCCTCGCTCTCGCTGAGCGGCCCGAGCCACCGCTTCCCCTACGAGGCCGTCGAGCGCTTCGCCACGGAGCTCGCCGAAGGGGCCCGTCTCATCTCCGACCAGGGCTTCAGCCACCCGCTGAGCAGCGACACCTGACCCACGGGACGCGGGGTGCGCCCGGACGGCGGCTCCGGGAGCGGGCGAGGACCGGGCCCTCGCCCCCTTCACCGGCCTGTTCTCGCCTCCGGGTGTGTCGTCACCCCGAGGCCTGGTCGTTGTCCTTCATCTCGCCCCAGCCGTGCCAGCGCTCGATCTCGATCCAGGCGCTCACACGGGCCCGGACCCGGTTCGGGTAGGGCCGGCCGCCGTAGTGGGTGGAGAGGCGGTCGATGTCGACGAGGTCGCTGTCCTCGTACGTCTCGATCACGCGGCCGATGAGCGTGACGTGCGTGTACCAGTTGTCGCCGTCCAGGACGGTGAGGGTGACGCGCGGGTCGCGGCGCAGATGCTTCAGCCGGACCCGGCCCTCGTCCAGGTTGATCAGGACACGGCCGTCCTCCCAGAGGTACCAGGTGGGGGTCGACACCGGCGTTCCGTCGGAGCGCAGGGTGGCCATCACGCAGGGGTTGGGGCGGCTCAGCAGTTCGACGGCCTCGGGCGGCAGCGGGGGCTTGGACACGAAGGGGTCCTCCTCGGATATCTCGGGTTCCTCGGGTTCCTCGGGTTCAGGCGTTCTCGTCGAAGCTCGCATAGTAGGCGGCGGCCATGTCCTGGTCGCCGTGGCCCTGGGCGGCGGCGCGCTCGAAGCGCTCGGCGCTCGCGGCGGCCACGTCCAGGCGGACTCCGGCCCGCTCACCGGCCTCGACGATCAGGCGGGCGTCCTTGGCTGCGGTGGAGACGGCGAACTGTGCGGGCGACAAGCGGTCGTTGAGGACCAGGTCCGTCTTGGCCCGCAGGTAGCCCATGTCGAGGGGTCCGCCGTCGATGGCGCCGAAGAAGTCCTGCGGGTCCACACCGAGGGCCTTCGCGAGGGCGAGCACCTCCCCGGCGGCGTTGGTCACCGCGAGCACCCAGCTGTTGGCGACCAGCTTCAGCCGGGTCGCGCTGCCCTCGGCGCCGTCCTCGCCGGTCCACACCGTGCGGGCGCCGACCGCGTCGAGGACGGGGGTCACGGCGTCGCGGCCGTCGACCGGACCGGCAGCGAGGACCAGCAGTCGACCGGCCTCGGCGGGCTGGCGGGTGCCCAGCACGGGGGCGTCGAAGAAGACCAGCCGGTGCTCGCGGGCGAAGGCGGCCAGGTCGGCGACGCCCTCGATGCCGGCGGTGGTCGACTGGACCCACGCGGTGCCCGGGCGGAGACCTTCGGCGGCCCGGCGCATGACGTCCAGGGTCGTGGAGCCGTCGTACAGCATGGTCAGCACGACATCGGCGTCGCGCACGGCGTCGGCGGGGCTCCCGGCGATCTCGACGCCGTCCTCGGCCAGCGGCTGTGCCTTGTCCGCACTGCGGTTCCAGGCGCGGACGGTGTGTCCGGCGCGGGCGAGGTTGCGGGCCATCGCGGCGCCCATGATGCCGGTGCCCAGGACGCTCACGGTGAGCTTGTCGGTCATGAGGTCAACTCCCTGCGGGGGTGCGGATGTACGGTCAGGCGTCGAGCTTGCCGGAAGCGGCGCGGACCAGGCCGTCCAGCCACGCCTGGTGGCGATTGAGCATCGGGCTGGGACGCTCCTGGGCCGGCGCGGCGGCGGGCTTGCCGATCCGCGCCTCCTGTGTCGGGACGGGGGCCCCGCCACCGGGGAGATCCTCCACCGGCCGGGCGGGCAGCCACATCGAACCGCTCCCCTGACTCACCGTCCCGCCTGGCGGTCCAGGCCGTCTCGGTGGCCGACACCTGGAACTCTACGACGTGCGCGGTCGGCGGCGGACCTCGACCTCCTGGGCACCTTCCGGCCGCGGCGGCCGATCGCAATCCTGCGGAGCCCACTCCCCTGCCCCGTGAACCGGCGGGTGCGATCACCGGCCCGCCGGATGCCCTCGCGAGAACGCCGGGCCGGTGTCGCGCGGCAGGCGAGGACGGACGCCGGTACGCCGACGACGGCCGGGGTGTCGAGGAGGAAGGGCAGCGCCTCAGGCGGGCTGCGTGGCGAGTGCGACCGGAGCGGCCACGACCTTGCGGGTCTCGCGCATGATCAGCTGGCCGTTGACCCCACCATCAGTGTCGCGGTCAGCCCGTGGACGCCGAACGCGGTGGCCACGGAGCCGTGATGGGCAAGCACCGTGGTCATGTCGCCGTATGCGGCGAGGGCCTCCACCGGCAGCACCCGGCCCAGCGCCCGGCGGTGGCCCGTCGCCAGCAGGGTGGAGACTTCGTCAGACGAGGGCGCAGGCGAGCAGGGCGAAGGCGGCGATGATGACGGCGACGCGGGCGTAGTGGTAGCGCTCCCAGCGGTGCAGCTGCTGCTTCCAGTCGGCGGGCCGGTTCTCGGGGGTCCAGGTCTTGTTCCGGTTGTTGATCGGGACGAGCAGCAGCAGCGACATGACCACGCTGACGATCAGCAGTCCGGCGGCGGTGACGACGAGTCGGGCGCCGTGGTGGTCCCATCCGGCGACGGCCCAGATCGCGCTGAGGACGAGCGACCCGATGTACCAGAACGGCATCAGGGCGCCGAGCATCCGGCCTCCGTGGGCGTGGCCGAGCTGGCTGCTGTCCTCGGGAAGCGCGTCCAGGATCCGGTTCATGATGAAGGCGACGGAGAACTCCACCCCCACCATCAGGCCGACGACGACGGTGGTGACGACCCCGAGTGCGTTGAGCATGACGATCCCTCCGTTGAGCTAGCGTTGCTAGAAGATGGGGCAACGCTAGTACTGCTGCCGCTCGATTGTCTAGCGGTGCTAGGATCTGCTCATGTCGGTACAGGAACGCAAGAAGCGCGAACGGGCGGAGCGCGAGCGCCTCATCGTGGCGACGGCCCGCGAGCTCGCCGAGCAGCAGGGCTGGGACGCAGTCACCACCCGTCGGCTCGCCGAGCGCATCGAATACAGTCAGCCCGTCCTCTACAGCCACTTCCGGGGCAAGCGCGAGATCATCGGCGCCGTCGCCCTTCAGGGGGCCGCCGAACTGGCCACGGCGGTGCGGGCCGCGACCTCCGCCGCGGACCGCCCCCGCGCCCGGGTGGTCGCCCTGGCCCGCGCCTACCTCAACTTCGCCGTACGCAACCCGGCGGTCTACGACGCCCTGTTCCAGCTCGACGGCGGCCTGGCGTACGCACAGGAGGACACCCCGGAGCCGCTGAAGGACGTCTTCGCCGCCCTGCTGGAGACGCTCGGTGAGGTCACCGGCGACGGCGTCCCCCCGGGGCTGTTCACCGAGGTGTTCTGGGCGGCCCTGCACGGCCTTGCGACCCTGACCCGCGCGGGCCGCCTGCTGCCCGAGGACGCCGAGCCGAGGGTGGAGCTACTGGTGGACCGGCTCGCCGTCGTCTGACTCACCGCTCCCGGCGGGGCACGCAGCCGGGGCGGTCGGGCCCCGCACCCCGGACGGGGTACCCCCGCCGGAGGCCGCGAGCTCATCGGTCACGACCCGATACGCGCCCTAGCCGAGCGGCTTCTCCAGGATCGCCTTGCGGTGGCTGAAGGTCTCGATGGAGTAGCGGCCGTGGTAATTGCCCATGCCGCTCTCCCCCACTCCGCCGAACGGCAGGTCGGAGACGGTGAGATGGGCGAGGGGCAGGCCGTAGCCGAGGCCGCCGGAGGAGGTCTCGTCGGCGAGACGGCGGCGGGTCGTGTCGGAGTCGGTGAAGACGTACAGCGCGAGCGGCTTGTCCCGGTCGGTGATGAAGTCGATGGCCTCGTCGAGGCCGGGGACGGTGACGATCGGCAGGATCGGGCCGAAGATCTCCTCCTGCATCACCGGGGACTTGGGGTCCACGTCGGCGAGGACGGTGGGCGCGATGTACTTGCTCGTACGGTCGCTCGCGCCACCGACGACCGTGCGCCCCGAGTCGAGCAGGCCGGCGAGACGGTCGAAGTGCCGTTCGTTGATGATGCGCCCGTACTCGCCGGACCGGGCGGGGTCGTTGCCGTACAGCGTCTCGACGGCGTTCTTCAGCAGCGGCTCCAGGGCGGCCGCCGTCTCCGGGTCGGTCAGGACGTAGTCGGGGGCGACGCAGGTCTGCCCGGCGTTGAGGAACTTGCCGCGGGCCAGGCGGTCGGCGACGACGGTGAGGTCGGCGTCGCGGTCCACGAACGCCGGGGACTTGCCGCCCAGTTCGAGGGTGACCGGGGTGAGGTGCTCGGCGGCGGCCCGCAGGACGACCCGGCCGACCGTGCCGTTGCCGGTGTAGAAGATGTGGTCGAAGCGCTCGGCCAGCAGGGCCGTGGTCTCCGGGATGCCGCCCTCGACGACGGCCACCGCGTCGGTGTCCAGGTAGGCGGGCAGCAGCCGGGCGACGGCCGCGGAGGTGGCGGGGGCCAGTTCGCTCGGCTTGGCGACCACCGCGTTGCCCGCGGCGAGGGCGCCGACCACCGGGGCGAGCAGCAGCTGGGCCGGGTAGTTCCAGGGGGCGATGACGAGGACCACGCCGAGCGGGTCGTACTGCGTCCAGGCGCTCGCGTCGGTGCCGAGGTGCGCCGGGACGGGGGCGGGCTCGGGGCGCAGCCAGTCGGTGAGGTGGTCCAGGGTGTGGTCGATCTCGCGGATCGTGAAGTCGATCTCGGTGCGGAACGCCTCGGTGGAGCTCTTGCCCAGGTCGGCATGGAGGGCGGCGGCCAGCTCGGTGCCGTGCTCGGTGAGCAGCTCGCGCAGGCGGCGCAGCTGGGTCGTACGCCACTCGACGGGCTTGGTGCGGCCGCTGCGGAAGGTGGCGCGCAGTCGGGCCACGACGTCGGCGGGCTGCTCGGGGGCGGGGTGGTTCACGGGTGCCTCGCTGGGGTGGGCGGGCCTTGCGGCCGGGGTCTCGACGGTCAGATGTATATTGCAACCTTTTCGTGGCCGAGTACATTCCGGCCCGCCGTCGGTACTTTCGCGACCGGACCGCTCCACGTCCTCCGTGCCCCGGTCACAGCGTTCGGCGGCGGTGTTCGAGATAGGTGCGCTCGGCCGGGTTCCCGGTGAGCTCGGCGGCCTTCGCGTAGGCGTCCGCGGCTTCCGCGGCGCGTCCGAGCCGGCGCAGCAGGTCGGCCCGGACGGCGTGCAGGACGTGGTAGCCGTCGAGGTCCAGCGCGTCCACCAGGGCAAGGGCCCGTGCGGGCCCCTCGGTCTCGGCCACGGCGACCGCGCGGTTCAGGGCCACGACCGGGCTGGGAGCCAGGGCCATGAGCTGGTCGTACAGCCGGTGGACCTGCCCCCAGTCGGTGGGCGCGTCGCTGTGCACCGCCTGGATGGCGGCCTGGATCTGGTACGGCCCCGGCTGATTGCGGCGCAGACACCGCCGTACGAGTGCCTGCCCCTCGGCGACGAGCGCGCGGTCCCAGGCGCCGGGGTCCTGTTCCGGCAGCGGCACGAGCTCGCCGTCGCCGTCGGTGCGAGCAGCCCGGCGGGACTCGACGAGCAGCATCAGCGCGAGGAGACCGAGGGCCTCGGGCTCGTCCGGCATCAGTTCGACCAGCAGCCGGCCCAGGCGTACGGCCTCGGCGCACAGTTCGGGGGTGCCGCCGTAGCCCTCGTTGAAGATCAGGTAGACGACGGCCAGCACCCCGTTCAGCCGGTCGGGGAGGTCGGCGTCGCGGGGCACGCGGTAGGGGATGCGGGCGTCGCGGATCTTGGCCTTGGCGCGGACGAGGCGCTGGGCCATGGTCGGCTCGGGGACCAGGAAGGCACGGGCGATCTGTGCGGTGGTGAGGCCGCCGAGCAGGCGCAGGGTGAGGGCGACCCTGGCCTGCGGGGCGAGCGCGGGATGGCAGCAGGTGAAGACGAGTCGGAGCCGTTCGTCGCGCACGGGGCCCTCCTCGGGCGGTGCGTCGGGGGCGTGCAGCAGGGCGGCCTCGGCGTGGCGGGCCCGCCGGGTGGACTCGCGGCGCAGCCGGTCGATCGCGCGGTTGCGGGCGGTGGTGATGATCCAACCCGCCGGACTGGGCGGCACACCGGTCTCGGGCCACCGCCGCACGGCCGTGGTGAAGGCGTCCTGGACCGCTTCCTCGGCGAGGTCGATGTCGCCGAGGAAGCGGACCAGGACGGCGACCGCGCGGCCGTACTCCTCGCGGAAGACGCCCTCGACGTCGAGGGTCATCAGTCCTCGGACTGGTGCTGGAAGGGGCGCACCTCGATGGGCAGGGTGGTGGCCAGGGCCGCCTTGCGCCCCCATTCCAGGGCCGCGTCCAGGTCGGGCGCCTTCACGATGCACAGGCCGCCGAGCTGTTCCTTGCCCTCGGCGTACGGTCCGTCGGTGATCAGTACGTCGCCGTCGCGGGGCCGCAGCACGGTCGAGGCGTCGGGGCTGTGCAGTCCTCCGGCGAAGACCCAGGCGCCGGCCTCGCGCAGCTCCCGGTGGAAGGCGTCGAGCCGCTCGCCGATCTCGGCCAGCACCTCGGGGGCGGGCAGCTCGTCCCAGCCGGGCTGCATGACGTTGAGCAGGTAGTACTGCATGTCGGTCTCCTCCTGTGAGCTTGTCTCACCTCCTACACGAACGCCACACCCCCGGATCGACACCGCGCGCGAGGAGATCGGGAGAATCCTGTGCATGACCACCGCACCGCACCCGCTCCTCGCCACCGCCCGCGCCCTCGCGGACGACCTCCTCGCCCCGCACGCGGCGCGCGTCGATCGGGAGGTCGTGCCCGCGAGCCATCTCGCCGCGATCAGGAGCTCGGGGCTCCTCGGGGTGAGCGCACCGGTGGAGTACGGCGGCGCGGGCGCCCCCGACGCAGTGGCTCGGGAGGTCCAGGAGATCCTCGCCGGGGCCTGCTGCTCGACCTGGTTCGTGCAGACCCAGCACCACTCGCCGGTGCGGATGCTCGCGCGGTCCGCCCTGCCGATGCGGGAGCGGCTGCTCGGTCCGTTGGCGACCGGCGAACTGCTCGCGGGGATCGCGTTCGCGCATGTGCGGTCCTTTCCGCGGGTGCCGGTGCGGGTGACGGCCGAGCGGGGCGGCCGGCGGTTCGACGGGAGGGTGCCCTGGTACACGGGCTGGGGTCTGAACGACGTGATGCTGCTGGCCGGGGTGAGCGAGCAGGACGAGGTGGTGTTCGCGTTCACGGAGGCCCGCGAGCAGCCGGGACTGCGGGCCTCGGAACCGATGCGGCTGGCGGCGCTCACCGCGGCCCGGACGGTCTCCCTGGAACTGGACGGGCTGTGGCTGCCCGAGGAGGCCGTGGTGCTGCGCACGCCGAGGGAGCAGTTCGCCCTGGTGGACCGTCCCCGCAACACCAACGCCTCCCCCGCCGTCTTCGGTGTGGCGTACGCGGCGCTCCGCGTGCTGGAGGAAGGCGGGGAGGCGGGGACCGCGGCCGCCCTCCGCGGACCTCTCGACGAGGTGCGCGGGCAGGCGTACGCCCTGGCCGACCATCCCGTCCCTGACGAGCGCATCGCCGAACGGCTGGCGCTGAAGACGCGCTCGTACGACCTGATGCGGGCTGCCACGACCGCGGCCGTCGTGGCCGGGGGCGGCCGGGCCGTGGGACTCGACCGTACGGCCCAACGGCTGTTCCGGGAGGGGATGTTCCTGCTGGTGCAGGGACAGACGGTGGAGGTGCGGCGCGCGCATCTGGACGCCTTGGCGCGGCTCTAGGGGCGAATCCAGGGCCGCAGCCGTGCGGGCGGGCCCTAGGCGAGGAAATCGACGAGGGCGGCCGTGAGATGTGCGGGAGCGTCCTCCTGGACGAGGTGGCCGGCGCCCGGCAGGGGTTCGAGGCGTGCGCCCGGGATCCGCGCGACGAGTTCGTGCCCCTTTTCGAGGGGGATCCAGGTGTCGTCCTCGCCCCAGCACACCAGGGTGGCGAACGCGATCTCGCCGTAGCGTCCCTGCACTTCGTCGGTGTAGCGCTGGTCGGCCTGGGCGATCTGGCGGTAGAAGGCCGCCTGGCCGGTGTCGCCGAGCCAGGGTTCGACGAGCCGGTCGAGGACGGCGGGGTGCAGGCCGGGGCTGCTGGCAGAGCCGATGTACTCGCGGACCAGGGCCCGGTGCAGGGCGGGCGGCAGTTGGTCGAAGACGTCGGAGTGCTTGCCGACGAGCCGGAAGAACGGTGATCCCCAGGGGGCCAGCGCGACCGGGTCGACCAGGGCAAGGGAGCGGTAGCGGGCGCCGTGCAGCAGGTGGGCCCGCAGGGACACGGCACCGCCGAAGTCGTGGGCCACGACCCGGGGCCGGTCCAGTTCCCAGTGCGCCAGGAGCTCGGTGAAGACCCTGCCCTGGGCCGCCAGGGACACGTCCTGACCGGGGAACTTCTCCGAGGTCCCGTAGCCGGGCATGTCCCACACGAACACCTGGTGGCGGCGGGCGAGGGCGGGGGCGACGGCACGCCAGACGTAGGAGGAGAAGGGCGTGCCGTGGAGGAGGACGACCGGGTCGCGGCCCGGGTCTCCGAGGCTGTCCCAGCGGACCTCACCGGAGCCGCTGCGGAAGGTCCTGGTCAACGGCCAGTCGCTCACGGGCTGTTCCTCTCGACGGTGACGCGGGTCGAGCCCGTGAGCGTACGCGGCGCGCGCCCTAGCTCGCGAACGGCACCTGCGCCGAGGGCGCGGTCCGCGCGCCGGACGGGTGCTGCCACAGGCCCTGTCGGGCCAGCCGGGGCAGGACCCCCTCGCCGAACCAGTAGGCCTCCTCCAGGTGCGGGTAGCCGGAGAGCACGAACTCGTCGATGCCGAGGGCGTGGTACTCCTCGATCCGCTCGGCGACCTCGTCGTGACTGCCGACCAGCGCGGTGCCCGCGCCGCCGCGCACCAGGCCGATGCCGGCCCACAGGTTGGGGTGGATCTCCAGGCCGCCCCGGTCGCCGCCGCCGTGCAGGGCGAGCATCCGCTGCTGCCCCTCCGACTCACTGCGGGCGAGCCCGGCCTGCACCGACCTGACGGTCTCGGGATCGAAGCCCGCGAGGAGGCGGTCGGCCTCGGCCCAGGCCTGTTCGGAGGTGTCCCGGGTGATGACGTGCAGGCGGATCCCGAAGCGCAGGGTGCGGCCCCGCTCGGCCGCGAGCCCCCGGATCCAGGCGATCTTCTCGGCGACCTGCGCGGGCGGCTCACCCCAGGTGAGGTACACGTCGGCGTACTGGGCGGCGACCTCCCCGGCGACCGGCGAGGACCCGCCGAAGTACACCTCGGGCACCGGGTCTGGCACACGCGCCAGTTTCGCGTCCTCGACCTGGAGGTGCTCGCCGTGCAGGTCGACGGTCTTGCCCTCCCACAACCCCCGTACGACCTCCAGGAATTCTCCGGTACGCCGGTAGCGGGCGTCCTTGTCGAGGAAGTCCCCGTAGGCCCGCTGCTCGTGGCTCTCCCCGCCGGTGACCACGTTGAGCAGCAGCCGTCCGCCGCTCTGGCGCTGGAAGGTGGACGCCATCTGGGCGGCGAGCGTCGGGGAGACGAAGCCGGGCCGGAAGGCGACCAGGAACTTCAGGCGCTCGCTGTTCTGGCTCACCATCGCGGTGGTCAGCCACGCGTCCTCGCACCAGGCCCCGGTGGGCGTGAGCGCCCCCACGAAGCCCAGGTCCTCGGCCGCGCGGGCGATCTGGCTCAGGTAGGCGACCGTCGGCGGCCGGTCCCGTCCCGTGACGGTGGCGGGGGTGCCGTGACCGCCGCCCACGACATCGCGGCTGTCTCCGTTGGTGGGCAGGAACCAGTGGAAGGTGAGGGACATCTGGGGTCTCCGATCGGGAAGGTCCGCTGTTCGCTAGAGGAGGCCGTGCCGGGGCGGCCGGGTGCCGTTGAGCACGTACCTGCCGATGTGCTGGATCTTCCAGCGGGTCGGGTCGTGCAGGGTGTGGGTCCGGGCGTCACGCCAATGGCGGTGCAGGTTGAGCGAGTTGAGGGCCGAGCGGGTGCCGGACACCTCGAACAGGGCGCTCGACACCTCGACGGCGGCCTGCGCCGCCTGCACCTTGGCCGCGGCCACGGCGATGGACGCCTCGGCCGCGGAGTCGTCGGTGAGGTCGGCCCGGGCCGCATCCACGGCACGGGCGGCTTCCCGCAGCAGGGCCTCGGACGCCCGTGCCTGGAGCGCGAGTTCACCGAAGCGCTGGATCAGCAGGGGGTCCTCGGCGGCCGTCTCGACGCCGCTCTCGAACCAGGGGCGGCTCTTCGTACGGACGAACTCCGCCGCCTCCGTGAGCGCTCCCCCGGCGATCCCGGTGTCGATGGCCGCGTGCAGCAACTGGGCTACCGCGCCGTGGAGTTGCGGTCCCCCGAAGGTGAGGTGGTGGGGCAGGACCCGGTCGGCCGGGACCTCGACGCCCTCGAGGCGGACGGTGCCGCTGGCGGTCGTGCGCTGGCCGAGCCCGTCCCAGTCGTCGATGACCGTGAGGCCCGGCGCGTCCCTGGGCACGTAGGCGACATGCAGGTTGTCGTCCTGGGCACGGGCCAGCACCGGGATCCAGTCGGCGAACAGGGCGCCGGTGGAGTAGTGCTTGACTCCGTCGAGCCGGTACGAACCGTCGGCCCGCGGATGCAGCCGGGTGCGGATGTCCTGGACGTGCCTGGTGCCGGCCTCGGACTGCGCGTTCCCGAAGCGGCGCCCGGCGAGCAGCTCGGCGAAGAAGAACTTCCGCTGCTCGTCGGTGCCCTGACGGTGGATCACATTGGCGTAGACGAAGTGGCTCTGCGGGATCTGGGCGAGGCTCGCGTCGGCGGAGGCGAGCAGCCGGAAGATCTCGGCGAGGGTGCCGGCGCTCACGTCCGCTCCCCCGTGCTCGGCGGGGACGGTGACCGCGAGCAGCCCGGAGGCGGAGAGACGGTCCAACTCGGCGCGCGGCAGCCTGCGTTCGGCATCCCTGGCGGAGGCGCCCGCGCGGAACTCCTCGGCGAGCGACGCGGCGACCGCGAGGGCCTCCGCGTCGTCGGCGATCACATGGGCGGTCATGTCCTCAGACCGCCGCCGCCAGGACCGGCCGCCGTCCCAGCGCGGTCGAGAACTGGTCGACGACCTGGGTGAGCGCCTCGGTCGCACCGGGCGCGACGGTCAGCGAGCCGTCCTCCTGCACGCTGATGTCCTTGTCGAGGGTGAACCAGCCCTGCACGATGTGCGCCGCGCCCATGGAGCTGAGGACCGGGCGGAGCGCGTAGTCGATGGCCAGGACATGGGCGGTGGAGCCGCCGGTGGCCAGCGGCAGCACGGTCTTGCCGGCCAGGGCGTACTGCGGGAGCAGGTCCAGGAGGGCCTTGAGGACTCCGGAGTACGACGCCTTGTAGACGGGGGTGCCGACGACGACCCCGTCGGCGCGTGCGAACAGCTCGGTGGCCTCGACGATCGCCGGGTGCTTGAAGTCGGCGCCGAGCAGGGCCTGGGCGGGGACGGTCCGGACGTCGAGCGGGATCACCTCGTGGCCCTGGGCGGCGAGGCGCCGGTCGAGGTGGCGCAGCAGCCGGTTGGTGCGGGAGGAGGCGGAGGGGCTGCCGGAGACGGACAGGACGGTGGCCATGCGGTCCTCTTTCGGAGGGAGGAGACGGGGCGCCCCCGGTTCTCAGGAGGGGGCGCCCCGGGGGAAGCGGTCAGGAGTACCAGGTGGGTTCGGGCAGTTCGCCTTCGAGGACCCAGCGGCCGACCTCGCGGCGCTTGTAGGCGACGGGGTCGTGGAGGGTGTGGGTGCGGACGTTGCGCCAGAACCGGTCCAGGCCCTCGGCGGTGGCCGTGGAGCGGGCGCCGGTCACCTCGAAGATGCGGCCGGCGATCTCCAGGGCGACGTCGGTGGCGCGGGCCTTGACCGCGGCCACCCGGACCTCGAATTCGCCGCGCGTCTGCTCGGTGACCGCGTCGGGGTCGTCGTGGAGTTTCTGTCCCTCGGCGGCGACGGCGTCGGCGAGGGCCTCGGCCGCCCAGAGCTTGGCGGTGAGGTCGCCGTAGGTGTCGATGACGTACGGCTCGTCGACCGCGCGCTCGAAGCCGCCGTGCAGCCAGGAGCGGGACTTCTCGCGGGTGTAGGTGGCGGCCGTCTCCAGCGCGCCGCCCGCGATGCCCAGGTAGAAGTTGACGAAGACCAGCTGGATGGTGGGGACGTTGAGGGTGTTGTAGACGCGCGGCCGGAACACCTTGTCGACGTATCCTGCCGCGCTGGACCACGGGGTGCGGACGCCGTCGAGGGTGACGCCGCCGCTCTCGGTGAGGCGCTGGCCGATGTTGTCCCAGTCGTCGTGGAAGGTCAGGCCCGCGGAGTCGGAGGGGACGATGGCGAAGACGTGCTGGTCGGTGCCTTCGAGGACGCCCTCGAGGACGGTGACGTCGGAGACCTTGCTGCCGGTGGAGAACGACTTGCGGCCGGTGTAGACGAGGTCGTCGCCGTCCTCGGTCACGACGACGTCCTTGTCGCGCGGGTTGACCGCGCCGCCGAAGAACCAGCGGTTGCGGGAGGCCTCGGCCTCGACGTGCTCCCAATGCTCTCGGGTGCCGACCAGGCGGGCGGCCCAGAACCACAGGTAGTGGTAGCCGAGGAGCTGGCCGATGGAGCCGTCGGCCTTGGCGACCTCGCGGACGACCCGGTAGGCGGTGGGCCAGTCCTGGCCCGCGCCGCCGTGTTCGGTGGGGCCGAGGAGGGTGACGAGTCCTGCGTCCTTGAGCAGCTGGACCTCGGCGTACGGGGTGGCGCCCGCCCGGTCGCGGGCGGCCGCGTCGGAGGCGAGGACGGCGGCGACCTCGGCGGCGCGGGCGATCCAGTCCTCGGCGGTCTCGGGCGCGGGACGGGTCTGCCAGTCGGTGTGCGTGACGGTGCTCATGTCGGTGACCTCCTCAGACCTGGGCGGGGACGGACTCGGGGAGCTGGGCCTCCAGCTCGCGCACCAGTGGCAGCACGCGCTTGCCGAAGTACTCGACCTCCTCGTGGTAGTGCAGGAAGCCGAGCAGGAGGAGGTCCACCCCGAGCTTCTTGTAGGCGACGATCCGCTCGGCGATCTGCTCCGGGGTGCCGATGAGCCCGGTGCGGAAGCCGTCGTTGTACTGGACGAGGTCCTCGAAGGAGGAGTCCTGCCACATGCCCTTCTTGTCTGCGGTGGACTGGCCCGCCTGCTTCACGGCCGCGCCGAATCCTTCGACGGCCTCGCTGTCGGCCTTGGCGACGATCTCCCGGAGGGTCTCGCGGGCCTCGGCCTCGGTGTCCCGGGCGATCAGGAAGCCGTTGAGGCCGAACTTCGGTGCGCGGCGCCCGACTTCGGCGGCCGCCTTGCGGACGTCGGTGAGCTGTTCGACCACCCCGTCGAAGTCCTTGCCGTTGGAGAAGTACCAGTCGGAGACCCGGCCGGCCATGGCACGCGCGGCGGTGGAGTTCCCGCCCTGGAAGATCTCCGGATGCGGCCGCTCGTCGGTGTTGAGGGGCTTGGGCTTGAGGGAGAAGTCGCGCAACCGGTAGAAGTCCCCGGCGAGTTCGGCGTGGTCCTCCGTCCAGATCTTCCGCAGGGCGGTGATGAACTCCTCGGAGCGGCGGTAGCGCTCGTCGTGCTCCAGCCAGGGCTCGCCGAGGGCGGTGAACTCGCCCTTGAACCAGCCCGATACGACGTTCACCGCGAAGCGGCCCTTGGAGAGGTGGTCGGCGGTGGCGCCGAGCTTGGCGAGGACGCCGGGGTGCCACAGGCCGGGGTGGACTGCGGCGATGACCTTCAGGCGCTGGGTGGCGAGCAGCAGAGCGAGGCTGAAGCTGGTCGACTCGTGCTGGTACTCGGCGCCGTAGCTGGCCATGTAGCGGACCTGACTGAGCGCGTACTCGAAGCCGTTGTTCTCGGCGAGGACGGCGAGTTCGCGGTTGTAGTCGTAACCCCAGTCGGTGCGCTGCTCGATCCTGCTGGTGACGAGTCCCCCGCTGACATTGGGGACCCAGTAGGCGAATTTCACGGGCGCGGCAGGCATGCGTGACTCCTGTTGCGGAATGTTCTCGGGCACGCCGAATTCAGGGCATGGGTGAATTCGGGTGGGAAAGGGAGAGAGCGCGGCGGATCAGAGAAGGGTGATCAGGCCGCGGCGCAACAGGAGGCGCTGGAGACGCGCGCGAGGTCGACATGGCGTCGCCGCGTGAGGTCCAGTCGCATCTTCATGCAGTCGATCGTGACAGCAGCCCGCAAGAGGCGTCAAGGAAAACCCGACCGGTCTCGTATCGCGGACCATTGAATTTCACGAACGTGTGACAGGGAAACCCTTGAACCGCGCGGGAAATGGCCCGCATTCTGCGGGGCATGCGAACGGAACAGCTCGAATACATCGCCGCGGTGACCCGGCTCGGCTCGCTGCGCCGGGCGGCGGAGGAACTGCGGCTTTCACAGCCCGCGTTGAGCGAGACCGTGCGGAACCTGGAACGCGAGCTCGGGGTCGACCTGCTGGAGCGCAAACGGTCGGGGGCGACGATGAGCGCGGAGGGCCGGGAGCTGCTGCCGCACATCGTCGGGGTGCTGGAGGCGGTGGACCGGCTGCGGTCGGCGGCGGGCGAGCAGCACCGCATCAGCCGCATGGTCCGGGTCGGGACGGTGAACGCGGCGACCGTGCCGCTGCTGATTCCGGCGGTCGAGGATTTCCGGGCCGCTCACCCGGTCACCCAGGTCGAGGTGGTCGGCGCGCAGCAGACGGACATCCACCGGGCGCTGTCGGAGGGCGGGTTCGACCTCGGTCTGGTCAACCACCTCGACGGTGACGACACGCCCGCCGGATTCGAGTCCGTCCAACTGCTGCACGGCCGGCCGGTGGTGTGTCTGCGCCCGGACAGCCCGCTGGCCGCGCGGACGTGTGTGCCGGTGGACGAACTGCTGGCCCAGCCGTTGATCGCGATGCGGACCGGCTATGTCATGAACCGTTTCGTCCACCGGCTGCTGGCCGGCCGGGACCCGTCCTTCGCCTGTTCCACCGACGGTGCCGAGATGGGCAAGCTGATGGTGGCCGAAGGGCTGGGGGTGACCGTGCTGCCGGACTTCAGCGTGGTCGGGGATCCGCTGGAGCGGCAGGGCACGATCACCCACCGGCCGATCGAGGGGGACTCCACCCGGGTGCTGCTGATGCTCCAGCGCCGCAGGGCCGAGTCCGTGCCGCGGGCCGCCCGGGATCTGCACGAGGTGTTCGTGCGCCGGGCCCGGCAGTTGGGCGGCACGCTGACGGGCTCCCCCTGAGGGCGCGGATCAGTCCTCGTCGCGCCCCGGGACCACCACGAGGAACGCGTCGGACTGGATGTCCATCACCACTGTGGCAGGCTCACCCTGCGCCCGCCGCTGCGCCGCGTACTCCTCGGCCGGCCACGATCCGCGCGGAGCTCCCGCTGGAAACCGCTCCAACACCTTCGCGCTCATAGCGGCGGACACCTCCAACATCGCTGACGAACCGTCTCGTACCAGTCCGCTTGCCCGGGATTCACGTGTACATGCTCACGACTTCGTGTTGTCGGCGACGGCTGTCGGCCACCAGACGCGGGCCCCGATGTCGCGGACCAGCGCGGGCACGAGCAGGGACCGGACGACCAGCGTGTCGAGCAGGACACCGAAGGCGACGATGAACGCGATCTGGGCGAGGAACGCCAGCGGGATCACCCCGAGGGCGGCGAAGGTGGCGGCCAGCACCACGCCCGCGGAGGTGATGACCCCGCCGGTGGTGACCAGTCCGCGCGCCGTTCCCTGGCGCACGCCGTGGCGCAGCGACTCCTCGCGGACCCGGGACATCAGGAAGATGTTGTAGTCGACGCCGAGGGCGACCAGGAACACGAACCCGTACAGCGGCACGGAGGGATCGGTGCCGGTGAAGCCGAACACATGGCGGAAGACCAGGGCCGAGACGCCGAGCGTGGTCAGGAAGTTGAGGGCCACCGTGGCCACCAGCAGCACGGGCAGCAGCAGCGAGCGCAGCAGGACGACCAGGATCACCAGGATGATCGCGAGGACCACGGGGACGATGAGAGTGCGGTCGTGCTCGGCGGTGCGCAGGGTGTCGTACTGCTGGGCGGTGTAGCCGCCGACGAGGGCGTCCGCGTCAGGCACCTCGTGCAGGGCGGCACGCAGCCTCGCGACGGTCTTCTTGGCGGAGTCGCTGTCGGGTGCGGCGGTGAGGGTGACGTCGACGCGGACCCTGCCGTCGACGACGAGCGGGGCGGCTCCGGGTCGGCCGGAGGCGCTCGCCGGTGCGGCCGAGGCGACACCCTCGGTGTCCCGGGCGGCCCGGACGACCTCGGTCAGCCGGTCGGCGTCCGCGACGACCACGGCGGGGTTGCCCGAGCCTGCCGGGAAGTGCCGGCTCAGGGTCTGCTGGGCCGTGACCGAGGGGGCGTCGTCGACGAAGGTCTCGTCGAGGGGAACACCCTTGGCGGTGAGGGCGGGGGCGAAGGCAGCCCCGGCCAGCAGAACGACGAGGGTGAGCGCCCAGACCTTGCGCGGCGCCCGGTCGACGAGGGCGGCGATCCGGTGCCAGACGCCTTCGTTGCTCTCGTCCGTGGGGCGGGGGCGGGCGGGCCAGTAGGCTGCGCGGCCCAGGAGGGCGAGAGCCGCGGGCAGGAAGGTCAGGGAGGTCAGGACGGCGCAGGCGATGCCGATGGCGCCGACCGGGCCGAGCGCGCGATTGTTGGTGAGGTCGCTCAGCAGCAGGGCGAGCAGTCCGAGCGCCACGGTGGCCGCGCTGGCGACGATCGCCGCCCAGGACCGCCGCAGCGCTGCCCCGGCGGCGGTGAACCGGTCGGCGCCGCGGGCGAGTTCCTCGCGGTAGCGGGCGGTGAGGAGCAGGGCGTAGTCGGTGGCCGCGCCGATCACGAGGATGGACAGGATGCCCTGCACCTGCCCGTCCACGCGGACGACGTCGTGGTCGGCCAGGGCGTACACCACCGCGCAGGCCACCCCCAGGGCGAACACCGAGCCGAGGATGATCACCAGTGGCAGGAGCATGCTGCGGTACACCAGCAGCAGGATGACCAGGACGACGGCCAGCGCGACGGCGAGGAGCAGTCCGTCGATGCCGGCGAAGGCGTCGGACAGGTCGGCCTGGGTGGCGGCGGGACCGGCGAGCCGCACGGTCGTGCCGGGGACGCGCTCGGCGGCGGACCGGATCCGTTCGAGGGTGCCGGGGAGGCCGTCACCGAGGTCGGGGCGCAGCGGGACCACGCCCTGGAGGGCCTGCCGGTCCTCGGAGGGGATCGCGGGGGACACCTCGCCGGCGACTCCCGGGGCGTCGGCGAGGGAGCGCAGGACCTCGGTGGCGTCCGCCTTCCGGTCGGCCACCGCGGCCCCGGTCCAGACGACGATCACGGGCAGGGTCTCGCTCTGCCGGAACTTCTTCTGCTCGGCGATGACCGCGGTGGACTCCGCGCTGCGCGGCAGGAACGCGGCCTGGTCGTTGGTCGCGACCTCACCGAGGCGCCCGGCGTAGGGGCCGAGGACGCCGCCGGCGACGAGCCAGACGGCCAGCAGGAGCAGCGGGACGAGCACACGGGTCCGTCGGGCGGCGGGGGACATGGGTCTCCAGGGGTCGACGACGGGTACCTCAACGATAAACAATCTCAATCATTGAGCATTTAACGCCGGTGATCATAACCGGGTGCCCGAATCAGCCGCCCTTCGGCCTCACGGCGGCGAGTTCCTCGTTCAACGCCTCCAGGAAGCGCACCACCACGGTCAGCTCCTGCTCGCCGAACCGGGAGCGGGCCGACTCGGTCGCCTCGGCGAGCGGACGGAAGTAGGAGCGCGCGGCCGTCCGGGCGTCCTGTTCGTAGTGGAGATGGACGACCCTGCGGTCCGCGCTCTCCCGGACACGGCGGATGTGGCCCGCCCGCTCCAGCCGGTCCACACAGGCGGTCACCGCGCCCGAGGTGAGTCCGAGGTGGCGGCGCAGTCCGCCGGGTGTCATCGGCTCGTCCGCGTCCATGATCGCCGCAAGCGCCTGGATGTCGGTGGCGTGCAGACCGTGGTCCCCCGCGAAACCCTGGACCAGCCGGTTGATCTCGCCGTTCATCCGGCGCAGCCGTACGGCGAACGCGTACAGGTCGGTCGGCGCCCGGCCCGCACCGGACTCCGGTGGTTCGCCCTGTTCCCGCTGGTTCGCTGTGGCCACGTGATCAGCGTATAGAAGTGCCCTCCTCTCCCGGGCCGCAGCCGCATCCGAACCGGGCCCGGAGGCGGAAGTGATCACAGGACAGCGACAGGAGGGCAGGGAAGCGATGGACCACGACGGCACGCGCGCGGGGCCGCTCTGCCTGGTGACCGGTGCGACGGGATACATCGGAGGCCGGCTGGTTCCCGAGCTGCTCGACGCGGGCTACCGCGTACGGTGTCTCGCCCGCTCCCCCGACCGGCTGCGCGACCATCCCTGGGCCGGCGAGGCCGAGGTGGTCGCCGGTGACGTGACCGACGCCGAGTCCGTCGCCCGGGCCCTGGACGGGGTGGACGTGGCGTACTACCTGGTGCACGCGATGAGCTCCGGCGACGACTTCGAGGAGATCGACCGCAGGGCCGCGCGGATCTTCGCCGAGCGGGCCAGGGCGGCGGGCGTACGGCGGATCGTGCATCTCAGCGGACTCGTCCCGGCGGACGTGCCCGCTCGCGAGCTCTCCCCGCATCTGCGTTCCCGCGCCGAGGTGGCCCGCATCCTGCTCGACTCCGGGGTGCCGACCGCGGTCCTGCGGGCGGCCGTGGTCATCGGCTCGGGCTCGGCCTCCTTCGAGATGCTGCGGTACCTGACCGAGCGCCTGCCCGTGATGGTCACCCCGAGCTGGGTGCACACCCGCATCCAGCCGGTCGCGGTCCGCGATGTGCTCCGGGCCATGGTCGGGAGCGCCGGCATGCCCGCGGACGTCAGCCGGGCCTTCGACCTCGGCGGCCCCGACGTGCTGACGTACCGGCAGATGATGCTCCGGTACGCGGCGATCGCCGGGCTGCCGCACCGGATCATCCTCGCGGTGCCCATGCTCACCCCCGGCCTCTCCAGCCACTGGGTGGGCCTGGTGACGCCGGTGCCCGCCTCGATCGCCCGGCCGCTCACCGAGTCGCTGCGGCACGAGGTGGTCTGCCACGAGAACGACATCGCCCGCCATCTCGCCGGGCCGCCCGCTCCATTGCTCGGCTTCGACGACGCCGTACGACTGGCTCTGCAGCGGGTGCGGGAAGCGCGGGTCACCACCCGGTGGTCGTCGGCGTCGGTGCCGGGCGCCCCGAGCGATCCGCTGCCCACCGACCCCGACTGGGCCGGCGGCAGTCTCTACAGCGACCACCGCGAACTCCCGGTCGACGCCTCGCCCGAGGCCCTGTGGCGGGTCGTCGAGGGCATCGGCGGCGAGAACGGCTGGTACTCCTTCCCCCTCGCGTGGGCGGTGCGGGGATGGCTGGACCGGCTGGTGGGCGGGGTCGGGCTGCGCCGGGGGCGCCGGGACGCGGCCAGGCTGCGGGTCGGCGACTCCCTGGACTTCTGGCGGGTCGAGGCGATCGAGCCCGGCCGGCTGCTGCGGCTGCGGGCCGAGATGCGGCTGCCGGGCCTGGCCTGGCTGGAGATGGGAGTGGCGGCCGACGAGGACGGCCGCGTCCGCTACCGGCAGCGCGCCCTGTTCCATCCGCACGGCCTGCTCGGCCACGCCTACTGGTGGTGCGTCTCGCCCTTCCACTCGATCGTCTTCGGCGGCATGGCCCGCAACATCGCCCGGGCCGCGGCGGGTTCGGCCGGCCGCGAGCCGAAGCACGCCGCCGTCCCCTGATCTCCCGGCCGCCCCGACCTTCGGCCACCCCCGCCCCCGGCTCCCTTCCGCACCCCCGGAGTACGCACCATGAGCATCTCGGTCGTCCTGTTCACCTGCGACCTGCGCCTGCACGACCACCAACCGCTCGCCGCGGCCCTCGACGGCACCGAGCAGGTCGTCCCGCTGTTCGTACGGGACCGGGCCGTGGACGCCGCCGGATTCGCCGCCCCCAACCGGCTGGCGTTCCTCGCCGACTGCCTGCGCGACCTGGACGCCGGTCTGCGCGAGCGGGGCGGACGGCTGGTCCTGCGCTCCGGCTCCCTCGTCGACCAGGTGCGCAAGGTCGCCGCCGAGGCGGACGCCGACGAGGTGCACATGGCGTCCGACGTCAGCGCGCACGCCCACCGTCGGGAGGAGCGGCTGCGCCGGGTCCTGGAGGCGGAGGGCGTACGGCTGCACGTCCACGACACGGTGACCACGGCTGTCGCGCCCGGCGTGGTGGTCCCGGCCGCCTCGGACCACTTCGCCGTCTTCACGCCCTACTTCCGGCGCTGGTCCCAGGAGCGGCTGCGGGACCCGCTCGGGGCACCGCGGGCCGTGCGGGTCCCGGACGGTGTCGGCTCCGAGCCGCTGCCGTCCCGGGACGACCTGTCCGGACTCTCGGAAGGACTCGCTCCGGGCGGTGAGACGGAAGGCCGCAAGCGGCTCGCCGCCTGGCTGCGGGCCGGAGTCGACGCGTACGAGGACCGGCACGACGACCTGGCCGGCGACGCGACCTCGCGGCTCTCCCCGCACCTCCACTTCGGCACCCTCTCCCCCGTCGAGCTCGTCCACCGGGCGCGCCGGGCGGGCGGTCCGGGTGCCGAGGCCTTCGTACGGCAGCTGGCCTGGCGCGACTTCCACCGGCAGGTGCTCGCGGCCCGGCCCGCCGCGGCCACCGCCGACTACCGCACGCAGCGTGACCGTTGGCGCTCCGAGCGGACCGCCGGCGACGACATCGCGGCGTGGAAGGAGGGCCGCACCGGCTATCCGATCGTGGACGCGGCCATGCGCCAGCTGCGGCACGAAGGGTGGATGCACAACCGGGGCCGCCTGCTGACCGCGAGCTTCCTCGCCAAGACGCTGTACGTGGACTGGCGGGTCGGGGCCCGGCACTTCCTGGATCTGCTGGTCGACGGCGACGTGGCCAACAACCAGCTCAACTGGCAGTGGATGGCGGGCACCGGCACCGACACCCGGCCCAACCGGGTCCTCAACCCCGTCACCCAGGCCAAGCGGTACGACCCCGACGGCACGTACGTCCGCCGCTGGGTTCCCGAACTGGCCGCGCTGGCGGGACCCGAGGTGCACGAGCCGTGGAAGCTGCAGGGCCTGGACCGCGCCGCGCTGGACTATCCGGACCCGATCGTGGAGCTGCCGGAGGGACTCGCGCGCTTCAGGCGGGGTCGGGGGCGGGAGTGAGGTCGGTCTGGGGCGGCCGGCTCGGCATGTTACGGACATCAGGGGATGCCGGGGGGCGGCGGCTGGGCGCCTGGTCGGGGTGAGGCGGGTGCCGGGCGGGCTGCTCGGCGTGCGGCCGGGATCGGGCGGGTGCCGGGGGCGAGTCGGCGCGTGGTCGAGGTCAGGCGGGTGCCGGGCAGGCCCGCTCGGCGCGTGACAGACATCCGACCGGTGGCGAGCAGGCCGCTCCGCGCGTGAGATGTCAGGCGGGTGGTGGGGGCGGGGCGGTCGTGCAGAGGGCGGAGAGCGTGTCCAGGGCGTCCTGGAGGAGGGTCGGGCGCAGCATTCCGTGGCCGGGATGGCCGAGCCAGCCGGGTCCGCCGAGCATCACCACGGGCCTCCTGCGGGCGCCCTTCACGCCCCACTGGGCCCCGGCGATGTGCCGGGCCAGCGGCAGGCTCGCCGTGGAGCGGGCCTGGGCCCACAGGACGACCGCGGCCGGGCCGAGCCGGTCCACCGCGGCGGTCAGCGCCTCCACGGGTACGGCGGCCCCGAACATCCGGGTGGGCAGACCCAGTGCGCCGAGGCCGGCGTTGAGCGCCTCGAGCGCCAGTGTGTGCTGCTCACCGGGGACGCAGGCCAGCACCACCGGCCCGGGGCCCAGCGCGTCGCCCTGTCGGACCGGCGGGCGGGTGCAGCGGCGCAGCGCGGTGGACATGTGCCAGGACAGCAGGTGCTCGACCTCGATGTAACGGTCCCCGGACGAGGCCCACTTGCGGCCCACCGCGTGCAGCGTGGGCACCATCACCTCCTGCCAGGCGACGGCGAGGCCGTGGGTCTCGACCGCCGTGGTCAGCTGCTCCTCCACGGCGGGCGCGTCGAGGCGTACGGCGGCGCGGGCGAGGCCCCGGCATTCCTGCCGCACATCGCCCAGGGGGAGCGTGCCGGCCGCCCTGGACCGTGGATGGGTGGCGGGCTCCGGCGTCGCGACCGCGCCACCGCCCGGTCCCGGGAACCCGGACTCCTTCGCCGCGCGTGCCGCCTCGGCGGGCGGCAGACCCGCGGAGGTGAGCCGGCACATCGCCTCCAGCACGGCGACGTCGCCGGGAGTCCACCGGCGGTGCCGGCCGTCGGCGCGGACGGCGGGGCCGATGCCGTAGCGGCGGTCCCAGGAGCGCAGCGTGGTGGGCGACACCCCCAGACGGCGGGCCAGGGCACCGGTGGTGAGACCCGTCGCGGTGTCCGGGGAGGCCGCTGCCGGCCGGGCCCCCGGTTCCTCGTCCGCCGTGATCGCGCTCATGGAACGACTATACGACGCAGAACCGATGCAAGTGGATGACCTTGCTCTCGGAACCGGACGATGACGGCAGTCGCAGGCTCCGGCCCAAGCGGTCCGGGGCCCTGCCGGACCGCCCGCCCGCCGCCGGGCCGCGCACCGCGAGGAGCCGCCGTCATGCACGCACAGTCGAGCGTCCCCGGGGGCGTGCCGCCGGGGACGGTGGCCCCCTGGACCACGCCCGAAGAGGCGCCGGCCGACGAGGAGTTGGCGCAGGGCCTGGCGGCCGGGGACGACGCGTGCCTGGAGGCGGCGTACCGGCGGTTCCGGCCCCTCGTGCTCACCCTGGCCGGGCGCTCCCTGGGCGACCCGAAAGAGGCCGAGGACATCGCCCAGCAGGTGTTCATCGGCGTCTGGCGAGGGTGCCAGGGGTACCGGCCCGACCGCGGCACGCTCGCCGGATGGATCGTGGGCATCACCCGACGCAAGGTCGCCGACGCACTGCTCGCGCGCGGTCGCCGTACCGAACTGGTCGCCTCGGCGGGCTCCCGCCTCGCTCTCACCGCGCACTGCGGGGACCCGACGCAGACGACCGTGGACCGGGTGGTGGTGCGCGCCGAACTCGCCAAACTCCCCTCGGCCCAGCAGCGGGTGCTCCGCCTCACCTTCTACGAGGACCTGAGCCAGATCCAGATCGCGGAGCGCACGGGGTGGCCGCTGGGCACGGTCAAGAGCCATGCCCGGCGCGGACTGTACCGGCTGCGCCGCGGACTCGAAGTCGCGTTCGACGCGGAGCCGGTGCGTTGATCGCCATCGGAATCCGGGCACCGAACGCCCCGGCAGTCGGGCCCGAAGTGCATCCGTAGCGGCGCAACTGAAGGAAGCAAGGCTCGCGGCGCCTCCCCCTCGCGCCGCGTGGGAGCCCCCAGCTCCCTGCCCGCCCCTCGGAGGGAGTCGGCGCTCTCCGGGGGACGGGCCCTGTCACCTCTACACATAAAGGAAAAATAAGCGCAGAATGTACGCAGTCGGCGCTTACCGCACACCGCACCAGTCGCGGTCAGGCCAGTAAGTCAAAGGAGACGAGTCATGGCCAACGTCTCGCACACCAGAGGTGACATCACCAGCCACCCTGACGCTCCGGAGATGCGGGAACGCTACGCCCGCATGCTCGGCGGTCGTGACGTGGCGCTCGTGGACGGACCGGTGTTCCTGCTCGGTCTGTACTGCGCCGTGTCCCCCTGGATACTCCACTACACGACGAGCCAGCCCGCCCTGGTGACCCACAACCTCATCGTGGGCATAGCGATCGGCCTGCTGGCCCTCGGATTCACCCAGACCCCTGAGCGCATGTACGGCCTCAGCTGGGCCTTCTGCGCGGTCGGCGTCTGGATGATCATCGCTCCCTGGATCGTCGGCGACAGCCCCGACGCCGGTGTGGTGGTCAACAACATCATCATCGGCGCCCTCGCTGTGATCCTGGGGCTGATGTGCACCGTCACGGCGGCGAAGAGCGCCCCCAAGCCGTAGAGGATCCCCGACACGTCAGACGGCAGAGCCGGTCCACCGAGGCATGGACCGGCCCTGCGATGTCGCGGACCCTCTCCGCGCGTCCAAGAGGGTCGCATCACACCAGGAAGACCTCGAGTTCGCGCCGGTGGCCGGCGACCCACTCCCTCGCGGCCCGCACCTCGTCCACGGCCCCCTGCTCCCTCAGTCCGATCATGGCCGGCTCGCCCCGCAGCGCGCCCGCCTCGATCCCCCTCCGGCACCGGTCCTGCCACCACAGCACCGCGTCCAGCAGACCGTCCCGTCCGTCGAGGCCGTAGGCATCGCAGATCAGCCGGATGCGGCGAGCGGTCGCCCGTACGTCCACGACACCTGGCCCCAGATCGAGGTACTGCCAGCACACATGGGCGATGTCGTGCATCCGCTCGCCCGGAGCGGCCAGGTCCCAGTCGATGAACGCGCGCGGCCGCCACGCCGCGTACACGGTGTTCTTCGGCGCGAGGTCGTTGTGGCAGACGACGTCCCGGTCTCCGGCGAGCGCCGTCCCGTGGGTCAGGTCGTGGAAGACGCGGACGAGTTGGGCGACCTCCGCGAGGGCCTCGTCGGTGCGGGCCGCGGCGCGCTCGCTCGGGGTCACGGCGGCCCGTCCCTCGAGGTAGCCGAACATCTCCCGGCCGCGCGAGTCGACGCCGAGGAAACGGGGCGCGCCCCGCCAGCCCGCGTTCTCGAACAGCGCGAGCAACTCCCTTACGTAGGGCGACCGTTCGGACGGCGGGCGCCGCACGGTGTCTCCTGCCCGCACGACCTCGTTGACCGCGCCGCCACCGAGCACCGACTCCTCCATGCGACCGCCTCTCCAGTGCAGGATCGTGCCATGGACACGAACCGAACCCTCACCCTCGTCGCGCCGACGCGTCTCGAAGGCTACGGCGTCCGGCTGCGCGCATGGACGGACGCCGACCTCGCCGACCTGGTCGCGCTCTACGACGACCCCGAGATGGCCCGGTGGACCCCGGTGGCCTCGCCCTTCGACCTGGACGCGGCGCGCGCCTATCTCGCCGGTGCGCGGGAGGGGCTGGCCGAGGGGCGGAGGGTCCAGTTGGCCGTCACCACGGACGGGGCGCTGCCGCGGGGCGAGGTCCTGCTGTTCCGCAGCGGAGCGGACGAGCGGGACCTGGAGCTCGCCTACGGCGTCGGTGCGGCCCACCGGGGCCAGGGACTCGCCGGACGGGCGGTGCGGCTGGCCGCCGAGTACGCCGTCCGGGAGATCCGGCCCCGCCGCGTGGTCCTGCGCATCGCCGCCGCCAACGCGGCCAGCGAGGCGGTCGCCCGCTCGTGCGCGTTCGAGCTCACGGACGAGCCTCCGGTCACGAGGGTGTCGCGGGGCCGGGAGGCGGTGCTGCGCACCTGGCGGCTGCGCACCTGAAACTCCTTGGCCCAGCGGGGACCCGGCATGCCAGTCTCGCCGTATGGCTCATGCGGAGGTACTGCTCGTCGGTGGACGCGCCGGAGTCGGCAAGACCACCGTGGGCTGGGAGGTCTCGGCGCGGCTGCGGGCCGCCCGGGTCGCCCACGCCGTGATCGACGGGGACTTCATGGGACAGGTGCATCCCGCACCCGAGGGCGATCCGCACCGGGCCGCCATCGGCGAGCGCAATCTGACCGCGGTGTGGGGGAACTACGCCGAACTCGGCTACCGGCGTCTGGTGTACGTGAACACCGTCAGCGTGCTGGAGGAGTCGACCGGCATGTTCCGGCGGGCGATGGGCGACGGCGTCCGGATCGTGCGGGTGCTGCTCACCGCGACCGACGAGACGGCCGAACGGCGGCTGACCGGACGGGAGTTGGGATCCGAGCTGGAGCGGGAACTGCGCGGTGGCGTCCGCAAGGCACGGATGCTGGACGAGCGGGCGCCCGCCGGCACGCTGCGCGTGGTGACCGACGGGCGCTCGGTGATCGACATCGCGGCCGAGGTGACGGCCGCCACCGGGTGGGTCCCGGCGCAGGTCAGCTGACGTTCAGTGCCGTGTCGTCGATGACGAACGACGTCTGGAGGGTGGAGCCCTCCGTACCGGTGAACTTGAGGGTGACGGTCTGGCCCGCGTAGCTCGCCAGGCTGAAGCTGCGCTGGGTGTAGCCACTGGCGGCGTTGAGGTTGGAGTACGTCGCCAGGGTGCCCAGCACGGTGCCGGAGCTGTTGAGGACCTGGACCTTGAGCGTGTCGTAGGCCGTGCTGGTCGTGGTCTCCGCGGTGTCGACGTGCAGGTAGAAGCTGAGCGCGGCGGTGGTGCAGCCGGACGGGATGGTCACCGCCTGCGAGAGCGTGTCGGTGGTGGCGGTGCCGTAACCGTCGAGCCAGGCGTAGTACGAGCCCGAACGGGCGGACTTGCTGGTGGAGTTGGTGATGACACCGCTGCTGCCGCTCCAGGTGGTGCTGCCCGATTCGAAGCCGTTGTTGCCGAGCAACTGGGCGGCTGTGCAGGTGCCCGAGCCGCCTCCGTCGTCGCCCCCGCCGCTGCTGCTGCCGCTCGCGCCGGAGAGCCACTCGGTGGCGTTGAGCGCCAGGGCGGCGTTGGTGGCGCCGGTGTCGTTCCAGCCGTCGTAGAGGGTGTTGCCGGACTGGCCGGTGCCGTCGTCGATGGGTGAGCTGTCGCCCCAGAAGGCGACCCGGCCGCTGCCGAAGGTGCTGGTCGCGAAGAAGGCGCCGGTGTTGCCCGAGTAACCGGTGCGGTAGAGCAGGCCCTTGACGGAGGAGTTGTCGGCGGGCTTGAGGGTGGCGGTGGTGCCGCTGGCGATGAGGCTCTTGGTGACGGTGCCGAAGGAGCCGTGCAGGACGGGGTCGCTGCTGTCGCTGATGGCCGAGGGGTAGTCGGAGCTGATGCTCAGCGAGTCGATGGAGAAGCCGAACGGGTCGGTGGAGTCGACGCTGTTGTTGGTCATCAGGTCGTTGAGGATCTCGAGCGCGTCCTCGCCGTCGTTGTTGCGGTCGGCGCCGGTGTGGTCGGAGATCATGAAGAGGCCGCCGCCGTTCTTCACGAAGGTCATGATCGCCGTCTTCTCGGCGGCGGTGAAGAGCGTGTTGGGCTCGGGCAGGACCAGGGTGTCGAAGTTCGACAGGTCGGTGGCCGAGGAGCCGCCGTAGGTGAGGGCGCTCGTGGCGGTCTTGAGGCTGTAGTCGCCGGTCTTCTGGAGCGCGACGCCCCAGGAGGACAGCGCACCGGTCCAGTCCGTCTCCGAGGAGGGGGAGGAGTCCTGGGAGAGCGGGTCGGGCTTGCTGGTGGAGATGATCCAGTCCGCGTTGCCCGCCTCCTCGGCGTGGCCGTCGTCGAAGAGGATCCGGTGCGGGGTGGCAGCGGCGGCGGGGGTGGTGGTGACCTGGAGCGCCGCTCCCGCGGTGACCAGGGTGAATCCGGCGAGGACCGCGCCGAGCCTGCGGCGGTGTCCGGTGAGCCCGAGCATCCGTCATACCTCCGTGAGGAGTGGGGGGAAGGGGTGGGGAAGGGGGTGGGCGAAAGCGGAAAGCTACGCGCATAGATACACGGTGATATTGGACGGTACATGACAGCCAGATGGCTGAACAGCGCCGATCCGGCTCACCGGACGAGGATTGACCGGGTGTTGACCGACGGTTGGGAAGGAGCCGGACTGACGCCGCCCGCTCCGGGCATCCGGAGTCCATCGGGCTCATCGGAAAAGGGGCGGACATGGAAGTCGACGGCATCATCAGTGCCATCGTGATCGGCATCGTCATCGGTGTGCTGGGCCGGCTCGTGGTTCCGGGCCGTCAGCGCGTGGGGATCCTGTGGACGATCCTCGTCGGCATCGCGGCCGCGCTGATCGGCTCCGCGATCGCCGGGGCCTTCGACGTGGCCGACACCAAGGGCATCGACTGGATCGAGTGGCTCATCCAGATCGGCCTCGCCGCCGTCGGCGTGGCGGCACTGGACCGAGCGAAGGCACGCCGCTGACGGCGGTTGCACGGACCGAGGCGGGACCGTTCGCACTCGGGCCGGGACGCGGTGCGCCGGAGACTGCAGCGCACCGCGCTCCTGTTTGCGTGGGCACGGCCGGCGTGCAGGTGCCGCGGACCATGCAGGGGCGACGGACTGTGCAGGGGTGGCGGTGCGTGGACGTACGGCGCGGCACGTGCGGGTGCCGCGGCGCGTGCGGGTGCCGCGGCGCGTGCGGGTGCCGCGATTTGCGTAGGGGCGGCGGCCCGCGCAGGTGCAGCGATCCCCGCACGGGCGGCCCACGCAGGTGCGGCGGCACACAGATGCCGAAGCCCACACAGAGGCCGCGAACCGCGCACCGGCGGCAGCCCACGCACGCGTCGCGAACCACCCAAGTGCCACGACCCTCGTAACTGTGGCGCCCGTACAGGTGCCCTGGACCACGCACGCGTCACCACGACAAATCCGTTGCGAACGGCGGAGCGCGAAGGCAGGCTGCAAGCGCCCGCTGCCGCGCCTTCCGTGACGGAGACCCGCTTGTCCCTCGACATCATCGCGCTCGCCGATCCCCGGCCCACCGCCTCCAGTCGCCGACTGGCCTGGCTGGCCTCCGGGGACGACGGTGCCCCGCTCGGGTCCGCCTTCCTGCGGCTGTTCACCAGGGCGGGGCAGGAGCACCTGGCCGAGCTGGAGCTCGCGGTGCACGGCGCCGAGCGGCGGCGGGGCGTCGGAACCCGGCTGCTGGAGGCCGCCGTGGACGCGGCGAAGGCGGAGCGGCGCCGGTCTGTGATCGCCCAGGCCGTACAGGACTCCCCCGCCGACGGATTCCTGGCCGCACGCGGATTCCGACGGGTCCTCGCACTCGCCTACGCCCGGCTCGCGCTGGCCGACGTCGATCGCGCCGAGGTCGACGCCCTGGTCGAACTGCCCCACCCCGGCTACCGGTTGACGGAGTGGGACGGCACCGTGCCGGACGCGCTGGCGCAGTCGTTCGCCTACTCGCGGCGGGCGATGGACGACATGCCGATGGAGGGCACGGACTTCGGCAGGGTCGTCTGGGACGTGGAGCGTGTGGTCGCGGCCGCGGAGGCGGTCGCGCGACGCGGCGAACTGCTGCACACCGTCGCCGTCGTGGACACGACGAACGGCAGCGTGGTCGGGTTCTCCGAACTGGTCGTGCCCGGGGACGGATCGGGCGACGGACAGCACTACGGCACCGCCGTGCTCCCCGAGCACCGCGGGCGTGGCCTCGCCCGCTGGATGAAGGCGGCCGCCGTCCGCCACGCCCTCGAACGGCACCCGGAACTGGCCGGGTTGTGCACCGACACCGCGGAGAGCAACGCCCCGATGCTCGCCGTCAACGACGCCCTCGGCTACCGGCCGACCCACAAGGCCGTGGAGTACCAGCTCGACCTGTGATCACCGGGTCGCGGCCCGAAGCGCGGCCAGGCCGTCGCGGCTGGAGGGGTAGGCGGGCGTCCAGCCCAGTTCCCGCTCGGCCTTGGCGGCCGACACCCTCATCGTCGCCCGGAACATGGTGTGCGCGTACGACAACGGCCTGGTCGCCCAGAGCGGTACCGTCATCGGCTTCGGCAGCGCGAACTCCTCGGCCACGCACAGCAGATGGCCTCGGAAGCCCATCGGTGTGCGGTCCACGACGTTGTACGCCTGCCCCGGGCGCCCGTGCTCGACGGCGGCGGCCACCGCACGGCCCGCGTCGCTCAGTTCGACCCACGGCAGGACCCGGTCACGGTCGGCGGGGACGGGCAGTTGCCGCTTCCGCAGCAGCTCCACGATGGTCTCGGTGCCGCCGGCGCCGTAGAAGGCACCGAAGCGGAGTGCGATCCCCTCCAACCCGGGTGTACCGAAGGTGAGTTGCTCCTTGGTGCGCATACCGGCGAGGTGCCGTTCCAGCTCCGCGCCGGCGCCGCGGGGGCCGTATTCGTCGTCCTCGGTGATCAGATGGTCGCCGAAGTTGCCGTAGCCGTATCCGAAGACCATCGACTCGGCGACGAAACGGCGGGCTCCGGTGAGCTGTGCCGCCTCGATCAGGTGGGCGGTGCCCTCGATGCGCAGGGCGTCGGTGGCGTGCATGTCGCGGTGGCGCATGGGCGGCTTGCGCAGGGCCGTCGCCGCGTGCACGACGGTGTCGAAGTGCTGTCCGTCCACGGCGCGCAGCAGGGCGTCGCGGTCCATGAGGTCGGCCCGGACGCCGTTGCCCTCGCTCCGGCCGAGCCCGGTGACCTTGTGGCCCGCGTCGGTCAGGGCCTTGGCGATGTGGCGGCCGAGGACGCCGCTCGCACCGGCGAGGAGGATGCTCTGGCTCTGGCTCTGGTTCGTCGTCATGCCGGTGTGACGGACGGGCTGGGCCCGGATGTGACATCCCGGCCGCGAGAACTTTCTCAGGGCCGCGCCTGGTGTCAGAGCCGAGGCCGGTACACGTGCGGCTGTGTGGTCGTCAGCGGCTCGAATCCGAGGCGTTCCAGGATGGGGCGGCTCGTGTGCAGGGCGTCGACCTGGAGATAGCGGTATCCGCGGGCCAGGGCCGCACGGGCGCGGTGGGCGACCAGGGCGCGGTAGATGCCGCGGCCGCGCCAGCCCTCGACGGTGCCTCCGCCCCACAGCCCGGCGAAGCGGGTGCCGGGGACGAGCTCCATGCGGGCCGCGCTGACCGGCACGTCCCCGGCGAGCGCGACGACGGCGACCACGGTCTCGGGGTCGTCCCGCAGCCGGGCGCGCAGCTGGTGCCGCAGGCGGGAGCTGTCAGTGCCGAAGGCCTTCTCGTGCACGTCCGCCACGAGGTCGACGCCCTCCTGGTCGGTGACCGGGAGGAAGCGGATCCCCTCGGGCGCCTCGACGTCGAGGGTGAGGTCGGCGACCTCGGCGATCATCAGCGTCTCCTCGGGCTCGGGGGTGAACCCGGCCGTTCTGAGCCGCCGGCCGAGGTCGATGGGCAGGTCGTGGCCGTACAGCTTCCACTCGAACTCGCGGCCGAGCCCGGTGTAGTACGCGATCTGCCCGGCGATCGCCTCGTCGGCGGTCGATTCGTCCAGGTCGGACCAGACGACGCCGTTCCAGCCGTGCTCGGCGGCGACCTGGCGGACCACCCCGCCGACCCGCTCCACCTGTGCGCCGGGACCGTCCGGCTGTGCGCCTTCGCGCACGTCCCGGTCGTAGAGGGCGAGTACCGCAACATGATCCATGTGCTCACTTCATCACCCGCACGCCGTGGCGGCAATGCCGTTTACGGCCGCCGGCCGCAGCGCGCGCGGACCACGAGCCCTGTCGCGCCGGAGGGCCCGGCGCCTGAGCGACGTGTTCTCGGCGACGCGGCGCCGACCTTAGGCTCGTGGTGAGGAGGGCCGTACTCCATGGTCGTGAAGGACACCGAACTGCCGTATCTGCGCCGCTGCGTCGAGCTGGCGGCCGAGGCGCTGGAGGCCGGGGACGAACCGTTCGGGTCGGTCCTGGTCGGCGCCGGGGGCGAGATCCTCGCCGAGGACCACAACCGCGTGGCCTCGGGCGACCGCACCCGGCACCCCGAGTTCGAACTGGCCCGCTGGGCGGCGGCGCACCTGACGCCCGGGGAACGGGCCGCCGCCACCGTGTACACCTCGGGCGAGCACTGCCCGATGTGCGCGGCCGCGCACGCCTGGGTGGGCCTGGGGCGCATCGTGTACGTCGCCTCGTCCGAGCAACTGGCCGAGTGGCTGGACCGGTTGGGCGTGCCGGCGCCGCCGGTGCGGACCCTGCCGGTCAACGAGATCGCCCCGGGCGTGGTCGTGGAGGGCCCGGTGCCGGAGCTCACGGAGCGTGTACGGCGGTTGCACGTTAGGTTCCACCAGGGCTGATCCACGATCTCCCGGGATGCAGCCCCGCACTCCCGGTGCCTACGATCGAAAAGGACCCCGGACCAGGTGGACGGCCCGGTCTCCTCCAAGCGGTCAGTGGGGGGAGGCGCTCGCCCATGCAGTCGGCACGACGGGCGATGGCCGCCCACCTGACGCTGGTCGCCGTCGCCACGCTCGTCTACATGACGGTCCCCGCCGCCCGCACAGCGCTGTGGGCGCTGATCGGGCTCGCCGGCGCCGGCGCGGTGCTCGTCGGCGTACGACTGCACCGGCCCGCCCACCGGTGGCCCTGGTGGGCTCTGGCGGCGGGGTTGCTGACCTTCATCACGGGCGACACGTACTACAACGCCATGGAGGAGTACTTCCACGCCTCCAACCCCTTCCCCTCCCCCGCAGACGCCTGCTACCTGGTCACCTACCCGCTCTTCGCGGCCGGTTTGTACGGCCTCATCCGCTACCGCTCGCCGGGCCACGACCTGCCCAGCCTGCTCGACGCCCTCATCTTCACCGCGGGGCTCGCCCTGCCCGTGTGGGTGTACCTGGTGCAGCCGCTCGCCGAGGTCGAGGGCCTGACCTGGCAGCAGCGGGCCATCAGCATCGCCTACCCCCTCGGTGACGTGCTGGTCCTGGCCCTGCTGGCCCGCCTGCTCACTCCGAGCCCGGTCGGCGGGCACAACCGCTCGGTGCAACTCCTGGTCGTCGGTACGCTCACGCTGCTCGGCTTCGACATCGCGTACGGCATCCTCCAGCTGAACTCCCTGTGGCAGGCCGGCACCCTGCTGGACTCCGGATGGATCGTCTTCTACACGGCCTGGGGCCTGGCCGCCCTGCACCCCTCGATGACGGCGCTCACCGCCGCCGCGCCGCAGAAGCAGTCCCCGCTCCCGCCACCCCACCGGTTGGCGATGCTGGCGGCGGTCACCTTCATCGCCCCGGGGATCCTGCTGTACGAGTCGGTCACCCACAGCGCCCACCACACGGGCGTCATCGCCGCCTTCTCGGCCGTGCTGTTCCTGCTGGTCATCCTGCGGCTGGCGGGCATGGTCGTGGCCCACCGGGGAGCCATGGCCCGCGAGCTGGCCCTGCGCCGGGCGGCCGGGTCCCTGGTGGCGGCGGTGCGGCAGCAGGAGGTCGTGCGGTCCTGCGAGGCGGCCGTCGAGATGCTCCTGGGGCCGACGGTCCGCCACCGGACCCTGCTGCTGTCGGCCGAGCAGGCCGCGCCCCTGCTCCCCCGCCAGGCCCGCCAGGTGCCCCCCGCCGACCTCGGGCCGGACATCGCCGCCCTGATGGGGAATCTGCCCGCTGTGCTGGTGTGCCCCATGACGCAGCCCGACCGGCCTCCCACCGAGGACCCCGGCGTCCTGCTGGTCGCCGGCCCCCAGCGGCCGCTCACCGAGACGCGGGCCTCCCTGGAGATCCTCGCCTCCCACGCGGGGCTCGCCATGGAGCGCGTCATGCTGCGCCAGGAGGTGATCCGCCGGGAGAGCGAGGCCTACTTCCGCACCCTGGTGCGCAACACCTCCGACGTCATCCTGATCGTCGAGGACGACGACACGATCCGGTACGCCAGCCCCTCCGCCGCCGCCGTGTTCGGTACCGCCGACCTCCTCGGCACGTCGCTGCCGGACCTGCTGGACCCCCGGGACCGGAACCGGGCGACCCGTGAACTGGCCGCCGTGCGCGAGCACGGGCCGCGTGTCTCCCACGACCACTGGTGGGTGCGGCACCGGTCGGGCCGGGTGGAGGTGGAGGTGCGGTGCAGCGACTTCCGGGACGAGCGGACCGTGGCCGGTCTCGTGGTCACCCTGCGCGACGTGACCGAGCAGCGCAGGCTGGAGCACGAGCTGACGCAGCGGGCCTTCCACGACTCGCTGACCGGCCTGCCCAACCGGACGCTGCTCCTGGAGCGCATCGAACGCGCCCTGCTGCGTGGCCGCCGCGAGTCGTCCCTGACCTGTCTGCTCTTCATCGACCTGGACGACTTCAAGCAGGTCAACGACACCATGGGGCACTCGGCGGGCGATCACCTCCTGATAGACGTCGGCAACCGGCTGACCCGGACCCTCAGGCGCACCGACACCGCGGCCCGGCTCGGCGGCGACGAGTTCGCCGTACTGATGGAGGACGCGAGGGAGCCGCTCGACGCCGAGCTGCTGGCGGCGCAGGTGGTGCAGACGCTGACCCGGCCGTTCGTGCTCGGCGACGAGTCGGTCACCGTCTCGGCCAGCGTGGGCGTGGCCACCGCCCGCGACAGCATCGACGCGGAGGAACTGCTCGGGCACGCCGACCTCGCGCTGTACGCGGCCAAGGCGGCGGGCAAACGGCAGTGGCGGCGCTTCCGTCCGCTGCTGCGCGCCCGCATGGTCGAGCGGCACGATCTGCAGACCCGGCTCGCCCGGGCCGTCGAGGCGCAGGAGTTCGCCCTGCGCTACCAGCCCGTCGTGGACATCGACGCGGGCGAGGTGGTCGGATTCGAGGCGCTGGTGCGCTGGCCGCAGGCCCCGCATCAGCCCGTCTCGCCGGAGCAGTTCATCACCCTGGCCGAGGAGACCGGGCACATCGCCCCGCTGGGCTCGTGGGTGCTGGAGAACGCGGTCGGCGACATCGCCGGGCTGCAACAGCTGCCGGGACCCGCGGCTCCGCCGTACGTCAGTGTGAACGTGTCCGCGCGTCAGTTCCGCGACACCGGGTTCGTCGACCAGGTCGGCCGGGCCCTGCGGACGCCCGGGCTGGTCCCGGGCACCCTGCAGCTGGAGCTGACGGAGACGGTGCTGCTGCGCCGGGACGCGCAGATCCAGGCGGTGCTCCAGGCCCTCAAGGAGCTGGGGGTGCACATCGCGGTCGACGACTTCGGGACCGGGTTCTCCTCGCTGCGCTATCTGCGGGACTTCCCCATCGACGTACTGAAGATCGACAAGACGTTCATCGACGACATCACGAGCGACGCCCAGCAGGTCGCACTGGTCGAGGGCATCGTCCGCATCGCCGACACGCTGGGCCTGCAGGTGATCGCCGAGGGCATCGAGGATCCGGCGCAGCGGGACATGCTGGCCGCGATGGGGTGCCGGTTCGGGCAGGGCTTCCTGTTCGCCCGGCCCATGACGGTCGAGCAGAGCGAGAGGGTGCTGCGACAGGACGGCGGACGCTTCACTCCGGGTGCCGGTGGCACGCACGGGCGCCCGGCCCACCGCGGCCGGCCCTCGGCCACCGCCGAGAGACGGACGGCGGATCTCGCGCAGTTGCGGCGCAGCAGCCCGATGAGCGACGCGGTCATCGACGAGGTGCGCGGCCGCCGCATCCGCAGCCGCGGCCACTGGCTCATCGACTTCGCCTCCTGCAACTACCTCGGCTTCGACTGGGACCCGGAGATCGCCGCCCGTATCGATCCCGCGGTCCGCCGTTGGGGCACCCACCCCAGCTGGTCACGGCTGATCGGCAGTCCGCGCCTGTATCCGGCACTGGAGGAGCGCCTCGCCGCGCTGCTGGGCGCCCCCGACACCCTGCTGCTGCCGACGCTCACGCTCATCCACGCCGCGGTGATCCCGATCCTCGCCGACGGCGGTCACGTCTTCGTCGAGGCGAGCGCGCACCGGACGGTGTACGACGGCTGTGTGGTCGCCCGCGGCCAGGGCGCCACCCTGCACCGCTTCCACGCCGAACGGCCCGAGCAGCTGGAAGCGCTGCTCTCCTCGGTGCCCGCGCGCACCACCCGGCTGGTCTGCCTGGACGGCGTGAACAGCATGACCGGCAATCTCCCCGACCTGCCGGTGCTGGCCGCCCTGTGCCGAGAGCAGGGCGCCACGCTGTACGTCGACGACGCGCACGGCTTCGGGGTGATCGGGGAACGCGCGCCGGACGAGCCGTGCCCCTACGGTCTGCGCGGCAACGGGGTGGTGCGGCACACGGGCGAGACGTACGACGGGATCGTGCTGGCCGGCGGCTTCTCCAAGGCGTACTCGTCGCTGCTCGCGTTCCTCGCGCTGCCCGGCGACCTCAAGAACCGTCTCAAGACGACCGCGGCCCCCTACCTGTACTCGGGCCCCTCGCCCACGGCGTCGCTGGCCACCGCGCTGGCCGGGCTCGAGGTCAACGACCGGCGGGGCGACGCGCTGCGGGCCGACCTGTACCGCAAGACCGTGCGGGTCCTCGACCATCTCGCGGACCTCGACGTGGGCACGCTCAACACCGACCGGCTGCCGATCGTGGAGATCCCCCTGGCCGACCCGACCGACCTCGACGCGGTCGCCGCGTTCCTGTGGGAGGAGGGCATCTACGTGACGCTCGCAGCCCATCCGCTCGTGCCCCGCGACCGGGTCGGTTTCCGGGTGCAGATCACGGCGCTCAACTCCGACGAGGACATCGACCGGCTCAACAGCACACTGACCTCGCTGGCCGGGCGGTTCCGGCTGTGGCCGAGGAACTGACGAGAAGGAGGTGGACACGGTGATGCTGACGCACAACGACGACGTGGACTGGGACCGTTGGCCCGTCGCCGACTATCTCGCCGAGAACTACCGGGAGTTGCACCCCTCGGACGCCGAAGTGATCGCCCACCACTCCGCGTTCTACCGGGGCCTTGGGCCGGGTGCGGTCGCCCGCTCGGTGGAGTTCGGTGCCGGGCCCAACCTCTACCCGTTGATCCTGGCGTCCGCGGCGAGCCGTCATGTGGACGCGGTCGAGGCGGGCGCGGGGAATGTGGCCTATCTGCACCGCCAGATCGTCTGCGGGCCGGACGCGAGCTGGCTGCCCTTCCACGCGCTGTGCCGAGAGCTCAATCCCACCGTGCCGAGGACTCTCGCGGGGTCGCTGGCGCAGGTGCACGTCGTCCACGCGGACGTCCGGGACCTGGAGCCGGGTGGGTACGGGCTGGCGTCCATGCACTTCGTCGCCGAGGGTGCCACGGAGGACTTCGCCGAGTTCGCCGACTTCTGCCGGGCGTTCGCCCGCTGTGTGGTGCCGGGCGGGTATCTGGTGGCCGCGTTCATGGAGAACATGCCGACCTACCGCATCGGACCGACCTCACGCTGGCCGGGCTGTCCCGTCACCCCGGCCGGCGTCACGGAGGTCTTCGCCCCTCTCACCCGGGAACTCACCGTCACCCGTGTCGACACCGACCCGACCCTGCCGGACTACGGCGACTCCGGGATGGTCCTGCTCACGGCCGTGACGTCGGACGGGCTCGGCTGAAGGAGGCCCCATGGCCATGAAGAGGGTTGAGCCACCCCGGGCGTGCGGGGCAGGTCGGACGTCCGGGGCCGAGCCGGGTGGTCACGGGCCGCGAGCCCGCCGGGCGTCCAGGCCGGAAGGCCCCGGTCATCTCACAGCCGGGCGTCCGCCGGGCATCCACGTGGCGCCGCACTGCCTCGCACACCGACGACCAGGGCCGAGAGCCCCCGCCGTCACACAGCGCAGGCTCGCCCGTAGCCCTGCGGTCGAGGCCGCACCCGTGGGCCCCCGAGCGGCCCCAGCTGCGGTGAGGCCGGGGCCCACCCCGTGGTCGTACGACGAAAGCCCACTCGCGGCACCACGGCAGAGTCACACCGCCGGTCCTACGGCTGCCCTCGTCGTCCCGGCGCAGTGTCACACCGTCGGTCTGACGGCTCTCCCGTTGTCCCACGGCGGAGTCGCACTCCCGGTCTCGTCCGACGGGCCCCTCCGTCAGGGCCTCATCGGCGCGCTCCCCTCCGGTGGGAGCGGCGGTGGATCGCCGCCCCGCCGAGGATCAGCGCGGCGCTGCCCATCGCGGCGGGCAGGAGCTGGTCCGTGCCGGTGTGGGCGAGGGCGGTCCCGGGTTCCGGTGAGGTGGGTGCGGTCGGGCGCGGCCCTGGGTCGCTCTTCGGCGGTGTGCCGGGCGTGGGCTTCGTGGGGAGCTCCGGGGTGTCGGGGAGACCGTCCCCGGGCGCGTTCACCGACTCGTTGCCCACGGACGCGTTGCCGACACCGACCACGTTCACGGAGTTTCCGCTGACATTGAGCGGGACGTGGACCGGGAGCCGCACCCCGTTGCCGGAGAGCACGCCGGCCGCGTTCCCTGCGTCGGCCTCGGCCCTCGCACCGCCGGCCGGCGCCGACCGGCGGTCGCCGCCGGAGTCCTGGTTCACGCAGGTGTTGCCCGCGGCGGGGTTGAGGAGTCCGACCACGTCGACGGTGTTGCCGCACACGTTCACCGGGACGTGCACCGGGAGCTGGGCGGTGTTGCCGGAGATCAGCCCGGGCGAGCCTGCCGCGGCCGCGTCGGCCGTACCACCGGCGTACGCCGGCATCGTCACGGCCATCGCCCCGGACGCGGCGGCGACGGCGATCACTCCGTTTCGGGTGACCCGTCTCATAGGTTCCCTGCCTTCCAGACATGGACGCGGGCACTCGCCCGCACCGCTTAAAACGCAGGAGAACCATCTGAGTTATGGCTAATCGGCCTTTCACCCCATCGAGCGACATGGTTGTCGAACTTACGGCAAACCCGACTCATGGGTATCGAGCGGGCACATGGTAGGGCCCATGCCACGAGCCCGCTCGCCCGGAGGCGTGCCGCCGGAGGGCCGCTTATCGTGATCGAGGGCGCCGATGGGCGTCCTGGGAGGCTTTGATGCTCGCCAAGGTGACGAGGCGGCGATGCGCTCTGTCCGGAGCCGTGGGACTGGCCCTGCTCGGCGCCGGACTGCCGGCCGCGGCCGCCGACGGCTCCGGAGCGGACCTGTCCCGCTTCTACGACCAGAAGATCAAGTGGTCGAAGTGCGTGGGGATGGAGGCCCCCGCCGACCTCCAGTGCGGAAAGGTCACGGTCCCTCTCGACTACGCGCGGCCCCGCGCGGGCACGCTCGAACTCGCACTCGCCCGTTACCGGGCCACGACCAAGCACAAGCGGGGCTCGGTCGTGCTGAACTTCGGCGGCCCGGGCGGCGCGGGCGTGCCCGGACTCGCGGCCGGCGGCGACGACTTCATGGCCCTCACCGACGAGTACGACGTGGTGTCCTTCGATCCGCGCGGCGTGGGCCGGTCCTCCCCGGTCAGCTGCGGCGGCGGCACCGACGAGGCCCTGGCGGCCACCGAGGACGACACGGCCCTCACCCGGGATCCCCAGGGCGTGCTCGGCACGTTGCGCAAGGCCGCCGACCAGTGCGCAAAGCACTCCGGACCCGTGCTCCCGCACGTCGGCACGGTGAACGTCTCCCGCGACCTGGACGTCATCCGCCAGACCCTCGGCGACAAGAAGCTCAACTACCTGGGCTTCTCCTACGGCAGCCGGCTCGGGGCGGTGTACGCGGCCCAGTTCCCGAAGAAGGTGGGCCGCCTGGTGCTGGACGGTGTGGACACCCTCACCGAGCCGCTGTCCGAACAGGGCGTGGCGGGCGCCGCAGGGCAGCAGACCGCCCTGGAGGACTTCGTCGACTGGTGCGTGAAGGACGTCGCCTGTCCGTTCGGCACGGACGCGCGCAGCGCCCGGGAGCAGGTCGTGCAACTGGTGGCGTCGCTGGACGAGGACCCGGTGCCGACGGACTTCGGCCCCGACTTCACCGGGCAGGACCTCGTGGGCGCCATCAGCCAGGCCCTCTACAGCGAGGACATGTGGCCCTCGCTGGAGCGGGCGCTCGCCGAGCTGGTGGAGCAGGGCGACACGACGGGCGTGCTCGGCTTCGCCGGCGGCGGCTCCGGTTTCCTCCCCCGCGTGCGCCCTCCCTCCGGCGATCCGGCGCACGACACCCTCGCCGACGTGGAGGACGTGCCGCTCGACAATCTTCCGGCGGCGCTGATGGCGGTCAACTGCGCGGACGATCCCGATCGCCCCGGCGCCGACCGGATCACCGAGGACCTGCCGCGGCTGCGTGCCGCCTACGAACAGGCGTCCCCGGTCTTCGGCCGCTACCGGCTCACCGAGTACCTGATGTGCTACGGCCGCCCGAAGGGCACCGACTTCATCCGCGAGAAGGTGCGCGACGTCCGCACCCCGAAGATGCTCCTCGTCGGCACCCGGGGTGACCCGGCGACGCCGTACCGCTGGACCGTGGAGACCGCCGAGCGCCTCGGCGACTCGGCCGTGGTCCTCGACAACAAGGGCGAGGGCCACACCGGTTACGGCTCCTCGACCTGTGTGCACCGCAAGGTCGACGACTTCCTGCTGTACGGCAGCCTGCCGCCGAACGGCAGCTCCTGCGGGCCCGAGCACGACGACTGAGATCCACTCGGGTTACGATCCCGGCATGAGTGAACGGATCGCGGCGGCCGAGGAGTTGAGAACCGATCGGCTGTGGCTGCGGCGCCCGGTCGAAGCCGACGTCGACATGATCCTCGCCGTCCACAGCGACCCCGAGGCGTGTGCGCACAACCCCTCCGACGCACTCACCCGGCACGAGGAGGCCGAGGAGCTGTACCGGCGCTGGGACCAGCAGTGGGAGCGGCACGGCTACGGCTACTGGGTCGTCGGACGCCACGACCAGGCCCGGCAGCTCGGCTTCTGCGGGATCAAGCCGATGGAGCTCCATGGGGAACCGGTCCTGAACCTCTTCTACCGTTTCGCCCCCTCGGCCTGGGGTCGGGGCTTCGCCGGTGAAGCCGCCGGCGCGGTCACCGCCTGGGCCGCGACGCACGTGCCCGACCTTGCGCTGATCGCCCGCGTGCGACCGGCGAACACGGCCTCGCAGCGAGTGGCGGAACGCGCCGGGCTCAGCCGGGCCCCGCATCTCGACACCGAGGGATACGACGGCTTCGACTGGATCTACGTGGCACGTCCCGAGCGCCGGCCCGCCTAGGACTCCCCGTACGCGAGTCGGCGCATGGCCGTCGCCGCGCCGATGAAGCCGTCCTCGCCCAGGGTCTCGCGCAGTTCCGCGTTGAAACGGTCGATCTCCGGCTGGGCGGCGCGCAGGGCGTCGGACCCGGCCGCGGTCAACTCCAGTACGACGGCCCGGTGTTCCCGCGGATGCGGTTCCTTGACGAGGAGACCCGCCGTCGTCAGCCGTCCGACCAGCCCGGTCACCGCCGACTCGCGCAGTCCCAGCGTGCGAGCGAGTTCCTGCTGGGTGACGCCCGGCTCGTCGCGGACGGCGAACAGCGCGCCGAGCTGAGCCGTGGTGATCCCGGCCGCGGCCAGACAGCGCCGGTCCGCGGCGGTGCGCAGACGGTGTGCGGCCCGCTGGAGCAGGAAGTACAGGCGCTGGTCGTCGGGCTCGGGCATGGGCCGATGTTGACAGACGGGAGGAGCCCGCGCCAGTCTCACTTCATCAGTGAAGTGAGAAGAGCGGACGGAGCGCGGCGATGACACGCACCCTGGACCTGGAGCTCGCCCGGAAGGTGCTGGCGGCACAGCCCTTCAGCAGGCTGGTCGGCGCCCGCCTGACCGACTTCGAGGAGGGCGGGGCGACACTCGAGTTCGACATCCGCGACGATCTGCTCCAGCAGCACGGCACCGTGCACGGCGGAGTGCTCGGCTACGCGGCCGACAACGCGCTCACCTTCGCAGCGGGTTCGGCGGCCGGCCCGGCGGTGACCACCGCCGGTTTCTCCATAGACTTCCTGCGGCCCGCGCGCGGGCGACTGCTGCGCGCTCGCGCCCGGGTCGTACGGGCCGGGCGGACCCGTGTGGTGTGCCGCTGCGAGCTGAGCACCGTGGACGCCGAGGGCACGGAGACCCTGTGCGCGGTGGCGCAGGGCTCGATCGCCGTACTGGAGCCGGTTCCGGCGTAGCCCTCATGCCGGCGACGATCATGTGCTCGACGGCGCTGTTCTCGAACAGGATCCCATCGGCACCGGAGATCATCACGTCGACAACGAAATACCCTGAACGACCGATCAAGTTGCCCCAAATGCCTGATCGGCCGATCGGTCCTATGGTGCTGTTATGGAGCACGCACTGAGCCCTGCGACCCTCTCCGAACTGCGCCGCCCGCGCGCCTATCCGGCGGTGTCCGTCCTGACACCGACCCACCGCCGTGAACCCGAGAACACCCAGGACCCGGTCCGGCTGCGCAATGTGGTGGCCGCGGCCAAGAAGCAGCTGGAGACCGATCCCGCGGTCCCCCGGGAGCGACGCATCGAGGTCTCCCGGCAGCTCGACCAGGCCCTCGCCGAGATCGATCTGACGCACGCCGAGGACGGACTGGTGATCTTCGCGGCGCCGGGCGAGCACCAGGTCTGGTCCCTGGCCCGGGCCGTACCGGAGCGGGTGGTGCTCTCGGACACCTTCCTGACCCGCAACCTCGTCTCCGCGCAGGCCTCCGAGCGGCCCTTCTGGGTGCTGTCGGTCTCCGCCGACCGCGTCACGCTGTGGAACGGCGGTGTCGACCGGGTCACCGAGCATCGCGCCGGCGGCTTCCCGCTGACCAGGACCCGCGAGAACTTCGACGCCGAACGCCTGGAACGCATCGGCGACATGCCGAGCACCTACCGGGACGAGGACACGCGGCACTTCCTGCGGGACGCCGACACGGCGATGGCCAGGCTCCTGCGTGAGGACCCGCGCCCGCTCTACATCACCGGTGAGACCACGGCGCTGTCCGCGCTCGACGACGTCGGCAGTGTCACCAAGGACGCGGTACACGTCCCGCACGGCGGGCTCGCGCACGGCACCCCGGACACGGTGTGGCAGGCGGTGCGGCCGCTGGTCGCGGCCGAGGCCCGCAAGAGCACCGAAGCGGTGGCCCGTGAGCTCGAATCGGCGCGCGGGCGGCGGGCGTTCGCGGCCGGTGTCGACGAGATCTGGCAGAGCGCGCGGGAGGGCCGGGTGCGGCTGCTGGCCGTCGAGGAGAACTACCGGGTGACGGTCCGCGACGAGGGCGGCGACCATCTGGTCCCGGCCGAGAGCGGCGATCTGGACTCCCGCGAGGACATCGTGGACGAGATCGTCGAACAGTGCCTGGAGACGGGTGCCGACGTCCGCTTCGTACCGGACGGCACACTCGGCGGCGCCGACGGGATCGCGGGCGTGCTGCGCTACTGAGCGGTACGGCGGCCACCGGGACGCCGTACCCCCTCAGACGTTGCCGAAGAGAGCGTCGAGCCCACGCTCGACGGCCTCCCCGAGGTCCTCCTGTCCGACGCCGACCACCGCGTAGGTCCGCAGCAGGAAGGCGCGCAGGGTGGGCGTGTCGAACTGGAGGAGGGCGAGGCCGTACGGCGAGTGGAACTCCACGACCGTGGTGTCCCGGCCGCACGGCCAGATGTGCACGTCCCCGCCGCCGGCCGGTCCGCGCAACCCCTCCTCCAGCAGGGCACGGGCGAAGGTCCAGGTCACCCCCCGCCCGTCCAGGGAGACCTCGGGCGGGAAGTCCACGCACACGGCCAGCGGGTCGGTGGAGGCGTAGCGCAGGGTGGCGGGGACCGGCAGTTCCTGGTCGTCCCCGGTGATCAGTCGGGCGCGGGCGGGCTGCTCGTAGGTCGTGTCCATGTTCTTAGGAGCTCGCAGGTGCCTTTTGCATTACGCCGGAGCAGGGGCGAGTTTATGTGACCTGCGTCACATGCATGCCGCCAGGCCCTACCCCCCTGTGCCAAACTCCTTAGAACACAGGGCCGTCGAACACATAAATGAACACCGGACCGACCACCCCGACGGCCCATCAAGTCACGTACGGCATCTACGACTTGAGACAGTGCACGGCGCAGACGAGACGCCCGGTTCGACCGCTCCGTGAAGACTGTGGCATATGCCAGAAGCACCACCGTATCGTGTGTTGCCGAATCCCTTACAGCGCGTCGCGGCCTGTGCAACAGTCGTAGCGGTCCCTCCGTCCCGCCTTGGTCGAACCGTCCCCGCATCGGAGTGCGTCATGCCGTCCCACCTCTCCGCGGACCGCCCCGCCGCCCAGCCACCAGGACGCGGCTCGGTCGACGCGCTCATATCGCAGGCGCGGCGGCTCAAGGGCGACGTGGACGCCGTACGACGGGACGCACCCAGCGACGATTCGGACCCCCAGGAGCGCTGGCAGCGCGCACTGTACGACCTCGCCCTGCACCAACTCAGCGACCTGGACGCGCACTTGGCGCAACTACGGGACGGCCCGCCGCCCGTGCCGTCGGCACCCGGGGCGGAGTCCGCCGCGCGAACCGCGCCGCCCGCTCCCCGGCGCGGCTCGTTGCTCAGCCGGGTCGGCAGCGCGGAGTGGAACCTGCTGACGGACGAGGCGAGCTGGTCCGGGGAGCTGTACGAGATCCTGGGCCGCGACCGCACCGCTCCCCCGCTCACCCTCGACGAGCTCCCTTCCCTGGTGCTCGACGAGGACCGGCCGAGGCTGACGGTCATGGTCACGGACTGTCTGGTCGACGCCAAGCGCATCGACGGCGAGTTCCGCGTCGTACGCCCGGGCGGCGAGGTGCGCACCGTCCACATGATGGGCGAGCCCGTGCTCGCCGCCGACGGCAGCACCGCCTCGATGTGGGCCGTGCTGCGGGACGTCAGCGAACTGCGCCGCAGCGAGCGGGCGGTGAGCGAGACCCGTGACTCGTTACAACGCCACCGGCAGCGCGCGCAGAGCGAACACCGGCTCGCGGTCGAGCTGCAGGAGGCCGTGCTGCCGCCATGGCGTGGCTCCCTGCGGCTCCCGCACCGGGGCACCGAGACCCTGGACCTGGCCGCCCACTACCTGCCGTCGTCGTCGAGCGCCCTGATCGGCGGCGACTGGTACGACGCACTCGAACTGGCCGACGGGGACACGCTGTTGAGCGTCGGCGACCTCACCGGGCACGGTGTCTCGGTGGCCTCCGGCATGGCGACCCTGCTCGGTGCCGTCCGCGGCATGGCCATGGCCGGCACCCAGCCCGGTCAACTGATGTCCCTGCTCAACCAGTTGCTCGACGCCACCGTGCAGCCGGCCCTCGGCAGCGCGGTCTGCTGCCGCTACCGTCCCGAGACCCGCACCCTGGTCTGGGCGCAGGCCGGGCACCCCGCCCCGCTGCTGTTCCGCGACGGGACGGGGCGCAGGCTGCACTCCCCCGACGGCGTGCTCCTCGGCGCTACCTCCGGAGCCGTCTACGCCCAGGCCGAGGAGACCCTCGAACCCGGCGACCTGCTCCTGCTGCACACGGACGGGCTGGTGCCCGGACGCGGCAACACGGCTGCCGTGCACCGGCTCCTGGACCTCGCCCCCCGGTTCCACGGGGCGCGCACCGCGCAGGACTGCGTGCGGACGGTCATGGAGGAGTTCGGCGAGACCGAGCGCGAGGACGACGCCTGTGTGCTCATCGCCAAAGTGACGTCATAACAAGCTCACGCCCGTGCGCTGTTGCCACCCCTTCCCTTCGGCTTCGGCAGCGCCATCCTGATCTCCTCACGCAGCTCGTTGATCTTCGGATAGCTGGAGTACTCGGCGGTGAGCCGGTACATCTGACGCAGTCGGTCCCAGGTGCGGTGGGAGGAGTTGGAGCCCATCGACACCAGCGCCAAGCGCGCGTACCGGTCCGCCTGTTCGGGGTCGTCGGCGATGAAGCAGGCCGAGGCCATGGACAGGAAGTCGAAGATCTTCGACCGCTGCCGTCCGTCGACCCGCAGGGCCAGGGCCTTCTCCGCGTAGTGCTGGGCGTGCGCGGCCGCACCCGGCTCGTGCTCCGCCAGCGTGCGGTAGGCCAGGGCCTGCATGCCGTACAGGTCCTCCTCCTTGAAGGTCTGCATCCAGCTCGGCGGCGGGACGTCGCCCTTGTCGGAGACGAAGAGGTCCTCCGCCTGTCCGAGGGTGCGGCGCATCGCCTGGCCCTTGCCCATGGACGCCTGTGCCCAGGCCTCGATGGTGTACAGCATCGCCTTGGTCCGGGGCAGCACCTGTTCGCCGGAGCCGGACTGGGCGAGCTTCATCAGGTCGAGCGCGTCGTCGGGCCGGCCCAGGTGCACCATCTGGCGGGCCGCGCGGGAGAGCGCCTCGCCGGCGCGGGGCCGGTCACCGCCCTCTCTCGCGGCATGGGCGGCGATCACGAAGTACTTCTGGGCGGTGGGTTCGAGGCCGACGTCGTGGGACATCCAGCCCGCGAGGACGGCGAGGTTGGCGGCGACGCCCCACAGGCGCCGCTGGAGATGGTCGGGGTGGCGGTAGGCGAGCATGCCGCCCACCTCGTTGAGCTGGCCCACGACCGCCTTGCGCTGCAGCCCGCCCCCGCGGGCCGCGTCCCAGGCCCGGAACACCTCGACCGAGCGCTCCAGCTCCTCGATCTCCTGCGACCCGATGGGGGCGGCCTCGTAACGGTCGAACCCAGCGGGGTCGGCGTGCAGGGGGTCGTCGAACTGGGGGGCATCTGCGGTGAGGGCCGGATCGGTGTGCAGCCAGTCGTGCATGGCGCTGCTTAGTGCGGATCCTGCGGTGAGCGCGACACCCGCACCCACCAAGCCGCGTCGGTTGAGCATGAGGTCCATTCCCGTGAATTCGGTGAGGACCGCAGCGGTTCGGTCGGGCGCCCACGGCATGCCGTCGGGATGTTCCGCGCTCCCGTCGCCCTGCCGTTTCCCCGTACGCCCGTGCCGGACCAGACCGAGGTCCTCGATGGTCACGACACGGCCGAGACGCTCGGTGAACAGAGCCGCCAGCACCCGCGGCACCGGATCGCGCGGGATCTCTCCCGTGTCGATCCACCGCCGGACCCGCGAGGTGTCGGTCGAGAGCTGGGGATGGCCCATGGCCGCCGCCTGCCGGTTGACCAGCCTCGCGAGTTCACCCTTGGACCAGCCGGCCAGGCCGAACAGGTCCGACAGTCGGGTGTTGGGTTGTCCGCTCACGTCAAGCCCCCAGGTTCTCGGCTGAGTTGACAGTAGCTCCGTGTCAGTTGCTCCGGGACTATTCGCCAGGGTTCGCCAGGGTGCGCCAGATGGTGTGCCACGGGGCATATGCGCTGAGGTAGGAACGCGCCACCCCGACCCGGACCGCACAGGGACATTCCCCAGGGTGCACCCGGTGGTCCGGGCCGGGCGGCGCACTGCTTCTCCAGGCACAGCAGGCACACGAAGGGATCTGTCTCGCCCATGTACGCAGCATCGTCCTCCGTGTCCGCCCCGCCCAGGTCGCCGCATCTCCGCCCGGCGGGCGGTGGCCCCTACCTCGACCCCGCGCGGCCGACGGCCCCCGTACCGGGTACGGGCAGGACGCGACGCGTTCCGGGGCTCGGCACCCAACCGCTCAGCGGGAGACTCGACTTGTCCGGCCCCCAGGGCGCCCAGCTGCGCACGGCGATCGCGTCGGTGCACCGGATCTGCCCGGAGTTCGCCCCGGTGCAGGTGCTGCGCCGCAGCGGACGCTCCGTGCTCCTGGTCGGTACGACGGGACGCAGCACGGCCGTCGCCAAGTGTTTACTCGACCACTCCCCGGTCTGGGCCGAGCGGATCCGGCACGAAATAGCCGCCTACCGTTCGTTCGTCCGGCACCGTCCTCCGGTGCGTGTCCCGCGGCTGATCGCGGCGGACCCGGACAACTGCACTCTGGTCATCGAGCGGATGCCCGGCCGGGTGGCGGCGCTGCACCGGCATCCCGCCGAGGCCCCGCCCCGTGCGGACATCAGGGCGGCGCTCGGCGCGGTCTGCCGGCTCAACGCCTGGCGTCCGCCCGCGGGCACCTTCGACGCCCCGCTCGACTACGCGGCCCGCATCTCCCGCTACCACGAGCTGGGGCTGCTGACCGACCGGGACATGGGCGACCTCCAGAAGCTGCTGCACGGCATCGCCCACTCGGCGGGTCGGCAGGGCATGGGTCAGTTCTGCCACGGCGACGCACTGCTCTCGAACATCCTTCTGTCACCGGCCGGTCCAGTGCTGGTGGACTGGGAGCACGCGGGCTGGTACCTGCCGGGGTACGACCTGGCGACGCTGTGGTCGGTCCTCGGTGACGCCCCGGTGGCCCGTCGTCAGATCAGCCAGATCGCCCAGTCGGCGGGCCCTGCCTCCCGGGACGCCTTCCTGGTCAACCTGATGCTCGTGCTGACCCGCGAGATCCGCACGTACGAAACGGCCGTGCAGCGTTCGATGCACGACTCGACCCCGGCGGCACCGGGCGCTGCCCACCCGGGTGCCGCGCCGTCCGGCGAGGAACAGCGGCTGCTGCTGAGGCGGCTGCACGACGACTGCCAGCTGGCCCGTCGGGCCGTACGCGCGGCGGTCGGCACTCGCTGAGGGGACGGAGGTCCGCGGTGCGCCCTGTGGAGCGGCGCACCGCGGACCTCCGTGTGTCCGGGGCGCCCTCTGGGACCCGAACATTGGTGTACGCCACTGACGCCCCGCAGGCCCGCGGACCTTCGCCACGAAACTCCCGCGAACCCTGATTGACATGGGAAATCCCCTGCCCCTGGGCATGATTGACGGATCGTCGGCAAGCCGGTAGCACTGACGCACGTCCGGCCCCGCTCGCCCCATCGCGCCCGATCGTCCCAGGAGGCTGCTTTGCGAGGATCCGCCACCGACCCCAACAGAGCCACCCGGAGAGTGCTCGGCGCGCTGGCCGGCACCGCCCTGCTGCTGCCCCTGCTCGGCGCGGCCCCGTCACAGGCCGAGGACTCCTCGACCGGCCTCCAGCGGGCCTTCGCCACCGCGGCCGCCGAGTACCACGTCCCGCAGAGCGTCCTGCTGGGCGTCTCGTATCTGCAGTCCCGCTGGGACAGCCACGCCGGTGCGCCCAGTGTGACCGGGGGTTACGGCCCGATGCACCTCACCGACGCCCGCACCGCGCTCGCCTCGGCACCGCACCACAGCGAGGGCACGGAGGACGCGCGCGGCGACAGCGCCCGCGCCGCCCTGCTGCCCCGCACCGAGGTCCCGGTGCCCGCCGACCTTCCCGCCCGCCTCGAGACGCTGCCCGAGGCCGCCGAGCTGACCGGTCTGAGCGCGCGGGACCTGCGCACCGACCCCGCGGCGAACGTCGCCGGTGGTGCCGCGTTGCTGGCCGCGGCCCAGAAGGAGCTGGGCGAACCGCTGAGCCAGGACCCGGCGGACTGGTACGGCGCGGTGGCCCGCTTCTCCGGCGCCGACGACCGCGCGACCGCGGCGGCGTACGCGAACGACGTCTTCGACGTGCTGCGCACCGGCGAGGAGCGCACCACCGACGCCGGCCAGCGGATCGCCCTGGCGGCGCAGCCGGGACTCGCCCCGGACACCGCCCAGCTCGTCCGGACGGGCCTCAGGAAGCCCAAGGCGGGCGACACGGAGTGTCCGAGGACGGTGTCCTGCGAGTGGATCCCGGCGCCGTACGAGGAGTTCGGGGACAACGACTACGGCAACCACGACCTGGGCGACCGCCCGGCCTCGCAGAGCATCAAATACATCGTCATCCACGACACGGAGGGCGCCTGGGAGGGTGTCCTCAATCTGGTGCAGGACCCGACCTATGTGTCGTGGAACTACACCCTGCGCTCGACCGACGGTCACATCGCCCAGCATGTGAAGGCGAAGGACGTGGCCTGGCACGCGGGCAACTGGTACATCAACGCCAAGTCGATCGGCCTGGAGCACGAGGGCTTCCTGGCGAACCCGGACGCCTGGTACACGGAGGCCATGTACCGGTCCTCGGCGCGGCTGGTGAAGTACCTCTCCGCCAAGTACGGCATCCCGCTGGACCGGCAGCACATCCTCGGCCACGACAACGTGCCCGGCCCGACCACCTCGACGGTCGCGGGCATGCACACGGACCCCGGCCCGTACTGGGACTGGCGGCACTACTTCGCGCTGCTGGGCCACCCGCTCAAGGCCACCGCAGGCAAGAAGGGCGGCCTGGTGACGATCCGGCCCGACTACGCCACCAACCAGCCGAAGTACACCGGCTGCGTCACCAAGGGCGAGCCCTGCGCACCCCACGGTTCGAGCGAGGTACGGCTCTACTCGGCCCCGGACGAGAACTCCGCCCTCATCACGGACGTCGGGATGGGCGGCAGGGCACCGACGATCGATGTGAACGACCTGTCGTCGCGGGTCTCCACCGGCCAGCAGTACGCGGTCGCCGGCCGGGACGGCGACTGGACGGCGATCTGGTACCTGGGGCAGAAGGCGTGGTTCAAGAACCCCGCGAGCGACCCGACCGCGGTGAGCGCCGCCGGTCTCGTGGTGACCCCGAAGGAGGGCCTCGACAGCGTTCCGGTGTACGGCCGCGCCTACCCCGAGGCCTCCGCCTATCCGGCGGGGGTTCCCGCCCAGGCGGTGTCGCCGCTGCCGTACAAGGTGCTCAAGGGCCAGACGTACGTGATCGGCGACCGGGTCCCCGGCGAGTACTACTACGCGGTCACCTTCACCACGGACTCGCACAAGGTCGTGGTCGGCAAGGACCTGTACTACGAGATCCAGTACGGCCACCGGGTGGCGTTCGTGCGGGCGGCGGACGTCGTGGTGCAGCCTTCGGTACGGCGTTAGCGGGGGCAGCTGCGCCGGTAGGGGACGTCCGGGAGGTGGCGGCTCCACTCCTCGCGGGTGAGGCCGCCGCCGGCCCGGCGGCAGACGGTCGTGGCGGCGTCGGCCGACGCGATCCTGTAGGTCTGCGGCGGGGCGTGCTGTCCCGCCGCGTACAGGGTGCCGCCGTCCGGACCGAACGACAGGGCCTGCACGGTGTCCCCCGGCGTCGGCAGCGGTGATCCGACACGGCGGCGGGAGGCGACGTCCCACAGTTGCAGCGTGCCCTCGTCCCCGGCGACGGCGAGGGTGCGGCCGTCGGGTGAGAAGGCCAGTGCGGACACGTACTGGTAGGTGGTCGTGTCGGGGTCGGCGAGGACGCCGAGCCGGCGCTTGAGCCGGCCGTCCCACAGCACGACCCGGCCGGAGCCTTCGCCGACGGCCAGGTAGCCGCCGTCGGGGCTGAAGGCCAGGGCGGTGCCGCCGCCGGTGAAGCGGGTGGCGGGCAGCCGGGTGCCGGACGGCAGGCGGTACGCCTCTCCGCCGGTGGTGACGGCCAGATCTCCGTCCGGATGCGGCACCGTCTTTCCGGAGGTGTCCTCCAGGACGGCGGTGGTCCGGCGTTCGCGCAGGTCCCAGACTCGGGTGACGCCGGTGTCGGGACTTGCCGGATCGGGCAGCAGGAGAGAGCGGTCACCGGGGCCGAAGGCGATGTCCGACAGCGGGACCCGGCCCATGTCGTGCGCGGTCAGGACGGTGGTGACGCGGCGGCCGGGGACGTCGTAGAGCCGTACGCGGCCCGTCGCGGACCCGCTGCGGTCGTAGGACGCGGTGCCGTAGGCGAGGGTCGTGCCGGTGGAGTCGAAGGCCAGCAGGCCGGTGCAGTCGTCGAGAGCGCTCGGGCACGGCTCCGTGCCGACGTCGGCGAGGAGCCGTCCGGTGCGGACGTCGTGGAGACGGAACCGCAGGTGCTTGCCGTCCGGGTCCGGGCGGGAGGTGGCCAGCAGTTCGCCGTCGTGGCCGAACACCGATGCCGCGTTCCGGGCCGCCGTCCAGTCGGCGGTCGCGGCCCGTCCCAGGGTGACCGTGTGCACTCCCGGGCCCCACACGCCCTCCGCGCCGCCGAGGTAGCGCAGGGTCCGGGTGGCGGTGTCCAGGCGGATGTCCTTCACCGTCTCGCCGGCGAGTCGGTGGCGGAACACCGGGAAGTCGGGGTCGGTCAGCCGCCACACGAGGATCTCCTGGCCGTCCGAGGCGGCCAGGAACGTGCCGTCGGTGCCGAACTGGGCCGTCTTGAGGCCCGCGTACTCCACCTCGGCGATCTTCCGGCCGGTGTCGATCCGCCAGGCACGGAACCCGTCGGGGTCGATCACGCCGAGGCTGCGCCCGTCGGGGCTGAACACGATCTGTTCCTGGAGGCACTGCCGGGCGGAGGTCCTCGGCAGCCAGGGCGCGGTGATCTCGCGCCGTGCGGCGACGTCCCAGAGCCGGAGCCGCCCGTTCGGGACGCACAGGGCGAGGTGGCGGTCGTCGGGTCCGACCGTCGCGTCGGGAGTGGCCAGGTATGTCTGCACGGCTGTGCGGCGTTCCTGCCGCAACTGCGCCTGCACGGCGGTGAGCCGGGCCCAGGCGATGTTGCTCAAGTCGATGTCACGCCCGCTGCCCGGTTCCTCGATGTCCAGCAGTTTCCGCCGGCCGAGGGGGTCCCAGAGCTGGACGCGACGGCTGGTGCCCTTCCGGTCGTAGACGACGAGGGTGCGGCCGCTCGGGCTCATCTCCGCGCCGCCGTCGGCGTCCGTGAGGGGGGTGCGGTCCTGGCGTACGGTGGCGAGGTCGCGCACGGTGACGCGGGTGCCGTCGAAGACCGGGAGCCAGGAGGTGTCCGTGCGGGGGAACCCGGCGAGTTCGAGGCTCCGGCCGAGGCCCGGTCCGCGGCTCAGCCGCCGGTGGGCGGTGACGTCCCAGCGGGTCACGCGGTCGGCGCCCACGCTGATCAGGGTGTGTCCGTCGGCGCTGAGCCGCCGCATGGTCCGCTTCCCGCCGTCCGGGTCGGTGAAGACGTCCTGTTCGTGCTGTACGGCGGCCGAGAGCAGCACGGACCGGGTCTCGGGCAGGTCTGCCACCCGCCAGGCGGCGAGGCTCAGCCGCATCGAGGTGACCGGGTCGGACAGCCTCAGGCTCTCCGCCACGCCGGCGAGACGGCGGGCCTCGGCCTCCACGCGGCGCTGTTCCCCGGCCCGGTTCTGCTGCCAGGCGACGAGCCCCGCGACGAGGCAGAGGACGACCAGCAGGGACAGGGCGCCGATCCGGCCGTGCCGCCGGCGCCGTTCCCGGTGCCGCGCCTGGGCGGAGGTTCGCAGGAACTCCCGCTCCAGCGGGGTGAGTTCGCCGGAGTCGGTGGTGAAGTGTTCCTCCGTGCCGGCCAGTCGCGCTCCCCGGTACAGGGCTTCCGGGTCGCGGTCGAGGGCCGTCCAGGCGTGCGCCGCCTCGGTGAGTGCGCGCTGGACGCGCAGCCGTTCGCGGTCCTCGTCGATCCAGGTGCGCAGCCGGGGCCAGGCGGTGAGCACGGCCTCGTGGGCGAGGTCCACGGTCTCGTCGTCGACCGTGATCAGCCGGGTCCGGGCGAGTTGTTCGAGGACGAAGGGGGTGTCGGGCCAGTCGGCGCCGGTGAGTTCGGCGCGGTCGGCGGGCCGCCGGGTGTCCGGGGTGCCCTGGCCTGGGGTGACCAGGCGCAGCAGGATGCGGCGGGCGGTGTCGGCCTGCTGCGGGGTGAGCCGCTCGTGGAGTTCCTCGGCGGTGCGGGCGATGGCTCCGTGGATGCCGCCGGTCTCCTCGTAGGCCGCTTCGGTCAGCGTCCTGCCCCGGCGTCGGCGCCAGGTCTCCAGCAGGGCGTGGGACAGCAGGGGCAGTCCGCCCGGCTCGTCCGCGATCTCGTCCAACAACCGTGCGGTCAGCGAGCGTTCGACGACGAGACCGCCGAGGGCCGCCGGCTTGACGATGGTCTCGCGCAGTTCGTCCGGGCCCATGGGCGCCACCAGCAGGGTCGCCTCCTGGGCGGCCTCGGCGAGGCGGCGGTCGCGGGTGAGATGGCCGTAGAAGTCGGCGCGTACGGCGATCACCACGCGGGTGGGTGTGCCCGCGGCCGCGAAGAGCAGGTCCAGGAAGCGGGCGCGCTCGTCGGGGTCCGTGCAGAGGGTGAAGAGTTCCTCGAACTGGTCGACCACGATCACGGAGGCCCCGGACGCCAGGGTCTCGGCGTGGGTGCCGTAGGGATGCGGTCCCGGGGAGAGGACTCGGGCGGGTCCCGGCAGCCGCGGGATCAGACCGGCGCGCAGCAGTGAGGACTTGCCGCTGCCGGAGGGGCCGACGAGGACGACGACCGGGCAGGCAGTGACCGTCTCCACGAGTCGGCCGGCCAGTTGGTCCCGGCCGAAGAAGCGCTCGCGGTCACCGGTGTCGAACCTCGCCAGGCCCAGATACGGGGCCTGGCCCGGGTCGTCGGCGGCGCGCCGCTCCTCGGTCGTCTCGTGGGCCGCCTGGTGCCAGCGCCGCTCCCACTCCTCGACGTCGCCGTCGCAGGCCGTGACGTAGGCGAGGGTGACCTGGAGGGAGGGGAGCCGGTCGCCGGCCGCGGCCTGGGCGAGGGTCGCGGTGGAGTAGTGGGCCCGTCCCGCCATGGCCCGGTAGGTGGGGCCGCCGGCCTCCTGCCGTAACTTCCGCAGCTCGTGGGCGAATCGGGCGACCGGTCCCTCGGTCGGGTCCAGCGGTCGCTCGCGTCGCCCCATGACTCTCCTTCGACATCACCGTCCGCGCGGCCGGCCGCGGATCTCGCACGCTACGGACCGACGCGGGCGGGGGGCAAGGCAGTTCCACGCACCTGGTGGGAGGCCCGGGAAATTGTCTGGAGTGGTGAAAGGGGGCTGCCAAACAACGTGCGGATCGCGAAAGCTGGGATCACGGCACTCGGGGCTCCGCCGCGGCGGGCGGAGTGGGGGAATCCCGGGTGTGACCGTGGTGGGCCGGATGACCGACCGTGCCCGCGGGCGGCTCCGGAAGGCCAGGAATCGGGGGACTTGGCCTTCCGGGGCCCACGGACGTCCGCCGGTGAGGAGCACGACGGCACGCGGCGGCACGGGCGGGCCCCGACGGCGTACGGCGGCCCCCGGGCAGGAAGCGGGCGTCAGCCCTGCTGGAAGAGCTCCGCCGGCAGGGGCTTGAGGAGGGCGTACAGGTCGTCCGTGATGGGGCGGTCCCAGGCGGCGATGGTCACCAGGACGTTGTCGCTGCGGTCGAACTGGACGCAGGAGATCCGGCTCTCGGAGAGCTTGAGGCGGCGCACGATCAGCAGGTTGTCGCCCTGCATCACCGGCACGTCCTCGGTGTCGGTGACCGTCACCTCCTCGTCGTTCTCCAGCGCGAGCAGCAGCTGCGCCACCTCGAAGGGGACCTGGCCCTCGGGAACCTCGCGGGCCGGGGAGCCCTCGGGGAGGTTGCCGATGATCATCGCGGGGCCGCGGCCGCCGAAGAGGTCGTAGCGCAGGAAGACGCCCTGGCAGGTGCCGTCGGGGGCGGGCAGGAGCCCCGCTCCGAGGTTGCCGGGCCAGTCACCCGGGTCCATGGCCAGTACGTCGAAGTCTGGACCGGCGGGGGTTGCGCTGCGGCGGCGGAGGAACGACATGCGCCCATGGTAATCGGCCCCGAGGGTCTCGTGCGGGTGCAGGCCAAGGGCTCCGCATCGACCCGGCCGCGCCGGTCAGGCGGAACCACTCACCGCTCCCAGACCGGTACGGTCCGTTCCCAGTTTCCGGCAGACCGCCGAGAGCAGCCGGACCACGGCCTGCTGGTCGATGTCGAGCTCCTTCGCGATCTCCCCCTCGGTGCGCCCCCGCGCGGCAAGGCCCGCCGCCGCGCGCTCGCGCGCCGTGAGGGTGTCCGTCTCCGTGCTGTGCAGGCGTCGGGGGCGCAGGCCCGCGGCCGTGAGTTCGTCGCGGGCCGTCTCCACCAGGGCGTCGGCGCCGCACTGCACGGCCGTGTCCAGGCCGCGGTAGAGGAGTTCCGCGGCTTCCCGGGTACGGCCCGTGCGGCGCAGTTCCGTGCCCAGGGCCACCAGCGCGCAGGCGAGTTCGTACGCGGCCGGGGAGCGCTCCAGGTGGGTCACGGACTCCTCCAGGAGCTTCACGCGGGCCGAGCCCGAACAGACCTCGGCGGCCAGCCGCAGCGCCTGGCCGACCGCGGACGGGGCGCCGAACTGGCGGGCTCGCGCGACCGCTTCGAGGGCGGTGGCGACCGCGCGGTCGGGGGTGTCGTGGCTCTCGGCGCGGGCCAGGTGGAGCTGCCAGGGGCACCACGCGGGGTTGCGGACGCCGCGCGGCTCCAGGCGGCGTCCGGCGGCGGCCAGTTCGGCGGCCGCGTCCTTGGTCAGGCCGCGTGCCAGCAGCAGTTCGCCGCGCACGGTCTGGGCGTCCGGGAAGACCACCGCGGCCGGGAAGGGAGCGCAGAACGAGTAGTCCTCGGCGATCTGCGCGGCCTCGTTGACGCGGCCGCGGGCCAGGAGGACCTCGATCAGGATGCCGACGGCGTACCAGTGGGCCGGGGTGCCCGGCCCGACGCGCTCGGCCAGGCGCAGCCCGGCGCGGACGAAGTCCTCTGCCTCGGCCAGGCGGCCCCGGCGGAAGCGGACGTAGGCGAGCAGGGTGTAGGCGAAGGAGAGGTGGGCGCCGCGCCAGCCCTGGCGTTCGAAGTCGGCGATCCCGGCGGCGAAGAGCTCCTCGGTGCGGCCCGGGCGGTCGGCGTAGGTGAAGGCGAGGGCGACCAGGACGGGCACCTCGAAGCCGCGGTCGGGCTCGGCCCAGCCGAGGCCGCCGGTGAGCGCGCGCTCGGCGTGGTGCAGGGCGATGTGGGCGGGTTCGCCGCGCAGGACGGCGTCCCAGGTGCGCAGGCCGATGATGTACCGCTCGGTGAGGTCGCGGCCGGCGAGACGGTCGGCGAGCCTGGCCATGCGGCGGGAGCGGGAGGGGTGGTCGGGTTCGTCGGCGCGGAAGGCGTCCCACATGAACTGCTCGGAGATCATGCGGAGCTTGACGCGGGCGTCGTCGGTGACCTTGATCTCGTGGGCGAGGGTCTCGGAGGCCTCGGCGAGGTGGTCGCTGTGGGCGAGGACCTGGGAGAGCCGGTAGACGATGCGGTGGCGCAGGTCGGGTTCGGCGATGGGTTCCTCGAGGGCGGCCCGCAGGTGGTTGACGGTAGTGGCCGGCTCGGTGAGCAGGGAGGCGCTGCCCAGTTCGTACAGGACGGCGGCCCGGTCCTCGAAGGGCGGGGGCTCGCGCAGGGCGCGGGCGAGATAGCTGCGGGCGGCGTCGGGGGCGCCGGAGCGCAGGGTCTCGGCCGCGGCGGCGCGCAGTTGCTGGACGACCCAGGGGTCGCCGTCGGGGTGGGTCTCCAGGAGGTGGCGGGCAGCAGCGGCGGGACCCCGTCCGTCGTCCACGACGCACCAGGCGGCCTGGCCGTGCAGGGCGACGCGGAAGCCGGACGGGATGGCCCGGTAGACGGCGGTGGCGATGAGCGGGTGGACGAACTCGAGGGATTCGACGCCGGTGAGGATGCGTGCGCCGCGCAGGGCGTCGGCCGCGTCGGCGGCCTCCTCGTGCCCGAGTCCGGCGACGGCGGCGGCGAGCTGGGGGTGGATCTCGGTGCCGAGGACCGCGCAGGCCCAGGCGAAGCGGACCGTCGAGGTGCCGAGACGTTCGAGGCGGGCGACCAGGCCGCTGCCCTTGACCGCGGCGGCGAGGTCCCGCAGGAGGTGCGCCGCGTCCTCGGTCGGGGTGACCCCGCGGTCGTGCACCTTGGCGGTGAGTTCGACCGTCTCGAAGGGGTTGCCCGCGGTGACGGCCCAGCATTCCCGGCAGAACGCGTCGTCGGCGTGTGCGCCGAGGGTCTCCCGCACGAGGCGGGCCACGGCGACGGCGCTGAGCGGTTCCAGGTCGAGCGGACGTCCGCCGGCCCGGCCCGGCAGGGCCCTGAACGCCTCGGCGTGGTCGGGGAGTTCGTCGGGCCGGTAGGCGACCACGACCAGCAGCGGGAGTTCCTCGGCGCGGGGTGCGAAGGCGGCCAGCCAGCCCAGGGACTCGGGGTCGGCCCAGTGGGCGTCGTCGAGCACCAGCACCATCGGTGCGCGCAGCACGACCAGGTGGGTGAGCACCCAGTCGAGTCCGTCGCGCAGGCCCTGCGGGTCGGGGGGCGCGCCGTCGGTCGGGGCGCACAGGCCGAGTGCGGGGCCGACGATGTCGTACCAACTGCCCAGCTGGGCACGGAGGTCGGCCTCGCCCGCGCCGGCGAACTGGGGCTGGAGAAGCTGTCGGGCGACGTGGAAGGCGACCCGCTGTTCCTGGTCGCCGCCGCGGGCGGCCAGGACGGTGCAGCCCCGGGCGGCGGCGCGGCGGCGGACCTCGGTGAGCAGGGTCGTCTTGCCGATGCCGGGCCGGCCCGCGACGGCGAGCAGCGCGCCGCGGGGGCGTCCGTCCGGTTCGGCACCGTCCGTGCGCAGCCCGGTGAGCTCTCCCAACGCCTCGTCGACGGCGGCGAGTTCGCTCTCCCGCTCCAGGAGAGTTTTTCTGCTGCGACCACTGCGCTGCACCATGGCGCACCCCCCGTCACGGTGGCACACCCGCGCGGGGAGCGAGCGCACACCGTGACCTACAGGCACCTCAGCGTACGCCTCCGGGGTGCCGGGCGGGCCCGTCTCGGCTCACTCGGGCCCTCACTGGAAGAGGTGTTCGCAGAGCACGGTCAGGAGGTGGACGAGCCCGCCGGCGCCGGCGACCACGGCCAGGTGGAAGCCGTGGCGCGACCCTGCTGTCGCGGCGGCGCTCCGGCCGCACGCGGTGAGCGCCATGACGGTCCCGAGGCAGAGGACGAGGAGCCCCGTCGCCGTGAGGGCCGCCCAGCCCGTGATCGCCCTGAGGCCGAGCGTCTCGAGCCCGGCCAGTGGCAGGTCGCGTACGGCGATCGTCGATCCGACGCGGGCATCGGCCTCGATGACCGCGTCGGTGTCGACCGAGCGGCCGTCGGCCGACAGCAGTTCACCGCGGCACTCGGTGGTGGGCTTGCTGTCCATGCGCACCACCGCGCACGAGTCGACCCGCAGGCGTCCCGGGGTCCCGGACAGGCCCACGGCACCGGCGAGCATCAGGCCGCAGTAGCCGGTGAGCACCGCGCCGAACGTGAGGCACACGAGGGCGGCGAAGGCCGAACGGAGCCGTTCGCCCCGCTGTCTCACCTGCTTCTCGCGCTGTGTGCGACGGAACGCCCGCAGCCGTTCGGCCTTCCTGAACCGCCGTCCGGCCGCTTTCGAGGTCACGCCCCCTCGCCCTGCTTCCGGTGACGCTCATGATGCCGTGCCACCCGGGCGCGGTTGCCGCAGGAGGGCTTGCACCACTCCTGCCGCGGGTGATCCTTCAGGAAGTAGCGCACGCAGCGCGGGGCATGGCAGGCGCGCAGCCGTCGCCGGTCCGCTCCGGAGAGAAAGGCGATGGCGGCCTGCGCGAGTTCGGCCGTGAGGTCGGTTCCCCGCGGCGACGGCTGCCGGTGCACGACGGGTTCGGCGTCGTCCCTCCAGTGCAGCACGGGGACGGTGGGAGTGCGGGCGGCGGCCGTGTTGAGGCGGGTGAGGGCCTCGGGCACGGGCAGGAGGCGGGCCGCGTCGGCGGGGCTGGGCTCGCCGGGGCGCACGGCGCGGGCGAAGAGCGCGCGGACGGCGGCCCGCAGGTCGCGCACGGCGCCGAGGGTCGTCTCGTCGGCGGCGAAGTCCGAGCAGCCCGGCAGCGCGTCGGCGCGCTCCCGGACCCAGGCGGTGAGACCGGCGGGGTCGCTCAGGTCGTCGGCGACGCCGCCGTGCCCGTCGTGCCGGACGGTGAGGGCCAGGTCCAGAGCGAGGCGGGTGTCGGCGTTGGTCGTGTCCTGCATACGGCTAATGATAGGAGCCGCCGCATCCATTAACGCGCTGTCATCGGCGGGATCGTCCCGCCCAGGCCCCCTCGCGCTCACCCTCAGGTGAGGTCGAACTCTCCTTCCCGGGCCCCCGACACGAACGCGCCCCACTCCGCGGGCGTGAAGATCAGGGAGGGGCTCTCCGGGCGGCCGCTGTTGCGCATCGCGATGAACCCCTCGACGAAGGCGATCTGGACATCCCCCAGACCGCGGCTGCTCGAGTGCCAATCGGCGTTGCTCAGGTCCAGCTCCGGCTTGTCCCAGCCCATGAGCGGCTGCTGCTGGATGGTGGTCTCGGCCACGTCCGTGCTCCTCCCGATTGCGTCGTCCGCGGCCAGCCTAGCGATCGACCCGGACCGCCGACAGGCCACGTGAGGGGGACCTTTCAGGAGTCGGTTCACGCATCAGGGGGCTCAGACCCCACGAGCCACATGGAGAAGAACTGCGATCCGCCGCCGTAGGCGTGCCCGAGCACCTTGCGGGCGCCCTCCACCTGGTGTTCCCCGGCCTGTCCGCGGGCCTGGAGGGCGGCCTCCGCGAAGCGGATCATGCCGGAGGCGCCGATCGGATTGGTGGACAGCACCCCGCCCGACATGTTGACGGGCAGGTCCCCGTCCAGCTCGGTGACCCCGGCCTCGGTGAGTTTCCAGCCCTCTCCCTCGTCGGCGAAGCCGAGGTTCTCCAGCCACATGGGCTCGTACCAGGAGAACGGCACGTACATCTCGACCGCGTCGATGTCCCGGCGCGGGTCGGCGATCCCCGCCTGCCGGTACACGTCGGCCGCGCAGTCCTTGCCGGCCTGGGGCGACACGGCGTCCTTGCCGGCGAACAGGGTCGGCTCGCTGCGCATCGCGCCGCCCAGCATCCAGGCCGGCGGCCGGGGCGCGCGGGCGGCACCCGCACGGTCGGTGAGCACCATCGCGCAGGCGCCGTCGGAGGACGGGCAGGTCTCCGAATAGCGGATCGGATCCCAGAGCATGGGCGAGGCCTGGACCTTCTCCAGCGTGATGTCGTGCTCGTGCAGATGCGCGTACGGGTTCTTGAGCGCGTTGCGGCGGTCCTTGTACGCCACCAGGGAGCCGACCGTGTCGGGCGCGCCGGTGCGCCGCATGTACGCGCGCACGTGCGGCGCGAAGAAGCCGCCCGCCCCGGCCAGCAGGGGCTGCTGGAAGGGGATCGGCAGGGACAGGCCCCACATGGCGTTGGACTCGGACTGCTTCTCGAAGGCCAGGGTGAGCACGGTGCCGTGGACCCGGGCCGCCACCAGGTTCGCGGCGACCAGCGCCGTGGAGCCGCCCACGCTGCCCGCCGTGTGCACCCGCAGCATCGGCTTGCCCACCGCGCCGAGCGCGTCGGCCAGGTACAGCTCCGGCATCATGACGCCCTCGAAGAAGTCGGGCGCCTTGCCGATCACCACGGCGTCGACGTCGGCCCAGGTCAGCTCGGCGTCCTCGAGCGCCCTCCCGGCCGCCTCCCGGACAAGACCGGCGATCGACACGTCCCGCCGGGCCGCGACGTGCTTGGTCTGGCCGATGCCTACGACGGCCACGGGCTCCTTGCTCATCGGGGATCCCCTTCGAGTACGGCGACCAGGTTCTGCTGGAGGCAGGGCCCGGAGGTGGCGTGGGCGAGGGCCCGGTCGGACTCGCCCCGGTGGATGCGGACGGCGGCCTCGCCGATGCGGGCGAGCCCGGCGGCCATCATGGGGTTCGCGGCGAGGGCGCCGCCGGACGGGTTGATCCGCGTGCTGTCGCCGAGCCCCAGGGCCTTGCGCAGGACCACCTCCTGCGAGGTGAACGGCGCGTGCAACTCGGCTGTGTCGACGGGCCGTTCGAAGGCTCCGGCCCGCTCGGCGGCGAGGCGAGCGGAGGGCGAGTCGGTCAGGTCGCGGACGCCGAGCGAGTGCGCCTCGATGCGGTGGTCGATGCCACGGATCCAGGCGGGGCGTTCGCACAGCTCCCGGGCCCGCTCCCCCGCCGCGAGGATGACGGCGGCGGCCCCGTCGCCGATCGGCGGACAGTCTCCCCTGCGCAACGGTCGTACGAGGTAGTCCCCCTGCGGCACAGGGCCTTTGAGCTGTGCGCGGGGGTTGTCGGTCGTGCGGCTGCGGGCGCCGATCGCCGCCAGCTCGCGCTCGTCCGTGTCGCCCGCGTCGATGAGCGCCTGGGCCTGGAGGGCGGCGAGGGCGACGGAGTCGGGCCACAGGGGGGCGACGTAGTACGGGTCGAGCTGCCGGGTGAGCACGTCGCGCAGGGAACCGGGCGAGGACTTGCCGTAGGAGTACACGAGCGCGGTGTCCGCGTCCCCGGACAGCAGCTTGGTCCACGCCTCGTACAGCGCCCACGCCCCGTCCGTCTCGACGTGCGACTCGGAGATGGGGGGCCAGGCCCCCACGCCGTCGAGGGCCAGGGTGAAGGAGAAGGCGCGCCCGGCGAGGTAGTCGCAGGAGCCCGAGCAGGTGAAACCGATGTCCGCGGTCTTCAGGCCGGTCTGGGCCAGGACGTCGTGCAGGACCGGCATGAGCATCTCCACCTCGGAGAGTTCCGCGGTGGAGCGCAGGGTGTCGGACTGGGCGAAGGCCACGACGGCGATCTCGCGGCGCCCCGGGGAGGCTTCGCTGGTCACAGGAGCTCCTTGTAGGTCTCGTAGTCCGCGTCCGGTTCGCCGGTGGGCCGGTAGTGGTCCGGGTAGCGGCCGCCCTCGGTCCACACCGGCTCGACCCTCAGGCCCATGCGCACCTGGTCGTACGGGATGCCGCCGATCCGGCCGTGCAGCGCGAGGTCGGCGCCGTCGAGGGCGATGTGGGCGTAGACGTACGGCACTTCGATGTCGAGGTTCTTCGCCTTGATGTTGACGATGCAGAAGGTCGTGACCGTGCCCGCCGGCCCCACTTCCACCTGCTCCGACGTGGCGACACCGCAGGTGGGACAGGCGCCCCTGGGCGGCACGTACACCTTGCGGCAGGAGGGGCAGCGCTCGCCGACGGCCCGCCGCTCGGCGAGGGCGTTGATGTAGGCGGTCTGGGCGCGGCCCGGTGAGTAGGTGTAGTCGAGGCGGGCCTGGGCGACGATGCCGTGGACGGGATCCGCGAACTCGCCCGCATGGAAGGTGACTTCGGAATCGTCTCCGTCGTACGGCTCGAAGCAGGCGATGTCGGTGATGGCGCCGGTGCGCTCCTCGGCCCACCGGACGCGGACGCGCATGCCGGTGCGGACGGCGTCGGGCCCCGGGGCGTCGAGGGCGTGCAGCAGGGCGGTGTCGGCGCCGTCGAGCCTCACCAGGACCCAGGCGAAGGGCGTGTCCAACGGCTGCCCGCGCCGGGGCTCGTGGTTCCAGGCCCAGGTGGTGACAGTGCCGGTGGCACCGACGTGGACGAGGTCGCGTATCTCCTCGGCGGTGACGGGGTCGTACTCGACGGGCGGGACCAGGGTGCGTCCGTCGCGGGTCCTCACGCCGAGGACCACGCGTTCCCGCAGACCGGTCAGGAAGGCACTCTGCACGGGCCCGAGAGAGCGGGTGAAGGGAAACTCGACGACCAGGGGAGCTTTGAGTACGTCAGGCATCAGGGGCGTGCCTCCTTGGGAGGTCGGTGCGGGGGACGCGCCCTCGGGGGCGCGGGGCGGTGACATCTGCGGCTCCGCCGCGTGGGCGCGACCGGCCACAGCGGACCCGCGGCCGTGAACCGGCCCGAGCCGGCGCGGCGCTACGCACGCCTGTAGTCGGGCGGCCGCTTCTCCGCGAAGGCGCGGGCACCCTCCTTCGCGTCGGCGGTGTCGAAGATCGGCCAGCCCCGCTTCAGTTCGGCGGCGAGTCCCTCGGTCTCGGTCATCTCGGCGGTCTCGTAGACCGAGGCCTTGACCGCCTCGACGGCCAACGGGCCGCAGGCGTTGATCAGTTCGGCGATCTCCAGGGCCTTGGCGCGTGCCGTGCCGTCGGGGACGACATGCCCGATCAGACCGATGCCGGCGGCCTCCTCCGCGGTGTAGGGGCGGCCGGTGAGGAGCATCTCCAGCGCGTGGGTGCGCGGGATCTGGCGTTGCAGCCGGACCGTGGAGCCGCCGATCGGGAACAGGCCGCGCTTCACCTCGAAGAGGCCGAAGGTCGCCGACTCGCCGGCGACCCGGATGTCGGTGCCCTGGAGGATCTCGGTGCCGCCCGCCACGCAGTAGCCCTCGACCGCCGCGATCACCGGTTTGCGGGGTCGGTGGTGGCGCAGCATCGCCTTCCAGTGCAGGTCCGGGTCGGCGGTCAGCCGGTCCCGGTACTGCTCGCCGCCCGTGCTCCTGCCCGCGAGGGCCTTGAGGTCCATGCCGGCGCAGAACGAGTCGCCGGCGCCGGTGAGGACGACCGAGCGGATCGAGTCGTCCGCGTCCGCCTCCACCCAGCCGTCGTACAGGCCGACCAGCATCGGCAACGAGAGCGCGTTCTTCGCCTCCGGCCTGTTGAGCGTGAGCACCAGTGTGGCGCCCTCACGCTGGATGTCGAGGTGTTCCGTCCCACCCATCGCCCGTCTCCCCTCTGCCAGAACGAGAACAGGTTGCAGGAGGCGCCGATGCACTTCAAGGGTTTTCTGACAGACAGTCAGATTTCTTCGCGCGAACCCTTCACAGTCACGCCGCCCTTTGCTCTGATGACCGGCGAACCGTCCAACAGCCAGGCCGCGTCGGGTCAGGAGGAACCGGTGGAGTACAACCTTGCCGACCTGTTCGAGTCGGTCGTCGACGTGGTGCCGGACCGTGAGGCGCTCGCGTACCTCGACATTCCCGGTACGGGCGCGGAGCGCCGCCTGACGTACGCGGAGCTGGACGCCGCCGCCAATCGCATCGCTCACCATCTGCTCGACAGCGGGGTGCAGGCCGGCGAGCACGTCGGACTGCACCTCTACAACGGGGTGGAGTACGTACAGACGCTGCTGGGCTGCCTGAAGGCGCGGATCGTCCCGGTCAACGTCAACTACCGCTATGTGGAAGAGGAGTTGGTCTACCTCTACCGGGACGCGGATCTGGTGGGTCTGGTCTTCGACGCCGAGTTCACGGATCGGGTGGCGGCCGCGCTGCCGCACACGGAACGACTGCGCCGGCTGGTGCGGGTGGGAGGCGGTGAGCCGGGTGGGCTGTCGGCGGTGGACTTCGCGGACGCGGAGGCTTCCGGCTCCCCCGACCGGGGATTCCCGGCGCGCTCGCCCGACGACCAGTTCATCATCTACACGGGCGGCACCACCGGGATGCCCAAGGGAGTGATGTGGCGTCAGGAGGACCTGTTCTTCTCGGGGCTGGGCGGCGGAGCACCCACCGGTGAGCCGGTCAAGCGGCCCGAGGAGCTCGCCGAGCGGGTCGCCGCGGGCGGGGCGGGCATCACCTTCTTCCCCACTCCCCCGCTGATGCACGGGACCTCCACGCTGACGACGCTCATCGGCTTCAACTTCGGCCAACGGGTGGTGCTGCACCGCAAGTTCGTGCCCGAGGAGGTCCTGCGCACCGTCGAGGCGGAGAAGGTCAACGCGATGTCACTGGTGGGGGACGCGATGCTGCGGCCCCTCATCGACGCGCTGGAAGGGCCGATGAAGGGCACCGACATGTCGTCGGTGTTCAGTGTGTCGTCCTCGGGCGCGATCATGTCGGACACGGTGAGCCGGCAGTTCCGCGCACTCGTCCCGAACGCCATGCTGCTCGACAACTTCGGCTCCTCCGAGTCCGGCTTCAACGGGACCGCGACGGAGGACTCCGGGCCGGAGCGCGGCTTCCGTGTCCGGGTCAACTCCCGCACCCAGGTGGTCGACCCCGCGACGCACGAGCCCGTGGCCGTGGGCGAGGTGGGCCGGGTCGCGCAGTGCGGCCATGTGCCGCTCGGCTACTACAACGACCCCCGCAAGACCGCCGAGACCTTCTTCGAGAAGGACGGCGAGCGGTGGGTGCTCCTCGGTGACATGGCCACCGTGGACGAGGACGGGGTCGTCACCGTCCTCGGCCGGGGCTCGCAGTGCATCAACACGGGCGGCGAGAAGGTGTACCCGGAGGAGGTCGAGCAGGCGCTCAAGGCGCATCCGGACGTGTACGACGCCCTCGTGGCCGGGGTACCGGACGTGAAGTGGGGGCACCATGTGGCCGCCGTGGTGCAGTTGCGCGAGGGGGCGCGCACGATGTCCCTGGACGAGCTCCAGACGCACTGCCGGACGCGGCTCGCGGGCTACAAGGTGCCGCGCCAGCTGGTCGTGGCCGAGTCCATCCGGCGGTCCCCGAGCGGCAAGGCGGACTACCGGTGGGCGCAGAAGGTGGCGGTGGCGGCGGACCGGTGAGTGCCCGATCCCGACCCGCGTGCGATTGAACCGAACGTGACGTGCGACCGTACTGGTGGTGGCAGGCTCGGTCACCGGGCCCTGTTCGTCATGCCGTCGCGGCAGGACCGCACGTCACAGCAAGACCGCACGGAAGGACCACCGGGTGTCGCTCTTCACTCGCTCTCGCCAACTGCCGGGTACCGCTGGGGACGAGAGAGATGCGGACAGTGAGGGTGCGACGGGGGAGGAAGTGACGGAGGAGGCCGCAGAGGCGACCGCTTCGGCCCAGGAGGTGGCGGCGACCCCGTCGGCCCAGGAGGTGGATGAACCCAGCTCCGCGGACGTACCCGACTCGCCCCGCCCCGGCTGGTTCGGCTGGCGCCGCCGCTACCCCCGTACGGCTCGTGGTGTGTCCGTGGGGACGAGCGTGCTGGCCGGTCTTCTGGTGCTGCTCGTGCTGCTCTTCCCCAACCGGCTCGACCACATGAACCTCCGGTCGTTCTTCCGGCTTCCCGTGGAGGCGATCGTCATCGCGGCCGTCCTCCTGGTGCTGCCGCCCAGGGCGCGGCGGATCGCGGCGGTCCTCTTCGGGCTGTTCCTCGGACTGTTCACCGTCCTGAAGTTCATGGACATGGGCTTCTACCAGACCCTGGCCCGGCCGTTCGACCTGGTCTTCGACTGGATCATGCTGGGCAACGCGACGGACTGGCTCCGGGAGTCCTTCGGCCGCACCGGCGAGGTGCTCGCGGTGACCGGCGTGATCGTCCTGTTCCTCGCCCTGCTCGCGCTGTGCACCTGGGCCATGGTCCGGCTGACGAACCTGATGTCCCGGCACCGTCAGACGGCCGTGGGCACCACTCTCGTCCTCGGCACGGTGTGGGTCACCTGCTTCACGGTGGGCGTGCAGTTCGGGGGTGTCTCGTTCGCCACCAAGGGGAACACCGAGTTCCTCGCCAACCGTGTGCAGCACGTGCGCAACGGACTGGGGGACGCCAAGGTCTTCGAGAAGGAGTCGGCCGTCGACGCCTTCGCCGCCACCCCTCCCGACCAGCTGCTGACCGGGCTGCGCGGCAAGGACGTCCTGTTCACCTTCATCGAGAGCTACGGCCGGGTCGCGATCGACGACCCGGCGATGGCACCGGAGATCGACGCGACGCTCAAGCAGGGCGACGCGACGCTCAAGTCCGCCGGCTTCGCCTCGCGCAGCGGCTGGCTGAGTTCCCCCGTGACGGGCGCCGGCAGCTGGATGGCCCACTCGACGTTCCTGTCCGGCCTGTGGGTCAAGAACCAGCAGCGGTACCTCAACCTCACCTCCAGCGACCGTGCCACCCTCACCAGCTACTTCCGCAAGACCGGCGCCTGGCGCACGGTGGGCATCGTGCCGGGCGTGCGCAAGTCCTGGCCGGAGGGCAAGTACTTCGGCCTGGACCACATCTACGACTCCACGCACCTCGGCTACAAGGGCCCCTACTTCAGCTGGACGCCCGTGCCGGACCAGTTCAGCCTGGAGGCCTTCCAGAAGCTGGAGCACGGCAAGAAGAACCGCGACCCGATCATGGCGGAGATCATCCTGGCCTCCAGCCACAACCCCTGGTCGCCGATCGCGCACATGATCGACTGGAACGACCTCGGTGACGGCTCGGTCTTCGAGCAGATCAAGAAGGAGGGCACGAACCCGACCGAGGTCTGGAAGAGCCAGGAGCGGGTGCGCACCGAGTACCGCAAGGCCATCCAGTACTCCGTGGACAGCCTGACCCAGTGGATGCAGCGCTACGGCGACGAGAACACGGTCCTCGTCTTCCTGGGCGACCACCAGCCGGTGCCGACCGTCACCAAGGGCTCCACCAGCAAGGACGTACCGATCACGATCGTCGCCAAGGACCCGAAGGTGCTGGACCGGGTCGCCGACTGGAACTGGACGGACGGCCTCAAGCCCGCCGACAACGCGCCCGTGTGGGGCATGGACAAGTTCCGCGACCGCTTCATGACGGCGTTCGCGAAGTGACGCCGGGCCCTTCCAGGAAGGGCGTCACGGCGGCTAAGAACTCGCGCGGTCTGGCCTCGTGCACCAGATGGCCTCCGCCCACGGTCACCAGCCGGGAGTCGGGGATCACGGAGGCGAGCAGCTCGACCTCCTCCTGGGGGATCGCGCTGGTGGGACCACCCCCGATGAGGAGCGTGGGCATGGTGATCCGCCCCATGTGGTCCCACCACAGCGGATCGGGGACGTTGCGCTGCTCGTCGGTGGCCCGCAGCATGGCCCGGTCGAAGGGCGGGTCGGTGTCCGGGGCGGGGGCGGGCGGCCGCGGCGGATCGAGGGGCATCGGAGCGGGCACGTCCTCCAGGACCAGCCGCCGTACGACGTGCGGGGCCTGCTGCGCCAGCAGGTAGGCGACGGCCCCGCCGAGCGAGTGGCCGACGACGTCGACACGGTCGAGACCGAGCGCGGCCACGAAGCCGAGCATGTCGTCGCGCATCGCTTCGTACGCGTACTCCCCGGCCCCCGCTTCCGTTCCCCTGCCGGGCCAGTCGCTGCGGCCGTGCCCCCGCAGATCCGGTGCGTACACGCGGCGCGGGCGCGCTCCCGTGGCGAGCCGCTCGGCGATCTGTGTCCAGTCCGCCCCGTCGGCGCCCCGGCAGTGCAGCAGCAGCACGGGCGGCGCGTCCTCGGGCCCCCACGCGCGGTACGCGAGAGTGATGCCGTTGGCCTTCACGGTGTCCATACCGGGGAACCTAGGCGGAGCGGCTGCCTGCCGGGGTCCGCCTCTGCCCAGGGCAGAGCGCCGGACAGCCGTACACTGCGGACACACCCCTTGCTTCGAGCCGGGTCGGCTGGATTACTGATCTCCAGCACCTCGACCGAATGATCGGTCGACTCGACGACGTGGCGGGCGGAAGGGACGTTCCGATGGCGGATGCGGCGGAGCTGCTGGACTCGGGGGAACGGCTGGACGCCGGGGCGTTGCGGGCGCTGCAGCTGGAGCGGATGCGGGCCTCGCTGCGGCACGCGTACGAGCATGTGCCCTTCTACCGGGAGTCCTTCGACAAGGCGGGCGTCCGGCCGGACGACTGCCGGTCCCTGGCCGATCTGGCCAGGTTCCCGTTCACGACCAAGGCGGACCTGCGCGAGCACTATCCGTACGGGATGTTCGCCGTGCCCCGGGACCATGTGCGCCGCATCCATGCCTCCAGCGGCACCACCGGGCGCCCCACGGTCGTCGGCTACACCGACAACGACCTGGACCTGTGGGCGGACATGGTGGCGCGTTCCATCCGGGCCGCGGGCGGCCGGCCCGGTGACGTGGTCCATGTGGCGTACGGCTACGGACTGTTCACCGGCGGCCTCGGCGCGCACTACGGCGCCGAAAGGCTCGGCTGCACGGTCGTCCCCGCGTCCGGCGGCATGACGGCCCGCCAGGTCCAGCTCATCCAGGACCTGGAGCCCCGGATCATCATGGTGACCCCGTCGTACATGCTCACACTGCTCGACGAGTTCGAGCGGCAGGGTGTCGATCCGCGGAGCACCTCCCTGCGCGTGGGCGTCTTCGGTGCCGAGCCCTGGACGGAGGAGATGCGCCGGGAGATCGAGGAGCGGTTCGCGATCGACGCCGTGGACATATACGGGCTGTCGGAGGTGATCGGCCCGGGTGTCGCGCAGGAGTGCGTGGAGACCAAGGACGGGCTCCATGTGTGGGAGGACCACTTCTTCCCCGAGATCGTCGACCCGATCACCGGGGAGGTCCTGCCGGACGGCGAGGAGGGCGAGCTGGTGTTCACCTCGCTCACCAAGGAGGCCATGCCCGTCATCCGCTACCGGACCCGGGATCTGACCCGGCTGCTGCCCGGCACGGCCCGGGTGTTCCGGCGGATGGAGAAGGTGACCGGCCGCAGTGACGACATGGTGATCCTGCGCGGGGTGAACCTCTTCCCCACGCAGATCGAGGAGATCGTCCTGCGCACCCCGGGCGTCGCGCCCCACTTCCAGCTGCGGCTCACCCGTGAGGGCCGTCTGGACGCCCTCACCGTGCGCGCGGAGGCCCGGCCCGGGGCCACGCCCGAGGCCCGCACGGCCGCCGCCCGGGCCATCGCGGCGGCCGTGAAGGACGGCATCGGGGTGTCGGTGGCCGTCGAGATCGTCGAACCCGAGTCCCTGGAGCGGTCCGTGGGCAAGATCCGCCGCATCGTCGACCAGCGGCCCCGCTAGGAGCGTGGGTCAGCAACTGTGGCACAGAGAACAGCTGTTCAGTCGAGGACCGCGGTGGCTTCGATCTCGACCAGATGCTCGGGGACGTCCAGTGCTGCGACACCTATCAGCGTGGCCGGCGGGGCCGGGGTGATCCCCAGCTTCGCGGCTGCCCGGGAGATCCCTTCCAGGAGCGAGGGCATCTTGTCGGGCGTCCAGTCGACGACGTAGAAGGTCAGCTTCGCCACGTCGTCGAAGGAGCCACCGACCTCGGCCAGGGCGGTGCCGACGTTGAGATAGCTCTGTTCGACCTGGGCGGTGAGGTCGCCCTCGCCGATCGTGACTCCCTCGGCGTCCCAGGCGACCTGCCCTGCGACAAAGACCAGTCTCGACCCGGATGCGACCGACACCTGCCGGTAGACGTCGATCCTGGGCAGTCCGATGGGGTTCACAAAGTTGATGGCCATGTCGCCTGTCTCCTCGTCCTGAGCGCCTGTGGGCTCGCGTGCACGCCCGCCAGGGCGCTCACTCTCTTGTGGTTACTCAGGAACCGTAAGAGAGTGGACGCTGACGTGGAAGAACGCACTTTTCAGTGACTGGAGAACCTTATGGTGACCAAGCAGCTCACAGGCTCGCCGGAGGATGCGGATCTGGCGCGTGCCGACTCCCTGGCACGGGAGATCTTCTCCGACATCGCCAACAAGTGGGCCTTCCTCATCGTCGAGGGGCTCGGTGATCGCACCCTGAGGTTCAGCGAGTTGCGGAACGAGATCGAGGGCATCAGCCACAAGATGCTCACGCAGAACCTGCGCATGCTGGAGCGCAACGGCCTGGTCGAGCGCACCGTGCACCCCACCGTCCCGCCGCGGGTCGAGTACACCCTCACCGAGCCGGGACGAGCCCTGCGCGCAACGGTCGACGGAATGTGCGGCTGGACCCACCAGTACTTCGGCCACATCGAGGCCGCCCGCCGCCGCTTCGACACCTGACGGCCGGCGCACGGCCTCACCGCCGCCTCACTGAGAGAACCGGTCCCGCAGCTCCCGCTTGAGGATCTTCCCGCTCGCGTTCCGCGGCAGCTCGTCCACGAACAGCACCCGCTTGGGCGCTTTGAAGTGGGCGAGCTTCTCCCGCACGTGAGCGAGGAGTTCGGCCTCGGTGACCTCGCCGCGCGGGACGACGACCGCCGTGACGGCCTCGATCCAGCGCTCGTCGGGCAACCCGATCACCGCGACCTCGGCGACCGCCTCGTGCGTGTACAGCGCGTCCTCGACCTGACGTGAGGCGACCAGCACGCCACCGGAGTTGATGACGTCCTTCACCCGGTCGACGATCGTGAAGTAGCCGTGCGCGTCCCGCACCGCGAGGTCGCCGGAGTGGAACCAGCCGTCCCGGAAGGCCGCTTCGGTCTCCTCGGGCTTGTCCCAGTAGCCCTCGCACAACTGCGGTGACCTGTAGACGATCTCGCCGGGCGTGCCGTCGGGCACGTCCTTGCCGTCCTCGTCGACGACCCGCGCGTCGACGAACAGGACGGTGCGGCCGCAGGAGTCCATCCGTCCCTTGTGCTCGTCGGGCGCGAGGACGGTGGCCAGCGGGCCGATCTCGCTCTGGCCGAAGCAGTTGTAGAAGGCCAGCTTCGGCAGACGCTCGCGGAGGCGCTCCAGGACGGGCACCGGCATGATCGAGGCACCGTAGTACGCCTTGCGCAGTCCCCCGAGGTCACGGGTGGCGAAGTCGGGGCGGTTGGACAGGGCGATCCACACCGTGGGCGGGGCGAACAGACTGTCCGCGCGGCCCTGTTCGATCAGGTCGAAGAGCCGGTCGCCGTCGGGCGCGTCGAGGATGGTGTTCGTCGCGCCGACCGCGAGATACGGCAGCAGGAAGACGTGCATCTGCGCGGAGTGGTACAGCGGCAGCGAGTGCACGGGACGGTCGCCCGCGCTCAGGTCGCAGGCGGCGATCGCGCTCAGGTACTCGTGCACCAGGGCGCGGTGGGTCATCATCGCGCCCTTGGGCAGGGCCGTCGTCCCCGAGGTGTACAGGAGTTGGACCAGGTCCTCGCTGCGGGGCTCCGGGCCGTCGTACGGCGGGGTCGCGCCGAGCCGTGCCAGGAGGGAGTCGTCCGCATCCCGCAGGGGCACCGAACGGACGCCGTCGGGGAGCCGTGCGGCGAGGTCGGGATCGGCGAGGACCAGCGCACTGCCCGACTGGCCGACGATGTACGCGAGATCGTCCCCGGTGAGGTTCTGGTTGACCGGCACATGCACCAGGCCCGCACGGGCGCAGGCCAGGAACGCGATGAGGTAGGCGTCGGAGTTGTGGCCGTAGGCGCCGACCCGGTCGCCGCGCGAGAGGCCTTCCCCGAGCAGCACGCTCGCCGCGCGCGACACCGCGTCGTCGAGTTCCTCGTACGTCCACGAGCGCTCGCCGTACTGCACCGCGACGCGTGCCGGGGTGCGCCGGGCGCTGCGGCGGAGCACCCCGTCAACCGTACTGCCGTGTCCAGGCGTCATACGGGACAACCTACCGGTTGGTACGCTCAACCGCTCCTTCCCTCAATGACGTTGGGAGGCACGATGCGCACCCGCCCCAGACGCGCGGTCGTCGCGGCCGTGGCCCTGTTCGCCGCCGTCGGCACGCTGCCCGCCGCAGCCGCGCAGGACCAGCACAGACAGCAGAACACGCGCCATCCGTCCCACGGCGGCCTGTCCGCCACCATCCGCTACACCGAGTACGGCATCCCGCACATCCTCGCGAGGAACTACGCGGACCTCGGTTTCGGCACCGGGTGGGCGCAGGCCGCCGACCAGGTGTGCACGCTCGCCGACGGGTTCGTGACCGTGCGCGGCGAGCGTTCCCGTTTCTTCGGGGCCGACGCGGCCGCCGACTCCGCGCTCTCCTCCGCCACCAAGAACGTCTCCAGCGACCTGTACTTCCGCGGGGTGCGGGAGGCGGGGACCGTGGAGAAGCTGATGGCCACGCCCGCCCCGCTCGGTCCGAGCCGTGCGGTGAAGGACCTGATGCGGGGCTTCGCGGCGGGCTACAACACCTGGCTGAAGAAGAACCGGATCACCGACCCGGCGTGCCGGGGTGCCGACTGGGTGCGTCCGGTGTCGGTCCAGGACGTGGCCGCGCGCAACTTCGCCCTGGCCGTGCTGGGGGGCCAGGGCCGGGCCGTGGACGGCATCACCGCCGCGCGGCCGCCCGGGTCCACCGCTGCGGCGGCCGGCGCACCGGACGCCCGGGACACCGCCCGCGCGGCCCGGGAGCTGTTCGCGGCCGACTCCGCCGACATGGGCTCCAACGCCGTGGCCTTCGGCGGGACCACGACGGCGAACGGCCGCGGGCTCCTGCTCGGCAACCCGCACTACCCCTGGCAGGGCGGCCGCCGCTTCTGGCAGTCGCAGCAGACCATCCCCGGCGAACTGAACGTCGCGGGCGGCTCCCTGCTCGGTTCGGCGACGATCTCCATCGGCCACAACGCGCGGGTGGCCTGGAGCCACACCGTGGCCACCGGCATCACCCTCAACCTGCACCAGCTCACGCTGGACCCGGCGGACCCGACCACGTACCTGGTGGACGGCAGACCGGAGCGGATGACCGAACGCAAGGTCACCGTCGCCGTGAAGGACGGCGCACCGGTCACGCGCACCCAGTGGTGGACACGGTACGGCCCGGTCGTCACCTCGCTCGGGGCCGCGCTGCCGCTGCCCTGGACGACCGCGACGGCGTACGCCCTGGGCGACCCGAACGCCACCAACCTGCGCGGCTCCGACACCGCCCTCGGCTTCGGCAAGTCCCGCAGCACGAGCGATGTGCTGGGGACGCTGCAGCGCACCCAGGGGCTGCCGTGGGTCAACACGATCGCCGCCGACTCACAGGGGCACACGCTGTTCACCCAGTCCCAGGTGCTGCCCCGGATCACCGACGAACTGGCGCAGCGCTGCTCCACCCCCCTGGGCAGGGTGACCTACCCCGCCTCGGGAGTGGCGGTCCTCGACGGCTCGCGGAGCGACTGCGCGCTCGGCAGTGATCCGGACGCCGTTCAGCCGGGGATCTTCGGGCCCGCGAGGATGCCGGTGCTCAAGGACGCGCCGTACGCGGAGAACTCCAACGACAGCGCCTGGCTGGCCAATGCCGAGCGTCCGATCACCGGGTACGAGCGAGTATTCGGCACCGTGGGCACCCAGCGTTCGATGCGTACGCGCGGTGCTCTCGAGGACGTGTCGGCGATGGCCGCGCGCGGGAAGCTGACCGTTCGGGATCTGCAGGCTCAGCAGTTCGCCAACCGGGTGCCCGCGGGCGACCTCGTCGCGGCGGACGCGGCGAAGGCCTGTGCGGCGTTGCCCGGCGGCACGGCAACGGGCAGTGACGGCAAGGCTGTTGACGTCCGTGAGGCCTGCGGGGTGCTCGCGGGATGGGACCGCACCGCGAACACCGGCAGCCGGGGCGCGCTGCTCTTCGACCGGCTGTGGCGGAAGCTGCCCACGGCCCAGTTGTGGAAGGTGCCGTTCTCGGCGGCCGACCCGGTGGGCACACCGAACACGCTCGACACCTCCGCACCGGCCTTCTCGACGGCCCTCGCGGACACCGTCACCGAACTCAGGGCGGCCGGCATCCCGTTGGCCTCCCGTCTGGGCGAGCACCAGTTCGTGGTGCGGAACGGAAAGCACATCGCCGTTCCTGGCGGCACGGAGTCGCTGGGCGTGTGGAACAAGGTCGAGCCGGTGTGGGACCCGGCGGGCGGCGGATACACGGAGGTGTCGACCGGGTCCAGCTACATCCAGGCGGTGGGCTGGGACGGCGGCCGCTGTCCGGTGGCCCGGACCCTGCTGACGTACTCCCAGTCCTCGAACCCGGACTCGCCGCACTTCAGCGACCAGACGCGGCTGTTCTCGGCGGAACGGTGGGTGACGTCCCGGTTCTGCGAGAAGGACGTCCTGTCGTCACCGGCGCTGAGGGTCGTCCGGGTCCGTTCGTGAAGGTCACACGGGTCGTGAGCGCCCCTCCCAGTACGGGGCCCTGAGGCGTCGCTTGTAGAGCTTGCCGTTGGGGTCGCGGGGCATCTCGGTGATGAAGTCGACGCTCTTGGGGCGTTTGTAGCCCGCCAGTCGTTCGGCGCAGTGGGCGAGGACGTCGGCGGCCAGGTCCGGTCCCGGTGCGTGGCCCGGGGCCGGTTCCACCACGGCCTTGACCTCCTCGCCCCAGTCGTCGTGCGGGATGCCGAAGGCGGCGGCATCGGCGACGGCGGGGTGTTGCAGCAGGACGGACTCGATCTCGGCGGGGTAGATGTTGACCCCGCCCGAGATGATCATGTCGATCTTGCGGTCGCGGAGGAAGAGATAGCCGTCCTCGTCGAGGAGACCGAGGTCGCCGACGGTGAAGAAGTCGCCGATGCGGTTCTTCCTCGTCTTGGCCTCGTCCTTGTGGTAGGCGAAGCCGCCGGTGTTCATCTTCAGGTACACCGTGCCGAGTTCACCGGGCGGCAGCCTGTTGCCGTCGTCGTCGAAGATCGCGAGTTCGCTGATGGGCCAGGCCTTGCCGACCGTGCCGGGCTTCTTCAGCCAGTCCTCGGCGGTCGCGAAGGCTCCGCCGCCCTCGCTGGCCGCGTAGTACTCCTCCACACAGGGCCCCCACCAGTCGAGCATCGCCCGTTTGACATGGTCCGGGCAGGGGGCGGCGCCGTGGATGGCGTGCCGCATGGACGAGACGTCGTAGCGCGCCCGGACGTCCTCGGGCAGGGCCAGCAGCCGGTGGAACTGGGTCGGGACCATGTGGGTGTGGGTGCACCGGTGTGCGTCGATCAGCCGCAGCATCTCCTCGGGCGTCCACTTGTCCATCAGGACCAGCGGGTGGCCGATGTGCAGGGACGCGGCCGCGAACTGCAGGACGGCGGTGTGGTAGAGCGGCGAGCAGACGAGGTGGACGTTGTCGCCGAAGGGCTGGATGCCGAAGATGCCGAGGAATCCGCCGAGGTAGGCCTCCTCGGGCAGCTTGCCGGGCAGTGGGCGGCGGATGCCGCGCGGGCGGCCCGTGGTGCCCGAGGTGTAGTTCATGACCCAGCCGAGCTCACGGTCCGTGGGCGCCGACTCCGGTTGTCCGTCGAGGAGTTGGGCGTACGGCCGGAAGCCCTCGACCTCGCCGACGGCGTACCGGTGGCTCGCCGGGAGCCCGGCCTCATCGGCGGCCTGACGCGCGCAGTCCCCGAACCGCTCATGGGCGACCAGGACCTTGGCGCCGGAGTCGGCGACGATCCAGGCGATCTCGGGGGCCACGAAGTGGTGGTTGATCGGGACCAGGTAGAAGCCGGCCTGGCTGGCGGCGAGGTGCGCGGTGAAGAACTCGGCGCCGTTGGGCAGCACGACCGCGAAGGCGTCGCCGCGTTCCAGTCCGGCGGCCCGCAGGCCGTGCACGAGCTGGTTGGCGGCGGCGTGGAGGCGGCCCGCGGTCCAGGGCGAGCCGTCGGGGGCGATGAGGACCGTGCGGGAGGGGTCCTGTGCGGCCTGGACCCAGAAGCCCGCGGGAGGTGTGCTCGTCACTGGCCGCTCCTTCCGGCGATGCGGTTGACGCGATCGACGGCTTTCTCGAAGCCGCGGGTGAGGTCGTCGAAGACGGCCTGGACACTGCGTTCGCTGGTCATCCGGCCGACGATCTGGCCGACGGGTGTTCCGAGCAGGGGCTCGACCTCGTACTTCTGGATGCGGGAGACGGCGTCGGCGACCAGCAGGCCCTGCAGGGGCATGGGCAGGGTGCCGGGTCCGTCGGCGGAGTCCCAGGCGTCGGTCCATTCGGTACGGAGCTGGCGTGCGGGCTTGCCGGTCAGTGCGCGGGAGCGGACGGTGTCGCCGGAGCCGGCGGCGAGGAGCTTCTGGATCAGCCTGGGCGAGGGCAGTTCGGCCTCTGTGGTGGTCAGCCATATGGAGCCCAGCCACACACCCTGAGCGCCGAGTGCCAGCGCGGCCGCCACCTGCTGGCCACTGCCGATACCGCCCGCGGCCAGGACGGGCAGCGGGTCCACGGCGTCGACGACCTCGGGCGTGAGGACCATGGAGGCGATGTCCCCGGTGTGGCCGCCGGCCTCGTACCCCTGGGCGACCACGATGTCGATGCCGCCCTCCTTGTGCTTGATGGCGTGCCGGGCGCTGCCCGCGAGAGCCGCGACCAGGACGTTCTGCTCGTGCGCCCGGGCCACCACGTCGGCGGGCGGGGAGCCCAGTGCATTGGCGAGCAGCCGGATCGGGTAGTCGAAGGCGACGTCCAGCTGGTTGCGGGCGACCTGTTCCATCCAGCCCGTGATGCGCCACCCGGACGCCTCGCCCTCGGCGAGTTCGGGCACCCCGTACTTGGCGAGGGTGTCCCTGACGAACTGCCGGTGCCCTTCGGGGATCATCGCCTCGACGTCCGCCTCGGTCACGCCCTCGACCTTCTTGGCGGGCATCACGACATCCAGGCCGTACGGCTTGCCGTCGACGTGGGCCTCGATCCAGTCGAGGTCGCGTTTGAGTTCGTCGGGTGCCGTGTAGCGGACCGCGCCGAGCACTCCGAAGCCGCCGGCCCGGCTGATGGCCGCGGCGACGGCGGGGAACGGCGTGAAGCCGAAGACGGCGTGCTCGACTCCCAGTTTCTTGCTCAGCTCCGTCTGCATGGCCGCAGGATGCCGCAGACCTCCGGACGACGGAAGAGGTTTTCTGATGCTCCGTCAGATTCAGGCCCGGAACGCGGCCGGATTCAGGTCGGGACCGCGGTGCCGTCGGCGACCGGATTCAGCGCGGGACGCGGTGCCGTCGGCGACCGGATTCAGCGCGGGTCGCGGTGCCGTCGGCGGCAGCCGGTTAGAGTTCCACGATGACCGATGAGGTGACCACCGGAGTGACCCGCCGTCAGCTGGCCCGAAGAACCCTCGCCCTGGGCGGCGCACTCGCCGTCGCCCCCTTCCCCGCAGGCCCCGCCGAAGCGGCGGCCACCAGGCACCACCCGACCCTCCGCCACGGCACCGCCGAACGCGCCGGGCTCCTCCCGGCCCACCTGCGCCGACTCGTCACCGACGCCGAGACCTTCCTCGGCCCCTCCCCCGGGCACCCCTGGTACGCGGGCGCCGTCCTGCTCGCCGGGCGCGGCGCCACGGTGGCCCTGCACCGGCCGATCGGCATGGCGGTGCGCTACCGGTCGTACGACGAGAAGACCGACACCGGCGTCGAGTTCCCGGCCGACCAGCAGATCCCGATGGCCGAGGACACCGTCTTCGACCTCGCCTCGGTGTCGAAGCTGTTCACCTCGCTGCTCGCCGTGCAGCAGATCGAGCGGGGCGCACTGGAGCTGGAGGGCAGGGTCGCCACGTACCTCCCCGAGTTCGGGGCGGCGGGCAAACAGGACGTCACCGTCCGCCAACTCCTCACCCACACCTCGGGGTTCAGGTCCTGGATCCCGCTGTACAACGCCCCGACGTACGAGGAGAAGCTCCGGCTCATCTGGAACCAGGCGCCCCTCAACCCGCCCGGCTCGACCTACCTCTACTCGGACCTCAACCTCATCTCGCTCCAGCTGGTCCTGGAGCGGGTCACGGGCCGCGCGCTGGACGTCCTGCTGCGCGAGGAGATCACCGGACCGCTCGGTCTGCGCAGCACCCGCTACAACCCGCCCGCCTCCTGGAAGCCGAGGACCGCCGCCGCCGAGGACGCCCGCAAGCCCTGGTCAGGACTGGACCGGGGGCTGGTGTGGGGCGAGGTGCACGACGAGAACGCCTTCGCTCTGGGCGGGGTCGCCGGTCACGCGGGCGTGTTCTCCAGCGCGTGGGACCTGGCCGTCCTCGGGCGGACCCTGCTCAACGGCGGGGCGTACGGCAGGGCCCGCATCCTGCGCCCGGAGTCGGTGGAGCTGATGTTCACCGACTTCAACACCGCCTTCCCCGGCGACGAGCACGGCCTCGGCTTCGAGCTCTACCAGCACTGGTACATGGGGGCGATGGCCACTCCGCGCACCGCGGGCCACACCGGCTTCACCGGCACCTCGCTGGTCCTCGACCCGACGACCGACTCCTTCCTGATCGTGCTGGGCAACTCGGTCCACCCGGTGCGCACTTGGCGCTCCGGGTCGGCTCCCCGGGTGGCCGCCGGGAACAACATGGCCCGCGCGGTGGCGGTCCGCCCGGCCCGTGGCCGCAGGGCGTGGTTCTCGGGGATGGCGAGCGCCACGGACGCCACCCTCACGCTGCCCGCGCTGGACACGTCGTCGGGTGACGCGCGGCTGCGGTGTGCGCTGTGGTGGGACATCGAGCCCGCGGACGTCCTGACCCTGGAGGCCACGACGGACGGCGGTCGGAGTTGGCGGCCGGTGCCGTTCGGCACGGAGCGCGACGGCGCGCAGGAGCACCTCGCCGGTACGGTCACCGGGTGGTCGGGACGCGTCTGGCACCGGCTCACGGCCGCCCTTCCGGCGGCTCGAAGCCTGGCCCTGCGCTGGCGGTACTCCACCGACCGGCTGTACGTCGGCCGGGGAGCCTACGTCGACGGGCTGTGCGTCGGGGCGGGCGACCGCGTCCTCTTCGACGCGTCACGTCCGGCGGACGCGGCGCGGATCGAGGCGGCCGGCTGGACGGCGTCCGGTGACTGACGGTTCAGCCGGGGACGTCCAGCCGCTGGGTGCCGACCACCGACAGCAGCCGTAGCGCCTCTTCGGACGGCGAGCCGGGGGCGGCCGGCTACAGGGCCTCGTACGTCACCGGAGTGGTGCTCCGGGTCGACGGCGGCAGCCGGGCACGGGCACGCGGACGGGGCGCGGCATCGGGCCCGACGGCGGACGCGCGTGGCAGGGCCCCACGCGGGCCTCGGGTCAGGGGCATCCGGGCCGGCACTCCTCGACCAGGCATGAGGCGGCCGCACACACGCAGGCCCGGCGGCCGACCCGTCGAGGACCCGTGCGGCCGGCACTACCTCGTCGGCAGCGGTCCCGCCGGCGACCGAGCAGGATGCGCGGCGCCGGGCCGGCGACCCGTCGGGCACCCGGCCCCTCGCCTCCGTCAGGCCTGCGGGCGGGCGCACGCCGGTCGGCCGTCTCAGCCGCCGAGTTCCTCCAGGACCGCCATCGCCGCGTTGTGGCCCGGCACTCCGCTCACCCCGCCGCCGCGTACCGCGCCCGCGCCGCACAGGAGCACGTTCGGGTGCCGGGTCTCCACGCCCCAGCGGCCGGTGCCCTCCTCGGCGTACGGCCAGGACAGTTCGCGGTGGAAGATGTTGCCGCCGGGCAGCCGCAGGTCGCGCTCCAGGTCGAGCGGGGTCTTCGCCTCGATGCAGGGCCGGCCGTCCGCGTCCGTGGCCAGGCAGTCGGCCAGCGGCTCGGCGAGGTGGGCGTCGAGCTGGGCGAGGGTCGACTTGAGGAGTTCCTCGCGCACGGCGTCGTTGTCCCGGTCGAACAGCCGGGCCGGGGTGTGCAGCCCGAACAGGGTGAGGGTCTGGTAGCCCTGCTCGACGAGGTCCTGGCCGAGGATCGTCGGATCGGTCAGGGAGTGGCAGTAGATCTCGGAGGGCGGGGCGGCGGGGAGCCGGCCGGCGGCGGCCTCGGCGTGGGCGACGGCCAACTGCTGGTACCCCTCGGCGATGTGGAAGGTGCCCGCGAACGCCTCGCGCGGGTCCACCTCGCCGTCACGCAGCCGCGGCAGGCGCTTGAGGAGCATGTTGACCTTGAGCTGGGCCCCCTCGGCGGGTGTGGGCGGCCGGTCGCCGGTGAGCACGGCCAGCTCGTCCGGGGAGGCGTTGACCAGGACGTGCCGGGCCGCGACCGTGCCCTCTTCCCCGGCGGTGCGGTACGTGATCTCCGCCGAGCTCCCGTCCGTGGAGATCCCCACGACCTCGTGATCGGTGGCGAGGACCGCGCCGGCCTGTCGTGCCGCGGTGGCCAGGGCGTCGGTGAGGGCGCCCATGCCGCCGACGGGCACGTCCCAGGCCCCGGTCCCGCCCCCGATCACGTGGTAGAGGAAGCAACGGTTCTGCTTGAGGGAGGGGTCATGGGCGTCGGCGAAGGTGCCGATCAGCGCGTCGGTCAGGACCACGCCCCGGACCAGGTCATCGGTGAAACGGTCCTCCACGGCCACACCGATGGGCTCCTCGAACAGGACCCGCCACGCCTCCTCGTCGTCCACCCGCAGGCGCAGCTCGTCCCGGGTCGGCAGGGGCTCGGTGAGCGTGGGGAAGATCCTCTGCGCGACGCGGCCCGTCATGTCGTAGAACCGCTGCCAGGCCCGGTACTCGTCCTCGCCGCCGGTGAGCCGGGCGAAGGCCTCCCGGGTGCGGCGCTCGCCGCCGCCGACGAGCAGTCCGGTCGGCCTGCCGTCGCGTTCGACGGGGGTGTACGACGAGACATTGCGCGTCCGGACCCGGAAGTCGAGGCCGAGATCACGGACGATCTTCTTCGGCAGCAGGCTGACCAGGTACGAGTAGCGCGACAGCCGGGCGTCCACCCCCGCGAACGGCCGGGTGGAGACCGCTGCTCCCCCGGTGTTGCCGAGCCGCTCCAGGACCAGTACGGAGCGTCCGGCCCGGGCCAGATAGGCGGCGGCGACCAGTCCGTTGTGGCCTCCGCCGACGATGACGGCGTCGTAGCGGCGGTGGTGTCCCTCGTGTGCAGGCATGGTTCTTCGTAACACGTGGTGATCTAGGTCGGCCAGAGGGGGGAGGCACCCGGCCCACCGCTCCGGTCCGGGCCGGTGGGGTCCTGGATCACTGCGCTCCCGACGCCCGCCGCTGCCGCAGCACCGCGACCTGGCGGTAGAGCTCGACCGCCTCCGCGCCCCGGCCGAGCTGTTCCAGGCAGTGGGCCTCGTCGTTGCGGCTGGCGAGGGTGTCGGGGTGGTCGGCGCCGAGGACTCTCTCCCGGGCGCCGGCCACGGTGCGGTACTCGGTGAGGGCGTCCGTCCAGCGGCCGAGCCAGCCGAGGCCCACGGCGACCTCACGGCGGCTGACCAGGGTGTCCGGGTGGTCGGGGCCGAGGACCCGTTCGCGGATCGCGCACACGTCACGGGACTCGGCGAGGGCCTCCTCCCAGCGGCCGAGGCGTCCGAGGTTGACCCCCAGACCGTGGCGGGCGCGCAGGGTCTCGGGGTGGGCCGGGCCGTGGACGCGGGTGCGGTCCTCGATCAGGTCGCGGTACAGCTGGAGGGCGTCCGCGCTGCGGCCGAGGCGGCCGAGGCTGATGCCCACCTCGTAGCGGGCGGCGAGGGTGTCGGGATGGTCGGGGCCGAGGGCGCGGGCGCGGGCCTCGGCGACCTCGTGGTAGGTCTGCAGGGCCTCCGCCCAGTGGCCCAGCTGGCCGAGCGCGTAGGCGACCTCGTAGCGGGTGACCAGGGTGTCGGGGTGATGGGGGCCCAGCACCCGGGCGCGCGCGGCGGCCACCTCGCAGGCCATGCGGTACGAGTCCTCCAGCCGGCCGAGCCTGCTGAGGTTGAAGGCGAGGTTGTGGCGGCAGCGCAGGGTGTCGGGGTGGTCCGGGCCCATCTCGCGCTCCCGGGCGGCGAGCACCGAGTTGTACACCTGGTGGGCGTCGAAGTGACGGCCCAACTGGCCGAGCACGTACGCCATTTCCTGGCGGGCGGCGAGGGTGTCGGGGTGGTCCGGGCCCAGCGCGCGGGTCCTGCTCGCGGCCACGTGCTTGTACTCGCGCAGGGCGTCGGCGGCACGGCCCGTGCGGCTGAGGGTGAAGGCGACCTCGTAGAGGCTGGCGAGGGTGTCGGGGTGGTCGGGGCCGAGCAGGTGCTCGCGTTCGGCGGCGACCGCCCGGTGCACCTCGCCGGCCTCGGGCCAGCGGCCGAGGCGTCCGAGGCTGAGCCCCGCGTTGTGCCGTCCGGCGAGTGCCGAGAGGGCCTGCGCGGAGGGCAGGGACGGCTGCTCCGGGACGGGTTCCTCGACTCTGCCGGTGGCGGGGCGGGCGATCCACTCGCCGGTGAGCCCGGCCCCGGCGTCGGGGGGTGTCGTGACCAGGCCCGCGCCGGTGGCCTTGTGGCCGGTCGTCATGCCCCGGGTCCAGGAGGGCAGCCGGGTCTCACGCGGACGGGCGGACCCGGGCGGCTCCGGCGGCGGGAAGTCGGGGCGCGGGGTCACCACGGTGGGCACGTACGCCGGTGTGGTGCGGCCCAAGGTGATCCGGCGGCCCAGCTCACGTGCGTCGCGCGGGCGTTCTTCGGGCCGTTTGGCCAGCAGGTCGAGGATGACCCGGTCGAGGTACTCGGGGAGCTCGGCGCGGTGGTTGCGCGGCGGCCGGGGCGGGGTGTCGCGGTGGCCGACGAGGATCGCCCACGCGTCCTCCAGGTCGAACGGCGGTGCCCCGGTGGCGATCTCGTACAGCACACAGCCCAGGGAGTACAGGTCGCTGCGCTGGTCGACCTCGGAACCCCCTATCTGCTCCGGCGACATGTAGTGCGGGGTGCCCATCGCGATGCCGGTGCCGGTCAGCCGGGAGGTGAAGTCGACGTCGTGGCCGAGGCGGGCGATGCCGAAGTCGCAGATCTTCACGGTGCCGTCGGTGAGACGGACGATGTTCGCCGGTTTCAGGTCCCGGTGCACGATGCCCTGCTGGTGGGTGTAGGCGAGGGCGGCGGCGACCTGGTCGGCGATCTCGACGACGTCGGCGACCGGGAGCGGGTGCTGTTTGTTGTCCTCCAGGAGCTGGCTGAGGTTGCGGCCCTCCAGGAGCTCCATCACCAGGTAGAGGACGCCGTCCGACTCGCCGAAGTCGTGGACGACGGTCACCCCGCGATGGCTCAGCGCGGCGGCCACCCGGGCCTCCCGCCGGAACCGCTCTCTGAGGACCCGGGTGAAGGACTGGTCGTGCTGTCCGCCCAGCGGCTTGAGGCACTTCACGGCGACATGGCGGCCCAGCGACTCGTCGCGTGCCCGCCACACCTCGCCCATGCCCCCGCGCCCGATCAGGTCGAGCAGCCGGTACCGCCCCTGGATGAGCCTGCTGTCCCCCATCTCCTGCGACCGCCCCCGTCGAACTCGCCCCGCCTCCCCTGGCCTGCCCAGTATGGCGACCTATCGTCCGAGTTTGTACGGGGCGGGCCGGGTCCCCGGGCCGAGCCGTGCCATGGCGCGGAGGATGTGTTTGGGCGGGAGTTGCCAGCGCAGACGTGCGGGAACACAGCGCAGCAGGGTGCCGGTGGCGCGCAACTGACGGGTGACGGTGGTGGGTTCGGGGGCTTTCCTGCCGTACAGCTCGTGGGCGTACGGCGGCAGGGCGGCGTACGCCAGCTGCGCCACGCGCCGCCACAGCACCTCACGCGCCGGGACCAGGAGGGGGTGCGTCGGCGGGCGGAGCAGGAAGTCGTCCACGGCGCGGGCCTCGGGCGTAGCGGCGAGCTCGGGGAGCACCTTCTCGAAGTAGGCGGCCATCTCCGCCTGGTTCGCGGGTACGGCCTCGGGCTCGAGGCCCACCAGGCGGGCGCTGACACGGTGTTCGGCGATGTAGCGGTCGGCCTGCTCGTCGGTGAGGCGGAAGCCGGAGCGGCGGGCGACGTGGAGGTAGGAGTCGATCTCGGCGCAGTGCACCCAGAGCAGCAGGTCGGGTTCGTCGACGCCGTAGCGTTCGCCGGTGTCCGGGTCGGTCGCCCCGAGCTTGCTGTGGATCTTCCGGACCCGGGCGCCGGCCTTCTCGGCAGCCTCGGTGGTGCCGTAGGTCGTGGTGGCGACGAAGTTGGCGATGCGCATCAGCCGGCCCCAGGCGTCGCGCCGGAAGTCGGAGTTCTGCATGACACCGCGCACGGCTCGCGGGTGCAGGGCCTGGAGGTAGAGCGCTCGGATGCCGGCGACCCACATCATCGGGTCGCCGTGCACCTGCCAGGTCACCGAGTCCGGAGTGAAAAGCCCCGGATCGCCCGTCACGGGGCGCGCCGTGTCCGCCATACGCGCAGTGTGACCAGGAACGCCAGGTGGCACAAGACACCACTCATGAGCTGCAGCGATGCCAAGTGCCCGCGGCGGTCGGGGGCTCGCGCGGGATCAGCGGGCTCCCTGCCCCGGGTCGGCTGCGGGCAGGACCAGGCGGAAGGTGCAGCCGCGGCCGGGGGCCGTGTCGAGTTCGAGGCGGCCGCCATGGCCCTCGGCGATGGTCGCGGCGATGGCGAGGCCGAGGCCGCTGCCACCGTGGCGGCGGGAACGCGCCGGATCGGCGCGGTAGAAGCGCTCGAAGACGAGCTCGGCGTCGACGGGTGGGAGGCCCGGTCCTTCGTCCGCCACCTCGATCACGCTGATCGGCAGGCGCTCCGCCAGGGGCGGTGAAGCGGCGAAGCGTCCGGGTCGGTCCGTGCCTCCGGTGCCGGGACCCGCCTCGCCGGTGCCGACACGGACGTGGACGCGGGTGCCCTGCGGGGTGTGGGTCCGGGCGTTGGAGAGCAGGTTCTCCAGGATCTGCCGCAATCGGTGCGGGTCGCCGACGGTCTCCGCGACGTCGAGCTCCTCGGCCCCGGTGGGATCGGCCGGGGTGTGCAGCGGGCCGAGGTCAACGGGGTGGGACGCGCTGTGGACGGCGGTCGCGCTGACGGCGTCCGCCGCCAGGGACAGCAGGTCGACCCGTTCCCTGCGGTAGGAGGGTTCCTTGTCCAGGGTGGCGAGCAGCTGAAGGTCGTCGACGAGCAGGCTCATGCGTTCGGCGTTCTGCGCGATGACCCGGTTGGCCTCCTGCAGTTCCCGCGCCGAGCGCTGCTCCGGGCGCAGGGCGAGTTGGGCGTAGCCCTGGATGGCGGTGAGCGGGGTGCGCAGTTCGTGCCCGGCGTCGGCGACGAACCGACGCAGCCGTGCCTCGGAGGCCTCGCGGGCCAGCAGCGCCTTCTGGAGGCGGTCGAGCATGGAGTTCAGGACCCGGCCCAGCCGGCCGATCTCGGTGCGCGGATCGGTGTCGGGCAACCGCAGGCCGAGCCGGCCCCCGGTGATGTCCTGAGCGGTGCTTTCCATCCGGGTCAGCGGCATCAGGCCCAGCCGGACGACCCAGCGGCCCAGGGCGAGCAGCGCGAGGACCGTGACGGCGAGAAGGACCGCGTTCAGCCAGAGGATCTTCGACGTGGCGCCGTCGACGGTGTCCAGCGGCAGGGCGACCACCGCGCTCATCCCGTCCGGGCCGGGGTCGAGCATCACTCTCCAGCGTCCGTCACCGCTCGTGGCACGCACCGTTTCCGGATGCCCGTCCCTCAGACCGAGGTCCTGCGCGTCATCGGCCAGCTGAGGTCCGGGCTTCGCCTCGGAGCCGAGGGCGTCCTTCAGAAGTCGCCCGGAGGCGTCGTAGAAGTAGACGTGGAAATCCGAGGGCAGCATGTCCGGGCGGCCCTCCGGCACCGGGAGTGTGCCGTCGAGGGCGTCGTGGAAGACCGGTGCCGGCGGGTGGAACGCTACGAGCTGCTCGTCGACCCGGTCGAGCAGCCAGGACCGAAGCACCACGTAGCCGATGGCCTGGGAGGCCAGCACCGCCGCGGTGGCGAGCACGGTGACGCCCAGGACGAGGCGCCTTCTCAGTGATCCGGGCGGCCGGGGCAGAAGGTGGGTCACTGCTCCGGCGTCCCTGCGTGGTCGCGGGGAAAGCGCAGGCTGTAGCCCACCCCGCGCACGGTCTGGATGAGCGGTGGATCGAAGCAGTCGATCTTCCTGCGCAGGTAGCGGACGTACGTCTCGATGATCCGCGCGTCACCGGCGAAGTCGTAGCTCCAGACGTGGTCGAGGATCTGGGCCTTGGTCACCACCTGGCCCGCGTTCGCCAGAAGGTAGGCCAGGAGCTTGAACTCCGTCGGTGACAGAGCGATGTACTGCCCCGCGCGGTGCACCTCGTGGGCGCCCTCGTCGAGTTCCAGGTCGGCGTAGCACAGGACGCTCAGGGAGATCTGCGCCGCGACGGCCGGTGCCGTCCGGCGCAGGATGGCCTCGATGCGCAGGAGCACCTCCTCGATGCTGAAGGGTTTGGAGACGTAGTCGTCCCCGCCGGCACTCAGGCCGCTGATGCGGTCGTCGGTGCCGGTGCGGGCGGTCAGGAACAGGATCGGACAGTCGTTGCCCGCCGCCCGCAGCCTGCGGGTCACCTCGAAGCCGTCCAGGTCGGGCAGCATCACGTCGAGCAGCACCAGGTGCGGATCCAGGCGTTCGACCTCCAGAAGGGCCGACTGCCCGGTGTCGGTGCTGCTCACCTCGTATCCGGTCAGCCGGAGCGTCGCCTCCAGCAGGGTGCGGATGCTCGGCTCGTCCTCGACCACGAGGAGCCGATGTCGCGACCCCACTGCTGTGGGCTGCCCGGTCATGACGTCTGTCGGTCCGTTCTGCCGTCCGGCGGCGGTCGCCTACTTGGCGGCGCAGTCGTAGAGCACGGTGCCGCCTCCCATGGGTCCGCTCGCACCGCCGCCGTCCGCCTGGGACGACGTGCCGCCGTACGCCGAGGCCGCAACCTTCGTGCAGTTGTCGGCGATCCAGTCGGAGCGCTGCTGGGCGTATCCGCCGGACATCATCGGCCGGCCACCGCCGTCGGTGTCGGAGCCCAGGACGTAGCGTAGTTCGCCGTTCTTGGTCCACTCCTTCAGCTGGGCGACCGACGGCGCGTTGTCGCTGTTCGTGAAGCCGCCCATGCCGATGACGGTCTCGTCGGTCCCCAGGATGAAGGCGCTGGCGGACAGGGCGCCGCCCTCGACGGCGAGCTTGATACGGGCGTCCGGTGCCTGCTGGACGACGTACTTGAGGATCTTGCGCTGGTCGGCGGTGAGTTCCCCGCTGCCGAAACCGCCGCGCCCGCCAGGGGCACCCCCGGAGCCGGCCCCGGGCATGCCGTTCGCTCCGCCCGTGGGCATGCCCGACGGCATGCCCGACGGCATTCCGGAGGGCATTTCGCCGGACGAGGGCTCACCGGACCGGCCCGAGGAACCGCCGGGGAGGCCAGGCATGTTCGTCGGCATCCCCGACGGCATGCCCGACGGAAGGCCTCCGCCGTTCCCGGTCGGCCGGGGCATGCCGCCGCCTCCGCCGCCGAGGCCGAGCGTCTGCGGACCGGCCGTGGGGTTGGAGCCGCCCATGCCGGTGGAACCGGGCACGCTCAGCGCCCAGGCTCCCGGGGCCACCAGGACCGACGCCACGGCCGCGCCCACGGCGACCGTCAGCAACCGGCGCTGCCGCCGGGAGAGGACCAGCAGGGCGACGGCGGCGCAGCCCACGAGCAGCACCGGCCACACCAGCCAGCCGTTCCAGTCGGGTGCACGGCGGATCAGCACCACCGCCCAGATCACGCTCACCGCCACCCCGGCCGCGCCGACCAAGGGTGCCCAGCGCAGGCCCGCACGGTGCACGCGCAGCAGCCCTGCCGTCAGCCCGCCGCACAAAGCACCGATCGCGGGCGCCAGTTGGGTGGTGTAGTAGGGATGGAAGATGCCCTTCTGCGTCGAGTACACGGTGGCGCAGACCACCAGCCAGGTTCCCCACAGCAGCCAGCCGGAGGCCGGCAGCAGGGCGGAGGCGGGCAGCTTCCCGCGCCGGTGCAGGACCGCCACGGCGACGGCTACGGCCATCGCCACGGCGCACAGGGGCAGCAGCCAGCTGATCTGACCCCCCACCTGGGTGTCGAACATCCGGGTCGGACCGTACTCGCCACCGAACCCGCCGGCGAATCCGCCGCCCATGCCCTGGGGAGCTCCGTCGCTGGAGCCGAAGACGCGCCCCAGCCCGTTGTAGCCGATCACGAGGTCCCAGGCCGAGCCGTCCTTGCTGCCACCGATGTAAGGGCGGTCGCCGGGCCACAGGGCGACCAGGGCGACCCACCACAGGGAGGACGCCGCCAGGATGGCTCCCGCGCCCAGCAGACGCCGCACTCGCGGTATCCAGGGGCCGCTTCCTCCCACGAGCCAGGCGAGGGCGAACGCGGGGACGACCATCCAGGCGGCGAGCATTTTGGTGAGGAATCCGCACCCGATCAGGAAGCCGCTCGCGCACAGCCACCAGGTCGCGGCCCTGCCCTCGGCCTGCAGGGCGCGGGTGAGCGCGTACGCCGCCGACACCAGCAGCAGCACCAACAGTGTGTCGGGGTTGTTGTCCCGGTTGATGGCCACCGTGATGGGGGTGAGCGTCAGCACCAGGGCCGCGACCAGGCCCGCCCCCTCCCCCGCCCAACGGCGCACGGTGCGGTGCAGGACGAGGACCGCGGCCACGCCCTCGATCACCTGCGGCAGGAGCAGCGCCCAGCCGTGCATCCCGAAGATCTTGCTGCTGATCACCTGCGGCCACAGGGCGGCCGGCGGCTTGTCGACCGTGACCACGCCCGCCGGATCGAAGGAACCGAACAGGAAGTAGGTCCAGTTCGTCCCCATCGATTTCACAGCCGCCGAGTAGTAGCTGTTGCCCCAGCCCAGGGAGCCCAGTGCCCATCCGTACAGGACGGCCGCGAGGGCCATGACGGCGCCGAGTGCCGCGGGGGCGGCCCAGGCGGGCAGCGAGCGGACGGACGCACTCGTCCCGTCGGGTGCCGGGGTCGCCGACACGGGCTTGAGGTGCGCGGAGTTGCTCATGTCGGGATTCGCTCTCATCGACGGGTACGGCCACGGGGGCCGGCGAAGACGGCCAGCCGCAGCACGGCGAAGCGCACGCAGGTGACCGCGACGGACGCGGTGGCAAGGACCGCGGTCTCCGCGGCCGGTGAGGCACTGGGATCGAGCCACTTGAACCACAGCACCGCTCCGGAGGTGACCAGGTAGCCGAGGACGAACAGGCCCCCGGCTCCGAGGTGGGCACGGGCGGGCGCGGTGGTCGAGTGCCGGAAGGTGAGGCGCCGGTTCGCCTCGGTGTTGAGGACGGTCAGGACGAGCAGCGAGACGAGGTTGGCGACGGCCGGGCTCCACCAACCGCGCAGCAGCCAGTACAGCAGCGCCTGCCCGAGCGTGGAGACGACGCCGATCGCGACGAAGCAGCCGACCTCCCACGACAGCACACCGCGCCGCGTGACGGGGGCGAGGACGGCGTCGGGGTGCTCGGCGGCCGGTCCGGGGCGCGGCGGCACCTCGACCCGGGCGTCGCCGGAGGCCTTGAGACGCGCCATGCGCCACAGGCCCCGCAGATCGTCCTTGGCGGTGCCGACCACGTCCACCCGGGTGTCGACGTCCTCGACCCAGTCGACCGGCACCTCGTGGACGCGCAGGCCGTTGTGCTCGGCGAGCAGGAGCAGTTCGGTGTCGAAGAACCACGCGTCGTCGCGGGTCACCTGCAGCAGCGGCCGGAGCACCTCGGTGCGGGCCGCCTTGAACCCGCACTGGGCGTCGGTGAAGCGGACGCCATGGGTGAGCCGGATGATGCCGTTGTAGCAACGGGAGATGAACTCGCGGCGCGGCCCGCGCACCGTACGCGCGCCGGGAGCCAGCCGGGAGCCGATCGCGAGGTCCGAGTGCCCGCTGGCCAGGGGCGCGACCAGCGGGAGCAGCCCGTCGAGGCCGGTGGACAGATCCACGTCCATGTAGGCCACGATGTCCGCGTCGCTGGCGCCCCAGACGGTGCGCAGGGCCAGCCCACGACCCTTGCGGTCCAGGTGGACGACGCCCACCCCGGGCAGTTCGTCGGCGAGGCGGCGGGCGGTGGCGAAGGTCTGGTCGGTGCTGGCGTTGTCGGCGACCGTGATCCGCCAGGGGAACGGGAAACCTTCGGACAGACGCGCGTGGAGGGTGCGCAGGCACCCGGGCAGGGCGCGTTCCTCGTTGTGGACCGGCACGACGATGTCCACGGTCGCGGTACCGGCGTCCGGGAGAAGCGAACGGTCGACCGGCTGAAACGGGGCCGGCGGGTCCAGGCGGGCGGTGGGTTCGGTGAGGTGGGGGGTGGGAGTCATGGATTCCTCAGGCATGAGGGGACGGCAGACTGCGGCTCACAGGCCCTGGTCCAGGGCCGCGGCCTCACTGTTGCCGCCCCGCCTGTGGGGGTGGGGGGAGGACACCGAGAACTGACGGGGAGTCAGATCAATGGCCGAAACGGATCACCTGGCCAGGGAATCCCGGATCCCCACTCCACACGCCACGCCTTGGCGCCCTCGCCCCCCGCGGCCTAACGCCGTACCCGCGGCATGCCCAGGCCGATCCACGAGATGATCTCCCGCTGGATCTCGTTGTTGCCGCCGCCGAAGGTGAAGATCACCGCCGAGCGGTAGCCGCGTTCCAGTTCGCCGTGGAGGACGTCTCCCGCCGAGCCCTCCTTCAGCGCGCCGGCCGCCGCGACGATCTCCATGAGCCACGCGTAGGCGTCGCGGCGGGCCTCGGAGCCGTAGACCTTGACGGCGGAGGCGTCCTGCGGGGTGAGGGTGCCGTCCTGGACGGCGTTCACCATCCGCCAGTTGAGGAGTTTCAGCGCGTCGAGCCTGGTGTGGGTCTGGGCGAGGCGGCGGCGCACCCACGGCAGGTCGATCACGCGGCGGCCGTCGGCGAGCTTGGTCTCCATGGCCCAGCGCTGGACGTTCTGCAGGGCGCGGATCGCCATGGTGCCGTGGGCGGCCAGGGTGACGCGTTCGTGGTTGAGCTGATTGGTGATCAGCCGCCAGCCCTGGTTCTCCGCGCCGACCCGGTGCGAGACGGGGACGCGGACGTTCTCGTAGTAGCTGGCCGTTGTGTCGTGCGAGGCGAGGGTGTTGATGACGGTGCAGGAGTAGCCGGGGTCGGTGGTCGGCATCAGGAGCATGGTGATGCCCTTGTGCGGCGGGGCGTCCGGGTCGGTGCGCACCGCGAGCCAGACCCAGTCGGCGGTGTCGCCGTTGGTGGTCCAGATCTTGTGGCCGTTGACGACGTACTCGTCACCGTCCCGTACCGCGCGGGTCTTCAGGGAGGCGAGGTCGGTGCCCGCGTCGGGCTCGCTGTAGCCGATCGCGAAGTCGATCTCGCCGGAGAGGATGCGCGGCAGGAACCAGGACTTCTGCTCCTCGGTGCCGTACTGCATGATCGTCGGCCCGACGGTGTTGAGGGCCATGAGCGGCAGCGGTACGCCGGCCTGGGCGGCCTCGTCGAAGAAGATGAACTGCTCCATAGCCGTCAGACCGCGGCCGCCGTACTCCTCGGGCCAGCCCACGCCGAGCCAGCCGTCCGTGCCGAGGCGGCGGATGGTGTCGCGGTAGAAGCGCTTCTGGGCGTCCCGGTCGGTGAAGCGGGCGTGCGCGTTGTCCGGGACCAGGTCGGCGAAGTAGGTGCGCAGTTCGGTGCGCAGCCGCTGCTGCTCGGGGGTGTGGTCGAGATGCACGGCGCCTCCAGGCTCCCGGGACCGGTCCTGACGGCGCACACCGTAGAACGTGTTGCAGAAATTGGGAACGGCCGGGAAAGGTTCCGTCGGGCGCGGCAGAGGTCTTCCGGACGCGGGAGGAGGCCTCAGACGAGGGTGGCCATGAAGTCCGTGCACGCCTGGGCGCACTCGCGGCACGCCTTGGCGGCGGCCTCGGCGCCGGCGTGCCGGTCCATGACCTGAGCGCACTCCAGGCAGACCGAGCGGCACCATTCCAGCTGGACGCGGATGCCGGCCTCGTCGAGATGGTTCTCCTCGGACAGCACCCGGCAGGTCGCGTCGCACACCTCGGCGCACATGATGCCCTTGCGGCGCAGCAGCTCCTGCTCCTCCGTCCCGTCCGGATCGACCAGGCTCGCACGCAGCGCACTGGCCCGTGCGCACTCGGTGCAGGCCTGGGCACACGCGAACCGGTCCTCCAGGAACCGGAAGAGCTCCTGCTGAGAAGTCGTAGTCGTCACAAGGGGCGGGTAGCCGGGGTCCGGGCCCCCAAACCCGGGGTTCGCGGGGGTTTCGGTCGCTGCGGGGCGGGTCGGTTCGCTCGGGGGACCAGGGGTACTCGCGTGGCATGAACCAAGCCCTGAACACCGAATGGATGGACATGGCGGCGGGCCGGGGCGGCCTCGCGGCCGGAGTGATCGTCGCGGGTGTGGTGGTCGTGGCGGTGCTGATCGGCGCCTTCTGGCTGGGCTCCCGCGTCAGGCGGCGCGAGTCGCGTCCGCCCACGCCCGAAGAACAGCCGAAGATGCCCGAGGGCGGGCCGGTCCGTGAGGTCAGGGAGACCCGGGAGCCCAACGAGATGCCCAGGAGCGACACCCGCCTGACACCGCACGAACTGCACAACGAGGGCAGCAGCCCGACCCGGACGGGCCCGGCGGGAGAGCGGCCCCGCTGGGACGGGGGCGGCAGCGGCTCGTTCGGCAGCGGGGGGCCGGGAGGCAGCTGACACCCACGGCTCTCCGCGGGCCGTACCCCCGGGCCACCGTCTGGAGCGCCTCACCACCAGCCCATCGTGGGGAGCCTGCGATCGCTTGGAACTGCTGGAGGCGGGCGCCCGGTCTCTCACCGAGGCCGGGCGGCCGCCTCCAGCCGTGCGTGGACGAAGGTCTGCGGCCGGTTGCCGCGCGGCCGGCGCAGGGGGATGTCGGAGGTCAGATGAGGGTGCCCCTGATCTCCGGCCCGGCAGGACGCCCGGCGCCCTGCGCCCCGGGACCACCTCTCCCCGACAGGGCCAACTACTGTTCGGGCCCAGGACGTTGACCCGCCTCCGGTGCGACAGCAGAATGAGCCCACCCTTTGAGAGCGCTCTCAAGAATCCGGGCCCGCACCTCCCGAGGAGACCCATGACCGGCAGCCCCCGCCCGCCCCTCAGCCGCCGTACGCTCATCGGTACCGGCCTCGGAGTCGCGGCCCTCGCCGCGACCGGCACCGGCACGGCCCAGGCCGCCGGGGGCACGTCGGGGGCCCCGGCCCCCGGGGCGACGGCCGGAGGCCAGGCCACCCGGCGGGCGCAGGCCTTCCTCGCCGCCGCCATGGACGCCTACCCGGACCACGGCACGATCCGGCTCACCCAGAGCTACACGGACCAGGCGGGGCTGTTCAGCACGGCGTTCACCTACGACAACGCCCTGGCGGTCCTGGCCCATCTCGCGTGTCCCACTGGCGGTTCACGGGCCGCGGCCCTCGGGAACGCGCTGCTGTACGCCCAGACCCACGACCCCGCCTACGACGACGGCCGGCTGCGGCAGGCGTACAACGTCGGGCCGTACACCTTCTACGACGGCTCCCCGCAGCCGGACGGGTTCGTCAGGGCGGACGGAACCGCCAACGTCGGTACGCAGTTCGGCTTCACCGGGACCGCCGTGGGCGACATGGCGTGGGCCGGCATCGCGCTCTGCGCGCTCGCCCGGCGGACCGGTGAACGGCGCTTCCTCACCGGCGCGGTGCGCATCGGCGAGTGGATCGAGCGGGTCGGGCGGACCGACGAGCCGCTCGGCGGCTACAAGTTCGGCGTCAACGGGGCGAACGAGAGACTCCCGTTCACCTCGACCGAGCACAACACCGACCTGGTCGGCCTGTTCGGGCGGCTCGCCCGGCTGACCGGCGACGGGGTCTGGCGGGAGCGCCGCGCGCGGGCCCGGGCCTTCGTCGAGAAGATGTGGGAGCCGTCGGGAGGCTTCTTCTACACGGGCACCAACGACGGCGTGACGGTCAACAAGTCGCCGATCCCGGAGGACACCCAGACCTGGACCCACCTCGCCCTCGCCTCGAAGGTCCACTCCCGCTCCCTCGACTGGGCCGCGGCCGAGCTGGCCGTCCGGGACACGGCCGACCGCCCCAACAGCACGGTCCCGGCGGGTCAGTTCTACGAGGGCGTCACCTTCAGCTCCGCGAGCCTGCTGGCGAACGAGGGCGCCCCCATCGCCGACGGCCAGCCGAGGCCGGACCGCAACGGCATCTGGTTCGAGGGCACCGCCCACCTCGCGCTCGCGCTGCGCGACCGCGGACACGCCGGCGACGAGAGGCGTGCCCGCCGTCTGCTCGGCTCGATCGAGCGCGCCCAGGACCTTCTCGGCGGCGCCCAGACCGTCGGCGGAACGGCCCTGCCGGCCGGCTCCGGCGTCGTCTCGGCGAGCAGCCCGCTCGACACCGGTTTCGGCTTCGGCTACTACCCGTACCGGCACACGGGCGCCACCGCCTGGTACCTCCTGGCCGCCGCCCGCGCCAATCCGCTGCGGGCGTGAACCGGGCATCCTGCCACCGATAGCGGCCGGGTGCGCCGGGGGCCGGGCCACGCCCCTGATCGAGCGGGAGTGGCCCGGAACGCCCCGGCGGCCGCACCGGTCACCGACTCTCAGTGCTGCCGGAGCCGGTCGGCGGACCGCCCTCGCCCGCCCACGAACGGCTGCGCATCCTCGTGTCCCGGGCCGCCGAACCGGAACGCGGCGGCCCCCTCCCCCGCCGGCCGACGATCTTTGCTGCGCCATTGCACGGACATGACTGGATAACTGCTGATCCATGACCGGATGGCTGCCTGTCTGCACTCATGATGGTCGGCGTAAGTAAGGCGTGCCTTCGCTAACCAGCGACCGTGGCGGGCCGAGCACGACTGTCGGTAAGGGGCGCAGCACCCATGTGGGACGACGTGTTTCCAAGCTTCCTCATCGGACTGCGGGAGGGCCTGGAGGCCGGGCTCATCGTCTCCGTTCTCATCGCCACGCTGGTGCGGTCCGGGGCCCGGGCCCGGCTGCCGCAGGTGTGGACGGGGGTTCTGGCCGCGATCTCCCTGGCCCTGAGTTTCGGCGCCGTGCTGACCTTCACCGCCGCGTCCCTGTCCGGAACCGCCCAGGAGGCGTTCGGCGGTGCGCTGAGCGTGGTGGCGGTCGGGTTCGTCACGGCGATGGTGTTCTGGATGCGCCGCTCGGCGCGCACCTTCTCCGGTGAGATCCGGGAGAAGGTCACCGGGGCGCTGGGCATGGGCGCGGGCATGCTGATCGTCACCTCGTTCCTGGCGGTGGGCCGCGAGGGTCTGGAGACCGCGCTGTTCCTGTGGACCACGGCCCGCGCGGCCGGCGAGTCCGCGGGCCCCCTCACCGGTGCCGGTATCGGCCTGGTTCTCGCGGCGGGCCTGTGCTGGGGGCTGTACCGCCGCGTCCTGCACATCAACCTGACCAGGTTCTTCACCGCCACCGGAGCCGTCCTCGTCGTGATCGCGGCGGGCGTGCTCGGATACGGTCTGCGCGACCTCCAGGAGGGCGGGGTACTGCCCGGCGGCACGTCGTACGCGGTCGATCTCGGCGGCAGTGTCGACGCGGGGGCCTGGTACAGCACCCTCGTGCAGGGCGTGCTCAACCTGACGCCGACCATGACCTGGCTCCAGGTGGCCGGGTACGTCGGCTACCTCGCGGTCGTGATGACACTGTTCCTGCGCAGCACGCCGACCGGTCCCAAGGCCAGTGCCCCTGAGCTCCCGCCGACGGAATCACCCGCCAAGCCCCGGGAGGCGCGACCGGTTCGGACGGCTGGAGAGACGCCGCCTGCCGCAGAAACCCCGGACGCGGAACCCGCCCCGACGGCGCGGGAGACGGAACCGGCCGCGCCGGACCGGCACACGGAGCCCGCCCGTCCCGTGCCCGCTCGTGGCCGGCCCGCCTGGGTGGTTCCCGTCGCGGTCGTCGCCCTGCCGGCCGTGCTGGCGGGAGCGGCCGTCGCCCTCGGCGGTTCCCGGCCGGCCGGCGCCCAGACCGTCGCCGTGTCCGAGACGGACTGCGGCAAGGGCTTCACCGCGCCCAAGCCCGGGCGACGGACCTTCCGGATGCGCAACACCGGCGACAAGACCTCCGAGGTGTACCTCATCGCCCCGGACACCGGCGCGGTCTACGGCGAGGTCGAGGGCCTCGCCCCCGGCACCACCCGTGACCTCGTGGCCACCGTCGCGGGCGGCACGTACGCCTGGCGCTGTGTGCCCAGCAGCGGCAAGGCGGTCACCTCCCGCGCGGTCCGGGTCACCGGCGGCCAGGGGACCACGGCGGCGGTCCTGCCCGTCTCCGCCGCCGATCTCGCCGCGCCGCTCAAGGCGTACAAGACCTACGTCGAGGAGGGTCTGGCCACCCTCGTCGACCGGACCGGACGGCTCGCCGCCGACGTCAGGGCCGGGCGGCTCGGCGCGGCCCGCACCGACTGGCTCGCCGCGCACCGCACCTACGCCTCGCTCGGCGCCGCCTACGGCACCTTCCAGGACTACGACACCAGGATCGACGGCAGGCCCGACGGGCTCCCCGGCGGTGTGCACGACAAGGACTTCACCGGCTTCCACCGGATCGAGTACGGCCTGTGGCACGGCGAGTCCGCGAGCGAACTGACCGCGCCCGCACAGCGGCTCGCCGCCGACGCGGCCGGACTGCGCAAGGCGTTCCCCACCCAGGACTTCGACCCCGGTGACCTGCCCCTGCGCGCCCACGAGATCCTGGAGAACACCCTCCAGTTCGAACTGACCGGCGACGCCGACCAGGGCAGTGGCACCGAACTCGCCACCGCCGACGCCAATCTCAGCGGCACCCGCGAACTCCTCACCGTCCTGCGGCCGTTGCTGACCCGCCGCACCCCGCGTCTGCTGCCCACCGTCGACACGGACATCGCCCGGCTCCGGAAGCTGCTCGACACCGCGCACCACGGCGGGAGCTGGACCCCGGTCAACCGGCTCGACACGGCCGCGCGAGCACGGCTGAACGGAGCCACCGGACAGCTCCTGGAGGACCTCTCGCCGGTGCCGGACCTGCTGGAGATCAGGAAGTCCGCGTGAAGACCGACGACCACGAACACCCCGAAGGGAACCACCCCATGCCGTCGACCGAAGCATCAGGCTGCCCCGCGGGAGCCGGCCGCCGCTCCTTCGTGAGAACGGCCCTCGGCGCCTCGGCCGCGGGGGCGGCGCTGGCCGGCGGCGCCTTCGCCCTGAGCGCGAGCGGCGGCACGGCCGAAGCACGGGCCGCGGACGCGGTCGACACCGCGAAGGTGCCCTTCCACGGCGCCCACCAGGCGGGCATCCTCACCCCGGCACCCGCCGCGGCCACCTTCGTCTCCTTCGACGTCATCGCCGACGACCGCGCCCAACTGGGCGAGCTGCTGCGGACGTTGACCGCGCGGGCCCGTTTCCTGACCACCGGCGGCGTCCCCACCGACCTCGGCGTGGGCGCCCCGCCCTCCGACAACGGCATCCTCGGCCCGGACGTCCCCGCCGACGCGCTCACCGTCACCGTGGGCGTCGGGGCCTCGCTCTTCGACGACCGCTACGGACTCGCCAAGGCGAAGCCGCGCCGGCTGACCCCGATGCGGACCTTCCCGAACGACAACCTGGATCCGGCCGCGTGCCACGGCGACCTGTCCCTTCAGCTGTGTGCCGCCCGTCAGGACACGGTGCTGCACGCACTGCGCGACATCGCCAAGCACACCCGGGGCGCGATGCAGATCAAGTGGCGCGTCGACGGCTTCCAGAACGTCCCCCGCCCCAGCGGCGCCCAGCGCAACCTCCTCGGTTTCAAGGACGGCATCGCCAACCCGGAGGTGACCTCGGCCCGCGAGATGAACCGGCTCGTCTGGGTGGGCGACGGCCAGGACGAGCCGGCCTGGGCGCACGGCGGCAGCTACCAGGTCATCCGTGTCATCCGCATGCTCGTCGAGTTCTGGGACCGGGTCTCGCTGACCGAGCAGGAGCTGATGTTCGGCCGCCGCAAGGACACCGGCGCCCCGCTCGACGGCGCCAAGGAGACCGACGTCCCGCAGTACGCCAAGGACCCGCACGGCACCGCCATCCCCCTCGACGCGCACATCCGCCTCGCCAATCCGCGCACCGCCCGGACCGACGACTCCCGCATCCTGCGCCGGGGTTACAACTACGACCGCGGCATCGACGACGTCGGGAACCTGGACATGGGCCTGGTCTTCTGCTGCTACCAGCAGGACGTGCGGCGCCAGTTCGAGGCCACCCAGACCCGTCTGATCGACGAGCCGCTCGTCGACTACATCTCCCCGACCGGCGGCGGCTACTTCTTCGCCCTGCCCGGCGTCCGCGACGCCACCGACTGGCTGGGCCGGGGACTGCTCACGACGTGACGGCCGTGCCGAACTCCCTTCAACCTGCCGGGCTTTCACGGGCGGGCACCCGCGTCTGTACAGCCTCGCTCCCTGTTGCCATGCTCGGGTGAGGCTGGGAACGGAGGCATACGTGCTTCGGGACCTCGTGGCGGCCGCGCGGGAAGAACTCCCCTTCGCCGTCTCTCTTCGCCGACGGCTGCACGCGACGCCGGAACTCGGCGGCCAGGAGGTCGACACCGCGCGTCTCGTCGCCGCCGCGCTGCCCCTGCGGCCGGTGTTCGTGAACGGCACGACGAACCTGGTGGCCCGGGTGGGCGGTCCGGGACCCGCGGTCCTCGTCCGCGCCGAACTCGACGGCATCGAGCTGCGCGAGGAGACCGGGGTCCCCCACGCCGCCGTGAACGGGCGCATGCACGCCTGCGGGCACGACGTGCACTGCGCCGCGCTGGTCGCGCTGGTCCGCGCGGCGCACCGGCTCCAGGACCGGCTGCCCGCTCCGTTGCTCGCCGTGTTCCAGGCGAGTGAGGAGCGCACCCCGTCGGGGGCCGAGGAGATCCTCGAGGCCGACGAGGCGACCGGGACCGTCCGGGCGGCCGTGGCGGCCCATGTGCACCCGGAGATCCCCTGGGGCCGGCTGGGAGCGGATCCCGGCACGGTCAACGCGGCCACCTACGGCTTCGAGATCCTCGTCGAGGGCCGGGGCGGTCATGGCGCCTACCCGCACACGACCCTGGACCCGGTGCTGGCCCTCGCCCAGGTGGTGGTGGCGCTGCACACCATGACGGGCCGCAGGGTGGACCCCCTGAATCCGGCGGTCCTCAGCATCTGCTGCCTCTCCGCCGGCTCCGGCGAGAACGTCATCCCGTCCAGTGCGCGGGCCCTCGGCACCCTGCGCACGATGGACGCCGACGACCACGAGAGGTTGCGCAAGCTCCTGCACACCGTCGTCTCCCAGGTCGCCGAGGCCCACGGCTGCGCCGGCAGCGTGCGACAGACCCGGGACGAACCCGCGCTGGTCAACGACCCCCGGCTGACCCTGGCCACCCGCACCGTGGCACAGCGGGCCGGCGTCCGTCTCGCCGAGCCGTGGCGTTCCTGCGGTGGGGACGACTTCGCCCGCTACGGCACCCGCTGGCCGTCGGTCATGCTCTTCGTCGGTCTGGACGGCGGCCCCGGCTTCGTCCCGGCGGGCCTGCACAACCCCTTCTTCCTGCCTCCCGACGACGCCGTGGGCCAGGTGGCACTGGCCCAGGCGCTCGGCTATCTGGCGGCGGCCGGCACGACGGGTCCGAACCTCACACCCTGACCTTCACGATGGGGAGCGACTTGGTCTTCAGACGGCCGAACAGGCTGCTGAAGTGGTCGCACAACTGGGTTCCGGAAGCGCGGTCCTCCATCACCATCACCCCGTGCAGCCCGAGCAGGGCGAAGCGGTCCCCGGGCTGGTCGATACGGGTCGGTATGGTGAACTGCAGTTCCTCGTCGTCGACCAGCAGGATCGACGGGCAGTTGGGCAGAAACGGGATCACCCGCATCTGGATGTCGATCCGGCGGTTGGCTCCGGCGTGCCTGGCCAGTTCCATGACCCTGGACAGATGCTCGAACGCCTGCAGGTCCCCTTCCATGTCCTCCCGGCGTAACTCCACGCCGTTCACGGAGCGTTGGACCATCTCGGCGTATATCTCGGGGGGCCGCTGGATCAGCCGGTGGTACGAGAGGGGGCCGTCGGGCCTGCCGTTGACGGACAGCCGCCGTTCGAGGCAGTCCTCTATCGCGTCGAGATACTCCGACCTGTTGTCGGGCGGGTCCAGGAGGGTCGCCCCCTCCCCCTCGGGCGGGCTGTAGTCGCTGACGACGTAGATGCGCCGACGGGCCTTGCGCACGGCGGCCGTGGCGACGTCGTACCCCGTGCCGTCCTCCTCGTCGCCCTGGCTGTCGGGGACGAACCGCACGCCCGCGTGGACCAGGTCGATGTGCCGGTCCAACTCGTTGCGCAGACGGGCCAGATGAGTCGAGACCTCGCGGTTCAGGGTGCTCAGGTCGGCGTGCACCTGCTCCTTGGTCTCCCTGAGCGCACCGGAGACCTCGTCCTCCGTGGCGAGCCTGAGCCGGTCGATGGCGAAGGCCCCCGAAGCGGCCAGCAGACTGAGGGCGAGGACACCGACTCCCACCCGGGTGTCCTCCACCAGCAGCGCGATTCCGTATCCGGAGGCGAGCGACAGGATGATCTTCAGCAGGTCGATGGCGGTGAAATGACGCCTGAGGAATCGTCGGAGATCAGAATCGGGCACGGCCTGGTTTCCCCCTCAATTCGGCCGATTCGGGCACCTCTTGGGTGGAGCGGAGAAGCCCGGCGATCCGGAGTACCGCCCGGTGCGGTCCTGCACGTCCCGGAAGCGCTCCTGGGTGTGGCGTGCGACATCCCCGAGCAGCCGCCTCTCGATCTCCGCGAGCGGCGGGGCCTCGGACGTCCAGTCCGTGGCCCGGAACGGCCGTTCCGTCTGCGCGTAGGGGTCGCGGGATCTGCCCGCCTCCCGCATACGGGCCACGGTCTGCAGCGCGTCGGGAGATCCCGTGAGACTTCTCGTGCCGGTTTCCGCTCCGCCGAGGTTGGTGCGCGGCAGGTTGATGTGTCCCAGCCGCCACCGGTCGATGTGCAGCCCGATCGTCCGGGTCAGGTGCTGGATTTCCCGGGACCCGTCCTGGGACTTTCGGGCCAGTGCCGGATACAGATCCCGCATGAGTTCGAAATGCAGTCCGACGGAATGGCTGCCACTGGTCAGACCGAGGGCCACTCGGATCCCGTGGTATTCCTCGGTCGTCATCTGATCCACGAGGAGATCCGTCATGCGTACGACGGCGTCCAGAAGGCGGTCCGCCCGCCGGAGCAGGGGCACGGCCTCCTGTTCCTGCGCATGGCCCAAAGCGTCGACAGCGCGCTCGAGGTGGTCGTTGACCACCTGAATCAGCAGTTCCGGCATCTGATGGGCAGCCCGGAACTGCATGAATACCGTTTCCCCGGGCAGCTGCCGCTCTCGCACAGCTTCTCGAACTGCTTCCGGCCGCACGAAGTCCTCATACCCGCTCGGCGCCCCGTCCACGCAGGAGTACTCGAGGGACGCGCGCTGGAGCATCGCATAGCGCAGCACATGGCGTTTCCACTGCACCGCCGACGGGGATTCCGCGAGCGGTTTGAGCTCCTGGGCGAGTTCCCGCTCCACATTCACCAGGTGCCGCCACGACGGAGAACTCACCACGGCGAGGACGTGCGGGCCGTCCTCCTGACCGAGTGGGGAGAAGTCCTGCACGAGCCAGGCCAGCTCGTTCCACACGCGGCCGAATCCGACCATCCACTCCAGGCAACGGGTCGCTCCCGGCTCGTCCCCGGCCCGGAGCCTGTTCACAGCTGCGGCCGCCAGTTCCCCCAGGTTCACCAAGCCCACTTCGGTGGCCTGGAACAGAGCACGCAACGCCTGCCAGGAACTGCCACGCTCAGGGACGGTTCCGTTCGAAACCGCCTCGAAAAGCGCCGGCAACGATTGCAGGTCGTCGTACGACGCCGCAACTGGAGAGTCCACTATCACCACCCTTCCCTTCGGCCTTATCAGCCTTTTCGCGCCAATGTGAGGGACACGGTACCCGCTAAATCGGCGGCTCTCATATGGACGGGAACAGAGCGCGGAGCCGTGTGCGACGAGGGGTCTACGGCCTTGGACGCCGGGAGCGGGGGACACAGTTGCGGCACCCACGGTGGCCTCGCGTCAGCACGTGACCTTCACTCCCACAAGGTCGATACTTCCGACAGGGCGGTGCCGAGCCCGTCCGTCGTTCCCACCCGGAGGTACCCATGAAGATGTTGATCAACGTCCCGGAATCCGTGGTCGCGGACGCCCTGCGCGGCATGGCGGCCGCCCATCCGGAGTTGACCGTGGACGTCGAGAACCGGGTGATCGTACGGCGGGACGCCCCCGTGGCCGGGAAGGTCGCCCTGATCTCCGGCGGCGGCTCCGGGCACGAGCCGCTGCACGGCGGCTTCGTCGGACCCGGGATGCTCTCCGCGGCCTGCCCGGGCGAGGTGTTCACCTCTCCGGTGCCCGACCAGATGGTGCGGGCGGCGGCCGCCGTGGACAGCGGGGCCGGTGTGCTGTTCATCGTGAAGAACTACACCGGTGACGTGCTCAACTTCGACATGGCGGCCGAACTCGCCGAGGACGAGGGCATCCAGGTCGCCAAGGTCCTGGTCAACGATGACGTGGCGGTGACCGACAGCCTCTACACGGCCGGCCGGCGGGGCACCGGTGCCACCCTGTTCGTGGAGAAGATCGCCGGGGCCGCGGCGGAGGAGGGCCAGCCGCTGGAGCGGGTGGAGGCGCTGGCCCGGCAGGTCAACGAGAACTCCCGCAGCTTCGGCGTCGCGCTCAGTGCGTGCACCACGCCCGCCAAGGGCAGCCCCACCTTCGACCTGCCGGCCGGCGAGCTGGAGCTGGGGGTCGGCATCCACGGCGAGCCCGGCCGGGAGCGGCGGGCGATGATGACCTCGCGGGAGATCGCCGACTTCTCGGTGCACGCGATCCTGGACGACATGAGCCCGGTCAACCCGGTGCTCGTCCTGGTCAACGGCATGGGCGCCACCCCGCTCCTGGAGCTGTACGGCTTCAACGCCGAGGTGCAGCGGGTGCTCGCCGACCGCGGGGTCGCCGTCGCCCGCACCCTGGTCGGCAACTACGTCACCTCGCTCGACATGGCCGGCGCCTCGGTCACCCTGTGCCAGGTGGACGAGGAGCTGCTGCGCCTGTGGGACGCGCCGGTGAGGACGCCGGGGCTGCGCTGGGGAGTGTGAGCAGACGATCAACGTACCGACCACGCAAGGAGATCCAGTGCTCGACGCCGACTTCTTCCGCCGTTGGATGACGGCGACCGCCGCTTCCGTGGACCGCGAGGCGGAACGGCTCACCGCCCTCGACTCCCCCATCGGGGACGCCGACCACGGCAGCAACCTCCAGCGCGGGTTCACCGCGGTGGCCGCGAGCCTGGAGAAGGAGGTCCCGGACACCCCGGGCGCGGTTCTCACCCTCGCCGGACGCAGGCTCATCTCGACGGTGGGCGGTGCTTCGGGACCCCTGTACGGCACCCTGCTGCGGCGGACCGGAAAGGCTCTCGGGGATGCCGGCGAGGTCAGTGAGGAGGAGCTCGCCGAGGCGCTGCGGGCCGGGGTGGAGGCAGTGATGACGCTGGGCGGGGCCGCCCCGGGCGACAAGACCATGATCGACACGCTGGTGCCGGCCGTCGACGCCCTCGGTGCCGGCTTCGCCGCGGCACGGACGGCCGCCGAGCAAGGGGCCCTGGCCACCACGCCGTTGCAGGCCCGCAAGGGCAGGGCGAGTTATCTCGGGGAGCGCAGCATCGGGCACCAGGACCCGGGCGCGACCTCGTCCGCCCTGCTGATCGCCGCGCTCGCGGAGGCCGCTGGTGAGTGACGACGGGCTGGTCGGGATCGTGCTGGTGTCGCACAGCGCGGAGGTCGCCGCGTCCGTGGCGGAGCTGGCGAAGGGGCTCGCGGGCGGTGGCGTCCAGGTGCCCGTCGCCGCGGCCGGGGGCACCGAGGGCGGCGGGCTCGGTACGAGTGCGGAGCTGATCGCCGGTGCGGCCGCCGCCGTGGACCGGGGTGCCGGGGTGGCCGTGCTGACCGACCTCGGCAGTGCGGTGCTCACCGTCAAGGCGCTGCTGGCGGAGGGCGACGAACTCCCCGCCGGCACACGGCTGGTGGACGCCCCCTTCGTCGAGGGTGCGGTGGCCGCGGTCGTCACGGCGGCGACGGGAGCGGACCTCGCGGCCGTGGAGGCGGCGGCCGCGGAGGCGTACGACTACCGGAAGGTGTGACGGTCCCTGTGTGACCCCTTCCGCCGCGGGGGCGGGGGCCGAGCGCAGGGTCTTCATGAGCTCGGCCCCCGGCACCGCCCGCACGGCCTCCGAGGACGGCATGGTCTCGGCCTGGCGAAGGCGCGCCGGGCACCATCGACGGCGGGGACCTGCGGGTCGACGACTGCTGGTCGGCGGTCCTGCGGGCTCCGGCGGGCTCTGGCGGGCTCCGGCGGGATCACTTCCCCTGCACGAACAGTTTCGCCAGTCGTTCCCCCGTCGCGACGGCGGCGGCGTGGTCCTCGATCGGCTTCACCTGGGTGTTCCGGAAGACGATGTAGGTGACACCGGAGGGCGTGCCGCCGCCGCGCGGATCGGGACGGATCCCGAGTGCCTTCGCGGTGGCGTAGGACGCCTCGCCGATGATGTGACCCGGGCCCACGTCCCCGACGACGGCGTACTGCACCCGGTCCCGGTACACGACGGCGGCCACGGACCCGCCCCGCACCCCGTGCTCCCGGTGGTCCCAGATCCGGCTCGGAGCCGGCACCACGATGTACGGCAGGCGTTCGGCGCTCAGATAGCGGCCGTCTGACTGCTGGTAGGCGGTGGCGTCGGAGAACAGCGGGTCGGTGCGGCGGTTGCAGCGGCGGCCTGGCCGGCCGTCGCAGTCGATGTCCAGGTCGGCCTTCCAGAAGACGGCGTCCCGGGTGCCGCAGACCGGGACGGTCGCGGCCGTGCCGTCGTCACTGCGGTAGCGACCGCGCGAGACGGGGGCGCACTTGCGCACCTTGGCCAGGAGGTCCGCGGCCTCGACGTCACCCTCACGCCGCACCACCGACTCCGTCGGGACGGTGGCGAGCTCCGTCGCGGGGGGTGCCGTCGGGGCGAGCAGAGCGGCACTTGCCGCGGCCAGCGTGAGCGACTGGACACGCACGATAAGGGACCCTCTCCTCGGCGGCACTGACGGGCACTCAGCCCAATCTGATGCCGTTTCAGCGGAGCGGCCACCGCAGCGGGGCCGGACGGGGCAGGGGCCGGGGGCCGGGGCCCTCGACGGACCCCGGCCTCCCGGCCACCCGTACGGCGCGGGGACAGCGACGACAGCGGCCCGCGCCACCAGCGCGAACTCCGTTCACCGCAGGGAGAGTTCGGCCGTGAAGGTCTTCAGCATACGTAACCCTGCCGAGCCCGGCCCACACGGTCCGCCCTCTTGATACGGGTGCATGACCGGCGCCATATTGGTCCGGACCATTGCCGTGCTGTCCTCCCGGGAGGCGACAACGTGCGAGGCGTTCCCGTACCCCTGTACCTCTGCGCGGCGCTCGTGTTCGTCGGCTCCTGCGGCTGGGGCGGACCGGACGACGGCGAGAGCGGCCGACTGCCCGCCGCACCCGTCGGCGTCACCGCCGCCGCGGGCAGTGCGACCAGCGTGCATGTGATGTGGAACGCCGCCGGCTCGGGGGTCGAGCGCTACGAGGTATATCGCGGCACCACCAAGGTCGAGGAAGTGCCGGGTGCACAGCACATGGTGGATGTCACCAGGCTTGAGCCTTCCACCCCGTATGTCTTCACCGTGCGGGCCCGCGACCCCGAGGGCCGTCTGGGTCCGCCCAGCCGGGAGGTGCGGGCGACGACTCCGGCGGCCACAGCGGCGGACCGCTCGGCCCCGACCCGCCCGGAGCGGCTGCGGGGCCGGACGGCGGGCAGCCGCGCCGTCCAGTTGAGCTGGGCCGCCTCGGCGGACGACCGGGACGTGGTGTCGTACGACATCTACCAGGGCAGCGCGAAGATCCACAGCGTGGGCGGCGAGCAGACGGCGGCCGTGGTCACCGGGCTGCGTCCGGGCACCCGCTACTCCTTCACCGTCCGGGCCCGGGACGCGGCCGACAACCTCTCGCCGGCCGGGGACACCGTCCGGCTGACCACGCCGGGCAGCGACGACGGCAGGGACACGGCACCGGCGGACTTCCGCGCCACTGCCCGCCGCGGGGCCGACGGCGCGTACTACCTCGACCTGGCCTGGACTGCGCCCCGGACGGACGGTGTCGTCACTGAGTACCAGGTCCACCTCGACGGCAGGGCGGCCACCTCGCTCGTGTTCGGCGGGACGCCTCCGCGCGGGCGGGCGACGTACAGCTTCTACCTGGGGCGCGAGGCCGGGGAGAGGCACCGGGTGCGGCTGCGGGCGCGGCTGCCCGACGGCACCTGGGGCGGGCTTTCGGCGCAGCGCTCGGTGACGACCGGTGCCCCCGCGGCCCCATGACGGCCGCTCACCTCCGGGCTCCGGGCGAGGCGATCCGTCACCTGTCCGGCCGCACTCCGCATGCGGGCCGGGCCGGGAGCGCTTTGGCTACCCCTGAGGCAGCACGGTCTTCCCCCACCTCGGCGGCGCCACGGATGTACCGCCAACCGTGCCGCCGGAGGGCAGTCCATGCGCACTGAACAGCTACTTCTCCGCTCCGGCCTGACCGTCGCGGCCGTCGCCGCGCTGCCGCTCGCCCTGACCGCCGGGCCGGCCGCCGCGGCTCCGGGCATCTCCGTGAGCACCTCCGGATCCACGGTCTCCGTCACGACCACGGCCTGCTCCCGCACCGCGCCCAGCGGCGGCTGGGGCACCGCCTCGCTCCTCACCAGCAGCCAGGCGAACTTCAGCCAGGGCCGGCAGGCGGCCCTGTCCGGGACCACCTCGCTCCAGTCCGCGGCCTGGTCGAACGTGAGCCCCGGGACGTACACCGTCATCGTGATGTGCGCCTACGACAACAGCACGGCGGGCACCCAGTCGATCATCGTCTCGGGGTCGGCCACTCCCACGATCTCGGCGACGGCCACGGCCTCCCCGTCCCGCGGGGTCCTGGGCGGTCTGGGCGGCGCCACCGAGGACTACGGCACCCTGACGCTGGCCGCGGGCGGCGGCCTGGTGGCGGTCGGCGCGGCGGCCGCGGCGTGGTTCCTGCGCCGCCGCTCGCGGCCCTACCGTCTCTGAAAGGCCTTCGGTCCTGAGGGCCTTCGGTCCTGAGGGCCTTCGGTCCGAAAGGCCCTCAGCTGTCCGGGAGTTCGGCGAACTCCCGCAGCGCCTCGGAGAGCCACCCCGTCCAGAAGGTCTCCAGCTCGATGCCCGCGCGCAGGACCAGGTGCTGAAGCCTGGCCTGCGCGCTGTCGTTCCCGGGCGGGAAGTCCCTCTTCTCGATCTCCTCGTACTCGGCCAACTGCCGCCGGTGCAGTTCGAGATGGCGGCGCAGGTCCGCCTCGAGGCCCTCCGTGCCGACGACGGCCGCCGCGCGCAGCCGCAGCAGGAGGGTGTCCCGGTGCGGCTTGGGGTCCTGCGCGGCGGCCGTCCAGCGTTCGAGTTCGGCGCGGCCCGCGGGCAGGACCTCGTAGCTCTTCTTCTGCCCGCGGCTCGGCTGGGCCGCGGGAATCGCCCTGATGTGGCCCTCGGCCTCCAGTTTTCCCAGCTCGCGATAGATCTGCTGGTGCGAGGCCGACCAGAAGTAGCCGATCGACCTGTCGAACCGGCGGGTCAGGTCCAGCCCCGCCGACGGCCTTTCGAGCAGTGCGGTGAGGATCGCGTGCGGGAGTGACATGGAGTCATCCTAGGGACGCCGTCACAGGGCGGCCGCGACCTCGGTGCCCTGCTTGATCGCCCGCTTGGCGTCCAGCTCGGCGGCCACGTCGGCACCGCCGATCAGGTGGGCGCTGCGGCCCGCGGCGACGAGCTCCTCGTACAGGTCCCGGCGCGGTTCCTGCCCGGTGCACAGCACGACGGTGTCGACCTCCAGGACCGTGCTCTGCTCACCGACGGTGATGTGCAGTCCGGCGTCGTCGATGCGGTCGTAGCGCACCCCCGGGACCATGCCGACACCCCGGTGCTTGAGCTCGGTGCGGTGGATCCAGCCGGTGGTCTTGCCGAGCCCGGCGCCGACCTTGCTGGTCTTGCGCTGCAGGAGGTGCACCTGGCGGGTCGGGGCGGGGCGCTCGGGGGCCGTGAGTCCGCCGGGTGCCGTGTAGTCCGTGTCGACGCCCCACTGGCGGAAGTAGGTCTCGGGGTCCTCGTGCGCCTTGTCGCCGCCGTCGGTGAGGAACTCGGCGACGTCGAAACCGATGCCGCCCGCGCCGAGGATCGCGACCCGGTCGCCGACGGGGGCGTTGTCGCGCAGGACGTCGAGGTAGCCGACCACGCTCGGGTGGTCGATGCCGGGGATGTCGGGGGTGCGCGGGGTGACGCCGGTGGCGACGACGACCTCGTCGTAGGCGGACAAGTCCCCTGCTTCCACGGGGGTGTTCAGTCGTACGTCCACGCCGTGGGCGTCGAGCTGGTGGCGGAAGTAGCGGATCGTCTCGTCGAACTCCTGCTTGCCGGGGACCCGGCGGGCCACGTTGAGCTGGCCGCCGATCTCGCTCGCGGTGTCGAAGAGCGTGACGTCATGGCCGCGTTCGGCGGCGGAGACCGCGCAGGCGAGACCCGCGGGGCCGGCTCCGACGACCGCCACGCGTTTGCGCAGCCGGGTCGGGGACAGCACCAGTTCGGTCTCGTGGCAGGCGCGCGGGTTGACGAGGCAGGAGGTGATCTTCCCGCTGAAGGTGTGGTCGAGGCAGGCCTGGTTGCAGCCGATGCAGGTGTTGATGGCCTCGGGGCGTCCCTCGGCCGCCTTGTTCACGAACTCCGGGTCGGCGAGCATCGGGCGGGCCATCGACACCATGTCCGCGTACCCGTCGGCGAGCAACTCCTCGGCCACGTCGGGGGTGTTGATGCGGTTGGTGGTCACGAGCGGGATGGACACCTCGCCCATGAGCCGCTTGGTCACCCAGGTGTAGGCGCCGCGCGGCACCGAGGTCGCGATGGTGGGGATGCGGGCCTCGTGCCAGCCGATGCCCGTGTTGATGATCGTGGCCCCGGCGGCCTCGACGGCCTTGGCGAGGGTGATCACCTCGTCGAGCGTGGAGCCGCCCGGGACGAGGTCCAGCATGGACAGCCGGTAGACGACGATGAAGTCCTCGCCGACGGCCTCGCGCACCCGGCGCACGATCTCCACGGGGAAGCGCATGCGGTTCTCGTACGAGCCGCCCCAGCGGTCGGTGCGGTGGTTGGTCTGCGCGGCGATGAACTCGTTGATGAGGTAGCCCTCGGAGCCCATGATCTCCACGCCGTCGTACCCGGCCTGCCGGGCGAGGCGGGCGGCGCGGGCGTAGTCCTCGACGGTCCGCTCGACCTCGGCGTCGGTGAGCTCGCGGGGCGGGAACGGGCTGATCGGTGCCTGGACGGGACTGGGGGCGACGAGGTCCTGGTGGTAGGCGTACCGGCCGAAGTGCAGGATCTGCATCGCGATCCGGCCGCCCTCGCGGTGCACGGCCTCGGTGACGGTCCGGTGCCGCTCGGCCTCCGCGTCCGTGGTGAGCTTGGCACCGCCCTCGTAGGGCCGCCCCTCGTCGTTGGGCGCGATGCCGCCGGTGACGATCAGGCCCACTCCCCCGCGCGCACGCTCCGCGTAGAAGGCGGCCATGCGCTCGAAGCCGCGGTCGGCCTCCTCCAGACCGACGTGCATGGAGCCCATCAGCACGCGGTTGGGCAGGGTGGTGAAGCCCAGGTCGAGCGGGCTCAGCAGGTGCGGGTAACGGCTCATGGGGCTCCTCCGGCGCGGTCTCGTGCCTGTCTGTTGTAGAGGACCGCACCTCCTTTATGCAACTAGTTGCACAACCGGGGAGGGGTGATCCGGGCCACGCGGGCGGCCTCAGGTGTACGTGCCCTCGCCGCTGACCTCGTCGGACACCCCGGCCTCCGCCGCGGCCAGGCTCCCCAGCAGCGCGAGCGCCTGCTCGGACGGACTGCCGGGCTCGGCCTGGTAGACGACCAGCTGCTGGCCCGGGGCGCTGTTGACGGTCAACGACTCGTAGTCCAGGCTCAGTTCGCCGACCAGCGGATGCCGGAAGCGTTTGCTCTCCGCGGTCTTGCGACGGATGTCGTGGCGGGCCCAGAGCCTTCGGAACTCCTCGCTGCGCAGGGACAGTTCGCCGACCGTGGCGATCAGGCGCGGATCGTCGGAGCCGGTTCCGGCGGAGGCCCGCAGCGCGGCCACGGTGTTCTGGGCCACCGACTCCCAGTCCGGGTAGAACTCCCGGGCGTCCGGGTCGAGGAAGACCAGCCGCGGCAGATCACCGCTGTGGGCGTGGCCCGCGAACAGGGCGCCGCCCAGGACGTTGTGGGCCAGGACGGTGAGGCAGCGGTCGAAGACCACGGCCGGCGTGCGGTGCCAGCCCTCCATCATCCGCAGCAGTGCGGGACCGACCACCTCCGGTCGCGGACGGGACCGGTCGCCCACGGGCCGTGCCAGTCGGTGCAGATGGTCGGCCGCGTCGTCCTCCAGGCCCAGCACGCGTGCCAGCGCGTCGACGACCTGCGCCGAGGGGCTGCGCTCGCGCCCCTGTTCCAGGCGGACGTAGTAGTCGGTGCTGACCCCGGCCAGCACCGCGACCTCCTCCCGGCGCAGACCCGCCACCCGGCGCCGGCTCCCGGCCGGCAGCCCCGCGTCCTCGGGCCGGACCAGGGCACGGCGGGCGCGCAGGAAAAGGCCGAGCCTGTTGTCGGTGTCCATGCCCTCGACCCTAGGCGCGGCCGGCGGCCCCCGGGAGTGCGCAAGGTGGCCGCGGTACTCCTACGATCCGTTCTCCCCGGGGTGGTACGGCCTGGTCGCGGCCGTTCGCCGGGCCCACTGTGGACGGCATGACAGACACCTGGAACCTCACCCACCGCGTCGCGGTCGTCACCGGCGCCACCAGCGGGATCGGCGCGGCCACGGCACGGCGACTCGCCGCGGGCGGAGCGAGCGTGGCACTGCTGGGCCGTCGCGAGGACCGTCTCAGGACGCTGGCGGACGACCTGCGCTCCTCCGGCACCGGAACGGTCCTGCCGGTCGCCGTTGACCTGACCGACGCCGAGGCGGTCGCCCGGGCGGCCGGCCGCGTGACCGGGACGCTCGGCACCGTCGACCTGGTCGTGGCCAACGCCGGCGTCATGCTGGGCGCCCCCTTCGAGCGTGCCGACACCGACGAGTGGGACTACATGATCGACCTCAACCTGCGCGGTCTGCTGCGCACCGCCCGCGCGTTCACCGACGACCTTCTCTCGGCGGCGGCCCGGGGCGGCCGGGCGGACCTCGTGAACGTCGGCTCGGTCGGCGGCCATCTGCTCTTCCCCGACTGGTCCGTCTACTGCGCCACCAAGGCGGCCGTCGCCCATCTCACCCGCAACCTGCGCGCCGAGCTCGGCCCCCGCGGAGTCCGGGTGAAGAACATCGAGCCGGGGATCACCACCACCGAGCTGGGCACGGGCATGCGGGACGACGAGTCCCGGGCGTCCCTGTCCCGCATGCGCACCGATGTGCGCGCCCTGACCGCGGAGGACATCGCGGAGGCCGTCGCCTTCGCGACGGCGGCCCCGCCGAACGTCAACGTCGCGGAGATGGTGGTGGTACCGGTGCGCCAGGGCTGATCAGGTCACCGGCTCTCCAGCCGCACGTGCAGTTCGCGCTCCTGGTCCCCCGACGCGGAGGCCATGTCCCGCACCGTGAACATCGAGTCCAGGGTGGTCCGAAGCTGTTCGATGGCCCAGTAGCCGCCCTGCGCATCGGCCTCGACGGAGGACGCCAACTGCGCGGGCGGCGGGCAGGAACGCGTCTCGGTGACTTCGAAGGTCCCCATCCAGACCATCGGCCGCGTCTCATGGAGCTGCTGCGGCACGTCCTCCTCGCCCCGGTCGGACTCGAAGCACGCGTTCAGCGTGTCGAAGACGATCCGCGCGTCCTCCGCGCTGCATCCGCTGATCTCCAGCGAGACGGACTCCTCGTGCGTACGCTCACGATCCATCGTGGTCGCTCCTCTCATGGCGGTGACCGGACCGCCGGGTTCCCCGCGAACCGCGCCACATCCTCAGAAAAGCACCACCTTTCCCGGAGCACTACCGGCGAAGGCCTCAGCGGTGCGGACGATCCCGGTGCGGATCGAACAACGGAACGGCGATTCCGGCGAGCACCAGGCCTCCGGCCACGAGAATGCCCTCGGGCAGGACCATGCCGACGATCAGGAGGGTCACGGCGACGGCCAGGGTGCTCCATGCGCCGGTGCGCCGGTACTCGCGGGGCCGGGCCGGTCGGCCCGACCCCAGCGCACGGGCGAATCGTGGGTCGTCGCGCTCCAGCCGTGCCGCGAGGTGGATGAGGTGTTCGTCGTCGGGCTGGCGCATGACTCCTCCTTCACACGGCCCCTACCGTTCGGCGTCCGCCCCCACCGCGACGGAGACCGGCGCCGGTGCGGTGTCGTCCGCCCGCTTCCGGGCACGACGTGACCCCAGCACGCGGGCCGGCAGGTGGGCCCGCCCGGCGGCCACCGGGCCGAGAACGGCCAGGACAAGGACATACCCGGCGATGAACGGCGCCAGTCGCGCGTCGAGTCCCGCACTGGCCGCCATCGCACCGAGAATCAGGGCGAATTCGCCGCGGGCGACAAGGGTGGTGGCGATGTCGGCGGCGGGCTGGGCGCCGTAGCCGTAGAGGCGGGCGACGAGCAGGCCGGCGACGATGTTCATCACGACGGTCACGGCGGCGGCCGCGGCGACGGGTCCGGCGACGGACGTGACGACTCCGGGGTCGATGGACAGTCCGAAGGCGAAGAAGAAGATCGCGGCGAAGGCGTCGCGCAGCGGGTGGACCAGTCGGCGGATGCGGGGGCCGGAGGGTGTTCCGGCCAGGATCAGGCCCACCATGAAGGCGCCGATGGCGTCGGCGACGCCGAGCACCTCGGAGACCCCGGCGACGAGCACCGCCGCGCCGAGGAAGCTGATGACCAGGAGTTCGTCGTCCCGGACCTGGATGAGCCTGCCGATCAGGCGTGTCCCGTACCGGGCGGCGACGGCCAGCACCAGCAGGAACCCGAATGCCTTGCCCGCCTGGAGGAGCACCTCAACCGGTCCGCGCGCGCCGCTGATGACCGGCTGGAGCGCGGCGAGGTAGAGCGCGAGGAAGATGTCCTCCACCACGATCACGCCGAGGATCAGCCGGGTCTCGGGGCGGCCGATCCGCCCCAGGTCGATGAGGATCTTCGTGACGATGGCGGACGAGGAGATGCCGAGGACCCCGGCGAGCACGAGGGCCTCCCGGCTCCCCCAGCCCAGGGCGAACCCGAAGCCGAGTCCGGCGCCGACGTTCGCCAGGAGGTAGATCCCGCCCGCCGCGAGCAGCCGCCGGCCCCCGGTGCGCAGGTCGTCGACGTGGAACTCCAGACCCAGGTAGAACAGCAGCAGCACCAGGCCGAGCGCGGAGAGCATCTCGAAGTCGTGCGCGTCCTCGACCAGGACCAGCCCGGGGGTGTGCGGACCGAGGAGGATGCCGGCGAGCATGAACAGCGGGATGGTCGGAAGCCCGATCCGGCCGCCGAGCCGGGCGAGGAACGCGGCGGCCAGGAAGGCGCCGCCCATGGCGAGCAGGGTGTCAGCGTGTCCCACGGGTCACCTCCCCCGGGGGCGCGGACGGACGGGCGTGCTGTGTCTCACGAGGGTGGATGCGAGGACTCCCTGTGTCTGGTGGGGTGGTTGTCCACCCCTGGCGTGTGGGGTGTCCGTCCACCGTCGCATCCGGCCGCGGGGCCCCGCCATCGGTGCCGACCCCCATTTCCGCGAGGGCCGGCACCTGTCGTTCAGGGGCTCAACTCCTGGTGAAGCGGTACGTCTTGCTGTCCGTCAGCACACAGAACCCGGGTGAGACGACGATCACGCGCAGGGTTCCGCTGCGGCGGTCGTAGTCGATGCCCTCCGCCTCGAACGTGCCGGAACAGGAGCTCCGCAGGGGCAGTTGGCGCAGTGCCGTGACATGTCCGGTGACGTTCGCCGAGCCGGTCGGGGCGGCGGAGAGGTCGACCTGGAGCAGCGGCTTGGTGTAGCCGAAGAGGGTGCCCGCGGGGTCGTCGGAGGAGCACAGCAGCCGGGTGGCGCTCAGGAAGTCGCAGCCCTGTACGTCCCGTACGGCGTGGTCGAGGGTGACGGTGGCCGCCAGCGGAAGGTTCGCGGAGGGCGAGGTGCTCGCGTTGACGCCGGGGGTGGGGAAGACCAGGAAGCGGCTCATGGTGCCGTACTCGCCGGAGAGCATCCACTGTCCGTCGGGCGAGATCGCGACCCAGGAGTTGTTGAGCGCCTCGCCCGGGGCGAGCGTGTGGACGTACTCGGACCAGGTCCCGTTCGGCGCCTGCACGCGGTACATCTTCGCGGTGCCGGAGTCGGCCTGGTAGGGCTCGACGTAGTGGCCGTCGTAGGAGGCGTCCGGGTCGCCGACGTGGTTCCAGCCGCGGCTGCTCACGCCGATGGGGATGGTGCCGATCCCGGTGTAGCGGTTGGCGGATCCGGCGGGGACCTCGACCGAGGCCAGGCCCTGGCTCTCGGTGAGCGGGTCGGCACGGTCGGAGCCGACCTCGGTCCAGGTGTCGGCGGCGGAGGCCGGCGGCGCGGCGGCCAGGAGGGCCGTGGCGGTGAGGGTGACGAGGGCGGCGAGGACCGCGTGACAACGCTGTCTGGCACGCAGGGGCATGGACGGCTCCCGGGGCTCCTGGGACGGGGGGTGGGACGGTCGGCGGACAGTCTGGCGCCCCTACGGCGGTCATGTACAGGCCAAACGAATGAACAGGCGGCCACCACGGGCAGGAAGCATCGGCGGGACGGGAAGCCGTGCGGCGGAAGCAAGGGGCCTTCGTCACCCCGGCGCGCTTCACCGGACGCGCGCCCCCGTGTTGAGGGATGGTGGAAGAACACGACCGCGTGGTCACGGAGACGGTTCAGCGCGGTAGAACAAGGGGAGTCGGCACGGGCGTACAGCGTGCCGCGAGGACGGTCGAAGGCGGTTCGTGCAATGGGTGCAGCCGGAATACCCGCGTCGGAGGGCGGCGAGCCCCCGCGCGAGGCGGTACGGCCGAGCGGGCTGCTCGACGAGCTGGGCATGGCCTCGGTGGTGCTGGACTCCGAGGGCCGCATCGTGCTCTGGAGCCCGCAGGCCGAGGAGCTGTTCGGGTACGGCGCCCAGGAAGCGCTCGGGCAGTACGCGGCCCATCTGATGATCCACGAACAGCACGCCGACCTGGTCGTCAAGCTGTTCGCCGACGTCATGGAGACCGGCCAGAGCTGGGCCGGAGCCTTCCCCATCCGGCGCAAGGACGGCAGCACCAAACTCGTCGAGTTCCGCAACATGCGGCTGCTGGACGACCACGGTGACGTCTACGCGCTCGGGCTGTGCGCCGACCAGTCGACCGTGCGCCGCCTGGAGCGGGACGTGGCGCTGTCGACACGGATGGTCTCCCAGTCCCCGATCGGCCTGGCCGTACTGGACACCGAGCTGCGCTACGTCTCGGTGAACCCGGCCCTGGAACGGCTGAACGGGGTGCCGGCCGAGGAACACGTCGGGCGGAAGATCGGCGAGGTGCTGCCGCATCTCGACGTCAGCGCCTTCGAGGCCGCAGCGCACGAGGTGCTGCGGACCGGCACACCGCTCGTCGACCAGCACACGACCGGCCACACGCCCGCGGACCCGGACACCGAGCACGCCTGGTCGGTGTCGCTGTACCGCCTGGAGGACGCCCTGGGGACCGTCCTCGGGGTGGCGGGCTCGGTGCTGGACATCACCGAGCAGCACCTGGCCACTGTGGAGGCCGAGACGGCCCGGCGCCGGCTCGCCCTCGTCGCGGACGCCTCGGCCCGCATCGGCACCACCCTCGACCTGGACCGCACCGCCCGTGAACTGGCCGACGTGGCCGTCCCGGAACTCGCGGACATGGCGGCCGTGGACCTGCTGGAGGCGGTGGTGCAGGGCAGACCCAGCACCCTCTCCCCCTCCGAGCCCGCCGTGATGCGCCCCCTGGCCGTCGACGCGGCCGGTGCCCCGGACGCCCTGGACGCGGCCGATCCGCCCGGGCAGGTCGCCCGCTACGCCCCCGACCGCCTGGTCACCGAGTGTGTGCGCACCGGGAGCCCGGTCCTGGTGCCCCGGGTCGGACCCGAGGACCTCGACCGCATCGCCCGCTCACCGGAGGCGGCCGCGGTGCTGGCCGGCGCCGGCGTGCACTCCTATCTGGCCGTGCCGCTCATCGCGCGCGGCGAGGTGCTGGGCGCCCTCGACCTCAAGCGCGCCCGCAACCCGGAGCCGTTCGGCGAGGACGACCTGCTGCTGGCGCGGGAGCTGGCGGCCCGCGCGGCGGTGCAGATCGACAACGCCCGCTGGTACCAGGACGCCCGCAACACCGCGCTCACCCTCCAGCGCAGCCTGCTGCCCAGCCACCCCACGCTGACCGGCGGCCTGGAGGTCGCCTCCCGCTACCAGCCCGCGGGCGCCACCGCCGAGGTCGGCGGTGACTGGTTCGACGTGCTCCCGCTGGACGAGGGCAAGACCGCGCTGGTCGTGGGCGACGTGATGGGCAGCGGCATCAACGCGGCCGCGACCATGGGCCGGCTGCGCACCGCGACGACCACCCTGGCCTCCCTCGACCTCGACCCTGCCAAGCTCCTCGAACACCTCGACCGGATCACCGAGGACCTGGACCAGTCCATCGCCACCTGCGTGTACGCCGTGCACGATCCACGGCTCGGCCAGTGCCGGATCGCCAACGCCGGGCACCTGCCCCCGGTACGGTTGCGCCCAGGCCGTCCCCCCGAACTCCTCGAACTGCCCACGGGGGCGCCGCTGGGCGTGGGCGGTGTCACCTTCTCCACGACCATCGTCGACCTCGCACCCGGTGACCGGCTCGTCCTGTACACGGACGGCCTCGTCGAGACCCGGCAGCATCCGCTCGACGAACGCCTGGACGCGCTCCTCGACCTGCTCGACAGCCCCGACGGTCCGCTGGAGGAGGTCTGCGACCTGCTGCTGCGCACACTGCACCAGCCGGACAACTCCGACGACGTGGCGCTGCTGATCGCGCGGGTGCGGACGCCTGGGTTCTGAGGCCTGAGGGACGTGACACCCCGGAGGCACAGGTGCGCAGGATCTGCGGCGCATCCCGGACGCACAGGTGCGCCGCACCCGGTGCACGGGCCCGCGCCGGTCCCCCCGCCCTCCCTGAATCCGGCGCGCCGACGACCCCCGCCCGCCCTCGCCGCCCTCCGGACGCACCTGCCCGCCACCCGGCCCGAACCGCCGGGCGCGGGGACCCGGCCCCCTGGCCGGACCTAGGCCCTGGTGCCGATCACGACATGGGCGTACAGCTCCTCCGAGACCGCCAGGCGGGCCGTCAGGCCGCCGCGGGTGAAGGCGTCGACGGCGGCGGGGGCCTGGCGCTCGCTGGTCTCGACGAGGAGGCAGCCGGCGGGGGCGAGCCACCGGGGAGCCCCGGCCACGACGCGGCGCAGGACGTCCAGGCCGTCCGTGCCGCCGTCGAGGGCGGCCAGGGGCTCGTGGTCACGGGCCTCGGCGGGGAGGAGGGCCACGTCCTCGGTGGGGACGTAGGGGACGTTGGCGGCCAGGATGTCGACGCGGCCGCGCAGCTCGGCGGGGAGGGCCTCGAACAGGTCGCCGGTGTGGACCCGGCCGCCCGCGTCGGCGGTGTTGCGGCGGGCGCAGTCCACGGCGGCCGGGTCGATGTCGGCGGCGTGCAGCTCCACCGGGCCCAGCCCGGCGGCGAGCGCGGCGCCGACCGCGCCCGAGCCGCAGCACAGGTCCACGACGACACGGGCGTCCGGCGCCTGGGCGAGGGCCTGCTCGACGAGGAACTCGGTGCGACGGCGGGGCACGAAGACGCCGGGCGTCACGGTGACACGCAGGCCCCGGAACTCGGCCCAGCCGACGACGAGTTCGAGGGGGTGGCCGGTGACCCGGCGGTCCACCATGTCGGCCAGTTCGTCCGGGGTGCGGGCGGCGGCGAGGATCAGCCGGGCCTCGTCCTCGGCGAAGACACAGCCCGCGGTGCGCAGAGCGGCGACGACGGCGTCGGGAGAGGCGAAGCGGGGAGACCGTGGAGAACGGCGAGAAAGTGGGGGCATGGAAGCCGAGAGCCTTTCGGGAGCCGAAGGACGCTCCCGCGGTCACCTACCGGCGGTGATCCGCGCCGGTTCGAGGGGGGAGCACCCGATCTGACACAGCGTTGATGGGTCTCACCTCCTCGGTGCCGCACGGCTGGGACTGCCCTCAGCCGGAGGGTCACCCTACCCCAGCGCGTCCCCAGTTGTACTCTGCAACCAGTATCGCGAGGAGGTCAGGTGGAAGCGGAAACAGCCGCGGCCGTGGAGACGATCCAGCACGAGATGACGGTCTTCGCACGACGGGCCCGGGCGTCGGCGGGCCGTCTGCACCCCGAGCTGTCGCTGGTGTCGTACACGCTCCTCGGGCATCTGGAGGAGCGCGACGGCTGCCGCGCCACGGACCTGGCCGCCCATTACGCCCTGGACAAGTCCACGGTGAGCCGCCAGGTCGCCGCTCTGGAGCGGTCCGGTCTCATCGAGCGGCGCCAGGACCCGGCGGACCACCGGGTCCAGGTGCTGCATCTGACCGAGGCCGGCCGCCGGATCCTGGGCGAGGTCACCGTGAGCCGCCGCGCGGCCGTCGGTGAGCGGCTCGCGCAGTGGTCCCCGGAGGACCTGGAGCGCTTCGCCGAGTACCTCGTGCGCTACAACGCCTGGCCCGGTCCGGCCGACGGTCAGGACACCGCCTCCGGCAGCCGTTCGGGCACCCGTGCGGCGAGGAAGGCCGTCGTGCGCCTGAGCCGGAAGCCGAGGGACTCGTAGAGCCTGATGGCCTGCGTGTTCCCGGCTCCGGTGTGCAGGAACGGCGTCTCGCCGCGCTGCCGTACGCCGTGCGCGACGGCGAGGATGAGCCGGGTCGCCAGGCCCTGACCGCGGACGGCCGGGTCGGAGCAGACCGCGCTGATCTCGGTCCAGCCCGGCGGGTGCAGTCGCTCCCCCGCCATCGCGACGAGAGCGCCCTCCCTGCGGATGCCCAGGTAGGTGCCCATCTCGACGGTGCGGGGCAGAAAGGGTCCGGGGCGGGTCCTGGCGATCAGGTCGAGGATCTCGGGCACGTCGGCGGGGCCGAGACGGACCGCCTCCGGGTCGGGTGCGGCGGCGAGACCGTCGTCCACGAACTGCACGCCCTCGACGTGGAAGGTGACCTCCCAGCCCTGCGGCGGCGGTCCCGCGAAACCGGTCAGCGGCACCTCGGTGCCCGGGCCCGCGAGCGCGGCGACGTCGGCCCAGTCGCCGGCGTCGGGCTCGTCGGGCATCGCCAGCCACGGCGAGACGTCGACGGGGTAGCGCAGGATCCGGCCGCGCTTCTCGGCGAAGTGGGCGTGCGGGCCGGTCAGGGAGGCCAGGGCGGGGTTGTCGAGGACGTGGGGTGCGCCGGTGGTCATCGGGCGACCTCGATGACGGTCTTGCCGCGGGAGTGGCCTTCCTCGACGGTGCGCAGGGCCTCGCCCGCCCTGTCGAGGGGGAACGTCCCGGTGATGTGCGGGTCCAGGTCGCCGTTCACCACGAGGCGCGCGACCTCCTCCAGTACGGCCGCGTTGCGGGCCCGCGCCACGCGCGCACCGCCCAGCCGCCGCACCTCCTCCTCCGGGGCGCCGGCGGTGATCAGCTTCGTCCGGTCGGTGAGCAGCTCGGCGGCCTCGGCGAGCACTTCGCCGCCGACGAGGTCGTACACCCCGTCGACACCGGCGGGCGCGGCGGCCCGGGCCCGCGTCTGCCAGTCCGGTCCTGAGGAGACGTGGACGGCGCCGAGCGACTCGACGAAGTCCGTCTTGGCCCCGCTCGCGACGCCGACCGCGCGCAGCCCGAAGGCGCGGGCGATCTGCACGGCCGCCGCGCCGACTCCCCCGCCCGCCCCGGTCACCAGCAGCGTGGCGCCCGCGGGCAGATCGAGCTGGCGGACGCCGTCGTACGCGGTCGCGGCGGCGACGGGCAGGGTGGCGGCCGTCGCGTGGGCCAGCTCGGCCGGCTTGTGCGCGGCGACGGCGGCCGGCACGAGGGTGTACTCGGTGTAGCCACCGGACAGCGCGGTGCCGAACACCTCGTCCCCGACGGCGAAGCCCTCGACGCCCTCACCGATCTCCTCGACGACACCGGAGACCTCGTTGCCGAACACGACGGGGAAGACCTGCGCACCGTCCTCGCCGGGGCGGCGGTAGCCCGTGCGCTGCTTCCAGTCCACGGGGTTCACGCCCGCCGCGCGAACGGCCACGAGCAGCCGGCCTGGCCCGGGGCTCGGCCGGTCCACGTCCACGAACGCCTCGGTCTCCGGTCCGCCGTACCGCGTGAAGACGTACGCCTTGGGCATCTGCTTCCTCACTCTCCTCGCACTGTCGCCGGGGCACAGGACCCGGCACCCCATCGCCAAGGAGCGGTGCGCCGCGGCTATTCCCGGTGCCGCGCGGTGTTCACACGGCCGCAATGATCGGGGCACTGACCTGGGACGGAGCACACGCGACGACAGCGTACGGTTGATGCATGAACGTCACCCGAGGCTTCATGGGACGCCCCCGCGTCCACAACGAGGGGCTGCCACCCGGCCAGTACGACGCGGGCGACGACTGGCCCGTCCTGTCCGCGGAGGTCACCCCGGACCTGTCACCGGCCGAGTGGACGTTCCGGGTGGACGGACTGGTCGAACAGCCGCGCACCTGGGACTGGGACGAGGCGCACGCGCTGCCCGCGTCGGCCTACGAGGGTGACATCCACTGTGTGACGAGCTGGTCGAAGTTCGGGGTGCGGTTCGCGGGTGTGTCGCTGGACGCGTTCCTGGATGTGGTGCGCCCCCATGGGTCCGCCACCCATGCCGTCGCCTACTCCCACACCGGGTACACCACGAACCTGCCGCTCGCGGACCTGACCGGCGGGCGGGCCTGGATCGCCTGGGAGTACGACGGCAAGCCGCTGCCCGCCGAGCACGGCGGTCCGGCACGGCTGCTGGTGCCGCACCTGTACTTCTGGAAAAGCGCGAAGTGGATCGCGGGGCTGACGCTGCTCGACCACGACGAGCCGGGTTTCTGGGAGCAGAACGGCTATCACGCTCGGGGCAACCCGTGGGAGGAGCAGAGGTACTCCGGTGACTGAGACCTTCGCCCCCGTCACGCGGTTCGCGGTGCCGGGGCGCATCGCCGTCAGCAACCGGACCGCCGCGGTGTGGCAGACCGCCACGCTCACCGAGGTCCGCCGCGAGACCCCGTACGCGTCCACGTTCCGCTTCGCGGTGCCCGACTGGCAGGGGCATCTGCCCGGCCAGCATCTGATGCTGCGGCTGACCGCCGAGGACGGTTACTCGGCCCAGCGGCACTACTCGATCGCGTCGCCGCCTGATGACCCCGGGCACATCGAGCTGACCCTGGACCGGGTCGAGGGCGGTGAGGTCTCGGGCTGGTTCCACACGGTGGCCGAACCCGGTGACGTGGTCGAGGTGCGCGGGCCGCTGAGCGGTTTCTTCGCCTGGCCCGGTGACCGGCCCGCGCTGCTGATCGGGGCCGGTTCCGGGGTCGTACCGCTGATGTCGATGGTGCGTCATCACCGGGCGCGCGCCCTGGACGTGCCGCTGCGGCTGCTGGTGTCGGCCCGCGGCCCCGCGGAACTCATCTACGCGCGGGAGTTCGGCGCCGAGACGACCCCGGTGTTCACGCGGAGCGCGCCGGACGGGGTGCCCGTGGGACGTATGTCGGCCGTACATGTGGCCCCGCTCCTGGCCGAGCAGCCCGAGGGTGGGTGGGAGGCTTATGTGTGTGGATCCAACGCGTTCGCCGAGCATGCCTCGCGGCTGCTGGTGGAGGCGGGTCAGCCGGTCGACCGTATCCGGATCGAACGCTTCGGCTGACGGCGGTGACTGTGCGCTCCCCCACAAGTGAACGACGCGGATGGAGGGGTACTACATCTGTGTGAGCGCTCGCAGGGGTGCGTGGTGCGGAGGTCGACATGCGAACCCGGGTGCGCGGCTGGCGCTGGCGGCGCAATCCGCTCAGGCGCCGGTCGGACGTCGTGGAGGCGTGGACGGTGCTGGCGGTCGTCGTGCTGATGATGCTGGGTGCGCCGCTGGTGGGTGCGCTCGTCGGCCGATGGGCCCATGACGACGCCCGTGCGGTGGCGGCCGAGCAGCGCTCCGAACGCCACCGGGTCCGTGCCGAGGTGGTCGGCAGCGTCCCGGACTCGCCGCCGACGGTCCAGGGCGGCCGGGAGCGCTCCTACCGGGTCGCCGTGCGCTGGACGGAGACGGGGGGCGCCACGCGGACGGCCACCGCCCGGGTCCCCGCGGGCAGCGACCGGGGCGAGTGGGTCGACGTGTGGTTCGACGCCGAGGGCCGCAGCGTGGCCCCGCCGCCGGACGAGACCGCGGTCTGGCAGCACACCCTGGCGATGGGCGCCTGTGGCGCGGGGGCCGCGATCGCCGTGATCCTCCTCGGCCACTCGCTCGTCCGCGGTGCGGCGGCCCGCCACCGGCTCGCCGAGTGGGAACGGGACTGGGCCCTCACCGAGCCGCAGTGGACCCGCCGCCGCGCCTGACACCGTCGGCCCCGGGCCCGCACCCGCGCCTTCGCGAGCGCGGCGGTGACCCGACCATTCGCGACGGCCGTCCACCACCGGCCATCTCCCCCTCTCCGGCCGAGATCAGCGGCCCGGCACCCTTGACCAGCACATCCACGATCCCCGTAGGGCGGCAGCTGGGCCGGTCGGTACCGCAAAGGCCTGGCGATTCGTCCGAGCACGCACGTACGGTGTGATCATCCGGCACGGTTCCTTCGCAAAGGCGGTCCTGCATGGCCCTGTTCGACCTCCCCATCGACGAGTTGCGTGAGTACCGCAGCGAATCCGTCGAGCCCGAGGACTTCGACGCGTTCTGGTCCAAGACCCTTCAGGAGGCCCGCGAGCACGACCTGGATGCCCGCTTCGAACTCGTCGACACCGGCCTCGCCACGGTGAAGGTGTACGACGTGACGTTCGCCGGCTTCGGCGGCCACCCGGTCAAGGGCTGGTTCACCGTCCCCGCCGAGGTGTCCACGCCGGTACCGGTGGTCGTGGAGTTCATCGGGTACGGCGGCGGGCGCGGCCTGCCGCACGAACATCTGCTGTGGGCGTCGACGGGCCGGGCGCACTTCGTGATGGACACCCGCGGTCAGGGCAGCGCCTGGGGCGGCGGTGGCGGCACCGCGGACCCGGTGGCGGGCGCGCCCGCCTACCCCGGGTTCATGACCCGGGGCATCGACGCCCCCGAGAACTACTACTACCGCCGGGTGTTCACCGACGGGGTGCGTGCGGTGGAGGCGGCCCGTTCGCACCCGCTGACCGACCCGGCGCGCACGGTCGTCCTGGGCGGCAGCCAGGGCGGCGGCATCTCGATCGCGGTCGGCGGTCTGGTGCCGGACCTCGCGGCGGCCGCTCCGGACGTGCCGTTCCTGTGCGACTACCCGCGCGCGGCGACCATGACGGACCGTCACCCCTACCGGGAGATCGGCCTCTACCTCAAGACCCACCGCGGCCGCTTCGAGGACGTCCTCGGCACCCTCGCCTACTTCGACGGCGTGCACTTCGCGAGCCGCGCCCGCACGCCGGCGCTCTTCTCGGCGGCCCTGGAGGACCAGACCTGCCCGCCCTCCACCGTCTTCGCGGCCTTCAACGCCTGGGGCCACGACGACAAGGCGATCGAGGTCTACGACTTCAACGACCACGAGGGCGGCGGCCCCTATCAGGAGGCGGCGAAGCTGCGCTGGCTGCGCGCGTACGCCTGAGCACGGTGTGAGCACCACCCGGAATCTTCCCTCCGGTCCGACCAGTCGGTATGTTCGGGGCACCCGGATCGCAGCGTCGCGGTCCGGGCTTCCGGCGACGACGGAGGGCCCATGTCCGAGCACCAGCCAGCTGTCCACGGCCACTGCGACGAGCGTTTCACGCCCGTGCGCACGGCGTTCGAGGAGAACTTCCGGGACCGTGCCGAGCTGGGCGCCGCGGTGAGCGTCACGGTCGACGGCGAGACGGTCGTGGACCTGTGGGGCGGCTGGGCCGACGCGGCCCGCACCCGCCCGTGGGAGCGGGACACGCTGGTCAACGTGTGGTCGACGACGAAGGGCCCGACGGCCCTGTGCGCCCACCTCCTCGCCGACCGGGGCCTGCTCGACTTCGACGCGCCGGTGGCGACCTACTGGCCCGAGTTCGCCGCGGCGGGCAAGGAGAAGGTCCTTGTACGGCACCTGCTGTCGCACCGGGCAGGGCTGTCCGGCCTGCGTGAACCCCACTCCCTCGCCGAGCTCTACGACTGGGAGCTGACGACGGAGCGGCTGGCGGCGACGGAACCCTGGTGGGAGCCGGGCACGGTCTCCGGGTACCACGCGTTCACGTACGGCTTCCTGGTCGGCGAGGTCGTCCGACGGGTCTCCGGGCTGCTGCCGGGGGCGTTCCTGGAGCGGGAGGTGACGGGGCCCCTCGGCATCGACTTCACCATTGGGCTGCCGGAGAAGGAGGCCGGACGGGCCGCCGAGCTGGTGCACCCGCCGGCCGCGTCGAGCAGCGAACAGGCCGCGATCTTCGCCCAGTTGGCGCCCGCCGCGATAGCCGCCCTGACCAATCCCGTGGCGGGCGCGGCGGAGGCGAACACCCCCGAGTGGCGGGCCGCCGAGATCCCCGCCGCGAACGGCCACGGCACCGCCCGGGCCGTCGCCGCGCTCTACGGGATCTTCGCGGGCCACGGCACCCTCGCCGGCCACCGCGTCCTGTCCCCCGAAGCCGCCGAGCGGGTCCGCGAGAGCCAGGGCAGGTGCCTCGACCTGGTGCTGGGCGCGGGACTCGGCAGTGAGACGGAACTAGGGCTCGGTCTGTGGCTCAGCGGCCCGAACGGCTCGTACGGCCCCAATCCCCGGGCCTTCGGACACGACGGCTTCGGCGGCTCGTGCGGTCTGGCCGATCCGGAGGCGGGGGTCGCGCTGGGCTATGTGATGAACCGGATGGGTCCGCACATCGCCGACGACCCGCGGAAAATGGCGCTGGTCGAGGCCTTGTACCGCGCGCTGTGACGGCGGGAGCCCGTCCCCGGCCTCACGAGAGCTCGCCGCGCACCACGCGGGACTGGCGGCCGAGGGCCAGCAGACGGCCGTCCGCGGCCCAGACGGCACTGTCGTCGACGGCCCAGCCGGCGCCCGCGTGATCGGTCCGGATCCGCACGAGGGTCCAGCCCTCGGGGACGTCCTCGTCGAGGGCGTCGGTGAAGTGGACGGTGAGTTCCGCGCTGGGCACGGGGCGCGGGCTGCGCCAGACGGCGTACAGCGCGGGCGGGAGCACATCGGTGAGGGTGACCACCGCTCCCGCGTCGAGCACCCGCCCGTCCGTGAACCGCACCCAGGCCAGCAGCTCGGCCCGGTCCCCGCCGGCCAGCGGGAGGTCGGACGTGGCGGGCCGTATCTCCAACTGCCGGGCGAAGGGGGCCAGACGACCGGGCAGCCGGACGGCCCGGCAGGCCTCCGGGCCCGGCACGTCGGGGGCGGGTTGCCCGTCGTACGGCGTCCCGGAGCGCCCGGAGCCGAACAGGGCCGATCCGACGACGACCGGCAGGCCGTCCTGGTGGCCTGAGAAGACGCAGGCCGCGCTGCGGCGCCCGGAGGCGGGCGCGGTGCCCGACACGTGCAGCGGACCGGCGGCGGCCGGGGCCAGGAAGTGCGTGGTCAGCGTGCGGACCGGATGGGCTCCCCCGGCGAACTGCGCGCGTACGGCCGCCAGGGCGACGGCGGCGACATGGCCGCCGTGCGCTCCCTCCCAGGACCGCCACAGCGGGTCGATCCTGGCATCGTTCTCGGTGGATGTGGTCACGCGCCTCACCATAACCTGGCGAGTTGGAAATTCAAACGGATTGAGTTGGAAATCCGAACCCACTAGTCCGGGCGCCTCGCCACGACCATCCGGACCCGCGGACTGCCGTCCTTGCGCACACCGAACTCGGGCAGGGCGTGCAGTTCCACCCGGAGGCCGGCCCACTCCAGTTCCCGGCGCACGTCCCCGAGCCGGAAGGCCCGGTAGTACATGACGAACGGCGGGCGCCACAGGGCGTTGCGCACCCGCATCACGGCGTCGAAACCGAGGAGCATCCAGAAGGCCGGGGACGAGGGGCGGGGCGGGGCGACGACCGGGAAGGCGAAGCAGCCGCCCGGCCGCAGCACCTCGCGGGCCTGGGCGAACAGACCGGGCAGTTCGCGCGGCAGGAAGTGGCCGAAGGCCCCGAAGCTCACGACGAGGTCGAAGGAGGCGGGGGCGAACGGCAGGGCGCGCGCGTCACCCCGCACCCAGGACACGCGCGGCCCGCCGGACCGGGTCCGCCGCCGGGCCACGTCGAGCATTCCGGCGCTGAAGTCGACCCCGGTCACGCTCTCGCGGCAGACCCGGGTCAGCACCCGGGCACCGGCGCCGGTGCCGCAGCACAGGTCGAGCCCCGCGTCGAAGGGGCCCATCCGGCGGAGCGCGGACGCGACGGCGTCCAGCACCGCGTCGGGCGTACGGAAGGGGGTGTGATCGAACTTGGGGGCGAGCAGGTCGTAGCCGCGCTCGACGGACGACAGCGCCTGGACGGTGAGTTCGCGGAGGCTGGGGCCTTCTGGGCTGAACATCCGCGTCAGCATAGGCGAGCGCGACGGCGCAGAGGGCCAAGAGGGATCCCTACGCCGATCGACACTCCGCGAGACGCTTTTCCAGGAAGTTCCGCTCGGCGTCGTTCTCCACCAGCTGCAGTGCCCGCTCGTACGCCCGGGCCGCCTCGGTCGTACGGCCGCTGCGGCGCAGCAGGTCGGCGCGCGTGGCGGGGAGCAGGTGGTAGCCGCTCAGCTCGCCCTCCCGCTCCAGGTCGGCGACCAGCGCCAGACCCGCGTCGGGGCCCTCGGCCATGCCGACGGCGACCGCGCGGTTGAGGCGGACCACGGCGGAGGGCACGAAGCGCAGCAACTCGCCGTAGAGCGCGGCGATGTCGGCCCAGTCGGTGTCCTTCGCCGTGGCGGCCGTGGTGTGGCAGGCGGCGATGGCGGCCTGGATCTGGTACGGCCCGGGACGGCCGCGTCGCAGTGCCGTCTCCAGCAGCTTGGCGCCCTCCTCGGCCTCCGCGTGGTCCCACGCCGAGCGGTCCTGGTCCTCCAGCGTGACCAGTTCACCGGCCGCGTCCACCCGGGTCTCGCGACGGGCGTCGTGCAGGAGCAGCAGCGCGAGCAGGCCGAGAGCCTCGGGCTCGTCGGGCATGAGGCGGGCCAGGACACGCGCCAGCCGGATCGCCTCCGCGCACAGGTTCCGTCGTACGAGATCGGCGCCCGAGGTGGCCGCGTACCCTTCGTTGAACAGCAGGTAGATCACGCCGAGCACGCCCGTCGTGCGCTCGGGCAGCAGATGCGCGGGCGGCACGCGGTAGGGGATGCCGGCGTGGCGGATCTTCTTCTTGGCCCGCACCAGGCGCTGCGCCATGGTCGCCTCGGGGACGAGGAAGGCACGGGCGATCTCCGGTGTGGTCAGTCCGGCGAGGGTGCGCAGGGTCAGGGCGACCCGGGCCTCGATGTGCAGCGCCGGGTGGCAGCAGGTGAAGATCAGGCGCAGCCGGTCGTCCTGGACGCCGCTGTCGTCGTACGGCTCCTCGGGGGCCGTGAGCATCGCCGCCTCCTGCAGCTTCCGCGCCCCGACGGCCTCCCGGCGCAGCACGTCCATGGCCCGGTGGCGGGCGGTCGTGGTGAGCCAGGCGCCGGGGCGGCGCGGGACGCCGTCGCGCCGCCACCGGTCGAGGGCCTGTGCGAAGGCGTCCTGGGCGCACTCCTCGGCGAGGTCCCAGTCGCCGGTCACCCGGATCAGGGTGGCGACGACCTGGCCCCACTCGTCCCGGAAGGCGGCTGCGACGGCCTCTTCCGGGGTCACCGGGTCACTCCCACACCGGCCGCACTTCGACCGAGCCGCCGCCGAGCGCGGCCGGATGCCGGGACGCGAGGGAGATCGCCTCGTCCAGGTCGGCGACCTCGATGATGTCGATGCCGGCGATGTACTCCTTGGACTCGATGAACGGGCCGTCGGTGAGCAGGACCTCGTCGCCCTGGACACGGACGGTGGTGGCGTCCGAGGCCGGACGCAGGCGAGCGCCGCCCTTGACCAGGTCACGGCCGCGGACCTCCTCGATGTAGGAGGTGAAGCGAGGGTCCTCGGCGATCTCGGCGGGGCTGAGTTCCTCGCCGTCGACGGGGGTGCAGATCAGCAGGGCGTACTTCATGACGTGGCCTCCGTGACATGCTCGTGGACGATCAGCCAGCGCGGGCCGACGTTGCGGTAGCCGGTGGTGACGCGCAGCAGGTCGTCGCCGGTGCGGACGAGGGCGTGACCGAAGGCGATGCTCTCGTCGACGTGGACGGCGGACTCCAGCGCCTCGCGGGTGGCCGGGGCCGTCGCCGCCCATGCCTTGCGGAGTTCCTCGACGCCCTGGTGGTGCCGGCCGTTCTCCACGACCTGGGCGTCCGGCGCGTAGCAGGCGAGCACCCGGTCCACGTCCCCCGCGCGCGCCGCGTCCGTGCGCTCGGCGTCGAGGCGGCGGATCTCCCCCTCGGCGTCCTCGTCCTCCCAGAACGGCCGTACCTCCATGGCTCCGACGGTCGCCACGGGGTGCTTCGCGGCCGCCTCGATCGCCTCCTCCAGGCTGTCGCACTCCAGGACGTCGAAGCCGGCGACGTACTCCTTGGTCTCCGCGAACGGCCCGTCGGTGCGCAGCACCTCTCCACCGCGCACCCGCACGGTGACCGCGTCCGCGGGCAGGGCGAGCCGGTGCCCGTGCAGGCGTACCCGGCGGTCGCCGAGCTCCTCGACCCAGGGTTCGACGGGGGCCATGCCCGAGGCGTCGTTGGTGTCGTCGCCGCAGACGAGCAGCATGTACTTCATGGATCCTCCCGGTCCTCATGAGCTTCCTACACCCACCCGACGAACGGGGCCGACCCGAATCGACACGGGCGCGCGGAAAAAAGGTCCGCTTCGCGATTGGATGGGCTCATGACGTCCGACGAGCACGCTCGGCTGATGCGGGTCAACCAGGCGAACTGGGACGCCCGCACCCCCGTCCACCTCGCCAGCCGGTTCTACGGGCTGGACGAGGACCTCGATCCCGAGCGCTGGTTCGCCGGCTTCGAGTGGGAGGACCTCGGCGAGCTGGCCGACCGTGACGTGCTCCACCTCCAGTGCCATCTCGGCACGGAGACCGTGGCCCTCGCCCGCCGTGGGGCCCGGGCGGTGGGCCTCGACTTCTCGCAGGCCTCCGTCGCGGCCGCTCGGGGGATCGCGGCGCGGGCGGGCGCGGACGTCACGTACGTGCGGGCGAACGTGTACGACGCCGTCGAGGCCCTGCGGGGACGGCAGTTCGACGTCGTGTACACCGGCAAGGGTGCCCTGTGCTACCTGCCCGACCTGGAGCGGTGGGCGCAGGTGATCGCCCGACTCCTGCGCCCCGGCGGGATGTTGTACGTGGTCGAGTTCCATCCGCTGCTCAACTCCCTGGGCCCGAAGCCCGCTCCGGACGAAGGACCCGAGCTGCTGCTGCGCCACGACTACCTGGGCGGCGACGGCCCCGTCCACCGGGACGCGAGGCACACCTACACCGACGGACCGGCCGTCGAGGGTGCCACGGAGAGCTTCGAGTGGATGCACGGAATAGGAGAGGTCGTCAACGCGTTGACCGGGGCAGGACTGAGTGTGCGGCGGCTGCGCGAGAGCGATGAGCTGCCCTGGCCGCGCTGGCCGCGGATGACCCGCACGGCGTCCGGCTGGTGGCGGCTTCCCGAGCCGCGCATCCCGCTCCTCTACGGACTCCTCGCCACGCGCTGACGCTCCGTGGTACGGTCCTGCTAGCACTTGTGTACGCCCGTTCGAGGGCGCCGGTGCCAGTTCTCTCTCAGACAGCCGGTCCGTGCACCGGCTTCTCAGCACCACCTCAAGACCATCGGCTCAGCCGTACCGAGGTGTTGTTTCCCGCCGCCCGAAGGCGCTGTCCGCCTTCCCCGTGCGGTATCTCCCCCTTCCTTCCGCATGCCTCATGCACTTCCGTCCGTGAAAGGACCGATCCTCATGACCACCACACTCGAAATCCCTCCCGTACAGCAGCAGGCCCCGGTCCGCGCCGTCACCGGTGTCCTCGACATCGACGCCGGCGGGAAGGGTCACCTGCGCGCCGCGAGCCTGCTGCCCTCGCCCTCCGACCTCCAGGTCTCCCCCGCTCTGATCCGCAGGTTCGGCCTGCGCAAGGGGGACGTCGTCGACGGGGTGCGCGGCACCCAGCGCGCCCTCACCGAGGTCGCCCGCGTCAACGGCCGTACACCCGGCAAGAACAACCGGCACTTCCGTGACCTCACCCCGCTGCACCCCCGCGAGCGGATCCGCCTCGAACACCCCGCGTCCGGTCTGACCGGCCGGGTCGCGGATCTGATCGCGCCCGTCGGAAAGGGCCAGCGCGGGCTGATCGTGGCCCCGCCCAAGACCGGCAAGACCGTGCTGCTCCAGCAGGTCGCGGCTGCCGTCGCCGGCAACCACCCCGAGTGCCGGCTGATGGTGGTGCTGCTCGACGAACGCCCCGAGGAGGTCACCGACATGCGGCGCTCCGTGCGCGGCGAGGTGTACGCCTCGACGTTCGACCGCACGCCCAGGGAGCACATCGCACTCGCCGAGCTGGTGATCGAACGGGCCAAGCGGCTCGTCGAGGCCGGCGAGGACGTCGTGATCCTGCTCGACTCCCTGACCCGGCTGTGCCGGGCCCACAACAACGCGGCCCCCGGCAACGGCCGCACGCTCAGCGGCGGGGTCGACGCGACCGCGCTGATCGGGCCGAAGAAGTTCTTCGGCTCCGCACGGCTCGTCGAGGAGGGCGGTTCGCTGACCATCCTCGCCACCGCCCTGGTGGAGACCGGTTCCCGGGCCGACGACTACTACTTCGAGGAGCTCAAGAGCACCGGCAACATGGAGCTCCGGCTGGACCGCGAACTCGCCTCCCGGCGCGTCTTCCCGGCCGTCGCCATCAGCCCGTCGGGCACCCGCCGTGAGGAACTCCTGCTGTCCCCGGCCGAGTTGACCGCCGTACGGGGGCTGCGGCGGGTTCTGCAGAGCGGGGACGGCCAGGGCAATCTGGAGACACTTCTCCAGCGGATGCGCGAGACCCCGGACAACGCGGCGTTCCTGCGGCGGATCCAGCCGACGCTGCCGGCCGGCTAGCCCAGTCGGAGCGCCTGCCACTCCTCGTCGTCGAGGCCGAGCAGACGGTCGAGTTCGGCCCGGTCGGGTGCCGTGGGCACGTCGCCGCCGGTGGCCAGGGCCGCCGCGGCCATCAGATGGCCCAGGCGCAGGGCGGCCGCCACCCCTCTGCCTTCGAGGTGGGCCGCGAGATATCCGGCCGCGAAGGCGTCACCCGCGCCCACCCGTTCGACAATCCGTGAGTGCGGTGCGGCCACGAAGACCTCACCGCCGTCGGCGGTGTACGCCGTGGCCCCGTGTTCCGCGTCCTTGACGACGATGACGGGCGCCGGTGCGAGCAGGTCGCGGATCTCCTTCGGCCCGGCCGTGCCCCAGAGCGTCTCGGCCTCGTCACGTCCGACGAAGACGATGTCGGCGCGGCGGGCCGGCTCCAGCAGCGCGGTCGCCGGGTCCCGGTGTCTCCACAGGGCGGGGCGGTGGTTGACGTCAAAGGAGACGGTCGCGCCCGGGACCGCCCTGCGGACGACGATCTCCGCGACCAGCTCCGCGCAGCTGTCCGAGAGGGCCGCCGTGATGCCGCTGAGGTGCAGCAGCGGGGCCCGGCACGTGTGCGCGAGGGCCGGGCCCATGCGGGTGGCCGCGGAGCCCCTGCGGTAGTAGTACGTGCCGGTGCCCGCCGGGCCGGTGTCCTTGAAGTAGACGCCGGTCGGTCGGTCCGGGTCCGTCTCGACACCGCGGACGTCGACCCCGCGGTCCCGGAGGTCCGCGAGGACGCGTCGGCCGAGCGGATCGTCGCCGACGCGGCTCACCCAGGCCACGCGGTGCCCCAGGGCGGCGAGCCCGCAGGCCACGTTGGACTCGGCGCCGCCCACCTCGAGGCGCAGGACCTGCTGCCGTTCCAGGGGCTCCGGGTCGTGCGGGACGAGGACGGCCATCGTCTCGCCGAGGCAGACGACCTCCGTCGCGTCGCGAGCCCTCACGTGTCGAGCACCCGGTGCAGGAACTGCTGGGTGCGCGCTTCGGCGGGGCTGCCGAACACCTGCTCCGGCGTGCCCTGTTCGAGGACGACACCGCCGTCCATGAAGACGACCCGGTCGGCGGTGTCCCGCGCGAACCTCATCTCGTGGGTGACGACGACCATCGTCATGCCCTCCTCGGCGAGCGAGCGCATGACGCCGGTGACCTCGCCGACGAGTTCGGGGTCGAGGGCGGAGGTCGGCTCGTCGAAGAACATGATCGCCGGGTCCATGGCGAGCGCGCGGGCGATGGCGACCCGCTGCTGCTGACCGCCGGAGAGCTGCGCGGGGTAGGAGTCCGCCTTGTCGGCGAGACCGACGCGCGCCAGGGCCGCCCGTCCGCGCTCCTCGGCCTGCGCCTTGCCCAGCTTGCGCACCTTCGACAGCGCGAGGGTGACGTTGCCCAGCGCGGTCTTGTGCGGGAACAGGTTGAACTGCTGGAAGACCATGCCCACATGGCCGAAGATCTCCGGCGCGCGTTTGCGGTCGTGCAGCGGCACGTCCTTCACCCACACCTCGCCGCTGTCGGCGCGCTCCAGGTCGCACATGATCCGCAGCAGGGTGGACTTGCCGGAACCGCTGGCCCCGATGAGGACGACGACCTCACCGGGTTCGACGTCGATGTCGACGCCCTTGAGGACCTCCAGGTCCCCGAAGCGCTTGTGCACGCCGGAGAGGGAGACGCGGGCGCTCGCGACCCCCCGGTCCGTGGTCGTGGTCGTCATGCGGTGACAGCCTTTCTCTCCATCCGCCGTACCAGGACCGACAGCGGATAGCAGATGACGAAGTAGAGGACGGCGACGGCGAGATAGGACGTCGTCGGGTCGCCGACGCGGTCGATGACGGCCTGGCCCTGGCGGACGAGTTCGACGTAGCCGATGACCACCGCGATCGAGGTGTCCTTGATCAGGGAGAGGTACTGGCCGACCAGCGGCGGCAGCACGATCGCCCGGGTCTGGGGCAGGATCACCCCGCCGAAGGTCTGCACACGGCTCAGACCGAGCACCCGGGAGGCTTCCCACTGTCCGCGCGGGACGGCCTCGATGCCGGCCCGGAACACCTCGGCGATGTAGGCGCCCTGGTAGAGGGTGAGGGCGAGCAGGGCCGCGCCGAAGACACTGATGGCGAACCCGCTCAGGTAGGCCGCGCCGAAGTAGATGAAGAGCATCTGGATCAGCAGCGGGGTCCCGCGGAACACCTCCAGGTAACCGCGGGCGAGTTGGGCGAGGACCGGGATCCGGCTGGTGCGGACGGCGGCAACGAGCAGTCCGACGAGCGTGCCGGTGGCGATGGCCGCGAGGGACAGCAGCACGGTGGCCCACAGCCCGTCGACGTACAGGGCACGGTTGGACCAGATGACCGACCAGTCCATCAGGCCTCCTTGCGGCGGGGGAGCGCCGGCACCAGTCGGCGTACGGCGTCCAGAGGTTTGGGGCGTACGGCGGCAGGGCGCAGCGGCGGCTTGAACGCCACCCGTCCGACGAGTCCGGCCGCGAGCACGACCAGGTTGGTCAGGATCAGGTAGCACAGCGCGGCGATGCCGAAGACCTGGACCGTCAGCAGGGTGCGGGAGTTGATGACCATGGCCGTGCCGGTGAGCTCGGGGACGGAGATCGCCGACAGCAGCGACGAGCCGAGGATGATCTGGACGAGCTGGTTGACCACGGCCGGGTAGACGTTGCGCAGCGCCTGGGGCAGCACCACATGGACGAAGGTGCGGGACCGGCCGATGGCCAGGACGCGGGCCGCCTCGCGCTGGCCGCCGGGTACGGCCTGGATGCCGGCGCGGAAGATCTCGGTGAGATAGGCGCCGACGTTCACGCCGAGGGCGAGGACACCGGCCTGGACGGGGCTGAGCCTGAGCCCCGCCGAGGGCAGGGCGAAGTAGGCGACGAACATCTGGAGCAGGACGGGGGTGTTGCGGAGGACCTCGACGTAGACGGCGGCCGGGGCCCGCAGAACCAGGTGACGGGATCTGCGGGCGGCGGCACCGAGCAGGCCGAGGGCGCACGCGAGGGCGAAGGCCTCCAGCGACAGGCGCAGCGTGAGCCAGGCCGCGTCGAGGTAGGTGGGCCAGTCCCGCAGGGCGTACTCCCAGTCGGTGAGCATGCGTACTCCTGGGCGGGTCGTTCAGTACGAGGGGTTGAGCGGGAACGGGCGGCTGACGCCGAACCACTTCTTGTAGAGCGTGTCGGCCTGTCCGGAGGTGTTGAACTCGCGCAGCCAGGTGTTGACCCACTGGAGCCAGGTGGGGTCGCCGAGCTGGACGCCGATGCCGTTGTACTCCAGCGGGACGACGGAGTCCTTGGTGACCTTGAGCGAGGGGTCCAGCTTGGCCTGGTAGTTGAGGAAGTTGGAGTCCTCGACCATGGCGTCCGCCTGGCCCTGCTTGACGGCGAGGACGGCGGCGGCGGAGGTGTCGTACTCCTGGATCTTCGCCTGGGGGTTGCCGGCCTTGACGGCGTCGCCGTTGGTGGAGCCCTTGGTGACGGCGACGGTCTTGCCGCTGAGGTCCTTGATCGTCGAGATGCCGCTGTCCTTCTTCACCAGCAGGGTCTCGCCCGCGACGATGTACGGGTCGCTGAAGGAGACCTGCTTGGCGCGCTCCGCGGTGGTGGTGAAGTTGCAGACGACCGCGTCGACCTTCTTGGTCTGCAGGTTCGGGATGCGGTTGGCGGAGGTCGTGTCGACGACCTTCACCTTGACGCCGAGGGCCGTGGCCATCGCGGTGGCGACGTCGACGTCGAAGCCCTGCGGCTTGTTGTCCTTGCTCAGCGATCCGAACGGCGGGAACGTCAGACAGCTGGCCACGTTGAGCGTGCCGCGCTTGATGACCTGCTGGAGCGTCGAGGACTGGGCGGAGGAGCCGGTGGCGGTGCCGCCGGCGGAGCTGCACGCGGACAGGGATGCGGCGGCGGTCACACCAGCGCAAATCACCATCAAAGAGCGGGTACGGTGACGGAATCTCATTCGGGGACACCCTTCAGGGGAATGTTCTGCATTGCAAAACAACGTTTCGCAATGCGTTGCGCAGAAGCTAGTCCCGGGCTTTCGTGACCGTCAACCACCGATTTCAATATGTGACATCGAGTTTTGCTATGCAGCACGCTAGGATGCGCGCATGTCACCCGCCGACGACACCTCACCCCGCCGCAACGCCTCCTCCTCCCTGCGCCGCGCCCTGGGCATCCTGATGTACCTGGCCGAGGAGCGGAGCCATCCGCACGGCCCCACGCTCACCGACCTGGCCACCGGCCTGGAGCTGAGCAAGAGCACCGTGCTGCGGCTGGTCGCCCCGCTCAAGGACGTGCGGCTGGTCGACCAGGACCCCGAGTCGGGCCGCTACCGGCTCGGACCGCAGAACGCCCTGCTCGGCCAGGCCTATCTGGAGCGTCGCGACACCCGGCAGATCACCGCCCCCGCGCTGCACCGGCTGGCCGAGGAGAGCGGCGAGACGGTCCATCTGGTGAGCTTCGACCCGCCGGAGATCGTCTACATCGACAAGGTCGAGAGCCCCCGCGCGGTCCGCATGCACTCCCGTATCGGCGGCCGGCTGCCCGCCTACTGCACGGCGACCGGCAAGGTGTTCCTCGCGCACTCCGGGGACGACGTGGTCGACGGCGTGATCGCGGCGGGTCTGCCCGCCCGCACCCCGGCGACCATCACCTCCCCCGACCGGCTGCGCGCCGAGCTCGACCTCATCCGCCGGCGCGGCTACGCGGTGGACGACGTGGAGAACGAGCAGGACATCCGGTGTGTCGCCGCCCCGGTCCACGACCACACCGGAGCGGTCACCACGGCCGTCAGCATCTCGGGGCCCGCGGCCCGGGTCACCCGCGAACGGCTCCCCGAGCTGGGCACCCTGCTCATGTCCGCCACCCGCACCCTCACCGCAGACCTGGGCGGCACAGCGACGACGACCGCACAGGACTGATGCACCGGGCGGCGTGCGGCATCCGGGTGCTCGCGCACGCCTCTCGGCCCGGGCAGCGCGATGTACGACGGGTCCGTTCCTAGCTTTGCGGTATGACAATCGGATTTCCCTCCCGGATGGCCGTCTCGGCCTGCGCCCTGTGCACGACGGGCGTGCTGGTGTTCGCTTCCGCGACCGCGGCCGCCCAACCGGGCTCCGACCCCGGCGCACCCGGCGGACGACACGCCGCGGCCTTGTCGCCCGCCCTGCTGTACCGCTCCGGCACCCAGGTCCGGCCGCACCGGGGCGCGCCCCGGGTCCCGGAGGTGTCGGCGCTGTCGTGGGTGGTCGCGGACGCCCACAGCGGGGAGGTGCTGGCCGCGCACGACGCCCATCGCAGGCTCCCGCCGGCCAGCACGCTCAAGACCCTGTTCGCGCTGACCGTGCTGCCGACGCTGCCGGGCGGCCTCAGGCACCGGGTCGCCGAGGAGGAGCTCGCGGACATCGGGCCCGGCAGCAGTCTCGTCGGGGTCGCTGAAGGGGAGACGTACCAGGTGGCCGACCTGTGGCGCGGGGTCTTCCTCAACTCCGGGAACGACGCCGTGCACGTCCTGGCCCGGCTCAGCGGCGGCTGGCGCGCGACGGCCACCCGGATGCAGGCCAAGGCCCGCGCCCTGGGCGCCCGTGACACCCACGTCCGCTCCCCCGACGGCTACGACAGCCCGGGCCAGGTCTCCTCCGCCTACGACCTCGCGGTGTTCGGCCGGGCGGGGCTGCGCAACCCCGACTTCGCGCGGTACTGCGGCACGGCCGAGGCGAAGTTCCCCGGCCGGGGCGGATGGTCGTACGGGATCCAGAACACCAACCGGCTGCTGACCGGCGCCGACGGCGTCAGGCGCTATCCCGGGCTGATCGGGATCAAGAACGGCTACACGAGTCACGCCGGCAACACCCTCGTCGCGGCCGCCCGCCGGGGTGAGCGGACACTGGTCGTGACGGTGATGAACCCTCGGGAGGGCGGTGGCTTCGCCGTCTACGAGGAGGCGCGCGAACTGCTCGACTGGGGGTTCGGCGCGGCCGGCCGGGTGGATCCGGTGGGATCGCTGGACGCGTTGCGGGCGAGACCGCGGCCGGGGCCCGAGCCCGCTGCCGTGCCGGTCGCGGCGGCGGTCGCGCCGGACGACGACGGGCCCGGCTGGCTGGAGACCTGGGCCATCCTGGGCGCGGCGGGGCTCGGCGCGGGATCGATGGCGGTGGCGCTGCGGTCCCGGATCGGGCGTGCGACGCGGGACTGACCCGTCGGGAGCCACAGCAGCAGGCCGAGGGTGATCCAGGTGTAGGCGTTGCTGCCGAGGAAGCCGTCGACGCCCGACGCGTCGTCGAACCACAGCCACACCACGCTGGTGCACAGCACGGCGTACAGGGCGCCCGCGATCCGCGGGTGCCCGCTCCGCACGAGAACGGCGAAGGACGGCAGCAGCCACACCAGGTGGTGCACCCAGGTGATCGGGCTGACCAGGCACGCGGTCAGCCCGGTCAGGGCGAACGCGGCGGCCCAGTCCCCCGCCGCCACGGCCCGCCGGGCCCGTACGGCCCACACGCCCAGGGTCAGCAGCACGGCCACCGCCCAGACCGCGCGGTCCTCCTCGCCGAGCCGCGCCAGGATGCCCTGCAGCGACTGGTTGGAGACGTAGTCCAGGCGGCCCACCCTGGACGTGTCCCACAGGGCGCCGGTCCAGTAGAAGCGTGAGGCGTCCGGCGCCACGACGGCCGTGAGGCCCGTCGCCGCCAGTGCCACGGCCGTGGCGACCGCCGCGGCCCGCCGGCGGCCGGCGACCAGGAGCAGTCCGATGAAGAGGGCCGGCGTGAGCTTCACCGCGGCGGCCAGCCCGATCCCGGCACCGGCCCAGCGCTCCCGACCCGTCGCGAGGAGCCACGCGTCGACCAGGACGAGCGCCAGCAGCACGAGGTTGACCTGGCCGAAGCTGAAGGTGTCGCGCAGCGGTTCGAACAGCGCGAGCGCGCAGGCCCCCAGGGCACAGCCGTACCAGCCGTGGCGCCGCCAGGCCCGGCCGGTGAGCAGGCGCATCACCACCGCCAGGGCCGCCAGGTTGAGCAGCAGGCCCACCGCGATCGCCGCACGCAGGCCGAGCAGGGCCATCGGGAGCATGGCGACGGCCGCGAACGGCGGGTAGGTGAAGCCGTACGTCGTCCCCGGCACCCGGTAGTCGTAGAGCCGCCCGCCGTGGTGGACCCAGGTGTCGACGGCCCCGTGGTAGACGCGCAGATCGAACCAGTCGCGCAGGAGAGGCACGGTCGCGGTGAAGACGGTCACCGCGGCGACGGCGGCGAGGGCCAGCAGCAGCCTGCCGCGGTCCGTGGCCGGCGCCCTCATGCCGTGCGTCCCGTCGCCGGGGCCTGGGCCGTCTGGTGGGCCTGGACCAGCACGACCAGCGCGAGCACGCCCCCGGAGACGGCGAGGACGAGCTGCCCTGCGTCGGCCGGGCTGCCGCTCGGGAGGGTGGCGAGCGCGAGCACACCCGTCACGGCGGCCAGCCGGTGCCGCACCGACGCGCTCGGTGCGGCGGCCGCTATCAGGAACAGCCCCCACAGCGCGTACCAGGGGCGGATCGCCGGGCCGAGAGCGGCGACGACGGCGAGGCTCAGGCCAAGGGCGTAGACGGGGCGCGGACGCAGCCGCAGCCATATGCAGCCGATGACGGCGACGGCGGTCATGACGCCGAGGGCGTGCCAGAACGGGAGGGCCAGCGGGGCCAGATCGCTGCCGAGGCGTTCCAGCAGGGCTCCGGTGGCGCGGCCGAGGAGGCTGGTGAGGGCCCAGTTCCCGGACGAGACCGGGGTGTTGAGGGCGCCGATCCAGCCGTAGCCGGTGCCCGCCACGGCTGTCGCGGCGACAGTGGTGGCGGCTGCCGAGACGGCGGCCGTGAGAACGGCTCTCGGCGGACGGTCACCGGCCCGGACGCGCAGCACGACGATCGCCGCGAGCCCCAGCGCGGCGGGGGCCTTGACCAGCGACGCGAGCGTCACCAGTACGGCGCCCAGGATCGGCCACCGGCCCAGCGCGGCGACCAGGCCGAGGCCGAGCAGACCGAGCATGACGGCGTCGTTGTGGGCGCCGGCGACCAGGTGCAGCAGCACGAGCGGGTTGAGGGCGCCCAGCCAGAGCGCGGCGGCCGGGTCGGCGCCGCTGTGGCGGGCCAGACGGGGCAGTGCGGTCGCCATGAGGGCCACCCCGAGCAGGGCGACCAGCCGCATCCCGAACAGACCGGCGGGGAGTTCACCGCGGGACGCCTTGGCCAGTGCGGAGGCCACGCCGAGGAACACGGGGCCGTACGGGGCGGCCGTATGGCGCCACATGGGGGCGACCTCGTCGGCGAGGGGGCCGCCGAGCAGGGCGGGGCCGTGGCTGTAGACGTCCAAGTGGGCGTCGGCCATGGCGCCTTGTGCGAGATAGCTGTAGACGTCCCGGCTGAACAGGGGCGGGGCGAGCAGCAGCGGGATCGACCAGATGACGAGGACCCCCATCAGCTCGCGGGTTCCGGGCCGCCGCTCGGGGCTGCGCACCAGACGGCCGAGGAGCAGCCAGGCGGCGATCAGGAGGACGACGCCGAAGTAGGCGCCGACCAGGCCCAGGGCGGCCTGGGGCGAGGACGCGTCCGGCAGCTCCCGGGCGGGCAGGGCACCGGCCGTCTCACCGCCCAGTGCGAGGAAGGCGGTTCCGGCCAGGCCCAGCGTCCGGCAGCGGCGGAGATCGACGGGGAAAGCCATGGCCAACACTCCGTCAGCGTGTCGACGCGGGGTGGCCGGAAGGCGACGTGCCCCTCTCGGGACGGCGGCGGCTTCGCGACGAGCGCGTGCCGGGGCGTGCCCGTGGTGCCGTCCAATCAGGCATGTCTTGGGCCGAACTGCGCGTGCTGGCCCGTCGATCGCGGGCCCGCACGTCAGGGTGAGGGTCCGCGGCTCCCGAGAGGCGGGGCCGTTCGGTCATCGAGCAGACAGGAGCGATGATGCGTCAGCGAAAGCAGCGCACCGAAGTCACCGACTCGATGCGACAGGACAACACACGCAGGGCCGAGCCGGTCGCCGGTCCGTCGCGGCGGGCCGCCGCGGTGGGCATGTGCGCCATGGCGGTGCTGCTGGCCGGATGCACCATGCCCGCCCCGCACGTCCCCCTGCGGGAGAACGCGCAGGGAGGACGGAACTTCTACGTCAGTCCGCAGGGTGACGACGGCAACGACGGCCGGACCCCACAGTCCGCCTGGCGCACCCTCCGCCACGCCGACGCCCTGCGGTTCAGGCCGGCCGACCGACTGCGGCTTCAGGGCGGCGCCCGGTTCCGGGGGACGCTGAGCATCGGCCAAGGAGACGCCGGCGACCCCCGCAGACCCGTGGTGATCGAGTCCTACGGCAAGGGCCGCGCGACGATCCTGGCGAGCGGGTCGCGCGCGATCGAGGTGCACAACACGAGCGGTGTCGCCCTGCGCGACCTGGTCGTCGTGGGCGACGCGGCGGCCTACCGGACCCAGGACGGCATCGCCTTCGTCAGCGATCTGCCCGGCGACCGGAAGCTGCCGTACGTGCGGGTCTCGGGCGTCGAGGTGAAGAACTTCCGCAACGGCATCCGGCTGCACGGCGGCAAGGAGGCGTCGGGCTTCCGGGACGTGCTGATCAGCGACACCTCGCTGCACACCAACCAGGACGCGGGGCTCGTGGCCGACGGCCCCGCCTTCGACGCGGACGCGCCCGCCTACGCGCACGAGGACGTGACCGTCTCGGGCGTGACGGCGTTCGACAACGTCGGCGACCCGCAGGCCTCCGAACGCAACACCGGCAGCGGCATCGTCCTGGGCAGCATCCGGCGCGGCCGGGTCGAGCAGTCGGTCGCCCATGACAACGGGGAGCTCTCCTCGCCGGACGCGATGGAGGGCCCCGAGGGCATCTGGACGTACGACTCGACGCGGATGACGCTCCAGAAGAACGTCTCCTACGGCAATCGCACCGGCTCGCGGGTGGACGGCGGCGGGTTCGGCCTGGACAACAACGTGTCCCACTCGGTGATGCAGTACAACCTGGCCTACGGCAACGACGGCGCCGGCTTCCTCGCCTACTCCGCCGTCGCGAACACCGCCCAGACGGGCAACACGATCCGGTACAACATCAGCCACGACGACAGCCGCAAGCTCCAGGAGTACGGCGGCATCGTCGCGTTCGGGTCGCGGGTGACGAACCTCGCGATCTACCACAACACCGTGCTGATCACCGCCAACGGCGCTGTCCGCGCGCCCGCGCTGCGGCTCGAGCCGAGCCTGGGCTCCGTCACCGTGCGCAACAACGTGTTCGTGACGGACGGCCCCCCGATCGTGGCGTCCCAGAACGCCTTCCTGCCGTCGGACGTGACCATGCAGGGCAACGACTACTACAGCCCGCAGGGCTGGAACCTGCAGTGGGGGGACGGCTCCTTCACCGATCTGGCCTCCTGGCGCCTGGCGACGGGTCAGGAGACCCTGGGCCAGCGGGCCACCGGTACCGACGTGGATCCCTGTCTCACCCAGGTCCCGCTGTCCGCGGCCGGACCCAATCTGCACGGCGCCGGTCCGACGCGCGGCGCACTGGCCTCCCAGTGCACCCACACGCTGACCGGTGCCGCCGTGAACCTGCGGAACCTGGGCGTGAACCCGGGGCCGATGGACTACTTCGGGGCGCCGCTGAAGGGGTCGCCCGGGGTGGGCGCCGTCCAGCTCGCGCCGGCGGCCTGAGGGATCGTCACCCGCAGGGCGTCACCCGAGCCGGGCTGCGGCACGTGCGCGGGGCGGCCCAGGGAGCGCACGTTCCAGCCGGCCGCCCGCCAGAGCGCGGGGTCCAGGGCGTTGCGCGCGTCGATCAGGCGCGGCGCCCGGACCACTTCGGCCAGCTTCACCGGGTCGAGGTCGCGGTAGTGGCGCCACTCCGTCAGGTGCAGCACCAGGTCGGCGTCCCGGCACGCCTCCATGGCGTCCGTGCAGTACGTCGGCCCGGGCAGGGCGGTCCGCGCGTTGTCGAGGCCCTCGGGGTCGTGGACGAGGACTTCGGCGCCCTCGGCGGCGATCTCCGCGGTGACGGCGAGCGCCGGTGAGTCGCGCACGTCGTCGCTGTCGGGCTTGAAGGTGGCGCCCAGCACCGCGACCCGTCGTCCGGCGAACGAGCCGCCCAGGAGGTGACGGGCGAGCTCGACGGTCCGCCGTCGCTGGCGGTGGTTGATCCGGTCGACCTGGTGCAGGAAGGACACCGCCTCCCCCACCTGGAGTTCCTCGGCCCGGGCGAGGAAGGCACGGATGTCCTTGGGCAGGCAGCCGCCGCCGAAGCCGAGCCCGGCGGACAGGAACCGGCGCCCGATGCGCACGTCGTGGCCGAGGGCCTCGGCGAGGGTCACCACGTCGGCGCCGGAGGCGTCGCAGACCTCCGCCATGGCGTTGATGAAGGAGATCTTCGTCGCCAGGAAGGAGTTGGCGGCGACCTTGACCAGTTCCGCGGTGGCGGGATCGGTGCTGACGTAGGCGACCCCGGCGCGCAGCATCGTGTCGTAGACGGCGCGCAGCAGCTGGTCGGCGCGGGGCGAGGTGACGCCCGCGACGAGCCGGTCGGGGTGCAGGGTGTCCTGGACGGCGTAGCCCTCGCGCAGGAACTCCGGGTTCCAGGCGACCTCGGCGTCGACGCCGGGCCGCAGGCGCGCCCCCACCCTGCGGCTCAGCGCGCGGGTGGTGCCCACCGGCACGGTCGACTTGCCGACGATGAGGCCGTCGCGCGTCAGGAGCGCTGCCAGGCCGTCGACGACCGCCTCGACGTGGCTCAGGTCGGCGGCGAGGGAGTCGGGGCGCTGGGGGGTGCCGACGCACACGAAGTGCAGGTCGGCGAAGTCGGCCGCCTCCTGCAAAGAGGTGGTGAAGCGCAGCCGCCCGTTCTCCGTGTTCCTGGTGAGGATCTCGGGCAGGCCGGGTTCGTAGAAGGGCGCCCGGCCTGCCGCGAGTGCCTCGATCTTCCTGGAGTCGGTGTCGACGCCGAGTACGTCGTGTCCGATGTCAGCCATGCACGCGGCGTGCACGGCTCCGAGGTAGCCGGTACCGATGACGGTCAACCGCATGAACGTTCTCCTGTCTGGGGGCCGCCGACGTCGACGGGGTCAGGGGGCATAGCCGTGGGGATTGAGTTCCTGGAACCGCCAGGCGTCCCGGCACATGGCGGCGAGATCGCGTGTGGTGGTCCAGTTCCAGGCCGCGGCCACCGCGCTCGCGTCGGCGACGAGTTCGGCGACGTCGCCGGGTCTGCGGTCGACGATCCGGTGGGGGATGTCCCGGCCGCTCGCCTCGCCGAACGCGGCGACCAGTTCGAGCACCGAGGTGCCGACGCCCGTGCCGAGGTTGAACACCCGCATGCCCGTGTCGTCGTCCAGGTGCTCGACGGCCACCCGGTGTCCCTCGGCGACGTCCATGACGTGGATGTAGTCCCGGACCCCGGTGCCGTCGGGCGTGGGGTAGTCGTCGCCGAAGACGCTGAGTTGCTCGCGTCGGCCGACGGCGACCTGGGCGACGTACGGCATCACGTTGTTGGGGACGCCACGCGGGTCCTCGCCGAGGAGGCCGTCGGGGTGGGCTCCGACAGGGTTGAAGTAGCGCAGGGCGAGGACCTTCATGTCTGTCAGGTGGGCACACACGTCCGCGAGGACCTGCTCGCACATCAGCTTGGTGCGCGCGTAGGGATTGGTGGGCGCGACCGGGCTCAGCTCGGTCAGGGGCACGGTCCGCGCGTCGCCGTAGACGGAGCACGAGGAGGAGAAGACCAGCCGGTGGACGCCGTGCTCGCGCATGACGGACAGCAGGGCGCAGGTACCGCCGACGTTGGTGTCGTAGTACTCGACGGGCAGCGCCACCGACTCTCCGACCGCCTTGTGCGCCGCGAAGTGGATGACGGCGTCCACCTGGTGGGCGGCGAACACCTCGCCGAGGGCCTGCCGGTCGCGTACGTCGACCTGGTAGGAGGCGGTGAGGGGGCGTCCGGCCGTCTTGGCGATGCGGTCCAGGGCCTGGGGGGAGCTGTTGACGTGGTTGTCGACGACGACGACTTCGTAGCCGTGGGTGAGCAGTTCGACGCAGGTGTGGCTGCCGATGAAGCCTGCGCCGCCGGTCACCAGGACCGTTTCGGGCATGGGGTACCTCGTCCTTCTGGTTCGTCGGATCGCCGGTTCGGGTCCGGCGGGGCCGCGGCGTCAGCTCGCGAGGAATCCGCGCAGGTAGGTGGGGAACAGCATCAGGGCCCACGCCAGCGGTACGAGGGCGACGAGGCCCGCGGTCAGCGGCAGGGCGGCGGTCCGCAGGGCGCGGTGCACACGGACGCCCGCCGATCTGGCGGTCTCCCGGATGTGCAGGACGCCGACGGCGAGGGTCACCAGCGCGTAGGACAGGGAACCGAGCAGGCACAGGAACACATAGCCGACGGCGGGGCCGGTGAGCTGGCCGACCACGGCGGCTCCGGAGAGCACGAGGGTGATCAGGAGGTAGGGCAGCATCAGGCGCAGCGGCAGGGGCTCCATGCCGTCGCGGACCTTGGGCGTCACCTTGAAGACGACCTTCCTCGGCCGCACCCGCTGCACCAGCGCGGCCGCGGCTCCCCAGGCCACGTAGGGCCAGCGGGTGAGTGCGAAGAGCCAGCCCTCCCAGCTCAGCAGCGGTGCGTCGACGGGCCGCAGCAGGCCGCGCCGTCGCAGCACCCGGGTGAGCAGCACCAGGAAGAGCGACATGGCCCAGAAGTGCAGCAGGAAGGCGCCGTAGTTGACGTCGATCCACGGGCGGCCGGTGACCGCGGCGACGGGGGGCAGCAGCAGGCCGGCGGTCGTCGTCAGCGCCAGCAGCGGATAGTAGGAGAGGGCGAACGCGAACCGGACGCGCAGCCGGCCGGGCATGCGGCGCAGGTGCTTGGGGAGCATGCCCAGCAGCATGAACACCAGGCTGCGTGACCACTGGAACTCCTGCGTCACCATGGCGGCGAAGGTGATCGGGCCGTCTCCGTGGGCCTCGGCGTCGATGGCGAAGGCCCCGTGCCAGCCCGCCGAGTTCAGCAGGAACGTCGTCGAGAAGTCCTCGGCGAGTTCGGGCCCGAGGCCGCCGATGTCCTGGAGGGCCCGGGTCCGCACGGCGTAGTGGGAGCCGATGCACAGCGGTGCCAGGCCGTCGGAGTGGCCTAGCTGCATGGGTCCGTGGAAAGTGGCCTCGCGGTGCAGCCGACCGCGGGCCGACCACGAGGTGCGGGCGTTGGCGTCGCACACACTGGGGGCGGCGACGTAGCCGACGGCCGGGTCGGCGAAGGGCCGGACCATCTCGCCGAGGTAGCGGGGGTGGGGCACGTGGTCGACGTCGAGCTGGACGACCACGTCGTACTCGCAGTAGCCCCAGTGGTCGTAGAAGTGCGCGAGGTTGCCCTCCTTGCACCGGGTGCGGCGGGGCCAGGCGTCGCGGTGGTACGCCGGGACGCCGCGGCGGCAGGAGACGCGCACCGCGTTGGACTCGCACCAGTCCAGGATCTCCTCGGTGGGGTCCTCGTCGCACAGCCACACGTCGTAGGGGTGCGGGAAGTCCTGGCGCAGCATCGCCGTGAGCGTGGTGCGGGCGACGGCCCAGGGTTCGGACGGGGCGCGGGTCACCACGAAGGCGGTGGGCAGCCTCGGCACGTCGACGGCGGGGTTGAAGACGCGCAGCCGCATCATCACGAGGACGAAGTACAGCGGCAGCACGGACAGGTACAGCAGGAGTGCGCTGTTCAGCGCGAAGCCCGCCCAGCCGATCCGGTGTTCGGGGCGCAGCCACCACTCCCAGAAGACGACGAGCGCGGTCCACCAGCACACCGCGAGCAGGGACACCTTCATCTGGTCGAGGCGGCCAAGGCGGGGAACCCAGGAGGTGGGGCCGGGTGTGAGCTTTCTGCGCGGCCTGCCGAAGACCGGCCCGTCGGCCGGCGCGTCGACGACGTTGCCCGCCGAGAGACGCCGCAGGTGGGTTCGCAGCATCGCGTCGTCGGTGCCCGGCAGGTGCCGGCCGGCTTCGAGGGCGGCGGCGCGCCCGCGGCCGTGGTCCGTCTGGGTCACGACGCGACGGGGGTCGCGCCGACCGAGCGGGGCTCGGCGGTGACGAGGCCGTCCTGTTGTCCGCCCCGGATCGCGCAGAGCGCGGCGGCGATGTCGTCGGGGCGGGCGGCGAACCACTCCACGGTGCGGCGCAGTCCGTCCTCGATGGCGACCTCGGGCTTCCAGCCCAGGCGTTGTGCCGCCCGGGTGATCACGGGTCTGCGTCGGGTGGGGTCGTCGACCGGCAGTTCGTGGAACTGGATCTCGGCCTTTGCCCCCGTCAGGCCCAGGACCATTTCGGCGAGTTGCAGAACCGTCAGTTCCACGGGGTTTCCGAGATTCACCGGTCCGGGTTCGTCGTGGTCGAGCATGGCGACGATTCCGCGCACGAGGTCGTCGACGTAGCAGAAACTGCGGGTCTGCTTTCCGTCGCCGTAGACGGTCAGTGGTTCTCCGGCGAGCGCCTGGACGACGAAGCTGGAGACGACCCGGCCGTCGTGCGGACGCATGCGTGGGCCATAGGTGTTGAAGATCCTCATGATTCCGGTGTTCGTTCCGCGCTTCGTCCGGTAGGCCTGGGTCAGCGCCTCGGAGAACCTTTTCGCCTCGTCGTAGACGGAGCGCGGGCCGACGGGGTTCACATGCCCCCAGTACGTCTCTTCCTGGGGGTGCACTTCGGGGTCGCCGTACACCTCGCTCGTGGAGGCGAGGACGAAGCGGGCGTCGTGGTGTGCCGCGAGACGCAGCGCGTTCTCCGTGCCGCGGCTGCCCACGGCGAGCGTCTCCAGGGGCCGCGCGAGGTAGTCGGGGGGCGAGGCGGGGCTGGCCAGGTGGGCCACCGCGTCGACGGGGCCGGCCACCTCGACCGACCGGCTGACGTCGCAGCGGACGAGTTCGAAGGCGGGATTCCCGATGAAGGGAGCGATGTTGGCGGGGTCGCCGGTCGAGAAGTCGTCGAGGCAGACGACTTCGTCGCCGCGCCTCAGAAGTGCTTCGCACAGATGCGAGCCGAGAAAACCGCCGCCACCTGTCACGGCCACACGCATGAATTCTCCTGTATTAACCGAAGGATTCCATCGCTCCGCCCGGCGCGGGAGTGCAAAGGGAGAATTCACCAGGACAGGAGACGGAGACGGCCTGTTGTCGAAGGCCGCGAATTCAGCATATGAGCGTTGATAGCACTTTCTGGATAATGGCGAGGCGGGCTGCGCCGACCAGCCGGTACCCACGGGGGGACGGAGCAGCGTGTGACCCCGCCGTCTCCGGGCTCCGGCGGTCGGGGCGCGCCGGTGACGCTTCATCCCTGGGTGTGACAGCACCCCGCGTGTCGGCCCGGTGCGACACGCCCGGAGACCGCATGACGCGAGGTGCCGTCGTGCGAACGGCCCGCGTCAGATCGCCTGCCCCGTGCCGCTGCCCGCGAGCACCTCGGGACGCAGCAGCTCCGCGAGTGTCTCGGCGGGCAGCAGGCCCTTCTCCAGAACGAGTTCGGCCACGCCACGGCCGGTGGCGAGGGCCTCCTTGGCGATGTCGGTGGCCGCCGTGTACCCGATGTGCGGGTTGAGGGCGGTGACCAGGCCGATGGAGTTCTCCACCGTCCGGCGCAGCGCCTCGGTGTTGGCGGTGATGCCGTCCACGCAGCGCTCGGCCAGGGTCAGGCAGGCGGCGCGCAGATGGGTGATCGACTCCGACAGGGAGTGCAGGATGATCGGTTCGAAGGCGTTGAGCTGGAGCTGTCCGGCCTCCGCGGCCATCGTGATGGTCACGTCGTTGCCGATCACCTCGAAGGCGACCTGGTTGACCACCTCGGGGATCACCGGGTTGACCTTGCCGGGCATGATCGACGAGCCGGCCTGCACGGGCGGCAGGTTGATCTCGCCCAGGCCCGCGCGCGGCCCCGACGACAGCAGCCGCAGATCGTTGCAGCTCTTGCTCAGCTTGACCGCGATCCGCTTCAGGACACCGGACATCTGGACGAACGCCCCGCAGTCCTGGGTGGCCTCGACCAGGTTGGCGGCGGTGACCAGCGGAAGCCCGGTGAGCGCGGCGAGATGACGGCGGGCCGACTCGGCGTACCCGGCGGGCGCGTTGAGTCCTGTCCCGATGGCCGTGGCTCCCAGGTTGATCTCATGGATCAACTGGACGGCCTCGTCAAGACGGCTGCGGTCCTCGTCCGTCATGACGGCATAGGCCGAGAACTCTTGACCGAGCGTCATGGGGACCGCGTCCTGCAACTGTGTACGGCCCATCTTGAGCACGTCACGGAACTCGACGGCCTTCCGGGCGAAGGAGTCCTGAAGTACAGCCATCGCGTCGAGCAGTCCACGCACCGCGAAGACCGTCGCGATCTTCACGGCGGTCGGGTAGACGTCATTGGTCGACTGGCCCAGGTTGACGTCCTCGTTGGGGTGCAGGAAGGAGTACTGGCCCTTCTCGTGGCCCAGCAGCTCAAGGGCCCGGTTCGCGATGACCTCGTTGGCGTTCATGTTGGTCGAGGTGCCGGCCCCGCCCTGGATCACGTCGACCACGAACTGGTCGTGGAGCTTGCCGTCCCGGATCTCCCGGCAGGCCTCCACGATCGCGGCGGCCTTCCGGGGCGCCAGCAGCCCGAGCTCCTCGTTGGCGAGGGCGGCCGCCTCCTTGACGGCGGCGAGGGCGTCGACGAGGTGGGGGTAGGCGGAGATCCGGGTGCCGGTGATGGGGAAGTTCTCGGTGGCCCGCAGGGTGTGCACGCCCCAGTAGGCGTCGGCCGGAACATCCCGGTCACCCAGCAGATCGTGCTCACGGCGGCTGACGACGACGGTCATGAGGGTACGGTCCTTCTTCCGAGAGGGGCTCAGGTACGTGCTTCTTGGGCGCGGGGAACTGCGCGACCGGCCACGATCGGCCCGCAGTCGCGGTACAGCTGATCCGGCAGGCGATCCGGCTGTCTGCTAGGCGCAGGCGGACACGACGACGGGCTCCAGCGAGCGAACGGGCCGCACGCGCCCGACTTCGAGGCCGCCCCCGAGGAGCGCCTCGCCCCGGAACTCCGTGAGCAGGTCAGGCGAGACTCCGGCGAACGCGAGCGCCGCCGCGGCCACCGGCACCCGCGCCCGGTTCGCCCCGTCGGAGATCTTCACGGCGACGGCCCGCCCGTCGGGAAGGGCGGCCACCTGGACGCCCTCGAAGCCGTCCTTGGCGAGCAGTCCGGGTACGGCCTTCATCAACGCGGCCACGTCACGCCCCGCCCCGGAGGCCATCTCGGCATGCTCACGCATCGCGTCGGCGACTCGGGCCTCCGGAGTACCGGGAGCCGCCGACGAGATCCGTGCGGCGGCCCGGGCGAGGCCGTGCAGCGAGACGGAGAACAGCGGCGCGCCGCACCCGTCCACGGTGACCTGTGCGATCCGCTGCCCGGTCAGGTCCTCCACGATCTCCGCGATCGCCTGCTGGAGCGGGTGCGAGGGGGCGAGGTATCCCTCAAGGGGCCAGTCGTTGAGCACGCACGTGTACAGCATCGCCGCGTGCTTGCCGGAGCAGTTCTGGGCGAGCCGGGAAGGCGGCCGCCCCTCCCGCACCCAGGCGTCCCGCACGGCCGGTTCGAACGGCATGTCGGGAACGTTGCGCAGGGCGTCCTCGGAGAGCCCGGCGAGCTCCAGGATCCGCCGGGTGCCGTCGAGGTGCCGCTCCTCGCCGGAGTGGCTCGCCGCCGTCAGGGAGAGAAGCTCACCGTCCAGCGGCAGCCCGGCCCGCACCATGGCGACGGCCTGGACCGGCTTGAGCGCCGAGCGCGGATAGAAAGCGGCCTCGATGTCGCCGAGCTGGAAGCCGACCCGTCCGTCGGCACCGAGGACGACGACGGAGCCGTAGTGGATGCCCTCCACGACCCCGCCGCGTATCAGGTGGGCGACGGGGGTGTGGAGGGGCTCGCGGATCATGGGTGCGGCCGCGACGGAACTGCTGTACATCACTTCCTGCTTCGAGAGGAGCGCCGTGCGGGTCACGCGTCGGCGCTGGTGGATGCGGTCTCGCTCGCCATACGAGCAATCCGGCCCCGGACGGCGAACCATCCCGCGACCAGGGCCCCGACGATCAGCGGGAGGCACAGCACGGTGGTGCGGCCGGCGCCGCCGTCGGCGTACATGAGGACCAGGACGGAGGCGAGGAAGGCCAGCGTCACGAGTTCGGTCCAGGGGGATCCCGGCAGTCGGTAGCCGGGGCGGGTCAGGTCGCCCTTCTGGGTCTTCTGCCAGAAGAGCAGGTGACAGATCATGATCATGCCCCAGGTGGCGAGGATGCCGATGGCGGCGAAGTTCAGCACGATCTCGAACGCGTCGGCGGGGACGACGAAGTTGAGGCCGACGCCGAGGACACAGATACCGCTGGTGAGCAGGATGCCGCCGTACGGGACCTGGCTGCGGCTCATCACCGAGGTGAACTTCGGGGCGGAGCCCGCCATCGCCATGGAGCGCAGGATGCGGCCGGTGGAGTACAGGCCGGAGTTGAGCGAGGACATGGCGGCCGTCATGACGACGAGGTTCATCACACCGCCCGCGGCCGGGATGCCGATGTTGGACAGGACGGTCACGAAGGGGCTCTCGCCGGCCGAGTACATGCTCCAGGGCAGCAGCATCGAGAGCAGGAGGACCGAGCCGACGTAGAAGAGGCCGACGCGCCACATGATCGAGTTGATCGCCTTGGGCATGATCTTCTCGGGGTTCTCGGTCTCGCCCGCGGCGACACCGACGAGTTCGACGGAGGCGTAGGCGAAGACGACGCCCTGGATGATCAGCAGCATGGGCAGCAGGCCGTTGGGGAAGACACCGCCGTTGTCGGTGATCAGGGCCGGGCCGGGGTGGTGGCCGTCGATCGGGTGCTGGGTGGCCAGCAGGAAGATGCCGATCAGCATGAACGCCACGAGCGCGCCCACCTTGATGATGGCGAACCAGAACTCCAGCTCGCCGAACATCTTCACCGAGATGAGGTTCACGGTGAGGACCACCGCGAGCGCGATGAGCGCGATCACCCACTGCGGGATGTCGGAGAACATGCCCCAGTAGTGGGTGTAGAGGGCGACCGCGGTGATGTCCGCGATGCCGGTGGTGGCCCAGTTCAGGAAGTACATCCAGCCGGCGACGTAGGCGCCCTTCTCGCCGAGGAACTCCCGGGCGTACGACACGAAGGCGCCGGAGGAGGGCCGGTAGAGGACCAGTTCGCCGAGGGCGCGGACGACGAGGAAGGCGAAGACGCCGCAGACCGCGTAGGCGATGAAGAGGGAGGGGCCGGCGTCGGCGAGACGGCCGCCGGCGCCGAGGAAGAGGCCGGTGCCGATGGCGCCGCCGATGGCGATCATGTTGACGTGCCGTGACTTGAGGGACTTGCTGTAGCCCTCGTCTCCGGCATCGACATGGCTGGAACGTTTCTGCACGTCGTCGTGCAGGGACTGCTCGCTCACGCCTGGGACTCGCCTTCCGTGGGGGTGTCCGTGCTGTCCGTGCCCGAGTTCGGGGAACGCACGATGTCGGTGAGGGTGGTCTCGACGCGGTCCAGGTGGTGGGACATGGCCTCCACCGCGTCGTGCTCGGAACCGTCGATCAGTGCCTCGACGATCGCGCGGTGCTCGCGGTTGGACTGCTCCCGGCGGCCGCCCAGCTCGTTGAGGAAGGCCGACTGGCGCGCCAGTGCGTCGCGGATCTCCTCGATGACCCGGCGGAAGACCGGGTTCTGGGCGGCCTCGGCCACGGCGAGGTGGAAGAGGGTGTCCATCGCGACCCATGCCGTGGTGTCGGTCTCCCGTTCCATCCGGTCCAGCAGGTGGGCCAGGTGGTCGAGGTTCTCCGGGGTGCGGCGCCGGGCCGCGTAGCCGGCGACCGGGATCTCGACGTGGCGGCGTACTTCCAGGAGGTCGCTGGCCACGTAGTCGCCGAAGGTCGGGTCCTCCACCGCGTTGGCCACGACGAAGGTGCCCTTGCCGGTCTTGGAGACGGTCAGGCCCATGGTCTGCAGGGCCCTGAGGGCCTCGCGCAGGACGGGTCGGCTGATCTCCAGGGTGCGGCAGAGCTCCGCCTCCGAGGGGAGCTTGTCGCCGATGGCGTACTCCCCGCGCTCGATGGCGGCACGCAGATGCGCCAACACCGCCTCCATGGCGCTGATACGCCTCGGCGGCTGACTGGCTGTCCGGCTGTCTGACAGGTTCACGGGAGTGATACTCCGGGCGCCGGGAGGGTGCTGTCAAGGGGGCGGGCAGATGGGACGCCGGGACCGGGACCCACGACGCGCTCCGCGGGGGAAGCAGGGCGGCGGCGCAAAGGGCGCCGACCCGGAGAACTCCCGGTGGGCGGGGTGTGCGGCGCGGCGGGAGGGGGCCGGGGCCTTTTCGCCGAGGACGGCACTTCGGTGAGGGCCTGCCGCCGCTGCGGCTGGCAGCAGGCCCGGTGGGGAAGCTGGGGGCGGCGAGCTGGGCGCGGGCGAACCCCGCTGGACGGGCTCTGCCCTGCCGTCGGACCGGGCCCCGTCCTCCGCGTCGAGCACGGCACCTTCGGCACGGGCCCTGCCACCCTCACGGCGGTCGGCGACCTCGTGTCCCAATGCGGACCCGGTGCCGTGGAAACGGGCCCGTCCTCCTCGTCGGGCGCCTGTCAGCTGTCGAGGGTTCCCGTGGCCAGGAGGCCGAAGAGGAGGAGGCCGACGACGATGCGGTAGATGACGAAGGCGTTGAAGGAGTGCTTGGCCACGAACTTCAGGAGCCAGGCGATGGAGGCGTAGGCGACCACGAAGGAGACGGCCGTGCCGACGGCGAGGGGGGCCGCGCCCACGCCCGTGCCCAGGGCGTCCTTGAGCTCGTAGATGCCGGCACCGGTGAGGGCGGGGATGCCGAGGAAGAACGAGAGGCGGGTCGCGGCCACGCGGTCCAGGTCAAGGATCAGCGCCGTGGACATGGTGGCGCCGGAGCGGGAGAAGCCCGGGAAGAGCAGGGCCAGGATCTGGGAGCTGCCGACCAGCATGGCGTCCTTGAACGAGGTGTCGTCCTCGCCGCGCTTGTGCCGGCCCATCTGGTCCGCCGCCCACATCACGCCACTGCCCACGATCAGGGAACCGGCGACCACCCACAGGGAGGCGAGCGGTCCCTCGATGAGCGGCTTGGCGGCCAGGCCCACGACGACGATCGGGATGGTCGCGGCGATCACCCACCAGGCGAACTTGTAGTCGTGGTGGTAGCGCTCCTCCTTGTTGACCAGGCCCCTCCCCCACGCGGAGACGATCCGCACGATGTCCTTGAAGAAGTACACGAGCACGGCGGCGATCGCACCGACCTGGATGACGGCCGAGAACCCGACGACGGCGTCGTTGTCGACGGGAATGTCCATCAGCCCCTCGACGATCTTCAGATGGCCGGTGGAGGAGACGGGCAGGAACTCGGTCACCCCCTCGACGGCTCCGAGGACGACGGCCTGACCGACGCTGATGACGCTCATGGGATCCAGTTCTTCTCAGGGGAAGGCAGGTGCGGAGGCCACAGTCTTACTACACGCGGACAAGGGTCGAGACCTACGCCCACAGCGCCTGCGCCAGCGCCACCCCCGCGAAGGCCGCCCCGAGACCGGCCACCACGCTCGCGACCACGTTGGCCACGGCGTACAGGCGCGCCCCGGTCTCGGTGAGCCGGAGGGTCTCGTAGGAGAAGGTGGAGTACGTCGTCAGGGCCCCGCACAGGCCGGTGCCCAGGAGGAGCTGCAGGTGGGATCCGGCCGCCCCCGCGGCCACCGCGCCGGTCAGCAGGCCGAGGATCAGACAGCCCGTGACATTGACGGCGAACGTGCCCCAGGGGAAGACCGAGTCGTGCCGTGCCTGCACCGCGCGGTCGGTGAGATAGCGCAGCGGGGCCCCGACCACGGCACCCGTGACGACCAGCAGCCAGTTCACAACGACTTCTTACCCTTCGTGCCCGCTGTGTCCTGGTTCTCGTAGCGGCCGACGTACCGGATGACCTCGCACTCGTCGAGGGTCACCAGTCCCTCCGTGACGAGTTCGTCGAGCTGCGGAAGGAACTCCCGCACCCGCGTCTCGGTGTCGACGATGACCACGGCCACCGGCAGGTCCTCGCTGAGGGAGAGCAACCGGGCGGTGTGGATCAGGGAGGACGCGCCGAAGCCCTCGATGCCACGGAAGACACTGGCCCCGGCGAGACCGGCGGCGTGGGCGCGGTGCACGATTTCGGCGTAGAGGGGCTTGTGGTGCCAGGTGTCGTTCTCGCCGATGTGGACGGTCACGCGCAGGGCGCTGCCGGTCAGCCTCGTCATGGCTGCCTCCGCTTCAGGACGCGGCGGGTCGCCGTGGACGCCACCCACACCGCCGTGAGGGCCGCGAGCAGGGTCGCGGCGAGATAGGCCAGGCCGATGGCGGGCCGGCCGTGGTCGACGAGCCTCTGGATGTCGACGGCGTAGGTGGAGAAGGTGGTGAAACCGCCGAGGACGCCGGTGCCGAAGAAGGGCCGGACCAGTCGGTGGGCGGCCAGGGCGTCGGTGATGAGGACCATGAAGACGCCGATGACGGCACAGCCGACGACGTTGGTCCAGAAGGTCGCCCAGGGGAATCCGCCGGGCGGTGCGGGCCAGTTGAGGGCGAGGGCGTACCGGGCCGTGGCGCCCAGGGCACCGCCGAGCGCGACCACCGCGACCACGGGTGCCTGGCCCTGCCACAGGGACGGGCGTGCGGGTCTGGTGGGGGCGCGCAGGCTCTGCGGGGCTGTCATGGTCGTGTCTCTCCTACTCGCCGGGGCCCGGGCGTGCGGGCGCGCTCCATCGCAAGTAGGGACCGTTGGCGGCGCCTTCGCCGCGGTTCGGGTACGGCGGGCCCCACCGCCGTGCCGCGAGGGTGATCGCGACCGAGGACCAGCGTAACGCCGGGATGCCGCCGGGGTCACTTCGCGGCGGGCGGCTCGCACAGCGCGATCCCGCGCTCCCAGAGGCTGCCGAGGACCAGGTGGCCGGAGGCCTCGCAGACGCTGGTGACCATGCGGAAGCGGGAGCTGCGGCGGGCGAGGTGGTGGACCGTACGGCCCTCGTCGTCGACCGCGAGGACGCCGATGCCGGCGGTGGGCCGGTAGGGGGCGTGCACGGCGACGCGGGCGGCACTCCGGCGGACGCGCGGGGAGGCGCGGTGCAGCAGGTCGAGCGGGGGGATGCGGGGGCCGGCGAGCGAGACCCAGACCGGGCCGTCGGGTCCGCCGCGCCAGATGTTGTCAGGCATGCCGGGGAGGTTCTCGGCGTGGGGTTCGACGCGTCCTGCCCGCGGCCCTTCGAGCAGGTAGCGGGTGAGCCGGCGGGCCCCGGTCTCGGCGACGACCAGGAAGGACTCGTCGGCGCTCGCGGCCAGGCCGTTGGCGAACTGCAGTCCTTCCAGCAGGACTTCGGGGGTGTCGTCACCGGGTGCCAGGCGCAGCAGGCGGCCGGTCCCGGTGTGTTCCACGATGTCGCCGATCCACTGGTCCAGGGGGTACCGGCGGCTGGAGACGGTGAAGTAGACGCTGCCGTCGGACAGTGCGACCACGTTGCTGGTGAACCGCAGCCGCTCCCCCGCCACCTCGTCGGCGACGACCCGTACGGTGCCGTCGGCGAGGTCGACGCCCAGCAGTCCGCGTTCCGCGTCGCACACCAACAGGGCGCCGTCCGGAAGGAGTTCGAGGCCGAGCGGCCTGCCGCCGGTCTCGGCGAGGACCTCGACGCGGGCGGCGAGGGGTTCGGTCAGTCCGTCGATGCGCAGGATCCGGCCGTCCGCCACTCCGGTGAGGATCCGGCCGCGGGCGTCGGCGACGACGTCCTCGGGGCCGTGGCCGCCGATCGCGACGTAATGGCGGGGAATCAGTGCGGTGGGACGGTCCATCGGGTGCCTGCCCTTCCGGTACGGGTCGCTACCAGCCCTTCTCGAACATGCGCGCCACCTCGGCGATGCGCATCTCGTCGCGACGGTAGTACGTACGCCACCGGATTCTCCTGGTGCGCACCAGGCCGATGTCCACGAGCAGGCCGAGGTGGGTCTCCGCGACCGAGCGGGACACGCCGAGCTTGCCCGCGACCGCGCGGGCGGTGACTCCGTCCTGGGCGGGGTCGCCGTGGCGTTGCGGCGGGAAGTGGGCGGCCGGGTCCTTCAGCCACTCCAGGATTTCCAGGCGCCTCTGGCCGGCCGGAGTCCTCAGCATCTCGTCCCCTCCGCCCTCCTTCTGCGTCTGTCCACTGTCCCGCAGCCGAAGGTGCCTTGTCCCGGAGTCACCGAGCTTGTCCGAGATCGAACTCCTCTGTGGCACAGGGCTGTTCGTCGGTGCGGCGGTCGGGAGGGGAACCGCATGCCGCTCATGAGGAGTTGGGGCCCCCTCCGCCCGCGGCTCGTGGTCTCGCGGGCGGAGGGGAGTCGGTTCAGCCGTCGAGTCGTACGACCCGTACGGCACCCGCGGGGACGGCGAGGCGGCCCGCCGCGCGTTCCCCGGTCAGCAGTTCGGTTCCGGCCGCGTCCAGGGGCACCTTGGCCTCGGACGCGGTGTGGTTGACCACGAAGACGTAGGAACCGGTCTCTCCGTTGCGTCGGACCACCTCGACGTCGTGGGGCAGGTCCGCGCGGGAGGGCAGCCGGGCGTCCTCGCCGGCCCAGCCGAGCAGGGCGTCGAGGCCCTGGGCGGACAGGCGGGTGGAGACGTACCAGGCGGTGCCCTCACCGTGCCGGTGCCGGGTGACGGCGGGGTGACCGGCGGCCAGGCCGTCGTCGTACGTCCACACGGTCTCGGCACCGCGCGGCACCACGAACTCGGTCCACACGTCGCCGGTCAGCTCGGAGCCGTCCGGGCCGGTGATCCGGACCGACCTGCCGGGCAGCAGCGGCGAGAACTCCTCGACGGTCAGGCCCAGCACGTCCCGCAGGGCGCCCGGGTACGCGCCCGCGTGGACGGCGTCGTGTTCGTCGACGATGCCGGAGAAGTACGACACGACGAGGGTGCCGCCGTTCTCGACGTACTGCTCGAGGTTGCGCCCCGCGGCCTCCGTCATCAGGTACAGGGCGGGGACGACGACAAGGGGATAGGCCGACAGGTCGGCTTCGGGGTGAGCGAAGTCGACCGTGAGGTGGCGGTCGTAGAGGGCCTCGTAGAAGGCGTCGGCGCGTTCGCGCGCGTCGTGGTCCTCGCTGGGACGCCAGTCGAGGTTCTGCGCCCACCAGGAGTGCCAGTCCCACAGGACGGCCACGTCCGCCTGTGTGCGGGTGCCGCGGACGCTGCTCAACGAGTCCAGGGAGGCGCCCAGTTCGACCACCTCGCGCCACACGCGCGTGCCGGTGCCGCCGTGCGGGACCATCGCCGAGTGGAACTTCTCGGCGCCGCGCCGGGACTGGCGCCACTGGAAGAACATGGCTCCCTCGGAGCCGCGGGCCACATGGGCCAGGGAGTTGCGGGCCATCTGGCCGGGGGCCTTGGCGGGGTTGCGAGGCTGCCAGTTGACGCCCGAGGTGGAGTGCTCCAGCAGGATCCAGGGGGCGCCGCCCGCAACCGAGCGGGTGAGGTCGGCGGCCATCGCGAGGTTGACGTGGGTGCGGCGGCCGTCGGTGATGAGGTAGTGGTCGTTGGTGACGATGTCCACCTCACGGCCCCAGGCCCAGTAGTCGACGGAGTCGCACTGGCTGAGCGCGGTCATGAAGTTGGTGGTGACCGGGATGCCCGGGGAGAGCCGGTGCAGAATGTCCCGCTCGGCCACGAAGTTCTCGCGCATGGTGGCGTCGGCGAACCGCTTGTAGTCCAGCGCCTGGCCCGGGTTGCCGACGGTGGCCGCGGTGCGCGGCGGGTCGATCTGCTCGAGGCTCGTGTAGTGCTGGCCCCAGAAGGCGGTGCCCCAGGCCTCGTTGACGCCGTCGACCCCGCCGTACGTCGTCTCGAGCCAGCGTCGGAAATGAGCCGCGCAGCAGTCGCAGTAGCAGGCGGAGACGGGAACGCCGTACTCGTTGTGCACGTGCCACATGGCGAGGGCCGGGTGGCCGGCGTAGCGCTCGGCGAGCCGGGTGGTGATGTTCGCGGCGGCCGCGCGGTAGGCACCGTTGCTGTGGCAGATGGCGCCGCGGGAGCCGAAGGCGAGACGGGTGCCGTCGGCCGTGACGGGCAGCGCGTCGGGGTGCGCGCGGTAGAACCAGGCGGGCGGGACGACCGTGGGCGTGCCGAGGTCGACACGGATGCCGTTCTCGTGCAGCAGCGCGAGGATCCGGTCCAGCCAGCCGAAGTCGTGCACGCCCGGTTCCGGCTCCAGCAGCGCCCAGGAGAAGATCCCCACGCTGACCATGGTGACCCCGGCCTCGCGCATCAGCCGGACGTCCTCGTCCCAGACGCTCTCGGGCCACTGCTCCGGGTTGTAGTCCCCGCCGAAGGCAAGCCTGGTGAGGCCCCTGGGGGTGGTCTCCGGCATGGGTCTCTCCCGTTTCGAGTAGTTGGGAACGTGCACACACAGGTTCGCAAGCGCGCGGCCCAAGATAACCGTACAGAGGCAAGGCTTGCCAAGTGCCGGTCTGCAGGCTTTTCTGTGCACGATCCCAGTTCGGTCGCATCCTGTCCGTGCCGTCTCGCCGCCCGAGCACCCTCGCGCCGCCCCCAGGGGCCTTAGAGTCTTGACCATGAACAATGCGGGGGGCCGGCGCAAACCGCCGACGATCCACGACGTGGCCCGCGAGGCCGGGGTCTCGCGCGGCACGGTCTCGCGTGTGCTCAACGGCGGGCACTACGTCAGCCCGCCCGCCCTGGAGGCGGTCAACGCCGCCATCCGCAAGACGGGCTACGTCGTCAACCGGCACGCCCGTTCGCTGATCACCGGCCGCTCCGACTCGGTGGGATTCCTGCTGACGGAGCCGCAGGAGCGGTTCTTCGAGGACCCCAACTTCAACGTCCTGCTGCGAGGCTGCACCCAGGCGCTGGCCGCGCACGACATCCCGCTGCTGCTGATGCTGGCCGGGACCGACGACGAGCGGCGCCGGATCAAGCGGTTCATCACGGCCGGCCACCTCGACGGCGTCCTGCTCGTGACCAGCCACTCCGCCGACCCGGTGGCCGAGGAACTGCACAAGGCGGGCGTGCCGGTCGTGCAGTGCGGCAAGCCCATGCGGTCCGGTTCGAAGGTCAGTTACGTGGCCGCCGACGACCGTGACGGCGCCCGTGACATGGTGCGCCATCTGCTGTCCCTGGGCCGCCGCCGGATCGGCATCGTGACCGGTCCGCCGGACTCGCCCGGCGGTGTCGACCGTCTCGCCGGCTACAAGGAGGTCCTGACGGAGGCCGGCGTCGAGATCGACGAGCGGCTCATCGTCTCCGGCGACTACAGCCGGGCCGCCGGGGAGGCGGGCGCCGAGCGGCTGCTGGCCCGGGCCCCCGACCTGGACGCCGTGTTCGTCGCCTCCGACCTCATGGCGCTGGGCGCCCTGACGGCACTGCGCCGGGCGGGTCGCCGGATCCCCGAGGACGTGGCCGTGGGCGGCTTCGACGACTCGATCGCGGCGACGGAGGCCAGCCCCGCGCTGACCACGATCCGCCAGCCCTACGACCGCATCAGCGCCGAGATGGTGCGGCTACTGCTGGCCCAGCTGAGCGGCGAGGATCCGGCGGCGGTGATCCTGCCGACGGAGCTGGTGCGGCGGGAGTCGACCTAGGCGGGCCCGGGGAGGAGCCGGGGGCCGGATGCCGTGGCATCGGCAGGGCTTGCAGGACCAGGCCGGGCGTGAACGAACCATGCGGGCCGTACGGCCAGGCATTGTGCTTGCACCAGGCAGGGCTGTACGGCCAGGCAGGGCCTGTCCGACCGGTGTGGGTCGGCCGGCATGTCGCGGCCCGCCTCGGACAGGGACCGGGCCCTCGCGTTCGCGCCGCTCAGCGAGCCGGGCGGGCAGGGACACGAGCGAGGCAGCGCCGCCCCGAGAGAATCGTCGGCATCGACACGGACGGCCCTCCCCGGCCGACGTCCGTGACCGAGGCCGAGGCACCTGGACGGCCGTGGCGCACACGGCGTGGTTCTCGGGCACCGCAGCCGGTCCGTATCGACCGATCAGGATCGGAGAAGCGCGCCCACCCTCCCCCGACCTAGCGTGGAACCACCGACACGGACCGTCGGGACATCACCTGGAGGAGCACACCATGACTGCCGGCCTCAAGACGATCATCTACCCCGTCAAGGACCTGGCCGCCGCGAAGGCCCTGTTCAGCGCGCTGCTGGGCGTGGAGCCGTACGCCGACGAGCCGTACTACGTCGGCTTCAAGGACGCGGGGCAGGACGTCGGCCTCGACCCGAACGGACACGCCAGGGGCATGACCGGACCGGTTCCCTACTGGCACGTCGACGACATCCGCGCCACGCTCGCGGCACTGGTGGCGGCCGGCGCGGAGACCTTGCAGGACGTCCAGGACGTCGGCGGCGGCAAACTGATCGCGTTCGTCAAGGACGCGGACGGCAACCTGGTCGGGATCACCCAGGACCCGCAGGCCTGAGGCGTTAGTTGCACGCACACTAGTTGCACAGACAACAACTGGCCGGATCGGTGTTACCGTTCATGTATGGCGGTGAACACGGTCGAAACCGGCCTCGAGGAGCGGTGGCGGGACATCCTGTCGGTGCACGCGCGCACGATGTGCGAGATCGACCGCGTGCTGCACCCGCACGGGCTGGGCGCGAGCGATTTCGAGGTGCTCGACATCCTCGCCACCGAGTCGCCCCGCCAGGGCGACCAGTGCCGGGTGCAGAACCTCGTCGGACGGGTGCATCTCAGCCAGAGCGCGCTGTCCCGGCTGATCGGCCGCCTGGAGAAGGACGGTCTGGTGGAGCGGTCCGTGTGCGTGGAGGACCGGCGGGGCGTGTGGGTGTCCCTCACCGACAAGGGCCGCGCCCTCCACTCCGAGGTGCTGCCGCTGCAGCGCGGGGTGCTGGCCAGGATGCTCGACGCCTAGGGACGAGGCAGGCCCTCATCGGCGGCTGACGTGCGCCGGAACATCCGCCCTCGGCGTCCGTGGCCGGCCGGGCAACCCGGGCCCTGCGCGTACGCGTTGCCGCAGCGGATCACGAGGATGCGCGTTCCCTGGCCCGGAGACGTGCTGTGAAACGCGCGGCGCTCCGGGCGTGTATGGCCGGCCCTTCTCGGGGTCATGCTGAACAGCAGACACCGAGCGGGGAAGGGGCTGACGCGCCTTGGCCGTGGAAGAGGAGCAGGCCGCCGAGTTCAGCAGCTACGCGACGACCTCACTGGAGGAGGCGCGCGAGGCGATCGCGGCCCACTACTACGACCTGCGACTCGAAGTCGCGGGCCGGGCCACGGAGTTCGAGACCAGGCTCAGTGTCGTCGAGCTCGGCGCACTCACCGTCGGCGACATCGGCTTCGGCACCGAGATGCGCATGAGCTTCGGCGAACCGGGCGTCTACCACGTCGCCGTGCCCTTCGGCGGCTGCTTCAGTGTTCAAGAGGGGCACGGGGGCGTGGAGTTCGCGACCGAGCAGCGGGCACTGGTCTTCGATCCGGCGCGGGACATACGCATCGACAACTGGTCCGCCGACTGCCAGGCACTCACCGTCAAGATCGACAAGGCGGCCGTGCTCCGGCAGCTCGAGCTGCTGCTCGGCAGATCGGTGCGGCGCCCACCGTGCTTCGAGCCGTACATGGACGTCTCACGGGGATCCGGCCTGAGCTGGATGCGTCTGGCGACGTGGAACCTGCTGGAGCGGGACGTCCCGCTCGGACTGCTGAGCCATCCGATGATCCGTGGCCGTCTCGAACAGACCCTCCTGGAGGGAATGCTGCTGGCCACCGACCACACCTTCCGCGCAGAACTGGAGACCCCTCCCCCACCCATGCGCCCCGCGTCGGTGAAGCGGGTCATGGACGCCGTGCAGGAGCTCCCGGCCGAGCCGTACGACGCGAACCGGCTCGCGGCGATCGCCCAGGTCAGTCTGCGCACCCTGCAGGAGGCCTTCCGCAGGAATGTCGGCATGTCACCCATGGCGTACGTCCAGGAGGTGCGGCTCCAGCGCGTCCACCGGCAGCTGCGGGCGGCGGCGCCGGGCACCACGACCGTCACCGACGTGGCCCATGCGTGGGGGTTCGTCCATCTGGGCCGGTTCGCGCGGCGCTACCGGGAGCGCTTCGGGGAGTCACCCTCGCAGACACTGCGCGCGGAGTGAGCCGTCACGTCCGCCGATTCACCGCGCTTTGCGGACATGCGCCACGTATTGCGGAGCGACGGCCCTCAGGATCGGTCCTATGGTCGGGGCACGGCGATCGCAGAGCGCGCCAGGGATGAGCAGAGTCGGCGCCGCTCATCCCTGTCCACGCGTGCGTGAACCCGGGTGCGGCAGCGGGAGCAGGTCCGCACCCCTCTGTGGGCCCGGCTGCTCCCCCTCCGTCGCACGTGGTGGCCGGGCCCCACCGTCCGACGGGCCCTACGGCCGCGCCAGCAGCGTGCGCACGCCCTCGGACGTGAGCGTGAGCGGGTGCGCGGAGCTGGCGTCGATCGAGAGCGAGAGATCGCCGTCCGGCCACTGCGCGGCGAGCGCGCCCAGCGGTACCAGACGGTAGCGGGAGACGAACGGAAGCAGTTCGGCCATCTCCGTCTCCGAGGTGAACACGGGCACCACGGGAGCGCCGTCCTGCTGCTCCAGAACGGGCAGCGCCACGGTCGTGTCCTCGTCCGCGGCGTCGTCGGGCACCGGAATGAGCACCTCACTGGTCGCGAGCGTGTCCAGCGCCGTCGCGTCCTCGGTGTTCTGCGTCAGCGCGTCCAGCGCCCGCTGGGCCGGTGTGGCGTTGTGGTCGTTGGCGGGTGTGTCCATGGCAGATCCCCTGGTAGCGGCGGTCTTGCGGCCCGCCCTGGGGCATGATCGCCCAGGGCGCGGTGCTGCTCGCGTACCCGAGCGTGCCGAGAGCATGCGTTCGGGGCATCAGGGAATCGGCGCGATGTGCGCCAGGCGGCGGACCGAGCGGGTCGCAGCCGACCCGCCGCACGTCGACCGTGGCCAGGGCGGTTCGCCGCTCACCTCGCGGAGGCGCCCCACAGCTCAGGCGGGCACCGTGACAGTCGCGGAATCGGTCGTCGCGCGTCACGGACGGCGGGTGCCGGGTATCCACCTGATGTCGCCAAGTCGCGTCATTTCTCGATCAGTTGGTCCACGGTGACGACTCGGATCAGCGGCCCGTACAGCCGCATCACGTCCAGCGCCCTGGTGTGCGAGGCGTCGTCGGCCCCGGCGCAGGCGTCGGCCACCACCAGGGTCTCGACGCCCGCGTCGGCGGCGGCGAGGGCCGTGGACAGGACGCAGCAGTCGGTGCTGACACCGGCCAGGACCAGGCGGTCCTCGGGGCCGACGCGGTGGGCGAGCTCGGGGGTCCACTTGCCGAAGGTGGCCGCGTCCAGGATGTGCGGTGCCCGGTCGGCGAACCCGTCGGTGAGCCGCCACAGCGGGGCGTCCGGCGGCTGGAGGGCGAAGGGCCACTGCGCGTAGTAGGCCCGCCAGGCGCCGGTGGGGTTGGCGGGGGCGACGAAGCGGGTGAACGTGACCCGTTCGGCGAAGGCCGGCAGCAGTCGCCGTACACCCGCCGCCGCCTCGGTGTAACGAGGGGCGGCCCAGGGGCTGCCGGGATCGGCGAAGACGTGCTGCATGTCGATGACGGCGAGCAGCCCCCTTGTCATACGGCGTCCTCCTGCGCGCGGATCCGTCGGCGGCCGAGTACCAGGGTGCCGAGGAAGCCGAGCGCCAGGGCGGCCAGCACGCCGAGGTTGGCGTACGCCCAGGAGCCGGACTTGCCGCCGAGGCCGAACGGGTCGAGGAGATAGCCCTGCCAGTCCAGCCAGCTGGCGGCCGAGTTGGTGACCAGGCCCCAGCCGAGGGCGGTGGCAAGGAGGGTGAGGACGAGCGGGGCGAGCGGTACGTCGCCGTAGCGGCCGTTCGGGTGGTAGAGGTCGTCCTCGTCGTAGTCGCGGCGGCGCAGGGCGAGGTCGGCCAGCATGATGCCGCACCAGGCGGCGATGGGGACGCCGAGGGTGGTGAGGAAGCCCATGAACTGGCCGAGGAAGTCGTCGGCGAAGAACACGATGTAGACGGAGCCCGCGATCATCAGGACGCCGTCGACGAGCGCGGCCAGTGGGCGCGGGATCCTGAGGCCGGCGGACAGCAGGGCCAGGCCCGAGGAGTAGATGTCGAGGACCGCTCCGCCGACCAGGCCTAGGACGGCGACGACGGCGAAGGGCACCAGGAACCAGGTGGGCAGGAGGGTGGTGAGCGCGCCGATGGGGTCGGCGGCGACGGCCGTGTTGAGGGTGGTGGACGAGCCGGCCAGCAGCAGTCCGAAGACCAGCAGGAGCAGGGGGGCCACGGAGGCGCCGAAGGTGGTCCAGCCGATCACGCCCCGGCTCGACGAAGTCCGGGGCAGATAGCGGGAGTAGTCGGCGGCGGCGTTGACCCAGCCGAGGCCGAAGCCGGTCATCATGAAGACGAGTGCGCCGATGAACTCCTGGGCGGAGCCCGCCGGGAGGGCACTGACGGTGCTCCAGTGGATGTGGTCGGCGACGAGACCGACGTAGACGAGGGTCAGTACGCCCGTCACGACGGTGATGACGGTCTGGAGCCGCATGATCAGGTCGAAGCCCATGACCCCGCCGACGACGGTCAGCCCGGCGACCACGATCAGTGCGACGACCTGGGTCTGCGTGCCGCCGCCCCAGCCGAGCCGCCCGAAGACGGTCGCCGTGGCGAGTGTCGCGAGGGAGCACAGCACGGTCTCCCAGCCGACGGTGAGGATCCAGGAGACGACCGACGGGAGGCGGTTGCCGCGCACTCCGTAGGCGGCCCGGCTGAGCACCATCGTCGGGGCGGAGCCCCGCTTTCCGGCGACCGCGACGAAGCCGCACAGCAGGAACGAGAAGACGATCCCGATCACGCCGGCCACGAGTGCCTGCCAGAAGGAGATGCCGAAGCCGAGCGCGAAGGAGCCGTAACTCAGGCCGAGGATGGAGACGTTGGCGCCGAACCACGGCCAGAAGAGGGTCCGCGGGGTGCCCTTGCGTTCGGCGTCGCCGATCACGTCGAGCCCGTGCGTCTCCACTTGGAGCTGCCGGGTGGCGGATCTGTTGCCGGGGGATGCCGGGGAGCCGGTGGTGGTTCCCGAGGAGTCTGTCATCGTCGACCTGCCTGTTCGGACGTGTTGGGGCGACCGTAGGCAGGGGGTGCGGGGCCGTCAATCACGCGACGCCCGCCGGACCCGCCCGGTGAGCCCGACCGGCGGCCAGAAGCTGGAGCACGGCAGGAGGGTGCAATGCTCGGGCATCGGGACGTGCCCGTAACCCGGTGCGACAACGCACCTCGCCCCACCACCACAACCAAGAAGGTGCTGGTCGGCCGGCTCAGCGACGGACGCGGTAGCGGATGTGCGTGGCCTCCGGCGTGTCGATCACCCGGACGATCTCCAGCTCGATCAGCGACGGCAGGACGTCGAACAGGCGACGGCCGGCACCGAGCAGCACCGGGATCTGATGGATCTGCACCTCATCCAGCACCCCGGCCTCAAGCGCCCGTTGCGCCGTGTACGCGCCGCGCACCTGCACGTCCTTGTCCCCGGCGGCGGCCTTGGCCTGTGCCATCGCGCTTTCGATCCCGTCGGTCACGTACGTCACCAACGGATAGCCCCAACGGGCGGCGGGGCCGGGCGGGCGGTGACTGGGCACGAAGATCGGGAGACCACCGTGATCACCGCCCCAGTGATCCATGAGCTCGGCAGTGCGTCGTCCCGCGAGCACCGCACCGGCTGCGTTCCATTCGTCCTGGAACTGCGCGACCGGCCCGGACAGCGGGCCGGACTCGTCCTCCGGGTCGGCCCACTTGTGCAGTCGTTCGCCATCGTCGCCGCCCAGGAAATCGTTCGGATCGGAGATGTACCCGTCGAGCGACATCGACATGTCGAGCACTGATACGGACACTTCGACCTCCTGTGGTTTCCATCCGGACCGGTTCAACTGTGCTGTAGACCCGGCGCGGCGGCATTACTCATCGGACATCGCAGCGGCAACAGCTCACGTGAGCCTGCGGCGACCGTCCGTCGGGGGCGGCGGGTCGTACGGGTTCAGCGGTGCTTGACGCCCGCCTGGGCTCCGGGGGCGAGGGTGGGTTCGGTGACGGGGACGTCGCCGAGGGCCTGGTCGACGGCGGCCAGCAGGTCGTCGGAGAGCTCCACCCCCGACGCGGCCGCGTTGGCGTGAACCTGCTCGGGGCGGGAGGCGCCGGTGATCGCGGAGGCGACCTCGCGGCGGCGCAGGACCCAGGCGAGCGCGAGGGCGGGCATGCTCATCCCCGCCTCCTCGGCGATCGGGGCGAGACGCTGGACCGCTTCGAGGATGGCGTCGCTGTAGACGAGGTCCTGGGACACCGCCATGTCCGCGGAGGCGAACCGGCTTCCTTCGGGGACGGGTTGCCCGGGCTTGTACTTGCCGGTGAGGACGCCCTGGGCGAGCGGCGACCAGACGATCTGGGAGATGCCGTTCGCGGCGCACAGACCGAACACCTCGGCCTCGGGGGCCTGCCAGAGCATGGAGTACTGCGGCTGGGAGGAGACGAACAGGTCGGGGCCGGCGAGGTCGATCGCGGCCTGGATCTGCTCGGGGGTCCACTCGCTGAAGCCGATGTAGCGGGCCTTGCCCTGCTCCACGACCCTCCGGAACGCCTCGACGGTGTCCTCGATCGGCACGTCGGCGTCGAACCGGTGGGCCTGGTAGAGGTCGACGTGGTCCGTCCTGAGGCGGGTGAGGGACGCGTCGATCTGCTGGGCGATGTGCGCGGGGGACAGTCCCCGGTCGGCCGGATCGTCCGACATCGGGAAGTAGACCTTGGTGGCCAGGACGTAGGAGTCGCGGGGGTGGGAGGACAGGATCTCGCCCCAGGCGGTCTCGGCGGCGCCCCGTCCGTAGGCGTTGGCGGTGTCGAAGAAGTTGATGCCCGCGTCGAAGGCCGCCTCGGTGCAGGCGCGGGTCGCGTCCGCCTCGACGCCTCCGGAGTAGGTGAGCCAGGATCCCAGCGAGATCTCCGAGACGTGCAGGTCCGAACTGCCGAGTGCGCGGTACCGCATGGTTGTCGCTCCTTGTGTCGGGCCGGCCGCCGGCTCCGGGGCGGAGGGGCGAAGCCGCTTCCACACGGCTGTCCACGGGATGGACGCCCCTGCCACACTCTCATCGATGCGGCGGCCTGTATCACTCGGTGTCGAGCTGGTGATCCGCCCAGACGTAGCTCGCGGGCAGCAGGTCGGTGATGCGCACGCTGCGGGTGCGGTCGTCCGTGCCGACGATGACCTCGATGTCGGGGAAGTAGTCGAGCAGGACCTGGCGACAGCGGCCGCACGGCGGAACGACCCCCCGGTCGCGGTCCCCCACGGCGACGATCGTGTCCAGTTCGTAGGCGCCCTGGGCGGCCGCCGTGCCGATGAGGACCAGTTCGGCGCAGGGGCCTCCCGTGAAGTGGTAGGCGTTCACGGCGGTGATGATCCGGCCGTCCCTGGCCCGGGCCGCGGCTGCCATGGTGTGGTTGTCGCCTCGGCAGCGCGTGCGGGCGACGTGCGCCGCGGCCTGCACGAGTTCGTGGTCGACGGGGTGGGTCCGCATGGTCGACTTCCTGCTTCCGTCGTCGGTCAAATGCTCCGGGAACCGTCCTGCGCGCCCGCTGGGCACGGCGCGCTCACCCTTCCCGCAGCGCTTTGTGGATCTCGCCCAGCGCACCGGTGAGCCGCGTGTAGTCGGCGCGGTCCAGCGGCGCGACGAAGTACCGCTCGACGACCTCCGAGTGGACGGCGACGGCCCGGAGGAACACGCTGCGGCCGTGATCGGTGGGCTCCACGAGGACACTCCTGCGGTCCCCGGGTGACGGCACGCGGCACACCAGGCCGGCCTCTTCCATACGGTCGATCAGCCGGGTGATGCCGCTGCTGGTCAGCGTGAGGTCGTCGGCGAGCTCGCGCTGCGAGACCGCTTCGCCCGGCTGCCGGCAGAGCCGGATGAGGACCTCGAACATGGTGTGGCCGATCCCGCACTCGCGCCGCAGAGCGGCGTCGATCCGCTGCTCCAGGCGGGTGGCGGCCTTGATCAGCAGTCCGAAGTCGTGCACATGGGGGCTGTTCGCCGCGCGGGCGGCCTCGTCTCTGCGCCGGGTCGTGCCATCCACTGTCCGCACCCTCTCGTGCCGCCGGTCCGCGTCCGCACTGCCGTGGCAGTTTACTGCGGCATCACCTACCGACATCTCAATTACTGAGCAATCAATTGCTGACTAGTCAACGAAGTTTTATGCTCGGCCTCCCCGGCGGAGCGTCGTAGAAGGGAAGTCCCATGGACCTGCAGCACTGGCTGGGCCGAGCCACCGAGGCGATACAGGAGTGGGCCGACGGCTTCGGCCCCTACCAGCCGCACGCCTCGCTCGCCGTCGACGACGAGCGCTTCGCGGCCGCCTTCCACGAGTTCACGGGACGGCTGGGCGACAACTACCCCTTCTTCCACCCGCGCTACGCGGGGCAGATGCTCAAGCCGCCGCACCCGGCGGCCGTGGTCGGTTACCTCACCGCCATGCTGATCAACCCCAACAACCACGCCCTGGACGGCGGTCCCGCGACCGCTCGGATGGAACGCGAGGTCGTCGCTCAGCTCGCTGCGATGTTCGGCTACGACACCCACCTCGGCCATCTGACCACCAGCGGCACGATCGCCAACCTGGAGGCCCTGTTCGTCGCCCGCGAGCTGCACCCCGGCCAGGGGGTCGCCCACAGCGCCGACGCCCACTACACGCACGGCCGGATGTGCCACGTCCTGGGCATGAGGGGCCACCCCGTGCCCACCGACGAACGCGGCCGGATGCGCCTCGACGCCCTGGAGGACATCCTGCGCGGCGGCGAGGTGGGCACGGTGGTCCTCACCACCGGCACCACCGGCCTGGGCGCCGTCGACCCCGTGCACCAGGCCTTGGACCTGCGGGAACGCTACGGCGTCCGCCTCCATGTCGACGCCGCCTACGGCGGGTTCTTCACCCTGCTCGCCGGCGCCGACGGCCCCGAGGGGATTCCCGCGGAACCCTGGCGGGCCGTCGCCCGGTGCGACTCCGTCGTCATCGACCCGCACAAGCACGGACTGCAGCCCTACGGCTGCGGCGCCGTCCTCTTCCGGGACCCGGAGGTCGGCCGCTTCTACCTGCACGACTCGCCGTACACCTACTTCACCTCCAGCGAGCTGCACCTCGGCGAGATCAGCCTGGAGTGCTCACGGGCCGGTGCCGCGGCCGCCGCCCTGTGGCTCACCTTCCAGCTCCTCCCGCCCACCACGGCCGGCCTCGGCCGCGTGCTGGCCGCCGGTCGCCGCGCCGCACTGCGCTGGTCGGACCTGATCACCGCGTCCGAGGTGCTGGAGCTGTACCAGCGGCCCGAGTTGGACATCGTCAGCTACTTCCCGCGGGTCGAACCGGCCACGCTGAGCGGCGTCGACACGGCCTCGGCCCGTGTCCTGGCGGACGGCATGGACAGCGCCGATCCGGTGTTCCTGAGCACCCTCAGGGCCGACCGCGAGGCGTTCACGGCACGCCACCCGAAGCTCACCGCGGATGCCGACGGCGCGCGGATCCTGCGCAGCGTCCTGATGAAGCCGGAGTCCGAGCACCACGTGGAGCACGTCCACTCCCGGGTCGAGCAGCTCGCCCGCACCCAGTCCCGCGGCTCCTCCCCCGCGCGTCTGCTGCGATCGCAGTAGGGCCAAGTGTCTGCGCTCGGCCAACGACGAGAGAGCGCGGGACTGCGAGCGTGAGGGTGGGCCGGGATCACCGGCCCGCTCGCGTGGCGCACCGCTCGAAAGGCTCGTCGATGTCCCCTCTCGCCCACTGGTGTCACAGGCACCGGCTCGCCGTCGTCCTGGTCTGGGTGGGCCTGCTGCTCGCCCTGGGGGCCGGGGTCGGTGCGGCCGGCAGTGCCTTCGGCAACGGTTCGACCTCGCAGGACACCGACTCGGCGAGGGCGACGGCCCTGCTGCAGCGGGCCTCCGACAGTGCGGCGGGCAAGAGCGGAAGGGTCGTCTGGCAGGCCGACGGCGGCAAGGTCACCGAGCCGGCCGCCGAGCGGACGATGAGCGGTGTGCTCGAGCGCGTCTCCGCCGCTCCCGGGGTCGCCACCGTGACCGGCCCGTACACGACGACCGGCGCGGCCCAGGTGAGCGAGGACGGCACGACGGCCTACGCCACGGTCGCCTTCGACCAGGACGTGACCGACGCGCAGATCGATCACGTCGAGCGACTCGCGACCGCTGCGGAGTCGAACGGTCTGCACATCGCGCTCAACGGCCAGGCGTTCACCGCCGACCCCGAACCCAACGCGGTCGCCGACGCCATGGGCATCGTCCTCGCCTTCGTGGTCCTGCTGTTCGTCTTCCGCGCGGTGTGGGTGGCGGTGCTGCCGATCGTGACGGCTGTCGTCGGCGTCGGCACCTCCGCGGTCGCGGTGATGCTGCTCAGCCACGTCATCACGCTGTCGGACACGACACTGACGCTCGGTTCGCTGATCGGTCTCGGCGTGGGCATCGACTACGCCCTGTTCATCGTCAACCGGCACCGCGCCAACCTCATGGCGGGCATGGGGGTCGCCGAGTCGACGGCCAAGGCCCTCAACACCTCGGGCCGGGCGGTGGTGTTCGCCGGCTTGACCGTCGTCGTCGCGCTGCTCGGGATGCTCACCCTGAACATCGGCATCATCAACGGCATGGCCATCGGCGCCGCCGTCACCGTCGCTCTGACCGTGCTGGCCGCGATCACCCTCCTGCCCGCGCTGCTCGGCATGATCGGACCCCGGGTCCTCGGCCGCGCCGAGCGCCGGGCACTGGCCGCACCCGGAGGCGGCCCGCGGAGCGAAGACGGTGTGTGGGCCCGGTGGGCACGACGGGTGCAGGACCGGCCCAAGGCCCTCGGACTGCTCGCCCTGGCCATGCTGGCGGCGCTCGCCCTGCCGACCCTGACGCTGCGCCTGGGCGCGTCCGACGACGGCAACCTGCCCACGTCGTCGACGAACCGCCAGGCGTACGACATGATCGCGGACGGTTTCGGGCCCGGCTTCAACGGGCCCCTGGTCCTCGCCGTGCAGGCCCCCACGGCGGCCGACAGGGCCGCCCAGGCGAAGCTCGTCACCGCGCTCGGGAAGGTCGACGGCGTCGCCCGTGCCGGCGCCGCCCCGATGAAGGAGGGACAGACGGTCGGCGTGATCTCCGTCGTCCCGACCACCTCCCCGCAGTCGGCGGCCACCTCCGAACTCATCGGCCACCTGCGCGAGGACGTGATCCCGCAGGCCGAGCAGGGCACCTCGCTGAAGGTCTACGTCGGCGGGACCACCGCGAGCAACGACGACTTCGCGTCGGTCCTGATGTCCAAGCTCCCGCTGTTCGTGCTGGTGATCGCGGCGCTCGGTTTCCTGCTGCTGACCGTCGCCTTCCGCAGTCTGCTCATCCCCGCCGTCGGGGCCGTGCTGAACCTCCTCAGCATCGGGGTGGCCTTCGGCGCGATCGTGATGGTCTTCCAGTACGGCTTCGGCGCCTCGCTCCTCGGACTCGGCGCCGCCGGACCGATCGAGTCGTTCGTCCCGATCCTGGTCGTCGGCATCATGTTCGGCCTGTCCATGGACTACCAGGTCTTCCTCGTCAGCCGGATGCGCGAGGAGTGGGCCCGCACCGGCGACAGCCACCGGGCCGTGCGGGTCGGCCAGGCCGAGACCGGCAAGGTGATCGCCGTCGCGGCCGCCATCATGTTCTGTGTCTTCGGCTCCTTCGTGTTCGGCGGTATGCGGGTGATCTCCGAGTTCGGCGTGAGCCTCGCCGTGGCCGTCGCCCTCGACTCGCTGCTGATCCGGATGGTGGTCGTCCCGGCCCTCATGCACCTGTGCGGGCACGCGAACTGGTGGCTGCCGCGCCGCCTGGACAAGGCACTGCCCCACGTGTCCGTCGAGGGCCCCTCGGAGGAGCCGGTACCGCCGCGGCACCCGGTCCGTGAGCCGCAGCCTGCCGGACTGACCGACTGAGAGCGGCCGTCGCGTCGTACGGAGAAGACAGGCGCGGGCCGGTGAACGGCCGGGGTGGGCCCGGCCGCCGACGGCCCGCGCTCCTTACAGTGAGGAAATGCAGGTGACAGCGATCAGGCGGTGGGCGGCCCGTCATGACCGGATCAGGGACGCGTTCCCCGCGCTGGTGCTGATGATCGTCGCCGTCGGCGCGGCGGCCGCGGGACAGTCCGGCTGGCATGCGCCCCGAGCGGCGGGGGTGGCCTGGACGGCGCTCTCCTGCGTCCCCCTCGTGTTCCGCAGCCGCCGGCCGCTGGCCGTGGTCGGTGCCACCCTGGCCGTCGATCTCACCGCCATGGCGGTGGTGCCCGACCGCGTGTCGACCCCGGCGGCCAGTCTCGTCGCCCTGTACACGCTCGCGACCCTCAGCAGCCGGCGTACCGCCTGGACCGTCGGCGTCCTCGCCGCTGTCGCGATCAGCGGTGTCTACGCGGCCACCCACGAGGAGCCGCTTCTTGTGGGGACCAGTCTGCTGCGGCTCGACTTCGCGATCGCCGCCACCGCCCTGGGCGACGCCGTGCGCAGTCGTCGGCAGCACCTCGCACGCGTCGAGGAGCGCGCGGAACGCGCCGAGCGCACCAGGGAGACGGAGGCACGGCGGCGCGTCACCGAGGAGCGGGTCCGCATCGCGCGCGAGCTGCACGACGTGGTGGCCCACCACATCACCCTCGTCAACGCCCAGGCGGGGGTGGCCCATCATCTCCTGCGCACCGACCCCGACCGCGCCTACGAGGCCTTGGCCCACATCAAGGAGACCAGCCGTGCCGCGCTGGACGAACTGCGGGCCACCGTGGGCCTGTTGCGCCAGCCTGACGACGCGCCCGACTCCCGGGCGCCCCTTCCCGGGCTCGCCGACCTCGACGCCCTGATCGGCGGCATCCGGGCGGGCGGTCTGTCCGTGACGGTGGCCCGCACCGGCCTGGCCCGCCCTGTGGCTCCGGCGACCGATCTGACGGCGTACCGCATCATCCAGGAGTCCCTCACCAACACGCACAAGCACGCCCGGGCGGCGCACGCCGACGTGACCCTCGACTACGGGGCCGCGACCCTGCGCGTCACCGTCACCGACGACGGCCGGTCCGACGCCGCCAAGGGCCCGGGCACCGGCCACGGGCTGATCGGCATGCGCGAGCGCGCCACCGCCATCGGCGGCACCCTCAGCTGCGGCAGGCAACCCGGCGGCGGCTTCGAGGTCGTCGCCGAACTGCCGCTGTCGCTCACCCCCGCGACCGCCTGACTCCGAGGAAACGCCTCCCATGACGATTCGTGTACTGCTCGCCGACGACCAGGCCTTGCTGCGCGGCACCTTCCGCCTGCTCATCGACGCCCAGCCGGACATGGAGGTGGTCGGCGAGGCCGCCGACGGGCGCGAGGCGGTTCGGCTGGCCCGCTCCGAGCGGGCCGACGTGGTGGTCATGGACATCCGCATGCCCGAGGTCGACGGCATCGAGGCCACCCGGCTCATCGACCGGGACGAGGACCTGGCCGGAGTGAAGGTCCTCGTCCTGACCACCTTCGAGGTGGACGAGTTCGTCATCGAGGCGCTCCGGGCGGGCGCGAGCGGCTTCCTCGGCAAAGGGGTGGAACCGGCGCAGCTCCTCGACGCCATCCGACTCGTGAAGGCCGACGAGGCGTTGCTGTCGCCCGCGGCCACCAAGAGTCTCATCGGCCGTGTCATGGCCCAGCCCGCCGCGGGCGACCTCGCCGACCCCGGCCGGCTGGCCGCGCTCACGCCCCGGGAACGGGAGGTGATGTCCCTGGTGGCCAACGGCCTGTCCAACGACGAGATCGCCGAACGCCTCTTCGTCACTCCGGTCACCGTCAAGACCCACGCCAACCGTGCCATGGCCAAGCTCGGCGCCCGCGACCGCGCCCAACTCGTCGTCATCGCCTACGAGACGGGGCTGGTCCGCGCCGGAGAGCGGCAGGGCTGAACGCACCCGCGCTGCGCCACGCGATCATCACGCCCTACCCTTCCTCTGTTCGAAACACTGACGGACACCGGGTCGAGGCGGGGGAACAGACATGGCATATCGGCGCGCGGTGATACCGGCCCTGGTCGGCGCTCTGCTGATCACGCTGCTGCTGTGGTGGGCGGGGGCCAGTGCGCAGGCGCTGCAACTGCGCGGGAGCACCAGCGTGTTCGACGTCGACTCCGTGAACGAACTGCGGCGGTGGCTCACTCCCTGGTCGTACGACTCCTCGGCGGCCCTGTCCTCCGACGGAACCTCGGGCACGGACCCGGGCCAGGGCACCCGGTACGCCGATCTGTACGGCACCGCGATGCAGATCAGGTTCGTGGCCCTGTTCGCGTTCTTCCTGGCGGGCGCGCTGCTCCTGCTGCGCAGGATCCCGCCGGCACAGGGCCGCACGCCGGCCGCGGTGCTCGCGCTGTGGGCCTGGGGGCCGGTCGCGGCGACCCTGGCCGTGACGGTGTCCGCGCCCTGGCTGATCGCGTCCCGGGGGCGCGGCAGTTACCGGGTGCTGCCGCAGCTGGCCGGGGTGATCGCGTCGAGCGGGCCGGTCGCGGTGTTCGCGGGCCTGTTCACGGCGCTGCTCACGGTGGCGGTGGCCCGTGTCGCCGCCAAGGGCGCGGACCGACTGCCCCGCCGCGATGTGCCGCCGCGCGCCGCCCGTCTCGCCGCGAGCGTCGGTACGGCGGTGGAAGCGCTGTCGCTGGTGGTTCTGTCGTACCAGTCGGTGGCGGCCTGGATCCAGACCTCGTTCAGCGGCTCGGGTCTGCTGTCCGAGCCCGGGGACCTGCTGCGCCAGTGGCTGCTGCTGGGCGCGTGGGCCGGCCCGTCGACCATGTCCCTCGGCCACTGGCTGCTGTACCGGGTCGCCGACGTGCTGCTGCTGGCGGTGGTGTGGTGGTCGCTGCGGCTGCTGCCCGGTCTGCTCACCCGGACCACCGCCCCGGCGATGGCCGCGGGCGCGGTCTGCGCGACCGTGCTGGGACTGCTCGCGAGCCAGGTCCTGCGCATGGCGGTCGACGACACCGCCGCCGTGTGGGGTCCCGTCCACATGCTCTCGCCGCTCGGCACGGGCGTCCCCGCCGCCCTCACCGTCGGCGTCACGGCAGGGCTCGCGGCCCTCGCGACCCTGCACCTGGCCGGGGACCGTGACCCTCTCCCGTCGCCGGTTGTGCCGGTCTGAGTCCGTTGGCAGCATGCCCGGATGCACATCGACACCGCGTACGAGGGACCCCTCGGCGACTACTTCGCCGACAACGCGACCGACGGCCCCTACAACGCCCACACCGACCGGCCCGCCCTGTTCGCCCTGGCCGGTGACGTCACCGGGCTGCGCGTCCTGGACGTCGGCTGCGGCGCCGGGCACTACATCGCGGAGCTGCGGACACGAGGCGCGGCCGAGGTGGTCGGCGTCGAGGGCAGCGCGACGCTGCTGCGCCATGCCCGCGACCGTGTCGGCGAGGACGACGCGGTCACCCTGCACCGGCACGACCTGGAGGAACCGCTCGACTTCCTCCCGGACGACTGCTTCGACCTGGTGGTGGCGGCCCTGGTCCACCATCACCTGGAGGGCCGTCGGCAACTGCTGGCCGAGGCGCACCGCGTCCTGCGTCCCGGCGGGGCCCTGCTCCTGTCCACCGTCCACCCGACCGCCGACTGGGTCTGGCACGGCGGCTCCTACTTCGACGAGGACCGCGTCGAGACGCGGTTCGGGGACAGCGGTGCCACGCACTCCTACCGCCGCATGACGATGCAGACCTTCCTGGGTGAACTCCTCGAGGCCGGGTTCGCATTGGAGCGGTTCGTGGAGCCACGGGCCACGGAGGCGGCGCGCCGCGTCGACGAGAGCCGCTATCTCAAGACGCATCGGACACCGTTCTTCGTCGCTGTCCGCATGCGGAAGGGCCAGTGATCAGCGGCCCGTGGCCGCGTCCACGCGTCGCATCACTTCGCGGCAGAACGCTCCGACGCCGTCCGGGTCGTCGATGAACTGGTTCGGTTTGACGCAGAACGTGGTGAAGCCCTGTTCCAGCTGTTCCGGTATCGAGGCGAGGGCCGCGCCGAGGTCGGCCGGGGAGTGGTCGTCGGGGAAGACGGGAGCGGTGCCGCCGATCATCTCCAGCTCGGCGGCGTCCCGGCCGGCTGCGGTCATCGCCTCCTTCAGCGTGTGCAGGTCCTCCGGGGTGGGGCGGCCCAGGGGGTGGAAGCCGTGGCCGTGCTCGACCAGTCGGCGCAGGACGGGACCATGCAGGCGTTGTCCGCCGAACCACAGTCTCGGGCCCTCGGGGCGGTACGCCTTGGGCTCGAAGTACACGTCCCGGAAGGGGTAGTGCTCGCCGTCGTGGGAGATCGGCGAGGGCCCCCATGCCGCGGCCCAGACCCGCAGATGCTCGTCGAGGAGCCGTCCGCGTCGGCCGAAGGGCACGCCCAGCGCGTCGTACTCGTCCCTGCTCCAGCTGACGGTGGGCTGGACGACCAGCCGCCCCTCGCTGAGCAGGTCGAGCGTGCCGAGCTCGCGGGCGAGCAGCAGCGGGTGCCGCAGCGGTGCGAGGACGGCCGCGGCGGCGAGGCGCAGCCGGGAGGTGACCGAGGCGATGGCCGCGAGCAGGAGCAGGGAGGCGGGCCAGGGGGTGAAGGGGTCCTGGTTGCCGGGGAGCGCGTAGTCGCGGGGGTTGCCCATGATTCCGGCGGCTGCCGCGTCGGGACCGAGGACGACGTGTTCGCTGACCATGACCGCGTCGAACCCGGCGTCCTCCGCCTCGCGGGCCCAGCGCACGGCGGCCGGCAGGTCGGCACGGCCGCCGGTCAGGGTCCAGTTCTCGCCGAGGACGAGCAGCATGCGGGGGTGGGGTGCCAACTCCGGCTCCTTCTGTACGAGTTCGGGCTCAGCGTTCGTGGACGACCGTGCCGTCGAAGACGGTGAGGTCGACCTGTACGTCGGTGATGCCGTGCGGGTCCAGGTCCAGGAGCGGGCGGTCCAGGACGCACAGGTCGGCGACCTTGCCGGGCTCGACGGTGCCCTTCCAGTCGTCGGCGAAGTCCTGCCACGCGGGAGTGGCGGTGTAGGCGCGCAGGGCCTCGGCGAGGGTCACCCGCTGTTCGGGACCGCTCGTGCGGCCGCTGGCCCGGGACTCGCGCAGCATCATCGCGGCGACGCCCTGCCTCCAGTCGGGTTCCGTGATGGGCGCGTCCGAGCTCGCGCACACGCGGACCCCGGCCTCGATCGCGGTCCGTACCGGCCACTGGTAGGCGGAGCGCTCCGGGCCCACGACCTCGTCCATCAGATCGGAGATCGTCCACTTGATGGCCGGGTTCATGTTGACGCCGTAGCCGTGCGCGGCCAGCTTCGCCAGGCTGTCGGCGCCGATGAAGTCACCGTGGATGACGTAGTGCCGGGCGTCGGGGCGGGGCGCGGCGGTGTGCGCGGCGACGAAGGCGTCCACCACGGTGTCGATGGCGCGGTCGCCGGTGACGTGCACGCCGAGCTGGAAGCCGGCCCGGTGCGCGACGCCGATCATGTCGCGCAGTTCCTCCACCTGGAGTGCGGGGGTGTCGCCGTGCACGCACAGGGCGCCGTGGCCGCCCTCCGGGTAGGGCTCGTTCATCCAGGCCGTACGGTTCGGCGGCACCCCGTCGGCGAAGATCTTGACGCCGATGGCGTTCAGCCGGCGGGCGTCGGCCGAGGTGGGGCGGCGCAGTTCCTCCAGGCCCTTGCGCAGGTCGTCGGCGGAGCCGCCCATGGGGGCGGGCAGCAGCAACACGCTGACGCGGGCGTCGAGTTCGCCTGCCGCGACGAGTTCGGCGTACGCCGTCCAGTTGTCGGTGGCCAGGCCGCCGAACAGGGTGCCGGCGCCGCCGGGGCCGAGGCCGGGCTCGGTGTAGCTGGTGATGCCGCGTGCGTGCAGTTCGCGCACCACGCCCTGGACGGCCAGGCGGCGCTGGGCGATCGTCGGGGTGGGGAGGGAGGCCTGGAGGAGTTGCTGGGCGGCCTCGCGCAGGATACCGGTGGGCTCCGCGTGGGCGTCGCGGTCGATGACTCCGCCCGGTGGAGGTGTGCTGCCCGCGTCGATGCCGCACCGGCGCAGGGCCTCGCTGTTGGCCCACACCATGTGGGAGGAGAAGTCGGTGAGGCACACCGGGTGGTGCGGGGCGACGGCGTCCAGGTCGCGGCGGTGCGGGAAGCGGCGCGGGTCGGCGAGGCATTCGGTGAGGTAGCCGGGGTCCCAGCCCAGCCCGATGATCCACTCCCCCGGGCGGGCCGCGGATGCCGCCGTGCGTACCGCCGCGGCGATGTCGGCGATCGAGCTCACGGTGGGGTGGCCGACGTCGATGGCGAAGGGCGGCTTGGTCATGCCGTAGGCGGCGCCGTGCAGATGGGAGTCGTTGAGGCCGGGGAGCACGGTGCGGCCGGCGAGTTCGACGACCCGCGTGCCGGGGCCGGCCAGGGCGCGCATCTCGCTGTCGCTGCCCGTGGCGACGATGTCCCGTCCGCGTACGGCGACGCCCTCGGTGACCGTGAAGTCGCGGTCGACGGTGAGGACCTGACCGCCGGTCAGAACGAGCGTGGGCGCGGATCCGCGCATGGGGACCTCTTTCGGAATCGGGGAGGGAAAGGGGGGAGGGGGGAACGGGGGGAAGGGGAGCCGGGACGGTCAACGGGCGGCGCGTGGCGCGAAGTACGCCAGTGCCGCGCCCGCGACGAGGGCGGTGCCCTGGGCCATCTGCTGCCAGAAGGTGGGCACGTCCAGCAGTGTGAGGCCGTTCTGGAGGCAGCCCAGGAACAGCACGCCGAGCAGCACACCGAGAATCGAGCCGGAACCGCCGGTGAGCGCGACCCCGCCCACCAGTACGGCGGTGAGCACGGCCAGTTCGAAGCCGCTGCCCGAGGTTCCGGAGACCACGCTGTCCAGCACCGACGCCTTGATCGCCCCGGCGAGGGCCGCCGCGACGCCGGTGACCACGAACAGGGCGAAGGGAGTACGGCGGACGTCGACACCGGAGAGGTGGGCGGCCTCCCGGTTGACGCCGATGGCGAAGACGTGCCGGCCGGCCGGAGTGAGCGCGAGGAACAGGGCGCCGGCGACCAGGACCAGCGCGGCGACGACCACCGGTGCGGCGACGCCTGCGATCCGTGCCCCGCCCAGCCAGGCGAAGCCGGTCCCGAATCCGCTCAGCGGCAGCGGGAAGAGCTGTTGGGCCAGGCCCCGTACGGCGGTCAGCATGCCCAGGGTGACGATGAACGCGGACAGGCCGAGGTAGCAGCACAGCAGGCCGTTCACCGCGCCCACCACCGCTCCGGCGGCCAGCGCGCCCGCGACGGCGACGACCGGCGACTGTCCCTGCCCGGCGAGCCATCCCCCGATCAGGCCGCCGAGGGCGAGCGTGGAGCCGACCGACAGGTCGAGGTAGCCGCTGATGACCAGCAGCGCCGACGGCACCGCCACGATGGCCAGGGTGGCGGCGTCGGTGGCGATGCCCCGCAGGTTCGCCGGGTCGAGGAAGGTGCCGGTGGACAGCTGGAAGACCAGGACCATCGCGGTGAGCACGACGATCAGCGGCTGCCGCCGCAGCCCGGCCACTCCGCCCGAGGCCAGCAGCCGGGGGCGGGTGAGAACGGAGTCGACGGTGGTCATGCTGCTCCTTCGGCGGGGGCGGCGGTGCGGGGACGGGTGTCCGGGGCGGAGGGGGCGTCGGTGCCGGGGCGGTGGTGGCCAGGGGGCGGGATGGTGGCCGTGCGGTCGACCGGCGGCGGGGCGGGGGCGGGACGGGGGTCCGGGGCCGAAGGAGCGTCGGTGGCGGGTCGGTGGTGGCCCGGGGGCGGGATGGTGGCCGTGCGGTCGACCGACGGCAGGGCGGGGGCAGGACGGGTGTCCGGGGCCGAAGGAGCGTCGGTGCCGGGGCAGTGGTGGCCCGGGGGCGGGATGGTGGCCGTGCGGTCGACCGACGGCAGGGCGGGACGGGGGTCCGGGGTGGGGGTGGTTTCGTCGCCGGTGGCTGGGGATCGGGCTGGAGCGGCAGTGACCTGTGTACGGCTGCCCGGAGCCGGAGCGGCCTCGTCGGTGTCGGCGTGACCGGTGCCGGAGGGGGGTGCGGTGCGGGGGTCGGTCTCGGCGCGGCGGGCCGTCCCGGTGTCGTGGACCGCGGACAGCAGGGCCTCTTCGGTAAGTTCGGCGCCGGTCAGCTCCCCCACGATCCGGCCCGCGGCGACGATCAGGCAGCGGTCCGCGAGGGTGACGACCTCCTCGGGGTCGCTCGAGGCGAACAGCACGGCCGTGCCCCGGTCGGCGCCGAGTGAGGACACCACGTCGTAGATCTCCTGACGGGCGCCCACGTCGACGCCCTGGGTGGGTTCGTCGAGCAGCAGGACGTCCACGTTCCGGGCTTCGTTGATCCACCGGCCGAGGACGAGTTTCTGCTGGTTGCCGCCGGAGAACGCGGCCGCCGGCAACCGGGGCCGGGCGGGTCGCAGTCCCACCGCCTCGGTGAGCGCCCCGAACACCCGGCGCTCGGCACCCAGTGCGCGCACCCCGGCGCGCGCGAGGGGCCGTACGGACGGCAGCAGTGCGTTGTCCTGGGCGCCGAGCCCCGGGAACAGCCCCTGGCGGCGCCGGTCGGCCGGCACGAGGGCGATCCCGGCGGCGAGCGCGTCGGCGGGCCGGGTGGGGGTCACAGCGTGTTCGCCGACGCGGACGGTCCCGCCGACGGCCCGGCGTCCGCCGTAGAGACTCTCCAGGATCCGGGTGCGTCCGGAGCCGATGAGCCCGAACAGCGCGACACGTTCTCCTGCCGCGACGGTGAGGCTCACCGGCCCGAAGCCGGGGCCGTGCAGACGGTCGACGGTGAGCCGGGGCGGGCCGGGGGGACGTACGGAGGCCTGGGACCGCTGCCGGGGCCGCTGGGCGGGCCGGCCGGCGATGGCCTCGACGAGCTCGCGCCGGGTCTGTCCCGCTCCCACCGAGCGATGGGTCACCCGTCCGTCCCGCAGCACGGTCACCGCGTCCGCGAGCCGTTCGACCTCCGACAGCAGGTGGGTGACGTAGACGATGGCGAGCCCCTGGGTGCGCAGGTCCTCGACGCGTTCGGCCAGCGCGTCGCTCTCGGCTGCGGACAGCGCGGCAGTCGGCTCGTCCAGGACGAGGACGGCGGCGCTGCGACTGAGCGCCTTGGCGATCTCCACCAACTGCCGCTGACCCATGGGGAGTTCGCCGACCCGGTCGCGCGGGGAGCAGGAGGCGGCGACCCGTTCGAGCAGCCCGGCGGCGACCGTCTCCTGCGCGCGTCGGTCGATCCGGCCGAACCGCGTCCACTCCTGGCCGAGGAAGATGTTCTCCGTCACGGTGAGCGCGTCGACCACGCTCAGCGTCTGGAAGATGATCGCCACGCCGGCGTCGATCGACTCGCGCGGGCGGAGCCGGGTGTACGCGTTCCCGCCGACCTCGATCGTGCCCGCGTCCGGCGCGAAGGCACCGCCGAGGCATTTGATGAGGGTGGACTTGCCGGCGCCGTTGTGGCCGAGCAGGGCGTGGACCTGACCCATCGGCACGGTCAGGTCCACGCCGTCCAGGGCCCGCACCCCGCCGAAGGACTTGCTCAGTCCGCGGATGCGCAGGTTCACCGGGGTCATGGCGGCCTCCTAGGAGTTCTGGGCGAGCAGGGCGTCGATGGCCGCGGTGTCACCGGGGCCGACGAGGGAGACCGGGACCTGTGCGCCGGGGTCCGCCTTGCCCGCGGCGACCGCGAGGGGCACCTCGACGACGGCGTTCGCGATGTCGTCCGGTGCGAGGGCGGCCGAGGCCCGGTAGAAGGTGCCCTGCTTGATGGCGAGGAGGGAGGGCACGGCGCCGTCCTGCCCGCCGACGAAGGTCTTCGCGTCGTCCTTCTTCCGGCCCGTCTGCTGGAGCGCCTTGAACCCGCCGTACGCCGCGGCGTCCGTGACGCCGAGGACGAGGTTCAGGTCGGGGTGCTTGGCGAGGATCGCGTTGGTCTTGGCGAGTCCGGTGTCGGGGTCGATGGCCTGCTCCCGGGCGACCACGTCGACTCCGGGTGCGAGCTCGGTGAACGCGTCGATCATGCCCTTGGTGCGTTCGCGGCCCAGTTCGATGGTGCTGTCGGTGAGGAAGGCGACCTTGCCCTTTCCGCCGAGCGCGTCCTCGGCCCACTTGGCGGCCGCCGTGCCGAGCAGGGTGCCGCCCTCGCGGAAGCTGAACCGGATGTCGGCGCTCTGGTGCTCCAGCGTGCCGCCGTAGGTCACCCAGATCAGACCGGCGTCGAGGGCGGCCTCGGCGATCGCCTCGGTGGCTTCGAACACCATGGGGAAGGACACGATCGCGGGCACCTTGCGGGCCACCCAGGTGTTGAGGTTGGTGGCCTGGGTGTCGGCGTTCGCCGCGTCGTTGGTGGTCAGCAGGGAGACGCCGTGCTTCTTCCCGGCGGCGGTGGAGAGCTTGACGAGGGTGCTGTAGAGCGGGAGCTGGGTGAACGGGTAGTCCAGTCCGATCCTCGTCGGGCGGGCGCCCGTCGAGGCTCGACCCGAGGGGGCGGCCGAGGTCGAGGCGGCCGGTGCCGAGCAGCCGGCCGCGGTGAGCGCGGTGGCCGCGACGGCGGCGCCGGAGTAGGCGAGGAACTGTCTGCGCGAGGCCGAGGGGACGGTGACGGACCGGCGTGAGGTCATGGCGGGGCTCTCCGAGGGGCGGGCCCGCTGAGCGGCGGGCGTCCGGCTGTGCCGAACAGGAAAGCGCCGGGCCTCGTCGCTCCACCATCCGTACAAATACCGAACGCCGGCGCCGGGAGCTGCCGGGCACCGTCTCCGAGGGGCGCACGGATCCTGGCGTCCCGGGACGGTCACCGTCTTGCCCGGCGTGGGCCGCGTCCCTATCGTGGGGCCCTACATATCGTTGGGCCCCAAACGAAATTCCCGTCCCTGAGCGCTCCCCCGGAGGCTCGCATGCTCAGCCACCACCAGATCGCGGCGGCCACCCGTATCGGCATGCTCACCCGCGAACGCGACACCGCGTCCGCCTGCGACCAGGCGCTGCGGGAGCTCGCCCGCGCTCTGCCGCTCGACGCGGCGACCCTGCTCGCGATCGACCCACCGAGCGGGGCCCATGTGCAGATCGCGGGCATCGGCTACACCGCGGAGGTCTCCGACGCCCTGGCCGCGGAGTTCGTCACGACCCCGTGGTACCGCAATGTCGTGGGGCGGGAGCTGCCGCCGTCCATCTCCGAGGACGCCGAGGACCCGGAGGAGCTCGGGCCCCGGTTCCGCCAGGGCTGGTTCTACGCCGAGCGGGTCCGGCCGGCGGGTTTCCGCGACGGGATCACCGGAGCACTGCGCCACCGCGACCGGCTCGTCGGCCTGGTCCACCTCAACACGGAGAGCGCCGGCGCCTACGACCTCGAGGCGCGCCGACTGCTCGCCTCCGTCATCCCGGCCCTCGGCGCGCTGGCCGACCCCCTGACCCGCGCCGGTGACGCGCACGGCGTGCCGGAGCGGGGTGCGGCCTGCCTCGTGACCGCCGGCGCGACGATCGGCCTGCCCGGCCGCGACCGTGCCCGGGTGCCGGCGGACCCGGAGTTCCAGGGCCTGCTGCGGGCCTTCGCCGACACGGGCGGCCATCGGCTGCGGCTGCTGTGGCCGGTCGAGGGCGTCTGGTACCGGGTCACCCTGCACCGGCACCGCCGTGCCGCGGCCTTCACGGCGGACGCGGTGCTGGTGCACGAGACGCGCACCGAGCTGCCGTACGGGCTCAGTCCCCGGGAGCTGGAGGTGCTCACCCGGGCGGCGACCGGCCAGACCAACCAGGCCATAGCGCAGGCCCTGTTCCTCTCCCCGCGGACCGTGCACAGCCACATCGAGCACCTGCTGCGCAAGACCGGTGCCGCCTCCCGCGCCGAGGCCACGGCTCTCGCGGTCCGCGACGGCCTGCTGCGTCCGGCACCGGACCACCTCGCCTTCTTCGTCGAGGGCGAGAGATGAGAAGGCGCGCGCCGCGGCGACACCCGCGTGAGCGCGGATCCGCGGCAACGCGCCTTGCCCTGTGCCTCGTTCACCTCGTCTCGCTGGTGTCCGTGGTGTCGGTGAGAGCCGCACGGCCGGCTTCGAGCCGGGCTGACGGGATGCGGAAGGGCGAGCAGGACACGTAGTTCAGACCGGCCCGGTGGAAGAAGTGGATGGATTGCGGGTCGCCGCCGTGCTCGCCGCACACGCCGGTCTCCAGCCCCGGGTCGACCTCGTGGGCCGCCGTGACCGCGAACTCCACCAGCCTGCCCACTCCCTCCTGGTCGATCGACTCGAAGGGCGAGACCTCGAAGACGCCCTTCTCCAGATAGAGCGGGAAGAAGGAGGCCTCGGCGTCGTCGCGGGACAGCCCCCAGGTCGTCTGCGTCAGGTCGTTCGTGCCGAAGGAGAAGAAGTCGGCGGCCTCGGCGATACGGGCCGCGGTGAGCGCGGCGCGCGGCAGTTCGATCATCGTGCCGATCGGGCAGTCCAGTGGTGTGCCGGTCTCGGCGGCGACCTCGGCGAGCACGCGTTCGGTCTCGGCGCGGGCCAGGCGGAGTTCCTCGACCGTCCCGACCAGCGGGATCATGATCTCGGCGCGCGGCCGGCCGCCGTCCCGCAGACGCCGTACGACCGCCTCGGCGATCGCCCGCACCTGCATGGCCATCAGCCCGGGCACGGCGAGGCCCAGGCGCACTCCGCGCAGGCCCAGCATGGGGTTCTGCTCGTGCATCCGCTCGACGGCGTCCAGGAGTTCGCGGTCGTGGAGGTCCGGGTGAACGGCCTGGGCCAGGCGGACGGCGAGTTCGGTGCGGTCGGGCAGGAACTCGTGCAGCGGCGGGTCGATGAGCCGGATCGTCACGGGCAGGCCGTCCATCGCCTCCAGGATGGCGGTGAAGTCCGCGCGCTGGAGCGGCAGGAGAGCGTCCAGAGCCTCCTCGCGCGCGGTGTCGTCGCGGGCCAGGATCATCGCCTCGATCAGGGCCCTGCGCTCGCCGAGGAACATGTGCTCGGTGCGGCACAGTCCGATGCCCTGGGCGCCCAACGCCCTTGCCCGTACGGCGTCTTCGGGTGTGTCGGCGTTGGCGCGCACCTCAAGACGGCGTACCGCGTCGGCGTGCGCCAGTGCGCCGAGGACGGCCTCGGTGAGGGCTCCCTCGCCCGTGCCGGACTCCAGTGCGCGGCCGACGTCGGAGGCGGTCAGCGGCAGCGCCCCGAGATGGACGGTGCCCGCGGTGCCGTCGACGGAGACCGTGTCGCCCTCGTGGACCACGGTGCCGGAGGGGGTGGTGAACCGGCGGGCGACGGGGTCGACGGCGAGGTCCTCCGCCCCGCACACGCACACCTTGCCCATGCCGCGCGCGACGACGGCCGCGTGGCTGGTCTTGCCGCCCCGGCTGGTCAGCACCGCCTGGGCGGCGATCATGCCGGGCAGGTCGTCGGGGGTCGTCTCACGGCGGACCAGGACCACCTGTTCACCGGCGGCGGCCCGCCGTACGGCCTCGGCGGAGTCGAAGACGACGGCGCCGACGGCGGCACCCGGCGAGGCGGAGATCCCGTGGGCGAGGGGCGCGTCGGTGGCGTCGGCGACGAAGCGGGGGAACATCAGCCGGGTGAGTTCGGCGCCGCTCACCCGGACGAGGGCCTCGTCGGCCGTGACGGCGCCCTCCTCCTGAAGGTCGTGGGCGATGCGGAAGGCCGCCTCGGCGGTGCGCTTGCCGACACGGGTCTGCAGGATCCACAGCCGCCCGCGTTCGACGGTGAACTCGACGTCGCACAGGTCCCGGTAGTGGCCCTCCAACGTCCGCAGGTGGTCGCCCAGTTCGATGTAGGAGCGGGGGTCGAGCCTCTTCATCTCGCTGATCGGCAGCGCGTCACGCACGCCCGCGACGACGTCCTCGCCCTGGGCGTCCGGCAGGTAGTCGCCGTACAGTCCGCGTTCGCCGGTGGCGGGGTCACGGGTGAAGGCGACTCCGGTGCCGGAGTCCGGGCCGAGGTTGCCGAAGACCATGGCCTGCACGTTGACGGCCGTACCGAGGTCCTCGGGAATGTGCTCGCGGTGACGGTAGACGCGGGCGCGCTCACCGTTCCAGGAGTCGAAGACGGCACGGACGGCGCGGGCGAGCTGATCGGCCGGGTCCTGGGGGAAGTCCTCTCCGGTCTCCCTGCGGATCAGCTCCTTGAACTCCTCCACCAGCACGACGAGTTCGGTGGCGGGGAGGTCGTGGTCGGTGGCCGCTGCCAGCGCCGTCCGGTGTGCGGCGATGGCTTCCTCGAAGAGGTCGCCGTCCACGCCCATCACCGTGTGGCCGAACATCTGCACAAGGCGCCGGTAGGAGTCCCAGGCGGAGCGTTCGTCGCCCGTCACCTTGGCGAACCCGGCGACGGTCTCGTCGTTCAGGCCGATGTCGAGGATCGTGTCCATCATGCCGGGCATCGAGAAACGGGCGCCCGAGCGGACGGACACCAGCAGCGGATCAGCGGCGGCGCCGAGGGTGCGGCCCATGGCCTGTTCCAGTCCTGCCAGGGCACGGGCTGCCTCGACACCCAGCTCGGGGGGCTCCTCGCCGGTGGCCAGATAGACCTTGCAGGCCTCGGTCGTGACCGTGAATCCGGGCGGCACGGGCAGCCCCAGCCGGGTCATCTCGGCGAGGCCGGCGCCCTTGCCGCCCAGCAGACCGGCCATCTCCCGGCTGCCCTCGGCGAACGTGTACACGTACTTGGTCGGCGTGCTCATCACGGCTCCAGACCTCTCGCTCATGGGATCTCACTCACGGGATCTCACTCATGGGGTACGACGGCCACGGGGCAGCCGGCGTGGTGGATGACTGCGTGTGCGACGGGGCCGGTACGGGCGAGCGCCGGGCCCTGGGTGATCCGGCGGCCCACGACGAGCAGGCTCGCTCCGGAGGCCGCGCGGATCAGAGGAGAGGCGGGCCGGCCCTCGGTGAGGGTCTCGACGACTTCGACGCCGGGGTACTTGTCGCGCCAGGGCCGCAGGACGGCGGCCATGAAATCCCGCCACTCGGCGGCGCGCCACGGCTCCTCGATCAGACCGATCTCCCCCGGACCGAGTGCGAACGGCGCGGGCGGCTGCCAGGCGTGGACCGCCCGCAGCCGGCTCCCGCGATCCCGTGCGGCCTCGAAGGCGAAGTCGATCACCTCGTCGCACGGGTCCGCCAGGTCGAGCCCCAGCACCACGTCCCGCCGACCGCTCCGCTCGGGCCCGGCGGGCACGTACGCGCCCGCGGCCTCCCCCGCCGCCCTGACGAGGACGACGGGCCGGACGGCCCGTGCGACGACGCCGAGGGCGACCGAGCCCACCAGGAGTCCCGTGAAGGCGCTCAGCCCTCGCGAACCCAGCACCAGCACGTCCGCCTGTTCGGCGGCCCGCAACAGGGCCGCGGTGGCGGGCCCTTCGACCTGCTCCTCCTCGAGACGCGCCTCCGGGCAGCCGCGGCCGATGCGTTCCTCGGCCTGTCGCAGGGCCCGGCGCGCCATCAGACGCTGGGCCGCGGTGGCGGGCTCACCGTCCTGGCGGGGATGCCAGCTCCAGACGTGCACCAGCCGCAGCGACCGCTCGCGCCGTACGGACTCGCGGGCGGCCCACTCGGCCGCCGCGAGGCTCTCGGCCGATCCGTCGACTCCGGCGATGACGGGCGGGGGCATGGCGCGCACCTCCTGCGCTTCGACCTGCGTTTCGACTGCTCCTCGCTGCCAGCGTCGCTCCGGCGTCCCTCGCCGGGTATGGGCCGCCAGGGCTCGGGCCGGGTCCGTTCGGCCCCCTTGGCGAGAGCGCCCGCGGCGGCCGGGGGGCGGGCCGGGGAGACTCGGCCCGGGGACATGGGTCGTTCGGCCCCTGTGGGGCCGGTCGGCGGTGGCGCACCGTGAGGGCATGAGGGCGTGTAGGCGGATCGCCGTCGTCGGCGTGGGCAACGAGTTCCGGCGCGACGACGGGGTGGGCTGGGCCGTCGTGGCCCGGCTGAGGGAAAGGGCCACGCGGCGGTCGTGGCCGCCTGACGTCGTGCTGGCCACCTGCGACGGGGATCCCGCACGGCTGATCGGCCTGTGGGAGGGCGTGGAGCTGGCCGTCGTCGTGGACGCGGCCCACGCCCACCCGGGCACACCGGGCCGGGTGCACCGCCTCGAGCTGCGCGAGGCCGGCCTGTCCGGAGCGACGACCACCAGTTCGCACGGCCTGGGTCTCGGTGAGGCCGTGGAGCTCGCGCGGGTGCTCGGACTCCTGCCGCGCGAACTGGTCGTGTACGCCGTGGAGGGCGCCGACAGCGACTTCGGCACCGGCCTGTCCCCCGCCGTGGCCGCCGCCGTGGAGCCGCTCGCCGAAGCCGTCGAGAGCGACATCGCCCGACCGCGGCCTGCTATGTCCGGGAGCCGGCCGTGAACGCGCGGCGCTTCGAGGTGTACGGCACCGTCCAGGGTGTCGGCTTCCGTCCCTTCGTGTACCGCACCGCGGCCGAGCTGGGACTGACCGGCTGGGTGGCCAACGTCAACGGTCACGTGGAGGGCGAGGTCGCCGGGCCCGCCGGCCTCATCGAGACGTTCGCCGACCGGCTGCGGTCCGATGCTCCGGCCCTGGCCCAGGTGCGCCGGATCCGGCTGACCGAGGGCACCCGGGCGTCGTACGGCGAAGGGTTCCGGGTGCGCCACAGCGTGCCCGCCTCCTCGGACCCGGCCGCGCGCGAGATCCCGCCCGACGCCGCGATCTGCGACGCCTGCCTGAGCGAGATGCGGGACCCGGGCGACCGCAGACACCGCTATCCGTTCGTCAACTGCACCGACTGCGGCCCCCGCGCCACGATCATCGACGACCTGCCCTACGACCGGATCCGCACCACGATGCGGGCGTTCGCGCTGTGCCGCGACTGTGCCGCCGAGTACGCCGATCCCCACGACCGGCGGTTCCACGCCGAACCCGTGGCCTGTCCGGCCTGCGGCCCCCGGCTCGCGTGGCAGGACCTGCGCGGCGAGGAGGCACTGGGGGCGGCGGTGGCGACGATCGCCGCCGGCGGGATCGTCGCCCTGAAGGGCCTGGGCGGCTACCAGCTGGTGTGCGACGCCGGTGATCCGCGCGCCGTGGCCGAGCTGAGGCGCCGCAAGCACCGTCCGGCGAAGCCGTTCGCCGTGATGGTCGACGGGCTGCGCACCGCGTCGCGCCTGGCCGTGATCGGCGCGACGGAGGAGCGCGCCCTGACGTCCCCGGAGCGTCCCGTCGTGCTCCTGGCCCGCCGCCGTTCGCGCGGGGCTCGCCGGCTCGCCCCGCAGGTTCACCCCGGTCTCACGCGCGTCGGCCTGTTCCTGCCGACCACGGGTCTGCACCACCTCCTCCTCGACGACCTGGCCCGGCCCCTCGTGGTCACCAGCGGCAATCTGAGCGACGAGCCCATCGCCGTGGACGACACCGAGGCCCGCCGCGCCCTGTCCGGTGTGGCCGACGGGTTCCTCACCCACGACCGCCCCATCCGGGCGCGCTACGACGACTCGGTGGTGCAGTTCACCGGCCGGACCCGCATCACCGTCCGCCGCGCCCGCGGCCTCGCCCCCGCGCCGCTGCCCCTGCGCGTGCGGGAGCCGGTCGCCGGGGCCGGGGCCCAGCTCAAGCACACCTTCACGCTGGCCGCGGACGGCCGTGCCGTGCTCGGTCCGCACACCGGTGACCTGTCCGACCTGGCGTCCCACGAGGCGTTCCAGGCGTCGTACCGGCATCTGCGGCACCTCACCGGCATCGAGCCGCGCGTCCTGGCGCACGATCTCCACCCCGGCTACCTGTCCACGCAGTGGGCCCGGGCGCAGCCGCTGCGCCGTGTCGCCGTGCAGCACCACCACGCCCACGTGGCCGCGTGCGCGGCCGAGCACGGGGTGCGCGGTCCCTTCCTCGGCATCGCCTACGACGGGCTCGGGCTCGGGGACGACGGCACCCTGTGGGGCGGCGAGATCCTCGTCGCCGATCTGACGGGCTACCGCCGGGTGGGCCGGTTCGCGACCGCGCCCCTGCCCGGCGGCGACGCGGCGGTCCGCCACCCCTCCCGCACCGCCCTCGGCCAGTTGCTCGGCGGCGAGGCGCTGGGCTCACCCCGGCCCTACCCGTGGCTGACCCGCCCCTTCACCGACCGGCTCGACCCGCACGAGGTCACCGCCGTGACCGCCATGGTCGCCGGGAACGTCAACTGCCCCCGTGCCTCCAGCGCCGGACGGCTCTTCGACACGGTGGCATCCCTGCTCGGCCTCGCCGACCGCGTCGGCTACGAGGGCGAGGCGGCCGTCCTGCTCGAGGCGGCGGCCGGTGACACGCACGCCGTGCCGCTCGCCCACCGGCTGGTGCGGGTGGACGGGCTGTGGGTGTACGACCCGGCCCCGACCCTCGCCGACCTGCTGGCGCGACAGCTCGGCGGGGAGCCGGTCGCCCTGCTGGCCGCGGCCTTCCATCTGACCCTGGCGATCGTCACCTCGGACCTGGCCGCCCACGCGGTCGCCGAGGGCGCGCCGCGCACCGTGTGCCTGGGCGGAGGCTGCTTCGTCAACCGGCGGCTGCTGACCGAGGTCCGGCGCCGGCTGCGGGCGCAGGGGCTGCGGGTGCTGGTCGGCGGCCAGGTGCCCGTGGGGGACGGCGGCATCAGCTACGGCCAGGCGGCGGTCGCGGCCGCGCGGCTGACCGGGAAGGAGTGAGGGCGGATGTGTCTGGGGATCCCGGGGCTGGTGCTGGAGGTCCACGACGACGCCGGGCTGCGGATGGCGACCGTGGACTTCGGGGGGATACGGCGCGAGGCGTGCCTGAGCTGTACGCCGGAGGCGGATGTCGGTTCGTACGTGATCGTGCACGTGGGGTTCGCCATCACGCTGGTCGACGAGGCGGAGGCCAGGCGGACGCTCGAGGTGCTGCGGGCGATGGCGGGGGCGGTGGAGGGGGAACTGGGCGTGCCGTTGCCGTCCGCCGACGGGCGGGCCGCGGTCGACCCGGTCGACTGAACGGTGCGGGCGGGCCCGCGGCCGGGGCCTGACGGCCCCATGAGGGGACGGTCGGCCCATCCCCCGCACGCCGGCCCGGCCACACGCTGGAAGTGGAGCCGTCCGAGGCGAGGAGGACCCTCATGACCACCGCCGTCGACACCGCCGTACTGGACCGGGACGGACTCGGTTCTCTGGTCGACGCTCTCGTCGCCGACGGGCGGACCGTCGTCGGGCCGACCGTCCGGGACGGAGCCGTCGTGCTCGCCGAACTGGCGTCCGCGGACGAACTGCCCTACGGGTGGGGCGTCGAGCTGGACGCCGGGCGGTACCGGCTGGTCCCCCGTGACGACGGGGCCGTCTTCGCGCACAGTGCGGGGCCGCAGTCCTGGAAGTCGTATCTGCATCCGGCGCGCGAGCAGCTGTGGAGCGCCGACCGTACGCCGGAGGGTGACGTGTCCTTCGAGCGGCACACGCCCGAGGCGCCGGCCTACGCATTCCTCGGGGTTCGGCCCTGCGACCTGCGGGCCATCGCGATCCAGGACCGTGTCCTGACCGGCGGACGGTACGCGGACGACGGGTACGGCGCCCGCAGGCGGCGCGCGCTACTCATCGCCGCCGAGTGCACCGAGCCCGGCGCGACCTGCTTCTGTGTCTCCACGGGCGGCGGCCCCGCGGCCGACCCCGGATACGACCTGGCCCTCACCGAGGTCGTCGACGACGACGGCCACCGGTTCTTCGTGCGGGTCGGCAGCGAGGAGGGCGCACGGCTGCTGGAGCACGTGCCCCACCGCGATGCGGACATGGTCACCGAGGCGGTCGCGCGTGCTTCGGTCGACTCCGCCCGTGACCGTATGGGCCGTGCGCTGCCGCCGGTCGACCTGCGCGCGCTCCTGGGCGCGAGCCTGGAGGCCGAGCGCTGGGACGACGTCGCCGAGCGCTGTCTGACCTGCGGCAACTGCACGCTGGTCTGTCCCACCTGCTTCTGCACCACGACCGAGGAGGTCACCGACCTCACCGGCGACCACACCGAGCGCTGGCAGCGCTGGGACTCGTGCTTCGACCTGGACTTCTCGTTCCTGCACGAAGGGCCGGTGCGCCCCTCGGGGCGGGCCCGCTACCGGCAGTGGCTCACCCACAAGCTCTCCACCTGGTACGACCAGTTCGACAGCTCCGGATGTGTCGGCTGCGGTCGGTGCATCGCCTGGTGCCCGGTCGGCATCGACATCACGGAGGAAGTCGCCGCCCTGCACTTCGAGTCCGAGTCCGAGACGGAGGCATGAGCGATGACCCCCTCGATCGCCCTGCGCCTGACCCACGCGCTGTCCCCCGCGCACCGGGAGCGACTCCTGCGCGTGGCGCACGAAGTGGACCTCCCGCCGGGCGCCCGGCTCTTCGACGAGGGCGGGCACGCCGACCGGTTCTGGATCGTCCGCGAGGGCACGGTCGCCCTCGATCTCCACGTGCCCGGCCATCGCACACCCGTCATCGAGACGGTGGGCACCGGGGATCTCGTGGGCTGGTCGTGGCTCTTCGCGCCGTACGTCTGGCAGCTGGGCGCCTGCACGGTGACGCGGGTGACGGCCTACGAGTTCGACGCCGTGGCCGTGCGGCTGATGTGCCAGGACGACGCCGAGTTCGGCCGGGACGTCGCCGTGTGGCTCGGCCGGGTGCTGTCCCAGCGGCTGAGCGCGGCCCGGACCCGGCTGGTCGACCTGTACGGGGCTCCGGCGGGCGGTGACGGGCGATGACCGCCGTACCCGTCCCGTATCTCGTGGTCGACCACCGGCGGGAGACCTCGGAGTCGGTCACCCTGTGGGTGGAACCGCTGGCCGAGGCACTGGACGACTTCGCGCCGGGTCAGTTCGCGATGGTGCACTGCTTCGGGCGCGGGGAGATTCCGCTGTCCGTGAGCTCCGTCCAGGCCACGGGCGGGCTCGCCCACACCGTCCGGGCCGTGGGCGCGGTCTCCTCGGGGCTGTGCGAGGCGCGCACGGGGGACGTCATCGGGCTGCGCGGACCGTACGGCACCGGCTGGGAGCTGGAACAGGCCCGCGGCCGAGACGTGTTGGTCGTCGCGGGTGGCATCGGGCTCGCCCCGCTGCGGCCACTGGTCCTGAGCGCGCTGGCCGAGCCGGAGGCGTACGGGCGCATCAGCGTGCTGATCGGCGCCCGGACCCCGGCCGACCTGATCGCCCGCGAGGAGCCGAAGGACTGGCGCACGGCGTACACCGGGGTGACCGTCGACTGGCCCGACGCGGACTGGCGCGGCGACGTGGGCGTGGTCACCCAGCTCCTGGACCGGGCCCCCTTCGAACCGGCGGACACCTGCGCGTTCGTCTGCGGCCCCGAGCCGATGATCCGCGCCACCGCCCGCGAGCTCGCCCGGCTCGGTGTGCCCCCGCAGCATGTCCGGGTCTCGCTGGAACGGAACATGCGCTGTGCCACCGGGCACTGCGGACACTGCCAGCTCGGCCCGCTGCTGGTGTGCCGGGACGGGCCGGTCGTCGGCTGGGACCAGGCCGAAGCCCTTCTTTCCGTACGGGAGTTGTGACATGAGCGCCCCGACCCTCGCCGTGTTCAAACTGGCCTCCTGCGACGGCTGCCAGCTCACCCTGCTGGACTGCGAGGACGAACTCCTGGCGCTGGCGGGCGGGGTGCGCATCGCCCACTTCCTGGAGGCCTCCAGCGCGGTGGAGCCCGGACCGTACGACCTCACGCTCGTCGAGGGCTCGATCACCACGCCCGAGGACGCCGAACGGATCCGGGAGATCCGGGCCGCGTCGCGCCGGCTGGTGACGATCGGCGCGTGCGCGACGGCGGGCGGCATCCAGGCCCTCAGGAACTTCGCGGACGTGGACGAGTTCCGGCGCGTGGTCTACGCCCACCCCGAGTACATCTCCACGCTCTCCAGCTCCACCCCCGTCTCCGCGCACGTGGACGTCGACTTCGAGCTGCGCGGCTGCCCGGTGGACCGGCGTCAGCTGCTCGAAGTGATCACCGCGTTCCTCGCCGGACGGAAGCCGGACGTGCCGAACCACAGCGTGTGCTTCGAGTGCAAGCAGCGCGGCACGGTGTGCGTGACCGTCGCCCACGGCACGCCCTGCCTCGGGCCGGTCACCCATGCCGGCTGCGGGGCGCTGTGCCCCGCGTACCGGCGCGGCTGCTTCGGCTGCTTCGGGCCGTCCGGATCCGTCAACCTGCCCGCGCTGATCCCCCTGCTGCGCCGCGACGGTCTCGACGACGACGCCGTGGAGCGCTTCCTGCACACCTTCAACGCCGCTGCGTTCGACAAGGAGTTGAGGTCGCCGTGACGCACCGTGGATCCCGTGTCCTGCATGTCGGCTCGCTGTCCCGGGTCGAGGGCGAAGGCGCGCTGCGCCTGCGCGTCGAGGGCCGCACGGTCACCGAGGCGCACCTGGAGATCTATGAACCGCCGCGCTTCTTCGAGGCGTTCCTGCGGGGCCGCTCCTACACGGAGCCGCCGGACATCACCGCGCGGGTGTGCGGGATCTGTCCGGTGGCCTACCAGATGAGCGCCTGCGCGGCGATCGAGGACGCCTGCCGGGTGAGCGTCGACCCCGTGATCCGCGATCTTCGCCGGCTGCTGTACTGCGGGGAGTGGATCGAGAGCCAGGCCCTGCACATCTACCTGCTGCACGCCCCGGACTTCCTGGGACGGGCGAGCGCGATCGAGCTGGCGCGGACCCACCGGGCCGAGGTCGAGCGGGGGCTGCGGCTGAAGAAGGCGGGCAACTCGTTGATGGAGGTGCTCGGGGGACGCGCCATCCATCCCGTCAACGTGCGCCTCGGCGGCTTCCACCGGGCCCCCACCCGCACCGAACTGCGTTCCCTGTCGGAGGAGTTGAAGCGGGCGCTCGACGACGCCTGGGCGACCGTGCGCTGGGTGTCCGGATTCGAGTTCCCGGACGCGCACACCGATGCCGCCCTGCTCGCGCTCGCCTGCCCGGACACGTACGCGATAGAGAGCGGCACCCCGACCGTGCTGCGCGCCGACGGCACCAGCGGCTCCTTCCCGGTGCGGGACTTCACCGAGCGGGTCCGCGAGAGCCATGTCCCGCACTCCACCGCGCTGCACTCCCGGCTCGACGGACACCTGCACCTGACCGGCTCCCTCGCCCGGTTCGCCGTCGGCGGCAGGCGGCTGTCGCCGGTCGCGATCCAGGCGGCGATCGAGGCCGGACTGGGTGATCCGCGCGAGGGCGCCGTGTGCCGCAACCCCTACCGGTCCATCCTGGTGCGGGCGGTGGAGATCGTCTACGCCGTCGGTGAGGCATTGCGCATCGTCGAGGCGTACGAACCTCCCGAGCGCTCCTTCGTCGAGGTGCCGCCACTGGCGGGCACCGGCCACGGCGCCACCGAGGCGCCCCGCGGCCTGCTCTACCACCGCTACGAACTGGCCCGGGACGGGTCGGTGACCGACGCGCTGCTGATACCGCCCACCGCCCAGAACCAGGGGGCGATCGAGCACGACCTGCTCCGTCTCGCCCAGCGGGCCCTGGCCGAACGCGACCCGGGAGACGAGGAGTTGACGGCCCTGTGCGAGCGGGCGATCCGCAACCACGACCCGTGCATCTCCTGCTCCACCCACTTCCTCGACCTGACGGTCGTCCGCACCCCGGGAGGACCTCATGCCTGAATCCCCGTTCACCGTGAGCGACGTGATGACCCACACCGTCATCGCCGTCGGGCGCGACGCTCCCTTCAAGGAGATCGTCGGGCTCATCGACCAGTGGAAGGTCAGCGCCCTTCCCGTCCTGGAAGGTGAAGGCCGGGTGATCGGAGTGGTCTCCGAGGCCGACCTGCTGCCCAAGGAGGAGTTCCGCGACACCGACGAGGGGGAGCCGGCCGAGCGGGCCAAGGCCGGCGGTGTGACCGCGGGCCAGCTGATGAGCACCCCGGCCGTGACCGTGCACGCGGACGCCTCGCTCGCCGAGGCGGCCCGGATCATGGCCCGGCGGCACGTCAAGCGGCTCCCTGTCGTGGACGCCGTGGGCATCCTCCAGGGAGTGGTCAGCCGCGGCGATCTGCTCAAGGTCTTCCTGCGCGGGGACGAGGAGATCACCGAGGAGATACGGCACTCCGTGCTGTCCCGGCTCCCGATCACCACCGATTCGCTGACCGTGACCGTGGCCGAGGGCGTGGTGACGCTCCACGGCGCCCTTCCCGAGCGGACACTGGTGCCCGTGGTGGCCCGCGCGGTCCGGGCGGTCGAGGGAGTCGTCGACATCCGGCTTGATCTGACGCACCGATGAAGTACCTCGACGAGTACCGGGATCCCGCGCTCGCCCAGCGCCTCCTGGAGGAGCTGCGGGCGGTCGCCGCACACCCCTGGCGGATCATGGAGGTGTGCGGCGGGCAGACCCACACCCTGGTCCGCCAGGGCATCGACGAACTGCTGCCCGCCGGCATGCGCATGATCCACGGCCCCGGCTGTCCGGTCTGCGTCACGCCGCTGGAGACCCTGGACCGTGCCATGGCCGTCGCCGCCCGTCCTGGCGTCCTGTTCACCAGCTTCGGCGACATGCTGCGGGTCCCCGGCAGCGACACCGACCTGCTGTCCCTGCGGGCACGGGGCGCGGACGTGCGGGTGGTGTACGCCCCGATGGACGCCGTACGCCTGGCCGCGGGGAATCCCGACCGCGAGGTGGTGTTCCTCGCGGTCGGGTTCGAGACGACGGCCCCCGCCAACGCCATGGCCGTGCTGCACGCCGCCCGCCTGGGCCTGACGAACTTCTCCCTGCTTGTCAGCCATGTCCTGGTGCCGCCCGCGATGACCGCGCTGCTCGACGACCCGGACTGCGAGGTGCAGGCGTTCCTGGCGGCCGGACATGTGTGCGCGGTGATGGGCTGGCGCGAGTACGAGCCGATCGCCGACCACTACCGGGTACCGATCGTGGTCACCGGATTCGAGCCGCTGGACCTGCTGGAGGGCATCCTGATGGCCGTACGGCAGCTGGAGGCGGGCCGGCACGAGGTGGAGAACCAGTACGTGCGGGCCGTGCGGCGGTCCGGCAACACCGCCGCCCAGGACGCGGTCCGCGAGGTCTTCCGGGTCACCGACCGGTCCTGGCGAGGAATCGGCGCACTGCCCGCGAGCGGCCTCGAACTCACCGACGCCTACGCCCGGTTCGACGCCGCCCGCCGCTTCGACGTGGCCGGACTGCGCCCGGTCGAGGACGCCGAGTGCATCGCCGGCGCCGTCCTCACCGGGGCCAAGCTGCCCACCGACTGCACCGCGTACGGCACCCGCTGCACGCCCCGTCATCCGCTCGGCGCGCCGATGGTGTCGTCCGAGGGCACCTGTGCCGCGTTCTTCGCGGCCGGACGTACCAGGAGTGCGACATGACCGTCGAATGCCCCACCCCGAACCACGAGGACGAGGTTGTGCTGCTGGGCCACGGAGCCGGCGGCCGGCTCACGGCGGAGCTGCTCGACGAGATCGTCCTTCCGTCCCTGGCCGGTGAGCCGGGTCCCATGGAGGACGCGGCGCTGCTGCCCGGGTACCGGGAGCTGGTGATCAGCACCGACAGCTTCGTCGTCAGTCCGCTGTTCTTCCCCGGCGGCGACATCGGATCCCTGGCCGTGCACGGCACGGTCAACGACCTGGCCATGCGGGGCGCCTGGCCCGTCGCCCTGTCGGTCTCCCTCATCATCGAGGAGGGCCTGCCCCTGGCCGAACTCCGGTCCGTGATGCACTCGTTGGGCAAGGCCGCGCAGAGCGTCGGGGTACCGGTGGTCACCGGGGACACCAAGGTCGTGGGGCGGGGTGCGGCGGACAGGCTGTTCGTCAACACCACCGGCGTCGGCCAGCGGCACGGCTCCCTGCACCCCTCCGCCGCGCTGGCCCGGCCCGGCGACGCCGTCCTGCTCTCCGGTCCCATCGGGCTGCACGGCACGACCGTGCTCAGCACCCGCGAAGGCCTCGGCTTCGAAGGTGACATCGCCTCCGACAGCCGGCCCCTGCACCGGCTGGTGCGCGCGCTGGCGCCGCTCGGTGCGGCGGTGCACGTGCTGCGCGATCCGACCCGGGGAGGCCTCGCCGCCGCCCTGAACGAGATCGCCCGCGACTCGTCCGTGGCCGTGGAGATCGAGGAGAGTGCCGTGCCCGTGCCCGGACCGGTGGCCGCCGCCTGCGACCTCCTCGGTCTGGACCCGCTGGTCGTCGCCAACGAGGGCTGTCTGGTCGCCTTCGTCGAGGCTGCCGCCGCCGGGGAGGCACTCGCCGCGCTGCGGTCGCTGCCCGAGGGTTCCGGGTCCGTGCGCATCGGCGAGGTGCTGCCCGAGGGCCCGTCCGGGCGGGTGACCCTGCGCACCCTCGTCGGTGCCCGGCGGATCGTGGACATGCCGTTGGGCGAGCAACTCCCCCGCATCTGCTGACGTTCCCCACGGTCCCGGTCACCGCCGCAGCGGGACCGGACCCTGCGTGAGCACCTCGCGGAGCGGGCGACGCAGCGTCGGACGGACATGCAGAGGGCGGCCCAGGCGCAGCACCATCTGCGGGTGGCGGCCCGCCGTGACCCCCCGGCGCACCTCCTCGCGCAGATCGGGCCGTTCGAGGGGCTGGGTGTGGAAGCCCGCCATGACTCCGCGTCCGGCCGCGTACAGCAGGACGCGCTGGAGCGCCTGCCCCGCCAGGAGCCAGTCGGCCCGCTGGTCGTAGGGCGTGCACAGGAGGGCGACGATTCCTGTTCCGGGGCCGCGGCGGCGTGCGGCGACGGTGTACCGGCGGGACATTCCGAGGTAGTCCCGGCCCGCCAGGAGGGTGAGGTCGGGGTGGGCGCGGCAGGCCGTGACCGGCACTCCGGTCGGTCCCACCCGGTGCGCCAGTTCGACGGCGCGCCACAGGTCCGCGCGGTCCGCCCGCTCCGCGGTGTCCACCAGCCGGGCGAGCAGCGCCACTTTCTCGGGGACGTCGAGCACCTGGAGGATCGCGCCCTCCGCCCGTGCCTGGTCGCGCAGCTCCGCGAGCAGTGCCTCCGTGACCGGCTCGGGCCCGAACGGTCCTCGATGGGTGTGTCGCAGGGACAGCGCCCTCGCCAGCGACTCCTCCTCGTCGGTGGGCGCGGCGTGCGCCCCGAAACCCACCCGGGCCAGGAAGTCCTGGTCCGCGAGTTCCGGCAGCACGTCCACGACCGGGCGGAAGCCCAGCTGGCGTACGGCCGTCCGGGCGTTGAAGAGGGCGGCCCCGCAGGCGATGACCATCTCCCGCCCGTCGTGATCGGTCAGGGGCAGCCGGCGCCCGGCGTCCGCGTGCACCTCGAAACCCCGGTCATGGCCCTCCTCGACGAAGAACCAGGGCTGGCTGTTGTGCGGCGAGGGGGCGAAGGACGCGGCGCGAGCGAGGTGGAGCGCCGCGCGACCCGGTGTGTGCCCGGTGACGGTCATGGTGGTTACCGCCCTTCGGAAGGCGTGCGCTCTCGGCGTCGGGTGCCGTGGCCGGCGGCGGGACTGGTCTTTCGGCCCTCGGACGCCGTGCCCCGCGGCGGGACGGGCCCTTCGGCCCTCGGACTTCCTGCCGTTCGGACCGCGGGCCGGGACCTCGCGGCTCTGGAGCCGGTGCGCAGCGAGCGCTTTGCTGGAGGTGTCGCAGAAGGACCGTGCCGCCGGCCGTCGAGCATCGACTCCGGCTCGCGACGCGGAGATACCCCGGCGCGGGCCCCGTGCGCCGGGGATCGTCCATGCTTCGGTGTCATCGGACGGTCAGTCCTTCCGCGCACCGGCCAGTTCCTGGGCGACCTGGGCCGCCCACCGCTCGATCTCGGTGAAGTCGCGGAAGTCGCCGCCCTTTCCGTTGCGCAGGATCATGCCTGCGATACGGCCCTTCGCACCCTCCTCCAGGCAGCCGCCGAAGGTGACGTGCCCGCGGGCGTCGAGCCGGGTCATGGCCCGCCGTACCGCCGGAACGGGCGGAATGTCCCGCTCGGTGGCCGAGGCGTCGAGCGGGCCGCTGCTGAACAGCCACAGGGGGCGTTCGGCCAGGGCTCGGCGGTGCCGGCGCAGGAAGCGCCGGGCGTCCCTGTGCCAGTGGCCGGCGTACAGGGCGCCGCCGACCACGACCGCGTCGCAGGTGCCGAGGTCCTCGACGGATCCGGCCGGACGCGCCCGGGCCGTGAGCCCCTCCTTGTTCAACACCTCGGCCACGGCCTCGGCGATCCGCGCGGTGGATCCGTTCTTGGTGCCGTAGGCGACCAGCACATCGGTGGTCATGGCGGGTCCGCCTCCTCTCGGGTCAGGTCCGGCGCAGCCAGTCGTCGGCCACACCGTGCAACGCCTGCTCATCGGGCTGGATCCGGGCGTCGTCGAGCCGGTAGGTGAGCTTGTCGACGACGGCGACCACTCCGTCGACCCGAACCGTCATGGCGACCGCGATCTCGGTCTCGCTCTTGCGTTCCATCTGGCCGGCCAGCGTGACCACGCCGTCCGTGACCGAGACGTCCACGCTGCGCGGTGCCAGCCACAGTGCCCGCACCAGCACCTCGTCGATCACTTCCCTGCGGATCTCCGCGTCCGGCCGCAGGAACACCTGCAGCAGGTCGCGCCGGGTGACGATGCCGACCAGCCGGCTCTCCTCGTCCAGGACGGGCAGTCGCTCCACCCGGTTCTTGGCCATCGTGCGGGCCGCCTCGACGATCGTGTTGTCGGCGTGGACCGTGATGGGCGGTTCGCTCATCAGCTGTCCGGCGGTGCGCGCCTTGGCCTTCGCCGCCTGCCGGCGCGCGGCGGGTGTCAGGTCGGCGAGCCGGAAGCGCCTCTTCGGCTCGTACGGGTCGGGCAGTCGGGCTTGATGGGTCATCAGGTCGGTCTCGGAGATGACGCCGATGACCTTGTCGTCCTCGTCGACCACCGGCAGTCCGCTGATGCGGTGTTCGCGGAGCAGCCGGGCCACTTCCTTGAACGTGGTGCCGTACGTGGCGCGGACGACCTCCATGGTCATCACGGAGCCCACTTTGCTGTGCTTCATGGCTGTCTCCTCCTCAGCGGAGCCGGCGAAGATAGGGGTCCTGCTGCCGACGGGGCAGCAGGCGCACGCGCGCGTCGAGGACGGTCACCCCGCCCGGCGCGGCGAGCACGGGGTTGAAGTCGGCCTCGGCGAGCTGCGCCAGGTCGCTCGCCATCCGGGAGAGCCGGTGCAGCAGCTGTTCGAGACCCGGCAGGTCGACGGGCCCGCCACCGCCCGCGCCGAAGAGCAGCGGGGCGCAGCGCGGGGACGTGATCAGGTCGTGCACGTCGTGGTCGGTGAGCGGTGAGAGACGGGCGGCGTGGTCGGCAAGGATCTCGGTGGCCGTGCCGCCGAGGCCGAACAGGACCAGCGGTCCGAACACCTCGTCCTGGACGACACCGGCGAACAGTTCGGTGCCGCGGTCCGCGAGCGGCTGGACCACCACGCCGGTGAGCAGTCCGGCGAACCGGGTCCCCAGGTCGCGGAAGGCGGCGCGGACCTGGCTGTCGCCCCGCAGGTCCAGGTGGACGGCGCGCTGTGCGCTCTTGTGGAGCAGACCGGGCCAGTGGCCCTTCATGACCACCCGGCCGTCGGCTCCGCGCACCCGGTCCGCGGCCAGGACTGCCTCGTCCTCGTTCGTGGCCCAGGCCCACGGCAGCTGAGGAATGCCGTAGCAGTCGAGCAGCGCGGCACAGCTGCGCGGGTCGAGCCAGCCTCCGTCGGGGTGGGCCGCGAGATAGGCCTCGACGCAGGCCTGGGCGCGAGCCGTGTCGACACCGTCGAGGTCGGGGAACGTACCGGCGGGGCGGGCCAGCCAGGCTGCCCGGCGACCGGCATGGGCCAGTGCCCGGGCCGCTGCCTGCGGCTCGGCGTAGGCGGGCACGGTGCCCCCGCCGGCCCGGGGCAACAGCTCCACGGGCAGGGCCTGCTCGAGGCGTACGACGACCACCGGCTTCGGTCGGTGGCCGGACCTCCCGGTGACGGCCTTGACCAGGTCGTCACCCGTGGCGGCCGCGACCGCGGTGGGGACGAGGGCCACGAGCACGGCGTCGACGCCCGGGTGCCGCATGATCCGGTCCACGCAGTCACCCAGCTGCTCCTCCGTGACGGCGGCCGTGGCGTCCACGGGGTTGCCGATCGCGGCACCTTCGGGCAGTACGGCGAGCAGGTCGTCGACGAGTTCCGCGGTGGGCGGCGGCAGGGCGAGTCCGGCTTCCGCGCAGGCGTCGGCGCTCAGCACACCCGCGCCGCCCGCGTTGGTGACGATCGCCACCCGCGATCCGGGCGGAAGCGGTTGGGAGTGCAACAGGGCCGCGGTCTCCAGGAGTTCACCCACGGAATGGGCGGCGGTGATGCCGGCCTGGGTGAACAGGGCCTGGCGGGTCATCGTACGGGTGGCGGCCGCCGCCGTGTGCGAGGCGGCGGCGCGGCGCCCGGCGTCGGTGCGCCCGGCGTCCACGGTGAGCACCGGCATGCGCCGGGTGACCCGGCGGGCGGTGCGGGAGAAGGCACGCGGGTTGCCGAACGACTCGAGGTGCAGCAGGGCGAGGTCGGTGCGTGTGTCGCTCTCCCACCACTGGAGCATGTCGTTGCCGCTCACGTCGTACTTGTCACCGAGCGAGACGAACGAGGACACGCCGATGCCCAGCCGGGACAGGCCGTCGAGCAGGGCGATGCCGACTCCGCCGGACTGCACGGCCACTCCCGCGGTGCCGGGGCGCGGGTGGTTCGCGGCGAAGGTCGCGTCGAGGGCGAGCTGCGGGTCGGTGTTCGAGATGCCCAGGCAGTTGGGTCCGACCATCCGCATCCCGTACGTGCGGCAGGCGGTCCGCAGGGCCTGCGCCTGCTCCGCGTCCAGCCCCGCGGTGACGACGAGCAGTGCGCGGACCCCTGCCTTGCCGCACTCCTCGGCGGTCGCCGCAACGCCCGCGGCGGGTACGGCGACCACCACGAGGTCGGGAGTCCTGGGCAGGGCGCTGACGCTCGAGCAGGACGGTACGCCGAGGATTGACGTCGCCGCGGGGTTCACCGCCCACAGCCGCCCGGTGTAGCCGCCGGCCTTCAGCTGGTGCAGGATGGCGCGGCCCACGGAGCCCGGCTTGCGGCCGGCGCCGACCACGGCGACCGCGGCCGGCCGCAGCAGGGGCCGCAGGCTCTCGACGTCGGCGGCCCGGCCGCGCTCCTCCACCGCGGTCAGGTAGGCGTCGTCCTCGTCGAGTGCGATCGTGCAGCGCACTTCGGGCCCCTCGAAACGGCGGGCGGTGCGCAGACCGAGGTCGGCGAACAGGCGCAGCACTTCCTGGTTCTCGCTCAGGGCGTCGGCGGTGAAGGAGGTGACACCGTCCGCGCGGGCCGCGGAGACCAGGTGCTCGACCAGGAGCGTGCCCACGCCCCGGTGGTGCAGTCCGTCGGCGACCGCGATGGAGATCTCGGCCTCGGTGCCGGTGTCGCCCCGCTCGTACTCGGCCAGGCCGATCACCTGTCCGGCCCGCTCCGCCAGCAGCGCACGGTAGCCGGGACGCGGTGCGGCGCAGGCGCGGTCGGCGGCCATCTCGGCGGAGCGCCGGCTCGCCGCGAAGAACCTCAGGCGCAGGTTCTCCGGTGACATCTCCTCGTACAGGCCCTGCAGTTGCTCATGGTCGCTCGACGTCACCGGGCGGATGCACACGGTCGTGCCGTCCGCGAGCAGGGCGTGGGTCCGGGGACCGCTGAGCAGTTCGTCCTTCATCGCGGTTCTCCTCCAGGTCTTCGTGCACTTCGAGCGTCCAGCGGAACGGGGCGGGGGCCCATGGGCTGACCGGCGGTGATGCGGGGGCCGGTCGGCCCCGGTGGCCGGGCCGCGGCACACCGGTGGCCATGGCCGCTCGCCGGGCGCCGCCCGGCGGGGCGAACCGTGCTCGTACCGGCGCGGCCGGCGCCCGGCTGCCTGTCGGACGGCCGGGCCGCCCCTCTCCCCGATCGGGGTCAGTGGTGCGGGAGCACGGCGACCGGGACGGTGCAGTGGTGCAGGACCGCGTGGGTGACGGGCCCGATGTGGGCGCCGAAGGACCTGCGCCGGACCTTGCGGCCCACGACGACCAGGGAGGCCTCGTGGGACGCGTCGACCAGCAGGCGGCCGGGGCTGCCGGGACGGGACATCTCGACGACCTCCACCGTCGGGTACTTGTGCCGCCAGGCGGTCAGGATCTCGCTCAGCCCGGCGGCCTTCTGACGGGCGATCTCGTCGTGGTACTGCGGGTCGAGGGAGAGGCCGTAGACGTAGTACGGCGGCAGGTTCCAGCCGGACACGACCCGCAGGGCGGTCTCGCGTCGGGCGGCCTCCTCGAAGGCGAACCCGATCATCGAGTCGTCGGGGTCGTCGACGTCGAGGCCCAGCACGACGGGGCGGAACGGAGTACCCGCTGCGGCGGTGCCGGCCGGGTCCGGCTCGTGCTCGTCGGCGGCCTCTTCCCCGGCGCGGACCAGGACGACCGGCCGATCGACGTGCGCCACGACCGCCAGGCCGACGGATCCGAGCAGGAATCCGCTGATCCCGCTCAGCCTGCCCGAGCCGAGGACCAGTAGTTCGGCGTCGTCGGCCGCCTCCGCCAGGATCTCGGCCGGGCGGCCGGAGACGTTCTGCATCTCGACTTCGAGACCCGGGTGCCGCTGCCGGATGCCGTCCGCCGCGTCCCGTGGGATCTTCTCGCTCCAGTACTGCAGGGTCTCACCGCCGAGGAGCGGGGCCTGGGCCGTCGGTTCGGGCACGGGCTCCGATACGTGCAGCAGCTTCAGCGGCAGGTCTCGCGAGGCGGCTTCGCGGGCCGCCCACTCAGCGGCCGCGCGGCTTTCGGCGGAGCCGTCGAGACCTGCGACAACAGTGCGGACCATGATTCTGCCTCCTGATCTGGATGTCTGTCTCCAGCGTGGTGCGGGCAGGGCCGGTGAGGCAGGGGCCGCTGGTCCCGGAACCTGGCCGACCGGCCCCACCGGACGTGACGCGGCGGGCCCCGGTCGGGGCCCGCCGTGCCGTTGCGGGGTCACTGGAGCCAGTGGTTGCGGCTGACGAAGGGAAGGCGTGCCCACGCCCTGCCCAGCCCCCAGACCGCACCGGCGCCCACGGCCGCCAGGGCGATGAGGACGACGGCGTAGATCAGGTGGTAGTCCACGAACGGGTTCGTCGACATGCTCGGCGAGCCGTCCGACAGGTGCTTGGCCGGCGGCCACTCCGCGATCCACATGAGCGCCATCATCGCGGTGCCGGCGACGGCGGCGAGCCGCAGGCCGATCCCGGCGATCAGGGCCAGACCGACGCCCAGCAGACCGAGCATGAACAGCCAGTCCGCCCAGGCGTCCCCCGCCCAGGCGTGGAACGTGGACTCCATCGGACCGGCGGCCACTCCGCTCAGGAAGCCCTTGGTCGGCGAGCCGCCGTCGATCCAGCCCTTGCCGGACTGGGTCGCGTAGCCGAAGCCGAACGTCTTGTCCAGGAACGCCCACAGGAAGACGAACCCGGTCAGCAGCCGCAGTCCGGCGAACACGTACGCGCTGGTCGCCGTCGCCGTCCCGGCGGCCGCGTCAGCCGTTCCCGAGCGCCGCAGCGACGGGAACCGGAAACCTGCGTGTCGGTGCGGGTGATCGTGGACAGCCATGATCGTGGTCCTTTCGGGAGTCGGTTGCCGTTCACTCGTTCCTTGCACCGCCCAATCTGCTCGCCTCGGGACAGCTGCGCCGCAGGCCGAAGGTCGGGACCCGGTGGGCTGAACGGCCCCATCCACAGGACCTGTCGGGCCCAGCCGCACCTGTGGCCACGTCAGGGCCCGGACGTCGAGGACGGCAGCACGGTCAGCGGCGGACGAGTCGCTTCGTCCCCCGCACCACCAGTTCGACCAGCAGTACCGTGGCCGCCGTGCCCAGGCACAGAGCCCACTGGAGCGGGTCGAGCGGTTGCGTGCCGAACACCGTGCGGGCCCATGGCAGATGGACAGCGGCGATCTGTACGACGAGGACTCCCGCCAGGCACCACCACAGGGTGCGGTTGCGCAGTTGGTGGCGGCCGAGCAACGGGCCGTGATCCGCACGGGCGTTGAACGAGTTGAAGAGCTGGAACAGGACGAACGTGGTGAACGCCATCGTCAGTGCGGTGTCGGTGCCGGCCCACGGCCGGGCGGCGGCCAGCAGACCGACGGTGCCGAGGGCCATGACGGTGCCCGCCCTGCCGATCGCGATCAGGCGGCGGGCGTCCAGGATCCGCTCGGCGGAATCCCTCGGCGGATGTCGCATCACGTCGTCCTCGGCCGGATCGACCGCCAGTGCCATCGCCGGTGGCCCGTCCATGATGATGTTGATCCACAGGAGTTGGGCCGCGGTGAGGGGCGCGGGCAGTCCGGCCACCGAAGCGCCCAGCAGGGTCAGGATGGCTCCGATGTTGGTGGCCAGCTGGAAGCGGACGAACTTGACGATGTTCGCGTAGATGGCGCGCCCTTCGCGCACGGCGCGCACGATGGTGGAGAAGTCGTCGTCGGTGAGCACCATGTCGGCGGCTTCCTTGGCCACATCGGTTCCGGTGACCCCCATGGCCACCCCGATGTGCGCGGCCCGCAGCGCGGCCGCGTCGTTGACGCCGTCCCCGGTCATGGCGACGACATGGCCCCGCTCGGACAGTGCCCGCACGATGACCACCTTGTGCTCCGGGACGACACGGGCGAACACACCGATGTCGTCGATGCGTCGGGAGAGCTCCCGCGGTGTCATCCGGTCGAGCTCCGCTCCCGTCACCACCTCTCCGTCGATGTCCAGCTCCCGCGCGATGGCCGCCGCGGTGTCCGCGTGGTCACCGGTGATCATCTTGACGGTCACACCTGCCGTCCGACACAGGGCGATGGCGTCCCGTGCCTGCGGGCGCGGCGGATCGGCGATTCCGGCGACGGACACCAGGGTCAGGCCGGACAGCGACGCCTCCTCGGGCACACCGTCCACGACGGCCGTGGCGGCGCCGAGAACCCGCAGTCCCGAGCCGCCCAGTTGCCGGGCCACGTCCAGGACCTCGCCGCGGCGCCGGTCGTCGAGCTCGCTGACCCCGTCCTCGGTCACCACCTCGGCGCACAGCCCCAGCAGCACGTCCACGGCGCCCTTGGCGTGGACACGGGTACGACCGTCCGGTTCCGTGTGGAAGGTGGCCATGTACTTGGTGGCCGCGTCGAAGGGCAGCTCGCCGGTGCGCGGCAGTTCGGCCCGCAGCCCGTCGGCGTCCAGGCCCGCCTTCGCGGCGAGGACGACCAGGGCCGCCTCGGTGGGGTCGCCGACGAAGCCGTCGTCGGTCAGGTGCGCGTCGTTGCAGAGGGCGAACGGCAACAGCGCGGGCACCAGTTCCCCCTGGGCACCCCGTACGTCGCCTTTCGTACCGTAGCCCTCGCCGGTGACCTCGTGGAGCCGTCCACCGGCCCAGAGAGCCCGTACGGTCATTTCGTTGAGGGTCAGTGTGCCGGTCTTGTCGCTGCACACGACCGTGGCCGAGCCCAGCGACTCCACCGAGGCCAGCCGTTTCACGATCGCTCCGCGGCGGGCCATGCGGTACACGCCCAGTGCCAGGGTCAGCGCCAGGACGGCCGGCAGCCCTTCGGGGATCGCCGCCACGGCCAGGGCCACGGCACGCAGCGCGATGTCCGCGAGGCTCTCGCCCCGGATCAGGGCGACGAGCACGTAGGCGACGACCGCGACCCCGCTGAGCAGGGCGAGGCGGCGGCCGAGGCTGTCCAGCTGGATCTGGAGCGGACTGGGCGGTTCCGTGTCGGCGCGCAACGCCGCGGCTATGGAACCGAGTTCGGTGCGCATACCGGTGGCGGTGACGATCATCTCGGCGCGGCCGCGGGTGAGCGCGGTGTTCATGAGCAGCATGCCGGTCCGCTCGGCCAGCGGCACCGGGCCGGTCACGGCGGTGCTCTTGGCGACCGGCTGCGACTCGCCGGTCAGGGCCGCCTCGGCGACCTCCACCGTCTCCGCGACGATCAGCCGCCCGTCGGCCGGCACGCGGTCGCCCGCCTCCAGCAGGACCGTGTCCCCGGGCACGAGGGTGTCCGCCGCCACCATCAGTTCCGCACCGTCGCGACGCACCCGGGCGGTCGGCACCAGCATCCGGCGCAGCGCCTCCAGGCTGTGTTCGGCGCGCCGCTCCTGGAGGTAGCCGAGGACCGCGTTGATCTGGAGGACGACGGTGATCACCAGTGCGTCCCGGATGTCGCCGATCGCCGCGGCGACGAGGGCCGCGATGATCAGGATGCCGATGAGCCAGTTGCGGAACTGGTCGAGGAACTTCAGCCATTCGGGACGCCGGGCGGGTTCGGCGAGCTGGTTCGGTCCGTGGACGGCGAGGCGTTCGGCGGCCTCTCGCGCGCTCAGCCCGACGCCCGGGTCGACCCCCAGACCGGCTCCCACCTGCGCCGGGGTCAACAGGTGCGCGTCCCGGGTGTCCGCCCCTGAGGGGGTCCGCTCGGTTCCGGCGGCGGTCAGGCCGTCCACGGTCGCGCCTTCCGGGCCGCACGGACCGGCAGCGGGTCGGTGGACCGGTGCCGTGCCCCGATCAGCGCGAGTGGGGCGGTGGCGCCGGCCTCGAGGAGAGCGCGCCCCGTCCGGATGCACCCCGGGCGGATGTGCCCGATGACGCCGGGATGCTTCTTCCGCGACGCGGACAGGGGCCGGTGCGGGACGGCCGGGCAGGTGCCGCGTCCTGCGGCCTGCGGGAGGGTGAGCCCGGCCGCCTCCTGTGAGATGTCGTCACCCAGGACCACGGGGCCGTCCGGCCGGGGCCTGCCCCGTACGACGAGCAGCGGGCCACGGCCGCGGGCGGTGAGGTGTCCGGCGACCAAGGCGCGCAACCGGCCGCGGCGAGGGGTCGCCCGGCTGCTGCCCACCACGGTGGGCGACGCCGTGCCCGAGGGTGAATCCAGTACGGACGGCGGCTCGCCGATCAGAACGTCCCGCGTGACGGCCGGCCCGGGGGCGATACGGCGGGCAGCTCGTTCGGCCTCGGTCGGGGGGCCGTTCGGCCCCGCGCGGGCCGTGGCCACGTCCTGGTCCCGGGGCGGCACTTCGGGCGGGAGGTGCGCCGGCGGCCGGGTCAGGGCGCGGGTCGGCGTGAGCCGCGTGCCCGGCCGCTCGGCCTGCCTCTCCGCGGCCGCCACGGCGGCCGGGCCCGACGGCGAACCGTCGGCTCCCGCAATGACCGGACCACTCATGGCAGTCCTCCCCTTCCCCTTCCTCGGCGGTCCTCGCCCCCGTCCACGGGTCCAGCCTCCGCTCGACGGCGTGGCACCGCAGTGGGCCGTATGGGCCCGAGGAGCGCACCGTCCGGCCCTCCCCCGATGGCCGGTGGGCGACGAGCCTGGAGGTGGGAGGCAGATGCGCGACGCACTCTCGTCGCGCCGAGCACCGGAGGTGCGCCATGACCGGACCCGTCGTCGTCGGACTGGACGGCTCCCCCGCGAGTGTCACCGCCGCGTGGTGGGCGGCACGCGCGGCCGTGGACCGGCGGCTGCCCGTCCTGCTGCTGCACTCCTGGACCACTCAGCCGCTCAATGTGCCCATCGCTCAGGAAGCCCTCAGCAAGCAGCGCTACGGCGGTGAGGTGCTCGAGCGCGTGGAGGCGGAGCTGCTGGACCGTTACGACGACCTGAAGGTGACCACGGAACTGGTGTCCGCTCCGGCCACGAAGGCTCTCGTGGACCTCGGTGACACCGCCACCATGCTGGTGCTCGGCTCCCGCGGCCACGGCCCGCTCGCCGGCTTCCTGCTCGGCTCCGTCAGCCTGCACGTACTGGGTCTCGCCCGGTGCCCCGCGGTGACGGTACGGGCGGACGACGCCGACGACGCCGACAGGTACGAGATCGTCGTAGGAGTGCGGGAGGCGGGGGCGGCCTCCGATCCCCTGCTGGAGTTCGCCTTCACCGCGGCCGAGGCCCGAGGGGCGCGGGTGCGCGCGGTGCGGGCACTGCCGCTGTCGTCCCTGGCGACCCACCCCCGCGGCGCGCACCCCGACGAGGGCTATGAGGTGGACGAACAAGCTCGTCTCGCCACCGCCGTGGCGCCGTGGCGGGAGAAGTTCCCCACGGTCGCCGTCACCTACCAGGTGGGCAGGGGAACCGCCGCACAGGTGCTGCTGAAGGCCTCGGCCCACAGTGCGCTCACCGTGGTGGGCCGCCGGCGGCACCCCGCTCCGCTCTCCTGGAGGCTCGGGCCGGTCGCGCACGCGGCCCTGCACCACGCTCCGTGCCCCGTCGCCGTCGTCCCGCACGACTGAGCCCGGCCGAGGGGAGCATCATGGGCCCTGCCGTTCCGAGGAATCCGCTGCGCCGGCTTCTCCCGCCACCGGGGCTGGAGAGCGGCCTGCTCGCCGTCACGGCGGTCGCGCTCGCCGCGGGGGGCGTGTGCCGGCTCGTCGGCGCCGCCGAACTGGCCGATCTCTTCTGGGGTCTGGGCACGGCGGTCGCCGTCGTCCCGGCCGTCGGCTGGGTGCTGGACGCCCTGCGGCGCGGCCACGCGGGCGTGGACCTGATCGCGGTGCTGGCTCTGGGGGGCACGCTCGCCGTGCGCGAGTACCTGGCGGGCGCGCTCATCGCGCTGATGCTCGCCACGGGCCGCACCCTCGAGTCGGCGGCGCAGCGGCGGGCCTCGCGCGATCTGCGCGCGCTGCTGGAACGCGCGCCCCGCACCGCCCGACTGCGCACCGGCGACGAGGTGCGTACCGTGCCGTCGGCCGAGGTCGACGCCGGTGATCTGCTGGTCGTGGGGCCGGGTGAAGTGGTGCCCGTGGACGGCCTGGTGGTGGGAGAGGCGGCCGTCCTGGACGAGTCCGCGCTGACCGGCGAATCCCTCGGGGTGCGGCGCGCCCAGGGCGAGCCGGTGCGCAGCGGGGTGGTCAACGCGGGCGGCGCCTTCGAACTGCGCGCCACCGCCCGCGAGCAGGACAGCACCTACGCGGGGATCGTGCGGCTGGCCCGGGAGGCGGGTGCGCAGTCGGCTCCCGTGGTGCGGCTGGCCGACCGTTACGCGGCCTGGTTCCTGCCGCTCTCGGTCGCGGCCGCGGGCCTGGCCTGGCTGTTCAGCGGTTCCGCCGTCCGGGCCGTGGCGGTCCTGGTGGTCGCCACGCCCTGTCCGTTGCTCCTGGCTGCTCCGGTCGCCGTCGTCTCGGGTCTGTCACGCGCCTCCCGCCTCGGGGTCGTCATCCGTGACGGAGGGGCGCTGGAGAACCTCGGCCGTGCCCGGACCCTGCTGCTCGACAAGACGGGCACCCTCACCGGCGGCCGACCGCGCGTGCTCGACGTGGTCGCCGCGCCAGGCTGGCAGTCGGCCCAGGTGCTGCGGCTGGCGGCCTCCCTCGACCAGTACTCGCCGCACGTCCTCGCCCAGGCCGTGGTGGAGGAGGCCCGACGGCGCGGGCTGCGGCTGTCGGTGCCGGACGACGTGTCCGAGGAACCGGGCCGCGGTGCCGTCGGCACCGTCGCCGGACGCCGGATGGGCGTCGGCCGTCTCGCCGACGGTGCCGAGCAGCCGGCCTGGGCCCGCTCGGTGGACAACAGGGCAGTGCTCGACGGGGCGTCCGTCGCCTGGCTGACGGTGGACACCGTGCCCGTCGGCGCCGTCCTGCTGCGCGATCCGCTCCGCCCTGACGCGTCCCGCACCCTGCGCCGCCTGCGCGCGGCGGGCATCGACCGGCTGGTGATGCTCACCGGCGACCGTCGTGAGCCCGCGCGCGAGGTCGGTGCCGTTCTCGGCCTGGACGGCGTGCGTGCCGGTCTCACTCCGGCCGACAAGGTGGCAGCGGTACGCGCCGAGCGCGAGCGGGCGGTCACCGTGATGGTCGGCGACGGTGTCAACGACGCGCCCGCCCTCGCGGCCGCGGACATCGGGGTGGCGATGGGCGCCCGAGGGGCCACGGCTTCCTCCGAGGCCGCCGACGTCGTCCTGACCACCGACCGGGTGGACCGCCTGGCCGACGCCGTCGCCATCGCCGTGCGGTCCCGGCGCATCGCCGTGCAGAGCGCGCTCGGCGGCATGGCACTGTCGCTGGCCGCGATGGCCGCGGCCGCGTGCGGACTGCTGCCGCCGGCCCTGGGTGCGCTGCTTCAGGAGGGCATCGACGTGGCGGTGATCCTCAACGCGCTGCGCGTCCTGCGCGACGACCGGGCCGGCAGGCCGTCCCTGCCTCCCGCGACGGAGGCTCTCATCCACCGCTTCGCGGCGGAGCACGACGACCTGCGGGACGTCCTCGACGCCGTACGGGACGCCGCCGACCAGCTGGCCGACGGCTGCGGGCCGGACGCCCTCGCGGCGGTGGCCGAGGTGCACCGGCTGCTCACCGAGCGGCTGCTGCCGCACGAGTACGCCGAGGAGCACGAGCTGTATCCGGCGCTCGCCCCGACCCTCGGTGGTCCCGAGGCGACCGCCACCATGAGCCGCGCGCACGCCGAGATCGACCGCCTCGCCCGCCGGATCGCCACCCACCTCGCGCTCTCCGGGCCGGACGGCGAACCGGCCCCGGAGCAGCTCGACGACCTGCGCGCCTGCCTGTACGGGCTGCACACGGTGCTGCGCCTGCACTTCACCCAGGAAGAAGAGAACTACTTCTCACTCGCGCCATGAGGTGACGCCATGAACGCCCCTGCGGGCAGTACCGACACCGTCCTCGACTGCGCCCACCTCGTCCGGCACTTCGGCGATCGAACCGCCGTGGACGACGTGAGCCTGGGCATCGCGCCCGGCGAGACCTACGGACTGCTGGGTCCGAACGGAGCGGGCAAGACGACCACGATCCGGATGGTCTGCGGACTGCTGCGGCCCGACGCCGGACAGGTGCATGTGGCCGGACGGCCGGTGAGCACCGCGGCAGGTCCCGCCAAGCAGCTGATCGGATTCGTCCCTCAGGACGTCGCCCTCTACCCGGATCTCAGTGTCCGCGAGAACCTGCGCTTCTTCGGACGGCTGTACCGGCTCCCGCGCCGCAGGCTGGACCGCCGGGTCGACGAGGTGCTCGCACTCGTCGAACTGCGCGACCGCGCCGGGGACCGCGTGGACTCGCTGTCCGGCGGTATGCGCCGGCGTCTCAACATCGGTGCGGGGCTGGTGCATTCACCGACCCTGCTGGTGCTGGACGAGCCCACGGTGGGAGTGGACCCGCAGAGCCGGCACGCCATCCTCGAAAGCGTGACCCGCTTCGGGGAGGAGGGCATGGCCGTCCTCTACACCACTCACTACATGGAGGAGGCCGAGCGCCTGTGCGACCGGGTCGGCATCATCGACCGCGGCCGCCTCGTGGCCGAGGGCAGCCCCCGCGAGCTGGTGGCGCTGGTGGCCGAGCGCGACCGGGTGCGGCTGACCGCCGTCGGTGACCTTGCGGCGTACGCCGAGGCGTGTCGCGGTCTTCCCCGGGTCGAGGGCGCGGCCCGCACCTGCGACGAGGTGGTGGAACTGGTCGTCAAGGACGCCCGCAGTCTGCTGCCCGATCTGCTGGATCTCGCCCACGAGCAGGGGGTCGGCATCCGCAGCGTGGAGATCGACGAACCCGACCTGGAGGCGGTCTTCCTCCACCTGACCGGCACCGCGCTGAGGGAGTGAGCCGCCGTGCGTGTCGTACTCGCCATCGCGGCCAAGGACCTGCGCCAACGCCTGCGCGACCGGTCGGCCTGGGTGATCGTGTTCCTGGCACCGGTGCTGATCACCGCCCTGATGGCCCTGGCGTTCACCAACAACGAGGACTTCCGCGCGGACATCGGCGTCGTGGACCTGGACCGCGGCACGGCCGCCACCGGACTGACCCAGGTCCTTCGGAGCCCGGAGCTCGAAGGCACCGTGCGCACACGGTCCTACGGCGCCGAGAGCGACGCCCGGCGCGCCGTCGACGCGGGCGACGTGCACGTCGCGATCGTCGTGCCCGCGGGCTTCACCGAGGCGCTGAACGGCGGCGGCTCGACTCCGGTGCGGATCCTCGACAGTGTCGACTACGGCCTTCAGGCCCAGCTCGCGCGGGCGGTCACCGAGTCCTATGTCGCCCAGGTCAACGCCGACCGGCTGTCTGTCGCCACCGCGGTGGCCGCGGGCGCGCCCCGGGCGGACGTGCCTCGACTCGCCGCCCGGGCCGCCGTCCTGCGTCTTCCGGAACAGGTGCGGGCCCAGGGGCTGCCCGACGACCCGCTGAAGGTGATCAGCTACTTCGGGCCGAGCATGGGCATGTTCTTCGTGCTGTTCACGGTCGGCTTCGGAGCTCGCGGCTACTTCGTCGAGCAGCAGCAGGGCACCCTCGACCGGATCGCCGCGGCACCGGTCGGGCGGGGTGCGCTGCTGCTCGGCAAGTCGGTGTCGACGTTCGTCTACAGCCTGGCCTCCCTCACCACCGTGACGCTCGTGTCGTGGCTCGTGTTCGACGCCCGCTGGGCCGACCCGGTCGGCGTGGCCGCCCTCAGCGTGGCCCTGGCGGTGTGCGTGGTGACCCTGACGGCGCTGGTCATCGCGCTGGTGCGGACCGAACAGCAGGCGCAGGGCCTCTCGTCGGTCCTCGTGTTCGCGCTCGTGCTGCTCGGCGGCAACTTCGTCTTCGCCTCCGGCACCACGCCGACGATCCGCCGGCTCGCGCTGTTCACCCCCAACGGCTGGGCGCTGCGCGGGTTCACCGACCTGGGCACCGGGGTGCGCGGCTGGGACGCGGTCGGCGCCCCGCTGCTGGGCATCGCCGCGTTCTCCGCGGCCGTGGCCGTGGTGACCGTGCTGCTGCTTCGACTGAGGAGGACGACATGACCGCGCTCGCCGTGACCCGGGCCACCCTGACCCGGGTGCTGCGCGACCGCACGGCGCTGTTCTTCATGGTGCTGCTCCCGGTCGCCATCATCGTCGTCATCGGTGTGACCGTCAGCGGATTCGACCAGTTCCGGGTGGGACTCGTAGCGGCCCCTCAAGCGGGCCCTGTGGCACGGGAGTTGGCGTCGGAGCTTAAGGAGGCTCCCGGTCTGCGGGTCAGTACCTACGCCACCGGCCAGGACGCGCGCACCGCTCTGCGGCGGGTGGAGCTCGACGCGGTGGTCGTGCTGCCGACCGGTCTCGACACCGACGTACGGGCGGGGCGTCCCGTCACCGTACGGGTTCTGGTGGAGCCTTCGGGGAGCGCGGGACACGGGGCGGTGTCCTCGGTGTCCGCCGTGGTGGCCGAGCACGCGGCACGACTGCAGGCCGCCCGCTTCGCCGTCGACGAGACCGGCGGCGACTTCGACCACGGCCTCGGGCTCGCGCGCGGTGCCGAACGGGTCGCCGCCCCCATCGCCGTGCGCACCGAGACGGTCGACGGTCACAGCGACTACCTGCCCCTCGGATACAGCTACAGCACCCCCACCATGCTCGTGCTGTTCGTGTTCATCAACGCCCTGGCGGGCGGTGCGGCCATCGTGGAGACGCGGCGCACCGGGGTGTACGCGCGGGCGCTCGCGGCACCGGTCTCCGCGCGCACGCTGGTGACCGGCGAGACGGTGGCCTACCTCCTGCTGGCCCTGTTGCAGTCGGCCCTGATCGTGGGAATCGGGGCCCTGGCCTTCGACGTGGCCTGGGGCGATCCGGTGGCCGCCGCCGTCCTGGTGGGCGTGTGGGCGCTGGTCGGTACCGGGACCGGGATCCTGGCCGGGGCGGTGTTCCGCACACCGGAGCAGGTCCATGCCCTCGGGCCGGCGCTCGGGATCGGGATGGGCATGCTCGGCGGCTGCATGTGGCCCCTGGCTCTCGTGCCGGACTGGCTGAGCGCTGCCGGGCACGCCGTGCCTCATGCCTGGGCCGTCGACGCGTGGACGGCCCTGCTGTCCCGGGACGCGGGCCTCTCGGGGATCGCGCAGGAACTGGCCGTCCTCGCGGGATTCGCCGCCGTGCTCCTCACCGGCGCGTCCCTGGCCCTGCGGCACCGTCTGACCGTCGGCTCCGGGATGTGACCGCCGCCTCGGTCCGCTCCCGCGGCGACGGACTCATCCGGCGACGGGGAGGTCCGGGCGGACCAGGGTGCCCGCGCGGCCGTGCAGCATCTCGTAGGCGGCGTCCAGAGCACCGATCGCGGCCAGGCCTCCGGTGCGTTCGACGAACCGGGCGGCGGCTTCGGTCTTGGGGCCCATGGAACCGGCCGCGAAGTGGCCGCGGCGCAGGGTGGTGGGAGTCGCGTCGTGCAGCGGCCGCTGCTGCGGGGTGCCGTAGTCGGCGTAGACGTGCGGCACGTCGGTGAGGACGAGCAGGAAGTCCGCCTTGAGGTCCTCGGCGAGCAGGGCGGCCGTGAGGTCCTTGTCGACGACGGCCTCCGCCCCGGTGAGGGCCCCGGTGTCGGGGTCCGCGACCACCGGCACGCCGCCACCGCCGGCGCAGATGACGAGCGTGCCGCCGGACAGCAGCTCGTGGACGGTCTCCGTCTCCACGATCCGCTCGGGCGACGGCGAGGCGACCACGCGCCGCCAGCCGGTGGTGTCCTCGGCGATGCGCCAGCCGTACCTGCGCGCGAGGCGGTCGGCCGCGTCCCGCGGATACACCTGACCGACGAACTTCGTGGGCCGCAGGAAAGCCGGGTCGTCGGCCCGGACCACGGTGTGGGTGACGAGCGCGGCGATGCGATGCCCGGGCAGGGTGTCGTACAGGGCGCGCAGCAGCAGGGAGCCGATCATGCCCTGGGTCTGGGCGCCGAGGAGGTCGAGCGGATAGGGGGCGCTGAGGGCCGGGTCGGTGGCGCTCTCCATGGCGAGCAGGCCGATCTGGGGGCCGTTGCCGTGGGTGAGGACGACCTCGTGGTCGATGGCGAGGGCGGCGATCGCCGTGGCCACCCGGTCGATGTTGGCGATCTGGACGTCCGCGTCGGGGCGTTCGCCACGGTGGAGCAGGGCGTTGCCGCCGAGGGCGACGACGATGCGCATGGGTCAGTCCTCCAGGGTGGCGACGAGAACGGCCTTGATGGTGTGCAGCCGGTTCTCGGCCTGGTCGAAGACGATCGAGGCGGGCGAGGAGAAGACGGCGTCGGTGACTTCCAGCGCGTCCAGGCCGTAGTTGTGCAGTACGTCCCTGCCGAGACGGGTGCCGCAGTCGTGGAGGGCCGGCAGGCAGTGCATGAACCGGACGTCCGGGTTGCCGGTGAGCGCCAGGGTCTTGTCGTTGACCTGGTACGGCAGCAGCAGTTCTATGCGTTCGCCCCAGGCCTCGGCGGGTTCGCCCATCGACACCCAGACGTCGGTGTGCAGGAAGTCGGCGCCCCGGACGGCGGTCTCGACGTCGTCGGTGACGGTGATCCGGGCTCCGCTGTGCTCGGCGAGGGCACGGCAGTCGGCGACCAGCGCGGGGTCGGGCCACAGCGGGGGCGGCGCGGCGATGCGTACGTCCATGCCGAGCAGGGCACCCATCGCCAGCAGGGAGTTGCCCATGTTGTTGCGTGCGTCCCCCAGGTAGCAGTAGGCGATGTCCGTCAGCGGTCTGCGGCTGTGCTCGCGCATGGTGAGCACGTCGCACAGGCTCTGGGTGGGATGTGCCGTGTCGGTCAGGCCGTTGTAGACGGGCACGCCGGCGTGGGCGGCGAGTTCGGTGACGCGCGTGTGCGCGGAGCCGCGGTACTCGATCGCGTCGAACATCCGGCCGAGTACGCGGGCGGTGTCGGCGATGGACTCCTTGACGCCGATGTGGGTGTCGCCGGGGCCCAGGTAGGTGGTGGCGGCGCCCTGGTCGGCGGCGGCCCGCTCGAAGGCGCAGCGTGTGCGGGTGGACGTCTTCTCGAAGATCAGCGCGAGGTGCCGGCCGGTGAGCCGGGGTGTCTCGGTGCCCGCCCGCCGGTCCGCCTTGAGCTGGGCGGCGAGGTCGAGGAGGTGGTGGATCTCCCGGGCGGTGAAGTCGAGTTCGCTCAGGTAGGAGCGGCCTCGCAGGTCGACGGTCATGGTGGTCCCCTCCGCTCGGTCAGTCGACCGCGTCGCGTTCGATCGGGCAGCTCATGCAGCGCGGACCGCCACGGCCGCGGCCGAGTTCGGCGCCGGCGATGGTGACGATCTCGATGCCCTGTTTGCGCAGATGGGTGTTGGTGGTGACGTTGCGTTCGTAGCCGACGATCACGCCGGGGGCGACAGCGAGGAAGTTGCTGCCGTCGTCCCACTGCTCCCGCTCGGCGCCCCGGATGTCCTGAGGTGCCGAGAGCATGCGCACCTTGTCCAGGTCGAGGGCCTCGGCCAGCGCGGTGGCCAGGTCGAAGTCGGGCGTGACGTCGAAGCCCGTCGTGCGGGCGGCGCTGGGCGTGAGCGTCCAGGAGCGCAGCGAGTCGGCGAGCCCCGGGTAGATGGTGAAGGCGTCCCGGTCGACCATCGTCAGCACGGTGTCGAGGTGCATGTACGCCCGCGCCGGGGGCAGTTGGACCGCGATCAGCCGCTGTGCCGTGCCTGTGGCGAAGAGCCGGGACGCCAGATTCTCCACGGCCTGTGCGGTGGTCCGCTCCCCCATGCCGACCATGACGGCGCCGTTGCCGAGGACATGGACGTCGCCGCCCTCGAGGGTTCCGACCGGGCCCTCCAGGAGCGGTGGGGTCGCGAAGGCGGCGAACATCGGATGGAACCGATAGACGGCCTGGGCGTGCAGGCTCTCCCGCCTGCGGGCGGGCATGGCCATGGGGTTGACCGACAACCGGTCGTACACCCAGCAGGAGTTGTCGCGCGGGAAGAGGTGGTTGGGCAGCGGGGTGAGTGCGAAGTCGTCCGTGTCCAGGGCGCTCCACACCAGACTGTGCGGGGTGGCGATGCTCAGGTCGCTCTTGAGGATCCCGCCGATCAGGTACTCGGCGAGTGTCTCCCCGTCCAGCTCCGCGCAGAGCTGCCGTACGGGATCGATCAGCGCCGGGCCGACGGTGGCCGGGGTCACGACCCGTTCGAGCAGCCAGTCGCGGGCGCCCGGGACGTCCAGGGTCTGGGCCAGCAGGTCGGCGAAGTAGTGCACCCGGGCCCCGTGGTCGCGCAGTACCTGGGCGAAGGCGTCGTGCTCCTCACGGGCCCGCTTGGCCCACAGGATGTCGTCGAAGAGGAGCGCGTCGACGTTGCGCGGGGTCAGCCGGGACAGTTCGAGTCCCGGTCGGTGCAGGATCACCTGGCGGAGCCGGCCGACCTCGGAATCGACGTGGAAGCGGTTCATGGTGTGCCTTCCCAAGGCCGTCGGAAGGATCAGTCGTGGTGGCGCAGGAAGCTCCTGCGCGGGCGGCGGGACCGCGGGATCCGGGTGACGGGTGGCGGTGTCTCGGGCGCCCGGGTCCGCGGGACCTCCGGCCCGTCGGGCACCTCGACACCGTGCTCACCGCGCTCGCGGCCCAGCCAGATGTAGACCGGCAGGCCGAGCAGCAGCACGAACAGGCCGTAGTAGACGGTCTGGTAGCCGCTGCCCTGGATCGACCAGTACGAGAACGCCATCGCGAGCGCGGCGACCGTCCCGTCCCGGGCGAGGCGGCGCGTGCTCAGGCTGTCCCGGCCCCGGGCCAGCAGCCAGTACAGCTGGGCGGCGGCCGAGAACAGATAGGGGATCACGGCGGTGAGCACGCTCAGCAGCACGATCCGGGTGAAGACGTCCTCGAACCGGGTGTAGCTGAACACGGTGATCAGCGAGGCGAGCACGGTCGAGGCGACGATCCCGAAGACGGGGACCCCGCTCGGGCCGCGCAGCTTCGCGAAGGCTCCGGGGAAGAGTCCGTCGCGGGCGGCGGCGTACGGCATCTCCGCGCACAGCATGGTCCAGCCGTTCAGGGCGCCGATGCCGGAGATGATGGCGGCCACGGCGACGGCGTCGCCCGCCCAGGTGCCGCCCACGATGTTGTTGGCGGCGTCGGTGAACGGCGCGGTGGAGGCGCCGAGTTCACCGTGCGAGACGGTGCCGAACACCGCGAGGGTGCCGAGGAGGTAGATCACGGCGCAGGCGAGCGTGCCGTACACGGTGGCACGCGGCACGTTGCGCTCGGGATCACGGACCCGGCCGGCGACCACGGAGGCGGCCTCCAGACCGAGGTAGCTGAACAGGGCGATGGCCCCGGCCGCCGAGATCGCGCCGAGCGCCGACTGGTCACTGGCGTTGAAGGCGCCGAAGTTGTCCGGGTCGATGAACAGCAGACCGACCGTGGCCATCAGGATCAGCGGCACGAACTTCAGCACGGTGGTGATCACCTGGAAGGCGCCGGTGTTGCGGACCCCGCTGAGGTTGACCGCGGCCGGGATCCACAGGCCGACGAGCGCGATGAGTATCGAGATCCCGGTCCGGTGCCCGGTGTTGACGAAGACCTCGACATAGCCGACCCAGGCCACCACGATCGCGGCGTTGCCGGCCCAGGCGGTGATCCAGTACGACCACGCGTTGAGGAACCCGGTGAACTCGCCGAAGGCCTCGCGGGCGTACACGTAGGGGCCGCCGCTCGCCGGGACGCGCCGCGACAGTGCCCCGAACGTGACGGCCAGGGCGAGCGCGCCGAGCGTGACCACGACGAACGCCACGAGGGCGATCGGCCCGTAGGGTGCGAGCGCCGACGGCAGGGCGAAGACGCCGGTTCCGATGATGCTGCCGATGACCAGCGCGGACGCGGCGGGCAGGCCGAGTTGCGCTCTGGGAGCGGGCCTTGCCCCGCCCCTCGCCGACCTGGACATGGCTGTACTCCTTGTGTTCGAAGTGCTCGAAGCTGCGGAAGTTCCCTCCTGCTTCGATCCTTCTCCGCCACGTCCTCCCCGGTGAGCGGCCACAGGTCCCGTTCCCGGGCCATTGGTCCTGGTCCGGCCCGCCCACTCGGCCCACGGCACCGCTCAGAGCAGGTCGAGCACCTCGGTGACGGGCCGGCGGGGCGACGCGGTACCTGGGGTGCCGTAGCCGAGGCGCAGCACCATGTGCACGAAACCCATGCCGGAGGTGGGGTCCCGGGCCAGTTCGCGCAGGTCGCGCTCCTCCAGGGCGTGGGAACTCAGGGCCGTGGCCAGTCCGTTCAGGGTGGCCAGCAGCAGGACCCGCTCCAGCGCCTGCCCTGCCCGCAGCCAGTCGGCGCGGTGGTCCTGGCCGGTGCCCAGGAGCGCGAGGTTCGGAGTGGTCTCGAAAGCCGCCGCCGCCCGGCCGGGAACGTTGCGCCGCCCGGCGAAGTCCCGGACCGGGGCCCGGCCGGAGCGCACGCGCGGTCCGAAGGCGTGTTCCGGGATTCCGTCGCCGGCCCGCGGGCCCCGGTGCGTCCACCGCTCCACGTCCTCCAGGCGCTCGGGGTCCAGGGTGTCGCGTCCCTCGGCGTCCCGAACGTGATCGAGCAGGGCCTCCAGGTGCCAGGCGCGGGGGAAGAGGAGCTGTGCGCCCTCCTGGGCGGCGGCGGCCCGCAGCGCCTGCTGGACGTCGGCCGGTACCGGCCGGTCGGCGAACGGGTGTCGGCTGGTGTGGCGCCGCTCGACCGCCGGGAACAGCGCGGACGCCGCGCGGTCGGGCGGGCCGGTGTCGCCGATCCGGACGGTGGCCAACAGGTACGGGTCGGAAGGATCGGGCAGCAGCAGGGTGTCGGTGTCCAGGCCCCGGTGCGCCGCGGCGACGCGCAGGTTGAACAGGGCCGCGCCGCAGCCGAGGTGCAGGGCGCGGTGGTCGGGGTCGGTGCGGGGCATCGTGCGGCCGAGGTCGGCACGCAGTTCGAGGAGGCCTGCGGCGGAGCGCCAACGAAAGTGCCAGGGCTGGGCGTTGTGGAGCGAGGGGGCGGCCGTCGCGGCCGTGACAAGCTCCGTGACGGTCCTCTCGTCGAAGGGACGCGCCTGCATGCGGCACACCTCCCTCAGGGTTTGGTCAGACCGGCGTCGTCGGAGCGCAGCACGGACAGACGACGCCGGTACTCCTCCTCGTCGATCTCGCCCCGGGCGAAGCGCTCGGCGAGCAGCTGCTCGGGGGACGGTGGGAGATGGGTGCGCGGTGGCTGCGGAGCACGCGTCAGGGATCGGTACAGCAGCACGCCGACGGTGATGAGCAGGGCCCAGAACAGGGCCGCGCCGACCGAGGTGGCGAACCAGTCCCAGCCGGTCATGTCGTGGTGGTTCCAGTACACGGTGGTCACTCCCTCGCTGTCGGGTCCTCAGGGGTGAGGGACCACGGCGACCGGACAGTCGACGTGGTGGACGACCCCGTGGGTGACGGGACCGGTGCGGGGTCCCACGGTCCTGTCGGCGAGCCGGTGACCGACGACGAGGAGGGAGGCACCGGACGCGGCGCGCACCAGCACGGACTGTGCCCGGCCGGTGGAGACGGTCGCCAGGACCTCGACGTCGGGGTACTTCTCCCGCCACACGCTCAGCAGGTCGTCGAGCAGTTCGCGCGAGGCGTCCGCGGTGGACCCGTGCGGTAGCGGACCCAGCGGTACCCCGGCCTGCCGGGCGTGGACCACCCGCAGCCGGGCGCCGCGCAGCCCGGCCTCCTCGAAGGCGAACTCGATCACCTCGTCGCTCGGGTCGGCGACGTCGACACCGAGCACCACGTCGCGACAGCCGGTGCGCGTGGAAGGGCTGCCGTCCGGCGCGGGCAGGTGCTCGTCCGTGGCCTCCTCCCCGGCCCGGACCAGCACCACGGGGCGTTCGGCCTTCGCGATGACGCCCAGCGCCACGGATCCCACGAGGAAGCCCGTGAAGCCGCTCAGTCCGCGCGAGCCCAGCACCAGCAGTTCCGCCTGCTCGGCCGCGTGCAGCAGCACCTCGGTGGCCGGGCCCTGTGTCTGCTCGTCGTCGAGGCGCGTGCCGGGGCTCGCCGCACGGACCCGGTCCTCCGCCTGTCGCAGCACGCGCCGTGCCAAGTGGCGCTGCACCGCGCCCGCCGACGCTTCCCCGCCGGGACGCGGTCCCCGCTCCCAGGCGTGCACCAGCCGCAGCCTCCGGCCACGGCGCTCCGCCTCGCGCACGGCCCATTCGGCCGCGGCGAGGCTCTCGGCGGACCCGTCCACCCCTGCGATCACCGGCGCGAGCATCACGTACACCTCACCCCTACTCGGACTGCCTCGTACGGCCAGCCTCGCGCCCGGCGCCGCCGGCCGGTATGGGCTGCCCGGGGCTGTCCGGGGGGCCGTCCGGCCCCAGGCGCGCTCGGTGAGCACGGATGCAGGTGTCGGACGTGGGCGCGGCGCCGCCGCCCGGAAGGCCGGTGTCGTCCGGGCGGCGCGGCGCGCGGGCCGGGGCGGGTGCTCGACCAGGTGCGCCCCCCAGCCGTGTTCACATGGCCGGCACGATCGCGACCGGGCACTGCGCGTGGTGCAGGAGCGTGTGGCCCACGCGGCCCAGCTGCAGGCCGAAGTGACCGGTCCGGCGGCGGGCTCCGACGATCACCAGGTCCGCCGCGGCGGAGCGGTGCAGCAGCACCTTGCGGGCCGGGCCCTCCACCGTGTGACGGCGCACCTGGATTCCGGGGTGATCGGCCACAGCGTCGTGCAGCAGGGCGTCGAGCTGTGCCGACGCACGCTCCTCGTGGAGATGCGCCGAGTCCTCGGCCAGCCGGGGCTCGTCCGCGCCCTCGTGCGCGGGGCAGCGCCAGGCGCGTACGACGTCGAGGACGCCGCCGCGGGCCTCGGCCTCACGGAAGGCGAACCGCACGGCCTCGGCGCCGGACGCGGGCTCGCCCGCGCCGAGCACGATCCGTTCGTGTGTTCCCTCCACACCGGCCTTGTCACCCCGGACCACGATCACCGGGCAGTGCGCCCGGGCCGCCACGGTCAGACCGACCGAACCGAGCAGCAGGCCCTTCAGCTCACCGCGTCCACGCGAACCCGTCACCAGCGCGCAGGCGTCGCGGCCCGCCCGCAACAGCGCGTCGACGGCTTCCTCGGGAACCACCTCCGCGGACACCTTCACCTCGGAATTGCGCCGCCGGACGCGTTCCACGGCGGTGCCCACGATGTTCTCCGCCATCACTTGCTCGGACGGACGGTCGACGGCCGTGGACGGCACGACGTCCTCGTAGCGCTCCCACAAGGAGGCGTACACCAGCCGCAGCGCGAGGCCCCGGCGGGCCGCTTCGTCCACCGCCCAGTCGAGCGCGACCAGGCTCGAGTCCGATCCGTCGACACCCACGACCAGGGGCAGCTCCATCGTCCCCACCACCTTTCGTCGCCGCACGGGTGTGCGGCACAGGGCTCCACCCTCACCGTCGCGCCGTCGACCGGACTCTGCCAGGGGCCGTTCGGCCCCTGCCCGGGGCACCCGTGCGCGAGCCCCGCCCACGAGGGCCACTCGGCCCGGTGACCTGCCCGCTCAGCCCCTGGGCCGATCCCGTCCTGAGCCGGACGCTGCAATCGAGGCAGTGAAGGAGGACACACCATGAAGGCCACGAAGATCGGCTCTGTGATGGTCGGGGACGTCGTCACCGTCGACCGTGACACCCCGTTCAAGCAAGTCGCCCGGGTACTGGGCGAGCACCGCATCAGCGGGGTGCCGGTCGTCGACGAGGACGACAAGGTCCTCGGGGTGATCTCGGAGACGGACCTGATGCTCCGGCAGGCCCAGGGCACACAGGTCCACTCGTGGCTCGGCCGTCTGCGCCGCGGTGTCCGCAGGACCGAGGCGAAGAGTCGTGCCCGGACCGCCGGTGGGCTCATGTCGGCGCCCGCCGTGACCGTGCGGGCCGACGACACCGTTCCCGAGGCCGCCCGGCTCATGGCCCGGCACCGCGTCGAACGGCTGCCCGTGGTGGACGAGGAGGACCGGCTCGTCGGCATCGTCACCCGCCGCGATCTCCTGGAGGTCTTCCTGCGCAGCGACGAGGAGATCCGCCGGACGGTGGAGCAGGAGGTGCTCCTCAACACTCTGTGGCTCGCTCCGCAGAACATCTCCGTCCGCGTCCGCAACGGTGTGGTGACCCTCGCCGGGGAGCTGGAACGGCGCAGCGAGAAGTCCATCGCGCTGCGCACGACAGGGCGGGTGGACGGAGTCGTCGGCGTGGTCGACCGCCTCACCTACCGGCTCGACGACACCCGGCTCCAGCCGGCCGAGCAGGCCCTGCACGGCGTGGCCGGCGACTGGCTGCGCAAGTTGTGACCCTGGCGCACTGACGATTGGAGACAGTCATGGTTCCTCTCCTGCTGCTGGGAGCCGCTGTACTGGGTGCCTGCCTGGTGTTCGGGTACAGCTCGTTCATCGTCGGCTTCCTCCTGATGGCGGGCGGCGTCCTGGGCCTGATCGCGTTCATGGCGACGCCGGGCATGATCCGGCGGCCCGGTGAGCACGAGGTGGTCATCGAGAAGCACTTCATCGGTGACGGCGACGACCACCGCCACTACCGCACCTGACCGCGTTCCCGCACGTACCAGGGCCGACCGACACCAACACGGTGCCGGCCGGCCCTGGCGGTTGCCGGGCCTCCCGAAGCGCCTTGCCGGCAGGAGCGATTTCCCGGGAGACGGCCCTGACCGATCACGCCTGGCCCATCACGCCGACGGCGGCAACCGCGGCGTGATGCGTGTCGGCGGTTCCGGGGCGTCCCGGGCCGCGCTGCGCCGCGCTGGGCAGCTCAGCACGCGTGTCGGTTCGGTGCGGAGGTCGTCGCCGTGCCTGCCCGAGTTCCGGCCTCCCCGGCCGTCCGCCGCCGTGTCCCGGGGGCGCGAGTGTCTTCGGCCCCTCCCCTGATCCCCGTGGCGACAGTGCCGACCGATGACGTCGCACGGCCGACCGGGGGACCGGGCCGCCTCCGAAGCCCGGTCCCCCGGTCGTCGCCGCCCCGGCGGCTCGGTGACCGGCGGGGGTTCTCAGTGGTTCACGGGCGTACGACGGCTGGTCTCCTTGGACGGCGGCCGGACCCGCGCGGTCGACGGTGCCGTCGGCGGTTGCGTCGGCATCTGCGCACGGCGACGAGCGGTCCGCAGTGCGAGTGCGTCGAAGAACGCGGTGAGGACGATGGTCACGCCCATCGCCGCGAACAGCAGGAGCACGAACCTCTCCCAGAACTCCGGCGTGAGACTGGTACCCACGGTCCTCTCCCCCTCGCGCATCGGCGTCGTTGTCCTCATGTCTCCAGCCAACTCCCCCGTGCCCTCCGGCGCATGAGGCGACCGGCCCCTCCACAGGGCCCCAGCGGCCCTTGAACCGGGCCGACGGCGTACGTCACCGGACCAGGACCCGCTCGCCCGAGCGGGGCACGGCCGCCGTCCAGCCCAGGGAGCGGTCGATGCGGTCGCGCAGCGCGGCCGCGGCCTCGGGCTCACCGTGCACCAGATAGGTGACGTACGGGGCAGGGGCGCCGCGCAGCCAGTCAATGATCTGCGCGGCGTCGGCATGGGCGGAGAAGTGCGGCACGTCGGCGACGAGGGCACGGACCGGGACGTACTCGCCGAACATCTTGAGCACCTTGGCACCGTCGACGAGATCCCGTGCCCGGGTGCCCTGGGCGGCGAAGCCCACCACGACGACGGCGTTGCGCGGATCGGGCAGCAGGTGCCGCAGATGGTGCAGGACCCGTCCGCCGGTGGCCATGCCGGAAGCCGACACGATCACGGCCGGTCCGCCCGAGCGGCTCAGCTCGACGGATTCCTCGATCGAGCGTACGGCGCGGAACGGATCGGGGCTGAGTGCGGCCGCACCCGCGAGGGTTACCTCGGGGCGCAGTTCGGGTGCCCGGGCGGCGACGGCGTCGCGGTAGACGTCGAGGGCGGCCAGGGCCATGGGACTGTCGACGTAGACCGGCACCCCCGCCGGGAGCCTGCCCTCGCGGCGCAGTCCGGCGAGTTCGTGCAGGAGGATCTCGGTGCGGTCGAGGGCGAACGCAGGGATGACGACGGTGCCGCCCCGGGCGAGCGTGCGGGTCAGTACGTCGGCGAAGTGGGTGCGGCCGGCCTTCTCCTCGTGGCGCCGGTTGCCGTACGTGGACTCCATGAGCAGGACGTCGGCTCCGGAGAAGGGCTCCGGCGGGAGGAGCAACGGGTGACCCGGGCGGCCGAGGTCACCGCTGACGGCCAGGGTATGGCCGTCCTCCAGGGTGAGCCGGGCCCAGGACGATCCGAGGATGTGCCCGGCCGGGTACAGGCTGAGACCGGTCCCGGTGGCGATGGTGGTGGCCGTACGGGGTGGCACGGCGTCCACCAGCTTCAGAGTGCGATCCACGTCCGAGTCGTCGTACAGCGGTTGCGCGGGACGGTGTTTGGACCATCCGTGTTCGTTGGCGTGCCGGGCGGTCTCCGTCTGGAGTTTGGCGCTGTCGCGCAGCACGATCTCCATGAGCCTCGCGGTGTACTCCGTCGTCACGATCCGGCCACGGAAGCCGTGCCGCACCAGCCTGGGCAGGTAGCCGCAGTGGTCCAGGTGGGCGTGGGTGACCACAACCGCCTCGATGTCCGCGGCGTCACAGGGCAGTCCGCGCCAGTTGCGCCTGCGCAGCTCCGCGATGCCCTGGAAGAGGCCGCAGTCGACGAGTACACGGGCCCGGTCGCTCTCGATCAGGAACTTGCTGCCGGTCACGGTCCCCACACCGCCCAGGAACGTCAGCAGGGCGGGCCGGGCCGAGGCCTTCGTCGGTTCGGTCGGTCGCGGTACCACGGTGGTGGTCATGACACCTGCCTCCTTCGGGGCGCGCCCTCTTCTGCCTCGCCGCCTGCTCGTTTCGTCTCCAGCGTGCGGTCTCGCGCATGCCCTGACATGGGCCGTCGGGGCCCGAGCACCGGTCCGGACGGCACCGCCCGCCGCGGGGGCACGGACACGTGTGCGGTACCGAACGGCCGTCGAACGTGTCTGCCCGGCCCCTGTCCCCCACGCCCCGCCCACGGTCCACTGAAAGCGCACGGTCCAGTGAGAACGCGCACGGTCCACCGAGGAGCGCGGACAATCGATGTCGAGAAGGGCCCCGCCATGACACACCCAGCGGCACAGAACGTCACTCCGATGGCGCCGTGCGGGCCGGACGTGCACCGGCTCGAGGTCGTCCATGTCAACGCGGACGCGTACGACGTCGACATCCGCGGCCACCGGCTGCTGGTCGATCAGCCGGTGGCGGCGGGCGGCACGGACGTCGCGCCCACCCCCACCGAGATGTTCGCCGCGTCCCTGGCCACCTGCGTCGCCTTCTGCGCGGGCCGCTACCTGCAGCGGCACAACCTGTCCCGCCGTGGGCTGCGGGTGTGCGCGGAGTTCGTGATGGCCGCCGACTCGCCCGCCCGCATCGGCTCCCTCCGCCTCACGCTCACGCCTCCGCCCGCGCTGTCCGCACAGCGTCACGCGGCCCTGCTGGCCGTCGCCTCCCGCTGCACCGTGCACAACACGCTGCGGCAGCCGCCGGCGGTCGTGTTCGAACTGGCAACCGAGGACACGTGAGCACGGGTGCGGCCGGACAGCTGTCCGGCCGCACCCGTCCTTCCGCCGTTCACCGCGACGGGGCGTTCAGCCCTGCCGCACGGGAATGGTCTTGGTCTCCGTCTTCGCCTCCGGGACCGGAACCGTGATGGTGAGCACGCCGTCCTTGTACTCCGCCGTGGCATCGTCGCCCTTGGCTCCGGCCGGCAGCCGGACGGAACGGGTGAAGGTGCCGTAGCGGAACTCGGTGTGGTGCTTGTCCTCGGTCTCCTCGGTCCGCTCCGCGCGCAGTACGAGCACCCCCTCCGTGACGGTGATCTCGACGTCCTTCGCAGGGTCGACGCCCGGCAGCTCCGCACGCAGGACGTATGCGCCGTCCGTCAACCGCTCCTCGATCCGGATACCGTGCGTCCCCGGCGCGGTGTGCGCCGCGGGCAGTCCGGTCTCGACCCAGCCGAACAGGTCGGGCAGTGCCGGCCAGCCGGTGAGCCGCTCGATCATGCCGCTCATGTCACCCTCCTCTTCGCTCCTGACACTTCAAGCGTCACGCCCGAGGACGGGTACACGCGTGAGCCGACCGGCCCCGCGAGGGACCCGGTCGGCTCTTTCGCCGGGTCATGCCCGTGCCCTTGCCCTGCCACCGCACCGGTCACGTCCTGTCACCGCACCGGTCATGTCCTTCCGCCGCTCGGGGCGACGCGCGCCCACTCCGCCTCCCAGTCACGCATCCGCCGACGGTCCAACCGCAGCCGGGCCAGCCGGCCGCATCCGAAGGCCACGGCGCCGGTACCGACCGCGACCAGCACACCCGTCAGTGCCGACTGAAGACTCGCCTCGCCCGCCGTGAGCGGTGCGCGCTGCAGATCGCCCCGGCGATCGATCCACACGGTGACCGGGCTCCCCGCCGTGCGGCCCGGTTCGGTCCGGGTCACCCCGGTGCGTGTCGAGCCGTCGGGGGCCGTCCAGCGCACCTTCGCCCGCACCGTGCCACCGGTGCCGTCCGCCGTCACCGCGGGGGTGCGGTCCGCGTTCTCGGTGAGTACCGCCGATACGGAGTGCACGGCTGCTCGCCGGGTGGTGAGGTCGTCCTCCATGGCCGAGCCCGCCGCCTCTCCCGCGAGCAGGCCGCCGGCCAGGGCCACGATCCAGGTGACCAGGACGATCCAGGTCTCCACCCTGTCACTGCGTCGGCGGAGCGGATTGCGCCGCCACCGCCACAGCAGCTTCCTCTTCACACGCGTGCGCCTCGTACCTGCCATGAGCCGGCACCCCCTCTCCTTTCCTCTCGCAGCGTCTCCTGCGCGGACGCACCTCCGAAGGGGCCGCCCAGGCACGTCTGTCAGGAAGAGTGGCCGTGCGACGGACCGCCCGGTCCTCGGCCGCCTCGCCCGACGCAGTCGGCTCGGGGAGATCCGGGCCGAGATCCGGCATGCGGGGTGCGCCCAGGAGTGCGCAGTCCACATCGACGACTCCTTCCACGGCCCTCACGAGACGGGCCGCGACGGGCACGATCGAGGTGTCGCGCACCCGGCCGGTCAGGGTCACGACGCCGTCGTGCACCACCACCCGGATCGGCTTCTCGGGATCGGGGAAGAGGAACGCGACGACCTGTTCACGGACCTCCCTGGCGATGTCCTCGTCGTCCCGCAGGAACACCTTGAGCAGGTCCGAACGGCTCACGATGCCCTCCAGGACTCCTTCGGCGTCCACCACCGGAAGCCGCTTGACCTTGCCGCGCGCCATGATCCGCGCCGCCCGGGCGAGCGTCTCGTCGGCCCGGACGGTGACGGCGGGGGCCGTCATCAGTTCCTCGGCGGTTCGCGCGCCGGCCTTGGCCAGGTCGGACAGACGGCGCAGCCGGGCGTACCGGTCGGGGTCGCCGTCGCGGAACTCCTCCTTGGGCAGCAGGTCCGCCTCGGACACCACGCCCAGGACCCGGTGGTCACCGTCGACGACGGGCAGGGCGCTCACGTGCCAACGGCCGATGGCCTTCACGATGTCCTTGAAGGCGGTGTCGCCCACCACGGCGACGACCTTGCGGGTCATCACGTCTGCGACGGTGTGCGGGGTGCCGTGCATGGTGGCCTCCGGTGCTGCCGAGGTGCGAACGGCCGCGGCCCCGTGCGGGCGTACCGCGTCCTGATTCCAGACTCGGCCGTCGGCGCGCGAAGCGCATGGGCCGATCGGTCCCTGTCAAGGTCCCGAGCCGTCCCCCGAGAGCCGTGCTCCCCACCGCCGTCCGTGGAAGCGGTGCCGATCGGCCCCGTGCGGAACCCGGTCGCGGGCGTCAGGCTACGAACGGGCGGGGGCACGCCCGATCCGACGAGCAGGAGGGACACGTCAGATGACGAACACGCCCGGACGGCGGGTGACACCGAACAGCCGAGTGGTCGTCGGTGTGGACGGCTCCGATTCTTCCCTGCGCGCCCTGGACCAGGCCAGCGAGGCGGCCCGGCGCCACGGCGCCCGGCTGGAGATCGTGCACGGACGGCTTCCGGAGGGACACGACGCGTCCGCCCCCTTCGATGCGGTCGACACCGTGCTCGAGCAGGCCGCGACGCGGGCCCGGGAACTCGCTCCGGAACTGGACGTCGTGACCGAAGCCCGCGCGGACGACGCCGCCACCGCGCTGGTGGAGCAGGGCCGGCACGCGCGGCTCACCGTGGTGGGCACCCGCGGACACGGCGGCTTCGCCGGGCTGCTGCTCGGCTCGGTCAGCCTGCGTGTCGCCGCCCACACCGAGAGCCCGCTGCTCGTCGCCCGGGGCGACCAGGACGTCGCACGCACCGCGCTCGGATACGACCGGGTCCTGCTCGGCGTGGAGAGCGACGCGGACACCCCCGCGGCCGCCTTCGCGTTCGAGGAGGCAGCCCTGCGCAAGGCACGACTGCGCGTCCTGCACGCCTGGACGCTGCGGCAGCCCAGGCCCACGGAGGAGACACGGGACGACTTCTCGCAGCGCGCGCGGACGGAGGAGTCGGTGCCCGGCTTCGTGACCGCCCGACTGCGCGAGCTGCACCCCGAGGTGGCGGTGGACCTCGACTCGGTGCACGGTGCACCGGCCCGCGCCCTGGTGGAGGAGTCCGTGACGGCCGACCTCGTCGTGATCGCCGCCCACCGCCGCAAGAGCCGCCTCGGGCTCCAGCTGGGGCCGGTGACCCACGCTCTGCTCCACCACGCGCACTGTCCGGTGGTCCTGGTGCCGGTCGCCGCGTAGGTCGTCCGGCTGGGGTCCGTCGGCCCGGCCGGCGGGCCCGGCCGGCCCTCGCGGCCGCGTGCGTGCGGCGCTCACGCTGGTCATGGGAGTGATGTCGGCATGTCCCGCCACGGGGCGAAGGAGCTGATCGACCATGACGACCCTTGCTGGAGTACCGGACCGGCCGGTCCGGGTCGAAGCGGTGCTCGACGCACCGTTGTCGCGATGGCTGTGGCTGGTGAAGTGGATCCTGGTCATTCCCCACTACGTGGTGCTGTTCTTCCTGTGGATCGGCTTCACCCTCGTGAGCGTGGCCGCGTTCTTCACCATCCTGTTCACGGGCCGCTACCCGCGCCCGCTGTTCGACTTCAACCTCGGGGTGCTGCGCTGGAGCTGGCGGGTCGCGTACTACTCGTACGGCGCCCTCGGCACGGACCGCTATCCGCCGTTCAGCCTCAAGGAGGAACCGGACTATCCGGCGCGGCTGGACGTCGCCTACCCCGAGCACCTCTCCCGCGGTCTGGTGCTGGTGAAGTGGTGGCTGCTGGCCGTTCCGCACTACATCGTCATCGGGTTCTTCCTCGGCGGCCTGCGCATGGGCTGGTGGGACGGCGGGCTGATCGCCGTGCTGACGCTGATCGCGGCCGTGGTCCTGGCCTTCACCGAGAAGTACCCGACGCAGATCTTCGACCTGGTGCTCGGTCTCAACCGCTGGGTGCTGCGGGTCGCCGCCTACGTCGCCCTGATGACGGACCAGTACCCGCCGTTCCGCCTGGACATGGGAGGCACGGAACCGGCCGGACCGGGGCCGCGGGACACCTCGCCGGTTGCCCCATGAGCCCCGTTGTACAGGCCGTTCGGCACCGGGGAGGGGACTGCCGGCCCCTCCCCGGTGCGCCCGTGCGCTCGGATCCTGGAACCGGAGGGGGTCGCAGGAGAGTACGTGGGACACCGGACCAGGGAGGTGTTGGCCGTGCTTCGTCCGATCGTCGTAGGTCTGGACGGTTCACGTGAAAGCCTCGCGGCCGCCGACTGGGCGGCCAGGGAGGCCCTGCTGCGCGGACTTCCGCTGCGTCTGGTCCATGCCTGGGAGGGACTGCCGTCCGACGCGGCCGACCTTCCCGAACTCGATGCGCCGCGCCACTGGGCGCGCCGGATCCTGCGTGCCGCCATGGACCGCATCGGCGAGAAGTACCCGCAGGTGAGTCTGAGCGGAGACCAGATCGCCCGCCCCGCGGCCGACGCACTCGTCACGGCGGGCGCCGAGTCCGAACTGCTGGTCCTCGGCAGCCGCGCGTTCAGCGGCATCGGCGGCTTCATGGCCGGCTCGGTGGCGTCGGCGACGGTGGCACACGCGGTACGGCCCGTGGTCCTCGTACGGGCCGGTCGCACAGTCGAGGACGAGCACCTTCCGGACGCCGAGGGCCGGACCTCTGCCGTCACCGCGTACCGCCCCGTCGTGGTCGGCCTCGATCCGGCGCACTCGTGCGAAGAACTGCTCGCGTTCGCCTTCGAGAGCGCTGCCCTGCACGCGGCGCCGCTGCGGGTGCTCTACGCCTGGCAGTTGCCGTTCATGCCGGTCGCGGCCGAGGCCAAGGCGCGCAGGACGCTCCGGGAGACCGCCACGCGGCGGCTGGACCGTGTGCTCGGGCCCTGGCGGGAGAAGTATCCCGCCGTCGAGCTGCACCCACTGGCCGAGGAGGGGCGCCCGGCCCTGCGGCTGCTGGACATCACGAAGGACGCCGGTCTGCTGGTCGTCGGACGCCGGATCCGCCCGGCCGTGCTCGGTACCCACACCGGGCCGGTCGCGCACGCGGTGGTGCACCACGCCCGCTGTCCGGTCGCCGTCGTGCCGCACGAGTGACGGGGAACGCACCCCGTCCGGCCCCTCGGTGAGGCCGTCCGGCCCCTGAGGGGCCCGTCGTGTCCGAGGTAGGACGGAACAAAGACCGTCCCGGAAGGAGGGTGCCGTGTTCCAGGTACGCATCCATGGCCGTGGTGGGCAGGGTGCCGTCACAGCGGCGGAACTGCTGTCGGTGGCGGCGTTCGTGGAGGGCCGGTACGCCCAGGCCTTCCCGAGTTTCGGATCGGAGCGGACCGGTGCGCCGGTGATGGCGTTCTGCCGCATCGACGACCGGCCGATCCGCGTGCGGGAGCCGGTCATGCGCCCGGACGCACTGGTGGTCCAGGACCCGACGCTGCTGCACCAGGCGAACGTCTTCGACGGACTGCACCCCGCAGGTGCCGTCCTCGTCAACTCACCGCTTCCGGCCGCGGAGTTGGGTCTCCCGGAGGTCGTGACCGCCGACCGTGTCCTGACCGTCCCGGCGACGGCTCTGGCCCTGCGCCACTTCGGCCGGCCGGTACCGAACGCCGTCCTGCTGGGCGGCCTGGCCGCGCTCACCGGCTGCGTGGCGATCGACTCGCTCGTCGCGGCCGTCCGGGAACGCTTCCCGGGCGGGCTCGGCACCGCCAACGCGGACGCCGCCCGGGAGGCGTACGAGCACGTCAAGCACCTGCGGGAGGAGCCCGTCCATGCTGAAGCAGACTGAGGGATCACGCGCGGTCGCGGAGACCGTCGCGTACTGCCGGCCGGAAGTCATCGCCGCCTACCCGATCTCACCGCAGACCCACATCGTGGAGGAGCTCAGCCGCCTGGTGAAGTCGGGCGCCCTCGATCCGTGCGAGTACGTCAACGTCGAGTCCGAGTTCGCCGCGATGTCGATGTGCATCGGCGCCTCGGCGGCCGGCGCCCGCACCTATACGGCGACCGCGAGCCAGGGCCTGCTGTACATGGTGGAAGCCCTGTACAACGCCTCGGGGCTGGGCCTGCCGATTGTGATGACGGTGGCCAACCGGGCGATCGGGGCGCCCATCAACATCTGGAACGACCACAGCGACACCATGTCCCAGCGCGACTCCGGCTGGATCCAGCTGTACGCGCGCGACAACCAGGAGGCCGCCGACCTGCATCCGCAGGCGTTCCGGCTGGCGGAGGAGCTTTCCCTGCCGGTGATGGTGTGCATGGACGGCTTCGTGCTCACGCACGCCTGGGAGCGGATCGAGGTACCGGAGCAGGCACAGGTGGACGCCTTCCTGCCGCCGTACGAACCCCGGCAGGTCCTGGACCCCGACGAGCCGGTGTCGATCGGCGCGATGGTCGGCCCTGACGCCTTCACGGAGGTGCGCTACCTCGCCCATGCCAAGCAGATGCAGGCGCTGGAGCTGATCCCGCGGGTGTCCGCGGACTTCCGTGAGGTGTTCGGCCGGGACAGCGGCGGACTGGTCCACCCGTACGCCTGCGAGGACGCCGAGACGATCGTCGTGGCCCTCGGGTCCGTGCTGGGCACGGTCTGCGACGTGGTCGACGAGATGCGCGAGGACGGAATGCGGATCGGAGCACTGGGGATCACCTCCTTCCGCCCGTTCCCGCTGGACGCGGTACGGGCCGTGCTGTGCCGTGCCCGCCGGGTCGTGGTGCTGGAACGGGCCCTCGCCGTCGGCATCGGCGGCATCGTCTCGGCGAACGTGCGCACCGCTCTGTCGGGCATCCAGCTGGAGGGTCACACGGTGATCGCCGGGCTCGGCGGACGGCCGATCACCAAGGCGTCGCTGCACCGGCTGTTCGGCGACGCGCTCGGCGGGCGACTGGAGCCGCTGACGTTCCTGGACCTGGACAAACCGCTGGTGGAGCGGGAGTTGGCGCGGATGGCGCGGACCCGGCGCTCCGGTCCCTCCGCGGAGAACATGCTGCGCGATGCGGGGAGCAACCGATGAGTGCGACACGGCAGGTGAAGTTCTACCAGGTCGGCAGTCACGCGGCCGGAAATCGACTGCTGGCACCGGAGCTGCGCTCCGACCAGGCCGACCCGGGCCGCTCCAACGCCCTCACCTCGGGCCACCGCGCCTGCCAGGGCTGCGGAGAGGCGCTCGGCGCCCGGTACGTCCTGGACGCGGCTCAGCGGGCCTCCGGCGGCAAGGTGATCGCCGTCAACGCGACAGGCTGTCTGGAGGTGTTCTCCACTCCGTACCCGGAGACCTCCTGGCAACTGCCGTGGCTGCACTCACTGTTCGGCAACGCGCCGGCCGTGGCCGCGGGTGTCGCCGCGGCGCTGCGCGCCAAGGGCCTCACCGACGTCCGGGTGGTCGGGCAGGGCGGCGACGGCGGCACCGTCGACATCGGACTGGGCTGTCTGTCCGGCATGTTCGAGCGCAACGACGACGTCCTGTACGTCTGTTACGACAACGAGGCGTACATGAACACCGGCGTGCAGCGCTCCGGTGCCACGCCCCCGACCGCGCGCACGGCGACCACCCAGGCGGTGGGCACGGAACCCGGCGCCCCGTTCGGGCAGGGCAAGAGTCTGCCGCTGATCGCGATGGCGCACGAGATCCCCTACGTCGCCACGGCGACCGTCGCGGGACTGCGCGATCTCGAGGCCAAGGTGCACCGGGCGATGCAACTGCGCGGCGCCCGGTACCTCCATGTGCTGGTGCCCTGTCCGCTGGGCTGGGGCACGGCGTCCTGCGACACCGTGCGCATCGCCCGGCTCGCCGAACAGAGCGGCCTGTTCCCGGTGTTCGAGGCGCGCGACGGCGAGGTCACCGACGTCACGCCGATCCGGCGGCGGGTCCCGGTCGAGGACTACCTGCGCCCGCAGAAGCGGTACGCGCACCTCTTCGAGCCCGAGCCCCGCACGGATGTCATCGCCCGCCTCCAGCGGGCCGCCGACCGCAACATCGCCCGCTTCGGACTGCTCGCCCAGGACCAGGCGCGCGAGGAGGTGTCGTCATGAAGGAGAAGCCGTTCGCCATCACCCTGGAGGTGGGCTCCAGCCTGGCCAACCGGACCGGGGCCTGGCGGACCGAGCGCCCGGTCTACGTCGACCGGATGCCGCCGTGCAACCAGGCGTGCCCGGCCGGGGAGAACATCCAGCAGTGGCTGTTCCACGCGGAGAGCGGCGACTACGAGTCCGCGTGGCGGCAGCTGATGCGCGACAACCCGCTGCCCGCCGTGATGGGCCGGGTCTGCTACCACCCGTGCGAGACGGCCTGCAACCGCGTCCAGGTCGACAGCGCGGTCGGCATCAACGCGGTGGAGCGTTTCCTCGGCGACGAGGCGATCCGGCACGGCTGGACGGTCGAGGCGCCCCCGGCGTCCTCCGGCAAACGCGTCCTGGTCGTCGGCTGCGGTCCGGCCGGCCTGTCGGCCGCCTACCATCTGCGGCTGCTCGGCCACGAGGTGACGATCCGCGAGGCGCAGGACAAACCCGGTGGCATGATGCGCTACGGCATCCCGCGCTACCGTCTGCCACGCGAGGTGCTGGACGCCGAGACCGACCGCATCCTGCGTCTGGGGATCACCCTGGAGCTGGGGCAGCGGGTCGACGACGTGCTCGCCGCGCAACGCGAGGGTGGTTTCGACGCAGTGTTCCTGGCGGTGGGCGCCGGTATCGGCCGCCGCGCTTACATCCCGGCGGGCGACAGCGCGCGCATCCTCGACGCGGTGGCTCTGCTGGCCGGCGTGGAGGGCGAGGAGCGGCCGCTGCTGGGGCGGCGGGTGGCCGTCTACGGTGGCGGCAACACGGCCATGGACGCGGCCCGCACCGCCCGCAGGCTCGGCGCCACCGACGCCGTGGTGGTCTACCGGCGCACCAGGGACCGGATGCCCGCGCACGATCTGGAGGTCGAGGAGGCCCTGGAGGAGGGTGTGCGGATGAAGTGGCTGTCCACCATCAAGCATGCCGACGGCGGGCGGATCACCATCGAGCGCATGGAGCTGGACGAGACCGGGTTCCCGCAGCCGACGGGCGAGTTCGAGGAGCTGGCCGCCGACTCGGTGGTCCTGGCACTCGGCCAGGACTGCGACCTGTCCCTCCTCAGGGACGTGCCGGACCTCTCCGTCGACCACGGGACGGTCCAGGTGGCCGACGGGCTGATGACCGGCCATGAGGGCATCTTCGCCGGTGGCGACATGGTGCCCGCCGAACGGACCGTCACGGTGGCCGTGGGACACGGCAAGAAGGCGGCGCGGCAGATCGACGCGTATCTGCGGGGCACGGCCCACGAGTCCGGTCCCCAGCACGCGCCGGCCGACTTCGAGCGGCTGAACACCTGGTACTACTCCGACGCCCCCGCGGCGGTGCGGCCCACCCTCGCGCTGGCCCGCCGCATCTCGACGTTCGACGAGGTGGTCCAGGGGCTCGACCGGTCCACCGCCCTCTTCGAGGCCCGGCGGTGCATGTCGTGCGGGAACTGCTTCGAGTGCGACAACTGCTACGGCGTGTGCCCCGACAACGCCATCACCAAGCTGGGGCCCGGCAAGGGCTTCGCGATCGACCTCGACTACTGCAAGGGCTGCGGGCTGTGCGCGGCGGAGTGCCCGAGCGGCGCGATCGACATGGTGCCGGAGGAGTGACGCGGGCACGGCATGGGCGGGCCCCCTGCTTACCGCAGGGGGCCCGCCCATGAACCGGTGCCGGTCAGCCGACGAACTCCGCGACGGCCGCCTTCAGTTCGCTCAGTCCCTTCTTGGCGTCGGTGAAGAACATGCCGGTTTTGGGGTCGGTGTAGAGCTCGTTGTCGATGCCCGCGTAGCCATGGCCCATCGACCGCTTGATGACCACGACGCTCTTCGCCTTGTCGACGTCCAGGATCGGCATCCCGGAGATGGCGTTGCCGGGGCGGCGGGCGATCGGGTTGGTCACGTCGTTGGCACCGATCACCAGGGCGACATCGGCCTGCGGGAACTGGGGGTTGATCTCGTCCATCTCCTTGAGCTGCGTGTACGGCACGTTCGCCTCGGCCAGCAGCACGTTCATGTGTCCGGGCATGCGCCCCGCGACCGGGTGCACGGCGTAGCTGACGTCGATGCCGTGGTCGGTCAGCAGCTCGGCCAGATCGCCGAGTTCGTGCTGGGCCTGGGCGGCGGCGAGACCGTACCCGGGGACGAAGACGACCTTGCTCGCGTACGCCAGCTGGACCGCCACGTCGTCCGCGGAGACCGACCGCACCTGCGCCGGAGTGCCGGAGCCGACCGCCGTCGGGGCGCTGTCGCCGGTACCGAAGCCGCCGACCATGATCCCCGCGATCGAGCGGTTCATCGCGTCGGCCATCAGCTTGGTGAGGATGCCTCCCGAGGAGCTGACGAGCATGCCCGCGATGATCAACGCGGTCTCGTTCAGGACGAAGCCCGCCATCGCGACCGCCGACCCGGTGAAGGCGTTCAGCAGGGCGATGACGACCGGCATGTCGGCGCCGCCGATGGGCAGCACCAACGTCACGCCGAACAGGAGGGCCACGACGACGAGCCCGTACAGCGCCGTACGGGAGTCCGGGGCCAGCACCAGCCAGGCCGAACCGGCGACGAAGGAGGCGGGCAGCAGTACGTTCAGCAGCCGTGCCCCCGGGAAGACGACCGGCGCCCCGGACACCAGGCCCTGGAGCTTGCCGGCCGCGACCAGCGAACCGGAGAAGGTCACCGCGCCGATGACGATGTCCAGGGCGCCCGGCAGCGAGACCCGCGCACCCGCGTTCTCGATCCGAAGGAGGTCGTTCACGGCGATGAGCGCGGCGGCCCCGCCACCGACGGCGTTGAAGAGGCTGACCAGTTGGGGCATCGCGGTCATCCTCACCTCCCGGGCGGCGTAAAGCCCGAGGGCGGCGCCGACGAGTCCCCCCGAGACGAGCACGAGCCAGCCGGTGCGGCTGATCGTGCCTTCGTCGGCGACCAGCCACACCGTGGCGGCGATCGCGACGGCCATCGCCCCGGCCGACAGGGTGTTGCCGCGGCGGGCGGTACGCGGGTGGTTCATCAGGTGCAGGCCGAGCACGAAGCAGGCGGCCGCGGCGAGAAAGACGTAGTGGACGGTGTCGGAGACGTTCATGGCGGTCACACCTCCTTTCCGGTGGGCGACTTGGCCTTGAACATCTCGAGCATCCGGTCGGTGACGACGTATCCGCCGACGACGTTCATCGCGCCGAACACCATGGCCACGAAGGCCAGGGAATAGCCGAGCCAGGTGTGCGACTCGGCCGCGATCAGCATGGCGCCGATGACGACGATGCCGTGCACCGAGTTGGAGCCGGACATCAGCGGTGTGTGCAGTGTCGCCGGGACCTTGCTGATGACCTCGACGCCGACGAGGACGCTCAGCACGAACACGGTGATCGCGGTGAGGAGATCGAGATCGTTCATGACGACGTTCCTCCCATCAGGGCCCCGGTGATCTCGTCGGCCGGGTCGAGGACGAGTTCGCCCTCGCGCACCAGGTGGCGCAGCAGGGCGACGAGGTTGCGGGCGTACGCGGTGGACGCGGCGGTGGCCATCGCGGACGGCAGGTGTCCGGCGCCGATGAGAGTCACGCCGTTGTCCAGCACCTCGGCCTTGTCGGGCTCGGAGCCCTCGACGTTGCCGCCGAGCTCGCCGGCGGCGAGGTCGACCACGACCGCGCCGGACCGCATCCGCGCCAGGACGGCCGCGCCGACCAGCAGGGGCGGCCGGCGGCCGGGCACCTGGGCGGTGGTGACGACGATGTCGGAGCGGGCGATGTGGTCGTCCAGTGCGGCCCGCTGGGCCTCTTGCTCCTCGGGGGTCAACTCCCGCGCGTAGCCGTCCCGTTCGGTGCCCGGTCCCTCGTGTTGAGGGCTCTGGACGTCGAGGAACCGGGCCCCCAGTGACTCCACCTCCCCTCGGGACTCGGGGCGCACGTCGTACGCCGTGACGACGGCACCGAGGCGGCGGGCCGTGGCGATGGCCTGGAGACCTGCCACTCCGGCACCGAGGACGAGGACCTGCGCCGGGCGCATGGTGCCCGCCGCGGTGGTCAGCATCGGGAAGAAGCGGTCGTAGGAATCGGCGGCCAGCAGGGCCGCCTTGTAGCCGGCGATGTTCGCCTGGGAGGTCAGCGCGTCCATGGACTGGGCGCGGCTGAGGGTGCGGGGCAGCAGGTCGAGGCTGACCATGTGGACCCCGCGCCGGTAAAGGTCCTGCGCCAGGGCGGGCTGCCGCAGCGGTTCGAGCAGGCCGATCAGCGTCTGCCCGGTGCGCAGCGCCTCGGCGGCCCCCGGATCGGGCGGCCGCACGCACAGCACGGCGTCCGCCCGTGCGTACAGTTCGTCCTGCTCCACGACGGTCGCTCCTACGGCGGTGTAGTCGGCGTCGGTGAACCAGGCACCGGAGCCTGCTCCGGTCTCGACCAGGACCTCGATCCCGGCGCGGCGCAGAAGTGTGACGGCCTCGGGGACGAGGGCGACACGGCGTTCGCCGGGTGCCCGTTCCCTCAGGGCCCCTACGGTGACGGTGGCCATGATCTGCTGCCTTTCTCCGGGACCCGGGGGTGCCGGGTCCCGGACGTCTCAGAACTCGAAGACGAGCCGCGCTTCGGCCCGTCCGCCGAGGACCTCGTCGAAGGACTCGTTGACCTGCTCCAGGCGCCGCGGTTCGGCGATGACCTGAGTGCGTCCGGCCGCGTGCAGCGCGAACACCTCGGTCAGGTCCTGTCGGGTGCCGACGATGGAGCCGATGACGGAGATGCCGCCGAGGACGGTCTCGAAGATCGGCACCGTGATCGCCGCATCGTCCGCGGGCAGCGCGACCATGACGAGGCGTCCGCCGCGGTTGAGGGACCGGTAGGCCTGCTCGAACGCCTCGGGTGCGGCGGCCAGCACGACGGCCACGTCCGCGCCGCCGGCCTTCCTGATCTCCTCGACCGGGTCGTGGGTGCGGGCGTTGACGATCTGGTCGGCGCCGAGGCGGTGGGCGAGGCCCAGCTTGTCGGGTTCGAGGTCGACCGCGGTGACGAAACCGCCGACCAGACGGGCGTACTGGAGGGCGAGGTGGCCGAGGCCGCCGACGCCGAAGACGGCGACACGTTCGGCCGGGGTCACACGCGCGACCTTGATCGCCTTGTACGTGGTGACGCCCGCGCAGGTCAGCGGGGCCGCGTCGAAGGAGGAGACGCCCTCGGGCACCTTGACCACCGCGCCAGCGTTCGCGACGGCGTACTCGGCGTAGCAACCGTCCACGGAGTAGCCGGAGTTGACCTGGGACTCGCACAGGGTCTCCCAGCCGGAGACGCAGTAGCGGCAGGTGCCGCAGGACGAGCCGAGCCACGGGACGGCGACCCGCTCGCCGACGAGGTCCTGGGAGACCCCGGCGCCGACTACCTCGACGGCGCCGATGCCCTCGTGGCCGGGGATGAACGGCGGCCGCGGCTTGACCGGCCAGTCGCCGTGGGCGGCGTGGATGTCGGTGTGGCAGAGCCCGGAGGCCGCCATCTTGACGAGCACCTGGCCGGGGCCGGGCTCGGGGATCGGCAGGTCCTGGATCTCCAGAGGCTTGCCGAAGTCGGTGACGACTGCTGCCTTCATGGTGTGCTCCTCAGCTGACCTGGCGCCGGGGCGCCTTGATGCGGGTGACGAATCGCAGCCCGGCTCCGGCCGCGAGGGAGAAGCCGCCCGGCGTGCCCGGTTCCACGTCGAGGACGAAGAAGGGGCGACCGAGGGCCTCGTACTGGTCGGCGTTCATGTGGAAGGTGCATCCGCACACCACGCCGACGAGCATGTCGCCGTCGCCCAGGGCGAACTCACCGACCGGGAAGCACATCGGGTCGCTTCCGTCGCAGCAGCCGGCGGACTGGACGAACATCACCGGCCCGCCGCGGACGACGCGCAGGGCCGTGATCGCCCTGCACGCCGCCCGGGTGGCCGTGACGCGCCCGACGGTGCCGTTGTGCAGCTTCGCGGGCATGTCGGTGCACTCCTTGCGAGAGGGTGGGACTAGAACAGCCCGAGCGGCTTGCTGCCATAGCTGACCAGGAGGTTCTTGGTCTGGCTGTAGTGCTCGAGCATCATCTTGTGGGTCTCGCGGCCGATGCCGGAGACCTTGTAGCCGCCGAAGGCGGCACCCGCCGGGTACTGGTGGTAGCAGTTCGTCCAGACCCGCCCGGCCTTGATGGCGCGGCCCATGCGGTAGGCGAGGGCGCCGTCGCGGCTCCACACTCCGGCGCCGAGTCCGTAGAGCGTGTCGTTGGCGAGGGCGAGGGCCTCGGCCTCGTCCTTGAACGTGGTGACCGCGAGGACGGGTCCGAAGATCTCCTCCTGGAAGACCCGCATCCCGTTGTGGCCCTTGAGGACGGTCGGCTCGTAGAACCAGCCGTCCTTGAACTCTCCGCCGATGTCGGCCCGGTGGCCGCCGGCGAGCAGTTCGGCACCCTCCTCGAGGCCGATCTCGACGTAGGAGGCGATCTTCTCGATCTGCTGCTTGGAGACCTGCGGCCCCATCATGGTGGCGGTGTCGAGCGGGTCACCCTGCTTGATGGCGCGGATCCGTTCCAGGCAGCGCCCCATGAACTCCTCGTAGATGTCCTCCTGGATCAGTGCGCGGGAGGGGCAGGTGCAGACCTCTCCCTTGTTGAACGCGTAGAGCACCAGACCCTCGACGGCCTTGTTCAGGAAGTCGTCGTCCTTCGCGGCCACGTCGTTGAAGAAGATGTTCGGCGACTTGCCGCCCAGCTCCAGCGTGACCGGGATGATGTTCTGCGACGCGTACTGCATGATCAGGCGGCCGGTGGTGGTCTCCCCGGTGAAGGCGACCTTGGCGATGCGCCTGTTGGTGGCGAGCGCCTTGCCGATCTCGGCGCCGGGGCCGTTGACGACGTTGAGGACGCCCGGGGGCAGGATGTCGCCGACGACCTCCATCAGCTTCAGGATCGACCACGGGGTCGGCGAGGCGGGCTTGATGACACTGCAGTTTCCGGCGGCGAGCGCCGGGGCCAGCTTCCACGCGGCCATCAGCAGCGGGAAGTTGAACGGGATGATCTGTCCGACCACACCCAGCGGCTCGTGGAAGTGGTAGGCGATGGTCTCCTTGTCGATCTCGGTGATCGAGCTCTCCTCGGCGCGGATCGCGCTCGCGAAGTAGCGGAAGTGGTCGGCGGCGAGGGGAACGTCGGCGGCGAGGGTCTCGCGGACCGGCTTCCCGTTCTCCCAGCTCTCGGCGACGGCGAGTTCCTCACGGTGGGCGTCGATCGCGTCGGCGACCTTGTTGAGGACCGCGGCCCGCTGGGCCGTGGTCGCCTCACCCCACGCGTCCTTGGCGGCGTGGGCGGCGTCCAGGGCGAGTTCGATGTCGTCGGCACCGGACTTCGGGATCTCGCAGATCGGCCTGGCGGTGGCGGGGCACAGGTCGGGCGTGTACTCACCGGTGGTGGGCGCCTCCCATTTGCCGCCGATGAAGTTCTCGTAGCGGGGTGCGACGTGCACGGGGCTTCCTGACCTGCCCGGAGACTCGTACTTCATGACCGTCCCCTTTCCGACGGAATCCATCACGACCCTCGTGGTGACACTCGGCACGCTAGGAGCGGGAACGCTGCAACCACGCTGCATGCCCTCCGGCCTGCGACGGGACGCCGGTTCGGACGTCCAGGGCGCGCGCCCTGGCCGCGGCAGCGGCGCGCTGCGCGGAGCCCCCCGGCAGGACGCGGGCGAGCGCGGCCCACGCAGCGAGGTCGTCGGCTCCCCAGGCGGCATCCACCCAGCGGCGCAGCAGCCCGCCGTCGCCGCTGCCGAGGACCGCACCGCGCAACTGCTGTTCCAGGCACCGGCGGTGCTCCACGACGACCGGTGCCTCGGAACACGGCAGCAACGGCCCCGGGTAGCGGGTGAGGGCCTCGGCGACACGGCCCTCCGCGAGCAGCGCGCCCACCTCCGTGTAGTCGGTGCGCACGGGACGCAGCAGCGCGTACGGCCGCGAGCCGAGCAGGTCGGGGCCGAGGACGGCACGCAACCGGGTGAGCTCGGCGCGCAGCGTCGAGGCGGGTACCTCCCGCTCCGACAGGTCCACGGCCAGCCGGTCTCCGCTCACGCCCCGGCCGGCCAGGGCGAGTACCAGGACGATCTCGCTGTGCCGCGGACTGAGCCGGTGCACCTGTCCGGCGTGTTCCAGGAGCACCTGGTCCCGGCCGAGCGCCCGCAGCCGTATCTCGTCCCCGACGTACAGCCGGGGCGCCCGGGCCAGCTCCGCCTCGGCCGCCAGCGCGGCACCCCGTACCGCGGCCAGGGCCGGCGGTGTGGCGATGCTGGCGCCGCCGGACAGGTCGATCACGCCGAGCAGTCGCCCGGTGGCGGGGTCGCGGACCGGGGCGGCCGCGCACGACCAGGCGTGCACGGCGGCGCTGTAGTGCTCGCCCGTCACGATCTGGACGGGTCGGCCCAACTCCAGTGCGGTGCCCGGGGCGTTGGTGCCCGCCTGTCGCTCGGACCACACGGCACCGACGGCGAAGCGCATGCGTTCGGCCCGGCCCAGGGTGGGGGTGTCCCCCTCGACCCACAGGAGGGTGCCGTCGGTGTCGGCGACGGCGAAGACATGGCCGTCGTCGGCCGCACCGGTGCCCAGCAGTTCACGGAACAGCGGCAGCACGGTGTGCAGCGGGTGGGCGTACCGGCGGGCGTCGAGTTCCTCAAGGTCCGAGCGGAGAGGGGGCAGACGGCTGCCGTCCGGGCGCACACCGGATGTCGCGCAGCGCCGCCAGGAGTCGGCCACGATGTTCCGTACACCCGTGGCCGCCCCGGGTGAGGCTGCACACCGCTCGTGTGCGGTGCGCGGGTCCGCGTCCGAGGCAAGAAGGAATGCGTCCATGGCACCTCCTGTGCACCTTCCGACGACCAGCCTCACCCGCCCGCTGATGTGGTCCGCAGAGGCCGAACGGCCCCGCACCAGGGCCTCCTGGCCCCGGCGGGCCACTGGGGGCTCACCATCCAGGGTCGCCGCGCGCACAAAAGAGCGGGAGGGGCCGCTCGGCCGTAACACCCGGCCACAGGGCCCCTGTTGGGAAGAGGGCTCAGTCGGCCACCGGGACCCGCCACACCAGGGTGGTGCCGCCCTGTTCGGGACAGTGGACGGTGAGTTCCCCGCCGACCCCCTCCGCCCGGTCGGCCATGTTGCGCAGCCCACTGCGGCGGCCCTCGGCCGGGATGCCCACTCCGTCGTCGGACACGGTCAGCCGTACCTCGCGCCCGTCGGTCTCCAGGACCACGTCGGCGCGTCCGGCGCGGGCGTGCCGGGCGACGTTGGTCAGCGCCTCGGAGAGGACCGCGACCACGTCGTCGGCGATCTCCCGGGGCACGTCCGTGTCGACCAGGCCCTCCATCCGGATGCTGGGGGCGAAGCCCAGCACCTGTGCCGCCTCACCGACCAGGCGGACCGTCCGGGCCCGCAGCCCCGATCCGGCACCGTCCTCGCGTGCGCGCAGACCGAAGATGGTGGACCTGATGATCTTGATGGTCTCGTCCAGGTCGTCCACGGCGCGCACCACGCGTTCGGCGGCCTCCTCGTTGGCGATGCGGCGCCCGGCGCTCTGCAGGGTCATGCCGGTGGCGAAGAGCCGCTGGATGGCCAGGTCGTGCAGGTCGCGGGCGATGCGGTCGCGGTCCTTGAGCACCGCGATCTCCTCGGCGTCCTGGCGGCGCTCCGCGAGTTCCATCGCGACCGCGGCCTGCGCGGCGAAACCGCGCAGGGGTTCGATCTCCTTGTCGGTGAACGGGGTCCGGCCGGTCTCACGGACCAGCAGGACGACCCCGCGTACCCCCTCGGCACTCGAGCCGATGGGCACCCCGACCGCCGGGCCCAGCCCACCGAATCGCTCCGGAGCGGACGAGACCCGCTCGTCGGTGGAGACATCCGCGCTGGTCACCGGCGAGGCGGAGGCGAACGCGTGGCCCATGAGGCTGCCGTCCACGGGAAGGACGAGCCCTCGGTGCGCCTCGGCTCCCTGTCCCACGGCCAGCTCCACGGTGAGCGAGTCGGTGTCGCCCATGGGTGTCGCGACCAGGGCCAGCGCGGCGCCGGTGTTCTCCCGGGCCCGGTCCGCGATCAGCCGGAGGACCTCGGTGTGCGCGCCGCCGGACATGAGCCGGTGGGTGATCTCGGCGTTGGCCTGCAGCCAGCGTTCGCGCAGTCGGGAGTCCTCGTAGAGGCGGGCGTTGTCGATGGCGACACCGGCGGCCACCGCCAGTGTGGACAGCACGGCCTCGTCCTCCTCGTCGAACTGCGCGCCGTTCCGTTTCTCGGTGAGGTAGAGGTTGCCGAAGACCTGGTCGCGCACCCGGATCGGGACGCCGAGGAAGGTGTTCATCGGGGGATGGTTCGGGGGGAAGCCGTAGGACGCCTGGTGCTCGGAGAGCTTCGTGAGCCGCAGGGGTGTGGGGTGGCGGATGAGTTCGCCGAGGATGCCGTGGCCCTCCGGGTAGGGGCCGATCCCGGCGATCTGTTCGTCGGTGACGCCGACGGTGTGGAAGGCGGAGAGCCTCCTGCCGTCGGGGCCGATCACGCCCAGGGCCGCGTACTGGGCGTCCACCAGGGCGGCGGCCGCCTCGACGATGCTGTGCAGGGCCTGCTCCAGGTCCAGCTCCCGGCCGACCGAGAGCACGGCCTCCAGGAGGCTGTGCACCCGGTCCCGGGTGCTGCGGGCCGCGTCCAGCCGCGCCTGCAGTTCCTCCAGGAGCTCGTCCAGCCTCAGCTGCGGCAGCCTGATACGGGCCTTTTCGGTTCCCTCCGAGCCACCCACCTGCGATCCTCCAGACCCCTTGGCCGGCCCCAGTGCCGTCATGTGCCAAGGTAACGGTCCGGGGCCCCGGGCGGTACGGGATCAGGTGGCCTGGTCGCAGCCGGGTGGCCTCGAAGGTCAGCCGCGCGGAAGGCGGGCGGCGACGTACTCGGTCAGGTCGAGCAGCCGGTTGGTGTAACCCCACTCGTTGTCGTACCAGCCGAAGACCTTGACCAGGTCACCGTGCGCCTGTGTGAGGGGGGCGTCCAGGACGCAGGAGGCGGGGTCGCCCACGATGTCACGGGAGACGATCGGGGCGTCGGAGACCCTCAGCACCCCCTTGAGCGGTCCGTCCGCGGCCTCCCGGAAGGCGGCGTTGACCTCCTCGGCCGTCACCGGCCGGTCCAGCACCACGCTCAGGTCGGTCAGCGACCCGTCCTCGACCGGGACCCGTACGGCGATCCCGTCCAGCGTGCCGGCGAGCTCCGGCAGCACCAGGCCGACCGCGCGGGCGGCCCCGGTGGACGTGGGGATGATGTTGACTGCGGCGCTGCGGCCGCGCCGCAGGTCCTTGTGCGGGCCGTCCAGGACGACCTGGTCGTTGGTGTATCCGTGGATGGTCGTCATCAGCCCCTTGACCAGGCCGAAGTGCTCGTCGAGCACCTTCACCATGGGCGCCACGCAGTTGGTGGTGCAGGAGGCGTTGGAGACGACGTGGTCGCGCTCGGGGTCGTACGTGCCCTCGTTGACGCCCATCACGAGCGTGGCGTCGACACCCTTGCCCGGTACGGACAGCAGCACCTTGCGCGCTCCGTCCTTGAGATGGGCCCCGGCCTGCTCGCGGGTGCGGAACCGCCCCGTGGACTCGATGACGATGTCGACACCGAGCTCGCTCCAGGCCAGCGCGGCCGGGTCGCGTTCGGCGGTGACCGCGATGCGGTGCCCGTCCACGGTCAGGGAGCCCTCGTCGTGCTCGACGGGGCGGCCGATGCGGCCGTACGTCGAGTCGTAGGCCAGCAGATGGGCCAGTGCCGCCGGCGAGGTGACGTCGTTGACCGCGACGACCTCCACAGGGGTGCCGGTGCCGTTCTCCGCGCGCTCCAGCACACAGCGCAGGTAGTTGCGTCCGATACGGCCGAAGCCGTTGATGCCCACGCGCACGCTCATGTCCGTCGTCCTCCCCGGTCGGTGTCCGTTTGACTGAAGTCTCCCGCCGGCGGCCGCTGCGGGGCTTGGGCCGTACGGGGCAACCGGGGGACGTATGGCCCAACGGAGTGCGCCGGGGCCCGACGGCCCCGGCCGTAGGGCCGGGCGGCCCCTGGGAGCGGCGTGCCACACCGGCCACTGTGGAATCTCAGGTACGAGATCGAAGGGGTGGCACGCATGACTCCCAGGGACACCGGGGCCGACAGCCCCGTCGCGGGGCCTGTCGGGGTTCGGGCCGAGGGCGATGTGGACGAGCAGGAGCTCGACTACATCCGGGCCAAGGTGCGGGCGGTCCTCGACCGTCCGGGTCTCCCGCCCGCCATCGGTGAGGTGCGGATCTCCCGTGCGACCGCGCATCACGCCGGGCAGCCGTGGACCGCGGGCGGTGAGATTCGGGTGGGCCGCGATGTGGTGGTCGTGCACGCACGGGAGGCGAGCGCGCACGAGCTCGCCGACCGGCTGCAGGACCGGCTGCGCGCCCAGGTGGAGCGCATGGCGCACCGCGAGGACTCCGCGCGCAAGGCCGCCGACCCGCCTCCGTGGCGGGGCGGCCCGGCGGACGCACAGCAGGGTTAGCAGGGCCGGGGCTCCTCGGGACGATCCCGGGGAGCCCCACGGCCGTCACGGGCAGGCGATCCCGGAGAGCCCCGACCGCCGGTCACGGACACGCTCCGGGCCCGTCGTCGTACCCGGCCGGGGTCGGGCGGCCGGAGTGCAGGGCCGGGTGGGCACCGGATCAGGGCCGACCGGCCCTGTCGTCGTCGGCATCGACCGACTCGAATGTTCTGACCACAGGACGCTTCCCCACACACCCTACGGAATCCGTCATGATCGTCGACAAGGCCCAGCCCGGTCCGGCCGAACCCCGCAGAAGCGTCGGGATCGGCGGCGCCGAGGCACTGCGCCTCCTGGGCAGCGTGTCCTTCGGGCGGATCGTCTTCACCCAGCACGCGCTGCCGGTGATCCGCCCGGTCAACCACGTCCTGTCCGACGGCGACATCGTCATCCGCACCCATGCCGGCACGGCTCTGACGTCACGGACCCGGCAGGCTCGGGATCCGGGGGTCGTCGTGGCGTACGAGGCCGACGACATCGACCCGGACACCCATCTCGGCTGGAGCGTGACGGTCACGGGCTATGCCCAGCTGGTCACCGATCCGGAGGAGCTGGCCCGTTACCAGGCGCTGCTGCGGCCCTGGGTGGAGCAGACCATGGACTACGCGGTCCGTATCCGGCCGGATCTGGTCACGGGGATCCGGCTCACGGCGCCCGCGGACTGATCCGTCGTCGGTCGAGGCGTACCGGAGGGCGTGGGTCAGTCGTGGGACACGACCGCCACCGGTGAGACCGCGTGACGGAGCACATGGTGGGTCACCGGGCCGATGTGCGGGCCCAGCGGAGCAGGCCTGCGCCGGCGGCCCACGACCACGAGTCCCGCGTCGCGGGAGGCGTCCACCAGGTGGGACCCGGCGGTGCCGACCACGGCTTCCTCGGCCACGTCGACCCCGGGGAACTTCTCCCGCCAGGGCCGGAGCGCGTCAGTGAGCGCCTCGCCCCGGTCGTCCGGGGGCTCCTCCTGGGTTCCGGCGTCCTGGGCTGTGGCAGGTTTCCAGCCGTGGAGGACTGTCAGCCCCACTCGATGGCGTGCCGCGGTGTCGAAGGCGAACTCCAGCAGGGCTTCGGCCGGGTGCTCGCGCAGATCGAGGCCGAGGACCACGTCATGGTGGGAACCGGACTGCGGTGCGGTCCCGAGCCGGGCCTGGTCCGGCCCGGCACCGGCCCGGACGAGGACGACCGGCTGATCGGCCCGGGCCACGACGGCCGACGCCACGGAACCGAGCAGGTGTCCGGCGGCCCGGCCGAGGCCCCTCGACCCGAGGACCAGAACGTCCGCCTCACGGGCGGCGTCGGTCAGCGCGGCCACGGGTCGGCCGGCGAGGCGGGCCCAGGTGATGCGCAACCCGGGCCGACGGTGCGCGAGGACCGCCGCGACCTCGCGCAGCATGTGCGCACCGCGGTCCACGTCCGGCGGTCCCACCGCTTCCCCCGCGAACGGCACGTAGTCGTACGGCGGTTGGTCACCGGCATGCACGAGCCGCACCGGAACCGCGCGCGACCGGGCTTCGTCCGCGGCCCATTCGGCGGCGGCGAGGCTCTCGGGCGAGCCGTCCAGGCCGACGGTGACGGTGCGGGACATGGGGCCTCCTCGTCAAGGTCTTGCCCCCACTCTCCCCGGGGGTCCACCTGTCGCAGGAGGGGCCACAGGTCCCGCCGTGCCGCCGGACGGCCCCGAGGTCACCGGGGCCGTCGGGGTGCGTTCAGCCGTCCCAGGTCCAGTCGGCGACCTCCGGAAGGTCCGTGCCGTGGGCGCGGATCCAGTCGTGGTGCCGCAGCCGCGCGTCCTCCATCCGCTGCCGTACGGCGGCGGCGCGCACCGCGAGTCCGGGGACGCGGTCGATGACGTCCATGACCAGCCGGTACCGGTCGAGGTCGTTGCGGACGACCATGTCGAACGGCGTGGTGGTCGTGCCGATCTCCTTGTAGCCGCGCACATGCAGATGCGCATGGCCGGCCCGGCGGTAGGCCAGGCGGTGGATGAGCCACGGGTAGCCGTGGTAGGCGAAGATCACCGGCTTGTCGCGGGTGAACAGGGCGTCGTACTCCGCGTCCGGCATGCCGTGCGGGTGCTCCTCCTGCGGCAGGAGCCGGGCCAGGTCGACGACGTTGACCACACGGACGGTCAGTTCGGGCAGGTGCCTGCGCAGCAACTGCGCGGCTGCCAGGACCTCCTGGGTGGGCACGTCGCCCGCGCAGCCGAGGACCACGTCGGGTTCCCGGCCGCCGTCCTCGGTCCCGGCCCAGTCCCAGATCCCCGCGCCGCGTGCGCAGTGCGCGCGCGCCTGGTCCATGGACAGCCAGTCGAAGGTGGGCTGTTTGCCTGCGACCACGACGTTGACGTAGTCCCGGCTGCGCAGCACGTGGTCGGCGACGGACAGCAGGGTGTTGGCGTCCGGCGGCAGGTAGACCCGTACGGCTTCGGGGCTCTTGTTGAGGATGTGGTCGACGAAGCCGGGGTCCTGGTGGGAGAAGCCGTTGTGGTCCTGGCGCCAGACGTGCGAGGTGAGCAGGTAGTTGAGGGAGGCGACGGGCGCGCGCCAGGGCAGCCGGCGGGTGGTGCGCAGCCACTTGATGTGCTGGTTGACCATCGAGTCGACGATGTGCACGAACGCCTCGTAGCAGGAGAACAGTCCGTGCCGTCCGGTGAGCAGATAGCCCTCCAGCCAGCCCTGGCAGGTGTGTTCGGAGAGGATCTCCATCACCCTGCCGTGCCGTTCGAGGTGTTCGTCCACCGGGAGCATCTGCGCCTGCCAGGCCTTGCCGCTCGCCCCGTAGACCGCCTGAAGACGGTTGGAGGCGGTCTCGTCCGGGCCGACGATCCTGAAGTCGCGGCGCTCACGGGTCTGGCGCATCACGTACTCCAGCACATCGCCCAGGACCCGGGTGGGTTCGTGCATCGTCGCGCCCGGCTTGTCGACCTCGACGGCGTACGACTCCAGTTCCGGCAGCGGCAGTTCGCGCACCAGCAGCCCGCCGTTGGCGTGCGGGTTCGCGCCGAGCCTGCGCTCGCCCTCGGGCACACAGGCGAGCACCTCGGGACGTGGGCGTCCCTGCTCGTCGAAGAGCTCCCGCGGGCGGTAGGAGCGCAGCCACGCCTCCAGCTGCCGCAGGTGCTCGGGGTTGTCCCGGACGGCGGACAGCGGGACCTGGTGGGAGCGCCAGGTGCCCTCGACCGGGAGCCCGTCGACCTCGGCGGGGCCGGTCCAGCCCTTGGGCGTGCGCAGCACGATCACCGGCCAGTGGGCACGTTCGGAGACACCGTCCTCGCGGGCGCTGCGCTGGATCGCGTCGATGCGTTCCAGGGCGTCGTCCATGGCGGCGGCCATGGCCCGGTGGACGGCCATGGGGTCGTCGCCGGTGACGTGGATCGGCGAGTGGCCGTAGCCGCGCAGCAGCTCGTCGAGCTCGGCCTCGGGGATCCGGGCGAGCACGGTCGGGTTGGCGATCTTGTACCCGTTGAGGTGCAGGATCGGCAGGACCGCGCCGTCGTGGACGGGGTCGAGGAACTTGTTGGAGTGCCAGGAGGCGGCCAGCGGCCCGGTCTCCGCCTCGCCGTCACCGATGACACAGGCGACGAGCAGGTCCGGGTTGTCCAGTGCGGCCCCGTAGGCGTGGGAGAGGGAGTAGCCCAGCTCGCCGCCCTCGTGGATCGAGCCGGGGGTCTCCGGTGCCACATGGCTGGGCACCCCGCCCGGGAACGAGAACTGCCGGAACAGCCGCTCCATCCCGGCCGCGTCCCTGCTGACGTCGGGATACGTCTGCGAGTACGAGCCGTCCAGCCAGGAGTTGGCGAGGACGGCCGGTCCACCGTGGCCGGGTCCCCACACGCACAGGGCGTCCTGGCCGCGGGCCTTGACGACCCGGTTCAGGTGGGTGTGCACGAGGTTCAGGCCCGGGGAGGTGCCCCAGTGCCCGAGCAGCCTCGGCTTGACGTGCTCCGGGCGCAGGGGCTCCGTCAGCAGGGGATTCGCCAGAAGGTAGATCTGGCCGACGGACAGGTAGTTCGCGGCGCGCCAGTGGGCGTCCAGGGCTTTCAGCTCGTCGTCCGTGAGCTCGGCGGGCGCCTGCTGCGTGTCGACGGACATCGGGTTTCCCTTCCGTGGCGGGTCTACGGGGTGGCCGTGCGTGCGGTTTCGTACCCGACCAGCCTCCGTCCGCCCGGGGGATCCTCGACAGGGCCGTTCGGGCCACCCCTGACGGCCCGGGTGCCCCCTATCGGGCCGGTACCACGACCACGGGGCAGTGGGAGCGGTGCAGCAGGGTGTGTCCGACCGTGCCCAGCCGCGGCGTGCCGCCGTGCCCGTGGGGGCGGGCCCCGATCACCACGAGCCCGGCCTCCCGTGTCTCCTCCAGCAGGGCGTGCGCCGGGTCGGTACGGAACGTCACCGTCTGGACACCGACCCCGGTGTGCCGCTGCCGCAGCTCGGCCACGTCGAAGCGTCCGACCGCCTCCTCGCCGGCCTCGCGCCGGGCCGCCTCCCGCTGTCCCGGGCTCGTCCCGGGGATCAGCGACGGAAGCTCGGGCCTCTCGTGGCGGTGGTTCCAGGCGTGCAGGACCGTGAGCCGCGCACCGCGCCGCTCCGCCTCCTGGAAGGCGTAGGCCGCCGCGTCCATGTCGGTGTCGCTCTCCAGGCCGAGCAGCACCTCGCGCCCGCCGTCGCACCGGTGGTCGCCGCGGACGATCAGGAGGGGGCTGTGGGTGTGCCCGGCGAGCCGCAGGCTCACCGATCCGAACAGCGTGCCGGTGACCCGTCCGAGGCCCCGGGTGCCGACGACGGTGAGGGCGGCGCCCTCGCTCTCCCGTATGAGTGCCTGTACGGCGGTGCCTTCGGCGGCGCGGGTCACGACCGGCAGCTCCGGATGGTGGTCCCGGATCCGTGCGGAGGCCGCCGCCAGCACCGGCCCCGCCTCGTCGTGGTCGGGTACGGCGTAGAGGATGTGCAGGGTGGCGCCACGCCGCTCGGCTTCCTCTGCCGCCCAGTCCAGTGCTCGTACGGCGATCAGTGTGCCGTCCACTCCGACGACCACGCGCTGTGCAGTCATGTTCCTGTCCCCTTCCGTGCACGTCGCTCCCCGGCGGTTCCTCCGCCCGGTGCTCGACATGCTCGTCGGCGCGCCGGGCGTGGGGCAGGGACCGTGCGGGCCGGCGCACGCGCCGTGCGGCCCTTTCGTCCGGGCCGCTCGGCCCCTGCCGGGCCCGGCGTTCGGAGACCATGACGGATGTCGCTCAGAGGGCGAGCTGCCCGCCGTACATCGTGCGTCCGCCGACGAGTTCGCGGCCCGTGATCAGCTCGGGTGCGATCCGCACGAACACCTCGTCGGGCGAGGGTGCCCAGGAGCGCGGTCCGACCCGGCACAGGTGCGCGTGCTCGGCCGGATCGTCGACCACGCCGGCCCGGCCGGTGACGACGACGCTCCAGCCCGACTGCGCGGCCGCGTCGACCTCGTCCGTCTCGAACGCGACGACCACGCCGTCGATCGCGCGGACCAGCTGCGAGGCCGCCGCCGTCCGCAGCAGCACACCACCGTCGTCGTCCAGGGAGAAGTTGACCGGCAGGACGGCCGGCAGGGCCTGCCGGGTGTGGACGATGCGGCCCACCGGGACGCTCGCCATCAGGCGCAGACACTCCTGCCTGTCCAGTTCACGGAAACCGTCGTTCGGATACATGGCCGGTCCAACCTTCGCCGCGGGATTGTTCGTCTGCTCCAACGTGTGCCCGGCCGACGCCGGACGACGAGAGGCCGTTGGTCCCGTGCCCGACGCAGGACGGCCCTCCCCCGGGGTTCACCCGCCGCCCGCCGACCGCTCCCTGATCAGCCGGCCGGTGATCTCGACGGGGTCGACACAGACCCACAGGTCGCGCCGCCCGCCGGCCCACGGTTCGCTGTACGCCCGCTCGGTCAGCCGCCGTGCCGCGTCGGGTCGCGTCACAGCACGGGCCCGGCCGCGCACCAGCACGCTCCAGCCGTGCCGGAGCACCTCGTCGATGTGGTCGGCCTCGAAGGCGACCTGCTCGCCGAGGACCGTGGACGGGAGGGAACCGGGGGCGGTCCTGAAAGCGATGGCGCCGTCTACGACGGTGTAGTTCACGGGGAGGATCGTCACACCCTCGTCGGTGACCATCCCGAGCCTGCCCACCCCGTGCGTGGACAGCCTCTCCCAGCACTCGTCGATGCCGAGTTCCACGAACTCCGCGGTGCCGCTCGCCCGGCCCCGGCCCGGCGGCAGATCGACGTCACCGCCGCTGAGGGCCGTCACCCCGGTGTCCAGCGCGTCGGCGAGCCTCAGGAGGGTGCTGATGCCCGGCGCGACGGCCGGGGTCTCCTCCAGGTACCGGAGGTAGCCGGGGTCCATGCCCGCCCGGTCGGCCACCTCCTGCCGGCTCAGGCCGAGCTCCTCGCGCCTGCCTGCGAGACGGCGGCCCAGGTCACCCGGGCTGCGGCCGGTCGGCAGGTGTGCCATGTCGAGTGACGTCTCTTCGGGCACGGTTCCCACCTCCTCCGTCACACGGCCGCCGGAACGGCGAGGGTGTCGTGGCGTGGTTCGCCCAGCACGACCTTGAGGGCGCCGGTGTCGGACGCGCGACCGAAGACGTCGTACGCCTCCTCCATGCTGTCCAGCGGGAAGGTGTGGGTCACCATCGACGAGGTGGGCAGTCGGCCGGCCGCCGCCATCCGCAGCAGGGTGGGGGTGGACGAGGTGTCGACGAGCCCGGTCGTGATGGTCACGTTCTTGATCCACAGGTCTTCGAGGTGCAGGGTGGCGGGCTTGCCGTGCACACCGACGTTCGCCACGTGTCCTCCGGGCCGCACCATGCGCGTGCACAGCTCGAAGCTCTCGGGGACACCCACGGCCTCGATGACGACATCGGCGCCCAGGCCGTCGGTGAGGTCGGCGACCAGTTGCCCGGGGTCGTCGCGTACGGCCACGACGGCGTCGGCGCCGAGCCGCTTGGCGGCGTCCAGCCGGGAGTCGGCGAGGTCCACGGCGATGATCCGCTCGGGGGTGTACAGCTGCGCGGTGCGGATCGCGGCCAGTCCGATGGGGCCGGCGCCGACGACGGCGACGGTGTCTCCGGGCCGCACGGCACCGTTGAGCACGCCCACCTCGTAGGCGGTCGGGAAGATGTCGGCGAACAGGACCGCGTCCTGTCCGCTCAGCCCGCCGGGCAGGGGATGCACGGACAGGTCGGCGAAGGGCACGCGCACGTACTCGGCCTGCGTGCCGTGGATGCGGTGGCCCAGGATCCAGCCCCCGCCGCCCAGGCACTGGCCGTACATGCCCTGCCGGCAGAAGCGGCAGCGGCCGCAGGCGGTGATGCAGGAGACCAGGACCTCGTCCCCCGGCCGGACGGTGCGCACGTCGCTGCCGACCTCGACGATCTCGCCGACCGCCTCGTGCCCCAGCACCGTGCCGGGCTCCACCTCGGGCACGTCGCCCTTGAGGATGTGGAGGTCCGTCCCGCAGATGGTGACGGCCTTGACCCGCACGACGGCGTCGGTGGGGTCCTGGACGGCCGGGTCCGGCACCTTCTCCCAGGCGGACTGTCCGGGGCCGTGGAAAACGAAGCCCTTCATGACCGTTCCTCCTTCGCTCCGGGGCACCGGGAGCACCCCACGGTTCCAGCGTGGGCCGAGTGACCGGCATCCGCTTGGGCCGATCGGTCCCGACCGCGCCGCGGGACGGCACCGTCGGGCCCTGAGGCCGTCGTCACCGGATGGTGCCCGGGTCGGTCACCGCGTTCGGGGCCCGCCGTGGGGTGGCGGGGCCTTCGGGGCCGTATCCGAGGCGAATCAGCATCTGGGCATGCCCGGTGCGGTCGGGCACGGGGGTCAGGTCGGTCCGCAGGTCGGGCCACTCCATCGGCTGGTGGAGCAGGGAGGCGCGCAGGCCGTGGGCCGTGGCCACCAGCAGTACGTGTTCGAGCGCCTGGCCGGCGCGCAGCCAGTCGGTGCGCCGGTCGTGTTCGGTCGTGAGCAGGGCGATGACCGGGTCGGTCTCGAAGTCCTGGGCGGGCAGCCGTTCGGGATGCCGCTGGGCGGTGAAGTCCCGCATAGGGATCTGCTCGCGCGCGTCCTGCGGGCCGAGGACCGTCCTGGGCAGTCCGATGTCGGCGGCCCCGTCCTCGTCCGGGTGCAACCAGCGGCGGCTCTCCATGCCGCGGTCCGTGTCGGCGCGGTTGCGGTGCTCGGCCTCGGCCACCACCCGGAGCAGACGGGCCGTCTCGGAAGGTGCGGGGAAGGCGACCAGGGCGCCTTCCATGTGCGCGGCCTCGGCGAGTTCGGCGCGGACCGGCGGAGGGACCTCACGACCGGAGAAGGGCATACGGCTGCTGTGCCTGCGCCACACCGCCGGGTAGAGGTCGGCGCGCAACGTGACCGTGGTGCGGTGGACGGGAGCCGTCAGGCGGACCTTGGCGAGCAGGCCGGGGTCCTCCGGGCTGGGCAGCAGACGTACGACGGGTGACCAGCCGAAGTGGAGTGCGGCGACGCGGAGGTTGAAGACGGACGCGCCGACCGAGACGTGCAGGGCGCGGCCGACGGGGTCGGCATGGCGCAGGCTCCGTTCCGGGGCTGCGCGCACCTCCAGGGTGACGGTGTCGGGATCCAGCCGGTAGCGCCAGGGCTGGCTGTTGAAGAACGAGGGCGCCGCCACGGCGGCCGACAGACAGGCCTCCAGGGTCGCGGCGTCGAGAGATGCGATGCGCATGATGCCCTCCTCCCGCACGAGCGTCGGACAGGTCCTGTGCCTTCGAGGGTGGGGCCGTGGGAGGGGCACGGTGAGGGGGTCGATGGTCCCTGGGCCGGGGCCGACCGGGGTACGGCCCAAACACCCGGCACGCCCCGACGGCCGGCCCGGCGACCGGCACCGGGCCGAACGGCCCTGCCCTGTGCGCGACTTGACCCCGACGGGCCCGGTGGCGGCCCCTGAACGGCCCCTGCCGTGACCCGGTCACGGCTGTCACCTTCCTGAACAGCGACACGACAGCAACAGCGACAGCGACAGCGACAGCGACAGCGGCGGCGACGCTGCGGGAGGAGGTGCGGACCGATGGCCGGGCGTACGAGGAAGTGGCTGTGGCGGTGGCGCGGCAATCCGCTCCGGCGACGCGAGGACGTGCTGGAGGCGTGGCTCGTGCTGGCCGTCTGGGTGCTCGTCGCCGTGGGCGGCACGGTCGCCGGTGTGGTGACGGCCGCGGGGGCCGACGGGGTCTTCGCCCGGCAGCGCGCCGGGCGGACACCGGTCACGGCCGTGCTTCTCGTGGACACCCCGCGGGCCACTGCGCACAGCTTCCGGTCGTTGGCCCCGGTCCGCTGGACGGCACCGGACGGGTCCGTGCGCACCGACAAGGCTCTCGTGGAATCGGGCCGGCACGCCGGTGCCGAGGTCGGGCTGTGGACCGACGCCGAGGGCGACCTGGTCACCGCCCCACCGAGCCGGACCGAGGCGTCCGTGGAGTCCGGGCTGCTGGGGGCGGCGTCCGCCCTGGCCCTCTCGGGCGTCGTGTTCGGAGCCGGGAGTGTCGTGCGCCGGGGACTGGACCGTCGCCGCCTCGCCCAGTGGGGCGAGGAGTGGGTCATGGTCGGGCCCCGCTGGGGACACCGGACCGGCTGATCCGCCACCGCTCACGCCGAGTGCGCTTCCCGCGGCGAAGTCCAGGGCCTTTCGGCCCGGGAAGGGGCCGGGGCGGCCGCTGCCCCGGGCCCGGCACGCGCGTCAGGCTGACGGTGACCGCGCCGTCGCGTACGGCGTCGAATCCCGGAGGGCCGATGCCATGGTCGTCCTCGTCCTCGCCGTCTTCCTCCACCTGCTGATTCTCGCGGGCGCGTGGTACGACACCGCCCGCATGTGCGCGCCCGACCCGGCCCGCGAAGCCTCTCGGCCCCGACCGGACCGCAGGCTGGAGACGGCCGAGAAGCGGCTGGTGGCGCGCCGTCTGCACGGCCGGATCGACGCCGCCACCTACCGGGCGAGAATGCACGACCTCGCAGAGGGCCGCCGCCCTGTCCGGCGACGACGTCCGGGCTGAGTGCTGCGCGACCGCGGGTCCGGGGCCACAGGACGGGCCGGGGACGACGGTCCACGGAGGGTTCCGGCGGCTCGTCACCCTGATGCCACCGCCGGCTGCCACCGGCTCCCGGCCGCACCGCACGCCGGCACTCCAGCGCCCCTTCGCATGCCGGCTGCGCGCATGCCGCGCGCACCGTGACGGGCACACTGGACATGAGCACCAGGTCCGGTCGGCCCCCGTGCGACCGGGTCCGGCGTGAGGAGCGTCGGAGCGGCGGCCCGCAGACACCCGTCACCGGGAGCGAGGGAGTGTAGATGACCGAGGCACGCACCTTCACCGCGCAGGACCCGATCCGGGTCTTCCTGCTCGACGACCACGAGGTCGTCCGCCGCGGCATCATGGACCTGCTGGACGCCGAGGACGACATCACCGTGGTCGGCGACGCCGCCGACGCCGAGCACGCACTCCTGCGCGCACCCACCGTCCACCCCCACGTCGCCGTCCTCGACGTACGCCTCCCCGACGGCGACGGCATCACCGTCTGCCGCGAACTGCGCAACCGCATGCCCGAACTCGCGTGCCTCATGCTGACCTCGTTCGACGACGAGGACGCCCTCCTCGACGCCATCATGGCCGGGGCCTCCGGATACGTCCTCAAACAGATCAAGGGCACCGACCTGATCTCGGCGGTCCGCACCCTCGCCTCCGGCCGGTCCATGCTCGACCCCGCCACCACGGCCCGACTCATGCACTCCCTGCGCACCGAACCCACCTCACCTCCCGAGACCGCTCCGGAGATCGCTGCGCTGACACCCCGTGAGCGCGACATCCTGGCCCTGATCGGCGACGGCCTCACCAACCGCGAGATCGGCAAACGCCTCTACCTGTCGGAGAAGACCGTCAAGAACCACATCTCCCGCCTCCTGGCCAAACTCGGCGTCCAGCGCCGCGTCCAGGCCGCGGTGCTCGCCTCCCAGCTGGACCGACGGGAGAACGGGGACCGCACCCCACCGGCTGACGGCTGACGGAGGCGCTCGTTCGTGTCGGGCCCAGCGGTCCTGCCTGCGGCTTCCTGCCTGCTGCCTGCTGCCTGCTGCCTGCTCAGCACGTGCGGCGCACCTGCGACCGGAGGTTGGAGGGGGGCCGGTCGGCCCTGGAGGGCAGGGCGGCACGGACCGGCTTCCGGGGTCGTTGGCCTCATGCGGAGGCAACGGGAGCGGAGAAGACTCCTTGGTGCACGCGGCACCGAATCGATCGGGGCACCGCGGACGGAGTCCAAGGAGGCGGCGATCATGAGGCGAATTCAGCAGACCAAGTGCCCCCGCACTCCGCGTCGGCCGGAGCCCCAGGACCTGCGCACGCCCTCCGGGCGCCCTCTGCCCTACTGAGGCCCGGCGGCCACGGTCGCACTTCTCCAAGTGGGGCCGGTCGGCCCTGGCGGGCGAGTCGTCGAAGTGATGTGCTGGATGTGGCGGGAAGGGCTCGCCGGGAGACGCGGGGAAGCGCCTTCGGGGCGCGCACCGCGCAATCAGGATCCGCGAGAAGTGGATGTGCCCTTCCCGCCCTGTGCTGCCCGGCCGAGGACCACGGCCGGGCCACCAGGGGTCAGCGGCCCCGTGCCTGCAGGTCCGCCACCCATTTCCTGCGGACCGCGTCCTCGTGCTCGTTCTGTTCGAGTCCCGCGTCGACGCGGGCGAGCGCCGCCTCCAGCCGCGGGATCCAGTGCCGCCGCAGGGCGCGCACCCGTCGCCGGGTGGCGAGCAGTTCGTCCCCCACGGCACGGGCCGCGGCAGCGGCAGCGGCGTACTCGGCGCCCGCGCGCACAGCGTCCGCGTAGCCGGCCTCGGCGTGGACGAGGGCGGTGTTCGCCGGCGCCGGTTCGTCCGGGTCCGGCTCCGGCACGGCGCACATGGCGGCACGGGGATGCCGTACGCCCATCGTGGAGGTCCAGGTGACCTCGAGTTGCGCGGGACGCCGTACGGCCGTCTCGTCGAGGGCCTCCTCGCCCCCGAGGATCAGTCCGCGCCGCAGCCAGGACTCCGCCTCCGTGAGCCGCGCATGCCACCGTTCCCGTGCTTCGCCCTCGGCACGCAGCAACTCCTCGTGGCGGGCGCGCAGTACGCGCAGTTTCCGGTCGAGCAGGTCGGCCCCGCGGCGCGCCACCTCCAGACCGCGGCGCAGTCTGAGGCGCCCGGCCCGGCCCGGGGGTACGCGCAGCTCCGCCATACGATCACCCGCTCTCCGGCGTGCGATGGGCCTCGATGAACTCGGCCGGCAGCATGGTCAGTTGGCCGCGCGGCAGTGTCATCAGCACCTGCCAGGCCCGCTCCAGCGTCTCGTCCAGGGTGCGCAGTTCGTCCCGCCGCTGGTCGACGAGCTCGCGCGCGAAGGCGTCCTCGAAGTCCAGGGAGCGGCGGTCGGCGGGGCTGAGCGCCGCCTGCCCGACGAGGTCGGCCAGTTCCCTGACCTGACGCGCGTGGGCCAGCGCGGACAGCAGCTGAGCCGCCACGTCGAGGTGGTCGGCACGCGTGCGGCCGGGCCCGGCGCCGTTGCGCATCAGGCGCGACAGCGAGGACAGCGCGTCCACCGGCGGATAGACGCCTCGCGCGTGCATCTGACGGGAGAGCACGATCTGGCCCTCGGTGATGTATCCGGTGAGGTCCGGCACGGGGTGCGTGATGTCGCCCGCGGGCATGGTCAGCACGGGCAGGATCGTCACGGATCCCGGCAGGCCGCGCAGCCGCCCGCAGCGCTCGTACAGGGAAGCCAGGTCGCTGTACAGATAGCCGGGGTAGGCCCGGCGGGCGGGGATCTCGCCGCGGGCCGCGGAGACCTCGCGCAGTGCCTCGGCGTAGCTCGTCATGTCCGTCATCACGACCAGGACGTGACGGCCCTCGGCGAAGGCGAGGTGCTCGGCGACGGTGAGGGCGATCCGGGGGGTGAGGATCCGCTCGATGACGGGGTCGTCGGCGGTGTTGAGCAGGAGCACCAACTCGCCCGCCGCGGACCGTTCCTCCAGTGCGTTCCGTACGAACCCGGCATCCGCGTGGGTCACTCCCATGGCGGCGAAGACGACACAGAACGGTTCCCCGCCGACCGTCGCCTGGGCGGCGATCTGCGACGCCAGTTCCAGGTGCGGGAGTCCGGCCGCGGAGAACACCGGGAGCTTCTGGCCGCGGACGAGTGTGGTCAGGGCGTCCACGGCGCTGATCCCGGTGAGCACCGGTTCGGCCGGCGGCTCGCGACGCAACGGGTTGACGGGACGGCCTCCGACCGCGGAGGCGGTGGCGCCGAGGACGGGCGGGCCTCCGTCGAGCGGCTCGCCGCGTCCGTTGCAGACCCGGCCCAGCCATCCGGGGCCCACGGGGACGCGCAACGGCGATCCGGTGAAGGCGGCACGCAGCCGCGCCGGATCGAGCCCCGCGGTGCCCTCGAGGACCTGGACGACGGCCGTGTCGCGGTCGACCTCCAGCACGAGTCCGTGCCGCTGTGCGCCGGAGTCGGGGGTGAGCAGGACGAACTCGTCCCAGCCGACGCCCTCGACCTTGTCCACCACCGCGAGCGGGCCGCGCAGCTCCCGCACCGAGGTGTACTCCACGTGGGTGGTCATGTCACCTCCCCGAGCCGGGCGAGCATGGTCTCGCGCAGGGTCCGCACGGTCGCGGCGTCGTCGGGGCCCGCCTGCTCACGGGCGCGCAGCACGGGCGCGAAGTCGACCTCCTCCAGACGCGCCGCCGGCACCCCCCGTTCGACCAGTTCGCGGCAGCGGTCGACGACGGCCAGGACCGCCTCGGCCAGGGCCGCGCTCTTCTCCGCGCCGCTGTAGGCGTCCCGCTCGGACAGCGCGCTCTGCTGGAGCACTCCCTCGCGCACGAGGCGTCCGCCCAGGACGTCGACGCGTTCCTGGTCGGGCAGCGCGCCGATGCCGAGCAGGTCCACCAGATCGGCGAGCCGGTCGGCCTCGGCGAGCAGGCCGGCCACGCGGGCCCGACGGGCGGGCCAGTCCGGGTCGTCGGTGGCGGCGTGGTGGATGCCGAGCGCCTCGGCGTCCCGGGAGAAGGACTCGGCCCAGGAGACGGCCGGATAGTGGCGGGCGTAGGCGAGGTCGCGGTCGAGGGTCCACAGGCAGCGGACGAAGCGCTGGGTGTGGGCGGTGACCGGTTCGGCCATGTCGCCGCCGGGCGGGGAGACCGCGCCGACGACGGTCACGGAACCGGCGTCGCCGCCGAGCGTGGTCACCGCTCCGGCCCGCTCGTAGAACGCGGCGATCGCCGAGGCCAGGCCCGCCGGATAGCCCTCTTCGGCGGGCAGCGCGCCGGTCCGGGAGGCGAACTCGCGCAGTGCCTCGGCCCAGCGTGAGGTGGAGTCCGCGATCACGACCACGTTCAGGCCCATGTCGCGGAAGTACTCGGCGACGGCGACGCCGGAGTAGACGCTCGCCTCCCTGGCCATCATCGGCATGTTGGAGGTGTTGGCGACGATCACGGTCCGGTCGGCGAGGCGCCCGCCGGTGCGGGGGTCGGTGAGGGCGGTGAACTCGTCGATGACCTCGGCCATCTCGTTGCCGCGCTCGCCGCAGCCGACGTAGACGATGACGTCGGCGTCGCACCACTTGGCGATCTGCTGGAGCAGGACGGTCTTGCCGGTGCCGAAGCCGCCGGGCACGGCGACGGTGCTGCCCAGCGCCACAGGGAAGAGCAGGTCGATGGCGCGCTGGCCGGTGCGCAGCGGCAGGCCGGTGTCCCGGCGCTCACGGACGGGGCGGGGGGTGCGGACGGGCCAGCGGCTCGTGATGCCGATCGGTGTGCCCGCCACGGTCGCCACGACGGTGTCCTCGGGATGGCGGCCCGGCCCCACGAGGCCCTCCACCCGTCCCGCGCAGCCCGGCGGCACCAGCACCCGCAGGCGCACCGGCCCCGCGTCCTCGATCTCGCCGAGGGCCTCTCCCTGAAGAACCTCGTCGCCTTCCGCGACCCGGGGCGTGAACGTCCACATCGGTGGCTCCGTCCCGGCCTCCCGGTCGATGGCGCCCGGCTCCAGCCACGCGCCCGCGGCCGACAGCGGGCGCAGCAGCCCGTCGAAGATCCCGCCCAGCAGGCCGGGACCGAGGGTCGCCGACAGGGGGTGGCCGAGCGTCCTGACCGGCATGCCGGGTGCGAGGCCGCCGGTGTATTCGTACGCCTGGACGGTGACGACCGCGTCCCGGATCGCGACGATCTCGCCGGGCAGGCCGGACTCGCCGAGCGCGACCAGGTCGTACATGGCGCTGCCGCCCACGCCCTCGGCCTCGACGAGCGGCCCGGTGACCCGCAGGATGCGGCCGGTGCCGTACGAGATGTGCGTCAGGGTGTCCACAGTTCCTCCAGTTCCGCGCCGTACCGGTCGAGGGCCTGCTGGGCGAAGGCGGCGAGGCTGAGGTCGACCCGGCGGCTCCGGCTCTCGCCGACGACGCCTCCGCCGGGTGCCTCGGCGATCCGGGCGTCCGGTCCGAGCAGGTACCGGGCCCGGAGGGTGAGTCGGCGGCGCAGGTCCGGGTAGGCCTCGGTGCGGCGCAGGTCCTCGACGCCCCGCACGACCTGTCGGCCCAGTTCCTCCCAGCACTGCCTGCGGGCGGCGAGTTCCCGGGCGCGGGCGGCCCTGCGGGCCCGGGTGCGCACCGCTCGGCGGGCGGTCTCGGCGTCGGCCGCGCCCTGTTCCCGGGCCTCGGCGAGGATCGCGGCGGCCCTGGCCTCGGCCTCCCTGGACAGGGCGTCGGCGTCCTCGGCGGCGGCGAGCAGCACGGCCTCCGCGTCGGCCCTGGCGTCCTGGAGGAGTCGGGCTCGCACCGGGGCGAGTGCGTTCTCGGTCCCGGCGACCGGACGGGTCCTCATGGCGGCATCACCCTTCTCGACCGGCCCTCCGCAACGGCCTCCGGACCGGCCCCACCGGCGGCGGGAACAGCCGGCGCCGCACCGGCTCCGGCAGTGGACGAGATCCTCACGGCGGCATCACCACCACCAACCGCTCCTCGACAGCCGGCGCATTCGGACCGAGCGCGTCCGCCGCGGCGGGCGTGAGGATCACCAGGCCGACGCCCGTGGGGAGCGCGTCCCAGGCGGCGCGCGCCGCTGCCGGGTCCGGCGCGGGGAAGACGGCGACGCCGACGGCCGCCAGCCCGATGACCCGCTGCCGTTCCCCGATCGCCACGACGCGCGCCATGGCTAGGTCTTCCCGATCAGGATGATGGCGACGACCAGGCCGTAGATGGCGATGCCCTCGGCGAGGCCGACGATGACCATGGCCCGGCCGAACAGCTCGGGCCGTTCGCTCAGCGCGGCCAGGGCCGCGGCGCCCGTGTAGGCGACGGCGATCGCCGCGCCGATGGAGGCCCCGGCGACCGCGATGGCGGCTCCGATGAGGGCCGCGGACTGGGAGCCGGAGCTCTCAGCGGCCGCCGTGGTGGCGGCGTCCGCCTGAGCCGGGCCGCCGCTCAGGGCGACCAGCAGGAGCACGAGGGCTCCGGTGAACAGTGCCGCGTCCGCCGCGAGGACCGACCGCAGCACGGCCGGACCGCGGTGGCGCAGCAGCCGACGGGTTCCGGCGAATGCCGCGACCAGCACCGGCAGTGCGATCAGCCAGACGATCATGGTGTCACCTCCGTGCCGTGGGGTGCGGGCACCTTTCCGTGGCAGGTCAGGGTGGGCACGTGCCAGGGGCGGAAGGGCCGGCCCTCCGCGTCGAAGACCCGCGAGAACAGTTCGTAGAACTCCAGCCGCAGGGCCTGCACGCCGGCCACCAGCGCCTCCAGGGCGAAGGCCAGCGTGTTGCCGAGGACGAAGAGCAGGAGCCCGGCGAGCAGCGCCGCGGGCCCGGCGCCGGCCAGGGCGGTGGTGCCCTGCCAGACGATGCCGCCCAGCGCGGCGTGGGTGAGCCCGAACGCGGCCAGCCGGGCGAAGGAGACGGTGTTCGAGCCGATGCGGATCACCACGTCGAAGAGCTGGACGCCGGTCTGCAGGGCACCGGAGGCACCTCCTCCGGACGCCGTCAGGAGCCCGGTGCCGGCGAGGCCCAGCCCGGTGAGAGCGATCACCGAGCCGGTCACGACGACCAGCGGTACGTGCAGGACGACGCCGGCCGCGACCCCGGCGAACCCGAGGAAGACGGTGGCTCCCGCGACGCCGGACGCCGCGTACAGGGCCCGCCCCGGGCCGCCCTCCCGCCACCGGTTCACGATGCCGGTCCCGTAGGCCAGAGCCAGCAGGACCGCGCCCAGGCCCATGGCGCACGCCAGCAGGCGCATGGGCGCCTCCAGCGGGTTCAGCCACAGCACCGGCAGCACTCCGGTGGGACCGAAGAACTCTCCGTAGGCGATTCCGGCGAGGACGCTCGCCGCGCCCGCCCCGGCCAGGAAGGGCCACAGGGGCTGCAGGAACACCAGGCGCCTCGGCCGGCCCGAGCGCAGCAGGAGCGCGGCGAGGAGGAGCAGGAGGCCGTGGCCCGCGTCGCCGAACATCATCCCGAACATGACGACGTAGGCGATGCCCGCGGGCACGGTGGGATCGACGTCGGCGTACGGCACGGTCCCGTAGGTGCGCACCAGCGGAACCAGGGAGCGACGCACGGTGCCCGTGTCGGACAACCGGGTCGGAGGGTCGATGCCCGGGGGCGCGCGCAGCGGGACGACGGCGCCTCCGGAGTCCGCGAGCCGGGCGGCGAGCCCGGGCAGTTCGACCGTGGGGCACCATCCGGCGAGTGCGGCGGCACTCCCCCGGCGCACCGCCGCCTCGCGATACGTCTCCAACTCGGCCTCGCCGGCCAGAAGGCCGGTCCGCCCCTGGCGGGCGAGGTCGTCGAGGTCGGGTTCCCATGGGGACAGGACAGCGGGCTCGGACGCGGTTCCCAGGGACTGAAGGTGGCGCGCCGCGGGGCCGGACCTCCCGGGATCCTCGGGCCGGTCCAGCTCGACGCAGCCGGCGTCGGCGACCCGTACGAGGGTCTCGCGCAGGGCGTCGGCGGGCGCGACCACGGCCACCCTGCGCATGCGGTCGGGGATCAGGGAGTCAGCCCAGGAGTTCATCGAAGGCCTCCAGGGCACGGCCGTCGTGCGCGGCACATTCCAGTGCGGCACGCACCCGCCAGGCGTCGGCCCCCAGGACGGCGGCCGCGCCGACCACGGGAGACATGTCGAACCCGGCCCTCGCCAGCATCGACACCGCGTCCCGCTCGACCGACGGCCACCAGCGGGCCTCGGCGCGCCACAGGTCCTTCGGCTCCTCGGCGCCCTCCAGCGCCCAGCGGGCGGAGGCCGGCAGCCGGGCACGGAACTCGGTGAAGGCGGGCGCCCGTACGGCGGCCGTGCCGAGCAGCCGTACGGCGTCCCGCTGGGCCGTTCCGGTCAGCCGGTGTCCGGTCAGATGGACCTCACGGGCCAGCACCAGCGCGGCCTCGCCGGCCGCCCAGCGCGCGGCCACGGGCACCTGCGCCGCGGTGCGGGCCGCTGCCGACAGCCGCATCCCGGTGAGCAGGGCCGCGGGGGCGGCGGATCCGGGATCACCCCATTCGGAGGCGGCCAGGACGGCCCGCACGCCGGCCGGGGAGGTGGCGCGGGACAGCCGTGGCCAGGCGGTCGCCAGCGCGCCGAGCCGGTGGGGCGGGGGCTGGGGGGCGCCGGACAGAGAGCGCAGACGGTCCCGGGTGTTGGCGATCTCGAATCCGGAAGCCAGCAGTCGTAGGACGGCGGCACCGGGCCGTGGCTGCCATCCGGCCAGTACCCGCAGCTGCCACAGCAGGGCGCCCGCCACGGCCCGTTGGGCCTGGCCCGGACCGGCCGTCGGGTCGAGCCCGCGGCGATAGACGGTGTTGGCCAGGACCCGCAGGGCTTCGGACAGGCTCGGCGCGGCGGCCAGTTCGCGTGCCGCCCGGGGCCCGGCGCGTGCGGCGGCCATCGCCCTGGCACGGGTGGCGCCGGCGACCCAGCCCGCGCTCATGGCGCATCCCGGTGAGGTTCGGCGTCGAGGTCCCGGGCCACCCGGGCCACCATGCGGGCGGCCAGTTCCGGGGTGCGTGCTCGAGCCCTGTCCCGCAGCTCACGTACGGCCTGCCGTACCGCCACGTCTTCGCGTTCGGCGTCGGCGACCGCCTGTGCGAGCAGCCGGGCCGCGGTCTCGCTCCTGACCCGCCGGGCGCGTGCCCGGGCCGTGTGCACGGTCCGGGCGGCCTCGTCGGCCGCGGCGCGACGCCGCTCGCGGGCCTTGTGGCCGGCGGCCTCGCGGACGGCCGCGGCCTCGGTGAGGGTGTCGTCCAGCAGGGCGAGGGTGGGCTCCAGTTCGGCCGTGAGCTCTGCGGTCCGATCCGCGGGAACGGCTCCGGCGACCGCACGGCCGGGTGGGGCGGCCGGTCGCCAGCGTGCGAGGAACTCGCGCAGCGCAGGCATGGGCACCTCCGTATCGCCACAGTGCCCCCACGTTTCCTGTCTTCACGTTAGGAAACGGGTCAGGGCCTCCACAGAGGCCGTTCGACCTGCGCACGGGGGCCGGACGGCCCTGTACCCCTCGCGGTGGCGGCGGGAGAGTGGGCATAGGAGTCATGTTCCGCGCACCGCGGGAGGTAGTCATGGATGACCGAGACGCGCGGGAAGGCGCGGCTGCGTCCGCCGAGGCACGTCACGCGGTGCCACTTTACGCACGGAAACCGGTCGAGGAGTTCCGTCAGACCATGATGGTGCGCTACCTCCAGGCCGTCGCCTCGCACGCGGCGCAGGCGGCCGCCGAGGAGCCGGCCGACGCCGTGGCCGCCCAGAGAGCGACGCCTTCGCGGCCCGCCGCTCAGGCGGACACGATCGCCGACCTCCAGGTGCGGCACGTCATGAAGCGGTCCGTCACCGGCGTCACGGCCGACACCCCGTTCCTGGACGTCGCCCGGATGCTGGCTCGCCAGCAGATCGGGGCCGTTCCCGTGGTGGACGGATCCCAGCACGTCCTCGGTGTGATCGCGGAGTCCGACCTGCTCGCCCGGGCCGCCGACCTGTCGGCCCCCGGAGGGCACGCCGGTCCGCTGTCCAGGCTGCTCGGCCGCCACCACGACGTCGGTGAAGCGGGCGGCACGGCCGGCACACTGATGTCGGCACCGGCGCTCACGGTCCGGCCCTGGACGCCCGTGGTGGAGGCGGCCCGCACGGCCGCCGGTTCCCGGATCCGCCAGATCTTCGTGACCGATCACCACGAACGGCTCGTGGGGGTCGTCAGCCGCTCCGAGCTGCTGCACGCTCTGGTCCGGGACGACCGGGCGATCCGTGACGAGATCGTCTCCCACGTCATCCGCAACCGGCTGGGCCTCGCCCCGGGGGAGGTGGAGGTGCGGGTCCGCAACGGCACCGTGACACTCACCGGCACGATCGACCGGGAGCTGATCTCGCGGCTGACCGCGGAAGTGGCGGCCATACCCGACGTGTACGAGGTGGACGACCACCTGATCGCCCACTGAGTCACGGCCCGGCGGCCGGGACTGACGAGGAAGGCCTGACCATGCCCGACACCACGCGCCGGCCCGGTCCCCCGCTGCGGCTCCCGCGAGCGCCGGCGCATCGGGGCGCCGTCGGCCCGCACCGCCCATCCGCGTCGAGCGTCCGGCCGGGGCCGGGCACATCCGACTGACAGACCTGTCGCCCGGGGGGTCAGGTGCCACGTCATCCCGTCGCCGGTGCTCCGGCCGACACCGTCCGGCCGTCGGCGGCCGCTCCGCCCGAGGCATCCGGCACGCCGGTGCAGCGACTGGCTCCGGACGCGGTCCTCGAGGCGTTCGCCACGTCGTCGCACGGGCTGACCTCACAGGAAGCAGACGCACGGCTGCGGACGTACGGCCCCAACGAGCTGGCACGTCCGCGCCCCAGGGGACTGTGGCGACGGTTCGCGGCGCAGTTCACCGACCTGTTCGCGGTGGTCCTGATCGCCTCGTCCGCCCTCACGTTCCTCGCGTACGCGCTCCAGGACCCGCCCGACCCCGGCAACCTCCAGCTCGCCTTCGCGATCCTGGGCGTCGTCGTCCTGAACGCCGTGATCGGCTTCGCCCAGGAGTACTCCGCCGAGCGCACCGCGCAGACGCTCCAGGCCATGGTGCCGCACACCTCCCGCGTACTGCGGGACGGTCAGCGGCGGGAGCTGCCGTCGGGGGCGCTGGTGCCCGGCGACCTCGTTCTGCTGGAGGCGGGGGACTCGGTGTCCGCGGACTGCCGGATCGTGGAGGCCCACGGTCTGTCGGTGAACAACGCTCCCCTGACCGGGGAGAGTTCGGCGGTCGGACGGACACCCGAGCCGAGCGCCGCGGGCAGCGTCCTGGACTCCCGCAACTGTGTCTTCATGGGCACCATGGTGGTCTCCGGATCCGGCAAAGCCGTCGTCCACGCGACCGGGGCGGCCACCGAGTTCGGCCGGATCTTCCGGCTCACCCAGGAGGCACCTCAGCAGAAGACACCGTTGCAGCGCGAGGTCGCGGTCATGGCCCGGCGCGTGGCGGCACTGGCGATCGCGATCGGGGCCGGCGTCTTCGCGCTGCGCCTGCAGACGGGACAGCCGCTGGTGTCGGCCTTCGTGTTCGCGCTCGGGGTGATGGTCGCGCTCGTGCCCGAGGGGCTGCCCGCGACGCTGTCGGTGTCGCTGGCCATCGGGGTCCGGCGGATGGCCCGCCGCCAGGCTCTGGTGAAACGCCTGCTGGCGGTGGAGGCACTGGGGTCCACCACGGTGATCTGCACGGACAAGACCGGCACCCTCACCCAGGCCGAGATGACCGTCACCCGGATCTGGGGCGACGGGGCCTGGCATCCCGTCTCGGGCGTGGGATACGCGCCGATCGGCGAGGTGAGCGACCCCGCGACCGTGCGCGAGCTGCTGCGGTGCGCGGTCCTGTGCACGGACGCCCGGCTGGTGCCGCCCACCGGGCGCGAGGGGTGGCGGGTCCTCGGCGACACCACGGAGGGCGCGATCCTCGTCGCGGCGGCCAAGGCGGGGCTGGACGCCGACGCGGAGAAGGAGGCGGCCCCGCGGACCGGAGAGTTCCCCTTCGATCCCGTCCGCAAGCTGATGAGCACCCTCACCCACCGGGCCGACGCGGACACGCTGTGCGTCAAGGGCGCGCCGCAGGAGCTCCTCGCCCGCTGCACCCGGATACGGCTCGACGGGGCGGAGCGACCACTCACCGAGGCACTGCGGCAGGGCGTGGTCGACGCGAACGACTCGATGGCCGGCCAGGGTCTGCGGGTCCTGGGAGTCGCCGTGCGCCGGATGGAAGAGCCGCCCGACGACGCGGCGGCGGCCGAGTCGGAGCTGACCTTCCTGGGGCTGCTCGGCATGCTCGATCCGCCCAGGCCGGAGGTTTCCGACGCGGTGCAGGCCTGCCGCGGAGCGGGGATCCGGATCGTCATGCTGACCGGTGACCACCCTCTGACGGCCGAGGCGATCGCCCGCCGCGTCGGCATCGTCACCGACCCCTCCCCCACGGTGGTGACCGGCTCCCGGCTCGACACCCTGGACGCCGCGGCCCTCGACGCGCTGGTCGCGGCCCCGGGGCAGTTGCTGCTGTGCCGGGTCAGTCCCGAGCACAAGATGCGGGTCGTGGCGGCGCTCCAGGCCCGGGGCGAGGTCGTCGCCGTCACCGGCGACGGGGCGAATGACGCGCCCGCGCTCAAGCACGCCGACATCGGCGTCGCGATGGGAGCCGGCGGCACGGACGTCGCGCGGGAGGCGTCGGAGATGGTGCTGCTCGACGACTCGTTCGCGTCCATCACCGCGGCGGTGGAGCTGGGCCGGTCCGTCTACCGCAACATCCGCAAGTTCCTCGCCTACCTGTTCAGTCACAACATCGCCGAACTGGTGCCGATCCTCGCCGCCGCCTTCGCGGGCTTCCCGCTGGTGCCGCTGACGGCCATGCAGATCCTCGCCATCGATCTGGGCTCGGATGTGCTTCCGGCCCTGGCGCTGGGGGCGGAGCCACCCGAACGGGACACCATGCGACGTCCGCCCCGCGACCGGCACGAGCGGCTGTTCTCCGCCGAGCTCGTGCGCCGGTTCCTGTTCCTGGGGACCGTGATGTCGATCGGCGTGTGCACCGTGTTCTTCTGGCAGATCCACGCGTCGGGGATCCCCTACGACGACTTCACCGCCGACGACCCCGCCTACCGCAAGGCGATCACCCTCACCCAGGCCGCCATCGTGGTGGGCCAGTTCTTCAACGCACTGGCCGTGCGCACCGACCGGCTCAGCGTGTTCGGTGCCGGACTGTTCTCCAATCCGCGGCTGATCGCGGCGGGCTGTTTCGGGGTGGGCCTGATGGCCGCCATCAGCTACGCGCCGCCGCTCCAGGAGGTGTTCCACACGGCGCCTCTCTCCGTGACGGACTGGGCGGTTCTCACTGCGTTCGGCGTGCTGCTGTTGGCCGCGGAGGAGCTCCGCAAGTGGTGGGTGCGCCGGACCCCGGTCACCATCGAGAGGGCCGCCATCGACAACGACAAGGAGGCGGCGCCATGAGAGTCGTCGTGCTGGGCTGCGGCCGGGTCGGTTCCGCACTGGCCGCGCAACTGGTCAACGAGGGCCACGACGTCCGCGTCATCGACCGCAACCCCCGGACCGAGCGGCTGCTGCCCCCCGGGTTCCCCGGTCAGGTGCTGCACGGCAACGGCTTCAGCCGCACCCTGCTGGAGAGCGCGGGCATCGAACTCGCCGACGCGTTCGTCGCCGTCACCTCCGGCGACAACACCAACATCGTCAGCGCCCGTACGGCCAAGGAGACGTACCGCGTGCCGATCGTGCTGGCCCGCATCTACGACCCCCGGCGCGCCGACATCTACCGCGACCTGGGCATCCCGACCATCGCCAGCGTGCGCTGGACCGTTCACCAACTGCACCAGATGCTGCTGCACCGCCATCTCACACCTGAACTCGACTTCGGCAACGGCGAGACCCTGCTGCTGCGTTCCCGCCTGCCGGCCTATCTCACCGGCCGGCCGCTCGGCGGTCTGGAGGTCGACGGCGAGATCCGCATCGTCGAAGTCACGCGCGGGGGCAGGTCGTTCCTGCCCACGTCCCACACCCCCGCCGAGACGGACGACCTCGTCACGTTCGCGGTCGCCGCGGACGCGCTGGGCCGGCTGCGCGGCTTCCTGGACAAGGAGCTCGGGACATGAAGGTCGTCGTCGCCGGGGCCGGGCGCCTCGGCACCCAGATCGCCCAGGTGCTGGGCGCCGCTCACAACGAGGTCACGCTCGTCGACCGGGACGACGACCGGGTCGCCGAACTCCGGGGACACGTGCCCGCCGACGTACGGGTCGGGGACGCGTGCGAGCCGACCGTCCTGGAGGGCGCGGGCGCCCACTCCGCCGATCTCGTCGTCGCCACCACCGGGGAGGACGAGGACAACCTCGTCATCAGCCTGCTCGCCAAGCGCCAGTTCAAGGTGGCCCGGGTCATCGCCCGGATCAACGACGACGAGAACGCCTGGCTGTTCACCCCGCACTGGGGTGTCGACACGGCCGTGCCGGCCGCCGCGCCGCTCATTTCCCTGATCGAGGAGGCGACCAGCGCCACCGACACGGTCGCGCTGCTGCGGCTGAGCAAGGCGGGCGTGAACGTCATCGAGACGGTCATCTCCGGCCAGTCCCGCGCGGTGGGCCGCACCCTGGCGGATCTCGCCGTGCCGCCCGGCATCGTGGTCGCCACCGTCGTCCGCGACGGCGACCCGAAGGCTCCCTCCCCGGACTTCTCGCTGAGGGAGGGCGACGTGGTGCTCGTCGTCTCCCATGCCGCGACGGAGAGCGAGGTGCATGCGGCGTTCCAGTGACGCCGCATCCCCGTGAGACCCGGAGGGACAGGGAAACGTGTGCGTGGCCGGCTGTATCGGTCACGCACACGTGGTGCGGCGCGGCGCACGACGGCGCTCGGCATGCCGCGGTCAACCGTTCGCGTCCCGGGTGTGCCATATGTGCGCGTCCGGGCCGGGGAACACCAGCGTCACCTCGTGCGTGTCCGACCAGCGGACGTCGTAGGGGGGCGTCCCGTCCTCGTGATGCAGTCCGACGATCTCGCCGTCACGCCTGGTGACGCCGGTGGTCGGGCTTTCGACGATGAGTACGTCACCGAGTTGAGCTCGCATGTTCTCCACCTGCTTCCTCGAACTGCTCCTGTACCCACCCTGGCACCCGCGGCCGACCACCGCTTGGGCTCAGACACCTCCTTCAGGGGGCCGAACGAACCCAGCGTCGGGGCCGTTCGGACCTGAACCGGTCCTGGGCGGCGGACGAGGAGGCCGATCGCACGCCTCACTCGCATGGACGCAGCGTGAATGCAGCGTTCCCGGTTCTAGCGTTCGGGTCGGACGCAGAAGGAGCTGAGAACCATGTCGCAGACATCTCCATCCGTGACGCTGCGCGACCTGCTCGGCCTGAGTGGACGTCCGGCAGCACTCACGGACTCCGCACTGGTCATGATCGACTGTCAGAACACCTACCGGCAGGGCGTCATGCGCCTCGAAGGCGTCGAGGAGGCGCTCGCGGAGGCGGCGCACCTGCTGCGCCGCGCGCGGGACCTGGGTGTCCCGGTGTTCCACGTCATGCACGACGCGGGCAAGGGAACCCCGTACGACATCACCGCGCCCATCGGCCACATCATGGACGAGGTGGTGCCCCGGTCCGGCGAACCCGTCGTCATCAAGACCCACCCCAGCTCGTTCTTCCGGACCGACCTGCGGGACCGCCTGCGCACCACAGGTCTGACCGACCTCGTACTCGCCGGGTTCATGACCCACATGTGCGTCGACTCGACCGCCCGTGACGCCTTCGATCTGGGCTACCGGCCCACGGTGGTGGCCGCGGCGACCGCCACCCGTGAGCTCGTCGCGCCGGACGGCACGGTGGTGGCGGCCGGCGCACTGCAGACAGCGGCCCTGACGGGCATCGCCGACCTGTTCGCGCTCGTGGTCGAGAAGGCGGACGAGATCCCCGGCTGACAGGCGGGCCGAGCGGTCCCCGGGCGGGACCGCTCGGCCCCTCCTGCGGCGCCCTGCCCCGGCCGGCGATGGAAGGGATGAAGGAGGCGCTGCCCCTGGGGCGTGTCGCGGGCGAGTTGGTCGTCGATCGCTGAGCCCGCGGCTCACAACGGCCGGCCGATCGCCGAGGGCACCTCCCGCTTCCTCGCCGAGGTGCCCATGCCCTCGACGTCGTCCTCGGCGGTGTTCACCAGCTGCCGGGCGAGGTCGTGCAGGGCCCTGCCCGCGGCCAGCTCGTCACCGATCTCCGGCACGTCGATGTCCCCGGGGTTGCAGTGTGCTGCTCCATGACCGGTCAGCGAGGTGGTTCCGGTGTCCAGCACCACCCGCGCCTTCGTCGTCCCCTCGTCCTCGAAGAGGTAAAGGCGGACCGTCCATTCCGCTGTGTGCGACATGGCTGCCTCCTCGTCTGCGTCTCGGTCGTCCTCAGCCGACGGGTACGAGTGCGACCGGGCAGTGCGCCCGGTGCAGCAGGGCATGGGTGAACGAGCCGGTGTGGGGGCCGAGGCCCCGCCCGTGCCGGTGGCGCGCCGTGATCACGACCAGGTCGGCCGCGCGCGTGGCCTCCACGAGCGCCCCGGCGGCACCGGTCCAGACCGTGTCGATCCGCACCCCCACCCCCGGGTGCTTCTCACGCGCCGCGGCCACCGTCATCCGGGGCACGGCGGCCTCGCTGTCCAGCAGGGTCTTCAGATCCGCTTCCAGCGGCCCGGCGGGAGGCGTTCCCGGACCGCCCGACAGCTCCGGTACGGCCGACACGTGCAGAGCCCACACCCCGGCGCCTCGCCGACGTGCCTCCTCGAAGGCGAACAGCGCGGCACCGGCATCGACGTCGTCGGCCACCCCCACCAGCACCGTGCCGTGCTCCGGCTCGCCCGGCACCCACTCGCCGCGCACCACCAGCAGCGGGCTGCCGCAGCGGGCGGCCACCCGCAGGCTCACCGACCCCGCCAGCACTTCGGCGGCACGGCCCGCACCACGGCTGCCCAGCACGGTCAGCGCGGCCCGATCCCCACGCCGCACCAGCTCAGCAGCCGCCGGTTCCGGGCTCAGTGTCGCAACGACGTCCAGTTCGGGGGCGCGCTCGCGCGCACGGGCGGCGGCGGCCTCCAGGACGTCCCGCGCCGTGTCGATGGGCGCGCGCCGATCGTGCGCACCGGGCCGGACCTCTGCGACTCCGTGACCGGCCCACGGCCAGGCGTGCAGGATCTCGAGCGGCGCGAGACGGGCCTGTGCCTCCTCCGCCGCTCGGTCGAGCGCGCGCCACGCCTGGTCCGATCCGTCCACACCGACCAGGACGTGCCCGCTCAGGGGCGGTCCTGGTGCGTGGACACCGTAGTCCCAGAGGTTCTTGTGGTCTCTCGTGCTCATCACTCCACCCCATCTCGTCCCGAAGGCCCTTGGACGCCTCCGGGTGCCGGAGGCTCGGCTCACGGGCGTGCGTCGAGCCGGGTGCGCAGATTGTGGAACTGCCGTGTCTGCATCACGAAGTGCGCGGGCTCCCCGAAGAGCAGGTCGAGCGGAGCCGCCAGCCAACGAGGCCGTCCCTGGCCGCGGGTGCGGACCACCAGGCGGCTCTCCCCGAAGGGGGCAGGACTCAGGTGGAAGCTCCAGACTCCGTCCAGACGGGCCGACGGCAGGGGGTCCGAGCCGGGGTCGAAGGAACGGCCGGAGGCCAGGTTCAGGTCGGAACGCAGCACGAGGGTGCGGTTCGGGTCCAGGCGGCACACGGTGAACCAGGACCTGCCGTCCTGTGTCGCGGGCAGGCGCTGTCCTGCCTCCAGCCGCTGCCACTTCGGGACGATTCGGTCGGCGCTGGGTTCCCCGAAGTGGTCCAGGCAGTCCCAGCTGTACCAGCCCGCGCGGTCGCCGCCCATCTGCACCAGCCAGGGCCAGACCTCCTCGGGCGGCGCCGGCAGCGTGGTGGCCATCGTCGAGGTGCCGTCGGCGTCCGGCACCAGTTCGTCGCCGGGGTAGGCGGTGTCGATCTCCTCCTGGGTCGCGCCCCAGGTCAGCAGCCTCGGCCGGAACCGGAGCGCGTAGAGTGCGACGGCCCCCCAGGTCAGCAGGGGGAGCAACAGGGCTCCCGTTCGTCGGCATGGTCGCGGTGCGGACATCATGTCCCCCTTTCGCCCGAAGTCTGTGTGGGAGGCCGGTGCGCGGATGGGACGGGAGCCGCGCACCGGCGGTCGTACGGGAGAGGTGTGCCGTTCGGCGCGACGGTCCTCGATCGGTCGGACATGCGGACTCCCTTCCTGGACCGGCGACGCGACACCGATCTGCCGGCTCTCGGCCGGCTACGAGCCCCGGGATGTCAGGATGTCGTGGGCCCGGCCTGCTCCGTGGGCGGCACGGCCGCCACCACCCGCAGGACCCGGGGCGCGCTCCAGTCCCTCGACGAGCGCCCGCACGGCCAGGGTGAGGGTGTCCACCCGCTCCTCCAGGGCCCGCACCCGTCGCTCCAGCGTCTTCGGGGTCCGTCCGGCGCGGGCGGGTCCGGTCTCCACGACGGACTCCTCGGTGTGCGGCATGTTCGCCTCCCGGTTGCGCGACGGCGGGGGCGGCGCCCGTCGGGCGCCGGAATCCGCCCCTGCCCTTCCAGTGTCCTCGGCGTCCGGGCGGGGACGGGAGGGCCGAAGGGACCCGGGCAGGGGGCGATCGGCCCTCCGCCGCTCACCGTCCGGTGGCCGTTCGGCGTGACGGTGTGCCGAACGGCCGGCGGAACAGGTCCGACCGGCCCGCCGGGCGTCTCCGCCCCCGCGATGTACTGGTGGCGGGGGCAGATCTGCACTCCTCCACGAAGCAAGGAGGAAGAACGTCATGTCCACGAACCGCACGTTCCGTCACATCGCAGCGGGAACCGTCGTACTGGCCCTCGGACTGCTCACCACGGTGACCCTCAGCGGTGACACGGCGGACGCCTCGTCCACCGCCGCCGCGCCGGGCCGCAGCGGCAGCCCGACGTCCGCTGTCGACCGGGTCGCCGACTTCTACGGCACCTACGTCGACGTCCTGCACGACTCCGGCCACGGACAGCTCTCCGGCGCCCTGCGCTCCCACTACCTCACGCCCGGTCTGCAACGCAGCCTGGCCCGTTGGGAGGCGGCCCACCACCAGGACGGCGTGCTGCGCGCCAAGGGCGTCCCCGACCAGTGGTCCGTCGTCCACAACGACAGCGGCATGGGCCACTGCTGGAGCCGGGTCACGCTGACCGTGCAGGATTCCGGCCACCGCGCGCACCGTACGCACCTGATGGTCCAGTCCGACCTGGCGACCGGTCTCATCTCCGGCATCAAGACCATCCGGTGACGGTGCCGTGGAACGACCCGCCGACACTGCTCGAGCCGACCGCGGCCGATCGTGGCGAGACAGCGCGCCGCGGTCCTTCCTCATGGGCCGGACGGCCCTCAGCGAGGTCCGTCCGGCTCTGCCCCGCGACCCTGCCGACCCGCATGCTGGACAGTGCACCCGCGAGACGGCCGTACGAACTTCCGCGCCCTCACCCACGGTTCGTGCGCGACGGTCCGGGACGTGACCTCCGTCCAGCGGGCGAGCGGCGCCGGGTCGCACCACAGCGGGACGGCAACTGGCAGGCAGGCCCGTCGAGGGATCCGGCGCCGCGAACCTACGTCGTCCGCCCCGCGCGCCATGGAGACGCACAGTCCGCGACTCACAGAACGGCGACACCGGCCATGACCGTCATCCAGGCCCCGTCCGACACCGCGGCCCGCTGCCTCGTGCGCGCCGCCGTCCGCGCGCCTTCTCCCTGCAACACGCAGCCCTGGCGCTTCAGCACCGGAAACGGCGAGGTGCGACTGTACGCCGATCCCGCCCGTGGGCTGCCGGTCGCACCGAGGTGCTCCGGCCGCTGCTGCAGGTGACCCGCGACGACGCGTGGTTCTTCGACACCGAACTGCTCCTGCTCGCCGAGCACAACGGCCTGCGCGTCGTACTTCCGTTGCGCTGGATCCGGGGCCGCGCCCGGGCCCGCCGCAACCGCTCCACCGGCCGGCGCCTGCGCCCGGTACCGCTGTGCCGGGCGGCGGGATCGTGGCCGTGTTCCGGGTGCCGTCGACGATCTGGCCATGCGGAGAGGGCGTGGTCGACGCGAGCGCTCGCCCGGCGGACGCCCGCCGACGGCGCGCACACCGCCGGCGTCAACGCATGACCGTCACCGGCACGGTGTCCTCGATCACCGCGTGACCGTCCTCCAGGGAGTTCCAGTACGCGGTGAGCAGGCCGGCGCCGGAGCGGGTCGCCCGGTAGGGGATCGTCACGTCGAAGGTGCCCCGGGTCCCGGTGCCGGAGGTCGCCGTGGCGTAGACGTCGGCCGCGGTGTGTCCGGCGGCGTCGGTGATCTTCAGCCGGAAGGTGGCCTCGAACGTGTTGGCGCTGCCCCAGACCCGGACCGGCGTGCGGACGGTGTCACCGATCAGCGGGGACTCGACGAGGACGAGAGGCGCCAGCTCCTCGAAGTCGGCGCGGCCCACCGGCCCGTTGAGGACGATGCCCTCGCCTCCGAAGGTCGTCACCGGCTTGCCGTCCACTTCGAAGCGCACCTTCTCGATGGCCGGGAAGCGGGTGGCGGTGAACACGACCTGGGCGAGCCGGGCCCGCATGGACAGGCTGCCGCCGCCGTCGTCGTAGCGGCCGGACAGGTCCACGGTGGCCACGTGCCGGTGCACCACGATCGACCGGAGCGCCGTGCCCGAGGGGATGGCCGTGGTGCGCCGCTGGCCGCGTTCGTAGCGGCTCGGCCCGGCCAGCAGGGCACGCAGCGCGCCCGCCGCGGTGGCGGGCGGGGTCACGGCGCGCGGTGCGGGCGAGATCTTCTCGCCGTGCAGGAAGTAGACGGATGCCCGCACCTGACGCCGGGTGCCGCTCGGTGCGGAGGGTGTCACCGGTGCTGCGGACGTTCCGGGGCCGCTGGGGGTGGACGGCGTTCCGGTGCCGCCCGTGCCGCCTGTGCCCGGAGCTGCGGGTGTGCTGGGTGCGGTGGCTGTGCTCGACGGTTCGGTGCCGGGTGAGGTGCCCTCGGCGCCGGTGTCGCTGCCGCACGCGCTCGTCGCGGGTGCCACGAGCAGGACTGCCACGGCGGCGATCACGGGCCGTCGCAGCCAGGAGGACGTTCGCGGAACGGGTGTGGTGGTGGACATGGCATGCTCCTCCGACGATTCCAGCCAACTCCTTGAGCGGAGGCGCTCCAAGTGCCGTACGGACCAGGGCATATGGGCCGTACGGCACTCGTCACGGGCGTGGGCGCGTCGGCTGACGCGGGATCAGGTGCGCGGGGTCGGCCAGGGGCGGGGCCGGCGGCGGGCCGCCACGTCCTCGACCCAGCCGGCCAGCAGGACGGCCCCGCCGACGAGGGGCCATGCGAGCAGGAACAGGAACCAGTCGGCCTCCAGCGGCAGGACCGTCTCCAGGGCGTGCACCTGCCACATCCGGTCGATGAGGAGCACGCCCAGGACGAGGGCCACCTCGTGCCACAGATACACGGTGACCGCACGGGCGTTGAGCAGCACCACCGCCGCGTGCACCGGCCGGTACCGGCGGACCCATGCGTCGCCCGCCGGGCGGAAGCGCATCAGCAGCAGGACGAAGCCGAACGACCACAGGGCTTGCGCCAGGGGGATCTCACCGAGGTCGTAGCCCTCGTCGGTGGGGTGGGTGAACGCGAACCAGCCGCCGATCGCCGTCGTCAGCACGGCCAGGGCCCACACCCGCGGTGCGGGGAGCCGGCGGATCAGGCCGTCGCGGTGGGCGAAGCCCAGCAGCCAGCAGGCTCCGAAGACCACCAGGTCGGTGACCGGGCCCCGCAGGGCCTCGGGCAAGGGGACGAGACCGGTCTGAGCGACCTCGGCGAGCACGAGGAACCCCACCACGCACACCCACGGTCCCTTGCGGAACACCCGCAGCAGAAGGGGCGAGAGCAGGACGAACAGGAGGTAGGCCCGGATGTACCAGAGAGGGGCGGCGATCTGCGACGCCCACTCGCTGCCGTCGGTCGGCGGATCGCGCAACGGCACGATCCACCAGAGAAGTTCGGCCCAGCCGGCGATGCCCCGGCCGTTCTCCCCCGGATTCCATCCCTGCCGGAACATGGCGCCCACCACACAGCCGGCGAACGCCCACAGCGGTGGCAGCAGACGGCGCATACGGGCCCGTACCACCGCCGTGGCGCTGCGGTCGTGCCGGTCCAGGGAGCGGGCCATCAGGGAGCCCGCCAGGGCGAACATCACCCCCATGGCGGGGAAGACCAGGGTGAGCCAGGCCCAGTTGAAGGCGTGGTAGGCCACCACGCGGATCAGAGCGAGGGCGCGGAGGAGGTCCAGGTAGAGGTCTCGGCCGCCCTTTTTCGGTGGCTCCGGTTCCGCCTGCGTCCGCGGGTGTGCATGCGCGGGCGGCGGGACGGTCGGCGGTGGCGGAGGCAGGAGGCGCGGTGCCGCGGGCGCGGTCACCCGGCCGGTGCGGCGCAGTTTGTGCCAGCGCAGCCCGGCTCCCGTCATCGCGGTGACGCAGGACTGGATCAGCACGAGGTACAGCAGCTGTCGGTAGACGAGCTGCTGCAGCGGCAGTGCCCACAGCACCCGCAGCCTCTCCCCGTCCAGCCGCAGCGCGTAGCCGGCGCACAGCAGCTGCACGGCCAGCAGCCCGCCCCAGGCCAGCAGCGTGCGCCGTGGGTCCTGGAAGAGGAGTCCGTACAGCAGGAACAGGTCGATCAGAGGAGACAGCAGGGGCGTCAGGACCGTGAACAGGGCGACCACGGCGAGGCCGTAGCGGCCGAAGTGGCCCGCGTGCCCGCGCTCGACGACCGCGTGGCGGTGCTTCCACATCGCCTGGAGCGTGCCGTAGCTCCACCGGTAGCGCTGCCGCCACAGCTGCCCGAGCGTGGCGGGTGCCTCGGTCCAGCCGCGGGCACGCTCCTCGTAGACCACGTCCCAGCCGCCCCGGTGCAGCGCCATCGTGAGGTCGGTGTCCTCGGCGAGCGTGTCGGCGCTCACCCCGCCGGTGTGCCGCAGTGCGGTGCGGCGGAAGGCTCCGACGGCTCCGGGCACCGTGGGGATGCAGTGCAGCAGGTCGTACATACGGCGGTCGAGGTTGAGACCCATCACGTACTCGAGGTGCTGCCAGGTGCCCAGCAGCCGGCCGCGGTTGGCGACCTTGGTGTTGCCCGCGACGGCGCCGACGACCGGACGGGCGAAGGGCTGCACGAGCCGGTGCACCGTGTCGGGCTCGAAGACGGTGTCGCCGTCCATCATCACGATCAGCTCGCGGGAGGCGTACGCCACACCGGTGTTGAGGGCGGCGGCCTTTCCGGAGTTCGGCTGCCGCACGACGGCGACCGCGGGCAGTCCGAGGGAACGCACGATGTCGCCGGTGCCGTCGGTGGAGCCGTCGTCGACCACGACGATCTCGACGGGGTGGGTGCTGCGGACCACGGACAGCACGGTCCGGGCGATGCACTCGCGTTCATTGTAGGCCGGGATCACCACGCTGACGGGCTCGGTGATCTCGGGTCCCCAGCGGAAGCGCGGGCCGGCACGCACGCGCGCGTGGCGGCGGGCGAGAAACGGCATCACGACGAGTCGGGCGAGGACGAGTCCGCCGGCCACGGCCAGCAGCAGGGCGAACAAGGGGACCAGCCGGTCACCGGCCACGACCGCCGCGACGAAGATCCGCCCGCTCCACAACTGGGCACCGTGCACACGGTGTTGCGCGCTTCCCTCGCCCAGAGCGCCGGTGATCGTGGTGAAGCGGTAGCCGCGATCGGCGAGTTCGGGGATGATCCGCTCCAGTGCGCGGACGGTCTGCGACCGGTCGCCGCCGGAGTCGTGCAGCAGCACCACAGCACCCCGGCCGGTCAGCCGGCGGGTGACGCGGTCGGCGATCGCGTCGGCACCGGGGCGCCGCCAGTCCTCGCCGTCGACGTCGACGAAGGCGGTGACGTACCCCTTCGCGCCGAGCCGCCGCACCACGGGCCACGACTGGTTGTCCAGATCGGCCGCCTCGGACGAGTACGGCGGCCGGACGAGGCTGCTGTGGATGCCCGCCGCGCCCGCCAGCGCGAGCTGGGTCTGGGCGAGTTCGCGCTCCAGCCGGGTCTCGGACTGGTACCCGAGGTCCGGGTGGGTGAAGGTGTGGACGCCGATCTCGTGGCCGGAGGCGACCAGCCGCCGGACCAGACCGGGGTGCCGGGCGGCCGCCGATCCGGTCACGAAGAAGGTGCCTTTCGCCCCGTACCGGTCGAGCACCTGCAGGATCCGGGGAGTCCAGGTGGGGTCGGGGCCGTCGTCGAAGGTGAGGGCGACGGCCCCGCCCGGCATCCGGTGGCTGCGCACCGGGGAGCCTCGCGCGTCCACGACGGGGCCGCCGTTGAGGACCGCGGCCGGGACCCGGTCGGCCGAGGCCGGGGGACGCACGCGGTGGTCCGCGGCGAAGTCGCCGTGGACATAACCGTGCAGGAGCAGGATGCCGACGAGGACGCTCAGCACGAGCAGGGGGAGGAAGACCCGCGGACGGGACGTGGAGCCACCGCGCCTGCCCGCCGGGGCCACGTGCGGGGCGTCCGGAGTGGGCCGGGCCGACGCGGACATCAGACGGGACCTGTGGACAGGGGCGACGAGACGTCGGGCGCCGCGCCCGGGGCCGTGGTCGCGGAGGCGGCCGTCGGCTCACCCGGGCCGGTGGCCGGAGCGGTGGCCGGCCCGCCCGTGGTCGGGCTCGGGGTCCCGGACGAGCCCGGGCCGGTGGTCGGGGCGGTCGGTGTGCCGCCGTCCGATCCGGTCGGTGTCGGCGTAGGTGTGGGTGTCGGCGTAGGTGTCGACGTCGGCGTGGGCGTGGGCGTGGGCGTGGGCGTCGGCGTCGGCGTCGCCGAGGTGCTTCCGCCCGGTGTAGGCACGGTCACCGAGGCCGAAGGTGACGGCAGGTCCGTCGGCGAGGAGGACGGAGCGGACGGTGAACCCGACGTGAGGGGGACATCGGGTCCGGGCCGCTCCGGTACGGTGCCGGGTTCCTCGGTCGGGACCCCCGGTACCGGAAGCACGGAACCGGGTGCGAAGGGCGTCGCCCCCATGAAGCTGAGCCCCAGCACGACGGTGTAGCCGGCCAGCAACAGCCCCGTCGTGCAGGCGAGTCGGCGAAGGACGCGGGCGCGCCGCCCGGTCCGGTCGGTGAAGACGGGCGCCGCCTCGTCCTTCGGCGCGGCGGCCCGGGCGACTGCCGGGCGGGCCAGCGGCAGGGTCCCGGTTCCCGCCCCGCTCCGCACGCGGTGCGGCAGGTGCCACCGCGTCCCGCCGTTCCTGCTCGGGACCATGGCCTCCCCCCTTCGCCTCGAAGCGCCGGACGCCGCCCTCCCTCCTTGCTCAGCCTCGCGCCTCCGCACGCCCTCACCCATGGGTCGACCGGACCGAGAGACGGGACGTCCGGCTCCTGCCCGATCCGGGCCGGCCGTCCGACTCTGGAGCCGTGCCACACGACCGGGTCTCGGCGTGCCCCTCGCCGCGGGTCCCGCGTCCGCCGTAGTCCGGGGGCTTTCGGGGAGGGAAGAGTCATGGCATCGGTCACCTTCGACAGGGCTACCCGCTGCTTCCCCAGGATGGACCGTCCCGCGGTCTGCGATCTCGAACTGGAGATCGCGGACGGAGAGTTCATGGTCCTCGTCGGCCCGTCCGGATGCGGGAAGTCCACCAGCCTGCGGATGCTCGCCGGTCTCGAGGACGTCGACTCGGGCACGATCCGCATCGGCGACCGGGACGTGACCCACCTGCCGCCCAAGGAACGGGACATCGCGATGGTGTTCCAGAACTACGCGCTGTACCCGCACATGACGACCGCGGACAACATGGGCTTCGCCCTGAAGATCGCCAAGATGCGCAAGAGCGACATCCGCGGCCGGGTGGCCGAGGCGGCCGGCATCCTCGACCTGAGCGACTATCTGGACCGCAAGCCCAAGTCCCTTTCCGGCGGCCAGCGTCAGAGGGTCGCGATGGGGCGCGCCATCGTCCGCGAACCGCGGGTGTTCCTGATGGACGAGCCCCTGTCCAACCTGGACGCCAAGCTGCGCGTGCAGACCCGCACCCAGATCGCCTCGCTGCAACGCCGGCTCGGCACCACCACCGTGTACGTCACCCACGACCAGGTCGAGGCCCTGACCATGGGTGACCGCGTGGCGGTCCTCAAGGACGGCGTGCTCCAGCAGGTGGGTACCCCGCAGGAGGTGTTCCGGCGCCCGGTCAACGCCTTCGTCGGCGGTTTCATCGGCTCGCCCGCGATGAACCTCTTCCGGCTCGCGCTCGTCCCGGACGGCACCGAGCTCGGCGGCCTTCCCCTGGCCCTGCCCCGGACGGCCCTGACCGCGGCTCGCCACGAGGGAACGGCGGAGATCGTCCTGGGCGTGCGCCCCGAGCAGTTCACGCTCCTGTCCCAGGAGGACCTGGGGACACCGGGGCTGGAGGTCGTGGTCGACGCCGTCGAGGACACCGGTGCGGTCACCTACCTCCACACCACGGCCGAGGTGGGCCAGGAGTCGGTGCGGGTCGTCGTCCGGGCCCCGGGGCGAGGCCCCTGGCACAAGGGTTCGCGTGTGCGGATCACGCCGCGCACGGACGAGGTGCACCTCTTCTCGGCGCGAACCGGTCTCCGGCTGCCGGACGAAGAAGCTCCGGTGGTGAAGCCGCGCGCCGAAGGCCCTTCGGTCTCTGTGTGAACGACGGACGCACCTGAGTCGAGGCCCGGCGCCGAGGCGACCTCGACCCCGGTACCTGCCACTCACCGTGCGCGAGCGTCGGAGCCGGCCGAGGCGGCGGCCCGGAGCTGCTGCGCCCTGTGCCCCTGCCGCTCACGGCGATGACCGCCGCGCCGCCGACGTCGGGTTCGGAGGGCTTCCGGCGGCGGGCGGGATCCGGGACAGGGCCCTTTCGGCACCGGGTGGTGTCTAAAGGGCCGATCGGCCCGGCGCTCTGGACGCACCGGCCCCTGATGCCGGTGGCGCCCGTGCGGCGATGCTGAACTCGCAGCGGTCCGTACAGGGCCGTGCGGGCGCCGGTCAAAGGAGGTGTTGACCGTGTTGCGGCCTGTTGTCGTGGGATTGGACAGTTCGAGCAGAAGCCTCGCCGCCGCCGACTGGGCGGCCCGGGAAGCCCTGAGGCGCGGCCTGCCCCTGCAGTTGGTGCAGGCGTGGGAGGGCGTGACGTCGCCCCAGGACAGGGAGCGGCCGGAGCTCAACGGGCCGCGCCTGCTGGCGCGGCGCGCGCTGGCCGACGTCGCCGGCCGGCTGCGCGGAACCTACCCGCGGCTCTCCCTGAGCACCCGGCACATCGCCGGCTCCGCCCCCGACGTCCTGATCGCCGTGGGTGCCGAGGCCGAACTGCTGGTGCTGGGCAGCCGCGCGGTCAGCGGAGTCGGCGGGTTCATCGCGGGTTCGGTGGCTCAGGTGGTGGTGGGCCACGTGGCCAGGCCCGTCGTACTCGTGCGGGACCGCGGGACATTGGAGGACGAGCATCTCCCGGACGCCGAGGGGCGGCCCTCGACGCATACGCCCTACCGTGGCATCGTCGTCGGCGTCGATCCGGGGCACGCGAGCGAGGAGTTGCTGGCGTTCGCCTTCGAGAGCGCCGTGCTGCGTGACGCGTCTCTGCGGGTCGTGCACGCATGGCGTCCGCCGTATGTGCAGGCCGCCGCGGTGGCGAGGACGCACAGGGCGGTGGCGTCGTCGGCCGCGCGCTCGCTGGCCACCGCCGTCGAGCCGTGGCGGGAGAAGTTCCCGACCGTGGAGGTGCACGAGCTGGTGGTGGAGGGCCGGGCCTCGCAGGCCCTGCCGGCCGCTGCGCGGGAGGCGGGGCTCCTGGTGGTCGGACGCCGGATCCGCTCCGGCCGTCTCGGCGTGCGCACCGGGTCCGTCGCCCATGCGGCGATGCATCATGCCCGCTGCCCGGTCGTCGTCGTGGCGCACGAGTGAGCGGGTCGCGTCACCCGGGACACGAGGGGGCACGAGGGGGCACGAGGGGATGTGACACCAGGCCCGGCCCCTGCCGCACCGGCACCCGAGGAGCCGGGCGTGGCGGCCGAGGAGCCGGGCGCCGCGGCGGGCGGGAGGCGGGTCGGCGCGTGCGTACGCACGCGCCGACCTGCGGCCGACGACCCACGTGCGGTCGCAGCCCCTCCCGGAGCCGCCTCCCTGAGCGCTGACGCCGCTCTCTCCGTTACGGAGAGGACCCCTCGCGGAGCCTTGGCCTGCGTCCCCGCCTGATTCCAGGATCGCGTCGGGGCGTGCGGTGCGAGAGAGGCGAACGGCTCCCCATGAAGGCCACCGGGGGTCTTGCGCCGTGGCGGGGCGTCGGTCGCGTGGCGCGGAACACCGACCACGGGCCCCCGCCCCGGCGAGGCTTCTCCGGGCAACGGTCCGTCAGTCCTGCAGGATCAGCCGCACCGTCTCTCCCGGCTCCACGACGACCGCGCGGTCCGGCAACCGGATATCGATCGGGTCCGCGTCGGACGCCGGGACCATGACGTCGAGACGACCGCGCTCCAGCCGCAGCTGTACGCCCCAGTGCTCCTGGTAGCGGAGCGAGAAGCCGTACGACGACAGTTCGGGCAGCGGTACCGGGTCGAGCCACAGTGCGCCGCCCCGGGTCTGCAGGCCGGTCAGTCCGCGCTGGACGAGATCGAGGGTGCCCGCCATGGCACCCAGATGAATGCCCTCGGCGGTGGTGCCGCCCTGGAGGTCTGCGATGTCGCCGCGCAGAGCCTCCTGGCAGTAGGTCCAGGCGTCCGCGCGCCGGGCCCGCGCCAGGACCCAGCCGTGCACCAGGCCGCTGAGGGTGGAGCCGTGGCTGGTGCGGTGCAGGTAGTAGTCGACGGTGCGCCGCCAGGCCTCGTCGTCCAGCCGATGGCCCAGCCGGGCGAGGATCTCCTTGAGTTCGGCCGGCGCGAAGAGATAGCCGAGCATCAGGACGTCGGCCTGCTTGGACGCCTGGTAGCGGTTGACGGTGTCGCCCTCCGCCTCCAGGATGCGGTCCAGGCGGCGGATGTCGTCGTAGCGCTTGCGGTAGCCGTCCCAGTCGAGTTCGGCGAGGTCGCCGTAGCCCTCGAACTGGCTGATGACGCCGTGGTGGAAGGGCACGTGGAGAGTGCGGGAGACGTCCTCCCACTGCTCGAGTTCGCCGCCGTCCAGACCGGTGCGCTCCACGAGTTCGCGGCGGCGCGGTTCGGGCAGGGTGTCCAGCAGCTCCAGTGCGCGGGTGAGCACCCAGGCGGCGGTGACATTGGTGTACGCGTTGTCGTCGAGGCCGGGCTCCGGGGCGTCCGGGTAGGCCTCGTGGTACTCGTCGGGGCCGACGACGCCGCGGATCCGGTGGCGTCCCAGTGTCTCGTCCCAGCTCGCCGACTCGGCCCAGAAGCGGGCGATCTGGAGCAGCATCTCGGCACCCTTGGTGTGCAGGAACTCCAGGTCGCCGCTGGCCTCGCAGTACCGCCACACGTTGTACGCGATCGCCGAGCCGACATGGCGCTGGAGCCGGGAATGGTCGGGCAGCCAGCGTCCCGAGCGAGGGTTGAGGTGCAGTTCCTGGGTCTCCTCGCGGCCGTCGCTGCCGCTCTGCCAGGGGTACAGGGCGCCGCGTCGGCCGATCGCGCGGGCCGCGGCACAGGCCCGGTCCAGGCGCCGGTGGCGGTAGCGCAGCAGGGCGCGCGACACCTCGGGGAAGTGCAGGTTCAGGTACGGCAGGACGAACAGCTCGTCCCAGAAGACGTGACCGCGGTAGGCCTCGCCGTGCAGGCCCCGCGCCGGGACGCCGACGTCGAGGTCCGCGGTGTGCGGGGAGAGGGTCATGAGGACGTGGAAGAGGTGCAGGCGCAGGATGCGGCCGGCCTCCGAGGGGACGTCGAGCTCGGCCCGCCGCCACAGCTGGTCCCATGCCGTCAGGTGGGAGTCGAGGAGTTCGTCGAATCCGGGCGCGGCGCCCACGCGGTCGACGGCCGCCTGGAGCGGGTCGCTGATCGCGGGGTCGCGGGAGGTGTGCACGGCGACGATCTTGTCGACGGTGGCGGTGCGCCCCGGGCCGAGCCGGACACGGGTCCGCAGGACGGCCCGCGCCGGTTCGTGCGGGTCAGTGGGCGGCTCGTCGGCGGTCAGGCGGGCCGCCATCGCGACGCGGATGTCGGAGGTGACCGTCCGGCAGCGCAGCCACATCGTGTCGGGGCCGGTGGTGCCCGTGTGCACGTGGGTCAGATGGCGGCTGTCCAGGTCCCGGTAGCGCGGCACACCCGCGTTGGTGACGGTCCCGTCCAGGGCGGCCTCGACCTCCAGTTCACCGGTGAAGCCCTCGGCCGTGAACTCGGTGCGCAGGGCCGCGAGATGGGGGTCGGCCATGTGCACCAGGCGCAGCTGACGGACCGACAGCACCCTGCCGGACCCGAGCCCGTACCGCGTGCGGCGCTCCAGTGAACCGCAGGCCAGGTGCAGGACGTAGCGGTGGTCGAGCAGGGGCGCGGTGTCCGGGGTGAGCCATTCGCCGCCGGTGAGGCGAAAGCGCAGCGGCAGCCAGTTCGGGAGGTTGACCATGTCCTCGTTCTCGACCTGGCGTCCGGCCACCTGCGAGGTGAGGCGGTCGTAGCAGCCCGCCACATAGGTGCCGGGGTAGTGCACATCGTCCGCCGAGCACTCCGGGAGCGCCCCGCGGGTGGCGAGGTAGCCGTTGCCGAGGGTGCACAGCGATTCCCGCAGACGCTGCTCCGCGGGCTCGTAGCCCTCGTACTCCCATGTCCAGGACGTCACCTCGGCGATCCCCCTTCGGCGCCTTGCGGAAGCGGCCCCCACCACGTTCACACGAGTTGTGGAACGACCGCCACCGGGCAGCTCGCGTGATGCAGCAGGGTGTGGCTCACCCGGCCGAGCTGCAGTCCGAAGTGGCCGGAGCGGCGCCGTGCGCCGACCACGACGAGGTCGGCGTCGGCCGAGCGGTTCACGAGGACGGTCCGGGCCGGGCCTTCGACGGTGGTACGGCGCACCCGCAGGCGCGGGTGCTCTGCCACGGCGTCGCGCAGCAGCTCGTCGAGCTGGGCCGACGCCTGTTCCTCGTGCCGGTGGCCCTGTTCCGCGGTGAGGGCGGGGTGGTCGGTGTTCTCCTGGGCGGGGCAGCGCCAGGCCCGGACCGCGTCGAGGGTGCACCCGCGCACCTCGGCCTCGCGGAAGGCGAAGCGCACGGCCTCGCAGCCGGCCGCCGGTTCGCCGACGCCGAGCAGGATCCGCTCGTGGTGGCCGGCCAGGGCGGCCGTCGTACCTCGGACCACGATGACGGGGCAGTGCGCGCGGGCCGCCACGGCCAGGCCGACCGACCCCAGGAGCAGGCCCTTCAGCTGACCGCGGCCCCGCGATCCGGTCACCAGGGCGAAGGCGTTGTTGCCCTCGCGCAGCAGGGCGGCCGCCGCCTCGGCCGGGAGGACGTCGGTGGTCACCTTCAGGTCCGGGTCGCGCAGAGCGGCGCGCTCCGCGGCCGAGGCGACGACGTGTTCGGCCAGCAGGCGCTGGGACGGGCGCGTCAGGGCGGTCGACGGCAGAGCTCCCTCGTAGCGCTCCCACAGGGAGGCGTACACCAGTCGCAGCGGCAGACCGTGGCGTGTGGCCTCGTCGGCTGCCCAGTCGACGGCGGGCAGGCAGGCGTCCGATCCGTCGACGCCCACTACCAGAGGGAGTGTCATCGTCCTCACCGCCTTCGGTGACAGTCGGGGTCTCCTACCACCGTCGCATTCACGGACGGGCGGTACGAGGGGCGGGCGGCCCTTGCGGCGGGACCTTCGGCCCCACAGGGGTACGGCTGCGATGCGTCCTCGTACGACTCAGGTCTATCTCCACGCGCTCCTCGGCCCGCTCAAGCAGACTGAACTCGGTTCCACGTCGCCGAGTTCCTGGTTCCGGCGGCCTCGCTCGGCTTCCCCCCACCGGAAGCCGAGCGAGCCGCCCGGGACCACCGGGCCGGCGGTGGCACGGTCCAGGAGGACCGTCTTGAACGCGGTGGTTCCGGTGGAAGCCCTCCCACCAGCCGTCGTTCACGCCGCACACCGCGCGCCCGTCCGCCGACACCTCACGGCGGGTCCGCAGCCGCCGCGCGGCCAGTGGCCGGCCCTCGGCGCCACGCGGTCGTCCCCGTCGTGCGTTCCGGTCCTTCTCCATGGCCGGGAACGCTAGACGCGGCGCGGCCGGGCGGCCTTGGGCCGAACGGCCCTGGCGGCGGTCCGGCCGGACCCGGTCCGCGGCAGGGCACCGGGACCTTGGTCCCGACCTGGACGCCGATGGTCCCGCACCGTCCGACCCCGGTCCGAAAGAGACCGAAAGGCCGGAATTCCTGTTGCTATACAGGGTCGGCCGTCACCCGATCCGCGGCCGTCAACTCCCCGTTTCTGGAGGCTTCATGCTGTCCGCCGAGTCCGCCGCCCTCGTGAAGGCCACCCTGCCCGCCGTGGCCGGGGCCCTCGACGAGATCACCACCCGGTTCTACGCCGCCATGTTCCGCGACCGGCCCGAACTGCTGGACGGGATGTTCAACCGCGGCAACCAGGCCGGCGGCACCCAGCGACGGGCCCTCGCCGGGGCGATCGCCGGCTTCGCGACCGCCCTCCTCGCCGAGCCCGGCACCCGGCCGGACGCCCTGCTGGCCCGGATCGCCCACAAGCACACCGCGGTCGGGGTGACCGACGACCAGTACACGATCGTCCACAAGTACCTGTTCGGGGCGATCGCCGAGGTCCTCGGTGACGCGGTCACCCCCGAGGTGGCCGCCGCGTGGGACGAGGTCTACTGGCTGATGGCCGGCGCGCTCATCGCCCAGGAGGCCCGCATCTACCAGGAGGCCGGAGTGGCCCCCGGCGGGACCTGGCGGCCGTGGACCGTGGTCGAGCGCCGGGAGGAGACCTCGGACGTCGTCTCCTTCCTGCTGCGTCCCGGCGACGGCCGCCCCGCCCCGGCGGCGAAGGCCGGGCAGTACGTCAGCGTCCGGACGCGGATGCCGGACGGCGTGCACCAGCTGCGCCAGTACAGCCTGTCGTCCGACCCCGGAGAGGACCTGCGCCGCATCACGGTCAAGCGGGTCACCGGCACCGACGGCGCCCCCGACGGCGAGGTGTCGGACCTGCTGCACCGCACGGTGCGGCCCGGGGACGAACTCACCCTGTCCGCACCCTTCGGAGACGTCGTCCTCGACGAGGCCGACACCCCGCTGGTCCTCGTCTCCGCCGGCATCGGCTGCACCCCCATGGTCGGCATGCTCGCCCGGCTCGCGGCGACCGGCTCCACCCGCGACGTGCTCGTCCTGCACGCGGACGTATCGCCTGACGAGCACGCCCTGCGCGCCGAGACCCATGAGCTGACGGGCCTGCTGCCGCGGGCGCGGACCGTGTTCTGGTACGAGCGTCCCGGCGCCGCCGAACCCGCCGCCCGGGTCGGCCTGATGGACCTCGACGGCGTGGACGTGCCCGCCGACGCCACCGCGTATCTGTGCGGCCCGCTGCCGTTCATGCGTGCGATCCGCACCCGGCTCCTCGACGCGGGTGTCTCGCCGCGCCGGATCCGCTACGAGGTCTTCGGCCCCGACCTGTGGCTCCCCGGAACGGCGGAGTGAGGCCGGGCCGGGCCGGGCCGGGCCGCCTCGCGGGAGTCCCGCGGCGGCCACGCCCGCGCCGTCCGGGGCCGAACGGCCCGTCCCGTGCCGTGAACCGGTCCCGGCCGGCCCTGCCACGACGGCTTCTCGGCCCCTGCTGTCCAACGGCGGGGGCTGTCATCTTCGGACACAGGACGACCGGAGGAGGTGGACGGGCATGGCCGGCAAGCGGTTCTGGCGTTGGCGGAGCAACCCGTTGCGACGCCGGGACGACATCGTCGAGGCGTGGATCGTGCTGGCGGTGTGGGCGGTCGTCGTCGTGGGAGGCACGGTCACCGGGCTGGTGACGGCCGGTGCCGTGGACGAGGTGTTCGCACGACAGCGGGTGGAGCGGCACTCCGTCCGCGCCGTTCTCCTCACCGACGTGTCCGGGCGCACGGCCGCCGTCCGCTCCTCCAGCGACAAGGCCCTGGCGCGGATTCGCTGGACGGCCCCCGACGGGTCGGCCCGCACCGACAACACCCTGGTCGACACCGGTCTGAAGGCCGGAACACATCTCCTGGTCTGGCAGGACGGCCACGGAAGGCTGGTCACGGAACCGCCGACCACCGCCGAGGCCGCGCTCGAGGCGGCCGTCATGGGAAGCATGGCGGGGCTCGCCCTCGCCGTGGCCGTCCACGCCGTGGGCGCCGTCGCACGATGGCGGCTGGACCGGCGGCGTGTCGACGCCTGGGGCCGGGAGTGGGACCTGGTCGGACCGCGGTGGGGTCACCGGACCAGCTGAAGCGCACCGAGCTCCACCCGACTCGCAGGAGACGTGAATCATGCCCAAGCCCTCGCACCGGTTCGCCGAGATCGTGCTCGGTGTGGACGCCCGCCGGCCCGCCGAGGCCGCCATCGGCCTCGCCTTCGACTGCGCCCGGCTGTGGGGCGCGCGCCTGCACGCCGTCCACGCCTGGCGGTTCCCCTCCTGCGCGGCCGAACTGCCCTTCGGCATACCGGAGGAGGACCGCGCCGCCTGGGAGGACCACGAGGTGCAGCTGCTGTCCGACGCGCTGCGGCCCTGGCGGGAGAAGTACCCGGACGTGCGGGTCCTCGAGGACGTACGGCACCTGCCGCCGGCCGACGCCCTGGTCCTGCTGTCCGGGGACGCGCGCCTGGTGATCGTGGGCCGCAGCCGCACCGGCGAGCCGGGGACGGTGGCACGGGATGTGCTGCGCGATGCCCGGGGGCCTGTCGTGCTGGTGCCCGCACAGGGCCAGTGACCGGGATCGGACGCACGTCCCCGAGCAGCGAGCCCGCGCCTCGGATCAGTGGACCCGCATCGCAATGGGCCCGCGCCCCGGATCAGTAGACCCGCACCGCAATGGACCCGCGCCCCGGATCAGTAGACCCGCACCCCGCGCGCCCTGAACTGCTCGCGCACCCGCTCGGTCACCTCGGCGCCGGGAGTGGGTGTGTCCCGCAACGGGAACGGCAGCCCGAGAGCCTCGTACTTCGCGGCGCCCAGCCGGTGGAACGGCAGGACCTCCACGCGCTCCACCGCGTCCAGGCCCGCCACGAAGCGGGCCAGGGCGTCGACCGACTCCTCCCGGTCCGTCCAGCCGGGCACCAGGACGTACCGGATCCACATCGGTACGCCCGAGCGGTCGAGGCGGGTGGCGAAGTTCAGGGTGGGACCGAGGTCACCGCCGGTCAGCCGCCGGTAGGTGGTGACGTCGAAGGACTTGATGTCCAGGAGCACCAGGTCGGTGTCGGCGAGGAGCGCGTCGCCGGCACGGGCGCCGAGGAAGCCCGAGGTGTCGAGCGCGGTGTGCAGCCCGGCCTCCTTGCAGCGGCGCAGGAGCTCACCGGTGAACGCGGACTGGAGCAACGGCTCGCCGCCGGTGACGGTCACCCCGCCGCCCGCCGTGGTGAGGAACGCCCGGTACTTCTCGATCTCGGCCATCACCTCGTCGACCGTCGCCTCCCGGCCGTCGCGCATGTGCCAGGTGTCGGGGTTGGCGCAGTAAAGGCAGCGCAGCGGGCAGCCGGAGACGAACAGCACGAACCGGGTCCCGGGACCGTCCACGCCGGTGGACAGGTCCCAGGAGTGAACCCGGCCGGTGCTCACAGCGTTCCGTGGAAGGTGCGGCTGATCACGTCGAGCTGCTGCTCGCGGGTCAGGCGGACGAAGTTGACGGCGTAGCCGGAGACACGGATGGTCAGGTCCGGGTACTTCTCCGGGTGCCGCATCGCGTCCTCCAGCGTGGCGCGGTCCAGCACGTTGACGTTCATGTGGAAGCCGCCGGCCGCCGTGTAGCCGTCGAGGATGCCCACCAGGTGCCCGGCGCGTTCCTCCGGCGCGTGTCCGAGGCCCTCGGGGGTGATCGTCGTCGTCAGCGAGATCCCGTCCCGGGCCGCCTCGTACGGCAGCTTCGCCACCGACAGCGCGGAGGCGACGACCCCGTGCCGGTCGCGGCCGTTCATCGGGTTGGCGCCCGGCGCGAAGGGCTGTCCGGCGCGGCGGCCGTCGGGGGTGTTGCCGGTGTGCTTGCCGTAGACCACGTTCGAGGTGATGGTGAGCACCGACTGGGTGTGCTCGGCGTCCCGGTAGGTGGGGTGCCTGCGCACCTTCGCCATGAACGACTCCACCAGGTCGACGGCGATGCCGTCGGCCCGGTCGTCGTTGTTGCCGTACGCCGGGAAATCACCCTCGGTGCGGAAGTCGACGGCGAGTCCGTCGGCGTCCCGGAACACCTTCACGCGCGCGTGCTTGACGGCGGACAGGCTGTCCGCGGCCACCGAGAGACCGGCGATCCCGCACGCCATGAACCGGTGCACGGGGTGGTCGTGCAGGGCCATCTCGAGGCGTTCGTAGGCGTACTTGTCGTGCATGTAGTGGATGACGTTGAGCGCGTCGACATAGGTCCGCGCCAGCCAGTCCAGAACGCGGTCGTACGCCGCGCGCAGCTCCTCGTAGTCCAGGTACTCCCCCGTCAGCGCGGGCGCCGCGGGTGCGACCTGGTCTCCGGTCATCTCGTCCCGGCCGCCGTTGACGGCGTACAGCAGCGCCTTGGCAAGGTTGACCCGGGCTCCGAAGAACTGCATCTGCCGGCCGACCGCCATCGCCGAGACGCAGCAGGCGATCGCGGTGTCGTCGCCGGTCCGCGGGCACAGCAGCTCGTCCGACTCGTACTGGACGGCGCTGGTGTCGATCGAGACCTGGGCGCAGAACTCCTTGAATCCCGCGGGCAGCCGGGGCGACCACAGCACCGTCAGGTTGGGCTCCGGCGCCGGGCCGAGGTTGTACAGGGTCTGCAGGAACCGGAAGGAGGTCCGGGTGACCAGGGTCCGCCCGTCGGCGCCCATGCCGCCGATGGACTCCGTCACCCAGGTCGGGTCGCCGGAGAACAGGGCGTCGTACTCGGGCGTGCGCAGGAACCGGACGATCCGCAGTTTGATCACGAAGTCGTCGACGAGTTCCTGGGCACGGCTCTCGTCGATCAGCCCGGCCGCCAGGTCCCGTTGGAGGTAGACGTCCAGGAAGGTCGAGGTGCGGCCCAGGGACATCGCGGCGCCGTTCTGTTCCTTCACCGCGGCGAGATAGCCGAGGTAGAGCCACTGCACGGCCTCGTGGGCGGTCTCGGCGGGGCGGGAGACGTCACAGCCGTACGTGGCGGCCATGCGCGTCAGTTCGCCCAACGCCCTTATCTGTTCGGCGAGTTCCTCCCGGTCGCGGATGACGTCGGCGGTGGAGGTGCGGGCGTCGAGCAGGGCGCGCTCGGCCTTCTTGGCCTCGGTCAGCCGGTCCGTGCCGTACAGGGCCACGCGCCGGTAGTCGCCGATGATCCGGCCCCGCCCGTACGCGTCGGGCAGGCCGGTGATGATGCCGGCCTTGCGGGCGGCGCGCATCTCGGGTGTGTAGGCGTCGAAGACACCCTCGTTGTGCGTCTTGCGGTACGTGCCGAAGACGCGCGTCACGAACGGGTCGGGCTCGTAGCCGTACGCCCGCAGCCCGTTCTCCACCATCCGCAGCCCGCCGTTCGGCATGATGGCGCGTTTGAGCGGGGCGTCGGTCTGGAGGCCGACGATCAGTTCGCGGTCGCGGTCGATGTAGCCGGGGTCGTGCGAGGTGATGGTGGACGGAGTGGCGGTGTCGACCGCGAGGACGCCCCTGCGGCGCTCCTCGGGGAACAGGGCGCTGACCTTCTCCCAGACGGCGCGGGTGCGGGCGGTCGGGCCGGTCAGGAAGGACGCGTCGCCTTCGTAGGGCGTGTAGTTGGCCTGGATGAAGTCGCGCACGTCCACGTGCTCGCGCCAACGGGGCCCGGCGAATCCACGCCAGGCCCCGTCCGGCTGCACGCCTGTCGTCACAGTGACGGTCATCGCCGTTCCTTTCTCGTTCCGCACGTCCGTGCGCGCCTCAGTGGTGGGCCAGGGGCCGTTCGGGCTGATCGGTGGTCCGGTTCGGGCGGGTGGCAGGCGGCCGGTGCCGCAGCATCCGCACGACCAGCGCGTCGAGCCCGGCGCTCAGCACCACGGTGGCCGCGGCGAAGACCACCAGGAGGACGGCGAACTGCCTCCAGAAGTCGGGAGTCAGTGAGGTGCCCACAGCATTCACCCCCTTTCGTCGGGCGGGTCGTCTCACGTCTTCATGCAACAGGGCGGGCGACCGTGCCGGAGGGTGCCGAAGGTCGTCGCGGCGAAGCCGAGTGGTCCAACCGATGGACCGAGTGGCCCATGGGCCGGTGCCGACGGCGGGCGCAGGCTGGCAGTGGTAGGAACCCCCACCCGTCGGGAGGCAGGCCATGATCACCACCCCCACGCCCAGCATGCTCCGCGCCCTGCCCGCCGAACACCGGGAACGGCTGATGCGCGTCGCCCGTGAGGTGTCCTTCCCGCAAGGGGCGCGGCTGTTCGAGGAGGGCGGCCGGGCCGACCGGTTCTGGATCATCCGCACGGGCACCGTTCAGCTCGACATGCGCGTACCCGGCCGTCGTCCGGCCGTGATCGAGACCCTGCGGCACAACGAACTCGTCGGCTGGTCCTGGCTGTTCGCACCGCACACCTACCACTTGGGCGCCGAGGCGACGAGCCCGGTGCGGACGTACGAGTTCGACGCCACCGCCGTCCGGCTGATGTGCCAGGAGGACCCCGCTCTGGGCAGTTCGGTGTCCCAGTGGGTCGGCAATGTGCTCGCCCACCGCCTCCGCTCCGCCCGGATCCGGCTCCTGGACCTGTACGCCCCCTACGGCTCCGGCAGCACCATCTGAACGCGAGGAGTCATCATGCACGGCACCCCGCACATCGTCAGCGACGTCATGACCCGCACCGTCGCCGCCGTCGACCGCACGGCGACCTTCAAGGAGATCGTGCGGCTGATGCAGGACCGGCAGGTCAGCGCCCTGCCCGTGATCGAGGGCGAGGGCCGGGTCGTCGGCATCGTCTCCGAGGCGGATCTGCTGCCCAAGGAGGAGTTCCGCGACAGCGACCCCGACCGGTACACCCAGCTGCGCCGTCTGGCCGACCTGGCGAAGGCGGGCGCGGTCACCGCGGAGGAGCTGATGACCTCGCCGGTCCTCACCACCCGCCCGGACGCCACGCTCGCCCAGGCCGCCCGCACCATGGCCCACGCCCGGGTCAAGCGGCTGCCGGTGGTGGACGAGCAGGGCGTGCTGGAGGGCGTCGTCAGCAGGTCCGACCTGCTCAAGGTGTTCCTGCGCGACGACGAGGAGATCGCCGAGGAGGTACGCCGCGAAGTGGTGTCCTACCTGTTCCCGACACCGTCGTCGACGGTCCGCGTCGAGGTGCACGACGGAGCCGTCACGCTCGTCGGCCGGATCCGCGACACATCCCTCGTCCCGGTGGCCGCCCGCCTGGTACGCGCCGTCGAGGGAGTGGTGAACGTGGACTTCGAACTGGAGGGGCGCGAGGACACGACCCACTCCCCCGACTCGAAGGCCGCACAGTCCTGAATCACGGCAGCCGGCTGCCCCGAAGCCGCGTGCCCGGCCCGCCGGAGGCCGGGCCTCGTCCGCGCAAGCCCGGCGCCGGCGGCCGGTACAGGAACACGAGGGCGGCCGGTGGTCGGCCCGCACGGTGACGCACGGCGCCGGCGCCGATCAGACACAGCTCCGGCAGGCCGCCCACCGGGAACCGGGCACCCGAGCGGCGGACCCGTCACCTGACCGGTCGACGCGCGGCCCCTCGGCAGGGGCAGGGACGTTCGGACCGTCGAGCTCCGGCGCCGTGGGAGCGGTCCGTCGGCGACCGGGTGGGTGGGGACGATCACGATGCCGGGCCGTCCACCCCGACACCCTCCCGGCGGCTGCCCTTCCCCCCGTGTCCGAGGTCAGGCCCCGGGTCGCGCCCCCTGCACATGGAAGTTGAAGTCGCCGTGCCCGAGGGTGCCGTACAGGCGCAGCCAGATCGGCAGGAGCATCTCCACGCCGCGGGCGCTGGTGATGTCGCCCAGGTCGATGACGCTCGCCTCGGGCCAGCCGAAGGAACCCAGCAGCGCGGTGACGGCCTTCTTGGCGCCGGTGTCGTCACCGCTGACGAACACGGTGTGCTCCCCCGCGACCCGGGCCGGCTCGACCATGACGAAGCAGTTCATGGTGTTGAGGGTCTTGACGACCTTGGCGTCGGGAAAGGCGCGCTGGATGCGCTCGCCGAGGCTGTCGGTGTCGACCGGGTCCAGCGTGGGCGGCATCCCGGCGGAGAAGTCCAGAGGGTTGGCGACGTCGATGAGAATCTTGCCGCTCAGATTGGCCGCGCCCGCCGCGTGGAGCGCGTCGAGGCTCTGCATGCCTGCGGTGGTGTTGACGACCGTCTCGGCGGAGGCGGCCGCCGCCTCGAAGGTCTCCAGACGTACCTGGCCGTGCTCGGCGTGCCACCGGGCGAACGGCGGATTTCCCATGCCGTCGGGCTCGGTACGTGCGAGAGTGGCCCCCGGATCGCGGGTGCCCATGACCACGTCGTGCCCGAGGGAGGCGAGCTTGCCGGCGATCGTCCGGCCGACGATGCCGGTACCGAGGACTGCGTAACGCATGCCAGTGGGTCCTTCCGGACTCGGGCGCCGGCCCTTGGACCGTACCCACGAGGAATCCGAACCGAGTCGTTCGCTGTCGCGTGACGACGGTAGCTGTCGAAAGGGCGACCTGTTCGCATCTATCGTGGAAAATCACATCATGATGGCTCGTGTCGAGGCAGGCTGCACATGAGGAAACCGCAGATCGACTACGCGGCGGTCTTCCGGGCCCTGCCCGGCATGGTGGCGCTGCTGACGCCCGAGCTCGTGTACGTCGACATGAACGACGACTTCGTACGGCTCACCGGTCGCGCCCGCGAGACCCTCGTCGGCCGCTACATCTTCGACGTCTTCCCCGAGAACCCCAATGACTCGGCCGCCGCCGGGATGCGGGAGACACGGGAGTCGATGCTGCGCGCGGTGGCCACCGGCGAGCGCGACACCATGGCGGTCCTGCGTTACGACATCGAGGATCCCCAGCGTCCCGGCCACTGGCAGGAGCACTTCTGGAGCCCGGTCAACGCCCCCGTCCTCGGCCCCGAGGGGAAGGTGACACTGCTCGTCCACCGGGTGGAGGAGGTCACCGAACTCATCCGGGCCCGCGGCGGACCGGGCGGCGACAGCCGGGCACGCGTGCTGGAGGCCGAGCTGTACACCCGGGCCCGGGAACTGCAGGAGGTCAACGAACGCCTGCGCAAGGCTCACGCCCGCGAACGCGAGGTGGCACTGGCCCTGCAGGAGGCCCTGCTGCCCGCCCCCAGGCCCCTGGACGGTCACCAGGCGGCCGTCCGCTACCGGCCCGCCGTGGGCGCCCTGAACGTGTGCGGTGACTGGTACGACCTGGTCGACCTGCCGGGCGACCGGCTCGCCGTCGCCGTCGGTGACGTCGTCGGCCACGGTCTGTCGGCCGCCTGTGTCATGGGCCAGCTGCGCAGCGCGCTGAGCGCCGCCACCCGCGTCGCCGACGGTCCCGCCCGGGCACTGGAGGCACTCGGCCTGTACGCCCGTTCCGTCGACGGGGCCGAGTCGACCACGGCGGCCACGGCCTTCATCGACTGGGACGACCACACCCTCACCTACAGCAGCGCGGGCCACCTCCCGCCCGCCCTGCTGCACCCCGACGGCACGGTGTCCTTCCTGGACCGGGCCACCGACCCGCCCCTCGGTGCCAGCCCCGAGCACACCACCCGCCCGGAGGTCACCACGCCCTTCGTCGAGGGCGCCACGCTGGTCCTGTACACCGACGGTCTCATCGAGCGCCGCACGGAGGACATCGACACCGGCCTCGCCCGACTCGCGGACACACTCACCCGCCACCGCCACGCCGGTCCCGACGACCTGGCCGACGCGCTCCTGACGGAACTGCTCCCAGCCACCGGCAACGCGGACGACACCGCTCTCGTCGTCATCCGCCTGTGAGGACCCGGCACACCCCGGTGCCCGTAAAGGCCAGGGCCGCCGCAGCCACCGCGACGAGCAGGACCAGGCCCGGCGCGCCGGAGTCGTAGGCGCCGTGGACCGAGCCCATCACCAGCGGCAGAACGAAGCCGCCCAGGCCCCCTGCCGCACCGACGACTCCGGTCACCGAGCCGGCCCGGTCGGGCGGGGCCGGCAGGGCCACGAAAGCGAAGTTCGCTCCGCTGCCGGCACCGAGCATGGCGGCCATGGCGAGGAACGCGAGGGTGCCCAGGGGGGCGGCGGGGTGAAGCTCCGCACGAGTGCGCCCGTGAAGACCACCGCGAGCAGGACGAGGCCCGCCATTCGCTTGGCGGCGTCCGTCCGGGTGAGGCCGCGGCCGGTCCTGAGGTGGGTGAACCGCCGAATGCGACGGCGTAGAGGGCGGACACCTGCCAGATGATGCCCAGCCTGAACGTGGCGGCAAGGCGGCGGGCCAGGGGTTCGGTGGGCACCGTGCGGCCGGGGGCGTCCCGCAGGAGTGCCGCGGAGGCGGCCGTATGCACGAACGGGGTGGCCGTGCCGTTGGCGTCCACAAGTCTGACCGTGGTCAGGGCGCTGATCGCGACGCCAGCCGCGCTGACGAAGGGGACGCCGACGGCGAACGCCGTGCCGCCCACCCCAGGAAGAACCCGCCCGCCGAGACCAGCGAGAACACCACCGGCACCGCCACGAGGCCCTGGACGACGACCGACCGGACGGGCCGAAGGCTCGGGCCCTCAGTCCTCCGCGGGCATGACGCGGGTGATCTTGCCCTTGGTGTTCGCCTCCAGATAGCCCGACTGGCTGTACTCGTTGCTCAGATAGACGGCCATGCCGAGCGGCGTGTCGAAGATCTCGTTGGGCTGTCGCACCAGCACGTAACGAGTGTCCGGCTGATCGACGTTGAGCTTCTTGCGTGCCTCTTCGAGGAGCGTGGGCAGCTTGTCCCAGTCGAAGTCCTCGAGGCGGAAGGGCTGGTCGCCGCCGGACAGGGTGCCCTTGATGATGCCCTTCTCCACGCCCCGTCCCAGCCGGTAGGTGTAGGTGTCGTACTTGCTGTCGCTGCCGTCGACCATCACCTCGGCCGACGCGTAGTCGTCGTAGACGGTGAAGTCGCCGAACCTGTTCCGGCCGCTCTCCTGCTCCAGGGCCTTGATGGCGGTGCGAACGCCCTCGGGAGTGAGCAGGGTCGTGGTCGTGTCCTTCGACTGCCGGGCCGCCGGGGCGGCGGCGGGGGAACCGGTCGTCGCCGGTGCCGAGGCGACGGAGGACGACGTGGCCGAGGAGGAGGCGCCCTTGTCCGCCGTGCCGCCCGAACCGCCCGAGTCGCCCCCGATGGGCAGCAGCCACCACATCAGGACCAGGGCGCCGGCGAGCGAGGTCCCCGAGACGCCGAGCAGGACACCCAGGGCGGGCCGGCTCCTGCGGCCCGCGCGCACGGGCGAGGTCACCGGCTGGCCGGTGCCGTAGGGGACGGGCGGCGGCCCGAATCCGCCGGGCCCGGCCGTGCCCGCCGCAGCGGGAGCGCCGGCGAAGGGAGTGGTGGGCGAGCCGAAGGCCCCCGGGTACGAGGGGGCCGTACCGGAGGGCGGCGGGTTCAGCGGGTAGGAGGTGGCGGGGTGCCACGCGGTCGCCGGACCGCCCTGCCCCGACTCGACCGCGGCGAGCCGTCGGTCCAGCTCGGCGGAGGAGGGCCGCGCCGCCGGATCCCGCACGAGCACGCTCATCAGTACGTCGGTCAGGGCGCCGGCCCGTACCGGCGGCGGCACGTCCTCGTTGAGGACGGCGGCGAGGGTGGCGAGGGTGTTGCCGCGGCGCAGCGGGTGGTGGCCCTCCACGGCGGTGTAGAGCATCATCGCCAGTGACCACAGGTCGGAGGCGGATCCGCCCTCGTGACCCGAGATCCGCTCCGGTGCCATGAAGTCGGGTGTGCCGATGATGGAGCCGGTGGCGGTGAGGCTGGTGGTCTCGCGGATCGCGGCGATGCCGAAGTCGGTGAGGACGGGGCGCCCGTCGGTCCTCAGCAGGACGTTGGCGGGCTTGACGTCCCGGTGCTGGATGCCGGCGTCGTGCGCCGCGGCGAGCGCGGCCAGCACGCCCCGGCCGATCCGTGCCGCCTCGGCCGGCGGCATCGGCCCCTGCGCGAGCCGGTCGGCGAGCGAACCGCCGCTGACCAGCTCCATGACGATCCACGGATAGCTGCCGTCGCCGCCGTCGACGATGTGGTGGATGGTGACGACGTTCGGATGGTCGATCCGGGCCAGGGAGCGCGCCTCGCGCAGCACCCGCTCGCGCAGCATCCGCGCGCCCTCGGGGTCGTACTCGGCGAGGTCCCGATCGGGCGGGCGGACCTCCTTGACCGCGACCATCCTGTGCAGTGCCAGGTCCCTGGCCCGCCAGACCGTGCCCATCCCGCCGCCGCCGAGACGGGCCTCCAACTCGAAGCGCCCGTCGACGACTCGTCTGCCGGGGCCCTCGTCTGCCTCACTCATGGGCGGGAGCTTAGTTGGCCCCACCGACAGCGTTCACCGGGCCCTCGAGAGGGCGTGCGGCTACGATGCCGGGTTGCCCTCGGCCACCCGATGCGCCGTCGTGGTCTCCGCGGGAGCGGACCGGACCGCCTGCGGGGCGGACTCCGCCGGGGTGGACTCGGCCGGGGCGGCGGTGCTCTGCGCGGTGCCGTCCTCCTTCATGGCCTTGGCCTCGCTCTTGAGGATGCGCATCGACTTGCCGAGCCCACGCGCGGCCTCGGGCAGCTTCTTGGAGCCGAACAACAGGATGATCATGATCGCCACGACCAGCAGGTGCCAGGGCTCCAGTCCGTTGCGCAGCATGCCGCACGTCCCTTCTCTACGTTCATTGTTGCCAGCTTGCGCAACTGTACAACCGCGAGCCCCGTCCCCGCCTCATTCGTCGGAGTCCTTCTTGCCGCTCGCCGCCGCGTACGCCTGCTCCGGTGTCATCGGGACCCCGTTGAGGGAGACCGTCTTGTAGGGGCTGACCTTGGCGCAGGTCTTGGCCTCGTCGGCGGTCTGGGCGTGGGCGTTGGACACCGCGGCCTTGGTGTCGGCCGGCGCCGCCGAGGACGAACCGCCCGGGAACGTGGTGCCGCTCGTCCAGTCGCTCCCGATCACCAGCGTCAGACCACCCCCGGTGCCCTCCCTGAGGTGCGAGGTGGGCAGTCCGAGCGCCTTGGCGGCCGTCTGCGCCTCGGCCTTGTGACCGGTGCCGTAGGTGAGGGTGGTCGTCGTCGCGGGGCTCGGCGCGTTGGCGGTGGTCGTGGCGGAACTGAAGCCCTGGCCGGTGAGCGCGTTCGCGACGTCGGAGGCGCGGCCGGTGATCTCGGTGCCGTTCTCGACGGTCACGGCGATCTCGGAGGCGGGCACGGCCTGGGCCGAGGCCGTCGCGGAGGCCGCCGAGGACTTCTTGCCGGAGCCCGTGGTCAGGGACTGGTCGTCGGCGATGGTGGTGAAGAGGGCCTTGGCTCCCGCGCCCACCACCACACGGTTGGTGTCGTTGGGATCGGCGGCGGTCTGCATCGTCGTGAAGGTCATCCGCTTGGTGGGGACCTTGTTGACGTCGTCCGCGAGCCCGATCAGCTTCTTGACGCTGCCGAGGCCGTCGTCCACGGTGAGCGCCTTGGTGGCGGCGTCGGCGAGGTCGTAGACCGCGGTGGGGTCGGTGAGCGTGCCGGCGCTCTTGAACTTGCGGATCATCGCACTGAGGAAGATGTGCTGGGAGACCGTGCGGCCGAGGTCGCTGCCGTCCCCGAAGCCGTGCCGGGAGCGGACGAACTCCAGGGCCGCCTCGCCCTTGAGGGTGTGCGTGCCCTTGGACAGTTTCAGGTGCGAGTAGGTGTCGTACACGTTGTGGTCGACACAGACCGAGACACCGCCGACCGCGTCGGACATCTTGACCACGCCCGAGAAGTCGAGCTTGACGAAGTGGTCGATGGGGATGCCGGTGAGCTGGTGGATGGTGGCCACCTGGCAGGCGGGGCCGTACTGGAGTGCGCTGTTGATCTGGCCGTAGTAGCCGGACGTGGACTGGCCGCTCTCGCTGTCCTTGCAGGCCGGGACGTTGACCATGGTGTCGCGGGGGATGCTCATCACGGTGGCGTTGGAGCGGTCCGCGGATATGTGCACCACCATCTGCACGTCCGCGTTGCCGTTCCCGGTCTGCACACCGGTCCGGGAGCAGCCGCCGCCGAGTTTGCAATCGGCTTTGCTGGTACGGCCGTCGGAGCCCATGACGAGGATGTTGATCGGGGTGCGGCCGAACGCGTCGGCCTTCTCCGCTCCGCCCTTGCCGTCGAGCGAGACACTGTTGATGTTGCCGTTGAGGTGCTGGTAGAACCACCAGCCGGCTCCGGCGGTGCCCAGGACGAGGAGCGCCAGACATATCCCGGCGATCTTCAGCACGCGTTTGCCGCGTCGTACCGGACGGGCCCGGCGCCGTGACCTCTTGCCCCCGTGCGAGCGGGCCGCCGCCCGGGCCGCGGCGCGGCCGCCGGGCCGGTGCGTTCCGCCGGACTCGCTCTCGCGCTGCCCCGGCACCCGGCCGGTGCGACTGCGTGTGGCCTGACCGCCCGGGCCGTCCCACCGGTCGCTCATCTACCACTCCCACGAAACGGTCGGGCCCCTCAGGCCGGGCCATGGGGTGGGCGGCCGGGCGTGCGCGGCGGTGTACGGGCAGGCGAGGCGGGAACTTGGCCTGGCTTGCGTAGTTGCGCAATCTAACAAACCCCTGGCCCGGCCAGCACGGACCCCGTCACATTTGCACGGGTGAGAGATCTCATGGAGAAACGCGGCAACCTCCGGGGCGTATCCGCCTTCGGCATCCGCGGCCCGCGCGCCTTCCCGCGCTGCGGGTCACGCGCCGTGGGTCACGCGCCGTGGGTCACGCGCCGCGCGAGGAGGGGGTGTGCGCGGCCGGGCCGGTGCGGGCGGTGAGCTGGCCGACCATGACGCGGACCACGGTCACGATGTCGGGGTCGTCGACGTAGTAGACCTGCCGACGGCCCTCGCGGCGGGACCGGACGAGCCCGGCGAGTTTCAGCTTCGCCAGATGCTGGCTGACCGCGGGCAGCGCCCCGCCGACCCGGTCGGCGAGACCGGTGACGTCGCTCTCGCCCTGGGACAGCGCCCACATGATGTGCAGCCGGGCGGACGACGCGAGCAGCCCGAACACCGCGGCCGCCTCCGTCAGCACCTCGACGGACGGATCCTCGAAACCACCGGCGAGCATCACCACGGTCCCCTCCCGCCCCGTCGCGGTCACTGTCGACACACGCGCACTGTCTCAGTGTAGGGGCGGTGGAGCAGGATCCACGAGGACGCCTCCACTTCATCGATTGCGCAATGTAATAAGCGTGTGAAAGAACATCGACGACTTGTCACCAGAGACCGGCGGACGATGCCCGACCCACCATCGCTCCCTAGGCTTGCGCAAACAGGCAATCGAAGTGTCGGGGCCCGGACGACTCGCCCGGCCCCGGTCCGACTGGAGGACTACCACGTGGGCATCATCGGCTGGATCATCCTGGGTCTGCTCGCCGGAGCCATCGCCAAGATCCTGCTGCCCGGTCGCGACCCGGGCGGCCTGATCGGCACCACCCTGATCGGGGTCGCGGGGGCGTTCGTCGGCGGCTGGCTCTCCGCGCGCTTCCTCGACCGCCCGGTGGAGAACCACTTCTTCGACCTCTACACCTGGGGCGCGGCGATCGGCGGCTCCCTGGTGCTGCTCATCGGCTATCGCCTGCTGTTCGGCAACTCGCGCGACTGACCCGCCCAGGCCGCGTCCAGCGCATGGGCCAAAGCTGTGGAGTGCGCGCCCCATGGGCGGGCACTCGTGCGCCACCAACTACACATGGGGTGACACGGCATGGAGATCTCAGGCGTGATCAGCGCGATTGTCATCGGCATCGTGATCGGCGTCCTGGGCCGGCTGGTGATGCCCGGGCGCCAGCGCATCGGAATGCTGTGGACGATCCTGATCGGCATCGTCGCCGCCTTCATCGGCACGGCCATCGCGGCCGGCCTCGATGTCGCCGACACCAAGGGCGTCGACTGGGTCGAGTGGCTGATCCAGATCGCCGTGGCCGCGCTCGGGGTGGCCGCGTTGAGCAGGGTGAAGGTCCGTCGCTGACGGCTCTCCGCGTCCGCAGGGCCCGCGCATCCGCCCGAGATCGTCCGGAGGGTCGCTCCGACCGGGGTGACCGTCCGGACGACGCGTACCGCGCGGCCGAAGTCGGGCCCACGTCGCAGTCGTGGTCGCGGTCGCGCGGACGACCCGACCCGTTCACGCGCCGGGCGCTGCCCCGGCCGCCAGTTGCCGCCTCTCACGGAGCAGGACGGCGAGCGGCACGCGAAGCCCGTATCCCACCGCCCGCCGTGTGACGGAGGTACCCGAGCTCTCGACGCGGGACAGCTGGTGCTCGGCCAGATCCAGCAGGGCCCGCTGCAACGGCCGGAAATCCGCAGTGGTGGACTCCACGAGGGCTCGTGCGTCGGTCAGCGACTTCCTCGTCCTGCCGCAGGCCAGTGCGACCAACTCGGCCACGGCCGGGGTGTCCTTGCCCTGTTCGAGGTCCGCGCGGGTGACGCCGAAACGGTCCAGGTCCTCCTGCGGAAGGTAGAGGCGGCCTTCGGTCAGGTCGTCGGTGAGGTCCGTCAGGAAGTCCAGACGCTGCAGTCCTTCGGCGAACGAGCGGCAGCGGGACCGGAAGACCTCGTTGCCGCCGCCCTCGTACTGGAGGTCCTCGATCAGCATCAGGGCCGGCAGCGCGAGGTTGTCGACGTAGCGCTGGAAGTCGGCTTCGGTGGCGTGACCCGCGAAGTGCAGTTCCTCCGTGGTGGCCTTGAGGTAGGTGCGCACCCAGTGATGGGGCAGTCGCCGCACGGCCACGGTGTGGAGGAAGGCCCGCAGGACCGGGTCGTCGGCGTGCCCGGACTCCAGCCCCGCGGTGACCTGGGCGGCCCAGGCATGCCAGCGGGGCAGGCGTTCGCGCAGTGGCCCCTGGTCGGCGAGATCGTCGGTACGGGCGAGGAAGGCGTAGGCGGCGACCACGTGCGGGTGCAGTGCCGGGGCGACCAGCAGGCGTACGGCGGCGTAATGGGCCAGGATTCTGCGGGCGAAGACCCGAGCGGCGGTCGAGTAGTCCGCACGCAGGGCGCGGTCCCGCACCCCGGCGTCCGTCAGCCTGCGATCCCAACTCGGCACGTCCTACCGCCCTTTCCTCTCCGACTCGGCCCGCCGGACCGCCTCGGCCGCGGTCCGGCGCGGCATCGAAAGGGCGATCGAAGCGACCTTAGTCGTTTCCCGGTCGGGGTCGTCCACCTAGCCCGGGCAGACATGGCGCCCACACTTATAACCACCCCCAGAACTATGTTGGTTCGCCACATGTGCCCTTGTGTTGCGCCTTCCTACGGTGTGCGAACACGTACCCGTCCCCACCGCACACGAGGAAGTGGCGCACATGGCCTCCGCAGCATCCGCTCCCCCGACGCCGAACAACCTGAAGCGCATCGTCGCCGCCAGCCTCATCGGCACGACCATCGAGTGGTACGACTTCTTCCTCTACGGCTCCGCGGCCGCCCTGGTCTTCAACAAACTGTTCTTTCCAGACTCCGATCCGCTCGTCGGCACGCTGCTGTCCTTCCTGACGTACGCCGTCGGATTCGCCGCCCGGCCGCTCGGCGCCCTGGTGTTCGGGCACTACGGCGACCGGCTCGGCCGCAAGAAGCTGCTGGTGCTGAGCCTGCTGCTGATGGGCGGGGCGACGTTCGCGATCGGACTGCTGCCGACCCACGCGACCGTCGGCACGGCCGCTCCCGTGCTGCTGACCGTGTTGCGCCTGGTCCAGGGCTTCGCGCTCGGCGGCGAGTGGGGCGGAGCCGTCCTGCTCGTCTCCGAGCACGGGGACGCCCGGCGGCGCGGCTTCTGGGCCTCGTGGCCGCAGACCGGCGCACCGGCCGGACAACTCCTCGCCACGGGTGTCCTGTCGCTGCTCACCGCCCTGCTGTCGGACGCCGCGTTCGGCAGCTGGGGATGGCGGATCCCGTTCCTGCTCTCCGGCGTGCTCGTGATCGTCGGCCTGTGGATCCGGCTGTCGGTCGACGAATCCCCCGTGTTCAAGCAGGCGTTGGCGCAGGCCGAGGCCCGCAAGGCGGACCGGGACGGGGCGGCCGAGAAACTGCCGCTCGTCTCCGTGCTGCGGCACCACTGGCGTGACGTGCTGATCGCGATGGGCGCCCGCATGGCGGAGAACATCAGCTACTACGTCATCACCGCGTTCATCCTCGTCTACGCCACCACCTCGGCGGGCGTCTCCAAGCAGACCGCCCTCAACTCGGTGCTCATCGCCTCGGCCGTGCACTTCGCGGTGATCCCCGCCTGGGGCGCCCTGTCGGACCGCGTCGGCCGGCGTCCGGTGTACCTGCTCGGCGCGGTCGGCGTAGGGCTGTGGATGTTCCCGTTCTTCTGGCTCGTCGACACCGGCGGCTTCGGCAACCTGATCCTCGCGGTGACCGTCGGACTCATCATGCACGGCGCCATGTACGCGCCCCAGGCGGCCTTCTTCTCCGAGATGTTCGCGACCCGGATGCGGTACTCCGGTGCCTCCATCGGCGCCCAGTTCGCCTCCGTCGCGGCGGGCGCCCCGGCCCCGCTCATCGCCACGGCGCTCCTCGCCGACTACGGCAGTTCCACCCCGATCGCCCTGTACGTCATCGGCGCGGCCGTCCTGACGGTGGTGGCCGTCGGTGTCGCCCAGGAGACCCGCCACCGGGACCTGGCCGACGTCGAGCCGGAATCCGACCCGGAGCCGGCGGCCGCATCCGCCGCGGCGGACGCCCGGACCGTCTGACCCCGGCATCCCGGGCCTGACCGGCCCCCGCACGCCTCGCGTGCGGGGGTCAGTGCCGTGCCGGCGCCGACAACCGGTGCAGCCTCAGCGCGAGCTGGATCTCCAGGGCGCGGGCGGGACTCTGCCAGTCCTCGCCGAGCAGCCGGCCCACCCGCTCCAGTCGCTGGGCGACGGTGTTCACGTGGACGTGCAGCTCGTCCTTGGTGCGGGCGGGGCTCATTCCGCACGCGAAGTAGGCGTCCAGGGTGCGCAGGAGATCGGTGCCCCTTCGGTCGTCGTACGCGACCACCTGGCCGATGGTCCGCTCGACGAAGCCCCCGATGTCCCGGTCACCGGCCAGCAGAACCCCGAGGAAGCCGAAGTCCTCGGCGGCCGCACCGTCCCCCGAGCGGCCCAGCAGACGCAGCGCGTCGAGGCAGCGCCGGCCCTCCTCGTAGGCGGCGGCCACGGCGTCCAGGTGCACGGCGAGATCGCGGACCGGGGCGGAGGCGCCGACGGTCACCGCCTCGTGGACGGCTGTTCCGAGGTGTCCGGCGGTGCGGCGGGCCAGGTCGGTGGCCGTGTCCCCGTCCGCGAGGGGCAGCAGCAGGACGGTGCCGCCGTCGCGGGCGGCGGCCAGGCCGTGCCGGGTGGCGGCGAGGTGGGAGGCCGCGGACCACAGGCGTCTGCGGGCGGCCGCCTCCTGGTCGGCGTCCGCCGCGGGGGCGTCGAGACGGGCGGCCAGCACGACGTGGGTGGCGTCGAGGTCGGCCTCCAGCCGGGCGGCCCGTTCGCGCAGCAGACGCGGGTCGCGGTCCCGGGCGTCGAGCAGGTCGTCCAGCAGCTCGCCGCGCACCCGCTGTTCGGCCTCGGCGGCGGAACGCCTGGCCAGCAGGAGCAGCGAGGTGACCATCGCGGCGCGCTCCAGGGTGCGCTGGTCCACGGGGTCGAGCCCGGGATGGCCGCGCAGCACGAGTGCGCCGAGGAGTTCTCCGCCGGCGGCGACCGCGGCGATCCAGTCGTCCCGGTGCCGTACGGCGTGGCCTTCGGCCCGGGAGGCCTCCAGCGCCTCGGTGGGGGCGAGCTCGGTGAACTCCACAGTGCCGTCCAGGATCTCGGAGACGGCCGCGGCCACGTCGTGCACCCCGCCACCGCGCAGCACCAGTTCGGCGAGCCGGTCGTGGACGTCGGAGGCGCGCTCGATGACACCGCTGCGGTCCCGGATGATCTCGTTGGCGCGCTCCAGTTCGGTAAGCGCCGAGCGGGTCTCGGTGAGCAGGTTCGCGGTGTCGATGGCGGCCGCGGCCAGCGCGGCGAAGGACCCGAGGAGCGCGATCTGCTCGCGCTCGAAGACCCGGGCCCGCCGGTCCGCCGCGAACAGCACCCCGATGACGTGGTGCCCCAGGGTCAGCGGCACCCCGAGGATGGCGACCAGGCCCTCGTCCCGTACGCCCGAGTCGATGGAGAGGGTGTGCTGGAAGCGGTCGTCCTTGAAGTAGTCGTCGGTGACATAGGGGCGGGCGGTCTGGGCGACCAGTCCGCCGAGCCCCTCGCCCATCCCGAGCCGCAGCTGCTGGAAGCGGGCGGCGACGGAGCCCTCGGTGACCCGCATGTAGGTGTCGCCCCGCGCCGGGTCGTGCAGGCTGAGGTAGGCCACGTCCGTGCCGAGCAGGGACCGGGCGCGCTGCACGATGGCGCGCAGCACGGCATCCAGATCCCTGAGTCCGGCCAGGTCGTGGGCGGTCTCGAACAGGGCGGACAGCTCGGCCTCCCGTCGGCGCCTGCCCTCCAGCTCGGAGCGCACGCGCAGGGCGACCGCCTTGGCCTCCTCGAGCGCGGCGATCCGCTCGGGCGGCCTTCCCTCGGCGCGGGCGATCAGCACCGGCTGTTCGTAGGCGTCCGCGGACGCGCCCCTGGCCAGCAGTTCGAGGAAGGGTGCCTCGGCACTGCCGGTGGGGCGCTCGGCGGACCGCACGTGATCGCTGGACATGCCCACAGGATTGCTCATCGCACGCTCACCCCGTCAGACCTGTGGAAAACTCCGGTCCGGGTGCCCCGCCCGGTCCTCGGGTCCCGGGTGCGGCACGGTGCTCGCCGTTCAGTGCGCGGTCCAGCCGCCGTCGAGGACGAGCGAGGTGCCGGTGACGAAGGACGCCTGCGGGCCGCACAGGTAGGCCACGGCCTCGGCGACCTCCTCCGGTTCGATGAGCCGCTTGAGGGCGCTGTCCTGGAGCAGGACCTCCGAGACCACGCGCTCCTCCGGTATGCCGTGGGCCAGGGCCTGGTCGGTGATCTGCCGCTCGACCAGGGGGGTGCGCACATAGGCGGGGTTCACACAGTTCGAGGTCACTCCGTGGGGTGCGCCTTCGAGTGCCGCCGTCTTGGACAGACCCTCCAGTCCGTGTTTGGCGGCCACATAGGCCGCCTTGTAGGCCGAAGCGCGCAGTCCGTGCACCGAGGACACGTTGACGATTCGCCCCCAGCCCTGTCCGTACATGTGCGGCAGGGCGCCGCGGATCAGCCGGAACGGCGCCTCCAGCATCACGGTGAGGACCGTGTGGAAGACGTCGGGCGGGAAGTCCTCGATGGGGCGCACCAGTTGGAGGCCGGCGTTGTTGACGAGGACGTCGGTGCCGGCGGCGGCGTGCTCGGCGGCGTCCAGGTCGGTGAGGTCCAGGACACGGGGTTCGACGGTGCCCGCCAGCCCCGCGGACCGTTCGGCCAGTTCGTCCAGACCGGCCGCGTCCCGGTCGACCGCTCTCACCTTGGCCCCGGCCGCCGCGAGCCGCAGCGCACAGGCACGGCCGATACCGCCGGCGGCGCCGGTGACGAGGGCGGTGCGGCCGCCGAGGTCGAGTGTGGGGGCGTGGGGGGCCGGGAGGGCGCTGCTAGCCGTCATGGTCCGACCCTAGGCAGCACCCGACCCTCACCACATGTGGTCACACCCCATACTTCATTCGGAACTCATAGGGTCGAACCATGTGGGTGCGTCAGTGAGCGCCTGCTTGATCCGCTGCACCCCGAACTCGCTCAGTTCCGGCAGGGCGTCCACCGCGAACCACCCCACCTCCAGCGACTCGTCGTCGTTGACCCGCGCCTCGCCGCCGACGGCCCGGCAGCGGAACGAGATGTCCATGTACTGGCAGTTGTCGCCGTTCTCGTACGTCACGGGACGCAGCGCCTGGACGACGATCACCCGCTCGACGACGCAGTGCACGCCCGTCTCCTCCTCGACCTCCCGCACGGCACAGGCCGCGGGCTGCTCCCCCGGTTCCGGGATACCGCCGATCAGCGACCACTTGCGGGTGTCCGAGCGACGGTTGAGCAGCACTCTGTCCTGGTCGTCGAGGACGACGGCGCTGACGCCGGGGAGCCAGAGGAGGTCGTGCCCGATGGACTTCCGAAGGGTGCGAATGAAATCAGGGGTAGCCATGCGCCGACCCTAACCGCCGCCCAGGACACCCTGGTGATCTTCCGGACGGCGAGGGAGGAGCGTACGGTTACGCGTCCTCGGTCCGGCGCCCGCGCAGCCCCGAGCCGATCGCCCAGCCGAGCCCGCCCGCCGCGACCAGCACCAGGGCCATCTCGGGCAGGATCCCGAGCCGCGTGGCCGGGGTCTGCGTCGACCTCAGCGGGACCTTCTGCACCAGCGAGTCGGCCACGAACATGCCGGTCCTCTGGGTGATCCTTCCGTCCGGCATGATGATCGCGCTGACACCGCTGGTCACCGGCACGGTGACGGTCCGGCTGTGCTCCACGGCACGCACCCGGGACATCGCGAGCTGCTGGTAGGTCATCTCGCTGCGGTCGAAGGTCGCGTTGTTGCTCGGCACGGAGATCAGCTGCGCGCCGTCGGTGACCTCGGAGCGCACGGCCCAGTCGAACGCCGCCTCGTAGCAGGTGACCAGGCCGACCTTGGCGTTGGCCATCCGGAACACGCCCGGCTTGGTGCCGCGGCTGAAGTCCTGGCGGACCATGGAGGTCCAGTTCTTGTTGATGGCGCCGACGAGCCCGCGCAGCGGGAGGTACTCGCCGAACGGCTGGATCTGCCGCTTGTCGTAGGTGTCGGTGGGGCCCTTGACCGGGTCCCAGAGGATCTGCTCGTTGTAGAGCTTGCCGTCGCGCTCGACGACGCCGCCGACGGAGATCGGTGCGTCGATGGCCCTGGCCGCCTTCTCGATGACCGCGGCCGCGTCCGCGTCGGTGAAGGGGTCGACGTCGGAGGAGTTCTCCGGCCACAGCACGATGTCGGGCTTCGCGATCGTGCCGGCCTTCACCTCGGCGGCCAGCCGCTCGGTCTCCCGCGCGTGGTAGTCGAGCACGGCCCGGCGCTGGGCGTTGAACTCCAGCCCCGCGCGCGGCACGTTGCCCTGGATGGCCGCGACGGTGACGGTGCCGTCCTCGGCCTTGTCGCTCACCAGCGTCCGGGCCGCGAGCGCGCCGACCACCGGCACGGCCACGCTCAGCAGGGCCACGGCCGCGGCCGGACGCCGTACGGCACCGGTGCCCCGCCGCTCCACGACCAGACGCACGATCTCGTACAGGCCGAAACCGCACAGAACGACGGCGAAGCCCAGGACGGGCGTGCCGCCCACCGCGGCGAGGGGCAGGAAGACGCCGTCGGCCTGGCCGAACGCGATCTTCCCCCAGGGAAAGCCGTGGAACGGCGCACGCGCGCGTGCCGCCTCTCCGGCGATCCAGACGGCGGCGGCCCACACCGGTGCGCCGGGCAGCTTCGAGACGGCGGCGACGCCCACGCCGACCAGCGCGACGAAGATCGCCTCGATCGCCACCAGTGCGAGCCAGGGCCCGGGGCCGACCTCGACGCCGGTCCACACCAGCAGCGGCAGCAGGAAGCCCAGGCCGAAGAGATAGCCGAGACCGAAGGCCGCCTTCCAGCCACGGCCGCGCAGCACCCAGCCGAGGACGGCGAAGGCGGGCAGGGCCAGCCACCACAGGGTGCGGGGCGGGAAACTGACGTACAGCAGCACTCCGGAGAGCGCAGCGGCGGCGGCCGGGACGAGGCGGCGGAGTCGGGCGGCCCAGCGGGAGGCGGGCGCGGACTGCGGTTCCAGCCGGTCCGACTCGTCCACGGAAGTTGCGGTGACGGTCACCCCGGGAGTGTACGGCGGTTGACCTCGGCATCGACAGCGCGGTCCGCCTGGTGACCGGGGCCCCGGGCCAGGGATGTGAGCCGTGTCATGGCCGGGCAACCGCGCACAACTCGTCCACAAATCGACCATCAGCCGTTACGGTGTGCCGGAGTCCCTTTCGTACGGGCCGGTGGCAATCCGGGCGGCGGGGGCCGCAGGTCGGGGGACCGGGGTTTCGGGGGGCGGGGTGGGTACCACGGGAATGACGACTGTGGCCGGTTCCGACGAGGACGGCGACAGACGAAACGTTTCCGACGGGGTGGGCGTGCTGGTGCTCGGCGCCTGTGCCGCCTGGTCGCTGATCACCGCGGCCGCGCACGACGGCCGTCCGGAGGGCGTGCTGCTCGCCCTGCTGGCCGTCGCCGCGGGGTATGCCGCCGGCCGGATCTCGGGGGCCCTGCTGCCGGTCGCCGCCCCCTGCGCCGCCGCACTGACCGGACTGGGTCTGACGGTGGCACTCCCCCACCTCGCGCCCGGACCCGAGATCGTCGCTCCCCTCGGTCACGCGGGCGCCACCGCCGCCCTGCTGACCCTCGCCACCGGTGCCGCGTGCTGCGCCGCCTGGGCCACCGGATCGCCCGCTCTGCGAGTCCTCCTGGGGCTGCTCGCCGTCGGCATCGCGGTGGCCTCGGCCGCCCTGGGCTCGGTCTCCGGTCTGTTCACCTGCACCGCGGTGCTGCTGAGCTCGCTCGCGGCGGGGCGGATGCGTCACCGCGGTCCGGGTATCGCCGCTCTCGCCCTCACCGCGGCCGCGGTGACCGGCCTGATCTGGGCGATGGCCGGGAAGGCGGTGCCGGGCGGGCTCACCGAGTCACTGCGCGGCCGGCTCACCCCGCATCGCATCGAGCTGTGGCACGAGGCCCTGCACCTGGCCCGCGAGGACACCGCGCTCGGTGTGGGACCGGGCCGCTTCGGGGAGCTCAGCACGACGGCGGCCCGGTCGCTGCTGCCCGACGGCAAGCCGCACTCGGCTCCGCTGCAGATGGCGGCCGAGCAGGGGGTGATCGGGGCGCTGCTGCTGGCGGCGGCCTTCTGCTGGCTGCTGTACGCGCTGTGGCGCTCTCCCCGCAGCACACCGGTCGTCCTCAGCGCGGGCGCGGCCCTGACGGCGCTGGCGGCGATTGCCGCGGTCGGCAACGCCCTCAGCTTCACGACGGTGTCGGTGGGCGCAGGCCTCCTGGCAGGACTGGCGACGGCTCACCCGCTCAGCGACGAACCCGCCCCGAAGTGACCGGCCGTCCCGGTCTCAGCGTCGTGGCTCCTCGGCCCCCGGCCGCAGCCGGTCGCGGATGATGCGTACGGCGGCCTCCGCGTCGTCCACGGTGACCGTGAACGTGTGGCCGTCCCACAGTCGAAGGACCAGGCCCTCACCACGGCGTACGACGACGGCCGTGCCCTTCTCGGGGCGCCAGCGGTAGCCCCAGCCGCCCCATTGGCGCGGAGTGACGTGCGCGATGAACTCGGCGCCGGCGACATGGGCCAGCGGGATGCGGCGGCGCGGCACGCCGATGTGGCCGCAGCGCACCTCCAGGGACTCCATGTCGACCCTGAGGGCGACATGGACGAAGCCGAGCGTGAGGAAGAGGACCAGCAGTCCGGCGGCGATGCAGCCCACCACGGACATGACGAGCGGGGCGATGCCGGAGGACCACGCCGAGTCGACGGCGAGCTCGATGCCGAGCGCCACGATCGCGGCGCCGCCGAGCGCCAGCAGCCACTGGATCCGGTTGGAGGCGCGGCCGGTCCAGACATCGGTGTGCTGCGAGGTGTGCTCGCCGTGGGGGTGGTCCCTCATAGCTATGAGGTTACTCAGGTTTCGGCGCGCGGGTAGTTCGTCGCGGAGAGTGACTTCCGCGGGTGGGCTTTCCGGCCGTTCGCGACGATCAGCGGGCGGGAGTGGCCGTCCGCAGGAGCCGGCCCTCCGCGTAGGCCAGGGCGGGCGCGGGCAGGGCGACGCCCTCGCGTCCGCTCAGCAGCACCGTGAGGGTGCCGGTGGCCGTGGTCCCGGGCGCGGGCTGCTCGCCGAGGCGGCGCAGCGCCTGCGCGGCGACCGCGCCGGCCGAGCCGTGCAGGACGAGCGGGGGACGGCCGGGGCGCTGCACGGCGGCGCGGATGCGCTCGGCGACCAGTTCGTAGTGGGTGCAGCCCAGGACGACGGTCGTCACCTCGTCGGGGGTCAGGGCGGCGGCCGCGGCGACGGCGGCGTCGATGGCGGCCTCGTCGGCGTGCTCCACCGCCTCGGCGAGGCCGTGGCAGGGCACCTCGGTCGCCGGCACCCCGTCGGCGAACTCCTCGATGAGCCCGCGCTGGTAGGGGCTGCCGGTGGTGGCGGGGGTCGCCCAGATGGCGAAGGGGCCGCCGCCCGCCGCGGCGGGCTTGATCGCGGGCACGGTGCCGATGACCGGCAGGTCCGGCTCGAGCCGGGCGCGCAGGGCGGTCAGGGCGTGCACGGTGGCGGTGTTGCAGCCGATGATCAGAGCGTCGGGACCGTGCGCGGCGGCGGCCTCGGCGAGGCCCAGAGCGCGCCCGACGATGTCGTCCGGCGTCCGGGGACCCCAGGGCATGCCGTCGGGGTCGAGGGAGAGCACGAGATCGGCGTCGGGGCGCAGTCGCCGTACCGCGGCGGTGGCCGCCAGCAGACCGATTCCGGAGTCCAAGAGCGCGATCTTCACCCGGCCACGATAGACGATGAGCCCTTGGGCGCCCCTTCCGTGGGGCAGACTGCGCGCGTGAGCGCCATCGCGTGGACCGCCGCCGTATCCCTCGCCGCCTGGCTGTGGCTGCTGCTCTGCCAGGGCTTCTTCTGGCGCACGGACGTGAGACTCCCGCCGGAGCGGGATCCGCTGGCCTGGCCGGTGGTGGCTGTGGTGGTGCCGGCTCGCGACGAGGCCGAGGTGCTGCCCGCGAGCCTTCCCTCTCTGCTGACCCAGGACTACCCGGGGCGGGCGGAGGTCTTCCTCGTCGACGACGGCAGTACCGACGGCACCGGGAAGCTGGCACGCGACCTGGCGCGCCGGCACGACGGACTGCCGCTGACCGTGTCCTCGCCGGGCGAGCCGCCGGCGGGGTGGACGGGGAAGCTGTGGGCGGTCCACCACGGGATCGGCCTGGCACGCGCGCGTGGCCCCGAGTACCTGCTGCTGACGGATGCCGACATCGCCCACGAGCCGGACAGCCTGCGACGGCTGGTCGCGGCCGCGCACGCCGGGGGCTTCGACGTGGTCTCGCAGATGGCCCGGCTGCGGGTGGCGAGCCTGTGGGAGCGGCTCGTGGTGCCGGCGTTCGTGTATTTCTTCGCGCAGCTGTACCCGTTCCGCCGGATCGGGAGGAAGGGCGCGCGGACGGCGGCCGCGGCGGGCGGCTGTGTCCTGCTGCGCGCCGACACCGCCGAGCGGGCGCGGATCCCGGACGCCATCCGGCACGCCGTCATCGACGACGTGGCGCTCGCGCGGGCCGTCAAGGGCGGGGGCGGCCACATCTGGCTGGGCCTGGCCGAGCGGGTGGACAGCGTGCGTCCCTATCCCCGGCTGCACGACCTGTGGCGCATGGTGTCGCGCAGCGCCTACGCCCAGCTGCGCCACAACCCCCTGGTGCTGCTGGGAACGGTCGCCGGGCTCGTACTGGTCTACCTGGTGCCGCCGATCGCCGTCGCAACGGGACTGGCCACGGGAGGTACGGCGGCTTGGGTGCTCGGTGCCCTCGCGTGGCTGGTCATGACGGGGACGTACGTCCCGATGCTCCGCTACTACCGGCAGCCCCTGTGGCTCGCTCCCCTGCTGCCGTTCACCGCGTTCCTCTATCTCCTGATGACGGTCGACTCGGCGGTGCAGCACTACCGGGGGCGCGGCGCGGCCTGGAAGGGCCGCACCTACGCGCGCCCGGACGCCGTCGCCGGCGAGGAGGGGTGAGGACTCACTTGCGGCCCGGTGTCCAGTTCATGCCCCAACCGTAGACGTGGTCCACCGTCCGCTGCGGGCTCACGCCGCGCTCGGGCACCAGATAGCGGGCTTCTCTTTGGACGACCAGGTCGTCGCCGGTGTTGGTGATCAGCGCGAGCGCGCACACCGTCGAGGGCACGGTGCACTCGTCGAGGGAGAAGTCGATCGGGGCGCCGTGCTGCGGCTGGAGGGTGACCGTGGCGTGCAGGTCCGCGAAGGAACGCGCGCCCTCGTAGATGGTCACGAAGACGAGGATGCGCCGGAAGTCCCGCTTGTGGTCGAGGTTCACGGTGAGGTTCTCGCCGCTCGCGACGGCACCGGTGCGGTCGTCGCCGTCGAGGTGGATGTACGGCGGCTGGTGCAGGGCTCCATAGGCGTTGCCCAGCGCCTGTACGACCCCCTTGCGGCCGTCGGCGAGTTCGTACAGGGCGCACAGGTCGAGGTCGAGGTCGGCGTGCATGGCCATCGCCCGGCCGCGTTTGCCGCTCCAGCCCGAGAACTGTTTGCGTACCTGCCAGTTGAGGTTCACGCGCATCGAGCCCGAGGTGCCGCCCTGTTTGGCGAGGGAGACGGACGGGGCCGACTTGGTGAGCGTGACTTTGGTGAGGCGGACCGGTTGCGCGGCGGGTGCGGGCAGTGGGGCGGTGACCGGCGGGGGCATGGTCACCGGAGCCGCCACCGGCGGTGCGGCGGGCGCGGCCTGCTGGGGCTCGTCCACGGTGATGCCGAAGTCGGTTGCCAGACCTTCCAGTCCGCTGTCGTAGCCCTGACCGACGGCACGGAACTTCCAGGCGCCCTGACGGCGGTAGAACTCGCCGAGCACGAAAGCGGTTTCCACGCTCGCGCCCGTGCTGTCGAACCGCGCCACGACCGTGCCCTGGGCGGCATCCCTGACCTCGATGTACAGGTCCGGGACACGGGCGAAGGTCCCGCCGTCCGCGGAGGCGGCCAGTACGACGGTCTCCACCGACGGCTCCACGCGCGCGAGGTCGACGAGCAGGGTGTCGGTCACGCGGCCGCCCTCGGTTCGTTTGCCCTCGTGACGGACGGCTCCGGAGGAGTGCTGAGGCTGGTTGTAGAAGACGAAGTCGGCGTCGGAACGCACCTTTCCGCCGACCAGCAGCAGCGCCGAGGCATCCACGTCGGGAACCCCCGGCCCGGAACGCCGGCCCAATTCGACCCGCAGTGCCGTCGTGGGCACCGGAGCGTTCGATCCTTTCGGCATTGACATGTCCGCCCCCATCAGATGTCGGCAGGCCAGGACGCGCCCCGGCGGCCCTCGGAGTTCTACCCGCTCAACCTATTCCCCCGGGACAGCGAACTCCCATCCCGCGCACAGGAAGATCGCCGGTCAACCCTCGGTAACCCGCTCGGAACTCGGCCTTTACACGGCTGGGACCTTGATTGGCGTCCTTTTTTGCCGAGTTCGCTCGCATTGGGGGTCCCGCGTCACTGCCGACACGGAAAACAACCCTCTTATCGGTCTCCCCAACCAGCACATCGTGGGCTTAACTTATGTGCCATGACCTCCCCCCGCTCCACTTATGGCGGCGGCTACTACTCCGCCTCCTTCCCGGACACTCCGATCTACGACTCACTCGTGGCCGAGCGGGGCACCCCGCAGATCGCCCCGATCCGGGTCCCGGCCGCGTACGACATCCCGGCGAGCAACCTGCCGGCGCTGCCGTCCGCACTCCCCGCCCTTCCCGCGGGTCCCTCCCAGTCCTACGGCTACCCGCAGGCGCAGCAGCCCTCGCCGCTGCAGCAGGCGCCCGGGGCGTACATCCCGCAGCAGGCAGCCGCGCCCCGCGGTTACCCCGGGCCGCAGCAGCAGCCGCGTCCGGCTGGTCCCGGCATGGGCACGGGCTACGAGGCCATGCGGCCCGCGGCGCCCCGGCCCGCTCAGGCGGCTCCCTACCAGGACCCGTACAACAACCAGCAGTACCGCGGGTACTGATTCCCCTCCCGGGCTGTCACTGCCGCCTGGCACGATGGCCCCATGGGGAATGCTCAGCTGTCGTCGATTCACATCCATCCGGTCAAGGCGTTCCGGGCTCTGGAACTCCAAGAGGCCGACGTGGAGCCCTGGGGGCTGACCGGAGACCGGCGCTGGGCGCTGGTCGACGACGGGGGAAGGGTCGTCACCCAGCGACAGCAGCCGCGCCTCGCGCAGGCCGCCGCCGAGCTGATGCCCGGCGGCGGTGTCGTGCTGTCCGCGCCCGGCATGGATCCGCTGCCCGTGCCCGTCCCCGAACCGGCCGGGACCGTCACGCTGGATCTCTTCGGGGACAAGGTCGAAGGGGTGCCCGCCGCCGACGCGGCCGCGCACGCGTGGTGCAGCGAGTACCTCGGAGCCGGGACCCGGCTCGTCCACATGGACGACCCCGCCACCCGCCGCCCCGTCGAGCCCGAGTACGCGCTCCCGGGCGAGACCGTCACCTTCGCCGACGGATATCCGCTGCTGCTCGTCTCCGAGGCGTCCCTCGACGCCCTCAACTCCCTCATCTCCGAAGGCCGGCACGCGGCCGAGGGCCCCCTGCCCATGAACCGTTTCCGGCCGAACGTGGTCGTGCGCGCCACCGAGGCCTGGGCCGAGGACGACTGGTCGCTGATCGCGATCGGGGACGTCACCTTCCGGGTGGCCAAGATGTGCGGGCGGTGCGTGGTCACCACCACCGACCAGGCGGCCGCCGTCCGTGGCAAGGAGCCGCTGCACACCCTGGGCCGGCACCGGCGCTTCGGCGGCAAGCTCGTGTTCGGACAGAATCTGGTGCCCCGGTCCCGCGGCACGATCCGTGTGGGTGACCCCGTCAGGATTCTCGAGTAGGCGGCCAGGGGCGGCGCGGGGGCGACGGCGGACAAGGTTCCGTCAAAGATCCATCCGGTTCCCGCCGGCGGGAACCCGGCCCGGGGGCCCGCGCGTTGGGGCCTTCATGAGGAGTTCATGAGAGGCCCCGGCCGCAGGTGATTTCGCTCTCTCTTCGGCCGGCCTTGCGGGTGAACGACTCCGCGGGGGGTTATCACGGAGCGGGAAGGGGGTGCGGACGGTGCGAGCGATCAGCGGACTGTGGCGTTGGCGGCGCAACCCGCTGCGCCGGGGAACCGACCTGGCCGAGGCCTGGGTGGGGCTGCTGGCCCTGCTTCTGATCCTGGTCGTCGGTCCGGTGCTCGGCGTGTTCACGGGGCACGCGGCCCAGGACGCGCTGCAGCGGGCGGTCCGCGAACAGCACGACGCCCGGCGGCTGGTGACGGCGACCGTGATCCGCAAGCTGGACCGCTCGCCGCTGGACGCCGACCCCGAGGCCGCCTCGGGGCGGGAAGTGCGCAGCAGAGTGGTGGCCGACTGGACCGCACCGGACGGCACCACCCACCACGGCACGGTCATGGCCGGTCTCCAGAGCCCGCACCGCGGCGACCACTTCAGTCTGTGGACGGATCTCCACGGACGCATAGCGGCCCGGCCGCTCGACTCCGCCACCGCCACCACCCATGCCGTCCTCGCGGGCACAGGTGCGGCCCTGCTGACCGCGGGCCTGATCGAGGCCGGCAGACGGCTCGCCGTGTGGCGCATGGTCCGTCTCCGGTACGCCCGTTGGGACCAGGCCTGGGACCGCGCGGGCCCGGACTGGGGCCGGACCGGCACCGGCAGCTGACGGCCTTACGGCTCTGGTCAACCCACCACCCGCGCGCACGCTACGGTGGACCGGCCGAGGTTCCTCGGCAGCACAAACCCGCGTACTACGAGGTGGGGGCACAGCAACGCCATGGCACAGGGCACGGTCCAGGTGACGCACACCGGTACATCGCGGTGGCGGCGCCGCACAGGTGAGTACGCGTCGCTCGCCGCTGCTCTGGAGGCCGCGGCCGACGGCGACGTCCTCACGGTCGCGCCCGGCACCTACCGGGAGAACCTCGTCGTGCAGCGGGCGGTGACCCTGCGGGGCCCCGAGGGGTCGCCCGGTTCCGTGCGGATCGCGCCCGTGGACGGGGTGCCGCTGACCGTGCGCGCCTCTGCCGTGGTGCAGGACCTCCACGTGGAGGGTCAGGACGCGGCCGCGCCCGCCCTGCTCGTCGAGGAGGGCACCCCGGAGCTCGCCGACATCCGGATCATCACCCGGTCCGCGGCCGGTATCGAGGTGCGCGGCGGCGCGCGCCCGACCGTGCGGCGCTGCACCGTCGACAACCCGGCCGGCGTCGGCATCGCCGTGCTGGACGGCGCGGGCGGGGTGTTCGAGGAGTGCGAGATCGTGGCGGCCGGTCAGTCCGGCGTCTCGGTGCGCGGCGGGGCCCACCCCCGTCTGGAGCGCTGCCGGGTCCACCACACCTCGGGCTCGGGACTGGCCGCGACCGGCGAGAACTCCGCGCTGGAGGCCGTGGGTTGCGAGGTCTACGAGGTCCGCGGCAGCGGCGTCCAGATCACCGGTCGGGCCACCGCGCATCTCACCGACTGCGATGTGCACCGCACCACCGGCGACGGCGTCACGCTCGACACCGACGCCGTGCTGACCCTGGCCGACTGCCGTATCCACGACATCCCGGAGAACGCGGTCGACCTGCGTTCCCGCTCGGTGCTGACCCTGACCCGCACGACGGTCCGTCAGTTCGGGCGCAACGGTCTGTCGGTGTGGGATCCGGGCACGCGCGTGGACGCCAACCAGTGCGAGATCTTCGACAGCACCGGTGACTACCCGGCCGTCTGGGTCAGCGACGGCGCCACCGCCGTACTGGACTCCTGCCGGGTGCACGACGTGCCGGACGCCCTGTTCGTCCTGGACCGCGGCTCCCGCGCGGACGTCGTCGACAGCGACATCTCGCAGGTGCGCAACACGGCCGTCTCGGTGAGCGACGGCGCCACGGCCCAGCTCGACGACTGCCGGATCCGGGACGCGGCGACCGGCGCCTGGTTCCGCGACCACGGCAGTGGCGGCACCCTCAACAACTGCACCGTGGACGGCACGCAGACCGGCGTGATCGTCACCAAGGGCGCCGACCCGACGATCGAGCGCTGCACCGTCGACTCCCCCGCGGAGGCCGGTTTCTATGTGTCGGCCGGCGGCCGCGGCAGCTTCCTGAACTGCCGGGTGACGGGCAGCGGAGGCTACGGCTTCCATGTCATAGACGGCAGCCGTTCGACGCTGCGCAAGTGCCGCACCGAGCGGTGCGCGCGCGGGGGCTACGAGTTCGCGGACGCCCCGGACGCGGCGACCGGAGCGGGTCCCGTGGTCGAGGACTGCACGAGCGACGAGAGCGGCGGCCCGACCCCGCCCGCGGTCCGGGAGACGGTCGTGCAGACCGAGTCCCGCTCCCCCGGGCTGCTCGGGGCGATCCCGGAGCAGCGGATCACCGAACAGGAGCCGCTGGTCGCGCCGGCCGAACCGGAGAAGCCGTCGCGCACCTCGAAGGCCGTCCTCGGCGAACTCGACGCCCTGGTGGGTCTGGACAGCGTCAAGCGCGAGGTACGGGCGCTCACCGACATGATCGAGGTCGGCCGGCGCCGCCAGCAGGCCGGCCTCAAGGCGGCGTCGGTCAAGCGCCACCTGGTCTTCACCGGCTCCCCCGGCACCGGCAAGACGACGGTCGCCCGGCTCTACGGCGAGATCCTCGCCTCCCTCGGTGTGCTGGAGAAGGGACACCTCGTCGAGGTGTCCCGCGTCGACCTGGTCGGCGAGCACATCGGTTCCACCGCGATCCGCACCCAGGAGGCCTTCGACAGGGCGCGCGGCGGAGTGCTGTTCATCGACGAGGCGTACGCGCTGTCGCCCGAGGACTCCGGCCGGGACTTCGGCAAGGAGGCCATCGACACGCTGGTGAAGCTGATGGAGGACCACCGGGACGCGGTCGTGGTGATCGTCGCGGGCTACACCGCCGAGATGGAGCGGTTCCTGTCGGTCAACCCGGGTGTGGCCTCCCGTTTCTCACGGACCATCACCTTCAGCGACTACAACCCCGAGGAACTCCTCAGCATCGTGGAACAGCAGGCCGAGGAGCACGAGTACCGGCTGGCGCCCGGCGCCGCGGAGGCCCTGCTGAAGTACTTCACCGTGCTGCCCAAGGGCCCCGCCTTCGGCAACGGCCGTACCGCGCGCCAGACCTTCGAGGCGATGGTGGAGCGGCACGCGAGCCGGGTCGCCCAGGTGGACGACCCGACCAAGGACGATCTGACCCTGCTCTACGCCGAGGACCTGCCCGAGTCGTCCTGAGACCGCGGGCCGGGCACATCGGGCTGAAGGCGGCCCAGCAGTCGCGCCCGCTCCTCGGCGAACACCGGGTCGGCCTGGTAGTCGGAGTGGCCGAGGATCGGCGCGGGCAGCGGGTGCTGGGCGGTACGGCCGTAGGCGAGCGGGTCCATGAGGGGCTCCCGGTCCACCTCGGGGCCGCAGTCGCCGGGCAGCCGGACCGGGCCGCCGATGGGATCGGTGAGCCGGTAGAGGTTGCGCCAGCAGTCCACGTCGTGGTGGAGCGCGGTGAGCGCGGCCGGACCGAAGTGGGCCGGGAACCAGCGGCCGTAGAGACGCTCCAGCGGGGAGCCGTAGGTCAGCAGAGCGACCCGCCCCCGGACCGAAGGCTCCAGCTGCCAGGCCGCGGCGGCCGCGAGCACACTGCCCTGGGAGTGTCCTGAGATCACCAGCCGGCCGCGCGTGGCACGGATCCAGGTCGCGATCCGCCAGGTCAGGTCCGGTACCGCGCGCTCGGCGTAGCAGGGCGGGGCGAAGGGGTGGGCGGCACGCGGCCAGAAGGTGCCCACGTCCCAGAGGATGCCGATGGTCCGGCGCGCGGACGGGTCCTTGTAGGCGCGGCGGCCCCAGGTGACGAACAGGATGAAGCCGAGGCCGATCAGCCAGGAGCCGAGTGCCTGCGCGGTGTCGGCGGCGCTCTGGACGACGGCGTACGCCCCCTCCGCGGCCCTGGCCGGTGTCTTGTGCGAGGTCAGGGCGCCGACGAGGGCTCCGGCGCCGAGCAGGAGGGTGCTGGCCGACGTCACCCCGAGCAGGCGCGGCCCCCGGTCGGTCAGCGCCGCCATCGCGCGGGTGCGGGCGATGCGGCGGGTGCGGGTCGCGTCCTTGGGCTCCGCGGGGTACTCGCTCTCGACCGACCCCAGTTGGGCCCGGCCCGCCCGCCAGGTGCGCCGGCCGAGCCAGGCGCAGTGCCCCAGCAGCACGAGAAGGACCAGCGGGATCACCGACGCCTGCCAGGTCAGCAGGACGGGCGGCCCGGGGATGCTCGCGCCGGTGCCGTCCAGCCAGTCCGCCACGCGCTGCGAGACGCCACCGGACATCACCCCGCCCAGGGCGCAGGCCAGCGTGGCCACGGCGGGTCCGGCCAGGCCCCGCATCGCCGCGCGCGGGTCGGGATGCGTGCGGTACAGCAGGTGGGCGGCCACGGCCAGGGCGACGACCAGCAGTCCCTGCGCGAAGGCGATGCCGCCGAAGGTGGCGTCCCCCGCGAGGCGGCCCTGCGACTGCCAGCCCGGCCGCTCCCACCCGGCGTACACCGCGGCCAGGGCCAGCAGGACGAGCGAGGTGAGCGGCAGGCGTCGTACGAGATGCTCGTCGAGCTGCCGGTCGAGCCGCCGCTCGCTGCGGCCCCGGCGGCACACCACCCAGACGACGGCCGCCCCGGCGGCGACGAGACCGGCCTCCAGGAGCCGGCCGAGGGTGTCGAGGAGGGCGGGGCCGCCCGGCTCGTGGTCGAAGCGGGCGGCCGTCGAGCTGACCGCCGCGGCGATCGTCAGCAGGCCCGCGGCGGTGTGCGCGGCCCGCAGCCGGGCGACCAGGCGGCGGCCGTACCAGAAGCCGGGCCGGCCGAGCGCGGTGCGCGTGTCGTCCTCCTCCGGCCCGGTGTCACGGGCCATGGGCTGCTGCGACTCGTAGGCCCTCCAGGTGCGGTGGGACAGGTACCAGAGCAGTCCGGTCAGTGCGGCCGGGACCAGGGCCGCGAGCGCCAGCCGGCGGCCCGGCCCGCTCCACCAGCCGCCGTTCGAGACGTCCGGCGACAGGAAGCCGAGCCAGGAGTGCGACTCGGCGCACGCGCGCGTGCCCGCGCACTGCCAGGCCACGAGATCCAGGGCGACCTCGCAGGCCGCGGCGACCAGCAGCACGGTCAGGGTCAGGCCCGCGAGCCGGACCAGGAGGCCGTAGAAGCGCACGGTCCGTACGCGGTCGCGTGCGGTGGGGCGCATCCAGTGGGCGAGGTTGACCACCATGAACGGCAGCAACAGCAGCCACAGGGCGCGGGTGCCGTTGCCGGAGGTGAGATTGCACCAGACGTACGCCTCGGGCACCGGGCCGGGCCGGCCCTCGCGCGGTCTGTCCTCGGCGTCGACGTCGTCGGCGCGCCGGAAGACGGCCGCGACGTCGTCGCCGGTGATCCGCACCGTGCGCGGATCGTCGAGCATCTTCTCCGGCGTGGTGCCCCCCACTCCGTGGACCAGGAGTTCCAGGGCGGTACCGGATTCTTCGGGCCGGGCGGCCGAGCCGTCCGCGCCCATGGTCATGACATCTTCCACTGTCGTCGCACTTCCCCCGTGACGCGCCGTCGGCATCTGTCCGTGCGGGCACAAGGATCTCCGCTCGGCGTTTCGCGCACACCACTCGGCACAGAATCTCCCCGATCCGGGTGACGCCGAACCCCGGGCGTCACCCCGGTGACATCGGCGTGACGGGGCGGTCGGTGGCGCTCCCCGTGGGGGCCCGTGCGAGTATGGGACGTCCCGCGCACCAGGGACGGGCAAAATGTGCTTGTGGGAGAGGGTGCGCAGGGCGTGTCGGACGGCCTCAGGCGAAAGGACCGGAGCGTACGTGAGTGAGAATCAGAACCTCCTCGCGGAGCAGCGGCGCTCCCTGATCCTGGACGAGGTCCGGCGCCGAGGCGGGGTGCGTGTCAACGAGCTGACCCGCAAGCTCGGCGTGTCGGACATGACCGTACGGCGCGATCTGGACGCGCTGGCCCGCCAGGGTGTGCTGGAGAAGGTGCACGGCGGCGCGGTCCCGGTGGTCGAGGCGAGCACCCACGAGCCGGGCTTCGAGGCGAAGTCGGGTCTGGAGCTGACCGCCAAGGAGGACATCGCGCGGTCCGCGGCGGAGCTGGTCGCCCCGGGCACGGCGATCGCGCTGTCGGGCGGTACGACGACGTACGCGCTGGCCCATCATCTGCTCGACGTGCCGGATCTGACCGTCGTGACCAACTCGGTGCGGGTGGCCGACGTGTTCCACGCGGCGCAGCGCACCACGGGTCCGCGTCAGGGTGCGGCGACCGTCGTGCTGACCGGTGGGGTGCGCACTCCGTCCGACTCGCTGGTGGGGCCGGTGGCCGACCAGGCGATCGGCGCGCTCCACTTCGATGTGCTCTTCCTCGGTGTGCACGGCATATCGGTCGAGGCCGGGCTGTCGACGCCGAACCTCGCGGAGGCCGAGACCAACCGGCGTCTCGTGCAGTCGGCGCGGCGGGTGGTGGTGGTCGCCGACCACACCAAGTGGGGCACGGTGGGCCTGAGTTCGTTCGCCTCGCTGGAGCAGGTCGACACGCTGGTGACGGACGCGGGGCTGCCGGCATCGGCGCGCGCGGAGGTCTCGGAGCATCTGCGGAGGCTGGTCGTGGCGGGCGAGTCCGTTGACGATACAGACAGCTGACTGATCGTCAGCTAGGGTGGCACTTCCCGTTCGACACCTGGGGGGTGTGTCCATGGCTCACCAACTGCGTGAGGTGGGGCTCGACTTCATCGCGAGAGCGCCCGTACGGATGGTGTTCGAGCAGGAGATGTCCGCTCCGCCGGAGGCCGTCTACCGGGCGCTCGCCGAGGACGTGCCGGGCTGGGAGGAGTGGTTCTCCGCGGTGACGCTGGCGCGCCCGACCGGGGACGGTTCGACCCGGGAGATCCACCTCAAGGGCGGCGGACGCTTCCAGGAGACGATCCTCGCGGCCAAGGACCCCGAGGTGTACGCCTACCGGGTCGACGTGGCCAACGCGCCCGGCGCCCGCGCCATCGTCGAGGAGTGGCGCCTGACCCCCTCCGGGGCGGGCACCCACGTGCGCTGGACGTTCGCCGTCGACGGCACGGCGGCGTTCCGCGCGGTCGCGAGGCTCGGCCGCGCCGGTCTGGGACGGGCCTTCCGCGACGCGGTCCGGACCCTGGACCGACGACTCACTGCTTAGCCGCGTGGCGGGGGGGGGCTAGTACCGGAGGCGGGGCGCCGTGGGCCGCCTGTCGGGGCACCTAGTCGGGGATCGCGACTGAGGAGCCGGGCGGGGGCGCAACCGGAGAAGCCGGCCCAGGCGAGACCGGGGAAGCCAGCCGCGGGCGCAACCGGGGAAACCGGCACGGGGCGAGACCGGGATGCCGGCCGGAGCGCGGTGGGAAACGTCTCGGCGAGAGCTGCAGGGAGACCGCCGGTCGGCGACTCATGGCGCAGGACCTCGGTCGCGGAGGCACCCGAAGGGCCCCGGCCCGCGACTCCCCCGGCGCGGGCCAAGGCCGACGGCTCGCCGCACTCCTGACCGGCGGCTCACCGCTGAGGACCGCGACCCGCACCCGGGACCCATGACGCCCGACCGCAACCCGTCGGCACAGAACCACGGTCCGCGACCCCGCAGAACACCCCGAACACCGGTTCACCACGGAGCCACCTGGCGCTCCCTGGTCGCCCCTCACCCCTCGCCCGCGTGAGCGGTCAGTCGGGCCAGATGCCCGTTTCGAGCAGGGAGGTGATCGCTGTGGTGTAGGGCTCGATGTCCAGGTTCTGGTCGGCCAGCCAGGTGTCGGAGTAGTACTTGTCCAGGTACCGGTCGCCGGGGTCGCAGAGGAGGGTGACGACACTGCCCTGACGCCCCTCGGCCACCATCTCTGCGATGATCTTCAGCGCGCTCCACAGCCCGGTGCCGGTCGAGCCGCCCGCACGGCGGCCGATGGCCCGCTCCAGGGCGCGTACGGCGGCGACGCTGGCCGCGTCCGGGACCTTCATCATGCGGTCGATCGCCCCGGGCACGAAGCTCGGCTCCATGCGCGGCCGGCCGATGCCCTCGATGCGCGAGCCGCAGTCGCACGTGACGTCCGGATCGCCGGTGGTCCAGCCCTCGAAGAAACAGGAGTTCTCCGGATCGGCCACACAGATGCGGGTGTCGTGCTGCATGTAGTGCACGTACCGGGCGATGGTCGCCGAGGTGCCGCCGGTCCCGGCCGTGGCGACGATCCACGCGGGCTCCGGAAAACGCTCCAACTCCAGTTGGCGGAAGATGGATTCGGCGATGTTGTTGTTGCCGCGCCAGTCCGTGGCCCGTTCCGCGTAGGTGAACTGGTCCATGTAGTGGCCGCCCGTCTCCATCGCGAGGCGGGCGGACTCCTCGTACATGGTGCGCGGGTCGTCCACGAAGTGGCACCGGCCACCGTGGAACTCGATCAGGCGGATCTTCTCGGCGCTCGTCGTGCGGGGCATGACCGCGATGAACGGGACGCCGATCAGCTTCGCGAAGTACGCCTCGGACACCGCCGTGGAGCCGCTGGACGCCTCGATCACCGGGCGGTCCGGCCGGATCCAGCCATTGCACAGGCCATAGAGGAAGAGCGAACGGGCGAGCCGGTGCTTGAGGCTGCCGGTGGGGTGGGTCGACTCGTCCTTGAGGTACAGGTCGATGCCCCAGCTCTCGGGGAGCGGGAAGCGCAGGAGGTGCGTGTCGGCCGACCGATTGGCGTCGGCCTGGACCTTGCGGACGGCTTCTTTCAGCCAGCCGCGGTAGGTGGTGTCGCTGCGGTCGACGTCGAGGGTATCGCCGGTCCGGGTCTGCTGAGGGGTGCTCACGGCGGGGCTCCTAACACTTCGCGCCGACGGCACGTCGCACGGCCGACGTACCGATCATAGACACCTTCCGCACGCTTCTCACCTGCATAAACACACCTTTGAGGGCCTCAAAGGCACCCCTGGGGTCGCCACGGAACGCGGCGGCGGGGGCGCATTCGCACGAGTGCTCCGGTCGCTTCCGGTGAGATGTCGTGCGTACTGGTGCTGGACGCCCGTGGCGGGCAGACTGCACCGGGCGGGACGGAGTTTCGAACGGGGGCGCACACTGGATCACGACAGAAGCCGGCTCTCGGCCCACGCGGCGGCACGGGCCGGCACACCGACGCGCACAAGGGGGCGGGGCGGCATGGCGGAGCCGGAGTTCACGGCTACGGGCGTGCGGATCGGAAAGAGGTTGCGCTCGCTCACCCGGGCCGGTCAGGTCCGTATCAACGACGGCAGACTGGAACTGCTCACCAGTTACGGCAGCGAGATCGACAGCGCGCCGGTACAGGCGGTGCGCGCCTCCAAGCCCTGGTTCGCGGCGGACGACCGCGCCCTGGCCGACCTCAACGGCAACCGGTATCTGCTGACCCTGGGTGATCACGACCCCGCTCCGGGCGAGCCGGGGCCACCCGCCGCGCGCCGGTTCATCGAGGCCGTACGCCGGGCTGCGGGGCGTGGCGACTGAGTCACCGCGAGTTGCGGGACCGCACCTCCTGAGTCACGCTGGTCTCACATCACTCTGGGTCTACCGGCGATCACGCTGCGAACCAGCCCGCCGGGCACGACAGCAGGCGGCCGTTCTCAATCAGTCACCTGCTGAATCGATCCGAATTCCGTGTTCTTCCGGACCTCACGTCGGGGAGTCGCAGCCGTGATCAGTCACCCGAGCAGGCATTGCACGGTGGAGCTCCAGGCTCTGCCGTCGCGGATCGGCCAGGTCCGCAGAATCCTTTCAGCACAGTTGCGCTACTGGCATATGGACCCCCTCATAGACCGGGCCGTGCTCGGTGTGACGGAGCTGTTGACCAACGTCCACCGCCATGCCCAGCCCGACAAGACGTGCACCGTGAAGATCGAGCTGCTGCTCGACCGGCTCATGGTCTCGGTGCACGACCACGACCCGCGTCTGCCGGTCGTGGCCGACATCCAGGACACCGAGCCGCTCGCCACGTGCGGGCGCGGGCTCGCGATGGTCGCCGCGGTCAGCGAGAGCTGGGGCGTGCGGCCGGACGGCGAGTCGGGGAAGGCCGTGTGGTTCACCCTGCCCACGCCCGCCGCCGCGCGGCCCCCGCGGCGCACCGTCGTCGACAGGACCGCGCTCCGGTTCCCCGAGGTGCGGGCCGACGGACGCAGGCCCGAACACGCTCCCGCCCGGTCGGCCGTTGCCGGCTGACCGGGCGGTGACGCCTTCTCCTCCCGCTCGTTCACCCGCGGGTCACTCGCGCCCGGTGCCGGGACGGGGATCGTGCTCGGCCCTTCGGGGCTGTGCGCGTTCTTCGTCCCGGCACCGGCGCGCCCCGCCGGATCTCTCTCGGCGCACGGCTCAGCGGTGGTCCGGTGAGCCCTTGCCCGTCACTCGGTGGCGATCGCCCGCAACACGTCCAGGCGTGCCGCGCGCCGGGCCGGGCGCAGGCCCGCGAGGGCTCCCGCGGTGACGCCGACCAGGGCGACCACCGCCAGTTGCAGGGGTGGCACCGCGAAGGCGAAGGTGCTGTCGCTCGCGCCGTCCGAGGCCTCGACCAGGACCCAGCCCAGGAAGGCGCCGAGAGCGAGCCCGCCGACCGTGCCGAAGGCGGCGACCAGGACCGACTCCCAGCGGACCATGGCACGGAGCTGGGAACGGGTCTGGCCCACGGCCCTCAGCAGGCCCAGCTCGCGGGTGCGCTCGTGGATCGCCAGGGTCAGCGTGTTGGCGATGCCCAGCAGCGCGATGAGGACCGCGAGGGCGAGCAGCGCGTAGACCAGCGTGAGCATCATGTCGATGCCGCCGGCCGAGGACCGCGCGTACTCGTCGCGGGTCTGCACCTCGGGATGGCCGTACCGCGCCGCCACCCTCTCCACCGCCGCCTTGCCCGCGTCGGTGCTCACACCGTCCTTGAAGGAGACCGCGACGAGGGTGTCGGAGTCCTGCGTGCGGTGCGGGGCCCAGGCCGCACGGGTGATGACGTAGTCCCCCGCCAGCTCGGACCGGTCGTAGACCGCGCGGACCGTGAAAGTGTCCTTCTCGCCGTCGGTGAAGGCGAGTTCGGTCCTGTCCCCGGTCGTGAGGCCCTGCTTGGCCGCCTCCGTCCGGGTGAGGGCGATGCCGTCGGCGCCGAGAGCGCTCAAGGAGCCCCGCACGGTGCCGAGGTCGAAGGTGCGCTCCAGTGCGAGCGGGTCCGAGACGGTCAACGCCCGTCCGTTGCCGTCGACTTCGGCGACACCTCGACCGAGGCCGACGGCGGTGTCCACCTCGGGCAGTCGCTGGACCGCCCCGGCGAGCCGGGGGCTGAGACCGCTGCCGCCCGCGCCGAACGACGGGGTGCTGACCACGACATCGCCCGCGAAGGACCGGGACACGGTCTGGTCCATGGTGGCCTTCAGGGACGCCCCGAACACGGTGAACAGGGAGACCACGGCCACGCCGATCATCAGCGCGCTCGCGGTGGCGGCCGTCCGCCTGGGACTGCGCAGGGCGTTGCGCCGGGCGAGGGAGCCGGTGACGCCGCGGAGCCGGTCCAGCGGGCCGCCGAGCACGCGAACGGCCGTGGTCGAGGCGACCGGACCGAGGACCACGAACGCGACGAGGGCCAGGACCGCGCCGGTTCCCGCGAGCCAGATCGACGGTGACACCAGGACGCCGGTCAGGGTGACGGCCACGGCGAGCGCGGCCAGGCCGGCCCCGGTGACGGCACGGACGCGGGAGGCGCCCGACCGGTCGACGGCCGTCTCGCGCAGTGCGGCGAGAGGCGCGGTGCGTCCGGCGCGTACGGCGGGCAGCAGCGCGGAGCCCAGGCAGACCACCACGCCGACCGCGAGCGGCAGCGTCATCGACAGCGCGCCGATCACCACGTCGCCCTCGGGGAAGGGGAATCCGATCGCCGGAAACAGTGCCTGGAGGCCCGCGGCGACCCCGATGCCGCCCGCGAGACCCGCCGCGGAGGCGGCCACGGCCACGACGCTCGCCTCGGTCAGGGTCGACGCGGTGATCTGGCGACGGGAGGCGCCGAGCGCGCGCAACAGGGCGTTCTCCCGGGTGCGTTGGGCGACGACGATCGCGAAGGTGTTGTGGATGGAGAAGGTGGCGACCAGGAGGGCCACGCCCGAGAACACCAGCAGGAAGGTCGTGAAGACGGCCAGGAACCGGCTGGAGATCATGTCGGTGTTCTCCTCGGTCGCCTCCTGACCGGTGATCGCCTCGACGCCCTCGGGCAGTACGGGAGTCAGCCGGTCGACGAGCTCCCGCTGGCTGACGCCGGGACCTGCGCGCACCTTGATGTCCGAGGCTTCACCGGGCCTGGCCGTGAGGTACTTCTCGGCGTCGGCCCGCGTCATGCCGGTGTAGGTCACCTGGGCCATGCCGTCCTCGCCGCCGAAGGTCGCGAGGCCGACCACGGTCACCTCGACGGGGTCGGGCGTCCGCAGGATCGTTGTGTCGCCGATCTTCAGGTCGCCCTTCTCGGCGGTGCCGCGGTTGACGACGACCTCGCCGGATTTCCGCGGCGCGCGGCCCTCGGCGAGCCGATACGGGTTGAGCCGCGAGTCGTCGATCCAGTTCCCGGCGAGGGTCGGCGGTCCCTGGCCGCCGATGGGCTCGCCGTTCGCGCCGACCAGCTGGCCGGCGCCCTGGATGTCGGGGGCGGCGGCCGCGACGCCGGGAACCTGCTCGACGGTCCCGACCAGGTCGGTGGGGACCGGCTCGCGCACCCCTGCGCTCTCGCCCGGCGTGGTGATGGCATCGGCGCTGCGGATCACGGCGTCGGTGCCGCTGGTGGCGTTGCCGAACATGGTGTCGAAGCCGGCGCGGAGAGTGTCTCCCATGATCAGTGTTCCGGCGAGGAAGGCGACCCCGAGGAACACGGCGAGGAAGGTTCCGGCGAAACGACGCCTGTGGGCGCGCAGCGAGGACACGCTCAGACGGAGGGAGGCGTTCACGAGGACCCCTCCGTCCAGGTCCGCGGGGGCGTCTGCGGTCCCGAAGGGGCTTGCGTGGGCGACGCCGTCTCCAGCGCCTTCATCCGGTCCAGGACCCGCTCGGCGGTCGGGGCGTCCATCCGGTCCACCAGACGTCCGTCGGCGAGGAAGACGACCTCGTCGGCGTGGGCGGCGGCGACCGGGTCGTGGGTGACCATGACGACCGTACGGGCCGTCCGGCGCACGGTCCTGCCGAGGAGGCCGAGGACCTCGCCGCCGGAGCGGGAGTCGAGGTTTCCGGTGGGCTCGTCGGCGAAGACGACGTCGGGCCGGCCGGCGAACGCCCGCGCCACGGCGACGCGTTGCTGCTGTCCGCCGGAGAGTTCGGCCGGCCGGTGACGAAGCCGGTCGCGCAGACCGACGACGTCGATCAGCGCGTCGATCCACTCCTGGTCGCCCTTGCCGCCCGCGAGGTCCAGCGGCAGCCGGATGTTCTCCTCGACGGTCAGCGTCGGCACCAGGTTGAACGCCTGGAAGACGAAGCCGACGCGGTCCCGGCGCAGCAGGGTCAGGCGGCGGTCGTCGAGGGAGCCGAGGTCGGTGTCGCCGATGTAGGAGGTGCCCTCGGTGAGCGAGTCGAGGCCGGCCGCGCAGTGCATGAGTGTGGACTTGCCGGAGCCCGAGGGGCCCATGATCGCGGTGAAGCGGCCGGCCGGAAAGTCGACGCTCACCCCGTCCAGGGCCCGTACGCCGGTGTCGCCGCTGCCGTACACCTTCACGGCGTCGACCACCCGGGCGGCGGGCAGCGTCCTCGTCGAGGCGGTCGTGGCGGTCATGCCGCACCGCCCTTGCCCGCCGCCCGGCCGAACTGCTCGTCCAGGACGGACAGCCGGCGCCAGTACTCGTCCTCGTCGATCTCTCCGGAGGCGAAGCGGCGGCCGAGCACGGCGATGGGCGAGTCGCCGGAGGGGCCGACGTCGGCCGGAGTGCGCCAGGGTCCGCCGCGGCCACGCCGGACGGTGCGGCGCAGGACGGTGACGACGCCGAGCACGACGGCTGCCCAGATCAGCGGGAAGAACAGGATCCACGGGCCCGGTCCGCCGTCCCAGTGCGCGAGAGTCTGCATGTCGGTTCATCTCCCTGGAGTTGCTGAAGGTGTCCTTCGGTGATGCTTCGAGACTGGCTCCGGGGAGGGGGCCGGGTCGTCGTACGGCCAGCGGCAGTTCGTGTACCTCCCGGGGAGTACGCGGCCCGTTGACGGCTGCTCCCCGAGGGTCTCGACTTCTGTAACTACTAGTATGTACAGTGCGTCCATGAGCACCTCGGACCGACTGATCGAGTCCACCCGTGAGCTGTTGTGGGAGCGCGGCTATGTGGGGACCAGCCCCAAGGCCATCCTGGAGCGCGCGGGCGCCGGACAGGGCAGCATGTACCACCACTTCAAGGGCAAGCCCGACCTCGCGCTGGCCGCGATCCGCAGGACCGCGGCAGAGCTGCGTGCCACCGCGGAGGAGGTGCTCGGCGGCCCGGGCACGCCGTACGAGCGCATCGAGGCGTATCTGCGGCGCGAGCGCGATGTGCTGCGCGGCTGCCCGATCGGCCGGCTCACCATGGACCCGGACATCGTCGCCAGCGACGAACTGCGCGCGCCCGTCGACGAGACCATCGACTGGCTCCGCGAGCGCATCGCCGGGATCGTCGAGGAGGGCAAGGAGCAGGGCCGGTTCGCGTCCTCGCTGGACGGCGAGGAGATCGCGGCCACCGTGCTCGCGACCGTCCAGGGCGGCTACGTCCTCGCCCGCGCCTCCGGCTCGCCCGCCGCGTTCGACACCGGTGTGCGGGGTCTGCTCTCACTGCTCAAGCCCCGGACGGATTGAGGGAGTTCATCCACGTGCAGATCACCCGACAGCGACCGGAGACCCAGCAGGGAGCGGCGGAGAACTTCACCGGCACGGTGTGGCTCGACGAGCTGGCCGCACCCCCCGCACCGTCCCGGCTGCGGATGTTCAACGTCCACTTCGCGCCCGGCGCCCACACCGCGTGGCACCGCCATCCGCACGGCCAGGTGCTCCATGTCCTTCAGGGCGAGGGGCTGGTGCAGCGCAGGGGTGCTGCCGTCGAGCGGATCCGCGCGGGCGACACGGTGTGGATCGAGCCGGGCGAGTGGCACTGGCACGGGGCCGGGCCGCGCACCTTCATGACCCATCTCGCGGTCGTCGAGGCCACGGAAGACGGCATGACAACCGAGTGGGACACCCATGTCGCCGCCGTGGACCGTCCCGCCTGAGGAGGCGCCCGATGCACGCCATGCAGTACGAGCTCACCCTGCCCGCCGACTACGACATGGAGATCATCCGCGCGCGCGTTGCCCGGGTAGGGCATCTGCTGGACGACTGGGAGGGGTTGGGCTTCAAGACGTATCTGATGCGCGAGCGCGGGGTGAACGGCTCGCCCGTCAACCAGTACGCGCCCTTCTACCTCTGGAACACCGTGGCGGGCATGAACGCGTTCCTCTGGGGAGGCGCCTTCCAGGTGCTCAGCGACGACTTCGGGCGGCCGTCGGTGCGGCAGTGGACCGGTCTGTCCTACGAGGAGGGCCGAGCCGCCGGCGCACCGCCGCGGTGGGCCGTGAGGAGACTTCAACCGGTGCCGGAGGGCGCGGAGTTGACCGACGTGACGGCGGACGCGGTGGGTGGGACAGAGCTGCTGGCCGGGCAGGACGGTGCGGTGTTCGCGGCCGCCGCCGTGGACACGGCCCGCTGGGAGCTCGTCCACTTCTCGCTGTGGACGCACGAGTCGCCCAAGGCGGACGGCGAGGTGTTCGAGGTGCTGCACGTGTCGGCGCCGGGGCGCGAGCGACTGAAGCGAGGGCGGCAGTGGTGACGGCGGGCGCGATCCGTACCGTGGCCGGTGACATCCCCGCCGAGCAGCTCGGCGTGTGCGACGCCCACGACCATCTCTTCTTCGGCAGCCCTCGACTGCCCGGGCAGGAACTGCGGAGCCTGTCCGCCGCGCGGGCCGAGCTCGCCGCGTTCGCGGCGCAGGGCGGTGGCGCCGTGGTGCAGTGGACGCCGTACGGGCTGGGGCGGCGGGCCGCCGATCTGCCGTCGCTGTCGCGGGAGACCGGGGTGCGGATCGTCGCTGCGACCGGGCTGCACCAGGCCGTCCACTACGACGACGACACGCTCGCCGGGCTGCGCGGCAGGCTGGCCGAGGTGTTCGTCGCCGAACTGACCGAGGGCATCGGGGTCTCGGGGGTTCGCGCGGGGCTGATCAAGGTGGCGGGCGGTTTCCACGCGCTCGACGCGCACGCCCGTTGGACGATGACCGCGGCGGCCGAGGCCCATCACGCGACGGGGGCGCCGATCGCCGTCCACCTGGAACTGGGAACCGGCGCGCTGGACGTACTGGACGTGCTGTGCGGGGAGTTGGGCGTGCCGCCGCAGCGGGTCGTCCTCGGGCACCTCAACCGCTCCCCCGACCTCACCGTGCACCGCCAGGCCGCGGCGTCCGGCTGCTATCTGGCCTTCGACGGGCCCTCGCGCGCCCACCACGCCACGGACTGGCGCATGCCGGACGCCGTACGGGCCCTGGCCGAGGCGGGCCACGGAGACCGTCTGCTGCTCGGCGGCGACACCACGACCGCGGGCGCCCGCTCGGTGAACGGCGGCCCGGGGATGCCGTATCTGCTGCGCCGGGTGCGGCCACGGCTCGCGGCCGAGCTCGGTGGCTCGGGCGCCGAACTGGTGCGACGCATCTTCACGGACAACCCCGGTCGGGCCCTGGCCGTGGAGTGGAAGGCGCCCTGAGGCCGTTCACCGGCAGAGGGCGTCGATGTCCTCGGAGAACGTCGGGAACTCCGACCGCGCCGCTTCGACGATGTCGCGGGTGGGGCGGCGCGGAGTGGTGGCGTGCCGCTCGGCGAGTGCGGTCAGCGCCGGGTTCGGCCGGGGGTCGTACTGCTCGTACTCCACGACCTCCATCGGCCCCAGGCCGTCGGCCAGCACCCACAGGAAGTCGGACAGGCTCGCCGCCACCACACCGCGCTCGCCCTCCGAGCCCAGGAACACCACGGGCTGCTCGGCCAGGGGCCGCCCCGGCCGCACCCGCCACAGGGCGGCGAGGCCACCGGTGCCGTCCTGTCCGAAGACCCGGTAGGCGTCGCCGTCCAGGGCGTGGTTGCCGGTCCAGTGGCGCAGCCAGTCGGTGGTCTCCTCGGCCGAGTCGAAGGCGTCGTACGGCTCGAAGTCGACGCCCTCGCCCTCGTCGTAGTCGAACTCCACGCGGGCCACCTCGGCCAGGGCGGGCGGGAAGGCGCGGTCGCCCTCGGTCGTCTCGATCATGCCCGCAGGCTAGCCGCCGCCACTGACAGCGGCCCTACGCCACCGAGATGTCCACCGACGGCCGCAGTTTCGCGGCCGCGGCCAGCGCCCCGTGGGCGGGATGGTTCACGAAGGCCGCCATCAGGCCCTCGTCCGCCGGGAGTTCGGCGGCCGGGTAGGCGATCTGCTCATAGGCGGCCTGGAACCGCGGGCCCCAGCGGCGGGCGCCGAGGCGGGCCGTGCGGGAGCAGTTGTCGACCATGTACGCCACGTCGCGCGCGTGCATGTAGGGCAGAAGGGAGTCGACGGCCTCGATGACGGACTCGTTGACGATCTCTGACCAGGGGTGGCCGCGCTCGGCGAACTCGTCGATCTGGGCGAGCATGGTGGCGACGAAGACACCGGCCGTGAACGGGTCGACGGGCAGCTCGCGTTCACCGCGGCGGGCCCGCACCTGCTCGCCGGCTGCCCACATCGGCGAGCCGCCGATCCCGCTCATCGGCCGTGCCCCGAGCCGCCGTTCGGCCAGGATCACACTGCGCAGCTCGGTGCCGTCGGCGACCTCGTCGTAGATCTCCGCGACGATCTCGCGGGCGGGCCCGTAGGTCGCCGTGTACGCACGGTCGAAGACGTCCCGGCCGGCCGGGTCGAGAGCGTCGCGGACGGCCCGCAGGCCGGAGTGCGAGACGGTGCGCGCGATCGGCCCGGTGACGTTCTCGCAGGACCTCTCGTACGCCGTCACCTCGTCGTCCCCTGCCAGCCGGTACCGCGTGTACAGCGTCTCGACGATGCCGTGCACGGCGCCGAGCAGAATCGCGCGTTCGCCGACGATGTCCGAGAGGTACTCGCTGTGCAGCGTGGTCCGGAAGGTGTACGGCGATCCGAGCGCCACCGACCAGCCGAGCGCGAGGTCGACGGCCCGTCCGTCGGGGTCGGCGTGCACGGCGAAACTGCTGTTGATCCCGGCGCCGTTGACCTCGGCGCCCTGCTGGTAGAGGCGACGCACGGAGTCGCCCATGCCCTTGGGGCAGACGGCGATCACGGGGTGGCCCGCGGGGAACTCGCCACCGGTCTCGCGGAGATGGCCGAGCAGGAAGCCGTGCGAGAGTCCGATCGCGGCGCCGGGCTTCAGCACCGCGAAGATCTCCTGGTGGTGGGCGGCGAGGGCCGCGTCCGCGATCAACAGCACGACCAGGTCGCTGTCGGCGGCGACCGCGAGCCAGTCGCCGAGCGTGCCGTCCTCCTCGGCGAAGCCGTGGGTGCGCGCGTCGGCGGCCGAGCGGGAACCGGGGCGCAGCCCCACGGCCACCCGGATGTCCGTACCGGCGAGGGAGTCGCGCAGGTTGAGTGCCTGGGCGCGACCCTGCGGGCCCCAGCCGAGCACACCGATGCGGCGGACCCCGGCGAAGGCCGCGGGCAGCAGGGGGAACAGGTGGCGGCCGCCGCGCAGGACGGTCTCCGCGCCGCCGGGGACGTCCATGGTCTCGAGGGCGAAGACAGCGGAGTCGTACGTGGTGGAGGTCATGGTGGAGTTGTAGGCTCCGGTCGACTGTTGCAGCAAGCGCAACTTCCGCAGCGCCCTGTTGCACGGAATGAAAGGCCGAGGTCACATGGATGATCACCGCGAGCTGCGGCTCTTCCTGCACCTCGCGCAGACGCTGAACTTCGGGCGGACGAGCCTGGACTGCCATGTCAGTCCGGCCACGCTGACGAGGACGGTGCAGCGGCTCGAGGCCGAGCTCGGGCATCGGCTGTTCGACCGCGGTCCGCGCGGGGTGTCGCTGACCGCGCAGGGGCATCGCTTCCGTGAGTACGCCGTCCAGGCCCTGGAGTTGTGGCGGGCCTACCGCGAGGAGCACCCCGACCCGGCCGAACTGACCGGCCGTCTCGCGGTGTTCGCGACGGTGACGGCCTGCCAGGCCCTGCTGCCGGACCTGTTGGCGCCGTTCCGCGCGGTCCATCCCCAGGTACGGCTGGACCTGCGCACCGGTGACGCGGCGGCCGCGACGGCCCGGCTGGACGAGGGCGAGGTGGACGTGGCCGTCGCGGGGATCCCGGCCCGGCTGCCGGAGGGGCTGGTGAGCCGGACGGTGGCGGTGACCGAGCTGGTCCTCGTCACCGCGCGGGACCGGCCGGACCCGGAGCTGGACGGGCCGTTCGTCCTCCCGCACCGCGGGCTGGTCCGCGAGGCGGCCGACCGCTGGTTCCGCGCCCGCGGCACGGTCCCCGACGTGGCCTGCGAGCCCGACGGGCACGAGGGGCTGCTGACGCTGGTCGCCCTGGGCTGCGGCACGGGGGTGGTCCCCCGCCTCGTGCTGGAGCACAGCGCGGTGCGCGAACGGCTGTCGGAAGTGCCCGCCGATCCGCGGCCCGAACCCTTCCCGATCGGTCTGTGCGTCCGCCGGGCAGATCTGCGCCGACCGCTGGTCGCGGCCCTGTGGAGCTTGACGGCGTCGCCGCGGACCTGACCAGACTGACCCCACCGACCTGACACTGATGGGAAGAACATGCGAGTCGTCGTCATCGGCGGCAGCGGGCACATCGGCACCTTCCTGGTTCCCCGATTGGTCCGCGCCGGCCATGAAGTGATCAACATCAGCCGTGGCACCCGCACGGCCTACACCGAGGCTCCCGAATGGGAGCAGGTCCGCCAGGTCGTCGCCGACCGGGAGCAGGAGGACGGTGCGGGCACCTTCGGTGACCGGGTGGCAGGGCTGGCCCCGGACGCCGTGATCGACCTGGTCTGCTTCACGTTGGAGTCGGCCACCGCGCTGGTCGAGCGGCTGCGCGGCGAGGTGGGACACCTGCTGCACTGCGGCACCGTGTGGCGCCACGGTCCCAGCCACAAGCTGCCGATCTCCGAGGCCACCGGCACCCCGCCCGTCGGCGAGTACGGCATCCAGAAGGACCGGATCGCCCGGATGCTGAAGGAGGAGACCGCGTCCGGGGGCCTGGTGACCACGTCCCTGCACCCCGGGCACATCGTCGGCCCCGGCTGGCACCCGATCGGTCCGCTGGGGAACCTCGACCCGGCGGTCTGGTACACGCTCTCGGCCGGTCAGCCGCTGCGGGTTCCGGGTCTCGGTGTCGAGCTGATGCACCATGTGCACGCCGACGATGTCGCCCAGGCCTTCGAGCGGGCGGTCGAGGAGCGGGACGCGGCGGCGGGCGAGGACTTCACCGTCGTCGCCCCCACCGCGCTGAACGTGCGCGGGTACGCCCACATCGCCGCCGGCTGGTTCGGCCGGACCGCGACGCTGGAGACGGTGACCTGGGACCGGTTCCGCCAGGACACGGCCCCGGAGCACGCCGAGGCGAGCTGGGAGCACCTCTACCGCAGCCAGTGCCTCAGCATCGACAAGGCCAGGACCCTGCTCGGTTACGCCCCGCGCTACGAACCGGAGGACGCCGTACTGGAATCCGTCCGCCGGCTGATCGAGCGCGACGAGCTGAAGGTGGCCGCGCCCCTGGTCCACTGACAGGACGGGACGCGGGCCGCTAGCCCCGGCCGGCGTCCAGGCTTCGCACGTGGGCCACGTTGGCCAGGTCCTCGGCGTCCTCGCTCGCCTCCGCGGTGAACCAGGCGTCGAGGATCTCCCTGAGGAGGGGCCCGGAGGTGAGGCGGAGGCTGAGGGCCAGGACATTGGCGTCGTTCCAGCGGCGGGCGCCGTCCGCGGTGCCCGCGTCCGTGCACAGCGCGGCCCGTACGCCGGGGACCTTGTTCGCGGCGATGGAGGCGCCGGTGCCGGTCCAGCAGCACACGATCGCCTGGTCGGCCGTCCCCTCGGCCACCTCACGGGCCGCGGCCTGCGAACAGACGGCCCATCGCGGGTCGGCGCCGGGGCTCAGGGCGCCGTACGCGACGACCTCGTGGCCACGTGTGCGCAACTCGTCGACGAGGGTGCGCGCCACTGGTTCGTCCATGTCCGAGGAGACGGAGATCCGCATGTCACGAGCCTACTCGGCGGCCCGCCCACCGGACGACGGGTTCCAGGTAGGCCACGTGCGGACCGGCGAGGTCCGGCAGTTCGGCGGGTGAGCCGACGAGCGCGATCCGGTCGAACTCCGGGACGCGCCCCAGGGCCGTGTCGGCGGCGACCAGCGTCCTGAAGCGTTCCCGCAGGAGGTCGGCGGGGAGCGGCGGCGCCAGGTAGTGGACGCCGACCTGTCCGTCCTCGCCGTGGGTGACCAGACAGCGGGTGAGCTCGGCGGCCGGGAGGTCGACGCCCGTCTCCTCGGCCAGCTCCAGTGCCGCGTGGCGGCGCAGCGCGTGCTCGTCGAGCGGCTCGTCGCCGACGGGTGGCTCCACGGATCCGCCGGGGAACTGCCAGCGGCCGGGCGCGGCGGTGGCCGACGACATACGGCCCACCAGGACGCGTCCGTCCTCGGCCGGCTGCACCACGCTGACGAACAGGGACCGCTGCACGGTGGCGCCCGGGACGCGGCGCAGGGCGAAGTAGCGGTAGGTGACCCGGGACCAGGAGACGAGCAGGGTGTCCGGGGTCTCGCGGGACAGTCCGGCGCAGACCGCCACCGGGCCGTCGAACAGGGCCGGATTGGCCAGGACCGCCTTGTCCCACTCACGGTCCATGGCCGTCCGCGCCACGGCCGGGAGCACCGGGGGCGCCACCTCGACCAGGCGCAGCCCCTCGGCGACCAGGAGTTCAGCCACGGGTCAGTGCCCCCAGCGGGTCGTCCAGCACCGGCTGCCACGCCAACTCGGCCGCCCCGACGAGGCTGTTGTGGTCCAGGGTGCAGGCCAGGATGGGAACACCGCCGCTCTGTCCCCACAGGCTGCGCTGGGCGACGACGGCACGCAGCCGCTCCGGATCGGCGTCCAGGAGGGTGCGGTGGAGGCCGCCGAGAATGATCCGGTCCGGGTTGAGGATGTTGACCAGACCGGCGAGGCCCAGGCCCAGGCGGTCGATCAGCGACTCGGCCGCCGTACGGACGGCGGGGTCGTCATAGTGGTCGCGGACGAGGTCGTCGGCCTGCCGGAGCAGGGACTGCTCGGGGCCCGGGTCGAGTCCCGCCGCCGTGAGCAGGGCCAGCGGGTCGGCCTCGACGTCGAGGCAGCCCCGGCTGCCGCAGTGGCAGGGGCGGCCCTCGGGGTTCACGGTGAGGTGGCCGACTTCCAGGGCCAGGCCCGAACTGCCCGTGTGCAGACGCCCGTCGAGCACCAGCGCGCCGCCCACGCCCCGGTGTCCGGTCGCCACGCACAGCAGGTCCCGGGCGCCGCGGCCCGCGCCGTGCCGGTGCTCGGCGAGCGCGGCGAGGTTGACGTCGTTGCCCGCGAAGGCCGGTCCGGCGATGCCGGCGGCCCGCACGCACTCGTCGAAGATCCGGCGGACGGGGGCGCCCGCGGGCCAGGCGAGGTGCAGGGGGTTGAGGGCGAGGCCGTCGGGTTCGGCGACCGCGGACGGCACGGCCAGTCCGGCGCCCACGCAGCGTCTGCCGGTCGTGCGCAGCAGGTCGGCGCCCGCCTCCACGACGGACCCGAGGACCTTCGCCGGGTCGGCGTCGACGGTCTCGCAGCCGGGGGCGGTGGCGACGATACGGCCGCCCAGACCGACCAGGGCGGCGCGGAAACCGTCGGCGTGCACCTGGGCGGCGAGCACGACCGGGCCGTCCTCGGCAACCGCGAGGCGGTGCGAGGGCCTGCCCTGCGAACCGGTGGCCGCGGTGGGCCGGGCGTCGACCCGGATCAGTCCGAGCGCCTCCAGCTCGGCCGCGACCGCGCCGGCCGTCGCCCGGGTCACCCCCAGCTCGGCGGTGAGCACGGCCCGGGTGGGCGCCCGCCCGGTGTGCACGAGCTCCAACGCGGGCCCGAGCGCACCGCGCCCCCGGTCCAGCCGCGCCCTCGAGGTCGTCCCTTCCCCCGCCGGCCGGGGGTCCGCCTTGCCGCTCATGAGGGCGAGTCTCCCATGATCCGTTCGTGCCGACGGCCTACAGGCCGCTGACCCGCAGCGTGATGTTGAGGCGCCCGGTCAGCCCCAACTCGGGCGGCGCGGTGCCCGGATGCACCCGGGGCACCCCGTGGTGGGCGAGCCGCGACGGGCCGCCGAACACGAACAGGTCGCCGCTGCGCAGCTCGACGTCCGTGTAGGGCCTGGTCCGGGTCTCGGGGTTGCCGAAGCGGAAGACACAGGTGTCGCCGAGGCTCAAGGAGACCACGGGCGCGTCCGACTTCTCGTCGCTGTCGCGGTGCATGCCCATGCGGGCGTCGCCGTCGTAGAAGTTGATCAGTGCGATGTCGTATCCGCGGACGTCGGCGCCCAGGGCGTCCCGGACCGCCCGCCGGCCCAGCTCGCCCAGCCAGGGCGGGAAGGGCTTCACCGGTGACCCGTCGCCGTCGGCGACCGTGCGGGCGTAGGCGTACGGGTACCAGTGCCAGCCCAGGCAGACCTGCCGGGCGGTCATGGTGCCGCCGCCCGGGGTGCGCACCGTGCGCAGTCCGGCGGGCGGACGCGCCCACTCCCGGCAGGCCTCCAGGAGCTCGCGCTGCCGTGCCGGGACCAGCCAGTCGGGCACATGCACCGCACCGGGCGCGACCTGCGCGCGGGGCCGGGGGAACAGCTCGGCTTCCATGCCCTCCATCCTGCCCGAGCCGGTCTGAGCTGCGACTCCGATAGCCTTGACGCACGATGGACGACCGTATGACGACCCCCTGGGGCGAGCTCGCGCTCACCCGTTTCCCCGAGGACCCGCGTGACCGGCTGCGCGCCTGGGACGCCTCCGACGAGTATCTGCTGAGGCATCTGGCGGACGAGCGGGTGGCCCTGTCCGGCACGGTCGTGGTGGTCGGGGACCGCTGGGGCGCCCTGGTCACCGCGCTGGCCGCGCACCGGCCGGTGCAGATCACCGACTCCTTCCTCAGCCAGGAGGCGACCCGGGCCAACCTCGGGCGCGCCGACGTCGAGCCCGGCACCGTCCGGCTGCTCACCACGCAGGACCCGCCGCCCGGCCGCATCGACGTCCTGCTGGTGCGGGTGCCGAAGAGCCTGGCCCTGCTGGAGGACCAGTTGCTGCGGCTGGCGCCCGCGGTGCACGAGAGCACGGTCGTGGTCGGCACCGGAATGGTGAAGGAGATCCACACCTCGACGCTCCGGTTGTTCGAACGGATCCTCGGGCCGACCCGCACCTCGCTGGCCGAGAAGAAGGCCCGGCTCATCCACTGCACCCCGGAGCCGACGCTCGAACGGCCCGCCAACCCCTGGCCGTACGGCTACACGCTTCCCGAGGGCATCGGTGCCGCCTCCGGCCGGACCGTCCTCAACCACGCGGGCGTCTTCTGCGCGGACCGCCTCGACATCGGCACCCGGTTCTTCCTCCAGCACCTCCCGGACGGCCGCGGCTCCCGGCGGGTCGTGGACCTGGGCTGCGGCAACGGAGTCGTCGGCACGGCCGTGGCCCTCGCCGACCCCGAGGCCGAGGTGCTGTTCGTGGACGAGTCCTTCCAGGCCGTCGCCTCGGCCGAGGGGACGTACAAGGCCAACGGGGTGCCGGGGCACGCGGAGTTCCGGGTCGGGGACGGTCTGGCGGGGGTCCCGGCGGGCAGCGTCGACCTCGTCCTCAACAACCCGCCGTTCCACTCCCACCAGGCCACGACGGACACGACGGCCTGGCGGATGTTCACCGATGCGCGCAGGGCGCTGCGGCCCGGCGGTGAGCTGTGGGTGGTCGGGAACCGCCACCTCGGGTACCACGTGAAGCTGCGGAAGCTGTTCGGCAACAGCCAACTGGTCGCCAGCGACCCGAAGTTCGTGGTGCTGAAAGCGGTGAAGAGATCGAGTGACTGATTCCTCGGCGCGCGACTTCTACGACTCGCTGGCTCCGGACTACCACCGGATCTTCGCGGACTGGGACGCGAGCATGGCCCATCAGGCGGCGGCTCTGGGAGCCCTCCTGGGGCCGGGCCCGCACCGGGTCCTCGACTGCGCGTGCGGGATCGGGACCCAGGCGATCGGCCTGGCCCTGGCGGGGCACCGGGTCGTGGGCAGCGACCTCAGTCCCGTGGCCGCCGCTCGCGCCGCGGTGGAGGCATCGGCCCGCGGCGCCCTGCTGCCGACGGCCGCCGCGGACATGCGGCGGCTGCCGTTCGCGCCGGGTGTCTTCGACGTGGTGGTCTGCGCCGACAACTCGGTGGCGCATCTGCTGACGGCCCCGGATGTCGGGGCCGCGCTCGCGGGCATGCGGCGGGTGCTGCGGGACGACGGCCTGCTGCTGCTCACGCTCCGGGACTACGACGAGATCCGCCGGACCAGACCCGGCGCATCGCCCCCGCAGGTCTCCGGGACCTCCGACGACCGGGTGGTCACCTTCCAGCTGTGGCACTGGCACGAGGACGGTGAGCGCTACGACGTGGAGCACTTCCAGCTCGTGCCAGGCGACGGGGACGGTTGGGCCGTCCGCGTGCGCCGTACGACCTCCTGGGCGCTGACCCGTTCGCAGTTGACGGAGTTCGTGACCGCGGCCGGTTTCACCGGCGTGCGGTGGCACGATCCGGCCGCCGGCGGCTTCTACCAGCCCGTTCTCACGGCCCGAGCAGCCTGATGATCCGCCGGGCGGCCTCGACCATCGCGTCCCGCCCCGCGCTCAGGTACTTGCGGGAGTCCACCGCCTCGGGGTGAGCCGCCAGGAACTCCCGGATCGCGCCCGTCATGGCGACGTTGAGCGCGGTGCCGACGTTGACCTTGGCGATGCCGCCCGCGACCGCCGCGGTGAGTTCGTCGTCGCGGACTCCGGAGGAGCCGTGCAGGACGAGGGGCACCTCCAGCACGGCGGAGAGGTGCTTGAGGAGGTCGTGGTCGAGGGTGGCGGTGCGTTCGGTCATCGCGTGGGCGCTGCCGATGGCCACGGCGAGGGCGTCCACGCCGGAGTCGGTGACGAAGGCGCGGGCCTCGACGGGGTCGGTGCGGGCGCCGGGGGCGTGGGCGTCCAGCGGGGGCCGGCCCTGCTTGCCGCCCACCTCACCCAACTCCGCCTCGATCCACAGTCCTTGGGAGTGCGCCCAGTCTGCGGCGGCCCGGGTCGCGGCGAGGTTCTCGGCGTAGGGCAGGTGGGCCGCGTCGTACATCACGGAGCCGAAGCCGGCGTCGGCCGCCTGGCGGAGCAGGTCGTCGCTCTGGACGTGGTCGAGGTGCAACGCGACGGGTACGGCGGCGTGTTCGGCCGCGGTGACGGCGGCGCGGGAGAGCGGGTGGAGGCGGCCGTGGCGGAACTTGACGGCGTTCTCGCTGACTTGGAGTACGACGGGCGAGTCGAGGGACTCGGCGGCGGCGATGACGGCCTCGACGTGTTCCAGGGTGATGATGTTGAAGGCGGCGACCGCGGAGCGGGTGGTGGCGGCGCGGGTGACGAGCTCGCCGGTGGTGACCAGGGGCACGACGTCTCCTAGGGGCGGTCGAGGATCACCGAACGGGTGAGGTGGCGGGGCTGGTCCGGGTCGAGGCCGCGGGCGGCGGCGACGGCGACCGCGAGGCGCTGCACGCGGACCAGTTCGGCCAGGGGGTCCAGGGCGCCCGGCACCCACAGTCCGCCGGTCTCCCGCACCTGTTCGGCCAGCCCTTCGGGGGCTTCGCCGAGCATCCAGGTGGCGGTGCCGTGGGTGGTGATGCTGATCGGACCGTGCCGGTACTCCATCGCGGGGTAGGCCTCGGTCCAGGCGAGGGACGCCTCGCGCATCTTCAGCCCGGCCTCGTTGGCCAGCCCCACGGTCCATCCCCGGCCGAGGAAGGTGAACTGCGTGCACGCGACGAGGCCGTCGGGCAGGGGCGTCGAGAGCGCGGTGCGGGCGTCGGCGACGACGGCGTCGGTGTGCAGGCCCAGGTGGGCGCGGAGCAGGGTGAGGGCGGTGGTCGCGAACCTCGTCTGGACGACGGAGCGTTCGTCGGCGAAGTCGAGGACGACGACCTCGTCGGCGGCGGTCATGACGGGGGTGGCGGGGTCCGCGGTGAGGGCCGTGGTGCGGGTGCCGCCCTTCAACCGGCCCAGCAGGTCCAGGACTTCGGTCGTCGTGCCGGAGCGGGTGAGGGCGACGACCCGGTCGTAGGAGCGGCCGCGGGGGAACTCCGAGGCGGCGAAGGCGTCCGTCTCTCCCTGGCCCGCGCCTTCGCGCAGCGCCGCCACCGCCTGTGCCATGAAGTACGAGGTGCCGCAGCCGACGATCGCGACCCGTTCCCCGGCCGCGGGGAGCGCGTCGGAGTGGTGCGCGGCCGCCGCGGCCGCACGGGTCCAGCACTCGGGCTGACTGGTCAGCTCGTCCTCGACATGGGTCATGGGCACACCTCCGTCGTTTTGATTTTTCCTGCAAGATACAGCGCACTTTCAAGCACAATCAAGCATTCGCGCACAGGTGCGGTGCGCTAGGGTCACCGGGAGGCGGAGGAGCGGAGGGTGCGGATGTCCCGGGACGCCCGTTGGAAGGCGCTGCTGGAGCTGCTGGTCGATCGGGGCCGGCTGGACGTCGAGGAAGCGGCCGTCGAGCTGGAGGTCTCGGCCGCGACGATCCGCCGCGACCTCGACCAGCTGGCCGAACAGCAGATGCTGGTGCGCACCCGGGGCGGCGCCGTCGTGCACGGGGTGTCGTACGAGCTGCCGCTGCGGTACAAGACGGCCCGCCACGCCTCCGAGAAGCAGCGCATCGCCAAGGCGGTCGGGGAGCTGATCGCGCCCGGCGAGGCCGTGGGCCTGACCGGTGGCACGACCACCACCGAGGTGGCGCGGGCGCTCGCCGTGCGCGGGGACCTCTCCAGCGGCTCGCCCGCGCTGACGATCGTCACCAACGCGCTCAACATCGCCAATGAGCTGGCCGTACGCCCTCAGTTCAAGATCGTGCTGACGGGCGGGGTCGCGCGTCCCCAGTCGTACGAGCTGGTCGGGCCGCTCGCGGACGGGGTGCTCGGTCAGATCACTCTCGACGTGGCGGTGCTCGGTGTCGTCGCCTTCGACGCCACGCACGGTGCCGCCGCCCACGACGAGGCGGAGGCGGCGATCAACCGACTGCTGTGCGAGCGGGCCGAGCGGGTGGTCGTGGCCGCCGATTCCAGCAAGCTCGGGCAGCGGGCGTTCGCCCGGATCTGCGGTGCCGAGAGGGTCGGCACGCTGGTCACGGACTCGGCGGCGGCGCCGGAGACGGTCCGGCGGTTCGAGGAGGCGGGGGTACGCGTCCTCACCGTCTGAGGGCCCGCACCGCACGAGGGGAGGGCCGCGCCGGTGGGCCGAACCGGAGGCGGCAGCACGGGGGGCCGAGCCGGGGGCCGCACGAGAGGCCGAACGGGACGGCCGTTCCCCTGACACCCGTGGCCGATCCTGCTTAGGCTGATCGGCAGGAGGCTGCGATGAGCGGAGCACCTGGGAACGGCACGGCATACCTGCCGATCGCCGAGCACGGCCTGATCGGCGACCTGCGCAGTGTGGCACTGGTCGGGACCGACGGCACGATCGACTGGTACTGCTGCCCGTCCTTCGACGCGCCGAGCGTTTTCGCGTCGATCCTGGACGCGGAGCGCGGCGGCCGCTTCGAACTGGCGGCGGCGGTGCCAGCCAGGACCAAGCAGTTCTACTTCCCCGACACCAACGTCCTGATCACCCGGTTCTACACCGAGGACGGCGTGGGCGAGGTCCAGGACTTCATGCCGGTCGACGGCGACACGGTGGAGATCGAGCGGCACCGGCTGATCCGTCGGGTGCTGTGCGTGCGCGGCTCGATCCCGTTCCGCACGCGGGTCGCCCCGCGCTTCGACTACGGGGCCCAGCCGCACACCCTGCGCATGGTCGGGGACGTCGCGGTGTTCGAGTCCCCGAAGCTGTCCCTCGGGCTGACCGCGACGGTGACACTGGAGACCGAAGGCCCGGACGTACGGGCCGACTTCAAGCTCTCCGAGGGCGAGTCGGCGGTGTTCGCGCTGGACCAGGTCGGCGGCGAGGTAACCCCGCGCCGGTGCGCGCGCACCGAGGCGGAGGAGCAGTTCAACAGCACGGTCGCCTACTGGCGGCACTGGCTCTCGGCCTCCAAGTACCGGGGCCGCTGGCGGGAGATGGTGCACCGCTCCGCCCTCACCCTGAAGCTGCTCACCTACGCGCCCACCGGCGCCATCGTGGCCGCCCCGACCACGAGCCTGCCCGAACAGCTCGGCGGCGAGCGCAACTGGGACTACCGGTACGTGTGGGTGCGCGACGCGGCCTTCTGTGTGTATGCGCTGCTGCGGCTCGGCTTCACCAGCGAGGCCGAGCAGTTCATGGACTTCCTGATCCGACATGTCAGCCCGGAGGGACACGGCCCCTCGGGCCCGCTCCAGATCATGTACGGCATCGACGGGCGCACCGATCTGACGGAGCGTGAACTCCTCCATCTGGAAGGGCATCGGAGCTCCGCGCCGGTCCGGGTCGGCAACGCGGCCGCCGACCAGCTCCAACTCGACATCTACGGCGCCCTGATCGACTCGATCTACCTCTACGACAAGTGGGCCAAACCGATCTCCAGCGGTCAGTGGGACGACGTGTGCACGCTGGTGGAGTGGGTGTGCGCGCACTGGGACCAGCCCGACGAGGGCATCTGGGAGACCCGCGGCGGCCGCAAGAACTTCCTGTACTCGCGGTTGATGTGCTGGGTGGCGATCGAGCGGGCGATCCGGATGGCGAACCGGCGCGGGCTGCCCGCCGACCTCAACCGCTGGCGGGAGTGCCGCGACACCATCTACCGCCGGATCATGCGGCGCGGCTGGTCGGAGAGCCGGCAGGCGTTCGTGCAGCACGAGGACGGCGACGTGCTGGACGCGGCCGTGCTGATGATGCCGCTGACGAAGTTCATCGCGCCGACGGACCCCAAGTGGCTCTCCACGCTGGACGCGTTGACCGAGGAACTGGTGTCGGACTCCCTGGTCTACCGTTACGACCCGATGGCGAGCCCGGACGGACTGCGCGGCGACGAGGGCACCTTCTCGATCTGCTCGTTCTGGTACGTCGAGGCCATGGTGCACGCCGGGCGGATCGAGGAGGCACGTCTGGCCTTCGAGAAGATGCTCACCTACGCCAACCATCTGGGCCTGTACGCCGAGGAGATCAGCAACACCGGCGAGCAACAGGGCAACTTCCCGCAGGCGTTCACCCATCTCGCCCTGATCAGCGCGGCGTTCAACCTGGACCGGGCCCTGGGCTGAGGAGCGGGCCCGGTCCTCCTGGGGCCGGGAATGCGCCGGTCCACCCGACGGCCGGGAACGCGGAATAGCCGCAGGCAGATCTCCTGTTGTCGCCGTCATGACGACGAACGCGCCGCGACCCGAGGTCCTGCGATACACCGCCTTCTCCAGCACCCCCGAGGGCGGCAACCCCGCCGGTGTCGTACTGGACGCCAGTGTCCTGGACGACGGCGACATGCTGGCCATCGCCGCCGAGCTCGGATACTCGGAGTCCGCCTTCCTGACCGCGCCGCCCGAGGGCCTCGACGGGCCGGAGGGACGGGCGTTCACCATCCGGTACTTCAGCCCCAAGGCAGAGGTGCCGTTCTGCGGGCACGCCACCGTCGCGACCGCGGTGGCGCTGGCCGAGCGGATCGGCCCGGGGGAGCTGGTGTTCGCCACCCCTGCCGGGACGGTGCCGGTGACGGTCACCGAGGAGGGCGGGACGGTCAGGGCCACGCTGACCAGCGTCGCTCCCCATGTCGAGGAGATCTCCGACGCCGACCTCGCGGAGGCGCTCGCCGCGCTCGACTGGCCGGCCACGGATCTCGACCCGGCGTTCCCGCCCCGGATCGCCTTCGCCGGTGCCCGCCATCTCGTCCTGGCGGCGGCGACTCGCGCGCGCCTCGCGGACCTGGCGTACGACTTCGCGCGCCTCGAAGCGCTGATGCACCGGCTGGACCTGACCACCGTCCAGCTGGTGTGGCGGGAGTCGGACACCGTATTCCATGTCCGTGACCCCTTCCCCGTCGGCGGTGTCGTCGAGGACCCGGCGACCGGTGCCGCGGCCGCCGCATTCGGTGCCTACGCGCGCGAGCTCGGCCTGGTCCCCGAGGACGCCGTCCTCACCCTGCACCAGGGCGAGGACCTGGGCCGTCCCGGCGAGCTCACGGTGACCCTGCGGCCGGGCGACCCCCGGGTCCGGGTCGGCGGCGCGGGGACGCGCATCGGCTGAGGCGGCGAGGACGGCTTGACGGCGCCGCGCCGGTCGAGCGATCCGGGCACCACCGGCGTGCGACGCGCGACCGGCGCCCGACCCGGGGACGGGGGCCCTGTGCCCCGGCAGCCCGGTCCGGTGCGGCGGACGTCCCAGGGACGCCGGGCAAGACTCCCGACTCAGTGGCCGTGCTCGCCCGCGGTCTCGTGGGGAGCCTCCGGGGAGGATTCCCCGGGGGCCTGCTCGGCGGTCGCCGCTCCACCCGCCCGGACCGTGAACGCGGCGGTGTGCACCTTGCCCTCGTGCTTGAAGTCGAGGAAGAGCCGGTAGCTGCCGCCGCTGGGCGCCGTGGCCGTGAAGGAGATGTCCGGGCCGGGCTCGGTCGAGCCGTCGCCGGGTTCGCCGCCCGGGTGGACGTGGAGGTAGGCGAGGTCACCGGAGCGCAGGGCGACCAGGTGGCCGTAGGCGCCGAGGTAGGGCTCCAGGTCGGTGACCGGCCTGCCGCCCCGGGACACCGTCAGTTTCAGCTCGCGGGCGGCCCCGGGGCGCAGCGCTCCGCCGAGCTTCACCTCGTAGCCGTCGGTGGTGACGAGGGTGTTCGGCGCCGGGAGGTTCTGCGGAGCGTAGGTGCCCGACACGGCCAGATCCGCGCCGAGGGTGAGGTTCTCGGCGCCCTTCTTCTCCGGGGTGAAGTCGGCGAAGACCCGGTAGCCGCCCGCTCGGGGCAGGGACACGGGGATGCTCCAGGTGCCGTCGGCGGCCCGGGTGGGGTGCAGATGACGGTAGGTGTTCAGATCGCGCGAGGCGACGATGAGGTGGAGTTCCTTGTCGTGCTCGCGGCGGAACGCGGTGACCGCGCGGCCGTCGTCGCCGCGGATGGCGAAGCGGAGGTCGGCGGTGCGTCCGGCCGTGAGTCGAGGGGTGCGCAGGTCCAGGGTGTAGCCGCCCTCGGAGATCTGGAGCCCGCCGGCCGGTGGTGATCCATGGGCCGGGGTGGTGGTCTCGTCCGTGTGCGCGTCATGGCGTGCGGGCGCCTTCTCGTCGACGACGGGGCCGATGCCCTGGCCCACGCCGTAGGCGGTGCCGAACGTCGCGGCGAGGGCGGCGGCGAATGCGGTGATCTTCAGACCCGTGTGCATGGTCGGCACCTCCGATAGGGGTTCTCAATGCACCTCACCATACCCCTGGGGGGTATGAAGTCAACCCGTTGAGCAACTTGCCTCGGATACCCACCCGGGGTATACATGAGACGCAAGCCACCATACCCCCACCCGGTACCCATGAGGAGCGGCGATGACCACCACCGCGGCAGCCGAGACCGAACTCGCCATCGGCGGCATGACCTGCGCCTCGTGCGCGGCGCGCATCGAGAAGAAGCTCAACCGCATGGACGGGGTCACCGCCACCGTCAACTACGCCACCGAGAAGGCCAAGGTCACGTTTGACGCCGGGGTGTCGGTCCAGGATCTGATAGCGACCGTCGAGAGGACCGGCTACACGGCCCGGGAGCCGGCACCACCGGAGCCCGCCGCCTCCGGCAGCGAGGAACCCGACGAACTGCGTTCCCTGCGCGAGCGGTTGGTGACCGCCGTGGTGCTGTCGGTCCCCGTCGTCGCGATGGCGATGATCCCGGCGCTGCAGTTCGAGTACTGGCAGTGGCTGTCCCTGACGCTGGCGGCGCCCGTGGTGACGTACGCCGGATGGCCCTTCCACAAGGCGGCCTTCACCAACGCCCGGCACGGCGCGGCCACCATGGACACGCTGATCTCGGTCGGTACGGCGGCCGCCTTCGGCTGGTCGCTGTGGGCCCTGTTCCTCGGGACCGCGGGCACGCCGGGCATGAAGCACCCCTTCGAGCTGACGATCGCCCGCGGGGACGGCACCGGGAACCTGTACCTGGAGGCCGCGGCCGGGGTCACCGCGTTCATCCTGGCAGGGCGGTACTTCGAGGCCCGCTCCAAGCGCAGGGCCGGCGCGGCCCTCAAGGCGCTGCTGGAGCTGGGCGCGAAGGACGTCACCGTGCTGCACGCGGACGGCCGTGAACAGACCGTGCCGGTGGCGGAGTTGACGGTGGGCGACCGCTTCCTCGTCCGTCCCGGGGAGAAGATCGCCACCGACGGGACCGTGATCGAGGGCTCCTCCGCCGTGGACGCCTCGATGCTCACCGGTGAGTCCGTGCCGGTGGAGGTCACCCCCGGCGACACGGTCACCGGCGCCACCCTCAACGCGGGCGGACGGCTCGTCGTCGAGGCGACCCGGGTGGGTTCCGACACCCAGCTCGCGCGGATGGCCAAGCTGGTCGAGGACGCCCAGAACGGCAAGGCGGCCGCGCAGCGGCTCGCGGACCGGATCTCCGCGGTGTTCGTGCCGGTGGTGATCGCGCTCGCCCTCGGCACCCTCGGCTTCTGGCTCGGCAACGGCGCCGGCTCGGCCGCCGCGTTCACCGCCGCCGTGGCCGTGCTGATCATCGCCTGCCCGTGCGCACTGGGCCTCGCCACGCCGACCGCGCTGCTGGTCGGGACGGGGCGCGGCGCACAGCTCGGCATCCTCATCAAGGGGCCCGAGGTCCTGGAGTCCACACGGCGCGTCGACACCGTCGTCCTGGACAAGACCGGCACCGTCACCACCGGCCGGATGACCCTGCTGGCCGTGCACACCGCCTACGGCACCGACGAGGCCGAGGTCCTGCGACTGGCGGGGGCTCTGGAGCACGCGTCGGAGCACCCGGTGGCCCGCGCGGTCGCCGACGGAGCGCTGCAGAAGCTGGGTTCACTGCCCGCCCCGGAGGACTTCGCGAACGTGCCGGGGCTCGGAGTGCAGGGAGTCGTCGACGGTCACGCGGTCCTCGTCGGACGTGAGCGGTTGCTCCAGGAGTGGGCGATCGAGCTGCCCGAGGAGCTTCGGCTCATGAAGACCACGGCGGAGTCGGCGGGCCGTACGGTGATCGCGGTCGCCTGGGACGGCGAGGCACGGGCCGTCCTGGAGGTCGCCGACGCGGTCAAGGACACCAGCCGTGAGGCGATCGCCCGCCTGCGCGCGCTCGGCCTCACCCCGATCCTGCTGACCGGTGACAACCGGGCCGTGGCCGAGTCCGTGGCCCGCGAGGTCGGCATCGACCCCGAGCAGGTGATCGCCGAGGTGCTGCCCGAGGACAAGGTCGACGTCGTCAAGCGGCTCCAGGCGCAGGGCCGTTCGGTCGCGATGGTCGGCGACGGTGTCAACGACGCGGCCGCACTCGCCCAGGCCGATCTGGGACTGGCGATGGGCACCGGCACCGACGCGGCGATCGAGGCGGGCGACCTGACCCTCGTCCGGGGCGACCTGCGGGCCGCGGCGGACGCCATCCGCCTGGCCCGCCGCACCCTGGGGACGATCCGGTCCAACCTCTTCTGGGCCTTCGCCTACAACGTGGCCGCACTGCCGCTCGCGGCGGCCGGACTGCTCAACCCGATGCTGGCGGGCGCGGCCATGGCGTTCTCGTCGGTGTTCGTGGTCGGCAACTCGCTGCGGCTGCGGTCCTTCACGGCGACCCGCTGACACCTCCGGCATCGCCCCGCGTCCCGGGCACGCTCCTGAACATGCCGCCGAGTCGGACCTGCACCGCGGTCAGCGCCAGCGCCAGCGGCCCGGGGACCAGGAAGGCCAGCGGCACCAGCATCCAGGCGCACAGTGCCGCCGTGGCCACGGCGAGCAGTACCAGGGCGCTCCCGCCGACGTCCGCCACGGCGTCCCGGGCAGCCCTCCGCAGGGCGCCCGGCCAGTCGGTGAGCGACTCGGGGCGGGCGCAGGCCCGCAGGCCCACCACGAGGGCGGCCGCGCCGATGCCGGCGGCCACCACCGCGAACAGCGGTGCCCCCGGCAGCCCGGCCCGGGCCAGCGCCAGGTCCGCCAGGAACAGCAGCGCACCGGCCAGGGCGGCGGCGCCCGCCACCAGGTCACCGGCCCTGAGCCGGCGCCGCAGGACCGCGAAGTACCGTCCCGCGGTGGCGGGTTGCCCCTCCCCCGCACCCCGCAGCACCGCGCACGCGGTCGACAGCGCGGCCGGGAAGGTCACCACGGGCAGGCCGGCCACAGTCGTCGCCAGGCCGACGCCGAGCATGTCGGCGAACAGGGTCATGCGGGGGCCGAAGACCTCACCGGGCTCACGTGCGCGCATGTCGCTCATCCCTTGAGTCCCGAACTGGCCATGCCCTCCACCAGGAACCGCTGGAAGGCCAGGAAGAACAGCACGATCGGCAGCAGCGCGATCACCGACATCGCGAACATCGGGCCGAACGCCGACTGGCTGGAGGCGTCCACGAACGAGCGCAGGGCGAGCATGAGCGTGAACTTGTCCGGGTCGAAGAGGTAGATGAGCTGGGTGAAGAAGTCGTTCCACGTCCAGATGAAGGTGAAGATCGCCGTGGTGATCAGCGCGGGCCGGGTCAGGGGCAGCACGATCCGGAAAAAGCTGCGGAAGGGCCCGCAGCCGTCGATACGGGCCGCCTCCTCCAGCTCGCGCGGCAGACCGCGCATGAACTGCACGATGAGAAAGACGAAGAACGCCTCCGTGGCGAGGAACTTGGGCAGGATCAGCGGCCAGTAGGTGTTCACCAGGCCGAGCTGGTTGAAGATGATGTACTGCGGGATCAGGATCGCGTGGTGCGGCAGCATGATCGTGGCGATCATGAACGCGAACATCGGGCCGCGGAAGCGGAAGCGGAGCCGGGCGAAGGCGTAGGCGGCGAGCGAGCAGCTGATGACGTTGCCGAGGACCGCGCCGCCCGCGATCAGCAGGGAGTTGGACAGCAGCCGCCAGACCGAGACCTCGTTGACGCCCTCGAAGGCGGTCTCGTAGTTGGACCACTCCAGGTGGCCGGGCAGGAGGTCGAGGCTCGCGATGACCTCGTCTGCGGGCTTGAGCGAGGTGGCAAGGAGCCAGGCCAGCGGGTAGAGCATCACCATCAGGGCGGCCAGGCAGCCGAGGTGCAGGGCCACTCGTCCCCAACGAACGGGTTTGCGGGCAAGGGCAGTTGTGGTCATCGGTCCCCCTCGGACGCGTAGAAGACCCAGGAACGCGAGGTGCGGAACAGCACCGCCGTGACGACACCGATGACCAGGAGCAGCACCCACGCCATGGCGGAGGCGTAGCCCATGTGGGAGGCGACGAAGCCGCGGTCGTAGAGGTACATGGTGTAGACGAGGGTGGAGTCGGCGGGGCCGCCCTTGCCTGCGCTCACCGCGAAGGCGGGGGTGAAGACCTGGAAGGCCTGGATGGTCTGCAGGACCAGGTTGAAGAAGAGCACCGGGGACAGCATGGGCACGGTCACGGACAGGAACTGCCGCCACCGGCCCGCCCCGTCCACCGCGGCCGCCTCGTACAGCTCGGCCGGGATCTGCTGGAGCCCGGCGAGGAAGATGACCATCGGCGCCCCGAACTGCCACACCGTCAGCAGCGCGACGGCCAGCAGCGCCCAGCCGGGCTTGTTGACCCAGCCGCCGGTGCCGAACAGGTTGTCCACGGTGCCGCCGTCGTTGAAGACGGCCCGCCAGACGAGGGCGATCGACATGGAGGCGCCGAGCAGCGAGGGGGCGTAGAACGCGGAACGGTAGAAGGCCTTGCCGCGCTTCATGGACTTCAGGGCGAGGGCCACGACCAGGGCGAGCGCCAGCTGCAGGGGCACGGCTATGACGACGTACGTCACCGTCGTGACGACCGAGCGCCAGTACCGCGGGTCCTCGGTGAACATCTGCGTGTAGTTGCGCAGTCCCACCCAGTGGGGCGGGTCGAAGAGGTTGTAGTCGGTGAAGGACAGGTACAGCGAGACGGCCATCGGCAGCAGGGTGAGGACGCTCGCTCCGAGGACCCACGGGGAGAGGAACACCCAGGCGGCGCCCTCGCGTTCACGCCGGGGACGGCGCTTCGGGGTGGCGGCGCCGGCCCCCTTCGTCGCCGTCGGGATCGCGGTGGTGGTCATGACCTCAGCTCCACCTTCGCCTCGGTGACGTAGTTCTCGGCGGCCTCGCGGGGCGACATGCGCTCGTAGGAGACCTGGTCGTAGTCGCGCTGGAAGGTGCTCTGGAGGGCGTTGTCACCGGAGGGCGGGGCCTGCGGCGGATCCTTCAACCTGCCTTCGAGGGAGGCCTGGTAGTCGGCGACCGTCCTGTCGAAGTCCTTGAGGAGCGGTGCGGTCTCCTTGCGGATGGTCTCGTTGACGGGGATGCCGCGGGTGGCGCCCAGGATCCTCGCCGCGTCGTCGTCGTTGAGGAGGAAGTCGACGAGCCGGGCGGCCTCCTCTGCGTGGCCCGTGTGGGCGGAGACGCCGAGGAACATCGAAGGCTTGAAGTACTGGCCGGGAGTGCCGTCAGGGCCGGACGGCATGGGCGCCAGGGCGATCCCGGTCGGGACGATGGCGAGGTAACCGCTCGACGGGGCGTCCCAGTTGGTGTCGGAGACGGCCTTGCCGCGGCCCAGCGGGGTGTTCTCCACGGAGCCGTCGAGCTGGGTGGTCTGCTCGGCCGGGGAGACGACGCCCTCGCGCCTCAACTCGTCGGTGAACGTCCACCACTTGGTGAGGTCGGCGGCGGTGAAGCCCAGGCCGCCGCTCTTGGTGTAGAGGGCCTTGCCCCGGCCGCGCAGCCAGACCTCGAAGGCGTCCTCGCTCTGCCCGGGGTCGGTGGCACCGGGCTTGCCGGTCCTCTTCTTCAACTCCCGCACGGAGTCGGCCCATCGGGACCAGGTCCAGCCCGCGCGAGGGAGCGGCACCCCGGAGCCCCGCCAGGCCTTGACGTCGTAGACGACGGTCTCGGTACCCCGGCCCTGCGGGATCGCGTACTGGCCGCCGTCCACGCGGCCGGTGGCGAGCAGCCCGGGGTCGATCTCGGAGGTGCGCAGGACGGCCTTCTGCTTCGCCAGGTCGAGCAGGACGCCACCGGAGGCGTACTGGTCGATCTGGCGGTAGTCGAGCTGCATCACGTCGGGTGCGTCGCCGCCCGAGGCCTGGACGGCGAGCTTCTGCTTGTAGGCGTCGTATCCCGAGAACGACGTCTGCACGGATATGTTCGGGTGCTGTTTCTCGAACAGGGCGACGGCCTGCTCGGTGCGCTCCGCACGGTCGGGGTTGCCCCACCACGTGTAGCGGAGCACGACCTTGCCGCCGCCGACCGATTCCCCGGATCCCCCGCAACCGGCCGCCAGCGCGCAGAGCGCTAGTGCGACGGCCGAAGCGCAGAACCCCTTTGTCCTGTGTCCGGGCATGCCGAGGTCACCTCATCCCTTCCTCGGACTTTCTACGGCCCCCCTCGGAACTCCCCCCGGGACGAACCGTGTTACTCGCCGCGGTACGGCAGTGTCGTCCCCGGAAGGTTGTACTCGTCGCGTCTGCCGCACATCCCGAAGCCGCCGAGGCGGGTCGGGGCGGCCTCGTGCGCCGTCGCCTCCTTGAGATACGCCGGCTCTCCGGTGGCGAGGGCGTCGAGCTGGGTGCCGGTGCGCTCGGCGGTGGCCAGTGCTCCGGCCCGCCACAGTTCGCGCCAGTGCGGCACCTTGTCCCGCACCAGGCGGGCGGCGGCGCGCTGGAACTCCAGGTACGGAACGTTGTCGCCGTCGGTCAGGGCTTCGCGCAGCGCGAGGTAGCCCTCGACGGCGAGGTCCCTGCGGCGTCGGGCGGCGGTGGCCGTCTCCGGTCCCGTGCCGGACGGGAGCCGGGCCGCCGCCGCGTACCGCTCGGGGTCGGCGAGCACCTCCGGCGGGAAGGTGAAGACGGCGTCCCCGGCCTCGGGCAGGCCGCTGTTCTGCATCAGCACCGTGATGCGCAGGTCACCGCCCTGGACCATGCGGTGCACGGTGCCCGGCGTGAACCAGGCGATCGAGCCGGGCTCCAGGGGGATCTCGCGGTAGCCGTCGGGGCTCAGGGTCTGGACGGCACCCCGGCCGCCGGTGACGACGTAGGCCTCGGTGCACACCAGGTGCAGATGCGGGCTGCCGCCGCAGACGCCGTCGGCGGCCTCCCAGTCGTAGGCGCTCAGGTGCGAGAGGCCGACGGCGCCGGGCAGCGGGTGCGGCAGCAGCGGCTGGACCGGGTCCGGCTCGACCTGCCCGGGTCCGCCGCTCACCACGGCAGCCCCTTCAGGTGCTCACCCACCCGTTCGGAATCCCAGGCGCCGTCGGCGACCACCAGCCGGTAGCGGTACTCGAAGGACTCCCCCGGCGGCAGCTCGAACTCCTCGAAGAACGCCCAGGAGAACGCGACCGTCGGGAAGGGCTCGGAGCGCACGAACCAGTGCGACTCGTGGATCGCGGACCGCGCGTCGAGGTTCTCGGGGGCGTGCGCGAAGACGAGTGTGGAGTGGGCGTCCACGTCGTCGTGCTCGGTGGTGAAGGCGAGCCAGGGGCTCTGGCTGCCCATCAGTTTGTCCGCGTCGCCGTCGGTGTCCGGGGCGAAGACCGCGCCGCCGGTGAAGTCACGGGGGCCGCGCCACTGGAGTCCGGTGTAGCCGGCCATCTCACGGCCCGCGGTGGTGGGGGAACCGAAGGCGAGGGGCTCGTCGCGGGTGTTGGTGAGGCGGATCGACCAGTCCAGGGCCCAGGAGCCGGCTTCCTCGTCGACCGAGTGGACGGTGATGCCGCGGACCTCGCGCGCCCATTCGGTGCCGCCGTTCTCCACCCAGGTGAGCTCCTCGGTGAAGGTGAGGCGGTCGTCCTCGACCGTCAGCTGCGGGAAGCCGTCGTGCCGCATCGAGCCGACGCGCTCGGGCAGGGGCAGATACCCCTGCCCGTGGACGTAGCAGTTGCCGCCCCAGAAGTTCTGCCCCGACAGATGACTCGCCGTCATCTGCAGGCCCTTGTGCCAGCGGTGGTCGTTGGGCCGGTAGCCGGTCACCGTGCGGCCGCCGAGGGTGCGCACCGGGTGGGCGTAGGGCTTCTTGGCCTCGAAGGCGTCGGGGTCGGGGCGGTAGACGTAGCGGAGGATCTCCGTGCCGTTCGCCGCCTCGACGGCGATGTGCTCGCCGTGGACGTGGCTGACGCGGATGCTCATGCGCGCTCCTTGGGGGCCCAGTGGGGGTGGTCGCCGTGCATGGCCGGGTAGAACGGGTCGCCGGGGGCGATGTCGCCCGCGTGCACGGGCCGGCCCGTGAACGCCGACTTGTAGAGCGCGGCGGCGAACTCGAGGGTGGCACGCGCGTCCGCACCGCTGCCGGGCGGCCTGACACCGTTGTCGTACGCGTCGAGGAGCGCGCCGAGCTGGGCCGCGTGGGAGCTGGGCACGTCGGTGGCGGGGCTGCGCCAGGCGTCGGCGCGGTCGGCGGCCACGTGGGGGGCGGGGGTGTAGGTCCAGTCGACGTTGCGATGGCCGTAGAGGTGGGTGAGTTCGACGGTCGCGTCGGCGCAGTCGATGCGGATGCGGCTCACCTCGTCGGGTGAGAGCACGCTGTTGACGACGGTGGCGAGGGCGCCGTTCTCGAACCGGACGAGGGCCGTGGAGACGTCCTCGCTCTCGGTGTCGTGGACCAGCCGGGCCGCCATGGCGCGGATCTCCGCCCAGGGGCCGAGCAGGTGCAGGAGGAGGTCGTACTGGTGGATGCCGTGGCCCATGGTCGGCCCGCCGCCCTCACTGGCCCAGGTCCCGCGCCAGGGTACGGCGTAGTAGGCGGCGTCCCGGTACCAGGTGGTCTGGCAGTGCGCGACCCGGGGAGCGCCGAGCTCGCCGCTCGTGAGGAGTTCGCGCGCGTGGACGGCGCCGGAGCCGTAGCGGTGCTGGAAGACGACGCTTGCGTAGGCACCGGAGGCCTCCTCGGCCGCCGCGATGTCGTCGTACTCGGCGAGGGACAGCGTCAGCGGCTTCTCGCACAGCACCCAGGCACCGGCCTTGAGGGCGGCCACCGTCTGCTCCCGGTGCAGCGACGGCGGGGTGCCGATGAGCACCAGATCGGGGCGTACGGCGTCCAGCATCGCGTCGACCGAGGTGTACCCGGCGACCTCACCGCCCGCGAGTTCCCGGAAGGCGTCGAGTCTGCCCTGGTCCACGTCGACGGCGGCCACCAGTTCCGTGCGCTCGGCGTGGGCCCTGAGCGCGGACAGATGGCTGCCGCTGACGATGGCGCCGGTGCCGACCACGGCTACGCGGCGGCGGGCTGGACGGGGCATACGGTCCTCCTCGGGCGTCCGGCAGGGGGACGCTGACGTGCGGGGAAAGCGCTTGCTCCCCGGGGAAGACCCTAGATCCCCGGGGATTGTCCTAACAAGACCCCGGGCGGTGATATCGGTGACCACGCCACGCACACCGTTCGTCCACCTGGCCGACTCGGGCGATTCCGGCGCCCTCGCCCCGCACCCGCCGTCCGCGCGCGAGGCCGGCGGGCGCCCCCGCTCAGAGCACGGCGAGCAGGTCGTCGAGCGGGGCGGGCACACGGTCGGGGTCGAGGGCCTCGACGAGGACGCGGCCGTAGTGGATCTTGCGCCCCTTCTTCGTGCCGAGGAAGCGGCGCAGCTGCTGCTCGGCGGTGCGATCCCGCTGGGCGGGCTGGGACAGGAAGGTCTGCAGGGGCCGCAGGTCTCCCTCCTCGCGCACGAGCTCCCGCACCCGTGTCACACCGAGCGCGCGGATGAGCTCGTCCTCCAGGTCCGCAGCGCAGACGAAGTAGCCGTCCGGTGCCGCGCCGGCCCGCTCCCAGCCGCGGGCGTAGAAGGGGCGTTCCCGCTCGTCGCAGAGTCCCGTCAGGCGCAGGCCGAGGCCCGAGGGGCCGAGAAGTCCGGCGAAGCGGCCCACGCTCATCGCCCCGCCCATCGCGAGGACGCAGAGCCCCTCGGCGGCCAGGTCCCGGCCCCGGCTCGCGGCCAGCGCCTCCACCGCCGCCACGTCGCTCGGCCCTTCGAGCAGGACGACGGTCCGGACGGACAGCTCTGCGGCCAGTGCGCGTGCGGGCTCGCCCGGGCCACCGGCCGCCCACGCCGTGACCGCGTCCCGGAACTCCCCCATGTCAGCCATGGCACGAGTCTGTGCCCTCACCGGCCCCGGCACCAGGCAATTTCCGCCCGCCGTACGCATCGGACCGTGTCCTGGTGCGTCACCCGGATCTCGGGCCGGCCGCGCGGAACCTGCGCTGCTTCACGAGCCGCACCTGCGTTCCTTGGACGGTCGCCGTGACCGAGTCCCTGAACCCCCATGTCGGCCCTGGCACGACTCGGTGTCCTTCCCCGCCGCGCACCCCGAACTCACCGGACCGTCTCCTGGTGCGTCACGCGGATCTTGGACTGGCCGTGCGGGAGTTCCTCCCAGTCGTCCATGAAGCGGGCGCGCAGGCCGTGCTTCTCGGCCAGGGCCACGAGGGTTCCGACGCGGTAGTAGAAGTCCTCCCGGAGCACGTGGTGTTCCTCGCCCTCGGTGCGGTCGAAGGTGAAGTCGAACCAGCCGCCCGGGGCGAGCACCCGGCCGACGTGGGCCAGGCACTCCTCGATCACCGGCAGCGGCGAGTGCGAGAAGACGCTGTGCGCGTGGACGACGTCGAAGTGGGCGTCCGGCAGGAAGTGCAAGGTCAGGTCGCGGACCGGGGTCAGGGTCGGCAGCCGCTTCTGGAGGTCCATCGCCACCAGGGTGTCCTGCGCGGCGAAGAGGATGTCCGGCGAGATGTCGATCCCGTAGTAGTGGCCCGGCTCCAGATGGCGGATGAAGCGCCATCCGCCGCGCAGGTTGCCGCAGCCGATCTCCAGCATGCGGTGCCCGGGACGCAGACCGTGGCCGAGCAGGTAGTCGAACTGCATCGCCCCGAGCGCCAGCCAGCGCTCCCGGTTGCGGCTGCCGACGGCCGCGTCCGGGTCGGCGCGGGTGTCGGAGCGCATCACGGCTCGGTAGTAGGAGATGTGGTCCGGGTGCCGGTGGCGCAGCCACAGGTCGCGGGCGGCGCGGGCCACGTGCCGGGGCACGCGGTCGGGGTGGCGCAGTGCGTAGCCGACGCGGTGGCCGAGGGCGGCACGGTTCGCGGTGAGGTTCCTGGCGGGCATCCTGGGCCTTTCGGAGGGGGTCGGTGTGCTGCCAAGCCTCGGTGCGGCGACCGGGTGTCCCGATCGGCCGGCAGGCTCTCGCCCGGGGGAGGTTCGGGCGAGGGCCATGTCAGCCGATCGGTTGATGCGGTGCCGCGTCCGGCACGCTAGACACGGAGCATGGACCACACCGATCCGGACGAGCGCTGGCTGGGCGCGGTCGTGCACGGCGCGTTCTTCCTGCTCCTCGCCTCGTCGTTCGCCCGCTTCCTGAGCCGCGACCAGGGCGGGGCGCGCACCGGCTGGGTGGTGGCGCTGTTCGCCTTCTTCTGTCTGCTGTACGTCCTCGGACACCTGCTGGCGCCGCCGCCGCGCCCGGGGCTGCCGCCCACCCGGCGTCATCTGGTGTGGCTGGGCTCGGCCACCGCCGTCTGGGTCGTCCTGCTCGTGCTCGCGCCGAGCGCCACCTGGTGCGTGATGCCCCTGCTCTTCGCGGGACTGCACGCACTGCCGCCGAGGATCGCGGTGCCGGCGGCTGCCGTGCTCACCGCGCTGGTCGTGCTCTCGGAGATACGGGTGGCCGACGGACCGCTCAACCCGAACATGGTCGTGGCCCCGCCGGCCGTCGCCGCGGTCGCCACCGCCGTACTCGTCCATCTGCAACGGCAGGGCGCCCGGCAGCGGGTGCTGATCGAGGACCTGGTGCGCACCCGGCACGAACTGGCCGCCACCGAGCGGCGGGCCGGGGTGCTGGCGGAGCGGCAGCGGCTGTCCGCGGAGATCCACGACACCCTCGCGCAGGGCCTGTCCAGCCAGCGGATGCTGCTCCAGGCCGCCGAGCGGGTGTGGGGGGCCGATCAGGGCGCGGCGCGGGAACATGTCCGGGCGGCGGCGGAGATCACCTCGCGCAGCCTCGCCGAGGCCCGGCGTTTCGTGCACGACCTGGCGCCCGCCGACCTCGCGGAGCGGTCCCTCGCCGAGGCCCTCGGCGAGCTCGCCCGGCGGGAGAGCGGTCCGGGGCTGGCCGTGGAGTTCCGGCTGGACGGGGAGCCGGGGCCGCTGCCGGAGCGGGTCGCGGCGGCGCTGCTGCGCATCGCCCAGGGCGCCCTGGCCAACGTGCGGGAGCACGCGGCGGCGACCCGGGCCGCGCTCACGCTGACATGGCTGGACGACCAGGTCTCGCTGGACGTCGCCGACAACGGGCGGGGATTCGAGGGGGCCGGGACCCCGGGGGCCGAGGGGTCGACGCGGGGGCACGGCCTGCCCGCCATGCGGATCCGGGCCCGCCAGGCCGGCGGCGCGCTCACCGTGGAGTCCACGCCGGGAGAGGGCACCGTGGTGTCGGCCGCCGTTCCGCTCGTCGTCAAGGAGCCCGCCCTGTGAGTACGGTGCCGTCGGCCTCCCCCGTCCGGCTGCTGCTCTGCGACGACCATGCCGTCGTCCGCGCCGGGCTGCGGGCCCTGCTCTCCAGCGCGGACGGCATCGACGTGGTCGGGGAGGCCGCGACCGGTGAGGAGGCGCTCGCCATGGCGGCCCACCTCGACCCCGACGTCGTCCTGATGGATCTGCAACTCGACGGGGGCATGGACGGGGTGACGGCCACCCGGCGGCTGACCGGCCGAGGCGACGGGGGCCCGCGCGTGCTGGTGCTCACCATGTTCGACACCGACGCCGACATCACCCGCGCCATCGAGGCGGGCGCCACCGGTTATCTCCTCAAGGCGGAACAGCCGGAGGAGTTGTTCTCGGCCATCCGTGACGCGGCGTCGGGCCGCGGGACGCTGTCCGCCCCGGTGGCCGACCGGCTGCTGACCCGGCTGCGCAGCCCGCGCCCCGCCCTGTCCGCCCGCGAGCACGAGATCCTCGCCCAACTCGCCCGTGGCCTCGGCAATCGGGAGATCGCCCGGGCCCTGTTCATCAGCGAGGCGACGGTCAAGACCCATCTGGGAAGGATCTACGGCAAGTTGGGCGTCGAGACCCGGGCGGGCGCGGTCGCCGTCGCCAAGGAACGGCGGCTGTTGCCGTGACCGGCTGCGGGAACCGGGGACGGGATCCGAGGCCGGGAACCGAGGGCGTCCGATCCGCACTCTTCCGTTACGGCAGACACCCTTGACAGCATGCGTACTGTTTGGCGACGTTTGATCCTTGCCGACACTTCGATCGGCGGGACGCGGACGCCGCGTCGTGGGGGGAATTGGGGGGAACGATCGCCCATGCGATCCAAGAGCAGTGACACGGACATAACGATCCACAGACCCGAAGAGCTCGCCGCCTCGCTCCGCACGGCCTGGCACCGGGCGATGGACGAGTCGCCCGACTACGCCAACCCGTTCCTGGCGCCGGAGTTCGCGGCCGGGATCGGCAGACACCGCGCCGGCGCCGCCCGGGTGGCGGTCCTGCACCAGCGCGGCGAGGCCGTGGGCTTCCTCCCGTACGAACGCGGTCCCTTCGGCGTCGGCCGGGCCATCGGCCTCGGACTGTCCGACTGCCAGGGCCTCGTGCACCGCCCCGGCGTCACCTGGGACACCCGGGCGCTGCTGAAGGCCTGCCGGCTCTCGGTGTTCGAGTTCGACCACCTCGTCGAGGAGCAGAAGCCCTTCGCCCCGTACGTCACGGGGACGTTCCCCTCCCCGGTGATCGATCTGAAGGTCGGCAGCGACAGTTACCCGGAGTGGCTGCGCGGGGCGTACCCGGGGCTGGCCAAGACGACCCTCAAGAAGGAGCGCCGGCTCACGCGTGACCTGGGGGAGATGCGGTTCGTGTTCGACGAGCGCGACCCGGGGCCGCTGCGCACGCTGATGCAGTGGAAGTCCGCCCAGTACCGCAGGACGGGCCGGATGGACCGGTTCGCGCGGCCCTGGATCGTGCAGCTGGTGGAGGACCTCTTCCAGATCCGCGAGGAGCACTTCACCGGCCTCCTGTCGGTGCTGTACGCCGGTGACCGGCCGGTGGCAGCCCACTTCGGGCCGACCTCCCGCACGGTCTTCGCCCCGTGGTTCACCGCGTACGACCCCGAACTGCGCTACTACTCCCCCGGCCTGATCATGCATCTGCGGATGGCCGAGGCGGCGGGCCGGCGCGGGGCGCGGCTGATGGACATGGGGCGCGGCGACAAGGAGTGGAAGGACTGGCTCAAGACCCGTGAGCTGCGTGTGGCGGAAGGATTCGCCACCCGCCCCCATCCGGTCGCCACGGCGCACCGCCTGTGGCGCCGGCCGGTGCGGGGGCTGCGCAACACGGTCAACGCCCACCCGGCTCTGCGCGAGCCCGCCGACCGCCTCCTGAAGACCGTCGGCACGCTGCGCACCTCCAGTCACCGCTCGGACTCCGACAGCGCGGGACCGCTGGCGAGCTGACGAGCCCGCCGACCCGTTTCCACAGGGGGCGCGCCCGTGCGCCCTTGTCCCTGGCCGTTTTCCGGCCCGTCGACACAAGGGGTGCCGATGCCGTACGGCTCGCGGCTGGCCGCGACGATGACCCGGCGACTTGGACGCGAGTGCGTCTACACGCCCTCGGCCCGACTGGCCCTGTACCTGGCGCTCAGGCGCTGGTGCCGGCCGGGCGCGCGGGTGCTCATGTCACCGGTGAACGACGACGTGATCCTGTTCGTGGTCCTCGCGGCCGGTCTGCGCCCCGTGCAGGCGCCCGTGTCCGTGTGGGACGGCAACATCGACCCGGCCGCGGTGCCGGAGTCCACCTGGCGGAACGTGGACGCGGTCCTGACCACCAATCTGTACGGCGTGCCCGACCGGGTTCTCGAACTGCAGCGGCGTTGCGCACAGTTGGGCATCCCGTTGTTCGAGGACGCGGCGCACGCGATCGGCAGCCATGTGGACGGGCAGCCGGTGGGGACCTTCGGCAAGGCGGCGGCGTTCAGCCTGTCCAAGCATGTGGCGGGGATGGCGGGCGGCTTCCTCGCCGTCGAGGACGCGCGCACCCGCCGCGAGCTGGAGCTGCTGCGGGACGATCTGCTGACCCCCGGCCGGCTGCGCGAGGACCTGACCACGACCCTGCGTCCGCTGGCCCGGTCCGCCGTCCGCTCGCTCCACCTGGTCCGCCCGGTGTGGCGGACGATGGAGCGCCTCGGGCTGATGGAGCGCGACGCGTTCCGGATGGCCCTGCACGCGCCGCGGCTCGCCGCCTCGGGCCGCGAGGCGCCGAGCCTGACCGCGTACGAGCGGTGGGTCCGCGTCGATCTGCACGGCTACCGCTCCCGGCACGGCTCGCTGGTCTGCGGCCAGCTGGCGCTGCGGCTGGCCCGGCTCGACGAGGACCTCACCCGGCGCCGGGCCGGGGTCGCCCTGCTGGCGGGCACACCGTGGGCCTCACCGGCCCTGCGCGACCGTACGGCGCACGACGGTCCCCTCCCCCTCTTCCGGGTGCCGCTCCTCGTCGAGGACCGCGATGCCCTGGTTCAGCGGCTGGTGCGGCACGACGTGGTCTGCGGCTACATCTACGACCCCCCGCTGGACGACTACGCGGGCGCGGAGTTCGTCGAGCCCTCCCCCGACCCGGCCCCCGCCCGCTGGTTCGCCGCGCACACGCTCCCCGCCGATCCGCTCCTGGCCCGCCGGATCGTGGCCGCGTTCACCAAGGAACGCGTGGCCGACGCGCACCCCTCGCTGCTGCGGCCGGTCCCGGACGCCACACCGCCCCGGCTGCTGGGGCAGTGAGCTCCGCCACCCCGACGATCGATCAAAACATCAGGGGGTTAGCATATGAGCGCCGCCTAGCTCGAAAGAGAATTCTGTGACTGTCAAGGACGACTCGTTCACCGACTGGAAGAACCGCGAGGAGATCGCGGAATCGATGATCCCGATGATCGGGAGGCTGCACCGGGAGCGCGACGTAACGATTCTTCTGCACAGCCGTTCCCTCGTGAACAAGTCGGTGGTCAGCATCCTGAAGACCCACCGGTTCGCCCGGCAGATCGCCGGTGAGGAGCTCTCCGTCACCGACACCCTGCCCTTCGTCCAGGCCCTCACCACGCTGGACCTCGGCCCCGCGCAGATCGACATCGGCCGGCTGGCCGAGATCTACAAGACCGACGACCGCGGTCTGTCGGTGGCCGAGTTCACCGCGGAGGCCGTGGCCGGAGCGACGGGCGGCAACAAGATCGACCGCCGTGAGCCGCGGGACGTCGTCCTCTACGGCTTCGGCCGCATCGGCCGCCTGGTGGCCCGGCTGCTGATCGAGAAGGCGGGCTCCGGCAACGGACTGCGGCTGCGCGCGATCGTCGTCCGGGGCGGCGGCGGGCGGGCCTCCGAGGATCTCGTCAAGCGGGCCTCGCTGCTGCGCCGGGACTCCATCCACGGCCAGTTCCAGGGCACGATCACCGTCGACGAGGCCGAGGGCGCGATCGTCGCCAACGGCAACACCATCAAGGTGATCTACGCGAACGACCCCTCCGAGGTCGACTACACGGCGTACGGCATCAAGAACGCCATCCTCATCGACAACACCGGCAAGTGGCGCGACCGCGAGGGCCTCTCGCAGCACCTGCGCCCCGGCATCGACAAGGTCGTGCTGACCGCGCCGGGCAAGGGCGACGTCCCCAACATCGTGCACGGCGTCAACCACGACACCATCAAGCCGGACGAGCAGATCCTGTCCTGCGCGTCCTGCACCACGAACGCGATCGTGCCGCCCCTGAAGGCGATGGCCGACGAGTACGGCGTGCTGCGCGGCCACGTGGAGACGGTCCACTCCTTCACCAACGACCAGAACCTGCTGGACAACTACCACAAGGCCGACCGCCGGGGCCGCTCCGCGCCGCTCAACATGGTGATCACGGAGACGGGCGCCGCCTCCGCCGTCGCCAAGGCGCTGCCCGACCTCAAGGCCCCCATCACCGGCAGCTCGATCCGGGTGCCGGTGCCGGACGTCTCCATCGCGATCCTGAGCCTGCGCCTGGGCCGTGAGACCACCCGCGAGGAGGTCCTGGAGTACCTGCGTGACGTCTCCCTGACCTCCCCGCTCAAGCGCCAGATCGACTTCACGACGGCTCCGGACGCGGTCTCCATGGACTTCGTCGGCTCCCGCCACGCCTCGATCATCGACGCAGGCGCCACCAAGGTCGACGGCGACAACGCGATCCTCTACCTCTGGTACGACAACGAGTTCGGCTACTCGTGCCAGGTGGTGCGGGTCGTGCAGCACGTGACCGGGGTGGAGTACCCGACGTACCCGGCGGCGGTCTGATCCCGCGCCCGGCCTGATCCCGCCGCCCGGCCACGGCCGGGCCGGCCGGTCAGGGCCGGCGTTCCCGGTACAGGTCGCGCAGCAGGGCGATCTCGGCGCCGTGGTGCAGGACTTCCTGGTTGACCCACCACACGACGTCCAGGAACGGTTCCTCCGGGTCGCTGCCGTGCGGATAGGTGCAGTGGCCGACGGTGTCGAGGTCGGTGTCGTCGGTGTTCCGCAGGGCCGTGCGCCAGGCCTGTGCGGACGCGTCGAAGGCGGCGATCGCGTCGGCGGCGGTGCCGCTGACGCGGTAGTCGTCGCGGGTGAGGGCGTGGGTGCCCGCCGTGTGGTCGGCGCGCAGGAGCAGCATCTCGCTGAGGTGGCTCAGGCGCCACGCGAGGGTCGTGAACGGCGGCGGGACGGGGTGCGGGTGGGGCGCCGCGTCCCGGCCCCAGTCGCCGGTGCCGGCCAGGAACGTGGCCCGCGCGCCCGGCCCCTCCGAACGCCGCCGCACCGACCAGCAGTCCGGCACCGGCTCCCACAGGTACTCGTCGTCGGTCATCGGGCCGACCGGGGTCCGCGAGCCGTCGCCGCTGTCCATGACCGGCCCGGCGAGGCGACCGGCCAGGCGCTCGCAGGACCAGTCGAACTGGTCGAGCAGCGGCGTGATTCGAGGTCCTGCGGTCATCGGTGCTCCCCTGGGTCGTCCGACCCGCCAGGCTGGCACGGCGAGACCGGGTCTCGCTTCTCCTTTTCCCGGGGCCTAGTGGCCCCGGAACGCCTCCTCCAGCCACCACGCCCCGCGGTCGCGCACCACCTTCGCGTCGATCAGCAGGGGCGCCGACCGCGGCCCGGCGACCCAGTCCTCGACGGCCTTGAGATCCGTCCGGGTCCGCACGGTCACCGCCTCGAAGCCGTAGCCGCGGGCCACGGCCGCGATGTCGGTCGGCGGGAACTCGACCGTGTCGAGCGGGTGTCCGTCGGGACCGAAGTGGTGCACCTCCGCGCCGTAGGCGTCGTCGTTGTACACGACGACCACCATGGGCAGCCCCAGCCGCCGTACGGTGTCGAGGTCGGCGGCGCCCATCAGCGCGCCGCCGTCGCCGAGCGCGGCCACCGGCAGCCGGTCCGGGCGGGCCAGGGCGGCGCCGATCGTGGTGGCCAGGCCCAGGCCGATCGACTGGTAGGCCTGGGTGAAGCAGAAGCCGTCCTGGTCGGGCACCGACAGGAACATGCTCGGGTGGCCCATGAAGTTGCCGGAGTCGACGCCGACGACCCGCTCGGCGGGCAGGATGTCGTCGAGCGCGATGCTCAGCGTGACGGGGTCGATCCGGTCGCGAGTGCTCGTGTCCTCGTAGGGCACGTCACGCCAGCGCCCCCGGGTGGCGAGGGCTTCGGCGATCTCGGGGGTGCGCAGGCCCTCCCGCCTCCCGCCGAAGGCCTCCAGCGCCTGCCGCGCGGTGAGTTCGACATCGCCGGTGACGCCGAGGTGCAGCTCCCGGTGTGCGCCGAGCGCCGACGGGTCGTCGTCGACCTGCACCACGCTCGTGTCGGCGCCGACCAGCGTTCCGTGCCGCATGGTCCACATGTTCAGGGCGCAGCCCCAGCCGACGATCACGTCGGCGCCGCCGATGAGTTCGGCCGCCACCGGGGTGGCGAAGCCTCCGGACACGTCGAGGGACCAGGGGTTGTCGTGGAAGAGCCCACGGGCCACCGCCGAGGTCGCCGGCAGCGCGCCGCAGCGCTCGGCGAGTGCTTCGAGGGCGTCCCGGGCGGCGGGTGAGCGGGCTCCGCGACCGGCCACGAAGACGGGCCGCCGAGCCTGCTCCAACACCCTTACCAGGGCTGCCACTTCGGATCCGGTCGGCACGACCGCCGGTCGCCGCGGGGGTGGCGACGCCTGCGCGAGGGCACCGTCGGGGACGTCCGACTCCTGGACGTCCAAGGGGAGGTTGAGGACGACCGTGCACCGCTCGTGCAGGGCGCGCCGCACCGCCTCACAGGACTGTCCTACGGCGTCCTCGGCCGAGGTGATCCGCATCGGCACCGCGCCCACGGCTCGGGCGAGGGCCTCCTGGTCGACGTAGAAGTTGGAGGTCGGCCGGGTCACCTCGGCGGCGAGCACGAGGAGCGGTGTCCGGCTCTTGGCGGCCTCGGTGATTCCCGTCATCGCGTTGGTGAGGCCGGGCCCCTGGTGGACGCTGACGGCGGCCACCGTGCCGCGCACGCGCGCGTAGGCGTCGGCCATCGTCGCGGCGCCGCCCTCGTGGCGGGCGGCGACGAACCGGGCCCCGGCGGCGACCAGGGCGTTGGTCAGGTGGAAGTTGCCGGATCCGACGACCCCGAAGACCTGCTCGATCCCGGCCGCGTGCAGGGCCCGCCCGACGGCTTCCGCGACCTTCACGACCGCTCCACCAGCGCCAGCACGCGCGCGGGCGAGCCGGAGCCCGCGACGATGGGCAACGGTCCCGCGATCACGACCGCGCCGGTCGCGGGCAGTTCGGCCAGGTTCCGCAACTGGGTGAGGCCGTACTTGTCGCTGCCCATCAGACAGGAGTGGCAGGGGAAGGCCGGCTCGAAGGAGTGTCCGCGTCCGGCGTCCGTGCCGACCGTCTCGACGCCGAGGCCGATCACGGGTGACTCCTCGGCCACCCAGCGGGCGCACTCCGGGGAGAGGCCCGGGGTGTGCGGGCCGTTCTCGTCGGCGTTCAGGAAGGCCTCCTGGGAGTGCGAGCGGGCGTCCCAGCCGGTGCGCAGGAGCAGCCAACCGCCCTCCGGAAGTGGTCCGTTGTGCTCCTCCCAGGCCTTGACGTGCGCCACCTCCACCAGGAAGTCGGGGTCCTTGGCCGTCTCGGCGGTGAAGTCCAGCACGGCGGCGGGGGCGATCAGACGGTGCGCCGGCACGGAGGCCACGTCGGCGAGGTCCTTCCCGGTCACCCAGTGGTTCGGGGCGTCGAAGTGGGTGCCGGTGTGCTCTCCGCTGCGGAAGTTGTTCCAGTACCAGGCCGGTCCGCGGTCGTCGTACCGGCTGATCTCCTCCAGCTCGAAGACCGCCGTCTGACCGAACTGCGGCGGCAGTTGGATCACCGGGGTCGCCGACGAGAGCGGCGAGGTGAGGTCGACGACCTCGATCGAACCTTCGCGCAGTGCCGACACCAGTGCGGTGAGGACGGACGGCTGCTCGTGCATGAGGGCCTCCTGAAACGCTCCGGGGCTGCCAGCATGTCACCGACCATCCATGTGAGGGGGCGCTGTGATCGGCAGACGTACGGGAACGGTGGTGGTGGCCGGTGTCCTGGGTCTGGCGGGCTGTGGTGTCGACGGCGGGGGCGGAGGAGACGGCGAGGCGAAGGGGCGGACCTCGGCGGCCGGCACACCGGCCGACCGGTCGCCGTCCGTCACGCCGTCGCCCTCGCCCTCGGCCTCGGTGGGTCCCTCTGCCGTGCCCGTCACCGGTCCCGATCAGAAGCCGGCGACCATGACGGTGACCGGGGGGTTCGCCGGTGTGCACCGGACCGTGATCCTGCGGGGCGACGGAACCGCCTACACCAGCGAGAAGGGGGAGCCCGTGGTGCGTTCCGTCGGCGCGGACCGGTTCAGGGAACTGCGCACTCTGCTGGGCGCCCCCGCCCTCGCCGAAGTCCCGTCGTTCACGAGGGACATGAGTGCGAGGGACCTGTTCCAGTACACGCTCACCTTCGGCGGTCGCACGGTCGTCACGGACCGCTCGGGCGACGAACCGGCCCTGGACCGGCTGATCGCCGCCCTGAGCGAGCTGCTGCCGCAGAACTAGGGGCGGGCCACCGCCCTGGCCCACTCGCCGAGGACGGGGACGCATTCCTCGGCGAAGTGCTCGTAGTCCGCGGCCGTGTTGTAGACGTGCGCGGACAGGCGCAGGTAGCCGATGCCGTCGAAGCTGGTGAAGGCGGCCTCGACGGCGAGTTCCCGGGCCACGCGGTCACGCAGCGCATCGGCCTCCAGGCGGGTGCGGCCAAGACCGTCGGGCAGCCGGACCAGGCGCATGCCGGGCACGGGCATGCCGACGTCGACGGCGCTGTCGACACCCGTGAGGCCGGCGAATGCGGCGCCGATCACCTGGGCGCCGTAGTCGGCCAGCCGGTCCATGTAGCGGCGGGCGGCGGGCCAGCCCCAGGTGTCGGCGACGAAGGCGAGGGCGGTCGGGGCGGCCAGATACGAGGTGGCGTCCAGCGTGCCCTGCTGGTCGAAGCGGTCGGGGAAGGGGTCGTGTGCGCCCCAGGAGTCGATGAGGGGGTGCAGCGCGTCGCGCAGGGGGCCGCGGGCGACCAGCGCGGCCGCACCTCGGGGCGCGCAGCCCCATTTGTGCAGGTTGCCGGTCCAGAAGTCGTACGTCGCCCCCGCGAGCGGCGACTCGACGAGGCCCGGTGCGTGCGCGCCGTCCACGAGCACCGGGATGCCGCGGCGCCGGGCCTCCGCGCCGATCCGCTCCACCGGCAGCCCGCGTGCCGTCGCCGAGGTGATCTGGTCCACGACCACGAGGTCGGTGTCCGCGCTCAGCGAGGCCACGACGGCCTCGCACGCCTCGTCCTCACCGGCGCCCAACGGGACGTGGGCTGTACGGACCCGCCCGCCCCAGCGGCGGGCCAGGCGTTCGGCGCCCATGGTGACGGCGCCGTAGCCGTGGTCGGTGACGACGATCTCGCCGCCGCGGCGCCGGGTGAGGGCCGCGTGGACCACGCTCGCTCCGGCGCTCGCGTTGGGCACCAGGGCGAGATCGCCCGGGTCGACGTGGAGGAAGGCGGCGAGTTCGAGACGGGCGGCGGCGATCCGCCCGGGCAGGGCGGGGAACCAGACCACCGGCGAGCGCTCCATCTCGGCACGCAGGGCCTGCTGCCGCGCCTGCGCCACCAGGGGCACCGCCCCGAACGACCCGTGGTTCAGGTGCCGCTGGGCGGGGTCCAGCGACCACGCCCGGGCGGCGGGCCGCCCGTCGGCCAGCAGCAGCGGGGCCGGCGCCACGGCCACCTCGGTCTCGCTCACGGAACTCCCCTCGTCGGAACTGTCCTGGACGTTCGCCCTCCAGAGGAAACACCACGGGCCCCGGATCAGTGGATCCGGGGCCCGTGGGGCGTGCTGTGCCGGTTCAGCCGAGGACGACGTCGGCGCTCGCGTGCGCGGAGACGCCCTTGGCCGAGACGAACGCGTCGAGGTCGGCGCAGACGGCGAGCGGCCCGGCCTCGACGTGGAGACCGGAGGCGGCCGCGACGGCCACGCCACCGGAGATGCTGTCGAGGTCCGCGTCGTGGATCTCGATGGTTTCGAAGCGGGGGGCGGAGTTCATGACGCGCGTTTCCTTTCGCGGAAGCAATGCCAAGGACGGCTCCCGGATCGAAGCATGCCCAGAGCATCACTGCCAGTCGCCCCGAGCGGGCCTGCGCGGTGGGCTTCACCGGCGTCGCAACCCGCTCACCGAACACGGCTGTTCCTTCACAGACTTCGCCGTCGCACCGACACGCAAAAGGCGTGCGACGGCACAACCACGGCCGCGTTTCACCTCCGCCTCGCCCCAGCGGTGAACGGTGTGCAGGTTCACCGGATTTTCGATGACGACGTGTCGGCAGGCGTCGCCCTCGCCATTCGAAAAACGTTTCACGTTCCGCGAGGGTAGACTTGCGTCGCCTGGTCGTACGGCCGCAACAGCGAGGGGGTGGAGGCCATTTCGGTTCGCCCCGCCCGTATCCAGGACGTCGCGGCCGCCGCCGGGGTCTCGGTCTCCACGGTGTCGAACGTCCTGAACCGGCCCGAGCGGGTCAACGCCCGCACCGCCGAGCGGGTCCGCGACGCGGTCGCCGCGCTCGACTACGTCCCGCACCCGGGAGCCGCCGGTCTGCGCACCGGCCACTCCTCGTCGATCGGTCTCGTGCTCCCGGACGTGGCCAACTCGTTCTACTCGCGCATCGCGCGCGGCGCCGCCGACGCCGCGTACGAACACGGCTACTCCCTCGTCCTGTGCGACAGCGGTGACGCGCCCGAGCGGGAGCAGGGCTACTTCACCATGCTGGTCGAACAGCGGGCCGTCGGCGCGGTGGTGGTCCCGCTCAGCGCCGACCCCACCCGGCTGTCGCGGCTGCGCGAGCGCGGTATCCCGCTCGTGCTGGCGGACCGCGCGATGCCCGCCCAGGAGGGCTGTTCGGTCTCCGTCGACGACATCGCCGGTGGCCGCATCGCCGTGCAGCACCTCCTGGACAGCGGAGCTCGCGACATCCTCGTCGTCAACGGCGAGCGCACCATCCGCCAGTGCGCCGACCGCTACCAGGGTGCCCGCCAGGCCGTGCGCACCCGGCGCGAGGCCCGCCTCGGCCAGGTCGTCGCCGACGGGATGACGGTGGCCCGGGGCAGCGAGATCGGCCGCACCCTCGACGAAATGCCGGACGGAGTGTTCTGCACCAACGACTTCCTCGCGGCGGGGCTGTGCCGGGCGCTGGGCGAGCGCGGCGTGAAGATCCCGGAGGACGTGCAGGTCGTCGGCTACGGCGACCTGGACATCGCGAGCTTCGTCGGCACGACCCTGACGACGGTCCGCCAGCCGGTGGAGGAGCTCGGCAGGGCGGCCGTCGAGATGCTCCTCGACGAGGTGGAGGCCCGCCCGGAACACGCTCACGAGGCAAGAGTGTTCGCGCCGGGGCTGGTTCTGCGGGACTCCACGCGGGCTTCCTCAGACGCGCCTTTCTAGCCGCACCGGCCCCAGCAGCCCGGACGGAAGCTGGGAGGGGAACGCCCACGCGGTCGGTGTGGCCTCGGCGAGATACGGGGCCAGTGTGTTGTGGACGGTCACCTCGAGCCGGACGGTACGCCCGGCGCTCCCGCGGAGTTCGAAGCGGTACGGCGCACAGAACGCCTCCCCGACGGGCTCCCCGTCGACGCACACCGCCACGCTGCCGCGCACCCGCCCCAGGTCCAGTACCGGGTCCGGTCCGGCCGGCACCTCCAGCGTCCGCGCATAGGTCACGCCTCCGCTCCAGCCTCCCAGTCCCAGCTCGCCCCACTCCCCCAGCGGCAAGGGTGCCGCGACCGTGCGCACCCGCACCGGTCCACGCCAGGCGGAACCGCCGCGCAGACAGGCAGTGGGGGCGGTGACGACTTCGCACTCCGTTGCGTCGGCGCAGGGTTGATCCAGCGTCAGTTCTGCTCCTTCCAGCGGCATTTCAGCGCCGTCGCCGATCCGCACCCGGGCGGGAAGCTCCAACGGAAGATCCAGCGATACGGTCCCCGCCGGCACGGTGAACCGGAAGCGCTGCTCGGCCTCCCGGACGTCATCGGTGGACCGCAGCGGCAGTGCGGCGGAACCGAGCACCGGGGCTCCGGCCAGCCACTCGGCCCCGGGCAGGGGATGCGGCCGTACCGCCGCAGCGCAGTGCTGCAACTCCCCCCAGCGGCCCTCGTGTTCGACGGTGAGCCCGCTCCACTGCCCGGTCCGTGCCTCCCAGCCCGGGCCACTGACCAGGGCGGTGGTGCCCGACACCAGGTCGACGAACACCGCGTCCCGGGCGTCGACGCTGTCGGCCACCACGTCCAGGACGTGATCACCGGCGCTCAGCGTCAGTTCGTGCCGGAAGAACATCGGTACCGCGCCCCAGTCGGACTCGTAGTACTCCACCTTCTCCTGCCGCGCCACGACGGCTCCGTCGAGCAGGACGGTCACGCCCACCGCGGCGCCCACGACGAGGACCGCCGCCGCACCCCGGTCCGGGGTGCCGATCCGGCCGCGGAAGGTCACGCCGCCGTCCGGTCGTACACCGTCGGGCAGGCGCATGAACAGCGGCCGCGGCGCGAACCCGCCCGGGCGGGACAGGCAGAACCAGCTGCCCAGCGGGGTGTCGGCGGCGCCCGAGATGGTCTGCGGCCGGTCCTGGGCGTCGGACAGCTCGTACTCCAGCACGTTGCGGGCCCGTTCGACCTCCACCCGGGCGGACGCCAGATATCCCCCGCCCGTCTCCAGCCGACTGCCGTTCCACCACAGGCGTTTGACCGCGGCCGCGCCGACGTGCAGGTCGGCGGGCCCGCGGTGGCCGGTCTCCACGACGGTCCTGACCCGGGCCACGGTCCCGCGCACGGGCACCGGGACCCGCACGAACTCCTCCGGAACCAGGCCCTTGTTGCCGAGCAGCCCGTCGGGGTCCGGGATGCCCCGACTCGACGAGTACAGCGAGAGACCCCAGTCATCGGGGGCCAACTCCTGCCGCCCGGAGAGGACTTGCTCGACCGCGGCACGGTCCAGGGGAGCCGGGGCCTGCGCGGAGGGGACGGGTGGCAGTACGCGGACGCGGTTGCCGTAGGTCGCCCGCGCCTGCCCCCAGGAGCCTTCGCTCTCGGTCCACCCCATGGTCCAGATCTGCGGTTCGGCGACGGACGCTCCGGCGGGCAGGGCCAGGTCGCCCCAGGTGTTGTCCATGGTGGGAGCGAGGCGGCCCTCCCAGCCGCTCGACAGATCGGTCACCTCCGTCGCTCCCGTCGGCTCCAGGGGCGGCGGGGGCACGGCGTCCGCCGCAGGGCCTTCGCGCCATACGACGAGGGCGGCGGGGGCGCCTTCCAGGGGCACCTCGATGGTGGAGACGCCGTCAGCGACCGTGACGCGGCCCGGGCGGCGGCTGCCGGTCGCCGGGTTCCAGATCTCGGCCTCGGCGACCGGGCCCCGCACGGTGACGGTCGAAGTGCGGGCGTAGCGGGCGGGGTCGATCTCGTGACGGCCCCGCGGCGGATGCGTCCGGGCGTCCGGGAACGCCCCGGTGACCAGCGCGACCGCCTCGTCGCCCTTCCTCCTGACGAGCAGCGGTACCTCCCCCGTGGCGTAGCCGGAGGCGTCGGCGACCGCTGCCGCACCGGCTTCGGCGTCGGCCACCCGTTCCAGGCGCGGGTGGTCGAGCAGCGCGGCCACGACGGAGTCGTCCCCGGACAGGCCCGCGGCGTGTTCCGGCGGTCGGCCCACGACCACGACCCGTCCACCGGCGTCGAGGAGTTCGGCCAGTCGGCGGGCCGTCTCGTGCTCCAGGACGCTCGCCGAGGGCAGCAGGACCGCCGTGTACGCGAGGTCCCGGATGCGCAGGGTGCCGTCGCCGGCCTTGGCGCCCTGGACCGAGGCGTCGTCGATGACGTCGAAGGACACGCGACGGCGGTCGAGGGCGCCGACGGCGGGTTCGAGCCAGTTGTTGGTTCCGCACAGCTCCAGGTAGTGGCGCTGGGTCTCGTCCACGTCGGCGTGCGCCTCGCCGAGGCGGCCGTCGCCGAAGTGCTGGACGGGGGCGTCGAGGGGGATCAGGGACTGCATCGTCGCGGTGGGGTGCAGGACCGCCACGTCGGCGCTGTAGGTGCCCCAGGACAGGATCGAGCAGATCCGGGCGACGGCCCGGGAGAACGCCGGGTACTGCCGCCAGTAGGGCTGGCGCCAGTCGGTGGACGGGGGCGCCCACTCGAACCAGCCGCCCGCGGTGCCGAAATAGCTGGCGTGCGGGTTGTAGAGGTTGGCGCCGCTGCGCAGGAACGGCAGCAGCCAGTCGTAGGTCTCCTCCAGGGTGCCGCCCCAGCCGGAGGAGTGGAACGACTCGATCCAGACACGCTCGTGGCCGTGGAGGTGGGCCATGGAGGAGTGCACCTTGGCGTCGCCGTGGTGGTCGCTGCCTGCGGCGCTGTACCAGCGGTGGGTGCGGAAGTAGTCCGTGTAGAGCTGCGTCGACTGGGCCGGGAACCCGGAGCGGGCCGGGTGGCTCTGGTCGCAGCCCAGGAGCAGGCCGCGCTCCTCGTGCCAGGCGGCGAGCGGGCGGAAGAGGGCCTCTTCGGTGAGTTCCGCTCGGACGGCGTAGTAGTCGGCGCGGATCTTGCGGTCCCGCGAGGTGTCTCCCGTGAAGAGGGCCGGGAGGTGGTCGAGGAGATCGTAGCCGCGCCGGGTCCGGAACTCCTCGGGGAAGCGGCCGGTCCAGGAGTTGGTGGCGGGCAGCTCGTCCTGGAAGCCGCCGGCGATGACGTTGCCCAGGTACTCGGGCACGCGACGGTCGTACTCGTGGTGGATGGCGTCGAACAGGAGACCGACGGACTCGGGGTTCAGGTAGTCGAAGGCCGTGGGGACGGCGGTGACCAGGCGTACCTCGGCGCCGTCGGGGGCCTCGATCGCCGGGCCGGCGACCGGGAGGCGGACGCCCGTTCGGTCGTACGCGCCCAGCAGTGTTTCCGTGCCCTTGAGCGCGACGGTGCCGCCGGAGACGACAGCCCGGCGCGAGCGCAGGGCGCGGCCCGCCGATCCGGGGTGCCGGCGGGTGATGCCGCCCTGGACGTTGGCGCCGGAGAAGCCGATCTGGTCGTAGAACCACAGGCGCGTGCCCAGGTCCCCGGCGAGCTCGCAGGCGTCCTCGAAGCGGGCCCACCACTCCTCGCCGAACCACACCGGGTCGTCGGTACGGGCGCCGAAGGTCGGGCCCGCCGGGGCCAGGTTGATCACCACGAGGTTGTGGACGCCACCGTCCGCGAACCGGCGCAGTTGCCAGGCCAGACGGTCCCGGGTGACTTTCGCGCCGGACCACCACCACAGCGGGGTGGGGCCGAAGTCGCGGGGCGGGTTGTCGAACAGCTGTCGCAGGGCTGGAGAGATCACGGATGGGTCCTTCCGAGTACGGCCCGGACACTCTCACGGATCAAAAACGTTTTACGTCAGCCTCACCGTAGGACAGTCCCAGGGCACCCACCAGAGCTGCGGGGCCGTCAGGTCGGTTCCACGGATGGCCGCATGACGTCTTGTTGGAACGTTTTTACGCTCCTATAGTCGCTGGACATCGGCCGAGAACAGCGACGTCCCCCTCCGCTCGGACCCACTCTCCCCAGACGGAGCCGCATCATGGCCCGAACCTCGCCTGCCCCGAACCAGCCGGAACCGCCCATCGAGAAGCGCCTGTGGAAGGTCGCGACCCTCTCCGGCATGGCGTCCTACCTCGATGCCGCGCTCATCGTGAGCATCGGCGTCAACCTGGCCATCTACCGCGACGCCTACGACATGGGCGTCTGGATGGCCGGTGCGATCAGCGCGATCGTCACCATCTGCATCGCCGTCGGCTCCCTGGTCGGCGGACGGCTCGCCGACGTGTTCGGGCGACGCCGCCTCTACAACCTGGACATCCTCTGCTACGCCCTCGGGGCGGTCGTCATCACCCTGGCGCCCGACGACATCACCCTTCTGGTGGGTGTCCTGCTCGCCGGTCTCGCGGCCGGCGCCGACCTGCCGACCTCCCTGGCCGTGGTCTCGGACGCCTCCCCCGACCACGCGCGGGGACGGCTCATCGCGTTCACGCAGGTCATGTGGATGCTGGGCATCATCGTCGTGGTCTTCGTCGGCTTCGCGCTGTCGGACACCGGCATGATCGGCGCTCGTCTCATCACCGGCCATCTGGCGGTCGCCGCGCTGGTCACCTGGCATCTGCGGTCCCGGCTGGAACTGGCCACCGGACCGGATCCGGCACAGGACGAGGTCCCGGCGCGCAAGCCGGCCGAGCAGGGGGTCGCGCTCAAGAACGTCTGGACCCGTGCCGCCCTGGTGCCCATGCTCGCCACCTTCGCCTTCTACGTCACCTGGGGCCTGGGCGCCAACACCATGGGCCAGTTCACGACGTATCTGCTGGTCACGGTCAGCGGTGCCTCGCAGAGCGTGGCCACCGGCATCAACCTGGCCTGTCTCCCGATCGGTCTGCTGCTGACGCTCGCCTTCGTCCGGATCGCCGACGGCCCGCGCCGCGACCGGATGTTCTACGTCGCCACGCTCGTGCAGATCGCGGCTTTCGCGATCGGCACGCTGACCCTGGGTGCCATCGTCGGCTTCCTCGTCTTCTACGTCCTCTACCAGCTGTCGTATCCCTTCGCGGGCGAGGCGAACTACAAGGTGTGGTCGCAGCTGACCCTGCCCGCGGACACCCGGGGCACCACGCAGGGGATCACCTACGCCGTCTCCCGCGGGGTCTTCGCGGGCGTCGCGTTCGTGACGCCCGCGCTCCTCGACCGGAGCCCCAGCCTGCTGCTCTGGGTGATCACCGGATGCATGGCGCTGTCGGCCCTCGCGGGTCTGTACATCGTGCGCGTCCTCATTCCGCGCGCGTCCCCGGTCGCCGCCGCACCGGCGGACGTCAAGGTCGCGCGGGCCTGAACCGAACCCCGAAGGAGCGCCGACCATGGCGACGACCGAATCCACCACGACCCGTGCCGGTGAACGGGAAGCCGCCCTGGGCGAGTTGCTCCCGCCCGTGCCCCGCCGCCGGCCGCGGATCGGACTGGTCTCCGGCGGGCTCGGCACCTACTGGCCGCAGTTCCCGGGACTGCTGCCCCAGTTGAAGGAGTCGGCCGCCTATGTCGCCGAGCGGCTTGGCCGGTTGGACGCGGAGGTGACGGACGCCGGGTTCGTCTCCGACGCCCAGGAGGGCGCGGCCGCCGCCGAGCGGCTGCGCCGGGCCGACTGCGATCTGATCGTGCTGTTCCTGACGACCTATCTGACCTCGTCGATGGTGCTGCCGATCGCGCAGCGCACCCACACCCCGGTGCTGGTCGTCGACCTCCAGCCGTCCGAGCGCATGGACCACGCCTCCTTCGACACCGGCGACTGGCTGGCGTACTGCTCGCAGTGCTCCGTGCCGGAGGTCGGCAACGTCTTCCGCCGGGCCGGCATCCCCTTCCGGTCGGTGTCGGGCTGGCTGCGACAGGAGTCGGCGTGGCGGCGCGTGGAGCGGTGGGTGCGGGCCGCACACGTCCGGGCCGCGCTCCGGCATGCCCGGCACGGACTGATGGGGCACGTGTACCCCGGCATGCTCGACGTGCAGACCGATCCGACGCTGCTGTCGGCGACGTTCGGCTCGCATGTCGAGGTGCTGGAGTTCGACGATCTGCGGCACCGGGTGGAGAAGGTGACCGGTGCGGAGACCCGGGAGCGGGTGGAGCTCGCCCGGGAGATCTTCACCGTCGACGAGAGTGTGGTGGACGAGGACTTCGCGTGGGGGGCGACCGTGTCGGTGGCCCTCGACCGGCTGGTGGAGGACTTCGGGCTCGACACCCTCGCCTACTACCACCGGGGCCTCGACGGGGAGCAGCACGAGCGGCTCGGCGCCGGCATGATCCTGGGCGCCTCGCTGCTCACGGCCCGCGGGGTGCCCTCGGCCGGCGAGTACGAACTGCGCACCAGTCTCGCCCAGTTGGCCTCGCAGAGTGTCGGTGCCGGGGGCTCCTTCACGGAGATCCAGGCGCTGAACTTCAAGGACGGGGTGGTGGAGATGGGCCACGACGGGCCCGCCCACCTCGCGCTCAGCGCCCGGGATCCGCTGCTGCGGGGGCTGGGCGTGTACCACGGCAAGCGTGGCTGGGGCGTCAGCGTGGAGTTCGATGTACGGCAGGGGCCCGTCACCCTGCTCGGCCTGGGTCAGGACGCCGACGGCAGCCTGTCGTTCATCACATCGGAGGGCACGGTCGTCCCGGGGCCGCTGCTGGAGATCGGCAACACGACCAGCCGGGTCGACTTCGGCCGGGATCCCGGCGAGTGGGTCGACGCGTGGAGCGCCACCGGGGTCGGGCATCACTGGTCGCTGGCGGTGGGGCATCACGGCGCCGATTTCGGGGCGGCGGCGAGTCTGCTGGGGATCGACCACCGGGAGGTCTAGCGGGGGTCCGGCGGGGCGGTCCGGCCGCGGTCAGGGGGCCTGTGCCGCCCGCACCCGCGCCAGGACGTCCCGGATCATCTCCGCGCTGATCATGAAGTGTTCCCTCGCGATCTCCTCGGCGTGCTCCGGCTCACCCGCCGCGACGGCCTCGTAGAGCGCGGTGTGCCCGTGACCGGCCCTTTCATGGTGGGACCGCTCGCCCCTGCCCCAGGGCTCGACCGGGAAGCCCAGGCTGATGCGGGTCAGCAGGTCCCGGCTGAGCTGGGCGATCTGAGGATTGTGGGTGGCCTCGCAGATCGCCCGGTGGAACGCGCTGTCGGCGGCCTGCTCCTCGCGGGGCGTGCTCGCGGAAAGGTGCGCGGACAGAGCCTCGCGCATCGGCTCCAGGTCCTCGGGCCTGCGGCGCCGGGCCGCCGTCGCGGCCACCATGCCCTCCACCAGTCCGCGCAGGTCGAAGAGCTGCTCGAACTCCTCCCAGCGGGGCAGCAGCGTACGGCGGACCGCGGCGCCGGTGGACTCGGTCCAGCTGTCGCGGACGAACGCTCCGCCGTTGCGGCCCCGGCGGCTCTCCACGACCCCCAGGGCCTGGAGGCGGGCCACGGCCTCGCGCACGGTGGGGCGGCTGACGCGCAGCAGTCCGGTCAGGTCGCGTTCGGCGGGCAGCCGTTCGCCGGGCAGGAAGTCGCCGACGGCGATGGCGGTGAGCAGCCGGTCGGTCACCTCGTCGACCGCCGAGGCGACCTTGACCGGGCGCAGCGAGGCCGTCGGGCCGTCGCCGAGGAGCACACGGTCGAGGACGCGCGAGAACTCGTCACCGGGTTCGGGTGCGGATGTCAGTTGTCCTCCTGCGAGTCGCCGTTTCTGTAAACGAACACGGGCTGTGTGAACCCGTCGTTACGTCTTTCCCTGCCCCAGCTAAAAGGTCTTGTGGACTGACCTTTTAGCGCCCCAGTATCTCATCCATCCGTCACACCCAACTATTTTCAGACAGCGGTCGGCTGGTTTGCGACCGGTCTGGGAGGCTCCCCGTGGCGATCCCCGAACCGAACCACACCGGAACCGTCGACTTCGACGGCCATTCCACCTGGTACCGGATCACGGGCGAACCGGGCAGGACACCCCTGGTGGTCCTGCACGGCGGGCCCGGCGCCGGTCACCACTACACGCTCAGCATCGCGGGCATCTCCCGGCAGGGCCGTCCCGTGATCCACTACGACCAGCTCGGCACCGGGTCCTCCACCCATCTGCCCGGCAAGGGCGCCGACTTCTGGACCGTCCAGCTCTTCCTCGACGAACTGGACAACCTGCTCAAGGAGTTGGGCATCGCCGACGGTTACCACATCCTCGGCCAGTCCTGGGGCGGCATGCTCGCCGCCGAGCACGCGGTACGGCGCCCCGCCGGGCTGCGCGGACTGGTCATCGCCAACTCCCCCGCCTCCATGGGGCTGTGGCTGGAGGCGGCCGCCGAGCTGCGCGCCGGGCTCCCGCAGGAGGTCCAGCACACCCTGCACGCCCACGAGGCGGCCGGGACCACGGACCACCCCGACTACCGGGCGGCCGAACAGGTCTTCAACGAACGACATGTGTGCCGCCTGACACCCAACCCGCCCGAGGTGCAGGCCACCTGGGACAACATCGCGGCCGATCCGACCGTGTACCACACGATGAACGGCCCGAACGAGTTCCATGTCGTCGGCACCCTCAAGGACTGGTCCGTCATCGACCGGCTGCACCTGATCGAGGTGCCGACCCTGCTGGTGTCCGGGCGCTTCGACGAGGCGACTCCCGAGACCGTCCGCCCCTTCGCCGACCACATCCCCGATGTGCGCTGGCACATGTTCGAGCACTCGAGCCACATGCCGCACGTCGAGGAGGAGGACCTCTACCTCCGGATCGTCGGCGAGTTCCTCGACTCCACCGACTGATACGGGAGTTGTCCGCCATGTCCCGCACCACGAGACGGGGTGCGCTCGCCGCCGCCACCGTCGCCCTCACCCTCACCGTCGCCGCCTGTTCGTCCTCCTCCGACTCGGGTTCCTCCTCCGCCCCGAGCTCGTCCGGCTCCGGTTCCTCCGCCTTCCAGGCCCAGCACCGGGGAGGCACGCTCAAGCTCGTCGCCCACGCGGCCGCGGGCAGCTTCGACCCGCAGGTCAACTACACCCTCCAGTACTGGCAGTTGTTCCAGTCGATGTACGACGGGCTGCTCGCCTTCAAGAAGGTGGACGGCCAGGAGTCCTTCACCGTCGTCCCGGACCTGGCGACCGCCATGCCGAAGGTGACCAACGGCGGCAAGACGTACACCTTCACGCTCCGCAAGGGCATCACCTTCTCCAACGGCAAGCCGCTGACCACGGACGACGTGGTGGCGTCCTTCCAGCGCATCTTCAAGGTCTCCAGCCCCACCGCGGGCACCTTCTACAACGGCATCGTCGGCGCCGACGCCTGTCTGAAGACGCCGGCCACGTGCACCCTCGCCAAGGGTGTGACCGGTGACCCGAAGACCGACACGGTCACCGTCAACCTGACGGCCCCGGACCCCGAGTTCGAGTACAAGCTGGCCGTCCCGCACGCCGTCGTCGTACCGAAGGACTCACCGACGAAGGACGCCGGGACCAAGCCGCTGCCGTCGACCGGCCCCTACACGGCGGCCTCGTACGACCCCAACCGGGCACTGAAGCTGGTGCGCAACCCGCACTTCAAGGAGTGGTCGCGGGAGGCGGAGCCGCAGGGCTACCCGGATGTGATCGACTACACCTTCGGGCAGACGGTCGAGTCCGAGGTCACCGCCGTGGAGAACGGGCAGGCGGACTGGATGTTCGACGCCCCGCCCGCCGACCGGCTGGGCGAGATCGGCACCAAGTACGCCTCCCAGGCGCATGTGAACCCGCTGACGGCGTTCTGGTACGCGACGCTCAACGTCAACATGGCTCCTTTCAACAACAAGCTGGCGCGGCAGGCGATCAACTGGGCCGTCGACCGGTCCGCCGTGGTACGGCTGTACGGCGGCACCAACCTCGCCTCTCCCGCCTGCACGATCCTGCCGCCCGGCTTCCCCGGCCACGTCGACTCCTGCGACTACACCAAGGGCGGCGGTACGACCTGGAAGGCGGCGGACCTCGCCAAGGCCAAGGCGCTGGTCAAGCAGTCCGGTACGGCCGGCCAGGAGGTCGGGATCGTCACGCAGGACGACGACGTCAACAAGTCGATCGGGCAGTACCTGCAGAGCCTGCTCACCCAGCTCGGCTACAAGGCGACGCTCAAGCCGCTGTCGGGGAACATCCAGTTCACCTACATCCAGAACACCAAGAACAAGGTGCAGCTGGCCCTGACGTCCTGGTACCAGGACTATCCCGCGGCCTCCGACTTCCTCAACGTGCTGCTTTCCTGCGCGAGTTACCACCCCGGCAGCGACTCCAGCATCAACATCTCCGGGTTCTGCGACAAGGGGATCGACGCCAGGATGCAGGCGGCGATCAAGACCTCGGAGACCGACCAGGCGGGCGCGGACAAGCAGTGGGCCGCCATCGACCAGCAGATCATGGGCGAGTCCCCGGTCGTCCCGCTGATCAACCCGAAGATGATCGACTTCACGTCGACGCGGGTCGGCAACTACCGGTTCAGCAAGCAGTTCTACATGCTGGTCGGGCAGCTGTGGGTGAAGTGACCCTCGCCCCGTCGGCAGGGGCCCGGCGCTCGCCGGGCCCCTGGCGGACCGCCGCCGGTGACCTGCTGCGCAACAAGTCGGCCCTGACCGCGGCAGCGGTCCTGCTCCTCGTCGTCCTGGCGAGCCTGTGCGCCCCGCTGTACGCGGACCACATCGCCCACAGCGACCCGTTCCAGTCCCATGTCTCCGGCACCACGGTCGTGGACGGAAGGACGGTGCCGGTGCTCACCCCGAGCAGCACCGGCCTCGGCCTCGGGGTCACCCCGATCGGCCCGACCTGGGACCCCGCCCACTACTTCCTCGGCGCCGACAACCAGGGACGCGATGTCATGGCGCGGCTGCTGTACGGCGGCCGTACGAGCCTGTTCATCGGGGTCACGGCGGCACTGCTCACGTGCGTCCTCGGTACGGCCGTGGGGGTCGTCGCCGGGTACGCGGGCGGAGTCGTGGACGCCGTCATCTCCCGGATCCTGGACGTCGTCTGGGCGTTCCCGGTGTATCTGCTGGCCATCTGCCTGTCGGTGGTGCTGCTCACCGACGGCCTCCGACTCGGACCCGTCACCGTCGACGCGGGAAGTCTCTGGCTGCCCGTCACCATCATCGCGGCGATCTATGTCCCGTACATCGCACGGCCGTTGCGCGGTCAGGTGCTGGTGCTGCGGAACAAGGAGTACATCCAGGCGGCCGTGGGCTCGGGCGCACCCACCTCGCGGATCCTGCGCCGGGAGGTCCTCCCCAACGTGGTGCCGACGGCGATCGTGTTCGTCCCGCTGATGACCGCGCTCGCGATGCTCACCGAGTCCGCGCTGTCCTTCCTGTCCGTCGGCGTCCAGCCCCCCGACGCCAGTTGGGGCACGATCATCGAGGACGGCCTGGGGCTCCTCTACACCCGGCCCGCCGTGACGATCGCGCCCGGCCTGCTGATCGCGCTGACGACGGCCGCGCTCAACGTCCTCGGCGACGGGGTGCGGGACGCGCTCGACCCGGGCGCCCGGCTGCGCGGAGGGGTGTGAGCATGCTCGCCTTCGCCCTCAAGCGCTTCGGCTCTGCCCTGCTGGTGATGTTCGCGATCAGTGTGCTGGTGTTCCTGATCTTCTTCGCCACCCCGGGCGTCGATCCGGCGGCCCGGATCGCCGGCCGCAACGCCGACCCGGCCACGCTCGCCCAGGTGCGGCACTCCTTCGGCCTGGACCGACCGATGCCCGTCCGCTATCTGCTGATGATGCGTCACCTGCTGATCGACCAGGACCTGGAGTCGTTCGTCAACCGCGGCTCGCGGGTCATCCCGCAGATCGTCCAGGCGACCCCGGTGACCCTGTCCCTGGTCGTCGGCGCGGCCCTGATCTGGATGACGGCGGGCATCCTCATGGGCACGGCCGCGGCGACCCTGCGCGGCAGGGCCGCCGATCCCCTGATCATGCTGGTCGGCGTGGTCGGCGTCTCCCTCCCGGCCTACTGGCTCGGCGAGGTCGTCAACCTCCTCACCCAGAAGCAGCTGCACGACTCGCTCTTCTCCTGGGTGCCCCCGCCCGGCTACGTCGGCCTCGGCCAGGACCCCGGCCAGTGGGCGCTGCACCTGCTCTTCCCCTGGCTGACCCTGGCCCTCCTGTACGCCGGGATCTACGCCCGGCTGCTGCGCGGGGAGGTCGTCACCGCGCTGAACGAGGACTACGTCCGTACGGCCCGCGCCAAGGGCCTGTCCGAACGGCAGATCCTGCTCCGCCACGCCCTGCGCTGCTCGCTGATCCCGATCGTGTCGCTGTTCGGCCTGGACTTCGGGGCGCTGGTGGGCGGGTCCGCACTCCTCACCGAGGTGGTCTTCGGCCTGCCCGGCATCGGCAAGCTCACCTTCGACGCCCTCCAGAACCTCGACCTGCCCGTGATCATGGGGACCGTCCTGTACGCGGCCTTCTTCGTGGTCCTCGCCAACGCCCTGGTGGACATCCTGTACGCGCGACTCGATCCGAGGGCCCGTCATGCCTGAACCCCTGCTGGACGTACGCGACCTGAGTGTGCGCTTCCGCACCCGCCGGGGAACCGTCACCGCGGTCGACCAGGTCTCCTTCTCCGTCGCGCCCGGTGAAGTCCTGGGCGTGGTGGGCGAGTCGGGCTCCGGCAAGAGCGTGTCGATGCTGGCCGTCCTGCGGTTGCTCACCAACCCGAACGTGCTCGTGTCGGGCGAGGTCCTCTTCCGCGGACGTGACCTGCTCACCCTTCCCGACAAGGAGATGCGCGCGGTGCGCGGCCGGGAGATCGCGATGGTCTTCCAGGACCCGATGACCGCGCTGACCCCCGTCTACACCGTCGGCCGGCAGATCGTCGAGGCGATCCGGGCGCACGAACAGGTCTCCCGCGCTCAGGCGTGGGCCCGGGCGGTCCGGCTGCTCTCGGACGTCGGCATCCCCGACGCGGCCTCGCGGGCGCGCGCCTACCCGCACGAGTTCTCCGGCGGGATGCGCCAGCGCGTGGTCATCGCGATGGCGCTGGCCTGCAGCCCTTCGCTGCTGATCGCCGACGAGCCGACGACCGCGCTCGACGTGACCGTGCAGGCACAGATCCTCGATCTGATGCGGGAGCTCAACGCACAGGGCTCCGCGATGGTGCTGATCACCCACGACATGGGCGTGGTCAGCCGGATCGCGGACCGGGTCCTCGTCATGTACGGCGGCCGGGCGGCCGAGCAGGGCCCGCGGCGGGCGGTGTTCCACGGCCCGCGGCACCCGTACACCTGGGGTCTGCTCGACTCGGTGCCCCGGGTGAGCGGGGCCCGGCTGCGGCGGCTGTCCACCATCGCCGGCACGCCCGTCTCACCGGGCGCGGTCCCGGAGGGCTGCGCGTTCGCCCCGCGCTGCCGGCTGCGGCACGAGCGGTGCGAGGAGCGGCCGGCGCTGACCGCGGGCGGCGGTGACACCGCGCATCTGGACGCCTGCTGGCTGCCCGCCGAGGACCGCGCGGGACTGCGGCTGAGGGCGGACGAGGACGTGAACGGAGAGGTGGCGTCATGACGGCACAGGAGATCGCGACGGTGGACGAGGCTCTGCCTCCCGGCGGCGAGGTCCTGCTGCGGGCCACGGACGTCACCAAGCACTACCCCGTCCGCGGCAGACGCCAGGTGCTGCGTGCCGTCGACGGGGTCTCTCTGGAGGTGCGCGGCGGCGAGACCCTCGGCGTCGTCGGGGAGTCCGGTTGCGGCAAGTCCACGCTGGGCCGCTGCCTGGTCCGGCTCACCGAACTCACCGGTGGGCGCGTCGAGTTCGACGGGCGGGACATCTCGACGCTGTCCCGGCGGCGGCTGCGGCCGGTGCGGCCGGGCATGCAGCTGGTCTTCCAGGACCCGCACGCCTCGCTCAACCCCCGCCGTCGCGCCGGGGACATCGTGGCCGAACCGCTGCTGGTGCACCGGTACGGCGACGCAGCCGCGGTCCGCCGGCGGGTCGCCGAGCTCTTCGACGTCGTGGGGCTTGCGGCGGCTCATCTGGACCGCTATCCGCACGAGTTCTCCGGCGGCCAGCGTCAACGCATAGGAATCGCAAGGGCCTTGGCCACGCAGCCGAAGCTCATCGTGGCCGACGAGCCGGTCTCGGCGCTCGACGTGTCGATCCAGGCGCAGGTGCTCAATCTGTTCGCGGACCTTCAGGACGAGTTCGGCCTGACCTATGTCTTCATCGCGCACGATCTCGGTGTGGTCCGTCATGTGTCGGACCGGATCGCTGTCATGTATCTCGGTGAGATCGTCGAACTCGCCGGGACGGAGGAACTGTTCGCCCACCCGGCCCATCCGTACACGCAGGCCCTGCTGTCGGCGGTGCCGGACATCGACGACGGACAGCTCACGGACGACGGACCACCCCGGGAGCGCATCGTCCTGACCGGGGAGGTGCCCAGTGCGGCGGACCGGCCGACGGGCTGTCCGTTCCGCACTCGCTGCCCCTACGTCCAGGAGCTGTGCGCGGTGGAACGTCCACGACTCACGGCGACGGCTTCCGGCCACCAGGTGGCCTGCCACTACCCGCTGGGTGACTGAGGGAACGAGGTCGGGTCCGGGGTCTGCAGCCCCCGAACCGGTCATCCGGTCACCCGGCCCTCAAAGGTCCTCAGGCCCTCAGGTCTTCAGGTCCTCAGGTCCTCAGGTCCTCAGGTCCTCAGGCTCAGCCGAACTGGCCGACCACGTAGTCGCCGGCCGGCTGCTGGGTCATGACGTTCAGCCGGTTGAAGGCGTTGATGACGGCGATCAGGGAGACCAGGGCGAGGAGCTGCTCCTCGTCGTAGTGCTTGGCGGCGTTCTCCCACACCTCGTCCGAGACACCGCTCCCGTCGGCGAGACGGGTGCCGTGCTCCGCCAGCTCCAGGGCGGCGCGCTCGGCCTCGGTGAAGACCTTGGCCTCACGCCACGCGGCGACCATGTGGAGGCGCTGCGCGGTCTCGCCCGCGGCGGCCGCCTCCTTGGTGTGCATGTCGAGGCAGAATCCGCAGCCGTTGATCTGGCTCGCGCGGATCTTCACCAACTCCTGGGTTGTCAGCGGCAGTCCCGAGTCCGTGACCACCTTGCCCGCCATGGCGAAGTGCTTGAGCAGCTTGCCGGCCAGCGGGCTGGTGAAGACGTTGAGTCGGGCTTCCATGGTGTGCTCCTTCTGCCGTTGTCGATGGCTACACACCTATGACTGAATGGCCCGGCGGATTGTGACACCCACGGATGTGACCTGCGTCTCCTAGCCTCCGTAGGCCTGCTTCCAGCGGTTCCGGTGACGGGCGTCCCCTTGGCCGCGGCCGTTCACCTCGCGGAGCGACAGCAGGGAGGCGCCGTTGTTCCACAGGCCGAGGTGGTCGCGGTGCACGGCCAAAATGTCGTGCTCCAGGGCGAACTTCTCGGAGGGGCCGGTGAAGCGTGAGGTCGTCACGAACACGGCCACGTCGGCACGGAAGTGCACCCGGGCGCCCAACAGATCGCGCAGCTCGCGGTTGGGAACGGCCCTGCTCGGTGCGTAGCGCTTGCACTGGACGACCATCGTGCGCCCGTCCGGCAGCCGCCCGAGGACATCGGCGCCGTTGTCGCCCGCGCCGCCCACCCGGCGGACCTCCGTGCAGCCGTCCCGGCGGCACAGCCCCGCGACCAGTTCCTCGAACTGGGTGCCCGTCATCGCGTCCACCTCGGCGAGGGTCCGGCGGCCAGCGGCCACCGCCTCCTCCTGGCGCCAACGACGGTCACGGCCGCGCAGCGACCGGTCCGTCCGCCACAGCCGCCATCCGGCCCCCGCGGCCGCGGCAACCACCAGGCCGGCCGTCAGATACGGCCACACGCTCGCCCGGAAGATGACCAGGAGGACCAGCGCCACCGCGCCGCCTCCCGCGCCCCACTTGATCCGCAGCGCTCGCCGTCCGCGAGCGGACCCACCCCTTCGACGCCTGGCCACGGCGACCTCCCCCCCCCTTGCGCTCCCTCCCAGGAGTCTGAGCAGCTGGAGGAGGTGTGAGAAGGGCGCGAGTCGGCCATGTCCGGCCGGGCCGCCGTAGGAGCCGGCCGGCCGCGGCGCCTCAAGGCACCGCGGCCGGCCGGGGATCGGGTTCAGCCCTTGACGGGCCTGCCGCGGCCCCAGGCCCAGGCGAGGCGGTCGGCGCCGGACTGGTTGGTGGTCTCCAGCCACGGGCGGTTCGCCGGGCCGACGAGCTTCTGCACCGAGTAGATGTCGTCGGTGCGCAGGCCGGGCCAGTACACCGAGCCCATCTTCAGCTCGCGGAAGGTGTCGGTGACGGCCTGGATGAAGTTGACGAAGTTGTCGTCCGGGGTCTTCACGTTGTAGTTCAGGCCGGTCGTCATCGGTGCGCCGAACTCGTCGGCCACGGTCCGGTTGGCGCAGTCGCCGATGCGGACCTTCAGGTCGGCCACCCACTCGTCGTAGGTGGCGTACGACTTCCAGAAGCCGTAGTGGTGCAGCGACAGGTAGGTGCCCTTCAGACGCGGGTCGGCGCACACCGTCGTGACGTGGTCGTTGTAGCCGGCGCCGCTGACGAAGACGCGGTTGCGCGGCACGGACTTGTAGGTGTCCAGCCACTTCGCGGCGATGTCGGCCCACTGGGCGTCCGTGTAGCCGTGCGGCTCGTTCATCGGCTCGAAGTAGACCCGGGAGTTGCCCTTGTAGGCCTTGACGACGGTGTTCCACATCGGCCAGTAGGTGGCCTCGTCGTCGATGAAGCCGTCCCTGCGGTCGCCCGTGCCCTCCCAGTAGGACACGATGACCTTGAAGCCCTGGGCCGTCGCGGCGTCTATGACACCCCGGTACGACTTCCAGTAGGAGCCGTTGACGGTGTACGGGTTGATCGGCAGCCGGACGGTGTTGGCGCCGAGGTTCGCGCGGAACGCCGAGATGATGCGGCTCGCCTTGGTGTACGTCTGGGCGTAGGTGTCGGAGGTCGACAGGCCCGAGAGCTGGAGTTCGTCGTCAGCGAAGTTGTCGCGTGGGTCGGCCCAGTTCACGCCCTTGAACTGGGTCGTGTCGGTGGTCGGCGCGGCGGCGGAGGCGGGGCTGCCGGTGAGGGTGGCGCCGCTGATCGCGGCGACCGCGACGGCGACGAGCGAGGCACGCAGCCTCGGGGCGCGACGGGAGCTGACGGGGGTCTTGCGCATCGACCGAACCCTTTCGGAATGACAGCATGTTTACGTAAACATGACGGCGCCGGAATCGTGGCATCCGCCTGGGCGACCGTCAAGGTTTCCCACACGTAACATCCGGTGCGACACACAACACGTTCGTGTGCGGATGGAGGAGGCAGCAGTGGTGGAGCGGGGAGGGTCCGGTGTCCCCGGCGGACGGCGCAAGCAGCGCGTGTCCATGGCCGATGTCGCCAAGCTCGCGGGTGTCTCCTCGCAGACGGTCTCGCGGGTCTCCAACGGGCAACCCGGCGTGATCAGCTCGACGCGCGAGCAGGTCCTGGCGGCGATGCGGGAACTGGGATACCGGCCCAACAGCGCGGCGCGTGCCCTGCGGTACGGCCAGTTCAACACGATCGGGGTGATCCTGTTCAGCCTGTCCTCGACCGGCAACAGCCGCACAGTGGAGGCGATCGCCACGCACGCGGCGGCCGAGGGGTACGCGATCACCCTGATCCCCATCGACGTCCCGACACAGGACAACGTCCTGGGTGCCTTCACCCGCATGGGCGAGCTGGCCGTCGACGCGGTGATCGTCATCATGGAGATCCACCTCCTCGACACCGGGACGGTGCAGCTGCCGCCGGGAGTGCACGTCGTCGTGGTGGACTCCGACGCCGGCGACCGCTACAGCGTGGTCGACACGGATCAGGCGGACGGCGCGCGCAGGGCCGTACGGCATCTGCTCGACCTGGGCCATCGGACCGTACGGCATGTGGCGGGCCCGCAGGCGTCCTACGCGGGGCAACGGCGGGCCCAGGCCTGGCGTGCCGTGCTCGAGGAGGCCGGCCGGCCGGTGCCGTCCGCGCTGTACGGGGACTGGTCGGCCAAGGCCGGTTACGAGGCAGGGCTGGTGCTCGCGGAACAGCCGGACCTCACGGCGGTGTTCGCCGCCAACGACCAGATGGCCCTGGGGCTGTTGCGGGCGTTCCACGAGCGGGGGCTGTCCGTGCCGCACGACGTCAGCGTGGTCGGTTTCGACGACATCCCCGACGCGGCGTTCTTCGTGCCGCCGCTCACCACCGTCCACCAGGACTTCGCGGAGGTGGGGCACCGCTGTGTGCAGAAGGTGCTGCAGCAGATCCGCGCGGGCGGCGGCGGCCTGCCCGGAACCGACCTGGTGCCGACCAGCCTGGTGGTGAGGGGGAGCACGGCGCCACCACGTCAGGCCCCTCCCGCCTCGCGAGGTTGACCTTGCCCCAAGGGCAGCCCGCAGGCTCGGTGCATGACGCGAGAAAAACGGCTGCTGGTCGACGTGCGACCGCTGCGGGTGGGGGCGTTCCGGCGGTTGTGGGCGGCGGGGATCGTGACCGCACTCGGGGCTCAACTCACCGCCGTCGTCGTGCCGTTGCAGATCTACGAGTTCTCCGGTTCGTCGGCGTGCGTGGGCCTGGCCGGGCTGGTGGGTCTCGCCCCGATGGCCGCGGCGGCGCTGTGGGGTGGAGCGCTCGCCGACGTACGCGACCGGCGGAGGCTGCTGCTGACGACCACCGTCGGCATCGGTGTGACGTCGTCGCTGCTGTGGGCGCAGGCATGGGCGAATCTGCGGTCGGTCGGTGTGCTGCTCGTGCTGGTGGGCGTCCAGCAGGCCCTGTTCGGCGCCAACTCCACGGTGAGCAGGGCCGTCACACCGCGCCTGGTACCGCCCGAGCTGGTGCCGGCCGCCAACGCGCTCCAGTCGGTGGTCCTCCTGTCTGCCGGGATCGCCGGACCACTGGTGGCCGCCGGTCTGCTGCCGGTCGCCGGGAGCGGCACGCTGTACCTGGCGGATGCTCTCGCCGTCTGCGCGACGGTGTGGGCGGTGTGGCGGCTGCCTGCCCTTCCACCGCTCGGCGGACGTGAGCGAGGCCAGGGCCCGCTTCCACGCCGGATCATGGACGGCGTACGGTTCGTGACGCGACGTCAGCTTCTGCTCGCGGTGTATCTCTCCGACTTCGCCGCCCTGTCCCTCGGTCTGCCCACGGCACTCTTCCCGCAGCTGGCGGCGGAGACCTTCCGCCCTTCGGACATCGGTGTGCTGTACGCCGCCGTCTCGGCCGGAGGCGTGTTGGCGGGCTTGTTCTCCGGGGCCTTCACCCGCGTCCGGCGCCACGGTGTCGCCGTGGCGGTGTCGGTCGGCGTGTGGGGGCTGGCCCTCGCGGGGTTCGGACTGGCCCGCTCACTGGTCACCGCCGTGGCCTGGCTGCTCCTGGCCGGGGGCGCGCTCCTCGCGCTGGGTGTCTTCCGGAAGACGGTGCTGCAGACCGCCGTCCCCGACGGGATGCGCGGCCGGCTCCAGGGCATCGACACCGTGGTGGCGGTCGGCGGGCCACGCCTGGGCGACCTCCTGCACGGCACGGTCGAAGCCGCTCTCGGTGTCACCTGGACCGTCACGGGCGGCGGAGTCCTGACCGTCGGGGCGGCGCTCGCCCTTCTCCTGCTCTTTCCCGTGCTCCGGCACCATCGGGCCCCGTCCGGGAGGGAACAGGAGACGCTCGGCGCGTGAACCTCACTTCAGGGCCAGTGGCAGCTCGCACAGGCCGCTCCAGGAAATTGGAGTAGACCGGTCGGGCGGGACCGGTCTGTTCCAGGGTCTGGACCCGGTCCAGCAAGCCTTCCAGCACGGCTCCGATCTCGGCGCGGGCCAGGTAAACGCCGAGGCAGAAGTGCGGGCCGTGGGCGAAGGTGCGGTGCTGGTCGGGGGTGTGGTCCAGGCGGAGCCGGCCGGGGTCCCCGAAGACCTGATCGTCGTGGTTGGCGGAGGCGTTCCGCACGGTCACGATGTCTCCCGCGCGGATCGGCCGGCCGGCGATCTCGGTGTCCGCCGTGGCCGTGCGGCCCGAGTGCAGCGCGGGGGTCGTCCAGCGCAGGATCTCCTCCACGGCGGTGTCGACACCCGCGTCGCCCCGCTTGAGCGCCTGCCACTGGTCGGGGTGCCCGAGGGCGGTTCGGGTGCGGTGCTGACGGGGTACGGGACGCGGGCGCGGGAGCGCCGAGCGCCCGAACCCTCCCACCGGGGCACCGATGTGCAGGCGTCCGGCGCGCGTGTGCCGATGGAGGCGGCGGCCGAGAAGTACCTCCGCGCCCATCGCGAAAGCCCCGCGGTGACGATCTGGGCGGACGTGGACGCCGTCGGGGGTGGAGGCGGGGGCGCCCGGTGAGGTCCGGGCACCGCACGCCGGCCACCGCGCGCCCTCCTCGCGAGAAGCGGGCGGGCCAGCTCGGGATCCGGGCTGCCGAAGACGGCCTCGCCCGAGGCCGGCTCCGCGTCGGGGTCCGTCCGCGGGCGATCGAGCCGCTGTCGGGACTGGTCAGACGTTACGGCGGTACTGGCCGCCGACCTCGAAGAAGGCCTCGGTGATCTGCTGGAGGGAGCAGACCCGGGTGGCCTCCATGAGCACCGCGAACACGTTGTCGCCGCGTACCGCCGCGTCCTTGAGGGCGTCCAGAGCGGCCCGGGCCTCCTCGTGGTGGCGGGTGTGGAAGTCCTGGACGCGTTCCAGCTGGGACTGCTTCTCCTCCTCGGTGGCGCGGGCGAGTTCGACGACGCCGGGCTCGGCGGTGTCGGCGTGCGGGTTGCGGAAGGTGTTGACGCCGATCAGGGGCAGAGTGCCGTCGTGCTTGCGCTGCTCGTAGAGCATCGACTCGTCCTGGATACGGCCGCGCTGGTAGCCGGTCTCCATCGCGCCGAGCACGCCACCGCGTTCGCTGATCCGCTCGAACTCCTGAAGGACGGCCTCCTCGACCAGGTCGGTGAGTTCGTCGATGATGAACGACCCCTGCAGCGGGTTCTCGTTCATCGCCAGGCCCCACTCCCGGTTGATGATCAGCTGGATGGCCAGCGCCCGGCGCACGGACTCCTCGGTGGGGGTGGTGACGGCCTCGTCGTAGGCGTTGGTGTGCAGGCTGTTGCAGTTGTCGTAGATGGCGATGAGCGCCTGGAGGGTGGTGCGGATGTCGTTGAAGTCCATCTCCTGGGCGTGCAGGGAGCGTCCGGAGGTCTGGACGTGGTACTTCAGCTTCTGGCTGCGCTCGCCGGCGCCGTACTTCTCCTTCATCGCCACGGCCCAGATGCGGCGGGCGACGCGGCCGAGGACCGAGTACTCGGGGTCCATGCCGTTGGAGAAGAAGAACGACAGGTTCGGCGCGAAGTCGTCGACGCTCATGCCGCGGGCGAGGTAGGCCTCGACGTAGGTGAAGCCGTTGGCGAGGGTGAAGGCGAGCTGGCTGATGGGGTTCGCGCCGGCCTCGGCGATGTGATAGCCGGAGATGGACACCGAGTAGAAGTTGCGGACCTGGTGCGCGATGAACCACTCCTGGATGTCGGCCATCATCCGCAGGGAGAACTCGGTGGAGAACAGGCAGGTGTTCTGGCCCTGGTCCTCCTTGAGGATGTCGGCCTGCACGGTGCCGCGCACGTTCGCCAGCGCGTGTGCGCGCAGCCCGGCGGCCTCCTCGGGCGAGGGGTCGCGGCCCTCCTGGTCGCGGAACCGCTCGATCTGCTGGTCGATCGCGGTGTTGAGGAAGAACGCCAGGACGGCCGGTGCCGGGCCGTTGATCGTCATGGAGACGGAGGTCGTGGGCGCCACCAGGTCGAAGCCGTCGTAGAGGGCCTTCATGTCCTCCAGGGTGGCCACCGAGACGCCGGAGGTGCCGACCTTGCCGTAGATGTCGGGGCGCTCGTCGGGGTCGCGGCCGTACAGGGTCACCGAGTCGAACGCGGTGGACAGTCGGGTCGCCGGCTGGCCCTCCGACAGGAGCTTGAAGCGGCGGTTGGTGCGGAACGGGTCGCCCTCGCCTGCGAACATCCGCGCCGGGTCCTCGCCGTCGCGCTTGAAGGGGAACACACCGGCTGTGAACGGGAAGTGGCCGGGCAGGTTCTCGTTCCGCCAGAACCGTACGAGTTCGCCGTGGTCTGTGAAGCGCGGCAGGGCGACGCGGGGGATCTTGTTGCCCGACAGGGACTCACGGGTCAGCTTGGTACGGATCTCGCGGTCGCGGACCTTCACGACCTGCTCGTCGCCGGAGTAGGAGGCGATCACGGAGGGCCAGTTCTCGATCTGCCGGACGAGGTCGTGCGGCAGGCGCGTGCGAGCGTCGTCGAGGAGCGCCTGCACGTTCGCGGGGTCGGAACCGGCCTCGGCGAGCTCGGCCCCGACCAGTTCGAGACGCTGCACCCGCCGGGCCTCCTCGGCCAGCCGCTCGGTGTCGGCGTGGTAGCCGCGCACGGTCTCGGTGATCTCCGCGAGGTAGCGCACCCGGGGAGGGGGGACCACCTGGCGGATGCCGGAGGAATGACGGACGTCCACCGGGGCCAGTGCCCCCTCGGACAGCGACAGCCCCTTCTCCGCCAGGGCGCCCTTCAGGTGCTGGTAGAGCGCGGTGACGCCGTCGTCGTTGAAGGTGGCCGCGGAGGTGCCGTACACCGGCATGTCCTCGGGCCGCTGTCCGAACGCCTCGCGGTTGCGGACCAGTTGGCGGCCGACATCGCGCAGGGCGTCCTTGGCACCGCGCCGCTCGAACTTGTTGATCGCGACCACGTCGGCGAAGTCGAGCATGTCGATCTTCTCCAGCTGGGAGGCCGCGCCGAACTCCGGCGTCATCACATAGAGGGAGGCGTCGACGAACGGCACGATCGCCGCGTCGCCCTGGCCGATGCCCGGCGTCTCCACGACCACCAGGTCGAATCCGGCCGCCTTCACCACGTCGATCACCTCGGAGAGGTGCTCGGGCAGCTCACGGCTGCCGCGGGTGGCCAGGCTGCGGAAGAACACCCGCTCGCCGTCGAGGGAGTTCATCCGGATCCGGTCGCCGAGCAGTGCCCCGCCGCCCCGCCGACGGGTCGGGTCGACCGCGATCACGGCGATGCGCAGGGCGTCCCGCTGGTCGACCCGGAACCGGCGCACCAGCTCGTCGGTCAGCGACGACTTGCCCGAGCCGCCGGTGCCGGTGATGCCGAGCACCGGCACGTGCCGCGCGGCCGCCGCGCCCCGCAGCTCCCGCTGGAACTCCGGGGGCAGCTTTCCGAGTTCGGCACCGGTGAGGGCGCGGGCGATCGCGAACCGGTCACCGGCCAGGACCGCGTCGAGGTCGGCCGGCTTGCCGTCCCACAGGTCGAAGTCGCAGTCCTTGACGACCGTGTTCACCATCCCCGCGAGGCCCAGCCGCTGACCGTCCTCCGGCGAGAAGATCGTCACCCCGCTCTCGCGCAGCCGGGCGATCTCCTCCGGCACGATGACACCGCCGCCACCGCCGACCACCCGGATGTGCTCCGCGCCCTGCTTGCGGAGCGAGGCCATCAGGTACTCGAAGTACTCGACGTGTCCGCCCTGGTACGAGGAGACCGCCACGCCGTGCGCGTCCTCCTCCAGTGCCGCGTCCACGACCTCCCGCACGGACCGGTTGTGGCCCAGGTGGATGACCTCGGCGCCCTGCGACTGGAAGATCCGCCGCATGATGTTGATCGAGGCGTCGTGCCCGTCGAACAGCGCCGATGCGGTGACCAGGCGTACGGGGTGGACGGGGCGATGCAGATCGCTCATGGCTGAGCCTTCCCAGGACACGTCGAAGAACGCGGGCTGAGAAAATAGTAGGACGTCCTAGTAAATTCTTGGAGACCGGGTGAGCAGAAGCACAGCGGAACGCCCGAACGGCGCAGCGGCGCATGCCCACGCCGGGCCGGCCACGGGTGCGCGTCAGCCCGGCGGGGCCGGTGGCGGCAGGGGTGAGGGAGCGGGCACCCGGACGGGGTGGAGGACGGGGAGAGCCGGGCGGCTCTCCGGGCCGCAGCCCGAGGAGCTCAAGGCAGCCGAAGTGGTCAAGGAGATCGAGGAGGTCGAGGAGGTCGAGGAGGTCGAGACGATCTCCGCCCGGGCCGCCGGCTCCTCGCCGTCCTGACGGCCCTGCGAGGCGGGGGCGCGGACCGTGGCCGCCCTGACGTGACCCACGGTGCACGTGAGCACCAGTCCGCTGACGAGCATGGGGACGAACAGCACGCTGAGCACGCGCGCGTCACGGTGGTCCTGTGTCACTTCTGTTCCCGGGTGGTCCGTCCGGCACGAGTACTGCCCCCATGACCTCACTGTCACAGGCGTCGCACCGGCAGAGAAGCTTGATACTTAAAGCTGTTCCAGTCCTGTACAGATGCTTCACAGGACCACCGGCGCGCCGGACCGCGCGGCCCCTCGGCGCGCGAACTCACGTCATGGCACGCGGTGGCGGCCTTCACGGCTTCGCGCCCGATCCGTCGTGGAGCAGGGGCACTTCGCGGGTCCCGGTCAGCCGGCCGCGCAGTTGCGCCGCGTCCTGGCCGGGCGGCAGGCCGTAGGCGCGACGGTACTCACGGCTGAACTGGGTGGCACTGACGTACCCGACCTCCCGGGCGACCTGAGCCGCCGTCACGTCGTTGGTGAACAGCAGCCGTCGGGCCTGCTGGAGCCGCAGATGCTTCTGGAACCGAAGGGGGCTCATGCCGGTGGCGGCCTTGAAGTGGCGGTGCAGGGTGGCCGGGCTCATGCGGGCGACCTCGGCGATCTCGTCGATGCCGAGCGGCTCGGTGCAGTGGTCGCGGATCCAGCGCGCGGTCGTACGGATCCGGGAGGCGGCGGAGTCGGCCAGCGACCAGTGACGCAGTACCGGGCCGAGCGGACTGCGCAGGAGCCGGTAGAGGATCTCGGCCTCGATGCGGGGGCCGAGGGGGCCGATGTCCTCAGGGGTGCCGAGCAGGTGGACCCAGCGGGTGACCGCGTCGACGAGTTCCGGAGCCATCGGTGCGGTGACCGCCGCGGCGGTGGCCGTCGGCGCGGCCGGCCCGTCCTCCGCCAGCTCCAGCTGGAGGGCGGCGAGCGCCTGGGTGTCGAGCCGCATGACAGCGGCACGGTAGGGCACCTTCTCGAAGGCCGCGGTGACGGGCAGGTCGAGGGTGAAGAAGGCCATCTCGCCGGGCGGGGTGATCCAGCTGCGCTCCCCCACGACGGTCCGCTTGGCGCCGTCGGCGACGAAGCAGATCATCGGCTCGTACGTCACCTCCATCGGCTCGACGAGCTCGTCGAGCGCGACCAGCGACAGCTTGGGCACGGCGGTCTCCGACCACGGCCCCGGGCAGTGCCGCTCGATGGCACGGGCCAGCCGGTCCAGCATGAGAGCACCCTTCGCCAGGAAGTCCTCGCTTGAGAGGATCAGGCAATCCTATGCGACTGTCGCCCCATGACGCCCCGGCGCCGGATTCCTAGCGTGGAGGCATGACACAGCACGACAGGAACCTCCCCCACCGCAGGCTCGGCACCCAGGGTCTGGAGGTCGGCGCCGTCGGCCTCGGCACCATGGGCATGACCATGGCCTACGGCGCCGGTGACGAGCCGGGCGGCATCGCCACCGTCCGCCGCGCCTACGAGCTCGGCGTGACCTTCTTCGACACCGCCGAGCTGTACGGCTTGGGCACCGGCAGCAACGAGCAGCTGCTCGGCCGGGCCGTGAAGGACGTCCGCGACGAGGTCGTCCTCGCCACCAAGTTCGGCTTCGACCTGAGCGACCCGACGAAGCTCGGCGCCCTCGACAGCCGCCCCGAGCACATCCGCGAGGTCACCGAGAACAGCCTGCGCCATCTGGGCACCGATCACATCGACGTGCTCTACCAGCACCGCGTCGATCCGGCCGTGCCCATCGAGGACGTGGCCGGTACGGTCGGCGAGCTGATCGCCGAAGGCAAGGTGCGCTACTTCGGTCTGAGCGAGGCGGGCCCGGACATCATCCGCCGCGCCCACCGTGTGCACCCGGTGTCGGTCCTCCAGACCGAGTACTCGGTGTTCGAACGGGCCGTGGAGGCCGAGGTGCTGCCGGTCGTCCGCGAGCTGGGTATCGGATTCGTCCCGTACTCGCCGCTGGGCCGCGGTTTCCTCACCGGTGCGGTCAAGCCGGCCGCCGAGTACCCCGCCGACGACATGCGCAGCTGGGACGAGCGCTGGCAGCCCGGGAACTACGAGAAGAACCTCGCGGCGGTGCGGGAGCTGACCGCTCTGGCGCAGTCCAAGGGCATCGCGGTCACCCAACTGGCCCTGGCCTGGCTGCTGGCGCAGGGCGACGACATCGTGCCCATCCCTGGCACCCGCAGCCCGCGCCGGCTGGAGGAGAACGTCGCGTCCGCGTACGTCGACCTCACGCCCGAGGAGCTCGCCCGCATCCAGGAGATCCTCCCCCACGGGGCGGCCGGTTCCCGCTACCCCGCGAACATGATGCCCTCCTGGTAGGGGCGGCCCGTGCCGGGTGCGGGACACCCGGCGCGGCATGCTCCCCGGTCGGGTGCGGTGACGGAACCACCTCGACGGCGGTGCGGTCCCTGGCACGGGCCGCGGAGATCGCCGACCGGTCCGACCGCCGGCCACCTGGTCCGCCCTCGGTCCGCTCCACCCCCAGCTCGACCGAATCTCCGCCCTGTTGACTCCCGGTCAAGCGATCTTGAACCTTGATCTCTACGATTGAGAGCTCAAGACAACCATTCCGGCCGGTCCGACGGGGGGAGTGCCCTGGGGGACGGCCGGGGGTCGCCGATGCCAGGGACCGCTCCCCGGGCTGCGGTGATCTTCCTGCCCAGGAGGACCTTCCGCATGTTCCGAAGTATTGGCAACGCTGTCGTCCGGCATCCCGTCTGGACGATCGTTGCGTGGTTGATCGCCGCGGTGGCGATCGTGGCCACCGCCCCGAGCCTGCCCTCCAACAGTGACGAGAGCAGTTTCCTCCCCAAGAGTTACGAGTCCATCAAAGCGGCACAGGTCCAGGAGAAGGCGTTCCCCAGCGCCTTCACCCCGTCCGCGATCGCGCTGTACCAGCGCACCGACGGCGGCAAGCTGACCGCCGCCGACAAGAAGGACGTCGCCCGGATCACCTCCGAGCTGGGCAAGAAGAAGATCGACCAGGTGCAGAAGGTCGTCACCGGCCAGTCGTCCACGGACGGCAAGTACGCCCTGACCCTGGTCCAGATGGACAGCAAGAAGGCCGGCCAGCCCGAACAGGCCGATGCCGCCAAGGTGGTGCGCGACGACGTCAAACGACTCGCCAAGGGCACGAACCTCGAGGTCAAGCTCGGCGGCTCGGCCGCCCAGGCCCTCGACCAGCAGGACTCGTCCAAGCGCGGTGAGGCGCTGATCGGCATCGGCACCTTCGTCATCATCCTGGTGACCCTGCTGATCATCTTCCGCGCGCCGATCCTGGCCTTCCTGCCCCTGATCACGATCGGGTTGGTGTCGGCGATCGCCAACGGGCTGATCGCGTACGCCACGAAGCTGTTCGACCTCCAGGCCAACAGCTCCATCTCGTCGATCCTGATCGTGGTGCTCTTCGGCGTGGGCACCGACTACTTCCTGTTCCTGATGTTCCGTTACCGCGAACGCCTGCGCCTCGGTGACGAACCGAAGCAGGCGATGATCAACGCGGTCGACCGGGTGGGCGAGGCCATCGCCTCCGCCGCCGGCGCGGTCATCATCGCCTTCCTCGCGCTGGTCCTGTCGACGCTGGGCTTCCTCAAGCAGATGGGGCCGGCGCTCGCGATCGCGGTGACCGTCACCCTGATCGCGGGCCTGACCCTGATCCCGGCCGTCGTCTCCCTGATCGGCCCGAAGGTCTTCTGGCCGTCGAAGTCCTGGCAACGCGAGCCGGAGAACGCCCGGTTCGCCGCCCTGGGCCGGGGCGTGCGGAACCGCCCGGCGCTGACCGCCGGGCTCTCCGGACTGATCCTGGTCGCGCTGTCGCTCGGCACGTTCGGCTACAACGCCACGTTCGACCTGGCGTCCGGCTCCATGCCCAAGACCAAGGAGTCGATGGTCGTCCAGGACGAGATGCAGAAGGCGTATTCGGCGGGCGCCGCCGCTCCGACCGACGTCTATCTCTCCAGCACCGACGGCAAGCCGATCGACACGACCGTCTTCGACGCGTACGTGAAGAAACTCGGGGCCGTGGACGGGGTGGCGAACGCTCGCCTGTCGCAGTTGAACAAGGACGGCACCACGATCGACTTCACCGTCACGCTCAAGTACGAGGCGTCGACGGACAAGGCGATCGAGACGGTCGGCCGGGTCCGCGACGTCGCGCACGCCGACGCCCCGGACGGCACCGAGGCCCTGGTCGGAGGCATGTCCTCGATCTACAAGGACATCGACACCGCGGTCAACCACGACTACCGGACGGTGTTCCCCGTCGCCGCCGCACTGATCATGCTCATCCTGGGTCTGCTGCTGCGCAGCGTGGTCGCCCCCTGGTACCTGATGGCGTCGGTGGGCCTCGGCTTCGGCGCCACGCTCGGTGCGACGGTCTGGATCTTCCAGGAGGGGCAGGGACACTCGGGCCTGATGTTCATGCTCCCGGTGATCATGTATCTCTTCGTGGTCGCCATCGGAACCGACTACAACATCCTCATGATCGCCCGGCTGCGGGAGGAGGCCCGCGAGGGCCGCGAACCACGGGAGGCGGCCGGCATGGCCGTACGGCACGCCGGGCCCACCGTGGCCGCGGCCGGGTTCATCCTTGCGGCGACCTTCGCCACGATGATGCTGGCCGGCAACGCCCTGCTCACGGAGATGGGCTTCGCGGTCTCCTTCGGCATCGCGGTCGCCGCGTTCGTCATGGCGATGTTCTTCACGCCCAGTCTCACCGCCCTGATCGGCCACGCGGCCTGGTGGCCGGGGCACGCGGACCGCGCGAAGGAGCCCGCGACCGCACCCGCGCCGGTCTCCGGCGGCGAGCGGGACACGCTCGCGCACGATCCGGCCGGGCGCCGCAACTGACCCCGCGCCGGCCGGTGGCGAGCCGTCAGTCGATGGCGAGCCGCCGGCCGGCGCTCCGACGGACGGCGGCTGCCGGACCCTACGGTCCGGTGGCCGCCGTACGTCTGCGACGCCCCGCCCTAAAGGGCGTTGTCCAGCGTCAGGGCGAGCTCGGCGATCCGCCACCCGCCGTCGGACCGGCGCAGGCCGAACGTGTAGACCCCGGTCGAGATCATCCGGATGCTCTCGCCGGTGTTCCTCGTCTGCACCAGATAGGCCCGCGCCTCGGCGGTGGTGGCGTCCGTCATCGTGGCCACGACATTGTTCAGGTGGTGCCGGACCCTTCCGGTCTGGGCCGTGTGCCCGTCGCGGACGAAGTCGAGCACCGCCGCGCGTCCGGCGACCGGGCCGAGCACTCCCTGGCCGGGCATCGTGAAGGTCCAGGTCGTGTCCTCGGTCAGGACCGCTTCCAGCTCGGGCACGTTCAACTCGTCCAGGGCGTGGGCGTACTTGGCCACCACCTGCTGGAGTTCGGCGATCACGAGACCACCGTCAGCACGATCTTGCCCTGGATGTGGCCCCGCGCGGCTCGCTCGTGTGCGGTGCCCGCTTCGGGCAGCGGGTAGGTGCTGTCCACCCCGACCTGGAGCTTGCCCTCGGCGAACAGGCGCCCGATCTCGGCGAGTTGGGCACCGCTGGAACGCACCTGGATGTTGGAGACCGTGATGCCCAGACTCGCCGTCATGTCCGGGTCGTACTCGGCGAAGAAGACCGGAAGCATCGTGCCGCCGCGCTTGAGCACCGTCAGGAAGCGTGCGCTGTCCGGGCCCCCAACGGTGTCGATCACCAGGTCCGCGCCGCTGACCACGTCCGCGGCCTGCGTCCTGGTGTAGTCGATGAACTCGTCGGCGCCGAGCTTGCGCAGGAACTGCTCGTGCCGGCCCGAGGCCACCGCGATGACGTGTGCCCCCTTCCATTTCGCCAGCTGCACCGCGAAGTGGCCCACTCCCCCGGCGGCCCCGTTCACCAGCACGGTCATCCCCGGCGTGATCGGCACCGGCCGGTGCACCCGGCCGGTGAAAGGAGACGGCACGTCGTGGCCGAGATCAATCAGGTACTGCCAGGCCGTCAGCACGGCCATCGGCGCGCCGGCCGCCTGCACATGGTCGACACCGGCCGGCTTGTGTGCCAGGTCCGATGCCGGCGCGGCCACGTACTCGGCGTACGTCCGGCCGTCGAATCCGGGGAACCGCAGCATGCCGAAGACCTCGTCACCGACGGCGAACCCCCGCACGTCCGGAGCGACCGCCTGGACCACGCCCGACATGTCCGTTCCGGGGATCAGCGGGAACTCCAGCACCGGCCTCATCTCGGCCGGCATGACCTTCATCCCCTCACGCAGGTACCAGTCCGGCGGGTTGATGCCCGCCGCGTGCACCCGGACGAGCACCTCGCCCGGGCCGATCTCGGGAACCGGCACCTCGTCGTACCGCAGAACTTCCGGGCCGCCCGCTTCGTGGAACTGGATCGCCTTCATCGCGCCTGTCGCCTTCCTGGGGAATCGTTGCTCCTTCAGTCAAGGCCCAGCACGGCACGGCCGTCCAAGACCGGTTCGGCAACCTGATCATTCCGAAACGGCATGACGCGTACGCTGGAAGAGTGAACGATCTCGGACAGGACCTGGAACTGCGGCTGGTGCGCTACTTCACCGTGGTGGCGACGCACCAGCACTTCGGCCGGGCCGCCGCCGACCTGCACGTGGCCCAGCCGGCATTGAGCCGCCAGATCCAACGGCTCGAGAAGCATCTCGGCGCACGGCTGCTGGACCGCACGCCCCGGGGCACCCGGCTCACTCCGGCCGGCCAGAGCTTCCTCCCCCGGGCCCAAGCCCTGCTGCAGGCCGCCCGCCATGCCGAACTGGCCGTGCGTGAACAAGCCGAGGCCGGACGCATCGCCATCGGCTACGTCGAGGACCTGGTGATCACTGCCGCCGTACGGGAACTGCGCCGTCGTCACCCGGACGCCGAGATCGCCACCCGGTACCTGAGCTGCCGCGACGTCGGGGCGCTGTCCGACAAGCGCGTCGACGCCCTGATCGCGCGGGCCCCACTGCCGTTCGCCGCGGACGACGTGTTGACCACCCCGCTGTACGAGGAGCCCCGGATGCTCGCGGTCCCGCGCGGCCATCCCTTGGCCGACCGCGCGTCGGTGACCGCGGAGGAACTGGCCGGCGAGGAGGCGGCACCATGCGCGTTCGAGACCGCGGACTGGACTTCCTACCGGATCCTCGGGACCGGTGTGCCGCCGGTCGAGAGCTACGAGGACAAGCTCGAACTCGTCGCGAGCGGCAGGGCGATCGCCGTGCTGCCGGTCGGCGATCGGCGCAGCTCCCTGCGGCCCGATCTCGTCACCGTCCCGATCGAGGACGCTCCTCCCAGCCAGGTCGTCCTGGTCAGCCGCAAGGGCGACCCGAATCCGATGATCAGGAACCTCCGGAGGGCTGCCAAGACCGCCCTGACCGCCCCGGCAGCCTGACCGGGGCCGGCCGACCCGCTCGGCGCCGAACCGGAAGAGCGCAGAGGCGGACGGGAGCAGCCCGTCAGTGCCCTCTCCCCCGACCACGGCTGCTCCCCGAGCGACGGGCACGGTGGCTTTCGCTTGACGTCCCGTATGGTTCCAGTCACAATCCCTGAATGAATGTGACCGGTCACAATCGCAGTCCGGCGAGCATCCGGGATGTCGCCGCGGCCGCCGGGGTCTCCTACCAGACCGTCTCCCGGGTGATCAACGGTCATCCCAGCGTCAAGCAGTCGACTCGGGAGCGGGTTCTCGCCGCCATCGACGAGCTGGGCTTCCGGCGCAACGCCACCGCGCTCGCCCTGGCCAGGGGCCGCAGCAGGGCCGTGACCGTGCTCACCGCCAACACCACGCACTACGGCTACGCCTCCATCCTCCAGGGCGTCGAGGAGGCGGCCCGTGCGGCGGCCTACTCGGTGGGCGTGGGCGTCCTGGAGTCGGCCGACGAGGCCGCCGTCACCGTGGAGGTGCAGCGCGCCGCCGACGCGGGTGGCGGGCTGATCGTGATCGCCTACGATCCGGCCGGCGTCCGCGCCCTGGAGTCGGTCCCGGCCGGGCTGCCGTTCGTCGGCGTGGTCGAGACCCCGGCGAGCGAGCCGACCGGCAACCGGCCGTGGGTGTGGACCGACGACCGCGAGGCCGCCTACGAGGCGACCCGGCATCTGCTGTCCCTGGGCCACGAGACCGTGCACTACGTCGCCATCCCCTCCGGCACCCGCCGCACCAGTGCCCGCACCGGCGGCTGGCGGCGGGCGCTGAAGGAGGCCGGCGCCCCGCAGCCCCGTCCCGTGCAGGGCAGTTGGGGCCCCGCCGGTGGCCACGCGGCGGGCCGGAGACTCGCCGGGGATCCCTCCGTCACGGCGATCCTGTGCGGCAACGACGACCTCGCGCTCGGTGTGCTGCGCGCCCTGCACGAGGCCGGCCGGTCGGTGCCGGACGACGTCAGCGTGGCCGGCTTCGACGACGCCCCGCACTCCGCCTATCTGACGCCGTCGCTGACGACCGTACGGCTGGACTTCACGGGCCTCGGCCGGGCCGCGTTCGCCCTGCTGCACGGGGTGCTGGAGGAATCCGCGCCGATCGCCCCGCATCCGGTCTCCGTGCCGGAACTGGTGATCCGGGAGAGCTCGGGGCGGCCGCCCGCCTGAACACCCCTTGCGCGCATAGCAACCGAGCGGTGCGGTGACGGACCCGGCCCGGGACAGACAGGGCGACGCCGGACTGCGGGGCGTGGGTCAGGGGGCGGTAGGTGAGGTGGGTGCCGTCCGCACATCGATCAGCGCGCGGTGTCCCACGCGGGCAGTGCCCGCTTCGGGGCGGGTCGCCCGCGCACCCAGCCGTAGAGGATCACCGAGCAGACCGCCGCCAACGCGCACCAGGTCGACGCGAACTCCAGCCGCCACAGCAGCCAGCACACCAGGGCGCCCGCCCCCGTCAGGATTCCGAGCGCCGTGAGCCGGCGGTCACCGGAGAACAGCAGTGCGCCGACCGTGGCGATCAGGTAGCCGGCGACCAGCAGTTCCGCCCGGGGCAGTCCGATGACGTAGGCCATGGTGTGGCCGCGGATCTCGGCCCGGACGGGGCGGGTGGCGAGAGCGCGGGCGAGGAAAGCGGCGGTCACCGCGCCCACCGCCACGAACAGCGCCACCCGGCGTCGGGCACCGCGTGGGGCGGCACACCACACGCCGAACGGCACCCACACCGCGAGCAAGGGCAGGGCGATGACGGCCCAGGCGACGGTGGCCGCGCCGGTCCCGCCGCCGATGTGCCAGATGCGGGCCTCGATCAGCTGGTGGGCGCCGAGCAGCAGGGGCAGCGCGGCCAGGGGCAGATCTCCCGCACGGCGGGTCCGGAGCACGCAGGCCACCCCGACGCACGAGAGGGCCGCGCCCGCCACGAGATCCGCTGTCGCACTCCAGCACATGACACCACCTTGTCAGGAGGGCCGTCGAGCACGCACCCCCAGCGCGAGGCGAGGGGGCCGCAGCGGACCGCTCACGCGCAGATGCCCTGCGGTGGGCGGAACGTGCGGTCGGTGCCGGAGTCCGTGTTCACCTGCTCCCGCACGGTCTCCAACTGCTGCAGCAGCGAGTCGAGTTGCCGCTGGGTCGGATCTCGGAAGAACTCCAGGACCGCTCGGTGGAACGCGTCTCGCAGTTCGGGCGGCATCACGTCGGAGGCGTCGAAGCAGAGGGTGCGGGCACGGGTGGTGAGCAGCGAGTCGATCGCTCGCTCGACCGGGGTCGCGGAGGCCGGCGGGGACAGCCCGGCCGTGTCGGGGAACAGCGGCCGTACCGCGGGATCGGCCTCCGCCCACCAGCGTTCCCGCCCGGCGGGGCTCGACAGCCGCTCCACGAGCTGCTGGGCGTCCGGGTCGTCGCTGAAGACGGCGGCCATGTCGCCAGCGACCTCGAAGGCGTCCCGGTACGCGGACTGCCCGTCCAGATAGCGGGCCGACGGTTCCACCGTCACGTCGTCGCCCGCGTAGACGTATCGGATGAAGGCGCTCTGGTGTTCGTGCGTGCAGTCGAAGCCGGGCGACTCGAGCAGGCCGCGCGGCTGTCCGCCGGGGCCGGACGAGCCCTCGAACGACGTGGTCAGGGACCGCTCCACCGACTTCGGGGAGCGTGTGCCGAGCAGTCGCGCCCAGGTGGTCCAGGCGCGCTCGACCGCCGGGTCGCGCCAGTCGAGGCGGGCCGTGGCCCACTCGGCGTAGAGGGTGGGGCCCGCCTGGTGGAGCAGGAGGTCCTCGATCCAGTCGGTGCCGGGCCAGCCGGAGGTCGCCTGCGAGGCGAGGCCCACGCACCAGGTGGGCCGGTCGCCCGGCGCGCCCCGCCGGCTCCACACGAGGCTCTTGAGGTCGACCTTCAGCGGCACCCAGTACGTGCGCCGCCGGCTGTCGACCAGCAGGGTCGGCGCCCAGGGCGGGTAGGCGCGCTCGGCGCTCGCCTCGGCGAGGGGCTTGAGCTTGTCGCGGCGGGCGTACTCGGTGAGTTCGCCGATGCTGTTGAGGACCGCCACGTCCGGCGGGTCGTCGGCCTCCAGCTGTGAGACGAGCGTCTCGCGGAGTGAGCGGGTGCCTTCGTAGGTGTACGTCCGTCCGGTCCCGTCGTCCAGTTTGTCGAGGGTGGCTTCGAACGCCTTGCCCTCCTCACCGGTCCAGGGGCCGAGGACGACCAGCGGATCGCGGGTGTCCGATCCGCAGCCGGGGACCAGGGCCAGCAGACAGGCCACGAGGGCGACACGCAGCAGACGGCTCATGCGACGGCTCCCGGGCGGGTGACGACGAGGTACTCGCGGCGGTAGGAGTGCAGGGCGCCGGCGATGACGGCCGCGGCGGCAAGGCCCGCGGGGAAGACGAAGGGGGCGAGGCCGTCGAGGAGGGCGAGCCTGCCGTGCGCGAGGTTCTCGTCGATCCGGACCCGGAGCGTCTCAATGGCCTGCGGCTCCGGTCCGGCGAACGGCCTCTCCTCGGCGACCGTCTCCGTCTGCGGCGAGGTCCGCTCGGCCAGCGCGTCCGCTAGGGGAACGGTGTCCTGCTGGGCGTCAAGGGCCAGCAGGGCGTCTACGGTCAGGAACGGAACGGCGAGCAGCACCAGGGCGGCGACCGCGAGGGGGATGCTCAGCCGGATCCGGAAGCGGCTGCGCAGGAAGGACACCGTCCGCCACAGCCCGGCGGCGAGCAGGGCCAGGGCGAGCGCGACGATCACCGCCGCGGCGGTCGCACCCGTGCCCCACGCGGCCCGGTCGGCGAGCCGGTCGCGCAGCCGCCCCTCCAGACCGGTCACCCGGTCGACGATCGAGGTCGCGGCGGACCCGGTGGCGGCCGGGCAGGCCGGATAGGGGTTCCGGCCGGTCGCCGCGACGGGCCGCGAGCACAGCATGCTGCGCGCGTACGTGAGTTCGGCGTCGCGCAGGACCGGGTCGGTTGCGTGGCCCTGGGCCCGGCCGATCCAGCCGGTGTAGTCGACGACCAGCGCGGACACGACCCGCAGTTCCTGCTCCTCGGGGACGGTGAGGGCTCCGCTGCGGGTGACCTGGTTCAGGCTCTGGGTGGCGCGGGCGATCCTGGTCCGGTACCGCTCGCTGAGACCGCTGAGCTCGGCCGCCCGCCCCTCCGCCAGGTTCCGTTCGGCGACACCCTGCGCGATGAGCAGCGAGACCCGGGCGTCCGCGAGATCGACCAGCGCGGGCGCCGCGCGGTCCCGGATGTACGCGGAGTCGCCGCGCACTCCTGTGTAGGCCCAGCCGAGCGCCCCGAAGGCCACGACGGCGAGCAGCGGCAGCGCGACGAGCCGGTCCCGCAGGTAGGCGCGGTTGCGGTGGCCGGCGGCCGCGGGCCAGGCGTAGCGGTGGACGCTCTGGACGAGTTCGGCGGCTACGGCGGCGACACCCCGCGCGAGGCGGAGGGTGTCCTGTGCGACGGCCCGTAGGCGACCGTCCGGAGCCAGTCGGCGACTCTCTTGCCGAGCCATGGGCTGTCCCTGTGGTGTCGGAAGGCAAGCGGGCGGACCTCGTAGGCGCGGTCCAGGAGGATCTCGGCCACGGTCGCGTCCTCGGGGGCGGCGGAGCGGGCGGCCTGGTGGGCGAGGGTGAGACAGCGGCGGGACAGGTCCTCCCGCAGGCCGTGCTCGTCGGGCGGGAGGCCGAGCCGGGGGTCCGCGCCGGCGGCGAGGGCGGCGAGGCCCTCCGCGTCCAGGGCGCCGCGCGCGAGGGCGCCCTGGACTGCCTCCCAGACCTCGACGGTCATCCGGACCCTGGCCTCCTCGTCGGTCAGGCCGTGCGCGTGGAAGAGCAGGGCGAGTCTCCCGAGCACCTCGCCGAGCCGTCGCGGCACCTCGTCGTCGTGCCCGGCCCTGCGCACGTACTCGATCCCGATCCGCACGGCTGCGGTACGCGCGGCGGTCCGGTGCCGCGAGTGCTGCGGTACGGCGTCGAGTTCGTGCACGGCCTCCTCGCGTGCCCTTTCGCCGTCCAGCGCGAGGCGGGCCCGGGCGGCGCCGAAGGCCGCGCTGCCCAGGGAGGGGTTGCGCAGCCGGACCGCCTCGTACAGGGTCAGGGCCTCGTGGGGGCGTCCGAGGCGTTCCGCGCAGTGGCCGAGGGCCAGCTTCGGCGCGTACTCGCCGGGGATCGCCGCGTAGACCCGGTCGAAGTGCCGCCATGCGGCGGCGACTTGGCCGCGGGCGAGGGCGAGGAGCCCGTGGTGCCAGTCCAGCCGCCAGTCGTAGGGCGCGTGCCGGGGGCCGATCCGTGCCTCGGCGGCCCGCAGTTCGCGTTCGGCGGCGTCCGGTCCGTCGGCCGGGTTCCGCAACCGCAGCCGGCAGCGCAGGAGATGGACCTCCGTGGAGTCCCGCCAGTCGCCGATGTGCTGGAGCAGGGCCTCCGGGGCAGCGTCGGCGAGCCTGCTCAGCTCGGCGTGGTGGGCGTCGCGGGGGTCGGGGCGCGGGACGGGCAGGCGCTGGGCCACTTCGGCGGGCGAGGGCGGGGCGAACGGGGACGGCGCGTCCGGTTCGGCCCAGTGGGCGAGGGGTGGCGCGGAGCCGAGGGCGCCGTCGAGGGCGTACGCCGACTGGAGGAAGAGCGGCGAGGGTTCGAAGGTCTCGGCGCCGGTGCGCAGCGAGCGCAACTCGCGGAAGACGCCCCGCAACTGCTGCTCCATCTCACGGGCGTCGGCGAACCGGCCGGCGGGATCGTCCAGCGTGGCGCGGTGCAGGACACGGGCGAGCGAGAGCAGACCGAGACCACGGGGAACGGGAGCGGTGGCATCACCGGGCTCCCACACCTCCTTGACCGCCGCCCCCGACTCCCTGACTGCCCTGCGGGGCGCCGGCGGGGGTACGGCGGGCGGCAACGGCTCGGCGGGCGCCTGCGCCGCGTCGGGTGCGGGGACTGCACCTGCCGACTCGCCACCGTCGCCCGGGGCCGCGCCTACGTTCGGCGCACCCTCCGTGACGGTGGCGGGGGCGGCACCCGGTGCTTCCTCACGGTCCATTGCCCCACCGGCACCCGGACCGCGGGCCGCATCCGGCAACCCCTCCGCCCCGGACGCTTCCTCGTCACCACGGGTCTGGGCGACACCCCGTTCCGGGTCGACACTCGGCGTCTTCTCGGCTCCCGATCCCTGAGCGAGACCCGGCACCTCCTCGGCCCCGGAAGCTCCCTCCCCGGTCGGCGACTTCGGGCCGGCCGGCTCCTCGACGGCGCCCAAGTCACCTTCGGCGACCGGTTCCTCCCCGGCAACACCCGCCGCTCCCCGCTCGGTCGGTGCCTCCGCAACAACCCGCGCGTCTCCAGCGGCGGCAGCTGCCGCCCCGCCGCCCGCCGCTCTCGCGGCGACCGCCTGCGGTCCATTCCTGGCACCGCGCGCCACCACCCCGCCGCCCGAGGCTCTCCCGGCACCCGCCCCCGGTCCACCTCCGGCACGGCCCTCCACCGCCCCCCTCCCAGCCGCCGCCCCCTCCGGCCCTTCGGCCTCCAGCCCTTCCGCAACCTCCCCCGCCACCCGACCCAACGTCCCCAGATCCCCCAGCAGCCGCAGATCCTCCGGTGACGTGCCGAGGCCGCTCAGGCGGCGGAGGGTTTCGCCCAGGCTGAAGAGGTCGTCCTGGTGGCCGGACTCGCCGTGGGGGCCCACGGTGGGGGCGCTGAAGCCGGGTGTGGTCATCCCGGGCGCCCCGGCCGGACGCACGCTGCCCACGTCGATGATCTTCGTCGTGGTGCCGTCGTGCATGACGTTGTCCGGCTTCAGGTCGCCGTAGACCTTGCCCGGCCGGTAGGCGTGCAGATAGGCGAGGGCGGACAGGATCCGCACCCCGTAGGCGAGCACGAACTCGTGGAAGCGGTGGTCGCCGAACTCCCCGGGGTTCAGTTTCGCCCGTGCCCGCACCTCCTCCAGCGTGAGCCCGTCCACGTACTGGAGGACGAGGAAGTCGCCGACGCCGGGATGATGGCCGTAGTTGAAGACGCGGATGATGTCGTCGTGGCCGAGGTCGACCAGGGCCCGCCGTTCCCGGGCCAGGGCGGCCGCCGCGGCCGCGGCCTGCTCCGGGTGCAGCATCTTGATGGCGACCTCGCGGTTGTCGACCTTGGTGTCGAGCGCGAGGTGGACCTCGCCCATGCCGCCGTAGCCGAGCGGCCGGATCAGCCGGTACTGGCCCGCGAGCAACTGACCGGGAGGCAGGGGCAGTTCTCCGGGGTCGCTGCCGGGCCCCCAGCCGCGGCCCAGCAGTGTGATCGTGGGCAGCACGGTCGGGTCGGGGTTCTCCGCGGGAAGGTCGACGTGCGCGGCCCTCAGATACATCCGCGGTCCGGCGACGACAAGCGGACCGAACGACCCCTCGGATTCCGGTACTTCACCGAACGCACTCCCGCCCCGAGCCCCCTTCATGCCTCCTCAGAATAGGGCCAGGTGCCGGGATCGACCCCTTCCGTTCCCCTTGAGAACCGTGTTGCCGCCGGGTTCGGCCGGACGGGAAGGCCGGGATCGGCGTCCCCCGGGGCTCGGCGCCCCTCTAGAGTGAGGGGTCCCTGTCAGAAGGGTCCGGACCGCAGCCGTCCTGGCCAGCAGCGGTGAAGGAGACACGGTGACCCTGCGCGAGAACGATCCGGAGTCCGTGGGCGGCTACCGGATCGAATCGCGGATCGGGACCGGCGGCATGGGTGTCGTCTATCTCGGCCGCTCGGCCTCGGGCCGGGCCGTCGCGGTGAAGGTCGTTCACACGCGGTACGCCGACAACCCCGAGTTCCGGGCCAGGTTCCGGCAGGAGATCGCCGCCGCACGCCGGGTCAGCGGCGCGTTCACGGCGCCGGTGGTGGACGCGGACCCGGAGGCGGCACGGCCGTGGATGGCCACCGCGTTCGTCCCGGGCCGTACCCTCGCGGAGCTGGTCGACGGGACGGGCCCGCTGGACTGGCCCGCGCTGCGCCGCCTCGGCACCGAACTCGCCGAGGCACTGCGGGAGATCCATCGCGCGGAGGTCGTGCACCGGGACCTGAAGCCGAGCAATGTGCTGCTGCTGGAGAGCGAGGGCGACGACGGGGCCGTGCGCGTCATCGACTTCGGCATCTCGCGCGCGGCAGACAGCGACGTCCGTACCCAGACGGGCATGGTGATGGGCTCGCCGCCGTTCATGGCACCGGAGCAGTTCAGCCGTCCGCACGAGGTCGGCTCCGCGGTGGACGTCTTCTCGCTGGGCGCCGTGCTCGTGTATGCGGCCACCGGGCACAGCCCCTTCGAGGCGGAGAACGCCTATCTGGCCGCCTACAACACGGTGCACGGCGAGCCCCGGCTCGGTGCGCTGCCCGAGCAGCTGCGCCCACTGGTGTCGCGCTGTCTGGCGAAGGAGCCCGCCGACCGGCCGACGTCGAGCGAGGTCCTGGAGATGTTGGCGGGGCTCCCCGACGAGCTGTCCGAGGGGAGACCCGCCGACGAGCAGTCCCGGGCTCCGGAGGTCCTGACGACGGCGATGGCGACCGCGTCGCTCACGGACGCCGGGCCGGTCCGGCGCGGGCGCCGCTGGAGGAGACTGTGGGCCGCCGTCGCGGTCGTGGCTCTGCTCGGCGTGGCGGGGGCGGCCGCGGTCGCCGTGGTGGGCGAGGAACCGGCGAGCTCGGTCGACGAGTTCGACGCTCTCGCGCCGCGGACGACACCGGGCGCGACGGCACCGGCGGGCTGGCGGCCCTGGCACAACGCGTTGGGCTCGGACGCCGAGGACCAGCAGATGAGCATCGGCCCGTCGTGCACCCCGGACGCGCTGGGCGTCTTCTGCGCCTCCGAGAAAGACGCCCTGATGCGGCTGAACCCGGCGACGGGGAAGGTGGACTGGACGAAGCCCATGAGCCGCAGGCAGGTCACGAGCTTCTCGGTGCGCGGACCTCTCGTCCATGACGGTGTGGTCTTCGTGTACAGCGCCGACCGCTCGCAGGGAATCGACGCCTACGACGGAAGGACCGGCGAGCGGCTGTGGCAGCTCAAGGGCCCGCTCGGCGAGTTCAAGAGCCTGGGCGGGGTGCTTCTCGTGCGCCTGGACGAAGGCCCCTCCGACACGGCACGCTATGCGGCCCATGACCCTCGCACGGGCAAGGAGTTGTGGCGGCGCGAGCTCAAGTCGACCTCGTCGAACCCCTTCTACGAGGGCCCCGAGGACACGCTCTACGCCGACCTGCGCGGCGGCGAAGGGGGCATCGCCCGCATCGACGCGCGCACCGGCAGGACGCTGAGCCGTGTCGATGCGCCCAAGGGCGACCTGTGGCTGGCGACGGTCCACGACGGCACGGCGTACTACGCACGCTGGGAGGACGACTCCGGCGTGTCCGCCGCCTTCTTCGTCCAGGATCTCGGCAGCGGGAAGACCCGCCGGATCGACTTCCCCTGGAGCGTGGAGCCCGAGGCTCCGCCGCTGGTGCAGGGCGACACCATGTACATCTTCGACTACGGCAACGAGACCCTGCTCGCCCTCGACGTGAAGCGGGGCAAGCCGCTGTGGTCCAGCTCGCGCGATCTGCGCGTCTTCAGCGAACCGGCGTACCACGCGGGCAAGGTGTACGTCACGATGCCGGACACCAGCATTCTGGCCCTCGATCCGAGGACCGGTAAGGAGATCGGCCGTACCGCCCCCTCCTTCGACACGGCCGGCCGTTCCTTCCAGGAACTGTCGCCGGTCTCGGTGCCGCCGCTGCTGGTGGGGAACGTGCTGTACGGGGTCAGCGGACCGGGGATCTTCTCGGTGGCCGACGTCACCTGAGCCGGCCGCGCCGGTGAACGGACATGGGCCCGACCCGAGAGCCGGGCCCACCCGGTCGCTCAGGCGGTGTGCAGGGTCAGTCCGTACCGGTTGAGGATCTCGTTGACGGGCTGGAACCAGGTCTCGCCGCCGCCGGAGCAGTTGCCCCAGCCCCCGGAGGTGACGCCCTGGGCCTGGTCGCCGCTGATGAACGAGCCGCCGGAGTCGCCGGGTTCGGCGCAGACACTGGTCTTGGTCATCTGGTGCACCGCGCCCTGGCTGTAGTTGACGGTCTCGTTCATCGCGAGGACCGTGCCGCAGTGCCAGTGGGTGGTCGAGCCGGAGCGGCAGATCGAGGAGCCGACGGGCGCCACGTTCGAGCCGCGCACGAGCTGGTCGGAGACGGTGCCCCAGCCGAGCACGACCGGCACGGTCCACCAGCCGCTGCCCACGTTGACCCAGGCGTAGTCGTTGTCCGGGAAGGACGAGCCCTGGAAGTTGCCGACGTAGCTGCGGTCCCAGCCGTAGACGCTGCCGGTGTGCTGGTCGCAGTGGCCGGCGGTGACGAAGCCGCCGTAGACCGAGAAGCCGATGGAGCAGCGGACGTTGCCGGTGTAGTAGGGGTCGCCTCCGACGGTTCCGGCGGCGAAGGTGGTCGGCGCCGAGGCCACCTCCCGCACGGTGACGGGTCCTGCCTTGCGGGCGCGGGCGACGAACTCCCGGACATCGTTGTCACCCTGTCGGCCCGCGACGATGTTCACCACCACCGCGCCGGCCTTCGGGTCGGCGTGCCAGCTGCTGACGGCGTCCGGTGCGGGGAGCCTGTCGAGCCGGGCCTGGGTGGCGGAGAGTTCGCGGGCGCTGTGGGCGACGGTACGGACCGTGGCGCCGGTGGCGCGTATCTCGCGGAGGGCATTGGTGGAGGTGTGGGGGGTGACGGCGACGGTCAGCGTGCCCTTGCCGGCGTCGAACCAGGATCCGCCGTACGAACTGCCCGCCATCCGGCGGACCTTGGGCTCCAGGGCCGTGGCCCGCCGTTCGGCGGCGAGCCTCGCGGTGGCTTCGGCCTTGGTGAGGCCGAGGTCCCGCTGCATCGCCGTCAGGAGTCCGGCCGAGGCGGGCTGCTTCTCGTCCGCGGCGGCGGGGGCGGTGCCCGCGGTCGCTCCGAGACCGAGCAGGAGCAGTACGGCCAGGCCCGCGCGCATGATTCCGGTGCGTCTCATGGAGATTGCCCTTCGTCGTTCCAACGGGGTGGGGGTGGAACAGCAGAGTTCTCTGAGAGCGCTCTCAGTGGTGTGGCGCGGCAGAGCCTAGCCGCTCACTATTGACAGGTCCATACCAATATCGAAAGTTGTCGGAATTCCGACGCACGGAACGTGGATTTCCTCCGGCCCGACCGGGGGAACTCCCCCAGGAGCCTTTTCCTGCCTCACGAAGGAACAAGATGACACGGAAGAAAGCCCTGGTGGTCCGCGGCGGCTGGGAGGGACACCAGCCGGTCAAGGCCACCGAGCAGTTCCTGCCTTTTCTGGAGAGCAACGGCTACGACGTCCGGATCGAGGAGTCGACCGCCGTCTACGCGGACACCGACGCGATGGCCGCCACCGACCTCGTCGTGCAGTGCGTGACCATGTCGGAGATCACCGCCGAGCAGGTGTCGGGACTGAGCGCGGCCGTCGTGGCCGGTACCGGTCTCACCGGCTGGCACGGCGGAATCGCCGACTCGTTCCGTGCCTCCTCCGACTATCTCCACCTGGTGGGCGGCCAGTTCGCGACCCACCCGGGCAAGGAACCGTGCGAGCGCGAGGGGGGCGAGGAGGACAACTTCCTGACGCACACCGTCGCCGTCACGGATCTCGGCCGCGAACACCCCGTCACCGCCGGTCTCGACGCATTCGAACTGCACACCGAGCAGTACTGGGTGCTGCACGACGACCTGATCGACGTCCTCGCCACCACCACCCACCCCGCCCGGCCGTGGCAGCCCTGGCACCGGCCCGTCACCTCGCCGGCGGTCTGGACCCGTCGGTGGGGCGCCGGGCGCGTCGTGGTGACGACCCCGGGGCACAGCCTCGACGTACTGGAGAACCCGAACGTCCGCACCGTCATCGAGAGGGGCATGCTGTGGGCGACGCGCACCGCATCGGCGTCGTAGGGCTCGGCGTCATCTCCCGCGCCTACCTGGACACGCTCGTCGGCCACTCCCCCGTGCGGGTCACCGCGGTCGCCGACCTGGACGCCTCCCGGTCGGCCGCGGTCGCCGCCGAACTGCCCGGCGTACAGGCGCTGTCCGTCGAGGAACTGCTGAGCAGCCCGGACGTGGACACGGTGCTGAACCTCACCGTGCCCGCGGCGCACGCCGAGATCGCCCTGGGTGCCATCGCCCACGGCAAGCACGTGTACGGCGAGAAACCGCTGGCCGCCGAACTCACCGACGCCCGCGCCGTCCTGGAGGCCGCGGCGAAGGCGGGGGTGGGTGTGGGGTGCGCGCCGGACACCGTCCTCGGCACCGGCGTCCAGACGGCACGGGCGGCGGTGGAGGCCGGGGCCGTCGGCCGCCCGCTGTTCGCGTCGGCCGCCATGGTCACCCCGGGCCACGAACGGTGGCATCCCCAACCGGACTTCTACTACAAGGCCGGCGGCGGCCCCCTGCTGGACATGGGGCCGTACTACCTGTCCTCCCTGGTGCATCTGCTGGGGCCCGTGCGCGCCGTGATCGGGGCGTCCAGCCGGCTCCGCACCGAGCGCGTCATCGGGTCCGGCCCGCGCGCGGGCGAACGGATCCCGGTCGAGGTGGACAGCCATGTCTCCGGGGTCCTCGAACACGAGGGCGGGGCCCTGACGACGATCACGACGAGCTTCGACGGCGTCGCCACCACGGCCGCGCCGATCGAGGTGCACGGCGAGAGCGGCACCCTCACGGTCCCGGACCCGAACCACTTCGACGGCGAGGTACGGCTCCTCGAACTCGGCGGCGACACGCGGTGGCGCACGCTCCCGCCGTCCGCGGGCTACGTCGGCGCCGCCCGGGGTGTGGGACTGGTCGACTTCGTCACCGCGGACGGGCGGCGGGCGGCGCGCGCGAGCGGCGAACTCGCCCTGCACGTACTGGAGACGATGACCGCGCTGCTCCAGTCCTCGGCCGAGGGACGGCGCATCGAGCTGTCGACGTCGGTCGAACGGCCTCTTCCGGTGCCGCTGACCCCGCCGGAGAAGTGGCGCTGATCAGTCCACGGGCCAGGTGTGCGCGGGTGCGTTGAGGTGCATGTAGTCCTTGTACATCAGCGTCATCCGCCGCAGCGCCTCCTGGCGGTCGCAGCCGGCCTTCTCCAGCTGGTGGACCGCCTCCACCTGCCACACGGCGCCGTTGCGGGCGGTGACGCAGCGCTGCTCGATGACACCGAGCAGCGGCTCACGCCATTCCGTGTCCATGCCGGCCAGCTCCAGGCCCCGGTGGGCGAGGGGCAGCAGCCGCCGCAGCACCAGTTCCGTGACCGGCACCTCGCCCACTCCCGGCCAGTACAGGCGGGCGTCGATGCCGTCACGGGCGGCGGTGTGCAGGTTCTCCTCGGCGACCGAGAAGGACATCCGCGTCCACACCGGCCGGTCGTCGTCGACCAGGGCGCGGGTCAGGCCGTAGTAGAAGGCGCCGTTGGCGATGGTGTCGGCCACCGTGGGCCCGGCGGGCAGCACCCGGTTCTCGATGCGCAGGTGCGGACCGCTGTCGGTGACGGCGTAGATCGGACGGTTCCAGCGGTAGATCGTGCCGTTGTGCAGGGTGAGTTCGCCGAGCTCCGGGACCCCGCCGCCGTCCAGGGCCTCCTGCGGGTCCTCCTCGTCGCAGATCGGCAGGAGCGCGGGGAAGTAGCGCACGTTCTCCTCGAAGAGGTCGAAGACGCTGGTGATCCACCGCTCCCCGAACCACACCCGGGGCCGTACGCCCTGTGCCTTGATCTCCTGGGGACGGGTGTCGGTGGCCTGCTCGAAGAGGGGGATCCGGGTCTCGCGCCACAGCTCCCTGCCGAAGAGGAAGGGGGAGTTGGCGGCGAGGGCGGTCTGCACGCCCGCGACCGCCTGTGCCGCGTTCCAGTAGTCCGCGAACTCCTTGGGAGCGACCTGGAGATGGAACTGCGTGCTGGTGCAGGCGGCCTCGGGGGTGATCGCGTCGGCGTACATCGCGAGGCGTTCCACGCCGTCCACCCTGATCCGCAGGTCCTCGCCGCGCGCCGCGAAGATCTGCTCGTTGAGCAGCCGGTAGCGCGGATCGCCGGACAGCGCCGTCTCGCCGACGTCCGTTTCGCCCAGGGTCGGCAGAATGCCCACCATGATCAGATGCGCCCCGACCGCGGCGGCGCGTTCCTCGGCGTGGTTGAGGGCGTCCCGGATCTCCTGCTCCCAGGAGCCCGGGCCGCCCGACAGCAGACGGCGGGGCGGAATGTTGATCTCCAGATTGAAGCGGCCCAGCTCGGTCGACCAGGCGGGATCGGCGATCGCCTGGAGGACCTCGGTGTTCCGCATCGCCGGGACCCCGTCCGCCCCCACCAGGTTCAGCTCGATCTCCAGCCCGACCTGCGGCCGCTCGCTCTCGAAGCCGGACTCGCGCAGCATCTGCGCGAGGACGTCGAGGCAGGTGTGCATCTTGTCCCGGTACCGTCGGCGGTCCTCCCGCGTGAACACCAGGGCCGGCACGTCACGTCCCATCGGGCCCTCCCGAGTGCCCTCGGCGGATGCCTCTTCCGTCCCAGCGTCCCACCTCGTCAGCGCCCCGGACAGTCGGCGCGCACCACGAGGGCGGTGTGCGACCCCCCGCTCACAGAACGTGCGCTCCGCCCCGCACCCACAGGGGTGCGGTGGCGAGCGGAAGGCGGACGGGCCGCCAAGCCGGACCGCCGACCGGCCCCGCGGTGCCCGTGTACGGCAGCCACTTGCCCGGCGGGAACCACACCTGCCGTCGTCCTCCGGGCGCGTACAGCGGGGCGACCAGCAGGTCCGGGCCCAGCAGGTACTGCAGGTCGGCCGCGTGGGCGTCCGGGCGGCCGGGGTGGTCCAGGGCCATGGGGCGGGCGAGCGGCTCACCGGTGCGGACCGCGTCGGCGGCGGCCCGGTGGACGTAGGGCAGCAGGGCGGTGCGCAGTCGGGCCGCGTGCAGGACGGCCCGGTACGCCTCCTCGCCGAAGTCCCACGGCAGCCGGGAAGTCGTGCCGTGGAACCGGCTGAGCGGTGACAGGAGGCCGAACTGGGCCCAGCGGACGAAGAGTTCGGGGTCCGGTGTGCCGTGGAAGCCGCCGATGTCGTGGCTCCAGAAGGGGTGACCGGACAGGGACAGCGAGAGGCCGGCGCGCAGGGTCGAGGCGAGGTCCGGCCAGCCGGTGTCGGGGTCGCCCGTCCACTTGGCGCCGTGCCGCTGGCCGCCGGTCCAGGTGGAGCGGCCCCAGGTCAGGCCGTGGCCCGCGACCTCCCGGGTGACCTCGGCGACCAGGTCGTTGTAGAGGAGGGGGTAGAGGTTGTGCAGCCGGTCGCCGGTCATGCCGTCGTACGCCACCGCCGCCACGGGCACCGCCTCGCCGAAGTCGGTCTTCAGGACCGAGACCCCGGTGTCCAGCACCCGGCGGACACGGTCCCGGAGCCAGTCGGCGGCGGCGGGACGGGTCAGGTCGAGGACGGCCGAGTCCGGATGCGCGCCGCCCCAGACCTGTCCGATCCAGGTGCCGCCCGAAGCGGTGCGCAGGAACCAGCCCTTGCTGTCGAGCTCGGCGAAGCGGGGGCTGTCGACGCTGATGTACGGGTTCATCCAGAGCGAGACGTGGAAGCCCTGTCCGGCCAGGTCGGTCATCAGCCCGCGGGGGTCCGGGAACGCCTCGGGGTCCCACTCCATGTCCGACCAGCAGCCGGGCCGCTGCCAGTAGGTGTCGATGTGCAACACGTCGCAGGGGAAGCCGAGTTCGCGGATACGGCGGGCTCGCGCGCGTACCTCGTCCGCGCTGTCCCGGCGGAAGCCGCCGGAGATCCAGGTGCCGAAGGCCCAGTCGGGGGGCAACAGGGCGGGACCGGTCAGGTCGCGGTAGGTGCGCAGGCACTCGGCGGGGGTGCCGGTGATCAGGTAGTAGTCGAGCTCCTCGTCGGGGACGGTCAGCGACCAGGCGCCGGTGTTGTGGTGCGCGAGGTCGAAGGAAACCGCCGTGGTGGTGTCCACGAGGACGGCGTAACCCCGGCTGGAGAGCAGGAACGGCACCGCCTTGTAGGAGCGGGTGCCGGTCGAGCCCTGGGCGTCCTCGACCCAGCAGTCCACATGCTGTCCGCGCAGGTCCGGGCCGGTGAAGCGTTCACCGAGGCCGTAGAAGTGCTCGTCGGGCTCGGCGAACCAGCTGTCGTGGTGGGCGAGTCGGCCGTCGGCGAGTTCGGTGACGCCGAGGGGCAGGACGGTCGTGCGGTCGCCGGGGTCGCTGACGTCGGTCGCCTGTCTCAGGTGAGGGTCCGTCAACTCCAGCACCGGAGGTGAGAGTCGGATGTCGAGGCGCAGGGTGTCGAGGTGCAGGGTGAGGGTGTCCGGGGACTGTTCGATCAGACAGCGGGTGCCCTCGGGTGGGGTGACGACGCGGACCCGGGGTGTGGTGGGGACGCCGTCCAGCCGCAGCGTGATGCGCAGGGAGTTGCCCGTCGCGGGGCGCAGACGGAGCGTGCCGGTACGTCCGGCCGCCGTACGGACGTCGAGGGTCGCGCCGTTCTTGTCGGCGCAGGCGACGACGGCGTCGGCCAGGGGATCCAGTCCGACGGGGACCAGGCGCGGGGGCGGTGCCACCCAGGGTGTGCGGTCACGGGGGTGCATGCCGTTCACCCCCGCACGCTGCCCGCGGTGAGCCCGCCGACGATGAAGCGCTGGAAGACGGCGAAGACGCAGACCACCGGGATGCTGATGAGGGTGGCGGTGGCCATCAGGGCGCCCCAGGACGCCCCGTGCTGCCCGATGAAGGCGTTCAGCAGGACGGTGACGGGCTGCACGTCGGGCCCGTCGGCGAGCGTGAGCCCGAACAGGAACTCCCCCCAGCCGATCAGGAAGGACAGTCCGGCCGCCGCGACCACCCCGGGCACCATGAGCGGCAGCACGACCCGCAGCAGCACCCCGGGCAGTCCACAGCCGTCGACGAGGGCCGCCTCCTCCAGTTCCGGGGAGACCGCGCGCAGCACGGGACGCAGCACGATCACCGTGAAGGGCAGGGTGAGCGTGGTGTCGGCGGCGATCAAGCCCAGGTAGGTGTCGGTGAGACCGGCCCGGCGTTCGAGGATGAACAGCGGGGCCGCGAGCACGATGGCGGGCGGAAGCTGTGCGACGAGGAGCGCGAGCACCATCGCGCCCGAGCCGCGCATCCGGATCCGGGCGAGCGCGTAGGCGAGCGGGACGCCGAGCAGCAGGGTGAGTGCGACCACCCCGCAGGAGATGACGAGACTGTTGAGCAGGGCTCGGGTCAGACCCTCGTAGCCGAGTGCCGTCGAGTAGTTCTCGCCGGTCACGGGGCTGGGCACCCACTGCGGGTCCGGCGTCTGGACGCGGTCGGGGCGGGTGAGGCCGGTCTTCACCATCCAGTACACCGGCAGCAGGAAGACAGCGGTGATCGCCGTGGCGATCACGGTCAGCAGCCAGGGGTGACGCGGTGGTCTCATACGGCACCTCCGGTGGGCGCCTCGTCCTCGCGGCGCAGCCGTCGTACGTACAGGACCCCCGCCAGCAGGGGTACGACGAGCAGCAGCAGGGCCGCCGCCGCGCCCTCGCCGAACCGGAAGGACGTGAAGAAGACCTCGTAGACGTAGAGGGAGAGCACGCGGGTGGCGTCGACGGGGCCGCCGCCGGTCATCACGAAGACGAGGTCGAAGACCTTGAAGGTGTAGAGGAGTCCGAGGAGGAGGACGGTCACGGAGACGGGACGCATCAGGGGGAGGGTGATGTGGCGGAAGCGCTGCCAGGCGCTCGCTCCGTCGATGGCGGCCGCCTCGTGCAGCTGTGGGTCGATGGTGTGCAGTCCTACCAGGAGCAGCAGCATGTTGAAGGGCACGCCGATCCAGACGTTGGCGAAGACCACCCCCGCCAGGGAGGTGGACGGGTCGGTGAGCCAGTCGTGGGACAGGCCGACCGGCTCCAGCAGGGCGTTGTAGGCGCCGGACTCCGCGTCCAGCATCCAGCGGAAGAGGGTGCCGCTGACCACCGGGGGCAGCAGCCAGGCGGTCAGCAGCAGGGAGCGCAGCAGTCCGTTGAAGGGGAAGGGGCGGGCGAAGAGCAGGGCCAGGGCGAAGCCGATGGTGAACTGGAGCAGCAGTGAGCTCAGGGTGAAGACCAGGGAGAGGCGCACGGAGTGCCAGAAGGCGGGATCGTCGGCCACGGTCCGGTAGTTGTCGAGTCCGGTGAACCGTTCGGCCCCGCCGAGGAGTTGGCCCAGGTCGACGTCGTGGACGGACGTCCACACGTTGTAGAGGAGGGGGTAGGCCAGGAAGAGGGCGAGGAAGGCCATGCCCGGCAGGCAGAAGAGGCAGCCGGCGCGGCGGCGGCGCGCGGAGGGCTGTCTCATTGCTCGCCCAGGGCTTTGTCGATCTTCTTGGCCGCGGTCCTGGCCGCTGCGGAGGGGGACGCCGATCCGGTGAGCACGGCCTGCTGCGCCTCCGCGACGGCCTGCGAGGCTTCGGCGTAGTGGGCGCCGTACTGGCGCGGCCGGGCGAGGGGCAGTTGGCTGAGGAAGAGCCGCAGGGCCGGGTCGGAGGCCCAGCTGCCTCGGTCGGCGAGGTCCTTGCGGGCGGGCAGCTCGCCGAAGGACACCAGGTACGGCACCAGGACCGAGGGGCGCTGGGTGTACTCCAGGACCTCCCACGCCTTGTCCACATGCTTGCTGCCCGCCATGACGACCCAGTTCTCGCCGCCCAGGCAGGTGGCGGCCTCCTTGTCGCGGGGCAGCGGGACGACGTTCCAGTCGAAGTCGGCCTTCTTCAGGGTGGGGATCTGCCAGGGGCCGTTGATCTGCATCGCGGCGCGCTGGTTGAGGAAGCGGGTGTTGACGTCCTGCTGGGTCCAGCCCACGCACTGCTCGGACAGGGAGCCCTTGGCGATCAGTTCGTCGAGGAAGGCGAGCGCGGTGGCGCCGTAGGTGCTGAAGGAGTCCAGGTCGCCGCCCGCCTGCCAGAGGAACGGCAGGAACTGGAAGACGCCCTCCTCGGTCCTGATCGCGCTCAGGGCCAGGCCGTAGCGGTCGCCGCTGGTCAGCTTCTGCGCGGTCGCGGCCAGTTCGTCCCAGGTGGTGGGGGGTTCGACACCGGCGGCCTCGAGCATGCGGGTGTTGCAGTAGAGGGCGAGGCAGTTGCTGTTGTTGGGGATGCCGAGGGTCTTTCCGCCGACCTGGCAGCCGGACCACGGTCCCTTGTAGTACGCGTCGGCCTGGCCCCATGCGTCGACTCTGGCGGTGAGGTCGGCGAGCAGCCGGCTGCCGCCGAGGGTGTTCATGGAGACGTTGTCGACGATGGCGAGGTCGGGCAGGTCCCCGGAGATCGCACCCAGGGTGATCTGCCGTTCCAGCTCGGCGAACGGGAAGGTGCGCCGCTCGATCCGCACGTCCGGGACACCGGCCTCGATGTCCTTGATCAGACGGTTCATTCCGGGCTGGAAGTTGTCCAGGGTGAAGTAGTCCCACCAGCTCAGGGTCACCGGGCCGGACGTGTCCGAGCTGCAGGAGGCCAGGCCGAGGGCGGCGGTGGCCGCCGCTGCGCCGGAGACTCGCAGGAAGCCACGGCGGTCGACGGAGTACGACATGGTCTGCTCCCAGAGGTTCGATGATCGGGCACAGAGACCGACGTATCAGAAATCTAGGTCTATGTCGGGGAAGTCGGGAAGATCCGACTCGGGTTCCGAGCCCGGCACCGGCCGGCAGGGTCCGGTGCTCCCGCGCAGGGTGATCAGGGGTTTCAGCAGGACGTGCCGGGGCGGTGAGTCGGGTGAGCGCAGCCGCCTCATCATCAGGTCGACGGCGACCCGGCTCATCTCCTTGGCGGGTATCTCGGCGGCGGTCAGGGGCGGGTTCACCTGTTCGGCCCACGGGCTCGCCGCGACGCCGACGACGGAGAAGTCGCGGGGCACGCTGCGGCCGTGCCGGGTGAGTCCGCGGTAGACGCCTTCCAGGGCCGCCTCGTTCTGGGTGACCAGCGAGGTCGTGGCCGGATCGTCGTCGAGGATGCGCTCCACGACCCCCTCCCCCGAGGCGAGGTCGTCGCCGCAGAGGTAGGCGTGCGGGGTGAGCAGCAGCTTCTTCATGGCCTCGGTGTAGCCCTCGTCGCCGAGCCGGGCGAAGCCGTAACCGCTGTCGAAGAGCCGTTCGGACCGGTTGACGAAGGCGATCCTGCGGTGGCCGAGGTCGGCGAGATGCTGGACGCAGCCGCCGGCCAGACCGGCGAAGTCCAGGTCGACCCAGCCGGCCACCTCGGCCCGGTGGTTGCGGCCGATGGCCACGAAGGGGAATCCCGCCTCGGCCAGTTGCTCCACCCGGTCGTCCTCCCGCCGGATCTCCATGACGATCACGCCGTCCACCCGCCGGTGGTCGATCATCCTCGCGAACGAGGGGTCCTCGTGACCGCCCGCGGGCGCGAGCAGCAGGTCGTAGCCGTGCTCGGCGGCGGCCTCGGCCACCCCTCCGACGAAGGCGAGCTGCATGGTGGTGTAGTCGCCCCGGCGGCCCGCGGGCGGGTAGAGGAGCCCCAGCGTGCGGGTACCGCCGCCGGAGTCGTCGCTGCCGGTGCGCGCTGTCATGGTCAGCCGGCCGGAAGGGATTGCTCGGCCCAGATGGTCTTGCCCTGCGGGCCCTGGCGGGTGCCCCAGCCCTGGGTGAGCTGGGCGACCATGTGCAGCCCGCGCCCGCCTTCGTCGTAGGTGCGGGCCCGGCGCAGATGCGGGGCGGTGTTGCTGGCGTCGGAGACCTCGCAGATGAGGGTCCGGTCGCGGATGAGCCGCAGGCCGATCGGTACGGCGCCGTAGCGGATGGCGTTGGTGACCAACTCGCTCACCACCAGCTCGGTGACGAAGGCCGCCTCCTCCAGTCCCCACGCGGTGAGCTGGCGGGTGGCCTGGGCCCGGGCGTCGGCCACGACCGCCGGGTCGGAGGGCAGGGACCAGGCGGCGACCTGGTCGGCGTGCAGGGCGCGGGTGCGGGCCAGGAGCAGGGCCACGTCGTCGGAGGGGCTCGTGGGCAGCAGGGCCTTCAGAACGGCGTCACAGGTGGCTTCCAGCGAGCTGACGGACCCGGCCAGGGCCCCGCAGAGCCGTTCGAGGCCCGCGCCGACGTCTCGGTCGCGCGCCTCGACCAGGCCGTCGGTGCAGAAGGCCAGCAGGCTGCCCTCTGGCAGTTCCAGCTCGGTGCACTCGAAGGGCAGCCCGCCCACGCCGAGCAGGGGGCCCGGAGTCAGTTCGACCACGCGGGCCGTGCCGTCGGGGAGCAGCACGACGGGCGGGACGTGGCCGGCGCTGGCGAAGCTGCACACGCGGGACACCGGGTCGTAGACGGCGTAGAGGCAGGTCGCGCCGATCTCGCCGCTGACCACGTACGGCTCGTCCGGGTCGGTGTCCTCCTTGTCCGTGGCCAGGTGCATGACCAGGTCGTCGAGGTGGGTGAGGAGTTCGTCCGGAGGCAGGTCCACGTCGGCGAGGGTGCGCACTGCCGTGCGGAGCCGGCCCATGGTGGCGGAGGCGTGGATGCCGTGGCCGACCACGTCGCCGACGACCAGGCCCACGCGGGTGCCGGACAGGGGCACGACGTCGAACCAGTCGCCGCCCACACCGGCGCCGGTCCCGGCGGGCAGATAGCGGTACGCCACCTCGACGGCCGCCTGTCTGGGCAGGTCCCGGGGCAGGAGGCTGCGCTGGAGGGTGAGGGCGTTGGTGCGCTCACGGGTGTAGCGCCGGGCGTTGTCGACGCCGACGGCGGCCCGGCCCGCGAGTTCCTCGGCGAGGATCAGGTCGTCCGGTTGGAAGGGAGGGGAGCCGGTGACACGGCTGAAGACCGCGACGCCGAGGGTGATGCCCCGGGCCCGCAGGGGGGTGGCCATGACGGAGTGGATCCCGAACTCCACCACGCGCGCAGTGCGGGTCTCGTGCCCGGCGATCCAGGCGGCGAAGTCGGGGTCGTCCGCGCCGCTGAGCACCGGCTTGCCGTCGGCCAGGCAGCGGGCGGGCGGGGAGAACGGCGGGTAGGTGTCCACGCCGCCGAGGTCGATGGCGGCCTCGGGCACGTCCTCCCCCTCGCCGGCGGACTGGTGGGCGACCCTGCGCAGCACCACGGCCGCGTCGACCGGACCCGGCACGGGTTCGTCCCCGCGCAGCACGGAGTCGAGGAGGTCCACGCTGACGAAGTCGGCGAGGCGTGGCACGGCGAGGTCGGCGAGCTCCTGGGCGGTGCGGGTGACGTTCAGGGTGGTCCCGACGCGGGCGCCGGCCTCCTGCAGCAGGGCGAGCCGCTGCCGGGCCGTGTGCTGATCGCTGTTGTCGAACGCGGCGGTGCCCACCCCGACGACCTCACCGGTGCCGGGATCGCGGACGGGCCACAGCTCGATGACCCAGGCACGGTGGTGGGCGGAGGTGAGGGGGGCGGCCGTGTCGCCGGGGGCGCACGTCGGCTCCGGGGCCGGACACTCGTAGCGCAGCGGGGACCCCTCGTCGGCGACCCGGCGCACACACCGGAGGAACCCTTCCTCGGCGAAAGCCGGGGCCCGCCGCTCGCCGCCGGGCCCGGGGGCGTGCTCCCCTCCGCCCCGCGCGACCGCGTTCCGCCGCCACGCACCGGACGCCGTGGCGTGGGTCGAGAGCGCGAGGGAGGACTGGTCGAAGGCCCACTGCACCATGGTCGGGTCGGGTCCCGGGGAGAGGGCCACGACGAAGGACCGGGCCGTGCCGTCGCCGCCCAGCGACGGCTGGGCGTGCAGGGTCGCTTCGACGCGGTGGCCGTCCCGGTGCCGCAGTGCCGCCGTGCCCCTCCATTCCTGGGAGCCGGTGAGGGAGAGTCCGGTCGCCTCGGGAGCTCCGTCACCGAGGAGCAGATCGGTCGCGGCGCGTCCCACGACCTCCGGGGCGCGGTGACCCAGCAGTCGTCGAGCGCCCTCGCTCCACCCGGTGATCACGCCGTCCAGGCTGAGGGTGACCGTCGCGACCTCGGCTGACCACCCGCTGTGACCATTCCCTTGATCAAAGTTGGCCATTCTTGCTCAATTCGCGCGGTGAGGTGCCTCACAGACCCAGAGTGCGCGCAGCACAGGAATCGGACAAGTCAGGTCCAGTGCCCCGTGGGCGGCCAGGCGTCAGCCCCGTCTCGCTCCGCCTCTCTCACAGCGCGGTCCCCGGGTCGCAGCACCCCTCACTCCGCAGCCGCCTGCTCGCCTCGAGCCGTTCCGCGAGGGAGGACATGAGGGTGCGCGAGGCGCTGGGCGCGGCCGTGGTCGGCAGATGTGCGAGGCGGCCGCCGGGTGAGACGGCCGGTGCGCGGAATCGACCAGCGCACGTGTTGCACCTCGGCGACGAGCCGGTCGCCGGCCGGGAAGAGCGTCGCCGAACCGCCGGGGCGGCGGTCAGGGTGAGGGTGACCGCGGAAGAGGGGGCGGGCGAACCGGGCGGTCGCGACGGCCGTGGCGGTGACACCGGCGGCCTGGAGGAATCCGCGGCGGGAGAGCGGACCGGGCCGGGAAAGGTCGGGCGTGGCGTGGGCGCCCAAGGGAGCCTCCGGAGCGCGCGGTTGACGTGCCGGACGACAGGGCCGTTCCCCGCGGGGAAGGGCCCTGCGCACCGAACACCGTGTCAGGGGACGGTTTTCGCCCCCTGACACCGACCCCTCAGCTCACAGACCGTCACGCACCATCGCGGCGACGATCCGCACATGGCGGTCGGCCGCCGTGCCGGAGAACTCGTTCTCGTAGTTGAGGCCGTAGGGCCAGAAGTGCCCTCCGCCGGTGGACAACTTCGCCGAGGAACCGTCGAACTGCCGGACGAGCGCGGTTGCTTGTGCACCGGTCCAGGTGCCGCTGCCGCCGAGGGAGGTCCAGCCCGAGCTCGTGCCCACGCCGATGGTGTGGGCGATCTCGTGCAGAGCGGTCCGCTCGGTCATGTAGCTACGGTTGGCGCCGAAGCGGATGGTGCCGTTGAGGTTGCCGTCCGCGGTGGGCACGCTCGTGTCGTAGCGGACGGTGATGGACTTCCCCAGATCGCTGAGGTTGTTGTAGCGGGCCACGGCGGCGTTCATCGCCGAGGTGATCAGCGTGTACGCCGCCTGCTGGTCCGCGGTGGGGTTGCCGGCCCGTTCGAGGGTCCAGGTGATGGTGGCCGCCGCGACCTGTTCCCGTGGGGCGGCAGCCGGGGGCGGGGCGGCCTGGGCGATGCCGGGGCCGGCCGCCAGGAGTACGGCGGCCAGCGCGGTGCCGACCGCGGCCTTTCGTGGGTTCATGTGGGGGTCCTCTTGTGGGGGGTGGATCCAAGTGGGGGTGGATCCCGTGGGGGGAGGTCGAGGCATGAACTGGAAAGCGCTTTCCGAGGTTTCCCGGATGCTAATGAGGTGTCTTGGTCATGTCAACGACTCCGGCGCCCGGTGAAACCCGCGCGACTCCGGAGCCCGGTGAAACCCGCGCGGTGCCCGTCCCGGTTCAGCGCACGAGACAGGGACGCTTGGCGTCGAAGGTCCAGTCCTTGACCAAGTACTGCATCCCCGCGGCATCGTCACGGCCCGCCGAGGCCACCTCCTCGTGCAGCTCCTCTGCGGCCCGGAGCCGGTCGGGGTCCAGCCGGATCCCGAGGCCCGGCGCCTGCGGGACCGCGACCTCGCCGCCGGTGATCCGCGGGGGTTCGAGGGTGAGCCGTTCGAGACCCTCCTGCCAGATCCAGTGGGTGTCGAGGGCGTTGTACTCGCCCGGGGCGGCGGCACCGCAGTGGGTCATCATCGCGAGGGAGATGTCGAAGTGGTTGTTGGAGTGGCAACCCCAGGTCAGGCCCATGGCGTGGCACAGCTGGGCGACCCGGACCGAGCCCTGCATGGTCCAGAAGTGCGGGTCGGCGAGCGGGATGGACACCGACTGCAGGGCGAGGGCGTGGGTCAGCTGCCGCCAGTCCGTGGCGATCATGTTGGTCGCGGTGGGCAGCCCGGTGGCCCGGCGGAACTCCGCGAGGATCTCCCGCCCGGAGCAGCCGTCCTCCGCACCGCACGGATCCTCGGCGTAGGCGAGCGTGCCGACGAGCGGGCGGCACAGCTCGATCGCCTCGCGCAGGGACCAGGCGCCGTTCGGGTCGAGGGTGATCCGGGCCTCGGGGAACCGCTCCTTGAGCGCGCGCACCGCCTTCACCTCCTCACTGCCCGGCAGGACCCCGCCCTTGAGCTTGAAGTCGCGGAAGCCGTAGTGGTCGTAGGTGGCCTCGGCCTGGCGGACGATCGCCTCGGGGGTCAGTGCCTCCTCGCGCCGGATGCGGTACCACTCGACGTCGGCGCCGGGCTCACGGACGTAGTGGAGGTCGGTGCGGTCCGGGTCGCCGACGTAGAAGAGGTAGCCCAGGACCCTTACGGCGGCGCGCTGTTGGCCGTCGCCGAGCAACGCGGCGACCGAGACCTCGAGGTGCTGTCCGAGCAGGTCGAGAAGCGCCGACTCGACGGCGGTGACCGCGTGCACGGTCGTACGGAGATCGAAGGTCTGGGCGCCGCGGCCGCCCGAGTCGCGGTCGGCGAAGGTGTCGTGGACGGTGCGCAGGACGCGCTTGTAGTCGCCGACGCGAGCGCCGACGACGAGCCGCTCGGCATCGCGCAGGGTCCGCGTGATGGCGTCGCCGCCGGGCACCTCGCCGAGGCCGGTGCGCCCCTCGGAGTCCTCCAGGACGACGACATTCCGGGTGAAGTACGGGGCGTGGGCGCCGGAGAGGTTGAGGAGCATGGAGTCCCGGCCGGCCACCGGATGGACGGAGAACTTCGTGACGACGGGTTGGCTCATTGCGGGGCGGTGTCCTTCCGGTGAGTCATGGGGGAGGTCAGACCTTGAGGGCGTCCAGCACCTGTTCCAGGACCAGTACACCCCCGAGGCCCAGGATCGCGAGGACCGTCGTATAGGTGGTGCGTGCCTTGATCGCGTCGATGACGGACAGGTTGAAGTACTCCTTGAACATCCAGAATCCGGGGTCGTTGACGTGCGAGAAGGCGATCGACCCGCAGGAGACCGCCAGCACCATGGCCTCGGCGTGGACCCCGCCGCCCGCGAGGAGCGGCAGTGCCACGCCGGAGGCGGTGACGACGGCGACGGTCGCGGAGCCGAGGGCGATACGGAGAATGGCCGCGATCAGCCAGGCGAGGACGACCGGGGAGATCGACCAGCCGTCGGTCACGTCCTTGATGTAGTCGGATATCCCGCCCTCCACGAGGACGTTCTTGAAGGCGCCGCCGGCTCCGATGACCAGCAGGATCATCGCCATGGCCTGGGCCGCCTCCCGGCACGAGGCGCTGACCTCCGCGAGGCTGCGCCCCATGCGCGGTCCGAACACCCAGACGGCGACGAGCAGGGTGAGCAGCAGGGCGATGGGCGCGGAACCGATGAACGCGACGAAGTGCAGTCCGGCACCGTCTCCCGAGGTGGCCAGGTCGGTCACCGCGGCACCGGCGATCAGCACGACGGGCAGCAGGGCCACCGCCAGCGACCAGCCCATGCCGGGCATCTCCTCCTCCTCGAAGACCCGTTCGCTGACCAGACCCTTGGGGATCTCGGGGTTCATCCGCCGGACGAACGGCAGTCGCGGCCACAGCAGCGCGATGAAGGCGCCGACCGGGACGGCGATGAACAGGCCGTAGAACAGGGTCAGTCCGACGGAGGCGTGGAAGGTGGCGGCCACGGCGGTGGGGCCCGGATGGGGCGGCAGGAAGCTGTGCATGGTGGACAGGGCGATCGACATGGGCAGCCCCACCCACAGAAGGTTGGCCCGGGTGACCCGGACGAGGGTGAAGGCGACCGGCACGATGATGACGAAGGCGACCTCGTAGAACATGGTCACGCCGATGAGCATGGCGGACAGCACCATGGCGACCTGCACCCAGCGCGGACCGCACACGTCGAGGAGCCTGCCGGCGATGCGTTGGGCGGCGCCGGAGTCCCCCATCACCCGGCCCACCATGGCGCCGAGACCGATCGTGAGCATGGTGTCGCCGATCTGGTCCCCGATGCCCTCGGAGAGGACGTCCGGGATCTCCTCCAGGCCGATGCCCCGTACCAGCGCGACACCCACGGCGACCAGGAGTAGGGCGGCGAAGCCGTTCAGTCTCAGCTTCGTCATCAGAAAGAGCAGGACGAGAACGCTGATCCCGACCACGACGAGCGGCATGTGTCAGCTCTCCTTTGAACTGGCGGTGCGGTGAGGAGGGTTCACCGGAGCAGCTCAACGAATCACCCGGCTGAACACAGTCCTCATACAAAGACATCGTCTACATATGAAGACGGAGGCTAGGTGTACGGATCACGGAACGTCAATGGGTATGCACGAGGAACGGGGTGACTGGACGCTTCGGGCGTCATTCAGCCGACAGAGGTGGCGCGGGCCGGGAGCCCAGGGGTGCGGGCCGTGTGCGAAGTGGCTCCGGCCGTGTGCGCGTTGGCTGCGGACGCCCTCAACCGCCGGCCGGGGAGGGCAGGGTCGCGGGGCCGGGGTGCAGGATGCACTCGTCCTCGTCGAGATTGCCGCAGGACGCCTGCGGGAAGCCGCGCCGGTCGAACAACGTGACCGTCTCCGACCAGGTCCGGCAGATCGTCTCCATGATCGGCGAGCGGCGGACGAGCTCCGTGGAGGTCCAGGCCGGCCGGACGGTCCCCCGCGCCATCCGACCGGCCCGTGCGTACCGGCGGGGACGCGCTCGGCCCTCGCTGGTACCAGCGGGACGTTATCCGCCGGTCGCCGTCGCGGTCTTGGACGAATTTGCACTCCGCGAGAGCGCCATCGCCCCCTCCACCCGGCGCGCGGCCACCATCTGTCCGGGCGTGGTTCCGGCGATGGCGCGGAACTCGCGGTTGAGGTGGGCCTGGTCGTAGAAGCCGCAGGCCGTGGAGATCTCGGTCAGGCTCGCGGTGCCGCGACCGAGCAACGCCACCGCGTGACGGAAGCGCAGTACCCGGGCGGACGCCTTGGGTGTGAGTCCGATCTGCTGGGTGAACCGGCGGATCAAGTACCCCTGGCTCCAGCCGACTTCGGCGGCGATACGGGCGATCGGGATGACCCCCGCGCTGCCGGAGAGCAGTTGCCAGGCGTGTGCCACCTCGGGCGTGGGCCGCGGGCCGTCCTCGAGCCGGGCGAGCAGGGCCTTGTCGAGCAGGTCGAATCTGGTGGCCCAGTCCGGTGCGGCCGCCATCCGCTCCACCAGCACGTCGGCCCCGGGCCCCAGAACGTCCCGTGTTCCCACGGCCAGGTTGGTCAACTCGCTCATCGGCAGGCCGAACAGCCGGTACGCGCCCAAGGGTGCGAACTCCACCCGGACCGCCTCCTGGCCGCCGGGGTGCGTACAGATCGCGGGCCGGTCCTCCAGCCCCACCACCAGCGAGCCGATGCTCCCGGTGTCCCCGTCCCGCAGGCCCAGCCGCCGCACTTGCGAGAACGGTTCCGCGAGACTGATCAACAGGGTCGCGTGCCCGGTCGGCACCAGTCGCGCCTCGTACGGTGTGGTCACCGCTTCCCAGTAGCCGACGTAACTGCGTAAGTACGGTCGCAGTCCCGGATGCCAGGGCCGTGTCACCCGCCACAGCCCACCCATGCGCGCGATCTCGACCGCGCCTTCCCTCGTCACGCCACCACGTGTGCCGAGAACCACCAAGAGCACCCCCTCCCCTGCCCGAGGAACCGTGCCGAGCCGACCCGCCTGGCAGCTCCGTGACTTCCAGCATCCAACGCCACCCCGCCCGACTCACGAGTAACCAGGTGAAGTTGGCATGCAGACGGGTGCAGATCTGATGACGGTGGCCCCAAGGTCCACCGGTCGGAGCGGACGACATGGACTCCGCCCCGAGCCTTGTCGCCTCGACCTCGTGAATCTAGACTCCCGCAAAGTGAAGCAAGTTCAGTTCAGGCGAGCACATGGCGCACACCCGGGAGTGATCTCATGACGGGTTCCCTGGACGGCAAGTCCGTCCTCGTCACCGGCGCGGGACGGGGCATCGGGCGGGCGATCGCCGTGGAGATGGCCCGCCGGGGCGCGGCAGCGGTCGCCGTCGCGGACCGCGACGAGGAGACCGCAGCCGACACCGCGGACCACGTGCGCGACGCCGGAGCCCGGGCCGAGGCGATCGTCTGCGACCTGCGCGTACGCGACAGCATCGCCGACATGGTCACCGGCGCGGTGGAGCGCTTCGGCGGGCTCGACGTGCTGGTCAACAACGCCGGAGCGGTCGAGACCTCGTTCACGGCGGACCCGGACCGCGGTGTCGACACACTCGCCGAGGAGGTCTGGGACGCGGTCTACGAGGTCAACCTCAAGGCCGTGTGGCTGACGACCAAGTTCGCCGCACCCCATCTGCGCCGCTCCCGCCGCGGGCCCGCCATCGTCAACACCGCCTCGGTCTCCGGTCTCACCGGCTTCCCCAACGCACCCGCCTACGGCGTCACCAAGGCCGGTGTCATCCATCTGACCAAGGTCACCGCCGTGGATCTGGCCCCGGTGCGCTGCAACTGCTTCTGTCCCGGTGTCATCGACACGCCGCTCGCCCAGGGGTTCTTCGCCGCCTCCGGGGACCGGGACGCCATGGAGCACGAACTGATCGCGCCCCAGTTGGTGGAGCGGCTCGGGCGTCCGGAGGAAGTCGCCGGGCTGGCGTGCTTCCTGGCCTCCGACGAGGCCGCGTTCATCACCGGATCGTCGTATGTGATCGACGGCGGTGCCCTCGCCTGGCTCGGCGTACGGGACTGACGACCATCGACAAGTGAGGAGAACCCGATGGGATCCAGGCTGGCCGGGAGGACCGCGCTGGTGACCGGTGCCACGGGAGGCATCGGTGACGCCGTCGTACGGCGGCTCGCGGCCGAGGGCGCGGCGGTCGTGGTGACCGACCTCGACGCCGAACGCTGCGAGAAGCTCGCCGAGGAGGTCGGGGGCGGTGCTCTGGGCCTTGCTCTCGACGTCTCCGACGAGTCGGCGTGGCAGTCGGTCCTCGCCACCGCGACCGCGGCACTGGGCGAGTTGTCCGTGCTGGTCAACAACGCCGGCATCGCCACGATGCACACGGTCGAGAGCGAGACCATGCAGTCCTGGGAGCAGGTGCTGGGCGTGACCCAGACCGGTGTATGGCTCGGCATGAAGTACGGCGGCCCGTCCATCGAGCGCCGCGGCGGCGGCTCCGTCGTCAACATCGCGTCGATCTTCGGTACGGTCGGCGGCTTCGGCGCCCAGTTCTCGTACCACGCGGCCAAGGGCGCCGTACGACTGATGACCAAGAACGCGGCGCTGCACTGGGCGCGGCGCGGCGTACGGGTCAACTCCCTGCACCCCGGCTTCATCGAGACCCCGCGCTCACGCGAACTGTGGCGCGACACGCCCCGGTTGACCGCGATGGTCGAGGGGACACCGCTCGGCCGGCTGGGCACTCCCGAGGAGGTGGCGGCCGCCGTGGCCTTTCTCGCCTCCGACGACTCGAGCTTCATGACGGGGTCCGAGCTCTACGTCGACGGAGGCTGGACGGCACGCTGAGGCGGCCGGGCCGAGTTCGGTCGAGGTGCGCGGGCTGACGGGACGGCCGTATCGAATTCGGTTCGGTGCCTTGCCCTCCTGAAACGGCGGTCGGACCGAATTCGGTCCAGGTGCGCGCGCCGAGACTGCGGTCGTACCGAATTCGGTCCGGGTGTCCGTCAGCGCGCCGTGTACCGATTGACGCCGTCGGTCTGCGTGCAGGTGGCCCCTCCGCGGGCCACCAGCACGTCCAGGTGGGCCGCCGTCTCGTTGACGGCGAGCATCCGGTCGAAGGGGCCGAGGTCCGTGAAGGACACCCTGCGCCGGGTCCAGCCCAGTTCCCCCGCCACGTCGTACGCGGTGCGGGTCCGGTCGCCGAGGGCGGTCAGCGTCTCGGAGAGGCGGTCGTCGTGATGGGCCAGCAGTTCTGCGACCCGTTCGTGCACACTGGCACCGACCGGGCCGTGCGCTGGCAGCAGCCGGGCGTCGGCGAGCGTGGTCATCAGGTGCAGTGAGTTCAGGTAGTCGCCCAACGGCAGTTCCGGGCCGCCGAGTTCGAACCCTATGGACGGGGTGATGTGCGGCAGGACGTGGTCCCCGGAGAACAGCAGTCCGCGTGCCCGGTCGAGGTAGACGACATGCCCCTGGGTGTGACCGGGCGTCGGCACGACCGCCAACCGGGTCTCTCCGAAGTGCAGTTCCTCCTCCCGCAGCCAGCGGTCGGGCGCTTCCCAGACGGTGGGGTCGAAGTCTCCGTGGTACATCGCGGCGACCCGCTCGGCCAGTTCGTGGGCCCCGGCCCGGCGCAGCGTCCCCAGCGAGCCGACCGGCTCGTCCGTCCGCAGCTCGCCGAGGAGTTCCAGGCCGCACCGCTCGCCCGCGCCGAGGTACACCTGGGATCCCAGCAGCCTGCGCAGTTCGACGGCCTGGGTGTAGTGGTCGCGGTGGATGTGGGTCACCAGCACATGGCTGATCTCGCCCAGGTCGTGACCGAGTCGGGTCAGGGCGTCCTCGAGGGCCGTGCGGGACTCGGGGATCGACCATCCCCCGTCGACCAGGACCAGGCCCTCCGTGAGCCCCTCCAGCACATAGACGTTGACGGCCCGCAGCCCGTCGTCCGGCAGCGGCAGCGGGATGCGGTGGACACCGGGCTCCACGGTCTCGGGTCCGGGCTGCGCCCAACGGCCGCGGTCGAGACGGGGGGTGCGGGTCGTGGGGGTGGTCATGCATCTCCTTGCCGGTGCTGTTCGGGGGGTGCGGCGAGCCGCGCGTGCAGGTCGTGGGCGAGTCTGCGGGCTCCGGACCGGTCGAGCTTGCCGACTGTCGTCTGCGGCAACTCATCCACGGTGAAAGCGAATTCGGGCCACTTGGCCCGGGACAGGCCGGTGCGGGCGAGGTGGGCTGTGATCTCGTCCAGGCCGAGCTCGCCGCTGCCGTCCTCGACGACGAGGAGCACGGCGGCACGTTCGCCCAGCATCGGGTCCGGCACGGGGGTCACGCAGACGCGGGCGACCGAGGGGTGGGCTGCGACGGCCCGTTCGATCTCGGTGATGTCGAGGTTGCGGCCGCCGCGGATGATGACGTCCTTCTCGCGGCCCATGACGGTGACCGTGCCGTCCGCGCCGGTGACCAGCAGGTCGCCGGTGGGGAAGTAGCCGTCCGGGGTGAGGGCCGGCGGCTCGACCTTGCCGTCGCGGGCGTAGCCGAGGAACAGGGACGGGCCGCGGACCTGGGCGTGGCCGGTGGCGCCGGGTCCGAGGACGGTGCCGTCGGCGGCGACGGCCCTGAGGTCGGTGCCGGGGAAGGGCCGTCCGTCACGGCCGAGGCGGATCTCCTCGGGGTCGTCGGGCCGGGGCGAGGTGTGCCCGAGGCACTCGGACATGCCGAAGACACGCAGAATCGTGGTGCCCAGGGAGCGTTCGGCGCGGGCTAGGGCTCCGCGGTCCATGGGCCCGCCGCCGACGGTGATCGAGCGGACGCCTTCGAGGACCCCGGAGCCGGCGGCGGCCGAACCCATCTGGAGGGCCATGGTCGGCACGCACATGGTCCAGCGCACGTCGTGGGCGGCCATGCGCGCGAGTGCTTCCTCGCGGTCCCAGCGGCCGGACAGGACGAGCGGCCCGCCCAGCATGAGGGAGAGACAGACCCCGAAGCAGTAGGCGGCCGTGGAGGAGAGCGGGACGACGGCGGCCACCGCGTCCCCGGTGCGCAGGCCGTTGACGTCGATGGTGCACGCGCACGCGTAGCGCAGGGCGCTCTCGGACTGGACGACACCCTTGGGGCGCCCTGTGGAACCGGAGGTGAGGCCGATGACGGAACCGCCGGACCAGCGCGAGACATCGCGCGGTCCACGGCCCGCGTGGACCGTCCAGCCGTCGAGGGCCTCGGACGGCGGCGCGTCCGGCAGGGCCGAGCCGCCGTCCCACTCCTCGATCGCGGAGGGTTCGGCGATCAGGACGTCCGGCCGGATGTCCTCGATGGCGGCGGTGAACTCGGTTCGGGTCGTGTGCCGGTTGACCAGGGCCAGGACGCCGCCGGTCAGGCCGGTGGCGAGGGTCGCCGCGAGGGTGCGCCACGAGTTGTCGGCCTGGAGGAGGACGGTGCCGCCCGTGGTGCCGTCCGGGCTCATGACCCCGGCCAGTTCGCTCGCGCGCCGCAGCAGGTCGCGCGCGCCGTGACGTCCGTGGTCGTCGACGACGGCGGTGAAGTCCGCCTGCCGGGCGCGGTCGTTGAAGTCCCGCACTGTCTGTCGCATCCGTTTCCTCGCCTCGTAGGGCCGGGCCGCTCAGCCGCCGTACATCTCCATCTCGCCGCCCATGACGGCGATCCGGCGGCCGCGCATGTCGCCGACCTGGGCGACGGCCGCCGCCCACTGCGGACTCTCCAGTGCCTTGCGCAGGTCCTCGGCGGTGTCGAAGCCCAGGACGGAGACACCGTCCCAGCCCTGCGAACGCGGTTCGAGGGCCGCGTCGATGTCGGTGTGCCGCCAGGACCTGAGACCGGGCAGCTGCCGGGTGAGTTCGGCGTGCTCGCCGCGCCACCAGGCGATGAACCGTTCGTGCGTCCAGTCGGGCGGCCGCGCGGCCAGCAGGACGAGGTTGTACATCACGCCTCCCCGGGTTCCTCGGTTGCCGCAGGTGCCACGGCCATGTCTCTCGTGCCTCAGGTGCCTCAGGTGCCTCAGGTGAAAAGGACCGCGGGCGACCGCCCGATCAGCAGGCGCCGTACCCGGCCCTGGTCGTCCAGCCGCGCCGAGGCCACGAAGGTCGCCTCCGGTACGCCCGCCCTGCGGACCTCTCCGAGGTACAGCTCGTCCCGGCCGACCGCGGACGCGGTGAGCGGGTGGTGGGTGCGCACGCCCACCTCGCGTTGGGCGAGGTAGCCCTCCATCTCGGCCCGGCCGCCGTGGAAGTCGGTGCCGGCGTCGCCGCCGGTGGAGAACAGGATGGAGAAGGAGAAGTCGTCGCTGATCAGGTCGAGGATCCGGTCCGCGTCGTCGCTGTCGAGGATGCCGAACCAGGTCGTCAGGAAGGGGGCGGAGGAGATGGACGCCGTCCCCGCCTCCGACTCCCCGGGCGTCCCCGCCGGCGTTCCGGTCGGCGCGTTCACGGCCGGTCCACGAGGTCGAAGTCCGGGGTGAAGAAGGACTGGTAGCCGGCCATGAGCCCGGCGGGCGAGACGCGTACGGCGGACAGGAAGGCTCCCGTGGTCACGCCCTGGTCGACCACGAAGCCGTACGCCGTCTCGACATCGCCGTCGACGCAGTACCGCACGATCTCGTGCCTGCGGTCCACGGCGTCACGTCCGGCGATGTAGTCGGCGAAGTCCTCGCGCGATGTGCCGGTCCGTTGGCCGCCCGGAAGGGCGATGAGGAACCGGAAGCCGGGTTCCAGGAGTTCGAGGGCCTTTTCCGGGTCCTGGCCGTCCATTCTGGCCATGTATTCGCGAAGCACCATTGCCGATCGCTCTCCCTCAACACCAGGAAACAACCTGAGTTCAGTTCAATTTGACTGTAAGGCAGCGACCCCGCCACCGACAAGAGGCGGGAGGTCGCCGAGGAACTACTCCGCGACCATCCGCACCACGCACCCCTCGATCAGCTCACTGATCTCCGACAGGGGAATCGCCCCGGTCGGCCGGTACCACCGCCACACGCTGACGATCATCCCGAGCACGGCGAGACCGAGGGTGTGCGCGTCACGCACCGGGAAGGCGCCCCTGGCCATGCCGCGCATCAGCAGGTTCGTCCAGTCCCGCTCGACCATCTGGACCAGCTGGCGGGCCGCCACGCGCTCGGTCTCCTCGCGCTTGGACTTGCGCGGGGTGGCGAGCAGGGACATGTTGGCCTGCAGGATGCGCATCTGGCGGATCTCCCGCTCGCTGACCGCGAAGGCGGAGCGCACCGCCGCGCGCACCTCCTCCACCGGTTCCGTCAGGTCGGCCGTGGCCTCGACGAACTGGTCGTGGGAGCGCTGGAGTTCGAGCCGCATGATGGTGAGCAGGCAGTGGGCCTTGGACTCGAAGTAGTGGTACAGGGCGGTCTGTCCGATACCGACCCGGTCGGCCACGTCCGACCACTTGGTGTTCTCGTAGCCGTCCTCCCCGAACCGCTCCACGGCCGCCACGAGGATCGCGCCGCGCTTCGACCTGGGCCCTTCCTCCGGATCCACGATCCGCGCCCTTGCCATCGTCTCTCCCTCTCCGCCACGGCCGGTTCCGATCACCGTCCGGTCGTCCGAGAGTAGACCCCAGTTCAAGTCGGTTACGAATCGAGATTCGGGCGGATCGTTCATCCGGAGTCCGGCCGTGCGCGCCCGGGTCCCGCGAAGTCGGGCCGCCGCCCGCCGAGAAACGCCGCCACGCCTTCCCGGCCCTCCGCGGACACGGCGGCCTCGGCCAGGAGCCGGGCCTCCGCGTCGAGGTGTTCGTCCAGGCCCGCGGTCAGCGCCCGGCCGACCAGCCGCCGGGTCGTCCCGTACGCCTCGGTGGCCCCGCGGGCCAGCGCGCCCGCCGTCCGTACGGCCTCCTCGTGCAGCCGTTCCGGCTCGACGACCCGGCTCACCAGGCCCATGCCCAGCGCCTCGGCGGCCGTGACGCGCCGGTTGGTCAGCAGCAGGTCCACGGCGCGCCGCGGCCCCACGAGCCGGGGCAGCGACCAGCTGACCCCCGCGTCCGGGGTGTATCCGATGGCCGTGTACGCGGCCGTGAAGCCGGCGTCCGCCGCCGCGAGACTCACGTCCGCCGCCGCCACGAGACCGAGCCCGGCGCCCGCCACGGCACCCTGTGCGGCCACCACCAGCGGTGCGTCCAGCCCGGCGAGGATCCGCAGCGCCCCGTGCAGCGCGTCGGTGACGTCGGCCAGATGCGCCGCCAGCCGTTCCCCCCGTTCCCCGGACAGCGTGGCGAACTCCTTGAGGTCGCCTCCGACGCAGAACGAGCGCCCGTGCCCGGTGAGCAGCACCGCCCGTGCCCGCGTCCGCTCGCACTCCCGGGCCGCGTCCAGCAGGGCCCGGGCCATCGCGAGGTCGATGGCGTTGCCCGACCCGCGGCACATCCGGATCCGCGCCAGTCCGTCGCCGTCGGTCTCGACCGTGACCCTCATCGCGCCGTCCACCCGCCGTCCACGGTGAGCACGTGCCCGGTGCAGTACGAGGACGCGTCCGAGGCCAGATAGAGCAGGGCCCCGTCCAGTTCTCCCGGCTCACCGCCGCGCCCCAGCATCGTGCCGCGGTCGACCCACCGCCGTGAGCGTTCGTCGGAGAACAGCGCGTCGGTCATCTCCGAGCGGAACCAGCCGGGCGCAAGGGCGTTGACCCGCACTCCCGACCGTCCCCACTGGCCCGCCAGTTCCCGGGTGAGCCCGACGAGCCCGGCCTTGGACGCGGCGTAGGCGGCGCCGCCCAGCGGGGCACCGGAGACCAGGCCCAGCACGGACGAGACGTTCACCACGGATCGCGTACGACCGCGGTCCGGCTCCGGCGCCTCGGCCAGCAGGCGCGCGAGGTGGAAGGGGGCCACCAGGTTAACGGCCAGCACGTCGGCGAAGTCGTGGGCGCTCTCGTCCTCGGCGCGTACGGCACCGGGCGCGCCGGCGTTGTTGACGAGGACGTCGATCCGGCCGGTCTCGTCGAGCGCCGTCCCCATGAGCCGCACCCGGTCCTCCTCGCACGAGACGTCGCAGACCACGGGGTGGATGCCGGGCTCTTCGTCGGCGAGTGCCTTGAGCTTGTCCAGCCTCCGGGCGGCGGCGAGGACGGTGGCGCCCGCCGACGCGAGCACCGTCGCGAACCGGGCCCCGAGGCCGGAGGAGGCCCCGGTGACGACGGCGGTCCGCCCCCGCAGCGAGAACAGCGCCTCGGGTGTCATGCCTCCACTCCGATCGGCAGCACGGTCGCCCCGCCGTCGAGGACGAGGGTCTGTCCCGTCATCCAGGACGAGGCCTCGGACGCCAGGAAGAGGGCCGCCTGTGCCACGTCCTCGACCGTCCCGAGCCGGCGCAGCGGCAGCCTCGCGGTCAGGATCGGCTCCCTCGGCTCCCAGACGGCACGGGCCAGCTCGGTCTTGATCAGGCCGGGCGCGATCGCGTTCACCCGGGCCACCGGCCCCAGTTCGTAGGCGAGTTGCCGGGTCATATGCAGCATGGCGGCCTTGGTGGCGTTGTACCAGCCGATGTGCGGGTCGACGACGAGTCCGCCGACGGAGGCGATGTTGACCACCGCTCCCCCGTGTTCGGCCATCCACGCCTGCCAGGCGCTCCGGGTCCAGGCGACCATGCCGTACTGGTTGACCCGTACGGTCTTCTCCGCGCGCGGCAGGTCGAGGTCGAGGAGATCGCCCATGTACGGGTTGGTGGCCGCGTTGTTGACCAGGACGTCGAGGCGGCCGAGGCGTGACACGGTCTCCTGGGCGCAGCGCTCGGCGTCCTCGGGCGCCCCGACGTTCGCGGTGACCTCGTGGACCTCGCCGTCCCCGTCGATGCGCAGCAGTTCCTCGCGGGCCGCCGCCAGCCCGTCGGGCTTCCGGGAGGCGATGACGACATGGGCGCCCGCCTGCCGGTACGCCTTGGCGATGCCGAGGCCGATCCCCCGGGAACCGCCGGTGATCACGGCGACCCGGCCGCTGAGGACCTGCGCGTGCCGGGTCTGCGCGGCTGGTATCCGGACGTCCGGTTTCTGCGCATCGTGTGTCCGCGCGTCCGGATTCCGCGCGTCCCGTGTGCCGGCGTCCGGCTGCTGCGCGCCCTGTGTCCACGCGTCCGGCATCTGCCGGTCCCGCGTCCGCGCGTCCGGATTCCGCGCGCCCTGTGTGCCGGCATCCGGCTGCTGCGCGCCCTGTGTCCACGCGTCCGGCATCTGCCGGTCCCGCGTCCGTGCGTCCGGATTCTGCGCATCGTGTGTCCGGGCGTCCTGTTCCTGTCCGTTCACGCCTTCGACAACTCCTCGGGGTACTTGGCCAGTTCACGCCGTGCGACCGTCCGCAGATGCACCTCGTCCGGCCCGTCGGCGATCCGCAGGGCCCGGGTGATGGCGAACAGCCGTGCCAGTACGGTGTCGTCGCTGACGCCCGCGGCGCCGTGCGCCTGGACCGCGCGGTCGACGACCCGGTGGGCGACCTCCAGCGCGGCCACCTTGATCGCGGCGACTTCGGTACGGGCGGCCGCGTTGCCCGAGGTGTCCATCAGCCAGGCCGACTTGAGCACCAGCAGTCGCAGTTGCTCGATCTCGATCCGGCTGCGGGCGATCCACTCCCGGACGACTCCGCGTTCGGCGAGCGGACCGCCGAACGCGGTGCGGGTCAGGGTGCGGCGGCACATCAGCTCCAGGGCCCGCTCGGCGAATCCGACCGCCCGCATGGCGTAGTGCATACGACCGGGCCCCAACCGCCCCTGGGCCAGGGCGAACCCGTCGCCCTCGCCGCCCAGGAGCGCGGAGACCGGTACCCGTACGCCCTCGAAGAGCACGTCGCCGTGGCCGCAGCGGTCGGTGTAGCCGAACATCGGCAGGTCGCGCAGCACCGTGATGCCGGGGGTCTCGCGCGGGATGAGCAGCATGCTCTGCTGCCGGTACGTCTGCGCGTCCGGGTCGGTGACTCCCATCAGGATGATGAGCCGGCAGTCGGGATCGAGGATCCCGGAGGTGTACCACTTGTGCCCGTCGACGACGTACTCGTCGCCGTCCCGGGTGATCCGGGTGCGGATGTTGCGCGCGTCGGAGCTGGCCACTTCGGGCTCGGTCATGGCGAAGCACGAACGGATCTCGGCGCTCAGCAGGGGCCGCAGCCAGCGGTCCTGCTGCTCGGCGGTGCCGAAGAGGGAGAGCAGTTCCATGTTGCCGGTGTCGGGCGCGGAGCAGTTGAAGACCTCCGGTCCGATCACCGACCGTCCGGCGAGCTCGGCGAGCGGCGCGTATTCGAGGTTGGTGAGGCCGGCGCCCCGGTCGCCGTGCGCGAGGAAGAGGTTCCACAGGCCCTCCGCGCGCGCCTTCTCCTTCAACTCCCGCATGATCGGCGGCAGTCGGTGGGGGTCGTCGGCCTCGGCGAGTTGGCGGTCGTGGACGGGCTCGGCGGGCAGGACGTACTCCTGCATGAACGCGGCCATGCGTGAGCGGAGTTCTTCGGCCCTCGGGGAGAGTGCGAAATCCATGGTGGCGCTCCTTCAGGGCCTTCGGGTGAGGAGGTCGCGGGCCGTGCGGATCATCGCCGCGACGGTCGGCGGCAGTCGTTCCTGGTCGGGGTCGTGATGGGTGCCCTCGCGGTGCCGGCGCAGGTTGTGGCCCATGATCGCGGCCATCTTGGTGCGGGCCAGGGCCCGGAACCAGTCGAGGGCCGGGGGTGCGGGACGGCCGTCGAGGTAGGCGGCGAGCAGTTCTTCCTCGGTGGGCAGGCCGGGTACGGGCCTGCCGAGCTCGGGGAAGTTGTGGTGGTCGCAGAAGAGGAGGAACCAGGCGAGGTCGATGCGCAGGTCGCCGTAGGACCAGATCTCCCAGTCGACCACGGCGGCCGGTCGTTCGCCCTGGCACAGGACGTTGCCGAGACGGAAGTCACCGTGGGTGAGGACGGGGGGAGTGCCGTCGGGAACCCGTGCGGCCAGCGAGGTCAGCAAGTCCTCGGCGCCGGGACGGAGTTCGGGCGGGACCGCGCGCATGGTGCGGCTCCATCGGTCCAACTCCGCGGCCGGGTCCAGTGGCCGGGCGGCCTCGGCACCGGTCGTGGTGGCGTGCAGTGCGCGCAGGACGTCGGGCAGGGCGAGCATGCGGCGGCGGCACAGCGCGGGATCGAGGCGGTGCTCGTCGAGGACCGGTTCGATCGCCTCGCCGCCCACGAACTCCATGGCGAACCAGGCCGGTTCGTCCTGGTCGACGGCGACGACGCGCGGCACGGGCACCGGTGATCCGGCGAGCACGGACAGGATGCGGGCCTGGCGCAGCACGTCGTTGCGACCGACGGGGCGTCGGCCCGGTGGTACCGCCTTCACGACGTACGGGACCGGCCCCGCCGTGATCGAGTAGGTGAGCCCGGAGTGGCCGCCGGGCAGGGTGCGCAGATCACCGCACCTCTCGTGGGGATGACGTTCGGCGAGGCGGCCACGGACGCGCTCCTGGAGTGCTGTCACTTCGGTGATGGCGCTCAACGGCCTTGTCCCTTCGGTTCCTTGGGCAGGCCCAGCACCCGTTCGGCGAGGATGTTGCGCTGGATCTCGTCGCTGCCGCCGGCGATGCGGTAGCCGGGTGCTCCGAGCAGGTGCTCGGTCCAGGCGAAGGTGCCCCACTCCCCCGTGTCGGCGCCCAGCCGGGGCCCGAGGAGTTGCTGGACGAGGTCGGTGGTGGCGCGCATGGTCGCGGTGGCGTGGAGTTTGCCGACCGAGGCCTCGGCGCCCGGTTCCCGGCCGGCCGCGAGCGCGGAGTTCACGCGCAGCCCGGTGAGGCGCTGGACGAGGGCGTGGACGAACAGGTCGGCCGCCTGCTGACGTTCGCCGCCGGTGAGCGGGCGGGGCAGGTGTCGGGCGAGGTCGAGGGCTCGGTCGGCGTTGTCCAGGCCGAGTCCGCCGGAGTCGAGGCGTTCCGCGGCGAGCACGGTGAGGGTGACCCGCCAGCCTTCGCCGACGGGGCCGAGCCGGTCGGTGTCGGGCACGTGGACGTCGTCCAGGTACACCTCGTTGAAGCTGGCGCCGCCGGTCATCTGGCGGATGGGCCGTACGGTCACGCCCGGCGCGTCCATCCGGACGAGGAAGACGGTGATGCCCGCGTGGCGGGGCACGTCGGGGTCGGTGCGGCAGACCGCCACGCCCCAGGTGGCGACCCTGGCACCGGACGTCCAGACCTTGTGGCCGCGCAGGATCCAGCCGTCGCCGTCGCCGTCCCGCACGGCGCGGGTGCGGACGGCGGCGAGATCGGATCCGGCCTCCGTCTCGGAGAACAGCTGGCAGGCGAGTTCGTCGGTGCGGAGCATGGGGCGGAGCCAGCGGCGCCGCTGCTCCGGCGTCCCCCAGACACGGATGGCGGGGGCGACGAGTTGTTGGGTCACCGGGAAGATCTCGGTGCGTCGCGGCACGTCGAAGGCCGCCTCCTCGGCGCGGTACAACTGCTCGTAGTGCGCGGGCAGTTCGCGGCCGCCGTACTCCTGCGGCCAGGCGAGCGCGCCCCAGCCCTGATCGTGGCGGGTGCGTTCCCAGTCACGTGCCAGGTCCGTGCGGGCGCGTTCCTCGGCCTCGGTCCAGTTCTCGAAGACGGCCACCGAGTCGTCGCCGCTGCCCCACTCACGATCCGCGGCACGTGCCGTCGCCACGCTCTTCAGCCAGCTCCGGGCTTCGGCGCGGAAGTCGTCCGGGGCGGGTATGCCGTCCATGATCCTCCTCTCGGCGGGCCGTCGATGGACTCTCGGCGGGCCCTCAACGGGTCAGCACGGTGCAGGCGCTGACGCCCGGCGCCCCGTACACATGGGTGAAACCGGCGGAGGGCTGCCCCGGCACCTGCCGCTCGCCGGCCCGGCCGCGCAACTGCTGCACGACCTCGTGGACCTGGCGCAGTCCGGAGGCGCCGATGGGCTCGCCGTTGGCGATGCACCCGCCGTCGGTGTTGACCGGCAGCAGGCCGTCGATCCGGGTCGCCCCGAAGGGGATGAGCGACTCCTGCTCGCCGTGCTCGCAGAACCCGCATTCGGCCAGATGCATCACCTCGGCGCCGCTCTCGGTGTCCTGCAACTGGCACACGTCGATGTCGCGCGGCCCCAACCCGGCTTCCTCGAAGGCCTGTTGTGCGGCGTCGGCACTCACGCTCGTCGGCGTGCCGGGCGGTGCCCAGGGGCTGAAGACCTCGAAGGAGCCGAACCGGCGGGTGCGTACGACGGCTGCCCGCAGCGCGACCGGAGTGCCGCCGAGCTCGCGGGCCACGGCTCGGCTGCAGAGGATGAGGGCGACCGCACCCTGGCCGGGTGAGCAGAACATGTACCGGGTCAGCGGGTCGTCGACCGTTCCGGATGCCAGGATCTCGTCGGCGTCGAGCGGCTTGCGGCGCCAGGCGTGCGGGGTGAGCACTCCGTTGGCGTACGCCTTCTCGGCGACCAGGGCGAGGGTGCGGGCGGTGATGCCGTGGTCGTGCATGTACCGCTGGATCTTCATGGCGAAGAACTGGGTGGTCACCATGAGCCCGTCGCGTCCGTAGGCCTCGTCGAGCCCCCAGTCCGCGGGCCGTGGGTCGAAGGCGCCGCGCGGGTGCTTGTCGAAGCCGACGGCGAGGGCCACATCGGCCGCCCCGGAACGAATGGCGTGCACCGCCGACACGAGCGCGCTGCCGCCGGTCGCGCAGCCGTTGCGCACGTTGACGAACGGCACTCCCGTCAGGCCGAGTTCGGCGACCAGCGTGTCGGCGTTGCCGGCGGCGTCGCTGCCGCCGTAAGCGGCCCGCACCCGGGACCACGGCAGTCCCGCGTCGGCCAGGGCCGCCCGTACGGCCTGCACGGCCAGCTGCCGGCCGCTCGCCCCGGTACGCGCGAAGGAGGTGATCCCGGCGCCGCAGACGAGCACGTCGTCCTCGCTCATACGGCCACCCCCGCGGCCCTCGGCACGTCGTCCCCGCTCATACGGCCACCCCCGCGGCCCTCGGCACCCCGTCCCCGGCGCCGATCACGACCGGCATCCCGATCTCCAGGTCCTCGGGGTCGAGGTCGAGGCGGGCCAACACCCGCACGCCTTCCGGCAGTTCGACGTATCCGACGCCGAACGGCGTGAATCCGGCGGGCGGGGGGACGTACGGCGGCGACTTGGGCGCGTACCGCTGGACGGTCCAGGTCCACAGCGTGCCCGTGCCGGAGAGCGTGACCGGCTCGGCCGGTCCTCCGCAGCGCGGACACGCCGGTTCGGCGGGGTAGACGGCCACCGCGCAGTCGGCACACCGGGAGCCGCGCAGTCGGCTCCCGGTCCCCTCCGCCGCGCTCAGCGGCCCTTCCACTGCGGCTCCCGCTTCTCCAGGAAGGCCGCCACGCCTTCCGCCGCGTCCTCGGAGTTGAGCATCACGCCGACCGCGAGGTGCTCCATGACCATCAGCGACTGGATGTCCGCGTCGAGGCTGCGGTCGATGGTCATCTTGGTGATCCACATGGTGAACGGGCTCTTGTCGATCAGCTGGTCGGCGAACTCCTCGACCGTGGCGTCGAGTTTGTCCGCGGGCGCCGAGGAGTTGATGAGGCCGAACTCCGCGGCCTCGACCCCGGTCAGCAGCTTGCCGGTCAGCATCAGCTCCTTGGTCTTGCGGACGCCGATCATGCGCGGCACCCGGTAGATGGGGCCTGCGCCGCCGAACAGGGCGCGCCGGATGTGGAAGTCGCCGATCAGGGCGTCGTCCGCGGCGATCGCGAAGTCGCAGGAGATCATCAACTCGAAGCCGCCCGCGGTGACATGCCCCTCCAGAACGGCGATCGACGGCGTCTTCATCGAGTAGAGCCGGTCGCAGACCTTCGCGGACAGCACGGCGACCTCGATGGCGGTGGAGCTGCCGACGAAGTCGGCCTGGAGGCTGTCCAGGTCGAACCCGGAGCAGAAGGTGTTGCCGCGTCCGCGCAGCACCAGCACGCGCAGTTCGGGGTCCGCGTCGACCTCGGTGATGATCTCGTCGAGCCGGTTCAGGATCGGCACGGTCACGCAGTTCTTCTTGTGCGGGCGGTTCAGCCAGACCCGTGCGACATGACCGTCGCGCTCGAACTGGATCTCGTCTTCGACTGACATGAGCTCCTCCAAACTGAACTGAATTGAGTTCGATTCTGTGGGCAGTGGTTGCCCGTGTCAATGGACTGGGGCCGGTGGGCGGTCCGGGGCGGTCGAGTGGCGGTCAGGCGGTCCGGCCGGACAGACCGAGGAGGCCGGCCAGGCGCAGGCGGTGGTCGTCGCCGGTGCCGAACAGTGCCTCGTCGGCCCGCGCCCGGCGCAGACGGAGGTGGGCCTGATGCTCCCAGGTGAAGCCGATCCCGCCATGGAGCTGGACGTATTCGGTGGTGGCCAGCCCTTGGGCGCCGGTGCACGCCACCGCGGCCGCGCTCGCCGCCACCGGCAGCTCGGCCGCCCGGGCGGCGAGGCAGGCGGTCGCGTAACCGGACGCCGACCGGGCGCCCTCGACCTCGACGAGCAGGTCGGCCATCCGGTGCTTGAGGGCCTGGAACGAGCCGATGGGGCGCCCGAACTGGGTTCGCTGGGACAGGTGGACGAGGAGAGCGTCCAGGATGTGCGCACTGCCGCCGACCTGCTCGGCGGCCAGTGCCACCCGGGCGGCGTCGAGGACCGCGTCGACGATCCCCGGCGCCTGCCCCGGCTCCCCGATCGCTTCGGCGGGCGCTCCCCGGAACCGGACCAGCGCCTGGCGGCGAGTGGGGTCGAGGACCCGGCGGGCCGAACGGTCGCAGGTCGACTCCTCGGGCTCGCAGGCGAACAGGCGCTCCCCGTCGGGCGCGCGGGCCATCACCAGCAGCACATCGGCCCCCTCTCCGTCGGGCACGAAGTCCGCCTCGCCGCGCAGCACCCAGCCGTCGGGCCCTCGCTCGGCCGTCACCCCGGCGGGATGCAGGAACCCGGCGGCCGTCGCCGTGAGCGCGCCGGAGGCGATGCCCGGCAGCCAGCGTGCGCAGGCCCGCCGGTCAGCGCTGTCCAGCAGGGCGCCCGCGGCGAGGACGACCGTGCTCAGCAGGGGCGCGGGGCACAGCACCCGGCCCGTCTCCTCCAGCCCCACGGCGAGTTCGGCGAAGGTGCAGCCGACACCGCCGTACTCCTCGGGCACGGCGAGCCCGTGGACACCGATCTCACCGGCGAGCCGCTCCCACAGGGCCCGGTCGTGTCCGCGCGGGCTCCCGATCTGCCGGCGGACCTCCTCGGGACCGCATGTGCTGGCCAGCATGTCCCGCAGAACCGCGCGCAGTTGGCGTTGTTCCTCGGTCTCCAGCAGCATCGTGGGATCCACGTCGAACCGGAACATCAAAGACCTCCCTCGACCGCGCCCGTCCAGGGCGGGGCTGTATCCGTGTGCGGTTGCGCGACCGGGCGAGACCAGCGGCGACGAGGCCGTCGGCACCCGAGGAGGCACCCGCCGCACCCGCTCACACCGTGAACCGCCCTCCATTGGCCAGCAGCACCGCCCCGACCAGGTTCGCCGCCTCCTCACTCGCCAGGAACACGGCGATGTCGGCGATCTCCTCCGGCGTCGCGTAGGGCCGTACCCGGGGATCCGCGAACCCCTGGCGCAGCGCCGCGGGCGTCCGCGCCGCCATGCCGGTCTCGGTAGGGCCCGGTGCCACGGTGTTGACGCGCACGCCGAACGCGATCGCCTCCTTGGCGACGGACCGGCTCAGCGCGTGGGCGCCGGCCTTGGAGGCCGCGTAGTGCGGATAGCCGGCCTGGGCGTCGAAGGCGGAGGAGGAGCCGACGGTGACGACGGCTCCGGATCGCCGGGGTGCCATGGCGCGCAGGGCGGCGCGCAGAACATGGAAGGTGCCGTCCAGGTTGACGCACATGACGCGCCGCCAGGCCTCGTCGCCGAGCCGCTCCGTCACCCGCGCCGGCCGGTCCGCGAGCAGGGCCTCGGCGATCCACTCCTTGGCCGTGGGATCGTCCACGCCGGCCGCGTGCACCACGACGTCGAGCCGGCCGTGCCGTCGTACGACCTCGTCGAAGGCCCGGTCGACCTGGGCGGGTTCGGCCACGTCGACGGTCAGCGAGTGCGCTCGGGGCAGTTCCTTCGAGGTGGCCTCGGCGGCGGGGCCGTCGAGGTCCGTGGCGAACACCTCGGCCCCCTGACTTGCGAGTCTTCGGGCGACCGCCGCGCCGATGCCGGATCCGGCGCCGGTGACGAGCGCGATCCGCCCGGCGAAGCGCCCGCCGTGTTCACCACTCATGCGCGGTCACCATCCCACGGTCGACTTACTGAACTGACTTCATTTTTGTTACTGTCCCAGGTATGTCAACAGGCAGGACAAGAGCGGTCCGACTGACCCGCTGGGGCGGCCCGGCGGTCCTCACCGACGTGGCCCGGCCCGTCCCCACCGGTGAGGAGGTACTCGTCCAGGTGGAGGCGGCCGGCCTCTGCCGTTCGGACCTCCACGTCATCGACGCCCGTCCGGGCGATCTGCCCTACCGGCTCCCGTTCACCCTCGGCCACGAGGTCGCCGGCCGGGTCGTGCGGCACGGCCCGCTGGCCACGGCACCGGCGGTCGGGGAGCGCGTGGTCGTCTACGGCCCGTGGGGGTGCGGGAGGTGCGCGCGCTGCGCGGTCGGAGCGGAGAACTACTGCGAGCGGCGCACAGCGCTGGACGCCGCGCGGGCCGGCACGGGAGTGGGTCTCGGGCGCGACGGCGGCATGGCCGACCTGGTGCTGGTGCCGTCCGGACGGCTGCTGGTCCCGGTGGGCGACCTGGCCGCCGTCCAGGCGGCGCCTCTGACGGACGCCGCCCTGACCGCGTACCACGCCGTGGCCGCGGTCCGGCGCACCCTGGCCGACGACCCGACCGGCAGCGCGGTCGTCCTCGGCGTCGGCGGCCTGGGGCATCTGGCCGTGCAGATCCTGCGGGCCACGACACTCGTGCAGGTCCTTGCCGTGGATGTGCGGGAGGAGGCGCTCACGTTGGCCGAGGAGTGCGGGGCGCACTTCGGCACGCTGCTGCGGTCCGACACCGCTTCCGTCCTGCGGAGTCGGACGGGGGGAGCCGGAGCGGCTGCCGTGCTCGACTTCGTCGGCAATCACTCCAGTCTCGAGTTGGCGGCCGGCGTGCTGCGGGCGGGCGGCGAGCTGGCCGTGGTGGGCAGCGGCGGTGGGGAACTGACGGTCCGCAAGCCGGGCACCCTTCCACCGGGCGCCCGGATCTCGCTGCCCTTCTGGGGGACCTTGCCGGAGCTGGAGGCCGTGGTCGCACTGGCCCGCGAGGGGGCGCTCAGGGTCGAGGCCGAGCGGTTCGCGCTGTCGGGCGTGGGCGAGGCCGTGGCGAGACTCCGCGCCGGAGGGGTGCGAGGGCGCGCGGTCCTGGTCCCCGACTGATCGGGTCCGCCGCACCGACTGATCGGATCCGCCGCACCGACTCGGCCGAAACGCACAGCCGGGCCGGGATCCGCCGCACCGACTCGGCCGAAACCCACAGCCGGGCCGGGTGCCGGGTCTGTCGGCCGCCGGCGCGGACGCGAGCGGCCTCCGCCGGTGCGCCTACGCGGGCGGTCTCGCCCCGGCCCTGGTGTTCGGCCCGACGGCGGCCCGGACCGCGCCGACCGAGTCGCCGACGGCCGACGTCCGCCGTCCGCCGTCCACCGAGAGCGGGCTCCGGTCGGCACAAATCCCGTGCACGAGGCTTGCCCACCCGGCGCCGCAGTGCCTAGCTTACTGAAGTGAGTTCACTTTAACTCTGTGGTTCGGGAAGTGATCATGTCTGTCGCAGGTGTGGCGCGAACGCGCTCTTCTTCGAGGGAGGGACTGTGAGTCAGTTCCTGCTTGTCCTGGTCAGCGGTGTGGCCAGTGGAGCCGTGTACGGGCTCATGGGACTCGGTCTGGTCATCATCTACCGGGCCACGGACGTCGTGAACTTCGCGATGGCGTCGCTCGCGACCCTGGGCCTGTACGTGGCGGTCTCGCTCCACGACCGCGGGGTAGCCACGGTGCTCGGCATCCTGGCCGCCGTCTCCGTCACCGTGGCGGCCGGTCTGCTGGTGCGGGAGACGGTGATCCGGCCGCTGGGGCAGGGACAGTTGTTCTCCGCGCTCGTCGTGACGATGGGCGTGTCCCTGATCGCGGAGAGCACGGCCGGTTCGATCTGGGGCGACCAGCCCAAGGCCTTCCCCAGCCTGGTCGACGGGACGGTGCGCTGGTCGGGAGCCGCGGTGCCGGTCCAGAGTCTCGTGACGATCGCCGTCGCGGCGGCGGCGATGGCACTGGTGGGCTATCTGTTCGCCCGCACCACCCTCGGCTCGGCCATGCGCGCCGTGGCCGAATCGGCCGACACCGCCCGCGTGGTCGGACTCGGCGCACAGCGCCTGGCCCGGATCTCCTGGGCGCTCGGGCTGGGCCTGGCCGCGCTCGCCGCCTGTCTGTACGCGCCACGGTCGGGTCTGGTGCCCACCGCGCTGGTCGCGCCCCTGTTCCGGGCCTTCGCCGGAATCTTCCTGGGCGGCCTGACCAGCATGTACGGCGCCGTCCTGGGCGGCCTGACCATCGGCGTCCTGGACAACCTGGCGGCGAACTACGTCTCCGCCAGCTTCCGGGACACGTTCGTGTTCTCGTTCACCGTGCTGGTACTGCTGATCCGTCCCCAGGGCATGTTCGGCACCCGCACCTTCCAACGGGTCTGAGGGGTCGTATCCATGGTCTTCAACCGTTCCCTCCTGGCGCGGGCCGCCCTGGGACCCGCGGCCGGCGCGGTGCTCATGGCGTTCATGGCCTCCGGCGCGATCCCCGCGTACCAGATGTACTCGGTCGGGCTCGCGGCCGTGTACACGATCGTCGTGCTGTCGGTGGGCCTGCTCGCCGGCTGGTCCGGCATCTGGTCGGTGGGCCACCCGGCCTTCTTCGCCATCGGCGCGTACTTCGCCGCGTACGGCAGCGGGCACGGCTGGTCCCTGGAGGCGGTGGTCCTCGGTGCCGTCGCCGTCGGGGCGGTGCTCGGCGCCTTCCTGGGATACGCGGGCGCCAGGTTCTCCGTCCTCTACATCGCCCTGCTGACCCTCGCCTTCACCACGGTCACCCTGGAACTGGTCAACCGCTGGAGCAGCGTGACCGGCGGCGACCAGGGCGTGCCGGTGACCGAGCTGCGCAGCGCCCTCGGCCTGGGCACCGTCCTGGGCGGCGGGACCAACGCCCAGTACCTCGCCGTCGGGGCGGCCGCCGTGGTGCTGGCACTGGCGGTGCCCGCTGCCGCCTCGGGGCTGCGGATGCGCCTGGTGGCCGCCAAGTCGCACCCCCTGGCCGCCCGTACGATCGGCATCGCGCCGGAGGCGCAGTCGGCGCTGTCGTTCGCGGTGAGCGCGGCCTGCACCTGCTTCGCGGGGGTGCTGCTCGGCCTGATCACCGGGTTCGTCAGTCCGGATCCGTTCTCCCTGACCTTCGGCATCTCGCTGATCGCGGCGTGTGTGCTCGGCGGGGTCGGCACCGTCCTCGGGGCCGTGGCCGGCGGCGTCTATCTGACCTGGAACCCCTCGCTCTCGTCCGCCGTCGGCCTGCCCCAGCCGGTCGTGCAGGGCCTCGTGCTGATCGGCGTGCTCCTCTTCCTGCCCGGCGGAGCCGTACCGTTCCTCGCCAGGTCGGCACGGCGCCTGCTGCGACGACGGGACCTCCAAGTCCCCCTGCCCGCCGCGGAGTCGGAGATCCCCGCACCGTCGCGGCCCCCGGCCGGGGCTCCGGGGGACGGCGGCGAGGTCCTGCTGCGCCTGGAGCACGTGTCGGTGTCGTACGGCGGCCTCAAGGCGCTGGAGGACGCGTCGCTGTCCCTTCGGCAGAACGAGATCCTTGCCGTCATCGGGCCCAACGGTGCCGGAAAGACGACCCTGTTGAACGCCCTGTCGGGGCTGACGGGCAACGGCCGGGTCAGCGGCAGTGCCGACCTCGACGGACGGCCGCTGCTGAAAGCCAGGGCGACCGCTCGACGGCGGCTGGGCATCGGCCGCACGTTCCAGCACGCGGAGGTCTTCTCCGAACTCACCGTCGCCGAGAACGTGTTGTGCACCCGTCGCCGGATCACCGGCCGGGACCGGGCGGACGTCGCGCGGCTGCTGGACTCGGTGGGCCTCGCGGGAGTGGCCGAACGCCGCCCCGACGAGCTGCCGTTCGGCCTGCAGAAGCGCCTCGACCTGGCCCGCGCGATGGCCGGGGAACCGAAACTGCTGATCCTGGACGAGCCGTTCGGCGGCCTGGACGCGGGTGAACGGGCCCTGCTGGCAGGGCACATCAAGCGGCTGCACGCCGAGGGCACCGCCGTGGTGGTCATCGACCACGTCCTAGACGACCTGTTCTCCGTGGCCCACCGGGTGCTCGCCTTCGATTTCGGTCGCACGATCGGCGAGGGCACCCCGGACACCGTCCTTCAGGACCCGAAGGTGCGGTCGTCGTACCTCGGATCGGTCGACGGCAGGACCCGGCCGCCCGAGCAGGTCGGCGACCGCAGCATGATCCGTCTGCACCGGGTCGGCCACACGTACGGCGGCGTCGTCGCCCTGCGCGACGTCGACCTCGACGTCCGCCAGGGGGTCGTGCTCGGCATCGCCGGAGCCAACGGAGCGGGCAAGAGCACCCTGGCCGGCATCCTGCACGGATCGCTCGAACCGACCGGCGGCGAACGGCAGTCGGCCGGCACCGTCCGCACCAGCCTGGCGCCCGAGGGGCGGGCCCTGTTCAAGACCCTGTCCCTGCGCGAGAACCTCGAGGTCGCCGCGTACGCGGCGGGCATCACCGGTGCTCCGCTGCGCGAACGGCTCGAGGAGACCGTCCAGTGGCTGCCGGCCCGGCTGCGCGACCGGATGTCCGCCTCCGCCGGCGGACTGTCCGGCGGCGAGCAGCAGATGCTCGCCATCGCCCGGGCCCTGATCGTCGGACCGGACGTCCTGATCGTCGACGAACCCGCGCTGGGTCTCGCCCCCGCCCTGGTCGACGAGGTCTACGACCGACTGGCCCGGCTCGCCCACGACGGCCTGACGGTCGTCCTGCTCGAACAGCTCCTCAGCCGCGCCCTGTCCGTCTGCCACGAGGTGGCCGTGCTGCACGAGGGCGTCGTCGCGGCCCACGGGCGGCCCGGTGACCCGGCGTTCGCGGCCCTGGCGGAAGCGGCGTACTTCAGCGGCGGCCTCGAAGCCGCACCGCCCGCGACGGCCGCCGTCCGGGCCTCCCGTGTGATCTGAACTCCCTTCATGAGCTTCCGCAATGAACGAGGTGGACCGTGTTCCGGACAATGAGAAGATTCCGCCGCGCCGCGGGAACGACGGCCGTGCTGGCCGCAGTGGCGCTCACCGCCAACGCGTGCGCCGGTGAGGACTCCGCGGGGGCCGCCGGCAGCTCCTCCGAGATCCACATCGGGGCGTGGCTTCCCCTCACCGGCGCCACCGCCTCGTACGGCGTGCCGGAGAAGGCGGGCGCCGACGCGTACTTCAAGATGCTCAACGCCCAGGGGGGCATCAACGGGCGCAAGGTCCGCTGGACCGTCAAGGACAACGCGGCCGACCCGCAGCAGACCGTGCAGATCGCGCGTGAACTCGTCGGCCAGGACAAGGTCGTGGCCATCGTGAACGCGAACGGCACCTCCCAGGCGGAGGCGGCCTTCCCGTTCGTCCTCAACCAGTCCAAGGTGCCCGTCCTCAACGAGGTGGGCGGCACCGAGTCCTGGTACGAGCCGCCGCGGGCCGGCCTGTTCGGCACGCAGACCCTCTACGAGGACCAGGCCGCGGCGATCGCCGCCTGGGCGGTGCAGGACGGCGCGAAGAGGATCCTCGTCGTGCACAGCGATCCGGCCGCCTTCGTGAACGTGGCCAAGCAGGTGGAGCCCGTCGCGAAGAAGGTGGATCCCTCGGTCGAGGTGAACCGGCTGGCGGTCAAGTACCAGACCACCGACTACACCCCGGTGATCAGCAAGGTGAAGGCCGCGAAGCCGCAGGCGGTGATCGTCGTCCTCACCTCGCCCGAGGCGGCCGCCTACCTCAAGGAGGCCAAGCTCCAGGGGCTCTCCCTGCCCACCTACGCCTACGCGCCCGTGGCCGCCGAGTCGACGGTGTCGCTGGCCAAGGACGCCGCCGAGGGCCTGAAGGCCGTACAGCTGGTGAAGGCGCCATCGGACCCGGACCCGGCGGTGAAGGAGTTCCGGACCGCCATGGCCAGGTACGAACCCGGTCAGGACGCGGGATTCCTCGCCCTGTGGGGCTGGAGCAACGCGAAGGTGTTCGCCGAGATCGCGAAGACCGTCAAGGGGCCCGTCACCTCGCAGGCGCTCAGCACCGCGTACCAGAAGGCGTCCTCCGTGGACCCCGGGGTCTCACCGGTGATGAAGTTCAGCGCGAGCGAGCATCTCGGCACCCGCAGCGTGCAGCGCGTGGTCGTGAAGAACGGCGTCTGGACGTCCGTAGGCGACTTCTACACTCCCCCGGCCAGGGACTGAGGAGGCCGGCGCCGGCCCCCGCCCGGCTCCGTCACACGGCCCTCGTGACGGCGGGCGGGGCCGGGGCCGGCGGTTCGATCCAGGAATGCGCGTGGCGACCGCAGGGCCACGGACGGACCGCTCACCCGAACACCCTTGCCGACAATCGAGCAGGCACCTACGCTGACTTTGTGCCGCCGATAAACAAAATGCGTACGCGCATCGCCGTGCCGGACAACACACTCACCCGACTCCGTATCGTCCTCACCGTCTTCTTCGCCCTCGACGGCTTCGTCTTCGCCGGGTGGGTCGTCCGCATCCCCGCGATCAAGGAGCAGACCGGCGCCTCCGCCAGCGCCCTCGGCCTCGCCCTCCTGGGCGTCTCGGCCGGCGCGGTGATCACCATGATGCTCACGGGGCGACTGTGCCGCCGCTACGGCACCCACCGGGTCACCGTCGTCTGCGCCGTCCTGCTCTCGGTCAGCGTCGCGCTGCCGCCGCTCACCCACTCAGCTCCGGCACTCGGCGCCGTGCTGCTGGTCTTCGGCGCCGCGTACGGCAGCATCAACGTCGCGTTCAACAGCGCCGCGGTCGATCTCGTGGGCGCGCTGCGGCGGCCCATCATGCCCAGCTTCCACGCCGCGTTCAGCCTCGGCGGAATGCTCGGGGCCGGGCTCGGCGGGCTGGTCGCCGGAGCGCTGTCGCCCACGCGGCACCTCTTCGGCCTCACCGTGATCGGCCTGCTCGTCACCGCCGTCGCGGGCCGGACCCTGCTGCGCATCCAGCCCCCTGCGCCCGTGCGGGACACCTCGCCCGTGCGGGACACCTCGGAGCAGCACTCCGCCGCTCGTCCCCCGGGCTCCCGGACCCGCGGACTCGTCATCACCTTCGGCCTGATAGCCCTGTGCACGGCCTACGGCGAGGGCGCCCTGGCCGACTGGAGCGCCCTGCACCTGGAGCACGACCTGGACGCCACACCCGGCGTCGCGGCGGTCGGTTACTCGTGTTTCGCGCTCGCCATGACCATCGGCAGGCTCACCGGCACCAGGCTGCTCGAACGGCTCGGTCAGACCCGCACGCTCGTGGGCGGCGGCACCACCGCCGCGCTCGGCATGCTCCTCGGCGCCCTCGCCCCCTCGGTCTGGGCGGCCCTCCTCGGCTTCATGATCACCGGGCTCGGCCTCGCCAACCTCTTCCCCGTCGCCGTCGAACGCGCGGGCAGGCTGGCCGGGCCCGACGGGGTCGCCATCGCCTCCACCCTCGGCTACGGCGGCATGCTGCTCGGGCCGCCCGCCATCGGCTTCATGGCCGACTGGTTCTCCCTCCCCGCGGCCCTCACCAGCGTCGCGGTACTCGCCGCCACCGCCGCGGCCATCGCCGCGCTGACCCGACGCGCGGCAGCGGCCTGACCACAGCCGACGGGTCCCTCGGGGGCCGCCGGGTCAGCGGATCACCCCGTGCCTCCGGCGCCCTCCCGCACCAACTCCGCGTACACCGGCTCGAAGTCGAAGGGGTACTGGATCTCCGCCGCGCCCCCGAGGCACTGCCTGGCGTGCCGGCGCATCCGTCCCCCATAGGTCCCGTGGTGGATCAGCTCCGAGTAGCCCTGCCGTTCGCCCAGGTCCAGCAGGCCCGCGGTGTCGGCCAGGTAGACGTCGAACCCCGGGTACATGAGTCCCAGGTAGGGCAGGTCGTCCAGGTCGAGGGCGAACACGGGGTACTCCCCCTCCTCGTCCGGCTCGGTCACGGCCAGTATCCGTCGGGAGTCCGAACCACCCGGCAGCAGGAAGCACTCGGACAGCCGCCCGGCCAGCCACGCGAACTCCGTTCCCCAGAAGGCGCCCATCTCGTCCGCGATCAGCCGGTCCAGCGGCCGGGGTGCGAAGGCGCCGTCCGCCGTGAACCACTGGTGGCGCTCCAGCAGACTCATGTCGTACGACAGCCACGTGCGCAGGCTCGGCGAGAGCGGGCGCCCGGACGGGAACACGGCCTTGGCGAGCACGTCCTCGGCCATCGGCGCGGGGACGCCCCCTTCCACCCATGGCACGTCCACGTAGGGCAGCAGATACGGCAGCGCGCTCGCCGCCGGATCGCGCCGGACCACCTCGATGACCTGCTCCGTCAGCGGCACTCCGTGCACGGGCGCGGCCTCCTTCTCGTTCGTCGAGGACACTCGAGATCGACACGGCTCGCCCGGGGGATCCGACCGCTCGGCGTGACGATGAGCGGAACGTTACGAGCAGCCACTGACAATCAGGCGCCGTCCTGCCCGCGGTGGAGGTCGCGCAGCAGCGAGATCTCGGCGCCGTGATGGATCAGCTCCCGGTTGACGTGCAGGACCCTGTTCTCCATGGGCCACCGCTCGGGACCCGCCGGGGGCGGATTGTCCAGGTCGGCGTCCGAGAGCTCGCGGACCCCGGCGTTCCATCTCCCGTACATCTCATCGAGCTGTTTCAGCGCCTCGTCAGCGGTTCCCGCGTAGGCGAATGTCCGGGAGTCGACGTCCTGGCCGCCGAAGTACCAGCCGACCCGATAGCCCAGGCACGAGACGATGATGTGCGCCAGCCGCCAGGCAATCGTGGTCACCGGTGCCGGGACCGGGGCGGAGGACGCGGAGTCCATCGTCCACTCCCCCGAACCTTCCGATATCGGTGCGGCCGACGCACCACGTGGGCGGATGCTCCAGCAGCCGGGCACCGGCTCCCAGAAGTACTCCTCATCGGTGAGACCGTCCAGCCGCGGCCGCAGGTTGTTGTGCCAGTGCCAGTCCAGCTGCTCCGCGAGCCGCTCGCTTCTCGTCATGCGCGCACATTACCGACGCCGGAGACCCGGCTGCGATCTTCGCGGACACCGTCACCGCGGGAGCCACGGCGGGCGGGCGGCTCGGAGCGGTTCGACACGCGTGGTGACCGGCCGGCGGAAGGCGCGGCGGGGTGTGCGCCGGTGCCGGACGGACCTGCACCGGTGCGATCAGGACGCGGCGGCGGGGCACGTCCGGCCGGCACGTCCCGTGGTCCCGGGCCGCTGGTGCCGGCCCTGGTCACCGCCTCCGGCAGACGGCATCGATCACCCCCGGCGGACGTCACCGACCGGGAACGGGAGATCACCGGCCTCGCCGCATCCGGTCCGCGCACCCGCCGGGTCGCCGAGCGCCTCATTCCGAGCCCGCGCCCGGTGCCGACCCATCCGTCCCGCAGTCACCGCGAGCTGGAGGGGCTCCTCACGGCCCGCCCACTCCGGGATGCTGGGAGGACGGCGTGGCGCTCATCAGGTCCGAGGCCCGAGCCGCCGAGCCCGCAGCGCTCGCCGTGACTGCGGGCCGGTCGGGCCCGAGCGGTGACCTCGGGCCCGGCCTTCCCGTACGTCGGGCCCGTCCGGGTCACTCCGGATGGGCCACCGCCTCCTTCTGCAACTGCACGGCGGCCAGCAGGCTCAACTGCGGTTCCGCCTTGCGCAGAGCCCGCACGGCCGCGACCGAGGTGATGTCACCCTTGAAGCCGACGTCGGCCAGCCGCGAGCGGACCCAGCGGGCGCGCAGCCCGGCCTCGGTGGCGGCGGCAGTGGACTCGACGAGCGCCACGGCGCGTTCCAGCCCGGGACGTTCCTCGGGCGGAGCCTCGGCCAGCGCCCGGCGCAGGGCCGCTCCCACGACGTCCGCGTCCCGGACGAGCAGCACGAAGTTGTTCTTCTTGTTCAGTCCCGCGATTCCCGACATGCGGAACATCGTGACGGTCGCGCTCCGCGCCCGCCAAGCGACTTGAGGAGCCTCAGAGGCTCGTCCCTGCCGCGAGACTGCCGCGCCCGGCCCGGCGGGATCCCGGGGCCGGTTCGTGGACGACGCCCGGCGGATGCACAGGCCTTCACGGGTGACGAGCACGGGGATACACTGGATGTGTACGAAACGGTTTCGTTCGGATGAGGTTTGCATGAACGGCGACGGCGGCGGACACAAGGCACCTCGGGGGCTGCGGTGAAACCCGGCGGGCGGCCCCGCCGGTTGACGCCGGAGCGGGAGGCAGAGCTGTACACGGCCGTCCTCGACCTGCTGCGGGAGGTCGGCTACGGCAGCCTCACCATGGACGCCGTGGCCACCCGCACCCGGTGCAGCAAGGCCACCCTCTACCGCCAGTGGACGGGAAAGCCGCAGCTGGTCGCCAAGGCACTGCGCCATCAGAAGCCCGTCACCCTCGCCGGTATCGACACCGGCTCCCTGCCCGGCGACCTCGACGCGGCGGCCACCCGGCTGAACCCGCTGCGGTTGGAGCGGGACGCCGCCCTGTTCCGGGGCCTCGCCCAGGCCGCCCACACCGATCCCGACCTTTTCCGGGCGCTGCGCGAGCTGCTCGTCGTCCCCGAACTGACCGGTCTCGCCACACTGTTGCAGCGGGCCGTCGAGCGCGGCGAGCTCCCCGCCGACACCCCGGCCGTGCCCTACGTCCCCCACGCCCTGCTCGGCCTCATGGTCGCCCACCAGCTGCTCGAGGACGGGCCGACCGGCCCGGAATTCGTGCGGAACTACGTCGACGCGGTGGTCCTGCCCGCCCTCGGCGTCTGAGGTCGCCGTACCGCGGCAGACAGGACCGGCCGCACGCGCCCGACCCCGATCAGCCCAGCTTCTTCAGCAGTTCGACGGCGAGCGGCGCGGAGGACGACGGGTTCTGCCCGGTCACCAGATTGCCGTCGACGATCACATGCGGCGCCCACGGCTCGGCCACGTCGACCTGGACGCCGGCCTCGGTGAGCCGGTCCTGGAGCAGCCACTTGGCCTTGTCGGCGAAGCCCGCCTGGGTCTCCTCGGCGTTGGTGAAGGCGGCGACGCGGCGCCCGGCGAAGGCGTTGGAGCCGTCCGCCTTCGTGGCGGCGAGCAGCGCGGCCGGGGCGTGGCAGACGACGCCGAGGGGCCTGCCGCTCTCCAGGGCACGGGTGAGCAGCCGGCCCGAGTCGGCGTCGACCGCGAGGTCCTCCATCGGCCCGTGGCCGCCGGGGTAGAAGACGGCCGCGTAGTCGTCGAGGTTCACCTCCTCCAGCTTCAGCGGGCTCTGGAGCTCGGCCGCCGAGGCGAGCACCCCGGCGATGCGGTCGGCGTTCTCCTGGCCGCCGTTGACCTCGGCGGCCAGGCTGCCCTTGTCCACGGTCGGCACGACACCGCCCGGGGTGGCCACGACGATCTCGTGTCCCGCGGCCTTGAACGCCTCGTAGGGGGCGACGGCCTCCTCGGCCCAGTAGCCGGTGGGGTGCCGGGTGCCGTCGGCCAGGGTCCAGTGGTCGGCACCGGTCATCACAAAGAGGATCTTCGACATGGTGAAACCGTAGTCCTGCCCTGTCATTGAAATCCAATAGGCTCACGCATATGAGGGATAGGAACACCAATGGCTCCGAGGATGCGGGCCGCGTCGCCGGAGCCCCGCTGGACCTGAACCTGCTGCGGACCTTCCTGACCGTGTACCGCACCGGTTCCTTCACCGCGGCCGCCCGCCTTCTCGGCCTGTCCCAGCCGACGGTCACCACCCAGATCCGCGCCCTGGAACGGCAGTTGGGCCGCGAGCTGTTCGAGCGCCGGGCGCGCGGCGTGACCCCGGCGGCGTACGCGGACGAGCTCGCCGCCCGGATCGTGGAGCCGCTGGACTCGCTCGCCTCGGTGGCGGGGCCCTCGGGGAACGGGGAGGACACCCCCGCCGAGCCCGTACATCTCGCCGGTCCGGCCGAGTTGCTGTCCCGGTGCGTCCTGCCCGGTCTCGCGCCCCTGGTGGACAAGGGGGTACTGCTGCGCATCACGCCGGGCCTGACCGAACCGCTCCTGGACGACCTGCGCGCCGGCCGTCACGACCTGGTGATCGCCACCTTCCGGCCGCGCGGCCGCACCCTCACGGCCCTGCCCCTGAACGACGAGGAGTTCGTGCTGGTCGCCGCCCCCGACCGGGCGCGAGGGCTGGGCGCGCCCGGCCACCTCGCGGCAGCGCTGCACGGCGTCCCGCTCGTCGCCTACGCCGAGGACCTGCCCATCGTGCGCCGTTACTGGCGGCATGTCTTCGGCAGGCGCCTGGTGCGGCAGCCCGCCGTGACCATGCCCGACCTGAACGCGGTCAAGGCGGCGGTCGTCGGGGGCAGCGGGTTCACCGTGCTCCCCCGCTATCTGTGCGCCGGGGAGCTGGCGTCCGGGGCGCTGGTCCTGCTCCACGACCCCGACGACCCACCCATCAACACGGCGTTCCTGGTGCAGCGCCCCGGCACCTCCGGCAATCCGCACGTGGCGCTGGTCCGCGACCACCTCCTGCACGCCGCGCGTGACTGGTAGCCCGGCCGTGACTGGCAGCCAGGCAGTGACTGGCAGCCCGCCGAGGAACAGCCCCCGCCGGGACATCCCCGTCGGGCACACTCCTGTCATGGAGACAGCCGAGTTCATCCGCATCCTGGACCGGGAAGGCCGGTTGCTCGCGTCGGCCGCCGAACAGGCGGGGCACGACGCCAAGGTGCCGACCTGCCCGCAGTGGCAGGTGCGGGACCTGCTGCGGCACACGGGCACGGTGCATCGCTGGGCGACGGCGTTCGTGGCCGAGGAACGGACCGCCTTCCAGCCGCTCGAGGACGAACCCGCCCCCGCCGAAGAGGAGTTGGCGGCCTGGTTCCGCGCCGGCCACCGCCGCCTGGTCGACACCCTGGACTCCGCCGCACCCGACGTGCAGTGCTGGCACTTCTTCGCCGCCCCCTCCCCGCTCGCCTTCTGGGCCCGGCGGCAGGCGCACGAGACGGCCGTGCACCGTTTCGACGCGGAGGCGGCACGCGGTGGCACCCCCGGCGAGATCGCGCGGGACTTCGCGGCCGACGGCATCGACGAGTTGCTGCGCGGCTTCCACGCCCGCGCGAAGAGCAGGGTCCGCAGCGCCGAGCCCCGGGTGCTGCGGGTGCGGGCGAGCGACACGGACGGCGCCGTGTGGACCGTACGCCTGACCGAGGAGCCGCCCGCGACCGAACGCGGCGAGGAAGGGGACGCCGACTGCGAGGTGTCCGGGCCGGCCGCCCGGCTGTACCTGGCGCTGTGGAACCGGCTGCCGTTCCCGCAGGTCACCGGTGACGTATCGGTCGCGGGGCTGTGGCGGGAGAGGTCCGCCGTGGGCTAGGAGGGTTCCAGCATCCGGGTGAGGACCGCGCGCTGCACCGGCAGGGCCGCCCGGTGCAGGGCGTGCCCCTTCGCCGTGAGCGAGACCCGTACGCCCCGCCGGTCCTCCGCGCACATCCCGCGCTCGACGAGCCCGTCCTTCTCCAGCCGTGCGATCAGCCGGGACAGCGCGCTCTGGCTCAGATGAACCCGCTCGGAGATCTCCTGCACCCGGTAGGCGCAGCCGCCGTCGGCCAGGACGTCCAGCACCTCGAAGTCGCTGCCGCACAGGCCGTGTTGATGGAGAGCACGGTCCAGTTCGCACTGCGTGCGCGCGTGCAGCGCCAGGATGTCCCGCCAGTGCTCCGCGAGTGCCTGCTCGGGCTTCTTCGCCACCATGCGCGGCACCGTAGCAGAGAGCCAGGATTATTGCATTGGAATTAAATGCGTTTGCATTCGATGCATGCGCATGTAGTGTCTTCGCCATGACCTCTCCGCTCACCACCCCCGCGGACCCGTCCTCAGCGGTCCGCTGGACTCCCCGGCTCTGGGGCACCCTGCTGGTGCTGTGCGCCGCGATGTTCCTGGACGCCCTCGACGTGTCGATGGTCGGCGTCGCGCTCCCGTCCATCGGCGCGGACCTGGGCCTTTCCACCTCGACGCTGCAATGGATCGTCAGCGGCTACATCCTCGGCTACGGCGGGCTGCTGCTCCTGGGCGGCCGGGCCGCCGACCTGCTGGGCCGGCGCCAGGTCTTCCTGGTGGCCCTCGGCGTCTTCGCGGTCGCCTCCCTGCTCGGCGGGCTCGTCGACTCGGGCCCGCTGCTGATCGCCAGCCGCTTCGTCAAGGGCCTGAGCGCGGCCTTCACCGCACCGGCCGGCCTGTCCATCATCACGACGACCTTCGCCGAAGGCCCCCTGCGCAACCGCGCCTTGTCCATCTACACCACCTGCGGCGCCACCGGCTACTCCATGGGCCTGGTCTTCTCCGGCCTGCTCACGGAGGCCAGCTGGCGCTACACCATGCTGCTGCCCGCACCCGTCGCCCTGCTCGCCCTCGTCGTCGGCCTGAAGCTGCTGCCGCGCAGCGAGCGCGAGCAGAACACCGGCGGCTACGACATCCCCGGCGCGGTCCTCGGCACCGCCTCGATGCTGCTGCTGGTGTTCACCGTCGTCCAGGCACCCGAGGCCGGCTGGGGCTCGCTCCGCACCCTCCTGTCCTTCGCGGCCGTCGCCGCCCTGCTCACCGCGTTCGTGACCGTCGAGCGGCGCAGCGCGAGCCCGCTGATCCGGCTCGGCGTGCTGCGCTCGGGACCCCAGGTGCGAGCCCAGCTGGGGGCGTTGACCTTCCTCGGCAGCTACATGGGCTTCCAGTTCCTGGTGACGTTCTACATGCAGCAACTGCTCGGCTGGTCGGCACTGCACACCGCGTTGGCCTTCCTGCCGGCGGGTGCGCTGGTGGCGCTGTCCGCGACCAAGGTGGGCACGGTCATCGACCGGTTCGGCACCCCGCGTCTGATCGTGGTGGGCTTCGCGCTCATGGTCGTCGGCTATCTGCTGTTCCTGCGCATCGACCTCGCCCCGGTCTACGCGGCGGTGATCCTGCCGACCATGCTGCTGGTCGGCGCCGCCTTCGCGCTGACCTTCCCCTCCCTCAACGTCCAGGCCACCAACGGCGTGGACGAGCACGAGCAGGGCATGGTCTCGGGTCTGCTCAACACCTCGGTCCAGGTGGGCGGCGCGCTGTTCCTCGCCGTGGTGACGGCGGTGCTGACGGCGAACGCCCCCGCGGAGGGCGCCTCCCCGCAGGCCGTCCTCGACAGCTACCTGCCCGCACTGACGGTGGTCACCGGAATCGCGGTCGTGGGTCTTCTGATCTCGCTCACAGGACTGCGGGTTCGGCGTCGGCAGCCGACCGTGGTGGTCGCCAAGTCCCTCTCCCAGGAGGCGGAGCGCGTACCCGTACGCGACTAGGGGGAACGCCTCCCACCCCGTGTGCCCGGCGCGGCCCGCTTGCTCCGCCGGGCACACGGCTGTGAGACTCGAAGGATGGAGACCTACGGGGGCCGCCGGAACCAGGCGGAGCGGGATGCCATCACCGTCGAGATCGGATACGCCCTGTTCAGCGCGCTGTTCGCGGCGGCCGTGCTGTTCGGGGCGGTGGCGGGACCGGCGCTGCTGTTCGAACTTCCGGGCACCGTGGAGAAGTTGCTGGTGCGCGTCGGGCTCACGATCGCACCCGTCCTCTTCGTCGCCCGGGTGATCAGTGTGCTGGTGCGCTTCAGGCGACAGGGCCCTCAACCCAGCCAGCCGGGCCGCACCAACCCCGACTCGTAGGCCAGCACCACCAGTTGGGCCCGGTCGCGGGCACCGAGCTTGACCATGGTGCGGCTGACGTGGGTCTTGGCGGTGAGGGGGCTGACGACCAGGCGGCGGGCGATCTCCTCGTTGGACAGACCGATGCCGACCAGGGCCATCACCTCCCTCTCCCGCTCGGTGAGTTCGGCGAGGGCGCCCTCGGCCGCGGGCTCCTTGGAGCGGGCCGCGAACTCGGCGATGAGACGTCGGGTCACTCCCGGCGAGAGCAGCGCGTCGCCCTCGACCACCGCCCTGACGGCCCGCAGGAGTTCCTCCGGTTCGGTGTCCTTGACGAGAAAGCCGGAGGCGCCCGAACGGATCGCCTCGAAGACGTACTCGTCGAGCTCGAAGGTGGTGAGCATGACCACCTTCACCTCTTTCAGGGTGGCGTCCTCGGTGATGCGCCGGGTCGCGGCGAGTCCGTCGAGCCGCGGCATCCGGATGTCCATCAGGACTATGTCCGGCCGCAGTTCGCCCACCTTGCGCAGCGCCTCCTCGCCGTCCGAGGCCTCCCCCGCCACCTCGATGTCCGGCTGCGCGTCGAGCAGCGCCCGGAAGCCGGCCCGCACGAGCGACTGGTCGTCGGCGAGCAGTACGCGGATCACCGGTTTTCCTCCCTGGCCTTCACTGTGAGCGGCAGTACTGCGAGCACCCCGAAGCCTCCGTCGGGACGCGGTCCCGCCTCGATCGTGCCACCGAGGGCGGCGGCCCGCTCCCGCATTCCGGCCAGACCGTTGCCGCTGCCGCCCGCGTCGGCGCCGGTCGCGGGTCCGTCGTCGTCGATACGGAGCCGTAGCGCGTCCTCGTCGTGATCGAGCCGCACGCGCGCGCGACGCGATCCCGAGTGCCGTACGACATTGGTGAGCGCCTCCTGGACGATGCGGAAGGCGGCGAGATCCGCCCCGGGCGGCAGCCCCGGCGCCGATCCCTCCACCTCGACGGCGAGGCCGGCGCCGGCCGCCTGGTGGACCAGCTCGGGCAGCCGGTCGAGGCCCGGGGCGGGGGCGCGCGGCGCGTCACCGGGGGTGCGCAGGGTGTCGAGCACCTGGCGCACCTCGCCGAGCGCCTCCTTGCTGGCGGCCTTGATGGTGGTGAGGGCGGTGCGGGCCTGTTCGGGGTCGGTGTCGAGGAGGGCGAGTCCGACGCCGGCCTGGACGTTGATGACGGAGATGCTGTGCGCGAGGACGTCGTGCAGTTCGCGGGCGATCCGCAGCCGCTCCTCGTCGGCGCGGCGCTGTGCGGCCCGGGCGCGCTCGGCACGCTCGCGAGCCCACTGTTCGCGGCGGGTGCGGGCCAGCTCCGACACGGCGACGATCGCGACCACCCAGGCGGCGATCACGCCCTCCTGGCCCCAGGGGGCGGCCGGGTCCCCCGTCGGCGGCAGCCACTGGTACAGCCAGTGCGCGACCAGGACGTGCCCGGCCCAGAGCATCCCCAGCGCGGCCCAGGCGGCCCTGCGGTGCCCGGCCACGACGGCGCTGAAGCAGGCGAGGGCGACGGTCAGGAAGACGGGCCCGTACGGATACCCGGCGCCCAGGTACAGCATGGCGGCGGCCGCGGTCCCGAACACGACGAGCACCGGCTGCCGGTGCCGCCACAGCAACAGCCCCGAGCCGACCACGAGCAGCACCCGCGCGAACGTGTCGAGCGGGGCCCGCTCACCGACCTGCTGCTGGGCCGCGTAGTTCGACCCGCCGAGCACGAAGAACGTGAGCACCAGCGTGGACGGCCACGGCCACCGGGACCGCTGCCCGTCGCCGTCGGGGCCCCGCCACCATGACGCCCCGTGCCGCCGCCACCGCGACGGACCTCCCCCACGACCGCCCTGCTCACCGTCCATGTCCGCCACGCTAGACGCATCGGTCCGGCCCGGGCGTCCCCCGGACGTGGCGATCACCCGTACTCCCGGCGAAGTACGCGACCGGCCAGGACGGCGCCACCGGCGAGAGACTGCCCGGCCCGGCACCAGCCCACGCACAGTCGGCGGGGCCCCTAGCGCAGGCCCACGCCCCGCCCCAGCTGCCGCACGGCATGCCGGAAGAACGGCTCCCGGTCCTCCACGACCCGGTTGAACTGACCGAAGAGTTCGAAGCCGACCAGGCCGAAGAGCTGGGCCCAGGCCACCACCAGGGCCGCGGTCACCGCGGGCGGGAGGTCGGGGGCGAGGTCGGCGGCGATGCGGTCGGCCTCGGTGCGGAGGTCGTCGGGCACCGGGGGCGGTTCCTCCAGGCCGCCCGGGCCCTGGTGGGCGTCGCGGACGATGCCGATCAGGAGGAGGCCGACGCGGGCGGCGGGCGGGACGGTGGTCTGCGGCGCGGTGTAGCCGGGGACGGGAGAGCCGTAGATCAGGGCGTACTCGTGCGGATGACCGAGCGACCAGCGGCGGACCGCCTCGCACGACGCGACCCAGCGCTCCAGCGGGGCCGCCTGCGCGACGGCCTCGTGCGCCTGTTCCGCGCTCTGCCCCAGGGAGTCGTACGCGTCGATGATCAGGGCCGTGAGCAGGTCGTCGCGGCTCGGGAAGTAGCGGTACAGCGCCGAGGAGACCATCCCCAGCTCACGCGCGACGGCCCGCAGCGACAGCTTCGCCGCGCCCTCCGCCGCGAGCTGCCGGCGCGCCTCGTCCTTGATGGCGGCGGTGACTTCGATCCGGGCGCGGGCCCGGGCTCCTTGTGCGGTGCTCATGCGGCCAGTCTTCCACAGAAGCAGAGCAGTGCACACAAACGAGAGCACTGCTCTTGCATTGGGTCACCGATGCGTGCAGACTGATGCCACGGAAACGAGAGCACCGCTCTCCCAACTGATGGGGATCACCATGTCGACGCCGTACTACCTCAAGGGCAGCCCGCTCACCGTCCGCCTCAACAGCGCCATCGGCTGGCTCGCCCGCCACGGCTTCAGCCTGGCCGGTACCGCGGAGATGTCGGTGCGTGGCCGCAAGAGCGGCCGGATGCAGCGGATCCCGGTCAACCCGCACACGTACGAGGGCGGGCAGTACCTGGTCTCGGCGCGCGGTCACTCCCAGTGGGTGCGCAACATGCGTGCCGCCGGCGGCGGGGAGCTGCGGGTCGGCCGCAGGGTCCGCGAGTTCTCCGCGGTGGAGCTGCCCGACGCGGAGAAGCTCCCGATCCTGCGGACCTACCTGGAGAAGTGGGGCTGGGAGGTCAACCAGTACTTCCAGGGCGTGACCGCCAAGTCCTCCGACGAGGAGATCATCGCGGCCGCCCCCGACCACCCGGTGTTCCGGATCACGGTCACGAAGTGAACCGCGGGGAGGCGAATCGTCAGGAGGCGAACCGTCAGGACGTGGCCTCGCCGCCGGCGGCCGCACCGCGCTCGGCCGGTCGCGGGTCCAGCGCGGCCAGCGCCCGCTGGGCCATCGGGCGGCCCCGGACCAGCTCGCCCAGCGAGGTCGCACCCTGGGTGATCTCCTTGAACGCGTTCCACGCGGGCCGGAATCCCGTCAGCGCGGCGTGGAACAGGCCCGGGCGGCGCTCGAACGCGGTCAGCATCCGCTTGCCGACGCTCATCTCGACGCCGAGGCCCGCCTTGATGGCGAACGCGTAGTTGAGCGCCTGACGCCGGGTGTCCACCGCGTCATGGGCCTCGGCGATCCGCACCGCCCACTCCCCCGCGAGCCGCCCGGAGCGCAGCGCGAAGGAGATGCCCTCGCGGGTCCACGGCTCCAGCAGCCCCGCCGCGTCGCCGCACACCAGCACCCGCCCGCGCGAGAGCGGCGAGTCGTCCGCGCGGCAGCGGGTCAGATGGCCGGAGGAAATGCTCGGTTCGAACCCGGAGAGGCCGAGCCGCCCGATGAAGTCCTCCAAGTACCGCTTGGTGGCCGCGCCTTCGCCCCGCGCCGAGATCACCCCGACGGTCAGGGTGTCCCCCTTCGGGAAGACCCAGCCGTAACTGCCGGGCATCGGGCCCCAGTCGATGAGCACCCGCCCCTTCCAGTCCTCGGCGACGGTCTCCGGCACCGGGATCTCCGCCTCCAGGCCGAGGTCGACCTGGTCGAGCTTGACCCCGACATGGGCTCCTATCCGGCTGGCGCTGCCGTCGGCCCCGACAACCGCCCGCGCGAGCACGGTCTCGCCGCCCTGGAGGACCACGGCGACCGTGCGCCGGTCCGGCACCGCCGAGCCGTGCTGCTCGACGCGCTGGACGGCGACACCGGTGCGCAGCTCGGCGCCCGCCTTCTGCGCGTGCTCGACGAGCTGCTGGTCGAACTCGGGCCGGTTGATCAGCCCGAACAGCATCTGCTTGGAGCGCCGGGTCCGGGTGAAGCGCCCGTTGTTGGAGAAGGTGACCGCGTGCACCCGGTCCCGGAAGGGCAGCTCGAAGCCGGGCGGCAACGCGTCCCGCGAGGGACCGATGATCCCGCCGCCGCACGTCTTGTAACGGGGCAGCTCGGCCTTCTCCAGCAACAGCACACGCCGTCCCGCGACCGCCGCCGCGTAGGCGGCCGAGGCCCCCGCGGGTCCCGCGCCCACCACGACGACGTCCCACACCCGCTGCCCGTCGTCCTGCACGCCGTCCGCCGAAGCGTCGTCCGCCGAAGAGTTCTCGCTGCTCACGATGGTCTGCTGCTCCCGATCAAGCCGTTGCCGCACCTGTCTCCCGCATCCTACGGCGGGCCCGCCCACAGACCACTGTGGGAGGATCTACGGCACTCACAGCTACAACGTCGCACCCACAAGGAGCGTGCCCATGTCGTCGAATCCGGTCGCCGAGACCGTCGCCTCGCTGATGCCGAGGGCGCGGGCGGAGCTCACCGAACTGGTGGCGTTCAGGTCGGTGGCGGACTTCGACCAGTTCCCGAGGAGCGAGAGCGAGGCCGCCGCCGGCTGGGTCGCGGACGCGCTCACCGCCGAGGGATTCCAGGACGTGGCGCTGCTCGACACCCCGGACGGCACCCAGTCGGTGTACGGCTACCTGCCCGGCCCCGAGGGCGCGAAGACCGTCCTGCTCTACGCCCACTACGACGTGCAGCCGCCCCTGGACGAGGCCGGCTGGACGAGCCCGCCCTTCGAGCTGACCGAGCGCGACGGCCGCTGGTACGGGCGCGGGGCCGCCGACTGCAAGGGCGGTGTGATCATGCACCTGCTCGCGCTGCGCGCCCTCAAGGCCGACGGCGGGGTCCCGGTCCACGTCAAGTTCATCGCCGAGGGTTCGGAGGAGCAGGGCACCGGCGGTCTTGAGCGGTACGCCGAGCAGCACCCCGGGCTCCTGGAGGCGGACACCGTCGTCATCGGCGACGCCGGCAACTTCCGCGCCGGTCTGCCGACGGTCACCGCCACCCTGCGCGGCATGACCATGATGCGCGTCCGGATCGACACCCTGGCGGGCAACCTCCACTCGGGCCAGTTCGGCGGCGCCGCCCCCGACGCGCTCGCCGCGCTGATCCGTGTGCTGGACTCGCTGCGCGCGAAGGACGGCTCGACGACGATCGACGGCCTGACGCCGGACGCGTCCTGGGACGGCCTCCAGTACGACGAGGAGCAGTTCCGGGCGGACGCCAAGGTCCTGGACGGCGTGGAGCTGATCGGCGACGGCACGGTCGCCGACCGCATCTGGGCCCGCCCGGCCGTGACGGTCCTCGGCATCGACTGCCCGCCGGTCGTCGGCGCCACCCCGTCCGTGCAGGCGAGTGCCCGCGCGCTGATCAGCCTGCGGGTGCCGCCGGGCATCGACACCGACGAGGCGACCAGGCTGCTCCAGGCGCACCTGGAGGCGCACACCCCGTGGGGGGCGCGGCTGAGCACCGAGCGGATCGGCCAGGGCCAGCCGTTCAGCGCCGACACCACCAGCCCGGCGTACGCGGCGATGGCCGAGGCGATGGCGGTGGCCTACCCGGGCCAGGAGATGCAGTACGCCGGCCAGGGCGGCTCGATCCCCCTCTGCAACACCCTCGCGGGCCTCTACCCGCACGCCGAGATCCTCCTCATCGGCCTGAGCGAGCCAGAGGCGCAGATCCACGCCGTGAACGAGAGCGTCTCCCCCGAGGAGCTGGAGCGTCTGTCGGTGGCGGAGGCCCTCTTCCTGCGCAACTACGCGGCGAGCTGACCCGACCGCTACGCCCTCGACGGAAGGCCCTCGCCCTCGGGCGGGGGCCTTTCATGCCTTTTCATAGGCGCATGGAATCCCTGACCCGCCTCCGCGCCCACGCCGACACCGCCACCGCTCTCGCCCTCCTGAGCGACCGGGACCTCGCGGATCTCGTGGCGTCCGGCACCCCGCTGAGTGTCGGGATCGGCGGGCGGGCAACGCTGGTGGAGGTCGACGGGGTGCGGGTCTTCGTGAAGCGGCTGCCCCTCAGCGACCTCGAGCTCGAACCGGACAACGTCCGCTCCACCGCGAACCTCTTCGACATGCCGGTCCACTGCCACTACGGCATCGGTGCCATCGGCAGCCCCGGCTTCGGCGCCTGGCGCGAGCTGGCCGTGCACGAGATGACGACGAACTGGGTGCGGTCAGGGCGCTTCCCCGGCTTCCCGCTGATGCACCACTGGCGGATCCTGGCCGACGCGCCGCAGCCGCTTCCCGGGGAACTGGCCGACGTGGAAGGGGCCGTGGCCTACTGGGGCGGCGGCCGTGCGCGCATCGAGGCCCTGCGTACCGCGTCCGCGAGCCTGACCCTGTTCCTGGAGCACGTGCCGCACACCCTTCACGACTGGTTCGCCCGACAGCTGCGCTCGGACGACGCCGACTCGGCCTGCGCCCTCGTGGAGCAGGGCCTCGAAGCCGTCACCGGTTTTCTCAGGAAGCAGCAACTCGTGCACTTCGACGCGCACTTCGGCAACATCCTCACCGACGGACGACAGCTCTGCCTGACCGACTACGGGCTCGCCCTGTCCAGCCGCTTCGAACTGGCCCCGGCGGAGCGCGACTTCCACGACCGCCACCACCGCTACGACCGCGCCTATGCCCTCTCCTACCTGGTGCACTGGCTGGTCGTCGACCAGTACGGCCTGGACCGGGACGAGCGCGAGGACTACATCCGTTCGTGCGCGAACGGCAGGCAACCCGAGAAGGTACCCGCCGCCGCGGCCGCCCTCATTTCCCGGCATGCCCGACTGGCCGCCACCGTGGGCGACTTCAACCGACGACTGGAACAGGAGAGCAGGTTCACCCCTTACCCTCACGAGGAGGTCGACGCACTGTCCTCCAGGGTGGTCAGCGCCGGGTCGAGCACGATGTCCTGATCGCGGGCCTCGACGCTCGGCTCCTCCGGGAAGTGGCAGGCCGTCAGATGCCCGTCCGCGTTGCCCGACAGGCGCACCAGCGGCGGTTCCTCGGTCGCGCACTTGTCCTGTGCCTTCCAGCACCGGGTGCGGAAGCGGCAGCCGGACGGCGGATCGATCGGCGAGGGCACGTCCCCGGCGAGCCGGATGCGCTCGCGCCGCCGGGTGCCGTCCGGGTCGGCCTCGGGAACGGCGGAGAGCAGGGCGTGGGTGTAGGGGTGCCGGGGCCCGGTGTACAGGGTCTGCCGGTCGGCGACCTCGACGATCTTGCCGAGGTACATCACCGCGACCCGCTCGCAGAAGTGCCGTACGACGGCAAGGTCGTGGGCGATGAAGACGAACGCGATGCCCAGCTCCCGCTGGAGGTCCTGGAGCAGGTTGACGATCTGCGCCTGGATGGAGACGTCCAGCGCCGACACCGGCTCGTCGGCCACGATGAGCTTGGGCCGCAGGGCGAGGGCGCGGGCGATCCCGATGCGCTGGCGCTGGCCCCCGGAGAACTCGTTCGGGTAGCGGTTGTAGTGCTCGGGGCTGAGGCCGACCGTCTCGAGGAGTTCCTGGGCGCGCTTCTTGTGCCCCTGGGGCGGGTTGATGCCGTTGAGCCGCATGGGCGTCTCGACGATCGTGCCGACCGTGTGCCGGGGGTTCAGGGACGAGTACGGGTCCTGGAAGATCATCTGGAGGTTGCGGCGGGCCTCCCTCATCCGGTTCTCCGGGGTGTGGGTGATGTCCTCGCCGTCGAACATCACCTTTCCGGCCGTGGGCTCCGACAGGCGGGTGATGAGCCGGCCCGTCGTGGACTTGCCGCAGCCGGACTCGCCGACCAGGCCGAGCGACTGACCGGCACCGACGGTGAAGTCGATGCCGTCGACGGCGTGCACGGCCCCGATCTGCCGCTGGAAGACGATGCCGTGGCGGATCGGGAAGTGCTTGGTGAGGCCGGTGACTTCGAGCAGGTGCTCCCCGGCGGCGGGCTGGGTGGTGCTCACGGGCTGCTCCTGTTCGTCGACCGCGGTCACTGCGCGGCCCCCGTGGCCGTACGGACGCGGATCTCCTGCCGGGTCTGCGGGGTGAGGTGGCAGGCGGCGAGGTGCCGGCCGGTGCCGGGAACGGCCACCAGTTCGGGCCGCTCCACCGAGCAACGCCCCTCGGGCACCCAGCCCTTGTAGGTGCAGCGGGGGTGGAAGGCGCAGCCCGAGGGAGGGTTGATGAGGCTCGGCGGGGAGCCGGCGATCGGGTTCAGCCGTCGTTCGACGTCCCCGGTGATCTGCGGCATCGACTCCAACAGGCCCCAGGTGTAGGGGTGCTGGGGCTCCTTGAGCACGTCGTGCACGGTGCCGTACTCGATGCGGCGGCCGCCGTACATCACCAGGATGTCGTCGGCGATGTCGGCCACCACACCGAGGTCGTGGGTGATGAGGATGACCGCGGATCCGAACTCCTCCTGGAGATCGCGGATCAGGTCGAGGATCTGCGCCTGGACGGTGACGTCCAGGGCGGTGGTCGGCTCGTCGGCGATGAGCAGTTCGGGGTCGCAGACCAGCGACATGGCGATCATCGCGCGCTGCCGCATGCCGCCGGAGAACTGGTGCGGGTAGTCCCGCACCCGGCGTTCGGGCTGCGGGATGCCGACCCGTTTCAGCATCTCCACGGCCCGCTCCCGGGCCTCCTTCTTCGAGACCTTGTGGTGGACCCGGTAGGCCTCGGCGATCTGGGCGCCGACGGTGAAGTACGGGTGCAGGGCGGACAGCGGGTCCTGGAAGATCATGGAGACCGTACGGCCGCGCAGGGCGCGCATCTCGTGCTCGGGCAGCGAGACCAGCTCCCGCCCGTCCAGCCGGATCTCGCCGGAGACCTCGGCACGCGTGCCCTTGTGCAGTCCGAGCAGGGCCAGCGAGGTGACCGACTTGCCCGAGCCGGACTCGCCGACGATGCCGAGAGTGCTGCCCTTCTCCAGGGTGAAGGAGACGCCGTCGACGGACTTGACGATCCCGTCCTCGGTGGGGAAGTGCACCCGCAGGTCCCGTACGTCGAGGAAGGGGGCGGCCGCGGGATCGGCGGCCGCCGGTTGCGGTGAGGTCTGGAGGGACACGGGGTTTCCTTGCTGCGGTGAGAGGGCTCAGGCGAGGCGGACACGGGGGTCGACGAGGCCGTAGACCACGTCGACGACCACGTTGGCGAGCACCACGAAGGTGGCCGCGAAGAGCGTGGTGCCGAGGATGACCGGCAGGTCGGAGTTCTGTACCGAGTCGACCGCGAGCTTGCCGATGCCGTTGATGCCGAACACCGACTCGGTGATGACGGCGGAGCCGCCGATCAGCGAGCCGACGTCCATGCCGAAGATGGTGATGATCGGGGTGATCGCGGCCCGCAGGCCGTGCTTGAGGACGACTCTGCTGCTCGAGAGGCCCTTGGCCCGGGCGGTGCGCATGTAGTCCTCGGCGAGGACCTCCAGCATGGAGGAGCGGGTGAGCCGGGTGTACAGCGCGAGGTAGACGATGACGAGGGTGACCCAGGGCAGGATCAGTCCCTGGAACCAGGCGCCGGGGTCCTGCGTGATCGGGGTGTAGCCGGAGGCGGGCAGGATCTGCCACTTGTCGACGAACAGGTAGAGCAGCAGCAGTCCGACGAAGTAGATCTGCACGGAGACCCCGAGCAGCGCGAGTCCCACCGCCGCCTTGTCCGCGGCCTTCCCCCGGCGGACGGCCGCGACCGTGCCGAGGCCGACGCCCAGGATCAGGAAGAACACCGCGGCGCCGAGACCCAGCGACAGGTCGGCCGGGAAGTCGTCCAGCAGGGTGGTCAGGACCGGGGTGTCGGTCTGGAAGGAGATGCCGAGGCAGGGCGCGTCGCAGTGCACGCGCACGCTCTGGTCGCCGAAGTTCCGGCCGATGAAGAGTCCCTTGAAGAACTCCCAGAACTGCTTGAGGAAGGTCTGGTCGAGCCCGAGCGAATGCTTGATCTCGGCCAGCCGGGACGGCGAGCACGTCTTGCCGCAGGCCAGGAGTGCGGGGTCGGACGGCAGCGCGAAGAAGATGAAGAAGGTGATCACGGTGATCACCAGGAGGATCGCGGCCGCTGCCAGCAGGCGCCGGATGAGGTAACGAAGCATGTCGTGCGGGACCCTGACGTGAGAGGGGTGCCCCGCCGGCCGGGACCGCCGGCGGGGCTGGGAGGGTGCGTTCAGCTCTTGACGTAGGCGTGAACCAGGCTGGGCTCGGCGAGGATCGGGTCCGAGATGATTCCGCCGACCTTGGAGCCCGACAGATCGCTGAACTTCATGTACATCAGCGGGACCACGGCGGCGTCCTTCATGATCTGCTGGTCCAGGGCGCCGTAGGCGGCGTCGGCCTGCTTGACGTCCGTCATCTTGGCGATCTTGTCGATCTGCGCGTTGACGGTGGGGTCGTTCAGGTAGGACTGGTCCTGGTTGGACTGCGGCAGCTTCGCGATCTGGCGTCCGTCGAAGAGGACGGGCAGCACGGTGGAGGCGTTCGGCCAGTCCGCGATCCAGTCGACCCAGGTGAGGTCGTACTGGTTCTTGACGTTGTCGATGTTGCTGAAGTAGTTCGCCGCGTCGATCGGGGTGATGTTCACCGTGATGCCGATCTTCGCGAGCGAGGTCTTCACGGCGTCGCCGAAGTGCTCCAGGGTCGGGGTGTTCTCCACCGCGAGCGACATGGTGAGCTTGGGGTTGCCCGCCTGCTTCATCAGCGCCTTGGCCTTGGTGATGTCTCCGGCGGGGTTGGCGCTGTAGAGGTTGAACTTCTGGTAGCCGCCGATGCCGGGGCTGAGCATCGTGCTCGCGTAGGCGCCGTACGCCGAACCGCCGAACGCGCCGCGGACGGTGGTCTTGTCGATCGCGTACTCGATCGCCTGACGGACCTTCAGGTCTTTGGTCCGGGTGGTGTTGATGGCGAGGTAGTTGATGCCGGGAGCCGGGATGTTGTAGAGGCGCGACTTCAGGGACGGGTCATTGGTGATCGTCGTCAGGTCGGAGCCCGCGATCGGCCACTGCATGATCGAGGTCTGGGCGGTACCGGCGTCGGACTTGATCTGCTGGTCGATCGCCGACTGGTCCTGGCCGAGTTGCACGTCGATCTCGTTGACGTTCTGCTGCCGGATCGGGTCGGTCGACTGCTTCCAGTGGGTGTTCCTGACGAGGACGAGTTCCTTGTTCTTGGCGTACGACTTGATCATGTACGGCCCGTCGGACCAGACGTGCGTGTCGTACGTGGCACCGGTGTCGTGGGCCTTGGGCACCCCTGACCAGCCGGGCATCGCGGTCGTCTGGTTGAAGTCGGCCACGGGCTGGTCGAGGTGGAAGACGATGGTGGACGCGTCCGGCGTCTGGATGGAGGCGAGTTCCTTGCCCGAGTAGGGGCCCTTGTACGAGGAGCCGCCGACCAGCCACTGACTGGCGTACGGCGGGCCGCCGTTGATGTCGGGCGAGAAGGTCCGCTCGACGCCGTACTTGACGTCCTGCGAGGTGACCGCCGTACCGTCCTGCCAGGTGACACCCTTGCGCAGGTGGAAGGTCCACACGGTGTCGCCCGCGCTGGGCGTTCCGGTGTCGGTGGCCAGGTCGCCGACCAGCTTGGGCTGGGAGCCGGTCTCGTCCCAGCCGGTCAGGGTGCGCACGAGCTCCTGGTCCATGCTCGAACCCTCGGTCGTGTAGACGCGCTGGGGGTCGAGGTGGTCGAAGTCGGCGTGGTCGAGGACGGTCAGGGTGCCGCCCTTGGTCGGGGAGCCGCTTCCGCTGGTGCTGGAGGAGCCTCCGCATGCGGTGGCCCCCAGGGCGATCGCCACGGCGGTGGCCGTGAGCACGATCGAGCGCCTTCTGCGCGTCATGAGGTAACACTCCGTTCTTGTACGGCTCGGCGACGACGGCTCGAATGGGGCCGCACGCGCCGGTGTTGAGGGGGACCGCGTCAGCCGCGGGCCGCGCGGGGATCCAGGGCGTCCCGGACGCCGTCGCCGAGGAGGTTCAGCGCCAGGACGAGAATCAGCAGCAGGACTCCGGGGACGAACAGGTACATGGGGTCCTGCAGGAAGTACTGGGAGGCGTCCGAGAGCAGCGCCCCCCAGTCCGGGTTGGGCGGGATGACGCCCACGCCGAGGTAGGACAGGGCCGCCTCGGTGGTGATGTTCTGCGGGACGGCCAGCGCGAAGGAGATCAGGACCGGGGCCCACAGGTTCGGCAGCAGCTGCCGGAAGAGGATGTGCCACTTCCCGGCGCTCATGATCCGCGCCGCGTCGACGAACTCCCGCTCGCGCAGGGACAGGACCTGTCCGCGCACCAGCCGGGCGGTGTAGGCCCAGGCGAACACCGCGATGTTCAGGACGAGGACCAGCAGCCGGAGGTTCTCGTCGGTGCCGCCGTGGCTGTTGGTCTGCATCGCGTTCTGGATGACCGGGGTCAGGGCGATGATGAACAGCAGCTGCGGGAAGGCCAGCATCACGTCCATGATCCGTGACAGCACGTTGTCGACCCAGCCGCCGGAGTACCCCGCGGCGAGTCCGGCCACGACTCCGACGACGGTGGACAGCACGGCCGAGGCGAAGCCGACGAGCAGCGAGGTGCGCAGGCCGTGGACGATCCGGGCGAACAGGTCGTAGCCGGTGCCCGGTTCGACGCCCAGCAGATGCGTGAGGCTGATGCCGCCCAGCGCTCCGCGCGGGAAGTTGCCGGTGTCCGGGTCGATCGCCTTGCCGTCGGGGGTGATCGGCCCCCAGCCGGTGATCGCCGTCAGGAGCGGGGCCAGCAGCGCGATCAGGACGAAGAGCACCGTGATCACGAACGCGGCCATGGTGACCTTGTCCCGTCTGATGCGCCGCCAGGCCATGCGGGCGGGCGAACGCCCGGTGATGACCGTGCCGTCGCTCCGCGGTTCCGGCGACGGTTCACCGGCGTGCGGGGTGCCGGTGTCGGCGGGCATCGGCTGCTGTTGCGTCGTCATCGTGCGGACGTCCCGGGTATGTGCTGGGGCCGGCGCGGGGTTTTCGCCGGCGCCGACGGACAGGGTCTCGTCATGAGGCAGTTCTCTGGAGGAAAGGTGTCGGTCGCCGGCCGTTGTCGGCGCCGTGAGACTGAGCGGACTGTCGCAACACGCCGAGAGACCGGTCAAGGCAGAAAATGACCGAAAAGGGGATTGTTTGCGCTCGTTGCCAAGAGTTGACGAGGGCGGGACGTTTCGTTAGCTCTGACATGGAGGTATCGCGACGATTCCCTTGGCGGGTTCTCGCCCTCCGCTTGCCTGACTCGAACATGCCCGGACAGAGCGAGGCCCCGACGGCGGTGCGCGCCGTCGGGGCCTGCTCGGGGTCTCACCCGTACGTCAGCCGATCGGAACCCCAGCCTCCAGGTACAGCGCCGCTCCCCGCTCCCGGGCCCGCAGCGCCCACCTCAACCGCTCGTAGCGCACCGGTGGCAGCAGTTCCGCGGCCTCCTCCTCGCTGGCGAAGCACCAGCCGCGCAGTTCGGGGCCGGGCAGCAGTACCGCCCCCGCCCGGGTGGAGTCGAGCCGGCCCCCGTCGAACAGGAGGCGCAGTCCGCCGTATCCGGGAGGGACGGGCTGCTCCCAGTCGACGACGAGGAGGCGGGGTACCTCGTCGAGGCGGATGCCGGTCTCCTCGGCCACCTCGCGCATCCCGGCCCGCGCGGGCGCCTCGCCGGGCTCGACGACTCCGCCGGGGAACTCCCAGCCCGCCTTGTAGGTGGGGTCGACGAGCAGCACCCGGTCCTGCTCGTCGAAGAGGAGCACCCCGGCGGCCACGGTCTCGGCGGTGGGCTCGGGGGTCTGCACGATGTCGCACACGGGCACGCGCCCGGCGCCGAGGTCCTCGGCGATGCGGGCGGCTGTCTCGTACGGGGTGAGCGCGCCGGTGTCGACCAGGTGGGCGTCGGCGGTGAGCCAGGAGGAGAGGGCGGCCCGGTAGGGCTCGAGGTGCTCGTACGCCCAGTGCCCCTGCCCCGGCTCGCCGGGCGACAGGGCCGGTGGGGTCTCCCGGCCTGATATTCGTTCGCGCAGGATCGTTTCCGCCGGGGCGAGGAGAATGTGGCGGACGCTGATCCGACGGGCGGCGAGGCCGCCGAAGATCTCGTCGCGGTACTCCTGGCGCAGCAGGGTCATGGGAACCACCAGGGTCCCGCCGAGTTCGGCGAGCATCGCGGCCGCCGTGTCGATCACCAGTCGTCGCCAGATCGGCAGGTCCTGGAAGTCGCCGACCTCGGCGAGGTGCTTGGGCGGCAGGAGACGCACGACCGCCGCGCCGATGTCCTCGGGGTCGAAGAGCGTGCTGTTCGGGATCAGTTCGATCAGTTCTCGTGCGGTGGTGGTCTTCCCCGCACCGAACGCGCCGTTGATCCAGACGATCACGGACTCCCCCTCTTCTGTTTGGCCCCCTGAGGCTTGCCCGTTCCACCCTGCCACGGAAACCAGCCGCAGATGAGGGCGCACGAACGCGGCTCGGGGGCCCCTCGCGACGAGGGGCCCCCGAGCCGCGTTCGTGCGGTTCCCGTCAGCCGTTCTGCCCGAGGGCGCTCTCGTCCAGGCCGTCCAGGCTGTCGCTGGCGACGGTGTGGTCGAGGGTGCTGAGGGTCTTGTCGACGTCGATGTGGTTGAGGTCCTCGCCCAGGGCGTGCGAGGGCGTGACCGCCGCGACGACGAAGCCGGTGGCGAGGGAGGCGATGGCGAGCATGCTGCGCTTCTTCATGAGCTGATCAACGTCACCGGACGGATTGGGTCACGCTGCGGTGTGCCATACCGCTCCCTTCCACCACAGTCGAACACGTCCTAACGTAAACGCCCAACACGATGACGCGTACATGTCGTCATCGCACCCTTCCGCCGGTTCGGAGGAACGTAACGATGCGTCACCTTCACACCCGCACGACCCGCCGAAGGATGGTCGCCGCACTCACGGTGCTGCTGTTCGCGGTGCCCGGGGCTCCCGCCGTCGCCGACGAGGCGGGCACGGGTTCGCCCGCCCTGGCCGACGGCCTGGCCCTCACCCCGCCCATGGGCTTCAACAACTGGAACTCCACCCACTGCCGGGCCGAGTTCAACGAGTCCATGGTCAAGGGGATCGCGGACATCTTCGTCGACAAGGGCCTCAAGGACGCCGGGTACCAGTACGTCAACCTCGACGACTGCTGGGCCCTGCCGGACCGGGACGCCGACGGACAACTGGTCCCGGACCCGGCCAGATTCCCGAACGGGATCAAGGCCGTCGCCGACTACGTGCACGCCAAGGGCCTCAAACTCGGCATCTACACCAGCGCGGGCACCAAGACGTGCAGCGACGTCGGTTTCCCGGGCGCGCTGGGCCACGAGTACAGCGACGCCCGGCAGTTCGCCGACTGGGGCGTCGACTACCTCAAGTACGACAACTGCAACAACCAGGGCGTGGACGCCAGGCAGCGCTACACGACCATGCGTGACGCCCTTCGGGCGACCGGCAGACCCATCGTCTACAGCATCTGCGAATGGGGCCAGAACAAGCCCTGGGAGTGGGCCGCCGACGTCGGACACCTGTGGCGCACCACCGGCGACATCAGCGACACCTGGGGCTCGATGCTCTCGATCCTGAAGCAGAACCTCCCCCTGGCACCCCACGCCGGCCCCGGCCACTGGAACGACCCCGACATGCTGGAGGTCGGCAACGGCGGCATGACGGACACCGAGTACCGCTCGCACTTCTCGATGTGGTCGGTCATGGCCGCCCCCCTGCTCATCGGCAGCGACCTGCGCTCGGCCTCCGCCGAGACCTTCGAGATCCTCGGCAACAAGGAGGTCATCGCCGTCGACCAGGACCCGCTGGGCAAACAGGGCGCCGTGGTCTCCTCCGAGGGCGGGCGCTGGGTCGTCGCCAAGGAGATGAAGGACGGCAGCCGTACGGTCGCCCTGTTCAACGAGTCGAGCAGCCCGCAGCGCGTCGCCACGACCGCGACGGCCGTAGGGCTGCCCGGCGCCGACGCCTACACCCTGCGCGACCTGTGGCAGCACAGGAGCTACAACACCGCGGGCTCGATCTCGGCGACCGTCCCCGCGCACGGAACGGTTCTCGTACGGGTCTTCCCCGACCGCAGGTGGCATCAGCACCCGCCTGCCGTCGAACTCGGCCTGGAGGGCAGCCCGTTGGTCCAGGCGGGCCTTCCCGCCGCGCTGACGACGACGGTCACGGACCTGGGACGCACTCCGGCCAGGAAGGTCTCCGTGCGGCTGTCCGGTCCCGAGGGCTGGGCCGTGAGGGCGACGTCGCCGACCTCGGCCGCGGCCCTGTCCACGGGCCGTTCGCTGCGCACGAAGTGGTCGGTCACCGCTCCCCCGGGGACGCCGACGGGGTCGTACGACCTCACGCTCGAGGCGGGATACCGCTCACCGGCCGGTGTCCGGGTCGACAGCACACTGCCCTTCACCGCGACCGTGGTGGTCCCGCCGCCCGCGGGCACCTCGGGCCTCGGTGACCTGCCGTGGCTGTCGGCCACCAACGGCTACGGTCCCGTCGAACGCAACACCAGCAACGGGGAGAGCGCCGCGGGCGACGGACATCCGATCACCATCGGCGGGGTGGTGTACGCCAAGGGTCTCGGTGTGCACGCGGAGAGCTCCGTCGAGTACTACACGGGCGCGGCCTGCGAGACGGTCACCGCGCAGGTCGGCGTCGACGACGAGAAGGGCGCGAACGGCACGGTCGCCTTCGAGGTGTGGGCCGACGGCACCAAGGTGGCGTCCACCGGCGTCCTCACCAACGCCATGCCGGCCCAGCCGCTCACCGCGGACGTCACCGGCGCCCGGCTGGTCCGGCTGGTCGTCACCGACGCGGGCGACGGCATCGACTCGGACCACGCCGACTGGGGGGACGCGCGGCTGAGCTGCTGAGAGCCGCCGTACGCACGTGGCGGCCGGGTTCCGCCCGGCCGCCACGTGAACGTTTCTCCCGGTCCTGGGCCCGGCCGTCGTCAGACCGCGGCGGCCGGGTCGGGACGCTTCGCCAGCGCCGCCGCGGCCGCCCCGACCAGCCCGGCGTCGGTGCCCATCTGCGCGGGCACGATCGTCAGCCGCTGGACGAAGGACAGGGTCGCGTAGTCGCCCAGGGCCTTGCGCAGCGGCTCGAACAGGACGTCCCCCGCCTTGCCGACCCCGCCGCCGATTACCGCGATGTCGATCTCCACGAGGGTGGCCGTGGCCGCGATACCGGCGGCCAGCGCCTGGGCCGCCCGGGCGAAGGAGGCCACGGCGACCGGGTCACCGCCGCGGGCCGCCTCGGCCACCGCGGCGGCGGAGGTGTCGCCGTCGGGACCGGGCCGCCAGCCGTTCTCCAGCGCGCGCCGGGCGATGTTCGGGCCGCTGGCTATGCGCTCCACGCAGCCGCGCGCACCGCACGGGCACGGGTCGCCGTCGAGGTCGACGCTGATGTGCCCGATGTGACCGGCGTTGCCGGTGGGCCCGGCGTGCAGCCGGCCGTTCAGCACCAGACCGCCTCCGACGCCGGTCGACACGACCATGCACAGTGCGTTGTCGTGCCCGCGCGCGGCGCCCTGCCAGTGTTCCGCCGCCGTGATGGCCACCCCGTCGCCGATCAGCTCGACGGGAAGCCCGCCGGCCGCCTCCCGGACCCTGCGGACCAGCGGGTAGTCGCGCCAGCCGGGCACGTTCACCGGGCTCACGGTGCCCCTGGAGGCGTCCACCGGACCCGCGCTGCCGATGCCGAGGGCGGTGGCGCGCCCCCACAGCGGCGAGCCGGTGAGCTCGCCGAGGGTCGCCTCGACGGCGCGCATCACGCTCTCGCCGTCCTCCTGCGCGGGCGTGGCGCGCTGCGCCCGGAGCAGGATCCGGCCGTGGCCGTCCACCAGCGCTCCGGCGATCTTGGTGCCGCCGATGTCGAGCGCAGCCACGAGGTCGGTGTGCATCAGTGTCAGTTCTCCCCGGTCAACCTTGAGGGATGGACAGGCCGGTGTCGCGGTGGGGGCGCTGGCCGACAGATTGCGGTGGACAGTGTCTCCCGCATCTGACAACGTTGTCCAGGCTCTATGCTCGACGCCACATCCTCATACAAAATCATGGACCGCCGCATCCCCGTCGACGACAGGACAGGACGCCGTATCGTGCCCGACACCCACAGCCGAGCAGACCGCCTCGCCACGACCCGGTACGGCAACCGTCCGACCATGAAGGACGTGGCCGCGCGGGCCGGCGTCGGGCTCAAGACGGTCTCCCGGGTGGTCAACGGCGAACCGGGGGTCACCCCCGAGACGGAGCACCGGGTGCGGGAGGCCATCGAGGCCCTCGGCTTCCGCCGCAACGACAGCGCGCGCGTCCTGCGCAAGGGCCGTACCGCCAGCATCGGCCTGGTCCTCGAGGATCTCGCCGACCCGTTCTACGGCCCCCTGAGCCGTGCGGTCGAGGAGGTGGCCCGGGCCAACGGCGCCCTGCTCATCAACGGCTCCAGCGCCGAGGACCCGGACCGCGAGCAGGAGCTGGTGCTGGCCCTGTGCGCCCGGCGGGTGGACGGCCTGGTGGTGATCCCGGCCGGTGACGACCACCGCTATCTGGAACCGGAGCTCAAGGCGGGCGTCGCCACGGTGTTCGTGGACCGTCCGGCGGGCCGGATCGACGCGGACGTCGTCCTCTCCGACAACTTCGGCGGTGCCCGCGACGCCGTGGCCCATCTCATCGCCCACGGTCACCGGCGGATCGGCTTCATCGGCGACATGCCCCGCATCCACACCGCCGCCGAGCGACTGCGCGGCTACCGGGCCGCCATGGAGGACGCCGGCATCGAGGTGGCGGACGCCTGGACGTCGCTCGGCGTCACCGACCCGGAGCGGGTGCGCCGGGCGGCCGAGGAGATGCTCTCCGGCCCCTCCCCCGTGACCGCGATCTTCACCGGCAACAACCGGGTGACGGTGACCGTGATCCGGGTCCTCGCCGAACACACCCGCCGGGTGGCCCTCGTCGGCTTCGACGACATCGAACTCGCCGATCTGCTGCAACCGGGCGTCACGGTCGTCGCCCAGGACGCGGCGGCGCTGGGGAGAACAGCCGCCGAGCGCCTGTTCCGGCAGCTGGACGGCACCCTGCTGACACCGGAGCGGATCGAGCTGCCGACCCGACTGATCACCCGGGGCTCGGGCGAGCTGCCGCCGGCGGACTGAGCGGCCGATGGCGGAGTTCACCCTGGAGGCACTGGGCCTGGCCGAGGCTCCTCGCGATCACCCGCTGAGCTATCCCGGCGCCTGGCCGGCGAGCTCCGCCCTGCTCGACGGCGACCGACTGGTCCCGCTCTCCCGCGACCTGTGGTGGCACGAGGACCGCGCCCCCGTCCTCACGGTCGGCTCCAACGCCAGTCCGGCCCAACTGCGGCACAAGATGGCCGAGTTCGGGATCACCTCGCCGATCCCGATGGTGCGGGCCCGGGTGACCGGAGTCGACGTTGGTGTCTCCGCGCACGTGAGCCGCATGGGATACGTGTCCGCCTCGCCCTTCCAGGCACCGGACGCCGTACGGGAGTTGTTCGTCATCTGGCTGGACGCCGAGCAGCTCGCGGTCGTCGACGCGAGCGAGGGGGTGCCGCTGTCGGACGGCAACTACGGGCGCGCCTGGCTGCCCGCACCGGAGGTGCGGGTCGAACTGCCCGGCGGCCGCACGCTGCCGGGCGTCCACTCGTACGTCAACCGCCACGGCGTCCTGCACGACGGCACCGGGGCTCCGCGCACCCACCCCGGTCAGCGGGAGCTGCTGACCGAACTCCTGGTGGGGTCGGCCCGGTTGCGGGAGCTGTTCGGCGTCACACCGGAGGAGTTCGTGGCACGGGCCCGCGCCGACCGGCTGCTGTGCGCGGCGGGGACCCGGCTGTTCGCCGACGAGAAACGGGTGACGGAGTCCGGCCTGGAGCGGTACGTGACGCCTCAGCAGACCGGGAGTCCGGGCACCGGCTCGTCGTTGTTGCCGCCCTTGATGTAGACGTCGCTGACGTAGACGCCGGTGTTGCCGCTGTCGTCGTCGGTCTTCGCCCACCAGACGTTGGTCCACGCGCCGGACGTCTCGCGGCGGCCCAGGTTCGACTGGCAGAAGAAGTAGTTGGTGCCCGCTTTGAGGATTCCGGCCTCGTCGCCGGAGGCCGTGTAGGACGTGGCGGTCTTCCAGACGGTGCAGTTGTACTTGCCGCCGCCGATGGCGGTGCAGGCCGGGGCCGGTGCCGGGGTGCTCGGGTCGCTGTCCCCGCCGGTACCGCCGTCCCCGGAGCCGCCGCCCGCGTCGTCGTCGGAGGAGCCACCGCCGGAGGAGTGCGCCGTCGAGGACGCGGAGGGACGGTTCGTGGGTTCGGAGCTGCCGTCCTCGCCCGGCTTCCCCTTCGCGCTCGGGCTCTTCCCGGCGTCCCCGTCCGTCAGCGCGGCGCTGCCCGAGGGGTTGTCGTCGGTGCGCGCCGAGGCGGAGGCGGTGGCGGACTCACTGGTGCCGGACGCGATCGGCCGGGCGTCGGCCTCGGCCTTGCCCGAGTTGTTCATCAAGGTGACGGCCGTGCCGGCCACCGCGAGAACAACCGCGACGGCCGCCGCGGCGAGCAGGACGCGTCTGTTGCGACGGGGCGCGCGGGAGGCGTCCACGGCCCTCGTGTCGCGAACGACGGACGTCTCGTAGCTGTGCGCCGCAGGTCCGGGCTGACCCGGAACAGGGCCTTGAGGAACAACCTGTCCCGGAACAGGGCCAGGACCTTGAGCGACGGCGGATGTCTCCGAGGCCTGTGCCGGACCACCGCTCTGCGGAGCGGATGCCACCCACCAGGGCGCCGGCGGTTCGGCCTGCCCCGTGGCACCCTCGACAGGCCGGCCCTGGCCCTGCTGCCCGATGGCACCGCTGTCTTCCACGCCCGGCGAGCCCTGCCCGGGATGCGCGGTCACTGGAGCCGTCGCGGGCCCGGTCGGCTGCGCGGCCCCCGGCGTCTCCTGCGAGGAAGCTGCGGGCGCCGACCCCGTCGGATCCACCGGCCCGGGACCGTCCGCCGTCACCGGCGCCGTCGGAGCGTGGGGGACGGTCCCGGCCGGCCCCGCCGCTCCCGCCGTGTCCCGCAAGGTCGTCGTGGCGCTGTCCGCCGCGGGCGCGGCGCCGTCCGCCACCGCCTGCAGCAGCCCGCGCGCCTCCTCGGCCCCGGGACGGGCCTCGGGCCGCTTGTCCAGCAGGCGCCGGAGCACGGGCGCGAGGGGGCCGGCACGGTGGGACTCGGGGAGCGGCTCGCCCACGATCGCGGTGAGCGTCGAGAACGTCGACGTACGGCGAAACGGCGAGGCCCCCTCGACGGCCGCGTACAGGGTGGCGCCCAGGGCCCACACGTCGGAGGCCGGTCCGGGATCGGCCCCCTGGGCGCGCTCGGGCGCCATGTAGTCGAGGGAGCCGACGAGATGGCCGGTGCGGGTGAGGTTCGTGGCCGAGCCGTCGCCCGGGTCCTCCATGGTGGCGATGCCGAAGTCGGTGAGCAGGACGCGGCCCGAGCGGTCGAGCAGGATGTTGCCGGGCTTGACGTCCCGGTGCAGCACGCCGGCCGCGTGGGCGGCGGCCAGCGCGTCCATGACCTTGGCGCCGATCTCGGCCGCCTCACGCGGGTCCAAGGGGCCGCGCTTACGGAGCACGGCGTCCAGGGAGGGGCCGTCGACCATCTCCATGACGATCAGCGGACGCCCGTCGACCTCGGCCACGTCGTGCACGGCGACGACACCGGGATGGCGGACCCGGGCGGCCGCACGGGCCTCGCGCTGCATCCGCAGCCGCAAATCCGCGAGTTCGGGGCCGTCGGCGTCGGTGTAGGTGCGCAGTTCCTTGACGGCGACCTCACGGCCGAGGACCTCGTCGACGGCCCTCCAGACCACACCCATGCCGCCGCGCCCGAGCTGTGCCATGACCCGGTAACGCCCGGCCAGCAGCCGACCGGCCTCGTCCTGGCCCTTTTCGTTGGTCTCCCCCGAAGACACTGTTGCCCCGTTCCTGTGACCCGTCAGTGTGTGCGGTACAGACTACGGGGCAGGAGTGACAACTCCGGCCGATGGTTGCGACTGTGACAGGGCCGCTACGTCTTCCGCCACTTCGTGGAGACTATTTCGCGGAGGCGGTCAGATCCCCGCGCCGGGGTGCGGCGTATCCCTCCAGGTCGGCCCGGGTCAGGCCGGTCAGCCGGGCGACCTCGCCGATGTCGAGGGCCCCGCAGTCGAGCCCGCGCAGCAGATAGCCGCTGAGCGCCTTGGCGGTGGCGGGCTCGTCCATGACGTCGCCGCCGGTGCGGTTGGCGTACCGGGTGAGCCGGCCGGCGGCCTGCTCGAAGCCCTCGCGGTAGAAGGCGAACACGGCCGCGTACCGGGTGGGAAGGTGGCCGGGGTGCATGTCCCAGCCCTGGTAGTAGGCGCGGGCCAGGGCCCGGCGGGTCAGGCCGTAGTGCAGCCGCCAGGCGTCGTGGACCTTCGCCGTCGGCCCGACCGGCAGGACGTTCGTGGAGCCGTCCGAGACCCGTACGCCGGTGCCCGCGGCCGCGACCTGCATGATCGCCTTGGCGTGGTCGGCGGCCGGGTGGTCGCTGGCCTGGTGGGCGGCGGAGACGCCGAGGCAGGCGCTGTAGTCGAAGGTGCCGTAGTGCAGTCCGGTGGCGCGGCCCTCGGCGGCCTGGATCATCCGGGCGACGGTGGCGGTGCCGTCGGTGGCGAGGATGGCCTGACTGGTCTCGATCTGGATCTCGAACCCGAGCCGCCCGGCGTCCAGTCCGTGCGCCTTCTCGAAGGCCTCCAGGAGCCGTACGAACGCGGTGACCTGCTCGGCGTAGGTCACCTTGGGCAGCGTCAGCACCAGCCCCTCGGGCAGACCGCCCGCCGCCATCAGACCGGTGAGGAAGACGTCGAGGGTCCGGATGCCCCGGTCCCGGACGGCCGCCTCCATGCACTTCATGCGGATGCCCATGTACGGCGCCGCCGTGCCGTTCTCGTACGCCTCGGCGATCAGCCGGGCCGCGCGGGCCGCCGTCTCGTCCTCCTCGGCGTCCGGGCGCGGGCCGTAGCCGTCCTCGAAGTCGACGCGCAGGTCCTCGATCGGCTCGCGCTCCAGCTTGGCGCGCACGCGCGCGTGGACGGGTTCGGCGAGTTCGTCGGACAGCCCGAGGACGGCGGCGAAGGACGCGGCGTCCGGGGCGTGTTCGTCGAGGGCGGTCAGGGCCTTCCGGCCCCAGGAGCGGACGGTGTCGGCGGCGAAGGCGTCACCGGGGACGTAGACGGTGTGCACGGGCTGGCGCGTGCCGGGGTCGCCGGGGTAGCGGCGCTCCAGTTCGGCGTCGACCGGCGCGAGGGAGGCGCTGATCTCCTCGCTGACGGCACCCGCGAGGCTCGTCGCCACCCGCTCCTGCTGGCCCTGACCCATCCCACACCCTCCACTTTTCCGTCATACGGAATCAACAATCCGTAGAACGAAGTTATCCGCGAAGCTTCCCGGCGGTCAACACCCCGTCCACAGCATGAGCCACCTCGTTCATTCAAGGTGCCGAGAACCTCTACGCCCTCTACCGCACTCCGGTTCGAACATTCATCCTGTCCCGTCGGGAGGGAACACCATGTCGGACACCCACAGAATGACGCGTCGTATGGGCCTGAGAACCGCCGTGGCCGCCGCCGTCACCGTGCCGCTGATGGGCACGCTGCCAGCCTCCGCCGCCAAACCGTCCAACCGCCGACTCGATGTCATGACGTTCAATCTGCGCTTCGCCAGTACCTCCGAACCCAACAGCTGGGCCGTCCGCCGCCCGGTGATGCGCCGACTGCTGCGTCAGCAGGCGCCCACCCTGATGGGCACGCAGGAAGGCCTCTACCAGCAGTTGCGCGACATCCATTCCGACCTCGGACGGCACTACGACTGGATCGGCACCGGCCGCGAGGGCGGGTCTCACGACGAGTCCACGGCGATCTTCTACGACACCCGGCGCCTCGTCCCCGTCGAGCACGACACGCACTGGCTCTCCGACACGCCCAGGGTCGTCGGCTCGAACACCTGGGGCGCCGCGCTCCCCCGGATCGTCACCTGGGTGCGCTTCCGTGACCGGGCGGGCGGCGGACAGGAGTTCCACGTCCTCAACACCCACTTCGACCATGTGAGCCAGTACGCGCGCGAGCGTTCCGCGCAGTTCCTCGGCCGGCGGATCGCCGCGTTCGACCCGGCGACACCGGTCCTGGTGACCGGTGACTTCAACGCCGCGGCGCACGACAACCGGGCGTACGACACCCTGCTCGCCACGGGGCTCGTCGACACCTGGGACGCGGCCGCCGAACGCGGCGAGCCGTACGCCACCTTCCACGGCTACAAACCCCTGACTCCGGGCGGTGAGCGCATCGACTGGATCCTCGCCACGCCCGGCACGACCGTGCACCGGGCCTGGATCGACACCTTCGCGCTGAACGGGCAGTTCCCGAGCGACCATCTGCCGGTGCAGGCCACGGTGACCCTGGGATGAGCCGAGGCCCCCGTGACCGCCGGTGCGGTCGCGGGGGCCTCGTGCGCCCGGAGCGGGATCAGCCCTTGCGGGAGTTGATCTCCTCGGTGAGGGCGGGGACGACGTCGAAGAGGTCGCCGACGACGCCGTAGTCGACGAGGTCGAAGATCGGGGCCTCGGCGTCCTTGTTGACCGCGACGATGGTCTTGGAGGTCTGCATGCCCGCGCGGTGCTGGATCGCGCCGGAGATGCCGTTGGCGATGTACAGCTGCGGGGAGACGGACTTGCCGGTCTGGCCGACCTGGTTGGTGTGCGGGTACCAGCCGGCGTCGACGGCGGCGCGGGAGGCGCCGACGGCAGCGCCGAGGGAGTCGGCGAGGGCCTCGATGATCGCGAAGTTCTCGGAGCCGTTGACACCACGGCCACCGGAGACCACGATCGCGGCCTCGGTGAGCTCCGGGCGGCCCGTCGACTCACGCGGGGTACGCGCGGTGACCTTGGTGCCGGTCGCGGCGGCGGAGAAGGTCACGGCCAGCGCCTCGACCGCGCCGGCGGCCGGGGCGGCCTCCACGGCGGCCGAGTTCGGCTTGACCGTGATGACCGGAGTGCCGTTGGAGACACGGGACTTGGTGGTGAAGGAGGCGGCGAACACCGACTGGGTGGCCACCGGGCCCTCGTCGCCGGCCTCCAGGTCGACGGCGTCGGTGATGATGCCGGAACCGATGCGCAGCGCCAGCCGGGCGGCGATCTCCTTGCCCTCGGCGGAGGAGGGGACCAGCACGGCGGCCGGGGACACAGACTCGACGGCGGCCTGCAGCGCGTCCACCTTGGGAACGACCAGGTAGTCGGCGTACTCGGCGGCCTCGTGGGTGAGGACCTTGACCGCGCCGTGCTCGGCGAGGGCGGCGGCGGTGTCACCGGCGCCGTTGCCCAGCGCGACGGCGACGGGCTCGCCGATACGGCGGGCCAGGGTCAGCAGCTCCAGGGTGGGCTTGCGGACGGCACCGTCCACGTGATCGACGTAGACGAGAACTTCAGCCATGGGAATGCTCTCCTGCGGATTGCGAAGTCTGAGGGGCGGAAGGGGGGTTGAGCCTCAGCGGGCCAGAACCCTTAGATGAACTTCTGGCTCGCGAGGAACTCGGCGAGCTGCTTGCCGCCCTCGCCCTCGTCCTTGACGATCGTGCCCGCGGTACGGGCCGGGCGCGCCGCGGCGGAGTCGACCGTGGTCCAGGAGCCCTCCAGGCCGACCTGCCCGGCCTCCAGGTCCAGGTCCGACAGGTCCCAGGACTCGACCGGCTTCTTCTTGGCCGCCATGATGCCCTTGAAGGACGGGTAACGCGCCTCGCCCGACTGGTCGGTCACCGAGACCACGGCCGGGAGGGAGGCCTCCAGCTGCTCCGAGGCGGCATCCCCGTCACGGCGGCCCTTCACGGTGCCGTCCTCGACGGAGACCTCGGACAGCAGGGTGACCTGCGGGACACCCAGGCGCTCGGCCAGCAGGGCCGGGACGATGCCCATGGTGCCGTCGGTGGAGGCCATGCCGGAGACCACCAGGTCGTAGCCGGCCTTCTCGATCGCCTTGGCCAGCACCAGGGAGGTGCCCAGCGCGTCGGTGCCGTGCAGGTCGTCGTCCTCGACGTGGATCGCCTTGTCCGCGCCCATCGACAGCGCCTTGCGCAGCGCGTCCTTGGCGTCCTCGGGGCCGACCGTCAGAACGGTGACCTCGACGTCGTCGTCGGAGTTCTCCGAGATCTGCAGCGCCTGCTCGACCGCGTACTCGTCCAGTTCGGAGAGCAGACCGTCCACGTCGTCCCGGTCGACGGTCAGGTCATCGGCGAAGTGCCGGTCGCCGGTGGCGTCGGGCACGTACTTCACAGTGACAACGATCCTCAAGCTCACGCCGGCTCTCCTACTGCCTCGTCATTTCTCGGCTGCCTCTTGCAGGCAGCATAGGCGCCCCAAGCGGCCGATCCCGGTCGGGGCTGGCTGCGCTCCGACCGCAATATTACTCACCAGTACAACCAGTTCCTGCCCGCTAAGCAAGCGCTTTGAACTGTGACCTTTGCAACGCAGCGTAATCGGAACTCGACGGCCCCGCACACCGGCCGAGCAGCCGACGAGCCGATCAGTCGCGCAGGCCGTTGAACCGGCCCTGGTGGTAGAGCAGCGGCCGCCCGGCGCCCGCGGGGTCACCGAGCCGCACCTCGGCGAGCACGATGCGGTGATCACCGGCGGGCACGCGTGCGTGCACCCGGCAGACCATCCAGGCGAGCACGTCGTCGAGGACGGGGACGCCCTCGGGTCCCTCGCGCCAGGAGGTGGGCGCGCCGAAGCGGTCGGCGCCGCTGCGGGCGAAGGTGGCGGCCAGCTCCTCCTGGTGCTCGCCGAGTATGTGCACCCCCACGTGCTCGGCCCGGGACACCGCCGGCCAGCTGGAGGCGCCCGTGCCGATCCCGAAGGACAGCATGGGGGGTTCGGCGGACACCGAGGCGAGGGAGGTGGCGGTGAAGCCGACCGGGCCGGTGTCACCGCGCGCGGTGATCACGGCGACCCCCGCCGCGTGCCGCCGGAAGACGGAGCGCAGGAGGTCGGGAGAGGCGAGACGCGGGCTGCCGAGGTCGGACGTGGCGGTCATACGGGGTTCCTTCTGCGAGGAGTGTCGAGCGGGACCGTGGCTGCTCAACAGGCCGGACAGCGCGCGCTCGCGGTGCGGGCGAGGTCGACGTGGACCCGCCCGAACAGAAGGAGTTCCGTAGGCATACGGTCAGGCTGACGATACGTGCGGTGCGCAGTCAAGTACGTTCCGCGATGTGGGAGATGCCTCACCGTGAGCGCGCCCTCGGTCACACGGCCTCCCCGATCGCCGCTATGACGTCCGCCTTGCGCGGCTGCCCGGTGGCCCGCCGTACGACCCGGCCGTCGGCGTCGAGGACGAGCACGGTCGGGGTCTTGAGGATGTCGAGCGCACGGACCAGGTCGAGGTTCTTCTCGGCGTCGATCTCGACGTGGGTCACGCCCGGGACCATGCCGGCGACCTCGCCCAGCACCCGCCGGGTCGCCCGGCAGGGCGCGCAGAAGGCGCTGGAGAACTGGACGAGCGTGGCACGCTCGCCGAGGTCCTCGCCCAGCTCGGCAGCGCCGAGCCGCTTTCCGTCGTCGCGCCCGCGCACCCGCACTCTCCCGCTCCGCCGCCGCTGCAGCACTCCGAAGGCGCTCGCCACAGCGAGCACCGCCACGCACACCACCAGTCCGGTCATCACCCGCACAAGCATTCACGAGACTGCAAAGATTCCCGACTCCCCCCTGCCTTCCCGCTGCGGAATGCTTGATTCATGGACATTGATGCACGCGGGCCCCGCTTCGGCGCGGCCGTGACGACCGTCGTTCTGGCGGCCGTTCTGATCACGGGCAGCGTCTGGCTGCTGGCCTGGCAGACGCTGGCGTTCGCGCTGGGCGCGGCCGGCGGGGTGGCCCGCTCGCCGTACGGCTGGGTCTTCCGCAGGGCCGTACGGCCGCGGATCGGGCCGCCGACCGAGTTCGAGGCACCGGAACCGCCGCGATTCGCGCAGGCGGTGGGCCTCGCCTTCGCGGGCCTGGGACTGGTGGGGTACGGAATCGGGCCGGAGTGGCTCGGACTCGTCGCCACCGGAGCAGCGCTCGCGGCCGCGTTCCTCAACGCCACGTTCGGGTACTGCCTGGGATGCGAGATGTACCTGCTCGTGCGGCGGGTAGCGGTACGCGCGGAGTAAAGGAGGCTTAAAAGCCCAAGGTGGATCAAGGGCCGACGTGACGAGAATCTCTCCCCGGCCGGGCACCAGGACTGGCTCCCCGCCCGTTCTTCGGGCACGATCTGCGAGATGCCGTAAACCTACGGCTGCGTAACTTAATGCCGGGAGTTCCCGCGCAGAGCAGGAAGGGCTCACCCCGCCCATGGCAGAGCTTGTTTACCGTCCCGTCGTCGGATTCGCCCAGGCGCTGTTCAAGGCCTGGGACCTCAAGATCGACTGCAAGGGTTCGGAGAACATCCCGCGCTCGGGCGGCGCCGTGCTGGTGAGCAACCACATCAGCTACCTGGACTTCGTCTTCAACGGCCTGGCCGCGCTCCCGCAGAAACGACTCGTGCGTTTCATGGCGAAGGAGTCCGTCTTCCGCCACAAGGTCTCGGGTCCGCTGATGCGCGGGATGAAGCACATCCCGGTCGACCGCAAGCAGGGCGAGACGGCGTACGCCCACGCCCTGGAGTCGCTGCGGTCGGGCGAGATCGTCGGGGTCTTCCCGGAGGCGACCATCTCGCAGTCGTTCACGCTGAAGAGCTTCAAGTCGGGCGCGGCGCGGATGGCCCAGGAGGCGGGTGTCCCCCTGATCCCCATGGCCGTGTGGGGTACGCAGCGGCTGTGGACCAAGGGGCACCCCCGCAACTTCAAGCGCAGCCACATCCCGATCACGATCCGGGTCGGGGAGGCGATCGAGGCGTCCCGGGACAAGTACGCCGGAGCCATCACGCGCCAGGTCCGGGAGCGGGTCAACGAGCTCCTCGAAGCCGCTCAGCGCGCCTACCCGGTACGGCCCAAGGGGCCGGACGACACATGGTGGATGCCGGCGCACCTCGGAGGGACGGCGCCTACGCCGGAAGCGGTACGGGAGGCCGAGGCGCGGTAGGCGTCCGGTCGCGGATCCGTGGCGGTCGGCCGTGCCCCCGCGGCCGAGCCGCCCATCGGCCCGGCCCCGCGCTGCCGACGGGGCGCGTCAGCGAACCGCTGCCTCGATGCGCGCACCCGGGCTGAACTTCTCCAGCAGTTCGGCCAGTTCGGTGGCCGCCTTCTCGACATCCCGCACCGGCATCGGCGCCAGGCTCTCCAACAGGAAGATTCCCGAGACGGTTTCCTCCGTGAGCCTGGTGCGGGGGCCCTGGCGCCAGTTCCAGCGTCGGCACGTGACGCCTGCGTCGTCGCGCCAGACGACCTCCCCCGCGTCGGGGTGCTCGACGATCTCCTCGCCTCCGGCCACCGTCACGAAGGGCTCGTCACCGGTGGCCCGTACGAGGCGCATCCCGCCCCGGACGCGGTCGAGGTCCTCTCCGCCGACGGGGACGAGGTGCGCGACGCTGATCGCGTTGTAGAGGTCGACCAGGAGGTTGATCCGGGGCAGGCCGGCGTCCGACAGGGCCCGCTTCGCCAGCGCCTCCGCGGAGTTGCGGGTGCGCGACGGCTTGGAACCGAACGCCGTGTACACCTCCCGCCAGGCCGCCATGTGCGGGTCCTCGTGCGGGGCGCGCCCGTCCAGTCGTACGGCGAGACGGCGGGCCGCGTCGTCGAGGAGCGCGGAACTGGCGTCGGTGCTGGGCCCGTTGACGAGTCCGTGGGCCTCGACGGCGAGGTGCGTGAAGCCGGGTGCGAGGGCGCGCACCTCGTCGGACACGGTCAGGGAGAGAGTCATCGGGTGCCTCAGAGTGCGGTGGGGAGCGTCTTCCAGAGGTACGCCCGGTCGGGGGCGGCCTTGAGGACGCTCAGGACGACCGGGTGGGGTTCAGCGTACAGGACCGGGTAGTCCATCTCGTTGGACTCAGGTTCGGGCGTGAAGGCCAGCCGCTCGCCGTCCAGCGAGAACCGGGCGTCCACACCGGGCTTGTTGCCGCGGGGGTCCTGGCGGTGCCAGGCGCCGTTGAACCGCACGGCGACCAGACCGTGCACCACGTCGAGCCTCTGGTAGCAGAACGCGGTCGGGATGTCCTCGGCGCGCAGCAGGGCGGCCAGCGCGTGGGCCTTGGCGTAGCAGATGCCGGTGCCCTGCTCCAGGACGTCGGAGGCCCGCCAGGTGACACGGGGGTCACCGGAGTCGTGGGAGTGCGGGATCGCGTCGCGGACGAACTCGAAGGCCAGTCGCGCATAGGCATACGAGTCCACGGCGTCCCTGGCGAGACGTGCGGCTGCCTCGCGGACGACCGGGTGGTCATGGTCGATGACCTCGTCGGAGGCCAAGTACGCGGAAAGGTCCGGGGTGTTCTGGATCAGCTCCATGCCCGCAGAGCATAGGAAGACGATCACCTCGGGGTCAATTTATTTACAGAGCTCAGTATATTTATGCGGAGAAGCAGTGCACGGTCACCACCTGGTACGGGCTCCACCGCTGCTCGACCGTGGCCAGCCTCGTCCAGCCCAGCCGTTCGTACAGGGCAGCCGCGGCGGTGTCGGAGGCGACGACGTCGAGCACCGGGTGCAGGCCGCGGTGCCGTGCCTCCTCCGTCACCCGGCCCATCAGCAGCGCGCCGAGCCCGTGCCCTCTCGCCCGCGGGGCGACGAACAACCGCCCGACCACCGCGGCCTGTTCCCTGCACGCGCCGTTGCGCTCGCTCCACAGGTCAGGGGCCGCATCGCCTTCGGAGGCGCGGGAGAGCCCGACGTGGCCCGCCACCTGTCCGTCCAGGTCGGCGACCCAGTTGCCCAGTGCCGCCGCGGGCGTCAGCCACTCGCCCGGCCGGGCGGGCCAGTTCACCGGATAGCCGTCACGGTGGTGCACCTCGGCCAGTGCCCGTACGCATGCTTCGACGTCCTCATCGGTCCTCGGCCGGACCCGGAGCGCTGTCTTGTCCACACCGGCATGCAAGCACAGGCGATCACCGCCCCGGCACGCGACCGGGGCCGGTCCGGCGGATCGTCCGGCGTCACCTCACCCGCCACGATCCGCCGGACAGGCCTCAGCGCGCCATCTCCTCCTTCAGCGCCGCCACGAACGCGTCCACGTCGTCCGCGGTGGTGTCGAAGGCGCACATCCAGCGCACGACGCCCGCGGCCTCGTCCCAGAAGTAGAAACGGAAGCGCTTCTGGAGGCGCTCGCTCACGTCGTGCGGGAGCTTGGCGAAGACGCCGTTGGCCTGCACGGGGTAGAGGATCTCGACGCCGTGGACGGCGCGGACGCCCTCCGCCAGGCGCTGGGCCATCTCATTGGCGTGGCGGGCGTTGCGCAGCCACAGGTCCTTGGCGAGCAGGGCCTCCAGCTGCACCGACACGAAGCGCATCTTGGAGGCGAGCTGCATGGACAGCTTGCGCAGGTGCTTCATGTGGGAGACGGCGTCCTGGTTGATCACCACGACCGCCTCGCCGAACAGCGCGCCGTTCTTCGTCCCGCCCAGGGAGAGGATGTCGACGCCGACCGCGTTGGTGAACGTGCGCATGGGGACGTCCAGGGAGGCGGCCGCGTTGGCTATGCGGGAGCCGTCCAGGTGGACCTTCATGCCGTGCGCGTGGGCGTGCTCGCAGATCGCGCGGATCTCGTCGGGCGTGTACAGGGTGCCCAGCTCGGTGCTCTGGGTGATCGAGACGACCTGCGGCATCGCGCGGTGCTCGTCGTCCCAGCCGTAGGCCTGCCTGTCGATCAGCTCGGGCGTGAGTTTGCCGTCCGGCGTAGGGACGGTGAGCAGCTTGAGGCCGCCCATGCGCTCGGGGGCGCCGCCCTCGTCGACGTTGATGTGCGCGCTCTCGGCGCAGATCACCGCGCCCCAGCGGTCGGTGACCGCCTGGAGCGCGACGACGTTGGCTCCGGTGCCGTTGAAGACCGGGAAGGCCTCCGCCGTGGCCCCGAAGTGGCTGCGGACGATCCTCTGGAGGTTCTCGGTGTAGTCGTCCTCGCCGTACGCGACCTGGTGCCCGCCGTTGGCGAGGGCCAATGCGGCGAGCACCTCCGGGTGGGCCCCGGCGTAGTTGTCGCTGGCGAAGCCGCGGACCTGCGGGTCGTGATGGCGACGCGCGTCGGTCCTCGGTGGGTTCACGGCTTCTCGGTCAGCCACAGACGTTTTCCGTTCACTTCGGCGGCGGGCTTCTCCCAGACACCGGCGATCGCCTCGGCCAGTTCCCTGACGTCGGTGAAGCCCGCGAACTTCGCGTTGGGCCGCTCGGCGCGCATGGCTTCGTGCACCAGTGCCTTCACCACCAGGATCGCAGCCGCGGACGTCGGCCCGTCGGGGCCCCCGGCCTTGCGGAAGGCGTCGGCGAGGGCGAGCGTCCACGCCTCGGCGGCGGCCTTGGCGGCGGCGTAGGAGGCGTTGCCCGCGGTGGGCTTCGTCGCGCCGGCGGCGCTGATCAGGAGGTAGCGGCCGCGATCGCTGCGCTGCAGGCCCTCGTAGAAGGCGAGGGAGGTGTGCTGCACGGTGCGGATGAGCAGCAGCTCCAGGAAGTCCCAGTCGTCCAGGCTCGACTTGACGAAGGTCTCGCTGCCGCGCCAGCCGCCGACGAGGTGGACCAGGCCGTCGATTCGGCCGAAGTCCTTCTCGATGTGCGCCGCCCAGTCGCGGGTGGAGTCCAGGTCGAGCAGGTCGACCGGTTCGCCGGTCACGGTGGCGCCGCCCGAGGCGTAGCGTGCCGCGTCCACGGCCTCCGCGAGCCGCTCCGGGTCGTTGTCCGCGCCGACGACGGTCGCGCCCGCCTCGGCCAGTCGCAGCAGCGCCGCGCGGCCCGCGGGACCGCCCGCGCCGGCCACCGCGATCACCGCACCGCTGAGAGCTCCGTTCCCCACCATGCGCTTCGCCTCCTGAGCTGTTGTGGTGCGGTCGCTCACGCGGCGACCCGCTCGGCACTCTCCGCCGTGATGCCCCGCGTGGAGGCGATCACGTTCTTGAGCTTCTTGGAGAGGGCCTCATAGAACATGCTCAGCGGAAACTCGTCCGGAAGCACGTCATCGACGAGTTTCCGGGGCGGCAGCGACAGGTCCAGGGCGTCGGGACCCTTGGCCCACCTGGAGCCCGGGTGCGGGGCGAGGTACTGCGACACCAGGTCGTACGCGGCGAACCAGTGGACCAGCTTCGGGCGGTCGATGCCCGCTCGGTACAGGTCCTCGATCTCGGCGCACAGCTGGTTGGTGACCTGCGGGGCGCGCTGCCAGTCGATGAACAGCTTGTTGTCGGTCCAGCGGACGACGTCGTGCTTGTGCAGGTAGGCGAAGAGGAGCTGGCCGCCGAGACCGTCGTAGTTGCGCACGCGCTCACCGGTGACCGGGAAGCGGAACATGCGGTCGAAGAGGACCGCGTACTGCACGTCACGAGCCTGCGGAACGCCGTCCTCCTGGAGCTTCACGGCCTCCTTGAAGGCGGTGAGGTCGCAGCGCAGCTCCTCGAGGCCGTACATCCAGAACGGCTGACGCTGCTTGATCATGAACGGGTCGAAGGGCAGGTCGCCGTGGCTGTGGGTGCGGTCGTGGACCATGTCCCACAGGACGAAGGCCTCCTCGCAGCGCTTCTGGTCGTGGACCATCGCGGCGACGTCCTCGGGCAGCTCCAGGCCCAGGATGTCGACGGCGGCGTCGGTGACCCGGCGGAAGCGGGCGGCCTCGCGGTCGCAGAAGATACCGCCCCAGGAGAACCGTTCCGGCGCCTCGCGCACGGCGATGGTCTCCGGGAACAGGACGGCCGAGTTGGTGTCGTAGCCGGCCGTGAAGTCCTCGAACTTGATGCCGCAGAACAGCGGGTTGTCGTAGCGGGTGCGCTCCAGCTCGGCCAGCCACTCGGGCCAGACCATGCGCAGCACGACCGCCTCCAGGTTGCGGTCCGGGTTGCCGTTCTGCGTGTACATCGGGAAGACGACCAGGTGCTGGAGGCCGTCCGCGCGGTTGGCGGCGGGCTGGAAGGCCAGCAGGGAGTCGAGGAAGTCGGGCACCTCGAAGCCGCCCTCGGACCAGCGCCCGAGGTCCTTCACCAGGGCCGAGTGGTAGTCGGCGTCGTGCGGCAGCAGGGGCGACAGCTCCTGCACCGCGTCGGCGACACGCCGTACGGCCTCCTCGGCGTCCGCGCGCGCGGGCGCACCCTCGGCCTCGAAGTCGATCGACCCGTCCTTGGACTGCCATGGCCGGATCCGCTCCACGGCATCCTTGAGCACGGGCCATGCCGGGTGCTCCACCACCCTGGTCACGGGAGGAACCAGGTCCTCCGACGCCGCCTGCACAAGAATTTCCGTCATGTCCCATCCTCCACAGGAGAACCTCGCGTATGGAGACCGTATACATACGAGCTTCCGTCCAGCAAGAGCGGTTACGGGAAGTTATCCTGCGCGACCCAATGGTCACCGAACTTTTTCCTGTCGAGTGCCATGAACACAGCGATTCCGGGTACGGGAGATCGTTTCCCCGTACGTCACCGCGATCCCTCGCGTACGCACGGGTACATCACACGGCGTAGCCATTAGGCTGCGGCTCTGCACCGAGCCGCCGTCGACGGAAGCGAGTTGAACCTTGAACTTCCTTACCATCGGTCATCGCGGAGTCATGGGTACCGAACCCGAGAACACCCTCCGTTCCTTCGTCGCCGCCCAGCAGGCCGGCCTCGACGTCATCGAACTCGATCTGCATCTGAGCAAGGACGGCGCCCTCGTCGTCATGCACGACACCGACGTGGACCGCACGACCGACGGAACCGGCCCCATCGCCGAGAAGACCCTCGCCGAACTGCGCGCCCTGGACGCGGGCCGCGGCGAGCGCGTCCCGACGTTCGAGGAGGTCCTGGACGCGGTGCGCTCGCCGCTCCAGGCCGAGATCAAGGACATCGCGGCCGCCCGTGCGCTGGCCGAGGTCATGCTCCGGAGGGATCTCGTCTCCCGGGTCGAGGTGTCCTCGTTCCACGACGAGGCGATCGCCGAGATCGGCCGGCTGGTCCCCGGCGTACGGACCGCGCTGATCGGCAGCCGGTTCGGCCCCGACATCGTCGACCGCGCCGTCGAGGCCGGTGCGGGGACGGTCTGCCTGAACATCCGCAGGCTGACCCTGGAGGTCGTCGAGGCGGCCCGCAAGGCGGACCTGAGGATCATCGGCTGGGTGGTGAACACCCAGGACCACCTTCGGCTGGTGCGGGCCCTGGAGCTGGACGGCGCGACGACCGACTACCCGGAGATCAAACGCACCGGACGCTTCACCGCCTGAACCGCGGCAGGAACGTCACACCAGCGGCTTGACCAGCAGCTCGAACCGAAGGTCGTCGCGCTGCGGCACACCGAAGCGCTCGTCGCCGTACGGGAAGGGCGTCATCTCTCCCGTACGGCGGTAGCCGCGGCGCTCGTACCAGGCGATGAGGTCCTCGCGCACGGAGATCACGGTCATGTGCATCTCGGTGACGCCCCAGGTCTCCCGCGCGATCCGCTCCGCCTCGGCGATGATCACCTTGCCGAGACCGCCGCCCTGGAGCACGGGGCTGACCGCGAACATCCCGAAGTACGCGTGGGTGCCCCGGTGTTCGAGCTGGCAGCAGGCGACGACCCGTCCGTCCCGCTCCACCGTCAGCAACCGGCTGTCGGGCGACTTGATGACCGCGAGCACACCCTCCGGGTCCGTCCGCTGCCCCTCCAGGATGTCCGCCTCGGTGGTCCACCCGGCCCGGCTGGCGTCCCCGCGGTACGCCGACTCGACCAACGCGACCAGCGCGTCCACATCGGCGTCGGTGGCATCACGGAAGGTGAGGCCGGCGGTGGTGTCCATGGGGCGCATCTCCACTTCGGGGGCACAACTCGGGCAGGCTCGAGAGTAGCGCCCCGGATAGGCTCGCCCGCATGGTGCACGTACTGAGCGGCCGCGTCCTGCTGCGGCCCACGGATCCGGAGCGTTCCCGAGTCTTCTACGGCGATCAGCTGGGCCTCGCCGTGTACCGCGAGTTCGGCACGGGGCCGGAGCGGGGCACCGTCTACTTCCTCGGCGGCGGGTTCCTGGAGCTGTCCGGGCGCTCCGAGGCGCCGCCTGCCGCGGACGTCCGGCTGTGGCTCCAGGTCGCCGACGTGACCGCGGCGCACCGGGAACTGCTGGACAAGGGCGTCGAGATCGTGCGGCCACCGGTGAAGGAGCCGTGGGGACTGGTCGAGATGTGGGTGGCGGACCCGGACGGGACGCAAATCGTGCTGGTGGAGGTCCCGGCGGACCATCCGATCCGCAGTCGCCCGGGAATCTGAACCCACCGTCCACCGGCCGCCGGCATCACGCGCGGTGCCTGCCGTTGCGACCACTTGGATATGCTCCGCCGACCGCCGTGGCCCCAGGGCGTCGAGCAGTGGAGGAGCACATGAGCGTGGACGTGAACGCCCCGGCCTTTCGCAGGCAGAGATGGGCGGCCAGGACGTCCCTGGCGACGGCCGCCCTCGCGGTACTGCTCCCCCTCGCCTACGGCGGTCTGGGCGGCGTCCTGCTGCTGGCGGCCGGGCTCGCGGGCGCGGCCGTCACGGCGGCGGCGATGTGGTGGACGCTGACGCGACGCGGCCCGGAACGCTGGCTGGCGGCGGCGCTGGCGGTCGTCACGCCCGCCCTGGTCCTGGTCCTCTTCGTCATCACCCTGGGATGGGTGATCGTGCTGTCGCCGGTGCTGTGGAGCATGGCCGTGTGGAGCGGGCGCTACGCACTGCGCAGCGCCGGTACCCGCCCGAAGCGCATGAAGGAGCACCGGGCGCGGTCCGTGCGGCGGCCCTTCCTGATCATGAACCCCCGCTCCGGAGGCGGGAAGGTCGAGCAGTTCGGGCTGCGGGAGAAGGCCGAACGGCTGGGCGCACGGGTCGTCCTGCTCGACCCGGAGGAGCAGCAGGACGTGACCGCGCTGGCCCGGGCGGCCGTGGCCGAGGGCGCCGACCTGCTGGGCGTCGCGGGCGGGGACGGCACCCAGGCGCTGGTGGCCGCCGTCGCCGCCGAACACGACCTGCCGTTCCTCGTCGTCTCCGCCGGCACCCGCAACCACTTCGCCATGGACCTCGGTCTCGACCGCACCGACCCCGCGACCTGTCTGGAGGCGCTCACCGACGGTGTCGAACTCCGCGTGGATCTCGGCTTCGTCGCGGACCACCCGTTCGTCAACAACGCCTCCTTCGGCGCGTACGCGGCCGTCGTCCAGAGTCCCGCCTACCGCGACGACAAGATCGGCACGACTCTGGAGCTGCTCCCCGACCTGCTCACCCGGCAGCGCGGCCCGCATCTGACCGCGCGGGTCGACGCCACCACGATCGACGGTCCGCAGGCCGTACTGGTGAGCAACAACGCCTACCGCACCGGCGACCCGGTGGGCCTCGGCCGCCGTGAGCGGCTCGACTCCGGGCTGCTCGGCATCCTCGGCGTCAGGGTGGACAGCGCCGCCGAGGCGGCGGCCCTGCTCCTCGACCCCGATCCGGAGGGTCTGGCGGTCCTGTCCGCCCGGGAGGTCGTCGTCGACGCCGACCGTCCGGAGATCGAGGTCGGCGTCGACGGCGAGGCCCTGGTGCTGCCCACCCCGGTCCACTGCCGCATCGCGCCCGGGGCGCTAAGGGTCCGTGTCCCGAGGAAGCGACCAGGTGTGCCGGCCAGGCAACCGCGCCTGAACTGGCGGCGGTTGCGCAAGCTGGCGGCGCCGGCCGGCCGGGGGTGACGGGCTTTCAGTCCCCGAGGGCCAGCGGTGTCACCGTGACCTGGTCGATGACGGGGGCGTAGGCGGAGCGCCGGCCGAACCCGTTCCTGGTGTCCCCGACGTCGCCGGCGAAGTCCGGGAGCTCGTCCGCGGTGAAGGTGAGCGTGTTCGGGCCCGGCCGCAGGGTGACGGGCACGGACAGGTTCCAGAAGTTGTTGAAGTGGAAGGTGGTCGGGAACAGGACGCGCCGGGCGGGCGCCCCGTTGACGCCGATGTCGGCGTGACGGCAGACCGGGTCCGGGTTGTAGTGGGTGGAGGGGGGCTGCTCGCCGTTGGAGTAGCGGATCGTCAGCGCGTGGCGGCCGGCGCGGTCCGCCGTGACGGTCAGGGTGAGCGCGTTCGCGGGTCCGGCACCGACGCCGTCGACCGCCTTGCCGCCCACGGCGTACGGGAACCCGGCCACCCTCGCCGCGCCGGTCATGACGCCTTCCTCGGCGGCGTACACGGTGGCCGGCAGGAGACCGCGCGAGGGGCCGATCCGCAGCCGGTCGACGATCAGCCGGTCCGACGTCCCGGTGACGGTCACCTTGTTGACGCCTCCGGCCAGGAAGAGCGGTACCGCGCCGCGCTCGACACGCCCGGTCTCCTCGCCGTTGACGCTCAGCACGCCCTCCCCGGGCCCGAGCGCGTCGACGGTCACGGAGGCCTCGCCGTCGTCGGTCGCGTGCACCCAGAAGGTGACGGTGCCTCCCCGCGGGAGCACGGCGACCCCGGGTCCCGAGGCACCGCGGTGGGCGTGGCTGACCCGGGCGCCACCGGCGAGGTCCGCGAACTCGGCGTCGTACAGCGCGATGTCGTCCTCCTCCCGCAGCACGAGGTCCAGCTTGTCGACGGCCGCGTCGCCCCTGGTCGCCCCGAGGTCGGGGTCCTGGGCCGCGAGGGTGATCCGGTGGCGGCCCGCGGTGAGCTCCGCGCGGGTGTCGGTGTGGCCCCAGACCGCCGGCTTGTAGCCGAGCGGCAGCCGCAGTTCGCGCGGGTTCTCGCCGTCGACGCGCAGGAAGACGTTGGTGGGCCCCTGTTCGCGCACCAGGTCGGCCAGGTTGTGCGAGCCCGCGAACACCATGAGGTCGTACGTCCCGGCCTGCGGGACCTCGACGTCGAAGGCGAGCACACCGTCGGAGCCGGTGCGCAGTCCGCCCACGTGGTAGCCGCCGGAGGTGGCGAACCGGTCGACGGCGGACGGCGACCCCTCGGGCCCGTTCCTCGCGTAACCGCCGCCCGTGTAGCGGGCGTCCTCGGCCTCGTACGTGTGCCGCCAGCGCACCGCGGGCGGCAAGGACTCGGCCCCGTTGCCGCCCGGCGACAGGATCACCTGGTAGGCGGACATCGCGTCGAGGCCGTCCAGACGCACCGTCACCTCGCCGTCGTGGACCGGGAGTTCCTCGTCCCGCAGCCGCAGGGGCGGTGCTCCGGCGCCCACTTGGCCCGTCCAGCGGATCTCTGTGAGCCGTACGTGGACCACGTCCCCGAACACCTCGGCGTCCACGCCCTCGAACACGATGTCCGCCGTGCCGTCCGCTCCTCCCAGCAGCGCCCGGGCCTGGCGCTTGTCCCGGTCGAGGGTGGCGACGCCCTGAAGCGTGTACTGCACGTTGGGGTGCGGGGCGACGACCCGCACGGTGTTCCCGCTCAGCTGTCCGTAGGCGTTGTACAGCCACCACTGGCCGTTGGCCTTGTTCGCCTCCACCGCCGAGTCGTTGAGATTGCCCGCGATGTTCCAGTAGGCGAGGTCGGCGTCGACCTTCGACTCCTCGATCGCGGCGATCCACTGGATCATCTGGCCGGGGACTGAGACGTGGTAGTTGTGCGCGTACTCGTTGATGTTGACGGGCAACGGGCCGATGCCCAACTCCCTTTCCAGCTCCCGGTACTTGGCGACGTTGGTGCGGACCTCGGCGGGCGAGGACAGTTCATGCCAGGTGACGATGTCGGGCAGCACGTCGTGCGCCTTCGCGAACTCCAGGAAGTCCCTGACCTCGGGGTACAGGACGCAGGTGTTGGGTCCGGCCACGCGCGCGTGCGGGTCGAGGTCCTTGATGAGGCGGTGGGCGGCCTCCCAGGCGGCGAAGTAGTGCTCCGGTGCGGTCCGCCAGGAGACCCGGTCGTAGCTCCACTCCCCCTCGCCGAACATGTTGCCCTCAGGTTCGTTGAACGGCACGTACACGATGTGGGACCTCGACTCCCCCAGCGCCAGGACGTGTTCGACCTGGCGGCGGATCACGTCCAGGTGTCCGGCCAGTCGCTCCGCACCGGTGGCGCCCGGCCACTCGTACGGAAACCCCCGGTAGAAGTCGGGCAGGTAGACGTAGACGTCCTTGCCGCCCGCCGCGACGAACGGGGGCAGGATCTCCAGGGCGTCGCCGCCGGGGTGCTGGGCGCCGTCCTGGGCCTTGGTCGTCACCGTGCGCGGGTACATGCCCTCGACCACCACACGGCTGGGCACGCCGTCGCCGTAGAGGCCGTAGAGCGTGCCGCTCGCCCCTCCGTGGAAGGGGCCGGTCTCGGTGCCGAGGTCGATGGTGAGCTTCTCGCGGGCGGGACCTTCGGCTGCCACGGCATCCATCCTTCGTTCGACATTCCGTACGACAGTCGATGATCCGCACCGACCTGGACGAACGTAGGAAGCGCGGGTGGACCGCGTCAACAGGCGGCGGGCTTCGAAACTTCCGAAACCGCAGGTCGGGGGCGTCAGGCGCGGAGCACGCCCAGGCTGCCCTCGAGCCGGCCGAGCAGTTCGCCGAGCCGGGCGGCGAGTTCGTCCCGCGCCTCGGGGGTCAGCACGGCCAGGACGGCCGTCTCGTAGGCCAGTTGCTCGGGCAGGATCCCGTCGACCAGGTCACGTCCGGCCTCGGTGAGCCGGACGTGGGCCACGCGCCGGTCGCGGGTGTCGCCCCGGCGCTCGACCAGGCCCCGTTCGGTCAGCTGCTTGAGGCGCTTGGTGACGGCGGCGCCGGAGGAGAAGGTCTCGCGGGCCAGGTCGCCGGGGGTGAGCTCGTGGCCGGTGCGGCGCAGAGCGCCCAGCAGGTCGAACTCGGGGCGGCTGAGACCCGCCCGGCGCAGGGGGGCGTCCTCGGCCTGCTGGAGGAGGGCGGCGCAGCGGTTGACGCGGCCGATGATCTCCATGGGGCCGGTGTCGAGGCCCGGGTGGACGGTCTGCCACTGCCGGACGACGGCGGCGACGGTGTCGTTTCTCGTCGGGTCCGCCGGTCGGCCGTTCGGTGCCGTCATGGACGTACGCCCTCCGCTCTGTGGTGCCGGATCGTCGCGGCGAGCGTACGGTGTCCGGCCCGCTCGGCGTGCACGACCCTCTCCAGGGGCAGGGCGCGCAGCCACCATTCGCCGGATGCCGCCTCGACGGTCGCGCGCAGGTCGACCAGGGCGGTGGCGAGGGCGCGGCGGGCGGTGTCCAGGGCGCCGAAGTCGGGGTGCGGCTCGGCCAGGAGACGGGCCGCGTGGTCCCGGGCGCGTTCCACGGCGGCCAGCGACAGCTCGACACGGTCGCCCGCGCGCCGGTTGGTGACGGCCAGGGCGGCGACGAATCCGGCCAGCGCCCCGACGAGGGTGTCCACGACCCGGTCGGTGATCAGCCGGCCCGGCTCCTGGTACCCGGCGAACTCGGTGATGAGCAGGGCCATCGGGGTCACACAGATGCTGCCGAGCCAGTAGTTGCGGCCGATGAGCGCCTCGGCGCCGAAGTTGAGGGCGAGGCAGCACAGGACGAGGGCAGCGGGCCCGAGGTGGGCGAGCGGGACCAGGGCGGCGAACACCAGCACCCCGACGAGGTTGCCGACGACCCTCTGCACAGCCCGGCTCCAGGTGAGGGTGACATTGGCCTGGTAGAGGGAGGCCGCGGTGACCAGGGCCCAGTAGGGGCGACCGACGCCGAGCGCCAGGGCGGCGTACCCGGCGAGGGCGCAGCCCAGGGCGGTGCGCACGGCGATCGGGGCGAGCATGCGCCACACCGGATGGGCGGGAGCGGTGAGTTCGGCCTCGGCACCGAGGAGTTCGTCGGCGGCGAGGAGTTCCTCGCCTTCCGTCCGCGGGACCGGTGCCGTGCCGCGCAGTGCGCGGGCCCAGGCGCGCAGGCGGGCCCGGTCGGCGTCGGCCGGGGCGGCGAGGGCGACCTCGGCACGCACGACGAGGCGTTCGAGGGCACGCCGGGTCTCGGAGCGGGCTCCGGCGGAGAGCAGGGTCTGCCAGGCGGCCTGGACGGCGGCGTGGGCGGTTGCGCTCACCGGGGAGCGCGGGTTCTCGGCGTGCGCGGCAGCCGCGTCGAGGGCACGGGCGGTGGCCCGGCGCTCCGGGCCGTGCGGCCGGAACAGGCCCGGCGCCATGCCGACCAGCCAGGCCCAGCCGCCCGCCGCGAGGGCCAGGGCGAGGTGGCCGGGGACCTGGGGGAGGGTCTGCGGGACGAACAGGGAGGCGGAGCTGATGAAGGTGAGCACGACATGACCCGGCGGGCCGATCCGGGTCGCGTCGCAGAGCGTCTTCTGTACGGCGGCCACGAGCGCCCCGACGGTGACCAGCACGACCGCGCTGCCGGTGAGGGAGGCGGCGACCAGGCCGACGCCGAGTCCTGCGACCATGCCGAGCACCACCCCGGCCAGCGCGCGGGCCCGGGCGGCGTAGGGCCGGTTGTGGGCGTACAGCGCGCACAGGGACCCGGCCATGGTGTACATCGCCAGGTCGAGCCGGCCGAGGGCCAGCAGGGTCAGGTTGGGCGGGGCGACCGCGACCACCACGCTCAGGGCGGGCTTGAACCAGATGTCGGAGGGCCTGCCCAGGCGCAGCACACCGGCCAGCGGGAGACGAGCGTTCATGAACAACAACCTTAGCAGGTGTTTTACCCGTAAAAAATACGGGAACGGCGCCCTGACCTGCTGTGCTCCGTCGCACGCTCCCCGTGTACACCCTTGCGCTCGATTGCGCGCCGCATGGCCCGGGCATTCCTTGACCGACCGTCGAGGGGGTCGAGGGGGAGGTGGGCGTGCACGGACCGGCTTCGCCCGGCTGGCTGCTGGTGGCGCTCTGCGCGGCGACCGGGGCGTACTGCCTGCTGCGGATGCGCAGCAGCGTCGAGGAGCAGCGCCGGACCGCGGGCGGCGAGGCGCTGATGGGCTTCGGGATGGCCGCGATGGCCGTACCGGCCGCCGTGTTCACACCTCCGCCATGGGCCTGGCCGCTCTACTCGGCCGTGTTCGCCGGGGCCGCGCTGCACGCGCTGTGGGCTGCGCGCACGAGCACCCATCATCTGCACCACCTGGTGGGCGCGGGGGCCATGGTCTACATGGCGGTGGTGATGGCGTCCTCCCCCGGCCACCACGGCGGTGCCGGGGTCCCCGCGGTGACGGGCGTCCTCCTGCTCTACTTCGCGGGATACGTCCTGCTGGCAGGCGCCCGCCTGATACCGGTGACCGCCGGCGGCGGCACCGTCGGCTGGGGCGACCGCCCCGAACTGGCGCGCGCCTGCCGCCTGTCGATGGGCATCGCGATGGTGGCCATGCTGCTGACGCTCTGAGGCGGGCGACGCACGCCCCCGCCGCTCGCGTCTCACTGCGTGGCTGCCGGGTGCGGCGATCCACCGCCCGCACCGGAATTCGCCTCAAGGCACACCGGTCGGCGAGGATCGCAGTATGCACTCGCCGTCCGTCGACTCCCCGCCCCGTCCGCCGGAGCACCGGACCGCCGCCCGCGCGACCGGTGCCCTCGCCCTGTGCTCGCTCCTGCTGCTCGTCCTGGTCGTGGTCGAGTGGCGGCCACTGCTCACCGTGGACGGCGACATCGCCGACACCACGCACCGCTGGGCGGTCGACGAGCCGGGACTCACCCACGCCTTCCGCATCCTCACGGACTGGGTCTGGGACCCCTGGGCGATGCGCCTGCTGGCCGCGGCCGCGGCGATCTGGCTGGTGTGGCGGCGCAATGCCCGCTGGACCGCCGCATGGCTGGTGGCCACATGTGCAGTGGGCACACTGGTTCAGCAGGTCATGAAGGCAGCGGTCGGCCGCGAACGCCCTGTGTGGCCCGACCCCGTGGACACGGCCCACTTCGCGGCCTACCCGTCGGGACACGCCCTGACGGCGACGGTCGTCTGCGGTCTCCTCCTGTGGCTGCTCCACCACTACGGCGTCGGCCGCACCCTGTGGTTCTCGGCTCTGACCCTCGCCGTGGTCTCTGTCGTGGGCGTCGGCCTGACCCGCATCTGGCTGGGCGTCCACTGGCCCTCCGACGTCCTCGGCGGCTGGCTCCTGGGCGCGATGCTCGTGACCCTGGCGATGGCGGTCCACCAGCGCTACCGGCCGTGAACGACGGTCCCGGCCGGGCTCCGCTCGACGGGACGGCGGGACGGCGGGACGGCGGGACGGCGCGGGGCCGGACCATCGCGTCCGCCGCCGAGCTCGGCACCTGGCCGGACGGGCGCGTGGCGTCCCGCGGGAGCGAGCACGTGGCCTGCGCGGACGTGGCGGCCGCCGGTGAGATGCACTTCCGGCCGCGGGGGATGCGCTTCCGGCCGCCGGTGAGGTGGGCTTCACCCCGCCCCCGCCAACCGGGCTCCCCGTCGACCGGAACAGCGGCCCGTAGGATCTTCGTATGGCTGCCGTTCTGTTCGACTTCTCGGGAACCCTCTTCCGCATCGAATCCACCGAGTCCTGGCTGCGTGCCGTCCTGGACGAAGCCGGACTCGCCCTGACCGAGGCCGAGTTGACGCGGGCCGTGCGGGAGCTGGAGAGCGTGGGGGCGTTGCCCGGTGGGGTGGCGCCCCGGGTGTCGATGCCGGAGGAACTCGCCGCCGTGTGGGGAGTCCGGGACGAGAGCGCGGAGCTGCACCGGGCCGCGTACACCGGTCTCTCCCGACTCGTCCCGCTGCCGGATCCCGCCCTGCACGACGCCCTGTACGACCGGCACATGCTCCCCGACGCCTGGGAGCCGTACCCCGACGCCGCCGAGGTGCTGCACGCACTGCGCGAGCGGGGGATCAGGGTGGGCGTGGTGAGCAACATCGGCTGGGACCTGCGCCCGGTCTTCCGCGCGCACGGGCTCGATCCGTACGTCGACGTGTATGTGCTGTCGTACGAGCACGGCATCCAGAAGCCGGACCCCCGTCTGTTCAAGACCGCCTGCACGGCGCTCGGCAGTGAGCCGGGGGACGTCCTGATGGTCGGCGACGACCGGCGGGCGGACGGCGGCGCGGCAGCCCTGGGCTGCGCGGTGCACTTCGTGGACCATCTGCCGGCGGCACAGCGTCCCGACGCGTTGCGGCCGGTACTCGGCCTGGTGGACTGAGCCCCCGGGCCGACGCCTGAACCGACACAGAAAAAGGTGTCCGAAAACGGGGTGGTCACCCCGCTGGAAGGTCGCCTGAGGACACCATCGGAGCGTATGCTCGCCCACCCTGGACGATCCCCCGCGTCGCCCAGAGCAGGCGGCAGTCCTGACCAGGCCTTTCGCGGGCCGGTCCGGACGCACTGAGTATAGTTGGCTGATAGCCAGTCAACGCAGGAGTTACAGCATGTCCCCGCGCAGCGCCTCGGTCAATGAAGAGTTGCGCCGCCGTTCCCGGGAGCGGCTCCTGCAGGCGGCCATCGAACTCGTCTCCGAGCGCGGCTACGAGGCCACGACCCTCGGCGACATCGCGGACCGGGCCGGTTCGGCGCGCGGTCTGGTGTCGTACTACTTCCCCGGGAAGCGTCAGCTGGTGCAGTCGGCCGTGCACCGGCTCATGCACCGCACCCTGCAGGAGGCGCTGGAACGCGAGCCGCGCACCGAGGACGGCCGGGAGCGGATGGCGCGGGCCATCGACGCGATCCTGGGCCTGGCCCGGGACCGGACCGTGCTCATGCGCCAGCACATGGCGGGCCTGCTGGACACCGACGGTTTCGTGGAGTGCCCCGAGCAGCAGCGCCTCGCCGAACTGCTGCGGGACACGATGGAGCGGCACGGTTCCCAGACGGTCGAGACCGACTACCCCATGCTGCGTTCGCAGCTCATGGGCGCGGTCTACGCGATGGTGGTGCCCAACGTGCCGATGCCGGTCACGATCCTGCGCGCCGAGCTGTTCACGCGCTACCGGCTCGACTGGGAGCAGGGCGTCCCGCCGGGCGCCGAGGCACCCGGCGGGACGTGCGACACCGATCTGTCGCGGTTCTTCGAGACGGGCCGGGAGTCCGAGGATCAGTCGAAGTAGTCCGGCTGCGTCTGGACGTTGAGCTCTCCGATCCGCACCTTCTTGGCGGGATCCGTCCGCTTGTCGCTGAGCTTCAGGACGTCGAAGCCCTTGGCGATGTCGTTCGAGTAGATGTAGCCGTTGTAGTAGTACGCCGACCAGGGGCCGGCGGTGGTCAGCCGCTCGGTGGTCACCGGGCCGCGCTCGAAGTAGCCGATCTCCTTGGGCTTCGAGGAGTTGGTGAAGTCCCAGACGGAGACACCGCCCTGGTACCAGGCCTGGACCATGATGTCCTTGCCCTTGACCGGGATCAGCGAGCCGTTGTGGGCCACGCACACCTCGACGTCCGCCTGGTAGCGGGGGATCTTGAAGTAGCTGCGGAAGACCAGCTTGCGCTTGTCCCCCTTGCCGACGATGTCGTAGATGCCGTCCGCACCGCGGTTCGGGCCGATCTCCGCGTTGCAGGTGGCCGCACCGCCACCGCCCAGCTCGTCGGTGAAGACGACCTTGTTCGCCTTCTGGTTGAAGGTCGCCGAGTGCCAGAACGCGAAGTTCACGTTGTCCTGCACCCGGTCGATGACCTTCGGGTTCTCCGGGTCCTTGATGGAGAACAGGATGCCGTCACCCATGCAGGCGCCCGCCGCCAGGTCCTTGTCCGGGAGCACCGTGATGTCGTGGCAGCCGGTGGTCTTGGAGACGCCGGGGTTGGTGGGTCCGCCGGGGTTGCCGCCGCCGTCGGGGCCCTCGCCCGGGAAGAGCACCGGGAAGCCGACGACCGCCGCCTTCTCGGGGGCGTTGCGCGGCACCTTGATGACCGAGATGCCGTCGTGCGGCGGCTGGCAGTCGGGGTAGGCGGCGTTCGGGGAGTACGAGGAGACGTAGATGTAGACGTTCCTGCGCTCGGGCACCAGCGTGTGGGTGTGCGAGCCGCAGGCGGTCTCGACGGCGGCGACGTACTTCGGGTTCCGCTTGTCGCTGATGTCGAAGACCTTCATGCCCTCCCACGACGACTTCTCGGTCGCGGGCTGGGTGGTGCTGCTGCAACTGCTGTCGCTGCGCGAGGAGTCGGTGGACAGGAACAGCAGGTTGCCGGAGACGGAGATGTCGTTCTGCGAGCCCGGGCAGAGCACCTGGGCGACCGTCTTCGGGGCCTTCGGGTTGCTGATGTCGAAGATGCGGAAGCCGTCGTAGTTGCCGGAGAAGGCGTACCGGCCCTGGAAGGCCAGGTCCGAATTGGTGCCGGGCAGGGCGTCCTTGGGGATGTTGACGAGGTGCTCGATGTTGTCGGAGTGGACGATCTCGTCCTGGCCGGGTATCTCGCCGTCGGCGATCGCCGCCTTCACCTCGGCCTCGGTGCTCTTCGACACGCCCTTGCCCGTGGCCGGACCGTCCCCGGGATCGGGGGTCGCGACGGCCGGACCGGCGGTCAGCAGCGCGGCCAGGAGACCCGCGGCGGCCGCGGCAACTCCCAGTCGTCTGTGCCGGGTTCGGGACTCTCTCAACAGGATCACTGTTTTCCTCCCTGTGCCGTTCATGTGGAACGGTTCACGCGTCACCGCAGTATCGTCTTCATCATGCACAGATCAACAGAGGGCAACGAACTCGCAATGAAGGGACCACGGGTGACCCCTGTGCTTTTCCGCCGCGCGCCCCTGATGACAGCGGCCCTGGTCGCTCTCGCAGCCCTGGCCCTCGCCGGCTGCGAATCCGAGGCGGACCCGAAGTCGGCCTCGGCGACCGGGCCTTCGGTGCTGGTGCCGGGCAAACCGGGCGAGGCGAACCGCACGCTGTCCGCACAGGACGCCGAGGAGCAGCGGGCCGACGACGACACGCCCAACTCGGCGGACGTCTCGTACGCCCGGATGATGATCACGCACCACGCCCAGGCCCTGGAACTGACCGAACTGGCCCCGTCACGCGCCGAGTCGGCGAAACTCAAGGCGCTCGCCGAACGGATCTCGGCCGCCCAGGGACCGGAGATCGCCGCGATGCGGGCCTGGCTGAAGGACTACGGCCAGTCCGAGAAGAGCAAGGACCACACGCACGCCGCGATGCCGGGCATGGCGACCGAGGCACAGCTGAAGAAGCTGCGCGCGGCGAAGGGAAAGGCCTTCGACGAGCTCTTCCTCACCCTGATGATCACTCACCACGAGGGGGCGATCACCATGGCGACGGACGTGAAGGGGCAGGGCAACAACGTCCGGATCGAGGAGATGGCGGACGACGTGGTGGCCCAGCAGACGAGCGAGATCAACCGGATGCGGAACATGCTCTGAACCGCGTGCGGGAACCGGTCGCTTCAGCGCCGTGCGTGACGTGGCGTCAGGAAGCCCGCGTCACGCGCCTGGGAGATGAGCCGGAGCGACTTGCGGCGGCTGTGCCCGGTCGCGCACATCACGGCGAGGACCGGGTCGACGCCGTCCCCCTGGGCGGCCCGATACTCCTGCGCCACCTGCCACCGTCCCTCCATGCCGCGCGGCCAGGCCGGGCGAGCCCGACGCGAGGCGCCCGCCCCTGCTTCAGCCCCCGTCGCGGGTTCCACTCCGCACGCCTCGAAGAGCGGCTCCTCGATCCAGTCCGCGAGGACACCCAGGTCGTCGAGGGACAGGGCGGGCATCGCCCGTACGTCCTCCAGGCAGACGCCCCCTTCGGACACCACGGCGAGCGCGTCGACCCGGGCACCGTCGGGGAAGGCCAGCCGGACGTGGCACCAGGCCGTCGCGCCGTCCTCCTCCCGCACTTCCCACGCGGGCCACACGGACACGCTGCCGTCCGTCGGACAACGATCAGAAAGATTAAGAAAGGATGCTTCTAGCACATACGCAACGTAACCGCATGATCACATTCCATACGAACGGACACGCGTGCGTATGCCACGCGCAGCACCCTGTCAGCGGAGCGGCGGCGGTGCGATCCTGGAGGCATGCGTGTCGCCGTCGTCGGCTCCGGGCCGAGCGGGTGCTACACCGCCCAGAGCCTCGTACAGCAGGATCCCGACGTGCTCGTCGACGTCCTGGACCGGCTGCCCTGTCCCTACGGTCTGGTGCGCTACGGCGTGGCACCGGACCACGAGAAGATCAAATCGCTCCAGAACAACCTGCGGGCGATCCTGGAGCACGAGCGGGTGCGGTTTCTCGGCGGGGTCGGGATCGGCCCCGGCGGGGTGCCGGCCGCTCGGCTGCGCGAGCTGTACCACGCCGTCGTGTACTGCGTGGGCGCCGCGACCGACCGGCATCTCGGGATCCCGGGCGAGGATCTGCCGGGCAGCTGGTCGGCGACGGAGTTCGTGTCCTGGTACAGCGCGCACCCCGACTCCGCGGCCGACGGCTTCGTGGCCGGGGCGCGGTCGGCGGTGGTCATCGGCGTCGGGAACGTCGCGGTCGACGTGGCGCGGATGCTCGCGCGCGGGACGACGGAACTCAGCCCGACCGACATCCCGCATCCGGCACTGACCGCGCTGGCGGCCAGCCGGGTGAGGGAGGTCCACATGGTGGGTCGGCGCGGCCCTTCCCAGGCCCGCTTCACCACCAAGGAGCTGCGCGAGCTGGGTTCGCTCCCGGACACCGAAGTGGACGTGAGCGCCGAGGAACTGGCGCTGGACCCGGCTTACCTCGACCCTTCTCCCCTGTCGGCACCGCAGCGCCGGAACGTGGAGGTGCTGCGCGGCTGGGCGGCCGCGCAGTCACGACCGTCCACCCGCAGGATCGCGTTGCGCTTCTTCCTGCGTCCCGTCGAGGTCCTCGCCGACGGCGGCCGGGTGGGCGCGGTCCGCTTCGAGCGGACGGTGCCGGACGGGCGCGGCGGGGTGCGCGGCACCGGTGAGTTCGAGGAGATCGAGGCGCAGTTGGTGCTGCGCTCGGTGGGCTACCGGGGCATGCCGGTGGAGGGGTTGCCCTTCGACGCGGAGAGCGGGACCGTGCCCAACGTCGGCGGCCGTGTCGTGCAGGACGGTTCGGCCGTCCCCGGACAGTACGTGGCCGGCTGGATCAAGCGCGGCCCGACCGGCGTCATCGGCACCAACCGCCCGGACGCCAAGGAGACGGTGACCTCCCTGCTCGAGGACGCTCCCGTGCTCGTGCACGGAGAACTGCGCGGAGACCCGCTGGACGCGCTGCGGGCGTACGGTGTCGAGGCGGTGGAGTGGACGGGCTGGTGCGCGATCGAGCGGGCGGAGGCGGAGCTCGGCGCGTCACTGGGCCGGGGCACGGTGAAACTCCCCGACTGGCAGTCCCTTCTGGACGCCGCTCGCGGCTCCTAGCCTGCGGAACCGTGCGGCCGGCCACGGCGGACCCGCACCGGGCAACGAACCGGCAACCCGGCCGAAATCAACAAACTGTGCAAGGAGCTTACGGTCCTCCCATGACCAAGCACCCTGTCGACGAAGTCCCCCCGGTACGCCAACTCGCCGCCCTCGGCCTCCAGCACGTCCTCGCGATGTACGCCGGTGCGGTGGCCGTCCCCCTGATCGTCGGCAGCGCGATGAAGCTGTCACCGGCGGACCTCGCGTATCTCATCACGGCCGACCTCCTGGTGTGCGGTATCGCCACCCTCATCCAGTGCGTCGGCTTCTGGCGCTTCGGCGTACGCCTGCCGATCATGCAGGGCTGCACCTTCGCGGCCGTGTCCCCGATGGTCCTGATCGGCACGACGGGCGGCGGGCTCCCGGCGATCTACGGCTCGGTCATCGTCGCGGGCCTCGCGATCATGCTGCTCGCACCGGTCTTCGGCAGGCTGCTGCGCTTCTTCCCGCCGCTGGTCACGGGCACGGTGATCCTGATCATCGGCATCTCCCTGCTCCCGGTCGCGGGCAACTGGGCGGCGGGCGGGGTCGGTTCGGCCGACTTCGGCGCACCGAAGAACATCGCGCTGGCCGTCTTCGTCCTGGCGGTGGTGCTGGGGGTGCAGCGGTTCGCGCCCGCGTTCCTGAGCCGGATCGCGGTACTGATCGGCATCGCGGTGGGCCTGACGGTGGCCGTCCCCTTCGGGTTCACGGACTTCGGCGGGGTCGGGGACGCGGACTGGGTCGGGATCAGCACGCCGTTCCACTTCGGGGCACCGACCTTCGAGTTCTCGGCGATCGTGTCGATGCTGGTCGTGGCGCTGGTGACGATGACCGAGACGACCGGTGACCTGATCGCGGTCGGCGAGATGACGGACCGGGCGGTCGAGCCGCGCTCCCTCTCCGACGGCCTGCGCGCCGACGGGCTGTCGACCGTGCTCGGCGGCGTCTTCAACACCTTCCCGTACACGGCGTACGCCCAGAACGTGGGCCTGGTCGGCATGACCAGGGTGCGCAGCCGCTGGGTCGTCGCCACGGCCGGCGGCATCCTGGTCCTGCTCGGACTGCTGCCCAAGCTGGGAGCGGTGGTCGCGGCGATACCGGCGCCGGTGCTCGGCGGGGCGGGCCTGGTGATGTTCGGGACCGTCGCGGCGAGCGGCCTGCGGACCCTCGCCCAGGTGGACTTCAGGGGCAACCACAATCTGACGGTGGTGGCCGTGTCGGTGGCCATGGGGGTGCTGCCGGTCGGGGTGCCGACGATCTACGAGAAGTTCCCCGACTGGTTCCAGACGGTGATGAACAGCGGGATCAGCGCGGGCTGCCTGACGGCCATCGCCCTGAACCTGCTCTTCAACCACCTGCCCGCGAAAGCCGCTTCAGCCGCTCCCGAGCCGGTCGGCCTGGCGGGCGGCGGCGGCGAGAAGGGCGTCGAGAAGCCCCGGGAAGAGATCCTCTAGGGCCTCCCGGCGCAGCCCGTTCATCTTGGCCGTGCCCTGGTAGATCTGCCGGATCACACCGCTCTCGCGCAGCACCCGGAAGTGGTGGGTGGTCGTCGACTTGGTGACGGGCAGATCGAAGTGCGAGCAGGAGAGCTCGGCGCCCGCCGCGGCGAGTTCTCGCACGATCCGGAGGCGCATCGGGTCGGAGAGGGCGTGCAGGACGCCCTCCAGCCGGATCTCGCCGCGCTCCGGGTGCGGGAGGGCACGAGTGCTGACGGCGGGGGAGGTCACGGCGGGCTCCACTTCTCCAGGCTTGCCGGGGCCCACGGACCGGGCGACCGACCCCTGGACGGCCTCATTGTACGAGACCTTTCGTAGTTTGACACTCGACGTACTACGATGCCTATCGTACGAGCCGACCGCCAACGGTCCCGTGACGAATGGAGCCCGCCGTGAGCGCACTCTTCGAGCCCCGCACCCTCCGCGACGTGACGATCCCGAACCGGGTGTGGATGCCGCCGATGTGCCAGTACTCGGCCGCTCCGGACGGCCCCGGGATCGGCGCCCCGAACGACTGGCACTTCGCGCACTACGCGGCACGCGCGGCCGGCGGCACGGGCCTGATCATCGTCGAGGCCACCGGCGTCAGCCCCGAGGGCCGCATCACCCCCTACGACCTCGGCATCTGGAACGACACCCAGGTCGAGGCGTTCCGCCGCATCACGCGCTTCCTGGTCTCCCAGGGCACGGTCCCGGGAATCCAGCTCGCTCACGCGGGCCGCAAGGCCTCCACCGACCGACCGTGGAAGGGCGGCGCGCCGCTCGCCCCGTCGGACGCGCTGGGCTGGCAGCCGCTGGGCCCGAGCGCGGTGGCCCACGACGAGGACCACACGGTGCCGACCGAGCTGACGGTCGCTCAGATCGCCGAGGTCGTCGCGCAGTTCGCGGACGCGGCCCGCCGCGCGCTCGCCGCCGGCTTCGAAGTCGCCGAGATCCACGGCGCCCACGGCTATCTGATCGCCAACTTCCTCTCCCCGCACAGCAACCGCACCGACGAGTACGGCGGCTCGTACGAGAACCGCACGCGCTTCGCCCTGGAGGTCGTCGACGCGGTGCGCGAGGTCTGGCCCGACGACAAGCCCCTCTTCTTCCGCATCTCGGCGACCGACTGGCTGGAGGAGGGCGGGTGGACCCCGGACGACACCGTCCGCTTCGCCCACGACCTCCGGGCCCACGGCATCGACCTCCTGGACGTCTCCACCGGCGGCAACGCCTCCGGCGTCCGCATCCCGGTAAGCCCCGGTTACCAGGTCCCCTTCGCCGCCCGCGTCAAGGCGGAGACCGCCCTCCCGGTCGCCGCGGTCGGCCTCATCACCGACCCCGGACAGGCCGAGAAGATCCTGTCCAACGGCGAGGCGGACGCGGTCCTGCTGGGCCGCGAGCTGCTGCGGAACCCGTCCTGGGCACGGCATGCGGCGCGGGAACTGGGCGGGGACGTGCATGTGCCGGACCAATACCACCGGTCGGTCTGACGCCGGTCACGCCCGGGTGGGCCGCCGCGCTCCCGGCCGCCGTCCGGCGGGAGTTCCGCGCCGTGCGCCGGAACATCCCGCCGGTGGAGCCCTGGCGACCGTCGAGCGATCAAGCCGTCGGGCGATCACCCGTCGAGCCGTCAACCCGTCGTGCAGGACGTCCCGTTGAGCTTGAACCCACTCGGCACCGCGCTGTTGCCGCTGTGGTTCGCCTGATACCCGACGGACACGCTCGCGTTCGGTGCGATCGTGCCGTTGTACGTCGCGTTCGTCGCCGTCACCGATCCGGAGGGCGGGCTGTACGTGGCGCCCCAGCCGTTGGTGATGGTCTGACCGGTGGGGAGGGTGAAGGCCAGCTGCCAGCCGTTGATCGCGGTCGAGCCCGTGTTGGTGATGGTCAGCGATGCGGTGAGGCCGGTGCTCCAGGCGTTCGTCGTGGCCGTCACCTTGCAGGCGCCGGGCTGGGGTTGGGGCGCGGGGCCGTCGCCCTTGAGGCCGAAGAAGGTCAGTGCGCGGTCGGCCATGCCCCAGCTGTAGAGGTTGTGGCCGACTCCCTGGAGGCTGATCGCCTCGACGGGGGCCCGGTCACCGGTGGCGCCGTAGCGGGTGCGGGTCCAGCCGGACACGGGGGTGTCCGTGGCGGCGGGCGTCTGGCTGACGCCGAGGACGTTCGTCCACTGTTTGATCTCCTCCCCGAAGTTGGGGTAGCGCAGCACGTCGTCCTCGGTGCCGTGCCACACCTGCATGCGGGGCCGGGTGCCGGTGTAGCCGGGGTAGGCCGCGCGGACGAGGTTGCCCCACTCCTGCGGGGTGCGGGTGACCGTGCCGCCCGAGCACGCGCTGTTCCACTCCGAGCCGTCCGTCGTGGCGAAGCAGCCGAACGGGACGCCCGAGAAGGCCGCGCCCGCCGCGAACACGTCCGGGTAGTCCCCGAGCAGGACGTTCGTCATCATCGCGCCGGAGGAGATGCCGGTGGCGTAGATCCTGGTGGTGTCGGCGGAGTAGGTGTTCACCGTCCAGTCGATCATCGACTTGATGCCGACGGGGTCGCTGCCGCCGCCCCGCCTCAGCGCCTGCGGCGAGGACACGTCGAAGCACTTGCTGGCGCGGGTGACCGAGGGGTAGACCACCACGAAGCCGTAGGTGTCGGCCAGTTGGGCCCACTCGGTGCCGTTGTACATGGCCGGTCCGGAGCCGGTGCAGTAGTGCACGGCCACGACGACGGCGGGGTGCGCGGTGACGTTGGCCGGCACGTACAGGTACATCTGGAGATTGCTGGGGTTCGTACCGAAGCCGGTGATCTCGGTGAGGGTCGCCGTGGGAGCGGCCTCGGTGCGGGCCGTTGCGGTGGGGGCGGCCACGAGCGCCGCCGCGAGTAACGACAGCAGGGCCAGCAGTACCGAACGCAGCGGTCTCCTGGGGGTGATGGACACGTCCTTGCCCCTCTCTTTCGGAAGGATCAGCTCTTTCGGGAGGATCGGCTTTTCGGGAGGACCAGCACGATGAGTCGGTCCGGGTCAGCGGGGCGCACCGCCGGTCCGGTCAGCGGGGCGAACTGCCGGCCCCGCCCTCCACGGCCGCACGTGCCCCCAGGACGAGCATGGTGGCATGCACATGGCCACCGTGGAAGCGCTCCCACACGTCGAAAGAATTCGCTCGCGCCCGCCTCCACCTCCCCCACCTGCCCGGCCGAATGTCTTCTGCGCAAAGCGTTGACCAGAAAGCGCTTACCCTCTACGTTCCGTTCAGCGATGTGACCGGCCCTCCCCACAGCGGTCGCACATTGCGGCACTGCCCTGCGTACAGCGTTCAACATGACGAACATCTTTCACGTACATGTCCAACCGAGCACCAGGCAGGCACCACGAAGGGACGCACCCGCATGCGTACTCGCCCCCCACGTACACACGCGCAAAGATCCGCTCTGGCCGCCGGTGCGGCCGCGCTCGCGACGGTGGCCGTCCTGGCCGTCCCGCAGTCGGCCGGGGCCGCCGAGACCTCCCCCATCGGTTTCGGCGCCGGAACGACCGGCGGCGGCAGCGCTTCCGCGGTCACCGTCTCCACGCTGAGCGCCTTCAGGACGGCCGTCACCGGCAGCGCGGTCAAGGTCGTCAAGGTCAACGGCCTGATCTCGCTGAGCGGCACGGTCGACGTCGGCTCCAACACCACGGTGCTGGGCGTCGGTTCGTCGTCCGGGTTCACCGGCGGCGGGCTGCGACTGAAGAAGGTCACGAACGTCGTGGTCCGCAACCTCAACATCAGCAAGCCCCTGGCGCCCGCCGACGGCATCGAGGTGCAGGCCTCGACGAAGGTGTGGATCGACCACAACTCCTTCTCGGCGGACCGCGATCACGACAAGGACTACTACGACGGCCTGCTGGACATCAACCACGCCTCGGACAACGTCACGGTGTCCTGGAACACCTTCAAGGACCACTTCAAGGGCTCGCTCGTCGGCCACAGCGACAACAACGCCGGCGAGGACACCGGCCATCTGAAGGTGACGTACCACCACAACTGGTTCAACAACGTCAACTCGCGCATTCCCAGCCTGCGCTTCGGCACCGGGCACTTCTACGACAACTACGTCGTCGGCGCCGAGACCGCGGTGCACTCGCGCATGGGCGCCCAGATGCTCGTGGAGAACAACGTCTTCCGCGCCACCGGAGTCGGTGTCACCACGAACCGGAGCAGTGACGTCGACGGATACGCCAACCTGCGCGGCAACGACCTCGGCGGAGCCGCCACCGAGGTCTCCAGGGTCGGCACCTTCACCAGCGCTCCGTACAGCTACACCGCCGAGCCCGCCTCCTCCGTCGTCGCCTCGGTGACGGGCGGCGCGGGCGCCGGAAAGCTCTGACCACCCCCAACCTGTCCACCCCCAACCCGTCCACCCCCACAGGAAGAAGGATTCGGGACATGACTTCTTCGGCACGCCCACGCGCGCGTATCCGCGCACTGACGGGCGCCACGGCCGCACTCGGCCTCTCGGTTGGCATGATCATGACACTCAATGCGCCGACGGCGAGTGCCGCCACCTGGCCGAGCGCGAACGGCAGCCAGGCGGTCTCCTCGACCATCCAGCTGTCCGGCACCAAGGACTACGGGATGAAGCGCCTGTACGGCACGGGCGACCTGGGCAGCGGCAGCCAGGACGAGGACCAGGGGCCGATCCTGAACCTGGCCGCCGGCACCGTCCTGAAGAACGTCATCATCGGCGCCCCCGCCGCCGACGGCATCCACTGCGCGGGCAGCTGCACGCTCCAGAACGTGTGGTGGGAGGACGTCGGCGAGGACGCGGCGACCTTCCGCGGCTCCTCGTCGTCGAACGTGTACACCGTCTCCGGCGGTGGCGCCCGGTCGGCCAGCGACAAGGTGTTCCAGTTCAACGGCGCCGGGACGCTCAACATCTCGAACTTCGCGGTGCAGAACTTCGGGACCTTCGTCCGCTCCTGCGGCAACTGCTCGACGCAGTACAAGCGGACGATCAACCTCAACACCATCGAGGCGACCTACTCGGGGAACAAGCTGGTCGGCATCAACACCAACTACGGCGACAGCGCGACCCTGAAGAAGATCACGATCGTGGGCGACTCGGGCAAGAAGATCGTCCCGTGCCAGAAGTACATCGGGAACAACACGGGCAAGGAGCCGACCACGAACGGCTCGGGACCCGACAGTACGTACTGCAAGTACGCGAGCTCCGACATCACCTACAGGTAGCCGCCCGGCGGTGAAGGCGGCCGTACGAAGCGTCCCCGCACGGCGCTTCGCACGGCCGCCGTGTCATGGGCGCAGGTGGTCCTGCGGGACCGTGTCCGCCAGCTCCCGCTGGTAGGCCGCGTAGGCGGAGCGCAGTTCGGCGCCCGGCCAGTCGGGCGGCAGGAGCTCGGGCGGCAGCACCGGGTCGGTCAGCAGCCGGCGTACGACCGCCGCGAAGCCGGTGAGCCGGTCCGCGGGCCGCTCCGCGCGGGCGACATGGGCGAGCAGCGCCCGGGAGTCGGCCGCCCAGGCGTCGAGGGGCCACAGCGCGGCGGCGAGCTCGGACGCCGGGCGTTCGGGGCGGGTGGTGCAGCGCAGGGCGACCGCGTCGAGGCCGTCCGGGAGAGGCCGCAGCAGATTGGCGGGGCGCATCCAGACGCCCTCCCGGAGTTCGGCGAGCCGGAGAGCGGTCAGCCCCGCGCGCAGTTCGGCACGTTCCGCGGGACCGCGGCCGGTCGTCGTGATCACGACCGTCTCCCAGTCGCCGTTCCACGCGCGCGTGGAGGGGTGCACGGCGTCGTCCTGGCGGCGCTGACGGGCGAGCAGCCGCTCGCTCAGGCCGTAGACGGTGTCGGCGCGTCGCAGGTCGCCGGCGCTCACCATGCGGCTGAGCGCGGCACGCAGCGTGGAGCCGCCGACCCCGAACGGCTCCACCGCGCGGATCAGGTCCTTCACCGGCATCTCCGGCGGATGGGCGCCCAGGAGCAGGCTCAGCACGACGGACCGCGCGGACAACGGCCGCAGGTCGACCTCACCGGGCTGCACCGACACGTTCCTCCGCATGGGCAGTCACTGTACGTCGTGTTGCACTATTGCTACGTCCGCAGAATAAGTGCAACATGGACTCCATGGCCTCCCTCCCCGCGCCGGAACAGTCCGCCACCCACGCCGTCACCAACCAGCCCCCTCCCCTGGCCCCGTACGACGCCTCCGACGACCCCGTCCTGCTGGAGGGGCTGCGCCGCGAGGGCGCCGACTGGGCCGAGGAGGGCATCCGGCGCCTGGGTCTGCGGGCCGGCAGTGCCGAGGCGCAGGAGTGGGCGGATCTGGCCAACCGGCACGAGCCGGTGCTGCGCACCCACGACCGGTACGGCAACCGGGTCGACGAGGTCGACTTCCATCCGAGTTGGCACCACCTGATGCGGACCGCCGTCGCCGAGGGACTGGCCGGCACGCCCTGGTCGGAGGACCGCGGCGGCGCCCATGTCGCCCGTACGGCGGGCGGCCTGGTGTGGGGCCACACGGACGCGGGCCACGGCTGCCCCACCTCGATGACGTACGCGGCGATCCCGGCGCTGCGCAAGGAGCCGGAGCTGGCCAAGGTCTACGAGCCCCTGCTGACCGGCCGGGAGTACGAGCCTGAGCTCAGGGTGCCGACCGAGAAGCCGGGCCTGCTCGCGGGCATGGGGATGACCGAGAAGCAGGGCGGCTCCGACGTCCGCACGAACACCACGACGGCCACACCCACCGCGGAGCCCGGGGTGTACACCCTGCGCGGCCACAAGTGGTTCACGTCGGCGCCGATGTGCGACGTCTTCCTGGTGCTGGCGCAGGCACCCGGCGGACTGTCGTGCTTCCTCGTGCCGCGGATCCTGCCGGACGGCAGCCGCAACACCTTCCGCATCCAGCGCCTCAAGGACAAGCTCGGCAACCGGTCGAACGCCTCCTCCGAGCCCGAGTTCGACGCCACCGTCGCCTGGCTGGTCGGCCCCGAGGGGCAGGGCGTCAAGACGATCATCGAGATGGTCAACTGCACGCGGCTGGACTGCGTGATGATGTCGGCGACCCTGATGCGCAGGACGCTCGTCGAGGCGGGACACCACGCCCGCCACCGCAGCGCGTTCGGCGCCCGGCTGATCGACCAGCCGCTGATGCGCAACGTCCTGGCCGACCTCGCGCTGGAGTCCGAGGCCGCCACCACGCTCACGCTGCGACTGGCGGGCGCCGCCGACCGGGCCGTGCGCGGGGACACCGGGGAGCAGGCGTTCCGCCGTATCGCCACCGCGGTCGGCAAGTACTGGGTCACCAAGCGGGGCCCGGCCTTCACCGCGGAGGCCCTGGAGTGCCTCGGTGGCAACGGCTACGTGGAGGACTCGGGCATGCCCCGGCACTACCGGGAGGCGCCCCTGTTGTCCATCTGGGAGGGGTCCGGGAACGTCAACGCCCTCGACGTGCTGCGGGCGTTGCGCCGGGAGCCGGACACCGCTCAGGCACTGTTCGGCGAACTCGCCCTGGCGCAGGGGGCGGACGCCCGTCTGGACGGGTCCGTCGCCCGGCTGAAGGACCTGCTGGCCACGGCGTCCGAGACGAGTGCGCGCCGGCTGGTGGAGCACATGGCCCTGACACTTCAGGCCTCGCTCCTCGTCCGGCACGCCCCGCCCGCGGTCGCCGACGCCTTCTGCGCCACCCGGCTCGGCGGCGACTGGGGGCACGCCTTCGGCACGCTGCCGGACTCCGCGGACGTGGACGCGGTCCTCGGAAGGGCACTGCCCGGCGACGACTGAGGCCGTTCCAGGCCCCCCTGGCGAGAACCGCACCACCTCCCTGTCCGGATCGCTCACCGTCACACACTGATTCCGCTTGGTTGTCGGTCCCGTGGTGCAGACTCCGGTCAGTTGGTACTTCGCCTGGGGAGGACAACGTGTTCACGGGGATCGACGAGGTCGACTGGGCCTCGCTGCGACATGCGTACGGCAGTGCGGAGGATGTGCCCGGGCTGCTGCGGGGGCTCGCCTCCGCGGACCGGGCCGAGCGGGAGACCGCCCTGGACGGGTTGTACGGCGCCGTGCACCACCAGGGAGACGTGTACGACTCGACCCTGGCCTGCGTTCCGTTTCTGCTCGCGCTCGTGGCGAGCGGGGAGATCGCGGACCGGGCCGGCATCGTCGAACTCCTCGTCAGCATCGGGGCGGAGAGCGCGAGCCGGGAGGATCTCGACGAGTCGGGTCTCCATCCGCGCGCCCGGGTGGGAGTGCGCGCCGGCGCCGAGGTGTTCGTCCGGCTGGCGGGGGACGCCGACCCCTCCGTCCGCCGGGCCGCCCCGGAGGCCCTGGTGCGTTTCCTGGACGAACCGGCCCGCGTGCTGGCCCTGCTGCGGGAACGCTGCGCGCTGGAGCGGGACGACCGGGTCCTGCACGCCCTCACCGAGAGCCTGGGGCACTTCGTACGGCGGCATCCCGGGCACGCGGCCGGGGCGCTGGAGTTGCTGACGGCACAGAGCAGCGCGCCGCACGACCCCGGGCTGCGCCTCGCCGCCCTCGGCCAGCTCGCCGGCTGCGCCCCCGACCGGCTCCCGCCGGACCTGGTGGCCGTCGCCGTCGGGCTGCTCAGAGAACGCTCCGCGCGGCGGTCCGCCGGACGCGACGCCGTCGGCTGCCCCCACTCCGACACCCTCGCCCGTCGGCTGCGTCGGCTGCGGCCCTCGGACGAAGAGGGCTCACAGTTGCTGCGGACCCTGCACCGCGCTCTCGGCGCCCGGCTCGACGAGCGAACCGCCCTGCTGAAAGGGCAGTTGACCAGTCCGGACGCCCTCGACCGGTGCAACGCCGTATGGATGTCGGCGGGCCTGTTCCGCGAGTGGCGCGCCGACTGGGCCGAGCCCGTCGCCCTGATCGGTGCTCAGCTGGCGTCCGAGGAGGGCAGGTTGCGGGACGCCGCAGTGTGCGTCCTGGGGGACCTGTTCGACCTGGCCGCTCCCGCCGCCGACGACCTTGCCGCCCTGGTGACGTCCCGGCCCGACCTGTGGGTCCGACACCGGGAGCGCGGGGGGCCGGCGCTGGGCGGACCGCTCAAGGCCCTTGCCCGGAGCGGCGATCCACGAGCCGCACCGGTGCTCGCGGAGGTGCTCGCCGGTCCGGTCGTACCCGACGACCTGGGCCGGGTGATCGGCCACCTGGGCCCCACGGCGGCCCCGCTCGCGCCCGCACTGCGCCGTCGGCTGGGCGAGGTCCTGCCCGGAGCCGCCGAGACCTTCGAGCGGGCCGTACCGCTGTTGTCGGCGCTCACCGCTCTGGGCGACGCGGAGGCCGTACCCGAGGTGCTGCGGCTGCTGCGGGGCGTGCCGGTGGGGCTGCCGTCGCGGGACGCCGTGCTGGAATCCGCCGTCGGCGCTCTCGCCACGTTAGGGCGGGAGGCGGCCCCCGTGGTGGCACCCGTGCTGCGGGAACTGCTGGAGACGGAGTACGCGGCACTCGCCGCGGGCGCGCTGTGGTCCGTGGAAGGGGACACGTCGGCCGTACTGCCCACGCTGACCGCCGAGTTGAGCGACGGGAGACCTCGGCGACGGGCGGCCGCGGCGGCGCTGGCGCGCATCGGGGCCGAGGCCCGTGGGGCACTGCCGGAGCTGCGGCGGATGGTTCGGGCCGAGGATCCGTGGGAGCGGGTGTCCGCCGCGTGCGCGGTGTGGCGGGTCTGCGGGGACGCGGAGCTGTCCGCGCCGGTCCTGCGGACCGCCTGGAGGGAGCACCCGTCGGCGCGTCGCACGATCACCGCCTGCCTCGCCGCCCTGGGGCCTGCCGGAGCGCCCCTGCACGATCTCGTGCGTGCCGAACTGGCCGCCCGAAGACGTCATCTGGCATCGCCGTCCGGTGGGCACGGCAGCCGTGACGTGCTGGACGACGAACGGTTGGTGCGGGCTTGCGGGGAAGTGCTGGGGGCCGGGTAGGAGGCCGGGGGCGGCCCCCGCGCCGAGAGCGAGAGGCCAGCCCGCCGGGGCTACCTCCCGTCGGCCCGCCTGCCGCCCCACAGCGGTCCGAAGTGCGCCCAGTCCGTGTCCCACCGTTCGAGGCGGCGGCGTTCCATGCGGCCGCGCAGGACCCGGCCGCCGACGAAGGGGACGGCCGCGGTGCTGATGCCGACCAGGCCGCCGATCATGGCTCCCCGGATCTCGGCCTGGCCCTCGGTGGCGGGCTGGGTCATCAGACGGCCCCGGGCGTCGGTCCAGACGGTGACCGCGGTGCCCTGGGTGCTCCCGGGGTCGACGCGGACCTGCCCCGTGTGGGCGGAACCGTCGGCCCCGATCCATGCCACCTCGCCCCACACCCGTTCGCCGCTCGACGTGCCCGGGTCGGCCGTGCCAGGAGCCCGTTGGGACAGATGGGCCACGACAGGCCGCCATTCGACGCGCTCCCGCGCCATCTGATGCTCCACGGCCCGGCACACCCCCAGACCGGCGAGCACCCCGGCCACCACGGTGAGCAGCCAGGCACCGAGCACGACCCACGCCTCGAGGACGTCGGCGCGGCGTCTGAGCGGATTGCGCCGCCAGCGCCACAGCCAGACCTTGGGACCACGGAACGCCATCGAGGGCATCCTCCTCATGAGCGACGGGCGCACGAACATGCCGGACCGACCTCCCATACGGCGGAGGCCGCCTCGGTGCTCACGGCTCGGGGCGAGTTCTCCGTCACGACGGTCCCACCGGCCTCCCACCGCCGCGGGCATCTTGGCCAAAGCCGCCCGTCAATCGCCGCAGCCGGTTACCATCCCCGCCCTGACCTGCGGCGGAGCCCTTCCCGGAGGTGACTGTCAGTGGCGGGGTGCAGACTGGCCGGTGTCTGGGACAAAGACGTCACGGAGGTGATCGGCATGACCGAGAAGCTGCTTGCCGTAGGCACGCGCAAAGGCCTGTTCATCGGGCGCGAGCACGGCGGCACCTGGGAGTTCGACGAGAGCCCTTACTTCAACGCGCAGGCCGTGTACTCGGTCGCGATCGACACCCGGGGCGAGCGTCCGCGTCTGCTGGCAGGCGGCGACAGCGCGCACTGGGGGCCGTCGGTGTTCCACTCCGACGACCTGGGCCGCACCTGGACCGAGCCGGCCCAGCCGGCCGTGAAGTTCCCCAAGGACACCGGGGCCTCCCTGGAGCGGGTCTGGCAGCTGCACCCGGCGGCGGCCGAGCCGGACGTGGTGTACGCGGGCACGGAACCGGCCGCGCTGTACCGCTCCGAGGACCGCGGGGAGAGCTTCGAGCTGGTCCGGCCCCTGTGGGAGCACCCGACCCGTTCGAAATGGGTGCCGGGCGGCGGTGGTGAGGGCCTGCACACCGTCCTGACCGACAAGCGCGATCCGCGCGCGGTGACGGTGGCGGTCTCCACGGCGGGGGTGTTCCGCACCAAGGACGGCGGCGCGAGCTGGGAGCCGTCCAACTCCGGTGTCTCCGCGGTGTTCCTGCCCGACCCGGACCCGGAGTTCGGCCAGTGCGTGCACAAGGTCGCCCGGGACGCGGCCGATCCGGACCGTCTGTACCTCCAGAACCACTGGGGTGTGTACAGAAGCGACGACGCGGGGACGCACTGGACGGACATCGGCGAGGGCCTGCCGTCCACCTTCGGCTTCGCGGCGGTCGCTCATCCTCACCGCGGTGAGACGGCGTACGTCTTCCCGATCAACGCCGACGCCGACCGCGTTCCGGCCGGCCGTCGCTGCCGGGTCTACCGCACGGCTGACGCGGGCAAGAGCTGGGAGCCGCTCTCGGCGGGCCTGCCGCAGGGGGACCACTACGGCACCGTGCTGCGGGACGCGATGTGCACGGACGACGCGGACCCGGCCGGCGTCTACTTCGGCAACCGCAACGGCGAGGTGTACGCCTCGGCCGACGACGGCGACAGCTGGCGGCAGTTGGCCTCGCATCTGCCGGACGTGCTGTGCGTGCGGGCGGCGGTGGTCGCGTGATCCCGACCGGGTCACGCCGGGGCCCTGGCCACCGGTTGATCTCCGTCTGCCGTACGGCAGTAGGGTGACGCCGTGGCACCACGACCCTTGCATGAAATCGTCGAAGCGGGCTGGGCGAAGGCCCTGGAACCGGTCGCCGGGCAGATCTCCCGGATGGGTGACTTCCTGCGCGCGGAGATCGCCGCGGGACGCACCTACCTCCCGGCCGGGCCGAACGTCCTGCGGGCCTTCCAGCAGCCCTTCGACGAGGTGCGGGTACTGATCGTCGGTCAGGACCCGTATCCGACACCCGGACACGCGGTGGGGCTGTCCTTCTCGGTCGCGCCCGAGGTCCGGCCGCTGCCCGGCAGTCTGATCAACATCTACCGAGAGCTCAACACCGACCTGGGGCTGGCGCAGCCGTCCAACGGGGATCTGACTCCGTGGACCCGGCAGGGCGTGCTGCTGCTCAACAGGGCGCTGACGACGGCCCCCCGCAAGCCCGCGGCGCACCGCGGCAAGGGCTGGGAGGAAGTCACGGAGCAGGCCATACGGGCCCTCGCGGCGCGCGGGAAGCCGCTGGTGTCGATTCTGTGGGGCCGCGACGCGCGCAACCTCCGTCCGCTGCTGGGAGATCTCCCGTCCGTGGAGTCCGCCCACCCCTCCCCCATGTCGGCCGACCGTGGCTTCTTCGGCTCGCGTCCGTTCAGCCGGGCCAATGACCTGCTGGTCAGGCAGGGGGGACAGCCGGTCGACTGGCGTCTGCCGTGACCGGTTCGACGGGGGCCGGTGCCGGGTCGGGGACGGGTGCGGCGGGGGCGGACACGGGGGAAGGCTTCCTCGCCGTCGACTCCGGCGGGTCCGGGCTGCGGGTCGTCCTGGGCGCCCCCGGCCGTGGGACCACGACCCCGCGTGCGTCCCGGGAGCCCGTGCGTACGGGCCCGAAAGGGATCGACCCGGGGCATCTGATGGAGCAACTGGTGCCCATGGTGCGGGCGTTGCTGCCCGAGCTCGGGGTGAGCGGGCTGGGTACCGCCGTCGTCGGGGCGGCGGGTCTCGCGACGCTGGGCGAGGGCCTGCGGGCCGAGCTGCCCGGCGCGCTGGAGCGGGAGTTCGGGATCCGGACCGTCGCGCTCGTCGCGGACGCGGTGACCGCCTACACCGGTGCTCTCGGACCGCGCCCGGGTGCCGTGGTCGCCGCCGGCACCGGTCTTGTCGCGATCGGCACCGATCTCAGGTCCTGGCGGCGGGCGGACGGCTGGGGTCATCTGCTGGGCGACTGCGGGAGCGGCGCCTGGATCGGGCGGGCCGGGCTCGAGGCCGCGCTGCGCGCCCACGACGGGCGGCCCGGCGGCTCGGCGGCGCTGCTGGCCCGGGCCGAGGAGTCGTTCGGCCCCGCTCAGGAGTTGCCCGGCAGGCTCTACCCGCGCACGGACCGGCCCGCCGTGCTGGCCTCCTTCGCGCCCCAGGTGGCGGCCGGCGCCGGCAGCGACCCGGTCGCCGAGGGAATCCTGCGCGAGGCCGCCCGGCACATGGCCGAGTCCGCGGCGGCGGTCTGTCCGGCCGAGGGTGAGGTGCATGTCAGCCTCACCGGTGGCTTGTTCAGGTTGGGTGACGCCCTCGTCGTACCGCTGGAGGAGGAGCTGGAGCGGCGGCTGCCGCATGCGCGGCGGGTCTCTGCGGCGGGCGGGCCGTTGGAGGGATCCGTACAGATCGCCACAGAACTGGCGCGGAGTTCGCTCACCCTGCCGAGTGATGCGTCGATGCTGTACGTGGTGGCCCCAAAGAGGGGCTGAAGCGGACGTAACTCATCAGACAAAACCGGACGGATACCGCTCACCTGCACCCTCCCCGAACAGGGAAGCCCAGGAAGCCAGTAACATGCGTCGCCATGAGCTCCCCCACTGGGCCCGCGTCCGGCCTGCCAGTACGAATGCCGCGACCTCGCCAGCCCGGGCGGCACCGCCGACCCGAGCCCCTGGCGGCTCCCGAGGGCGCGCCCGCGCTCGTCCTCGCGGTGCCGGGCACGCCAGGCGCCGCCACGCGCAGCCTCGCCGAGGAGGTCGTGAGCATCGCCCGCTCCGAGTTGCCCGGCCTCGACGCGCGGATCGGGTATCTGGACGGGGACGACTCGGAGTTCCCCACGCTCCAGGCCGTGCTGGCCCACGCCGCCGACGAGCGCACCGCGCGTTATGAGCAGGCCAAGGCCGCCGGGATGGACGTCAAGGAGCCCGAGGGCCCCGTCGCCGTCGTGGTGCCGCTGCTCGCCGGTCCGGACAGCGCGCTGCTGCGCCGGATCCGCCAGGCCGTGATGGACAGCCGGATCGCGGCCGACCTCACCGATGTGCTGGGCCCGCACCCGCTGCTCGCCGAGGCGCTGCACGTGCGGCTGTCGGAGGCCGGGCTGGCCCGCGCCGACCGCGCTCGGCTGTTCGCCGTGACGACCGCCGCGGACGGCATCATCCTCGGCGCGGTGGGCGGCGAGGAGGCCGTGCAGGCGGCCGGGATCACCGGCATGCTGCTCGCCGCGCGGCTGGCCGTGCCGGTGATGGCGGCCGCGCTCGACCAGGACGGCTCGATCGCGTCCATCGCCGATCAGCTGCGGTCCTCCGGTTCGCAGCAGCTGGCGCTCGCGCCGTACCTGATAGGGCCCGAGATCGACCCGGCCGTCATCGAGGAGGCCGCGAGGGAGGCCGGCTGTTCCGCCGCCGAGCCGCTCGGCCCCTACCCGGCGATCGGCAAGCTCGTCCTCGCCAAGTACACGACCGCGCTGGGCATCGCCCCGCAGCAGGCACAGGGCGCGCCGGTGCGCTGAGCGCACGCGCCCCGACCGCGACACCGAAAGGGCCCGCTCCGTTTCCGGAGCGGGCCCTTCGGCGTGCGGAGTCCCGGTTCAGTCGAAGACCACGCAGGACGCGGCCGGCACCTCGATCGACCCCTCGTAGCGGGGCAGGCCGGTCGCCGGGTCCACGGCGAACCAGGTGACCTCGCCGGAGCGTTCGTTCGCCACGTACAGGAAGCCCCCGGACTCCGCGAGGGCCCGGGGCCAGTGGCCGCCGCAGATGACCGTGCCGACCAGCCGCAGGTCGTCGCCCTCGACGGCGAAGGTGGACAGGACGTCCTCGCCCCGGGTGACGGTCCACACGAACCGGCCGTCGGGGGACGTGACGACCCCTGACGGGTACGCGTCGCCCGAGGGGGCGCCCGCCAGCACCTGGGTCTCGCCCAGGGGCTTCAGCGTGCCTTCCACCGCGTCCCAGCGGCACACGGTGAGGGTCGGGGTGAGCTCGTTGAGGACGTAGGCGTGGGTGCCGTCGGGGTGGAAGGCCAGGTGGCGCGGGCCCGAGCCGGGGCGCAGGGCGATCTCGCGGTGCACGTCGAGCGTGCCGTCCCGCAGGGTGCACACCCGCACGGAGTCCGTGCCGAGGTCCACGCTGACGATCCACCGCCCGCTCGGGTCGGGCTGCACCTGGTGGGCGTGCGGGCCCTGCTGGCGGGGCGTGTGCGGGCCTGAGCCGGTGTGCCGGAGCACGCCGGAGGGGGCACCCGTGAGGGAGCCGTCGGCGCGCACCGGCAGGGTGGTGACGCTGCCGGAGCCGTAGTTGGCGGTCAGGACGTGTCCGGCGTGCACGGCGAGGTGCGTGGGTCCGTTCCCGTCCACGGGCACCGGCGGACCGGCCGGCTCAGGTCGCTCGCCGGTCACCCGGTACGCGGCCACCGCGCCCTCGGCCGTCTCGCTCACCGCGTACAGCACGTCGCCGCGGGCCGACAGGGCCAGGTACGACGGGTCGGGTACGCCGTTCAGGCTGCTCAGCACCTTCAGCGCACCGGTGCCCGGGGTCACCGCCGCCGTCACGATGCCGGGACCTCCCGCCGCCGTGAACGACCCGATGTAGGCCCGTCGCCGCCCGTCGCCGTCTGCCACCGTCGTCCCCTCTCGGTCTGTGCCGTCCGGGGCGACGGTAGCAGTCGATCAGCACCGGTCTAGACCAACCCGGTGAAATTCACGGGGCCGTCGCGGACACGTTGCGAGGGTTCAGGCTCCTCCCGGAGCGGGTTCAGGCTCCCACCAGAGGCGAGCCGCTCGGCGTGCGCAAGGGGGCCGCCAGCTCGGCGAGCGCCCGTTCCAGTCCGTGCAGATGGGCCAGCGCGGGTTCCTCGACGAGAGGCCGGTCCGCCACGGGGAGGTCCCTGCCGTCCGTGAGTGCCGCGACAGCGGACTCCACCCGTCGGCACGCGAGGGTCAGGCGGGCGTCGTGCGAGGCCTCCGGGTCGGCCGCGACGGCGACCAGGCCCCGGACCTCGCGGGCGCAGTCGTCGAGGAGGGCGAGGACGCGACGGGCGCGCCGCCTGCGGGCGGGCACGGGGTTGAGGGGGTGGACCAGCGGGGCCACCGAGAGGCGGACCCTGCCGAGCAGCTGCTCCAGCTCCCGCACCCGGCCGCCCGGGTCGGCGCCCGACACACCCGCGAGGCGGGCCGCGGCCTCGGCGGTGCAGGCGTGGACGCAGCGCAGGGCACGCTGGATCCAGGCGTCGGTGACGGTGTGCGTGGTGATCGGCAGGACGAACAGCACCGCCAGGACGGCCCCGACCGCGCCGACTCCGGTCTCCGCGAACCGCAGCGCCAGCAGGCCGGGGTTCAGGACGCCGAGGAGGCCGTAGAGAAGCTCGGCGAGGAGGGTGACCCAGAGCATCATCCACGTGTACGAGACGGCGGCCGTGTAGAAGATGCCGAAGACGCAGACGGCGAGCAGGACGGCCGTCGGTTCCGGCGCCCCGTGCAGCGGTACGGCGACGAGCAGGCCGAGGCCGATGCCGATGACCGTGCCGAGGACGCGGCGGAAGCCGCGCACCAGGGTCTCGCCGCGCGAGGTGGTGTTGACGAAGATCCACCAGGTGGCGCCGACGGCCCAGTACCAGCGCTGGCCGGAGATCAGCTGGCCGACGACGAGGGCGAAGCCCGCGCCCGTCATGGCCTGGACCGCCTGGCGGGTGGTGGCGCGGGCGAGGCCGGTCCCGGCGGGCGGGGCGGGCACGGGGGCCGGGGGCAGGCGGCGTTCGTAGCACCACAGGCCGAAGCGGACCGCGGCGGCTGTGAGCAGGGAGAGCAGGACGGCGGCGTAGAGCTCGGGCAGCCGGTCGGTGGTCGCGTGCAGGAACTGCGCGACGAAGAAGGTCATGAACGCGAAGACGCCGAGGCTGTGCCCGCGCGGGCCCCAGCGCCGGGCGTACACGCCCGCGCCGACCACGGCGAGGAAGGTGAGGTCGCGGGCGACGGGGTGGTCGTGGAGCTCGGCCGCGGCAGCGAGGACGGGGAGGCCGACGACGGGCAGCAGGGCGGTGGTGAGCGCCTGGCCGCGGACGGTGGTGTCCGTGACGGTGAACAGGGCGAGCAGCGCGGCGAGGCCGCCGGTGACGGCGCCGGCGAGCGAGTGGCCGGCCAGGCCGCACACCACGACGGCCAGACCGATGCCGAGGACCGCCCGCGCGGCGAAGCGCAGCCGGACCCGGCCCGGGTCCGGCGCCATGAACACCCTCTTCAGCACGTACCGCCCCCTGAAACCCTCGGGTGCCGGGTGCACCGGCATGGAAAAGGCGCCGCGGGGGTCCGCAGCGCCATCGACGGGCTCATTGCAGCATCCTTGGCGCTACCGGCTCAAGCGGGGCCGAATATGCTGGGCCATTGGTACAGAGGAAGCGGTCCTGGGCCACCCATCGGCGGGCCAAAGGACCAGGTGCGAGGAGGTCGTACGCCATGGCCGTGGACGAGCTCGACACCCGGATCCTGCGGCTGCTGCTGGAGCAGCCGAGGACGAGTGTGCGGGAGTATGCGCGGATCCTGGGGGTCGCGCGGGGCACCTTGCAGGCGCGGCTCGACCGGCTGGAGCGGGACGGTGTGATCACCGGTTCGGGGCCCTCGCTGTCGCCCGCCGCGCTCGGCCATCCGGTGCTGGCGTTCGTGCACATCGAGGTGACCCAGGGCCGGCTCGACGACGTGGGGGACGCGCTGGCGGCCGTACCGGAGATCGTCGAGGCGTTCTCGATCGCCGGTGGCGGGGATCTGCTGACGCGGGTCGTGGCGCGGGACAACGCGCACTTGGAGGATGTGATCCAGACGGTGATCAGCCTGCCGGGAGTGGTGCGGACGCGAACCGAGGTGGCGCTGCGGGAGCGGGTCGCGTACCGGCTGCTGCCGCTGGTGGAGTCGGTCGGGCGCACGAACCGCGGTTGAGTTGATCTTTGACATCCTGGACGCCATGAGCAGGCTCAGCGGCATATCGGTCATCTTCGATCTCGACGGAACGCTCGTGGACAGCGAGCCGAACTATTACGAAGCGGGTCGGCAGACCCTCGCCGAGCACGGCGTCCTGAACTTCACCTGGAACGACCACGAGCGCTACGTCGGGATCAGTACGCGGGAGACGGTCGAGCGGTGGAAGTCGCTGTACGGGCTGCGGGCGTCCGTGCCGGAGCTGCTCGCGGACAAGAACCGGCGCTATCTGGAGCTGGCCCGGACCGCCACGCGCGCGTACCCCGAGATGCGGAAGTTCGTGGAGCTGCTGGCCGGGGAGGGCGTGCCGATGGCGGTGGCCTCGGGGTCGTCGCGTGCGGCCATCGAGGCGATCCTGGCCGGTACGGGCCTGGACGCGTATCTGCCGACGACCGTCTCGGCCGACGAGGTCGCCCACGGCAAGCCCGCGCCTGACGTCTTCCTGGAGGCGGCCCGCCGGCTCGGTGCCGCCCCCGCCGACTGCGTGGTCCTGGAGGACGCCGCCCCGGGTGTCGCCGCCGCGCACGCCGCCGGGATGCGCTGCGTCGCGATCCCGTACGTCGCGGCGCAGGCCGACGCACCGGAGTTCGCCCGCGCCGCTCTGCTCCTGCGGGGAGGCCAGGAGGAGTTCACGGCGCGGGCGGCTCACGACTGGTTGGCGCGGAACCGGAGGTGAGGGCCGGGGGCCGTCCGTCCCGGTGAGGACCAGGCGCCCGCCCCCGCGAGGGGCCGGACGCCCGCCAAACGGTTCTTCGAGCAGGCCCCGCCAAACGGTTCCGCGACCCGTCACCGGTCCTACGGCCGCGACGCGTGCGACGGCCCGGGTGCCGGCTGGATGTTCTGGTTGAGGCGGAACACGTTGTCCGGGTCCCGGTCGGCCTTGATGCGGGCCAGGCGTTCGTAGTTGCCGCGGTAGCTGGCGCGGACGCGTTCCTGGCCCTCGTCCATCATCATGTTGACGTAGGCGCCGCCCGCCGAGTACGGGTGCAGGGCGTCGAAGTAGTCGACGGTCCACCGCTTGATCAGTTCGGCGTTGGCCGGGTCCGGGTCGACGCCGGCGAAGACGGAGGCCCAGTTGGCGTGGCGGTAGGCCCAGGGGGTCTCGTCCTGGCCCACGTCGTGGGCGGCTCCGTCGATCGGGTAGAGGTGCATGGTGGACTGGACGGTCGGCACCTCGGCGCCGAACTTGGCGTGCAGCTGGACCGCCTCGTCGGGGACGGTCTCGACGAAGTCGGCCCGCCAGTACCACTGGTGGCCGGGCGGGTAGAGCCCGTCGAACATGGCCTGGAGGTCGGGGTGCTGCATGACCATGGGGGCGTGCAGCAGCGGCGCGGGCAGCGCGTCGAGCAGCGGGGCCATCTCCCGGGCGGCGGCCTCGGTGTCGTCGCCGGTCCAGCACCACACCACCCCGGCCGTCTTGCGCAGCTGGATCTCCTCCGGGAACGGCGGGGCCGGCGGGACGGTGCCGTAGAGGAAGAACCCGCCCAGCTCGCGGGGCGCGTTCAGGATGAACTCCCGGTAGGCGGACAGGACTTCGGCGCTGTCCTCGACGGGCCAGAAGGTCGGCCCGGCGATCACCGTGCTGATCTCGTGCAGTCGGAAGACGAACGAGGTGATGACGCCGAAGTTGCCGCCGCCGCCCCGGATCGCCCAGAACAGGTCGCTGTTCTCGTCGGCGCTCGCCCGCACCCGGCGGCCGTCGGCGAGGACGACGTCGGCCTCCAGCAGGTTGTCGATGGTCAGCCCGCACCTGCGGGTGAGGTGGCCGAGGCCGCCGCCGGTGGTGATGCCGCCGACGCCGGTGGTGGAGACGATGCCGCTGGGCGTGGCCAGGCCGTGCGCGTTGGTGGCGCGGTCCACCTCGCCCCAGACGCAGCCGCCGCCGACCCGCACGGTGCGGGCGGCCGGATCGACCTGGATGTCCTTCATCGGTGACAGGTCGGCGACCACTCCCCCGTCGACCGTGCCGAGTCCTGCGCCGTGGTGGCCGCCGCCCCGCACGGCGAGCGACAGGCCGTGGGCGCGGGCGAAGCCGATCGCGCCGGCCACCGCGTCCGCGTCGGCGCAGCGGGCCACGAGGGCGGGACGCCGGTCGATCATGGCGTTGTAGACGGCACGGGCCTCCTCGTAGCCGGCGTCCTCGGGGCCGATCAACTCCCCCGTGAATCCGGTCAGTTCACGCCGTGCGGCCTGGGCGGGTGTGCTGGACATGGTGTCCCCCGTTTCCGAATCGGGTCGATTCGTCCGTTCTACTCGCGTCACCACTCGGCGGACATCCGTGACCGTCACCCAGCTCGGCGCCCCGGCATACCTAGGTCGGGGAACCGCCGGGCAGCAGCCCGAGCTCCGCCGCGCGGGCCGCGGCCTGGCGGCGGCCCGGCGCGTCGAGTTTGTCGAGCACGGCCCGCACATGGTTGTCGATGGTGCGGACCGACACGACGAGCCGGGCGGCGATCTCCGCGTTGGTGAGCCCCTCGGCGAGCAGGCGTATGACCTGGAGCTGGCGGTCGGTGAGGCCCGCGGGGTTCTCGCGGGTCGCCGCGAGGGGGCCGCGCGGGATGCGGCGCACGCCGAGCCGTCGCAGTTCGGCGCGCAGCATCCGGGCCGCCGGTTCGGCGCCCAGGGCGTCGAAAGCGGCCAGGGCCGCCAGCTTGTCGGCGGGATCGGGACTCTCCGCGCACGCCGAGGCGTGTTCGTAGGGGCAGCCCGCGGCCTGCCAGCGGGCGGCGGCCCGGCGCCACTGCCCGCGGGCCTGCAACGCGTACGGATGGTCGGAGTCGTCCGGTGGGACCGGATGGCCGGCTTTGGTGAGCCAGTAGCCCAGTTCGGGCCGGTAGGGGGCGCCGGGCAGCAGGCTCGCCTGAGCATGAACGGGTTCGGCCGCCTCGATCACTCCCTTCGGGTCCCCGCGCAGCCAGGCCGATTCCGCCCGCGCCACCGCGACCGGCCCGGTGCGTTGCAGTTCCCTGGTCCCTACGGCGATCTCCCAGGCCTCGTCGAGGAGTTCGTCGGCGCCGGGGCGGCCGCAGCGGATGCGGACCCGGGCGAGCACCGTCAGGGCGGGGCAGCGGGCCGGGACGAAGTCGTGCATGCCGTACTCGGCGTGCTTCTCGGCTTCGCCCCAGTCGGCGGCGGCGAGTCGGCGCATGGCGAGTTCGACGTGCAGGTAGTTGAGGAAGCCCAGGTGCTCCGCCCGGTCGGCGAGGTCCATCGCCGGGGGCAGGAACGCGTCCGCCTCGTCGTACTGGAGGTTGTCGAGCAGGGTCCAGATGATGTTGGCGTAGGAGCGGCAGGCGTGCTCGACCTCGCCGGCGGCGAGCGCGACCTCAAGGCTCTCCTCCAACTGGCGCCGCCCGCCGGGGTCTCCGGAGCGCCAGCGGGCGGTGCCGACGTTGTTCAGGGCGTGCGCGAGGATCGCCTGGTCGTCGGCCTTGCGGGCCAGGGTGATGGCGCGTTCGCCGTGCTCGACGGCCTCGGCGTAGCGCTCGGACAGCATGCGCAGCTGGGCGGTGTTGCTGACGGCGAGCGCCAGCAGCCGGTCGTCTCCCGCGTGTTCGAGGACGGCCACGGCCTCCCGGGCGGCCTCCTGAGCCTGGTCTGCGTTGCCTGCCCACCAGTGGATACGGGAGAGCCAGCGCAGGTCGGCGCCGAGGGCGAGGGTGTCGCCGAGGGAGCGGCGAAGGGCGACGGCCTCGCGCTGGGCGGCGACGGCGGCGGCCGAGTCGGCGATGGTGTAGGTCTCGACGGCGTAGCGTTCCAGCAGGTCGGCGAGTTCGGCGGGGGCGTAGCGGTGCCGTTCGCGCAGCACGAGCCGGAGTTGGGCGGCGGCCTCGCGGTGGGCGCCCGCGCAGGAGGCGTCCTTCGCCGCGTCGGGGCCGTAGCGGGCGACGGCGTCCCGGTCGCCTGCCTGGGCCGCGTGGTGGACGATCCGGGCGGCGTCCGATCCGGGGCGGGCGACGAGCGCCTCCAGGACGGCCCGGTTGAGGCCGATACGGCGGGCGGCGGGCAGGGAGTCGGCCACGGCCCGGCGGATCAACTCGTGGCGGAACGCGACCCGTTCCGGGGTGACGGTGAGCAGACCGCGTTGTTCGGCGGCCGCGAGTACGGTGACCTCCTCGGCCAACAGCGCGTCCACCAGGGGGCGTTCGACGGCGGAGGGGACGACGGCCAGCTGCTCCAGCGCGTCCACGGTGTCACCGGGCAGCCCTCGGAGCCGGGCGAGCACGGCGTCGACGACGGTCGGGGGCACCTCTCCGGTGCCGCCGGCGGCGAGGATCTCGGCGACGAAGAAGGGGTTGCCGTTGGTGACGGCGTAGACCTGGGCGGGGTCGACGCGGCCGGCGCTGAGGGTGCGTACGGCGTCCAGGGACAGGCGGGCCAGCGGCAGCCGGTGCACGCGGGGCGCACGGGACACCTGGCCCAGCAGGTGCCGCAGGGGGTGCTCACGGTTCAACTCGTCGTCGCGGTAGGTCAGGACCAGGAGAGCGGGCAGGCGATCCGCGCGCCGGACCAGGAAGCGGAGGGCGTCCAGGGATGCCTCGTCGGCCCAGTGGACGTCCTCGACGACGAGGACCGCTCCGCGTAGTTCTTCGAGCAGGGCCTCGTGGACGCGATGGCGGTCACCGCCCTCCGTCACGGCACCGGCGAGTTCGCCGCCGACGCTGCCGATCAGGTCGCGGAAGGGGCCCAGCGGCCGTCGGGTGGCGAGGTCGTCGCACTCGCCGACGAGGATCCGGGTGCCGTCGGGCAGGTGATCCGGAAGGGCCTTCACCAGGCTCGACTTGCCGATACCGGCCTCGCCGAAGACGAGCACCACGGATCCGGCCCCGTCCGCCGCCTCCCGCGCGGCCGCGGCCAGTCGCGCCAGCTCGGGCTCGCGCTCGAGGATCCCCCAATCCACGCGCCCGATTCTGCCACCGGGAACGGCGGGAAGGGGCCCTTCGGAGCCTGCGGACCCTGATCCCCGGCCCAGCGCCGACCTGGTCGCCCGCGACACGGCCACCGGCCGCCGGGCCTTTCCGCGAGGGGCCACTGGTCGCCTGCCCCTTCCGCCAGGAGCCACCGGCCAGCCTGTCCCTTCCCCCAGGAGCTACCGGTCGCCCGCCCCTTCCCCCAGGGGCCACCAGCCAGCCTGTCCCTTCCCCCAGGAGCCACCAGCCTGCCTGTCCCTTCCCCCAGGAGCCACCGGCCGCCCGCCCCTTTCGCGAGGGGACCGAGGACTCGGCCCACGCTCAGCGATACCCCTGGGGCGGGGGCGCCCTACGCGGTGCCCGTCACCTTGGTGACGAAGGCGGCGATGTTAGTCACCGTCCGCCGGATCTTCTCGTCCAGGGTGAGCGTCTCGTGCAGCCGCGCTCCGGCGCCCGCGTCCCTCTTGCCGCGCACGTACAGGGAGCAGGCCAGGTCGTCGCATATGTACGCCCCGACCGAGTTGCCCTGCTGCCCCGCCTTGCCCGCCCTCGGCGCGACCATCAGGGAGACCCCGCCGGTGTGCGTGGTCAGGCACATCGAGCACATGCTGCGCCGCGTCTGCCAGGAGCCCGCGGCGGAACTGCGCAACGCGAGGGCCGTCGGACGGCCGTCCAGGACCGTCACGAGGTAGGCGCGGTCGGGGGCCTGCGGGTCGCGCCAGCCGAGGTAGTCCAGGTCCTCCCACGGCCGCTCGTCCAGGTCACGCGGAACATTGAGGCGCTTGGCCTCGCCCTTGGTGCAGTTCACGAAGGCTGCACGGATCTCTTGCTCGGTCAGCGGTTCCATAAGTTCACGCTAGATTGCCTAAAAGCTTTAGGCAAATGCATAATTGATTCTGGCGACCGAGAGGACTCTTATGGCACGGGTAGGGCTGACCACGGAACGGCTGGTCCGGGCGGGCGCGGAGCTGGCCGACGAGGTGGGCTTCGAGCAGGTGACCGTCTCGGAGCTCGCCCGGCGCTTCGACGTCAAGGTCGCGAGCCTGTACTCCCATGTGAGGAACTCCCAGGACCTCAAGACCCGGATCGCCCTGTTCGCCCTGGAGGAGCTCGCCGACCTGTCCGCCGACGCGGTGGCCGGCCGGGCCGGGAAGGACGCCCTGACCGCCTTCGCGAACGTCTACCGCGACTACGCCCACGCCCACCCCGGCCGCGCCGCGGCGGCCCGGTTCAGGCTCGACCCCGAGACGGCGGCCGCCAGCGCGGGCGTACGGCACTCGCGAATGATGCGGGCCATCCTGCGCGGCTACGACCTGCCCGAACCCGACCAGACCGATGCCGTACGACTGCTGGGCAGCACGTTCCACGGCTACGCGAGCCTGGAGGGGGCAGGCGGGTTCAGCCACAGCTCCCCCGACTCCGAGGAGTCCTGGACGCGGATCCTGGACGCCCTCGACACGCTGTTGCGCAACTGGCCCACCCGCCGACCGACAGGCTGAGGAACATGCACGACTGGATCACCACCCCCGTCACGGCCGAGCTGCTGCGCGGCGCCCTCGACGTGGAGCGCACCGAGCACGGGGTGCTCCCGCACCGGCTGCCCGCCCGGGCCCGCGCGCAGAACACCGACGAGCAGCTGGCGATGGCGGAGTCCCAGCCCTCGGGCGTACGGCTGGTCTTCCGCACCCGGGCCACCGCGGTGGAGCTGGACGCCCTGCCGACCAAGCGGGCCTACGTGGGGGCGCCGCCCCGGCCCGACGGCGTGTACGACCTCGTCGTCGACGGGAAGCCGGCCGGACGGGGCATTGTGCTCGGCGGCACTGTCATCACCGTCGACATGGCCGCGGGGACGTCCGAGACGCGGCCCGGACCGCCCGGCACCGTCCGTTTCGATGGCTTGTCCGGCGGGGTCAAGGACATCGAGATCTGGCTGCCGCACAACGAGACCACCGAGCTGATCGCGCTGCGCACCGACGCGCCCGTGGAACCGGTGCCCCGCGACGACCGCCGGGTGTGGCTGCACCACGGCAGCTCCATCAGTCACGGCTCCGACGCGGCGAGCCCCACGGGCATCTGGCCCGCGGTCGCCGCGGCACTGGGCGAGGTGGAGCTGATCAACCTGGGTCTGGCCGGGAGCGCGCTCCTCGACCCGTTCACCGCGCGGGCCGTGCGGGACACACCCGCCGACCTGATCAGCCTCAAGATCGGGATCAACATCGTCAATCACGATCTGATGCGGCTGCGGGCGTTCGGTCCCGCGGTCCACGGCTTCCTCGACACGATCCGCGAGGGGCACCCGGACACGCCCCTGCTGGTCGTCTCGCCCATCCTGTGCCCGATGCACGAGGACACACCGGGCCCCTGCTTCCCGGACTTCGGCGACATCGGCGAGGGCCGGCTGCGGTTCATGACGCTGGGCGACCCCGCGGAACGCGCCAGCGGGAAGCTGACCCTCCAGGTGATCCGCGAGGAACTGGCCCGGATCGTCGAGCAGCGGTCCGCCGAGGACCCCCACCTGCACCACCTCGACGGGCGCGAGCTGTACGGCCAGGACGACTTCGCGGAGCTGCCCCTCCCGGACGACCTGCATCCCGACGCGGCGACGCACCGTCGGATGGGGGAACGGTTCGCACGGATCGCCTTCGGAGACGACGGGGCGTTCGGCAGCGACTGAGGCGGCGGACCGGGATCCTGGAGCGGCCGGAGACCACCGCAGGCAGGTAGCGCCGGGCGCGGACCGCCACGGGCGGACACCGCTACGGAGCGGCACCGCCGGGCGCGGGCAGGGCTACGTACCGGGGGGCGCCACGGGCGGAAATCGCCACGCGCACAGGGCTACCGGCGGAAATCGCCACGCCCCGGCACCCCCGCCGGCAGGAATCGCCACGCCCCGGCACCCCCGTCAGCAGGGACCGCCACGCCCCGGCACGGCCCAACGCGAGGGTCGCCGCGTCCAGAGAAACTCACGGGGACCGCCACACGCGGCCACGCCCACGCCCACGCCCACGCCCACACGCGAGCCTCCCCGCGCACACAGCAACGCGCACACAGCAACGCGCGGCCATCGCCACGCGCGGCCATCGCCACGCGCCCACCACTACCCCCTGCGCTTGGGCTTGCCCCTTCGGGCCCCCGCCCCCTTGGAGCCGCCGGGCCCGCCGGAGCCGGATCCTCCTCGGCCCCCCTTGCCCGCGCCGGACGATCCTCGCGTCGAGCCCTTCCCGGTGCCGGACGATCCCCGCGCCGAGCTCTTCCCGGCGCCGGTCTGCTTGCGGGCGGTGCCGCGCTCCGGCTCCGGCTGCGTGCGGCCCCGTGAGCTGTTGACCGTGCGTCCCCGGACGATGCCGATGAAGTCCTCGACCATGCCCGTCGTCGCGTCCTCGCGCCAGGACAGGGCGATGTCGGACTGCGGGGCGTCGGTCAGGGGGCGGTAGGTGAGGTCGCGGCGGTGGTGAAGACGGGCCAGCGACTGGGGGACGACGAGGACGCCGATGTTCGCCGCCACGAGCTCGATCGCGTCCGCGGTGGTGGCCGGGCGTTCGAAGGCCGGTTCGCCGGGTGGCCGGTCCCAGCCGATGACGTCGTCGAGGGGGTGCAGGACGACCTCGTCGGCCAGGTCCTCCAGGGTGACCTCCTCGGCCGCGGTCACCACGTGGTCCTTGGGGACCACGACGACCGTCGTCTCGGTGTAGAGGGGGATCGCGCTGAAGACCGTACGGTCGACCGGCAGTCGTACGAATCCGGCGTCCGCGGTGCCGTCGCGCAACAGGTCGGATGCCTCGGCGGCGGTGACCTGGAGGAGCTCCAGGGGGATGTCGGGCAGGCGCTCGTTCCAGATCCGCACCCACTTGGCGGGCGTCACCCCGGGGACGTACGCGAGCCGGAAGGAGGGGGAATCTGGGGAGTCTGTCACGCGGCAAGGTTACCCACTGTGGTCGGAGGTCTCGTGCGCGGCCGATAGTCTGGACTCCATGACGTCGCACCAGAACACCCAGACGATGAAGCCCGCGACCGCGGCGAAGAAGCTGGGTGTGTACCTCCCTGCCACCCCCGCCGAGTTCCAGGAGGGTGTCGTCTCGCGCGCCGAGCTCAACGAGCTCCAGACGAACCCGCCCCAGTGGTTGCAGGACCTGCGACGCAACGGCCCGCACCCCCGCCCGGTCGTCGCGGCGCGGCTGGGTGTGTCCATCGCGGGGCTCGCGCGCGGCGGGGTCACCGAGGCACTCACCACCGAGCAGATCGAGGCGCTGCGCGAGGACAGCCCCGAGTGGCTGGAGAAGGAGCGCGCCACGCAGGCGGAGGTCCGCAAGGAAGCGGCGCGCATCAAGGAAGCGAAGAAGGACAAGGAGTCCTGACACAGGGGCCCGCGGGGAGCCGGGGCCCCGAAAACTCCGGTGCGCCGGATCGAACACCTCTGCGACCATTCCGGCATGGTCCACCGTCTGGAATCCCTGGTCATCCGGCATGCCCTGCGGCTGCCCGCTCCCGCGGGCCCCGCCGGTGAGGGCGACATCGCCGCGCGGCAGTTCGACGCCGCGCTGATGTCCGTCGGCTTCAAGCTGTCGGCCGACGCGCTGCGGCGGCTGTCGGGGCTGTCCGAGGGCACGGTCGTCGACACCGCGGTGCGCACCCTGGACACCGTCCGCGAGATGGCCGGCGACCACGTGCGGCACAACGTCTACTTCATCGACTTCCCGGCGAACGTCCCGGACACCTTCGAGTTCTGGATGCGCTGCGTCACCGAGGCGCTCGAGGACCGCAGGGCCCGCCCCGGCATCATCGCCCAGCTCCGCACCGGTGTGGTCAACCTGCTCACGCTGCCGTCGTACGGCAACTACCGGCACACGTACGAGGAGATGCTCGCCGCGCACGACGAACTGACGGCCGCGGTGGGCGACCGGCTGACCGTCCTGCACCTGGGCGGCTCCCTGGACGATGAGGTCACGGCCCTGTACCTGGCGCTGGCCGGCAGCACCACGCCGCTGGGCGACGAGCACCTGGCCGACCTCGCGGTCCTCGCCGGGCACTGCGCGGACGGCCCCCAGCCGGAGACGATCCCGGTGCGGGAGAACCGTGCCGTCGTCAACGAGGCCCGGATGAAAGCCGGTTCGGGGCTGCTCCTGGACACCGTCACCGATGTGCTGCGGCTGGCCTGCGCGTTGTCGGGCGGGGACGTGAGCCTTCAGGAACCGACCCGGTTCCACAAGCTGTCCCGGCCGGTCCGGCGCGCCCTGCTCGCGGGTCTGGACCAGGTCGTCGCCCGGTCTCCCGCGAAGCTCGCCGACGTGCTGGGACATCGCGAGGCCTTCAAGCGGCTCGGCGAGCGTCTGCACCCGCACGAGTACCCCCAGTGGCCGCGTGCCGCCGAGGTGTTCGCCGTCGCCCGGGGCGAGAAGAAGGCGTACACCTTCGACGCCCGGGTCGAGGCGCTGCTCGGCGCGGGCGACGTCACCGGGGCCGCCGAGCTGCTCAGGTCCGCGCCCGGCAAGCTGTTCCGGGCGCTGGACCGGCTGTTGCGCACCGCCGCCACGCAGGAGGAGCGGGACGCCGTGGTGGCCGCGGTCGAGCAGGTCGCCCCGGAGGTCTCGGGACGGGTGGTGCTCTCGGTACGGGAGTACCTGCACAACCGGGCCGAGGAGACGGGCCGCAGGCGGGTGTTCATCAACCGTGCCGGCCGCGCGCATGTCGCCGACGACACGCGGCAGGCCGTACCGGAGGCGGACCGGAAGCGTCTGATCGGCGCGCTCGACGCGGAGATCGGCCGCCGACTGCCCGCTCCGGAGCGGCTGTTGGTCGACCCCGACGTCCTCGACGTGGCGCTGCCGCTCAGCGGACGGGCGACCACGGCCGGGCTCGGGGTGCTGCCCCGCGGCTCCGTGTCGCCGGTGGACGGGGAGCTGCTGCGCTTCTTCGTGTACTGGAAGCAGGCGCGGCGGGTCACCGACTACGACCTGTCGGCGGTGTTGCTGGACGCGGACTACGACACCGTGTCGTGGCTGTCGTACACCAATCTCCGCGAGGTGGAGGGCGAGCACTCCGGTGACATCACCGACGCACCCGAGGGAGCTTCGGAGTTCATCGACCTGCGGCTCGGGGCGGTGCGGGGCACGTACATCGTTCCGCAGGTCCTCATCTACTCCGGGGAGAAGTTCGAGGAGGCCGAGGAGTCCTTCTTCGGGTTCATGCTGCGCGAGGCCGCACAGAAGGGGCAGCCCTTCGAGGCGCGCACCGTGCGCATGAAGTCGGAGCTTCGCGGTCCCGGCCGGGTGGCGCTTCCGCTGGCGTTCCGGCGTGCGGAGGACGGGAGTTGGCGCGCCAAGTGGCTGCACCTGTACCTGAAGGGGCATCCGGCGTACAACCGGGTCGAGGGCAACCAGGTGACGGTGGCGACGCTGCTGCGCGGGATCGTCGAGCGCGAGCAGCTCACGATCCGGTACCTGACCGGGCTGATGGCGAACGGCGGTACGGACGTGGCGACCTGGGACGCCGAGGCGGTGCCGGACGTGCCCGTGACGTACATCGGCCTGGAGCGTCCCGAGGGACTGCACCCGGACTCGGTGGTCATCACGCCGGAAAATCTGCGCGACCTGATCCCCGAGTGACTGTTAGCGTTACCCGTGACGAGGCCATGGAAGGGCTTCCTTCTCAACGCGATGAGCCCCCATGGGGCTTGGATTTCAGCCCTTCCGCTCTCCTCGTCCTCGTGACGCTCGCGGCGAGGCCATGAAGGAGCTTCCTTCTCACCGGTCTCGACAACCGGCCTCCTAATGGCTCCAGTTCCTTCGCTCTCCTCGCCGTTCGCGTCACGAGGCCAGGCGGTCCCGGACCGGTGTTCTCACCGTGCCAGGGCCGCCTTCGCCGTGTCGAGCGCCTGTTGCGCGTACCCCCGCCCGAACAGCACGGCGTGCACCAGCAGCGGGAAGAGCTGGTGCAGTCCGACCCGGTCGGCCCAGCCGTCGGCGAGCGGGGTGACCTGTCGGTAGCCGCGCAGCACCTCGTCCAGGTGCGGGCAGCCGAAGAGGTGGAGCATCGCCAGGTCGGTCTCGCGGTGGCCACCGTGCGCGGCAGGGTCGATCAGCCAGGCGTGGCCGTCGGCGCCCCACAGCACATTGCCGTTCCACAGGTCGCCGTGCAGCCGGGCCGGAGCCTCGGCGGGCCCCGCGAGGTCGGGCAACCGGGCGCAGAGCCGCTCGATCACCGCCGCCTCCGGGAGCGTGACGGTGCCCTCGTCCACCGACCTGCGCAGATAGGGAAGCACCCGGTGCTCGGCGTACCACGTCGGCCAGTCGGCGCCTTCGACGTTCCGCATCGGCGCGCGCCCGATGTAGGCGTCCCGTGGGCCGCCGGGCGGTGCCGCGCCGAAGGCGGACGCTCCGGCGCGGTGCAGCCCGGCCAGTTCCCGGCCGAGGTCGAGCGCCGCCTCCCGGTTCGGCCTCCCGCGCGCGACCAGGTCGGTGACCAGCCAGGGGCCGTCCTGGCCGTACGTGGTCGGCACCCGGGCCGCCCCGGCGCCGGCCAGCCAGGCCAGCCCCGCCGCCTCCGCCCGGGCCTCCTCGATGCCGTCGGCCCGTTTGACCGCCACCGCCCGGCCGTCGTCGAGGACCACCTCGGTCAGCCCGTCGGACAGCGGACGCTCCTCGGTCGCCGCTCGGCCGGTCAGCCGCGTCGCCGCCGCACCCGGGCCGTCACCGTCGTCGTACACCTGCGCCTCCACGATCGCTCACACCCCCCACGTGCCCGGAGGGCTCGTGCACAGCCTCTGTGAAGACCCCCGTCATGTCTTGACATACGGAAGAAGCGATCCGTAGCTTGGCCGATCATTTAGATTCGTGAAGCGGGTTCACGAATGTGAACGGAGAGTGTTCATGGGCGTTCGCCGACGACGACACCGCCTGGCCGCGGCGGGCACCGTCGCGGGACTGATGTTCGCAACGGCCGCCTGTGGCTCCGGCTCCGGCAGCGCGGGCAGCAGCGATCCGAACACGCTGGAGGTGTGGACCCGGAGCAACCCGGACGACGCCGCCACCTACGACCGGGTCTTCGCCGCCTTCACCAGGAAGACCGGCATCAGGATCGACTACCAGCCGGTCATCAACTTCGACCAGCAGCTCCAGAGCCGGGCCTCCACCAGGGACCTGCCGGACGTCATGATCAACGACACGGCTCTGATGGGCAGTTACCAGAGCCAGGGCCTGCTCAAGCCCGTCGACCCCGCCTCGATCGCGGGCGGCGACCGGATCACCGCGAAGTCCTGGTCCTCCACGGTGGGCGTCGACGGCAAGCACTACGGCATCCCCTACTCCCGTCAGGCCCAGACCCTGATGATCCGCAAGGACTGGCTGAAGAAGCTCGGGCTGAAGGCGCCGACGACCTGGCAGGAGATGCTCTCCGTCGCCAAGGCCTTCGCCACCGAGGACCCGGACGGCGACGGCAAGGCCGACACCTACGGCATCGTCGCCCCGGCCAGCGCCCAGAACGGCTACGCGGCCATGTGGGGATCGAGCTTCCTGTGGCAGGGCGGCGCCGAGATCATCAAGCCGGACGGCAAGGGGAAGTACACCCCCGCCATGGACTCGGCCGCCGCCGTGCACGCCGTGACCTGGATGAAGGACAACCTCTTCTGCGGCGAGAAGGGTGTCGTCCAGCCCGGCGCCATCACCGCCGTCACGGGCACGGCCACCAACTTCCAGGACGGCAACGCCGGGATGTACATGACCGGGCCGTACAACATCACCACCTACGACACCACGCCCGGCAGGAAGACGTACGAGGTCGTCCCCGCTCCCGCGGGCCCGGCCGGCGGCGATGTGCTGGCCGACGGCGAGAACGTCTACCTCGGCGCCCGGACCGGCAAGGACAGGCAGGAACTGGCGCTGGCCTCGTTCCTGGTCTCGCCCGAGGGCCAGCGGATCGCCATGACCAGCGTCGACGGCCACCAGCCCGTCGTCCGCATCCCCGTGAACACCACGCTGGACGCGGCGAAGGTCAGGAACGACCCCCGCTGGAGTGTCGTGCAGAAGGCCTACGAGACCGCCTCCGAGCAGTTCCCGAACGCGCCGGACTTCGCCCCGATCAAACAGGACACCGCCGACGCACTGAACTCGATCTTCACATACTGCGGCGGTGACGTGCGCTCGCAGCTCAAGGAGCTCAACGACACCCTCGCCGGTGACCTCAAGGACCAGGACCTGCTGAAATGACCGCTGCCGTCCCCGCGCACACAGCGCGCAGGGCCTTCGACAAGAAGGCCCTCGTCCCCTGGCTCTTCCTGGCCCCGGGGCTGCTGCTCGCCCTCGTCTTCAAGTTCTGGCCGATGGCCAAGGGCATCTGGCTCAGCTTCTTCCACGTGCGCCCCTTCCTCGGCAACGAGTGGACCGGCCTCGACAACTACACCAGGGTCCTGACCGACCACCGCTTCCAGGAGGCCATCGGGCACACCCTGATCCTGGGCATCGGCCAGGCGGTCGGCGCGATCCTGCTCGGGTTCGCCCTCGCGCTGCTCCTGGAGGGCCAGGCCCGCTCGCTGAAGTTCCTGCGCACCGCCGTCTTCCTGCCCGCCGTCACGGCCACCGCGGTCGTCGGCGAGCTGTGGCGGCTGATGTACTACCCGACCTCCGACGGCCTGATCAACAGCGGCCTGCACTTCTTCGGGCTCGGGACCGTCCAGTTCCTCGACAACCCGAACATCGCGCTCTACTCGACGATGGCGATGGGCATCTGGATCTGGGCCCCCTACAACATGGTGATCTTCCTGGCCGGTCTCGCGGGCGTGGACCGCTCGCTGTACGAGGCCGCCGCCATGGACGGTGTCTCGCTGTGGCAGCGGCTGCGGTACGTCACGCTGCCCGCGATCCGTTCCGCACTGATGATCGTTCTCACTCTCGCCACCATCCGCGGCCTGCGCGTCTTCACCGAGGTCTACGTCCTCACCGGCGGCGGCCCCGCCGGGTCGACCGACGTGTGGATGACCCGCGCCTACACCCTGGGCTTCACCCGCAACGACATCGGCGGCGCCTCCGCGGCCTCGGTCGTCCTGCTCTGCGTGACGCTGCTGCTCACCGTCACGGTCAACCACTTCCGCAAGAGGGGAGAAGCGCGATGAGCGCCCCCGTCATCGACCCCGTCCGGCCGGCGGCCCCTGACACCCCGGCCGGGCGGAGCCCCCAGGCGCGGCGGACCACACCGGCCCGCTTCGACACCGCCCTCGGCTGGAACGACAGGCCCGGCCTCGCCTGGGGCCTCAGGATCCTGCTCTGCGGGGTCGCCCTCGCGATCTTCGCGGCGCCCTTCCTGACGATCTTCTCGGGTGCCTTCACTACCCACCCCAGCGGCTCCTCGCTGTCGTTCCTGCCGCACGACACCACGCTGTCGAACTTCGAGGTGGCCGGTGCACAGGGCATGTGGGACTACCTCGGCAACTCGCTGGTCATAGCGGGCGGCGGGCTGCTGCTCCAGCTCGTGGTGTGCACGCTCGCCGCGTACGCGCTGGCCCGGCACCGGTTCCGCGGTCAGGCCCTGATCATGCTGCTGTTCATGATGACGCTGATGCTGCCCGAGGAGGTCATCGCGATCCCGCTGTCCCTGGTCCTCGGTGATGTGCCGGTGGTCCACGTGGATCTCAAGGGCACAGTGTGGGGCGTCATCCTGCCGCTGGGCGCCTGGGGCTTCTCGGTGATGATGCTGACCGAGTTCATGCGGGACATCCCCACCGAGATCGAGGAGGCGGCCCGCCTCGACGGCGTCGGCGAACTGCGGATGCTGTGGCAGATCATCCTGCCGCTGTGCAAGCCCGCCCTCGGCGTGGCGGGCGTCCTCGGGTTCATCATGATCTGGGACCAGTACCTGCTGCCCCTGATCGCCGCCAAGGACCCCACCGACTACACGGTCACCGTCGCCCTGGCCACCCTGCGCACCGATCCGGTCGTCGGCTCCGGCGTGGTCCTGGCCGGTGCGGTCATCGCCCTGATCCCCAGCCTGATCGTCTATCTGCTCCTCCAGCGCTCGCTGGTCACCGGCATCGCCGCCGGTGCCACCAAGGGCTGACACCGTGGTTGCGAGGAAGACATGAAGTTCCAAGGAGTCCTGTTCTTTCCGGTGACGCCCTTCGCCTCGGACGGCTCGCTGGACGAGGAACGACTCGCCCAGCACATCGAGAACGGCGTCAAGGCCGGGGCCGGAGGCGTGTTCGTCGCCTGCGGCACCGGTGAGTTCCACGCGCTGACGTCCGACGAGATCGAGCGGGCCACCCGGGTCGCGGTCACCACGACCGCGGGCCGGGTGCCGGTCCTGGCCGCCGCGGGCGGGCCCACCCCGGTCGCCCGCGACCACGCGGCCCGGGTCGCCCGCGCGGGCGCCGACGGCATCCTGCTGCTGCCGCCGTACCTGGTCACGGCCCCGCAGCAGGGCCTGGTGCGCTACGTCGAGGAGGTCACCTCCGCGAGCGGCCTCCCGGTGATCTTCTACCAGCGCGGCACCGCCCGCCTCACCGCGGACACGGCCGCCGAGATCGCCGCGCTCCCCGAGGTCGTCGGCCTCAAGGACGGCCTCGGGGACATCGAGCACATGCACCGCATCGTGCGGGCGGTGCGGGCCGTGCCCGGCACGGAGGACTTCCAGTTCTTCAACGGCCTCCCGACGGCGGAGACCACCGCGCCCGCCTACCAGGGCATCGGCGTCCCGCTGTACTCCTCCGCCGTGTTCGCCTTCGCGCCCGAGATCGCCCTCGCCTTCCACGGGGCACTCGCCGCGGGCGACCGGCCGCTGGTGGACACGCTCCTCGACGAGTTCTACGGCCCCCTCGTCCGGCTCCGCGACGAGGTGCCGGGGTACGCGGTGGCGTTGGTCAAGTCGGGAGTGGCCCTGCGTGGCCTGAACGTGGGTGGGGTGCGCGCGCCCCTCGTCGATCCGACGCCGGAGCATCTCGCGCGACTGTCCGAACTCATCGACCACGGCCTGGAGGTGGTCGGCGCATGAACGAGCCGACCCGCATCAAGGAACTGATCGTCACCCCGATCGCCTTCCGCGACCCGCCACTGCTCAACTCCAACGGTGTCCACGAGCCGCTCGCCCTGCGGATCATCCTCCGACTCGTCCTGGAGGACGGCACGGTGGGGCTCGGCGAGTCGCCGGGCGGGGTGGCGCGTCTGGAGCGACTCGAGTCGGCGGCGAAGGTCGTCGTCGGTATGGACGTCTTCGACACGACAGCGGTCGGCGCCGCGATCGACGCCGTCCTGCTGCCGACGGTGCCCTCCTCGCACGAGCGCGGCTGGACCACCTCCGCGGTGGAGGTGGCCTGCCTCGACGCGCAGGGCAAGCTGCTCGACCGGCCGGTGAGCGACCTGCTGGGCGGCACGGTCCGGGACTCGGTGCCGTTCGCCGCGTACCTCTTCTACAAGTGGGCCGAGCACCCGGCCCTCGACGGCCGTGCCGCCGTCGGCGACGAGTGGGGCGAGGCGCTGGACCCGGCCGGCATCGTGGAGCAGGCCCGGCTGATGCAGGAGCGGTACGGGTTCAGGTCGTTCAAGTTGAAGGGCGGTGTCTTCCCGCCCGACGAGGAGATCGCCGCGATCAGGGCGCTGGCGGAGGCCTTCCCCGGGCAGCCGCTGCGGCTCGACCCCAATGTGGCGTGGACGGTGGAGACCTCGGCGTACGTGGCCCGCGAACTCGACGGTGTCCTCGAGTACCTGGAGGACCCGACCAAGGGCATCGAGGGCATGGCGGCGGTGGCGAAGGACGCGCCGATGCCGTTGGGCACCAACATGTGCGTGATCGCCTGGGAGCACCTGAGGCCCGCGATCGAGCAGAACGCGATCCAGGTGCTGCTGACCGACCACCACTACTGGGGCGGCCTGCGCCGCACCCGTGAACTGGCCGCGGTCTGCGAGGCGTTCGGGCTCGCCCTGTCCATGCACTCCAACTCGCACCTGGGCATCAGTCTCGCCGCCATGACCCATGTGGCCGCGGCGATCCCGAACCTCGACCACTCCTGCGACACGCACTACCCGTGGAACCACGCCGACGACGTGATCCGCCCGGGTGTCCTGGAGTTCCGCGACGGCGAGGTCAGGGTGCCGACGGGACCCGGTCTCGGTGTGGAACTCGACCACGACGCCCTGGAGCGGCTGCACCGCCTCTACGTCGACTCGGGGGTACGCAGCCGGGACGACACCGGCTACATGCAACGGTTCCGGCCCGACTACGAACTCAGGCTCCCCCGCTGGTGACAGGCCCCATGGGACGAGGCGCCCGGGAACCCGGGCGCCTCGTCCTCGCCGACCCCTTGGGAGCGGGCCCGCGCAGGGCCGACACTGGTCGGAGTCACCCCCCACCGGCACCACGGTCGATTCGTCCCGCGACCCGAGAGGACCGGAGGCATGACCACCGAGACCCTGCGCACCGAAACCCTGCCCGCGCCCTACCCGGCGAGCCTCACGGCCCGGCTGGATCCCGGCCTCTCCCGCTGGCTGTGGCTGGTGAAGTGGCTGCTCGCGCTCCCCCACTTCGTCGTCCTGGCCGTCCTGTGGGTGGGCTTCGTGGTGGTGAGCGTGGTGGCGTTCTTCGCGATCCTCGTCACGGGCCGCTACCCGCGCCCCCTCTTCGACTTCGCGGTCGGCGTGCTGCGCTGGGACTGGCGGGTCTCCTACTACGCCTACGCCGCCCTCGGCACCGACCGCTACCCGCCCTTCACCCTCGCCGACGCCCCCGACTACCCCGCCCGTTGGGACGTGACGTACCCCGAGCAGCTGTCCCGAGGGCTGGTCCTGGTGAAGTGGTGGCTGCTGGCGATCCCGCACTTCCTGGTCCTCGGCGTCGCGGGCGGCATCCGTGCCCTCATCGGCCTGCTGACCTTCTTCGCCGGGATCTCCCTGCTCTTCACCGGCCACTACCCGGGCGGCATCTGGGACCTGGTGGTCGGCCTCAACCGCTGGGCCCTGCGGGTGTCGGCGTACATCTCGCTCCTGACGGACGAGTACCCGCCGTTCCGTCTGGACCAGGGGGGAGCGGAGCCCGTGCCGCAGAGCTGAACCGGGACCCCGACGGCAGCCCGGACACCTCCCGTTGAAGATCGGCCGGTGCTTGAATGTCACCCCCCGGGTGGAGGAGCGACGGCATGGGTGCGGAGTCGGGCAGGGTTCTGGTGACCGGCGGCAGCGGATTCGTCGGCAGCCATCTGGTGCGGCGGCTGCTGGAGCGCGGTTACGAGGTCCACGCCACCGTGCGCAGTCTCGCGAACCCGGTGAAGGTGCGGCCGCTGCGGGACATGCAGGAGGAGTTCCCCGGCCGGCTCACGCTGTTCGAGGCGGACCTCCTCGAAGAGGGCTCCTTCGACCGGGCCATGACGGACTGCCGGGTGGTCTTCCACGTGGCCTCGCCGTTCTTCATGCCGGAGAAGATCAAGGACGGCCGGAAGGACATGGTGGACCCGGCCCTGACCGGCACGCGCAACGTCCTGGCCGGCATCGGGCGGACACCGTCCGTGGAGCGGCTGGTCCTCACCTCCACCGTCGGCGCGATCTTCGGCGACTACTCCGACGTGCGGGACATGGACGGGCAGGTCCTGTCGGAGAAGTACTTCAACACCAGCAGCACAGTGGAGAACAACCCGTATCACTACGCCAAGACGGTCGCCGAGCGCGCGGCCTGGGACGCGGAGGCCGCGCAGGACCGCTGGAGCATGGTGTCCGTCAACCCAGGCCTGATCCTGGGCCCTTCGCTCACCCCCGGCTCGGAGTCCGGCAGCCTCTTCCTCCTGGAGGAGCTCTTCAAGGGCTACTTCTTCTACGGCGCTCCGGACTTCAGTTTCACCACGGTCGACGTCCGCGACGTGGCCGACGCGCACATCGCCGCGGCGGAGAAGCCCGACGCGAAGGGCCGCTACATCCTGGCCGCGGAGACGATGACGTCGTTCCACGAGATGTCCCGCATCATCCGCACCCGGTATCCCCGGGGCCTGCGCATCCCGCGCACCGCGCTCCCCCACTGGCCGGTGCGCGTCCTGGGCCCGGCCTTCGGGCTCACCCAGGACTACATCCGACGACACCTCGGGATCCGCTTCCGCGTGGACAACAGCCGCAGCGTGAACGAACTGGGCATCGTCTACCGCCCGGTCGAGGAGACGGTCCTCGACCACTACGAGGCGTGGCGCGCACAGCGGCGCGACCACTGACTTTCACCCGATCCGCGTCCGCAGGCGACGAAGGTCACAGTTACATCTCACACTTTTCACACTTCAATCTTCACGCGAGCCTCACAAGTTGGCTAAGTTTGCGGCGAGCAGCACGACGGAAGGGGCACGTCTTTCATGGCGCCGGATCGAACTTCGCGCAATGGAGGGTTCAGCCTCCCGGCCAAGCGCAACTCCGCGATCGCGACAGCGGCGATGGCCTCCGCGGCCCTCCTCTCCCAGACCGGGAACGCGGCCGCCGACGAGGGACCGAGCCCTGACGAGGTGAGCCGGCGGATCACCAACCTCTACGACCGCGCCGAGGACGACTCCGGCACCTACAACGCCACACGCGCGGCCGGCACGGCGTCGAGCAAGCGTGGTCGCCAGGCTCCGGCGACCGGCGGCGGCCGCAGGTCAGGGGGCGATCCCGCCCTCGACGACATCGCCAAGCAGTGGTACGGCGCGGCCCGTGCGAAGGTGGGGCCCGTGATCGCGGCGACGTTGCCCTCCGACCGCCTCCCCGCAGGCCGCGCCGAGACGCGGGGCCCGCGCCCCGCCCCCGCGGCACGTGAGTCGAAGCCGGCCGAAAGATCCCTGCCGGAGCTGACCGCCAAGCCCGCGCTCGCCCTGCCGAGCGCACCGGAGACGGCACCGGCCGCTCTCACCGCCGCGCCGGCCCAGTCGCCGTCCTGGGCGCCGGAACCGGCCCCGCAGGACCTCGGCGGCACCGGCGAGATCCCCACCGTGGGCACTTCCCCGCTCGTCACGGGCGTCCCGGAGTACACCCCGCAGCTCGTCACCGGGGTCCCGGAGTACGCACCGCAACCGACCACCGCGTTCCCGGCGTACACGGCGCAAACCGACACCGGTTTCCCGCAGTACACGGCGCAGGCCGCCACGGCATACCCCGAGTACAGCCCGCAGACCACCACGGGCTTCACCGACCTCACCGGTCAACTCGGCACGGCGCAGCCCGAGTACACCGGGCAGACCGCCATCGGCTTCCCTGACTACAGCGGCCAACTCGGCGGCGGGCTGCCCGAATACGCCACCCAGGCGGCCACCACGGGCTACCAGGAGTACTCCGCACCGGCCACCACGGCCTTCCCCGAGTACAGCGCACCGGCCACCACAGCCTTCCCCGAGTACAGCGCGCAACCCGCCACGGCGTACCAGGATCACTCCGCCCTCACCGCCCCCCTCGCGACGCTCGCGCCCCCACCGGTCGACCTCGCCCAGCCGACCCCGGCGAACCCTGGCGTCACCCAGAGCATCCCGGCGATCCCGGCCCCCCGCGCCGCCGAACCGGCCTGGCAGGCACCGCAGCCGACAGCGGCCCCCGCCGCCCCGGCCCCGGCCCCGGCCCCGGCCGCCACCCTCCCCGTCACCGACCCCGGTTACGACTCGAAGGTCATCCAGGTCCTCGCCTTCGCCCGTTCCCAGATCGGCAAGCCCTGTGTCTGGGGCGCGGCGGGCCCGGGGTCGTACGACAACGCCGGCCTCACCCAGGCCGCCTGGAAGGTCGCCGGGGTCTCGCTCCCCCGCACCTCGCTCGGTCAGGCGAGCACCGGCACCGCGGTCCCGCTCTACGCCATGCAACCCGGCGACCTCGTCTTCTTCCACGACGACTTCAGCCATGTGGGCCTGTGCACCGGCAACGGCATGATGATCCACGCGCCGGGCCCCGGGGCGTCCATCCGCGAGGAGTCGATCTACCCGACCGGCGAGTCGATCATCCGCGGCGCGATCCGTCCCGTCTGACGGGGCACCCGAAACCGGCACGGCGGTACCGCGGGACCCTGCACGGCGGTCCCGCGGACCCCCTCACCCTGGTCCCGCGAACCCCCTCACCCCGGTCCCGCGACACCCGACGGCACTCCCTTCACGCACACCTCTGGACGCCCCACGATCACCTCCCCTAGGGTTCCTGAGAAAGCGCTTTCTGTCCTGACCATGCCAACCTGGGGAGAGCGTCTCGTGCCGCACCAGCAATGGACCCGCAAGTCCTTCCTCCGGGGAATGGCCGCCGTCGGCGCGGCCCCCCTGCTCCCCGGACTGATCCCGGCGAGCGCGCAGGCGGCCCCGTCGGGCCGTCCCGACTTTCCGCTGGCGGCCGCGGGCACGGCCGTCGGCATCTTCGTGGACGCGGCGGACGACCCCGCCGTCGTCCGGGCCGCAGGCGACCTCCAGGCGGACGTCGAACGGGTCTGCGGGGTGAGACCCGACCTGCTCCGCACACTGCCGCAAAGCGCCCCGCTGCTCGTCCTGGTGGGCACACTCGGCGCGAGCCCCGCCCTCGACCACCTCGTCGCACAGGGCCGTCTGGACGTCTCCCGGGTGGAGGGCCGCTGGGAGGCGTCCGTGACCCAGGTGATCGAGCGTCCGTTCCCCGGTGTCGCCCGCGCCCTGGTGATCGCGGGCAGCGACCGGCGCGGCACGGTCTACGGGATCTACGACACCTCGGAGCGCATCGGCGTCTCCCCCTGGTACTGGTGGGCCGACGTCCCCGTCGAGCGTCGCGACACGGTGACGGTCCCGGCGGGGCCCTTCACCCGCCACGAACCCTCGGTCCGCTATCGCGGCGTCTTCATCAACGACGAGCAGAACCTGACCACGTGGTCCCACCGCACCCAGGAGACCGACAAGAACATCGGGCCCGAGACGTACAAACGGGTCTTCGAGCTGCTGCTGCGCCTGAAGGCCAACTACCTGTGGCCGGCGATGCACCCGTACTCCGACTTCTTCAACAAGTACCGGGAGAACCCCGAACTCGCCGACCGCTACGGCATCGTGGTCGGCTCCAGCCACCCCGAGGCCCTGCTGCGCAACGGCGTCCACGAGTGGGAGCCCTGGATCGCCGAGCACCCGAACGCGGACGGCAGTGCGCCGGTCTACGACTACACGGTCAATCCCGCCGTCATCTCCGACTACTGGAGAGCGCGGGCGAGACAGAACGCCGCGTACGAGAGCAGCTGGACGCTCGGCATGCGCGGTCTGCACGACAGCGCGCTGGAGACGAAGTACGCCACCACGATCCCGGAGAAGGTCGTGGTGATGAACGACATCATCGCCGACCAGCGCAGGATCCTCGCCGAAGAGGTCGGCACCGCGGCCGAGCCGCAGATCTTCATCCCGTACAAGGAGGTCCTGGACCTGTACAACGCGGGTGTCCAAGTCCCCGAGGACGTCACGCTGATCTGGCCCGACGACAACCACGGCAACATGCGCCAGCTGCCCACCGAGGCGGAGCGGGCGCGGCCGGGCGGCAACGGGATCTACTACCACCTGTCCTACTGGGGCCGACCGAAGAGCTACCTGTGGCTGGACACGACCCAGGTCGCCAAGGTCTGGCAGGAGTTGCGCAGGGTCTACGAGCACGGCACCGACCGTATGTGGATCTTCAACGTCGGTGACCTCAAGTCGATCGAGACCGGACTGTCCTTCGCGATGGACATGGCCTGGGACGTGGAGCGCTGGGAGGCGGGCGAGGTCGAGGGCTTCCTCGCCGAGTGGGCCGGCAGGCAGTTCGGGCGACGGCACGCCCGTGAGATCGCCGCGATCCGCACCGAGTACTACCGGCTCACCGGGGAGCTGCGCCCCGAGTTCATCGCCGCGGGCCTGGTGTCCGTGGTCCACCACGGCGACGAGGCGGGGCGCCGGATGGCGGCGTACGACCGACTCCTCGCCCGCGTGCGGACGGTGGGCGCCGAATTGCCCGAGGTGTATCGCAACGCCTTCTACGAACTGGTCGAATACCCGGTGCACGGCGCCTGCTTGATGAACCTGAAGTACTACTGGGCGGACCGCAACGCCCTCGCCGTCCGGCAGGGCCGCGGGGCCGGCAGCAACCGCTTCGCGGACCTGGCGCTTGCCGCGCACACGGCGGAGGCCGCCCTCACCAGTCAGTACAACACCGAGGTGTCGGGCGGGAAATGGGACGGGATCGTCAATCCGTACCCGTCCCAGATCCCGAAGGCGCCGGGGCGTCCGGCCGTCACCCGGGTGGCCCGGCAGGAGACCTCGGGGCTCGGGGTGGCGGCCGAGGGGAACGAGACCGGGGCGGCCCGGCCGCTGTCGTTCTCCTCGTACACCCGCGACCGGCGCTTCGTCGACGTCTTCAACACCGGGTTCCTTCCGCTGGACTGGGCGGCCGAGGCCAGTCACCCGTGGGTGAGGCTGAGCACGGCCGGGGGCCCGCTCACCGAGCAGCGGCGGGTGTGGGTGGAGATCGACTGGGAGCGCGCGCCCGAGGGTGCCCAGGAAGCCACGGTCGGCTTCACGGGCGCCGGGCAGCGCCACGACGTGCCGCTGCGCGTGGTCAACGGCCCCCGGCGGGCCCGTGGCTTCGTCGAGGCCCACGGATACGTGTCGATCGACGCGGCGCACGCCGACCGCAGGGTGGGCCGGAGCGGCTGCCGCTGGCGGACCGTGCGGGGCCTCGGACGCCGTACCGGAGCCGTCGAGGCCGTGCCTTCCACGGCGTCTCCGATCACCGGTGACTTCGCCGCGCGTGCGCCGGAGTTGCGGTACCGGGTGCGGTTCACCAGCACCGGGACCTTCCCCGTCACCGTCTTCCGGCTGCCCTCGCTGGACGAGCGCGGGCGGCGGCGGGTGGCCGTCGCTCTGGACGACCAGCCGGTGACCGTCCTGTCCGGGCAGGCCGTCGCGACCGGCAACCGGGGGGACGCCTGGGCCCGGCAGGTGGAGGACGGCGTGGAGAGACTGACCGCCACGGTGACGGTCGCCGAGGCCGGGGAGCATGTGCTGAGGATCTTCATGGTCGACCCGGCGATCGCGGTGGACCAGATCGTGATCGACACGGGCGGGCTGCCCGCCACGTACCTCGCGCCGCCGGAGAGCTACCACCCGGTGTTCAACCCGGAGCCCACGCCCGGCCCGGCGCTGGAGGCACCCGACCAGTAGGGCCGGGGTTGCGTGCGGGCCGCCGGTCCCCCGTGCCGGCGGCCCGCACGCGTCGCGGCCGGCGCTGCCGTTCCCGCGGGAGACAGGCGTGTCCGACGGGCCGCCCTCCCCCACTGCGGCCCGCCGGAGCTTCAATGTGCTGGAGTACATCCGAGAACGTCGATGTTGCTCGGATGAAGTGTGGGTCAGCGAGGTACTACGCCGGTATGGGTACAACTGCGTATGAGCGGATGCTGTCGGTCGCCGTCGCCGCGCTCCACGAACGCGACCCTGAGCGACTGTGGCCGCTGCTGGCGGCCGAACTGCCGGGCCTGCTCGGTGGCGACGCCCTGATCTACAAGCTGGACAACTGGAACGAGAGCGAGGGCACGCTCGGGCTGTCCCCCGATGCCGACGCGGAGTTCGCCGCGCTCGGGGACGAGGACATGGCGCTGCTGCGGGCGGGCTATCCGCTGGCGGACCACTACGCGGAACGCGCCGAACGGGCTCCGGTCACGGCCCGTCGGGTGGCCGGTCGTTCCTGGTCGGGGAGCCCGACCGCGCGCCTGCTCGACGATCTCCTGGACGTCGACCACGTCCTCGGGATTCCGCTGCCGCGGTCGACCACTCCGATCACCGGGTGCATGGTGTACCGCTCGGGGCGGGACTTCACCGAGGACGAACTGCGTCTGGCCGTACAGGCGCAGTCCCTGCTGGCGGCCGTCGAGCAGCAGCGGCAACTCCTGCGGCGGCTCGGCGCGCCTTCCGAGGAGGCGGCGGAGGTGGCCCTCACTCCCCGGGAGACGACCGTGCTGCTCCTGCTCGGGGACGCCCTGACCGCCCTGTCCATAGGCCGCAGGCTCGGGATATCCGAGCGTACGGTCCACAAGCACATCGCGAACATCTACCGCAAGCTCGGCACGCACGACCGCATCAGCACGCTGCTGCGCGCCCAGCGGCTCGGTCTCGTCCCTACGGCTGCGGCGGGCCGCCCTTGAGGCGTTCCAGGTCGGAGGGGCGGACCTGGATGACCACGACGGCGATGAGCGCGGCGACCGCGGTGAACACGGCGGCCACGACGAACGCGGCCGAGACACCGGCGGTGAGGACCTCGTCCCCCCAGGGGCCCGGAAGCTGCCCGGTGCGTTCGAAGAGCCGGCGCTCGACCGGGGTGGCCTGCGCGAGGAAGCGCGGGACCTGCTTCTCCGCCTCGTTGGTGCTGGCCGTGCCGAACATCGTGACCAGGATGGACAGCCCGAGCGAACCGCCCACCTGCTGGGTGGCGTTGAGGAGTCCGGAGGCCGCACCCGTCTCCTCGGTGGGCACGTTGGACAGCGCCATCAGGGTCAGCGACACGAACTCCATGCCCATGCCGAGGCTGAAGACCAGCATCGGGCCGAGGACACTGCCCGCGTAGGTGGAGTGGACGTCGGTCAGGGTCAGCCAGGCCAGCCCGGCCGCCGCGAGGATCGCGCCGCCCACCATGAAGGGCTTGGGCCCGTAGACGGGCAGGAACCGCGAGGCGAGTCCGGCGCCGACCGCGATGACCGCGCTGACCGGCAGGAACGCGAACCCGGTTGCCAGCGGGCTGAAGTCCAGGACGTTCTGGGTGAAGAGGGTCAGGAAGAAGAACATGCCGAAGATCGCGGCCGCGAGGCACAGCATGATGCCGTAGGTGCCCGCGCGGTTGCGGTCGGCGAACATGTGCAGCGGGGTGATCGGCTGCCGGGAACGCTTCTCCACCAGCACGAACACCACGAGCAGCAGCACGGCCGCGGCGAACGAGGCCAGCGTGAGCGCGTCCCGCCAGCCCTCCTGCGCGGCCCGGATGAAGCCGTACACCAGCAGCACCATGCCCGCCGTGGCGGTCAGCGCGCCGGTGACGTCGAACTTGCCCGGATGCCGCTCGGACTCCCTGATCCAGCGCGGTGTGGCGAGCGCGATGAGCAGTCCGATGGGGACGTTGACGAAGAGCACCCACCGCCAGTTGAGCCACTCGACGAGGACCCCTCCGGCGAGCAGTCCGATCGCACCGCCGCCCGCCGACACCGCGGCGAAGACTCCGAACGCCCGGTTGCGCTCGGGTCCTTCACGGAAGGTCGTGCTGATCAGGGCGAGCGAGGTCGGGGAGGCGATGGCACCGCCGACTCCCTGGAGGGCGCGGGCGGCGAGGAGTTGGCCCTCGTTCTGGGCGAGCCCGCCGAGCAGGGAGGCGAGGACGAAGAGCAGCACTCCGCAGATGAACACCCGCCGTCTGCCGAGGATGTCCCCGGCCCGGCCGCCGAGCAGCAGCAGCCCGCCGAAGGTGAGGGTGTACGCGTTGACCACCCAGGCAAGGCTGGTGGTGGAGAAGTCCAGGGACCGCTGGATGTCCGGGAGCGCGATGTTCACGATGGTGATGTCGAGCACCACCATCAACTGGCAGGACGCGATGACCAGCAACGCCATGAGGTTGCCACCGCCGCCGGAGTCCGGTGGGGTGGTCCGAGGAGCAGGAGTCGCCTGCGGGTCGGTGCTCATGGTCTCGGTACGACGGTACGCCCGCGCCCTCGCCCTCACCACCTGAGCACGTGACAGCCCCAGGCCTCCAGGGACACGAACAGTCCGGAGTCGGCCAGTTCGTCTCCGTCACGGTCGTACACCGCACCGGTGAGCAGGTCGGTCGCACGGCAGGTGCGGCCTCTCAGGTCGTCCCAGGGCAGCGGCAGTCTCGCCTGGGCCGGGCGGTCGGAGTCGTTGACGACGACCAGGTGGCGGGCGTCGGGGTGCGTCCAGGTCCAGGCGAGCAGGTGGCGGTGCGTGTCGTTGTCCGGCCAGCCCGTCGGTGTCAGCGTCCGCCAGTCTCCCCGGCGCACGGCGGCAGCGGCGGGCAGCAGCCGGCCGTAGAAGTCGCGCAGGGGCTCGTCGACGGGCTCCCGCGGCCTGCGCCTCAGGAACACCGGTGGGCGCACCCGGCGGCCCTCGAACTGGCCCTCGTGCCAGAGGGTCGCTCCGGGCAGGGTCGCGACGGTCACGGCCGCCGCCCGTCCCCGGTCGCCGGGCAGGGTGGCGGCGGCCCGGGGTTCGTCGTGGTTCTCCAGGAAGCGGACCAGGCCGCGCTGGTAGGCGGGGTCGGCGCCCAGGTGGGCGCGGACGGAGCCGGCGTCCTCGTGCAGCAGACGGTCGTAGAGGCGCTTGTCGTAGCAGTGGTCGAAGCCCTGCTGCCGGAGCGGCCCTTCGAGGTCCCAGTAGGCCTCCGCCACGAAGAGGAACTCGGGGTGGCGGGCCCGCACCCGGGGGATGACGTACGGCCAGAAGTCCTCGGCGGGAGCCGTGCCCGCACGGTCTCCCCAGGTCTTGCCGAAGATGTCGTTCATCAGCAGCATGGCCATGTCGCAGCGCACCCCGTCGGCCTGGTCGCCGATGGACACGAGGGTCTCGACGGTCGCGGTCCGCAGCTCCTCGCTGAAGGCGTTCACTTGGACCACGTCCGGCCAGGGCGGGAAGTACGGGTCGCGGCCGCGGGCGTAGATCCCGCCCCCGGTCTCGATGAAGCCGCCCGGGGCCCGGGCGAGATCCTCCGCGCTCCCCTGGATCAGGCAGTCGGGGCGTTCGGTGGGCCAGGGATGGTCGGGGGCGATGTGGTTGGGCACGTAGTCGAGGAGCAACCTCATGTGGCGGGCGGCCAGTTGGGCTCGGGCGGCGGCGAGACCCTCGGGGCCGCCCAGCACCGGATCGACGACGTAGTTCCGCACGCAGTACGGCGATCCGGCGATGTCGGCCTCGGTGACATCGGGAAGGGCGTCACGGAAGGAAGCCGTCAAACCCTCGTCGCGCAACGCGATCCGCAGTCCCGCCGGGCTGCGCTCCCACACGCCCATCAGCCAGACCGTGTCGACACCGGGAAGCACCAGCGAGTCCCAGACCTCCTCCGGCACCTCCCCGAGAGTGACGTGACGCCCGTACCGGCGGCTCAACTCACCCAGCCACACCAGTGTGTTGATCTCGTGGATCACCGTCATGACAGCGACTCCCGCCCACCCCGGTGCCAGTCCTCCTCGCTGATGGAGTGGAAGAGGGTCGCGGTGGCCGCCACCAGGCCCGTCCAGCCGGTCTGGTGGGAGGCGCCGAGGCCGGCGCCGTTGTCGCCGTGGAAGTACTCGTAGAAGAGGACGAGGTCCTTCCAGTGGGGGTCCTTGGCGAACATCGGCTGGGCGCCGTGGACCGGCCGGTGGCCGTCGGCGTCGGGCAGGAAGGTGGCGGTGAGCCGGTCGGAGATCTCGCGGGCGACCTCGTACAGGTTGAGCCTGCGCCCGGAGCCGGTCGGGCACTCCACGGTGAACTCGGGGCCGTGGTAGCCGTGCAGGTTGAGCAGGGCGCGGATCAGCAGGATGTTCATCGGGAACCACACCGGGCCGCGCCAGTTGGAGTTCCCGCCGAACATGCCCGAGTCGGACTCGGCGGGCAGATAGCCGACGCCGAAGGTCTGCCCGTGCACGTCGAAGGTGTACGGGTGCCGCGCGTGGTGGCGGGACAAGGAGCGGATGCCGTGCGGGCCGAGGAACTCGTCCTCGTCGAGCATGCGGGCCAGGATGCGGCGCAGCCGGTCCTCGCCGAACAGCGCGAAGAGATACCGTCCGTCGGCGGTGGGGCCGCCGCCCGCGTGCCGCGTCACGAAGGCCTCCACGGCAGGGTGGCGCCTGATGAAGTCCCGTGCCCCCTCGACCAGTTCGGGGAAGGCGCGGTTCGCGCGGCCGCCGATCACGCTCGTCGCCGCAAGCGGTATCAGGCCGACCAGGGACCGCACCTTCAGGCGGGTCGCGCTGCCGTCGGGCAGCCTGAGGACGTCGTAGAAGAAGCCGTCCTCCTCGTCCCACAGGCTGGCGTTGTCCTTGCCGATCCGGTTCATGGCGACGGCGATCCATGCGAAGTGCTCGAAGAGCATCTGCGCCTGCTCGACGTAGACCGGGTTCTCCACGGCGAGTTCGATGGCGATGTCCAGGAGGTTCTGGCAGTACAGGGCCATCCACGCGGTGCCGTCGGCCTGGTCGAGCTGTCCGCCGGTGGGCAGGGGCGCGCTGCGGTCGAAGACGCCGATGTTGTCGAGACCGAGGAAACCGCCCTGGAAGACGTTGTTCCCGTCGGCGTCCTTGCGGTTGAGCCACCAGGTGAAGTTCTTGGACAGCTTCTGGAAGGCGTTCTCCAGGAAGGCGCGGTCACCGCGGCCGGTGCGGTGCTTCTCCAGTTCGTAGACGAAGAGGACGGCCCAGGCGTGGACGGGTGGGTTGACGTCGCCGAAGTTCCATTCGTACGCGGGGATCTGGCCGTTGGGGTGCAGGTAGAGGCGGCGCAGCAGCAGCTCCAGCTGCGACTTGGCGAAGCCGATGTCGACCATGGCGAGGGCCAGGGTGTGGAAGGCGAGGTCCCAGGCGGCGAACCAGGGGTACTCCCAGGTGTCCGGCATCGACATGATCTCGTCGTTGACCATGTGGTACCAGGCGCTGTTGCGGACGCGGGGGTCGGCGGCGAGGGGGTCGACGCCGTGTTCGGCGAGCCAGCGCTCCACGTCGAGGTAGTAGTACTGCTTGCTCCAGAGCATTCCCGCGAGGGCCTGGCGGACGAGCCGTCGCTCCTCCTCTCCCATGGCCGGTGGGGTGATGCCGGCGTAGAAGGTGTCGGCCTCGGCACGGCGGATGTCGAGGACCGCGTCGAACTCGCTCCAGGGGTCATTCAGTTCGGTGTCCGTCAGGCGCAGGCGGACGCGGGCGCTGTCGCCGGCGGGGATCGTCAGCACGTGCTGGACGGCCGCCTTGGTGCCGGTGCGCGCGGGGTTCACGGCCTCTCGGGCGCCCTGCACGACACAGCGGTCGATGCCGTCCTTGACGTACGGCGTGCTGTTGGGGCTGCCGAAGACGCGCTCGTTGTCGGTCTCGTTGTCGGTGAAGAGGGTCTCGCCGCCCTGGTGGTACAGCCATCGGGGGCCGAGTTCCTCGTGGTCGGCGCGGATCGACCCGTCCGTGGCGTGCAGTGCGGGGACCGCCGTGCCGCCCGCCCACGACCAGGTGTGCCGGAACCACAGGGTCGGCAGGAGGTGCAGTACCGCTTCGTCGGGGCCGCGGTTGTGCGCGGTGATCTCGATCAGGAGGTCCTCGGGGCCCGCCTTGGCGTATTCGACGAACACGTCGAAGTAGCGGTCCTCGTCGAAGACGCCGGTGTCGAGGAGCTCGTACTCGAAGTCCTCACGGCCGCGGGCCCGGTTCGTGGTGACGAGGTCGCCGTAGGGGAACTCGCCCTGCGGGTACTTGTACAGGTACTTCATGTACGAGTGGGTGGGCGTGTTGTCGAGGTGGAACCAGTACTCCTTGACGTCCTCGCCGTGGTTGCCCTCGGCGTTGGTCAGGCCGAACATGCGTTCCTTGAGGATGGGGTCGCGGCCGTTCCACAGGGCGAGCGCGAAGCACAGGCGCTGTTTGTCGTCGCTGACTCCGGCGATGCCGTCCTCGCCCCAGCGGTAGGCGCGGGAGCGCGCCTGGTCGTGGGTGAAGTACGACCAGGCGTCGCCGTTCTCGCTGTAGTCCTCGCGGACGGTGCCCCACTGACGTTCGCTCAGGTACGGTCCCCAGCGCCGCCAGGGGGCCGTACCGGCGTCGGCCTCGGCCAGTCGCTGCCGTTCGGCGTCCGGTGTACCGCTCGCACTCGTCATCAGCCCGTCCTCCTCGCCGCCCGGGACATGCGACCAGCCTTGGCCCAGGAGGAGCGGACCGCAATGGTGATGAGCTGTATGGAAGCGGGTGTCACCGTTCCGGTCGAACGCCGGCGGCTCAGCCGATCTCGACCAGCAGGTCACCGCCCTCCACCTGCTGGATCTTGTTGATGGCGAGGCGGGAGACCCGGCCGGACGTCGCGGCGGTGATCGAGGCCTCCATCTTCATCGCCTCGATGGTGGCCACGGTCGCGCCCGCCTCGACCTCGTCGCCCTCGCTCACCGCGAGGGTGACCACTCCGGCGAACGGGGCGGCCACATGTCCGGGCCTGGACCGGTCGGCCTTCTCGGTGGTCGGGATGTCGGAGGAGACGGCGACATCGCGGATCTGGATGGGCCGCAGCTGGCCGTTGAGCGTCGACATCACCGTGCGCATGCCCCGCTCGTCGGCCTCGCCGATCGCCTCCAGGGCGATGAGGAGCCGGACGCCGGGTTCCAGGTCGACGGCGTACTCCTTGCCCGGGCGCAGACCGTAGAAGAAGTCCTTGCTGTCCAGGAGGCTGGTGTCGCCGTAGGACTGGCGGTGGGTCTCGAACTCGCGGGTCGGGGCGGGGAACAGGAGCCGGTTGAGGGTCGAGCGGCGGTCCTTATCCAGGCCCTCGCGGTCCTGCGTGTTCAGCTCCTGGACGGGCTTGGCGTCGGCGCGGCCCTGCAACGCCTTGGTGCGGAAGGGCTCGGGCCAGCCGCCGGGCGGGGTGCCGAGCTCGCCGCGCAGGAAGCCGATCACGGAGTCGGGGATGTCGAAGCGGTCCGGGGTCTCCTCGAACTCCTTGGGCGTCACCCCGGCGCCCACCAGGTGCAGGGCGAGATCGCCGACCACCTTGGAGGACGGGGTGACCTTCACCAGGTGGCCCAGGATCCGGTCGGCGGCCGCGTACATCGCCTCGATGTCCTCGAAGCGGTCGCCGAGGCCGAGGGCGACGGCCTGGGTGCGCAGGTTGGAGAGCTGGCCGCCGGGGATCTCGTGGTCGTAGACGCGCCCGGTAGGGGAGGCGAGGCCGGCCTCGAACGGGGCGTAGACGCGGCGGACGCTCTCCCAGTACGGCTCCAGGTCGCCGACGGCCCTGAGGTCGAGGCCCGTCGGCCGGTCGGAGTGGTCGGTGGCGGCGACGATCGCGGAGAGGGAGGGCTGCGAGGTCGTCCCGGCCATGGAGGCGACGGCCCCGTCCACGGCGTCGGCGCCCGCCTGGATCGCGGCCAGGTAGGTGGCGAGCTGGCCGCCCGCGGTGTCGTGGGTGTGGATGTGCACCGGCAGGTCGAACTCGCGGCGCAGGGCCGAGACGAGCTTGGCGGCGGCGGGGGCCCGCAGCAGGCCCGCCATGTCCTTGACGGCCAGGACGTGGGCGCCCGCGTCGACGATCTGCTCGGCGAGGCGCAGGTAGTAGTCGAGGGTGTAGAGGCGCTCGTTCGGGTCGGACAGGTCCGAGGTGTAGCAGAGGGCGACCTCGGCGATCGACGTGCCCGTGGCCCGTACGGCCTCGATCGCGGGGCGCATCTGGCTGACGTCGTTGAGGGCGTCGAAGATGCGGAAGATGTCGATGCCGGTCTGGGCGGCCTCCTGCACGAAGGCGTCCGTCACCTCGGTCGGGTACGGGGTGTAGCCGACGGTGTTGCGGCCGCGCAGCAGCATCTGGAGGCAGATGTTGGGGACGGCCTCGCGCAGGGCGGCGAGCCGCTCCCAGGGGTCCTCGGCGAGGAAGCGCAGGGCGACGTCGTAGGTGGCGCCGCCCCAGCACTCCAGGGAGAGCAGCTCGGGCAGGGTGCGGGCGACCGCAGGGGCGACGGCGAGCATGTCCTTGGTGCGCACGCGGGTGGCGAGCAGCGACTGATGGGCGTCGCGGAACGTGGTGTCGGTGACGCCGATGGTCGGCGACTCGCGCAGCCGGCGGGCGAAGCCCTCGGGGCCGAGCTCGGTGAGCAGCTGCTTGGAGCCCGCGGGCGGCTCGATGTCCGGCGTCCTGGGCAGCTTGGAGACCGGGTCGATCAGGTCGGGCCGCTCGCCGTGCGGCTTGTTGACCGTCACGTCGGCCAGGTAGGTCAGCAACTTCGTGCCGCGGTCGGCGGACTGACGAGCCGTCAGCAGGTGCGGGCGCTGCTCGATGAACGACGTGGTGACGTTGCCCGCCTGGAAGTCCGGGTCGTCGAGCACCGCTTGGAGGAAGGGGATGTTGGTGGCCACACCGCGGATGCGGAACTCGGCGACGGCCCGCCGGGCCCGGTTGACCGCGGTGGTGAAGTCCCGGCCCCGGCAGGAGAGCTTGACCAGCATCGAGTCGAAGTGGGCGCTGATCTCCGTACCGGCGTGGGTGGTGCCGCCGTCGAGGCGGATGCCGGAGCCGCCGGGCGAGCGGTAGGCGCTGATGCGGCCGGTGTCGGGGCGGAAACCGTTGGCGGGGTCCTCGGTGGTGATGCGGCACTGGAGGGCGGCGCCGTGCAGCCGCACCGTCTCCTGGGAGAGGCCGAGGTCGGCGAGGGTGGCGCCGGCGGCGATCCTGAGCTGCGCCTGGACGAGGTCGACGTCGGTGACCTCCTCGGTGACCGTGTGCTCGACCTGGATGCGCGGGTTCATCTCGATGAAGACGTGGTTGCCCTCGCGGTCGAGGAGGAACTCCACGGTGCCCGCGTTGCGGTAGCCGATCTCGCGGGCGAAGCGGACGGCGTCGGCGCAGATCCGGTCGCGCAGGCCGGGGTCGAGGTTGGGCGCTGGGGCGAGCTCGATGACCTTCTGGTGGCGGCGCTGCACCGAGCAGTCGCGCTCGTAGAGGTGGATGACGTTGCCCTGGCCGTCGGCGAGGATCTGCACCTCGATGTGGCGGGGCTCGACGACGGCCTTCTCCAGGAAGACGGTCGAGTCGCCGAAGGCCGAGGCGGCCTCGCGTGCGGCCGCCTCGATGGACTCGCGCAGCTGGGCGGGGTCCTCGACCCGGCGCATACCGCGTCCGCCACCGCCGGCGACGGCCTTCACGAACACCGGGAAGCCGATCTCGTCGGCGGCCGCGACCAGCTCGTCCACGTCGCTGGAGGGCGCCGAGGAACCGAGCACCGGTACTCCTGCGGCGCGGGCGGCGGCGACCGCGCGGGCCTTGTTGCCGGTCAGTTCGAGGATGTCGGCGCTGGGTCCGACGAAGGTGATGCCCGCCTCCTCGCAGGCCCGCGCGAGCTCGGGGTTCTCCGAGAGGAAGCCGTAGCCGGGGTAGACGGCGTCGGCGCCCGCCAGGCGGGCGGCGCGGATGATCTCGTCGACGGAGAGATAGGCCCGCACGGGATGGCCCGGTTCGCCGATCTCGTAGGCCTCGTCGGCTTTGAGTCGGTGCAGTGAGTTGCGGTCCTCGTGGGGGAAGACGGCGACCGTCCTCGCGCCCACCTCATAACCTGCGCGAAACGCGCGGATCGCGATCTCACCACGGTTGGCGACCAGTACCTTGCGGAGCATTCCCGTTCCCTTCGGCCTGCCGGTGACGCCCCCATGGTCTCGGCAAAGACCGCCGGTGGCCATGAGAGTCAGGTCACGTGTCGCGGACGGTTTGGGGATGATTCGCGCAGGTACGGCGGTTGTCGCCGAGGACAGGGCACCGCCGTACCAAGGAGTGGACATGGGCTTCGTTCAGGAGTGGGAGGACTGGCACCGGCAGAAGGAGGCCGTGCTGTCCGGACCGCACGGTTTCCTCGCGATCACCGGCCTGCACTGGCTGAACCCGGAGCCGAGCCGCTTCGAGGACGCCCCGGGCAGCTGGTCGGCGACGGCGGAGGGCGTGGTGGTCGAGCTGGACGAGGGCCAGGAGCTGACCGTCGACGGACACACGGTGCGGGGCCGTCACAGCTTCGGGGTGATCGCCGAGCGGGGCAGCGTGTACGCCGACTGGGGCGCGGCACGCCTGGAGATCGCCAAGCGCGGCGGCAACGACATCCTGCGCCCCCGCCACCCGGACAGCCCCTTGCGTACGGCGTTCACGTACACGCCCGCCTACGCGCCGGACCCGCGCTGGCTGGTCGAGGGCCGTTTCCTGCCGTACGAGGAGCCGCGCCCGGTGACCGTGGGGGCCGCCGTGGAGGGCCTGGAGCACGTCTACGACTCCCCCGGCCAGGTCGAGTTCGAGCTGGAGGGCGCACGGCATCGGCTGACCGCGTTCAACGGGCGGGGTCCCGGCGCGCTGATGGTCCTGTTCACCGACAAGACCTCCGGCCTCACGACGTACGCGGCGAACCGCTCCCTCCAGATCGCGGCGCCCGACGCGGACGGCCGGGTCGCGATCGACTTCAACCGCGCGGCGAACCTGCCCTGCGCCTACACCGACCTGGCGACCTGCCCGCTCCCGCCCGCCGAGAACCGGCTGCCGGTCGCGGTCGAGGCGGGTGAGCGGATCCCTCTGGAGCGGGGCGGGCAGCCGTGATCACTTGACCGTGCCGGTGAAGGGGGTCACCGGCCGCTCCAGGCGCTCCCCGTCCACGGTGATGTCGACGGCCTCGTTGTAGAAGGCGAGCAGCCCCTTGACGGCACCCACGGCGGGGAGCGGGTCCGGGTAGCTCCAGACGATGTTCCGGTGGTCGCCCACCGACCAGTACTCGGCGGTGCCCTTGTAGGGGCAGCCGGTGTGGTGGTCGGTGGCTTCCAGGAGGTCGAGGCGGACGTCCTCGCGCGGGATGTAGTACCGCGTGGGCAGACTCGTCTCGAAGAGCAGCACGGGGCGGCGGGTCTCGGCGACGGTCGTCCCGTCGATCTCGATGCGGACATGGCGGCTGCTGGGCATGGCGTCGACGCGTTTGTGCGGGTCACGGGGGTGGATGAAGATCTCTTCCTCCTCCTCGTACCAGTGGTCGAGGCCGGTGCCCCAGCGCCGGAACCACGCGAAGGCGATGTGGTCGGCGAGGTCGGCCGAGGGGAACGTCCAGGCCGCGTTCTCCACGAGCTCGCCGTCGACCTCGAGGTCGTAGAAGAGCTGCGAGCCGGTGTGAGTGCCGGTCGCCGGGTTCTTCGCGGGCCGGAGCAGGTCCTCTCGGACGTCGGCGCGCGGGAAGGCGTACAGCGGTACGGGCACGTCCGGCTCCCAGACCAGGACGGGGTGCCGGCTGTCGACGACCGTGACGTCTCCCTTGCGGCCGCGGACCCAGCGCTCGCTGGGCTCCCACAGCAGGCCCTCCGGGGTGGTCCGTACGTCTCGAGCGGTGGGAAATGTGGCCATGAGCTCTTCTCCCTTCACCTCTTCAGGAAGTCTGTCAGGCCCGTCAGCAGCCGGTCGACGTCCTCGGCGTCGTTGTAGGGGGCGAGGCCGACGCGCAGCCCGCCGGTGTCGCCGAGGCCGAGGTGGCGGGAGGCCTCGATCGCGTAGAAGGAGCCGGCCGGGGCCTGGACGCCCCGCTCGGCGAGGAAGCCGTACGCGTCGGCCGTGTCGTGGGTCTCGAAGGTCAGCAGGACGGTCGGGGTGCGGTCGGCGGCCCTGGAGTGGACGGTGACGCCGTCGAGCGCGGCCAGCCCCTCGTCGATCCGGGTGCGCAGGAGGCGTTCGTGGGCTTCGAGGGCGGCGAACCCCGCGGTCAGCCGCTCCCTCCTGCCCCCGGTGGCGTCCGGGTCCAGCCGCTCGGCGAGGAAGTCGACCGCCGCCGCCGTCCCGGCGAGGAACTCGTAGGGCAGGGTGCCCAGTTCGAAGCGTTCGGGGACGGTATCCGTGGAGGGCAGGAGCTTGTCCGGGCGCAGGGTCTCCAGCAACTCCGGTCGGGCGGCGAGGACTCCGTGGTGCGGGCCGAGGAACTTGTACGGGGAGCAGACGAAGAAGTCCGCGCCGAGCTCCTCCAGGTCCACGAGGGAGTGGGCGGCATGGTGGACGCCGTCCACGTACACGAGTGCGCCCACCTCGTGGGCCGCCTCGGCGATCGCGGGGATGTCGGGGCGGGTGCCGATCAGGTTGGAGGCGGCCGTGACGGCGACGAGCCGGGTGCACCCGGACAGCACGGACCGGATCGCGTCGACCGTCAACTCGCCCGTTCCCGGGTCGAATTCGGCCCAGCGCACGGTGGCGCCCGACTGGACCCAGGGGCGGATGTTGGCGTCGTGGTCGAGACGGGTGACGACCACCTCGTCGCCGGGCGACCAGGTCCTGGCGAGGGTGCGTGCGAAGTCGTAGGTGAGCTGGGTGGCGCTGCGGCCGAAGACGATGCCCGCCGGGTCCGCCCCCAGCAGGTCGGCCATGGCCCGGCGGGCCCCGGTGACGATCCGCTCGGCGTTGCGCTCTCCCAGGGTGATCCGGCCCCGGTTCGACAGGGGCTGTGCCAGGGCGTCGGCGATGGCCCGGATGACGGGCTCGGGGGTCTGGGTGCCGCCGGGGCCGTCGAAGTGGGCGGTGCCGGCGGCCAGGGCCGGGAAGTGGGAGCGGAGGGCGGCGATGTCGTACGTCACGTGCGGCTCCTTGGTCCGACCGGTTCCGGTGATCTCAGCCTGTCACGCCGTCCGCAGGGTCTCGCGGTGGGCCCGGTTGTTGGCCATCAGCCCGTCGAGGGCGTCCCGGGTGCGGATCAGTTCGGCGATGTGCGCGGAGAGGCGGTCGCGTTCCTCGGCCATCCGCACGAGTGCGGCGTCGGACGTCTCCTCGCTGGGCGACTCGACGCACGGCAGGAGTTCGGCGATGGTACGGCTGGACAGTCCGGCCGCGTACATCCGCTGGAGGAACACCACGCGCTCCACCGCCGGCTCCGTGTAGTGCCGCTGCCCGCTCCCGCTGCGTGTGCTGTGGAGCAGGCCCTGCTCCTCGTAGTAGCGCAGGGCCCGCACGCTCACCCCGGCCCGTGCCGCCAGCTCCCCGATGCGCATGTGGTGCTCCGTTCCGGGCTTGACCCTCACGTCGACGTCAGGTTTTAGCGTAACCGTGTGCCCGGGACACGGGTACGTCAATTGACTGAGGAGACATGACGTGACGACGCTTTTCACCGGTTTCCGGCTCGGCGGACTGCGGCTGCCCAACCGGGTGGTCATGGCCCCGATGAGCCGGGTGCGGGCCGCCGAGGGCGGCCTGGCGACGCCGTCGATGGCGCGCTACTACGCCCAGCGGGCCACCGCCGGCCTGATCGTCACCGAGGGGGTGCAGCCGAGCCTGGTCGGACAGTCCAACCCGGGCACTCCGGGGCTGTACACCGACGAACAGGTGGCCTCGTGGCGGTCCGTGACCGAAGCCGTGCACGCCAACGGGGGCCGGCTCTTCGCCCAGATCATGCACGGCGGCCGGGTCTCGCACCCGGACACCACCGGACTGCGGCCCGTCGGCCCCTCGGCCGTCCCGGCCACCGGCGAGGTGTTCACCCCCACGGGTCCGCAGGCCCCGCCGGTTCCGCGGGCACTGCGCACGGAGGAAGTGCCCGAGCATGCCGCGTCGTACGCCGAGGCCGCCCGCCGTGCGGTCGACGCCGGGTTCGACGGGGTGGAACTGCACGGCGCCAACGGCTACTTGATCTCGCAGTTCCTCTCCTCCAACGCCAACCTGCGCACGGACCGCTACGGCGGCTCGGTGACCGGACGGATCCGGTTCGCCGTCGAGGCGGCCGCCGCGACCGTGGACGCCGTGGGCGCGGAGCGGACCGGGATCCGTCTCTCACCGGGCGGCACCTTCTGGGGAGTCGAGGAGTCGGACGTCCCCGAGCTGTACACCGCGCTGCTGACCGAGCTGTCCGGGCTCGGACTGGCCTACGTCCATCTGGAGGCCACGGCCCCGGAGGAGACCCTCGTCGCCCTGCGTCGGGCCTGGCCGGGCGTGCTCGTCATGAACCCGGTACTGCCGTTGGGCGCCAAGCAGACCGGCCGCGCCGAGGCCGACCACTGGCTGGGGCTCGGCGCCGATCTCATCAGTTTCGGCCGCGCGTTCATCGCCAACCCGGACCTGGTCGAGCGACTGCGCACCGGACTGCCGATCGCCCCCGCCGACGAGGCCACGTACTTCCAGGGCGGCGACAAGGGCTATCTCACTTATCCCGCATACCAGTACACGGCATGACGTCCAGGCGGCGAGGACACCACGAAAGGGTAACGAAGGTCAACCGGAGGCAATGCCGGGTGGTCTAGCCCGACATGAAGATCTCTTTCCTGCTCCACAACGCCTACGGGATCGGAGGCACGATCACCACGACGTTCAACCTGGCCCAGGCCCTGGCCGCACGGCACGAGGTGGAGATCGTGTCCGTGCTGCGCCATCGGGAACTGCCCAACTTCGTGCTGGATCCCCGGGTTTCACTGCGGCCGCTGGTCGATCTCAGACAGGAGAAGGAGCACCCCTTACATCTGAGACCGGCGCGGGTGTTCCCACGCTCCGAGTACCGGTACGGGCAGTACAGCGAGTTGACCGACCGGCGCATCGCCGAGGCCCTCGCCGCCATGGACGCGGACGCGGTGATCGGGACCAGGCCCGGACTCAACGTGCACCTCGCGAGCCAGGCGCCGCCCCAGGTGGCCCGGATCGGACAGGAGCACCTCACCCTGGACAACCACTCGCCGCGCCTGCGCACCGCGCTGCGCCGCGCCTACCGCGGGCTCGACGTGCTCACCACGGTCACCGAGGCGGACGCGGCGGCCTACCGGCGCCGGATGCGGCTGCCCGGCGTGCGGGTCGAGGCCCTCCCCAACAGCGTGCCGGACCCCGTGCTGCCGGCCGCGGACGGCTCCGCCAAGGTGGTCGTCGCGGCCGGCCGGCTGGTCCCGGTGAAGCGGTACGACCTTCTCGTCGAGGCCTTCGCCGCGGTCGCCGCCGCGCACCCGGACTGGCAGCTGCGCATCTACGGCAAGGGCGAGGAGCACGACCGGCTGCGGCGGCTCATCACCGACCTCGGCCTGTGGAACAACGTCTTCCTGATGGGTCCCGCGGCCCCGATGGAGGCCGAGTGGGTCAAGGGCTCGATCGGGGTGGCCGCCTCCGACTTCGAGCCCTTCGGCATGACGATCGTGGAGGCGATGCGCTGCGGGCTGCCCGTGGTCAGCACCGACTGTCCGCACGGCCCCGCCGAGATCATCGCGGACGGGGTGGACGGCCGGCTGGTGCCCGTCGGGGACCGGGACGCCATGGCCGCGGCGCTCCTTGAGCTGGTCGGGGACGACGAGGCGCGGCGCCGGATGGGCCGCGCGGCGCTGGAGAACGCGCGGCGGTTCGCTCCCGGGCCCGTGGTCGAACAGGCCGAGCGGCTCATCACGGAGGCCGTCTCGGCGAGGAGAGCGGGACGGCCGGTCGTGCGGGAGCGGCAGGGCGGAACACTGACCGCCCGCGGCTCCGCCGCCAGGGACACCGCGCTGATCGCGGCGAGCGGCGCGCTGCGCCTGGTACGGAAGGGGCGGTCATGACCACGCCACGCGCGGGATGCGCGATCGACTCGCAGGGCCGGATCACCTTCGAGCTGCCGACCGCCCACGGGCACGGTCTGCTGCTGCGGCTGCGGCCCAAGAAGGGGCAGCCCGAGGAGACCTTGCACGTCCTCGGCCTGGAACCCGTCGACGAGGGGCGCGCGCGGGCCGTGCTGAACTCCGATCCCGTGCTCGCGGAAGGCCGATGGGACGTGTATCTGCTGGACGGGTCCGAGCGCACGCGTCTGCGTCCGGGGCCGCGTGACCTGCGGGCCCTGGTCGACGGGCAGTGGGGGGAGCGCCGGGGGCCGCTGGCCGTGCGGGTCCCCTATGTCACCAAGGACGGCTACCTCGCGATGCGGACCTGGCTGCGGCCCGCGCACGCGGAGGTCGGCCGCGTCGACGTCACCGGCTCCGCGCTGAGCGTCACGGCCCGGCTGCACGGTGCCTCGCTGCCGGGCGATGCCGAGGTGCGGCTGCGGCTGCGACGGGCCGAGGGGACCGTACGCGCGCTGAAGCCGCTGGTCGGGGAGGACGGCCGGAGCTTCTCGTTCACGGTCGACGACGAGTCCCTGGACACCGGCATCTGGGACCTGTTCGTACGGCCCGCTGCCGGCGCCCCGATGATCCGGCTCGCCCGTCTCCTGGACGACGTGGCGGACCGCAAGCACGTCTTCGTCTACCCGGGCGCCACGGCCGGGAAGATCGTCGTGCGGCCGTACTACACGGTCGACAACGACCTGTCCCTGGAGGTGAAGCAGGCCGGCTGAGCCTCGGTCCCGGACCACGAGCGGGGATCAGCCCCAGAGCACGTGGAGTGTCGGTGGCTTGCGGAACACCAGGCCGTGCGGGGCGGCCGGGTGGTCCGGGTCGAGGCGGAGGGCGGGGAGCCGGTCGAGCAGGTGCCGCAGGGCGATACGGGCCTCCAGCCGGGCCAGGTGCGCGGCGAGGCAGTAGTGGGGGCCGTGCGCGAAGGCCAGTTGGAGGCGGGCGTTGGCCCGGCGGACGTCGAAGCGGTCGGGGTCGGGGAAGACGGCCGGGTCCCGGTTGGCGCCCGCCAGGGAGACGGTCACGAGGTCGCCCCGCTGGATCGCGGCCGGGCCGAGGGTGAGGTCACGGGTGGCGTAGCGGTCCACCACGGCCGCGCCGGGTTCGAGGCGCAGCGACTCCTCGACCGCACCTCCCAGCAGTGCGGAGTCGGCCCGCACGAGGGCGAGTTGGTCGGGGTGGCGCAGGAGGTGCAGGAGGGCGTTGGTGATCATCGCCTCGGTGGTCTCGATGCCGCCGAACATCAGCACCGCCGCGTTGGAGGCCACTTCCGGCAGCGCCAGCCGGCCGGCGGCGGCGGTCAGGAGCGAGGACTCGGCACCCTTGGCGACCGTGGCCTCGACCGCCGTCCGGAGTTCGGCGTAGGCGTCGTGGCCCGCGGTGTCCGCCGTACGGCCCGCCGTGATCTCCGAGACCGTCCGCACGATGGCGTCGTACCAGGAGAGCACCGTGTCCGACCCGGCGCCCACCAGTCCGAGCGCCTCGGTGACGACGGCGACCGCGAGGGGGCCGGCGAAGGCGCGGCGCAGTTCGGCGGCGCCCGCCGGTTCCAGTGCGGTGACCAGACGGTCGGTCTCCCGCTCGATGAACTCGGCGAAGCCGTCCCGCACTTCACGCGGGCGGAAGGCGGCGGCGAACGGCTCACGGTGCCGGGTGTGTGCGTCGCCGTCCAGGGAGAGCATGCTCGGGCCGACGACCTGGGCGGTGGAGAAGCGGGGGTCGTCGACGGTGAAGGTCCCGGCGTCCCGCATCACGTCGAGCGCGAGATCGCGCCGGGTCACCAGCCAGCCGTTCAGTTCGGGCAGCCAGGACACGGGTTCGTGGGCGCGCAGTCGGGCCAGCCGCGGGTGCGGATCACTGGCGAGTTCGGCCAGCGTGGTGGCGGCGCCGAGCGGGAATCCGATCACGCCCCAGGCTAACCCGCCGGAAAACGCGTGGCAGTCGGGGCGGGGGGCGGCCTACGCTGCTCCACGATGACGACTCACACTCCTGAACGATGGGGGGTCCCGTCCGCGCAAGGTGAGTGCTGATGCTCACTTCGACCGCGAACGAGGACATCCGTACGTCCTTCTGGCCGCGCGTGCGCGAGTTCGCCGTGCCGGCCTCCATGATCGAGACCGCGACCGCCCGGCGTCTCGCCGGGGACTGGGCGGGGGCGTGTGCCGCCGCGAACTTCGACGTCGATCTCGACCTCCGTTCCGTGGCGCGCGATCACGGCCGCGAACTCGCCCGCCGGGTCCGGTCCGATCTCCGCGCCCTCGCTCCCGACCTGTTGCGCTGGCATCTGCCGAGGGTGGCTCCGGACGGGCTGCTGCGGCCCGGGCTGACCCTGACACTGGCGCGCTACGAAACCGTCGAGGGCCCGGTGCACCTCGTGGCCCGAACCGCACCCGCCTGGGCGGACGCCGGACAACGGATCAGCCTCGCGCTGTGGTCCCGGTCCGGAGCCGACGCCGTACGACGGCCGCATCCACATCCGCATCCGCGCCCGAATCGACGGTTCCGCCTGGATCTGCACCGGCACCTGTGGGACGCGGGCAGGGCCAAGGAGTTGCCGGAGCGGGCGGGATCCGGCCGACCCCCGCCGACGGGACCGCAGTCGCTGGTACCGCACGGCTGCGCCACCGACCGCTGGGCGGCCGAGGCGCGGATACTGCTCGCGGCCGAGGAGCGGGTCGGCGAGCGCGGGCCGAGGCGGTCCGACGACCACGCGCCGGGGCGATCCGGCGAGCGTGGGCCGAGGCGGTCCGACGACCGCGCGCCGGGGCGGTCCGACGACCACGTGCCGGGGCGGTCCGACGACCACGTGCCGGGGCGGTCCGACGACCACGCGCCGGGGCGATCCGGCGAGCGCGGGCCGGGGTGGCGGTCCGGCGAGCGCGGGCCGAGGCGGTCCGACGACCACGTGCCGGGGCGATCCGGCGAGCGCGGGCCGAGGCGGTCCGACGACCGCGCGCCGGGGCGATCCGGCGACCGCGTGCTCGTGCGGTTCGGCGGGCGGCACCGGCTGGTGCTGGAGCTCAGCGGGGACGGCGACAGGATGCGTCCCGTGCCGACGCCGCCACCCGACGTGGTCTCCGTGCTTCCCGTCCTGCCCGACGCGGCGACCTGGGCCCCGCCCGACCTCCGGCTGCTGCGCGCGGGCGTGATCGAGGCGGACCGGCTGCACCCCCTGGTCGCCACCGCGCTGGCGCCGGACAGCGCGGCCACCGGACCGCCCCGCACCCCCGACCCGCCCGGAGGACCGGGCCTCGTGGAGTGCCGGGGAGCCCGCCACCGGATCGGCCTGGTCGACGGCGTGCTGGCCGCGCTGGACCACGACCCGGACGAAATCCGGCGGGAGGAACTGCTGGTCGCGCTGACCGGCACCCCGCTCCCCTGCCTCCGGGCGATCGACGAGGCACACCGCCGTCCGCACTGCCTGGAGGGCGTCCGCGAACGCCTCGTGCACGGCGACACCGCCGGAGCACTGGCCGTCGTGGAAGCACTGCTCGGGTCCGAGGCGATGCTGCGCCCCGGCCCGCTCCGCGACGAACTGGAGGCGGCCGCGCAACGGCGCGTCACCTACGGCCTGTTCAGGGCGGGCCTGACCGGCCCCGGTCCCGCCGCGTTCCCGCCGCGTCCGGACGCTCGCGGCTCCCGCAAGCGGCGCACCCGTCCGCGTCGAACGAACTGAGTCCTCCACCGGGGCAAGCGCCCCTCCTCCCGGCCCACTTCCGACCACTTCCGACCCACAGGTGATCACCCATGCCCATGCCCATGCCCACCCCTGCTCCCACCTCCCAACTGGACATCGCCGCCGACCTGTTGACCCTCCTGCGCGACTCCACCACCGAACCGCGCCCCGACTCCCGGCTGGAGGCCCTCACCCTGGCCGTGGCCGCCGACCTGCCCGTGCTGCTGTGGGGTGAGCCGGGCATCGGGAAGACCGCTGCCCTCACCCAGCTCGCCACGGCCCTGGACCTCCCGCTGACCACGGTGATCGCCAGCGTCCACGAGCCGTCAGACTTCTCCGGGCTGCCCGTGATCGGGGACGATCCCGCGACCCAGGGCGTCCCGATGGCCCCACCGGACTGGGCGGTACGGCTGGTGCGGGCCGGCCGGGGCCTGCTGTTCCTGGACGAGTTGTCCACCGCGCCGCCCGCCGTCCAGGCCGCACTGCTCAGGCTCGTCCTGGAGCGCAGGATCGGCGCGCTCCGGCTGCCGCCCGGGGTGCGGATCGTGGCCGCCGCCAACCCCCGGTCCTCGGCGGCCGACGGCTGGGAACTGAGCCCGCCCCTGGCCAACCGGTTCGTCCATCTCCAGTGGACCCACGACCACGAGGTCGTCGTACGCGGACTCGGCGGGACCTGGCCGCGGGCCACCCTGCCGCGCCTCGACCCGGGCAAGCTGCCGGAGGCCGTGAACTTCGCCCGCCGCGCGGTCTGCGGACTGCTCGCTGCGCGGCCCACGCTCGTGCACCGGCTGCCCAGCGACGAGACCCGGCGGGGCGGTCCCTGGCCGTCGCCGCGGAGCTGGGACATGACCCTGTCCCTGATCGCCTTCGCCACCGCGGCCGGCTCCGACCGTGATGTGCTCTCCCTGCTGGTGCGGGGCACGGTGGGCGACGGGCCGGGTCTGGAGCTGCTGGCCGGCCTGGACCGGCTGGACCTCCCGGACCCGGAGGACGTGCTCGCCGATCCGGAAGGGGCCGTTCTGCCCGAGCGGGGAGACCTGCGCCAGGCCGTGCTCGACGCGGTGGTGGCCGCCGTACGCGCGCGTCCGGACCGGGCCCGCTGGGACTCCGCCTGGGCGGTCCTGGCCCGGGCGCTGGAGACCGGGGCACCCGACCTGGTGGTCGTGCCCGCCACGACGCTCGCCTCGCTGCGGCAGCAGGACTGGGACGTGCCGGCGACGGTCGAGAGGCTCGCCGGGACGGTGGCGCTGTCCCGGCGGGCGGACCGGGCGGCGGTCGCCTCCGAGGCCCGCCGATGAGCACGAACGCCCCCGGGGAGGTGAGCGCCGGCATCCGCGAAAACGTGAGCGCGGGCATCGCCGAAGACCCGCACACCTCCGGCGAAGGGGGCGGGCTCGACCGCGACAAGCTCTTCGCCGCCCGTCTCCACGCCGCCCGGGTCCGCCCCTACCTCGCCACCGCCCTGTTCGCCCTGCACACCGTCGAGTCGCCGGAGGTGCCGACGATGGCCGTCGACCGGCACTGGCGGTGCTACGTCTCACCCGCGTTCGTGGACCGGACGCCGGTCGAGGAACTCGCGGGCGTGTGGGTGCACGAGGTGTCGCATCTGCTGCGCGACCACCACGGGCGCGGCGACCGGGTCGCCCGGGAACGCGGACTGACCGGCGTCGGAGACCGGCTGCGGATGAACATCGCCGCGGACTGCGAGATCAACGACGACGTGTACGGCGACGGGCTGGTGCGGCCCCGGGGCGCCGTCCGGCCGGGGCGGTTGCGGCTGCCGGAGGGACAGCTGATGGAGGAGTACCTCAGCGGGATCAGCCTCGGGCCGCTCACCCTCGACCTGTCCTGGCTGGACTGCGGCAGCGGTGCCGACGGTCTGGAGCGCGCGTGGGACCTGGGCCCCGAGGGGGCGGACGGGCTGAGCGAGCAGGAGCGGGACGCGGTCCGCTTCCGGGTGGCGCAGGGCATCAGGGCGCGTCCGGGGGACACCCCGCGGGGCTGGCGGCGGTGGGCCGAGGAGGCGTTCCATCCGCCGCAGCCGTGGCGGGAACTGCTGGGCGCGGCGCTTCGTGCGGCGGTCAGCGGTGCCGGTGCGGGCGACGACTACAGCTACGGCCGTCCGTCGCGGCGCTCGGCCGGGGTGCCCGGCGCGGTGCTGCCGAGTCTGCGGCGCCGGCCGCCCCGGGTCTGCGTGATCATCGACACCTCCGGCTCGGTCAGCGACGAGGAACTGGGCAGCGCGCTGCTGGAGGTGGCCGCGATCTCCCGTGCCGTGGGCGGCCGCCGCGATCTGGTGCACGTGCTGTCGTGCGATGCCGCGGCCGGGGTGGTGCGTCCGCTGTGCCGGGCCGAGGGCATCCCGCTGGTCGGTGGCGGGGGTACGGACCTGCGCGCGGGCTTCGAGAAGGCGCTGCGCTCGCGCCCCCGTCCGGACGTCGTCGTGGCCCTGACCGACGGGCAGACCCCCTGGCCGAGCACGCGGCCCCCGTGCCGCACGGTCGTCGGGCTGTTCTCCCGGCCGGGCATGAGCCGGGCACGCCGCGAGAACAATCCCGAGTACGTCCCCAGATTGCCGCCGGCGTGGGCCCGCGTGGTCGAGATCGGGTCGGCGTCCACGGCCCGGTGAGGTCCGCGGGGTCCGATGGGCTGGACGCGGGGGTGGTCCACCACGAGATCATGGGGTCCCGCGATGTCCGGAGCACATTGCGCGCCTGGGTGGGAGGAGCGTCATGACCAATGTCGACGTGCACCAGCATCTGTGGAGCCCCTCGCTGGTGACGGCCCTGAGGACGCGCCGCGAGCCACCGTACCTGGACGGCTGGACGCTGCATCTGGACGGTGAGCCGCCCTTCGACCTCCCACCGGCCGACCACGACGTGGCGCTGCGTGCGGAACTGGCCGCCGAGGACGGTCTCGGTCTCGCGCTGGTCTCCCTGTCGGCGCCGATCGGTGTGGAGTGGCTGCCCGGGGCCGAGGCGAGGCCGCTGCTCGACGCCTATCACGAGGGCGCGGCCGGGTTGCCCGAGCCGTTCGGGGCGTGGGCCGCCGCCTGTGTGCGGGACATCGACGCCAGGGCGACGGCCGACTGCCTCGACCGGGGGTTCGTCGGCCTCCAGCTGCCCGCCGACGCCCTCTCGGACGCCGCCGGTTACCACCGGTGCGCACCGCTGCTCGATCTGCTCGAGGAGCGCGATCTTCCGCTGTTCGTGCACCCGGGGCCCGCTGCCGGTGGCTCCGGCGGGCCCGGCTGGTGGCCCGCGATGGTCCCCTACGTCCAGCAGATGCACGCCGCCTGGTTCGCCTTCCGCGCCTACGGCCGCCCGCGTCACCCGCGGCTGCGGGTCTGTTTCGCACTGCTGGCAGGGCTCGCACCGCTGCACGGGGAGCGGTTCGCCGCACGTGGGGGCGGTGGGACCCGGCCGGACCCGTCGGTCTTCGTCGAGACGTCCTCGTACGGGCCGCGTGCGGTCGAGGCCGTCGTGCGCGCCCTGGGGGTGGAGGCCGTGGTCCAGGGCTCGGACCGGCCGTACGCGGAGCCGCCGCAGCACCCCGGCCACGGGCTCGGCGGAGCCGCGGCCTACGCCTTCCGCATCGCCAACCCGCGACGGCTGCTCACCGGGAAGGAATGACCGGCTCGCTGAAGGAGGCGCGCTCGCGCGTTCGACACAGGCCCGGACCAGGAAGAAGTCAATTGTTGGCAACGGTTTTCACATAGCGGCCGTCGGGGCTGTTTACGACAATCATTTCCATCTAGCGTGACGGGGCCATCAGAACCGCGCTTGGAGGATCCATGTCCACGTCCCCGTCCCGCCGTCTGGCGCTGCTCGTCGGCGCCTCCGTCGCCCTGTTGGCCGGCTGCGGCAGCTCCTCGGACTCCGGGAACGACGGGAGCGCCGCCGCGGCCCCGGCCGGATCGTCCAAGGTCGCCGTCGTCGCGTCCACGAACGTCTACGGCGACATCGTCTCGCGCATAGGCGGCGACAAGGTCTCCGTCACCTCGGTCATCAGCGACCCCGACCAGGACCCGCACTCCTACGAGGCCAGCACCCAGAACCAGCTGGCCCTGTCGAAGGCGAAGGTCGTCGTCGAGAACGGCGGCGGCTACGACGACTTCGTGGACCGCATGCTCAAGAGCGCCGGCAACTCCTCCGCCGAGGTGATCAACGCGGTGAAGGTCTCCGGCAAGAGCGCCCCCAAGGGGGGCGAGCTCAACGAGCACGTCTGGTACGACTTCCCCACCGTCGCGAGGATCGCCGACCGCATGGCCGCCGCCCTCGGCAAGGCCGACCCGGCGAACGCCGCCGCCTACACCAGGAACGCCGAGGCCTTCAAGGCGGACCTGAAGCCGCTGGAGGCCAAGGAGGCGCAGATCAAGAAGGAGCACGGCGGTGCGGCGATCGCCATCACCGAACCCGTGCCGCTGTACATGACCGCCGCGAGCGGCCTGGTCGACAAGACGCCCGCGGAGTTCAGCGAGGCCATCGAGGAGGGCACCGACGTCTCCCCCAAGGTCCTCCAGGAGGCGCTCGCCCTGTTCACCGGCAAGCAGGTCGAGGCGCTGGTCTACAACGAGCAGACCTCCGGCCCGCAGACCGAGAAGTCCGAGCAGGCGGCCAAAGCGGCGGGCATCCCCGTGGTCCCGGTGACGGAGACCCTGCCCAGCGGCAAGGACTACCTCTCCTGGATGACCGGCAACGTCGACGCGCTCGCGAACGCCCTGGCCAAGTGAGCGCGGTCATCAGCCTGCGCGGGGCCGCTCTCTCCTACGGCCCGCGCACGGTCTGGCGCGACCTCGAACTCGACGTGCGGCCGGGTGAGTTCCTCGCCGTGCTGGGCCCGAACGGAGCCGGCAAGACCAGCTTCGTGCGGGCCCTGCTCGGCCGGCAGCCGCTGTCCGCCGGGGAGTTGACGGTCCTCGGCCGCTCTCCCCGGGAGGCCGCCCGGCACATCGGGTACGTCCCCCAGCAGGCGACGCTGTCCGCGCAGTCGATGCTCCGCGCCCGTGACCTCGTGCGGTTCGGCATCGACGGCCACCGCTTCGGACCACGTCTGCGAACGGCCGCCGTACGCAGACGCGTCGACGAGGTCCTCGCCTCCGTGGGCGCCTCGGCGTACGCCGACGTGCCACTCGGCCTGCTCTCCGGCGGCGAGCGGCAACGCGTCCGCATAGGGCAGGCGCTCGCGACCGACCCGCGCATCCTGCTGTGCGACGAGCCGCTGCTCTCCCTGGACCTGCACCACCAGCGCGCGGTCACCGAGCTGGTGGACGCCCGCCGCCGCTCCCGCGGCACGGCGGTGGTCTTCGTGACCCACGAGATCAACCCGGTGCTCGACCTGGTGGACCGGGTGCTCTACCTGGCGCCGGGCGGTCATCGCGTCGGCGCCCCCGACGAGGTGCTCACCTCCGATTCCCTGTCCCGGCTGTACGGCACCCGGGTCGACGTCGTGCGGGTGCACGGCCGGGTCGTGGTGGTCGGCGCCCACGACGAGCACGCGCACCACGTGCCCGAGGAGGTCCGCCCATGAGCGTCTGGCACCAGATGTTCGACTTCGAGAACTACGGCGAACTCCTGGTCCTGGTCCGCAACTCGCTCATCGCGGGAGCGGCCCTCGGTCTGGTCGGCGGCCTCGCCGGGGTCTTCGTCGCCATGCGCGATCTGCCGTTCGCGGTGCACGGCATCAGCGAGCTGTCCTTCGCGGGCGCCTCCGGAGCGCTGCTCCTGGGCATGAACGTCGTGGCGGGCTCGATCACCGGTTCGCTGCTCGCGGCCGGCGCGATCGGTGTGCTCGGGACACGCGCGCGGGACCGCAACTCGGTGATCGGCATCCTGATGCCGTTCGGACTGGGCCTCGGGGTGCTCTTCCTCGCCCTCTACAAGGGGCGGGCGGCGAACAAGTTCGGCCTGCTCACCGGGCAGATCGTCGCCGTGGACACCCCGCAGACGACCTGGCTGCTGGCCACCTCCGCGGTGGTCCTGATCGCCCTCGCGGTGATGTGGCGCCCGCTCGCGTTCGCCAGCGCCGATCCCGACGTCGCCGAGGCCCGCGGGGTCCCGGTGCGGGGGCTCTCCTTCGCCTTCATGATCGTGCTCGGCCTCGCGGTCGCGCTGTCCGTACAGGTCGTGGGCGCCCTGCTGGTGCTCTCCCTGCTGATCACCCCGGCCGCGGCCGCCGCCCGCGTCACCGCCTCACCGGTCCTGCTGCCGCTGCTCAGCGTGGCCTTCGCGATGGCGTCGATCGAGGGCGGCATCCTGCTGGCCCTGGGCAGCAGCATCCCGATCAGCCCGTACGTCACGACGATCTCGTTCGTCCTCTACTTCGGCTGCGCGGCGGCCGGCCGGTATCGGAGCCGGCGCGGGGGCGCCCGGCGTACGGTGCCGGCGCCCGCCTGAGCCCGATCCGCCCTGCCGCCGAGCCCTCTGCCGGCGCGCCCGCGCTACCCGTGCCGCTCCCGTACGGCGCGCGGTGAGGCCCCGAGCTCCTTGCGGCAGGCCTTGTTGAAGGCCTGGAGGTCGGGGATGCCGACGGTCGCCGCGATCGCCGGGATGGCCAGGGTGGAGGCGATGAGCAGGTGCCGGGCCCGTTCCATGCGGCGGCGCCGGACGTGGGCGACCACCGTGTGCCCGGTGTCCTCGCGGAACAGCCGGGTCAGATGGGTGTGCGAGACCCCGGCGGCACGGGCGATGCCGGGGACGGTCAGGGGGCCGGCCAGGTGCTCCTCGATGTGGGCGATCGCCGCCCGCAGCGCGGGGTGCCGGGCCCGGTCCTCGCCGGCGCCGGTCAGTCCGGTCGTGCGCCACAGCACCGTCCACAGTTCGGCGGAGGCCCGGGCCGGGGACTGCGTGCTCGCCGCGACCGTCTGCCGCAGCAGCGCGGTCAGCGCCGCCGCCTCCGTACCGGCGTCCTGCATCACCGGGACCCGGCGCCGCTCGCCGTCGCCCGGGAGCCGGAAGTGGGCGTACAGGTGCTCGCAGCGCGTGGCGTCGTAGTGGAAGTGCACCTCGGTGTCGGGCGGGACGAGGCTCACGTGCCCGGGGCGGATCGGGTGCCGGGAGCCGCCGAGCTCCAGGGCGCCCGAGTAGCCGTAGAGATGGAGCTGCCACAGGCGCGGGAGCCGGAACACGTCGTGCGGGCCCGCGGAGCCGTGCACGCCGACGCCCGCGTTCTCCACGTGGGGCGGCAGGTCGAGGGCCAGGTCGACATGGCGTGTCATGGTGGAAAATTACCAGTGCTCGCCGATTACGACCCACGACGACGAGGACGGTTGTTCCTACGGTTGCCGTATGTCAACCACACGACAGCTGCTGAACTCCGTCCAGACGGCGCGGTTCGTGGCCCACGGCTTCCTGCTCCTGGACGGCGTCGTGCCGCGGGAGATGAACGAGGAGGCGCTCGGGGTCTTCGCCGCCGGGCTGCCCTCCGTGCCGTACGGGACTCCGGTGCCGAAGGCGTTCCCCGAGGGTTCCTTCGCCCGCCGGCTCGTCGAACTGCCCGCCGTCGCGGGGGCGCTCGAGAGTCTGGTGGGCCCGGACCCGACCGTCGACCACCACTTCGTGCACACGCGTGTACCGCATGAGGGCAGCGCCCAGCCGCTGCACGCCGACGCCCTCATCGATCTGCGGACCGACGCGTTCGACGTCCAGCTCATGTACTACCCGCAGGAGGTCACGGCGTCGATGGGCGGCACGCTCATCGTGCCCGGCAGCCATCTGCGCCGCACCAACGAGAGCGACACCGGCCGCTACCAGAACCTGCGCGGGCAGACCCGGCTGACCTGCCCGGCCGGCACGGTCGCCCTGCTGCACCACGGGATCTGGCACGGCGGGCGGCGCAACGACAGCGACACCGTCCGCCACATGTACAAGATCCGCTTCAACCCGACCGTGCCCCAGGTGCGGCTGTGGGACACCGCGGACCTGGACACTCCCGCCGTCCGGCAGGAACTGGAACGCGGTTTCCCCTGGTACGAGCAGGCCACCGGCCGGCTGGAGATCCTGAACCGGGTCCGGCTGTGGCGTGCCCTGTCCGGCGATCCCGCGTTCGACATCGAGTACTGGGCCACCCGCATCACCAACCGGCCCGCGGCACGAAGGAGCCAGGCGTGAGCATGTCCACCACCGTGCGCCAGCAGGTTCTCGTCCTGTACCTGGACACCTCCGCGCTCGACTCCCGCGTCGTCGGCTGGGCCCGCTACGACGGGACGGGCACCACCCGCCCCACGACCGGGGACAGCGACGAGCCGCCGTACGAGAGCGGTCTCGCGGCCCTGGAGGACGGCTGGCGGCTCTTCCAGGCCGCGCAGTTGATCCCGCCGTATCCCGGGGCGGAGCACGAGACGTCGTTCCTCAAGCACGAGTTCTTCTTCGAGAAGCTGGTCAGCAGCGGATGAGACGCAGCTCATAGCCTCGACGCCTCACATATGGTCCAATACGCCATAAGTATGGCGAAACGGACTCCGGCCTCCGAGGAATCACACCAGATGACCCACCCCCGTCTGTCCGCGCGTTCCGCTCCCTTCCTCTCCTCGGGGACACTGCGGGAGCTGTCGGAGGCGGCCCGGGCGGCGGGGACCGGGCAGGTGCTGGACGAGCTGTGGACGGCCCGCCGCTTTCTCGACGGGACACCGGCGGCCGTCGCGGTCCTCGACGCGGACCTGCGCTATCTGTACCTCAACGACACCCTGGCCAGGTTCAACGGGCTGTCCGTCGAGGAGCACCTCGGCCGCCCCATGCCCGAGGTGATCCCCGGCTCCGGGCCCTCGGCGGAGGTGGCCCGTGAGGTGATGCGCACCGGGCGGCCGCAGACGCTCGTGTTCGACGGCCGGGCGCCCGCGGACACGGTGGACGTGCCGCGCTGGTGGCTCGGCGCCTTCCACCGGCTGGAGGGCGAGGACGGCGAGATCGTCGGTGTCGCCGCCGTCGTCATGGAGGTCACCGAGGGCATCCGGCAGCGCGAGTCGCTCACGCGGGCGCAGGAGCGGCTGGAGCTGCTGGAGGAGACCACCGTCCGGGTCGGCGGCACCCTCGACGCGGCCGAGGCCTGTCGCGCGCTGACCGATCTGCTGGTGCCGCGCTTCGCCGACTACGCCGCCGTGGACGTGCTCGACCCCGAGGGCACGCGCAGGGCTCCGGCCACCCCGGTCCCGGTGCGGCTGCGGCGCATGGCGGTGGCCGCCGCTCCCGGCACACCCGTGCCGCTCATCCCCGCGACCAGGAGCGGCGAGGTGATCTTCCACCAGGCCAGTTCGTCGATGTCCCAGGTTCTCACCCGGCACCAGCCCATGGTGCTCAACCACCCCGACGACGACACCGTGCGCCAGCTCGCCCCCACCCGGCAGCGGCTGGAACGCTACCGCGCCCTGCAACTGCACTCCGTGGCCTACCTGCCCCTCATGGTCGGCGGCGAGCCGGTCGGGGCCGTCATGGTCGGCCGCAGGGCGGACTCCCCCGAGTTCGCGCCGGACGAGGTCGAGCTGCTGGAACTGCTGACCGCGCGAGCCGCCACGGGCATCGGGCACGCCCTGCGCTACACGCACGAGCACGAGACCGCGCTGGAGATGCAGCGCGCCTTCCTGGCCACCCCGCACACACCGGGACCGGGCGTGGAGATCGCCAGCCGCTATCTGCCCGCCGGGCGGGGCGCCGAGGTGGGCGGCGACTGGTTCGACGCCGTCGCCCTGCCCTCCGGACGCACCCTCCTCGTCGTCGGGGACGTCATGGGGCACGGAGTGCGGGCGGCCGCGGCCATGAGCGAGTACCGCTCGCTGCTCCGTGCGCTGGCCCTGCAGGGCCTCTCCCCCGACCGGCTGCTCACCGAGGCGGACCGCACCGCCCACGCGCTCGACCTGGACCGCGTGGCCACCTGTGTGCTGGCACTCCTGGACCCCGCCGCCGAACGCGCCGTCCTCGCCACCGCCGGCCATGTCCCACCGCTGCTGGTGAGGCCGGACAGCGACGCCGAGCTCGCGGACCTCCCCGTCGGCCCTCCCCTGGGCACGGGCTCCGGCGGATACGCGGCCCGGCACTGCCCGCTCCCGTCGGGCAGCCTGCTGCTCGCCTACACCGACGGGCTCGTGGAGCGCCGCGGCCAGGACATCGACACCGGCCTCGCCGCCCTGACCGCCACACCGGTCGCGGCCCGGCACGCCCTCCCGGACGTCCTCACGACGGTCCTCGACCGGCTGGCTCCGGGGAACTCGGAGGACGACGTGACCCTCCTGGCGGCCCGCACCCTGTAGCGCGACGCGCAGCGCAGTGACCTTCCCGGCCGGAGCGCAGACGTCCGGTTGCGGTGTCATCTTCCGTCCCCCGAAGGGCAGTTGTGGCCCCTCGGACGGTCTCTTCGGTATGGCGATCAGTCAACGCGGGGCAGTCCCGAAGACCCCGCGCCCTGCCACCGCCACCCGCATACGGTCCCGACATCCGGCGGTCGGACCCGGTCACGGGCCCGCCGCGACCACAGGCACAGAGGGAGGCATCGTGGCGAGTGTGGAAGTGTCACTGAAGGAGATGATGGCCGGCACGGAAGGGGCGATGGCGGCCGCGGTGGTCGACTACACCAGCGGAATGGCGCTGGGCACCCTGGGCGGCGGCAAGGACCTGGACACGACGGTCGCGGCGGCCGGGAACACCGACGTCATCCGCGCCAAGGTCCGCACCATGGAACAGCTGGGGCTCAAGAGCAACATCGAGGACATCCTGATCACGCTCGAGCACCAGTACCACCTCATCCGCCTGGTCACCGGGCGCAACGGCAACGGATTGTTCCTCTACCTCGTCCTCGACAAGGCCCGTTCGAACCTCGCGATGGCCCGGCACCAACTCAAGCGCGTGGAAGAGCAGTTGGAGGTCTGAGCCGCTCCCGGACGGGGACGCCGTGCGCCCACGATGTGAAGACTTCTTCAAGTCGCCACATCCACATGAGTCCAATCAGTGGCCGCCCGGCGTCCCCGACCAGAAGGATCGACACCCACCACCCCGTACCGTCCGGCAGGGAGCGAGCGAGCGGCCATGCACGTCCCCCTCTACCAGGCCAAGGCGGACTTCTTCCGCATGCTCGGCCACCCAGTGCGCATCCGCGTCCTGGAGCTGCTCCAGCACGGGCCCGTGCCGGTCCGCGACCTGCTCGCCGACATCGACATCGAGCCCTCCAACCTGTCCCAGCAGCTGGCCGTCCTGCGGCGCTCCGGCATCGTCGTGTCCATCCGCGAGGGCTCGACGGTGAGTTACGCCCTCGCCGGCGGTGACGTCGCCGAACTGCTGCGCGCCGCCCGCCGCATCCTCACGGAGCTCCTGGCGGGCCAGAACCAGCTCCTGAGCCAGCTTCAGCAGGCCGAGACCGTCCAGACCGAGGTCCCCGCGGCGGGAAGCCTCCTCACGGATCGGGGCAGGCCTCGTCCGACCCCCTGACGCGCCATCCGCCACCGCCGGTCACCTCCGCGGTGACCGGGTCCGCGGAGGGGCGGGTGAGGCGGTACGCGGCGGCGGCCGTGCACACCATCTGGCGTGCCCCGATGTCGCTCAACGCGTCCATGCCCTCGGGCAGTCGGATCGTCATCGCGTCCCCCCTGACCGTCACCGCCGGGGCGCCGGACGAGGGGCTCCCGGGCACGTCGGGGGTGCCGCTGTCCGACGGCAGCGCCGCGGCGGTCGGCATGCCCGGCACCTCGGTGGAGAGGCGGCCCGTGCGCCCCTCCCCGGCCAGCGGGCCGGCCATCAGCAGCCGCAGTGCCGCCGCGGGGTCGCCGGGCTGCTCGGTGATGCGCGGCACCGTGACGAGTGCGCCGCCGTCGACGAAGTAGACCGGCGTCTGCGGGAGGGTCCCGCTCGCGGGGCCGCCCGCCTGCACCACCCCGGTCGCGGGGATGCCGCAGGAGGTGAGCGCGAGGAGCGCCAGCAGCGGGACGCTGCGCGTGGCCTTCATGACGGGTTCCCCTCGGGCGACTCGTCCCGCCGCAGCGGGAGTTCCACGGTGAAGACGGCGCCGCCCTCCGGATGGTTGGCCGCGCGGACGCCGCCGCCGTGGATACGGACGTTCTCGGCGGTGATGGCGAGGCCCAGGCCGCTGCCCTCCGAGCGGATCCGGGCGGTGTCCGACTTGTAGAACCGCTCGAAGACATGGGGCAGGACGTCGTGCGGGATGCCGGGGCCGCTGTCCCGCACCTCGATGACGGCCACCGCGTCGGCGGCGCTCAGGCGCACCCGCACCGGCGGGGTGCCGTGCTTGAGCGCGTTGCCGACCAGGTTGGCGACGACCACGTCGAGGCGGCGCGGGTCGACACGTCCGCGGACCGCGTGCGGTGGCGGCAGGTCGGTCGTCACCGTGTCCGTCCAGCCGCGGGAGGCGAGGGTGCGCCGGATCGACTCGGCGAGGTCGATCTCGTCCAGGTGCAGCACCGCGGCTCCCGCGTCGAAGCGGGATATCTCCATCAGGTCGTCGACGAGCCGGGCGAGTTTGAGGGTCTCCTCGCTGATGAGCCGGACCGCGGTGGCCGTGTCCGGGTCCAGCCGGGCGGCGTCCTCGTCGAGGACGTCGGTGACCGCGGACATGGCGGCGAGCGGGGTGCGCAGTTCGTGCGAGACGTCGGCGGCGAACCGACGGGCCCGGGACTCCATCTCTCTGAGCTCCGCGACCGACGTCTCCAGTGCGGCGGCCGTCTCGTTGAACGTGTGCGACAGGTCCGCGAGTTCGTCCGAGCCGTTGACCGCGAGCCGGGTGTCCAGGCGCCCCTCGGCGATACGGCGGGTGGCGAGCCGCAGCTTGCGCACCGGCACCAGCACCCCACGGGCGGCGAGGAGCGCGAGCACGACGGCGAGCGCGAGGGCGGCCACCATGGCCCGTTCGACGGCGGTGACCAGGGCGTCGACGTAGGCCTGTTCCGTGGTCTGCGGAACGACGAGGAACACCCGGACCCCGGTGGCCGTGGGCGTGGTGCCGCGGCCGCCGAAGAGAACGGACATGCCGACGACGAGAGAGGTGCGCCCGTCGCCGCGCACCCGCTGGAAGACGGTGGCCCGACTGGATCCGACGGCCTCCCGCAGGGCGGGCGTCACCTCGGTGAAGGGGTCGCCCGGGGCGGAGGAGCCGCTGAGCTGGCCGTAGGTCACCTGCACCCGCCAGCTGCCCTGCGACTCGGTGGCCGCGGTGTCCTGCGCGAACTTCCGCAGCGCCGACTCGTCGGGGGGCAGGGCGAGTTCGGCGGCGTGCTGGTTGAGCTGGGCCCGCAGTTGTCTGATGGTGGCGTCCTGACTCTGCTGGAGCACCCCGGTGCGCGCCTCCCGGAAGGTCAGGGCACCGGTCGTGATGGCCGCGACGGCGGCGACGAGTCCGAAGGCCACCACCAGGCGGGCGCGCAGGCCCCGCAGCCGGCGCTTCCTCACGGCGCGGTGAAGCGGTAGCCGAAACCGCGCACGGTGTGGATGTAGCGGGGTGCGCGGGGCGGCTCCGCCATCTTGGTGCGCAGTCGTTTGACGCAGGCGTCCACCAGGCGGGCGTCGCCGTGGTAGTCGTGCTCCCAGACCGCTTCCAGGAGTTGCTGACGGCTGAACACCTGGCCCGGGGAGCCGGAGAGGGTGAGCAGGAGCCGCAGCTCGGAGGGGGCGAGGGCGATCGGCTCGCCGTCGAGGGCGACGGTCAGGCCGGCCCGGTCGACCGCCAGGTCGCCGTAGGTGTCGATCTTCGGCAGGCCCTCGGCGCCGGGCGCGGCCCCGGCCGCCCGGCGCAGGACGGCGCGTATGCGCGCGTCGAGCACCCGGGCCAGCACGGGTTTGACGACGTAGTCGTCGGCGCCGGTCTCCAGGCCGACAACGATGTCCACTTCGTCCCCCCGGGCCGTGGCGATGATGATCGGCAGGGTCTGGTCGACCGCCCGGATCGCCCGGCACACCTCCAGGCCGGTCATGCCGGGCAGCATCAGATCGAGGACGACGATGTCCGGCCGGAAGGACCGCAGCAGGTCCATCCCCTCCTCGCCGGTCGCGGTGGCGGCGACGTCATGGCTCTGTCGGCGCAGGGCCAGGGCGACGCCCTCCCGCACGGCGGGGTCGTCCTCGATCAGCAGTACACGTGACATGCGCACAGTATCCACAGGACCATGACCCCTCGGAGGGTTATCGGTTCGTTATCTTCCGGGCCAGCTCCGATCACATGGCGATCACATCGTGAACGACCGTGACAGCGCACAAACCGAACCCAGCCGGCCGTCGCCGCCGCAAGCATGCCGAGCGGGGCGTGAAGAGCCAACTGACCGGCGGCCTGGCCGCGTTGGCGGCCCTCGCGGCCGTGGGCGGCGCGGTGGTGGCGTGGCTGCCGTCCGACGCGGGACGAACGTCCGCCGCTCCTCGGCCTGTTGAGACCCCGGAGCCGCAAAGAACCACCGCTGCACCGGAACCGGAGGAGTCCAGTGCGCCGCCCAGCCCCTCCACGACCCCCCTCCCGCAGAGCGGTCCGGGCACCTTCGTCACCGCTCCCGGCGGGAGCGGACGGGTCGGCAAGGGCACGCCGCTGCGCTACCGGGTCGAGGTGGAGAACGGCATCACGATCTCCCCGGCGGACGTCGCCGCGCAGGTGGAACGGACCCTGGCGGACCCGCGCGGCTGGACGGCCGACGGCCGCTCGGCGTTCCAGCGGGTCTCCAGTGGCCCGACCGACTTCGTGGTCCGCCTCGCCACCCCGGCGACGGTCGACAGCATCTGCGCGGAGGGCGGTCTCAACACCGGCGGCAAGGTCAACTGCAGTGTGAACCGCAAGGTGATGGTCAACCTCAGACGCTGGGTGCTGGCGACCGAGTTCTACCGCGAGGACGTCGTCGGGTACCGCTCGCTGATCATCAACCACGAGGTGGGCCACTTCCTCGGCCACGGCCATGTCACCTGCCCCGGCAAGGGGCGGCCGGCCCCCGCGATGATGCAGCAGATCAAGGGCCTGCTCGGCTGCGTCCCCAATGTCTGGCCGTACGACAGCGACGGCCGTCCCCTCACGGGCCCCTCCGTCCCGTGATGTCTTGATCCCCCAAATGCCAGGAGTTCAGATGGAGTTACACGTGCGCCGCAGACATGCGGCCATGGCCGCGGGAGTGGCTTCCGTGACGCTGGTCCTCGCCGGCCTTCCGGCCGGCGCGGGAGCCGTCGACAAGGTCTCCGCCAAGAGCGCTCGTACGGCCTCCGCGGTCAGGACGGTCACGCTGGTCACCGGCGACCGGGTCCTGATGGACGCCGGTGGCCAGGTCTCGGCGGTGGAGCGGGCGCAGGGCCGTACGGGCATGCCGTTCTCGATCCGGGTAGTCGCCGGGCACACCCGGGTCGTCCCCGGTGACGCCGAACTGCTGCTCGCCCAGGGCAAGCTGGACCCGCGGCTGTTCGACGTCACCCAGCTGGTGAAGGACGGCTACGACGACGCGGGCCGCTCCGAGCTCCCGCTGATCGTCACGTTCCGCGGCAGGAAGGCCCCCTCGACGAGCCCGTTCACCGAGGCCGGGGCGCGGATGGGCCGCGCGCTGCCCGTCGTCAACGGCAGGGCGATGCGCTCGGCGAAGAAGCGCGGCGCCGGGTTCTGGAAGGCCGTGACCCACAAGTCCGCAGCGGGTACGGCCCAGTTCACCACCGCGGCCGGCGTGGAGAAGCTGTGGCTCGACGGGAAGCGCCGGGCCTCCCTCGACAGGAGCGTTCCGCAGATCGGCGCACCGACCGCCTGGGCCGCGGGCTTCGACGGCACCGGCACCAAGGTCGCCGTCCTGGACACCGGAATCGACACCGGTCACCCCGACCTGGCGGCCAAGGTGGTCGCCGAGCAGGACTTCAGCGGCACCGGCACCACCACCGACAGGTTCGGCCACGGCACCCATGTGGCGTCCACCGTCGCGGGCAGCGGAGCGAGGTCCGGCGGGCGGTTCAAGGGCGTCGCACCGGGCGCCGAACTCCTCAACGCCAAGGTCCTCGACGACCAGGGCGGCGGCACCGACTCCGGAATCATCGCCGGCATGGAGTGGGCGGTCGCGCAGGGCGCGGACGTCGTCAACCTCAGCCTCGGCGGCCCCGACTTCCCCGACGTGGACCCGATGGAGGAGGCCGTCAACCGGCTCTCCGCCCAGTCCGGGACGCTCTTCGTCATCGCGGCCGGCAACGACGGCCCGGGCGAAGGGACCGTCGGCTCCCCCGGCAGCGCCGCGTCCGCGCTCACCGTCGGCGCGGTCGACAAGTCCGACGTGCTCGCCGACTTCTCCAGCCGCGGTCCGCGCGTCGGCGACGGCGGGGTCAAGCCCGACCTGACCGCACCGGGCGTGGCCATCACGGCCGCGTCCGCCGCGGACAGCGTCCTGTCGCAGTGGTACCCCTCCGACATCCCCGGGTACCTCACCATCGAGGGCACCTCGATGGCCACCCCGCATGTCGCGGGCGCCGCGGCGATCCTCGCCCAGCAGCACCCCGACTGGAGCGGCGAGCGCATCAAGGCGGTACTGACCGGCTCGGCGCAGCCGGGCGCGTACAGCTCCTACCAGCAGGGCACCGGACGCACTGACCTGGTCCGGGCGCTGGACCAGAGCGTGGTCACCGAGCAGGGGCCGGTCGACTTCGGCGTCCAGCAGTGGCCGCACGACGACGACCGGACGCAGACCAAGCAGCTCACCTACCGCAACCTCGGTACCGGGCCGGTCACCCTCGACCTGTCCGTGGACGCCTGGGGAGTGGGCGGAAAGCCCGCCGCCGAGGGCATGTTCACCGTCTCCCCGAAGCGGATCACCGTGCCGGCGGGCGGCCAGGCGCACGCCGAGGTCACGGCGGACACCCGGGCCGGAACCGTGGACGGCAGCTTCGGCGGCTCGGTGACGGCCACGTCGGCCGACGGCACGGTGCGGGTGCGGTCCGCCGTCGGTGCGGTCCGCGAGGTGGAGTCGTACGACCTGACGCTGCGGCACATCGACGAGCACGGCGCGAGGACCGGCGACGCCGTGACCTCGGTCGCGGGCCTGACCGGCTCCTTCTTTGCGGACTACGCCGACGAGCAGGACGGTGAGCTGACCGTTCGGCTGCCCAAGGCCGACTACCTGCTGACCGGGGTGATCCACCCGTCGTTGGCCGCTTCCGGGCACGCCGTGCTGATCCGGCCCAAGCTGCGGCTGGACAAGGACACAATCGTCACCGTGGACGCCCGGCAGGCCAAGCCCGTCGACATCACGGTGCCCGACCCGACGGCCGTGAACAACGACGCCGCGGTCGCCATCGGCTACGGGCGCGGCGAGGGTCTGAGCGACGCGTCCCTGCAGTTCCTGCTGCCCACCTTCGAGGGCTCGCGCTTCGGGCGACTGGGCCCGGACGAGCCCGTGGCGGGGCTCAACTCCCTGTACTCCGGCGGCTGGACCACCAAGGACAAGGAGGGCAGGCCGGTCAACTACCACCTGGGCTGGTACCAGGAGGGCAGTCTGGACGGCTTCACCGCGAACGTCCGGCGCAAGCAGCTCGCCGAGGTGGACCTCGAGGTCGGCTCGGCGGTCGAGGGCCGGCGCGTCCAGTCCGAGGTGACCGCGCACCTGCCCGACGGCCGGCTGGTCACCGGCTACACCGACATGCGCGGTCAACTGCCCTACCGGAGCACCGAGTACATCCTCGACAACGGCGTGAAGTGGTCGGTGCGCACCTGGCGACGCTGGGGTGAGGGCCAGGAGGCGGCCTTCGAGGGCTTCCTGATGCGCATGCCGAGGACCTGGAAGGCCGGCCGCACCTACCGGGAGCGGTTCGGCGTGGGCGTCTTCGGACCGGTCCTGAACGGCCCCGACGACCTCGGACCCGGCAGGGGCTACCCCGGTGTCGGCCGCGACGGGAACACCCTCAGGGCCTTCCTGCCGCTGTTCGGTGACGGCTCCGGGCACTGGGGTCTCAGCGACGCGACGACGGTGACGACGAAGCTGGAGGCCGACGGCAAGGAGATCGCCGACGACTACGGCATCCCGCCGACCGTCGAACCCACGGAGTACACACTGCCGGCCGCGGACACCGCGTACAGGCTGACCGTGGACAGCTCCCGTGACCCGGCCGTGTACCCGGTCAGCACCCGGGTCCGGGCGGAGTGGACCTTCCGCTCGGCGAGGACCCCGGAGGGCGAGTTCGCCGCAGTGCCGCTGTCGACGGTCCGCTTCGGCCCGGACCTGACCCTGGCGAGCACGGCGAAGGCGGGCAGGCGTTTCGACGTGCCCTTCACCGTCGAGGGCGCGGCGGCCGGACAGCGTCCGGCGAAGCTCGCCTTCCAGGTGTCGTACGACGACGGCGCCACCTGGCAGCCCGCCAAGTCCGTCGGCGGCACGCACCTGTCGCTGCGGCACCCGGCGACGGCGGGCTCGGTCTCGCTGCGCGCGCAGCTGACCGACCGGGCGGGCAACACCCTGACCCAGACGATCGACAGGGCCTATCTGACCACCCCGTGAACCCCTCTGTACGCACCTGTGCCCGGGCCGGCTTCGCCGCCGTCCCGGGCACAGGTGCGTACCGCCCATCACACGGCGCAAGGCGGACTACCCCCGCCGGGCACGGCCGGGGACACTGGGGCGTCGGGCACCGCCGTGGTCGCGTCCACCGTCCCTCGGGAGGCTTCAGTGATGAGAGCTCGCCGTATCGGCATCGGACGACCGCGGTTGATCGCCCCGTTGGTGAGCCTGCTCGTGATGACCGCCCTCGCGGTGTCCGACGCCGGTGCGGCGCCGACGGCACCCGCGGCGGCCGTCGCACCGTCCGCCGCGTCGGTGGCCGACACGGCCTCGGCCGTCGAGTCCCTGGACATCGCCGGGACGAGCTGGGCCGTCGACGAGCGCACCGGAAGGCTGCGGGTGCTCGCCGACGCCACGGTCACGGACGGCGATCTGGCCAGGATCCGGCGGGCCACCGGGCGTTGGGCGGGTGCGGCGACCGTCGAACGGCTGGGCGGCCGGCTGCGCACCCTCCTTTCGGGCGGTGACGGCATCCACACGGCCGGGTGGCGCTGCTCGGCGGGGGTCAACGTGCAGAGCGGCTCCACCTACTACTTCGTGACGGCCGGCCATTGCACCGACGGCGCGTCCACCTGGTACACGAGCTCCGCCATGACCACGGCGATCGGTCCCACCGTCGGCACGAGCTTCCCCGGCGACGACTTCGGTGTCGTCCGCTACTCCAACACGGCCGTCCCGCACCCGGGCACCATCGGGACCGTCGATGTCACCGGGACCGCGACGGCCCAGGTCGGCCAGAGCGTCTGCCGTCGGGGATCGACCACGGGCGTGCGCTGCGGGGTGGTCACCGGGCTCAACGCGACCGTCAACTACGGGAGCGGAGAAGTGGTCAGCGGACTGATCCGGACCAACATCTGCGCCGAGCCCGGCGACAGCGGCGGGCCGCTCTACGCGGGCGACAAGGTCATCGGCATCCTCTCCGGCGGCTCCGGGAACTGCACCACCGGTGGGACCACCTACTACCAGCCGATCCAGGAAGCCCTCAACGCCTACGGGCTGTCCGTCTACTGACGGTTCGACGGAACTGCTCGCGCCGGGGCCGCCCGGCCCTGCCTCACCGGCCGGGGCTGCCGAGGCCGTCCAGCGAGCAGTCGTCGGCCGTCCTCGCGGCGTCCGCCCCGGCGGGCCGGCCCACGGTTCCGGAGGCGGGCGGCCGTGAGCCGGTGCCGAGCCAGCGTTCCAGGGCCCTGAACGCCGTGCGGTAGCAGGGCGCGAGGGGGCGCAGCCGGTCCGGGAACAGGTCGACGAGGGCGTCGGTGTGGGTACCGCCCTCGACGCGGTAGTAGCGGTGCAGCCCGCCCCGTCCGGCGTCGCGCACCATGCGGGCGTAGACGTCGGAGTCCTGGCTGATCGGCAGCAGGACGTCCAGGGTGCCGTGCAGGGTGATCAGCGGTTTGCCGATCCGTCCGGTCAGGGAGATCCTCGCCACGGCCCGCCGGACCTCGTCGGGGCGCGCCGGGTAGTCGTAGTCGGCGTCACAGGCGGGGCTGCCCGTCGTGCAGTACGGCGTCCCTGCCTCCGTCGCCCCGTCGAAACCGGGGTCGAGTTCCTCACGGTAGATGCGTTGGGTCAGGTCCCAGTAGACCTGGTGGTGATACGGCCACAGGAACTCGGAGCCGGCCGGGAAGCCCGCGGCGTGCAGGGCCTCTTGCGCCTCCCGGGAGCCGTCGCCCCCGGCCGCGTACACGGGGTAGTGGCGCAGCGCCTCGGGCAGGAAGTCCAGCAGCGTGGGTCCGTCGGAGCGCCACAGGGTGCCCTCCCAGTCGACTCCCCCGTCGTAGAGCTCGGGATGGTTCTCCAGTTGCCAGCGCACCAGGTACCCGCCGTTGGACATGCCGGTCACCACCGTTCGCGCCGGGGGACGGTGGTAGCGCCGGGCGACGGTGGCCCGGGCGGCTCGGGTGAGCTGGGTGAGCCGGGCGTTCCACTCCGCGATGGCGTCACCCGGTGCCCTGCCGTCCCGGTGGAAGGCGAGGCCGGTGTTGCCCTTGTCGGTGGCGGCGTACGCATAGCCGCGGGAGAGCACCGAGTCGGCGATGGCCCGGTCGTTGGCGTACTGCTCCCGGTTGCCCGGGGTTCCGGCGACGACCAGGCCGCCGTTCCACCGGTCGGGCAGGCGGACGACGAACTGGGAGTCGTGTCCCCAGCCGTGGTTGGTGTTGGTGGTGGAGGTGTCGGGGAAGTAGCCGTCGATCTGGATGCCGGGGACTTCACCGGGGACGGACAGGTTCTTCGAGGTCAGTCCGGCCCAGTCGGCCGGGTCGGTGTGTCCCGAACCGACCGTGCCCGCCGTGGTCAGATCGGCCAGGCACGCCACCAGTTGGTGCTCGGCGCCCGGTACGCGCAGCTGCGCCCGGTGCGCGCAGTGACCGCCGGGACGCTCCGCCACGGCGGTGGCGGGCAGCGGAACGAGCGCGAGAGCGGCGGCCACGGCGAGGACGGTGGGAGCGCGGTGCTGCCGGGAGCGGGAGGGAGAGCCGAAGGAGAGACGCATCAGTGTGCCTCCGGGGACGCGTACAAGGATGCGCGGGACACTAGGGCGCCTCGTCTGCCTCCGACTATGGGCTTCCGTCACACAGCGCTTCCCCCGGTCCTGGCTGTTCAGCCCATGCCCGGGGCAGCGGATGCGCCTCGATGATGCACGCCCCACCAGTCACCGGGCCCCTCCCGTCGATGGGCCCCACCCGGGCATCAGGAGGCAGTCGTCATGGGACAGTCGCACCCTCCGCTCAGCTCCCCGAAAGGTCACCGCCTCATCCGGGGCATCCGCCGCTGGGCCACCGCAGCCGCCGCGGCGCTGGCCCTCAGCGGCGGTCTCGTCGCCGCGGGCCCGCCGGCGTCCGCCGCGGGCCTGACCCAGATCTCCGGCTTCGGCACCAATCCCGGAAACCTCTCCATGTACGCCTACGCGCCGGACTCCCTGCCGTCCGGGGCCCCGCTCGTGGTCGCCCTGCACGGCTGCACACAGAGCGCGAGCGACTACTACGCCCACTCGGGCTGGCCGAAGTTCGCCGACCGCTACGGCTTCGCACTGGTCCTTCCCCAGACGAGCAGCGCCAACAACGCCAACTCGTGCTTCAACTGGTTCGAGCCCGGCGACAGTTCGCGCGGCCGCGGCGAGGCGCTGTCGATCAGGCAGATGGTCGACAAGGCCGTCTCGCTGTACGGCAGCGACGCCCGCCGGGTCTACATCACCGGCCTGTCCGCCGGCGGCGGCATGACCGCCAACCTGCTGGCCGCGTACCCGGACGTCTTCGCGGGCGGGGCCATCGACTCCGGGCTGCCCGCGTTCTGCGCGGACACCGTGGCCGCCGCGTACACCTGCATGTACAGCCCACCGGACAGGACTCCCGACCAGTGGGGCGACCTGGTGCGCTCGGCCGCGCCCGCCGGCACCGGCTCCTGGCCGCGCGTCGCGATCTGGCAGGGCACCGCCGACACCACGGTCCGGCCCGCCAACGCCACCGAGCTCCGCGACCAGTGGACCGACGTGTGGGGCATCGGCCAGACCCCCTCGCGCACGGAGAGCCTGAGCGGGGGCACCACGCTGACGGTCTACGACGACGCCGTGGGCCGGCCCGCGGTCGAGGTCTACTCCGTCTCCGGCATGGCGCACGGCCTCGCCGTCGACCCGGGCAGCGGCGCCGAGCAGTGCGGCACGACCGGCACGTACTACCTCGACACGATCTGCTCCAGCTACCGCACCGCCCGCTTCTGGGGCCTCGACGGTGGCGGGACGGGCACCGGCCTGCCCGCGCCCACGGGACTCACCGTCACCGGGACGACCGGGACCACGGCGGCCCTGAGCTGGAACGCGGTGCCGGCCGCGGCCTCGTACACCGTCCGCCGGGACGGCACGACGGTGGGCACCACCGCGTCGACGGCCTACACCGACACCGGTCTGGCCGCCGGGACGGCGTACCGCTACACGGTCGCGGCCGTCGACACGGCGGGGGCAACGGGCCCGGTCTCCTCGCCGGTGACCGCGACCACCACCGGGTTCACGCCCACCTGCCACACCGCGAGCAACTACGACCACACGCTCGCCGGACGCGCCCACCAGAGCGGCGGCCACACCTTCGCCAACGGCTCCGAGGAACCCATGGGCCTGTGGAACACCTACACCGTGCACACCCTCGAACAGACCGCGCCCGGCCACTATGTCGTCGCGGACTCCGGCTGCCCGGCCTGATCCCTGACTCCTCGCCCCGGGGCGACCGAACCGGGCCTCAGGAACCGGCGAGGAAGGTGAGGCGGACCTTTCGCCGCGGGTTGTCCTTGTTGGTGTCCACCAGGCACACCGACTGCCAAGTCCCCAGCTCCAGGCGCCCGTTGATCACCGGCAGCGTGGCGTGCGGAGGCACGATCGCGGGGAGGACGTGGTCGCGGCCGTGGCCGGGGCTGCCGTGGCGGTGCTGCCAGCGGTCGTCGGCGGGGAGGAGGGTGTGCAGGGCGGCCAGGAGGTCGTCGTCACTGCCGGCACCCGTCTCGATGATCGCGACACCGGCTGTCGCATGCGGAACGAAGATGTTGAGGAGGCCGTCGCGGCCCGCGGCGGCCTCCCCCAAGAAGGCCTCGCAGTCGACGGTGAGGTCGACGATCCGCTCGGCCGAACCGGAGGAGACGTTCAGGACTCGGGTGGTGAAGGCGTCTGACATGCCCCCATCCTCACCCCTCCTGCCGGATTCACTCGTCACCCAGGGCTCATCCTGCGATACGGCGGGTCCAGTCCGCGAGACACCATTGACCGTGGTCACGCCGACTGGCTAGCTTCTGCGGCATGTTGCGTTCAGCCCTGCTCACCACGCGCGGTCACATCGACCTGCTGCGGGTGGCCTCCGCCGCGTGTCGCCGCGGCTGCTGACGCCTCTTTCCCCCTCCTTCCCCACCCTCGCTCGTTGACCGGCACGCACGCCGGTCCGTGCCGTCCCGTGCGGCGGCGTCGAGGCGTGCCCCTCACCGGTCGCTCTCCCCCTCCGTGGAGCATCATGAGCATCAGCCATGCCCGGCCCGGCCCTCCTGAACCCGATATTTCGGATACGCCCCGCCAGGATGCCGCCGAACCCACCGCCCCCGGCCCGGCCCTCGTCGACGACCTCGACCTCGAACCCATCGTCCCCGCCTCCTCCCGCCGCACCCGCATCCCCCGTTGGCTGCGCCGCACCACCGGCCCGGTCCTGTTGCTGCTGCTGTGGCAACTCCTCAGCGGCACAGGCGTGCTGACCGCCGACGTCCTCGCCTCCCCCGGCCGTATCGCCCAGGTCGCGGGTGATCTGATCGCCGACGGTTCGCTCACCTCGGCGATGACGACCTCGCTCCAGCGGGTCGCCGGCGGACTGCTCCTCGGCATTCTCATCGGCACCGCACTCGCCCTCGTCTCGGGCCTGTTCCGGATCGGCGAGGACCTCGTGGACGCACCGGTGCAGATGCTGCGGACCGTGCCGTTCGTGGGCCTGATCCCGCTGTTCATCATCTGGTTCGGCATCGGCGAGGCCCCGAAGCTCGCCATCATCACGCTCGGCGTGACCTTTCCGCTCTACCTCAACATCTACGCGGGCATCCGCGGCGTGGACGCGCAGCTGATCGAGGCCGGGGAGTCCCTCGGTCTCTCGCGGTGGGGGCTCGTACGCCATGTCGTCCTGCCGGGCGCGCTGCCCGGCGCCATGACCGGGCTGCGCTACTCCCTCGGCATCGCCTGGCTCGCGCTCGTCTTCGCCGAGCAGGTCAACGCGGACTCCGGCATCGGCTTCCTGATGGTGCAGGCGCGGGACTTCCTGCGCACCGACGTCATCGTGGTCTGCCTGATCGTGTACGCCTTCCTCGGCCTGCTGGCCGACTTCATCGTCCGCTCCCTCGAAAGGCTGCTGCTGCAATGGCGACCGACGTTCACCGGCCGGTGACCCACCAGGTGACCCGGGCATCCGCGCTCGACGCGTCCGAGGCCGGCGCACCCGTCCCCGCGCGGGCCGTGCGCGTCCAGGGTCTGACCCGCTCCTTCGACGGCCGTGCCGTCATCGACGACCTCCGACTCGACATCAGGCCCGGCGAGTTCGTGGCCCTGCTGGGCCGCAGCGGCTGCGGCAAGTCCACCCTGCTGCGCATCCTCGCCGGACTCGACCGGGACATCGAGGGCACCGTCCTCGTCCCGCGCCGCAAGGCGGTCGCCTTCCAGGCACCCCGGCTGATGCCGTGGAAGAAGGTGTGGCGCAACGTCCTGCTCGGCCTGCCCGGCAAACCCGCGCGTGCCGTCGCCGACGAGGCTCTGGAGGAGGTCGGGCTGAGCCACCGCAGCGATGCCTGGCCCAAGACCCTCTCCGGTGGTGAGGCCCAACGCGCCTCTCTGGCACGGGCGTTGGTCCGCGAGCCCGATCTTCTGCTGCTGGACGAGCCGTTCGGCGCCCTCGACGCGCTCACCCGGATCAAGGCCCAGCGTCTGGTGGGCGAGTTGTGGCAGCGCCGCGGCTGCGCGGTGCTGCTGGTGACGCACGACGTCGAGGAGGCCGTGCTGCTCGCCGACCGGGTCCTCGTGATGGACGAGGGCGTCATCGCGCACGAGCAGGAGATCGATCTCGCCCGGCCGCGCGACATCACCGATCCCCGGTTCGCGGAGATCCGCGGACAGCTCCTCGAACGCCTCGGTGTCGACACCGCCGCCGAAGCCGCCTGAACTCCCCCCGCCCCCAGCCAGGTTCCACAGAACGGATCCCCCATGCGACGCCGCTTCGCCCCCGCCGCACTGCTCCTGCCCCTCGCCCTCCTGCTCACCGCCTGCGGTGGGAACGCGTCCGCCGGGACGGGTGGCGACACCGATGGAAAGGGCTCGCTCACGCTCGACGTCGGTGACCAGAAGGGGGGTTCGGAGGCGATCCTGCGCGCCGCCGGGGAACTCGACAACCTCGACTACAAGATCAAGTGGTCGACCTTCACCTCCGGGCCGCCCCTTCTGGAGGCCGTCAACGCCAAGGCCGTCGACATCGGCGGTGTCGGCAACACCCCGCCGGTGTTCGCGGCCGGCGCCGACTCGAAGATCACGGTGGTGGCCGCCTGGCACGGTACGTCCAAGGGCGACGCCATCCTCGTACCGAACGGCTCGAAGCTGACCGGTCCCGCACAGCTCAAGGGCGCGTCCATCGCGGTGGCGCAGGGTTCCTCCGCCCACTACCAGCTGGTCGCCTCCCTCCGGGAGGCCGGGCTCGGCCTCGACGACGTGAAGGTCAAGTACCTCCAGCCGGCCGACGCGCTGGCCGCGTTCACCTCCGGCAAGGTCGACGCGTGGGCCGTGTGGGACCCGTACACCTCGCAGATCCTCAAGGCCGAGCAGGGCCGCGTGCTGACGACCGGGGACGGGATCACCAACGGTCTGACCTTCCAGGTGGCCGCACCGGGCGCGCTGAAGGACAAGGAGAAGGTCGCCGCGATCCGCGACTACCTGGAGCGGCTGCGGCGCGCCTACAAGTGGGTCTACTCCCACGAGCCGCAGTGGGCGAAGGTCTGGGCGAAGGAGACGGGGCTGCCCGAGGACGTGGCGCTGGCGGCGGTGAAGCGGACGTACACCACCCGGGTCGCGGTCGCCGTGGACCAGCCGCTCATCGCCTCGGAGCAGGAGATCGCCGACACGTTCACCTCGCTGAAGCTGATCCCGGGGAAGGTGGACTTCGGGAAGTTCGTGGACACGCGGTTCAACGGCGATCTGCCCGCGTCGACGTCCGCGGCCCGTCCCTCCGAGGGCTGACACGGGAAGATCCACGGCCTCGCCACGGTTGGTAGAAAGGTGAACAACACGCGCGAGGTCGAGACAGTCGTCATAGGCGCCGGTCAGGCGGGTCTGTCCAGCGCCTATCACCTGCGGCGCACCGGTTTCGAGCCGGAGCGCGACTTCGTGGTGCTGGACCACTCCCCCGCCCCCGGCGGCGCCTGGCAGTTCCGGTGGCCGTCGCTGACGTACGGCAAGGTCCACGGCATGCACGCGCTGCCGGGGATGGAGCTGACGGACGCCGATCCGGACCGGCCGTCGTCGCAGGTGATCGCCGAGTACTTCACGGCGTACGAAAGGACCTTCGACCTTCGGGTACGGCGGCCCGTCGACGTCCGTGCGGTGCGCGAGGGCGAAGGCGGCCGGCTGCTCGTCGAGACCTCGGACGGCATCTGGTCGGCGCGGGCGCTGATCAACGCGACCGGTACCTGGGACCGACCGTTCTGGCCGCGCTACCCCGGCCAGGAGACCTTCAGGGGAAGGCAGTTGCACACCGCGCAGTACCCGGGACCCGAAGCCTTCGCCGGGCTGCGGGTCGTCGTCGTGGGCGGGGGCGCGTCCGGCACCCAGCACCTCATGGAACTCGCCCCTCACGCGGCCGCCACGACCTGGGTGACCAGGCGCGAACCGGTGTTCCGCGAGGGCCCCTTCACCGAGGACGTCGGCCGGGAGGCCGTGGCACTCGTCGAGGAGCGGGTGCGTCAGGGGCTGCCGCCGAAGAGCGTGGTGTCGGTGACCGGGCTGCCGCTCAACGACGCGGTCCGGCAGGCGATCGCGGACGGCGTCCTGGACCGTCGGCCCATGTTCGACCGGATCACGCCCGAGGGCGTGGAGTGGGACGACGGGCGCCACGTCGACGCCGACGTGATTCTGTGGGCGACCGGGTTCCGGGCCGCCATCGACCATCTGGCCCCGCTGAAGCTGCGCGAGCCGGGTGGCGGGATCCGGGTGGAGGGCACGCGAGCGGTCGTGGACCCGCGGATCCATCTCGTCGGCTACGGCCCGTCGGCGAGCACCATCGGCGCCAACCGGGCGGGCCGTGCGGCCGTACGGGACATCAGGCGGCTGCTGGCGGCGGAACCCGTCGCCGCCTGAAGCCGCGGCCTCTCAACCCGTGGTGGCCGGGTTGCCCTGGTTCTTGTTGAACTCGGCCACGTTGCGGCGGTGTTCGTCGAAGCTGTTGGTGAAGCGGGTGTCCCCCGGCTTGACCGTCACGAAGTACAGCCAGTCCCCCGGGGGCGGGCTGATCGCCGCGTGCATCGCGTCCTCGCCCGGGTTGTCGATCGGGGTCGGCGGCAGCCCCATGCGCTGGTACGAGTTGTAGGGGCTGTCGATGCGCAGGTCGGCGCTGGTCGTCCGCAGGGTGGAGCGGTTCAGCGCGTAGTTGATGGTGGAGTCCATCTGCAAGGGCATCCCGCGCTCCAGGCGGTTGAAGATGACCCGGGCCACCTTGCCCATGTCCGCCTTGGTCGCCGCCTCGGCCTGGATGATGCTCGCGATGGTGACGGCCTGGTAGACGTTCATCGCGTTGCGCTGGGCGCCCGCCGCGATGGGGGCGCCGTTGAACTTCTTGTTCGCGGTGTCGACCATGAACGAGAGCAGCGCCTCGGGCGTCGTCTTCTTGCCGTCCCGCTCCAGTGGATAGGTCGCCGGGAAGAGATAGCCCTCCGGGTTGCCCTCCGCGTCGCCGGGCAGTTTGAGGTTCGCCTTGGCCAGGGCCTTCTTGGCCGTGCCGGGCGGCTGGGCGAGGGCCTTGTCGACGGCGTCGTAGATCTGCCCGGCCCGCCAGCCCTCCGGGATCACCAGGGTGGTGGGCTTCTTCTCGCCCTCGCTGTCCAGACTCAGCAGCGGCACCGCCACGGCGGTGCCGGCCACGACGGCCCCGGTCGCGATGAGGACGAGTCGGCCCCGGCGCGTCAGTCGAATCGTGCTCCGTGGCGGAGTGTTCATGTGCATGCGGGCACGGTAACCCGCATATCGTCACAATCCGGGCATATCATCGGCTTGTCGGTTTCGGTTCAGCTGGTCGGTTTCGGTCAGCTGGTCGGTTCCAGCTGTGCGTCCCCGTGCGTGAGGTCCAGTCGGGCGTCCCGGCGGACGAGCTCCGCGTACCGCCCCTCCTGCCGCAGCAGTTCCTCGTGCGTACCCCGCTCGACCACATGCCCGGAGTCCAGGACCACGATCTGGTCGGCGCCGCGGACGGTGGACAGGCGGTGCGCGATGGTGAGCGTGGTGCGGTTGGCCGAGAGCGCGTCGATGGCCTCCTGCACGGCGTGTTCGGTGCGGGTGTCCAGCGCGCTGGTCGCCTCGTCCAGGATGAGGACGGGCGGGTCTCGCAAAATGGTCCGCGCGATGGCCAGCCGCTGCTTCTCACCGCCGGAGAACCGGTGGCCGCGCTCGCCCACGACCGTGTCGTACCCGTCCGGCAGCGAGGCGATGTGGTCGTGGATCTGCGCCGCCCGCGCCGCCTGCTCGAGCTCCTCGTCGGTCGCGTCCGGCTTCGCGAAGCGCAGGTTGTCGGCGACCGAGGCGTGGAAGAGGTACGTCTCCTGCGAGACGACCCCGATGGCACGCGCGAGGGTGTCGAAGTCGAGGTCGCGGACGTCGACCCCGTCGAGGGTGACACGGCCGCCGGTCACGTCGTAGAGCCGCGGGACCAGGTAGCCGAGCGTGGACTTGCCGGCACCGGTCGGGCCGACGACCGCGAGACTGCTGCCCGCGGGGACGTCGATGTCGATGCCGTCGAGGATGGGGCCGCCCTTGCCGTCGTACCGGAACTCGACGTCCTCGAGCCGGACCTCGCCCTTGACGCGGTCGAGATGGACCGGGTTCTCGCGCTCGGTGATGTCGATGGGCAGGTCGAGGTACTCGAAGATGCGCTGGAAGAGCGCGAGGGAGGTCTGGATCTGGACGCCGGTCGACAGCAGGCTCACGGCCGGGCGGAACAGGCCCTGCTGGAGCGAGACGAAGGCGACGATGGTGCCGATCGAGATGTCCGGACCGCCGGTCTGCAGGGCGATGCCCGCGGTCCAGTAGATGAAGGCCGGCATCGCGGACATGACGATCCCGATGACGGCCATGCGCCAGCGGCCGGCCATGTTGGAGCGCACTTCGAGGTCGACCAGGCTCTCGGACTCGTCGGCGAAGGACCTGGTCAGCGAGTCGGAGCGGCCCATGGTGCGGCCGAGCAGGATGCCGCTGACGGAGAGCGACTCGGTGACGGTCGCGGCCATCGCGGCCATCTGCTTCTGGCGCTGGGTGGTGATCTTCTTGCGTTCGTTGCCGACCCGGCGGCTGATCCACACGAACACCGGGAGCAGCAGCAGCGAGACGACGGTCAGGCGCCAGTCGAGGGCGATCATCGCGACGATCGTGGCGATGACGCTCGTCAGGTTGGAGACCAGGGAGGTGGCCGTCGAGGTGACGGTGGCCTGCATGCCGCCGATGTCGTTGGCGATGCGGGACTGCACCTCGCCGGTGCGGGTGCGGGTGAAGAAGGCGAGCGACATGCGCTGGAGGCGGCCGTAGACCGCGGTGCGCAGGTCGTGCATGACGCGCTGGCCGACCGTGGTGGAGATCAGGGTCTGCAGGACGCCGAAGATTCCGGTGAGGACGGCGCTGAGGATCATGCCCAGCGCGAGCAGGCTGAGCAGTCCGGTGCGGCCCTCGGGGATGGCCACGTCCAGCGTTTCCTTCAGCAGGAACGGGGTGGCGACGGTGACGAGGGAGGAGGCGCCGACCAGCAGGCCGACGACGGCGAGCCTGGCGCGGTAGGGCTTGAAGAGCCGGAGGATGCGGCGCACCTGACGGGGTTGGTCGGTCGAGGTGCCGGGGGCGGGGGTCCATTCGATGTGATCGCGGGGCATGGTCTCCTACGGAAGGTGAGGTGATGAGGATCAGCGGAGCCTAGCTCATTGTTACCTATGCTCACAATGAACTGCATCCTGATATTGTTCCCGCATGACCACGCCCGATTCGGACAGCCTGCTCGCCGAGCAGCTGCTCAGGCTCACGCGCCGGGTGCACCGCATCCAGAAGCGCCAGTTGCACGAGCGCGGTCTCGGCGTGACCCCCGCCCAGTCCCGGCTGCTGCGCACCCTCGCGCACTGGGAGGCGCCGCCTCGGATGGCCGATCTCGCGGAGCGTCTCGAGGTGGTGCCGCGCGCGGTGACGAGCCTGGTCGACGGCCTGGAGGCCGGCGGCAAGGTCCGGCGTGTGCCCGATCCCGCCAACCGGCGGGTGATCCGCATCGAGCTCACCGAGGACGGCGTGAAGACGCTCCAGGAACTGCGGGACGTGCGCAGGGCCGCCGCGGAGGAGATCCTCGCCCCCCTGTCGGGCGAACAGCGTGAGGTGCTCGGCCTGCTGCTGGACACCTTGGCGGACGGACCGTGCTGAACGGGGTGTGGCCACCACTTCGTCGAAGTGGTGGCCACACCCCGTTCGGGGACCGGCGTCAGCCGACCTCGGACACCGGCTCCTTGGAGGACTTCGCCGCCGGTGCGGGTTCGTCCTCCTCGGCGGGCACGGTCTCGGTCTCGGCGGGCGCAGTCCCGGTCTCGGTCTCTGGGGACACGGTCCCGGTCTCGGTCTCTACGGACACGGCCTCGGTCTCGGTCTCGGCGGGCGCGGTCTCGCCGCCCAGGACCCTCTTCGCCCGGTCGAGGTCCAGCGCCCCCTCCCAGCGGGAGACCGCGAAGACGGCGACACAGTTGCCGAGCAGGTTCGTCACGACACGCATCGAGTCCATGATGCGGTCCACGCCGAGGAGCAGGGCGACGGCGCCGGCGGGGATGGCGCCCAGCGAGGACGCCGTGGCGGACAGGGCGAGGAAGGCCGAGCCGGGGATGCCCGCCATGCCCTTGCTGGTCAGCATGAGCACCAGGACCACGGTGATCTGCTGGCCGAGGCTCAGGTCGACGCCCACCGCCTGGGCGATGAACAGCGTGCCGATGGAGAGGTAGAGCGAGGCACCGTCGAGGTTGAAGGAGTAGCCGGTCGGCAGCACCAGGCCGACCGCGTCGTCGCGGGCACCGGCCTTGCGCAGCTTCTGCATCACGCGCGGCATGACGGACTCGGTGGACGCGGTGCCGAGCGCGAGGAGCATCTCCTCGCGGATGTAGCGCAGGAACTTCCAGAGGCTGAGCCCGGTGAGCGCCTTGAGCGCGACGGCAAGCAGCACGATGAACAGCGCGGCAGCCGCGTAGCACAGGACGATCAGCTTGGCGTAGGTCTCGATGACACCGAGGCCGTACTGACCGATCAGGACGGCCATCGCACCGAAGACCGCGATCGGCGCGAGTCGCATCACGAAGCCGACGATCGCGAAGATGATCTCCTGGGCCTGCTCGATGGCGGGCAGCACCTGCGGGACCTTGGTGTGGCCGAGGTGCAGCAGCGCGGCACCCACCAGACAGGCCAGGATGAGCACCTGGAGCAGGGAGTTCTCGGCGAAGGCGCCGATGAAACTGGTGGGCAGCGCGTTGACGATGAACTCGGTCGTCGAGGGCAGGTGCCCGCCGCCCGTCTTGGCATCGACGGCGGCACTGTTGAGCGTGGCCGGGTCGACGTGCATCCCCGAGCCCGGCTGGACGACGTTGGCGGCGAGCAGGCCGATGATCAGCGCGAGCGTGCTCGCCACCTCGAACCAGATCAGCGCCTTGAGACCGATCCGGCCGAACGCCTTGAGGTCACCGGCCTTGGCGATGCCGACGACGACCACGCAGAACACGAGCGGCGAGATGATCGTCTTGATGAGCCGGGTGAAGCCGTCGCCGAGCGGCTGGAGGTCCGAGGCGAAGCCGGGCCACAGCTTCCCGACGAGGATGCCGAGGACCAGCGCCACGGCGACCTGGGCGAAGAGAGAGGTACGCAGTATGCGTGCGACGCGTCGCGGCAGGGACGGGACGGACGGCGGCACGGGCACTCCTTGAGGGACGGGGACACGCAGAAGCCCGGGGAATACTTCTGCGATACGGAAAGCGGCTTCCGTGGCGATCACTCTGGAGGGGCCTTTGATCACGCGCGCAACCGTCGCGTTTCGGCCGTGTAAATCACGCTGCCTGTGACTCACCGCACACAACTCGCCTCAGCAGCCTCTGCGTTCTTCGGTCAGCACCCCCTGCACGGTGGTGAGGGTGCGGTCGTAGCAGCCGCCCGAACCGCGGATCCGGTAGCGCTCGCTCGTCGTGCCGACCGCGTGCCGCTGGTCGCGCGGGACGTTGATCGTGTACGTGGCGTCGCCCGCGTAGGTGTCGTCGAGCCGGTACCACGCCGTACGGTGGCCCGCCCGGGCCTGCGTGACCTCGGCGCGGTCACCGAGGGTCAGCGCGGTGCGCAGCCGGTCCCCCGCCCCGACGGTCGTCGTGCCGTCCATCGTGTACGTCCGGTGGGTGCGGGTGGTCCGAGCCGGGCCGCGGCCGTCGACGGTCACCGACTCGTCGTCCGTCCAGGTCGCCGTGAGCGCGTCGGGGTTCTCGCCGTCGGCCCAGCGGTGGGTGGAGGTGTTCACGAGCGAGCGGCGGACGGTGGTCGTGACACGGCCGTGCGAGGTGTCTACGTATCCGGCCACGGTGAGCCGGTGGGCACCCTCGGTGTTCACGCGATGCTCCGAACCGGGCGTGTACGTCGAGCTGTTGGCGAGGTCGCCGCCGGCGCTCGAGAGGAGCTTCCCGGTGACGTGCGCGCGCTCGGCGTCCTGCCACACGAGGACGTTCACGGGGGTGCTCCAGCCCGACTGCCCTTCGGGGACGCCGACGACTGCGACCTCCACGCGGTGCGGACGCCCGTCGTTGAGGATCCCGGCGAAGGGGGTCAGGTCGTATTCGATCGGCTTGACGTCGAAGGCACGGGGGCCCGGGACGACGTACCAGAGGAAGGGATTGGACCAGCCACCGGTCCACACGGTCGGGAACGGGGCCGCGATGCCGGCGAGTCGGCCGTCCACCCTGATCTGCACCTCCCGATAGGGGCCGCCGTCGGCGCGGCAGGAGTACGGCGCGTTCGACGGCACCGCCAGATACCAGTACTCCTCGCAGCCGCCGCCCGAGCCGGTGGCGTACACCTCGGCCACGATCCGCTCGCTGTTGCGCGGGGTGGTGAGGGTGTCCTCGTCGAGCGTCAGCACCCGATCCGGCGCCGAGGCCGGGCGCCCTTGGTGGAAGGTGAGCGTGACCTTCACGTCGATGATCCCGGTGTACGTGTCGTCGACGACGTTCCCGATGAGCATCTCGACGTCGTGGCGGGCACGGAAGGTGTCGCTGTAGCGCGTGACGTCCTTCTCGACGGACCACTCGATGCCGTCGGGCGAGGGCTGCGGAGTGGACGTACGGAAGATCTCGACCCCGCCGACGTGCAGATACCCGAGCCGGTCGAACTGCCGCCCCTTGACCTTGCCGTCCATGCGCAGCACGACCTTGCTCCAACGGTCGCCGCAGCCCTCGGGCGGGCTGTAGGTGCCGGTGTACGGCGTGAAGTCGCGGAACCGCGCTTCCGCGAGGGTGACCTGGCAGGACCTGCCCTGAGGTTTGGTCACGGGCGGGGCCGCGGTGACGGGGTCGTGCCAGTCGGTGCCGAACTCGGCCGGGGGGTCGGCGAGTCGGGCCCGGGTGGATGGGGCGTCCGGGGGTGGAGCGACTGCGGGCCGGGCGGGTGTCGCGCCGAGCAGCGTGCTCGCCAGGAGGGTCGCTCCCGCGAGCATGGACATGACGATCCGTCTCTTCATGGCCGTGTTCTACGGCGAGTCGGGCATCCCGCGCAATGACGCCTCCCGCGGCGGACTCAGGCGCTCAGCTCTGCCCGGTCCCCCATCACCACCACCGGACGCAGGGCCGGATCGAGCGTGCGCAGCAGATACCGCATCGCCGACCTGGACACGCTCACACAGGCCGACGTACCGCCGCCGTGGTCCAAGTGCAGCCAGATCCCGCCACCTTTGGAGTAACCCTCGGGCCGGGCCTGGTTGTTCGGCGGAGTGCCCTCGACACGGTTGTAGTCGATGGCGATGACGTAGTCGAAGTCGTGCCAGTGGGACCTGGGCCACCAGCGCGGGGCCGCGATGGCGGCGGACCGGGTGTACGGCAGCGCGGCTCCGGGGTCCGGGAGCGCGCCGCCCGCGTCGCTGAGGGTGAACACGCCGACGGGGCTGCGCTTGTCGCCCTCGTGGTGGTCGGTGGTCCAGCCCTTCTTACCGTTGTGCGCGGGCCAGCCGCGGACACGGTCCCAACCGGAACCGCGTTTCACGTAGAGCACGGCGACGGCCTCCGCGGAGTCCCTGCCCTCGCCGTAGACCGCGAGGACCTGCCGGGAGTCGGCGGGGATGCGGCGCTGGAGACGGTCGCCGACGTCGGGAACGCCGGTCGGCCGGGCCGCGGGTCTGTCGGCGGACCCGGTGCGGGTGTCGCGCGTGTGCGCCGAGTCCGGGCCCGGGCCGCCGCCACAGCCTGCCAGGGGGATCAGCAGTGCTCCCAGGACCGTCGCCGTCACTGTCATCCGCCGTGCGCCCGCGCCTCGCATCGCATCGCATCGCATCGCTCCATGGTCGCACCAGGATCCGGGGGCCGCCGGTTCGGCGGGCGCAGCCGGAACTGCGGGGCCGCCGGTTCGGCGGGCGCAGCCGGAACTGTGCGGCGCGGCGGAAAACCTGTTGCCTGCGACCACGCTCTGCCGCGAACCTTTCACGGTTTGCAGCCGCCGTGCGCGGCTCCCTCCCACCCCCCTGACACGAGCCACTGGGACGTCACCCGTCATGCAGATCCAAGACCTTCCGTATCCCGACCCGGGAGTGCCGGACGCCCGCTCGGGCCCCCGGTTCCTGTGGTGGCTCTTCAGGAACCAGCTGGGCGGACAGCTCAAGTCACTGGCCTGGGGACTGCTGCACTTCCTGTCCATCTCCGCGCTGCCCCTGTGCGTCGGCGTGGCCGTCCAGGCGGTCGTCGACCACTCCGGCCGCCGACTCGCCCTCGCGGGCGGCCTGCTGGCGCTGTGCTGCTTCGGCAGCGCGCTCGGCGACACCTTCCTGCACCGCACCGCCGTCACCAACTGGATCACGGCCGCCGCGCGCGTCCAGCAGCTGCTGGCACACAAGGCCGCGAACCTGGGCTCGGCGCTGACCCGGCGGGTCGCGGCCGGCGAGGTCGTGGCCGTCTCCACGGGTGACGTCGAGAAGATCGGCTGGTTCGTGGAGGCCTGGTCGCGGTTCACCGCGGCGGCCGTCACCATCGTGGTCGTCTGTGCCGGACTGGTCGTCTACCAGCCCTCGTTGGGCGCGGTGGTCGCCGTGGGCCTGCCGGTCGTGGCCCTCGCGGCGCTGCCGCTGCTGCCGCGCGCGACCAGGCGCGCCGACTTCCAGCGCGAGAAGGCCGGCCGCGCCACCGAGCTGGCCTCCGACACCGTCGCCGGTCTGCGGGTGCTGCGCGGCATCGGCGGCGAGGAGCTCTTCCTCGACCGCTACCGCAGGGCGTCCCAAGAGGTGCGCCACGCGGCCGTGCGCAGCGCCCGGATGTGGTCCCTGATCGCCGCGATCCAGGTACTGCTGCCAGGGCTGCTGCTGATCGCCATCGTCTGGTACGGCGTCCACCTGGCCGAGCAGGGCCGCGTCGAGATCGGCGAACTGGTCGCCGTCTACAGCTCGGTCATGATCCTCACCTATCCGCTGCGGCACTTCGAGGAGATCGCCATGGCGTACTCCTTCTCCCGCCCCTCGGCCACGCGGGCCGCCCGGGTGCTGTCACTGGAACGCGCCACGTCCGCGGAGGGGGTCCGGGGCGAGGGCTCGGAGGGTTCGCAGGACGGGGGCGGTTCGCGGGGCAGTGGCGGGGAGGGTCTGCCGAACGGGGATCTGTACGACCCCGCCACCGGTCTGCTCGCTCCCTCCGGCCGTCTGACCGCCGTGGTGTGCGGCGACCCGGACGCGGCGGGGCTGCTGGCCGAGCGCCTCGGCGGGCACCCCTCCGAGACCGGCACGTCGGTGCTGCTGGACGGGGTGCCGCTGGACGAGCTGCCGCTCGACTCGGCGCGCACGGCCGTCCTCGTCCAGGACAAGGACCCGGTGCTGCTCTCCGGGACCCTGCGCGACCTGCTCGACGTGCCCGCCTCGGGTGACGTCGGGGCCGAGGAGGCGCTCACGGCCGCGCAGTGCGCGGATGTCCTAGCCGCCCTGGTCCAGGGGTCCCTGGGCGCCGAGGACCCGATGGACGCGCGCATCACCGAGCGCGGGCGGTCCCTGTCCGGCGGCCAGCGCCAGCGGCTCGCCCTGGCCCGGTCCCTGTACACCGACCCGCAGGTGCTCGTCCTGGACGAGCCGACCTCCGCCGTCGACTCGCACACCGAGGCACGGATCGCGGAGGCGTTGCGGGACCTGCGGGCCGGGCGCACGACCGTGGTGTTCACCTCCTCGCCGCTGCTGCTCGACCACGCCGACCGCGTGGTGCTCGTGCACGAGGGCGAGGTCAGGGCGGTCGGCGTGCACCGCGAACTGGTGCGCAAGGAACCGCGGTACCGGGCGGTCGTCACCCGCGAGACGGACGAAGAGGCCGCCCTCGACGACCGACCGAACGAGCACGACGTACGGAACGAGCACGACGTACGGAACCAACGCGACGCACTGCACACACACGACGCACTGCACGCACAGGATGTCCTGCACGAACTGGAAGAGATCGAGGAGACGGCATGATCGGCGTGGCGCCACCGGCCTACGACCCGGCGGCACTGACGACGGCGAACACCCTGCCCGTCGGAGCCACCGCGACCGTACGCGCCTACGTGGCCGAACTGTTCCAACGGCACCGCCGTGCCTTCGCGGTCCTCGTCGGCGTGAACACCGTCTCGGTCGTGGCCTCCATGGTCGGGCCCTGGCTCCTCGGCGACCTCGTGGAGCGGGTCTCGGACGGGGCTCGAGAACTCCATCTGGAGCTGACGGCCGCGCTGTTCGTGATCGCGCTGATCGTCCAGGCCGTGTTCGTACGGCAGGTGCGGCTGCGCGGCTCGATGCTCGGTGAACGCATGCTGGCCGATCTGCGCGAGGACTTCCTCGTGCGGTCGGTCGGCCTGCCGCCGGGCGTCCTGGAGCGGGCCGGGACCGGTGACCTGCTGTCCAGGATCACCACGGACATCGACCGGCTCGGCAACGCGATGCGCGAGGCCGTGCCACAGCTGGCGATCGGCGTGGTGTGGGCGGCCCTGCTCCTCGGCGGACTCGTGATCACCGCACCGCCGCTGGCCGCCGCCGTGCTGCTCGCGCTCCCCCTCCTGGTGATCGGCTGCCGCTGGTACTTCAAGCGGGCGCCCTCGGCCTATCGCTCGGAGGCCGCCGGATACGCGGCCGTGGCCGCCGCGCTCGCCGAGACCGTGGACGCCGGGCGCACGGTCGAGGCGCACCGTCTGAGCGCCCGCCGCATCGAGCTGTCGGAGCGCCGGATCAAGGAGTGGACCGCCTGGGAGCGCTACACCCTGTGGCTGCGGTCGGTGCTCTTCCCGTGCATCAACGTCAGCCACGTCATGATCCTTTCGTCGGTGCTGATGGTCGGCGGGGTGTTCGTCCTCCAGGGATGGATCGGCGTCGGCCAGCTGACGACGGGCGCGCTGATCGCGCAGATGCTGGTCGACCCGGTCGGGCTGATCCTGCGCTGGTACGACGAGCTCCAGGTGGCCCAGGTGTCGCTGGCCCGGCTGGTCGGGGTCCGCGACATCGAGCCGGCCGGCGCGGACGCGGGCCTCGCTCCCGAGGGGCGGGACGTCCACGCGGACCGGGTGCACTTCGGCTACCTGGAGGGTGTGGACGTGCTGCGCAAGGTGTCCCTCGAGGTCGCACCCGGCACCAGGCTGGCACTGGTCGGCCCCTCGGGCGCCGGCAAGTCCACCCTGGGCAGGCTGCTGGCCGGCATCTACGCGCCCCGGGACGGCCGGATCACCCTCGGCGGCGCCGAACTGTCCCGGATGTCCGCCGAACGGGTCCGTGAGCATGTGGCCCTCGTCAACCAGGAGCACCACGTCTTCGTGGGCTCCCTGCGCGACAACCTCCTGCTCGCTCGCACGGACGCCACGGACGCCGAGCTCTGGGCGGCCCTCGGCGCGGTCGACGCGGACGGCTGGGCACGGGCGCTGGACGACGGCCTCGACACCGAGGTCGGCTCGGGCGGGCTGACCGTCACCCCGGCCCAGGCCCAGCAGGTCGCACTGGCCCGACTGGTGCTGGCCGACCCTCACACGCTGGTCCTGGACGAGGCGACGTCGCTGCTCGACCCACGGGCCGCCCGTCACCTCGAACGCTCCCTGGCCCGCGTCCTCGACGGCCGCACGGTGGTCGCCATCGCCCACCGCCTGCACACCGCCCACGACGCGGACGTCATCGCCGTCGTCGAGAACGGCCGCATCAGCGAACTGGGCAGCCATGACGATCTCGTCACGGCGGACGGGGCGTATGCGGCGCTGTGGAGGTCTTGGCACGGGTGAGGGGGTGCCGGGGGGCGGGGCCGGACCGACGGCTGACGGCTGACGGCTGACGGCTGACGGCGGGCAGCGGGGGCTGGCGGCGGGGGCTGACGGCTGACGGCGGGAGCTGACGGCTGACGGCGGGAGCTGGCGGCTGGCGGCTGGCGGCTGGCGGCTGGCGGCTGGCGGCTGGCGGCTGGCGGCTGGCGGCTGGCGGCTGGCGGCTGGCGGCTGGCGGCTGGCGGCTGGGAGCACATACCGGGACAGCCCTCCCAGGCCCTCCCCGGCCCTCACCTCCAGCCCTCTCCCCCCGCTCCAGCCCGCGCAGCGACCACGTGCCGTTGCGCAGTCCCGAAAGGGGGTGCGAGGCTGGCAGCAGCACCGGCTCAGGGAGCGCCCGCGGTCGGCACGGTTCGGTGGCGGGCGCGGCAGGTGCCCCGGCGATCCGTGGTCCGTCCCGGGCCGCGGGAGTACCGGGTCCGTCCCCCTCACCTGGAGGTACCCGTGGACAGCTCCGACGGATGGGGAGACGACGTCTACCAGCCCGACGGATCCGAGATCCAGGACGACGCGGGCCTGCTCGACGCTGAGGACACCCTGGAGGACGACGGAGTCGGCGATCCTCTCGACCGGGGCTGGTCCCCGCCGGAGAGATCGTGGGCGGTCGAGCACAACGGGGTGACGGCCGCCGAGCGCCGGCGGGGCGAGACGCTGGACGAACGGCTCGCCGAGGAGGTGCCCGACCTGGAGCCCTCCGACGGCGACGGCATCGGCGATGTCGACGGCACCGACGGCGAGCTCCTCGACAACGAGGTCGGCGCGACGCGTTCCGGCCGGCTCGTGGCTCCCGACGAGGGGGCCCACGAGGACGAGGAGAGCGCGCTGATCGCCACGGACGTCGGCATCGACGGTGCCGCGGCGTCCGCGGAGGAGGCCGCGATGCACATCGTCGACGAGGAGTCCCTGTCCGGCTGACCGTCGCGGCCGGCCGATCGGTTCACGCGGCCCGCCGCCCCGCGCTGTCCCCACCGCGCACTCCGTACCCCGCACCCGCCCAGCGTCGCCGAAGGAGCAGCCATGCAGCAGGACAAGCACCCCGACTACCACGAGGTCGTCTTCCGCGACCGCTCCGCCGGCTACGCCTTCCTGACCCGGTCCACCGCCACCAGCGACCAGACCATCGAGTGGGACGACGGCGAGATCTACCCGGTGGTGGACGTGGAGATCTCCTCCGAGAGCCACCCCTTCTACACCGGCAAGGCGCGGACGGTGGACTCCGAGGGACGCGTGGCCGCCTTCGAGCGGCGGTACGGGAGCGGGACCGGCCAGGGCGGCTGAGCAGGGAGAGCGGCGCCCGGGCCTCAGATGAAGTTGAGCGCCGCCGCGCAGCCCACTCCTCCGAGGAGCATGAACGCCGGCATCAGCACCTTCAACTCGACCCAGCTGCCCGCACGGAACCGCATGACCTTCGGCGGACCGATCGGGTACCAGCGCTTGCGCCCCACCGGGATCGGCCACAGGATCGGGCAGCCGGAGACCGTCAGCGCGTCCCCGATGTCGTGCACGAGCGCGCCCAGCACGACCGGCAGCCCCAGCCACAGGTACTCCTGGCCGGGCTGCGTGAACAGCCAGTCCGAGCCGTTGCCCGGCTTGTCCAGAACACCCGCGATGATCCACGCGCTGGTCGCGGCCAGCAGCCAGACCAGGACGTCGGCGCTGGAGCCCCGGGTCGCCCGCCACAGCAGGCCCTCGATGGCCAGCACCATGTGCACGAACAGGATCGCCAGCACCGCCCAGCGGCCGCCGGTGATCGCCGCCACCGAGCAGCCCGCACCGATCAGCACCGCCCACAGCCAGGTGTGGGTGAGCGTGCGGTGCCCGCCGGAGCGCCGCGGGTCGCCCTGCTTCTTGGTGGCCTTGTAGACGGCGTAGGAAAGCTTGTCGACGATCTCGCACAGGGCCCGTGAGACCGGTCCGAAGGCCCGCGAGATCGTGGCCGCCTTGTGGTCGAGGTCGGGAGCCAGAGCAGCTCCGGCGCAGATCAGGGCCCCGGCCAGGAGCACGGGCCACGGCATGGTGTGCCCCGTGGCGGCGGCGGCCGCACCTACGCCGAGCCAGGCCGCGGCGCCCGACAGTGAGTGTGCTGGTCCCATCATCGGCGTTGCCCGCCCCATTCCTCGTGTGCCACTGTCCAGTTGACCGGCTGCGCTGACGCTCCGTCGGCGACACAGCGTACTGGTCGTGATCATCGGCCTCGCATCCGATTCCCCCATCGGGCGTCCGGACAGGCAAGATGGGTGGGTGACCCTCATCGATCAGCTGCCGCCGACCGCCGACCCCGACGCCCTCTACGAAGCCTTCGAGTCGTGGGCCGAGGAGCGGGGTCTGACGCTCTACCCCCATCAGGAGGAGGCGCTGATCGAGGTGGTCTCCGGCGCGAACGTGATCGTGTCGACGCCCACCGGCTCCGGCAAGAGCATGATCGCGGCGGGTGCGCACTTCGCGGCCCTCGCCCGTGACGAGGTCACCTTCTACACCGCGCCCATCAAGGCGCTCGTGTCGGAGAAGTTCTTTGAGCTGTGCAAGATGTTCGGCACGGAGAACGTCGGCATGCTGACCGGCGACGCCTCCGTCAACGCCGACGCCCCGGTCATCTGCTGCACCGCCGAGGTGCTGGCCTCGATCGCGCTGCGGGACGGCAAGAACGCGGACGTCGGCCAGGTCGTCATGGACGAGTTCCACTTCTACGCCGAGGCGGACCGGGGCTGGGCCTGGCAGATCCCGATCCTGGAGCTGCCCCAGGCGCAGTTCGTGCTGATGTCGGCCACGCTCGGCGATGTGTCGATGTTCGAGAAGGACCTGACCCGGCGCACCGGCCGGCCGACGTCGGTGGTCCGCTCGGCGACTCGTCCGGTCCCGCTCTCCTACGAGTACAAGCTCACCCCGCTCACCGAGACCCTGACGGAGCTCCTGGAGACCAGGCAGGCGCCCGTCTACATCGTGCACTTCACGCAGGCGCAGGCCGTGGAGCGGGCGCAGGCGCTGATGAGCATCAACATGTGCTCGCGTGAGGAGAAGGACCAGATCGCCGACCTGATCGGCAACTTCCGCTTCACCACCAAGTTCGGCCGCAACCTCTCCCGTTACGTGCGGCACGGCATCGGGGTCCATCACGCCGGCATGCTGCCCAAGTACCGGCGGCTGGTGGAGAAGCTCGCCCAGGCCGGTCTGCTGAAGGTCATCTGCGGCACGGACACGCTCGGTGTCGGCGTCAACGTGCCCATCCGCACGGTGCTGTTCACTGCGCTCACCAAGTACGACGGCAACCGGGTGCGCACCCTGCGGGCCCGTGAGTTCCACCAGATCGCCGGGCGGGCCGGCCGGGCCGGCTTCGACACGGCGGGCTTCGTCGTCGCACAGGCCCCGGAGCACGTGATCGAGAACGAGAAGGCGCTCGCGAAGGCGGGTGACGATCCGAAGAAGCGCCGCAAGGTCGTCCGCAAGAAGGCGCCCGAGGGCTTCGTCGGCTGGACGGAGAACACCTTCGAGAAGCTGATCGCCTCCGAACCGGAGCCGCTGACCTCCCGCTTCCGGGTGACCCACACGATGCTGCTGTCGGTGATCGCGCGTCCCGGCAACGCCTTCGAGGCGATGCGGCACCTCCTGGAGGACAACCACGAGCCGCGCAAGCAGCAGGTGCGGCACATTCGGCGGGCGATCGCCATCTACCGCTCGCTGCTGGACGGCGGCATCGTCGAGAGGCTCGACGAGCCCGACGCCACGGGCCGGATCGTCCGCCTCACCGTGGACCTCCAGCAGGACTTCGCGCTGAACCAGCCGCTGTCCACGTTCGCGCTCGCCGCGTTCGAGCTGCTGGACCCCGAATCGCCGTCCTACGCCCTGGACATGGTGTCCGTCGTGGAGTCCACTCTGGACGACCCACGGCAGATCCTCGTGGCCCAGCTGAACAAGGCGAAGGGCGAGGCCGTGGCCGCGATGAAGGCGGACGGCGTCGAGTACGAGGAGCGCATGGAGCGCCTCCAGGACATCTCGTACCCGAAGCCGCTGGAGGAGCTGCTCTTCCACGCCTACGACACCTACCGCAAGAGCCACCCCTGGGTCGGCGACCATCCGCTCTCCCCGAAGTCCGTCATCCGCGACATGTACGAACGGGCCCTCACCTTCACGGAGTTGGTCTCCTTCTACGACCTCGCCCGCACCGAGGGCATCGTCCTGCGCTACCTCGCGAGCGCCTACAAGACGCTCGACCACAACATCCCGGACGACCTCAAGTCCGAGGATCTGCAGGACCTGATCGAGTGGCTCGGCGAGACGGTCCGCCAGGTCGACTCCAGCCTCCTGGACGAGTGGGAGCAGCTCGCCAACCCGGAGGAGATGACCGCCGAGGAGGCCCAGGAGAGGGCCGACGAGGTCAAGCCCGTCACCACCAACGCGCGCGCCTTCCGGGTCCTGGTCCGCAACGCCCTGTTCCGCCGTGTCGAACTCGCCGCGCTGGACCAGGTCGAGGAGCTCGGCGAGATGGACGGCGAGGCCGGCTGGGACGCGGACGCGTGGGGCGAGGCGATGGACAAGTACTGGGACGAGTACGACGACCTCGGCACCGGCCCCGACGCCCGTGGCCCCAAGCTGCTGCGGATCGAGGAGGAGCCGCAGAACCGGCTGTGGCGCGTCCGGCAGACTTTCGCCGACCCGAACGGCGACCATGACTGGGGCATCAGCGCGGAGATCGACCTCACCGCCTCCGACGCGGAGGGCCGCGCGGTCGTCCGGGTCACCGATGTCGGACAGCTGTGAGCCGTGGGCCGCTTGTGAGCCACAGACAAGACGCGAGCCACAGGCCAGTTGTGAGCCAAGGAGAATCCCACCCATGACGAACCCGGCCGAGAGGCTCGTCGACCTGCTCGACCTGGAGCAGATCGAGGTCAACATCTTCCGTGGCCGAAGCCCGCACGAGTCCCTCCAGCGGGTCTTCGGCGGCCAGGTGGCGGGCCAGGCGCTGGTCGCCGCCGCCCGCACCACGGACGGCGAGCGTCCGGTGCACTCGCTGCACGCGTACTTCCTTCGTCCGGGCCGGCCCGGGGTACCCATCGTGTACCAGGTCGAGCGGGTGCGCGACGGGCGGTCGTTCACCACGCGCCGGGTCACCGCCGTGCAGCAGGGCCGCACGATCTTCAATCTCACCGCCTCCTTTCACAAGCCTGAGGAAGGTCCTTTCGAGCACCAGCTGCCTCCCGCCCGCAAGGTCCCGGACCCGGAGTCCCTGCCGAGGGTCGGCGACGAGATCCGGGAGCATCTGGGCGAACTGCCCGAGCAGTTGGAGCGGATGGCGCGCCGCCAGCCCTTCGACATCCGCTATGTGGACCGGTTGCGCTGGACCGCCGAGGAGGTCAAGGACGCCGAGCCGCGCAGCGCGGTGTGGATGCGCGCGGTCGGGCCGCTCGGGGACGACCCGGTCGTCCACACCTGCGCGCTGACCTACGCGAGCGACATGACCCTCCTGGACGCCGTCCGCCTCCCGGTCCAGCCGCTGTGGGGCCCGCGGAGCTTCGACATCGCCTCGCTGGATCACGCCATGTGGTTCCACCGGCCGTTCCGCACGGACGAGTGGTTCCTGTACGACCAGGAGTCGCCGATCGCGACGGGCGGACGCGGTCTGGCCCGGGGCCGGATCTACGACCGGGAGGGGCGCCTGCTGGTGTCCGTCGTCCAGGAGGGGCTGTTCCGGCCGCTGTAGCTCAGCCGCTTCTGCGCCACAGCCGGCCCAACAGCCCGCGGGACGGCTCCGGAGGTGCCGGCTCGTTCTGCGGCAGGGCGGGCGGTGCCGGCCTGGCCGACGGGCGGGGTGCGGGCCGGAAGTGTCGGGCGTCCTCCAGGGCGCGGGTCAGTTCGGTCCCCAGCCAGTCGATCTCGGCCGGGTCGTCCGCCGTCATGATCTTCTCGACGAGGAGTGCGGCGGGCGAGCCCTGCGCCCCGTGCCCGGGCGGTCCTGGCCGGAAGCGGCTCAGGTGGGACCGCTCGTAGGGGTCGGGAACGAGCTCCGCGATCCGGACGGGGTCGAGGAAGGCGGCGAGGGCTCCGGCGCTCTCCCAGGGGTCCTCGGCGAGACGCAGGAGGAATCCGCGGTGGCGTCCGCGCCAGTTGCGGGCCCGCAGGTCCACGCCCTCGTCCAGCAGGTCGCGCAGCCCCTCGGGCATGCGCCGTGCGGTCAGCAGCGGGGTGTTCTCCTCAACGGTCGTGAACTCCTCGAGTTCGTCGGCCAGATACAGCCACACGACGGCCCGGTACCGGTTGAGGTAGAAGCGCACGGGCGAGAACAGGCCGAGGCGCGCCAGGCGGGTGAACCTGCCGACGGGGATCTCCATGACCTCCGCGCCCTCGGTGGTCCCGACGAGCCGCAGGCGTTGACGCAGTGCGTCAGGGAAGCCGGCCGTGGCCCGCAGCCGGTCGAGCTCGGAACGCGGGACGTGCCGGCCCCCTCCTCCTTCGTCCGGCACCGTGCGAATCCGACCGAGGTGGACGGCGAGGTCGAACTCGCTTCGCTTGAGGCCCAGTTCCCGTGCGGCGCGGCTGGGCGTGCAGGGCTGGTGCCGGAGTTGGGTGATCGTGCTGCTCGACATGTCGCTCCCCCGTGGAGTCGTCGCTCACGCTGTGTGCGCTCGCTGTGACAGAAACCGTAGCCGGTGGGGCGAGAGGTGTGGCAGGCCTGTGGATAACTCGCTACGGGGCGAAGAAATCCCAGGTCAGAGGTCTGATGCCGGGCTTCGCTCGGGCCTGCGGGCGTCCACGTCGAGGTGCTCGCCGACCCGGTTGACGAGCAGCGTCATCTCGTAGGCGATCTGGCCGATGTCGGCGTCGGAACCGCTGAGGACGCACAGACAGCTGCCAGTGCCCGCGGCGGTGACGAACAGCACCGCGTCGTCGAACTCGATCATCGTCTGCCGTACTCCGCCCGCGCCGAAGTGGCGTCCCGAGCCCTTGGCAAGGCTGTGCAGTCCGGACGAGACGGCCGCGAGATGTTCCGCGTCCTCCCGGCGCAGTCCGGTGCTGGCGCCCGTCACCAGACCGTCGTTGGACAGCACCAGCGCGTGCCGCACATGGTCGACGCGCTCGGTCAGGTCGTCCAGCAGCCAGCCCAGCCCCTGCTTCTCCGGCATGTGTCCCGTCTCCCCGTGTGACGTCTCCCCCTGCCCGGAGGATCCACGTCAAGCCTTCCCCAGGACCGACAACGGGGCAAGGAGAATGGGGACATGGCACAGAAGATGACCGATGAGGAATGGCGGGAGTTCGTCTCGCACGGCACCCGCACCGGCAAGTTGTCGACCGTCCGGGCCGACGGGAGTCCACATGTGGCGCCGGTCTGGTTCGTACTGGACGGTGACGACCTGGTGTTCAACACCGGGAAGGCGACCGTGAAGGGGCGCAACCTGGCACGGGACGGGCGGGTCGCCCTGTGCGTGGACGACGACCGGCCGCCCTTCGACTACGTGGTGCTGCGGGGCCGGGCCCGGATCTCGGAGGATCTCGACGAGGTCCGGCACTGGGCCGGGCGGATAGGGGCGCGGTACATGGGCGAGGAGCGGGCCGAGGAGTTCGCCTCCCGCAACGGCGTGCCGGGGGAACTCCTCGTCCGCGTGCAGATCGACAAGGTGCTGGCGGAGAAGTCCGTCGCGGATTGACGTGCCGGTCGGTCTCCGCCCGGGATCAGCCCACCGAGTCGAGCAGCCGGGCGGTGTGCATCCGTCCGGCGTACTCGACGAGCCGGATCAGGACCTCCTTGCCCGAGGCGCGGTCCCGTGCGTCGCACAGCACGACGGGGGTGCCCTGGTCGAGGTCGAGGGCGCGCGAGACGTCGTGGGCGCCGTATGTCCGGGCACCGGCGAAGCAGTTGACGGCCACCACGAACGGGATGTGCCGGTGCTCGAAGTAGTCCACGGCCGGGAAGCAGTCCTCCAGGCGCCGCGTGTCCGCGAGGACGACGGCGCCCAGGGCCCCTTGCGACAGTTCGTCCCACAGGAACCAGAATCGGTCCTGGCCGGGGGTGCCGAAGAGATACAGGGACAGGCCGGAGCGGATGGTGATGCGCCCGAAGTCCATGGCGACCGTGGTGGTGACCTTCTGGTCCACACCGTCGGTGTCGTCCACCAACTGACCTGCTTCGCTCAGCAGTTCCTCCGTGCGCAAGGGCCTGATCTCGCTGACCGCGCCCACCAGGGTGGTCTTGCCCACGCCGAACCCGCCGGCGACCAGTATCTTCAGCGCGAGGGCGGTCTGCTCGCCGCCCTGGGCGTCGGAGTTCTCGGAGACCATCGCTCACTTCTCTCGGGAGGGTCGGCAACGGGCGGCGACGTCGGTACGGGGTCGCGAAGGCAGCATCATGGCAACTGGGACTCCCCTTCGAGGGATTGGACCGCTTATTTCCCGGTTCTGAACGTTCATCTACAGCGCCCGAAGCCCTTCGATCACCTCGCGCAGAATCCGTTCGTCAGGCAGCTGCGCGGGCGGTACCGGGCGGCTGACGGTGACACAGCCGAGTTCCAGGAGGTCCCCCAGGAGCACCCTGACCACGCCCACGGGCAGGTCGGCGCCCGCGGACAGTTCCGCCACCGACTGCGTCTCCGTGCGGCACAGGTCGATCAGGGCCCGGTGTTCGGGTCCGAGTGCCGTGTCGTCGCCGGCTCCAGGCGCCCCCGTGTTGAGGGTGACGAGGGCGATCAGATCGAAGCGCACCCCGGTGGGGCCGGGTTTGGTGCGTCCGCCCGTCATCGCGTAGGGACGGACCAGGGGTCCTGCCTCGCCGTCGTACCACTGACTGCCCTGTTCGTACGGGACGCCCGCCATGTCCTCGGTCATCCGAGCCGACCGCCCTTCCCTCTCATCCGGCGGCGGGCGGCCGGGCACCCACGCGCGGGGGCGTGTACAGGTGCTCGCCGACCCTCTTGACCAGCCGGGCCATTTCGTAGGCGACCAGGCCTATGTCCGCGGTCACGGCGGTGAGGACGGCGAGGCAGGAGCCGTCTCCCGCGGCGGCCACGAACAGGAAGCCGTCGTCCATCTCGACCATCGTCTGGCGCACTCCACCGGCGCCGAAGTGGCGGCCCGCCCCCTTGGCCAGACTGTGGAAACCGGAGGCGACCGCCGCGAGATGCTCCGCGTCCTCACGGCGCAGGTCCGAGGAGGAGCCCACGGCGAGGCCGTCGTTGGAGAGCACCACGGCATGGCGCACCTCGCTCACGCGCAGCACCAGGTCGTCGAGCAGCCAGTCGAGTTCGCCGGACCTGCCCCATTCCCGGTTTCGATCGAGCGGGGGTACACCCATGTCGGCCCTCATGCTCGGGTCCTGGATCATCCTCGGTCTCCTTTGCTGCTGTCTCTGCCCACTGGGGTGTCCGGGGTGGCACCGCGCCCGGGCTGCCTGCCGCCGCCGCGCGCCCAACCGTCCCGGTACGCGGCCATACGGTCCCGTACGAGCTCGGGGGTGCGGCCGTCGTCGTCCCGGCGGGCGGCTGCCGGGGCCGGTTCCTCGGAGCGCTGCTCGCGCAGTTGAGGGGCGAGGCTCGCCTGCCGCACGCGGCGGGGCAGGTCGTCGGCCTCCTCTGGTTCGTCGGGCGGCCGGTGCAGACGCAAGGCGGTGACTCCGGAGCGCGGTGTGTCGGTCGTTCCCCCGTCTGCCGCGGCAGCCAGGGGAGCCACCAGGGCGGGCCGCTCGGCCGGGGCGGAGACGGACTCCTGGTCCCGTTCGGCGGCGGGCACGCGCGCGTACTCGCGCTCCGTGAGCCGTTCCCGGTCCGCGGCCCTGGCGGGGGAACGTTCCGCCGCCTTGATGTGCAGCAGGGCCGTGGGCAGCAGGACGACGGCGGTGGTGCCGCCGTAGGGCGAAGTGCGCAAGTGCACCTTGATGCCGTGCCGGGCGGCGAGCCTGCTGACCACGAACAGGCCGAGCCGGTCGCTGTCGAACAGGTCGAGCGTCTCGGACTGTTCGATGCGGCGGTTGGCCTCCGCGAGGGTCTCCTTGCCCATGCCCAGGCCGCGGTCCTCGACCTCGACGGCGTAGCCGTTGCCGACGGGCTCGCCGGTGACACGCACGCGCGTGTGAGGCGGTGAGAACTGGGCGGCGTTCTCGATGATCTCGGCGAGCAGGTGGGTGAGGTCGGCGACCGCCGCGCCGACGACGGACGCGTCGGGCAGTTGACGTACCTCCACGCGCGCGTAGTCCTCGACTTCGGAGACGGCCGCGCGGACCACGTTGGTCAGCGACACCGGCATGCGCCAGGCGCGCCCGGGGGCCGCTCCGGAGAGGATGATCAGGCTCTCCGCGTGGCGGCGCATTCGGGTGGTGAGGTGGTCGAGCCGGAAGAGGTCGCTCAGTTCGTTCGGGTCGTCGGAGCGGCGCTCCATGCTGTCCAGCAGGCTCAGCTGACGGTGGACGAGGACCTGGCTGCGGCGGGCGAGGTTGACGAAGACCCCGGAGATGCCGCTGGCGAGTTCGGCGCGCTCCACGGCGGCCCGCAGCGCGGCGCGGTGCACGGTGGCCAGGGCTTCGGCGACCTGTCCTGCCTCGTCCTCCGCGGGCGGTCCAGGCGGAGCCTCGGACCGGATGTCGATCTCGTCTCCGGCACGCAGCCGCCCCATCGCGTCGGGAAGTTTGCGGCGGGCGATCTCGAGAGCGCTGTTGCGCAGATCCACGAGTTCGACGACGAGGCCGCGTCCGATGCGCACGGAAATGACGAGCGAGGCGGCGACGGCGATCAGGCCGAGCAGCACCGCGGCACCGGCCGGGGTGAGCAGGCCCCGGGTGAACGGGTCGGCACGGTGCGCGACTCCGCTCCCCGCCGCCTGTTCGACGGTCCGCATGCCCGCCTGCACGCGCGCGTGGGCCGCCCGCCAGGTCGCCTCCGGCGTCGACTCGACGGCGCGGGCACCGGGGGCGGCGGCGAGCGTTCGGTCCTCGGCGGCGGTCACCGTGGCGTAGGCGCCGCTGCCGGCGACCTTCTGCCAGGCGGCGCGGTCGGAGCCCCGCAGGTCGGCCACGGCCCCCTCGGTGAGGGCCCGGCGGGTGTCGACGGCGCCGGTGAACAGCCGCAGCCGCTCTCCGGCCAGGACGCCCGCCAGGCGGCCGCTGGACAGTACGGCATCCTCCTGGGCCAGCGACTCGCCCGCGCGGGAGAACTCGAGCAGCACGCGTGCGTCGGAGCCGAGTTCGGCGTCCTGGATGCCGGTGAGGGCACCGCCCACCGCGAAGGCGCCGGCGATGGTCCTCGTGTAGCGGCCGTACGTCTCGTCCCATCCGGCGCTGCGGTCCAGCACGGCGGCGCGCAGGGAGCGCAGTCGCTCGGCGCCGGTCACGAAGGCCTCGAGTCGCTCGGCGACACCGGCGGGCAGCTCCTCGCCGTCGGCGACGGTGTTGTCGTCGCCGAGCCGCAGTCGTGCCACGGCCCGGTCGGTGCGCGCGGCGAGTTTGCGGAGATCGTCGCTCTGCGCGGCGGACGGGTCCGTCGCGTAGCGGACCGCGACGGCGCGCTCGGCCTGGAGCGCGGTCACCGCGTCGGCGACCGGGGAGCGCACGGCGTCGTCCACGCGCTGCAACTGGCGCAGCCGGGAGACGTCCTGGGCGGTGCTGACGGTGGCGTACGCCCACAGCGCGAGGAGTGAGACGACGGGCACCATGAGCAGACAGACGATCTTGGCGCGGACGGTGCGGGGGCGTATCCGCCAGTGTCCCGCGCGCGCGGGTATGTCCTCGGAAGGGGCGCCCGCGGAGTCGTCCGGGCTTTCGTCGGCCGGTGGTCCGGCATGCGCGCGACGCCCGCGCGCGGGTGTCTGGTCCGGCGTCTCGGCGCCGGCTGTGGGGGTCCTACGCGGTGTACGCATGGCCTCCTCGCTCGGGAGTGGTTCGGGGGCGTGTCGTCGGGCGTCCTGGCCCGGATCAGCCGCTCGGAGGTGACGCTCAGGAGGTGACGCTCTCGACCGCGCGCTGGGCGGAGGCGGATGCCTCGCGCTCGCCTGTCGTGGGCGACAGCGCGACGAAGGCGGAGGTCAGGAAGAGGTAGGAGCCGAGTCCTACGGCGAGCGGGAAGATGAACTGCATCGCCGTGGCCCCGGGCAGGACGTCACCGGAGGGCGAGACCCGCACGCTCACCGCGAACATCCCGGTGTAGTGCATGCTGCTGACCGCGGCGCCCATGATCAGGGAGGCGATGGTGACGGCGACCGGCGACTTGATGTTGAGCGCCGCCCACAGGGCCGCCGTCGCCGCGACCACGGCGATGAGGACGGAGAGTCCGACGAGGACGGGATCGTAGTGGACGCCGCCGTGCAGCCGTACGGCGGCCATGCCGAGGTAGTGCATGCTCGCCACGCCCAGGCCGGTGGTGAGACCGCCCAGGAAGAGCGCACGGACCCGGTCACGGCCGTAGCCGACCGCGAAGACGCCGGCGGAGACGACGACCATCGCGACCAGGAGGCTCGCGATGGTCAGGGGTACGTCGTAGCGGATGTCGGTCCCGCTGACGCTGAAGCCGAGCATGGCCACGAAGTGCATGGTCCAGATGCCGGTCCCGATGGCCGAGGCCGCGGTGAAGAGCCAGTTGCGGCGCGAACGCCCGGTGGCTCCGAGCGCGCGGACGGTGCAGCGCAGGCCGAGCGCGGCGCCGATGCAGGCCATGACGTACGACAGTGTGGGCGTCAGCCAGCCCAGGGCTGCGTGGTCCAGGTGTCCCATGGCCAAGGGACGCTAGTCGGGGCAGGGGCGCACAAAGAGGGCGCATTTCGAAAGGTGTTGCAATATGACCCAGAGATGCGTCGGAACGATCGCGTCACGCTCGAACGTGTGCACACGGGCCCTCATCCGTGTCGGTGAGGGATCATGCGAGACATGAGCGACGACCGCACACACGTCCAGGAGTTCTTCTCGGCCCGTGCCGCCGACTGGGACAGCCGGTTCCCGGACGACGGTCCGGCCTACGCCGCCGCGGTCGCCGAGCTGGGCCTGCGCGAGGGCGACCGGGTGCTCGACGCGGGCTGCGGCACGGGACGGGCCCTGCCGCCCCTGAGGGCGGCCGTGGGGCCTTCCGGGGTGGTCGTGGGGGCCGATCTGACCCCGGCCATGCTGGCGGCCGCCGTACAGGCCGGACGGGACCGGGACGGGCGGCTGCTGCTCGCCGACGTGACCGCGCTGCCGCTCCGCTCCCGTTCGCTCGACGCCGTCTTCGGAGCGGGCCTGATCTCCCATCTGCCCGACCCGGCGGAGAATCTGCGCGAGTTGGCCCGAGTGGTACGGCCCGGCGGCATCCTCGCCCTGTTCCATCCGATCGGCAGGGCCGCGCTCGCCGCACGCCAGGGCCGGCGGATCAGCGAGGAGGACCTGCGCGCCGAGCCCAACCTCCGCCCGCTGCTGGCCGGTTCGGGCTGGCGCATGACGTCGTACGCCGACGAGGAGGCCCGCTTCCTGGCCCTGGCCGTCCGCGAGGGCTGACCGCGCTCACCTGCTCCCGGCGACCACGGCGACGAAGGCATCGGGGTTGTCGAGCATGACGTTGTGGCCTGCGCCGGGGACGGTCACCACGCGCACACCTGTCGCCTCCAGCGTGCTGCGCCCCTCCAGTTCACCGCTGAGCTCGCCCTGGAGATAGACACGGTCGATCGGCAGACCTTCGAGGATCTCGCGCATCATGGGCACCGATCCCCGCCTGAGCCCGGCCGCGCTGCGGTGCAGGGCACGCGGGTCGGCCAGCCGCATGGTCGCCGCCCACAGCGGGCCGACCTTCTCCAGCACGCGCGCGTGGGCACCTGCGACGAAGTCGTCCTCCTCGTACGCGTCGATCCGGCTGCTGCCCGCCGTGGCCGGGGGCGAGGCGTCGAGGTTGGCCTCCGTCAGGACGAGCCGGGAGACGAGTTCGGGCCTGCGGTGAGCGAGCACGAGCGCGACCGATCCGCCCATGCTGTGCGCGATCAGCTCGACGCCGGTCAGCTGCGCGGCGTCCAGGGCCACGGCCAGGGCGTCCGCGTGGTCCTCCAGTGTGTATCCGAAGTGCTCGGGGCGGTCGCTGACGCCGTGCCCGGGCAGATCGACGAACAGGCTGCGCCGACCCGCGAGTTCGGGCCGGGCCGCGATGTGCGCGTGATAGACGGCCGAGATCGATCCCAAACCGTGCACGTACACGCGTGCCGGCTCCACGCCGGGCGTCTCGGTCCAGCGGATGCAGCTTCCCTTGCCGTCGAACTCGGCCTGCCTCATGTGCCCTCCCTCGGTGAGTCCTCAGAACAATACATCGCCACCGATGTATTGCGAAGACGATGTAACACAGCAGAGATGTACAGCGCTGATGCGGCACAATGCGTGCATGCTGGAGCTCGCCATCCTCGGATTCCTGTACGACGCCCCGCTGCACGGCTATGAGCTGCGCAAGCGCCTCACCGCGCTGGCAGGTCATGTGCGGCCCGTGGCCGAGAGCACGCTGTATCCGGCGATCAAGCGGCTGGAGAAGGCGGAGTTGCTGGCGCGCGCGACGGAGCCCGGTGCCGTGGCCGCGCCACGCCATGTGCTGACGCTCACCGACGCCGGACGCCAGGAGTTGCGCCGACGGCTGGCCGAGCCGGCCGCGCGCGACATCACCGACGAGAACCGCTGGTTCACGGTTCTCGCCTTCCTCCGCCACCTGGACGACGCCGCCGCACAGGCGGCCGTGCTCCGGCGCCGGCTCGCCTTCCTGGAGGAGCCCGCGAGCTTCTTCTACGAGGGCGACCGGCCGCTGAGCGCCGAGGAGCTGGACGATCCTTTCCGGCGCGGTGTGCTGACCATCGCACGCGCCACGTCCCGGGCCGAGCTCAGCTGGCTGCGGGAGACGATCGAGTCACTCGACGCGGCCTCTTCGTAGGCGTCGACCCGGCGCCGAGGTCACCGGCGAGACATGCGTCCCGCGGCCCGCGGCCCGACCGAAGTGGTCACCGCGCGCGACCCGGGCTCCTCCGATGCGTCACCGCCCGCGCGACCCGGGCTCCTCCGATGCCTCACCGCCCGTGCGCTTCGGGCTCCTCCGGTGCGGCGGGCGGCTCGGTGGGAGTCGGCGCGGGCGGGCCGAACAGGACAGCCCGGGCCACGGATGGCGCGAACAGGGCGGTGACGGGCGCGGCGAGGGTCAGCACGGCACGGAAGGCCTGCCCCACGACCGGGTCGCCGGGCGCCCTCTGCTGCACCCGGCTCAGGTACCAGCCGGCGAGCCGGTCCGCGGGCCCGCCGTCGATCGCGGTGCCCACCGCGCCCGGCATCTTGCGGTCCGCCCCGGCGGAGATGTCCCAGGCCTGCCGGGACGCCGCGAGGAGCGCCTGCTGCACGCGCCGCGTGGTGGGCGTGCGGCGCCGGTCGGCCAGCGCGTCCCGCAGGGCGACCGCGCTCATCGCGGCGACGGCCATGCCCTGCCCGTAGATCGGGTTGAAGGTGCACAGGGCGTCACCGGTGGCGAGGAACCCCGCCGGATGGCCGGGGAGGTCGTACCGGCGGCGGGTGTTCGCGGTCCGCCGGTAGCCGAACGCCGGGGAGAGCGGTTCGGCCTGGTCCAGCCACCGGTGCAGGGGCGGATGCGGCAACCTCTTGGTGTACGTCACGAACTCGGCGTCCTCTGTGGGAGGTTCGTCGCCGCGCAGCCCCGAGACGATCACCAGATGAGTGCCGTCCTCCAGGGGCAGTGCGCCGCCGGCGTGCACCTGCTCCGGGTCGGGGTAGGCGTAGTAGCCGCGGGTCTCGCCCTCAAGAGCGCCGTTCGTGCCGCGGTAGACGCGGGAGGCGTAGGCGAGTCCGGTGTCGATGGTCTCCTCGTCCGGTACCCGGGCGCCGATGGCCTCGAGCCACCGCGGGGCCTTCGTGCCGCTGCCGGAGGCGTCGACGACGAGATCGGCCTCCAGCAGGCGCGGCTCCGCGCGGTTGTCGCCGGAGCGGTCCCGCATCAGCACGCCACGCACGCGTGTGGCGTCGCCGACCAGGCCCACGACGTCGGTCCCCTCCTGGACGCCGATCGCCGGGTCGGCGAGGACGCGCCGCCGCACCAGGTGCTCGAGCTGCGCGCGGGAGCCGGTGTAGATGTGCGTCGTCGCGGGCAGCCGGCGGAACCATCGGCCGCTCTGCCACAGCACCATGTCCGCCGGCATGCCCACCCGGGGCGCCCCCGCCTCGCTCAGCTCTGCCAGGAACCCCGGCAGCAGCGACTCCATGGCAACCTGTCCGCCCTGGAGCAGAACGTGCGGGTGCCGGCCCTGCGGAACGCCGGACCGGGGCTCGGCGCCCTCCTGGAACCGGTCGCGCTCGACGACGGTCACCCGGTCGGCGTGTCCGGCCAGGACATGTGCCGCGAGAAGCCCCGCGAGGCTCCCGCCCACGACGACGGCATGCAGCCCGCCCCGGCCGCCGTCTTCGCCCCGACGGCCCGTCTCTCCGGCAGAATTCACCGATCCACTCCCCTGATCGCCATGTCGCGAGAAGACACAAGTATCCCGTCGCGCACAGCGGTTTGACCGTTTTCCGGCCCTTCCGAGCGACCCGCGTACGGCGGCTCCGGGCGGGTTGCGAGTGCACCGGGTGGCTGACGGGTGGGCTGAAGCCGCACGGCGGTGGCGACCGCGCGCGACACCCCGGCCCCCTTCTGCGGCCAGGGCTCCAACTCTACGGTGAGTAGCAGAAGGTGAACGTTCGACTGGACCGCGTCACGCAGGGGGAAGGTGATCGGTATGTGGGCCAGGATCCGCAAGTCCAGCACCAGATTCGTCAATGCGCTGCGCATCGAGGTGCCGGCCGGCCGGGAGGCCCGTCCGCACAATCTGTTCGAGGCCGCCGCCGCATATGTCTCGGCCTGTGCGGAGGACGACCAGGACCGGATCGACGAGGCTTCGGCCTGGGTCTCGCCGGAGGCGTTGTCGTTCGGGGTCAACGAGCTCGCGTGCCGGGCCGTCATCGCCCTCGCGCGGGAGCGCGACGAGTCTCCGCGTACGGTGGCACGGGCGCTCCTGGGGCTGCCGGCGGTCTGACCGGTCGGCGGGAAGGCCGGCGCGGAAGGTCGATTCGCCCCCGTCCAGCCGGAAAACTGCAGCTCCGGGTGTACTTGGGAGTCGTGACAAGCGCCTTCCCCGCACACTAGGGTGCGCGCCGTTGGACGAACCGATGGGGAGGCTGGGATGGCCGGGACGGACGAGGACGCCGTCGCCGCCGCGGACGACGCGCTCTATGTGCTGACGGCGGTGCTTTTGACGCCGGCGAAGTTCCCGAGCGTGCTGGGCGACGACTATCCGGAGGCCTGCGCGGCGCTCGGTCTGGCGCCGCTGGCCGACGGGTACGGCCTGGTGATCGGCCAGGACGGCGGCGGTGCCCGGTGGACCGTCGTCATCGACGACGTCTCGCTGGTCGCTGTCGCCATCGCGTCCTGGGACTGCGGGATGGAGTACGACCTGTCGCCCGACGAGCGCACGGTCGTGGCCGCCCTGCCCGGCTGGCCGCTCGCGGTCGCGGTCGCCGCACCCGGGGTGCCGGCCCCGCACGACCCCGATCCCGAGGCCGCCGACGGCCCCGCGTTGGCGCCGCCGGACACGTCCACGTGGGGTTCCGCCCAGCGGCGTCTGGGAGCCGACGAGATCGCGCTCCAGTGGGCCACGTGGCGGGACCAGATCGACGACGCGGACTTCCCGAGCCCGAACGGCGGGTCCGCGGGGGACGGCGCGGCCACGGAAGGCAGGACCGGGGACGGCGTGCCCGAGGCCGCCGTGACCCAGGACGCCGACGCCTCGGCTCGTGCCGACTCCGAGGACAAGGCCACGGGCGGCACGGCCCCGGAAGGCCGGAGCACGCAAGGCAGCGCTGGAGAGGACGGAGCGACAGCGGACAGCGCCGCGGGTCACTCGGCCTCCGGAGACGCCGAGACGGAGACGCGCAAGGGCCACAGCGGCGTCCGGCGCGTCCTGGCGGAGGCCCGCGCCTACGTGGATTCGCCACCGCCCCTCGGGCGGGTCCGGTCGTCCTTCGCGTCGGGCGACGCGCGGACGCTGCGTGCCGACGGTCCCGGCTGGTCGCTGGTGGCCAGGACCGACGACATCGCGTTCGTGCTGCTGGACGACGAGCCCGGGGAGGTCCTGCCGGTGGGCCGGGGCCCGGAGCTGCCGGGGCTGCTGGAAGCGCTCGACAAGATGGCCGTGCGTCCCAGCTGAGCTGCCGCGCCGCACCGCCCGGGTCCTGTGGGGCTCCCCGGCCGGTGCGGGTGCGTCAGCGGCCGAGTTCCTTGCGGGTGACGCGGCGCAGCCGGCGCCGCTGCGAGGGGTCGAGCGTGAGGTACGCGGCGGCCGGGACTCCGACGATGATCAGGAATGCGGCCCACCAGGGCAGCCAGAACAGCAGGAGCAGCCCGACCGCCACACCCCCTGCGGCGATCTTCGTGTTCTTCGACATGTGCGTCGCCTCCTTTGCGGCGGTTGCCGCTCTCTGTCCGAAGAAACGGGTCTGCGCCTCCTGCAGTTCCGTATCGGGACCCTGAGACATCCCTGAGACCTCACCCTGAGGCGCCCCGGACCCGCGCCTTCCTAGCGGTCCGCCCGCAGCGGCTCGCCCACCTCGTGCATGTGACTCAGGGCCTGTCGGTAGGAGTCGACGAGTCCGGTCTCCGTGTAGGGGATACCCAGATCCCGGCAGTGGGCGCGCACCAGCGGCTGCGCGAGGCGCAGATGGGGCCGGGGCATGCTGGGGAAGAGATGGTGCTCAACCTGGTAGTTGAGACCGCCGAGGAACCAGTCTGTGACGGTGCCGCCGCGGATGTTGCGCGAGGTGAGCACCTGTCGGCGCAGGTGGCCCCAGGACTCGCCGTCCGGGTCCGGCATCTCCATGCCCTTGTGGTTGGGGGCGAAGGCCAACCCGAGGTGCAGGCCGAACAGCGCCTGGTGGATCGCCGCGAAGGCCAGCGCCTTCCCGGGAGACATGACGGTCAGCAGCAGCGTGGCGTAGGCGGCGACATGGCCCACCAGGAGAGCGCCCTCGACCGCTCGCTCTCCAGGCGTCTGCCGGCGCAGGTCCCGGAAGCCCGAGACCTTCAGGGCGACGCCTTCGAGGAGGGTGAGCGGGAAGAACAGCCAGGCCTGGTGGCGGGTGAGCCAACGCCTGAAGCCGGTACGTCCCTTCGCCTGTTCGCCGGTGAAGACGAGGACGTCGGCGGCGACGTCGGGGTCCTTGTCGATGTGGTTGGGGTTGGCGTGATGCCGGTTGTGTTTGTGGTTCCACCAGGAGTAGCTCATCCCGAGCAGCAGGTTGCCGTGGACGAGGCCGATGACGCGGCCGGTCGTCTTGTCGCCGGTGATCTGTGCGTGGCCCGCGTCGTGGCCGATGAAGGCGGTGCGGGCGGAGAACACGGCGAGGAGCGGGGCCAGCAGCAGGGTCCGCCAGGAGTCGCCGGACAGGATGACGGCCGTGACGAGGCCTGCGAGGGCGAGCGCGTTGACGGCGATGGCCCGGCCGTACCAGTCGTGCCGGCGGTCCAGGAGGCCCTGGCCCTTCGCCGCGCGCAGGAGGGGGCGAACTCGCTTCCGCCGGGTGGGGAGCCGGACGTACCGCGTGGGCGGGGTGCGACGGTTGCGGTGCTCTGGGGCATGTCCGGACTCCGGCTCTCTCAGGAAACGTGCTGACCTGAGGAAACGTACGAACCGGTGACCTGTCGCGACCATGCGGCAACCCCCCGTGTACGTACGGGGGTCAGCACCGTGCGCACCGGGGGGTTGACGACACCCCCGCGCGCGTGTGACCCAGGACACCCTCCGCACGTCCGAGGGGTGATGTACCCTCAACCACCCCCGTCGTAGTCAAATTTGAGGAGCCACGCGATCTCTGTCCAGAGGCTTCCCGCGGCAACACCGTCCGAGATCTCCGAACTGGCCTCGTGCTGCGCCGTGTTCGTGCCCGGCGACCCGGCCCGAACGGGCGGTGTGGCGTTCTGGCGACCCGACGGCGCCGCTCCCCCCGCTGTCGCGGCAGGGACGGTCCAGGACCTGACGCTCGTGAGGCCCGGCGACGACGGGGTGGAGCCGGTGGTCCTGCCGGCGGTGATGCTCCCCCTCCGTGCCGCCCTGCCGGTCCTCACGCGTGCGCGTGCCCGTGCGCAGGGGCACAGGGCGGCCGCCTTCTGGGGTGCCGCGTCGGTGCTGGCCCTGCAGTACGTGGCCCGTGGGCTGCTGCTGCCCGGTCTGTCCCCCACCGACCACGACGCCTGGCGCGTGGGTCCCCTGGGCGCCGCGGACGTCGATCGGATCCGCCGGCTCGCCGCGGCGATGCCGCCCGAGGCGCACGCCGTACCGCTGAGCACCGCCGAGCCGCTCCGGCTGCCCGACCCCGAACTCTTGCTGCGCGCCTTCCTGGACGCGGTCGCCGACACCCTGCCCCGCTCCCCCGCGGCACCCCTCGTGACGGGCGGACCGGCCTACGCGGCCCGGGAACCGCAGCACGTGCCCGAACAGCGTGCCTGGGCGGCCGACGTCGCCGCGGGCCACGACGCGGGCGTACGCGTCTCGCTGCGGATCGAGGTGCGCGGCCTGGCCGACGGCGAGGTGCCCGCCTTCCGGGCCGTTCTGCAGGTGCACAGCGTGAACGATCCGACGATCGTGGCGGACGCCGCCGACGTGTGGGGCGGTACCACGTCCTTCGGCCCCGACGCACGGCTGGACTGCCTGCTCGCACTGCGCAGGGCGGCACGCGCGTGGCCCCCGCTCACCCCGCTGCTCTCGGCGGCCGTCCCGGACGCGGTCGAACTCGCCGACGAGGAGGTCACCGACCTGCTCGGAGCGGGCACGCGAGGCCTGTCCGACCTGGGTGTCGAGGTGCACTGGCCGAAGGAACTGGCCCGAAAGCTCACCACGCGCGCGACGGTCGGTCCGCCGGACGGCCACGACCGGGCCGCGTCGGACACTGCGTCGTTCCTGTCCGCCGACGCCCTGCTCGCGTTCGACTGGTGGTTCGCGCTGGGCGACCAGCAGCTGACGCGCGAGGAGCTGGACCGGCTCGCCGAGGCCGGCCGGCCGGTGGTGCGGCTGCGCAACCAGTGGGTGCTGGTCGACCCGGGGGAAGTGCGCCGGGCGCGGGCCCGGCCGGACCGCAAGGTGACACCCGTCGACGCGCTCAGCGCCGCTCTGACGGGCTCGACCGAGGTCGACGGCCGCTGGGTCGACGTCCAGCCCACCGGGTGGCTGGCGGCCCTGCGGGACCGGCTGGCGAACCCGGAGGCCCAGGAGCCCGTGCCGCAGCCCGCCGCGCTCACCGCGACGCTGAGGGACTATCAGCGCCGGGGGCTGAACTGGCTGGCGCGCATGACCTCCTCGGGCCTCGGCTGCTGTCTTGCCGACGACATGGGGCTCGGCAAGACGATCACCCTGATCGCGCTGCATCTGCACCGGCAGACCGACGCGGCGACCGCCGGTCCCACCCTCGTGGTGTGTCCGACGTCCCTGATGGGCAACTGGCAGCGCGAGATCGAGAAGTTCGCGCCGGGCACGCGCGTGCGTCGCTTCCACGGTCCGCGGCGCGAACTCGACGGTTTGGCCGACGGGGAGTTCGTGCTCACCACGTACGGCACGATGCGCCTGGACGCGCCCCGCCTCGCCGAAACCGCGTGGGGGATGGTCGTGGCGGACGAGGCGCAGCACGTGAAGAACCCGTACTCGGCGACGGCCCGGGAGTTGCGCTCGATCGGGGCACGCGCACGCGTGGCGCTCACCGGAACCCCGGTGGAGAACAACCTGTCCGAGCTGTGGGCGATCCTCGACTGGACGACTCCGGGTCTGCTGGGCCGGCTCGGCACCTTCCGCGCCCGGTACGCGCGGGCCGTCGAGAGCGGTCAGGACCCGGCCGCCGCGGAGCGCCTCGCCCGCCTGGTGCGTCCCTTCCTGCTGCGGCGCCGCAAGTCCGATCCTGGCATCGCCCCGGAGCTGCCGCCGAAGACCGAGACCGACCGTGCCGTGTCGCTCACCCCGGAACAGACCGGTCTGTACGAGGCCGTGGTGCGCGAGACCCTGGCGGAGATCTCCGGAGCGGACAGCATGGCCCGGCGCGGACTGATCGTGAAACTGCTGACCGGGCTCAAGCAGATCTGCAACCACCCGGCGCAGTACCTCAAGGAGGACCGGCCGACGATCGCCGGCCGCTCCGGCAAGCTGGAACTGCTGGACGAGCTCCTCGACACGATCGTCGCCGAAGGGGCGAGCGTCCTGGTGTTCACCCAGTACGTGCGCATGGCCCGGCTGATCGAGCGGCATCTCGCGGCGCGCGGCCTGCCGTCGCAGTTCCTCCACGGCGGGACCCCGGTGGCAGCGCGCGAGGCCATGGTGCAACGGTTCCAGGATGGTGAAGTGCCGGTGTTCCTGCTGTCGTTGAAGGCCGCGGGCACCGGTCTGAACCTCACCAGGGCCGAACACGTCGTGCACTACGACCGCTGGTGGAACCCGGCCGTGGAGGCGCAGGCCACCGACCGCGCGTACCGCATCGGCCAGACGCGCCCTGTGCAGGTGCACCGGCTGATCGCCGAGGGGACCGTCGAGGATCGCATCGCCGACATGCTGCGCCGCAAGCGGGAGCTGGCCGACGCGGTGCTCGGCTCCGGCGAGGCGGCACTGACCGAGCTGACGGACGCCGAGCTGGCCGATCTGGTGGAACTGCGAGGGGGCACGCGATGACCGGACACGAGGCGGACACCGAGCGCACGTTCGCGGCACTGCCGCCCGCGCACGGGCGGGGGTTCGCGCAGTCGTGGTGGGGCCGGGCCTGGCTGCGGGCTCTGGAGGACGCCGCGCTGGACTCGGGCCAGGTGAAGACGGGCCGCAGGCTGGCCCGCGCGGGCGCGGTGGGCGCGGTGTCGGTACGTCCCGGGCGCATCACGGCCGTCGTGCAGGACCGTGACCGCACCGCGCACCGCGCCGATGTCCTGCTGGCCGAGCTGTCCGACGAGCAGTGGGACCGCTTCCTCGACCTCGCCGTCGAACGGGCCGGTCACCTGGCGGCGCTGCTGGACCGCGACATGCCGCCGCATCTGGTGGAGGACTCCGCGTCGGCGGGCATCGAACTCCTGCCGGGGCTGGGCGATCTGGAACCGCAGTGCGACTGCGACGCCTGGGACCACTGCGGGCACACGGCGGCCCTGTGCTATCAGATGGCGCGGCTGCTGGACCAGGACCCCTTCGTGCTGCTGCTGATGCGCGGGCGCGGCGAACACGCCCTTCTGGCGGACCTCCAGGCCCGCAGCGCCGCGCCCGCGGAGGCGGCTCCGGAACCGGAGGGAGTGGATGCCGCCGAGGCCTACGCGGCCGGCGACATCCTGCCGCCCCTTCCCGCACCCCCGGAGCTGCCCGAGGAGCCCGGCCTGCCGCCCACGCTGGACACCGAGGCCCCGCCGGGTCCGGGGGTCGATCCGGTCGCCGTACGCCATCTGGCCGCCAGGACCGCCGTGGAGGCCCACCGGCTGCTCGCGGAGGCTCTCCGGCCGCCGGCCGAACAGCCTGCTGCGGTCCTCGAACCGACGGTGGCTCAGGACGCGGTACGCCTTGCCGTCGCTGCACCCGACGGGCCGTCGGCGCAACGGCTTGCCGAAGGATCGGGCCGCGATCCGAAGTCGCTGGCGGACGCCACGCGTGCCTGGGAACTCGGTGGTGCGGACGCCCTGTTGGTGCTGGAGGAGGAATGGGTGCCCTCGGGCGGCACACTCGCACGCGCGCGTGCGGCTCTGGAGGCGGCCTGGGACGAGGACGAACGGCCGTCGTTCACGGCGGACGGCAACCGGTGGACGGTCGTCGATGCGCCGACCCAGCTACGCCTGGGCCGGGACGGGCGGTGGTGGCCGTACCGGAGGGAGGCGGAACGCTGGATACCCGCGGGCCCGGCGGCCCTCGATCCGGCGACGGCTCTGGCCTCGATCGAGTTCGTCTCAGCCGAACCGCAGCGGTAGTTCGGCCAGGCCCCGCAGGAGGGTCCCGCTGCGCCAGGTCAGCTCCGCCGGATCGCTCGCGAAGCCGATGGCCGACCGGTGGCGCAGCAGCAGGCGCAGGGCGACGGCCGCCTCCACGCGGGCCAGCGGGGCGCCCAGGCAGTGGTGCGGGCCATGACCGAATCCGAGGTGCGCGCGCGTGGGGCGCTGAATGTCGAAGCGGTCGGGGTCGGGAAAGCGCAGCGGATCACGGGAGGCCGCGGCGAGTGAGACCTGCACGGAATCCCCTGCCTCTATCCGGGTGCCGCCGATGTCGAGCGGCTCGGCCGCGAAGCGGAAAGCCGTGGCGTGGACGGGTGAGTTGTAGCGCAGGGACTCCTCGACGGCCGGAGCGGTCAGGTCGGGTTCGGCGCGGAGCAGGGCGAGTTGGTCCGGGTGGGCCAGCAGCGCGTGGACGGTCCCGGAGATCAGGGCGACGGTCGTCTCGTGGCCCGCGACGAGGATCAGGAACACCATGCCGAGAAGTTCTTCGCGGGTGAGGTCCGCAGCTGCCACGAGATCGTCGAGAAGCCCTGACCCCCGTTCTTCGCGTCCTCGGGCGATCAGATCGGCGAGGTACCCGGTCAGTGCGGCTCCGGCGGCGGCCGCCGTCTCGGGAGAGGTGGGCATGACCAGTTCGTCGGACCAGGCGTGGAACACCCCGCGATCGGCCGCGGGCACTCCCAGAAGACCGCAGATCACCGCGACGGGAAGCGGCAGCGCGTACCGGGCGACCAGGTCGGCCGTGCCCCGTTGCGGCAGCGCGTCCAGGAGTTCGAGCGCGATGGCTTCGATGGCCGGGCGGAGCGCGGTGACGCTCCCGGTCGTGAAGTGGGCAGCCACCAGACGGCGCAGCCGGGTGTGCTGCGGAGGGTCGGCCTGGAGCATGTTGCGGCCGACGGCGTGTCCGCCGTCGCCGCTCCAGGACGAGGAATGGCGGATGTCGTTGCGCAGGCGCGGGTCGGTCAGCGCGGCTCGCGCCGCGTCATGGGAGACGACGAGCCAGCTCTCACCGCTTCCGGGAACCAGGACGCGATGCACGGGCCCATTGGCCCGCAGCGCGGCATATACGGGATAGGGGTTCGAGGCCAGGTCATGGCCGTCCGGGACCAGTTCTTCCAGAGTGGGTGCCTGCACGATGCATCCTTTCGGTCGCGGTCGCGGTCGCGGTTGTGGTGGCAGCCGCGGCCTTCGGGTTGTGGTGGCGGCCGCGGCCGTCGGGCTCACGGCGTCAAGGTCCGGCCGTCGTCGTCCGGTCCGCGCCGGACCGCGTGCATCGATGCCGCGAGTGCCGTCGCCTGGGCGTGGCCGGCCCGGGCGGCCGCCGGGCGACGCGCGTTGGAGGTCAGGTCGCGGCCCATGGCCCGGCGCGTGGTGCGGTCCGGGGTCACGAGGGTGACGTGGGCGCCGTCGGCGGCGAGGGCAGCCGCCTGCTGCTCGGCGCCTGGGTGGGGCCCCACGGCCGCGGGGACCGGCGCGATGGCCAGGACGCGGTGATGGCCGCGCGCCAGGTGGATGTTGGCCGTGGAACGGCTGCCTCCGTCCATCCAGCGGCGCCCTGCCACCGTGACGGGAGGCCAGAGCACGGGAACCGCGCAGCTCGCGGCGACCGCTTCGAGGAGCGTCACGTCCGAGTCGGCGTCGAAGGCCGTCAGTTGCCCGGAGAGGGCGTCGACGGCCGTGATCCGCAGGGCCTGGGCGGGCCAGTCGCCCACGCTGTGCAGCAAGGGGCGCAGAGCGTCGAACACGGTGGACTCGGGCCCGGTACGGGCCTTCAGCGCCGCTCGGCCGAGGCGCTGCACGGAGCGCTGCGGATCGCGGGAGCCCAAGGCGGCCCACAGGAAGCGGAGGGTCTGTCCGAGGCTGACGTGAAGGTCCACCCGGTCGCCGCCGGCCAGTTGGCGTTCGTGGAGCTCGCGCGCCGACTCACCGGCGAGGAGCCGCGAACCGAGGATCGCGCCGGCCGATGTCCCGATGACGACGTCCGCGCGGGTCGGGTCGACACCGGCGTCGCACAAGCCGGCGAGAACTCCGGTCATCCAGGCTGCGCCGACGGGACCGCCCCCCGCCGAGGACGAGCGCCGTACTGCCCATGCCCCACCCCTCCCACAAAACGGGGACCACTCCCCATCTATGCACCGACGATAGCATCACTACCGGGGAGCACTCCCCGGTAGTGGGAGAGGGCGACATGACGGATGACGTGACGGCGCCGGTACGGCGGCGCGATGCGCGACGCAACCGGGAGTTGCTGGTCGAGGCCGCTCACGAGGTGTTCACGGAGCAGGGGTTGGAGGCACCCCTGGACGTGATCGCACGGCGGGCGGGAGTGGGAAACGCCACGCTCTACCGGCATTTCCCGAGCCGCGCCGCACTGGTCGACGCGGTCTTCCGCGACCCGCTGGCGGGCACCATGGCCGCCGGTGACCGGGCGCGGGCCGCCGCGGACCCCTGGGAGGGACTCGTCGGCTACCTGGAGGCAGTGTTCGCCGTCCTGGCCACCGATCGCGGAACGAACGACCTGATGACCACCCACCTCGAGGGTGTCGAGTCGCTGCAGGCCGTGCACGCCCACAACCGGGCGACCCTGGAGGTGCTCCTGCGCCGCGGCCGCGACGAGGGAGGCATCCGCGCGGAGGTCACCACGGAGGACGTGCTCTTCGCGCTGGCCGCGCTCGGCCGGGCCGTTCCCTCCCTCACCACCGCCGTGGGCCCCGAGGCCTGGCGCCGCCCCCTCGCCCTGCTCCTCGACGGTCTGCGCGCCTCGCCCGCCGTGGCGCCTCTGCCGTCCCCCGCGCTCACCGCGGACGAACTCGGCGATGTGCTCCAGGGCTTGGGGCCGCATCGGGCGCCCCGCAGCTCCCCCGGGTGAGCACCCGGCACACACGCGTGTGCCGCGACCTCGGGCCGACGCACGGCCGACGCCACTCGTTCACCGTCCGGCCGTAAGGCGTTCGGGTCGGCGCCCGAATCTGGCCGCTGTCACCGCACCCGGTCCCCAGGAGGCCCCATGTCACCGCACGCCGAAGGCCGACGCCCCGCCGGACGCACAGTCGCGGCGGGCGTCCACCTCGCCCTGGTCGCCGCCCTGATCGCGGCAGGCCCGGCCATGGGTGCCCCGTCCGGCGAGGCTCATGTGGTCCGTACAGCCACGCTCGGCGACATCCCGCTCGGCGTGTTCAGCAACGGACTGCTGCCGGGCACGGTGGACGACGACCGCGGGGTGGACCTCGGAGGCATCGGCAGCGACATCTACCCGGCGGGACGCAAGGGTGAGTTCTGGACCGTCACCGACCGTGGGCCCAACGGCCAGATCAAGGTGGCCGGCACCAAGCGCCGCACCTTCCCGGTCCCGGGCTTCGACCCGGCGATCGTGCGGATCCGGGTCGTCGGCGACACCGTGAAGGTGCTGGACGCGATCCCGATCACCACCTCGCGAGGAAGGCCCGTCACGGGGTTGCCGAACCAGCGGGGGCGCGACGAGGCACCGTACGACTACAACGCGCTCACGGCTCTGCCGTACGACCCGAACGGCCTGGACACCGAGGGCATCGTGCGGGCGGCGGACGGAAGCTTCTGGCTCGTCGACGAGTACGGGCCGAGCCTGGTCCACGTCTCCGCGCGCGGGAAGATCCTCACGCGCTATGTGCCCAAGGGGCTGAACCTGACCGGCGCCGGCTACCCCGTGGTCGAGGCGCTGCCGTCCGTCCTCCTGCACCGGAAGATCAACCGCGGGTTCGAAGGGCTCGCCCAACTGCCCGGCGGTGACCTGGTACTGGCCGTGCAGAGCCCGCTGTCCCTGCCGGACACCGACGCCGGAGAGGCTTCCCGGACCACCCGGCTGCTGCGTTTCTCGCCGAAGAGGAAGGCGGTCACCGCCGAGTACGCGTACCGCTTCGACCCGGTGGACGTGGTGGACCCGAGCGAGGACGACACCTCCGAGCTGAAGATCTCCTCGGTGGTCGCCGTCGGCGGTGACAGGCTGCTGGTCGAGGAGCGCACCGACAAGGCGGCACGGCTTCAGCTCGTGCGACTGGACCGGTCCTCGAACATCCTCGGGAGCTCCTGGGACGACGACACCACGTCCCCGTCACTGGAGCAGCTCGACGATCCGGCGGCCTCAGGAGTGCCCGTGCTCACCAAGAAGCCGGTCGTCGACCTGGGAAGGGTCGCCGGGGTGCCCGGGAAGATCGAGGGTGTCGCGCGCGTGGACCACGACACGCTCGCCCTGATCAACGACAACGACTTCGGGATGACGGACGGCACCGGGGCGTTCGACGCCGACGGCCGGCTGGTCGACAGCGGGGTGGAGACGACGGTGACGTACGTCCGGCTGCCGCACCGCCTCTGAACTCACCCGATCAGGGACGGCAGCAGCGATTCCAGGTCGCTCGGGAACTCGCTGGGGAGATCGCTCGGGAACTGCGACGGGAGCTCGCTGGGCAGCTCACTGGGCAGTTGTGTGGGCAGGCTGAACGAGGGTTTCGGAGAACCGCTCGTGCTGGTCGCGGGCGCCGGGTTCTTGTCCGGCGAGTCGTCGCTCCCCGACGCCATGAAGACCACGACGAGGGCGACGGCGACGGCGGCCGCGATCACGGCGAGCAGGGCGAACAGGGGGCTCCGGCGCCTTCTCGGACTGCCCGGGCCGGGGTTCCCGACCGGGCCCATCGGCTGGGTCGACGGCAGACCGCCGTAAGGGTTCGGGCCGTTGCGCCCGAAATCGTCGGGAGGCGGTCCGAAACCACCGCCCGGAGGCGGGGTGTCACCCGGCGGTCCGGGCGGCTTGGGCGGTACCGGCGGCATGGCCATACCGTCCAGAGTCGCCTCGAACCGGTCATCGGGCGACCCCCGCGCGGCAGTTGATACGACCTCATGCCGTGGATCGCACGATTCCGGAACATTCCGCACAGGCGTCGCGATCGATGCGCATGCGCGCGTGCCGTCGGCGGAGGCCACTCACGACCGGCGGCACGCGCGCGTGGGTCTCACTCAGCCGCGCGCACCCAGAAGGTGGTCCATGGCGAGCTGGTCGAGCTGCTCGAAGGCCATGCCGCGTGCGGCGGCCGCCTCCACGTCGAAGTCCTCGAAGGCGCCGCGGTCCGCGAGCAGCGACTTCAGGCCGTCCGCAGCCGTCTGCTGCGCCAGCTCGTCCAGACGCGAGGCACGGAGCGCCTCCTGGACCTCGGGGTCGGCGCGGAACGCGGCCGCACGCTCCTTGAGGATGAGGTAGTTGCGCATGCAGCCCGCGGCAGACGCCCACACGCCGTCGAGGTCCTCGGTCCGGGGCGGCTTGAAGTCGAAGTGCTTCGGACCGGCGTAACCGGCGCTCTCCAGGAGGTCGACGAGCCAGAAGGCGGCGCGCAGGTCACCGGCGCCGAAGCGGAGGTCCTGGTCGTACTTGATGCCGGACTGGCCGTTGAGGTCGATGTGGAAGAGCTTGCCCGCCCACAGGGCCTGCGCGATGCCGTGCGGGAAGTTCAGCCCCGCCATCTGCTCGTGGCCGACCTCGGGGTTCACGCCGTACAGCTCGGGGCGCTCCAGACGCTCGATGAACGCGAGCGCGTGGCCGACGGTGGGCAGCAGAATGTCGCCGCGCGGCTCGTTCGGCTTGGGCTCGATGGCGAACTTCAGGTCGTAGCCCTGCTCGGTGACGTACTCGCCGAGGAGGTCGAAGGCCTCCTTCATGCGGTCCAGGGCGTTGCGCACGTCCTTGGCACCGCCGGACTCGGCGCCCTCGCGGCCGCCCCAGGCGACGTAGGTCTCGGCGCCGAGCTCGACCGCCAGGTCGATGTTGCGAATGGTCTTGCGCAGCGCGTAACGACGCACGTCGCGGTCGTTGGCGGTGAACGCGCCGTCCTTGAAGACGGGGTGCGTGAAGAGGTTGGTGGTCGCCATCGGCACCTTCATGCCGGTCGCGTCCAGCGCCTCACGGAAACGCTTGATGTGACCCTCGCGCTCGCTGTCCGAGGACCCGAAGGGGATCAGATCGTCGTCGTGGAAGGTCACGCCGTGGGCGCCGAGCTCGGCCAGGCGCCGCACCGTCTCGACCGGGTCGAGGGCCCGGCGGGTGGCGTCGCCGAACGGGTCCCTTCCCTGCCAGCCGACGGTCCACAGGCCGAACGTGAACCTGTCCTCGGGGGTGGGCTGGTAGTTCATGACGCGGCTCCTTGCTGCTCCGGACTATTTCGTCATGGCGCTTTACAAATTAGTATGCACACATGTCTCCGGGAAGAGACAAGGTGTCTTCAGGGAAGACATCAGCCGCATCAAGATCATGAGCCGCGCAAAAAGGGAGAGCCCGATGTCAGCAGCCGAGGGTCCGCTCGTCGTCGGCGTGGACACGTCCACCCAGTCCACCAAGGCACTGGTGGTCGACGCGGCCACCGGTCAGGTCGTCGCGCGCGGCCAGGCACCGCACACCGTGTCCTCCGGGGCCGGCCGCGAGAGCGACCCGCGACAGTGGTGGGACGCGCTGTCCGAGGCCCTGCGCCAGTGCGGGGACGCCGCGCGCGAGGCCGCCGCGGTGTCGATCGGCGGCCAGCAGCACGGCCTGGTCACCCTGGACGCGCAGGGCGAGCCGGTACGCCCGGCCATGCTCTGGAACGACGTCCGCTCGGCGCCGCAGGCCCTGCGTCTGATCGAGGAGCTGGGCGGCCCGAAGGCCTGGGCCGAGCGCACCGGAAGCGTGCCGGGCGCCTCCTTCACCGTGACGAAGTGGGCCTGGCTCGCCGAGCACGAGCCGGAGGCGCTGCGCGCCACCAAGGCCGTGCGACTGCCCCACGACTACCTCACGGAGCGCCTCACCGGTGAGGGCACCACCGACCGCGGCGACGCCTCCGGCACCGGCTGGTGGGCGTCCGCGACGGAGTCGTACGACAGCGAGATCCTCGCGCACGTGGGCCTCGACCCGGCCCTGCTCCCCCGCGTGGTCCGGCCCGGCGAGGTCGCCGGCACCGTCCGCGACGGCCATGACCTGCCGTTCTCCAAGGGCACCCTGGTGGCCCCCGGCACCGGTGACAACGCGGCCGCCGCGCTGGGTCTCGGGCTGCGCCCCGGGACTCCGGTGATGAGCCTGGGCACCTCGGGCACGGTCTACGCGGTGTCCAAGCGGCGGCCCGCCGACCCGACCGGCACCGTGGCGGGTTTCGCCGACGCCCACGGCGACTGGCTGCCGCTGGCCTGCACCCTGAACTGCACGCTCGCCGTGGACCGCGTCGCCGCCCTGCTGAACCTGGACCGCGAGGCCGTGGAGCCGGTCTCGGGGGTCACCCTGCTGCCCTACCTGGACGGCGAGCGCACCCCGAACCTGCCGAACGCCTCCGGGCTGCTGCACGGCCTGCGTCACGACACCACCGGCGGCCAGCTCCTCCAGGCCGCCTACGACGGTGCCGTGCAGGCGCTGCTGGGGGCACTGGACCTGGTGCTCGACGAGGACGCGGACCGCTCGACGCCGCTGCTGCTGATCGGCGGCGGCGCCCAGGGCACCGCCTGGCAGCAGACCGTACGACGGCTCTCGGGACGTCCGGTGCAGGTGCCCGAGGCCAAGGAACTGGTCGCCCTCGGCGCCGCCGCGCAGGCCGCCGGCCTGCTGACCGGGGAGGACCCGGGCGCGGTCGCCCGGCGCTGGAATACCGCCGCGGGCCCCGTGCTGGAGGCCGTGGAGCGGGACGACGAGACGCTGGCCAGGATCGCCGGGGTACTCTCCGACGCGGCGCCGCTGCTGGAGCGGGGGACCTCTGAGAAGTGAGGGAGGCATGACCGCACCGCTGCACGACGCCCACCCGGCGGGACCCGGACGCCGCCTCCCGGACACCCAGCAGGGCATGCGCCGCCGCAACCTCGCCCGCGTGATGCACACCGTGAGCGCCGAGGGACCGCTCTCGCGCGCCGCGGTCGCCTCGCGCATCGGCCTGACCCGGGCCGCGGTGTCGACCCTCGTCGACGAACTCATACGCTCGGGGCTCCTGGAGGAGCTGGGCCCCGAGCGCCCCGGCCGGGTCGGCAGACCGGGCTCCGCCCTCGCCGTCAGCGGGCGGGGGCCCGCCGGGATAGGCGCCGAGGTAGGCGTGGACCACCTCGCGGTCTGCGCGGTCGACCTGCGCGGACAGGTGCGCGCACGGGCGGTGCGGTACAGCGCGAACAGGGGCCGCTCCCCCGAGCCGGTGATCGCGGAACTCACCTCCCTGGTACACCGGGTGGCGGGGGAGGCGGAGGACGAGGGCCTGTGGCCCGCGGGGCTGGCGGTGGCGGTGCCCGGGCTGGTCGCACGGGACGCACGGACCGTCGTCCGCGCCCCGAACCTCGACTGGCACGACACGGATCTGGGCGCCCTGCTGCCCGAGGACTACCCGCTGACCGTCGGCAACGAGGCCAACTTCGGCGCCCTGGCCGAACTCTGGCTCGGTGACGACACCCCCCATGACTTCCTGCACGTCTCCGCGGAGATCGGCATCGGCGCCGCACTCGTCGTGGACGGCCGGCTCCTGCGCGGCACCCGCGGTTTCGCCGGCGAACTCGGCCATGTGCCGGTCCGCCCCGACGGCCCCCGGTGTGCCTGCGGCGGACGCGGCTGTCTGGAGCAGTACGCCGGCGAGGAGGCGGTGCTGCGAGCTGCAGGTCTGGAGCCGGGCGAGGACCGGGTCGGGCTGCTCGCGCAGCACGCGGCGGACGGCGACGAGGCCGTACGAGGCGCCCTGCGCGAAGCCGGGGAGGCGCTCGGCATCGCGCTGACCGGCGCGGTCAATCTGCTGGACCCCGAGGCCGTGGTGCTCGGCGGCGCGCTGGCCGGACTCGCGCCCTGGCTGCTGCCGTCGCTGCGGGACGAGCTGGCCCGGCGCACGGCCGGCCCGGCCTGCCCGGTGTCCGTGTCGCGGCTGGGTTCGGAGGGGCCGCTGCTGGGGGCCGCCCACTCGGTGGTGCGGGCCGTGCTGGACGACCCCGTGATGGTGGGCGAGCGGGCCTGAGGTTCCGTCAACTCACCCCGTCGAGTGGTCGAGTTATCCACAGTCCCAAGCTTGTCCACCGAAACACCAAGCGCTCTTCTGCCCTCCCGGCAGCCGTCGTACCTTGATTCACGCGAGGCCCGCAGCGGCCTCGGACGACGGTGATCGGAGGATGGCATGTCGGTGTCGTACGAGGGGTCGGCGACGAGCGACCCCCGGATCCTGACCGTACGGCCCGAACCCGGCGAGTACGCCTGGACGTTCGGTGGTGCGCCGCCCGTGGCACGGATCGCGCCCGGCACGGTCCTCGACCTGTACACGGAGGACTGCTTCGCGGGACGGGTGCGGTCCGAGAAGGACCTCGTGTCCGAGGTCTGCGAGTTTCCCTTCCTCAACCCGCAGACCGGCCCCTTCCACATCGAGGGCGCGGAGCCGGGCGACACCGTCGCCGTGCACTTCGTGTCCATCGAACCGGCCCGGGACTGGGCCGCCTCCACCACCGTCCCCCTGTTCGGCGCGCTCACCTCCACACACACCACCGCCACGCTCCAGCCCCCGCTGCCGGAGACCGTGTGGATCTGGCAGCTGGACCGCGCCCGGCGCACGGCGCTGTTCCGGGCGCGCGACAGCGACATCGAGATCGAGCTGCCCATGGACCCCATGCACGGCACCGTCGGAGTGGCCCCCGCCAACCTGGAGGTGCGCTCGGCGCTGGTGCCGGACGCCCACGGCGGGAACATGGACACCCCGGAGATGCGGGCGGGTGTCACCTGCTACCTCGGGGTCAACGTCGAGGGCGCCCTCCTCAGCCTCGGCGACGGACACGCCCGCCAGGGCGAGGGAGAGACCTGCGGGGTGGCCGTCGAGTGCGCGATGAACACCGTCGTGATCGTCGAACTGCTCAAAGGGCTCGCCACGCCCTGGCCGCGCATCGAGTCGGACACCCACATCATCTCGACCGGTTCGGCGCGCCCGCTGGAGGACGCCTTCCGGATATCCCAGCTCGACCTCGTGCAGTGGCTGGTGCGCGACTACGGCTTCAGCGAGCTGGACGCGTACCAGTTCGCGACCCAGGCCGTCGAGTCGCCGTTGGCCAACGTGTGCGACACCAACTACACCTGCGTGGCGAAGATCCGCAAGGAATGGCTGCCGGCGCGCGAGACTCACCGCGGAGTGCACGAGCGGCTCCGTGAGACGGCGGTGGTCCTTCGCGGCTGAACCCCGCCCAGACGAAAGGCACTTGCTCCATGGAACGCGCGAGACCTCTGCTCGGCAGGCGGCTACTGCTGAAGGGGGCCGTCCTGGCCGCCGTCCCGTACGCGCTGCTTCCCGAGGTGCGGGCCGGGGCGGCTCCCCAGCCCGTGGACCACCCGTTCGCCGAGTGGCAGCCGGCGACCACCGACAACTACACCGACTCGAACCGCCCCGCGTCCTACCGCATCGACCGGGTGGTCATCCACGTCACGCAGACCTCCTACACCGACGCCCTGGACATCTTCCGCAACCCGGCGAAGCAGGTGTCCGCCCACTACGTCGTCCGCTCGGCCGACGGTCACATCGCGCAGTGCGTGCGGGAGGCGGACGTCGCCTGGCATGCCGGGAACTGGGACTACAACACCCGAAGCGTCGGCATCGAGCACGAGGGGTGGGTGGACAAGCCTGTCTGGTTCACCGAGGCCCTGTACCAGGAGTCCGCGAAGCTCACCGCGGGCATCTGCGAGAGATACGGCATCCCGAGGGACCGCGCGCACATCATCGGGCACTACGAGGTGCCGGGCACGGACCACACCGACCCGGGTCCGTACTGGGACTGGGACCGCTACGTGAGCATGGTCGCGGCCGTGTGAGCCGTGCACCGTTCGGGTGAGGCCGGTCGAAGAGGTTGTTTGCGCGCGTACCGGGAGTGACGATGTCCCCAGTCGCATCGTGCTCCGGGAGGCCGAGTTGACCGATCCATGGGTGGCCCTGGAGCCGGGGGCCGACCCTGCCGAGCGTGTCCGGCTGCTGCGGCGCGCGCACGCGACGTTCACCGAGGCGGGCACGGTGCAGCGGCCGGTCCGGCCCGTGGTGGCCGACTCGTGGCGGCGTTCCGCGCGGGCCGGAGTCGGGCCCGACGGGACGGCGGACGTCGAACTCAGCGACGGGGACCTCGGTTCGTACCGGGCCGAGCACCCGTTGGCGCGGGTCATGCCGTTGTTCCGTGAGCTGATGGGGACCTTCGCCTCGGACGGGGAGCATCTGCTCGCGGTGTGCGACGAGCACGGCAGGCTGCTGTGGGTCGAGGGGCACGCGAGCACCCGGCGGCAGGCGGAGTGGATGAACTTCGTGCCGGGTGCGCGGTGGGCTGAGACCGCCGTCGGGACGAACGCGCCGGGCACCGCGGTCGCGGTGGACCGGCCGGTGCAGGTGTTCGCGGCGGAGCACTTCATCCGCCGGGTGCAGCCGTGGACCTGCGCGGCGGCGCCGGTGCACGATCCGCGGACCGGGCGGGTGCTGGGGGCCGTGGACATCACCGGTGGGGACGGGCTCGCGCATCCGCACAGCCTGGGATTCGTCCAGGCTGTCGCGCGGGCCGCCGAGTCACAGCTGGCGCTGCTCCTGCCGCAGCAGCAGGCCACCGACCGGCCCGAGCTGAGCGCACTGGGCCGGGACGAGGCACTGCTGGTCGGCGGCGGCCGCAGGGTCAGGCTCAGCCGCAGGCACAGCGAGATCCTGGTGCTGCTGTCCCGGCACCCGGAGGGTCTGACCGGGGACGAGCTGTCGTGCGCGCTGTACGAGGACGAGTCGGTGACGCCGGTGACGCTGCGGGCCGAACTGGCGCGGCTGCGCAGGGTTCTTTGGCCGGGGCTGCTGGCGTCACGGCCGTACCGGCTGACCGTGCCGGTCGAGTCGGACGTGGCGATCGTCGAGCGGCGGCTGGAGAGCGGGGCGGTCGCGGCGGCGGCGACGGGGTACGCCGGGCCGTTGCTGCCGGCCTCGCAGGCTCCGGCGGTGGCCCGGCTCAGACACCGGATCGCGGACGGGCTGCGGTCGGCGTTGGTCGCCCGCCGGGATCCCGATCTGCTGGCGCACTGGGCGCACGCGCCGTGGGGCGAGGACGACGTGGAGGTGTGGCGGGCGCTCGCGGCCGTGCGGCCGACGGCGAGTGTCAGGGCCCGGCTCGCCGCGCTGGAGTCGGAACTGGCCGCGCCGACGGCAACGTGGTTGCAACGTCCGCGCTCCTAGCCTCACGCGCAGAGCCGCCCAACGGCGGGCGGCGCTGCTGAAGGAGGCTGGCCAGCATGACCCGTTACGCGGCACCCGGCACCGAGGGCGCGATCGTCTCCTACCAGGCGCGCTACGACCACTTCATCGGTGGCGAGTACGTGCCGCCGGCCCGCGGGCAGTACTTCGAGAACCCGTCGCCGGTGAACGGGCAGCCGTTCACCGAGGTCGCGCGGGGCACCGCGGAGGACGTGGAGCGGGCGCTGGACGCCGCGCACGCCGCCGCGCCCGGCTGGGGCCGGACCTCGGTGACCGAACGCTCCGACATCCTCCTCAAGATCGCCGATCGCATGGAGGCGAACCTGGAGCAGCTCGCGGTCGCGGAGAGCTGGGAGAACGGCAAGCCGGTGCGCGAGACGCTGGCGGCCGACATCCCGCTCGCCATCGACCACTTCCGGTACTTCGCGGGGGCGGTTCGCGCGCAGGAGGGTTCGCTCGGCGAGATCGACGACGACACGGTGGCGTACCACTTCCACGAGCCGCTCGGGGTCGTCGCGCAGATCATCCCGTGGAACTTCCCGATCCTGATGGCGGTGTGGAAGCTGGCCCCGGCGCTCGCGGCGGGCAACGCGGTCGTCATCAAGCCCGCCGAGCAGACCCCGGCCTCCATCCACTACTGGATGAGCCTGATCGCGGACCTGCTGCCGCCGGGCGTGGTGAACATCGTCAACGGTTTCGGGGTGGAGGCGGGCAAGCCGCTCGCGTCGAGTCCGCGGGTGGCGAAGGTGGCGTTCACCGGCGAGACCACCACGGGGCGGCTGATCATGCAGTACGCCTCGGAGAACATCAAGCCGGTCACCCTCGAACTCGGCGGCAAGTCGCCGAACATCTTCTTCGACGACGTCTGGGCGCGGGACGACGACTTCCGTGACAAGGCCCTCGAAGGGTTCACGATGTTCGCCCTCAACCAGGGCGAGGTCTGCACCTGTCCCTCCCGTGCGCTGATCCAGCGCGGCAACTACGCCGAGTTCATGGAGGCGGCCGTCGCCCGCACCGAACTCATCAGGACGGGCCACCCCCTCGACACCGACACGATGATCGGGGCCCAGGCCTCCAACGACCAACTGGAGAAGATCCTCTCCTACCTGGACGTCGGCCGACAGGAGGGGGCGAAGGTCCTCACCGGTGGCGAACGCATCGAGCACGACGGCGAGTTGAAGGGCGGCTACTACGTCCAGCCGACGATCTTCGAGGGCGACAACCGTATGCGGATCTTCCAGGAGGAGATCTTCGGCCCCGTCGTCTCGGTGACGCCCTTCGACGACTTCGACGACGCCCTGAAGATCGCCAACGACACGCTGTACGGCCTCGGGGCGGGCGTGTGGACCCGCGACATGAACACGGCGTACCGGGCGGGCCGCGCGATCCAGGCGGGCCGAGTCTGGACGAACTGCTACCACGCGTACCCGGCGCATGCCGCGTTCGGCGGGTACAAGCAGTCGGGGATCGGGCGCGAGAACCACAAGATGATGCTGGAGCACTACCAGCAGACGAAGAACCTTCTTGTTTCTTACAGCCCGAAGAAACTTGGGTTCTTCTAAAGCCTGAAGTGTGACACCGGTGGTGTGCGCGACGCACGAGGCTCCCGTGCCGTTGGGGGAGGTGCTCGAAGCCTCAACCCATGTGCACGGGGGCCGCGTTGGTTCCGCATTCTGCCGTGAGCCCCGCTGCAAACTCCTGCCGCACCAGCTTGCCCTGGTCGGCCTGATGCGCCTGCGTCGACTCGGCACTCTCGCCCAGCTCGCTGCCGGGTTCGGCATCTCCGTCGGCGCCGAGCACGCCAACCTGGCAGCCGTCCTCGACCTGCCGGCCGGCCTCGCGCGCGGCCCGCTGCGTGCCCTGCGCGACGCCGAACCGGACTACGTCCCGTTGAGGGCGTCTGCCGCGGTTCGGCAGCCCGACTTCCGCGGCAGCGCCGGAATCGGCCATGAAATGCCCAGAATATTACAAAGTGGGATAATCGACTTAACTCGGGAACGCCCCCACCGGTGTCCCCTACCGACCGTGAAAAGGCGGATCCGGCCATGTCGAAGAAACCACGTTCGTCCGAGCCACCGCACGGCAAGGGTCCCAGCCGTCACCAGGGCACCGGACAGCACGGCTGGTCGCCCGACGTGGACGAGACGCACCAGCAGGACAACCCGAGCGCCCGCCGGTCCTTCCAGGCTGAGCGGGCCGGTGAAAGTGGTCGAGGCCGGTCGAAGTCCCCGGAGGAGACGAAGCCCGTCCCGGGCGACATGGCCAAGAGCAGTCGTGCGAGCGGCGAGAAGTACGGCGACGCGGACGAGAAGGGCAGACGCGACACCGGACCCAAGGGCCGCTCCCAGCGCCCCAGCGGTACCAAGGACGCTTCCGCGACGACCGGCGTGGATCCACAGGACCCGCCGTCCGGGCGCCGACGGGGTTGACGGTCCGATCGCGCCTGGACGGCCTGGCATGCTCCTGGGCGAGCGACGTACGGGCGACGTACGGGCGACGTACGAGCGACGCCCCCGTCAGCAGATCCGCGGAAGTTGCTCCCCGATCGGCAGATCGACCACCCGCGTCCCGCCCAGGCCGGTCCGTGCCACGACCATGCCGGGATGCTCCTCCACGGTCTCTCCGATGATCACGGAGTCCGCGCCCAGAGGATGGGCGCGCATCGCCCCGAGGACGGCGTCGGCGTGCTCGCGCGGGACGAAGGCCACCAGCTTGCCCTCGTTGGCGATGTACATGGGGTCCAGTCCGAGAATGGCGCAGGCGTTGGCCACGGCCGGCGGGACCGGGACATCGCGTTCCTGGATGACCACCCCGGTCCCGGAGGCCTGCGCGATCTCGTTGAGCGAGGCCGCCAGGCCGCCCCGGGTCGGATCGCGCAGGACGTGCAGATCGGAGGTGACGGCGAGCATGGCGTCGACCAGACCGCCGAGCGCCGCGCAGTCGCTCTTGATCTCCACTCCGAATTCCAGCCCCTCGCGCACGCTCATGACCGCCACCCCGTGGACGCCGATGGCGCCGCTGACGATCACGACGTCACCGGGGACGACCCGCTGAGGGCGCAGGTCGACGCCCGCCGGGACGAGGCCGATGCCCGCGGTGTTGATGTAGATCCCGTCGCCGTGCCCGGCCTCCACCACCTTGGTGTCGCCGGTGGCCACCTCCACACCGGCGGTGCGCGCGGCCGCGCCCAGCGCCTCGGACACGCGCGTGACCACGTCCAGCTCGACGCCCTCCTCCAGGATGAATCCGCAGGAGAGGTAGGCGGCGCGGGCGCCGCTCATGGCGAGGTCGTTGACGGTGCCGTTGACCGCCAGGTCGCCGATGCTGCCGCCGGGGAAGAACAGGGGCCGCACCACGTAGGAGTCGGTGGAGAACGCCAGCCGGGCGCCGCCCAGGGGGAGGATGGCGGCGTCACCCATCTGGGCGAGCACCTCGCCCCCGAAGGCGGGCGCGAAGATCTGCTGGACCAGTTCGGCGGAGAGCACTCCGCCGCCGCCGTGGCCCATGACGACACGCGGCCGGTCCCGCAGCGGCGCCGGACAGGTCCACGCCTCGACGTCCAGGGCGGGGACGGGGAGATCGGTGGTGTCAGACAACGGGGGTCGCCTCCTGGGCCTTGGTGGCGGGCATGTCCAGCCGTCGGTAGAGGTAGTACGCGGCGCAGGCTCCCTCGCTGGAGACCATGGTGGCCCCCAGCGGTGTACGAGGCGTGCACAGAGTGCCGAAGGCCTCGCACTCGTGCGGCTTGAGCAGTCCCTGCAGGACCTCTCCGCTGCGACACTCGGCCGGCTCCTGCGTACGGATGCCCTCGACGGAGAAGCGGTGCTCGGCGTCGTAGTCGCGGTACTTCGGCGCCAGCCGCCAGCCGCTCTGCGGGATCACCCCGATGCCGCGCCAGGCGCGGTCGGTGACCTCGAAGACGTCCTCCAGCATGGCCCGGGCGGCCGGGTTGCCCTCCGCGCGAACGGCACGGGCGTAGGCGTTGTCGACGGTGTGCTCACCGCGTTCCAGCTGCTGGACGGTACGGCGCACGCCTTCGAGGATGTCCAGTGGTTCGAAGCCCGTCACGACGATCGGCACCCGGAAGCGCTCCGCCAGTTCCGGGTACTCCCCCATGCCCATCACGCTGCAGACATGGCCGGCCGCGAGGAAACCCTGCACCCGGCAGCTCGGCGAGGACATGATGGCCTCGATGGCGGGCGGGACGCGGACATGGGACACCAGCATGCTGAAGTTCGGGATGCCCAGCTTCCGGGCCTGATGGACCGTCATGGCGTTGGGGGGTGCGGTCGTCTCGAAGCCGATGCCGAAGAACACCACCTCGCGGTCGGGGTTCTGCTGGGCGATCCGCAGCGCGTCGAGCGGTGAGTAGACGACGCGCACGTCACCGCCCTCCGAGCGGACCTGGAACAGGTCCCGTCCGGTGCCCGGCACGCGGAGCATGTCACCGAAGGAGCAGAAGATCACCTCCGGTCGGGAGGCGATCTCCAGAGCCTTGTCGATGACCTCCAGCGGAGTCACACACACCGGACAGCCGGGTCCGTGGATCAACTCGACCTTGTCCGGCAGGAGTTGGTCGATGCCGTGGCGGATGATGCTGTGCGTCTGCCCTCCGCACACCTCCATCAGGGCCCACGGCCTGGTCACCGTGGCGTGAATGTCGTCGAGGAGCCGGCGTGCCAGCTCCGGGTTCTGGAACTCGTCGATGTACTTCACTGGTTGCGCACCTCTTCCACCGGGGCGACGCCCGCCTCCGTCGCCGCCGTCTCCCAGGCGTCGCCGAACTCCTCCTGCAACAAGCCGAGTTCGGCGAAGAGTTCGAGCGTCTGCCGCGCCGACTCCTCGTCCAGCCGCTGCAGGGCGAACCCGACGTGGACGATGGCGTACTCGCCGACCTGGAGATCGGGCAGATACTCCAGGCACACCTCCTTGACCACGCCGCCGAAGTCGACGGTGGCCATCCGGGTACCGTCCCGTTCCTCGATGTCCAGCACTCTGCCGGGTACCGCCAGGCACATGAGCCTCTCCTCGCTGTGGGTCGCGCGTCTGCTCAGTCGGTGGGAGTGGTGCGGGCGGCCACCATCAGTTGGCCCAGCGCCAGACCACCGTCGTTGGGCGGCACCAGGTGGTGCCGCAGGACCGTGAAGCCGTCCTCGCGCAGGGTTGCGGCACAGGCCGAGGAGAGCAGCGTGTTGGCGAACACGCCTCCCGTCAGGGCGACCGTGTCCAGCCCGTGTCGCTCTCGCGCCCGCGCGCACATCCGGTGCACCAGGCCGGTCACGCCCCGGTGGAAGCGCGCGGCGACCAGGGCTGGCTCGACACCCACGCGCAGGTCGCCGACGATCGTCGCGAGCACGGGTGCCGGATCGGCCCGTATGGCGCCGTCCCGGTTCTTCTCCGACGCGTGCAGCGCGAAGGCGTACGCCGTGGTGTCGTCGGCGGGTGCGTGCAGAGCCGCCCCCTCCAGTTCGACGGCGGCCTGTGCCTCGTACCCGGCCAGGTGGCACACCCCGGCGAGAGAGGACACCGCGTCGAAGAGCCGGCCCATGCTGGACGTGGGGACACAGTTCAGGCCACGCTCCAACTGCCTTTCCAGGACGTGGAGTTCGTCGGGCGGGCAAGCGGTCGTACAGGCGAGGTCGTCGGACCAGTCGATCCCGGCCGCCCTCAGATGGGCCAGCGCCATGCGGTACGGCCGACGCACCGCGGCGTCACCACCGGGCAGTGGAACATACGCGAGATGTCCGAACCGGGTGAAGCGGTCGTAGTCCGCGAGCAGGAACTCCCCGCCCCACACGGCACCGTCGTCGCCGTGGCCGGTGCCGTCGAAGGCGACGCCGATCACCGGCCGGGTGCCGTCCAGTCCGTGCTCGGCCATGGCGGCGGCGATGTGCGCGTGATGGTGCTGGACGCGTACGACGGGCCGGTGCGCCGCGTTCCGGGCCGCCCATCCGGCGGAGCGGTAGCCGGGATGCCGGTCGGAGACCAGGGCCTCGGGCCGCACTCCCGTGATGGACTCCAACTGTGCCACCGCGCGCTCGAAGACCTGCTGTGTGCCGACGTCGTCCATGTCGCCGATGTGCGCCGACAGCCATGCCTGCCGGCCCGCCCCGAGACAGAAGGCGTTCTTCAGGTCTCCGCCGACGGCGAGGGCGGGCCGCACGGGCAGCGGGAGGGAGACCGGCAGCGGGGTGTACCCGCGCGAGCGGCGGATCACCAGTGGCTCCCCGTCGCAGACGCGGACCACGGAGTCGTCGCACGGGACGTGGATCGGCCGGTCGTGGGTGAGCCAGGCGTCGGCCAGGTGCGCGAGTCGCTCCAGCGCCTCGTTGTCGTCGGTGACGATGGGCTCGCCGGACAGGTTGCCGCTGGTCATGACGAGCAGCCGGGGGCCGTCCGGGTCGCCGGGCAGGCCGAGCAGCAGATGGTGCACGGGCGTGTAGGGCAGCATCACGCCGAGGTCGGGGCTGCCGGGTGCCACGGCCTCGGCGGGCCGCGGTTCCCCGCCGGCGTGCGGACGCCGCCTCAGCAGGACGACCGGCCTTTCACGGCCTTCGAGCAGGCTCCGTTCCGCCGGGCTCAGCCGGACGAGGTGACGGACGTCGTCCGCGGTCCTGGTCATGACGGCGAACGGCTTGTCCCCGCGCGCCTTCCGCCGCCGCAGGAGGGCGACCGCCTCCTGGTTCGTGGCATCGCAGGCCAGGTGGTAGCCGCCCAGGCCTTTCACGGCGAGGATCGCGCCCCGCGTCAGCAGCGCGCGGGCCTCGGTGACCGGGTCAGCCCTCTCGACACGCCCGATCCGCGCCTCCTGGGCGAGGACCAGCCGCAGCCGGGGCCCGCAGGCCGGGCAGGCGACCGGCTGCGCGTGGAACCGGCGGTCGGCCGGATCCTCGTACTCCCGGGCGCAGTCGGCGCACATCGCGAACCCGGCCATGGTGGTGTTCGCCCGGTCGTACGGCACGCCGGTGACGATCGTGAAGCGCGGGCCGCAGTGGGTGCAGTTGACGAACGGGTGCCGGTGGCGCCGGTCCGCCGGGGCGGCCAGCTCGGCGAGGCAGTCGGCACAGGTGGCGGAGTCGGGGGAGACCAGGGTGCGGGCCGGTCCGCCGGTGCGCGAGGTGAGGATGGTGAACGCGGTGCCGCCGACGGGAGGCATCTCCCGGTGGTGGACGGACTCCACGCGGGCCAGCGGCGGTGCCTGGGCGGCGATCAGGTCGCAGAACCGGGCCACGGCCGAGGCGTTGCCCTCGACCTCCGCGACGACGCCCTCCGGGGTGTTGGTCACGTGTCCGGCCAGGGCGAGTTCGGTGGCAAGGCCGTAGAGGTAGGGCCTGAAGCCCACGCCCTGCACCACTCCCCGGACGGTGACCCGGCGGCGTCGCGGGGTGTTCTCGGCGACGGCGGCCGGAGCCTGCGGACCTCTCACGAGTGGGTGTGGGCCATGGTGCCGGTGGCCTCCGGGTGCGGGTGAGTGTGGTGAGGGGGCTGTCGGGTCATGACCGGTGAGTGGACGGGTGTGCCGTCCAGGGCGGCCAGCGCCCGGTCGAGCAGCCCGCCGACTCCCTGCCCCCGGCGTGCCGACGTCATGAGCACCTCGACCCCGGGGTTGACCTGCTGCACATTCGCGCGGAACGCCGCCTCGTCGAACTCGACGGCCTCCGCGATGTCGGTCTTGGTGACCACCACGAGGTGGGCGAGGCCGAAGGCGGTGGGGTACTTGAGCGGCTTGTCCTCGCCCTCCGTCACGGAGGCGAGGGTGACCCTCAGGGTCTCCCCCAGGTCGTAGGAGGCCGGGCAGACCAGGTTGCCGACGTTCTCCACGAACAGCAGCCGGGTGTCGTCGGGCAGCCACCCGTCCAGGTGCCCGGCGAGCATCCCCGCCTCCAGATGGCACAGTCCGTCGGTGAGCACCTGCTTGACGGGGACCCCCGAACGCGCCAGCCGGGCCGCGTCGTTCTCGGTGGCCAGATCGGCGCTCAGCGCCGCGACGGGAACGGCGCGCTCCCGTGCCCGCAGCAGTTCGCGTTCCAGCAGCGCGGTCTTGCCGCTGCCCGGACTGGACAGCAGATTGACGACCGCGATGCCCCGAGCCGCGAGGTGCGCGCGCAGTTCGTGGGCACTCGCGTCGTTCTTCGCGAGTACGGCCTGCCGCAGGTCGACGACACGACACATGGTTCAGCGCTCCTCGGAGATCGGTTCGCGGGTGGGCGTGTGCGCGGGGCCGAGGCCGTCCTCCCAGTGCACGTCGACGATCTGCAGTTCCCGGCCCGTGAGCAGGTCGGTCCGCGTACCGCCGCACGCGGGGCAGGTCAGCCGGGGCGGCATGCCGACGGCCCATTCGTGGGCGCAGGGGGTGCAGCGGGCCCGCCCGGGCACCGCTTCGGTGATCAGCTCGGCGCCTTCCAGCAGGGTTCCGGCGCAGGCCAGTTCGAAGGAGAAGGCGAGCGCGTCGGGTACGACGCCGGCGAGTTCGCCCACCTGGAGCCGTACCGATCGCACCGCCGTGACGTCCTTGGCCCGTGCGGCGGCCTCTTCCACCTGGTCGACGACGGCCAGCGCGATGGACATCTCGTGCATGGGTCCGAGTCCTTCCGCAGCCCGACTCCCGCCGGGCCTCATTAGAGGCGGGCGCCTCCTGGTCGTACGGCCCGGCACGCCGTCACCGGCCGACAGATACACCGTTCGACGCAACCGCACGGCACACCGGTGGCTCCCACCGTTCACATCCGTCGGATCCGCAGGTAGCGCCGGACGTCAGGAAGCACCTCGGCGACGACAGCGACCAGGGCGGCGAGGGCCGCTCCGCCGATGACGAACTTCTTCATCCCGTCTCTCCTCATGTCGGAGCCCCAGCGGTTGAGGCCTGCGCCACGGACGGCTCGCCGTCCCGCAGCAGCTTTTCGATCAGCCGGACGGCCTCCGGTACGGCGTCGGACACCGGCGGGCTGAGCCCGATGCCCTCGTCCACCGAGGCCGGCTCGCATCCCACGACCAGGACGCGGCGTGGTGGCTCGCCGCCGGTACCGGCGCACAGGGTGCCCAGCAGTGCCAGGACGGTGTCGGGGCTCATCCGGTGGCCGTCCAGCGCGGGGGCGGCGGGTGAAGGGCTCCCTCCGCCGACGTCGTGCTCGATCACGTACAGCGTGCCGGGGGCCTCGCCGCGTGCCGTGGCGTCCACGAGGACGAGGGTGTCGTAGCCGTCCAGCAGCTGATAGGCGAGGTGCACCCCGCGCACCCCGATGTCCACGACCTCGATGTGTCCGGGCAGGTCGTGCTCGGCGAGCCGGCGGGCGGTCTCCACGCCGAAGCCGTCGTCTCCGAGGAAGACATTGCCGATGCCCGCCACGAGGGTCCTGGGACCTGGCGGTGGGGGAAGGTTCACGCGTCGTCCTCCAGCGGTGCGACCTCGTCGGGCTGGAAGTACAGGAACCGTCCCTGCTCGCGGCGGACGTCGGCGCCCGGGTCGCCCTCGACGGTGACGGCCAGGTGCACCCCGCCGTCCACGTCGTGCAGCACGGCTTCGACCCTCGCGGTGCGGCCTCGCAGGAAGATGTCCTGCGCGTCGGTGCGCCGCGCCCCCGGACGCAACTCGACGCGGCTGCCCTGGCCCACCGACCGGCCGTCCACGACCACCCGGTCCTGCGCCGGGTCGAAGCCCGCGTCGCTCGCGGGGTCCCACCAGGGGGTGTCCGGCCGCATCACCCCGTATTCGTCGGGGAAGCCGGCGTCCGGGGCGGCGGGGCCGGGACCGGTCACCTCGCGCAGGCTCCGCACCGCCCCGTGCAGCCGCTCCAGAACCTCGGCCGGCATCGAGTCCGCCAGTTCGATCACGGCGGCCGCCCGCTCGTCGGTGCCCCGGGCCTCGCGTTTCTCCTCCTCGGTGAGGGCCGCGGTGCGCAGCGCGAGGATCTCGTCGATCTCGAGGGCGTCGTAGAGCGCGCCGGGGCTCTCCGGCGCGATGGCCGGATGGTCCTCCAGGATGATCGGCGAGGACAGCACGAGGTCGGCGCGTCCGGGTTCGCCGGCGAGCACGGGCCAGGTGTGCAGGTTGCGGCAGGCGGCGACCGCGCCCTTCGCCCACTCGGGGGGATCGGTCATCGACAGGAACGATCCGGCGCTGAGGGCCATGAGGAGGTGGCTGGCCACCAGGGAGTGCGGAAGCGCGGCCTCCCGGTCCGCGCCGCGGCCCTCGGGCGGTGTCCAGTCGCTGGTGTTCTCGACGACGGCGGTCAGCCGCAACACCCGGTAGGGGCCGTCGAGTTCGCGGGCGGAGAGCCGTAGCGTCCCGCTGATCTCCTCGCTGCGCCGGACCAGTCGGCCGACGGTTCGGCCGCCCTCGTCCAGGACCGGCTCGGTGTCCTCGCGGGCGGGGAGCCGGAAGGGATGGGTGACGCCGTCGCCGAGGAGCTCCTCCACCGGCGCGACCACCGCGACGCGCTCCTCGCTTCCCTCGTCCCAGGGCACCAGCACCCGGTCGTCGAGGCGGAGTTCGGGCACCGTGTCGAAGCCGCCGTCCGGACGGGCCCGCTCCACCGTGCGCCGTCGGGCGTGCAGGAAGCGCACCTCGACCGAGAGGGTCGCCCCCGCCTTCGGTTCCATCAGGCATTCGGTGTGCTGGAAGTCGTGCTCCTCGCACTCGGTGCCCCAGCCGGGCGGCACGAGCACACCGAACTGCCAGCGCAGCCGGTTCTTGGCGGCCGAGGCGCGATACGGGTAGAGCACATAGCCCTCGAAGAGGACGGCGTCGGCCACCTGCCGGGCGAGGGCGAAGCGCTCCTCGGTCTCGGGGGCGAACGCGGTCACGGTCACGGATCGGTCCTTCCGGTGGTGGCGGTGAGGGCGCGCAGCGGGTCGTGCGCGGGCGGCTCGGCCGCCTCCTCCAGCAGCGCCGCGACGGTCGCCTCCCAGGAGGGCAGGGCGTGCCGGGAGCGGTAGGCGAGGAGGGCGTCCATGGTGTCGCGGGGCAGCCGGATCCAGCCGCAGCCGGGGAAGTGCTGCTCGACCATCTCCCGCCAGGCGGTGACGGGCATCCGGAAGGCCGCCTCGCGGTCCCACGGGACGGGCTCCACCTGGAAGCCGCCGGTTCCGGTGAACGCCGTACCGGAGAAGAGCATCAGCAGGGGGACCTCGCCGTCGGTGAGGGCGGTGAGGTAGCGGGTCGCGGCGATCTCCAAGTCGTAGGTGCAGGGCACGACGAGGTCGGTCTCGATCTCCCCGGTGAAGCTCGGGACCATGACCGAGACCTGGGCGAACTGCACCGGTTGGAGCGTGCTGCCCCAGCGTGAGCGCTCGCCGAAGAGGTCCGCGAGACCGTCCGCCTCGGCAGGCGCGTAGCCGCGGCGGGCGGGTTCGATGCGGATCTGGCAGCGCAGTGCGAGGGCGTGCACGCGCGCGTTGTCGGCGGCGGTGACGCGCAGCCGGAAGACGAGGGTCGGTCCGGCGGCGTACCGGTCGGCGCGGACGCCGGTGCAGGCGAAGGAGAAATCGGTCACGGGTGACCCACCTCGCCCAGGGGCCGGACGCGTCGCGCGACGTCCGCGAAGAACGCGTCCAGCGCGGCGCGGGCCTCGGCCCCACCGTCGAAGCCCTGCCACAACAGGCGCATACGGCCGACGAGTTCGTAGCAGATGTCGATCGGTACGAGGTGACACTCGAAGCGGCCGTCGGTGCGGCGCAGCAGCAGTGCCTCCACGTCGGGTTCGAGCAGTTCGGCGAGGCGGCTGCCACCGAGGACGTCCGTCCACGTGGCCGGTTCGAGTTCGCTCTCGGTGGCTCCGGCCGGGCTCGGGTAGAGGGCGACCAGCCGGTCGAGCGCCGCGTTGCGGAAGAGGAAAGCGACGCCGACCGGGATCTGCAGGGCCTCCCACGCGCTCTCGTCGAGGCGGTGTCCGGGGTCGGTGAGGTAGCGGGCCGGGACCGTGCGGAAGCGGCCCGCGGCGGCGCCCGGCTGCTCCATCAGCAGCGCGCACGGGGCGCAGGCACAGACGAGGGCGCGTTTCTCGGTGTCGACGAGATGACGGTGACCCGCCTCCACCGCCACGGCGCACAGCTCACACCGTTCGGGCTGCGGCGGCCTCTGGGTGAGGAACCTCCGCAGGCCGGGCGTGCGCGTCGCCGGGGACGCCGTCATCGGGCCCCCGTCGGTGCCGTGCCGATCTGGAGGAGCGTCGGCCCCGCGGCAGCGGTCTGTACGTCGACCGCTCTGACCTCCGGTGCGAAGCAGGCGAGCGCTGCCTCCGCGGCCTCCCGGGCACCCGTGCCGGAGCCGCAACCGCAGCCGCCGGCCTCCCGGGCCCGCACGGTCAGGGTGCCGCTCTCCTCGTCGAAGCCCACCACCTCCAGGGTGTGGTCCCGGACCCCGTCGAGGGCGCGGGCGATGCGGGTGTCACGGTCCTCGGGGTGCAGGTCGTGCAGGACGAGGAGGCTCGCGACCAGGTCGTCGCCCAGGAGGCGTGCCGCCGCTTCGCCGGGAGCGCCGGACAGCAACTGGAGGATGCGGGCGAGTCCTGCACCGTAGAAGTCCATGAGGGACCGGACGAGCTCCTCCGCCGCCGCGGCGGCGGCCGGGTCGCCGCTCTCGGCCAGCCTGTCGAGGATCTCCTCGACACGGCGCCCCGTCTGCTCCGTGGAGCTGACCGCGCTCATCCGCCCAGTCCGCTCAGGCCGGTGGGCACGTGCATCGACTTCACCGTCTTGCCGCCCCCGACGTACATGTGGACGCCACAGGGCAGACAGGGGTCGAAGCTGCGGACGGCGCGCATGATGTCGATGCCCTTGAAGTTCTCCGGGGTGTTCTCCTCGAAGATGGGCGTGTTCTGCACGGCGTCCTCGTACGGCCCCGGCGTGCCGTAGGTGTCCCGGACGCTGGCGTTCCAGGGGGTCGGCGGGTACGGGTGGTAGTTGGCGATCTTGCCGTCCCGGATCACCATGTGGTGGGAGAGGACACCGCGGACCGCCTCGGTGAAGCCGACGCCGATGCTCTCCTCCGGAACCTCGAACTTCTCCCAGGTCTGGGTGCGTCCGGCGCGGACCTCCGCCAGTCCCTTCTCCGCGAAGTGCAGGGCGACGGCGGCGGCGTACGCCTGGAAGTACGTGCGGGCGCGGTTGCGCTCCAGCGCGTTGGACCACTTCGGGATCTTCCACTCGAAGGTGGTCTCCGGCTTGGTCATGGTGCGGGGCAGGTTGATGACCACGCTCTGGCCGGTGGCCTTGACGTACCCGATGTCGACGAGGCCGGACAGGGCGGTCGACCACAGGCGGGCGATGGGGCCGCCGCCGGTGTCCAGGGCGAGGTGGTCCTTGCCGTCGAACCAGCGCGGGGACATGACCCAGCTGTACTTGTCGTCGAAGTTCCGCTTCTGCGGGGTGGGGATGGTGTGCTGGTTCCACGGGTGGCGCGGGTCGACCGGGTTGCCGAGCGGGTCGTGGGTGACGAACTGTTCCTGGCCCTGCCAGTCCTCGTAGTAGGAGCTGCCCAGCAGGATGCGGATGCCGAGGTTGATCTCGGTGAGGTCGTTGGTGACGAGCTTGCCGTCGACGATGACACCGGGGGTGACGAACATGCGCCGGCCCCAGTCGGTCATGTTGGCGTAGGTGAAGTCGCAGTACTCGGGGTCGTTGAGCGCGCCCCAGCAGCCGAGCAGGACTCGTCGGCGGCCCACTTCCTCGTACCCGGGCAGCGCCTCGTAGAAGAAGTCGAACAGGTCGTCGTGGAGGGGCACGACGCGCTTCATGAACTCCACGTAGCGCATCAGCCGGCTGAGGTAGTCCGTGAACAGCTGCACCGAGGCGATGGTGCCGACGCCGCCCGGGTAGAGCGTGGAGGGGTGCACATGGCGGCCCTCCATCAGGCAGAACATCTCGCGCGTGTAGCGGCTGACCTGGAGGGCCTCGCGGTAGAACTCGCCCTCCAGGGGGTTGAGCGAGCGCATGATGTCGGCGATCGTGCGGTAGCCGTGCTCGGCGGCGTGCGGGGCCTCGGTGCGCTCGGCGAGTTCGAGGACGCCCGGGTTGGTCTCCTTGACCATCTTCTCGCAGTAGTCGACCCCGACCAGGTTCTCCTGGAAGATGTTGTGGTCGAACATGTACTCCGCGGACTCGCCGAGGTTGATGATCCACTCACCGAGGTGCGGGGGCTTCACGCCGTACGCCATGTTCTGCGCGTACACCGAGCAGGTGGCGTGGTTGTCACCGCAGATGCCGCAGATGCGGCTGGTGATGAAGTGGGCGTCGCGCGGGTCCTTGCCGCGCATGAAGACGCTGTAGCCGCGGAAGACCGACGAGGTGCTGTAGCACTCGGCGACTCGCTTCTGCTTGAAGTCGATCTTCGTGTGGATGCCGAGACTGCCCACGATCCGGGTGATCGGGTCCCAGGCCATCTCCACCAGGCCGCTGCCGTCGCCGGCCGCCTTCGTCGTCGGTGCCATCTGTGTGCCGTGCCCTTCGTTGCGCGGGAGGTTCAGGTGGGGGGTGCATGCACGAGAACGGGGAGCGGATCAGCTGCGGCGGACGCTCACCACGGGGGTCGGTATCCGGTGGTGATCTCGTCTCCGGTACGGCGCCACTTGGGCTCCTTGTCCACCGTCCTGGCCGTGATCGACCGCAGCTTGCGGACCACGGCGCCGTACGCTCCGCTGGCGTTGCTGGACACCTTGGCGCCGGGGGGTTCGTCCATGAACGGCATGAACTTGTCGGGGAAGCCGGGCATGGTGCAGGCGATGCAGATGCCACCGACGTTGGGGCAGCCGCCGATCCCGTTCATCCAGCCGCGCTTGGGCACGTTGCACTTGACGACCGGGCCCCAGCAGCCGAGCTTGACCAGGCACGTCGGCGAGTCGTACGACAGGGCGAACTGGCCCTGCTCGTAGTAGCCCGCGCGGTCGCAGCCCTCGTGCACGGTGGCCCCGAACAGCCAGGTCGGGCGCAGCTTGTCGTCCAGGGGGATCATCGGGGCGGCGCCGGTCGCCTGGTAGAGCAGGTAGGTGAGCGTCTCGGAGAAGTTGTCGGGCTGGATCGGACAGCCGGGGACGCACACGATGGGGATGCCCGCGTGGGACTTCCAGTCCCAGCCGAGGTAGTCGGGCACGCCCATCGCGCCGGTCGGGTTGCCCGCCATGGCGTGGATGCCGCCGTAGGTGGCGCAGGTGCCGATGGCGACGACCGCCAGTGCCTTCGGGGCGAGCCGGTCGATCCACTCGCTGGTGGTGATCGGCTGGCCGGTCTCCGGGTTGTCGCCGAAGCCGCACCAGTAGCCCTCGGGCTTGATCGCCTCGTTGGGGATGGAGCCCTCGACGACCAGGACGAACGGGTCGATCTCGCCCCGCTCTCCCTTGAAGAACCACTCGATGAACGTGTCCGAGCCGCCGACCGGACCGCACTCGAAGTCGATGAGCGGCCAGTGGACGGCGATCTTCGGAAGGCCCGGCAGAACACCGAGCACGATCTCCTCGATGCTGGGCTGCATGGCCGCCGTCAACGCGACCGAGTCACCGTCGCAGCTCAGGCCCGCGTTGATCCAGAGAATGTGGATCGTGGGTGTCTCGTCGGCGGGCGCGCCGCTCGCGTCCGCAGCACTGACCGTGTCCGGCGTCGCCTCAGTCATGGGACCGCCTCCTGGGGAGGTAAGGGATGAAGGCCCAGATTTCGACCATCGCTTCTCTTCGTATCAGCCGTTCGGCCGTGACGAGACGCCGTGCAGGGCCATTCCGGTGACATCCGCGGCGGAGGGGATCGGACCGGTTTGCGCAACCGGGGCGGGACCGAGGTGCGGCGGGGTGCACGTCGGCCGCTCCTTGTGGACGAAGGAACGACGCAGCGCGTGGTACGGGGCATCCGGGTCGTCGAAGGTCCGGCGCATACGGGCCAGCTCCTGCTCACGGAAGCCGGCCAGTGGGGTCACGCTCTCCAGCCGGTCCAGCTCCGTCTTCTTCGCGGTGATCCTTGCCGCCGTCGCCGGCAGTGACGCCAGCCGGGCCGCCAGGCCGTCGACCTCCCCCGCGAACGCGTCCGGACCGCAGTCGACCACCCGGTCGACGAGGCCGAGGCGCAGAGCGGCCGCCGAGCTCACCGGGAGAGCCTCACGCATGAGCCGTTCCGCCGTCGCCGGACCCACCCTGCGCGGCAGGGTGTGCGTCCAGTACTCCGAGCCGTACAGGCCCATCAGGCGGTAGTGAGGGTTCAGCACGGTGCCCGCGCGGCACCACACCTCGTCGGCCGCCAGGGCGAGCATCACGCCGCCCGCCGCCGCGTTGCCCGCGACCGCCGTGACCACCAGTCGGTCGGTCGTCGTCAGGACCGCCTCGACGAGATCGTCGATGGCGTTGATGTTCGCCCAGGACTCGGCGGCGGGGTCGTCCGCGGCCTCGATGACGCCCAGGTGGATCCCGTTGGAGAAGAAGTCCCGTTCGCCGCCCAGCACCAGTACGGACGTGGGCCGCTCGCACGCCTCCCGGTAGGCGTCCAGCAGACGTCGGCACTGCTCCGTGCTCATGGCGCCGCCCGGGAAGGAGAACGAGAGGAACCCGACGTCCCCGTCCTCCCGGTAGCGGATGTCCGTCCAGGTACGGTGCCGCACCTCGGGCAGCAGGGGCAGGGCGTGCTCGGGCAGGGGCGGCAGCAGGTCGCCCAGCGCCCGCACGGCAGGCAGTTTGTACGTGGGCGGCTGCCCGGGCGCGCGCCGGGGCCGCAGCTCGGGGATCCACACGGCGCCGTCCTTGGTGGCCCGGCACACCGCCCCGGCCCGGGTGGCCAGCAGCTCGCCCGGGCGGCCGCGCAGCGCGCTCTCGTGATGACCGCCGTGCAGGTACCACTCACGACCGAGCAGGACGTCCAGCACACCGGGCTGCGAGTCAGCCGCCCTCAGCTTGCGCAGGACGTCCTGCGTGGAGTCCTCGGCCCAGTCGATGCGCCGGACGCTCTGGTCGAGGTAGGGGCGGGGGCGCAGCCGGGCGTCGGCCGTGCGTGCCACGTCCTGCTTGCGTGGTACGTGGGTTCCCTCGGCGAAGCGCTCCACCGCGAGCAGGACGGCCTCGAGCGCGGCGTCGGCGATCTCGCCCCGGTACAGCTCGCTCTTGGGAACCGGAGGGACCCGGCACGGGACACAGGCCCACACGTCACCGGCGTCCATCTCCCGGTCGGCCTGCAGGACGGTGACGCCCCACTGGTCGACGCCCTCGTGAATCGCCCAGTCCAGGGAGGAGGGACCACGGTCGCCCACGGGCCCCGGATGGACGATGAGGCAGGTGTGCGCTGCCCACACCTCCTCGGGAATCGCCGTCTTCAGCATCGGCGCCACGACGAGCTGCGGTGCATGCCGCCGCACGATGTCGGGCAACGGGCTGCCGGGCAGGGCGAGTTCCACCGCCACGATGTGGCCACGGTCGCGCAGTTCGGCGAAGACACGCTGGGTGAGGCTGTTGAACGCACTGGCCAGGAGCAGGATGTGCACCGCTGCCTCCGAGACGGACGAACGGCAGGCAGGGATGCCCGCCGGACGCGATCCTCGGGCAGGGCGGCCTGCCGTTCCCGACGACAGGCGGTGGGATCATCCGAAAGCGGGCGCCGATCCTCCGTCCGGCTCACCGGCCACGACCGACGGCGCCACGGATGATCACATGCGTCGCAGGCCGCTGGTCATGCGCTCCCACCGGGAGCGGGTGGCACCGAAGTGCGTCTCGTGTGCCCAGATGTGGGTGCAGGACCGGCACTGCAGGTGAAGCAGGCTGCCGACGTGGGACAGCAGGTAGCGCCAGTGCTCGGAACAGGTGCGCCCCTGCTCGCAGGTGGCGCACCCGCGACGGTCGTCGCAGTTCGGGCAGGCCACCCAGGCGCGCCGCCCGATGTCGGCCTGCGGGTCAAGCGGCAGCATCGCCGCCCCCTCTCCGAGGCAGCACGCCGGCCGAGACCAGCTCGTCGTACACGCGCTGCTGCTCCGGGCTGAGGCCGGAATACAGCAGCTGGTACGCCGCTTCCTCGCCGCGCAGCGCGGCGACGGGGTCCCAGTCGGGTCCGAGAGCGTCCAGGACATGAGCGCGCCGGAGGAGTTCATGCGAGCTCAGGTCGACGACCAGGTCGACCGTCGGGAGCGGGTCGGGTCGGTCCGTCGCGGGCGTGCTTTCCGCGGCGGTCTCGTCCGGTTCGCCTGGAAGGGCGCGGTTGTCGGGGGACACGGGACCGAACGTAGGCAAGCGCTTCTCGCCCGGGCAAGAGCAGGTGGGAGAAGTCACAGCGGACCACTGCGGAGGTCGGCACCATCCCACCGGAACACGTCAGCGCTTTGCTGAGCCCGCACGGACCGGTCGCCCCGCCGACGACCGGAGGCCCGTGAAAGCCTCCGGTCCAGGTGGGCCGCAAGGGGGACCGGATACGCTGCGTGGGACGGCAGACCGGTCCGAGAGGTGGAGTGTGACCGAGACCAGCGACACCCGTCCCGCCGACAGTGAAGCCACGGCTCCGCGGCGGAGCCACCTGCTCCGCCTGATGCGGTACCTCCCCCTGATCGCGCCCGTTCTGCTGTGGGCCGTGCCCTGCTGGGTGCTCCTGTACGCCGGCCAGCACTGGACGTTGCCCGTCACGCTCATCGGCACCGCCCTGTTCGCCGCCGGTCTCGTGTGCATGCCGCTCGCGATGATGCGCGGCCACGGCAGGCGGCAGCAGGACCGGGCGGCGATCCTCGGTGACACCCTGCTGGGCGGCAGCTGGGTGCTGTTCACCTGGTCCGTTCTGCTCGGTGTCCTCCTGCGGCTCGCCCTGACCGTGGCCGGTGTCGGCGGGAGTCAGGACCGGGCCCGGATCGTCACGTGGGCCGTGCTCGGGGTGACCGCTCTCCTCCTCGTCTGGGGGTACGCCGAAGCCCGTCGCGTGCCACGCGTGCGCCGACTCGACGTGCAACTCCCCCGGCTGGGCGCCGGGTTGGACGGCATCCGCGTCGCCCTCATCACCGACACCCACTACGGCCCGCTCGACCGGGCCCGCTGGTCGGCGCGGGTGTGCGAGACGGTGAACACGCTGGAGGCAGACCTGGTCTGCCACACCGGCGACATCGCCGACGGCACAGCCGAACGCCGCCGCGCACAGGCCGCCCCCCTCGCGACCGTGCGGGCCACCTACGCCCGGGTCTACGTCACCGGCAACCACGAGTACTACAGCGAGGCGCAGGGCTGGGTCGACCTGATGGACGAGCTGGGCTGGGAGCCGCTGCGCAACCGCCATCTGCTGCTCGAACGCGGCGGTGACACCCTCGTGGTCGCCGGCGTGGACGACGTCACCGCCGAGTCCTCCGGCCTGGCAGGCCACCGCGCCCACCTCGACGGGGCCCTGAACGGCGCCGAGCCCGACCTGCCCGTCCTGCTCCTGGCCCACCAGCCCAAGTTCATCGACCGGGCGGCGGCCGCCGGCATCGATCTCCAGTTGTCCGGCCACACCCACGGCGGCCAGATCTGGCCCTTCCACCACCTGGTCCGCCTCGACCAGCCCGCCCTCGCCGGCCTCAGCCGCCACGGGGCCCGCACCCTCCTCTACACCAGCCGCGGCACCGGCTTCTGGGGCCCGCCGTTCCGCGTCTTCGCCCCCAGCGAGATCACCCTGCTCGTACTCCGCTCCCCGCACGCGCCCACCTCGCCTTAGCGCCGGACGGGCCGACGCGGCCATGCCCTGCGCAGGTCGGCGGCACCTGGCTCGTGCCCTACCGGCAGCCCACGCTCGTGCGGTCGCAGCCGGACCGCCGGCCAGGGAGGTTCAGGTCATCCCCCGGCACGCTCGTGCGGTCCTCGCGGCGGTCGAGCCACTCGGCCCCGCCGTCCGGGGTGAGCAGGGCGATCCCGGTGCCCGCGGCGGCGATCCAGGTGCCGGGGCGATGTCGACGTGGACGAAGCGACCGTCGGGGAACGGGCTGCGCAGTGCGCTCAGGTAGTCGGGGCCGCCGAGGGAGGCGGGGAAGATCTTGATCGCGGCGCCGCCGAGGGCGAGGGCGCGTTCGATCTCGGTCGGCGTGAGGACTCCCATCAGCACGGGGACGCCGATGCCCGCGAGTCCGTCGACAACGGCCGGAGTGACGAGGCAGGAGGCTCCGGCGTCCACGGCGCGGGCGGCGTCCGCCGGGGTGCGCACGGTTCCGGCGCCGATCAGTGCGTCGGGGCCCATTTCGGCGCGGGCCCGCTCGATCACCGTCAGGGCGTCGGTGGTGGTCAGCGAGACCTCCACGGCGGCGATGCCCTCCTCGGCGAGGGTGGTCACGGTGCGCAGGGCCGCGGCGGGGTCCTTGCCGCGGACGAGCGCCAACAGGCGGTGGGCTCGCAGGGATTCCACCAGGTTCGTGGGAGCGAGGTCTCCTCGGATCTGACGGTGGCCCGTCTCGCGGCACACCGACCAGGCATGGATGCGACGGGTCGACTCCCCTACTAAGGGCGGTCCGTCAGGTCCACGTCGGCGTACAGCTGGTCGTGGTCCGAGACCGGGGTCGGGTGCACGCGGTGGCTGCGGGCGGTCACGTCGCGCAGGAAGACGTAGTCGAACTTGCTCTGCCAGTCGGTGGTCGGCGCGCAGGTTCCGGCCCCCGAGGGACGGCATCCGGGGTCCGCGTCCGCGGCCAGTTTCCACATCGGGGTGAGTTCGGAGGCGTAGGGCACCGCGTTGAAGTCGCCGATGACGATCGCGCGGTCGTGCCGGGCGACCTCCGCGGCGAGGACGCCGACCTGCTCGGCCCGGACCGCCTCCTGACGTCGTTCGGCGAGGTGGGTGTTGAAGACCCGTACCCGGCGGCCGTCCACCGTGGTGGTGACCGCCATGTACCCGCGGTCCTCGGAACCGCCGTCGGGATACTCCTCGGTGACGACGTCGGCCATCGGGGCCGCCGAGAGGATCGCCTCGCCGTAGCCGCCCGGGTTCCACGGTGCTCCCCCGCAACGGCCCCAGCTCTGCAGAACCGGCCCGTACTCGACGTGGTAGACGAGCCCGTGCAGGTTCTCCAGATAGTCCCGGATCTTCTCGACGTCACCCACGCACGCTTCCTGCACACCGACGACCTGGGGCGCGAACTCGGCGATCGCCGCCGCCCGGTCGTCGTTGCCCGTCTCGCAGGGGTTGCAGAGGTTCCACGTCATGACCCGGTTCGGCACGACGTCCCTGACGGGCTTGACGGGCGCGGACCCGGCATCGAGGGCACCGCTCGGTGCACTGGGACCGGAGAGCACCATCCAGGCCAAGACCATGGCACCCACGAGCAACCATGTGCCCTTTCCGAGCACCCTTGCCTCCTCGACGTGGATCCGCAGGGCGACACCTCTGTGAACGATGTTATGGGACCCGGCTCACTCCTCGTCGCGCAACCTTGCCGCCAGGGAGGTCAGGGTCTCGGTCTCCTCGGTGTGGCCCGTGGCGGTCAGGTGGGCGACCGCCGCGTCGAGGCGGGTCAGGGCGGGGGCGGTGCGCTTCAGGTAGAGGCCCTCCACGGCACCCGCGAGGCGGACGCACTCGGCCCACTCTCCGGCCCGGTCGTCCTCCGGCCCGGGCTCGCCGAGCAGGGCGAGGGCCTTCTCCAGGGCGGCCAGGGCGTCCTCGTACGCGCCGGCGTAGGCGCTGACCCGCCCGTGTTCGTAGGCCAGGGCGCTGTCCAGGGAGCGGCCGCGGGCCTCGTACCCGGCGGCCCGGGCCTCGTCGGCGACACGGCCGGCGTCGGCGAGGAAGGCGCGGGCGTCGGCCAGACCTTCGGCGCCCTGCTGCTGGGCCTGGAGACGGCCGAGTTCGCGCAGGCAGTTGCTGAGCAGTTCGTAGCGCGGGTCCCGGGCATGGGCGGCGATCGCCTGGTCCGCGGCGTCCCGGGCCCGGCCGAACTCGCCGGATTCACCGAGGAGTACGGCCGTCTCCGCGGCGATCATGGCGTGGCTGCCCGGGTCGTCGTCCCAGCCGGCCGACTCGGCCGCGAGGGCGGCGAACTCCGCCGTGGCGGCCTTGAGGTCCTCCCCCGCGCGCAGTGCGCGGGCCCGGGTCAGGCGCAGTTGGGCGGCGAGCCGGTCGTCCAGCTCGCCGGAGGTGACGTCCGGCTCGGCCAGCAGGGAGTCGAGCAGGGCGATGCAGTCCTCGACGCGGTCCAGGTCGAGGCTGAGCTGGGCGGCGTTGCTGTAGGTGCAGAACGCGTCGATCCGGTTGCCGCGGCGAAGGTCGGTCTCCGCCGAGCGTGTCAGGTGACGCAGTGCCTCCTCGGGCCGGCCCAGGTGCATGCATGCCTCGGCGAGATCGCCGTGCAGGCGGGTGGTGTCCATGGTGTCGGCCGGCCAGTCGGCGGCCAGGCGCAGGGCTTCGGTGAGGTCCGCGTGCGCGGCCTGCGGTTCCCGGAGGGCCAGCTGGAGACGGCCGCGCAGCCCGAGGGTGCGGGGCAGGTGCCAGGCCGGGCCGTGCGCCTTCAGCCGGTCGAGCAGGGCGTCGATCTCGGTGACCGCGGCGGCCAGGTCCCCGGAGATGGCGTGCGTGCTGGCCCGCAGCATCAGGGCGCCGGAGATCTGTCCCGGCAGGTCGTGCCGGGTGGCGAACGTCTGCAGCAGGTCCGCCTCGGCGAACACCGGTGCCACGTGCTCCTCGCTCGGCGTCGTCTGCAGGCGCAGGGCGAGCGCGGTCGCCCGCAGCCGCAGCAGGCGGGCCTCCTGGTAGGGGGCGAGGCCGGTCGTCTCCTCGTGCAGCCGGACCACGGACGCGTGGACGGCGGTCAGCGCGGCGGCCTTCGCCTCGGCCGCGTCCGCTTCCTCTTCCTCGCCGGGGATCTGGGCGCCGGCGAGCAGGGCGCAGGCGCGGGCGAACGCCGCGTGGCCGGGCTCCGCGGCGTCCTCGTACAGGGCCGCGGCCTCCTCGTGGAGCGCGGTGGCCTCGGCGAAGTCGTCCTTGTTGCCCGCCCGGTTCGCCTCGTCGGCCAGCAGGTCCGCGCGCAGCCGGACCAGCGGTCCCACGGCGGGGTCGTCGGGGTGGGCATAGTCGCGGGCGGCGACGAGCGTGCGCAGCCGGGCGAAGCAGGTCTGGGACTCCGGGTGCCCCTGCTCGTCCAACTCCCTTGCCCGAAGGATGAGTTCAGGCAGGGTGTCGGGAACAGCGGTAGTCGTGCGGGAGGCGGGCGCGGCGACCGGGGCGGCCGGGGCCACGTCGTCGAGGCTGCGGGTGCGCAGGGTCAGTTCCAGCGCGTCGAGGAGGGGTGCGCGGTCGAGGCGGGTCCTGCGGCGGTCGATGTGGGTCGAGGTTCCGTTGCGGGCGTCGAAGCGGGCGGCCAGGTCGTCCGCGCGGCCCCGCACCTCGGCGCGCAGCGCGGCCACCGTCCAGGTGCGTCCGGCGTATCCGGCGGTGGGCAGCTCTCCGTGGCCGAGGTGCTCGACGCGCTGGAGGAGGACCTCGACACCGGTGAGGAAGTCGAGCTGGTCCAGCGGCGAGTCGACCTCCTCGAAAAGGTTCCGGTTCTCGGCGAGCAGTTCCAGGCCGCGGGCCTCGTTGCCGGTGAGCGCGCAGAACTCCAGGTGCCGGCCGACCTCCCCGGACATCGAGGGGTTGCGGCGGCAGGCGCGGTAGCCGGCGAGGTGCAGTTCGCGCGCCCGGTCGGCGTGCTGGGTGCGCAGCAGGGGCAGCAGCGCGTACGACAGGGAGCGGGCCGGCTCCTCCTGGCAGGACTCCTTGCCGTTCAGGACGGGCTCCCAGGTGCGCAGGGCCCGCTCGTCGTCACCCGCCGCGAGGTGGAACAGGGCGCGCTCGCAGATCTCGCAGGCCTCGCAGTCGCTGAGCCGGGTGCGGGTGCGGCCCGCCCACAGCTCGTAGGCGAGGGCGGTGTCCTCGCCGACGTGGGCGGCGAGCTGGTACGCCTGTCCGTAGTAGGGCTGGAGGCCGAGGCCGGCCTTCTCGTAACGGTCGCGCATCTCCGTCAGCCACTGGCGCAGACTGGCCAGCGGTATCTCGGGGAGCTGGCGCAGGGCGTGGCCCACCCACTTGAACCGCCAGAACAGCATGTGGCGCAGGCGCTCGTCGAAGACGTCGGGCTGCTCGTCGAAGAGGGTCAGCAGCCGGGCGAAGACGACGGGCGACTTCCGGGGCTCGGAGCCGTAGGTGTACGCCTCCTGGAGTTCGAGGAGGGCGTGGACGAGCGGGACGGGCTCCTCGAACTGCTCGGCGGCGTCGACGAGTTCCTCGGCGGTGACCGTGCGGGTACGGCCGTAGGGACGCTCGTCGTTGTCCTGGAGCGCCTGGTACAACTCGTCGGTGGTCTGGATGGCGGTGGGCATCGTCAGCTGTCCTTGCGGAGGGCGTGGGCGAGGAGGTCGAGGAAGGAGCGGTTGATGAGGCTCGACTCGGCGGGCCTGAGCGGGCGCCGGGACAACATCGCGGCCTGCCCGTAGAGGGCTTCGGCGCTGGTGCGGGCCAGCTCGGGTTCGTCGATGGTGACGGCGGTGCGCACCAGCGGGTTGAGCTGGTTGAGGATCAGCTGGGCCCGTGGCGCCTCCTGGCGCAGGGCGCCGAGGATGTCGCCCCACACGCCGCCCTGCTGCTCGCGGGCGAGCTGGGAGCGGGTGCGTTCGTGCCGGGCCTCGCGGCTGTCGAGGAGGAGGGCCGGGGCCGAGGCGGGCTGGAAGGTGCGCAGCGCGACATCGCAGTCGAAGACGGCGAGCGCGTCGCGGGCCTGGGCGAGATAGGCCGCGGCGGCCAGCTCGGTCTCCCGGTCGACGGGGTCGAGGTGGGCGGTGAGGGTGGCCGGGTCGAGGTCGGCGACGCTCACCTCGGGCCTGACCTCGGGCAGCCGGTGGACCAGTGCGCGGTCGTAGGTGTAGCCGCCGTTGACGACGCCGAGGCCGGCGGCCGAGGCGATCGCCGCCACCTGGCGGAACTCCTCCACGCTCGACGTGACGAGCACCGTGCGGTGCGTGCGCGCGAACTCGTCGAGGGTGGCGTGTCCGTCGGTGGTCTCGAACGGCAGCCAGGGCAGCAGCATCCGCATGATCTCGTCGTCGTGCACCGCGAGGGACTTCACGGCCAGGTGGTGCGCCTGGAGGAAGCGCCCGAGCAGCTCGGGGTCGCTCGCGGCGGCCTTGGCGATCCACGCGCGCAGGTGCTCGGCGAGGGCGTCGCGCACGGCGGCGAGGGTGTCGTCCTCGTACAGGGACTCGCGGGACGCCGTCGGGCGCAGGCTCTCGGCGTCGACGACGCAGCGGACGAAGAACGCCCAGTCGGGCAGGATCTCCTCGGCCTGCTCGGACAGCAGCATGCCCTTGACGTGCACCCGGTGGCCGTGACGGCGCCCGGCGGGCACCGCCTCCGGCAGCACGCACGCGATGCCCTTCAGGCCCACGGCCGGCAGGTCCAGCTCGATGGTGTCCAGCGGAGTGAACCCGAAGACCTCCTCGCCGTACGCGGCCAGGGCGCGGGAGCGGGCTCCGGGGGTGGGGTACGTGCGGGCCCAGGGTGCCGGCTCGGGGTTCACGGGCCCGCCGGTGGCGCCCTTGCCTCCGGTGCCGTCGTCGAAGGTCACCGGGTGACGCAGCAGGGAGCCGAAGTGCCGGGCCAGCGCGTGCACCTGTGCGGGACGGGTCCACTCGCCCGCGTCGGCGCGGGGCGTGAGGGTGACGGTGGTACCGGGCCGGGAGCGGGCGGAGGCGGGCAGGGTGCGCACGGTGTAGCTGCCGTCGCCGCGGCCGCGCCACTCCACCGCGGGGGCGTCGGGAACGCGGGCGGAGCGGCTCAGGACGTGGATCTCGTCCGCGACCAGGAAGCAGGAGAGCAGGCCGATGCCGAACTGGCCGATGAAGTCGGCGCGTTGGTCGGCGATCTGCTCCGCACGCTTGCTGCTGCGGCCGATCGTGGCGAGGAAGGTGTGCACGTCGGCCTCGGTGAGACCGACGCCGTCGTCCTCGACGCGCACCACGGAGCCGTCGGCGTACAGGCGGATGCCGAACGCGTCGGCGGGGGCGCCCTGTTCGAGGCCGTGCCGGGCGGTCAGCGCGTCCACCGCGTTCTGCAGGAGCTCGCGCAGGTAGACGCGGGGGCTGGAGTAGAGGTGGTGGGAGAGGAGATCGACCAGGCCGCGCAGGTCCACCTGGAAGGTGCGGTCGGCGGCGGCCGGGCTCGAAGGGGTGTGGGGCAGAGTCATCGGGCAGTCCGGAGAGAAGGGAACGGCGGGCGTGGGCGATGGTCCGGCCGGGACGGGCGCGGACCGTGCGGCCTTCGGCTCAGAAGGCCTTGCGGAAGCGTGCGTAGGCTTTCTGGGGGTCCGCCATGAAGGTCCACGGCCACTCGGTGAAGACACCCTCCAGTTCGCGGAAGACGTTGGAGGCCGTGCTGCTGCCCGCCAGTGAAAGGGCCATGGCGAAGATGTTGTAGTCGCCCTGCCAGCCCAGACGGCGTTCGTACGAGTGGTGCAGGATGCTGCGCTCCGCGGCCTCCCTCAGCTCGGTCCGGGTCCGCGGGTCCTGCAGGCAGTCACGGTCGTCGGACTCCACCCACTCCTCGATGTGGGCCATGGCGATCACGCATCCGAGGCGGTGCCCGTCGGGCGCGGCGGCGAAGGCCTTGCGGGCGAACTCCAGGGCCTGGCCCGGTTCGCCGCCCCAGCGGGGCTGCAGCTGGGACACCCACTCGATGTGGGTCTCCAGGTCCAGGGGGTCGCGCCGCAGGGCCGCGTCGCGCCGGATCTCGTTGACGGCGGCGCCCAGCGACATGCCGCGCCCGGAGGTGAGCAGCCGCCGCCACGGGGTGATCCACTCCGGTCGCAGCTCGGCGGCCTCCAGGAGCTGTTCCTCGGCGATCTGGAGTCGGTCGTGGAAGGTCCGCCACTGCTCCTGCGTGACGTTCGCGGCTCGTGCGGAGGTGCGCGCCTCCCAGCCCCAGCTGATGTGACGGGTCCCGGATATCAGCAGGGCGGTCGCCCGGTGCTCCTTGTCCTCCTCGACGGCCCGGCCGATCCAGTCCTGCAGGCCGTCCAGCTCGGCGAGTTGGCCGAGGACCTCGTGGTCTCGGCCGAGGTCGAAGGGTGGCAGGGCCGCCTTGACGGCCTCCCAGTCACCGGCGTCGGCCGCCTCCACCAGCGCGAGCACCCGGGTGTCCCCGAGGGCACGCAGCGGGTACGTCCCGTTCTTCTGCCTGCGCGGGACGGGCAGGGCGTACGGATCCGCCGGTCTCTCCGCATCCCTGCCGAACAGCTTGCCGAACATGCCGCGTCCTCCCCTGGTCCCGCGTGATCGTCCGGTGCAGCATAAGGGGATCCACTGACAGCGCTTCCACCGGGTTTTCACCGCCACTCCACCGGTCCGGCACCTCCTCGCCCGTGCGCCCGGCGGGTCGCGAGCAGTCGGCGCGGTTCCCCAACGCCCCGTTCGGTGGGCCGGGGATCGCCGGACGCGGTCCGGTGGAGGACGGGTCGTGCCGGCGGCGCGCAGACGGTCTTCCCCAGGTCAGCCGGAACGTCGAGGCGGTCCGGCGCCTTGGGGGCCCCGCCGCGCGGTGGGCGGGGTCAGCGTCCGTCTCGGGCGGCGCGGACCAGGGCGTCGAACAGGCCCTGCTGGGCGGGGTCTTCGTGCGCGGTGTCCTCGGGATGCCACTGGACGGCGGTGAACCAGCCGCGGGCGGCGGGGAGTTCGAGGCCTTCCGGTGTGCCGTCGGCGGCCCGGGCGGTGACCGTGAGGCCCTCGCCCGGCCGGTCCACCCGCTGGTGGTGGTAGCAGGAGGCGTCGGCCTTCTCCGCGCCGGCGGCCCGCTCCAGCAGGCTGCCTCGGCAGATCGTCACCGGGTGCACGAGATGGCGGTGGTCGGTGTCCATGTGCTGTTCCAGGGTGCCCCCGAGGGCGACGTTGACGACCTGGAGGCCGCGGCAGATCGCGAGCAGGGGCAGGCCCAGACGCAGGGCGGCACGGGCGACGTCGAGGTCGAAGGTGTCCTGGAGGTCGTCGACGTCGTACACGTCGGCATGGACGTCGGGTGCGCCGTAGCGGTGCGGGGCGAGGTCGCCGCCGCCGGGGAGCAGGACACCGTCGAAGCGGGCGAGGCGTTCCTCGGTGCCGTCCTCGGCGGGGTGCATGCTCGCCGGTTCGCCGCCCGCCCGGTAGACGGCCTCGACGAGGGCGCGCGCGTTGACCTCGGCGGCGTAGCGGAGGGCGGACGTGGTGGCGGAGAAGCGGGCGGGGATCGCGATCAGGGGCCGCGTGGCCCTGCTCGTACGGTTCACAGCTGGATCCAGGTGGTCTTGAGCTCGGTGTACTTCTCCAGGGCGTGCGCGGACTTGTCGCGGCCGTTGCCGGACTGCTTCATGCCGCCGAAGGGGACGGTCAGGTCGCCCTCCTCGTAGCAGTTGACCCAGACGGTGCCGGCCTTCAGGGCGCGGGAGACCTTGTGGGCGGTGGACAGGTCGGAGGTCCACAGGCCGGCGGCGAGGCCGTACTCGGTGGCGTTGGCGAGCCGTACCGCCTCGTCGAGGTCGTCGAAGGTGAGCACGGACAGGACAGGGCCGAAGATCTCCTCACGGGCCAGCCGCATACCGGGGTCGACCCGGTCGAAGACGGTGGGCCGCAGGAAGCTGCCGCCGGTTTCGGCCTGGGTGCGGCCGCCGCCGACGCGCAGCCGGGCCCCTTCGTGGACACCGGTGGCGATGTGGTCCTCGACGCGGGCCAGGTGGGCCTCACCGACCAGGGCGCCCATCTCGGTGGCCGGGTCGAGGGGGTCGCCGACGCGCAGCTCCCGGGCCCGCGCGACGACGGCCTCGGTGACCTGCTCGGCGATCGAGGAGTGCACCAGGAGCCGGGAGGGGGCGGTGCACATCTCGCCCTGGTTGAAGAAGATGCCCCAGGCGGCGGTGGCCGCCGCCCGCTCCAGGTCGGGGGCGTCGGGAAGGACGATGTTCGGCGACTTGCCGCCCAGCTCCAGCCAGACCCGCTTGAGGTTGGAGTCGGCGGAGTAGCGCAGGAAGTGCCGGCCCACCGCGGTGGAGCCGGTGAAGGCGAGGACGTCGACGTCGGGGTGCAGTCCCAACGCCCGTCCGGCCACCGGTCCGTCGCCGCTCACCACGTTCAGTACGCCCGGCGGCAGTCCCGCCTCGGTGGCGACGCGGCCCAGCAGCAGGGCGGACAGGGGTGAGTTCTCGGACGGCTTCAGGACGACCGTGCAGCCGGCCGCCAGCGCCGGGGCCACCTTCCAGCCGGCGAGCGTGAGCGGGAAGTTCCAGGGCACCACGGCGCCGACGACACCGACCGGCTCCCGGGTGACCAGGGCGAGGGCGTCGGGTGCGGTGTGCGGGGACTCGTCGGTGAGCTTGTCGGCGAGCTGGCCGTAGAAGCGGAATGTGTTGACGAGGGCGCGCAGTTCGATGCCGTACGCGTCCGTGATGGGCTTGCCCATCTCCAGGGTGACCGTCAACGCGAGGTCCTCGCGCCGCTCTTCGAGCAGGTCGGCGATGCGCAGCAGCACGCGGCCGCGCTCGGCGGGGGCCAGACGCGGCCAGGGGCCCGCGTCGAAGGCCCGTCGGGCGGCGCCGACCGCCGCGTCCACCTCCGCCGCGCCGCCGTCGGCGACCTCGGCCAGTGCCTGGCCGTCGCGGGGCGAGACGAGGGTGAAGGTCGCTCCTCCGCCGGGGTCGTCGGTCCCGTCGATGTGATGGGCGCCGGACAGGTCCAGGGACTTGGCGCGGCGCAGCCACTCCTCGTGGGTGACATCCGGCATGGGAGACCTCCAGGGATACTATTTGGATTCAAACGATATGATCGACCCGGCCCGGCCACAAGGGCTCGGCCCCGGAAAGGAGCGCCCGCCGTGCGCGCACTCGTCCTCATGCACGACCACGTGACCGAGCCCGGACCGATCGGGGCACGGCTCGAGGAGCGCGGGTACGACCTCACGACCGTGACCGTCGTGCCCGCGGAGCGTCATCACGCACCGGACGTCTCCTTCACCTTCCCCGCCCCCGGCGACTGGGACCTGGTCGTGTCGCTCGGCGCCCCCTGGTCGGTGTACGACGAGACGGCGGTCGGCAGCTGGATCGGCGGCGAACTCGCCCTGCTGCGCGAGGCCCACCGTCTCGGCGTCCCGGTGCTGGGCATCTGCTTCGGCGCCCAGGCCCTGACCACCGCGCTCGGCGGCTCGGTCGGACCGGCGCCGCGCCCCGAGATCGGCTGGACCCGGATCGAGAGCGACGACCGCTCGCTGATACCGGAGGGTCCGTGGTTCCAGTGGCACCACGACCGCTGCACGCTGCCGCCGGGAGCCGTCGAGGTGGCCCGCAACGAGGTGTGCGCCCAGGCCTTCGCGGTCGGTCGGAGTCTCGGCGTGCAGTTCCATCCGGAGATCACCACGACCGTCGTGCGCCGGTACCTGGACCTCGGCGGCAGGGAGCAGTGCGAGCGGCACGGCGTGGACCCGCGGGAGCTCCTCGCGCGGAGCCGCGCCCTGGAGCCGGTGGCACGGGACAACGCCCGGGTGCTGACCGATGCCTTCCTCGACCGGCTGGCGACCGTCGCGGTGTGACACCGCACGGAAGGCGCGGCGCGGCCCGGCGGGGAGGTCCGGGCCGCACCGCGCCGGGGGGTCAGCCGTCGGTGGCGGCCCCGCCTCTCGTCACCCGCGCGACCAGGAGACCGAGCACCAGGACCACGGGGACGGTGAGCTGCAGCCAGATCGCGGTGGTGCGGTCGCCGCCGATCAGCGTGGTGAAGTTCTCGACGATGAGCCAGATGGCACCGGCGATGCCGAGCGCGCCCAGGACGGGTGCGATCACCGTGTTCCAGGGGCGGGTGTCGGCTCGGGAGCGGCGGAAGAAGACGACCACGGAGACCGAGGTCAGGAAGTACAGCAGCATGATCGCGAGTACGGCGACACCGCTGAACCAGGAGAACAGGGTGAGCACGGGGTCCTTGCCCAGGAGCGCGAAGGGCATCACGAGAAGCACCGAGATCACGCTCTGCACGACACCGGCGGTCCGGGGCGAGTGCTTGCTGTTCAGGCGGGTCAGCGCGTGCGGGAGCAGTCGTTCGCGACCGAGGGAGAACAGGTAGCGGTTGGCCGAGTTGTGGAAGGCCAGGATCCCGGCGAAGAGGCTGGTGGCCAGCAGGATCGGCAGGACGTCGTCGACCCAGCCGCCGAACTGCGCGGCGATCGGCGCGAAGACGAAGGCGGTGGCGTCGCCACTCTCCAGCGCCTTGCCCGCCTCGGCCGTGGCGCGGGAGGCGCCGTGCGCGGAGACCAGCATCCACGAGGCGAAGGCGAAGAAGCCGGTGATCACCGCGACGGACACATAGGTGGCCCGGGGGACGGTCTTGCGCGGCTCGCGGGCCTCCTCGCCGTAGATGGCGGTGGCCTCGAAGCCGAACATCGAGGCGACCGCGAACATCAGCGCCACGCCCGGGGCGCCCTGGAGCGCGGCCGACGGGGAGAAGCTGTCGGTGAAGCCGAGCCCCTCGGGCCCGCCGCCGCTGAAGAAGGTGACGAGGGCGAAGACGATCAGGATGCTGAACTCCGCCAGCACGAACACGGCGAGAATCCTGGCACCCATCTCGATGCCCGAGGCGCCGAGTACCTGGACGATCACCATCGTGACCAGCGTCCAGACCCACCAGGCGACATGGGTGCCGGTGTAGTGCTCGACCAGGCCGCTCACCGTGGCGCCGTACAGCCCGTACATGGCGGCCTGGATCGCGCAGTAGGCGAAGAGGGCCACGCCCGCGCTGCCTGAGCCCGCCGGACGGCCGAGCCCTTTGCCGATGTACGTGTAGAAGGCGCCCGCGTCCACGACATGGCGGCCCATGGCGACGAAGCCGACGGAGAACAGCAGGACGACGGCACCGGCCGCGAGGTACGCGGCGGGGGTGCCCGCGCCGTTGCCGATGGCGACGGCGATGGGGACGGCGCCGGCGATGCCGGTCAGCGGGGCCTGGGCGGAAAGGACGAAGAACAGGATGCCCAGGACGCCGAGCGAGTTGGGCTTGAGCCTGCCTGCCGTGGATGGTTCGGAAGCGGTCCCTGTGCTGACCGCTGTCTGACTGTCCACTCGAATCACCTGCCGGGAGCGGGGAGGGGCGGGAAATTGTTTCGAGCCAAACGAGTTGCCCCATGGTGGGTCGGAACTATCCGTTTGGCAAGGGGTGCGCCCGGGTTTCCCACCAGGTGGACGTTTACCTGGGTGCCGAACGCGCGGAGGCCCCCGACTCGTGGTCCGGGGCCTCTCTCTCGCGCTGGATGTCCGCGCCGGTCAGCGGGTCATGCGTCGGAGTCGCGGCGGGCGTTCCGGTCGGTGTCAGGGGTGCCGACGGTGTCGCCGTTGGCGTCCAGCAGTCTCAGCAGGGCACGCAGTTCCTCGATGGCCGCGTCGGTGACATCGGGCTCGCCCAGGACGAGCTGGTGCAGGACGAGGCCGTCCAGGGCGGCGAAGACCAGCCGGGCCAGTGCCCGGTCGGCGCCCGCGGGCAGCATGCGGTTCAGCTCGCGCCGGGTGGCGTCGAAGTACTCGTCGTACAGGGCGCGGATCTGCGGCAGCAGTTCCGGCCTGCGGCGCGATTCCAGCAGCAGCTCGTACTGGAACGCCTGGGTGTCGGGATCGGCGGTGACCATCTCGGACACGCCCGAGGAGAAGTCGTCGACCCTGCCCGTGCCGGGTTCGAGCGCGCTGGTGTTCAGCGAGGTCCGGATGGTGTGGGCGAGCGTCTCCTCGATCAGGCTGTCGCGCGAACCGAAGTGGTGGACCACCAGCCCGTGGGTGACCCCCGCCTCCTCGGCGACCGCACGGTAGGTGAGCCTGCGCAGCCCGCCCCGGGCCACCACGCGCACCGCGGCGTTCAGCAGAGCTTCACGCCCCTCCCCGTAGTGCACTCGCTTGCGCGACCGTCGGCTCTTGGCGGCGTCCGGGGAATCGGTCATGACGGCGACCTTACGTGACCAGGGCCATGGGGGGACCGTCCGCCCGGCGTCACGACGGGCGAACGGACCGGCACCGGAGACCGAGTTCGAGCACCGGGGGCGGTGGGGGCGACCTGTGGGACACCGGGGCACGGAGGCGTGGTCGACGGCAGCCTCCACGGTCCACCGGCCCTCACCGGAGCCCCGTGGCCCACCGGCCCTCACCGGAGCCCCGTGGCCCACCGGCCCTCGCCGGAGTCCCGTGGTCCACCGGCCCTCGCCGGAGTCCCCTGCGAAGCCCTTGAGCCGGTCCGGGCCCCCGGCGCGGCCCCGCTTCCCCCCTGGCCCGCGTCAGCGCCGGGGCGGGCGGATCCCGCGGAACTCCCAGTCGCCGCCGAGCGCGGTGGACAGGACCTCCTCGGACTCGGTGGGCTGGGCGCCGACGTCGGTGCGGATGGCGGTGGGGCCGGTGACGACGTGGTTGGTGAGACGGCCGAGCCCCTCGACCTCGACCTCGACGACGTCACCGGGCCGCACGGGCCGGGAGTTGGCGGGGGTGCCGGACAGCAGCACGTCGCCGGGGTACAGGGTGATGGTGCGGGCGATGTCGGCGACGAGGTAGTGCATGTCCCACTGCATCTCGTCGGTCGAACCGTCCTGCACGACCTCGCCGTTGACGTAGGTGCGCAGGCTCTTGCCGCGGAAGTCCCAGTCGGTGACGAGTCCCGGGCCCAGCGGGCACAGGGTGTCGGAGCCCTTGACCCGGAGCATGGAACCGGCGTCCGTGTCACGGAAGTCGTGCAGCCCGTAGTCGTTGGCGATCGTGTACCCGGCGATGAACTCCCCCGCCTGCGCGGGGGAGATGTTCCGTGCCGTCCTGCCGATGACGATGGCCACCTCGCCCTCGTAGTTGAGCCACTTGCAGCCCTCGGGGCGGACGATCGCGCCCTTGTGGGAGTTCAGGGCGGAGGTCGGCTTGTGGAAGTACGTCGGGGTGTCGGGCAGTTCGATCCCGAACTCGTCCACGCGGCTGCGGTGGTTGAGATGGACGGCGATCACCTTCGACGGCTCGACCGGCGGCAGGTGCTGGGCGTCCTCGGTCTTGACGCGGCGACCGTCCCCGGCGACCAGCTCGTCGCCGTCGACGGTGACGTGGACGGCGGCACCGTCCAGGAGGATGCGGCGGTACTCGGGCATGTTCCGGTCTCCTAGCTGCGGCTGTGCGGGGTGCGGGGGGTGTTCGGCAGGCCGGTGCCGGTCCAGCCGTCGGACGGGCGGTCGAACCAGAGGTGGACCTGGCCGGTGCCGATCGAGTTCTCGTACGCGCCGTACTGACGGGCCCTGGCGACGCAGGCGCGCTCGCCCAGGGCGCCGGCCATCATCAGGTGGTGGAAGAACTTCGCCTCCGGCTTGTGCTTCCAGAACTCGTCCATCGTGTCGAGGACCTTGTCGTGACGGCCCTCCTTGAACCAGGCGATGCGCTCGAGGTCCGCCTCGCGGGCCTCGGGGGTGCGGATGTGCACGGGGTCGCTGGCCTCGTGGTCGCGCAGTTCGCGCAGCGGCCAGAAGGTGTGCGAGAGGGCACCCGAGGCGATGAGCAGGACGCGGCGGCCGGGTGTGGCGGCGATACCGTCGGCGAGTGCCCGCCCGAGCCGCAGATGGTCCTCCATGTCCCCGGTCTGGCAGACGCCGATGGTCACCCACCGCTTGTCGGGCAGCCCCTCCCCCAGGAACTTCCAGAGGTTGACGGTGGCGTAGTAGATCGGCAGGTACTCGTCCTCGATCGCGGTGATCCAGGTACCGTGCTTGTCCGCGAACTTCTCGATGTTGAAGGCGAGTTCGGGGTCGCCCGGGAAGTCGTACGGCATCCGGCACATGCCGCGCGGGAGCTCCTCCGAGGTGAACAGGCCGGCCCGGCGCTGCTGCGCGGTGACGACGAACTCGACGGTGGTGGCCCAGTGGGAGTCGAGGACGACGACGGTGTCGTAGTCGTCGCGCTCGAACACCTCCTCGCGCAGTTGCCGCAGGCCGGTGACGAGGGTGATCTCCTTGCCCTCGTTCAGCTCCAGCCGCTCGTCCTCGGGGAGCACGATGGTGGGCACATGGGCGAGCAGTCCCGCCCCGACGATCTCACCCATGGTGGTGCCATCCCTTCGGCGCGGTGACGGTGTTCTTCAGGTCGCAGTAGAAGTCGAAGCTCCAGGTGCCGCCCTCGCGGCCGACCCCGGACTGGCGGGAGCCGCCGAAGGGGGCCTGGAGGTCGCGGACGAAGAAGCAGTTGACCCACACGGTGCCCGCGACCAGCTGCGCGGTGACGCGCTCGGCGCGCTCGGGGTCGCCGGTGGCGAGGGTGGCGGCGAGTCCGAAGCGGGTGTCGTTGGCGAGCCGTACGGCCTCCTCCTCGGTGCGGAAGGTCTGGAGGGTGAGGACCGGCCCGAAGACCTCCTCCTGCACGATCTCCGAGTCCTGGGCGACATCGGTGAGCAGGGTCGGCGCGTAGTACTGGCCGTCCGTGCGGTGTCCGCCGATGACGGCTCGTGCCCCGGCGGCCAGGGCCCGCCGTACGAAGCCGTCGATCTTCTCCAGCTGGTTCGGGTGGATGTTGGGGCCGATGTCGGTGGCCTCGTCGCGAGGGTCGCCTTGCCGAAGCCTGGTCGCCTTGTCGACAAATCGTCGAGTGAACTCCTCGGCGACCGGCTCCTCGACGAGGATGCGGGTCGCGGCCAGACACACCTGCCCGGCGTTGTCGTACTGCTCCACCGCGAGGTCGACCGCGAGGTCCAGGTCGGCGTCGGCGAACACCAGCAGGGGTGATTTGCCGCCGAGTTCGAGACTCAGGGGGGTGAGGTTCCCGGCGGCCGAGGCCGCGATGCGACGGGCCGTCGGCACCGAGCCCGTGAAGCTGATCCGGCGTACGTCCGGGTCCGAGGTCAGGGCGTCTCCGATCTCGGAGCCGTAGCCCTGGACGATGTTCAGCACGCCGGCGGGCAGCCCGGCCTCGGCGGCGATGTCGGCGAGCAGGGAGGCGGTCAGGGGGGTCCACTCGGCGGGCTTGAGGACGACGGTGTTGCCCGCGGCGAGCGCGGGGGCGACCTTCCAGGTGGACAGCATCAGCGGCGCGTTCCAAGGGGTGATCAGCACGGACGGCCCGGCCGGGTCCCAGCTGACGTGGTTGGTGTGCCCCCGGGTCTCGAAGTCCTCGTGGTCCAGCTTCAGCAACCAGTCCGCGAAGAACCGGAAGTTGTGCGCGACCCTGGGCATCACGCCTCGCCGGTGCGAACGCAACAAGGCCCCGTTGTCCGTGGTTTCCACGAGGGCGAGTTCCTCGATCCGCTTCTCGACACCGTCGGCGATCGCGTGCAGGATGCGGGCGCGCTCGGCGCGGGGCGTGCGGGCCCAGGCCGGGAAGGCGGCCGTGGCGGCAGCGACGGCGGCCCGCGCCTCGGCAGGGCCGCCGCGGGCGATCTCCCCGAGCACGGCGCCGTCGATGGGTGAGACGTCGGTGAAGGTGTCGGCCGAGGCGACGCGCTCGCCGCCGATCCAGTGCCGGGTGTCGACGGCGACTCCGGCCACCGTGAGGGTGTGTTCGGTCATGTCCGGTCTCCAAGTACGGCGTGGTGTACGGGGGTTCATTCGGCTCCGGAGGTTCCGGACTCCAGCAGCCGGCCGCCGTCCCACACGACCCCGACCTGCCGGTAGTACGCGGCGATCGGCTCCCGGATCTCCAGGCGCGCCAACTCCTCCGTCGGCGCCTCGAACAGGGACAACTCGGCGTCTCCCACCCACGGTTGCCCGCCCTCGAAGGAGGCCGCGCCCGTCTCGATCAGTTCGTCCAGCGCGAGCCCCTTCCCCTTCTCGACGGACGGCAGCCACCGGTGATGGGCCATGGGGTGGGCGTTCACGAAGCCGTTCGTCGGCGAGGGCTCCCGCAGTGTCACCACGGCCTGGGCGAGCCGTCGGTCCGCGGCGGCGAGGGTCGCCCCGAAGCGGGCGCCCGCCTCGATACGCGGAGCGGGCCCGTACGGATGCGGACGGGTCTGGTGGATGGAGCCGAGCTTCTTCGGATACCCCTGGTGCAGTCCGCGCGCGATCGCGAAGTCCTTGTCGACCCAGATGTACACGCACCGCGAGTAGGTCTCCCCGCGGTACTTGCAGCGGACGACCGCGAAGGCCTCCTTGTACTGGGAGAGGACGGGGTCGAGCAGTTCCCGGCCCGAGGCCGAGCAGGACTGCCAGTCGGCCCAGATCAGGGCCACGGCACCGGGGTCCTCGTCGGCCAGGTCCAGCGGCTCGGGCAGCAGTTCGCGCACCCTGGCGGGATCCGTGCGGTACTCGACCGTGAGCAGGTCGCCGGAGTAGCGCCACGGGGGTGCGGGGATCAGCGACGAGGCACCGCTCGCCGTCTTGGGGTGGAAGTAGCCACGGACAGCAGACATGAGGGGGTTCCTTACGCGGTGAGGGCGGGCTGCTTCAGCAGCTGGGCGCGGTAGCGGGCGGCACCCATGGCGGCGGCCTGACCGCCGAGCGCGACGACACCGACGAGCCGGCCGCCGGTGTGGTAGCCGACCAGGACGTCGCCCTCCGGGTCGCCGTCCAGAATCCGTACGTCGTCCTTGCCGAGCACCGGGGCGCCGAAGGACTGGAGGCGGAACTCGTGCTGGTCGCTCCAGAACGTGGGCAGCGGGGCGAAGGGCGCGGTCTCGGCGCCGACGAGGGTCTTCGCGGCGTGTTTGGCGGTGTCGGTGGGGATGGACCAGTGCTCGACACGGCGGGCCACCCCGTCGTAGCGGGCGTTGGGGAAGCGGGCCACGTCACCGACCGCGACCACGTCCCGCCGTCCCCCGGCCCGCAGATGCGCGTCGGTGAGCACGCCGTCGGAGAGGTCGAGGCCGTTGCCGTCCAGCCATTCGGTGTTGGCGACCGACCCGACGGACTCGACGACGACGTCCGCCTCCAGAACCGTCCCGTCGGACAGGACGACCCCGGTGACGCGGTCCTCGCCCTCGAACCCGGCGACACCGGTGCCGAGCGCGAACCGCACCCCGCGCTCCTCGTGCCTCTTGAGCAGCGCGCGCCCGAGCAGTTCGCCGAGCGGGCCGACCATGGGCAGGGGCAGCGGGTCGACGACGGTGACCTCGGTGACGCCGAGGGCCACGGCGGTGGCGGCCACCTCGCAGCCGATGAACCCGGCGCCGACCACGACCACGCGCACACCGGGCCGGGTCAGTTCGTCCCGCAGCCCCTGGGCGTCGTCGATGGTGCGGACCGTGTGCCGGCCGGCGAGCGGGCCCGGGCAGCGCAGGCGGCGGGGGCGCATGCCGGTGGCGACCACGAGAGCGTCGTACGGGAGGGTCGAGCCGTCGTCGAGCGAGACCGTTCGTTCGTCGAGGCGGGCCGCGACGGCCCTGACGCCGAGCCGCCACCGCACGTCGGCCGCGGCCGCCTTGGGGGTGAAGGCGAGGGAGGCGAAGGGCGCCCTGCCCGCGAGGACCTCCTTGGACAGCGGGGGCCGGTTGTACGGCATGTGCGGCTCGTCGCCGATCACCGTGATCCGGCCGCTCCAGCCGGCGGCCCGCAACTGCTCGGCCGCGCGCAGACCGCCCATGGAGGCGCCCGCGACGACGATGCCGGCGCCCATGTCAGCCCTCGATCCGGATCGCCTGGAGCGGGCACACGTCCGCGGCTTCCTCGACCTCGTCACGCAGCGCCTCGTCCGGGTCGGGGACGTACAGCAGATGTCCGTCGTCGTCCATCGAGAAGACGTCGGGGGCGGCGAAGACGCACTGGCCGTGGTCCTGGCACTTGTTCATGTCGACGACGACCTTCATGGCCGGTCCTCCTGAGGGAGCGGGAGCGAAGGGGCGAAGTGGGGCCCGGCCGTGAACGGCCGGGCCCCGGCCAAAGGGATGCGCGGAAACGCCTCCCCAACTCGTTTGGCTTCAAACAAGGTAGGCAGCGGCCACCCCCTGGTCAATACCTATCCAGGTGGATAAATTAATTGCGCCCACCTCTTGCGGGAGGGCGCCCTCCTCCATAACGTTCGGGTTCAAACGAAAGCCCGAGGCTGCCCCAGCCGCCCAAGGAGGCATCGGTGAGCTCTCACGCCAATCCGGACATCCGCCGTCACGTCGAGCGGCTCACGGCCGACGGCATCGACGTCGTGCGGGTGATCTACCCCGACCTCATCGGCACGGACCGCGCGCGGGACGTCCTGGTGGACCATCTGCCCTCGGCCTGCGAGCACGGTCTGGCCTTCTGCCGGGCGGTCTACCACACCTCCCCGCAGGGGGACGTGGTCCCGGTCGCGGGCGGTCTGGACGCCGGGCTGCCGGACGTGTGCGTACGGCCCGACCTGTCGACCCTGTCCGTCCTGCCCTGGGAACCCGGCGTGGCCACCTGTCTGGGCGAGGTCACCGACCCGGCGACCTCGGCTCCGGCCGCCGAGTCCCCGCGTGACCTGCTGCGCGGTGTGCTGGCCCGGTGCGCGGCACAGGGCCTGCGGCCCGTCGTCGGCCCCGAGCTGGAGTACTTCCTGCTGGAGCCCGCCCCGCAGTCCCCCACCGGCTGGCGCCGCTCCCCGGAGACCACCGGCGCCGTCTACACCGCGGGCCTGCGCGCCGACCCCGGCAACCACCTGCTGCGCACCCTGCGCGCGCTGCGCGACCTGGGCCTCGGTGTCGTCACCGGCAACCACGAGTTCGACGGCGGCCAGTACGAGATCAACCTGACCCACTCCGAGGCCCTGGACGCCGCCGACCGCGCCTTCCGCTTCAAGGCCGCCGTCAAGGAACTGGCCCGCAAGGAAGGCAACTTGGCCACCTTCATGGCCAAGCCCTTCAAAGACGCGGGCGGCTCCGGCTTCCACCTGCACCTCTCCTGCCAGGACGAGCAGGGGGACAACGCATTCGGTGATCCGACGGGCTCCTACGGCCTGTCCGCGACCGCCCGGCACGCCCTCGCCGGCATCCTGGCCCACGCCCCCGCGCTCGCCGCCCTCGCCAACCCGACGGTGAACTCCTACAAGCGCTTCGGCCCCGACACCCTCGCGCCCTGGCTGATCGACTGGGGGCTGGACAACCGCAGTGCCATGGTCCGGGTGCCGCCCGAGCGGGGTTCCGGGGCCCGTCTGGAGCTGCGGCTCGGGGACGCGAGCGCCAACCCGTACCTGCTCGTCGCCGGTACTCTCGCCGCCGCCCTGCTGGGCGTCCACGCCGGTGAGGAGCCGCCGGCGCCGCTGGAGGGCTACGGCTACGACACCGCCCGCTCGGCCGTCCTGCCCATGGACCTGTCCGCCGCGCTGGACGCGCTGGAGGCCGACACCGATCTGTCCGAGCTGCTCGGCAAGGACTTCACCACCTCCTACCTCTCCTACAAGCGCAACGAGGTCGAACGCTTCCAACGGCATGTCACCGACTGGGAGTTCACCGAGTACGCCTACCACCTGTGACGACTGGGAGCACCCACGTGACCACTGTTGTTCCGGCCGCCGCCGAGCCGATGGCGCTCGCCGACGTCGACCTCGCCAACCTCGACCACTTCACCGACGGGGTCACCCCCTGGCGGATGTTCCACACCCTGCGCCACGAGGACCCGGTGCACTGGCAGCCCGAGGAGGCGCCCAACTCCGGCTTCTGGGCGGTCACCCGGCACGCGGACATCGCACGCGTCGACCGGGACGCCGAGACCTTCACCTCCACGAGGTTCGTCAACCTGGAGGAGGTCGACGAGGACCAGATCGCAAAGCGCGCCTCCATCCTGGAGCTGGACGGCGTCCGCCACCGGGCCCTGCGCAGCGTGATCCAGCGCCAGTTCGGCGCGGGGGTCATCAACAGCTACACCGACTTCCTGCGCGGTCTGACCGCGAAGACCCTGGACGCGGCCCTGGCCAAGGGGACCTTCGACTTCGTCAAGGAGGTCTCGGCGGACTTCCCCATCAACGTCCTGGCCCGCCTCCTCGACGTCCCGCCGGAGGACAACCAGCAGCTGATCGACTGGGGCAACCGCATCATCGGCAACACCGACCCCGACTACGCGGACGTCCTGCTGCACAGCGCGGAGAGCGAGAAGTACCGCGATCTGCCGTTCCGCTCCCCCGCCTCGCTCGAAGTCTTCGCGTACGGGCGGGAGCTGGCGCGCCAGCGGCGCGGCGGGGACGGCACCGACCTGGTGTCCAAGCTGGTCAACACCACCCCGCGCGACGGCGTCCCGCTCTCGGCGCAGGACTTCGACAACTACTTCCTGCTGCTGGTGGTGGCCGGCAACGAGACCACCCGGCACACCATCACCCACTCCATGCTGGCCCTCCTCCAGCACCCCGAGCAGTTGGCCCGCTTGCGGGACGACCCGTCGCTGATCCCCACGGCGGTCGAGGAGTTCCTGCGCTGGGCCTCGCCCGTCTACCACTTCCGGCGCACCGCGACCCGGGACGTCGAACTCGGCGGCAAGCAGGTCCGGGAGGGCGACAAGGTCGTCATGTGGTACGCCTCCGGCAACCGCGACGAGGAGGTCTTCGGCAACCCGTACGACTTCGACGTGGCCCGGGAGCACAACGACCATGTCACCTTCGGCAAGGGCAGCCCGCACCTGTGCCTGGGCAACCTCCTCGCCCGCACCGAGATCCGGATCATGTTCGAGGAGCTGATCCCGCGCCTCGCCGACATCCGGCTGGTGGGTGACGTCCCCCGGGTGCGCTCGAACTTCGTCAACGGCATCAAGAAGCTGCCGGTGGAGGTCACCCTGGCCTGACCGGGCTCATCCGCCGTCCCGCTGCGCGTGTGCCTCGGCGAGCAGAAGGTAGGCGGCGGCCGTCCATGTGTAGGCGCGGTCGCGCAGACCCGTTCCGGTCAGGGCGTCGAAGTTCTCCGCGAAGCCGTGGTGCTCGCACAGGGCCCGGAAGCGGGCGCTGATCTCGTCGGCCAGCCGGTGGTGGCCGCCGCGGCGCAGACCGTCCTCGACGAGGACCGTGGCAGGAGCCCAGATCGGGCCGCGCCAGTAGCCGTCGGCCGCGTAGTGCGGCGAGGACGGCAGTTCGGTGGCCAGGCCGTACGGGGTCAGATGGGCCTCGATCCGGGCGGCCAGCACCTCGCCGATCTCCTGCGGCAGATGCTCGCCCAGCACGACGGGCATCAGGTCGAGCAGGCTGGAGGTGCCCCAGGTGTCGCCGCTGTCGACGCCCTGGGCGACGAACCGGTCGCCCCTCCAGAGCTGGTCGAGCATCGCCCGCTGGGTCTCCTCGGCGGCCCGCGTCCACCGGCCGGCTTCCTCGGGTCTGTCCAACAGCTCTGCCAGATCGGCGAGTTCACGCAGCTGGAGAGTCAGGAAGGCGGCCAGGTCCGCGGTGACGACCATGCGTTCGGGGTCGAAGGTGGTGGCGTTGTCCCAGCCGCTGTCATTGCCGTGCTGGTAGTGCGGCAGGGCGGCGCCGGGCGCGCGCCGGGCGGTGAGCCAGAACTCCGTCCAGCGCTGCAGCCTGTCGTACGTCCCGGTCAGCTCGGCCCGGTCGGGCGGGGTCGGGAGCCTGCGGCGGAGGTGACCGAAGGCCCAGCCGTGGATGGGCGGTTTGACGAAGTTGTGGAGCACCTCGGAGTGGGTGACCGAGTCGGGCAGTGCCCCGGTCTCGTCCTGGTGGTCGAAGGGCAGCTGGAACTGGTCCCGGGCCAGTTCGGGGCAACCGGGCGCGAGGGCGAGGGCGTTGAAGCAGTGGTCCCAGCTCCAGACCTTGTCCATCCAGTGCTTGGACATCAGGACGCCGGGCCGGGTGACCAGGCCGGCCGGGCGTACGGTCGCCGACCACAGGACGTAGGCGGCGAGTTCGGCGGCCGGGGTGGCGGACGAGCGCCAGGGGGCCACGGTGTCGACGAAGTCCGCGAAGGAGTTCCGGGCGGCCTCGACGACCTTGGCGAAGGCCGCCGTCGGCACGTGAGGAGGGCGGGCGGTGTCGAGTTCCTCGACGGCGATCTCCCAGCCGCCGTCCGCGTCGGCGACGGTGACACCGCGGTCGGCGCTGCCCAGGGCCTGGCTGCCGAACACCCCGGCCACCGTGCCGGCGAGCAGCGTGACCCGGTAGCGGCGTCCGGTCTCGTACGAGGTGAACACGTACGCGTCGACGGCCGGTTCGCGGTAGAAGTACGTGCCGCTGAACGGGGTGAGCGTCCGGGCCGCCGCCGAGATCCGCAGCGGCAGACCCGCACCGCGCAGTCGTACGGTGTCCGGCGACTCGTAGGTGAGATCCACGCGCCCGGCCGCGCCGGTCCAGGTCAGCAGGCCCGGGGCCGCCTCGACGCGGGTCTCGGCCCGCTCGCCGGTCGCGGGGTCGAGCGGCACGAGGCTCAGGACGGCGTGCATGCCGTTCTGGTGCGAGACGAGGTGGAGGTCCTCGGCGTACGTCTTCTCCGCCACCACCGGGGAGATGCCGAACCAGGATCCGTAGGTGCTGAACGGGATGTCGTGGACGGAGAAGGCCGGGCCGGAACGGGCGACGGTCATGAAGGGGTTTCTCGTTTCTCGAGCGGTGGGGCCGACGGGTGGGGGTCTCAGTCCTTCACGGCACCGGCGGTCACACCGGCGGCGACGTAGCGCTGGGCGAGGACGAGGATGACCGCGGCGGGCAGCGAGGCGACGACGGCGGTGGCCATGATGGCGTTCCACTCCTGGTTGTTGTTGCCGATGTAGTGGTAGATGCCGAGGGTGATCGGCTCGTGGGCGCCACCGTTGACCAGGGTGCTGGCGAAGACGAAGTCCGACCAGGACCACAGGAACGCGAACAGGGACACCGTGACGACGGCGTTGCGGCTCATCGGCAGGACCACCGACCAGAAGGTGCGCAGGGCGCGCGCCCCGTCCACCTGGGCGGCCTGGAGGAGTTCGCCGGGGATGCCGGACATGAACGCGGTGAAGATGAGCACCGCGAAGGGGACGGCCAGGGTCGAGTCGGCGACGATCAGGCCGGGGACGGACTGGAGCAGACCGAGCTGGAGGTAGATGGCGTAGAAGCCCATCGCCATGATGATGCCCGGGATCATCTGGGCGGCGAGCAGGGCGAAGCTGAGGATGCCGCCGCCGCGCGGACGGAGCTTGGCCAGCGCGTAGCCGGCCGGGGCGGCCAGCGCCACGGTCAGCACGACGGTGCCCAGGGCGACGACCAGGCTGGTACCCAGATAGGGCAGTTGCTCGTTCAGGACCGTGCGGTAGCCGGCCAGGGTGCCGTGGAGGGGGAACAGGTCCGGTGGGCTCTTGCGCATGTCCTGGTCGCGGGTGAAGGACACGTTGACCATCCAGTAGACCGGGAAGAGCATGATCCCGGTCAGCAGCAGGCCCGCACCGGTCTTCCACATCGGTCTCATGACAGTGCCTGCTTTCGCTGGGCCCGCACGTAGATCAGGCCGAAGACCAGGGCGGCGACCACGAGCAGGTTGCCGACGGCCGCGCCGGGGCCGAAGGCTGGCAGGAGGTTGCCGAAGCCGAGCTGGTAGGACCAGGTGGCGAAGGTGGTGGAGGAGTCGGCCGGACCGCCTTTGGTCATGATCCAGATGATGTCGAAGACCTTGAGCGTGTAGACGAGCCCGAGCAGCAGGGTGATCGCGGAGACCGGGCGCAGCAGCGGGAAGGTGATGCGCCAGAACCGCTGCCAGGCGTTCGCTCCGTCCAGGGCGGCCGCCTCGTACAGGCTCGACGGGATCGACTGCAGGCCGCTGTGGAGGACGACCAGGTTGAAGGGGACGCCGATCCAGATGTTCGCGATGATCACCGAGGCCAGCGACCAGGACGGCGAGGTCAGCCAGTTGACCGGGTCGAGGCCGAAGGCGTGCAGCAGGGCGTTGACGATGCCGGAGTCGCTGTTGAGCATCCACGACCAGGTGGAGGCCGACACGATCAGCGGCAGCAGCCACGGTACGAGGAACAGGGCGCGCAGGGTGGCGGAGAGCCGGAAGTTCTGGTGGAAGAAGACCGCCAGGGCCAGGCCGATGGCGTACTGGAAGAGCAGGCACACGGCGGTGAAGACGACGGTGTGCAGCAGGGCCGGGGCGAAGGTCGGGTCGTCGAAGATCTTCCGGTAGTTGGCCAGCCCCGTGAACGGTGCGTCGCCCTGGACGAAGGAGCGCACGGTGTAGTTGCGCAGGCTCAGGTCGAGGTTGCGGTAGAGCGGATAGGCGTAGAAGAGGGCGAGGTAGAGGGTCACCGGGGCCAGGAACGCCCAGGCGGCCCAGTGCGGGGAGGCGGGCCGGCGCCGCGCCTCGGGCCTCGCGCCCTCGGAGTCGGTCCGAGGGCGCGGCACTTGTTTCGTCTGGCTCATCAACTGGCCCCGGGGTGCGCTCACTTGACGGCGGACTGGGCGTCGGTCAGCGCGTCCTTCGGGGACTTCGAGCCGCTGAGCGCGGACTGGACGGCCTTCCACATCTGCTCGGAGATCTTGGGGTACTTGGTGCCGAGGTCGTCGCTGGTGCGGCCCTTGGCGGACTTGACCGCCTCCACCCACGGCTTCAGCGCGGCGTTCGCGGCGACCTGCTTGTCCTGGACCTCGCTGGTGGGGGCCACGTAGGACAGCGTGTTGTCGGTCTCGAGGAGGCCCGCCGCGCTGGTCAGACAGGCAGCCAGCTTCTGGGAGGTGGCGTAGCGGCCGGTGTCGTCCTGGACGGGGAGGGTGACGAACTCGCCGCCGGTGGGGGCGGGGGCGGAGCCTCCGTCGGCGCCGGGGATCGGCAGGACGCCGTACGGGAATCCGGCCTTCTCGGCGTTGGCGAGCTGCCAGGTGCCGTTCTCCGCGAAGGCGTACTCGCCGGTGGCGAACTCCTGCCAGCTGGTGGTCTGGGTGTTGTTGAGGACCGAGTTGGGGGCGTAGCCGCTCTTCAGCCAGTCCTTCCACAGCGAGAGCGCCGACTCGCCCTGCGCCGAGTCGAGTTCGGTGAGCTTGGCGCCTGCGCCCCAGAACCAGGGCAGGAACTGGAAGCTGCCTTCCTCGGTGCCGATCGCGGAGAAGGTGATGCCCTTCTTCCCGGCCTTCTTCACCTTCTCCAGGGCCGCCGTCAGCGAGGCCCAGTCCTTCACCGAGGCGATGTCCACGCCGGCTTCCTTGAGGACCTTCTCGTTGTAGTAGAGCGCGAGGGTGTTGGCGCCGATCGGGGTGCCGTAGGTCTTGCCGCCGGACTGGCCGGCCGCGAGCAGGTTGGGGTCGACCTTCGAGGTGTCCAGCTTGTTGTCGTCGGTCGTGGTGAGCACGCCCGCCTCGGCCAGCGTGGAGACGACCGGGTTGTCGACGATGAGGATGTCCGGGGAGTTGCCCTGCTGGGCGGCGAGCAGGGTCTTGTTGGCGAGGTCGCTCGTGTCGAAGCCGGTCCGCTTGACCTTGACGCCCGCCTCGGTGCCGCACTTGTCCAGCAGGGTCGTCCAGGCCGAGCCCTTGGCGAACTGCGGGTACGGGTCCCACACGGTGTAGGTACCGCTGTCGGCACCCTTGGTGCCGCTGCTGCCCGAGCCGGAGCCGCAGGCGGTGACGCCGGTGGCGACGGCGAGGGAGATCAGGATCGCGGCGGTGGGACGGCGGTGTCTGGCGAAACTGGTCATGGCGGTTCCTTCGGTGTGTGACATGCGGGTGCCGCGGCAGTGGGTCGCGCGCAGAGGCGGGCACGGCGAACAGCGCCGTCGGGCGGCGTTCGGACGTGAGCGGTGTGACGGTGACGCGTGCGGTTCGGGAGGGTGAATCAGGTCGCCGCGGGCCCGGTGCTGCTCCGCAGCGAGATCGGCGGGATGAGGAGGTGGTGCCGGGGCGGGGCGTCGGTGTGGCCCAGTCGCTCCACCAGCAGGTCGACGGCGAGCCGGCCCATCTCCTCGGCCGGGACGTCCGCGGCGGTGAGCTGCGGGGTGACCGTCTCCGCCCAGCGGTTGGCGACGACCCCGGTGACGGAGAAGTCGCGCGGCACATGGCGGCCCGCGTGCGCGAGCCCCCGGTACAGGCCGCCCAGCGCGGCCTCGTTCAGGGTGACCAGGGCCGTGGTGGCCGGGTCGTCGTGCAGGATCTGTTCCACGCAGGCCTGGCCGGAGGCGGCGTCGTCCCCGCAGCAGTAGGTCCGCACGGTCAGTCCGCGTTCGGCCGCGGCCTTGGTGAAGCCGTCCAGACCGCGGTGCGCGGACTCGTACCCGGTCCTGAGGAGTTGTTCGGGCCGGTTGACGAAGGCGACCCGGCGGTGGCCGAGGTCCGCGAGGTGATGGACGCAGGCCGCCGCCAGCGCGGTGTGGTCCAGGCCGACGTACCAGCCCTCCTCCGCGTGGGCGGTACGGCCGATCGCGACGGAGGGAAAGCCGAGCGCGGCCAGGTGATCGGCCCGGTCGTCCTGCAGGCGGATCTCCATCAGGATCGCGCCGTCGACCCGCCGCTCCCCCAGCAGCCTCTGGAAGGAACGGTCGCTGTCCATGCCGCTCGGCGACAGCAGCACGTCGTAGTCATGGGCGGCGGCGGCCTCCACCACGCTGCCGATGAAGTCCAGCTGCATCCCGGTGTAGTGGTTCCCGGCCGGCGGGAAGACCAGGCCGATGGTGCTGGTCCTGCCGTTGGCCAGGGCGCGGGCGCTGGCGCTGGGCTGGTAGCCCAGTTCGTCGACGACCCGCTGGATCTTCCGGCGCGTGTCCTCCGACACCGGGCGCTTGCCGCTCAGTGCGTAGGACACGGTGCTGCGCGAGACACCGGCCCGTCGGGCGATCTCACCGATGTTCACGGCGACTCCTTGGGACGGGCGACCGGCTGTCGAACCGGTTCGCGTGGAAGTGAACGTAGGAACTGCCCGGGCACCTGTCAATACCCGCACCACAATCCCCGGCAGGACACGAACGACGGCGAGAACTCCGTGTCGAAGGGATTGCTGGCCGAATCCCCCGGTGCTAGCTTCGCCGAACCGGTTCGACACAGCTGTCCCATGCCGTCTCCCCCGCACCCGCCGTCACAGAGCCGCCACACCAGCCGTCCCTCTGACACGCGCCTCTCCCCCAGCCCCACCTGTGTCGAACCGGTTCGACGGTGATCGGGGCGGGTCGGCCGAACCCGCTACTCGACGATTGAGGACGTATCCATGTCATCCGCTGACAGATCCACGCGACGCCGGGCACCGGCCGCCATGGCGCTGGCCCTCGGCGCGGGACTGCTGGCCGCGCCCGCCGTCCCCGCGCACGCGGCCGAGGCCCCCGGGCCCGTCGCCCGCTACACCTTCGACCAGGACGACCTCGACTCCGGGAAGATCACCGACAGCTCCGGCAACGGCCTGACGGCGAGCCTGGTCAACGGCTCGACGGCACAGTCCGTGGCGGGCGCGGACGGCGGCCGGGCGCTGGCCCTGCCGGGCGGGGCACCCACCTCCGACGGCGCCTACGTCCGTCTGCCCCGCGAGGTGCTCGGTGGCGCGAGCGATCTGACGGTCTCCGCCCGGGTGAAGTGGAGCGGCGAACAGGCGTCCTGGCAACGGATCTTCGATCTGGGCACGGACACCAGCAAGTACCTCTTCAGCACCCCGTACAACGGCAACGGACTGTTCCAGACCTCCGTGACCACCGGCGGAGGCGGTGCGGAGGCGCAGGTCCGCGGTTACGCGGCACTGCCCGCGGACGGATGGCGGACGGTCACCGTCACCCTCGACACCGCCACCGGCCGGCTCACCACCTACCTCGACGGCGTGGCGGTCTCCTCCGCCGCGACCGCCATCAAGGCCAAGGACCTGCTGAGCGATTCGGCCACCGCCGCCGGCTTCATCGGCAAGTCCCTCTACCCGGACCCGCTGCTCAAGGGCGCCGTCGACGACTTCGCCGTGTGGCACTCGGCGCTCAGCGCCGAGCAGGTGGCCGGGCTGGTCGGGGCCGTGCCCACCCTCCAGGAACTGTCGACGACGTCCTTCGACGTCCGTACGACCGACGGGACCGCCCCCACCCTCCCGGCCGCCGTCCGGGCCACCTTCTCCGACGGCTACGACCGTGACACCCCCGTCGTCTGGGAGGCGATACCCGCCGACAAGTACGCACGGCCGGGAACCTTCACGGTGGCGGGAACCGCCTCCGGACGCGCGGTGCGGGCGACCGTCACCGTGGTCCGCGAGGGCGCGCTCACGGTCGACCTCGGCTCGGACACCGGCGCCTTCCACGGCGGCGCCTCCGGCACCCTCTACGGCGTCTACGGCCCGGACGTCCCCACCAACAACCTCATCGAGGGCATGGGCCTGCGCACGGTCTCGACCAAGGCGCAGGACGGCCCGCAGCACCCCGGCGCCGACGCCCTCGACGTGGTGAGGCCGCTGGCCGACTCCACCGACGGCGACGTGTACATCTACATGACCGACATCCACCGCGGCTTCCCGTACGAGTGGCCCGGCGACACCCCCGCGGAGAAGCTGAGGCTCTACGAGGAGAAGATCGCCAAGCAGGTCGACCAGGTGCTGCAGCTGCCCAAGCAGTACCAGGACAACATCGTCTTCGTGCCGTTCAACGAGCCCGAGGGCAACATGTTCGGCACCGGGCAGTGGAGTTACGACAAGGTCAGCTGGCTCAGCGACCCCAAGGACTACTTCGCCGCCTGGGACTCCGCCTACCGGCTCATCAAGGGCAGGATGCCCGAGGCCCGTATCGCCGGTCCCAACACCAGCGTCCTGTACGACCAGGTGAAGGGCTTCCTCACCCACGCCCTGGCCGCCAATACCCTCCCGGACGTCATCACCTGGCACGAGCTGAGCCACCCGGAGGCGGTGCGCGCGAGCGTGGCCAAGTACCGGGTGTGGGAGAAGGAGCTGTTCAGGGGCACCGACCGCGAGGGCACCCAACTGCCCGTCAACATCAACGAGTACGCCTTCAACTACCACACCTCCGTGCCCGGCCAGATGATCCAGTGGGTCTCCGCGATCGAGGAGTCCAAGGTGGACGCCGACATCGCCTACTGGAACATCGACGGCAACCTCTCCGACTCCGCGGTGCAGTCCAACCGGGGCAACGGCCAGTGGTGGCTGCTGAACTCGTACGCCTCGATGACCGGGCACACGGTGTCGGTGACCCCGCCGTTCCCCGGCCAGAACTACACCATGCAGGGCGTGGCCACCCTCGACGAGAAGAAGAAGCAGGCCCGGCTGCTCTTCGGCGGCTCCACCGGCAAGGGGCACATCACCTTCGCCGGGGTCCCGAAGAAGCTCTTCGGCAGGAACGTCCACGCCTGGGTGCGGGAGATCGAGTGGAGCGGGCAGGTCGGCGACAACTCCGGCCCCAAGCTGCTCACCGAGACGAACCTGAAGGTCGCGGACGACGGCACGGTCACCGTCGACTTCGGTGACGGCACGCTGCCGAGGCTGAAGGAGTCCTCGGCGTACGAGATCGTGCTCAGCCCGGCCGGGAAGGCGGCGAAGACCCAGTCGCCGCCGGTGCGCTGGCAGGGCTCCTACGAGGCGGAGGACGCCGCGCACACCGGGTCCGGCTACTCGAAGAACGGCCCGGAGGGCTCCACCTCCGACGTATCGAAGTTCTACACCTCGGGCGGCTACGACGTGGGCGGGCTGCGCACCGGCTCGGACGTCACGCTCGACTTCACCGTGGACGTGCCCGAGGACGGCACCTACGACCTGAGCGTCTTCGCCAACTCCCTCAACACCTTCGACAAGGTGAAGGAGCAGGGACCCACCGACGTCTTCCTGCGGGTGGACGGCCGGGCCGCCGGCGAGCAGCAGCTCTACCTGCCGCTCGGCTACAAGTGGGTGGTGTGGGACCACACCGACACCAAGGTGAAGCTCACCAAGGGCAGGCACACGCTGACGCTGGCCGCGAAGAGCCTGGACGGCAAGCGGGTGACGAAGGGCGACGCGATCGTCGACCGCCTCACCCTCGCCCTGCCGGCCGCCTCGGCCGACACGCAGGTCCACGAGGGCGAGCTGGCCTGGCTGGGCGGCGGAGCACAGCCCGCCTACAACGTGGGGGGCTCCGGATCGGGCGCGGCCCGGCTCGCCAAGGGCCAGACGGCCACGTTCTGGGTGTACTCCCCCGCCGACCGTGAGGCCACGCTCAAGGTCGACACCCTCGGCGGCACCGGCGCCGGGCTCTCCGTCAACGGACACGACGTCCTGCGCCTCGCCAAGGACCGCAACCGTGTCGCGGTCTCCCTCTCCGGAGGAGTCAACAAGGTGACCGTGACGGGCGGTTCGTCGACCACCCTCGTCGACCGTCTCACGGTCACCCCGACCGAGGGCGCGCTGAAGGCCCGTACGTACGAGGCCCAGGACGCGGCACTCGCGGGCTCGGCCACGCTCACCCCGCTCTCCCTGGCCACCGACGGCACGGCGATCACCGGCATCGGGGGCGACCCGGGCAACAAGAACACGGCCACGTTCACCGTCGCCGCGGACCGGGCCGGGCTGTACGCGCTGCGGATCCGCTACTCCAACCCGGAGCAGTCGGAGGCCACCCACTACAACCCGGACCCGCTGGCCCGGCACGCCGACATCACCGTCAACGGCGGCGAGACGCGGCGCGTCGGATTCCCGCACACCTTCCACCAGAACAACTTCTGGGAACTGACCGTCCCCGTCACCCTGAAGAAGGGACAGAACACGATCACCTTCCGCTCCGAGGAGCTGCCGAACTTCGACGGCACGACCTACGCCTCGGACACCTTCCCCGGGGTGCTGCTCCGCTCGCGGTACGCGCCCCTGATCGACCGGATCGCCGTGGCACCGTACGCGCGCGAGGTGCGCTGAGGTGACCGGCACCGGCGGCGCCGTGACGCGCCGCCGGTGCCGGTTCCGGTGCGACCCGGCAGACGGGGCCGGTCAGCCGGTGGCGGCCGGACGCCGCCCGCCCGTCGGCGGGGGTGCCGTCGAAGCGCGTACGACGAGTTCGACCGGTGGGTCGCTCGCCGGCTCCGGTTCGACGTCCGGTTTCTCGATGGCCTGCACCAGGAGCCGCAGGCCCTCGCGGGCGACGGCGTCGAAGGGCTGGCGCACGGTGGTCAGCGGTGGGCTGACATAGGCGGAGACGGGGAGGTCGTCGAAGCCGACGACACTCACGTCCTCCGGCACCCGCACGCCCGCCTCCAGGAGTGCCCGGATCAGACCGATGGCCATGTCGTCGTTGGCGGCGAACACCGCGGTGACGTCGCCGGCGGCGGCGAGTTCGCGCCCCGTCGCGTAGCCGGACGAGGCCGACCAGTCGCCCTCGACGACGGCGGGCCGGCGCCGGTCGCGCGCCGCGAGCGCCGTCCGCCAGCCCTGGAGCCGGTCCCGGGCGGCGAACCACTGCTGCGGACCAGCCAGGTGATGGACCGTGGCATGCCCGAGGTCCAGCAGGTGTTCGGTGGCCGTCCGGGCCAGCGACTCGGCGCCGACGCCCGCGTCCACGGCTCGCGGTGCTCCAGGGCTCCCGCCCTGCGCTCCCACCGGCGTCATCGATGTCTCCCGATTCCGAGGGTTCAATTCCTGCTCAGCATGGTTCGGGCGGGGGCCGGCCGGGCCACGCCGATGGGCGGGTCATCCCGGTCGGCCGTGGGCGAGGCCGTCGATCATCAGGCCGAGGGTGAAGTCGAACCGGTCGTGGCCCTCGCCGGCGGCGAGCTCGGTGGCGTGGCGGGTGGTGTGCGGGAAGGTCTCGGCGGGCAGGTCGGTGAACCGGCGCAGCAGTTCGTCCCGGTCGAGGACCCACTCGGCGTCCTCGTGCGCCGACCTGCGGCGCGCGATCGACGTCTCGAGGGTGTACGCGGCCACGTACAGCAGGAGGGCGTCGATCGCCCAGGCCGCGGACTGCGGGGCGACACCGCCCGCGAGCAGGATGCCCAGCATGCCCTCGCTGACCCGGACGATCTCGAGGTCGGTGGGGGCCATGGCGAGGGCCGCACGCGAGATGCCGGGGTACTTCAGGTACTGGTCGCGGATCTGGGCGCACACACCGCGGATCTGTTCCCGCCAGGCCGCGGGATCGGGTTCCGGCAGCACCAGTTCGGAGCACAGCCGCCCGATGAGCAGCTCGTCGAGGTCGGCCTTGTTGACCACGTGGGCGTAGAGCGAGGCGGGTCCGGTCTCGAGCGCGCCTGCCACCCGCCGCATGGTCAGGGCCTCGTAGCCCTCTGCGGCGACGAGGCCGAGCGCGGTGTCGACGACCTGTTCCACGGTGATCGGGACCGTGCGGCGCCGCGGCCTGGGGTCGCTTCCGGCCTCGGGGTTCGGCGGCCGGTGGCGGGCCGCGCGTCGCTCTCTCGGGTTCACCCGGACATCATAACTTGACACGAACAGTGTTCCATCATAGAACAGCGTTCGTGACAGTCGATATGCAGCAGAACATGGACGTGACCGTGGTCGGGGCCGGGCCGGTGGGCCTCGTGCTCGCCGCGGAGCTGGCTCTCTTCGGGGCGACGGTGCAGATACTCGAACGGCGGGCCGAGCCGGACCGGGCGATGAAGGCGCAGTCCGTCAACGTGCCGACGGCCGAGGCACTCGACCGCCGCGGCCTGCTCCCCGCAGCCGAACAGGTGCAGCGAGAGACCCTCCAACAGGTGGGCTCCTTCTCCCCCGTGGCCGCCGACCGGGCGCCCGGTACCGGCCGGCGGGCGGCCGAGTCGCGGTTCACCGGGCACTTCGCGGGCATGCCCCTCGACCCCGGCCTCGTGGACTGGTCCGATCCCGACCTCGCCGCGCACACCGCCGCCGAGGGGGCGCGCATGCTGCCCCAGCCCCGGCTGGAGGCGCTGCTGGCCGACCACGCCGCCCGGCTCGGCGTGCCGGTGCGGCGCGGGGTGGAGGTCACCTCTCTCGAGGACACCGGCGACGGTGTCCTGGTCGGCACCACCGCCGGGCCCGTGCGCACCCGGTGGCTGGTCGGCTGCGACGGCGGGCACAGCACCGTGCGCCGCCTCGCGGGCATCGGCTTCCCCGGCACCGACCCCGAACTCACCGGCTACCAGGCGCTCGTCGACATCGCCGACCCCTCCCCGCTCACCGACGGCTGGACCTGGTCGGCCCGCGGGGCGTACCGCTACGGACCGCAGCCCGGGCGAGTGGCCACCGTGGAGTTCGACAGCCCTCCCGCCGACCGCTCCACCCCGGTCACCCTGGAGGCGGTGCAGGCCGCTCTGCGCCGGATCTCGGGCACCGACGTCACCCTCACCGCGCTGCGCGCCGCGCCGACCCGCTGGACCGACAACACCCGTCAGGCCGCGGCCTACCGGTCGGGGCGGATCCTGCTGGCCGGTGACGCCGCGCATGTGCACCCGCCGTTCGGCGGCCAGGGGCTCAACCTCGGCGTGGGCGACGCGACGAACCTGGGCTGGAAGCTCGGTGCCGTGCTCGCCGGGTGGGCGCCCGAGGGGCTGCTCGACACCTACGACACCGAGCGCCGCCCCCTGGGCGCCTGGGTGCTGGACTGGACGCGGGCCCAGATCGGCGTGCTGCGCGGGGACGCCAAGTCGGGCGCGCTGCGGGAGATCGTCGCCGATCTGCTGAGCACCCGGGACGGCGCGACCTACGCGGTCAAGAAGATCTCCGGTGTCACCCAGCGCCTCGACCTGCCCGGCGGTCATCCGCTGGTCGGCCGGTTCGTCCCCGACCTGTGGCTGAGGGACGGTTCCCGGCTGGTCGACCACGGCCACGGCGGCGGGTTCCTGCTGCTCGACCGCACGGCGGACGGTACGTTCGCCCGCCTCGCCGCGGGATGGGAGGGGCGCGTGCGCAGCGTGCGCGACGCGGACGGCACGCCGGCCGGGGTGCTGGTACGCCCGGACGGCGTGGTCGCGTGGGCCTGCGACGGCATCGGCGCCACCACCGGCACCGCCGCTGCCGAGGGCCTCGACGCCGCCCTGCGTCGCTGGGCCGGAACCCCCGCCCCGTCCTTGGCCCGGTGAGGCCGGGCGAGAGGCCGTGAACGCCGTGCGGCCGGATGGTCATGGAGCCGGGGGCGGCGGCCCACGAGGGCGAATCCTGCCTCCGCCTTTGCCGGGGGCGGCCCGGCCGTTGACTTCCGCGGAGCGTTCCCGGCCGGGTGCGGGCCCGGGCGCCAAGGGGCGGGACGCGGCGGTGAGCCCTTGACCGAGGGCCGCCCCTGCCGGGACCATGTTGCGTATCAGTCGCACTGTTGCGTAATGCGCAGCCTTCGGGAGGACTCAGTGTCTCTTCGACCGCAACCCGACCGCGAGTTCGTCCTCACCCTGTCCTGCCCGGACCGCTCCGGCCTCGTCCACGCCGTGACCGGCTTCCTGGTCCGGCACTCCGGGAACATCCAGGAGAGCCAGCAGTTCGACGACCGGCTCCAGGACCGCTTCTTCATGCGGGTCCACTTCGACGTCTCGGACCCGAGCACCACACTGGAGGACCTGCGCTCCGGCTTCGCGCCGGTCGCCGAGGCGTACCGCATCACCTGGCAGCTGCGCAGAGCGGCCACCCCGACCCGCACCCTGATCATGGTGTCGAAGTTCGGCCACTGCCTGAACGACCTGCTCTTCCGGCAGCGCACCGGCGCACTCGCCATCGAGGTGCCCGCGATCGTCTCCAACCACCGGGACTTCGCCCCGCTCGCCGAGAGCTACGGCATCCCCTTCCACCACATCCCGGTGACCCCGGAGACGAAGGCGGACGCGGAGGCGCGGCTGCTCGACCTGGTCGACCGGCTGGACGTCGACCTCGTGGTCCTCGCCCGCTACATGCAGATCCTCTCGAACGACCTGTGCAAGCAGCTCGAAGGCCGGGCCATCAACATCCACCACTCGTTCCTGCCGAGCTTCAAGGGCGCGCGGCCCTACGTCCAGGCGCACGAGCGGGGGGTGAAGCTCGTCGGGGCCACCGCCCACTACGTCACCCCGGATCTCGACGAGGGGCCCATCATCGAGCAGGACGTCATCCGCGTGAACCACGCCCAGAGCGCGCAGAGTCTGGTCACCCTGGGCCGGGACGTCGAGGCACAGGTCCTCGCCCGGGCCGTGGAGTGGCACAGCCAGAGCCGCGTCATGATCAACGGCCATCGCACGGTGGTCTTCCGCTGACCGCTGTTGACCTGTTCGCATAGGGTTTCGCCATGAGCAGCTACGGCACCGAGTCCGGGGGCACGTCCGGCGGCGGGGTGCAGTCCGTCGACCGGGCTGTCACCGTGCTGGAGATCCTCGCCCAGCGCGGCGAGGCAGGCGTCAGTGAAGTGGCCGAGGCGATCGACGTCCACAAGTCCACCGCGTTCCGCCTGCTCGGTGCCCTGGAGGCGCACGGGATGGTGGAGCAGGAGGGCGAGCGCGGGAAGTACCGCCTCGGCTTCGGCATCGTGCGGCTGGCCGGGGCGGTCACCGGGCGCATCGACGTCACCAAGCACGGCCGCGGGATCTGCGAGCGCCTCGCCGACAAGCTGGGCGAGACGATGAACATCGCGGTCCTGGAGTCCCATCATGTGATCAACCTCGACCAGGTGCGCGGCCAGTCGGCCATCACCGCCCAGAACTGGGTCGGCCGGCTGACGCCGATGCACTGCACGTCGAGCGGCAAGGTCCTGCTCGCCCATCTCACGGAAAAGCGCCGCGACGAACTGGTCGCCGTGGCCGGGCTCGAACGGATGACGGCCCGCACACTGACCGACCGGCACCAGCTGGAGGCGGAGCTGGTCCGGGTCCGTGAGCTGGGCTACGCCATGACGGTGGAGGAGTACGAGGAGGGCCTCAACGCCATGGCGGCGCCGGTGCGTTCCGGTGACGGCAAGGTCGTCGCCGCCCTCACTGCCTCGGGGCCCGCCTTCCGGCTCACCGAGGAGCGGATGCACGAGCTGGCTCCGGTCCTGGTCGAGGGCGCCGACGAACTCAGCCACCGGCTCGGTTACGTGGGCTGAGACCGGGCCCACCGCGCGCCCGGACCGCGGTGGACGTCCCGGAGGTGCCGTCGGTCGTCCTCCCGCACGGCACCCCCTACAGCCCTCCCGCCCTCTGCGGCCCGCTCAGCCCCGAAGACGGGACATCGCCGGGTCGAACAGCGGCTCCTCGGCCACGACCGCCTCCACGCGCCGGTCGAAGTAGCCGATGTGCAGCGGCTGACCGGCCGCCGCCAGCTCCGCCGGCAGCCAGGCGTATGCGATGCCCTTGCCGATGGTGTGCCCGAAGGCGGCGCTGGTGACGTAGCCGACCGCGCGCCGCCCGTCGTACACCGGCTCCTTGCCCATGACGACGGCCCGCGGGTCCTCGATGGTCAGACAGGTCAGCCTGCGCCGTACGTCGGCCCGGCGTCGCTCCAGGGCCGCCTTGCCGACGAAGTCCTCCTTGTCGGCCTTGACGGCGAAGCCGACGCCGGCCTCGTAGGGGTCGTGCTCGTAGGTCATGTCGGTGCCGAAGGAGCGGTAACCCTTCTCCAGGCGGAGGCTGTTGAAGGCGCCCCGGCCGGCCGCGATGCCGCCCAGCGGCTGCGCCGCCCGCCAGAGCGTGTCCCACAGCTTCTGCCCCAGGTCGGCCGTGGTGTACAGCTCCCAGCCGAGCTCTCCGACGTACGACAGACGCATGGCCGTCACCGGGACGGACCCGATGTGGGCGCGCTTGGCGCGGAAGTACTTCAGGCCCGTGGCCGAGAAGTCCTCGTCGGTGAGCGGCTGGAGGACGTCCCGGGCCAGGGGCCCCCACAGGCCGATGCAGCAGGTGCCGGGGGTGATGTCACGGACCTGGACCGTGCCGTCGGCGGGGAGGTGGCGGGTGAACCAGTCGAGGTCCAGGTTGCCGTTGGCGCCGACCTGGAAGACGTCGGGGCCCAGCCGGGCGACGGTGATGTCGCTGCGGATGCCGCCGTCGTGGTCCAGCAGCAGCGTGTACGTCACCGAGCCGACGGACTTGGCGACCTTGCCGGTGCACAGCCGCTCCAGAAAGTCGGCCGCGCCCCGCCCGCTCACCTCCAGGCGCTTGAGGGCCGTCATGTCGTACATGGCGACGGTCTCGCGGGTGGTCTGCGCCTCGGCGCCGACGATGGGCGACCAGTAGCGGGCGGCCCAGTCGTTGGGGGTGACGATCGAACGGCCTTCCACCAAGCCGGCGTTGGCCTCGTACCAGTGCGGCCGCTCCCAGCCGTTCGCCTCCAGGAAGAAGGCGCCGAGCTCCTGTTGGCGGCCGTAGAAGGGGGTGGTGCGGATCGGCCGCGGGTCGCCGGAGGGCTGGAGCGGGTGGAGGATGTCGTAGACCTCGACGAAGTTCTGGCAGTCCCGGGCCAGCACGTACTCCGGGGACAGTTGGTGCGGCTCGAAGCGGTTGACGTCGCACTCGTGGAGGTCGAAGGAGGAGCAGTGGCCGTCGACCAGCCACTCGGCGACGGCACGGCCGACACCGGCGGAATGGGTGACCCAGACGGCCTCGGCGACCCAGAAACCCTTGACGTCGGGGGACTCGCCGAGGAGGGGCAGGCCGTCGGTGGTGAAGGAGAAGAGGCCGTTGATGCCCTCCTCCACCTTGGCGTCCTTCGTCGCGGGGAGCAGTGACTGCGTCTCGGTCCAGGCGTCCGCGAAGTCGTCCTCGGTGAACTTCAGGACGGAGGGCATCGCGTCGGCCTCGTCGACGGAGAGGATCTCGTCGGCGGTGATGGGCATGGGGCGGTGCCCGTAGTAGCCGATGCCGAGGGTGTCGTAGCGGTCGCGGTAGTAGAGGTCGGCGTCCTGGTGGCGCAGGATCGGGCGCACCGCCTCCTCGGTCTGGCCGGCGAGCGCCGGGACCGGGCCGGTCCAGGCGAGCTGGTGGCCGAGCGGGGTGAGCGGGAGGTTCATGCCGACCATGCGGGCGATCTTCGGGCCCCAGATGCCGGCGCAGCACACCACGATGTCGGCCTGCAGGTCGCCCTGGTCGGTGCGGACGCCCGTCACCTCGCCGTCGGACCGGAGCACGTCCAGGACCTCGTGGCGGGCCAGGAAGGTCACTCCGCGCTCGGTGGCCCGGCGGATCTGTGCCTCGACGGCGAGGACCGCCTTGGCGAGGCCGTCGGTCGGGATGTGCAGGCCCGCGAGGACCCGGTCGCGGTTGACCAGGGGGTGCTTCTCGACGCACTCCTCGGCGGTCAGGACACGCGACTCGACTCCCCAGGCGGTGAGCCAGCCGTGCCGCCGGTGCAGTTCCGTGACGCGCTCCGGGGTGGTCGCCACCTCCAGGCCGCCGACCTGGAGGAAGCAGGGCTGTCCGTCGACGTCGAGGGAGCAGAACTTCTCGACGGTGTAGCGGGCCAGTTCGGTCATGGTCTTGGAGGGGTTGGCCTGGAAGACCAGTCCCGGGGCGTGCGAGGACGACCCTCCGGTGGCCGGGAGCGGGCCCTGGTCGACCACGGTCACCTCGGTCCAGCCGCGCGCGGAGATCTCGTCGGCGAGTGCCGCGCCGACGACGCCCGCTCCGATGATGACCACTCGGGGTCCCGCCATCGCCGCACCTCCGGTTAAGTTGCTTTGTGCGCAACACGATTCAGGCTGCGCAACTCAATGTGCCCGCCGTGCGAGTGGGTGTCAAGAGGCCCGGTGACGTGGCGGAACGGGCGGGGAACGGCTCCGGAAACGGCAAGGCCCGGTGGGCGGCGCACACCCGCGCGCCGCCCACCGGGCTTCTCGACCGGACCTGCTCGGCCCAGGCTTACTTGATCCAGGCGTCGACCTTGGCACGGTTGGCGTCGACCCACTTCTTGGCCGCCGCCTCCGGCGTCATCTTGTCCACCGCGATGTACTTGGCCACGGTGTTCTGGTCGTCGTTGGTCCAGTTGAACTTCTTCACCAGGTCGTAGGCCGGGCTGCCCGACTTGGCGAACTTGGCGCTGACTATCTTGTCGAGGTCGTAGACGGGGTAGTCGCAGGCGACCTTGGCAGGGTCGGCGTCACAGCCCGTCTTGTACGCGGGCAGGTCGACCTTGACGAGGGGCACCTCGGACAGGAACCACTGCGGCTCGTAGAAGTAGCCGATCACCCACTTCTTGTTCTTCTCGGCGTCGCGGTACGCCTGGATCAGCGCGGTCTCGCTGCCCGCGTACACCACCTTGAAGTCCAGCTTCAGGTTCTTCACCAGAGCCTCGTCGTTGGTGACGTACGACGGGTCGCCGTCCAGGAGCTGGCCCTTGCCGCCGGACTCGGAGGTCTTGAAGTTCGCGGCGTACTTGTTGAGGTTCTTCCAGTTCGTGATGTCCGGGTGGGCCTTGGCCAGCCACGGCGGCACGTACCAGCCGATGATGCCCTTGTTGCCGGTCGAGCCGGCCTCCACGGCGGTCTTCTGCTGGGTGATGTACTTCTTCTTCAGGTCGTCGTGGCCCCAGTTCTCCAGGACGGTGTCGACCTCGCCCGTCCCGAAGCCCTGCCAGGCGATCTCCTCCTTGAGGTCCTTCTTGGTGACCTTGCACTTCAGGTCGTTCTCGGCGACGTACGCGACAACCGCCGCGTCGGCCTCGTAGCCCACCCACGGGTTGACCGCGAGGTTGAAGGTGCCGCACTTGCCGGAGCTGCCCGATCCGCCGGCCTCCGAGGAGTCACCGACCTTCGCGCCGCCGCAGGCCGTGAGGGTGAGGCCGAGGACGGCCAGGCCGGCCGCGCCGGCTCGCCAGTGTCTTGCCATCGTGTCGTGCTCCTCAATCGCTGGTGCGGCGAGCCGCTGCCTGAGTGATCCGGTCGAACATGACGCCCAGCAGGACGATGGCGAGCCCGGCCGCCAGGCCCTTGCCGTACAGCTGTCCCTGCGAGAAGCCCGCCACCACGTCGTAGCCGAGGGCACCCGCGCCCACCAGGCCGCCGACGACGACCATCGCCAGCACGTAGATCAGGCCCTGGTTGGTCGCGAGCGTCAGGGCGCTGCGGGCCATCGGCAACTGGACCTTGGTGATGATCTGCCAGGTGTTGCACCCGGTGGAGGTCGCCGCCTCGACGGTGGTGGCCGGGACGGTCCGCACCCCGTCGGCGATGATCTTGATGGCGACCGGGGCCGCGTAGACGATCGCGGCGACGATGGCCGTGAACCGGGTCGCGCCGAACAGGGCGAGGAACGGCACGAGATAGACGAACGGCGGCATGACCTGGGCCGCGTCGAGGGTGGGCCGCACCAGCCGGTCCACCAGCGCGCTGCGTCCCATCCACACCCCGAAGACCACGCCGAGCAGCATGACCAGCACGGTCGCCACGACGGTGGAGGCCAGGGTCGTCATGCCGTCCGACCACACGCCGGTGGCGACCAGGAGTCCCACGCACACGGCGGTGGTGATCCCCGCGCGCGGGCCGCCCAGTACCACGGCGATCCCGATCAGGGCCGCGCCGACGAGCCACCACGGGGAGTCCGTCAGCAGGGTCTGGAAGGGGTTGAGCAGTCCGTTGGTGATGACGTCGCGGAAGCCGTTGGTCAGCCCGGACAGGTTGTCCTGCGCCCAGGTGGTCACGTTGTCGGCCGCCTTGGCGATGTTGCTGCCGGTGCTTCCCTCCCCGGGGAACTCGGCCGCCCACACATAGGTGTGCGACAGATAGACCAGTACGGCCGCCACCGCTCCCCCGGCCACGAGCAGGTGCCGACGCCACTTGAGCAGGGGGCCGGCGTTGCGCCGGGCGGCCTCCGCGCGTCCGCTCGCCGCGGTGGTGACCCGGTCCAGGACGATCGCCATGACGACGATCGCGAGGCCCGCGTTGAAGGCCGTGCCGACGTCGAGGGACTGCAGGGCCTGGACGACGGTCTTGCCGAGCCCGGGGGCGTCGATCAGGGCCGCGATGGTCACCATCGCCAGGGCGGCCATGATGGTCTGGTTGACGCCCATCACCACGGTCCGCTTGGACATCGGCAGCAGCACCTTGAGCAGCGACTGTCTGCGGGTGGCGCCCATGGAGTCGGCCGCCTCGACCGTCGTCGCGGGCACCGAGCGGATGGCGTGCGCGGTGATGCGCAGGGCCGGCGGCGCCGCGTAGATGACGGTGGCGATGGTGGCGGAGGCCCCGCCGATCAGAAAGAACAGGGTCAGCGGCGCCAGGTAGACGAAGGTCGGCATCGTCTGCATGAAGTCCAGGAACGGGGTGGCGATCCGGTTGGCCCGATCCGACAGGCCGGCCCACACGCCCAGCGGGAGGGCGAACAGCAGCGCCACCAGGACCGCGGAGAGGGTCAGGGCCAGGGTGTCCATGCTCTCCTGCCACAGGCCCTGGAGCCCGAGGAAGGTGAAGCCGGCCACGGCCAGCAGCGCGACCCGCCAGTTGGCGACCGCCCAGGAGACGTAGCCGACGAGCCCGACGACCCCGAGCCAGCCGATCTGCGGCAGCGGGCGGTCACCGGACGGCTGGGAGATGAGGTCCTGCACGAAGGTCACCAGGTTGTCGATGACCAGCCGGATCTCGTTGAAGAAGTACAGGAACAGCGGGTTGGAGTTGCGGTTGGCGCCGATGGAGTCGTTGACGTCGTTGAGCCAGCGGTGCAGATCGGTGAGGTCGGCCGCGGCCAGCGCCAGGGTCTGCTTTCCGCGCAGCAGGGCGAAGAGGACGAGCCAGACGACGAGGATCGCGCCCACGACCATGGACCGGCTGATCCTGCGCACGGGGGCCGGGGGTGGGGGCGGGGCGGACTGCCGCGCCTCCCCCGAGGTCTCGGGCTTCTCCATGGCGACGGTCATCAGGCGTCGCCTTCCTGCCCGGCGACCACCGCGAGGATCTCCTCGTCGCCGACGATGCCGAGCAGTTCGCCGTTCTCGACGACCTTGACGGGCTTCTCGGCCGCGAGCACCGCCCGGGTGGCCTCCTTCACCACCACGTCCGGGCCCAACTCGGGTCCGTCCAGCGGGTCTTCGGGGGTGGCCGGGCGCATGATCCAGCGCAGGGTGAGCACATCGCCGCGCGGCACGTCCTTGACGAAGTCGCGTACGTAGTCGTCGGCGGGGGCGCCGACGAGTTCGTCGCCGGTGCCGCACTGGACCATCTTTCCGTCCCGCATGATGAGGATGCGGTCGCCGAGCTTCAGCGCCTCGGAGAGGTCGTGGGTGATGAACACCATCGTCTTGCCGACCTCGTGGTGCAGCCGGATGACCTCGTTCTGCATGTCACGGCGGATCAGCGGGTCCAGCGCCGAGAAGGGCTCGTCGAAGAGGAGGACGTCCGGGTCGCCGGCCAACGCCCGTGCCAGGCCCACGCGTTGCTGCATGCCGCCGGAGAGCTGGTCGGGGTAGGAGTTCTCGTAGCCGGACAGGCCCACGAGTTCGACGACCTCCAGCGCCCGCCGGGTGCGCTCGGCCCTGCCCATGCCGCGGATCTCCAGCCCGAACGCCACGTTGTCGACGACGCGGCGGTGGGGCAGCAGACCGAAGTGCTGGAAGACCATGGAGAACTTGCTGCGCCGCAGTTCGCGCAGCCGGCGCTCGTCGGCGTCCCGGATGTCCTCGCCCTCGAAGACGATCTCGCCGGCGGTGGGCTCGATCAGCCGGGTCAGACAGCGCACCAGGGTGGACTTGCCGGAGCCGGACAGTCCCATGACGACGAAGACCTCGCCGGGCGCGACCTCGAAGTGCACGTCGCGCACGGCGGCGGTGCAGCCCGTGCGGTCCATGAGCTCGCGGCGGCTGAGCCCGCACAGCTCCTCGGAGCCCGGTACCTGCTCCGCCTTCGGCCCGAACACCTTCCACAGCCCGCGCACGGATATGACCGGTGTCGGGGCCGCGTCCTCGGGTGTGCCGCGCGTCGGCGGCACCTCGGTCTTGGTGGGGGTCATGGTCGACCTCTTCTCGGCGTTCAGCCGCGGAACCAGTGCTGCGGCCGGGGTTGGATGTTCTGCCAGATGTGCTTGGGCTCGCGGTACTCGTCGAGGCCGGTCGGTCCCAGTTCCCGGCCCACACCGGAGTGTCCGAAGCCACCCCATTCGGCCTGCGGCACATAGGGGTGGTAGTCGTTGATCCACACCGTGCCGTGCCGCAGCCGTCGGGCGACCCGCTGGGCCTTCCCGGCGTCCTGCGTCCACACGGCCCCGGCGAGTCCGTACTCCGTGTCGTTGGCGATGCGTACGGCGTCGTCCTCACCGGTGAAGCGCTCCACGGTGAGCACGGGCCCGAAGGACTCCTCGTGCACCACCCGCATGTCCTGCCGGCACTCGTCGAGCACGGTGGGCGGGTAGTAGTGGCCGTTCGCGAGGGCCGGGTCGGCGGGCCGCGCGCCGCCGCAGCGCAGGACGGCGCCCTCGGCCACACCGGCCGCGACGTACGCCTCGACCTTCTCCAGGTGCTGGGCCGAGATCAGCGCCCCGGTCTCGGCCTCGGGGTCGAAGGGCCCGCCGAGGCGGATCTGCCGGGCCCGGCGGACCACCTCGTCGACGAAGCGGTCGTGCAGCGAGTCCTCGACGATCAGCCGGGCCCCGGCCGAGCAGACCTGCCCGGAGTGCAGGAAGACGGCCGTGAGCGCGAAGTCCACGGCCGTCTCGAAGTCGGCGTCGGCGAAGACGACGTTGGGGTTCTTGCCGCCGAGTTCCAGCGCGACCTTCTTCACGGTCGCGGCGGCGGTGGCCATGATCCTTTTGCCGGTCTCCACGCCCCCCGTGAAGGACACCATGTCGACGCGGGGGTCCTCGGACAGCGGTGCGCCGACCTCGGGGCCGGTGCCGAGGACGAGGTTGGCCGCACCGGCGGGGAGTCCGGCCTCCTCCAGTGCCCTCATGAGCAGGATCGAGGTGGAGGGGGTGAGCTCACTGGGCTTCAGGACGATCGTGTTGCCGGCGAGAAGAGCCGGGGCCACTTTCCAACTCGCTTGCAGAAGTGGGTAGTTCCACGGTGTGATCAGTCCGCAGACCCCGATCGGCTCGTGGACCACGCGACTGACGGCGTCGTCCCGTCCGGTGTCGATCACACGGCCGGCGTCGGTGCCGCCGAGCCCGCCGTAATAGCGAAGACAGGAGACGACGTCGGCGATGTCGTACTCGCTCTCCACCAGCCGCTTGCCGGTGTCCAGCGACTCGGCGCGGGCGAACTCCTTGGCGTCGCGCTCGATCAGGTCGGCGGTGCGCAGCAGCAGGGCGCCGCGTTCCCGCTCGGGGGTGTGCGGCCAGGGCCCTTCGTCGAAGGCCCGGCGGGCGGCGGCGAGGGCCGCCTCGGTGTCGGCCCGGGTGCCTTCGGACACGGTCGCGGAGAGCGTGCCGTCGGCGGGACATCGGATCTCCCGGCGGCCGCCGGCCACCGGATCCCGCCATTCACCGTCCACGTACAGGTCTGCCACGTCGGGAGCCCTTCGAGCGATTTCGTTGCGCATGACGCATCGCATTGCTTGTGGTGGAACACTCTGGAGAATGCGTGAACCCACGTCAAGGGGTCGGGGGATGACGGTTTGGGCACGCGGACGCCTTGCGCGCAGCCCCGGCACGGCCGGTTTCCGGTACAAGCGGCCCCGCGAAAAAACTGGGTTACCCCGCCTGCGTACGGGCGTCCCGGTGCCGGTAGTACACGGCCTCGGAAGGGGCGAGCGGCTCCTTGCCGAGGATGAGGTCCGCCGCCTTCTCCGCGATCATCATCACCGGCGCGTAGATGTTGCCGTTGGTGACATAGGGCATCACCGAGGCGTCGACGACACGCAGCCCCTCGACGCCGTGGACGCGCATGCTGGCCGGGTCGACGACGGCCATCTCGTCGGTGCCCATCTTGCAGGTGCAGGAGGGGTGCAGGGCGGTCTCGCCGTCCTTGGCGACCCAGGCGAGGATCTCCTCGTCGGTCTCGACGGACGGGCCGGGCGAGATCTCCCCGCCGTTGAAGGGGGCCAGGGCGGGCTGGTTGAGCAGCTTGCGCGCGACGCGGATCGCCTCGACCCACTCGCGGCGGTCCTGTTCGGTGGACAGGTAGTTGAAGCGCAGCGCCGGGTGTTCCTCCGGGTCCCTGCTCCTGATCTTCACCGAGCCGAGGGCGTCGGAGTACATGGGGCCCACGTGCACCTGGTACCCGTGTCCGCCGGCGGGCACCGAGCCGTCGTAGCGGACCGCGATCGGCAGGAAGTGGAACATCAGGTTGGGGTAGTCGACGTCGTCGTTGCTGCGCGCGAAGCCGCCCGCCTCGAAGTGGTTGGTCGCCGCGGGGCCCTTGCGGAAGAGCCATTGCAGCCCGATGAAGGGGGCGCGCCATTTCGCGAGATACGGCTGCATGGAGACGGGCTGCTTGCAGGCGTACTGGATGTACACCTCCAGGTGGTCCTGCAGGTTCTCGCCGACGCCCGGCAGGTCGTGGACGACGTCGATGCCGAGCGCGCGCAGCTCCTCGGCGTTGCCGATGCCGGAGAGCTGGAGCAGCTGCGGGGAGTTGATGGCGCCGCCGCAGAGGATGACCTCCTTGGCGCGCACCTGCTGGAGCGCCCCGCGGCCGCGCCGGTACTCGACGCCGACGGCCTTCCTGCCCTCGAAGAGGACGCGGGTGACGAGGGCGCGCGTGGTGACGGTGAGGTTGGGACGCTTCCTGACGGGCTTCAGGTAGGCCTTGGAGGCGGAGAGCCGGCGTCCGCGGTGGACGTTGCGGTCGAACTTGGCGAAGCCTTCCTGCCGGTAGCCGTTGACGTCCTCGGTGGGCGCGTAGCCGGCCTCCTCGGTGGCCTTCTGGAAGGCGGTGAAGAGCGGGTTGGTGGCCGGGCCGCGCTCCAGGACGAGCGGGCCGTCGTGGCCGCGGAACTCGTCGTCAGGGTCGGCCGCGAGGCAGTTCTCCATGCGCTTGAAGTACGGCAGGCAGTGCGCGTAGTCCCAGGTCTCCATGCCGGGATCGGCGGCCCAGCGCTCGTAGTCCATGGGGTTGCCGCGCTGGAAGATCATGCCGTTGATGCTGCTGGAGCCGCCCAGCACCTTGCCGCGGGCGTGGTAGACGCGCCGACCGCCCATGTGGGGCTCGGGCTCGGACTCGTACTTCCAGTCGTAGAAACGGCTGCCGATCGGATAGGTCAGCGCCGCGGGCATGTGGATGAAGACGTCCCACGGGTAGTCGGGCCGCCCTGCCTCCAGGACCAGCACCCGGTTTCCCGGGTCGGCGGAGAGCCGGTTGGCCAGTGCGCTGCCGGCCGATCCACCGCCGACGATGACGAAGTCGTACTGCTGAGGAGCCATGGTGCCTCGTCTCGCTCGCGCCGTAGATACGCGCGGCATGCTAGTACGAGTAGCGTGATACGCACCAGGTTGCGAAGCGCGCAACTTGCACGACATATGCACAGGGTCCGCGAAACATACTTCCGCCCTTGTTGTTTACCCGCCGTATAGTTGCGTTGTGAGCAACTACAACCCGGATAACGAAACGACAGGGTCGTCGAGCGGCGGAGTGCAGTCCGTGGACCGGGCCATTCACGTGATGGAGATCCTGGCCCAGCGCGGCGAGGCGGGCGTCAGCGAGGTCGCCGCCGAGATCGACGTCCACAAGTCCACGGCGTTCCGGCTCCTGGGCGCTCTGGAAGCGCGCGGCCTGGTGGAACAGGCAGGGGAACGCGGCAAGTACCGCCTCGGTTTCGGCATCGTGCGCCTGGCCGGCGCGGTCACCGGACGCATCGACATCACCCAGCAGAGCCGCCCGGTCTGCGAGGACCTGGCCGAGGAGCTCGGCGAGACGGTGAACCTCGCCGTGATGCAGGAGCGCTACGCCGTCAACCTGTACCAGGTGCGCGGCCCGGGGGCCGTCACCGCGCAGAACTGGGTCGGCCAGCTGACCCCGCTGCATGCCACGTCGAGCGGCAAGATCCTGCTGGCCCACCTGCCCGCCAAGGAGCGCTCCGCGCTGCTGACGGAGGCCGGCCTGAAGAAGGTCACCCCGCGCACCATCACCGCGAAGACGAAGCTCGAGAAGAACCTCGCCGAGGCCCGGGAGCGCGGTTACGCCTGGGCCCTCGAGGAGCTGGAGCTGGGCCTGCACGCCATGGCCGCGCCGGTGCGCGACCGGGACGGGGAGGTCATCGCGGCGCTCAGCGCCTCGGGACCCTCGTACCGGCTCTCCGAGGAGCGCCTGCACGAGCTCGCCCCGGTCCTGGTCAAGGGCGCCGAGGAGATCAGCCACCGCATGGGTTACCTGGGCTGAGCCCCCAGCCGGGCCTGGACCCAGTCGTGGAACTCGCCGATGTGGTGCTCGCTGGGCACCAGCACACCGCCCTTGGCGTACAGCCGTGAGCCCATCCCCGGCTGAGTGCGCTCGCACGCGTCGAAGTCCTGCCGGTTGACCCGGTCGAAGAGCTCCACCGACCGGCTGACGTCCTTCCCGGACTCCACGACGTGCGGCAGGTACAGCCAGTCGCACTCGACGATCGTCCGGTCGACGGCCAGCGGGTACATCCGGTGGAAGATCACGTGGTCGGGCACGAGATTGACGAACACCTGCGGTCGCACGGTGATCGCGTAGTAGCGCCGGTCCTGGTCCTCGGAGACCCCCGGAATGCGGTCCAGGCCCTCCGAACCGTCGACGGTGAAGCCCCTGACGTCCTCGCCGAACTCCGCGCCGTGCCCCACGTAGTACTGCGCCGCGTATCCGTCGGCGAACTCCGGGAGCACCTCGGTGAGTTCGGGATGGATCGTCGCGCAGTGGTAGCACTCCATGAAGTTCTCGATGATCAGCTTCCAGTTGGCCTTCACGTCGTAGACGATGCGCCGGCCGACCCTGAGGTCCTCGATGCCGTAGCGCTCGATCGACTCGGTGTCGCCGAGGCGGTCGATCACGTCCTGCACGACCTCGTCGAAGGGCGGCGGGTCCTCCGCGAGGCACACCCACACATAGCCGAGCCACTCGCGCACGGCCACGCTCGCCAGTCCGTACTCGGTGCGGCCCACGTCCGGCATCTTGGTCAGGTTGGGCGCGGCGACGAGCTTTCCGGTGAGGTCGTACGTCCAGGCGTGGTACGGGCACTGGAAGGCACGCTTGACCTCGCCGGACTCCTCGGTGCACAGCTTGGCCCCGCGGTGCCGGCAGACGTTGAAGTAGGCGCGGATCGAGTTGTCCCGCGCGCGGGTGACCAGGATGCTCTCCCGGCCCACCTGCACGGTCTTGAAGGCGCCGGGTTTGGGCAGGTCGAAGGCGCGCACGGCGCAGAACCACATCGCTTCGAAGATGCGGTCCTGCTCCTGGGCGAAGATCCCGGGATCCGTGTAGGCGGCGCCGGGGAGGGTGGCGATCAGGCTGTCGGGCAGGCTGGTCGAGGTCACAGTGCACTCCTCGGGGAACGTCGTGGGCCTGTGGTGCACGCCGGGACGAGCGGACGGCGTTCTGAACGGAGCGACAGCGGCGGTGCTGCCGGGCCGCTGCGGCGAGCGGCTTGCGCGTGTGTCAGGCCGCCGCGGCGAGCTGCTTGCGCCAGCGCATGAACAGCCGCGGCTGGTTCATCCCGAGCACGGCGACCGGATGCCCGGAGCGCCGGTAGACGGCCAGGACGTTGCGGTCGTCCCGGGCGCCTTCCTCGATCGTCACGCTGTCGGCCGCGGCCGCGTGACCGGCGAACTGGATCTTCACGCCGTACTGGTCGGACCAGAAGTACGGCGGCCTCGGCGTGGCCGGTTCCACCGCGCCGCCCGCCAGCAGCGCGGTCACGGCCGCGTCGGGCCGCTCCCGGGCGCCGGTCCAGTGCTCGACGCGACGGTGCAGGCCCGCGCGCGGGTCGTACCAGGAGGCGCAGTCGCCGACCGCGACCACGCCGGGCAGACCGGTGCGGCCGTCGGCGCCGCACCTGACGCCGTCGTCGAGTTCGAGACCGGAGCCCGCGAGCCACTCGACGCAGGGCCGGGCGCCGACCCCCACGACCACGATGTCGGCGGGGATGCCACGGCCGTCCTCCAGCAGGACGGTGTCGACGCGGCCCTCGCCGGCCAGTCCCCTGACGCCCACGCCGCACAGCAGCCGTACGCCGTGGTCCGCGTGGAGCGCGGAGACGATCCCGCCCATGGTCGCGCCGAGAGGTCCGGCCAGCGGGGTGGGGGCGGCTTCCACGACGGTCACGTCGAGCCCGAGGGCGTACGCGGTGGAGGCGACCTCGGCGCCGATGAAGCCGCCGCCGATCACCACCAGCCGTCCGCCGCGGGCCAGTTCGTCGCGCAGGGCGCGGGCGTCGTCCAGGGTGCGCAGGGTGTGCACCCCGGCCAGACCGTCCGTGCCGGGCAGGGTCCGGGCGGCGGCGCCGGTCGCGATGACGACGCCGTCCGCCCGTACCTGGCTGCCGTCGGCGAGCCGTACGGCGCGCTGCGGGCCGTCGAGGCCGACGGCGCGGACGCCGAGCAGCCACTCCACCCGCAGGTCCTCCTCGTCCGACTCCAGGGCGAGATCGGTCTCGCCCAGGGAGCCGGCCAGGAATTCCTTGGACAACGGGGGCCTGTCGTACGGACGGTGGAGTTCGTCGCCGATGACGACGAGCCGTCCGTCGTAGCCCTGCTTCCGCAGCGAGCGCGCCGCCGACAGACCGGCGAGCGAGGCGCCCACCACGGCGACCGTCCTCACGCGGGTCCGCCGGCGAGCCTGGCCGCGACGCAGGGCGGCAGGTTGGGCGCGTCCAGGGAGAGCCGGACGTAGATCATGCCGTCCTCGACGTGGACCTCGTGGGTGCGCACCGGACGCTTGGCCGGCGGGGCGTCGACGGCACCGGTGCGCAGGTCGAACTTCGAGGCGTGCAGCGGGCATTCGACCTCGCAGCCCTCCAGCCAGCCGTCGGCGAGCGAGGCGTCCTGATGGGTGCAGGTGTCGTCGATGGCGAAGACCTCGCCGTCGTCGGTGTGGAACACCGAGACCGGCGGATCGATGTCGAGCCGGTAGGCCTCGCCTCGGGGGAGATCCACGAGACGGCACGCGGGAATCATCATGACACCTCGGTGCGTATAGCGAAACGGATTGCGTTGAACGCAACGTCAGTTTGAGGGCGGCCGCAAACCCTTGTCAAGGAGTCCAAAGGACGGACGCATCGGGGATTTCGCGTTGCTTCATGTGCAACGCTCTGCGTGATGCACAACACCGCGCGCCCGCTCACAGCACCACCACGGACCGCAGCACCTCGCCGCGGTGCATCTTCTCGAACGCCTTCTCCACGTCCCCGAGGCCGATGGTCTCGGAGACGAAGGCGTCCAGGTCGAAGCGCCCGCCCAGGTAGAGGTCGACGAGGGCCGGGAAGTCGCGCGAGGGCAGGCAGTCGCCGTACCAGCTGGACTTCAGGGCACCACCGCGCCCGAAGACGTCGAGCAGCGGCAGCTCCAGTTTCATCTCCGGGGTCGGCACCCCGACCAGCACGACAGTGCCGGCGAGGTCACGGGCGTAGAAGGCCTGCCGGTACGTCTCGGGGCGGCCGACCGCCTCGACGACCACGTCGGCGCCGAAGCCGCCGGTCAGCTCGCGCACCGCCGCCACGACGTCCGTCGCCGAGCCGTCGACGGTGTGGGTGGCGCCCATCCTCGTGGCCCGCTCCAGCTTGCGCGTGTCGACGTCGACGGCGATGACCTTGGTCGCGCCCGCGAGCCGTGCCCCCGCGACGGCGGCCATGCCGACGCCGCCGCACCCGATGACGGCGACGGAGTCCCCGCGGCCCACGGCACCGGTGTTCACGGCCGCGCCGAAGCCCGCCATCACACCGCAGCCGAGGAGTCCCGCGGCGGTGGCCGGGGCCGCCGGGTCCACCCTGGTGCACTGTCCGGCGGCGACCAGGGTCTTCTCAGCGAAGGCACCGATGCCGAGGGCGGGCGAGAGCGGGGTGCCGTCGAGCAGGGTCATCGGCTGGGTCGCGTTGTGGGTGGCGAAGCAGTACCAGGGCCTGCCCTTGCTGCAGGCCCGGCACTTTCCGCACACCGCCCGCCAGTTGAGGATGACGAAGTCACCCGGTTCCAGACCGGTGACGTCCTCGCCGACGGCCTCGACGCGTCCGGCCGCCTCGTGTCCGAGCAGGAAGGGGAAGTCGTCGTTGATCCCGCCCTCCCGGTAGTGGAGATCGGTGTGGCAGACCCCGCACGCCTCGACCTTCACCAGCGCCTCGCCCGGTCCGGGGTCGGGGACCACGATCGTCTCGACGGAGACCGGGGCTCCCTTCGCGCGGGCGACGACAGCACGAACCTCATGAGCCATGGGTCACTCCTCCGGCAGACCTGCGGGTTGCCTCATCCGATACACGCATCACCATGCGCAACTGAGCATCGAGGAGGGTCGGCCACGGGTCAAGAGGTCGGTTCCGGCCGGATCGCCGCGACGGACCCTTCCGGACAGGTCCATCCGCCCCTCGAAGGGGTTGGGTCAAGAAAGGACAGTTGACGACATGTCCCCACGGTGAGCGCCCTGGTGCACTGAGATGGCCCCGACCGGCGCACGCACGGGCAGGGATGGACATGGGCAACGTCGTGAATCCACAGCCACCGGGGCAGACACAGCCCGACACCCAGCACGCGTGCCTGCGCGGCGGGGGTTCTCCGGGGGCGGGCATGTCGGGGGCGGGCGCTTCGGCTGCGGCCGCCTCAGGGGCGGGGACTTCCTGTACGGCCGTCTCAGGAGCCCCCACCGCAGAGGCCCCGGCCCCGGCCCTGGCCCCGGACATCCTCACCCCGAAGGCAGCCGTCCCGGGACGCCCCCGCTCCGCACCCCCCGTCTCCGGAGCCGCCGAGGAGCGGTTTCGGGGGCTGCTGGAGGCCGCGCCGGACGCCATGGTCATCGTCGACGACGCCGGGATCATCAAGCTCGTCAACGCACAGACCGAGGCACTCTTCGGCTACGCCCGCGAGGACCTGCTCGGCCGTCCCGTCGAACTGCTCATGCCGCACCGCTTCCGCGGCCAGCACGGCGTGCACCGCGGCCGGTACGCCGCCAACCGCCAGGTCCGGCCGATGGGCGCCGGACTCGATCTGCACGGCCTGCGCCAGGACGGCACCGAGTTCCCCGTCGAGATCAGCCTGAGCCCGATGGAGACGGCGGACGGCCTGCTGGTCTCCGCCGCCGTCCGGGACGTCAGCGACCGCAAGGCCGCCGAGGCCCGCATCAACGAACTGGCCGCGCTCGTCGAGTCCTCCCAGGACGCGATCCTCGCCAAGACCCTGGACGGCTACATCACCTACTGGAACGCGGCCGCCCAGCGGCTGTACGGCTACACCGCCGAGGAGGCCATCGGCCGCCACGTGTCGATGCTCTCCCCCGCCGCACTGCACGGCGACATCAACGCCCTGCTGAAACGGCTGCGGCACGGCGAGAAGGTGGAGCACTTCGAGACACTGCGGGTCACCAAGCACGGCGCCCTTCTGGACGTCGACGTCACCCTGTGGCCGACCCGGGACACCCAGGGCAAGGTCGTCGGAGCCTGCGCCATCGTCCGGGACATCAGCGACCGCAAACGCGCGGAGGCCGAACTCACCGAACTGTACGAGCAGCAGCGGCACATCGCGCTCACCCTCCAGCGCAGCCTCATGGGCACCCCGCCCGCCCTGCCCGGCCTCGCCACCGCCAGCCGCTACCGCCCGGCCACCCAGGGCGCCGGCGTCGGCGGCGACTGGTTCGACCTGATCCCCCTCGGGGCCGGGCGCGTGGGGGTGCTCATCGGCGACGTCATGGGCCGCGGCCTGGAGGCGGCCGCCGTCATGGGCCAGCTGCGCTCGGCCGCGCACGCTCTCGCCAAGACCGGGATGCAGCCACGGCAGCTGATGCAGGAGCTGGAGAGCTGCGTCACCGACCTCGACGTCCCCGACCAGCTCGTCACCTGCTGCTATCTGACGATCGCCCCGGACACCGGCACGGTCACCGTCTGCTCCGCCGGCCATCTGCCGACCCTGGTCGCCATCCCCGGCGAGGGGGTGCGCAGCCTGGCCGTACCGGTCAACGCGCCGCTCGGGGTCGGTGACGTGCTCTACGAGCAGTCGTCCGTGGCGGTCCCGCCCGGTGCCACCCTCATCCTCTACACCGACGGCCTCATCGAGACTCCCGGCAGCGACATCGAGGAACGCGTCGGTGAACTCACCTCGGTGCTCGCCGAGTTCTTCCTCGTCCCGCCGTGCCTGGAGGCCGCCGCCGACCACGTCCTCGCCGGCCTGCTGCCGGACGCGGAGAGCCACAACGACGACGTCACCCTCCTGCTCGCCCAGTTGCCGGACGCGCCGCCGGACGCGGTGACCACCGACCTCGCCTCCGCCCCCTCGTCGGTCCCGGAGGGCAGGGCCTTCCTGAACAAGGCCCTGCTCTCCTGGGACTGCGTCTCCCTGGCGGACGAGGCGCTGCTTCTGATCTCCGAGATCCTCACCAACGCCGTCCAGCACGCCGAGGGCCCCATCGGCGTCCGCCTGTGCCGCACGGCCACCGGTCTCACCGTCGAGGTGAGCGACCACAGCCCGCATCTGCCCCAGCCCCGCCGCGCCGCCGACGACGAGGAGTCCGGCCGCGGCCTCCTCCTGGTCAGGACCCTCGCCGACACCTGGGGCGTCCGCCCGACGGACGAGGGCAAGACGACCTGGTTCACGCTGAAGCTGTGAGACCGGCTCGCGCGCGAGCGCCCGGACGGGCCCGGAGCCGCGCGAGCGGAAACGCCCCACGACCGCCCCGCACGCCCTGCGACGCCGTGCCCGCCCCGCACGCCCTGCGACGCCCCGTGCCCGCCCCGAACGCCGTGCGACGCCCCGAACGCCGTGTCACTCCCCCACGTACGCCGCCAGATGCTCCGCCGTCACCGTCGCCCCCGTCGCGACCAGCTCCGCCGGTGTCCCCTCGAACACGATCCGCCCGCCGTCGTGGCCCGCCCCGGGGCCGAGGTCGATGATCCAGTCGGCGTGGGCCATGACCGCCTGGTGGTGTTCGACGACGATGACGGACTTGCCGGAGTCCACGAGCCGGTCGAGCAGACCGAGGAGCTGCTCGACATCGGCGAGGTGCAGACCCGTGGTCGGCTCGTCGAGGATGTACACGCCCGCCTTGTCCCCCATGTGGGTCGCCAGCTTCAGCCGCTGCCGCTCACCGCCGGACAGTGTGGTGAGCGGCTGGCCGAGGGTGAGATAGCCGAGCCCGACGTCCGAGAGGCGTTCCAGGATCCGGTGCGCGGCCGGCGTGCGCGCCTCGCCGGTGCTGAAGAACTCCTCCGCCTCCGTCACCGGCATCGCGAGCACCTCGCTGATGTCCCGCCCGCCGAGGTGGTACTCGAGGACCGAGGCCTGGAACCGCTTCCCCTCGCACTCCTCACAGGTCGTCGCGACCCCGGCCATCATCGCGAGGTCGGTGTACACGACCCCGGCCCCGTTGCAGGTCGGGCAGGCGCCTTCGGAGTTCGCGCTGAACAGTGCCGGCTTCACACCGTTGACCTTCGCGAACGCCTTGCGGATCGGTTCGAGCAGTCCGGTGTACGTCGCCGGGTTGCTGCGCCTCGAACCGCGGATGGCGCCCTGGTCCACGGACACGATGTCCTCGGAGGCCGGGATCGACCCGTGCACGAGCGAGCTCTTGCCGGATCCGGCGACCCCGGTGATCACGGTCAGCACGCCGAGCGGGATGTCGACGTCGACGTCCTGGAGGTTGTGCGTGCTCGCACCGCGGATCTCCAGCGCCCCGGTCGCCTTGCGGACCGTGTCCTTGATGCCGGCCCGGTCGTCGAAGTGACGGCCGGTGACGGTCTCGCTGGTGCGCAGCCCTTCGACGGTGCCCTCGAAGCAGACCGTGCCGCCCGCCGTACCGGCGCCGGGACCGAGGTCGACGACATGGTCGGCGATCGCGATCGTCTCCGGCTTGTGCTCCACGACCAGCACCGTGTTGCCCTTGTCCCGCAGGCGCAGCAGCAGGTTGTTCATGCGCTGGATGTCATGGGGGTGCAGCCCGATCGTGGGCTCGTCGAAGACGTAGGTGACGTCGGTGAGGGAGGAGCCGAGGTGGCGGATCATCTTGGTGCGCTGGGCCTCGCCGCCGGAGAGCGTGCCCGAGGGGCGGTCGAGGGAGAGATAGCCGAGCCCGATCTCCACGAACGAGTCGAGGGTCTCCCCCAGCGCGGTCAGCAGCGGCCCGACGGACGGCTCGTCCAGCGCGCGCACCCATGCGGCGAGGTCGCTGATCTGCATGGCGCAGGCGTCGGCGATGCTGATCCCCTTGATCTTCGAGGAGCGGGCGCCGTCGTTGAGCCGGGTTCCCTCGCAGTCGGGACACACCATGAAGGTGATCGCGCGGTCCACGAACTCGCGGATGTGCGGCTGCATGGACTCGCGGTCCTTGGCGAGCATCGACTTCTGGATCCGCGGGACGAGACCCTCGTAGGTCATGTTGATGCCGGCGATCTTCATCCGGGTCGGCTCGCGGTACAGGAAGTCCTGCAGCTCGCGCTTGGTGAACCGGCGGATCGGCTTGTCCGCGTCGAAGAAGCCGGACTCGCTGTAGAGGCGGTAGTTCCAGCCGCCGGCCTTGTAGCCGGGGATGGTCATGGCGCCCTCGTTCAGGGACTTGGAGTCGTCGTAGAGCTGGGCGAGGTCGATGTCGTTGACCGTGCCCCGGCCCTCGCAGCGCGCGCACATGCCGCCGACGATGCTGAAGCTGCGGCGCTCCTTCACGGTCTGTCCGCCGCGCTCCACGGTGACCGCGCCCGCACCGCTGATCGAGGCGACGTTGAAGGAGAACGCCTTGGGCGAGCCGATGTGCGGGGTGCCGAGTCTGCTGAAGAGGATGCGCAGCATCGCGTTGGTGTCGGTGACGGTGCCGACGGTGGAGCGCGGGTCGCCGCCCAGACGCTGCTGGTCGACGGTGATCGCGGTGGTCAGTCCGTCGAGGACGTCGACCTCGGGCCGCGCCAGGGTCGGCATGAAGCCCTGGACGAAGGCGCTGTAGGTCTCGTTGATCAGCCGCTGCGACTCGGCGGCGATGGTGTCGAAGACCAGGGAGCTCTTGCCGGAGCCGGAGACTCCGGTGAAGACCGTGAGCCGGCGCTTCGGGATCTCGATGCTGACGTCCTTGAGGTTGTTCTCGCGCGCCCCGTGCACACGGATCAGGTCGTGGCTGTCAGCGGCGTGCCGGTCGCCCGAAGTGGCCTTGCTCATGATCTTTCGTCCTCCCGTTACGACAACTTCGAACACTATGTCGACGCGCGCGTCTCAGCGCAGCTCCTGGACCCGGATCAGATGTCCCGCGGGGTCCAGGAAGGCACAGTCCCGGATGCCGTACCGCTGCTCGATCGGCTCCTGGATCACTTCGGCCCGGGCCTGGAGCCGCTCGAAGACGGCGTCGAGGTCGGGAGCGGCGAGCAGGAGCCCGGGCTCGTCGCCCGCCGGGCACAGGACGAGGGACGTGCCGGCCTGCCCCGCGGGACCGACCGTGATCCACCGCATCCGGCCACGGCCGACGTCACCGCGGACCTGGAAGCCCAGGACGTCCCGGTAGAAGGCCAGCGAGGCCTCGGGGTCGTCGTGCGGGAGGAAGCTCGCCCGGATCGTGAAGTCCATGTCCGTCACGCTAGCCACGGCCCCGGGCCGGCGCTTCTCGAATCCTGACCGGTCTCAGCGCACCAGGCCCGCGATGTGCTCCGTGACCGTGTCGAGGATGTCCGCCCAGGCGCCCGCGTCACCGAGGACCAGGTAGTTGAGGGTGAGCCCGTCGGTCATGGCCGCGAGATAGCGGGCCAGCACGGAGACGGGCACCCTCAGCTCCAGATCCATCCCCTTGCGGAGCTGCTCGATCAGCTCGGCGTAGGCCTCGCCGTAGAGTTCGTACTGGCGTCGGGCCAGGTGCTCGAACCCGGGCTCGCGCAGGGCGTACTGGGTGAGTTCGTAGGTGAGCATGTGCGCCTCGGGGTTGGCGCGGACGTGGTCCCAGTACGCCCGGAACCCGGCGGCCACGGTCTCCTCCAGGGTGTCCCTGGGCCGCAGTGCCTCCTGGACGACGCTCACCGAGTGGTCGGTGAGCGTCGTGATCACGGCCTCGATCAGGGCCTGCTTTGAGTCGAAGCAGTAGTGGAAGACGCTGAGGGACACCCCGGCCTCGGCGGCGATGGACCGGGTCGTCGTCCTCGCGACGCCGTCCCGGGCCATCGCCCTGATCGCCGCCTCCGTCAGCTGTCTGCGCCGTTCGGCCGACGGCATGCGTGCCATGCGTATCCCCCGCTGTCGATGAAATCAGCCGCTGTGGACGCCCACCTCGTAGAGCGAGTATCCCCAGTCGGTGCCGCGGTCGAGTCCGTGGACACGAACGTAACGGGCCGGTGTGCCGCTGAACTTGGCGGTGTCCAGGCCCCCGTCACCGGAGGTGGTGGACCAGACGCTCTGCCAGTTCGTCCCGTCCGTCGAGAGCTCGATCCGGTACGACTTCCCGTACGCCCGCTCCCAGTCGAGCGTGACCTTGGAGACCAGGTTGGTGGAGCCCAGGTCGACCTGCCACCACTGGTCGTCGCTCCAGTCGCTCGCCCAGCGGCTGGAGTCGTCGCCGTCCACGGCCCGCCCCGGCTGGTAGCTGGTGAACGGGTTGGACTCCGACGAACTGGCGGTCGCCGTACGCCCCTTGGCCAGATCGACCGACGCCTGGTGCTGCTCGGAGGCGCCCCACGTGTCGAAGTAGGACTCGGCGCCCCGGAAGAGGTCGTCGACCACGCCCTGCCCGCCGACCAGCCGGATGTCCTCGATCCAGTCCGGGATCATGCCGACGTGCGCGGCCCCGTCGGTGTTGAAGTCGAAGGTGCGCTGCCCGGACGTCTGCTTGTCGATGACGGAGCCGCCGTCGACGCTCTTGAAGGGGTACGTCACCTTGTTCGCGGCGTCCGCTCCGCGCGGTGCGGGGTGGTCGCCGATGCCGTTGAAGTCGGTGCCGAAGCCGTAGCCCACGTGGTACTTGTCGCGCAGCGCGTCGGTGCGCTTCGCCTCCGCGGCGAACCCTTCGGAGCCGTGCATGTACTGGGCGACGAACCCGCCGAGGGAGTAGACCCGTTCGGTCCAGTTCAGGTCCATCCAGCTGTGCGAGGACAGCACGCCCGGGTAGTCGGCGGCCTCGAAGATGTCGAGGACCTGCCCGGTGGCCTTGACGCTCATGTGGTCGATCTCGAGCATCATCTTGCGTTTCATCATGCCGCGCACCGCGTACTCGCCGAGATCGGTGAGCCCGCGGACGTTGCACTGCGCGGCCTTGTCGTACGACGGCACGTCGACGCCGGCCGGCAGGTCCTCCTCGGCCTCGGAGGCGGCCGTACCGATGGGGTTGTCGTGCTGCGGGCCCTTGCAGGCCTCGGTCTGCCAGAAGGTTCCGGTGGACAGGAACTGCCCGACGTTGATGGCGGTGCCGAGGCCGCCCTCGTCGAAGCGGACACCGCACAGGGCGTTGTCGAACTTGTGGCACAGGAACATGGAGCGCACGCCCAGGCCGTACAGCTCGTCGAGGCCCTTGTCGATGTCCGCCTTGCTGCACTGGCCGATGTCGAGGATCTGCTTGCAGCCGAACGGCTCGGAGGTCTCGACGCCGAGGACGACCGCCAACTTGCCCTGCTGGACGACCTGCCGGGCCTGCGCGCTGTCGGTGACGATCCGGAACCAGCCCTTGCCGGTGCCGCCGTACATCTTGTCGATGAAGGCCTGGAGGTCGTAAGTGAGCTCGGCCTGCAGACGGATCGAGGTCATCTCGTCACAACTGCGGTCCTTGAAGGGGTAGATGGAGCAGATCATGCCGTTGGTGACGAGGTCGTTGACGAGCACCCGCTGGCCACCGCGCCAGGCACGCTCCACCCAGGCGTAGTAGTTGGCCTGGTGGGTCATCGAGTCGTACGCGGGCCAGTCCTTGAAGGTCGGCCAGCCGGCGGGGTCGTGCTTGCCGTCGCCGCCGTGGGTGATGTAGTCGAAGAGCGCGAGGGTGCCGTCGGGGTAGTGCTCGGGGCAGTCCTTGAGCGCGTCGGCGACTCCGGACTCGGAGAACACCTTGCCGCAGATCAGCCGCCCGCCGAAGGCCTCGTTGGAGAAGAGGTGGTTGTGCGCGTCGACGAACCCCCGCACCTCGCCCGCGGAGTCGGTGCCGGTGAAGGGCGCTCCGGTGACGTTGACCTGGGCGTCGGGGGTGGGCCTTGCGGTCGGTGTCCACCAGTCGGTGGCCGCCGAGCCCGGCGTGGGGCCGAGGATCGCGGCCAGCACCAGGAAGAGCACGGAGACGACAGTGAAGTTCTTGCGTCTGCGGCAGGAGCGTCCAGCCATGGCCCACGTCCCTCGGTCGGCGGAGGCGCCGTCGACCGAGGGCGTTTTGACTGCCCTTGGAATTGTCATGACCGGCGCAATAGATGCGTCGAGGATCGCGACAGAGCACGTTCCGAGTCAAGGGTCCGGGACAGTTGACCTGATACCTCGGGGACGTCAACCGTTCACGCAGGACGCTCCGTTGAGAGTGAAAGCGCCGGGCGCGGTGTTCGTCGTGCCCTTGCTGCCGATGAAGCCGACGGTGACCGAGCCTCCGGCGGGGATCGTGTTGGTGTACGAGACGGGGGCGACCGTCACGGACCCGCCGCTCTGGGCGGCCGTTCCGCCCCACATGGTGGAGACGGTCTGCCCGTCGGCGAAGGAGAAGCCGAGCTTCCAGCCGGTGACGGCGGACGTGCCGGTGTTGCGGATGGCGATCTCGCCCTGGAATCCACCGGGCCAGTCGCCGACCACGCGGTAGCCGACCGAGCAGCTTCCGGCGGGCGTGGCGGTGGTGGTGACGCTCACCGTCGCCGAGCGGGCCGACCGGTTGCCGGCGGCGTCCCGGGCGTACACGGCGAAGGAGTACGCCGTGCTCGCGGTCAGTCCGGTCACGGTCACCGAATTGCCGGTGGCGGCCGCGACCTTGGTCTCGGTGCCGCCGCTGACGCGCACGACGTCGTACCCGGCGACGCCAACGTTGTCAGCGGACGCCGTCCAGGTCAGGTGGGCGGAGGTCGCCGTCACCGCGGAGGCGGCAGGCGTGCCGGGAGCGGTCGGGGCCTGGGTGTCGGTGGAGCCGCCACCGAAGACCGTGGCCTCCTTGGCGGTCTGGGCGATGCCGTTGGCGCCGTTGAAGATGCGCCGGCCCCACGAGGTCATCTGTGCCGGGTCGAAGTTGAGCACGAGGTCGAGGATCGGGTCGGTGTTGCCGCTCCAGGACCAGGCCAGATAGCCGATGTCGAGCTGTTCGGCGGTCGCCATCATGGTGTCCTCGTCGGGGTCGCCCCACTGGTCCGCGGGTCCGCCGAACTCCCCGATCACTATGGGCAGTTTCGCGCCGACGAAGGCGTTCAGATAGTCGGTGATCTCGGCGGCGGTGTCGAAGACGCTGTACATGTGGATCGAGAAGACGAGGTTGCCGGTGGTGTCGGCGGCGTACACGGACCGGGCGTTGGTGCGCATGACCTGCTGCCAGTCCTGGCCCCAGTTGGGCGCGTCGACCATGATCGTGTGCTGGAAGCCGGCGCCCCGGAGCTTCTGGATCGCGGCGATCGTGGGGGCGGTCCAGCCGTCCGGGTTCGTGTTGCCCCAGGGCTCGTTGCCGATGTTGATGATGATGTAGTTCTCCTGGCCGGCGAGCACGTTCTTCAGGCCGATCCAGTAGTCGGCGGCCTGGTCGAGGGTGCCGGCGGCGCTGTCCTCGCCGTAACCGGTGGTGTCGTGCACCTCCAGGACGCAGATGAGCTTGTCGGCCTTGCACTGCGCGATGACGTCGGCCACGTCCGAGGCGCCGTTGGCAGTCCAGCGGTGGCCGTCGGAGAGGACCACCCGGACGGTGTTGGCGCCCTGCGCCTTGATGTCGGCCAGCGACGATCCCAGCCGGCTCGGGTACCAGGTGTGGGCGTGGTTGACGCCCCGCATGACGAAGTCGTTGCCGTTGCCCTCGACCAGGCGGCCGTCGCTGATGTGCAGACCGGTGGCCGCCCGGGTGCCGGGCTCCTGGGCGGCCTGGGCGGTGCCGGGGCAGAGGGCGCCGAGCACCACCAGCCCGACGAGGGCGGCCAGCCCGGCCAGGAAGGTGGTTAAGGGGCTCTTTCTTGTTCTTCTCACTGCGGCTCCAGGAGTGTGTGAGCGGTCGGAGAGAGCATGGGAGCGCTCCCATAGAAGCCACTCCGTCAAGTACACGTCAAGACAGGTGACGGAATTGGACGCTCCCCCTCTACCACCGGGCGGCACCCGCGCTCGCATAGGGTTCCCAGCCTGGACCACCGCATCTGGGAGGCACGTTGACCACGCGACCCCTCGACCCCGACTCCGTCAACGCCGAGGCCTGGCACACCTACGGCGAGCACCACCTGCGGCGGGGAACCGTGCTGCCGGAACTGGAGCGGTTCGACTGGGGCCTGCGCGGCACCGGCCCGGGCGCCGAACTCCTCGGTGAACTCGGCGGGCGGCGAGTCCTGGACCTCGGCTGCGGCACGGCCCGGCACGCGGCACACCTCGTCCGGGCCCACGGCGCCTCGGTGGACGCCGTCGACTCCTCCCCCGCACAGGTCGAACGGGCCCGCGCCCGCTATGCCTCCCTGCCCGGCCTGCGCCTCATCGAGGCCGACGCCGTCGAGCACCTCGACACGGCGGAACCGTACGACGTCGTCTACTCGGTCAACGGGGTGCCGTACATCGATCCCCGTCGGCTGCTGCCCGCCCTGGCGGCCGCGCTCCGTCCCGGCGGCACTCTGTGCTTCACGGTCCTGCACACCAACTCGCGCGGAGACGGCCCCTCGACGGTCGTCCGCTCCCGGCCCGAGATGCTGCGGCTCGCGGGCGGCGGGGAGGTGACCGTGCGGATGTGGGTGCTGAGCCCGGAGCTCTGGACGGACCTGCTCGCCGAGCAGGGGCTGCGCGTCGAGGGGATCGACGTCCTCGACGCACCGGAGGAGGACAACCACGCCTCGTACCGGATCTTCCGGGTGACCCGGCCGGTCCGGGTCTCCTCCCGCCCGCGCGGCAGCCGCGCTCCCCTCCCGCACGCGGCGATCGGCGTCGGCGCCATCCTCCACGGCCCCCAGGGCCTGCTGCTCGGCCGGCACCGGCGTGGCACCTGGGAGCTGCCCGGCGGCACGGTGGAGCCCGGCGAGTCCCTGGAGGAGACCGTCGTGCGCGAACTGCGTGAGGAGACCGGCGTCGAGGCCCGCCCGGGCGACGTCCGGCTGCTGGGCACGCTCCTCGACCACGTCGACGGCGTGGTCCGGATCAGCGTGGCCTCCCGGCTCACCGCCTGGCGCGGCGAGCCCCGCGACCAGCCCGGCGAACGTGTCGGCGACTGGCGCTGGTTCGCCCTCGACCGGCTCCCGGAGAACCTGTTCGTCTGCAGCGCCCAGGGCCTCACCGCCTGGCGCCCGGACCTGCCGATCGACCACACTCCGGCCCACTTCACGCCGTACGCCGGCTAAAAGTTGGCGGGGTGGGCCGGCGGCCGGGGTCGCTCGGCGGGCGTCACACCAGTCGTCCGTTCAGAGCGTCGGCCCCCCGGCGTGAGCCCCGTCGACCTGTCCTGAAGGCCCGCGCCGCGGCACCGCGTCGTGCAACCCCCTCGCAACCTTCCCCGTGTTCCACTCGACGACCATGGACGAGGATTCCGCACGTGCCGTGTACGACGAGGTGCCGCGCGTCGAGCTCACGCCCGCGGCCGCCGAGCTGCTGCGCCGGTTGCGCGAGGCGCACGGGCCGCTGATGTTCCATCAGTCCGGCGGCTGCTGCGACGGCAGTGCGCCGATGTGCTACCCGGCGGGTGAGTTCCGCACCGGCGGCTCGGACGTGCTGCTCGCCGAGCTGGACGTGGCGGGGGTCGGGGAGCCGGTGACGTTCTGGATGTCGAGGAGCCAGTACCGGGTGTGGGCCCACACCCGGCTGATCGTCGACGTGGTCGAGGGCAGGGGCAGCGGATTCTCCCTGGAGGCACCCGAGGGGGTGCGTTTCCTCATCCGTTCGCGTGTGGTCGGCGCCGAGTAGCCTCTCGGGTCCTCGTCTTCTGGTGCACTTTCCCTGGGTTCTGGGACAGTTGACGAGACCTCAGGGAGAGCTGTGACGCACCGTCAAGGACGTTTCGGCGCAGGCAGATCGGTACTGACGTTTCTCGCGGCACTCGGCACGCTGGCCGGTGCGGCCCTGGTGGGGGCGGCACCGGCCGGTGCCGTGCCGGGGTGGACACAGCTCGCGACGGGCGTGCGGTACGAGCAGTTCGACATCTACGCGACCGCGGGAGTGGCGCACGCCCATGTGCTCCGTGTGGACCTCGGCGATCCGCGGGTCCGGGTGGAGCTGCTGTACCCGGGGGCGGTGGCCGCGCGGGCCACGGTGTCCCGGCTGGCCACCGCGCAGGGTGCCCTCGCGGGGGTGAACGGCGACTTCTTCAACATCACGGAGACCCAGCACCCCGGCGTCGAGGCGACCGGCGCGAGCGTGGGCCCGGCGATCGCGCAGGGCCGCGCCCTCAAGGCCGCGGTGCCGGACGGCCAGCGCTTCGGGCCCGCGCTGCCGCCGGGCACGAGCACCGAGGACGTGTTCGGCGTCGGCACCGACCACCGGGCCCGCCTGGACGACCTGGCGCTCGACGGGTCGGTGCGGACGTCCGAGGCGCTCCTGCCGCTCGGCGGGCTGAACCAGTACGCGCTGCCCGTCGGTTCGGTCGGGGCGTTCACCTCGGACTGGGGCGGCGCGTCCCGGGTGCGGGCGACCTGCGGGACGGACACGGACCGGGCGGCCCCGTGCAGCACGGACACCTACGAGGTGACGGTCCGCGACGGGCAGGTCGTCGCCACGGCCGACACCCCGGGCCGCGGACCGATCGCCGACGGCACCACCGTGCTCGTGGGCCGGGAGGCGGGCGCGCAGCAGCTGCGGAAGCTCTCGGTGGGTGCGGCGGTGACCGTGCGGCACCGGCTGGTCGCGGCCTCGGCGGGGATCCCGTACCGCTTCGCGCTCGGCGGCTACCCGGTGCTCGACGACGGCCGCCCGCTGCCCGGCCTGGACGACACGGTGTCGGCCGTGCGCACGGCGGTGGGGATCGCGGACGGCGGACGGCGGCTCTATCTCCTCGCGCTGGACGGCGCGCCCGACTACCGCGGAGGTCTGACGATCGCCGAAGTCGCCGACACCATGCGGACGTTGGGCTCGGTCGACGCCTTCAGCCTGGACGGCGGCGGTTCCACCACCATGGCCGCCCGGATGCCGGGCACCGGCTCCGTCGCCGCTCTCAACCACCCTTCGGGCGGTACCGAGCGGCCCGTCCCGAACGGCATCGGGGTCTTCTCCACGGGCTGAGGTTCAGGGGCGCAGACTGCTGACGATGTCGGCCGTCGCCGTCAGGCCGCCGTGAATGGTGGGCGCGAGGCTGGTGCCGGCGAGGAAGAAGCCGAACAGCGCGCACACCAGCGCGTGGGAGACCTTGAGTCCGCCGCTGCGCAGGAAGACCACCGCCAGGATCAGCAGCAGCACCAGTACCGAGATGGAAATCGCCATGGACAGCCTCCTCCGCCACGCCGCCAAGTCCGTTTCGCGGCGTTCGGCCGCAAGTGTGGCGTAGCGGAGGGTTCGTTCGGGCGGCTGAAGTGTCCTCCGAACGAGTGGTGTCCAGGTCCGCTCGACGGCGTCTACCGGTGGGCGTCCAGGAAGGACTCCAGGCCCGCCAGGTCGTCGGTGTTGAAGTAGTCCACGTCGGCTGCGAGAAGCTCGGTCCACAGTGCGTCCCGGGCCGGGCCCGGCAGGTCCGGGGTGGCCCAGAAGCGCACCTGCTGCCCGCGCGCGTGGGCCTGCCGGACGATGCTCCGCAGCTTCTGCCGCTCGGCCTCGGGGAAGACGCCCTCGCCGAGCCAGGTGAAGGTGAGCGTCCAGTTGTCGCTGATCAGCGGGACGAAGGAGGCGGGCGCCGGACTGCCGAGGTCGGCGAGCCGGCCGTCGTAGAAGGCCCGGCGTACGGTCTGGGCCTCCATCGGGACGCGTGCGGCGCGGTCGCCGGAGATCACTGCGGTGACCGGTCCGGGGACGACCTTGCCGTGGAGGTAGGTGGTGAACAGGTGCCGGTGGCGCCGCAGATGACGGTCGAGTTCCAGGTAGGTCGAGGAGCCCTCGGTCTTGATGTCGATGAGCAGCTGGAGCGGTCGGCGGTGACCCCGGTACACGGACCCGTGGTTGGCCTTGACGATCCTGGCCAGCGGGTCGAGGTAGAGGGACTCCAGGGTGCGCGTCGGGTCGAGGTCGTCCACGGTGTGGCCGACGAGGAGCTGGTCGCCGACGAGGAAGACGTCGGCCTCGACGCTGCCGAAGCGGTGGTCGAGGGCGTCGAGGAGGGGGCGCGGATGCTCGTAGTCGTTGTGGGCGTGGGCGCGCCACAGCGGACGCGGGCGGTGCTTGTGCCCGTCGGCCCACGCGCTGCCGGCGGGCGGGGCGAGCACCGCGGCGGCCGCGACGCCGAAGGTGGTGAGGGCTCTGCGACGGGTGATGCGGGCCATGTTCTGCCTCCCTGCGGGACGGGTCGGAACCACAGGGAGTATGGGGCCGTCTGCGCCCCAATGAACCTGTACGCGACAGGAGTTGGCCGGACTGCCGCTGCCCGTTCACTCCTCCCGCGCAGCCGCACGGAAAAGCCCGCCCCAGGTGGGACGGGCTTCACCGAATGAACCGCGGGGAACTCAAGGGGCCTGGAGGTCGACCAGTTCGGCCAACCGGGCGCGATGCGCGCCCGCCGTGCCGTACGCGATCGAGTCAGACTTGGCGCGCTTCAGGTACAGGTGCACAGGGTGCTCCCACGTCATGCCGATGCCGGCGTGCAGCTGGAGCGCCTCCTCGGCGGCGTGCACGGCGACGGACGCCGCGTACGCCTGCGCCACGGCGACCGCCACGTCGGCGTCCGCGCCGGTCGCGAGCGCGTCGGCGGCATTGCGGGCGGCGGCACGGAGGTTGACGACCTCCAGCCACAGCTGCGCCAGCCGGTGCTTGAGGGCCTGGAAGCCGCCGACGGGCCGGTTGAACTGCTTGCGCTCCTTGAGGTAGCGCACGGTTTCCGTCAACGTCCATTCGGCCAGGCCGAACTGCTCGGAGGCGAGCAGCCCGGCCCCGGCCCGCAGCGCCCGGTGCACGGCGGCCTCGGCGTCACCGAGGAGGCGGCCCCGCGCCCCGTCGAGGGTGACGGTCGCGAGCGGCCGGGTCAGATCGAAGGAGACCTGCGGGGTGACGGTCGCATCCGTCGCGTCCACCGCGTACAGGCCGCCGTCGTCCGCGGGCACGAGCAGCACATCGGCCGCCCGGGCGTCCGCGATCGCCGTCAACTCCCCGTGCAGGGCCCCGTCCTCGTGGCGTACGACCTTGTAGGCGCCGCCCGGAGCGACGTTCAGGGCGACCGCGAGGGCGCCGATCCTGCGTCCGGACGCGAGCTCGGCGAGGAGCTCGTCGGCGTCGCAGGCGAGGAGCGCCTCGGTGGCGACGACCGCACTGGTGAGGTAGGGCACGGGAGCGACCGCGCGGCCCAACTCCTCCAGGACGACGGCGACTTCGCGATGCGAGGCACCCTGGCCGCCCCGGTCCTCGGGGACCAGGAGGCCCGCGAGGCCCATGCCGTCCGCGAGGGCCTTCCAGGCCGCGAGGTCGTGCGGGGTGTCCGACTCGGTGCGGGCGATCACGCCCGGCGCGTCGCAGTGGTCGGCGAGCAGGTCCCGTACGGCGGCCCGGAGCGCCTCTTCCTCCTCCGAGTACAGCAGGTCGGGCTGTGCGCTCATCGGGCCAGGTCCTTCCATGCGACGTCCTTGTCGGTGCGCGGTTCGGCCGGCAGGCCCAGGACGCGCTCGGCGACGATGTTCAGCAGGACCTCGCTGGTCCCGCCCTCGATGCTGTTGCCCTTGGAGCGCAGATAGCGGTAGCCGGCCTCCCGGCCGGTGAAGTCGACGAGCTCCGGGCGGCGCATGGTCCAGTCGTCGTACAACAGGCCCTCCTCTCCGAGAAGTTCGACTTCCAGACCGCTGATCTCCTGGTTGAGGCGGGCGAAGGCGAGCTTCATGCCGGCGCCCTCGGGTCCGGGCTGTCCGGCGACGAGCTGCTGCCGCAGGCGCTCGGCGGTCAGGCGGGCGACCTCGGAGTCGACCCAGAGCTTCAGCAGGCGCTGGTGCAGGTCCTGGGTGCGCAGTTCGGGGCGGTCGCGCCAGGTCTTCGAGACCGGGCCGATCATGCCGCCCTCGCGGGGCAGCCGCATGCCACCGATGGCGACGCGTTCGTTGTTCAGGGTGGTCTGCGCGACCCGCCAGCCGTCGCCGGTCTCGCCGAGCCGGCGGGAGTCGGGGATGCGGACGTCGGTGAGGAAGACCTCGTTGAACTCGGCCTCGCCGGTGATCTGGCGCAGCGGGCGGACGTCGACGCCGGGGTCGGTCATGTCGCAGATGAAGTAGGTGATGCCCGCGTGCTTGGGCACGTCCGGGTCGGTGCGGGCGATGAGGATGGCCCAGCGGGAGTTGTGGGCGCCGGACGTCCACACCTTCTGCCCGTTGACCACCCAGTCTCCCCCACTCTCGGCTTCGCTCAAGCGGGAGGGGCCCCCATCCTCGCGGACGGCCCGGGTGCCGAGCGCGGCGAGGTCGGAGCCGGCGCCGGGCTCGCTGAACAGCTGGCACCAGATCTCCTCCCCCACCCACAGGGGCCGCAGATAGCGCTGCTTCTGCTCCTCGGTGCCGTACTTGAGGATCGTCGGCGCGGCCATGCCGAGGCCGATGCCGTTGCGCCGCGGGTCGTTGTCGGGAGCGCCCGCCGCTTCCAGCTCGGCGTCCACGACGACCTGGAGGGAGCGGGGCGCGCCGAGACCGCCGAGGCCCTCGGGGTAGTGCACCCAGGCGAGTCCCGCGTCGAAGCGGGCCTTCAGGAAGTCCAGCCGGTCCGTGGTCGCGGGCGGGTGCGCGGCCAGCAACTCGGCCGTACGGCGCTGGAGTTCGGCTGCGTCGGTCATACGGCGGCTCCCTTGCCGAGGGAGGGGACGACGGCGATCCGGCCGGTGGTCACCCCGTCGCCGAGGCGCTGCACGGCGTCCGCGGCCCCGGCCAGCGGCACCCGCTCGCTGATCAGCGGCTTGATCGCGCCCCGGGCGGCCAGTTCGGTGAGTTGCTCGTGGCAGTGCTGGACCAGCTTGGGGTTCTTGGTGTTGTACAGGCCCCAGTGCAGGCCCAGGATGGCGTAGTTCTTCACCAGGGCGTGGTTGAGGCCGGGGCTCGGAATGGTCCCGCCGGCGAAGCCGACGACCACGATCCGCCCCTCGAAGGCGACGACCTTGGTCGACTGCGTGTAGGCCTCGCCGCCCACGGGGTCGTAGATCACATCCGCGCCCCGGCCCCCGGTGGCCTCCTTCACGGCGGCGACGACGTCCTCGCTCCGCCGGTCGATCACCGTGTCACAGCCCAGCTCCCGGGCCACGGCGGCCTTCTCGGCGCCGCCGACGACACCGATGACGGTGGCCCCGGCCGCCTTGCCGAGCTGCACGGCCGCGCTGCCGACCCCTCCTGCGGCAGCGTGGACGAGCAGTGTCTCCCCGGCCTCCAGGCGGGCCCGCCGGTGCAGACCGAACCAGCCCGTCTGGTAGCCGATGTGCAGCGCGGCGGCCTCGGCGTCGTCCAGCGAGTCCGGCGCGGCCAGCAGAGCGGCGGCGTCCGCGACGGCGTACTCGGCGAAACCGCCGTACGGCAGCGCGGGGTTGGCGATCACGCGCCGCCCGTCCTCGGTCTCCCCGCAGATCTCCACGCCCGGCGTGAAGGGCAGCGGCGGGCGGACCTGGTAGTGGCCGCGGCACATCAGCACGTCCGGGAAGTTGATGTTCGCGGCGCGCACCTTCAGCAGGACCTGGCCGTCGCCGGGTTGGGGCTGCGCCACGTCCTCGAGGCGCATCACCTCGCTCGGCTCGCCGTTCTCGTGCACTTGCCAAGCCTGCATGGGGGGCCTCCACGGGACTGCGTCGTCATGCCGGGGTCTGACCGGAGTCCTCCGCATACTAAGCGGTCGCTTGCCGATCAGGGAACAGCCCGCGGGGAAAGTGTCGGCATGCACACCGAGGGGGCCGTGCAGCGGTTGCACGACCGGGCGAGGCTGAACAGGGTGACAGGGACGAACCGGGCACCCGTCCCCCACGGGACGGGCCCGGCGATCCCCGGAAAGGACCCGCGCACATGACGGTCATCAACAGCCCGCTGCCGGACAAGGAACGCGAGATCGTGGGGAGCGCCCTCCAGGCGACCCTGGTCGATCTGCTCGACCTCTCCCTGGTCGCCAAGCAGGCGCACTGGAACCTGTACGGGCCGCGCTTCCGCTCCATCCACCTCCAGCTCGACGAAGTGGTCACCACGGCCCGCGAGTACGCCGACACGGTGGCCGAGCGTGCCGCGGCGCTGGGGATCAGCCCGGACGGGCGGGCCTCGACCGTCGCGGCGACGAGTGGGGTGCCGGACTTCTCACCCGGTTGGACGAAGGACGTGGACGCCGTCGGCGCCCTGGTGCGGGCCTTCTCCGCCGTCGTGGGGCGGGTGCGGGAACGCATCGAACAGACCGGGCCGGCCGACGCCGTGACCCAGGATCTGCTGATCGGCCTCACCGCCGACCTGGAGAAGCAGAGCTGGATGTTCCAGGCCGAGCACGGGGGCTGAGACGCCCGCCTTCCTCACAGCCCGAGGTCGAGCGCCAGGCACGAGTAGTACTTCCAGTTGCCCTCGGGGTCGTACGAGGCGTTCGCCCCGCCGCCGGGGACGGTCTCCACCTCTTCGGTCATGTCCTCGAATCGGATGCGCTCGGGGAGCCTGCCGTAGCGCGCGTGCCGTGTCGCCGTGGCGGTGTCGGTGGTGACGTTCTCGCTCATGGCCGTTCTCCACTTCGTCGACCTGTCCTGCCCGATGCCCTGGACGAGCACAAGAGTGCCCGTACGACGCGTCACCTGTCAAGGTGGTGACGCGGCGCCTTGTCCCGGTCAGACGGTGATGGTCTGGTACTCGGTGTAGGTGCCGAGCCCGACGGCCCCGTACTCGCGGCCGATGCCGCTGGCCTTGAAGCCGCCGAACGGCCCGTCGAAGGCGACGGAGGCGCCGTTGACCGTGACGGTGCCGGTGCGGATGCGGCGGGCGACCGCCAGGGCGTGTTCCTCGTCGGCGGACCAGACACCGCCGGAGAGGCCGTACTCCGAGTCGTTGGCGATGCGCACGGCATCGTCCTCGTCGTCGTAGGCGATGACGACCAGGACCGGGCCGAAGATCTCCTCCTGCGCGATGCGCATGGAGTTGTCGACGTCGGCGAAGACGGTGGGCGTGACGTAGTTGCCCTTCTCCAGCCCGTCGGGGATCTGCGGGCCGCCGGTGACCAGGCGGGCCCCCTCCTCGATGCCCAGCCGGATGTAGTCGCGCACCCGCTCCTGCTGGTCGGGGCGGATCATCGGGCCGATGAAGGTGTCGGGGTCCCCCGGGTCACCCACCTTCAGCGACTCCACCAGGTCCTTGAGCGCGGCCACGATCTCCTCGTACCGGCCGCGCGGGGCCAGGATGCGGGTCTGGGCGATGCAGGACTCGCCGTTGTTGAGCAGGGAGCCGAACCTCAGGCCCGCGACGGCCCGGTCGATGTCGGCGTCGGGCAGGATGATCGCGGCGGACTTGCCGCCCAGCTCCAGACTCACCCGCTTGAGCTGCTCGCCCGCGAGCGAGGCGATGCGGCGGCCGGCCCGGGTGGAGCCCGTGAAGGCGATCTTGTCGACGTCCCGGTGCGAGACGAGGTACTCGCTGGTCTCGCGGTCGGCGGGCAGGACACTGACCACGCCCTCGGGCAGGCCCACCCGCTCCAGCAGCTCGGCCAGGAAGCCCATGCTCAGGGAGTTCTCCGGGGAGACCTTCAGGACCACGGAGTTGCCGGCGAGCAGGGCGGGGATGATCTTCGAAGTGGCCGAGGAGAAGGGCGAGTTCCAGGGGATGACGGCGGCCACGACGCCGATCGCCTCGCGGCGCACCACGCTGCGCACCGGGGACGCCGGGTCGGAGGGGGTGAGCGTCTCCTCCCAGCCGAACTCCTCCGCCGCCTTCAGGTAGGCATTGGCCTGCCGGGTCAGGCCGGGCTGGCCGGCGCGGGTGAACCAGCCCGCGGAACCGTTCTCCAGGGAGATCAGCCGGGCGATCCTGTCCGCGTTCTCCTCCCGGAGCGCGTTGAACCGCCGCAGGACCGCGATCCGCTCGGCGGGCGGGGTCAGCCGCCACACCCCGGCGTCGAAGGAGACACGTGCCGCGGCCACCGCCCGGTCCACGTCGGCAGGGCGTGCCTGCACGGCACGGCCGATCACCGACCGGTCGTGGGGCGAGGGGATGTCGAGCGGTGCGGGGTCGCTCGGCTCGACCCAGGTGCCGCCGATGAAGAGCCGTTCGTAGTCGATCACGTGATCCCTCTCCCTCGAGGAAGTGCGGGCGCATCGGTGCCCACCATTGAAGTGTCACTTCAATGTAGCACTTACCTCGATTAGCTCCACACTTTCGAGCATGCCAATGTCACCGGCCTGACCGGTGACGTAAGGGGCATGGGGAATCACGCCAAGAGGCGAGGGGTCTGCGCGTGGGCCTCGCTCAGCGCTCCGGCCGTCGGTGCGGATGGGCCGGGTACACACCCAGGACACGCACCTCGGTGGAGAAGAACCGCAGTTCGTTCAGGGCCAGGGCGACATGCTGTTCGTCGGGGTGGCCCTCGATCTCGACGTAGAAGCGGCTGGCGTTCAGCCCCGCGCCGATCTGGTAGCTCTCGATCTTGGTGAGGTTCACCCCGCTGGTGGCGAAGCCGCCGAGGGCCTTGAAGAGGGCGCTGGGGATGTTGCGCACCGAGAAGAACAGGCTCGTCATCGTCGGTGTCCCGGTGTCCGGGGCCACGGCGGCCTCCCGGGACAGGACGACGAACCGCGTGGTGTTGTCGGGGTCGTCCTCGACCCCGGGGCGCAGTACGTCGAGGCCGTAGAGCGCGGCCGCGGCGGGCGGGGCGAGCGCCGCGTGCCGGGGATCGGCCAGCTCGGCCACCTCGCGCGCCGCTCCGGCCGTGTCGTCGGTGACGAGGGTGCGCCAGCCGCCCTCCCGCAGGACCTTGCGGCACTGCCCGAGTGCGTGCACATGGCTGCGTACGCACTCCACCTGTTCCGGCGTCGCCCCGGGCACGCCCATCAGGTCGAAGCGGATGGCGAGGAAGTGCTCGGCGACGATGAACAGCCCCGACTCGGGCAGCAGATGGTGGACGTCCGCCACCCGTCCGGCGGCGGAGTTGTCCACGGGGATCACGGCGACGTCGGCCGTGCCGAGCGTCACCGCGTCCAGGGCCTGCTCGAAACTCGTGCAGGGCTGCTCGGCGCAGCCCGGGTACAGGGTGTGCACGGCGGTCGCCGAGTTGGATCCTGGTTCACCTTGGTACGCGACGGTCGTCACTGGGGCGGTTCCCTGTCGTCGAGCGGGCAAGCTCCGTAACGTACCAGGGAGGCCGCGCCCTCAGATCCAGGTGTCCAGCCACATCCTGGAGTGCCAGTCGGCGTACGGGATCGTCTCGCCCGTGTACAGCGGGAAGAAGTAGATGAAGTTCCAGGCGATGAGCAGGACGAGGGCGCCGGCCGCGACCGCGCCTCGGGTGCGCCGCCGGCGATCCGCTCCCGGTGGACCGAGTACCGCGCCCAGCATCATCGTCACGGCCAGGCACAGGTACGGCACGAAGACGACCGCGTAGAAGGAGAAGATCGTGCGGTCCTGGTACAGGAACCAGGGCAGGTAGCCGGCGCCCACCGCGCACAGGACGGCACCGGCCCGCCAGTCGCGGCGCAGCGCCCAGCGGAAGAGCAGGTAGAGCAGGGCGGCGCAGGCCGACCACCACAGCAGCGGGGTACCGAGGGCGAGGACCGTCTGGGAGCAGTCGACGGCCGTGCGGCAGCCGTCCTGCCCCGGTTTCGGCGACTCGTAGTGGAACAGCACGGGGCGGCCCTGGACCAGCCAGCTCCAGGGGTTGGACTGGTACTTGTGCGGGGAGTGCAGCCCGACGTTGAACTCGTACACCCCGTGCTCGTAGTGCCACAGGCTGCGCAGCGGGGCGGGGATCCACGACCAGGTGCCGCCGCGGCCGTCGGCCCAGTGCCGGTCGTAGCCGTCGTCGGAGCGGAACCAGCCGGTCCAGGTGATCAGATAGGTCGTCAGCGCGACTGGTACGAGGGACAGGACCGACGGGCCGACGTCCTTGCGCAGCGCCGCCCGGTAGGGGTCACCGGCCCCGGCCACGCGGCGGGAGCCGACGTCCCACAGCACGGTCATCAGCACGAAGAAGACCAGCACGTACAGGCCGTTCCACTTGGTGGAGGCGGCCAGTCCCAGCAGCACGCCGGCCGCGAGCCGCCAGGGACGCAGTCCTGTTCCCACGTGGTCACCGGTGTGCTCGTCCGGGCGCGCGCGGCCGTCCTCGCCGACCGGGAGGGCGGCCGCGAGCCGGGCCCGTGCGCGGTCCCGGTCGACCAGCAGGCAGCCGAACGCCGCCAGGACGAAGAACATGACGACGAGGTCCAGCAGGGCGGTACGGCTCATCACCACGTGCAGACCGTCCACCGCGAGCAGCGCGCCGGCCAGGCAGCCCAGCGCCGTCGAACGGAACAGCCGGCGTCCGATGCGGCACAGCACGAGCACCGACAGGGTGCCGAGGGCCGCCGTCATGAAGCGCCAGCCGAACGGGGTGAGGCCGAACATCCACTCGCCGAGGGCGATCACCCACTTGCCCATCGGTGGGTGGGCGACGAACGCCCCCGTGTCGGAGAGCGAGACGACCTGGGGGTGGGCGAGGATCTGCGGGTCGGCGATCTTGCGGTCCGGCCAGCTGCCCTCGTAGCCGAGCCGCAGCAGGGACCAGGCGTCCTTGGCGTAGTAGGTCTCGTCGAAGACCACGGCCCGGGGCCGGCCGAGGTGCCAGAAGCGGATCGCCCCGGCCAGGACGGCGACGAGCACCGGCCCCAGCCAGTCCCACACCGACCGCTTGGGCCAGGGCGGAACAAGACGCTCGCGGAGGTCGGTCCCCGGACGGACCACATATCCGAATCGGCGCAGCCGCTCCTGCCAGTCCCGGGGCGCTGTCGTCGCGGTCTCGGCGACGACGGGGGGACAGGTCGTCTCACTGCTCGTCACCGGGCGACCTGCCGTGCCTCGACCTGCACCCGGGGCGGTATTTCGTCCATCCGGTGAACCTACCTGTCGGCGACGGACTTCCTCACGCCTTCCGGGGACGCGCTCGTACGTGCATCCGCTCCCCCTGCGGTCCGAAGAGACTGAGGAACTCCGCAGGCCCCTCCCCTGTCGAACCGAACCAGTGCGGCACCCGGGTGTCGAACTCCGCCGCCTCGCCCGCCGTCATCACCACGTCATGGTCCCCGAGCACCACCCGCAGCCGCCCCGCCAGCACGTACAGCCACTCGTAGCCCTCGTGGGTGCGCAGCTCCGGCTCCTCCTCGCGGCGCGGCACCAGCACCTTGAAGGCCTGGAGGCCGCCGGGCTGGCGGGTGAGCGGCCAGAAGGTGCGCCCATGCCGTTCGAGCGGCGCGGACCGCACCCGGGGGTCGCCGACCGGCGGGGCGCCGACGAGTTCGTCCAGCGCCACCTGATGGGCCTGGGCGATCGGCAGCAGCAGCTCCAGGCTCGGCTTGCGCAGGCCGGACTCCAGTCGCGAGAGCGTGCTCACGGAGATGCCGGTGGTCTCGGAGAGGGCCGCGAGGGTCACCTCCCGGTCCTTGCGCAGCCGCCTGAGCCTGGGTCCCACTTCGGCGAGAACTTCGTCGGTACTCATACCCGTATTGCAGAATCGGCAAAGTTGTTTGTCAATCCCGCGGCCGCGGAGCGACCGTGTCGGCATGACAGAGACATACGGCGAGACATACGAAGTGATCGTTGTCGGGGGCGGCGCGGCCGGCCTGTCGGCGGCTCTTGTCCTGGGCAGGGCCCGGCGCCGCACGCTGGTCGTCGACGCGGGCGAACCACGCAACGCGCCCGCCGCGCACATGCAGGGCTTCCTCACCCGGGACGGCATGCCGCCCGCCGAGTTCCTGGCGCTCGGCCGCGAGGAGATCAAGGGGTACGGCGTCGAACTGGTCCGGGACCGGGTGGTGGAGGTCGCGCCGGGCTTCGCCGTGACCCTGGCGGGCGGACGCATGGTCCGCTCCCGTCGCCTGATCGTCGCGACCGGCCTGAAGGACGAGCTCCCCGACGTGCCCGGGGTCGCCGAGCGCTTCGGCAAGGACGTCCTGCACTGCCCGTACTGCCACGGCTGGGAGGTCCGTGACCAGGCGTTCGGCGTGCTCGCCACGAGCCCGCTCAGCGTGCACCAGGCGCTGATGGTCTCCCAGTGGTCGAAGGACGTGACGTTCTTCCCGCACACGGTCGACGAGTCCGCGTTCTCGGACGACGACCTGCGCAGGCTGGCCGCGGCCGGCGTCCGGGTGGTGCCCGGCGAGGTCGCCGGGCTGGTGGTGACCGACGACCGGCTCACGGCCGTACGCCTCGCCGACGGCACGACACACGCGCGCGAGGTCGTCTTCACCGCGCCGCGGGCCGTCCCGCGGGGCGAACTGCTGGAGCAGCTCGGTGCCGACTTCCAGGAGACCCCCTTCGGGACCTACCCGGTGGTCGACGGGAACTGGCAGACGACCGTGCCGGGGGTGTACGCGGTGGGCAACGCGGCCGGCTTCGGCGAGCAGGTGATCAACGCGGCGAGCGCCGGGTACCGGGCGGCGGCCACGGTCAACGGGGAGCTGCTGATGAGCGACCTGGACGCGGCCGTCGGGGTGTAGACCGGGTCCCTCCGGTGCACCCTGGACGCATGCTGCTTACCCGGCTGGCCCAGGTGTCCCAGGAGGTCGCCGCCACTTCGGCGCGGTCCCGGAAGATCGCGCTCCTCGCCGAACTGTTCCGGGACGCCGAGGCGGACGACGTCCCGATCGTCATCCCGTACCTGGCGGGACGGCTCCCGCAGGGCCGGCTCGGCGTCGGCTGGAAGGTCCTCGGCCGTTCGGTCGCCCCGGCCGCCGAGCCGACCCTGACCGTGCGCGAGGTGGACGCGCTGCTCAGCGAGCTGGGCAAGGTCGCGGGCGCGGGCTCACAGGCCGAACGCGCCCGACTGGTCGGTGAGCTGATGGGCGCGGCCACCGAGGACGAGCAGCGGTTCCTGCACGGGCTGATCAGCGGAGAGGTACGCCAGGGAGCGCTGGACGCGGTCGCCACGGAAGGGCTGGCCCAGGCGACGCAGGCACCGCCCGCCGACGTACGCCGTGCCGTGATGCTCGCCGGCTCCCTGCAGACGGTGGCCGAGGCCCTGCTCACCGACGGACCGCCCGCCCTGGACCGCTTCCGTCTCACCGTCGGCCGCCCGGTCCTGCCGATGCTGGCGCACAGCGCCTCCTCGGTGGCCGAGGCGGTCGACAAGCTCGGCGTGTGCGCGGTCGAGGAGAAACTGGACGGCATCCGCGTCCAGATCCACCGGGACGGCGATGCCGTACGGCTGTACACCCGCACCCTCGACGACATCACCGACCGGCTGCCCGAACTGACCGCCGCAGCATTGGAGTTGAGGGGTGAGCGGTTCATCCTGGACGGCGAGGTGATCGCCTTCGACGAGGACGGGCGGCCGCGTTCCTTCCAGGAGACCGCGGGCCGGGTCGGCTCCCGCGTGGACGTGACGACCGCCGCCGAGGCGGTGCCCGTCTCCCCCGTCTTCTTCGACGCCCTGTCCGTCGACGACCGCGACCTCCTCGACCTGCCCTTCGCCGAACGGCACGCGGAACTGGCCCGGTTGGCGCCCGAGCCGATGCGGGTCCGGCGCACGCTGGTGTCCGGCCCCGACGACCTGGGCGCGGCCGAGGAGTTCCTCGCCGAGACCCTGAAGCGCGGTCACGAGGGTGTCGTCGTGAAGTCCCTCGACGCCCCCTACAGCGCGGGCCGGCGCGGTGCCTCCTGGCTGAAGGTCAAACCCGTGCACACTCTCGACCTGGTGGTGCTGGCCGCCGAGTGGGGCCACGGCCGCCGCACCGGCAAGCTCTCCAACCTGCACCTCGGCGCCCGCACCGCCGACGGCGGCTTCGCCATGCTGGGCAAGACCTTCAAGGGGATGACCGACGCGATGCTGACCTGGCAGACCGAGCGGCTCCAGGAACTGGCCGTCGACAGCAGCGGCTACGTGGTGAGCGTACGGCCCGAACTCGTCGTCGAGATCGCCTACGACGGCCTCCAGCGGTCGACCCGCTATCCGGCCGGGGTCACCCTCCGCTTCGCCCGCGTGGTCCGCTACCGCGAGGACAAGAGGCCGCAGGACGCCGACACGGTGGAGACGCTGCTGGCCGCGCACCCCGAGGTGAGGCCGTGAGGACGAGCGCGGGGCTTCTGTTGTACCGGCACACCGGCGACGGTTTGGAGGTGTTGCTGGGCCATATGGGCGGTCCGTTCTTCGCGCGGCGGGACGCCGGAGCGTGGACGCTTCCCAAGGGCGAGTACGAGCCGGACTCGGAGTCGGCCTGGGACGCGGCCCGCCGGGAGTTCCAGGAGGAGCTGGGGCTGGCGCCGCCGGACGGGGAGGCCGTACCGCTGGGTGAGGTCCGGCAGACGAACGGCAAGGTCGTCACGGCCTGGGCGATCGAGGCCGACCTCGATCCGGCCGCCGTGGTACCGGGGGTGTTCAGCATGGAGTGGCCGCCGAAGTCCGGGCGGACGCAGGAGTTCCCCGAGCTGGACCGGGTGGAGTGGTTCGGCCTCGACCGGGCCCGGGCCGTGATCGTGAAGGCGCAGGCCGCGTTTCTCGACCGGCTGGCTGAGCACTCGGCCTGACGTCCACGCGTTGCGGTCGTGCCCGGCGCGCGGGAAGGTCGAAGCACAGTCAGCTCTTCAGGAGGTCGGTCATGCCCATCGCGACGGTGAACCCGGCGAACGGCGAGACGCTCAAGACGTACGAGGCCATGGGCGAGGAGGAGATCGAGCGCAGGCTCCAGCTCGCCGAGGCCACGTTCCGCACCTATCGCACGACGCCCTTCGAGGAGCGTGCCCGCCTCCTGAACCGGGCCGCCGAGCTCCTCGACGACGCCGGTCAGGACATCGCCCGGGTCATGACCACCGAGATGGGCAAGCCGGTCAAGCAGGCCCGCGCGGAGGCCGCCAAGTGCGCCAAGGCGATGCGCTGGTACGCCGAGCACGCCGAGTCGCTGCTGGCCGACGAGGAGCCCGCCGAGCACGACGTCAAGGACTCCGGTGCCTCCCGCGCCCTGGTCCGCTACCGGCCGCTCGGGCCGGTGCTGGCGGTGATGCCGTGGAACTTCCCGCTGTGGCAGGTGATCCGCTTCGCCGCACCGGCGCTGATGGCGGGGAACGTGGGTCTGCTGAAGCACGCTTCGAACGTCCCGCAGACCGCCCTCTTCCTGGAGGACCTGTTCCACCAGGCGGGCTACACCGAGGGCTGTTTCCAGACGCTGCTCGTCGGGTCCGGTGCGATCGACGGGATCCTGCGCGACGAACGCGTCAAGGCGGCCACGCTCACGGGAAGCGAGCCCGCCGGGCGCGCGGTCGCCTCCACCGCCGGGGACATGGTGAAGAAGACGGTGCTGGAGCTCGGCGGCAGCGACCCGTACATCGTGATGCCGTCCGCGGACGTCGACCGGGCCGCCCAGGTCGCGGTGACCGCGCGTGTGCAGAACAACGGGCAGTCCTGCATCGCCGCCAAGCGCTTCATCGTGCACACCGACGTCTACCAGCGGTTCGCCGAGCGGTTCGTCGAGGGCATGAAGGCCCTCAAGGTCGGCGACCCGCTGGAGGAGGACACCGAGGTCGGGCCGCTCTCCAGCGAGCAGGGGCGGACGGATCTGGAGGAGTTGGTCGACGACGCCCGGCGCAGCGGGGCGAGCGTGCTGTGCGGCGGTGAGCGGCCCGACGGGCCCGGCTGGTACTACCCACCGACCGTCATCGCCGATGTCGACCGCGAGATGCGCATCCACCGCGAGGAGACCTTCGGTCCGGTGGCCACGCTGTACCGGGCCGCCGACCTGGACGAGGCGGTGCTCATCGCCAACGACTCCGCGTTCGGGCTGAGTTCCAACGTGTGGACCCGCGACGAGGCCGAGGTCGACCGGTTCGTGCGGGACCTGGAGGCCGGCGGGGTGTTCGTCAACGGGATGACGGCCTCGCATCCGGCGTTCCCGTTCGGCGGGGTGAAGCGGTCCGGCTACGGGCGTGAGCTGTCCGGGCACGGAATCAGGGAGTTCTGCAACATCACGACGGTTTGGCACGGAGCGTGACGCTTGCGCGGCTAACATCCCGGGTGTGAACCGCGAAGTGACTCTGCCTCTGATCGTCGACGACCGCGGGACCCTGCAGGTGGCCGCCGCCGATGTCAGCAAGCTGCTCCGCAGTCTCGGCGGGCGGTGGCTGCACTTGGTCGAGGCCGGGGCCGACGGGCTCGACGAGGATACGGTCGCCGCGCTGACGATCGAGCTGGCGAAGCTGGCCGATCGCATCGACGTGGCGTGCATCGCGCACAGTAGCGGTGGGGCGCCGTAGTCCCCTTCCAGATGCTCGCGGTGGTCGCGCGTTCGGAGTAATCCGGCGCGAAGTCGCCCGTCCCTCAGGTGATCGTGGACTGGACCAGTCTCTGAGGTGAAGGCAGGCGGTTCATGGCGACTTTGTGCAGACCCTCGGTGTCCGTCCCGGAGCATGTGATCACCATGGAGGAGACGCTCGAACTGGCGCGCTCCCATCATGCCGATCACCCCCAACTGCCGCTGGCTCTGCGGCTCATCGAGAACACCGGGGTGCGGACCCGGCACATCGTGCAGCCCATCGAGGAGACGCTGAGGCATCCCGGGTTCGAGGAGCGCAACAAGGTCTACGTGGCCGAGGCGAAGGCGCGGGTGCCCGCGGTCGTGCAGCGGGCGCTGGACGACGCGCAGCTGCTGACGTCCGACGTCGACGTCATCATCTACGTGTCCTGCACGGGCTTCATGATGCCCTCGCTGACGGCGTGGCTGATCAACGAGATGGGCTTCGAGAGCACCACCCGGCAGCTCCCCATAGCCCAGCTGGGCTGCGCGGCCGGCGGTGCCGCGATCAACCGGGCCCACGACTTCTGCACCGCCTACCCCGAGGCCAACGCCCTCATCGTGGCCTGCGAGTTCTGCTCGCTGTGCTACCAGCCCACCGACCTCGGCATCGGAAACCTGCTGTCCAACGGCCTGTTCGGCGACGGTGTCGCCGCCGCGGCGGTGCGCGGGCGGGGCGGCGAGGGCATCGCGCTGGAGCGCAACGGCTCGTACCTGATCCCCAAGACCGAGGAGTGGATCATGTACGACGTCCGTTCGACGGGCTTCCACTTCCAGCTGGACAAGCGGGTGCCCGCCACCATGGAACCGCTCGCCCCGGCCCTCCAGGAGCTCGCGGGCCTGCACGGCTGGGACGCGGCCGACCTGGACTTCTACGTCATCCACGCCGGCGGCCCCCGAATACTCGACGACCTGAGCAAGTTCCTCCAGGTCGACCCGCACGCCTTCCGGTTCAGCCGGGCCACGCTCACCGAGTACGGGAACATCGCCAGCGCCGTCGTACTGGACGCGTTGCGGCGGCTGTTCGACGAGGGCGGGCCCCGGGACCGGGCGCGCGGGCTGCTCGCCGGGTTCGGGCCCGGCATCACCGCGGAAATGTCCCTGGGCCGCTGGCAGCGCCCCGACGAGACGGTGTGAGATGACCGAAGAGACGATCACCGAGATCCTGCCCCCGATCCGGCACTGGCCCGCCCTCGACCTCAACGGCGTCGACTTCGACCCCGTGCTGACGGAGCTGATGCTCGAGGGCCCCGTCACCCGGATCCAGCTGCCCAACGGCGAAGGGTGGGCGTGGCTGGTGACGCGGTACGAGGATGTGCGGACGGTGACCAACGACCCGCGCTTCAGCCGCGAGGCCGTCATGGACCAGCCGGTGACCCGGCTCGCCCCGCACTTCATCCCGCAGCGCGGCGCGGTCGGCTTCCTGGACCCGCCCGACCACACCCGGCTGCGCCGCTCGGTGGCCGCCGCGTTCACCGCCAAGGGCGTGGAGCGGGTACGGGAGAAGTCCCGCCTGATGCTCGACGAGCTGGTCGACGAGCTGCTTCAGGACGGCCCCCCGGCCGACCTCGTCGCGGCGGTGCTGGCCCCCTTCCCCATCGCCGTGATCTGCGAGCTGATGGGCGTCCCGGCCGCCGACCGGCACGGCATGCACACCTGGACCCAGCTGATCCTGTCCTCCTCGCACGGCGCACAGGTCAGTGAGCGGGCCAGGGACGAGATGGGCGCCTACTTCGCCGACCTCATCGGGCTCAGGGAGGGCAGCACCGGCGAGGACGTGGCCTCCCTGCTCGGGGCCGCCGTGGGCCGCGGCGAGGTGACGCTGGAGGAGGCCGTGGGGCTCGCGGTGCTGCTGCAGATCGGCGGCGAGGCGGTCACGAACAACAGCGGCCAGATGTTCTACCTGCTGCTCACCCGCCCCGACCTGGCCGAACGCCTGCGCGCCGAGCCGGAGATCCGCCCCCGGGCCATCGACGAGCTGCTGCGCTGGATCCCGCACCGCAACGCGGTCGGCCTGTCACGGATCGCCCTGGAGGACGTGGGGATCCAGGGTGTGCGGATCCGGGCGGGCGACGCGATCTACGTGTCGTACCTGGCCGCCAACCGCGACCCGGACGTCTTCCCGTACCCGGAGACGATCGACTTCTCCCGCAGCCCCAACCCGCATGTGGCGTTCGGCTTCGGCCCGCACTACTGCCCCGGCGGGATGCTGGCCCGGCTGGAGTCCGAGTTGCTGGTCGAGGCGCTGCTCGACCGCGTACCGGGACTGAGCCTGGCGGTGCCGCCGGAGCGGGTGCCGTTCCGGAAGGGCGCGTTGATCCGCGGCCCCGAAGCGCTTCCGGTGACGTGGTGACGGCTCCCGAGGGGCTCCTGGTCCCGCCGGGACACGGCCGGGTCGTGGAGTCCCCGGCCCAGCAGGTGACGTTCAAGGTGACCGGCTCGCACTCGCGCACGGCGTCCACCTTCGAGGTGATCGTGCCGCCCGGCTTCGACGTGGGCGCCCATGTGCACACCCGCAGCGAGGAGTTGTTCTACGTCCTCGAGGGCGAGCTGGACGTCCTGGCCTTCGAGCCGCGGGTCCGCACCCCCGACAACTGGCAGCGCTGGGAGTCGGGGTCGGGCAATCGGGTGGTACGCGCGACACCGGGAACGGTGATCGTCGTACCCCCGGGCTGCCCGCACGCCTTCGCCAACCCGACGGACGAGCCCGCGAAGATGTTCTTCCAGGCGAGCCCGCCGCCGGATCACGAGCGGTACTTCGAGGAACTGCTGGAGATTCTGGGCGGCGAGGGCCCGCCGGACCCCACGGCCGTCGAGAAGCTCCGGGCGAGGTACGACATCGAGCAGCTGACGCCGCTCAGGCACCGTTAGCGGATGGACATGCCGGACAGGGTCCGGGCGATGACCAGGCGCTGGATCTCACTCGTGCCTTCGAAGATGGTGTAGATCGCCGCGTCGCGGTGCATGCGCTCCACCGGGTACTCCCGGGTGTAGCCGTTGCCGCCGAGGATCTGGACCGCCTGCGCGGTGACCTTCTTCGCCGTCTCGCTGGCGAAGAGCTTGGACATCGAGCCCTCGGCGGCGGTGAACTGCTTGCCGTTGATCGCCATCCAGGAGGCACGCCACACGAGGAGACGGGCCGCGTCGATGGAGGTCCGCATGTCGGCGAGCTGGAAGGCAACGCCCTGGTTGTCGATGATCGGGCGGCCGAACTGCTCACGCGTCTTCGCGTAGTCCAGCGCCACCTCGTAGGCGGCCCGGGCGGTACCCACCGCCATGGCGCCCACCGCGGGGCGGCTGGCCTCGAACGTGGCCATCGCCGCGTTCTTCACCCGCTCGCCGCCCGCCGCCTTCGCCCGCTCCCGGGCCCGGGCGATGCGCTGGTCGAGCTTCTCCTTGCCGCCGAGGAGGCAGGAGCCGGGCACGCGGACGTTCTCCAGCACGACCTCGGCGGTGTGCGAGGCCCGGATGCCGTGCTTCTTGAACTTCTGGCCCTGGGACAGGCCCGGGGTGTTCGGCGGCACGATGAAGGACGCGTGGCCCTTGGAGCCGAGCTCGGGGTCGACGACCGCGACGACGACATGGACGTTGGCGATGCCGCCGTTGGTCGCCCAGGTCTTCGTGCCGTTGAGCACCCACTCGTCCTTGGCCTCGTCGTACACGGCACGCGTGCGCATGGAGGCCACGTCGGAGCCGGCGTCCGGCTCGGACGAGCAGAACGCGGCGACCTTGACATCGTTGGCGTCGCCGTACATCTGGGGGATCCAGGTGCCGATCTGTTCCTCGGTTCCGTTGGCGAGAACGCCCACGGCGGCCAGCCCGGTGCCTACGATCGACAGGGCGATGCCCGCGTCGCCCCAGAACAGCTCCTCCATCGCCATCGGGATACCGAGCCCGGTGGGGTCGAAGTACTGCTGGGCGTAGAAGTCGAGGGAGTAGATGCCTACCTTCGCGGCCTCCTGGATGACCGGCCAGGGAGTCTCCTCACGCTCGTCCCATTCGGCGGCCGCGGGGCGGATGACGTCGGCGGCGAAGCCGTGCAGCCAGTCCCGGACCTCCTTCTGTTCGTCGTTGAGCTCCATGGTGAACTCGGCCATGTCCCCTCCAGCGGCGACGCATGTGCATGTTACTTGCGGTAACTCGAGTCTGTTACCCGTGGGTAGGAAAAGTCAACTCCCGATGCCGGTCAGCAGCCTGTTCGATGCCAATCGCCTGCCGGGTGTTAGTTTGCGCAGGCGTTACCGATTCAGCACGGGTGGGGAGAGCTCATGGACACCACACAGCGGACCGATCAGCAGCGGTCCGCCGACCGCCGTCGGCGCGAGCTGCTGGAGGCCGCGGACAGAGTGGTGCTGCGCGACGGCCCACAGGCCTCCATGAACGCGATCGCCGCGGAAGCCGGCATCACCAAGCCGATCCTGTACCGGCACTTCGGTGACAAGGGAGGACTCTACGCCGCGCTCGCCAAGCGGCACACCGACGCGCTGCTGGACTCGCTGCGGGCGGCCCTTGACGCTCCCGCGGACCGGCGCGAGCGGGTCGAGGCCACGCTGGACACGTACCTGGCCGCGATCGAGGCCCGGCCCCAGGTGTACCGGTTCCTGATGCACCCCGCCGAGGGGGGCCAGGTCGGGGACCAGGGGTTCGACGTCGGCAAGCATTCCGCGCCCCTGCTGCGGAGAATGGGTGAAGAGTTGGGGCAGGTCATCGAGGACCGGCTGGACCTCGGGCCCGGGAGTCAGCTGCTGGCGCGGGTGTGGGGGCACGGCGTCGTCGGGATGATGTACGCGGCGGGTGACTGGTGGCTGGGGGAACGGCCGTGTTCCCGGGCCGAGTTGGTCCGCAGCATGGCTGACCTGCTGTGGGGGCGGCTCGCGGCAGCCGGGGACAAGGTCGGGGGCCCGGGGTTCTGACGGTCGCCCCTAGGCGGGATCGCTCACCCCGTGCCAAGAGGACCTGGTCACCTGGCGCATGAGCCTGCGCCTGCGCCAACCCGTCAGGTGGTCCGCGTAGACCTTGCCCTCCAAGTGGTCCATCTCGTGCTGCAGGCACCTCGCGAAGAAGCCCGTGCCGTGGATCGTCACGGGCTCTCCCGTCGCCGTGAAGCCCTCCACCACCGCGTGGTCGTGGCGTTCCACCCCCGCCTCCAGGCCCGGCAGCGACAGGCAGCCCTCCGGGCCCCGCAGCACCAGGCCGTCCGCCTCCACCAGCCGTGGGTTCACGACATGGCCCAGGTGACGGACCTCCTCGTCGTCCGGGCAGTCGTAGACGAAGACGCGCAGCGGCACGCCGATCTGGTCGGCCGCGAGACCGACCCCCTCGTGCGCGTACATCGTCGCGAACAAGTCCTCCACCAGGCTCGCCAGTTCGCCACCGAAGTCCGTGACGTCCTCGCAGGGCGTGTGCAACACCGGGGCGCCGAGCAGGGCGAGCGCGCGGACACGCCCTCGCGTGCCCGGAATGGAGCTGTTTCGCATGGCCGCAAGGGTACGGCGATTCGGGAGTGCCTACGGATCTCGATAGGCTGAGGTCCACACCACGTGGCCGGAGGCTGAGGCGCGGCGCGTACGCAAGGAGGATCGAGATCTGATGACAGGCAACTCGGACCCGCTCTCGCCGCGGGCCAAGCTGGCCGTGACGGCGGGCAAGGCCGTCGCGGCGGCATCCCGAGCCGCGGGTCGCGGCAGCGGTTCGGTCATCGGCGGCAAGGTGGCTCTCAAACTCGACCCCGACCTCCTCGCCCGGCTCGCCCAGCACCTGGACGTCGTCCTCGTCTCGGCGACCAACGGAAAGACCACCACGACGCGTCTGATCGCGGAGGCGCTCGGCGCCGCCGGTCCGGTCGTCTCCAACGCCCTGGGCGCCAACATGCCGGCCGGCATCACCTCGGCGCTCGCCGGCGGCTCGGACGCCCGGTACGGCGTCATCGAGGTCGACGAGAAGTACCTCGCGGGAGTCGCCCGGGACACCGACCCCAAGTGCATCGCCCTGCTGAACCTCTCCCGCGACCAGCTCGACCGTGCCGCCGAGACCCGCATGCTCGCGGAGAACTGGCGCGAGGGGCTCGCGGGTTCGAAGGCCGTCGTCGTCGCCAACGCCGACGACCCGCTCGTCGTGTGGGCCGCCTCCTCCTCCCCCAACGTCGTCTGGGTCGCCGCCGGGCAGATGTGGAAGGACGACGCCTGGTCCTGCCCGTCCTGCGGTGGCGTGATGCAGCGGCCGGGCGACGACTGGTTCTGCGGCGAGTGCGGGTTCCGCCGGCCCACGCCCAGCTGGGCCCTGTCCGGTGACCATGTGCTCGACCCGCACGGCTCCGCCTGGCCGATCCACCTCCAGCTGCCGGGCCGCGCCAACAAGGCCAACGCCGCCTCCTCCGCCGCCGTCGCCGCCGTCTTCGGCGTGCCGCCGCAGGTCGCCCTGGAACGCATGTACCAGGTGCAGGCCGTGGCCGGCCGCTACGACGTCGTCCAGTTCCAGCAGCGCGACCTCAGGCTGCTGCTCGCGAAGAACCCGGCCGGCTGGCTCGAAACGTTCAGCCTGATCGACCCGCCGCCCACCCCGGTGATCCTCTCCGTCAACGCCCGCGGCGCCGACGGCACCGACACCTCCTGGCTCTGGGACGTCGACTACACCCGGCTGACCGGCCACCCGATCTGCGTGATCGGCGACCGCAAGCTGGACCTCGCGGTACGCCTCGAGGTCGCCAACCAGAACTTCCAGGTCTGCGACAACCTCGACCAGGCCGTGTCGATGAGCCCGCACGGCCGCATCGAGGTCATCGCGAACTACACCGCCTTCCAGGACCTGCGCCGCCGCGTCGGCAACTGACTCAGGGGACTTTTGTGAGCGACAACCAACTGCGGGTCGTCTGGATCTACCCCGACCTGCTCAGCACCTACGGCGACCAGGGCAACGTCCTGGTCGTGGAGCGCCGGGCCCGCCAGCGCGGTCTCGACGTGGCCCGCCTGGACGTGCGCAGCGACCAGCCGATCCCGACCTCCGGCGACATCTACCTGATCGGCGGCGGCGAGGACCGGCCCCAGCGGCTGGCGGCCGAGCGGCTGCGCCGGGACGGCGGTCTGCACCGGGCCGTCGGCAACGGCGCGATCGTCTTCTCGGTGTGCGCCGGCTACCAGATCCTCGGCCACGAGTTCATCAACGACCTCGGCCAGCGCGAGCCCGGCCTCGGCCTGCTCGACGTGGTCTCGGTGCGCGGTGAGGGCGAGCGCTGCGTCGGTGACGTGCTCGCCGACATCGACCCGCGCCTCGGTCTGCCCCCGCTGACCGGCTTCGAGAACCACCAGGGCGTCACCCACCTCGGCCCCACCGCGCGCCCGTTCGCCAACGTCCGCCTCGGCAACGGCAACGGCACCGGCGACGGCACGGAGGGGGCGTTCAACGACACGGTCTTCGGTACGTACATGCACGGGCCCGTGCTCGCGCGCAACCCGCTCATCGCTGACCTGCTGCTGAAGCTGGCCCTCGACGTGAACGCGCTGCCGCCGACCGACGACCGCTGGTACGAGGCCCTGCGCAACGAACGCATCGCGGCCGCTCAGCAGCCTGCCTGACCTGCGTGGACAGCTGATCTTCAGCTCCCCGCCACCAGCCCGTCTGACGGTACGTCCGCACAGGTGAGCGGGGTCGTCCAGCAGGCGGACGCATGCTTCGGCCCCGCCCCCTCCTGCCGCTAGGGTGGCGGGGTTCGAGCCGGACAGCGTGGTCCGGACCCGTGCCCCGTTCCATTGCTGAGAAGGTTCTTGCGGCTATGCGCATTGGTGTCCTCACGTCCGGCGGAGACTGCCCCGGCCTGAACGCCGTCATCCGGTCCGTCGTGCACCGTGCCGTCGCCGACCACGGCGACGAGGTCATCGGTTTCCGGGACGGCTGGAAGGGCCTCCTGGAGTGCGACTACCTCAAGCTCGACCTCGACGCCGTCGGCGGCATCCTCGCCCGCGGCGGCACGATCCTCGGCTCCTCCCGGGTCCAGCCCTCGCATCTGCGGGACGGCGTGGAGCGGGCCAAGGGGCATGTCCAGGAGCTCGGGCTCGACGCGATCATCCCGATCGGCGGCGAGGGCACGCTGAAGGCGGCCCGGCTGATGTCGGACGCCGGTCTTCCGATCGTGGGCGTGCCGAAGACGATCGACAACGACATCGCGGTCACCGATGTCACCTTCGGGTTCGACACGGCCGTCGGTGTCGCCACCGAGGCCCTGGACCGGCTCAAGACCACCGCCGAGTCCCACCAGCGGGTGCTCGTCGTCGAGGTCATGGGACGGCACACGGGCTGGATAGCGCTGCACTCCGGGATGGCGGCGGGCGCTCACGCCATCGTCGTGCCGGAGCGCCCCTTCGACATCGAGGAACTGGCCCGGCGGGTCGGGGAGCGGTTCGAGGCGGGGAAGCGGTTCGCGATCGTCGTGGCGGCCGAGGGGGCCAAGCCGGCGCCCGGTTCCATGGCCTTCGACGAGGGCGGCAAGGACATCTACGGGCACGAGCGGTTCGCGGGGATCGCCCGTCAGCTGTCGATCGAGCTGGAGGAGCGGCTGGGGAAGGAAGCCCGGCCGGTCATTCTCGGGCATGTGCAGCGGGGCGGTACGCCGACCGCGTACGACCGGGTGCTCGCCACCCGGTTCGGCTGGCACGCGGTGGAGGCCGTGCACCGCGGGGAGTTCGGCCACATGACGGCTCTGCGCGGGACCGACATCGTGATGGTGCCGCTCGCGGAGGCCGTCGAGACGCTGAAGACGGTGCCGGAGAACCGGTACGAGGAAGCGGAGTGCGTGCTGTAGGGCGTACGGCGGGCGCGGGTCAACCTGCCCCCGGTCCGAGAGGTGACCGGGGGCGGTTCTAGTCTGTTGGCGGACAGACTTGCACAACCCCCACGAATCAGGAGCCGCCGCAATGGATCACAGCGGGCACGGCATGACCCATGACTTGCCGCCGTTCACGCTGGGTCGAGGGCTTCAGTGGTCGGCCGACCCCTTCTTCCTCGTCGCCTGCCTCCTCGCGCTCGGACTGTACGTGTGGGGCGTCGTGCGGCTGCGGCGGCGGGGGGACTCGTGGTCGGTGGGGCGGACGGTCTCGTACGTGACCGGCGTCCTGACCATCGGGCTGATGATGTGCACCGGGCTGAACGACTACGGGATGGTCATGTTCAGCGTGCACATGGTGCAGCACATGGTGATCAGCATGCTGTCGCCGATCCTCATCCTGCTCGGTGCCCCGGTCACCCTGGCCCTCAGGGCGCTGCCCGTCGCGGGCAAGGGCCGCAAGGGCCCCCGTGAATGGCTGCTCGCGCTGCTGCACAGCCGGTACATGCGGATCATCACGCATCCGGCGTTCACCATTCCGCTGTTCATCGCGAGCCTGTACGCGCTGTACTTCACCCCCGTCTTCGACTTCCTCATGGGGTCGAAAACCGGGCACATCGCGATGATGGTCCACTTCCTCGCGGTCGGTGTCGTCTTCTTCTGGCCGATCATCGGCGTCGATCCGGGACCGCACCGGCCCGGGTATCTCATGCGGATGCTGGAGCTGTTCGCCGGGATGCCGTTCCACGCGTTCTTCGGCATCGCCCTGATGATGGCGTCCGAGCCCATGGTCGAGACGTTCAAGAACCCGCCCGCCTCGCTCGGCATCGACGCGCTCTCCGACCAGAACTACGCCGGCGGCATCGCCTGGGCGTTCAGCGAGATTCCCTCCGTACTCGTGCTGATCGCTCTGCTGTTCCAGTGGTACGGCTCCGAGCAGCGGCAGGCCAAGCGCACCGACCGGGCCGCCGACCGGGACGGCGACAAGGAACTCGAGGCATACAACGCGTATTTGGCCTCATTGAGCGCACGCGAGCGTTAAAGGCTTCGCCTTTCCGAAGCATTCAGTAGCATGAAGCGCGTTGGGGGAACCGCCAGGGGGAGCGGTCATGACACTTCGCGCATTTATGCACAGGATCGCCGTGCTGGCGATTTTCGCCACTCTGCTGAGCGGCTGCGACAAGGGAAATCCACTGACGGCGGTCAAGGCGGTCACCGTCGGTGTGCCCTCGCTCGCGCCGTTCTTCGAGGAGAACAGCGGGCTGGGCAAGGACGCCACGACCGTGCGGTCGCAGCCCGTCCAGGGAAGTCTCCAGCAAGGGGACACGCCCGGTCTGTACGGCGGCAGCAAGCAGCCGACGATCTGTGACGTCACCAAACTCGAACGATTCCTCACCGATCCCAGGAATCACAAGAAGGCACAGGCGTGGGCCGACGTGCTGCACATCGGCACGGCCGGGATACCGGAATATCTCCATCGACTCACTCCGGTTCTGCTGCGTCACGACACTCTCGTCAAGAACCACGACTACAAGCGGGAAAGGGCCGTCCCGTACAACTCCTTGCTCCAGGCGGGAATCGCGATTCTCGTCGACGAACAAGGGCTTCCGGCTGTGAAGTGCTCGTGCGGAAATCCATTGCGGCCCTTCGAGGGTGACACCGGCCGGATATCCGTCCAGTTCGAGGACGGCAACAAGAAGTGGGCGGGATTCGAACGCGAGTCGGTGGTGGCCGTGAAGCCGGCACCGCGAAAACTGGAGCGGATCGCTCTCGTCGACGTCCGGGAACCCGCCCGCGGCATCAACCGCCCGGTCGGCACCACCGGGGAGAAGGACACCACCTTCGACGCGAAGAAGCGGCGCACGGTGCCGGACCTGGCCGGGACGACCTTCGCGCGGGCGAGCCAGAGGCTGATCGACACCGGGCTGGCGGCCGGGTACGCCGGGCAGGGCACACCGTCCGACAGTGCGAGGGTCACGGCGACCGACCCGCCCGCGGGGACGGAGCTGCCGTTCGGGCGGTACGTGATGCTCAGCGTGGCGGGGAGCGGCACGAGCACCTCCGGCGGGGCGACCCGGCCGACGACCACTCCCCCACCGCCGTCCTCCGGACCGAAGTCCCCGCCCACGAGCACGCCACCGCCGTCGAGGTCGTCCGGTTCCCCGGGGTCACCCGGGTCCTCGGGCTCCTCGGGCTCCTCGGGCTCCTCGGGCTCCTCGGGGCCGTCCAAGTCCTCGGGGCCGTCCGGCGGCAAGTCCGGAGAGTCCTCCTCCAAGCCGCCGTCCTCGTCGAGCGGCGGGCCCGGCACACCGTCGTCCGGTCCTTCGACGAGCGCGGCTCCGAGCTCGCCGTCGCCGGACAGGTCGAGCAGTCCACCGCCCCCGCCACCACCGCCGCCGCCCCCGACCACCAGCGCACCGCCCGAGGTCACCGGCGCGCCGCCGACCAGTGCACCCGTCACCAGCGCGCCGGCGAGCAGCGCACCCGCGAGCGGTGAGCCCGTCGGCGGCGGTCCGAGCGGCACCGTCACCGCGTAGCAGCCCCGAGAGCCCGCGGAACCCGCAGAACCCGCAGAACCGGAGAGTCACCGGATGCCTTCAGGATCACCGACGTCGGGAGTGGGCCGGGTCATCGCCGGCCGTTATCTGCTGCTGAACCCGCTCGGCAGCGGCGGCATGGGCCATGTGTGGCTCGCCCACGACCAGAGACTCGCCTGTGAGGTAGCGCTCAAGGAGATCGTGTTCCGGGACCCGGTGGAGGCGGACGACGAGCGGGAGGCGCGGGTGGCGCGGGCCCGCGCGGAGGCCCGGCACGCGGCGGGGCTGCGCGGCCACCCGCACGTGGTGACCGTGCACGACGTGCTGGAGCACGAGGGGCTGCCGTGGATCGTCATGGAGTACGTGGCGGACGCCGTGGACCTGCGCGACCTGGTCGACTCGCGCGGGCCGCTCGCCCCGGCGGAGTGCGCCCGCATCGGCCTCGCCGTGCTCGACGCACTGACCGCTGGGCACCGGCGGGGCGTGATGCACCGGGACGTGAAGCCGGCGAACATCCTGCTGGCGCCGGACCGCTCGGGATCGCCGTACGGGCGCGTCCTGCTCACCGACTACGGCATCTCCGTGCAGCCGGACGCCGGGGAGCCGCGGTACACGCTGGCGTCGGTGCTGGTGGGCACGGCGGGCTATCTGGCGCCCGAGCGGGCCACGGGCGGGACGCCCACCCCGGCCGCGGACCTGTTCTCGCTGGGCTGCACGCTCTACCACGCAGTGGAGGGCGTGGGTCCCTTCGAGCGGGAGTCCCATCTCGCGGAGGTGACCGCGGTGGTCATGGAGGAGCCGCGGCCCGCGGTGCGCGCCGGTGCGCTGGGCCCCGTGCTCCAGGCACTGCTCGCGAAGGACCCCGGGCAGCGGCTGTCCGCGGCCCAGGCGGAGGCCGCGCTGTCGCGGATCGTGACACCACAGGCCGAGGGGTACGTCCGGACGCAGACCGACCTCGGTTCCCAGCCGCCCTGGGCGGGTGTGCAGGCGCCGCCGCCCTGGGCGGGTGTGCAGGCGCCGCCCGGGCCGCCCCTCGGCGGACACCGGCCGCACGCCGAGGGGGTCCCGCCGCAGGGCGGCCGTCGGCGGCGGGAGCGCTCGCACGCCCTGCGGGCCGTGATCGCCTGCGGTCTCGGTCTCCTGCTGGCCCTGGGCGGTGTCTGGTACGCCATGGCCGACCGGTCGACCGACGGCGGGGGCGGGCACCAGGGCTCGCGACAGCCGTACGGCGAGGCGGTCGGGCTCGCGAAGCCGCTGCGGGACGGCGACTGCGTCATCGCCGACTGGCCCGGTTCGGAACGTTTCCGGGGAACGCCCCGGCTGCGGCTGGATCCCGGCTGCGGCACGGCCCCGGACGGCCAGGTGACGGCGTTCGTCGCGGCCGCCTCCGCGGAGGATGCGCGGCGGACGGGGGCGGCGAAGTGCGAGGAGCGCACACGGGAGATCCGGGACCGGCTCGCGGACGTCCGCAGCCAGGCCGTCGTGCCGTCCGACGGGGGGTTCGAGGCCGCGGGACGGCGCACCGCGTGTCTGGTGCTGGGTGGGAACGGGCCGGTGTACGGGCCGATCGGCACCCACCGCGCGACGGGCTCGGCATTCGCGGACACGGCGACCATGCAGCGGCGGGACTGCCTGGACGTGCGCACCAACCGGGACGCCCGGCTGGTCTCCTGCGAGGGGGCCCACGACGAGGAGGTGCTCGGATTCACCCGACTGGCCCCCGACGTGACGCTGTCCGAGGCGCGGACCGAGTCGGACACGGCGTGCGCGCGGGACGTGCCGCCGGGCGACTACGGCTTCGATCCGTCCGTCTACACGGCGGGCTCCTGGACCAGTGCTGGTCCCTGGAAGAACGGCACACATTTCGTCGTGTGCACCGTCCGCAGGCAGAACGGGGGCACCATGGAGGGGGACGAATCCTGAGGAGGGTGTCGCGATGCCCGGTACCGGTTCCACGGATGGCTCGACCCGGACGATGGGGGTGCTCACCGTAGGCGGTCTCGTCGCGGTGACGGCCTACACGGTGGCGCTCGGCAGCAACGGCTGGCTGTGGTTCGGCTGGGTCGTGCTGGGCCTGATCACTCTCGGTCTCGTGGCCACCCGCGGCTGACTCAGCCGCCCGTGAGGCGGCTCGCCGAGTGCACGCCCGGCTGGTACTTGGGCAGCCGGGCGGTGATCTTCATGCCCGCGCCGACGGCGGTCTCGATGACGAGGCCGTAGGAGTCGCCGTACACCTGGCGGAGCCGGTCGTCGACGTTGGACAGTCCGATGCCGCCCGAGGGGCTGACCTCGCCGGCGAGGATACGGCGGAGCAGGACCGGGTCCATCCCTGCGCCGTCGTCCTCGATGACGACGAGGGCCTCGGCGCCGGTGTCCTGGGCGGTGATCTGGAGGTGGCACTTCTCGGTCTTGCCCTCCAGTCCGTGCTTGATGGCGTTCTCGACGAGCGGCTGCAGGCACAGGAAGGGCAGGGCGACCGGCAGCACCTCCGGGGCGATCTGGAGGGTGACGGAGAGGCGGTCGCCGAAGCGTGCCCTGACCAGCGCCAAGTAGTGGTCGATGGCGTGGAGTTCGTCGGCGAGGGTGGTGAAGTCGCCGTGCCTGCGGAACGAGTAGCGGGTGAAGTCGGCGAATTCGAGGAGCAGTTCGCGGGCGCGTTCGGGGTCGGTGCGGACGAAGGAAGCGATCACCGCGAGCGAGTTGAAGATGAAGTGCGGGGAGATCTGGGCGCGAAGTGCCTTGATCTCGGCCTCGATCAGCCGGGTGCGGGACTGGTCGAGATCGGCCAGTTCCAGCTGGACGCTGACCCAGCGGGCGACCTCCCCGGCGGCGCGGACCAGGACGGCGGACTCGCGGGGCGCGCAGGCGACCAGGGCGCCGTGGACGCGGTCGTCGACGGTGAGGGGGGCGACGACCGCCCAGCGGACCGGGCAGTCCGGGGCGCCGCAGGTGAGCGGGAAGGCCTCGCCGCGGCCGGTCTCCAGCGGTCCGGCGAGGCGTTCCATGATCTCGGTGCGGTGGTGGCCGCCCACGCCGTCCCAGACCAGGACCTGCTTCTGGTCGGTGAGGCACAGCGCGTCCGTGCCGAGCAGCGAGCGCAGTCGGCGGGCCGCCTTGCGGGCGGTCTCCTCCGTCAGCCCGGCCCGCAGCGGGGGCGCGGCCAGGGAGGCGGTGTGCAGGGTCTCGAAGGTGGCGTGCTCGACGGGGGTGCCGAGGCCGCCCAGGCTCTGCGTACCGGCCGTCCGCCGGCCGAGCCAGAAGCCGGCGGCGAGCAGCGGGAGGATCGCCACGCACAGTCCGGCCAGGAATCCGCTCATGCCGTCACCTCCCTCATGCCTTGACCTCCGCCCGCAGTTCCTCCGGCAGATGGAAGCGGGCCAGGATCGCCGCCGTGCCCGCCGGGACCCGGCCCGCGGTGGCCAGCGACACCAGCACCATGGTGAGGAAGCCGAGCGGCACCGACCAGAGCGCGGGCCAGGCGAGCAGGGAGTGCAGCGCTCCTGTCGCCGGGAAGCCCGCCATGGTCACGGCGACGGCGACGAACGCCGAGCCGCCGCCGACCAGCATGCCCGCGGCGGCGCCGGGCGGGGTGAGCCGCCGCCACCAGATGCCGAGGACGAGAAGCGGGCAGAACGAGGAGGCGGAGACGGCGAAGGCGAGCCCGACCGCGTCGGCGACGGGCAGCCCGCCGACCAGGACGCTCGCGGCGAGCGGCACGCACATCGCGAGGACGGTGCCGAGCCGGAAGTGCCGGACACCGCGCGAGGGCAGGACGTCCTGGGTGAGGACGCCGGCCACGGCCATGGTGAGTCCGGAGGCCGTGGACAGGAACGCGGCGAAGGCACCGCCCGCCACCAGCGCGCCCAGCAGGTCGCCGCCGAGGCCGCCGATCATGCGCTCGGGGAGCAGGAGGACGGCGGCGTCGGCGTCCCCGGTGAGGGTGAGTTCGGGGGCGTACAGGCGGCCGAGGGCGCCGTAGACCGGGGGCAGCAGGTAGAAGCAGCCGATCAGGCCGAGGACGGCGACCGTGGTGCGGCGGGCGGCGACGCCGTGCGGGCTGGTGTAGAAGCGGACGACGACGTGCGGCAGGCCCATGGTGCCGAGGAAGGTGGCGAGGATCAGTCCGTACGTTGCGTACAGGGGCCGTTCCTCGCGGCCCGCGGCGAGCGAGGTCGACATGCCGTCGCTGGAGCCGCGGTCGGCGGCGGGGGCGGTGGTGCCCTTGGCGAAGGTGAGCTGGGTGCCGCGGTCGATGCGGTGGGTGCCCGCGGGGAGCCGGAGTCTGCGGTCCTCGTGCGGGCGGCCGTCGACGGTGCCGGTGACCGTGACGGTCAGGGGGCTCTCCAGCTTGAGGTCGAGGGTGGAGCCGACGCGGACGACGCGCTGTTCGCGGAAGGTCGCCGGTTCCTCGAAGGCGTGGCTGGGGGCGCCGTCGCCCTGCCAGGCGAGGATCAGGAAGAGGGCGGGGACGAGGAGGGCGGTGAGTTTGAGCCAGTACTGGAAGGCCTGCACGAAGGTGATGCTGCGCATGCCGCCCGCGGCGACGGTGGCGACCACGACGACGGCGACGATCAGCCCGCCGAGCCACTGGGGCGCCCCCGTGAGCACGGTCAGCGTCAGCCCGGCCCCCTGGAGTTGGGGCAGCAGGTAGAGCCAGCCGACGCCGACGACGAAGGCGCCCGCGAGCCGTCGTACGGCCTGTGAGGCGAGGCGGGCCTCGGCGAAGTCGGGGAGGGTGTAGGCGCCGGAGCGGCGCAGGGGGGCGGCGACGAACAGCAGCAGGACGAGATAGCCGGCCGTGTAGCCGACGGGGTACCAGAGCATGTCAGGACCCTGGACGAGGACCAGGCCGGCGATGCCCAGGAAGGACGCGGCGGAGAGGTACTCGCCGCTGATGGCGGCCGCGTTGAGGCGGGGGCCGACGGTGCGGGAGGCGACGTAGAAGTCGGAGGTGGTGCGGGAGATGCGCAGGCCGAAGGCGCCGACCAGGACGGTGGCCACCACGACCAGGGCGACGGCGGGGACCGAGTAGCTGGAGTTCATCGGACCTCGTACCCGCTGCTCATCGGTCCTCGACCAGCCGTACGAAGTCCCGTTCGTTGCGTTCCGCGCGGCGCACGTACCAGCGGGCCAGCAGGACCATCGGGACGTAGAGGCCGAAGCCGAGGACGCCCCATTCGAGGCGGTGGGCGTCCGGCATGGCCGCGAAGAGCAGCGGGAGCGGGCCGATGAGCAGTCCGAGGAAGGCGAACACCGCGAGGGCGGCGCGCAGTTGGGTGCGCATCAGGGAGCGGACGTAGGTGTGGCCGAGGGTGGTCTGTTCGTCGATCTCGGTGCGCGGCCGGTAGTAGCCGGAGGCGGGGCGGCCGCGGCGGGGCGGGCCGGTGACGACGACGCGCCGCTCGACGGGGTCCTGGGGCACGGCTAGGGCCTCCTCATCAGCAGGTCGCGCAGCTCGCGTGTGTGGCGACGGCTGACCTGGAGTTCCTCGCCGCCGACCAGGACGCTCACCGTGCCCGCGTCCAGGCGGAGTTCGCCGACGTGGCGCAGGGCGACGAGATGGCGGCGGTGGATGCGGACGAAGCCTCGGGAGCGCCAGCGTTCCTCCAGCGTGGACAGCGGGATGCGGACGAGATGGCTGCCCTTGTCGGTGTGGAGGCGGGCGTAGTCGCCCTGGGCCTCGACGTGGGTGATGTCGTCGACGGCGACGAACCGGGTGACCCCGCCGAGTTCGACGGATATGTGGTCGGGGTCGGGTTCGTGCACGGGGATGCGGGGTGCGCTGTCGAGGCGTTCGGCGGCACGGCGGACGGCCTCGGCGAGGCGTTCCTTGCGCACCGGTTTGAGGACGTAGTCGACGGCCTTGAGGTCGAAGGCCTGGACGGCGAAGTCCTCGTGGGCGGTGACGAACACGACGAGCGGCGGTTTGGCGAACCCGGTGAGCAGCCGGGCGAGGTCGAGCCCGTCGAGGCCGGGCATGTTGATGTCGAGGAAGACGACGTCGATCGCCTCGGGGCCGTGCGGCCCTGACTCCAGCGCGCGGTTGATGCGGCGCAGTGCCTCGGTGGCGTCACCGGCGCCCTCCACGCTGCCGATCCGGGGGTCGGCGCTCAGGAGGTAGAGCAGTTCCTCCAGCGAGGGGCGTTCGTCGTCGACAGCCAGGGCGCGCAGCATGAACCCGGAGTGTAGGAGTAATTCGTACGACTGCACACGTGCGGAGGTGTGGACGCCCCCGCTGGATACAGTGCCGACATGAACAGCAGGACCGCCGCGTTCGACGAGCTCGACCGGAAGATCATCACCGCGCTGATGGCGAACGCGCGGACCTCCTTCGCCGAGATCGGGTCGGCGATCGGGCTGTCCTCCACGGCGGTGAAGCGGCGGGTGGACCGGCTGCGGGAGACCGGGGTGATCACCGGGTTCACGGCCACGGTGGAGCCGTCGGCGCTGGGCTGGCGCACGGAGGCGTACGTCGAGGTGTACTGCGAGGGCGCGGCCCCGCCGCGGCGGCTCGCGGAGGTGGTCCGCAACCATCCGGAGATCACCGCGGCGATGACGGTGACCGGCGGCGCGGACGCGCTGCTGCATGTGCGGGCGCGGGACGTGGAGCACTTCGAGGAGGTCCTGGAGCGCATCCGGGTGGAGCCGTTCATCCGGAAGACGATCAGTGTGATGGTGCTGTCCCACCTCCTCCCGGAAAGCCCCGAGGCGGGGGCGAGTCAGCCCGCACCGGAGGCATAGCCGATAAACGCAGCAAGCGTGCGTTTTCCCGGCAGAATTCGCAGCATTCCTGCGCAGACACGCAATTCTTGTTGCTTGTCGGGTCTACCGGTCACTTCCTACCGTGGTGTCAACCCTCAGTAGACAGCGCAGGAAGCGGAGGAACCCCTCTGTGTCCGACTCCCGTGTGCCGCGCCGACGGCGTTTCCTCGTCTGCGAACCCAGACACTTCGCCGTGCAGTACGCGATCAATCCCTGGATGCATCCCGACACCCATGTCGACGTGGACCTGGCGCAGGAGCAGTGGCGGACACTGATCCGCGCCTACGAGACCCACGGTCACAGCGTCGACGCCGTGGAGCCGGTCCCCGGTCTCCCGGACATGGTCTTCGCCGCGAACTCGGCGGTCGTCGTCGGCGGCCGCGTCTTCGGCTCCCTCTTCCACGCGCCCGAGCGGCGCCCCGAGTCCACGCACTACGACCTGTGGTTCAAGAAGGCGGGCTACGACGTCCAGCGCCCGCAGGCGGTCTGCGAGGGCGAGGGCGACCTCGTCTGGACGGGCCGGTACGTGCTGGCCGGCACCGGGTTCCGCACGACCCGGGAGGCGCACCGCGAGGTGCAGGAGTTCTTCGGTCACCCGGTGATCAGCCTGACGCTGGTGGACCCGCACTTCTACCACCTGGACACGGCGCTCTTCGTGCTGGACGACGACAACATCGTCTATTACCCGGAGGCCTTTTCGGCGGGCAGCCGCGAGGTACTCGCACGGCTGTACCCGGACGCGGTGCTCGCGACCCGCGACGACGCGATGGCGTTCGGCCTGAACTCCGTGTCCGACGGCCGGCACGTCTTCATCGCACCGCAGGCCGAGGCGCTCGCCGTGCGCCTCGACGACCACGGCTATGTCCCCGTCCCCGTCGACCTCTCCGAGTTCCACAAGGCCGGCGGCGGCATCAAGTGCTGCACCCAGGAGATCCGCTCATGACCGCACCCGTAGGCACGCGTTCCTCCGCCGATCTCATCCGCGCCGAGGAACCGGTCCTCGCGCACAACTACCACCCGCTGCCCGTGGTCGTCGCCCGCGCGGAGGGCACCTGGGTCGAGGACGTGGAGGGCCGCCGCTACCTCGACATGCTGGCCGGGTACTCCGCCCTCAACTTCGGCCACCGTCACCCGGCGCTGATCGAGGCGGCACACCGGCAGCTGGACCGGCTGACCCTGACCTCCCGCGCCTTCCACAACGACCGGCTGGCCGAGTTCGCGGAGCGCCTGGCCGCGCTGACCGGCCTGGACATGGTGCTGCCGATGAACACCGGAGCGGAGGCGGTGGAGAGCGGCATCAAGGTGGCCCGCAAGTGGGCGTACGAGGTGAAGGGCGTCCCGGCCGACCGGGCCACCATCGTGGTGGCCGCGGAGAACTTCCACGGCCGTACGACGACGATCGTGTCGTTCTCCACGGACGAGACGGCCAGGGCCGGCTTCGGCCCCTTCACGCCGGGCTTCCGGATCGTCCCCTACAACGACCTCGCGGCACTGGAAGCTGCGATCGACGAGACGACGGCCGCGGTCCTCCTCGAACCCATCCAGGGCGAGGCGGGCGTGGTCATCCCCGACGACGGCTATCTGACCGGCGTCCGCGAGCTGACCCGCCGCAAGGGCTGCCTGTTCATCGCCGACGAGATCCAGTCGGGCCTCGGTCGCACGGGCCGCACGCTCGCCGTGGAGCACGAGGCGGTCGTCCCGGACGTCCTGCTCCTCGGCAAGGCCCTGGGCGGTGGCATCGTCCCGGTCTCCGCCGTGGTCGCCCGCCGGGACGTCCTCGGCGTGCTGCGCCCGGGCGAACACGGCTCGACGTTCGGCGGCAACCCGCTGGCGGCGGCGGTCGGCACGGCCGTGGTCGAACTGCTGGAGACCGGCGAGTTCCAGGGCCGCGCGGCCGAGCTGGGCTCGGTCCTGCGGGACGGCTTGACGGGCCTGGTCGGCAAGGGCGTCGTGGGCTTCCGCGCGCGGGGCCTGTGGGCGGGCGTGGACATCGACCCGGCGATCGGCACCGGCCGGGAGGTGAGCAAGCTCCTGATGCGGGAGGGGATCCTGGTCAAGGACACCCACGGCTCGACGATCCGGCTGGCACCGCCTCTGACGATCACGGCGCAGGAGCTGGAATCGGCACTGGGAGTACTCGAAAAGGTACTCAGGCGCTGACCCCGGGCGGGAGCGCGCGGAACCACACCGGGTGAAGATGTGACGAAGAGGTGATAGACCACTCTCAGCGACAGAGAGGTCGTCCGTGGGCGCTCACAAAGGGCAGGACACCGCGCGGCACCGGTTCGACGTGGCCGATGCCGCGCCCCTGCTGCTCGACGCCCACGGCACGGTGACCGGCTGGACCAGGGACGCCGAACGGCTGCTGGACTACGCCGCCTCCGAAACCGTGGGACGCAGCGTCGCGGCCCTGCTCGTCCCCGAGGACGCCCGTCGGCTGCCGGAGATCACCGCGCGGTGCCGGGCCGACGGGAGCTGGGCGGGGCTGCTGACCGCCCTGCACAAGCACGGCAGGCCGGTCCGGGTCATGGCCCGGATCACGGTGGCCGACGATCCAGGCTCCGCCGACGGCTCCGCCCGCTGGCTGGTCCTGCTGTCCGAGCTCGCGGAGGCGCCCGGCTGGGACCTGAGCCGCCGGGTGCTGGAACAGATGGTCTCCCGCTCCCCGATCGGTATAGCGATCGTGGACACGGACCTGCGCTGCGTGTGGTCCAACCCGGCGCTGGAGCAGTTCGGCAGCGCCCCGGCCCAGCGGCGGCTGGGACTGCGGTTCGCCGAGATCCAGCCGGGCCTGGACGCCGAGGACATCGAGGCCCAGATGCGGCGGGTGCTGGAGACCGGGGAACCGATCGTGGAGTACGAGCACGTCGGCCGGGTCCGCTCCGCCCCGCACCGCGAGACCGCGCACACCATGTCGTTCACCCGGATCGACGACGACCGCGGCCACCCGGTGGGCGTCTACTACACGGTCGTCGACATCACCGAGCGGCACCGGGCCCGCCAGCGCCTGGCCCTGCTCGACCGGGCCGGTGAGTACATCGGCCGCAGCCTGGACATCCGCAGCACCGCGCAGGAGCTGGCGGACGTGGCCGTACCGGCGCTCGCCGACTACATCACCGTGGACCTGCTGGAGTCGGTACTGCGGGGAGCGGAGCCGACCACGCGGGTGCCGCTGGTGCGGGCCGGGCAGCAGTCGGTGAACCAGGGTGTTCCCGAGGCCGTGGTCGAGGTCGGCGAGGTGGCCGCCTACCTGCCCGGCACGCCCCCGCTGCGGTGTCTGGCCGAGGGCACGTCCTGGCGGGAGGAACGGCTCGACCCGCTGGCCGCGGAGTGGGCGACCGGCATACCCGGCGGGCGGCAGGCCACGTTCCTGGAGCTGGGCCTGCACAGCGTGATGGTCGTGCCGATCCGCGCCCGGGGCGTCACCCTGGGCGTCACCACCTTCTTCCGCCGGCGCCGCCAGGAACCCTTCGACGAGGACGACCTGAACCTCGCCGAGGACCTCGTCTCCCGGGCCGCCGTCTGTGTGGACAACGCCCGCCGCTACACCCGTGAACGCGACGCCGCGCTCGTCCTCCAGCGCAGTCTGCTCCCCCACCGGCTGCCCGAGCAGGACGCCGTGGAGGTGGCCGCCTGCTACCGGCCCGCCGACGAGCTGACGGGCCTCGGCGGGGACTGGTACGACCTCATCCCGCTCTCCGGTGCACGCGTGGCCCTCGTGGTCGGCGAGGTGCCCGGGCACGGCATCGGTGCCGCCGCGGCGATGGGCCGGCTGCGGACCGCCGTACGGACCCTGGCGGCACTGGACCTGCCGCCCGAGGAGGTGCTGGGCCACCTGGACGACCTGGTCGCCCGGGCCGCCCGCGAGGAGGGCGTGGGTCCGGGCACGGAGGACACCGACAGCGCCCAGGGCTCCGGCTGTGTGTACGTGGTCTACGACCCGGTCGACGGGCAGTGCACGATGGCCGCCGCCGGACATCCCGCGCCCGCCGTGATCCTGACCGACGGCACGGTCGCCTTCGTGGACCTTCCGCAGGGGCCCTCGCTCGGCGTCGGCGGGCCGCCCTTCGAGTCGGTAGAGCTGGCCCTGGCGGCGGGCAGCACGCTCGCCCTGCACACCGACGGACTGCTGGCCCGCGGCGAGGAGTGGGCCGTGGACACCGGCCGGGACCGGCTGCGCCTGGCCCTGGAGAGGCACGCGCCCTCGCTCGACCTGCGCTGCCGGGCCGTGGTCGACGCCCTGGCCCCGGCCCGGCCGCACGACGACGTGGCCCTGCTCATGGCCCGCACCCGGCTGCTGGGCCCCGACCAGGTCGCGGACTGGGACGTGCCCGTCGACCCCGCCCGGGTCGCCGAGGCCCGCAAGACGGCGTCCCGGCAGCTGACGGAGTGGGGTCTGGAGGAGTTCGCCTTCACCACCGAGCTGGTCGTCAGCGAACTGGTCACCAACGCCATCCGGCACGCCGTCGGTCCGATCCGGCTCCGGCTGATCCGCGAGCGGTCGCTGGTCTGCGAGGTGTTCGACAGCGGAGACACCGCGCCCCATCTGCGCCACCCGCGCACCACGGACGAGGGCGGCCGGGGGCTGCTGCTGGTCTCCCAGTTCGCCCAGCGCTGGGGCACCCGGTTCGTGCCCGAGGGAAAGATCATCTGGGCCGAGCAGTCCCTGGAGGATCCGCCGGATTGACCCTTCACCCCGCATACCGTGGGAAAATGGTGCGATCCCGGCGGGGAGGCGGCAGCCATGAGCGACAGACCCGGCGACAGCGACTCCATCGACTACGCGGCCGTGTTCCAGGCACTGCCCGGCATGGTCGCGCTTCTCACGCCCGACCTGGTGTACGCGGACGTCAACGAGGAGTTCCTGCGCATGGCCGGCCGCCGGCGCGAGGAGGTCGTGGGCCGCTATCTCTTCGACGTCTTCCCGGACAACCCGAACGAGCCCTCGGCGACCGGCATGCGCAATCTGGCCGCCTCCCTGCGCCGGGTGCTGGAGACCGGGGAGCGCGACTCCATGGCCCTTCAGCGGTACGACGTCGAGGTGCCGGACCGGCCGGGGGTGTGGGAGGAGCGCTACTGGAGCCCCTGCAACGCCCCGCTGCTCGGGGCGGACGGCAAGGTCGAGCTGCTGGTGCACCGGGTCGAGGAGGTCACCGAGCTGATCCGGGCCCGCGGCGGCCCGAGCGGCGACCGGGACCGGGTCCTGGAGGCGGAGCTGTACACCCGCGCCCGCGAACTGCAGGAGGTCAACGAGCGCTTGCGGACGGCCCACGCCCGTGACCGCGAGGTCGCGCTGGCCCTCCAGGACGCGATGCTGCCCACCGGCCGCCAGACCGGCCGGCCGAGCCTGCACCCCAGGGCCGCCGTGCGCTACCGGCCCGCGGTCGGCGCGCTGCACGTGTGCGGGGACTGGTACGACCTGGTCGACCTGGTGGGCGGCCACCGCGTCGGCATCTCGGTCGGTGACGTGGTGGGCCACGGACTCGTGGCCGCGGGGGTGATGGGCCAGCTGCGCAGCGCCCTGAGCGCCGCCTCCCGGGTGGCCGAGGGCCCGGCACAGGCCCTGGACGTGCTGGGCCGCTACGCCCACGTGGTCGACGGAGCCGAGTCCGCCACCGCGGTCACCACCTTCATCGACCTCGACCACGGCACCATCGCCTACAGCAGCGCCGGCCACCCGCCACCGATGCTGGTGCATCCCGACGGACGGGTGGAGTGCCTGGACAAGGCGACCGACCCGCCCCTGGACGCCCGCCCCGACCCGATCCCCCGGCCGCAGGCCTCGACGACCTTCACCAGCGGAGCCACGCTCGCCCTGTACACGGACGGACTGGTGGAGCGGCGGGGCGAGGACATCGACACCGGGATCGCCCGGCTGGCCGACTCCCTCGCCCTGCACCGCGGGGACGACCCCGAGACCCTCGCCGACGCGGTCCTGCGGGAGCTCCTCCCGCCCGGTGGTGCCACGGACGACACGGCGCTGGTGATCGTACGGCTGTGAACAGGCCAAGGTCCGGTGCGAGCTGTCCTCGGCCCTGTTCCGGGGCCCGCCGCCTGCGCCTACACTGGCAGCCCCATCTCACGCCGGTTGACCAGCCAGAACGCGGAGTTGAGCCGTCCGCCCGACCGAGGAGCGCCCCCTCTTGTTCTACTATCTGCTCAAATACGTGCTGTTGGGGCCGTTGCTGAGACTGGTCTTCCGACCGCGAATAGAAGGCCTGGAGCACATCCCGGAGTCGGGTGCGGCCATCGTCGCCGGCAACCACCTCTCCTTCTCCGACCACTTCCTGATGCCCGCGGTGCTCACGCGGCGCATCACCTTCCTGGCGAAGGCCGAGTACTTCACCGGTCCCGGCCTCAAGGGCCGGCTGACCGCCTTCTTCTTCCGCAGCGCCGGGCAGATCCCGGTCGACCGCTCCGGCAAGGAAGCGGGCCAGGCCGCCATCCGCGAAGGGCTCGGCGTGCTGCGCAAGGACGAACTGCTCGGCATCTACCCGGAGGGCACCCGCTCCCACGACGGCCGCCTCTACAAGGGCAAGGTCGGTGTCGCCGTGATGGCGCTCAAGGCCCAGGCCCCGGTCATTCCCTGCGCGATGATCGGCACCTTCGAGGCACAGCCGCCCGGCAAGGTCATTCCCAACATCCACCCCGTGGTGATCCGCTTCGGCAAGCCGCTGGACTTCTCCCGCTACGCCGGGATGGAGAACGAGAAGGCGATCCTGCGGGCCATCACCGACGAGATCATGTACGCCATCCTGAAGCTGTCCGACCAGGAGTACGTCGACCAGTACGCGGCCGTGGTCAAGGCCGAGGAGGCAGCGGCCGCCAAGGAACGCAAGTTCCCTCGGCTGCCCCTCAGTTGACGTCTGCTGTCGGCAGAGGAGCGTGTCCCGGGGGGCCTCCCGACCGTAGGGTCACGGCATGACACGACGTGCTGTGGTGATCGGGGCGACGGGACAGATCGGGCGGGCGGCCGTGGCCGCGCTGACCGGGGACGGCTGGGCGGTGACGGCCGTCTCCCGGGGCGGCGGCCGGGACGAGGGCTGGCCCATGGAGGTGCGTACCGCGCGGGCCGACCGGGGCGACGACGCCGCCCTGGCCGCCGCGGTGGGCGAGGGCTGCGAGGTCCTGGTGGACGTGGTCGCCTACGGGCCCGCGGACGCACGGCAGCTGCTGTCGCTGGCCGACCGCGTGGGCTCGGCCGTGGTGATCTCCAGCGTGTCGGTGTACGAGGACGACAAGGGCCGCAGCTTCGACACCCAGGCCGAGCCGGAGGGCTTCCCCGAGTTCCCCGTGCGGGTGACGGAGGACCAGCGCACGATCGCGCCCGGCGAGGCCTCGTACAGCACCCGCAAGGCCGGCCTGGAGCGTGAACTCCTCGCCGCGGGCGACCGGTTGCCCACGACCTTGCTGCGCGCCGGAGCGATCCACGGACCGCACTGCCGGACCCCGCGCGAGCTGTACTTCGTCAAGCGCAACCTGGACGGCCGGCCTCGGCGCCTCCTGGCGTACGGCGGCAGGAGCCGCTTCCACCCGGCGAACGTCCACAACATCGCCGAACTCGTCCGGCTGGCAGCCGCGAAACCCGGCAGCAGGGCCCTGAACGCCGTGGACCCGGACGCCCCGACGGTGGCGGAGATCGCCGCCGCGATCGACTCGGTCATGGGCGTCGAGACGGAGAGCGTGCTGATCGACGGGCCGCCGCCCTCGCCGACCGTGGGGGACACACCGTGGTCGGTGCCGGTACCGGTCGTCTTCGACATGTCCGCCGCCGAACGGCAGCTGGGATACCGACCGGTGGTGGCGCGGTACCCGGACCGGCTGGCGGAGACCGTCGCCTTCATCGAGGGGCAACTGGCCGGACGGGACTGGAAGGAGGCGTATCCGAAGATGTTGCAGACCTACGGCGACCTCTTCGACTACGCGGCGGAGGACGCGTATCTCGACTCGCCCGGCGCATGAGAATCGGCGTATGAGAAAAGGCGGCCGGTGGCTCCGGCCGCCTTGTCCCGTGGTGTGTGCTTACGGCTTGGGCGTGGCGTGCGGGGTGCACGTCACGTCGGCCTTGTCCAGCTTGCCGGTGAGCAGGTAGGCGTCCACCCGCGGGTTGATGCACGGGTTGACCAGGCCGGTCACACCGTGGGAGCCCGCGTCCTTCTCGGTGATCAGGCGGGAGCCCTTGAAGCGCTTGTGCAGTTCGACGCCGCCCTCGTACGGGGTGGCCGCGTCACGCTCGGACTGCACGATCAGCACGCCGGGCAGGCCCTTGCCGGTGCGCACCTCGACCGGGGTCTGCTGCTTGACCGGCCAGGTGGCGCAGGGCAGGTTCAGCCAGGCGTTGGCCCAGGTCATGAACGGGTACTTCTTGTTGAGCGCGGTGTTGTCGCGGTCCCACTTCTTCCAGCTGGTGGGCCACTTGGCATCCGTGCACTCGACGGCCGTGTAGACGGCGTTGCCGTTCTCCGAGGAGATGTTGCCCGCGGTGTCCGTGAGGTCCGGGGCGGCCGCGTCGACGAGCGCCTGGGTGTCACCGGCGACGTACTTGCTGAACACCGTCGCCACCGGCACCCACGAGGAGTCGTAGTACGGGGCGCTCTGGAAGAAGCCGATCAGCTCGGCCGGGCCGACGACCCCGCCGATGGGGTTCTTCTTGGCGGTGGCGCGCAGTTCGAGCCATTTCGCCTGGACCGCGGCCCGGGTGGTGCCGAGGTGGAAGGCGGCGTCGTTGGCGGCGACCCAGTCCTCCCAGTCCTTCCAGCGGCCCTCGAAGGCGATGTCCTGGTCGAGGTTGGCCTCGTACCAGATCTTCTGCCGGGAGGGGTTCACCACGCTGTCGACGACCATGCGGCGCACGTGATCCGGGTACATCGTGCCGTAGACGGCGCCGATGTAGGTGCCGTAGGAGACGCCCAGGTAGTTGAGCTTCTTCTCGCCGAGCGCGGCACGGATGACGTCCAGGTCGCGCACGGTGTTGGGCGTGGTCATCTGCTGGAGCATCGCCTTGCCGGTGCGCTCGGCGCAGCCCTCGGCGTACTCACGGGCCAGCTTGCGCTGGGCGCGCTTGTCGGCCTCGCTGTCCGGCACCGGGTCCATCTTGGGCGCCTTCACGAACTCCTGCGGGTCCATGCAGGAGATGGGCGCGGAGTGACCGACGCCGCGCGGGTCGAAGCCCACGAAGTCGTACGCCTTGGCCGCGTTGGCCCAGATCGGGTTCTTGTTGGTGACGCGGAGCGGGAAGCGCATGCCGGAGCCGCCGGGTCCGCCCGGGTTGTAGACGAGGGCGCCCTGGCGCTCCGCCTTGGTGCCGGTGTTGCCGATGTGGTCGACGGCGAGCTTGATCTGCTTGCCGTTCGGCTTGGCGTAGTCCAGCGGCACGCTGACCCAGCCGCACTGGACCGGCTTCGCGATCCCCCAGTCGGCCGGGCAGTCCGCCCAGTCGATGCCGGCCTTCGCCGCGCGGGCGGCGGCGATCGCGGCACCGACGGTCTCGCGGTCCTTGCCGTGCCGACCGCTGTCGTGCGTGTTGGCGCCGGACGCGGGTGCCGCGACGGCACCGGATATGAGTGTGGCCGTGATGAGCACCCCGGCCGAACCGAGCGCGGTCGTCCGCCACTTCGGTCTCGTTTCCCTCAAGAGGGACCCCTCCCCGTACGTCGTTTCGATTCGTACGGGGATCCTCCAGGCTATGGAGACTCTGTGAACAGGGGGGTGGGGCCTTCTTTGCCAATCCGATAAACGGAAGAACTCGTTCGCTGGGCGGACTGATCGTCCAGGACCGTCAGGGCCCGGTCCAGGACCCGGCGCAGCCGCAGGGCGTCCGGGGCGACCGCGCTCACGAGGGCGGCGGGCCCGGCGAGCGGCATCAGCGCGGCGCCCTCGTCGAGCACCTGGGCCGTCACCGGCTCGTCCGCGAACTCGGGCCGCACGACGAGGAGTTGACCGACGGCACGGTGTCCCCCGAGCACCGCGGGACCGTCCCAGCCGCCGGGCGCCCCGGACCCGCAGGCCAGCTCCTGATCGAGCACGGTCCGTCCCGCGATCCGCACCACGAGCCGGCTGATCAGCCGCCCGGGCTCCTCCCCCGCCCGTCCGAGGACCTGCTCCTCGCGCAGCACGAGCCGGCCCGTCGCCGCGACGTCGATCCGCGTGGTGACACACAGCTCGCTGCCGCCCGCGGAGATCAACTGCTCGGGCAGCCAGCTCAGTTCGCCGCCGTCGGCGACGGTGAGCCGGACGTCGTAGCGGGCCTCGCCCTTGGCCTGCCCCGGCAGGGCGATGGTGGCGGCGGCCGAGCCGACATGGAGCCGGGCACCCTCCTGCACGTCGGCCGCCACGGTGAAGTGATCGCCGCCGAGGGGTCCGCTCATCGCGCCGACGAGCATGACCCGCGTCTGCGCACCGCTCCCCCGGGTCCGGCGCAGCGCCAGCGGCCCGTCGCTCTCCAGCACGGGCAGGGCCGTTCCGCCGCGCCCGTCGTCCCGCGCGACCATCCGCGCGGTGGCCCGCACCCCGGCCGCGGCCGACGTCACGGTCACGCCGTCCACGCGGCGAGCTGCGTCCGGACCCAGGCGGCGGTGTCCTCGACGCCGGTCTCGCTCCGCAGCGACTGGAGGACGACGGGCAGTTCGGCGCGCTGGGCCTTGGCGTCGGCGGCCATGCGGGCGAGGTCGGAGCCGACGTAGGGGGCCAGGTCGGTCTTGTTGACGATGAGCAGGTCGGCGGTGGTGACGCCGGGGCCGCCCTTGCGCGGGATGTCGTCGCCGCCGGCCACGTCGATGACGAAGATCTGGGCGTCGACCAGACCCTTGGAGAAGGTGGCGGTGAGGTTGTCGCCGCCGCTCTCGACGAGGATCAGGTCCAGGGGGCCGACCTCGTCCTCCAGGTCCTCGACGGCTTCGAGGTTGGCGGAGATGTCGTCGCGGATCGCTGTGTGGGGGCAGGCTCCCGTCTCCACTGCGGTGATGCGCTCGGGGGGCAGGACGGCTTCCCTGAGGAGGAACTCGGCGTCTTCCCGCGTGTAGATGTCGTTGGTGACCACGGCGAGGGACAGCTCGTCGCGCAGGGCGCGGCAGAGGGCGGCGACGGTGGCGGTCTTGCCGGAGCCCACGGGGCCGCCGAGGCCGATGCGCAGGGCTCGGTGGGAGCCGTCGGGGCGGTGGGCGTCCGCGCCGACGGCGGCGGGGGCGTCATGGGTGTGGTCGAGGTGCATGTGCGGCTCCTGGGGGGGTTCGTGGTCGGGTGCGGGTGCGTGGGGGCTGGTCGCGCAGTTCCCCGCGCCCCTTAGAAGCAGTGGGTCAACTGAGCCCCCTAGGAGGCGAACAGGCGTACCGGCCATGCCGCATGCGCCTCTGCTCCGATCTCCAGCAGCGGCGCCGACGCCGAGGGCAGTGCGTCGGTCCCCTCGGCCAGCACCCTTCGCGCCGCCTCCACCGCCTGGGACGCCACCCGGTCCGACTCCGGTGCCAGTCGGGCGAGGACCGCCGTGGCGTCGAAGGGGTCGAGGCTCAGCAACCGGACCGTCGCGCTCGCCGGGCCGCTCACGCTCTCGTACGCCGCGCAGTAGGCCGCGTCCACGGCCTCCAGGCCCGCCGCACGTGCCGCCAGGCCCAGCACCACCGGCTGATGTGCTCCCTTGGGGAACCCCCTCGCCACGGCGTCGAGTTCGGCCGACGGCCAGGTCGCCCGGGCCGCCCGCGTCAGCTGGCGGCCCAGTTTCCTGGCGGCGGACCGCAGGGCGGGGGACGGGGTGCGCGCGTCCGCCGCCTCGTCCAACTGCCGTGGATCCACGCCGAGTACGGCTGCCGCTGCGAGCGCCGCCGACAACAGGCCCGCCGTGTGCAGGCGCCCCCGGCAGAACGTCTCCAGACTCGCCGCGTCCGTGATCCGGCCCGCCTTGACCGCCGCCTCCGCCCCGCCGGAGTGCGCGTGCCCTCCGGCGGGAAAGCGGCCGTCGGCCAGGACGAGGAGTGCTGCCCTGGACATCAGAAGAGGAAGTAACGCTGGGCCATGGGCAGTTCGGCCGCCGGGGTGGCCTCGACCAGTTCGCCGTCGATGTGCACGGCGAAGCTGTCGGGGTCGACCCGTACGTCGGGCCGCGCGTCGTTCTCCCGCATGTCGGCCTTGGTGACCCCGCGGGTCGACTCGATCGCCACGAACTGCTTGCCGAGCTGGAGCCGCTCCGGCAGGCCGTCCTCGAGGGCGAGCGGTGCCACGAAGTTGAAGGAGTTCGAGGCGGGGGCCCGTCCGATCGCCCCGTACATCGGCCGGGGAAGGATCGGCTGCGGGGTCGGGATGGACGCGTTCGCGTCGCCCATCTGCGCGTAGGCGATCTGTCCGCCCTTCAGGACGAGATGCGGCTTGACCCCGAAGAACGCCGGCTCCCACAGCACCAGGTCGGCCAGCTTGCCGGTCTCCACCGACCCGACCTCGTGGGCGAGGCCCTGGGCGACGGCGGGGTTGATCGTGTACTTGGCGACATAGCGCCGTACGCGATGGTTGTCCGCCCGGCCGTCACCGGGCAGCGCCCCGCGCCGCCGCTTCATGACGTGCGCGGTCTGCCAGGTCCGCATGATGACCTCGCCGACGCGTCCCATGGCCTGGGCGTCGGAGGAGATGATCGAGATGGCACCCAGGTCGTGCAGGATGTCCTCGGCGCCTATCGTCGTGGGACGGATGCGGGACTCCGCGAAGGCGAGGTCCTCCGGCACCGCCGCGTTGAGGTGGTGGCACACCATCAGCATGTCGAGGTGTTCCTCGGCGGTGTTGACGGTGAAGGGCCGGGTCGGGTTGGTCGAGCTGGGCAGCACGTGCGGCTGGGAGACCACGGTCATGATGTCCGGAGCGTGCCCGCCGCCCGCGCCCTCGGTGTGGTAGGCGTGGATGCCCCGGCCGGCGATCGCGGCGAGGGTGTCGCCGACGAATCCGGCCTCGTTGAGGGTGTCCGTGTGGATGGCGACCTGGATGCCGGTCCGCTCGGCGACGGTCAGCGAGGCGTCGATGACGGCCGGGGTCGAGCCCCAGTCCTCGTGCAGCTTCAGTCCGAGCGCGCCGCCGCGGATCTGGGACAGCATCGCCTCGTGCGAGACGGTGTTGCCCTTGCCGAGGAAGCCGATGTTGAGCGGGTACTGCTCCATCGCCTCCAGCATCCTGGCCAGGTGCCAGGGGCCGGGGGTGACGGTGGTGGCCTTGGAGCCCTCGGCGGGGCCGGTGCCGCCGCCCACCAGGGTGGTCACCCCGGACGACAGCGCCTCGTCGGCGATCTGCGGGCAGATGAAGTGGACGTGCGCGTCGATGGCGCCGGCGGTCAGGATCCGGCCGTTGCCGGCGATGATCTCGGTCTCGGGGCCGATCACCAGGTCCGGGTGCACCCCGTCCATGGTGTCGGAGTTTCCGGCCTTGCCGATCCCGGTGATCCGGCCGTCGCGGATGCCGACGTCGGCCTTGACGACACCCCAGTGGTCGACGACGACCACGCCGGTGACGACGGTGTCGGGGGTGCCGTCTGCGCGCGTAGCACGCGACTGGCCCATCGACTCGCGGATGACCTTGCCGCCTCCGAAGACGGCCTCGTCACCGGCGAGCCCGGGGCCGCCGGAACGATCCTCCTCGATCTCGATCAGCAGATCGGTGTCGGCGAGCCGGATGCGGTCACCGGTGGTGGGGCCGAACAGGTCGGCGTAGGCGGCGCGGGAGATCTCAGGCATCGAGGGCACCTCCGGTCTCTCCGCGCAGACCCGGCACCACACGGGCGCCGCTGAGCGGAACGAGCTCCACCTCGACCGGGATGCCGGGCTCGAAGCGCACCGCGGTGCCGGCGGCGACGTTCAGCCGCTTGCCGCGGGCCGCGGCCCGGTCGAACTCCAGGCCGGGGTTGGTCTCGGCGAAGTGGTAGTGGGAGCCGACCTGGACGGGCCGGTCGGCGGCGTTCAGGACGGTCAGCCGGGTGACCTCGCGGCCTTCGTTGAAGGCGATCGGCCCGTCGGCGAAGAGGATCTCTCCGGGAATCATCGGGGCCCCTCAGACGATCGGGTCGTGGACGGTGACGAGCTTCGTGCCGTCCGGGAAGGTCGCCTCGACCTGGACGTCGTGGATCATCTCGGGGATGCCCTCCATGACGTCGTCGCGGGTCAGCAGCGTCCGTCCGGAGGACATGAGTTCGGCGACGGTACGACCGTCACGCGCGCCTTCGAGGATGTGCGAGGTGATCAGGGCGACCGCCTCCGGGTGGTTGAGCCTCAGCCCGCGGGCCCGGCGCCTCTCGGCGACGTCGGCCGCGACGTGGATCAGCAGCCTCTCTTGCTCGTGCGGGGTCAGTTGCACGTCCCACCTCACAGTCCTCGCTCCGGACCGTGCGGGGTCCGGTTGCCTCAGCCACGGGGCAAAGTCCCTGGTGGCGTGGATCCGCAGGCTAGTTGGATCCGGTTTCAGGCACGTTAACCGAGCTGTGATCCATCAGTTGGCCTCGGCTGTGTCCCGCATGGTCATCAACGCCCGTAGACCGTCGCGCAGCACCTCGGCGGGCGTCGGGCCGAACAGCGCCTGCTGCGCGAGGAAGCCCATCGCGGCCGCCATCATCACGCGGGCCACGTGCTCCGGGGGCACGTCCGACCGGATCGTCCCGGCGTCCTGGTGGGCCCGGACGATCCGGGTCCATGCTTCGCGCACCGTGCCGTATCCCTCGCGCAGAACGGCCGAGAGCCTCTCGTCGCGAATCGTCTCCGCCCACACCTGGACGACCAGCCTCGGGAACGCGGGCTGTCCGTCCACGGTCAGGGACTCCTTGGCGGCGAGCACACGGCCGAGCACCGACGCCACGAGGACGTCCGGGGACGGGGGCGGGGTGCTGCGGGCCGCCTCCTCGAAGCCTTCGCGGACCTGTCCGAGCACCTCCTCGACGATCGCGCCGATCAGCTCCTCCTTGCCGCTGAAGTACCGGTAGACCGCCCCGGCCGAGAGGTCGACCTCCTTGAGGACGTCCTGCATCGACGTGGCGTGGAAGCCGTTGCGGGCGAAGCAGACCGCCGCGCCGTCGAGGATCTGCCGACGCCTGGCGTCGAGGTGTGCCTGGGATACGCGAGCCATGGCCCCAAAGTAAAACGAACATTCCTTCTTGACAAGACGCGGCAACGGCGGGACCGTGGGGACGAACTTAAAACGAACGATCCTTCTTTTTGACGGGGTCTTCCGGCCCTGGAGAGGACCCACCACCATGTCCACCCGCCGCATGATCGCGATCATCGTCCTCGTGCCGCTGCTCGCCGCCCTGGCCCTGTGGGCCTTCGCCTGGCCCGCCGCCCGCACCGCCCCTCGCGATCTGCCGCTCGGCGTGGCCGGGCCGGCTGCCGCGACGGCACAGGTGGAGCAGGGGCTCCGGCAGCACGAGGGCGCCTTCGAGATCCACCGCTACGCCGACGAGGCGGCCGCGCGGGCGGCGATCGAGGACCGGACCGTATACGGCGCGGTCGTCGTCACCGCCCAGGGCCCCGAGCTGCTCACCGCGTCGGCCGCGAGCCCGGTCGTGGCCCAGCTCCTCCAGCAGGCCGTGACCCAGCAGGCCGCCGCGGGCGGCGCCGAGGTCAAGGTCGTGGACGTCGTGCCGACCCCCGCCGCCGACCCGAGGGGCGCGGTCCTGAGTTCGTCGGTGCTGCCCCTCGCGCTGGCCGGCATCGTAGCGGGCGCGGTCGTGACCCTGCTCGGACTGCGCGGAGTGCGCGCCGTGACCGCGCTGGTGCTGAGCGCCGCCCTGGTGGGCACCGTCGCGGTCGCCCTGACCCACAGCTGGCTCGGCGCCCTCACCGGGAACTGGTGGGCGGAGGCCGGGGCCCTCGCACTGGCGACCCTGGCGGTGAGCGCGGCGGTCGCGGGACTCGCCGCCCTGGTCGGAACCGCGGGCATCGGCGCCGTAGCGTTCCTGGTGATGTTCCTCGGCAACCCGTTCTCGGGAGCCGCCTCGGCCCCGCGGCTGCTTCCCGAGCCGGCGGGCACGATCGGCCAGTGGCTGCCGCCGGGCGCGAGCGCGACCCTGCTGCGGTCGGTCTCCTTCTTCGACGGCGCCGCTGCGACCGGACCCGTGCTGACGCTCAGCTGGTGGGCCGCGCTGGGCCTGGGCGCGGTCCTGCTCGGCAACGCGCTCAAGGCGCGGACGAAGTCCGCCGAGCCCGTCGGCGTCCAACCCGAACTCGCTCCGGTCGGCTGACCTGACCCGTTCTTCTGTGCCCCCGGCCCCACGGCCGGGGGCACACGCGTCTCACGCGCCCCTAGGAGGCGCCGCCCCGGTGGTGCGCCGCGATACCGAAGCGCTGCTGTTCGCGGGGAGCGGACGCGACCTCCCGCACGGTCGAGACCGCGCTGACCACCTGCTCCTCGACGGGCTCCCGCAGCTCCTCCAGCCGTTCGAGGTCGGCCGCGGAGACCAGGGCGACCAGCGGCTTTCCGTGCCGTGTCACGACGACCCGCTCCCCGCCGTACACCACCTTGTTGATCAGGTCGGCGAGCTCAGCCCTGGCTTGCGTCACCGGAATCTCGTAGGCCATGCCCCCATCATAACGTCACGTACATCCTGTACATTTTTTACAGACGCCGAAGGAGGGGCCACCCATGACCCGACCGACCGCCCGTTACGTCCTGCCCGAGTTCCATGAGCGCACGAGCTTCGGGCAGAAGACGATGGATCCGTACTCGAAGCTGCTGGAGGAGCGGATCGTCTTCCTCGGGACACCGATCGACGACACCTCGGCGAACGATCTGATGGCGCAGTTCATGTACCTCGAGTACCAGGACCCGGACCGGGACATCGCGCTGTACATCAACTCCCCCGGCGGCTCGTTCAGCGCGATGTCGGCGATCTACGACACGATGCAGTACGTCAGTTGCGACGTGGAGACGACCTGCCTCGGACAGGCGGGGTCCTCCGCGGCGGTGCTGCTGGCCGCGGGCACCCCGGGCAAGCGGTCCGTGCTGCCGGGCGCCCGAGTGGTGATCCACCAGCCCGCGCTGAGCGAGCCGATACAGGGGCAGGCCAGCGATCTGGCGATCCAGGCCGACGAGTTGATCCGGGTGCGGGGCCGCCTGGAGGAGATGCTGGTGCGGCACACCGGGCGCAGCCCCGAGCAGGTGAGCGCTGACATCGAGCGGGACAAGATCCTGGACGCGCAGGGCGCCCTGGACCACGGCCTTGCGGACGCGATCGTCCCGAGCCGCAAGTCCTCGCGCACCACGCCGGGCGCGAGGTGAGGCCTCGATGATCCCGGACCTGCCACCGCTGCCCGCGCTCACCCGCGCCGAGGGCGAACTGATCGACCGTTACCTCGACGTGGTCGACCTGCTGGGCAGGATCAACCCGGCCCGGTGCGAGGACACCTACGGCGGACTGCGCGCGGCGCAGGCGCTGGTGAGCAGGGCGGCCGAGCTGCGCGACGCGCTCGTACTGATGCACGCCCGGGGCGAACGCGACCTGCATGCCGCGACACTCGCGCGGGCCCTGCGGGTCCTGGACGGCGAGCGGCGCACGGCCAGAGTCACCGTGCCGCCCGAGTCCGGCAATTGACGTGGCGTCCGGACCTGAGTTGAAACGGACCAAAAGACGTACCCCCTATTGGCGGAGACGCGGCTCCTTTTTCGCGAGCACCGAACGTGCGCGACACGCATGATCCGGTGCCGGAGTGAGGAGTTTCTGTGCAGGTCCGGGGGCCTCTGACCGCCGAACGCCCCTTCGCTCGAAGGGGCGTTCACCCAAACGGGTGAGTGGTGAGTAACACCACAAATCCCCGGTTCCGTTGGGCTTTTCGCACTTCCGTACGCCAAGATCCCTGTCTGACGACAAGCCCCCGCCGCAGCGGCGGGGCGATCCGGGCGGACGCCGAGTCCTGCCGCCGCCCGGATGACCGGTCGACAGGAGTGGATCGGCAGGAGTGGAGGACCCAAGCACGACGGGTCGCCGGAACGGTCACGCCATGACCGGGCCGAGCAGCCCTTGGGGTGAAGCCGCGTCAGCGGCCGGGCAACTTCGCCAGCCCGAATCCGACAGGTCATCCTTCACAGGCGGCTGACGAAGGGTTGCGCATGACTGCGCTCAATCGTGTCCCGTCGCTGATGGTCCGAGCCGGTACGGCCTCGGCCTTCGCCATCGCCGCAGTGGGCGGCTCCGTCGTGGTTCCGGGTGTCGCAGCAGACGCCGCCGCCGCGACGCCGGCGACGAAGGCACTCAAGGTCGCGGCCTCGAAGAAGGGCTCGCCGTACAAGTACGGCGCCACGGGGCCCCGCCGCTTCGACTGCTCAGGGCTCACGCTGTACTCGTTCAAGAAGGCGGGCAAGAAGCTCCCGCGCACGGCTGCCCAGCAGTACAACAAGACCCGCCACATCGGCGCAGGCAGCCGCAAGGCCGGCGACCTGGTGTTCTTCCACTCGGGTTCGAACGTCTACCACGTCGGCATCTACGCCGGGAAGGGAAAGATCTGGCACGCCCCGAAGACCGGGGACGTGGTGAGGCTGCAGAAGATCTGGACGAAGAGCGTCTGGTACGGCCGGGTCAAGTGACGCCCCCGAGGGGGCGGCGCAGACCTGACATTCCGTCGCCCTCTCGGGTCCCCCGGGACGCTTGACACGGGCCGAGCCGGTCACCCGTACCGTCATGGCCGACCATCGCCCGTGCACCGCCCGCAACGAGACGCCGCTGGAGCGCGCCGACCGCAATTTCGGCGAGCTGCTCCAGGAGCTGCGCGTCACCCAGACCGGGGTGCAGATCCTCTTCGCCTTTCTGCTGACCCTGGCCTTCACCCAGCGCTTCCCGTCGCTGGACACCTTCCAGCGGGCCACCTACGTCACCACACTGCTGCTGGCGGTCGTCGCGGCGGCTCTGTTCACCGCACCGGCGGCCCTGCACCGCTCCCTCTTCCAGCGCGGCGCCAAGGCCCGCATCGTGCAGGTCTCCTCCCGGTTGGCCACGGTCGGCATGGCAGTACTGGTCCTCGTCTTCACCGGCTCCGTGGTGGACGTGACGACGGGCCGGGCCGGAGGAGCGGCCGCGGGCGCGGCGACCCTGCTGGTGTGTCTGGGCCTGTGGTGGCTGCTTCCCCGTCTGGTCCGACGGGCGGGTCTCGCCGAGGAACGCAGGGCGGCTGTGTCGCACCCGGCCCTACGGCCGGTGCCGCGCGAGGTCATCAGGCCGCGAACCGCAGCTCGGGCGGGAGCCTCACCCCGAGAGCCGTCGACGCGCTCGCGGTGACCCAGGGACATCTCTTGCAGCGCTCCGGTGGGCACGCGGCTGCTGGAGGGCGCGCGCCCGGTGTGACGGCTTCTACGGCTCCTGCTGCCCCGCCGCCGTGACCGGCTGCGCCGGTACGGTCCACGGGAGTTCGATGGAGACGGTCTTGCCGCCTTCCCGGGTGGGCCTGACTCTCAGCTTGCCGCCGGACTCCGCGGCGAGCCAGCGGATGATCACCATCCCCCGCCCGTTGTCCTGCTGGACCGCGGCCGGCAGGCGCTTGGGGAAACGGGGATGGCTGTCGGTGACGCCGATGCGCAGGTGTTCGTCACGGTCCAGCTCGATGTCCACCGTGAAGGTGGGTGACTGCCCGAAAGTGTGCTGTACGGCGTTGGTGGCGAGTTCGGAGACGATGAGCCGGACGGTCTCGGCGGCGTCCGTGGTGGGTGGCAGCCCCCACTCCGCCAGGGTGCTCAGGACATAGGTGCGGGCCGCGGAGACCGAAGCGGGTTCGCTCGGCAGAGTGACGGATGCTTCCAGGTGATCTGCCATGGCGACGTCGTCCTTTTCCCACGGGACCGGAGTCCGACACGGTGCGGATGGTTCGAGTACGGTCCCGGACTGGTGGTTCATCGTCAGAGTGCCATTACCGGGGCGGTGACGGGTGCCGATCCACCAAGATATGCATATATCTGTCGCTCGAAGCGGTGAACTCTGCGACGCGAGACCGTATTTGGGCGGCTCGTAGGGAGTAAGGAGTAGCGCCATGCAGCACGGTCCCGCGGTACGCCGCCGGAAACTGGGCGCCGAACTGCGTGCGCTGCGCGCGAGTGCGGGGCTCACCAGCGGTGAGGCGGCCCGGCTCGTGGGCTGGCACCAGTCGAAAGTGAGCCGGATCGAGACCGGTGCCAGCGGGGTGAAACCGGCCGATGTGCGGTTACTTCTCGACGCCTATCGCGTGGGGGACGTGAATCTGCGGGAGCTGCTACTGGTATTGGCGGGCTCCGACGAGGGCGGTGGCCGGCACCACTGGTGGCACGCGTACCGGGGTGTCCTGCCGCCGACGTACCGGGACTTCATCAGTCTGGAGTCCCAGGCGAGCGCGATGCGCACCCTGGAGACCTCGGTCGTGCCCGGGCTGCTCCAGACGCCCGAGTACGCCCGCGCGGTGACCCGGGCCGCGGTGGACGGCCTCGACGACGAACGGCTCGACGCCCTGGTCGAGGTCCGGCTGGCCCGGCAGGACATCCTTCGTGCGCAACCGCCTCTGGAGTTGAGCGCCGTCCTGGACGAGGCGGTGCTGCGGCGGGAGGTCGGCGGACCCGAGGTGATGGCCCGGCAGTTGAAGAGACTCGTGGAGGCGGCGCGGCTGCCTCAAGTGCGGCTGCAGGTACTGCCGTTCACGGCCGGGGCGCATGTGGGCATCACCGGGCCTTTCGTAATCTTCTCATTCTCGCGCACTTCTGATCTGGATGTGGTTGTTCTCGACCACTTGACGAGTAGCCTCTATCTCGAACGGAAAGAAGACCTCCAGGCCTACACCGAGGCCTTCAACACCCTTCGGATGCACGCCCTTTCGCCCGAGGACTCGTTGGACTACCTCGCCGCGATGGGTGACGGCATGTAAGGAGGCACCATGTCTGCACTGCCTCGGAACGTAACCTCCAGCAGCGAACTGCCCGAAGTGCGCTGGCTGCGCAGCAGCTACAGCACCGGCGCGAACAACTGCGTCGAGACGGCGAGGCCCTCGGCCGGGCCGTGCGCCGGGCTGCTCGCCGTGCGCGACTCCAAGAATCCGGAAGGACCCGCACTGCTCTTCTCCCCCGAGAGCTGGGCGGGCTTCACGGCCGCGTTCTGACCCCCCGGTCCGTCCGGCGCACGGCCGTGTCACGCCGACTCATGGTCGTGTCTCGCCGATCACACGCACAGCGCTTTCGATCTGCTCCTCGGAGAGGTCCGCACGGGCGGTCAGCCTGAGCCGTGAGATGCCGTCGGGCACGGACGGGGGCCGGAAACAGCCCACGAAGAGCCCGGCGGCACGGCAGTCGGCCGCCCACTGCACGGCCTCCTCCGGAGAGGGTGCGCGCACCGAGACCACCGCGGCGTCCGGACGTACCGCTTCCAGACCCGCGGCGGTCAGGCGTGCGTGCAGCCCGGTCGCCACCTCACGCGCGCGTGCGGCCCGCTCGGGTTCACGGCCGAGCAGCCGCAGGGCCGCGAGGGCGGCTCCCGCCGAGGCGGGGGCCAGACCGGTGTCGAAGATGAACGTCCGCGCCGCGTTGACCAGGTGCTCGATCACCCGTGCGGGGCCGAGCACGGCTCCGCCCTGGCTGCCGAGCGACTTGGACAGCGTGACCGTGACGACCACGTCGTCGGCGCCCGCGAGTCCCGCCGCGTGCGGGGCGCCGCGGCCGCCGGCGCCGAGCACCCCCAGGCCGTGGGCGTCGTCGACGACCAGGCCCGCGCCGTGCTCCCGGCATGCCTCGGCGAGGCCGGCCAGGGGGGCCGCGTCGCCGTCGACCGAGAAGACGGTGTCCGAGACGGCGACGGCGGGTCCCTCGTGGGTGCCGAGCGCCTTGCGCACCGCCTCCGGGTCGGCGTGCGCGACCACCTGGGTCGTGCCGCGGGCCAGCCGGCAGCCGTCGATCAGCGAGGCGTGGTTGCCCGCGTCGGAGACGATCAGGGAGCCGTGCGGCGCGAGCGCGGTCACGGCGGCCAGGTTGGCCGCGTAGCCGGAGGAGAAGACGAGCGCAGCCTCGAACCCGCAGAAGTCGGCCAGCTCGCGTTCGAGTGCGGTGTGCAGCTCGGTGGTGCCGGTGACGAGCCGGGACCCGGTCGCACCGCCGCCCCAGGTCCGCGCGGCCGCCTCGGCCCCCGCCACGACCTCGGGGTGGCGGGCCAGCCCCAGGTAGTCGTTGCTCGCGAGATCGAGCAGCGGCGAGTCGGCCGGACGCGGCCGCAGGGTCCGTACGAGCCCGGCCCGCCGGCGCGCCGCCGCCTGCTCGTCGATCCAGCCGAACGCCATGGGTCCTCCGGGGCTTTTGTAGACAACGGACAGACCCTAGCGGCAGCAAACGCTACCCACGGTGTGGCAATACCCACACGTCACAGCGGGTGTGTTGTGCGATCCCTACCTTGGCCCGGGGCGGGTCCGTAGGACAGGATCGGCTCTCATGGACCTGCTGAACACGCTGGTGGACAAGGGGCTTCGGCGCGAGCTGCCGACCCGCGAGGAGGCGCTGGCCGTACTGGCCACCTCCGACGACGACCTGCTCGACGTGGTGGCCGCGGCCGGCAAGGTGCGCCGGCACTGGTTCGGGCGCCGGGTGAAACTCAACTACCTCGTCAACCTGAAGTCGGGCCTGTGCCCCGAGGACTGCTCCTACTGCTCCCAGCGGCTCGGCGCCGACACCGGCATCCTGAAGTACACCTGGCTCAAGCCCGACCAGGCCTCCCAGGCCGCGGCGGCCGGTCTGGCCGGTGGGGCCAAGCGGGTGTGCCTGGTGGCAAGCGGTCGCGGTCCGACCGACCGTGACGTGGACCGGGTCGCGGGCACCATCAAGGCGATCAAGGAGCAGAACGAGGGCGTGGAGGTGTGCGCCTGTCTCGGTCTGCTCTCCGACGGCCAGGCGGAGCGGCTGCGCGAGGCGGGCGCCGACGCCTACAACCACAACCTGAACACGTCCGAGTCGACCTACGGCGACATCACGACCACGCACACCTACGCCGACCGGGTCGACACGGTGAACAAGGCGCACGCGGCGGGTCTGTCCGCCTGCTCGGGCCTGATCGCCGGCATGGGCGAGAGCGACGAGGACCTGGTCGACGTCGTCTACTCGCTGCGCGAGCTGGACCCGGACTCGGTCCCGGTCAACTTCCTGATCCCGGTCGAGGGCACCCCGCTGGCCAAGGAGTGGAACCTCACCCCGCAGCGCTGTCTGCGCATCCTGGCCATGGTTCGCTTCGTCTGCCCCGACGTCGAGGTCCGCATCGCGGGCGGCCGCGAGGTCCATCTGCGCACCATGCAGCCCCTCGCCCTCAACCTCGCCAACTCGATCTTCCTGGGCGACTACCTCACCACCGAGGGCCAGGCCGGCAAGGCCGACCTGGAGATGATCGCGGACGCCGGGTTCGAGGTGGAGGGCGCGGGCGAGGTGACGCTGCCGGCCCACCGGGCGGCCAACGGTGCGGGCGGCTGCGGGTCGCACGAAGGCGCCGGGTGCGGATCGCACGAGGGCGGTGGGTGCGGGTCGCACGCGGACGCCGGGTGCGGGTCGCACGAGGGCGGTGGGTGCGGGTCGCACGCGGACGCCGGGTGCGGGTCGCACGAGGGCGGTGGTGTGTGCGGTACGGCCGCTGCCGCGACGGCGCCGGCTTCGGCTTCTGCTTCCGAGCCGCGGACCGATCTGGTCGCCGTACGCCGTCGAGGTGCCGGAACGGATCTCGCGCCCAATGCCTGATCTGCCCGGCCTGCCCGTGCCGGAACTGCTGGCGCTCGACCGGCGGCACGTGTGGCATCCCTACGGTCCGATGCCCGGCCGGGTCGACCCGCTCGTCGTGGAGTCGGCGAGCGGAGTGCGGCTGCGGCTTGCCGAGGGCCCGGAGCTGGTCGACGGGATGTCGTCCTGGTGGTCGGCGATCCACGGCTACAACCACCCGGTGCTCAACGAGGCCGCGCGCGAGCAGCTCGGGCGGATGAGCCATGTGATGTTCGGCGGGCTCACCCACGAGCCCGCCGTCCGGCTCGCGAAGCTCCTTGTCGACATGTCTCCCGAGGGACTGGAGCATGTCTTCCTCGCCGACTCCGGATCGGTGTCGGTCGAGGTCGCGGTGAAGATGTGCCTGCAGTACTGGCGTTCGCTGGGCCGCCCGGGCAAGCGGCGGCTGCTGACCTGGCGCGGCGGCTACCACGGCGACACCTGGCAGCCGATGTCGGTGTGCGACCCCGAGGGGGGGATGCACGAGCTGTGGTCCGGGGTCCTGCCCCGGCAGGTGTTCGTGGACGCGCCTCCGGCCGAGTACGAGGAGTCCTACGCCGATCAGCTGCGCGCGGCGGTGGAACGGCACGCCGACGAGCTCGCCGCGGTGATCGTGGAGCCGGTGGTGCAGGGCGCGGGCGGGATGCGGTTCCACTCCCCCGCGTATCTGCGGGTGCTGCGCGAGGCGTGCGACGCGCACGACGTGCTGCTCGTGTTCGACGAGATCGCGACCGGGTTCGGCCGCACGGGCGCCCTGTTCGCGGCGGAGCACGCGGCGGTGACGCCGGACGTCATGTGCGTGGGCAAGGCGCTGACCGGCGGCTACCTGACGATGGCGGCGACCTTGTGCACGCCTCGGGTGGCCGACGGGATCTCGCGGGGCGAGGTCCCGGTGCTCGCCCACGGTCCCACCTTCATGGGCAACCCGCTGGCCGCCTCGGTGGCCTGCGCGTCGATCGGCCTGCTGCTCGGGCAGGACTGGCTCAGCGAGGTCAAGCGGATCGAGGCGGGGCTGCGGGAGGGCCTGGCGCCGGCGCGTGACCTGCCGGGTGTTCAGGACGTACGGGTTCTCGGCGCGATCGGGGTCGTGCAGCTGGACCACGAGGTCGACATGAGGGCCGCCACGGAGGCCGCCGTACGCGAGGGCGTGTGGCTGCGGCCGTTCCGCGACCTCGTCTACACGATGCCGCCGTACGTCACGGGTGACGAGGACCTTGCACGGATCGGGCGTGCGGTGTGCGCCGCCGCTTCGGAGGGATGACATGCCGGTACTGGTGATCACGGGGACGGGCACGGAGGTCGGCAAGACCGTCACCACGGCCGCCGTGGCCGCGGCCGCGCTCGCCGCCGGACGGACGGTCGCGGTCCTCAAGGCCGCGCAGACCGGCGTACGGCCGGACGAGCCCGGGGACGCCGACGAGGTGGCGCGGCTCGCGGGCGCCGTGACGAAGGCCGAACTCGCCCGCTATCCCGAGCCGTTGGCCCCGGCGACGGCCGCCCGACGGGCGGCTCTGCAGCCGGTGCGGCCCGACGAGGTCGCCGAGGCCGCCGCCAAGCTGGCCGCCGGGCACGATCTGGTGCTGGTGGAGGGCGCGGGCGGGCTGCTCGTCCGCTTCGACGAGGAGGGCGGCACGCTGGCCGACGCGGCGCGGCTGCTGCGGGCGCCGGTCCTGGTCGTGGTGTCGGCGGGCCTGGGGACGCTCAACACCACGGAGCTGACGGCCCGTGAACTCGGTCGTCGCCGACTGGAGTTGGCGGGTGTGGTGATCGGCAGCTGGCCGGACTCCCCCGATCTCGCCTCGCGTTGCAACCTGGCGGATCTGCCGGAGGTGTCCGGGGCCCCGCTGCTCGGTGCCCTGCCGGCCGGTGCGGGCCGACTCGCTCCGGCCGACTTCCGTGCCGCGGCCCCGGGTTGGCTGGCACCGCGGCTGGACGGGACGTGGGACGCGGAGGCGTTCGGGGTGCGCGAGGCTCCCTGAGAGACCCCGTTCGAGCCCTAGGGTGCCTCGTCGCTCTCCGCGATGAGCCGCACCAGTTCGATGCGGGAGCGGATGCCCAGCCGGGTGAAGACGCCCCGCAGATGATGGTCGATCGTGCGCGGGCTGAGGGCCAGGCGGGCGGCGATCTCGCGGTTGGTGGCGCCCTCGGCGACCATGCGGGCGACCAGCAGTTGCTGGGCGGTGAGGCGTGCGGTCGGGTTCACGGCGTGCGTGGGGGCGGCGGGGGCGCCCAGGGCACGGAGTTCGGCGCGGGCCCGGGCCGCGCAGTGCGGTGACCCGAACTGTTCGAAGGCCGCCAGGGCGCTGTGGAGACGGTCGCGGGCCTCGGTGCGGTGGCGCAGCCGCCGTAGCGCGCTGCCGAACAGCAGCTCAGTGCGGGCGCGTTCGAAGTCGCGGGTGCCACGCGCGTGGAGGTCGAGGGCGGTGCGGTAGTGCTCGACCGCCTCCTCGCCGGGGGCCAGCAGGGCACGGCAGCGGGCGCTCAGGGCGAGGTCGTCGGGGCTGCGTACGACCGTCGCCCAGCGGTGGTAGTCGGCGTGGGCGCCGCGGGCGATCCGGGTGTCGTCGGTGCGGACAGCCGCCTCGACGTAGTGCGGAGTGGCCAGGTGTCTGATGGCCCGGTGGCCGTGCCCCGGGCCGAATCCGGCGAGGGCCCTGAGGCGGGCCGCCGCCCCCGCGAAACGGCCTTCGGCGAGGTCGAGGAAGGCCAGCGCCCACTGGGCGAGGGCGGCGGGCAGGCCGAGGCCCCTGGCGAGGGCGTACGAGCGTGCGGCGGCGGCGCGTTCGCGGCAGACATCGGCGTCCGCCGTGATCGCCGCGAACATGGCGAGAGCAGCCTGGAGATGACAGGCGCCGTTGTCCTGTCCGGTGGCGTACGCCTGGTGCAGGGCCTCCGTCGCCGCGGCCTGTCCGGCCTGTGGGCGGCCGGTCCAGAAGTCGGCGTAGGCGCGGAACTCCATGGCCTGGGCCATGACGGCCGTCGCACCCCGGGCCCGCGCGGAGCCGGCGGCACGCAGGGTCGCGGTGGCGGCACGGGTGTGGTCGCCGAGGAGCAGCGCGGCGATGCCCGCGTGGACGAGGAGGGTGGGGTCGCCGCCGGGACCGCAGCGCCCGGCGGCCGCCTCGAGGAGGTCACGGGCGTCCTCGTAGCGTCCCTCGAAGGCCGCCGCGAGTCCGCCGAGCGTGCCGGGCGGCGCGATGCCGAGCCGTCCGGCGACCCGGGCGGCCTCCCGGCAGCGGCGCAGGTCGCCGGTGTAGACGGCGGCCTCGGTGGCGCGGGCGAGGAGGTGAGCCGCCGGGTCGAGGACGTGCGGAGTGGGCGCGGGCGACAGCTCAACGTCGTCCGGTGCCCCGCCCGCCTCTGCGGAATCGTTCCCTCTCGTAGGTCTCGCCCGGTGCGCCGCCGCACCGAGGAGCGCGTCGAACGCCTCCGTCGCATTGCCCGCGCGCAGCGCGAACAGGCCCGACAGGACGTCGTCGGCCGCTCCGTCGGCCGCGAGGCGGCGGGCCCGGTCGCCGTCGCCGGCCTGCCACGCGTCCGCGGCTGCACGTGTCACCAGACGTGAGCGTTCCGCCGGATCCGGACAGAGCGCGGCGGCCCGCTCCAGCAGAGTCCGCGCCAGGGCGAGGTGTCCGGAGCGCCGGGCCGTGTCCGCGGAGCCGCGGAGCTCGGCCGCGAGCCGTCCGCTCGGGCCGAGGGCGCCCGCGCCCCGGTGCCAGGACCGGCGGGGCGTCTCTCCGACGCCGTGCAGCACACCGGCCAGCAGACGGTGGACGCCACGGCGGTCGGCCGGGGTGCCGGACTCGTACGCGGCGATCCTCGTCCAGGCGTCCCGGAAGACGACTCCGCCCGCCCCCGAGTGCGCCACGCCCACCGCCTCCGCGGTCTCCAGCGGGCGGGTGTCGAGGCGGGCGGCGGTGACGGCACGGAGGAAGGCGTGGGTGGCGACCGGGTACTGGTCGGCCGCCGCGAGCAGCAGGAGCAGACGGGTGTCGTCGGGCAGGGCCCTGATCTCCGCGCGTAGCGCGCGCAGCAGTCCGGGGGCGAGGTCGGCGGGCTCGGTGGGGAGCGGGTCCAGGCCGGCCGACTGACGGTCGCTCAGCAGCGTCACGAGTTCGGCGGCGGCGCGCGGATCGCCGTGAACGGAATACAGCAGCCGGACCCTGACTCCCTCGGGGAGCGCCGAGATCACGCGCCGCGGTGGCGAAGTGCGGGTCTGATGCGGAGGGTTCACCGGAGTCACCACACAACTCACGTTACTGGCGAGTTAATTGACCCGTAAAGACCGGCGATTTCGCCGATGCGGCGCGCGTGGACCCCACTCGACACTCCTGACAACCCCACCCGTTTCAGGAGGCATCATGCAGCGCTTCGGGCGTCGCATCGCCGCGGCCGCCACGGCCGTGGTCACTTCTCTCCTTCTGTCACTCTCCTTCGCCGAGGCCCCCGCTCACGCGGCGGCCCACGACCCGATCGTCTTCGTGCACGGCATCAGCAGTGACGCGAGCAGCTGGGACGACTGGATCGCCGACTTCAAGGCGGACGGCTACACCGCGTCCGAGCTGGACGCCTGGTCGTACAGCTGGTCCCAGTCGAACGTGACCACCGCCCAGCAGCTGGCCACCGAGGTCCAGCGGGTCCTGAAGGCGACCGGCGCCTCGAAGGTCGACCTGGTCACCCACTCGATGGGCGCGCTCAGCGCCCGCTACTACCTGAAGAACCTCGGCGGCACGGCGTACGTGGACGACTTCGTCTCGGCCGCCGGCGTCAACCACGGGACCACGACGGCCTCCTGGTGCTCGTGGCTGTACACCTCGTGCGCGCAGATGTACACCGGCAGCTCCTTCCTGACCGCTCTCAACTCCGGTGACGAGACGCCGGGCAGCGTGGCCTACGCCAGTTACTGGTCCAACTGCGACGACGCCCTGACCCCGGACACCACGGCGATCCTGAACGGCGCGACGAACGTCGAGGTCGGATGCATCTCGCACACCGACATGAACAACGACCACGGCGTCTACGAGCAGGTGCGCGACTTCGTGCGGTAGCCGTCCGCGGGGGTGCGACGGGGTCCCGCGGGGGACAATCGTGGTGAGGCCAGTCCTGTCCTGAGGGAGGCTGCCATGGCGCCGCGGTCCGCCGGTTCCGGCAAGGTGTCCCGGGATCCCGTCCACCATCCGCTGTTCGCCCGGTACTACGCGCGGGCCAGCGTCACCGCCGAGACCAGGTGGGGCATGGCCCGGGTGCGCGAGCGGCTGCTCGCCGGGCTGTCCGGGCGGGTGCTCGAGATCGGCGCGGGCAACGGCCTGAACTTCGCGCACTATCCCGGCACCGTCTCCGAGGTCGTGGCGATCGAACCGGAGCGCCGGCTGCGGCAGTTGGCGGTGGAGGCCGCCCTGCGCTCGGAGGTGCCGGTCGACGTGGCGCCCGGGGCGGCGGAGGCCCTGCCCGTCAAGAGCGAGGCCTTCGACGCCGTGGTGATCTCGCTGGTGCTGTGCAGTGTGCGCGATGTGCCGCGCGCGCTCGGCGAGATGCGGCGGGTCCTGCGACCCGGCGGGGTGGTGCGGTTCTTCGAGCACGGCAGGGGCGGCGGCCCGGCGATGCGCGTGACCCAGCGCGCCCTGGACCGCACGGTGTGGCCCCCGCTGAGCGGCGGCTGCCATCTGGCCCGCGACCCGGTCGGGGCGCTGCGGGAGGCCGGGTTCGAACTCGGCCCCTACCGGCGGGTGTCCATGCCGGAGAAGGGGCCGGCGATGCCCACTTCGTTCTGTGTGCTCGGCACCGCCTGGCGGCCGCCGACGGAGGATCGCTGATCGCCGGAGGGCCGATCAGAGGGTCCACCTCTGCAGTTCGCGCGCGATGTCGTACACGGAGGCGTCGCCCTTCTTGGCCACCTTGGCGAGGTCACGGACGAGTTCGGGCGAGGTGACGACCCGCAGTCCGCTCGCGACGAGATAGGCGTACCCGACCGCGCAGGCGAAGAGTGCGTTGGTGCGCTCCAACGCCGGGACATGGATGAGCAGTTGCAACAGCGCGGCGGCACGCATGTGGGGGCTGTCGTAGACCGGGATGTCGAAGATCTCGGCCTGGTGCCGGGCCACGGCGGCGACCAGGGCGCCCCAGTCGGTGACCTGGGGATCGCCCGGGGTCTTCTGCTCGGCGAGCATCAGCAGCCAGGCGAGATCGATGTGCAGATCGCTCAACGACCCTCGTGTTCCTTGCTCTCCTTGCCGAACTCCTCCGCGAACACGGATTCGTACTGCTTCATGAAATCGGCCGCGGCCTCCACGAAGGCCTGACCCGCCTCGCCGGTGTCCTTCATGACCAGTTCCTCGATGTAGCGGTTCACGCTCACGCCTCGGGCGAGGGCACGTTCACGGGCGGCGCGGGCGGTGCCCTCGTCCACCCGCACGTTCAACTGAGTCTTCGCCATACCTCGAAGCTAGCGCCGATCCGCTAGCACCCGCAAGGGGTGCCCCGGGAGCAGGGAGGCGCCCCGGGAGCAGGAGGGTGCCCCTTACACGGGTATCAGGGGCCCGACCTGGGGCGGAGGACGCCTCGGCCGCACGGGGGATATCGAGTGTGGGGCGGATCACACTACCCTCGCCCCATGGCAACTGCTGCGGACGCCCTCGACCCCGCTCCGACCGACGCACCCGCGGCCCGCGCCCGCGGTCTGACCAAGGCGTACGGCTCGGGCGAGACGGCCGTGCTCGCGCTGGACTCGGTGGACGTGGACATCGCACGGGGCCGTTTCACCGCGGTCATGGGCCCCTCTGGCTCCGGGAAGTCCACGTTGATGCACTGCCTGGCGGGGCTCGACAGCGTGTCGGCCGGCCAGGTCTGGCTCGGGGGCACCGAGATCACCGGGCTCAAGGACCGCGAGCTGACCCGGCTGCGCCGGGACCGGATCGGGTTCATGTTCCAGTCGTTCAACCTGATCCCGACGCTCAACGCGGTGGAGAACATCACCCTGCCCATGGACATCGCGGGCAAGAAGCCCGACGAGAAGTGGCTGGACCAGGTCATCGACACCCTGGGCCTGCGGGACCGGCTCAAGCACCGGCCCGCCCAGCTCTCCGGCGGTCAGCAGCAGCGGGTCGCCTGTGCCCGTGCGCTGGCCTCCCGCCCCGAGCTGATCTTCGCCGACGAGCCGACCGGCAACCTCGACTCGCGTGCGGGCCTGGAGGTCCTCGGCTTCCTGCGCGAGGCCGTCGACCAGCTCGGCCAGACCGTTGTCATGGTCACCCACGACCCCGGCGCCGCCGCCCACTCCGACGTGGTGCTCTTCCTCGGCGACGGACGGATCGTGGACAGCATGGAGCGCCCCACGGCGGAGGCGGTGCTGGAGCGCATGAAGCGGTTCGACGGGATCCGCGGCCAGTTCGACGAGACACCTCCCGAAGAGACGTCCCTCGACAGGACGCCTCTCGAGAAACCCGACAGGACACCCCTCGAAAAAGAGGCACCCGGAGCCGGGGAGGCCTGAGCCCGTGCTGAAGGCGACGCTCCGCAGTTTCCTCGCTCACAAGGGACGGCTGCTGCTCTCCGCGCTGGCCGTGGTCCTGTCCGTGGCGTTCGTCTCGGGCAGCCTGATCTTCTCCGACACCCTGAGCCGCACCTTCGACCGGCTCTTCGCCTCGACCGCGCCCGATCTCACGATCAGTCCCAAGGAAGACCTGCGCGAGGCCATCCCGTCCGGGACGACGGCCACTCTGCCGGCCGCGCTGGCGGACCGGGTGGCCCGGGTCGACGGGGTCGCCGCCGCGCGCTTCGACGCCGAGGACGACGGCATCACCGTCGCCGACGCCGAGAACGAGTCGGTGGGCTCGACCACCGGCGCCCCCACCGTCGGCACCGACTGGAACCCGACCTCGCGCAGCCCCGTGAAGCTCACCTCCGGCCATGCCCCGCACGGGCCGGCCGAGGCACTGCTCGACTCGGAGACCGCCGACCGCAAGGACCTGCGCATCGGCGACCCGCTCACCGTGATCGCGGGACCCGGATCGTTCAAGGTGCGGATCGTCGGCATCGCCACCTTCACCACCACCAACCCCGGGGCCACGCTGCTCTTCCTGGACCCACCGACCGCGCAGACCAAGCTGCTCGGCTCCTCGAAGGCCGCCACCAGCATCTCGGTCGACGCCGCCGAGGGCGTCACCAACGACCAGCTCAAGCAGCGGGTGGCCGCCGCACTCGGCACGGGCACCTACGAGTTCCGGACCGCCGACGAGCAGGCCAAGTCGGACATCGACCAGCTCGGCGGATTCCTCGACGTCATCAAGTACGTGATGCTGGGCTTCGCCGGGATCGCCGTACTCGTGGGTGTCTTCCTGATCGTCAACACCTTCTCGATGCTGATCGCCCAACGGACCCGTGAACTGGGCCTGTTGCGGGCCCTCGGTGCCGACCGGCGCCAGGTCCGGCGCTCGGTGCTGACCGAGGCCACCCTGCTCGGCCTGGTCGGCTCCACGGTCGGACTCGGCACCGGCATCGCACTGGCCGTCGGGCTCATCGCGCTGATGAACGCCTTCGGCATGAACATCGAGACCGGCGAGATGGTCATCGGCTGGGGAACACCCGTGGCGGCGTACGTCGTCGGCGTGGGCGTCACCTTCGTCGCGGCCTATCTCCCGGCCCGGCGCGCGGCCGGCGTCTCCCCCATGGCGGCCCTCGCGGACGCCGAGATCGCCGGGATCGGACGGCCGCTCAAGGTCCGCGCGATCGTGGGCGGTGCGGTCGGGGCGGCGGGCGCGGCCGCCCTGATCGGCTGCGTGACGTCCTCCAGGACCGCCTCGGCCGCCTCGCTGCTCGGCCTCGGTGTCGTGCTGACGCTCCTGGCCACCGTGATCGCGGGACCGCTCCTGGTGCGGCCGGTGATCCGGGTGCTGGGCGGCGCCTTCCCGGCCCTGTTCGGCTCGGTCGGGCGGATGAGCCAGCGCAACGCCCTGCGCAACCCGCGCCGCACCGGCGCCACCGCGGCCGCCCTCATGGTCGGTCTCGCCCTGGTCGGCGGGATGTCCGTGGCCAGCGCCTCGATGTCCAAGTCCTTCGACGACCAGATCGACAAGACCCTCGGCGCCGACTTCGTCGTGCAGAACGGCAACTTCCTGCCGTTCCCGCAGGAGGTCACGGACGCGGTGCGCGACACCGAGGGCACCGGGCTCGCCGTACGGTCGAGGTTCGCGCCGATCGCGGTACGGCTGCCGGACGGCAAGCGCGTGGAGACCACCGCCGCGGGGTACGACCCGCAGCTCGACGAGGTCGCTCACATCACCTACGCGCAGGGCGACACCGCGGCCGCGCTGGCGTCCGGGCACCTGGCCATGGACGTGGACTTCGCGCGCGACCACGACGTGAAGCTCGGCAGCACGGTCCCCGTCGAGTTCCAGGGCGGGCGCCGGACCGAACTGACCGTGGGCGCCCTCACCGACCAGGAATCGGCGGACGGGTTCGGGACACAGGGCGGGATCTACTTCGGCCTCGGCACCCTGGAGCGGTTCGCACCGGGCGGCCAGGACTCCGCGCTGTACGTGAACGCCGCCCCCGGCACCGGTGCCGACCGGCTGCGCGCGAACCTGGAGCAGACCCTCGACCCGTATCCGCAGGTCCAGGTGCGCGACCTCGCCGACTACAAGGACCTGGTCCATGACCAGATCGCGGTCCTGCTGTACCTGGTGTACGCGCTGCTCGGGCTCGCGATCGTCATCGCGGTGCTCGGCGTGGTCAACACCCTCGCCCTGTCGGTCGTGGAACGCACCCGGGAGATCGGACTGCTGCGCGCCATCGGGCTCGCCCGGCGTCAGCTGCGCCGGATGATCCGCCTCGAGTCGGTGGTCATCGCGGTGTTCGGCGCGGTCCTGGGGCTCGCGCTCGGGCTGGTGTGGGGCGTGTGCACCCAGCAGGTCCTCGCCCTGCAGGGCATGAACGCGCTGGCGATCCCCTGGGGCACGATCGTCGCGGTCGTCGTCGGCTCGGCCGTGGTGGGCATCGTCGCGGCGCTGCTGCCGGCGTTGCGTGCCTCGCGCATGAACGTACTGGCGGCGATCGCGCACGAATGATGGAATCGCGGGGCAGAAAACTCAAGTCGCTTACCGCTGAGGAGAGTTCATGCCCCGCCCGTTCCGCTTCGCCGTCAACCTGACCGCCGCCGCCACCGACGAGGACTGGCGCGCCAAGTGCCGGCGGGCCGAGGAACTCGGTTACGACGTCATCCTGGTCCCCGACCACCTCGGCAAGATCGCGCCGTTCCCGGCGCTGGTGGCGGCGGCGGAGGTCACCGAGCGGCCGCGGCTCGGCACGTTCGTCCTCAACGCGGGGTTCTGGAATCCGACGCTGCTGGCCCGGGAGGTGGCCACGGTGGACGCGCTGACCGGCGGCCGCCTCGAACTCGGCCTGGGCACCGGCTATGTGCAGTCCGAGCACGACCGGGCCGGGCTCCCCTTCGGTTCGGCGGGCGAGCGGGTGGACCATCTGCGGCGCACGGTCGAGGAGTTGGAGCGGCTGCTGGCCTCGCCGGACCATGTGCCGCAGCCGGTGCAGCGGCCCCGGGTGCCCCTGCTGATCGGCGGCATCGGCAACCGGATGCTGAAGCTGTCCGCCGAGCACGCCGACATCGCGGCCTTCACCGGGGCGACCCTGGTGCCGGGCGACACGACCGGCAAGCTGATCCCGACCACGGCCGAGCAACTCGACGAGCGGGTCGCGCGCTATCGGCGACTGGCCGAGGGGCGCAAGGAGCCGGCCGAACTGAATCTGCTCGTCCAGATGGTCGTGGTCACCGACGACCGTGAGGCCGTGGCCACTCCGTTCCTGCACCGGGTGCCCGACCTCACCCTCCAGCAGGCGCTGGACCTGCCCATCATGCTGATCGGCACGGCCGAGGAGATCGTCGCGCAGGTGCTGGCGCAGCGCGAGCGGTACGGCTTCACGTATCTGACGGTGCTGGAGGCGTCCATGGAGGCGTTCGCGCCGGTGATGACCGCGCTGCGGGGGCGGTAGCCGTCCGGATCGTGGAATTTCCCGTCCGGGCCGGGACGGGCGTGGTGGGATCGCCGTATGACCGACCTGCGGATACGGGCCGCGACGCCCGACGACCTCGACGCCGTGCTGGCCTTCTGGAAGCGGGCCGCCGAGGGGACGAGCATCAGCGACGACCGGGACGGCGTGGAGCGGCTGGTCGCCCGCGACCCGGAGGCGCTGGTCCTCGCCGAGCTCGACGGCGAACTCGTCGGCACGGTGATCGCGGGCTTCGACGGCTGGCGGTGCCATCTGTACCGGCTCGCGGTGCACCCCGAGCGTCGGCGGCGGGGCATCGGATCGGCGCTGCTCACGGCCGCGGAGGAGCGGTTCGTGCGGCTCGGCGGGCGGCGCGGGGACGCGATGGTGCTGGTGCGCAACGAGACGGCGCAGCACGCTTGGCGTGCGGCGGGGTATGCGCCTGAGGAACACTGGCGGCGCTGGGTGAAGCCCTTCGCCGGCTAGGACGGGCGATCCTGGGGACCCTGTCCGATCATGGGACGGAGGTGACCCGATGACCGAAGTGCTCCTCCTGCTGGTGGCGATCCTGCTCTCGCTGGCCTGCGGTGCCTTCGTGGCCGCGGAGTTCTCGCTGACCACGGTCGAGCGCGGGCAGCTGGAGCGGGCGGTGGAGCGCGGTGAGCGGGGTGCGGCCGGTGCCCTGAAGGCCGTACGGAATCTGACGTTCCAGCTGTCGGGGGCGCAGCTCGGGATCACCGTCACCAACCTGGTCGTCGGCATGCTCGCCGAACCGTCGATCGCGGCGCTGATCGCGGGACCCCTGGAAGCGGTCGGGATCTCACCGTCCACGTCCCGGTCGCTGGCGCTGGTGCTGGGCACCGCGCTGTCGACGGTGTTCCTGATGGTGGTCGGCGAACTGGTCCCGAAGAACTGGGCGATCTCCTCGCCGCTGGCCATGGCCAAGCGGGTGGGCACCGCGCAGAGCTGGTTCAGCGCGGCCTTCCGCCCGTTCATCAGCCACCTGAACAACACGGCCAACCGGGTGGTGCGCCGGTTCGGCCTGGAGCCCGCCGAGGAGCTGGCCTCCGCGCGCGGGCCGCAGGAGCTGGCCGCGCTGGCCCGGCACTCCGCCCGGGCGGGCGCGCTGGAGGCGGACACCGCGGAACTGTTCGTGCGGACGCTCAACCTCGCCGACCTGACCGCGGAGAACGTGATGACCCCGCGGGTGCAGGTGATCGCCCTCGATGTCCAGGCGACCTGTGAGGACGTGGCCAACGCGACGCGTGCGACCGGGCTGTCCCGGTTCCCCGTCTACCGCGGCAGTCTCGACTCGGTCGTGGGCATCGCGCACATCAAGGACATCCTGGCGGTACCGGCCGAGCGCCGGCCCCGCGCCTCGGTCGCCGAGCTGCTGCGCGAGCCGCTGCTGGTGCCCGAGTCGCTCACCGTGGACCGGCTCCTGGACCGGCTGTCCGGCAAGCGCACGATGGCGGTCGTGATCGACGAGTACGGCGGCACGGCGGGCGTGGCCACGCTGGAGGACATCGTCGAGGAGGTCGTCGGCGAGGTCCGCGACGAGCACGACCCGCACGAGACACCCGACCTGGCCCCGGCGGGCAGCGACGAGCAGGGCAGGCAGCTCTACCGGGCCGACGGTTCGGCCCGCATGGACCAGCTCGCGCGCGTGGGGCTGCGGGCGCCCGAGGGGCCGTACGAGACGCTGGCCGGTCTGATGGCGACGGAACTCGGCCGGATCCCGGCCGTCGGCGACTCGGTGGACGTGGCCGGCTGGCGGCTCGACGTCCTGGACGCGCACGGCCGCCGGGCGGCCCGGGTGCTGCTGCACGCACCGGTGGGCGAGGCCCCGGGGCCGGAGGAGGAGTCGTGAGGGCCGCCGCGAGGACGGCCGTGTCCCGGACGGAGCGAACCGCGCGCTTCCCGGCGCGAGCCGGATCGCCCGAGAAGGGGGTCGGCCGATGACCGTCGTCCAGTTGCTGATCGGTCTGGCGAGCCTCGTCGTCAACGCCTTCTTCGTGGGGGCCGAGTTCGCGCTGATCTCGGTGCGGCGCAGTCAGATCGAGCCCTACGCCGAGCAGGGCGACCGGCGTGCGAAGGGCGTGCTGTGGGGCCTGGAGCACGTGTCCGCGCTGATGGCGGCCGCGCAGCTCGGGATCACGTTGTGCACCCTGGTCCTGGGTGTGGTCGCGGAGCCGGCGATCGCGCATCTGCTGGAGCCGGTGTTCCACGCGGTGGGCGTGCCGAAGGGCGCGGGCCATGCGGTGTCCTTCGTCATCGCGCTGACCCTGGCGACCTATCTGCACATGCTGCTCGGCGAGATGGTCCCGAAGAACGTCGCGCTCGCGGAGCCGGTGCGCAGCGCGCTGCTGCTGGGACCGCCGCTGGTGGCGCTGGCGCGCGGACTGCGCCCGGTGATCTTCGCGATCAACGCCTTCGCGAACGCCCTGCTGAAGCTGTTGCGCGTGGAGGTCAAGGACGAGGTCACGGCCTCCTTCTCGGACGCCGAGCTGGCACGGATCGTGCGGGACTCCGGCGAGGCGGGACTGATCGACGAGCGGGCGCGCGAGCGGCTGCACGACGCGCTGGAGCTGGGCCGGCGCCCCGTACGGGACGTGGTGCTGCCCCTGGAGAGCGTGGTCTACGCGCGCGTGGGCATCACGCCGGAGCAGCTGGAGGCGCTGTCGAACGAGTCCGGGTTCTCGCGGTTCCCGGTGGTGGACGAGGGACGGCGGATCGTCGGCTACCTCCACGTCAAGGACGCGCTGGACGCCTCACCGCGGGACCTGCCGTTCTCGGTGCGGGACATGCGGCCCATCGCACGGATCCGGGAGAGCACACCGCTCGACGACGTGCTCACGGCGATGCGGCGCAGCCGCACCCACCTCGCGGCGGTGATCGGCGAGGACGGCCGGCTGGCGGGGCTGGTGACCATGGAGGACGTGCTGCGGGAGCTGTTCGGCCGGCAGGTGTGACGACCGCAACCACAGGGCGGAACCCACCGACCGGCGGGTATGTGAGCGCGTTACGATTTCTCCCGCCATGCAGACGAATCCCACTTACTCCAGCCTGGTCGCGGTCGGCGACTCCTTCACCGAGGGCATGTCGGACCTGCTGCCGGACGGCTCCTACCGGGGCTGGGCCGACCTCCTGGCCGGCCGGATGGCCGCCGTGACGCCCGGCTTCCGGTACGCCAACCTCGCGGTCCGCGGCAAGCTCATCCAGCAGATCGTCGACGAGCAGGTCGACGTGGCGGCGGCGATGCAGTCGGACGTGATCACGCTGGTGGGCGGACTCAACGACACCCTGCGCCCCAAGTGCGACATGGTCCGCGTGCGCGACCTGCTGACGGAGGCCGTGGAGCGGCTCGCCCCGTCCTGCAAGCAACTGGTGCTGATGCGCAGCCCCGGCCGCCAGGGCCCGGTCCTGGAGCGTTTCCGGCCGCGCATGGAGGAGCTGTTCACGGTCGTCGACGAGCTCGCCGGACGGCACGGCGCCGTGGTCGTCGACCTGTACGGCGCCGCCTCGCTGTCCGACCCGCGGATGTGGGACGTGGACCGGCTGCACCTGACGGCCGACGGCCACCGCCGGGTCTGCGAGGCCGTGTGGCAGACCCTCGGCTACGACCCCGAGGACACGGAGTGGCGGACGCCGCTGCCGGCGACCGTGCCGCCGAGGTGGGTGGCCCGCCGGATCGCGGACGTCCGGTTCACCCGGCAGCACCTGCTGCCCTGGATCGGACGGCGCCTGACCGGCCGCTCGTCGGGTGACGGCATGCCGCCGAAGCGGCCCGACCTCTCGCCGTACGAGCACTGAGGACGCCGTGCACACGCGCGTGGTCAACGTCAGGGGCCGTATCCACGAGTACGGCCCCCGCCTCGAACACGCGCCCGCCGACCTCGTCTACGTCGGCCGCCGCTGGACCATGGGCGGCTGGGACCTGCCCAGGCATCCGCTGTACAACCCCTTCTCCTACGACACCGCCGGGCGCCGCCGGGACGGCACACGGGCCGAGGTGATGGCGAAGTACCGGGCGCATCTCCTGGAGCGGCCGGATCTGCTCGCTCTGGTGCCCGGGCTGCGCGGCAGGGCGCTGGCCTGCTGGTGCGCGCCCGAACTGTGCCACGCCGGTGTCCTGGCGGAGCTCGCGGACACGCTCTCGTAGGTTCCGACGAAGGGGGCCCCGACGCCGACCTGCACGAATCGCCAGTAGAATCCGTGCACGTGACTTCCGCTCCCGCCAAGCCCCGCATCCCCAACGTCCTCGCCGGACGCTACGCCTCCGCCGAGCTCGCCACGCTCTGGTCGCCCGAGCAGAAGGTGAAACTCGAGCGTCAGCTCTGGCTCGCCGTGCTGCGGGCCCAGAAGGACCTCGGGATCGAGGTGCCGGAGCAGGCTCTCGCCGACTACGAGCGGGTCCTGGACACCGTCGACCTGGCCTCCATCGCCGAGCGCGAGAAGGTCACGCGGCACGACGTGAAGGCGCGCATCGAGGAGTTCAACGAGCTCGCCGGGCACGAGCAGGTCCACAAGGGCATGACCTCCCGTGACCTCACGGAGAACGTCGAGCAGCTCCAGATCCGCCTCTCCCTCGAACTGATCCGCGACCGCAGCGTCGCCGTCCTGGCGCGCCTCGGCAAGCTGGCCGGCGAGTACGCCGAGCTGGTCATGGCCGGCCGCTCGCACAACGTGGCCGCGCAGGCCACCACCCTCGGCAAGCGCTTCGCGACGGCCGCCGACGAGCTGCTCGTCGCGTACGGCCGGGTCGAGGAGCTCCTCGCCCGCTATCCGCTGCGCGGCATCAAGGGCCCGGTCGGCACCGCGCAGGACATGCTGGACCTGCTGGGCGGGGACGCGTCGAAGCTGGCGGAGCTGGAGGACCGGATCGCCGGTCACCTGGGGTTCTCGCAGGCGTTCACCTCCGTCGGCCAGGTGTACCCGCGCTCGCTGGACTACGAGGTCGTCACGGCGCTGGTGCAGCTGGCGGCGGCGCCGTCGTCGCTGGCGAAGACGATCCGGCTGATGGCCGGGCACGAGCTGGTCACCGAGGGCTTCAAGCCGGGCCAGGTCGGCTCCTCGGCGATGCCGCACAAGATGAACACGCGGTCCTGCGAGCGCGTCAACGGTCTGATGGTCATCCTGCGCGGCTACGCCTCGATGACGGGCGAGCTGGCGGGCGACCAGTGGAACGAGGGCGACGTCTCCTGCTCGGTCGTGCGCCGGGTCGCGCTGCCGGACGCGTTCTTCGCGCTCGACGGTCTCCTGGAGACCTTCCTGACGGTCCTCGACGAGTTCGGCGCCTTCCCGGCCGTCGTCGCCCGCGAGCTGGACCGCTACCTGCCCTTCCTCGCCACCACCAAGGTGCTGATGGGCGCGGTGCGGGCGGGTGTCGGCCGTGAGGTCGCGCACGAGGCGATCAAGGAGAACGCCGTCGCCTCCGCGCTCGCGATGCGCGAGCAGGGCGCCGAGCGCAACGAGCTCCTCGACAAGCTGGCCGCCGACGAGCGCATCCCGCTCGACCGCGCCCAGCTGGACCTGCTGATGGCCGACAAGCTGTCCTTCACCGGCGCCGCGGCCGACCAGGTCGCCGTCGTCGTCGGCCGGATCGAGGAGATCGTCAAGCAGCACCCGGCGGCCGCGGGCTACACGCCCGGGGCCATCCTCTGAGCCGCCTCACGCGATGACCCGCTTCACCCCCGCGGAGCTGGAGGCCGCCCGCGACCGTCTGGTACCGGACGTGGTCGCGGACGGTCTCCATGTGCTGTTCTGCGGCATCAACCCCGGCCTGATGACGGCCGCGACGGGGCATCACTTCGCCCGGCCCGGCAACCGGTTCTGGCCGGTGCTCCATCTGTCCGGCTTCACCCCGAGGCTTCTGAAGCCGTCGGAGCAGCAGGAGTTGCTGTCCTACGGGCTCGGCATCACCAATGTCGTGGCCCGGGCGAGCGCGCGGGCGGACGAGCTGAGCGCCGAGGAGTACCGCGAGGGCGGGCGGCTGCTGGCGGAGAAGGTGGCGCGGCTCCGGCCGCGTTGGCTGGCCGTGGTGGGAGTGACCGCCTACCGCGCGGCCTTCGACGACCGCAAGGCGCGGGTGGGACCGCAGGAGCGGACGATCGGGGCATCGCGCGTGTGGGTGCTGCCCAATCCGAGCGGCCTCAACGCGCACTGGACGGCGGCGACGATGGCGGAGGAGTTCGCCCGGCTGCGGGTGGCGGCGGAGCGGGGCTAGCGGGTCAGACCGGGTCGATGTCCGAGGCCACGGCGAGGACATGGACCTCGTCGGTCTCGTCCCGGTAGCCCACCCCGAGGGCGATCCAGCGGTCCGAGCCCGGGGGTTGCCACAGGTCCAGATCGTCCGCCACGGAAGACGTCGTGGCCCAGGGTTCGGGTATCCCGTCGCCCCGCTCGCCCTGCACCCGGAGCGTGTTCATCCCCCAGAGCGGCTGCTGTCTGCCCCAGCGGTCGTCCAACTGCTGCGCTATGGAGTTCTTCAGAGCGTAGAAGTCCGCCACGGCCGCCATGCGCCGCGTCGCGTCACCGGTCCGCGTCCCGTGGCTCACCTCTAACGACTCGATGCGGTAACCGGGTCCCGCCGCGTAGGGGACCGGCTCGCCGTCCGCCGCGGTGAGGTCGCGGGCGCACAGCGAGTCGATCGCGACGAGGTACTTCGCACTGTCCATGTGATCCAGTAAACCGGCCGCCACTGACATTTGGCGGGGCGTCAGGCGATACAGGGCTCAGGCGTCCCGGTGTCGCACGCTCCAGGCCCCGGCTGCCAGGGCGGCGGCCGCCCAGGCAGCGGTCACGGCGAGGCCGGTCCACGGTCCCAGGGGTCCGTCGTGCGTCTCGTGGAGGACGATCTGTCCGGCCCGGTCGGGGAGGAAGTCGGTGGCCCCGCCCGCCACGTCGCCGATCACGAAGGAGACAACCAGGATGAACGGGATCAGGAGCGAGAGCGCCGCCACCCCGCTGCGCAGCACCGCCGCGAGACCGGCCGCCAGCAGCGCCATCAGGGTGAGGTAGATCCCGCAGCCGACGACACCGCGTATCTGTTCACCGGTGCTCAGGCCGCTCGCCGCCCCGCCGAGCCCGGCCCGGGCCACCAGGAGGGCGGAGAGGGCGGTCACCAGACCGACCGCGAGCGTGGGTACGGCGACGGCTGTCGCCTTCGCCGCGAACCACCGCCCGCGCCTGGGCATCGCGGCCAGCGACAGCCGGAGCCCACCCCCGTGGAACTCGGACGACACCGCCATGGCGCCGAAGGTGATGGCCGCGATCTGGCCCGGTGCGACCCCGGACAGCGCCATGAACAGCGGGTCGAACTCGGGGTCGGAGGTCTCGGAGACGCCGGCGATCGCGGAGAACGCGGTGGTCGCCGCGAACAGGGCGAGCAGCGCGCCGAGGAGGGAGCGCAGCGTCCGGATCTTCAGCCACTCGGAGCGGAGTACGGGGGCGAAGTGCATGTCAGGCCTCCTGGGGTTGGGCGGTGAACTCGGTTTCGGCGGCGGTGAGATCGAGGTAGGCCTGCTCCAAGGTGGCCTCTTCGGCGGCCAGTTCCAGGATCGCCACTCCCGCGGCGGAGGCGATGACGCCGATCTCGTCCACGCGTGCGTGGTGCACGGTCCAGTGCCCGTCCTCGTGCTCCACGGCGTCGTGGCCGTGCCGGGCGAGGGCGCTCCTGAGGGCGGTGGGGTCGGTCGTGCGGATGCGGACGCCGGGCTGCACGCGTGCGTGGATGAACTCCCGCATCGGTGTGTCGGCCAGGAGGCGCCCCCGGCCCAGGACGACGAGGTGGTCGGCGAAGGACGCGGTCTCGGTCATGAGGTGGCTGGAGACCAGCACGGTGCGGCCCTCTGCGGCCAGCCGGCGCAGCAGCTCGCGGATCCAGATGATGCCCTCGGGGTCGAGACCGTTGGAGGGCTCGTCGAGCATGATCACGCCGGGGTCGCCGAGCAGGGCGGCCGCGATGCCGAGGCGCTGCCGCATGCCCAGGGAGTACGTCCTCACCCGGCGCCGGGCGACGGAGGACAGCCCCGTGTGCTCCAGCAGCTCCTCGACCCGGCGGTCGGGGATGCGGTTGCTCGCCGCCAGCGTGCGCAGGTGGTCGCGGCCGGTGCGGGAGCCGTGCGCGGCCTGGGCGTCGAGCAGGGCCCCCACGTGGCGCAGGGGTTCGTCGAGCGTGGCGTAGGCGCGGCCGCCGATCGTGGCCGTTCCCGACGTCGGCCGGTCGAGGCCGAGGACGAGCCGCATGGTGGTGGACTTTCCGGCTCCGTTGGGGCCGAGGAAGCCGGTGACACGGCCGGGCAGGACACGGAAGGTGACGTCGTCCACGGCTCGTCGGCTGCCGAACTCCTTGGTGAGGGCTTGGACTTCGATGCTGGTCATGGCATCAGCCTGTCCGGCGCGGCGGGGGCGGGGCCTCCCCCGCGCGTGGAGATCGTCTCCCCCGCCCGGGGGAGGCCCGTTGTCGGTGCCGGCTGGCACGATGACCGCATGGTCCGCTTGCTGCGCCCGTTCGGCCGGGCGGTGACGTACACACGATGGCTGCATCTGTTCATCGCCGTCGTGTGGCCCGCCATGTGGATGTTCGTCGAGGAAGCGTGGTGGATCTGGCCGCTGGCGGCCGTGACGCTCGCACCCGCGGGGCTGGTGCCCGCGATGCGCACCGTGGAAGGGCTCCAGGCGAGGCTGCTGCTGACGGGGCACCGGCACAACAGCGAGAGCATCGACATCGTCGTCGCACCGTCGGCGTCCTGGAGCGACCGGGGGCGGCTCGTCCTGTGGCTGGAGACGCGGTTGCTGCTCGGCAACGTGACGGCGATGCTCTCCATGCAGTTGCTCATCAGCTCGGTGGACCTGGTGGCGTCGGCGTTCGGCCGGGACGTCGACGAGGGCGCGCTGGTCCTCCTCGGCGGCCACCAGTGGTGGCATGTCCTGCTCGCACCCCTGTCGCTGGCGGCGCTCGGGGCGACCGTGGTCGGCTCGGGCCGGCTGGTGACCGCGCTGGCGCTCCGGTTGCTCGGCCCCTCCCCCGCCGATCGCCTCGCCGCGCTGGAGGAGCGCACCGAACAGCTCCTCGAGCGCACCCGCATCGCGCGTGAGCTGCACGACTCCATCGGGCACGCGTTGACCGTCGCCGTCGTCCAGGCCGGTGCCGCGCGGGCGGCCGGGGACCCGGCCTTCACCGACCGCGCCCTGGACGCCATCGAGGAGACCGGCCGGGCCGCGCTGGAGGACCTGGAGCGGGTCCTCGGCATCCTGCGCGAGTCCGGGCGGCCGGTCAGCGGACGCCCGACGCTGACGGACGCCGGCCGGCTCCTGGAGTCCGCGCGCGCGTCCGGGGCCAAGGTGGACGCGGAGCTGACCGGCCCGGTGGACACCCTGCCCGGGCCGGTCTCCCGGGAGGGCTACCGGATTCTCCAGGAGGCGCTGACCAACGTGCTGCGGCACGCGGGAGGCGTTCCGGTCCGGGTCCGTGTCGACGTCGGTGCCGAGGCCCTCGCCCTGGAGGTCCGCAATCCCCTGACGGCCGACATACCCGGCCCCGGCCGGGGCAGCGGGCTGCGCGGGATACGCGAGCGGGCGGCCCTGCTGGGCGGCCGCGCGCACACCGGGCCCGACCGGGGCGACTGGCAGGTGCATGCCGAGCTGCCGCTCCGCTGATCTACGCTGACGGGATGCCCGTCACCGTTCTCCTCGTCGACGACGAACCCCTCGTACGCGCCGGACTGCGGGCGGTGCTGGAGGCGCAGCCCGACATCCAGGTCGTCGGCGAGGCGGCCGACGGGGCGGCGGTGATCCCCCTCGTACGGCAGCTGCGGCCCGACGTGGTCGCCATGGACGTACGGATGCCTCTGATGGACGGCATCGAGGCCACGCGCGCGGTGCTGCGGTCGGTCGAGGAGCCGCCGAAGATCCTGGTGGTGACGACGTTCGAGAACGACGAGTACGTGTACGAGGCCCTGCGGGCCGGTGCCGACGGGTTTCTGCTGAAGCGGGCCCGGCCGGCCGAGATCGTGCACGCGGTGCGCCTGGTCGCCGAGGGCGAGTCGCTGCTGTTCCCCGCCTCGGTACGGCAGCTCGCCGCCCAGTACGGCGAGGAGGGCGGCAACCGGGCGGCCCGGGCCGCGATGGAACGGGCCCAGCTGACCGAGCGGGAGGCCGAGGTGCTGCGGCTGATGGCGCGCGGCCTGTCCAACGCGGAGATCGCCGCGCGCCTGGTCGTCGGCACCGAGACCGTGAAGTCGCACGTCAGCGCCGTGCTGGCGAAGCTGGGGGCGCGCGATCGAACCCAGGCGGTGATCGCGGCGTACGAGTCGGGGTTCGTGGCGCCCGGGTGAAGGGCGTGGCGCAGGGGCGGGGAGAACTGTGCGATCGCCCAAGACAGCGCAGTCGACGACATCTCGTCCGACTCGCCGCACAATCCCGGCCAAGCGGCCTGTACGATCCGCCCCACACGCGCACGAGCTGGGAGGACGGACGTTGGGGCGACTGACCGGCGGGGATCCCTCGCTCCTGCGCAGGATCAACTCCGCGGTGGTGCTGCACGCGCTGCGTGCCACGGACTGCGCGACGCTGACCGAGATCACCCGGGTGACGGGCCTGTCCCGGCCGACGGTCGAGGGGGTCGTCGAAGGGCTCATCGAGGGCGGCCTGGTGGTCGAGAAGGCGGCGGACGAGAGCGTCGCCCGGCGACAGGGGCGGCCCGCGCGCCGGTTCAGGTTCCGGGCCGAGGCCGGGCATCTGCTGGGCCTGGACATCGGACCGCACCGGGTCGCCGCGCTCCTGTCCGACCTCGACGGCCGGGTGCTGGGCGCCGTGGCCAAGGACGTGGACGAGACGGCCACCGCCGACGAGCGCCTGGAGCGGCTGCGCACCGCGGTGGCCGAACTGCTGCGCCGGGCCGGGGTCGCGCGCGACTCCCTGTGGGCCGTGGGGGTCGCCTCGCCGGGCATCGTGGAGGCGGACGGCACGATACGGCTGTGCGCGGCGCTGCCCGAGTGGACGGGGCTGCGGCTCGGCGAGCGGCTCAGCCGTTCCTTCAAGTGCCCGGTCCTGGTCGAGAACGACGCCAACGCGGCCGCGGTCGCCGAGCACTGGAAGGGCTCCGCCACCGAGTCCGACGACGTGGTGTTCGTGCTGGCCGGGCTGAGCCCCGGGGCCGGTTCGCTGATCGGCGGGCGGCTCCACCGGGGGTACGGCGGGGCGGCCGGGGAGATCGGGGCGCTGCATCTGCTGGGCCGCGAGGTCACCCCGGAGACACTGCTGTCGACCACGGACCAGCCCCTGCACCCGCTCGACGAGCAGGCGGTCGCCGAGGTCTTTGCGCAGGCGCGTGAGGGCGACCAGCGGGCCCGGGCGGCGGTGGACCGCTTCATCCAGCGGCTCGTGCACGACGTGGCGGCTCTCGTCCTGGCCCTCGACCCGGAACTCGTCGTGGTCGGCGGCTGGGCGGCCGGCCTGGACGGCGTACTGGAGCCGCTGCGGCGCGAGTTGGCCCGTTACTGTCTGCGCCCGCCGAAGGTCGCCCTCTCGCTCCTCGGCGAGGCGGCCGTGGCGACGGGTGCGCTGCGGCTCGCCCTCGACCATGTGGAGGAGCAGCTGTTCGCGGTGGAGGGCACGGTCACAGCGCGCCGATGAACGGCGGCGGCGCCCCGGATCCCGCTCCCGGGGCGCCGCCTTACCGCTGTCGCGGGGGTCAGGAGGCCTGGCGCTGCGGCCCCTCGTGGATCTCCACCGCGCCCGAGTCCCCGAAGGTCAGCCGGCAGGTGTCCGCGCGGTAGGTGGCCACCGAGACCGCGGCGGTGCGGCCGCCGGCCAGGTAGCGGGTGGTGACGACCAGCACCGGGGCGCCGGGCAGGCGGTCCAGTTCCTTCGCGTCGTCCGCGCGGGCCGAGCCGAGCTCGACGGCGTTCTCCCGGCTCTCCAGCTCCAGGCGTTGCAATTCGCGCAGCACGGCACGCGCGCGTGCCGCCCCCGACGGCGCGTCTATGGCGGAGAGTTCCGGAACGGACGCCTCGGGGACGTAGAGCAGTTCGGCGGCCACGGGCTGACCGTGGGTCATGCGGGAACGGCGCACGGTGTGCACCGGCTGCTCGCGGTCGGTCCCGAGGGCATCGGCGACGGACGCGGGCGGCACCGCGACGGCGCAGTCGACGGACTGCCAGTCGTCGCCGGACGCACCGGGCCAGGCGTGCTGTTCGGAGCCGACCGCCACGCCCACGCGCGGCGGGGCGACGGTCGTCCCCACCCCGCGGCGGCGCTGCAGCCTGCCTTCCAGCTCCAGCTGCTCCAGGGCCTGGCGGAGCGTGGCGCGGGCCACGCCGAAACGGGCGGCGAGATCGCGCTCGTTGGGCAGGATCTCACCCACGGAGAATTCGGAGTCCAGTGCCTCACTGAGCACGGTCTTGAGATGCCAGTACTTCGGTTCAGGCACCGATTCGAGCTGCGTGGTCCCCACCCTTGCCTCCGCAATCGCCGTGGTCCGGCGGCGTTTTAGCGCCCTTGTTTATTAAAGGTTGTTTCACTTATCTGCGACCATAGGGCGGCCCACACCCTTGGTCAAGACCAATCCTCGATCCCCTGCAGGGCGCGTGGACGTGATGCCACACAGCGTTGATGAGGCATTCAGAAGGCAGGCAGGGCGCGCAGCTTGTCGGGGTTGCGGATGATGTAGATGGATTGGATGCGGCCGTCCAGGATGTCCAACTGGAAGACGGAGTCGGGTTTTCCGTCCGCCAGGGCGAGCACCGCGGGCCCGCCGTTGAGCTCCAGGAAGCGCCAGGTGAGGTCCGGTAGGCCCCTTTCGGCGATGCCGACGAGGAAGCGGCCCACGTGGTCGGCCGACTGCAGGGCCCGCAGCGGCGCCTTGGTCTTGCCGCCGCTGTCCCCGACGAGCCGGACGTCCGGGGCGAGCAGCGACATCAGCGCCTCCAGGTCGCCGCCGCCCGCGGCGGCGAGGAAACGCTCCGTCAGATCGCGGCGCCGGACCGGGTCGACCTCGTAGCGCGGCCGTCGTTCGTCGACGTGCCTGCGGGCCCGCCCCGCGAGCTGCCGCACGGCGGGTTCGGCGCGGTCGAGCATGGCGGCGATGTCCGCGAAGGGGTAGCCGAAGGCCTCCCTGAGGACGAACACCGCCCGCTCCAGCGGCGACAGGGACTCCATGACGACCAGGACGGCGAGGGAGACCGAGTCGGCGAGAACGGCGCGCTCGGCGGTGTCGGGCACGGTGTCCCCGAAGTCGGTCACGTACGGCTCGGGCAGCCACGGGCCGACGTACGTCTCACCGCGCGCCTTGACCTGGCGGAGCCGGTCGATCGCCAGGCGCGTGGTGACGCGGACCAGGTAGGCGCGCGGTTCGCGCACCTCGCTGCGGTCCGCCGCCGACCAGCGCAGCCAGGCTTCCTGCACCACGTCCTCGGCGTCGGTGACGCGCCCGAGCATGCGGTAGGCGACACCCAGGAGGACGGGACGGTGTTCTTCGAAGAGATCGGTCTCGGTTTCGGTGGCCACGGGTTCATCCCAACCCACACGCCGGTCCGTGTCCAGGCGATTACACAGCCGGCCACCCGGGGGTCTACCCGTCAGTAGCAATTGCTGACAAGCTGTCTACAGCGTCCGACCGTGAGTTCTCGTCCCAGCCCGTGCGTCGCCGTTCAGGAGCCTTCATGTCCGCCACCGTCTCCTTCAAAGTCCCCTCACCCCAGGGGCCCCAGCCCGTGACCGTGTCCTACGCGCGCGTGGGGCGCGGTGAGCCGCTGCTCCTGCTGCACGGCATAGGTCACCACCGGCAGGCCTGGGACCCGGTGGTGGACATCCTGGCGACCGAGCGCGACGTGATCTCCGTGGACCTGCCCGGGTTCGGCGCGTCGCCGGGGCTGCCCGAGGGGCTGTCGTACGACCTGGCCACCACCACGTCGGTGTTCGGGGCGTTCTGCGAGGCCCTGGACCTGGACCGCCCGCACGTGGCGGGCAACTCGCTCGGCGGCCTGCTGGCCCTGGAACTCGGCCGCGAGCGGCTCGTACGGTCCGTCACCGCGCTGTCCCCCGCCGGGTTCTGGTCGCAGGCCGAGCGGCGGTACGCGTTCGGGGTGCTGCTCACGATGCGGCACATCTCCCGGCGGCTGCCGCTGCCGCTGGTCGAACGGCTCTCACGCAGCGCGGCCGGCCGCACGATGCTCACGAGCACCATCTACGCCCGCCCCGGCCGGCGTTCACCCGAGGCCGTGGTCGCCGAGACGCTCGCCCTCGCGCGGGCGACGGGGTTCGACGACACGCTCCGGGCCGGTACCGCCGTCCAGTTCGGCGACGACGTCCCGGGGCTGCCGGTGACGGTGGCCTGGGGCACCAGGGACATGCTGCTCGTGCGCCGCCAGGGTGTGCGGGCCAAGCAGATCATTCCCCGGGCCCGGCTGGTGCGGCTGCCCGGCTGCGGCCACTGCCCGATGAACGACGACCCGGCCCTGGTCGCGCGGGTCATCCTCGACGGCAGCCGCTGAGCTCCTCCCCCGCCGGCTCAACGCCCCGGATCCGAGGGCGACTCCGGCACCGACCAGGGCGCTGCCCACGGCCTGGGCGGCGCCGTAGGAGCCCGTGCCGACGAGGGGTGCGGTAGCGGCCGCGGCGACCGGGATGAGGCCGGAGAAGAGCGTGGCGCGCTCCGCGCCGATCCGCTGCATGCCCATGTACCAGCACACGAAGCCGACGACGGTGACGACCGCCGCCTGCCACAGCAGCGCGGCGGTCTCGGCGGTGTCGGGGCGGCGCAGCCACGCGCCGCCGTCCAGGAGCAGCCCGGCCGCCGCGGCCTCGACGGCGGCGACCGCGCAGACCACGGCGGACAGCAGCCGTGGCCCCAGGGGCCGCAGCACCGGTACGGCCAGAACCGCGAAGCCGACCTCACCGGCGAGCGCGCACACCGAGAAGGCGATCCCGACGCCGTCGGTGCGACCCCAGCCCTGGACGGCGAAGGCGCCGAGGGCCACGAGCAAGGCGCCCCGCAGGACGCGGCGCCGGGGCCTGCGTCCCTCCAGCAGGGGCAGGAGTACGGCCACCAGCACAGGGGCGCAGCCCACGAAGACACCCGGGACGGCCGGTTCCGCGGTGCGTTCGGCGGCGATGACGGCGAGGTTGAAGCCGACCATGCCCACGGCGGCGAGAAGCGCGAGGCGCGCCCATCCGCGAGGTCCCAGCGCCCGCAACCGCGCGGCGGCCCCCTTCGCGGCCGACGGGACGAGCAGCAGCGCGGCGAGGCCGTAGCGCAGGAACTGCCCGCCCGCGTACGGGTAGTCGCCGAGGAGGCTGTTGGCGGTGAACGACGCTCCGACGAGGACGCAGGCGAACGTGGCGAGCAGGGAACCGCGCAGGGTGGTGGCGTTCATGGCTGTGACGTTAGGAAGCGGTGCGGTCCGGTTTAAGGTCCATTTCCATGACGTCATCGCGGACCACTTCGCAGGGACCGCCGGATGTACCGCAGTCCGCCGGGTCGGCCGCCTGGGAGCTGCTCCTGCCGGCCGTCTCGGCACCGGCACGCACGCGTGGGCGTTCCCTTCAGGCGGCGCTGCGGGAGGCGGTGCGGTCGGGGCGGCTCGTGCCGGGGACGCGGCTGCCGTCGAGCCGGGATCTGGCCGCCGACCTCGGGGTGTCGCGCGGGCTGGTCACCGAGGCGTACGAGCAGTTGACGGCGGAGGGGTATCTGCGCAGCGGCCGGGGTGCCGGCACCTGGGTCGGCGGCGCCGTGCGGGCCGCCCACCCACGCGCGCGTGACCTGGCCCCGCGTGTCCCGGGCGCCCGGGCCGACTTCGTCGCGGGGACGCCCGACCTGTCGCTGTTCCCCCGCACCGCCTGGGCGACGGCCCACCGCGGTGTGCTGGCGGAGCTGCCGCACCAGGACCTCGGCTACCCCGACCCGCGCGGGTTGCCCCGGCTGCGCGCCGCCCTGGCCGAGCTGCTGACGCGCCGCAGGGGCGTGGTCGCCGATCCGGAGCGGATCGTGGTCGTCTCGGGTGTGGCGCAGGCGACGACCCTGCTCGGATTCGCCCTGCACGCGCACGGGATGCCCTCGGTCGGCGTGGAGAATCCCGGCAGCCCGCAGCACGACGCGCTGTACGCGGCGGCAGGTGTCACCCCCCTTCCCCTGCCGCTGGACGAGGACGGGATCCGCATCGGGCCCCTGCGCGCTTCCGGGGTACGTGCCGTGGTCACGACGCCCTCCCACCAGTTCCCCACCGGCATCGCCTACTCCGCGCGGCGCCGCGCGGAACTGCTCGACTGGGCGCGCTCCGTCGACGGCTTCGTCCTGGAGGACGACTACGACGGCGACTTCCGCTACGACCGGGCCCCCGTCGGCGCGCTCCAGGGGCTCGACCCGGACCGTGTCGCCTACGCGGGATCGGTCAGCAAGTCGCTCGCTCCCGGGCTGCGGCTGGGCTGGCTGCTCGTGCCCGAGGCGCTGGCCGACGAGGTCGTGGAGCGCAAGCGGACCATGGACCTCGGTCATCCCACCATCGACCAGGCGGTGTTCGTCCGGTTCGTGGAGCGCGGCGACTACGACCGCCAACTGCGCCGCTGCCAGCGCGCCTACCGGGGGCGGCGCGACGCGCTGGTCTCCGCGCTGGACGAGCACCTCCCCGGCACGCGGGTCTCCGGGATCGCCGCCGGGCTGCACGTCATCGCCACGCTGCCGCAGCGGTACGGCCCCCAGGAGACGTTCCTCGCGCGCCTGGCGGCGGCCGGTGTGCTCGTCCGCCCGCTGTCGGACTACGCACACGCGCGTGCCGAGCACGACGACGAGGGGGGCCCGGAAGGGGACGTGCGGCTGGTCCTCGGATACGCGCACCTGTCCGCGACGCGGATCCGGGACGGCGTACGCCTGATGGCCGAGGCCACCCGCGAGTGATCCCAGCACTGGGGCCGCCCGCGGCCGACTCCAACGCCGAGGCCGCCCTCGGCCGACTCCAGCCCCGCGCCCGCCGCGGCGGATCCCAACCCCCGGCCCTGTCGGCCGACTCGCCCCCCGCGTCCACCCTCCCCGCGCCGACCCACGGCCGACCCGCGCCCCGCGCCGACCCACGGCCGACCCGCGCCCCCGCGCCCGCCCGCGGCGGACCCCAGCCCCCGGTCCTCCCGGCCGACCCGCGCCCCGCGTCTCCGCCCGCGTCCGGTCGCGTCCTTCGCACACGGGTTCCCTCGTTCCCACGGCGAGTTGTTCATCTGCGGTTTCCGTGTGCGCTGCGGTGCCCCAGTAGTTGTGGCATCGCACACCGGCCGGATCACGTCCTTGGAGGCGCACCCATGTCACACCGTCCGTTCCCCGGCCGCCGCAGCGTGCTGCGCGGCTCCCTGGCCGCGTCCGCGGCCCTCACGCTGCCCGCGGTCTCCTCGGGCGCGCCGGCCTTCGCCCTCTCCGGACGCCCCGGGGCGGGCTGGGGGGTGCAGACGGGAGACGTGACCTGCGACTCCGGTCTGGTGTGGGTGCGTTCCGACCGACCGGCCCGGATGATCGTGGAGACGTCCGCGACCGAGTCGTTCCGCAACCCGCGCAGATGGCACGGCCCGCTGCTCGGCGCGGACACCGACTTCACGGGCACGACCCGGCTGCACGGACTGCCGTCGGGCGAGCAGATCCACTACCGCGTCCTGCTGGCCGACCCGGACGATCCGCGCCGGACCGGCGAGCCGGTCGCCGGCACCTTCCGCACGGTGTCCCGCTCACGCCGTGACGGGGTGCGTTTCCTGTGGTCCGGCGACCTCGCCGGGCAGGGCTGGGGCATCAACCCCGACTTCGGCGGCTACACGATCTACCGGGCGATGGCCGCGCTCGACCCGGACTTCTTCCTGTGCAGCGGCGACAACATCTACGCCGACGGCCCGATCTCGGCCACCGCCGCCCTTCCGGACGGCGGCACCTGGCGGAACATCACCACCGAGGAGAAGTCCAAGGTCGCCGAGACCCTGGCGGAGTTCCGCGGCAACTTCCGCTACAACCTGCTCGACCACAACCTGAGGGCCTTCAACGCCCAGGTCCCGTCGATCATCCAGTGGGACGACCACGAAGTGCGCAACAACTGGTACCCGGGCCAGACGATCCTGGACTCCGACGCCCGCTACACCGAGAAGAGCGTCGACGTGCTCGCGGGCCGGGCGCGGCGCGCGTTCAGCGAGTACTTCCCTGTCTCCACGCTGCGGCCGGGTGCGCGGGACGGCCGGGTGTACCGGGTGCTGCGACAGGGGCCGCTGCTCGACGTGTTCGTGCTGGACATGCGGACGTACCGCAACGCCAACTCGCCCGACGACCAGACCGTGGACCCGCAGGGCATCCTCGGCCGGGAGCAACTGGAGTGGCTCAAGCGGGAGCTGTCGCGCTCGCGGGCCGTGTGGAAGGTGATCGCCTCCGACATGCCGCTCGGCCTGGTCGTGCCCGACGGCACGGAGGGCAAGGCGAACATCGAGGCGGTGGCGCAGGGCGACCCGGGCGCCCCGCTCGGACGGGAGCTGCAGATCGCCGAACTGCTGCGGTACATCAAGCACCGGCGGATCACCGGCACCGTGTGGCTGACCGCCGACGTCCACCACACCTCGGCCCAGCACTACCAGCCGTCACGGGCCGCGTTCACGGACTTCGAGCCGTTCTGGGAGTTCGTCTCCGGTCCGCTGAACGCGGGCGCCTTCCCGGCCAGCGCGCTGGACGGCACCTTCGGCCCGGAGCGGGTGTTCTTGAAGGCGCCGACCGCCTCGAACGTCTCCCCCGCGGGCGGCTACCAGTTCTTCGGCGAGGTCGACATCGACGGCCACAGCGGCGAGCTGACGGTACGTCTGCGCGAGCAGGACGGCACGGTGCTGTTCACCCAGGTGCTCCAGCCGGGCCGGGTGGGCCAGTAACTCCCGTACTCTTCACAGCAGGTCGCGCACCGGCGTCATCCCCTGGTGCGCGACCTGTTGAGCATCGGTGTGTCTGCACGGCGTAGTACGGGGTACCGGCGTCTCTCCGGTACCACCCACTGCGTAACGGTTGAAAAGGGCACGAAAGGTGCAGATCCCCACTTTACCGAGCAGTCACAATACGTTCGTGATCACGCAACACCGTTCCTCCACAGTGGCTGCATGACTCCGAACAAGTCCGATGTGACTCCTGTGAAACTCGCCGCGCTGTTCAGGGCCGCGTTCCGCACGCGCTGGACACGACGCCACGACCACGCACCCCCGACGGGTGATACCGGCACCCGGCCACTGCCCGACGGGGAGCAGGCCGGGCCGTCCGACCACGCGTCGCGGACCTCGGATCCCGCGGCCGCGGAGAGCACACTGTGGCGGTTGCGCACCACGGTGAAGGACGAACCGGGCTCGCTGGCCGCGCTGTGCACGGCCCTGGCCGCACACCGGGTCGACATCCTCAGCCTGCAGACCCATCCGCTGGCCGACGGCACGGTCGACGAGTTCCTGCTGCGTGCTCCCGGCACGCTGGAGGGCGCCGAGATCGCCCGGGCCGTCGCGGGGGCCGGCGGTGCCGACACCTGGATCGAGCGGGCCGACACCCACGACCTGGTGGACGCCCCGACCCGGGTGCTGGGTCTCGCCACCCGCACCGCGCTCGACGCGGCGGAACTGCCGCTCGCGTTGCGGCAGTTGCTGGGCCGCTGCACGATCCGTTCCCTGCCGGCCGTGCCGGTGGGCGGCGGCCGGGGTCCTGAGGGCGTGCCGGTGGAAGGTGCTCTGGAGGACACCGTGATGCGCTTGCGGGCGCCGGAAGGCGGAGTGATCACCGTGGAGCGGCCGTACCTGCCGTTCACCCCGACGGAGTTCGCCCGGGCCAGGGCCCTGGTCGAGCTGGACGCCCGGCTCGGTCCGCGGGTGCCGCGCGGCCAGGACGTGCTGACGCTGCCGGAAGGCCACGACATCACCGTGCGCCGCGCCGACACCGGGGACCTGAGGGCCGCGGTGGAGATGCACGAGCGGTGCTCGCCGCGGACGTTGAGCGCCCGGTACCACGGCCCCGTCGGCGACGCCGACCGCTATCTCAACCATCTGCTCAGTCCCCGCTACGGGCGCACCCTCGCCGTGCAGACCGCGTCGGGGCGGATCGTGGGACTCGGGCACCTGCTGTGGGACGGGGACGAGACCGAGGTGGCGCTGCTCGTCGAGGACGCGTGGCAGCGGCGGGGAATCGGGGGCGAACTGCTGGAGCGGCTCGTCGCCATGGCCGCCGAGGCCGGGTGCGCGAGTGTGTACGCGGTGACGCAGTCGTCCAACACGGGGATGGTCGCGGCTATGCGCGGACTGGGACTCCCCCTCGACTACCAGATCGAGGAGGGGACCCTCGTCGTCACCGCTCGGCTGGACGCGCCGGTGGAGGAGACGGACGGTGCTGTCGGGCTGACCAGGGCCGAGACGCCGTAGTCGCTCCGGTCTCGTCGACGAGTACGGGGGCGCGCTCCAGGGCGGCGTCCAGATCCGCCCACAGGTCCTCCAGGTCCTCCAGGCCCACCGACAGGCGCAGCAGGCGGTCGCTCACTCCGGCGCCCTTTCGGTCGTCCGCGTCCACGATGCGGTGGCTGATCGACGCCGGGTGCTGGATGAGGGTGTCCACGCTGCCCAGGCTCACCGCCGGGGTGATCAGACGGACCCGGCCGATCACATCGTGCGGGTCGCCGTCGACCTCGAACGCGATCATCGCGCCGCCGATGCGCGGATAGTGGACCCGGGTGACACGGGGGTCGGCGGCGAGGCGGCGGGCGAGCTCCGCGGCGGTCGTGGAGGCGGCGCGGACGCGGACCGGCAGGGTCGACAGGCCGCGCAGGAGGAGGTAGCCCGCGAGGGGGTGCAGGACCCCGCCCGTGGCAAAGCGGACCTGTCGCAGGTGCCCCGCGAACTCCTCGTCGCAGGCGACCACCCCGGCCATCACGTCCCCGTGGCCGCCGAGGTACTTGGTGGCACTGTGCAGGACCAGGCGGGCGCCGTGTTCCGCGGGGCGCTGGAGCACCGGCGTGGCGAAGGTGTTGTCCGCGAGGAGCGGGACCGTGCCGCAGGAGTGGGCGAGGGCCCGCAGGTCGATCTCGGCGAGGGTGGGGTTGGCCGGCGACTCCACCAGGACCAGGCCGGTGTCCGGACGCAGCGCGTCGGCGACTCCCGCCGGGTCGGTCCAGGTGACCTCCGTGCCGAGGAGTCCGGCGGTCAGGAGATGGTCGCTGCACCCGTACAGGGGGCGTACGGCGACGACGTGACGCAGGCCCAGGGAGGCCCGTACGAGCAGGACGGCCGTGAGCGCGGCCATGCCGCTGGCGAAGGCGACCGCCGCCTCGGTGTTCTCCAGGCGGGCCAGTGCGGTCTCGAAGCGGGCGACGGTCGGGTTGCCGAGGCGGCCGTACACGGGCGGGCCGTCCGGCTCGGCGCCGGTCGCGGCGAAGGCGTCGATCCGCGCGGCCTCGCCGCGGCTGTCGTAGGACGGGTAGGTCGTCGACAGGTCGATGGGCGGGGCGTGCAGTCCCTGGCGGGCGAGGTCGTCGCGGCCGGCGTGGACGGCCTCGGTGGCCAGTGCTCTGAGCGGCGTACGCGAGGCGGTGGAGGTGCGCGCTGAGTCCATGCCCGCAAGGGTGAACAGCGACCGGCCTTTCGGGGTCGGACTCCGTGCTACGTTCGGCCGATGGCCGAATCCGTCGTACTGGACCCGGTGGACCTGCATCTTCTGCGGCTGTTGCAGAACGACGCCCGGACCACCTACCGCGATCTCGCCGCGCAGGTCGGCGTGGCGCCGTCGACCTGTCTGGACCGGGTGACCCGGCTGCGCCGCTCGGGCGTGATCCTCGGTCATCAGCTGCGGCTGGATCCGGCGAAGCTCGGCAGGGGCCTCGAGGCGCTGCTGTCGGTACAGGTCAGGCCGCATCGGCGGGAGTTGGTGGGGCCGTTCGTGGAGCGGATCGGGGCGCTGCCCGAGTCGCGGACCGTCTTCCATCTGACCGGGCCCGACGACTATCTCGTGCATGTGGCCGTGGCCGACATGGCGGATCTGCAGCGGCTGGTCCTGGACGGGTTCACGTCCCGGCGCGAGGTGGCCCGGGTGGAGACCCGGCTGATCTTCCAGCAGTGGGAGTGCGGGCCGCTGCTTCCGCCTGCCACGCCGACAGCGGAATCGGGGTGACTCCCGCGCGGTCTCCGTATGAGGATGGACCGCATGTCCGATACCCAGATCCCGTTGCCCCGTCAGGTCGCCGACGCCTACGTCGACGAGCTCATCGCCCTCGATCCGATCACCGGTACCTACCTCGGTGTGAAGGAGAGTTCGAGCAAACTGCCCGACACCTCGCCGGCCGGCCAGGAGGCGCTCGCGGAACTGGCGCGGGCCACGCTCGCCAGGCTCGACGAGGCCGAGCGGCAGCCCGGCGCGGACAGTGACATCGAGCGCCGGTGCGGCCGGCTGCTGCGGGAGCGGCTGACGGCCGAGCTCGCCGTGCACGAATCCGACGAGGGCCTGCGCGCGGTCGGCAACATGGCCACGCCGCCGCACTCGGTCCGTGAGATCTTCACCGTCACCCCCCAGGAGTCCGACGAGGACTGGGCCGCGATCGCCGAGCGGCTGCGTGCCGTGCCGACCGCGTTCGCCGGCTACCGCGAGTCCCTCACGCTCGGTCTGGAGCGCAAGCTGTACGCGGCACCGCGCCCGACCGCCACTTTCGTCGAGCAGCTCACCGAGTGGGCGGACACCGACGGCAAGGGCCGCGGCTGGTTCGAGGACTTCGCCGCGGCGGGCCCCGAGTCGCTGCGCGCGGAGCTGGACGACGCGGCCCGCGCCGCGACCGCCGCGGTGGCGGAGCTGCGCGACTGGATGCGGGACGTGTACGCGCCGACCATCGAGGGCGCCCCGAACACCGTGGGCCGGGAGCGGTACGCCCGCTGGGCGCGCTACTTCAACGGCACGGACCTCGACCTGGACGAGGCGTACGCGTACGGCTGGTCGGAGTTCCACCGGCTGCTCGGCGAGATGAAGCAGGAGGCCGAGAAGATCCTGCCGGGCGCCGCGACGCCGTGGGTGGCGCTCGCCCACCTCGACGAGCACGGCAAGCACATCGACGGCGTCGACGAGGTCCGCGACTGGCTCCAGGGCCTGATGGACCAGGCGATCGACTCGCTCGACGGCACCCACTTCGAACTCGCCGAGCGGGTACGGAGGGTGGAGTCGTGCATCGCCCCGCCCGGTGGTGCGGCGGCCCCGTACTACACGGCCCCGTCGGAGGACTTCTCCCGTCCCGGCCGCACCTGGCTGCCCACGATGGGCCAGACCCGTTTCCCGGTCTACGACCTCGTCTCGACCTGGTACCACGAGGGCGTGCCGGGCCATCACCTCCAGCTCGCGCAGTGGACGCACGTCGCCGGGAACCTCTCCCGCTACCAGGCCTCGGTGGGCGGGGTGAGCGCCAACGCCGAGGGCTGGGCGCTGTACGCGGAGCGGCTGATGGACGAGCTGGGCTTCCTCACGGACCCGGAGCAGCGGCTCGGCTATCTCGACGCGCAGATGATGCGGGCCGCCCGGGTCATCGTCGACATCGGCATGCATCTGGAGCTGGAGATCCCGGCGGACTCCCCCTTCCACCCGGGCGAGCGGTGGACCCCCGAGCTGGCGCAGGAGTTCTTCGGCGCGCACAGCAGCCGTCCGGCGGACTTCGTGGAGAGCGAGCTGACCCGCTACCTCACGATCCCCGGCCAGGCGATCGGCTACAAGCTCGGCGAGCGGGCCTGGCTGCTGGGCCGGGAGAAGGCCCGCGAGCGGCACGGCGAGGCGTTCGACCTCAAGGCCTGGCACATGGCGGCGCTGTCGCAGGGTTCGCTGGGCCTGGACGACCTGGTGGACGAACTGGCGCGGCTCTGACGCCCGGTACCGGGTGACCGGCTCGGAGCCCGGTACCGGGTGAGCGGCTCGGACCGCGTGGTCCGAGCCGGTGCCGGCCGTTCACGCCCCCGTCGCGGGCGTGAACGGTTCTCAGTCCGGCAGCCGCCGCAACTGCACGAGTCCCAGCCAGGTCTCCGGTCCCGGCCGCACGTCGGCCGCGCGCACCGCGTACCGGCCGGGTGCCAGCGAGACCTTCAAGTGGTCGGTGTTCACCGAGTCGTTGCCGGGCCAGGCCGCGTCGAACAGGACGACGGGGCCGGGGACCGACCAGCTCACCTCGTCCTCCCAGACGGCCGTGGCGAGGGCGGCGGGGACCTCGGCGAGGAGTTGCTCCTCGGAGTCGGCCGCGCACCACCGTACGAAGGTGTCGTGGTCGGGGAGGTAGGAGGTCGAGGCGGGTTCGTCACCGAGGACCAGGGCGGCCGCGTCACCGACGGGCAACAGGCCCACGCAGCCGTCGACTTCGCAGGCCCGGTCGTAGTCGGAAGCCGTCTCGTCGCCGTCGGCCCCCGCCCAGAACGGCAGCACCGTCTCCGGCACCGCTATGAGCGGGCCGCCGCCCGACTCCACCCACTCCACCGCGCCCGGCTCCGCGTATCGCACCATGGGCCAGAACCTACACGCACCGGAACCTCAGGGTTGCACCTGCACAGGAACCCCACCGGAATCCCCGGGACTCAGCAACCGCAGTCCTCCGAGTCGGCCGGCGCGGTCAACGTGTCGGCGGCGCGCCGCTCACGGCCCTGCCAGGTCTCGAACTCGAAGCCCTCGCGCACCCAGTACTCGAAGCCGCCGAGCATCTCCTTGACCTGGTAGCCGAGTTCGGCGAGGGCGAGTGCGGCGCGGGTGGCGCCGTTGCAGCCCGGCCCCCAGCAGTACGTCACCACCGGCACGGACCTGTCGAGGAGCTGTTCGGCCTGTTCGGCGATGAGGGCGGTGGGCAGGTGGACCGCGCCCGGGACGTGGCCCTGGTCCCAGGCGGCGGTGGAGCGGGAGTCGAGGACCACGAACCCGGGGTCGCCGTCCGCGGCGAGCGCGGCGGCCACGTCGGAGACGTCGGCGTGGAAGGCGAGGGCGGCGCGGAAGTGGGCGGCGGCCTCGGCCGGGGCGGCCGGGGGGACGCGCAGAACGGGGTTCGGGGTGAGCGGGGCGGTTGTCGTCATGGCAGGAAATCTACGGTCGGCGACCAGCAAGCTGAAGGGGGATTCCACGGCGCGAGTCTTGTCCGACCGGTGATTCCCCTGCTATTTCTCGAGCATGACCGCGTATTCCCCGGACGCCACCGACTGGCGCATCCTCGACGTCCTCCAGCGGGAGGGCCGGGCCAGCTTCGCCGAGCTCGCCCGTGCCGTCTCGATGTCCGCGAGCGCGGTCACCGAGCGGGTGCGGCGGCTGGAGGAGGCGGGCGTCATCCAGGGGTACGCCGCCGTCGTGGACCCCGACCGGCTGGGTCTGCCGATCCTGGCGTTCGTCCGCCTCAGGTACCCCAACGGCAACTACAAGCCCTTCCACGACCTGGTCGCCGTGACGCCCGAGATCCTGGAGGCGCACCATGTGACCGGCGACGACTGCTTCGTCATCAAGGTCGCCGCCCGCTCGATGCGGCACCTGGAGGAGGTGTCGGGCAAGATCGGCACGCTGGGTTCGGTGACCACGAGTGTCGTCTACTCCTCCCCGCTCCCCCGGCGCCCCCTGGGGCGGTGACCTCAGACCCCGCCGCGCTGTCTCAGCACCGAACCCGACCGCCCCTTCACAACCTCCAGCTGCGCGTGGATCCGGCGGCGCAGATCGGCCACATGGCTCACGATGCCCACGCTGCGGTCGCGTTCGCGCAGTGAGTCCAGGACGTCGAGGACCTCGTCGAGGGTCTGCTCGTCGAGGCTGCCGAAGCCCTCGTCGATGAAGAGCGTGTCGAGACGGACCCCGCCGGCCTCGTCGGTGACGACGTCCGCCAGGCCGAGGGCCAGTGCGAGCGAGGCGAAGAAGGTCTCGCCGCCCGACAGCGTGGCCGTGTCCCGCTCGCGTCCGGTCCAGGCGTCGACGACGTGCAGCCCGAGTCCGCTGCGGCCGCGGCCGCTGCGGTCGTCCGAGTGGACGAGGGTGTAGCGGCCGGACGACATCCGTTGCAGGCGCACGGTCGCGGCCGCCGCGACCTGTTCGAGACGGGCCGCGAGCACATAGGACTCCAGCCGCATCTTGCGTTCGTTGTCCGCGGAGGTGCCCGCGGCGAGCGCGGACAGGCGGGCCACCCGGTCGTACTCCCGGCGCAGCGGCGCCAGCCGTTCGAGGCCCGTGGCGGAGCGGGCGGAGAGCCGGTCGAGTTCGGCGCAGCGCCGGGCGGCCGCGTCGCGCGCGGAGGCGGCCTCGCGGACCCGGCGGGCCGCGTCGGCGGCGAGTCGCTCCGCCGCGAGGACGTCGGCGGGCGGTCGCTGCGCCGCCTCGGCGGTGTCGGCCTCGGCGAGAACGGCTCGTACGGCGGCCTCCTCGGTCTGCCACGCGTCCAGCCGGTGCTGGAGGTCACGGTGGGCCGCGTCGTCGAGGAGGGCGGCGGCCGCGGCCTGCGGGGTGTCGAAGCCGGCCCGGAAGGCGGCGTCGGCGAGGCGGGCGTCCGCGTCCTTGAGCCGCTGGGCGGTGTCCTCGGCCACGCGCGCGGTGTCGGCGGCGTCGGTGAGCAGCGCGGTCTGCCGCTCCAGCTGGGCGGCGCGGGCGGCCACGCTGCCGGCGGTTCCGCGCGCCTGGGCCAGCTCCGCTTCCAGGGTGGTTCGTTCCCGGTCCAGGGCGTCCCGGCGGGCGCCGCGGGAGGCGGTGCGCAGGGCGGCCTCCTGCTGGGCAGTCAGCCGTTGTTCGCGCTCGCGCTCGGCCTGCCGCAGCTGTTCCGTGGCGGTGTGCAGCGCCGAGGCGAGGGTGCGGACCCGGGCGTACTCACGCTCCAGGTCCTCCACCTGGACGGCGAGTTCCTCGGTGGAGGTGTCGCCGGCCTCGCCCTGGGCGGCGGCCAGCGCCCGCTGGACGAAGGCGAGGCGGCGCTCGGCCTCGGTGCGCTGTTCGTCGGCGTGCTGCGAGCCGGCGAGGGCGCGCTCCTCTGTCTCCCGGTCGACGTGTCCGGCGTCCCTGCGGGCGGGCGCGGGGTGCTCGGTGGCTCCGCAGACCGCGCAGGGTTCGCCGTCGGTGAGCTGTGCGGCGAGTTCCGCGGCGATGCCGTTCAGGCGCCGTTCCTTGACGTCCAGCCAGTCGGCACGGGCCTTCTGCGCGCGGTCCGTGGCGTCGATGACCTGCCGCTGGGCGTCGTCGGTGTCCCGGGCGAACTGGTCGCGCTGGCGGGCGGCGGCGAGTCGCTTGCGGGCGGGCTCCCGCTGCACGGCGAGCTGTTCGGCGCGGGTGGCGGCCTCCTGGGCGGACTCGACACCCTGCTGGAGCCCGGCGCGGGCCTCCTGCCACCCGGCCAGCCAGGCCTCGGCCTCCTGGAGGACGTCCTCGTCGGAGCGCTCCTCGCTGTCCAGCTCCGCGCGTTCCCTCACGAGTTCGGCGAGCCGCTGCTCGGCGCGCCGGGCCGCGTCCAGGCCGCCGAGCTCCTCGGACGCCCGGCGTGCGGCGGTGGCGAGTCCGGCGGCGCCCGCCCCCGCGAAGGTCTCCGGCAGCAGCTCCCGCGCGCGTGTCTCGGCCGCGGCCGCCCGCCGGTGCTCGGCCTCGGCCGCCTCCCGCAGCTCCAGCGCGGGCGCCACCGCCTCCGCCTTGCGGGCCCGCTCCATGCGGGCCTGCGCCTGGTGGTAGCCGTCGGACCGCTCCTCCAGCAGCGCGGCCCGCTCGCGTGCCTGGGCGAACCGGCGCTGCAGCCGGTCGACTTCGCGTACGTCGGCCAGGGCGCGCTCGGCGGCGGCCTGGGCGGACTCGGCGGCACCGAGGGCGCAGTGGGCGATCGTCAGCTGTTCGCGGGCGGTGCTGCGGGCGACGGCGGCCGCGCTCAGGACGGCCTCGGCGAGGCCCGGCTCGCCGGGTGTCAGCTCGGGCAGTTCCATGGCGTCGCCGGCCGCCTGCTGCATGCGGTGCGCGTCGGCCAGCAAGCCGGCGTCGCCCTCGCGCACCTGCGCCTCGGCCGCGCGGCGCCGCTCGGCCAGCCGCTTCTCGACCTCGGCGAAGCGGTGGGTGTCGAAGAGCCGTCCCAGCAGTCTGCCGCGTGCCTCGGCGTCGGCCCGCAGGAAGCGCGCGAAGTCGCCCTGGGGCAGCAGCACGACCTGGCAGAACTGCTCGCGGCTCATGCCGAGCAGCTGGGTGATCTCCTCACCGATCTCCTGGTGGGACCGGCTCAGGTCCTTCCAGGCCCCGGCGGCCGCGTCGTACTCGCGCAGCCGGCTCTGCGCCTTGTCGAGGGTCGTGCCGGTGCCGCGCTTCTTGGGGCGCTCCCAGGGCGGTTGCCGGGTGATCTCCAACCGGCGCTCGGCGACGGTGAGTTCGAGCCGGATCTCGGTGCGGGCGCCGGGACCGGCGTGGTCACTGCGCAGTGCCGTCCCCTGACCGCTCTGCCGGGCGCCCGGCACCGAGCCGTACAGCGCGTAGCAGACGGCGTCGAGCACGGACGTCTTTCCGGCGCCCGTCGGCCCGTGCAGCAGGAACAGCCCGGCCGCCGACAGCTCGTCGAAGTCGACCGTCTGGGAGCCTCCGAACGGTCCGAAGGCGGTGATGTCCAGCCGGTGCAGCCTCACCGCGCCACCTCCCGCACGACCTCGTCCGCGCGCACGGCGTCGAACGCGTCCCGCAGCACGGCCTGTTCCCGCTCGTCGGGCCCGGCGCCGCGCACATGGGCGACGAAGTCCTCGGCGATCTCCTGGTCACTGCGCCCGGCCAGCCGCCGGGCGTACGACACCTCGGGGTCGCCCGGCGCCCGCTCGGGCTCGAACACCAGGCTGAGGGTGTGCGGGAAGCGTTCGCAGAGCCGGGCCATGGGGTCGGTGGGGCGGACCGGATCGGTGAGGGTCGCCTCCACCCAGGCCTCCTCCTGCGGCACGAGCCGCGGATCGGCGAGGAGTTCCTCCAGCGTCCCCCGGATCCGGGCCAGCGCCCGCGGCACCGGGCAGTCGACCCGCTCGGCGGTGACCGCGCCCTGCGCGTCCAGGTCGACCAGCCACATGCTCTTGCGGTGGTCGGTCTCCGAGAAGGAGTACGGCAGCGGGGAGCCGGAGTAGCGCACGCGGTCGGTGATGGTCTGGCTGCCGTGCAGATGCCCGAGGGCCACGTAGTCGACGCCGTCGAAGACACCGGCGGGCACGGCGGCCACTCCGCCCACGGTGATGTCCCGCTCGCTGTCGCTGGCCTCGCCGCCGGTGACGAAGGCATGGGCGAGGACGACGGACCGCGTTCCCGCCGCGCGCGTCGCGAGGTCGGCGCGGACGCGGTCCATGGCGGCCGCGAGCACGGCCTCGTGACCCGCCTTCTTCACCGCGAACTCGTCCTTCACCAGGGCCGGTTCGAGATACGGCAGGCCGTAGAAGGCCACATCGCCGTGCGGGTCGGAGAGCACCACGGGAGTCCCGCAGGCCGCCGGCTCGGTCCGCAGATGAATGCCGGCGCGTCCGATGAGCCCCGCGCCGACCCCCAGACGGCGGGCGGAGTCGTGGTTCCCGGAGATCATCACCGTCGGCACGCCGAGGTCGGCGAGCCGGTGCAGGGCGTCGTCGAACAGCTCGACCGCGGCGAGTGGCGGGACCGCGCGGTCGTACACGTCCCCCGACACGACCACCGCGTCCACCCCGTGCTCCCGCACGGCCGCGACGAGGTGACCGATGAACTCGGCCTGGGCCCCGAGCATGTTGACCCGGTGGAACGCCCGGCCGAGATGCCAGTCGGAAGTGTGCAGCAGCCTCATGATCCCCGACCCTAACGGGCGGGTCCGACAGCACGGGCGGTTACTCCCGTATCGCCCCGTCATGACCGGACGCAGGAAAGGACATTGTGCCCGAAAAGGGCAACTAGGCGTCTCCGTACGCCTCTCCCCCGAGCTCGAACCCCGCGGTCCCCGCCGTCGCGTCCGCCAGCCACCCCCGGAACGCCTCCACGTCCGCGTCCGGCAGCCCGATCTCGATCGTGACGGCCTCGCCGTAGTGGACGTCGCGCACCTCGCGGCCGGTCGAGCGCAGGTCGTTCTGCACCTTGCCCGCGCGCTGGTGGTCGACGGTGACCGTGGCGAGGCGGAACCGGCGGCGGGTCAGGGTGCCCAGGGCGTCCAGGGCCTCGCCCACCGCGCCGCCGTAGGCCCTGATGAGTCCGCCCGCGCCGAGCTTGACGCCGCCGTAGTAGCGGGTGACGACGGCGACGGCGTACCGCATGTCGCGGCGCAGCAGCATCTGGAGCATGGGGACGCCCGCAGTGCCGCCGGGTTCGCCGTCGTCGCTCGCCTTCTGGATCGCGGCGTCGGCGCCGATGACGTACGCGAAGCAGTTGTGCGTGGCGTCGGCGTGTTCCCTGCGGACGGACGCGATGAAGTCCTGGGCCTCCCGCTCGGTGGCCGCCGGGGCGAGGGCGCACAGGAAGCGGGAGCGGTTGACCTCGGTCTCGTGCACGCCCGCGCGGGCCACTGTGCGGTACTCGTCCTGCATCCGGCCAGCCTAATCCGTGGTGCGGAGCCTCCCGACGGGCCCGCTCACGGCTTCCTCCCCCGCGGTACCAGCACGGACGTGAGCAGCGCCGTCCCCGGACCCAGCGCCCGCCAGGACGTGCCGTGCCAGGCCAGGACCGCGATCGCCGAGGTCGGGAACTTCACCCGCACCTCGTCCAGCGCGTCGTCGAGGCCGTCCCCGGCCAGGGTGAGCACCAGGTCCTCCAGACCGGGGTTGTGCCCCACGAGGAGCAGGGTCACGACCTCGGGAGGTGTCTCGTGCACGGCCGCCAGCAACTCGGGTACGTCGGCCCCGTACAGCTCCGCGTCGAGGCGTACCGGCGGCGGGGTGCCCCACTGGGCGGACGCCAGCTCCCAGGTCTGCCGGGCGCGTACGGCGGTGGAGCACAGGGCGAGGTCGGGGAGCAGGTCGGAGGCGGCGAGGACGCGGCCCGCCTCCGGCGCGTCCCGGCGGCCGCGGGGCCCGAGGGGGCGTTCGTGGTCGGCGACGCCTTCGGGCCAGGCGGACTTGGCGTGCCGGAGCACCACCAGCCGGCGCAGCGGGCCCGCCCCGGTGCGCGCGCTCATGCCGGGGACCCCAGATCTCGGGTGAGTTCGAGCCCGAGCAGCCGGTCCGCGTAGGCGTACGTCTCGAAGCGGGCGCCCTCGGGCAGCTCCGACTCCTCGACCCAGTGCAGCACCTCGAGGACCTCGGGCACGTCCAGGTCGTCCTCCCAGGCGGTACGGAGCCGTCCGCGCACCTTCTCCGGGACGGGCCGTGAGGGGTGCCGGGCCCAGGCGGCGACGGCCCGGCGCCAGCGTACGAGGGTGTCGCGGGCCTCGGCCAGGGCCGCTTCGTCCAGCCGTGCGGGCGTGCTCCGGGGCGGGGTGAGCAGGGCGAGGCGGATCTCGGCGGGGTCGGCGCCCCTGGGGAGGTTCGGTGTCCGGACGGGCGCGACGGCGACCCGGACCCCGTCGGGGGTCTCACCGCCCTCCCCGACGACATGGACGGCCTGGCTCTCGCCCCAGCCGGGGCCGACGTCCCGGCGGTCCTCGAAGGGCCGGATGCCGAGGGCGGCGGCGGCCGCGTGCAGCTCCGCCTGTTCGCTCCGGCCGGTGAGCAGCGCCCACACGGGCGTACCGCCGATCTCCAGGGCACGGACGAGGAGGTCGGCGACGAGCAGGACTCGGAGGGCGGAGGCGTCGTAGCCCGGGACATGGACCTCGACTCGGGTCAGGCCCCTGCGGGCGGGGACGGCGTCGACGGGCTCGCCGGTTCGGGCGTCGGTGATGCGCAGCACGCAGCGAGCGTAGGCGGGCGAGGCGCCCCGCGCAGGTGACTGACCGGTATTTCGGACACGGACACGGGATTCGACCGACCTCGTCCGTTCCGCCGGCTCACTCGTCGACGTGCGGCAGGTGGTCGCGGACGCGGTCGAGCACGGCGAGCGCGGACGTCCCGCCCAGGGCGTCGGCCGCCGGCGGCAGGACGACCGCAGCCGTGGCGCCTCGTCGGCCAGGGCCACCGTGCGGGGGCGCCGGGCGGACCTGGGGTCCCCCGCTCGGGGTCTCACCGTGCGGGTCGGTTCTCCGGCTCGGGCTGCTCCAGCTGTGAGGCCAGGACCGCGGCCTGGACGCGGCGCTGCACGCCGAGTTTGGCCAGCAGCCGGGAGATGTGGTTCTTGACCGTCTTCTCGGACAGGTAGAGCTTCTTGCCGATCTCGCGGTTGGTCAGACCGTCGCCGATGAGGGCGAGGATGTCCCGCTCACGAGGGGACAGGCTCGCGAGTTCCGGCGCGATGGTCGGCGTCTCGGCCGGGTCGGCGCGCAGCGAGCGCATGAGACGGGCCGTGGTCGCGGGGTCCAGCATGGACTGGCCGGATGCGACCGTACGGACCGCCGAGACCAGGTCGGATCCCCTGATCTGCTTGAGGACATAGCCGGAGGCCCCGGCCATGATGGCGTCGAGCAGGGCGTCCTCGTCGTCGAAGGACGTCAGCATCAGACAGGCCAGCTCCGGCATCTGGCTGCGCAGTTCGCGGCAGACGGTGATGCCGTCGCCGTCCGGGAGACGTACGTCGAGCACGGCCACGTGGGGGCGCAGCGCCGGGCCGCGGACCAGGGCGTGCTCGACGGTGCCGGCGTCGCCGACCACGGAGATGTCCGGTTCGGCGTCGAGCAGGTCGGTCAGGCCCCGTCGTACGACCTCGTGGTCGTCCAGCAGGAAGACACGGATCGGGTGGTCTTCCGTGAAGGTGCCTGGCTCGGTCATGACGACCCCTCGTCTCCGGTGGCGAGCGGACTGCGGTCGGTCCGTGGAACGATCATTGCTCCCGGGGGGCCGAATGCACTAGGGCCGACCGGCCCTAGGTGCGCCGGGGGGCCGGGCGCTCGCGGCATGCCCGTGCGGATGATGCAGAGCCGGTCGGCCCGGCTCCCCTCCCCTCGCACAGCCGCACCCCTTGCGGGAAGGAGACCTCACGGGCGACGCGCATCAGCCGCTCCCGTCGTCGTCGGCGTCGGCCCGTGGGCCACTCGGTCCTGGGGACCTGCCGCTCGGCTCCTGCGCGCGCTGTCCCGGCTCCGTGTCCGGTCCGGCGCGGTACGCGGCCACCGCGGTGGGCAGCGTCGGGAAGATCAGTTCCGAGCCCACGGAGTCCGTGAGGCCGTATGCCCGCAGGTCGTCCAGGAGGTCCTGCTTGACCCGGGCGAGGGCGAACACCACGCCACGGCGGCCCAGTTCGCGGCGGAGGTCGTCGACGGCGTCGAGGGCGGTGATGTCGACCTCGACATTGGCCTCGGCGTTGAGGACGAACCAGCGTACGGGGTCGCTCTGTTCGTCGACGGCGGCCAGGGCGCGGCGGCGGAAGTCCTCGGCGTTGGCGAAGAAGAGCGGGGAGTCGTAGCGGTAGACGAGCAGGCCCGGGATGGTGCGGGCGGCCGGGTAGTCGTCGACGTCGTGCATGCCGGCCAGGCCCGGCACCACGCCCTGGACCGCGTCGTGCGGCCGGGCCACCCGGCTCAGCAGCTCGGCCACCGACAGGCCGACGGCGACGAGCACGCCGTACAGGATGCCGAGGGCGAGGACCCCGGTCAGGCAGCCGAGCGCGAGGAGGAGTTCGCGGCGACGGAAGGAGGCGAGGCGGCGGAAGCCCGCGAGGTCGATCATGCGGACGGCGGCGTAGACGACGAGGGTGCCGAGGACGGCGGAAGGGGTGCGGGTGAGCAGGGGGCTGAGGAAGAGCAGGACGGCGAGCACCACGACCCCGGCGACCAGCGAGTACGCCTGGCTGCGGGCGCCCGCCGAGGAGGCGAGGGCGGTGCGGCTGGCGCTGCTGCTGACGGGGAAGCCGTGCAGGACGCCCGCGCCGAGGTTGGCGGCGCCGAGCGCCAGGAACTCCTGGTTGGCGTCGAGCCGGGGGCCTTCGCCGTGGAACGCGCGCGCGGTGAGGATGAAGTCCGTGTACGCGACGATGAGCACGCCGAGGGCGGGCAGCACGAGTTGCGGCAGCTCCGTCAGGTCGGGCAGGGCGAGGCCGGGCAGGCCCGAGGGGATCTCGCCGATCACCTTGATGCCGTACCGGTCGTCGAGGTCCAGGACGACCACGGCGGCGGTGGCGAGGACGAAGGCTGCCAGCGGGCCCGGGACGTACTTCGGGACGGCGAAGAGGAAGACGAGCACGGCGGCGGAGAGGATCACGGTCGGCAGGTGGGCGTCGGGCAGGTGCCGGACGGAGGACCACAGTTGGGGGAAGAAGTCCGACCCGGTCGTCCGCACCCCGGTGAGCTTGGGCAGCTGGTCCACCATCATGATCAGCGCGACGCCGGCCAGGTAGCCGATCAGGACGGGGCGGGAGAACAGGTCCGCGAGGAAGCCCAGGCGCACCACCCGTGCCACCAGGCACAGCAGTCCGACGGTGACCGCGAGGGTGGCGGCGAGAGTGGCGTAGCGGCCGGGGTGGCCGGCGGCGAGCGGGCCGACCACGGTGGCCGTCATCAGTGCGGTCGTGGACTCGGGGCCGACCGAGAGCAGGCGGGAGGAGCCCAGCAGCGCGTACAGGACGAGGGCGGGCAGGATCGTCCACAGTCCGGCGACCGGCGGGAGCCCGGCCACACCCGCGTACGCCATGACCTGCGGCACCAGGTACGCGGCCACCGTCACGCCGGCCAGCAGGTCGCCCCTGAGCCAACTGCGCCGGTAGGCGAGGAGGACGGCTGCCCCTGGCAGCAGGCGGCGCCACACCGGATCGTCCGAGCCCTGTCCCATGAGCCACCCTCCTCAGTCGGCCCCATGATCCACCGGCGGGCCCGGGTGCGCGAGTGCCGCGCGCCGAAGCCTCCAACCAGCCCTGCGATCAGGGCCGTTCGGCCCCATGGCCGCCGACCTTCGGCACCCGGCGCGCACGACCGGATCCGAACAGAGTGAGAAGCGTCAAGCACCGACCGGATCCGCCCGAAGGGACGCCCAGATGGCCGCGCACGGACCGATGGCGGCCGTCCTCCCTCGCCGGGCGGGTGACGGCTGGGCGGATGAGGCGAGGGCGGATGACGCCCTGGCCGATGAGGCCTGCCGGACGAGACCCCGGGCTGATCAAGCCTGGCGGATGCGGACCCGGGTTGATGCGGACCGGCGGACGAGAGCCCGGACCGATGAGAACCGACGGACGAGACCCCGGATCGATGAGGCCCGACGGACGAGACCCCGGGCCGATGAGACCCGGGCGGATCCCCTGCGGACCGTCATGGCGGCTCCGCAGCGGGCCGCCGGGGGACGTCGGCCGACTGGGCGAGGTCCTCGGTCTCTGCGGGCTCCGGGCCGGGCTCCCGCGCATCGGCCTGTTCAGCCGGCCGCGCCGGCCGCGGGAGGTGCGACGGGTCCCACAGGGGAAGCGGGCCCGCCGCACGATGACCGGCCCGGGCCGGTCGGCCCACGGCAGGGACCTACGCCCCCTGCCGTGGGTCCGGTCCGAAGAAAGACGCTCGAATCAGGAGGTGGAGATCATGGCCCGTACCGTCATCGTCGGTCTCGACGGCTCGCGCGAGAGCCGGGCGGCGGCCGAGTGGGCGGCCCGCGAGGCACAGCTGCTGGGAGTTCCTCTGACGCTGGTCCACGTCTGGGAACCCGTACCGGAACCCATCGCGCAGGCGCCTCTCCTCGGCGCCGAGACCCAGCAGCACTGGACCGAACGGATTCCCCGGGAGGCCGCGGAGGGCGTGCGGCTGCGCCACCCGGGCCTCGACGTGAGCACCGAGCAACTGTCCGGCCGGCCCGCCGACGAGCTGTTGAGCGCGACGAAGGGCGCCGAGCTGCTTGTCCTCGGCTCGCGCGGGCTGAGCGGGATCGGCGGGTTCATGGTCGGCTCGGTCGGGCTCTCCGTCGTGGCGCACGCCGAGCGGCCCCTCGTCCTGGTACGCGCCGACCAGCAGGCCGCCGACGAGCACGAGACGGACCCCGCGGGCATCCCGTCCGCCGCGACCCCGTTCCGGCCCGTCGTGCTCGGCCTGGACATCGAGAGCCCGGACGAGGAACTGATCTCCTTCGCGTTCGCCGCAGCCGCCCGCCGCGGCACCTCCCTGCGGGTCGTGCACGGCTGGAACCCGCCCCCGTACTACGCCTACGGCCTCGCCGCTGACCTCGAACTCCACGGTGAACTCGCCCGACGCGAGACCGCCGCGCTGGCCGAGGCGCTGGTCCCGTGGCGCAAGAGGTTCCCCGACGTCGAGGTCACCGAGGAGTCGCCGTACGGCACCCCCGGCAACCACCTCGTCGACGCCTCCCGCGAGGCCTCCCTGGTCGTGGTGGGCCGCCGGATCCGCCGCGGCGTGCTCGGTACCCACGTCGGGCCCGTCACCCACGCCGTCCTGCACCACTCCGTCGCCCCCGTCGCCGTAGTCCCGCACAACTGACCTGAGAAATTTGAGGAGTTGCACCATGAAGGCAGCGGTCGTACGAGCCTTCGGCGAGCCCCTGGTCATCGAGGAGCGCCCCGACCCCGAGCCCGGCCCCGGCCAGGTCCGCATCCGTGTCGAGGCCTCCGGGCTCTGCCACACCGACATCCACGCCGCCCGCGGGGACTGGCCCGTCAAGCCCGCCCCGCCCTTCGTCCCGGGCCATGAGGGCGTCGGCCTCGTCGAGGAACTCGGCGCCGGGGTCACCCACCTCTCCCTCGGGCAGCGGGTCGCCGTGCCCTGGCTGGGCAAGGCCTGCGGGCGGTGCGAGCACTGCCTGTCCGGCTGGGAGACGCTGTGCGAGCGGCAGATCAACACCGGTTACGGCTGCGACGGCGGTTACGCCGAGAAGATGCTGGCCTGGGCCGACTTCGCCCAGCCGGTGCCGCAGGGCGTGAGCGCCGTCGACGCCGCCCCGCTGACCTGCGCCGGCGTGACCACCTACAAGGCCCTCAAGGTCGCCGATGTGCGGCCGACCCAGCTCGTGGCGATCTCCGGGATCGGCGGGCTCGGTCATCTGGCCGTGCAGTACGCGAAGATCGCCGGAGCCCGGGTGGCCGCGATCGACGTCACCGACGAGAAGCTCGAACTCGCCGCCGAACTCGGCGCGGACTTCGTCATCGACGCCCGCAAGCACGACGTGGGCGAGGTCCTCAAGGGATACGGCGGAGCGCACGCGGCGATCGCCCTTGCGGTGAACGAGGACGCCTTCGCCGCCGTCAACTCGGGGCTGCGGCGCGGCGGAAAGCTCGTCATGGTCGCCCTGCCCGCGCACGGCACGGTCCAGGTCCCGATCTTCGACACCGTCCTGAACGGCACGAGCGTCATCGGCTCGATCGTCGGCACCCGGCAGGACCTCGCCGAGGTCTTCCAGCTGCACGCGGCGGGCCGGACCCGGGTGATCTCCGAGACCCGCCCGCTAGCCTCCGTCAACGAGTCCATCGAGGACGTGCTGCGCGGCCAGGTCAGGGCCCGGATCGTCTTCGATCTCGGTGCGGGGCGGTGAGCGCGATGTCGATGGATCTTCCGGTCGTCGTCGGTGTCGACGGCTCCGAGCCGAGCCTGCGGGCCGTGGACTGGGCGTCCGACGAGGCGGCCCTGCGCGGACTGCCGCTGCGGATCGTCAACGCCTGCCTGTGGGAACGCTACGAGGGCGCCGCTCTCGCCCATGATCTCGGCAAGCCCTCCGAGCGGGTGCTGCCGCAGGACGTCGTCCAGGACGCCGTCCGGCGGGCCGGCGCTCGCCACCCCGACCTGAAGGTGACCTCGGAGGTGGTCTTCGAGGAACCCGAGTACGCGCTGGTCCGTGAGAGCCGCAACGCCTCCGCGCTGGTGACCGGCACCCGCGGCCGCGGTGGCATGACCGAGGCGCTGCTGGGTTCCGTGAGCCTGACGGTGGCAGGGCACGCGCACTGCCCGGTGATCATCGTGCGGGGCAGCCACGACAACCAGGCCAGGGCGGGGCGGCACGGCCGCATCGTCGTGGGGGTCGGCGGGCCGACGACGCTGGGCTTCGCCTTCGAGGAGGCGGCGCGGCGCAACGTGCCGGTGGAGGCGATACGGGCCTGGCGGTGCCCGGCGCACGAGAGCACCGACCATCCTCTGCTGGCCGGGGAGCCCGCCCGGCTGCACGAGCAGCAGGCGGTCGACGCGCTGGAGGCGGCACTCCAGGACGCGCCCGCGGCCGCCGAACTGCACCGCCGTACCGTCGAGGGCCCCGCCGGGTCGGTGCTGGTCGCCGCCTCGCACCACGCCGACCTCCTGGTCGTGGGCGCCAGGCGCCGCCCCCGCCACTTCGGGCTGCAGCTGGGCCGGGTGGCCCACCGGGTGCTGCACCACTCCGCCTGCCCGGTCGCGATCGTGCCCGAGCAGGGATGACCGGCTGGGCTCACAGAGTCGCCGCGTGGTCGGGGACGTAGGTCTGCAGATCACGCGGCGAGCGCTCGTAGCCCGTCGACCTCGGGCGCTCGGGCAGTTCGAGGACGGGCGGGGGGACCTCGCGGTACGGCACGGAGCCGAGCAGGTGGGCGATCATGTTGAGGCGGGCACGGCGCTTGTCGTCGCTCTCCACGACGAACCACGGAGCCTCGGAGATGTCGGTGTGCACCAGCATCTCGTCCTTGGCCCGTGAGTACGCCTCCCAGTGAGTGATCGACTCCAGGTCCATCGGTGAGAGCTTCCAGCGCCGCAGCGGGTCCTCCAGGCGCTTTCTGAACCGCTCCTGCTGCTCGGTGTCGCTCACCGAGAACCAGTACTTGCGCAGCACGATCCCGGCCTCGGTGAGCATGCGCTCGAAGATCGGGCACTGGCGCAGGAACAGCTGGTGCTCCTCCTTGGTGCAGAAACCCATCACGTGCTCGACGCCGGCCCGGTTGTACCAGGACCGGTCGAACAGCACGATCTCGCCGGCCGCCGGCAGGTGCTCGACGTACCGCTGGAAGTACCACTGGGTGCGCTCGCGCTCGGTCGGTTTCGGCAGCGCCGCGATCCGGGCGACACGGGGGTTGAGGTGCTCGGCGACCCGCTTGATGGTGCCGCCCTTGCCCGCCGCGTCCCGGCCCTCGAAGACCACGACGAGCCGGACGCCCTCCGCGCGCACCCACTCCTGGAGTTTCACCAACTCCGTCTGAAGGCGCAGCAGTTCCTTCTCGTACACCTTGCGCGACAGCGTCTCCGCGCCCTTCCCGGCCATGCCGCCTCCACCCTCCGCCGACTGCCGGAACAGCCATCGCCCGCCCGGCGTCGAACACCTGGCCGCCACCGTACTTTCCGCCACCACCCCGCGCACCCCGGCCATGGCCACCGGTCACCGGCCGCCGGCACCCGGCCCCCGCCACCAGCCGCCGCCACCCGAGCGAACGGGGACGACGAGTTGCAGGAGGCCGGCACGGAGGCGGCCCGGCGCCGTACGGGCGACCCGTCACCCCGTCTGCACGAAAGCGGCCCACCCCCGGTACCAGCCCCCACCACGCCCCCGCGGTGCGTTCCAGCGCGGGCCGGCGCGTCCGGATCCGTACCGTGTCGGCCCGTCGGCCGTTACCGTGGCACTGACCACGGCGGCCGGTGTCCGCCGTCAAGGGGACCGGAGGAGCACAGGTGGCAAGCCCCGAGGAGCCCCGAGAGGCGCGTGTACCGCTGCCGCAGCTGAGGCTGGACGAGCTCCTGGAGGAACTGCAGGCGCGGCTGGACGCGGCCCGCAGCACCCGGGACCGGGTGCACAGCCTCCTGGAGGCCGTGCTCTCGGTCGGCCGGGAGCTGGACCTGGAGCAGGCCCTGCACAGCATCGTCGAGGCGGCCGCCGCCCTGGTGGACGCCCAGTACGCGGCCCTGGGCGTGATCGGCCCCGACGGCAGGAGGCTCTCCGCCTTCCACACCGTCGGCGTCACCGACGAACAGATCGCCGGGATCGGCCCCTACCCGGAGGGCCACGGCATCCTCGGCGAACTCATCCGCCACCCCACACCCCTGCGGCTCACGAAGCTCTCCGAGCACCAGGCGTCCTACGGCTTCCCCCCGAACCATCCCCCGATGAACACCTTCCTCGGCGTCCCGATCCGGGTGCGCGACCAGGTCTTCGGCAACCTCTACCTCACCGAGAAACGGAACGGCGCGCAGTTCGACGAGGAGGACGAGGCCGTGCTGTCCACACTGGCGGTGGCCGCCGGTGTCGCCATCGACAACGCCCGCCTCTACGAGGACTCCCGACTGCGCGAACGCTGGCTGCAGGCCAACGCCGAGATCACCCACCGGCTCATGTCCGGCGGCGACCGCGCGAAGGTGCTCGCCCTGATCGCCGAGCGGGCCGGCGAGATCACCGGTTCGGCGTTGACGGCGGTCGCGCTGCCCATGCCGGGCAGCGGCTCGCTCTCGGTGGAGATCGCCGTCGGACTCGACGCCGAGCGGCACCGGGGGCTCGTCCTGCCCGTGGAGTCGACCTTGATGGGGCTGGCCTTCTCGAGCGCGGCCCCTGCGGTCAGCGCGGACGTCCGCCACGATGAACGGATATCCCCCGAGCCGCCCCGCTTCCAGGGCCTCGGGCCCGCCGTGGCCGTGCCCATCGGCACGAGCGAGGGCGGGGTCCGCGGTGTCCTCCTGCTGGCCCGGGAGGCGGGCCGGCCGGAGTTCTCGGCGACCGAGACGGAGACCCTCCAGGCCTTCGCCGCGCAGGCCGCCGTCGCGATGGAACTGGCCGAGCGGCGCCGGGACGCCGAGCAGATCGCCGTGCTCAAGGACCGCGACCGGATCGCCCGCGATCTGCACGACCTCGCGATCCAGCGGCTCTTCGCCACCGGCATGACCCTGCAGAGCGCGGGCCGGTTCATCGAGCACGCCGAGGCCGCCGAGCGGGTCGGGCGCGCGGTGGACGACCTCGACGAGACCATCAAGATCATCAGGTCGACGATCTTCGGCCTGCGTTCGCGCGAGGGCGCCGAGGAGGCCGGGCTGCGGGCGCGCGTGGTGCGGATCGCGGGCGAGGCGGCGCCGGTGCTGGGCTTCGCGCCCAGCGTGCGGATCGAGGGCCTGGTGGACACGGACGTGCCCCGGGAGATCGCCGATCACGTGGTGGCCGTGCTGTCCGAGGCGCTCACCAACACCGCCCGGCACGCCCGGGCCGACCGTGCCGCCGTCGCCCTCACGGCCGACGCCCGCCGCATTCGTCTCACGGTCACCGACAACGGCGTCGGCATCCCTCCTGACGGCCGTCGCAGCGGGCTGCGCAACCTGGCGGAACGAGCCCATCAGCTGGGCGGGGAGCTGGAGTTGAGCCGCCCGGCCGACGGCGGCGCCACGCTGGTGTGGTCGGTCCCGCTGCCCGCGGAGCAGTAGCGCGGCCCGGCCCGGGAAGACCCGGACGGCGCCCGGTGTTCCCTCCCATGGCGCGATTCCACCCCTCCCAGGAGGCCAGACGTGTACGGCGACCCAGCGACGATCCGCAAGATCCTCACCGAACTCGGCGACACCTGGGCCGTCGTGGGCCTGTCGACGAACCGGCGGCGCGCGGCCTACGGCGTCGCCGAGGTGCTGCGGCGGTACGGCAAGCGGGTGGTGCCGGTCCACCCCAAGGCGGAGACCGTGCACGGCGAGCCGGGGTACGCCTCCCTCGCGGACATCCCCTTCGACGTCGACGTGGTCGACGTGTTCGTGAACAGCGACCTCGCCGGAGCGGTGGCCGACGAGGCGGTGGCGAAGGGCGCGAAGGCCGTCTGGTTCCAGCTGGACGTCATCGACGAGGCGGCCTACGACCGCACCCGCGCAGCCGGCCTCGACATGGTCATGGACAGGTGCCCGGCAATCGAGATCCCCCGCCTGCCCTGACGTTTTTCCCGAATTCCTGAAATACTCGCAAGGAATTCCCCGCAGAGAAGTCAAATATGCGACAACCGCCTTTGAATCAAAGGCGGTTGATTCGTAATGTGGGGCCGCTCACACATTGAATGCATGTAATTCGTGAGAGGCCTCTTAATTTATGGTAAGCGTCGATTCAGCACCTGAGACAAAGGGAACGCCCGGTGGCGGCCTGCGGCGGGACGTGGGGCTGATCGGGCTCATGTGGGCCTCGGTGGGTTCCATCATCGGCTCGGGCTGGCTGTACGGCGCCCAGGAGGCCGTGGTGGTGGCCGGCCCCGCCGCCGTGATTTCGTGGGTGATCGGCGCGGTGGCCATCGTGCTGCTCGCCCTCGTCCACGCGGAACTCGGCGGAATGTTCCCGGTGGCGGGCGGCACCGCCCGATATCCGCACTACGCTTTCGGCGGCCTCGCCGGAATGTCCTTCGGCTGGTTCTCCTGGCTCCAGGCGGCCACCGTGGCGCCGATCGAGGTCGAGGCGATGATCGGTTATGCCGGTCACTGGTCCTGGGCGCGAGGGTTGCAGCACGCGGACAAGACGCTCACGACGAGCGGACTCCTCGTCGCCGTGCTCCTCATGGCCGTCTTCGTGGTCGTCAACTTCCTCGGGGTACGGGCGCTCGCGCACACCAACAGCGCCGCCACCTGGTGGAAGATCGCGGTGCCGCTGGCCGCCATCTTCATCATCGCAATCGGCAACTTCCACCCGGGCAACTTCCACTCGGAGGGCTTCGCGCCGTTCGGCGCCAAGGGGGTGCTGAGCGCGATCAGCACCAGCGGCATCATCTTCGCCCTGCTGGGCTTCGAGCAGGCCATCCAGTTGGCGGGCGAGAGCCGCAACCCCAGGCGGGACCTGCCGCGCGCGACCATCGGCTCGGTCGCGATCGGCGCGGTCATCTACGTGCTGCTCCAGGTCGTGTTCATCGGCGCGCTGCCGCACAGCACGTTCGCGCACGGCTGGGCGAAGCTCGACTACCCCGGGATCAGCGGACCTTGGGCCGGTCTCGCGACCCTCGTCGGCCTCGGCTGGCTGAGCGTGGTGCTGTACCTGGACGCGGTGATCTCGCCGGGCGGCACCGGGCTCATCTACACGACCGCGACCTCGCGGGTCTCCTACGGCCTGTCCAAGAACGGTTACGCACCCAAGCTGTTCGAGCGGACCGACCGCAGGGGCGTGCCCTGGTTCGGCCTCGCCATCTCCTTCGTGACCGGCGTGGTCTGTTTCCTGCCCTTCCCGAGCTGGCAGCAGCTGGTCAGCTTCATCACCTCGGCGAGCGTCCTGATGTACGCGGGCGCCCCGCTGGCGTACGGCGTCTTCGCCGACCGGCTGCCCCACCACGAGCGCCCCTACCGGCTGCCCGCCGGGTCGGTCCTGTCGCCGCTGTCCTTCGTGGTGGCCAACCTCATCATCTACTGGGCGGGCTGGCACACCCTGTGGCGGCTCGGGATCGCGATCGTCCTCGGCTATGTACTGCTGGGCGGCTACGCGCGCTACGCCGTCGCCAAGGGTCTGCCCGACGCACCCCGCCTGGACTGGAAGGCCGCCCAGTGGCTGCCGGTCTACCTGGTGGGCATGGGCCTGATCTCCTGGCAGGGCGGCTTCGGCGGCTCGGGCCGGATCGCCCTGTGGTGGGACATCCTGCTCATCGCCGCGTTCTCCCTCGCGATCTACTACTGGGCCAGGGCCACCGCGTCCTCGGCCGCGGAGATCGAGCGCAGCATCGACGAGGTCGTCGTCACCGACGCGCCCGCGCACTGAGCCGGCCGGACCGGGTGCCTCCGCGTGTGGAGGCACCCGGCACCCCTGCCCGCCCGCACCGGGACGCCGCCATAATGTCCGGGTGACCTCCCACCCCAACTCCGGTGCGACGCAGCACTTTCCGGTCGTCATCGTGGGCGCCGGGCCCGCCGGACTGACGGTCGGCAACATCCTGCGGGCCGCGGGCACCGACTGCCTCGTCCTCGAGGCGGAGACCCGCGAGTTCATCGAGCAGCGGCCGCGCGCGGGCGTCATCGAGGAGTGGGCGGTACGCGGTCTGCAGCGGCGGGGTCTCGCCGACACCCTGCTGGAGAGCGCCCAGTTGCACACCGAGTGCGAGTTCCGCTTCGCCGGCGACCGCTTCCGGTTCGCCTACGGCGAGCTGACGGGACAGCACCACTTCGTGTACCCGCAACCCCTGTTGGTCACGGACCTGGTGCGCGAGTACGCCGACGCCAGGGGCGGCGAGATCCGCTTCGGCGTCCGGGACGTCCGGCTGCACGACCTGGAGACGCCCCGGCCGTCCGTGTCGTACACCGATCCCGACACCGGTGAACGGCAGCTGGTCGAGTGCGAGTTCGTGGCCGGCTGCGACGGGGCCCGCGGCGTGAGCCGCACCGTCCTGCCCGAGTCCACGGACATCGCCCGGCACGACTACGGCATCGGCTGGCTGGCGCTGCTGGCCGAGGCGCCGCCGTCCTCCGACTGCGTCCTGTTCGGCATCCATCCGAACGGTTTCGCCGGGCACATGGCCCGCAGCCCCGAGGTCACCCGTTACTACCTGGAGTGCCCGCCCGGCGACGACCCCGGGAACTGGTCCCACGAGCGCGTCTGGGCCGAACTCCAGCAGCGCCTGCGCGCGGACGGCACCCCGCCGCTCACCGAGGGCCGGCTGATCGAGAAGCGCGTCCTCGACATGCACAACTACGTGGTCGAGCCCATGACGTTCGGCCGCCTCTTCCTGGCGGGAGACTCCGCCCACCTCACCGCGCCGATAGCGGCGAAGGGCATGAACCTCGCCCTGCACGACGCCTTCCTGCTCGGCGACGCACTCGTCGCCTACCTCCGCAAGGACGACGGCAGCGGCCTCGACGGCTACTCGGAGGCCTGTCTGCGGCGCGTGTGGGACTACCAGGAGTTCTCCCAGTGGCTCTCCGAGGTCTACCACGGCACCTCGTCAGGCGACGAGTACCGCGCGGGCACCACCTTCGCCCGCCTGCGCCGCCTGTTCACCTCGCCCGCGGCGGCGGCCGCCTTCGCGGAGCAGTACCTCGGGACGGCCTCCGCCTACTAGTCGTGCACCGGACGGTCGCTGATCCGGTGGTCGGCCACGTTCAGCGCCTCGTCGACCAGTCGGCGCAGATGGCCGTCACGCAGCGCGTAGATCACCCTGCGCCCCTCCTTCCGGGTGTTCACCAACCCCGCCAGCCGGAGCCGCGCCAGGTGCTGGCTGACCGCGGGACGGGCCGCTCCGCAGACCTCCGTGAGGGTGGTGACATCGGCCTCTCCCCTGGTCAGGGCGTGCAGCAGGGTCAGCCGGGTGCGGTCGCCGAGCAGGGCGAGGATCTCGGCGGCGAGGGCCAACTGCTCCTCGCCGGGGGTGCGCGGATGCGCATCGTGCGCAGGTGACAGGTGCATGCGTGCGCTCATACGCACATAATGGCTCCGTGGGCGCGATACGTCCACCAGCGCGCGCACCGGAAGGGGCATCACGTGAGCGACCACCACCACGGGCATCACCACCACCACGCTCGGGAGCACCGGCACACCCTCCGCCACCGGCTCGCCCACCTCCTCACCCCCCACTCCCACGAGAGCGCCGACAAGCTCGACTCCGCCCTGGAGTCCTCCGCCCGCGGCATGCGCGCCCTGTGGGTCTCGCTTGCGGTGCTCGGGGCAACAGCCCTGATGCAGGCGGTCGTCGTGGCCGTCTCCGGGTCCGTGGCCCTGCTCGGCGACACGGTGCACAACGCGGCGGACGCGCTGACCGCCGTACCGCTGGGCATCGCCTTCGTGCTGGGCCGGCGTGCGGCCACCCGCGGCTTCACGTACGGCTACGGCCGCGCCGAGGATCTCGCGGGCATCGTGATCGTGCTGACCATCGCCGCCAGCGCGGCCTTCGCGGGATGGACGGCGATCGACCGCCTGCTCGACCCGCGTCCCGTGGCACACGTCCCCGCGGTCGCCGCGGCCGCGCTGGTGGGCTTCGCGGGCAACGAGTGGGTGGCCCGCTACCGCATCCGGGTGGGCCGGGACATCGGCTCGGCGGCGCTGGTGGCGGACGGACTGCACGCCCGCACCGACGGGTTCACCTCGCTGGCGGTGCTGATCGGGGCCGGCGGCTCCGCCCTGGGCTGGCAACTCGCCGACCCCATCGTGGGGTTGGCCATCACGGCCGCCATCGTGCTGGTGCTGCGGGACGCGGCACGCGAGGTGTTCCGGCGAGTGCTCGACGCCGTCGACCCGGACCTCGTGGACCGGGCCGAGGGCGCGCTGCGCGAGGTCGAAGGGGTGCGCGGGGTGGGCGAGTTGCGGCTGCGCTGGATCGGGCACCGGCTGCGCGCGGAGGTGGCGGTCGTGGTGGACGGGGAGATGACGGTACGTCAGTCGCACGCGGTCGCCGTGGCGGCGGAGCACGCCCTGCTGCACGCGGTGCCCCGCCTCACGGCAGCCCTGGTGCACGCCGACCCGGCACCGGTCCCGGGCGAGCAGGACCCGCATCACGCCCTCGCCCACCACACTCCGGCCTGAGGTCAGGCGGTGCCGAGCCCCTCCAGCACCACGGCCCCCGGGAGCTCCGCGAACGCCTTGCCCGGCACGAGCAGCTTGCCGCGCCGTCGCCCGCTGCCGACCAGGACGTAGGGCAGGTCGACCACGGCCGAGTCGACCAGCAGCGGCCAGTCGGCGGGGAGTCCGACCGGGGTGATGCCGCCGTACTCCATGCCGGTCTCCCCCGTCGCGGTGTCCATCGAGGCGAACGATGCCTTGCGGGCGCCGAGGTGGCGGCGGACCGTTCCGTTGACGTCGGCCCGCGTGGTGGACAGGACCACGCACGCGGCGAGGGTGGTCTCACCACCGCGCTTGCCGGCCACCACCACGCAGTTCGCCGACTGCTCGAGCAGCTCCCGGCCGTAGTGCTCGACGAAGACGGCGGTGTCGGCCCACCGCGGGTCGGTGTCGACGTACACGATCTGCTCGGCGGGGACGCTGCCGCTCCAGTGGCGTACGGCGTCGGCGACCGGGCGGATCAGCTCGTCGAGGGCGGCAGGGGCGGGGGTGGCGTGGTCGAAGTGTCCGATGGGTGCGTCCATGACGGCACGCTAACAGCCGCTCAGGAGACGGCCGGCACCGAGACGGCCATGACCATCTCCATCGGCACCGCGCCCTGATTGCCGTACGTGTGCGGGGTGTTCGCCTCGAAGGAGGCACTCGCGCCCGCGGGGATCCGGTGCTCCACGCCGTCGACGGTGAGGGTGAGTTCGCCGGCCGTGACATGGACGAGTTCGACCGTGCCGGTGGGGTGCGGGTCCGACGGACTGCTCTCGCCCGGCATCAGCCGCCAGTCCCACATCTCCAGCGGGCCCGGCGCCTCGGCGCCCGCGAGGAGCCGGTTGTAGCTGCCCGCTTCGGTGTGCCACAGCCGTACGGCCTGTTCGGCGGGGACGACCCGCACCTTGGGCCCCTGCTCGTAGTCGAGCAGCGTGGTGATGCTGATGCCGAGCGCGTCGCCGATCTTCACGACGGTGCCGAGGCTGGGGTTGGTCCGGGCCTGCTCGATCTGGATCAGCATGCCGCGGCTGACACCGGCCCGGGCGGCGAGCGTGTCCAGGGTGAAGCCACGCTCGGTCCGCCAGCGCTTGACGTTGCGCGCGAGGGACTGGGTCAGCAGGTCGAGGTCCGACACGTCACGTCCAATATTCTGTATGACATAGTGCAACTGACTGAACTACGGTGGGGTGCACCCGACCGTTCACCGAACTGTACTGCGAGGCGACCGTGACAGCATTCTTCGCCCTGGCCACCAGCCTGTTGTGGGGTCTGGCCGACTTCGGCGGCGGTGTGCTGACCCGACGGCTCCCGGCGCTCACGGTGGTCGTGGTGTCGCAGGGGATCGCGGCGGCGGTGCTCGGCGCGATCGTGGCGGCTACCGGTGGCTGGAGCGAGGCGGGACCGCGGCTGTGGTTCGCGTTCGCCGCCGGGCTGGCCGGTCCGGTGGCCCTGATCTGCTTCTACAAGGCACTCGCGCTGGGCCCGATGGGGGTCGTCTCCCCCCTGGGCACGCTGAGCGTGGCGGTGCCGGTGGGCCTCGGCCTGTTCCTCGGCGAGCGCCCGGGGCCCGTGCAGGCCCTGGGGATCGCGGTGGCCGTCACGGGCGTGATCCTGGCGGGCGGCCCGCAGCTGCGCGGAGCCCCGGTGCAACGCCGGGCGATCGTCCTCACCCTGATCGCGGCCCTCGGCTTCGGCACGGTGTTCGCCCTGATCGCGGAGGCGTCCACGACCGTCACCGGCCTGTTCCTCGCGCTGTTCGTGCAGCGTCTGGTCAATGTGGCGGTGGGCGGAGCGGCCCTGTACGCAACGGTGCGGCGCGGGGCCCCCGCCCTCCCCGCTAACGGCTTCCCCTGGCAGTCCCTCCCCGCGCTCGCCTTCATCGGCCTCGCGGACGTGGCGGCGAACGGCACGTACTCGGTAGCGGCCCAGCACGGCCCGGTGACGGTGGCCGCGGTCCTCGCCTCGCTCTACCCGGTGGTCACGGCCCTGGCCGCCCGAGGCTTCCTCAGCGAACGACTACGAGCACTCCAGGCGGCGGGAGCGGGCTTGGCCCTGCTGGGCACGGTCCTCCTGGCGACGGGCTGACGCCGCCACGGCGTTCGGGTGCGCGGGGAAACACGTGACCAGCCCCCGCCGGCCGCGGCCGCCCGACAAGCATTCCGGCACCCCGTGGGCACCTTCAGTCCAGCTCCGCCAACTTCGCCACCGTCGCGTCGTCCAACCCCGCCAGCGCGTTCAACTGCTCCGCCGTGGCCCCCGGAGGGATGGGCACAGGCGCCGGCGTCCGCAGCGGCGGCTGCCAGCCGTCCCCGGGAGTCCACCGCCGTACGACCCGGGCGGGCGCCCCGGCCACCACGGCGTGGTCCGGAACCACTCCCCGGACCACCGCACCGGCCGCCACCACCACGTTCCGTCCGATCCGGGCGCCCGGCAGGATCACCGCCCCGGTCCCGATCCAGCACCCCGGCCCGATCGACACCGGCTCCATCCGCGGCCACTGCTTGCCGATGGGCTCGTGGGGATCGTCGTAGGAGTGGTTCGTGGACGTCACGTAGACATAGGGCCCGAAGTAACAGTCGCTGCCGATCGTGACGGTGGTGTCGGCGATGACATGGCTGCCGCGCCCCAGCACGACCCCGTCGCCGATGCGCAGGATCGGCTCCGGACCGAGGTCCAGGTCGGGCATGAGCCCCGCGGTCAGGGTCACCTGCTCGCCCACGATGCAGTGCGAGCCGATCTCGATCCACGGCTCTCCGAACACCGTGCCCAGCGGAAACGCCAGCCGGCTGTGCTCACCCAGCGCGCCGAAGCGGAAGCGCCCCGGGTGCTCGGCGGTGACGGAGCCCGCGCGCTGCACCCAGGCCCAGCCCGCGTGCACGGCACGCTGGACGAGACGGCCCCGCCAGGATGAGAACGTGTTCTTGCTCTTCGGCACGGACTCACCGTACTGAGCGCACGGCGCCCGGAGAGGGCCCATACCTTGTGATCTTCGCCCCACCGGCGTGGCGTACGGTTCCGGATATCACGAACCCAGGAGGCGAAATGGCGCACAAGGCATTGATCACGGGCATCGGCGGACGGGAACCGAAGATCGACGGGGACGCCTTCGTGGCGCCCACCGCGTCCGTGATCGGAGACGTGACACTGCAGGCGGGGGCGAGCCTCTGGTACGGCGCGGTGGCCCGCGGCGATGTAGAACGCATCTCAGTCGGCGCCCACAGCAATATCCAGGACAACTGCACGCTCCACGCCGACCCCGGCTTCCCGGTGACGATCGGCGAGCGCGTCTCGGTCGGCCACAACGCGGTCGTGCACGGCGCGACGGTCGAGGACGACTGCCTGATCGGCATGGGCGCGACGGTCCTCAACGGCGCGGTGATCGGCGCGGGTTCCCTGGTCGCGGCGCAGGCACTGGTCCCGCAGGGCATGCAGGTACCGCCGGGTTCCCTGGTGGCGGGCGTGCCCGCGAAGGTGCGGCGGGAACTGACGGACGAGGAGCGCCAGGGGGTCACCCTGAACGGGACGCTCTACTCGGACCTGGCCAAGGCCCATCACGAGGTGCACGAGGCACCGTGAGGATCAGTCGGCGGCCGGGACAACCTCCGGCTCGGCCGCCTGCTTCTGAGCCGTCGCCTTCGCCGCCTTGCGCTTGAGCACCAGCATCGAGGTCAGCCCGATCAGCACGGCCAGCACGAGCCCGAGCCACGAGAACCGCTTCAGCCAGGACTCCGCGACGATCCCGACGTAGTAGATGACGGCCGTCGTGCCGCCCGCCCAGACGATCCCGCCCAGCACGTTGGCGATCAGGAACTTCCAGTACGGCATCCGCAGCACACCGGCGAGCGGGCCGGCGAAGATCCTCAGCAGCGCGACGAAGCGGCCGAAGAACACCGCCCACATGCCCCACTTCTCGAAGGACCGCTCCGCCGTGGCGACATGGCCCTCGCTGAAGTGCCTCGGGAACTTGTTGCCCAGCCAGGTGAGCAACGGCCGGCCGCCCCTGCGTCCGATCGCGTAGCCGATGGAGTCACCGACGACCGCTCCGACGCTGGCGCACGCGCCGAGCACCACGGGGTTGATCCCCGCGTGCTGCGAGGACAGCAGCGCGGCGGAGACCAGGATGATCTCGCCGGGGAGCGGGATGCCCAGGCTCTCCAGGCCGATGACCAGGCCCACCAGGGCGTAGACGGCGGCCGGGGGCACGGTGTCGAGCCATTCCTGGACGTGCAACGCCGGTTCCTCCTGAGTCGCGTTCCCGGCGCGCGCCAACTGCCGACGCACGCCGGGGCAGCCTACCGGTTCACGAGAACCGGCGTCCGGAGCACCGGGTCACCGGCCGCCGCCGTGCACCGCACCCGCGCCGAGCACGCCGAGGCCGGAGGCCACGGGCGCCGTCATCGAGGGCACGGTGTCCACGACCGCGCCCAGCACCGCCCCGGCCACCTCGGCCGGCGCCGCCGGGATCGCGGGCGCGGCCGGCTCGGAGTCGTCGTGGTCGACCTGCGCGGCCCGTGTCCCGTACCGCTCCTGCGAGCTTCCGTGCTGGTCCGAGGGCCGGTCGGGACTCTCGTCGGAGTCACCGGGCCCCTTGTCCGAGCGGTCGTCGGAACCGGAGGGCGGGGCCGGGACGAGTCGGGGTGCGGCCGGATCCTCGCCCGACCCTTCGGAGGGCAGGACGGACTCGGTGTCCTGCGGCGACTGCGGGCCCTGCTGTGCCGGCGCGCTCTCGCCGGTGGACTCCAGCAGCCACCGCTGCCCCTTCGAGCCATTCCGCTCGGTGACGACGACGGCCTCCTCCCCCTTCCCGGGCTTCCCGGGCTTTCCGGGCGCGACCAGGAGGCCCTTCCCGCGCCGCAGGAGCAGTTCGCCGCGCACGGTGAGGTCGTAGCGGACCTCTCCCGCGTGGGTCAGACAGTCGGCGACCACGATCGACCGCTTCTCGGCGTCGGAGTCCAGGCAGAACCGGGGGTCGGACGCGCTGCGCAGCAGTCCGTCCTCCTGGTACGACCACTGCTGGGACCCGGCGGAGGAGCACTCCGCGAGCACGGCTCTCGCACCGTCCGCGATCCGCGCGTCGTGGGTGTCGAGGCACAGCCCCGCGTCGTCGTTGCGGAGCCTGCCGTGGCCGACCTCGACCGGCTCGCCCATGGACGCGGCGGACGGCGACCCGGCGTCCCGGGAGACCTGTGACGGGCTCGGCCGTACGGTGTTGCTGCTCACCGCGCCCCAGGTGGCGCCGGGTGCGGGGACACCGCCCTCGTCGGACCAGCCCTTGGTGACGAGCACCGTCGCGAGCAGGGCCAGGGAGGTCAGACCGGCGCCCACCAGAACGGCCCGGGCGCTCTTGCGGGGCTGGGCCAGGAGACCGGCCGGGACCGGGCGGTGGCGCCCGCCGGGCTTCCCGCGGACCGCGCCGGGCCGGGCCGGTTCCGGACGCCCGGCGGCACGCGCGGGCCGCGACTCGAGATAGCGGTGGGCACCCCAGCCGAGCACCGTCTCGGCGAGCAGCACCTCGAGACCGCCCTCGAAATGGCTGAGCTGTTCGGCCGCGTGACGGCAGTACCGGCATTCCGTCAGATGTTTGCGGACATCGGGCAGAAGGTCCCCGCCCCGACGAATCGGGACATCCAGGAGACGATTGTAGAAACGGCATTCGCTGGTGGGCGCGAGTTCCCGGTGGGCGCGGACACAGCCGGTACGGAATTGTTCGCGTGCCTGCTCGACGGCGGCCGTCGCACGGGCCGTGTCCACACCCAGCAGACCGGCCGGTACGGATATGGGTTCGGCTTCGACCTCGACATGCCACAGCAGGCATTGGGAGGCCCCGGGAAGGGCCCGGAATGCGCGCTCGGCGAGCAGTCGCCTTTCGGGGGTGACGGACCTCGCCGCGCGTAGACCACGGCCACCGATCGTCTTGCGAAGTTCCGGCAGGACGGCGGAGATTTCGTCGTCCGCGGCCCACTCCTTGACGAACTCCCTCACCGCGACGAGAAGTTGTGGGCGCAGTGCGCCGTCACCCGCCCGTCCGAGGACGCGATGAAATGCCGCGGCGGCCGCCATCGAGGCCGAACCGGACCAGGAGGCAAGACAGATGACCGAGTATTCGTAGGTCGCCTGCCAGTGCCGCGCCATCAACAGGGCGACGGCATGGCCGTCCACGCCGTTCTCGCCCAGTCGGGCCAGAAGATTGCGGTCGGACTCCGCCGGACTCGCTCCGGGGCGTGGGGGGTAAGGGGGTCGTGGCGGGTGAGCGGATTGCACGGGACGAATTCCTTCCAAGCCGCAGGACCGCATGGAATATGCGCCCTCGGAAAGCAGGAGCTTGATTGGTGCATACCTACGCCGCGTCAGATACGACCCGGCCGTCGGGGGGGGCGCTCACCTTCGCACAATTCATGCACGTCAAACAAGAAGTTGGAGTGACCCATGTTCAAAAAGACTCAAGTTCAGAAATGTTACCGACGGTATCCGCACCCGCATTCGAAATTAAGCGGGAGGCGGCCCTCAAGTTGTGTGCGTGGTCGGATGCTTGGCACACGAAATCTCCAACGCCGGGCCGGGTCCACAGCGGGCTCCCAGGAGCCTCCCGGCCCGCTCTCATCCCGGTGACGCAGCATGACCCTCATGATCATCCCCCACACCACCGACACCACCGCTCCTCGCCGCACGGTGCGCAAGGCGGTCGTCCCGGCCGCCGGGCTCGGCACCCGGTTCCTGCCGGCGACCAAGGCGACGCCGAAGGAGATGCTCCCGGTCGTCGACAAGCCGGCCATCCAGTACGTCGTCGAGGAGGCCGCCGCGGCCGGGCTGAACGACGTACTGATGGTCACCGGCCGCCACAAGCGGGCCATCGAGGACCACTTCGACAACGCCTTCGAACTGGAGCAGGTCCTGGCGGCCAAGGGCGACGCGGTACGCCTGGACGCGGTACGTGACCCGGCCCGCCTCGCCGACATCCACCACATCCGCCAGGGCGAGCCGCTCGGACTCGGCCACGCGGTGCTCTGCGCCCGCCGTCACGTCGGCGACCAGCCCTTCGCGGTGCTCCTGGGCGACGACCTGATCGACCCGCGCGAGACCCTGCTCAGCACGATGCTCGACGTCCGCGACCGGTACGCAGGGAGCGTGGTCGCCCTCATGGAGGTGCCCCGCGAGCAGATCCACCTCTACGGCTGCGCGGCGGTGGAGCCGACGCAGGAGAAGGGCGTGGTCCGGGTGAGCGGCCTGGTGGAGAAGCCTTCGCCGACGGCCGCGCCCAGCGCATACGCGGTCATCGGCCGCTATGTCCTCGATCCCGCGGTCTTCGACGTCCTGGACCGGACCCCGCCGGGCCGCGGCGGCGAGATCCAGCTCACCGACGCCCTCCAGACGCTCGCGACCGACGGCACGGTCCACGGCGTCCTCTTCGACGGGCTCCGCTACGACACCGGCGACAAGGCGGACTACCTCCGCACCGTGGTCCGCCTGGCCTGCGCCCGGCCCGATCTGGGCCCGGAGTTCACCGACTGGCTCAAGGGGTTCGTGGCGGAGCTGGACAACGGTGAGGGGGTGCAGGAGGGGCGTCGGTTGGCGGCCTGAACGACGAGGCCCGGGCCGGCGACACGTGCTCGCCCCGCGGCTCCGCGCTCAGCCGGCCCGCCGCCCCGCGCTCAGCCGTTGGGCCGCAGCGTCCACACCACCGTCATCTCGCCGGTGACCGCCCCGTCCCCGCGGCGGATCTCGATCGTGACCGGGAACTCGGGGCGTTCCCCGGCGTCGAGCTGGGCGACCACCTCGGCGGCCGGGCGGCCGAGGGTCGCCGTGGCGGTCACCGGGCCCATCGCGAGCTTGCGATAGGCGATCTCCGCGTTGACGGCGAGCGGTACCGCGCGCGAGAGCTGGTCGCCGAAGGCGGCCAGCACGACCGCCCCGCTGGCCGACTCGGCGAGCGTGAACATCGCCCCGGCGTGCGGCCCGCCCACGTGGTTGTGGAACTCCCCCTGGTCGGGCAGGGCGACCACGACCTTCTCCGGGCCGGTCTCCAGGAACTCGAGGTTCAGGGTCCGGACCATGGGCACGGTGGCGGCGAGCATCTCGCCGACGGACATCTGATCTGCGCTCATGCCGCGATGTTACCCATGGGTAGCCATCGCGGACAGGTCCGGTACCCGTGATCGCCGTCTCTTCGCGTCCGGATCCGGCCCACAAAGGGTTTGGCAGGACGGCGTCCCGGCGGCGATAGTCGGCCGGTGACCCCCTCCGCCGACTCCTCCCGTGCCCGCAGGCCCGCCTGGGCGAGCCGCAACTACAGCCTGCTGACCGCCGCCGCGTTCATCACCAACCTCGGCAGCAACGGCGCCCTCATCGCCGCCGCGTTCGCCGTACTGGAGACGGGCGGCGACGGCGGCGACGTGGGCCTGGTGGCCGCCGCCCGCACCCTGCCGCTGGTGGTGTTCCTGCTGATCGGCGGCGCGGTGGCCGACCGCCTGCCCCGGCACCGTGTGATGGTCGCGGCGAACGCCCTCAACTGTCTCTCCCAGGGCGCGTTCGCCGTCCTCGTGCTGACCGGCGAACCCCGCCTGTGGCAGATGATGCTGCTGACCGCGCTCGGCGGCACGGGCCACGCGTTCTTCAGCCCGGCGGCCGAGGGCATGCTGCTGTCCTCGGTGAGCGGCGAGCAGGCCGGCCGGGCCTTCGCGGTGTTCCGGATGGCGATGCAGGGCGCGGCGCTGGGCGGTGCCGCGCTCGGTGGCGCGATGGTCGCCGCGGTCGGCCCGGGCTGGGTCCTCGCCGCGGACGCCGCCGCGTTCGCGCTCGCCGGTTCGCTGCGCTCCTTCCTCGACGTCGGTCACATCGCCGCCCGTCCCCCGGGCGCCGGCCTGCTGGCCGACCTGCGCGACGGCTGGCGGGAGGTCGCGAGCAGGCCGTGGCTGTGGGGCATCGTCGTCCAGTTCTCCGTGGCCAACGCGGTCCTCGGCGCCGCCGACGCCGTCTACGGCCCGCTCGTCGCCCGGGACGACCTCGGCGGGGCGGGCCCCTGGGGCGTGGCTCTCGGCTTCTTCGGCGCGGGCACGGTCGTCGGCGCCCTCCTGATGACCCGGTGGAAGCCGCACCGGCTGCTGTTCGTGGGCATCCTCTGCGTGTTCCCGATGGCGCTGCCGTCCGCCGCGCTCGCCGTTCCGGTGTCGGTGCCCCTGCTGTGCACGGCGATGTTCGTGGCCGGCGTGACCATAGAGGTGTTCGGTGTCTCCTGGATGACCGCCCTGCACCAGGAGATACCGGAGGACAAGCTCTCCCGTGTCTCGGCCTACGACTGGTTCGGCTCGGTCGCCCTCATGCCGCTCGCGGCGGCGCTGGCGGGCCCGGCGGAGTCGGCGTTCGGGCGCACGGCGGCCCTGTGGGGCTGCTCGGGCCTGATCGCGGCGGTCACGGCAGCCGTCCTGTGCGTACCCGACGTCCGCGACCTGCGCCGGAACACCAAACGGATCGCCCGGGCCGGCGCGGACGACTCAGCCGACGCCGAACGCACCGTCGGGGGGCTCGGGTGACGCCACGGCCTGCTGGTCCCGCACCGGCCGCGCCGCACCGATGAACGTCCGCAGCCCTGTCCCGTGTTCGACCCGCGCCGGAAAGGCGTCGGCCGCCGTGCGCCGGGCCAGAGCCGCCGTGTCGAGGGGCCGGCGCGCGGCGACGAGCACCGCGTTCCCGAACCGCCGCCCGCGCAGCACTCCCGGCTCGGCGATCAGCACGAGCTCGTCGAACACCTCGGCGAAGTTGGCGAACTGGGACCGCAGGAACGCGAAGGGCGCGGAGTCGGCGAGGTTGGCGAGATAGATCCCGTCGCCCCGGAGCACCCGCGCGGCCTCACGGGCGTACTCCAGAGAGGTCAGTTGCGCGGGGACCCGCGAGCCTCCGAAGACGTCGGCGACGAGCACGTCGGCGGACGCGTCCGGAGCCTTTTCCAGCCATCCTCGGGCGTCGGCTGCGTGCAGCGCGATACTCGCCGCGTCCGGAAGCGGCAGATGCTCGACGACCAGGTCCAGCAGCCCCCGGTCGAAGTCGACGACGTCCTGCCGCGACCCCGGCCGGGTGGCCGCCAGGTACCGCGGCAGCGTCAGCGCGCCCCCACCGAGGTGCACGACGTCCAGCGCCCGCCCCGCCTCCCCGATCCCGTCCAGGACATGTCCGAGCCGCCGGACGTACTCGAACTCCAGATGCGTCGGCTCGTCGAGATCGACGTAGGACTGCGGAGCCCCGTCGACGGTCAGCAACCAGGCCCGCTCCCGGTCGACGTCGGGCATGAGCTTGGCGAAGCCGAAGTCGGTGGACCTGGCCACGGGTATCGAGTCGTTCACCCGTCCAGTGTGCCGACTCGGGGGTGCGGGGGACTGCGCGACCGGCCACGACGGCCCCGCAGTCCCCACGCACCGGTTCCGCCCCTAGGGGACGGCGGTGACGGTCCCGGCCCCGACGGTCCTGCCACCCTCACGGATGGCGAACCCGAGCCCCGCCTCGAGCGGCACGTCCCGACCCAGCTCCACGGTCATGACGACCTTCTCCCCCGGCCGGGCGACGGCGACCTCACCGAGGTCGACGTCCCCCACGACGTCCGCCGTACGGATGTAGAACTGCGGCCGGTACCCGGTCGAGACGGGCGTCGTGCGCCCGCCCTCCCGCGCGGACAGCACGTACACCTGCGCGGTGAAGCGACGACTGGGCACCACACTGCCCGGCGCGGCCACGACATGCCCCCGCCGGACCGCGTCCCGCGGCACGCCCCGCAGCAGCAGGGCCACGTTGTCCCCGGCCTGTGCCTCCTCCATGGGCTTGCCGAAGGTCTCGACCCCGGTCACCACCGTGTCCACGGCGGCGCCGAGCACTTCGACCCGGTCGCCCACCCGCACGGTGCCCCGCTCGACCGCGCCGGTCACGACCGTCCCCCGGCCGGTGATGGTCAGCACGTTCTCGACGGGCAGCAGGAACGGCGCGTCCAGATACCGCTCCGGGATGGGCACGTAGGTGTCCACCGCGTCGAGCAGCGCCTCGATCGACGCCGTCCAGCGCGGGTCCCCCTCCAGGGCCTTCAGCCCCGAGACCCGTACGACGGGCACGGCGTCGCCGCCGTAGCCGTGCGCGGTGAGCAGCTCACGGACCTCCAGCTCGACGAGCTCGACCAGCTCCTCGTCGGCCGCGTCCGCCTTGTTGAGGGCGACCACCACGTGGTCGACCCCGACCTGCCGGGCGAGCAGCACGTGCTCCGCGGTCTGCGGCATGATCCCGTCGAGCGCGGAGACGACGAGGATCGCCCCGTCGAGCTGCGCGGCCCCGGTGACCATGTTCTTGACGTAGTCGGCGTGGCCCGGCATGTCCACGTGCGCGTAGTGCCGGGTGTCGGTCTCGTACTCGACGTGCGCGATGTTGATGGTGATCCCGCGCGCGGCCTCCTCCGGGGCCCGGTCGATGCGGTCGAACGGCACGAACGTGCCGCTGCCGCGCTCGGCCAGCACCTTGGTGATGGCGGCGGTCAGGGTGGTCTTGCCGTGGTCGACGTGGCCCATCGTGCCGATGTTCAGATGCGGCTTGGTGCGCACGTATGCGGTTTTGGACATGGCGATACCTCGAAGCCTCTTCGTGTTCGTGGAAGAACGGGGACCCCAAGGACTCGCCGACCCTCCCCCTGCGGGGTCCGCCGGACGATCCGGGAAGGGTCAGCTTCGGGCGCCGTCTGCGGCGGCCGGGAAAACGGGAACGGCAGCCTTCGGCGCATCCGCGACTGCGGATGCTGCGAGAGCGAAGGCGTACCGGAACATGACGCAGATCATGTCCGATGCGTCGTCCCACGTCGAACGGTTTTCCGCGGCGTGCGTCCGCACAACCGACGGCATCCGTAGGGCGATCACTCAGCCGTGTCGGTTACCGTCACAGGATGCTCGATGCCACCACCCGCTCTGGGGGCACCGCCACGGCCACTCCCCCGGCCATCGCCACGGAGCTCGCTCTCCCCGCCCCCGCTCCGGTGGGTCTCACCGCCCGCTGCACGAGAGTGCTGCTGTCGCCGTGGTCCCGGCTCTCCCTGCTGGTCGCGCTGCTCGCGGGCGCCGCCACCACGGTCCTGCTCTTCGAACCGCAGAGACTGCTCTCGGACGGCTGGCCGCCGCAACTCGGCGGGATCGCGGCCGCGGTCGTGTTCGGCGTGGCGTACGGGCTGTGCACGGTCGCCTTCGTGCCGCGCCCGCTGCTGAACCTCGCGGCGGGGGCCCTGTTCGGCTCGCAGCTGGGTCTCGCGTCGGCGCTCGCCGGGACGGTGCTCGGGGCGGGGCTCGCCTTCGGGCTGGGCCGGGTGCTCGGCCAGGACGCGCTGCGGCCGCTGCTGCGGGGGCGGTGGCTGAAGGCGGCGGACGGGCAGTTGAGCCGGCACGGGTTCCGCTCGATGCTCGCGGCCCGGCTGTTTCCCGGGGTGCCGTTCTGGGCGGCGAACTACTGTGCCGCGGTCTCCCGTATGGGATATGTGCCGTTCCTCGTGGCGACGGCGCTCGGGTCGGTACCGAACACCGCCGCTTACGTCGTCGCCGGGGCGCGTGCTTCCGCGCCCACGTCACCCGCGTTCCTCATCGCCATGGCCGCGATCGCCCTGCCGGCTCTGGCGGGGGCGGTGGTCGCCTGGCGCAAGCGGCACCACCTGCGCAGGCCGTGAGGGCGCCGCGGCGCGGCTAGAGCCTCTCCAGGATCATCGCGTTGGCCAGGCCGCCCGCTTCGCACATCGTCTGCAGTGCGTAGCGGGCTCCCCGCTCCCGCATCGCGTGCACCAAGGTCGTCGTCAGGCGGGTGCCGCTCGCGCCCAGGGGGTGGCCCAGCGCTATCGCGCCGCCGTGGACGTTGACCTTGGAAAGGTCCGCTCCCGTCTCCTGACGCCAGGCCAGGACCACGCTGGAGAAGGCCTCGTTGACCTCGAACAGGTCGATGTCGTCGAGGGCGAGGCCGGCTCGGCGCAGGACCCTCTCCGTGGCCGGGACGACTCCCGTGAGCATGAGGACCGGGTCGGATCCGGTGACCGCGAAGCTGTGGAGGCGGGCCAGGGGGCGCAGGCCGAGTCGTCGCGCGGTCTCGCCGGACATGACGAGCACGGCGGAGGCGCCGTCGTTGACCGGGCTGGCGTTGCCCGCCGTGACGTTCCACTCGATCTGGGGGAAGCGTTCGGCGAAGGCAGGGTCGTAGTAGGCGGGCCTGAGGCCGGCGAGGATCTCGGGGGTGCTGCCCGGGCGTACGCATTCGTCGCGCGACAGGCCCTCCAGCGGTGCCGTTTCGGCGTCGAAGAGACCCTTCTCCCAGGCCGCTGCGGCCTTCTGGTGCGAGGCGACCGCGAACGCGTCCATCTGCTCGCGCGAGATCGACCACTTCGCCGCGATGAGCTCGGCGCTGATGCCCTGCGGGACCAGGCCCTCCTTGTACCGTGCGGCGACTCCGGGGCCGAAGGGGTCCTTGCCCTCGGGCACGTTCGACCACATCGGCACGCGGCTCATCGACTCGACCCCGCAGGCGACGACGATGTCGTAGGCGCCCGCGATCACGCCCTGCGCGGCGAAGTGCACGGCCTGCTGGGAGGACCCGCACTGGCGGTCCACGGTGGTCGCCGGGACCGTCTCCGGGAAGCCGGCCGACAGGGCCGCGTAGCGGGTGGTGTTCATGGCCTGCTCGCCGACCTGGTCGACGGCGCCGCCGATGACGTCGTCGATGAGCGCCGGGTCGACACCGGAGCGCTCCACGAGGGTGCGCAGGGTGTGGGCGAGGAGTTCGACGGGGTGCACGTGCGCGAGGGCGCCGTTCGGCTTGCCCTTGCCGATGGGAGTGCGTACGGCTTCGACGATCACTGCGTCAGGCATGCTGCGGGCCTCCATGGCTACCAGTGAGTAGGAAATCCGAACTCACGATAACTCCGCGAGTTGGAAAAACAAACCCTCTACTAGACTGGGCGCATGGCCGCCACCAAGGACCCGCGTCCCTGCTCGATCGCCGACGCCCTCGCACTCGTCGGCGAGAAGTACTCCCTGCTCGTGCTGCGGGAGGTCTGCCTGGGCAACCGCCGCTTCGACCAACTGGTGCGCAACATCGGGGCCCCGCGCGACATCCTGGCCACCCGGCTGCGCCGGCTCGTCGACGCCGGGATCCTCACCAAGCGGGTCTACAGCGAGCGGCCGCAGCGCTTCGAGTACCGGCCGACGCAGGCGGGGCTCGAACTGGAACCGGTGCTGCTGACCCTCATGGCGTGGGGCGACCGGCACCTGCGCGGGGACGACGACCGGCCCATGGTCGTCGAGCACAGCTGCGGCAACGAACTGCTGCCGGTCGTCTCCTGCTCCGCCTGCGGGGGCCCGGTGGCCCACGAGGACCTCACGGCCCACCCCCAGGCCCCCGGCTGGACGGTGACCGGACCGACGGCCGCCTGACCGCCCCGCATCGGGCGCTGCACCGGGCCCTGTGCGGGGGCCGTCAGGGCGGGGCGCTACGCTGCCCCTCGCACCCCGATCACCGCACCCGGTGATGTGGCGCGCCCGACTCCCCTCACACGATCAGCACTTGGACGCCGTAACTTCATGTCTTGGTTTGAATCACTCATCCTCGGACTCGTCCAGGGGCTGACCGAGTTCCTTCCCGTCTCGTCCAGCGCGCATCTGCGCCTGACCGCGGCCTTCTCGGGCTGGAAGGACCCCGGGGCGGCCTTCACCGCGATCACGCAGATCGGCACCGAGGCAGCCGTGCTGATCTACTTCCGCAAGGACATCGGGCGGATCGTCTCGACGTGGAGCCGCTCCCTGGTGAAGAAGGAGCTGCGCAGCGACCACGAGGCCCAGATGGGCTGGTTGGTGATCGTCGGCTCGATCCCGATCGGTGTGCTGGGGCTGCTGTTCAAGGACCAGATCGAGGGACCGTTCCGCGATCTGCGCATCACCGCCACCATGCTGATCGTCGTCGGCATCGTGATCGGTATCGCGGACCGTCTGGCGGCACGGGACGAGACCGGCGGGCGGCATCGCGCGCCCAAGCAGCGCAAGGGACTTGAGGACCTGGGGGTCAAGGACGGGCTGATCTTCGGCCTCTGCCAGGCCATGGCCCTCGTCCCCGGGGTCTCCCGCTCCGGCGCCACCATCAGCGGCGGCCTCTTCATGGGCTACAAGCGCGAGTCCGCGGCCCGCTACTCCTTCCTCCTCGCCATCCCGGCCGTACTGGCCTCCGGGCTGTTCGAGCTGAAGGACGCGATGGAGAACGACCACGTGTCCTGGGGGCCCACGATCTTCGCCACGGTGATCGCGTTCGGTACGGGTTACGCCGTCATCGCCTGGTTCATGAAGTTCATCTCCACCAAGAGCTTCATGCCCTTCGTCTGGTACCGCATCGCCCTCGGCATCGTCATCATCGTCCTGGTCACCATGGGCGCCCTGAGCCCCCACGCGGCGGAATCGGCGGGCTGAGCCGGGCGCACGCCTCACCCGCCGGCAGTTCGCGCGAGCGCGAACCCCTCTTCCCGGCCCAGGAGTTCCGCCTCCCCGTCACAGGGTGTCCGCCCCGAATCCCGTGACCAACCGCATACGTTCTGCGTAGCTGTCCGGTAGCGGACTGTCAGTTCTTGCGCCTAGGCTTGTTCACATGTTCCCCGATTCCGAGAGCTCTGGTTCCGTGCGGTCTGCTGCCGAGGTGAACGAGCAGATCCGGGCGCTCTGGATGCGTGCCGGCGGCACCCTGTCGTCCCAGGAGCGCGCCGAGTACGAGCTGTTGGTCGTCGAGTGGGCCGCCGCGATCCGCGGTGATGTCATCGAGGCGGCCTGAGCCGAGCCCACGTCGGCCGAAACACCCTGTACGCCCGCGCAGTTCCCTCCGATAGCCTGCACGACCCCACCGTCGAGACCCGGACCCCCGCGTCCCTCGAAGTGAGGTCATGCCATGAGAGCGATCGTCGTGGGCGCGGGCATCGGAGGACTCACCGCGACGCTCGCCCTGCGCCGGGCCGGCCATGACGTGACCCTCCTCGAGCAGTCGCGGCGGCTCACCGAGATCGGCGCCGGCATCCAGCTCGCCCCCAACGCCACCCGCGTACTGCGCCGGTTGAACCTCCTCGACGCGGTCGCACAGCACTCCGTCCGCCCCGCCCACCTCAGCTTCCGCACCTGGTCCGACGGCTCCGAGATCTGCCGCTATGTCATCGGCCGCGACGCCGAGGAGGAGTTCGGGGCGCCGTACCTCCAGGTCCACCGGGCCGATCTCCAACGGGCCCTGGCCGCCGCCGTACCGCCCGGTTCGCTGCGCCTGGCCACCCCTGTCACGGGGATCGACCAGGACGACAAGGCCGCCCGGGTGACCACGGCGAGCGGTGAACGCCTGGACGCCGACCTCGTCGTGGCCGCCGACGGCATCCGCTCCGCCGCCCGCCAGTGGCTCTTCGGCGCGGACGAGGCGGTGTTCTCGCACACCGCCGCCTACCGGGCCCTGCTCCCCGCCGCCGAGGTCGCCGACCTGGACCTCCCGCAGTACGCCGGCTGGCTCGGCCCGGGCGGCCACGTCGTCCACTACTGGCTGCGCCGCGGCGAACTCCTCAACGTCGTGGCCGTGTTCGTGACGGACCGGGCCGCCCGGGAGTCGTGGACCGCGCAGGCGGAACCCGGCGAGCAGCTGCGCACCTTCGCCGGCTGGGACCCCCGGCTGCTGACCGTCCTCGACCGCGCGGGCCAGGTCTTCCGCCACGGCATCCACACGCGTGCCCCGCTCCCCCGCTGGCACGTCGGCCGCGTCACCCTGCTCGGCGACAGCGCCCACGCGATGGTGCCCTTCCAGGCGCAGGGCGCGGCCCAGGCCGTGATGGACGCGGCCGTGCTCGGCGACTGCCTGACCGACGCGCGTGCGGACGAGGTGCCCGAGGCCCTCGAGCGGTACGTCCGCCGACGGGTCCCGGCGGCCACCGCCGTGCAGGCCGGTTCCGCCCGCGCGGGCCATGACTACCACCTGCCGGACGGCCCCGAGGCCGACGCCCGCAACGCCCGCCTGGTCGCCCTCGCGGCCGGGAACAGGTTCGGTCCCCATGCGGCCGCCTGGCCGGAGGACGTCGTGGCGGACCGATGACCCCGCACCCGCCGAATGTCCCCGCACGCCCCTTGGCTCGGCCCGCCCCATGCCCAACACTGAGCCGATGACGCAGCGTGTGGAGCTCGCGACCGTGATGGACCGGCTGGCCGTGGACGCACTCGTCACCGACTACGCCGTGGCCGTGGACGACGGCGACTGGGAGGCGTACCGAGGACTGTTCACCTCCGACGGACGGGCCGACTACCGCTCGGCGGGCGGGGTCGAGGGGGACGCGCACACGATCGCCGTCTGGCTCGCGGAGAGCCTGGGGCTCTTCTCGATGCGCCAGCACCTGATCGTCAACCGCCGTGTCCGCTTCGGCACCCTGGACCAGGACACCGGCGACACGGCCCGCGTCCAGGCCGACTACGTCAATCCCATGCGCCTCGCCGGTGACGGCGCCGCCTCCACCGCCCCCGACTTCGTCTGCGGCGGCCGTTACGCCTTCGCCCTGCTGCGCACGGACGCCGGCTGGCGGCTGCGCGAGGTCGTCGTGGAGGAGAAGTGGCGGCGTCTGCCGGACCCCCGGCCCGCACCTGTGATCAACTGAACCGACCCCTTCGGGTCGTCAACCGCACGCACACCGACACCCACACGGGGTAGGAGCGCCGTATGACCACGTTCGGCCCCCTGCTCACCTCCCCGTGGCGGCGCTCGACCGTCGCCGTGCTGGCGGGTGCCCTCCCCGTCCTCGCCTTCCCGGCCCCCTCCCTGTGGTGGCTGGCCTACGTGGCCCTCGTCCCCTGGATCGCGCTGATCCGCTCGGCACCCACGGCGAAACGGGCGGCGTACGACGGCTGGGCGGGCGGTTTCGGGTTCATGGTGGGGATGCACCACTGGCTGCTGCCGAGCCTGAACGTGTTCATCTTCGTCATCGGCGCCCTGCTCGGCGCGCTGTGGGCCCCCTGGGGCGCCCTGGTACGGCACTTCCTGGCCGGAACGCCCTCGCGCGGCCGGATCGCCGGCGCCCTGGCCGTACTGCCGTCGGGCTGGCTCGGCATCGAGCTCGTTCGGTCCTGGCAGGGGCTCGGCGGCCCGTGGGGCATGCTCGGCTCCAGCCAGTGGGAGGTCGCACCGGCGCTGCGGCTGGCCTCGGTCGGCGGGGTGTGGCTGATCAGCTTCCTGATCGTGGCCGTCAATGTGGCGGTCGCCGTGCTGGTGACGGTCCGTGAGTCCCGGCTCCCGGCGGTGGCGGGCCTGGCCGCCGTGGCCGCGGTGACCTCGGCGGCCTGGATGTGGTCGCCGCGTCCCGACACGAGCGGCAGCACCCGCATCGCCGTCGTCCAGCCCGGTGTCGTCGACGGCCCCGACCGGCGCTTCGCCCGCGAGGAGCAGCTGACCCGCGATCTCGCCGGGCAGGACGTCGACCTGATCGTCTGGGGCGAGAGCAGTGTCGGCTTCGACCTCGGGGACCGGCCCGACCTGTCGAAGCGGATCGCGGCGCTCTCCGCGGAGACCGGCGCCGACATCCTCGTCAACGTGGACGCCCGCCGCTCCGACAAACCCGGCATCTACAAGAGTTCGGTGCTCGTCGGCCCCGACGGACTCACCGGCGACCGCTACGACAAGATGCGCCTGGTCCCGTTCGGCGAGTACATCCCCGCCCGCTCGCTGCTGGGCTGGGCCACCTCGGTCGGCAAGGCGGCGGGCGAGAACCGCAGGCACGGTACCGAGCAGGTCCTGATGAACGTCGGCCACGGACTGACAGTCGGCCCGATGGTGTGCTTCGAGTCGGCGTTCCCCGACATGAGCCGCCATCTCGCCGAGGACGGCGCCCAGCTGCTGATCGCCCAGTCGGCGACCTCGTCCTTCCAGCACAGCTGGGCCCCCGAGCAGCACGCCTCGCTGGCCGCCCTGCGCGCCGCCGAGTCGGGCCGCCCGATGGTCCACTCGACCCTGACCGGCGTCTCCGCCGTGTACGACGCGAGCGGGCAGCGCGTCGGCCGGTGGGTCGGCACCGATGCCGCCACCTCGCGCGTGTACGACGTACCGCTGGCGACGGGGACGACGCCGTACGTCCGCTTCGGCGACTGGCCGGTGCACGCGGCGCTGCTGGTGCTCGGCGTGTGGTGCGCCGTCCGCCTGCGCCGACGGTTCAGGCGGCCCTCTCCTGAACCGCGCGTACCACCCGCTCGCACAGCTCATGGGTCGCCAGCGCGTCCCGGGCGCTGAGCACCTTTCCCGCGCGTACGGCGTCGAGGAAGGCGAGCACCGCCTGCTCGATGCCGCGCTGCCGGGCCACCGGCACCCAGTCGCCGCGCCGCCGCACGGTCGGCTGGCCCTTGTGGTCGATCACCTCGGCGAGGTTGAGCACCTGCCGCTTGGTGTCCTGCCCGGACACCTCCAGGATCTCTTCGGCGGAGCCGCTGAGCCGGTTCATCACCCCGAGCGCGGTGAAACCGTCGCCGGCGAGCTGCAGCACGACGTGGTGCAGCAGGCCGTCCACCACGCGCGCGCGTACCGTCACGTCGTCGACCGGCCCCGGCACCAGGAACCGCAGGGTGTCGACGACGTGGATGAAGTCGTCGAGGATCATCGCGCGCGGCTCCTCCGGGAGCCCGATCCGGTTCTTCTGCATGAGGATCAGCTCGCGCGGGTGCTCGGCGCACTGCGCGTACCCGGGGGCGAACCGCCGGTTGAAGCCGACGGCCAGACTCGTGCCGCGCTGTTCGGCGAGCGCCACCAGCCGTTCGGAGTCGGCGAGTTCATAGGCGAGCGGCTTGTCGACGTACGTCGGTACGCCCGCCTCCAGCAACCGCGTGACGATGTCGGGGTGCACGTTGGTCGGCGCGTGCACGAAGGCGGCGTCGAGGTCCTGGGCGAGCAGCGAGTCGAGGTCGCGGTGCCGTTGTCCGTCGGGGAGGTGGAGACCGTCGGCGACCCGGGTCAGGGTCGCCGGCGTCCGCGTCTGCACATGGAGTTCGACGCCGGGCCGGCCGCCGAGCACCGGCAGATACGCCTTCTGCGCGATGTCCCCGAGTCCGATGCAGCCGACCTTCACGTGGACTCCTTCGACCGTTGTCTCCCAGGCTTCTCCGGAAGCATACGGCGGCCTTCCCGGGCCCCGGCCGGCGACCGGGAATTCGCTGGTGGCGAGCGGTGAGCCGGGGGAGGATGCCGACATGACGACTCAGCGCGCCGAACCCGCGACCACCGCCGACGAACGCTCCATGCTGGAGGGCTGGCTGGACTACCACCGGCAGACCCTCGCCTGGAAGTGCGAGGACCTGACCGACGCCCAGCTGAGGACCGCCGCGGTGGAACCCTCCACGCTCTCCCTGATGGGCCTGGTGCGGCACATGGCGGAGGTGGAGCGCAGCTGGTTCCGCCGGGTCCTGGCCGACGAGGACGCCGGGCCGATCTACTACAGCGAGGAGGACCCGGACGGCGAGTTCCGTCTCACCGAGGCCGACACCTGGCAGGAGGCGTACGGCACCTGGCAGGCGGAGATCGAGCGGAGCCGGCAGAACGCGGCCCGCTTCGGCCTGGACGACCTCACCGTGGGCAAGCACCGCAGGACCGGGGAGCGGTTCAACCTGCGCTGGCTCTACACCCACATGATCGAGGAGTACGCCCGGCACAACGGGCACGCCGACCTGATCCGCGAGCGTCTCGACGGCACCACCGGCGACTGACGTCAGCACCGGCAGGCCCGAGCACGCCGTATGGGGGCGGAGATCACCCGTGCGGGGCAACCTCCGCTCGTCCGCTGTCGCCGAGGTCTTGCGAACCAGCAGAGTGGCGCGGGTGCATCGAACCACGACTACCGCAACGCTCCTGGTCACCGTGGCTGTCTCGGCCCTCACCGGCTGTGTGACGATCCAGCGTCCACCCGTGTCCGGGCCGCCGCCGACGACGGCACCTTCGCAGCCGCCGGGGCCGGGGGACGCCCGCCCGGACGGTCAGGCGCAACCGCAGATCGTGCAGGCCCCTGCCCAGGAGGCGCTTTCCATGATCGACCCGTCCCGGTCCTCGAAGCCGGGTGGGACCGCGTCCCGTGACAGGGCGCCGGGGACCGCGGCGGCTCCGGCGCAGCCGCGGGACGGACAGCCGGCCGACGCACGACCGGTCCACCCGCAGCACCCGGCGCACCCGGCCCGTCCCGAGCCGCGGCGCCCGGACGCCCCGCACCACGGGCAGCCCCGGGTCGAGATCCCGGACGTGGCCAAGTCGGTCCCCACGGCGGTTCCCAGGGGGCCGAAGGACGTCTGCGCGCTGGGCAGGAAGTACGGACGCTGGCAGGAGGGCAGCCCCGAGTCGGCCATCTGCGACCAGACCTACGGGCGTTGAGGCGCCCGGGTCTCAGGGCCGCTGCCGCGGCGGCCCCCACCCTCCGTCGCCGGCGGATCCGTGTTCGCCGAGCCGGAGTTCCAGCCTGCTGATCGCCGCCCGCACCCCGTCGCTGTAGTTGTCCTCCCCCAGGGCGTCCGCCGCCCTGCGGGCCCGGCGCAGATGGGTGCGGGCGGCGTCCGTGCGGGCCAGCCGCACGTAGTCGGCGGCCAGGTTCAGGTGGAGCGAGGGATACAGGGCGCGCACCGCGAGCGCGCCCTCGCGCCGGGTGAGCCGGTCGTCGGTGAGCTCCTCGGCCGCCGTCAACGCCCTCAGGTCCCAGGCGAGTTCGTCGCAGGGGTCGTCCTGGGCGTCGGCCATGTAGTGGGCCAGGGTGCAGCGGTGCAGCGGGTCGCCGTCCTCGCCTAGCTCCGCCCACAGCTCCAGGAAGCGGTGCCGGGCCTCCTCGCGGTCCCCCGCGTGGCACAGCATGACGACCTGCCCGATCCGCGTCATCACGGCATCCGGCGCCGTCTGCTCCTGTCGCTCCGTCACGCGTCCTCCGGGCGTTCGTCGGCTGGGTCGCTGTCTCTTCCGACGCTAGGGCCTGTCCGACGGTTCACGTCGGCGGCGCGTGGTCCGGTACGCCCATCTGCGGCGTGGCCGGTTGTCGGCTCCCCCACGCCCGTGCGCGGGGGAGGGTCGGGCGGGGCCGGTCGGTGCGGTGCCGGCCCGGTGGAGGGGTCAGCCGAGGTTCGGGATCGTCCAGTCGACGGGCTCGTGGCCCTGCTGGGCGATCGCCTCGTTGATCTGCGTGAACGGGCGGGAGCCGAAGAACTTCTTCGCCGACAGCGGGGAGGGGTGCGCGCCCTTGACCACCACATGGCGGCTCTCGTCGATCAGGGGGAGCTTCTTCTGGGCGTAGTTGCCCCACAGCACGAAGACCGCCGGGTCGGGCCGCTCGGCCACCGCGCGGATCACCGCGTCGGTGAACTTCTCCCAGCCCTTGCCCTTGTGGGAGTTGGCCTCGCCGGAGCGCACCGTGAGCACCGCGTTGAGCAGCAGGACGCCCTGCTGGGCCCAGGGCATCAGGTAGCCGTTGTCCGGGATCTCGAGGCCCAGCTCCTCCTTCATCTCCTTGTAGATGTTCCGGAGGGAGGGCGGGGTCCTGACGCCGGGGCGGACCGAGAAGCACAGGCCGTGTCCCTGGCCCTCGCCGTGGTACGGGTCCTGGCCGAGGATCAGGACCTTCACCCGGTCGTACGGTGTCGCGTCGAGGGCGGCGAAGACCTCCTCGCGCGGCGGGTAGACGGGACCTTTCGCCCGCTCGTCCTCGACGAACTCCGTCAGCTCCTTGAAGTACGGCTGCTGCAGCTCGTCGCCCAGAACCCCGCGCCAGGACTCGGGCAGCATGGCGATGTCGGTCACGTCAATTCCTCACGATGTGCGGTCACTTGCAGGGTTCAGAACCTACAGGCGCCCACTGACAATCGCCGCCGCGAGGGCACCTACCAGCTCGTCTTCCAGTACAGCTCCCACATCGTCATCATGGTCGCCGGGTCGATGACCTTCTCGAGGCCGGCGATCTCCTCGCTCGCGGCCACGTACTGCTTGCCCTGCCACAGCGGCACCAGCCGGGCGTCGTCCACGAAGACCTGCTGGGCCTCCTCGATCTGCGGCCCCACGGCCCCGCGGTCGCTCTCCGCGCGGGACTCCGGCAGCAGCTTGCCGGTGATCTCGGGGGCGTCGTACGGGGTGCCGAGGGCGTTCTGCTTGCCCACGAAGGGGGCGATGAAGTTGTCGGCGTCGTGGAAGTCGGGGAACCAGCCGCGCCCGAACACCGGGTACTCACCCTTCTGGTAGCCCTCGACGTAGGTCTTCCACGGACGGCTCTTGAGGGTGATGGTGAACAGGCCGGAGGCCTCCAGCTGCTTCTTCAGCTCCTCGAAGGCGGGCTTGGTCGTCGAGCCGTAGCGGTCGCTGGTGTACCAGAGGGTCAGCGGGACCCGCTCGGTGATCCCCGCTTCCGTGAGGAACTTCTTGGCCTTGGCGACGCTGGGGTCCCCGAAGTTGTCGAAGAAGCCCGTGGTGTGGCCGGTGAGTCCGGCCGGGACCATCGAGTACAGCGGCTCGACGGTGTCCTTGTAGACGTAGTGCACGAGCGCCGGGCGGTCGACGATCTGGGCGACGGCCTTGCGGACGGCCGGCTTCGCGGACCACGGGTCGCGGGGGTTGAACACCAGGTAGCTGATCTCGGTGGTGGGGTTCTCTACGAGCTGGAGCCCCTCCTTCTGCTGGTTGACCTCGATGTCCACGGTGTCGGAGGCGCCGAGACCGCGGTAGACGACCGAGATCTCCTTGTCCTTGAGGGCCTTGACCATCTCGTCCGACCGCGGGAAGTAGCGGATGGTGACGGCCTTGTTCTTGAGGTCCGCTATGCCCTTGTAGTTGTCGTTGCGGACGAGCTCGGCCTTCTGGCCCTCCTGGTAGGCGTCGAGGCGGTAGGGCCCCGAGCCGGTGATCTTCCCGTCCTTGCGGATCGCGTTCGCGGAGTACTCGTCGGGGTCCACGATCGACATGGCGGGCGTGGTGAGGACCAGGGGGAAGGTGGCGTCGGGCTGGCTGAGGTGGAAGACGATCTCGCGGTCGCCCTTCACCTGCACCCGGGAGAGGGTTCCCAGCAGGCCCGCGGGGCCGCCGTTGACGTTGATCTTCTTGATGCGGTCGAAGGAGTACTTGACGGCCTTGGCGTCCAGCGTGTCCCCGTCGGAGAACTTCAGGCCCTCGCGCAGCGTGCAGCTGTACACGGTGCTGGACGAGTCGGTGAACTCGCAGTGCTCGGCGGCGTCGGGTTCGGGGTCGGAGCCGCCGGGCGAGTAGTTCAGGAGCGTCTGGTAGACGTTGCGGAACAGCTCCCAGGAGTTGTCCCAGGAGGCCGCCGGGTCCAGCGTGGCCGGGGCACTGGTGGTTCCCACGACGATCGCCTTGCCGTCGTCCGAGGAGTCGGAGGAGAACACACCGCATCCGGCCACCGTGGATATGGACACGAGGGCCGCGAAAGGCGGCAGGTATCGGTTCCGCATGAACACGCGCTCGCTCCTCGAAATGCCGTGCCGAGAGTCGGCAAAACATACCGCAGCGCCACGCACACTCAACCGGTTCGTCCACAGGCGGCTCACCCATCGCGCCGGTGATGACCCTGTAATACCTTTGTGTGGCTTTTGTGCATCGACACGGGCGCCGTCACTGTCAACGGACGCCCGTGCCGAGACGGCGGGGGTCAGCCCACGCCGGCGTTGAGGAAGATGCCGCCGTCGACGACGAGCGTCTGGCCGGTGACCCAGTCGGACTGCGACGAGGTGAGGAAGGCCGCGGCGCCGCCGATGTCGGAGGGCACCCCGAGCCGGGCCAGCGGGTAGGACGCCGCCGCTTCCGCCTCGCGGCCCTCGTACAGGGCCGACGCGAACTTGGTCTTCACGACGGCCGGGGCGATCGCGTTGACCCGCACCCCGGGCGCGAACTCGTGCGCGAGCTGCTGGGTGAGGTTGATCAGCGCGGCCTTGCTGACGCCGTAGGCGGCGATGAAGGGCGAGGGCGCGAGGCCCGCGACGGAGGCGATGTTGACGATCGCGCCGCCGTTGTCCTTCTGCCAGGCGTGCCAGGTCTTCTGGGCGAAGCCGAGCGCGGAGATCACATTGGTCTCGAAGACCTTGCGCGCCACGTTCAGGTCGAGGTCGGCGATCGGCCCGAACACCGGGTTGGTACCGGCGTTGTTGATCAGGTAGTCGACGCGGCCGAAGGCCTCCATGGCGCGCTCGACGGCGACCCTCTGGTGCTCCTCGTCGTGCGCCTTGCCGGCGACGTAGAGGGCGCGTTCGGCGCCGAGCTGCTCGACGGCCTCCTTGAGCGCGTCCTCGGTGCGGCCGGTGATGACCACCCGGTCACCGCGCGCGACGAGGGCCTCGGCGACGCCGTAGCCGATACCGCGGCTGGCGCCCGTGATGAGCGCGACCTTGCCCGAAAGCTCGGGGAGTTGCGAAGTCATGGTCCCGTTTCCCTAGTCGAGCGGTCCGCCGGCGACGTACAGCACCTGGCCGGAGACGAATCCGGCCGCCTCGCCGGTGAAGAAGGCGATGGCGTTGGCGATGTCGTCGGGCTCGCCCACGCGCGCGACCGGGATCTGGGTGGCGGCCGCGGCCTTGAACTCCTCGAAGCCCATGCCGACGCGCTGGGCGGTCGCGGCGGTCATGTCGGTGGCGATGAAGCCGGGGGCGACCGCGTTGGCGGTGATGCCGAACTTGCCCAGCTCGATGGCGAGGGTCTTGGTGAACCCCTGAAGACCGGCCTTGGCGGCGGAGTAGTTGGCCTGGCCGCGGTTGCCGAGCGCCGAGGAGGAGGACAGGTTGACCACGCGGCCGAAGCCGGCGTCGACCATGTGCTTCTGGACGGCCTTCGTCATCAGGAAGGAGCCGCGCAGGTGGACGTTGAGGACGGTGTCCCAGTCCGAGACGCTCATCTTGAACAGCAGGTTGTCGCGGAGCACGCCCGCGTTGTTGACGAGGATCGTCGGGGCGCCGAGCTCGGCGACGACCCGTGCGACGGCCGCCTCGACCTGGGCTTCGTCGGAGACGTCGGCGCCTACGGCGATCGCCTTGCCGCCGGCCGCGGTGATCTTCTCCACGGTGTCCTTGCAGGCGGCCTCGTCGAGGTCGATCACGGCGACCGCGCGCCCTTCGGCCGCCAGTCGTACGGCGGTGGCGGCGCCGATGCCGCGCGCGGCACCGGTGACGACGGCTACCCGCTGCTCAGTGGTGGACATTGCTGATTCTCCTCGCCCTTGAGAACGTTCGGCCCGACCGGGTCGGTGAGCGACCGCTTAGTACCTTCGGCAGACGTGACGCTAGAAGCCCTGGCACGCGGTGTCAACGTCCCACGGGACCGGTGTGATCCATTACCTCACCAGCAGGTCGAGCAGGCGCTCCGGCTCGGCCGCCGGATCCAGGGTGAGTCCGGTGTGCACGGGGCCCGGCTGGACGACCGTGGAGCGGGGGGCGACGAGCCACCGGAAGCGGCGTCCGGCGTCGTCCCGCGCGGCCGGTCCGGCGGCCTCCCGGCCCTCGCAGACCGCCTCGACGGCCCGCAGAGCGGCCCGGACACCGGCCGCGTCCGCGTCCGGGTCGAGCGCCCGCAGCCGGTCCTCGTCGAGGTGGGTGCGCACGCCGACGTAGGCCTTGGCACGGCAGTACACGAGCACTCCGGCGTTGATGCACTCGCCGCGCTCGATCCGGGGGACGACCCGCAGCAGGACGTACTCGAAGACGTCACGCTCGCTGCTGCGGCCTCCCCTGATGACATGGCGCTCGACCACGCTTCCGGCCATGTGGATGTGGCGCTCGCTCACTTGTCCCCCTCGATGCCGGTGATGCGTTCGTGGACCGCGGCGGCCCGCAGCAGCAGGGGCCGGGCGTACGCCCTTCTGAGCTCGTCCGGGGTGTCGAAGCCGGGCTCGTCCGCCAGCCAGGCGTCCGGGATCTCGGCGGTGACCTCCGCGAGCAGGTCCTCGGTGACCCGGGGGGCGAGGTCGGCGGCGGCCGCGGCGACCTCCGGAGCGAAGGGCGCGAGGACGTGGTCCGAGGCGTCGTAGGGACGGGCGGCCGACTTCTCGGCGCCGGGCCAGTTGTGCTGCCAGATCATGGTCGCGCCGTGGTCGATGAGCCACACCTCGCGCTTCCACCACAGCAGGTTGGGGTTGCGCCAGGAGCGGTCGACGTTGTTGACCAGCGCGTCGAACCAGACGATCCGGCCGGCCTCCGCCGGGTCCACCGGGAAGGCGAGCGGGTCGAAGCCGAGCGCTCCGGAGAGGAAGTCCATGCCGAGATTGGTGCCGCCGCTGGACCTCAGCAGCTCCTGCACCCGCTCGTCGGGCTCACCGAGCCCGAGGTCGGGGTCGAGGTCGAGGGTCAGCAGCCGGGGCACCCGGAAGCCGAGCCGGCGGGCGAGCTCCCCGGCCACCACCTCGGCGACCAGCGTCTTGCGGCCCTGTCCCGCGCCGGTGAACTTGATGACGTACGTCCCGCGGTCGTCGGCCTCGACGAGCCCCGGCAGCGAGCCACCCTCACGCAGGGGCGTGATGTAGCGGGTCGCGATGGCTTCCTTGAGCATCGCCCCAGGTTACTGGGGGGTGTCTGAACAACCCGCACTCCGGGCCCGTACCTCAGGGCAGTTCGGAGATTCCGTGGAAGGGGACGTCAGCATGGCCAGCGAATCGATTCATCCCGCATCGGCCCCCAGTCGTCGGGTCGTCGTCGCGGCGGTCGGCGCGGCAGGACTCGCCCTCACCTTGAACGCGTGCGGGTCGGAGGACGACTCCTCGTCATCGTCGTCGTCGGACACTGCCGCCGGCGGCAGTGTCCTCGCCAAGACCTCGGACATCCCCGAGGGCGGCGGCAAGATCTTCAAGGACTCGGGCGTGGTGGTCACCCAGCCCACGGCGGGCGAGTTCAAGGCGTTCTCGTCGAAGTGCACCCACCAGGGCTGCGCGGTGACGGGGATCACCGACGGGGTCATCACCTGTCCGTGCCACAAGAGCGAGTTCTCGGTGGCCGACGGCAGCGTGAAGAAGGGTCCGGCGACCCAGCCGCTGCCCGAGGAGAAGATCACCGTCAGCGGCGACTCGATCACGCTCGCATGAGATGTCAGGCACCGCGCGACCGTTTGAGGCAGCCCAGCACCTCGTCCGTGGTCGCGAGGGTGGCGACGAGGGCGAGCGTGTGACGGATCATCGCCGGGGTGTAGTCGGAGGGCACCCCGGCGACGGCGTCGGTCACCACCAGGGCGGTGTAGCCACGGTTGACGGCGTCGAACACGGCGTTGGGGACAGCCACGTTGGCGGAGACCCCGGTCACGACCAGGGTGCGGCAGCCGAGGTTGCGCAGCAGCGCGTCGACCTCGGTGCCCTGGATCGGTGACAGGCCGTGCAGCCGCCGTACGACGAAGTCCTCCTCGCTCACCTCGATCGGGGCCGCCACCCGCACCGCGGTGGTCCCGGTCAGCTGTTGGACGGGCAGGCGCTCGGCGGCGCGGAAGAGACGGGCGTTGCGGTTGGCGCCGCGCCCGTCCGGACGGCGTTCGGCGATCGCGTGGATCACCTGGACCCCGCTCTCGTGGGCAGCGGCGACCAGTCGGGCGACGTTGGAGAGAGCGCCCGAGGCCCTTGCCTCACGGGCGAGTTCGGGCAGGGCGCTGTCCGGTCCGACGACGCCCTGCTGGCACTCGACGGTGAGCAGGACCGTGTGCTCGGGAGCCAGCAGCTCGCTGAGTTGTTCGTACGACGGCACGGTTCCCCCTCGTCGCAGGTGGTCCGGAGCCGGTGACAGTAGCCACCATTGCGTGCGGACGGAAGACGACCCATCCTTTTCTGACGTGATGTCAGAGGATCTCTCCTCTGACACGACGTGAGAGAAAGAGGGGGATGCATGACCGTCACTCAGCGCCGGGGCCGGAAGATCATGATGACGCCGGGAGAGCTGGACGAGTTCCTCACCAGCCAGCGCACCTGCCGGGTCGCCACCGTGTCCGGGGACGGCGCGCCGCACGTGAGCACGCTGTGGTTCGCCTGGGACGGCACGTCGATGTGGCTGTACTCCGTCGTGCGCAGCAAGCGCTGGACGGATCTGCGGCGCGATCCGCGGGTCGCCATCGTGGTCGACACGGGTGAGGAGTACGACGAACTGCGCGGCGTGGAGCTGTCCGGGACCGTGGACTTCGTGGGCGAGGCCCCGCGCACCGGAGAGCTCCGCGCCGAACTCGACGTCCCCGAGACGCTGTTCGCCCGCAAGAACTTCCGCCTGGAGGAGATGCCGCACGACGGACGGCACGCGTGGATACGGCTGACCCCGGAGAAGATCGTCTCCTGGGACTTCCGCAAGCTGGGCTCGGCCTGACTCAGACGGCTTTGTTCGCCGCCGACTTCAGCGCCTCGACCGCTGCCCGGATCGACGGGCGGCGGTCCGCGTCCGCACGCCACACGGCGTAGATGTGCCGGCTGACCGACTGCCGCAGGGGCACGGTCCGCACACCCTCCGGTACCGGTCCGCGTCCGAGCCGGGGTGCCACGCACACGCCCAGTCCCGCGCCGACCAGGGCGAGTTGGGTCGCGTGCTCCTCCGCGCGGTGCGCGACGCGCGGTTCGATGCCCTTGGAGCGCAGGGTGTGCATCAGCCACTCGTGGCAGAACTCGTTCTCGCCCCAGGTGACCCAGTCGTCGTCGGCGAAGTCCTCCAGTTCGACCTCGTCTCGGTGTGCGAGGCGGTGGTTCGTGGGCATCGCCACGTCGGCCGTGTCGTCCACGATCGAGGCCTTCACCAGTCCGTCGGGCATGGGCAGCGGCTTGTTGTACCAGTCCAGGACGACCGCGAGGTCGCGGTCGCCGCGGAGCACGGCGAGGACCGCGGGTTCCGGCTCCATCTCGCGCGAGCCGATCCGCAGGCCCGGATGCGCCGACCGCAGCCCGGCGATCGCGGCCGGGAACAGCCCGCGCGCCGCCGTCGGGAAGGCTGCGAGCCGCAACTCCCCCACCACCTGGCCGCGTTGGGCCTCGAGATCGGACTGGGCGAGTTCCACCTGGGACAGGATGCGGGCCGCGTGATCGGCGAGGAGCCGCCCGGCGTCGGTGAGCCGCACCCCCCGGCCGTTCTTGGCGAGAAGCTGCTGGCCGACCTCGCGCTCCAGCTTGGACAGCTGCTGCGAGACGGCCGAGGTCGTGATGTGCAGGCCCTCCGCCGCACCACTGACCGAGCCGTGCCGGGCGAGGGCGTCGAGGGTGCGCAGGCGCTCCAGGTTCAACACATAAGCAATGCTACGAGATGTCACACCCGATAGGTCGCTCGCGCTACGAGAATCACGTGGCCCTCAGACGTGATTCCTGGTGGGTGCCGGACCCAGGGCCCCCGCGATCGCGTCCGCCAGGGCCGTCGCCTCCTGTGCCGTCAAGGTCGCCACCGTCACCCGGATCCCCTGCGGAGCGCTCATCCTGAAGCGGGCTCCCGGAGCCACCGCCCAGCCCGCGTGCAGGAGGCGGGAGACCGCGCCCGTCTCGTCCGGGACCGGGATCCACACGTTGAGGCCGCTGCACCCGTGGGCCTCGACTCCGCGCTCCGCCAGGGCGCCGATCAGCCGGTCGCGGCGCTCGCGGTAGGCGTCCGCCACCTTCCTGATGTCCAGCACGCCGTCCGCCCACAGCTCCACCACCGCCCGCTGGATGATGCGGCTGACCCAGCCGGGACCAAGGCGGTGGCGGCCGTGGACGCGGTCGACGGTGACCTCGTCGCCGGTGAGGACGGCCAGGCGCAGATCGGGGCCGTAGGCCTTGGCCACCGAGCGGACGAAGGCCCAGTGGCGGGTGACCCCGGCCAGGGGGTGCAGGGGCAGGTCGACGATTCCGTGGCCGTGGTCGTCCTCGACGAGCAGGACCTCCGGGTGGTCCCCGAGGACCGCGCGCAGGGCACGCGCACGCGTGGCGGTCACCGAGGCGCCGGTCGGGTTCTGGGCCCGGTCGGTGACGATCAGGGCTCTGGCGCCCGACTCCAGGGCGCGGCGCACGTCCTCGACCAGGGGTCCCTCGTCGTCGACGCCCACCGGGACGACCCGCAGGCCCAGCGCCGGGACCAGGTCCAGGAGGCTGCCCCAGCCGGGGTCCTCCACGGCGACCGTGTCGCCGGGCTTGAGGTGGGCGGCCAGGACGCGCTCGATCACGTCGAGGGAACCGGAGGCGACGGCCAGGGGGCCGGCCGGGACGCCGTCCGCGTCCAGCGCTCCGCGCGCCAGGCGGGCCAGCTCCGGGTCCACGGTCTCCCCTCCGTACAGGACCGGTTCCCGGTCGCCCTGTTCCGCGGCGGCCGCGAAGGCCGGTGCCAGCGGGGGCAGCAGCGCCGGGTCCGGGTTGCCGTTCGCCACGTCCCGCACACCCTCCGGGACCTCCACCCGGATGTACTCGCGTCCCGTGGTCGCCGGCTTCGACCGCACCCTGCTGCCTCTGCGCCCGGCGGTCTCGATGACCCCGCGTTCCCGCAGGGTGCGGTACGCGGCCGCGACCGTATTGGGATTCACGCTCAGCTCGGCCGCCAACTCCCGCATGGGAGGCAGCAGTTGTCCGGGCTCCAGCTCTCCGGAACCCACCGCGCGCTCGACGCTCGCCGCAATCTCCGATGCGCGCCGGCCTTCGATCCGATATTCTCCTAGCACAAAGAAGATTATGCACTAGTGCAATGGAGACCGCAATGCAGGGGACCACCGCGACCACGCCGGAGCCGACCGCCTACGCACCGACCGACCGCACCGTCCCGACGCGCTCCGCCGACCGGGCCTCGTACGACAGGGACCTGGTGCACTCGATACTCGACGAGGGCTACGTCTGCCACCTCGGCTTCGTCCGCGACGGCGCCCCGGTGGTACTGCCCACGCTGTACGGCCGGGTGGGCGAGCGGCTCTACGTCCACGGCTCGACCGGTTCGCGCCCGCTGCGGATGACCGGCCAGGCGGACCCCGGGCTGCCGGTGTGCCTGACGGTCACGCATGTCGACGCGCTGATCCTGGCCCGCTCGGCCTTCCACCACTCGATCAACTACCGGTCGGTGGTGGTGCACGGGCTCGCGTACGACGTCACGGACCCCGAGGAGAAGCGTCTCGCCCTCGACGCCCTGGTCGACCATGTGGTCCCCGGGCGCGCCGTCGACTCCCGCCCTGCCAACAAGAAGGAACTCGCCGCCACCGCCGTCATCCGCCTCGACCTCGGCGAGGTCTCCGCGAAGCTCCGCACCGGCGGCGTCAACGACGAGCCCGAGGACCTCGCCCTCCCCCACTGGGCCGGTGTGGTCCCGCTGCACAAGGGCTACGGCACCCCGGTCGCCGACGGCGATCTGGCGCCCGGCACCGAGCTCCCGGACTACCTGGCGGTGCTGTGATGCTGATCCACCCCTGGGACGCGGTCCGCGACGACGCCGAGTGGCAACAGTGGCTCGCCGTCCACGATTTCGGGCAGCTGGCCGTCAACGGCCCTGCGGGCGAGCCGCCGTTCGTCCAGCCGCTGCACTTCGCCTACGACCCGGCGCGGGGCGAGGCCCTCACCCACCTCGCGCGGCCGAACCCGCTGTGGGGTGCGCTGGAGGCGAGTCCGGACTGCTTGCTGAGCGTCGTCGACGACTACGCGTACATCCCGGGCCCGTGGCAGGCCGACCCGGAGGGCCCCGCCGAGCACGGCACGCCCACGAGTTTCTACGCGGCGGTCCAACTGCGGTGCCGGGCCCATCTGGTGGACGACCCGGCCGAGAAGGCCGTACTCCTGAACCACCAGCTCGGCCACTTCCAGCCCGAGGGCGGCTCCGCGGCGGTGGCGGTGGGCGAGGCGCCGTACGGACGGATGCTGTCGGGGATTCGCGGGCTGCGGCTCGAAGTGACCGCCGTACGGGCGAAGTTCAAGTACGCCGGCAAGCGCACCTCCGAGGTGCGGGACCGGATCGCGGACAGGCTGGCGGACCGGGGCGGCCCGGGGGACGCGGCGGCACGCGAGCACCTGCTGCGGCGGCAAGGCGCCTGAGCGGAGGGGCCCTTCACGGTGAAGGGCCCCTCCGCCCGTCAGGCGGGCACTCGCGTCTCCGTCACCGCGAGCCCCGCGACCGCGCCCAGCATCAGCAGGGTGCCGATGAGGACGGCCGGGGTGAGGCGCTCGCCGAACAGCACGACGGCCAGCCCTGCCGCGCTCACCGGTTCGAGCAGCATGATCACGGAGACGGTGGTGGAGCGGACGACCGCGGCGGCCGCGAAGTAGAGGGCGTAGGCGAGGGCCGTCGGGACGGTCGCCAGGTAGGCCAACAGGGCCAGGAGCAGGGCGGGTCGGGCCGTGTGCGGGAGCAGTCCCTCGGCCAGTGCGAGGGGCAGCAGACACAGGCTGGTGACCGCGAACACCGCCACGGACGTTCCGGAGGACTCCGCCCTGGCGGCTCGCGTGATCAGGGTCATCACACAGCAGCCCGCCGCCGAGAGCAGCCCGAGCAGCACGCCCAGGGGATGTACCGACGCCTCCGCACCCCCCAGCATCAGCACGGCGAGTCCGGCGAGCGCCCCGGCGACGGCGACGGCTCCGCCCCGTCCGAGCCGTTCTCCCAGGGCGATACGTGCCCCGAGCGCGATGAGGACGGGTCCCGCGCCCAGGGTGACGACGGTGGCCACGGCGAGCCCGGTGGACCGTACGGCCGCGAAGTAGGCCGTCTGGAACACCGCGAGCGCGACACCCGAGGCGCCGACCCTCAGGGCCCTGCGGCTGAGCGGTTCCGAGACGGCCGTACGCGCGCGTGGCCGGAGGGGACGGACGGCGAGCAGCACCGCCAGCCCGGCCGCGCAGCGCCAGAAGGACAGGGACACCGGGCCCAGGTCACTGGTCCGGTAGGCCACGGAGGCGACCGCCCCCGCGGTGCCCCAGGTGACACCGGCGACGATCAGATAGACGAGGCCTCGCCCGACGGGCAGGCCTGAGGAAGCATGCGACACGTGTTCTCTCCGCAGTCGCGCGAAAGCGCGGAAGTTCGGAAGAGGACGCCCGCCCGGCGGCGGGGTCCGCGGACTTCGTCTGCGGGCAGCACCGTTCGGCCCGGCGGCATGGCCGGGCGCGGTGTCCGGAGGGCCCGCCTCAGGCGGCGGGCGGAGAGACGATGCGTGTCTGCGTGTGCATGATCCGGGAGCCTAGGCGGCGTTTTCCCGGGCGGACAACCGACTTTCGGCGCCGCCGGCCGCGACCGGCTCCGCGGACCCCTTGGCCGGGGTCGAGGACTGCGCGATGAAGGCGCCCAGCAGGACCACCGCGCCGCCCACGATCTGCGGCGCCGAGAGGTGCTCGCCGAGCAGCACCCAGGCGAGGACGGTCGCGACGACCGCTTCCAGGCAGGCCACCACCCCGGCTATCGCGGGCGAGAGCCTGCGCACCGAGACCACGCCGGTGACGTAGGCGAGGACGGTGGCGACGAGGACGATCCAGCCGAGCAGCAGTCCGGCCGCGACCGGGGTGCCGTTCATGTCGGCGCGCTCGCCGAGGACGGAGAAGTCCATGGTCCACGGGCGGGCCACGACGGTCAGGACGGCGGTGCCGACGAGCAGGCCGTACGCGATCACGCCGAGCGGGTCCGGCACCTCGCCGGAGTCGCTGCCCTGGTCGGACAGGACGAAGTAGCCGACCTGGCAGCAGGCCGCGCCGAGCGCGAGGAGCAGTCCGAGGGCGTCGAAGCTCAGGCCCGACCAGACCTCGACGACACAGGCGAGCCCGCCGACCGCGAGGACCACCCCGAGCGCGGCGGCGCGGGTGACCGGCCGCCGCTGCACGAACCGCACCCAGCCGAGCACCAGGGCCGGGGCGAGGTACTCGACGAGCAGGGCGACACCGACGGGGATCCGGGAGATCGACGCGAAGTAGAAGGCCTGCACGCCCGCCACACCCAGCAGCCCGAAACCGGCGAGCAGGGCGGGACGGCTGCGCAGCAGCGCGCGATGGCGGACGGCGAGCGGCAGCATCACCAGGGCGGCGCCCGCGACCCGCAGCCACACCACGTGGAGCGGATCGAGGCCCGCCTCGATCAACGGCTTGGCCGCGACCCCGGATCCGCCGAAGGCGAGCGCGGACACCAGCGCGAGACCGAGACCGACGCCCTTGCCGTCACCGGAACCGACTCCCTTGCCGTCTCCGGCCGCCCTGCTGCTCTCAGACGTATGCACCGGCCCATGATGACAGGGGACGACATGAGCGTCACCCCCGTTGACTCCTGTCTCAGCGGCTGGACCGCGGGGGGCCGCCCCACAGGCCTTCGGGTTCGCTCGGCTCGTCGACCCGGGCGAGCACCGCCCGGGCGTCGATCCCGGCGCGGGTCAGCACCTCGACGGCCCGGGACCCGGGGTCCACCAGAATGGCCGCGAGCAGGTCGGTCCCGCGGGCGGGTCCGTCGGCACGCCGTTCGGCCCGGGCCCAGGCGTGGTCCATCGCGCCCGCGGCGAGCGGTGAGAATCCCTCGGCCGCCGTGACCACGGGGACGGCGCCGGAGTCCTCGACGGTGCCCTGCCAGCGCAGTCCGTAGCCGATGCTGCGCTGCACGAGATAGCCGAGGAGCCGCGGCAGCTGGGGTTCCGCCTCGAGGACGGCGTACGCCTCGGCGTCGGCGTCGAGGAGCGAGTGCAGCAGATGCGCCGTGTCGATCTGCCGGTCCCCGTCCCTCAGCGCGCGCCTGCGGGCGCCGGACACCACCGCTGTCAGTTCCGCGCTGAGCCTGACATCGTCGTCCGGACTGACCGGCGGCGGACCGCTCGGTTCGCGGGCCGACTGCCGGGGGATACGGGGGTGCACATCCCCCACCCCATCAGTCCCCACCGAATCGGCACATCCTCGAAGGGAAGCATCTTCGCGTCCCACGGAGAGCGGACCCCGGGGCCGGAATCTCCTCCTTGCGGATGACATCACGCCTTTCCGGGCCGGTGGGCGCGCGCCGCCTTGCCATGCGCCCCTCGCGCAACCACCCCGCGACGCCGTTCGTCCCACACAGGCGTGGAGAGCAGGAGCTGGCTGGTGGCGCTGCCGGCGGTGGACGGCAAGCAGTACGTGTACCGGGTGTACGCCCCGGAGGACGCACTGCTCGCCGACCTGTTCTGGGAGGCGTGGCACTGCCACGACGAGAGTGCGTTCCCGCGCGCGTGGGACCTGTTCGACGCGGCGGTGATACGGCGGGTGGGCTGAGGGCCTGCGAGGCTGGGGGCCTGTGAGTCCGGGAGCCTGCGAGTCCGGGGCCTGAGACCCTCCACGTTTTCTGACGGTTCATCAGTATTGAATGTTGCGCCCCCTGCGGCTACTTTCCGCGACACCACAGCCCGACACGAAGAGGTGGCCGCATGGCGGAAATCAGCGCGGAGGCACGCATCCCGGCGCCCGCGGAGAAGGTCTGGGCCCAGCTCACCGACTGGCCGTCGTACGGGGAGTGGAACGCCACCCACACGAGCTTCCCCAAGGGCGGCCCGACGGTTCTCGAACCGGGCGGGACCTTCCAGGAGAACATGAAGCTGATGGGCTTCCCCGCCGAGGTCGAGTGGACCATCGACCAGGTGGAGCCGGCCCGGCTGTTCGCCATCCGAGGGAAGGGCCCGATGGCGGTGAGCGTGGCCACGCGCTACACCCTGACCCCCGAGGGCGACGCCACCACGGTCCGCATCGACGGCGAGTTCACCGGCGCCGCCGTCTCCCTGATGGCGGGCAAGCTGAAGGACTCGGGGACCGCGGCACTGAACGAGTCTCTGCGCAAGCTGACCGGCCTGGTGACCTGACCCCCGGCACGCACGAAGGCGCCCCGGGAATCCCTTCCCGGGGCGCCTGTCCTGCCGTGGACCTGTGATCAGTCCTCGTCGGCGAGGATGAGGTACAGCTTCTTGCGGGCCTCGTTGATGACGGCGACCGCCTTGTCGCGCTGCTCCTTGCTGCCGGTCTTCCAGACCTGCCCGAACGCCTCCATCAGACCGAAGCCGGCCTGCCGGATCTCACCGAGCGCCTCGAAGTCGATGCCGCGGGAGGCTTCCTCCCAGGGCGCGTCGGGGCCCTCGTCGGCCGCGGTGCGGCCGGCCTCGGTGAGCGAGAACAGCTTCTTGCCGCCCTCGCTCTCGCTGGCGATCAGCCCCTCGTCCTCCAGCAACTGGAGGGTGGGGTACACCGAGCCGGGGCTGGGCTTCCACGCCCCGCCGCTGCGCTCGGCGATCTCCTGGATCATCTCGTAACCGTGCATGGGCCGGTCCTTGAGCAGGGCCAGGATCGAGGCACGCACGTCGCCGCGCCGCGCCCTCCCCCTGGGTCCGCCCCGCCCCCTCGGCCCCCAGGGCCCGGGGCCGAAGCCCGGCCCCCCGAAGCCGGGACCACCGGGACCGCCCGGACCGAAGGGCCCGAAGGCACCTCGCAGGCTCTCGGGACCACCACGGCCCCGACGACCGGCTCCACCATGTCCACGCTCGAATCCGTGGGAACGCATCGCAATCACTCCATTCATCGTTGATCTGTCGCGATGCCTCAACGATATATCGGAACCGATCGCCTGACAAGGCCCTGTCGTAAGTCGCCGGAGCAGGCCGCGGGACCCTGCCGGGTTCGCCGGTACGCGCGCCGCGTGCGAGGCGGCGAGCTGCGAGGCCCCCGCCGCCTTCCGTCAGCCCGTCCTCCGCGAACCTCCGACCCGGGCCCACACGGGGGTGGGCCCGGGCACCACCGTCCGTCTGGTCGGTCAGTCGATGCCTTCGACGATGCGGAAGTCGCGCTCGACGCCGTCGGAGAGGGCGACCAGCGCCTCCTGGTAGGCCGCGCTCTCGTGCGTCGCGACGGCCTGCTCGAAGCTGTCGAACTCGACCAGGACGGTGCGCTCGGCGATTCCGGCGTCATGCGCCACGACCCGACCGCCACGGACGAAGGTCCGACCGCCGCCGGCCTGGACGGCCAGAGCAGCCAGTTCGTTGTATGCAGCCAGTTTCTCGGGGTCCGAAATGGTGCGGTAGACGCTGACCCAGTAGCCCTTGGGCATGGAACCTCCGGTGTGGGGATGAGTGCATCCGACTTACGGGTTGGTCTCGGACGGGCGCCGGCGGGCGTGAACGATGGACTCCGCCGCGATGGCGGCAAGGCGCCAAGGGAAGAAAATCTCATTTGATCCGGGCCCCGGCATCCGAATACTGGCTCTCGTCACAGTGGATCCGGTCCGCTTCCGGCGTTTCGCGGGGGACCGGTGGAGAAGGGCCTGCGCGGATGACCATGCACGACGACCAGGTGGACGTGACCGCCGACATCGTCGCGACCCTGATCCGGGACCAGTTCCCTCAGTGGAGCGGCAGGGCGGTCCGTCCCCTGCGGTCGACCGGGACGGTCAACGCCATCTTCCGCATCGGGGACGACCTCTCGGCGCGCTTCCCACTGCGTCCGACGGATGCCGCCGAGGCGCTCGCCGTGCTGGAGCAGGAGGCCCGGGCGAGCGCGGAGCTGGCACAGGTGTCTCTGTTCCCCGCCCCGGAACCCGTCGCCCTGGGAAAGCCCGGAGCCGGTTACCCCATGCCGTGGTCGGTCCAGACATGGCTGCCGGGGACCATCGCCTCCGACGCCGACCCGAGCGGGTCGGAGGCCTTCGCCGAGGACCTCGCGGTCTTCATCTCAGCCCTGCGCGACGCCGAGACACGGGGGCGGCTCTTCAGCGGCGACCAACGCGGCGGCGTCCTCACCGACCACGACGAGTGGATGGCGAAGTGCTTCGCGGAGAGCACGGGACTGCTCGACGTGCCCCGGCTGCGCCGGCTGTGGAGCCACTTCCGGGAGTTGCCCCGCACGGGCGCCGACGTGATGAGCCATGGCGACCTGATTCCCGGCAATGTCCTGGTCGCGGGAGGCCGGCTCGGCGGCGTTCTCGACACCGGCGGCTTCGGCCCGGCCGACCCCGCACTGGATCTGGTCGGCGCCTGGCACCTGTTGCAGCCGGGCCCGCGGGAAGTGCTCCGGCGGACCCTCGGCTGCGACGATCTGGAGTGGGAGCGCGGCAAGGCCTGGGCGTTCGAACAGGCGATGGGTGTCGTCTGGTACTACGTCGAGAGCAATCCGACGATGAGCGCGATGGGGCGCCGGACACTCGACCGCATCCTGGCGTCGATGGAGTGACACCGCCCCGGACGACCGACCTCGACGGGGGCAGGAACGTCACCTCAGGGCGTCACGCAGCGCGGTGGCCATCAGGTCGATGGCCTCCTTTCCCGCCGGCACCGGCCCCGTGTGGGTGAAGTAGTGGTCGACGCCCTCGAAGACGCGGTGGGTGACCGGGACACCGGCCGCCTCCAGAGCCTTGGCGTAGGCGTCCCCCTCCTCACGCAGCCGGTCGTTCTCCGCGGTGATGACCAGGGCGGGCGGAAGGCCCGCGAGGTCGTCGGCGAGGGCGGGCGAGACGAGAGGGTGGGCGCGGTCGGCGGGGTCGGGGACGTACGCGGCGGTGAAGATCCGCATGAGCTGCGGGGTGAGCAGCGGCTTGGCGACGGGGGACGGCTTGGTGGCCGGGTCCGCGACCTGGTCCAGCGGCGCCGAGTCGAGGATCTGGAGCCGGGGCCGGAAGGTTCCGCGCTCCCTGGCCAGGCGGCACACCGCGGCGGTCAGGTTGGCCCCGGCGCTGTGTCCGCCCACGGCGAGCCGTGAACCGTCCCAGCCACCGGCGGCGCCGTTCTCTGCGACCCACCGGGTGACGTCGTAGGCCTGGGTGACGGCTGCGGGGTACGGCCGTTGCGGCGCGACCGCGTAGTCGACGTTGATGACGACGCAGCCGGCCGTGGCGGCGATGCAGCGGCAGATGTGGTCGTCCTGCTGGGAGCGGGCGACCACGAAACCGCCGCCGTGGAAGTTGACGTACACGGGGGCGGGCGTGTCGGTGGTGGCCGACGGACGGTAGACGGTGCACGTCACCGGCCCGGCGCCGGTGTCCACCCGGAGGGTCTCGGTGCGCGCGGGAATGTCGGTGAAGCGCAGGTCCTCGTGCACACGGGACATCACGCGGCCGAGCAGGAGCTGAATCGCCCTGGCCTTGATTCCGGAGCTGAACGGCATGACTGGGCACCCATCGTTACAAGGTTAAAGTAACAGGATTCCTGATAATGGATGCTCGTCGGCGCGAGCGCAATGGGCGAAGCACGACTGCGGCTCCGACGCCGGCCCAGAGCCTGCGCAACCTTCCAACGCGACGCGGGCCGGGTTGCGCCCGGGCACTCGACCCACGCCACGGAAAATCGGTCCAGCGACCCCGGATTGGCCTTGTCCCGGCCGCAGGAGCACGCCGTACCGTCGGCCCATGCGCATCCGAATCGTCGACGCCTTCACCGACCGTCCCTTCGCCGGCAACCCGGCCGGGGTTCTGCTCCTGGACGACGCCTTCCCGGACGACGACCGGCTCCAGAACATCGCGCTGGAGGTGAACCACGCAGAGACGGCCTTCGCCCACCGGCTCCCCGAAGGCGGTGAGGCCGACTGGGCGCTGCGGTGGTTCACGCCCACCACCGAGGTGAACATGTGCGGCCACGCGACGCTCGCCACGGCCCACGTCCTGCGCACCACCGGTGCCCACGAGGGTCCGGTGCGGTTCGCCACCCGCAGCGGGGTCCTCGTCGCCATGCCCGGCGAGGACGGCTCGATCACCCTGGACTTCCCCACCGCCCCGCTGACGCCGGTCGCGCTGCCCGAGGGCGTCGCCGAGGCGCTGGGCGCCGAGCCGCTCACGGCCTTCGACACCGGCCCGAACATCGGCGACCTGCTGCTCGAACTGGCCCACGAGAAGACCGTCCACGCCCTGCGCCCCGACCTCAAGGCCCTGGCCGCGTACTCCACGCGCGGCGTCATCGCCACGGCGCGCGCCGAGAACCCGGACCTGGGCCACGACTTCGTCTCCCGCTGCTTCTTCCCGAACGTCGGGATCGACGAGGACCCGGTCACCGGCAGCGCCCACACGGCACTGGCGCCCTACTGGTCGGAGCGGCTCGGCCGTGCCGAACTCACCGGCCTCCAGGCCTCGCCCCGCTCCGGCCGGGTGCGTACGCGGTTGCTCGGCGAGCGCACGCTTCTGACGGGCCGGGCGGTCACGGTCATCGAGGGCGAGCTGCTCGCCTGAATCAGGCCGTGGGCAGCCAGCCCACTTTCCCGGCGAGCAGCGCGTACCCCACGAAGGCACCGATGTCGAGCAGGGAATGCGCCACCACCAGGGGACCCACCCGGCCCCACCGCCGGTACAGGTAGACGAACACCACGCCCATCACCATGTTGCCGATGAAGCCACCGATCCCCTGGTACAGGTGGTAGCTGCCGCGCAGTACGGAACTGGCCACCAGGGCGGTGCCCGGGGTCCAGCCCAACTGGTGCAGCCGGCGCAGCAGGTAGCCGACGACGATGACCTCTTCGAGGATCGCGTTCTGCAGGGCCGAGAGGATCAGCACGGGGTACTTCCACCACACGTCGGGCAGCGCCTCGGGCACCACGGTGAGGTTGAAGCCGAGGCCGCGCGCGGCCAGGTAGAAGGCGATTCCGGTGCTGCCGATCACAGCGGCGATCCCGGCTCCGCGGGCCAGGTCGGGGCCGGGCCGGGTGCGGTCGAAGCCGAGGGTCCGCAGGCTCTGCCCCTCGCGCAGCAGGAGGTGCGCGACCAGCAGGACCGGGACCAGGGCCGACGCGATCCCGAAGAGCTGCCAGGCGAGATCCAGCCAGGGACGGCCGGGCGCGGCCGAGGCATTGAGAGTCGCCGCCTGATCCTTGAGACCCCCAGGTTTGGTGACCGATCCGACAAAACTGATCAGCGCGGACACACCGCTCGCACCGAGCGAAAGCCCCAGAACGAGCAGCGTCTCGTCACGGAAGAATCTCCGCGAGAGCGCCTTCTGCGGAAAAGAATCGGCCACTGCCCCTTCCTCCGCCTGCACACCTGCCTCCAGTTGAGTAATCCAGCCTCATCCCCCTCCCCACCCCGCTAGGGTCCTTCGAAAGTACTTACGAAGATCGTGAGCACTTACGAATTTCGTGCGCGACAGGCCGTCGGGGGGACGGACGCCGTACGGGGCGTACCTCCCACCTTTTCCTGCCGGATACAGCTGTCCGGGCGCGGGGAGTCGACAGGGAGGGGCACCACCGTCATGGGACGTCACAGCTTGCCCGATCAGTATGGGGCGGGCGGCAGCGACCCCCGCCCACGAGCCCGCCGCCGCACCGTCGCCATCGCGACGGTGCTCGTCCTGACCGTCGCCGGCGGTACGGCCGCCGCCGTCCAGGGCGGTCTGCTCTCCTTCGGCTCCTCCTGCCAGGACGAGGCGGTACGGCTCGAGGTCGCCGCCTCCCCCGACGTGGCCCCCGCACTGCGCAGCGCGGCCGAGCGGGCCCACGACGAGAACCTCACCTCCGACGGGCGGTGCGTCGACATCACGGTGACGGCGCGCGAGTCGTACAAGGTCAGGGACACGCTCGCGGCCGGCAAGGACCCGGGTGCGCAGGTGTGGGTGCCGGACTCGGACGTGTGGCTGGAGCAGATCTCCGCGGACGGCGGCGCGACGAAGGTGGCCCGGGTGGGCAACGTGGCCTCCAGCCCGGTCGGGATGGCCATGGTGCCGGCCGCCGCGCAGTCGCTGGGCTGGCCGAAGAAGACGTACGGCTGGCTCGAGCTGGCGGGCGCCACCCTCGGGGGCGACTCCGTCAAGCTGGGCGCCGCCGACCCCGCGCGCAGCGCGTCCGGGCTGCTCGCCCTGACCCGGCTCAGCAGCGCGGCGGGCCGGGTGGAGGGCGGGGCGACGCAGGCCGCGGCGATGATGAAGACGCTCTCGCAGCGCATCTCCGACAGCGACGGCCAGCTCGTGGAGACGCTGCCGCGGGACTCCTCCGGCACCGAGCAGGGCAATCCGAAGCGCAACCAGGCACTGGTCCTGTCCGAGCAGGCGGCCTTCGCGCACAACTCCTCGGCGGAGTCCGGGGACGGTCTGGACTTCTTCTACCCGAAGGACGGTTCACCGCGGCTGGACTACCCGTACGCGCTCGTCGACGAGACCAAGCTGAGCACGGACGAGAGCCGGGCGGCGATCCGCTTCATGACGTATCTGCGCAAGCCCGAGCAGGAGCAGCTGCTGACGGACCGGGGGTTCAGGACCTCCGACGACCAGGTGTCGGCCTCGCTGGTCGCGAAGGCCGGCGGCAAGGTGCCGCAGCCGTACGCGGCGGCGGCCGATGAGCCCGCCTCCGCGACAGCGCTCCAGGAGGCCCTCGGCACCTGGACGATCACCGTGCAGAGCGCCCGGATCACCACGGTCGTCGACGCCTCCTCCTCGATGTCGGAAACCGTGCCGGGCACCGACCGCTCCCGGATGGACGTCACCAAGGCGTCCCTCCTCCAGGCGCTCGCCACCTTCACCCAGGAGGACGAGATCGGTCTGTGGAAGTTCTCCACGAAGCTCGACGGCGACAAGGACTACAAGATCCTCGTGCCGACGGACCGGCTGGGCGACAGCACGGGCACGGGCGGCACCCAACGGGAGCGGCTGTCGGCGGCGTTCGGCGACCTGGAGCCGGTCGCGGGCGGCGCGACGGGGTTGTACGACACCACGCTCGCCGCGTACAAGGCGGCGACGTCCTCCTACGCCGAGGGCAAGTTCAACGCGCTGGTGGTGCTGACCGACGGCGTCAATCAGGATCCCGGCAGCATCTCGCGCGGGGCGCTGACCTCGGAGCTGGAGAGGCTCTCCAGCCCCGAGCGCCCGGTCCCCCTCATCGTGATCGCGGTGGGCCCGGACGCCGACCGTGCGGAGGCCGAGCAGCTCGCCAAGGCCACCGGAGGCTCCGGCCAGCAGGTCAACGACCCCGCCCAGATCCACACGGTCATCCTGAAGGCCATCGTGGCGGCGGGAGCACAGGGCGGCAGCGGCGGCTGACTCGGCGCGTCACCCCAGCGGGGCGGGCTCGGGCAGCCCCACCGGCCAGGTGTGCACCGGCTCTCCCAGGTGCATCAGCTCGCCGTACCGCCGTGTCGTGGCCGCCAGGGCCGCGTCCCGTGACAGCCCCGCCTCCAGTGCCCGGTGGAAGGTCGCCGTCTGCCAGGACGCCCCGTTGGTCCGGCGCCGGCACCGTTCCTCGATCACCCCGAGATACAGGTCCCGGTCGGCGGGCTCGATGCCCCACGCCGCGAGCCCCGTCTCGGCCAGCGGCAGCAGTTCGTCGCGTACGAGGCTCACCGCGTCGACCTCGACCGTGCCGCCGTAGCGACCGCGCCGGGGCCAGGTCATGCGCGCGTCGATGCCGTGGCGGCAGGCCGCGTCGAAGTTGGCCGCGGCCGCCTCGAAGGGCAGCCGGGTCCACACCGGCCGCGGCTCCTCGGCGAGGGCGCGGACGAGGCCGTAGTAGAAGGCCGCGTTGGCGATGACGTCCGTGACGGTCGGGCCGGCGGGCAGCACGCGGTTCTCGACGCGCAGGTGCGGGACCCCGTCCGCGATGCCGTAGACGGGCCGGTTCCAGCGGTACACCGTGCCGTTGTGCAGGACGAGTTCGGCGAGCGAGGGCACCGCGCCCTCGTCGAGGACCTCCAGCGGGTCCTCGTCGTCGCAGATCGGCAGCAGGGCCGGGAAGTAGCGCAGGTTCTCCTCGAAGAGGTCGTGCGCCGAGGAGATCCACCGCTCGCCGAACCAGGTGCGCGGCCGCACTCCCTGGGCCTGGAGCTCCGGCGGGCGGGTGTCCGTGGACTGCTGGAAGAGCGGCGGCCGGGACTCGCACCACAGCTCACGGCCGAACAGGAAGGGCGAGTTGGCGCCGACGGCTATCTGCACGCCGGCCACCGCCTGCGCGGCGTTCCACACGTCGGCGAAACGGCCAGGGGTGACCTGGAGGTGCAGTTGCACGGAGGTGCAGGCGGCCTCCGGGGCGATGGACTTCGAGGTGCAGGTGAGGCGCTCCACCCCCTCGATGTCGAGGACGAAGTCCTCGCCGCGCGCGGCCACGATCTGGTCGTTGAGCAGGGTGTAGCGGTCGACGTCGGAAAGGTTGGAGGAGACCAGGTCGTCCCGGTCCAGGGTCGGCAGAATGCCGATCATCACGATTCCCGCGTCGAGCTCGCCCGCTTTACGGTCGGCATATGCCAGCGAGGTACGGATTTCCTCCGCGAGCCGGTCGAATACCCGCCCTCCCAACCGGTGTGGGGCTATGTTGACTTCCAGATTGAACATGGCGAGTTCTGTTTGGAAATCTCGGCTTGCGATACGTTCGAGGACCTCTCCGTTCAACATTCTCGGCATGCCGTCGCTGCCGACCAGATTCAGTTCGATCTCCAGCCCCATCAGGTTCTTGGGGCGGTCGAACCGCTGCTCCGCCAGGAGCCGCTCCAGCCCCGTCAGACACCTTCGGAGCTTGTCGCGGTAGCGCTGGCGATCGGACAGGTCGAACTGGCCTGCCACGACCTTCTCCCCCATCGAAGGGCCCTCCTCGTCGCTTCATGAGTCAGGTGGGATGATGCCCAGCCGGAACGATCGATAACGTCCCGCCGCGGCCCCGAGCCCGCTACCCTGTCGGATGTGACCGGTGGCACATTCACTCGGCATGGGGCTGTCAGCAGTTTCGAGTGCCCCGAAGAACTCGTGAAAAACGCCGACGAGAATTGGCCGACCGCCTCCCGCACATTCTGCGAGGTCACCGCGGCGAAGCAGACACGGTATCGGGATGATTCCCGCGTATCGCCGACCGATTGGGCCCTTGCCCCGCGCGACGGAAACGGCTAGACGAAACACCGTGTGAACACTTGTCGTATAAACTCCGCGAACAAGGCAGAGGGTTGGCACCCGCGGTCCTGGATCCTGCCGTCAGGTGACGTACGGCAGCCTCATTCGCCCCCGCGTCACCGGACCCCGGCCCCCGCCTCTCTGACCCCGTGAGCTGACAGCGCCGTCCGCCCCCGCCCTCGCGCCATCGTGCCTGTCGAATGAGAGGCGACCCACCATGCCTTTGCATGTCCCCCCGGCTCCCGCCCCAGCACTTCGCTCCGTCCTCACCGCACTCGGTTCGCCCACCGCCGTCCGTGAGGCCCGGACGCCTTCCCTGCTCCGTGCCCAGGGACCCGTCACACCCGAGCTCCCCCTGCCCGTGCACATCCTGGACGGCACCGCGACCAGGCTGGCCGGGTGGCGCTTCCTGATCCGCTGCGGCGAGCGCTCCGTGGCCGCGGCGGATTCCATGCTGACCCCGGACGGCTGGGCGTTCTCGCACTTCTTCGAGGGCCCCTACATCGCGTCCACCGAGCGGGCGCTGCGCCAGGCGGAGGTCATGCAGCAGCCGTACCAGCCGCGCCTGCTGTCGATCCCGGGCCTGTACATGCTCGCGCTGTGGCTGCACGGCGACTGCGCGGCGGACGCCGGCACGGGCCGCCTCGCCGCCACCGACCTGCTCGTCCCGCTGGCACCGGCCCCGCCCGGCATCGCCGCCCACCGCCCGCACCGGGCGGCCGAACTGCTTCCGGTACTCACCCACCGGGTGTCGCCGGCCCCGCTGCTCGGCTCGCCCGCCTGAGAACCGGCCGCCTCCGGCCTCACCCGGCACGCCCGTACCCCGCCCCGAATTCCGGGTAGCGGGGTACGCCGTCGTTTCGGGTGCCATTAAGGTCGTACAAAATCCGCAGGGATCGCACAGAATCCATTCGCTCGTACGAGCAACCAATCGCTCGGACGAGCCGACCATCGGGTCGACTCAGGTGGACTAGCCCTTTTCGACCACCTCGAACCACCCGAAGGGGCAGTGCAGTTGGGATGAACCATCCGCCTGGGTGATGCGTCTCCAATCTGTGAAGAAGTGGTGATGCGAAATCCCTGCGGATTGACGCCCGTAGGGCAACACTGGTTCGGACTGAGTTATCGCAACGGGGGACGTCATGACCACAACACAGCGAAAGATCCCACCAATGTGCCAGCACCAGCCACCGTGTCCCACCGCAGACTCCACCGACCGGGAATGCGCCCGCCTCATGGCGCACCACCCGGAACAGGGCTGGAGCCTGCTGTGCAACGGCGTTCTGCTCTTCGAGGACACCGGTGAGCTCCTGCCCGACGGCCGGGTCATCGCACCGCACCGCCCGCTCGCGGGGGCGACAGCCGCCTGAGCACGACCGGGCGGCCGCCGTACCGCCCGGAGACCTTGAGGGGCCGGCTCGCAGCGACCGTCTGCGCACCGGCCCCGACGCATGTCCGACGGCGATCACTCCCTGTGACGCCTTGTGTATGGGCCCGGTTTTCCGGAAGACTCCTGGAAGTTCCGAGGCTCCGACACGGAGGTGGCAAGTGACAGCAGGCGAGGCCGACGCCGGACCCCGGGGCAGAGTCACCATCACGGAGATCGCCCGGCAGGCCGGAGTCTCGGTGCCGACGGTGTCCCGGGTCGTCAACGGCCGCTCCGACGTCTCCCCGCACACCCGCGCCCGGGTCGAGGAACTGCTCCAGCGCTACGGCTACCGCAAACGCCCCGCGGCCCCCGGCACTCGCGCCGCCCTGCTCGACCTGGTCTTCAACGACCTCGACAGCCCCTGGGCCGTGGAGATCATCCGCGGGGTCGAGGAGGTCGCCCACGCGGAAGGTGTCGGCACCGTCGTCTCCGCGATCCACGGCCGCTCGGGCGACGCCCGCGAGTGGATGCGCAATCTGCGCGCCCGGGCCTCCGACGGGGTCATCCTGGTCACCTCGGCGCTGGACACGGTCCTCCACGCCGAGCTGCGCATGCTGGGCGTCCCGCTGGTGGTCGTCGACCCGGCCGGCTCCCCCGCGCTGGACGCCCCCACCATCGGCGCCGCCAACTGGTCGGGAGGGCTCGCGGCCACCGAGCATCTGCTGTCGCTGGGTCACCGCAGGATCGGCCTGATCGCGGGACCGCCCCGGCTGCTGTGCTCACGGGCCCGCTTCGACGGCTACCGTGCCGCTCTGGAGGGTGCCGGTCTCACCTTCGACGAGTCACTGGTGGTGCCCGGCGACTTCCATCCGGAGTCCGGCTTCGCGGGCTGCGAGAAGCTCCTCGCGCTGCCCGAGCCGCCGACCGCCGTCTTCGCGGCCAGCGATCAGATGGCCCTGGGCGCGATCGAGGCCCTGCGGCGACGCGGGCTCAGGGTCCCCGAGGACATGAGCGTGGTGGGTTTCGACGACCTTCCGGAAGTCCGCTGGTCCGCGCCCCCGCTCACGACCATCCGCCAGCCCCTCGCCGACATGGGCAAGCTGGCCGTCCGCACGGTCCTCAAACTGGCCCGCGACGAACGCCCGGACACCCCGCGCGTGGAACTGGGCACGGACCTGGTGATCCGCTCGAGCACCGCACCACCGAGGACCCTCTGACGAGCCTCGCCGCTACGACGTCCCGGGCCAGAGCCCCCGCCCCGCCCTGGCGACAGCTCGCCCGACAGGGAATCACGGCCACCGCCCGCGCCACAGCCTCGCCTTCAGCGGACCGGCCACCGCCCGACGCACCACAAGGCCGTCCACCGAAACAGACGCAGGGCCGCGTCCGAAACGGACGCGGCCCTGCCCCTCGAAGCCCTCACAGGGGCTCCGTCGCTCCAGGTCGCCCACGGCAGGCTTCGCCGACCGCGGCCCGTCGGACGCGCCCCGCCGGTCCGGCAGGAGCCCGCCCGATCGCGCCGCCCCCTACTACTTCAGCGCCGCCCGGATCGCGTGGTACGCCGGTTTCGGCTGGAGCTGCTCGTCCCAGGGCAGCGCCGCCCCCTGGCCGTCGAAGAACGCCGGAATCCAGGAGTACTTGTCGGTGTAGTCCCACACCGTGATGCCCACGCACCGGCGCACCGCGAGGCACGCGTCCGTCAGGTCCGCGTACCACTCGGCCTGCTGGGCCAGTTTCTCCTCGGTCGCGGGCAGGATCATCCGGATGTCGACCTCGGTGAGCGCGGTGTCCAGGCCCAGCTTCGAGAAGCGGCGAAGGTTGTCCTCCAGCGTGGTCGGATAGCCGTACTGGAGCGCCAGGTGCGCCTGGAGACCGATGCCGTCGAGCGGGACGCCCTGCGCCTTCAGCTCCTTGGCCAGGTTGTAGTAGGCGTCGCTCTTCGCCCCGATCCCCTCGATGTTGTAGTCGTTGAGGTACAGCTTGACCTTGGGGTCGGCCTGCCGGGCCCACCGCAGGGCGTCCGCGATGTAGCCGGGGCCGAGGGTCTTGTAGAAGACGCTCTCGCGATACGTGCCGTCCTCGTTGAACGCCTCGTTGACGACGTCCCAGGCGAACACCTTGCCCCGGTAGTGCCGCACCTCGGTCTGGATGTGCTTCTTCAGTACGGGCCTCAGCTCGGCCGCCGTCCACTCGCGCGAGGTGATCCAGTCGGGCAACTGGCTGTGCCAGACGAGGGTGTGGCCGCGCACCTTCTGGTGGTGCGCGCGGGCCAGGTTGACGATCTCGTCGCCCTTGGCGAAGTCGAAGACGCCCTGCTGGGGTTCGGTGGCGTACCACTTCATGCCGTTGCCCGGCGTGATCTGGTCGAACTCGCTGCCGAGGATCTTCTTGTACGGCTCGTCGACGAGCTCGGGGTTGTCCGTGGCGCTGCCGAAGTAACGGCCGTGACGTTGAGCGAGGTCGGCCAGTGTGACGGGCTTCCCATGGGCCTGGGCGGGTGCGCCGAGCCCGGTGACGACCAGGACCGCGGCGAGCACTCCGACGAGTCTGAGACGGTTCCTGCGCATGGTGCGACTCCTCACGTGCGGGGGTGGGTGAGCCGTACTGAACTGGAAAGCGCCGGTGTCAGCCCTTCGTGGCACCGGCGGTGAGGCCGCCGACGAGCTGACGCTCGGCGACCGAGTAGAAGGCGAGGGCGGGAACCATCGCCAGGACGAGATAGGCGAACACCCGGGCGTACTCCGCGGAGTACTGCCCCTGGAACTGCTGCACACCGATGGGCAGCGTCCACCATGTGTTGTCGGTGAACACCAGCAGCGGGAGCATGAAGTTGTTCCAGCTGGTGACGACGGCGAGCACCGAGACCGTGCCGAGCGCCGGCCGTGCCATGGGCAGCAACACCCGCCAGAAGAAGCCGAAGGAGCTGCACCCGTCGAGGGTGGCCGCCTCCTCCAGCTCGCCGGGGATCTCCCGGAAGAAGGCCCGCAGGATGATGATCGTCATCGGCAGCCCGAAGGCGGCCTGCGGCAGGATCACGCCCAGCGGGTTGTCCAGCAGATCGAGCGAGCGCAACAGCAGGAACAGCGGGAGCACGGCCACCGCGAAGGGGAACATCAGCCCCATCGTGAAGAGCGTGAACAGCGCTTCCCGGCCACGGAAGGCGAACCGGGCGAAGGAGAAGGCGGCCAGCGCGGACAGGGCGACCACCAGCACCGTCGTACCGACCGCGATCAGGGTGCTGCTGCCGAGCAGCCGCCAGAACTCGCCGCCGCCGAGGATGTCGGTGTAGTTGCCGGTCAGCCAGTGCTTCGGCAGGCCGAAGGGGTTGCTGGAGAGCTCGTCGGTGGACTTGAACCCGGACAGGACGGCATACACGAGGGGTACGACCATCACCGCGCCGACGGCGACGAGGATCACGTGCAGCGGCAGGGTCCGAACGCCCCTTGTACGGCTGGTCACTTGCCGTCCCCCCTCATCGTCGTGGTGGCCCCTTCGAGGTCGCGGCGGAGCACGAACCGCTGGTAGGCGAGGGCGAAGACGAGGCAGATGCCGAACATGACCACGCTGATCGCGCTGGCGTAGCCGACCTGGTAGCGCTTGAAGCCGTACTGGAACATGGTCACGGCCATCGTCTCGGAGTGATGGTCGGGCCCGCCCTGGGTGATCACCCAGACCAGGTCGAAGAGCTGGATCGCTCCGATGACGGACAGGAAGACGCTGATGCGCAGCGTGGGCGCGAGCAGCGGCAGGGTGACGTTGCGGAACCGCTGCCAGGCGCCGGCGCCGTCGATGAGCGCTGCTTCGGTCAACTCCCGTGGGATCGACTGGAGTCCGGCCAGGTAGAGCATCATGTGGAAGCCGAAGTACTTCCAGGTCATGACGAGGAAGAGCGTCGCCATGACGTACGTCGGGTCGGCGAACCACAGTCCGCCCACGCCGTCGAGCCCGACCGCGCCCAGGACGTGGTCGGCGAGACCGTCGTCCGGGGCGAAGACCATGCTGAACAGCACACCCGTGATCGCCTCGGACAGGACGTAGGGCGCGAAGAACAGCATCCGGTAGACGGCCCGGCCGCGCAGCCTCTGGTTGAGCAGGACCGCCATGGCGAGAGCGAACGGCAGCTGGAGCACGAGGGAGAGCACGACCAGGACCAGGCAGCGCCACAGGTCGCCCAGGAAGACCGGGTTGTCGAAGAGATCCGTGAAGTTGTCCGTGCCGACGTAGTCGGAGGGCATGCCGAAGCCGCCCCAGCGGAAGAAGGCGGCGTACAGCGCGAACAGCATCGGCAGCAGGACCATGCCGATGAACAGCACCAGGGCGGGCAGCTGGAAGCCGACCGCGGTGAGCCAGTGCAGTACGCGCCGACGGCCCCGCCCCCGGGCCCTGACTTCCGGGGGCGGGAGATCGGTGCCCGGACCGCTCCGCTTGTCTGCGAGGAACGTGGAGGTCATCGCGGGCTACTGCTCTTCCTTCGCCGTCTGCGTGATCGACTGAGCGACCTGTTCGGGGGACTTGGAGCCGGCGATCAGCGCGGCCACGCTGTCGTTGACCTCCTGGCCGACGGCGGGCGCGTACGCCTGGTCGAGATAGAGCTGGAAGCCGGTGGCGGCCTTCAACTGGGCCTGTACGAGCTTGAGGTTGGGGTCGGTCATGGCCTTCTCCGCGTTCGGCAGCACGGGAAGGACGCTGGTCTTCTTGACCAGTTCCAGCTCGGTGGCCTCGGAGGCGAAGAACTTAAGGAAGTCGACGGCCGCCTGCGGGGCACCCCGGCGCAGGGCGTGTCCGCCGCCTCCGCCGAACACCTCGGTGATGGCTCCCTTGCCGCCCTCGACCGCGGGGAACGGGAAGAACCCGAGGTCGGCGCCGAGTCCCTTGCCGGAGTCGGCCTGCACGGACGGGGCCCACTGGCCCATGAGCTCCATGGCCGCCTTGCCGTTGCCCACGGCGGCCGCCTGGCCCGTCGGGGTGGAGTAGGCGGCGTTGAGGAAGCCCTTCTGGAAGGGCTGGAGGTCCACGAGTTCCTTGAGGTGCCGGCCGGCCTCGACGAACCCGGCGCCGGTGAAGTCCTTGTCCTCACTGGCCTTCTGGAGGGCGGCGATGCCGGCGGTGCGCATCGCGAGATAGGCCCAGTAGTACATGCCCGGCCACTTCTCCTTGCCGGCGAGGGCGATGGGCGTGATGTTCTTCGCCTTCAGCTTGCTCACGGCCTCCAGGAAGCCGCCCCAGGTGGTGGGGGGTTCGCTGACGCCGGCCTGTTTGAAGAGCTTCTTGTTGTACCAGAAGCCGATCATGCCCATGTCGAACGGAATGCCGTAGACCTTGCCGTCGAGGATGTACGGCTCCTTGGTGACCTTCAGCAGACCGTCGGCCCACGGCTTGGTCCGGTCGGTCAGATCCTCGACGAGGCCCGCGTCGACCTGCTGCTTGAGAACGCCGCCGCCCCAGGTGTGGAAGATGTCGGGGAGCTTCCCGGAGGCGGTCAGCGCCGTCATCTTCGACTTGTAGGCGTCGTTCTCCAGCTGGACGATCTTTATCTTCACCTTGGGGTTCTGTGCCTCGAACTTCTTGGCGAGGCTCGCCCAGACACTCTTCGCCGGCTCGGTGGTCGAGATGTTCCACCACTCCACCGTGGTCGTCCCGTCGGACGATCCTCCGTCCGAGTCGCCGCCACAACCGGTCAGTGCCGTCATGCCCAGACCGGCCGCGGCGGACGCCGCCAGAAAACCACGGCGGGACAGTGCCGGGTCGCCCATGATGCGCTCCTTGGGTACGGGACGGAGCCGTCCTTGTCCGTCCTGCGGTTCGAAAGTTTCGGAAGAGATCCAGAAAGCTTCGTTGCTGCCGCACCCTAGAGACAGCTACTAAACGGTGGCAACCCCCTGTGCATGGGGAATGTTCGCGAATTGCGCCGCCGACTCCCCCGACAGGACCCAGCGTCCCACTCGCCCCTCGCCGACGACAGGGCGCCGAGGCTCGGGAGACGCGTCCCGTTCGCGCGCAGGGCAGTTGATCGGGCGGCCGGATCCGCTCGCGGCACCCGAGGTCGGGGACAACCTCCACCGGCCGGGTCGCGGCACCGCCCGGCCCGCCGACCTCTCTGGATCGACGAAACATTCGCCACCATCTGCGAACATTACGAAGCGGTCCACGCGGGGAATCCGCACGGACCGCCTCACTTCGGCCCGGGAGTCAGGGCCCGCACCGCTACCTGATCCGCGAGGTCAGCTCCTTTCGTCGGCCGAACAGCGCGTCGAGGTGCCCGGCGGTGGCGTCCGCGTCCGTGTGCAGCAGCGTCGCCGTTCCCTCGAACAGAACGACGTGGGCGGGACTGTGCGACCGCAGAGGGTCGGCGGCGAAGGGCTCGCCCGAGCGGGCCGGCCGGCCGGGCAGGACGACGGTCCGGACCTCGGTTCCGGCACTGGCACCGAGGTGCCAGTCACGGAAGGTCGCCGGCCCTCCACCGGAGAGCGGGAGGCAGACGAGTCGCACGGTGGCGCCGGGGCGCGGCTGCGGGCAGCTCAGGACTCGGTCCGAGGTCACGGTGAGGGACGGTCTGGGCGTGAGGATGGGGGTGACCACTTCAGGCCCTGTGCATGTCCTCCCGCCCTGGTCATCCCTCCGGGCCCCAGGTGACCCGGAGGGATGACACGAGGTCAGGCGCTCTGCGACGCGTTCTTCTTCGGCTTCGGCGCCTCCGCCGCCGGCCGCCGTACCGGTCCCGGCAGCCACACCAGCGCGGCCACCGTGCCCAGCGCGCCGATGCCGGCCGCCGTCCACATGGCCGTGCGCTGAGCCGAGACGAAGGCGCCGGTCACGGCGTGGCTCAGCCCCGAGGCCGTACCGGGGTCGGTCAGTCGGCGGGCCGCCGCCGCGTCGCTGCCACCCGCGGCCCGCGCCTCGTGCAGTGCCTCCGTGGTGGCTCCAGGGCATCCCTTCCAAGGAATGAGTCACGCCCGCCCTATGAGCCCTTAACCGGATGGTGCTGAAAGGTTCCGGTGGACGGCCGGCTGTGCGATCATCGCGCTTCCCGGTATGCCCCTTCGCCGAATGCGCGACGCAGACCCGGAAATGTCCCTCCCGCTGCCCCCGAACCCCGTGCCTCCCGCAGCGCATCCACGCCGTACCGGCGAGGCCCGCTGCCACCTCGCCCCGGCCACTCCTCGGCGGCGTCCCGGCCGCGACATGACGCTACGTGTCCACCCCGCCGGGCCCACGCCCACGCCTCGAACGAGGCCGTACGACCCCCCAAGCTGCCTCGTCACCCACCGTCGACGCCGCCGGCCCGAGTCTTAACGGAAGTTTGACGCCTCCACCGCCTCCATCCACAGGCCCCGGCGTCACTCTCCGCTTACGCTGATCCCGCCGCCGCGGAGGCGGCCTGATCCGAGCTGAGCCGCACCGAGGAGCACCCCCCGATGGCCACCACCGAGCACCCTCCCCCGAGTCGTCTGCGCTCCTGGATGCTGGAAGGCCTGTCGGACATGGGCAAGGGCGGCGGCCACACGGGCCCGCACGCCGAACCCGAACCCCCGCACCAGGGACAGCCCTGGTACCGGGTGATGTGTCTGACCGGAGTCGACTACTTCTCCACCCTCGGCTACCAGCCGGGCATCGCCGCACTGGCGGCCGGCCTGCTCTCCCCCGTCGCCACCATCGTCCTCGTCCTCGTCACCCTGGTCGGCGCCCTGCCCGTCTACCGCCGCGTGGCCGAGGAAAGCCCCCACGGCGAGGGCTCCATCGCGATGCTGGAACGCCTCCTGTCCTTCTGGCAGGGCAAACTCTTCGTGCTGACGCTGCTCGGCTTCGCCGCCACCGACTTCCTGATCACCATCACCCTCTCCGCCGCCGACGCCTCCACCCACCTGGTCGAGAACCCCCACCTCACCGGCACCCTGCACGACCAGCAGATGCTGATCACCCTCGTCCTGGTCGCCCTGCTCGGCGCGGTGTTCCTCAAGGGCTTCCTGGAGGCCGTCGGCGTCGCGGTCGCCCTGGTCGGCGTCTACCTGACCCTCAACGTGGTCGTCGTGATCGTCGGCCTGTGGCACGTCATCACCGCGGGCCATGTCGTCACCGACTGGTCCAACGCCCTGACCGCCGAGCACGGCAACGTCTTCGCCATGGTCGGAGTGGCCCTGCTCGTCTTCCCCAAGCTCGCGCTGGGCCTGTCCGGCTTCGAGACCGGCGTCGCCGTCATGCCGCACGTCAAGGGGGACCCGGGAGACACCGAGGAACGTCCCGCCGGCCGCATCCGCGACACCAAGAAGCTGCTCACCGCTGCCGCCCTGATCATGAGCGTCTTCCTGATCGCCACGAGCTTCATCACCACCCTGCTGATCCCGGAGAAGGACTTCGAGTCCGGCGGCCCGGCCAACGGCCGCGCCCTCGCCTACCTGGCCCACGAATACCTGGGCAATGCCTTCGGCACGGTTTACGACATCTCGACCATCGCCATCCTGTGGTTCGCCGGCGCCTCCGCGATGGCCGGCCTGCTCAACCTGATGCCCCGCTACCTGCCCCGCTACGGCATGGCCCCGCACTGGGCCCGCGCCGTCCGCCCCATGGTCATCGTCTTCACCCTCATCGGCTTCCTGGTCACCTGGATCTTCGACGCCGACGTCGACGCCCAGGGCGGCGCCTATGCCACCGGCGTCCTCGTCCTCATCAGCTCGGCGGCGATCGCGGTGACCATCGCCGCCCGCAAGGCCGGCCAGCGGGGTTGGACGATCGGCTTCGCGGTCATCTCGGCGGTGTTCCTCTACGTCACCGTCGCGAACGTCATCGAACGCCCCGACGGCGTCAAGATCGGCGCTTGCTTCATCGCCGGCATCATCCTCGTCTCCCTCCTCTCGCGCCTGGCCCGCGCCTTCGAGCTGCGCGTGACCAGCGTGACGCTCGACACCATGGCGGAACGTTTCATCCGGGACATGGCCAGCCGCAAGATCCGCTTCATCGCCAACGAGCCCGACCAGCGCGACAAGGCCGAGTACCGGGACAAGATCGAGCAGATCCGCGAGGACAACGACCTCCCCGGCGACGACTTCGTCTTCGTCGAGGTCACGGTCCTGGACCCCTCGGAGTTCGAGGCGGGCCTGACCGTCCGGGGCGAGGTCCTCCACAACCGGTACCGGGTCCTGACCCTGGAGTCCTCCTCCATCCCGAACGCCCTGGCCGCCCTGCTCCTGCACGTCCGCGACACCACGGGCTGCACCCCCCACATCTACTTCGAGTGGACCGAGGGCAGCCCCTTCGCCAACTTCCTGCGCTTCTTCCTCTTCGGCCAGGGCGAGGTCGCCCCGGTCACCCGCGAGGTCCTCCGCGAAGCGGAACCCGACCGCGCCCGCCGTCCCCGCGTCCACACCGGCTGACCTGCACATACCCGACATCAGCCGCATACGGCCCTAGGTTGCTGCCCATGAACCTGAGCATCCGCAACCAGCTCCCCGGCACCGTCACCACCGTCACCCCGGGCGAGGCCATGGCGACGGTCAAGATCCGCCTCGACAGCGGCCAGAACCTCACGGCCGCGATCACTCTCGACGCCGTGGAGGAACTCGCCCTCACCCGGGACACGCCCGTCCGCGCCCTGGTGAAGTCGACGGAGATCTCCCTCGCCACCGCCCCGGTCCGGGGCGTGTCCCTCCGCAACCAGCTCCCGGGCACGGTCACCGCCGTGACCATCGGCGCCGCCATGGCCACCGTGAAGATCGCGATCGAGGGCGGCGAGCTCACCTCCGCGATCACCGCGGACTCCGCGACCGACCTCGCCCTGACCGTCGGCACCCCCGTGGTCGCCCTCGTCAAGTCGACCGAGGTGTCACTGGCGACCGACTGACGCGACACGGAAAAGGGCCCCGCCGAAACGGGGCCCTCATCGCCTCGGGTCAGTCCTCGTACGCGTCCAACGGCGGGCACGAGCACACCAGGTTCCGGTCACCGTACGCCTGGTCGATCCGCCGCACCGGCGGCCAGTACTTGTCCGCGACCGAGACACCGCCCGGGAAGACGGCCTCCTCGCGCGTGTACGCGTGCTCCCACTCCCCACCGAGCGCCCCGGCGGTGTGCGGAGCGTTCCGCAGCGGGTTGTCCTCGGCCGCCCACTCCCCGGTGCCGACCTTCTCGATCTCCCCGCGAATGGCGATCATCGCCTCGCAGAACCGGTCGAGCTCGATCAGGTCCTCGGACTCCGTCGGCTCGATCATCAGCGTCCCGGCCACCGGGAACGACATGGTCGGCGCGTGGAAGCCGTAGTCGATGAGCCGCTTGGCCACGTCGTCGACGCTCACCCCGGTCGCCTTGGTCAGCGGCCGCAGATCGATGATGCACTCGTGCGCGACCAGCCCGCCGGGACCGGTGTAGAGCACGGGGTAGTGGGGCTCCAGCCGCTTGGCGATGTAGTTGGCGGAGAGCACCGCCACCTGCGTGGCCCGCTTGAGGCCCTCGCCGCCCATGAGCCGGACGTACGCCCAGGAGATCGGCAGGATGCCCGCGGAACCCCAGGGCGCGGCCGAGATCGGGCCCACGCCCGTCTCGGGGCCCGCCGCGGGCTGCATCGGATGGTTCGGCAGATACGGCGCCAGGTGCGCCCGCACACCCACCGGCCCGACGCCCGGGCCACCGCCGCCGTGCGGGATGCAGAAGGTCTTGTGCAGGTTCAGGTGCGAGACGTCGCCGCCGAAGTGCCCGGGCTTGGCCAGCCCCACCAGCGCGTTGAGGTTGGCCCCGTCGACGTACACCTGCCCGCCGGCCTCGTGGACCTGCGCGCAGATGTCGGCGACGTGCTCCTCGAACACACCGTGCGTCGAGGGGTACGTGATCATCAGCACGGCGAGCTCGTCCCGGTGCTGCTCGATCTTCGCCCGCAGGTCCTCGACGTCGATCTCGCCGTCCTCGGCGGTCTTCACGACGACGACCTTCATGCCGGCCATCACGGCACTGGCGGCGTTGGTCCCGTGCGCGGACGACGGAATCAGACACACGGTCCGCTGCTCGTCACCGTTCGCCCGGTGGTACCCGCGCACGGCGAGCAGCCCGGCCAGCTCGCCCTGCGACCCGGCGTTCGGCTGAAGCGACACGTTGTCGTACCCGGTGACCTCGGCGAGCCGCTCCTCCAGCTCCCGGATCAGCGTCAGATAGCCCTGCGCCTGCTCGGCGGGCGCGAAGGGGTGCAGCTGCCCGAACTCGGGCCAGGTGACCGGCTCCATCTCCGTGGTCGCGTTGAGCTTCATCGTGCAGGAGCCCAGCGGGATCATGCCGCGGTCGAGCGCGTAGTCGCGGTCGGCGAGCCGGCGCAGGTAGCGCAGCATCGCGGTCTCGGAGCGGTGCTGGTGGAAGACGGGGTGGGTGAGGAAGTCGTCGTCACGCAGCAGTGCGTCCGGCAGCGCCTCCTCGGTGGCCGCGTCCAGCGCCTCGATGTCGGCCTCGACCCCGAACGCGTTCCACACGGCAGCCACCTGGGCCCGCGCGGTGGTCTCGTCGCACGCGAAGGACACGTGGTCGGCGTCGACAAGGTGCAGGTTGACGCCGTTCCGCCGCGCCGCGGAGACGATCTCGGCGGCCTTCGCCGGCACCCGCACGGTCAGCGTGTCGAAGTAGGAGCCGTGCACGACCTCGACCCCACCGGCGCGGAGTCCCGCCGCGAGGAGGTTGGCGTACCGGTGCGTCCGCCGGGCGATGCCCTTGAGCCCCTCGGGCCCGTGGTAGACGGCGTACATGCCGGCCATGACGGCGAGCAGCACCTGCGCGGTGCAGATGTTGCTGGTCGCCTTCTCCCGGCGGATGTGCTGCTCGCGCGTCTGCAGCGCGAGCCGGTAGGCCTTGTTGCCGTCGGCGTCCACGGACACGCCCACGAGCCGCCCTGGCAGGCTCCGCGCGAACTTCTCGTGCACGGCCATGTAACCGGCGTGCGGCCCACCGAACCCCATCGGCACACCGAACCGCTGCGTGGTCCCGACCGCGATGTCCGCCCCGAGCTCACCCGGCGACCTCAGCAAGGTCAGCGCGAGCAGATCGGCGGCGACGGTCACGAGCGCGCCGAGCTCATGAGCCTGGTCGATCAGCGGCTTGATGTCCCGTACGACCCCGGAGGCGCCGGGGTACTGCACGAGCACCCCGTTGATCTCCCGCGAGGCGATGTCGGCCGGGATGCCCTGGCTCAGGTCCGTGACCACGACCTCGACCCCGGTCGGCTCGGCGCGGGTCTCGATCACGGCGATGGTCTGCGGCAGCACGTCGGCGTCGACGAGGAAGAGGCCCTTCTTGTTCTTCCCCATGCGCCGGGACAGGGACATGGCCTCGGCCGCCGCGGTGCCCTCGTCGAGCAGCGAGGCGCCGGAGGTCGGCAGCCCGGTGAGCTCGGCGACCATGGTCTGGAAGTTCAGCAGGGCTTCGAGCCGCCCCTGCGAGATCTCCGGCTGGTACGGCGTGTAGGCCGTGTACCAGGCCGGGTTCTCCATGACGTTGCGCAGGATGACGGGCGGAGTGAAGGTGCCGTAGTACCCGAGCCCGATCATGGAGTCGAGCACCTGGTTCCGGTCGGCCAGCGACCGCAGCTCGGCCAGCACCTCGGCCTCGGTGCGCGCACCGGGCAGTTCCAGCGCATCGGCGTTCTTGATCACATCCGGTACGGCGGCGGCGGTCAGCTCGTCCAGCGAGCCGTAGCCGACCTGCGCGAGCATCTTGGCCCGAGCCTCATGATCAGGGCCGATGTGACGCTGCTCGAAGGGAATCCCCTGTTCGAGCTCGGAGAGCGGAATGCGATGGGCGGTCATTGCGGAGGCCTCCTGGTCTGACACGACCTTCGAGGGATACCCCGGCGCGGGTACCCCGACGGCCTCCCCCTCTGTCATCTCAACCTGAGAGCTTCACCGGCGCCCGAGGGTCGCCGGCTTTCACCGTCGGTGAGAGCGGAAGCCGTCGACACCCGCTCTGCTTTCCAGAGTGACCTCGTCCATGCGGTACGTGAGCCTGAGAGATTCCGGGGAGGATTTGCTCCTTCGGCGCCTCCGATGATGTCTGGAGGACTCTCCCGCACGGGGTCAGCAGCCGCTGGCAAGCCTACCAGCGAGGTCAACGCACGAGTCTTCGAGTGGCCGCACACCCCGATGTGCTCTTTCGTAGTGCTTACGACCGCTTCGGATGAGTTGCGACCAAGTGGAGGGCCCGTGCAGACCGACATCGATCCGCGCAACCTGATCGGCCGCAAGGCGTTCGACCGCAACGGCACCAAGATCGGCACCATCGACGAGGTCTACCTCGACGACGCGACCGGTGTGCCGGAGTGGGCCGCGATACGCACCGGTCTCTTCTCCCGGGACGCCTTCGTCCCCCTCGAGCCGAGCGAACTGGTCGAGGGCACCCTGCACGTCCCCTTCGACCGCGCCCTCATCAAGGACGCCCCCGACTTCGGCGTGGGCCGCCACCTCTCCCCCGACCAGGAACTCCAGCTCTACCACCACTACGGCCTCGACGTAGCAGCCCCACCCCCACTCCCGGACCGAAACTTCGGCAAGCTGGCAGGCACGGAGGACATAGAGGCCTGACCAAGGCCCACGTGAAGTCGTCCTCCTCGAACAGCTCGTACCTCGCGCCCATCAGAACCAACCCGACAACGAAACGGTCATGAGTGCTGCGGGTGGGAACCCAACGCCTCGACCAACGGCAACGGCTCAGCCGGCTCCAGCCGAGGATCGTCGACGGGAAACGTCCGCACCCGCCCCGGCTCGGAGTCCGGCGTCTCGAACCGCACGGTCACCCGCCCCAGCCCGCTCCCCTGCACCCACCCGTGCCCGTACTCGGCATGCCGCACGTCATGCCCGGCCACCCACCGCCGCTCGACCACCACGTCCCGCTCCTCGGCCGGGACGTCATCGCCCACCTCCTCGACCGCGTCGGTCACTCCCTCCCCCGCGGCCTGGGCGAACAGGTCCTCCTGAGTGAAGTCGGCAAGCCCGGAAACCCCCACCCCCAGCAACCGCACACCCCCCGTGGAATCCACCCCCTCCAGCAGCCGCAAGGCGGCCTCCCGCACCACCGCGGGGTCGTCCGTGGGCCCCCGCAACGTCTCGGACCGCGTCAACGTCGAGAAGTCGTACCGTCGCACCTTCAGCACGATCGTCCGCCCCGACAACCCGGCCCCCCGCAACCGCCGCACACACCGGTCCGCCAGCCGCTGCACCTCGAGCCCCACCCGAACCCGGTCATGGATGTCCACGTCGTACGTGTCCTCCACCGACACCGACTTCGTCTCCCGCTCCGCCACCACGGCCCGCTCGTCCCGCGCCAGCGCCATGGCGTACAGCCCGTGCCCGTGCGCCTTCCCGAGCAGCCGTACGAGTTCGTCCTCCCCCGCCTCGACGATCTCGTCGACCGTGTGGATCCCGGCCCGGCGCAGATGGTCCCCGGTCGCCGGCCCCACCCCCGGCAGGGTCCGCACCGACATCGGCCCGAGCATCGCCCGCTCGGTCCCCGGCTCGATCACCACCAGCCCGTCCGGCTTGGCCTGCTCGGAGGCGATCTTCGCGAGCATCTTGGACGCGGCGAGCCCCACCGATCCGGTGAGCCCCGTGACGGCCCGTATGTCGGCCCGCAGCTTCGCCCCGGCCAGCCGCGCCGACGCCTCGTCCCAGGCCGTTCCACCGGCCTCCAGGTCCACGAACGCCTCGTCCAGGCTGAGCGGCTCCACCAGGGGTGAGAGCTCCCGCAGCAGACCCATCACCTGCTCGCTGATCGCCTTGTAGAACCCGAAGCGCGGCACGAGATACGCGGCGTTCGGCGCGAGCCGTCTCGCCTGGCCCATGGGCATCGCCGAGTGCACCCCGAACACCCGGGCCTCGTAGGACGCGGTGGCCACCACACCCCGCGGCCCCAGCCCGCCCACGACGACGGCCTTCCCACGCAGACTCGGCTTGGACGCCTGCTCCGCCGAGGCGTAGAAGGCATCCATGTCGAGATGCAGGATCGTGGGCGCTTTTCTCACATGTCCGATGCTGCCCTACGCCACTGACAATGCCCCGCCCGAGACGGCGGGACAGGCTTCAGACCGCCCGGTTGCGGCGCCTGGCCAGCTCGTCCGCAGGGTTGTGCCCGACGAGCGTCTCCCCGGTGTCGATGCGCTCCCCGTGCAGCTGCGAAAGGGCGCTCTCGACGTCCCGCCACACGACACCCACGGCGATCCCGAAGACTCCCTGGCCGCCCTGGAGCAGCGCGTGGACCTCGTCGGGCGAGGTGCACTCGTAGACCGTGGCACCGTCGCTCATGAGCGTCATGCGCTCCAGATCCTGGAAACCGCGCTCCCGCAGGTGCTGGACCGTGGTGCGGATGTTCTGCAGCGACACACCCGTGTCGAGGAACCGCTTGACGATCTTCAGGACGACGACGTCCCGGAAGCTGTAGAGCCGCTGGGTCCCCGACCCGTGGGCGGGCCGCACGCTCGGCTCGACGAGGCCGGTGCGTGCCCAGTAGTCGAGTTGCCGGTAGGTGATGCCGGCCGCCGCACATGCCGTAGGCCCGCGATAGCCGATCTGCTCGGACGTCATGGACGTCGCCCCTCCGCTGCTCGGCACGGCCGCCGGTCGCTGCGGAACGTGATCGGCCGCGCTGCCCTGAAACGGGCTGCCGTGAAGCGGGTACGGGCCGCTCGCCCCGAGACTCCGTCCGGGGGCACCCCCAGCCGTACCGTCGCCGCTGCTTCTCACGCCGACCTCCGTCCTTGACCTGCCTTCTCGACGGTAGGCAGTCACCAGGGGTGCGTCAACGATCGCCACACTCGGCACGCCGAGTGATAATCACCCTAGGAGTGGTTTCCCGTACCCCACCGCGGGGAAAGGCTAGCCGAATGCGCTCCGAGCGGGCCGCACGACGCTCTCACGCGCCGGTGGCAAATGCCAGCATTTCAGTGAGGACCGGACACGGCCGACCCGTCACGGATCACTGATCCGCCGGATCGGCCGCGGTTTGCTCACTGACTGCTGGTGCCGAAGTCCTCGGGGGAGATCTGGTCGAGGAACTCGCGGAACTTCTCCACTTCGTCCTCCTGCTCGTCCGGAATCGCGATTCCGGCGTCGTCGAGCACTCCGTCGCTGCCGTAGATCGGCGTCCCGGTGCGCAGCGCCAGCGCTATGGCGTCGGACGGCCGCGCGCTCACCTCGACCCCGCTGGCGAAGACCAGCTCGGCATAGAAGACGCCCTCACGCAGGTCCGTGATGCGCACTTCGGTGAGCTCCTGGCCGACCGCCTCCAGCACGTCCTTGAACAGGTCGTGGGTCAGCGGTCGTGCGGGGGCCATGCCCTGCTGTGCGAAGGCGATCGCGGTCGCCTCCCCCGGCCCGATCCAGATGGGGAGGTAGCGGTCGCCTCCCACTTCACGCAGAAGCACGATCGGTTGGTTGGAGGGCATTTCGACCCGGACACCTACGACATCGAGCTCGTTCACACAGCAACCCTAGGCCGTGCCCGGGACGTTTGGGTAGTCGGGCAGGAAACGGGTGGCAGTTCCTGTACCGGCCGCCCTCAGGGCAGCCGCACACCGAGGGCGGTCTGCACAAGCGCGGCATGCAGCTTCACCGTGAGCCCCGCCAGTTCCTTCGCACGGGCTTCGGCGTGCGCACGGGTCTGCGGGTTGCGGTGGCGCTTCAGCGGGGCCACCACCTGGTCCACGAGCCCGGCCTCACGGTCGGCCGCGGCTTTCATCGCCCGCAGATGCCGCGGTTCGATCCCGAACCGCCCGAGCTCCGCCACGAGCGCGGCCACCGTCACCGCCTCGGCGTCGTAGGCCCCGTCCGGCAGCCGGGTGATGAGCCCGTAGGACTCCCACTCCGCCAGCTCCGGCTCGCCGATCTCGGCGGCGGCGAGCAGCTCGTCCCGGCCGATACGGGCCGCCGTGGGGCCTTCGGAGACCTCCAGGACCGTTTCTCCGTCCCGCTGGCGGCCCACCGTGGGCAGCGCGACGGCCTCGCCGCGCTCCATGGCGTCCAGGTGCTCCCGGATCACCTTGAGCGGCAGATAGTGGTCCCGTTGCATCCGCAGGACGTGGCCGAGGCGCTCGACGTCCCGGTTGCTGAACTTGCGGTAGCCGGAGGGGGTCCGCTGCGGCTCGATGAGCCCCTCGGACTCCAGAAAACGGATCTTGGAGATCGTGACTTCGGGAAACTCGTCACGCAGCACGGTCAGCACCGTGCCGATGCTCATCAGCCCACTGTCCGTCGCGGCGGTGCCGTGTCCGACACCGCCGCCCGGTGTTTGAAGCATGGACCATCCCTGGGAGGGTCAGTAGCCCCGCTGGCTCGCGTAGAAGACCAGCCGGTACTTGCCGATCTGCACCTCGTCGCCGTTGTTCAGAGCGACCGAGTCGATCCGCTCGCGGTTGACGTACGTGCCGTTGAGACTGCCCACGTCGGACACCGTGAAGGAGCCGTCCTGGCCGCGGCGGAACTCCACGTGCCGGCGCGAGACGGTGACGTCGTCGAGGAAGATGTCGCTCTGCGGGTGACGGCCGGCCGTGGTCAGCTCGCCGTCCAGCAGGAAGCGGCTGCCCGAGTTCGGGCCACGGCGCACCACCAGGAGCGCGGAGCCCAGCGGCAGCGCGTCGACGGCCGCCTGCGCCTCCGGGGAGAGCGCCGGCATCTGCGTCTGGCCGGTGACCTCGGAGTCGTAGGCCTCGAGTCCCGAGATGGAGATCGTGGAGGTCGTCTCCGAGGGGCGCTCGGGCACGGCCCCGGGCCGCAGCGGGGCGCCGCAGTTGGAGCAGAAGCGGCTGTTCTCCGCGTTGCGGTTACCGCACCTCGTACACACCTGGGCCGACATAGGGGAAAACCCTCCACCCGTACTTGAGGTTGACGGCTGCCCGAAACCTATGCCGCCGGACTGGGCAGGGTCAACAGACGGCGCGCCCTGACCTCCGGAAATGTCGCCCCCAGGGCCGTCGACCTGGTCCCGGAACAGCGGGCGCTGGCCCTCGGCGTCGGGCTGTGCGCGATGGCGAGCGGTGGCATTTTCACTGCCCTCTCGCGCGCTCTTGCCGAACAACTTCTGAAACAACTTCACGGGCGATTCCCCTTGACCGAAACAGACCCGCCCGTGGGGCAGGACGAACCCTGATTGAACACACCGGTCGACCCGGACATCCTCACAACGTCCGTTTCCACCAGACAGTTTCCACCACGCACCACCCATTCGGTGCGCCGACCCCCCGCAACCTCATGCCCTGGCCCGACGCCCCCCATGCACCCCCGGTTCACTGGGAGGACGACCGAGCGTAGTCAGGCTGCTTCGCTGCTCGCAAGGCGTCCACGACGATCTTGTCCGACCGCTCGACGGTAACGGTGGCCTGCTCCTTCTCGAGAGTCTGCACCACGCCTCCAGGGATGTTGAGCGCCGGTTCGAGGTCCTGCGGATTGCCGATGACCTTGAAACGAAACGGAGCGTTGATCTTGTTCCCGTCGACGCTCACGCTCTTGCCGGAGTCCGACAGATAGGTGCCCGCGACGACCCGCACGCCGTTCACCTGGATCGCCTCCGCGCCGGCCGCCCGCAGCTCCTGGATCGCGTCGAGCAGCATGTCCGCCTCGACCGTCCCCTTGTTGTCCTCGATCGTCATCGTGATGCCCGGCCCCTGCGCGGCCACCGTGCCCGCGAGGATGCCGAGTTGCCGCTCCTTCTCGACCGTCTGCTTGCGGGCCTCCTCCGCCTGGTCGGAGCTGTTCTCCAGCTCGTCCCGCTGCTTCTCGAGGCCCTGCTTCTCGTCTTCAAGACGCTGAGTACGGTCGTCCAGTTCATCGAGGATGCGTACGAGATCCTCCTGCCTCGCCCCTCGCAGCGCACTGTCACTGTCGCTGTTCGACGCCACCTGGACGGCGAGGCCGAATCCGAGGCCGAACAGCAGGACCGCGACGATGAGTTGGGCCCGGGTCACGCGCGGCGGCCACAGACCCTGCACAAGCCTCTGACGCCCGGTCAGCCCGGGCTCCGCCGCCGGGACCTCCTCAGGCTCGGCAGGCGTCGCCGGGAGTTCCTCGGGGAGCTCCTTGCGCAGCCTGTTGTCCGGCGTCTCATCCCGCTCGCTCATCGGCGTCACGCCCTGAAGACGTGCCGGCGGATGGCCGCGGCGTTCGAGAAGATCCGGATGCCGAGCACGACGACGACACCGGTCGACAACTGGGCGCCCACGCCCAACTTGTCGCCCAGGAACACGATCAGTGCGGCCACGACCACGTTCGACAGGAACGACACGACGAAGACCTTGTCGTCGAAGATGCCGTCGAGCATGGCCCGCAGCCCACCGAAGACGGCATCGAGCGCCGCCACCACGGCGATCGGCAGATACGGCTCGACGACCGCCGGAACCTCAGGCCGGACCAACAGGCCGGCCACGACTCCCACGACGAGGCCCAGTACGGCGATCACGATGTGCCCTTCTCAGTTCTCGGCTCTGCTGTACGTACGATCACACTCGGTGCGGCCGGCAGCCGGAGGTCGTCCTCCACGGAGATGGCGGTCCGGATGCCGTAGTTCTCTTCCAGGGCGTGCAGATACAGCCCGTCGGCACTGTCCTGGAACCTGGTGCTCAGCCGCTGACCGTCCCCCACCGCAAGCACCGTATACGGCGGAACCAGCGGCTTGTTGTCGACCAGTATCGCGTCACCCGCGGCCCTGATCGCGGACAGCGCGGTCAGCCGCTGCCCGTTGATGGAGATGGCCTCGGCGCCCGACTGCCACAGCCCGTTGACGACTCGCTGCATGTCACGGTCCCGGACCCGCCCGGTGTCGGAGAACCCGGACGTCTCACGCGGGTTGCCGTCGCCACCGGTAGTGGCCTCCTTGGCGTCGTTCACGACGAGCTTGACGCCAGGGCCGTGCACCTCCACGGCGCCCGACAGAATGCCGACGAGATCGGCCTGGCCGCTGTCGCCGCTCTGCTTGAGCGCCTCACGCTGGCTCGTGCTCACATCGTCGCGCAGCTGGTCGACGCTCTTCTCGAGCTTGTCCGCCGTCTCGGTCTCGCGGTCGATACGGTCGATGAGCTCCTCGCGCTCCTTGGCCACGACCGGTGCGGCCACCCGCGCCTGCGCGGCCCCCACGGTGACCACAAGAGCGGCGAGCACAAGGCCCACGGCCAGACCCAGCTTCGCCCGCAAGGTCTTGGGAAGTCCTCCGGAACCGGCGGCCTTCTTGCGGGCCGCCGCCTCGGCGTACCCGTCGTCGAGGCTGTGGTCCATGACGTTGGTGAGCAGCGACATGGAGGCGTCCGGGCGCGACGGGCGCGTGGGGGTGCTCCGAATGGGGGGCTGCTGCGGCATGCCGCACATCGTCGCACGTCGCGGCCCCTACCTCCGAATGGCCCCATCGGCGTGCCGGACAGGCCCCCCTTGGGGACACATGTCCGGCACGCGCGTGTGCGTGACTCAGCGGCCCGCGCTGTCCACGACCGCCGACCACTCGTCCAGCAGGGCCTGCGCGGACGCGTCGTCCGGGCCTTCGGCCCACAGATGGGTGACCGCTTCCGCCGGGTCAGGCAGCACCATCACCCACCGTCCGTCGGTCTCCACGACCCGGACACCGTCGGTCGTGTCGACGAAGCGATCGCCCGCCGCCTCCACGACCCTGCGCATGACCAGCCCCTTGACGGCCCACGGGGTCGCCAGATCGCGCTTGAGGACATGCGCCCGCGGAATCCGCGCGTCGATCTGGCTGAGCGTGAGCTGCGTACGCGCCACCAGCCCGATCAGCCGTACGAAGGCCGCCGCACCGTCGAAGACACTGCTGAACTCCGGCACGATGAAGGCACCCTTGCCGTCACCGCCGAAGATCGTGGTTTCGTCGCGTCCGACCCGGGTGAGGTCGTCGGGCGAGGTGGTCGTCCACTCGACCTGCGTCCCGTGATACGCCGCCACCTGCTCGGCGATCCGCGTGGTCGTCACCGGCAGCGCGACACGGCCGCTGCGCCGCTCAGCGGCGACCAGGTCGAGCATGACGAGCAGGGCGCGGTCGTCCTCGATGATCCGCCCCTTCTCGTCAACGAGGGACAGCCGCTCGCCCACGGGGTCGAACCGCACACCGAACGCGGCCCGCGCGGACGCCACGATCTCTCCCAGCCGGACCAGACCCGAGCGACGAGCGTCCGCCGTCTCGGTCGGACGCGACTCGTCGAGTCCCGGGTTGATGGTCAGCGAGTCCACCCCGAGCTTCCCGAGCAGACTGGGCAGCACCAACCCCGCGCTGCCGTTCGACGCGTCCACGACCACCTTGAGCCCGGATTCGGCGATTCCTGTGATGTCGACGTTCCGCAGCAGCGATCCGGTGTACGAATCGAAGACGCTCGCCGGGAAATGCAGGTCACCGATCTCGCCGGGGAACGCGCGCCGGTACTCCTGCCGCGCGAACACCCGGTCCAACTTGCGCTGGCTGCCCTGGGAAAGGTCCGCTCCCCGCCCGTCGAAGAACATGATGTCCACGGAATCCGGCACCCCGGGCGTGGTCCGGATCATGATCCCGCCGGCGCTCCCCCGCGCGGTCTGCTGACGCGCCACGGGCAGCGGTACGTTCTCGAGGTCGCGTACGTCGATCGCGCTGGCCTGGAGAGCGGAGATGACCGCCCGCTTCAGTGCCCTCGCGCCACGGGAGTGGTCGCGGGCCGTGGTGACGGTCGAACCCTTTTTGAGGGTCGTCGCGTAGGCACCGGCCAGCCGGACCGCGAGTTCCGGGGTGATCTCGACGTTGAGGATGCCGGAGACCCCACGGGCGCCGAACAGATGCGCCTGCCCCCTGGACTCCCAGATGACCGAGGTGTTGACGAAGGCGCCGGCCTCGATGGTCTTGAACGGGTAGACCCGCACATTCCCCTGAATAATCGATTCCTCGCCGACGAGGCACTCGTCACCGATGACCGCGCCGTCCTCGATACGAGCCGCCCGCATGATGTCGGTGTTCTTGCCGACGACACAGCCACGAAGATTGCTCTGCTGCCCGACATACACGTTGTCGTGCACGACGGCCTTGTGCAGAAACGCCCCGCTCTTGACGACCACGTTGGAGCCCACGACGGTGTGCTCGCGGATCTCGGCGCCGGCCTCGACCTTCGCATAGTCACCGATGTACAGGGGACCTCGGAGCACGGCATCGGGATGCACTTCGGCTCCCTCGGCCACCCAGACGCCCGGGGAGAGCTCGAAGCCGTCGATCTCGACGTCGACCTTGCCCTCCAGCACGTCGGCCTGCGCCTTCACATAGCTCTCGTGCGTGCCGACGTCCTCCCAGTAGCCCTCCGCGATGTAGCCGTAGATCGGCTTGCCTTCCTTCATCAGCTGCGGGAAGACGTCGCCGGACCAGTCCACGGGCACATCGGGTTCGACGTAGTCGAAGACCTCGGGCTCCATGACATAGATGCCGGTGTTCACGGTGTCCGAGAAGACCTGGCCCCAGGTCGGCTTCTCCAGGAAGCGCTCGACCTTGCCTTCTTCGTCGACGATCGTGATACCGAATTCGAGAGGATTGGGCACACGCGTCAGACAGACGGTGACCAGCGCGCCCTTTTCCTTGTGGAAGTTGATGAGCTCGGTGAGGTCGAAGTCGGTCAGGGCATCGCCGGAGATGACGAGGAAGGCATCGTCCTTCAACGCCTCTTCGGCGTTCTTGACGCTTCCGGCGGTACCGAGTGGCTTCTCCTCATTGGCATAGGAGAGCTCCATTCCGAGCTCTTCCCCATCACCGAAGTAGTTCTTGACCAGTGAGGCCAGGAACTGGACGGTGACGACGGTCTCGTTGAGCCCATGCCTTTTGAGCAGCCGCAGAACGTGCTCCATGATCGGCCGGTTTACCACCGGCAGGAGCGGCTTGGGCATGCTCGAGGTCATGGGACGAAGGCGTGTGCCTTCGCCTCCGGCCATCACGACGGCCTTCATGTCGGAAGCGTCCTCCTTAAGAGACGACGGTCTAGCCGACTTCACCCGTCCAGATTGTCCCGCACTTTTCCGCCAGGGGCCATCGAGCCGCTACGGCCGTGCCAATGGGCGAGTTCAGTCGGCCTTGGCGTCCGCACGGACCAGGCGGCGGACTTGTACCACATAGAGCACTCCTGCCCACCAATACAGCGTTGTACCCCATCCGGCGAACGCCCATCCGAAAATAGCAGCGAGTGACGAGATCCATCCAGTTCCGTCACTGAGCAGGAGCAGCGGGAAGGCGTACATCAGGTTGAAGGTGGCGGCCTTGCCGAGGAAGTTCACCTGCGGCGGCGGATAACCGTGACGCCTGAGGATGCCCACCATCACCAGGAGAACCAGCTCTCGCAAGAGCAGTGCAGCGGTCAACCAGATTGGCAGAATCTCGCGCCAGGTGAGGCCGACCAGAGTCGAGAGAATGTAGAGGCGGTCGGCCGCGGGGTCGAGCAGCCGGCCGAGGCTGCTGATCTGGTTCCACCGCCGGGCGAGCTTGCCGTCCAGGTAGTCGCTGATACCGCTCAGAGCGAGTACCAGCAACGCCCAGGTGTCACTCTTGGGCCCTCCGAACTCAGGCCTGAGGATCAGCCACAGGAAGAGCGGCACGCCAAGGAGCCGCGCCATGCTGAGGATGTTGGGGATGGTGAGGACCCGGTCCGTCTGGACCCGGGTCTCCTGGACCTCCACCCGGGGGCCTCCTGTGGGAAACGTGCGAACGATGCTCCCTGACCCTACCTCAACGCAAAAAAGCTCTGGCTCCTGGGCTGTGTGCCCAAGAGCCAGAGCTCTAAAAGGAGTTCGGCGGTGTCCTACTCTCCCACAGGGTCCCCCCTGCAGTACCATCGGCGCTGAAAGGCTTAGCTTCCGGGTTCGGAATGTAACCGGGCGTTTCCCTCACGCTATGACCACCGAAACACTATGAAGTTAGACCGGAAACACAACACGGTCGTTGCCTCAGAACTAACACAGTGGACGCGAGCAAATATGGACAAGCCCTCGGCCTATTAGTACCGGTCACCTCCACCCATTACTGGGCTTCCAGATCCGGCCTATCAACCCAGTCGTCTACTGGGAGCCTTAACCCCTCAAAGGGGGTGGGAATACTCATCTCGAAGCAGGCTTCCCGCTTAGATGCTTTCAGCGGTTATCCCTCCCGAACGTAGCCAACCAGCCATGCCCTTGGCAGAACAACTGGCACACCAGAGGTTCGTCCGTCCCGGTCCTCTCGTACTAGGGACAGCCCTTCTCAATATTCCTACGCGCGCAGCGGATAGGGACCGAACTGTCTCACGACGTTCTAAACCCAGCTCGCGTACCGCTTTAATGGGCGAACAGCCCAACCCTTGGGACCGACTCCAGCCCCAGGATGCGACGAGCCGACATCGAGGTGCCAAACCATCCCGTCGATATGGACTCTTGGGGAAGATCAGCCTGTTATCCCCGGGGTACCTTTTATCCGTTGAGCGACGGCGCTTCCACAAGCCACCGCCGGATCACTAGTCCCGACTTTCGTCCCTGCTCGACCCGTCGGTCTCACAGTCAAGCTCCCTTGTGCACTTACACTCAACACCTGATTACCAACCAGGCTGAGGGAACCTTTGGGCGCCTCCGTTACTCTTTAGGAGGCAACCGCCCCAGTTAAACTACCCATCAGACACTGTCCCTGATCCGGATCACGGACCCAGGTTAGACATCCAGCACGACCAGACTGGTATTTCAACGACGACTCCACCTGAACTGGCGTCCAAGCTTCACAGTCTCCCAGCTATCCTACACAAGCCGAACCGAACACCAATATCAAACTGTAGTAAAGGTCCCGGGGTCTTTCCGTCCTGCTGCGCGAAACGAGCATCTTTACTCGTAGTGCAATTTCACCGGGCCTATGGTTGAGACAGTCGAGAAGTCGTTACGCCATTCGTGCAGGTCGGAACTTACCCGACAAGGAATTTCGCTACCTTAGGATGGTTATAGTTACCACCGCCGTTTACTGGCGCTTAAGTTCTCAGCTTCGCCACACCGAAATGTGACTAACCGGTCCCCTTAACGTTCCAGCACCGGGCAGGCGTCAGTCCGTATACATCGCCTTACGGCTTCGCACGGACCTGTGTTTTTAGTAAACAGTCGCTTCTCGCTGGTCTCTGCGGCCACCCCCAGCTCATGAAGTAAATTCAATCACCGGTGATGGCCCCCCTTCTCCCGAAGTTACGGGGGCATTTTGCCGAGTTCCTTAACCATAGTTCACCCGAACGCCTCGGTATTCTCTACCTGACCACCTGAGTCGGTTTAGGGTACGGGCCGCCATGAAACTCGCTAGAGGCTTTTCTCGACAGCATAGGATCATCCACTTCACCACAATCGGCTCGGCATCAGGTCTCAGCCACAAGTGCGACGGATTTGCCTATCGCACGGCCTACACCCTTACCCCGGGACAACCACCGCCCGGGCTGGACTACCTTCCTGCGTCACCCCATCACTCACCTACTGCAAGTCTGGTTCGTCGGCTCCACCACTCCCCTTTGCCCGAAGGCTCCGGGGCGGCTTCACGGACTTAGCATCGCCTGGTTCGATGTTTGACGCTTCACAGCGGGTACCGGAATATCAACCGGTTATCCATCGACTACGCCTGTCGGCCTCGCCTTAGGTCCCGACTTACCCTGGGCAGATCAGCTTGACCCAGGAACCCTTAGTCAATCGGCGCACACGTTTCCCACGTGTGTATCGCTACTCATGCCTGCATTCTCACTCGTGAACCGTCCACCACTAGCTTCCGCTGCAGCTTCACCCGGCACACGACGCTCCCCTACCCATCACAGCCGCCGTTGGGCGTATTGCTGCAATGACACGACTTCGGCGGTACGCTTGAGCCCCGCTACATTGTCGGCGCGGAATCACTAGACCAGTGAGCTATTACGCACTCTTTCAAGGGTGGCTGCTTCTAAGCCAACCTCCTGGTTGTCTCTGCGACTCCACATCCTTTCCCACTTAGCGTACGCTTAGGGGCCTTAGTCGATGCTCTGGGCTGTTTCCCTCTCGACCATGGAGCTTATCCCCCACAGTCTCACTGCCGCGCTCTCACTTACCGGCATTCGGAGTTTGGCTAAGGTCAGTAACCCGGTAGGGCCCATCGCCTATCCAGTGCTCTACCTCCGGCAAGAAACACACGACGCTGCACCTAAATGCATTTCGGGGAGAACCAGCTATCACGGAGTTTGATTGGCCTTTCACCCCTAACCACAGGTCATCCCCCAGGTTTTCAACCCTGGTGGGTTCGGTCCTCCACGAAGTCTTACCTCCGCTTCAACCTGCCCATGGCTAGATCACTCCGCTTCGGGTCTTGAGCGTGCTACTCAAACGCCCTATTAGGACTCGCTTTCGCTACGGCTACCCCACCCGGGTTAACCTCGCAACACACCGCAAACTCGCAGGCTCATTCTTCAAAAGGCACGCAGTCACGAGAATGAAAGCAAGCTTTCATTCCGACGCTCCCACGGCTTGTAGGCACACGGTTTCAGGTACTATTTCACTCCGCTCCCGCGGTACTTTTCACCATTCCCTCACGGTACTATCCGCTATCGGTCACCAGGGAATATTTAGGCTTAGCGGGTGGTCCCGCCAGATTCACACGGGATTTCTCGGGCCCCGTGCTACTTGGGTGTCTCTCAAACGAGCCGCTGATGTTTCGACTACGGGGGTCTTACCCTCTACGCCGGACCTTTCGCATGTCCTTCGCCTACATCAACGGTTTCTGACTCGTCTCACAGCCGGCAGACTGTGAAAGAGAGATCCCACAACCCCGCATGCGCAACCCCTGCCGGGTCTCACACGCATACGGTTTGGCCTCATCCGGTTTCGCTCGCCACTACTCCCGGAATCACGGTTGTTTTCTCTTCCTGCGGGTACTGAGATGTTTCACTTCCCCGCGTTCCCTCCACATACCCTATGTGTTCAGGTATGGGTGACAGCCCATGACGACTGCCGGGTTTCCCCATTCGGAAACCCCCGGATCAAAGCCTGGTTGACGACTCCCCGGGGACTATCGTGGCCTCCCACGTCCTTCATCGGTTCCTGGTGCCAAGGCATCCACCGTGCGCCCTTAAAAACTTGGCCACAGATGCTCGCGTCCACTGTGCAGTTCTCAAACAACGACCAGCCACCCATCACCCCGGAGCAACACTCCGAGTTCACTGGGGCCGGCATCGAGGGGGTTCATTCCCTCAGACACCCAACAGCGTGCCCGACCAGATCCCGTCCGGAGATCATGCTTTCCACGCTCTTGCGAGCAGTACTTGCAGCCTCCGACCCGTGAAACCGGCCGAATAATCAACGTTCCACCCATGAGCAACCACCGCAGAACGTTTGCCTGCGTAATGGCCCTGGACCACCAAGCACGCTTGGCGGCCTAGATGCTCCTTAGAAAGGAGGTGATCCAGCCGCACCTTCCGGTACGGCTACCTTGTTACGACTTCGTCCCAATCGCCAGTCCCACCTTCGACAGCTCCCTCCCACAAGGGGTTGGGCCACCGGCTTCGGGTGTTACCGACTTTCGTGACGTGACGGGCGGTGTGTACAAGGCCCGGGAACGTATTCACCGCAGCAATGCTGATCTGCGATTACTAGCAACTCCGACTTCATGGGGTCGAGTTGCAGACCCCAATCCGAACTGAGACAGGCTTTTTGAGATTCGCTCCACCTCACGGTATCGCAGCTCATTGTACCTGCCATTGTAGCACGTGTGCAGCCCAAGACATAAGGGGCATGATGACTTGACGTCGTCCCCACCTTCCTCCGAGTTGACCCCGGCGGTCTCCTGTGAGTCCCCATCACCCCGAAGGGCATGCTGGCAACACAGAACAAGGGTTGCGCTCGTTGCGGGACTTAACCCAACATCTCACGACACGAGCTGACGACAGCCATGCACCACCTGTACACCGACCACAAGGGGGGCACTATCTCTAATGCTTTCCGGTGTATGTCAAGCCTTGGTAAGGTTCTTCGCGTTGCGTCGAATTAAGCCACATGCTCCGCTGCTTGTGCGGGCCCCCGTCAATTCCTTTGAGTTTTAGCCTTGCGGCCGTACTCCCCAGGCGGGGAACTTAATGCGTTAGCTGCGGCACCGACGACGTGGAATGTCGCCAACACCTAGTTCCCACCGTTTACGGCGTGGACTACCAGGGTATCTAATCCTGTTCGCTCCCCACGCTTTCGCTCCTCAGCGTCAGTAATGGCCCAGAGATCCGCCTTCGCCACCGGTGTTCCTCCTGATATCTGCGCATTTCACCGCTACACCAGGAATTCCGATCTCCCCTACCACACTCTAGCTAGCCCGTATCGAATGCAGACCCGGGGTTAAGCCCCGGGCTTTCACACCCGACGTGACAAGCCGCCTACGAGCTCTTTACGCCCAATAATTCCGGACAACGCTTGCGCCCTACGTATTACCGCGGCTGCTGGCACGTAGTTAGCCGGCGCTTCTTCTGCAGGTACCGTCACTTTCGCTTCTTCCCTGCTGAAAGAGGTTTACAACCCGAAGGCCGTCATCCCTCACGCGGCGTCGCTGCATCAGGCTTTCGCCCATTGTGCAATATTCCCCACTGCTGCCTCCCGTAGGAGTCTGGGCCGTGTCTCAGTCCCAGTGTGGCCGGTCGCCCTCTCAGGCCGGCTACCCGTCGTCGCCTTGGTGAGCCATTACCTCACCAACAAGCTGATAGGCCGCGGGCTCATCCTTCACCGCCGGAGCTTTCAACCACCACAGATGCCTGCGGTAGTGGTATCCGGTATTAGACCCCGTTTCCAGGGCTTGTCCCAGAGTGAAGGGCAGATTGCCCACGTGTTACTCACCCGTTCGCCACTAATCCCCACCGAAGTGGTTCATCGTTCGACTTGCATGTGTTAAGCACGCCGCCAGCGTTCGTCCTGAGCCAGGATCAAACTCTCCGTGAATGTTTACCCGTAATCGGGTGCACACACACGAGAGCGGAACAACCACCGGAATAAGGCGGTCGTTCACAGCGTCCTCGCTGTGTTTTCTTCAAAGGAACCTCGCCCTCTCGAAACCGAGAGAGACGGGGTATCAACATATCTGGCGTTGATTTTTGGCACGCTGTTGAGTTCTCAAGGAACGGACGCTTCCTTTGTACTCACCCTCTCGGGCTTTCCTCCAGGCGCTTCCCTTCGGTGTTCCAAACCCTATCAGTGTTTTTCCGACCCTCTGACCACCGTTCTGCAGACATGCAGAGGTGATCCAAAGATTGGATCTGACAAGTTGGATGCTGCCGGGTCAGGGCACTCGATCGCGCCGCTCAGCCCCAAGCAGGAGTACGACTGTACACGGGGCCCCGAAGGGGGAGCAAATCGCCTGGCGCTGGTGGTCTAGACCACCAGCGGGTATCTTCCGTGCGGAACCCTCAGTTCATCTGACATACGCTGCTGGACAGAGCCGTCCGAGACAGGCAGTGACGGCCCATATACGCAGCTCCACCCCTGGGAGGCTTCCCATGACCACCGTGACGTCCCCTCTTGCCGGACGCACCAAGTGACGGCCCATATACGCAGCTCCACCCCTGGGAGGCTTCCCATGACCACCGTGACGTCCCCTCTTGCCGGACGCACCATCGGACTGGCCGCAGTGCCGGATCCGGTCTTCTCCGGGGCCATGGTCGGCCCGGGTACCGCGATCGACCCCGTGCGTGAACCGTCCGAGGCCGTCGCACCCGTCGACGGCGTCATCGTCTCTCTCCACCCGCACGCGTTCGTCGTAGTGGACGAGCAGGGACACGGCGTGCTCGTCCACCTCGGCATCGACACCGTGCAGCTCAACGGTGAGGGGTTCGAGCTGCTGGTCAACAAGGGCGACACCGTCACGCGCGGTCAGGCGATCGTGCGCTGGAACCCGGCCGCCGTCGAGGCAGCCGGCAAGTCCGCGGTCTGCCCGGTCGTGGCTCTGGAGGCCACCGCAGAGGTCCTCTCCGAACTCCGTGAAGACGGCGACGTGAAGGCCGGAGACAGTCTCTTCGTCTGGAAGTGACGTCAGCGCCGTCCCCGGACGGCGGGCAGGGACGACAACCACCGCGGCGGCGGGACCCGCCGCACTATCGGAGACGGGTGAGATGGAGACAACGCTGCGAGGCGTCGGCGTGAGCCACGGTGTGGCGATCGGCGAGGTTCGGCACATGGGAACGGCGGTGCTTGAGCCGCCTGCCAAGCAGATTCCGGCGGAGGACGCGGAGCGTGAACAGGGGCGCGCTCGCAAGGCCGTGGAGGCGGTGGCGGCCGACCTGATGGCGCGCGGCAATCTGGCCGGGGGCGAAGCACAGGCGGTGCTCGAGGCGCAGGCCATGATGGCCCAGGACCCCGAGCTGATGGCGGACGTGGACCGGCGGATCGCCGTCGGCAGCACGGCCGAGCGTGCCGTGTACGACGCGTTCGCCGCGTACCGCGAGCTGCTGGCGGGCGCAGGTGAGTACCTGGCCGGCCGGGTCGCGGACCTCGACGACGTGCGGAACCGTATCGTCGCCCGGCTGCTCGGGGTGCCCATGCCGGGTGTCCCGGACAGCGACGAGCCCTATGTTCTGGTGGCGCGCGATCTCGCGCCCGCGGACACCGCCCTGCTGGACCCCACGCTCGTCCTGGGTTTCGTCACGGAGGAGGGCGGGCCGACCAGCCACAGCGCGATTCTCGCGCGGGCGCTCGGTGTGCCGGCCGTCGTGGCGCTGCCGGGGGCCGGTGAGATCGCCGAGGGCACGGTCATCGCTGTCGACGGCAGCACCGGTGACATCTTCGTGAACCCGACCGACGAGAAGAAGGCCGAACTGCAGGCGGCTGCCGCCGAGCGGAAGGCCGCGCTCGCCGCGTCGACGGGGCCCGGCGCCACCGCCGACGGCCACAAGGTGCCGCTGCTGGCCAACGTCGGTGGTCCGGCGGACGTGCCCGCAGCGGTCGAGGCGGGGGCCGAGGGTGTCGGTCTCTTCCGTACGGAGTTCCTCTTCCTCGACGACAGCAAGAACGCCCCGTCGGAGGAGAAGCAGGTCGAGGCCTACCGCCAGGTGCTCGAGGCGTTCCCCGAGGGGCGCGTCGTGGTGCGTGTGCTGGACGCGGGCGCGGACAAGCCGCTGGACTTCCTGACGCCGGCCGACGAGCCGAACCCGGCGCTGGGTGTGCGTGGTCTGCGGACGCTGCTGGACCACCCCGAGGTGCTGCGTACCCAGCTGACGGCGCTCGCGAAGGCTGTCGAGGGGCTGCCGGTGTACCTCGAGGTCATGGCCCCGATGGTGGCGGACCGTGCCGACGCCAAGGCGTTCGCCGACGCGTGCCGTGCCGCTGGGCTGCGGGCGAAGTTCGGCGCGATGGTGGAGATCCCCTCGGCTGCTCTGCGGGCGCGGTCGATCCTGCAGGAGGTCGAGTTCCTGTCGCTGGGGACCAATGATCTCGCGCAGTACACCTTCGCCGCCGACCGTCAGGTGGGTGCGGTGTCGCGGCTGCAGGATCCGTGGCAGCCCGCGCTGCTCGACCTGGTCGCGCTGTCCGCCGAGGCGGCGAAGGCCGAGGGCAAGAGCTGTGGTGTCTGTGGTGAGGCCGCTTCCGACCCGCTGCTCGCCTGTGTGCTGACCGGTCTCGGGGTCACCTCTCTTTCCATGGGTGCGGCCTCTCTTCCTTATGTCCGGGCCACGCTGGCGAAGTACACGCTGGCGCAGTGCGAGCGGGCCGCCGCTGCCGCGCGGGCTGCCGACAGTGCGGAAGAGGCGCGCGCCGCGGCTCAGGCGGTGCTGTCGGGCGAGTAGTCGGCGCGGATCGGCCGGCTGAGGTTCTCCGGAGGGCGCTCCACCTGTGGGTGGGGCGCCCTCCTCGTGTTCAGTGGCTGTGGTGCGACGTCTGTCCTTCCGGTCCGAGGTCGGGGGGTACGCAGTAGTCGACATCCGATTCCGGGGAGATCAGGTCGCCGGAGTCGAGATCGGTGCAGTAGGCGTCGAAGACCTCTCCTGCGGTGAGTGGTTCGAGGCCGTCGCCGCGAAGGCGCCAGCCGTAGATGCGGTCGGTGGTTCCGGGGGCGCTGGTGCGCATGACGAGTCCGCCGGGGCTCTGGGTGGCGATGCCGAGTGCGAGGACCGTGGTGAATCCGAGGGCCTCGGCCTCGTCGAGTTGTACGGCTCCTTCGGTGTTCTCGTCGGAGTGGAGCACGGCGACGAGGGTTTCCGGGGTGCCGGTGACGCTGCAGACAAGGTGGTGTTCGCCCGGCATGGCTGTGTCGAGGATCCGGACGAGCAGGTCGGAGGCGCGGGTGAAGGCTGCGCGGCCGATGTCCTCTCCGCAGGAACCGCAGGTGCCGAGGCGGGCGAGGAGGGTGGTGGCGTACTCCCAGGTGGCCTGGCGGACGGCCTCGTCCACGAGGGCGGGCACGAGATCGGTGAGGGGCTGGCCCTCGTACGGGAGGGTCGGTCCGGTGTGGGCGAGTTCGGCCGTGAAGCGTGTGCGGCTCGCCGGGATGTCCGGGTTGAGGCCCGATTCCTCGCAGAACTCGGCGTACTCCTGGGGGTCGAAGAGGGCCACGGTGGTGTGGCTGCCCTGGGCGGCGCGGGTCCTCAGGAGGTCTTCGACCTGTTTCAGGTAGGTCGTGTGGTCGTCGAAGGTGAAGCTGCGGTAGCGCCGCATGGCACGGAAGTCGTGCTCGTCGGTGAGCAGCCCGATGGTGCCGGCGATTTCGCGGCGCAGGACGCGTCGCATCGTCTGGTGGTCGGTGTGCGCCATGTTTCCCCCTGTGCGCAGTCGATCAATGCTCACTCACAGTAACCGGCAGCACTGACAACGGGGGCTGGGCGAGGCGCCGTCGGACCAGTCTGTGCTGGATTGCGCAAGTCAGGGCGATGGCTGTGCCGAAGGTGGCCCATCCCGCTGGGCCGGTGGCGATGGCCGCAGTGACCGTGAGTGGTCCGAGCGTGCGTTGCACGGACTGGGCCAGGCCGTGGACGCCGAGGTAGGCGCCCTGGGCGGTGTCGGGGGCGAGGGCGACGGAGAGTTCCCAGGAGATGGTGGCGTGGAGCATCTCGGCCACGGTGAAGGCGGCTGCCGCGGCGGCGAGGAGGGCTGTGGCGGTGACGGTTCCGCCCGTGGCCGCCAATGCCATGGCGATGCCTCCGAGGGCGAAGGTGGCGGAGAGCGGGAGGAGCAGTTTGCGGACAGCGGCTGTGGTGGCGCCGAATCGGGCAAGGGGGACCTGGAGCCCCACGACCATGACGTTGTTGAGGACCATCAGGAGTGGCGCGAGCCCGTTCGGTGCGTTGCTCTCGTGGGCGATCCACAGGGGCAGGCCGACCTTGAACACCGCGTCGTCGAGGAAGAGGACGGTCTCGGTGGCGACGTAGGCGAGATAGGTGCGGTCGCGCCAGGGGCTCGCCGGTCTGGTCGTGGGGGCGGGGTGCTTCGAGGTGGTGACGGTGCGGGAGGGAGACGGGGGTTCGGCGCAGCGCAGGGTGAGCAGTGCCGCGGCGACGAAGGACAGGGCGTCTCCGGCGAGGAGCCACTGGTAGGCGGTGGTGGTTCCCAGGGCCAGGGCCGCTGCGGCGGCCAGGCCTCCCAGGGCCCAGCCCGCGTTGGCGACGGTTCGCTGGAAGGCCTGGTAGCGGACGCGGTCCGGGCCTGCGACCCGGGTGGCGTAGAGCTTGGTGAGGATGCTGGCGGCGCGGTCGCCGAGGCTGCCCACTGCCGAGAAGGCTATGAGCAGGGCGTAGTTGTTCGTGGTGAGCAGTGCGCAGGAGGCGATGGCACGGGTGAGCTGGACGATCAGCAGGACTCTTGTGATCGGGAACCGGTCGGCGAGCTTGCCGCCCAGCGGGGCGCCCGCGATGCCTATGGCTCCGGCGGCAGCGGCGAGGGTGCCGACCTGGGTGAGGGAAAGCTCGGAGACGTAGGTGAGGTAGAGGGCCGAGACGGAGGCCCACAGTCCGCTGCCGATGCGGTCGACGAGGGCGATGGCGAGCATTCCGCGCCCGTCTCTGCCTCCCGGGATGTTTCTCGACCATGCTGCGGCGCGCCGTATCGGATGCACTGCTCCCCCTTGCCTGCTTGCTTTTCATTTATGTACTGATACATACTTGCCAACGTGGCAACACAATATGAGATCACTGGTACGACGGCCAAGCACATTGCGGCGTCCGTCGAACGGGCCGTGGCCGAGGGCTCCTTGGCGCCGGGGGCCCCGCTGCCTCCTGTGCGGCGTCTCGCGGACGACCTGGGAGTGAGTCCGGGTACGGCCGCCACGGCATACAAGGAACTGCGGCAGCGCGGGATCGTGGTCACCCGGGGGCGGGGCGGGACCGTGGTGGCACCGGCCCCGGCGGTGGCGTCGCGTCGGCCGCCGAGAGTGCCCGAGGGCCTGCGGGACCTGGCGGGCGGTCACCCCGATCCGCGGCTGCTCCCCGGTCTGGTGCCCCCTTCGCGGCTGTCCCCCGGTCTGGTGCCCCCTTCGCGGCTGTCCCCCGGTCTGGTGCCCCCTTCGCGGCTGTCCCCCGGTGCTCGTTCGCACCGTTCGACACCCCGGCTGGCACGGCTCGAGGACGCCGTACGCGCGTGGCTGGGGTCCGACGGCGTGCCGGTGGAGCATGTGACCTTCGCGCACGGAGCGCTGGATCTGATCGGGAGGCTGCTCTCCGTCGAACTACGGCCCGGGGATGCCGTGGCGATGGAGGATCCGGGGTACCACCATCTGCTGGATCTGGTCACGGCGTTGGGGCTGCGCATGATCCCCGTGGCCGTCGACGACGAGGGCGTGTCGCCAGAGGCCGTGCGCGCGGCGCTGCGGGCGGGGGCGCGGGCGCTGGTGTGCAGTCCGCGGGCACAGAATCCGTACGGCGGCAGCTTCTCCGCCGAGCGCCAGGAGGCACTGCTGGGTGTGCTCCGGGAACACCCCGAGGTGCTGGTCGTGGAGAACGACCACGCTTCCGCCGTCGCCGACGCCCCCTTGCGGACCCTGACCGAAGCGGGGCTGTCGCGCTGGGTGCACGTGCGGACGGTGAGCAAGTTCCTGGGGACGGACCTGCGCTGGGCGGCCGCCGCATGCGATCCGATCACGCTGGGCCGGCACGACGGGCGACTGCTGCTGACGTCCGGCTGGGTCAGTCATCTGCTCCAGGAAACGGTGTACGGCCTTCTCGGCGACGAGAGCACGCGCGCGTTGGTCGCTCGTGCCGAGGAGACCTACGCGGTGCGCAGGAACGCCCTTGTGCGGGAGCTCGGCGACCGGTCCATCGAGGCGCACGGGGCGAGCGGGATGAATGTGTGGGTGCCCGTCCGGGACGAGTCGGCCGTGGTGAACGGGCTGCGGTCGTACGGCTGGTGGGTCGCGGCCGGAGCCCGGTTCCGGCTGTCGGCAGGGCCGGGCGTGCGGATCACCGCCGCCGAGCTGGAGCCGGCCGAGGCGGCACGGCTGGCCTCGGACTTCGCCGGCGTGCTCGGTGAGTCCGAGGCCACCTACGGGGGTTGACCGCTCCGTCAGGCGCGTTTGCGGGCCAGATCCTCGTAGAAGTGCAGCAGGTCGAGGTTGTCGATGGAGCCCGGGTTGACCGCCTTCTCCAGCGGAGTGCCCTGGAGGAGGCGCTTGACGGGGACCTCGATGCGCTTCCCGGTGAGGGTGTGCGGGATGCCCGGGACCTCGATGACCTCGTCCGGGATGTGGCGCGGTGAGAGGTTCTCGCGGATGGTCCGCTTGATGCTGTCGAGGAGGGCCTGGTCGAGGACGGCTCCCGGGGCCAGCTGGACGAACAGCGGCATCCAGTAGCCGCCGTCGGGCTGTTCAATGCCGATGACCAGGGATTCCTTGATCTCGGGGAGTCGCTCCACGGCCTCGTAGATGTCGGCCGACCCCATACGGACGCCCTGGCGGTTGAGCGTCGAGTCGGAGCGGCCGTGGATGACGACCGAGCCGCGCGAGGTGACGGTGATCCAGTCGCCGTGCCGCCACACTCCGGGGTAGGTGTCGAAGTAACTGTCGTGGTAGCGGCTTCCGTCGGGGTCGTTCCAGAAGTGGATCGGCATCGACGGCATGGGGTTGGTGACGACGAGCTCGCCCACCTCGTCGGTCAGGGGCTTGCCGCTGGGGTCCCACGACTGCAGGTCGGTGCCCAGGCTCGGTGCCTGGAGCTCACCGATGTACACGGGCAGGGTCGGCACCGCTCCCGCGAAGCAGGAGCACACGTCCGTGCCACCGCTGACGGAGGCGATCCACAGATCGTCGCGGACCTCGTCGTGCAGCCAGCGGAAGCCGTCGGGCGGCAGGGGTGAGCCGGTGGTGGCCACGCACTGCACCTTGGAGAGGTCGAAGTCCCGTCCCGGGTGCACGTCGGCCTTGCGGCAGGCCATGACATACGCGGCCGAGGTGCCGTAGAGGGTGGCGCCCGTGCGTTCGGCGACCCTCCACTGGGCTCCCGTGTCGGGATAGCCGGGGCTGCCGTCGTACAGGACGACGGTCGTGCCCGTGAGGAGGCCGGAGACGAGGAAGTTCCACATCATCCAGCCGGTGGAGGTGTACCAGAAGAAACGGTCCTCGGGGCCGAGGTCGCAGTGCAGGCCGAGTTGCTTGAGGTGCTCGACGAGGATGCCGCCCTGGGACTGGACGATCGCCTTGGGCAGGCCTGTGGTGCCGGAGGAGTAGAGGACCCACAGGGGGTGCGCGAAGGGCACCTGCTCGAAGACCGGTTCCGTGTCCGCGCGCGTGAGGGCATCCCAGTCCAGGGCACCTTCGGGAGCTTCGGTACCGAGCACCGGGATGTGGACGACAGCGCGCAGGGAGGGCAGTTCACGGCGGAGCTCGGCGACCGTCTCACGGCGGTCGTGCTTCTTGCCTCCGTAGCGATAGCCGTCGACGGTGAACAGGACGACCGGTTCGACCTGCTGGAAGCGGTCCAGAACGCTCCTGGCGCCGAAGTCGGGGGCGCAGGACGTCCAGACGGCCCCGACGGCGGCCGTGGCGAGGAGCGCGACGACGGCCTGCGGGATGTTCGGGAGGTAGCCGCTGACGCGGTCTCCGGGCCGGACGCCGAGGGCGCGCAGCTCGGCGGTCAGGGACCCGACCTGGCGGCGCAGCTCGGCCCAGGTCACCGGCAGGGGCTCATGGGTCTCGTCGACGTACAGAAGGGCCGGTTCGTCCGCGCGGGTCTCGGCCGCGCGCAGGGCGTGCTCGGCATAGTTGAGGGTGGCTCCGGGGAACCACTCGGCACCGGGCATCGAGCGGTCGCCCAGCACGCGCGCGTAGGGCGTCGAGAACCGAACCTCGAACCACTGCGTGAGGGCCTCCCAGAACGGTTCCAGCTCGTCCACGGACCAGCGGTGCAGTGCCGCGTAGCCTCCGTCGGCCGGGGCGCCGTGGTGTTCTGCCGCCCATGCCTGGAACCTGGTGACCTGGGACCGGGCGATGCGCTGCGGATCTGGCTGCCAGAGCGGCTGGGGATTCACGGTCGACATGGGGGCTCCCGGACTGTGCGCGTCGTGTGCGTCTCCCGCGCACGGGCCAGGGGTGTGCGCGTGACGCGGCTGACAGGGACGATGCCATGTGATCAACTTCTACGCCAGGGCGCGCCCCACATAGTCCGTGTCGTGAAGATGTGGTCCTGGCACGGGTGAACGGCAGTTGAACGGCACGCGCGGGTGGGGCAGTGAGTGGCAGGGTGAGCAGCATGAACGGTCGTGACCTGGTGCGTTCGGTGAAGGCGGTCGGTTCGGCGGGGGCGCCCCAGGGGTTGCGTACCGTGCGGGCCGCGTGGCGCAGGAGGCGCGTCGACGCCGTCGGGCTGCCGGCGCGGGGAGCCGAGCGGGCGCGGGTGCCGGGACCGCTCCAGGACGTCGAGCCGGCTCCCGGCGGGGGCGTCCTCCGGTTCAGCCGCTCGGAGCTGCGGATCGTCGTCTGCGTGAACGGGGCGGTCTTCTGGGGCTGGGACGGCGCAGAACCCGAGCCGTCGTACGCGCTCGCGGGCCGCTGCCCCGAGCCCGATCCACGGGCCCTCCTCGAGCCGGACAAGGACGGCGGCTGGCAGGTCGTGTCCGAGCGGGCCACGATCGTGGTGTCACGGCACGGAGCGGTCGAGGTGCGTACGCCCGGCGGGGTGACCCTGCGCCGGGATCTGCCGCCCCGTTGGTGGGAGCCGGTGGGCGGCGGTGCGGCGCGCTGGATGCAGCGGTCGGAGGTGGCCGCCGACGCCCGGTTCTTCGGGCTCGGGGGACGGGCCTCGGGCCCTCGGCTGCGGGACGGGACGTACCGGCTGTGGAACACCGACCCCGGCCGGGCGTTCGGGCCGGGGGACGATCCGCTGTACGTCACGATGCCGGTGCAGCTGGTGGTGGCCGACGCCGCCACCCATCTCGTGTTCCACGACACCTCCTGGGACGGCACGGTGACGCTGCGGGAGGGCGAGGAGGGAGCCGGCTCCGGGCACGACCGGACGGGGATGTCCGAGCTGCGGATGGCCGGCGGTCCGCTGCGCTGCTGGGTGATGGTGGGCACCCCCGCGCGCGTGCTGCTCGCCTGGGCCTCGCTGACCGGTGCCCCCGCGCTGCCGCCGTCCTGGGCGCTCGGCCATCATCACGCGCGCTGGGGCTTCGGCAGTGAGCAGGAGGTGCGGCGGATCGTCGCCGGGTACCAGGAACGCGGTCTGCCGCTCGACGCCGTCCACCTCGACATCGACCACTACGACGAGCACCAGGTGTTCACGGTCGACCAGGAGCGCTTCCCGAAGCTGCCCCAACTGGCCGAGGAACTGCTCCGGGACGGGATCCGGCTGGTGTCGATCGTCAACCCGGCCGTCAAGGCAGCCCCCGGCAACGCGGTCCACGACAGCGGGACGGCCGAGGACGCCTTCGTGCGTGACGGGTCCGGGCGGATCGTTGAAGGGGTCGTCTGGCCCGGTGAGGCGGTCTTTCCGGACTTCACGCACGCACGCGTGCGTGCGTGGTGGGGTCGCCTCTACCAGGAGAGGCTCACGGCGGGGTTCACGGGCTTCTGGCACGACATGAACGAGCCCACGTCCTTCACCGCGTTCGGGGAGTCCACCCTGCCGCGGTCGGCCAGGCACTCCCTGGAGGGGCGCGGCGGTGACCACCAGGAGGCGCACAACGTCTACGCGTTGTGCATGGCCCAGGCCGGGTACGAGGGCCTGCGCGAACTGGCGCCCAAGGAACGGCCCTTCCTGTTCTCGCGCTCCGGATGGGCCGGCATGCAGCGATACGGCGGCACCTGGTCCGGTGACGTGGCGACCGGCTGGCCGGGCCTGCGGGCCTCGCTGGCGCTCGTGATGGGGCTGGGGCTGTGCGGGGTGCCGTACTCGGGGCCGGATGTGGGCGGCTACGACGGGCACCCGTCGCCCGAGCTGTATCTGCGCTGGTTCCAGCTGGGCGCCTGGCTGCCGTTGTTCCGTACCCACGCGAGTCTGCGGGCGGGGCGCAGGGAGCCCTGGGAGTTCGGAGCCGAGGTGCTGGAGCACGCGCGCGTGGCGCTCGTGGAGCGTCGGCGTCTGCTGCCGTACTTCATGACGCTCGCCCAGTTGGCGCGACGTACCGGAGCGCCTTACGTACGGCCGTTGTGGTGGTCCGCGCCCGAGGACCGCGCCCTGCGGGACTGCGAGGACGCCTTTCTGCTCGGTGATTGCCTGCTCGTGGCACCTGTGCTCGATCCGGGCGGCAACCGGCGTGCGGTGCAGCTGCCGCGGGGGCGCTGGTACGACACGACGACGGAACAGGTCTACGAGGGGCCGGGGCAGGTCCTCGTCGACGCTCCGCTGTCGCGGATCCCGGTGCTCGCGCGCGCGGGCGCTGTCATACCGGTACGGGGGGACGACGGCGGCATCGAACTGGAAGTGTGGGCACCGGCCCGCGGACGGAGCGGGGGCGGACTGGTCGTCGAGGACGCGGGCGACGGTTGGGACGAACCGGAGATCGAACGCTACGTCGCCCGCTGGGTGGGCCGGAAGGTGGTCGTTCAGCGGGAGGGCGAGGACGGCTTGAGCGAGCCGTCCCACCCCGTGCGGCTGCGCGGGCTGGGAGCGCGCTGAGACTCAGACGTAGCGGCCCTCGAACCAGGCCCTTACGGCCAGCGTGTGCAGGGGGAAGGCGAGTTCCTCGGGCCTGCGCAGGAGGTGCCAGCCCTCCGTCTCGTTCGTGGCCGCGGACTGCGGGAGGCCGTCGGCGGGGCGCTCCGGCAGCACGCCGAACAGCAGCAGGTGGCCGTCGGGCGAGCTCAGCACGTCGACGAGCCGCACGTCACGGGCCGCCGCTTCGATACCGGTCTCTTCCCTGAGTTCACGGACCAGGGCGTGCCGCCAGTCCTCGCGGTCGTCGATGTACCCGCCGGGCAGCGCGATGCCTCCGCGCGCGGGAGCCACGGTCCGGGTGATGACGACAAGGGCGGTGCCTTGTGTGTCGTACACGGGCTGGAGTGCGACGGCGACCGGCAGAGGGTTGCGGTACGCCACGGCGTTGCAGACGGGACAGGTGCGGGGCCAGCCCGCGACACCCTCTCCGTAGGACGCTCCGCAGCTCGAACAGTGGGAGCCGGGAGCGGAGTTGGGGGTGGAGTGCTGAGTTTCGGACACGCCGCGGACTGTATCCGATCATCGGGTGCCGCGGTTCCGCCGGGCCCTCTGCCTCTTTGCGGCGGCCCGTGCGACACTTCTGACGTTCCGTCAGATCCGGCCCGGGGAGGGGCTTTGCCGCACACGCGCACACCTGTGGTCACCGGGTGGTTCGCCGGTGACGGAGACGATTTCACGCTGCTCGGGACGCGCTGCTCGGCCTGCGCCTCGGTCTTCTTCCCACGCGAGGACGGCCATTGCCGCAACCCGGGATGCACCGGTGGCGATCTGGCGGAGATTCCCCTTTCGCGGCGCGGTCGCGTCTGGTCTTACACCGACAGCAGGTACCGGCCGCCGTCACCGTATGTGACCGATCCGGAACTTCCGTGGGAGCCGTACACGTTGATCGCTGTGGAGCTGACCGCCGAGCGGATCGTGGTGCTGGGGCAGGCGGTTCCGGGGGTCACCGTCGCCGATCTGACCGTCGGCGCGGAGGTCGAGGTCGTCCCCGGTGTGCTCCATGAGGACGGCGAGACGGTCTGGACGACGTGGCAGTGGCGGCCGACGGGGGTGCGGGCATGACGGCAGAGGTGGCGGTGCTCGGTGCGGGCATGCACCCCTGGGGCAAGTGGGGGCGCGGTTTCGTCGAGTACGGCGTGGCGGCGGCCCGCGCGGCGCTGGCCGACGCCGGTCTGGAGTGGCGGGACGTCGGCTCGATCGTCGGTGCCGACACCGTGCGGGGCGGCTATCCGGGCTATGTGGCGGGGGCGACCTTCGCCAAGGCCCTCGGCTGGCAGGGGGCCCGTGTCGCCAGCGTGTACGCGGCGTGCGCGTCCGGCGCGCAGGCGGTGGCCGCGGCACGGGCGCAGATCTTGGCGGGACTGGCCGACGTGGTGCTCGTGGTGGGTGCCGACGCGGCACCCAAGGGGTACTTCCGGCCCGCAGGCGGTGACCGGCCCGACGATCCGGACTGGCTGCGGTTCCGGGTCCTCGGGGCGACCAACCCGACGTACTTCGGGCTGTACGCGCGTCGCCGGATGGCCGTCCACGGGGACACGGTGGAGGACTTCGCGCAGGTCAAGGTGAAGAACTCGACCATGGGCGCACTGAATCCGAACGCGCGCTATCGCAAGCGGGTGAGCGCGGACGAGGTCGCGGCCTCCGCCGTGGTGGCCGATCCGCTGCGGCTGCTCGACATCTGCGCCACATCGGACGGCGGGGCGGCACTGGTGCTGTCCAGCATGGAGTTCGCGCGCCGCAGCGGCGTCGCCGAGCCCGTGCGGATCAGGGCGGTGTCGACGGTGACGCCGACGTACCCGAACACGGTGCTCGACCTGCCGGACATCGCGACGGACTCCGCCGCCGCCGTCGAGCCCTCCGGCGAGACGTTCCGGGCGTCGATCGCGCGCGCGGCCTACGAGGAGGCCGGGGTCGGGCCGGAGGATCTCTCCCTCGCCGAGGTCTACGACCTGTCCACCGCCCTGGAGTTGCAGTGGTACGAGGACCTCGGGCTGTGCGGAGAGGGCGAGGGCGCGAAGCTCCTGCGCGAGGGGGCGACGGCTCCGGGCGGGCGTACACCCGTCAACGCGAGCGGCGGACTCGCCTCCTTCGGCGAGGCGGTGCCGGCCCAGGCGATCGCCCAGGTGTGCGAGCTCACCTGGCAGTTGCGGGGCGATGCCGGTGACCGGCAGGTCGCTCACGCGCGCGTGGGGATCACCGCGAACCAGGGGCTGTTCGGGCACGGCTCGGCGGTGATCGCCGTGAAGTGACGGGAGGGAGAGGGGTTTCGCCGAAAGGGCTTGCGCCTACGCTGTGTGAGGGCTCCGGAATCCTGCGTGAACGTCTCATGAACTGCGCTTGGGCGTGCACGAAGGGAGCCATCATGCTCCCGTGCGCTCCTGGACGGACACTCTCCGCTTCGCCTTCCAACCAGTCGTCAATCTGGCCACCGGCGGAGTCGCGGGGCTGGAGATACTCGCCCGCCCGGAAACGGGTGACGTCCTGGCGGAGGCTCGGCGCGATCCCGAACTCGACGGGCGGCTCGCCGTGTTGGCCGTTCGGGCGGCCGCGCGCAGGGAGTCGCTGTTGCCGCTGCACGTCAACGTGTTCGCGGCCACGCTCGCCGACCTCGGCGGCCTCACCCCGCTGCACCACGCGGTGCGTGAGGTGGGGCGGCTGCCGTGGGAGGTCACGATCGACGTGGTGCCGCCGTACACGCACGTACCGCATCAGGCGCTCCTGGAGGCGCTCGCCGAGCTGCGGGGACAGGGCTTCCGGATCAGTGCGGACGGCGTCGGGGACGGTGACGTACCGCTGCGACTGCTGGTCGACATGGCGCCCGACGTCGTGAAGCTCGACGCGTCCCTGCTCGTCCGGCCGTCGGCGGTGCGGGCGATGCGGACCCTGTGCGACGAGCTGGGAGCGCTCCTGTGCGCCGAGGGAGTGGAGACGGAACTGCAGTACGGGGCCGCGCTCTCGGCCGGCGCGCAGCTGGCCCAGGGCACGCTGTTCGCCCCGCCGTCCCGGCTTCCGGCGGCGGAGGTGTACGTTCCGCCCCGCTCCCCCGTCGACGCGGCGCCCCTGCCTTCCGGCCCTTCCGTGCGGGAGTTCGTGCGCCCCGCCGCGCTGTTGCCCGCCACGGCGTCCGCGGGGCAGGTCCGTGCGCTGCTGACCGGGTCGCCGGACGTGTCCGGGGTACTGCTCGTGGACCGGGACGGGGTGCCGTTCCGGTCGGTGCACCGCTCGCGCTTCCTGCTGTCGATGTCTGGGCGCTACGGACACGCTCTGTACGCCGACCGTCCCGCGGCCAAACTGGGCGATCCACCGCGGACGGTGGGGATCGACGCCACCGCGTGGGAGGTCCTGGACGTGGTCGCCGTCGGGGACCGGGACCGCACCTCGGACGACGTGGCCGTGGTCGACCGCCACGGCCGTTGCGTGGGAGTCGTACGGCTCGCGGATCTCGTACGGGCGCTGAGCGAGACCCGGGTGGAGGAGGCGGCCGGTCTCAACCCGCTGACGCGGCTGCCCGGTTCGGACGCGATCACGGCGGAGGTGGATCGGCGCCTCGCGGCCGGGCGGACGTTCGCGCTGAGCTGGCTGGACGTCGACCACTTCAAACAGGTCAACGACAGCGCCGGGTTCGCTGCGGGCGACGAGCTCATCCGCGCGGTGGGGCAGGCGCTCCAGCGCGCCGCGACCGGCACCGCGCGCGTGGGGCACATCGGCGGGGACGACTTCCTGGTGCTGACGGAACCGGTGGAGCTGGCTCCGCTGGCCGCTGCCGTGCTGGACGCCCCCTGGGCGGCGGGCGGACGGCCCGTGACGCTGTCCCTGGCCACCGTGGTGTGCCCGCCGGGCAGTGCGGCGGACCACCGGGAGGCGGCCGCGTGTCTGGCACCGCTGAAGAAGGCCGCGAAGGCCCTCAGCGGGGCGAGTTGGGTAGTGGGGCGAGCCGGGCTGCCGGGGCACGAGATCAGGCGCGGGACGGGGCCCCAGGGGGCTTCCGCGGGGTACGCGGTGGCGGAGCCGGGGAGGGGCTGAGGGCGGGTCCCCGGCAGAGCGCCGTTCCGCTCGACCGTGTCCAGGACGGGCGGGTCCCGGCAGGACATCGTCCGGCTCGGCCATGTCCTGCCGGGGCCGGTCCTGTGAGGCGCTGCTCGGCGCGGCCATGCACCGCGCGGGACCGGTCCCGTGAGGCACTGCTCGGCGCGACCCTGTCCCACCCGAGGCCCGTCCCGTGAGGCGTCGTTCGGATCGAGGCGCGTCCCGGTCGTCGGGCGGGCTGTCCGGGACCGGCTCCAACCGTTGCCGTCGGCGACCTTGACGCCCCCCGGGGCCCGGTGAACACTTCCGGTGTCAGTCGACATCGCCGTACATTCTCGGCGTATCCAGGCACCACGCCGCGCGGGCCCCCACGAGTCCAGGCCCATACCCCCACGGGCGATTCGGCTGCGACGGCACGCTCGTCGCGGACGCCGGGCGGGGCGCGGGTTCCTCCCTGCCCTACGGCAGTTCGCCAAGGGAACCGCAACCCTGCACGGAGGACCGGGGCGGGAACGTCCCGGGCCAGGGCCTAGGAGCCGCCATGAGCAACGGAGACGTATTTCTCGGCGAGGTCATCGGTACGGCGATTCTGATCCTCTTCGGCGCCGGCGTGGTCGCCGCCGTCGTACTCAACTACTCCAAGGCAAAGGACTCGGGCTGGGTCGTCATCGCGTTCGGCTGGGGCTTCGGCGTGCTGGCCGGGGCATACACCGCCGCTCCGCTGTCCGGCGGGCATCTCAACCCCGCGGTGACCCTCGGGATCGCCGTCGACACCGGTGACTGGGACCAGGTACCTGTCTACATCGCCGGGCAGATGGTCGGCGCCATGCTCGGGGCGGTGCTGTGCTGGCTGGTCTACTACGCGCAGTTCCAGGCCAACGCCGAGGAGGAGATCGCCCAGCCCACGCTCGGGATCTTCGCCACCGGTCCCGCGATCCGCAATCCCGTGGCCAACCTGATCACGGAGATCATCGCGACCGTCGGCCTGGTCCTGCCCATCCTGGCCTTCGGGCTCACCAAGGGACTCGGCGAGTCCGGTACCGCGGTCCTCGTCGTCGCGTTCCTGGTGGTCGGCATCGGTCTGTCGCTCGGCGGGCCCACCGGCTACGCCATCAACCCGGCCCGTGACCTCGGACCGCGCATCGTCCACACCCTGCTGCCGATTCCCAACAAGGGCACCTCGGACTGGGGTTACGCGTGGATCCCGGTGGTCGGACCGCTGATCGGCGGGGCTCTGTCCGGGGTGATCTTCAACGCAGCCTTCTGAAACACAGCCTTGTGCAGGAACCGACGAAGGGGACGTCATGACGGACAAGTTCGTCGCCGCTATCGACCAGGGCACCACCTCCAGCCGCTGCATCATCTTCAACCAGGACGGCGCGATCGTGGCCGTCGACCAGCGCGAGCACCGCCAGATCTTCCCCAAGCCCGGCTGGGTGGAGCACGACGCCACCGAGATCTGGTCCAAGGTGCAGGCCGTGGTCGCCGGGGCGATCGCCAAGGCCGGCCTGCGCGCCGACCAGGTCAGCGCGCTGGGGATCACCAACCAGCGCGAGACGACGGTCCTGTGGGACCGCGCCACGGGCAAGCCCGTGCACAACGCGATCGTGTGGCAGGACACCCGCACAGCGGCCCTGACCAACCAGCTCGGCGGCTCGGACGGGCAGGACCGGTTCCGCGAACAGACCGGACTGCCGCTGGCCACCTACTTCTCGGGACCCAAGGCGGCCTGGCTGCTCGACAACGTGCCCGGGCTGCGCGCACGTGCCGAGAACGGCGAGATCGCCTTCGGCACCATCGACTCCTGGCTGATCTGGAACCTCACCGGCGGCACGGACGGCGGGCAGCACGTCACCGACGTGACCAACGCCGGACGGACCATGCTGATGAACCTGGAGACCCTCCAGTGGGACCAGTCGATCCTGTCCGCGATGAACGTGCCCGACGCCGTGCTGCCCGAGATCAGGTCGTCCGCCGAGGTCTACGGCACCGCGGTCGGCCAACTCGCGGGCGTGCCCGTGGCGTCGGCACTGGGCGACCAGCAGGCCGCGGTGTTCGGGCAGGCCTGTTACGACGTGGGCACGGCGAAGAACACGTACGGCACGGGCTCCTTCCTGCTGCTCAACACGGGCAACAGGCCGGTCCCGTCGAAGAACGGCCTGCTGACGACGATGGGCTACAAGATCGGCTCCGAGGCGCCGGTCTACTGCCTGGAGGGGTCGATCGCCATCACGGGCGCCCTCGTCCAGTGGTTCCGCGACCAGCTCGGCATCATCCGTACCGCCGACGAGATCGAGCCCCTGGCAGCGAGTGTCGAGGACAACGGCGGCGCGTACATCGTGCCCGCCTTCTCCGGCCTGTTCGCGCCCTATTGGCGCTCGGACGCGCGCGGGGTCGTCACGGGCCTGACCCGGTACGTCACCAAGGCGCACCTCGCGCGCGCGGTGCTGGAGGCGACGAGCTGGCAGACGCGCGAGGTCGTGGACGCCATGTACCAGGACTCCGGGGTGCAGATCACCACCCTGAAGGTGGACGGCGGCATGACCAAGAACAACCTGCTGATGCAGCACCAGGCGGATGTGCTCGACGTGCCGGTGGTACGGCCGAAGGTCTCCGAGACCACGTGCCTGGGCGCCGCCTACGCGGCCGGGCTCGCCACGGGCGTGTGGAACGACCTCGACGAACTGAAGTCCCACTGGCAGAAGGACGTCGAGTGGACGCCGGACATGGAGGCGTCCGTGAGGGACCGCCAGTACCACAACTGGCGCAAGGCCGTGGAGAAGAGCTTCGGCTGGGAGGAGGACGGCGAGAACTAGGCACGCGCGTGCAAGGCCGGCGGGAACCGGGCACGCGCGCGTAGTGCCGCCGAGCCGCGGCCCGTACCCCTGTCGGCGGGGGTACGGGCCGCTCTCCGGGCTCAGGTGGTGACGGTCTGGCGGCGCCGCGCCGAGTACGCCATCGCGTGCTGGACGACGCCCACGAGGACGTCCTTGACCGACTGCTTGTCCCGGGCGTCGCACAGCAGGATCGGTACGTCCTCGTCGAGGTCGAGGGCCTGCCGCACCTCCTCCTCGGGATAACGGGCGGCCCCCTCGAAGCAGTTGACGCCGACGAGGAACGGTATGGAACGCCGCTCGAAGTAGTCGACGGCGGCGAAGCAGTCCTCCAGGCGACGCGTGTCGGCGAGCACGACGGCTCCGAGAGCGCCCTCGGAGAGTTCGTCCCACATGAACCAGAACCGTTCCTGTCCGGGTGTGCCGAACAGGTACAGCACCAGGTCCTCGCGCAGGGTGATGCGCCCGAAGTCCATGGCGACGGTGGTGGTCCGCTTGCCCTCGACACCGCTCGTGTCGTCGACCGGGCGTCCTGCCTCGGTGAGCAGTTCCTCGGTGCGCAGCGGTCTGATCTCGCTGACCGCGCCCACGAACGTGGTCTTGCCCACGCCGAAGCCGCCGGCCACCAGGATCTTGAGCGTGACGGGCTCGACCGGGGGCTTGCCGCGCTCAGAACGCCCGAAGATCATTGGTCTCTTCTCCTGCTTGCTGGGGGTGTTGGGTCGACGGCGGGCCGTAGCCTCCGCCTCCGGGGGTCTCGATGACGAGTACGTCGCCGGGGCCGACGTCCGCCGTGTCCCGGCCACCGAGTCGGGTGACCGTGCCGTCCGCGTGCTCCACGCGGTTGGCGCCCGTCGCACCGGGCTCGCCGCCCGCCATGCCGTACGGGGGAACCCTACGGTGCTGGGACAGGGTCGAGACCGTCATGGGCTCGTGGAAGCGGATGCGGCGTACGACACCGTCCCCGCCGTGCCACTGTCCTGCGCCGCCGCTACCGGGCCGCAGCGCGAACTCGTCGAGCTGGACGGGCAGTCGCCACTCCAGGACCTCGGGGTCGGTGAGCCGCGAGTTGGTCATGTGGGTCTGGACGGCGGACGCACCGGGGAAGCCGTCTCCCGCTCCGGATCCGGAGGCCACGGTCTCGTAGTACTGGTGACGGTCGTTGCCGAAGGTCACGTTGTTCATGGTGCCGGACCCCTCGGCCTGGACTCCCAGGGCCGCGTACAGCGCCCCGGTGATGGCCTGTGAGGTCTCCACGTTGCCCGCGACCACGGCGGCCGGAGGCTCGGGTGCCAGCATGGAACCGGGCGGTACGACGATGTCGAGCGGGCGCAGACAGCCGTCGTTGAGCGGGATGTCGTCGTCGACGAGGGTCCGGAACACGTACAGGACGGCCGCGTTGACCACGGCGAAGGGGGCGTTGAAGTTGGTGGTCAGCTGGTCCGACGTGCCGGTGAAGTCGACGGTGGCGGACCGGTTTTCGCGGTTCACGCGCACGCGTACGTGGATGACGGCGCCCGAGTCGGTCTCGTAGGCGTACTCCCCGTCGTCCAGGGCGTCGATCACCCGGCGCACGGCCTCTTCGGCGTTGTCCTGGACGTGCCTCATGTACGCCTGGATGACGTCGAGGCCGAAGTTCTCGATCATCCGGCCGACTTCGTCGACGCCCTTGTTGTTGGCGGCGATCTGGGCGCGCAGGTCGGCGAGGTTGGTCTGCGGATTGCGGGAGGGGTACGGCGCCTCGGTGAGCAGGCGGAGGGTCTCCTGCTCGCGGAAGCGGCCGTTCTCGGCGAGCAGCCAGTTGTCGAGGAGGACGCCCTCCTCCTCGATGGTGCGGCTGTTCGCGGGCATGGATCCGGGGGCGATGCCGCCGATCTCGGCGTGGTGGCCGCGGGAGGCGACGTAGAAGAGGATCTGGTCACTCTCCGTGCCCGCCGTGCGTTCGGTGTCGAAGACGGGGGTGATCACGGTGACGTCGGGCAGGTGGGTGCCGCCGTGGTACGGGTCGTTGACCGCGTAGGTGTCTCCGGGGCGCATGGACGGGCCGCGGCGGCGGATGACCTCTTTGACGCTGGTGCCCATCGAGCCCAGGTGGACGGGGATGTGCGGGGCGTTGGCCACCAGGTTTCCGTCCGGGTCGAAGAGGGCGCAGGAGAAGTCGAGGCGTTCCTTGATGTTGACGGACTGGGCCGTCGACTCCAGTCGAGCGCCCATCTGTTCGGCGATGGACATGAAGAGGTTGTTGAAGACCTCGAGCAGAACCGGGTCGACTTTCGTGTCGAGATCGGAACTCTCCGTAATCGCCGTGCGTTCCATGACCAGATGCCCGTCGTCGGTCGTCGCGGCCCGCCAGCCGTCGTCGACGACGGTCGTCGCACTGGCCTCGGTGATGATCGCGGGTCCGGTGACCGTCTCGCCGGGGGGCAGGTTCTCGCGGCGGTGGAGGGGGACGTCGTGCCAGGCGCCGGCCGTGTGGAGGCGGACGGTGTCGGGGGCGGCGGGCCGGCCCTGGTAGGTGGCCAGGGCGGAGAGATCGGGGGGTTCGGTGATGCCGGTGGCTTCGACGGAGAGGGCTTCGACGACGAGCGGGCGGTCGAGGGTGAAGGAGTACGTGGCGCGATGACGTTCTTCGAAGGCGTGCCTCATCGCGGCGGGCTCGGTCAGCTCGACGGTGAGGGGGGTGTCGGTGCCGTCGTAGCGGAGCTGGGCGCGGCGGGTGACGCGGATGCGGTCCTCGGGGACGTCCTCGGCGCGGAGTTCGGCGCGCGCGGCGCTCTCCAGGTCTTCGGCGGTCTTGAGGACGCCGGGCATCGCGGCGGGCTCCAGGGGGACCTCGACGGACTGCTCGCGCATGGCCGTCGTGTCGGCGAGGCCGATGCCGAGGGCGGAGAGGACACCGGCCATCGGCGGCACCAGGACCGTGCGGATACCGAGGGAGTCGGCGACCATGCACGCGTGCTGGCCGCCCGCCCCGCCGAAGGTGGTGAGCGCGTAGCGGGTGACGTCGTGGCCCTTCTGGACGGAGATCCGCTTGACGGCGCCCGCGATGTTGGCGACCGCGATCTGGAGGTAGCCCTCGGCGACCTGTTCGGGCGTGCGGTCGTCGCCGGTCCGCTCACGGATCTCGTGGGCGAGGTCGGTGAAGCGGTCGCGGACGAGCTCCGCGTCGAGGGGTTGGTCGCCGCCGGGGCCGAACACCTGGGGAAAGAAGGCGGGTTGGATGCGGCCGAGCATCACGTTGGCGTCGGTGACGGCGAGCGGGCCGCCGCCCCGGTAACAGGCGGGTCCCGGGTCCGCGCCCGCCGAGTCCGGCCCTACGCGGTAGCGGGAGCCGTCGAAGTGCAGCACCGAGCCGCCGCCGGCCGCGACGGTGTGAATGTCCAGCATGGGCGCGCGCAGCCGGACTCCGGCGATCCGGGTGGTGAAGACGCGTTCGTACTCGCCCGCGAAGTGCGAGACATCGGTGGAGGTGCCGCCCATGTCGAAGCCGATGACCCGGTCGAATCCGGCCAGCCGGGACATGCGGGCCATCCCGACGATGCCGCCGGCGGGTCCGGAGAGGATGGCGTCCTTGCCGCGGAACTGGCCGGCTTCCGCGAGGCCGCCGTTGGACTGCATGAACATCAGCCGCACGCCGTCGAGTTCGTCGGCGACGTGCTGGACGTAGCGGCGCAGCACCGGCGACAGGTAGGCGTCGACGACGGCGGTGTCCCCGCGCGGGACGAGCTTCATCAGCGGGCTGACCTCGCTGGAGAGCGAGATCTGCGGAAAGCCGACACGGGCGGCGAGCCGTCCGATCTCCTGCTCGTGGGCCGGGTGGAGATGGCTGTGCATGCAGACCACGGCGACGGCGCGGATCCCGTCGTCGTACGCCTCCTGGAGGGGCCCGGCGAGGGCGTCGAGGTCGGGGGCGCGCAGCACTGTGCCGTCGGCGGCGATGCGCTCGTCGACCTCCACGACCCGTTCGTGGAGCAGTTCGGGGAGTTCGATGCGTCGGGCGAAGATGTGGGGCCGGTTCTGGTAGGCGATGCGCAGGGCGTCGCGGAAACCGCGGGTGATTACAAGGAGGGTGCGCTCGCCCTTGCGTTCCAGGAGGGCGTTGGTGGCCACGGTGGTCCCCATGCGGACGGCGTCGACGGGCTCCCGGGAGCCGTCCAGGAGTGCTCGGACTCCGGCGACTGCGGCGTCGGCGTAGCGCGCCGAATTCTCCGAGAGGAGCTTGTGGGTGAGCAGGCGGCCGTCGGGGCGTCGCGCGACGATGTCGGTGAAGGTACCGCCCCGGTCGACCCAGAACTGCCAGCCTGTCGTCACATCCGTCTCCCCGATCGCACTGCTCGCAGCCGTGTCCGCGGGCTGGTGGCGGACCGTCCGCGGATGGTCGTCGACGATCAGTCAGATCATATCGGCAGGGGTGCTCCGGCGCCTGCCGCGGACCGGTGGGGCCTTGCGGTGTGCGGGCCCGGCCTCTTGCCGGCGTTCGCCCAGGTCAGGCGAGGGTGGGGGCGGGCCCCGGGCGGGCGGATCGGCCCGTCACAGGGCCCGCAGGCCGTTGATCACGTCACGCAGGATGCTCTCGTCCGGAAGCTCGGCGGGCGGCACCGGCCGGTTCACATGGACCCACTCCGAGGCGACGAGGTCGCCTATGAGGACTCGCACGACACCGATGGGCAGGTCGAGCTCCGAGGACAGCTCGGCGACCGACTGGGGGGTGTCCCGGCACAGGTCGACGATGTCCACGTGCTCGGGGGAGAGCGAGTGGTCCCCTTCGGGATCGTCCGTATGGGGTTCGGCCACGACGACCGCGATGAGGTCGAGACGGTGCTGGCCGGCACTCGTGGTGCGGCCGCGCGTCATGGCGTACGGACGGACCACCGGTCCGGCCTCGTCGTCGAACCAGTGGCTTCTTCCCTGACCGTCTGTGCTCATGCCATCTCACTACCCGCCCTGAGGCAGATCGGTGCGCGGGGCGGCACCCAGATGCGCACCGACTCGCTTGACCAGGAGCGTCATCTCGTAGGCGACGAGGCCCACGTCCGAGTCAGCGTCCGAGAGGACGGCGAGGCAGCTGCCGTCACCCGCGGCCGTCACGAACAGGAAGGCGTCGTCCAGTTCCACGACGGTCTGGCGGACGTTGCCCGCCTCGAAGTGCCGGCCCACGCCCTTGGCCAGGCTGTGGAACCCGGACGCCACGGCGGCGAGGTGCTCGCTGTCCTCGCGGGTCAGGTCCTGGGACACGCCGGTCGGGAGGCCGTCGCTGGAGAGCACCAGGGCCTTGCGGATGCTCGCGACGCGCTCCACCAGGTCGTCGAGGAGCCAGTTGAGCTCGCCGGACTTGTCGGTCGCCTTCGGTGCGGTCATCGACCGTCCCCCTTAGTCGTTCGTTGTGGTGCTGTGCCGCCGGACGTGTCGTCGTCCACGGCGTTCTCCTCACGGCCACGCTGCCAGCCCCGTTGGAGCGAGGCCATACGGCTGCGTACCTCGTCGGCGTCCCGTTCGGCGGGCTCCGCCTGGTTCTGGGGGCGCCGCGCCGGGGCCTGTTTGAGCTGCGGGGCCAGGTTGGCCTGCCGGACACGGCGGGGCAGCGGAGCACTGCCGGGGCCGGTGTCGAGGGGCCCGCGGGTGGTGCCGAGGGGCGGTCGGCCCGAGCCGGAGACGCCGCGTGCGGACTCGTCCCAGCCGGGCCGTGCGGCGCCGCCCGGGAGGGAGCCGGCCGAGCCGTTCCTGCCGAGGGCGTCCGCGGCCGAACCCAGGGAGCCGAGAGGGGCCGTACCCGAGGTGGAGCCGCCGGTGGGACCGGTGGGACCGGTGGCGGGGTCGTCCGGCGCCGGTCCGCTCGACGCGATTTCGGCACGCCGGGTGCGTCGGGGCAGGGCGGGGGATCCCGGGGCCCCGCCGAGTTCGCGACTCGGGGACGCCGGAGACGCCGGTGCTTCCGTCAGCTCGTCGAGGCGGTCCGCCACACCGGTGCTCCGGCGCAGGGCCGCGGCACGGCGGCGGCTCGGCAGGGTCGGAGGTTCGGTGTGGGCAGGCCCCGGCCCCACCGAGGGGGTCGTCCGGGACCGGGACGCGCCCGGGCCGATCGCCGGTGGCTGGTCCGGCTCCCCGCGTCCCGTCCGCTCGTCGGTGACCGGGCGCCCGTGGGAGCTGACCAGCTTGGGGGTGCGGCGGCGGGACAGTGACACCGGGGCGTCCGGCCCGTCGTCGGCGCCGTCGGTCGCCGGGGCGTCGTCGTCGACCTGGGCCAGGGAGCGGCGCGGGCGGAACAGTCCGCCGCGTTCGCTGTCCTCGGAGTCGAGCACACCCGGGAGGTCGTCGAGGGCGTCCAGGTCGACGGGGGCCTCCAGTTCGACCGGGCCGTCGAGGATCGCGGGCGGCATGGCCGGCAGCTGGGCCGGTCCCCGGGTGAGCGAGACGCGCTGCGCCTCCTCCAGTTCGGCCTCCTTCGACGGCCGGGGGCGGTCGAGACGGAAGCCGATGCCGTTGGTGTCGGGGACGTCGTCGGTCAGCAGCGCGTCGGGGATGAAGACGACCGCCGTGGTGCCGCCGTACGGCGAGGGCTGCAGCGAGACCCTGACGTTCTGCCGCTGGGCGAGCCGGCTGACCACGAACAGGCCCAGCCGGTCGGTGTCGGACAGCTCGAACTCGGGTGTCTCGGCGAGCCGGAGGTTGGCGTCCAGCAGCGCGTCGGCGGCCATGCCGAGTCCGCGGTCGTGGATCTCCAGGGTGAAGCCGTTGGCGACCCGCTCGCCCAGGACTTGGACGGCGGTGTGCGGCGGGGAGAACACCGTGGCGTTCTCCAGGAGTTCGGCCACGAGGTGCGTGAGGTCAGCGACGGCCGGGCCGGTCACGGCCACCCGGGGCAGCCTGCGGACCTCGATGCGCTCGTAGTCCTCGACCTCGGCGACGGCGGCGCGGACGACGTCCATCAACTGGACCGGCTTGCGCCACTGCCGGGAGGGTGCCGCGCCCGAGAGGATGACGAGGCCCTCGGCGTGCCGGCGCATACGGGTCGTCAGGTGGTCGAGGCGGAACAGGTCGGCGAGTTCGTCGGTGTCCTCGGTGCGGCGCTCCATGGTGTCGAGCAGGGTGAGCTGCTTGTGCAGCAGGACCTGGCTGCGGCGGGCGAGGTTGACGAAGACCTCGGAGACCCCGGCGCGCAACTCGGCCTGTTTGACGGCGGCTTCGACGGCGGCCCGCTGGAGGGTGTTGAGGGCCTGGCCGACCTCGCCCATCTCGTTCTTGTCGTACTCCAGGCGCGGGACCTCGGTCTCCACGTCGACCTGTTCGCCGACCGAGAGGCGGCGCATCACGCTGGGCAGTCGCACGCCGGAGGCCTCATGGGCTTCCAGGCGCAGTTGGCGCAGGTCGCGGATGAGGCCGCGGCCGACGCGGACGGACAGGACCAGCGAGAAGAGCAGGGCGATGAGGCCGAGGACGCCGACCACGGCCGCCTTGACGATGACGCCGATCGCGTCCGGCCGGACCCGGTCCTGAAGGCGGTCGCCCGCCTGGTCGTCGAGCCTGGCGAGTTCGTCGAGCACGCTGCCCGCAGCGGCGTCCCAGCTCTTGGCGCTGACACTGCCGTCCGTGCCTGGTTGCGCGGTGGCGACGGACTGCTCGGCGGAGCGCAGCGGAGCGGTGCCGGCGTTCTTCCAGAAGCGCTCGTAGCGCTCACGCTCCGCGGCCGGAAGTACGCCCAGACTGACCTCGTACATCATGGTCCGCTGTGCGACGAGGTCGGAGACGTCGCGGATCTCCTCGCGGGTCAGTTTCCCCACCACGAGGGCGGAACCGAGGAGGGCGTCCTCGCGGGAGAGCAGTTCGCGGGCCCGGGTGATGTTGACCAGCGCCCGGGACTGCTTGTCCAGTTCGACGTTGTCGATGCCGTCGAGCGTGGCGAGGAGGGCGTAGGCGGGGTCGACCAGGCGGTTGTACTGGTCGAGGGCCTGAAGCCGGGAGACGGTGCCTTCCTCGACGGTCCGGCGCAGCGAGTCGATGCCGTCGAAGGCGTCCAGGACGGCGGTGAGGCGCTCGTCGTCGTCCTGGTCGAGACCGTCGCGGACATCGGGATCGCGGGCGTTGCGGCGGAACTTGGCGATGGCGTCGTCGGAGGCGTTCCGCGTGCTGCGCAGCGCGGACAGGGCGTCCGACGCGCGCGGGTCGGCGAGGTAGACGAGCGTCTGGCGGCGTTCCTGCTGGAGTACGCGCACGGTGTCCTCGATGGGATAACCGAGCTTCTCCGTCACGGTCGACACCTGGAAGAGCTGGGCGACCTCACGACCCGTCAGTACCGTGGCGAAGCCCCACACCGCGATCAGGGACACCAGCGGCACGAGAAGCAGCGCCACGATCTTCCGGCGGATCGACTTCCCGCGAAAGCGCATGGCCTCCCCCAGCTCGACCCCCGCCGGCCGGGGGTACACATGTACGTCAACAAACGGCGCGAGCCTACTACCGACGCACCCGTAACTTGAAGTTGCGTCCGGAACACGAACTTCCGCTCCGGTGTCGAGACATGGGCAGTTGTCCTCCCATTGCGGGAGATTGCCTCCTGCGATCAGCTGCTCCGTGTCGGATCGGAACCGATCGGTCACGCCGGGGAGTTGGCTGGATTTTTTCGTTTCTTTGACGTCCTCGGGGAATCTTGAAGGGGTCTTGTTCGTCCTTCTCTTCGGGAAATGGCGGTGGATTCGGCCACAGGAGCCGCATCTGCAACTGGGCGGCGTAAAGCAGCGCAAGCCGGGCAGCCACCTTGAAACCCGGTCCACGGACACCGGGACCAGGAAGCTGCCGGCGGTGGGGAGTGACACGGTGATGGGCACGGCGGAACGGCAGGAGGCGCCGGGAATCGGCGTGGAGACGGCGAGTCCGACGGCGGCGAGGCGCCCCGAGCCACGTGCTCCCGGCATACGGGCGGGGTCGGACGTGCCGAGCGGGCGTGGCGCGGCCAGGGAGGAGCCGTACCGGCCATTGTGGGTCGAGGAACCCGCGCGCAGGCGCCGGCTGCCGGACCCGGTGCGGACCTCCGCGGTGCGGGCGGTCCTGATCATCGCCGTGACCCTGCTTCAGGCGATGGTGGCCTTCCTGTGCACCCTGGCCGGCTCCTGGCTGGCGTTCCCGATGGTGGTGAGCAGCGTGGCCAGCACCGTGGTGGCCACCTGGGGAGCCCTGGACGTCTGGGTCACCCGCCAGGTGTGGAACCAGCGCCACGGCGTGGTGTCGACCCCGAGCAGCACGGCGCGTGCGCTGCGTCGCGAGCGGCGCAAGGCCCGTCGGCAGGAACGGATCGCCGAGCGGGCTCAGGAGCGGATACGGCGCCAGGGCGGCGGCACGGGCCAGTTGTCGCACCCGTGAGCCCGGCGGGGCGGCGCATCGGTCACCGCCCCGCGTCCCTCAGGGAGTCGCAGGCGTCGGGCGCTTGAACATCCGCGTCGCCGTGATCTCGCTGTGTCCCGCCTCGCCCGCCTGGGGCTGCTGCGGCAGGCCCGGGCGGAGGTGTTCCTCCACGCTGATGTACTTCAGGCCGGCCCGGAGGTCCGCGTCGTTGCGCAGCCGGATGACGAGCGGGAACTCCGCGAGTGCCGTCGTGTCGAACAGGCCTGTGGTGTACAGGAGTTGGACACCCAGCGCATCCGACACCGCCCGCTGCAGCTCCAGCAGATACGTCGCGTTGGCGCGGCCGATCGGGTTGTCCAGGAACAGCGTGCCGGCGTGCCGGTGCTTGTCCCGGCCCCGGTCGTTGGAGCGCAGGGCCGCCATCGTGCAGTACAGCGCGATGGCCGCGGTGAGCAGCTGGCCGCCGGAGAACACGTCGCCCATCTGCCCGACAGGCACCCGCTCGGCGCGCAGTACGGCGTCCGGCTTGAGGATCTCCACGGCCACGCCCCTGGGCTGGAGCGCCGCCCCGACTCCCCGCAGGAGCAGGGACATTCCGTCCCGCCTCAGGTCGGAGTTCTTCTTCACCGCGGCCCGGGTCGCCTCGTCGATGACCTCGCCGAGCCGCTCGGTCAGCGTCGCCTGGTCGGGTTCCTCGAAGCGGATCCGCAGGAACTCCTGCCCGGACCACTCGCCGAGCCCCTCGGGCAGCCGGGACAGCCGCTGGGCGGACCTGAGCGTGGCGAGGGCGGACTCCACGAGCCCGCGCAGCCGGTCCACGATCGAGTCCCGGTTCCGCTCCAGCTGCGCCAACTCGTCGGTCAGCACCCGCAGTCGGGGTGCGAAGGCGTCCGCCCACTTCTGCGCGTGCTCGGGCAGCGCGGACGCGGGCAGCTCCCGGATCTGCTGCCGCGCGGGGGTTCGGACCTGCTCGTAGCGCGTGGAGTTGGCGTGCCGGACGAGTACATCGCTGGCCTCGCGCACGGCGGCCTCGGCGGCGGAGAGGTCGGCGGCGCAGCCACGCAGCGACCGGCGGGCCTCGGCGGCGGCCTGCCGGGCCTCCTCGGGGCTGCCCGGGTAGGGCTCCGGCTCCTCCTGCTCGTCCTCCATGGCGTGCTCGCGCAGCAGGTCGCGCAGCATCGCGGCGATCTCGTCGAAGCCGCCCGCGGCGTCCTCCGCAGCCCGGTGGGAGTCGAGCAGCTCCGCGTGCGCCTCCCGGGCCTGCGCCAACGCCTCGGTGCGGGAGGAGAGTTCGGTGGTGGCCGTACGCAGGAGCGCCTGTGCGTGCTCGGCGTCGCGCGGTTCCAGCTCGGCCGACAGCTCGGTGTGTGCCTCGCCGTCCTCGGGCGCGTGCCGCTCGGCCTCACCGCGCAACCGCCCGAGCTGCTCGCTCGCGGTCGACATCCGGGTCTCCAGGAGCTGCACCAGCTCCTCCGCACGCGCGGCCGCGGCCTGCCGGGAGGGCCCGTCGGACCCGTCGGGTGACCGCAGCAACTGCTCCGCGCGGGTGCGGACCTTGTTGCTCAGCCGGTCCAGTTCGGCCAGGGCCGCGCTCTCGTCGCTCTCCGACCGGGCCTGCTCGGCCCGCAGGTCGGCACCGACACCCACCTTCTCGTACAGCTGGGAGGCGGCCCGGTAGGCCTCGCGGAGCGCGGGCAGGGACGCCCTGGAGGCATCCGGGGCACTGTCGGGTACGTCGTCGGGGGCGCCGGCGATCTCGGCGCGCTCGGCACGCAGCGCACGCGCGGTGCGGCGGGCGTCGTCGGCGGCCCGCTGGGCCCCGCGCCGGTCCTCGTCGGCGGCGCGGGCCCGCTCCAGGCAGGTCTGGGCCCGGGCCTCCGACTCGGTGGCCTCGTCGGCCAGTTCGCGCAGCTTGGCCTGCCAGCCGGCCCGCTCGCGCAGCCGGTAGGCCAGCCCGGCGAGGGCGTCGGCGGCACGCCGGGCCTTCTGGGCTGCCTCCTGCCGCTCGTCGCGCGTCTGGGCGGCCTCGGCGGCGGCTTCGTCCGCCTCGGCCCGCACCATGCGCGCCTCGGCCAGCTCGGCCTCCGCCTCCTCGGCGAACGCCCGCGTGTCGCGGGCGGCCTGCGCGAGCTCGACGAGCCGTCCGGCCGGACAGCCGGTGCGCCAGGAGGCGAGCCGGGCGGCCAGTTCCCGGTCCTTGCCGAGGCGGGCCGCGAGCGACCGGATCTCCTCGTCCCGCTCACCGGCCCGCGCCCGCAGCGCCTGGCGCTCCTCGTCGGCGGCGTGTTCGTCGTGCATGGCCGGGTTCGGCGGTACGAGGAAGACGTCACCGCTCCGGGAATCGGTGGCCGGAGTCGGCGCCAGCAGCGCGGCGGCCGTGCCGACGGCGACGGCGGAGCGCGGGAGCAGGGCCGCGTCGTTCAGCGCCTCGCGGGCACGCGCGTGCGTGTCGGGGTCGGTGATGATCACGCCGTCGACCAGTTCCGGCCTTGCGGCCAGTACGCGCGCGTGGTCGGCGGGGTCGACGGCCTGGGCGAGATAGCGCCAGCCGGGCAGCGCCGGGATGCCGTTCTCGCCGAGGAACTCGACGGTGGCCAGCACGTCGGGTCCCGGTGGCAGGAGTCCGCCGTCGCCGAGCGCGCCGAGGATCCGGGAGTCGTCGGCTGCGGCCGTCCGCAGCTCGAAGAGCTGGCGTTCGGCCGAGGAGACGGAGTCGTCGAGCAGCTCACGCAGTTCGTCGGCAAACCGGTCGAGGTCCTCGGGGGTGAGTCCGCCGTCCGTGACGACGTCCGCGGAGCCGGTGTGCGGGTCGGTGGCGCTGCCTGCACCGGGGCCCTCACGCCCGGCGGCGGCGTCCTTCCGCGTGCCGTCGGCCCCGGCACGCGGACCCGGCACTCCCGCGGAGGTCCCGGTCAGGCTGAGCAGCTCGGCGAGCCGCTCCTCCCCCGCCAGTCCCTCGGCGAGGCGCCGCTCGGCCTCGTAGGACCGCGCGGCCGCGGTGGCCGCGTCCTCGGCGCGGGCTGCCGTGAGTTCGGCGCGGGACTCGGTGGAGGCCGCCTCACGGGCGTGCTCGCCGGCTCGGTGCGAGGCCTCGCGGGCGGTGTCCCAGGCGGCGACCGCCGTCTTCTCGGCGTCGCTCGCGGCGAGGGCCGCGCGCGCGGGATCGGCGTCGGGGGCGCTGTCGTCGAGCCACCCCGCGCGCACCGCCTCGGCGGTCTCCTGCTCGACCTCGCTCAGCCGCTGGCGCAGATGGCCGATCTCGCTGCGGGCGCGCTGTGCCTCGGTGGCGGCCGCGGTGGAGTCCCGGTAGGCGGACTCGCCGACCTCCTGGAGAGCGGCGGAGCGCTCCTCCTCCTCGTTGGCGAGGGTCTCGGCGCCCTCGGCGGCCGCGTGCAGGGCCCGTACGAGATCGACGGCGGCCCTGGCGCGGGCGGCGAGCGCGGGGGCCGCGTCCCGTTCGGCCTCCTGGATGGCGGCGGCCACGCGCGCGACCCGGTCGGCGGCGGCACGGTGGCGCAGGACGGCCTCGGCGGCCTGCCAGGCGGAGTGCAGGGTGCGTGCTTCGGTGAGCTCGCGCTTCTGGGCGGCGGCCGACTTCTCCGCTGCGGCGAGCGCCAGGGATGCGTGGCGGTAGGCGAGTTGGGCGGCGATCAGCGCACTGCGCTCCCGGCCCGCCTCGGCGTGTGTGACGGCGTATGCGGCGGCGGTGACGCGCTGGGCCAGGTCCGCGGCCCGTACCCGCTCCTGGACACCGCGTGCGGACAGTCGGCGGGCCAGTGTCCGGGTACGGCGCTCGGCGCCGGCGTGGATGTCACGCGCGCGTGAACGGGCCTCGGCGGCCTCGACGATGCGGCCGAGCAGGTCCACCGACCCGGCGGTGAAGTCCCGTTCGGCGATGAGTTCGGCGCGGCGCCCCAGCTTGTTGCCGAATCCGCTGACCAGGTCGGCGAGCCCGTCGGTGTCGCGGGTGTCGGTCACCGCGCGCAGCAGCAGGTCGGTGAAGTCGGAGTCCTTCTTCACCGCGAAGAGACCTGCGGCCTCGCCCTCGTCGGCGTTCATCTCCCGCTGGTAGCGGAAGAGTTCGGGGTCCAGGCCGAGGTCGCCGAGGTGCTCGATCCACCGGTCGTGGATCTCCTCCCAGTGCACCTCCAGATGCGGATACGCCTTGCCCGCCTCGGTGAGGGCGTCCCGGAAGCCCTTCATGGTGCGGCGCCGGCCCTGCGCGGCGGACTGGCCCTCCACGGGGGTCCGTACGCCGGTGGACTCGGCGACGGGCAGGTTGTCCAGCGAGAGGCCCGGCCCGGGCCGGAAGGAGTACCAGGCCTCGGCGAACTTCCGCGGGTCGTTGGAGACCTGACGTCCCCGCCACTCGCTGACCTTGCCGACGACGACGCACTCGCCGGTGAGGGTGTGCTGCCACTCCAGGGCGACATGCCCGCAGTCGTCGGCCAGCAGGAACTTGCGCAGCACACCGGAGCTGGCGCCGCCGAGGGTGTTGCGGTGGCCCGGCAGCATCACCGAGAAGATCAGCTTGAGCAGGACGGACTTGCCGCCGCCGTTCTCCAGGAAGAGCACCCCGGCGGGCGCGGGCCGGCGCGGCGGGCCGACGGGCTCCTCCTCGAAGAACTCCGCCTGGGTGGGCGCGGGGTCGGGCACTTCCGCGCCGACGCCGCGCAGGTCAAGCACGGTGTCGGCGTAGCGCGCACCGGCAGGGCCGATGGAGTAGAGGCGGACCCGGGACAGCTCGTACATGGCGGACTCTCGTAAATCTTCGGCAGGTCAGGGAAGTTCAGGAGTGGAACGGCAGTCCGGCGTCGGCCGCCAGCTCCAGGTCGTCGCCGTCCTCGGGCGGCAGCAGCGTCGGCGTGCCGTCGGTGACCGGGACGACGCCCAGCTCCAGCAGTTCCGCCATGGCGGCGCTTCCGGCCATGTCTCGCACCTGGAGCTGGTAACGAGCGGTGGTCCGGTAGGTACCGCCGTTGTCGTCCCCGGTGCGCTGGAGGAAGCCGGAGTCGGTGAGGAAGGCGGCCGCCTTGCCCACGATGCCGGTCGTGGACCCGGCCAGCCTGCGGGCGTCCTTGGTCGCGCCGGCCGCGCTGCGTCTGGCCCAGATCCGCCAGGCGGCCTCGAGACCCGGCGCGTCGGTGGCCGGGTCGGTGTTCTCGCCGACCTCCTCGGCCCGCTCCTCCAGACGCCGGCAGGCCTGCCGTACGAAGGCGTCGACGCCGTTGACCGAGACGCGGCCGATGTATCCGTCGTCGGCGAGGTCCTCGGGCCGCGGGAACGCCATGGCGGCGACCGCGAGATGGGCGAGGCCGTGCAGGAACCGGTCGCCGCCGTCGGCGGACGTACGACGCGCGTAGTCCCCCATCCGGACGGCGAACACCGAGTCCTCGGCGGCGGTCACGGCCATCCCCGCGCGCGGGGAGACCTCCAGGACGACCAGCCCGAGTCCGGCGGCGACGGCGTCGGCGAGCCGTGCGAACGGCGGGTCCTCGCGGTAGCGCCGCAGCAGTTCGGCGTACTCCTGGTCCCGCGCGGGCTGCAGTTTGGGCTGGAGCCCGAACGCGACGAGCCGAGCGGCGTCGGCGGCGTCGGCGGGGGTGACGGCGGCGGGCGCCGACGGGGTCGGGACCTCCGGGTCGCTCCACTCGACATGCTCACTCACGGCTGCGGCTCCTTGTCACGCTCTTGCTCGGTCATGCTGCTTCCGTCCGGTCCGCCGCCATCCCCGCGGCGTCCAGCAGGGCCGTGCCGACGATGAGGTCGGCGCCGCCGAAGTCCGGATCGTCCAGTTCCGTGCCGTCGTCCACGGCGAAGAGGAGCTTCTCCTCGCCCTGGCGGTAGGCGGTGCCGACGGCGGGGCTGGCCGCGTGGATCGACATCAGGGCCACCAGGTAGGCGAGATCGAACCCGCCGGTCCTGCGCGCCTCCGCGAGCAGTCCCGAGAGCCGTCGCGGTGCGTCCGCCTGCAGGTCCAGCAGCTGCTTCGCGGAGGCCAGCTGCTCCTCGCTGAACCGGCTGTCGTCCGGGGTGGCGATGAGGTCCGGTTCCGGCATCTCCGCGCCCAGGTGCTCCCGCTCCATCGGCGGTGTCAGCAGTATGTCGACGAGGTCGCCCACCCGGACCGACACTGGTGTGCGCAGGCCGGTGCCGCGCGCGAAGAACGCGTCGGTGACCCGGGTCGCCTGCTCCAGCGGCAACGGCAGCACCGGCGCGACGAGGTGGCCGTACAGATCTATCCCCGACGTCGTCATGGGTGTGGCGAAGGCCTGCCGGTCCTGCTCGGCGCGGAACAACGGGCCCGCCTCCAGGAGCCGGGACTGGAGCTGGGTGTGGCGCCGGATGCAGTCCTTGACGATGTCGACGAGCTCGGCGGCGCGCCGCTTCTGCTCGGCGTCCTCCGACTCGTCGCGGGCCTTGCGGATGTTGGTCAGGATCGCGTTCTCGTGGCGGTACCGGTCGGCGACGTGGTCGAGGGCCTCGGCGATCATGTCGGGCACGGAGTTGAGCCAGTCCACGGCCCGGACATTGCGGCGGGTGGCGTCCAGCGCCCTGCGCAGGGTCTCGGAGTACTGCACGGTCCGGTACCTGGCCTGCTCGGCGGCGAGCTGGGCGTCGGCGAGGCGGCCGCGGCTGATCAGCACCTCCAGCTTGACCTCGGCGGCGATCTGGGCGCTGGTGACGTCGGTGTCGAGGGCGCCGACGAGGACGTTGACCGCCTCGTCGGTGGTCCGGAGGTACACCGAGCCGCCGGGCCCCGGCACCTCCTCGATCAGCTTGAAGTCGTAGTCACGCCGGACATAGGTGCCGTCCGGTGCGAAAGTGCCGTAGACCGCCCGGAATCCGCGGTCGACGCTGCCGACGTTGATCAGGTTCTCCAGGACCCAGCGGGCCACGCGCTCGTGCTCGGCGACGGGTCGCTGCGGGGCCTGGGCGGCGATGCGCGGGATGAGGCGGGCGACGATCTGGTCGTGGTCGGCGCCGGTGTCGAAGTCCATGTTCAGGGTGACCAGGTCGATGGCGGCCAGGGCCACCTCCGCCATGCCGTACACCGAGTACTCGCCCGCGAGGTTGGCCTTGCGGGCGTCGAGGTCGTGCAACGGCGCGGTGCAGGCGAGCGCGCGCAGCCGCCGCGCCAGTCCCTCGTCGGCGGCCGGGCCCGGTGCGGGGCGCGGCCCCGCGCTGAACTGGGGCGGAACGCTGTCCGTCGTCGCAGGCGAAGTCACGGTGCACAGACTAGGTCCTCGGTCTGACAACTCCCCAAACGGCACGGATCGCCTCCGGCGGTGGGACGGGGCACGACCGGTCGCGTTCCGTCCGCGGACCGCCTTCGGCCGGTCGCGCCCGCGCGGCGGAGCCGCAGATCGACACAGCCTCGCGCCCCTAAGGGGCGCTCACCCTCCGCCGGTAGACATCGACCACGCGTTCCAGTGAATCGCGCAGATACACCCCCAGCAGCTTTTCGGCCTCGGCCTTGTCGCCCGCCTCCAGCGCCTGGAGGATCTGCTGGTTGCGCGCCAGGTACGGCTCGTGCAGGGCCTTGGGGTCGTCCACCACGTGGAAGGCGAGCCGCAGTTCGGCGAAGACACTGCGCATCAGTTCGTCGGTGCGCTCGCTGCCCGCAAGGGCGACGAGTTCGCGGTGGAAGTGGATGTTGGCCGTGCCCAGCGTTTTCCAGTCACCTTCGCGGACCGCCCGCTGCCCCTCCTCGACCGCCTCGGCGAGTGCGTCCAGGGCGTACGGCGGTTCGTCCAGCCCCCGGACGACCGCGCACTCCACCAGCGCGCGGGTGCGGTAGATGTCCTCGACGTCCTCGACCGCCAGGACCCGGACGAACACACCGCGGTTCAGCTCGTGGACGAGCAGCCGCTCATGCGTGAGCAGCCGGAACGCCTCGCGCAAGGTGTTGCGGGAGACCCCCAGCGCCCCACCGATGCTGTCCTCCGACAGCCGGGTGCCCGGCGGGAAGTAGCCCTCGGCGATCCGGCTCCTGAGGATGTCCGAGACCCGCTCGGCCGTACTGGTGCGGCCCAGGAGGGCCCGGTCGTCGGCCAGTCCGCTCAGCTGCTCTGCCATGCCCGGAATTCAACCGCAGACACAAGAACGAAACAACACGGGTATTGAAGGATCGTTCAACGATCCTCTACGGTACTCGGCACCGCACGGTTCAGCTCCGCTACCTCCGTCCTCCCACTGCGAGGTGCCCATGAGCACGACCCCGCCCCCACAGGCCCTGACCGACCACCCCACAGAGACCGAACGCCCCGCCGAAGACGGGGCGTTGGGCTGGTATCGAGCGCTCGGCACGCGCGGTCGGCGTGCCTTCGCCGGCGCGTTCGGCGGCTACGCCCTCGACTCCTACGACTACTTCACGCTCCCGCTCAGCATGGTCGCGCTGGCCGCGTACTTCGGCCTGGACAGCGGCCAGACCGGCCTCTTCACCACCGTCACCCTGCTGGCCTCCGGTGTCGGCGGCGCCCTGGCAGGGGTGTTGGCCGACCGGGTCGGCCGGGTCAGGGCGCTGATGATCACAGTGGTCACCTACGCGATCTTCACCGTGGCCTGTGGTTTCGCCCCCAACTTCGAGTCGCTGCTGGTCTTCCGCGCCCTCCAGGGGCTCGGTTTCGGCGGCGAGTGGGCGGTCGGCGCGATCCTGGTCGCCGAGTACGCGAGCGCCAGGCACCGGGGGCGCACGCTGGGCGCGATCCAGAGCTCGTGGGCCGTGGGCTGGGCCCTGGCCGCGATCATGTACACGCTGGTCTTCTCGGTCTTCGACGACGGCACGGCCTGGCGCGTGATGTTCTGGACCGGCGCGCTGCCCGCGCTGCTCGTGGTCTGGATGCGCCGCCGGGTCCAGGACGCCCCCGAGGCGGTCGCGGTGCGCGAGAAGGGTGCGGGCAAGGGATCCTTCGCGGCGATCTTCAAACCGGACCTGCTGCGTACGACGATCTTCGCGGGGCTGCTGTCCACCGGCGTCCAGGGCGGCTACTACACGCTCGCCACCTGGGTGCCCACCTACCTGAAGAGCGACCGCGGGCTGTCGGTCGTCGGCACCGGCGGCTATCTCACGTTCCTGATCTCCGGGGCCTTCCTCGGCTATCTGACGGGCGGCTACCTCACCGACCGGCTGGGCAGGCGCCGCAACATCTGGCTCTTCGCCCTGCTGTCGGCCGTCTGCATCGTGGCGTACGGCAACATCCCGAGCGGTGCCGACACCTGGCTCCTGGTCCTCGGCTTCCCCCTGGGGTTCTGCATGTCGGCGATCTTCAGCGGCTTCGGGTCCTACCTGAGCGAGCTCTACCCGACGGCGGTGCGCGGTTCCGGACAGGGCTTCACGTACAACGCGGGCCGCGCGGTCGGCGCGGTCTTCCCCACCACCGTCGGCTTCCTCGCCGACAGCTGGGGTGTCGGCGGGGCGCTGGTCTTCGGCGCCATCGGCTACGGCATCGCCGCACTGGCCCTGCTCGGACTGCCGGAGACCCGTGGGAAGGAACTGGCGTGAACCGTACGGAAGACCGTCCCCTGACCCTCCTCGACGAGCACGCGCACGCGTGGAGCCCGGCCCAGGCGCGCACCCGCTTCCGCGCGGGCCTGGCCGGCCCCACCGCCGGGGTCGCGGCCGGCCACACCCAGGTCAACCTGATCTCGGTGCCCGCCGACTGGGCGTACGACATGCTCCTGTTCTGTCAGCGCAATCCCAAGCCCTGCCCGGTCCTCGACGTCACGGACGCCGGCGACTGGACCACCGTCCTGGCGGAGGGCGCCGACCTGCGCACCGATCTCCCGCGCTACCGGGTGTGGGAGAACGGCAGGTTGGTGGACGAGCCGACGGACGTGCGCGCGCACTGGCGCGGCGACCTCGTCTCGTTCCTGATCGGGTGCAGCTTCACCTTCGAGTGGGCTCTTTCCGAGGCGGGCGTCCCGATCCGGCACATTCAGCAGGGCCGGAACGTTCCGATGTACGTGACCAGTCGACAGTGCCGTCCCGCGGGGCGGCTGCACGGACCCATGGTGGTGTCCATGCGTCCGGTGCCGCCGCAGCACCTGGCGGCGGCACTGAGGGAGAGCAGCCTGCTCCCGGCGGTGCACGGCAGCCCTGTGCACTGCGGCGACCCCTCGGCGCTCGGCATCGACGACCTCGGCCGCCCCGACTTCGGCGATCCGGTGACCGCCGAACCGGACGACATCCCGGTGTTCTGGGCCTGCGGGGTGACCCCGCAGGCCGCGGTGATGGCCTCGCGCCCGCCCTTCGCCATCACCCACGCACCGGGGCAGATGTTCCTGACGGACGCCCGCGACGAGCAGTACAGAGTGGCCTGAGACCACTGGAGTCCCTTGGAGGACCTGGGCTGAACTGCCCTGGGGTCCCTGGAAATCCACGAAAGGAGACACGAGACCTCCATGGCCTCGATCGATCTGAACGCCGATCTCGGCGAGGGCTTCGGCCGCTGGCAGCTGACCGACGACGAGCAACTGCTGTCCGTCGTCACCAGCGCCAACGTGGCCTGCGGGTTCCACGCCGGGGACGCGGCCACCATGCGGCGGGTGTGCGAGCTGGCGGCCGCGCGCGGGGTCCGGATCGGCGCGCAGGTCTCCTACCGGGACCTCGCGGGGTTCGGGCGGCGCGCCATGGACGTGCCGTCCGCCGAACTGACGGCCGAGGTGGCCTATCAGATCGGCGCCCTGGAGGTCTTCGCCCGGGCGGCGGGCTCACGCGTGTCGTACGTGAAGCCGCACGGCGCGCTCTACAACCGGGTGGTCCACGACGAGGAGCAGGCCGCGGCGGTCGTCGACGGTGTGCTCCTCGCGGACGCCACGCTCCCGGTGCTTGGCCTGCCCGGCTCGCGTCTTCTGGAGGCGGCCGGCAAGGCGGGTCTGGAGGCCGTCCCGGAGGCCTTCGCGGACCGCGCGTACACCGAGGAGGGCACGCTGGTGCCACGCGGCCAGGAGGGCGCGGTGGTCACCGATCCGGAGGCGGTCGTGGAGCGCTCCCTGAGCCTGGCCCGGGACCGCGCGGTCACCGCCCGCGCCGGTGCCCGCATCGAGGTCGAGGCCCGCTCCCTGTGCCTGCACGGGGACACTCCGGGTGCGGTCGAACTGGCCCGCCGGGTCCGGGAGCGGCTGGAGACCTCGGGTGTCCGGGTGGAGGCCTTCGTATGAGGACGCTGCCGGTCGGGGACGCCGCCCTGCTCGTCGAGGTGTCCTCGGGCGACGAGGCGCAGGCGCTGCACGCCGAACTGCTGCGCCGTCGCGCGGAGGGCTCGCTGTCGGTCCGCGAGATCGTCCCCGCGGCCCGCACGGTCCTCCTCGACGGCCTCACCGACCCGGCCCGCCTGGCCGCCGAACTCACCGCGTCCGAGGTGCCGCACGCTCCCCCGCGCGCGCGTGAGGTCGTCGAACTCCCGGTGCGCTACGACGGCCCGGACCTGACCGATGTGGCCGCGCACTGGGGCGTCGCCCCCGAGGAGGTGGCCCGACTCCACGCCGGCACCGAATTCACGGTCGCCTTCTGCGGATTCGCGCCCGGGTTCGGCTATCTCACCGGCCTGCCCGTCCGCTACGACGTCCCACGCCGGTCCACCCCGCGCACGGCCGTCCCGGCGGGCTCGGTCGCGCTCGCCGGCCCCTACACCGGCGTCTACCCGCGCTCGTCACCGGGCGGCTGGCAGCTCATCGGGACCACGGACGCCGTCCTGTGGGACCACGCGCGCGTGCCGGCCGCACTGCTGTCGCCGGGGACGCGGGTGCGTTTCGTGGCGGCACCATGACGGACCGCGCCCTCTCCGTCGTCCGGGCCGGAGCGCTGACCACCGTCCAGGACCGGGGCCGCCCGGGCCACGCCCACCTCGGTGTCCCCCGCTCCGGCGCTTTGGACGGGCCCGCGGCCGCCCTCGCCAACCGTCTGGTTGGCAACCTCCCCGAGGCGGCGGTTCTGGAGACCACGCTCGACGGCTGTGCGCTGCGCCCCCGTTCGACGCTCACCGTGGCCGTCACGGGCGCCCCCTGCCGGGTCACCGTGGACGGCCGCCCGGCGGCGTGGGGCGCACCGGTGCGCGTGCCGGCCGGAGCACTGCTGACGGTCGGAAGAGCCGTCCTGGGACTGCGCAGTTATGTGGCCGTCTCCGGCGGAGTCGCCGTGGAGCCGGTGCTGGGCAGCCGCTCCACCGACCTCCTGTCGGGGCTGGGCCCGGCCCCTCTCTCGGACGGCGCCGTCCTGCCCCTTGGCACGCCGGAGCCGCTTCACACGCGCGTGGACACCGCCCCCCAGCCGGCGCCCCCCGACGAACTCGTCCTGCGCGTCGCACTCGGCCCGCGGCAGGACTGGTTCACCCCGGAGGCGGTGCGGGCCTTCACCTCCCGCACCTTCCGGGTGTCCTCGGCGAGCAACCGCATCGGCCTGCGCACGGAGGGACCCACCCTGGAGAGGGCCTTCGCGGGCGAACTCCCCAGCGAGGGCATGGTCCTGGGCGCGGTCCAGGTCCCGCCCGACGGCCGGCCCGTGGTCTTCCTCGCGGACCATCCGACCACCGGCGGCTACCCGGTGATCGGAGTGGTCCGGGAACCGGACCTCGCAGCGGCAGCGCAGGCGGTGCCGGGCATCCCCGTGCGCTTCGCGGAGGTACGGCGGCGACAACGTCCCTAGGGGCGCGGGAAACTGCGCGGCCGGCCCCCACCCGACCGCAGCCGCACCTCGGCCCGCACCCTTACGCGATCTCGGTCCGCTGCTCCGGCACGGACACCGCGGCCAGGGCCATGGACACCGCGTGCGCGGCCCGCAGATCGAGCCGCCCACTGGTCCCCCGCGCGCGGTGCCGCATCTCGTCCACGGCCAGCGTCACCAACTGCGGCAGCAGATCGGTGCACCGCCGCACCACCCACCCGGTCCCCGCCGTGGCCAGCCACCACAGACTCGCCGACTTGGTGGGCACGGGAAACTCCGGCTCGGCCGAGGGAACGGCCCCCGTCGCCACGCCCCGTTCCACCAGCACCTCATGGAAGCGCACCGCCAGCTGACGATGCCCCCGCTCGCTGGGGTGCAGCCGGTCCGAGCTCCACATCGCCCGCTCGGTGGTCCACCTCCCCTCGGCGGCATGGAGATGCACCGCCCCGTACCGCTCGGACAGCGCGTGCACCACGGTGTTGACGGCCCGTTGCCGCCTGGCCAGCGGCCGCGCCAAGGCGCCCGGCAGACCGAGCATCGTGCCCGGGTCCGGGAGGCAGGCCGTGAGCAGCACGGCCCCCTGCGCGCGGAAGGCCGCGTAGATCGTGTCGAGCCGGGCGGCCAGGGCGTGGATGTCGAAGGTGCAGCGCAGTGTGTCGTTGACACCGACGACCACGGACACGACGTCCGGCCGCAGCGCGAGCCCGGCCGGCAGTTGCCGTTCCAGCACGTCCCGGGTCTGCGCTCCGCTCACCGCGAGGTTGGTGAAGTCCACGTCCGCCGGGGAGAGTCCGCCGGCGAGCAGCGCGGCCCAGCCGCGCCACCCGTCGCCCACCGGGTCCCCCACACCCTCGGTGAGCGAGTCACCGAGGGCGACGAAGCGCAGGCCTCTCATGACGCGCCCCCGCTCATTCCACGCCCCCGCACATCACGCGCCTCCGCTCATGACGTGCCTCCGCTCATGACGTGCCCCCGCTTCATGCCACGCCTCCGGGCACCGAGCGCACCGAACGCCGTACGAAGGCCTCCGCGTCGTGCGCGGCGAGGAACGCCCGGACCGCCGTGTCCCACCCGAAGCACTCCGCACGCGCGCGTGCGCTCTCCCGGCGCTCGGCCTCGGAGCGTTCCAGCAGCATGTCCACGGCGTCCGCGAAGGCGTCCCCGCGGTCGGCGGCGACGGCGCCGGCGGAGCCGATGACCTCCGGCAGCGCGGAGGAGGCGCTCACCACCACCGGCGTGCCGCACGCCATGGCCTCCAGCGCGGCCAGCCCGAAGGTCTCGGCCGGGCCGGGGGCCAGGCACACGTCGGCACAGGCCTGGAGCGCGCCGAGCAGCCCGCGGTCGGAGACGTGCCCGAGGAACGTGACCGGCAGCCCGCGCTCCCGTGCCCGCTGTTCGAGGCGCGGCCGCAGCGGCCCGTCCCCGGCCACCACGAGCACAGCCCGCCGACCTCGGCGTACCAGGGACTCCAGAGCGTCCAGCGCCGTGCCGGGCCGCTTCTCCACGGACAGCCGGGTGCACGTCACGAGGAGCGTCTGGTCCTCGCGCGCGTACCGGGCCCTCAGTCCGGCGTCGCGCAACGCCGGGTGCCGCTCGACCAGATCGACGCCCAGCGGGGCCCGTACGACATTGCGCGCGCCGATCCGCACGAACTCCCGTTCGGCGAACTCGGTGGTGCACACCACGCGCGCGTACGTGTGCGCCGTACGGACGTTGAGGGCGTCGGCGGCGCGCCGGGCCGCGCCCTCCGACAGGCCCCAGGTGCGCAGCACGCCGTCGGCGGTCTCGTGGGAGACCATCACGGCGGGCACGCGGGCGCGGCGGGCCCATTTGCCGGTCCATCTGAGGGTCGTACGGTCGGAGACCTCCAGGCGGTCCGGGGCGAGTTCCTCCAGGAGCCGGGCCACGCGCCGCTTGTCGGCGAGGACCCGGTAACCGCCGGTGCCGGGAAGCAGCGGGCCCGGCAGGGTGATGATCCGTCCCTGTTCGGTGCGGCGGTCGCTCGTGCGGTGGCCGGGAACGACGAGCACGGACTCGTGTCCGGCAGCCTGATAACCCTTGCCGAGTTCACGCAGGGCGGTGCGCAGGCCGCCCGAGGCGGGTGCGACGAAGTTGGCGAGCCGGACGATTCGCAGCGACGGGGCGCTCATGCCGCCACCGCCGTCTTCCGGCCGCTGAGCACGGCGGCGTAGTGGCCGATGAGCTGGTCGCCGACGGCCGCCCAGGTGCGTCCCTCGACCATGGCCCGCGCGGCCAGGCCGAACGAGGCACGCATCTCGGGGTCGGCCGCCAGGGACCACACCGCGTCCCGTACGGCGGCCGGGTCGCGCGGCGGGACGAGGAACCCGGTGCGGCCGTGGGCGACCAGGTCGAGCGGTCCGCCGGCGGCGGGGGCGACGACGGGCACGCCGCTTGCCATGGCCTCCTGGACGGTCTGGCAGAAGGTCTCGAAGGGCCCGGTGTGCGCGAAGACGTCGAAGGAGGCGAAGATCCGGGCCAGTTCGTCGCCCATGCGACGGCCCAGGAAGACCGCGCCCGGCAGCGCCTCCTCGAGCGAGGGCCGGCTCGGTCCGTCGCCGACCACCACGACCTTGACGCCCTCCAGGCGGCAGGTGTCGGCGAGCAGTTCGATGTGCTTCTCGGGGGCGAGCCGGCCGACGTAGCCGACGATCATCTCGCCGTTCGGGGCGAGCTGCCGGCGCAGTGTCTCGTCGCGCAGGTCGGGGCGGAAGCGGACGGTGTCGACGCCTCGCGGCCACAGTTTGACCCGGGGCACACCGTGCGCCTCCAGATCGTTCAGGGAGGCGCTGGACGGGGCGAGGGTGAGGTCGGCGGCGGCGTGGACGGAGCGGATACGGCGCCAGGCGGCGGCTTCTCCCGCGTGCACGTAGGTGCGGGCGTATCCGGCGAGGTCGGTCTGGTAGACGGCCACGGCGGGGATGCCGAGCCGGGCGGCGGCGGCCATGCCGCGGACGCCGAGGACGAAGGGGCTGGCCAGATGGACGACGTCGGCACGGTGCTCGGCGATCGCCGCGGCCACGCGCCTGCTGGGGAGGGCGACGCGGACCTGGGGGTAGCCCGGGAGCGGGAGGGAGGGGACACGGACGACGGGGCACGGCGCGGGGGCGTCCGCGCCGGACCCGGGGCCGGACGCGGTGGCCGGCGCGACGACGAGCGGAAGGTGACCGCGATCCACGAGGTGCCGGGCGGTCTGGAGCGCGCAGTGGGCCACGCCGTTCACGTCGGGGGGAAAGGATTCGGTCACTATGACGACACGCATACGAGTGTTCTCGCCGTGCTGGACGTGGCCGCGTCAACGTGGATCTTTCCGAACGAGGAACGTCCCATGAGCGTTCCGCTGCGCACCCGGGCAGGTCAGGTCACGTCCATGCGGACCTGACCCGCGGGTCGTCCCGTGTTCATCCGGCGGGTGTGACGGGCCCCGGAGGTTCACACCCGAGGGTGGTTTCACATGGCTGCGGTGTCCGGTCCGATACGGCTGCGGACGGCCGTCTGGACCTCGGCCTCCTCGGCCGGATCGGCGGCCAGTCGGCGCAGCCGCTCCACGACCCGGGCGTCGCCGGTCTCGGCGTGCCGGGCGGCGATCTCGCGGGTGGTCTCCTCGCAGTCCCACAGGCATTCGACGGCGAAGCCGGTGGCGAACGAGGGATCGGTGGCGGCGAGCGCACGGGCGGCGCGGCCGCGGAGGTGGGAGGAGGCGGTCTCCCGGTAAATATGGCGCAGCACGGGCGCGGCACAGGCGATGCCCAGCCGCCCGGTGCCGTCGACAAGGGTCCACAGGGTGGGCGCGTCGGGGCCCTCGCCCCGCACGGCCTCCCGGAGGGCGGCGAGCACGAGGTCCCGGTCCTGGGCTCCGCCGAGGCAGGCGAGCACGCGGCCGGCGGCGGCGCCCAGCGGATCGGGCCGTCGGGCCCAGCCACGCGCACGGTCCACCGCGGCGATGCTGCGCATGCGTTCGAACGAGTCGAGGGCGGCTTCCACGACGGCCGGGGAGCCGGTGGCGACGGCCAACTCGATCAGATCGAAGGCGTCGGGATCATTGCCGTCGGCGAGATAGCGCAAAGCCGTGGAGCGGGCCCCGTCGGTGCCGTCCGTGGCGGCCGCGAGGATCTCGGGCCGGTCCTCGGGGCCCGCCACGGCGGCCAGACAGCGGGCGGCGGGCACATGGAGCGCGGCACCCCGCTCGACGCCCTGCTGGGCCCATTCGAGGACGGCCTGCACGCTCCACCCCGGGCGGGGTCCGGCGGGCCGCATCTGGCGTTGCCAGAGGTCGAAACAGCCGGCCTCCTGAGCGGCACGCACACGCGTGGAGACGGATTCGCGCGGATCGTCGGCCCACAGCCGCCATGGCCGCGGTTCGAAGGCGTCCCGCACGGCGGTGGCCAGCGCGGCCTCGCCCTCGGGGTCGGTGCCGAACCGCGCAAGGACGGGTACGGCCAGGGCACGCAGACCGGCGTCGTCGTCCCGCAGCGCCAGTTCGTCCAGCGCCCAGGCCCAGTTGGAGCCCGACGCGGCGTACCTGCGCAGCAGTTCGAGCGCGTCGCGCCTGCCGTAGGAGGCGAGGTGGCCGAGGACGGCGAGGGCGAGGCCCGTGCGTGACTCCTCGTCGTCGAAGACGTCGTCCACCTCGAAGAGGTGCGCCTCGATCTCGTCCAGCTCGCCGTTCAGGTCGAGGAAGAGACGGGCGTAGTAGAGGGAGCGGTTCTCCACCTGCCAGTCGTGGCGGGGATCGCGCAGCACGCAGTGGTTGAGAGCCGCGAGCGCCTCGGCGCGCGGGGCGGTGAGCGCGTGCAGTGTGCCGTCGCCGCGGCCCCGCTGGAGCAGGCCGAGCAGCGTACCGCTGGGCGCTATGACCGGATCGAACATGGGAAACAGCCTCACATCAAGCGTCGACGCAACCGGGGACGTGCATTACCTGGCCGCGTGACAACACGTCGGGGCGCCCGCCGTTTCCTGCTTGCTGTAAGCCATCTTCCTCTGCCTCTCGTCGGTGGCCCATGCGGACCGTGTCACGGTCCGCGCGGTGCGGCATCACCTGCCCAGCCATCACGTCCGTGAACCACGACGTCATGATGACTCGGCACTTCCATCTGCCGCGACCGAAATTTCGGCGGCCTTGTACCGCCTCCCCCGTTGTCTGTGTTTTCGCTGGTCAGAACAGGTGTGTCAGTGTGCGGCGAACAATTCGAGCAGTTCTGTCCTGCCGAACATCCGGGCCGTGTCGAGGGCCGAGGGGGTGCCCTCGGCCGGATCGGCGCCGCCGTCCAGCAGGGCCTTGATGACGTCCGTGGAGCCCTTGAAGACGGCCCCGGCGAGGGGCGTCTGCCCCCGGTCGTTGACCCCGCCGGCCGCCGCTCCCCGGGCGACGAGCGCGCGTACCGCGTCGGCGTGGCCGTGGTAGGCGGCGAGCATCAGGAGCGAGTCCCCGCGGTCGTTGGTGAGGCCCGCGGGAACACCCGCGTCGACATACGCCACAAGCGCCTCGGTCTGCCCCTGGCGGGCCAGATCGAAGATCTTGGTCGCCAGCTCCACGACCTCGGGGTCGGGGGCTTCAGTCATCGGCCGGACCGCCTCTCATACAACCGTTCAGGTGAATCGCAAGGGTACTGGCTCGCGCGGCACATGACCCGAAGTGCCGGAGGTAAGGATCACTGCGGCTCTGCCAACCCAGTGAAATCCTGAGAAATTCATCCATTTGCACCTTTTGTCGTATGGATACATGCTGTGATCCTGGAAGTACTCATGGTGACTGTCCCCACGAACCAGGAGCACCCAAATGATCCTCTCCATCTCGGGCGTCGTGCTGCTCGGCATCGTCGTCTTCATCTTCTTCCGCAAGGACGGGCTCAAGGCCTCGCACGCCCTGATCTCGGCGCTGTTCGGCTTCTACCTGGCCAGCACGGCCATCGCCCCGAGCATCAAGGCCGGCGGCGAGAGCCTGGCGAGCCTCCTCGGCGGCATCAAGTTCTGACGCCGCCCCTCCCGTCCGTACGCACCTCCAGGAGACAGCAGTGGCCCGCCGCCCCCTCCCCCGCATCCTGAGCACAGGCAGCGCGCAGATCGCCCGGAGCCGGGAGCTGGCCCGGACGGCGGCCGACAGCGCCACCGACGTCCTCCATCCACTGATCACGATCACCCGCGGTCTGCGCCGGCTGGCCTCGGCCGGGCGGCGCAAGTGGGCCGAGACCCCCAAGGACAGGCGCGGCCCGCTGCTCTTCCTGGTGGCCTCGGTGGTCCTGGTCGTGGCGCTCGTTCCGTACGGCCCGCTGCTCGCCGTCATCAGCCTGATGGCGGCGGCTGCCTGGCAGGGCCGGGACCGCAGGCCGCCGGAACAGGAAGGACCGGACGAGTCGCAGACACAGCGCCTGCAGTCGCTGTACGAAGCACTCGTCCCGTACTTCTCGGCGGCCGAGGACCCGGCCCCGCTGTACACGCACGGCGGCGAGTGGGAGCAGGCCTTCCCCGAGTACGACTTCGACGGCACCGGCCGCATCACCCATCTGCTGATCCGCTATCCGGCGTACTTCACCGACGGCGAGGCCGAGTCCCGGGCCCGCATCGAGCAGCTGCTGCACGCCAAGTCGGGCCGCGGCCGTGAGTACCACTTCACCTGGGACGAGGAGGGCAACCAGCTCACGGTCACCGTCCTCGCCCCGCTGCCCACCGACATCGCCGCCCAGCGATTCGTCACCGCCCCGGGCGAGACGGTCCTCGGCTTCACCGACCCCACCCAGGTCCAGCGCACCCTCCCGCTCGGCTACGGCGACGAGCAGCGCGACGTCCCGCCGGTCGTCTGGCGCACCGGCATCCGCTCCACCGAGCCGCACCTGCTGGCCCTGGGCCAGCCGGGCAGCGGCACCTCCACGCTGCTGCGTTCGATCGCTCTCCAGGCCCTTCAGTACGGCGACGTCGTCATCCTCGAGGGCGGCGGCACCGGCGAGTACGCGTGCCTGACCGGCCGGGACGGGGTCCTGGCGGTCGAGTGCGGGCTCACCGGTGCGCTGGCCAGCCTGGAGTGGGCGGCGACCGAGACCGAGCGCCGCCTCATCGCCACCAACCGGGCCCGGCAGGCGGGGCATCCGCCGCCCGAGGACACCAAGCGTCCACTGTGGATCCTCCTCGACCGTCCGAGCGCCTTCACCCACCTGGCCGCCGCGGACGGCCGCAAGGATCCGCAGTCCCTGCTCCAGGTCCCCCTGCGGCACGGGCGCGCGGCGAACGTCACGGTGGTGGTGGCCGATCAGTTCGACAGCGCGGAGGCGTTGAGCGATCCGGTACGACAGCACACGCGCGCGCGTGTCGTCCTGGGCCCCGCGACGGCGGAGCAACTGGAGGCCGTGCTGGGGGCGCCCCCGCAGTCGACCCCGGTCTCACAGGTGCCGCCCGGACGGGGGTACGCCCGCCTGGGCGCGGGGCCGGTCCACCGCCTCCAGGTACCGGCGACTCCGGATCCGTACGACGACGCCACGAGCGAGGCGGACCGGCAGGCGGTGCTGGCGTTGCTTCCGGAGCGGACGACTCCGGCCGATGCGGAAGCGGTCCCCTCGGGAGCGGTGGTCGCGGAAGCGCCGTAGGAGTGACGGTCGGGGCGGCTGCGGGCCGGCGAGGGCCGGTCGCGCAGCCCCCGCGCCCCTGGGCAGGTCCGGCCGGCGATCTCAGGCCACGAAAGTGCGCGGCGCCTCCCCGCCGCCGGACCCTCCGCTCTCCACCACCCTCGCCGCGGCGGCCAGTCGTACCGCCGCCTCCTCGGCCAGTGCGCCGCCCACCGTGAAGGGCAGGCGCACATAGCCCTCGAAGGCGCCGTCCACCCCGAAACGCGGCCCCGACGGGACGCGCACCCCCACGCGCTCGCCGACTTCGGCCAGCCGGGAGCCGGACAGCCCGCCCGCCCGCACCCACAGGGTCAGGCCGCCCTGCGGCACCTCGAACTCCCAGGAGGGCAGTTCCTTGCGCATCGCCGCCACCAGCGCGTCCCGGTTCTCCCGGGCCTGGGTCCGCCGCAGCTCCACGGCCTGCTCCCAGCCGCCCGTGCTGAACAGCCAGTTCACGGCCAGCTGCTCGAGGACCGGCGTGCCCAGGTCGGCGTAGGCCCGCGCAGCGACCAGGCTGCGGATCACGTCCGGTGCCGCCCGGACCCAGCCGATCCGCATCCCGGCCCAGAACGCCTTGCTGGCGGAGCCGACGGTGACCACCGTGGATCCGGCCGGGTCGAAGGCGCACACCGGCCGCGGCATCGAGACGTCCTCGTCCAGCCACAGCTCGGTCATCGTCTCGTCGGCGACCAGCACGGTCCCCGCGGAGCGCGCCGCCTCCACCAGCTGCCGCCGCTGGTCCTCGTCGGCCAGCGCACCGGTCGGGTTGTGGAAGTCGGCGACGACATAGGCGATCCGCGGCGCCGCGTCCCGCAGCACCTGGCGCCAGCGGTCGATGTCCCAGCCGGTCAGCCCCTCCGCCATCGCGACGGGCACGAGCCGGGCGCCCGCCTCCCGCATCAGCTGGAGGATGTTCGCGTAGGAGGGGGACTCCACCGCAATGCGCTCGCCCCGGCCCCCGAACAGATGACAGATCGCGTCGATCGCGCCCATCGCACCGGTCGTGACCATGATCTGCTCGGGCATGGTCGGGATCCCGCGCGCGCTGTACCGCTCGGCGATCATCGCGCGCAGGGCAGGGAGACCCGCCGGGTAGTCACCGTGGGTGTGGGCGTACGGCGGCAGCTCCTCGAGGGCGCCCTGCACGGCCCGCGTCAGCCACGGCTCGGGGGCGGGCAGTGCCGCGCAGCCCAGGTCGATCATCGAGCCGAGGGCCTCGGGCGGGAGGGGTTCCAGGCCGCGCGCGGGGAGCGGGTTCCCGGCCGGTACGGCCGTCCAGCTGCCCGCGCCGCGCCGGGACTCCAGGAAGCCCTCGGCCCGCAGCGCCTCGTAGGCCGCCGCGACGGTCGTACGGCTGACGGACAGGGAGAGGGCCAGCTCGCGTTCCGCGGGCAGCCGGGCGGCCACCGGAACTCGCCCCTCCAGGACCAGCAGCCGGATGCCGTCGGCGAGTCCTCGGTAGGCCGGCGGGCGACGCGTGCCGGGGCCGGCCGGGCGGTCCTGCTGGGAGTTGAGCAGCCGGGCGAGCTGCGCCGCACCCACCGCCGAGGTCCACTGCGCCACTGAAATCAGTCCACCTTCCCCGAATTGGCCATGGATGGCGTGTCATCCCAAGCCACAGGGTGTCATGCATCAGGCCACCAGCACCACCTTCGCATCGCAGTACGACCCCAACGGGAGGACCCGCCTTGTCTGCACAGAGCCGTCTCGGGCGACGGTTGATCCAGCTCTACACCGGCCTCGCCCTGTACGGAGCCAGCTCCGCGCTGCTCGTGGAGGCGGGCCTGGGCCTGGAGCCGTGGGGCGTGCTGCACCAGGGCCTGGCCGAGCTCACCGGCCTGTCGATCGGTGTCGTGTCGATCGTCGTGGGCGCGGCGGTGCTGCTCCTGTGGATCCCGTTGCGGCAGCGGCCGGGCCTCGGCACGGTCTCCAACGTCTTCGTGGTCGGCATCGCCATGGACGCCACCCTCGCCGCGGTCCCCGAGACGCACGGTCTCGCCGTACGGATCCCGCTGCTGCTGGCCGGCATCGTGCTCAACGGCGTGGCGACCGGTCTCTACATCGCCGCGAACTTCGGCCCGGGCCCCAGGGACGGCCTGATGACCGGGTTGCACCGGCGGACGGGGCGCTCGATCCGGCTGATGCGGACCGCGGTCGAAGTGGCAGTCGTGGTCACGGGGTTCGTGCTCGGCGGCACCATCGGCGCAGGAACCGTCCTCTACGCGGTGTCCATCGGCCCGCTCGCCCAGCTCTTCCTGCGCGTGTTCGCCGTCCCCCCGGCATCCGACGGCAGCACGGTCGTTGCCGAAGGGCAACCGCGGAGAGCGATACTGCGTCCGTGACCTCGCCGATACGCCACCCCTACCTCGACCACCCCGGTCCCATCCCCTTCGCCCACCGGGGCGGGGCCGCGGACGGCCTGGAGAACACCGCGCTCCAGTTCCGGCGGGCGATCGAGGCGGGTTACCGGTACCTGGAGACCGACGTCCACGCCACCGCGGACGGCAAGCTGGTCGCCTTCCACGACGACACCCTGGACCGGGTGACCGACGGGGCGGGCCGGATAGCGGAGCTGCCCTGGGCGCGGGTACGGCACGCGCGCGTGGCCGGCAAGGAGCCGGTGCCACTCTTCGAGGAACTCCTGGAGGCCTTTCCCGAAGCGCGCTGGAACGTCGACGTCAAGGCCGAGCCGGCCCTCCAGCCGCTCCTGGACCTGGTCGAGCGCACCGGCTCCTGGGACCGCATCTGCGTCGGCTCCTTCTCCGAGGCGCGGGTGATGCGCGCCCAGCGGCTGGCCGGACCGCGCCTGGCGACCTCGTACGGCACCCGGGGCGTGCTGAACCTCCGGCTGCGGTCCTGGGGAGTCCCGGCGGCGCTGCGCCGCTCGGCCGTCGCCGCCCAGGTGCCCGAGGCCCAGTCCGGCATCCAGGTGGTCGACCACCGCTTCGTGCGCACCGCCCACGCGCGCGGGCTGCAGGTGCACGTGTGGACCGTCAACGAACCCGATCGCATGCACCGGCTTCTGGACCTGGGAGTCGATGGCATCATGACCGATCACATCGACACACTGCGCAAGGTCATGGAGGACCGGGGCGTCTGGGTCTGACCACGACCGGCCCGCCCGTCCCCCGGGCCGCGCACGGCACCTTCACGGGGAAGCGAGGGCACGGGTGGGCACCGACACCGTGCAGGCGGGCGCGGCGGACGAGGCCGCCCACCGGCGGCGTGAGCAACGCGGCTGGTACTTCTACGACTGGGCGTGCTCCGTCTACTCGACGAGCGTGCTCACCGTGTTCCTCGGGCCTTATCTGACCTCGGTCGCGAAGAACGCGGCGGACGCGGACGGCTATGTCCATCCCCTGGGCATCCCGGTGCGGGCCGGCTCCTTCTTCGCGTACTCGGTGTCGCTGTCGGTGATCGTGGCGGTGCTGGTGATGCCCCTGGTGGGTGCCGCCGCCGACCGCGGCGGCCGCAAGAAGCCCCTGCTGGCGGCCGCCGCCTACACCGGGGCTGCCGCGACGACCGGCATGTTCTTCCTCGGCGGCGACCGCTATCTCCTCGGTGGCGCCCTCCTGGTCGTCGCGAACGCGGCACAGTCCGTGGGGATGATGCTCTACAACTCCTACCTCCCCCAGATCGCCGCGCCCGAGGAGCGCGACACGGTCTCCTCCAAGGGCTGGGCCTTCGGATACGCGGCGGGCGCCCTGGTACTGGTCGCGAACCTCGTTCTCTACATGGGGCACGACTCGTTCGGCCTCTCCGAGAGCGCCGCGGTCCGCGTCTGTCTGGCCTCGGCCGGGCTGTGGTGGGGAGCCTTCACGCTGATTCCGCTCCGAAGGCTGCGCGACCGGAGTTCCGCCACCAAGGAATCGACGGCCCCGGGCTTCCGGCAGCTCGCGGCCACCGTCCGCGACATGCGCCGCCACCCGCACACGCTCGCCTTCCTGCTGGCGTACCTGATCTACAACGACGGCATCCAGACCGTGATCTCCCAGGCCTCGGTCTACGGCTCCGAGGAACTGGATCTCGGGCAGTCCACGCTCATCGTGGCCGTGCTCCTGGTCCAGGTGCTCGCGGTGGCGGGCGCGCTGGCGCTCGGCCGACTCGCCCGGACCCACGGGGCCAAACGCACGATTCTCGGCTCGCTGGTCGCCTGGGCGGTGATCCTGGGGGCAGGCTTCTTCCTGCCCGCCGGCGCGCCCGTGTGGTTCTTCGTCCTGGCCGCCGGCATCGGGCTCGTCCTCGGCGGCAGCCAGGCCCTGTCGCGCTCCCTGTTCTCCCATCTCGTGCCGCCCGGCAAGGAGGCCGAGTACTTCTCGGCGTACGAGATGAGCGACCGCGGGATGAGCTGGCTGGGCCCGCTGCTGTTCGGGATCACCTACCAGCTGACGGGAAGTTATCGGGACGCGATCATCTCGCTGGTGGCCTTCTTCGTCATCGGGTTCGCCCTGCTCGCAAGGGTTCCGGTGCGGCGGGCGATCAGCGACGCGGGCAATCCCGTACCCGAAAGGATTTAGCGTTCAACACCAAAGCGCTGTAGTGTACGCGTTTGGCCTGCCAGGCGTACCGTTACTGCGCGTCAAAGATGCCGAAACGCTGGGTGACATCTGCTAGCAGATGTGACAAACCGGGCACTGGTGGGTACAACAAGGGGCGGCTACGACGGCGACGCATTGCCCGGGACGGGACCCGGAACGGGAATCTTTACCGCCGACCGGACGTTGACCGGTATGACGACGACAGCGACACCTGTCCTGTGGGCGACAAGCCCGGGAGGCACGATTCATGAGTGAGCGAGCTCTTCGCGGCACGCGCCTCGTGGTGACCAGCTACGAGACGGACCGCGGTATCGACCTGGCCCCGCGCCAGGCCGTGGAGTACGCATGCGAGAAGGGGCACCGCTTCGAGATGCCCTTCTCGGTCGAGGCGGAGATTCCGCCGGAGTGGGAGTGCAAGGTCTGCGGGGCCCAGGCACTCCTCGTGGACGGCGACGGCCCTGAAGAGAAGAAGGCCAAGCCCGCGCGTACACATTGGGACATGCTGATGGAGCGACGCACCCGTGAGGAACTCGAAGAGGTCCTCGAGGAGCGTCTGGCGGTTCTGCGCTCCGGCGCGATGAACATCGCTGTTCATCCCCGGGACAGCCGCAAGTCGGCCTGAGCGGGAACACAGCGCATACAAGTAACCGCGGGCGCGGTACGTGATTCACGTACCGCGCCCGCGGTTTGTGCTGTCCACGTGCGGGCTCAGCGTCCCCGTGCGGGCTCAGCGTCCCCACGCGGGCTCAGCGGGTGAGCGGCGGGCGCTGGTCCCGCGGGGTGTCGTCGCCCGGCTCGTCCCGGACGATCACCTCGCCCTGCACCACCTTGCCGTCCGGGCGCCGAATCCGGGCCTGCTGGAACGCGTCCCCGAGGGTGCCGGGGCCGGCGGCGCGGAGCCTGCGGTCGAAGGTGCGCTCGGCGTACCGGCCGACGGCCTTCTGGACCGGCGGGACCAGCAGGAGCAGGCCGACCGCGTCGGAGATCAGGCCGGGGATCATCAGGAGCAGGCCGGCCAGCATCATCAGGCCGTTGCCACCGCTGCCGGAGCTCGAGGGGGCGCCGCCCCGCTGGAGCGCTTCGTTCAGGTTCCGGAAGGCGCGGCGGCCGGCCCGCTTGATGACCACCGAGCCGAGCACGAAGCCGGCCACCAGGAGCAGGAACACCGCGAATCCGCTCGCCGCGCCCGCGACCACGGTGAGCAGCCAGATCTCCAGCACCAGCCAGGCGGCGACGCCCAGCGGCAGGAAGGTGCGCGTACGGGAGCGGCGGGGCCGGGCGGGGTACGTGGGGGTCGGAGCGCCTGTCGTCATGCGTCCAGTGTGCCTGGGCGCGGCTCAACACGGCATAAGGGGACGATCAACCGCGCCTGTGAGCTCGTAGGGCTACGGCTGTGAGCGCTTTCCCCGTGCCGTGATCCTGCCGACCCGCTCCCCCACACCCCAGGTGGTGACGCGCCACAGGGCCTCCACGAGGATGTCGCGGCTCATCTTGGAGTCGCCGTGTTCGCGCTCGACGAAGGTGATCGGCACCTCAACGACGTGGTAGCCGGCCTTGACGGCGCGGCGGGCGAGGTCCACCTGGAAGCAGTAGCCCTGGGAGGCGACGTCGTCGAGGCCGAGGCCTTCGAGGGTCTCGCGGCGGAAGGCGCGGTAGCCGCCCGTGATGTCACGCAGGGGCAGGTCGAGGGCGACGCGCGAGTAGAGGCTGCCGCCGCGGGAGATGAACTCGCGCGACCTGGGCCAGTTCACGACCCGGCCGCCGGGCACCCAGCGGGAGCCGAGGACCAGGTCGGCGCCCTTGAGCGCGGTCAGCAGACGGGGTAGTTCCTCGGGCTGGTGGGAGCCGTCGGCGTCCATCTCGACCAGGACGCCGTAGCCGTGCTCGAGGCCCCAGTGGAAGCCGGCGAGATAGGCGGCGCCCAGGCCTTCCTTGCCCTTGCGGTGCAGGACCTGGACCTGGTCGTCCTCGACGGCCAGTTCGTCGGCGAGCTTGCCGGTGCCGTCGGGGCTGTTGTCGTCGGCCACGAGGACGTGCGCCTCCGGGACGGCCTTGCGCACCCGGCCCACGATCGCCTTGATGTTCTCCGCCTCGTTGTAGGTCGGAATGATCACCAACGCCGTGCCGAGCGGGCCGAATCGCCTCTCCTGGCCCGTGTGGGTCCCGTCGCCGTCGTTCACCGCTGCCCCTTCGAGTCAATCCGCAGGCGTCCACCATAGTGCGCACGGCCTGCGATGACGTGACAAGGCGTTCGTATGCTGGTGTCGTTTCCACAAGAGCGGGGTAAGACTAGATATTTCGGCCGCGATGGCTGAAAATCCGCCTTCGCTGCGGATGGGGGCCCGGCGCCCTTCGGGCCGACCTGGGGCCCGCTGGCTGCGGGTCGACCGAGAGCCGTTGTCTACTGAACGCCCGGGCCCCACCCGGGTCACACCTCCCCGGCCGGACGGAACGTTCCCTCGCCGTGGCGCGAGCGCTGAGCCTGGCTCCCAGTGGCGGTGTTCCGGTGCGGCACACCGTCCCTGACCCAGCGGCGCTGCGACGACTGGGCGGAGGTTCCCCGGTCGGGCGTCCGGTGGTGGACCCGGCCGAACCTACCCGTCTCCTGCCGTCGGCTGTCAACAGCCGTTTGACCTGCGCCTCTTCCGTCAATGCCCTGGTCAGTGCGGAGGATGCGCAGGTCGCGCGACAGCGGGGCGGCGGGCGATCGCACACGCGCCACCCCAGGAGATCACTCGCCCGGCCGTACGAAGACCGTCCGTCCGCCGACCACGGTGCGCAGGCAGACGGGCAGCTCGCGCCCCGGCGTCAGGTCCGGCAGGCCGGGGGTGCCGGAGCGGGGGTCGGTGGACCAGCGGGCGACCCGGTCGTCGGGGGCCTGCACGACCAGTTCGTCGGTGCGCCACACGGCGTAGTCGGCGGGCGCGCCGGGCACCAGGACCCCCGCGTCGTCCCTGCCGACCGCCCGCCAGCCGCCGCGGGTGTGCGCGGTGAAGGCGGCCCGCGCGGAGACGCGGTGCTCGGGGGTGCGGTGGAAGGCGGCCGCGCGGACCGTGCCCCACGGGTCGAGCGGGGTGACGGGGCTGTCGGATCCGAAGGCGAGCGGGACACCGGCGCGCAGGAGGGCCGCGAAGGGGTTCATACGGCTCGCCCGCTCCCGGCCCAGGCGCCGGGCGTACATGCCGTCCTCGCCGCCCCACAGGGCGTCGAAGGCGGGCTGGACGGAGGCGGTGAGGCCGAGTTCGGCGAACGCGGCGATCGTCTCGGGGGTGGGCATCTCCACGTGCTCGACGCGGTGCCGGGCGGCGCGGACGCGGGCGAGGCCGAGCTTCTCGGCGGCCGCGCGGACACCCTCGACCACGGCGGTCAGCGCCGCGTCGCCGATCGCGTGGAAGCCGGCCTGGATGCCCGCCTCGGTGCAGGCCGTGACATGGGCGGCGACGGCGTCGGCGTCAAGGTAGGCGATGCCGGTGTGGTCGGTGTCGGTGTACGGCTCGTGCAGGCACGCGGTGTGGGAGCCGAGGGCGCCGTCGACGAAGAGGTCCCCGGCGGCGCCGAGCGCGCCGAGCTCGCGTGCCTTGGCAACGCCTTCATCGGCCTGCTCGGCCCAGTAGCCGACGACCCGTGGGCCCGCCTCCTCCGCGGCGAGCCGCAGCAGGCCGGTGAAGTCGTCCTCCGAGGAGATCTCGGGCCCTGCGCATTCGTGAACGGTCCCGATGCCCAGGGAGGCGGCGTGGGCGAGGGCGGCGCGCTGGGCCTGCGCGCGCTGGGCCGGGGAGACGGAGGCGAGGGCCTTCGAGCGGACCGCGTGGTGGGCGTCGGCCGTGAGGGGTCCGTCCACCGCTCCGAGGGTCGTCATGTCGAGCAGTGCCGTCGTCGCCACCGCCGAGTGGACGTCGATGCGGCTCAGATACAGGGGACGGCCGCCGGTGGCCGCATCGAGTTCGGCGCGCGTGGGCGGGCGGTTGCCGGGCCAGCGCGAGGCGTCCCAGCCGTGGCCGAGGAGGACCTGGTCGTTCGGGCGGGCGGCCGCGAACTCTCGTACGAGGGTCAGGGCCGCGTCCAGAGAAGGCGCGTCGGACAGGTCGAGGCCCGTGAGGGCGAGGCCCGTCGCGGTGGTGTGCACATGTGCGTCGGTGAACGCCGGTGTGACCAGAGCGCCGTCCAGGTCCACGACCTCGTCGACGCCCTCCGCGAAGGCGTCGGCGGCGCCCTCGGAACCGACCCAGGCCACCTGTCCGCGTTCGACGACCATCGCGGTGGCGAAGGGGTCGGCGGGGCTGTGGACTTCGCCTCGGCGCAGGAGGACGGTCTTCGGTTCGCTCATGGGGACAGTTTCGCAGGGGGCCGCGCGCCCCTGGGGGTGCGGGTGCGCTGCCGGACGCCTGCCCCGTTGCGGCCGGTCGCGCCCGGGCGGCGGGGCCGCATGTCGCCATGGCCTCGCGCCCCTGGGCGGGCGCGGTCCCCGTGGGTCGGACGGTGGGATCAGATGCGCGGGGGGCGAGCCTCGTACGGGGTCGAGAGAACCACCGTCGTGCGCGTCGAGACGCCCGCCAGTGACCGCAGGCGGGCCAGGAGCTCCTCCAGCTCGTGCGGAGTCGCCACCCGCACCTTCAGGATGTAGTTCTCGTCGCCGGCCACGCTGTGGCACGCCTCGATCTCGGGGACGCCGGCGAGACGGTCCGCGATGTCGTCGGGGGCGCTGGGGTCGAACGGCTTCACCGAGATGAACGCGGTCATGGGCAGGCCCACCGCCTCGGGGTCGACCACCGCGGCGTACCCGCGGATGACACCGCGCTGCTCCAGCCGTCGCACCCGTTGGTGCACGGCCGAGGTGGACAGGCCCGTGGCCTTGCCCAGGTCCGTGTAACTCATCCGCCCGTCCTTGACGAGCAGCTGCACGATTTGTCGGTCCAGCTCCTCCATGGCGCAAGAACCTACAGTGCGCCTGATCCCCGCGGATACCTGAGCGCCCCAGGTCATGCCCGGTTCGTGATGTGAGCGAGGGGTGCCTGTGCGCCGTCTGAGGGACAAAGCGACCGCCACGGGCATCTGCGAGCGGCATGTGACGAAGGCCACACCCCTCCGGGAGCCTCCGTGATGGTCTCGTGATTACCGCCACGACGGGACGGGAAGTGCTTGCTGTGGTCGAGGCCGCAGTGCCTTCACGGCCCAGCCCGAGGGGGAGAACCCAATGCAGAGTCTTCAGCGCCCTGGTCGTACCGCGCCCAAGCGCCTCTCAGTCGTCGAGTCCGAGCCGGAGGGCGTCGAACCCGACGCTCTCGACGACGAGTTCGACGCGTACGACACCTTCGAGATGTACCGGGTGATCTGCCCGGACTGCGCGCAGCCCATCGCCCTGCTGGCGGACGAGGAGGTGCTGCCGGAGCACGCGCTGTGCGCCTCGCCGTGGAATCCGTTCGGCCTCACGGTGTGCGCCGGTACCGGCCGCAAGGCCGCCGAGGCCCGGTCGGCGGACGAGTCGGCTGAGCCCCAGGAGCAGGACACGGCCCTGCTGTTGACGCTCCCTCAGGGGCTCGACTGGCGGACCCAGCCGTTCTCGCACGTCGGTGGCCCGGGCTCGCGCCCCATGCGCGTGCCGGTGATGCGCCGTCAGGCCGCCTGAGCCCCCTCGCCCGGCCTCAGTCCCAGTAGCTGCCCTGCACCATGGCTCGCAGGCTGCCGTGGTGCAGGATCAGTGTGTCCGGATCCGCCGGTACGGCCACCTCGCCGAAGTGGGCCTGGCGGTAGGCGATGCGCAGCATGACGATGGCGTGCCGCAGCGCGGCGTACAGCGTGAAGAAGTCCATGTCCTGCGGGGTGTGACCGGTGAGTTCGGCGTAGCGGGACTCGATCCGGTCGCGGCGCAGGAAGCCGGGCAGCCCGCGCTGGCCGAAGGCGACCGTCAAGTCCTGGAAGAAGCGGTGCAGATAGACGGTCCAGCCGAGGTCGACCTCGCGCGGGGCCAGGGCCGCCATCTCCCAGTCCAGTACGGCGACGGGGTCGAAGCCGTCGTAGATCACGTTGCCGATGCGGGCGTCGCCCCAGTTGAGGACGGGCGGGCCGGGATCACGCGGCCACAGGTCCTCCAGCCGGTCGAAGGCCTGCTCGATGAGGGGTGAGCGGGCGAGTCCGTCGACCACCCACTCGTAGTAGGCGCGTTGGGCGGTGACATGGCGGCGCAGCGCGTCGCCCTCGCCGGGCAGCCGCAGGAACTCGGCTTCCGTCACGGGGACTTGGTCGTGCAGGCGGGCCAGCAGTCCGATCGTGGCCGCTTCCAGGTGCTCGCGCTCGGCATCGCCGGCGGCATGCAGCCAGTTGCCCTCGTAGGTGTAGGGCATGACGTCCGGCGGTACGCGGCCCGCCACGCGTTCCATGACGAAGAAGGGTGCCCCCAGCGGGCCGGGGTCCTCCTCCAGCCATCGCACCTCGGGGACGGGGAGGTCCGTGCAGCGGGCCACCGTCCGCATCGTGCGGTACTGACGGACCATGTCGTACACCGGGAAGACCGTGTACGCCGAGGGGTCCGCGGCCAGTCTCAACGCGCAGGCCCTCAGGGGCGGTTCGGGGTGCTCGATGTCGAAGAGGAGGGTCTCGCTGGACAGGCCGTTCGAGGCGGGGACGGTGACGTCGACTGCCTTCGCGCCGGGCAGGCGGGCGGCGAGCCAGACGGTGAGGCGGTGGGCGAGCTCCTCCGGGTCGCGGGTGGTGGTGCGGGGGCGCGGTGCCATGGCCATGTCGTCGACTCCCTTGCCGAGCTGCCCGAACTCCTTTACGGGGCCACCGAGTCGAAGCCGGTGAAGCCGCTCGGGTCGTGCCGTCCGATCGAGCCGTGCTCGAAGATGCCGTGGCCGGTCCGGCCGTCCAGCCGGAAGCGGGCGGCATGGTCGGTGACACCGAAGGCGGCCAGGGGGTGCGGCTCGGTCAGGTCGTAGGTACGGCGGTCGACCCAGTCGCGGCCCTGCCAGGTGCCGTGCTGCCAGTCGTCGGCGGGCGGGTAGCCGGCGCCGATCGCGAGCGGCGTGGAGGTGAGGACCTCCACCTCCAGCTCCATGGGCTTGCGGGGGTCGCCGAGTTGGATGAGGGCCCGCTCCGGGTGACGGGTACCGGAGCGGTAGGTGATCTCGGCCTGGGGCCAGCCGAGTTGGCGGTCGCGGTGACCGGGCCGCACCAGGGTCGCGTCGTTGAGCGAGCGGTGGCCGTCGGCGTCCTCCTGGACGATGACCATGAGGAAGCGGTCCTCGAAGCGGACCGGGCACCAGATCCAGTGGAAGCCCGACGTGGGATGCTCCTCGGCGAGCCGGCCCCCCTCCTCCCCCGGCACCGGCCGCACCCCCCAGCTGCGATCCCGCGCCCCCGTCCAGCCCTGCACCCGCAGTTCGCGCCCACCCACCCGGATCCAGCCGTCGCAGTGACCGGCCTGCACGAAACGTCTGCCCTCCAGGGTGAGCCTGCCGCCCCGCCGCTGAAGGTGGTGCGGCTCCCACAGGGCCGGGAAGTCGGCGCTCCAGTTGATCTCGTACGACAGCCCGTCCGGGTCGTCCGGGGCCGCCTCGCAGCGCAGCACGAAGTCACGCAGGGGGCGTTCGACCAGGATGCGCAGCGGGCCGACGGTGAGGTCGGTGCGGGAGTCGTCGCGCAAGGCGTCCGAGGCGCGCACCGCGTGCAGGGTGTCGCCGAGGCGCAGGGTCGCGTAGGCGTCGATCACGCCGAGGTTGGGGTAGACACCGAGCCCGAGGATCAGCAGTGCGCGTCCGTCGTGGTCCAGGACGTGGAAGATGCAGCGGTCGTAGGCGTTGCGGTCGCCCGTCGCCACGTACTTCATGGACAGGGGCACCTGGTGCACGGGGTACTCGTCGAGCGGTACGGGACGGTCGTCGGTCATGGCCGGCCTCCCTGCCGGTCTGCCTGCGGTGGGGGCTGACGGTACGTCAGCTCGCCGTAGGTGGCCAGATGTCCGACCCGGACGGCCGCGAACTCACGCCCGATTGCCGGGACCGGTGACCCGGCCGCCGACTCCCGCGTTGCCCCGGTATGGCCCTTACCTACACCCCGATTGCAGAATCGGTTGCGCCTCCCTACCGTCCCGCACCGCCGCCACCCCAGGACCCGCCCATCTACCGGGACCTGATGCGCACCTGGGCGAGCGGTGGCCGCACCCTGCCGGGGCGCCACGACCCGGAGTGGGTACGGCTCGCGGCGCCGCAGGTCAGGCCGGGCCAGTTCAGCGGGTCTCCGGACCCGCTAGATGACGGGCGATGACCATCCGCTGGATCTGGTTGGTGCCCTCGACGATCTGCAGGACCTTGGCCTCGCGCATGTACCGCTCGGCCGGGAAGTCCGCGGTGTAGCCGTAGCCGCCGAGGACCTGGACGGCGTCGGTGGTGACCTTCATCGCGGTGTCGGTGCAGTGCAGCTTGGCCATGGCAGCCTGTTTGGCGAAGGGGCGTCCGGCATCGCGCAGCCGCGCCGCCGCGAGGTACAGCGCGCGGCCCGCCTCGATCTGGGTCGCCATGTCGGCGAGCATGAAGCGCAGTCCCTGGAAGTCGGCGATCGGCCGCCCGAACTGCTGCCGCCCGGTCGCATAGCCGACCGCCTCGTCGAGGGCCGCCTGGGCCACTCCGATCGCGCAGGCCGCGATGCCGAGGCGCCCCGAGTCCAGCGCGGACAGGGCGATCGCGAAGCCCTGCCCCTCGTCGCCGATGCGCCGCCCGTCCGGGACGCGCACACCGTCGAAGTGGACCTGTGCCGTGGGCGAGCCCTTCATGCCCATCTTCTTCTCCGGCGCAGCGGCGCTCACGCCGTCCGCGTCGGCGGGCACCAGGAACGCGGTGATCCCGCGGGGGCCCTCCTCGCCGGTGCGCGCCATGACGGTGTAGAAGTCGGCGACCCCTCCGTGGGTGATCCACGCCTTGGTGCCGGTGATCACCCAGTCGTCGCCGTCCCGGACCGCTCGGGTGCGCAGCGAGGCCGCGTCCGAGCCGGACGAGGGCTCGGAGAGGCAGTAGGCGCCGAGCAGTCCGCCGCCGAGCATCGCGGGCAGGTGCTCGACCTGCTGCTCCTTGGTGCCGTAGGCGGCGAGGGCGTAGGAGGCGAGGGTGTGCACACTGACGCCGAGGCCGACCGTGAGGCGGGCCGCGGCGAGTTCTTCGAGGACCTGGAGGTAGACCTCGTACGGCTGGTCGGCGCCGCCGTGTTCGGAGTCGTAGGGCAGGCCGAGCAGGCCGGTCCGGGAGAGCAGGGTGAAGACCTCGCGCGGGAAGTGCCCGGCGTCCTCCTCCTCGGCCGCCCGCGGGACGATCTCGTGCTGCGCGATGTCGCGGACGAGCGAGATCAGATCCCGGGCCTCGTCCGTGGGCAGTTGCCGGTCCACCGGCTGCGGGGCGCGGTCGGGCATGGCGACGCTCTCCTCCCTGTAGGGCGCTGGCGGGCGCACGCCGTGGGGTGGGGCGGCTCCGCGGTCTCACTGGGCGCCGGCGCTGCTCGCGTCTCCCGGGTCACGGAAGCTGCTGACCAGCGGCGCCCTGTGAGTATGCCCGAAAGGAGACACCCGGTCACTGGTTAACGACCGCTTACTTCAAGATATACCGGCGCACCGACAGCCGACCTCGAATCGCGCCCGGATTGGTCCGAACCATTGACGAGGTGGTCTAGTCCTCCTACTGTTCCGGCAACGCTTCACCGCGTTCATGCCAATCCGCTGGCGTTCCCCTCTCCCCCACGAGGAGACACCGATGCACCTTCCTCAGCGCGCCCGCTTCCGGGCGCTGATCTCCGCCGCGTGCTGCGCGGTCCTCGGCGCGGGCCTGCTGGCCGGCGCGAGCAGCGCGACGGCGACCCCCGCGGCTTCCGCGGCTGCTGCGACTTCCGCGGCTGCTGCAGCTTCCGCGGCTTCCGGCACTCCCCAGGCTCCGCAGGTGAAGGCGGCCGGCTCCAAGGTCGTCGGCTACTTCACCGAATGGGGCACCTACGACCGCAAGTACTACGTCAAGAACATCGAGACCTCCGGCTCCGCGGCGAAGCTGACCCACATCAACTACGCCTTCGGAAACGTCACCGGAGGCAAGTGCGCGATGGGCGACGCCTACGCGGCGACCGACCGCACCTACACGGCGGCCGAGTCCGTGGACGGCGTCGCCGACACCTGGGACCAGCCGCTGCGGGGCAACTTCAACCAGCTGCGCGAGCTGAAGAAGAAGCACCCGGGTCTGAAGGTCATCTGGTCGTTCGGCGGCTGGACCTGGTCGAGCGGCTTCGGCGAGGCGGCCCGCAACCCCGCCGCGTTCGCACAGTCCTGCTACGACCTGGTCGAGAACTCCAAGTGGGCCGACGTCTTCGACGGCATCGACATCGACTGGGAGTATCCGAACGCCTGCGGCAACACCTGTGACACCAGTGGCAGGGAGGCGTTCAAGAACCTGATGGCGGCACTGCGTGCGAAGTTCGGCGGCAGCGCGCTGGTCACCGCCGCGATCACCGCGGACGCCACGGCCGGCGGCAAGATCGACGCCGCGAACTACGCGGGGGCGGCCCAGTACGTCGACTGGTACAACCCGATGACGTACGACTACTTCGGCGCCTGGGACGCGTCCGGGCCGACGGCCCCGCACTCGCCGCTGAACTCCTACTCCGGCATCCCGAAGGCCGGTTACTACACCTCTGCCACCATCGCCAAACTCAAGGGCCTCGGCATCCCGGCCTCGAAGCTGCTGCTCGGCATCGGCTTCTACGGCCGCGGCTGGACCGGTGTCACGCAGTCGGCGCCGGGTGGCAGCGCGACGGGTCCGGCGGCGGGCACCTACGAACAGGGCATCGACGACTACAAGGTGCTCAGGACCAAGTGCCCGGCGACGGGGACGGTCGGCGGCACCGCCTACGCCAAGTGCGGCAACAACTGGTGGAGTTACGACACCCCCGCCACCATCGCGACGAAGATGACGTACAAGAACCAGCAGGGTCTGGGCGGCACCTTCTTCTGGGAACTGAGCGGGGACACCTCGGGCGGCGAGCTGATCAAGGCGATCAACTAGCCGGGATCAGGCCGTGAACCGGCCGGTCCCACGGGGGACTTGGGGCGGGGGACCACGAGCCTTCGCCCCAACTCCACGCCCTCCGCTCCGACTCCACGCCCTCCGCTCCGACTCCGCGCCCCTTCGCTCCGGCCGCACGGGCTTCCGCTCCGGCTGCACGGGCTTCCGCCCCGGCTGCACGGGCCCGCGCCCGGCGCTCGTCAGCCGTCGCGGCGGGCCGGTTCCGGGGCCGGGTAGGCGGGGTCCAGTTCCTCGATGGCGCGCATCGAGGCGCCGAGCGTCTTCACCAGGAGGTCGCGCATGGTGTCGCGGGAGAGCTGGGGCGGGCCGTCGATCCAGTCGAGGGTGGCACCCTCGACACTGCACACCCAGGCGAGCAGTCCCATGCGGGCCAGCGGGGAGATGTCGGTACGGCCGTAGGCCCCTTCGGCGATGGTCGCCACGATCGCCGCGCGCACCCCGTCCCGGATGGCGTGCACCTCCGCGTCGAAACCGACACCGCCGCTGACGACGGTGCGGTAGGCCGCCTGGTTGTGCTCGGCGTACCGCAGATAGCTGTCCAGAGTGCGCTGGACGCGGTCGACCTGCTCCATCTCGAGACCGCTCGCCGCGTAGGTGACCAGGTCGGCGACGGAGTCCTGGATGATCGCCAGGTAGTAGCCCCGCTTGGACTGGAAGTAGTAGTAGATCAGCCCCTTGGCGACATGCGCCTGCTTGGCGATGTCGTCCATGGAGAGCGCGTCGTAGGACGTGTCCGCGAACAACTTCCGCCCGATGGCGATGAGTTCGGCGCGGCGCGCAACCGAGCGCTCGGTACCGCGGGCCCGTGGCCGAGCGGCTTCACGCTGATCACTGATATTCAAATTTCGACCCTGGTCTCGGGCTGGCGTCGGAACACCGGCAGTATGTCAGGTCGCCTGGATCAGGTCACAGCAGTCCGAGCTGGGTGACGAGCATCGCGATCACCGCGACGAGGGTCCAGCCCGCGACATGCTCGAGGATCTTCGGACCGTCGTCGGGTCCCCCGGTACGGGTGCGGGCGGCGCTGGCGGAGTGTGCGGTCATGGCGTCTCGCTGATCTCGGATGTACTGGTCGGAGTCCCCCCGCCGATCCGTCCACCTTGCCACCCTCGGCGGCTTTTGCGGCCGAGAGCTTGGTCACAGCGAGCGACCCCCGACGGGTGCCGGGGGCCGGTCCAGGACGTCTCAGCGCACGCCCACCGCCTCGAGCGCCTTGCGCTGGCGAGGGCTGGGGCAGGCGGGGAAGTACAGGTAGCAGACGCCTCCGGTGCCGGAGACGACCTTGCCGCTGGCGTTGTACCGCTTGGTGCGCAGCCAGACGTTCTCCCACTCGCGCCGCTTGTAGACGCGCCGCACTTCCTCGTCGCTCGGCGAGGCCGGGTCGTTGGCGATCACATCGCCCTCGGCGGTGAAGCCGATCACGGTCATGAGGTGGCCCGAAGTGCCGTAGCCGGCCCCGGTGAGCTCCTCCTTGAGGAACGACTGGGACGTTATGGCCGGGATGCCGGCCGCGATCAGCGTCTCCAGGTCGGTCAGCGAGCCGAGCCGGGTGACCACGCCCTGGAGGTCCTTGAACGTCGCCGCGTAGGCCGCGTTGAAGGGCCAGTTGCCGCAGCCCGCGTACTGGTAGTCGTAGGTGTACCGGGCCGCGTGACAGACCTGCGGGTCGGCGTACGACGGGTCGACCCAGGCCAGTTGCTCCTTGGTGAGCCGGCCGCCCCAGTACTCGATGATCATCTGCGAGGAGGTGGGACTGCACCAGGCCTCGCCGCCGTTGTCGTACTCCGGGTACTGGCCCTTGTGGATCTCCTGCGAGTAGCGCGGGACGATCAGTTCCCGGGCGAGGCCGGGTGCGGAGGCCGGGACGGTGAAACGGTCCGGGACGTCGGAGCCCATCGCGCCGAGCCGCCAGACGGTCGGCGTGTTCTTGGCGCCCGGCTTGCGGTACAGGGTCAGCCGCAGCCGGTACGACGCCAGGCGCAGCCCGGTCGACGGGTCGTCGATCGCGAAGGTGTCCGTCCAGACGGTGCTCTTGTCGTCGGTCTGGTCGTCGACCGAGGTCCGCCTGATGTCCCCGTCACCGGCCGCCCAGCGGCCCATCACGTACCAGGGGGTGGCCGTGCCGTCCGAGTACGTCCCCTGCAGTTCGATCTGGATCCAGGTGCCGGCCGGGGTGTGGGCGTTCCAGGAGGCGATCACCTCGGTGGAGGGCACCGCGAGCCGGTGGACCGGGGAGGTCCAGGTCGCGTACTCCCAGGTGGCGGAGGTCCCGGTGTGCGGGTCAGTGTACTCGGTGGTGCCGGCGGGGGCGCTGATCACGACACCGGGGCGGCTGCCTGCGACGGCACGGGTGCCCTTCGCGGCGCCGGCGCGCCAGTCGCTGTACGTGATCCACGCGTGGTTGTCGACCGGGCGGTCGGCGGCCTCGTCGGGCACCGCGTCGGCCGCGCTTGCGGCGGCGGCCGCGGGGCCCGCGCCACCGGCCACCGCGGCGGCGACCGCGACGGCCAGAACGGTTCTGCGGGACGGCTGTTCGGCTCTGCTCATGGGTGGGCAAACCCCCAGGTGGTGTCCGAGTCGGGGCGGTTCCAATGCACGGTTGTGGGCCCAACTATGGATGAGGCGACATGCTCCTGCCAGCACTTCGGGCCATGCCACGCCCACGAATATTGGTCTCGTCCACTGGCATGACCTGGGAACCTGTGGTTCCGCGACCGGGGGCGGGCCGTCACTAGACTGGCCGCGCCCCGCCCGCCCAGCCCTCAGGAACACCGTGCGCGACCTCGCCTCCCGGCTCCGCCGTCTGTCCCCGTCCTGCGGCCCGGTCCGTCTGGTCGGAATCGACGGGCACGCCGGATCCGGAAAGTCCACGTTCGCCGGGCAGTTGGCGGACGCCCTCGGCGGCGCACCGGTGCTGCACCTCGACGACATCGCCAGTCACGACGAACTCTTCGACTGGACCGGGCGCTTGCTGAGCGAGGTGATCACACCGCTCGGCCGCGGCGAGACCGCGCGGTACGGCGTCTACGACTGGCACGCCCGCCGCTTCGGCCCGCCCCGCGCCCTGCCGCCCGCCCCGGTGATCCTCCTGGAGGGGGTCGGCGCGGGCCGGCGCGCACTGAGGCCGTATCTGGCACTGCTGCTGTGGATGGATCTGCCCCGCGAGGAGTCCTGGACGCGGGGCCGTGTGCGGGACGGGGCGGAGCTGCGGGAATTCTGGGAGGGATGGGTCGAGGCGGAACAGCGGCATTTCGCCGAAGACCCGTCCCGGCCCTTCGCCGATCTCCTGGTGCGGCAGCGCCGGGAGGGGTACGAGATCGCCACAGGGGCCCCCGAGACCGTTGGACCGGACCGCGATGTCACGCACGGTGACGGCCCGGCATCGATGTGTTGAACCTGTGAAGACCCACTGGTAGGAACTTGCCTGAGTCGCCCAACTCCGCTTGACCGAGGGGCCGTACAGGTCTTACGTTCTCAATGTGCGGCCGTTCGAAGCCGCCCGCAGTCGCGAAGCCCCCGGTTGTTCCCCCGTGATCGGGGGCTTCGTTCTGCCCTCACACGGATTTTCGGACGCCGTGAGGCGCGATTCGCTCACCCTCGGTCACCGCCCGCGGTGCGCCTCATCTGCTCCCACCTCGTCAAACGGCCTGTGCGGCACCCTACGGCGGGCGACACCACCGCAGGTACGATGCCCTCGGTGCGACCTACGGACGACTGCTCTGCGCACCGTTGCAACTGCGGTCCGCGGCACAGCGGTTGGACGAAGGCGGCCACCGGGCGTCGGCCCGGTGGTGACACCACGGGGGCACGGTTTGTGGGGGACGTGATGGATTTCGGCACGCAGGGCCCCGAGGCCCCGGCCGACCTCGCCTGGCTGCGAGGTGTGGACGCCTACACGATGGGCGCCTATCCGCAGGCGGAGGAGGAGTTCCGGGCCGCGGTGCGGATCGATCCCGGGATGGCCGACGGATGGCTCGGACTGCACGCGCTGCGCGTCGACACGACGACCGCGCTGCTCAGGATGTTCCGGCACCGCGAGCGCTTCGGCGAACAGCGCGCCCGGCACCGGCGCTCCCTCAACTCCTGGTACTGGCTGGGCTGGTGGGTGCAACCGGTCCTGGAGAGCCCGCGTGACCTGCTCCTCGCGCACGCCTCGCACTGGCTGGACGGCCGCCATGTCCCCGAGCTGGACCGGGCCCTCGCGGGCCTGCCCCCGGTGGACACCGACCACCAGGTCCGCTTCCTGCACGCCTGCCGGGCCTATCTCGTCAAGGACTGGGAGCAACTGGTCCGGCACACCGACCCGTTGATCGACGACGCCATGCTCGGCATCGAGGCGGGTCTGTTCGGCGGCATGGCCCGGGTCCGCCTGGAGATGTACGGCCAGGCCGAACCCCTGCTCTCGGCGGCCCTGATGCGCTGTCGCAGCGAGCAGCCCCAGCGCAAGGAGCTGCGGTACTGGCTGGCCCGGGCCCACGAGGGCACGGGCCGGTCCGCCGCCGCGCTCCCCCTGTACCGGGCCGTGCACCGCGTCGACCCCGCCTTCATGGACACCTCGGCCCGGCTCGCCGCGATCGCCGAGGGCGACGGGTACGACGACCCGGCCGACCTCGCGTCGATCACGCTCACCGGGTTCGGGCAGGACGTGCTGGAGGGGCCCGACGGGATCGATCCGCTGTTCGGCATGGAGGGGCGCGAGCTGAAGCTCTCCGATCCGGAGCCGCCCACCGGTCCGCTGCCCTCGCTGAGCGACCCGGCCGGACGCGAGAGGTCGGGCGCACCGGCGGGGCCGCTGCCCGCGGGGCCCACCGATCCGGTCTTACTGGAGGAGGCGCTCACCGAGCTGGAGCGCATGGTGGGCCTGGAGCCGGTGAAGCGCCAGGTCAAGGCCCTGTCCGCGCAGTTGAACATGGCGCGCCTGCGCGCCGGGCAGGGCCTGCCGGTACAGCCGCCCAAACGTCACTTCGTCTTCTCCGGGCCCTCCGGCACCGGCAAGACCACGGTGGCCCGCATCCTCGGGCGCGTCTTCTACGCCCTCGGCCTGCTCGGCGGCGACCATCTCGTGGAGGCGCAGCGGGCGGATCTCGTCGGGGAGTACCTCGGCCAGACGGCCGTGAAGGCCAACGAGCTCATCGACTCGGCCCTGGGCGGCGTCCTCTTCGTCGACGAGGCGTACTCGCTCTCCAACTCCGGTTACGGCAAGGGGGACGCGTACGGCGACGAGGCGCTCCAGGTGCTGCTGAAGCGGGCCGAGGACAACCGGGATCACCTGGTCGTGATCCTGGCGGGTTACCCGGAGGGCATGGACCGCCTGCTCGCCGCGAACCCCGGGCTGTCCTCCCGCTTCACGACCCGCGTGGACTTCCCCTCGTACCGCCCCCTCGAACTCACCTCCATCGGTGAGGTGCTGGCGAGCGAGAACGGGGACGTCTGGGACGAGGAGGCCCTGGACGAGCTGCGCTCCATCGCCGGGCACGTGGTGGACCAGGGGTGGATCGACGAACTGGGCAACGGGCGGTTCCTGCGCACGCTGTACGAGAAGAGCTGTGCGTACCGGGATCTTCGGTTGTCCGTGTATCCGGGGATGCTGAGCCGAGACGACTTGTCGACACTTCGGCTGCCGGATCTCATGCAGGCGTACGGAGAGGTGTTGTCGGGGCGGGGGCCGCAGGATCCGTCGGCGATGTGAGTCGTCCGGCTGCGGGCCGGTGGGGCTTCTGGCGCAGTTCCCCGCGCCCCTGAAGGCAGTCCCCACCGGCCCGCAGCCGTAGGACGACCCCTACGACGCCAACGCCCCCTCGCTGCTCCGGGGCTCGGTCACCCGTACCTCCGGCAGCTCCCGGTGCGCAGGGTCACGTACCTCGCCGACCAGCAGTTCCAGTACGTCCTCCAGGGCCACCAGCCCCAGCACCTTCCCGGACCCGTCCGCCACCTGGGCCAGGTGGGTCGCCGCGCGCCGCATCACTGTGAGCGCGTCGTCCAGCGGCAGATCGGACCGCAGTTTCGTCATCGGGCGCCAGATCTGCTGGGGCACCGCCCGCTGCGAGTCCTCCAGGTCCAGTACGTCCTTCACATGCAGGTATCCCATGAACGCACCGTTCTCCGCGGCGATCGGGAAGCGGGAGTACCCGGTGCGGCCGGTGAGTTCGATGATCTGGCCCGGGGTCACCGAGGGGCGGACCGTCACGAGGGAGTCGCGCTTCAGCAGGACGTCCGTCACGGGGCGGGAGCCCAGTTCCAGCGCGTCCTCCAGGCGTTCCTGCTCCTCGGGGTCCAGGAGGCCGGCCTGGCCGGAGTCCTCGACCAGCCGGTTCAGCTGTTCGCTGGTGAACACGGCCTCGACCTCGTCCTTGGGCTCGACGTGGAAGAGCCGCAGGATGGCCGTCGCACAGGCGCCGAGGGCGATGGTGATCGGCTTGCAGAAGCGGGCGAACCAGACCAGCCCGGGGCTGAGCCACAGCGCGACCTTCTCCGGGGCCGCCATCGCGAGGTTCTTCGGGACCATCTCGCCGATGACGAGGTGGAAGAAGACCACCGCGGCCAGGGCGATGACGTACCCCAGCGGGTGGATCATGCCGTGCGGCAGATGGATCCACTCGAAGACCGGCTCCAGCAGCTGCGCGACCGTCGGTTCGGCGACCGCGCCGAGCGTCAGCGAGCACACCGTGATGCCGAACTGGGCCGCCGCCATCATCTGGGGAAGCCGCTCGAGGCCGTACAGCACCTGGCGGGCGCGTGCCGTGCCGAGCGGTTCGATCTGGCTGCGGCGCACGGAGACGAGGGCGAACTCGGCGCCGACGAAGAAGCCGTTGGCGAGCACCAGCAGCCCGGCGAAGAGGAGTTGGAGCACGCTCATCGGGCGGCCTCCATGACGTTGACCGCGGGGACCAGACGGACCAGGCGGACCCGCTCGGCGCGGTAGTGCCCGACCTGGCGCACGGTGAGCCGCCAGCCGGGCAGCTCGGCCCGGTCGCCGACGGCGGGGATACGGCCGAGCAGGTCGGCGACCAGCCCGGCGACGGTCTCGTACGGCCCCTCGGGCACGTCGAGTCCTATGCGCTGGAGGATGTCGACCCGGCAGCTGCCGTCGGCGTCCCAGGTGAGGCGGCCGTCCTCCGGCGGGGCGGCGGCGAGTTCGGGGACGTCCTGACCGTCGTGCTCGTCGCGGACCTCGCCGACGATCTCCTCGACGATGTCCTCCAGGGTGACCACGCCGGCCGTGCCGCCGTACTCGTCGACGACGACGGCGATGGGCTGCTCACTGCGCAGCTGGGCGAGGAGGGGCTGGACGGGGAGGGTCTCGGGCACCAGCAGCGCCGGGCGGGCGATACGGACCACGGGGGTGCGCAGCCGGTCCTGCACCGGGACCGCCAGGGCGTCCTTGAGGTGCACCATGCCGACGATCTCGTCGATCTTCTCGCGGTAGACCGGGAAGCGGGACAGGCCGGTGGCGCGGGTGAGGTTGACGACGTCCTCGGCGGTGGCGGAGGCCTGGAGCGAGCTGACCTTCACACGCGGGGTCATGACGTGCTGCGCGGTCAGCTCGGCGAGCGACAGGGTGCGCACGAAGAGGTCCGCGGTGTCCTGTTCCAGGGTGCCGGCCTGGGCCGAGTGCCGGGCCAGGGAGACGAGCTCGCCGGGGGTGCGGGCGGAGGCCAGTTCGTCGGCGGGCTCGATGCCGAGCGCGCGCACGAGCCGGTTGGCGACCGCGTTCAGGGCGGCGATCACCGGCCGGAACAGCCGGGCGAAGACGTGCTGCGGGCCGGCGACGAAGCGAGCGACCTGCATCGGCTTGGACACCGCCCAGTTCTTGGGCACGAGTTCGCCGATCACCATCTGCACGGCCGAGGCCAGCAGCATGCCGACGACGACGGCCACGCCGGAGACCGCGCCCTCGGGGATGCCGATGGCCGTGAACGGGCCGTGCAGCAGTTCCGCGAGGGCCGGTTCGGCGAGCATGCCGACGACCAGGGAGGTGATGGTGATGCCGAGCTGGGTGCCGGAGAGCTGGAACGACAGCTCCTTGAGCGACTCGGCGACCCTGCGGGCACGTCGGTCGCCTTCCGCGGCCGCCTTCTCGGCGTCCGTGGCTTCGACGGTGACGAGTCCGAACTCGGCCGCCACGAAGAAGCCGTTGGCGAGAATCAGCAGGAACGCCGCTCCGAGGAGCAGCAAGGGGATGGTCATGCCGCCGCCTCGATATGCCGGGAGGGGGCGGCGCAGGTACTACAGGACGATCCGTCCATCGCTGGAGGGAGTCACTCCTCGGGTAGCAGGAACAACGAGAGGCGGAGGCGCAAGGAAAACGCCTCCGCCAACAGATTAATCAAGACAGGGCCGACTGCGGCAGGGTGGAAGCCCCCGAGTCAGCCCTGATCTTCGTCGGAGCGGGCTGTGGAGCGGGCCTCGGCGAGCGCGCGCAGGGCCTTCGCGTCGGCGATGGCCTGCTGCTTCGCGATGCCCGGCTGGATGCCGAGGGCCGGCAGGCTGGTGCCGTCACTCAGGTTCAGGAAGACCCAGGGGTCGCCCGGGCGGAGGTTCACCTGGATGATCTCGGCCCATTCCAGATGCCGCCTGCCGGCGATGTTCTGGACGGTGACCCCGGACTCGTCGGCGACGACCTTCACCCTGGCCAGCAGGAACAGCACTCCGGCGAGCAGGGCCGCGGTGAAGATGAAGCTGAGGCGCTCGCCGGGGCCGAGCTGCTCCAGGAGCAGCGCGATCACCGTGATCGTCACAAAGATCGCGACACCCGCGGTGAGCAGCACGGCCCGGGTGCGGCCCGGCCGGAAGGTGACGGGAAGAGTGGGCGGTTCGGAGGACATGTGCGGCACACCCCTCACAGACGGCAGGCGTGGATGGCCGTCGTCAGGATGGCCCGCGCGCCGATGTCGTACAGGTCGTCCATGATCCGCTGCGCCTCCTTGGCGGGGACCATCGCGCGGACGGCGACCCAGCCCTCGTTGTGCAGCGGGGAGACGGTCGGGGACTCCAGGCCGGGCGTGAGCGCGACGGCCTTCTCGAGCTGCTCGACGCGGCAGTCGTAGTCCATCATCACGTACGTCCGGGCCACGAGGACGCCCTGGAGGCGGCGCAGGAACTGCTGGACCTTCGACTCGGCGGCCTCGTCGGCGTCGGCGCCGGTGCGGCGGATGACGACGGCCTCGGACTTCATGATGGGCTCGCCGAAGACCTCCAGGCCCGCGTTGCGCAGGCTGGTTCCGGTCTCGACGACGTCCGCGATGACCTCGGCGACTCCGAGCTCGATCGCGGTCTCGACGGCACCGTCGAGGTGGACGACGGCGGCGTCGATGCCGTTGTCGGCGAGGTGTCCGGCGACGATCCCCTCGTAGGAGGTGGCGACCGTCTTGCCCTTGAGGTCCTCGACGCCGTTCGCGGTGCCCGGCTTGGAGGCGAAGCGGAAGGTGGAGCGGGCGAAGCCGAGCGGGAGGATCTCCTCGGCGTCGGCCCCGGAGTCGATCAGCAGGTCACGGCCTGTGATGCCGATGTCGAGCTGACCGGAGGAGACGTAGATCGCGATGTCCCGGGGGCGGAGGTAGAAGAACTCCACGTCGTTGACCGGGTCGACGATCCGCAGTTCCTTGGACTCGCGGCGCTGCTGGTAGCCGGCCTCATGCAGCATGTCCGCCGCAGGGCCTGACAGGGAACCCTTGTTGGGGACGGCGATGCGCAGCATGAGGTCGGCTTCCTTTGCTCTCAGGGGTGGTTTCGGCGACTGGCTTACAGGTGGGCGTAGACGTCGTCGAGGGAGATCCCTCGCGCGACCATCATCACCTGGACGTGGTAGAGCAGCTGCGAGATCTCCTCGGCGGCCGCCTCCTTGCCCTCGTACTCGGCGGCCATCCAGACCTCGGCGGCCTCTTCGACGACCTTCTTGCCGATGGCATGGACGCCCTTGCCGACCAGCTCTGCGGTGCGGGAGGTGGCGGGATCGCCGTTGGCGGCCTTGTGCTGGAGCTCGGTGAAGAGCTCCTCGAACGTCTTATTGGACATGGTGGCGCCCACTTTACGCGTAAGCCCGGACCACCTAACGCCACGGTTCAGATACTGAGCGGAGGGTGGCCGCGGTGGCCACCGCGGCGGTCACCGCCTCGTGCCCCTTGTCCTCGTTGGAGCCCTCGAGGCCGGCCCGGTCCAGGGCCTGTTCCTCGGTGTCGCAGGTCAGCACGCCCATGCCGACGGGGACGCCGGTCTCGACCGAGACCTGGGTGAGGCCCTGGGTGACGCCCTGGCACACGTACTCGAAGTGCGGGGTGCCGCCGCGGATGACGACACCGAGGGCGACGATCGCGTCGTAGCCGCGGCCCGCGAGGACCTTGGCGACGACCGGGAGCTCCCAGCTGCCGGGGACCCTGAGCAGGGTCGGCTCGTCGATGCCCAGGTCGTGCAGGGCGCGCAGGGCGCCGTCGACCAGTCCGTCCATCACCTTCTCGTGCCACTGCGCCGCGATGACGGCGACCCTCAGGTCACCCACGTTGCGTACGGACAGCTCCGGTGCACCCTTGCCGCTCACGTTCTCGAACTCTCCTCGAAGTGCTTACTGGTTGCTGCAGGTGGACACCGGGTTGGTGTCCAGCCAGGGAAGGTCGTGGCCCATCCGGTCCCGCTTGGTGCGCAGGTAGCGGAGGTTGTGCTCGCCCGCCTGCACGGGCATCGGCTCCCGCCCTGTGACCTTGAGGCCGTGCCGGAGGAGGGCGTCGGACTTGTCGGGGTTGTTGGTCATCAGGCGCAGGCTGCGGACGCCGAGGTCCTCGAGGATCTGCGCGCCCGCGCCGTAGTCCCGGGCGTCGGCGGGCAGGCCGAGCTCCAGGTTGGCGTCGAGGGTGTCGCGGCCCTGTTCCTGGAGTTCGTACGCCCGCAGCTTGGACAGCAGGCCGATGCCGCGCCCCTCGTGGCCGCGCAGGTAGACCACCACTCCCCTGCCCTCTTCCTGGATGCGCTCCAGGGAGGCGTCGAGCTGGGGGCCGCAGTCGCAGCGCAGGGAGCCGAAGATGTCGCCGGTGAGGCACTCGGAGTGGACGCGGACCAGGACGTCCTCGCCGTCGCCGATCTCTCCGTGGACGAGCGCGACATGCTCGACGCCGTCGACGATCGAGCGGTAGCCGTACGCCGTGAAGGTGCCGTGGGCGGTGGGCAGCCGGGTCTCGGCCTCGCGGCGGACCGTGGGCTCGCTGGTGCGGCGGTAGGCGATCAGGTCCTCGATGGAGATGATCGTCAGGCCGTGCTTGCGGGCGAAGGGGATCAGCTCGGGCAGCCGCAGCATCCGGCCGTCCTCGCCGGCGATCTCGACGATCGCGCCGGCCGGGCGCAGTCCCGCAAGGCGGGCCAGGTCGACGGCGGCCTCCGTGTGGCCGTTGCGGGTGAGGACGCCTCCGTCCTTGGCGCGCAGCGGGAAGATGTGGCCGGGGCGGACGAAGTCGGTGGGCTCGGCGTCGCCGCTCGCGAGGAGCTGGAGCGTCGTCGCGCGGTCGGATGCCGAGATCCCGGTGGTCACACCGTGGGCGCCGGACGCGTCCACGGAGACGGTGAACGCGGTCTTCATCGACTCGGTGTTGTCGTCGACCATCTGCGGCAGCTTGAGCCGGTCCAGTTCGTCGCCCTCCATGGGGGCGCAGATCAGGCCGCGGCACTCGCTCATCATGAAGGCGACGATCTCGGGGGTGATCTTCTCGGCGGCGACGACGAGGTCGCCCTCGTTCTCGCGGTCCTCGTCGTCGACGACCACGATGGGGCGGCCGGCCGCGATGTCGGCGATGGCCTGCTCGACGGGGTCCAGCGCGAAGTCCTCGAACCCGTCGGTGCTGTACAGAATGGGTGCGGCGGTCATGCCGGCGCTCCTTCCATGACGGGCCGCGCGGACTCGCGGGAGCGCAGCCACCAGTCGCGCATGCCCCACAGGACGAGCGCGCCGTAGATGACGTAGACGAAACCGGAGAAGGCGTAGCCGTTGGCGAAGTTCAGCGGGACGCCGACGAGGTCGACGAGGAGCCAGGCGAACCAGAACTCGACCATGCCGCGGGCCTGGGCGTACATGGCGACGACGGTGCCGACGAAGATGTAGGCGTCCGGCCAGGGGTCCCAGGACAGGCTCGGGTAGGCCTTGAAGAGCAGGGCGACGGCGACGGTGCCGACGGCGGCGGCGCCGACGAGGGCGCCGCGCTCGCGCCAGGTGGCGAAGCGGGGGGTGATGTGCCCGTCCCCGCCGTCCTCGGCCCGCCCCTTGTTGCGGTTCCACTGCCACCAGCCGTACAGGGCGACGAGCATGACGACGGCCTGCTTGCCGGCGCTGCCGGTGAGGTGCCCGTAGAAGGCGCCGAAGAGGATGAGGCCGGAGGCGAACTGCACCGGCCAGCTCCACAGGTTGCGGCGCCAGCCGAGGGCGAGGGCGATGAGGCCGAGGATGTTGCCGATCATGTCGGACCAGAGGATGTGCTGGCCGAACAGGGTGAAGGCCTCGGTGTTGAGGGAGTTCACTGTCCCGCCCCCTGGCTGCTCGCGAGCAGGCGCTCGACGTACTTGGCGACGACGTCGACCTCGAGGTTGACCGGGGCGCCGGGCTGCTTGAGGCCGAGCGTGGTCAGGGCGAGGGTGGTGGGGATCAGGCTGACCGTGAAGTAGTCGGGCCCGGCGTCCACGACGGTGAGGCTGATGCCGTCGACCGTGATGGAGCCCTTCTCGACGACGTAGCGCGAGAGGTCCGCGGGCAGCGAGATCTTGATGATCTCCCAGTTCTCCGAGGGCTTGCGCTCCAGGACCTCGCCGGTGCCGTCCACATGCCCCTGGACGATGTGCCCGCCGAGGCGCGCGCCGACGGCGGTGGGGCGCTCCAGGTTGACGCGGGAGCCGACGCCCAGGGCGCCGAGGCTCGAGCGGTCGAGGGTCTCGGCCATGACGTCGGCGGTGAACTCGTCGCCCTCGTGGTCGACGACGGTGAGGCAGACGCCGTTGACGGCGATGGAGTCCCCGTGTTTCGCGCCCTCGGTGACGACGGGGCCGCGCAGTCGGAAGCGACAGGCGTCGCCGAGGTTCTCGACGGCGGTGATCTCGCCCAGCTCTTCGACGATTCCGGTGAACACTTCCCGGGTCCTCCCTGCCTCATTCGGGCACGGACTCCGGGGCTGTCGATGACGACAGAATGAACGAGCGGGAACACCGGGGGCGACGCCGGACGCACTCGTCCCTCAGGACGAACGGATACGGCGGCGCGCACGAATGCCCGCCCGCCGCGCACTGCCTCCCATCCGGACTTTAACCGTCGGTCCAGGAATTTCACCTGGTCAACCGGCCGCTGGAAGCGGCCGGGTCGCGGACTGTAACCGCCGGTTCGGACTTTCACCGACCCCGGAGTGCGCTGCTTCTGGTACAGAGCCAGTGTGCCACGCCCGATCGACGTCCAAAGAGGCGAAGGGTGTGGGGTGGCTCACAGACCGTATCGATGGACTTGTGCGGACCGGCCTCCCAACGGGCGGATGACGCAGATCCATTGACGAAATGGTCTAGTCCTTTTTAGGGTCGCTGTACGTGGACACCCGTAGAGACGGGCCCGGCGGCGGTGATGACGGCCCTTGCCCGCCGCCGGGTCTCCTTCCCGGGTGAGGCACGCCTCTAGCGAGGCGCGAACACGTCGTCCTGAGCGCGGTCCCTCGCCGTCAGCAGGGCTCCGCGCAGCACCGCCCCGCCTCCCAGGACGCCGGCCCGGACCTCGGTGGGCAGCGGTGACATCCGGCGGACCCGGTGCTCCACCCTCGCCGCGAGGTCGGGGCCGCCCGCCTCGCCGACCTCGCCGCCCAGCACCACGCAACCGGGGTCCAGGACCGCGGCGACGGAGGCGACTCCCACGGCGAGGCGGTCGGCGAGCGCGTCGAGGAAGGCCGCCGAGGCCTGGGCCACCGCCTGCCGCACCAGCCCGGCGGCCACCGGCTCGTATCCGTCGCCCTCGGCCGTCAGACCGTGCTCCGTGGCAAGAGCGGCGATCGCCGCCGAGCCCGCCAGGGAATGGAAGCCTCCCTCGCAGTCCGTCGCCGACGGCAGGACGGCCGTGCCCGGCACCGGAAGGAAACCGATCTCCCCCGTGCCGCCCGACGCACCCCGGCGCAGGCTGCCGTCCAGGACGACCGCCGCGCCCGTGCCGTGGCCGAGCCACAGCAGGACGAAGGTGTCCCGGTCCCGGGCCGCCCCCTCGCGCTGTTCGGCCAGCGCCGCGAGGTTGGTCTCGTTCTCGACGTGGACCCGGGTCGCCGGAAGCCGCTCCTGCAGCGCCAGCACCAGCCGCCGGTGCCATGCGGGCAGGCCGCCGGAGTCGCGGAGTTCACCGCTGGCCGGGTCGATCAGTCCGGGGGCGCCGATGCCGAGGGTGTGGAGTTCGGCCACCCCGCCCTCCTTCGCCGCGCGTTCGACCAGCGCGACCGCCTGCTCGACCGCGGGCCCGGTCCCGGTGTCCCCGCCGATGGGCACCGACGCCTCGGTCAGCACCCTCCCCAGCAGGTCGCAGACGACGACGGAGACGCCCTCGGTGCGGACGTCGAGGGCGGCGAAGTGGGCGCGGTCGGCCACGATGCCGTACAGCCTGGCGTTGGGGCCGCGGCGCTGTTCGCCCGACTCCCCGACCACGCCGATCAGCCCGGCGGCGGCGAGGCGCTCGACGAGGTCGGCGACGCTCGGCCGGGACAGTCCGGTGAGCTGCTTCAACTGCCCTGCCGTCAGCGGGCCTTCCTGCTGGAGCAGACGCAGGGCGAGCCGGTCGTTGATGGCCCGGGCGGTGCTCGGGGATGCGGGCATGCCGGGAATCCTCTCAGATCCACGTTGCCGAATAGGCGCTATCTAACAGGCAGGGTTCCTGATAGTTTACGGCGGCAGCAGCGGAACGACGAGGATCCGGGGAGGGGCCCGACAATGAGCGATGTGGTTCAGGCGTCGGCAGAGGTACGGCGGGCCCGGTACGCCGTGGCCGCCGTGTTCGCCGTGCACGGGGCCGTGACCGGTTCGTTCGCGACACGGGTGCCGTGGATCCAGGACCATTCCTCGGTGAGCGCCGGGCAGTTGGGGCTCGCACTGGCCTTCCCCGCGCTCGGCGCGTCCGTGGCGATGCCCCTTGCGGGCCGCGTCAGCCACCGCTTCGGCGCCCGGAACGCCCTGCGCGGTCTGATCACCCTGTGGACGCTGGCCCTGGTGCTGCCCTCCCTGGCCCCCAACCTCCTCACGCTCTGCCTGGCGCTCTTCGTCTACGGGGCGACGGCCGGCATGGCGGACGTGGCGATGAACGCGCTCGGCGTCGAGATCGAGAACCGCCTGGGCCGCTCGATCATGTCCGGGCTGCACGGCATGTGGAGCGCGGGCGCCCTGATCGGCTCGGCGGCCGGCACGCTCGCCGCGCACCTGGGCTCGGACGCCCGGCTGCACCACGCTCTCGCGTCGGCCACGCTCACCCTGCTGGGGCTGCTGTTCTGCCGGTGGGTGCTGGACCTCCAGCCCACCGAGGACGAGGAGCCGCCGCCCCGGTTCGCGCTGCCGCCGAAGTCGGCGCTGCTCATCGGCGCGGTCGGGTTCTGCGCGGTGTTCGCGGAGGGCGCCAGCCTGGACTGGTCGGCGGTCTACCTGCGGGACCGGCTGGAGGCCTCGGCCGGGCTCGCGGCCGCGTGCACCACCGGCTTCACGTTCACCATGGCGATCGCGCGGCTCGTCGGCGACCGGATCGTGGACCGGTTCGGTTCGGTGCGCTCGGTCCGGGCGAGCGGGGCCCTGGCCGTGCTCGGCGGCCTGCTCATCGTCCTCGCGGACCGTCCGGCCGCGGCGATGGCCGGGTTCGCGCTGATGGGTCTCGGCATCGCGGTGGTCGTGCCGCTGTGCTTCGCCGCCGCGGGCCGCAGCGGGTCCAACCCCAGCCTGGCGATCGCCGGAGTCGCGACGATCACCTACACCTCGGGACTGGTCGCCCCGAGCGCGATCGGCACGCTGGCCCAGGCCACCAGCCTGACGGTGTCCTTCGTCCTGGTGACCGTCCTGGCCGGCGGCATCGTCGCCTTCGCGGGCGTGCTGCGCGCCGGCGACCGCGACCGCCCAAGGCTCAGCCCTGCGGCCTCAGCAGTTCCCGAGCGGCGGCCCTGAAGCCGTCGCTCCAGGGGGCGGGACGCAGGGTCGTCGCGTCGAGCCGGACCAGCACCCGGGTGCCGCGCGCGAATGTCGTGGCCCCGTCCGCCGAGCAGAAACGGAAGCCGTAGGTCAGGCCGGTGGTGCCGAGCCGCTCCAGCCACAGGTGGACGGCGTAGGGGCCGGACCGGGTGACGGGGACGTCGTACCCGATGATCAGCTCCTTGACGACGTTGCAGGCATCCCCGGCGCTCACCCAGTCACCGTCGAAGCGGATGCCGCGCTCCTCCCAGAACTCCGTCCAGGCCCGCTCGACGAGCAGCGGGTAACGGGCGTTGTGGAGCATGCCCAGGGCGTCCAGGTCGTCGAAGTGGACGGTGACCGGGATCAGCCGGCCGCAGGACAGGGCGGGGTCGAGGGTGGCTTCGGCGGTCACGGCGGGCTCCTGGGTGCATGGGACAACGATCACTATCCTAAGCGGTCGCTCAGTCCAGGCTCGTGCGGCCTCCGGTGTGCCTACGGCGAGGCCAGGTCATAGGCGTACGACGGGCTGAAGGTGCCCGGTGTGCCCTTGCAGCCGTCCGACTCCCCCGGCAGCTTCACCCACAGGTAGGCGTCGATCCTCGGCTCGCCGGTGTTCAGGGTCGGCGCCCGGCCGATCTTCCGGCCCGCCGGGTCGCACCACTCGCCGTCGGGCGGGGCGCCGTTGCCGTTGCGGCTGGTGTCGATGACGGCGCCCAGGCCCGACGGTCCGGCGAGGGCGTCGAGGACCTGACGGTCGTAGGCGATCTCGGCGGAGGTGACGTGGAAGTTGGAGACGTTGCTGAAGATCCCGTCCGAGGAGGCGGCCGAGGCGGCGCCCGCCTGCTTCAGCAGGGATGCCTGCTTGGCGGCCGGGTGCCAGCCGGAGTGACCGGCGTCGTAGTAGACGCGGGCCCGTGGGTTCGCGGCCTTCAGCACGCGGCCCGCGCGGGCCAGCGAGGCGAAGCGGTCGGCCCTTCCGGCGGCCGAGAGGCAGTCGGACTGGGCGATGGAGTCGGGCTCCAGGACGACGACGACCTCCGCGGAGCCGAGCCCCGCGGCGAACCTGTCGATCCAGGCGTCGTACGCGCCGAGGTCCGGGGCCCCGCCCTGGGAGGCGCCGCCGCAGTCGCGGTCCGGGATCGTGTACGCCACGAGCACCGGGACCCGGCCCTGCGCGGCGCCGCCCGAGGTGACCGCGCGGACCCGGGAGGTGATGCTCGCCGGGGCGTAGTCGGCGAACCAGACCGCGGCCGGCCGGTCCGCGATGCGGGACTCGATGACGTCGGCGCGCCAGTCGCGCGGGTTTCCCTGCACCCAGTCGAGCACCTGGGAGGAGGGGTGGCGGTACAGACGGGTGGAGGGGGCCTCGGCGGGCGGGCGGCTCGCCTTCCGGGGTGACGGCGACGCCTTGGCGCTCGCCTTCTTGGAGGCGGGGGCGGAGACGGAGGGGGACACCGACACCGACGCGGGCCCCGACGGCACCATCGGCGCCGTGCGCACTCCCGTGGAGCCGTCGGCCGACGCCGGTCGCACCGTGTCCGAGCCGTCGCGGTCGCCGAGCGCGGAGTGCATCCCGGTCGCGGTGCCGACGGCGACCACCACGGAGGCGGCCGCGACCATCGCGCCACGGCCCAGGGCACGTCTGCGTGCGGCGCGACGCGCGGCCAGCCGCTGGGCACGTAAGCCTGACACCCTCTCGCTCCCCCCTCGCGCGGCGGGCGTCGGGTTCCCCCGTTCTGGGGAAGCCTCGGGCCCGCCGGTACCCCGGCCAGCGTAGGACTGGGACCCTGCCGACATGGCGCAATTGGAACAGTTCACCACTCCCCTCGACGCGGTCGTCTCCCGTATGCGCGCCCTGGACGAGGAACTTCCCGCGCGGGACGGCGTAGCGGTCTTCAACCGCGTCTACCTCGCCGTCACCGAGGCGGTCGACCGGTGCGTGGACGGGGGCCGGTTCGCGGACGCGCGGGCCGCGATCACGCTGGACGTGCGGTTCGCCGAGCGCTATCTCGCGGCGGTGGACGCGGTCGCCCGCGAGCACCGTCCGCCGGCCTGCTGGCGCCCGCTGTTCCAGTTCCGTCGTCATCCCGGCGTACGACCGCTTCAGTTCGCGCTCGCGGGCATCAACGCGCACATCGGGCACGACCTGGCGCTCGCGGTGGTGGACACCTGTCGTAGCCTCGACTGCGAACCCGCCGACGTGGAGGACGAGTTCGACCGCGTGGGTGATCTCCTCGTCTCGCTGGAGGAGCGCATCCGCGAGGATCTGATGCCGGGCCCCGACCTCCTCCAGATCGCCGACCCGCTCACCCATCTGCTGGGCTCCTGGAGCCTGGAGCGCGCCCGCGACGCGACCTGGACCGCGGCCCGCGCTCTGTGGGCGCTGCGCGGACTGCCCGACGTGGCCGGGGAGTTCACCGAGCGCCTGGACACGGCGGTGGGGTTCGCGGGCCGCATGCTGCTCACGCCGCTGCCGGACTGAGCCGACTTGGAGCGGCCGCGGGCCGCCGGGAGCTAGTCCTCGGGGAGTTCGACCGGCGCGATCTCCTCGTACACGTCCCCCGGGCCCGGGTTGGTCGCGTCGGTCTCGCCGCCGAAGTGGTGCATGACGCCCCACACCGCGTTCAGCGCTGTCTGGATCGCGCCCTCGGCCCAGCCGGCCGTCCAGGAGATGTCGTCGCCGGCGAGGAAGATGCCCCGCTTGTCCTCGGGCAGCGTGTCCTGCATGAAGTGGGTGAACAGGCGCCGCTGATAGCGGTAGTGGCCGGGCAGGTTCGCCTTGAACGCGCCCATGAAATAGGGCTCGTTCTCCCAGGAGACGGTCACCGGGCTGCCGATGATGTGCTTCCTGATGTCGACCTTGGGGTAGATCTCGCCGAGCGACTTCAGCATGACCTCCATCCGCTCGTTCGCGGACAGCGGCAGCCACTTCAGGCTGTCGTCGCACCAGGTGTAGGAGAGGCAGATGACGGCGGGCCTGTCCGGGCCGTCGTCGAGGAGGTACGTCCCGCGCGTCATGCGGTCGGTGAGCGTCATCGACATGACGTCCCGGCCGGTCTCCTCGTCCTTGTCGAGCCAGAACGGCCGGTCGACCGGGACGAACAGCTTGCTCGACTCCATGTAGTGGGTGCGCTCGATCGCCGTCCAGTGGTCGATCGGGAAGAGCGAGTCGTCGCACGCGATCTTGGAGAGCAGCATCCAGGACTGGGCGGTGAAGATCGCCGCCGCGTAGGTGCGGATGTCCCCTCCGGCGTCCGTCACGGTGATCCGGTTGCCGGCGGTGCGATGCAGCCGGGTGACGGCGGGCCGGGGCTCGCCGTTCGTGTGCAGGCTCGCCAGCGAGGTGCCGTACGCCCAGTGGACGATCTTCTCCGGCGCGCGCTCCCACAGCCTGAGCGGCAGCTGCTGCGAGCCGCCGACGATCCCGCGGTGATGGTCGTCGGCCTCCGTGTAGACGACGCGCAGGATCTCCAGGATGGAGTTCGGGAAGTCGGTGTCCCAGCCGCCGGTGCCGAAGCCGACCTGGCCGAAGATCTCGCGGTGCCGGAAGGACCGGAAGGCCTCGGAGTCGCAGAGGAAGCCGTAGAAGGTCTGGTTGTCGAGCTTCTCGACGAGCCGCGCCCAGATCTCACGGATCCGCGGCACGTCCCGCTCGCGCAGGGCGCGGTTCATGTCGGTGAAGTCGGCGCCCTCTTCGAGGCACCTGTTCCAGGCCTCGGCGACATCGCGGTAGACCTGCGGGAGGTCGGCGACGGTCTCCGCGTAGTGCGACTCGCCCTTGAGGTCGACGACCGTCGAAGGGGTCGCCTCCGCAAGGGGGTTGGGGAAGGGGCGGGTCTCGAGACCGACGAGGTCGATGTAGTGCTGGAGGGCGGTGGAGGAGGGCGGGAAGCGCATGGCGCCCATCTCGGCGGTGAGGCCCTGGGTGCCCTGGCCCTCGAAGCCCACGGTCCGCAACCGGCCGCCGATCCGGTCGGCCTCGTACACGACCGGCTTGAGGCCCATCTTCATCAACTCGTACGCGGCCACGATCCCGGAGAGGCCGCCGCCGATCACCGCGACCTCGGTGCCGTGCTCGGTCGCCGGGATCTGGCCGAGGCCTGCCGGGTGGGCGAGGAAGTCGTCGTAGGCGTACGGGAAGTCCGGTCCGAACATGGTGATCGGCGGCTGCTGCTCGTCTGCGTGCTCGACGGCGTTGGGCACGGTGGACGTCATGGGGTACGGACTCCTAGAAGCGGTGAGGGTGGTTCAGACGTCGGGCTCGGGCGTCGGGCGTCAGGCGTCAGGCATTGACGTCGGTCGGGCGAGGGACCCGTAGAGGCCGGGCCTGCGGTCCGTGAGGTACGGGTTCGCGGCGCGGGACGCGGCCAGGAGAGCGGGGTCGGCGTCGGCGAACACCAGCTCCTCGCCGTGCCCGGCGCGGGCGCGGGCCACCCCGTCGGGGCCGGCGAGCACGGAGAGCCCGACGAACTCGAACTCCCCTTCCCGGCCGACCCGGTTGACGTAGGCGACGTACATCTGGTTCTCCCAGGCCCGCACGGGCACGAGGGACTCGGCGACGAACTGGAACGGGTGCATCTGGGCCGTCGGCACGATCAGGAGGTCGGTGCCGGCGAGGGCGTGGGCGCGGACGTTCTCCGGGAACTCGACGTCGTAGCAGATCATGAGGCCGACCGTGAGTCCGCCCAACTCGGCCTGGACCACCGGCTGTTCACCGGGCTCGAAGTGGTCGCGCTCGAAGCAGCCGAAGAGGTGCGTCTTGCGGTAGCCGGCGAGCCGGGCGCCGTCCGCGGAGATCAGCTGGACGGAGTTGAAGACCTTGTCGGCCTGGCGCTCGGGATACCCGTAGGCGATCGCGATCCCGTGCCGCTCGGCGATCTCCGCGACCGCGTCCGCCGACTCGCCGTCGGCCGCTTCGGCGAGGCGGGCGATGTCGTCGCCGATCGCGTAGCCCGTGAGGAACATCTCGGGTGCGGTCAGCAGCGCGGCGCCCGCGGCGGCGGCCCGGCCCGCGGCCTCGTCGAGAACCTTGAGGTTCCCCTCGACGGAGCCGGGGCGGCCGGAGCTCTGGAGCAGGGCGGTGCGCATGCGTGATCCTCACCGGGCGGAGGTGGATGTGGGGGGCCGTTGGAGGGGCCATGTAGACGGTACGGGCGCCTCACCAGGGCGGACAAGGAGAAGCCGTTGCGCGCCGGTAAGCGCTTTGTTGCGTGTAGGGGCCGCCGACCGGCGATTCATTGCGTACGCCCCGGCCGCGCACCGGGCGATCACCGCGCACGGCTCGGCGGGACGGCATCCCGGGCTGTCGCCGCGCCCGGCTTGGTCGCCCCCCGCACCCCCACCACCACCGCCGTCACCAGATACGGCACGGACAGGACCACGAACACCGTGCTGTGTGCCAGGGACGCCCCGAGCAGGGTGTAGAGACCGAACACGGCGACCGTGACCAGCTCCGTGCCCAGGCTCGCCACCGAGGTCAGCGTGGCGCGGCGGGCGTCGTCGATGCGGTGCTGGAGGCGGACGTCGACCAGCACTTCGGCCAGCTGGAAGCCGGCGAAGGCGAGGCCCACGAGGGCGATGCCGGCCGGGCTGCGGACACCGGCGCCCACGGCCAGGGCGAGCGCGGCGCCCGCGATCAGGACGGCGAGCCCCCGGGTGCCGAGGCGTTCGGCCGGCCCGGCGAACAGGCTGCCGACGGTCACCGACGCCCAGACCAGCAGGACCAGGTACGGCACGGTCGCGTCGGCCACTCCGAGGTCGCGGATCAGCAGCGAGACGTACTCGTCCAGCGCGCCCCACACCGCGGCGACCGCCGGGACCAGCAGCAGGGCGCCCTGGACGGCCCGGTTGCCGCGGGCCTCGTCGAGTCCGGCCCGCAGGGTCGCCGACCAGCGTGTGTTCCCCTTCCCGGCCGGTACCCGGTGTTCCGGGAGCCGGGTCGCCGTCGCCGCCGCCAGCAGACAGGCCAGGACGCTCGCGGCGCCCACGGCCGGGTAGCCGCCGAGGGCGAGGACCGGTCCGGCCAGGCCCATCGCCGCGACCGTGGCCAGCAGCCGTGCCGCCCGGGTCCGCCCCATCACGCGCGCGTACCGCTCGGTGGCCCCGAGCCGTTCCAGCTCGTCGTAGACCAGGGCCTCCAGCGAGCCGGAGCCGAGCGCTCCGCCGGCTCCCCACAGGACGAAGCCCAGCGCGAAGGCGCCGTACGACGGCACGGTCACCCAGAGCGTGAAGCCGACGGCCGTGAGCAGCGGGCCGATCCACAGCAGCCGGCGCCGCGAGACGGTGTCCGCCCAGGCGCCGGAGGGCACCTCGATGACGACGGCCGTGAGGGACCACAGGGCGAACAGCGAGGAGATCTGCCAGAGCGGCAGACCGGTGTCGGCGAACAGCAGCGCGTACACCGGGTAGAGCAGGACGAGGTCGTCGAGGAACGCGTAGCCGTACAGCGTGGTCGTCAGCCGGCGGACGCCGGTCGCGGGCACACGTGCGGGTGAGAGTGTCATGGGGCCTTCCCGGAAGGGCGGTTCGGACGTCGTCGGAACGGCGTCCGAGGCGGCCCTCGGGAGGCACGGCTGGTGGATCAATGTCGCCAGGTCATGACACCGATGCTAGACAGTTCCAGCCCCGCCGCCCAGCGAAAATGTGGTGATCACCGCGGCATGGTCGGACGGCCAGTCGTTGTCCGCCACGTCCGGCAAGGTCCGCGGGGTGCCGCAGACGTAGGTCCGCGAGTCGAGGACCCCGAGGCCCCGGTGCAGCACGAAGTCGATCCGGTCCTGCGGCTCCGGGTGGGCGTGCACCGGCGACCAGGTGTGCCCGGGGTCCCGCGCGGGGTCCGGGTGGGCCTCCCGGTAGGAGTCGCGAAAGCCCGCCTCCTCGGCCGCCCTCGTCACCGGCCACTCGGTGTCCGGCCAGTCCAGGTGGGAGGGGCAGTTGAAGTCACCGACAAGGACGACCGGCACGGTGTCGCCGATGCGGCGCAGGGTGTCCCGCATCTGGGCGAGCCGCACCTCCTCGCGGGCGAGCGGCTCGGACTCGTACGGCCCGTAGTGCTCGGAGTCGAGGTGGGCCGTCCAGACCTCGACCTCCCGCTCCCCCACGGCGATCCGCGCGCCGGCCGCCCCGTAGAACCCGACGTCCGGGTCACCGAGCGGGGCCGTGACCGGGAAGCGGCTGATGATGCCGAGGTTGGTCCCGGCCCGGTGGTGGTGCCAGCCCAGCGCCTCGGCGAGTTCCTCGGCGGCGCTGCCGTACGTCTCCTGGAGCCCGACCACGTCCACGTCGGTCTCGGCGATGACCTTGAGCTGCTTGGCGCGGTGGTCGTGGACCTTGGTGCCGCCGTACCAGAGGTTCCAGCTCATCACGCGGAGCCGGCGGGGCAGCAGGGCGCGCAGTGCGGACGGGGTCACGGTCTCGAGGCTGTCCTCGACGGCCCGGCCGGGTGCCGCCTCGATGGGGGCGAGGGAGGGCACGGCGAGCACCGTGCAGCCGGCCGCCTCGGCGGAGGCGACGCCGGTCGCGGTGTCCTCGACGGCCACGCAGGCGGCGGGGTCGGCACCGAGGGCACGGCAGGCGGCGAGGTAGGGGTCGGGGGCGGGCTTGGTGTGCTCGGTGTCGTCGGCGGTGACCGAGACGGCGAAGCGGTGTGCGCCGAGGACTTCGAGGACGGTGTCGGCGACGGAGCGGGGGGAGGCGGTCACCAGGGCGGTGGGAATCCGTTCCGCGGCCAGGGCGTCGAGCAGGTCGAGCGCTCCGGGGCGGGGCACCACCCCGGAGCGGACGCGGTCGGCGAACTCCCGGTGCAGGGTTTCGGCGAGGTCGGCGGCCGCGGCGCCGGTGGCCACGGCCAGCCAGGCGGCGGTGTGCTCGACCGGGCGGCCGAGCACGTCCGGCCGGTCCGCCTCGGTCAGGGCCCGTCCGGCGACCTGTTCCACCGCCTCCCACCAGAGCCGCTCGGTGTCGACGAGCGTGCCGTCCATGTCGAACAGGACGGCCGCCAACAAGGCGTCGGAATGATGACCCGCAAGGCTTTCCACGGAAACCTTCTCTTTCTTCTTCACCAAGTCCGGAAATGATCGGTAAAGCCCCGGCGGAAGCGTTTCCAACCCTTGTCCGGCTGCTAGGTTGACGTGCACCGACCACAACGAAACGGGGTTTTTCCATGCTTTCCCGCTCCCGCCTCGCCGCTCTTTCCGCGGCGCTGCTCTCGATCGCCGCGCTGGGCGTCCTGGAGGCCCCCGAAGCCGGGGCGACGACAGTCACCTGGAAGTTCAGCGGATGTACGTTCTCCGTAGGGGTCCCGGTGCATCACTATTACGGCCGCGACGACCAGACCATCACCGTGAACGGCTCGTGGACGTGCCCGTCCAATCACACGTTCCATATGACGTCTGAAATCAATTACGCCCACCCTGCGTTCGGACGCGACTTCTACGAGAAGAAGGACTACGTCTTCAGTGCGAAGAAGTCGGCGAAATGGAGCATCACCCACCAGTGCAAATTCGACTACCCGAATTCGGGGGCGAGCCTGAAGACCTGGCAGACCGTCTGGCTCCGGGAGGCCGGCACGCGCTGGGAGACGCCGTCCGTCGATCTGTACTGCGGCATCTTCAAGTAGTCGTCCGCTGCCGCCGGACCACCAGGACCTCCTGGTCCGGGAGTCCGACGGCCACCGGCGCGCCGACGGGCAGTTCGCCGGCGCGCCGGGTGGCCACGTCGGCCTTGACCTCCGCACCGTCCGGCAGCCGAACCGTGACGCGGGTGGTCGCGCCCAGGAAGGCGGCGGCGACCACCCGTGCCCCGGCGGCCGGATCGGGCGTGACGTCCACTCCTTCCGGCCGCAGCACCACGTCGACGTCCGCGCCGGCGGTGACGCCCTCGCCGCTCGCGGGAAGCCGGCGCCCCAGCACCTCGACCGTGTCCGGCGCACTCATGACCCCGGGGATCCGGCTGCTCGTCCCGACGAACTCGGCGACGAACGCGGTGGCGGGGCGGGAGTAGAGCTCGGTGGGCGTGGAGCACTGCTCGACCCGGCCGGCCCGCATCACGGCGACCCGGTCGGCCGTCGAGAGGGCCTCCTCCTGGTCGTGGGTGATGAACAGCGTGGTGATGCCGAGTTCCTGCTGGAGGCGGCGGATCTCCTCGCGCAGCGTGGTGCGCACCTTGGCGTCCAGGGCCGACAGCGGCTCGTCGAGCAGCAGGACCCGGGGGCGCAGGGCGAGCGCGCGGGCGAGCGCAACGCGTTGCTGCTGACCGCCGGAGAGCTGGTGCGGGAACCGCTCGCCCTTGTCGGCGAGTCCGACCAGTTCCAGCAACTCGGCCGCCCGCGAACGCCGTTCGGCGGTGGCGACCTTGCGCATGCGCAGTCCGAAGGCCACGTTGTCCAGGGCGTTCAGGTGCGGGAAGAGGCTGTACGACTGGAAGACCATGCCGGCGTCGCGCCGGTGGGCCGGTACGCCGGTGACGTCCGCTCCGTCGACCAGCACCGCGCCGGAGTCGGGCGCCTCGAACCCCGCGAGCATGCGCAGCGCGGTGGTCTTGCCGCAGCCGGAGGGGCCGAGCAGCGCGAGCAGTTCACCGGGCCGGACGGTCAGGTCGAGGCCGTCGAGGGCGACCGTCGCCCCGAACCTGCGGTGCAGGGCGCGGAACTCGACAGTGGCGGCACCGTCCCGGACGGCCCTGTCGTTCTCGGGGACTTCGTTCTCGGGGACTGTGAGCGTCATGGCGTTGCCTTCCCTCGGGAGACGGTACGGGAGGAGGGGCGCCGGCCGCCGAGAGCGGCGAGGGCCAGCAGCAGTGCCCAGGTCACGAGCAGGCTGAGCACGGAGACGGCGACGGACATCTGGGCCTGCGAGCCGGAGATGTCGACGATCCACACCGCGAAGGGCTGGAAGCCCAGGAGGTGCGCGACGGTGTACTCGCCGAGCACCAGGGCGAGGGTCAGGAAGGAGGCGTTGAGCAGCGCCCCGCGCAGGTTCGGCAGGACGGCCCGCAGCAGCGCCTGGAGCGGGCCCGCGCCGCAGCTGCGGGCGGCCTCGACGAGGGTGGGCACGTCGATCGCGCGGAGCCCGGCGTCCAGGGCCCGGTACACGAAGGGCAGCGCCATCACGACGTAGGCCAGGACGAGGACGAAGGGGAAGTCCGGGTTCTGGATCGCCACGAACGTCTCGAAGAACGGCGTGCGGGAGAAATGGTCGGGACCCCACTTCAGGACCGTGACGATCCCGGCGACGAACGCGATGGGCGGCACCACCAACGGCAGCGAGCAGACCACCTCGACGACCGGCCGCAGCCGGGGCGCGCCGAGCCGCAGGGCCACCATCGCGGGCAGCATGAGCAGCAGCACGAGGGCGATGGTCGCGGCCGCCAGTTCGAGAGCGAGCACGAGGCTGTGGACGAAGCCCGCGGTGCCGACGATCTGGCTGTAGGCGGCGAAATCGACCTGGTCGTTCACGTCGACCGAGAAGATCACGGACGCGCCCAGCGGTACCAGGAAGTAGAGACCGGCGAGGGCGAACACCGCCCACCGCCACAGGTTCAGGCGAGCCATCGCGCGCTCCGTCGTTGCAGGGGCAGGTAGACGGCCATCACCAGGCCCGCGACCAGCACCATGTCGAGGCTGAGGGCGAGCGCCACGTTCTCCTGTCCGACCAGGACGTTGCCGGACAGCGCGTCGGCGATCTGGAGGGTGACCAGCGGGACGGAGCTCCCGACCATGGCGGCGGCGGTCGCGTAGGCGGCGAACGCGCTGCCGAAGAGCAGCACGAACCCGCCGAGCAGGGACGGGGTGAGCACCGGCAGGGCCACGTGCCGCCAGTACTGGGCGCCGGTGGCACCGTTGTTCTGGGCGGCCTCGCGCCACTGGACGCGCAGCCCCTCCAGGGCCGGGGTGATGGTGAGCACCATCAGCGGGATGAGGAAGTACAGGTAGACCAGAGTCAGGCCCCAGAAGCCGTAGAGGTCCCAGCTGGCGCCCTTCAGACCGAGGTGCTGGGTGAGGACGCCGGAGTTGCCGAGGGTGGCGACGAAGGCGAACGCGAGCGGCACACCGCCGAAGTTGGCCAGCACCCCGGAGGCGGTCAGCACGGCCTCGCGCAGTCCCCGGAAGCGTGAGGTCACCACGGCCTGTGCAAGGAACAGGCCGAGCACGGTCGCGAGGGCCGCGGAGAGGGCGGACAGCTCGACACTGCCGAGCAGGGCCGTCAGGTAGGCGCCCTGCAGGGAGTCGGTCAGGTTCGCCACTGTGTAGGACGTGGCGCCCGTGGCCTGGTCCTTGGCCGTGAACGCGCCGTTGAGCATGGCCAGCGCCGGGACGCCGAAGGCGATCGCGGTGACGACGAGCAGCGGGACGACGGCGAGCCAGCCCGGCGCACGGCGCCGCCGCCGCGGGGCAGCGACGGTCGCCGTGTCGACCCTCGGGAGGGTGGAGGTCATCCGGAGATCGCCTTCGCCCAGCCCTGGGAGATGACCGTCTTGGCCTTGTCCTGCTGGGCCTCGGTCGGGAACTTGGGCGTTCCGGTGACCTCGGGCAGCTTGGCGGCGGCCGCCTTGTCGAGGGTGCCGGCCTTCTCCATGGCGGTCATCAGGGCCGGGCGGGCGTATCCCTTGAGCCAGAGGTTCTGGCCCTCGGCGCTGTAGAGGTACTCCTGCCACAGCCGGGCCGCCGCCGGGTGCGGGGCGTCCTTGTTGACGGCCTGGGAGTAGTACTGCGAGAACTGGCCGTCGCTGGGGACGGTGACCTTCCAGTCGACGCCCTTGGACTTGAACTCGTCGGCGTACCCGGCGTTCAGGTAGTCCCAGTCGATGCTGATCGGCGTCTCGCCCTTCTCGACGGTGGCCGGGGTCGACTCGACGGGGGTGTAGTTGCCGTTCTTCTTCAGCTTGGCGAAGAAGTCGAGGCCGGGCTGGATGTCGTCGAAGGAGCCGCCGCTCGCGAGGGCGGCCGCGTAGACACCGCCGAAGGCCGAACCGGACTTGGTGGGGTTGCCGTTGAGGGCGACCTGGCCCTTGTACTGCGGCTTGAGCAGGTCGGCGAAGGTGGTGGGGCAGGTCTTGACCCGCTTGGCGTCGCAGCCGATGGAGATGTAGCCGCCGTAGTCGTTGTACCAGCGGGCCTGTGCGTCCTTCTGCCCGGTGGGGATGTCGTCGTACGAGGCCACCTTGTACGGGGCGAGCAGGCCCTGCTGGGCGGCGCTGATCGCGAAGGAGCTGCCGAGGTCGAGGACGTCGGGGGCGCGGTCCTGGCCCTTGCGGGAGGTGACGGCGTTGATCTCGTCCTGGCTGGTGCCGTCGGGGTTCTCGACGGAGATCTTGATGCCGTACTTCTTCGTGAAGCCGTCTATGAGGGCGCCGTAGTTGGCCCAGTCGCGGGGCAGCGCGATGGCGTTGAGCGTGCCCTCCTTCTTCGCCGCGGCGACCAGTTTGTCCAGGCCGCCGAAGTCGGCGGCGGAGGTCGCGGTGGCGGCGTTCTTGCCGTCGGCGGTGGTCGACGCGGTGTCGGGGGCGGCGCCGCAGGCGCTCAGGGCGAGGGCGGCGAGGGTGGCGAGGACACCGAGTGCGGCTGTTCTCGGCAGGGACACGGTCACGGCTTCTCCAGGGGACGCGCGAGGGTGCAGGAGCCAAAGGGAGAGAACTTGTCTGAACAAGTTGGCCTCAGTAAGGCTGCCGCTGGTGTCCTGCTCGTAAACACTGGAGAAACGCTGACCCCCGAATTCAGCACAACAAGAGCTCCCTCGGAACCGCCCCTGCTGTCGACTACGCTGGTCACGCTGTGCACAGCATTCGACTCAGAGGGGAAGCATGGCGGCGCGACACGAGGAGATCGCCGACGAACTGCGTCGGGCGATCGACCGCGAGGAGTACACCGTCGGCAGTCTGCTGCCCCCCGAGACGGAGCTCGCGGCGCACTACGGCGTCTCTCGCGGAACGGTCCGCCAGGCGGTCGCGGCGCTCACGGCCGAGGGGCTCATCGGCTCCCGCCAGGGCGCCCGGCGGGTGGTGCTGGCCAGCCGGCGCAGCCAGAGCTTCGCCGAACTGCGGAGCTTCGCCCAGTGGGCGCGGGCGATGGGCCGGGAGGCGACCGGGCGGGTGGTCGTGCAGGAGTACCGGCCGGCCTCGAAGGAGGACTCGATACGCCTCCAACTCGCCTCCGGCACCCCGGTGTTGCACGTCCTGCGGGTGCGCGGCCTGGACGGCGAACCGGTGTTGCTGGAGCGGACGGTGTACGCCGACTGGATCTCCCCGACCGTGGCGGCCATCGAGCCCGAGTGCCCCTCGGTCACTCAACGCCTGTACGAGGACACGGGGTTGGTGTTCGCCTACGGGGAGCACGTCATCGACGCGGTGGCGGCGGGCGCGCAGGACGCGGAGCTGCTGGGGATCCGCCGGACGAGTCCGCTGCTGCGGGTTCGCCGGGTGACCACGACCCGGGAAGGGCGTCCGGTGGAGTGGTCGGACGACCGGTACCGTTCGGATGCGGTGAGCTTCAGCGTGCACAACTCGATCGACAACAACGCCCTGGCCCGCAAGACCGCGGAGTAGGGCTCGCACCCGGCCGGAGGTTCTGATGGACATCACTGTGCTGCCCGGTGTCGACGAGCACGCGGTGGTCGTCCCGGCGGCGCCTCTCGAGGTCTGGGACGCGCTCGGCGAGAGTCTGGTGCGGTCGTTCGGCCGCCCCCGCTCCGCCCGTTACGCACGTCTCGTCGGCGTCGCCGACCGTACGGCGTCCGGGCCGCGGCCGCTCGCCGAGGGGTCCGTCCTGCCCGGGTTCAGGGTGACCGGCGCGACGCCGGGCCGTGAGCTCGTCCTCGTCGGACGGCACCACTTCTCGACGTACGCGCTCGTCTTCCGGTTGGAGGCGGAGGGCGGCGGCACCCGGCTGCGGGCCGAGACCCGGGCCAGGTTCCCCGGTCCGTTCGGCGCCCTCTACCGGCTGCTGGTCGTCTCCTCGGGGGCGCACGCCCTGCTCACCCGCCGCCTGCTGGAAGGGGTCCGGCACCGCGCCGGACAGGTCAGGTAGGCGAGCCCGAGGAGAAGCGGCGCAGCAGCGGGGAGAGGACGAGGACCGACTTGGTCCGTTCCACGAACGGCTCTCCCGCGATCCGCTCCAGGACGCGTTCGAAGTGCCGCATGTCGGAGGCGAAGACCTGCACGACCGCGTCCGCCTCGCCGGTGACGGTCGAGGCGGCCACGACCTCCTGGTAGCGCTCCAGGCCCTTCTGGATGGTCTCCGGGGAGGTGTTGCGCCGGCAGTAGATCTCGACGAACCCCTCGGTCTCCCAGCCGAGGGCCGCCGGGTCCACCCGCACGGTGAATCCGGTGATGGCCCCGGTGGCACGCAGCCGGTCCACCCGCCGTTTCACGGCGGGCGCGGACAGACCGACGATCTGCCCGATGTCCGCGTAGGAGCGGCGGGCGTCCTCGGCGAGGGCGTGCACGATGCGTTCGTCGAGATCGTTCAGCACGGTGGGTGGATCAGCCTTCGGGTGTTGCGAGTCGGGAACGGCGATGGCCGTATACGAAGTAGAACACGAGCCCGACGGCCATCCAGACCCCGAAGACCACCCAGGTGACGGTGGACAGGCTGCCCATCATCCACACGCAGAAGCCGAAGCCCAGCGCCGGGAACACCGGCGAGAGCGGGACACGGAAGGTGCGGGGCATGTCCGGACGGGTCCTGCGCAGCACCACGACGGCGATGTTGACCAGGGCGAAGGCGAAGAGCGTGCCGATGCTGGTGGCGTCGGCGAGCTGACCGAGCGGGATCGCGGCGGCCAGGACCCCGCAGAACAAGGACACGATCACCGTGTTGGCGCGGGGCGCGCCCGTCCTCGGGTGGACCCGGCCGAACACCTTCGGCACCAGCCCGTCGCGGGACATCGCGAAGAGGATGCGGGTCTGGCCGTAGAGCACGGTCAGGACGACGCTCGCGATGGCGATGACCGCGCAGAACGCCAGGAGGGTGCCCCAGAAGCCCTGCCCGGTGACCTCGCGCATGATCTGGGCGAGCGCGGCCTCCGAGTCGCCGAAATGCTGCCAGGGCTTCGCACCGACGGCGACGGCCGCGACCAGGACGTACAGCGCGGTGACGATGACGAGCGACAGCATGATCGCGCGGGGCAGGTCGCGCTGGGCGTCCTTCGCCTCCTCACCGGCCGTGGAGGCGGCGTCGAAGCCGATGTACGAGAAGAACAGCGTGGCACCGGCCGCGCTGACCCCGGCCATGCCGAGCGGCATGAAGTGCTCGTAGTTGCCCGAGCGGAAGCCCTGGACGCCGATCGCGCAGAACATCACCAGCGCGGCGATCTTCACAACCACCATGACGGTGTTGGCGCGGGCGGACTCGCGGGCCCCGCCCAGCAGGAAGGCCATGGCGAGGAGTACGACGATCAGCGCCGGGAGGTTGAAGACGCCGCCGTCGCCAGGCGGGGCGGACAGGGCGTCCGGGATGGTGACGCCCATGGTCCCGTCGAGCAGCTCGTTCAGGTACTCGCCCCAGCCGACGGCCACGGCGGCGACCGAGACGCCGTACTCCAGGACCAGGCACCAGCCGCAGATCCAGGCGATCAGTTCACCCATGGTTGCGTACGCGTACGAGTACGAGGACCCGGCGACCGGGATGGTGCCGGCCAGCTCGGCGTAGGAGAGCGCCGAGAAGAGGGCGGTGAGGCCGGCGATCACGAAGGAGAGCGTGACGGCCGGCCCGGCCTTGGGGACGGCCTCGCCGAGGACGACGAAGATGCCGGTGCCGAGCGTGGCGCCGATGCTGATCATCGTCAGCTGCCAGAGCCCGAGGGAGCGCCTGAGGGCTCCTCCCTCGCCCTGGCCGCCCTCGGCGACGAGGCGTTCCACGGGTTTGCGCCGCATGAGGCGCGCGCCGAGCCCCGGGGAGGCGGGGGCTTCTTGGGTGCGTTGGTGCGAGGGTGCACCTTGGTCGAGCACGCGCTGACTCCTTCGTCGCTGCAGGTGAGTACAGCGCAGCACCCTACGAGGCCGGACGTCACAGTCGTAATGCAGCAACCTTGCACGCACTCGCAAGATCGTTGCGTTCCGCGCCGCTGGGTGGGCGTTCGTTGCGCGCCCCCCCTGCAGGCCCTCCGCGACCCTCGTCAGCACCCCGGTCCGGGGCGCCTCAAGCCGGTTCGACGTCGAGGTGGCCCGGCGAGAGCTCCTTGACGAGAAAGGTGCACGCGTCGACGCACTCGCGGACCGTGCCGTCGTGCTCCTCGTACGAGTAGCGGTCCGGATAGTCGGCCACGGCCCGGTACCCGAGCCGCGTGTACAGGGCGCCCGCGCGCTCGTTGTCCTTGCCGACGCCGATGCCCACGACACCCAGGCGCCGGCCCCGGGCCAGTTCCTCGGCGGCCCGGACCAGCGCGCTGCCGATCCCGCGTGACCGCAGTTCCTCGGGCCACACCGCGAGAGAGCCGATCTCGGGGCAGTCCGCGGTGATCTCGGGCGCGGCACACCCGGTCCAGCGCAGCTCCGTGTGCCCGACGGGCCGTCCGTCCACCCATGCCACGAGGTAGGTGCTCTGCCCCGCCTCCTGGCGGGCGAACCGCCGGGCGTGGAAGGAGGTGGCTCCGGGCGAGCCCATGTACCGGTCCAGCAGCTCGATGTCGCAGCTCCGGCAGACGGTGATGTCCATACCGACGACGGTACGGACCGCGCACGCGCACGGCCCCCGGTTTTCGACGGGGGCCGCACCCGGCGGACTCAGCTCCAGCTGGCGTGCAGCGGCTTGCCCTCCGCGTAACCGGCCGCGCTCTGGATGCCCACGACCGCCTTCTCGGCGAACTCCTCCAGGGAGCCCGCGCCGGCGTAGGTGCAGGAGGAGCGGACGCCCGCGATGATCGAGTCGATCAGGTCCTCGACACCCGGGCGGGCCGGGTCGAGGAACATCCGGGAGGTCGAGATGCCCTCCTCGAAGAGAGCCTTGCGGGCCCGGTCGTACGCCGACTCCTCGGACGTGCGGTTGCGCACCGCCCGCGCGGACGCCATGCCGAAGGACTCCTTGTAGAGCCGTCCGCTCGCGTCCTGCTGGAGGTCGCCCGGGGACTCGAAGGTGCCCGCGAACCAGGACCCGATCATCACGTTGGACGCGCCGGCGGCCAGCGCCATGGCGACATCGCGCGGGTGCCGGACACCGCCGTCGGCCCACACGTGCTTGCCGTACTTCCTCGCCTCGGCCGCGCACTCCAGGACCGCCGAGAACTGCGGCCGGCCGACGCCGGTCATCATGCGGGTGGTGCACATGGCACCGGGACCCACGCCGACCTTGATGATGTCCGCGCCGGCCTCGATCAGGTCCCGCACCCCCTCGGCGGCCACGATGTTGCCGGCCACGATCGGGACCTGCGGGTCGAGCGCCCGGACCGCCTTGATCGCGGTGATCATCGACTCCTGGTGGCCGTGCGCCGTGTCGATGACGAGGGTGTCGACGCCCGCGTCGAGCAGCTGCTTGGCCTTCTGTGCGAAGTCGCCGTTGATGCCCACGGCGGCGGCGATGCGCAGCTTGCCCTGCGCGTCGACGGCCGGGGTGTACAGGGTGGCGCGCAGGGCGCCCTTGCGGGTGAGGATGCCGGCGAGGCGGCCGTCCCGGTCCACGGCGGGGGCGTACCGGCGGTTGGCCGCGTCGAGCCGGTTGAAGGCCTCACGGGGGTCGATGTCGGCGTCGAGCAGCAGCAGATCGCGGGACATGACCTCGGCGAGCTGCGTGAAACGGTCGACTCCGGACAGGTCGCTGTCGGTGACGACACCGACGGGCCGGCCCTCCTCGTCGACGACCACCCCGGCGTTGTGCGCGCGCTTGGGCAACAGGGCGAGGGCGTCGGCGACGGTCTGGTGCGGGGCCAGCACGATCGGGGTGTCCAGGACGTGGTGGCGGCTCTTGACCCAGCCGACGACCTCGGTGACGACCTCGATCGGAATGTCCTGCGGGATGACCACGAGACCACCGCGCCGGGCCATCGTCTCGGCCATGCGGCGCCCGGCGATGGCGGTCATGTTGGCCACGACCAGCGGAATCGTGGTGCCCGTGCCGTCCGGGGAGCTGAGGTCCACGCCCTGCCGCGAGCCGACGGCGCTGCGACTCGGGACCATGAAGACGTCGTCGTACGTCAGGTCGTACGGGGGCTGGATGTCGTTGAGGAAACGCACGTGCTGCACATCCCAGTCGATCAGAGGTGGCCCCCGGACAGGTCAGCCAGGGGGAAAGAGCACGTACTTCATTCTCCCATGTCGGGCGGAATGCCACCCACGGGCGAAACGTCCAGACCGGCCGGAGGGGCCTTAGGACGAACCTCCAAGGGCGAGCGCCACGGTGAGTGCGGAGGTCTGCGAGAACACCTCGCGGGCGGTGGCCCACTCCTCGGGCCGCGCCTGCGCGTACCGGTCCCAGTGCCGTACGAGGACGACGGTCTCCGTCCCGGCGGGGTCCCCGGCGTTCCCGGCCCACATGCCGGGATCGGCGAGGACGTCGGCCAGCGCGTCCCAGTTGCGGCCGAACCAGTCCGGCAGCCGTAGGTCACGGGCGCAGCGGTCCATCAGGCCCGCCTTGTCCACGACCCCTTCGAGGTCCAGCGTGACCACGCGTGCCGTCATCTCAGTACCGCCCTGAACGAGTCGTAGTGATCATCGGTGTAGTAGATCTCCCCGCCCTGCCCGGTGACGATCCGCCGGGCCCCGCGGTCGTGCGAGCCCGGGGTGGGGACGGTGTACTCGTGGTAATAGCCGCGCCGGTGCGCGGGCAGCAGCCGCTCGAAGTTCCCGAAGACCGAGCCGTCCTTGGCGTACGGGAACGGACCGCCCCTGTCGATGAGTTCGAGGGTCTGCCGGGCCTCGGCCGGGAGCCGGGACTCCTGGACGGTGGCCGGGCCGTCGCCCGTCGACGGGTCGGCGCCGGTGGCCGAACACCCCGTCAGGACCAGCAGGCACAGAAGCACTCGGGAGACGAACCGCAGCAGCATGCGCTCGATGCTGCCACGGCCGCCTCCTCGGGGCAGTCCGTCAGGCCCCGTCCGGGTCCGCCCTGTTGAGCGCCGGCTTCGGCGTGGTCCCCGCCGTCATCAGGTAGTCCGCGGCGGAGGTGTCCGTCACCAGGCTGGTGACGAGTCCGGACCGCAGCACCGCGTCGATCGCGGCCGCCTTGCGCTGTCCGCCCGCGATCGCGACGACCTCGGGGATACGGCGGAGCTGGTCGGCCTTGACCGTGATGCACCGCTCGCCCAGGTCCCGACCGACCCTGCGGCCCTCGGCGTCGAAGAGGTGCGCGGACATCTCGGCGGCGACACCGAGCGAGGCGTAGTGGCCGCGCTCCTCGTCGCTGAGCATGTCGTGCACCGTCGAGATGCCCGGCTCCCAGGAGCCGATGGAGACACAGGCGACCGTGACCTTGTCGAAGTACTCGAAGGCCCGGGCGATCCCGGTCTGGTTGCGCAGGGCGGCCGCGGTGGCCGCGTCCGGCAGCAGCATCGGCGCGTAGATGGGGTGGGCGTCCCCGCCGGACACCTGGGCGGCCCGCCGCACCGCCTCCACCGAACCGCGCTCGGCGGTCCCGGCGTCGTACACACCCGTCAACTGCACCACCGTGCACGGTGGGAGCCGGTCGAGGGCAGCCGCCATGTGGATGGTGGAGCGGCCCCAGGCCAGGCCCAGGATGTCGCCCTCGTTGACCAGTTCGCCGAGCAGGTCGGCGGCCACTTCTCCCAGGTTCTCGGGGTCAGGTGTCTCCTCGGCCTCGGCCGGGGACTCGACCACGACGGCGTGCCTGAGGCCGTAGCGGGCGCGGAGCGCGTCGGAGCGCTCCGCGTCCAGCTCGGCCGGCACGCGGATCTCGATCCGCACGAGATCCCGTTCGAGAGCGGTCTCGAGGACCCGGGCCACCTTGAAGCGGCTGACGCCGAACTCCTCCGCGATCTGGATCTTCGATTTGCCCTCGAGGTAGAAGCGGCGGGCCATGGCCGCCGCCTGCACCAGCTCAGCGGGTCCCATCCGCATGGCTGACCGGCCCGCCGACATACCCGACACGGCGATCTCCTCACTGCTGTTCACACTCTGGATTCGCCGTTCATCCTTGCAGATCCGGCGCACTTGATCAGCCCTGATCAGAGCCGTTCACGTTCCTGACGCTCAGTGGTCGCACGCCCACGAAGCCTTCGCGGTCGCCCCCTCCGCCTGCTTGCGCAATGCACGTACCGCCTCGGCCGGGTCGGACGCCCCGTACACCGCCGACCCGGCGACGAAGACGTCGGCGCCCGCGTCCGCGCAGCGCTCGATGGTGGACGCCGAGACTCCGCCGTCGACCTGGAGCCACAGCTCAAGGCCGTGCTTGCTGATCAACTCGCGGGTCCGGCGAATCTTGGGGAGCATGATGTCGAGGAACGCCTGTCCCCCGAAACCGGGCTCGACCGTCATGATCAGCAGCATGTCGAGCTCGGGGAGCAGGTCCTCGTACGGCTCGATGGGCGTCGCGGGCTTCAGCGCCATGGAGGCGCGGGCGCCCTTGGCCCGGATCTCCCGGGCGAGCCGGACCGGAGCGGCGGCCGCCTCCACATGGAAGGTGACGGAAGAGGCCCCCGCCTCTACGTACTGGGGCGCCCAGCGATCGGGGGCCTCGATCATCAGATGGCAGTCCAGCGGGGTGTCCGTCGCACGGGCCAGGGACTCTACGACCGGCACGCCGAGCGTGAGGTTCGGAACGAAATGGTTGTCCATGACGTCGACATGGAGCCAGTCGGCTCCCCCGACCGCCTTCGCCTCGTCCGCGAGGCGGGCGAAGTCGGCGGACAGGATGCTGGGATTGATCTGCGCGGCCATACCCCAAGCCTCCCATGCCGGGGGGCGGAGGGGCGCGCCGGTCCGGACCTAAGCCGTTCATCGGATGTTGTGGACGGGCCGCGCGTGTCATGCTGGGCGGCCGATCGGCTCGAGAGATGGCACCGGGGGTGGCCATGAGCGGAAATCGGGGCATCGCGCATCTCGTCTGCGGACGGCGTGCGAAGTGGCTGGTGCTGGCGCTGTGGCTGGTGGTGCTGTTCCTGACGGCACCCCTGGCCTCGAAGCTCACCGACGCCCAGGACAACGACGCGGCCTCCTGGCTGCCCGGCTCCGCCGAGTCCACCCAAGTCCTGCAGATCTCGGAGGACTTCAGGCCGGAACAGATCCCCGCGGTCGTCGTCTACGCGCGCGAGAGCGGCCTGACGGCGCAGGAACGGGCCACGATCGCCAAGGACGTCTCCGAGATCAAGCAGCTGACGGCCCACGGCATCCGCGGCGCGGAGACCCGGGGCCCGATCTACGACCGGCAGAGCGATCCGCGCGCCGCCCAGATCCTCGTCCCGATCACCATGGACGAGAAGGGCTGGGAGGAGATCGCGCCCGCGGTGGACTCCCTGCGTGACGTCGTGGGCAAGGGCGGCGACGGTCTCGCCGTGCACATCACCGGCCCGGGCGGCACCTCCGCGGACTTCTCCGAGGCCTTCGAGGGCATCGACTCCACGCTGCTGCTGTCCGCCATGGCGGTCGTCGTGGTCATGCTGCTCATCACCTTCCGCAGCCCCACTCTGCTCCTGGTCCCGCTGCTCTCGGTGATCGCCGCACTGTTCACCGCACAGGCCTTCATCTATCTGCTCGCGCAGCACGCGGGGCTGACGGTCAACGGCCAGAGCGCGGGCATCCTCACGGTCCTCGTCTTCGGCGCGGGGACGGACTACGCCCTGCTGCTCGTCGCCCGCTACCGGGAGGAGCTGCACCGCCACGAGGACCGCCACGAGGCGATGGCCCTCGCCCTGCACCGCGCGGGACCGGCTGTGGTCGCCTCCGGCGCGACCGTGATCCTCAGCATGCTGGTCCTGCTGGCCGCCGAGATGAACTCGACCCGCGGCCTCGGCCCCGTCGCCGCGATCGGGGTGGCGGTCGCCCTGCTGGCGATGGTGACGCTGTTCCCTGCCCTGCTGGTGATCTTCGGCCGGTGGATCTTCTGGCCGGCGATCCCGCACTTCGGCGACCCCGACCGCATCGAGAGCGGCATCTGGGCCCGCACCGGCCGCCGTATCGCCCGCCGCCCCCGCATGATCTGGGTGGCCACGGCCCTGGCCCTCGGCGTCTGCTCGCTCGGCCTGATCCAGCTGCGCGCCGAGGGCATCGGCAACGCGGACGCGTTCACCGGGAAACCGGACTCGATCGTCGGCCAGGAGGTGTCCGCGAAGTACTTCCCGGCCGGCAGCGGAGACCCCCTGGTCGTCGTCAGCAACCAGGCCCAGGCACGGCAGGTGGGCGAAGCGGTCGCGGGCACCCGCGGAGTGGTGCCCCAGTCGCTGGGCCTGCCGCCGGGCACGAAACCCGCGTACGAGGGCAAGGTGCTGTTCGAGGCCACGATGACCGCCCCTGCCGACAGCGAGGCCGCGAAGCAGACGGTGGAGCGGGTCCGCGACGCCGTCCACGCGGTCCCGGACGCCGACGCCCAGGTCGGCGGCGGTACGGCCGCACTGCTGGACATGGACAGGGCCACCACGCACGACAACATCCTGATCATCCCGCTGGTGCTGGTCGTGGTGACGCTGATCCTGTGCGCCCTGCTGCGCGCCCTGGTCGCCCCGCTGCTGCTGATCGGGACGGTGATCCTGTCCTTCGCGGGAGCCCTGGGCCTCAGCGCGCTGGCCTTCCGCCACGTGTTCGACTACGCGGGCGAGTCGACGGACTTCCCGCTGTTCGTCTTCGTCTTCCTGGTCGCCCTCGGCATCGACTACAACATCTTCCTGACCACCCGTATCCGCGAGGAGGCGGCCCGTCAGGGCACCCGGCCGGGCGTGATCACCGGCCTGGCCGCGACCGGCGCGGTCATCACCTCCGCCGGACTGGTCCTGGCCGGCACCTTCGCCGCCCTCGGCACCCTCCCGATGGTCGCCTTCGCGGAGATCGGCTTCGCGGTGGCGCTGGGGGTCCTGCTGGACACGTTCATCGTCCGCTCGGTCCTGGTCACGTCCCTGTTCCTGGACGTGGGCTCCAAGGTGTGGTGGCCGCACAGCCTGGCCAAGGCCGAGGAGCCCGACCCGGAGGCGCGGGGAACCGCGCGACCGGCCACGACGGCCTCTCGGACGAACGACTAGTCCCCGTCGGACGAACGACCAGTCACCCGGTCCGACGGATCAACGCCAGATACATCGCATCGGTCCCGTGCAGATGCGGCCACAACTGCACGTCCGGACCCTCCCCGAGCTCCGGCACACCGGGGAACAACGGCCGCGCGTCGACGAGTTCGGCGGCCGGCCACTGCTTGAGCACGTCCTCCACGACCGCCCGGGTCTCCGCGAGGTGCGGCGAACACGTGGCGTACCCGACGATCCCGCCCACCCGGACGGAATCCAAGGCCGTGCTCAGCAAGGCCCGCTGCAACGGCCCGAACCCCTCCAGGTCCTCAGGCCGGCGCCGCCACCGGGCCTCCGGCCGCCGCCGCAACGCCCCGAGCCCCGTGCACGGCACGTCCATCAGCACCCGGTCGAAACTCTCCGGCTGCCACGGCGGCCTGGTCCCGTCCGCGGCGATCACCTGATACGGCCCCGGGTTCCCGGCGAGCGCCTTGGCGACGAGCCCGGCCCGATGCGGCTGCTTCTCGGAGGCGAGCAGCATCGCCCCGCGCCCGGCGGCGAGCGCGGCGAGCAGGGCGGCCTTGCCGCCCGGCCCCGCGCACCCGTCGAGCCACTTCTCGTCCCGCCCCTCGAGGGGTGCGTTCGCGAGGGCCAGCGCGACGAGCTGACTGCCCTCGTCCTGCACCCCGGCCCGGCCTTCCCGTACGGCGTCCACGGCCCCGGGCTCGCCACCCTCGGACAGCCGTACGGCGTACGGCGACCAGCGCCCCGCCACGGCGGACTCCTCGCGCAGCAGCTCCTCTGCGGTGGCACGACCGGGACGGGCGACGAGGGTCACCTCGGGCCGCTCGTTGTCGGCCTCCAGCAGCCGCTCGATGCCGGCCCGTCCGCCGCCGAGGGAGTCCCACAGCGCGGACACGACCCAGCGGGGGTGCGAGTGCACGACGGCGAGATGGTCCTCGGGGTCGTCGTCGTAGGGCGGCGCCACCTTCGCGAGCCAGCCGTCGAGATCGTCCTGCGCGACCTTGCGCAGCACGGCGTTGACGAACTTGGCCCGTCCGTCCCCGAGCACGACCCGCGCGAGTTCGACGGAGGCGGACACGGCGGCGTGCGTCGGGATGCGGGTGCCGAGCAGCTGATGCGCCCCGAGGCTCAGCACGTCGAGCACCGGCGGATCCACCTCGCGCAGCGGCCGGTCCACGCACTCGGCGATGATCGCGTCGTACGTCCCCTGCCGCCGCAGTGTCCCGTACACGAGCTCGGTAACCAGCGCCGCGTCGCGCGCCTCGAAGCCGCCCTTCTCCCGCGCCTTCCTGAGCAGCGGCGGCAGGACGAGGTTGGCGTACGCGTCCCGCTCGTCCACGGCCCGCAGCGCCTCGAAGGCGAGGATGCGGACGGGGTCCTTCTGGGGCCGACGGTAGGGCTTGCCGGGTTTGTGGGGCCGACGGGGCTGGTCGCTCACGAAAAAGGTGCTCCGGGTTCAAGGTCTGGACAGGCCCCAAGCGTACGTCCGCCGAAGCCCAGGGGCCCCTCCGAGGGGGCCGGGGTGATCCCGAGGCGGACCTCACGTACCGAGGGTGCCGTCGCGGGCAAGCGGGCCGCACACGAGGGCGGGGCCCTTTCGTAAGGGCGCGAGGACGGGTCCCGCCGTGAGGGGCGCCAGGAGTGTGCCCGGCTGCCGCGGTCACGAAGGTCGAGCCCGGCTGCCGCGGTCACGAGGGCCGAGCCCTGCCGTCAGGCACGCGAGAGGCGTGCCCTCCAACCGCGTACGCGCCCTGCACAGCCCGCCGAGAGCCGCTCCGCGGACGGGCACCCACCCGACGTGCTGAACGGCGGTCCGGGCTCCCTCCCAGGGACGCTCGGGGCCACCACCGCACCGACTGCGGCCGTCCCCGCATCAGGGCGCGGGACCGGCACCCCGGGAACCCACCTCACCGGCCGCCGGCGGACCCGCGCAGCCGGTCCGCCTCACGTGCCGACGGTCTCGCCGTCCGAGATCCTGACACCCCGCGCCCAGTCCGCGGCCTTCATCGGCTTCTTCCCCTGCGCCTGCACCCAGAGCAGCTCCACGGCGTGCGACCCGGTACCGACGTGGACGCTGTTCTTGCCGACGGCGAGCGCGCCGGGGGCGAGGTCCGTCCGGCCGTGAACCGACTGGACCTGGATGAGCTTGAGTCGCTCACCGCGGAAGGTCGTCCAGGCTCCGGGCGCCGGGTGGCAGCCCCGGACGACCCGGTCCACCCGCAGCGCGGGCGCGGCCCAGTCGACCCGCGCGTCCTCGACGGTGATCTTCGGGGCGACGGTGATGCCCTCGGTCGGCTGAGGTACGGCCTTCAGCGTGCCGTCGGCGATGCCGTCCATGGTCGCGGCGAGCAGCCCCGCGCCGGCGAAGGCGAGCCGGGTCAGCAGGTCACCGCTGGTGTCGGTGTGCCGGATCTCCTCGGTGACGGTGCCGTAGACGGGCCCGGAGTCCAGTCCCTCCTCGATGAGGAAGGTCGAGGCGCCCGTAATCTCGTCCCCCGCCATGATGGAGTGCTGCACGGGAGCGGCCCCACGCCAGGCCGGCAGCAGCGAGAAGTGCAGGTTGACCCAGCCGTGGGCGGGGACGTCGAGGGCCACGCGCGGCAGGAGGGCGCCGTAGGCGACGACGGGACAACAGTCCGGGGCGATCTCGCGGAGCCGCTCGAGGAACTCCGGGTCGCGCGGCTTGACGGGCTTGAGCACCTCGATCCCCGCCTCCTCGGCCCGTTCCGCCACCGGGCTCGCGACCAGCCTGCGCCCCCGCCCGGCCGGCGCGTCCGGCCGGGTGACGACGGCGGCGACCTCGTGCCGCCCGGAGGCGATGAGAGCGTCCAGAGCGGGAACGGCGACCTCGGGGGTACCGGCGAAGACGAGCTTCATGGGTGGACAGGGCCTCTCGGACGGGTGACGACGGGCAGCACACAAGTCTATGGCGAGGCAGCACCACCGCACGGCCGGAGCAGCCCGGAGCGGAGCGGCCCCAGGGCGAGGCCGCCTCCCGGTCAAGGCGCGAACCCCCCACCCCCGGCGCACGCATATGCCGTTACGCCCCCACTGCGTGACCAGCGGAGCGTAGACGCGTTGGTCAAGAAAGAGTTGACCACAACGGGCCGCGATCGCGGCCCCATCCTTTTCAACGCCGGTTCGAGAGGCTTGTTCATGGCCGACCACGCAACCCACGACGCCCAGGCTCGGGCCAGCCTGCACTTGCTGGTGCGGGACATCGAGCGGGTCCGCCGGCAGGTGGACGCACTGCGCACGCTGACCGCCCAGCTGGGCAACGTCTACCGCCCGCGCCGCTCCGGTCCCTCCACGGGCTTCGTCGTCTACGGACGCGCCCCCGCCCCCACGGTCCGTCTCGCGCAGGAACTGCGGGACAGCGTCGAGACCCTGGTGACGGCCGCGGTCGACTTCGACCGCTCGCTCGGCTTCTCGTGGGACGCGGTGGGCTCCGCCCTCGGCGTCACCAAGCAGGCGGTCCACCGTCGGTACGGCGCCCGCCGCGCCGCGGCCCAGGCGACAGCCGACGCCGAGCGCGCCACGGAGCCGTCGGGAACCCGCGCGGTCGGCGTCAACACCGGTATCCCCTCGGTGCCGGCGGTCCCCACGGTCCCCGCGGCCCGCTCCATGCCGACCCAGCCCACCGCGGGCAGCTCCGCCCTGCGCGACGAGGCAAGACCCACAGCATTCCCCGGCCCCCGCAACGGCTGACCCGCGTCTCCTCTCTCTGCCCTCCCACCCCGACCGGGAGGGCAGACGCATGTCCCGACCCCCTGCACCACGTCCACCGGACACGACCACGACCACGTATCGCGAGGTCCACGGCTCCACCGCGGGACCACCGCGCACCGGACCACCGCGCACCGGACCACCGCGCACCGGACCACCGAGCCCCGCCCCCGCCGCCCCGCGCGGCCCGCAGGGCGTTGCCGCCCGACTCGACCAGCGCGCCGAGGGCCGGGGCCCGGAGCAACCCGCCAGGCCCCGAACCGACCATCGGCGGAGCAACCCGCCCCACTCCGGCCCGACCATCAGCGCAGCAACCCGCCCCACTCCGGCCCGACCATCAGCGCAGCAACCCGCCCCACTCCGGCCCGACCATCAGCGCAGCAACCCGCCCCACTCCGGCCCGACCATCAGCGCAGCAACCCGCCTCGCCCCGACCACCATTCGACCTCCGACGGCCCGGCCCACCCCTCAGCCGTCACCCGATGTCCGGCGGATCGATCCGCACCCAGATCGCCCCCTCGCTCCCGCTCCCTCCGCCCCGAGCCATCCGGGAGGCCTGCGCGGCCTTGAGCGAGGAGGCCAACGCGGCGCCCTTCCCCGGCGGGACCCGCACCAGCACCCGCTCCCACCGCTCGCCGACCGGTGGCACCCCCGTCCTCCGAGGCCCTCCCGGCGTCGTCACCGGCACCGGCACAGGTCCCAACACCTCGGCCTCACCGGGCAGTTCCACAGCCGCCAGGAACTCGGCGAGCGCCTCCCCGACCCCCGACACCGCCGCCATCCGGGACACCGGCGGAAACCCCAACTCCGCACGCTCCCCCAGCTCTCGCACGGCATGCCCCACGGGATCCCACCGCACCAACGCCTGCACGGGCCGCAACGTGGGCTCGGCGACCACGACCACCGTGCCCCCCGCCCCCTGTGCCCGCACCAGCGCCGACGCCGCGATCCACCGCCGCAGCGCGTCCTCCCCGGCCCGTAGATCCGGCCGCCCGAGCATGGCCCATCCGTCCAGCAACAGCGCGGCCGCGTACCCGCCCTCGGCGACCGGCTCCGCCCCCGGGGTGCTCACCACCAGCGCCGGCGCCGCAGGCACGGTGTCCAGCACATGCTCACGCCCGGACGTCCGCACCGGAACGGCGGGAAACGCCCGCCCCAGCTCCTCCGCGGTGCGCCGCGCCCCCACCACCTGCGCCCGCAACCGGAATCCCCCGCACTCCGGACAGTGCCAGGCCCCCTCCTCGCGCCCGCACCACCCGCACCGCAGCGCCGCCGCGGACTCCTGCCCCTCCAACGGCCCGGCACAGTGCCGACACCGCGCGGGCTCCCGGCAGTTGGCGCAGGCCATCCGCGGCACGTACCCGCGTCGCGGGACCTGCACGAGCACCGGCCCGTGCCGCAAGCCCTCCCTTACGGCCTGCCAGGCGAGCGTCGGCAGCCGGGCCGCCCGCGCGGCCTCGTCCCGCGCGAGATCCTGGTCCCCGACGGTCCGCACCAGCGGGGCGACGGCCCGCACCTGCTCCCGGGACGCCACGAGCGGCCGCGCCCACCCGCTCTCCACGAGCTGCGCGGCCTCCACGGTGCAGCTCCAATTCCCCAGCAGAAAAGCGCACTTGTCCTGCGCGGCCCGCAACAGCAGCACCTCGCGCGCATGCGGCTGCGGGGCGTGCGGCTCACTGTGGCTGTCGTCGCCGTCGTCCCAGAGCGCGACGAGTCCCAGGTCCCGCACCGGCGCGAACATGGCGGCCCGCGTCCCGACGACGGCCCGCACGGCCCCCCGCCGTACGGCCAGCCACTCCCGGTACCGCTTCTCGGGCCCGGCATCCGCGGTCAGGACCGCGTGCCGCCCCTCCCCCAGGACCGACGTCAGAGCGGCGTCGACCCGGGCGACGGCCCGCCCGTCCGGCACGACGACGAGCGCCCCCCGCCCGGAGGCCAGGGTCGCGGCAACCGCCCGCGCGAGCTCCTCGCTCCACTGCGGCCCGGGCAGGGCGTTCCACACCGCGCGCGGCGCGCCTCCCGAGGCCAGCGACTCCAGGAACGCGCCCCCACGCTCGTACCGGCCCCAGGATCCCGTCTCCGGTGGCGCGGGGGGCGGCAACGGCTCGGGAGAGGGCCGCTGCTCGGCCCGAGCGCTGCGCGGCGGGACGGCGAGCTGCAGCACATCCGCCAGGCTTCCCGCGTACCGGTCGGCGACGGCCCGTGCGAGCCCCAGGAGTTCCTCGCTGAGCACCGGTTCGGGCGAGACGACCTGGGCGAGCGCGGCCAGCGGTCCTGAGTAGTCCGACTCGGCGAGCCGCTCGACCAGGAACCCGTCGATCAGCCCGCCGCCCTCACGCCGTCCTTCCCTGACCCGCCCGCGCCCGGCCCCGAACCGCACCCGCACCCGCACCCCCGGCTGCGCGTCCGCGTCCAGTTCCTCGGGCACGGCGTAGTCGAAGTACCGGTCGAGGTGGAGCACGCCCTTGTCGACCAGCACCCGCGCGACCGGCAGCTCCTTGGCCAGCGCGGCCCCTCGCCAGGTCCGGGGCTTGGCCCGCGGCACCTTGGCCTTGCGCACGCTCTCCCGAATGAGCGCAAGCTGCTCCGGCGCCCCGGCCTCCCCCGAGCGCTGTGCCGCCTCATCCTCGCTGCTCACAGCATCATTGGTACCAGACCCCACTGACAGACGGCCGCGACCGTCGCGCTCCAGCAGGTCTCCGGGCAAGCCCGAGGCCCGGCCCCCTCGGGGGACCGGGCCTCGTACGGAGCGGAAGCGGACCTACAGACCCGCGGCCTTGCGCAGGGCGTCCACGCGGTCCGTCTTCTCCCAGGTGAACTCCGGGAGCTCACGGCCGAAGTGGCCGTACGCCGCCGTCAGGGAGTAGATCGGGCGCAGCAGGTCGAGATCGCGGATGATGGCGGCCGGGCGGAGGTCGAAGACCTCGTCGATCGCCTTCTCGATCTTCTCGGTGTCGATCTTCGCGGTGCCGAAGGTCTCCACGAACAGACCCACCGGCTCGGCCTTGCCGATCGCGTAGGCCACCTGGACCTCGCAGCGGGAGGCCAGACCCGCGGCGACCACGTTCTTGGCGACCCAGCGCATCGCGTACGCGGCCGACCGGTCCACCTTGGACGGGTCCTTGCCGGAGAACGCACCGCCGCCGTGGCGGGCGTAGCCGCCGTACGTGTCAATGATGATCTTGCGGCCGGTCAGACCCGCGTCGCCCATCGGGCCGCCGATCTCGAAACGGCCGGTCGGGTTGACGAGCAGGCGGTAGCTGTCGGTGTCCAGCTTGATGCCCTCGTCCAGGAGCGCCTTCAGCTCCGGCTCCACCACGAACTCACGGATGTCCGGAGCCAGCAGGGAGTCCAGGTCGATGTCCGAGGCGTGCTGCGAGGAGACCACGACGGTGTCGAGCCGGACGGCCTTGTCGCCGTCGTACTCGATGGTGACCTGCGTCTTGCCGTCCGGACGCAGGTAGGGGATGGTGCCGTTCTTGCGGACCTCCGACAGGCGCTTCGCCAGACGGTGCGCCAGGAAGATCGGCAGCGGCATCAGGGTGGGGGTCTCGTCGGTCGCGTAGCCGAACATCAGACCCTGGTCGCCCGCGCCCTGGCGGTCCAGCTCGTCCTCGTCGCCCTCGACCCGGTTCTCGTACGCCGTGTCGACGCCCTGCGCGATGTCCGGGGACTGCGCGCCGATGGAGACCGAGACACCGCAGGAGGCGCCGTCGAAGCCCTTCTTGGAGGAGTCGTAACCGATCTCCAGGATCTTGTCGCGCACCAGTTGGGCGATCGGCGCGTAGGTCTTGGTGGTGACCTCACCGGCCACGTGCACCAGACCGGTGGTGATCAGCGTCTCGACCGCGACCCGGGAGGTCGGGTCCTCCTTGAGGAGCGCGTCGAGGATGGTGTCACTGATCTGGTCAGCGATCTTGTCGGGGTGGCCCTCGGTCACGGACTCCGAGGTGAACAAGCGACGGGACACAACGCTCCCTGGGGTTGCAGCGGCTGCTGGCTGATCATTGGCGGACGAGCTCGGGGGCTGCGCCCGGCGTCGTCCGAGAACAGTTTATCGGTCGTGCTCGGTCAGCGGCCCCCCTGTCTCGCCTCTCGGGAGGGCTGTGACCTGCGGCACCCGCATTGTGCCCAATTCCGAGCGGACTTGGCCAGGGGCGCCACGCCTGGGCGCCGGAGGTTCCTGGGACCGAGAAGCGAATGAAACCTTCAGTGCAGGCGTCTCACCACCAGGTCCCACACGGTTTCGGCCAGGAACTCCTTCGGTCCGTGCGGCACCGGCGTCTCGCTGCCGTCGGCGCCCAGCACCACCGCTTCGTTCTCCTCGGACCCGAAGGTCTTGCGCTCGCCCACCTCGTTGACGACGAGGAGGTCGCAGCCCTTGCGTTCCAGTTTCGTGCGGCCGTTGGCCAGCACGTCGTCGGTCTCGGCGGCGAAGCCGACGATCACCTGGCCGGGGCGGGCGCGCTCGGCCGAGATCTCGGCGAGGATGTCCGGATTCCGCACCAGGACGATGGGCTCGGGGTCCTGGCCGTCCTTCTTCTTGATCTTTCCGGCCGCGTACGTCTGGGGCCGGAAGTCCGCGACCGCCGCCGCCATGACGACCGCGTCGGCGTCGGCCGCCGCCTTCAGAACCGCTTCGCGCAGCTGTACGGCCGTCCCCACCGGGACCACGTCCACGCCGGCCGGGTCGGGCATGCCGGTGTTCGCCGCGATCAGCGTGACCCGGGCGCCGCGCGCGGCGGCGGTGCGGGCGAGGGCGTAGCCCTGCTTGCCGGAGGAGCGGTTGCCCAGGAAGCGGACCGGGTCGAGGGGCTCGCGGGTGCCGCCGGCGCTGACGACGACGTGCCGGCCCCGGAGGTCGGGCTCGGTGGCACCGCGGGCCAGTACGCGCCGGCAGACCTCGAAGATCTCGGCGGGGTCCGGCAGCCGTCCCTTGCCGGTGTCGACGCCGGTCAGCCGGCCGACGGCCGGTTCGATCACGAGGGCGCCGCGGCGCCGAAGCGTCGCCACGTTCTCCTGGGTGGCCGGGTGTTCCCACATCTCGGTGTGCATGGCGGGCGCGAAGACGACCGGGCAGCGGGCCGTGAGCAGGGTGTTGGTGAGCAGGTCGTCCGCCAGGCCGTGCGCCGCCTTGGCGAGCATGTCGGCGGTCGCCGGAGCCACGATCACCAGGTCGGCGTGCTGTCCGATGCGGACGTGCGGGACCTCGTGGACGTCGTCCCAGACCTCGGTGGAGACAGGATGGCCGGACAGGGCGGACCAGGTGGCCGCGCCGACGAAGTGCAGCGCGGAGGCGGTGGGGACGACGCGGACGTCGTGGCCGGACTCCGTGAGCCGTCTCAGCAGCTCGCAGGCCTTGTACGCGGCGATGCCGCCGCTGACCCCCAGCACGACCTTCGGCTTGTCCACCAGGTCTCCCCTTCCTCGAAGCAACGACTCCATGACACACCACAGGCCCGACAGTCGCGCTGCCGGGCCTGTGGAAAAGCCAACTGCAATCTGAACGTACTACTGCGCCGGGCCCTCGACGGCCTCGGACGTCAGCAGACCCGCGTTGATCTCGCGCAGGGCGATCGAGAGCGGCTTCTCGTGGACGTGGGTGTCCACCAGCGGACCGACGTACTCAAGCAGACCCTCGCCGAGCTGCGAGTAGTACGCGTTGATCTGGCGGGCCCGCTTGGCCGCGTAGATCACGAGGCTGTACTTCGAGTCGGTGGCCTCGAGGAGCTCGTCGATCGGCGGGTTGATGATGCCCTCGGGCGCGGAGATGGAAGAGGACACGCTCTACCTTCCGATGGATGGGAAAGAATCAGTGCGGATGATCAAGCCTCGATGAGCAGGCACGATCACACAACATCCATCAAGGCTAGCAGCTCGCGCGCCACGTCCTCGACGGAGGTGTTGACCAAGGTCACATCGAACTCGGGTTCAGCCGCCAGCTCGATCTTCGCCGCCTCCAGGCGGCGCTCGATCACCTCGGGCGGCTCGGTGCCCCGTCCGGTGAGTCTGCGCACCAGCTCCTCCCAGGAGGGAGGAGCCAGGAACACCAGCTGGGCGTCCGTCATGGACTCACGGACCTGCCGGGCACCCTGGAGGTCGATCTCCAGCAGGACGGGCTCACCCGCCTCCAGCCGCTCCAGCACGGCCGCACGCGGCGTGCCGTAGCGGTTGCCGGCGAACTCCGCCCACTCCAGCAGCTCGCCGTTGGCGATCAGCTTGTCCATCTCCTCGTCGGTGACGAAGAAGTACTGGACGCCGTGCTTCTCGCCGGGGCGGGGCTTGCGGGTCGTCGCCGACACCGAGAGCCAGACCTCGGGATGTTCCTTGCGCATATGGGCGACGACCGTGCTCTTGCCGACCCCTGAGGGGCCGGAGAGCACGGTCAGCCGCGGACGTACGTCCGGGGGCTCGGGGGTCGTCCCCCGGAATGTTGCAGCCATGCAGCGATTATTCCAGCAATCCCGGAGTGCCCGGGACTCCCCTTCCCGGAGTGACCCGGTTCAGGAACCGGTGCTGCCGAACTCACGCTCCAGCGAAGCGATCTGGTTGGAGCCGAGGCCGCGTACACGACGGCTCTCGGAGATACCGAGTCGCTCCATGATCTGCTTGGCGCGGACCTTGCCCACGCCCGGCAGGGACTCGAGCAGGGCGGAGACCTTCATCTTGCCGATGACGTCGTTCTCCTGGCCCTGCTTGATGACCTCGTGGAGAGAGGCGCCGGAGTGCTTGAGTCGATTCTTGACCTCGGCCCGCTCCCGGCGAGCCGCGGCGGCCTTTTCGAGCGCGGCTGCGCGCTGTTCAGGGGTAAGGGGCGGAAGAGCCACGCCTACGTCACCTCGGATGTCGAACTGTCGGATACGGACCGGTGAGGAACCTAGTCGCCCCACACCTGGGGAGCCACGAGCAACACGCTCGCCCGTTGACTCTGCGTCGGAGACTAGCGGCCAAGTCCGCCAGAGTCAGCGAGAACAGCGGAAAAGTCCTGGTCAGCCTCCGTCAGGCCGGACATTTCTGACATACTGCCCCGGATTTGAGGATGTATTCAGACTCAAGCGGGCCTCGAACCCCGCGTCGGAGGACTCGAACGGCGGCGTCGAACATCCGCGACGACCGTTGCGAACGCGCCGGCCGGTCCTCCGACGGCCGGCTCAATCCGTCGGCAGCGCGGACCGGATCTCCTCCGCGAACCGGTCCGCGGACGCTCGCAGCGCACCGATGTCCGGACCGTGCCGCAGCACTCCCCGGCTGACGTTCGGAACGACATTGCGGATCGCGCTGCCGAAGACCCGGGGAAGATCGGCCGGAGTGGCTCCCTGCGCGCCGACGCCGGGCGCGAGGAGCGGACCGTTGATGTCCAGGTCGTACGACGACAGATCGCCCAGGGTGGCCCCTACGACGGCGCCGAAGGACCCCAGGGGCTCCTCCCCGGTGTTCTCGGCGGCCAGATGGGCCAGCATGGTCGCGCCGATGTTCCGGCCGTCCGCGCGGACGGCGTGCTGGACCTCGCCGCCCTCCGGGTTGGAGGTCAGGGCGAGCACGAACAGGCCCGCGCCGCTCTCGCGCGCCAGCGCGATCGCCGGTGAGAGCGAGCCGTAGCCGAGGTACGGCGACACGGTCAGCGCGTCCGAGAAGAGCGGCGAGTCCTTGCGCAGGAACGCCTCCGCGTACGCGGCCATGGTCGAGCCGATGTCACCCCGCTTGGCATCCATGAGGACCAGCGCACCGGCCGCGCGGGCCTCCTCGACGGTCTTCTCCAGCACGGCGACCCCGCGCGAGCCGAAGCGCTCGAAGAACGCGCTCTGCGGCTTGAACACGGCGACCCGGTCGGACAGCGCTTCGACGACGGTCCGGCTGAAGCGCTCCAGGCCGGCCACACCGTCGTCCAGACCCCACTCGGTGAGCAGCGAGGCGTGCGGGTCGATCCCGACGCACAACGGCCCGCGCTCGTCCATGGCACGGCGCAGCCGGGCGCCGAAAGGCTCGTACGAGGTCATGCCGTCTTCCTCACGTCGGCGCCGACCGCGTCGGCGAGGGTGGCGTACGGACTCGTGCGCAGGCGCGCGGCGAGGCCCTTGTGGATGGCCCGGGCCCAGAAAGGACCCTCGTAGACGAAGGCGCTGTAGCCCTGGACCAGCGTGGCGCCCGCCAGGATGCGCTGCCAGGCGTCCTCGGCGTTCTCGACGCCCCCGACGCCCACCAGGGTGATCCGGTCGCCCACGCGCGCGTACAGGCGCCTGAGGACCTCCAGGGAGCGCTCCTTGAGGGGTGCGCCGGAGAGGCCGCCGGTCTCCTTCACCAGCGAGGCCTCCGACCGCAGGCCGTCGCGCGCGACGGTGGTGTTGGTGGCGATGATGCCGTCCAGGCCGAGTTCGACGGCCAGGTCGGCGACCGCGTCGACGTCCTCGTCGGCCAGGTCGGGAGCGATCTTGACGAGGAGCGGGACCCGGCGGTTCGCGACGATCCGGTCGGCGGCCTCGCGGACCGCGGTCAGCAGCGGACGCAGCTGGTCGACGGCCTGGAGGTTGCGCAGACCGGGCGTGTTGGGCGACGACACGTTGACGACGAGGTAGTCGGCGAAGGGCGCGAGCCGCTCCGCGGACTTCACGTAGTCGGCGACGGCCTCGTCCTCCGGGACGACCTTGGTCTTGCCGATGTTCACGCCCACGACGGTCTTGAAGACGGGCTCACGGGAGGCCAGGCGGGCCGCCACGGCCAGCGAGCCCTCGTTGTTGAAGCCCATACGGTTGATCAGCGCGCGGTCCTGCACGAGGCGGAAGAGCCGCTTCTTGGGGTTGCCCGGCTGGGCCTCCCCCGTCACCGTGCCGATCTCGATGTGGTCGAAGCCCAGCATCGCCATGCCGTCGATGGCGACGGCGTTCTTGTCGAAGCCCGCGGCGAGGCCGAAGGGGCCGTGCATGCGCAGCCCGAGGGCCTCGGTGCGCAGCTCCTTGTGGCGGGGTGCGAGGGCGGCCGCGACGAAGGTGCGCAGCACGGGGACGCGGACGGCGAGCCGGATCCAGCGGAAGGCCAGGTAGTGGGCCTTCTCGGGGTCCATGCGCTGGAAGACGAGATTGAAGAAGATCTTGTACATGGTGTCCTCACGAAGACATGGGGGTCTTCACGAAGAGGGGGACACCGTTTCCGGTGTCCCCCTCAGGGCTGCTAGTCGCGGGCCGCGGTCAGGTGCTGCGCGTGTTCCTGGAGTGAACGCACACCCACGTCACCGTGGTTGAGTGCGTCGATGCCCTGGACGGCGGCGGCGAGCGCCTGAACCGTCGTGAGGCACGGGACCGACCGCGCCACGGCCGCCGTACGGATCTCGTAGCCGTCGAGGCGGCCGCCGGTGCCGTAGGGGGTGTTGACGATGAGGTCGACCTCGCCGTCGTGGATGAGCTGGACGATGGTCTTCTCGCCCTTCGGGCCGGTGCCCTCGGACTGCTTGCGCACGACGGTGGCGTTGATGCCGTTGCGCTTGAGGACCTCGGCGGTGCCGGAGGTGGCGAGCAGCTCGAAGCCGTGCGCGACCAGCTCACGGGCCGGGAAGATCATCGAGCGCTTGTCGCGGTTGGCGACCGAGATGAACGCGCGGCCCTTGGTGGGCAGCGGGCCGTAGGCGCCCGCCTGCGACTTGGCGTACGCCGTGCCGAAGACCGAGTCGATGCCCATGACCTCGCCGGTGGAGCGCATCTCCGGGCCGAGGACCGTGTCGACGCCGCGGCCGTGGATGTCGCGGAACCGCGACCACGGCATGACGGCCTCCTTGACGGAGATCGGCGCGTCCAGCGGCAGCTCGCCGCCGTCGCCGTTGGCCGGGAGCAGGCCCTCGGCGCGCAGTTCGGCGACGGTCGCGCCCAGCGAGATCCGGGCGGCGGCCTTGGCGAGCGGCACCGCGGTCGCCTTCGAGGTGAAGGGGACGGTGCGGGACGCGCGCGGGTTGGCCTCCAGGACGTAGAGGATGTCGCCGGCCATCGCGAACTGGATGTTGATGAGCCCGCGGACCCCGACGCCCTTCGCGATGGCCTCCGTGGAGGCCCGCAGGCGCTTGATGTCGAAGCCGCCGAGCGTGATCGGCGGGAGCGCGCACGCCGAGTCGCCGGAGTGGATGCCGGCCTCCTCGATGTGCTCCATCACGCCGCCGAGGTAGAGCTCCTCGCCATCGTAGAGCGCGTCGACGTCGATCTCGATGGCGTCGTCCAGGAAGCGGTCGACGAGGACCGGCCGCGAGGGGCTGATCTCGGTCGACTCGGCGATGTAGGACTCCAGGCGGGTCTCGTCGTAGACGATCTCCATGCCGCGGCCGCCGAGGACGTAGGAGGGCCGTACGAGGACCGGGTAGCCGATCTCGTCCGCGATGGCCTTGGCGCCGGCGAAGGTGGTCGCGGTGCCGTGCTTGGGGGCCGGCAGGCCCGCCTCGGCGAGGACGCGGCCGAAGGCACCGCGGTCCTCGGCGGCGTGGATGGCCTCGGGCGAGGTGCCCACGATCGGCACGCCGTTGTCCTTGAGCGCCTGTGCCAGGCCCAGCGGGGTCTGGCCGCCGAGCTGCACGATGACGCCCGCGATCGGCCCCGCCTGCTGCTCCGCGTGGACGATCTCCAGGACGTCCTCCAGCGTGAGCGGCTCGAAGTACAGCCGGTCGGAGGTGTCGTAGTCGGTGGAGACGGTCTCCGGGTTGCAGTTGACCATCACCGTCTCGTACCCGGCGTCCGACAGCGCGAAGGAGGCGTGCACGCAGGAGTAGTCGAACTCGATGCCCTGGCCGATGCGGTTGGGACCGGAACCCAGGATGATGACCGCGGGCTTGGTCCGGGGCGCGACCTCGTTCTCCTCGTCGTAGGAGGAGTAGAAGTACGGCGTCTTCGCGGCGAACTCGGCCGCGCAGGTGTCGACGGTCTTGTAGACGGGGCGCACGCCGAGCGCGTGCCGGACCTCGCGCACCACGTCCTCGCGCAGGCCGCGGATCTCGCCGATCTGCTGGTCGGAGAAGCCGTGCCGCTTGGCCTCGGCGAGCAGCTCGCGGGTCAGCTCGGACGCCCCGGCCAGCTCGTCCGCGGTCTCCTTGATCAGGAAGAGCTGGTCGACGAACCAGGGGTCGATCTTCGTGTACGCGAAGACCTCCTCGGGGGTGGCGCCCGCGCGGATGGCCTGCATGACGGCGTTGATGCGGCCGTCGGTGGGCCGTACGGACTCCTCCAGGAGCGCGGTCTTGTCGCCGGGCTCGCCCACGAAGGTGAACTGGCTGCCCTTCTTCTCCAGCGAGCGCAGCGCCTTCTGGAAGGCCTCGGTGAAGTTGCGGCCGATCGCCATGGCCTCGCCGACCGACTTCATGGTGGTCGTGAGGGTGGAGTCGGCGGACGGGAACTTCTCGAAGGCGAACCGCGGGGCCTTGACCACGACGTAGTCGAGGGTCGGCTCGAAGGAGGCCGGGGTCTGCTCGGTGATGTCGTTGGGGATCTCGTCGAGCGTGTAGCCGACGGCGAGCTTCGCGGCGATCTTGGCGATCGGGAAGCCGGTCGCCTTGGAGGCCAGCGCCGAGGAGCGCGACACGCGCGGGTTCATCTCGATGACGATCACACGACCGTCCTCGGGGTTCACCGCGAACTGGATGTTGCAGCCGCCGGTGTCGACGCCGACCTCGCGGATGATCGCGATGCCGACGTCGCGCAGGACCTGGTACTCGCGGTCGGTGAGCGTCATGGCGGGCGCGACGGTGATCGAGTCGCCGGTGTGCACGCCCATGGGGTCGAAGTTCTCGATGGAGCAGACGACCACGACGTTGTCGTGCTTGTCGCGCATCAGCTCCAGTTCGTACTCCTTCCAGCCGAGGATGGACTCCTCCAGGAGCACCTCGGTGGTCGGGGAGAGCGTGAGGCCCTGGCCGGCGATGCGGCGCAGCTCCTCCTCGTCGTGCGCGAAGCCGGAGCCGGCGCCGCCCATGGTGAAGGAGGGGCGGACGACGACCGGGTAGCCGCCGAGCGTCTCGACGCCGCCCAGGACGTCGTCCATGGAGTGGCAGATGACCGAGCGGGCGGACTCGCCGTGCCCGATCTTCTTGCGGACCTCCTCGACGACGTCCTTGAAGAGGTCGCGGTCCTCACCCTTGTTGATCGCCTCGACGTTGGCGCCGATCAGCTCGACGCCGTACTTGTCGAGGGTGCCGGCCTCATGCAGCGAGATCGCGGTGTTGAGGGCCGTCTGGCCGCCCAGGGTGGGCAGCAGGGCGTCGGGGCGCTCCTTGGCGATGATCTTCTCGACGAACTCCGGGGTGATCGGCTCGACATAGGTGGCGTCGGCGATCTCCGGGTCGGTCATGATCGTCGCCGGGTTGGAGTTGACCAGGATGACGCGCAGGCCCTCGGCCTTGAGGACCCGGCACGCCTGGGTGCCGGAGTAGTCGAACTCGGCGGCCTGGCCGATGACGATCGGGCCGGAGCCGATGACCAGGACGGACTGGATATCGGTGCGCTTAGGCACGCTGGCCCTCCATGACTGTGCTCATCAAAGACGTGAAGCGGTCGAACAGGTAGGCGGCGTCGTGCGGGCCGGCTGCCGCTTCGGGGTGGTACTGGACGGAGAAGCCCGGCTGGTCGAGCAGCTGGAGGCCCTCCACGACGTTGTCGTTCAGGCACACGTGGGAGACCTCGACGCGGCCGAACTTCGTCTCGCTGACCTTGTCGAGCGGCGCGTCCACGGCGAACCCGTGGTTGTGCGCGGTGACCTCGACCTTGCCGGTCGTGCGGTCCTGCACGGGCTGGTTGATGCCCCGGTGGCCGTACTTCAGCTTGTAGGTGCCGAAGCCGAGGGCGCGGCCCAGGATCTGGTTGCCGAAGCAGATGCCGAACAGGGGCGTCCTGCGCTCCAGCACGGCGCTCATCAGCGCGACGGGGCCGTCGGCGGTGGCCGGGTCGCCCGGGCCGTTGGAGAAGAACACGCCGTCCGGATTCACGGCGTAGACCTCCTCGACACTCGCGGTGGCGGGCAGGACGTGCACCTCGATGCCGCGCTCGGCCATGCGGTGCGGGGTCATGCCCTTGATGCCGAGGTCGATCGCGGCGACGGTGAACTTCTTCTCGCCGACCGCGGGGACGACGTACGCCTCCTTGGTGGCGACCTCCTCGTACAGCGAGGCGCCCTTCATGTGCGGCTGGGCCTGCACGCGCGCGACGAGCTCGGGCTCGACCGCGATCGCCTCGCCGGAGAAGATCCCGGCGCGCATGGAGCCGCGCTCGCGCAGATGGCGGGTGAGGGCGCGGGTGTCGATGCCGGAGATCCCGACGATGCCCTGCGCGACCAGCTCGTCGTCCAGGGAGCGCTTGGCCCGCCAGTTGGACGGCACGCGCGCGGGGTCGCGCACGACGTAGCCGGAGACCCAGATGCGGCGGGACTCGTCGTCCTCGTCGTTCCAGCCGGTGTTGCCGATCTGCGGGGCGGTCGCGACGACGATCTGGCGGTCGTACGAGGGGTCGGTCAGGGTCTCCTGGTAGCCGGTCATGCCGGTGGAGAACACGGCCTCGCCGAAGGTCTCCCCCACGGCCCCGTAGGCACGGCCGCGGAAGATCCGGCCGTCCTCCAGGACGAGTACCGCGGGAGACACCTCTTTCCTCTGCGAGGCGTTCCCCTTCGTGGAGGTCGTCATCGTGCGCCTTCCGTTTCCGTCTTGTTGATCATGGAGTTAATGGCGTCGACCCACTCGGTGTGCTCGGCCGCGTGGTCCGAGCGGAAGCCCGAGTCGATCAGCCGCTCGCCGTGCGCCCAGGTCACCACGAGGAGCCCGCCCTCGGTCAGGACCTTTCCGGCGATGCCCTTGCCGAGCACGGCCTCGCGCAGGGCCTCGCGCGGGATGAAGAAGTCCCTCGCGCCGGGGCGTACGACGTCCAGTCCCGCGTCCGTCAGCGTGAGCTCGACCCGGCTGCGGGTGCCGAGGCCGTGCGCCACGATCCGGTCGAGCCACTGACCCGCGGTGGTGGAGCCGTGGTAGCGGCCGCTCATGCCCAGTCTCGCCGGGCCGGGGTCGTCCGGCGCGGCGGGCAGCTCGGGCAGGTCGCCCTGGAGCGTGCCGCGCCACTTCCAGCCCTCGCGCATCAGCCAGTAGACGAGCGCGACGAAGAGGGCGAGGCCGACGAGCCAGCCGACGCGGGCGGCCCAGTCGGTGACCTCGGCGGACTTCTTCTCGGCTGCGAGACCGGCGGCCAGCAGGATTTCAGATGTCACGTGAGCTTCCCGTCGACGAGCGTGGCCTTGCCCCGGAGCCACGTGTGCGTGACACGGCCCGGCAGCTCACGCCCCTCGTAGGGAGTGTTGCGGCTGCGCGAGGCGAAGCCCGCGGGGTCCACGGAGCCACGGTATTCCGTGTCGACCAGCGTGAGGTTGGCGGGCTCACCAGCCGAGACGGGACGCCCGTGTCCGGCGGCCTGCCCGATGCGGGCGGGGGTGACGGACATGCGCTGGGCGACCCCGGCCCAGTCGAGGAGCCCGGTGTCCACCATGGTCTCCTGCACCACTGACAGCGCGGTCTCCAGGCCGACCATGCCCATGGCGGCCGCGGCCCACTCGCAGTCCTTGTCCTCGTGCGGGTGCGGGGCGTGGTCGGTGGCGACGATGTCGATGGTGCCGTCGGCCAGGGCCTCGCGCAGGGCGAGCACGTCCCGCTCGGTGCGCAGCGGCGGGTTCACCTTGTAGACCGGGTTGTACGTCCGCACCAGCTCGTCGGTGAGGAGCAGGTGGTGCGGGGTGACCTCGGCGGTGACGTCGATGCCGCGGGACTTGGCCCAGCGGACGATCTCGACGGACCCGGCGGTCGACAGGTGGCAGATGTGGACGCGGGAACCGACGTGCTCGGCGAGCAGGACGTCCCGGGCGATGATCGATTCCTCGGCAACCGCGGGCCAGCCCCCGAGCCCCAGCTCGGCCGAGACGATGCCCTCGTTCATCTGGGCGCCCTCGGTCAGCCGCGGCTCCTGGGCGTGCTGGGCGACGACCCCGCCGAATGCCTTCACGTACTCCAGGGCGCGGCGCATGATCACGGCGTCGTCTACGCACTTGCCGTCGTCGGAGAAGACGGTCACGCCGGCGGCCGACTCGTGCATGGCGCCGAGCTCGGCGAGCTTCCTGCCCTCCAGGCCGACGGTCACGGCGCCGATGGGCTGCACGTCGCAGTAACCGTGCTCCTGGCCTAGCCGGTAGACCTGCTCGACGACACCGGCGGTGTCGGCGACCGGGAAGGTGTTGGCCATGGCGAACACGGCCGTGTAGCCGCCGCTCGCCGCCGCGCGGGTGCCGGTGAGAACCGTCTCGGAGTCCTCGCGGCCCGGCTCGCGCAGATGGGTGTGCAGGTCGACCAGGCCGGGCAGCAGCACCTTGCCGACGGCCTCGACGACCTCGGCGCCCTCCGTCGGGAGCCCCGTACCGACCGCCTCGATGACCGAGCCGTCGATCAGCACGTCCTGCGGCTCGCCGCCGAGGACCTTCGCACCGCGGATCAGGATCTTGCTCATGTGACTTACTTCTCCTCGATACGGGTGTGGCTGACGGCGGGCTCGTTTCCCCCGAGCAGCAGATACAGGACGGCCATCCGGATGGAGACTCCGTTTGCGACCTGCTCGACGACGGTGCAGCGGTCGGAGTCGGCGACCTCGGCGGTGATCTCCATGCCGCGGACCATCGGGCCGGGGTGCATCACGATGGCGTGCTCCGGCATCCGGGCCATGCGGTCGCCGTCCAGGCCGTAGCGGCGCGAGTACTCGCGCTCGGTCGGGAAGAACGCGGCGTTCATGCGCTCGCGCTGGACGCGCAGCATCATCACCGCGTCCGCCTTGGACAGCGTGCTGTCCAGGTCGTACGAGACCTCGCAGGGCCAGGTCTCGACGCCGACCGGCACCAGGGTGGGCGGGGCGACGAGGGTGACCTCGGCGCCGAGGGTGTGCAGCAGGTCGACGTTGGAGCGGGCGACCCGGCTGTGCAGGACGTCCCCGACGATCGTGATGCGCTTGCCTGCGAGGTCCTGGCCGATCCCGGCGTCCCGCCCGACCAGCCGGCGGCGCATGGTGAACGCGTCGAGCAGGGCCTGGGTCGGGTGCTGGTGGGTGCCGTCACCGGCATTGATGACGGCCGCGTCGATCCAGCCGGAGTTGGCGAGGCGGTACGGCGCCCCCGAGGCTCCGTGCCGGATGACGACGGCGTCGACGCCCATGGCCTCCAGGGTCTGGGCGGTGTCCTTGAGGGACTCGCCCTTGGACACGCTGGAGCCCTTGGCGGTGAAGTTGATGACGTCCGCCGAGAGGCGCTTCTCGGCGGCTTCGAAGGAGATACGCGTGCGCGTGGAGTCCTCGAAGAAGAGGTTGACGATCGTGCGGCCGCGCAGGGTCGGCAGCTTCTTGATCGGCCGGTCGGCGACCCGGGCCATCTCCTCGGCGGTGTCGAGGATCAGGACGGCGTCGTCGCGGGTGAGGTCGGCGGCCGAGATGAGATGACGCTGCATCTGTCAGGCTCCGTAAGGCAGTTCAGAGGGAGATTCCGGGCAAGCTCGGGCACGCCGAGGAAGGACGTGCCCCGGGGCTCGCTACTGGGTCTGCTTCACGCCGAGCAGCACGGTGTCGCGACCGTCCTCCTCGGCGAGCTGGACCTTGACCGTCTCCCGCAACGACGTGGGGAGGTTCTTGCCGACGTAGTCGGCGCGAATGGGCAGTTCGCGGTGCCCTCTGTCGACGAGGACCGCGAGCTGCACCGCGCGGGGGCGCCCGATGTCGTTCAGGGCGTCCAGGGCGGCGCGGATGGTGCGGCCGGAGAAGAGCACGTCGTCGACGAGGACGACCAGGCGGCCGTCGATGCCGTCACCGGGGATCTCGGTGCGGGCCAGCGCACGCGGCGGGTGCATGCGCAGGTCGTCGCGGTACATGGTGATGTCGAGCGAGCCGACCGGGATCTTGCGGTCGGTGATCTCCTCGAGCTTCACGGCGAGCCGTTGGGCGAGGAAGACGCCCCGGGTGGGGATGCCGAGGAGCACCACGTCGTCGGCGCCCTTGGCGCGTTCGACGATCTCGTGGGCGATGCGGGTCAGTACGCGTGCGATGTCGGGGCCCTCGAGAACGGGCCGGGCATCGGACGCGGGGCTGGCGGAATTGTCCTGCTTGTCCATAAGAAACGGACCTCCTTCTCCGCCTCACGGGACGGACCTTAAAGGACGTCGGATTTGCGCCATCCACCGTAGCAGGCCGATACGAGCCCCCCGATCACCCCCTTGGCCCAATCGGCCACCACTCTCGCGGAAGAGTCGGTGTGGACCATTCGGCTTGACGCAGAAGAGTCACGCTGCGTAACCTCACAGTGAGTTACCAGACGCGCGGCTCGAAACCACTGCGGCCGCGTCGATCCAGTGTCCGGGGAGCTATATGTCCAGCGAATACGCCAAACAGCTCGGGGCCAAGCTTCGGGCCATCCGCACCCAGCAGGGCCTTTCCCTCCACGGTGTCGAGGAGAAGTCCCAGGGACGCTGGAAGGCGGTCGTGGTCGGTTCGTACGAGCGCGGCGACCGCGCGGTGACCGTGCAGCGCCTTGCCGAGTTGGCGGATTTCTACGGCGTTCCGGTGCAGGAACTCCTGCCCGGCACCACTCCGGGCGGGGCCGCCGAGCCCCCGCCGAAGCTGGTCCTGGACCTGGAGCGGCTGGCCCATGTCCCGGCCGAGAAGGCAGGTCCCCTCCAGCGCTACGCCGCGACGATCCAGTCCCAGCGCGGCGACTACAACGGCAAGGTGCTCTCGATCCGCCAGGACGACCTGCGCACACTCGCCGTCATCTACGACCAGTCGCCCTCGGTCCTCACCGAGCAGCTGATCAGCTGGGGTGTGCTGGACGCCGACGCGCGTCGCGCGGTGTCCCACGAGGAGAGCTGAGCCGCTCCCAGCCTCAGCAGAAACGTGCCGCCGGGGTGGCCGGAACTTCACGGTTCCGGCCACCCCGGCGGCGTTCTGCGACCACTGCGGGTCCCAGCCGTACCGGATACGCCTGAGGGCCCGCTGCGGTCTCGCTGCGGGCCCTCAGGCGTTTCACGTCTCGTACGCCTCGTCGCGGCACGGTCTCGCGCCTCGTCGCGGCACAGTCCGACGCCTCGTGGCGGCGCGGTTCTAGGCCTCGTCCCGGCGCAGCGACGGCTTCAGGTCCTTGAGCCGGCCCAGCAGGCCGTTCACGAACGAGGGCGACTCGTCCGTGGAGAACTCCTTGGCCAGCTGCACCATCTCGTCGAGCACCACCGCGTCCGGCGTCTCGTCGGCCCAGATCAGCTCGTAGGCGCCCAGACGCAGGAGGTTGCGGTCGACGACCGGCATACGGTCCAGCGTCCAGCCGACCGAGTACTGCGCGATCAGCTCGTCGATGCGCTTCGCGTGCTGCGCGTAGCCCTCGACCAGCTGCATCGTGTACTCGCTCACCGGCGGCTGCCGGGTGTCGTCCCGGGAGAGCCGGATCCAGTCCGCGAGGACCGTCTGGACATCGACGCCGCGCTGGTCGCCCTCGAAGAGGATCTGGAAGGCGCGCTTGCGGGCCGTGTTGCGGGCAGCCACGGTTAGCTGTTCACCCGGCCGAGGTAGTCGCTCGTGCGGGTGTCGACCTTGATCTTCTCACCGGTGGTGATGAAGAGCGGGACCTGGATCTGGTGACCGGTCTCCAGGGTGGCGGGCTTGGTGCCGCCCGTGGAGCGGTCGCCCTGGACGCCCGGCTCGGTCTCCTGGATGGTCAGCTCGACGGCGGCAGGCAGCTCGACGAAGAGCACCTCGCCCTCGTGCTGCGCGACGGTCGCGGTGAAGCCCTCGATGAGGAAGTTCGCGGCGTCGGCGACCGTCTTGCGGTCGATCATCAGCTGGTCGTAGGTCTCCATATCCATGAAGACGAAGTACTCGCCGTCCATGTACGAGAACTGCATGTCGCGCTTGTCGACAGTGGCCGTCTCGACCTTGACGCCGGCGTTGAACGTCTTGTCGACGACCTTGCCGGACAGCACGTTCTTGAGCTTGGTGCGCACGAATGCGGGGCCCTTGCCGGGCTTGACGTGCTGGAACTCGACGACGGACCAGAGCTGGCCGCCTTCGAGCTTGAGCACCAGGCCGTTCTTGAGGTCGTTCGTGGAAGCCACGGTTGCGGAATCTCCTGGACTGACGTGGACGACCCCGGCGCACGCACCTTGTCTAGAGGGCGAGCAGCTCCTTGGTCGTGATGGTGAGTAGCTCGGGTCCGCCGTCCGCCTCGGGGCGTACGACGAGCGTGTCATCGATCCGGACGCCGCCCCGTCCCGGGAGGTGGACCCCCGGTTCGACGGTGACCGGCACGCAAGCGTCCAGTTTACCCATGGCCGCGGGGGCCAACTGCGGGTCCTCGTCGATTTCCAGTCCGACACCGTGTCCGGTGAGGGCCGGGAGGCCTTCGTGGTGCCCCGCGGACTCCAGTACCTGGCGGGCCGCCCGGTCCACGTCACGGTAGGCGGCGCCGGGTGCCAGCGCCTCGCGTCCGGCCCGCTGAGCGGCGAAGACGAGGTCGTACAGCTCGATCTGCCAGTCGGCGGGGGACGTCCCGATGACGAAGGTCCGGCCGATCTCGCAGCGGTAGCCGCGGTAGTTCGCGCCCAGGCAGACGGAGAGGAAGTCGCCCTCCTCGACGCGGCGGTCGGTGGGTCGGTGGCCGCGGCGGCCGGAGTTCGGGCCGGTGCCGACGGAGGTGGTGAAGGCCGGGCCGTCGGCGCCGTGGTCGACCAGGCGCCGCTCCAGTTCGAGGGCGAGGTGTCGCTCGGTGCGGCCGACGAGGATGGACTCCAGGAGTTCGCCCAGGGCCTGGTCGGCGATCTCGGCGCCGATGCGCAGGCTGGAGATCTCCTCCTCGTCCTTGATGACGCGGAGCTGTTCGACCGCACCACCGAGGTCGGCGAGGCGCAGGCGTGGGGCGACGGAGCGGATCGCCCGGTGCCGGGCGACCGTGAGGTGCTGTTCCTCCACGGCGAGCGAGTCGGCGCCCTGCTCGGCGGCGAGGTCCGCCGCGGCCACCGCGGGGTCGCCGGCGGCACCGGGGAGGGTGTGGACGCGCAGGAACTCGTCGGGGCGGCCGATGCCGGGACGTTCGTCCGGGGGGCTGGTGCACACCAGCAGGTCCTCGGTCCTGCCGAGCAGCAGGGCGCTGCCCCGCGAAGCCGCTCCCGCGAGGTAGCGGACGTTGGCCGGGCGGGAGATCAGCGCGGATTGGCTGCCGCCGGCCTGGCAGCGGTCGCGCAAGCGGGCTCTGCGGGTGGCGTACACCTCTGACATGACTCGAGCGTAGGAGTCATCTCGGTGCGGCGCCGTTCGGGAGAGGCCGAGTGGGGGCCGGTCGTCGTCTACAGGCTCGGCGGGGGCTGGTTGTCGTCTCCGGGCCCGGTGGGGACTGGTCGTTGTCTACAAGGCTCGGCGGGGGCCGGTCGTCGTCTCCGGGCCCGGTGGGGCTGGTCGCGCAGTTCCCCAGGCCCCTGCGTGGGTCCGGGTCCGCCCCCGCTACCAGCTCGGCGGGCTTGCGATCGACCTCGCCAGCACGTCGTCCAGGACCCTCGCCGTCTGCGGTACGTCCATCTGACTGTTGTCGATGATCGGCAGGCCCGAGCCGTACCACCCCGCCATCCGGCCGTGGATCCGCGCGACCTCTTCGTCCGTCAGACGGCGGTTGCCGGACCGTTCCGCGTTGCGCTCCAGGACGATCTCCAGGCCCGGCAGCAGCACCACCGGCAGCAGCCCGGGGCCCACGTGCCGCTTCCAGCCGCCGAGGCCGACCACCGGCCGGTCCGGGAAGACCGCGTCGTCGAGGATGCAGGAGATGCCGTTGGCAAGGAAGTTGCGGGCGGCGAAGCCGCAGGTGCGGCGGGCGAGGCGGTACTGCGCCTCGGAGTGGTCGTTCCAGCCGGACTGCGGGTCGGCGAAGCCCGAGCGGACCCACTCGCGCACGTCGTCGAGGCTGATGTGGGCGGTGGGGACCCGGCGATGGTCGGCCCAGTACTTGGCGACGCTCGTCTTTCCGGCGCCCGCCGGACCGATGAGCAGCACCGCGAGGGTGGTGCCCGCGGGGTCGGGCGTGGCGGCGGGCGGGCTGCTGGGGGCGCCCACGGGGGCGCCGGGCGGCAGCGGCACATGGCCGGTGGTGTCAGGCACCGGCCCCGGTGAATGCGGCGGCGCGGGTGGGACCGGGGAGTGCTGCGGCGCCGGCGGTATCTGGGAGTGCGGTGGCGTCTGCGGTACCGGAGCCGGGGTGAAGCCCGGTGCCGGGGGCGGTGGGGGCACCGGGGCAGAGCCCTGGTGCGCACCCGGGTGATGCGGTCCCGGGTGGTGTGCGGCCGGCGACCAGCCTTCGGCCGATCCGTGCCCCGGCTGGTGGGGCGGCGGCAGCGGAGAACCCACTGCGTGCTGCATCCGGTGCCACTCCGTCTCGTCTTTTTCGGCTCGCTCGCCTCCGGGACGCCAGCGTCGGTGCCGGGAGTCCGACCGCGCGCGGCCCGAAGGCCCGCCGCCCGCTCGTCCTCTCGTCTCCGACGCGCCCCTCCGGCTCACTCGCGTCAGGCTGATCGGCGCTGGTTACGGGGTGGTGCACACCCCGCTCGCCACCGAACGGTACCGCCCCCGGCCCGCGTTTGGTGAAACGACCGGGGGCGCCCCGAAGTGCCCCTGCCGCAAGGCGAATCCGGCGGAACGCCCGTCGCGGGACTTACTGGCCGACCTCGCCGTACGCGGCGAGCAGGACCGCCGGGTCCGGGCCCTCCAGGACGGTGGGCTTGCCCAGTCCGTCCAGGACGATGAACCGCAGCAGGTTGCCGCGGGACTTCTTGTCGACCTTCATGGTCTCCAGGAGCTTTGGCCACTGGTCGTAGCGGTAGTGCAGCGGCAGTCCGACCGACTCCAGGACCGTGCGGTGGCGGTCGGCGGTCGCATCGTCCAACCGGCCCGCCAGACGGCCCAGTTCGGCGGCGAAGTGCATGCCCACGGCCACCGCGGCGCCGTGCCGCCACTTGTACCGTTCGTTCTTCTCGATGGCATGGGCGAGCGTGTGGCCGTAGTTGAGGATCTCCCTGAGGCCCGACTCCTTGAGGTCGGAGGAGACCACCTCGGCCTTGACCCGGATCGAGCGCTCGATGAGCTCGGCGGTGTGCGGGCCCGCCGGAGTGCGCGCGGCCTCGGGGTCGGACTCGATGAGCTCCAGGATCGCCGGGTCGGCGATGAACCCGGCCTTGATGATCTCGGCGAGCCCGGAGACGTAGTCGTTGACGGGCAGCGAGTCCAGCGCGGCCAGGTCGCACAGGACTCCGGCCGGCGGGTGGAAGGCGCCGACGAGGTTCTTGCCCTCAGCGGTGTTGATGCCCGTCTTGCCACCGACGGCCGCGTCGACCATGGCGAGCACGGTGGTCGGGATGGCGATCCAGCGCACCCCGCGCAGCCAGGTCGCGGCCACGAAACCGGCGAGGTCGGTGGTCGCGCCGCCGCCGACGCCAACCACGACGTCGGAGCGGGTGAAGCCGGACTGGCCGAGCGCCTTCCAGCAGTAGGCGGCGACCTCGGCGGTCTTGGCCTCCTCCGCGTTCGGGACCTGGATGGCGACGGCCTCGAAGCCCTGCTCGGCGAGGTCGGCGCGCAGCGCGTCCCCGGTGTCCGCGAGCGCCTCGGGGTGGATGACAGCGACCCGCTGCGCCTTCTCCCCGACCAACGCGCCGAGCTCGCCCAGGAGTTGACGTCCCACCAGGACCTCGTAGGGCTCGCTTCCCGCGGTGCCGCCGACCTGGATGCGCGTCACTGCCTCGCTCATACTTCCTTCAACTCCAGTGCGTCCAGCGCGATTTGGGTGACTTCTTCGGGCGTACGGCCGTCGGTTGCCACGACCGCCGTGGCGATCGACTCGTACAGCGAGCGCCTGGCCTCCATCAGCTCGCGCCACTGCTTGCGCGGGTTGACCGCGAGCAGCGGCCGCGCGGCGTTCAGGCCGGTGCGCTTGACCGCCTCCTCGACGTCCATCGACAGGTACACCACCTGCTGCCCGGCCAGCAGGGCGCGGGTGTCCGCGTCCAGGATCGAGCCGCCGCCCAGCGCCAGGACGCCGTCGTGCTCGGCGAGCGCCCGCGCCACCGCGGCCTTCTCGATGGCCCGGAAGACCGGCTCGCCCTCGTCGACGAAGATCTCCGCGATCGTGCGGCCCTGCTCGGCGACGATGTCCTCGTCGGTGTCCCGGTAGCCCGTGCCGAGCCGGTCGGCCAGCAGTTGCCCGACCGTCGACTTGCCCACACCCATCGGACCGACGAGCACCACCAGAGGGCTCATCGGATGGCCAGGTTCTCGAGGTACGAGCGCACGTTGCGGCGGGTCTCGGGCACCGAGTCGCCGCCGAACTTCTCCGCCACCGCGTCCGCCAGGACGAGCGCGACCATGGCCTCGGCGACGATGCCGGCGGCGGGGACCGCGGAGACGTCGGAGCGCTGGTGGTGTGCCTGCGTGGCCTCACCGGTGGTCACGTCGACGGTCTGCAGGGCGCGCGGCACGGTCGCGATGGGCTTCATCGCCGCCCGCACCCGCAGCAGCTCACCCGTGGACAGACCGCCCTCGGTCCCGCCCGAGCGGCCGGAGACGCGGCGGATGCCCTCGGGGGTGTTCACGATCTCGTCGTGCGCCTTCGAGCCCGGCACCCGCGCCAGCTCGAAACCGTCACCCAGCTCGACACCCTTGATCGCCTGGATGCCCATGAGCGCACCGGCGAGCCGGGCGTCCAGCTTGCGGTCCCAGTGCACGTGGGAGCCGAGGCCCACCGGCACGCCGTAGGCCAGGATCTCCACCACACCACCGAGGGTGTCGCCGTCCTTGTGGGCCTGGTCGACCTCGGCCACCATCGCCTTCGAGGTGTCCGCGTCCAGGCAGCGCAGCGGGTCCGCGTCCAGCTTCTCGACGTCCGCCGGGGTCGGGTACACCCCGGCCGGGGCCTTCACAGAGCACAGCTCGACGACGTGCGAGACGATCTCGATGCCGGTCGTCTCCTTGAGGTACGAGCGGGCCACCGCGCCCAGCGCCACCCGGGCCGCCGTCTCCCGCGCAGAGGCACGCTCCAGGATCGGCCGGGCCTCGTCGAAGCCGTACTTCTGCATGCCCGCGAGGTCGGCGTGGCCGGGGCGCGGACGGGTCAGGGGCGCATTGCGCGCGAGGCCGGCCAGGATCTCCGGGTCGACGGGGTCGGCCGACATGACCTGCTCCCACTTCGGCCACTCGGTGTTGCCCACCATGATCGCGACCGGGGAACCGAGGCTGAGACCGTGGCGGACACCGCCGAGGAACGTGACCTGGTCCTGCTCGAACTTCATCCGGGCACCGCGGCCATAACCCAGCCGACGCCTCGCCAGATGATCCGCCACCAGCTCCGTGGTGATCGGCACACCGGCGGGAAGCCCCTCCAGCGTCGCCACGAGTGCGGGACCATGGGACTCCCCCGCGGTCAGCCAGCGCAACCTGCTCAACGGTGCTCCTCAGTGCTCGCGCCCTGGTACTGCCCTGCTTACGCGCGTCCTCGCGTACGGCAACGGCGCGACCAGGTGCGCGGCCCCGGCCGGCCACCTCCGATCCTCCCACGTCCTGCGGCGACGACCGGTCACAGGTCCAGCAGACGGACGTCAGCGGGCCGCCAGCGCGTGCTCCCCCGCCTTCCGCATGGCCTCCACAGGTGCGGGGCCGAGGCCCGTCATCTGCTCGACCTGGAGCACCGCCTGGTGCACCAGCAGGTCAAGGCCGCCGACCACGGCCCCGCCGGTCATCGACCAGCGGGCGGCCAGTTCGGTCGGCCAGGGGTCGTAGAGCACGTCGAACAGGACCGTGGGGCGCTCCGGTACGGCGTGGGCGAGCGTGTCCGTGGCTCCTGCGGGGGTGGTGGCGATCACCAGGGGGGCGCGCAGGGCCTCGGCGGCGTCGGCCCAGTCGGCGGTGCGGAGCTCGACGTCGAGGCGCTCGCCCCACTGCCGCATCTCGGCGGCCCGGGCCTCGCTTCGGACGTAGGCGACGACCTCGCCGGTGCAGATCCGGGCGAGCGCGGCGAGCGCGGAGGAGGCGGTGGCGCCGGCGCCGAGGACGGCCGCCGAGTCGACCTGCTCGATGCCCCGCTCCCCGAGGGCGGCGACCATCCCCGGGATGTCGGTGTTGTCGCCGACGCGGCGGCCGTCCTCGGTGCACACGACCGTGTTGACCGCCTCCACCGAGGCGGCCGTCTCACTGATCTCGTCGAGCAGCGGGATGACCGCCCGCTTGAGCGGCATGGTCACCGACAGTCCGGCCCACTCGGGGCCGAGCCCCTCGACGAACCCGGGCAGGGCGGCCTCGTCGAGTTCGAAGCGGTCGTACGACCAGCCTGTGAGTCCCAGCTCCTGGTAGGCGGCCCGGTGCAGGACCGGTGACAGGGAGTGGGTGATGGGCTTGCCGAGGACGGCGGCCCGGCGGGCGTCAACTGCCCGTGCTTGCATCGAACTTGTCCTTGAGCCTCAGGAATTCAGCGTGCGTCTTGGCGAATTCGGTGGTCTTCACACCGTCGGTGGCGACGAAGTAGTACCAGCCCTGGTCGGTCGGATTCAGTGCCGCCTTCAGCGCGACATCGCCCGGATTGTCGATCGGACCGGGCGGCAGACCCTTGTTCGTGTACGTGTTGTACGGGTCCTTGTTGCTCTTGATCTCCGACTCGCCGATGTGGATGTTGCTCTCGTTCTTCAGGTAATTGAAGGTCGAGTCGAACTGGAGCAGGCCGTAGGTCTCGGGATTCGCGAGATTGAGGCGGTTGTAGACCACCTCCGCCATCTTGCGGTAGTCCTCCTCGGTCTTCCCCTCGGCCTGGACGAGGCTCGCGACCGTGATGACCTGCAGCGGGTTGTCCAGCTTGAGCGCCTTGGCCTTCGCCTCCAGGTCGTACTTGCCGTACTGCGAGGCGGCCTGGGTGACCATTTCCTTCAGCACCGTCTCGGGCTTCATGCCCTTCGCCGCCGGATAGGTGCCCGGATAGAGGAAGCCCTCCAGCGGGTCCTTGATGTCCTCGTTGTCGTTCGCCCAGCTCGGCAGCCCGAGGCTCTTGTACTTCTGCTCGGCGACCTTCTGCGTGGCACCGGAAGCGAGATCGAGTTTCTCGTCGATCCTCTTGTAGACGACGATGTTCCGCACACCCGGAGCGACCAGCACATTGTTCTGGCTCTTCGGGTCGAGCATCATCACGACGGCGCTCTCGGCGGACATCTCCTTCTTCAGGAGATAGGCACCGGCCTGGATCGCCTTGCCCTTGGGGTTCTGCTCCTGGGCGGACACGAAGGCGTCGACGCTCTTCACGACGCCCGCGTCCTTCAGCAGCCGGCCGATCGCATAGCCGCCCGCGCCCTTGGGGACCTGGACGGTGACCATCTCGCTCGTGCCGTCCCCGGCATAGTCCGGAGCCGCGCCGAAACGATTTTGGTAGAACTGATACCCGAAGTAACCGACGCCCGCGGTACCGCCGCCGAACACCAGCAGGACCACCAGACAGGCGCAGCCGCTCTTGCGCTTCTTGGTCCCTTTGCCGCCCCGGCCCCGCCGGTCACCGCGGCCGCTCTCCGGGTCGTCCGACTCGTCCGGTTCGTCGTCACCGCCCGCGAAGAAGGCGTGTTCGCCCTGGTCGGGGCCGGGATCCCAGTCGGTCCGTGCCTCCGGTTCGGCGCTCCGACGGCTCGGCGGCTCCGGCGGCGGGTAGGCGTCGGGGCTGCCGTAGTAGTCCTGCTGCTCGGCGCCGTACGCGCCGGCCTGCTGACCGTAGGGATCCGAGGGGTCGGCAGGGTAGGGAACCTGCCCCTGGGCGCCGGCCGCCCAGCCGCCCTGGTCGTACGGCTGCTGCGGCTGGCCCTGATAGGCCTGCTGGTCGTACTGCTGCTGGCCGTACTGCTGCTGGTCGTACTGGTGGTTGTACTGCTGGTGCTGGTCGTACTGGCCGTCGTGCTGCTGCGGGTACTGCTGCTGCGCCTGACCGTAGGCTGCCTGCTGGCCGTCGCCCCAGCCACCGTTGTCGTACTGGGCCTGCTGCTGCGGCTGCTGCGGATAGTGCTGCGGCTGGCCGCCGTAGGGGGACTGCTGACCCGCAGGGGCCTGCTGTCCACCCCATCCGTCGTCCCCGTACAACGGGTCCTCCGGATGCCACGGTTCGGAGCCTTGGCCCCGGCCATACTCAGTCATCGATCCCCTAGAGCCGCGAGGCGGCGGTCACCTGCTTCCACGATTCGGCTACCGCTCCGCCTCTTTCTGTGCGGTGACTGTTCGAATGTCGCCGCATCGCGCGGAACGTTACCGTATCGCGATCAGATGACCACTTCGACGCCCTCGCCGGGTGCTTTACCTGACACCCGTTCGGATTCCAGGGCCTGCTGAAGAATGATCACGGCCGCTGCCTGGTCGATGACCGATCTGCCCTTTTTGGATTTCACTCCGGATGCGCGCAGTCCCTGACTGGCCGTCACCGTGGTCATCCGCTCGTCGACGAGCCTGACCGGAACGGGCGCGATCCCCCGGGCGAGCTCCTGGACGAAACCGCGGACCTTCACGGCGGCCGGGCCCTCGCCCCCCTTGAGGGAGCGAGGGAGACCGACGACGACCTCGATCGGTTCGTACTCCTCGACCAGCTGCTTCAGCCGGCGCTGAGCTGCCGGGACGTCCCGGCCCGGGACCGTCTCCACCGGGGTGGCGAGGATCCCGTCGGGGTCGCACGAGGCGACCCCGATACGGGCGTCCCCGACGTCGATCGCGAGCCTGCGGCCTCGGCGCATTACTTGGCCGTCTCCCCGACCGTGCGCTCCACGGCGTCCACGGCCTCACCGATCGCGGCCGGGTTCTGGCCGCCGCCCTGGGCGACGTCCGGCTTGCCGCCACCGCCGCCGCCGAGGGTCTTGGCCGCGGTGCGGACCAGGTCACCGGCCTTGAGACCGCGCTCGCGGGCGGCCTCGTTGGTGGCGATGACCGTGAGCGGCTTGCCGTTGTTGACCGTGAAGAGGGCCACGACCGCGGCCCGGCCGCCCTGGATGCGGCCGCGCACGTCGAGGACCAGCTTGCGCAGGTCGTCGGCGGTGGTGCCGTCCGGGACCTGCCCGGTGACGACGGCGATGCCGCGGATGTCCTTGGCGGACTCGGCGAGACCGGCCGCGGCCTGCAGGACCTTCTCGGCGCGGAACTTCTCGATCTCCTTCTCGGCGTCCTTCAGCTTGCCGAGCATGGCGGAGACCTTCTCCGGGAGCTCCTCCGGGCGGCCCTTGATCAGCTCCTGGAGCTGGGCGACGACCGTGTGCTCACGGGCGAGGAAGTTGTAGGCGTCGACACCGACGAGCGCCTCGATACGGCGGACACCGGAGCCGATCGACGACTCGCCGAGCAGCTTGACCAGGCCGAGCTGCGAGGTGTTGTGCACATGGGTGCCGCCGCACAGCTCCTTGGAGAAGTCGCCGATGGTGACGACCCGGACCCGCTCGCCGTACTTCTCGCCGAACTCGGCGATGGCGCCCTGCTTCTTGGCCTCGTCGATGCCCATGACGTCGGCACGGACGTCGAGGTCGCGGGCGAGCACCTCGTTGATCTTCTGCTCGACGTCGGTCATCACGGCCGTGGGTACGGCGGACGGGGAACCGAAGTCGAAGCGGAAACGGCCGGGCTGGTTCTCGGAACCGGCCTGGGCGGCCGTCGGGCCGAGCGCGTCCCGCAGCGCCTGGTGGGTGAGGTGGGTGGCCGAGTGGGCGCGGGCGATGGCGGTGCGGCGGCGGCTGTCGATGGAGGCGTGCGCCTTGGCACCGACGGTGACCTCGCCGAACTGGACGACGCCCTTGTGGACGTAGACGCCCGGGACCGGCTTCTGGCAGTCGCGGATCTCGATGACGGCACCGGAGTCGACCTTGATCTTCCCGGTGTCGCCGATCTGGCCGCCGCCCTCGGCGTAGAACGGGGTGCGGTCCAGGACGATCTCGACCTCGTCGCCCTCGGTGGCGGCCGGGGAGGAGGTGCCGTCGACGAGGATGCCGACGATCGTGGACTCGCCCTCGGTGTCGCTGTAGCCGATGAAGTCGGTCTCGCCGACCTTGTCGGCGATCTCCCGGTAGGCACCGGCACCGGCGTGGCCGGTCTTCTTGGCCTGGGCGTCGGCCTTGGCGCGCTCCCGCTGCTCCTTCATCAGGCGGCGGAAGCCGTCCTCGTCCACGGAGAGGCCCTGCTCGGCGGCCATCTCGAGGGTGAGGTCGATCGGGAAGCCCCAGGTGTCGTGGAGCAGGAACGCCTTGTCACCGGCGAGGACCTTGCCACCGGCCTGCTTGGTCTCGGTGACCGCGGTGTCGAGGATGTTGGTGCCGGCCTTGAGCGTCTTGAGGAACGCGTTCTCCTCGGCGACGGCGACCTTCTCGATGCGCTCGCGGTCGGTGACGAGCTCGGGGTACTGCTGGCCCATCATGGCGATCACGGTGTCGATCAGGTCGAGCACGACCGGCCCGGTGGCACCGAGCAGGCGCATGTTGCGGATCGCGCGGCGCATGATGCGGCGCAGGACGTAACCGCGGCCCTCGTTGCCCGGGGTGACGCCGTCGCCGATGAGCATGACGGACGTGCGCATGTGGTCGGTGACCACGCGCAGGGAGACGTCGGAGTCGTGGGCGTCGCCGTACGCGACACCGGTCAGCTCGGTGGCCTTCTTGATGACGGCCATGGAGGTGTCGATCTCGTACATGTTCTGCACGCCCTGCAGGATCATCGCCAGGCGCTCGAGTCCGAGGCCGGTGTCGATGTTCTTGCTGGGGAGCTCGCCGAGGATCTCGAAGTTGTCCTTGCCGATGCCCTCGCCGCGCTCGTACTGCATGAAGACGAGGTTCCAGATCTCCACGTACCGCTCGTCGTTGACGGCGGGGCCGCCCTCGACGCCGAACTCGGGGCCGCGGTCGTAGTTGATCTCGGAACAGGGGCCGCAGGGTCCGGGGACGCCCATGGACCAGTAGTTGTCCTTCATGCCGAGGCGCTGGATGCGCTCCTTCGGCACCCCGACGACCTCGTGCCAGATGCGCTCGGCCTCGTCGTCCTCCAGGTACACGGTGATCCAGAGCTTCTCCGGCTCCAGGCCGTAACCGCCCTTGTCCTGGGGGCTGGTGAGCAGCTCCCAGGCGTACTTGATGGCGCCTTCCTTGAAGTAGTCGCCGAAGGAGAAGTTGCCGCACATCTGGAAGAAGGTGCCGTGCCGGGTGGTCTTGCCGACCTCTTCGATGTCGGGGGTGCGCACGCACTTCTGCACGCTGGTGGCGCGCGCCCACGGCGGCTTGACCTCACCGAGGAAGTAAGGCTTGAAGGGCACCATGCCGGCGGGGACCAGGAGCAGAGTCGGGTCGTCCGCGATGAGCGACGCCGAAGGGACGACGGTGTGACCGCGCTCCTCGTAGAAGCTCAGCCAGCGGCGGCGAATCTCGGCCGACTCCATCAGTGGTCCTCATTCCGGTTGTACGAATGCGTGGTGTGCGTCGTGTTCTCGATGGCGGCGATGCGCCTGGGGGCGGGAAGCTCGGGATCCTCCCGGATACCCAGGGCGTCCGTCAGCTCGGCCTCCCGCTGGGCCATGTTGTCGCGGACGTCGAGCGCGAAGCCGACCGCGCGGTCCCTGAGTCGGCCGCCCGTCTCGATCGCCTTGTTGGCCGCCGTGACGGCGAGGTTCTCGGGAGTCAGCTGCTTCAGCTTGCGATTCACCTTGGTGGTGGCCCAGACACCCGCGGCCACGCCCGTGGAGAACCAGAAAGTACGGCGGAACATCTCTTGAGCCTCAGTCCTTCTTGCCTCGGCCCCGGGAAACCGCCCGGCCCACGATCACGGTACGCCGGGAGGATTTCGCGGGCACGTCGTCCTTGCGCCCGCCCATCGCGCGGCGCACGCCGTAGCCGAAGGCCGCGACCTTGACCAGGGGGCCACCGAAGGTGGAGGCGACGGTGGTGGACAGCGCGGAGGCGTTGGACGTGACCTCCTGGACGTCCGAGGCGATCGCGTCGACGCGCTCGATCTGGGTCTGCGCGGAGCGCACCGCGGTGGAGGCGTCGGCCAGCAGCGGGACGGCCTGGTCGGTCACGTCCGCGACGAGCTTGGTGGTCGCCTTGAGCGTCTGGGCCAGCCTCGCCAGCGCGACGGCGAGGAAGGAGACCAGGATCGCCCAGAAGACGGCCACCAGGATCCCGGCAACCTCTCCACCGGACACTGTGTGCACCCGCTCCCTGAAACGTGCTGTCTATGGAAAAAGTCTCCGCCGAGCCTATCGCGCCGGGGACGGCGCTCCGCACCGGATTACCCCTCGCCCGCACCCGAGTTGTCCTTGACGATTGTACGGAGTGAACACACTTAAGTACGCTCCGTGTTCCATGCACAGTCATCAGCCCGACGGCACCGAGGCGAACGGCAACATCCCGCTGGAGCTCGACGGCTTCGTCGGCCGGCGCGCGGAGCTCTCGGGGCTGGCACGCTCGCTCGACACCTCGCGGCTGGTGACGGTGACGGGCCCCGGCGGCATCGGGAAGTCGAGGCTCGCGGCGCGCGTGGCGGGCGCCCGGTGCGCGCCGCCCGACGGGGTGTGGCGTGTCGAGCTGGCCGCCGTCCGCGATCCGGAGTTCCTCGACTACGCGGTCGTGGAGACGCTGGGCCTGACGGACCACACCGTGCGGGCGCCGCGCGAGACGCTCCTGGCCCATCTGACCGGACGTCGACTCCTGCTGGTCCTCGACGGTTTCGAGCATCTGGTGGACGCCTGCGCCGCCCTGGTCGTGGACCTGCTGGAACAGTTGCCGGGTCTTTCCGTGCTCGCTGTGGGACGACGGCCGCTGGCCGTCGCCGGCGAGCAGGTCCTCGCACTGGGCCCGCTGGGCGAGGACGAGGCCGTGGAGCTGTTCGCGGAGCGGGCCGGGCGGCAGGGGGTGACGGCCGGGGACGATCCGCACGTACGGGAGCTGTGCCGGCGCCTCGACGGCATCCCGCTGGCGATCGAGCTGGCCGCGGGGCGGCTGGGGGCGCTGGCCCCCGCCCAGCTGCTGGAGCGGCTCGACGACCGGTTCCGGTTGCTGACGGGCGGCGGCCGGGACGCTCTCCCCCGGCACCGGACGCTGCGCACGGCGATCGGCTGGAGCCATGAACTGTGCACGTCCGAGGAGCGGTTGCTGTGGTCGCGGCTGTCGGTGTTCGCCGGGCAGTTCGACCTGGAGGCCGCCGAGTACGTGTGCAGCGGCGGCGGTCTGCACTCCGACGACGTGCTCGACGTGCTGTCCGCGCTGCTCGCCCAGTCGGTGGTGGCCCGCGAGGAGACGGCGACCGGCGTGCGCTACCGGATGCTCGACACGGTCCGGGCCTACGGCGCCGAGTGGCTGGAGGCGACCGGTGACTCGGTACGGCTGCGCAGGCGGCACCGCGACTGGTACGTGGGCCTGGCGACCTGGTGCGAACTGGACTGGTTCTCGCCGCGCCAGAACGAGGTGGCCGCGCGGATCGAGGCCGAGCTGCCGAACCTGCGCTGCGCCCTGGAGTACTGCCTGACCGAGCCCGACGGGGCGGAGCTGGGCCAGCATCTCGCGGGCTCCCTGTGGTTCTGCTGGGTGGGCTGCGGCCGGCTCTCGGAGGGCCGGCACTGGCTGGAGCGCAGCGTCGAACTGGAGCCGGGCCATGAGCACGCACGCCTCAAGGCCCTGTGGGTCCTCGGCTATGTGGCGATCCTCCAGGGCGACACGGTGCCCGCGCTGGCGGCGCTCCAGGAGTGCCGGGAGGAGGCGGAGCGGTCGGCGAACCCGACAGCGGCGGCGTACGCCGAGCACCGCACCGGCTGTCTGGCGCTCGTCTCGGACGACATGCCCCGTGCGCAGGCCCTGCTGGGCTCGTCGCTGGCGCGCTACCAGGAGATCGGCGAGCTCAACAGCAATGTGCTGATGGGTCAGGTCGAGCTGGCGATGGCCCGTGCCTTCCTGGGCGATCTGCCGGACGCGGTGCGGCTGTGCGAGGACGTGCGCCGGGTGTGCGAGGACCACGGCGAGCGGTGGGCGCGGTCGTACGCCCTGTACGTCCTGGCGTACGCGGCCTGGAGCGAGGGCGACGCGGCACGCGCGCGTGAGTTGCTCACCGACTGTCTGGCCTGCGCGCACGCCTTCCACGACCTGCTCGGTTCGGTCCTGTCGATCGAGCTCCTCGCCCTGGTCACGGTGACCCAGGGCGACGCGGTCGAGGCCGCCGTCCTCCAGGGCGCGGCGGCCTCGCTGTGGCCGTCGGTGGGCCTGCCCCTGTTCGGTTCGGCCTACTACAACGCCCCGCACGAACTGTGCGAGGCGACGGTCCGGGAGCGGCTGGGCGACGAACGGTACGAGGAGGGCGTACGGCAGGGCCGGGCGCTCGGCCGGGACGCGGCGGTGTGCCGGGCACTGGGCCGCGCGCGTCCGGTCGACGGGCTGCCGGCGCCGCGGGGTTCCGCGCGGCCCGCCGAAGCGGGCCCCGGCATGCAGCAGCCCGCCGCCTCGCCCACCCGGAAGGGCGGGGAGACGGCGGGCTGAGGTGGTGCGGGTGCTACGGCCTGCCGGTGATCAGCGGGCGTAGTACTCGACGACGAGCTGCTCGTCGCAGATCACCGGGATCTCCTTGCGGTTCGGCTCGCGGTCCAGGCGGAAGGCCAGGGCGCGGAGGTTCACCTGGAGGTAGCGCGGGGTCTCGCCGTCGGGGGCGAAGCCGCCCTCACGGGCGATCGAGAAGAGGGTCTTCTCGCGGCTGCGCTCGCGGACCATCACGACGTCGTCGGGACGGACGCGGAAGGACGGCTTGTCGACCTTCTGACCGTTGACCTCGATGTGGCCGTGGACGACCATCTGGCGGGCCTGGTAGATCGTGCGGGCGATGCCCGAACGCAGGACCAGCGCGTCGAGACGACGCTCGAGCTCGATGATCAGGGCCTCACCGGTCTTGCCCTGAACCTTGGAGGCACGCTCGTAGGCGCGGACGAGCTGGCGCTCGGACACGTCGTACTGCGCACGCAGACGCTGCTTCTCGAGCAGACGGACCTTGTAGTCCGAGTTCTGCTTGCGGCCACGGCCGTGCTCACCCGGGGGGTAGGGACGGGCCTCGAAGTACTTGACGGCCTTCGGGGTCAGCGCGATGCCGAGGGCACGCGACTTCTTGACCTTGGGGCGGGACTGGTTCGCCACAATCTCTCATTTCTCAGTGTTCGGCTCGTCAGAGTTATGGGAGGTCGCATCCGCAGCCGGGGAAACCCGCCGGGTCCTCGAAAGGGCCCGATGGGCAGCCGCTCCCCTGGTCTGGGCACATACGTGCAGCACGCGAGTGGCCCACCGACCGGTCTCACCGTGCGGTGAGTGGTGGTGGGCTGCCCGCGACACCATTCGAACGGTGCGCGACGCTCCTGGAACCCACTGGGGGTTCCGGCTGACCGTCCCGTTCTGACTGCACGGGACACAGCACTTCGAGGGATTCTACAGGGTGCTCAGGACCGCTTCCGACCGAGGTGCTTCCTGGTCCACTCCACCGCGTCCGCGTACCGGGCCTCGGCGCCGTGCCGGGTGGGTTCGTAGTACTCGCGGTCCTTGATGGCGTCCGGGGCGTACTGCTGCTCGGCGATGCCCTCGGGCAGGTCGTGCGGGTAGACGTACCCCTGGGCGTGCCCGAGCTTGGCGGCGCCCTTGTAGTGCCCGTCGCGCAGGTGCGGCGGCACGGGACCGGCCAGTCCCTTGCGTACGTCCTCCATGGCGGCGCCGATCGCCGTGGTCGCGGCGTTGGACTTCGGGGCCAGGGCGAGCGCGATGGTGGCGTGGCTCAGCGTCAGGGCGGCCTCGGGGAAGCCGATCATGGCGACGGCCTGGGCGGCGGCCACGGCTGTGGGCAGGGCGTTGGGGTCCGCGAGGCCGATGTCCTCGCTGGCGGAGATCATCAGGCGGCGGGCGATGAAGCGGGGGTCCTCGCCGGCCTCGATCATGCGGGCCAGGTAGTGCAGGGCCGCGTCCACGTCGGAGCCCCTGATGGACTTGATGAGGGCGCTGGCCACGTCGTAGTGCTGGTCGCCGTCGCGGTCGTACTTCACGGCCGCGCGGTCGACCGTCTCCTCCAGTGTGGTGAGGGAGATCTCCGGCTCGCCCTTGTCGAGCGCGGCTCCGGCCGCGGCCTCCAGGGCGGTCAGGGCGCGGCGGGCGTCACCTCCGGCGATCCGCAGGAGGTGGTCCTCGGTGTCCTCGGGGAGGGCGACGGCGTCCCTGAGACCGCGCTCGTCGCTCAGCGCCCGCCTCAGGAGCCCTCTGAGGTCGTCGTCGGTGAGGGGTTCGAGGGTGAGCAGCAGCGACCGGGACAGCAGCGGGGAGATGATCGAGAAGTACGGGTTCTCGGTGGTCGCCGCGATCAGGGTCACCCAGCGGTTCTCGACTGCGGGAAGCAGGGAGTCCTGCTGGGCCTTGCTGAAGCGGTGGATCTCGTCGAGGAAGAGGACGGTCTCCTTGCCGAAGCCGCCGGTGGCGCGGCGTGCGCCCTCGATGACCGCGCGGACCTCCTTGACGCCGGCGGTGATCGCGGAGAGCTCCACGAAGCGCTTGTTCGTCGCCTTGGAGACGACGTAGGCCAGAGTCGTCTTGCCGGTGCCGGGCGGGCCCCAGAGGATCACCGAGGAGGGTCCGGCGGGGCCGCCGCTGCCCTCGCCGACCAGTCGGCGCAGCGGTGAGCCCGGCTTGAGCAGGTGCTGCTGGCCCACCACCTCGTCGAGGGTGCGCGGGCGCATCCGGACCGCCAGGGGGCTGCCGGCCGGGTCCTTCTCCTGGCGCTCTTCCGCCGCCGCGGTGAACAGATCGGGCTCCACGCTCAAAACCCTATGTCACCGCACTGACAACGCCGCCGGCCGTCGGTCAGGCCCAGAGCTTGTCGCCCCAGCGGGTCAGGATCAGCATCGCGATGATGCCGCAGTGCGTGACCGGCAGGACCCAGGTGAACTCGGAGAGGAAGCGCTTGAGCCAGCCCGGGGACGGCAGCAGGTCGTTGCGGACGTTGAACGAGGTCACGTACCAGAACATCGTGATCGTCGCGACCCAGGCCAGCGAGCACCACAGGCACAGCGCGTTGATCCGGTACAGCGACTGGAACTGGAGCCAGGTGACGAAGACCACGCCGAAGAGCGTGCCGAAGTTGAAGGTGAGCCAGTACCAGCGCGGGAAGGTGGCGCGGGCCAGCAGGCTCATGCCGACGCAGATCACGATGCCGTAGGCGACCAGGCCCAGCATCGGGTTGGGGAACCCGAAGGCGGCGGCCTGCTTGCTCTCCATCACGCTGCCGCAGGAGACGATCGGGTTGAGGGAGCAGCTCGGCGTGAACGTCTTGCCGCTGACCTTGCCCTCGAGGATCTTGAACTTGTCGATCGTGATGACCCAAGCGGCGAGCAGTCCGGCGGCACCGGTGATCACCATCAGCAGCGCGAAGGCACGGCTGCCGCCCACCGTCCGGGGCGCGGCGTCGGACCTCGCCGACGAGGGCTCGGGCTCCGTGGAGACGTCTTTCACTGTGGTCTTGCTCATCACGCCGATCCGTCTGCTTGAGAGTTGGACCTTCTTCGGGCAGGGGCCATTGTGCCGCACGCGGGGGCTTGTCCACCGTTCGGTGGACATAAGGAAGTACGCACGGTCGTCCCTGAGCGTTCGGTTCCGGCCGAGGCTCGTCGACATGACCACACACGCGAACGAACTCGCGGTGGACGTTCGAGGACTGCGCAAGCGGTACGGCGGCGTGACCGCGGTCGACGGGATCGATCTCGGCATCCGCCGGGGCGAGGTCTTCGGCCTGCTCGGACCCAACGGCGCGGGCAAGAGCACCACGGTGGAGATCCTCCAGGGCAACCGGGACCGGGACGCGGGCGAGGTGTCCGTGCTCGGTTCGGACCCCGCGCACGCCACGCGCGCGTGGCGATCCCGTGTGGGAATCGTCTGGCAGGACGAATCCGCCCCCGCCGAGTTGACGGTCGCGGAGACCGTCCGGCATTTCGCCCGCTACTACCCGCGGCCGCGGGACCCCGAGGAGGTCATCGCACTGGTGGGCCTGGAGGCCAGGGCGGGCAGCCGGATCAAGGCCCTGTCCGGCGGTCAGCGCCGGCGGCTCGACGTGGCGCTCGGCGTGATCGGCGGTCCCGAGCTGCTGCTCCTGGACGAGCCGACGACCGGTTTCGACCCGGCGGCCCGGCGCCGGTTCTGGGACCTGATCCGCAAGCTGTCCGTCGAGGGCACGACCATCCTGCTCACCACGCACTACCTGGAGGAGGCCGAGGCGCTCGCCGACCGGCTGGCCGTGATCTGCCGGGGCAGGGTCGTCGCCGTGGACGAACCGGCCGCGCTCCGGGAGCGGTACGGCACCGGCGCCACCGTCGAGTGGACCGGGCCGGACGGCGCCCCGTGCGCGGAGCACTCGGACACCCCGACCAGGACGGTCGCCGAGCTGATGCGCCGCTTCGACGGCGAGATCCCGGGGCTCCGGGTCGGCCGCCCCACGCTGGAGGACGTCTACCTCCGGCTCACCGGACAGGAGGACGCGCGATGACCTCGACCGCCGTACGGTCCCGGACCGATGCCCCCGCGACGCGGCTGCCCGGTGTCTGGGGGCTCGGGCTGCGGCGGGGCGCCCTGGAGATGAGGCAGTTCTTCCGCCAGCGCGACCAGGTGGTGTTCACCTTCGCCTTCCCGATGGTCCTGCTGTTCTTGTTCGCGTCGATCTTCAGCGACGACGTGGAGGGTGCGGGCATCAAGGCCTCGCAGCTGTACGTCCCGGCGATGATGGCCGCGGGCATCATGTCGACGAGCTTCCAGTCGCTGGGTGTCCTGATCGCCGTCGAGCGGGACGAGAAGGTGCTGCGCCGGCTGCGCGGCACGCCGATGCCGCCGGCCGCGTACTTCCTCGGCAAGATCTGGCTGGTTCTGGTCACCGGCGTCCTGGAGACGGCGATCCTGCTGCTCGTCGGAACCACGCTGTACGACGTCGAGCTGCCGTCGGACGCCGGCCGGTGGTTCGCCTTCGCCTGGATCTTCGTGCTCGGGCTCACGGCGTGCGCGCTGCTCGGCATCGCGATCAGCTCGGTGCCCAGGTCCGGCAAGAGCGCGAGCTCCGTGGTCGTCCTGCCCTTCCTGGTCCTGCAGTTCATCTCCGGGGTGTACATCTCGATCGACACGATCCCCGACTGGATGCTGAACATCGGCGCCCTGTTCCCGCTGAAGTGGATGTGCCAGGGGCTGCGCGGGGTGTTCCTGCCGGACTCGGCGCAGGTCCTGGAGCAGGCGGGCGGCTGGGAGTTCGGGCGCACCGCCCTGGTGCTGGGGGCGTGGTGCGTCGGAGGATTGCTGCTGTGTCTGCTGACATTCCGGTGGAAGCACCGGCGCGACGGGTGAACGGTCCGGCGGACGCCGGGGGCGCGTACTCCTGGGACCGTTCCTTCCGGCTCTGGGACACCTACTTCGCGCTGATCTGGCTGGCCACCCTGGTCTTCGTGCTGGGCACGGGACACCCCGGGTGGCCGGTCCGGGTGATCGCGGCGGCGCTGCTGGTGCCGCTGGTCCCGCTCTTCGTCCGGGTCGGGCGTCCCCTGCTGAGACAGGATCCGCCCGACGCGCGCGAGGCCCTCACCTACCTCGGCGCGATGATGGCGCTGTTCCTGCCGTCGGCGATCCTGGTCGGCGAGACCCGGCTGATGACCTTCGCCCTCGTGCCCCAGTGCTTCATGACCCTGCGGATGCGCTGGGCGCTGACCGCCGTGGCCGTGATCAATGTCGTGCCCGTGGTGGGCTGGGCCCTGGTGTGGTGGCCGAGCGACCAGGACGTCTTCTACAACGGCCTGTTCGCCGTCGTCACCCTGGTCTTCTCGGTGGCCGTCGGCAGCTATGTCGTCCGGATCATCGAGCAGAGCCAGGAACGGGCGGCCCTGATCGCCGAGTTGGACTCGAGCCGGCACGAGGTCGCGCGGCTGTCGGCGGCGCACGGGGCGCTGGCCGAGCGGGAGCGGATGGCCCGGGAGATCCACGACACCCTGGCGCAGGGTTTCACCAGCCTGCTGATGCTGGTCCAGGCCGTCGAGGCCGAGCTCGACCACGATGTGCCGCAGGCCCGCCGTCATCTGGCCCTGATGGACGAGACGGCCCGGCTGAACCTCGCCGAGGCACGGGCCCTGGTGGCCGACGGCACCCCCGCCGATCTGGACGGCTCCTCGCTGCCGGACGCGCTGGGCCGGCTGGCGGCACGCCACTCGGCGAAGCTCGACGTGACCGGTCCGGTCCGTCCGCTGCCCGCGGGACCCGAGGTCGTCGCCCTGCGCTCGTGCCAGGAGGCGCTCACGAACTGCCGTAAGCACGCAGGGAGTTCGGTGACGGTGGGGATCGGCCTCGCCTACGGCGACGAGAGCCTCACCCTGTCCGTACGGGACGACGGCCGGGGCTTCGATCCCGGGACCGTCCGTGACGGCTACGGTCTGGCGGGGCTCCGCGCCCGCGCCGCCGAGGCAGGCGGGACGGTCCGGGTGGACAGCGTGCCCGGCGGCGGCACCACGGTCACCGTCCGTCTGCCCGTACCTCCCCCGAGGAGCTGTTCATGATCCGGATCGTCCTGGCCGACGACCATCCCGTCGTACGGGAGGGTCTGCGGGCCATGCTGACCGCGGAACCGGACCTGGAGGTGGTCGCCGACGCGTCCAGCGGACCGCAGGCGGAGGCGCTGGCGGCGGAACTGCGACCCGACATCGTGCTGATGGACCTGCGGATGCCGGGTGGCTCGGGCGTCGAGTCGATCGTTCGGATGACGGAGGCCGGCCTGCCCTGCCGGGTGATCGTGCTGACGACGTACGAGACGGACCGGGACATCCTGCGGGCCGTGGAGGCGGGAGCCGCCGGTTATCTCCTCAAGGACCTTCCCCGGGCCGAACTGGCGGAGTCGGTGCGGGCCGCCGCGCGCGGCGAGACGGTCCTGGCCCCGACGGTCGCCGCCCGTCTGGTCGACCGGCTGCGCACCCGGCCGGAACGGCCGCGGCTCTCGGAGCGCGAGACGGCGGTGCTGCGGCTGGTGGCGGAGGGCTGCACGAACGCGGAGATCGGCCGCAGGCTGTACATCGGCGAGTCGACGGTGAAGACCCATCTGCTGCGCGTCTTCGCCAAGTTGGGCGTCGACGACCGGACGGCCGCCGTGACCAGCGCCATGCGGCACGGGCTGCTCGACCAGTGACGCGTGCCGTCAGGCGCCGCCGATGCGGTCGAGCAGCGCGCGGGCCTCGGCGGTGCGGCAGTACCCGGGACCGAAGGCGGCCACGCAGGCGTCGTGGGCGACCACGGCCCGGGAACGGGCCTCCGTGTCACGGCCCAGCCCCAGGAGGGCGCCCGCCATGGCCAGTTCGACGGCGCCGGTCTCCGCGCGGCGCTGCTCCTCGGGCAGGCGCCGGCTCAGCTTGCCGGCACGCTCCGCCTCGGCGAGCGCCTCCTCGTGACGGGCCTGGCCGTTCAGGCTGCGCGCCGGTCCCAGCCGCAGGGCCAGGGTGAACCGGTCCGCGGTGCGGTGGGCGTCGAGGGCCTCACGGGCGAGCCGCTCGGCCTCCGGGTGGCGGCCCTGCGCGTTGACGGCGTAGATCTGTCCGTTGCGGGCGGCGGCCGTCATGCGCGGCCGCTCCGGTCCCCTGACCCGGTCCGCGGCCCGGGCGACGGCCGCGCACTCCGCCTCGCACTCGGCGTGCCTGCCGAGCGCGATGAGCGTCTGGGCACGGTTCGAGCGCAGCAACAGGGTCTGCGGGTGCTCGGCCCCGAAGTCCCTGCCGAAGACCGGCAGCAGCGCGTCGTACTCGACGAGGGCCTCGGCATGACGGCCTTGGGCGCCCCCGACAGCGCGGCGACGGCGAGCGCCAGTGGGGCGTCCGCGGGACGGTCCGCGGCCACGGCACGGGCCGCGGCCTCCGCCTCGGCGTACTGCCCGGCCCGGAGCCGGAGCACGGCCGGGACGAGAGCGGGTCTCACCCTGCGCACGTCGTGGTCTCGGCCCCGCGACCGGAAGAGTCTCCTGCGCGGAGCCTACGAACGCGACACACGCTCGTTCGAGAACATCGCCAGGCGTTTGCCCGCCCGCTCCCTAACCGAGCCGCGACTCCAGCTCCGCCACGATCTCGTTGACCCCGATCGCCGACTGCTCGCCGGACTGCATGTCCTTGAGCTGTACGACGCCCTCGGCGAGGTCGCGTTCACCGGCCACGATCGTGTAGCGGGCGCCGCTGCGGTTGGCGTTCTTCATGGCGCCCTTGAGGCCCTTGGACCCGTAGGAGAAGTCCGCCGCGATGCCCACCTTGCGCAGCTCGGTGACCTTGGTGAACAGGATCCGGCGGGCCTCCTCCCCCAACGGGACCGCGAACACACTGGTCGTGGAGGGGAGTTCGAGCTCGACGCCCTCCGCCTCCAGGGCGAGGACCGTGCGGTCGACGCCGAGCGCCCAGCCGACGGACGGCAGCGCGGGGCCGCCGATCATCTCGGAGAGACCGTCGTAGCGGCCGCCGCCGCCCACCGCGGACTGGGAGCCCAGACCGTCGTGGACGAACTCGAAGGTCGTACGGGTGTAGTAGTCGAGGCCGCGCACCAGCTTCGGGTCGTCCTCGAAGGTCACGCCCGCCGCGGTGATCAGCTCACGGACCTCCTCGTGGTACGCCTTGCAGGCGTCACACAGGTAGTCGCGCAGCAGCGGCGCGTCCCCGAGCTGCTTCTGCACCGACTCGCGCTTGTCGTCGAGGACGCGCAGCGGGTTGATGTCGGCCCGGCGCAGGGTGTCCTCGTCGAGGTCGAGGCCGCGCAGGAAGTCCTGGAGGGCGGCCCGGTACACCGGCCGGCACTCCTTGTCGCCCAGGCTGTTGAGCAGGATGCGGAAGTTCCTGAGGCCCAGCGAGCGGTACGCCTGGTCGGCCAGGATGATCAGCTCCGCGTCGAGAGCCGGGTCCTCCGCGCCGATCGCCTCGGCGCCGACCTGGGAGAAGTGGCGGTAACGGCCCTTCTGGGGGCGCTCGTAGCGGTAGTACGAGCCGGAGTACCAGAGCTTGACCGGCAGGTTGCCGGCCTTGTGCAGGTTGGCCTCCAGTGCCGCGCGCAGCACGGAGGCGGTGCCCTCGGGGCGCAGGGCGAGCTTGGTGCCGCCCTTGGTCTCGAAGGCGTACATCTCCTTGGTCACGATGTCGGTGGACTCGCCGACCCCGCGCGCGAACAGCTCGACGCTCTCGAAACCGGGCGTCTCGATGTAGCCGTAGCCGGAGTTGCGCAGCGGAGCGGCGATCGCCTCACGGACGGCGAGGTACTTGGCCGAGTCGGGGGGCAGCAGGTCGTACGTGCCCTTGGGGGCCTGAAAGGTGCTCACGGAAGTCTCTCGTCACATTCCTCGTCGGGGAGAGGTGTGCGAACCCTCTCCCTGGCCGGCGGCCACGTCCCGCAGATACGGGTTGGTGGCGCGCTCCTGGCCGATGGTCGTCTGGGGGCCGTGGCCGGACAGCACCACGGTCGAGTCGTCGAGCGGCAGGCACACACGGGCCAGCGAGTCGAGCATCTCGGCCATGTCACCGCCGGGCAGGTCGGTGCGTCCGATGGAGCCGGCGAAGAGCAGATCCCCGGAGAAGAACACGGAGGGGATCTCCGCGGTCTCGGGCATCCGGAAGGTCACCGACCCCTTGGTATGGCCCGGCGCGTGCGCGACGGACAGCTCCAGGCCCGCCAGCTCCAGCTTCGTGCCGTCGGTCAGCACCCTGACGTCGTCCGGCTCGCCCACGGTGATCTCGCCCATCAGCGGCATGCCGATCGAGCGCCCGAGACCCATCGAGGGGTCGGTCATCATGTACCGGTCCTCGGGGTGGATCCAGGCGGGCACGTCGTGCGCGCCGCACACCGGGACGACCGAGGCCACATGATCGATGTGGCCGTGGGTGAGGACGACGGCGACGGGCTTGAGCCGATGCTTCCTGAGCGCCTCTTCGACTCCTTCGGCGGCCTGGTGGCCCGGGTCGATGATCACGCACTCCTCACCGGCGGCGGGGGCGACGAGATAACAGTTCGTCCCCCAGGCCCCGGCGGGGAACCCGGCAATGAGCACGATCGTCCTCGGTTTGTGTGGGTACGGGCGGTCTTCCGGGCGGCTGCCCCAGTGGTCAGAGCCTACCGGCGCTGCCGATTCCTCAGCGAACCCATATACGGTACGGGGCACACGCAGGCGGTCGGCTCATAGGACGCATGCGTACCGGTCGGCGGACGAGACGCATGAGGAGAGAACCCCGTGGTCACCCAGGAACAGCGGAAGCGGCAGCTCGCGCGGGAGAAGTTCTTGCGGCAGCAGCAGCGGCGCACGGCCGCGCGCCGCAAGGCCCGTGTACGCAACTCTGTGATCGCATCGGTGCTCGGCGTGATCCTGGTGGGCAGCCTGGCGCTCTACACGTCCGGGGTCATGAAGGACGACGACAAGGCCAACGCGAGCGCGGAGGCCACCCCGAGCGCCGAGGCGACCAAGAAGGCGCCGGACCCGTGCGCGAAGCCCGCCGCCGGCAAGGTCAAGACGGAGACCTGGAAGAAGGAGCCGGCGATGTCCATCGACAAGTCGGCCAAGTACACCCTGGACCTCGCGACGACGTGCGGCAAGATCGACATCGCGCTGAAGGCGTCGGCGGCCCCGCACACCGTGAACTCGTTCGACTTCCTCGCGGGCAAGGGCTTCTTCGACCACACCAAGTGCCACCGGCTCACCACCAACGGCATCTACGTCCTGCAGTGCGGCGACCCGACGGGCTCCGGCAGCGGCGGACCGGGCTACACCATCCCGGACGAGAACCTGAAGGACAAGAGCCTCAAGAGCAACGTCTACCCGGCGGGCACCGTCGCGATGGCGAACACCGGTCAGGCGCACACCGGCGGCAGCCAGTTCTTCCTCGTCTACCAGGACAGCCAGCTCCCCCCGAGCTACACCCCGTTCGGCACCATCTCGGAATCCGGTATGAAGGTGCTGAAGAAGATCGCCGCGGCCGGTGAGAGCACCGGAGCGGGCGACGGCGCGCCGAACGCGACCGTCGTGATCAACAAGGCAACCGTCACCAAATCCTGACCGCCAACTGCGAAATTTCGGTCGCGCGGGATGCGGACAGGCAACCCGCCGGTCGCCTATGTTGGCCGTGACGAAACTGTGGACGATGCCCGGGGGCGCTGAAGCCTTCCGCAGGCATCATGTGGAGGAGGCGCTGTGAGCAGCGACCCGTGGGGCCGCGTCGACGAGACGGGGACCGTGTACGTGCGTACGGCCGACGGCGAGCAGGTCGTCGGTTCCTGGCAGGCCGGCTCCCCCGAGGAAGCCCTGGCCTACTTCGAGCGCAAGTACGAGGGCCTGGTTGTCGAGATCGGCCTCCTCGAGAAGCGAGTGAAGACCACCGACCTGTCGGCGAAGGACGCTCAGGCAGCCATCGACCACATCCGCGAGCAGGTCGACGCGCATCACGCGGTCGGCGACCTGGACGCGCTCAAGGTGCGGTTGGACAAGCTCGTGGAGACCGTCGACAAGCGCCGCGAGGAGCGCAAGCAGCAGCGCGCGAAGCAGTCCGACGAGGCCCGGCACGCCAAGGAGGCGCTGGTCGTCGAGGCGGAGGAGCTGGCCCAGTCCGACCAGTGGCGGGCCGCCGGTGAGCGGCTGCGCGCCCTGGTGGACACCTGGAAGGGTCTGCCGCGCCTGGACCGCAAGTCGGACGACGAGCTGTGGCACCGCTTCTCGCACGCCCGCTCGGCGTTCTCCAAGCGCCGCAAGGCCCACTTCGCGTCGCTGGACGCGCAGCGCGAGGAGGCCCGCAAGACCAAGGAGCGGCTGGTCGGCGAGGCCGAGGCGCTGTCCGGGTCGACGGACTGGGGTCCCACGGCCGCGCGCTACCGCGAGCTGATGGCGGAGTGGAAGGCCGCGGGCCGCGCCCAGCGCGAGCACGAGGACGACCTGTGGAACCGCTTCCGCGGCGCCCAGGACGTGTTCTTCGCGGCCCGCAGCTCGGTCTTCGCCGAGCGCGACGCCGAGCAGACCGAGAACCTCAAGCTGAAGGAGGAGCTGGCCGAGGAGGCCGAGAAGCTCCTTCCGATCGGCGACCTGAAGAGCGCCCGTGCCGCGTTCCGCACGATCAACGAGCGCTGGGAGGCCATCGGTCACGTCCCGCGGGACGCCCGGCCGAAGGTCGAGGGCCGGATGCACACCGTCGAGCGCGCCCTCCAGGAGGCCGAGGAGACCGAGTGGCGCCGGACGAACCCGGAGGCACGCGCGCGTGCCGCGGGTCTGACCGGCCAGCTCCAGGCCGCCGTGGACAAGCTCAAGGGCCAGATCGAGCAGGCCCGCGCCCAGGGCAACAACGCCAGGGCCGACAAGCTGGAGCGCGAGCTGGAGGGGCGCCAGGCGCTCCTGGACCAGGCCTTGAAGGGCCTGCAGGAGTTCGGCGGCTGATCAGCCTCTGCCACGACGAGAAGGGCCCCGTACGCGACGTACGGGGCCCTTCTCGTCGTACGACTGTCTAGGTGCGGTTCCGCGCCGACGTCACGCGGTACACGTCGTACACGCCCTCCACGCCCCGGACCGCCTTCAGGACGTGGCCCAGGTGCTTCGGGTCGCCCATCTCGAAGGTGAAGCGGGAGGTGGCGACGCGGTCGCGGGAGGTCTGGACGGCCGCGGAGAGGATGTTGACGTGCTGGTCGGACAGGACGCGGGTGACGTCGGAGAGCAGCCGGGAGCGGTCCAGGGCCTCGACCTGGATGGCGACCAGGAAGACCGAGGACTGCGTGGGCGCCCACTCGACCTCGAGGATGCGCTCGGGCTCGCGGGACAGTGACTCCACGTTCACGCAGTCGCTGCGGTGAACCGATACGCCACTACCGCGGGTGACGAAGCCGATGATCGGGTCGCCGGGGACGGGGGTGCAGCAGCGGGCCAGCTTGACCCACACGTCCTCGACGCCCTTGACGATGACACCCGGGTCGGCGCTGGAGCGCCGCTTGCGGCTGCGGCCGCGGGTCGGCGGGACCGACTCGTCGATCTCCTCGGTGGCCGCCTCCTCGCCGCCGAGCGCCTGGACCAGCTTCTGCACGATGTTCTGCGCGGAGACATGGCCCTCGCCGATCGCCGCGTACAGGGCGGAGATGTCGGAGTACCGCATCTCGTGCGCGAGCGTGACGAGGGAGTCGCCGGTGAGGATGCGCTGGATCGGCAGGTTCTGCTTGCGCATCGCGCGGACGATGGCGTCCTTGCCCTGCTCGATCGCCTCGTCGCGGCGCTCCTTGGAGAACCAGGCGCGGATCTTGTTGCGCGCCCGCGGCGACTTGACGAAGTTCAGCCAGTCCCGGGACGGTCCGGCGCCGGGCGCCTTGGAGGTGAAGACCTCGACGAGGTCGCCGTTGTCGAGGGTCGACTCCAGCGGTACGAGACGGCCGTTGACGCGGGCTCCTATGGTGCGGTGGCCCACCTCGGTGTGCACCGCGTAGGAGAAGTCCACCGGGGTGGCCCCGGCCGGCAGCGCTATGACGTCGCCCTTGGGCGTGAAGACGAAGACCTCGTTGCGCGAGAGGTCGAAGCGCAGGGACTCCAGGAACTCGCCGGGGTCCTCGGTCTCCTTCTGCCAGTCGAGGAGCTGGCGCAGCCACGCCATGTCGTTGAGGTGGTCGTCCTTGCCGGTGGTCCTCGGCTGGTCCGAGCGGACCTTGGAGGTGCCGGCGACGGCCTCCTGCTTGTACTTCCAGTGCGCGGCGATGCCGTACTCGGCGCGGCGGTGCATGTCGAAGGTCCGGATCTGGAGCTCGACCGGCTTGCCGTTGGGCCCGATGACCGTGGTGTGCAGCGACTGGTACATGTTGAACTTGGGCATCGCGATGTAGTCCTTGAACCGCCCCGGAACCGGGTTCCAGCGGGCGTGGACGGTGCCCAGCGCCGCGTAGCAGTCGCGGACGGTGTCCACCAGGACGCGGATGCCGACCAGGTCGTAGATCTCCGCGAAGTCGCGACCGCGGACGATCATCTTCTGGTAGACGCTGTAGTAGTGCTTCGGGCGGCCGGTGACGGTGGCCTTGATCCGGGCCGCGCGCAGGTCGGACTGCACCTCGTCGGTCACTATGGCCAGGTACTCGTCACGCTTCGGTGCCCGCTCGGCCACCAGTCGTACGATCTCGTCGTACATCTTGGGGTAGAGGATCGCGAAGGCGAGGTCCTCCAGCTCCCACTTGATGGTGTTCATGCCGAGGCGGTGGGCGAGCGGCGCGTAGATCTCGAGGGTCTCGCGCGCCTTCTTCTCCTGCTTCTCGCGCTTGAGGTAGCGCATGGTGCGCATGTTGTGCAGCCGGTCGGCGAGCTTGATGACCAGGACGCGGGGGTCCTTGGCCATGGCGACGACCATCTTGCGCACGGTCTCGGCCTGCGCGGCCTCGCCGAACTTGACCTTGTCCAGCTTGGTGACGCCGTCGACGAGCAGGGCGACCGAGTCGCCGAAGTCGCGGCGGAGCTGGTCGAGGCCGTACTCGGTGTCCTCGACGGTGTCGTGCAGGAGACCGGCCATGAGGGTGGCGGGGTCCATGCCGAGCTCGGCGAGGATCGTGGTCACGGCGAGGGGGTGCGTGATGTACGGGTCGCCGCTCTTGCGCTTCTGGCCGCGGTGCCAGCGCTCGGCGACCTGGTAGGCCGTCTCGATCTTGCGCAGGGTCGCGGTCTCGATCTTCGGGTCGTTGCTGCGCACGATCCGCAGCAACGGCTCCAGGACCGGGTTGTACGGGTTGGAGCGCTGCACGCCGAGGCGGGCGAGACGGGCGCGGACGCGGTTGGAGGAGCCGGTGCGGGCGGGCTGGCCCGCGTTCGGGCGGGGCGCGGGGGCCGACTGTGCGGGGTCCTCGGCCGGGGCCGGCTTGGGCCGGGCCGACTCGGCCGGCTTGTCGACGGGCGCGGACTGGGCGTGCTCGACCGGCCCGCGGGCGTCGTTCGTCGCGGTCTTCGCGTCCGGCGCGGGCTTCGCCGCGGGCGCCGAGCCGGGCTCGGGCTTGGCGGCGGTCAGTGGCTGGGCCTCGTCTGGCAAGAGGACTCCTCGTGCGCGATCCGGGTCCCCAGGTCAGGCTCCGGAGAACCCATGGTAGCGATCCCGCGCCCCGGGATCGCCTTCGGACCGATGTGAGAGACGTACAGCTCTGCAACGCGAGGGGCTGCCGTCGGCATTCCGGGCGTTCGGGGCGGCCCCTCTCGCTCCCTGCGCACGAGACGGCCACCCCGGGGTTCCGGGACGGCCGTCTCGAGATGGTGCGCGGTGCGGTCGGCGCTCAGACCACCAGCAGCGCTTCCAGCGGGGCTCCCGCCAGGGCCGGCTCCAGGCGGGCCCGGCCGCCCAGGAAGCCCAGCTCCATCAGGACCGCGAGGCCCGCGACCTCGGCGCCCGCGCGGCGGATCAGCTCGATCGAGGCCTCGGCGGTGCCGCCGGTGGCCAGGACGTCGTCGACGATCAGGATGCGGTCGTCGGCGGACAGGTCCTCCGCGTGCACCTCGATCTCCGCCGAGCCGTACTCCAGGTCGTAGGCCTGGCTGAGGGTCGCCCCGGGGAGCTTGCCCGCCTTGCGTACCGGGATGAAGCCGAGCCCCGCGCGGACGGCGACCGGGGCACCGAGGATGAAGCCCCGGGCCTCAAGACCGACGACCTTCGTGGCACCGGTGTCCGCGGCGACCGCGGCCAGCGCGTCGGTGAGCGCCGAGAACGCCGCCGGGTCCGCCAGGAGCGGGGTGATGTCCTTGAACATCACGCCCGGCTCCGGGTAGTCGGCCACATCACGGATACGGCTGAGCAGCAGCGCCGTGATGTCCACGAGTTCCCTCATCGGCGCTTCCCCGAGGGACGGCCGCGGCCACGGCCACGGGAGGCGGGCTGGGTGCGCGGGCCGACGACCGCGTGGGCGGCGTCCTCCGGCTCACCGTCGTCCATCTGCTCGCCCCGGCTCTCGATGTGCTCCTCCTCGACGGGGGCCTGCGCGCGCTTGGCGAGGACCCGCTTCTTGAGGGCCTTCATCGCCGGCTCGCGCTCCTTGAGGTCGGCGACGAGCGGCGTGGCGATGAAGATCGAGGAGTACGCACCGGCGGCGAGACCGACGAACAGCGACAGCGAGATGTCGTTGAGCGTGCCCGCGCCGAGGAAGCCGCCACCGATGAACAGCAGGCCCGCCACCGGCAGCAGCGCGACCACCGTGGTGTTGATCGAGCGGACCAGGGTGCCGTTGATCGAGCGGTTGGCGATGTCGCTGTAGGTCCAGCGGCTCTGCTTGGTGATGTCCTTCGTCTGCTCCTTGAGGGAGTCGAAGACGACCACCGTGTCGTAGAGCGAGTAACCGAGGATGGTCAGCAGACCGATCACCGTGCCCGGCGTGACCTCGAAGCCGACGAGGGCGTAGATGCCGACGGTGATGGTGATGTCGTGGATCAGTGCGACGAGCGCCGCGATGGCCATGCGCCACTCGAAGGCGATCGCCAGATAGATCACGACGAGGACCATGAAGATCGCCAGACCCTGCCAGGCCTTGTTGGCGATCTGGTCGCCCCAGCTCGGTCCGACCAGGTCGGCGGCGATGGTCTCCGGGTCGACCTTGAAGTCCTTGGCCAGATCCGTCTTGATCCGGTCGGACTGCTGGGTGTCCATGCCGGCGATCTGGATGCGCAGCGTGCCGTTGCCGAGCTTCTGGACGACCGCGTCGTGGCCGGAGGCCTCCTTCGCGTAGTCCTCGGCCTGGGAGACGGAGACGCTGGTCTTCTGCGTGGTGAAGACCGCGCCGCCCTGGAAGTCGATGCCCATGTTCAGGCCGCGTACCGCGAGGCCGACGATCGCCGTGATGGTGATCAGGATCGAGATGCTGTACCAGAGCTTGCGGTGACCGATGAAGTCGTAGCTGATCTCGCCACGGTGCAGTCGGGCGCCGAGATTGCCGAGCTTCGACATGCTCACGCCTCCTTCGTCTGGGCGGGGGCGGGACGGCGGGTGCGCCGCAGCGGCGGTTGTGCGCCCAGGCTCTTCGGGTCGAGGCCGGACCACTTGCTGCCGTTCGCGAAGAACTTCCGGCGGGCGAGGAGCGTCATCAGGGGCTTGGTGAAGAAGAAGACCACGACGACGTCGAGCACGGTGGTCAGGCCCAGCGTGAACGCGAAGCCCTGGACCTTGCCGACGGTCACGACGAACAGGACCGCGGCGGCGAGGAACGACACGAAGTCGGAGACCAGGATGGTGCGCCGGGCACGCGGCCAGGCCCGCTCCACCGCCGGGCGCAGCGAGCGGCCCTCGCGGATCTCGTCCCGGATGCGTTCGAAGTACACGATGAACGAGTCCGCGGTGATACCGATGGCGACGATGGCTCCGCACACGGCCGGCAGGTTCAGCGCGAAGCCGATCGTCGGGCCGAGCAGGGACATGATCACGTAGGTGAGGATGCCGGAGGCGAGCAGCGAGGCCATCGCGACGAGCGACAGGCCCCGGTAGTAGGCCACCAGGTAGACGACGACCAGAAGGAGGCCGATGGCACCGGCCAGGAGACCGGCGCGCAGCTGGTCACCGCCGAGTGCCGCGGTCACCGTGGTCACGCTCTCCTCCTGGAAGGAGAGCGGGAGGGCGCCGTACGACAGCATGTTGGCGAGGTTCTGGGCCTCTTCCTGGGTGAAGCTGCCGGAGATCTGCGCGTTGCCGCCGGTGATCGAGGAGCTGACGTAGGGGCTGGAGACGACCTGGCCGTCGAGGACGATGCCGAACTCGTTCTGCGGCTGGGTGTTCTGCGCAAGCTTGCCGGTGACGTCGGCGAACTTCTTGGCGCCCTTGCTGTTGAAGGTCATGGTGACCTGCCAGCCGGCGGCGGTCTGCGTGTCGAAGACCGCCTGGGCCTTCTTGACCTCGGTGCCGTCGACGGCGGCCGGGCCGAGCAGGTACTTGTACCAGACGCCGGAGATCTCGCCGCAGCCGACGGTGGTCTCGCCCGGCTTGGCGCCTTCGCCCGCGGTGTTGCGCTGCGCCTTCTTCGAGCAGTCCAGGGCGGCATAGGCGGCCTGGAGCTTGGCGTCGCCGGTGGAGGCGCCGGTGCTCGCGGAGGCCGACGGGGACGCGGGGCTCGACGCGCTCGCCGAGGCGGACGGCGTGGAGTCGGCCTTCAGCGCGTCGGTGACCGCACGGCCCTGCGAGGTGGCGGAGGCCGACGGGGAGGACGACGAGGTCGCCTTCTCGCCGGAGGAGCCGGACTTGCTCGCGGAGGGGCTCGGCGAGGCGCTCGAGGAGCCGCTGGCGGACGGGCTCGGCGAGGTGGCCGCGGCGCTGCCGGTGGCCTCCTGGGCCAGGACCGGGCGGAAGTACAGCTTGGCGGTGGTGCCGACCTGGTCGCGGGCTTCCTTGGAGTTGGTGCCCTTGGGGATGTTCACGATGATGTTGCGATCACCCTGGGTCTGCACCTCCGCCTCGGAGACGCCCAGGCCGTTGACACGGCGGTTCATGATGTCGACCGCGGTGTCCATGTTGGCCTTGTTGATCGCCGACCCCTGGTCGGCCTTCGCCCCCAGCGTGATGCTGGTACCGCCGGCAAGGTCGATGCCGAGACGGGGGGTGGTGTGCCCGGAGAGGAACATTCCCCCGGTCAGCGCCACCATGGCGATCAGGATCAGGGCCAGCGTGCGCCCTGGCTTGCTCTGGGCACTCGCGCTCCGGCCCCTTTTAGGTGCTGCCACCTTCTCGTACTCCCTCTCGGGCCGCTCTCGCGCCGGATCGGCGGGCGGGCGGCCATGACTGGTGTCGGGATCCCGTGCGAGCCGCGCAGGTCCGGGGCGCGCGGAGCTGGTCCGCGCGCCCTGGAGTGCGACTACTTCGCGCCGGAGTCGCCGTCGGTCTTCTTCGGCTCGTCGTCCGACTTCGCCTCGGGGGCCTCGGTCTCGGCGTCGGCCTTGGCGGGCGCGTCGACGGCGGGCTCCTCGGCCGTGTCCTTCTTACCGAGGTCGACGGACTTCTCGTCGGAGGCGGCGGCAGCTTCGTCGGCGGACTCGTCGGTGTCGGTGGGACCAGCAAGAGAGGAGGCGTCGTCCGGGACGACGTCGGAGTCGGACTTCAGGTCGTGCTCGATGCCGTGGACGATGCGGTTGTACTCGTCGTCCGTCAGGACGGCACCGATGGCGTTCTTCGCGAAGAGCAGTTCCACGCCCGGGCCCGCGTCGAGGAGGACGGTGTCGTCGTTGACCTCCTTGACCGTGGCGTACATACCCCCGATCGTGCGGACGCCGCTGCCGGGCTGCATGTCGTTCCGCATGTTGGCGGCCTGCTGCTGCTTCTTCTTGGCCGACCGGGTCATCAGGAACATGGCCCCGATGAGCACGATGAACGGGAGGAGGGTCACGAGACTCACGGGTCGGAACTTCCTTCACGCGACCGCGATGGTGAGCGGCCTGATGGTTGGGGGTGTGTACGCCGCCGACAAAGGCGGCATCGGCGGAGTCTAAGCGAGTCCGCGCGCATGGAACAACGCTCAGCATCGCACCTGGGTTCCGGACCCGGCCAATGCTTGGCCGTCACAAAGGCATCACGTCCCGAACAGGTCCTGTTGTCCGTTTCCTGTGGACGCCGAGCGGGGCGGGGTGAGGCCGAGGTGGGCCCATGCGGCGGGAGTGGCGACGCGTCCGCGCGGGGTGCGGGCGAGGAGCCCCTCCCGTACGAGGAAGGGCTCGGCCACCTCCTCGACGGTCTCCCGCTCCTCCCCCACCGCGACCGCGAGCGTGGACAGGCCGACCGGGCCGCCGGCGAACAGCTTGAGCAGGGCCTCCAGGACTCCGCGGTCGAGGCGGTCGAGGCCGCGGGCGTCGACCTCGTAGACCTTGAGGGCTGCCGCGGCGATGTCGCGGGTGATGATTCCGTCGGCCTTGACCTGGGCGTAGTCGCGCACCCGGCGCAGCAGGCGGTTGGCGATACGGGGCGTGCCGCGGGAGCGTCCCGCGATCTCGGCGGCGCCGTCGGAGCCGATCTCGACGTCGAGGAGGTTGGCCGAGCGGTGGATGACGCGCTCCAGCTCGGCGGGTTCGTAGAACTCCATGTGGGCGGTGAAGCCGAAGCGGTCGCGCAGCGGGGGCGGCAGCAGGCCCGCGCGCGTGGTGGCGCCGACCAGGGTGAACGGGGGCAGCTCCAGCGGGATGGCGGTGGCGCCGGGGCCCTTGCCGACGATGACGTCGACGCGGAAGTCCTCCATCGCCATGTAGAGCATCTCCTCGGCGGGCCGCGACATGCGGTGGATCTCGTCGAGGAAGAGGACCTCGCCCTCCTGGAGGGAGGAGAGGATCGCCGCGAGGTCGCCGGCGTGCTGGATGGCGGGGCCGCTGGTGATGCGGATCGGGGCACCCATCTCGGCCGCGATGATCATCGAGAGGGTGGTCTTGCCGAGGCCGGGGGCTCCGGAGAGCAGCACGTGGTCGGCGGTGGCGCCTCGCGCGCGTGCGGCCCGCAGGACCAGGTCGAGCTGTTCGCGGACCTTCTCCTGGCCGATGAACTCGTCCAGGTCCTTGGGGCGCAGGGCGGCCTCGACGGCCTGGTCCTCGCGGTCGGCGGACGCACCGACGAGCCGCTCGGCGGCGGTCTCGTCGGTGGTGTCGTCCCAGTTCATGTGGTGTGCCTCAATGTCGGGTGGGTCAGCGGGCGCGGTTCAGGGTCTGGAGGGCCGCCTTCAGCAGTTGGCCGACCTGGGGCGTGCCCTCGGCCGCCTCCGCCTGCGGGGTCACGGCGGTGACCGCCTCGTCGGCCTCGCGCGTGGCGTATCCGAGGCCGATCAGCGCGGCGTGCAGTTGGTCGCGCCAGCCCTGGGTGACCGGTGCGCCGATCGCGGGGGCGCCGATCGGTTCGCCCAGCCGGTCCTTGAGCTCCAGGAGCAGCTTCTGGGCGCCCTTCTTGCCGATGCCGGGCACGGCGATGAGTGCCTTCTCGTCGCCCGTGGCCACCGCCCGGCGCAGTGCGTCCGGCGCGTGCACGGCCAGCATGGCCTGGGCAAGGCGCGGGCCGACTCCGCTGGCGGTCTGGAGCAGTTCGAAGACCTGGCGCTCGTCGTCGTCGACGAAGCCGTAGAGGGTGAGGGAGTCCTCGCGCACGACCAGGGAGGTGGCGAGCTTGGCCGGCTGGCCGAGGCGGAGGGTCGAGAGCGTGTTCGGCGTGCACTGCACCGCCATGCCGACCCCGCCGATCTCGACCACGGCGGCGTCGGGAGCGAGGGCGGCGATCGTGCCGCTCACAAAGGCGATCATGCCGTACGGCCTTTCCGTGCTGTGGTCCGTGCGCCGGCGGTGTGCAGGGCGACGGCCTGCTGGAGTCTGTTCTGGGCGGGGGCGCGCCAGATGTGGCAGATGGCGAGGGCGAGGGCGTCGGCGGCGTCGGCCGGTTTGGGCGGGGCGTCGAGCCGCAGCAGGCGGGTGACCATGGCCCCGACCTGGGCCTTGTCGGCGCGGCCGCTGCCGGTGACGGCGGCCTTGACCTCGCTGGGGGTGTGCAGGGCGACGGGGATGCCGCGGCGGGCGGCGCACAGCATGGCCACGGCACTGGCCTGAGCGGTGCCCATCACGGTCCGAACGTTGTGCTGGCTGAACACCCGCTCCACGGCGACGTATTCGGGCCGGTGCTCGTCCAGCCACTGCTCGATGCCCTGCTCGACGGCGACGAGCCGCTGCCCCAACTCGGCGTCCGCGGGCGTGCGTACGACCCCGACGCCGATCATCGTGAGCGGCCGGCCCGCGACCCCCTCGACCACACCGACACCGCACCGCGTCAGTCCGGGGTCCACCCCGAGTACGCGCACGCTCCCCCTCCTTCGATCGCCTGTTTGTGCAGGCTATCTGCTGCCACCGACAACGGCGGCGGGCCGGTGGGGTGTGTCCCACCGGCCCGCCGGATCCGCTCCGTTCGCGGCAGCGCTACGCGTCGACCTTCTCCATGACCTCGTCGCTGACGTCGAAGTTGGCGAAGACGTTCTGCACGTCGTCGCTGTCCTCGAGAGCGTCGATCAGCCTGAAGATCTTCCGGGCGCCCTCCTCGTCCAGCTCGACCTGCATGGTCGGGACGAAGTTGGCCTCGGCGGAGTCGTAGTCGATCCCGGCGTCCTGGAGGGCGGTGCGGACGGCGACCAGGTCAGTGGCCTCGCTGAGCACCTCGAAGGACTCGCCCAGGTCGTTGACCTCCTCGGCGCCCGCGTCCAGGACGGCACCGAGGACGTCGTCCTCGGAGAGCTCGCCCTTGGGGACGATGACGACGCCCTTGCGGTTGAAGAGGTACGACACCGAACCGGGGTCGGCCATGTTGCCGCCGTTGCGGGTCATGGCGACACGCACGTCGGAGGCGGCGCGATTGCGGTTGTCGGTCAGGCACTCGATGAGCACCGCGACGCCGTTCGGGCCGTAGCCCTCGTACATGATCGTCTCGTAGTCGGCGCCGCCGGCCTCGAGACCACCGCCACGCTTGATCGCGGAGTCGATGTTCTTGTTCGGGACAGAGGACTTCTTCGCCTTCTGCACGGCGTCGTACAGCGTCGGATTGCCGTCCAGGTCCACGCCGCCCATGCGCGCCGCGACCTCGATGTTCTTGATCAGCTTCGCGAAGAGCTTGCCGCGCTTGGCATCGATCACGGCCTTCTTGTGCTTCGTCGTGGCCCATTTAGAGTGGCCGGACATCTGCCTGTCTCCTTCGCGTAACCCATCTCTGCAACCAACGCCTGAGATCCTACAAGGACTCCCGCGTACGGTACGCGCGCACCATGTCGACAAAGAGAGAGTGCACGCGGTGGTCGCCGGTCAGTTCCGGATGGAACGAGGTGGCGAGCGCGTTGCCCTGGCGGACCGCGACGATGTGGCCGTCGTGCTCGGCGAGCACCTCGGCCTCGGCCCCGACGGACTCCACCCAGGGGGCGCGGATGAAGACACCCTCCACCGGGTCGCCCGGGACTCCCTTGACGTCGACCGCCGCCTCGAAGGACTCGTTCTGGCGTCCGAAGGCGTTGCGGCGCACGATCATGTCGATGCCGCCGATGGTCTCCTGGCCCGAGCGCGGGTCGAGGATCTTGTCGGCCAGCATGATCAGCCCCGCGCAGGTGCCGTAGACGGGCATGCCGTCCCGCACGCGCGCGCGAAGCGGCTCCATCACGCCGAACAGGACGGCCAGCTTGGAGATGGTGGTGGACTCGCCGCCGGGGATGACGAGGCCGTCCACCTCGGCGAGTTCGTCGGGGCGCCGCACCGGCCTGGCCACGGCGTCGGCCGCGGCCAGGGCGACGAGGTGCTCCCGGACGTCGCCCTGGAGGGCCAGGACGCCTATGACAGGAGTGCTCATGAGTGGTTACCAGCCGCGGTTGGCGTAGCGCTCGGTCTCGGGGAGGGTGTCGCAGTTGATGCCGACCATGGCCTCGCCGAGGTTGCGGGACGCGTCCGCGATGATCTTCGGGTCGTCGTAGAAGGTGGTGGCCTTCACGATGGCGGCGGCACGCTTGGCCGGGTCGCCGGACTTGAAGATGCCGGAGCCGACGAAGACGCCCTCGGCGCCGAGCTGGCGCATGAGAGCGGCGTCGGCGGGGGTGGCGACACCACCGGCGGAGAAGAGGACCACCGGGAGCTTGCCGAGCTCGGCGACCTCCTTGACCAGCTCGTACGGGGCGCGCAGGTCCTTGGCGGCGGCGTAGAGCTCGTGGTTGTCGAAGCCGCGCAGCTTGGCGATCTCGTTCTTGATCTGGCGCAGGTGGCGGACGGCCTCGACGACGTTGCCGGTGCCGGCCTCGCCCTTGGAGCGGATCATGGCCGCGCCCTCGGCGATGCGGCGCAGGGCCTCGCCCAGGTTGGTGGCACCGCAGACGAACGGGGTGGTGAAGGACCACTTGTCGGAGTGGTTGACCTCGTCGGCGGGGGTGAGGACCTCGGACTCGTCGATGTAGTCGACGCCGAGGGACTGCAGGACCTGGGCCTCGACGAAGTGGCCGATGCGGGACTTGGCCATGACCGGGATCGAGACGGCCTCGATGATGCCCTCGATCATGTCCGGGTCGGACATCCGGGCCACGCCGCCGTCCTTGCGGATGTCGGCCGGGACCCGCTCCAGGGCCATGACGGCGACGGCGCCCGCGTCCTCCGCGATCTTCGCCTGCTCCGGCGTGACGACGTCCATGATCACGCCGCCCTTGAGCTGCTCCGCCATTCCGCGCTTCACGCGCGCGGTGCCGGTCTCGGGAGCCTGGTTCTCGGTGCTGGACACGGGTTGACCTCGCTGAAGTGAAAAGGGATTACTGCAGCCCCGAGGAAACGCCACCGGACCAGGCCACAGCAAGGGCCAATAGGGAGCCGGTGGATCGTTTTGCCGTTCTCGTCCTTGCGCGGCCCGTCCTGCGTCGGCCTACGCGGCCCGGTCCACCATCCTGCGTCGGCCTACGCGGCCCGGTCCACCAGTGCGGCGGGCGGTTCGTCGTCCATCTCGAAGGCCATCGGGAAGGGGGCGTGGCCGGCCAGGCGGAACCAGCGGACCTTGCGGTGCTGGCGCAGCCGGCGGGCGGCGCCGACGGCGTCGTTGTGGAAGCGGCGGGCCATGGGCACCCGGCGTACCGCCTCGGTGAGCTCGTGGGCGGCCGCCTCTCCCCCGGGCGCCTCGCGGATCGCCTCCACCTGGGCCGGTTCGGCGAACACGGCCCTCAGGGCCTGGCTCAGCTCGCTCTCGGCGAACTCCCGCTGCTCCTCCTCGGCCTGCCGGGCGGCGTGCGCGGCCTCGTAGAGCACGATCGACGCGGCCGGGTCCAGCACACCTGAGGTGGCCAGTTCCTGGGCCACGGAGGCCCGGCGCAGCAACTGCGCGTCCAGGCCCGCGCGCGTGGCGTCGATCCTCGCGTGCAGCCGGTCGAGACGGCCCGCGGTCCAGCTCAGATACAGCCCGATCGCGACGAGCGCGACGAGAATCCAGATGAGGGTGGGAGTCACGGGCAGCAAGGCTATCGGGGCGGGGCGGGGACCCGTGCCGGGTGGTTGCGGCGATGCTCGGGCAGGGGCGCGTACGCGTGAGCAACGGGTGGGCGGCGCTGCTCGGACAAGGGCGAGTGCGCGTAAGGAACGGGGGGCGGCGCTGCTCGGACGGAGCCGGCGGACGCGGGCGGGGCACCCCACCGACGGCCCGCCTTCCCGCGCCTCGCCGATCTGGGCCACCGCCGTACTCAGTCCCACGCCCCGCCGGACAGACCGCCGCCGTACTCAGTCCCACGCCCCGCCGGACAGACCGCCGCCATACTCAGTCCCACGCCCCGCCGGACAGACCGCCGCCCTACTCAGTCCCACGCCCCGCCGATCAGGCCGCCGCCGCGCTCAGTCCCGCGCCAGCCCCAGCCGGGCCCGCAGCCCCGGCCCCCGGTCCTCGTCCGCCGCCGCCACCGCCGCCGCGCCTGCCGTCACCGTCTCGTAGACGGACAGGATGTCGGCCCCGACAGTCGACCAGTCGAACCGGCGGACGTGCGCGCTGCCGCGTTCACGCAGCTCCGCCAGTCGCGCCGGGTCTCGGAGCAGCCGTACCGCCGCCTGCGCGAGCGCGTCCGCGTCCTCGTTGGCGAAGAGCTCGCCCGCGGCGCCCTGGTCCAAAACCTGGGCGAAGGCGTCCAGGTCCGAGGCCAGCACCGGGGCCCCCGCCGACATGGCCTCGACGAGGATGATCCCGAAGCTCTCGCCGCCGGTGTTGGGGGCGACGTACAGGTCGACGCTGCGCAGGAAGCGGGCCTTGTCCTCGTCGCTGACCATGCCGAGGAACTCCACGCGCGCACGCAGCTCCTCGGGGAGGGACTCCACGGCCTCCTCCTCGTCGCCGCGCCCGGCGACCAGGAGCCGGGTCTGCGGGCACTCGGCGAGGATCTTCGGCAGGGCCTTCATCAGCACCGGCAGGCCCTTGCGGGGCTCGTCGATGCGGCCCATGAAGCCGATCGTGCCGCCCTGCCACTCGGGCTTCGGCTCGGCCTTGGCGAAGAAGTCGACGTCCACGCCGTTGGGGATCACCACCGCGTCGCCGCCCAGATGCTCGACGAGCGTGCGGCGCGCGTACTCGCTGACGGCGATCCGGGCACTGATCTTCTCCAGGGCGGCCTGGAGGATCGAGTACGCGGCGACCATGACCCGGGAGCGCGGGTTCGAGGTGTGGAAGGTGGCGACGATCGGGCCCTGGGCGGCCCAGCAGGTCAGCAGGCCGAGCGACGGCGAGGACGGCTCATGGATGTGGACCACGTCGAACTCGCCGTCGTGCAGCCAGCGGCGCACCCGTGCCGCCGACAGGAAGCCGAAGCTCAGCCGGGCCACCGAGCCGTTGTACGGCACCGGGACCGCACGCCCGGCCGAGACGACGTAGGGCGGCAGCGGGGTGTCGTCGTCGGCCGGGGCGAGGACGGACACCTCGTGGCCGAGGCGGATGAAGTACTCGGCGAGATCGCGGATGTGGAACTGGACGCCACCCGGCACATCCCAGGAGTACGGGCAGACGATGCCGATTCTCACGATCGGGCCCCGTCCGACGGGCGCGGTTCGAGGTCCTTGAGCCACAGACGCTGCAGCATGTGCCAGTCCTCCGGATGGTCGGCGATCCCGGTGGCGAAGGCATCGGCCAGCGCCTGTGCCATGACAGACGTCTTTTCGGCCCGGGTACCTGTCTCGGGCACCTCGACCGGTGGATGCACCCTGCCCTGCATGACGGGCGAGTCGTCGTACCAGAGTGTCACCGGCAGCAGCAGCGCGCCCGTCTGCTGGGCCAGCAGGGCCGGGCCCGCGGGGATGCGGGTGGCCTCGCCGAAGAACCGGACCTCGACGCCGGAGGAGGACAGGTCCCGCTCGGCGACCAGGCAGACCAGGCCGCCGTCGCGCAGCCGACGGGCCAGGGTGCCGAACGCGGTGCCGCCGCTGTGCGGGAGGACCTCCATGCCGAGGCCCTCGCGGTAGGCGACGAAACGGTCGTACAGCGTCTCCGGCTTGAGCCGTTCGGCGACCGTGGTGAACGGCGTCTCCAGCTTGGTGGTGACCCAGGCGCCGGCGAGGTCCCAGTTGGCCATGTGCGGCAGCGCGAGGACGACACCCTTGCCGGCGGCGAGCCCGTCGGTGAGATGGTGCAGGTCCTTGGGGCAGAAACCGGCCTTGATGCGCTCCTCGCTCCAGGCGGGCAGCCGGAAGGACTCCATCCAGTAGCGCAGGTACGACCGCATGCCCGCGCGCGAGAGCTCGGCGAGGCGCTCGGGGCTCGCGTCGGGCACCACGCGCGCGTAGTTGCTCTCCAGCCGCAGGACGCCCTTGCCGCGCTGTTTCCAGGCCAGGTCGGCGATGCTCCTGCCGAGGCGGACGGCGACCGGCTCGGGGAGCTTCTTGACCACGCCCCAGCCGAGGCCGTACAGCGCGTCCGTCAGCCGCTCCTGGGCGCTCACTTCGCGGCCTCGCTCCCTTGCGCCTGCGGCTTCCCCTCGACGGGGTCCGGCTCGGTGCCGGCCGGCCCGGAGTCGTCCTTCGTGACGACGTCCTGCTCGGCGGCGTCCGCGTCGATGGCGTCCGCGTCGGCGGCGCCGGACCGGGCGGCGGCCTCCTCGGCCTCCGCGGACTCCCTGCGGACCGTGACGACCCGCTGGATCAGCGTGATCAGGCTCCCGACGGCGACGACCCACAGGGCGACCGGCAGCAGGTACTGGATGCCGGGCACGCCGAACTTGTGCAGGCCCGCGAGGCCCGCCAGCGTCAGGGCGATCACCAGGCGCTCGGCGCGCTCGACGAGGCCGTTGACGGCGACCGGCAGCCCGATCGACTCGCCACGGGCCTTGGTGTACGACACCACCTGGCCGCTGGCCAGGCAGAAGATGGAGACCGCGCACAGGGTGATGTCGTCGCCGCCACCGGCGTACCAGAGGGCGAAGCCGCCGAAGATCGCGCCGTCGGCGACCCGGTCGAGCGTGGAGTCCAGGAAGGCGCCCCAGCGGCTGGTGCGGCCCAGCTGGCGGGCCATGTTGCCGTCGACGAGGTCGGAGAACACGAACAGCGTGATCACGACCGTGCCCCAGAAGAACTCGCCCATGGGGTAGAAGACCAGCGCGCCCGCGACGACCCCGGCGGTGCCGAGAAGCGTGACCGTGTCGGGGCTGACGCCCCTTCTGATCAGAAACGTGGCGAACGGCGTGAGGACACGCGTGAAGAATGCACGCGCGTACTTGTTCAGCATGGCCTTCCCGAGGGTCGGTGTCGCCGCGCGGCCCCTGCTGGCCACCGGCTGGCCCATCGTAGCCACGCGCGCGCGTGGGCGACGGGCGGGCACCCGGAGCCCGTGTCACGGGGTCGCGGCATCCGGGTCACGGCGCGATCGCGTCCTTTGTATGGACGCACCGTGACGGGAGTGGAAAGCTCGAAGAACCGCGGGCGTCACCGGAGCCGCACCGCACGCGGGTCCATACGTCCGCGCCCACAGAGACCTCACCGTGCACGGGAGGCAAGGCCATGGGCGACAAGGCGAACGCACACCCCGGAGCCGCCGGCAGGGCAACAGCGGCCGACCACCCCGCGTCCGTACGGAATGTGGTGCTGGTCGGCCACTCCGGTTCGGGCAAGACGACATTGGTGGAAGCTCTCGCGCTGACGGCGGGAGCAGTGAACCGGGCGGGCCGCGTGGAGGACGGCGGCACCGTCTCGGACTACGACGAGATCGAGCACCGGCAGCAACGCTCGGTACAGCTCTCCCTGGTGCCCGTCGAATGGGACGGGTACAAGATCAATATTCTGGACACCCCCGGATACGCCGACTTCGTCGGGGAACTCAGGGCCGGTCTGCGAGCGGCGGACGCGGCCCTTTTCGTCGTCTCGGCCTCGGACGGGGTGGACGGCTCCACGCGCATGGTGTGGGAGGAGTGCGCGGCCGTCGGGATGCCCCGGGCGATCGTCGTCACGCATCTGGAGGCCGCGCGGGCGGACTTCGAGGAGATGACGCGGATCTGCGCGGAGACCTTCGGCGGCGACGATCCCGACGCCGTGCTCCCGCTCTACCTGCCGCTGCACGGCCCGCAAGGACCCGACGGGCACGCGCCCGTGACCGGGCTGACCGGGCTGCTGTCGCAGAAGGTGTTCGACTACTCGTCGGGCGAGCGCAAGGAGTCCGAACCGGGCGAGGACCTGCTGCCGGGGATCGAGGAGGCCCGTAACCGGCTGATCGAGGGGATCATCTCGGAGAGCGAGGACGAGACCCTCATGGACCGCTATCTGAGCGGCGAGGAGATCGACTTCAAGACGCTCGTGGAGGACCTGGAACGGGCCGTCGCGCGCGGTGTGTTCCATCCGGTCCTGGCCGCCGCCCCGGCGGCCGACGGCGCCAAGCAGGGGCTCGGCACGGTCGAGCTGCTGGAACTGATCACGGGCGGCTTCCCGACTCCGTTCGAGCACCCCACACCCGGGGTGACCACCATCGACGGCAAGCCGCGCGAGATCAAGGCGTGCGACACCGAGGGGCCGCTGGTCGCGGAGGTCGTGAAGACCGCGTCCGACCCGTACGTCGGCCGGATCTCGCTGGTGCGGGTCTTCTCCGGGACCCTGCGCCCCGACGAGACGGTCCATGTCTCCGGGCACGGGCTCGCCGACCGCGGGCACGAGGACCACGACGTCGACGAGCGCATCGGCGCGCTGTCCGCGCCCTTCGGCAAGCAGCAGCGCCAGCTCTCGCACTGCATCGCGGGCGACCTCGCGTGCGTGGCCAAGCTCAGCCGCGCGGAGACCGGCGACACTCTCTCCGCCAAGGACGACCCGCTGCTCATGGAGCCGTGGGAGATGCCCGACCCGCTGCTGCCGCTGGCCATCGAGGCGCACAGCAAGGCGGACGAGGACAAGCTCTCGCAGGGTCTGTCCCGGCTGGTCGCCGAGGACCCGACCATGCGGCTCGAACAGAACCAGGACACCCACCAGGTCGTCCTGTGGTGCCTGGGCGAGGCTCACGCCGACGTGGCGCTGGAGCGGCTGCGCAACCGCTACGGCGTGCAGGTGGACCTCGTACCGCACCGGGTCTCGCTGCGGGAGACGTTCGCGGACAGGTCGGCCGGGCGTGGGCGGCATGTGAAGCAGTCCGGCGGGCACGGGCAGTTCGCCATCTGCGAGATCGAGGTGGAGCCGCTGCCCGGCGGCTCGGGCATCGAGTTCGTCGACAAGGTCGTCGGCGGGGCGGTACCGCGGCAGTTCATCCCGTCCGTCGAGAAGGGCATACGCGCGCAGGCCGCCAAGGGGGTCGCCTCCGGCCATCAGCTCGTCGACGTGCGGGTGACGCTGCTGGACGGCAAGGCGCACTCCGTGGACTCCTCGGACGCCGCGTTCCAGACGGCCGGGGCGCTGGCCCTCAGGGAGGCGGCGGCGGACGCGAAGATCCATCTGCTGGAGCCGGTCGCCGAGGTGTCCGTGCTGGTCGGCGACGACTACGTGGGCCCCGTGATGAGCGACCTGTCCGGGCGGCGCGGCCGGGTGCTCGGCACCGAGCAGACCAACGGCGGGCGCACGCTCATCAGGGCCGAGGTGCCCGAGATCGAGATCGGACGGTACGCGGTGGACCTCAGGTCCCTGTCGCACGGCACCGCCCGTTTCAGCCGTTCCTACGCCCGGCACGAACCCATGCCGTCGCAGATCGCCGAGAGGATCCGTGAAGAGGCGCGGGTCGCCTCGTAGTTGGGGCCGGGCGCCGCGCAAGTGGCGTCCTGAGCCCCGTTGGTGACGTTTGTGGAAGGCTCCCCTCCGAATCGGCGGGCGGCTTCGGCCGTCCGCCGATTAATGTCCGTGCGTACGGATACGCTGATGACCTGATCAACAGGTGTGCGAAGCAAGGAAGTCGGGAAGGCCGCAGTGGGTGAGTCCGGCGGCGATCGGGGGCGGGAATGACCGTTGACGGCGGTTACGCGGACATCTTCGGTCCGCAAGTGCCGCGTACGGGCGACGAGGCGCAGACGGCGACGTTCGCCCTGGCCTCGGCGGCCTATCGGGACAATCCGGTGGAGGAGATCCTCAAGGCCAACAACGAGTGGCACGCGTCGGCCGTCAAGGGCGGCCGCAAGTGGGCGAAGATCTTCCGACCCAACCTGGGCGAGGCCTTCTCCACGGCCGTGATCACCCGCATGCTCGGCAAGGGCCGCAAGCCGCTCATCCAGTCCTTCGGCGCGGAGCCGCAGGTCGTGGTCGAGCACTGTCTCGCGGCGAACAACATCCGCCGGGACCGGGACAACTGGCTGACCGCCGTCATGGTGCTGTGCGGTGTGCTGTTCCTGCCCGGCCTCCTGGTCTGGCTGCTGGTCTTCACCCTGCGCACCACCATCGCCAAGCGCGAGGACAAGCAGGCAGGCGCGCTCGCCACCGCGCTGCTGGTCGCGATGGGCGCGCTCGCCGTGCTCTTCCTCGTCAAGATGCCCTTCGGCGGGTTCTGGGGCCTGTACGCACGCGCGTGCGTCGTCCTGCCCGTGGTCGGCTGGTTCTGGGCCAAGCAGATCTGCGAGCGCACCGCGCGGGATCTGCGGGAGCGGTGGTCCAGTCTGCTGGCCGGCAGCAGCGTGGGCGCCAAGGTGCCCGAGGCCGTGCCGAGCAACCCCGGCGAGACCGCGGCCGAGCAGTTGCGCCAGGCCCTGGCCACGCTCAGCGCCGAGCAGCAGTCCAACTCCGTCTTCTACGCCGGCCCCAAGGGGATACTCGGCATGGGCACCCGGTGGGGCAGCTGGCAGCTGGCCGAGGACCTGGTGTCGGCCGACCCCACCCGGGAGATCCACCCCTTCCGCAGCTGGGACGTCATCCGCTCCATCCACGACCAGCTGCGCATGCTGGAACGCAACACGATCAACACCGGCGGTTTCCCCAAGCCGTCCATACGCCACTGGGTCGTCACCCCGATCGCGGAGGGTTCCAAGGAAGTGTCCCGGCCCGGGGGCACGGACGTGGACGCGTACCAGGTCAAGACGCACGCGATACAGGACATCTGCAACAAGCAGCAGTTCGGCGGCGGTGACCGGCACTACCTGGGCGTGCAGTGGACGCTGTGGGAGGGGCAGCTGGTCCTCACCATGCTGATCACGGTGACCGTGCTGCACGAGACGCTGCGCATCGAGGTCACCGGGCACGCGCTGGGCCCGGTGCACGGGCTGTTCACCTCGAAGCCCGCGGCCAAGGAGAAGGAGGTCGCCAAGCAGCTGCGCTTCTGGGAGACCAAGAAGATCAAGCTGCCGCTGGTCGACGCCGACGAGGTGGTGCGTCTGACCGCGCGGGCGCCCCTGACCTGGTATCCGCCGCTGCTCAACTGGCTCGGCGGCTCGCTCGCCCTGCCCGAGCCGTTCGGTCTGCGGCACGCCTGGGCGGACAAGCCGTGGCGGCACCGCTTCATGGCCGACGACGCGCTGCGCGCCGCCACTCCGGTCCTGCGGGTCGTGCACTCCGCGGCGATCCGGGTCCTGTCGGAGAACGGCGTGGACACCGAGAAGTTCGGCACGCGGGCGGGCTTCCTGAGCACGCAGGTCCAGGATGTGTCACCGCGGAAGGCGGACGTCTACGACGCGTAGGCCTCCGGCGGTTCGGCCGGATCGACGTACGGGTGGGTCCGGGTGCCGCGCCCTGCTGGGTGCCGCGCCCCCGGACCCACCTTCGGCATGCAGGGCCGCATCCCGCGGAGATCAAACCGTCGGCCATGCCTCCGACAGCATCTTCCGTGTGTCACCCAGCAGCTGCGGCAGCACCTTCGTGTGGCCGACGACCGGCATGAAGTTCGTGTCACCGCCCCAGCGGGGGACGATGTGCTGGTGGAGGTGGGCGGCGATGCCGGCGCCTGCGACCGTCCCCTGGTTCATGCCGATGTTGAAGCCGTGCGCCCCCGACGCCGTCCGCAGGGCCGTCATCGCCTGCTTGGTCAGGGCGGCGAGCTCGGCGGTCTCCGGCTCGGTGAGGTCGGTGTAGTCGGCCACGTGACGGTAGGGCACGACCATCAGATGGCCGCCGGTGTACGGGTAGAGGTTGAGCACCGCGTAGACCAGCCGGCCGCGCCGGACGATCAGGCCGTCCTCGTCGGACTTGGCCGGAATCGAGCAGAAGGGGCAACCGTCGTCGGCACCGGGGCCGGTCGGCTTGTTCTCGCCCTGGATGTAGGCCATCCGGTGGGGGGTCCACAGACGCTGGAACGCGTCCTGCGTCCCCACTCCCAACTGCTGCTCCGGCTCACTCGTCATGCAGTGCAGCATATGACTTCGCCCGTTCGCGCCGTGTCGGCGGGGTTGTGGGAAAAGCAGCCCGGGCCAAGCTGGACGGGTGGACGACGACAGCGGCACACGCCCCGGCAGCGACGGTCACGAGCCCGACGGCAGCGGTGAGGCCCGGGCCCGCGACGCCGCCCGTCGTCGGCCCGACCGCACCGAGGTCCCCGTGCCCGACCGACGGACCGCCCACCACCAGCCCGACCACACCGGACCCGCCCCCCGCCGCGGCGCCGACCGCCCTGACCGTCTGGTCCAATGGGAGCAGCGCACCGAGATCCCCCTCGCCGTCGCCGCCTTGGTCTTCCTCGCCGCCTACGCGGTGAGAGTCCTGGCCCGGCATCTCCCGGAAGCCGTGCTCGACCTCTGTCTGGCGGTGATCCTGGCCGCCTGGGCGCTGTTCGCCGTGGACTACGCGGTGCGCTGGTACCTCAGCGGGCAGCGGCTGCGCTTCGTTCGGACGCATCTGCTGGACACCGCGGTGCTCCTCCTGCCGCTGCTGCGCCCGCTCAGGATCGTGAAGGTGTACGAGGCCGTGCAGCGCCGGCACGGACGTCCCCGTCTGGCCCTGCACGCACGCGTGATCGCCTACTCCGGTCTGTCGACCTTTCTGCTGGGCTTCGCCGGCGCCCTCGCCGTGTACCAACAGGAACGCGACGCCCCCGGTACGACCATGCCCACGTTCGGGCCCGCCGTCTGGTGGACCTGCGCCACCCTCACCACCGTCGGCTACGGCGATGTCACCCCGGTCACCCCCATGGGACGCCTGATCGCGGTCGGCGTGATGGTGATCGGACTCGCCCTGCTCGCCGCCGTGACCGGCACCTTCGCCTCCTGGCTGCTCCAGGTCTTCGCGCGCGAGGACGACGAGAGGCCCCCGGGCAGCTGAACTCCCCGAGGGCCCCGCCGTACCGGAGATCAGACCTGCGCCCGCTCCTCCACGACCTTGACGATCTTCGCGATGGCCTCGTCGAACGGGATGCCGTTCTCCTGCGAGCCGTCGCGGTAGCGGAAGGACACCGAGCCGCCCGCCATGTCCTCGTCGCCCGCGATGACCATGAAGGGCACCTTCTGCTTCTGGGCGTTGCGGATCTTCTTCTGCATCCGGTCGGACGAGGAGTCGACCTCGACGCGCAGCCCCTGCTTCTTGGCCGCGGCCGCGAACTTCTCGAGGTACTCCACGTGCGTGTCCCCGATCGGGATGCCGACCGCCTGGACCGGGGCCAGCCACGCCGGGAACGCGCCCGCGTAGTGCTCCAGGAGCACCGCGAAGAACCGCTCGATGGAGCCGAACAGCGCGCGGTGGATCATGACCGGACGCTGCTTGGAGCCGTCGGGCGAGGTGTACTCCAGCTCGAAGCGCTCCGGCAGGTTGAAGTCCAGCTGGATCGTCGACATCTGCCAGGTGCGGCCGATGGCGTCCTTGGTCTGGACGGAGATCTTCGGGCCGTAGAAGGCGGCGCCACCCGGGTCCGGGACCAGGGGCAGCCCCTGCTTCTCGGCGACCTGGCGCAGGGTCTCGGTCGCCTCCTCCCAGACCTCGTCGGAGCCGACGAACTTCTCCGGGTCCTTGGTGGACAGCTCCAGGTAGAAGTCGGTCAGACCGTAGTCCCGCAGCAGGCCGAGGACGAAGGTGAGCGTCTTGTCGAGCTCCTCCGACATCTGCTCGCGGGTGCAGTAGATGTGCGCGTCGTCCTGCGTGAAGCCACGCGCGCGCGTGAGGCCGTGCACGACGCCCGACTTCTCGTACCGGTACACGGTCCCGAACTCGAAGAGGCGCAGCGGCAGTTCACGGTACGAGCGACCGCGCGCGTCGAAGATCAGGTTGTGCATCGGGCAGTTCATGGGCTTGAGGTAGTAGTCCACGCCCTCGTCGAGCTGCATGGGCGGGTACATGCCGTCGGCGTACCAGTCCAGGTGCCCGGACTGCTCGAAGAGCTTCCCCTTCGTCGCGTGCGGGGTGTAGACGAACTCGTAGCCCTCCTCCTCGTGGCGGCGGCGCGAGTAGTCCTCCATGACCCGGCGGATGATGCCGCCCTTGGGGTGGAAGACGGCGAGGCCGGAGCCGATCTGCTCGGGGATCGAGAACAGGTCGAGCTCGGAGCCCAGCTTGCGGTGGTCGCGCTTCTCCGCCTCGGCGAGGAAGTCGAGATGCGCCTTCAGCTCGTCCTTGGTCGGCCACGCGGTGCCGTAGATGCGCTGGAGCATCGGGTTCTTCTCGCTGCCGCGCCAGTAGGCGGCCGCGTTGCGCATCAGCTTGAACGCCGGGATGTTCCGGGTCGACGGCAGGTGGGGACCGCGGCACAGGTCCTTCCAGCACAGGTCGCCGGTCTTGGCGTCCAGGTTGTCGTAGATCGTCAGCTCACCGGAGCCGACCTCGACGTCCGCGCCGTCGTCGGAGGACGCGGAGCCCTTGAGGCCGATCAGCTCCAGCTTGTACGGCTCGTCCGAGAGCTCCTCACGGGCCGCCTCGTCGGTCACCACACGGCGGCTGAAGCGCTGCCCGCGCTTCTGGATCTCCTGCATCTTCTTCTCGATGGCCTTGAGATCCTCGGGCGTGAACGGCTTCTCGACGTCGAAGTCGTAGTAGAAGCCGTCCTTGACCGGCGGGCCGATGCCCAGCTTGGCCTCGGGGAAGATCTCCTGCACGGCCTGGGCCATCACGTGCGCGGTGGAGTGGCGCAGGATGTTGAGGCCGTCCTCGGAGGAGATCTCGACGCCCTCGACCGCGTCGCCCTCGGACAGGACGTACGCGAGGTCCTTGAGCTCGCCCCCCACGCGCGCGGCGATGATCGAGCGCTCGCCGGCGAAGAGCTCGGCGGCCGTAGTGCCCGTCGTCACCACGCGCTCTTCCCGCTCGGAATCGCGTTGGATGATCACACGGACGTCTGACACCGGTCTCTCCTGACTGAAGGTGGATGCGGCGCCATACCGGGAGCGCGCGCAATAGGGGATCGTACCGACCCGGCACCCACCTCCGCGAAATCACTCCCCTTCGCAGGGGTCTCCGCAGGCCTCCTCGAAGAAGTCGAGATTCTCCTGGAGGGACTTCATCAGCCGGTCCCGCTCGGCCTCGTCGACCTGCACGGGCACCACGCCGGTGGCTCCGGTGAGCCTGCGGAAGCCGCCGCGGCTCTCCAGCCGGCCGTGCACGCGCACCGGCAGCCCGACGAGGTGCGCGTGCCCGGCGATCCGGTACGCCTCCTCGTCCAGGGTCAGCCTCAGGTGCGGGATCTCGGCCCCGGCGATCACCCGCAGCCGTACCGACCCGTCGCCGCGCGGCTGCGACCTGTGCATGCGCACCACGGTGCCGGTGATCCGCACCGTGACGGAGGGCTCCTCACGCAGGAAGCGGGCGCCGGCCTCGCGCAGCACGGGCAGGTCGCCGGGCGAGAACTCGACGGCCTCCGAGGACGCCGCGCATCCGTCGGGGACGCCGACCGCGGGCGCCCACTCGACGGCGATGCGCGCGCCCTCCGTACCGCGTACCAGGGCGATGAGCGCCTCGGTGAGCTCGCGGCTGACGCCCGCCTCGACGGCTCCGTCGAAGGCGTCCATGCCCCCGGTGGCCCGCTGGTAGTCGATGGCCTCGCGGGCGGCGAAGAGGGCCTGGTGGAGGCGGACGGCGAGCGGGCGGCCGGTGCCGACGGGCACGAAGGCGGTGAGCCGGCGGCCGCCCGCGGCGGAGCCGACCAGGACGCTGTCCAGGGACGCGGCGGCCGTACGACGGTAGCGGGCGCCGTAATAGCCGGCACGCGCGCGTGTGGCCAGTGCTCCGGCGAGGAGCGTCTGGCGGGCGGCGGCGCGCAGCTGCTCCTCGACCGTCCAGGACGTGGCGTCGGCGGGGCCGGTCGGGACGTCCCGCCACCAGCGGATCTCGTCGCTGGGCACGGCGAGGCCGACGAGCACCTCGCGTGCGGAGGGCGTACCGCTGCGGGACAGGGCGACGAGGGCCTCGCCGAGGAGGTCCTCGCTGTCGGGGAACGCGCGGCTCTCGGGCACGAGCAGGCTGGTTCCGCCGCCGCCCGGTCCCGGTGGCGTCCAGCGGCCGTAACGCCCGGGGGCGCCGCCGCGCCGCTGCCAGCCGTGCCGGTGCAGCAGGGCGCCGAGGACGGCGGGGTCGACCTCGTCGGGGCTCGGCGAACGGTCCCAGTGGGCCTCCGGGTGGGGGCGCACCGCGCGCAGTGGCTCCTCCAGCGGGCGGTGGGTCATGGTCTGCCTCCCGTCCCGACCCGCGTCATGATCTCGCACAGCGCCCGGTCGTCGAAGATGCGGTTGGTGGGGATCCGCACGGTGGTCCGGGTCCGGCCGGTGATGGGGTGGCCGGCCAGGTTGACCCAGTAGCAGCAGTGCCTGAGGTCCAGGCGGTCGTGGCTGGCGCGCAGCCAGTCGTCCTGGGCTCTCGGCACCAGCATCACCACCAGGATCTTGTGCACCGACACCGGGGTGCGGGCGAGTTTGCGCAGGTGGTCGTTGTCGAGCGTGAAGGAGAAGAAGCGTCCCGGCGGGTTGGGCGCGACCTGGTAGGTGCACTTGAGCTGCACCTTGATGGTGACCTCGTCGTCGACGGTGTGTCCGGGCGAGCCGTGACTGACGTGCCAGTCGATGCCGTTGTCCGGAAAGGGCTGCGACAAGGAGCAGCCGGCCGCCGCCGCGACGGCGTGCAGATAGCCCACCTGCAGTGTCTCCATGCAGGCGGTGGTGGCGAGCGTGCCGCGAAGGGGGCCCGTGCGTTCGGGCAGCAGCCCGCCCCGCTCGGGCTGCGCTATCGCCATGACCAACAGCCTTCCAAGCCAAGTGACATGCCCGCACAGGGGCCACATGAATCGCACACCGGGCCGCTGAACTGCAAAGACCCGTACTCCTGTTGTGTCCTTCCGGCGTACGGCGCAAACAGCCCGGGTATCACCAAACGGGCAGAAGACGGAACGTCAGCTGCCGTGGGTGAACGAGGGGTTGTGTTGGTATGACGTGCTGGTACGAAGGGCCCCTGGCCGCTTTCGACACCGAGACCACGGGCGTGGACGTCGAGAATGACCGGATCGTGTCGGCCGCCGTCGTCGTCCAGGACGCGGCGGGCACCCGGCCACGGGTGAGCCGTTGGCTGGTCAATCCGGGTGTGCCGGTGCCCGAAGAGGCGACGGCGGTGCACGGGCTGACGGACGAGCATCTCCAGGTCAACGGCCGCTGGCCGGCGCCGGTGATGTTCGAGATAGCCGAGGCGCTGGCGGAGCAGGCGGCGGCGAACCGTCCGCTGGTGGTGATGAACGCGCCGTTCGATCTGACGATCCTGGACCGTGAGTTGCGCCGCCACCGCGCCTCCTCCCTGGACCGCTGGCTGGATCCGGCGCCGCTGCTGGTGCTGGATCCGCGGGTCCTCGACAAGCACCTGGACCGCTACCGCAAGGGCCGCCGCACCCTCACCGATCTGTGCGCGCACTACGGCGTCGAACTGGACGGCGCGCACGACGCGGCGGCCGACGCGCAGGCCGCGCTGGATGTCGTACGGGCGGTCGGGCGCCGTTTCGCCACCCGGCTCGAGCGGCTGGAGCCACTGGAACTGCACAACCTCCAGACGGTGTGGCACGCGGCCCAGGCCCGGGGCCTGCAGGCGTGGTTCGCCCGCAGCGGCTCACCGGAGTCGGTGGACCCGTCGTGGCCGCTGCGGCCCGACCTGCCGGCGGCGGCGTAGAAGGGCAGGAAAAAAGCCGGTCCGTCTGAGACGGACCGGCCTTCCCGGTGGGCGATACTGGGTTCGAACCAGTGACCTCTTCGGTGTGAACGAAGCGCTCTCCCACTGAGCTAATCGCCCGGGAACGCACTGAACAATACAGGTCCCCGCGGCTTTCCTTCAAACCGCTTCCAGGTGGGCGACAAGCCCCCGCCGTCCGGCGCGCATCATCAGCCGGTGGTTGGCCAGGAAGACGGGACGCCCGGGCACGGCGAAGCGCCGGAGCAGCGGTTTGTTCACCTCGGTGACCTGGTCGTAGTGGGCGAGGCTGCCGTCGCCGTCCGCGGTGATCGTCCAGCGCGCCCAGCCGTCGAGATCACCGGACATGGCGATCTCCAGCACCCCGGCCGCCGGGTCGCGCCGCACCTCGCGCGCGACGAAGACGAGGTCGTACGGCAGCACGGCGCGGATCGTGATCACGCCGCTGGTGTCGTCGAGCCGTCGCACCTCACGCACCTGGGGCCACCAGCGGGGATAGTCCTCGGCACGTTCCAGCGCGTCGTAGACGACGGCGGGCTTCGCGGGCAGGGACCACAGGCTGCGGAAGCGGTATCGGGTCCAGTCCATGGGGAGAGTCTGGCATCGGATCCGAGTACGTTCTGAGTACCCGTACTCATGTCGCGCCGCGTGACCCAGCCCACACTTCAGGGCATGACGCACACCCCGCCCCCAGCCGAGGAGCTGCGGCTCCTCGACGCCGAGCTGTGGCAACTGGACGCCCGCCGGGCCCAGTTGCTGGCCCGCAGGGCCTGGCTGATCGCCGCGCTCCAGCCGCACCGGCCGCAGCGCCGGACGTGGCAGACCTGGCAGGCACCGCAGCAGACCGGACCCGCCGGACCCCCGCGCCCCGAGGCGAGCGCACCGAGCGTGCAGAACGTGCTCCTGGTGCTCGGCGGTGTCCTGCTCACCGTCGCGGCGATGGTGTTCACGCTGGTCAGCTGGGGTCACCTGGGGATCACCGGCCGGTCCCTGGTGCTCGGCGCGGTCACCGCGGCGGCGCTCGCGGCGCCGCTCCCGCTGCTGAGGCGCGGGCTGCGCTCGACGGCCGAGTCGGTGGCGGGCCTGGGGCTGGCTCTGACGGTCCTGGACGCGGTCGCGCTGCACGGGTCCGTGTTCCCGGAGAGCGCCGGGGCGCCGTACACGGCGGTGGCCTCGGCGCTGCTGGCGGGGCTCTGGACGGCGTACGGCCTGCTGCCGCGCCTGTCGGAGCTGCGCCTGCCCCGCCCGGCCGCCCTGGTGGCGGCCCAACTCCCGCTGTTCTTCTGGGCGATCGCGGCCGACGCGGGCTCGTACGGGCTCACGGCCGCGCTCCTGGTGACGGCCGGGTGCGACACGTTCGTGGCGCTCCGGACGACGCCCGGGTCCGTACGCGTGGTCGCCGCGATCGGCGCGTACGGAGTGGGCGCCTGGGGCGTGCTGGCGGCCGGCTGGCTGACCTGGACAGCCTCCGGCCCGAGCGCCGCCGCCCGTGCGGCGGCGCTCCTCCTCCTCGCGAGCGCGATCGCGCTGACCGCCGCATGGCAGGTCGACGGACCCGACCGGTCCACGCCTGCCGGCGGTCGGTCCGTCGGTCTCGCCGTCACCTCCGGGCTGCTCGCGGTGGCCGCCCTCGGTGGCGTGGCACGGCCGGTGCTCCCCGAGTCGTGGACGGTCCCGGCCCATCTGGCCTTCGGGATCGCCCTGTTGGCGGCGCTCCGCCTGGACCGGCTGCCGGCCGCGGTACGGCAGGGTCTGGCCTGGGCCTCCGGGGCCGTACAGGCGATTGCCCTGCTGTGGGCGCTGCCCGTCGTCGGTGTCGTCGTGCTGGGCCCCCTCGCCTGGGCGTCGCGGGCGTGGGCCGGTGCCCCGTCGGACGCGCGTACCGCGGTGACCGTCGATGTGACCTGGCCGCCGCACGCGGAGACGGCACCGCTGGTCCTGGTGGCCGTCGCGGCGGTGCTGGCCCTGGCGGTGCGGGACACGACCTGGCGTCCGCGCGCCCTGGAAGGGGCACTGGGCCTGGCCTGGGCCTCCGCCCTGATCCTCCCGGCGGTGCTCGAACTCCCCTACTCGGCAGGCCTGGTGATCGAGAGTGCCGTCACCGCCGCGGCTCTGACGGCGGCGATGTTCCTGCGGCGGCGCCTCACGGCCCTCCTCCTCGCACTCGTCACCTCCGCGAGCCTCACCCTCCTGGCCCTCGCCTCCCAGACGGCGACTCTCGTCGTGCTCGGCGGACTGGTCGCACTGTTCGCGGCGGCCTCCTGGCGGCTCGCCCCCTTCACGGCGCCGGCCGCCCTCGTCCACGGCGCCGCCCTGGCCTGCGCGACCGGTGCGGCCGCGGGCTGGTCACCGGCGCACACGGCCCTGCTGGTCCTGGTGGTCCCCGCGGTCGCCGCTCTCCTCGCCTGGCGGCTCGGCGACTCGTCGGCCACCGTGCCGGTCGAGGCGGCCGGGGCGGCGGCGGGAGTCCTCGCCATCGCGCTGGCGGGGACCGACCTGCCGCTGCTCGCCACGGTCCTGGCGTTGTGTGCGGTGATCACCGCGGGCACGGCGATCCGTGCGGACCGCCGTGCGGTCGGCTACGCGTCAGCCGCCCTGTTCGTGCTGGCGGCCTGGGTCCGTCTGGCGGCCTGGGACGTGAGCGCCCCGGAGGCCTACACCCTCCCGGTCACGATCCCGGCGCTGCTGGTCGGCGCCCTGCGCCACCGCCGCGACCCGCGGACCTCGTCCTGGACGGCGTACGCCCCCGGCCTGGCCGCCACCCTCGTGCCGAGCCTCCTCGCCGCCTGGGGCGACTCCCACTGGACGCGCCCCCTGCTCCTCGGCCTCGCGGCCCTGCTGGTCACCCTGGCGGGCGCCCGCCACCACCTGCAGGCCCCGCTCCTGCTGGGCGGCGCGGTCCTCCTCCTGGACGCCCTGCACGAACTGGCCCCGTACCTCGTCCAGGTGACCGACGCCCTCCCCCGCTGGGTGCCCCCGGCCCTGGCCGGCCTCCTCCTGCTCGCGCTGGGAGCGACGTACGAGCGACGCCTGAGGGACGCCCGAAGGATGCGGGACTTCCTGGGCAACATGCGCTGAACCCACCAAGGGGCGCGGGGAACCGCGCGGCCGGCCGCACCGGACGCGCGGTTCCCCACCGCCTCGAGGCCTACGACGGCATCTTGTCCCCGAGCAGCGCCAGGTTCTCGATGGCGGCAAGACCGTACAGCGCGGTGTCATTGGTCGACACCCAGGCCGCCTCACTGCCCGCCACCAGCGCGACCGGCCCGCTCAAAGCCTCCGTCTTCCAGGGCGCCGACTCCTTGTAGCCGTCGGAGTTGTAGAACTTCTCCCACGCGCGCGTGGCCAGCTTCGCGTCCCCGGTCTTCACGGCCGCGTACGCGTCGAGCCGCGAGTGGCCCTGGAAGAGCAGCAGCGTCCCGAAGTTGGACCCGTAGCGGGCCGCCTGCTCGGTCTTGGTCGCGTTGAAGTAGCGGCAGTAGTCGAAGTACGCCTCGTTGAACTTCGGCATGTCGACGAGGTCGATGAGCTCGGCGCACAGTTCGTTGAGGCCGAACACGGCGGACAGGTGCGAGACCCCGACGACCGGCGCCGAGGCCACCGCGAACTTACCGGTGTCGAGGTCGTACAGCCCACTGCCCTGCACGAACCCGTTGGGCTGGGCGGCGATGCCCTCCATCGTCGACAGCACGCGCGCCTTGGCCTTCTCCCACTTGGGCCCCTTGCGTTCCCACTCGGTCAGCCAGGCCGAGACCAGCCCGCTCCAGTCCGTGCCGAAGCCGATGGACAGGGCGTGCCGGTCGGGTGTGTACGGGTCGGTGCGCACCTTGCGCAGGGGATCCAGGACCAGGAACGTCTCGTCGGAGTCGACATTGGCGTGCATGAGGTCACCGACCCGCTCGTCCGCGGTGAGGAAGTAGTAGTAGCGGCGGTACGTCGTGTTGGCGATGCGCTGCTGCTTCGCGCTGTCGGCATAGTGCTGCACACCGTGCCGGGTGCCGAGTCCGGCCCACTTGCCCAGGTGGTAGACGTCGACCTCGCCGGTGTGCCGGGTCATCGCCTCGGCGAACCGGAAGATGTCCGCGCGGCCGCTGCGCAGGTAGGCGAACCAGAGCCACAGGTCCGGCGAGAGCTCGGAGTTGTCCCAGGCGTAGCCGCCGATGTCGTACCGCCACTGGTGCCGGACGGTGTCATAGGTGTGCATGATGTCGCCGTAGTCCCAGAAGCCGTACCAACGGCGTTGCTCCACCTGGTCCTTGTAGTAGGTGAAGAGGAAGTCGAGGTGGTCCTCGATCTTCGCCTTGGCCGGGGTCGAGCGGTCCGGCTCGGAGTAGAGCCCCGGCCCGAACACCTTCGCCTTGACGAGCTGCTTGGGCGGGGCCGCGAGTTGCGGCAGCACCCTTACGGTCTCGACCTGTTGGGCCAGTGTCTCCGGGGTCGGGGTCGACTCGTTGGCCCAGAACATCAGCTCCGAGGTACGGGCGATGCCGTAGGGCGTGCCGAACTCCGGCTCGTAGTCCTCGTAGGTGATGTTGAGGCCTTCGAGCTGTTCGGCGAAGGTGTCCTGGCCCATGCCGTCGTGGTAGAAGCGCAGGTCCATGGGCTGCGCCTCGGGCGACCAGAGCCAGAGGGTGACCTCGGCCTCGTCGGTCTGGGCGTCACGGATGTCGAGCTGGGAGGGGTGGCGCTCCCAGAAGTCCCGCAGCCCGAAGGAGAGTCCGCCGCTGACGCCACCGACGTACCCGAATCCGGAGGCCCGCCTGCCGCCGCCGGCGCCGATCCAGCCGTGCCCCTTCTTGGTGCGCTTGCGCAGGGTGAAGCCGTCGGCGGAGAGCTGGGAGAGCGTGTAGTCGCCCCACTCGGGGATGTACTGGAGCCGGGTGGTGACCCGCTGGTCCCAGGTGGCGGGGTCGGGCAGTTTCCTGCCCGCGTACTGGGCCTCCTGCACGGCGATGCCCGGGTCGCGGCGCAGTCCGGTGATGCCCTTGACGGCCTCGCGCAGCAGACCGGTGCCCTCGCCGCCGATGCGGATGTGGCGGTCGTACGACTGGTCGCGCATCGGGACCGTGAACCGCACTCCCAGCCCGCGGATGAAGTCTCCGCTCGCCTTGCCGGGCTCCTGCGTGCCGTCGTAGGTGATGGTGTGCACCATGCGGAAGGAGTCGGCGCCCGCGTAGAAGTAGAGACGGACGGAGAAGGGCAGCCAGCTCCGGCTGCCCTTGCGGTGCTTGCCGTCGATCCTGACGACCGCGCGGACCGGGCCGGACTGCTCGACGGTGACCTCGGAGACGGCCCCCTCGAAGCGCTCCGTCTTGACCGTCCCCTGGTCCTCGTCCTCGATCTCGGGCTGGCGGATGAGGACCAGTCGGCCGTTCTTGGCGATCTCCGTCGAGCCGCGGGTGACCGACTTGATGAGGGTCGCGCCGGACTTGGCGATCCTCGCGGTGATGACGCCGGTGGAGACGGTTATCGTGCCGCCGCTCTTGTCGACGGTGACCTTCTTGTCGGGCACGGCGGCCTCGCCGGCGCTCAGCGACAGCTTGCCGTTGCCCGAACTGACCGCGTGCGCGGTCCACTTGAGCGAGCCGTCGGGCCAGTAGGCGATCGGCCAGGACTGGACCGGCACGGCCTTGCCGTCCGCGTCCGTGACCGCGAACTTCTGGTCCTGCTGGTAGACGCCCTTGGGCCAGGGGACACCGACGGTGGAGCCGGGCGCGGCGCCGAGACCGCCGTCCTCCAGCCAGTCCAGGGTCACGGGAGAGTCGTCGGCCTCGGCGGCTCTCGGCGCGGCCTGCGCGTCCTTGGCCCCTAGCGCCCAGCTGAACTGTGCGGCGGCACCGGCGACGGCGGCGGCTTTGAGGAGGGACCTGCGGGGGATGGGGGACATGGCCGTTCCTTTCCATGGACAGCTGGTCAGGGGCATGACAGAGAGAGGTGCGGCGCCGGGGGCGCCGACCTTGCGACGAGGGCACCGCCCGTCAGCGGCGCCGGTGGCGTTCCTCCACGGCGACGGCCGCCGCCGCAACGGCCCCGAGGACCGGGACCGCCAGCGGCGCGACGAACCCCGCGGACAGGACCACGACGGCCAGACCGGCGACGATCAGGAAGGACCCGGCGGGGTCCCGCAGCGTCCGGCGTACGGCGTCCGCGAGCAGCGCGCGCCACGAGGCGCCCGGAGCCCAGACCGCCGCCGCGCGCAGCCCGGCCACCGCGAGGCCGAGCAGCGCGAACAGCCCGACGGCTCCGACCAGCGGGCCACCGGGGATCCCGGCCCGCGCGGCCTGGACGTCCACCCACACCGCGGCCGCCGCGACCCAGCCGGCGACCCCGACGAGCCACCCGCGGCGCACGGCCGTACGGAAGTCCGCGACGAACTCCCGCCATCCGCCGCCCTCGTGGCTCGTGCGCCGCCGCAGGTGCCGTGCGCCGGCGGCGAAGGCAGCGGGGTAGGTGACGACGCCCAGGCAGGCCACGGCGATCCACACGCCGGTGAGCAGGGTCTCGGCGAAGAGGGCGAACCGTTCGCCGCCGAACACGGACGCCCTGCGGGCCTTCACACGCGCTTGCGCCATGCTGACCGCCTCACTTCAGTCCGGACGTCGCCATGCCGTCGATGAGATAGCGCTGGAAGGCCATGAAGAAGGCGATGACCGGCACCAGGGCCACCAGCGACATCGCGATCATGCTGCCGTAGTTGGAGATGCCCTCCTGGTCGCGGAACATCATCAGGCCGAGCGAGACGGTGTACTTGGAGGGGGTGTTGAGGTAGATCAACGGCCCCATGAAGTCGTTCCACGCGTTGATGAAGGTGAAGATCGCGCTGGTGATGAGGGCGGGGCGGCACAGGGGCAGGACGATCGACCAGTAGGTCCGCAGGTGCCCGCAGCCGTCGAGCTTGGCGGCCTCGTCCAGCTCGCGCGGCAGCCCGCGCATGAACTGCACCATCAGGAAGACGAAGAAGGCCTCCGTCGCCAGGAACTTGCCCGCCACGAGCGGCACCAGGGTGTCGACGAGCTCCAGCTTGCGGAACATCACGTACTGCGGGATGAGCAGCACGTGGTACGGCAGCAGCAGGGTGCCGATCATGAGGGTGAAGAGCAGGTTCCGCCCGGCGAACCGGATCTTGGCGAAGGCGTACGCGGTCAGCGAGCTGGAGATCACGACCCCGGCCACGGCGAGGCCCGCGTACATCAGCGAGTTGGTGAAGAAGCTGCCGATGGAGATGCCGGAGATCCCGTCGGCGAGTCCGGAGAAGTTCGCCCAGACCGGCTTGGCGGGCAGCAGGTCGATGCTGGCGATGATGTCCTTGCTCGGCTTGAAGGAGGCGCCGAGGACCCAGATCACGGGGTAGAGGACGACCGCTAGGACGGCGAGCGCGCCCACGTGCCAGGCGATCGATCCGGTGCGCCGCCGCTCGCCGGCGGTGCGCGCCACAGGGGTGCTGACAGTGGTCACTTGGCGGCCTCCTCGTAGTGCACCCACTTCTTCTGCGACCAGAACAGGACCGCCGTGACCAGCGCCACCGCGACCACCAGCGACCAGGCCATCGCGGAGGCGAAGCCCATCTGGGCCTCCTTGAAGCCCTTCTGGTACAGGTAACAGGTGTAGACGAGGGTGGCGTCGGCGGGCCCGCACCGGGTGTCGGAGACGACGTAGGCGGAGCCGAACACCTGGAACGCGTGGATGGACTCCAGCAGCACGTTGAAGAACAGCACCGGGGAGATCATCGGCAGCGTGATGTTCCAGAACCGGCGCAGCGGGCCGGCGCCGTCCACCTCGGCCGCCTCGTACAACTCCCGCGGGACCTGCTTGAGACCGGCCAGGAAGATGACCATCGGCGCACCGAACTGCCAGATGCTCAGGGCCACCAGGGAGTAGAGGACGTAGTCCGGGTTGCCGATCCAGCCGCCCACGTCCACGCCGAAGATCTTCTGCGTACGGTCCACGACGGCGTCGTCCGAGAACAGCGCCCGCCACACGAAGCCCACGGAGACGCTGGCACCGATGAGCGAGGGCATGTAGAACGCGGCCCGGTACAGGCCCTGTCCGCGCCGCTGCTGCGCGAGCAGCAGCGCGACGCCGAGCGCGAGCAGCAGCTTCAGCGGGGTGGCCACGACGACGTACTTGAGCGTGACCTCCACCGACTTCTGCCAGCGCGGATCCTGGAACATTGTCGTGAAGTTGTCGAAGCCCACCCACTCGGGCGGGGTGAACAGGTTGTACCGGGTGAACGCGTAGTACAGCGACGCGATCATCGGCCCCGCCGTGAGCAGCAGGAATCCCGCGATCCACGGCGACATGAAGAGGTAGCCGGCGAGGTTCTCGCGGCGCCGCCCGCGCCGCCCGGCGGCAGGAGCGGCGGGCCGCTTCTTCGCCGGGCGCACGGGCGCTTCCTTGACGAGCGTCATGGTGGTACGTCCCCTCAGCCCGCGAACGCGGCCTTGGCCTCGCTGAACAGCGACTTGGCGGCGTCGGCCGGCTTGGACTTGCCCTGGGCGACCTCGCCGCCGAGGCGCAGGAAGGCCGCCTCGATGACATCGGCGCCGGACGGGTGCGGGGTGATCTTCCCGAGCACACCGGCCTTGGCGACCTCGTCCTCGTACGCCGCGACACCCTTGTTGTTGGGGTCGGTGGGCTTGAAGGCGTCGTACTGCTCGGTCGTGGCGAGGATGCCGCGGTCATAGCCCATGATCTTGCCGACCTCGGGGTCGTGGACCATGAAGGAGATGAACTGGGCGGCTTCCTTGGGGTGCTTGGTGCCGGCGAAGGCGCTGAGCATCAGCGAACCGAGGTACTGGCCGGTCTGCTTGCCGTCCGTGGTGGGGATCGGCGCGAGCCCGTAGTCCGACTCGCCCTCGCCCTCGTAGCGGATGGAGAAGTTGTCCCAGGTGAACTCGGACGCGGCGAGGCCCGCCGAGAGACCGGACTTGGGCTTGACCTGCTCGATCTTCTTCGGGTCGGCGACCAGCCCGGACTTGACGCGCTTGTAGCCGTCCGTCCACCACTGCGTCAGGTCGTCCTCGGTGAAGCCGAGGTCGGAGTCGGTGAAGAAGGCCTTGCCGTTCTGGCGCAGGTACAGGTCGTAGAGGTACATGATGCCGAAGTAGCCGGTGTCGCCGGCGATCTTCAGCTTGTCCTGGACCGTCTGGAGCGCGTCGAAGTACTCGTCCCAGGTCCAGCCGAACTTCGCCTCGACGCCTGCCTTCTTGAAGGCCTTGAGGTCGATGACGAGCGCCATGGTGTTGGCCCCGACGGGTATGCCGATCTGCTTGCCGTCGACCTGACCGTTCGCCAGAACGCCGTTGCGGAAGTTGTCCAGGCTCAGATTCCCGGCGTCCGCCTGCTCCTTGAGATCCAGCAGAACACCGCGCTTGTCGTACTTGCGCAGGAAACCGACCGCATTCTGGAAAACGTCCGGCGGATTCCCGCCGGAGGCCTGGGTCTGGAACTTCTCCCAGAACGCCTCGTAGTCGGTGAATTCAGGCTTGATCTTGATCTTCGGGTACTTCTTCTCGAAGAGCGCGATGGTCTTCTTGATGGCGATGGTGCGCGGCTCGCCGCCCCACCAGGCGTAACGGAGTGTCACCGTTCCATCTCCGGAACTTCCGCTGTCACCACCGCACCCGGTCGTCGCGGCCAGCCCCAGCGTCGCCGCTGTAGCCCCGGCCGCCTTCAGGATCGTTCGCCTCTCGACATTCCTGTTGGTTCCCACAGTCGGGCCCCTCCCCGCAGCGTCGTCGCCTGCATGAATCGTTTCAAGTAAGCGCTTGCTGGCACAAGTTACGGAGGGGCCGGAGGTGCGTCAATGATTCGGACAGGAATTTCTTGAGAGTGTGGTGAGAGACCGGAGCGCCTCCAACCACCCCGCGGGATCCGGGAACTGACGACGCCCCAGGTGAGAGGCGCGAGGTCGACCGGTCGAACGCGCCGCACGCCGTCGTACGAGATCGGCGCGCGGCCGGAAAGAGACGGGCGGCGAGGGACTTTCGCTGCGGACCGTCACACGGAGCGGAGCAGTCCGGCCCGGCCTTCGCGTCCGGCCGCACACATGCCGACGGCCCGTCCGCGATCTCGCAGACGGGCCGTCGGTCCGGGTGGGCGATACTGGGTTCGAACCAGTGACCTCTTCGGTGTGAACGAAGCGCTCTCCCACTGAGCTAATCGCCCGGGCGCAGGAAGAAGATTACCCCATGTCAGGGGGTGCCTGTGACCAGCGGTGACAGCCCGGGCACCCCCGCGCGGCTCACTGGTCCTTGATGTTCCAGGGCATCTCGAGACCGAACTTCCAGAGGTAGACCCCGAGGATCGCGCCGATGATCACCAGGCCGATCGAGGTCAGGATGATGTTGCGACGGCGCACCTTGGGATCGAGGGCTCGCTGGGCCGCCTCGGTCACCTTGCGCTTGGTCCAGCGGAGCACGAGCTGGGCCCAGACGAACTCGGTCGCCCAGATCGCCATACCGCCGAAGATCACGACCCATCCGGGTCCGGGCAGCGGCAGCATGATGATGCCGGCCACCACGACCGCCAGGCCGATGACGAAGACCAGGACCTGCCAGCTCAGATGCAGCAGCCGCCGCGACTTGATGAATTCCGGCGCCCTGGAACCGAGCCCCTGCTCGTCCCGCGCCCCTTCCGACTGCTCGTCGGTCTGCCCGTCAGGTGCCACGGCGACCTCGCGCGGCTCGTCACTCCCCGTATTCATACAGCCCAACCCTACCGGAGAGAAACCAGTCACCGGAATGGTCGTACCTCCCCAAGGGGTTCTCGGCCGGAAGAGTTACGTAAAGGCACGCAAAACACTCAGAGGGGTTTACAACGGCACCGTAGGTGGCATGTCGATTTCGCCGACGTGCGAATCCCCGAGCGCACACTGAGCGAAAGGCCCTGGCGCTTATGAACACCACGGTCAGCTGCGAGCTGCACCTGCGCCTCGTTGTGTCGAGCGAGTCCTCCCTGCCTGTCCCCGCAGGCCTGCGGTACGACACGGCCGACCCCTACGCCGTGCACGCCACCTTCCACACCGGAGCCGAGGAGACCGTCGAGTGGGTGTTCGCCCGCGACCTCCTCGCAGAGGGCCTCCACCGGCCCACCGGAACCGGCGACGTCCGAGTCTGGCCGTCGCGCAGCCACGGTCAGGGCGTCGTCTGCATCGCCCTGAGCTCCCCGGAGGGAGAAGCACTGCTCGAGGCCCCGGCGCGGGCCCTGGAGTCGTTCCTGAAGCGGACTGACGCCGCCGTGCCCCCGGGCACGGAGCACCGCCACTTCGATCTGGATCAGGAGCTCTCGCACATCCTGGCGGAAAGCTAGGGCGAGGCCGCACAGAGCCGCCCGGCGCCGTCCACTCGGGGAGACGGCTCGGGCTGGTACAACCGCATAGGGAACGACAGGTGCCGTGGCTGCGGAGCGCTCCGCAGCCACGGCACCTGTCGTGCGTCCGGGCACCGAGTCCCGGCGAGCCGTTACCATCGGCCAGCATCGGCGGGCGTTCGCCCGACCCCCAGGCCAGGGAGCGAATCGTGCTGATCACCCACGACACCCGGTGCGCCCTCGACACCGTGGTCGATCTGGTGAACACCGCACCGGAGGAAGACGAGGCGGCACCGGACGGGCTGCCGGATGTCGCGGCGCTCGCGGATTTCGTACAGAACCACGAGATCAGCGACGTCGGAGTGCTCTCGGAGTTCGATCTGTCGGCCGTGCGCAAGATCCGGGGGCGGTTCGCCTCGGTCTTCGCGGCCCCGGACGCCCGGGCCGCCGCGAACCTGATCAACGACCTGGTCGCCGCCGCGGGCACCACTCCCCAGCTCACGAACCACGACGGCTACGACTGGCATGTGCACTACTTCGCGCCGGGCGCCTCCGTCGCCGACCACCTGGCGGCCGACTGCGGGATGGCGCTGGCGTTCTTCGTGGTGGCCGGGGAGCAGGAACGGCTGCGGCGCTGCGAGGCGCCCGACTGCCGGCGGGCCTTCGTGGACCTGTCCCGCAACCGCTCGCGCCGCTACTGCGACAGCCGGACCTGCGGAAACCGGCTGCACGTGGCGGCCTACCGGGCGCGGCGCAAGGAGGCCGCGGGCTGAGGTCCGGGGCGGGGCCGCGACCGCTGCCGCGGGCTGGGGCCCAGGCTGGGGCGGGGACGGGGGTCCAGGCTCGGGCTCGGTGTCGACGTGGTCCCGACGGTGTCGACGGGAGTCGACTGATGCCGACGTGGACTCGACGGGTGGCGACGTGGTCCCCGACGGGTGGCGCCGGGGACCACGGGTACGGCTCAGAGCAGCAGCAGGTCGTGCAGCGCAGCCATGAGCAGGAGAGACCCGATCACCGCAAGGAAGATCATCAGCGGTGGCTGGGAAAGGGCGAAGAGGCATCCACGCGGCTCGTCCTGCGGCGGCGCGGTATCGCTCTGTTTCGTGTCCAGCATCTCGCGGCGATGATGACGCAGCCGACACCCCCGGCGCGATCAACACGCCCGGAATGAGCGGGAGTTCGCTGGATTCCGTGATGTCCGTTTCGAGTCGTGATCGATTGGGGTCGGCCGCTGACCCCACTGCGAACGTTTCAGTTCACCGCGCGACCGTCATATGCCGTGCTTCTTGAGTATGGCCTCGATGTCGCTGAAGTCGTCCCCGGCGGACCCGGCGGACCCGTTCCCCCCGGACTTGGCCGCGGGCCGGGCCGCCGGGGTGCGCCCGGCCGGGCCGAGCGAGGGCGCCGAGGCCGCGGGGGCCACCGCCTCCCGCTGGGCGCCACGGGCCGCCTTGCGCTCCTTGCGGGAGCCGCCACGGCGACGCTCCACCGCGCGCGTGGTGGAGAACAGCACCCAGGACAGGCCGAGCACGCCGAAGCCCGCCCAGGCCGTCGGGCTGAAGGCGGTGTCCGCGAGCCAGTCGACGACGCCGGTCATCACGAGGCCCAGCGGGACGAGGGAGTAGGCGGCGATACGGGTGGCCGCGAGGAAGCGCTTCCGGTACGCGGTGACCGCCGCGATGCCCAGGCCGGCCGCGGCGACGGCGGAACAGACGGTCTCGGCAATCATCCGGTCCTCCAGGCAGGGCTCGATCGGCAACGTGCCGCTTCGTCCCTATCCATCCTGCACCTTTCGACCCCCGCCGGGCCATGCCCCTGAAGGACATCAGGGACATCTCCGGGTCGCCTCCTCCGCAGGTGCCGGTCGGGCTCGTACCGCAGGAGCGGGGCGGATGCCGTCGCGGAGGCCGGGGGCGGTTCGGCCCGACGGTCCCGAGCTGGGAGACTGGGCCCATGAGCGACCCCTCCCCCGTCCTTCCCGCCGCGCCCGTGCTCGACGTCTGGTGCGAGCTGCAGTGCCCGGACTGCCGTGGCGCGCTGGACGATGTCCGGGCCCTGCGGGCCCGTTACGGCGACCGTCTGGAGCTGCGGCTGCGGCACTTCCCGCTGGAGAAGCACAAGCACTCCTTCGCCGCCGCTCAGGCCGCCGAGGAGGCCCTTGAACAGGGCAGGGGCTGGGAGTTCGTCGAGGCCGTGCTCGAGCGGGTACCGGAGCTGGACCGCCGGGGAGAGCCCTTCCTGGTCGAGGTCGCCCGTGAACTGGGTCTCGACGCCGAGGAGTTCGACACGGCGCTGATCGACGGCCGGCACATCCTGATCGTGGATGCGGACCAGGCCGAGGGCAAGGCGATCGGCGTGACGGGGACGCCGACCTACGTCATCGACGGCGAGCGCCTCGACGGCGGCAAGAGCCAGGACGGGCTGCGCGAGCGGATCGAGCGGATCGCGGACCGGCTGCTCGCCGGGCAGGAGTGAGCCGGCCTCAGAGCAGGCTCTTGTACATCGAGTAACCCACGGTCGTGTACCCGAGCGACTCGTACAGCCGCTCGGCCGGAGTGTTGCCCGCGAAGACGTTGAGGCCCAGGACCCGTCTGCCGGAGGCGATCGCCTGGGCCTCGGCCAGCAGCATCAGGGAACGGCCGTGCCCACGGCCCCGAAAGGCCTCCTCGGACTCGACGTCGTAGACGAAGGCCTTGTCGTCGACGAACTCCACCCACAGGACCCCGACCCGCACACCCTCGTGTTCCAGGACGCTGTACCGCGCCTCCTCGGTCACCAGTCCGCGCTCCACCAGCTGCCGGTTGTCCCGCTCCGACCTCGCCCTCGCCTCGGTCTCGGGCACCCCGCGCTCGGTCCAGTCCCGGGTGTACTCCACGATGCCGCGCCGCGCCCACGGCTCGAACTCGGCCTGGGTCATGGGCCTGGCGCGGCTGCCCGCGGGCAGTTCGGGCGCGGTGGCACCGAGCTGCTTCTCCATGCCGCGGTTGCGATGGACGTAGCCGAGCATGGTGGCGAGCCGCAGCGCGGGCCCGGCGTCGGCCGGGACCCTGACCTCCAGCTGCCCGCAGCCCCAGCCCCGCGCCACCTCCTCGGCGGCGAGCGCGGCGACGGTGCCCCGGCCGCGCCTGCGGTCCGGCTCGTCGATCCGCAGGTCCCGGATCTGGGCGACGGCCGTCCCGAAGGAGGGGTGGGTCGCGAGGTGTATCGCTCCGACGGGACGGCTGTTCACGCACACCGAGTAGTGGCGGGACAGGGCCCCGTCGGCGCCGCGCTGGAGCGGCTCGGTCGGCCGCAGGGTGGTGGTCATCACCGGAGTTCTACCCGCTCCCGCGCGCCGGAGCAGCTCAATATCCCGGGGCTTTACGGATCGAGGTCGTCCCCGGCCCGCTCCTCGAAGATCCGCATGGCCTTGGCGGTCACCGGGCCCGGCGCGCCCGGCAGTTCGCGCGCGTCGACGCGGTGGACGGCCTGGACGTCCCGCAGGGTCGAGGTGAGGAAGATCTCGTCGGCCCGCTGCAGGACGTCCAGCGGCAGGTCGGTCTCCCTGGCCCCGGTCCATTCGACGGTCAACGCGCGCGTGATGCCCGCGAGACAGCCGGAGGCGAGCGGCGGAGTGTGGATCTCGCCGTCGAGGACGACGAAGACGTTCGACCCGGTGCCCTCGCACAGCTGTCCGACCGTGTTGGCGAACAGCGCCTCGGAGGCGCCGTCCGCACGCGCGCGTGCGAGGGCGACGACGTTCTCGGCGTACGAGGTGGTCTTGAGCCCGGTGAGCGCGCCGCGCTCGTTCCGCGTCCACGGCACCGTGATCACGGCCGTGGAGTCGGGCCGCGGGGTGGACTCGCCGAGGGCGACCACCAGGGTCGGGCCGTGCTCGCCCCGGTCGGATCCGAGGGGACCGTGGCCACCGGTGTAAGTGATGCGCAATCGCCCGAGCGGCATCGGATTCGCTTCGAGTACGGCGGCGCAGGCGCGGCGGACCTCGTCGTGGTCCGGGTCGGGCAACCCGAGGCCCCGCGCCGACAGGGTCAGCCGGTCGAGATGCCGGGTGAGGGCGAAGGGACGGCCGTCCACCGCCTTCACGGTCTCGAAGATGCCGTCGCCCACGGTCAGCCCGTGGTCGAAGACGGAGACGCGGGCGGTCTCGATGTCCTGCAGCCCGCCGTCGAGCCAGATCTTCACGTAAGGGTCCCTCCACTCACCTCGTACGTCCCCGACGCTACCGCGAGCAGCCGGGACGCCTTCAGTTCGGTCTCCCGCCACTCCCCCTCGGGGTCGGAGCCCCAGGTGATGCCCGCGCCGGTGCCGAAACGCAGCACTCCCTCGGCCCGGTCGATCCAGAAGGTGCGGATGCCGACGGCCAGCTCCCCGGTACCCCGGTCGGCGTCGACCCAGCCGACGCCTCCGCAGTACGGCCCTCGGGGCGCGGTCTCCAGTGCGTCGATGATCCGCAGGGCGCTGGACTTGGGCGCACCGGTGACCGAACCCGGCGGGAAGGCCGCGCCGAGCAGCTCGGGCCAGCCGGCCCCCTCCCGCAGCTCGCCCCGCACCGTCGACACGAGATGGACCAGCCCCGGATGCTTCTCCACGGCGCACAGATCGGGAACGGTGACGCTGCCGGTGGCGCACACCCGCCCGAGGTCGTTGCGCACCAGGTCCACGATCATCACGTTCTCGGCGTAGTCCTTGGCGAGCAGGTCGGCCTCGGTCCGCCCGGTCCCCTTGATCGGCCCCGACTCCACCACGTTTCCCTCCCTGCGCAGGAACAGCTCGGGCGACGCGGTGGCGATCTCGACTCCGTGCCCCGGCAGCCGAATCGTTCCTGCGTACGGCGCCGGGTTGCCGCGGGCCAGCAGCGCGGTCAGCGCGTCCACATCGGCGCCGGGTGCCAGGGGCGCGCTCAGGACACGGCAGAGGTTCGCCTGGTAGACCTCGCCGGTCGCGATGTGCGCGCGAATCCGCCGTACGCCCTCCGTGTACGCGGCGCGATCCAGCGACGACGTCCAGTCACCGACCGCGGGCCCCCGCCACGCCCCCGGCACCGGCGTGGGCACCGGCTCCTGGCGTACGTCGGCGAAGCGGGCGCAGGTCAGCCCGCCCTCGAAGTCCGCGGCGACGGCCCAGAAGCCGGCCGAGTCCAGAGCCGCGGGGTCGCTGGTGACATCGAGGAGTCCGGTGGCGAGGCGCTCGCCGAAACGGGCGAGAGGAGCGAGATCGAGCACGCTGCCGAGTCTATGGCGGGTGTCACGCGGGTGACCTGGCCATGTCCTTGCGGCCGCCCTGACCACGTACGTAGACATGCGCACCGCAGCACGCTGCGCAAACGCGTTTTTGTACTGGCCCCGGAATCCGCTAGAGTTCAACTCGTCGCCGGGCCGCGAGAGCGGAACGAAACGACAAGCGGACGTAGCTCAGTTGGTAGAGCGCAACCTTGCCAAGGTTGAGGTCGCGAGTTCGAGCCTCGTCGTCCGCTCGATGGAAACAGGGGATCTTCCCGAGCCCCTGCACTCCTGGTGGAGTGGCCGAGAGGCGAGGCAACGGCCTGCAAAGCCGTCTACACGGGTTCAAATCCCGTCTCCACCTCCAAGGACGATTAGCTCAGCGGGAGAGCGCTTCCCTGACACGGAAGAGGTCACTGGTTCAATCCCAGTATCGTCCACTGGATCTTCGACACACCATCGAGGGTCTGACCCGCGCGATTAGCTCAGCGGGAGAGCGCTTCCCTGACACGGAAGAGGTCACTGGTTCAATCCCAGTATCGCGCACGCAGTACGCACGATCTTGATCGTGTTTCCCGCGCGATTAGCTCAGCGGGAGAGCGCTTCCCTGACACGGAAGAGGTCACTGGTTCAATCCCAGTATCGCGCACGCACCGAAGCCCCCGGCCCTGCGGCCGGGGGCTTCTTCGTCCCCGGTCAGCTGGAGAACAGCATGTGGCCGAAGCCGCGGTTGCGGTGGTGGCCGCCGTGATGACCACCGTGGCCGCCGTAGTGACCACCGCCGTGCTGCGGAGCACCCCAGGCCGGTGCGCCGGGCTGGGCCGGGTACTGCGGAGCGGCCGGCGGCGGCGGAACGGCGGGGCCGCCGGCCCACTGGCCCTCCAGACGGGTCAGCGCCTCCAGCTCGCCGTAGTCGAGAAAGATCCCGCGGCAGCCGCTGCACTGCTCGATCTGGACACCGTTGCGGTTGTACGTGTGCATCGGTGCATGACACTTCGGACACTGCATCGTCGGCTCAACTCCTCGCCCGTCGGTCCTGCTTGGTGTTACGCCAGGACAGACTCTGTCCGGCTCTGGTCGGTTGCACCCTACTTCGCGAAACCGTCCGCCAACTCCGGCGGGGCGGCCCCCATTCGTTCACAGGCGTCGACGACCGCCTGCTCCACGTCGTCCAGCGCACGGTCCGCCTCGATCGCCTTGGCGATCGCGCGGGCAGCGGTCTGCACGGTCAGGGCGCGGGCCGGGACGTCAAGGGCCGGCCAGGGGTCGCCCTCGACAGGCACCGCGGGCCCACCGGCCTCCCGGTAGGCACCGAGGAAACGGGACCAGTCCTCGGGCGACAGCAGCCCACAGGCGTACCAGGCGGCGGGGCGGGCCAGGTCCCAGGCCGGTTCCCCCACGCCGAGGTCGTCGACGTCGATGAGCCGCCAGGGCCCGTCGGGGACGGGATGGCGGACGAGCTGCCCGAGATGGAGGTCGCCGTGGCAGAGGGTCGTGGTGTCCGGCATGGGCGTCTCGGCGCGGGACCAGGGCGGGAGGGTGAACCAGGCCCGGAGAACGGCGCCGACGTCCGGCCGCTGCCGCCGCCGGGCGACCTCGAGGAGACGGCCGACGGCGAGAGCGGCCTTGACCGGGCCCCTCATGGCGGGCAACCCAGGTGGGGCGGGGGTGCGGTGCAGGCGGGCGAGGAGCGTGGCCGCCGCCTCCCAGGGGGCGGCGTCGGGGTTCTCCGGGTCCACGGGCTCGCCGTACGGCCAGAACGTGACGAGTCTGCCGTGCACATCAACGGGGTTCTGGCTCCGCGGGTCGAGGAGGATGCCGGGGAGGTGGGCGGCCGCGGCGAGACGGGGGGCCAGGTCTTCGGGGGCGGTGCCGGGGGCGTGCGCCTTCGCGACGACGCCGGCATGCCGGACCACGGTGGCGTCGGGGCGGTCGGCGAGGGTGCTGGCTCCACAGGGACACGTCACCGAGCCACGAGAGTGAGCCTCGCTTCTCACCCTGAGGGTGAGCTCGGCGAGGAGAGACTGCGATGTCACGGGGCTCCCTGAGCGACGGGGGTCTGCCGACCCAGTCTGCCAGCGGCTGCGCCGGGCTGAAGCCGGGCGCCTATGGGGGTGCCGGGTTCGGTTGTTGGGCGGGTGCGGGTGCGTTGCGGCTGGTCGCGCAGTTCCCCGCGCCCCTGGGGAGTTGCAGTGACCCTGCGCCAGGACGGGCCGTTCGCCCGGCACCACGGGCCGGTGGCCGGACCGAGCGCCCACGACGGGCCGCAAGCCGCGTACGGCGCGCAGGGGACGGGGTGGGGGGTGTCCGCCCGCAGCGGCCGGCGTCCGTTACTGGGCCCTTCTAAAAGCAACAGCGACCGCCGGACCGAGGACGGATACCCCCCACCCCGGCCCCGACCCCCAACACACGGAACGCGCTACATCCGCCCCCACCGGCCCGAGCAGGCCGCCGCAGGCATCCAGGGGCGCGAGGAACTGCGCAAAACGCCCGCCCCCACCCAGCCGCACCCGCATGGCCGCCCCCCGCTGAACCCCCGGAGGGCAAAGCAATGCCGGCGCAGCTCCCCAGCTGCGCCGGCATTTTGCCGTCCGCCGCACCCCCGTCCCCACGGGGTTTCATGGGTGGATGTCCCCGCCCGGACCGCTCTTCCGGGCCTGGGGTCGCCGCTCAGCGCCCCAGCATCACTCCCACGGACGACGCCTGTGTGGCCACTGTCTCCCAGCCGTCGAAGACGACGAGGAGCAGGACCGCCAGAGGAAGGGCCATCAGCGTCGCCACCAGCGGGTGACGGCGGCCCGTACGGCGGGGCTGACGTGTGCGGGACAGTGCCCGCGGAGCCGTAAGAGCCATGGTCCCTCTCCTGACCGTTCTGTTGTCGTTGGCAGCGGCGGGTGTCTGACCTCGGGGGACGAGTGCTGCACCCGCCGCTTGACCTCAAATCTAGGCGTCACGGGCTCGCCGCACGTCATGCCCTCGTACCGATTGCCGGGCCTCCCCGAGGATGAGCCATGACCAGCCGAGTACTCCCAGGGGTGGAGACGCGGACCTAGGTCTCCGGGTCTTCCCGGAGGGGTCGCCCGGTCTGCCCCGCTTTCTCCGAGCTGTCCTCACGCGGCACCGGCTGCTCCACCAGCGCGAGCACCCGGGTCGCCATGAACCGGGCCGTCCGCACCACCGATCCGCTCCGCGTGACTTCGCTCACTTCCACGACCCCTCGTCGCACCGCCGTCTCCACCCGGCGGCCCGCCCTGCTCGCCACCACCTCATATGTGCGTGTCGTGTCCCCTGCGTCCACGACTATCTCCACGCGATCACCCTTCACGCGTTCAATCCCCCTTCTGGGGCGGGTGGTTGGGATCACATCCGAACCGAAGTCCGCCCGTCCTCCGGCTCCCTGACCACCCCTCAATTCTCCCACCCGGCACTGACAATCCATCGGGACGAGAGGGCGCGGCCTCTGCGCGCGGCGGCCCGCCAATACGTAAGCTGTCGCTCGTCACACGGACCGGGCAGCGGGGATGAACATGGCGATGATGCGCCTGAGGCGCGAGGACCCGCGCGTCGTCGGCTCGTTCAGGCTTCACAGACGGCTCGGCGCGGGCGGGATGGGCGTTGTCTACCTGGGCTCCGACCGCAAGGGGCAGCGGGTCGCGCTGAAGGTCATCCGGCCGGACCTGGCCGAGGACCAGGAGTTCAGGTCGCGGTTCGCGCGCGAGGTCTCGGCGGCCCGGCGGATCCGCGGCGGCTGCACCGCCCGACTGGTCGCGGCCGATCTGGAAGCGGACCGTCCGTGGTTCGCCACCCAGTACGTGCCCGGCCCCTCCCTCCACGACAAGGTCGCCGACGAGGGTCACCTCGGCGCCGCCGAGGTCGCCTCCATCGGGGCCGCCCTGTCCGAGGGACTCGTCGCCGTGCACGAGGCGGGGGTGGTGCACCGCGACCTCAAGCCGTCGAACATCCTCCTGTCCCCCAAGGGCCCGCGGATCATCGACTTCGGCATCGCGTGGGCGACCGGGGCCTCCACCCTCACCCATGTCGGCACGGCGGTCGGCTCCCCCGGTTTCCTCGCGCCCGAGCAGGTGCGCGGCGCCGCGGTGACTCCGGCCACGGACGTGTTCTCGCTGGGCGCGACCCTGGCGTACGCCTCGATGGGCGACTCGCCCTTCGGGCACGGCAGTTCCGAGGTGATGCTGTACCGCGTGGTGCACGAGGAGGCCCAGCTGCACGGCGTGCCGGACGCGGTCGCCCCCCTCATCCGCGCCTGTCTGGCGAAGGACCCCGAGGAGCGGCCGAGCACCCTCCAACTGTCGCTGCGGCTCAAGGAGATCGCGGCCCGCGAGACACAGGGCCTGCCGGATCTGCGTCCGCCCAACCCGCGCGGCGGCGAAGCGGACCGGCCCACCGGACGCATCGCCGACACCTATCCGGAGCGGTCCGTTCAGCGGCGCCCCCAAGGACAGCCGGGGACGAGCGGCTCCCAGGGTGCTCCCCCGGCCCGTGGTACGGGGCAGGTCCGGGGCCAGGGCCCCGCGCGAGGCGGAAGTACCCCGCGCGGCAACGGCGTGCCGTCCTCCCGCCCCGGTTCCCGGCCCACCCCGGCCTCCTCGCGGAACACGTCCCGCTCCGGCAGCGGCAGCCGGCCCGCACCGCGCAGCGGTACCGGACGCCCGGCCGCCAGGAACACCAAGACGGGGCTGCGCCCGGCGAATCCCCGTCTCCTGCGCCAGCGGCTGTTCGTGTTCGTCGTCGTGACCCTGCTCGTGGCGCTCGGCATCGCCGCTGCCCAGGGCTGTCAGGGTCCGTCGCGCGGGCTCGGCGGCGACAGCGGCGTGGTCCGCGAACAGCGGCAGGGACAGGTGCACGCCTCGCCGGACCAGGCACCGCCGCAGCGGTCGGCCCCGGGCCCTACGGACTGAGTACGCCGTAGGCGATGCCCAGACGGCGGGAGGCACCCACCGACCGGAACCGCGCTCGCCCCGCTCAAGCCGACGTTTGCCCCGCCACCACCACAGCACAGGCCGGCTTGGAACCGCCGCCAACGCCGCACAGGCCGGCAGGCGCCCGCAACCCCGCCGCTCAAGCCGCCGTTCGCCCCGCCGCCACCACCGCACAGAGCGGCAGCCGCCACCACCGCAGCACAGGCCGGCAGGCGCCCGCCGCCCCGCCGCTCAAGCCGCCGTTCGCCCCGCCGCCACCACCGCACAGGGCGGCAGCCGCCACCACCGCTGCACAGGCCGCCCTTGGCCCGACCGCCACCGGCCGCTCAGACCGGCCTTGGCCGCCCCGCCGCCATCGCCGCTCAGCCCTGCGGGCGCCCCGTCGCCACCGCGTAGAAGGCGACCGCGGCCGCCGCGCCCACGTTGAGGGAGTCGACGCCGTGGGCCATCGGGATGCGGACCCATTCATCGGCGGCGACCAGGGCCTGCGTGGTCAGGCCGTCGCCCTCGGCGCCGAGCATCAGCGCGACCCGGTCCATCTTGTGCGGGGCGGCCTCGTCGAGGGTTTTGGCCTTGGCGTCCGGGGTGAGGGCGAGGAGGGTGAAACCGGCCTCGCGGACCGACTCCAGCCCCTTGGGCCAGGTGTCGAGACGGGCGTAGGGGACGGAGAAGACCGCGCCCATGGAGACCTTGACGCTGCGGCGGTACAGGGGGTCGGCGCAGTCGGGCGAGAGCAGCACCGCGTCCATGCCGAGGGCCGCCGCCGAGCGGAAGATCGCGCCGATGTTGGTGTGGTCGTTGACGGACTCCATGACCACCACACGGCGGGCGGTCTGGAGCAACTCGGCCGCCGTGGGCAGCGGTTTGCGCTGCATGGAGGCGAGCGCGCCGCGGTGCACGTGGTAGCCGGTGACCTGTTCGGCGAGTTCCGGGCTGACGGCGTACACCGGAGCGGGGAGTTCGTCGATGACGTCGCGCATGACGTCGACCCACTTGGCGGACAGCAGCATGGAGCGCATTTCGTAGCCCGCGTCCTTCGCCCGGCGGATGACCTTCTCGCCCTCGGCGATGAACAGCCCCTCGGCCGGCTCGCGTTTGCGCCGCAGTTCGACGTCGGTCAGGCCCGTGTAGTCGTGCAGGCGCGGGTCGTCGGGATCCTCGACGGTGATGAGATCGGCCACAGGGTGATACTGCCTTGTCCTGGGAGCGGTGCCAACGGCTGGGAACGGGTTGCGTTACCCCGGGTTACGCCGAGGGCTCGGACACCCGCGGTCCTACGGCGACGACCTCACCGATGACGATGACGGCCGGCGGCTTCACTTCCTCGGCGACGACCACGTCGGCGACCGTGGCCAAGGTGGCGTCGACCCGGCGCTGGGCCGCCGTCGTGCCCTCCTGGACCAGGGCGACCGGGGTGTCGGGCGACTTGCCGTGGGCGACCAGGGTCTCGGCGATCTTGCCGATCTTGTCGACGCCCATGAGGATCACGAGGGTGCCGGTGAGCCGGGCGAGCGCGGACCAGTCCACCAGGGAACGCTCGTCGTCGGGGGCGACATGGCCACTGACCACGGTGAACTCGTGAGCGACCCCGCGGTGGGTGACGGGGATGCCGGCCGCACCCGGGACCGAGATCGAGCTGGAGATGCCGGGCACGACCGTGCACGGGATGCCGGCCTCGGCGAGGGCGTGCAGCTCCTCCATGCCACGGCCGAAGACGTAGGGGTCCCCGCCCTTCAGCCGTACGACCGACTTGCCCTGCTTGGCGTGCTCGATCAGCGCGTTGTTGATGGCCTCCTGGGCCATGAAGCGGCCGTAGGGGATCTTCGCCGCGTCGATGACCTCGACGTGCGGCGGGAGTTCGGCGAGGAGGTCGCGGGGGCCGAGGCGGTCGGCGATGACGACGTCGGCCTCGGCGAGGAGACGGCGGCCGCGGACCGTGATCAGGTCGGGGTCGCCGGGGCCGCCGCCGACGAGGGCCACACCGGGGGTACGGCTGCGGTAGTGGGGGGCCACGAGGGTGCCGTCGCGCAGGCCCTCCACGACCGCGTCCCGGATGGCCGCCGTGTGGCGGGGGTCGCGGCCCTTCGCGTTCGTCGTGAGCACGGCGACCGTGACGCCCTCGCTGTGGCCCGTCGCCGGGGTCCAGGCGGTGGCCGCGTCGGCGTCGTCGGAGCGGACGCACCAGACGCGGTGGCGCTCGGCCTCGGCGGAGGCCGCGGTGTTCGCCTCGGGGTCGCTGGTGGCGATCAGGGCGTACCAGGCGTCGGCGAGGTCACCGGTGGCGTAGGGCCGCTTCTGCCAGGCGATCTCACCCGCGTCCGCCATCGCCTCCACCGAGGGGGTGGCCTCCGGGGACACCAGGAGCACGTCCGCGCCCGCCGCGATGAGGGCGGGGAGGCGACGCTGGGCGACCTGGCCGCCGCCGAGCACGACGACCCTGCGGCCGGTGAGGCGGAGGCCTACGGGGTAGGCGGGGTGTTCGGCCATGAGGTGCGGCTCCTCGTCCTGGCAAGGCGATGGGTGCTACGGCGCTGGAGCAGCCCTGACGTGCAGATTTTAGAGATGGGTTCAGCGTACGGCCGGGGTGGAGTGCACGCAGGAGCGCGTACCCCACCCCGGTCGCGGGGTCACTTCTCGGTGACGCCCGCCGAGTCGAACGTGGCGACCTCGTGCATGGCCCGTGCCGTGCTCTGGACCAGCGGCAGGGCCAGCAGCGCGCCCGTGCCCTCGCCCAGGCGGAGGTCGAGGTCGACCAGGGGACGCAGGCCGAGCTTGTTCAGGGCGGCGACATGGCCCGGCTCCGCGCTGCGGTGACCCGCGATGCAGGCCGCGAGGACCTCCGGGGCGATCGCGCGGGCGACGAGGGCTGCGGCGCCCGCGCTGACGCCGTCGAGGATGACCGGGGTGCGCAGGGACGCACCGCCGAGCAGCAGGCCGACCATCGCCGCGTGTTCGAAGCCGCCGATCGCCGCGAGGACGCCGATCGGGTCGGCGGGGTCAGGCTGGTGGAGTTCGATGGCGCGGCGGACGACCTCGGTCTTGCGGGCCAGGGTCTCGTCGTTGATGCCGGTGCCGCGGCCGGTGACCTCGGCGGGGTCGGTGTCCGTGAAGACCGAGATCAGGGCGGCGGACGCGGTGGTGTTCGCGATGCCCATCTCGCCCGTGAGCAGCGCCTTGTTGCCGGCCGCGACCAGGTCGCGCGCGGTCTCGATGCCCACCTCGATGGCCTGCTTGGCCTCCTCGCGGGTCATCGCGGGGCCGGTGGTCATGTCGGAGGTGCCCGCGCGCACCTTGCGGGGCAACAGGCCGGGGGTGGCCGGGAGTTCGGAGGCCACGCCGACGTCGACCACGCACACCTCGGCGCCCACCTGGCCGGCGAAGGCGTTGCAGACCGCGCCGCCGCCGAGGAAGTTGGCCACCATCTGGGCGGTCACTTCCTGCGGCCAGGGGGTGACGCCCTGGGCGTGCACGCCGTGGTCACCGGCGAAGATCGCGACGGCCGCGGGCTCCGGGATCGGCGGCGGGCACTGGCGGGAGAGCCCGGACAGCTGGGCGGAGATGATCTCCAGCATGCCCAGGGCGCCGGCCGGCTTGGTCATCCGCTTCTGCCGCTCCCATGCCTCGCCGAGCGCCTTGGCGTCCAGCGGGCGGATCTGGGAGACGGTCTCGCCGAGCAGGTCGTGCGGCTCCTCGCCGGGCAAGGCGCGGCGGCCGTACGTCTCCTCGTGCACGACCCAGGACAGCGGACGGCGCTTGGACCAGCCGGCCTGCATCAGTTCGGGCTCTTCCGGGAACTCGTCGACGTACCCGACGCACAGGTAGGCGATGACCTCCAGGTGGTCGGGCAGGCCGAGGGCGCGGACCATCTCGCGCTCGTCGAAGAAGCTGACCCAGCCGACGCCGAGGCCCTCGGCGCGGGCCGCGAGCCAGAGGTTCTCCACGGCGAGCGCGGCGGAGTACGGGGCCATCTGCGGCTGGGTGTGCCGGCCGAGGGTGTGGCGGCCGCCGCGGGTGGGGTCGGCGGTGACGACGATGTTCACCGGGGTCTCGAGGATGGCCTCGATCTTCAGTTCCTTGAACTGCTTGGCCCGGCCCTTGGGCAGCGACTTGGCGTACGCCTCGCGCTGGCGCTGGGCGAGGTCCTGCATCGCGGCACGCGTCTCGGCGGAGCGGATGACGACGAAGTCCCACGGCTGCGAGTGGCCGACGGAGGGGGCCGTGTGGGCGGCCTCCAGGACGCGGAGCAGCACCTCGTGCGGGATCGGGTCGCTGCGGAAGCCGTTGCGGATGTCGCGGCGCTCCCGCATGACCTTGAGGACGGCCTCGCGCTCGGCGTCGTCGTACGCGGGCGCGGCGGGGCCCGTGGACTGTCGTGCTTCTTCCACGGGGGCCGTGCTCACTTCTTCCTGGGGTGCCTGGGTTGCCTGGGTTTCCCGGTCTTCCTGATCGGCCGCCCGGGTGTCCAGGTCGTCCGCCTGCTGGGCGAATCCGGGGTCGCCGTCGGCCTCGCGCGGGGCCGGGACCACGGGTTGCCCCGCGTCGTCCACGGGGACCGACAGCGGGTGGGGCGGGGTCGGCGCGAGGTGCGGGGTCGTCGGCACCGATCCTTCGACCGGCACGAACTCACCCAGGGGCTGTCCCGGGTGGGGTTCCAGGGGGACTCCGGCGGGCAGCACGACGGGGGCCCCGTCGGCGCCGGGCACCGCGAACTGGGCTTGTCCGTCGGGGAGGTGGGCCGCGAGCGGCTGGGGTGCGGGTGTCTGCGGACCCTGCGGCGCCTGGTCCGGGGCGGGCGGGAACTCCACCTGTGCCACGGGCTCCTGCACTCCCTGGGCGGGGCCCTGCGGGGCGGGCGGTGCGAGGTCGGGGGCCGGTACGAAGTGGGGGGCCTGCGGATCCTCGGTGAGCTGAGCGGCGAGGGCGGGCTCCTGGGCCTGATCGGCGACCGGCGCCACCTGCTCGGCGGGCAGTGGCTCGGAGGCCTCTGCCGCGAAGTCGCCCTCCGCGGGCGCTGGGAGGTCCTCGGTCACCGGTGCGGTGACGGCGTCCGCCGGCTGCGGAGCCTCACCGGCCTGCGCAGGAGCCTGCGGAGTTACGGCCTCGGAGGCGTCCGGGGCGGCTGCGGCGACGGCTTCTCCGACGGGGAGCGGTGCTTCCGGGGCTGCGGTCTCCGGGGCTGCGGTCTCCGGGGCGTCGACGGCTTCCTGAGCTGCGTCCGGAGCAGGCACGGTTTCCTGATCGGCTGCCGGCTCCGGAGCGACGGCGGCTTCCTGGGACGGGTCCGCCTCCTGGGACGGGTCCGCTCCCTGCACCGCGACGGCTTCCGCGTCCTGGGGCGCGGGCGTGCCCGGGGCAACAGGGGCGTCCTCGGCAGTCACCGCCTCCGGCACGACCTCTTCCGGCTCGACCTCTTCCGGCGCTGCAACGGCTTGCGGGGCGACGGCGGTTGCCGCCTCGAGCCCGTCCTGGCCGTCGTGCCCGTCCTGCCCGCCCTGTTCCTCCGTGGCCGACTCGGCTTCGGCGACCTCCGCGCCGGCGTCGGACACCGCAGCGAGGCCCTCCACGTCGGGCACGGGCCCGGGCGCGGCCACCTGCTCGGCCACCTCGCCCACCTGCGCGTCCTCGGTCACCGGCGCGGCCTCAGCAGCGTCGGCCGCAGTCGGCCCGGCCTCTGTCGCCTCCGCGACAACAGCGGCGTCGGCGATGTCGGCGGCATCGGCGACCGGGACCTCGTCGGGCACCGGTGCGTCCGGCAGGACCTGGTCCGCGGGCACCTCCGCACCGGCGGCCGGGGCGAGCTGAACCTCGTCGGGGAGGGAGCCGTCGCCCGGCACCTGCCCCCCGCCCAGGTCGGCGCCGACGACAGCGGCCGGCTCGGCCTCCACGGGCTGAACGCCGTCGGCCCCGGAGCCGTCGACTCCGGAACCGTCGGCCAGGACCTGGCCCCCTGCGGCGACCGGGACCTGCGACGGGTCCGGCTCGTGCACGGCCTCCGGGCCCGGTGCGGCTTCCGGCTCCGGGGTCACGGGAGCCTCGTACCCGTCGGTCTCCGCCTCGGAAGCGAGGCGGGCCACGGCTGCCTGCGCCGCGCCCACCGGTTCCGGCGCCGGAACAACCGTTTCGGCAGCGGGGGCCACCGTCCCCACCGGCGTCTGGACGGCGGCCTGGACCGGCGCTCCCCAGGGGACGGCGCCCAACGGCTGCGGGGTGTCGAAGTACTCGGGTCCGGGCGCGGCCGCGGCAGGCTGCCGTACCGGCGCGCCCGCGGGACCGCGGTCGGCGAGCGAGCGGACCGGGCTCGCGGAGGCGTCGGGGATCGGCGGGCCGAGGTGCAGCGGCCTGCGGGGGGTGATGGGCGGGATCGGCACCGTCGGAGCCTGGGGCGTACGGACCGCGCTCAGATCGTGCGCTCCGCTGTCGCGCCCGGACATCTCGTGCGGGCCCGGCTCGTGGACGGTCTCCACGACCGGCTCCGGCGCGGGTGGGGCGACCTCGTTGCCCCAGGGGCTCTGGGCGCCCGGCAGCAGCAACAGGTCTTCGTCCTCGGCGGTGGACTCGGAGAGGTAGGTGTACGCAGCGGGGACGCCCGGCTGTTCCACCATGCCTGCGTTCTCCGGCAGCCCGTCGCCCGGGACCTGGCCGGTGTCGGTCATGCGTACCCCTCGCCCATCGGTTAGTGCTTCTACGACCAGCTCACCGGGGACGGCGCACCGACCGCCCCCGCAGTGAAGAACGAGCGTGCGTGCCCAGCGGCACGAACGGCCCGCCGAGAAAGACGACAAAGCCATTAACTGGCATTGTCCCGGCCGTTCCCCCGTCGCGACAGGTTGATCCGCGACAGCCCGCTGTGGACTGCGCCACGTTGCGCGTCCTCCGGTTCTGCCGTACCACACCCACCCCAAAACGGGCGCGCTTTCCGGACATTGACGAACGAATGCCGGGCCACCGGGCGCGGTACAACAGTCGGCCAGCCTACCGCGCGCAGTACGACAACAGGATCACGGGGAGGGCGCACCGGGTCGGGCCGTGCGGTCCGGGAGAACCCCGCTGAGCAGGAACGCGACGCTCCGTTCCGTCTCCGTCCAGGCCCTGGTGTCGAGTTCGACGGACTGGAGCAGGGCGCATTCGACGCGGTAGCCGTGTTCGGTGAGGTCCCGGCCGACGAGTTCGGCCTCGTCGCGGGTGGCCGCGTGGGCGACGATGCGCTGCGGGCGGCGGTCGGCGACCGCGGAGACCACGGCCACTCCCCCGCCGCCGACCCGGACGACGTCCGGTTCGGGCAGGTTCTCCAGTACGTGCGGAGCGGTGCCGGGGACGATCTGGACCTGGAGTCCGAAGGCGCGGGCGTTGGCCTCGGTGCGTTCGCAGGCCCTGAGGTCGCGGTCGACGGCGATGACGGCGGCCCCCGCCCGGGCGGCCTCGGTGGCGAAGGCGCCGCTGCCGCATCCGATGTCCCACACCAGGTCGCCGACGCGCGGTCCCAGGCGGACGAGTTGGGCCGCGCGCAGCGGTTCCAGTTCGCCTTCGCCCATGAGACCGCCGTAGGACTCGGCGGGCAGGGTCCAGCCGCGCGGCGCGGCGGCCGGGTCACGGCCGGCGATCCAGCCGCCGTCCGGCGTCACGGGAGCCGTGCCGCCGATGACGATGACGATGTTCGGGTCGCGCCAGGTGTGGTCGGCGGCCTTGTCGGAGGTGACGACGGTGACCTGTTCGCGGTCGGTGCCCAGTTCCTCGCAGATGACGAAGGTGCGGTGGACGCCCTCCATCAGCAGGCCGAGTTCGGCGGGCCCGGCACCGGGCGAGGTGAGGACGGCGACCTTGGGGTGGGCCCGGCACACGTTCACTGCGCGTCGCAGGGTGCGCCGGTGCGCGACGACCACCTGGGCGTCGTCCCAGGCCATGCCGGCCCGCGCGAAGGCGGCGGCGACCGAGGAGACACCGGGGACGACCTCGACCTCCAGGCCGAACTCGGGCGCGCGCAGGGTCCGTACGACTCCGAAGAACCCGGGGTCGCCGTCGGCGAGCACGACCGCGCTGCCACGGTGGCCGGTGATGCGGCGGGCGGCGAGGGCGACGCTGCCGAGGCGGATGCGTTCGGCGTTGGGGGGCACCTCGGGGAGTGCCAGGTGGTGGGCGGCGCCCGCGACCAGCGTGGCGGCGCCGAGGGCGGAGCGTGCCGCGGCGGTCAGCGGCGAGCCGTCCCAGCCGATCACCGTGACCCGGTCGGCCATCGTCTCTCAGTCTCCAGGGGTGTGCGCGGGCCGTCGTCGGTGGGCAGCCTGCGGGCGGCTCCGTGAGGGTACCCGGTGCTCACCGGAAGCACTTTCGCCGGCCTTGGTTCGAATCGGGTCAGTTCCAGTCTGAGTACGTCGTGAAGCCGTCCGTGTCGGCCAGTTGGTCGCCCGCTCCGTCGAGGTCCTCGGGCAGCAGGCTCCACACGATGAAGTCGGTGCGGACGTCGCTCCAGGTGCCGTCGTCGGCGCGGACGTGCGCTATGCAGGCGCCGCGCAGGACGCCCTCGCTGATACAGCCGATCTTCTGGGCGACCTGCTGGGAGGCGGTGTTGTCGGCCGCCGTGCGCAGCTCGATCCGCTCGAACTTCTGGTCCGTGAACAGCCACTGGGCGGTGGCGAGGGCGGCCTCGGAGGCGTAGCCCTCACCGCGGGCCCAGGGGGCGATGATGTACGACAACTCGGTGGACCGGACGTGCCAGTTGGTCTTGGCGAGCTGGACGATGCCGACCAGGCGCTGGGTGAGGAACTCGGTGACGGCGAGGTCGAGTCCGCGGCCCGCCTCCCGCTCGGTCGGCGCGTACCGTGTGATCCAGCCGCGCGCCTGGTCCTCGCTGTAGGGCTGGGGCACATCGGTCCAGGCCCCGACCTGCTCGTCGTTCATCATCTCGGCCAGCGCGGGCACGTCGTCCTCGTCGAGGGGGCGCAGCACCAACCGCTCCGTGCTGATGGAGATGTTGGGGAAGGTGCCACTCATGCGCCACTCCGTAACCGTCGGAAAACCTGCAGGGCCTGCTGAACTGCCCAGCATGCAGCATGAAAGCACCGAACCGCATCACGGGGCCCACACCTGGTGACGGAGTGGACCCCGTGCGTGGCGATACGTCGTATACGCGCCGGTAGCCTTGCGCCGCTCAGAAGGACGCGATGACCGAGCCCGCGTACTTGTCCTGGATGAACTTCTTGACCTCGGGGGAGGTCAGCAGCTTGGCGAGCTTCTTCACGCGCGGGTCGTCCTGGTTGCCCTCCTTGACCGCGAGGAAGTTGCCGTAGGGGTTGTTCTTCGCGGACTCCAGGACGAGGGCGTCCTTGGCGGGCTTGAGGTCGGCCTCGATGGCGTAGTTGCCGTTGACGACGGCCGCGTCGACGTCGTCGAGTGAGCGCGGGGTCTGGGCCGCCTCCAGCTCCTTGAACTTGAGGTTCTTCGGGTTCTTGGTGATGTCGGAGGGGGTGGCCTCGTTGCCCACGCCGTCCTTGAGGGTGATCAGACCGTTCGCGGCGAGCAGCTTGAGGGCGCGCGCCTCGTTCACGCTGTCGTTCGGGACGGCGATCGTCGCGCCGCTCTTGAGGGCGTCGGCGCTCTTGACCTTGTGGGAGTAGAGGCCGAGCGGCTCCAGGTGGACCGTGACGACGGGCACGATGTGGGTGCCGCGCTTCTTGTTGAAGTCGTCGAGGTACGGCTGGTTCTGGAAGTAGTTGGCGCCGACCGAGCCGTCCTCCGTGGCCGTGTTCGGGGTCACGTAGTCCGTGAACTCCTTGACCTCCAGGTCGAGGCCCGCCTTCTTCGCCAGGTTCTCCTTGACGTAGTTCAGGATCTCGGCGTGCGGGGTGGGACTCGCGGCGACGACCAGCGCTCCGCTGGTGTCGGCGGCGGAGTCCGAGCCGGACGAGCCGCAGGCGCTGAGCCCGAGGGCGAGGGCCCCGGTGGCGAGGAGGGCAGTGGAGAGCTTTGCGGTGTTACGCACGAAAAGTGCCTTTCCTTTTGGGTGCAGCGAACCCCGCGTACGGGTGCACGGGGAAATCGGGGGTGTCTCAGACGGTCTTGGTGTCCGCCGTGGATGCCTTCAGCAGCCGCAGCTTCGGTGCCGGACCGGAGCGTCCGCCGCGGCTGTGCAGCGAGCGGGCCGCGTAGTCGCCGGCGAACTGGATGAGCGAGATGACGACGGCGAGGATCGCGACGGTGATCCACATGAGCTGGGTCTCGAAGCGCTGGTAGCCGTAGCGGATGGCGATGTCTCCGAGGCCGCCGGCGCCGACCGTGCCGGCCATCGCGGAGTAGCCGATGAGAGCGACGATCGTGGTCGTGGTGCTGGCGATCAGCGAGGGCAGCGCCTCCGGCACGAGGACCTTGCGGACGATCGTCCAGGTGTTGCCGCCCATCGACTGCACGGCCTCCACGAGCCCGCCGTCCACCTCGCGGACAGCCGTCTCGACCAGACGCGCGAAGAAGGGGATGGCGCCGATGGCGAGCGGCACGATGGCGGCCTCGCGGCCGATGGTCGTGCCGGTGATCGAGCGGGTGAAGCCCATCAGCGCGACCATCAGGATGATGAAGGGCATCGAGCGGGCGACGTTCACGACCTGCCCGATGACCTTGTTCGCGACGACGTTCTGAAGGAGGCCGCCGCGGTCGGTGAGGACGAGGAGCACACCGAGCGGAAGTCCGCCCACGACGGCGATGACGGTGGACCAGCCGACCATGTACAGGGTGTCCCAACACGCCTGCTCCAGCAGGGGCTGCATCTCGGACCAGGTCACTTGGCACCTTCCTTCACCAGCTGGGGCTCACCGACGACGTCGATCTGAAGGCCCTGTTCACGCAGGAAGCCGACCGGCACGACGTTGTCCTCGTAGCGGCCGGGCAGTTCGATGCGCATCCGGCCGACCTGGAGGCCGCCGACGGTGTCGATGGCGGCACCGAGGATCGATATGTCGATGTTGTACGTGCGCGACAGCTGGGAGATGACCGGCTGGGTCGCCGCCTCGCCCTGGAAGGTGACGTCGAGGACGGTCCGGTCCTCGCCGGTGGCCTCGCCGCCGACGGGGAAGAGCGCGGAGGCCAGTTCGGAGCCGGGGGTGGCGAGCAGTTCGCTGACCGTGCCGGACTCGACGATGCGGCCGTTCTCCATCAGGGCCGCCGAGTCGCAGACCGACTTCACGACGTCCATCTCATGGGTGATGAGCAGGACGGTGAGCCCCAGTTGCCGGTTCAGGTCGCGCAGCAGCTGGAGGATCGAGCGGGTGGTCTCGGGGTCGAGGGCGCTGGTGGCCTCGTCGGACAGGAGCACCTTGGGGTCGCCGGCCAGGGCGCGGGCGATGCCGACGCGCTGCTTCTGCCCGCCGGAGAGCTGGGCCGGGTAGGCGCCCGCCTTGTCGGCGAGCCCGACGAGGTCCAGCAGTTCGAGTGCCTTGCGGGAGCGCTCCTTGCCGGACCTGCCGAGGATCTCCAGCGGCAGCTCGACGTTGTCCTGGACGGTCCGGGTGGACAACAGGTTGAAGTGCTGGAAGACCATGCCGATACGGCTGCGCGCCTGCCGCAGCTCCTTGCCTGCGCGCGGACCGCGGCCCGCGAGGGCGGTGAGGTCCTGTCCGGCGACGGTCACCGTGCCGGCGGTGGGGCGCTCCAGCAGGTTGACGCAGCGGATGAGCGAGGACTTGCCGGCGCCGGACTGGCCGATGACGCCGTACACCTCGCCTTCGCGGACGTGCAGATCGACGCCGTCCAGGGCGGTGACCTCACGGCCGCGCGAGCGGTAGACCTTGGTCAGGCCTGTTGTCGTGATCACTGGGTTTCCGTCACTGTCGAGTACGCGGGCGTGGGTGTGCCCTGGTACGGGAGAGAAGTCGTGCGCGGGCACATGGGTCTCGTACGGCGTTCAGCGCGAACGGACGTGCCGGGGTGGCTCGCTTCGGGGCGCGAGGCTCAAGGGGTGATGCGAGGGCCCTCTAACAGGCGCACATTCGACACATACAACGAGCACCGGGCGTCATGGTCGCCTCGGTCGCAAGGGTGCGGCAGCTCGTCGTGGTCATGCGATCAGTAAAGCAGACGTATGGGAGCGACCAAGAACCCGCTGTCCACATCGCGGACAGCGGTGGACAGGGGTTCAGGAGCGGACGGAGATCTCCACGTTCCCGGTGGTGACCAGTGCCGACAGGGCCGACAGGTTCTCGACCACCAGGTCGGCGTCGAGTTCGTGTGCCCGGTGGGTTGTGGTCAAGGCCACGGTCGTCATCCCGGCGGCGCGGCCGGCGCGCAGGCCCGCGGGGGCGTCCTCGAACACGACACAGCGGGCCGGGTCGACGCCGAGTTCACGGGCGGCGAGCAGATAGGGCTCCGGGTCGGGCTTGCCGCGCGTGACGTCGTCGGCGGCGACCAGGGTCTTGGGGCGGATGCCGACCGCTTCCAGCCGGGCCTCGGCGAGACGGCGGGTGGCGGAGGTGACGACGGCCCAGCGGTCGGCGGGCAGGGAGTCGAGGAAGGCCCTGGTCCCGGGCAGCAGATGCACCCCGCCGTTGGGGACGTCCTCCACCTCCAGCTGCTCGATCCGCGCGAGGGCCCGCGGTACGACGTCGGCGGGGAGCAGGTCGGCGGCTATCTCGACGGCCGGGCGGCCGTGCAGTTCGACCCGGTCGAAGGCCTCACGGGTGATGCCGAACTCCTCGGCCCAGCGCGTCCAGCAGCGGTCGACGGATTCGAGGGAGGAGACGAGGGTTCCGTCGTTGTCGAACAGGAGGGCTTCGGCGTGGATCTTCATGCCTTCGACCCTACGGTGCCCGGCGGGGGCGGCCGCATCAGGCCTTTTGGACCGTAATAGGCTCGCCGCATGTTTGATGTCCTGACGCTGGTGACCGGCGTCGCCGCGCTGCTGCTGGCCGCCTGGTGCGGCTGGGCCGCGTACCGTGACCAGCCGACCAAGGACTGGCACTTCATCGGGATGGCCGTGGTGTCGGCGCTGGCTTTGGTCCAGCTGGTCGTCGGGATCGTGCAGTTGGCGCGGGGCGAGAAGCCGGAGCAGGGGACGACGATCTTCGTCGCCTATCTGCTGGGCGCGTTCGCGTGCGTACCGGCGGCGGGGTTCATGTCGCTCGCGGAGCGGACGCGGTGGGGATCGGTGACGGTCGCCGCCGGCGGTGTGGTGCTGGCCGTTCTGGAGGTGCGGCTCTATGACATCTGGGGAGGCTGACGTGCGTCGGCGACGGCTGACCAGTGGGCCGGGGACGCTGCTCGTGTGGCTGTACGGGGTGATGGTGGTCGGGGCGGTGTCGCGGTCGGCGGTGCAGATCTCCACCGAGTTCGACCGGGCGCCGCTGGCATATTCGCTGTCCGCGGTGGCGGGTGTCGTCTACGGGTTCATCACCTACTCGCTGGTGCGGGGTGGAGAGACGGCCCGTAAGGCGGCGCTGGTGTGCTGTGTGGTTGAGCTGCTGGGCGTGCTGACGGTGGGGACGTGGACGTTGGTCGAGCCGTCCGCGTTTCCCGATGCGACCGTGTGGTCGGACTTCGGGATCGGATACCTCTTCATCCCCGTGCTGCTTCCGCTGTCGGCGATCTATTGGCTGCGGAAGGGTGCGCCGGACGGGGATGCCGCCTGAGGTTCGTCTGGCGGCATCCGGTCCGTTGCGGCTGGTCGCGCAGTTCCCCGCGCCCCTAAAGACTCATGCGGTGGCCGCATATGTTCCTGCGGGCTTCTCCAGGACGATCATCGGGACTCCGTCCGCGCCCTCCGACGTGCCCACCGTCTGGTAGCCGACCTTGCGGTAGAGGCGGAGGTTGCCCTCGCTGCGGTGGCCGGTGTGGAGGCGGAAGCTCGTCGCTCCGCGCTCGTCCGCCAGAGCCGCTTCCGCCGCCCGGAGGAGCCTCGCGCCGATGCCGTGGCCCTGGAGGCGGGGGTGGACGCAGAGTTTGCCGATGGCGGCCGAGCCGTCCTCGGTGACGCGGCCGCGGACCGAGCCGACCACCTCTTCTCCCAGGCGGGCCACGAAGACGCAGTCCGAGACCACCTCCGCGCGGACCGAGTCCAGGGTCTGGACGAGCGGATCGATGCGGTAGTTGCCGTACAGCGCCGCTTCACTCTGGAAGCACAGGTACTGCAGCCTGAAGATCTGCTCCGCGTCCTGCTCGGCCGCCGCAGAGATGGTCACGCTCATGCCCATGTGCGCACGCCTCCCGCTCACCTGATCGCCTGTTGTCCCCCACTCCTATCCCCGCACCCGGTGCGCCGCAACCTCCGGCGAGAGCAATCGCCGAAGACATCCCAGGCATCTGGAACGTTCCGGACCGAGACTGCCCTGTGAGATACCCAACTCCCCCGCGATCTCCCGGTAGGTGAGGTCCCTCGGGGAGAGGAGGGCCGCCATGAGCGAGGGGCAGCGGCCGGGCAGACGGCGCACCGCGTCGTGCAGGGCCCGGTGGCGGGCCGCGGCGAGCGTGAGCTGTTCGGGGGTGCGCTCGTGGTCGGCCGCGGGTTCGGTGTCGTACGGCCTTTCGCGACGGGTCGTACGGCGGCTGCGGCGGGACTCGGAGCGGACGGCGCGGCGCAGCCAGCCGGGCGGGTCGAGGGGCGGGCCCTGGGTCTCCAGGTGCTCCAGGAGGCGGAGCCAGACCGCCTGTTCAAGATCGGCGGGTTCCGTACCGGTGGCATGTGCCTCGGCAGAGGCCTCGGCGGTGAGCAGCGGGCGCAGGGTGGCGACCAGGTCGTGGGTCATATGCGGTACGACACGGCCGCCCGGGCCATGGGTTGCCCGGGCGGCCGCAAGTCACCCCCATCGGGGGGCGGGGGCTCAGCCGTTGACGAAGTCCTGGCGGGCCAGGACGCCGGTGTCGGCGTTGTCGGTGAAGACGCCGTCGATGCCGGTGGCGAAGTACCGCTTGAAGGCGCCGAAGGCGTCTCCGTAGGCGTCCGCGTCGGTTCCCTTGCGGTACTCCGTCGGCAGGAAGGGGTTCTCGTTGCGCATGGTGTAGGGGTGCAGGATCAGCCCGACCTTGTGCGCGTCGGCGACCAGGGTGGTCTCCTTGTCGAGGCTGCCGTCCGCCTTCTTCGTGATGACCAGGTCGAGGGTCGGGCCGATGCCCTGGGCGTAGCCGGCGATCTCCCTGAGGCCCTTGGGCGTGATCAGGTCGGCCACGGTGCGCGGGTCACCGGCCTCGACGAAGTCCCAGGGCCGGGTGTTCGCGGCCGACAGGAGGACGACGAGCGGGTTGTCGATCAGCTTGTTCAGGCGCTGGATGCTGGTCGGCTCGAAGGACTGCAGGATGACCGGGGAGTTCCGGCGGTCCTTGCCGTGTTTGTGCAGGAGCTTGGCGACCCGCTCCTCGAGGCCGAGGCCGAGCCTGCGGAAGTAGGTGGGGTGCTTGGTCTCGGGGTAGATCCAGACCTGCTTGCCGCGCTTACGGGTCTGCTCGTCCTGCCACTTCAGGACTTCCTCGAAGGTGGGGATCTCCCAGCGGCCGTTGTAGAGCGTGTTGTGCGGGCGGTTGGCCGGGATGCGCTCGATCGCGCGGAGCGTCTTGAGCTCGGCGAGCGTGAAGTCCTCGGTGAACCAGCCGGTGAGGGAGACGCCGTCGAGGACCTTCGTCCTCTTCCGGTCGGCGAACTCCTTGTGGTCGGCGACGTCGGTCGTGCCGCCGATCTCCGGTTCGTGGCGGCAGACGAGGTGGCCGTCCCGGGTGGGGACGAGGTCGCCGGCCTCGACGACGTCGGCGCCCAGGTCGAGGGCGAGCTGGTAGGAGCCGAAGGTGTGCTCGGGGCGGTAGCCGCTGGCGCCCCGGTGGCCGATGACCGTCGGCACGGGCAGGCTCTTCAGTCCGCCGCCGTGTCCCGCGGTTCCCGCGGTCGCGGCTCTCGCCGTGCCGGACAGGCCCAGGACCGCTCCCCCTGCGCCGAACACCGCGGCCCCGAGAAGTGCCCGCCGTGCGGTGCCGTCCGTGTGCTCGTCCTGCGATCCCATGTGGACCCCTCCTGCCGTCGCCTCTTCGATGCGCGCCGATCGTAGGTCCGTGTCCATGACGGACGGGAGACCCTCGGCGGAACACACGGGTGACGTGGGATGTCGCATGGGAACAGATGTCTGATGGTTCGTCGGCTTCAGGGCGGCGAGCAGGGGTACGCGTCGGTCGAGGCGACGTCCGTCACATCGTTCCGCCCGGGTTTCCGGCAGAAGACGGGGTCCACGCGCAGGTAAACGAGTGTCAACAGTGCGTAAGACCTCGGTGAACCCCGAGCGCCCGATGTGCACGATCCCCTGAGCCGCGAGTAATGTCCTCACCTGCACAGACTCATACAGTTTCCCTGGCCGTTCTCTTGACACCGGAGGGCCCGTTGTCCCGCTTCGCGCTCATCAAGGCAGTGCTCGGACCGATCATGCGCCTGATGTTCCGCCCACAGGTGGAGGGCGCGGAGCACATCCCGGGTGACGGTCCCGTCATCCTGGCCGGCAACCACCTCACCTTCATCGACTCGATGATCCTTCCGCTCGTGTGCGACCGGCAGGTGTTCTTCATCGGCAAGGACGAGTACGTCACCGGCAAGTCCCTCAAGGGCCGCCTCATGGCCTGGTTCTTCACCGGTGTCGGCATGATCCCGGTGGACCGCGACGGCGGCCGCGGGGGTGTGGCCGCGCTGATGACCGGGCGGCGGGTCCTCGAGGAGGGGAAGGTCTTCGGGATCTACCCCGAGGGGACGCGGTCGCCCGACGGGCGGCTGTACCGGGGCCGTACGGGTATCGCCCGGCTGACCCTGATGACGGGGGCACCCGTCGTGCCCTTCGCGATGATCGGCACGGACAAGTTGCAGCCGGGCGGGGCGGGGATGCCCCGGCCCGGCCGGGTCACCGTGCGGTTCGGTGAGGCGATGGAGTTCTCCCGGTACGACGGGATGGACCGCGACCGGTATGTGCTGCGGGCCGTGACGGACTCGGTGATGACCGAGGTCATGCGCCTGTCGGGGCAGGAGTACGTGGACATGTACGCCACGAAGGCGAAGGCCGCCTAGCCGGTTCGTCGTCCCGTGCGGGTGCGCGGGGTTTCCTGCGCGGTTCCCCGCACCCCTAACGGCCCTTGTCGAGCCGTTGGCCCTTCAGCATGAACCAGGCCGCCGCCGCGGTCGCGAGCAGGACTACGGCTCCTGCGCCCGCGGCGATGGCGAGACCGTCCACGAACGCTTCCCGGGCTGACGCCAGCAGGTCCTGAGCCGTGTTCGACGGCAGCCCGGACGCCGCCTCCACCGCGCCGCCCAGCGACTCGTGCGCCCCCTCCGGGGTGCCCGCCGGAGCCGCGAAGCCGCGGTACACGCCGGTCACGATCGAGCCCAGTACGGCGATGCCGAGGGCCGCGCCCAGTTCGTACGCGGTTTCCGAGACCGCCGAGGCCGCGCCCGCCTGTTCCTTCGGGACGCTCGACAGGATCACGTCCGCCGTCACCGTGAACGAGAAGCCCGCGCCCACGCCCACGAACAGGAGGGCCGCTCCCAGCACGGGGTAGCCCGTGGACTGGTCGAGCAGGGTCAGGGACGCCAGGGCCAGGCCGATGGCGGCCAGGCCCCCGGAGACCACCGCGCGTACCGAGTACCTGCGGGCGACCGTACCGGCCACCAGGCCCGCCGCCACGGCCCCCACCGCTGCCGGGAGTTCCGCCAGGCCCGCCTCCAGCGGGCGCCTGCCCTGGACCAGTTGCAGGTACTGGGAGAGGAAGAAGACCAGGCCGGAGAGGCCGAGGATGGTCAGCAGGTCGGCCAGGACGGCGCCGCTGAAGCCGCGGTGGCGGAACAGGCGCATGTCCAGGAGAGGGGTGGGGAGGGTGAGTTGGCGTCGGACGAAGCCGTACAAGGCGGCTCCGCCGAGGACGCCCGCGGTCAGCGTCTCCCACGTGAGGCCGTGGGTCGCGGCCTCCTTGACTGCGTAGACCACGCCGATCATGCCGACCAGGGACAGCGTGACGCTGACCATGTCCCAGGGGCCGGGGTTCGGGTTGCGGGACTCGGGGAGCAGCTTGATCCCGACGAGGACCAGGACCGCCATCACCGGCAGGTTGATCAGGAAGACCGAGCCCCACCAGAAGTGTTCGAGGAGGAAGCCTCCGACGATCGGGCCGACCGCCGTGCCGGCGGATGCGGTCGCGCCCCAGACGCCGATGGCGAGGCTGCGTTCGCGCGGGTCGTGGAAGAGGTTGCGGATCAGGGCCAGGGTGGCCGGCATGAGAGTCGCGCCGGCGACGCCGAGCAGCGCCCGCGCCAGGATCATCAACTCCGGTGTCGTCGCGTAGGCGTTGAGGACGGATATCGCGCCGAACGCCGTCGCGCCGATGAGCAGGATCCGCTTGCGGCCGATGCGGTCGCCGAGGCTTCCCATCGACACCAGCAGGCCCGCGATGACGAACGAGTAGACGTCACCGATCCAGAGGAGCTGGGTACCGGTCGGCCTGAGGTCCTCGCTGATGTACGGGGTCGCGAGGCCGAGGACGGTCGCGTCGACGGCCACCAGCAGCACGGCGAGCACCAGGACGGACAGCGCGAGCCACCGGCCGGGACGCTTCACCGCCTCGGTCGTGGTCGCCGGCTGCAGGGTGCTGGTCATGATTCCTCTCTCCGTAGTGCGCCACCGAGGAGCAGCTCGGTGACCATGTGGGTGAAGTCCTTGGGGGCGACCCGGCCCGCCTGCGTGGCCCAGGCGCACGAGGCGACCAGTCCGTAGAGCGCTTCGGTGAGCCAGGCCGGGGTGAGGTCGATGCGGAACTCGCCGCTTCCTTGTCCGCGCGCGAACAGCGTGGCGATCCGCTGGTCGAGTCGGGACCAGGGATCGCTTTCGCCGTCCTCCCAGAGCTCGTTCTCGCCGTAGAGGAAGGCGAGCAGGCCGGCGACCGGCTCGATCTCGCGTACGAGCCTGTGCACGGCGTCGCTCGCGGACCCCTCGTCGAGGCGGGCCGCGTCCAGCGCCGCCTCGCACTCGGCGATGCCGTGCTCCTCCAGTGCCCGCACGAGCGCGTCGCGTCCCGCGAAGTGGCGGTGCAGCGTGGCCCGGCTGATCCCGGCGCCCTTGGCGACCTCGTCCATGGTCGCGGTGGATTTGCGGGTCAGCAGGGCCGCGGCGGTGCGCAGCACATGGTCACGATCGACAGCCATGAGACAAGAGTACCTCGTGTGAGACGTTGATGTCTCACACGAGGTACGGGCGTCTCATGCTGGATGGCCGGGCCGGGCTCTTCTCAGTGCCAGGGCAGCCGGCCGCGCCGCTGCCAGTAGGTCTGCGGGTCCTCCGCCAGCTCCGCGAGCCGGGACAGCTGTGCGTCGTCGAGGTCGACCACGGCGGCGTGGAGGTTGGAGGCGAGCTGGTTGGTCGTGGCGGCTCCGGACAGGACCACTCCGGCCCAGGGCTGCCTGAGGACGAGCGCGAGGGCCACCGAGTCGCAGCCGAGGGCCGTCTCCTCCGCCACGGCCTTCAGGGCGTCGGGGGCGTGCGGTGCGGCGAGCCTTCCGTTGGCCATGCCCTCCTTGACGATCACCGTGAGACCCGCGTCGTGCGCCTCGGCGAGGGCGGGGGCGGCCGAGGTCTCCAGGGCGTTGTACGTCGACTGGACGGTACGGAAGAGGGGTTCGCCGCCGACCGTCACCTCCAGTGCGGCGCGGATCGCGTCCGCCTGGGCGGGGCCGCTGGTCGAGAAGCCGATGGTGGTGCCCTCGGCGGCGGCCTCCGCGAGCCTCGCGTGGAGTTCCTTGTCGGTGAGGGCCGGGCTGTCCGGGGTCACCGAATGGATCTGGTACAGGTCCAGGTGGTCACCGAGGAGTTCGGCGGTCTCGGCGCGCTGGCGCTCGTAGGTCCGGACGCTGTGGTCCTTGACCTCGTGCTTCTCGGCGTCGGTGGTCCAGTCGGCGGTGTAGGTGTAGCCCCACTTGCTGCCGACGACCAGGTCGTCCCGGCCGGGGTTCCTGTTGAGCCAGTCCGCGAGGAACTCCTCCGAGCGGCCGTAGGAGCGGGCCACGTCGAAGTAGCGGACGCCTTGGGCGTAGGCGGCGTCGAGGAGTTCGTGGGTGCGGGCGCGGAGCGTCTCGACGCTCCGGTCGTCTCCCAGGTCCTCGTCTCGGCCCAGGTTGATGTAGCCGGGGCGGCCCACTGCGGCGAGGCCGAGGCCGATGTGGCAGGTGGGGGTGGTGGCTGTGGCGAGTCGGGCGAAGGGCATGCCGACAACGTAGCTCGGGATGCCCTTCGCCTCATGAAGTGGGTTGTGCGGCGCTTCGGCGGGTGCGGCGGCTTTGTGGCCGGTCGCGCAGTTCCTCGCGCCCCTAAAGGCGCTTGGCCCACCGGTGCTGAGCGGCGACGTCGGTCTTCACCTCTGCCAGCTGCACCGCCACCGCGCTGGGCGCCGTACCGCCGCGGCCGTTCCTCGACGCCAGGGCGCCGGGGACGTTGAGGACCGACCGGACCTCCGGGGTCAGGTGGGCGCTGATCTTGGCGAACTGCTCGTCCGTCAGGTCGTTCAGCTCCTTGCCCTCGGCCTCGGCCGCCTTGACGCACTCGCCGGCGACCTCGTGGGCCACCCGGAAGGGCACGCCCTGCTTGACCAGCCACTCGGCGATGTCGGTGGCGAGGGAGAAGCCGGCCGGGGCCAGTTCCTCCATGCGCTCGCGGTTGACCGTGAGGGTGGCCATCATGCCGGTGAAGGCGGGGAGCAGGACCTCCAGCTGGTCGCAGGAGTCGAAGACCGGCTCCTTGTCCTCCTGGAGGTCGCGGTTGTAGGCGAGGGGCAGGGCCTTGAGGGTGGCCATGAGACCCGTCAGGTTGCCGATCATGCGGCCGGACTTGCCCCGGGCCAGCTCCGCGATGTCCGGGTTCTTCTTCTGGGGCATGATCGACGAGCCCGTGGAGAAGGCGTCGTGCAGGGTCACGAAGGAGAACTCCTTCGTGTTCCAGATGATGATCTCCTCGGCGATCCGGGAGAGGTTGACGCCGATCATCGCGGTGATGAAGGCGAACTCCGCGACGAAGTCACGGGAGGCCGTGCCGTCGATGGAGTTGCCGACCGATCCGTGCTCGAAGCCGAGGTCCTCGGCCACCGCCTCCGGGTCCAGGCCGAGGGAGGAGCCCGCGAGCGCTCCCGAGCCGTACGGCGAGACCGCCGTGCGCTCGTCCCACTGGCGCAGCCGCTCCGCGTCCCGGGACAGGGACTGGACGTGGGCCAGGACGTGGTGGGCGAAGAGGACCGGCTGGGCGTGCTGGAGGTGGGTGCGGCCGGGCATCGCCACGTCGGAGTGCGCCTCCGCGAGGCCGACCAGGGCGTCCTGGAGCTCGGCGATCAGACCGCCGATGATCCGGGCGTGGTCCCGCAGGTACATGCGGAAGAGGGTCGCGATCTGGTCGTTGCGGGAACGGCCGGCGCGCAGCTTGCCGCCGAGGTCGGGGCCGACCCGCTCCAGCAGGCCCCGCTCCAGGGCGGTGTGACAGTCCTCGTCGGCGATCGTGCCCACGAAGGAGCCGTCGGCCACGTCGGCCTCGAGCTGGTCGAGTCCGGCGAGCATGCGCTGGAGCTCGTCCTCGCTCAGCAGGCCCGCCTTGTGCAGCACGCGCGCGTGGGCACGCGAGCCGGCGATGTCGTACGGCGCGAGCCGCCAGTCGAAGTGGACGGACGCGGACAGCTTGGCCAGGGCCTCGGCGGGACCGTCGGCGAAACGACCGCCCCAGAGCCGGACGTCACCGCTGTTGCTGCTCACTTGCGTTGCTCCTCACCGCTGCACTCCAGGTTATGCATGATTATGCAGAGCCCTGCATGATTCGTCAATTCGAGCTCGGGGCGGCAGAGAATTTGCGGTCCCTTTGAACACCGGAAACCGCTTGCCCGTATTCCACGCCGAACGCAGGCGCCGCGTTTGTAAACGAAGACCACTTCCCGACCCCGAGTGAGGCATCCGCATGTCCAGGGCTCTTCCGAAGTACAACAAGCGCCGCGTGGCGATCATCGGCGGCGCCGCCGCCGTCGCACTGACCGGGGCGATCGTCGCCGGCACCGCCCTCGCCGGGGAGACCTCCTCCAACAAGAACAGCACCACCGGCGCCCGGACGCTGGCCGGCCCCGGCAGCATCACCTGCCCGGACGTGGCCTCGCAGCTGCCCGCGATCCCGGCGACCGCGCAGGCCGAGGTCGACCGCAACCTGACCCTCCTGCAGACCCAGATCGACGAGGCCAACAAGCGACTCGTCGACACCGTCGGCCAGGGCGGGCCCAACTTCGTCCAGAACGCCATCCTCGGCCCGCTGGAGGACAAGCGGATCGCCACGGTCAACCGCATCGCCACCGCCATCGGCCGTACCGCGGACAAGCCGCAGGGGCTGGACGCGCTGGCGCCCTGCACCCTCAACGCCGGCGGCGCGGCCGACACGGGTGCCGGTCAGGAGGCGGGCGCCGGTGAGGAGACCGGGGCGGGCGCGGAGGCCGGCGCCGGTGCAGAGGCAGGGGCCGGCGCGGAGGCAGGGGCCGGCGCGGAGGCGGGCGCGGGTGACGCGGCCGGCGGCGAGGAGACGGGCGGAGCCGCCGAGGACACCGGCGGTGCCGCCGCCGCGGGCGCCATCTCCTGCCCGGACGTGGCCTCGCAGCTGCCCGCGATCCCGGCGACCGCGCAGGCCGAGGTCGACCGCAACCTGACCCTCCTGCAGACCCAGATCGACGAGGCCAACAAGCGACTCGTCGACACCGTCGGCCAGGGCGGACCGAACTTCGTCCAGAACGCCATCCTCGGCCCGCTGGCCGACAAGCGGAAGTCGACCATCGACCGCATCGCGATCTCCATCGGCCGCACCGCGGAGAAGCCGCAGGGTCTCGACTCCCTGGCCGCCTGCTCGCTCACCCAGTGAGATGACAGGCGCTGTGGCCGCCCCGTGTGAGCGCCGGCCGGGGCGGCCACGGACGTCGTCGTACGAGACGACGCCCAAATTCGTTAGACAGGCGAAAGGTTCGCACCCATAATGCTTGGACATGGGAAAGACCTATGAGCGCATAGACGGTCGGCTCCGCTCGTTCATCGAGGCGCAGCCCCTGTTCTTCACCGCGACCGCTCCCCTCTCCGGCGACGGCACGGTCAACCTCTCCCCCAAGGGCCTGCGTGGCTCCTTCGTGATTCTCGACGAACTCACCGTGGCCTACCTCGACTTCGCCGGCTCCAACGCCGAGACGATCGCCCATCTGCGGGAGAACGGCCGGATCACCCTCATGTGGTGCGCGTTCCAGGGTCCGCCGAACATCGTCCGGGTGCACGGCCGCGGTGAGCCCGTCTTCCGGGACGATCCGCGCTTCCAGGAGCTGCTCACCCACTTCCCGGACATCGACCCGGCCGCACACGGACTGCGGGCCGTCATCGTCGTGAAGGCAGAACTGGTCCGGGACTCCTGCGGTTACGCGGTGCCGTACATGGCGTACGAGAGCGAGCGCGAGCTGCACGCCAAACGGTTCTCACGCGAGGACGACGTGTCGCTCAGCGAGTACTTCGGCAAGAAGGAGCACATCGCGACGAGCCTGGACGGCCTGCCGGGACTGCCGTTGCCGCTGCCGCCCTCCGCGGTCTGACTCAGCCGTCGCCGATCCGGACGGTGAAGGTCGTCGAGCCCGGCGCGCTCTCCACCGTCACGCTTCCCCCGTGGGCCTCCACCACGGCGGCCACGATCGACAGCCCGAGGCCCGCGCCGCCGGTCGCCGCCTTGGTGCTGCGGTCGGCGCGGGTGAAGCGTTCGAACACGCCGTGCCGGATGTCCTCGGGGATGCCGGGGCCGTCGTCGTGGACCCTCAACAGCGCTGTGCCGGCCTCGGCCTCCAGTGTCACCGTCACCTTGGTGCCGTCCGGGGTGTGCAGCCGGGCGTTGGACAGCAGGTTGGCCAGGACCTGCTGGAGGCGGTGCTCGTCGCCCGTCACGATGACCGGGTCCTCCGGGAGGTCCAGCTCCCAGCGGTGACCGGAACCCGTGGCCCGCGCGTCCGTGAGGGCGTCGAGGACCAGACGGGTCAGGTCGACGGGGGCCGACTCCAAGGGTCGGCCGGCGTCCAGGCGGGCCAGCAGGAGAAGGTCGTCGACCATGGCGCCCATACGGGTCGACTCGGCGGCGATGCGTTCCAGGGCCCGGGTGATCTCCGGCGGCAGCGGTCCGGGGTGCAGCAGGGCGAGTTCGGCGTGGCCGCGTACCGAGGCGACGGGGGTGCGCAGTTCGTGGCTGGCGTCGGCGGCGAAGCTGCGCAGCCGTTCCTCGCTGGCGTGGCGTTTGGTGAGGGCGTCCTCGACGTGGCCGAGCATGCGGTTGAAGGCGCCGGCGACCTGCCCCATCTCGCTGCGCGGATCGGACTCGGGGGCGCGGGGCGGCAGGGCCACCTCCCCGCTCGCCAGGGGCAGTTCGCTGACCCGGGTGGCGGTCGCGGCGACCCGGCTGAGCGGGCGCAGGGACCAGCGCACCCACAGGGCGCCCGCGACCCCGGCGGCGGTGAGGGCGGCGCCGAAGACGATCGCCGAGACCAGTTCGAGGCGGTGGACCGCGGCTTCGACGGGCTCCAGGGGCAGACCGGTGACCAGGACGTCGCCGTCGAGACCCCGGGTGGCGATCACCCGGTACTCGTCCAGGGCGGAGAGGCCGATGTCGTGCCCCCGGCCGTCGACCGGGACCGCCCGGAGCCGTTCGCGGTCACCCGTGGTCAGGTCGACGTTCAGGGTGCCGGCGGAGCGGACCACCGCCGCGTTGGTGACCGTGCCGTCCACCAGTCGGGCGCCGAAGGTGCCCGTGGCCTGGCGGCGGGTGTCGGCGTGCTCGTCGCCGTCGTGATCGTCCTTCGCGGTCTCCCCCCGGTGTTCCAGGCTGACCGCGAACCTGTTCCCGGCGTCGGCGAGCTGCTGGTCGAGGCGGTTGGTGAGGAAGCCGTTCAGCTCCAGCACGGCGGCCACTCCGACGGCGGCGCAGCTCACCGCAAGCAGCACCACCAGGCCGAGGGTGAGCCGGGCCCGCAGCGTGTGCGGCAGCAGGCTCCTCACGGTGTCACCGGTTTGATCACGTACCCCGCCCCGCGCACGGTGTGGATCATCGGTTCGCGGCCCGCGTCCACCTTCTTGCGCAGGTAGGAGATGTACAGCTCGACGACATGGGCGCGGCCGCCGAAGTCGTAGGACCACACCCGGTCGAGGATCTGCGCCTTGCTGAGCACGCGGCGCGGGTTGCGCATGAGGAAGCGCAGCAGCTCGAACTCGGTCGGGGACAGCTCGATCAGCTCGCCTGCCCGGGTGACCTCGCGGGCCTCCTCGTCCATGACCAGGTCGCCGACGGTCAGCCGGGGGCCCTCGTCGAGCTGGCGGGCCATGCCCGCGCGGCGCAGCAGTCCGCGCAGCCGGGCGACGACCTCCTCCAGGCTGAAGGGCTTGGTGACGTAGTCGTCGCCGCCCGCGGTGATGCCCTTGATGCGGTCCTCGACGGCGTCCCGGGCGGTCAGGAAGAGCACGCAGACGTCCGACTTCACACCGTGCAGGGCGCGCAGGACGGCGAAGCCGTCGGTGTCCGGGAGCATCACGTCCAGGACGACGGCGTCGGGCAGCAGTTCCCGGGCGGCGGTCAGCGCCGAGGCACCGTCGCCTGCCGTGCGGACCTGCCAGCCCTCGTAGCGCAGGGCGCCGGAGAGGACCTCGGCGAGATCCGGGTCGTCGTCGACGACGAGGACGCGCAGCGGGGTGCCGTCGGGGCGGGTGAGGGCGGGGCGGCCGGAGCGGGTCGTGTTCATGGCCCTCCCAGGATCTCCCCCGGCGGGGGCGGCGGACACCGCGAGATGCTCTGAGTTTCCTCTGAGTCAGCTCAGCGGGTGCCCGTTCAGAGGCTCCTCAGAGGTTCCCCTCGCACAGTGGTGTCCAGGACAGGCGAAAGGACACCCCTATGACCACCGTGTACGAGCGGCGGGCCGCACCGGCCGTGGCGCCGCCCGCGCGACGATCACCGGCGGGTGTCGTGCTGGCCCTGCTGTGGGCGGGCGCGGCGGCCGTGATCGCCCTGTGGTGGTCGGACACCGCTTCCGTGGTCGGTACGGCCGGATGGCTGACCGGGGCCGGGCGGATCGCCGGACTGCTGTGCGGATACGCCTGCGCGGTACTGGTGGGTCTGATGGCGCGGGTGCCGCTGCTGGAGCGGCGCATCGGCTCGGACCGGGTGTCGCGCTGGCACGCGATGGCCGGCCGCTACACCGTCTGTCTGCTGCTCGCCCACATCGGGCTGATCCTCGCCGGGTACGCGGCCCAGGACAGTGCCTCGCTGTGGCACGAGACGCTCACGGTGGTCCTCGACTACCCGGAGATGCTCAAGGCGACCGCCGGTACGGTGATCCTCCTCGCCGTCGGCATCACCTCGGCGCGGGCGGTGCGCCGCCGCACCAGCCACGAGTTCTGGTACTACGTCCACCTCCTGACCTACGCGGCCGTGTTCCTCGCCTTCGGCCACCAACTGGCCCTCGGCAACGACTTCAACGGCAACGCGGTGGCCACGGCGGCCTGGTACGCGCTCTATCTCGGCGTCGCCGCCCTGGTGCTGTGGTTCCGGATCCTCGCCCCGGTACGGCTGAACCTGCGGCACCGGCTGCGCGTGGAGTCGGTGCACCAGGAGGCACCGGGGGTGTGGTCGATCGTCGTGCACGGGCGGGAGCTGGACCGACTGGGCGCGCGGCCGGGGCAGTTCTTCCGCTGGCGGTTCCTCGCCGAGGGACTGCGCTGGACCGCGACGCCGTACTCCCTGTCGGCGCCGCCCCGCCGCAACCGGATGCGGATCACCGTCAAGGCACTCGGCGACCACAGCACGGCCGTGGCGCTGTTGCGGCCCGGCACGCGCGTGTGGGCGGAGGGGCCGTACGGCTCGCTGACCGGCGACCGGCAGACCTCGCCGAAGTCGCTGCTCGTCGCCGCGGGCGTCGGCATCACGCCGTTGCGGGCACTGTTCGAGACCCTCCCGGGCGACGTCACCCTGCTCTACCGGGCCCGCACCGCCGAGGACCTCGCCCTCGGGGGCGAGTTGGAGGCCCTGGCCCGCTGGCGCGGCGCGAAGGTGCTGTACGCGCTCAACGGACCGGACGGCCGCCGTCCGAATCTGACCGCCCCCTCCCTGCGGTCGGCCGTCCCGGACCTCGCGGGTCACGACGTCTACATCTGCGGCCCGCACGGCTTCGCCCGGGACCTGTACGAGGAACTGCGGGCCGCCGGGGTCCCGGACAGCCGGATCCACCACGAGTCGTTCGAACTCTGAGACCTGTGAGGCCGTAGAAGTGCACGCGTTGAACAAGAACCGCCCGCTGCGCCGGATCGTGCTGGCGAGCGCCGCCACCGTCTCCGGCATGGTGATGCTGCTGTCGCTGAAGCCGCACGCGTCACCGCAGGCCGCCCTGTCGCTGCCCGCGCCCTCCGCCAGCGCCGGCGCGAGCGCGTCGAGCGGCACCGGATCGGCCACCACCGGCACGAAGACCGTCACCGGCGACACGATCCAGACCCGCTGGGGTCCGGTCCAGGTCCGCATCACGATCAAGGACGGCAAGCTCACCGAGGTCACGGCGGTCGCCTACCCGACGGACAACCCGCGGGACCAGGAGATCAACAGCTACGCCCTTCCGCGGCTGCGTTCCGAGGCCCTCCAGGCGCAGAGCGCGAACATCGACACCGTCTCGGGGGCCACGTACACGAGCGATGGTTACCGCCAGTCACTCCAGTCCGCACTGGACTCTGCCGTCGGCTGAACACACCGGCGTCACGGCACGTATCCAAGGACCAAGGGACCACGCCCACCCCCCTTGCCCCCGTCCCCGGAGGAAACGTGACCACCACGCTCGCAGGCGGCCGCGCCGCCCGCCGCCAGACGATGCGCCGCATCCGCCCGCGCCGTTCCCCGGCGACCGTCCTGCTGATCGCCGTATGGGCGGGCGCGGCCGGAGTGCTGTGGCTGTGGTGGCACAACACGCCGTCCGTGGCCGACGACAACAGCAAGATCCTCAACGCGGGCCGGATCACCGGTCTGCTGGCCGGCTATCTGATGGCGCTCGTGGTGCTCCAGATGGCCCGGGTGCCCGCGCTGGAGCGCCGGGTGGGCTCCGACCGGGTCGCCCGCTGGCACGCGATGAGCGGCCGGTACACGCTCTGTCTGACGGTCGCCCACGTCTTCCTGATCATGTGGGGCTACGCCCTCCAGGCCGGCAAGGGCCTCGGCGACATCGTCCAGCAGACGATGGACTCCATCAACCAGCTCCCGGACATGGGCAAGGCGGCCATCGGCACCGGCCTGCTGTTCTTCATCGGGCTGATCTCGATCGGCGGGGTACGGAAGAGGATTCCGTACGACACCTGGTACCACGTGCACCTGCTGACGTACGCGGCGGTCTTCCTGACCTTCTGGCACCAGCTGACCACCGGCAACGACTTCGCGGTCGAGCCGGTCGCCAAGACCGTCTGGTACGGGCTGTACGGCTCGGTCACCGCGCTGGTGCTCTGGTACCGGATCCTCACCCCGATCCGGCTGAACCTGCGGCACCGCATGTACGTCGAAGCGGTCGTCGAGGAGACCCCGGGTGTGGTGTCGGTGCTGATCGGCGGCCGGAAGCTGCACCGGATGGGCGCGGAGGCGGGCCAGTTCTTCCGCTGGCGGTTCCTCGCGCCGGGCATGCGGTTCAGCTCCCACCCGTACTCGCTGTCCGCGGCGCCCCGACCGGGCATGCTGCGGATCACGGTGAAGGCGATCGGCGACCACAGCGAGCGGCTGCGCGAGCTGGAGCCCGGCACCAAGGTGTGGGCCGAGGGGCCCTACGGCGCCCTGACCGCCCAGCGCCGCAGCCGCGGCAAGGTGCTGCTGGTGGCCGGCGGCGTCGGCATCACGCCGATGCGGGCCCTGTTCGAGACGCTGCCGGGCGCGGCCGGTGACATCACCCTGCTGTACCGGGCCAACACCACCCAGGACCTGGCCCTGTGGGACGAGCTCGCCGCCATCGCGGACGAGCGCGGCGCCCGCCTGATGTACGCGGTCAACAGTCCGGACGGGGAGCGCCCGGACATCTCCGCCGAGTCCCTCCAGCGCAAGCTCCCCGACATCGACAAGCACGACGTGTTCATGTGCGGGCCGAACGGCTTCGCGCAGACCGTGTACGAAGCACTGCGCGGCGCGGGTGTGCCCGCCCGCCGCATCCATCACGAGTCGTTCGAGATGTGAGCGACGGGAATCCAGGAGCTGTTGAAGCGATGAGGAAGTCTCACCCCGTCCGTCGAGTCGTGCTCGCGACCGCCGCCACCGTCTCCGGTGTCGTGCTGATGCTGTCGCTGAAGCCGTCCACGGACCCGGCGTCCGCCCAGGCGGGCGGCACGCTCCCGCAGCAGACGGCCGCGGCGCAGGAGTCGGCCCAGGGCGGCACCGGGGCGGCCGCCGGCGCCACGGTCACCGGGGACGCGGTCCAGACGCAGTACGGGCCGGTTCAGGTCCGGATCACGGTCAGCGGCAACAAGATCACCAAGGCGGAGGCGGTCCAGGCGCCCAAGGGCGGCGAGAGCGACCAGAAGACCGCCCTCTCCGTCCCGAAGCTCAACGAGGCCGTGGTCGCCAAGCAGAGCCCGCAGATCGACACCGTGTCCGGGGCGACCTACACCAGCGAGGGCTACAAGAAGTCGCTGCAGTCGGCGATCGACAAGGCGAACGCGGCCGCGCCGCAGCCGTCGGCCCAGCCGTCGAAGCCGGCGGGCGGCAACGCGGGTGGCGGTGCCGCCGCCAAGACGGTGACCGGTGCCGTGTCGCAGACCCAGTACGGGCCGGTCCAGGTCCGGATCACGGTCGCCGGCGGCAAGATCACCAACGCCGAGGCCGTGCAGGCGCCGAAGGGCGGGACCAGCGACCAGAAGACGGCGCTGTCCATCCCGAAGCTCAACCAGGAGGCCGTGGCGGCCGGCAGCGCGGACATCGACTCCGTGTCCGGGGCCACCTACACCAGCGAGGGCTACAAGAAGTCGCTCCAGTCCGCGCTGGACCAGGCCGGTGGCTGACACGGTGGCCGAGTCGGCACAAGCTCCCGCCGCGGTACGTCATGCGGAGGAGGTCATGGGGACGGTCTTCTCCTTCGACGTCCGCGGCGGGGAACCCGTTGCCGTGCAGACGGCACTGCGGGAGGCGGTGGCGGGACTGCACCGCGTGAACGAGGTGTTCAGCACCTACCGCGACGACAGCCAGGTCTCCCGGCTGGCCCGCGGGGAACTGACGCTCGACGAGTGCGATCCCGAGGTCGCCGAGGTGCTCGAACTGGGCGCCGAGGCCGAGCGGTTGAGCGACGGCTGGTTCAGCACGCGGTACGAGGGCCGTCTCGACCCCACGGGCATCGTCAAGGGCTGGGCGGTGGAACGCGCGGCCCGTCGCGTCGCCGAGTCGGGCGCGACCGGCGTCAGCGTCAACGGCGGCGGAGACGTGCAGCTGTTGGGCGTTCCGGGCCCCGACCGCCCGTGGCGCGTGGGAGTCTCGGACCCCCTGCGCCCGGGCGGCCTGGCGGCGGTGGTCTCGGCGGCGGGCGCGACGGAGCTGGCGGTGGCGACTTCGGGCACGGCCGAGAGGGGCGCCCACATCGTCGACCCGCGCACGGGCCGCTCGGCGGTCACGGACCTGCTGGCGGTGACGGTAGTGGCCCCCACCGTCACCTGGGCCGACTGCTGGGCCACGGCCGCCTTCGCGATGGGTTCCCGGGAGGGCCTGGCCTGGCTGGAGAGCCTGCCGGACACAGAGGCACTGCTGATCACGGCGGGCGACGAGGTCCTGATCACAGGGGGCCTGGCAGCTCGACTCGGGTGAGCGGGTTTCCCCAGGGGCGCGGGGAACTGCGCGACCAGCCCCCACAGACCCGCGCCCGACGAACCACCCCTCAATGCCCGTTCTGAGCCAACCGCAACAAATGCTCAGCCAGTGCCTGTCCCCCCGTAGGATTCCGGCTGATCAGCATCAACGTGTCGTCACCGGCGATGGTCCCCAGGATGTCGTGCAGCTCGGCCTGATCAATGGCCGACGCCAGGAACTGCGCCGCCCCCGGAGGAGTCCGCAGGACCACGAGGTTCGCCGAAGCCTCCGCGGAGATCAGCAGCTCCTGCGACAGCCGCCGCATCCGCTCCTCCTTCGCCGACTCCCCCAGCGGAGCACGCGGGGTCCGGAAACCCCCCTCGCTCGGCACCGCGTAGATGAGATCCCCGTCGTTGTTGCGGATCTTCACCGCGTTCAGCTCGTCGAGGTCCCGGGACAGCGTCGCCTGGGTGACGCTCAGCCCGTCGTCGGACAACAGCTTGGCCAACTGGCTCTGCGACCGCACCGGTTGCCGGTTGAGGATGTCCACGATCCGCCGGTGGCGCGCGGTACGCGTCTGCGGCACCGCGGGCCCCGCGACCCCGTTGTGCTCGTGCTCCTGCGCATGACTCATCGTCGTCTCATTCTCCGGATCATCCGTCTCCCTCGGCGGCTCCCAGGATGCCGGGGAGAGCCTGAAGAAGCGCGTCCACTTCGTCGTCGCCGAGGTTCAGCGGCGGCATCAGCCGTACGACATCGGGGGCGGGCGCGTTCACCAGGAAACCGGCCTCCTGAGCCGCCTTCTGCACCTGCGGCGCGAGCGGCTCGGTGAGCACGATACCCAGGAGCAGCCCCGCACCCCGGACATGGGCGACCAGCGGGTTCCCCAGTGCCTCGATTCCGTCGCGCAGCTTCTCGCTCTGCCGCTTGACGTTCTCCAGCAACCCGTCGTTCGCGATGGTGTCGAGGACGGCGAGTCCCGCGGCGCAGGCGACCGGGTTACCGCCGAAGGTCGTGCCGTGCTGCCCCGGCTGGAGCAGTTCGGCCGCCCGCCCGAAGGCGACGGTCGCGCCGAGCGGCAGTCCGCCGCCGAGCTGCTTGGCGAGGGTGACCACGTCCGGCAGCACGCCGTCGTGGGCCTGGTACTCGAACCAGTGCCCGGTACGGCCGATTCCGGTCTGCACCTCGTCGAGGACCAGCAGCGCGCCCTTGGCCGCCGTGATCGCCCGGGCCGCCTTGAGGTAGCCGGCGGGCGGGACGACGACGCCGTTCTCGCCCTGGATCGGCTCGATGACGACCAGTGCGGTCTCCTCGGTGACCGCGGCGTCCAGGGCCTGCGCGTCGCCGTAGGGCACATGCGTGACGTCGGCGGGCAGCGGCAGGAAGGGGGTCTGCTTGGCGGGCTGGCCGGTGAGCGCGAGGGCGCCCATGGTCCGGCCGTGGAAGCCGCCCTCGGTGGCGACCATGTGGGTGCGCCCGGTCAGCCGGCCGATCTTGAAGGCCGCTTCGACGGACTCGGCACCGGAGTTGCAGAAGAAGACCTTGCCGTCCCGGCCGAAGAGCTGGAGCAGCCGCTCGGCGAGGGCGACGGTCGGCTCCGCCATGAAGAAGTTGGAGATGTGGCCGAGGGACGCGATCTGCCGGGTCACTGCCTCGACGACGGCCGGGTGCGCGTGGCCGAGGGCGTTGGTCGCGATACCGCCGACGAAGTCGAGGTACTGCGTCCCCTCGCTGTCCCAGACCTTGAGTCCCTCGCCGCGGACGAGGGGCAGGCGCGGGGTGCCGTAGTTGTTCATGAGCGAGCCCTGCCAACGCTGGGTGAGCTCCTGATTGTCGGTCATACGGCATCCCCCTCTTGCGTGTCCGGCACGACCATCGTGCCGATGCCCTCGTCGGTGAAGATCTCCAGCAGGATCGAGTGCTGGACCCGCCCGTCGATGACCCGGGCCGTGTTCACGCCGTTGCGCACGGCGTGCAGACAGCCCTCCATCTTCGGGACCATGCCGGAGCTCAACTCCGGCAGCAGCTTCTCCAGTTGGGAAGCCGTGAGGCGGCTGATCACCTCGTCGCTGTTCGGCCAGTCCTCGTAGAGACCCTCGACGTCCGTGAGGACCATGAGAGTCTCCGCTCCAAGAGCAGCAGCGAGTGCCGCAGCCGCCGTGTCAGCATTGACGTTGTAGACATGTCCGTCGTCCTGGCTACGGGCGATCGACGAGACGACCGGGATACGGCCGTCGGCGAGAAGTGCCTCGATCGCGCCCGTGTCGATCGCGGTGATCTCGCCCACCCGCCCGATGTCGACCAACTCGCCGTCGATCTCGGGCTGGTGCTTGGTGGCGGTGATGGTGTGGGCGTCCTCGCCGGTCAGTCCGACGGCGAGCGGCCCGTGTTCGTTGAGCAGGTTGACCAGCTCGCGCTGCACCTGTCCGGCCAGCACCATGCGTACGACGTCCATGGCGTCCTCGGTGGTGACGCGCAGGCCGGCCTTGAACTCGCTGACGATGCCGTGCTTGTCGAGGGCGGCGCTGATCTGCGGGCCGCCGCCGTGCACGACGACCGGCTTGAGGCCGGCGTGGTGCAGGAAGACGACGTCCTGGGCGAAGGCGGCCTTGAGGTCCTCGTCGATCATGGCGTTGCCGCCGAACTTGATGACGACGGTCCTGCCGTTGTGGCGGACCAGCCAGGGCAGCGCCTCGATGAGGATCTGGGCCTTGGGGAGCGCGGTGTGCTTTCGCGTGGTGCTCATGAGCTGTAGGCGCTGTTCTCGTGGACGTAGTCTGCGGTGAGGTCGTTGGTCCAGATGGTGGCGGTCTCGGACCCGGCGGCGAGGTCGGCGACGATGTGCACCTCGCGGTAGCGCATGTCGACCTTGTCGCGGTCCTCGCCGACGCCGCCGTTCTTGCAGACCCAGACGCCGTTGATGGCGACGTTCAACTGGTCCGGCTCGAAGGCGGCCTTCGTGGTGCCGATGGCGCTCAGGACTCGGCCCCAGTTGGGGTCCTCGCCGTGGATGGCGCACTTGAGGAGGTTGTTGCGGGCGATGGAGCGGCCGACCTCGACGGCGTCGTCCTCGGAGGCCGCGTTGACCACCTCGACCTTGATGTCCTTGCTGGCTCCCTCGGCGTCCCGGATGAGCTGCTGGCCGAGGTCGTCGCAGACCGTCCGTACGGCTTCCGCGAACTCCTCGTGAGCCGGGGTCGCTTCGGAGGCGCCCGAGGCGAGCAGCAGCACGGTGTCGTTGGTGGACATGCAGCCGTCGGAGTCGACGCGGTCGAAGGTGGTCCGGGTCGCGGCCCGAAGTGCCTTGTCCAGTGCGTCACTCGGCAGGTCGGCGTCGGTGGTGAGGACGACCAGCATGGTGGCGAGGCCGGGGGCGAGCATGCCCGCGCCCTTGGCCATGCCGCCCACGGTCCAGCCGTCCTGGGTGACGACGGACGTCTTGTGGACGGTGTCGGTGGTCTTGATGGCGATGGCGGCCTTCTCACCGCCGTGCTCGGACAGCTGAGCGGCCGCGGCCTCGACTCCCGGCAGCAGCTTGTCCATCGGGAGCAGCAGGCCGATGAGGCCGGTGGACGCGACGGCGACCTCGCCCGCGCCGATCTCCAGCACCTCGGCGACCTTCTCGGCGGTGGCGTGCGTGTCCTGGAAGCCTTTCGGCCCCGTGCAGGCGTTGGCGCCACCGGAGTTCAGCACGACGGCGGTCAGCTCACCGCTCTTGAGGACCTGCTCGGACCACAGCACGGGCGCGGCCTTGACGCGGTTGGAGGTGAAGACGCCGGCGGCGGCGCGGCGGGGCCCGGTGTTGACCACGAGGGCCAGGTCCGGGTTGCCGTTCTCCTTGATTCCGGCGGCGATGCCCGCCGCCTGGAACCCCTTTGCTGCCGTGACGCTCACGGTGCGACTCCGATCGTGGAAAGACCGAGCTCCTCGGGGAGACCGAGGGCGATGTTCATGCTCTGGACGGCACCGCCCGCGGTGCCCTTGGCCAGGTTGTCGATGGCGCTGATCGCGATGATGCGGCCCACGGACTCGTCGAGGGCGACCTGCACCTGAACGCCGTTCGAACCGTAGACGGACGCCGTGGCGGGCCACTGGCCCTCGGGGAGCAGGTGGACGAAGGGCTCGTCGGCGAGGGCCTTCTCGTAAGCGGCGCGGACGGACTCGGCGGTGACGCCGGGCCTCGCCTTGGCGCTGCACGTGGCGAGGATGCCGCGGGGCATCGGCGCGAGGGTCGGCGTGAAGGAGACGGAGATGTGCTCCCCCGCGACTCCGCTGAGGTTCTGGACGATCTCGGGGGTGTGCCGGTGGCCGCCGCCGACGCCGTACGGCGACATGGACCCCATGACCTCGCTGCCCAGCAGATGGGGCTTGGCCGCCTTGCCCGCGCCGGAGGTGCCGGAGGCAGCGACGATCACGGCCTCGTGCTCGGCGAGTGCGGCGGCGTAGGCCGGGAAGAGGGCGAGGGTGACGGCGGTCGGGTAGCAACCGGGCACCGCGATGCGCTTGGACCCCTCCAGCGCGGCGCGGGCGCCCGGCAGTTCGGGAAGGCCGTAGGGCCAGGTGCCGGCGTGCGCGGAGCCGTAGAAGCGCTCCCAGTCGGCAGCGTCCTTCAGCCGGAAGTCGGCGCCCATGTCGATGACGAGGACGTCCGGGCCGAGCTGTTCGGCGACGGCGGCGGACTGGCCGTGGGGCAGCGCGAGGAAGACGACGTCGTGTCCGGCGAGGACGTCGGCCGTGGTCTCCTGGAGCACCCGGCCGGCCAGCGGCAGCAGGTGCGGCTGGAGCGAGCCGAGTCGCTGCCCGGCGTTGGAGTTGCCGGTCAGCGCGCCGATCTCGACCTCGGGGTGCGCGAGGAGCAGTCGCAGGACCTCACCGCCCGCGTATCCGCTCGCTCCGGCCACCGCCGCACGTACCGCCATGTCATCCTCCTCCTGGATGGCATGACTATACGTTTCGCTGCACGTTTATGCAACCACATGCATACTCACGCCCGCCTCACACCACGCCTCCTGCGCAGGGCCGCGAACGTGCCGAGTCCGGCGAGCGTGACCAGCGAGCCGCCTCCGACCGCCGCCCCCAGGCGCAGCCCCGGCGGTCGGAAAGCGCAGGTGACACTCGTCGAGGTGCCGTCGAGCGGGACGGCGATCAGCCCGTGGTACTCCTTGGCGGGCACCGGGGCCGCGGCACCGGAGGCGCAGCGCCAGCCCGCGATCCGGGGCGCGGCGACGACGGCGACGCCCTTGCTGCCCGCCGGGAGCTGGGCCCGGATCGTGCCGCCGGAGCCGGAGACGGTCACCTCGGTGGCGCCGGTGGCCCGCAGCTGTCGTACCACGGAGTGCAGACGGCCGGTGTCCAGGCAGCCGACCGCCCGGTCCGGCACGACGCCCATCCGCTTCGCGGACAGCTCGATCGTCAGGCGCCCGGAGTCCGGGACCGTGCCGAGCCGCGCCATGGCGGCGATCTTGGTGAGGGGCCGCCAGTCGGCCCGGAACCGGCCGGTCAGCCCGTGGGCGGAGGGGCCGGCGAGCCGTGCGGTGCCCGCGAAGTGCGGCGCCCAGAGGTAGACCTCGTTCCCCGCCGGGCATTGGGCGGTGATCGTCGCCCTGCCTCCCGTCCGCACGCCCTGGCGCCGGTCGGTGCTGCGGTCCGGCTTCTTCCCGGCGCCGTTGAGGACGGTGATGCGGGGCAGGGTGTAGACGCGGGCGCCGAGCAGGAGTTCCTGGTTGCGGTAGGGCGACGGCCCGTAGGAACCGGTCGCGGCGGACGGCCGTACCGTCACCAGGGGCGGGACGTCCTCACGGGTCACGGTCACCCCGCTGCCGTCCTGCGGGAACCAGTTCTGGTGCGGGTCCGGCGGCGAGTGCACCCGGGCGCCCACGGAGAAGATCGCGTCCGTGACCGCGTTGTCCAGGCTCTGCAGGCTGCGGCCGCCCGAGGTCCAGCCGCCGCCGAGGGCGGTGAGCGTGCTGCTGAGCACGGCGGAGGTGTGGCTGCTGTAGTACTGGGCGCCCTGTCCGCCGACCTCCATCGGGTCGTTGCCGACGGTCTGCTCCCGGCCGGGGTCGGTGCGGTAGCGGGGCCAGCCGTCGGCCCGGGCGATCGCGTCCGCCTGGTCCCGCTGCCGGTCGCCCCAGGGGGCGTAGTCGTCCATGTGCCCGAACCGCATCCGGGTGGCCACCGCGTCGGTGGCGGTGGCCTCGCCGAGCTGCACTCCGACGAGCAGGACGGCCGCGAGCGCGGCCGGGGCCACGCGCAGCACGGGTCGTTCACAGCCGAGCAGGACCAGTCCGAGCAGCGCGCCCACGGCCGCCGTCACCGCCACCGGCCAGACGAAGAAACGGACCAGCGGGCTGCCGCTCGCGACGGCCGCGATCAGTGCGAGCAGTCCGGCCGCCGCGGCCAGGGCCCGCCGGTCGAGGGGGCCGTAAGAGAGCGTGTGCCAGCCCGCGATCACCAGGAGGGCGCACACCACGAAGGTCTGGCGGTACGAGCTGCCCTGCGGTTCGACGAAGGCGTGCCACAGCAGATGGGTCGGGCCCCACTGCATCGACAGGGTCACGGCGAGCACGAGCAGCGTCCACCCGGCGCGCACCCGGCGGGGTGCGGCCCGGTGGAAGGGCAGGGCGAGCGCGAGCAGCAGTGCCGTGGTGCCGACGAAGAGCGCAGGGGAGCCGAAGCTGTACGTCGTCGGGAGCAGCCGGGCCAGCAGGTCCTGCGTGCCCACCGGGGCGAACCGGGTGAACCGGCCCTCGGAGGCGTGCGCGCTGCCGAAGTACACGACCGTGACCAGGGGCGCGGCCAGGCCCATGCCGAGTGCGAAGGTCAGTGCGGCCCGGCCCGCCGCGCTGAGAGTGCGCCGGCGCGGCAGACCGGCCAGCCACAGCCGCAGCAGGAACACGAGAGCGGCGGCGAGGGTCGCCATGTACGCGGTGTAGAAGTTGGCGATCCACGCGGCCGTCACGACCAGCACCCCGAGGAGCGGGCGCCGGTCGGCGAGGACCCACTCGCCGACCAGGCACAGCAGCGGCAGGGCGATCAGGCCGTCGAGCCACATGAGGTTGTACGAGGCGGTCGCCACGGTCCAGCCGCACAGGGCGTAGGACGCGCCCAGCAGCCCCGCCGCCCACCAGCGGCCGGGGCGCAGCCGCAGCAGCAGCCAGGTCATGGCGGCCCCGGCGCAGGCGATCTTCAGCACGGTGATCACGTACACCGCGAGATCGATCTCGTCCCTCGGGAACACCGCCACGAGCAGGGCGAACGGGCTGGTGAGGTAGGTGCCGAGGTCGGGCAGGAAGCTGGTGCCGAAGCCGGACTGCCAGTTGACGAGGAGACCGCCGGTGGCCTTTCCGTGCAGCAGGTCCCACAGGTGCGCGTGGAAGGGGACGTACTGGTTGCCCAGGTCGTTGACGTTCCGGGTGCGCGGGCCGAAGGGGTAGCTGCGGGCGACGGCGTCGGCCGCGCAGAGCACGACGACGGTGATCGTCGCCGCCAGCAGGGCAGCCTGCCCCGGTCCGGCGGGCGGGCTCGGTGCGGCGGGCGGGCGTGGTGCGGGCCGCGACGGCCGCACTCCCGCGAGGTCGTCGGCGGTCCTCAGTTCGGGCGGGATGGTCGGTCGCACGCCCTGTTCGCTGGTCAATTCAGGCCCCCGTCCGGGGCTTTCACCCCAGCGCGTTGTTTCTGCGCCGAATTAGACGGGGGGTGAATCCGGTTGGTTGTGCTCCTGCCGATGACCGTGAAGTGAATTCGGTACGGCTCGAAAGCGACGGGAAAGTGCCGCATCGCCCGGGGGTTCGAAGAGATCTGCGGGGACTGCTGTCCGTCGGAACAGCAGCCCCCGCCCCACCCGCTACCTCTGCCTGATCCTCAGGAAGGTGACCGAGTTCGCCGGGAAGGTGTACGAGAACTTCCCGGCGACCCCGTCGAAGGTGGACGTCACCGGGGCGACCGCGGTCGACGTCTCACTGTTCACGGCGTCCGGGGCGGCCGCCAGGGTGGTCACCCTGGCCCTGGACGCGACCTCGGCGCCGCCCAGGTCGATCGCCGTACGGGCGGCCGAGTCCTGTGCGTTGACGACCTTGACGATCAGTTCACCGGTCTTCCTGTCCTTGGTGACGACCTGGCGGAACGGCTCGGCGGGCTTGTCGTCCTTGAAGCTGCCCCATTCCTGCCCGTCCAGGTAGAGGGTGACCTGGCGGCCCCGCACCTTGACGTCGACGTCGTAGGTACGGCCCGTCTCCACCGACCCGGCCTTGGAGATCAGCGTCGACTTGCCGCCGTCCACGGCCTGTTCGACGGCGCTCTGGGTGTTGTTCCAGCCGCCGATGTTCCACCAGTAGTAGTTCCCGGTGTCCTTGACGCCGAAGGCGACGAGGAAGCCCTCCTTGCCGGCCTTCTTGGTGGCCTTCACCTTCAGGTCGTAGTCGTGCCAGGACGGGTCGCCGGCCGAGACCATGGTGTTCTCGGCGTTCACGTCCGTCTGCACGTACTGCCCGTCCTGGACGCTCCAGGCGCCGCCCCCGGTGTGGGTCCACTGCGAGGCGCCCGAGGAGAAGTCGTCGGTGAGCAGCGCCCGGCCGTCGGCGTCCGTGACCTTCACGTCGTCGTACGCCGCCGTCGTCGCCCAGGTCGACAGGCCCACCGCGCCGGTGATCGGGGCGAGCAGCGAGGGCGTGCCGGTGGCCGTGGAGGGCACCACGCGGTCGCCGACGTTGTTCATGAACAGCTTCTGGACCTCGTAGTTGGCGGAGTTCCAGGAGGCGTGGTTGTTGAACCAGATCAGGTCCGGGCGCCACTGGACGTAGTCCTCGTTGGCGAACAGCGGGGCGTAGGAGGCGAGTTTGACGACGTCGGCGTTGCGCTCCAGGCCGGTCATGAACGCGGCCTCGCTCAGGCCGTTCTTGAAGGTGTTGCCCCAGGAGGCGTACTCGCCGAGGAAGACCTTGGGGCCGCCGCGGTCGTAGGAGTCGTAGCGGTCGTTGTTCTGGAGGAACCACTGCGGGCTGTTGTAGTAGTGCTCGTCGACCATGTCGACCTTGGCGTCCTTGTTGAGCTGCCAGGCCGTGTCGAAGGTGGTGCCGGAGTCGTCCGGGCCGGAGTTGGAGATCACCTGGATCTCCGGGTGCTTCGCCTGGATGGCGGCGCGGAACTGCTTGAACCGGGCGAAGAACTCGTTGGGCAGGTTCTCCTCGTTGCCGACCTCGATGTGGGTGAGGCGGAAGGGCTTGGCGTGGCCCATCCTCGCCCGCACCTTGCCCCATGTGGAGCTCGCCGGGCCGTTGGCGAACTCGATGAGGTCGAGGGTGTCCTGGATGTGCCGCCTGAGCAGTGCCTCGTCGGCGACGGCCTGGTTCTGGCCGCAGCCGGTCACCAGCGCGGGGACCACGGGCAGCGGCATGGCGCCGATGTCCTCGGAGAGCCGGAAGTACTCGTAGTAGCCGAGGCCGTAGCTCTGGTTGTAGCCCCAGAAGTTGGCGTTGGTCGCGCGCTGCTCGACCGGGCCGACGGTGTCCTTCCACTGGTAGGACCGCTTGCGCTGGTAGCCGGAGGCCTCGCTGTAGTCCTCCATCGAGCCCGTGTTGACCAGGCAGCCGCCGGGGAAGCGTACGAAGCCCGGGTGCAGGGCGGCGACCTTCTCGGCGAGGTCCTTGCGCAGACCGTTGGGTTCACCGCGGAAGGTGTCACGCGGGAACAGGGACACCATGTCGAGCGCGGCCGCGGCGGAGGAGGCCACGGTGAGGCGGCCGGCGCTGCTGGTCCGGGTCGCGGTGAAGGTGAGCTCGTACCGGGCCCAGCCGCCCTTGCGCACGGCCACCTTGCGGGCGGGTGCGAGGGTGCCGTCCGTGTCCTGCAACGAGACCGTGAGGGCCGTACCGGCGTCCGCGCGGGCCCACACCGAGAAGTCGTACTTCTTGCCTGCCTCGATATGGACGCCGGTGTTGTACCCGGCGTTGGTGACGGCCGAACCGGAGCCCAGGGACAGGTAGTTGCGGTTGCGCTCGTTCAGGCGTCCCTCGTCGTTCACGACCCGGGCGGTGCCGTCGACCGTCCACGAGGTGAGCGGGGTGTACGAGGAGTTGTCGGCGGTGGAGTACTCGAAGGACCGGTTCTGCACGAGTTCGGCGTACAGCCCGCCGTCGGCGGCCCGGTTGATGTCCTCGAAGAAGACGCCGTACATCGTGTCGTCGATCTTCGGGCCCTTGGCCGCCGGGTCGACGGTGATCGCGTAGTCGGTGACGTCCTCGGCATGGGCGGGTGCGGGGACCAGACCGGCGGCCACCAGGAAGGCGGTGGCGCTGAGACCGAGTCTCCAGCGGGTGCGTGACATGGATGCTCCGCGGCTCTCTGTCGAAGGTGACGTTCGAAATACCAAACGATGATCAGCACTTCGAACGGCAAGATAGGGAGGGTGATCGGGAGCGTCAACGGGTCGCGCGGTATCGAAAGTGTCGGAAGCGAGGCGGGGATGGGCGAGTTCTGGCCGGTGGCGGACGTGCTGGGGTATCTGGCCGGGAGCTGGCGGACCGAGCGGACCGTGCGGGATCTGGCGAGCGGCGAGCAGGGGGTGTTCTCGGGCACCACCGCTTTCGGCCAACTGGAGGGCGGCGGGCTGCTCTCCCGGGAATCGGGCACCTTCGTCTGGCAGGGCGTGGAGCGCCCCGCCGAACGGACCCTCCGCTTCCTGCCGGGGGAAACACCGGGCACGGCGGACGTCCGCTTCTTCGACGGACGCCCCTTTCACGACCTGGACCTGTCCTCCGGCCACCACATCGCCGACCACCCGTGCGCGGCGGACCTCTACCGCGGGGAGTTCACCGCGCTGGACGCGGACCACTGGCACACGGTGTGGCGGGTCGGCGGCCCGGCCAAGGACCTGGTCCTGACGACGGACTACACGCGCGTGGGCTGAACCGGCACACCCTCGAAGCGCAGGTTCCAGCGGCCGGCCCGGCCGGTCACCGTGGTGGCCGACAGGGGGCGCACGTCGATGTTCCAGTAGGTCGACGGCGGAGCCTTCAGCGCGTACACCAGCGCGGCCCGGATCACGGCGGGCTCCGCGACGGCGACGACCCGGCCGCCGTCCTCCACCGGCCGGGTGTCGAGCCACTCCCCCACCCGGGAGATGAAGGTCAGCAGCGACTCGCCGCCGTGCGGGGTCGCACGCGGGTCGGCGAGCCAGGCGTCCACGGCCTCCGGCTCGCGGGCCATCGCCTCGCCGAGCGTCAGCCCGCGCCAGCGGCCCATGTCGCAGTCCCGCAGGGCGAGCTGGACCAAGGGCGCGTACCCGAGGGCGTCCCCCGTGGCACGGCTGCGGGGTGTCGGCGAGCAGTACCGCAGTTCCGCCGCCGCCAGCGGCAGCAGGTCGTGCGCCACGCCCAGCACCTCGTCCCAGCCCGCCTGGTCGAGCGGACGGTCGTCCTCGAACCGCTCGGCGAGCAGCGAGGAGCTGCGCGCGGCGGCGACGAACGTGACCCGAAGTTGCATGCGGCGATCGTGAGCCGCGAAAGTGCGCAGGTCAAGAGGCGTTACCGGGGAGTTACCATGGGTGCGCGCGGGCTCACCGGTCGAAGGCGAGCACCATCCAGATGTCGGGCTCGGCCAGCGGGGCGAAGCCGAGCTTCTCGTAGACCCCGTGGGCGTCCTGAGTGGCGAGCATGACCCGCCTCAGTCCGTGCGGCCGCAGGTGTTCCCGTACGGCCCCGACGAGCGCCACACCGATTCCCTTCCCGCGCACGGCACGGTCCACGTACACATCGCACAGCCAGGCGAACGTGGCCATGTCGGTGACCACGCGCGCGTAGGCCACCTGCTCCCCCGACCCCGTGTCGTACACCCCGAAGTTGAGCGACCCTGCGATCGCGCGGTCCTGCTTCTCCCGGGTCCGCCCGATCGCCCAGTACGCGTCGGTCGACAGCCAGTGGTGCACCCGCTCGGCGTCGACGCGGTCGGGGTCGGTCGTGATCTCGTAGCCCTCGGCGAGGGGCGGAATGTCGTCCATGCCGGGAGATTCCCAGCTCACGGCCGCGGGCGTCGAGCGGTTTTCCCGGTGAGCGCGGCGCGTTGTCAGTGCCGGGTGCGATGCTGCGGACATGACGGGGATGACGACGGCCGCGGACTACGGCTGGCTGAAGGAGCGGTACCAGCTCCTGCTGGAGGCGTACTGCGTCACGCTGGTGCGGGGCCTCGGCCCGGAGGAGCTGCTCCGGGAGCTGGGAGCCGAAGCACGGATCCACCTCGTCGGCGTGGAGGCGCTGTCGGGGCCCTCGCACGAGGCGTCGCGCTCCGGCGGACGGTTCGTCGGTGCCGCGGCCTTGGACGGCTGGACGCTGATGGTCGAGTACAACGGCTACCTCGGCGTCACCGAGGAGGCCATGCTGCCGCTCTCGCGCGGCCGCCGGGTGGTCTCGCACTTCCTCAACGTGAACGCGGTGGACCGCTTCTGCTGGTACGAGGACGGCGATCTGCGTCTGGACTTCCAACCGCTCTTCGCCGACGAGCGGTACGGCAGCCATCCCGACGATTTCCTCGCCGAGATGCGGGAGTCGGGGTTCGACCTGGCCGAGCGCGACGAGGACGGCGACCACGACGCGTACTACGCGTCCCTGACCGGCGCCTCCTTCGCCCTCGCCCACCGCCTCACCGGCATACGCCTGACGCCGGAGCTCTTCGCCACCGCCGAGTTCCGGTGCGGGGTGGCGCCGTCCGGCTAGAGCACCTCCGCGCAGGCGGTCCGCAGCCGTCGTACGCCTTCCCGGATCTCCTGCGGGCCCGCCACCGCCGCGAAGCTCAGCCGCACATGACCCGCCGGGGGCTCCGCGCTGAAGTACGGGCGGCCTGGGGTGATCGCGACGCCCGCGCGCAGTGCGGCCGAGGTCAGCGCGGACTCCGTGCCCTCGGGCAGGCGCAGCCACAGGTGGTAGCCGCCCGACGGGATGTGCGGGAGGGCGAGTTCGGGGAGGTCCAGGCGCAGGGCGGTGGTCATGGTGTCGCGGCGGGCCTTCAATTCCGCCGAGATCGACCGCAGATGGCGGGGCCAGGCCGGCGAGCCGACGAGTTCCAGGGCCGCCTCCTGGAGCGGGCGGGGCACGAAGAAGGTGTCGACGATCTGGATGGCGCGCAGGCGTTCCAGCACCGGGCCGCGTGCGGCGAGCGCGCTCACCCGGAAGCTCGGCGAGGTCGCCTTGGTCAGTGAGCCGACATGGACGACGACTCCGTCGGGGTCGTCGGCGGCCAGCGGACGCGGCAGCGGGCCGGCGTCCTCGTGCACGAGCCGTCGTACGAAGTCGTCCTCGACGACGAAGGCGCCGGCCTCGCGGGCGATCCGCAGCACCTCGCCCCGGCGTTCGGGGGCCAGTACCGCGCCGGTCGGGTTCTGGAAGAGCGGCTGGCAGACGAACACCCGGGCGCCGGTCGCCCGGAAGGCGTCGGCGAGCAGGTCCGGCTTCACCCCGGCCGGGTCCACCGGGACGGGGACGGGACGCAGCCCCGCGGAGCGCGCGATGGCCAGCATGCCGGGATAGGTGGGCGACTCGACGAGGACGGGTGCGCCGGGCGGGGCCAGCGCGCGCAGTGCCGTCGTGAGCGCCGACTGGCCGCCCGCGGTGATCAGCACCTCCGCGGCGGTGATCGCGCCGCCGATGTTCCGCGCGAACCACTCGCGCAGTTCGGGCAGTCCCTCCGTCGGTGGTCGCCCCCAGGCTCCGGGGCGGCGGCCCGCGCGGGCCAGGGCGGCGGACATCGCGCGTTCGGGCTGGAGGGAGGGGTGCAGATAGCCGCCGTTGAACTCGATCACCCCGGGCGGCGGGGCGGCCAGCGAGACCAGGACACCGGACGCGTCGACCGACCGCGGCACGAGGTCGGCGGCGCCGTCCGCGCTCAGCGCGACCTCCTGCCAGGAGGTGTCCCCGGTCGCGGTGGTGGCCGTGCGGGCCGGTGCGCGGAAGGCGCCGGCGCCGGGGCGGGTGACCACGAGTCCCTCGGCGGCGAGCTGGGCGAGGGCGCGGGAGACGGTCACGGGACTGACCCGGAACCTCTCCACAAGGGTCCGGCTCGACGGGAGCTTTCCTTCAGGTGAGTAGCGGTCCAGCTCTCGCCGCAGTTGTTCTGCCAGTTCACTGACGCTGCTACGCTCTTGCATGAGAGTACAGAGTAGCGCTACTGCACCGACCGGGATAGCGGTCACCGGCCCGCCCAGGACCTTCGGCACCGTCCAGGCCGCTCTCGGGGTCGCCGCGTTCTCCCTCACCTTCCCGGCCACCGCGTGGGGGCTCGAAGGCTTCGGGCCCTGGTCCCTCGTCGCGGTCCGCAGCGTCCTGGCGGCGCTGATCGCCGGCGGCTGTCTGCTGGCACTGCGCGTGGCGCCGCCGAGCCGCAGTGCCTGGCCGGGGCTCGCGGTCGTGGCCGCCGGGGTCGTCGTCGGGTTCCCGCTGCTGACCACGCTCGCCCTGCGGACGTCGACCACCGCGCACGCCGCCGTCGTGGTCGGTCTGCTCCCCCTGACGACCGCGCTGCTGTCCGCCCTGCGGGTCGGCGCCCGCCCCTCGCGCACCTTCTGGACGGCCTCGCTCGCGGGTGCCGCCGCGGTGGTCGCCTTCACCGTGCAGCAGAGCGGTGGCGCCCTGACCACCGCCGACCTGTATCTCTTCACCGCGCTGCTGGTGTGCGCGGCCGGCTACACCGAGGGCGGCCGGCTGGCCCGGGTCATGCCCGGCTGGCAGGTCATCGCGTGGGCGCTGGTGCTGTGCCTGCCGGTCAGCGTGCCGGCGGCGGCGCTCGCGCTCTCGTACGAGCCGGTGCACCTCACCGCGCACGGCGTCGCCGGGCTGCTGTGGGTGGCGGCGGGCTCGCAGTTCCTCGGGCTGGTCGTCTGGTACCGGGGCATGGCGGCGATCGGGATCCCCAAGGCCAGCCAGTTGCAGTTGGCCCAGCCCCTGCTCACACTGGTGTGGTCGGTGCTGCTGCTCGGCGAGCACCTGACGGTGGCCGCCCCGCTGACGGCCGCGGCGGTGCTCGTGTGCATCGCCGTCACCCAGCGGGCCCGGGGCTGACGGCGCACGCGCCGGTCCAACCACGCCCCCGCGCCGTAAAATCGGGGCCACGGACCGCTGCTCCCGCACTTCGTGAGGAGGCCCCAGACGATGCGTGCAACCGTGGGCGACCAGCTTGTCCAGCACGGCAGGGTGGTCGGACAGCAGGACAAGGTCGGCGAGATCGTCGAGGTGATGGGTCAGGAGGGCAACCCCCCGTACCGCGTCCGCTTCCAGGACGGGCACGAGGGCGTGTGCTCACCGGGGCCCGACACCGAGATCAGGCACCGCTTCCAGCAGACCGGCCGGTGAACCGGCGCGGGGGAACCGCCGGCTCCTGGTAGTGGTCGGCGACCACCCGCGCCATCGCCCCGACCGGGTCGGAGGCGACCTCCCGCGCGGCGAAGAAGACATGCCCGCGCGCCTGCTTGTACCGCCGTGCGAGCGTGAGGTGCCGCGACAGCTCCGCGGGGTCCTGCCAGGGGGCGGGCTGTGCCGGGTCCCCCGCCTTGTAGAGGGCCTCGCCCAGGTAGAGCTTCGTCCTGCTCCCGCGCGCCTGCTCCGCCCACCAGGGCACCAGCTTCGCGTAGTCGGCGGCCGCGAAGCCGATGTTCCAGTAGAGCTGCGGCACGAGGTAGTCGATCCAGCCCTCGCGCACCCACTTGCGGGTGTCCGCGAAGTTGTCGTCGTACGACTGCACTCCGGCGCGGGTGTCCGAGCCGAGCGGGTCGGAGGCCACGTTGCGCCACACCCCGAAGGGGCTGATCCCGAACTGTGCGGTCGGACGGATCCGCTTGACCGCTGCCGCCGTCTCCAGGACCAGCTTGTCGATGTTGTGCCGCCGCCAGTCGCCGCGGTTCACGAAGTCGCCGCCGTACGCGTCGTAGGCCGCGTCGTCGTCGAAGGTCTGGCCGGCCACCGGGTACGGGTAGAAGTAGTCGTCGAAGTGGACCGCGTCCACGGGGTACTTGCGCACCGCGTCGAGGATCGCCTTCTCGACGAAGGCGCGGACCTCGGGCAGGCCGGGGTTGTAGTAGAGCTTCCCGCCGTACGGCACCACCCAGTCCGGGTGCACGCGGGCGGGGTGCGAGGCGACCAGCTTGGCCGGGTCGCCGTGGTTCGCGACGCGGTACGGGTTGAACCAGGCGTGGAGTTGCAGGCCCCGCTTGTGCGCCTCGGCGACAGCGGTGCCCAGCGGGTCCCAGCCGGGGTTCTTGCCCTGCGTCCCGGTGAGGTACTGCGACCAGGGCTCGTACGGAGAGGGCCACAGGGCGTCGGCGGTGGGCCGTACCTGGAAGATCACCGCGTTCAGCCGGTCCGCGGCCGCCCGGTCGAGGTGGGCGATCAGCTCGGCGCGCTGCTGTGCGGCGGTCAGCCCGGGCTTCGACGGCCAGTCCCGGTTGGACACCGTGGCCAGCCACACACCCCGCATCTCGGTCGCCGTCCGCCGCGGGTGGCGTGGTGCGGCGGCCGCTCCCGAGGCCGTCGTCAGGGTGGAAAGCGCGGCCAGCGCGAAGGCCCGGCGCGACAGACGTCCCATGTGCACACTCCCCCAACACCATGGATCCGCTCGGTCACGGATCGTCTCCGCGCCCCAGAATGCCCGACGGATGCCGGACCCCGACGATCGATCATCGATACTTGGGAGTAACGTGCACGAACGGAGCAGGTACCGGCCACGGCGGACCTGCCACGAGGTGAAGACCAGCGAAAGGGACGAAGTGACGGACTTCCCGGCGGGAGACATCGCACGCGTCGGAGTGGTGGGCTGCGGCCAGATGGGGGCGGGCATCGCCGAGGTGTGCGCCCGTGCCGGTCTGGACGTGAAGGTCGCCGAGACCACCGGCGAGGCCCTGGAGATCGGCCGCACCCGGCTGTTCAACTCCCTGACCAAGGCCGCCGAACGCGGCAAGATCAGCGCGGACGAGCTGGCGGCCACGCAGGCCCGGCTCTCCTTCACCACCGACCTCGGCGAGTTCGCGGACCGTGACCTCGTCATCGAGGCCGTCGTGGAGAACGAGCAGGTGAAGACGGAGATCTTCCAGGTGCTCGACCAGGTGGTGACCCGCCCGGACGCGATCCTGGCCTCCAACACCTCCTCCATCCCGCTGGTGCGGCTCGCGGTCGCCACCTCGCGGCCCGACCAGGTCGTCGGCATCCACTTCTTCAACCCGGCCCCGGTGCAGAAGCTCGTCGAGCTGATCCCGGCGCTGACCACCTCCGAGGGCACCCTGGCCCGCGCCCAGTCCTTCGCCGAGAAGCTCCTCGGCAAGCACGCGATCCGCGCCCAGGACCGCTCCGGCTTCGTGGTCAACGCACTGCTGATCCCGTATCTCCTGTCCGCGATCCGGATGTTCGAGTCGGGCATCGCCAGCCGCGAGGACATCGACAACGGCATGGAGCTCGGCTGCGCCCACCCGATGGGCCCGCTGAAGCTGTCCGACCTGATCGGCCTGGACACCGTCGCCTCGGTCGCGTTCAGCATGTACGAGGAGTACAAGGAGCCCCTGTACGCCGCTCCCCCGCTGCTCCAGCGCATGGTCGACGCGGGCCGGCTGGGCCGCAAGTCCGGCTCGGGCTTCTACACCTACGGCTGACCGCACCCTGTCCGTTCCAGGGTGTTGATTACACAGTGCTACGACCACGGGCTCGGCACTCTCCGGAGCGCCGGGCCCGTGGCATTCACACACCGTGTGCGCGCCGGGCCCGCATATGCCTGTCGCACACTCTCCCCACGCACCCACCAGGCGAGTTGACTCTTCATGCGCATGCAAGGGATGTGACGACTACGGAAAGGAGCGGACTCGTGACCGCCGACCCGGAGCATCCCGTGATCCATGGGGAACTCGCAGAGTTACGGCGCCGCCTCGATGTCGCGTACGCACGTGTCGAGGGAGGTCTGGCTCTGCTCAGTCATCGTACGGAGGAGACGGACAAGGAGATCGACGATCTGAGCGCACGGATCATCGCCCTGGAGCACGCCCGCTGGCCGCTTCCCGCGGTCGCGGCGATCACCGCCGTGGGCGCGCTCGTCGTGGCGATCTGGCAGGCCCTCGGTCACTGAGGCTTCGGGACAGACGGGTGGGGAATCAGGGCAAGGTGTCCTGACCGAGCCTCAGGTGATGCAACAGCAGTAACGCGGCCGCCATGTTGGCGGCCGGGACCTCCCCACGGGCGACCATGTCGGGAACGAGCTTCAGGGGGACCCATTCCCGGCGGTCCGACTCGAAGTCGTCCACGGGGTGCCCGACGTACTCGCCCTCCTCGGCCCAGTAGATGTGGTGCCGGGCGTCGGTGAGCCCGTTGGAGGGCTCCACACTCATCAGGTGCTGGAGCGGCCCCGGCCGCCAGCCGGTCTCCTCCTCGAGCTCCCTGGCGGCCGCGACGGCGATGTCCTCGCCGTCCTCGACGACACCCGCGGCCAGTTCCCAGCCCCAGCTGTCGGTGATGAAGCGGTGGCGCCACAGCAGGAGCACTTCGTTGGCCTCGTTCACCACGGTGGCGACGGCGACCGGCCTCAGCCGTATCAGGAAGTGGTCGAGATGCCGCCCGTCCGGTAGTTCGACATCGGCGAGATTCACGCTGAACCAGCGGTTTTCATACACGGTTTGTTCGTTCTGTTTCGTCCACTGCACGGTTCTGCCACCTTCCGTCGAGTAAGTGGCAATATCGCAGCAGGGACTGTGAGGTGTCGGCGTCCGTGTGCCGGACTACAGAGGCACGCGCAGTGCGCCGTCGATCAGTTCGGCTGCAGCGGCCGTGCCCGCGCAGCCACTGCGGACCAGATGTTCACGCACCGCTCTGAGTCTGTCGCGCAGGCGCTGGGACTCCATTCCCCGCGCCTGCTCCGCCATCTGCACGGCGGTGGCCACCGCCTTGTCGGCGTTGCCCTGGCGCAGTTCGATCGTGCTGAGCATGGCGAGCCGGTGCACCCGGCCCCGGTCGTGGGCCGGGTTGTCGACGGCGGCCGCGGCGTGCGCGGCGGCGGCCGCGAGTTCGCCGAGGCTGAGGAGCGCCTCCGCCACCTGGACGTTGACGAGTCCCGGCTGGACATAGCCGGTCTCGTCGGGCTCGTATCCGCGCCGGATGCGTTCGGCGGCCTGCTCCGCCCGCCGGATGCAGGACAGCGCGGTCGTGCCGTCGCCGAGGTGGGCGTACGCCTTGGCCTGCATCGCGTAGAGGTCGCAGGCGAGCGCCGGGGTGATGTGCTTGCCCGCGGCCCTGAGCGCGGCCTCGGCGAAGGCGACGGCCTGGCGGTACTCCCGCATGAACAGGGACTGGTTGACGAGAAGTGCGATCACATACGCGCCGAGTCCCCTGTCCCCACTGGCCTTGGCGAGCCGGAGCGCCTGGTGGAAGTAGCGCTGGGCGAGACCGTGCGCGTCGGAGTCGTAGGCGCAGATGCCGGCGACGGCGACCAGTCCGCCGGTGGCCCGGTGCAGTTGACGGCCCGTCCCGTCGGTGTAGCTGCCGCGCAGCAGCGGGGCGGCCTCGGCGTTGAGGAAGCCGACGATCCGGCTCCGGGTCGCCACCCCGCCGGCCTTGCGGTACATCTGCTCGTAGTGGGTGCGGGCCGCGCGCAGCATCTCGATGTCGGCGTGGGTGACCCGGTGCCGGCCGCCGCGGGAGACGTCGACGTCCTCGGGCGGGTTCTCCCACTCCCACACGGGCATGACGGCGGGCGTGCCGGTGACCGCGGGGGCGCCCAGGATGTGCGGGCGCTGCTGTTCGTCGGAGCGCCACAGGGCGGTGGCCCGCTCGACGAAGCCGGACAGGGAGGTGCCGTGCGGGGCGGAGGGCTCGCCGGGGACCCCGAGGCCGATGTCGTCGAGGGTCACGGGGCGTTGGAGCCGGCCGGCGAGCACCTCGCAGATCAGGTCGGGCACCTGGCCGCGCGGGCGCTGGCCCTTCAACCACCGCGCCACGGCGGTGTGTTCGTACCTGAGCGCCAGGCCGCGTGCCCTCCCCGCCTGGTTCACATGTGCGGCAAGCCCCGCGTGCGAGATCCCGGCTTCGTCGAGGATCGCGTCGAGCAGAGTGTTGGGCTGCATATATGCCCCCCGGGTGGCTCGGTGCCGTCAGATTAGTGGGTTCGTCTTCACACGGGGTGTGATCGGAGTGCTCGAATCCGCAGGGTGTGCGCACTGTTGCGGAGAGTTTCCAGCCGGTTGACTGAATTGCCTCGCAAGAGGCCGGCTGGGCCGCCGGCTCCCCCTCGTACAGTGCGGTGGCCTGGCCGTGGGCCGAGGGGGGCGACTAAACACCGTTGCCCTGGAGGTGCGTTGTCGACCGCGGCGCCGTCGTGGCCGTTCGCGCAGTTCCACGCGCCCCTTGGGTGGGCTGCAGTTGACGGTCGTTTTTCAGCACCAGTAAGGCCACGTCATCCTTCGGGGTGCCACCCGAGTGGTGAAGAAGTGCCGTGAAAACCCTGCCCAGAACCGCTTGAGGCGTCTCTCCTGCATCCCTGAGCACCTCGCGCAGGGAAAAGAAACGGCCACCGGCGTCCCTCGCGTCCTCGGCACCGTCCGTGTGCAGGACCAGGCTCTCCCCCGGCAGCAGCTGCCCGCACCGCAGCCCCGACAAGTCGGCGGGCAGCGGGAACGGGCCGAGCGGCGGCATCGGGTCCACGCGGGAGAGCGGCTCGACGAGCGACCCGCTGAGCAAGTACGGCCACGGGTGACCGCAGTTGAGCGCGTGCAGCTCGCCGTCCCGGCCGATCTCCAGCAGGAGCAGCGTGACGAACTCCTCGGCGACCGTGCAGTCCCGCTCGGCGCGCTCGCGCAGGTGGCGGGCGAGGGCGCGGTCCAGTCTGCGCAGCACGCCCGCGAGTTCGGGCTCGTCGTGGACGGCCTCGCGGAAACTGCCGAGGACCGCGGCGGCCGTCCCGATGGCGGCGAGGCCGTGGCCGCGCACGTCCCCCATGACGACTCGGACGCCGTGCTCGGTGGCGACGGCCTCGTACAGGTCGCCGCCGATGGTCGCGCCCCGGTCGGCGGACAGCTGGGCCGCGGCCACGGTGAGCCCGTCGACGCTCGGGGGCAACGGCCGCAGCAGCACGCTCTGGGCGGCGCCCGCGACCTGCTTGGCCTGCCTGAGCTCACGCAGCAGAGCGCGCCGGACGTGGACGATCAGCCCGGTGCCCACCGCGAAGAACACGGCACTGGTGACGACCCGCGCACCCAGGCCGTTCTGCTGTGCGAGCGGGCAGGTCAGCTTGTAGGTGATCGCGACGGCACCCCACACGGTGGGCAGGCCCATCGAGAGCACACGGCGCAACGACCCCACCCGGGGAACAGCAGCCTTGATGCACATCATGCCGACGGCCCCCCAGCTAGGCCCTGCACACGCGATCGGACCGGCCTCGAAAGGCCGGTCCGATTCTGTCGACCGTATGAGCCGAAAGGGCCAGATCACCAGGGAAAGTCACCCTATCGAGTGAGGTGACCCGATAGGGGTGACCTAGCCGCGGAGGACCGCTCCCGTACGCTCGCCCGCCAGGGCGACCGCCGCGTCCCGAGCCGCCGACGCCTCGTCCACCGTCAGCGTCCGGTCAGCCGCACGGAACCGCAGCGCGTACGCCAACGACTTCCTGCCGTCGCCCAGCTGCTCCGGGTTCTCGTACACGTCGAACAGCCGGATCGCCTCGAGGAGTTCACCCGCGCCCTCGCGCAGCGCGGCCTCGACCTCGGCGTGCGGCACGAACTTGTCGACGACCAGGGCGACATCCTGCGTGGCCACCGGGAACGTGGAGATGTTCGGCGCCTGCGGGGTGTCGTCGCCGGCCGCCTCCAGGACGTCCAGGTCCAGCTCCATCGCGCAGGTGCGCGCGGGCAGCCCGAACGCCTTCACGACCCTCGGATGCAGCTCACCGGCGTGACCGACGACGGTGTCGCCGACCACGAACTCGGCACAGCGCCCGGGGTGCCACGGCCCGTACTGACCGCCCCGCACGACCAGCTCGACGCCGGCCTCACGCGCGACCAGACGCCCGGCCTCGACCGCGTCGGCCCAGTCGGCCGGACGGCCCTTGCCCCACCAGCCGGCCTGCTCGCGCGCCCCGGCGAGCACCACGGCCACGTGCCGCGGCTGCTCCGGCAGAGCTGCGTCCAGTTCGGCGATCTCGGCGTCCGTGGGACGCCGGTCGACCGGCAGCACCGCGGCCACCCGCTGCTCCGAGCGCGGCAGGAAGACCAGCCCGGTCTCGAACAGCGCCAGGTCGTGCGAGCCCCGCCCGTCGTTGCGTCGCAGCGCACCGAGCAGACCCGGCAGCAGGGACGTACGGAGCGCGGGCTCCTCGTCGTTGAGCGGGTTCGTCAGCCTGACGACCCGGCGGGCCGGGTCGTCAGGCTCAAGACCGAGCTGGTCGAAGACCTGCTCGCTCACGAAGGGGTAGTTCGGCGCCTCGACGTACCCGGCACCGGCCAGCACCCGTCCGGTCCGGCGGTGCAGCCGCTGGCGGTGGGTCAGGCCGCGGCCGGCCGGCGGCCTGGGCAGCGTGGAGGGCAGGTTCTCGTAGCCCTCCAGTCGGATGACCTCTTCAGCGAGGTCGTTGATCTCCTGGAGGTCGGGACGCCAGGACGGCACGGTGACGATGAGCTCGTCCTGCCCGTACACGTCGCAGCCGACCTCCTGGAGACGCCGTACGACGGTCTCGCGGCCGTAGGAGACACCGGCGACCTTGTCGGGGTGGTCCGCGGGGACGCTGATGGTGTGCGGGGCGGACGGGGCGACGACCTCGGTGACACCGGCCTCGGCGGTGCCGCCCGCGAGCAGCACCAGCAGGTCGACCGTGCGCTGCGCGGCAGCGGCGGCGGCCTGCGGATCGACACCGCGCTCGAAGCGCCGGGACGCCTCGGAGGACAGCTTGTGGCGACGGGCCGTACGCGCGATGGAGACCGCGTCGAAGTGCGCGGCCTCGATGACGACGTCGGTCGTGCCCTCGGCCTCGGAGTGGTCGGCGATCTCGGTGTTGGCGCCGCCCATGACACCCGCGAGACCGATCGGGCCGCGCTCGTCGGTGATGACCAGGTCCTCGGCGTGCAGCTTCCGCTCGACGCCGTCGAGGGTCTTGATCTGCTCGCCCTCGGCCGCCCTGCGGACGCCGATGGTGCCCTGGACCAGGGAGCGGTCGTAGGCGTGCAGCGGCTGGCCGAGCTCCATCATCACGTAGTTGGTGACGTCGACGGCGAGCGAGATCGGGCGCATGCCGACCTTCTGGAGCCGGCGCTGGAGCCAGATCGGCGAGCGGGCCTCGGGGCTCAGACCGGTGACGGTGCGCGCGGTGAAGCGGTCGCAGCCGACCGGGTCGGAGACCTGGACCGGGTAGCCGTAGGCGTTCGGGCCCGGCACGTCGAGCAGCGCGGGGTCGCTCAGCGGGAGGCCGTAGGCGATGGCGGCCTCGCGGGCCACACCGCGGATGGACAGGCAGTCGCCGCGGTTGGCGGTGACGGCGATGTCGAGGACCTCGTCGACCAGCTCCAGGAGCTCGATGGCGTCCTTGCCGACCTCGGTCTCCGGCGGCAGCACGATGATGCCGTGGCTGCCGTCGTCGCCCATGCCCAGCTCGTCGCCGGAGCAGATCATGCCGTGGGAGGTCTTGCCGTAGGTCTTGCGGGCGGAGATGGAGAATCCGCCGGGCAGCGTGGCTCCCGGGAGGACCACGACGACCTTGTCGCCGACGGCGAAGTTCCGGGCGCCGCAGACGATCTCCTGGGGCTCACCGGTGCCGTTGGCCTGGCCGACGTCGACCGTGCAGAAGCGGATCGGCTTCTTGAAGCCCTCCAGCTCCTCGATGGTCAGCACCTGGCCGACGACCAGGGGGCCCTTGAGGTCGGCGCCGAGGTGCTCGACGGACTCGACCTCGAGACCGGCCGAAATGAGCTTGGCCTGGACGTCACGGCCGGTTTCGGTCGCCGGCAGGTCGACGTACTCCCGCAGCCAAGAAAGCGGGACCCGCATCAGATCTCCATCCCGAACGGCCGGGTGAACCGGACGTCACCCTCGACCATGTCTCGCATGTCCTCGACGTTGTGGCGGAACATCAGCATCCGCTCGATGCCGAACCCGAAGGCGAAGCCGCTGTACTTCTGCGGGTCGACACCGCAGGCGGTGAGCACCTTGGGGTTGACCATCCCGCAGCCGCCCAGCTCGATCCAGCCCTCCGAGGAGCAGGTGCGGCAGGGGCGGTCGGGGTTGCCGACGGACTCGCCGCGGCAGACGTAGCACACCATGTCCATCTCGGCGGACGGCTCGGTGAAGGGGAAGAAGTTCGGGCGCAGCCGGGTCTTCATGCCCTCGCCGAACAGGGCCTGGACCATGTGGTCCATGGTGCCCTTGAGGTCGGCCATGGTGAGACCCTCGTCGACGGCCAGCAGCTCGACCTGGCGGAAGACCGGGGTGTGCGTGGCGTCCAGCTCGTCGGTGCGATAGACGACGCCGGGGCAGATCACGTAGACCGGCAGCTCACGGCTGAGCAGCGAGCGGATCTGCACGGGCGAGGTGTGGGTGCGCAGCACGACACCGGACTCGGTGCCGCCCTGCGGGCCCTCGACGAAGAAGGTGTCCTGCTCACCACGGGCCGGGTGGTCCGGGCCGATGTTGAGCGCGTCGAAGTTGAACCACTCGGCCTCGACCTGCGGGCCCTCGGCGACCTCGTAGCCCATGGCCACGAAGACGTCCTCGATGCGCTCGGAGAGCGTGGTGAGCGGGTGGCGGGCGCCGGCCGGCACACGGTCGTAGGGCAGTGTGACGTCCACCGCCTCCTCGACCAGCACGCGCTGGTCGCGCTCCGCCTCCAGCTCGGCCTGGCGGCCGGCGAGGGCCTTGTTCACCGCGCCCCGGGCCTGGCCGACGAGCTTGCCGGCGGCTGCCTTGGCGTGCGGAGGCAGGGCGCCGATCTCGCGGTTGGCGAGCGCCAGCGGCGAGGTGCCCCCGGTGTGGGCGACCTTGGCCTCCTGGAGCGCGTCGAGGGAGTCCGCCGCGGCGAAGGCGGCGAGCGCCTCCTCCCGCATGCGCTCGATCTCTTCGGGTTTCAGGGCCTCGACCTCTACAGGGTCGTACGACTTGTTCGGTGCCGACATCTCTTCCCGTGCTTCCGATTGGCTGGCTGAAGGTCCCCGTCACCGACTCGCGCCGTCTCTTTCGGACGGACCGTCCATGGGACACAAAGGTGCCAAAGGCCGAGTCTAACGGGGTGGAGGTGTACGGATGCGCCCGTGGGCTCTCAGCTCAGGTAGGCCGGAGCGCTCACGGGCAACGTAAATCGGAACTCGGCGCCGCCCTGGGGGCCGCGGCCGACCGTGATGGTGCCGCCGTGGGCTTCGACGATGCCCTTGACGATGTAGAGCCCGAGGCCGGTGCCACCGCGCTTGCTGCCCCGCCAGAAGCGGGTGAAGACGCGGTTCATGGACTCCTCCGGGATGCCGGGGCCCTCGTCGCTCACCGTGACCGACGTACCGGTGTCCTCCCCTTCGCGGGGTGACTCCGTGGGCGTGATGGCAATCGTGACGGTTCCCTCGCCGTGCCGCACCGCATTTTCCAGCAGGTTGCTGAGCACCTGGTCGATCTTGTCGGGGTCGGCCCACAGGGCGGGCAGCGGCTGCTCCAGGCGCAGCAGGAACCGGTCGGCGGCGAGGCCCGCGGCGACGTAGGCCTGGATGTGGCGTCCTACGGCGGCGCCGATGTCGACGGGCTGGCGCCGGACCTCGAGGCGCCCGGAGTCGATGCGGGAGATGTCGAGGAGCTCGGCGATGAGCCGGGTGACCCGGTCGGCGTCCGCGTCGACGGTCTCCAGCATCAGGCGCTTCTGGTCGTCGGTGAACCTCTCCCACTTGGCGAGGAGGGTCGCGGTGAAGCCCTTGACGGAGGTGAGCGGGGAACGCAGCTCGTGGGCGACGGTGGCGATCAGCTCGGCATGGCTGCGTTCGGTGCGGCGGCGGGCCTCGGTGTCGCGCAGGCTGACGACGACCCGGTGGACGGGTCCGGTGGGCCGGACGCGCACGTACTGGGCGGAGACGAGGACCTCACGGCCGCCGGGCAGCAGCAGGTTCCGCTCGGGCTGCCGGCGGCGGATGGCGAGGCCGCCGTAGGGATCGGTCAGCTGCCACCAGCGGCGCCCCTCGAGGTCCTCTAATGGCAGGGCCTTCTCCAGCCGCTGTCCGAGGGCCTCCTCGGCGGGCAGGGCGGTGATCCGGGCCGCAGCGGCGTTGAAGCAGATCACGCGGCCCTGCTCGTCCGCGACGACGAGGCCGTCGGGCAGCTGGTCGGGATCGATGCCGAGCTCGACGGGACCACCGGCACAGGCCTCGGACACGCCTTGCGCGCTCCTCGTGCCGACACTCATCCCCGCACCCCACCTCTCAGGCGTCTGAGGGGCCCCCGAGCTGGTCACCCTACTGGTTGTCGGTGACGGAGCGGCACCCTCCGGGGGCGCGCTGTGCACGGGCTGACGCATAGAGACATACGGCGGCCGCGGTGGCGAGGTTCAGGCTCTCGGCCCTCCCGTGGATCGGGACGCGCACCACGGCGTCCGCGAGTGCGCGGGTCTCCTCCGGGAGCCCCCAGGCCTCGTTGCCGAACACCCAGGCGGTCGGCCCGCCCATAGTGCCCTGGTCGAGTTCGTCGTCGAGGTCGTCGGTCCCGGCCCCGTCGGCGGCGAGAATGCGCACCCCGGCCCGCCTGAGCCCCTCGACGGCCTCCTCGACGGGCACGCCGACGGCGACGGGCAGGTGGAAGAGGGAGCCCACGGAGGCCCGTACCGCCTTGGGGTTGTAGAGGTCGACGGAGGCGTCGGTCAGCACGACGGCCTCGGCACCGGCGGCGTCGGCGCACCTGAGGACGGTGCCGGCGTTGCCCGGGTCCCGCACATGGGCGAGGACGGCGACCAGCTGGGGGCGGGCGGCGAGGATCTCCTCGAAGGGGGTGTCCAGGAACCGGCAGATCCCGACGAGCCCCTGCGGGGTGACGGTGGTGGAGATGTCCGCGATGACGTCCTCGGCGGCGAGGTGCACACGGGCCCCGACGGCCCGGGCCTCGCCGACGATGTCGGCGTACCGCTCCGCGGCCTCCACGGTGGCGAACAGCTCGACCAGTGTGTCCTTGTGTCCGGCGGCCTCCCGCACGGCCTGCGGCCCCTCGGCGAGGAACAGCCGCTCCTTGCCCCGGAAGTTCCGCCGGGCCAGCCGCCGGGCGGCCAGGACGCGCGGCGACCGGGGGGAGATCAGCTCGGGGGTGACGGGGGACATTCGACTCACCTTCGGTACCAGTTTTCCGCCGCAACGGCGATCGACCACGACGGCGGATCTGGGGTCCCCCCACGCCCTTGAGGCAGTGGGGGAGGTGCCGAGCCGTCCCGCACCTCTCAACGCAACGGACCCGCAGGCAGAAACCCACGGGTCCATCCAGTCACGTCGGCCTAGGCCAAATGCGACGTCACGCGGCCTTGGGGGCGTTGACGTCGTCCGGCAGGGCCTTCTGAGCGACCTCGACCAGCGCGGCGAACGCGGTGGCGTCGTTGACGGCCAGCTCGGCCAGGATCTTGCGGTCGACCTCGATGTTCGCGGCCTTCAGACCCTGGATGAAGCGGTTGTACGTGATGCCGTTGGCGCGGGCAGCGGCGTTGATGCGCTGGATCCACAGCTGACGGAAGTCACCCTTGCGCTTCTTGCGGTCGTTGTAGTTGTAGACCAGCGAGTGGGTGACCTGCTCCTTGGCCTTGCGGTACAGGCGCGAACGCTGACCGCGGTAGCCGGAGGCCGCCTCGAGGATCGCCCGGCGCTTCTTGTGGGCGTTGACTGCCCGCTTGACGCGTGCCACTTGTTAACTCCTTGTAGCGGGGCCGTGGTTGGACTCACACGGCCCGGTATCGATTGGGTCCCGGTCCAGACGTGCGGCGCTCAGGCAGGGCGCCGCGGACGTCACTTGCCGAGAAGCTTCTTGATCTTCGCGGCGTCGCCCGGGGCCATCTCGGCGTTGCCGGTGAGGCGACGCGTCACGCGGGACGACTTGTGCTCGAGCAGGTGGCGCTTGCCGGCGCGCTCGCGGAGCACCTTGCCGGAGCCGGTGATCTTGAAGCGCTTGCTGGCACCGCTGTGCGACTTGTTCTTCGGCATAGCGCCGTTCTCTCCTCGTCGGTGGCGCTCCGGTGCCCGGTCCTGAAACCGGGCACTGTGAGCGTCGCTCTTGTATCGGTTGTGTCCTGGGGACTGACGTCCCCGGGGGTCACGCCTCGGCGGAAGCCTCGGCCGGGGCCTCGATCGCGGCCTCGTCCTCGGGGTGCTCGGACTCCGCGGCGTTCTGCGACTTGCCGGGATTGGCCTTCGCGTCTGCCTTGCGGGCTTCCTGCGCCTGGCGGGCCTCGGCCATCGCCTCGGTCTTCTTCTTGTGCGGACCGAGAACCATGATCATGTTTCGGCCGTCCTGCTTCGGATTCGACTCCACGAAGCCGAGGTCCTGGACGTCCTCCGCGAGCCGCTGGAGCAGTCGGTAGCCCAGCTCGGGCCGGGACTGCTCGCGACCACGGAACATGATCGTGATCTTGACCTTGTCGCCCTGCTTGAGGAACCGGACGACGTGACCCTTCTTGGTGTCATAGTCGTGCGGGTCGATCTTCGGCCGGAGCTTCATCTCCTTGATGACCGTGTGCGCCTGGTTCTTGCGCGCCTCACGGGCCTTCATGGCCGACTCGTACTTGAACTTCCCGTAGTCCATGAGCTTGCACACGGGCGGACGGGCGTTCGCCGCGACCTCGACCAGGTCCAGGTCGTACTCCTGCGCAAGCTCCAGTGCCTTGGCCAGCGGGACAATGCCCACCTGCTCGCCACTGGGACCGACAAGTCGCACCTCGGGAACGCGAATCCGGTCGTTGATGCGGGGCTCGGCGCTGATGGATCCTCCTCGGTTAGCACCACACGGCGGTCTGGCGGACAGCCGCGTATGTCATTTTCGTCAGACCTAACCGCGCCGAAGCACAAAAAATGCCCCGGACGATCACAGACGGGGCTCCAAACACTGCCGGAGCACCGCCGCGATCATGCGGGGCGCGCTTTCGGGCGACTCCATCGTCCGTACGGAACGATGGTGGCCGCCTGACCGGGGTGACCCGCCGTCCCTAAGGGCGGCCGGGTGGGAGATCGGAGCCTCCACTTGTGGGCCGGTCACACTTACACACAAGCGTGTCCAGCCGGTCGTCACACAAGGTTAGCAGCATCCGGGGGGTGGTGCGAACCGGCGTGCACCGGGCCCTATCGTGTGGGGCATGAGTGACACCCCTCCCCCGTCTGCTGACTCCGCCGGCTCTCCCGACTTCGACGAGATGACCCGCGACATCGCCGAGGTCCCCGCCGTCGAGGTGATCGTGACGGTCGCGGTCAACCTGATGAGCGCCGCCGCCGTGAAGCTCGGTCTGACCGAGGAGGGCGACAAGTACAAGGACCTGGACGAGGCCCGCAAGCTGATCCACGCCCTCGCCGGTCTCCTCGACGGAAGCGCGACGGAGATCAGCTCCTTCCACGCGGCACCGCTGCGGGACGGCCTCAAGTCCCTCCAGCTGGCCTTCCGCGAGGCGTCCCTGGTCCCGGACGAGCCGGGCCAGGGCCCCGGTGAGAAGTACACCGGGCCGGTCTACGGCTAGCTCATCCCCGTACGTACAAGGGCTCGCCCGGAGGCGTGGCCCCGGCCGGCAGCACCGCCAGGTCGAGGCCGCGCACCAGGCGGGCCCTCAGCGTCTCGTCTCCGGCGAGGCGCTCGGCGACGGCGCGCGCGGCGGTCGCGGGGGTCGCGGACGGCTCCAGCACGAGAGCCAGCGTGCCGTCGGCCTGTCCCGGCCCGAGGTGGGCGCGCAGGACGGCGGGCTCGGCGGCCACGACGTCCCGTACGGCCGCGATCACGGCCGGATCGGCGAGCGGGTCGGCGCTCACCCGGCCCTCGGCGAGCGCGCGCAGCGCCGGGCCCGTCAGCTCGAAGGACACCGGACCGGCCAGGTCCAGGACGACCGTGTCGGCCTTCTCATGCGCGGCGGCCTGCAGCGCCTGGTGCAGGGGTACGGCGACGGGGCGGGCCTCGGGGTCCCAGCGGGCGAGGGACTCGGTGGAGGTGAAGGCCGGCAGGGCGGTCCGGGATCCGGCCTTCAGCGTCGGGACGGCCATGTCGCTGGTCTTCTCACGGCGCAACCCGTTCTCGTCCTCCTCGACCTCGCCGAGCACGGCCACCACGGGGACGAGCAGCCGGGCGCCCTTGAGGGCCGCGAGGACGGGGCCCACGGCGGCGCGGTCCTCGGCCCAGGCCGCGAGCGCCGCGCTCAGCCGGGGATCGGCGGAGCCGTCGTCGTCGGAGAAGCCGGGGTCGGGAATGTTCTTGTTCGCCACGGTCACCGACCCTATAGGGGGCTTGCTGCTGCGGTTGTGCGGGCCCGGAAACCCGCCCGTGACGGCTTTCACGGGTTTCTCAGAGTTCGCTGACACAGCTCTAACGTCCGTCTAACGGCCCGCACAGCCGACGGCCCGAGCATCGGCGGCATGGAGTCCTCCAGAGCCGTCCGACGCCCCGTCCGCAGGTCCCCCCGGCGGCCCTTGCTGTACGCCGCGCTCGCCTCCGTCGCCGTCGTCGGCGCCACGGCCGCGGGGACCGTGTACGTGAAGGCGCAGGCGCACTCCGGCAGCGGCGCAGTATCGTCGGCGGCGACGCCGTCGGCCTCCGGCTCGCCGGCGACCACGACTCAGGAGGCGGCCGTGGCGGAGCCGGTGGTGGATCTCGACGCGCGACTGGCCGACGCCATGAAGTCGGTCGGCGTGACGGGCGAGCAGAAGGTGTCGGCAGCGGTAATCGACCTGGGGTCGGGCGACAGCGCGGTCCACGGCGACGGCGCCTTCGACACGGCGAGCATCGTGAAGGTCGACATCCTCGCGGCGCTGCTGCTGCGGCACCAGGAGGCCGGGACGCGGCTGAGCGCGCAGGAGAAGGCGTACGCCACCACGATGATCGAGAACAGCGACAACGCCTCGGCATCGGCGCTGTGGGACGCCATCGGGAGGGCGGCGGGGCTCGACGCGGCCAACGCCAAGCTCGGCTTGACCGGCACGGAGGGCGGCGACGGGGCGCTGTGGGGGCTCACCCAGACCACGGCGGCCGACCAGCTCACCCTGCTCCAGCAGGTGTTCGGGGACGACTCGGAGCTGAGCGGGGCCTCGCGGTCGTATCTCCAGGGGCTGATGGGGCAGGTGGAGGCCGACCAGCGGTGGGGGGTGTCGGCCGCGGGCGACCGCTCCGGGTGGGCGCTGAAGAACGGGTGGCTGCCGCGCAGCACGACCGGGCTGTGGGACGTCAACAGCATCGGGCGGGTGACGGTGGACGGGGACGAGTACCTGGTGGCGGTGCTGTCGAACGGCAGCCCCACGCAGGCGAAGGGTATTTCGCTGGTGGAGGCGGCGGCGAAGGCCGCGGTGTCGGTGTTCACGGGAGCGGACCCGTCGGTGTCCGCGTCGGCGAACGCCACCGGTGTGGCGGCTCGCTGAGGTTTCGCCCCGCCTCAGAAACCCTCGTAGGACTGCCGGGGCCCCCGTCGGCCACGCCACAGGACCACCGCGGCGATCAGCAGCGCCACGCCCAGTCCGCCCGCCAGCGGGGCTGCCCAACTGGCCGTGTCGTCCTCGGACTTGGCGGTGTCGGGGCCGGATCCGAAGTACTTGTCGCCGTAGGAGGCCGGCTGCAGGCCCGCCGGTTTCAGACGGGCCGCCGCCTTGAGCGCCGCCGCGGGGTCGACGAAGCCGAAGCCCCGGGAGTCGTCACGGCCGCCTGCCGGGGCGTTGCGGGCCGTGTCCTCCAGGAGCCGTTTGACCTGCGCGGGCGTCAGGCCGGGGTGGGCGGCCTTGACGAGGGCGACCGCGCCGGAGACGAACGCGGAGGCGGCGCTGGTCCCCCAGCCCTCGTAGTACTTGTGGTCGGGGTCGGCGATGACCACGTCGTCCCCGGGGGCCGCGACGGTGGCGTACCAGCGGCGGGTGGAGAAGGAGGCGCGGGTGCCGAACTTGTCGACGGCGGTGGCGGCGATGACGCCCGGGTAGGCGGCCGGGTAGGAGATGTGGTCGCCCTTCTCGCCGCCGTTGCCCGCCGAGGCGACGACGACGGCGCCCTTCTTCAGGGCGTACTGGACGGCGTCGTCCTCACCGGCCTCGGGGTGCGCGGAGGCGGAGTCGTCGCCGAGGGAGAGGTTGATGACGTCGGCGCCGTGGTCCGCGGCCCAGCGGATGCCCTCGGCGAGGGCGTTGCCGCGGGTGTTGCGGGCCTTGGCGCGGGCCGGGTCGCCGTCCTCCAGGATCACGCGGACGGGGAGGATCTTGGCCTCGGGGGCGATGCCCATGACGCCGTCGCCGTTGCCGACGCCGTGTCCGTGGCCGGCGATGATGCCGGCCATGGCGGTGCCGTGCCGGGCCCAGGCGCGCTGTCCCCGCACGGCCCCGAAGCCGATCATGTCCTTGCCGGTGAGGACGTTGCCGACGAGGTCGGGGTGGTCGTCCTCGACACCGGTGTCCAGGACGGCGACGGTGACGCCCGCGCCCTTGGTGGTCTGCCAGGCCTGCTGGGTGTGCATGGCCTCGAGGGCCCACTGCTTGGCGCGGATGCCGTCGGCGTGCGCGGCGGTGGGCGGGACGAGGGCGACGGAGGCGGCGAGGAGGACGCTCAGGAGGCCTGCCCGGCGGGTGGTGACGCTCATGAGGGCTGCTCCGGGGGCGAGGTGACGGTCTTGCGCAGCGCGCGTTCGACACGGTCGGCCAGGCCCTGGGCCTCGTTGCCGAGGCCGGCCTGGGCGGCGGGGCTGGTGTCGCCGGACTCCATGGCCTTCTCGGCGGGCTCCGGGGTGTCGACCGTACGGCCGTCCGCCCAGCCGGAGACGGCGTAGGCGACGACGGGGGCGTCGGTGAGGACGGAGATCGTCCAGGAGGCCCGCTGCGCGGCGCCGAAGCCGGCCGCGAGGGTGTTCTTCGCGGCGTACGGGAGGGGCATCAGGTCGGTGCGGGTGTCCAGGCCCTCCCGGGCGAAGCGGGTGTCGAGGTCGCGCATCGCGGTGGCGTCGGCGTCGGTGAAGAGGAGGCCGACGGTGGTGACGTAGCTCTGGGTGGCGTCCGTGTACGTGGCGCGCAGCAGGCGTTCGCAGCCGACGGGGGCGAGGGCCTTGCGCAGCAGGGGGTCGAAGGCGTCCTTGCAGCCGCTGTCCGGGGCGACGGCGATCCGCGTCCAGGTGCGGTCGGCTCCGCCGGGTCCGGCGCCCTGGCCGTCCACGGTGGGCGGGAACAGCCGGTCGACGGGCACGCTGTGCCAGAGCTCGCCGGCCTGGGCGAAGGTGTCGCCGCCGCCCTCGTCACCGGAGTCCCCGATCAGCCAACTCCCGGTCACGGCACCGCCGATGAGCCCGAGTCCGAGCACGGCGCACGCGGCCACGGCGGCGATCCGGGGAGGAATCCGCACTCCCCACGACCGCTCCTTGTAACCGACCTCGGGCTCCCCGAACGACACAACGGGCCGCCCGCTGCCGGGAGTTGCGCCATGCGCGGGCATGGAGGCGCTCCAGGACAGCGCCGGGTCGGGCATCAGCGGCGCCCGTACCCCGGCACCCGGGGTCGCCGCGGAGGGCGGCTCGGCGGGGGGCGGGGGTGTGGTCGGCGGGGCCGCGGGGGGTGGGGGCGCGGTGGGCCGGCCCGCGGAGGCGGGGGCCGTACGCGTCGAGCCCGTACGGACGTCTCCGGACGCCGGTTCCGTCGGCACGGGCCGCATCCGGAAGGTCGTCTCGAACGCGGTCTCGGCGGGTGCGCCGGGACGACGTGGAGGCGCGGAGGGCCGTGAACTCGGGCGGGGCGGCACGACACCGGAGGTGCCGGGAGCCTGTGCGGGAACGGCGTCGGGACGACGTGGGGGCACGGAGGGCCGCGAACTCGGACGGGGCGGCACGACACCGGAGGTGCCGGGCCCCTGTGCGGGAACGGCGCCGGACTCGGGCGGCAGCGGACCGGGACCGACGGTCCCTGGCCTCGGCGTGCGCGGCTCGGTGCCCGGCGTGGAGGTGCCTCCGCGCGGTCGGGGCGGGGCGGAGTCGGGGGCGGGGGTCGCCGTGCCGGGACCGGACGCCGGGGGCATGTCGGGGAAGCGGGCCGAGGCCGGGGGCGGGGGCATGGTGCCGCCGGGGGCAGGGGCTTCCCGGTCCGGGGAGCCGGGGCGGCGGGCCTGAGAACCGGGAGCGGAGCGGTCGTCGCTGCCGGACGGCACGGAGGCCGACGCCGCCCCGGAGGATGCCGAGCCCGCGCCACGGTGCGCCGACGGGTTCCCGGGGCGGGGCATGGCAGGGTTCGGCGAGGCGTCCCCGGGGTGGGACGCACCAGGGTTCGCCGATGCGTTCCCCAGGCGGGACGCACCAGCATCCGCCGATGCGTTCCCGAGGCGGGACGCACCAGAGTTCGCCGACGCCGCCCCGGGGCGAGACGCACCAGCGTCCGCCGACGCGTTCTCGAGGCGAGACGCACCAGAGTTCGCCGACGCGTTCCCCGTGCGGGACCCGCCGGGGTGCGCCGCTCCCTGGGGCGATCCCTGGGCCGGGGTGCCGGAGCCGTTGGCGCCGGTCGCGGGGGCGTGGCCCTGGGGGCCGCCGGCCCCGGGGCCGCGGCCCTCGGGCATGGTGCGCGTCTCACCGCTGGTCGGTGTCGAGCCGGGGCCCGCGTCGTTGCTCGTTCGTATCGGGGGCCGCCCCGCGGGGTCCTGCGCCGGGGGCCGCTCCTCGCCCGCCGCACCGGCCTCCCGCCGGTCCGCGCCGCCGGAGCCCCGTCGGCCGTTCTCGGCGGAGTCCTGCCAGTCGAAGCCGCCGAACATCGGCCGGCCCTGCGCTCCCGTGCCCCGTCGGCCTCGCTCGCCGAAGGCCTGCCACTCGGTGTCGTCCGTCACACGTGCGCCAGGAGCGGTGAAATCCCGGCCCGCGGACGCGTCCTGTTCGCTTCTGCCGGGCCTCTCGCCCGTCCCTCGTGACTGCTCCGGGGGCGACTGGGGCGCCTCGGCGCCGGGCTCGCCCAGGCCCACCGTCGGCGGCTGTGCCGGCCGTGGAGGAATCGAGGCGCGGCGGGCTTCCGTACTCATGCACCCCCCGTTTCCTCAAGTCCGGGCCGTTCTGTCATGCGCGGGCCCTCGTCGGAGTCGCCGGTGTGGAAGACGGCCGTCCGGGCACGCATACCCGCACGGAAGGGCCGGCATCCCGGCGCGGCGGCGACGGGGGGCGAACAGCCCTGCGTGCGTGCGCGTCACTCTACGGGTTGTTCCTGGGCGAACGGGAACCAGTCCACCAGGCCGGGGGCATCTGCCCGGAACGTCCCCCTACCCTGCGGTAATCCTGTCTGGCAGGCTTCGTTCATGACTGCGCGCGCCGCCGACCGGGCCCGTTACGACCGGGCCACCGCCCATCTCGACGCCCCCCTCGCGATCGTTGACCTGGACGCCTTCGACTCCAACGCGGACGATCTCGTCCGCCGGGCGGCGGGCAAGCCGATCCGCGTCGCCAGCAAGTCCGTGCGTTGCCGCGCGCTGCTCGAACGCGTGCTGGCGAAGGACGGCTTCGCGGGCATCATGTCCTTCACCCTCGCCGAGTCCCTGTGGCTGGCCCGGAGCGGCTTCGAGGACATCCTGCTCGCCTACCCGTCCGCCGACCGCTCCGGGTACGCCGAACTGGCCGCCGATCCCAAGCTGGCGGCCGCCGTCACCGTGATGGTGGACAGCCCCGAGCAGCTCGCCTTCATCGACGAGTCCCGGGCGGGCGGCACCGAAGTCATCCGGGTCTGCCTGGAGTTGGACACCTCGCTGAAGCTTCTCGGCGGCAAGGTGCGCGTCGGCGCCCGGCGTTCGCCGCTGCACTCCCCCGCGCAGGTCGCCGACATGGCGCGGGCCGTGGCGCGACGGCCCGGGTTCCAGGTCGTCGGGATCATGGCCTACGAAGGGCACATCGCCGGTGTCGGGGACTCGGTCGCCGGGCGGCCGTTGCGTTCGCGGGCGGTGCGGCTGATGCAGGCCACGGCCCGCAAGGAGCTGGCCGAGCGGCGGGCGGCGGTGGTGCGCGCGGTGCGGGCCGTCGTACCGGACCTGGAGTTCGTCAACGGCGGCGGCACGGGCAGTGTGCAGCACACCGCCGCGGAGGACGCCGTCACGGAGATCGGCGCGGGTTCGGGGCTGTACGTGCCGAGGCTGTTCGACAACTACACGTCCTTCAGCGGGCGTCCGGCCGCCCTGTTCGCCATGCCCGTCGTGCGCAGGCCCGGGGTGGGCGTGGTGACCGTCCTCGGCGGCGGCTACCCGGCCTCCGGTGCCGCCGGACCCGACCGGCTGCCGGTGCCGTATCTGCCGGAGGGGCTGAAGTACGACCCGCAGGAGGGACCCGGCGAGGTGCAGACCCCGCTGCTCGGCTCCCCCGCCGACGATCTGCTGCTCGGCGACAAGGTGTGGTTCCGGCACGCCAAGGCCGGTGAGCTGTGCGAGCGGTTCGAGAAGCTGCACCTGATCGAGGGGGACGCGGTGACGGAGACCGTCCCGACGTACCGCGGTGAGGGCCACACGTTCCTGTAGGTCAGCGGTCGACGGACCGGATTCCCCTGGTGATCCGGTCCATGTCGGCGAGCGGCGGGCCGTCCGGGCCCGCGTCGAAGGCGAAGCGCACGACGACGGCGTCCGGGGGTCCGCCGCGGGCCGGGGCGACGGCCAGCGTCTGGACGTAACCGCCGGGTCCCTGAGCCGTCCGCACCCGCCAGCGCACCAGGTATCCGGCGCGTCCGGAGACGGCGACGTGCTCCGACCTGACGATCCGGTGGCTGCGAATGGCGCCGTAGGAGCTGTCGGCGGCCTGCGGTATGTCCTTCTCGGCGAGGGCTTCCGGGGATCTCGCCGGGTTCCCGGGCAGCGTCCGGGCGAAGACCTTGCCGCCCCCGGTGGTCATCACCACGTTGTCGCGGGTCACGTACTTCGCGGGGACCCAGCCCTCGGGCAACGGCAGGCTGATGCCGTCGAGTTCGTCGACCAGGCGGGACGGTGACGGGGGCGGCGTCGGGGCCGGGGACGGGGAGGCCGGGACGGGCGGCGGTGCGGTGACCGTCGGTGCCGTGTCCGCCACCACGTCGTCCCCGTGGCCCCGGGCGAGGGCGAACGCCCCGCTGACGATCGCCGCGACGAGGACGGCCCCGGAGACCGTGAGGGCGACGGCCTTGGCCCGCCCCGAGGCCCCGCCGGCCGCTCGTGGCGGGCCGGGCGCCCCGGGGAGGCGCCGGTGGTCCGTCCAGGCGGTCCCGTCCCACCGGCGCTCCAGATGCGGGGCGTCGGGGTCCGGGTACCAGCCGGGCGGGAGCGTGCTGCTCATTGGGGCACTGTAGGGCGGGACCTACAGCGGTGTGACGTACGCCCCCGAGATGCCGCCGTCGACGAGGAAGTCGCTGGCGTTGACGAAGGAGGAGTCGTCGCTGGCCAGGAAGGCGACGGCGGCGGCGATCTCCTCGGCCTCGGCGAACCGGCCGACCGGAATGTGGACCAGGCGGCGGGCGGCCCGCTCGGGGTCCTTGGCGAACAGTTCCTGGAGCAGCGGGGTGTTGACCGGCCCGGGGCACAGGGCGTTGACGCGGATGCCCTCCCTCGCGAACTGCACGCCCAGTTCCCGGGACATGGCGAGCACGCCGCCCTTGGAAGCGGTGTAGGAGATCTGCGAGGTCGCCGCGCCCATCCGGGCCACGAAGGACGCCGTGTTGATGATGGAACCCTTGCCCTGGCGCTGCATGTAGGGGATCGCGGCCTTGCAGCACAGGTAGACGGAGGTCAGGTTGACCTCCTGGACGCGCTTCCAGGCCTCCAGCCCTGTCTCCAGGATGGAGTCGTCGTCGGGCGGCGAGATGCCCGCGTTGTTGAAGGCGACGTCGACGCTGCCGTAGGTGTCGTACGCCGTCCTGAACAGGGCCTCGACCTGCTCCTGGTCGGTGACGTCGACCTTCACGAAGATGCCGCCGACCTCCTCGGCGGCGGCCTTGCCGCGGGCCTCGTCGACATCGGCGCAGACGACGTTCGCGCCCTCGGAGGCGAGCCGGCGGGCGGTGGCGAGCCCGATGCCGCTGCCGGCTCCGGTGATGACGGCCGTACGGCCGACAAGGCGACGGCACACAATCTGATCGGTCACTGGGCGGGGCCTTCCGTGCTGATGAAGACGTTCTTGGTTTCGGTGAAGGCGGTCAGGGCGTCCGGGCCGAGCTCGCGGCCGAGTCCGGACTGCTTGTAGCCGCCGAAGGGGGTCCAGTAGCGGACGCTGGAGTGGGAGTTGACGGACAGGTTGCCCGCCCTGACGGCCCGGGAGAGGCGCAGGGCGCGGCCGATGTCGCGGGTCCACAGGGAGCCGGAGAGGCCGTAGGGGGTGTCGTTGGCGAGCCGGATCGCGTCCTGTTCGTCGGTGAAGGGCAACAGGACGGCGACCGGGCCGAAGATCTCCTCACGGGCGGCCTCGGAGTCGGGCGCCTCGCCGGTGAGGACGGTCGGGGCGAACCAGAAGCCGGGCCCGTCGGGTGCGCTGCCGCGCAGGCCGGGGGCGTCCTCGGGGACCAGGGCCCGTACGCGGTCCAGTTGCTGACGGGAGATCAGCGGGCCCATCTGGGTCTTCTCGTCGGCCGGGTCGCCGACGACCACCGCGCTCAGGGCGTCGGCGAGCAGCTCCCGGACCTCGTCGTAGACGGGTTCCTGGACCAGGATCCGGGTGCGGGCGCAGCAGTCCTGGCCGGAGTTGTCGAGGAAGGAGAAGGGGTCGACGGCCGTGCGCAGGTCCGCGTCGGCGAAGACGATGTTGGGGCTCTTGCCGCCGAGTTCGAGCGTGACCGGCTTGACCTGGCGGGCGCAGCGCTCCATGACGTCACGGCCGGTGCGGGTGGAGCCGGTGAAGACGATCTTCGCGACGCCGGGGTGCTCGACGAGGGCGGTGCCCGCGACCGGCCCGTGGCCAGGCAGCACCTGGAACAGGCCTTCCGGCAGCCCTGCCTCCAGGGCGAGCTCGGCGAGCCGCAGGGCGGTCAGCGGGGTCGTCTCGGCGGGCTTGAGGACCACCGCGTTGCCGGCGGCGAGCGCGGGGGCCGTGCCCCAGGCGGCGATCGGCATGGGGAAGTTCCAGGGCGCGATGACGCCGACCACGCCGAGTGGTTCGAGGATCGTGACGTCGAGGCCGCCGGGGACCGGGATCTGGCGGCCGTTCAGCCGCTCCACTCCGCCCGCCGCGTAGGCCAGCAGATCCCGGACGTTGCCGGCCTCCCAGCGGGCGTTGCCGAGGAGGTGGCCGGCCTCGCGGACCTCCAGCCGGGCCAGTTCCTCCACGTGCTGGTCGACGACGTCGGCGAACCGGCGCAGCAGCCGGGCCCGGTCGGCGGGGGCCGCCGCGGCCCACTTCACCTGTGCCGCTGCGGCTCGGGCGACCGCCGCGTCCACGTCGGCCGCGGTGGCGGCGGGGACGGTGGCGACGACCTCCTCGGTGGCCGGGTTGAGGACGGTCAGCTCATGCTCGTTGGACGACGGGGACAACGAAGTACCTTTCACAGACGTTCGAAGGAGCGGCGCAGCTCCCAGTCGGTGACCGCCGCGTCGAAGGCTTCGAGTTCGACGCGGGCCATGTTGCGGTAGTGCGCGACGACCTCGTCGCCGAAGGCGGCCTTGGCGATGGGGCTGTTCTCCCAGAGCTCGGCGGCCTCGCGCAGGGTGGTCGGGACGTGGGCGAAGTCGGCGGTGTAGGCGTTGCCGGGGCACGCCTCGGGCAGCTCCAGCTTGTGCTCGATGCCGTGGAGGCCGGCCGCGACCAGCCCGGCGACCGCGAGGTGCGGGTTGACGTCCCCGCCGGGGAGCCGGTTCTCGAAGCGCAGCGAGCGGCCGTGGCCGACGACGCGCAGCGCGCAGGTGCGGTTGTCGTTGCCCCACGCGACGGCCGTCGGGGCGAAGGAACCCGGCTGGAAGCGCTTGTAGGAGTTGATGTTGGGGGCGTAGAGCAGCGAGAAGTCCCGCAGGGCCGCGAGCTGTCCGGCGAGGAAGTACCGCATCACGTCGGACATGCCGTCGGGGCCCGCCATCGCGTTGTTGCCGGCGGCGTCGGCGAGCGAGAGGTGGATGTGGCAGGAGTTGCCCTCGCGCTCGTTGTACTTGGCCATGAAGGTGAGCGACACGCCCTCCTGGGCGGCGATCTCCTTGGCGCCGGTCTTGTAGATGGCGTGCTGGTCGCAGGTGGTCAGGGCCTCGTCGTACTTGAACACGATCTCGTGCTGGCCCGGATTGCACTCGCCCTTGGCGGACTCGACGGTGAGACCGGCGCCGGTCATGTCGTTGCGGATGCGCCGGAGCAGGGGTTCGATGCGGCCGGTGCCGAGCACCGAGTAGTCGATGTTGTACTGGTTCGCCGGCGTCAGCCCCCGGTAGTTCGCGTCCCAGGCCTGCTCGTAGGTGTCCTTGAAGACGATGAACTCCAGCTCGGTGCCGACCTTGGCCGTGAAGCCGTGCTCGGCGAGCCGCTCCAGCTGGCGGCGCAGGATCTGGCGGGGCGCGGCGACGACCGGCGAGCCGTCCTCCCAGGCGAGGTCGGCGATGAGCATGGCCGTCCCGGCGTTCCAGGGCACGCGGCGCAGGGTGGCGAGGTCGGGGTGCATGGCGAAGTCGCCGTAGCCGCGGTCCCAGGAGGACATCGCGTAGCCGTCGACAGTGTTCATCTCGGTGTCGACGGCGAGGAGGTAGTTGCAGCCCTCGGTGCCGTGGTGGAGTACCTCGTCGAGGAAGAAGCGGGCGGCGAACCTCTTGCCCTGGAGCCGTCCCTGCATGTCGGGGAAGGCCAGGACGACAGTGTCGATCTCGCCGCTCGCGACGAGGGCGTGCAGCTCCTCGACGCTGAGCGGGGGTGTGCGGTCTGCCACGGGAGAGCTCCTTCGGCTGCGCGTTTTTCCGACCGGGCCGGGAGCCATAAGGTATTGCTCTGAACCATTGCTTGGGAAGGGGGCTCGGCCATATGTCGGTGGACGCTGACGGCGGTCCGGACGACAGGTTGACTCCGGTACTGCGGCCGGTCAGGGCGGGCAACGGCTTCGAGGAGGCGCTGGAGCAGATCCTCCAGGTCGTGCGGCTCGGGCTGGTGCCGGGGGGCGAGCGGCTGCCGGCGGAGCGGGAGCTCGCGGAGCGGCTCGGGATCAGCCGGGTGACGCTGCGCGAGGTCCTCAAGGTGCTCCAGGACCAGGGTCTCGTGGAGTCGCGGCGCGGACGGTACGGCGGCACGTTCGTGCTGCCCCGCGCCCAGGACGCCATCGGCGAGGAGGAGCTGCGGCGCCGGATCGCCGAGGTGGACATCGAGGACGTGCTGCGCTTCCGTGAGGTCCTGGAGGTGGGTGCGGCGGGCCTGTGCGCGGCGCACGGCCTCACCGAGGAGCAGGCGGAGCGGCTGCGCGAGGCGCTTGCGGCCACGCAGGAGGCGCCGCTGGCGGACTACCGGCGCCTGGACACCCTGCTGCACCTGACCCTGGCGGAGCTGTGCGGTTCACCGACGCTGACCGCCCAGTACGCGGCGGTACGGGCCTCGGTGAACGACCTCCTGGACTGCATCCCGCTCCTGGTCCGCAACCTGGAGCACTCGCAGCGGCAGCACGCGGCGCTGGTCGAGGCGGTCCTCGACGGGGACGCCGACGGGGCGCGGGAGATGATGCGGGAGCACTGCGCGGGGACGGCGGCCCTGCTGCGGGGATTCCTGGCGTGACCTTGCGGCCGGGCACCCGGAAGGCAAAGGTATGACTGTGGGCCATTGCAAGCCTGGGAGGGCCGAGTGACGACCGTACGACCGCTGATCGGTGTCAGCACGTATCTGGAGGCGGGCGCGCGCTGGGGCGTCTGGGAGCTGGAGGCGGCTCTGCTCCCGGCCGGCTATCCGCGACTGGTCCAGCGTGCGGGCGGTCTGGCCGCGATGCTCCCGCCGGACGCCCCGGAGCACGCGGCGGCGACGGTGGCCCGCCTGGACGGCCTGGTGATCGCGGGCGGCCCGGACGTGGAGCCGGTCCACTACGGCGCGACGCCCGACCCCCGCACGGGACCGCCGGCACGCGCCCGTGACGCCTGGGAACTGGCCCTGATCCAGGCGGCGTTGACCGCCCGCGTCCCCCTGCTGGGCATCTGCCGGGGCATGCAGCTGCTGAACGTGGCCCTGGGCGGCACGCTCACCCAGCACATCGACGGGCACGCGGTGACCCCGGGCGTCTTCGGCCATCACGCGGTCAAGCCCGTACCGGGCACGGTGTACGGCGACCTCGCCCCTGAGGAGACCGCCGTACCGACCTACCACCACCAGGCGGTGGACCGCCTCGGAACGGACCTGCTGCCCTCGGCACACGCCCCGGACGGCACCGTGGAGGCGGTCGAACTCCCCGGCCCCCACTGGGTGTTGGGCGTGCAGTGGCATCCGGAGATGGGTGCGGACCTGCGGGTGATGCGGGGGCTGGTGACGGCCGCCGGCTCCAGGTGAGCCGTCACCGGAGCCAGGGCCGGCATGGGCCGGCGTCCACCGACTGGCCCCGTTTCCCGACGCTCGCCTCAACCGACTCGCCCCGTTTCCCGACGCCCGCCTCAACCGACTCGCCCCGTTTCCCGACGCCCGCCTCAACCGACTCGCCCCGTTTCCCGACGCCCCCTCCCCCGCCTCGCCGCGGCCCCCCCTACGCCCGCGTCAGCGACAGCAGGTCCCGGGCCGGTCCCACCGGACGGTGGCCCGTGGGCCAGACCGCGCGCAGGTCCCGGGCCAGGGACACGCCCGCGACCGGGACCGCCACCAGTCGCCGCAGGGCGAGTTCGTCCCCTACCGCCAGTTCGCTCAGGACCGCCGGACCCGCTCCGCCCACCGCCGCCGCCTTCACCGCCGTGGTGGACGAGAGCTCGATCAGGGGGCGGGCCAGTCCTCCCAGCGCCGCGTCCAGGACCTGGCGGGTGCCCGAGCCCTTCTCGCGCAGGATCAGCGGCGTCGCGGCCAGTTCGGCGGCTTCCAGGGGGCGTCGGCGCCGGGCCCAGACGTGGCCCGGCGCCGTCACCACGATGAGGCGGTCGTGGGCTATGACCACCGAGTCGAGGCCGGAAGGGACCGTCAGGCCCTCCACGAAGCCGAGGTCGGCCTCGTCCGCCAGCAGCCGTTCCGCGACCGTCGCCGAGTTCCCCGCGTGCAGCGACACCGCCGTGTCCGGGCGTCCCGCGCGCAGGGCGAGCAGCCATCCCGGCAGCAGGTACTCCGCGATCGTCATGCTCGCCGCCACCCGCAGCCGCGAGTCGCGGCGGACCCGCAGCGCCTGCGCCCCGGCATCGAAGGCCTCCGCCGCCTCCACGATCCGCCGCGCCCAGTCCGTCACCAGCGCCCCGGCGTCGGTGAGCCGGGACCCCCGGGGCGAGCGGTCGACCAGGGCGACCCCCAGTTGCCGTTCCATCGAGCGGATGCGGCTGCTCGCCGCCGGCTGCGTGATGCCCAGCTCCCGAGCCGCCCCACCGAGACTGCCGAGGCGCGCCACGGCCAGCAGCAGTTCCAGCGCCCCGAGATCGGGCACGCGATGTGCCAGCATCCCGCCCACCGCCGGCCGAACCTCTCCCTCACCGCTCATAAAGACAGCTTATGCCCTCATAGAGCCGTACTCCCTGGTCGCGGCCCTCCCCCGGCGGCACCGTGGAGCCATGGTCACCGCCGTCCGTCACCTCGGGCCGAACTGGTACGCCTCCGTCATGGGCACCGCGATCGTCGCCACCGCCGGCGTCGCGCTTCCTGTGCACCTCCCCGGCCTGCGCACGATCTGCGCGGCCGTCTGGCTGCTGTCGCTCGCCCTGCTGCTCACCCTCCTCTGCGCCCGCGCCCTGCACTGGCGCCACCACGCCGACCAGGCCCGCGCCCACCTCCTGGACCCCGCCGCGGCGCCCTTCTACGGCTGCCTCGCGATGGCCCTGCTGGCCGTCGGCGGGGGTGCCCTCACCGTCGGCCGGTACTGGATCGGCACCACGGCCGCGGTCGCCCTCGACGCCGTGCTGTTCACCGCCGGCACGGCCGTGGGGCTCGCGGCCGCCGTCGTCGTGCCGTACCTCATGGCCGTACGGCACAAGGTGGAGCCGCAGCAGGCCACACCCGTGTGGCTGCTGCCCCTGGTCGCCCCGATGGTGTCCGCCGCGCTCGGGCCGCTCCTCGTGCCGCATCTCCCCGCCGGGCAGCCGCGGGAGACCCTGCTCCTCGCCTGCTTCGCGATGTTCGGGCTCAGCCTCCTCGCGACCCTCGTCATGCTGCCGCTGGTCTTCGCCCGGATCGTCACCGGCGGCCCGCTCCCCCTCGCCCTCACCCCGGCGCTCTTCCTGGTCCTCGGTCCGCTCGGCCAGTCCACCACCGCCGTCGGCAAGTTCGCGGACGTGGCCCCCGGGGTCGTACCGGCCCCGTACAGCCAGGGCTTCGGCGTCCTCGCGGTCCTGTACGGCGTCCCCGTGATGGGGTTCGCCCTGCTGTGGCTGGGGCTCGCCACCGCGCACGTGGTGCGCGCCCGCAGGCACGGGATGGGGTTCTCGATGACCTGGTGGGCGTTCACCTTCCCGGTCGGCACCTGCGTCACGGGCGCCGAGGCGCTGGCCCGGCACACGGGCCTCGTCGTCTACGACTGGCTCGCCACGGGTCTGTACGTCGTCCTCGTCGCCGCCTGGGCCATCGCCGCCGTGCACACCGCGCGCGGAGTCGTCAGCGGAGCGCTGCTCGCAGGGCCTCGCCCAGCGCCCGTGGTGCTTCGGCCAGCGACGGCCCGTACCACGTCAGGTGCCGTCCGCTGACGAGGGCGCAGGGCAGGCCGGGGAAGGCCTCCGGGCCGTCGTCGGGGGTGAAGGCGTACGGCTCGTCGGGCAGGACGACCACGTCAGGGGCCGCCGCCCGCAACTCCTCCAGGGGGACCTTCGGATAGCGGTCCCCGTGGCCGGTGTACAGATGGTCCACGCCGAGGCGGGAGAGCACGTCGCCCGCGAAGGTGTCGCGGCCCAGCACCATCCACGGCCTGCGCCAGATCGGCACGACCGCCGTCACCCGATGCTCGTCCGCGGGGAGCACCGACCACGCCTCCTCGGCCTCGTCCAGCCAGCGCGGTCGTACGGGCACTCCGCACGCCGTCACGACCCTCGCCAGTTCCCGGAACGCCTGCGGGACGTCCCGCACCTCGGTGACCAGGACCTCCAGGCCCGCCTCGCGCAGCGCCGCGAGATCCGGCTCGCGGTTCTCCTCCTCGTTGGCGATCACCAGGTCGGGTGCGAGGGCGACGATCCGGTCGAGTTTCGGGTTCTTGGTGCCGCCGATCCGAGTGACGTCGAGGTCCGCCGGGTGGGTGCACCAGTCGGTGGCGCCGACCAGGGCGCCGGGTGCCGAGCGGGCGATCGCCTCGGTGAGCGAGGGGACCAGGGAGACGACTCTCACTGCCGGGGCCGGTCCTGGACCGCCTCGATGTGTTCGGCAACCGCGACGACGACCACGCGGGTGTCCGCCACGGTCGCCCGCCAGCGGTGCCGCACCCCACCGGTCAGGTACAGGGTGTCGCCGCGCCCGAGACGGTAGGCGCGGCCCTCCGCCTCGACGTCCACCGCGCCGTCGGCGACGTACATCAACTGGTCGTTGCGGTACTGCAGTTCACGGCCCGCGTCATGGTCGCCGGTGAACTCCTGGGCATGCATCTGGTGGTGGCCGCGCACCAGGGACCGCATCCGCGGCTCGTCGCGCGGTTCCGGGCCCTCGGCGTGCACGACGTCGACGCTGCACGCCGGGTCGGCGGCCGCGAGGAGTTCGACGGCGGTGGTGCGCAGGGCGTCGGCGACCTTCTCCAGGGAGCTGCGGCTCGGGCGGGCGCGTTCGTTCTCGATCTGGCTCAGGAAGGGGACCGAGAGGCCGCTGCGCTCGGCGACGACGGCGAGGGTGAGCTCCAGCGCACGGCGCCTGCGGCGCACGGCCGCGCCGACCCGAAGGGGCTGTTCTTTGTGGTCGCCCATGGCTCCGGCTCCCTCCTCCGCTCGTCGGTCCTCGGACACGTCCCCTGATGAGTTGTCTGCACCCTACGCATGTTCGGCAAACCGTTTCACGCGGCCGTCACATCGATGTCACACGGCGTGCGACCGTACCTCACACTTCGCGCCAGCCGAACGGCCCCCTGGAATCTGCCAGGGGGCCGGTTCTCGGTCACCCGTCCGCCACGGGGCACCCAAGTCCCCTTGTCGGCATCCGAGTTCGGGTGATGGCGTAGCTCTATGTGGTTGGCCGGATTCTTACCGTGCTCGCGCAGCGGTTATGACGGTGTCATCCGCCCGATCATCTCGGGGTGCTCCTTCAGCCAGGCGTCGACCGCCTGCTCCTCGTGGCCCTGGCCGTACTTGTTGATCTCGCTCTCCAGGGTGCCGAGCTCGTCCTCGCTCATATGGAAACCCTTGATCCACTTGGTGAGCTGCGGGTAGCGCGAGGGGAAGTCCTCGTGGGAGATGGTGCGGATCGTGTTGCCCTCGCCGAAGAGCTTCTTGTCGTCCTTCAGTTTGGTCAGGTCGTACTGGCTGTACGCCCAGTGCGGGGACCACAGGACGACGGCGACGGGCTGCTTCCTGGCATAGGCACGCTTGAGCTCGGCCAGCATCGCGGGCGTGGAGCCGTCGACGACGTCGTACTCCTTGTCGAGGCCGTAGCCGGGCAGGACCTTGTTCTTGAGGAGGTTCATCTCGCCGGTGCCCGGCTCGATCCCGATGATCTTCCCGTCGAAGAGGTCCGCCTTGCCCTTGAGGTCCTCGTAGGACTTCACACCCTTGACGTACGAGGGCACGGCGACCTCCAGGGACGTCGGCCGGTACCAGGTGCCGAGGTCCTTGAGTCTGTCCTTGCTCTGGTCCCAGTAGTTCTTCTGGGCGTACGGCAGCCAGGCGTCGAAGTTGAGGTCCAGGTCACCGGAGGCGAGGCCGGTGTAGACCGGGCCGACGTCCATCTGCTTGAGGTTGAGCTTGTAGCCGCGCTTCTCGAGGACGTTCTTCCACAGGTAGGTGACGGCGATGTCCTCGTCCCAGGGGAACCAGGCCACGTTCACCGGCCGCTTCGTCTCCGCCGCCGCCTCCCGGACCGGGGCCAGCCTGTCGACCAGACCCGGGTTCCGCTTCAGCCAGGTGCGCACGGCGTCCTGCTGCCTGCCCTTGCCGGCCTTGTTGATCTCGGCCTCCAGGCTGGTGAGCTGCTTCTCGTCCAGCTTGAAGTTCTTCAGCCACTGTCCGACGACCGGGTTGTCGTCGGCGAAGCCCTTGCGGGCCACCGTGTGGATGCCGTCGCCGGAGCCCCAGGCGCCCTTGGGGTCCTTGAGCTTCTTCAGGTCGTAGTCGTTGTACGCCCAGTGCGGCGACCAGAGCGTGACGACGATCGGGTCCTTCTGGGCGTACGCCCGCTTCAGCTCGGCCAGCATGGCGGGCGTGGAGCTGTCGACGACCTTGTACTCCTTGTCGAGGCCGTACGCCTTCAGGACCTTGCTCTTCAGCAGGGCCGTCTCGCCGGCGCTGGACTCGATGCCGGTGATCTTCCCGCCGAACTGCGAGGCCTTGCCCTTGAGGTCGGCCAGGGAGTCGACGTCCTTCATGTACGAGGGGACGGTCAGCTCGAGAGACGTCTTGTCGTACCAGGCGCCGAGGTCGTCGAGTTCGCCGCCGTACTTCTTCCAGTACTGCTCGTGGGTCGTGGGCAGCCAGGCGCCGGTCATGAAGTCGGCGTTGCCGGAGGCGATGGAGGTGTAGAGCGGTCCGGCGTCGAACTGCTTGGCGTCGACCTGGTAGCCGCGTTCCTCCAGGATCTCCTTCCAGAGGAAGGTGGAGGCGACGCCGTCGTCCCAGGGGACGTAGCCGATGCTGATCTTCTTGCCCTGGCCAACGTCCTTGCCACCGGAGACGGCCGTGGCCTCGCCGGAGGTGCCGCCGAAGACGCCCATGCCGCCCGCGACGAGGGCGAGGACGACGACACCGATGACAGCGATCTGGGGACGGGGGCGGTAGGACCAGATCTTCAGGCCGCCCTGCGCGGCACGGGCCTTGGCGGCGGCGCGCCGGCCCAGCGGGGAGACCTGGGTGCCGAGCGCGCTGGTCATGCGGTCGAGGTAGATCGCGAGGATCACGATGGCGACACCGGCCTCGGAGCCGAGGCCCACGTTGAGCTGGCCGATGGCCTCGTTGACGTCACCGCCGAGGCCGCCGGTGCCGACCATGCCGGCGATCGCGGCCATGGACAGGCCCAGCATGATGACCTGGTTGACGCCCGCCATCACGGTGGGCAGGGCCAGGGGCAGCTGGACGCGCAGGAGGGTGTCGCGGGGCGTGGTGCCGAACGCCTCGGCGGCCTCGACCAGTTCCTTGTCGACCTGGCGGATGCCGAGCTCGGTCATGCGGACGCCGGGGGCGAGCGCGAAGATCAGTGTGGCGACGATGCCCGCGGAGGCGCCGGTGCCGAAGAACAGGATCGCCGGGATGAGGTAGATCATCGCGGGCAGCGTCTGCATGAAGTCCAGAACGGGGCGGACGATGCCGCTGACCCGGTCGGAACGGGCCGCCCAGATGCCCACGGGTACGGCCACGACCAGCGCGATGATCGTGGCCACGAGGACCAGCGAGAGCGTGATCATCGCGTTCTCCCACAGTTCGAGGGAGTCGATGAAGGCGAATCCCGCGAAGGTGAGGAGGCCGGCGAGGGTGCCGCGCAGCCAGAAGGCGATCACGGCGAAGATGCCCGCGAGGAGCAGGGGCTGGGGCGCCTGGAGGACGGCGTCGATACCGTCGTAGGTGCCGGTGAAGACGGTCTTGAAGAAGTCGAAGAGCCAGGCCACGTGATCGAGCAGCCAGTCGACGGTGTCGTTGACCCAGTCGCCGAGCGGGATCCTAGGCATGGGCGGCCTCCTCGTCGCCGATGAAGCCCACGAGCCGCTGCTGGGGCACGACCCCGACGAGCCGCTGCTTGTCGTCGAGGACCGCCACCGGGTGCGTCGAGCGCGCGCTGATCGCGCACAGTTCGGTGAACGGGGTGTCGGGCGTCGCGGTCTCGCAGTCGCTCGCACAGCCGCAGTCGGCCTCGTCGCCGCGCACGTCCGTGTCCATGACGGCGGACGCGGTCAGGACGCGGGAGCGGTCGACGTCCTTGGTGAAGGAGGCGACGTAGTCGTCGGCGGGCCGCACCAGGATGTCCTCCGCGCTGCCGATCTGGACGATCCGGCCGTCGCGCATGACGGCGATGCGGTCGCCGAGCCGCATGGCCTCGTTGAGGTCGTGGGTGATGAAGACGATGGTCTTCTTCAGGGTCTTCTGGAGCTGGAGGAGCTGGTCCTGCATGTCCCGTCGGATCAGCGGGTCGAGCGCGCTGAAGGACTCGTCCATGAGCAGCAGGTCGGCGTCGGTGGCGAGGGCGCGGGCCAGGCCCACGCGCTGCTGCATGCCGCCGGACAGCTCGTCGGGCCAGGACTTCTCCCAGCCCCCCAGTCCGCACAGGTCCAGGGCCTCGGTGGCCCGCTCGATGCGCTCGGCCTTGGCGACGCCCTGGACGGCGAGCCCGTAGGCGGCGTTCTCCAGGACGCTGCGGTGCGGGAAGAGCGCGAAGTGCTGGAAGACCATGCTGATCTTCTGGGCGCGTACGGCCCGCAGTTCGCGGTCGGTGAGGGCGGTGAGGTCCTGGCCGTCGAAGCGGACGTGGCCCGCGGTCGGCTCCAGGAGGCCGTTGAGCATGCGCAGCAGGGTGGACTTGCCGGAGCCGGACAGGCCCATGACGACGAAGATCTGCCCCGGGTCCACGGTGAAGGAGGCGTCGATCACCGCGGCGGTGGTGCCGTCGGCGCGCAGTCCCTCCCGGTCGGCGCCCTCGCGGAGCCGCTCGACGGCCTCGTGGGGCCGTCTTCCGAAGACCTTGTACAGCTGCTCTGCCTCAAGCCTTGATGACACGCGTATCTCTCGTCTCCTCGACAACAGGGGATCCCCGGCGACAGGGGGAGACGAAGGGCCGCGAACAGTTGAAGATGCAACCTGCCTCGCTCCGGGGCCGCGCCTGCCCGAATGCCTTTCGGCCAAACACGCTGGTGTCGCGGTTCACAGGACGCTCACACCCGCGCGGGAGGCGGGCACCCGCCGGACGAGGGACACGGCGGCGGCCGCTGTCGGTGCCGTACGGCATGATGCGAGGCGTGACCGGACGACTGATGCTCCTTGACACCGCCTCGCTCTACTTCCGTGCCTACTTCGGCGTGCCGGAGTCGGTGAAGGCGCCGGACGGCACCCCGGTGAACGCTGTGCGCGGGCTTCTCGAATTCATCGACCGCCTGGTCAAGGACCACCACCCCGACGCGCTGGTGGCCTGCATGGACGCCGACTGGCGCCCCCAGTGGCGGGTCGACCTGATCCCCTCCTACAAGGCCCACCGCGTCGCCGAGGAGCGCGAGACCGGCCCGGACGAGGAGGAGGTGCCGGACACGCTGTCGCCGCAGGTGCCGGTCATCGAGGCCGTCCTGGACGCGCTCGGGATCGCGCGCGTGGGCGTGCCGGGCTACGAGGCGGACGACGTGATCGGGACGTTCACCGCTCTGGCGACGGGACCGGTCGACATCGTCACCGGCGACCGCGACCTGTACCAGCTGGTGGACGACGAACGGCAGGTGCGGGTGCTGTACCCCCTCAAGGGCGTGGGCACGCTCCAGCTGACCGACGAGGCGTGGCTGCGCGAGAAGTATGGCGTCGACGGCCGTGGGTACGCGGATCTGGCGCTGCTGCGGGGCGACCCGAGCGACGGTCTGCCGGGCGTGCCCGGCATCGGCGAGAAGACGGCCGCCAAGCTGCTCGCCGAGTTCGGTGACGTGGCCGGGATCATGGCCGCGGTCGACGACCCGAAGGCGAAGCTCACTCCTTCGCAGCGCAAGCGGCTGGACGAGTCGCGGCCTTACGTGGCCGTGGCACCGAAGGTCGTGCGGGTGGCGGGTGACGTGCCGCTGCCGAAGGTGGAGACCGCGCTTCCGCGCACCCCGCGCGATCCCGCGGCACTGGAGAAGCTGGCCGAACGCTGGGGGCTGGGTGGATCACTGCGGCGACTGACGGCGACGCTCGGCGCGTAAATATTGCCCTCGCTTTCCACGAGTGGCATGCCATCGCCAGGGGGGCGGATGCTAACTTAGGTAAGCCTAAGCACAGGGAACTGGGAGGCCGCCATGGCAGAAGGACCGGGACGCAAGCCGCGGAAACCTCATTCCGCGCAGGTGGTCCGCACCGAACGCCTCACTCCGCACATGCAGCGCGTGGTGCTCGGCGGCGAGGGACTCTCCGAGTTCACGGCGGACACCTGCACCGACCACTACGTCAAGATCCTGTTCCCGGCCGAGGGCGCGACCTACCCCGAGCCCTTCGACGTGCAGCGCATCCGCGAGGAGTTCCCGCGCGAGCAGTGGCCCGTGACCCGCACCTACACCGTGCGCCACTGGGACGCCGAACACCGCGAGCTCACCCTGGACTTCGTGGTCCACGGCGACGAGGGCCTCGCCGGCCCCTGGGCGGCGCGCGTCCAGCCCGGTGAGACCGTGCACTTCATGGGCCCGGGCGGGGCCTACGCCCCCGACCTCGACGCCGACTGGCATCTGCTCGTCGGCGACGAGAGCGCGCTGCCCGCGATCGCCCGCTCCCTGGAGTCGCTGCCCGACGGCACCCGGGCACACGCCTTCATCGAGGTCTCCGGCCCCGAGGAGGAGCAGAAGATCGACTCCGACGTGGAGGTCGTCTGGCTGCACCGCGGCTCCCGCCCTGTCGGCGAGGCCCTGGTGGAGGCCGTGCGCGCGCTGGACTTCCCGGAGGGCCGGCTGTGCGCGTTCGTGCACGGCGAGGCGCACTTCGTGAAGCAGCTGCGCCACCTGCTGCGGGTCGAACGCGCCATCCCGCGCGAGGACCTGTCGATCTCCGGCTACTGGCGCCTGGGCCACAACGAGGACGGCTGGCAGGCCTCCAAGCGCGACTGGAACGCCCGCATCGAGGCCGAGCAGGAGGGAGCGGCCCCGGCCGCTTAGACCGCACCGCTCCAGTTCCACAACAGCACCACCCCGGTTCTACGGCAGTACAGGCGGCGGCACCCCTCAGGTACCGCCGCCTCGTCACACCCGGCACCGCACTCCAGCGGTACCCGGAGTCACACCGACCGCTGGTACGACCGGAACGTCCGGATCGACAGCCACACCGCGACGACCGCCAGCCCGAGCAGCGCTCCCCCGCGACCGATGACCACACCCCAGTCCGGGTCGGCGGACAGGGCCGAACGGCCCGCCACCATCGCCCAGTTCAGCGGGTTGAAGTCGGCTGTGTGCCGCATCCATGCGGGCATCTGCGAGGGCGCCATGAAGGCGCTGGACAGGAAGGTGAGCGGGAGCAGCAGGAAGGTGTTGATCCCGATGATCGACTCCCGCTCGCGCACCAGCATGCCGAGCGCGTTGGACAGCGCCCCGAAGACGGTGCCGAGCAGCACCGAGGCGAGCACCAGGACCGCGATCCCCACGGCACCGCCCGGATAGTCGGCGCCGCCGAGGAGCCCGAGCAGCACGATCACCACGGACTGGAAGGCGGTGACCAGGCCGTTGTTGACGACGTTGCCGTTCATCAGCGCGGCCCGGCTGACCGGAGTGGTCAGGAAGCGGTCGAGGGTGCCGCGCTGGATCTCCTCCAACGTGCCCATCCCCGCCCACATGTTGGAGCTGAGCGCACTCATCACGACCACGCCCGGGACGAGGTAGTCGAGATAGGAGGTGGTGCCGAAGCCGCCGAGCTCGACGACCTTCCGGAAGAGGCTGCCGAACAGGAACAGCCAGATCACCGGCTGGATCAGGGTGATGATCGCGTACGCGGGCTGCCGTACGAACACCATGAGTTGACGCTGCGTCATGTACCAGGTCTGGGAGACGGCCGTGCTCATCGGGCACCCACCAGGGCTTCGGCGTCGGCGTAACGGCGGCCCGCGTAGCGCAGGTAGACGTCGTCGAGGGACGGGCGGGCGACGGTCGCGGAGGCGACCTTGACCCCGGCCCGCTCCAGCGCGGCGAGCAGCGCGGGTACGGCGGCGGCCCCGTCGTCGGTGCGGACGCTGACGCGGCGTCCGTCGGCCAGCACCTCATGGACGCCGGGAACCTCGCGCAGGGCACCGGTCAGCAGGATGCGCCCTGCGTCGCCGAGCGGCTCGCGCAGCTCCATGTGCACCGCGTCACCGCGGAGTTCGCCCTTGAGGGCGTCCGGGGTGCCCTCGACGACGATCCGGCCGCGGTCGACCACCGCGACCCGCTCGGCGAGCCGGTCGGCCTCTTCGAGGTAGTGGGTGGTGAGCAGGATCGTCAGCCCCTCCTCCCCCGCGAGCCGGCCGATCTCGTCCCACATGGCGGTGCGGGCCTCGGGGTCGAGACCGGTGGTGGGCTCGTCGAGGAAGAGCACCTCGGGGCGGTGCACGAGGCCGAGGGCGACGTCGAGCCGGCGTCGCATACCGCCGGAGTAGCCCTTGACCGGGCGCCGGGCGGCCTCGGTGAGCGTGAAACGGTCGAGGAGCTCGTCCACCCGCTGTTCGAGGGCGGCGCCCTTCAGGCCGTGGAGCCTGCCCTGGAGCCGGAGGTTCTCGCGTCCGGTGGCGACCGGGTCGGCGCCGGAGCCCTGGGCGACCACGCCGATGGCCCGCCGGACCCGGTCCGGGTGGCGCAGCACGTCATGGCCCGCGACGGTGGCCGAGCCCGAGTCGGGGCGGGCCAGGGTGGTGAGGATCTTGACGGTGGTGGACTTTCCCGCGCCGTTCGGGCCGAGCAGGCCGAAGACGCCGCCCCGCTCGACGACGACGTCGATGCCGCTGAGCGCGGTGACCTCACCGCCGTAGGTCTTGGTCAGTTGACGCGCCTCGATGGCGGGCGCACGGGTGTTCATGACAGGTGCTCTCCCGGTGAACGGATCCGGTGGACGGATCCGGGAACGGATGACAACTGATCCGCTTGAGGAGCACCGGGCTATCCTGGGTGTGCCGCACCTCGATCGCCTGGATGTGCCTCAGGGCGGATTCAGTTCGGGGTTCGAGGCCCCGGCGCGCTGCTGCAACAGCTGTGCCGGGGCCTGTTCTTGTTCAGGTCCTGGTGTCCTGCTCTCCTCCTGGCTCGTGGAACGACTTCCACAGGTCGATTCCGGGAAGCGCGCCCGTTCTGAGTTCGTCGAGGAAGCCGCGGACCCATGCGGCCTCGGCCTCGGTCATGTGGAGCTGGTACTCGTTCTCCACGAGGAAGAGCCGAGGCAGCGTCTCGTACAGCTTCTCCAGGGCCCCGCGGCCGCTCGCCACCTGCACGTCCAGGGCCTTGAGCCGCTCCTCGAGGAGCCGCTCCACATCACTGGGCGGCAGGACACCGAGCAGGGAGAGCGCGGTCTCGAAGATCGGGAACTCCTTGGCCGGGACGGCTATCAGGTCCGACATCCACTCCGTCGCCTCCTGCCGTCCGGTCTCGGTGATGCCGTAGACCGTGCGCTCGGGCCGGTTGCCCTGCCGCTCCACGTCGGTGACCTCGACGAAGCCGTGCTTTTCGAGGTTCTGCACGACGGTGTAGAGCGAGCCGTAGTTGATCTTCGTGCTGGAGTCCTTGCCCTGGCTGCGCAGGGTCTGGGCGATCTCGTAGGGATGCATCGGCTTCTGCCACAGGGTGGCCAGGACGGCGAGCGCCAGGGGGTTGCGCAGTCTGCGGCGCTGCATGACCCCACCTCACATCCTCGCGATCGAATATCCGTGGCCGAACATATCGCGATCTACGCCGGGACGTCAAGAGACACGATGTATCGCGTTTCGGCAGAGACCGCCGCACGGACGTGAGGACTTGGGCCCAACCCCGACACGACCGCGTCACGCACCGGAAACAGCGGATCCCTAATTTCTGTCGCCCGACAGGAATTCGCCGCCGAAGGCAGGTGCCGCCGTGACGACGACCAGTCCCTCCGACGTTCGTCCCGATCCACCGCATTCCCCCTCCCCCGACGACCGGTCCCTCGCCGAGTTCGGCTACCCCCAGGAGCTGCACCGCAGCCTGGGCCGGTACGCCTCCTTCGCGGCGGGCTTCTCCTTTATCTCCGTCCTGACCACCGTCTTCCAGTTCTTCGCCTTCGGGTACGCGTTCGGCGGGCCCGTCTTCTTCTGGGCCTGGCCGGTGGTGCTGGTGGGGCAGCTGCTGGTGGCGGCCTGCTTCGCGGAACTGGCCGCCCGCTACCCCCTCTCCGGCGCGATCTACCAGTGGTCGTCCCGCCTCTCCACCCCGGCCTTCGGCTGGTTCGCCGGCTGGATCATGGTGATCGGTCAGATCGTCGTGGTCGCCGCGGCGGCACTCGCCCTGCAGATGGTGCTCCCCGCGATCTGGTCCGGCTTCCAGCTGGTCGGCACGGACCCGGCGCCGACCTCGGCCGACGGGGCGGCCAACGCGGCGGTCCTGGGCGTGATCCTGCTGGTCCTGACGACCGTGGTGAACATCGTCGACAACCGTGTCCTGTCCCTGGTCAACCGGGTCGGTGTCACCGCCGAGATCATCGGCGCGGTGCTGATCATCGTGCTCCTGCTGACCCACTCCGAGCGCACACCGAGCATCACCTTCCACACCACGGGCGCCGCGCAGAACGGTCTCGTCGGAGCACTGCTGGTGGGCTCGTTCACGGCGGCGTACGTGATGATCGGCTTCGACAGCGCGGGCGAGATGAGCGAGGAGACCCGGTCCCCGCGCCGCACCGCGCCCCGCACGATCCTCACGGCGCTCGGCGCGGCCGGCGCGCTCGGCGGACTGATCGTCCTGGCCGGGCTGCTCGCCGCCCCCAGCCTCACCGACGGCCGCCTCGGGGTCGACGGCCTCAGTTACGTCCTCACCAGCAGCCTCGGCGACGGCGTCGGCAAGGCGCTGCTGGCCGACGTGGTCATCGCGATCACGGTGGCCACGCTCGCCATCCAGACAGCGGCCTGCCGCATGCTCTTCTCCATGGCCCGCGACGGCCAACTGCCCTTCGCGGCCCGCCTCGCGCGCGTTAACCCCCGCACGGGCATGCCCACGGCCCCCGCCCTGATCGTCGGCATCCTGGCCGCCGCTCTGCTCCTGCTCAACTTCGCCTCCCCCGAGGCGTTCCTGGCGATCGGGACGACCTGCATCGTGATGCTGTACCTGGCGTACGCGATGGTCACGGGCCCCTTGCTGATCCGCCGCATCCGGGGCGAGTTCAGTTCCTCGGGCACCGACGAGTCGGGCGCCCGCCTCTTCTCCCTCGGCCGCTGGGGCATCCCGGTCAACGCCCTGGCCCTCCTCTACGGCCTCCTCATGACCATCAACCTGGCCTGGCCCCGCGCCGAGGTCTACGACCCGGCGGGCGGGCACTGGTACTTCCAGTGGTTCACGGTGCTGTTCCTGGTGGTCACGGTGGGTCTGGGGGCTGTGTACCGCGTGCGGAGCGCACGCCGCGGGCACACCGCTCCGGACTCGACACTTGCTGTATCTCCGCCAACACCTGTTCCGTAAAGCTACGACGGACGTGGGCGCGACAGAACCGACTCCTGTCGCGCCCACGCTCATGTGTCGATGGCCTACGGCCGGACGCCCTGCGTCACGGGCTCGCTCTCCAGGCTCTCCACCCGGACCTCAACCCTGCGAGGCGACAAGGTCATACGAGGTTCGACGCAGGGCTCCCGGCCGTCACCGTGCGAGAGTCGCCAGCGGGTCACGATCGTGGCCAGGGCCAGTGTCGCCAAGGTCATCGCATAGTTGTCGCCGAGGCACTTGCGCGCCCCTCCCCCGAACGGGATGAGCGCGCCACGGACCTGTTCCCGCTCCGGGAGCCAGCGGTCAGGATCGAAACTGTCAGGCTGCGGGTTGAACCGTGCGTCGTGGTGCAGAAGATACGGGCTGTAGACAAGGGTGGTACCGGACGGAACCACAGCGTCCGACAGCCGGGCTTCGGTGGTGGTCGTCCGCGTGAAGATCCACCCCGGAGGGTACAGGCGCAGCGTCTCGGTGATGACCCTCCGTGCAAGGTCCAGCCGGGGCAGGTCCTCCCAGGTCGCCGTTCGGGTACCGAGCACCTCGGCCGTCTCGACGCGCAATCGCTCTTGCAGATCCGGGTGTTGGCACAACAGGTGGACTGCCCAGGTGAGGGCCACTGCCGTGGTGTCGATGCCCGCGACAAGCAGCGTCATGATCTGCGCATGGATCTCGCTGTCGCTGAGGGGCGCCCCCTCGTCGTCGCGCGTCTTGAGAAGCATTGACAGCACATCGCTGTGGACCTCACCGCCCTGGCGATACAGGCTGATGGTTTTGCTGACCGCGGCCCATGCCCGGTTGCGGGCCCGTTCGTAGCGCCTGTTCGGTGCAAGCGGCAGACGCCGCAACAGAGGTGGGAGAACGGCCTGTTGATAGATGCCCCGGAAGATGTCCGGAAGGCTGATGGTCACGGCGTCCACCGCGGGTGCCGCGGCTTCAGCTTTGAACAACGTCCGGGCGATGGTGTCGCTCGCGAGGGCATACATCTGCGTGCCCACCTCGATGGTCTCACCATCGCTCCAACCGGTCGCCAGCACGTCGATCCGGTCGGTCATGATGGCGGCGTATTCGCGCAGGCAGGTGCGCGAAAAGGCCGGCTGCAGGCTGCGCCGCTGCCTTCGGTGAGCATTGTGCGGGCAGGAGGCGATGCCGTCCCCGAGTGCGTTTCCGACCCGCTCTATGATCGGCCCGCCCTTGTCGTATATTCGGTCGTTCAGCAGAACCTCCTGAACGAGTTCAGGTCGGCAGACCACGACGGCCGTTTGCGGACCTAACTTTATCTGCACCAGATCACCGTGGGCCGGCAGGGTGTTCAGGAAACGCAGCGGATCGCGGAGCAGGGGAAACAGATGCCCGATGATAGGCAGTCCCCCGGGCGCGCGAATGATGCCTCCATGGTTCGTTGCCATAGCGCTTGGTTCCCCTTCTTGTCGATCCAGATGTGGCCGGGCCGGCGAACCGATCACTCAACGGCAACCCTGCCGGGGAACACGATCCAGCCTCGGGAGCAACACCTGAAGATAGTCGTGCTGCTGACCCAGTTCGCCCGGAGCGGTCGGGATCGCATAGCGAGTGGTGTTCCGGTACCAGTGGAGGCACCCGTTGGTCCACTGCCGCATTCCTGCGGTGACCTTCAAGATGTCCTCGCAGGCGGCACGTGCCAGACCCCGGGCCTCCAGGAAAGGCGCGAGCCTCTCCTCGGCGGCCAGGAAGTCGGCCACACGACCCTGCACCTTGGCGACCGTCGAGTCGATGGCATCCTGGAGCGAGATTCCATCGGCGTGCTGCATGACGATGACAACGTTGTGGAAATCACCGCGTTGCTGGTCCAGGTGAAGTGAGTGCAAGTCGTTCTGCCACGCGACCACATCGCTTGCGGCTTCGACGATCTCCCGGAACAGGCTCGTCTCGTATACGTCTTGCGGCACTTCCATGCCCTGACTCAGTTCGACCAGGTCGAACCCGAACTCCATACCAACGGACAACCGCCTGGTATGGGTGAAACTGTCGATACCCGGGGGTGTTCCACGGAACCGGTTCTCGGACTCCTCGGCAAACCCCTGGAAGAACAGATCCAGATGCCGGTTCAGTCGTGTGCGAAGACCAGGCGAGAGTCTTTCGCGTGTGCGGATGGACAGATTCGTGAGTGCCTTGGTGAAGGGTGTCTGATCCCGTGGAGGCGCGGGGTCCATTCCGTCGTTGATGATGTCCATCAGGCGACGATGGACGGGTACCCACGCTTCCGGTGCGTCATAGACCTTCAGTGTGTGCAGGTCGTCCAGTATGAACGTGAAGAAAAGCCATTCCGCGCAGAGGCAAAGGTCGCGGAACGAAGCTTCCGGATAAGTCCAGGCGACGAAGTTCCCATAACCTGCCTCCAACCGCGCCCGACCATCCTCCGTCTCTGTCAGTCCAAGGCTCCATCCAAGTGTACGGACGTATTCCTCGACCCTTAGGGCGTACGGGCTTACGGCAGGGGGGGTGGGGTCCGCATACGTCGGAATCGTGGCGAGCACTGAATCCTCCATGTCTGTAGCACCGGAGTAGATGGGCAAGCGGTCCTCACGGGGCTCTTACGAGTGTGCTTCCGTCTGCGTGCTCGCCGCGAGCGACCCTCGAGAGGGTGCGTACGGCAGCAGTCACGGCGCGCGACGGCACAGGCCTCCCCCTTCCGTGATCGCGCGATCTCAACGCGCTTGCTCCTGTCGTACGCCCTTTCATCACATCGCAGTTCGGTTCTGACCGGAAGTGTGCGCCACCCGATCCGTCACGACGGCATATGCGCCCGCCCCGACCATTGCAAGAAGAGGCGCTACTCGTGGGGTCGGCCACCTCGGGCGCGTGTTGGATCACTGAGCGAACAGACTGCGCAGCCTTGGACCGATTGCGGCCCGAGGGCTCTGCCGGCGTAGTTGTCGAGCTCATGCCGACACAGGACATACGGCGTCGGGCGAAGCAATTCGAGATCACGGGCGAGGACTGACGGTCGAGCGGTGACCATGGAGACTCCCACGAGGTCCACGTCGTCAGGACTACGAATGTTGCAAGGCCATGGAGTTGCGGACGACTCCCAGTAGACGCAAGCCCGCCACACGGGTACAAGCGATCGCATGGGGGCGCATGGGAGCGCGTACGTGATCACGCAATCGCGCCGCCCGGCCAGTCGAACTCTTGCACTGCTGTACGCGCCCCCGCGCCGGCGCCTACGGCGCTGAGCCGGAGCACCGTGGTGTCGAACACGGAGACCCATGCCTACGCGGCGCTGCCTCCCGGTGCGGACCTCTTACCCTTGCTTGTAATGAGACGCCGTACACCATACCCACCTTCTCCTCTGCCGCAGCGTGACGGAGTGGACCCGGTGCGTTTGCGACTACCGGCCGGAGAAGTCTGTGCGACCGTACGGGATCATCTCGTGGCGCGGCTGACGGCCGGAGCCGACATGATCGACGACATGTTCGCCGCGGGCCTGATCGTGGACGCCACCGGCCGTCCTGTGTCCAAGGACGCGTCGTACGTACCGGGGATGTTCGTGTGGTTCCACCGGGAACTACCCGACGAGGAGGAAGTGCCCTTCCAGATCGACGTCATGTACCGCGACCAACACGTGGTGGTGGCCGACAAACCGCATTTCCTTGCCACCACTCCGCGCGGCAGCCATGTCGCCGAGACCGCTCTGGCACGTCTGCGCCGCGACCTGGGGGTGCCGGCTCTGGGCGCGGCACACCGGCTGGACCGGCTGACGGCCGGGCTCGTGCTGTTCGTCGTACGGCCCGAGGAGCGTGGCGCGTACCAGTCGCTGTTCCGAGACAAGCAGGTCAGAAAGGTGTACGAGGCTGTGGCCCCGTACGACCCGGCACTGGAACTGCCGCGCACGGTGCGCAGCCGCATCCTCAAGGAACGTGGAGTGATGGCGGCCCGCGAGGTCGAGGGCGAGACCAACGCCGTCAGCACGGTCGAGTTGCTGGAGAACCGAGGTGCGCTTGCCCGGTATCGGCTGACACCGCATACCGGGCAAACGCATCAACTGAGAGTACACATGAGCACTTTGGGGGTGCCGATCCTCGGAGACCCCCTCTACCCGGTAGTGACCGACCCGGTGGCCGCCGGTGACTTCCGACGGCCACTTCAACTGCTGGCGAGGGTACTGGAGTTCACTGATCCGGTCACGGGGTGCGAGCACCGGTTCGTCAGCCCACGTGTGCTGCAATCCTGGTCCTCGTACGACGCGTGGGCCGCGTGAGCTCGACGTCCGATCCGTTCACTCCCCTCGCCACCAGCGCAGGAAGCGTCGGAGCAGGCTCGGGTGGTTGACCGACTGGGACGCCGCCGCCGACGTAACGGGGACGGGCTCCGGAGTCGTAGGCCGTGGTTCAGCAGACTCTGTCCGTACCGTGCCGACCTGCCAGTTGGCGGAACGCCGCAGCGGCATTGGGTTGAGAGAGGGTTGCTGTGTGTCCTGTTGAGGCTTCGGCTCGAACTTCACCGGCAGCTCCACCAGATGCCGATTCAGGATGAAGGACCGCCAGCGCAACTCCTCCTCTTCGCAGGCGAGTTGAACGTCAGGGAGACGAGTCAGCAGGGCGTCGACGCCTACGTCGGCGATGGCACGACCAATGTCCTGTCCCGGACATTCGTGGGGGCCGCCGCCGAAAGCCAGGTGGGCGCGATTGCCCTGCATGTTGGCCTTGAGGTCGGGACGGACGCGTGGGTCGACATTGCCCGGCGCGATACCGAAGAGAAGGGCGTCGCCGGTACGGATCCGCTGACCACCCAGCTCCGTGTCCTGCTTGGCGATGTACGGCAGGATCGTGCTGAACGGAGGCTCGTCCCACAGTGACTGCTCGACCGCCTCCGGCACCGTCATCTGGCCGCCGTTGAGCTGAGCACGGAACCGCGGGTCGGTGAGCACCATGCGCAGTACGTTGGCGATGAGGTTGGCGGTGGTCTCGTACGCGGCGATCAGGACGACCCGCAGATGCTGGCTGATCTCCTCATCGGTGAGCCGCGCCGGATGTTTGATCAGGTGGCTGGTGAAGTCTTCCTTGGGTTCGGCTCGGCGACGGACGGTGAGCCGGGTCAGGGCGTCCATGATGTACTCGTTGCTGGCGATGGCGGTCTCGGTGCCCTTGAGCATGTCGCGGGCGGCCTGCACGATGCGTTCGCCGTACTCCTCGGGCATGCCCAGGATCTCGCACATCACCGCCATCGGCAGGTGCTCGGCGAACTGGCTGACCAGGTCTGCTCTGCCCTCCTCGCAGAACTTGTTGACGAGGAGCTGGGTCGCACGGTTCGCGTAGCGGCGAATACCCCGGTGGTCAATGGTCGACATGGCACCGGTGACCGCGCCGCGCAGCCGCCGATGCTCGTCGCCCTCAGCGTGGCAGCAGATGGGCTGCCATGCGATGTGCGGCATGAGTGGATGGTCGGGCTTGACGCTGCCGTCCCGCAGAGCGCTCCATTGCCGGGTGTCACGGCAGAACTGCGACGGCGTGCGCACCATGTGCATGTTTTCGCCATGCCCGAGCACGACCCAGATCGGCACGTCGTCGTGAAGCAGTGCGGGGGCCACCGTGCCGTACCGGTCGCGGAGCTCTTCGTACACAGCTCCGAGATCCTCCGCATCAGGGCCGTACAACCGACGCAGCCCGCCGGGTCCGATGCCGTGCGCGGGGCAACCGGGGGGCGGGACGGATGTGGCGTGGTCCGTGCCGGCCGGGTAAAGGGATTCAGACGTCACGATGGTCGCTCCGGAACTGAAGTAGATCTGCTGTACAGGAAGGTGGGTCAGGCGCGCTGGTCTCCGGATCATGCCGGTGTCTTCTCCGTCGTCAGTGAGTGCAGGAACCGCAGCAGCGTCATCAGCACGTCCCGGCTGGACGCCCGCCGTCGCGCGTCGCATTCGAGGATCGGGATCTCCTCGCTGAGGTCGAGCGCGGTGCGCAGCTCCTCGATGTCGTAACGGGGGCCGTCAGGGAAGGTGTTGACAGCGACGACGAAGGGCACACCGCGCTCCTCCAGGCGGCCCATGACGTCGAAACTGACTTCCAGGCGGCGGGTGTCGACCAGGACGACCGCGCCGAGCGCGCCTTCGAACAGCCCGTTCCACAGGAACCAGAAGCGTTCCTGGCCGGGGGTGCCGAAGAGGTACAGCACCAGTTGCTCGGTGATGCTGATGCGGCCGAAGTCCATGGCCACGGTGGTGGCCGTCTTGGTCTCCGAGCCGTAGTTGTCGTCGACCCCGATGCCGGCCTGGGTCATGGTCTCCTCGGTGGTCAGCGGTTTGATCTCGCTGACCGAGCCGACCATGGTCGTCTTGCCGACGCCGAAGCCGCCGACGATGACGATCTTCACCGCGGCCTGGGCGGTCTGGGGGAGGTGGTCCTCGGTACGCGGACCGGGGATGGTGTCAGAGCCGTTGAAGTCCATGCATCACCGCTTCGAGGAGGGAACGGTCGGCAAGCGCCTGGCGGATCACAGGGGCGCGCGCCGTCACCAGTTCGGCCGTCAGCAGCTCGGTGAGCAGGACGGTCACCACGCTGAACGGCAGGCTGAGATAGGCGGACAGCTCGGCCACGGACAGGGGGGCCGTGCAGAGCCTGAGCAGCGCCGCCTGCTCGGGCGTGGCGGAAGGCGGTGGGTCGGCGTGCGCCACGATTAAGGTGACCAGGTCGAGCTCCGAGCGCTCGGCTCCGTCGGGGCCGGTGATGACGTACAGCCGCTCGGGGTTCTTCTTCGGTCCCTCGGGCGGGTCCTGGGCCTCCTGCGGGGGTTGCGGTGCCGGTTCCGGACTGGCCTTGGGGAATCGCCGTCGGCGTTGCGGAGGAGTCATACGGTCTGCCCGTTGCGTCGGGGCGGACTGGTCAGGTGCGCGCCGATTCGGACGACCAGGTCGCTCATGCGAGCGCTCATGTGGCCGGGCTCGGTGATGATGTCGGAGAGCACCGCCAGATAGGCGTTGGGGCCGGCGGCCATCAGGTAGAAGTAGCCCCCGTGGATCTCGATGAGGACCATCTTCATCTTGCCGTCGCTGCCCGGGATCTCCCCGGCGACGGCGCCCGCCAGGCTCTGCAGACCCGCGCATGCGGCGGCGACGCGGTCGGCGGTGTCGGGGTCACCGCCGTGGCGGGCGATGCGCAGGCCGTCGGCGGAGAGCACCACGATCATCTGGATGCCCGGTACGCCTTTGGCGAGGTCCTGGAGCATCCAGTCGAAGTTGCCTCGCTGCTGGATCACTTGAGGTTCCCCTCGTCTTCGGCCTCGGTACGGGCCGGTTCGTCGGTCGGCTGGGTGACTGCGGAAGCGGTGGGGCGCTTGAGCCCATCCATGAACGCCTGGACCCACAGGCCCGGCGGGGTGTCGTCCGGCTTCGGCTCGGGCTCCGGTTCGCGCCCGGCCGTCGACCAGATGGTCGGCTTGCCCTCGCGCTCGGCGCGTTCGATCTCGGCCTGTTCGGCGTAGCGCTGGGTGAGCGAGGTCTTGACCCGGCTGCGGCGCTGCGGCAGCCCGTTGGCGGTCCACTCGGTGACCTCGGGGACGTCGTCCTCCATGGAAACCGGGGTCGTGAACTTGGGGCTGGTGGGGCGGCGCTTCTTGATGGTGCGCTTGGGCCCGGGCAGCGCGCCGAGTTCGGCCTTGGGCACGGCGGTGGCGCCGATGCCGTGGGCGAGTCCGACACCGGGCTCGTCGGTGAGCATGTCGCTGGGCACGACGAGGATCGCGCGGACGCCGCCGTACGCGGAGGCACGCAGGGAGACCTGCATGTCGTACGCCTGGCAGAGCCGGCCCACGACGGCGAGGCCGAGGCGCGGCGACTCGCCCAGGTCCTGGAGGTCCACGCCGGCCTTGGCGCGCTCCAGCATGCCCTCGGCGCGCAGGCGGGCCTCCTCGCTGAGGCTGACGCCGGCGTCCTCGATCTCGATGCAGACGCCGGTCTGCACCTCGGTGGCGGTGACGTGCACCTTGCTCTGCGGCGGGGAGTAGCGCGTGGCGTTGTCGAGGAGTTCGGCCGCCGCGTGGATGACCGGCTCGACGGCGGTGCCCTTGACGTTGACCTTGGCGATCGAGGACAGGTCGATGCGCCGGTACTCCAGGATCCGGGACATGGCGCCGCGCAGCACGCTGTAGAGCGCGACGGGCTCGGGCCACTGGCGGCCGGGGCGGCCGCCGCCGAGGACGGAGATGGAGTCGGCGAGCCGGCCGATCAGCGCGGTGCCGTGGTCGATGCGCAGGAGGTCGTCGAAGACCTCGGGGTTGCGGCCATGGTCTTCCTCCATCTCCCGCAGTTCGTTGGCCTGCTGGTGGACGATGGCCTGGACACGGCGGGCGATGTTCACGAAGGAGCGCTGCGCGGCGTCGCGCATGATCTCCTCGGTGTCGACGATGGTGAGCACCGTCTTCAGCAGCCGGATCTGCGGCTCGGGCAGGTTCGCCCACGCGGGGTCGTACTCGCCGAGTTGGCGAATCACCTCTCCGGGGGAACTTCCGCGGCGCAGCCAGTCCAGCGCGGTGGGCGCGATCTCCTTGGCGAACCGGACGAGGTCCTGGTCGTGGTCGGCGATGCGCTGCTGCAGGTGAGCCGTGTGACGCAGGTGCTCGAGTCGCTGGTCGCGCAGCTCGCGACCGCGCCGCACCGCCTCGGCCGCCACGGCGATCACCAGCAGCGTGGCGACGGCACCGCACCAGCCCACGGCGACCCTGGCCGGCTGCTGCACCAGCGCGACACCGGTCCCGGTCGCCGCGGCCATGACTATGGCGGGGAGCAACAGTACGCGCGCATACGGCAGTTCACGGCGTCCTGGGGGGGATTGAACACTCACCATGGGGCCCTCTGAGACGTATCGACGGGGAGTCGCACATATAGGGAACAAGCGCACGAATACACATCAACTCGGTGCGCTGCGGGCGAGCTTAGTCCGACCGGATCATCGCCGTGTCATATTCAGCAAGCGCCTGAAACGGGCATTGCGACTGGAGTACCCTCGGCCCATTTACACGCTCTGACATCAACCGAACACGGCGAGTCATGGGGCACGCGCGTACGGAAATCACCCACCGTGACGGGTGAAGATCGGCTTCCGACCGGGTGGCGGGCTCAGCGCGCCGGGCTCAGCGCACCGAGCTCAGCGCACCGAGCTCAGCGCACCGAGCTCAGACGCCCGCGATGCGCAGGGCCGCGTCCGCGGTGGCCTCCGCGAAGACCGAGACCGGTCGCTCGGGGTCGGAGCGGTGGACGAGGATCACACCCTCGATCAGGCCGAACAGCAGGTCCGTGCGCAGATCGAGCTCGTTCTTGGCGAGGGCGCCACCCGCGGCCGTCGCGGCCAGCAACTGCCGGTAGGCGTCCTTGAGTTCGGCGCGGACCGCATGGAAGCCGGCGAAGCGCTCGGCGCGCACCTCGGGCAGCAGGTAGAGCCCGCCGAGGTTGTACGGCCCCCCGCACAGCACCTCGACGTCCGCACGGCACAGCTCCCACAGCCGGTTCTCCGGCGGGGCCGTGTCGTCGGCGAGCAGCTCACGGGCGTACACCAGCGAGGGCGTGACGGTGGACTCCAGGAGCTCGGCGAGGAGCTCCTCCTTGCCGGAGACGTAGTGGTACATGGACGCCTGGCGCATGCCCGCGCGCTCGGCAACGGCCCGGGTGCTGGTCGCGGCATAGCCGAGGGAGGTGAACAACTCGGCTGCGGCGACGAGGAGTTCCTCACGTGGCGCCAGCCCGCTGTCCGGCCGCCGCGCGGCCCGCGGCCTGCCGACCCGACGCCCGGACTCCGCCGCACCACCTGTCGTACCCATGCGTTCGATCCTCGCACACGGAGCGTACGGGGGTGTCGGCCGCTCGCCGCGCCACCAGCCGGCACGGCACCCGTCCACCGCCGGCCACCACTCGTCGGCACGCGCACCAGCGACACCACCCCGGGCCCACGGCGAACAGCACGACCACCGAACCGAACGACACCCCAACACACCCCACCCAGCCACACCCCAACACACCGAACGGCACCGCACCACACCGCCCCACACCCCCGTGAGCCCCCGGTAACCACCCCGCAACACCCGGGCAATCCCCCCGACCTACCCCCGCCCTAATTTCTGTCGAGCGACAGAAACACCCCCCGGAGCCGGAGGTCCCGCCATGGCCACAGAGACCACGTACGGAGCCCGAGACCATGCTCGCGCCCAGGAGGGCACCCGCGCCGAGGCCATGCCCGTCGTCCCGGCCGGCGACTGGCCGGACCCCCCGGCCATGGCAGGCCCCCTGGTGTGGGCGGAGACGGTCGCGGGCGGCAACTACACCCACCGCGTCCTCGCCCGCGGCACCGAACTGCGCCTCACGGACCTGCACGGAGACGCCTGCGCCCATGTCCTCCTGTACGCGGAAGGGCGCCCCTGGGAGCGTCTGAACGTCGCCGACACGGTCAAGGTCCAGTGGAACGCGTACCTCGGTGAGGGACAGCTGCTCCTGTCCGACCAGGGCCGTGTCCTCGCGAGCGTCGTCGCCGACTCCTCCGGTCGCCATGACGCCCTGTGCGGCACGTCCACCCTCGTCCGCAACACCGAGCGCTACGGCGACGGCACCCCCCAGAGCCCCTCCCCCGCGGGCCGCGAGCTCTTCAAGCTGGCGGCCGCGAAGAACGGCCTCGAACCCCGCGACCTGCCGCCCTCGCTCTCCTTCTTCCAAGGCGTCCGGATCCGCGAGGACGGCACCCTCGACTTCACCGGCTCGGCCGGCCCCGGCAGCAGCGTCACTCTCCGCGCCGAGCAGGACGTGACCGTACTGATCGCGAACGTCCCCCATCCGGCCGACCTCCGCCCCGACTACGTCAGCACCTCCCTGGAGGTCCTCGCCTGGCGCGCCGCGCCCACCCGCGCCGGCGACGCCCTGTGGGACGCCACCCCCGAAGGCCGCCGCGCCTTCCTCAACACCGCCGAATTCCTCGCCTCGAAGGGACGCGCATGAAGCCCGAGGAGACACTCCCGAAGGCCGAAGCAACGCTCAGGAGGACAGTCGTCCCGGCCCGTGCCGCCTGGTCGTCCGTCATCCGCGAGGGCGAGACGCTCACCATCACCGACCTGCACGGCAACCAAGCCGTGGACTTCCTCGTCTACGACGCCCACGACACGGCGGTCCGCTACAGCGCCCCCGACACCATCCAGGCACAGGGCGGCATCTTCCTCACCACGGGCAGCGTGCTGATGTCCGGCGAGCACACCCCGCTGATGACGGTCACCGCCGACGACGTGGGCCGCCACGACACCGTCGGCGGCGCCTGCTCCAAGGAGTCGAACACCCTGCGCTACGGCCACCACACCTGGTCGCAGCACGCGTGCGTGGACAACTTCCTCGCCGAGGGCGCGAAGCACGGCCTCGGCAAGCGCGACCTCGTCTCCAACATCAACTGGTACATGAACGTCCCCGTCGAGCAGGACGGCACCCTCGGCATCGTCGACGGCATCTCCGCCCCGGGCCTGACCCTGACCCTGCGCGCCGAGCGCGACGTCCTCGTCCTCGTCTCCAACTGCCCCCAGATCAACAACCCCTGCAACGGCTTCGACCCCACACCCGTGCAGATGACGATCGGTGCCGCCCGATGACCTTCGACACCCTCCTCATCGCCAACCGGGGCGAGATAGCGGTCCGGATCATCCGCACGGCCCGCGAACTCGGCCTGCGCACGGTCGCGGTGTACTCCGACGCCGACCGCGCCGCACCCCACGTCCGGCTCGCCGACCGGGCCGTGCGCCTGGGCCCGGCGCCCGCGAAGGAGTCGTACCTCGACGCCGACCTGGTGCTGAAGGCGGCCAAGGACTCCGGCGCGGGCGCCATCCACCCCGGCTACGGCTTCCTGTCCGAGGACGCCGCGTTCGCCCGCCGCTGCGAGGACGCGGGGATCGTGTTCGTGGGTCCGACGCCGGAGCAGTTGGAGCTGTTCGGCGCGAAGCACACGGCACGGGCGGCCGCGGAGGCGGCCGGGGTGCCCCTGGCACCGGGGACGGGACTGCTGCCCTCCGTCGACGCAGCCCTCGAGGCCGCGGGAGCCATCGGCTATCCCGTCATGCTCAAGGCCACCGGCGGTGGTGGCGGCATCGGCATGTCCGCCTGCCACTCCGCCGCCGAACTGACCGACGCCTGGGACCGGGTGCAGCGCGTCGCGGCCGCCTCCTTCTCCTCGGCCGGCGTCTTCCTGGAACGGCTCGTCGAGCACGCCCGCCATGTCGAGGTGCAGGTCTTCGGTGACGGCGAGGGCGGGATCGTCACCTTCGGCGACCGCGACTGCTCTCTCCAGCGCCGCAACCAGAAGGTCCTGGAGGAGGCCCCGGCCCCGGGCCTGCCCCCGCACGTTCGCACACAACTCACGGACAGCGCACGCGACTTGTGCACCGCCGTCGGCTACCGCTCCGCGGGAACCGTCGAGTTCGTCTACGACGCCGCCCGTGAGGAGGTCTACTTCCTGGAGGTCAACACCCGTCTGCAGGTGGAGCATCCGGTCACCGAGGAGATCTACGGCGTCGACCTGGTCGCCTGGATGCTCCGCCTGGCCCGGGGCGAGCGGGACGTCGTGCGCGAGCCGGGCCCGCCGCGCGGCCACGCCGTCGAGGCCCGCGTCTACGCCGAGGACCCCTCACGCGAACACCGGCCCAGCGCGGGCCTGTTGACGCGGGTCGAGTTCCCCACCGGGGTGCGTGTCGACGGCTGGGTGGAGACCGGCACCGAGGTGACGACGTCGTACGACCCGATGCTCGCGAAGGTCATCGCGTACGGCCCGGACCGCGCCCACGCGCTCCAGCGGCTGGACGAAGCCCTGGCACGCACCCGCGTCGACGGCATCGAGACCAACCTGGGCCTGGTCCGGGCGGCGCTGGCGCACACCGACTTCAAGGCGGGCGCGCATTCCACGGCGACCCTCGCCACGGTCCAGGATCCGACCCCGCGCGTCGAGGTCGTGGCCGCCGGCACGCTCACCACGGTCCAGGACTGGCCCGGCCGCACCGGCTACTGGCAGGTGGGCGTTCCGCCGTGCGGGCCGATGGACGACCGTTCCTTCCGGCTCGGCAACCGGGCGCTGGGCAACCCGGAGGGCGCCCCCGGCCTCGAATGCACCCTGCAGGGACCGTCGTTGAGGTTCACCCACCGCACGACCGTCTGCGTGACGGGTGCCCCGGCCGCCGTCACCGTGGACGGCACCCCGGTCCCGCAGTGGGAGCCCCTCCAGGTGCCCGCGGGCGGAACCCTGGAGGTGGGCGCCCCCGCGGAGCACGGCCTGCGCACCTACGTCCTCTTCGCGGGCGGCCTGGACGTCCCCGCCTTCCTCGGCAGCGCGAGCACCTTCACGCTGGGCCGCTTCGGCGGACACGGGGGCCGGGCGCTGCGCACCGGGGACGTGCTGCACGGAGGCACCGAGGCAGCGGGCACCGGGGACGCGCTTCCCGGAAGCACCGAGGCAGTGGGCACCGCGGTCCTCGACCGCCCCTCCTACACCTCCACCTGGCACATCGCCGCCGTCGAAGGCCCGCACGCCGCCCCGGAGTTCTTCACCGAGGACGACATCCGCGACTTCTACGCCGCCGACTGGAAGGTCCACTTCAACTCGGCCCGCACCGGAGTCCGTCTGGTCGGTCCCAAGCCCCGCTGGGCCCGCGCCGACGGCGGCGAAGCGGGCCTGCACCCGTCCAACATCCACGACACCCCGTACTCGGTCGGCGCGGTCGACTACACGGGCGACATGCCGGTGCTGCTCGGCCCGGACGGGCCCTCGCTGGGCGGTTTCGTGTGCCCGGCGACCGTCATCAGCACCGAACGCTGGAAGCTGGGCCAGCTGCGCCCCGGTGACACGGTCCGCTTCGTCCCGGTCGACACGGACGGCTCCGCGCGCCCGGCCATCATGGACGGCGGCGTCCTCGCGCGCGACGGCGATGTGACGTACCGCCGCAGCGGCGACGACAACCTGCTCGTCGAGTTCGGACCCATGCAGCTGGACCTGGCGCTGCGCATGCGCGTCCACGCACTGATGGAGGCCGTGGCCGAACAGGGCCCGGACGGCATCACCGACCTCACACCCGGCATCCGCTCCCTCCAGATCCAGACGGATCCGAGCCGCCTGTCCCAGCACGAACTCCTCGCCGCCGTAAGGGAGATCACCACGGCCCTCCCGCCGTCCGACGAGCTGGTCGTCCCCTCCCGCACGGTCCACCTCCCGCTCTCCTGGGACGACCCGGCCACCCGCGAGGCGATCGCCCGCTACATGGCGGGCGTCCGCGACGACGCGCCCTGGTGCCCGTGGAACATCGAGTTCATCCGCCGCGTCAACGGCCTCGGCTCGGTGAACGACGTCTACCGCACGGTCTTCGACGCCGAGTACCTCGTGCTGGGCCTGGGCGACGTCTACCTCGGCGCCCCGGTGGCCACCCCGCTCGACCCGCGCCACCGCCTGGTGACCACCAAGTACAACCCGGCGCGCACCTGGACGGCCGAGAACTCGGTCGGCATCGGCGGCGCGTATCTGTGCATCTACGGCATGGAGGGCCCCGGCGGCTACCAGTTCGTGGGCCGTACGACCCAGGTGTGGTCGCCCTGGCAGCAGCGCGGCGCGTTCGAGGCGGGCTCGCCGTGGCTGCTGCGCTTCTTCGACCGCATCAAGTGGTATCCGGTGGACGCGGACGAACTCCTGCAGCTGCGCGCCGACATCACGTCCGGCCGCTTCGTGCCCCGCATCGAGGAAGGCACCTTCTCGCTCGCCGAGTACCAGACCTTCCTCGCCGAGAACGCCGAGTCCATAGCGGAGTTCAGGGCGCTCCAGCAGGCCGCCTTCGGCGCGGAGCGGGACGCGTGGGAGGCGGCGGGCGAGTTCGCACGGGCCGAGTCGGCGTCCACGCCGGCGCCCGCCCCCGCCGACATCGCGGTCCCCGCGGGCGGTCGCCTGATCGAGGCCGAATTCGCGGCCTCCGTATGGCAGTTGAACGTCGAGCCTGGCGACGAGGTGACGGCCGGCCAGCCGCTCCTCGCTCTGGAGGCGATGAAGATGGAGTCCAGAGTGCACGCCCCGGCGGCCGGCGTGGTCGTGGAGATCCTGGCCAGGCCGGGCGACCAGGTGGAGGCGGGGACGGCGCTGCTCGTCCTGGCCCCGCCGGCACAGTGAAACGTCCTGGCCCCGCCGGCACAGTGAAAGAGGAGCGAGCCATGTCCAGCACCGTCAACCGGGTCCGTGCCGCCTACGACCGCGTCGAGGCCGTGGACCGCCCCGAGATCTGGATCGATCTGCGCCCGCGGGACGAGGTCGAGCGGGAGGCCCGCACGATCGAACAACGGCTCGCGCGGGGCGAGCGACTGCCCCTCGCGGGCCGCCTGTTCGCCGCCAAGGGAAACATCGACGTGGCCGGCCTGCCCACGACCGCGGGCTGTCCGTCGTACGCCTACCACCCCGAGGCCGATGCCCCGGTGATCGCCGGTCTCCGCGCGGCGGGCGCGATCGTGCTCGGCACGACGAACCTGGACCAGTTCGCGACGGGCCTGGTCGGCACCCGCTCCCCGCACGGCGCGGTCCGCAACGCCCACGACCCGTCCCGCGTCAGCGGCGGCTCCAGCTCCGGCTCCGCGGTCGCCGTGGCCCTCGGCATCGTCGACTTCGCCCTCGGCACCGACACGGCGGGCTCGGGCCGGGTCCCGGCCGCCTTCAACGGCATCGTCGGCCTCAAGCCCACCCGCGGCCTGGTCCCCACCGCCGGGGTCGTCCCGGCCTGCGCCTCGATCGACTGCGTGACGGTGTTCGCCCGCACCCTCCCGGAGGCCGAGCAGGCGCTGTCCCACATGACGACCGGGACGGCCCCCTCGCTTCCCGGCCGCCGGCCCGGACCCTGGCGGATCGCGGTCCCCGCGCGCGAGCAGCTGGGCGAACTGGACAAGGGCTGGGCGCAGGCGTACGAGGAGGCCGTGGACCAGCTGGTCAGGGCCGGCGCGGCGGTGCGCGAGCTCGACCTCACGCCCTTCACGGAGGCGGCGGCGATGCTCTACGAGGGCGCCTTCGTGGCCGAGCGCTACACAGCCGTGGGTGCCTTTGTCGACAAGGCGATGGCAGCGAACGACGCGTCCCTGGACCCCACGGTCGCCGCGATCATCACTCGGGCCCGGGACCTCCCGGCCCACCAGCTCTACGCCGACATGGACCGCCTGAGCACCCTGCGGGCCCGGGCTCTGGAGGAGCTGGCCGACGCGGACGCCCTTCTCCTGCCCACCACCCCCGGCCACCCCACCCTCGCCGAGGTCGCCGCCGACCCCCTGGGCGCAAACGCCCGCCTGGGCCGCTTCACCAACTCCACGAACCTCTTCGACCTGGCCGCAGTCGCGGTCCCGTCCGGCGAGGTCGGCGGCCTCCCGTTCGGCGTGATGCTGATCGGCCCGGCCCACACCGACGAACGCCTGGCGAGGATCGCGGGCCTGCTCCGGCCGGAGACACGGCTGGCGGTGGTCGGCGCCCATCTGACGGGCCAGCCCCTGAACGCCCAACTCCTGGCGCTGGGCGCCCGCCTGGACCGTACGACGACCACGGCCCCGGTCTACCGCCTGCACGCCCTGCGCACAGACCCCCCGAAGCCGGGCCTGGTCCACGTGGGCGAGGGCGGCGCACCGATCGAGGCCGAGGTGTGGCGCCTCCCGGCGGAAGGTCTCGGCCGGCTCCTGGCGTCACTCCCCCGCCCGATGACCCTGGGCAGCGTCGAACTGTCGGACGGAGGCCGAGTCCCCGGCTTCCTCTGCGAACCCGGCGCCCTGACGGACGCCGAGGACATCACGCAGTACGGAGGCTGGCGTTCCTATCTGACCAACCGTCACCCCACCGACGAGTAGGCCACGACCCCCCGCAGCAACAGATCAACGGCCTTGCGCGCGTTCTTCGCGACGGAGGAGGACCCGTCACCACCCGACACAGGAGCCGCCGCGGAGATCTGCCCCAGCACGTCGATCACCTGCTTGCACCACCGCACGAAGTCCCCGGCCGGCATCTCCGCCTCCCGCAGCACCTCGTCGAGCCCCTTGCCGGAAGCCCACATGTAGGCGGCCCAGGCGAACCCGAGGTCGGGCTCGCGCTGGCCCACCCCTTCCGTCTGGCTGATCCGGAAGTCCTCCTCGAGCGCGTCCAGCCGCCCCCAGATCCGCACCATCTCCCCGAGCGCGGCCTTGGCCTTGCCGGACGGCAGCTTGGGCGCCATGGCGTCGTCGCCCACGCGGGCCTCGTACACCAACGCCGACACGCACGCGGCCAGTTCGGCGGGGCCGAGCCCCTCCCAGACGCCTTCCCGCAGGCACTCGCTGGCCAGCAGATCGAGCTCGCCGTACAGACGGGCCAGCCGCTTGCCGTGCTCGGTGACCTCGTCGCCGCGCAGATAGTCCAGCTCGGTCAGCAGGGCCACGATCCGGTCGAAGGTCCGCGCGATCGTGTTCGTACGCCCCTCGATGCGCCGCTCCAGCTGTGAGGTGTCGCGCAGCAGCCGGTGGTAGCGCTCGGCCCAACGGGCGTGGTCCTCCCGGTCGTTGCACCCATGGCAGGGATGCGCCCGGATCGCCGTCCGCAGCCGCGCGATCTCGCGGTCGTCGGCGGCCTGCGACCGCTGCTTCCGCGCCCGCTCCGGCGGAATGTGCCCTGCCTTGGTGCGCAGCGCGGAGGCCAGGTCCCGACGGGACTGCGGCGAGCGCGGGTTGAACGACTTCGGGATCCGCATCCGCTCCAGTGCTTCGACCGGCACGGGGAAGTCGATCGACGCGAGCCGCTTGACCTGCCGCTCGGCGGTCAGCACCAGCGGGCGCGGACCGTCATGGTGATCGAAGCCCCGGTGGCCGTTGGACCGGCCGGCGGGCAGGCCCGGGTCCAGGACCAGGGCGAGACCGGCGTACTTGCCCGTCGGCACGTGGATGACGTCACCCGGCTTGAGCTTCTCCAGCGCGACGGCCGCCTCGGCCCGCCGCTGGGCGACCCCCTGCCGGGCCAGCTCCGTCTCCCGGTCCTTGAGCTCGCGGCGCAGCCGCGCGTACTCCTCGAAGTCGCCGAGGTGGCAGGTCATGGAGGCCTTGTAGCCGTCCAGGCCCTCCTCGTTGCGCTGCACCTGACGCGAGATGCCCACGACCGACTTGTCGGCCTGGAACTGCGCGAAGGACGTCTCCAGGAGCTCACGCGAGCGGTGCCGGCCGAACTGCTCCACGAGATTGACCGCCATGTTGTACGACGGCTTGAAGCTGGAGCGCAGCGGATACGTACGCGTGCCCGCCAGTCCCGCCAGATGCTCCGGGCTGCTCCCACGCTGCCACAGCACCACCGCGTGGCCCTCGACATCGATGCCGCGCCGCCCCGCGCGCCCGGTCAGCTGGGTGTACTCGCCGGGCGTGATGTCGGCGTGCTGCTCGCCGTTCCACTTGACGAGCTTCTCCAGCACCACCGAACGCGCCGGCATGTTGATGCCCAGGGCGAGCGTCTCGGTCGCGAACACGGCCTTGACCAGGCCGCGCACGAAGAGCTCCTCGACGACCTCCTTGAAAGTCGGCAGCATGCCCGCGTGGTGGGCCGCGATGCCGCGCTCCAGGCCCTCCAGCCATTCGTAGTACCCGAGGACGTGGAGGTCCTCGGTCGGGATCGACGCGGTGCGCTCCTCGACGAGGGCGCGCACCTTGCCGCGCGCCTCGTCGTCGTTCAGCCGCAGTCCCGCGTACAGGCACTGCTGTACGGCCGCCTCGCACGCGGCGCGGCTGAAGATGAAGGTGATGGCGGGCAGCAGGCCCTCGGCGTCGAGGCGCTCGATGACCTCGGGCCGGCTCGGCGTCCACACCCGGGACCGCTGACGGCGCTCGCGCTCCCGGTCCGCCTCGCGCATCGCCCGGCCGCGTCTGCGGTCCTGGTACGAGGGCCGCTGCGCCTCCATCCGGGCCAGCCGCGCGAGATCGGGGTTGACGGCCTTCTTGTTGCCCTCGCCCTCCTCGAACAGGTCGTACATCCGCCGCCCGGCGAGGACGTGCTGGAACAGCGGCACGGGCCGGTGCTCGGAGACGATCACCTGGGTGTCGCCGCGCACGGTGTCGAGCCAGTCGCCGAACTCCTCGGCGTTGGACACGGTCGCCGACAGCGACACCAGGGTCACCGACTCGGGCAGGTGGATGATCACCTCTTCCCACACGGCGCCCCGGAAGCGGTCGGAGAGGTAGTGCACCTCGTCCATGACCACGTATCCGAGGCCGAGGAGGGTCTGCGAGCCCGCGTACAGCATGTTCCGCAGGACCTCGGTGGTCATCACGACCACGGGGGCGTCGGAGTTGACGCTGTTGTCGCCGGTGAGCAGACCGACCTTGTCGGCGCCGTAACGGCGGCTCAGGTCCGCGTACTTCTGGTTCGACAGCGCCTTGATGGGTGTCGTGTAGAAACACTTCTTGCCCTGCTGGAGGGCGAGGTGGACGGCGAACTCGCCGACGATCGTCTTGCCGGAGCCGGTGGGGGCGGCCACCAGCACGCCCTTGCCGGCTTCGAGAGCCCGGCAGGCCTCGATCTGGAAGGGGTCGAGACCGAAGTCGTACATCTCGCGGAAGCCCGCGAGCGCGGTGGCCTGCTCGGCTGCCCGCAGGCGGGCTGCCGCGTACCGCTCGGCCGGGGAGAGGTCCTCTGTCATCGTGCTTTCGAGCGTACCGGGCGCCACTGACAACAGGACGATCATTATCCGGATCCAGGTTCGCGAAACCTGGCCTTCACGCAGTTCACGGGCCCACCACGGACACCGCCCCGCGGACACAGCGGGCCGTCAGCGGCAGGGGCCCGAGCGGCTCGCCGTCCGCGTATCCCGTGACGCCGGCCGCGCTGATCTCGACCTTCGCCGCCCGCACCACGGTGACCTTGGGGTGGTCGACGTGGGTGCCCCGGTACACGCTCGGGAACACCCGCAGCAGGGTCGTACGGCTGCAGTCGCCGACCACTGTGAGGTCGAACAGCCCGTCGGTGAGGTCCGCGCCCGGGCAGATCCGCATGCCGCCGCCGTACGAGGACCCGTTGCCGACGGCCACCAGGGTCGCCTCGACCTCGCGGACCTCGCCGTCGTCGAGCGTGATCCGGTACGGGAGGGGCCGGAAGGCGGCCAGTTCGGCGAGCATCGCGAGGTCGTACTTGAGGCGGCCGGTGGGCCATCGCATGCGGTTGCCGCGGTCGTTGACGCGGGAGTCGAAGCCGGAGGCGAGGACGGTGCCGAACCAGCGGTCACCGGTCTGTCCGAGGTCGGTGTCGTGAACGCGGCCCTCCTTGAGGGCAGCGGCGATCAGCCGGCCCGCGGCGGCGGGGTCGCGCACCGGCAGTCCCAGGGCGCGGGCCAAGTCGTTGCCGGTGCCCGCGGCGACCAGGCCGAACGGGGTACCGGTACCGGCCACGGCCTGGAGGGCGAGGTTCGCCATGCCGTCGCCGCCGACCGCGATCAGAGCGCCGGTGCCGTCCGCGACGGCGGCACGCGCGCGTGCGAGGGCGTCGGAGGCGTCCGCGCCGAGTACGGTCCGCACCGCGAAGCCTGCCGCCCGCAACGCGGAAGCGGCCGGCTGCGCCGCGTGGGCGCCCCGGCCGCGGCCCGCGGTGGGGTTGACGAAGAGGGTGATCTCGCTGGTCACGGAAGTGACCTTACGAGCCGCTTCCCGCTCGTCAGGTCACGTCGTCATAACCGTTGACCCGGTCCGTGGCCGACTGCTCGGGCAGTGCCCGGCTCGCGGAGACGGTCTCGACCTCGCCGATGTCCTCGGGGGTGAGATCCAGGTCGGAGGCCTCGTCGTCGTCGGGTCCCTCGGCATCGCGACGGCGCCTGCGCCGGTCGTTGAGCAGGGAGAAGGCGGTCGCCGCGAAGTACAGCACCCAGATCGGCGCGGCGAGCGCCAGCATCGTGAGCGGGTCGGTGCTCGGTGTGGCGACGGCCGCGAACACGGTGATGGCCATGATCATGCCGCGCCACCAGCCGAGCATCCGCTTGCCGGTGATCAACCCGGTGAGGTTGAGGAAGACCAGCAGCAGGGGCAGCTCGAAGGAGAGGCCGAAGACCAGCACCATGCGCAGGACGAGGTCGAGCAGGTCGTCCAGGGGCAGCAGGTTGGAGGTGCCGCCCGGGGTGAAGCCGATCAGTACCTGCGCCGTGGTCGGCAGGACCGTGTAGGCGAAGTAGGCGCCGATGAGGAAGAGCGGGGCGCCGGTGCCGACGAACGCGTACGCGTACTTCTTCTCGTGCCGGTGCAGGCCGGGGGCGACGAAGGCCCACAGCTGGTAGAGCCAGACCGGGGAGGCCGCGACGACGCCGGCCATCAGCGACACCTTCAGTGCCAGCGTGAAGGGCGCGAGAAGGCCGTTGATCGTGATCTCGGCGCACGGCTTGGTCGAGTGCGTCGACTTGGCCAGTTCCGCGAAGGACTTGTCACAGCCGACCGAGTCGAGGATCGGCTTGGTGATCAAGTTGATGATGTCGTTGTAGAAGAAGGCGGCGACCACCGTGATGGCGACGATGGCCAGCATCGCCTTCGCGAGCCGGTTGCGGAGCTCACGAAGGTGATCCGCGAGAGGCATCCGCCCCTCGGGATCCCGCTCCTCTTTGCGGGCAGACTTCAGCAACCCACGTTCCCATCTCGTGCGGGCGGGCCGGAGGTCACCGGCCCCGCGTCAGCGCTTGGTCGTGTCCGTCGGCTCGGTGACCGGGCGCGAGCTCGTCACGTCGCCGGGGCTGGCCTGGATGGTGCGCTGAGCCGGGGTCTGCTCGTCGGTGTTGGGCGGACCGGCCGGGGTGGCCGTGCTGCTGCCCTCGTCCTTCATCGCCTTGGCCTCGCTCTTGAGGATGCGAGCGGACTTGCCGAGCGAGCGCGCCATGTCGGGAAGCTTCTTCGCGCCGAACAGCAGGATGATGACGACGAGGATGAGAATGATCTCGGGGGCGCCGAGCCTTCCGAACATAAGTCTTTACCTTCTCACCGAGGCGGCTTGTGGGGTGCTGTCCGACCGGTCGGACATGTGTCCGATCAGTCGTGCTGACAGCGATCGTAACGCTCAGGGGTGAACGCCTGGCAATCCCTGTGCGTACTCCCGGTTCGCGGCCGAGCCTCGTTATCCGGACCGCGACCAGCAGCGTACCTGCCGACCCTGCCACGGTGACAGGGCGAAGTGGCCCAAAACGCATCCTGCCCTCGACTCACACCCAACTCTCAGCAGTACTCACAGTGAGTCGACGGAACGAGCGGTGCTCACCGCCGCGCGCTCCAGATCCTCCGCGGCCCGGTTGATGCGCCGCGCGGAGTCCGTGACCTGACGGCCGAGGCGCTGCGCCTCCACGAAGACCCGGACGGCGAGCACGCCCAGCACGGCAAGACCAACGAAACCCACAGCTACCGCGAACATCGGCCAGAACATGACACCGAGCCTAGAGGGTCCAGAGGGAGTGAAGGGTCCGGAGGGGCTAGACGGTGGAGTGGAGTCGCAGCGTCCGGACCCCGCCGCCGGTCAGCAGCTCCACGATCCGCTCCCCCGCGGGCTTGCGGACGGCCGCGCCGCACTCGGGGCAGGTGAACGAGTAGAAGGTGGTGCGGCTGCTCGCGCCGATGGCGAGGCGAAAGGCGCTCGCGGCCAGCTCGAACCGCTCCCGGCAGTCCGGGCAGCCCGCCTTGAACGTCACCGGGGCCACGCTTCTCATCCCCGCGAAGGCGGCAGCCACCGTGATGCCCGGCCCAGACGTCGCCGACTCGCTCAAAGCCCCTGCTCCTGCCTGTCGTACTGACCGTCGTCCTGCCCGTCGCCCCCCGCATCCGCCCCGCGCGCGCCCTGGGCATCGACCCCGTCGTAGGCCGCCAGGGCCTCGCGGGCCGCCTCGCGGGCGCTGTCGGCGAGGTCGCGCGGCGAGACGATACGGCCGTCACGGCCGAGCCGGAGCGCCAACCGCCTGAGCGATGCCGGGTCGGGAGTGCGGAGGGTAATACGCAGTCCGCCGTCGGAAAGCTCATCCGCACTGTCGTGCGGGTAGTACTCGGCGACCCAGCGGCCGCCGGGGCCGACCTCGACGACCACCTCGGGGTCCTCGGCCGCGGGCTGCACGAGCCCCTCGGACAGGTCCCTGAGCTCGACCTCGGGCGGCGCGGACGGCTCGTCGAGGATCTTGATCTCGGCGACGCGGTCGAGCCGGAAGGTGCGCCGCGCCTCGGAGCGGCGGCACCAGGCCTCCACATAGGTGTGACCGACGCTGACCAGACGGATCGGGTCGATCTCGCGTTCGGTGAGCTCGTCCCGGGCGGGCGAGTAGTAGCGGATCCACAGCCGCCGGCGCTCGGAGATGGCCCGGTCGACGTCCGCGAAGACACCGCCCTCGGACTCGAAGGTGACCGACAGCCGCGCGCTGGCCCCTGCGGTCTCACCGGCGGCGGTCTCCACCTTGGCGGTGGCCCGCAGCAGTGCCTGCCGGTCGCTCTCCCTGAGGCCCGGCAGCGTGGACACCGCGCGGGCGGCCACCAGCAGCGCGGTCGCCTCGTCCGCGGCGAGCCTGAGCGGCTCGGCCGTCTCCTCGCCGAGGGCAGCGGGGTTGTGCCACCAGATCCGCTCGCCGTCGGTGTCGATGTCGAGGAGGTCGCCGCCGCGGAAGCTGGTGCCGCACATGGGCAGCACGTCCAGGTCGGAGACCAGCTCGTCCTCGGTGATCCCGAAGGCGCGGGCCACGTCCTCGACCCGGGCGCCGGGGCGCTCCTTCAGATAGGTCACCAGGGAGAGCATCCGCCGGGTCTGGTCGATGGCGTTCGCCGGCCTGACCGGTTTGCCTGCCATGATCTCTTCCGCTCCCCCTCAGCCCTTGGCCACGGCACGCAGCCGGTCCACCACGTCGGCCCGCAACTCGGCGGGCTCCAGGACCACCACGTCGGGACCGAACTCCACCAGCCAGGCGTCCAGGCCGTGGCCGTACGGAATCTCCAACTCGTCCCAGCCGTCGCCGAGTTCCCGCACGGCGGTGGCCTTCGCCCGCAAGGGGTACCCGGCGTCCGTGCGCAGCCGGATCAGGGCGCTGCGGTCGGCGGTCTCCCCTGCCCAGCTCGCCACGGTCTCGCGGACGGTGACGACGTCGGGAACCGGGGCCGTGAACCGGGTGCCGCGCGAGCGCACCTTGCCGGTGATCCGGGAGAGCCGGAACACCCGCTCGGCACCGCGGTCCCGGTCGAATCCGGCCAGGTACCAGTGTCCGCGCCAGCACTCCAGCGCCCACGGCTCGACATGGCGGGGCTCGGGGCGGGCGGCGGTGGCCTTGCGGTAGTCGAACAGAACCGGACGGCGGTCACGGCAGGCGAGCATCAGCGGCTCGAAGGAGGCCTCGTGCACCGGGATGCGCGGCTCGAGGGCGCCGTGCGACTCGTACGGGTCGACGTCCTCGGGCAGCCCGGCCGCGCGCAGCTTCTGCAGCGCGCCGCTGGCCGCGCCCGCGAGCCGGGCCTGCTGCCACACCTTGGCGGCCAGGCCCAGGGCGGCGGCCTCCTCGGCGTCGAGCGTGATGGGGGGCAACCGGTTGCTGTCGCGGCGGGCGAGATAGCCGACTTCACCGTCGAGATTCTCAACGGTCTCGATCACGAGCCCGAGTTCGCGCAGATCGTCCTTGTCGCGCTCGAACATCCGGTTGAAGGAGTCGTCGGAATTGGCTTCCAGGTAGGCCTCGATGGACTCCCTGAGCTCGCGCTTGCTCAGCGGCCGTCGCGTCCCGAGCAGACACAGCGCCAGATTCATCAGCCGCTCGGCCTTGGCAATGGCCATCGACGCCCTTCGCCTCCCTATGGTGCTTACGGACGATGACCGTACCGCCCCGGAGGAGCCAGGCAAAAGCCGAGGGCCCATGCCCGGACAGGCATGGACCCTGGTCGATCAGCTCCGGTCGGATGCCGTACGACGATCCGACCACGACTCGATCTTTTGTGACCCCTCAGGCGACTCCGGTACGACGATCAGACGCCGAGGAGGTCGACCACGAAGATCAGCGTCTCACCGGGCTTGATCGCCGGCGTCGGGCTCTGGTTGCCGTAGGCGAGGTGGGCCGGAATGGTCAGCTGGCGACGGCCGCCGACCTTCATGCCCTGCACGCCCTGGTCCCAGCCCTTGATGACCCGGCCGCCGCCCAGCGGGAAGCGGAACGGCTGACCGCGGTTCCAGCTGGCGTCGAACTCCTCGCCGGTGCTGAAGGCCACACCCACGTAGTGGACGGTGACGGTCTGGCCGGCCTGCGCAACCTCGCCGTCGCCCTCCCAGATGTCCTTGATCTCCAGGTCCGCCGGGGGCTCGCCGCCCGGGAAGTCGATCTCGGGCTTGTCGATGCTCACGTCACTCGCTCCTGCTTGTTCACGGAAAGGCAACAGGGACCAGTCTTGCATCCCTGCGGCCGGGACCTGCGCGCGTGTCCCCCGTGCGTCACATCTTGGCGAGGATGTCCACGGTGAAGACCAGCGTGGAGTCCTTCTCGATCCCGCTGCCGGCCGGCGGGTTGTCGCCGTATCCCAGCTTCGGCGGAATGGAGATGAGCACCCGGCTGCCGACCTTCTTGCCGGTCAGGCCCTGCGCCCAGCCCTTGACGACCTGCTGGAGCGAGAACGACGCCAGCTGCTTCCTGCCGTACGTCGAGTCGAACTCCTTGCCGGAATCCCACACCACGCCCTTGTACTGCACGAGCAGGGTGCTGTCGGCCGCGACCTTGTCGCCGTCGCCCTCGATGACGTACTCCGCCACCAGCTTGGTCGGCGCGTCCGCCTTGGGGATCTCGATGGAGGGGGCCTTGCCGTCGGTGTTGGTGCCGACCTTGGGCAGCGCGGCGTCGCTCTGCGGGACGTTCTTGCCCTTGGCGGAGCTCTTGGCGTTGAACGTGTTCTGCACGTCGACGACGAACACCAGGGTGTCAGTGCCCTTGATGCCCGCCTGCGCGTTGCCCTCCTTGCCGTAGCCCCAGGTGGGCGGGACGGAGAACTGGACGCGGCTGCCGGCCTTCTTGCCCGTCAGGGCGTACCGCCAGCCGTCGATGATGCTGTTCTGCGCGAGCTGGATGACCAGCGCCGTCTTGCGGTCGTAGGAGTTGTCGAAGACCTTGGCCGTGTTCCAGATCTGGCCGAGGTAGTGGGCCTGGACGTAGTCGCCCTCGGCGATGGTGGTGCCGCCGCCCGCGATGACCGTCTTGACCGCGAGGTCCTTCGACGGGTCGCCGGTGCCCTTGGCGACCGTGGGCTTCTCACCGAACTTGGTGCCCGCCGTGATCGCCGGCAGCGGACCGTCGACGATCTTCGGCGGTGGCGCCTGGGAGCCGGACGCCGACGCCGAGGGCGACGCGCTGTCGCTCGCCTTGCTCGAGTCGGACTTGTCGTCACCGCAAGCGGCGAGTGTGGCCAGTCCTGCGGGAACGGCGATGAGAAGGGAGCGTCGGCGCACGGTGGGGGCCTCGTAATCGGTCGATCTTGTTGATGGCGTGCGCGCAACTCTACGGCGTGCGAAGGGCGCCGTACGGGAAACGTACGGCGCCCGTGTTGCGTTCCGACGGTGATTCGGAACGCTTGGCTCACATTCCGGCGATCAGTTTCTCGACCCGGTCGTCCACCGATCGGAACGGGTCCTTGCACAACACCGTGCGCTGGGCCTGGTCGTTGAGCTTGAGGTGGACCCAGTCGACCGTGAAGTCCCGGCGCTGTTCCTGGGCCCTGCGGATGAAGTCGCCGCGCAGCCGGGCCCGAGTGGTCTGCGGCGGAACGGACTTGCCCTCGAAGATCTTCAAGTCGTTGCAGATACGGGCGGCTTGGCCCTTCCTCTCCAGAAGGTAGTAGAGCCCACGACGGCGGTGGATGTCGTGATACGCGAGGTCTATCTGCGCGACCCTCGGGTGGGACATGGTCATGTTGTGCTTGGCGCGGTACCGCTCGATGAGCTTGTACTTCATGACCCAGTCGATCTCGGTGCCGATCCGGTCGAGGTCCTCCGCCTCGATCGCGTCCAGCGTGCGGCCCCACAGCTCCAGGACCTGGTCGACGGTGCCGGTGCGGATCCCGCGCCGCTCGACGAAGTCCACGGCCTTCTCGTAGTACTCGCGCTGCACCTCCAGCGCGGAGGCCTCCCGGCCGCTGGCCAGACGCACCTTGCGCCGGCCGGTGATGTCGTGGCTGACCTCGCGGATCGCCCGGATCGGGTTCTCCAGGGTCAGGTCGCGCATCACGGTGCCCGCCTCGATCATGCGCAGCACCAGGTCGGTCGCGCCGACCTTGAGCAGCATGGTCGTCTCGGACATGTTCGAGTCGCCCACGATCACGTGCAGGCGGCGGTAGCGCTCGGCGTCGGCGTGCGGTTCGTCGCGGGTGTTGATGATCGGCCGGGAACGGGTCGTCGCCGAGGAGACGCCCTCCCAGATGTGCTCGGCCCGCTGGCTGACGCAGTACACGGCGCCCCGCGGGGTCTGCAGAACCTTGCCCGCGCCGCACAGCAGCTGACGGGTGACAAGGAAGGGAATGAGGATGTCCGCGAGCCGGGAGAACTCCCCGTGGCGTGCGACGAGATAGTTCTCGTGGCAGCCGTAGGAGTTTCCGGCCGAGTCCGTGTTGTTCTTGAAGAGGTAGACGTCGCCCGCGATTCCTTCCTCGTGCAGGCGTCGTTCGGCGTCCACCAGGAGTCCTTCGAGAATGCGCTCGCCTGCTTTGTCGTGCGTGACCAGTTCGGTCACGTTGTCACATTCGGGTGTCGCGTATTCCGGATGTGACCCGACGTCGAGATAGAGGCGGGCGCCGTTTCGAAGAAAGACATTGCTGCTGCGGCCCCATGACACGACACGGCGGAAGAGGTACCGCGCCACCTCGTCGGGAGACAGGCGGCGCTGTCCCCTGAACGTACACGTGACGCCGTACTCGTTCTCCAGCCCGAAAATGCGGCGGTCCATGACTGAACATTACGCCCGATCCCCCGAGCTGAAACGGGGTTCGGCCGCACGGTTTGGATCATTTTCCGATGAAGACGCAACCACCGCGCGCCCCGCGGGAGCTGTGAGGACGCCTCCCGTGACCAGCAGAACGAGCAGCGACACACCCCCCGCGACACCCGGCACGGCATAGCCCCACAGGGCCCCGCCCCGCTCGACCACCGGGCCCGCGAGGCCCGTTCCGACCGACGCTCCCACGGTGAACGTCGTCACGAGCCAGGAGAATGCCTCGGTGACCGTCCCGGCCGGGGCGTGCCGGTCGACCAGGACGAAGGCGCACGCGATGACGGGCGCCAGGAACACCCCGGCGAGCACCGTCAGCAGCGTCATGGCGACCGCGCCCGGCATCAGCGTCAGCGGCAGGTAACACACCGCCAGGAAGCCCACCAGGACCTGGAGTCGCCGCGCGGGCTCACCGGCCCACTGCCGGGCGCCGTACGCCAGGCCGCCCACGAGGGCGCCCAGGCCGATCCCGGCCATCAGCCAGCCGTACACCGCGTCCCCGCCGTGCTCGTCGGCGTACGGCACGGAGGCGACCGTGATGGACCCCAGCGCGATGCCCACGAACAGGAACGCGCCCAGCATCGCCAGCAGTCCGGGCGAGCGCAGCGCGCCGAGCCAGTGCGCCTCACGCGGGGCGGAGCGCCACGCGCGCGAGGGCGGCGACAGGACGACCGAGAGCGCCCCGAGGACCCCGACGACGTTCAGCACCAGCAGCGCCGCCTGAGCCGACCACAGCGACACGCACAGCGTCACCAGCAGCGGTCCCACGGCGAACATGACTTCCTGTGCCACCGCGTCCATGGCGTACGCCGTGTGCACCTGGCCCTCGTGCCGCAGCACGCTCGGCCACAGCGCACGCAGACCGCCCTCCAGCGGCGGGGTGAAGAGCCCCGCGGCCGCGACGGCCGCGTAGGCGAGCGGGAGCGGGTCGGTTCCGGTGAAGGCGAAGAGAGCCATCGCGAGGGCCGACAGCACGGCGGAGGGAAGCTGCACCCGCGGCTGGCCGTGCAGGTCCACGAGCCGTCCGAGCAGCGGCTGTCCCACCGCGTTGGCGACCCCGTAGGCGGCCGCGAGCCCGCCGGCGAGGCTGTACGTGCCCCCCTCCGCCCGGACGAACAGCACGATCGCGATCGCCGCGGTGGCATTGGGCAGCCGGCCCACCAGCGTCCCCGTCAGCAGGCGTGCCGCATGCCTCGCCCTGAGGATCTCCAGGTATCCCGCGGCCATGTCCCGCCTCCAAGTCATACGTATAACCCCGACTCCCATACGTACCATGTGCGCTGTTCGGACGTCCAGACGAAGGAGCGGACCCACCGTGGCACGCAGCAGCACGCGCCCGACCAGCCGGGACGTCGCGCAGGCGGCCGGGGTCTCCCAGGCGGCCGTCTCCCTCGTCCTGGGCGACAAATGGCGCGGCCGGGTCTCCGAGGCCACCGCCGAACGGGTCCGGGAGGCCGCCCGCGACCTCGGCTACCGGCCCAACCTGGCCGCCCGCAACCTCCGCCTCGGCCACACCCGCACGGTCCTGCTCGTCGTCCCGGCGCTGACGACAGAGTTCTTCGCCGGCGTCTACACCGGCGCCGCGCGCGTGGCCGCCGACCACGGCTTCGGCGTCGTCCTCTACCCCTCCCCCGAAGGCATCGGCCCCGCCCGCGATCCCTTCGCCTCCGCCCAGGCCGCCCTGGACGGCGTCATCGCCTCCTCCATGGCCGCCGACGCCCTCACCGCCATCCGCGGCGACCAGCTCCCCCTCGTCATGCTCGACAGCGACCCCTCCGGCAGCCTCGGCGCCGCCACCGTCAACCTCGACATCGCCGACGGCGTCCGCCAGGTCGCCGCCCACCTCCTGGGCCTCGGCCACCGCCGTTTCCTGCACCTCGCGGCCGACATCCCGTCCTGGACCTTCGAGGTACGCGCGCGTGAACTGGCCGCACGGCTCGACACCGTGCCCGGCACCACCCTCCGCACCGTCCACGCGCCCATCTCGATCGACGGCGCCCTGACCGCCGCCGCGGCCGCCCTCGCCACGCCGGGCCCCCGACCCACCGCCCTGGTCTGCGACGACGACAAACTCGCCGCCGGCGCCTACAAGGCCGTACGACGGCTCGGCCTGCGCGTGCCCGACGACATCTCCGTCACCGGCCTGGACGACCTCGCCCTCGCCACCGCCCTCGACCCCGAGCTGACGACCGTACGACTGGACGCCGAACTGTTCGGCGAACGCGGCATGCAAGCCCTCCTGGCCGTCCTGGAGGGCCGTGCACCGCAGGCAGGGGACATTCCGGTCGAGCTGGTCGTACGAGGCTCCACGGCCCCGCCCAGGACCCCCTGAACGCCCTGTGCCCCGGCCTGGTGATCGGCCGGGGCACAGAAAGGGTGACGGTCGGGGCGGGACACCCCGGGACTACTCGTCCTCGGAACCCTCCGCCTCATCAGCGCTCTCCGCCTCGGTGGTCGCACCGCCGGCCTCCAGCAAGCGACCCAGCTGACGCCCCACGATGCGCTTGAACTTGCGCTTCTGCGGACGGGTACGGTCCAGCACCGCGACCTCCAGCCGCTCCGCGGGGATCTCCCGCTCGCTGCCGTTCGTGTCACGGGACAACGCCTGCACGGCCAGCTTCAGCGCCTCCGCCAGGCTCATCCCGTCCTGGTGACGCTGGTCCAGATAGCTGCTGATCGTCTCGGCGTTGCCGCCCACCGCGACCGAGCCGTGCTCGTCCACGATGGAACCGTCGTGCGGCAGCCGGTAGATCTGGTCGCCGTCCGGCGTCTCACCGACCTCGGCCACGACCAGCTCCACCTCGTACGGCTTCTCACCGGCCGAGGAGAAGATCGTGCCCAGCGTCTGGGCGTAGACGTTGGCCAGACCGCGGGCGGTCACGTCGTCACGGTCGTAGGTGTAACCACGCAGGTCGGCGTAGCGCACGCCGCCGATACGCAGGTTCTCGTACTCGTTGTACTTGCCGGCGGCCGCGAAGCCGATCCGGTCGTAGATCTCGCTGAACTTGTGCAGCGCGCGGGACGGATTCTCGCCGACGAACACGATGCCGTCGGCATACTGCAGCACGACCAGGCTGCGACCACGGGCGATGCCCTTGCGGGCGTACTCCGCCCGGTCGGCCATCGCCTGCTGGGGAGAAACGTAGAACGGCGTCGACACCGGTTATCCGTCCCTTTCTGTGGAAGTCACTGCGATCACCTTGGACAAGACGAGGGACGCCTACAGCAGCGCGGCCCGCGGGCCGTCGGGCTGCTCCAGCCGCCGCTCGAGAATCGAACGGGCGACCTCGGAGGACTCCTCGTCGGTGAGCCGACGGAAGCCGTCCTCGGTGATCACGGTGACGATCGGGTAGATCCGGCGGGCGACATCGGGACCACCGGTCGCCGAGTCGTCGTCGGCCGCGTCGTACAGGGCCTGCACCACGAGGGTGGTGGCCTCTTCCTCGGTGAGGTCGTTGCGGAAGAGCTTCTTCATGGCCCCGCGCGCGAAGATCGAGCCGGAACCCGTGGCGGCGAAGTGGTGCTCCTCGGAACGGCCGCCGGTGACGTCGTAGGAGAAGATCCGACCCTTGTCCCGGTCGACGTCGTACCCCGCGAACAGCGGTACGACGGCCAGCCCCTGCATCGCCATGCCGAGGTTGGAACGGATCATGGTCGACAGCCGGTTCGCCTTGCCCTCCAGGGACAGCTGCGCACCCTCGACCTTCTCGAAGTGCTCCAGCTCCAGCTGGAACAGCTTCACCATCTCCACGGCGAGACCGGCGGTGCCGGCGATCCCGACGGCCGAGTACTCGTCGGCCGGGAACACCTTCTCGATGTCCCGCTGGGCGATGACGTTCCCCATGGTCGCCCGCCGGTCACCGGCGAGCACGACGCCCCCGGGGAACGTGACGGCGACGATGGTCGTCCCGTGCGGCGCCTCGATCACACCCTGCGTGGGCGGCAGTTGCCGGTTCCCCGGCAGCATCTCCGGCTGGTGCTCGGACAGGAAGTCCATGAAGGACGACGACCCAGGCGTCAGGAAGGCAGCTGGTAGACGCCCGGTGCTACGAGTGTTGGCTTCCACGCGATTCCTTCCAGGTAAGCAGCAGCCCGCCTTATGGCATCGGGCCGATCCTTGAACTGCCCCAGTGCGGCATTGCAGCTGAAGCACAGTACGCCTCGGACCCTACCCGTCTTGTGGCAGTGATCCACATGCTCGGGCACGACCGCCAAACATATGCAGCAGACGCCCCCTTGAGAGGCGATCAACTTGTCACGCTCGGCTTCGGTGAGGCCGTACCGACGCTTCAAATGGTCTCGCCGACCCTGAGCCGCGCGGCACGCCTTGCAGCGCGTCGACAATCCGTCCGAGGCCGTCGCGTTGCGATGCCATTCGCTCCACGGCTTGATCTCTCCGCACGTGCGGCAGAGCTTGTGCCCCTCCGGGACGTCAACATGCTCCCGGACCGGCTTACCCATGGCCTCCCGGCGCCGCCGGTAGTGCGCGGCGCTGTACTCCGCCACGCACTCCCGGCAGTGCACCTGGAGGCCGTCACGCCGATTCTTGCCACGCGCAAAGGCCGCAAGAGCTAGATCCCGCCCACACTTCCTGCATTCTTTGGCGTCGAGCTCTTCAGCCACTTGATTCCCCCGCAACCTTCACTTCGAAGGCCAAGTGACCTAACAGCCTCTACTCTCCACCCTTTTGCACGAAGGAGCGCACGAAATCCTCGGCATTTTCCTCGAGTACGTCGTCGATCTCGTCCAGGACGGAGTCCACGTCGTCGCTCAGCTTCTCGTGGCGCTCCTTGAGGTCCTCGGAACCTTGCGCTTCCGCGCTCTGCTCCTCGACCTCCTCGGTGTTGCGCGTGGCCTTCTGCTGTCCGCCGCCGGTGTCCTTGGTCGCCATAACCCCTCACCCCGCTCGGTTCGACGTTCTTGATCAGACCCTACAAGCAGGGTCTGACATCGGCCCCGCAGTTCCTACAACGTACGGGGGCCATCTCGATGATTCCCTCTGGCCGGGTTTTCCACCCTGTCGGAGCGCCCGGCCCGAGTGCCCGCTCAGCCGCCCGACAACACCCTGACCAGGTCTTCTGCCGTGCGACAGCGGTCCAGGAGCTCCTTGACGTGATTTCGCGTTCCGCGAAGCGGTTCGAGGGTTGGGACCCGCTGGAGCGAGTCCCGGCCCGGGAGGTCGAAGATCACCGAGTCCCAGGAGGCCGCGGCGACGTCGTCGGCGTACTGCTCCAGGCAGCGGCCGCGGAAGTACGCGCGGGTGTCCTCCGGGGGCTTGGTGCGGGCCCGCTCGACGTCCTGCTCGTCGAGGAGGCGCTTGATGCGGCCGCGGGCCGCGAGACGGTTGTAGAGGCCCTTCTCGGCCCGTACGTCGGCGTACTGGAGGTCCAGGAGGTGCAGCTTGGCCGCGTCCCAGTCGAGGCCGTCACGGCGCCGGTAGCCCTCCATGAGCTCCCGCTTGGCGACCCAGTCGAGCTCGCCGGCGAGGCTCATGGGGTCGTTCTCCAGACGGTTGAGGGTGTCCTCCCAGCGGGCCAGGACGTCCTTGGTCTGGTCGTCGGCGTCCGCGCCGAACCGCTCCTCGACGTACTTGCGGGCCAGCTCGTAGTACTCCATCTGGAGCTGGACGGCGGTGAGTGTGCGGCCGCTGCGGAGCGTGACCAGTCGCTGGAGCGTCGGGTCGTGGGAGACCTGGTGCAAGGTCCGTACGGGCTGGTCGACGGCCAGGTCGACGGCGATGAAGCCGTCCTCGATCATCGACAGCACCAGCGCCGTGGTGCCGAGCTTCAGGTAGGTCGAGATCTCGGAGAGGTTCGCGTCGCCGATGATCACGTGGAGGCGGCGGTACTTCTCGGCGTCGGCGTGGGGCTCGTCACGGGTGTTGATGATCGGGCGCTTGAGGGTGGTCTCGAGGCCGACCTCGACCTCGAAGTAGTCGGCGCGCTGGCTCAGCTGGAAGCCGTGTTCGTGGCCGTCCTGGCCGATGCCGACGCGGCCGGCTCCCGCGAAGACCTGGCGGGAGACGAAGAAGGGCGTGAGGTGGCGCACGATGTCCGAGAAGGGGGTCTCCCGCTTCATCAGGTAGTTCTCGTGCGTGCCGTAGGAGGCGCCCTTGTTGTCGGTGTTGTTCTTGTAGAGGTGGATGGGCTGGGCGCCGGGGAGCGCCGCGGCGCGTTCGGCGGCCTCGGCCATGATGCGCTCGCCGGCCTTGTCCCACAGGACGGCGTCGCGCGGGTTGGTGACCTCGGGGGCGCTGTACTCGGGGTGTGCGTGGTCGACGTAGAGCCGTGCGCCATTGGTGAGGATGACGTTGGCGAGGCCGATGTCCTCGTCGGTGAGCTGGCTGGAGTCGGCGGCTTCGCGGGCGAGGTCGAAGCCCCGCGCGTCCCGCAGCGGATTCTCCTCCTCGAAGTCCCATCGGGCCCGGCGGGCCCGGTGCATCGCCGCCGCGTAGGCGTTGACGATCTGGGATGAGGTGAGCATGGCATTGGCGTTGGGGTGGCCGGGGACGGAGATCCCGTACTCCGTCTCGATGCCCATTACTCGCCGTACGGTCATGCGGCCCTCCTTGCCCGGCGGCGCCCTCGGTCGGGGGCGGCGCTCAAGTACCGCTGGCGCTCCGGTGCGTGTGCGGTGCCCGTCCCCGCACTGCGCGACTCGGCGGTACAGAAGAGCCTAGAACGGCTCCGCGCTGGTGGGGAGATCATTTGCGTCATTGCCTTGCTCGCCTCTGTTCCGGTTAGTTGCCTGAAAAACAGTCGGCTGCGGGTACCCCGGCGAGGGCACCCGCAGCCGCCCTGTCTTTACAGGTACTGACCGGTGTTCGCCACCGTGTCGATGGAGCGTCCGGTGTCGGCGCCCTGCTTTCCGGTGATGAGGGTACGGATGTAGACGATCCGTTCGCCCTTCTTTCCGGAGATACGGGCCCAGTCGTCCGGGTTGGTGGTGTTGGGCAGGTCCTCGTTCTCCTTGAACTCGTCCACGCAGGCCTGGAGGAGGTGGGAGACCCGAAGGCCCTTCTGGTTGTGGTCGAGGAAGTCCTTGATCGCCATCTTCTTGGCGCGGCCCACGATGTTCTCGATCATGGCGCCGGAGTTGAAGTCCTTGAAGTAGAGGACTTCCTTGTCGCCATTGGCGTAGGTGACTTCCAGGAAGCGGTTTTCCTCGGATTCGGCGTACATGTGTTCCACGGCCGTCTGGATCATGCTCTGGACGGTGGTGGTCTTGCTGCCGCCGTGCTCGCCGAGGTCGTCGGAGTGCAGGGGGAGGCGCTCGGTGAGGTACTTGCCGAAGATGTCCTTGGCGGCCTCGGCGTCGGGACGCTCGATCTTGATCTTCACGTCGAGGCGGCCGGGGCGCAGGATGGCGGGGTCGATCATGTCCTCGCGGTTGGAGGCACCGATGACGACCACGTTCTGCAGGCCTTCGACACCGTCGATCTCGGCGAGGAGCTGCGGGACGATGGTGTTCTCCACGTCCGAGCTGACACCGGAGCCGCGGGTGCGGAAGAGGGACTCCATCTCGTCGAAGAAGACGATGACGGGTGTGCCCTCGCTGGCCTTCTCACGAGCACGCTGGAAGACGAGGCGGATCTGCCGCTCGGTCTCGCCGACGTACTTGTTGAGGAGCTCGGGGCCCTTGATGTTGAGGAAGAAGCTCTTGCCGGTGGCCTGACCGGTGACCTCGGCGACCTTCTTGGCCAGCGAGTTGGCGACGGCCTTGGCGATGAGCGTCTTGCCGCATCCGGGGGGCCCGTAGAGCAGGACGCCCTTGGGCGGGCGCAGTTCGTGCTCCTTGAACAGGTCCGGGTAGAGGTACGGCAGCTCTACGGCGTCCCGGATGGCCTCGATCTGGCCGCCGAGTCCGCCGATCTGCTCGTAACCGATGTCGGGGACCTCTTCGAGGACGAGTTCCTCGACCTCGCTCTTGGGCACGACCTCGTAGACGTAGCCGGAGCGCGGTTCGAGGAGCAGGGCGTCGCCGGGGCGGATGGTGACGTCCAGCAGCGGCTCGGCGAGCCGCACCACCCGTTCCTCGTCGGTGTGTCCCTGCACCAGGGCGCGCTCGCCGTCCTCGAGGATCTCCTTGAGGGTGACGATGTCGCCGACGCTCTCGTACTCCATGGCCTCGACCACGTTGAGAGCTTCGTTGAGCATCACTTCCTGGCCGCGCCGGAGCTCTTCGAGTTCGACGCTGGGGCTGACGTTCACCCGCAGTTTGCGGCCGCCGGTGAAGATGTCGGCGGTGCCGTCCTCGTTCGCTTCGAGAAAGACGCCGAAGCCCGCCGGGGGCTGCGCGAGCCGGTCGACCTCCTCCTTGAGGGCCACGATCTGGTCGCGGGCCTCACGGAGAGTGTTGGCGAGTCGCTCGTTCTGGGCGGACACGCCGGCCAGGTTGGTCTGCAGCTCGACGATCCGCTCTTCGAGAATCCTCGTGTGTCGCGGAGAGTCGGCGAGCTTGCGTCGCAGGACGGCGATCTCCTGCTCAAGGTAGGCAATCTGCCCGGACGGGTCGTCGGACCCTCGTCCCGGGCGGATGCCGCGGTTCATGTCGTCGTCGTGGGCTGCCACGGTCCTCACCTCCTCCAAGGGGAGCTGGACGCTTCCAGACCCTACCTGGGTGGGTGTCGATTGAAACCCCTAGATCACAAAGACTGTCGAGGTGTGTCCGATCTTCACCCTTGCGCTCTCCCTCACGCCAGGGGAATACCCACCGAACAAGATTGGAAAGCTGCCGAAGGTAGGGTCGAAGTGTTCAACACCCGCCAGAGCTGGCCGGATTCCCGTTCAGCTCGACGCATAAACGGCAGGAGAGATGAGAGTGCAGCAGGAGGCCGGGCCCGACGGCGACACCCTGGAGGTCTGGATCGATCAGGACCTGTGTACGGGTGACGGTATCTGCGTCCAGTACGCGCCCGAGGTGTTCGAGCTGGACATCGACGGCCTGGCGTACGTGAAGGGCTCGGACGACGAGCTCCTCCAGGACAAGGGCGCCACAACGCCCGTACCGCTGCCGCTTCTCACCGATGTGGTCGACTCGGCGAAGGAGTGTCCGGGCGAGTGCATTCATGTACGTCGAGTTTCGGACAGGGTCGAGATCTACGGACCGGACGCAGAGTGACCGGAAAGGCACCCTGCGTGACCACTGTCTGATTTCTCACAGATGTGATCGCTTCGGTCAGACGGTGTGCGTGCCCGCGGGGGTCGAGCGGACGAACGCGCCGTCCTTCCACTGCCATTTCGCCTTGTCCGTGACGTCCGGGCAGCAACTGGGTACGTCGGACGTGGAGTAGCCGAGCAGGGTCGCGAGGACGGCGCCGTCGCTCACCGTGAAGTCGGTGACGGTGTTGCGGGTCTTCGGGCTCAGCAGGGTGGCGACGACCCGGGGTTCACCGGTGCCCTTCGCGCGTGTGATGACGTAGACGGCGTCGGGCGGGGTGCCCATGGGGGCGTCGCAGTGCACCACGACGACTGTTTCCGGCCGTCCGTCGCCGTCGAGGTCCCCCTCGGCCCGCTTCTGCACCTTCGCCTTGACCGGTCCGCAGTCGATCGGGAAGCGGACTCCCGTGGGGTCGGGTGCCGTCGCGACCACCGGGGCGGTTCTGGCCTCCGGACCGGCCGCCTGGGCCGCCGTCGCGGGGTTGGGCTGCAGGACCGAGGAGAAGGCCACGACTCCCGCCACGGCGGTGGCGGTGGCGACCCAGTGGATCGGTCGGGTGTGCGTGTGTGCCAGTTCCGGGACGGCGGATTGCTGCACTAGGAGCGTCTCCTGTGGGGGCTGTGCCGGTGGGGTGGGTGGCCAGCATGGTGCCACACGTCACAGGTCGAGGGAACGGCGGGGTGGGGTACTCGCGCTGATTGTCCTCGTGCCGGTCGCCGCTCCCCCAACACGAAGGCGTCGGGGTGGAGTTCCCCCGGTCTGCGGGAACTCCACCCCGACGCCTGTACGTTGACTGCGGCACGGGGCCGCCCTAGCGGCCGGAGCCCCCGTCGGCGTTGGGGCCGGTGTAGTCCTCGCCGTAGGCGCCCTTGGCGGGGCGGCGGCGGCGCATGGGGGGCTCGACGCCGTCGGCGAGGCGACGGGCGGTGAGCAGGAAGCCGGTGTGGCCGATCATGCGGTGGTCCGGGCGGACGGCCAGGCCTTCCACGTGCCAGTTGCGGATCATCGTCTCCCAGGAGGTCGGCTCGTTGAAGGAACCGATCTCGCGGATGGACTCGACGGTCCGGGCGAGCTGGGTGGTGGTGGCGACGTAGCAGCACAGGATGCCGCCGGGCACGAGCGCCTTGGAGACGGCCTCCAGGCACTCCCACGGGGCGAGCATGTCGAGGATGACACGGTCGACGTCGGTGTCGGACAGGTTGTCCTGGAGGTCGCCGACGGTGAGCTGCCAGGCGGGGTGCGGGCCGCCGAAGTAGCGCTCCACGTTCTGCTGGGCGATCTCGGCGAAGTCCTCGCGGCGCTCGTAGCTGTGCAGCATGCCCTGGTCGCCGATGGCGCGCAGCAGGAAGCTGCTGAGCGAGCCGGAGCCGACGCCGGCCTCGACGACACGGGCGCCGGGGAAGATGTCGGCGAAGGCGAGGATGTGCCCCGCGTCCTTGGGGTAGACCACGGCGGCGCCGCGGGGCATGGACAGGACGTAGTCGGGGAGCAGGGGGCGCAGCGCGAGGTAGGCGACGTTACCGGTGGTGCGGACAACGCTGCCCTCGGGTGCGCCGATCAGCTCGTCGTGCGGGAAGGAACCCTTGTGGGTGTGGAAGTTCTTTCCCTCTTCGAGCGTGAACGTGTAGTGGCGGCCCTTGGGGTCGGTCAGCTGAACCTGGTCCCCGACCTTGAAGGGCCCGCGCCTGCGGGCGGCACCGGTCGGTTCGGACATGTGAACAGCCTACCGGTCCCCGGAGGGGCCGCCGACCACTAGGACGGTCTGGCCATGGCCTTCACGAAGGCGCGCTCCACGTCGGCCGCGGACAGGACGCCGTAGATCTCGCCGGTCTCCTCGACGACGAGGTACTCGGTGGCGGGAGTGGCCCGCAGGGCGTCCAGGAGGTCCTCGCCCGCGAGTTCGGCGGAGACGCGCATGCCGTCGGTGAGGTCCTGGGCGAGGCCGCTGACGGCGACCCAGGGGCGGCGGTGTTCCGGTACGCCGACGATGGCGGCCTCGCGGACGAGGGAGAGCGGGGCGCCCTCGGCGTCGACGACGACCAGGGCGCGGGCGCCGGCGTCGTTGGCGCGGCGCAGGGCCTCGGACAGGGGGGTGTCGGTCTCGACCGGGACCGCGCGGCGGGTGAGGGTGCGGGCGCGCAGTTCGGGGAGGTGTTCGCGCAGTCGGGCCATGCGCAGGCTGTTGCCGGCGCCGGTCCAGATGATCGCGGCGAGGATCGCGGCGAGCAGGGCGTCCATCACGGTGTCCATGCCGACGTTGTCCTCGGCGGAGGAGCCGAGGGCGCCGGACTGGGTGAGCAGCGGGAGGCCGATGAGGACGCAGACGGCGAGGGCGCGGCCGACCCAGGCGGCGGCGATGGTGCCGCTCATGGGCTTGCCGGTGATCTTCCAGACGACGGCGCGGAGCATGCGGCCGCCGTCGAGGGGCAGGCCGGGCAGCAGGTTGAAGGCGGCCACGATGAGGTTGGAGACCATCAGGCCGGCGAGCAGGACGCCGGGGACGGTGCCGGGTTCGACGGGCTGCATGGCGAGGTAGAAGAGGCCGGCCAGGACCAGGGAGAGCAGTGGGCCGACGAAGGCGAGCACGAACTCCCGGCCGGGGGTCTCGGCCTCTTTCTCGATCTCGGAGACGCCGCCGAAGAATTGGAGCTGGATGCGGCGGACGGGGAGCTTGAAGCGCAGTGCCGCGACGGTGTGGGCCAGTTCGTGGACGAGGACGGAGGCGTAGAAGGCGACCGCGAAGAAGAGGGAGACCAGGTAGCGGGCGGCGCCGAGCTCCGGCAGCACACGTTCCAGTTGGCCGCCGAAGACCCAGGTGATGAGGGCGGCGACGAGGAACCAGCTGGGGGCGACGTAGACGGGCACGCCGAAGGGCCGGCCCATCAGGAGCCCACCGCGCGGCTGGGGGGACTGGGGCGGCGAGGGGTTCCTGGGGGTGCCGGAGTGGGCGAGGGTGCGGTGGTCCTCGGTGCCGTGGGGGTCGTGGGCCGCTTCGGGCTTGCGCAGATCGGCGCCGGGGGCGGCCCCGTCGGCCGGGCCGTCGGCGTGCGGTACACCGGGGGCGGTGGGATGCGCACGGTCCTGTGAGTCGGTCTCGCCGCGGGCGGCCTGGGCGTCGCCGGGCTCGGGCGTACCGGTGCGGTGGGACGCGGGGGCGTCCTGGGCCACGGTGTCGTCCCCGGTGGTGCCGGCGGCGTGGGACGCCGGGGCGTCCGGGACGGCGTTGTCAGCCGCGGGCGGCCGCTGCGCGGCGTCGGCGGGGCCCGGGGCCTCGGCGCCCTGGGACGCCGGGGCGTCCTGGACGGCCTCGTCAGCCGCGGGCGGCCGCTGCGCGGCGTCGGCGGGGCCCGGGGCCTCGGCGCCCTGGGACGCCGGGGCGTCCGGGACGGCCTCGTCAGCCGCGGGCGGCCGCTGTGCGCCGTCGGGGTTCGAGGCACCGGCGGTGGGCGAGTGGTCGGCGTCCGCCGGAACGGTCGCGGGGCCCGGGGCCTCGGCGCCGGCTGGGTCGGTGGTGTCCTGGGCAGCGTTGTCGGCCGGGGTCGGCCGTGGGTCCGCGGGCTGGGGCTCGGCGGGCCGGCTGCCGTTGTCGTGCGGGTCGGGGGAAGTGGGGTCGGTGGTCTGGGCCCTGGGCCCTGCGTGGGGCTCGGCCGGCCGGTCCGTGCCGGACCGCGGCTGCCCGCTCCCGCCGCTCTCGTCCACGATGTCCCCTCGTTCGAAGCGTCTTCCGCGCCTGCCGTGCGGAAGGGTCTCGGGTCGATGGTATGCGGCGGTCGCTGCGCGTTCCGCCCCGGCACCCCCCGTGTTTCCCCAGGGCCCCGGCGGTCACGGCCGCGAGTGGGTCACTGTCAGTGGCGGGCCGTATGGTCTGTGGTCATGGAGACGAGCACGGAGGGCGGGGCCGAGACCGCGGTCGAGGCCCCGGAGGCGGCGGAGGAGTCGGCCGCGGCACGGGCCGGGGAGCCGGACGGCCACGGGAGCGCGCCGACGCAGGTCGCGGCCGGTGAGCCCGGTGGGGACGCGTCGGCCGAGCCGACGGCGACCCCCGCGGCAGGAGCGGAAGAGGACACCGGCACGCAGTCCGGGCCCGCCGTCATAACGCCCACCGCGCCCGCCGCCCCTGCATCCCCTTCCTCACTGTCCCCGTCCCGTGCCAATGACTTCATGCAGTGCCCCTTGCTGTACCGGTTCCGGGTGATCGACCGGCTGCCGGAGAAACCGAGCGCGGCGGCGACCCGGGGGACGCTGGTGCACTCGGTGCTGGAGCGGCTCTTCGACGCCCCGGCCGGTGAGCGGACCGCGCCCGCCGCCAAGTCGCTGATCCCCGGCCAGTGGGACCGGCTCCGGGAGAGCAGGCCGGAGGTGCTGGAGCTGTTCGCCGACGATCCGGACGGCGAGCGGCTGGCGGGATGGCTCGCCGAGGCGGAGCGGCTCGTCGAGCGGTGGTTCACGCTGGAGGACCCGACGCGTCTGGAGCCCGCGGAGCGGGAGCTGTTCGTCGAGGCGGAGCTGGACTCGGGGCTGCGGCTGCGCGGGATCATCGACCGGGTCGACGTGGCACCGACCGGCGAGGTGCGGATCGTCGACTACAAGACCGGCAAGGCACCCCGGCCCGAGTACGCCGAGGGTGCGCTGTTCCAGATGAAGTTCTACGCGCTGGTGGTGTGGCGGCTGAAGAACGTGATCCCGCGCCGCCTCCAGCTCGTCTACCTGGGCAGCGGTGACGTGTTGACGTACGACCCCGTCCTCGCCGACCTGGAGCGGGTCGAGCGCAAGCTGCTGGCGCTGTGGGAGGCGATCCGGCAGGCCACGGAGTCGGGCGACTGGCGACCGCGCCCGACGAAGCTGTGCGGCTGGTGCGATCACCAGGAGCACTGCCCGGAGTTCGGCGGCACTCCCCCGCCCTACCCGCTGCCGGTGACGTCGGCGACCGGCGAGCAGGGCAGAATGGGGCCGGGCTAGCGAAGGAGACTTATGGCCATCCGCGTCCTACTGGTCGACGACCAGCCGCTGCTGCGTACCGGGTTCCGGATGATTCTGGAGGCCGAGCAGGACATCGCGGTCGTGGGCGAGGCCGGAGACGGCCTTCAGGCCATCGACCAGGTGCGGGCGCTGCAGCCCGACGTGGTCCTGATGGACATCCGTATGCCGCGGATGGACGGTGTGGAGGCGACCCGGCAGATCACCGGTCCCGGGCGGGACGGCCCGGCCAAGGTGCTGGTGCTGACCACCTTCGACCTCGACGAGTACGTGGTGGAGGCGCTGCGGGCGGGAGCCAGCGGGTTCCTGCTCAAGGACGCGCCGGCCAATGAACTCGTACAGGCGATCCGGGTGGTGGCCGCGGGTGAGGCGATGCTCGCGCCGAGCATCACCCGCCGCCTGCTCGACAAGTACGCCACGCATCTGCCGTCCGGTGACGAGCCGGTGCCGGACACGCTGCACACGCTCACCGACCGCGAGGTCGAGGTGCTGAAGCTGGTGGCGCGGGGGTTGTCCAACGCGGAGATCGCCGCGGATCTGTTCGTCAGCGAGACCACCGTGAAGACCCATGTGGGCCATGTGCTGACCAAGCTGGGTCTGCGGGACCGGGTGCAGGCCGCGGTGTACGCGTACGAGAGCGGTCTGGTGCGTCCAGGCGCACAGTAGAACGGCGGTCCGGCAGTGCTGCCGGACGGCAGTGCCGAGGCGGAGAGGGCGTCCCCTTCCTGACAGGGGACGCCCTCTTCGTGTGCGGTGGCCCGCTCAGCCCTTGCTGAGCTCCCAGAAACGGAAGACCGTCGAGGCGTCGAGGCAGTACTCCAGGCCGTAGACGTCGTCGCGGACGACGGCGTACTGCTTGGCCTGCCAGACCGGCAGGACGGGGACGTCCTGCGCGACGAGGTCCTGGAGGGTACCGAAGGGGTCGTCCGTGGCGGAGCGGTCCGGCTGGGCGGCGGTCCGCGGGATGAGCGAACCGGTGATCTTGTTGTTGCTGTAGTTGTTGGACAGCACGTTGCCCTTGCCGAAGAAGGGGGCCGTGAAGTTGTCGGCGTCCGGGTAGTCGGGCACCCAGCCCTTGACGTACACGCCGTACTTGCCCGCGGCGATGTCCTTCTCGTACTGGTCGAAGGCCACGGACTTCACGTCGGCGTCGAACAGCCCGCTCGCGTTGAGCTGCCGGGCGATCGTCTTGAGTTCCTGGTCGGTGGCCGGGCCGTAGCGGGACGGCGTGGACCACAGGGTCAGCTTCACCTTGCCGGTGATGCCGTCGTCGGCGAGCGCGGCGGCGGCCTTGGGCCTGGACGGCTGGGCGCCGTAGGTGTCGAAGAAGGCCGTGTTGTGGCCCGCGATACCGGCCGGGATGATCGAGTACAGCGGGGTCGCGGTGCCCTGGTAGACGTCGTGGATGAGGGCTTCGCGGTCGAGCAGGTAGGCGATCGCCTTGCGGACGCCGATCTTGCCCGCGACCGGGTCGTTCATGTTGAAGACGAGGTGCTGGACCTCGGCGCTGGTGCCCTCGACGACCTCGACACCGGAGTCGGGCGAGGCCTTCTCGATGTCGGCGATGTCGCCCGCGGTCAGACCGCGGTAGGCGAGGTCGACCTTCTTGTCGGTCAGCGCGGTCTTCAGGGCCGCCTGGTCACCGTGGAAGAACTTCAGCGTGACGCCGGAGTTCTGGGGCTCGGCGGTGCCCTTGTAGTTCTCGTTGACGGAGAACACGGCCTGGTCGTCGTCGAAGGAGTCGAGCTGGTAGGGGCCGGAGCCGACCGCCTTGCCGTCCTCGCGGAGTTCGCCGGCGTCGTACTGCCGGTGGTCGACGATCGAGCCGGCGCCGGAGGCGATCTTGCTCGGGAAAGTGGCGTCGGGGGTGTTCAGTTTGAAGACGACCGTCTTCTCGTCCGGGGTCTCGACCTCGTCGAGCATCGGGAACATGATCGCCGGACCGGCGTCGTCATTGATCTTCAGCGTGCGGTCGAAGGAGAACTTGACGTCCTCGGAGGTGAGCGCGTCGCCGTTGCTGAACTTGAGGCCGTCCTTGAGCGTGCACTCGTAGACCTGCGTCCTGGTGTCCGTGAACTCGCAGCTCTGGGCCGCGTCCGGCTCCGGTTCCGTGCCGCCCTTGGGGAAGCTGAGCAGCGACTGGAAGACGTTGTTGAACAACAGCCAGGAGCCGGGGTCGTAGCCGGAGGCGGGGTCGGTGGCGAGGACGTCGTCGGACATCCCCATGACCACGGAGGAGCCGCCGGAACCGGAGTCCCCCGACTCCGTGCCGCAGCCGGCCAGCAGACCGGAGGCGAGCCCCGCCACGACCGGCAGGACCTGCCACTGTATGCGCTTGTTCACGTGCGAGTGCCTTGTCGTCGATTCTTGTGGAATCCCGGGACCCGTCCGCCGAGGCCCGGGGCGATGGAGGCGTCGGCCGGTCAGCCGCTCACGCCCTTGCCGAGTTCCCACAGCTGCAGCGTCGAGGAGGAGTTGAGCGCGTAGGCGGTGCCCGTGACGTCGTCGCGTGCGGCGACGTACTGGTTGCCCTGCCACAGCGGCAGCACGGGGACGTCGTCGGCGACGATGTCCTGGATCTCGGTCAGGCTTCCGGACGCGGCGATGCGGTCGGCCTCGCGGCGGGAGTCCGGGATCAGGGTGTTGCGGATCTCGCTGTTGTCGTAGGGCGAGCCGAGGAAGTTGTCCTTGTCGAGGAACGGGGCGAGGTAGTTGTCGGCGTCGGGGAAGTCCGGGAACCAGCCCATGCCGTAGACGTCGTACTTGCCCTTCTGCTCGGCCGGCCGGAAGGTCGACCAGGGAGCGCCCTCGATGCGGACCTGGAAGAGGCCGCTACCGTTGAGCTGCTTCTGCAGGTCCTCGAACTCCTCCTTGGTGGCCGGGCCGTAGTGGTCCGTCGTGTAGTGGAGGGTCAGCTTCACCGGCGTGGAGACATTGGCCTGCGTCAGCAGGGACTTGGCCTTGGTGACGCTCGGGTCGCCGTACTTGTTGAAGAAGGCGTTGGAGTGGCCGGTGATGCTGGCCGGGACCAGCGAGAAGAGCGGCTCGGCCTGGGTGCCGTAGACCTTGGAGACGAGCTCGCTGCGGTTGATGAGCTGGGCCATCGCCTGGCGCACGGCACGGGACTTCACGGTCGGGGCGTTGGTGTTGAAGGCGAGGTAGCGGATCTCCAGACCGGCCATCTCGACGAGGTCCACGTCGCCGCCGGACGCGTTGGAGAGCTTGTTGATCTGCGCGGGCGACATGGTGCGGGTGATGAGGTCGATGTCGCCCTTCTCGAGGGCGGTGCCCATGGCGTCGGCGTCCGGGTAGGAGCGCAGTTCGACCTTGTCGTTGTTCACCGTCAACGACCCCTTGTAGTTGGGGTTCTTGGTGAACACGGCGTTCACGAGCTCGTCGTTCTTGACGTCGGCCTTCATGGTGTAGGGGCCGGAGCCGTCGACGTCGAAGCCGTCGCGGAGCTTGTTCTTCGCGTAGTCGTCGGGGTTGACGATGCCGGCGACCGGGGTCGACAGCTTGTACGGGAAGGTGGCGTCCGCGGTCTTGAGGTGGAAGATGACCTCGCGGTCGCCCTTGGTCTCGACGGTGTCGATGGTGGACAGCAGGGCGAAGACGCCGGAGTCGGCCTTGAGGGCGAGGGCGCGGTCGATGGAGTACTTCACGTCGGCCGCGGTGATGGCCTCGCCGTTGGAGAACTTCAGGCCCTCGCGCAGGGTGCAGACGTAACGCTCGTTGCCGCTGTCGCTGAAGCCGCAGGACTGGGCGGCCTCGGGCACGGGGTCGCCCTCGCCCTTGGGCTGGATCATCAGGGTCTGCACGGTCTGGCGCAGGACGTTCCAGGTGCCGACGTCGTAGGCGTAGGCGGGGTCGAGCGGCGCGGGAGCTTCCTTCGTCGCGGTGAACCGGTCCGTGGTGCCGACGCCGATCGCGTCGCTCGAGCTGCTGCCGCTGTCGGTTCCGCCGCAGGCGGCGAGCACCGGCGCGAGCAGACCGATGACGGCCGGCAGCACCAAAGTCTTGCGGTTCATGCTCGAGTTTCTCCAGAGCTGTCGAGTCCGTGTACCCGGCATGCAGGGGTGGCGCTGCGGATCACGGGGGTAGGGCGATGTTCTCTCAAGGAGATTAGTCCGCACCTGCAGGAGGGTTGGCGGCCACCGGAGTTGGGCTTCCATCACACAGCGGAACCGGTCGTGGACGCACCGAAAAGCCGACAGGGGAAGGATTGGTGCAGGTTTCCATCAATCAGGACACATGGGCGCGCCCGAACCCCTCGAAGCGGGGCGTCCGGCACACCGTCGGCCGCCTGTCGAGACCCCGTCGAGTGGGGAACCTCACACCCGTAACGGGGCGGCAGCGGACCGGAATTCGGCCATCCGGCGCGCTTTCGAATTAATGCGACAGGGACCTGGGGAATTACCGCGCTATCCGTGTTGCACGCTGGGTGAACACCCGGGGCATTTCCGTCATCGAAGGCTGATCAGGCCGCGCAGGAATGGCAGGTCGACCTCTTCGAGCGAGCCGACGACGGTGCGTCCGGGGGCCGGGGCGATGGGGGCGACGGAGGGCACGGCCACGACCTGGCAGCCTGCGGCCTCGGCCGCGGCGACTCCGGTGGCGGTGTCCTCGACCACCGCGCATCTGGCCGGTTCGGCGCCGAGTCCGGTGGCGGCGAACAGGTACGGGTCCGGGTGCGGCTTGGTGCGCGGCACCTCGTCACCGGCGACCGTGAGGGCGAAGTGCCGGTGGCCGAGGGAGTCGAGGACCCGGTCGATGATGCGCCGGTGGGAGGCGGAGACCAGGGCCGTGGGGATGCGGTGCGCGGACAGCTCGGTGAGCAGCCGGGTGGCGCCGGGCATCAGGGGCAGGGAGCGGCCGATGCGGTCCTCGAAGCCCTGGTTGAGCAGGACGGTGAGCTCGGGGAGGGTGATGTCGGCGCCGGTGGCCTCGATCAGGAAGCCCGCGCTGCGGGTCATGGGACCGCCGACCACGACATGGCGCCAGGAGTCGTCGAGGGTGTGGCCGAGGCGGGCGAAGATCTCGACCTCGACGTCCCACCAGAAGCCCTCGGTGTCCACCAGGGTGCCGTCCATGTCGAGGAGGACGGCCTGGAGGGCTGAGCCGTCTGCCGTACGGGTGATGGGTGCGGGGACCGTGCTGGTCATCCACGTACCTCCTTGAGGGACGAGCAGGCCGGTTCCCACGAGGGGAACCGGCCTGCGGTGGACCGACCAGTGTACGACTTATCCGATCAGTGTGCTCGGTGAGCCGCGACCCGGCGGGCTCGGCGGGTCGCGGCGCAGGGCTCGGCGGGCGCCGCGCAGGGCTCAGCGGGCGTTGAAGTACTTCGCCTCCGGGTGGTGGATGACGATCGCGTCGGTGGACTGCTCGGGGTGCAGCTGGAACTCCTCGCTCAGCTGGACACCGATCCGCTCCGGCTGGAGCAGGTCGGCGATCTTGGCGCGGTCCTCCAGGTTCGGGCAGGCGCCGTAGCCGAGGGAGAAGCGGGCACCCCGGTACTTCAGGGCGAACATGTCCTCGACATCGCTGGGGTCCTCACCGGCGAAGCCGAGCTCGGAACGCACGCGCGCGTGCCAGTACTCGGCGAGCGCCTCGGCCAACTGGACGGACAGGCCGTGCAGTTCGAGGTAGTCGCGGTAGGCGTTGGCCTCGAACAGCTTGGCGGTCTGCTCACCGATCCGCGAGCCGACGGTGACGACCTGTAGGCCGACCACGTCGGTCTCCCCCGACTCCTCGGGGCGGAAGAAGTCGGCGAGGCAGAGCCGACGGCCGCGGCGCTGGCGCGGGAAGGTGAAGCGGGTGCGCTCGTTGCCCTGCTCGTCCAGGATGATCAGGTCGTCGTCCTTGGACACACAGGGGAAGTAGCCGTAGACGACGGCCGCTTCGAGGAGGTTCTCGGTCTGGAGCCGGTCCAGCAGGCCGCGCAGCCGGGGCCGGCCCTCGGTCTCGACGAGCTCCTCGTACGTCGGCCCCTCGCCGGTACGGGCCTGCTTGAGTCCCCACTGGCCCTTGAAGAGGGCGCCCTCGTCCAGCCAGGAGGCGTACTCCTTGAGCTGGATGCCCTTGATGACCCGGGTGTCCCAGAACGGCGGGGTGGGCACCGGGTTGTCGACGGCCACGTCGGAGCGCACATGCCCCTCTTCGGGCCGCTCCTCCTCGACGCTCACGGCACCGGCGCGCACCCGGCGCTGCTTGAGCTCGGGCAGTTTGGCACCGGGCACGCCCCGCTTGACGCCGATGAGGGCGTCCATGAGGCGCAGCCCCTCGAACGCGTCGCGGGCGTAGCGGACTTCGCCCTCGTAGATCTCGTGCAGGTCCTGTTCGACGTACGCCCTCGTCAGCGCGGCTCCGCCGAGGATGACCGGGAAGTCGGCGGCCAGGCCGCGCTGGTTGAGCTCCTCCAGGTTCTCCTTCATGATCACCGTGGACTTGACCAGGAGTCCCGACATGCCGATGACGTCGGCGCGGTGTTCGGCGGCGGCGTCCAGGATCGCGGAGACCGGCTGCTTGATGCCGAGGTTGACCACGTTGTAGCCGTTGTTGGACAGGATGATGTCGACGAGGTTCTTGCCGATGTCGTGGACGTCGCCACGGACGGTGGCGAGCACGATGGTGCCCTTGCCGGCCTCGTCGCCCTCGACCTTCTCCATGTGCGGTTCGAGGTAGGCCACCGCGGTCTTCATGACCTCGGCGGACTGGAGGACGAAGGGCAGCTGCATCTGGCCGGAGCCGAAGAGCTCGCCGACGACCTTCATGCCGTCCAGGAGGGTGTCGTTGACGATGTCGAGGGCGGGGCGCGTCTGGAGGGCCTCGTCGAGGTCGGCCTCCAGGCCGTTCTTCTCGCCGTCGATGATGCGTCGCTTGAGGCGCTCCTCCAGCGGCAGGGCGGCCAGTTCCTCGGCCCGGCCCGCCTTCAGGGACTTGGTGGTGGCGCCCTCGAAGAGGGCCATCAGCTTCTGCAGCGGGTCGTAGCCCTCGGCGCGGCGGTCGTGGATGAGGTCCAGGGCGGTCTGGACCTCCTCCTCGGTGAAGCGGGCGATGGGCAGGATCTTCGACGCGTGCACGATCGCCGAGTCCAGGCCCGCCTTCACGCACTCGTCGAGGAAGACCGAGTTGAGCAGGACACGGGCGGCCGGGTTGAGGCCGAAGGAGATGTTGGACAGGCCCAGCGTGGTCTGGACGTCCGGGTGGCGGCGCTTGAGTTCGCGGATCGCCTCGATGGTGGCGATGCCGTCCTTGCGGGACTCCTCCTGACCGGTGCAGATGGTGAAGGTCAGGGTGTCGATGAGGATGTCCGACTCGTGGATGCCCCAGTTGCCGGTCAGGTCGTCGATGAGCCGCTCGGCGATCTCGACCTTCTTCTCGGGGGTGCGGGCCTGGCCCTCCTCGTCGATGGTCAGCGCGATCAGCGCGGCGCCGTGCTCCTGGGCGAGCTTGGTGACCTTCGCGAAGCGGGACTCGGGGCCGTCGCCGTCCTCGTAGTTGACGGAGTTGATGACCGCGCGGCCGCCGAGCTTCTCCAGACCGGCCTGGATGACGGGGACCTCGGTGGAGTCGAGGACGATCGGCAGGGTGGAGGCGGTGGCGAAGCGGCCGGCCAGCTCCTTCATGTCCGCCACTCCGTCGCGGCCGACGTAGTCCACGCAGAGGTCCAGCATGTGGGCGCCCTCGCGGATCTGCTCGCGGGCCATCTCCACACAGTCGTCCCAGCGGGCCTCCAGCATGGCCTCGCGGAACTTCTTGGAGCCGTTGGCGTTGGTGCGCTCGCCGATGGCCAGGTAGGAGGTGTCCTGGCGGAACGGGACCGTCTGGTAGAGGGACGCGGCGCCGGGCTCGGGCTGCGGGTTGCGCTCGGAGGGCGTGAGCTCGCGGACGCGCTCGACGACCTGGCGCAGGTGCTCGGGGGTGGTGCCGCAGCAGCCGCCGATCAGGGAGAGGCCGTAGTCGCGGACGAAGTTCTCCTGGGCGTCGGCCAGGCCCTCCGGGTCGAGCGGGAAGTGCGCGCCGTCCTTCGTGAGGATCGGCAGGCCCGCGTTCGGCATGCACAGCAGCGGGATGCGGGAGTGCCGGGCGAGATAGCGCAGGTGCTCGCTCATCTCGGCCGGGCCGGTCGAGCAGTTCAGGCCGATCATGTCGATGCCGAGCGGCTCCAGCGCGGTCAGCGCTGCGCCGATCTCGGAGCCGAGCAGCATCGTGCCGGTGGTCTCGAACGCCATCGAGACCACCAGCGGCACGTCGGCGCCGGTCGCCTCGAGCGCGCGACGCGCCCCGAGCACCGAGGCCTTCGTCTGGAGCAGGTCCTGGGTGGTCTCGACGATCAGGGCGTCGGCGCCGCCCGCGAGCAGGCCCTCGACGTTGGCCTGGTAGCCGTCGCGGATCGTGGCGTAGTCGATGTGGCCGAGGGTGGGCAGCTTGGTGCCGGGGCCGACGGAGCCCAGGACCCAGCGCTGGCGGCCGTCGCGGGCGGTGTGCTCGTCGGCCGCCTCACGGGCGATCCGGGCACCCGCCTCGGACAGTTCGTGCACGCGGTCGGCGATGTCGTACTCCGACGCGGCCGTGTGATTGGACCCGAAGGTGTTGGTCTCGACGCAGTCGACGCCCACCTCGAAGTACGCGTCGTGGACGGAGCGGACGATGTCCGGGCGGGTCACGTTGAGGATCTCGTTGCAACCCTCGAGGTTCTCGAAGTCCTCCAGGGTGGGGTCCTGGGCCTGCAGCATGGTGCCCATCGCTCCGTCGGCGACCACCACTCTGGTGGCGAGCGCCTCGCGGAGCGCGGACACACGGGTCCGGCTGTCGGCGGAAGGGGTCAGTGGCGACGAGGCCATGAAAGGGCTCCCTCAGTTGCGACGGCTGTCGGCTTCATGGCGCCCGTGAGTCGTCCCACGCCGGGCGCACCACGCCAGGGTAGCCGGGTCCCCGCGAGGATGGTCGGCACGTCCACGGGACGGACGAGGATGGCGGCCAGGTCACCCGCGGGATACGAGTGACACAACAGATGCCGACCGACCATTAGCGGGAGGTCGGCATCGACCGGTAGTGTTCGGCATTGCCGAACAGTGGCAGCGACGCCGTAACACTCGGCTGTCGATGGGGACGGAGGCAGGACGGCGATGGCACGGAACATCCAGTCGCTCGAACGGGCGGCCGCGATGCTGCGGCTCCTCGCGGGCGGCGAGCGGAGACTCGGCCTGTCGGACATCGCCTCGTCCCTGGGCCTCGCCAAGGGCACCGCGCACGGCATTCTGCGCACCCTCCAGCAGGAGGGGTTCGTGGAGCAGGACGATGCCTCGGGGCGGTACCAGCTGGGCGCCGAGCTGCTGCGCCTGGGCACCACCTATCTGGACGTGCACGAGCTGCGCGCGCGTGCGCTCGTGTGGACCGACGACCTGGCCCGCTCCAGCGGCGAGAGCGTCCATCTGGGGGTGCTGCACCAGCAGGGCGTGCTGATCGTGCACCACGTCTTCCGGCCCGACGACAGCCGACAGGTGCTGGAGATCGGGGCCATGCAGCCCCTGCACTCCACGGCCCTGGGCAAGGTGCTGTCGGCGTACGACCCGGTGGCGCACAGCGAGGCCCTGGAGGCCGACCGCAAGGCCTTCACCGAGCGGACCGTGTGCGATCTGGCGGACTTCGAGGGAATCCTCGACATCACGCGCGCGCGCGGGTACGCGGCGGACGTCGAGGAGACCTGGGAAGGCGTGGCGTCCATCGCCGCGCCCATCCACGACCGGCGGCGGATGCCGGTCGGCGCGGTCGGCATCACGGGCGCGGTGGAGCGGCTGTGCCGGCCCGACGAGGACGGGGCGCTGCGCCCCGAGCTGATCGCGGCGGTGCGGGACTGCGCCCGCGCGGTCTCGCGGGACCTGGGCGCCGGGCGGTTCTGAGAAGCGTGAGAAAGGGCCGGTACGTCGGTGACGTACCGGCCCTCGGTCGTACTCTGACACAACCGTACAAATCACCAAAACAAGATCCTTGACTCACAGTCATCAATAACGATCGTGTTTTCGAGTACAGAACCCTTGACGTGCGCGTAACCCCGGAGCAAGACTCCCGTCCATCGGTCGGCATTGTCGAACACCTACCGGCAATACGCGCTAGAGTGTGACAACGCCAAGGGCCGGCATCGCTCTCACCCCGAGAGCAGCTCGAACCTCCGGAGGGACCCGGGGTTCGGTCCCCTGGACGAAGGACAAAGGAGTCGCGGGTGTCCAGCTCCGACATCTTCATCGGCGAGACCATCGGTACCGCCATACTCATCCTGCTCGGCGGAGGCGTGTGCGCCGCCGTCACGCTGAAGGCCTCCAAGGCCCGCAACGCCGGCTGGCTCGCCATCACCTTCGGGTGGGGTTTCGCCGTTCTGACGGCCGTCTACACCTCGGCGCCGCTCTCCGGCGCCCACCTCAACCCGGCCGTCACGCTCGCGCTCGCGCTCAAGAAGGACGGCATCCCGTGGAGTGACGTCCCGGTCTACTGGGGCGGTCAGCTGCTCGGCGCCATGATCGGTGCGGCACTGGTCTGGGTGGCCTACTACGGCCAGTTCCACGCGCACCTCACCGACAAGGAGATCGTCGGCGCGCCGGGTGCGCAGGCCACGACCGCCAAGGCCGTCGAGGCGCAGGAGAAGGGCGCCGGCCCGGTGCTGGGCATCTTCTCCACCGGCCCCGAGGTCCGCGTGGCCTGGCAGAACGTCGCCACCGAGGTCATCGGCACCATCGTGCTGGTCCTGGCCGTGCTCACGCAGGGTCTCAACGGCGACGGCAAGGGCCTGGGCACCCTGGGCGCCCTGATCACCGCCCTCGTGGTCGTCTCCATCGGTCTGTCCCTCGGTGGCCCGACCGGCTACGCGATCAACCCGGCCCGTGACCTCGGTCCGCGCATCGTGCACGCCCTCCTGCCCCTGCCCAACAAGGGCGGCTCCGACTGGAGCTACGCCTGGGTCCCGATCGCCGGTCCCCTGATCGGCGGCGCGATCGCCGCGGGCATCTACAACATCGCTTTCGCTTAGAACATCTGAAGCAGTCACAGCGCAGCACGCGCAGAGCGCAGCAGTCGTAGACCGTCCTCACTCACGGAACCCAGGAGCACACAGTGACCGACGCCCACACCGCCGGCCCCTTCATCGCCGCCATCGACCAGGGCACCACCTCCAGCCGCTGCATCGTCTTCGACAAGGACGGCCGTATCGTCTCGGTCGACCAGAAGGAGCACGAGCAGATCTTCCCGAAGCCGGGCTGGGTCGAGCACAACGCCAACGAGATCTGGACCAACGTCCAGGAGGTCGTCGCCGGAGCCATCCAGAAGGCCGGCATCACCCGCGACGACATCAAGGCCATCGGCATCACCAACCAGCGCGAGACCACTCTCCTCTGGGACAAGAACACCGGTGAGCCCGTCCACAACGCCATCGTCTGGCAGGACACCCGCACCGACGCCCTCTGCAGGGAGCTCGGCCGCAACGTCGGCCAGGACCGCTTCCGCCGCGAGACCGGCCTGCCGCTGGCCTCCTACTTCGCCGGCCCGAAGGCCCGCTGGCTGCTCGACAACGTCGAGGGTCTGCGTGAGCGCGCCGAGCGCGGCGACATCCTCTTCGGCACCATGGACACCTGGGTCATCTGGAACCTGACCGGTGGTGTCGACGGCGGCAAGCACTACACCGACGTCACCAACGCCTCCCGCACCATGCTGATGAACCTCCACACGCTGGAGTGGGACGAGAAGATCGCCGAATCCATCGGCGTGCCGCTGGCGATGCTCCCCGAGATCCGCTCCTCGGCCGAGGTCTACGGCGAGGTCGCCGGCGGCAAGCTGGGCGACCTGCTCGGCGGCATCCCGGTCGCCTCGGCGCTCGGTGACCAGCAGGCGGCCCTGTTCGGCCAGACGTGTTTCGCCGAGGGCGAGGCCAAGTCGACGTACGGCACCGGCACCTTCATGCTGCTGAACACCGGCGAGAAGATCATCAACTCGTACTCCGGCCTGCTGACCACCGTCGGCTACCGCATCGGTGACCAGAAGCCGGTCTACGCCCTCGAGGGCTCCATCGCCGTCACCGGTTCGCTGGTGCAGTGGATGCGCGACCAGATGGGCCTGATCTCCACCGCCGCCGAGATCGAGACGCTCGCGCTCTCCGTCGAGGACAACGGCGGCGCGTACTTCGTGCCGGCCTTCTCCGGCCTGTTCGCCCCGTACTGGCGCTCCGACGCCCGCGGTGTGATCGCCGGTCTGACCCGGTACGTCACCAAGGCGCACCTGGCGCGTGCCGTCCTGGAGGCCACCGCCTGGCAGACCCGTGAGATCACGGACGCCATGACCAAGGACTCGGGCGTCGAGCTCGCGGCCCTCAAGGTCGACGGCGGCATGACCTCCAACAACCTGCTGATGCAGACCCTCTCGGACTTCCTGGACGCCCCCGTGGTCCGTCCGATGGTCGCCGAGACGACCTGCCTCGGTGCCGCCTACGCCGCCGGTCTCGCCGTCGGCTTCTGGACCAGCACCGACGACCTGCGCGCCAACTGGCGCCGGGCCGCCGAGTGGACCCCCCGCATGGACGCGGAGACCCGCGACCGTGAGTACAAGAGCTGGCTCAAGGCCGTCGAGCGGACCATGGGCTGGCTCGAGGACGAGAGCTGAGACACCCCCTCAACAGCTCTGATGAGGAGTAAGAACCCCACATGACCAGTCAGTCCACCCTGCAGTCCGTGCCTGCCCTCGGTACGCGCCCGGCCTCCGGCTCCCACCCGAGCCGCGCCGAGACCCGGGAGCAGCTCTCCAAGGCGTCGTACGACCTTCTCGTGATCGGCGGCGGCATCCTGGGCATCTCCACCGCCTGGCACGCCGCGCAGTCCGGCCTCAGGGTGGCCCTGGTCGACGCCGGCGACTTCGCCGGCGCCACCTCCTCCGCCTCCTCCAAGCTGCTCCACGGCGGTCTGCGCTATCTGCAGACCGGCGCGGTGAAGCTGGTGGCGGAGAACCACTTCGAGCGCCGTGCGGTCTCCCGCCAGGTGGCCCCCCACCTGGCGAACCCGCTCACCTTCTACCTCCCCGTGTACAAGGGCGGGCCGCACGGCGCCGCGAAGCTCGGGGCGGGCGTCTTCGCCTACTCCGCGCTCTCGGCGTTCGGTGACGGCGTCGGTCACCTCCTGTCCCCCGCGAAGGCGGCGCAGGACGTGCCCGAGCTGCGCACCGAGAACCTCAAGGCCGTGGCCGTGTACGGCGACGACCAGATGAACGACGCGCGCATGGCGCTGATGACGGTCCGTGCGGCCGTCGAGGCGGGCGCGGTCGTGCTGAACCACGCCGAGGTGACCGGGCTGCGGTTCACCCAGGGCCGGGTGACCGGCGCGGACCTGCGCGACCGGCAGTCCGGCGACGAGTTCGGCGTCAACGCCCGGCTCGTGCTGAACGCGACCGGCCCGTGGGTGGACCACCTGCGCCGGATGGAGGACCCGAACGCGGCCCCCTCGATCCGTCTCTCCAAGGGCGCGCACCTGGTCCTGAAGCGGACCTCGCCGTGGAAGGCCGCGCTGGCCACCCCGATCGACAAGTACCGCATCACCTTCGCCCTGCCGTGGGAGGACATGCTGCTGCTCGGCACCACGGACGAGGAGTTCGAGGGCGACCCGGCGGACGTCGCGGTCACGGAGAAGGACACGGCCCAGATACTCGACGAGGCCGCGTTCTCCGTCCGCGACCAGCAGCTCTCCCGTGACCTGATCACCTACTCGTTCGCGGGACTCCGGGTGCTGCCGGGCGGTCCCGGTGACACCGCGAAGGCCAAGCGCGAGACCGTGGTGACGGAGGGCCGGGGCGGCATGCTGTCCGTCGCCGGCGGCAAGTGGACGACCTTCCGCCACATCGGCCGGACGGTCATGCAGAAACTGGAGGCGCTGCCGGGCGCTCCGCTGGGCGACGACTTCGAGCCCGTCTCCGCCCTGCCGAAGAAGCTTCCGCTGCCCGGGGTCGCCAACCCGCGCGCGGTCGCGCACCGCCTGCTGGTGGACAACCCGGCGCCGGGACCGCGCATGGCCGCCGACACGGCCAGGCACCTGGCCACGCACTACGGTTCGCTGGCCTTCGACATCGCCCGGCTGGCGAACGAGAACCCGGAGCTGGGCGAGCGCGTCCACCCGGACGCCCCGGAGATCTGGGCGCAGGTCGTCTACGCCCGGGACAACGAGTGGGCCGAGACGCCGGACGACGTGCTGCGCCGCCGCACGACCCTGACCATCCGGGGTCTGGCGACGGACGAGGTCCGCGCGAAGGTGCAGGACCTGCTCGACAAGAAGTAGTCCGCGCGGGACGACGGACGACGCGAAGGGGACGCCTCCCGGGCTGGGGGGCGTCCCCTTCGCCATGCACCGCACACCGAGCTCCCGACGGGAGGCTTCGACGCTCGGTCATGGGGAGCAGGCATATGCGGGTCCGGCGGCGCCTGGAGTTGGTCGAGGACGCCCACCGGCGCGGGGTGCTGCGCCGGTCCGGGCGTACTTGGAGTTCCCGCATCTCAGGCTCCAGGCCCGTCTCGCGGGCCGCGGCACGGACGGCGGGACCGCCCGCGCCGTCCCGGCCTACGGCTCCCGTGTCGAGGTGCGCCGCTCAGAGAGCCGAGTCCACGAGGTCCCGTACAGCGTCCGGGGAGGTCAGCTCCGCGCGCCGGACGATGAGTTCACGGCCGAGCAGCAGGGCCCGCCGGGACGCCGGGACCGGGTCCGGCAGGGTCGTCAGGTCGGTCAGGTGGGCGAAGCCGATGATCCTGCGGATGATCTCCGTGCCCGCGTAGCCCAGGGACTCGGTCCAGACCCCGCGCAGGAAGCGGTCCAGGTAGGCGTCGTCGAAGAAGGTGTCCACGCGGGTCGGCCACAGGCGGCGGAACTCCGTCTCGAACGACTCCCAGGACAGCCCGAGTTGGTCCCCGTGGTCGCTCGACGTGCCCAGTGCGCGGGCCCGTTCCTCCGAGACCAGGGCGTTGGCCCAGTAGAGGCCCAGGTCGAAGCCGATGGGCCCGACGAAGGAGAACTCGGGGTCGAACACCCGCACCACGTGGGCGCCTTCGCGCTCGCCGACCATGATGCTGCCGGTGTGGAGGTCGCCGTGCAGGAGGGCCTGGGCGCCGGTCATGAACCGGTGCCTGAGGTCGGCCACCTCCGTACGGAGCCCGGCGTCCGCGCGGAAGGCCGCCGCCAGGTCGTCCACGCCCTCGTGCCAGTGGTTGTGCTCGTGCTCGATGTACGGCTCGGAGAGCACCACGTCCTCGGTGATCTTGCACAGCTCGGGGCTCACCGATGCCGCGATCAGCGCCTTGCGTTCCGCGGACGGCATGCCGAAGTCGCTCGTGGCGAACGAGAGTTGGGCGACCAGCTCCCCGACGCGCGCCGAGGTGCGGGGTCCGTACGACGCTCCCTCGTTGAGGAGGGTGCGCAGGACCTCCAGGTCGGACATGTCCTCCATGACGAGGGCGTGATTCTCGGGGTCGTAGCCGTGGACCGCGGGGATCTTGTCGGGGGCGACCTTGGCGATCTGCTCGTAGGCGCGGGCCTCGGCGTCGGCGCGGTCCGGGCTCATCGGCCAGGACGGGCCCGCCACCCGCACCCAGGGCAGCGCCTGCTTGACGGCGAGGGAGCGGGTGCCGTCGGCCGAGGACGCCAGGAAGACCCGGTTCATGTTGCCGTCGGAGACCTCGCGGACCTCCGGCTCGGCCGCGCCGTCCCAGTGGCCGCGCTCGCGCAGGTACGCCGGGATGTCCTCGGTCTCCAGGATGCGGTAACCCATCGTGAACTCCCCTATGCGGTGCGGCGCTTGGACAAGGTGAAGCTGAAGACCAGGGCGAGGATGAGGACCGCGCCCTCGACGACGTCCTGGGTGTAGTACGGCAGGCCCTTGATGGTCAGGCCGGTGGTGATGATGCCGATGAGCACCGCGCCGAGGGCGGTGCCCCAGACGTTCGGACGGCCCCGGCCCAGCACCGAGGTGCCGACCAGCGCCACCGCCACGGCCTCCAGGAGCTGCGAGGTCCCAGCCGAGACGTCGCCCTGGCCGATGCGGGACGCCAGGATCAGACCGCCGATGGAGGCGAGGACGCCGGAGAGGACATACGCCAGGGCGCGGTAGCCGCCGACGCGGATGCCGGCCAGGCGGGAGGCCTCCGGGTTGGCGCCGATCGCGTAGAGCACGCGGCCCCAGCGGGTGCGGGCCAGGAAGACCCAGGCGGCGACGGTCAGGCCGGCGAAGATCAGTACCGAGACGGGGACGCCGAGGACGGTCCCGCGGTCGATCTTCAGGAAGCCGGCGGTGAACTTGCCGGGGGCGGTGCTGCCGTCGTCCATCGTCATGCCCGGGGTGATCGACTGACCGTCGACCAGGATGAGTTTGCTGCCCTGGATGACGAACATGGTGCCGAGGGTGGCGAGCATGTCGGGGATCTTCAGTACGACGATCAGGAAGGCGTTGAGGAGACCCGCGAGGGCGCCCGCCGCGAGGACCGCGAGGATCGCGACCGTGCCGATCTGGTTGTGGACGACCATCGTCTGGGCGGCGACCGAGACTCCGAGGCCGGCGACCGCGCCGACCGACATGTCCATTCCGCCGACGGCCATGGTGAGGGTGACGCCGAGGCCGAGGATCGCGGCGACGGAGACGTAGCGGAGGGTGTCGAGGAGGGTCGCCGACTCGCGGAAGGAGCCCTCGCTCAGCGCGAAGTAGAGGAACAGCGCGACCGTGACGAAGATGAAGCCGTACTTGATGACGGCGTTCTGGACGCGGACGGCCGTCCCGGCGGTGGGCGGCGTCGCCGTCTTCACCGGGGCGCTCTGGGTTGTGGTCATGGCGTACTACCTCACGTGGGCCGGGGTCACACGGACGCCGAGATGGTCTGGATGACGCGGTCGCGCTCAGCGTCCTCGCCGTACGCGTCGAGGTGGATCTCACCGGCGGCGAGCACGACGACCCGGTCCGCGATCTCCAGGACCTCGTCCACGTCGGCGGACAGCACGAGCACGGCGGCGCCCTCGGCGGCGAGGGTCCTCGCGCGGCGGCCGATGTCCCGGCGGGCGCCGATGTCCACGCCCCGGAAGGGTTCGTCCAGGATGAGGACGCGGGGTGTCTCGGCGAGCCAGCGGCCGACGACGACCTTCTGCTGGTTGCCGCCGGACAGCTCCTCCACGGTGCTGTGCTCGTCCCGGGCGACGACGCCGAGGGCCTCGATGGTGTCGCGGCCGAGGGCGTCCTCCTTCGAGCGCTGGACCAGTCCGGCCCTGGAGAGCGACTTCAGGAACGGCAGGGAGATGTTCTGGGCCAGTGACCAGCCGGGGACGAGCGCGTCGGCGTGCCGGTCCTCGGGGACCAGGTGGATGCCGTCGCGGATGGCGTCGGAGGGTCTTCTCGGCTCGTACGGCCTGCCGTCCAGTTCGACGGAGCCGGTCGCGAAGGGCTCGGCGCCGAACAGGCCGCGGGCCAGCTCGGTCTTGCCGGCGCCCAACAGGCCCACGACGCCGGTGACTTCGCCGGTACGCAGGTCCAGGTCAAGGGGCTTTCGGCCCGCGAAGAGCCGTACGCCGCGCAGGGAGAGCACGACCTCGCCCTCGGCGCCCTCCCGGACGGGCCGGGCCGTCGTCGCCTCGTGGGCCTGGGCCAGCATCGCGCGCAGGGCGCTGTCCCAGTCGAAGGGCCGCACCTGGTCCTCGGTGAGACGGCCGTCCCGCAGGACGACCAGGCGGTCGGCCAGGGCGTCGATCTCACCGAGGCGGTGGGAGACGTAGAGCACCGCTATACCGTCGCCGCGCATCCTCTCGACGAGCGCGAAGAGGCGTTCGGCCTCGGCGGCGGACAGGGCCGAGGTCGGCTCGTCGAGGATCAGCAGCCGGGGGCGGGTGGCCAGGGCGCGGGCGAGGATGAGCAACTGGCGGTCGGAGATGCCGAGTTCGGTGACGTCCTTCCTGAGGACGGCGTCGCTCCAGTCGAGGCCGAGGCCCGCCTGGATCTCGCGGGCGCGCTCCAGGACCCGGCGCCCGTTCAGGAACGGGTTCCCGCGCTTCTGCGCCAGCTCCTCGAAGACCAGGTTCTCGGCGACGGAGAGGCCGGGCACGATCCCCTCGCCGATGCGCTGGTGCACGGTCTGGATGCCCAACTGGCGGGCGGCGAGCGGCGACTGGAGAGCCGCGGGCTCCCCGGCGACCCGCACCTGACCGCCGTGTCCGGTGTGCACGCCCGACAGGATCTTGATCAGCGTGGACTTGCCCGCACCGTTCGCACCGAGCAGCGCGACCACGCTGCCCGGGGCGATGTCGAGGGTGACGGAGGCGAGGACGGTCTTGCCGCCGAAGGCCATGCTGACGTCGGTGAGACCGACGGCCGCCGGTGCGGGGCCGCTGTCAGTGGGCGACATTCGAGATCCAGTCCGCGGTCGAGACCTGGGACAGGTTCAGCGCGGGCAGGGCCGTCCGCAGCTGGTCCATGTTCTCGATCTTCTTCTCGCGCAGGAAGTCCTGGGTGATGGCGACGGCCGGGAACTCCACCGAGGTCTTGTTCAGCTGACCGGCCAGCTCCAGGGCGGTCGTACGGACGACGGCGGCGCCGACCGCGGACGGGTCGGTGCCGGCCGTGGCGACCCACGGGCTGTCGGCGGCGGTCATCTGCTGGATGTCGGCGTTGGAGACGTCCGCGCCGAACACCTTCACCTTGTCCTGGAGCTTCTTGTTCTGGACGGCGAGGACGGTGCCCTTGGCGAGCTCGTCGTAGGGCGCGAAGATCCCGGTCACGTCCGCGTGCTGGGTGAGGGCGGCGGAGACCAGCGGGACGTTGTCGGTGGCCGTGGAGTCGGTGACCTTGCCGACCTTGAACTGCTGCTTCCAGCCCTGCGCGGCGAGTTCCTTCGCCCAGACGGTGTTCCGCTTGTCGAGGGCGGCGTAGCCGGCGACGTTGACATAGCCGACCTTGGCGTCCTTGCCGAGGTCCTTGGACATGACGTCGAGGACGGCCTGGGCCATGCTGGCGTCGTCCTGCTCGGTGCTGACCACGCCCTTGGTGGAGGTCTCGACGTCGTAGACGACGACCTTGATGCCCTTCTTGACGGCCTTGTCGATCTCCGGCTGGATCGTCGCCGGGAAGCCGTGGTCGATGATGATCGCCTTGGCTCCGGAGTTGATCGCCGAGGACAGGTCGGTGGCCTGCTTGGCGTTGTCGGCCTGGGCGTCGTACACGGTCAGGTCGATGCCGAGGGCCTTGGCCTGGGCCTTGGCGCCGTTGCCCCACTGCTCGAAGTAGTCGCCGGCGCCGCTCTGCCGGACCAGGGCCACCTTGACCGCGCCCGCGCTGAAGGGGGCCGGCTTCTTGCCGGTGGCGGCGGAGGCGGAGGCGGCGGTGTCGCCGGTGTTCTTGGACGCGTCCGTGGACTGCGAGCAGCCGGAGAGCACGAGGGCGGAGACGGACGCGAGGGAGAGCGCGGCGAAGGGCAGACGGATGCGGGACATGAGGGGCTCCAGGTGCGGGGTGGTGCGAAGGGATGAAGGGAAGGCTCGGCCCGGAGCAGGGGGACAGGAATGCGCCACCGCACAGACGGGGGGCGGGCAGGCCGGGGCTCCGGAAGGGGTCAGCGACAGCTGGCTGTGGTCGACCGGAGCAAGTCCACGTACAGCCGCCGCACGAGCAGCAGCGTCTTCATACGCAGATCATGAGAACGATTTCAGCCACGCGTCAAAGAAATGGAACCGCTTTCTCACCAGGTGAGACATCGACTACGTCACACCCGGCCCAGGTCACGGCCGGAGTTACCATCGCTGGACCGGCACCCGACCCGGCACCGTGAGGCCCTGATGACGACACCTGGCGCGAAAGCGACGCACATGCCCTGCATGCGCCGCTGTTGCCGCGCGCTGTGTCGCGGCTGACCGATCGCTGCCGCTCCCCCGTCGCCGCCCCTCTTCCTCCCCCGCCCGTCCGGTGCTTGTCTCGGTATCCGGACTTCCCTTCCAGAGCCCTGGAGTTGCTCCCATGACGCTGCTGACCACCTGGTCCGAGTCCGGCCCCGAGACCCTGGTCCGCCGCACCTCGGACCCCGCCGAGATCGCCGAGGCGCTGAAGCCGCTCGGAGTGCGCTACGAGCAGTGGCCGGTCCGCGAGGACGTCCCGTTCGACGCCGACAGCGAGACCGTGTTCGCCGCCTACGGCCCCGAGATCGACAAGCTGAACGCCGAGGAGGGCTTCACCACGGTGGACGTCCTCGGTCTGCATCCGAGCGACGACCCGGAGTTCCCCGCGAAGGCCAGGGCGGCCCGCGAGAAGTTCCTCCAGGAGCACACCCACGACGACGATGACGAGGTGCGCTTCTTCGTCTCCGGCTCCGGGATCTTCTACCTGCACGTGAGCGGCGAGGTGCACGCGGTCCTCTGCGAGAAGGGCGACCTGCTGGGCGTGCCGCGCGGCACCACCCACTGGTTCGACATGGGCACCAGCCCGTCCTTCACCGCGATCCGCTTCTTCCACGAGGAGGACGGCTGGGTCGGCAACTTCACCGGCTCCACCATCGCCTCCCGCTTCCCGGACTACGACACCATCGCGGCGGGCCACGAGGCTGACAGGGCCGCCGCGTGAGCGTGCGGGACCTGACGTACGCCGTCGACGCCGTGGTGCTCGACATCGAGGGCACCACGAGCGCGACGGGGTTCGTCGTCGACGTGCTCTACCCGTACTCCCGCTCGCGGTTCGCCGCGCTGCTCGCCGAGCGGTCCGAGGACCCGGAGGTGGCGCGCGCCGTCGCCCAGGTGCGCGAGGAGATCGGTGACCCGGACGCCGGTGCCGCCGAGGTCGAGAAGGCGCTCGACACCTGGCTCGACCAGGACCGCAAGGCGACCCCGCTGAAGACCCTCCAGGGCCTCATCTGGTCAGAGGGCTTCGCCCGGGGGGACCTCGTCTCGCACTTCTACGACGACGTCGTGCCGGAGTTGCGCGCCTGGCACTCGGCAGGCGTACGGCTCTACGTCTACTCGTCGGGGTCCGTCGCCGCGCAGCGGGCGTGGTTCGCCAACAGCCCGCAGGGCGACCTGACTTCGCTGGTCTCCGGGCTCTACGACACCGAGAACGCCGGACCCAAGCAGGAGGCCCGGTCGTACCGCCGGATCGCCTCGGCGACCGGTGTCGCGCCGGACCGTCTGCTGTTCCTCTCCGACCGGCCCGGCGAGCTGGACGCGGCCCGCGAGGCCGGCTGGCGGGCGGTCGGGATACGGCGGCCCGGGGAGCCGTACTTCGAGCAAGGCGTCGGCGATCACGCTGCGGCGGGGACGTTCGACGAGATCACCGTTTCAAGGAGCTCTTCGTGACCGCCCACATCACCGCACTCGACCTCGAGGAGGCGGGGGCCGTCCTCGCCGCCGAGTCCGCCCGCTTCGCCTCCTTCGGCTGGATGCGGGGCACCTCGGGGAACCTCTCCGTCGTGCTCGCCCGTGAGCCGCTGCTGCTCGCCGTGACCGCCAGCGGCCACGACAAGGGTGAACTGACGCCCGCCGACGTGGTGTTGGTGGACGGGCAGGGAGCGGCCGTGCAGGGCGGGAAGCCGTCCGCGGAGGCCGAGCTGCACGCGCGTGTGGCCGCGCTCACCGGGGCCGGCGCCGTGGTCCATGTGCACACCGTCGCCTCGGTGGCGATGGGCCGGCGTGAACCGGGCGGGATCGCCCTCCGCGACCTGGAGATGCTCAAGGGGGTCGGCGTGCCCGCGCACGACGTCGAGGTGACCCTGCCGGTGATCGCCAACAGCCAGGACATGAAGGTGCTCGGCGACCGCCTGGAGGAGGCGCGGGACCCACGGATGCCGGCGGTCGTGGTGGCCGGGCACGGGCTGTACGTGTGGGGCGCCGATCCGCGCCAGGCTCGGCATCACACCGAAGTGGTGGAGTGGCTGCTGGAGTTGGAGCTCACGGGCCGCTGAGACGACGGAAGGGATCCCCGGGCCGGGGGTCCCTTCGTCCGTCGCGAGGGGTCACTTCAGCCGGTCGCCGGGGAGTTCGCCCGCCGAGACCTCCAGCACGCCCCGCTCGGTGACGAGGCCCGTCACCAGCCGCCCCGGTGTCACGTCGAACGCCGGGTTGTGGCCGCGAGACTCGGCCGGAGCCGTGCGGACCCCCGCCCACTCCAGCACCTCGGACTCCGCCCGGAGCTCGATGTGGATGTCGTCGCCGGTCGCGGTGGAGAGGTCCACCGTGGTGGTGGGGGCCGCCACCAGGAAGGGTATGCCGACGTAGGCGCAGGCCAGGGCGATTGCCACGGTGCCCACCTTGTTCGCCGTGTCGCCGTTCGCCGCGATGCGGTCGGCGCCGACGACCGCCGCGTCGACCTCACCACGCAGAATCGTTCCTGCAGCTGCTCCGTCCACCTGGACGCGGTGCGGGATGCCCTCCTGGACCAGCTCCCAGGCGGTGAGCCGGGACCCCTGGAGCAGGGGACGGGTCTCGTCGGCGTGGACGACCTCCAGGCGTCCGCGCGCGTGCAGTTCGCGGATGACGCCGAGGGCCGTGCCCCACCCGGCCGTCGCGAGCGCACCCGTGTTGCAGTGCGTCAGAATCCTCAACGGCCGCTCCGCGCCGACCTTTTCGAGCAGCCAGTCGGCACCGAAGGCCCCCATCGCCCGGTTCGCCCCGACGTCCTCGCGCTGGACGGCGGCGGCCTCCTCGAGGACCGCGTCGAGACCTTCGGGCAGACGCGCCGCGACCCGGTCGACGCAGACCATGAGGTTGACGGCCGTGGGACGGGCCTCCCGGATGCGGGCGACCGCCTCGAGGAGCTGTCCGTCCGTCCAGCTCTCCCGCTCGCACTGGAGCAGCGCGATCGCGACTCCGTAGGCTCCGGCCGCCCCGATCGCGGGTGCGCCCCGCACCACGAGGCGCTGGATCGCGTCGACCAGAGTGTCCACATCGCGGACATCCACGGTCTCGGTGCGGTGCGGCAGCAGGGTCTGGTCCATGAGCGCGAGTCCGGATCCGGTCCACTCGACAGCGCGCAGTTCCTGGGGCATTTCGGGGCACTCCTGATGTTTCACTGGGTCTCGCCACCGTACATGACCTGCGCGTACCACCATTCGAGATATTCGAACATACATCGGATCCGGGGCGGTGCCGGGCAGCCTCCATAATGAGCTCACACATCCGACGTCTCAGCGCACCGCGGGGCGAAAAGGAGGCCGGACATGGCTGTCACCGACGAGGCGATCGAGAAGATCAAGGGCATGATCGTCTCCGGCGCGCTGCGCCCCGGCGACCGGCTCCCCAAGGAGAGCGAACTCGCCTCCGAGCTGGGGCTGTCCCGCAATTCGCTGCGCGAGGCCGTGCGGGCGCTGTCGCTGATCCGCATCCTGGACGTGCGGCAGGGCGACGGCACCTATGTGACCAGCCTGGATCCGCAGCTTCTGCTGGAGGCGCTGAGCTTCGTCGTGGACTTCCACCGCGACGACACCGTGCTGGAGTTCCTGGCCGTGCGCCGCATCCTGGAGCCGGCCGCCACCGCGATGGCCGCCTCCCGGATCAGCGAGCAGCAACTGGACGCGCTCACCGCCCAGTTGGACAAGCTCGGCAACAGCCCCTCGGTGGAGGAACTGGTCGCCTGCGACCTCGATTTCCATCGCGGGATCGTGCAGAGCTCCGGCAACTCCGTGCTCTGCTCGCTCCTGGACGGCCTGTCCGGGCCCACCACCCGGGCCCGGATCTGGCGCGGCCTGACCCAGGAGGACGCGGTCAGCCGCACCCTGCACGAACACCGGGCGATCCTCACCGCCCTGCGCGACCGGGACGCCGAGGCGGCACGCTCGTGGGCGACGGTGCACATCGCGAGCGTGGAACAGTGGCTGCGGTCCACGCTGTGAGTCACTCGGGGCCGGGCTCCGCCAGCCGGTGCTGCAGGGCGACATGCCGGAACTGGTGGACGGCGCCCACCCGGCGCAGCACACCCCGGTCATGGGCGTCGGCGAGGAAGCCCATGAGGTCGTACGGCAGTCCCCGCCGGACGGCGAGATAGCAGCGGGCGACCGCGTAGTGGCCCCAGGCCGCCTGCCGGATGCCGACGGCCAGCCCCGTCAGCAGGGCAGGGATCAGTCCCACGACGAACATCCACGGATAGCCGCCGGTGGGCTGCGCGCCCCACACCCGTGTCGATCCCCACAGCACCGCGCACCAGCCCTGGGCGCCGATCACCACGGCACCGATCACGGCCGAGGTCAGGACGCAGACGCCCAGGGTGCGCCGGTCGTTGGCGAGCAGGGCGCGTTCGTCGGCACTGGCGGCGAGGTCGACGGGGACGGCCCGGAGGCCGTGCACGAGCAGACAGGACACCGTGAACACGGCCGCGAGCTGGGCGCCTGCCCAGCAGGCCGCGACCGGGTCGGCGGGCGCGATGTTCTCCGCGCCCGAGGGCCCCAGGAGCGCGTACGCGACCAGTCCCTCCAGGACGATGCTCGCGCCCAGCAGGATCCCGACCAGCAGCCCCCGGGCGACCCCCGCGGCGCTCCAGTGCCAGCGCAGCCGGGCGACGGGACGGACCGGGTCGGCGGGCACCCCGTCCGTGCCGATCGCGGCGGCGGTCAGACCGTACAGGAGGGCGCTGGCGATCCCGCACGCGTTGCCGAAGGCCGCCACGTAGCACAGCGCGGCGAGGGTGCCGGTCAACAGGGCGCGGCGGTCCCAGCGGGACGGCCGTCGCAGTCGCGGCCGGGCCCCGAAGGCGAACCCGGAGATGATCAGGCCGACCAGGGTGAGCGCTCCGGTGTCGGCCAGCCGGCTCAGCAGGAGTTCGGGGAGGCTTCCCGGTGCGGCGGCCGCCACGCACAACAGCGTGATCGCCGCTCCGGCGGCGAGGCCGCACACCAGGCCGCCGCAGATGCCCGCCGCCACGATGCCGAGGCCGCCGCGCTGTTCCCAGTCGGCCGCCACGTCCTGCGAGGTGAACTGGCCGGTCAGGGTCATGACCGTGCCCTCGAACAGCCAGGCCACCACGCCCAGCAGCGCACCGGCCAGGACCTTGGGCAGTGCGGCCGGCACGGCGTGACGCAGCTTCCACCAGGCGACCTCCGCGGCGCCGTCGAGCCCTCGTTCCATGTGCCGGGCGAGGAACCCGAGCGCGAGGCGTGCCTGTGCCGTCGGCCAGTGGCGGCTCCGGCGCGGGTGCGGCCGGTAGGCGGCGTCGACGAAGCTGTCGAGGAGGTGGTGCTCCACGGCGGTGCGGTCGCGCAGCCACACCAGGTCGGCCGGGTCGGGCAGCACGGCGTGGCCCTCGTCCGGCCGTGGGTTGTACACGGTTCGTGCCAGCGACACCATCAGCGGGCTGGTCAGTGCCCGGGCCACGGGGGTGTCGGTGCGCAGCGCCCGGACCACCGGGGTCCAGCGGCGCGCGGCCGGTGCGCGGGGGCCGCCCGCGTCGTGCAGGAGGTAGGCGGCTACGTCGGCGGGGTCCAGGGGTTCGAGGTGGATGCCGGCCAGCCCCGCGAGCCGCGCGGGTACCCCGGTGCGCGGCCGCAGCGCCGCCCGATACTCGGCGGGACGGCTCGACAGGACCATCTCGCGCCCGGCCGGAAGCGCCCGGGCGATGCGGTGCAGTGCCGTCGCCGCGGTCTCCGCGGGGAGTTCGTCGAACCCGTCGAGCACCGGCAGGATCAGCCGCCGGTCGAGCAGCGTGCGGGCGAGGGTGAGCCGTTCGTACGGTGCGGGGGCGGGTCCGCCGAGGTCCGCGTGGTCCTGCACGAGTCTGTGCTCCATCCAGTCGCGCAGGTCCAGCGCGGTGGGGTCCCAGGAGGCCAGCGGGAACAGCACGGGCACCGGCTCGCCGGTCCGCCGTCGCTCGATCAGTGCGAGCAGGAGCCGTACGAGGAACAGGGTCTTTCCCGAGCCCGGGTCGCCGAGCACCAGCAGCCGGGTGGGCGCTCCCGTGGTGAGGACGCCGGTGATCTCCCCCCGGCCGCCGTGCGGGTGGGGCCCGGGCGTCTCGGCCAGGTCGGGATCGGCGCCCCGCCAGCCGACGGGCAGCGGATACGGCTCCGTCAGCCGCCGTACCTCGGCCTCGCCCTCCCACTCGTGCCGGACGGCGACGGCGAGCCGGTCGGCGACGGCCTCCGGGGTCTGTCCCGCAGCGGCCTCGGTCCGCTCGGCCCGGTAGCCGGTCCACGCCAGATAGGCCCCGCCCCAGGTCGGCAGCAGCGCGGCGAGCACCGTCGCCGGGTCGTCGAGACGCGGGGCGAGCAGCAGCGCCCCCAGGGTGCCCGCGGCCAGCAGGGTCAGATAGATGATTCCGGCGCGCCGCACGCGCGACCTCGGGACAACGTCGCTCACCCGACGAAGAGTTGCGTACGGCAGCGGCGGCGGGTGCCGGTTGTCCGCCGCTCCACACGAGTGGGTGAACCGGTGTGGTCAGAGGACATCGGAGCTCTGCCGCAGCGGGGCGTGCGGGGCGAGGGCGCCGGCGGCGGTGCCGGCGGGCCCGGCCGACGGGGGTGTTCGGGGGTGGCGAACGGGGCAGTGATCCGTTCACTCCCCCGTGCAAGGGGGCTGCGGGCGCCCCCGCCGGACGCCGTAAGGTTGGTGCGTTAAGCGAGGGCACGTCGGAAGGAGGCGCTGGGTGATCGAGCTCGAGGGGGTTCCCGAGCTGATCGACCCGGTCATGGTGGCCGCGTTCGAGGGCTGGAACGATGCCGGCGACGCCGCCTCCACCGCGGTCGCGCATCTGGACAAGGAGTGGAAGGGCGAGGTGTTCGCGGCGCTCGACGCCGAGGACTACTACGACTTCCAGGTGAACCGGCCCACGGTGTGGCTGGACGGCGGAGTGCGCAAGATCACGTGGCCGACGACAAGGTTGTCGGTGGTCCGCGTCGGCGGCGAGAAGCCGCGCGATCTCGTACTCGTCCGAGGTATCGAACCGTCGATGCGGTGGCGCTCGTTCTGCAACGAGTTGCTGGGCTTCGCCCACGAACTGGGCGTGGAGCTGGTGGTGATCCTCGGCGCGCTGCTCGGCGACACCCCGCACACCCGCCCGGTCCCGATCAGCGGGACCACGTCCGACCCTGACCTGGCGCAGCGGATGGATCTGGAGGAGACCAAGTACGAGGGCCCTACAGGCATCGTCGGCATCCTCCAGGAGGCCTGCACCCACGCGGGCGTGCCCGCGGTGTCGTTGTGGGCGGCCGTACCGCACTACGTGTCGCAGCCGCCCAACCCGAAGGCGACGCTGGCTCTCCTGAACCGTCTGGAGGACCTGATCGACGTACGGATCCCGCTGGGCGAGCTGGCCGAGGACGCGCGTGCCTGGCAGGTGGGCGTGGACCAGCTGGCCGCCGAGGACAGCGAGGTCGCCGAGTACGTCCAGACGCTGGAGGAGGCCCGGGACACCGCGGAGCTGCCGGAGGCCTCGGGTGAGGCGATCGCCCGGGAGTTCGAGCGGTATCTGCGGCGCCGGGACGGCGGCCAGCCGGGGCAGCCGGGCGGCCACGCCACCGCGGACGGCAGTGACAGCTCGGCGTATCTGCGGGACAGTCCGGGCGGTCGTACCAAGCCGCCCAGGCCGCCGAAGCCGGACACCGAGACGGAGCCGGACGACGGGGACTCCTCGTCGGAGGACTGAGCGGGTGGGGGCGGTGCGCGCACCGCCCCCACCGCTTTTTCAGACCTGGTTCACGGCCACCGCGTCGTACTCGGTGGTCGGCGTCGGCTCCACGTCGAAGCGCGCGTTGGGCAGGTACAGGCGCCTGCCCCACGCGGCGACCGTGGTCGGGATGCGGAAGCGCGGGTCGGTGATCCGGGTGATCGCGGTGCCCCGGGTGCCGGAGTCGTTCAGCCGGAACACATCGATCGCGTTCTGCTGCTGCTGGACGGCGTAGAGGATCCGGCCGAGCAGCAACAGGCCGTCGCCGTTGGGGAGTTTCGCCGTGCCGAGGTCGACGGCGCGGGCGGCTCCGGTGCGCGGGTCGACCCGCATGAGGCCGCCGCCGTTCGCGAAGGCGTTCACCACCAGCAGGGCGCGGCCGTCGGGGGTGCGTTCGATGCCGTTGGCCGTGAAGTCGGGCCCCTGCTGCCAGTCCCCGGTCAGAGGTACGGTCGTCACCGCGCCCTTGGCCAGCTTGTAGAGCACCGGCTTGAAGGAGTCGGTGAACCAGGCGGCTCCCGGGGTGAGGATCACGTCGTTCACGAAGGTGCCGCCGGTGGCGTGCACCTGCTCGGTCCTGCCGGAGCGGGCGTCGGCGACCCGTATCTCGCCGCTGTCGCCGCCGGCGAGGAAGAGTCTGCCGTGCCGGTCGATCTTGAGGCCCACGGTCGGGCGGCCGGCACCTCTCACGACGGTCTCACCGCGGCCGGTGGCCAGGCTCACGCGGTGGACGTCGCCGTTCGCGAGGGACCCGAAGTAGGCGTACGGCGCGGAGCCGATGGTGATGCCCTCGGGCTGGAAGCCGTCGGGCAGGGGGAACTGCGCGGGCCATGCGGTGTGCCGGGTCCCGGCCGCGTGCGCGGTGCCGCCGAGCAGGGCCGCTCCGGTCAGCGCGGCGGTCGTGGTCAGGAGTGTGCGACGTGCGAAGGAACGGTCTGCGGGTGCCACGGTGCGTCCTTCCGCAAGGGGGCCGGCGCAGGGCCGGCCAACGGTCAAGCGACGCTCCCACCCCATCACATGACGGCTGCCTCCACAGCCTTTGGCGGGATTGTGCCGTGACATCGGTTTCCGGACGGATTGCACACGTTACCCAATTCAACTTGTTTCAAACCGAGTTGGCGAACACGGTCTGGACGGACCGCCGTTGTGGTGCTTTGTTGTCCCCCGGAAGGCACCCGCAGCACCCGCACGGACCGAAGGGAGCGGTACCCGATGACCGAGCAGGTACAGCCGCCACAGGGCCCGGGAGCCTCCGGGCCGGGCCCCGACGGAGCGGGATTCACCTACCGGGGAGCCGAGCAGGAACTGATCGTCGTCGCCCGCCCCGAGACCCGGCTGCGCGCCGGGGCCGAGGGCGTCCGCTCGGCAGCGGGCGCCGACGTGTCGGCCCTCGACATGTTCCTCAACGACGAACAGCTGGCCCTGGAGCCGCTGTTCGGCAGCGAGGAACGCCTGGGGCAGCATCTCGAGGAAGGCGTTCCCGACCTCGCGCTGTTCTACCGGGTGCGCGGCGGAGCGGACCGTACGGCGGAACTGCGGGCCCGGATCGCCGCGTTGCCGGGCATCGACACGGCCTACGTCAAACCGCCCGCCGTGCCCGCGACGGTGGACGGGGACCGCCGCCTGAAGGAGGGCGCGCCGGTCACCCCCGACTTCACCGGACGGCAGGGCTATCTGCGGCCCGCCCCCGAGGGCATCGACGCCCACTGGGCCTGGCAGCGGCCCGGTGGGACGGGTGAGGGGGTGACCGTGATCGACGTCGAGGGCGCCTGGCAGCTGGGCCACGAGGACCTGGCCGCCAAGCTCGCCGGCGTCGTCGTCGGCACCCCGCTGACCGAGCTGGCCTGGCGCAACCACGGCACCGCCGTGATCGGCGTCATCGGCGGCGACGCGGGCGAACGCGGAGTGACCGGGATCGCGCCGGAGGCGGTGACCGCGGCCGCGTCCTTCCAGGGCATCGGCACGGCGGCCGCGATCCGGGCGGCGGCCGACCGGCTCGGCCCCGGTGACATCGTCCTGGTCGAACTGCAACGCCCCGGACCGCGGTTCGACTTCGAGACCCGGGACGACCAGAAGGGCTGCATCGCGATCGAATGGTGGCCGGACGACTACGCGGCCGTGCGGTACGCGAGCGCCAGGGGTGTGCTGGTCGTGGCGGCCGCGGGCAACGGCGGCGAGTCCCTCGACGACGCCGTCCACGAGCGTCGCCCCGACGACTTCCCGGAGTGGTGGCGCAACCCGTTCAACCCCTCCAACCGGTCCTCCGGCGCCGTCCTGGTCGGCGCGGGCGCCCCGCCGCCCGGCACCCACGGCCGCGACCACGGCCCGGACCGCTCGCGCCTCGCCTTCTCCAACTACGGCGCCCGCGTGGACGCGCAGGGCTGGGGACGCGAGGTCACGACGACCGGCGGCTTCTGGGACAGGCCCGGCGACCTCCAGGGCGGGCCCGAGGAGATCGCCTGGTACACGGACACGTTCTCCGGGACCTCCGCCGCCTCCCCGGTGGTGGCCGGCGCGCTGGCCGCGCTCCAGGGCATGCTCAAGGCCGCCGGCCGTCCCCCGATGTCCCCGGAACAGGCCCGTACGGTGCTGCGCGCCACAGGCTCCCCGCAGCAGGACGCGCCGGGCCGGCCCGCCTCTCAGCGGATCGGCAACCGGCCCGACATCAAGGCGGCGGTCACCCGGCTGCTGCCGGACGCGGTCGGCTCGGGCCAGGCCGAGCGGTACTGGGACGAGCTGCTGCCGTACCCCCGTGAACTCCCGCCGCGCCTGAGGCTGTTCGTGGCCGGCGCGTGGCGCAACCTCAACCACCCGTCCCCCGAGATCCGGCAGGCGGTGCACGCCGCCTTCGCGGGCGGACGGCCCGACGTCCGGGTGTGGTTCTCGGACGACGAGATCGTCGGCCTGGTCGTCACCGGCTGACGGTTCCCACGGCACGACCCGACTCCATCAAGGGAAGGTGACACCCGTATGAGCATCACCCCGCAGATGGGCCAGATGGGCCAGACAGGCCAGATGGGGCAACAAGGCCAGCAGGGACAGCAGTTCCCGAGCACGTCGCCGCACCAGCAGCAGGGCGGTTCCGGCTCCCTGGAGCAGCTCCAGCAGCTCGGGCAGCAGCAGCCCTACCAGCAGCTCCTCCAACAGCTCGGAGGCCAGCAGCAACAGCAACAGCACAACCAGCAGGAGCAGCAGATCCAGCAGCTCACGCAGTCCGTGGTGCAGCAGGTGCAGACCCAGGCACTCGCCGCCGGAGTGGCCGACGCCTTCATCGACATCGTGCAGCCGCTCCCGGGCCAGCCGCAGCAGATCTTCCTGCGGATCGACAACCAGTTCCGGAGCCTGACCAACCCGTCGCCGCAGCTCCACCAGCAGATCCAGGAGGCGTTCGCGTTCGGCCACCAGGTCGTCGGCGTCTGGGACGGACAGTCGCCGAACGTGCTGCGCAGCGTGCGGATCCAGCGCTTCTGACAGCACCTGAGCAGCAGCGAGGGGCGCTTCCTCCGCGGGGAGGAAGCGCCCCTTCCGTACGGCCTTCTAGAGGGCCACGCCCAGCAGCGCGTCCACCGCACGTGTCACCACGCCGGGCGCCCCCATGTCGGTGCCGCCCTGTTCCGCCTGTGCGGCGGCCCAGCGGTCGACGGCGAGGAGCGCGGCGGGCGCGTCCAGGTCGTTCGAGAGTGCCTCGCGGATCTCCTCGACGAGCGCCTCGGCGGGCGGTCCGTCGGGCCGGGAGACGGCGGCACGCCACCGGCCGAGCCGGTCCACGGCGTCCTGGAGGACCTGGTCGGTCCACTCCCAGTCGGCGCGGTAGTGGTGGGCGAGCAGCGCGAGGCGGATGGCGGCGGGGTCGACGCCGTCGCGCCGCAGCTGGGACACGAAGACCAGGTTGCCCTTGGACTTGGACATCTTCTCGCCGTCGAGACCGACCATGCCGGCGTGGACGTACGCCTTGGCCATGGGGAACTCGCCGGTCAGCACCTGGGCGTGGGAGGCGCCCATCTCGTGGTGCGGGAAGGCGAGGTCGGAGCCGCCGCCCTGGACGTCGAAGGTCATGCCCAGGTGGTCCAGGGCGATCGCGACGCACTCGATGTGCCAGCCGGGGCGTCCCCGGCCGAGCGAGGCGCCGTCCCAGCTGGGTTCGCCCTCGCGGGCGGCCATCCACAGCATCGGGTCGAGGGGGTTCTTCTTGCCCGGGCGGTCCGGGTCGCCGCCGCGCTCGGCGGACAGCAGCCGCATGGCGGCCGCGTCGAGGTTCGAGACCTTGCCGAAGTTCGGGTCGGACTCGACGGAGAAGTAGACGTCCCCTTCGAGCTCGTAGGCGGCTCCGGCGTCCCGCAGTCGCTCGACGAGCGGGACGATCCCGGGTATGGCCTCGACCGCGCCGATGTAGTGCTGCGGCGGCAGCATGCGCAGGGCGGTCATGTCCTCGCGGAAGAGGACCGTCTCCTTGTCGGCGAGGGCGGCCCAGTCGAGGCCGTCCCGCTCGGCGCGCTCCAGGAGCGGGTCGTCGATGTCGGTGACGTTCTGGACGTAGTGAACCTGACGCTTCGTGTCGAGCCACACGCGCTGCACGAGGTCGAACGCGTTGTAGGTCGCCGCGTGCCCCATGTGGGTGGCGTCGTACGGCGTGATGCCGCAGACGTAGAGACGGGCGACGGGACCGGGGTCGAGGGAGACCAGACCGCCGGTCGCGGTGTCGTGGATCCTCAGGTCGCGGCCCTGACCAGGCAGGGCGGGGACCTCGGAAGCGGGCCAGGCATGCATGTCATGAGCCTAACCGGACGGATGTTCCGTATACGAACCGGACCGGGCCGGATGGCCGGTAGGGCCTTCTTGCGCGGTACGGCCCTGTGTGCAGTGTGCCGCTAGACGGGCGGCCAGGGAATGGCCGGCCACTCGCCGCTCGGCTCCGGGTGCTTCCCGGAGTCCAGCAGCGCGTCGACACGCGCGCGTGTGGCGTCCAGTTCGGCGGGGGTGATCAGGGTGGCCAGTCGGGTGGCCAGCTGTCCCGACAGGGCGTCCCTGAGGCCTTTCAGGACGTCGAGGGCCTCCTCCGTCAGCGGCTCGCCCGCCCAGCCCCACAGCAGCGTGCGCAGCTTGTTCTCGGTGTTGAAGGTCACGCCGTGATCGATGCCGTACAGCCGGCCCTCGGCGCCGGGCAGCAGATGGCCGCCCTTGCGGTCCGCGTTGTTGATCACCGCGTCCAGGACGGCGAGCCTGCGCAGCCGCTCGTCGTCCGCGTGCACCAGCAGAGCGGTCCTGCCCTCGCCGACCTCGGCGAAGCCGATGGCCTTCCAGCCCGGCTCGGGCTCCTCGCCGTCGACCAGGGCGAGCAGCTCGCTGCCCTCCACGCCCTCGATCCACAGCTGGCACATGCCCTCGCCGAAGGGGCCGTCCCGCAGCACGGTGGGCGGCACCAGGCCCCAGCCGGTCGCCTCGGAGACCTCGTAGGCGGCGACCTCGCGCTGGGCGAGGGTGCCGTCCGGGAAGTCCCAGAGGGGTCTTTCGCCGCGTACCGGCTTGTAGACGCAGAAGGCCTCCTGGCCCTCGTACGACACGGAGCAGTGCAGCACCGCGTTGGACGCGTCCCTGATCTGCCCGCGTACCGTCAGCTCACCCCGGGCGAGCAGTTCTGCCGTGGTCACGCTCCGCGGCGGTATCCGTTCTGGCGCGGACATACGTGTCCTTCCGGGTCGAGCGGGAGGCTGCACAGCGGGCACGGCGGCCGGCCCGCGTTGACGACGTCCAGGGCACGCTTGGCGAAGGCCCTGGCCTGCGCGCCGGTGAGCCGGACCCGCAGCATCGGGGGTCCGTTCTCCTCGTCCTGGAGGAGCCGCTCCTCGGCCTCGGCGAGGTCCTCCTCGGACTCGGCCTCCAGCTCCACGAGCGCCTGTGCCTCGACGATCATGCGCTGCTCCTCGCCGTCCCAGGCGAGGGCCATGGTGCCGACCCGGAACTCCTCCTCGACGGGGGTGTCGAGGGGCGCGGTGTCGGCGACGTCGGTGGGCGGCACGGCCGGCACGGAGGCGCTGCCGCCGCTGCGGCGCACGACCTCGTCGAGGAGTTCGTCCATCCGCTCGGCGAGGGCGGCCACCTGCGTCTTCTCCAGGGCCACGCTGGTCACTCGGGGGCCGGCCGTGGCCTGGAGGAAGAACGTACGGCGTCCGGGCAGTCCGACCGTGCCGGCCACGAAGCGGTCCGGCGGGTCATAGAGGAACACCTGACGGGACACGTCCTGTCTCCATTGGATTCGTGAGTACGGGAACGACGGGAACGTCCATGTGCGAACGCGCGTGAGTGAACCGCTTCACCCTACTGCGCCCGACGATCACGGTGCGCCCGCACCACCACCGACCGGGGCGTCACCGCCCGCCGCCTCCTCGCGCGGCACCAGGGACGCGAAGTCACCGGTGTCGCCGAGGCGCACGAGGAACGGCCTCAGCCGTGTGTACCGGATCACGGTGATGGAGCACGGTTCGACGGAGATCCTCTGGAAGAGGTCGAGGTGAAGTCCGAGTGCGTCGGCGACGAGCGACTTGATGATGTCTCCGTGCGAGCACATCAGATACACGGCGTCGGCGCCGTGATCGCGCTCCACGCGCGCGTTCCACTCCCGTACGGCCTCCGCCGCGCGGGTCTGCATCGCTCGCATGGACTCGCCGCCGGGGAACGCGGCCGCCGACGGGTGCGCCTGGACGACCTCCATGAGCGGTTCGTCGCCCAGCTCGGCGAGCTTGCGCCCGCTCCAGTCGCCGTAGTGGCACTCCCCGATGCGCTCCTCGGTGTGCGCCGGGAGCCCCGGCCGGGCGTCGAGCAGCGGCTGAATCGTCTCCTGGCAGCGCTGGAGGGGGCTGGCGACGACCTCGGAGATCGGCACGCCTTCCAGCCGGCCGGGCAGGGAGGCGGCCTGTGCGGTGCCGCGCTCGTCCAGGGCGACCCCGGGCGTCCACCCGGCGAGGAGCCCCTCGGTGTTCGCGGTGGACCGTCCGTGTCTGACGAGGATCAACGTGGGCATGCGGCAAGGGTAGGCGTACGCCGGAATGCAATGTCTTGCGAGCGACGGGAGAATACGCTCCGTGATCGTCGACTGTGCCATCTACCGGGAGGGACACCGGACCGAGGGCCCCGAGGACCTGTCCGACGCGCTGGACCGGGCGCGGGCGGCGGGCGGGTTCGTGTGGATCGGTCTGCTTGAGCCGTCGGAGAACGAGTTCGACCTCGTCACCAAGGAGTTCGGACTCCATCCGCTGGCCGTCGAGGACGCCCTCAAGGCCCATCAGCGCCCCAAGCTCGAGGTCTACGACGACTCGCTGTTCGTGGTCCTCAAGCCGGTGGTGTACGAGCCGGACAGCGACACCGTCTCCACCGGCGAGGTCATGCTCTTCCTCGGCGACGCCTTCGTGGTGACGGTCCGTCATGGTGTGGGCTCGCCGCTGAAGGCCGTGCGCGAACGCCTGGAGCGCGAGCCGAAGCTGCTCGGCAAGGGACCCACCTCGGTGCTGTACGCGGTCGCGGACGCCGTCGTGGACCACTATCTGGAGGTGGCCACGGAGCTGGGCACCGACCTGGAGGAGCTGGAGGCGGAGGTGTTCTCGCCGGACGGCGGCGGTTCGCGGAACACCGCGTCGCGGATCTACACCTTCAAACGGCAGATCCTGGAGTTCCGCCGGGCCACCGTCCCGCTGTCGATGCCGCTGACCCGGCTCGCGGGCGTGGGGGCCTACGGCGGGACGGTGCCGTTCGTGAACGAGAAGGCGCGGCCCTTCTTCCGGGACGTCAACGACCACCTCGCGCGCGTGAACGAGTCGGTCGAGGGCCTGGACCGTCTGGTGTCCGACGTCCTGTCGGCGCATCTCGCGCAGATGAGCGTCCGGCAGAACGACGACATGCGGAAGATCTCCGCGTGGGCTGCCATGGCCGCGATCCCCACGATGATCGCGGGGATCTACGGCATGAACTTCGAGCACATGCCGGAACTGCACTGGGTGTGGGCGTATCCGGCGGTCATCGCGCTGATGGGCGTGCTGGAGGTGCTGCTGTACCGGACGTTCAAGCGGCGGGGCTGGCTGTAGGCGTCTTCCGGGGCGGTCAGGCGAACTCCGGGGCCGCGGCGGCGGGACCGCCCAGGGCGTCGCGGCGTTCCGGCATCCTCAGGGAGACCATGCGGCGCCAGCCCACGGCGCGTTCGTAGGCGTAGACCCCGTGGATGCCCGCGGCGAGGACCGCGGACTTGGCCCGGGACCAGCCGAGGATGCGTCCCATGTGGGACATCACGGCGAGGCTGACGTCCCGGTAGACGCGGATCTCGGCCAGCGCGCACTGCCTGAGCGTGTGCTGGATGACGCGGCCGTGGCCTGCGCGGGCGAAGCGCAGGAGTTCCTCATGGCAGTAGGCGAGGTGGTTGTCCTCGTCGCCCGAGATCATCTTCACGGCCCGGCCGAGGTCGGGGTGGTCGGCGAAGTGCTTGCGCAGCAGCTCCATCTGCTCGGAGGCCCGCTGTTCGGTGACCCGGCTGTGGGCGAGGTAGGTGACGATGTCGGGCACGGTCAGCGGTTCGTCGCCCTTGAGCTTCTCGTGGGCGAGACCGATTCCGTGCCGCTCCAGGAGCATGGTGTAGTCCGTCTCCGGCGGGACGGGAACGGGTTCGAGGCCCCGCTTCCTCATCAGGGCGTTGAAGATCCGCCCGTGCTTGTCCTCGTCGGCGCCGTGCCGGGCAATCTTGGGGGCGAGCTCGCGCTCGCTCGGCGGCACCAGGGCGGCGATACGGGCGTTCTCCCAGCCTCCCTGCGACTCCCCGCTGGCCGCGATGGAGCAGAACAGCCGGAAGGACTCGTCGTGGTCGAGGATCTCCTGGAACAGACTCTTGGCCGAAAGCATCGTGAGGCACCTCTCTGCCGGACTCCGCGGCAATCCGCAAAGAAAGAGTCAAATGCGGCGCGAGGGGTGCTGCAACAGCTGTGTCGGACAACTCCGCCAAAAGGAGGACCCTCGGGGTCACCCCGGGGGCGTAACCGCGCGGGCGTGAGCGCGTTGAATCACGTGACGGCCGTGGCGGGGAAGACCCCCGAGCCCCCACCACGGCCGCGGAAGCCTCCGGCGGTTGAGCCGGGTGCGTGGTGGGACCGCGTGCATGGTCGGACCGCGTCCGTGATGGAGCCGGGTGCGTGCTGGGACCGCGTGCATGGTCGGACCGGGTGCCTGGGCGGACCGGGTGCCTGGGCGGACCGGGTGCAGGGTGCGGCCGGGGGCGCGCTCCGGAGTCGTGGCGGTCGAAGGTGGCCGCCTTCCGGGAGTCGGGCCGTGCGGCGGGCGGGGGCTTGGGCGCACGGCCCTCGCCGCGACGGCGCGATCCTGCGGTCCACAGGCCGTGGCCGAACGCCGCCCGCGACCGGGGAAGGTGAGTCCGGGCCCCCGCCGTGGCGAGGGGCTAGGCGAGCCCCGCGCGCTCCAGGGCCTCGGTGCCGGCCCGGAGGGAGGCGAGGCGCTCGTCGAGGGTGAAGCCTGCGGGGGCCAGGGTGAGGGTGGTGACACCGGCCGCCGCGTACTCCTTCATGCGGTCCGCGATGCGGTCCACGGAACCGAGCAGGGTCGTCTTGTCGATCAGGTCGTGCGGGATGGCGGCCGCGGCGCCCGCCTTGTCGCCGGCCAGGTACTTGTCCTGGATCTCGGCGGCCGCCGCCTCGAAGCCCATGCGCTGGGCGAGCTGGTTGTAGAAGTTCTGCTTGCGGCTGCCCATGCCGCCCACGTACAGCGCGGTGTAGGGACGGAAGGTGTCGGCGAGCGTGCTGACGTCCTTGTCCTCGCCGAGGGCGAGCGGGAGGGTCGGGGTGATGTCGAACCCTTCGAGGGTCTTGCCCGCCTTCTCCCGCCCGGCCCGCAGATGGCGGATCGCGGTGTCCTCCAGGTGCTCGGCGGAGGGGAAGATCAGCAGGGCGCCGTCGGCGATCTCACCGGTCTGCTCCAGGTTCTTCGGGCCGATCGCGGCGATGTACAGCGGGATGTGCTCGCGCTCGGGGTGCACCGTCAGCTTGATCGGCTTGCCGGGCCCGCCGGGCAGCGGCAGCGTCCAGTGCTGCCCCTCGTAGGAGAGACGCTCGCGCGACATGGCCTTGCGCACGATCTCGACGTACTCACGCGTGCGTGCCAGCGGCTTGTCGAACTTGACGCCGTACCAGCCCTCGGAGACCTGCGGGCCCGAGACACCGAGGCCGAGGCGGAAGCGGCCGCCGGAGAGGGAGTCGAGGGTCGCGGCGGTCATCGCGGTCATCGCCGGCTGGCGGGCCGGGATCTGGAAGATGGCCGAACCGACGTCGATGCGCTCGGTCTGGGCGGCGACCCAGGTGAGCACGGTGGCCGCGTCCGAGCCGTAGGCCTCGGCGGCCCAGCAGACGGCGTATCCGAGCCGGTCGGCCTCCTGGGCGACGGCGAGATTGTCCGCGTCCATTCCGGCACCCCAGTAGCCGAGGTTGATCCCGAGCTGCATGGCCGATTCCCCTTACCGATCAGTAACGTCCTTGTGGCAGACCTTAGCGCGGCGGGGCCAGCCGGGGCAGGTCGCGGCCCGTGCCGGGACGGGCGCGATTCCCGCGCGCCGGTCGCAATCCGTTGTCCACAGGCCCCCACGCGACAGGTTCTGGCCAGTAATCTCGGCGTCCATGGAGCAGAGGCATCTCGGCCGGACCGGCCTGCGCGTGTCCCGCATCGGACTCGGCACCCTCACCTGGGGCAGGGACACCGACGAGCACGACGCGGCGGACCTCCTGAAAACGTTCTGGGAGGCGGGCGGGACGCTGGTCGACACGGCTGACGTGTACGGCGACGGGGAGGCCGAGTACCTGCTCGGACGCCTCATAGAAGGCCTGGTCCCGCGCCGGGACCTGGTGATCTCCACGAAGGCGGGCAGCGTGCCCGACCCGGACGTCCGGGTGGACGGCTCGCGCGGGCATCTGCTCTCCGCGCTGGACGACTCGCTGGCCCGGCTCGGCACGGACTACGTCGACGTGTGGCACATCCACTCCTACGACCCCTGCACCCCGCTGGAGGAGACCCTCCAGGCCCTCGACCTGGCCGTCAGCACCGGCCGCGCCCGCTATGCCGGGGTGTCCAACTTCTGCGGCTGGCAGCTCGCCAAGGCGGGCACCTGGCAGCTGGCCGCGCCCGGGACGCGGACCCGGCTGGCCGCCACGCAGCTGGAGTACTCGCTGCTGCAGCGCGGGGTCGAGCGGGAGGTGCTGCCGGCCGCGCTGGACCTGGGCATCGGGCTGCTGCCGTCCTCGCCGCTGGGGCGCGGGGTGCTGACCGGCAAGTACCGCGGGAACACCACTCCGGCCGACTCGCGGGGTGCGTCGGAGCACATGGCGCCCTTCGTCGCGCCCTACCTCGACGACACCGCGAGCCGCATCGTGGACGCGGTGGCCACGGCGGCCGACGGGCTCGCGGTGACACCGCTCCAGGTGGCCCTCGCATGGGTCCGGGACCGGCCCGGGGTGGCCGCCCCGATCGTCGGCGCGCGCAACTCGCAGCAGCTCACGGCGGCATTGTCAGTGGAGGCCCTTAGTCTTCCTGACGAGATCTGCCGGGCGCTCGACGATGTGTCGGCGCCCGTGCACCGCTATCCCGATCACGACTGGAGCACGCTGTGAGCACGGAGCCGGAGCCCACGGAGAAGACCGAGCCGGGGACGCGGGGCACCGCGCCGGAGCCGGAGGGCGCGGAGGGGGAGCCGGGTCTGAGCGAGGATGCGGACGGCGCCGGGGCCGGGGAGGGCGCGAGCGCGGTCTCACCGGATGGCGAGGGCGCCGGGGAACCGGGGGCGGCCGAGGGCGAGGACGGCGACTCGGCGGGCGGTGACCCGGACGGAGCGGCCAAGGGGAAGTTGTCCGAGGCCGAGGCCGAGTTGGCGGCGCAGCGGATCGAGCGGGAGCGGATCGCCCGGCGGAAGGCCGAGAAGCAGGGCCCCGTCGAGAGCGGGGCCAAGCTCAGCGGGAAGGCGGCCGATCTGCTCGCCGCCGTACGGGCGGTGGAGAGCGGGGCGAAGCCCGTGGCCGCCGTCTTCAGCGAGCCCGAGCCGCCGCGTCGGCCCGCGCAGGAGCCGGTGCGGCCCCGCCCGGTGTCGGCGGAGCCCGCCGGCGCCCCCGGTGCGGTCGGTGCCCCCGGTTCCGTCGGTGCGACCGCACCGAGGACCGTGGAGGCCGTGCGGCGGGTGCTGGCCGAGGGCGGGGCGCCGGAGGCCCTCGCTCCGCAGGTCGCCGCGGTCCTCGGGGACGGCGCCGACGACGAGCTGCGCGCGGATCCCTGGCAGTTGCTGCGGGTCACGGGCGTACGGCCCGAACAGGCCGACGGGTTCGCGCGGGCGCTGCTCGGCGCGGACTGCGCGCCGGACGACGAGCGGCGGGGGCGGGCGGTCACCGTCTGGCTCCTGGAGCAGGCGGCGCTCGCCGGGCACACCGCGCTGGAGATGCCGGCGCTCACCGCGGCGCTGGCCCAGCGAGGCGTGCCGGACGCCGAGGCGGCCGTGCAGAGCACGATCGCCGAGGCCGAGGCCCTCGTCTTCCAGGACGCCCTCGATCCGGCGGCCCCGGAGCCCGCGGAGGACGAGGAGGGGGCGGAGCGGCCCGTCCGGATCCTGGTCGGGCTCGAGCGGTACGCCCTCGCGGAGGAGAGCCTCGCCGACGGTCTGGCCCGGCTGATCAACTCCGTGCCCAAGGAGGACGGTTCGGCCGAGGACTGGGAGCGGGCCGCCGCCTCGGCCAGGGGTTCGGCCGCCGAGCTGATCCGCGCGGTCGCGGCGGGCGGCCTGGTCCTGCACACCGGCGGCGAGGCCTCCCGGGCGGAACCTGCGGCGCTGCTCGCGGCGGCTCGGGGGCTGGGGTTGCGGGCGTGGGCGGCCACGCACAGTCCCCTGGGCCGCGACCGCTTCGGCGCCCTGCTCGAAGCCGCCCTGTCGAGCGCCCCCGGCGGCCCGTGGTCCGACGCCGAACCGTCCGACCGCACGACACAGGCCGACTCTCCCGACTCCTCCGGTTCCCCCGACTCCCCCGACTCCGGCCGGACCGTCGTCACCGTCGCCGGGCTCCTCTCCGGTGCCGAGGGGCCCGGTCGGGACGCCGACGGGGCGTTCGACCTCGATCTGCTCGTCGTGCTCGACGCGCCTCAGCTGGACGTCGAGTCGGCCGCGCTGCTCGTGGAGTCGTTGCCGGACGGGGCGCGGCTGGTGCTGGGCGGGGATCCGGCGGTGCTGTGGTCGGCGGGGCCCGGGCGGGTGTTCGCGGATCTGCTGGCCGCGCGGATCTGTCCGCAGGTCGCCTCGCGCAGGCCGGACCCCGGGCCCCTGGGCGAGCTGATCTCCGGGATCGGCATCGGCGAGCTGAACAAGGTCGAGGCCCCCGGCAAGGAGGTCGTGATCGTCCCGGTGCGGGACGCGGGCGAGGCCGTGCACCGGACCGTGCAGCTGGTCGCGGACTCCGTGCCGCGGGCGTTCGGGATCCCCGCGGAGGAGACCCAGGTGATCACCCCGGGCCACGGCGGCGCGGCGGGCACGCGCGCGCTCAACGCGGCCCTCAAGGAGCGCCTCAACCCCGGCCCCGGCCGCTTCGGCGGATTCGACCCCGGCGACCGCGTCGCCTACTCCCCCGTGCCGGGCCGTACGCTGCCGGGCCACGTGGTGCGGGCCGACGCGGAGGGCCTGCACCTGACCTGTGCCGGTGAGCCCGTGGTCGTACCGAAGGAGCGCGTGGAGCAGTCCGTACGGCACGGCTGGGCCATGACGGCACACCAGGCGGTGGGCGGCCGCTGGCCGGCGGTGGTGGCCGTACTGCCGGGCGACGCCGCTCAGACCCTGAGCCGCCCCTGGGTCTACACGGCGTTCGGCAGGGCGGACCGCCACCTCTCCGTGGTCCAGGGCGCCGAACAGGCGCTCCCCAGGGCGGTGGCCGAGATCCCGGCCAAGCCGCGGACGACCCGGCTGCCCACCCTTCTCGGAGCACCGGCGGCCACCTGAGCGCCCCAGAGGGGCGCGGGGAACTGCGCGACCAGCCACGACGAGCCCGCGGACGGGCACGTGCGAACAGCACGACGGCGGCCCCGGGGATCAGTCCCCGGGGCCGCCGTCCTACGCCTCAGCGCCGATCCAGATCCAACGGTTCCAGATCCTCGTCCTCCAGATCCGCCCCGTCGGCCTCGTCATCGGCCTCGTCATCGCCCTCGTCGTCGGCATCATCGTCGAGGTCGTCGTCGAACACCGCGCTGACATCGAACCGGCACACCACCCGCTCGACGTCGACCTGCTCGAACGGCGTCTCCAGCCACTCCCCCGGCTCGGCCGGTTCGTCCGCCGCGGTCACCCACAGCGTCGAGTCGCCCTCCTCGAGGCCGAACTCCTTGTGCCGGGATGCGATCTCGTCGGGCTCGAACTCACCGAACAGCACTTCCAGCGCACCGTGCACCGTGCCGGAGGCCTCCGTGCCCAGACCTTCGTCGGCCGCCTCGACGCGCTGGGCCTGCGCCAGCAGACGCTGCGGCTCCACCACGGCGTAGTCGCGGCGGATCAGCACGCTCAGCGCGTTCGGCTCCTCGGGGCCGGTGTACGGCGGGGTTTCGTCCGCGCCGGGGATCTCGAAGGGGGTGACCTCGTCGTAGCGGTCGTAGAGCAGCTCGTCGTACACCTCGGCGGCCGCGGCCAGTTCGTTGAAGGCCTCGTAGACGGCCGGGTCGTCCTCCCCCGACCTTCGTTCGACCGCCGCCAGGTGGCGGTCGAGCGCGGTCTTGACCGCCTCGGCGGCGGCACGTACCTCGGCAGCGGTGGGCTGCACAGCATCAGACATAGTGCAGACGCTATCCGTACCGGGCCCCGGCCCGCACAATAGATGCGATGCCGGAATACGAATTTGTCGACGTGTACGTACCGCGGGGGGTCTCCCGCAAGGACGCCACACGTCTGCTGACGGACCATGCCGAGTACGGACACTGGGAGTTGGACCGACTGAGCCTCATGCGCGACGGCAGCCGCAGGGTGCGGTTGCGCCGGCGGATCATCCGCCAGGTGCGTGCCACGTGGTGAGACAGGACGAACGGAGCGGGCCCCGCCGAGGCGGGGCCCGCTCCGTTTCACACGGTGTGCCCTAGGCCGAGGCCCGTGCCTTGCGGTAGAGCACCGCGCCCGCCAGGAGCGCTCCGGCGCCCACCGGGAGGACCAGGCCGATGGGCAGGTCGCTGCCGGTCCGGGCGAGCTGCGCGCTGCCCAGGGGCTGGGTGACCGTCTGGGTTCCGGGGTGGTTGCCGCCGCCCGGGGTCACGCCGCCCGCTCCGGGCGGGGTGGCCGGGGAACCGGGGTGGCCGGGCTCCACCGGGTTGCCGGGGGCGCCCGGGTTGCCGGGCTGTTCCGGCGATCCGGGGGGCGTCTGGTGGCCGGGCGGGGTGTGCTGTCCGCCGCCGGAGCCGTTCGCGCAGTCGTTGCCCATGGCGGGGTTGCCGATACCGATGACGTCGACGCTGTTGCCGCAGACGTTCACGGGAACGTCGATCGGCACCTCGACGTGGTTGCCCGAGCCCACGCCGGGTGAGCCGCCGGTGTGACCGCCGGCGTGCGAGCCCCCGGAGCCGCCGGAGCCTCCCTGCCCGCCTTGGCCTCCGTGACCCCCGTGGCCTCCGTGACCGCCGTGTCCGTGCCCTCCGTGACTGCCGCCGTGTCCCGCGGAGCCGCCCGGGCCGCCGTATCCGCCGGGCGCTCCGCCCCCCTTGTTGGCGCAGCTGTTGCCCATCGCGGGGTTGAGGACCCCGACGACGTCCACGGTGTTGCCGCAGGCGTTCACCGGTGCGTGCACCGGCGCCGACACCGTGTTGCCCGACAGCACGCCGGGAGAGTTCGCGCTCGATCCGCTCGCGCCCGAGTCGGCGTGGGCGGCGCCTCCTGCGGCGGCGATCACGCCGGTCGCGGCCGCCACTGTCATCAAGCCCTTGCGGGTGACTTGTCGCATCTACTGAATCCCTGCTCTCGACCTTGTCTCGAAATACCGCCGCATCGCGGTTCTTTTTCTTTTCGAAAAGGCCGGTCGGCCCCGGAGCGCATGGCGTGCACTCCGGGGCCGACGGGCTCAACCCTCTTAACTGAGGGCGAGGCACAACGTCACTGGTTGACGCACGTGTTGCCGAAGGCGGGGTTCAGCAGGCCGATCACGGAGACCGTGTTGCCGCAGACGTTCACGGGGACGTGAACGGGAACCTGCACGACGTTGCCGGACAGCACACCCGGGGAACCCACAGCGGCACCCTGAGCACCCGCATCGGCGACGGCAAGGCCCGCGCCCGCGAGAACCAGGCCACCAGTGGCAGCCGCAGCGGCGACGACCTTCTTGATCATTATTCCTCCTTGTTGGCAATGCGACCCCAAGCAGCGGATCGCATCACCTGTAACGAGGAGGGAGTAATGGGGATACGAGCTTATGAGCGCATTCACCCTTCCCGGCCGATCTCGCACGCCCGGCCGAATAACGGCGTCAACCCATATCCGCGCGACAGCTCGCCTCAGCTCGCGTCGATGAACCGGTCGAGAACGCGCACACCGAATTTCAGCCCGTCCACCGGCACCCGCTCGTCGACGCCGTGGAACATGCCGGCGAAGTCCAGCTCCGGGGGCAGCTTGAGCGGCGCGAAGCCGAAGCCGCGGATGCCGAGCTCGTCGAAGGACTTGGCGTCGGTGCCGCCGGAGAGCATGTAGGGGATCGCCTTGGCGGCCGGGTCCTCGGCGACCAGCGCGGACTGCATGGCGTCCACGAGCGCACCGTCGAAGGTGGTCTCGACGGCCTTGTCGGAGTGCACGTCCTCGCGCCTGACCTTGGGGCCGAGGATCTTGTCGAGGTCGGCGAGGAACTCCTCCTCGTGGCCGGGCAGGAAGCGCCCGTCGACGTGTGCGGTGGCCTCGCCCGGGATGACGTTGACCTTGTAGCCGGCGCCGAGCTGGGTGGGATTGGCGGTGTTGCTGAGGGTCGCGCCGATGAGCTTGGCGATGCCGCCGAGCCGGGCGAGCGTGCCCTCCATGTCCTCCGGGTCCAGCTCGGTGCCGAGGGCGTCGCCGAGCTCGTCGAGGAAGGCGCGGGTGGTCTTGGTGACCCGGACCGGGAACTTGTGCCGGCCGAGCCGGGCGACGGCCTCCGACAGCTCGGTGATGGCGTTGTCCCGGTGGATCATCGAGCCGTGCCCGGCGGTGCCGGCCACGGTCAGCTTCATCCAGTGCATGCCCTTCTCGGCCGTCTGGATCAGATAGAGCCTGCGCTGCTCGTTGACCGTGAAGGAGAAGCCGCCGACCTCGCTGATCGCCTCGGTGACGCCCTCGAAGAGGTCCGGGTGGTTGTCGACGAGGTGCCGGGCGCCGAACGTGCCGCCCGCCTCCTCGTCGGCGAGGAAGGCGAGGACGATGTCCCTGGGCGGCCTGCGCCCGCTGCGCAGCCGGTCGCGGACGACCGCCAGGGTCATCGCGTCCATGTCCTTCATGTCGACGGCGCCGCGGCCCCACACGCACCCGTCGGCGACCTCGCCCGAGAAGGGGTGGTGGGTCCAGTCCTGCGCGTTGGCCGGTACGACGTCGAGGTGGCCGTGGATCAGCAGGGCGGGCCGGGACGGGTCCTCACCCGCGATCCGGGCCACCGTCGAGGCGCGGCCCGGGTGGGACTCGAAGATCTGCGGGTCCAGGCCCACCTCGGCGAGCTTCTCCGCGACCCATTCGGCCGCCTTGCGCTCCCCGGGCCCGGAGTGGTCGCCGTAGTTGCTGGTGTCGAACCGGATGAGCTCGCGGCAGAGGTCCACGACCTCGTCCTCGCCGGTGACGCCCCTGGCCGTGTCCGTGTCGCTCACGCTGTTCCTCCCGCTGTCACTGCTGGTGGTTGCCCTCATCCTCCCTCCGTGGCCCGGTCGCCCCCAAGACCGGGCCCGGCCCGTCACACGCCGTTCACGCGAGCAGGAGGCGGGGGCCGGGGCGGCGACGGGGGGTGATCGGGGCCCTTCGAAAGCCTGGTAATGTTTCCTTCGTCGCCGCGAGGGAGACCCCGCACGACAGACACCTTGTCCGGGTGGCGGAATGGCAGACGCGCTAGCTTGAGGTGCTAGTGCCCTTTATCGGGCGTGGGGGTTCAAGTCCCCCCTCGGACACCAGCCGAATCCCCTCGGCCGCTCATGCGGCCGGGGGGATTCGTCGTGTTCGACCCCTTCTTCGCTGTATGTGGGGCATCTCTCGCTCGCTGTGAAGATCACCAGGTCAGAGGCGTACGGCAGGCCCGCCACGCCCCCCGAACGGCCTTCCCGAGTCGCCGTTTCGATGGCGCGAACCTAGCTTCGTACTAAAATTTCCGGCTTGTTACGAGCTGGAGCCGGACAACCCCAGGCAGACCTGCGGGCCCTCCAGCGCCCCGGAGGTCTCCGGGATCGAGACGCGAGGACCGATGGCAGCCATACACGAGAGCAGCGCTCTCGGCCTGCTCAACGAAGAGCTCAGCGCAGAGATCCGCGAACAGTTCGGTGACACCGCCCGATTCTCCGGGGGCCCCGCCGCCTCCCCCCGCACCCTCGTCGACGTCTTCGACGCCTCCGTGCGGTCCTTCCCCGACGAGCTCGCCCTGGACGACGGGACGACCCGGCTCACCTACCGCGCCCTGGCCGCCGAGGTCGAGCGGCTGCGCCGGCGGCTCGCCGGGGCCGGTGTCGGACTCGGCGACCGGGTGGGCGTCCGGGTGCCGTCCGGCACCAACGACCTCTACGTCGCGATCCTCGCCGTGCTCGCCGCAGGTGCCGCCTACGTCCCCGTCGACGCCGAGGACCCCGACGAGCGGGCCGAGCTGGTGTTCGGGGAGGCGGAGGTCCGGGCCGTGGTCGGCGCCGGGCACGCGCTGACCGTCAACGGCCGCGCCGAGGTCCCCGCCGCCCGCCCCGGTGTCGGGCACGACGCGTGGATCATCTTCACCTCCGGTTCCACCGGCAAGCCCAAGGGTGTCGCCGTCTCGCACCGCAGCGCGGCCGCCTTCGTGGACGCCGAGGCCGCGCTGTTCCTCACCGAGGACCCCATCGGTCCCGGTGACAGGGTCATGGCGGGGCTGTCGGTGGCCTTCGACGCCTCCTGCGAGGAGATGTGGCTGGCGTGGCGCTACGGGGCCTGTCTGGTGCCGGTGCCGCGTTCCCAGGTCCGCAGCGGTGCCGATCTCGGTCCCTGGCTGGTCGAGCAGGAGATCACCGTCGTGTCGACGGTGCCGACGCTCGCCGCCCTGTGGGAGCCCGAGACCCTCAACGACGTACGGCTGCTGATCTTCGGCGGGGAGGCGTGTCCGCCCGAGCTGGCGCAGCGGCTGGTGACCGAAGGTCGCGAGGTGTGGAACACCTACGGGCCCACCGAGGCGACCGTCGTGGCCTGCGCCTCGCTGATGAGCGGCGAGGAGCCGATCCGGATCGGGCTGCCGCTGGACGGCTGGGAGCTGGCCGTCGTGGACGAGGCCGGGGAGCCCGTGCCGATGGGCGCGAGCGGTCAGCTGGTCATCGGCGGGGTCGGGCTCGCCCGGTACCTGGACGTGGAGAAGGACGCGGAGAAGTACGCGCCGCTCACGTCGCTGGGCTGGGAGCGGGCGTACCGCAGCGGTGACCTCGTGAAGGCCGAGCCCGAGGGGCTGGTCTTCCTCGGGCGGGCCGACGAGCAGATCAAGCTCGGCGGCCGGCGGATCGAGCTGGGTGAGGTCGACGCGGCTCTGCAGGCGCTGCCCGGAGTCGCGGGAGCGGCCGCCGCCGTGCGCACCGCCCGCAGCGGCAACCAGCTGCTCGTCGGGTACGTCGTCACGCAGGACGGCTGGGACCAGGCGGCCGCCGTGGAGAAGCTGCGCGCCGAACTGCCCGCCGCACTCGTGCCGTTGCTTGCGCCCGTCGCGGACCTGCCGACCCGGACCTCGGGCAAGGTGGACCGCAACGCGCTGCCCTGGCCCCTGGAGGGGCTCGATTCGGGCGGCCCCAAGGAGCAGCTGTACGGCACCGAGGCCTGGCTCGCCGAGCAGTGGGCCGAGGTCCTCGGGATGCCGGTCGCCGGCGCCCGCGACGACTTCTTCGCCATCGGCGGCTCCAGCCTGGCCGCCGCCCAGCTGACCACCCGGCTGCGCACCCGCTACCCGAGCGCGGCCGTCCTCGACATCTATCAGCAGCCCACGCTGCGGAAGCTGGCCCGGCGCCTGGAGGAGTCCGTCCAGGACGACGGGGCGGCCCGGACCATCGCGCCGGTACCGGTCCGGGCGCAGCTGATCCAGCTCCTGGTCCTGCTCCCCCTGTTCACGCTGATGGGGCTGCGCTGGCTGGTGCCGCTGGCCGCGCTCGGGAACGTCCTGCCGTACTCCTGGCTGCCGTCCGCCTCGTGGTGGCTGGTCGGGGCCGGTGCCCTGCTGCTGTTCAGCCCGCCCGGACGGCTCGCGATCGCCGCGGGCGGGGCGCGGCTGCTGCTGCGCGGTCTCCGGCCCGGCCGCCACCCGCGCGGTGGCAGCGTCCATCTGCGGCTGTGGACGGCCGAGCGGCTCGCCGAGTTCACCGGCGCGACCTCGCTGACCGGCTCCTGGCTGGAGCGGTACGCGCGGGCGCTGGGCGCCAAGGTCGGCCAGGACGTGGACCTGCACTCGCTGCCGCCGGTCACCGGCATGCTCAAGCTGGGCCGAGGTGCGGCCGTGGAGTCCGAGGTGGACCTGTCCGGCTGGTGGCTGGACGGGGACCGGCTGGAGATCGGCCAGGTCAAGGTGGGTGCGCATGCCGTCGTCGGCACGCGCAGCATGCTCTTCCCCGGTGCCCGGGTCGGCAAGCGGGCCGAGGTGGCGCCGGGTTCGGCGGTCACCGGGCAGATCCCGACCGGTCAGCGCTGGGCGGGCGCGCCCGCGGTCAAGCTCGGCAAGGCCAAGCGGAACTGGCCCAAGGAGCGGCCGGCCCGGGGCACGTACTGGCGTGTGATGTACGGCGTGACGGGCTTCGCGCTCAGCGCCCTGCCGGTGCTGGCGGGCGGGGCGGCGCTGCTCATGGCCGGCGTCTTCGTCGACCCGACGGCCCCGACCGTCCAAAGCGTCGCCCTGGCCCTGGTCCCGGCGACGCTCGCCTTCGGGCTGGCGTACGCGCTGCTGCTCCTGGTCTCCGTGCGGCTGCTGAGCCTGGGGCTGCGCGAGGGCACGTATCCGACGCACAGCCGGGTCGGGTGGCAGGCGTGGACCGTCACCCAGCTGATGGACCGCTCGCGCGAGACGCTCTTCCCGCTGTACGCCGGTCTGGTCACGCCCGTGTGGCTGCGGCTGCTCGGGATGCGGATCGGGCGGGGCGCCGAGGTGTCGACCGTGCTGGCGCTGCCGAGCCTGACGACGGTCGGCGAGGGCGCGTTCCTGGCCGACGACACGCTGACCGCGCCGTACGAGCTGGGCGGTGGCTGGGTGCGGATAGGGCGCGCGGAGATCGGGCGGCGGGCGTTCCTCGGGAACTCCGGGATGACCGCGCCGGGGCGGACCGTGCCGGACGGCGGGCTCGTCGGGGTGCTGTCGGCGACGCCGAAGAAGGCGAAGAAGGGCACGTCGTACCTGGGGCTCCCGCCGGTGAAGCTGCCGCGCAGCGCCGCCGACAGTGATCAGAGCCGGACGTACGAGCCCTCGGCGGGGCTGCTGTGGGCGCGCGGTCTGGTGGAGCTGTGCCGGATCGTGCCGGTGTTCTGCTCGGCGGGGCTCGCCGTGCTGACGGTGGCCGCGCTGTGCGTGCTGGGGCCGTGGGCCTGGCTCCTGGCGGGTGTGGTGCTGCTCGCGGCCGGTGCGGCGGCGGGGCTGGTGTCGATGGTCGCGAAGTGGCTGCTGGTGGGTCGGCACCGCAGCGGGGAGCACCCGCTGTGGAGCGGCTTCGTGTGGCGCAACGAGCTCGCGGACACCTTCGTCGAGGTGCTCGCGGTGCCGTGGCTCGCGGGCTCCGTGCCCGGTACGCCGCTGATGACGGCGTGGCTGAGGGGACTCGGCGCCCGGATCGGCAAGGGCGTCTGGGTGGAGAGCTACTGGCTGCCGGAGACCGATCTGGTGACGCTGGAGGACGCGGCGACCGTGAACCGCGGGTGCGTCCTGCAGACCCACCTCTTCCACGACCGGATCTTGCGGACGGATACTGTTGTTCTCCGTGAGGGCGCCACGCTGGGCCCTGGCGGGATCGTGCTGCCCGGCAGCACGATCGGGGCCCGCACCACCCTGGGCCCCGCGTCGCTCGTCATGGCCGCGGAGTCCGTCCCGGACGACACCCGCTGGCTCGGCAACCCGATCGAGGCATGGCGGCCCTGAACGCGGGCCACTCGGAGTCGGTGAGCGGTGTACCGGCGGATCCGAGTGACGACGCGGCGCAGGGAGCGGAAGCGGCAGTGGCAGTTCAGCAGGCGGCGGGTTCGGACCCGTACTTCCCGGACCACGGTGACGCCCGGTACCGGGTGCACCGCTACGAGCTCGCGCTGGACTACCGCCCGGGGCCGAACCGGCTGGCCGGGAGCGCCCGGATCAACGCCATAGCCGGTCGCTCGCCGCTCACCGAGTTCATGCTCAACCTGGCCGACTTCAAGATCGGCCGGGTGCGGGTGGACGGCCGGCCGGCCCATTACACGCACCGGGGCGGGAAGCTGCGGGTGCGGCCCGCGAAGCCGGTGCGGCCCGGGGCCGCGTTCACCGTCGAGGCGCACTGGTCGGGCAACCCCAAGCCGGTGAACAGCCCTTGGGGCGGGCTCGGCTGGGAGGAGCTGGAGGACGGGGCCCTGGTGGCGAGCCAGCCGATCGGCGCGCCGTCCTGGTACCCGTGCAACGACCGGCCCGCGGACAAGGCCTCGTACCAGATCTCGATCACCACGCCCTCCGCGTACGCGGTGGTGGCGGGTGGCCGGCTGCTGACCCGGACGACCAAGGCGTCCACGACGACCTGGGTGTACGAGCAGGCCGCGCCCACCTCCAGTTATCTCGTCGGGCTGTCGATCGGCAAGTACCAGACGGTGCTGCTCGGCGACCCGGGTCCTGGCGGGGTGCCGCAGCACGGGCACATCCCGGCGCATCTGCTGCCGGAGTTCTCACGGGACTTCGCGCGGCAGCCGCGGATGATGGAGCTGTTCCAGGAGCTGTTCGGGCCGTATCCGTTCGACGAGTACGCGGTCGTCGTCACGGAGGAGGAGCTCGATGTGCCCGTGGAGGCGCAGGGGTTGTCGCTGTTCGGCTCCAACCACGTGGACGGCGCCCGGGGTTGGGAGCGGCTGGTGGCGCACGAGCTGGCCCACCAGTGGTTCGGCAACAGCGTGTCCATCGCGGACTGGCGGCACATCTGGCTGAACGAGGGGTTCGCCAAGTACGCCGAGTGGCTGTGGTCGGAGCGCTCGGGGGGCCGTACGGCCCAGCAACTGGCCGCCGCCGCGCACCGGTTGCTGTCCTCGCTCCCGCAGGACCTGCGGCTGGCCGACCCGGGCCGCAAGTCGATGTTCGACGACCGGCTCTACGAGCGCGGTGGGCTCACCGTGCACGCGGTGCGCTGCGCGATGGGCGACGAGGCGTTCTTCCGGATGCTGCGCGGCTGGGCCGGACTGCACCGGGGCGGGGCCGTGACCACCTCGACGCTCACGGCCCATGTCAACCGGTTCGCGGACGAGTCGCTGACCGGGCTGTTCGACGCGTGGGTGCACGGGACGGCACTGCCACCGCTGCCGACGCTGGGTCCGGCGCGGCCGGCGCATCCGCCGACCAACACCGGCACGGTGCAGCCGTGACCCGACGTGCCCCACGGCAGCGGCCCGACTGCCCCTGCGGTCTTCAGGAGACGTACGACAACTGCTGCGGCCGCTTCCACCGGGGCGAGTCGGCGGCCCCCACACCCGAAGCGCTCATGCGGTCGCGCTACAGCGCCTTCGTGAGGCTGGAGCGGGAGTACCTGCTGCGCACCTGGCACCCCCGGACCCGTCCGGGCTCGCTGGACCTCGATGCGGGCATGCGCTGGACCGGGCTGGAGATCCTGGACACGACCGACGGTTCGGCCTTCCACAGCTCCGGGACGGTGACGTTCCGCGCCTCGTTCAAAGGCGGCTCGCTGCACGAGCGCAGCCGGTTCGAGCGGGTCGACGGGGCCTGGGTGTACCTCGACGGGGAGTTCCTCGACTGAACTACGGGGCGAGGATGTCGAGTTCCTGAAGGGCGCCCTCCGCGATCTCGCGGGTCAGTTCCTCCGCCTGGACGGCGTCGCCCGCGCGGATCGCCTCGGCGAGCCTGACATGGAGGGTGACGGCGGCGGGGTCGGGGTCCTCGAACATGACCTCGTGGCGGGTGCGGCCGGTGAGAACCTCGGCCACGACGTCACCGAGGCGGGCGAACATCTCGTTGCCGGAGGCGTTGAGGATCACCCGGTGGAAGGCGATGTCGTGGAAGAGGTAGCCCTCCAGCCGGTGCCCCTTGGAGTTGGCGACCATGCCGAGCGCGCACTCGGTGAGTTCGGCGCACTGTTCGGCAGTCGCGTGCTTCGCGGCCAGGCCCGCCGCCACCGGCTCGATCGCCGAGCGCAGCACGGTCAGTGAGCGCAGCTGCTGCGGACGGTCGGCGCCGGCCAGCCGCCAGCGGATGACCTGGGGGTCGTAGACGTTCCACTCGGCCTTGGGCCGGACCGTCACGCCCACGCGGCGGCGCGACTCGACCAGGTGCATGGACTCCAGGACCCGGACCGCCTCGCGCATCACGGAACGTGAGACGTCGAAACGCTGGGCGAGCTCGTCGGTGCGCAGAACGCTGCCCGGCGGGTACTCGCCCGCAGTGATCGCGGGGCCGAGGGTGTCCAGTACGCGTCCGTGCAGCCCCCGGCCCGATGTGCTCATGCACTCAGAGTACGGGGCGCGTCACGCCAAGAAAAAGTCAGACTTATTCATCACAGGGTCTTGAATTTGTCGTATGTAATCGGCTTCAGTTGCGTCGACATCGGATGTCGAAGGCGACAGCAGACAGTGAGGCAGCGATGAGTACCCCGAAGGTCGTCGTGGTCATGGGCGTCGCGGGCACCGGGAAGACCACCATCGGTCCCCTGCTCGCGGCCCGGCTCGGCGTTCCGTACGCCGAGGCCGACGACTTCCACCCGCCGGCCAACATCGCCAAGATGTCGGCCGGCACCCCGCTCACCGACGACGACCGGTGGCCGTGGCTGGACGCCATCGGTTCCTGGGCGCACGGACGGGCGGGGCTCGGCGGGGTGGTCAGCTGCTCGGCGCTGAAGCGGTCGTACCGCGACCGGCTGCGGGCCGAGGCGCCGGGGGTCGTCTTCGTGCACCTGGCGGGCGACCGCGCGCTGATCGAGGACCGGATGTCGCACCGGCAGGGGCACTTCATGCCCACCGCGCTCCTCGACTCGCAGTTCGCCACGCTCCAGCCGCTCCAGGAGGACGAGGCCGGGGTCGTGGTGGACGTGTCCGGCAGCCCGGAGGAGATCACCGGGCGGGCCGCGAAGGCGCTCGCCGAGCTCCCGTAACCCGGCCTTCTTCACTCCCGCAGCACCTCTCCCCCGCAACACCCCTGTCCCCCGCAACACCCCTCTCTCCGCAACACCCCTGTCCCCCGCATCACCCCATTCCGAAGCACGTCCCCGTTACCTGCAAGGGAACCCCCGTGACCAGACTCAGCGTCGAGATGCTGGCAGCGGACGCACCGGAGCCGATCACCTCGGCCGGTCACGCTCAGCTGGGCATCGCCGTCCTGGCGGGCATCGCCGTCATCGTGCTGCTCATCACCAAGTTCAAGCTCCACGCGTTCCTGTCGCTGACCCTGGGCACGCTCGTGCTCGGCGCGGTCGCCGGAGCGCCGCTCGACAAGGCCATCACCAGCTTCACCACCGGCCTCGGCACCACGGTCGCCGGTGTCGGCGTGCTGATCGCCCTCGGCGCGATCCTCGGCAAGATGCTCGCCGACTCGGGCGGGGCCGACCAGATCGTCGACACGATCCTGGAGAAGGCGGGCGGCCGTTCGATGCCGTGGGCGATGGTCCTCATCGCCTCCGTGATCGGTCTGCCGCTGTTCTTCGAGGTCGGCGTGGTGCTGCTGATCCCGGTCGTGCTGATGGTCGCCAAGCGCGGCAACTACTCCCTGATGCGCATCGGCATCCCGGCCCTCGCGGGTCTGTCCGTGATGCACGGTCTGGTGCCGCCGCACCCCGGCCCGCTGGTCGCGATCGACGCGGTCGACGCCAACCTCGGTGTCACTCTGGCGCTCGGCGTCCTGGTCGCCATACCGACGGTGATCATCGCCGGCCCGCTGTTCTCGCGGTACGCGGCCCGCTGGGTGGACGTGCCGGCGCCCGACCGGATGATCCCGCAGCGCGCCTCGGAGGAACTGGAGAAGCGCCCGAACTTCGGCCCCACGCTGGCGACGATCCTCCTCCCGGTCGTCCTGATGCTGTCCAAGGCACTGGTCGACATCGTGATCGACGACCCCGAGAACCTCACCCAGCGCGTCTTCGACGTCATCGGCTCCCCGATGATCGCCCTGCTGGCCTCGGTCCTCGTGGGCATCTTCACGCTGCTGCGCCCGGCAGGCTTCGGCAAGGACCGCCTCTCCCCGCTCGTCGAGAAGGGCCTCGCGCCCATCGCCGGCATCCTGCTGATCGTGGGCGCGGGCGGCGGCTTCAAGCAGACCCTGATCGACTCCGGTGTGGGTCAGATGGTCCTGGACATCTCCAAGGACTGGTCGATCCCGGCCCTTCTGCTGGCCTGGCTGATCGCGGTGGCGATCCGGCTCGCGACCGGTTCGGCCACGGTGGCCACGATCTCCGCGGCCGGTCTGGTCGCCCCGCTCGCGGAAGGCATGTCGACCGGGGAGACGGCCCTGCTCGTCCTCGCCATCGGCGCCGGCTCGCTCTTCTTCAGCCATGTCAACGACGCCGGCTTCTGGCTGGTCAAGGAGTACTTCGGCCTGGACGTCGGCCAGACCATCAAGACCTGGTCGATCATGGAGACGATCATCTCGGTGGTCGGGGGCGGCCTGGTGCTGCTGCTCTCGCTGGTCATTTAGCGGTACGACGGTCGCGGCGCCCCCTGTCGGCTACGGCCGCCACAGGGGGTGTTCGCGTTCCGCCCAGTCCTGGCTCACTTCCCCGGTCCTCAGGCCCCTCCTCGCCTCCGGGTCGCCCAGCGCCATCCCGATGTGGCCGGCCAGGACGATGCCGATGGTCAGGGCCAGCCAGTCGTGGACGAAGGTCGCGCTGGTGCGCCACTGGATGGGGGTGAGGTGGGTGAACCACATGAGGAGGCCGGTGCCGAGCATCACCAGGCTCGCGCCGGCGATCCAGGCGGCGTAGACCTTCTGGCCCGCGTTGAACTTGCCCGCGGGACGCGAGCTCCGGCGTTTGTCGCGGCGCAGGGCTGCGTGCAGCCAGACGCGGTCGTGCGGGCCGAAGCGGTTGAGGAAACCGAGGTCGGCGCGGAAGGCGCGGGAGGCCAGGCCCACGAGGACCGGGAGCGGCAGCGCGAGGCCGGCCCACTCGTGGACGCGGACCACCAGCTCGCGGCGGCCGACGAGTTCGGCGAACTGGGGGATGTACAGACACGCGGCCGTGGCCACGCAGATGCCCATCAGTGCGGCCGTCGTGCGGTGCACCCACTTCTGGGTGCGGCCGAAGCGCCGGATCCGGGCCCGGGGCGGGGCGTCAACTCGTGGGGTCATCGTCCCGCCCGTTCGATCGGCCCACCCAGGCGTCCACGTCGTAGCCCCGGTCCTCCCAGTAGCCGGGCTCCACGTCCTCGGTGACGGTGATGCCGGAGAGCCACTTGGCGGACTTGTAGAAGTACATGGGGGCCACATAGAGGCGGACCGGGCCGCCGTGGGAGTGGCCGATGTCCTTGTCCTGCATGCGCAGGGCCACCAGGACGTCAGAGCGGCGGGCCTGGTCGAGGGTGAGGCTCTCGGTGTACGCCCCGTCGAAGCAGCTGAAGCGGACGGCGCCCGCCTTGGCGGTCACTCCGGCGGCGTCCAGCAGCGCGGAGAGCCGTACGCCCTCGAAGGGCGTGTCGGGGACGCGCCAGCCGGTGACGCACTGGACGTCCTTGACCAGTCGGGTCTGGGGCATCGCCCGCAGCTCGGGCAGGGTGTACGTGCGGGGGCGGGAGACCAGACCGTCGATCTTGAGCTGGTAGTTCTCTGCGTTCTTGTGCGGCACCGACGAGGTCACCGAGTAGTAGCGGAAGCCGCCGCCGTTGGGGAGCAGGCCCGTCAGACCGGTGGGGTCCTTGTCGGCGGCGCTGCCGAGGAAGGCCTCGAGACCGCGTTGCAGGGTGGGCGCGGCGACCACGCCGAGGGCGCCCAGGCCGAGGGTGCCGAGAAAGACGCGACGGCCGATCGGCGTACCGCGCTGTTCCTCGGGCTGTTCGGAGTTCACCTCCTCATTCGAACACCCGCGATGCCTGCGGGACCAGGAATCGCGGGTGCTCGTCAGACTTCCGTAAGCACTTCTCACCGTGCTCTCAGAGTGTCAGGGCGCCTCCTCGGCGGCCTTCTCCAGCTGGAACGCCTCGTTGCCGAGCCCGATCCGCGCGTGTGCCTCGGGCCTGCGGGCCCGCATGACCAGGCCCTGTGCCAGGCCCACCAGCACGGCGAGGCCGATGATGCCGGGCAGCACCCAGCTCAGCGAGGACTCGGGGCCCGCGCCGACCAGGACGTCGAAGTCCTTCACCGTGTAGACGGCGATCACCAGCAGGGCGATCCCCGCGAGGGCCGAGGTGATCAGCCGCCACGCCTGGGCGCCGGCCGCGCCGCGGCGCACGAAGAACACGACCACGGAGGCGGAGGCGGCCGCCATCAGCAGGATCACGCCGAGGGAGCCGATGTTGCCGAACCAGGTGAACAGGTGCAGGACCGGCACGGTCGGGTCGCCCGTGGGCTTGTCGTCGGCGATCGCGAAGACGGCGATGACCAGGACGGACACGGCCGTCTGGAGGAGCGAGCCGGTGCCGGGCGCGCCGCTCGAGCTGTTCGTGCGGCCGAAGGCGGCGGGCAGCAGGCCCTCGCGGCCCATGGCGAAGGCGTAGCGGGCGACGACGTTGTGGAAGCTGAGCAGGGCCGCGAACATGCCGGTCACGAAGAGGAAGTGCAGCACGTCGGTGAAGGTGGTGCCGAGGCGGTCCTCGGTGAGGCCGAAGAGCAGTCCCGCGCTCTGCTTCTGGGCCTCGCCGACGATGGCCGAGGGTCCGGTGGCGACGGTGAGGGCCCAGCTGCTGAGCGCGAAGAACACGGCGACACCGCCGACGGCGAGGAACATCACGCGCGGGACGAGCACATGCGGGCGGCTGGTCTCCTCGGCGTAGACGGGCGCCTGCTCGAAGCCGGTGAAGGCGGCGATGCAGAAGCACAGGGCGGTGCCGACGCCGGCGCCGGTGAGGGTGTCCGGGTTGAAGGCGTGCAGGGACAGGCCCTGGGCGGCCGGGTCGGAGACGGCCGCGATGTCGAAGATGACGACCAGGGCGACCTCGATGATCAGCAGGACGCCGAGCACGCGCGCGTTGACGTCGATCTTCAGCCAGCCGAGCGTGCCGACGACCAGGGCGGCCACCAGCGCCGGTATCCACCAGGCCACCGACAGGTCGGCGTAGGTGGCGAACAGTCCGGAGACCTCGAAGCCGAAGATGCCGTAGATGCCGACCTGAAGGGCGTTGTAGGCGACCAGGGCGACGAGGGCCGCGCTCGCACCGGCGGTACCGCCGAGGCCGCGGGAGATGTAGGCGTAGAAGGCGCCCGCATTGTGGACGTGCCGGCTCATCTCGGCGTAGCCGACGCTGAACAGGACGAGGACGACACCGAGGACGACGAAGAGCAGGGGCTGGCCGACGATCCCCATCACCGCGAATGTGGTGGGCATGACACCCGCGACGACCATGAGGGGCGCTGTCGCCGCGAGGACGGAGAGCAGCAGGCCTCCGGTGCCGAGGCGGCCGGCCCGCAGCGCGCGGTCCTCCCCCTTGAACGTGCTGATGCCTGGTCTGCTCTTGCTGGAACTCTCGGTGGCCATGGGGACCGTCCTTCTGGGGTTCGGGGGTGCTACACCGTGCCGAGCGCGTGGTCGCGGGCGGCACGGAAGGCGGAGTACGGCTCCCGGTCGGGATAGGACCAGGGAGCCGGGGTGGGGCGTTCGCCGATGCGGTGGAAGAGGGCGGCGGCCTCGGCGCCGCGGCCCTCGCAGACCTTCGCGTGGGCGAGGAAGTTCAGGTCGACCAGGCGGCGGGGGTGGTCCTCGTGCTCCCACTCCAGCCACCAGTCGAAGGCGGACTTCATCACCTGCCGGGCCCGGCGGCCGGTCCAGTGCCCGGAGGCGGTGGGGTCGCGCGGCTCGTGCCCGGCGGCGGCCAGGACGCGGTAGCGCTCGGTGTGCGCGATGACCGGCAGGATCGCGAGCGGTGAGTCGGCTGGGGCCTGCTCGGCGGCCCAGTTGGCGAAGTCGTAGACCTCGTGCAGCGGGTCGGGGCCCGTCTCGGCACGGCGTTCGGCGAGCCGGGCAACCATCAGGTGGTGGGCGTGGTGGTGGTCGGCATAGCGCTGCCGGATCTCACCGAACACCGCGGCCACCTCGTCCGCCGCCCCGAGGTCGCGCTCCAGCATGAGCAGGCCGAGCCAGGGGGTCGGGTCGGCGGGCGCGAGGCGGGCCGCGGTCCGGCAGGCCTCGCGGGCTGCGGTGGGCTTTCCCTTGCCCCGCTGGACGCGCTGCACCTGGGCGAGGGCGAGCAGTACGGCGGCGTCGGCGGAGTCCGGCTCGGCCACCAGCCAGTCCCTGGCCCAGGCGTCGCTGTACGGCTCGGCCGCGAGCACCGTGACCCGGTGGCCGCGCCGGTCCCAGTCGTCACCGGTCCGGGTGAGCAGCGAGCGGGCCGCCTGCCACCGGCCCTGCGCCAACGCGGCGCGGGCGTCGACGAGTTCGGCGTCGTCGAGGGCCGCGTCGAAGGCCTGGGCGGCTCGTTTTCGACTGCGGCCGAAGGGGGGTGGGGGCGGGGACACCGTGTGGGTTTTCCTCACGGAACAGGGCGCGGGGCGAGTGGGGCGGAGGGGAGTGCCTTGACGGGTGGGACTGGTGGGGCTGTTGTGGTCCACGAGGTGCCTGGGATGGCAGGGATCGTCTGGACGGGTGGGATACGGATGGGGTGGAGAGGGAGGGCTGGACGAGTGGGGCGCAGGGGATGCCTGGGCGCATGGGGGCAGGCCGACAGCCGATGCGGGCAGGTCGGCGAGCCGATTCGCGCTGCCATCGACTGATCACGGACAGCCAACCGCCCGCCAATGGTTTGCGTCAAGGGTCACATGCGCATTACACGCGTCAACTCTCCACACTTGAGAGGAAGTTGTGGTGACGCGATGCTGGTGGGACCGGGTCAAGGCCCTATGGCTGTGGCGTACGCCATGGCGCCGTGCCTCCCCGCCCCGCACCATGACGGGAACCCCCGTCGCCGAGAAGAGCTCGGTGGCCGAGTCGACGGCCCGAATCCGGGTACTCCCAGGGGCAAGCCGGACGCTGGGACGCTACAGTCGGCGACAACCACCCCGCCACCGGCCCGACGATCGAGGTACGCAGCGTGTCGGTTCTGGTTCTGACTCTCGCCGTGAGTGCTGCCTGTTGCCTGGGCTTCGGCTTTGTGCTCCAGCAGAACGCGGCCCGTCAGGCCCCGCTGAGCGACTTCCTCTCGCCACGGCTCCTTCTCGACCTGGTGAAGGTGCCGCGCTGGCTCGGCGGCATCGGCCTGATGGTGGCGGGAATGATCCTCGGCGCGATCGCGCTGGGCCAGGGCGAGGTGTCCCTGGTCGAACCCCTCCTCGCCACGAACCTGCTGTTCGCCCTCGCCCTCTCCCGCAGGCAGACCAAGCAGCCGCTGGGCCGCCAGGGGTGGGCGGGGCTCGCGCTGCTCGCGGGCGGGGTGACCGCGTTCATCGTGGCGGGCGAGCCGCGCGGCGGCACGGCGATCACCGACCCCTTCCGGCACTGGCTGATCATCGGCGCGATGATCGGCCTCGCCCTGCTGCTCACGACCTACGCCAAGCGCTCCCGCCTCAGCGCGGGCCCGGTCCTGCTGGCCCTGGCGGCCGGCCTGCTGTACGGCGTCCAGGACGCCCTCACCCGGGTCAGCGGCCAGCGCTTCACCGAGGGCGGCCTCGCCGAGCTGCTGACCGGCTGGCAGCCTTACACCGTGCTGGCCCTCGGTGTCACCGGGCTCGTCCTGGTGCAGAGCGCGTTCGAGACCGCGCCGCTCAGGATGTCGCTGCCGGCCCTGACCGCGGCCCAGCCGCTCGCCGGGATCGTCTGCGGGGTGGGCTTCCTGGGCGACCGGCTGCGCACCGACACCGCCGCGCTGACCTGGGAGGCGGTGGGGCTCGCGGCCGTCGTCACCGGCATCGTCCTGCTGGGAATGCACCCCGCGATGCCCTGCGGAGCCGACCGCTCGGAACCTGCGCGGAACCTGCAGCCGAGCTGAGGGGCGGAGGGCTGCGAGCGGCGTGTGAGGCTGCGGGGACGGGCCCGGTTGCGGGCGTCAGCATGCTTCGCAGGGCTGCGGGGACGGCCCCGGTTGCGGGCGTCAGCATGCTTCGCAGGGCTGCGGGGACGGCCCCGGTTGCGGGCGTCAGCATGGTTCGCAGGGCTGCGGGGACGGGCCTGGATGCCGGCGTCCGGTTGGACACAGGGCTCTGCGAAGGGCTGCGGGCGCCTGCTCGGCTGCGGAGCCGTCGCTGGAGATGACCCCGCACAGCTGCCGGCCCCGCTCGACCGCAGGCCCCGGCTCGACTCCGGGCTCGACCCCGGGCTCCGCCCGGGCGCCGGTCTCCCGCTCGGGTGCGTGGTCCGGGCGACCGCCGACCCCTCTTGGCCGCGCCTCGCCGTCGCGGTGCCAGGCCGCGCTCGCACTCGGCCGCGCGCCCCGCTCGGACGCCCGCCCCGCTCGGCCGCCCGCCCCTGATTGGATGGGACGCATGAGCGCTGCTGACGAGATCCTCGACATCGTCGACGAGCACGACAACGTCGTCGCGCAGTCCCCGCGGGGCAGGGCCTACGCCGAGGGGCTGCGCCACCGTTGTGTCTTCATCCAGGCCAGGGACGCCGAGGGCCGCCTCTTCGTCCACCGTCGGACGCCGACCAAGCTGGTCTTCCCGTCCCTCTACGACATGTTCGTCGGCGGAGTGGTCGGCGCGGGTGAGTCGTACGACGACGCGGCCCTGCGCGAGGCCGAGGAGGAGCTGGGCGTGCAGGGCCTGCCCCGCCCGGAGTACCTCTTCAAGTTCCTCTACGACGACGGCGCCGGCCGAACCTGGTGGTCCGCGGTCTACGAGGTCCGCTGCGAGCTCCCGGTCAGCCCCCAGGTGGAGGAGGTCGCCTGGCACGACTTCCTGCCGGAGGACGAGGTGGAGCTACGCCTGCGCGACTGGGAGTGGGTGCCGGACGGGCTGGCGGCGTACGAACGGCTCAAGGCGCACCGGTCGACGCGCTGAGCGGCCCGGCGCCCCCAGCGTCGGCGACCGCCCCGGACACCGTCCTTGGCCGACCCGGCCGATAGGCTCGTGCGCGTGATCGATTTCGCACGGAACGTCCGCGTCTGGTTCGCCCCCGAGGAGGTCCGGCAGGAGGGCCACACCCCCGACTACCGGTTCTCGCTGGCCAACGAACGCACCTTTCTGGCCTGGCTGCGCACCGCGCTCGCACTGATCGGCGGTGGTTTCGCCGTGGACCAGTTCCTGCCGGACCTGCGCTGGGGCTGGCGGGTCGGGCTCGCGCTCGCCCTGCTCGGGGCAGGCGTGCTGTGCTCCTTGCGGGCGGTCAACCACTGGGTGCGGTGCGAGCGGGCGATGCGGCGGGGCGAGGATCTGCCGGTGTCGCGGTTCCCGGCGCTGCTGAGCCTGGTGGTCGCGGTGGTGGCCGTGGCCATGGTCGTCGTGGTGCTCGTCGGGTGGGAGGGATGAGCGAGGGCGCCGCCGTGGAGCGCGACCCGGGGCTCCAGCCCGAACGCACCCGCCTCGCCTGGCGCCGTACGACCCTCTCGGGCACCGCCTGCGCCGTCCTCGCCGTGAAGACCGCGCTGCACGGCGGCCCCTCCCCCGCGGGCCTCGTCGCCTGCACCCTGTGCTGCGCCCTCTGGCTGGGCCTCCTCCACCTCGCCCACCGCCGCATCCGCACCCTGACCGCGACCGGCACCCCCTCCGCCCTCTCCCGCGGCCACGCCACGGCGGCGGTCCTGTGCACGATGGCGCTGGCGGTGTGCGGGGCCGCGTTGGTGTTCTGAGGGGCAGCGGGCGGACGACAGCGGTTTCCGACGGCAGCCCCACGACCCGCGCGACCGGCACCCCCCACGACCCGCACGACCGGCGGCCACAGCGCCGCCTCTCCCAGCAGGCACGCATCGCCCCATCGCCGTACGGTCGCCAGTTCGCCGTACCGTCGCCACAAGCCGCTCCCCGAAGCCCGTTCCCACCCACCCCCACGCCCGCCACGCGTCCCGAATCACCCGATACGCACCCCACCCGTGGCAGCCTGTCCGACGTCATCGCCCGTCGCTTCGAAGGTGAGCACCATGACCACCCTCCACCACGAACACCCCTCCCACGCGCACACGCACGGCTCCGGCTGCGGGCACACCGAGGTGCCGCACGAGGACCACGTCGACTACGCGCACGACGGACATCTGCACCGCGAGCACGAGGGGCACTGGGACGAGTGCGAGCCCGGCGGGCACGTCGCGCACGAGGGGCACGAGCACCGGCACGGCCAGGACTGCGGACACGAGAGCGTCCTGCACGGCGACCACGTCGACTACCTCCACGACGGCCACCGGCACGCCGCCCACGAGGGCCACTGGGACGACCACTGACCTGACCGCCGGCCTGACCGAGAAGCACCGCCGACAGCTCCCCGCCGCACCGCGCGGGGAGCTGTCGGCCTATCGTGGGCCGGATCACGTTCACTGTTCCCCCTGGACGACATACCGACCAGTCGGCATGATGGTCGGCAACCGTCCACGCGTGCGTAAGGAGCCCCGATGAGCCCCGACCATCCGCCAGGCCTCGATCTGGACCGGCTGCGCGGCCTGCTCGACCGTGAGCGCCCCGGCCTGGTCCAGGGCCCCCTGACCGGCCGGCTGATCGAGGGCGGACGGTCGAACCTCACGTACGCGGTCTCGGACGGCAGCGCGCAATGGGTCGTACGACGGCCCCCGCTCGGCCATGTCCTGGCCACCGCGCACGACATGAAGCGCGAGCACCGGGTCATCAGCGCCCTGCACCCCACCGACGTGCCGGTGCCGAACCCGGTCCTGCTGTGCGAGGACGAGCAGGTGCTCGGATCGCCGTTCTACGTCATGGAGTTCGTCGAGGGAACCCCGTACCGCACCGCAGACCAGCTCGCCCCCCTCGGCCCCGAGCGCACCCGCGACGCCGTGCTGTCCCTCGTCGACACCCTCGTCGAGCTGCACGCGGTGGACCCCGCCGAGGTGGGCCTCGCGGACTTCGGCCGCCCCGAGGGCTTCCTGGACCGCCAGCTGCGCCGCTGGGGCAAGCAGCTGGACGCCTCCCGTAACCGCGACCTGGCGGGCATCGACGAGCTGCACGCGGCCCTCGGCCGCCATCTCCCGCAGTCCCCCGCGGCGACGGTCGTGCACGGCGACTACCGGCTCGACAACGTCCTGATGGGCGACGACGACCGGATCAAGGCGATCCTCGACTGGGAGATGTCGACCCTCGGCGACCCGCTCACCGACCTCGGCCTGCTGGTGATGTACAGCCTGCCGCTGGGCACGCCCGACTCCCCCGTCTCCACGACCGCCGAGGCCCCGGGCCACCCGGATCCGGCCGAACTGGTCGCGCGGTACGCCGAGCGTTCGGGGCGGGACGTGACGGCGGTGTCCTGGTACACGGCGTTCGCGTGGTTCAAGCTCGCCGTGATCCTGGAGGGCATCCACTACCGCTACACCCTGGGCCAGACGGTGGGCCGCGGCTTCGACCGCATCGGCGACCTGGTCCCGGTCTTCATCCAGCACGGTCTGACCACGCTTCACGACGGCATCCAGGAAGGCTGATCCGCATGGACTTCGCGTTCGACGCACGCACCGAGGAGCTGCGCGCCAAGCTGCTCGCCTTCATGGACGAGTACGTCTACCCCGCCGAGGCCGTCGCGGAGGAGCAGCGCGCCCTGCTGGCCTCCCCGTGGGACACCCCGGCGGTGGTGGAGGAGCTGAAGGCGGAGGCGCGCAGGCAGGGCCTGTGGAACCTCTTCCTGCCCGACGCCGAGTACGGCGCGGGACTCACCAACCTCCAGTACGCGCCCCTCGCCGAGATCACCGGCCGCTCCCCGCAGCTCGCGCCCACCGCGCTGAACTGTGCCGCGCCGGACACCGGCAACATGGAGGTGCTGAGCCAGTTCGGCGACGAGCGGCAGAAGAAGCAGTGGCTGGAGCCGCTGCTCGCCGGTGAGATCCGCTCGGCGTTCGCGATGACCGAGCCGGAGGTGGCCTCCGCCGACGCCACCAACATCACCACGTACATCGAGCGCGACGGCGACGACTACGTCGTCACGGGCCGCAAGTGGTACATCTCCGGGGCGATGAACCCGGACTGCAAGATCTTCATCGTGATGGGCAAGACCGACCCGGACGGGGCGGACATCCGCCGCCAGCAGTCCATGATCCTGGTCCCCCGCGACACCCCGGGCGTCACCGTCAAGCGCGCGATGCAGGTCTTCGGCTACGAGGACCACTACCACGGCGGCCACGCCGAGGTGATCTTCGACCACGCGCGCGTGCCGGCCTCCAACCTGATCGGCGAGGAGGGCGGCGGCTTCGCCATCGCGCAGGCCCGCCTGGGCCCCGGCCGGATCCACCACTGCATGCGCCTCATCGGCATGGCCGAGCGGGCGATCGAGCTGATGTGCAGGCGGGCCGTGTCCCGTACGGCCTTCGGCAAGGCGCTGGCCCAGCAGGGGGTGGTCCACAACTGGATCGCCGACGCGCGCGTGACCGTGGAACAGCTGCGCCTGCTGGTCCTGAAGACGGCCTGGCTGATGGACACGGTCGGCAACCGGGGCGCCCACACCGAGATCCAGTCGATCAAGATCGCCACGCCCCGCGCGGTCGTCGACATCATCGACCGTGCCATCCAGTTGCACGGCGCGGGCGGAGTGAGCCAGGACTTCCCCCTGGCCGAGCTCTACGCCGGCGCCCGCACCCTGATGATCGCGGACGGCCCGGACGAGGTGCACCAGCGGTCGCTGGCCCGGCGGGAGCTGAAGAAGTACCTGTAGCGGACCGCTAGGGCCGCAGGGACCGCAGGAGGAGGTCGGCCAGGTGGTCGGCCACCTCCTGGGGGCTCATCGGGCCGTCCGGGCGGTACCAGGTCGACAGGTGGTGGACGGAGCCGAAGTGGTAGTCCACGACGAGGTCGGCCGGGGTCGCCGTCGAGAAGACGCCCGCTTCCTGGCCCTCCTCGATGAGCGCGCGGAAGCGCTCGTGGTACTTGCGCCGCTCGGCCCTGACCTGCTTGTTCTTCTCGGGGCTCAGGTGGTGCATCGAGCGGAAGAAGATCATCGCGTCGTCGAGGTTCTCGATCGTGGTGACCACGACGTCGGCGGCCGCCGCCCGCAGCCGCTTCTCGATCGGCTCGTCGGCGTTCGCGAGCGCGTCCAGGCGCTCCTGCTGGACGCGCAGCACGCGCGCGTACACCTCGTGCAGGAGGTCGTCCTTGGAACCGAAGTAGTGGTACAGCGCCCCCTTGGTGACGCCGGCCGCCTCGACGATCTCCTGCACGGAGGTGCGGTCGTAGCCCTGCTCGGCGAAGAGCCGGGTGGCGGCGGCCAGCAGCCGCTGCGGGACGGGCGTACCGTCTCCGTCCGTCGTCCTGGGCACTGTGCCGCCACCTGCCTTCCGAGAGGTCATTCGCTGTTGTGCGGTCGGGAACGCAGTTCCCGACGGAGGATCTTCCCACTTGCCGTCTTCGGCAACTCGGGCAGGATCTCCACGTGCCGCGGGTATTTGTAGGCGGCCAGTCTCTCCTTGCAGAACGCGGCGAGCGCACCGGGGTCGGTTTCGGCACCCGGACGGAGGCTGATGTACGCCTTGACAGTCTCCCCGCGGTACCCGTCGGGCACCCCGACGACGGCCGCCTCGCGCACCGCAGGATGCGTGTACAGCACGTCCTCGACCTCGCGCGGCCACACCTTGAAGCCGGACGCGTTGATCATGTCCTTCTTGCGGTCGACGACGTACAGCCAGCCCTGCGGGTCCATGAAGCCGATGTCACCCGTGCGCAGTTCGCCGCCCGGGAAGGTCTCGGCGGTCGCGTCGGGACGGCGCCAGTAGCCGGGCACCACCTGGGGGCCGCGCACGACGATCTCGCCCTGCTCGCCGAAGGGCACCTCGGCACCGCTGTCGTCGACGATCCGTACGACCGTGTCGGGCCCCGGCACCCCCACGGCCAGCGTCCCCGACACCGGGTCGACCGGCGCCTCCCGCTCCGGCGGCACGGAGGCGCAGGGCGCGGAGCACTCGGTCAGTCCGTAGCCGTTGCGGATGTACGGCCCGAAGCCGGCCCGGAACTTCTCCACCAGGGCGGGCGGCAGCGGGGCCCCGCCCGAGGAGATGTTGACGAAGGACGAGAAGTGCTCGCGGGTGACGTCCGGGTGGGCGGCCAGCGCCATGAACGCGGTCGACGGGCCGACGGTGTAGTGCGGCCGGTGCTCGGCGAACGCCTCCAGGACCACGCCCGCCTCGAAGCGGTACGCCAGCACCAGCGTGCCGACGCTGTTCAGACACGCCCCGAGCTGGCAGACCATCCCGGTGATGTGGAACAGCGGCGCGAGCGCGAAGTAGACGGGCGCGTCGGGAAGGCCGAGCCCGGTCCGCTGCCGCTCGGCGTTGTACATGAGGTTGCCGTGCGTGTTGGTGGCGCCCTTGGGTGTGCCGCTGGTGCCGGAGGTGTAGCTGATCAGCGCGATGTCGGAGGGCGTGACGTCCCGGCCCTCGGGCGCCTTGTGCCCGGCCCGCGCGACCGCGACGAGGTCGTCGGTGTCCTCGGCCCGCGGCAGCCGCTCGAAGGTGAGCACGCGCGCGTCCCCGCGGGTCTGGAAGTCCAGCTCGCAGCCGGTGAGCACGATCCGCACCGGCGAGTCCGCCGCCGTCTCGCGCAGATACGACTCCCAGGCGCGGTCGGAGCAGATCAGCGCGGCCACCTCGCCGTCCCGCAGGACATGGCCGACCTCCCCCGACTTGTACATGGGGTTGACGGGCACGACGACCGCGCCCGCCTTCCAGGCACCGAGCAGCGCGAGGACGAACAGCGGGGAGTTCTGGAGCAGGATCGCCACCCGGTCCCCGCGCTGCAGACCGCGAGTGGCGAGGTGCCCGGCGACCGAGTCGCTGAGCTCGTCGACCTCGCGGTAGCCGAGCCGCCCGTCGAAGTAGGCGAGGAAGGGCCGCTCCGGCGCCTCGGAGACGGCCCGCCGCAGGGCGTGCACGAGGGAGTCGTCGGGCTCGACGGGACCGCGCTGGGCCTCGCTGAGCAGGCTCAACCAGGGCTTGGCCGCGTAACGGGACTCGGTCATCGGACCTCCTCCCACTTGCGCTGGAGGTGGTTCATGCCGGCCAGCCAGCGATCGGGTTCGGCGGCCCGGGTCCGGTAGTACTCGGCGACCTCCGGGTGCGGAAGGATCAGGAACCGGTCCTCCTCGATCCCCCGGAAGAGGGCCTCGGCCACGTCCTCCGGCTCGACGGCGGTCGGCTTGAGCACCAGGTCCCCCGCGGTCCCGGTGGCCGCGAGCATGTCGGTGCGCACCCCCTGCGGGCAGATCGCGTGCACCTTGATCCCGCGGTGGCGGTACGTCAGCGACAGGTACTCGGCGAAGGCGTACGCCCCGTGCTTGGTGACGGCGTAGGGGGCGGCCCCGATCATGGTCAGCAGCCCGGCGGCGGAGACGGTGGACACGAACCGCCCGCTCCCCCGCTCCAGCCATTCGGGAAGCAGCGCGTGGGCGGCCCGTACATGGGCCATGACGTTGACGTCCCAGGAGGTGGCCCAGCCGGTCTCGTCGAGCGGCTCGTCGGCGTTCCCGCTCCCGATGGCGACCCCGGCGTTGGCGCAGTAGACGTCGACGACGCCGTTCAGGGCGTCACGGGCCTCGGAGACGACGGCCGAGGCGTCCCCGGCCATGGCGATCCCCCCGACCTCCTCGGCGACGGCCTTGGCCCGCCCGGCGTCGAGGTCGTTGACGACGACCCGGGCCCCTTCCGCAGCGAACCGCCGCGCGAGCGCGGCCCCGATGCCGCCTCCCGCTCCGGTCACAACCACTCCGGCGTCCTGCAGGGCTTCCACCATCGGTCTCCTTCGACTGCGGCTCGACTGCGGGCCCAGACTAACCGGTCGGTATGTTCAAAGAAAGGGTGAGGGGGACCTCCCCAGGGGCGCGGACTCCATCGATGTGCGACTCCGCCGCGTGGGCGCGACAGGCCACGTACTGCGCGCACCCTCCCCACAGCCCGCAGGAGCACCTACCGTGCACCTCATGCGCCTATCCAGACGGACCCTGCTGGCAGCGGCAACGGCAACGGCGTCACTCACCTCCGCACCCCCCACCCAAGCAGCCCACCCGCGCAGACGTACCGGTTTCGAGAACCTGGTTGCGAGCGGCTACGAACAACTGCAGGGTCAGCGCGTCGGCGTCGTCACCAACCCCACCGGCGTCACCCGCGACGTCCGGCACATCGTCGACGTGATGCACGCCGACGAGAGGGTGAATCTCACCGCCGTCTTCGGCCCCGAGCACGGCTTCCGGGGCACCGCGCAAGCGGGAGGCTCCGAGGGCCGCTACGACGACCCCGCGACCGGACTCCCCGTCTACGACACCTATCTGAAGAGCGGGCGGCCCCTCGCCGACATCTTCACCGCCTCCGCCGTGGACACGGTCGTCTTCGACATCCAGGACGTCGGCGCCCGCTTCTACACCTACATCTGGACCCTGTACGACTGCATGGAGGCGGCCCAGCTGGCCGGCAAGCGCTTCGTCGTCCTGGACCGCCCGAACCCGGTCACCGGTCGCACGGCACGGGGCCCGGTCCTGCACCGGGAGTTCGCGACCTTCGTGGGCAGACAGCCCATCTCCCAGGCGCACGGCATGACCGTCGCGGAGCTGGCCCGGCTCTTCAACGGCGAGTTCCTCACCACCCCCGTCCCGCTGGACACGGTCCTGATGACGGGCTGGCGGCGCTCGGAGTTCTACGACGCCTGGGACCTGCCCTGGGTCCCGCCGAGCCCGAACATGCCGACCCCCGACACGGCCCTGGTGTACTCCGGCACCTGTCTCTTCGAGGGCACGAACCTCTCCGAGGGCCGCGGCACCACCCGCCCCTTCGAACTCCTCGGCGCCGAGGGGCTGGACGGCCGCTGGGCCGCCGCCGCGAACGAACTCGGCCTGCCCGGTGCGCACTTCAGGGAGGCGTACTTCGCCCCCACGTTCTCCAAGTTCCAGGGGAAGACGATCGGCGGGATGCAGATCCACGTCCACGACAAGGCCGCGTACGACCCCGTCCGCACCGGAGTCGCCCTGCTCGTGACCGCCAGGAACGTCTGGTCCGGGTTCGCCTGGCGCCCCGACAACTGGATCGACAAGCTCACCGGCTCCGCCCTGGTCCGCACGATGATCGACGCCGGCGCGGACACCGACGAGGTCGTGGCGGGCTGGCGCGAGGAGCTGAGCGCTTTCCGGCGGATTCGAAAGAATTACCTCCTCTACGGATGAGCCGCGAAGTATGGCCAACTTCGCCCGGCAGCAGGACGATACGCACCACTACGGGGGACGAGGTGGTGCGTGATGGCGGATCCGGCGATGAGCGTGACGCCGTACTGGGAGCTGACCTTCGACGCCGACGGTGACCCGCACACCGGTCGGCGGGACCGGCTGCTCGCGGAGGTCGTGGACCGGGGCGTCGAGGACCTGATCGTCTTCTCGCACGGCTGGAACAGCGACCGCTCGGGGGCGACCCGCCTCTGCAGCAGCTTCTTCGCCCCGTTCCCGGAGCTCGCACCGGCCGCGAGACTCGGGTACGTGGGGGTCGTATGGCCGTCGATGCGGTTCTCCGACGAGCCGATCCCGGACTTCCCGCGGGCGGTGGCCGCCGAGCTGCCGCCGCGTCCGGTGCTCGACAAGGACACCCGGCACGCGCTGCTCGAGACCTTCCCGGGCAGGGCCACCGTGATCGACCAGTTGGCCCGGCTGCTGGACCAGCAGCCGCGCGAGGACGCCGAGTTGGAGGAGTTCGGGCGGCTGGTGCGGATGCTGGTGGAGGTCGTGCCGCCGGGGCCGCAGGCGTTGTTCGCTGCGGACACCCTGGCGGAGGGCGTGCCGCAGGACGAGCCGGAGATCCTCGCCGGGTCGGCGGCGGCGGTGTGCGAGGAGTTCGCGCAGGCCCTCGCCGATCTCGAATCCCCGGACGGAGTACAGGGGTTCTCGATTCCCAACCCGTGGGACGGCGCGCACGAACTGCTGCGGCAGGGCACGTACTACGCGATGAAGCGGCGCGCCGGCACGGTCGGCGAGCGGGGGCTCGGCCGGGTGGTCGGGCAGCTCGCCGCCGCGGCGCCCGGGGTGCGGGTGCATCTCGTGGGACACAGCTTCGGCGGGCGGCTGGTGTCGTTCGCGCTGCGCGGCCTGCCGGAGGGGGTGCGGACGGTCAAGTCCGTCACACTGCTCCAAGGGGCCTTCTCGCACTACGCGTTCACCACCCGGCTCCCGCACGACCCGCGCGCGGGAGGTGTGCTGCAGGGGCAGCAGAACCGGGTGGACGGGCCGCTGGTGTGCTGTCACTCCAGCCATGACTCGGCGCTCGGCACCCTGTACCCGCTGGCCTCGCGCATGGCGGGGGACGCGAGGGGTGTCGCGGCCTTCGACATCGGCCGGACGCTGGGCCCCAAGTGGGGTGCCATGGGGCACGACGGGGTGCAGGCCGTGCCGGGCACGGTGTCCCTGAAGCTCGCCGAGGCTCTCAGGAAGCTGCCGGTGAAGGGCTGCGTGAACGTCGACACGGCGGCCGTCGTCAGACGCGGTGGACCGCCCTCGGGCGCGCACAGCGACATCTGCCACCGCGAGCTGGCCCAACTGGTGCTGACGGCGGGCCGCATCCGCTGACCCGCCGCCAACAGCCTTGCTCTCTCGCGGTGTTACCGGTGCGAGGTGAACTCCACCACCTGCTGGAAGGTCGGACGGTTCTGCCAGCTGATGTTGGAGTGCTTGATGCCGCCCAGGGTGCGCTGCACGATCGAGTCGGCGCACCACTGATCGCCCGCCGAGCACAGGGAGTCGCCGGGGTAGACCTGGGCCGCGGTCTTGCCGGCCGCGGTCTTCAGGGTGCTGATCAGGATGTCCCGGCAGGCGCTGAGGCTGCCACCGCCGCAGTACTTGTTCGCCAGCGGGCCCTGCACGCTCTCACCGAGCACCGCGCGGACGTCCTTGTCGACGTAGCTCCACCAGCCGTACTGGAAGGAGCTGCCCGCGTGGGCGCCGGTGGGGCCGTGCGCGGCCGACGGGGACTCGTCGACGGGCAGGTTGGCCTGGAGGGCGGTGTACAGGCCGGTGCCCAGGCCCGGTTCGAAGATGCCCTTGGTCAGCAGCGGCCACCACGCGTCCAGGATGCGGATCGCGTCGGCGTCGGCGTACTTCTTCGAACCCGCCGAGGTCTCGGTGCGCTTGCCGCCGGCCGTCAGCCAGGTCTGCAGCTTGGTCACCGCGGCCGCGGCCGTGGAGTCGGTGACCGTCGAGCTGTTGACCACCTTGAGCAGGTCGGGCAGGACGTCCTCGGCGCGCAGGTCGGCGAGGGAGGCGTCCGCCATGGCCTTCACCAGCGAGGCCCGGGTGACCCCGCCGGCCGCGACCAGTTTCTTCACCCGGTCCTCCAGCAGGTTGCCGCGGTGCACCGAGCCCTCGCCCCAGGGCGCGCTGGTGTAGTCCTTGGCCTGCTTGTTGTTCCAGGAGATGTAGTAGTCCTGGTCGATGGAGTTGGGGTGCGCGGAGGCCGGCGTGTAGTCGGCGGTGTTGGTGGTCGGGTTCCAGTTCCTCCAGTCGTACGCCGCCTGGGCCCACACCGGGAACTCGGCGTCGACGCCGCTCGCGCGCACCGGGTTGTCACCGCTGTTGTAGTACGCGGTGTGCGTGGAGTCGGCGTAGAACCAGTTGAAGGTGTAGTTGATGTGCTGCACCGCGCTCTGGAAGTCCTGCGGGCTCTTGACGTAGTCCGGGTCGTTCAGCATCTGGAAGCCGATGATCGAGTCGGCCTCGTGCATGTAGGAGGAGCGCAGGGTGGTGTAGGCGACCTTCTTGCCGCCGACGGTCGCGCGGTACTCGACGGGGCCGTACTTCGTCTTCCAGACCCTCATCGTGTACGAGCCCGCGGCGGTGCCGTCGGCCGTGGTCGGGGCCCAGGAGTTCTTCTGCTCGATCTTGTCCATGGCCGTGCAGGTGCCGTGGTACAGGTAGTGGTAGTCGTCCTGGCACAGTTCGACGGCGTAGGTGTCGATGATGTCCTGGCCGGAGGTCGTGGCGCTCCACGAGTAGTCCTGGCCGCGGCCGAGTTCGACGTACATGCTCAGGCCCGCGAAGGAGGCACCGCGGGCGCTGATGCCCGGGCCCTGGATCTCCTGGAGCATGAGCAGCTGGGGTGCGAAGTACCCGGTCTGCGGGCCGAAGACGGCGACCGGGTGGCCGCTTGCGGTGTACTTCCCGCTGACCACGAGGGCGTTGGACATGCCGCGCTTGGCCGAGGTGAGGGCGTTCGCGGTGGCCGTGGCGGAGGCCGCCGAGGCGCTCTGGTCGGCGCCGGTGCCCGTCGGGTCGTGGACCAGGGGTTCGGTGGCCACCGAACCGGCGTCGGGCAGCGCCTCGCCCTGTGCGTCGGCGGGCTTGGCGGCGTACGGGAAGCTCTCGCCGTTGTGGACGGTGAGGACCGCCTCGGGGTCGTTGCGCTCGCGGAAGGACTCCCAGACCTCGGTGCCCTTCGTCACGCCGTACCGCTCCTGGGCGGCCATCAGCGAGATCGCGTTGTTGACCTCGCCGCCGCCCCCGGAGCCGAAGAGGGCGCCGATGACGGAGGCCAGCGCGACCAGGTCGGTGAGCTTGAAGTGGTCGATGGTGCCGGCGTTGGTGACGGAGTCCTTGTGGCCGGTCAGGACGTACTCGCCGGGGAAGTAGCGGCCGCTGTCGGAGGCGTCGATGTAGGCGTTGATGCCGGCGAGGTAGGCGTTGGCGTCGGCGAGGGCCTGCTGGCCGCGGGCGCCCGCATTGGCGACGGCGTTGTCGATCTGCGCCTGGAGATCGGCCTCGGTGTAGGGCGCGTTGCGCCAGAACTGCTGCTCCAGGCCCTGGTTGGAGGGGGCGCCGCCGGCGAAGGTGGTCAGCTGGCCGCGGCCGACGTGGCGGAAGACGTCCATGAGCCACAGCCGGTCCTGAGCGGCCGCGTAGCCCGCGCCGAACTCGGTGCCGTACCTGGTGGTACCGGTGATGTGCGGCACACCGGTCTTCTTGTCCCGGACGATCTTCACGTCGGTGCGGCCCGCGGGGCTCAGGGTGGAGGCGACTTGATCGGCGGCGACCCCGAACGACGCGTCGTTGAAGAAGGTGTTGATGGTGGAGTTGGTGAGTGCGGGGTACCCCTTGGCCAGGTTGGCGTAGGGGCCGAGCTGGTCCTCGGCGTGGTCGGGCTGGGTGCCGAAGGCCTGGTTGAGGAGGATCTGCGCGAGGGTGGCGTTGCCGTTCTCGCCGGGCGGCAGGATGTCGGAACACTGGCCGCCGCAGTAGTCGTTCGGCGTCGCGGCCTCGGCGGCGGCCGCGGTCTGGGCAAGCGGGGACAAAAGGCCGGCAATCAGGACGCATACGGAAGCGGACTTCAGGAACCCGGTGAGTCTGCCGGGAGTTCTCAGTCTGTCGAGTGCGGTGCGTGAGGTGCGCCGTGGCATGGCAGCTCCAACCGACGGGGGGTGTGGCCGGACGTTACCGCCGGTATCCCCGGGATTGAAGATGAACATGCGTCAAGTTTTGGCAGGGGTTCTCGGGCTTATGGGGGGCATCGGAAATCGGATGGAGCCAAATCGCTTGTCGATACGTCTATTCGACAACGCCGCGCGAAGTCCGCGCGGTGACGCCGAAGTGACCGAAGTACAGGTGCAGGTGTGACGGAGGTGCAGGGCGATGGCCGGTTTCCGGAGTCTGGCGAGACAGGTGCGAGATCCGCGGTGCGATCTGGCGCTTCGGCGCTACTCGCTGCGCAAGTGCCTTGAGCGGTTCGCTCCTTACGGGCACAGGGCGACCTGGGACCACTTGTGCTCCCGGGCGGGTTTCGGTCCCGAGGACCGCTCCCCCGATCCGGCGCGGCTCGTGGCCGCACTGGAGGAGCTGGAGGAGGCGCGTTCGGTCTGGCTGGCCTACGAGGTCGAGTTCGCCGAGCGGCGCAAGAAGGAGAAGCACGACGGGTTGCGCAGGCCGGGCAGTGTGGACGACTGGCACCGCCTGACCTGGGGCGGGTTCGGAGTCGCGTGGTGCGACGACCCCCGGGTGCACCCCGATGATTCACTGGCCGAGGTGCTGCGCAGGCTGATCTCCGCGCTGGAGCGCGAGCCGGGCGCGGTGTGCCCGGTGTGCGACGGGGAGCGGCTCGTCTGGAAGTACGAACTGGACCACGAGCCCTCGACCGGTCCGGTCTGCGCGGACTGCGGAATCCTGGTGCCGCGGCCCGTGCTCACCCCCGAGGCCCTGGCGGACGCCAGGCGCGGACGGTTGCTGATGTCGGCCTAGAGCGTGTGAGCGCACCGGGGGTGCGCCGGGGATGCCGCACCCCCTGTTGGACAGGGTTGAACCGTCGGTGCCGCCTGGCACCATCGAGGAATGGTGCAGGTGTGTCTGAACGGCCCGCGCGGGGCCGCCGACGGAGTGGCGGTGCCGCTCACGCCCGAGTCCATGGCGCAGGCGGCGGCCGAGGCCGTCGCGGCGGGTGCCACGGACATCCATGTCCACCCCAAGACGCCTTGCGGACAGGACAGTCTGTCGCCGCGGGTGGTCGCGGCGACGCTCGACGCGATCCGCGCGCGGGTGCCGGTCCCGGTCGGCGTGACGACCGGCGCCTGGGCGGACCCGGACCCAGAGGACCGGCTCGCCCGCATCCGGAGCTGGACCGTGCTGCCCGACCACGCCTCGGTGAACTGGCACGAGCCGGGGGCCGAGTCACTGGCCGCGGCACTGATCGACCTGGGTGTCGGTGTGGAGGCCGGCATCTGGTCGGGCACGGACGGGGCGGCCCGGTTCGCGGTGTCCGCGCTCGCCCCGAAGGTGCTGCGTGTCCTCGCGGAGGTGACGGACACCGAGGCGGCGGAGGCCTCCGCACGCGCACTCCTCACTGAACTCGGCCCGGCCCACGGCCGCCCCGTCCTGCTGCACGGCGAGGACGCCGGGGCCTGGCCGGTGCTGCGGCTCGCCGGGCGGCTGGGTCTCGCGACGAGGATCGGCCTGGAGGACACGCTGTTCCTGCCGGACGGCCGACGGGCCGTGTCCAACGCTCAGTTGGTGGCCGAGGGGCTGGTCCAGTACGGGTGGGCCCACCGCTCGTCGTAGGGCAGGGCGAGGAGTTCGACGCGGGCCGCGAGGTCGGGCTCGCCCTGGGCGCGGAGGCGGGCGGGGGCGTGGGCGGCCAGCCAGGACCGGAGTACGGGCAGGGCGATCTCCTCGCCGTGCAGCCACCAGCCGAACGGGGTGCCGTCCACGAGCAGGTCCGCGAGCCACCAGTCGACGCACTGCGCCAGGTGCGCGTCCGCGACCGGGGCCGGCCGCCACAGGTCGAGCAGCGGGGCCGCCGATCCGAGGATCGAGGCGCACAGCTCGAAGATCTCACTGATCGAGTAGGGCGGCTCGGGCGTCGCGAGGACGTCCTGCCACCAGGTGTGCACGAACGTCTCGACGGCGGCAGCCTGCTGCTCGGGCCACGAGCGCCAGTCGACGACGGCGAGACCGTGGAAGCCGAGACCGAGCGGGCCCAGGGCCCCCTCGGTCAGCGCTCGCGCCCCCTGAGGCAGCAGGCGCCGCATCGCGGCGTCCTGGTCGTCGAAGTGACCCGACGCCTGGAAGGTGTACTGCCTGACCACGTCCACCGGTATCCGGACGTACGGTGTGCGCAGATACGCGACCTCCTCGGGAAGGTCGCAGACGCTGCAGGCGGTCTCACCGGGGCTGGCGAACCCGTTGAACACGGTGTCGATGTCCGCCAGGGCTGCCTCAAGGGCGGTTGCGTGCATGGGAGTTGGTCCCGTCAGGACTCCGGACGCGGCGTCGCCGCCGACCGAAGATCGCGACGCTACCAGGCACGGGCAGCGGGCACCAGCGGTTTCAGCAGCGCTCGTCCACCGCGTCCTCCCGCTCCCGGCGTCCGCCCCGCTGCCGCTCCCGGCTCTGCTCGACCAGCAGTCGCGACCCGGTCAGCCGGTCGCCGAAGACGTCGTCCGGGTTGGACAGGACGCAGGTGTCGAGGGAGAGACAGCCGCAGCCGATGCAGTCGGTGAGGTGGTCGCGCAGCCGGTTCAACTGCTTGATGCGCTCGTCGAGTTCGGAGCGCCAGGCCTCGGAGAGCCGGGCCCAGTCCTCGCGGGTGGGCGTGCGTTCCTCGGGCAGCTCGGAGAGGGCGTCGCGGATCGTGGCCAGGGGGATGCCGACCCGCTGGGCGGCCCGGACGAACGCGACCCTGCGCAGCGCGTCACGGGAGTAGCGGCGCTGGTTGCCCGTGGTGCGGCGGCTGCTGATCAGGCCCTTGGACTCGTAGAAGTGCAGGGCGGAGACGGCGGCGCCGCTGCGGGCGGCGAGCTGGCCGACCGTGAGTTCATGGATCTTCTCGGGAATCTGGGGCACCCCTCGAACCCTACCCATGCCGTCACCCTCGCGGTCCGTTGACAGGGGGTCCCCGGCCGACCATGCTAAGCAGTTGCTTAGACATTGTGTGGCGAGGAGGCCGGGACATGGCAGAGCCGAGGAACTTCACGGGCGTCGACGACCTGAAGGCGGCGGTGGGCGAGCAGCTGGGGTACACCGACTGGCTGGAGGTCGACCAGAAGCGCATCGACCTGTTCGCGGAGGCCACCGGCGACCACCAGTGGATCCATGTCGACCCGGAGAAGGCCGCCACGGGCCCCTTCGGCACGACCATCGCGCACGGCTATCTCACCCTCTCCCTGCTGCCGCTGTTCGGGCCGCAGTTGATCAGCGTCGAGGGGGTGAAGATGGGCGTCAACTACGGGACGAACAAGGTGCGTTTCCCCGCGCCGGTGCCCGTGGGCTCCCGCCTGCGCGCCACCGCGCGGATCACCGGCGTCGACGACGTGGCGGGCGGCGTCCAGGTCACCGTCGCCTTCAGCGTGGAGCGCGAGGGCGGGGACAAGCCGGTGTGCGTGGCGGAGTCGGTGTCCCGCTACTACCTCTGAGCGGCTACTTCGCCGCCCCCACCATCCGTAGCACGAGGTCGGCGTCGAGCGCGCCGACCTCGTCGGGCGTCCAGGGGCCGTCGACGTTGAACCAGCGGGCCACGTCGATGCAGAGCGACATGACGGCGAGGGTCGTGCCCCGCACGTCGAGCACGTCGAACTCACCGGAGGCCACGCCGTCCTCGATGATCCCGCGCACCTCGGCGTCGCACTGCCGGCGCAGAGCGAGGATCTCGGCGCGGGCGTCGGGGCCGAGGGAGTCGAGTTCGTACTGGACGACCCGGGCGGTGGTACGGCCGCCCGCGTGCCAGCGCACGAAGGAGCTCACCGCGTCCGCGAGCCGCTCGGTCGCGGTGCCCTCGCGGCGGGCCGCGACCTGGAGGATCTCCAGCGCCTTGGCGTGACCGATCCTGCTGATGCGGTGGAGCAGCTCTTCCTTGGTCTTGTAGTGGATGTAGAGCGCGGCGGGGCTCATCCCGGCCCGGCCCGCGATGTCCCGGGTCGTGGTGGCGTGATAGCCCCGCTCGGCGAAAGCCTCCACCGCGGCGACGAGCAGCCGCCGCGCCGCGTCGGGCGTGACCTCGCCCCACGCCGACGTCTCGCCGTCGGCCGTCTCCTCCGCCGTACTCATCGCACGCCCCTCTCCACTGTCAGAACCCCCACCATACCGCCCAACCTGAGCGAGCGCTTAGCCTCCCCGTTCAGCGGGGCGCCAGGAGGGGTCGCAGCGGGCGGGACGGCGGCGGAAAGGGTCGCGCGGGGAGTCGCCCCGAGGGCACCGGCCGGCGGCACCGCTCAGAGCTTCTCGAAGGGGTCGTGCTCCGCGAGGAGCTTCTCCAGGCGGGCCTGGTCGACGCGGCTGACGATCTGACCGGCCTCCTGGCGGTCACGGATGACCTTGGCCAGGGTGAAGGCGGAGGTGACCAGGTACAGGACGGCGATCGCGAGGAAGCCGCGCACCCAGGCGTCGGCGTTCAGCCGGAAGATGCCGACCGCCGTGGCGGCCATGGCCACGGCGAAGGAGGCGACGGCCTGACCGTAGAAGGCCGCCGTGTTCTGCTGCTTGACCGGTGTGTCACTCATGGCCCGAGTCTCTTCGATCGTGACCCGGGCCACATCCGCTCGGATACTCAGACGGTACTCAGAACGCCGAGACTCCGGTCAACGCCCGCCCTATGACCAGCTTCTGGATCTGGCTCGTGCCCTCGTAGAGGGTCATCACCCGGGCGTCGCGCAGCAGTTTGCCCGCCGGGTACTCGTCGATGTAGCCGTAGCCGCCGAAGACCTGGAGGGCGTTGTTCGCGGCGCGCACGGCCGCTTCCGAGGCGAAGAGCTTGGCCTTGGAGGACTCGACGGCGAAGGGCTCGCCGCGGTCGATCAGGTCGGCCACCCGCCAGGTCAGAAGCCTGGCCGCGTCGACGTCGACGGCGATGTCGCTGATCAGCTCCTGGACGAGCTGGTGCCCGGCGATCGGCTTGCCGAACTGCTCGCGCTCACCGGCGTACCGGACGGCCGCGTCCAGGGCGGCCTGGGCGATGCCCACACAGCCCGCCGCCACCGACATCCGCCCCTTGGCCAGCGCGGACATGGCGACGGAGAACCCCTTGCCCTCCTCGCCGACCAGCGCGGAGGCGGGCACCCGCACCCCCTCCAGGACGAGTTCGGCGGTGGCCTGTCCCCGCAGCCCGAGCTTGCCGTGGACGGTGCGACGGCTCAGCCCGGGGGTGTCGGTGGGCACGAGGAAGGCGGAGACGCCCTTGTGGCCCGGCGCGTCGGTCGAGCGGGCGAACAGGAGCACCACATCGGCCCAGGTCCCGTTCGTGATGAACATCTTGGTGCCGTCGATGACGTAGTCGTCGCCGTCCCGCACCGCGCGCGTGGCGAGGTTGCCCGCGTCGGAGCCGGTGCCGGGCTCGGTGAGGCCGAAGCAGCCGAGGTACTCGCCGGAGGTGAGCCCGGGCAGCCAGCGCCGCTTCTGCTCCTCACTCCCCCACCCGGCGACCGTCTTGGCGACGAGCCCCAGCGACACGGACACGATCCCGCGCACGGACGAGTCGCCCCGTCCGAGCTCCTCGGTGACCAGGCAGTACGCCAGATGATCGCCGCCCGAGCCGCCGTACTCCTCGTCGATCGTCAGGCCGAGGAAGCCCACCTCGCCGAGCTTCTTGACGATCGACCGGTCCACCTCCTCGGCGCGGTCCCAGGCGATGACATGGGGGGCGATCTCACGGTCCACAAAGTCCCGTGCCAGTCGCCGGACGGCGGCCTGCTCCTCGCTGAGCCCCAGGTCGACCACACGATCACCTCTCTCGAGAAGGACACCTTTAAATTAGCACTGCTAGTTTCCTGTCCGCAGCCCTACTATGTGCGCCATGGCCCGACCGCGCAAGCCCCTCCTCAGCACCGACCGGATCGTCGAGACGGCACGCGCGCTCGTGGACACGGAGGGCCTCGCGGCACTGTCCACCCGGCGGCTGGCGGCGGAACTCGGGGTCAGCGGCCCGTCCCTCTACAACCACTTCCGCACCAAGGACGAGATCCTGGAGGCGGTCGCCGACTCGGTGAGCGCCCAGGTCGACCTGTCGATGTTCGAGGACGGCCGGGCCTGGCGGACCGCCCTGCACGACTGGGCCGTCTCCTACCGCGGCGCCCTGCGCGACCACCCCAACATCGTGCCGGTCCTGGCCCGGGGCCCCGGCCGCCGCCCCGCGGGCCTGCGGCTCGCCGACGCGGTCTACGGCGCGATGGTCGACGCGGGCTGGCCACCGGCGCAGGCCACCTCCATCGGCGCGCTGATGCGGTACTTCATCATGGGCTCCGCGCTCGGTTCGTTCGCCGGCGGCTTCGTGGACGACGCGAGCGCGTACGACCCCGCGGACTATCCCCACCTCGGCCAGGCCCACCTGCTCGCCGAACAGCAGGAGAAGATCGACGAGCGCGCCTTCGAGACCGGGCTCAGGGCCCTGCTGGACGGTCTCGCGCAGCAGTACGAGCAGGTCAGAAGCACCGCGTAGCGATATTTCGGTGGGCGCCGAAGCATTGCTCCCGCATGCTGGATGCCATGACCGAGGACCCGCAGGCACCCCAGCTGGCGCGGCTGGCCGCCCTGATCGCCGACGAGACCCGGGCTGCCTGTCTGCTGGCCCTGCTCGACGGCCGGGCCTGGACGGCGGGCGAGCTGGCCCGCCGCGCGGGGGTCGCCGCGTCGACCCTGAGCGAGCACCTGGACAAGCTGGTCGCGGGCGGACTGCTGACGCAGGAGCGCCAGGGCCGCCACCGTTATGTGCGGCTGGCCGACGCGCGGGTGGCCCACCTGGTCGAGGACCTGGCGGCCCAGGTCTCCCCGAACACCGTGCAACACCCGCGGAACCTGCGGGAGTCGAGCGCGGGCTCGGCGATGGCCCGGGGCCGCACCTGCTACGACCATCTGGCGGGGCGACTGGGCATCGCGGTGACGGATGCTCTGACGTCCCGCCGACTGCTGCGACAGGACACGGGTTTCGCACTGACGGACGCGGGACTGGCCTGGTTCGAGGCCGCGGGCATCTCCCTCGACCGCAAGGGCCGCCGCCCGCTGGCCCGGGCCTGCCTCGACTGGACGGAACGCCGTCCGCACCTGGCCGGGGTGGCGGGAGCCGCCCTGTGCCGGCACGCCCTCGCCGAGGGCTGGTGCGTACGCATCGGCTCGGAGCGGGCGGTGAAGGTGACCCAGGCGGGCTCGCTGGCACTGTCCGAGCTCCTGGGAATCAATGCGGACACCTTGCGTTGAGCGCTTTCAGAGACGCGGGAACCGCGCGACCAGCCCCACGGAGCCGCGGACGGCAACGCACCCGTCCGAAATCCGCGAGCTTCCGAACCCCACCGTCCCTACCCTCAGGAGCATGATGAACCCCCGCCGCACCGACCTCCTGGCCGCCGGCGCAGCCACGCTGACCGTGATCCTCTGGGCCTCCGCCTTCGTCTCCATCCGCAGCGCGGGCGACGTCTACTCCCCCGGCGCCCTGGCCCTCGGCCGCCTGCTCTCCGGCGCACTCGCCCTGGGCGCGATCTGCCTCATACGGCGGGAGGGCCTGCCCCCGCGCTCCGCCTGGCGCGGCATCGCGATCTCCGGCGTCCTGTGGTTCGGCTTCTACATGGTCGTCCTGAACTGGGGCGAGCAGCAGGTGGACGCGGGCACCGCCGCCCTGGTGGTGAACATCGGCCCGATCCTGATCGCCCTGCTCGGCGCCCGGCTGCTCGGGGACGCGATGCCACCCCGGCTGCTGGCCGGGATGGCGGTCTCCTTCGCGGGCGCGGTCACCGTGGGTCTGTCGATGTCGGACGACGGTGGCTCCTCGGTGCTCGGCGTGGTCCTGTGCCTGCTCGCGGCGATCGCCTACGCCGGCGGGGTCGTCGCGCAGAAGCCGGTCCTGGGCTCCGCGACCCCGCTGCAGGCGACGACGTTCGGCTGCCTCATCGGCGCCGTCGTCTGTCTCCCGTTCGCCGGGCAGCTGGTCTCGGAGGCGGCCGACGCCCCCGCCTCGGCGACCCTCAACATGATCTACCTGGGCGTCTTCCCGACCGCGCTGGCCTTCACCACCTGGGCGTACGCCCTGGCCCGTACGACCGCCAGCCGCATGGGCGCGACCACCTACGCGGTCCCCGCCCTGGTCGTCCTGATGTCCTGGCTGGCGCTCGGCGAGGTCCCTGGCCTGTTCACGCTCGCGGGAGGGGCGCTGTGCCTGGCCGGCGTGGCGGTGTCCCGCTCCCGCGGGCGGACGGCCGAGGCCGTGGTTCCGGTGCCGGCACCGGAACCACGGCCCGAGAGGACGTCGGATCCCGAGACGGCCTCAGACTCCGCGTGAACGCGCCCTGTCCGCCAGCACCTTGATGCAGAGCAGCGCGATCACCGAGAGCCCGATGATGTACCCGGAGACCGCCATCGACGTCCCCGTGGCCTCCAGCAGCAGCACCATCAGGAAGGGCGCGAGCCCACCGCCGAGCACGGCGGCGATCTGGTAGCCGAGGGAGGCGCCGGTGTAGCGCATCTCGGGTGTGAACAGCTCGGCGAACAGGGCGGCCTGGGGGCCGTACATGATGCTGAGGAAGCACCCGGCGACGAAGGTGCCGACCGCCAGCCACAGCAGTGAGCCGGTGTCGATCAGCAGGAACATCGGTACGGCCCACAGGGCGATGCCGACCGCGCCGACGGCGTAGATCCGGATGCGGCCGAGGCGGTCGGAGAGAGCGGCGGCGGCCGGGATCAGCACCAGCTGGGTGAGGCTGATGCAGAGGGAGACGGCGAGAACGGCACTGCGTTTCATGCCGAGTTCGCGGGTGGTGTAGTCGAGGACACCGGTGATCAGGATGTAGAAGGTCGCGGTGTTCACGGCGAAGGAACCACCGGCGAGCAGGACCGTGCCGAGGTGGTGGCGCAGGACCGTGCGCAGCGGGGAGTTCTGCTCGGTCTTCTCCTGCTCGGCCAACTCCCGCTCCGCCTGCCGGAATTCGGGGGTCTCCTCGACCTTGGTGTGGATGTACCAGGCGAGCGCGAGAACGAACAGGCCGATGAGGAAGGGGATGCGCCAGCCCCAGGCGGCGAAGTCGGCGTCCGTGGTGAACGCGCCGGCCAGCAGGAAGACCGTGTTGGCCGTCACCACGCCGATGGGGACCCCGAGTTGGACGACGCTGCCGTAGAGGCCGCGCTTGCCCTCGGGGGCGTACTCGGTGGCCAGCAGCATCGCGCCGCCCCACTGCGCGCCGACCGCGACGCCCTGTACGACGCGGAGCAGGACGAGCAGGATCGGGGCGGCGACGCCGATCGTGTCGTACGTCGGCAGCAGGCCGATGCCGGTGGTGGCGAGGCCCATGAGGGTGAGCGCGAGGACGAGCATGGGCTTGCGGCCGCGCTTGTCGCCGAGCTGGCCGGCGACGATGCCGCCGATCGGGCGGGCGAGGAAGCCGACCGCGAAGGTGGCGAAGGCGGCGAGGACGCCGGCGGTGGAGCTGCCCGCGGGGAAGTACAGATCGCCCAGGACGAGGGCGGCGGCGATGCCGAAGACGAAGTAGTCGTACCACTCGACGGCGGAGGCGAGGGCGGCGGCGGTGGCTACGCGCCGGCGGTGGGGAGCCGCGGGAGCGTCCACGGATGTGGGCTGAGCGGAAGGGGCCGTGTCCATGCGGTGCACACTCCGGTGGGTGCGTGGGGACGTTGGCGGCTGAACATACTGACCGGACGGTATGGGGTCAACGGTTGTGCGGGAAGGTTGCCCGGAGCACCTGGGGCGGGGCTCCGGGCGACCCGTGGGTCAGAACACCACCAATGCCCTGCCGCCCTTGCCCGCCAGCATGTTGTCGAAGGCCGCCGGGATGCCGTCGAGCGCGATCCGTTCCGTCACCAGCGCCCCGAGGTCGAGCCGGCCCACCCGGACGTGCTCGGCGAGCACGGGGAGATCCTCGGCGGGGTTGGAGTTGCCGTAGACGCAGCCCGCGAGGGTGCGGCCCCAGTGGAAGATCTCCAGGGCGTTGAAGGTGACCTGCTGGTCCTTGCCGCCGATGCCGACGACGGTCGTACGGCCGCCGCGGCGGGTCGAGTCCCAGGCCGTGCGGATGGTCGACGCGCGGCCCACGCACTCGACGGCGACGTCGACGCCCTGCTTGCCGGTCAGGCCCCTGATCTCGCGGGCGGTGGTGTCGGAGGCGATCACGTAGTCGGTGGCCCCGGCGGCGCGCGCCAACTCCTCCTTCTCCGGGGAGACATCGACGGCGACGATCCGCGAGGCGCCCGCGATCCGGGCCGCCTGGAGCGCGGCCAGGCCCACGCCTCCGACGCCGTACACCGCGACCGTCTCGCCCTCCCGGACCCGCGCCGAGTGGTGGACGGCGCCGTATCCGGTGAGGACCGCGCAGCCCAGCAGGGCCGCGTCGGTGAGCGGGATGCCGTCGGGGAGGGGCAGGAGGCAGGACTCGGAGACGACCGTCTCCTCGGCGAACGCGGCGACGTTCAGACCGGGGTGGAGGTCGGTGCCGTCCGCAGTACGGGCGTAGACGTCGGCGGCGCCGTTCAGGGCGTTGGCGCACAGCCAGACCTCGCCGAGCGAGCAGGCGTGACAACTGCCGCAGGAGGGAGCCCAGTTGAGGACGACTCCGGCGCCGGGCGCCACCCCGGTGACCCCCTCCCCCACGGCGACGACCGTGCCCGCGCCCTCGTGGCCGAGGACGGCCGGGACGGGGACGCGCATGGTGCCGTTGGACAGGGACAGGTCGGAGTGGCAGACCCCGGCGGCGGCGAGGCGGACGCGGACCTGGCCGGGGCCGGGGTCCGGGAGGTCGATGTCGGTGACCTCCAGGGGAGCGCCCACGGCGGGAAGGACGGCGGCACGAACCACGGGAAGGCTCCTCAGAACTGGAGTGACTTGGTCTGGAGGTACTCGGCGAGACCGTGCGAGCCGAGCTCGCGGCCGACGCCGGACTGCTTGTAACCGCCGAACGGGGCAAGGGGGTTGAACCGGCCGCCGTTGATGTCGACCTGCCCGGTGTCCATCCGACGCGCGAAGGCAACCGCCTCCGCCTCCTCGCCGGCCCAGACCGCGCCCGCGAGGCCGTAGACCGTGCCGTTGGCGATGCGCAGGGCGTCCTCCTCGTCCTCGTAGCGCAGGATCGACAGGACCGGGCCGAAGATCTCCTCCTGCGCGATCGTCATCTCGGGTGTCACGTCGGCGAAGACGGTCGGGGCGACGAAGTAGCCCTGCTCGCGCGGGGATTCGGGGCCACCCGCGACCAAGCGGGCGCCCTCGGCGACTCCCTTCTCGATGTAACCGCGCACCCGCGCCTGCTGCTTGGCGTTGACGACGGGCCCGATGCGCTCGCCGTACTTCGCGGCGGCGCCGGCGGCGAGCTCGACGGCCTCGTCGTACTGGTCCCGGTGGACCAGCATCCGGGTCCAGGCGCTGCACGTCTGACCGGAGTTGGACATCACGTTGGCGACGCCGACGTTGACGGCCTTGGCGAGGTCGGCGCTCGGCAGGATGACGTTGGCGGACTTGCCGCCCAGCTCCAGGGCGACCTTCTTCAGCGCGGCACCGGCCGTGGCACCGATCTGCCGGCCGACCGCGGTGGAGCCGGTGAAGGAGACCAGGTCGACGTCCGGGTGCGCGGCGAGGGCCTGTCCGGCGACCGGGCCGAGTCCGGTGACGAGGTTGAAGACTCCGGCCGGGACGCCCGCCTCATGGACCGCCTCGGCGAAGAGCTGGGCGACCAGCGGGGTGTCCTCGGCGGGCTTGAGGACGACCGTGCAGCCCGCGGCGAGGGCCGGGGCGACCTTGGCGACGATCTGGTGGAGCGGGTAGTTCCAGGGCGTGATGGCGGCGACGACGCCGATCGGCTCCTGGTGGACGGTGGAGTTGCCGACCTTCTCCTCGAAGGGGTGCGTCGCGGCGAGCTCGGCGTAGGAGGCGGCGACCGCGACGGGGACGGCCGCGTGGACGTTCTGCGAGAACTTCAGGGGCGAGCCGAGTTCGGCGGTGACCGTCTCGGCGATCTCGTCCTTGCGGGCGGCCAGAACGTCCCGGAGCGCGGCCAGCCGGGCGGCCCGGTCGGCCGGAGCGGTCGCGGCCCAGGCCGGGAGGGCGGCGCGGGCGGCCCGTACGGCGCTGTCGACGTCCTCGGCGGTGCCGGCCGGGACCCGCGCGATGACCTGCTCGTCGGCCGGGTTCACGACCTCGATCACGTCGGGGCCGGTGGCCGGGCGCCACTCGCCCTCGATGTACATGCCGTCGTGCGCCTTCATGGTGCGTCCTCCCGGGGGCTGGGCCGTGCCGTGTTGTCGTCCGGCCTCATAAACTAGCGACGATAGTTTTCTTCCGCCAGGGCGGGCCCGGTCACACCGCGGCGGGGACCGGACCGGCCACGGACATCAGAAGTCGACCCGGGCCCGCTCGTCCACCCGCGCCACCGCCTCCTGCCCGAACGTCTTCTCGTACGCCCGCCGGATCTCCTCGATCTTCCGGTCGCGCGCGGCGGCCTCGCGCACCGGGTACAGCAGGATCAGCTCGTACGACCGCTCCTTCTCGACCTGCCCGCTCGCGTCCCGCCACTGCCCGCGCCCGCTCTGCACGGTCAGCCCGTCGGGGAAGTCCGGGGTGACCTCCGAGTCGACGAAGGCCGTGAACTGCCGGTCGGTGACGGCCGGTCCGCCGTCCGGGCGTGCGGTGCCGAAGAAGAGCCGGGTTTCGACATACGGCGCCCCGCGCTCCGGCGCGGAGGAATCGGCCTCGGCGAGGGTGGCCCCGGCGGTGGGCACGGCGGCGAGCAGGAGAGTGGCGCCGGCGAGGAGCGCCCTGGTCCGTGTGGGGTGCGTGTTCATGCGCACCTGCCTAGCGGGAGGACGCCGACGGGTTCGGCTGCCGCGCCCGCGGTTCACTCCACCAGGCCGGAGGCGGCGGTCACGCCCGCCGGCACAGCGGGTCGCACCCTCCTGGGCGGGCGCCCCGGGGAGGGTGCGGACGGACCCGCCGTCGCCGCGCTGCCGCCCCCTGCGTCACTCGCCCAGGTCCGGAAGCCGGTCCGGGGACGGGCAGATCCGTTCACCGTGCTGGTCGAAGACGAAGAGGTGGGAGATGTCCACGAGGAGGGGGACCTGCATACCGCGGCGGAGGTCGAAGTCCGGGGTGGTGCGGACGACGAGGTCGCCGGGCAGCCGGGGGTCGACCGCGGGGGGTTCGGGCTCCGGCGGGTCCTCCAGCACCACGACGGGACCGGCGCGCAGGGAGACCGCCCGCTCTTTCAGGCGGTCCAGGACGTTGCCCTCGCGGCGACGGCGCCGCGGCGGGTGCGGTACCGGCCGCGGGGCTTCCAGGTCGGCGACGAAGGCGGGGCGGGAACCGGTGTTGAAGTGGACGAGGACCTCGTGCCCCTGGAACTCCACGTGCTCGACCAGGCCGGTGATCGGCATCTCTCCGGGACGCGCGGAGCTTCGTTGGGCAATGCGGATCGCCTCCGAGCGCAGGCCCACGATCACCTCGCGGCCCTGCTGGACGCGGAGCAACTGGTGGTCCAGGGACAGGGGTTCGGGCAGCCGCAGGTACTGCTTGCCGAGGCTGATCGTCATCGCGCCGTCCAGCGGGGCCCGGACCAGGCCGCGCAGGAGGTTGATGCGCGGGGTGCCGATGAAGGCGGCGACGAAGACGTTGCGGGGCAGCGCGTACACCGAGCGCGGGGTGCCGACCTGCTGGAGGACCCCGCCGCGCAGGACGGCGACCCGGTCGCCGAGCGACATGGCCTCGGCCTGGTCGTGGGTGACGTAGACCGTGGTGACGCCCAACTCCCTGGTGAGCCCGGCTATCTCGGCGCGCAGGTGGTTGCGGAGCTTGGCGTCGAGGTTGGACAGCGGCTCGTCCATGAGGAAGGCGGTGGGGTGGCGGGCGATGGCCCGGCCCATCGCCACGCGCTGGCGTTCGCCGCCGGAGAGCTGGGCCGGGTAGCGGTCGAGGAGGTCCTCGATGCCCAGCATGCGGGCCGTGGCGTCCACGCGTGCGCGTGGGTCCTCGCCGGGCGCCTCGATGCGCAGCGGGAAACCGATGTTCCCGCGACTGGTCATGTTCGGGTAGAGAGCGAAGTTCTGGAACACCATCGCCATCCGCCGCTGGGCGGGCAGCAGATCGTTGGCGTACTCCCCGTCGAGCCTGAGCTCGCCCTCGGTGATCTCCTCCAGGCCGGCGATCATCCTGAGCACGGTGGATTTTCCGCAGCCGGAGGGGCCGAGCAGGGCGAGGAACTCGCCGGGCGCGATGTCGAGCGAGAGCCGGTCCACCACCCGGGCTCCCCGGGCGTAGGTCTTGCTCACATGGTGCAGAGATATGGCGCGTGTCATGGCAGTGCCCCCGAGGGCTCACTGAGCGAACGCTGGCGCTCCGCGGTCGGACGCCACGTGCGGGTCGTACGGGGCGTGTGAGTCACGGAAGTTAACGGAAAGTGCGTGCCCCGGGGAAGACACGTGCGGGATTCGGACGCCTCGGTCCAGCTGGTGAGAAAGCGGACGGCCCGATTCAGCGGGCGGCGGGGGTACGGATCTGGACGAGATGGGCGAAGACGACGACGTTGCCCGAGTAGCCGGTGCGGCGGTCGTAGGTGCCGCCGCAGGTGATGAGCCGCAGTTCCGGGCGCTTGCGGGGACCGTAGACCTCCCGGTTGGGAAAGTGGTCCTTCTCGAACGTGCGGATGGCGTCCACGGTGTAGACGGCGGTACGGCCGTCCGCGCGCCGCACCTCGATCCGGCGCCCCGTCCTCAGCTCGGTGAGTCCGGCGAACACCGCGGGCCCGGAGTCGGTGTCCAGGTGCCCGACGGCGACGGCGGTGCCCTGCTGGCCGGGGGACGGGCCCTCGGCGTACCAGCCCACCAGGTTGTCGTCGTCGTCCGGCGGGGCGGTGAGGCGGCGGTTCCGGTCGAGCCGCAGGTTCATCACCGGGGCGTCGACGCTCAGGTACGGGATGAGGAGGCGGGTGGCACGGGAGCGGGGCAACGGGCGGGGACGGGGAGGCTGGTGAACGCCGGGCGACGCGGGGTGCGGGCGCGCTCCGGCCGCACGGGCCGAGGGGGCTTGCGAGCGGCCTGCGGCGCCGCATGTGCCTGTGTCTGCGCCTGGGCTCTTGCCTGCACCGGAGGCATGCGGTCCCGTGCGGCCGGGGACCTTGCGGGCCGCGGGGGCGTGCGGGTGGGCAGTGCCGCCCGGGCGGGGGCGGGGCGCGGCGAGGTGTCCACCGGCGCGGGGGCGGGCCGGGGCGGCGCGCGTGCCCGCGGCGGGGTGAGCCGAGGTGACGTGCCCGGCGGCGCCGGGGCGGGCGGAAGCGGTGTGCGTGCCCGCTCGGGAGTAGGGTGCGGAGACGTGTGTGCCCGCGCCCGTTCGGGCCGAGGCGGCACGGCGGTCCGCGCCGGAGCGTGCCGACGCGGCGTGGGCGCCCCTGCCGGGGTGGGTGGCGGCGGCGCGTGCACCCGTGGCGGGGCGGGGTGGGCCAGCGTGCACGCCGGAGCGTGCCGACGCGGCGCGGGCGCTCCTGCCGGGGTGGGTGGCGGCGGCGCGTGCACCCGTGGCGGGGCGGGGTGGACCAGCGTGCGCGCCGGGGCGGGCCGGCACGGCGGGTGGGACGGCGTTTCTCCCGGTGCGGGACGCGGGTGCGTGCGGCTCGGCCGCGGTGAGGGGCGAGGACGGTGCGCCGGGGCGGATGCGGCGGCTCGCGCCGGCACAGGCCTTGGCCGGGTCAACTCCGGTGGGCTTCGTCCCCGGGCGCCCTGCCGTGGCCCCGCCGCCACCCGAAGCGGGCTTCGCAGCGCCGGCCCTTGCGCCCGAGGGCGAACCCTTCGCGTTCCTCGCGGCCCCGCCCGTGGCGGAGCCGGCACCGGAGACGCCCCACCCGGTCTGCGCCCCGTGCAGCCCCGTCCCCGTCGGCGGCCGGTCCGAGGTCGCGGCCCGTGCGTCGACGCGTGATCCCGGGACGGCCCCGGACCCGCCCGGCGAAGCGAGGGCGGCCGCTTCGCCGGGCTGTTCGTCCTGGGCCCACTGGAGACCGCCCACCACCAGGGAGGCGGCGAGGACGGCCGTCCTCGTGAGGCGGTAGGCGCGTGTCCGGTACCAGGGCCTGCGGGTCCGCCTACGCGGCGCCATGCGTACGGCGACGCAGCCGCAACCAGGTCGCCGCGCCGACGGCGACGAGGCCCACGGCGGCGGCACCCGCGACCGGGGTGAAGGCGTCCTCGCGGGCGAGCCCGCCCCCGCCGGCCGGCGGACCGCCGTGGGGTCCTCCGGCGCCGGGCTTGTTGTCACAGGAGACCTTGAACACCTTGTGCTTGGCCGGGGGCGTGACCTCGCCCGGGACCACGGTGGTCTTCCAGGTCAGCTTGTAGTGGCCCGTGGGCAGCGTCAGGTTCGAGGTGACACCGGCGCCGTTGGCGAGGGTGACGACTCCGGACAGCGTGGCCGTGGTGCCGGCCTGCGCGGACTGCGGCTCGATGGTCCAGTTGACGCCCACGGCGGTGTCGAAGTTGAAGGCGTCCAGGTAGAACAGGCAGACCTTGGGCTGGTTGAGGTGCGCGGCGGACGCGACACCCGCCATGTGCACCTTGACGTCGCCCTTCTCACCGACGGCGGCGGCGGACGGGGCGCCGAGGAGCAGCGCTGCGCCGACGGTGACCGCCGTCAGGGCGGCGGCTCTGCGCGGACGGGACGAGGTCGACATACGAGACCCTCCAAATCAGGTGATTTTCATACAAACTGCACCTGATTCGATGTCACATCCAAGGCCTTCACGGGGGGACAAGAGCCCGACACACCGTCAGATATCGCTCTTACGGCTCAAAGGGCGACGCGTCCGGGACGGCTCGGCCGGCTCCTTCGGAGGCCTCGCCGACGACCGCAGCGCGACCCCCGACGACACCAGCAGGAGCCCGCCCAGCATCACGAACGGCGCCGCCACCCCGGCGACCCCGGCGACCAGGCCCGCGGTGGCGGGCGCGGCGACCTGGCCGAGACGGTTGCCGGTCAGCCGCAGGGCGAGGGCGGTGGAGCGGGCGGCGTCCGGTGCGGCCTGGACGACCGTCGTCATGGACAGCGGCTGTCCGACGCCGAGGCAGAAGCCGAGCAGGGCCAGCACGACGGCCAGCGCCCACACCGGGACCGGCAGGGCGATGCCCGCGCACAGCAGGGCCGCCAGCAGACACGTCACGGTGAGGAGCAGCGCCCGCCCCAGCAGCCGCAGCAGCGGAGTCAGCACCAGACGGCAGGCGATGGTGGCCGCCGCGCGCAGGCTCAGCAGCAGGCCGATCACCGAGGGGGCGATGCCTCGGTGCTCACCGACCACCGGGAGGTACGCGGTGAGGATGTCCGTGGCGGACAGCACGGCCAGGCTCACGAAGATGCCCCCGGGCACGCCGCGGGACTTCAGGATGCGCCCGACCGGAACCCGGTCGCCCGGTCCGGTACGGGACGCGGCCGCCGTGTCGCGGTGCTCGATGCGCCACAACGAGGTGAACGCGACCGCCGCTCCCGCGCCCGCGACGAGCAGCGCGAGCGCGCTGGTGCCCGCCCTGTCCGCGCCGCCGATCAGCGCGCCCGCCGCGATCGGGCCGACCAGCTGGCCGAGGGAGGCACCGATGGTGAAGTGGCCGAAGTTGCGGTCCTGTTCGTGCGGGGCGGACTGGCGGGCGACGAGCGACTGGGCGCCGATGACGAAGCAGAGGTGACCGAGGCCCATCACCCCGCTCCAGATCGCCATCGCCCACAGGGAGTTGGCGATCCCGCTCAGCGCGCACCCGCCGGCGATGAGCACGACCCCCACGGGCAGCAGCGGCGCGCACCGCCCGTGGTCCGTACGGCGGCCCAGCGGCACCGCGGCGAAGAGCGGCAGCAGCGCGTACACACCGGCGATGACACCGATAGCCCGCTCGTCCGCACCCAGCGCGAGGGCCCGGTAGGAGACGGCGGGCCGGGCCATCGACACCGCCCCCTGCGCGAAGCTGAAGGCGATGACGAGGCGGAGCAGCCAGCCGCGGTTCCCACCGGGCACCATGTGCGAGTCCTCCGTGGACGCGAGAAGCGGATCAGATGATTCCGAAGAGGATTCCTGCCCCGAGGATCAACAGGCATGTGAGCGCGGCCCACTTGACCACGAACCTGGTGTGGTCGCCGAACTCCACCTTGGCCATGCCGACCAGGACGTACACGGCCGGGACCAGCGGGCTTGACATGTGCAGCGGCTGCCCGACGAGCGAGGCACGGGCCATCTCCAGCGGCGAGACGCCGTGCGCCGCACCGGCCTCGGCGAGGACCGGGAGGACACCGAAGTAGAAGCCGTCGTTGGACATGAAGTAGGTGAGCGGCAGGCTCAGGATGCCGGTGACCAGGGCCATGTGCGGGCCCATGCCCTCAGGGATGACGTCGACCATCCAGCGGGCCATGTGGTCGACCATGCCGGTGCCCTGCAGGACACCGGTGAAGACGGCGGCGGCGAAGACCATGCCGGAGACGTTGAGGACGTTGTCGGCGTGGGCGGCGAGGCGCGCCTTCTGGTCGGGGATGTGCGGGAAGTTCACGGTGAGCGCGAGCGCGGCACCGAGCAGGAACAGCACCGGGATCGGCAGCCACTCCATGATCATGGAGGTGAGCAGGGTGACCGTGAGCAGGGCGTTGAACCAGTAGAGCTTGGGGCGCAGGGTGGGGCGGTGGGGGTCGAGGACCTGGAAGCGCTCCTTGTCGCCGTCCTCGTCGCCGTCCTCGGCGTCGGTGCCGGAGCCCGAACCGCCGGTGGCCACCGCGGCCTTGCCGGTGCCGGATCCGCCGGAGCCCGCGCCGACCAGGACCGCCTCGGTCTCCTTCTCCTCGACGGGCTCCTTGACCAGCACGTCGCCCAGCGTCAGGGTGCCCAGCCGCTTGCGCTCGCGCATGCCGAGGACGTACGAGAGGACGAAGACGCCCAGGAGGCCGACCGCGAGGGCGGGGATCATCGGGACGAAGATGTCGCTGGCGTCCAGCTTCAGCGCGGTCGCGGCGCGGGCCGTGGGGCCGCCCCACGGCAGCGTGTTCATCACGCCGTTGGCCATCGCGGCGACACCGGTCATCACGACCAGGCTCATCTTCAGGCGCTTGTACAGCGGGTACATCGCCGAGACGGTGATCATGAAGGTGGTCGAGCCGTCCCCGTCCAGGGAGACGATCGCGGCGAGGATCGCCGTACCGACGACGATCCGCATCGGGTCGGCCTTCGCGAACTTCAGGATCCCGCGCACGATCGGGTCGAAGAGACCGACGTCGATCATCACACCGAAGTAGACGATCGCGAACATGAGCATCGCCGCGGTGGGGGCGAGGCTGGTGACGCCTTCGATGACGTAGTCACCGAGCTTGGCGCCCTTCCCGACGAAGACACAGAACAGTGCCGGGATCAGCACGAGCGCCGCGATCGGCGACATCTTCTTCATCATGATCAGGACCAGGAAGGTCGCGATCATGGCGAAGCCGAGGATGGTCAGCATGAGTGGATACCTAACGTTCGCCCTTGAACTCCCACCAGGGCCGGCGGTGCGTTGACGTTAGGTCTGTTCGTTTGGTGTTAACAAGACGTTGACGTGCGAGCAATAAGCGCAAAACTGCTGGTCACAGCTTTGCACTGCTCACAGCGTCGCCACGGCGGCCAGTTTTACCGGTACGCCGTTGAGCACCGCGTTGCCCGAGAGCGGGTCGAGCAGGCTGCCGTCGAGGAGCTGGTTGACGTTGACACCGGGGTCCTTGAGGGCGTGACCGAGCCGGGTCCCGGGCCGGTCGTGACCCCAGCCGTGCGGGAGGCTGACCACGCCGGGGCGCACGCCGTCGGTGACCTCCGCCTCGGTGACGACCTCTCCCCCGGCGCCCTTGATCCGCACCGCGGCGCCGTCCGCCAGGCCGAGGCGCTCGGCGTCCTCGGGGTGGATGTGCAGGGTGCAGCGGTTGGTGCCGCCGGTGAGGGCGGGGACGTTGTGCATCCAGCTGTTGTTGGAGCGCAGGTGCCGGCGACCGACGAGAACGAGCCCTTCGGGCCGGTGCCGCAGGGCCTCGCGCAGCCGTGGCAGGTCGTCCGCGATGGGCTTGGGCAGCAGTTCGACCTGGCCGCTCCTGGTCTTCAGCGGCTGCGGCAGCCGCGAGGTCAGCGGTCCGAGGTCGATGCCGTGCGGATGCGCGAGCAGCGCGGTGAGGCTCAGCCCGTCCGGTCGTACGCCGAAGCCGTCGCCGTAGGGACCGAGGCGCAGCATCATGTCGAGCCGCCGCTCGGGGCCGGTGTCGCCCTCGAGGAGGCTCGCGAGTTCCTGCGGGTCACGGCCGTGCACGGGCGAGTGGGCTTCCTTGACCGCCTTGCCGAGGGTCTGGCCGATGACCAGGTCGTCCACGGCGGACGGGTCGGCGCCGTGCATGCCGGTGGCGGCGAGGACGAGCCGGGCGAGGATCTCCGTCTCCGCCATCCGTCCGGGCTCCAGCGGGACGGCCGGGCGGGTGTAGCGGACCTGGTTGCGCACGGCGAGGGTGTTGAAGGCGAAGTCGTGGTGCGGGCTCTGGGAGGGCGGGGGCGGCGGCAGCACGACGTGGGCGTGGCGGGAGGTCTCGTTGAGATACGGGTCCACGCTGACCATGAAGTCGAGCGAGCCGAGGGCCTTGTCGAGCCGGTCGCCGTCCGGGGCGGACAGCACGGGGTTGGCGGCGACGGCGATCAGCGCCCGGACCGGCTCGCCCTCCGGGGTGGCGGTGTCGATCTCCTCGGCGAGCGCGGAGAGCGGCAACTCGCCCTTGGCCTCGGGGTGTCGGCTCACCCGGGAGTGCCAGCGGCCGAGGGCGAACCCGTGGCTGGGTCCCGCGGGCCGGGGCGTGCGGTCGGTGGCGGCCTGCGGGAAGAGGGCGCCGCCGGGCCGGTCGAGGTTGCCGGTGAGGATGTTGAGCACGTCGACGAGCCAGCTGGCGAGGGTGCCGTGCGGGACGGTGCAGCTGCCGATGCGCCCGTATACGGCGGCCGTCGGGGCGGCGGCGAGTTCGCGGGCGAGGGCGCGGGTCACGCCGGCGTCCACGTCACAGGCGGCGGCGACGGCTTCGGGTGTGAAGTCCTGCACGGCTGCCCGGAGTTCGTCGATGCCCTGGAGGTGCGGGGTCAACTCCCCCGTGTCCACCAGGCCTTCCTCGAACAGGACGTACGTCATCGCCGCGAGCAGCAGTGCGTCGGTACCGGGCCGGATGGCGATGTGCCGGTCGGCGAGCTTCGCGGTGCGGGTGCGGCGGGGGTCGACGACAGTGAGGGTGCCGCCGCGGGCCTTGAGCGCCTTGAGCTTGCCGGGGAAGTCGGGGGCGGTGCACAGACTCCCGTTGGACTCCAGGGGGTTGGCGCCGAGGAGGAGCAGATGGTCGGTGTGGTCCAGGTCGGGCACGGGGATGGCGTTGGCGTCGCCGTAGAGCAGCCCGCTGGAGACGTGCTTGGGCATCTGGTCGACCGTGGAGGCGGTGAAGACGCTCCGGGTGCCGAGTCCGGCGAGCAGCACCGGCGGATAGAGGGCTCCGGCCATGGTGTGGACGTTGGGATTGCCGAGGACGACTCCGACGGAGTTCGCCCCGGACCGCTCGACCACGCCCCGGATCCCGGCGGCGACCGCGTCGAAGGCCTCCTCCCAGGTGGCCTCGCACAGCTCCCCGTCCCGCCGCACGAGGGGTGTGCGCAGCCGGTCCGGGTCCCCGTCGACGGCCCCGAAGGAGGCGCCCTTCGGGCAGATGAACCCCTTGCTGAACACGTCGTCACGGTCCCCGCGGGCGCCGGTGACCCGGGTCCCCTCGATGGTGAGCGTGAGACCACACGTGGCCTCGCACAGCGGGCAGATGCGGAGAGCGGTGCGGGACACGGGTCCTCCCGGGGCAGCGGTGCCTGTCCGGGTGAGCATACCGACCGGTATGGATGGTGGGGAGGGTTTGCGGGGTGTCAGTCCAGAACCCGCGCCAGATACGCCCGCAACATCTCCCTGGCCTCCTGGATGATCCGCTCGTCCCCCTCGGGTGCCATCCGGAAGGCCAGGTGCACCAAGGTGTCGGCGGTTTCCACGGCGATGAGGAAGGTGCGGCGCAGGTCGTCGTCCGGTTCGCGGGAGAGGTAGCCGGAGAGGAGTTCGGTGAGGCGGTCGGCGACGCGGTGGTTGGGTTCGGCGTGGCGGGCGCCGACCGGGATCTGGTTGCCGAAGTCGACGAGGGAGAAGCCGGGGGCGGTGCGCTTCATGGACAGGTACTCGTCGAGCACGACATCCATCGCCGTACGCCAGCCTCCCTCCTCGCCCGACTCCTTGAGACGGTCGGTGACGCCGACCGTGAAGCGTTCCAGGTTGCGCTGGGCCAGGGCGTCGGCCATCTGCCGCTTGTTGCCGAAGAAGCGGTACACCGAGCCGATGGGCACGCCGGCGCGCAGGGCGACGGCGCGGGTGCTCAGGTCGTCGTAGCCGACCTCGTCGAGCAGGTCGGCGCAGGCGTCGAGGATTCTGGTCAGCCGTTCGGCGCTGCGCCGCTGCACGGGGGCGCGGCGAAGCGAGGTCGCTTGGGGCACGGGCTTCATGATGCCTTCCCGCCGTGGTCCGGTGAACCCTGCCACCTGGTACGGCGCCGGGATCCTGTGACACTCACCGACCACCGCCGGCGCTCGTCGCGGGCTGCGGCCGCACACTGCCTCCGGTGCTCGTCCTCGCGACGGACCGCGAGTCGGAGCCGGCGCCGCCGCCACCCGAGCCTCCCCGCAACAGCGACGCCGAAGTCCCGGCCCCCGCCGATCGCAGGTCCACCGCCCCGCTCCCCGCCGCCTGCGGTTTCGACGCCGTCACGTCCGCCGTGCTTTCCACCGGGTCGCCGTCGACGGCCCAGACGGTGCCGTCGTCGGCGTACAGGCGGGCGGTGACCTTGTGGGTGCCCTGCGGAACGTACCCGGCCGCGAGGCGGTAGGACGGGGTGCGCAGGGTGGTGACCGGACGGTCGTCCACGAAGAGGACGGCGACACCGCGACCGGGAACCGCCTTGGCCTTCGTCGCGGCGGGCGAGAAGGTGAAGTTCTCGACGGTCAGGCGCACGGACCAGCTGTCGTCGCTGTCCGGCTGCACCACTATGCCGACCTCGGGGGCGTTCTCCTTGTCCACTTCCCGGTAGTGCCGCCCTTCGTGGTCCGTGTCGTCGAGGACCTTGCCCACCGGTGAGACCGACGGTCCGTTCCTGTGCCCCTGTGCCCCACTGCTGCCACAGCTCACGGATCCGGTCACCAGCAGGACACAGACCGCGAGCAGGGCAAGGAGTCCCCGCGTCCACGACATGCCGGGGAGCGTAGAACAAAGGTCCGACACCGCGAATCCCCCTGGGGTCTGGTTCTCGTCCTCCTCCCTGAGGAGGTCAAGGGCGGGACATCGGTTCCAGGAAACGACCTCTTGCGTCGATCACACCGCAATCCTACGGTGTTCCATAGGAATCAGACCGCAAGGGAGCGATCATGAACGGGGACGCAGCGATCACGCGCGGCGACGCACGCAAGATTGCCGAGGGCCTGACCTACCTCTCCGGCTTCGGCAACGAGCACGCCTCGGAAGCCGTCCCGGGCGCCCTCCCCGAGGGCCGCAACGCCCCGCAGCGCGCCCCCCTCGGCCTGTACGCGGAACAGCTCAGCGGTACGGCGTTCACCGAGCCCCGCGCCCACAACCGCCGCTCCTGGCTGTACCGGATCCGCCCGTCCGCCGCACACCCGGCGTTCGCCCACACCCACAACGGCCGGATCCGCACGGCCCCCTTCACCGAGTCGGTCTCGGACCCGAACCGGCTGCGCTGGGACCCGCTGCCGGAGCCCGTCGAGGGCACCGACTTCCTCGCAGGCCTGTGGACCCTCGGCGGCAACGGCGACGTCACCCAGCGCACCGGCATGGCCGTGCACCTCTACCACGCCACCGACTCCATGGACCGCGTCTTCAGCGACGCCGACGGCGAGCTGCTGATCGTCCCGGAGCGCGGCGGGCTCCTGCTGCGCACGGAGTTCGGACTGCTGCATGTGGAGCCGGGACATGTGGCGTTGATCCCCCGTGGCGTCCGCTTCCGTGTGGAGCTGCTGGACCCATCCGCCCGCGGCTATGTGTGCGAGAACTACGGCGCCCCCTTCCAGCTCCCCGACCTCGGCCCGATCGGCGCCAACGGCCTCGCCAACGCACGCGACTTCCGCGCCCCGGTCGCCGCGTACGAGGACGTCGAAGGTCCCGTGGAGGTGGTCAACAAGTTCTGCGGCAACCTCTGGACGGCGACCTACGACCACTCCCCGCTCGACGTGGTCGCCTGGCACGGCAACCATGTGCCGTACGTCTACGACCTGCGCCGTTTCAATGTCATCGGCAGCATCTCCTACGACCACCCCGACCCGTCGATCTTCACCGTGCTGACCTCCCCGTCGGACACCCCGGGGCTGGCCGGCGTCGACTTCGTCGTGTTCGCGCCGCGCTGGCTGGTGGGCGAGGACACCTTCCGGCCGCCGTACTTCCACCGGAACGTGATGAGCGAGTACATGGGCCTGATCGAGGGCGCCTACGACGCGAAGGCCCAGGGCTTCGTGCCCGGCGGCGGCTCGCTGCACAACATGATGTCGGCGCACGGGCCGGACCGGGAGACGTTCGACCGGGCGAGCGCGGCCGAGCTGAAGCCCCACAAGGTCGACGACGGGCTGGCGTTCATGTTCGAGACGCGCTGGCCGGTGACGCTGACCGCGCACGCGGCCCGGGCGGACCACCTCCAGCCGCACTACGACGACGTGTGGCGCGGCCTCGAGCGCCACTTCCGACCGGTGGACTGAAACGCCGCCGCACTCAAGCGCTCGCCGCACGGATGCGCCCGCCATACCCATGAACCCGCCGTACCCATGAACCCGCCGCGCCGATGCACTCGATGCGCCGACGCCCTCGGTGCACCGATACGCCCGTTGCACTGACCGATCCGCGAAAGGTACGGATAGCCCGTGACCTCCTTCGCTCCGGACTCGATCGTCCTCAACCGCAAGCTGCCGCTCTGGTACCAGGTGTCGCAGTCCCTGCGCGCCTCGATACTGGGCCGCTCACCCCAGGACCCGCTCCGCCTGCCCACCGAGGAGCAGTTGGCCGGGCACTACGGCGTGAGCGTGCTGACCATGCGGCAGGCGCTCAAGGAACTGGAGGACGAGGGGCTGATCACCCGTCACCGGCGCCGGGGCACCTTCATCGAGCCGGACGCGCGCCGGAGCACCCCGATCCGGCTGCTCGGCTCGGTCGACGCGATCGTGGCCCAGCAGTCCGGCATGACGACCGAACTGCTGGAACACGGCAAGTCCCCCGTGCCGCCCGAACTCGCCGAGCACTTCCCGGACCTGGACGAGGTGGCGGCGTACCACCGGCTGCGCAGCGACGAGCAGACGGGCGAGCCGACCAACCACGCCCGCAACTACGTCCGCCCCGAACTGGCCGCGCGCATCGACCCGGCCGACCTCGCGCGCCGGCCGATGACCAAGGTGCTGCGGGACGTCCTGGGGGTGGACATCAGCCGCATCACGGACACCGTGGAGGCGCGGCTGGCCGATCCGGAGACGGCCCGGCTGCTCCACGTCCCGCTGCTCAGCCCGATCCTGCACTACACGGGCCTGACGTACGACACGGAGGGCCGGGTGCTGGACGCGGCGGTGATCCACTATCGCGGCGACCGCTTCTCCTTCTCGGTGACTCTGGAAGCCACATGACCTCACTGTCCGTGGCAGGTCGTACGATTCCCAGCGTGACGCACGACGACGCTCCGCCACTCGCGGACCTCATGCCGTGGTCCGTCGCACCGCCGCGGCTCGGCCGGGGGTGGCCGACGGGCCCCGACGCGGCCTCCCTGAAAGCCCGTTGGGACGCCCTGCTGAAGGCGGAGGGGCCCGACCGGGAGGCCCTGTTCGAGCCCACCCGCTCCCGCACCCTGCGCTCGGCGGTGGGACAGCTGCCGGGACGGACGGGTGGCACGGAGAGGCTCGCGCGCGCCTCCGGCCCCTGCCCGGAGCCGGTGCGCGTCCTGCACGCCCCCTTCGACGAGCAGTGGCTGATCCCGGACCACCGGCTGATCGACGCGGCCCGTCCCGAGCTGTGGCGGGTGGCGGACGAGCACCAGGTGTTCGTGGTGGAGACACCCACGGACGGCCGGGGCCCCCAGCTCCTCGCGACCTCGCTGCTCCCCCTGTTCCGCCCCGGCCGCGTCCGCCCGCTGTACCGCCGCCCCGGCGGCACCGAACCGAACCTGGCCCCGGGCCTGCTGCAACACCTGCGCAGCCGACTGGGCGTCCCGGTGGGCCCCCTGGACGTCCTCGCCTGGATCCTGACGGCGATCCGCCCGGACCTCACCGTCCCGCTCACCGACGACTCCGAACTGTGGTCGCGGGGCGTCGAGTCGGGCCACCGCATCCTCTGGCTCATGCGCCGCGACGGCGACCGCCCGAAGCTGCCCGGCGGCCGCCGCCCCTACGTCCGCGCGCCCCTGCCGTCCCGCCCCCTGACCCTGGACTACGACCGCGACGAGGAGGCCCTCCTCCTGGACGAGGGTCGGGTCTCCCCCGTGCCGCCCGAGGCCTGGGACTTCGAGGCGGGCGGAGTGCGGGTGCTGGATCAGTGGTTCACGGCCCGCGTCACGGAACCGGAGCCGGGCACCCTGGCCGCGATCCGCCCGCCGACCTGGCCCCAGACCTGGACGTCGGAGCTCCTCGAGCTGATCACCGTGCTGGCGCTGCTCTCCGATCTCCAGCCGCTCCAGGAGGAGTTGACGTCACGGGTCACGGCGAGCGACCTGCGCGAGGCGGGGGTGTTCCCGGTCCCGGACCCGGCCCGCAGACCCGCCTCGGTCCTGGACGGACACGAGGAGGGGCCGGAGGGCCAGCTCACGCTGCTCTAGGTCCTGGGCTCGAAGCCGTCCAGGACTCGCCCCAGCATCCGCTCGAACACCGCGTCCAGATCGATCGGCCCCGCGTCCTCCGTGAACGACGCCGCCAGCCGCGGATACGCCCCCGAGGCCACCTGACTGCCCAGATACGCGATCCGCACCGCGTTCTCCTGCTCCTGGGACCACGGCAGCGACCGCACCCGCTCGGCCGTGGACAGCTCGTTCGAGACGTACGTCGTCACACACCCGTTGAGCATCGCGACCAGCTCGATCTTCGTGCCGTACGGCGCGTCCAGCGGGTCGAGGCAGGCGAGGCAGTGCTCCAGGTAGCGCAGGGCGTTGGGGCTGAAGCCGTACACCCCTGACATCAGCCGCACCATCCAGGCGTGGCGGTGCATGAGCGCCTTGGTCTGGCGGGCGTTGCGGAGCATGTCGGCCCGCCAGTCACCGGTCGGCTCGAACAGCTCGTGCTCACCACTGACCGCGTCCACCATCAGCTCGTACAGGTCCTCCTTGCGGGGGACGTAGTTGTACAGGGACATCGTCCCGCAGCCGAGTTCGGCCGCGACATGCCGCATGGACACCGCGTCCAGACCGCCGTCATCCGCGAGCCGCACCGCCGCCGCCGCGATGTCCGCCCTGGTGAACGCGGGTTTCGGCCCACGCCCCGTCCGTTCAGGACGCGCCCAGATCACTTCGGGTACGGCCGCTCGGCCCGCCATCGATCATCACCTCGGCCACCATCCTAGTTACGTACAGCGTACGTAGTGCGCTATGGTCCTGCCATGACTTCTACGTACGCTGTACTTAGTGAGGGTCTGGAGAAGCGGTTCGGGGAGGTCCATGCCCTGCGCGGGCTCGATCTCGCGGTCGCCCCGGGCACGGTCTGCGGCATCCTCGGCCCCAACGGCGCGGGCAAGACCACGGCCGTACGGCTGCTGACGACGCTGCTGCGGCCCGACTCCGGTTCCGCGCGGGTCGCGGGGCACGACCTCGTCCGGGAGCCGGAGGCGGTGCGGCGCGCCATCGCCGTCACCGGGCAGTACGCGTCGGTCGACGGGGACCTGACCGGACGGGAGAACCTCCGGCTGTTCGCCCGGCTGCACCGAGTGCGGGGGCCGGCCGAGCGGGCCGCCGAGCTGCTCGACCGCTTCGGACTGGCCGAGGCCGCCGACCGGACCGCCTCCACCTACTCGGGCGGCATGCGCCGCCGCCTTGACCTGGCGGCGAGCCTGGTCCGCCGCCCGGAGATCCTGTTCCTCGACGAGCCGACGACCGGGCTCGACCCCGCCAGCCGCAACCTCATCTGGGACGGCGTGCGCGAGCTGACGGCGGACGGCACGACCGTGCTGCTGACCACGCAGTACCTGGAGGAGGCCGACCAACTCGCCCATGACATCGCCCTGGTGGACCAGGGACGGGTCGCGCACACGGGTTCGCCCGCCCAGCTCAAGGCCCTGATAGGGGCGCACGTGGAGATCGTCGTCGCGGACGCGGACGTCCTGGTGAAGGCGGCCGGCGTGCTCGACCAACTCACCGGCGGCGAACCGTCGTTCGACCACGAGCGCAACTCGGTCGGCGCGGTCACCCAGGACACCACGCTGACGCTTCCCCGGCTGGTGCGCGAACTGGACACGGCGGGAGTGCCCCTGCTCGACGCGAGCATCCGGCCGCCGACCCTCGACGACGTCTTCCTGCGACTCACCAAGGAGCTTGCGGTATGAGCACTCTGGCCTACGACGGCACCGCGATGCTGGGCCGTCAGCTGCGGCGGGTCCGCAACAACGCGGGACTGCTGATCCTGACCCAGACCATGCCGATCACCATGCTGCTGTTCTTCGGCTACGTCTTCGGCAGCGCGCTGGCGATGCCGGGCGAGCAGTACCGGTCCTTCCTGGTGCCGGGCCTGCTGGTGGCCACGGCGGCGAACGGGATCATGACCGGGATGTTCCAGGCGGCCCAGGACGTCCACCGCGGCGTGACGGACCGGCTGCGCACGCTGCCGATCAGCCGGGCCGCCGTGCCGCTGGGGCAGTCCGTCGCGGATGTGATGGTCACCGGCGCCGGCATGGTGCCGTTCCTGCTGGTCGGGCTCGCGGTGGGCTGGCGTGTCGAGGGATCCGTGCTGCAAGCGGTGGGCGCCGTCGCCCTGTTGCTGCTGTTCCGGTTCGCCACCACCTGGATCGGCATCTTCCTCGGTCTGCTCACCCGCAGTGAGGAGGCGGCCGGTCAGCTGGGCGGGGCCACCTTCGTCCTGCCGCTGCTGTCCAACGCGTACATCCCGACCGAGGGGCTGCCCGGCTGGCTGCGCACCGTCGCCGAGTGGAACCCCATCAGCGCGGTGACCACGGCCCTGCGGAAGCTGTTCGGGAATGCGCCCGTGCCGGAGGGAGCGGCCTGGCCGGTGGCGCATCCGATCGCCGGGTCACTGCTGTGGTGCGCGGTGCTGCTCGCGGTCTTCGCACCGCTGGCCGTACGGAGGTATGCACGCGGGGAGGGGTGAACGCCTCTTGCCGGGAGGGGAGTTCGGATCCTGCCGGGGGACGGCCGAGACGGTCCCGGAAGCGACAGACCCGCCTGGATCGTGCTGCGTGCCGTGGGGATGACGGACAGGACGCAGCACGATACCGGGCGGCGTGGGCTCAGCGGCCGCCGAACAGCGAACGGCTCAGTCGGCGCAGTGGCGCGAACAGCGAGACACGGCGGACCCGCGCACCCCTGTCACTGCGCTCCTGCTTGGTGGTGTCACGCGCGGTCAGCTCAAGCATCAGCGACGTGGCCTCGGCCGTCTCCCGCTGCGGGACGGCAGGTCCCGACAGCACCGAGAGATGGCGGTCGAGGCGCGAACTGGTCGCGCTGCTCCCGCAGGTGATCGCAGGGACCCTCGCCCTGCGCACTGCTATCTGTTCCATGTCACTCCCCACCCGTACGAGTCCACCCGGCCCGGGCAGGGTAACCCTATCGCCCCTGCGGGGCACACGTGTATCGGCGTCACAGGATTCACCTTCCCCGCAAGGGTGTTGACGACCCCTCCATGATTACTCTCCGAATCCAACCGATTTCAGGGCGAGTTGGACAACCGGCTGGGTAGTGGGCTGCGGTGACCCCCCGTCGGGCTCGACGGTCACAGCGAGTGATGTCGCGGACTTGTCGAGTCCGGTTGCCACCAAGGGCGTGTCGGCGGCGAAGAGCCCCAGGGAGCGCGGTTGCTCGTCGGGGCGCATGAGCCACAACTGGCGCACGCGGCCGCTCGGGGGCGCGCTGTACCCGCTCAGGGTGACGACCGCGCGCCCCTCAGATGCGGAAGCGACCACTCCGATACTTCGGCCCTGGGCGTCCTGCCCCCGGGTCGCCCGCGCGTCCGCGGCCTGGAGAACGTGGGCGATCTCACTGGCCTGAGCCTTCTGCGCGTCCAGTTCGTCCTGTGTCCGGTTGGCCTGCACGGCGAACAGGGAGGCGACGACGAGGGCGGCGGCCGCGGTGGCCGTCGCGAACGGCACGAACAGGGGCCGGCGCTGACGCTGCCTCGGCGGCGGCTGGACGCCCCACACGTGCGGTGGCAGCTGCGACTTGCGGGCCCGCGCCGGCTCCGGCCGCGCACGGGACGGCTCCGGCCGTACGGCGGACTCCTGCGGGAGGGTGCGCACGGCGGCCAGCACCCGGTCGCGCATGGCGAGCGGCGGCGGAGCGGCGGCCGACCACGCGAGCCGTACCGCGTCCTCGGAGAGCGTGCGCACTTCCGCCGCACAGCTGTCGCAGCCCTTCAGGTGCCGCTCGAAGCGGGCCCGTTCCGCGGGCTCCAGCGCGTCGAGCGCGTACGGGGCCGCGAGGGAGTGCAGATCTTCCCGGCGGAAGAGGCTCATGCCGCACCTCCCAGGCACTCCCGCAAGCGGGTCAGTCCGTCACGCATCCGCGTCTTCACCGTCCCCAGCGGCAGCGACAGCCGCTCGGCCACTTCACGGTACGTGTAGCCGTCGTAGTAGGCGAGGGTGACCGACTGGCGCTGGAGTTCCGTCAGACGCTCCAGGCAGCGGCGCACCCACTCGCGTTCGAGGCCCGCCTCGACCTCCTCGGTCACCTGGTCGAAGGCGGGGTGGTGGGCCCGGCGTGCCTCGCGCTGCTCGCGCTCACCGGCCGCGCGGGCGCTGCGCACCCGGTCGACGGCGCGGCGGTGCGCCAGGGTGAGGACCCAGGACAGCGCGCTGCCCCGGCGGGGGTCGAAGCGCGCGGCGGAGCGCCACATTTCGAGCAGCACCTCCTGCGACACCTCCTCCGACTGCGCCGGATCCCGCACCACGCGCCGTACGAGCCCGAACACCGGCCCGGCCACGAGCCCGTAGAGCTCCTCGAATGCCTTCTGGTCCCCACCTGCCACGAGCACCAGAAGCTCGTCCGCTTCCAACTCGTCGCCCCCTCCCGCAAAGCCGCACCTGGGCCGTCCCGTCCCACGAGGTATTCGCAACGAACACACCTCCGGATGGGGTTACGGATCAGAACGTCGAAAACGCGGGTCGAGCAGCAGAAAAGAAGTTTTGAGATTCGACCAATCCGACCCGCCCACCACTCCGAATCACCGGGCGTCAGGCAAGTTGGACTGAGGACGGACGGCATGACACCTATCTCCAGGAGCGGCTCGGGACGCAGGAGTCTCGCGACCCTCGTATGTGGTGCGCTGGCCGCCGGAGGGCTCGCAGCCGCCGGTGTGGCCACGCTGGAACCGGGGGCGGCTTCCGCCTCCAGTCACCGGGAGGCCCCGCTGATCTCGGGTGACCCCCAGTACGACAACACCGACGTGTACGCGTTCGTCAGCCCCGACAAGCCGGACTCGACGACGATCATCGCCAACTGGATCCCCTTCGAGGACCCGTCGGGCGGCCCGAACTTCTACCAGTTCGCCGAGGACGCCCAGTACGACATCCACATCGACAACAACGGTGACGGACAGGGCGACCTGCTCTACCGCTTCACCTTCAAGACGCACATCAAGAACAAGAAGACGTTCCTGTACAACACGGGCGCGGTCGAGAGCCTCGACGACCCGGACCTGAACGTCACGCAGACGTACGACATCGAGCTGTTCCGGCTGAAGAACCAGCGGGTCCAGTACAAGACGAAGGTCGCCGACGACATCCCGGTGGCGCCGTCGAACGTCGGCAAGGCGTCCATGCCGAACTACGAGAAGCTGCGCGACCAGGCGGTCTACAAGCTTCCGGGCGACGCGACGGCGTTCGCCGGCCAGGCCGACGACCCGTTCTTCCTGGACCTGCGGGTCTTCGACCTGCTGTACGGCGGGAACCTCAGCGAGGTCGGCAACGACACGCTCAAGGGCTACAACGTCAACTCGATCGCCCTGCAGGTCCCGACGGACATGATCACCGAGTCCTCGCACCAGCCGGTCGTGGGCATCTGGTCGACGACCCAGCGCAGGAACGCGCAGGGATACTACTCCCAGGTCTCGCGCCTGGGCAACCCCCTCGTCAACGAGGTCGTCAACCCGCTGAAGGACAAGGACAAGTTCAACGCGTCCTCGCCCTGGGACGACGCGCAGTTCCTGAAGAACGTCACCAACCCCGAACTGCCGAAGCTCATCGAGGCGATCTACAAGATCCCCGCCCCGAAGGAGCCGCGCAACGACCTCGTGGACGTCTTCCTCAAGGGTGTGAAGGGGCTGAACCAGCCGCCCCACGTGCGGCCCGCGGAGGAGCTGCGCCTCAACACGTCCATCAAGCCCACCGATTCTCCGAAGCGGCTCGGTGTGCTTGATGGCGACAACGCCGGGTTCCCGAACGGGCGTCGGCTCACCGACGACGTGATCGACGCGTCGCTCCAGGTCGTCGAAGGTGAGCTGGTCGGGTCCAAGAACGACCTCGGTGACGCGGTCGACAAGAACGACAAGGACTTCGAGAAGTCCTTCCCGTACGTGGCGCTGCCGACCGAGGGGTCCCGGGGGCCGCTGGCCAAGGGCACGACCTCGGGCAACGACGTCCGCAACCAGCTCGGCGACGCGCTGTCCCCGGCCGGGTCCTCCGGCTCGGACAACATGACGCTGATCGCCGGGTCCGCGGGGGCCGGTGCGGCCGGGATCGTGCTCATCGGCGCCGCGCTGATGTGGTGGCGACGGATGCGGCGCCGGGCCTACTGAGGCCCACCCGCAGCGAGAACGACCCCTATGGCTGGCGCGGCCCGCACGTACTCATCCCCCACGGTGCGGGCCGCGCCGCAGCACACGATCACAAGCCAGTCAGGAGAGGGCATGTCCGGGTCTACGACCGACAGCGCACCCGAGAACGAGCACGACGGATCGCCGGAGACCGTGGAGCCCACTGCCGAGTCCGAGGACCCGAAGGTCGCCGCCGTGCGCCGGGTCTCGAAGGCCGCGCAGCGCTGGCGTGCCGCCCAACTGGCCGGGTGCGCGGCGCTGTTGGCCGTCGCGCTGACGGGCGGGTCGATCGCCTTCGGCGCGCTGCGGGACGGCGGTACCGCCACCGTCGCCAGTTCCTCGTCGGCGGTCTCTCCCGGGCTCATGGCCGGTGGGGACCTCGACGCGGGCATCAAGGCGATCCAGGCCCATCTGCGCGGCCAGCCGAGGGACTTCGGCAGCTGGGCCACCCTCGGGCTCGCCTACGTCGAGCAGGCACGGACCAAGGGCGACCCCTCGCGGTACGCACAGGCCCAGCAAGTGCTCGCGAAGTCACTGAAGTTGGCGCCGGACAACGAACAGGGGCTGGCCGGCCTCGCCGCGCTCGCCGCGGCCCGGCACGACTTCAAGGACGCCCTCCGCTACGCCGACCGGACGCTCGAGCAGAACCCCTACAACGAGCGCGCCCTGTCCTCCCGGATCGACGCCCTCGTCGAACTCGGCCGCTACGACGAGGCGTCGAAGGCCGCCGACCTCGCCGACGAACGGCGGCCGGGCATCCCGGTGTTCACCCGCTACGCCTATGTCCACGAACTGCGTGGCGACGTCCGCACCGCCCGCACCGTCCTGGAACGGGCCCTGTCCACCGCGACCACCCCGGGCGACATCGCCTACGTGGCCACCGCGCTGGGCCAGCTCGCCTGGAACCAGGGCGACTACGACACGGCCCTGACCGACTACGCCCGCGCGCTCGCCGCGGACGACACCTACCTGCCCGCCCTGGAGGGCCGGGCCCGCGCCCAGGCCGCGAGCGGCGACCGGGCCGCCGCGATCAAGGGCATGGAGGCCGTCGTGGCCCGCTATCCGCTGCCCGGGCCGCTGGTCGCGCTCGGGGAGCTGTACGAGGACCGGGGCGCCGACGGCGACGCGGCGAAGGCCAAGGACCAGTACGCGCTCGTGGACGCCTGGACGGCCCTCGCCCGCGCCAACGGCGTCAACGCCGACCTCGACACCGCGATGGCCGCCGCCGACCACGGCGACAAGGCCTCCGCCCTGCGCGCCGCCCGCGCCGAGTGGGCCCGCCGGCACACCGTGCACACCGCGGACGCCCTCGCCTGGGCCCTGCACGTGAACGGCCGCGACAAGGAGGCCCTGCCGTACGCCCGGCAGGCCACCGCCACCGGCTACCGCAACGCCTCCTTCCTCTACCACCGCGGGATCGTCGAACTCGCCGCCGGTGACGCGAAGGAGGGCCGGAGCCTGCTCGGCTCCGCCCTGAAGCTCAACCCCGGTTTCTCCCCTCTCGGCGCCCGCGAGGCCCGCAAGGCTCTCAAGGAGGCGTCCCGGTGAAGCCCCGCCGTCTGTTCGCGTCCCTCACGGCCGTCCTGACGGCGGCTTGTGCGCTCGCGCTGCTCCCTTCCAGCAGCGCGAGCGCCCACCCCCTCGGCAACTTCACCGTCAATCGCTACGACGGTCTGGTCGCCGCCCCCGGCCAACTCCGCGTCGACCACGTCGAGGACCTCGCCGAGATCCCGGCCACCCAGGCCAAGCCGGACATCAAGCGGCTCGGCATGACCGAGTGGGCCGCCCAGCGGTGCCGTGCGGCCGCGGAGGGCGGCAAGGTCACCGTCGACGGCCGTGCGGCCGCCCTGACCGTGCGGACCAGCCACGCGCGCGTGCGTCCCGGTCAGGCCGGCCTCGACACCCTGCGCGTGGAGTGCCGGCTGACCGCCCCGCTGCCCGAGGGCGCCACCTTCTCCCTCGGCTTCCACAGCGCGGGCACCGACTCCGGCCCCGGCTGGCGCGAGATCACCGCGCGCGGCGACCGGATGACGCTCGCCCAGTCGGACGTGCCCGAGAAGTCGGTCTCGGACGAACTGACCACGTACCCGCAGGAGTTGCTTTCCTCCCCCGATGACACCGTGACCGCCTCGCTGCGGGTGCGGCCCGGCGGCCCGGCCCTCGCCGAGGAGCGGTCCAACGCCCCCGCCGCCTCCGTGCTGCCCCGAGGCGCGGACCGCTGGACCCGGGCCCTGGACTCCCTGGTCGCCCGGCACGACCTCACCGTCGGTTTCGCGGCGGTCGCCCTGCTCATCGCGGTCGTCCTCGGTGCGATGCACGCGCTGGCCCCGGGCCACGGCAAGACCCTGATGGCCGCGGTGGCGGCGGCGCGCGGCGGCAAGGCCCGGATGAAGGACGTCCTGCCGCTGGCCGCGTCCGTGACCGTCACCCACACCCTGGGCGTGGTCGCGCTGGGCCTCCTGGTCGCGGCGGGCTCGGCGGCGGCTCCCTCGGTGATCGCGTGGCTGGGCATCGCGAGCGGGGTGATGGTGACCGCGGCCGGGGTCACCCTGCTGCGCCGGGCCCTGCGCACCCGAGCGCACCAGCACGGACACGGGCATGCGCACGGGGACGGGCACAGGCACGACCACCCGCACGACCACACCCACCCGCACGACACCGGTGAGCACGAGCAGCACGAGCAGCACGAGGAACGCTCCCTGGTCCTGGTCGCCGCCCACACGGAGACGGCCCCGGCCACGTCGGACGCGCACACACACGCCCACGCCTCCACCCACACACCGGGCCACACGCACGACCACACCCACGCACCGGGCCACACGCACGACCACACCCCCGGCCACACCCACACCCACGACCACGATCACGACCACCCCCACGACCACGACCACCCCCACACCCTGGAACACACCCACGGCGGCTTCACCCACACCCACGCCGTCGCCCCCACCCTGCGCGGCACGATCCTCCTCGGCTTCGCCGGCGGCCTCGTGCCCAGCCCCTCCGCCGTCGTGGTGCTCGTCGGTGCCGCCGCGCTCGGGCAGGCCTGGTTCGGCCTGCTGCTCGTCGTGGCGTACGGCGTCGGGCTCGCCCTGACCCTGACCGCGGCCGGATTCGCCGTCGTCAGGCTGGGCAGTGGTGTCACACGACTGCTGGACAGGCGTCCCCGTCTGGCCGCGAGCCCGCTGACCGCCCTGGTGCGCAGGACCGCACCTCTGATGTCGGCGTTCGTCGTGGTGGCTCTCGGGGCAGGATTGGTGCTCAAGGGGGCGGCATCCGCACTCGGCTGAGCTACGTTTGTGAAGAAATCATGCGAAGTCGAGCGGAGTGGCGAATTGGGGGACATCCGTGTCCGAAGAACCGGGCAGTGAGCGACTGATCGCGGGCCGCTACCGTCTCCTGTCGCCGCTCGGCGAGGGCGGCATGGGAACCGTGTGGCGGGCCCGTGACGAGGTGCTGCACCGCGAGGTCGCCGTCAAGGAGGTGCGCGCGCCGCACGGACTGGCGACCCACGAGGTCGACCGGATGTACGCCCGTCTCGAACGGGAGGCGTGGGCGGCGGCGCGGGTCGCCAACCGCAATGTAGTGACCGTGTACGACGTGGCCACCGAGGACGGCCGGCCGTGGATCGTCATGGAGCTGGTGCGCGGCATCTCGCTCGCCGAACTGCTGGACGCGGAGGGTCCGCTCAGCCCGCAGCGCACCGCGCACATCGGCGCCGAGGTGCTCTCCGCGCTGCGGGCCGCGCACGAGGCCGGGGTCCTGCACCGGGACGTGAAGCCGGCGAACGTCCTGCTGTCGAACGACGGCCGGGTGGTGCTCACCGACTTCGGCATCGCCCAGGTGGAGGGCAGTTCGGCGCTCACGATGACCGGCGAGGTCATCGGCTCGCCCGAGTTCCTCGCCCCGGAGCGGGCGCTCGGCCGCACCCCGGGCCCGGAGTCCGACCTGTGGTCGCTGGGCGTGCTGCTGTACGCCGCCGTCGAGGGCAACTCCCCCTTCCGGCAGAACACCCCGCTGAGCACCCTGCGCGCGATCGTGGACGAGGAGCTGCCGCCGCCGTACCGCGCCGGTCCGCTCACGCCGGTGATCGAGGGGCTGCTGCGCAAGGATCCGGCCCAGCGGCTGCCGGCCGAGCGGGCCGAGCAGGAGCTGCGGATCATCGGGGCCGGTGGCACGCCCCGGGCGGACGCCGTGCAGGCGGGGCCGTACGCCCCGACCGTCGCGGCACCCTTCCCGCAGGAGCCGCCGACCGCCCCGTACCGGCCCGCTCCCACGCCGGTCTCCACCCCCACCACGGATTCCCGGCCCCCGGACCGCAACCGCCGCGCCGCCGCCTTCCTGGTCGTGGGCGTGGTGGTCCTGGCGCTGGCGATCGCGGGGCTGACGTACGCGCTGCTGAACCGTGACAACGGCGACAAGGGCGGGGAGACGGCCAAGGACAGCGGCCCGGCGGTGAGTTCTCCCGCGTCGCCGACCAAGACCGACGAGACCGGTGAGCCGACCCCGTCCCCGAGCGAGAGCAAGACGACGAGCGCGCCCCCGCCGCAGTCGGTGGCCGTGGCGCTGTCGGGCTCGAACACCGACTACGAGGGCAGCTGTCCGCCGGACAGGTCCGCGGCGCCCAGCTTCACGGCCACACTGACGGTCGGCCGGCTCCCGGCGACGGTGACCTACCGCTGGGTGTCGAAGAACGGCTCGGTGAACGGCAACTGGAAGACGCTCACGTTCCCGGCCGGTGGCGGGAAGACTCAGGAGGACAGGCGGTTCGTCACCACGCAGGACGACAGCGGGACGTTCCAGGACACCATCAGCGTGGAGGTCCGCGAGCCCGTGGAGAAGACGTCCAACTCGGTGCCCTTCTCGCTGACCTGCGTGACGGAGACCCCGACCGGCACCGGCGAGGCCTCCCCCACTGCGTCCCCGTGAGGGGGGATCAGGCCGCGCTGTTCAGGGCCGGGAGGTAGCCGCCGGACTGGCCGGCCGCGGTCGGGTGGTAGGACTCGCCGATGTTGAGCAGGTTGAGGCTGTGCAGCCAGGCGCTGCCGGAGCACAGTTCGTGGCCGGTGAAGGTGCCGCGGACGTCGGCCCAGGTGAAGCCGTGGTTCGCGGCGCGCTTGGCGATCGCGGTGTCGAGGTAGTCGGCGGCACCGTTGATCGCCTTCCGCTTGGTCTCGGAGAGACCGAGGCAGGTGGTGCCGAGCTTGTAGAAGCGGGGGTAACCGAGGACGACCACATGGGCGTTGGGGGCCCTGCTGCTGATCGCCGAGTAGACGTTGTCGAGTTGGCCCGGGAGGGTGGAGTCGACGTACGCCTTCGCGGTGTTGATCCGGGACAGGCAGGAGCTGTCGGACTGGAGCACACAGGTGGTCATGACGTCGGCGAAGCCGGCGTCGTTGCCTCCGATGCTGATGGAGACGAGAGCGGTGGCGGAGCTGAGCGGGGTCAGCTGGTTCGCCAGAACATCACCCGTACGAGCGCCCGAGCAAGCCGTGAACGCGAACGACGAGGGTGAGTTGGCGGCCGCCCAGAGGTAGGGGTAGGCCTTCGTGCTGCGCTTGCAGTCGCCGCTTGAACCGATGTAGCCGGCCGAGCCGACGCCCGAGGAATACGAGTCGCCCAGGGCCACGTAGGGGCCTTCGGCGGCGTGGGCGGTGCCTGTCCCGGTGAGGACGGCGGCGAGGGCGAGGAGGAGCGAGCCGACGTACGCGGCAAATCGGGAACGTCTCATGGAACCTCCCTTTAGCAGGATCTCTGCCACAACCGTCGTAGCAAGCACACGAATCGACGGGAAGTGTCCATGCCAAAATCACCAATGATTTCGTGGACATGACAGGTTTGTTGACTCCCCCTCAACTCCCTTGTTCTACCCCCGTAGATGGCCCAGCCTTTACCCCAGCCGAGAGCGGAACGCGACGCTCCCGGTCGTGTACGCGATCACGCGCACACCCCCCACGGACGCGCGCCCGACCCAGGCACGCGTCGCCCATGAGGAGGACTCCCTCGTAATGGCACAACTGCGTAGCAAGAAGCTCCGGTTCGCCGCGACAACCATCCTGGCGACCACCGCCCTCGTCGGCGGACTCACCGCTCTGCCCGCCACGGCCGCCCCGGCCGAGGGCAGGGTCCTCGCCGCCGGCTCCCCCACGGCCGTCAAGGACAGCTACATCGTCACCCTGAAGAAGAACGCGGGCTTCACGTCCTCGTCCAGCAAGGGCAAGGGGCTCATCAAGGAGTACGGCGGGACGGTCGGGAAGACCTTCCGTTCCGCGCTCAACGGCTACACCGCCACGCTCTCCGCGACCGAGGCGAGGAGACTCGCCGCGGACCCGTCGGTGGCCTCCGTGGAGCAGGACCAGACCGTCCGACTGGCCGACACCACGCAGTCCAGCGCCCCTTGGGGCCTGGACCGCATAGACCAGACCGCCCTCCCGCTCTCCGGCACGTACACCTACCCCGACACCGCGGGCAGCGGCGTCACGGCGTACGTCATCGACACCGGCGTCCGCATCACCCACAGCCAGATCAGCGGCCGCGCCTCCTACGGCTACGACGCCGTCGACGGCGACACCACCGCCTCCGACGGCAACGGCCACGGCACCCATGTGGCCACCACGATCGCGGGCTCCACCTACGGCGTCGCCAAGAAGGCGAAGGTCGTGGCGGTGCGCGTGCTCGACAACGCCGGCTCCGGCACCACCGCGGGCGTCATCGCGGGCATCGACTGGGTCACCGCCAACCACTCCGGTCCCTCGGTCGCCAACATGTCGCTCGGCGGCGGCGCGTCCACCACCCTGGACACCGCGGTCAGGAACTCCATCGCGAGCGGCGTCACCTACGCCGTCGCGGCCGGCAACAGCAGCGCCAACGCCTCCTCCTACTCCCCGGCCCGCGTCACCGAGGCGATCACCGTCGGCGCCACCACCAGCACCGACGCCCGGGCCAGTTACTCCAACTACGGCTCGGTCCTGGACATCTTCGCGCCCGGCTCCTCGATCACGGCGGGCTGGTACACCAGCGACACCGCGACCAACACCATCTCCGGTACGTCGATGGCGACCCCGCACGTCGCGGGCGCGGCCGCGGTCTACCTCGCCGGCCACACCTCGGCCACCCCGGCGCAGGTCGCCACGGCCCTGGTGGGCGGGGCCACGTCGAACGCGGTCACCAGCCCCGGCACCGGCTCGCCCAACAAGCTCCTGAAGCTCGTCCCGTAGGACCCGAACAGGTGGCCCCCGGAGGTGTCCCACACCTTCGGGGGCCCACATCCGTGTCCAAGTCCGTACCAGTCGGCCTTGACGGCTCCTATGGCACTGCGCGACATTGAAGCCCGGCATCCGGCGCTTTCTGGGGGGAAACGTCGCTCATGCACACCACACGCACATCTTCGACCGCGCCCGGCAGAGACCTGACGCCGCTGCTCGCGGGCGCCGCGACCGCCGTGGGGGGACTGGGCGCGCTGCTGGCGCTCACCGGTTCCGACTCACCGCTGCGCGCCCCGCTCACGCTCTTCTTCCTGCTCGCGGCGCCCGCCGCCGGTATCGCCGCCGCCCTGCGCGGCTTCGATCCGTTCGCCCGGGTGCTGACCTCGCTGGCCGGGTCGGTCGTCCTCAACATGCTGGTGGCCCAGGGCATGCTGGCCACGCACCGCTGGTCGGCGCGCGGCGGTGTCGTGGCGATGGCCGTGATCAGCGCCCTCATTCTCCTGCTGGTGCTGATGCGGCGACGCCGCACGGCGAAGGGCCGGGACCTCTGACGTGGACATCAGCGTGTACCGCCCCGGCGAGCTGAGCGCGGCCGACCGGGTGGCGTGGACGGCCCTGCAGTCCAAGGCGCATCTCCAGGGTTCACCGGGGCTCGCGAACCCTTTCCTGTCCCCCGAGTTCGCGCTCGCGGTGGGCCGGTGCAGGCGGGGTGTGCGGATCGCCGTCGTACGGGAGCAGGGCGAGCCCGCCGCGTTCCTCCCCTTCCAGCGGACCGCCGTGGGTGTCGGCCGGGCCGTCGGCCTCGGCATCTCGGACGCCCAGGGACTGGTGCACCGGCCCGGATTCACCTGGGACGCGCGGGAGTTGCTGCGCGCCTGCGGGCTCGCCGTCTGGGAGTTCGATCATCTGGTGGAGGGTCAGGGGCCGTTCGAGGAGGCGGCCTCAGCCCGGTTCGCCTCCCCGGTCATGGACGTCGACCAGGGGTACGAGACCTATCTGGCCGGACTGCGGGAGCGCTCACCGAAGTTCACCCGCACCACGCTCGCCAAGGAGCGCCGGCTGGCCCGCACGGCGGGCGAGGTGCGCTACGTCCACGACGAGCGCGACCCGGCCGCCCTGCGCACCCTGATGGGCTGGAAGTCCGCCCAGTACCGCAGGACCGGTCGCAGCGACCGCTTCGCGCACGAGTGGATCACCCGGCTGGTGGAGCAGCTGTTCCACACCCGCTCCGAGCCGTTCGCCGGGATCCTCTCGGTGCTGTACGCCGGCGGGAAGCCGGTCGCCGCCCACTTCGGGCTGCGCACCGAACGCGTCCTCGCGTGCTGGTTCCCGGCGTACGACCCGCAGTACGCGAAGTACTCCCCGGGCCTGATCCTGCATCTGCGCATGGCCGAGGCGGCCGCCGCCGACGGCGTCGCGTACCTCGATCTGGGCCGGGGACAGAAGGAGTACAAGGACTCCCTGAAGACACGGGAACTGACCGTGTCGGAGGGGTGGGTGACCCGCCGGCACCCGGTCGCGGTCGGACACCGCGTCCGCCGGGTTCCGGTGCGGGCACTGCGCAACGCCGTAGTGGCACGACCGGAGCTGTTCGCACCCGCCGACAGGCTGTTGAAGAAAGCGGGAAAGATCCGCTCCGGCGTGACTGTAACGGTCAAACCAACAAAAACGTGAGGCCTCGTTCCAGGTCTTGCCATACGGGTCCAATCGTCAATACCGTCATACATCACACCCGCATCGTCCCGTCATCGAGCGGCTCTAGGGGAGGGCTCAAGGACCGCGACGGTGGGTGCGGGGCGCGGTAGGGGGGTGCCGTGCTCGGTGACCGCACTTGTGACCGAGTCGTGCCGCGCAACCGGCTGTCGTTTCTCGGAAAAAGCACAGCACGACGGCGGTCGGCCAGCTTTTGCCAGCTCACCCGGCACGTACGGAGATTCCTTCCGGCATGCCGCGAGTGAGAACCCCCCTTTCGAACCGGAGCAACAAGCCGGACCGCCCAGGGGCGGGCGGTCCACCGGACGAGAGGGAACCAGACTCATGAGTTCAGTTCTGCGCCCGGCGGCTGCGGGCCAGGATGTGCCGACAGCCAGCCAGTACCGGCCGATCTCCACTCATCTGGCCATTGCGCCACCGGTGAGTGTGGTCATACCCGCCATGAACGAGGCGGAGAACCTTCCGTACGTCTTCAAGACCCTGCCCGACTGGATCCACGAAGTGGTTCTGGTGGACGGCAACTCCACGGACGACACCGTCGCGGTGGCCCGTGAGCTGTGGCCCGAGGTCAAGGTCGTGAAGCAGCACGGCAAGGGCAAGGGGGATGCCCTGATCACCGGGTTCGAGGCCTGCACCGGTGACATCGTCGTCATGATCGACGCTGACGGCTCGGCCGACGGCAACGAAATCGTCTCCTACGTCTCCGCCCTGGTCTCGGGCGCGGACTTCGCCAAGGGGTCCCGCTTCGCCAACGGCGGCGGCACCGACGACATGACCTTCATCCGCAAGCTCGGCAACTGGGCGCTGTGCACCATCGTCAACCGCAAGTTCGGCGCCCGCTACACGGATCTCTGCTACGGCTACAACGCCTTCTGGCGGCACTGCCTCGACAAGATCGACCTCGACTGCACGGGCTTCGAGGTGGAGACCCTGATGAACATCCGGGTCGTCAAGGCGGGTCTGAAGGTGCAGGAGATACCGAGCTACGAGTACCTGCGCATCCACGGCGCCAGCAACCTGCGGGCGGTCCGGGACGGTTTCCGGGTGCTCAAGGTGATCCTCGGGGAGCGGTCCAACCGGCGTGCGCTGCGCCGCCGCGCCCACCACTCTCCGCTGCTCGACTCGCGCCGGGGAGAGGTGTCTTGAGCGATCCCGACATCTCCGTCGTGATCTGCGTGTACACCGAGGACCGCTGGGAGGACATCCTCGCGGCGGTCGCCTCGGTGCGGACGCAGTCGTACCCGGCCCTGGAGACGCTGCTGGTCGTCGACCACAACGCGGCGCTCCTGGACCGGCTGACCAAGGAGTACAAGGAGGTGCGGGAGGTCCGCGTGTTCGCCAACGCGGGCCCCCGTGGCCTGTCCGCGGGCCGCAACACGGGGATCGCCGCCTCGCGCGGCGAGGTGGTCGCCTTCCTGGACGACGACGCCGTCGCCGAGCGGGACTGGCTGCGGCACTTCGCCTCGGGGTACGCCGACCCGCACGTCATGGCGGTCGGCGGCCGTACGGTGCCCATCTGGGCGTCCGGCCGCCGTCCCGCCTGGTTCCCCGAGGAGTTCGACTGGGTGGTGGGCTGCACCTACAGGGGCATCCCGTCCGGCCTGGTCCGGGTGCGCAACGTCCTCGGCGGCAACGCGTCCTTCCGGCGCAGCGCCTTCGACGCCGCAGGCGGCTTCGCCACCGGGATCGGACGGGACGGCGACAAGCGCCCGCTGGGCTGCGAGGAGACGGAGCTGTGCATCCGGCTGAGCCGGGCCAGACCGGACGCCATCCTGCTGATCGACGACCGGGCGGTGATCCACCACCGGGTGCCCGAGGCGCGCGAGCACTTCGGGTACTTCCGCACCCGCGCGTACGCGGAGGGCCTGTCGAAGGCGCTCGTGGCCCGAAGTGTGGGCGCCGACAAGGGACTTGAGTCGGAGCGCCGGTACACCACCCGGGTGCTGCCCGCCGGGGTCGTACGCGGGCTGCGGGACGCCGCCCTGGCCCGGCCGGGCGGTGCGGGCCGGGCGGGCGCGATCGTCGCCGGAGTGCTGACGGCCGCCGGTGGGTACGTCGTGGGCACCGTCCGGGCGCGGCGAGGAGGAGCCACGTTCCGGGTCGTCGACATCGAGGGGGAGAGAGATGGCTGAGGCGCCCGTACCGATCCTCATGTACCACGCGGTCGCGACCGACCCGAACGACGCCACCCGCGTGCTGTCGGTGTCCCCCGAGTCCTTCGCCCGGCAGATGGAGCTGATCGCGGAGTCGGGGCTCACGCCGATCAGGACCGCTGATCTCGCGGCCCGTTGGCGCGACGGCCGCCCGCTGCCCGAGCGGCCCGTCCTGATCACCTTCGACGACGGCTACGAGGGAGTCCACCGCCACGCGCTGCCCGTGCTCGCCAAGCACGGCTTCACGGCCACGGTGTTCGTCTCCACCGGCTGGATCAAGGGGCCGTACGACACGGGCGGCGGCCTGGACACCATGCTGGACTGGGACCAGGTCCGCGAACTCGCCGCGGCGGACGTCGAGATCGGCGGCCACACCCACACGCACCCGCAGCTCGACCAGCTCGACGACACCGCGCTGCGGCACGAGCTGATCCACTCCAAGGAGATCGTCACCGACGAACTCGGCACTGTCCCGCTCTCGCTCGCCTACCCGTACGGCTACTCCAGCCGGCGGGTGCGCGAGGCGGTGCGGGAGACGGGGTACGGCCAGGCGCTCGCCGTGAACAACGGCCTCGCGCGTCGGCGGCAGGGGCCGTACGCGCTGACGCGGCTGACCGTGCGCCGCTCCACCACGGCCGAGGAGTTCGAGCGGCTCGTCCAGGGCCGGGCGATCGCCCGGAGCTTCGCCAGGGACCGTGCCCTCACCAAGGGGTACGCGTTGGTCCGAAGAGCACGACAGGTCCGCCGGAAGGTCTCCCGTTCCCGTGTCTGACACGACGACCACGACCGAGCCCGAGTCGACCGCGGCCAAGGCGCCCGAGCAGTCGGGGCGCCGTCTTCGGCTGCCCGGACTGGGCCGACGCGCGGGCGGCGGCAACCAGCTGTTCCGCAACGCCTACGCCCTGATGCTCAACACCGGTATCTCCGCGGTGCTGGGCCTCGGCTTCTGGCTGGCCGCCGCCCGCTACTACTCCGAGTCGGCGGTCGGCCAGGGCTCCGCCGCGATCGCCGCGATGAAACTGCTGGCGGGCCTGACCGCGGTGACCCTGACCGGGGCGCTGGCCCGCTTCATACCGGTCGCGGGCCGGGCCACCGGCCGCCTCATCGCCCGTACGTACGCGGGCAGTTCGGTGATCGTGGCGGTCGCCGCGGTCGTCTTCCTGCTCACCCTGGACATGTGGGGGCCGTCGTACCGGTTCCTGCACGGACCGGTCAACGGCCTCGGCTTCGTCGCCGCCGTCGTCGCCTGGAACGTGCTCACCCTCCAGGACGGCGTGCTGACCGGGCTGCGCAGCGCGCTGTGGGTGCCGGTGGGCAACACCGTGTTCTCCGCGGTCAAGCTGGGACTGCTGGTCGCCTTCGCGGTGGCGATCCCGACGGCCGGTGTCTTCGTGTCGTGGGTCGCGGCGATCGCCGTCTCCGTGCTGCCGCTGGGCTGGCTGGTGTTCCGGCGGCTGGCGCCACGCCATGTGGAGGCCACGGAGGACCATGCGAAGCCGCCGTCCTTCAGGGAGATCGGGCGTTTCCTCGCGGGCGACTACACCGGCTCGCTGTTCTCGCTCGCCGTGGTGTATCTGGTCCCGGTCATCGTGGCCTCCCAGGTCAGCGCCCAGGACAACGCGTACTTCTACATCACCACGACGATCGGCGGCACCTGCAACCTGCTCGCCATCAACATGGGCGCCTCCCTGACCGTGGAGGGCTCCCACGACCCGGGGCGGCTGGCCGCCAACACCCGTGCCGCGCTGAAGCGGATGGCGCGGATCATGCTGCCGGTGGCCGGGATCCTGTTCTTCGGGGCGCCCTGGATCCTCGGCGTGTTCGGGTCGGGCTACGCGGACGCGGCCACCCCGCTGCTGCGCTGGTTCGCCGTCGGCGCCGTGCTCCGGGTCGTCATGGAGACCTACTTCGCGGTGCTGCGCGCACAGAGCCGCACCTCCGGACTCGCCTGGCTGCAGGGCCTGTTGTGCGCCCTGGTACTCGGTCTGACCCTGCTGCTCCTGCCCCGCATGGGGCTCACCGGGGCGGGCGTCGCCGAGATCTCCTCGCTCGCGGTGATCGTCGCGATCGCCGCGCCCAAGCTGTACCGGACGATCCGGCACGCACCGGCCGCCGAGGTCCCCGCGGGTGCGGCTCCCGACGGCGACCTCGCCGACCTCGGGGCCCGCGAGGTACCGGCCGGCCGCACCCGGCGCCCCGGCTGGGCGCTCGACCAGGACACCCTCGCGCTGGGCATCCACGTCGACTTCGACCACCAGGAGCGCCGTCCGGACGTGCGGCCGGGCCCCGGCACCCCGCCCACCGGCACCCCGGTGGCCGGCGTGACGCGCGACCGCCCCACGTGGGCGCTCCAGAAGCTGCCGGAGGTCGGGCTGCCGGTGGAGATGGGGGTCCCCCCGCTCGAGCGAATTCGAGAGTGGGGGAGCGAACCGGGCTCCGACTCCTCCGTGGGCCCGTCGGAGCCCGAGGTGGACGCGCCGTTCGAGGTGGCCTTCGACGCGGGCAAGGAGATCGGCGTACCGGAGGAGTCCGCCGTACCGGATGAGCCCGCCGTACCGGAGGAGGTGTCCGGGCCCGCGGAGCCGCCGCCCCTCTCCTTGCGGGAGCGGCTGCAGCCCACCTGGCTCGGGGTGTTCCTCGGCGGCCTGCTGGCCGTCGCCCTGCTCCTGTACTGGGTGCCGGCGCTGGGCCTGGGCGAGGCCGACCTGGACCGGATGGGCGGGCTCGGGCTGATCTCGATCCTGCCGCTGCCCACGCTGGTCGGCGCGGCCCTCCTGGTCGTGGTCTTCGCCTCGCTGCTCTGGCTGGGCCGCGAGCACAAGGCGCTGCTGCTGCTCACCCTGGTGGCGACGGTGGTCTCGCTGCACGCGCTGCCCGCGGTGATCGAGACCGAGCCGCGGTTCGCGACGGCCTGGCAGCACCTCGGGTTCATCGACTACATCGACCGGACCGGCTCCGCGGTGCCCGACCTGGACGCCCGCTGGAGCTGGCCGGGCTTCTTCGCGGTGGCCGCGTTCGTCGGCAAGGCCTGCGGGGTCACGGACTTCACCGAGGTCATCCGCTGGTGGCCGACGGCGATCCAACTCGCCTACCTGGTACCGATGTTCCTGCTGGTACGGCACATGCGGGCGAGTTGGCGGGCCAAGTGGACCGGCATCTGGATCTTCGTGCTCAGCGGCTGGGTCGGCCAGGACTACTTCTCCCCGCAGGGCTTCACCTATCTGCTGTACCTGGTGTTCGTGGCGGTCCTGCTCGTCTGGTTCCGCGCCCCGCGTGTGATCTGGACGAAGCGGCGGCCCGGCGAGGCGGAGGTCGAACCGACGAACCGCCGGCAACGGGCCGTGCTGCTATCGGTGGTGATCGGCCTGTTCGCGGCGAGCGTGCCCGCACACCAGCTCACCCCGTTCGTGATGCTCGGTGTGCTCGCGGCGCTCGTCCTGATCGGCCGCAGCGAACTGCGCGGTCTGCCGGTCCTGTTCGCCGTCATGGTGACCGCCTGGATCGGCTGGATGGCCGAGCCGTACTGGTCGGGACACTTCGACGACCTGTTCGGCGGGGTCGGCGGGGTCGGCGGCAACGTCTCCTCGTCGGTCTCCGGCCGTATCGAGGGCGGCAGTTCGACGCACAAGCTGGTCCTGTACGTGCGTGTGCTGCTGGCCGGCGGGGTCATGGCGCTCGCCTGCTACGGCTGGTGGCGACGCCGCGAGCACAAGTACCGGGAAGCCGCGCTGCTCGTCCTCACCTTCGTGCCGTTCCTCGGCTTCGGCATGCAGTCGTACGGCGGCGAAATGGCGCTGCGCGTCTTCATGTTCGCCCTGCCGGGCGCCGGCCTGCTCGCCGCGCTGGCGCTCTTCCCGCGCACCGGGGTCACCGCGAAGGAGCGGGAGAAGGACCGGGTGAGCCTCGCTCCGGTGGCCGCACTGATGGCGGGGCTGCTGCTCATCGGCGGTTTCCTGGTGGCCCGTTGGGGCAACGAGCCGTTCGAGCGGATCCAGCCCGGCGAGGTCGCCGCCATGGACTACGTGTACGCCCACGACGATCCGACGGTCCGGGTGCTGTGGCTGTCCAACGACACGGTGAACAACGTGACGCCGGCGATGCCGTGGGGCGCGAAGGACATGGAGAAGGTGTCCTACGTGCCGACCCTGGCACCGACCGACCCGGTGCTGGTGTCCGGGCTGGTGAAGTCGCTGAAGGACGCGGGCCCGAACTCGTATCTGATGGTCAACGTCAGCCAGGTCACGTATCTGCGACTGGACGTGGGCTATTCGAGGACGTGGGAGCCGCGGCTGCTCGACAACCTCGACAGCCGCAAGGAGCTCAAGCGGGTCCTGACCAACGACGACGTGACCATGTACGCGCTGCGGGACCAGCCCGCCGGGAAGGTCCCCAAGGCCGACCCGGGGCCGATCGGGCCGCAGGTGACCTGGACGCCCTGGTCGGTGGTGGGGGCGCTGGCCGCGCTGGCGCTGATCCTGCTGCTCTCGGCCCGTGAGGTGGTACGGGTCGCGGTGCGGCCGAGTGTGCGCCAGTTGCGGTGGCTGCAGAGCAGCTTCTGGTTCTCGCTGCCGCTGCTCGCGGTGTTCCTGGCGGCCCTGGTGCAGCGGTTCCTGACGATGAAGTGATGCCCTTCGGAGGTCAAGTGGCTCAGCGGGTGAGCCACTTGACCTCGTAGGCCCCCATCTCGAACCGCTTCCCGTCGATCTCAGCGCTGATCTGCCGATTCAGGGTGTTCACCACCAGAACGGTCCTGTCGGTGGCCAGGACCCGGACGTTGGGCACGTCGTCGGCGGCGACGGAGACGTTCTCGTACGTGCTCCCCGGCGCGAATGCCTTGCTGAACCGGCTCAGCAGGTCGAACATCGGCAGCTTCCGCCCCCCGCTCCCGTTGTCCGTCGGCGTCCAGAGGCAGCCCGCGCAGGCCGTGCCCTTCTCGTTCTCCGGGTTCCAGTAGAGGGCGGACGTGGTGCCGCCCTTGGCCAGCGCGATCATTCCGGCGGCCTGCACCGCGACCCGGCGGTCCTCGGACCAGCCCTCGCGTTCGTCCCTGCTGTCGGCGGGCTCGACGTAGTACTCGGCCCACCACAGCGGCAGGTTCCCGGTCTGCTGCCGCACCCACCGGCTCACCGCGGTGAACTTGTCGGTGGCCGCGAACTCGTTCGGCAGCAGCTCGTCGTCGTTGGTGTAGCTGGAGCCGTCCACGACCACGAAGTCGGCGCCGGCCTTGTTCCTGTTCCAGTAGTCGAACGCGTCGAGGATCCGCTGGTCCATCGCGCCCCAGGGGCCCTTGAAGGTGCTGGAGGCGTCCTCGGAGCGCGGGTCGACGCTGTCCATCACGAGATACGGCCCACCCACCATGATCTTGGGGTTGACCTTCTTCAGCGCCTTGTAGACCAGGTTGTAGAGCTGGGTGTAGCCCTCGTAGTCCCAGCGGGCCTTCGCGTCGTTCCAGAAGCCCTTGAACTCGTTCCAGACGATGAAGTGGCGTACGTCCGGGTAGCGCTTGGCGACGGTCGCGGCGAGCGCCGCGTAGTCCTTGAAGTGCGCGGGCTCCGGCGCGGTCTCCAGTGACGCCTTGCTCCAGTCGGTGTTGCCGACGCCCGCCTCGCCGCCCTTCATCCAGTCCGGCGCGCAGCACAGGGTCACGATCGGCGTGGAGCCGGAGGCGCGGATGAAGTCGATGCGCCGGTCCAGGTCCTCGAAGTCGTAACGCCCCTTGACCGGCTCGGGGTTGTCGGCGCCCCAGCCCATGATGTGCTGGTTCTGCGGAAGCCCGCCGGTGTCGGCCAGCATTCCCTCCACGCGCTCGGTGGCCGCGGAGCTGCCCTCGTCGGCGCTGAACTGGGTGTGCGTGAAGCCCCAGCCGACGTCCGGGGTGTCCGCGTCCGGTGTGCTCGTCGGTGTGCCGTGGACCTTGTCGCCGTTGCGCGAGGTGCCGTCGGTGCCCGCACCGCCGCCCGGAAGCGTGTTGAGGAGGGTCACGATCAGCGCAAGGGCCACCGCTCCCACCCCGAGCAGAGCGGTGAGCCGCCACCGCCGTGCCCCCGAATACCACTCATGACGTCCCATCGGGGGCAACGGTATCCGCGAACACGCCTGTGCGGGCAGATGCCGGAGATGCACAGCCTTGTAACAGGAGTTAGCGGACAGACCGGACGGAGGCGACACGATCCGTCCACTCCGGAAACCGGGTGCGTATGGGGGCCTCGTGCCGGATCATGGGCCGCATGTCTGCGAACCCACACGACGCGCTGCCGATCCGGCTCAACGTCGACGACAGCGACTCGCCGTCCGACGTCGTCGACGCGCTGTTCCTCGGCCGCTTCGCGACGGGCGAGCAGCCGTACTCCCACGCGGCCAACATCGACCGGGTCCGCACCGGGGCCACGCTCCTCCCGGCGGGCGCGCGGGTGCTGCGGGTCGCCCGCGACGACGACCGCAGCGCCACTCTCGCCGAGGGCGACGGCTGGACCCTGCTGATCTCCCGCTGGAACCGCGGCGCCGACGTCACCGTCACGGCGACCGACCCCGAGCTGGCCAAGAAGGTCCTCGACCAGGCCACCGACGGCGCGGCGGACGAGCCGGAACCCCAGCCGGAGAACGTGACGATGGGCTTCTGGTACGTCTCCCCCAGGCGCGGCCCGCACCGCACGACCCGGCAGATCTCGGCGGGCACCTGGGACGAGGTCCGGGAGAACTACACGGCGCCGGTCGCGGACGCGATGGACCGCCTGATGAAGACGACCCCGGAGGACATCGCGGGCCGTCTGCTGCTGCTCCACGGCCCGCCCGGCACGGGCAAGACCTCCGCCCTGCGCACCCTGGCCCGCTCCTGGCGGGACTGGTGCCAGGTGGACTGCGTCCTGGACCCCGAGCGGCTGTTCTCCGACGTCGGCTACCTGATGGACATCGCGATCGGCGAGGAGGACTCGACGGGCAAGGGCCGCTGGCGGCTGCTGCTCCTGGAGGACTGCGACGAGCTGATCCGCGGCGAGGCGAAGCACACGGCGGGCCAGGCGCTGTCACGCCTGCTGAATCTCACCGACGGTCTGCTGGGCCAGGGACGCAACGTCCTGGTCGGCGTCACCACCAACGAGGACCTGGAGCGCCTGCACCCCGCCGTGGTCCGCCCCGGCCGCTGTCTGGCCCGGATCGAGGTGGGCCCGCTGACCCGCCGCGAGGCGGTGGGCTGGCTCGGCGCCGAGGAGGGCGTGGGCCGGGAGGGGGCCACCCTTGCGGAGCTGTACGCACTGCGCCGGGGGACGTCGCCGACGGCGGTGCCGGAGCCGCGGCCCGGGGCGGACGCGGGGCTCTACCTGTAGTGCTTTGATGGATGAATGGCCCTGTTCGTCGGCACGTCGGGGTGGCAGTACAAGGACTGGCGGGACGTCCTCTACCCCGTCGGCGTTCCCGTGCGGTCGTGGCTCGAGGAGTACGCGGCGCACTTCCCGACGGTCGAGATCAACAACGCCTTCTACCGGCTGCCGAGCCGGGAGACCTTCGAGGCGTGGCGGGAGCGGGTGCCGGCGGACTTCGTGGTGGCGGTGAAGGCGAGCCGGTACCTGACCCACATCAAGCGGCTCAAGGACCCCGAGGAGCCGGTGCACCGCCTGATGGGCCACGCGGAGGGGCTGGGCGGCCGGCTGGGCCCGGTGCTGCTGCAACTGCCCCCGACCCTGCGCGCCGACCCGGAACTGCTGGACGCCTGCCTGGCCTGCTTCCCGTCGTCGGCCCGGGTCGCGGTGGAACCGCGCCACGAGTCCTGGTGGACGCCGAAGACCCGCGAGGTGCTGGAGAACCGCGGCGCGGCCCTGTGCTGGGCCGACGTCCGCGCCCGCCCGGTGACCCCGCTGTGGCGCACCGCCGACTGGGGGTACGTCCGCTTCCACGAGGGCCGCGCACGGGCCTGGCCGCACTACGGCAGGCGGTCGCTGGAGACCTGGGCCGAGCGGATCGGGCAGACCTGGGCCGGGGACGAGGACGTGTACGCGTACTTCAACAACGACCCGAACGGGGCCGCCGTACGGAACGCCAAGACGTTCACCGCTCTTTCCCGGCCCGCCCCGTGAGCCCGACCGCGGGCCTCAGCCCTGCCCGTAGGCCGCCCGCAGCGCGTCCCGTACGGCCGCCAGGGCGTCCTTCTCCGTGAGTCCCAGCCGCCGGGCCCGCTCGACGTAGGCCTGGGCGGCCGACGCCAGTTCCCGTTCCGCGGCCGAGCCGGCGGCGGCCACGAACGTGCCGTTGCGGCCCCGCGTCTCGATCACCCCGTCGCTCTCCAGCGCCCGGTACGCCTTGGCGACGGTGTTCGCGGCGAGCCCGAGCGACTCGGCGAGCCCCCGCACGGTCGGCAGCCGGTACCCCACGGGGAGCACCCCCGCCCGCGCCTGCTCGGAGATCTGCACCCGCACCTGCTCGTACGGCGGCGCACTGTCGTCGATGTGGATCTTCAAGGTCACGAGCCGATTGTCCCGCACCCACCGGAAAATGAGAGGCACGTGTACGGGCCCCCACGTAACGTGCGCCTTCATGACCGTGATCGTGCGCGACCTGCGCCCCCGGGACCCGGCCGACGTGGAGAGCTTCGCCCACGTCCGCCATCTGGCCCTTCCGTTCATGCTCTGGACCCCGGCCGGTGTGCTGCACCGCCTCGTCCACACCCACCCGGACGCCCACTACCGCTCCCTCGTGGCCGAGGAGGACGGCGAGGTGATCGGCACGGCCCAGATCGGCCTCGCCGAGGACAGCCAGGAGCCCGGCCACGGCTACCTCAACATCTACGTACGCCCGGACCGCACCCGGCGCGGCGCCGGCGACCTTCTCGTCCGCACCGCCGAGGAGCACCTGGCGGCGCACGGTGCGACCAAGCTGTACTCCTGGGTCCTCGACGAGCCGCAGAACCGCGCTTTCGCCGAACGGCACGGCTACCGGCCCACGCGACCCGCCCACTTCCTCCGCCTGGACCTAACGAAGGCCACGCTGCCCCCGCTCCAGTCCCCTCCTCCGGGCGTCGAACTGCGCACGGCCGCCGACTTCGCGGACGACCCGCGCCCCTTCTACGAGCTGGACGCGGAGACCACCGTGGACGAACCGAGCGACGGGGACGCCACCTTCACGGGCTACGAGACCTGGATCGAGGAGAACTGGAAACACCCGCTCCTCGACCGCGCCCTGACCACGATCGCCCTCGTCGACGGCCGCCCCGCCGCCTTCAGCGCCGTCCACACCGACGGCGCCGGCCGCTACGCCACCGCCATGACGGGCACCGCCCGCGCCTTCCGGGGCCGCGGTCTGGCCAAGCTCGCCAAGAACGCCTCCCTGCACCGCGCCCGCGCCGCGGGATTCACGGAGGCCCTCACGGGCAACGACGCCACCAACGAACCCATGCTCGCGATCAACAAGTGGTTCGGCTACGAGATCCGCGCCACGGAGGTACGCCATGTCCGCGAACTCACCTGAGCCCGTCCTGCGTGTGGACGTCGTCCTGCTCAAGGCGGGCCGCACGAAGATCCGTTACGAGGCCGAGGTCCTCGGTGACGACGGCACCCGCGTCACGGTCCGCGCTCCCTGGGCCGGAGAGGGCGTCCGCGACTTCGGCTTCGTCCGCTTCGAGCCCGGCGACGTGTTCACCGAGCACTACTGGCGCGACCGCTGGTACGCCGTCAAGGAGGTCCGCACGGCCGACGGCACCCTGAAGGGCTGGTACTGCGACATCACCCGCCCGGCGACGCTCGACGGCCCCGAACTGGTCGTGGAGGACCTGGACCTCGACCTGTGGGTCTCGGCGGACGGCACGGAGGTGCTCCGCCTGGACGAGGACGAGTTCGAGGAGAGCGGCCTGAGGGAGAGCGACCCGGAGGCGGCGTCGGCGGCATGGGCAGCGCTGATCGAACTGGAGCAACGGACGCAACCCGGGGGCGCGGGGAACTTCCCACCCCTCTAGTCGCTCCTCACCGTCACCGCGTACCGCTCGTCGTCCACGTCCTTCCCCCACAACAGGGAATCCCCCGAGAGCCGCTCGACCAGCACACGTCCCCCGAGCGGCTCCGCCAAGCCGCTCACCACGTCCGCCGGTATCCCGAACGCCCCCCACACCCCCTCCACCAGCACCAGCCGCCCACCCGGCCGCAACAGCCCCCACCACCGCCGCAGCACGCGCCCGGGATCCGGCAGGGCCCACAGCACATGCCGTACGAGGACGACGTCGAACCGCTGCTCCCCCACCGGCGGCACCGCGGCGTCACCGACGAGGAACACCGCGTCACGCCCGGCGAGCTTCGCGCGGGCCAGCTCCACCATGGCCGGAGAGCGATCCACCCCGGTCACCCGGTGTCCCTGCTCGGCCGCGAGGAGCGACAGGCTCCCGGTCCCGCACCCGAGGTCGAGGACGTCGGACGCTCTCTCCGGCAGCCACCCCCGCAGCCGCTCGGCCCAGGCGGAGCGCACCTCCGGGTCCCGCAACCCGTGGTCCGGCTCCTCGTCGAAGGACGCCGCCTCGGCGTCCCAGTCCACGTCCGAAGCCCCACCCCTGCCGTCACTGTTCTGCGTCATGCACCCAAGAGTGACACCCGCCACTGACAGTCGAATCGTGACAGCGGCCACTGACAGACCGGTGACCGATGAGGAACTCTCCCCCAAAGGGTCTACCTCCGTGAGAACGCGGAACTCGGTAGACGCTCGAGGAGGCAGCCATGCGCCGTACCACCGTGCAGAAGCCCCTGAAGAGGACTGACGCCCGCCGGATCCGCGAGGAGGCCGACGCGCGCCCCGCGGGACGACCCGAGGTCCGCAAGGACATCGCGCGGACCTGGTGGCCCGACGGCTGACGGCGGCAGGCATGCTCCGTGTCAGACCAGTCGCTTGCGGTAGTGGACGCGGTCATAGGGCCCGTCCACACGCCGTTCCACGACCTCATAACCGAACTTCGGATAGATCTCCTGGTTCTCCCACATCATCGCGTTGGTGCAGAGCCTGACCTCGGGCAGCCGCAGCGCACGCGCGTGTGCCTCGACGAACCGCAGCAGCCGTCCGCCCACGCCCTGTCCCTGGGCGTCGGGGCGGACGGCGATGTTGTCGAGGTACAGATGGTCCGCGTGCTCCTCGACCACCACGAGCCCGACCACCGGGTCGCCCGTCACGAACACCTGCCCCGCGGCCACGTTCGCCGCGTGGTCCCGCTCCATGGGCTGCGGCACCCGTCCGATGCGCTCGATGTAGTGCTCGTACGCCGCGTCGGTCACGGCTTTCACGGCGGGCACGTCGGCCTCGCCCGCGGGTCGGATCTCCTGGTTCGTCATGCGCGCACGCTACCTACCTGATCTCCGTCTCAGCGCTTCCTTAAGAGGGTCATAAAGATCGTCACCGACCCTCACAAGCTGGGGATTTCACGGTTTCTTTGATCCGGCACCCATCAGTACCGGTTCCGAGGAGATCCCCCATGCCCGCACGCCGCAAGGCCGCAACCGTCGTCGCCGGCCTGACCCCGCTCGCCCTGACCGCCCTGGCCGCCGCGCCCGCGGTCGCGCACGGCTCGATGGCCGACCCGGTGAGCCGGGTCGCGCAGTGCTACGCGGAGGGCCCCGAGAGCCCGAAGTCGCAGGCGTGCCGGGCCGCGGTCGCGGCTGGGGGTACCCCCTCTGGGGGAGGCACCCAGGCGCTCTACGACTGGAACGGCATCCGCATCGGTGACGCGAACGGCCGGCACCAGGAGCTGATCCCGGACGGCAGGCTGTGCAGCGCGAACAACGACGAGTTCAAGGGGCTCGACCTGGCCCGCGCCGACTGGCCGGCGACGAGCGTGCGCAGCGGGTCGTACACCTTCAAGTACCGCGTGACAGCCCCGCACAAGGGCACCTTCACGGTGTACCTCACCAAGCCGGGCTACGACCCGACACAGCCGCTGGCCTGGGACGACCTGGACCTGTCGCACCCGGTCGCGACCGCCACCGACCCGGTCGCCTCGGGCGGCTTCTACACGTTCTCCGGCACGCTCCCGGAGCGCTCCGGCAAGCAGCTGCTGTACGCCGTCTGGCAGCGTTCGGACAGCCCGGAGGCGTTCTACTCCTGCTCGGACGTGACGTTCGGCGGCGGCTCCGGTGGCTCCAGTGGCTCCGGTGGCACGGCGGGCGGTTCGGCCCCGGCGCCGAGCGCCTCCGCGCCCTCCGAGGAGCAGATCGAGGACGGCACCGACCGGTCGACGGTGGAACATCACGGGCACGGTGACGACGACGCCGGTACGTCGGCGGAGCCGGTGGCCGAGGCGGCGAGCGTTCCGGCCAACGACGTGAAGGCGGCGGGCACTTCGCAGCACCTCGCCGAGACGGGTGGGGACAGCAGCACGTCGTATCTCGCGATGGGCGGCGCCGCCATGCTCGCGGTCGGCGCCGCGATCCTGTTCGGCTCGGTGCGCCGGCGCGCGGTGACCGGCGGCGGACGGCAGGGCCGCTGACCGAATGAACTCCGGGGCCTGACCGGCGGCTCAGGCCGGACAGGCCCCGGCCGTGCTCAACTCAGCGCCGAAGCGCAGGTGGTGGCGGTGGCGTGGGCCGGGTCGAGGGCGTTGGCCACCTCGTGGAAGGCGATCCGGTCGAACAGCCCGATGGCCGCGTGTTCGGAGAGGTCGAGCGGACACAGGTCCTGCAGCAGGACGTTGCGCACGTCCGCCCCGCTGAGGAACTGGCTCCGGTACGGCGTGACGACCTCGTCGTACTTGGTGGCGAGGACGGTGTACTTGACGCCGGGGACGGTGTCGCCGCCCTCGTTGAGCTTGGTGAGGAAGGGCGAGCCGACGACCTGGTCGGCGAGGGCGGGCGTGTGGGTGGTGAGCAGGTCCTGGATGCCCGGGAACCAGGGCAGCAGGTTGGTGATGCCGGACAGGGTGGTGCCGTGGTTGTCGGGCGCGATGCCGACGAGGGCGTTCACCTTGGCGGCTCCGCCGAGGAACTTGAGGTAGTAGCGGGGCATCAGGCCGCCCTGGGAGTGACCGACGAGGTCGGTCTCGGGGGCGCCGGTGGCGGCGAGCACCTTGTCGACGAAGGTCTTCAACTGCTCCGCGGACTTGTCGATGGGGCCGAGGCCGTGGAAGAGGGGCACGCCGGGCAGCTGGCCGTAGTCGAAGGAGAAGACGCAGTAGTCGCGGTTCTCCAGGTAGGGGGCGAGGGCCAGCCAGTTGTCCACGGAGTTCGCGAAGGTGCCGTGGACGAGGACGACGGGGCGGGGGTGGGCGGCGGAGGGCTTGCAGGAGTAGTCGTTCCAGCCGCTGCTCGGGGCATCGGCGGCCTGGGCGACTCCGGCGGCGGGGACGACGGCGACCGCGGCGGTCAGGAGCAGGGCGGCGAGGGGTCTGAGCAGTCGTTTCCAGGGCAGCATCGGGTGATCTCCTTGCGGCTCAAGGGAGTTGCGATGGCCTTACGCCCTGTGACCCGGATCACGAGGATGCTGTTCAATTCGAAAGTTACGGACGAGTAGTGCACTTGTGAAGTTACGCGTGAGTAAAAACTTCCAGCGGTAACCGCGTCGGACGTACCTGCTGATGAACCGTCACCAGGCGGGCCTGATGGGACCATAGGGAGCGATTCGCCCCAATCGGTCGCACAACGCGCGCACTTCACTCTCACCGAGTACATCGGTCCACCCCTGCACGGCCTCCGCCGCGGCCTCCTCCGCCGCTCGGGTGCAGGCCCACCCCCGCTCGGTCAGCACGACGAGCCGGGCCCGGGCGTCACCGGGGTGCGGGCGCCGCTCGGCGTACCCCTTGCGCACGATCTCGTCGACCAGCTGGCTCGCCGCCTGCTTGGTCACCCCGAGATGCCCGGCGAGCTCGGTGACCGTGGCCCCGTCCGGCGCGAGCCTCGTGAACGCGAAACCCCAGGCGGGCCGCGCCTCGAACCCCCGGGCGACCACCCCGTCGTTGATGCGCTGGGTCAGATCACCGGCGGCGGCGAGCAGGGCGGCGGCCAGGGCGAGGGCTTCAGAGTTCTGCACCCAGGCATTGAAACACCCTTGACGAATTGGTCAAGCAGCTTGACCATGGAGACATATAGTCAAGCTGCTTGACCATTTCTGACTCGGAGGTCCCGCATGCCCGTAGTCCGCTCGTCCGAAGCCGTCACCCACGAGATCCACGGCGCCCGTTTCGTCTCGTACGCCACTCCCCTCAGCGGCGCCAAGGAGCTCTGCGCCTGGCGCGGTGAGATCCCCGCGGGGACGAAGGCACCCGCTCACACCGTCAACCGCGAGGAGATCTTCCATCTGCTCATCGGCGAGCTCCTGGTCACCCTCGACGGCTCCGGCCATCGGATCACCGCGGGCGACACGGTAATCGTCAATCCCGGGGTGACCTTCGCCGTAGAGAACCCCACCGATCACACCGCCCTCACCTGGGTCACCACCTCCATCGGCCTGGAGGCGGAACTGGCCGACGGCACCCGCATCACTCCCCCGTGGGCCAACTGACCCCTACGCCGCCAGCGCCCCCGGCAGCACCGCCAGCGGTCCGAACCGGGCCCGGGCACGGTCCGCGGCCTCCTCGATCCGGCGGAGCTTGTCGTCGGTGGGATCGAAGGCGAGCTGATGGAAGGCCTGCTCGGCGGAGTCGAGGCCCTCGGCGCGCAGGGCGACGGAGCGAACCCGGGCGCGCTGGAGACCGAGCGCCTCGTACATGCCGTAGGCCGCCCTGGTCAGGGCCGCCGAGTGGGCGGTGGGCTCGCCCAGGGTGCGGCTGCGGGTGGTCGCGGTGCGGTCGGCGTAGCGCACGGTGAGGGTCAGGGTGCGGCAGACCTTGTCGAGGGCGCGCAGCCGGGAGCCCAGTTCCTCGGCGGCGGAGAGCAGCGCGCGACGGTGCCGGCCGGGGTCCAACTCGTCGCGGGTGAAGGGGCGTTCGGTGGCCAAGGAGCGGGAGACGCCGTTCGGGACCACCCGGCCGCGGTCCACGCCGTTCGCCTTCTCGTGCAGTTCGCGGCCGGCCTTGGCGCCGACCAGGCGCTGGAGCGTGGACAGGGGTGCGGCGGCGACCCGGCCCAGGGTGTCGAGGCCGTACTCGCACAGGACGCGGGCGGTCGCGGTGCCGACGCCGGGGAGGACGGCGACGGGCCGGTCGGCGAGGAAGTCCGCCACCGCGTTCTCGGGAACCGAACAGGTCACCCCGGAGCGGGCGTCCTTCAGCGCCATGCGGGCCAGCATCGGGCCGGGCCCGGCGCCGATCACGCAGTCGACGCCGTGCAGGGCGAGGGCGCGGACCCGGATCACCGAGGCCAGTTCGAGCGCGTCCCGCTTGAAGTACCGTTCGGCGCCCCGCAGGTCGGCCAGTGCCCGGTCCGGTGGCAGCGCCTCGACGACCGGTGTGAACTCCTCCAGGAGGCCGAGCAGTTCGGGCAGGGCCGCCTCCCGCGTCGGCGGCAGCTGGAAACGTACACAGAGGATGGTCATCCCGCACTCCCCGGACTCTGGTGCCACAACTTCCGTACCTGTGATGCCTCTTGACCCGCCGGTCGTAGATCGGCCCACGGATGCAGTTCGTATCCCGTCGGCATTTGGATTCGCCGGCCGCCGGTCGGATCACCGGCTGCGTCACCGGCCCTTTCCGGCACCGGCTCGGCCAGCCGTGCCGCCACCGCGTCCAGGCCTTCGCCGTCCCGCAGTTCGACCAGTTCGGCGAGGTTCCAGGCGGCCGCGCCCACCACGCTGAGACTGCGTGGTCCGCGCCGCTGCACCACCCCGCGCACCAGCAGCAGCCAGGAGTGGAAGACGGTGTGCGCGCAGGCGTCGTGGGAGTCGTCGAAGAAGGCGAGGTCGACGAGGCCGGTGCCGTCGTCCAGGGTGCTGAAGATGACCCGCTTCCCGGACCGGATCGGCGGTGTCTGGGTGGCCGCCTTGGCCCCCGCGACCAGCACGGCCTCGCCGTGCCGCGCCTCCCGCAGCCGTCGTGCGCTGACCACGCCCAGCTCCGTCAGGAACTCCTGGTGGTCGTCCATCAGATTGCGCGAGACGTCCATCGACAGCACTCCCAGCTCGGCGCTGAGCCTCTCCACGGAGGAAAGGTCGGGCAGCCCGGCCGGGGCCGTCTTGCGCCCGCCGGACAAGGGGAGTTGGGCCCCACGGCCACCGCGTGCGCCCCGGTGCAGCTCGGTCAGATGCAGTTGCAGATCCCGCCGGTTGGCACCGAACGCGTCCAACGCGCCTACCTGGGCCAGCCGTTGGGCCACCGGACGGCTCGGCCGCCCGCGCTCCCAGAAGTCCAGCAGCGAGGAGTACGGTCGGCCCTCGGCGATCCGCGCCGCCTCGGCCTCGCTGATGCCGTGGACGTCGGAGAGGGCCAGCCGCAGCCCCCACACCGAAGGGGATTCAGACACCAGTTCGATCTGATGTGCGACCCCCGACTCGTTCACGTCCAAGGGCAGGATCGACACCCCGCGCCGCCGCGCGTCCGCCAGCAGCAGCCGCTTGGGATACATGCCGGGGTCGTGCGTGAGCAGCCCGGCGTAGAAGGCCGCCGGGTGGTGCGCCTTCAGCCAGGCCGACTGGTACGTCGGCACCGCGAAGGCGACCGCGTGCGCCTTGCAGAAGCCGTACGACCCGAAGGCCTCGACGATCTCCCAGGTCCGCTGAATCGTTTCCGCGCTGTATCCGTTCGCCGCCGCGTGCTGGGCGAACCAGAACCGGATCCGCCCCTGCGACTCCGGGTCGGACAGCCCGCGCCGCACCCGGTCGGCCTCGCCGCGCCCGCACCCGGTCATGATGTCGACGATGTCGATGATCTGCTCGTGGAAGACGACGACCCCGTACGTCTCCCTCAGCGGCGGCTCCAGATCCGGGTGCGGATACCTCACGGGCGCCCGCCCGTGCCGTGCCTCGATGAACGGGCGCACCATGTCGGCGGCGACCGGCCCCGGCCGGAAGAGCGAGATGTCGACGACGAGATCGTGGAAGGTGGCCGGCTGCAGCCGCCCGACCAGGTCCCGCTGACCCGGCGACTCGATCTGGAAGCACCCCAAGGTCTCGGCGGACCGGATGAGTCGATACGTCGCCGGGTCGCCCGGCGGTACGGCGTCCAGGTCGACCCGCTCCCCCGTGGCCCGTGCCACCTCCGCGACCGCGTGCGCCATCGCCGACTGCATCCGCACGCCCAGCACATCGAGCTTGAGCAGCCCGAGATCCTCGACGTCCTCCTTGTCGAACTGCGACATGGGCAGCCCCTCGCCACTGGTCGCCACGACCGGCGTACGGCGGCGCAGGGACGCGTCGGAGAGCAGCACCCCGCACGGATGCATGGCGATCCCGCGGGGAAGCGCGTCGAGAGCCTCGACCAGCTCCCACAGCCTGCCGTACCGCTCCTTCTCTCCCGCGAGTTCCTTGAGTTCGGGCAGCTCGTCCAGCGCCGCGCGGGCGTCCCGGGCCCGGATGTGCGGGAAGGACTTGGCGATGCGGTCGATGTCGGCGGGGTCCATGGACAGGGCCGCCCCCACGTCCCGGACGGCGTGCCGCACCCGGTACGTCTCGGGCATCGCGACGGTGGCCACCCGCTCGGTCCCGAACCGCTCGATGATCGCCCGGTAGACCTCGATGCGGCGCGCGGACTCCACGTCGATGTCGATGTCGGGCAGGACGAGCCGCCGCGTGGACAGGAACCGCTCCATCAGCAGCCCGTGCTCGACGGGATCGGCGTGGGCGATCCCCAGAAGGTGATTGACCAGGGAGCCCGCACCAGAGCCACGGGCGGCCACCCGGATCCCCATGTCCCGTACGTCGTCCACGACCTGAGCGACCGTCAGGAAGTACGAGGCGAAGCCGTGGTGGGCGATGATGTCCAGTTCCTCGTGCATCCGCTCCCAGTACGCGCGCCTGCCCGCGTATCCCTTCAGCACCATCCCGGCCGCCGCCCGTGAGGCCAGTGCCCGCTGGGCGCTGCGCCGGCCCGCGCCGACGAGGTGCGGCTCGGGGAAGTGGACGGTGCCGATCCCGAGGTCGTCCTCGGGGTCGACCAGGCACTCGGCGGCCGTCGCCCGTGTCTGCTCCAGCAGCCGGTGCGCGGTGTCGCGCCGGAAGCCCGCGGCCTCGACGATCCGCTCGGCGGCCGCCAGCATGGCCCCCTCGTCCTTGAGCCAGGCCTCGCCGGAGTCCAGTTCCTTGACGGCGCCGACGGGGACGAGGCGGCGGGCGGAGTCCAGGATGTCGGCGACCGGGCCCTGGCCGGCGTCGGCGTACCGTACGGCGTTGCTGAGCACGGGCCGGACCCGCTGTTCGGCGGCGAATCCGACCGTACGGGCGGCCAGCCGCAGGGAGCCCGGCCCTGTGCCCTTGCGCCCGTGCCAGACGGCTTCGAGCCGCAGGGCGTCGCCGTAGGTCTCCCGCCAGGGAACGAGCAGCCGGGCGGCCCGGTCGGGGCGGCCTGCGGCCAGGGCGCGGCCGACGTCGGAGGCGGGCCCCAGCAGCACGGTCAGCCCGTCCCCCCGGTTCTCGGTCCGGGGCACCAGCGGCGTGCCCTGCTCCTCCTTGCCGGAGTGCGCCACCGTGACCAGGCGGCACAGATCGGCCCAGCCGCGGGCGCCGTCCCGGGCGAGGAAGGTGACCCGGGGAGCCGACTCGTCGACGAAGGCGCCCCCGCGCACGGGAGCACGGCGCCGCTCCTGCCGTTCCTGCCGTACGGGCTCGGCCTCCGCCACGGCCAGCTCCGCCCCGAACAACGGGCGCACCCCCGCCTTCGCACAGGCCTTGGCGAACCGGACCGTACCCGCGAGGGTGTCGCGGTCGGTGAGGGCGAGGGCGTCCATCCCCCGCTCGGAGGCGCGCTCGGCGAGGCGCTCCGGATGCGAGGCGCCGTAGCGCAGGGAGAACCCGGAGACGGTGTGCAGATGAGTGAAGCCAGGCATCCGCACCTCCCGCTCTCGAACATCAGTTCCCTATCGCCTCACCTCCACCATAGACCAAAAACCGAACATGCGTACGATGACGTTCGAGTCACCTCCCACCTGCGAAAACGAGCTATTCGGACCCTGATGTGTCGGTCTCGGTGGATTCCTCGGCGAGGGGCTCGGCCGCGGCGGCCGAACGGGCGCCCGGGGCCGTCGCGCGCTGCGCGGTCTCCAGGGCGTGCAGGCGGCGTTTGATGTCGCGGAGCTCGGTGAGGAGGGTGTCGGGGCGGTTGATCCTGGTCATCGGATGCTCCTTGGGTTCATGGGGTGCCGGTGACGGGAGTGACGGTCAGCTGGACCTGCTCCTCGCCCGCGTCGTTGCCCGGGGTGACCTCGATCCCGGTGATCCGGACGCCGAACTCGGTGCCCTCGGGAAAGAACACGTCCTTGATGACGACCAGGGCGTCGTCGCCGACCTGATAGGAGCCGAGGACGGGTTCCAGGTCGGCGCGCACGGTCAGCTCGGGCAGGACGACCGGGGCGGAGACGGCGGCGAGCGCCGAGCGGGCCTGGGAGCGCAGGAGGTCCACGTCGGTGAGATGGACGTAGGAGACCTCGGTCTCGGTGAGCGGGCGTCCGGTGCCGCCGGCCTCGACGACCGCGACGAGCTGGCCGCTCTCGCCCTGCTCCCCGAGGGCGAAGACCCGGGTCGCGGTGGAGGCGCCGTCGGCGGGCCAGGTGTAGCCGATGAGGTTGGCACCGTACTCCCACACGTGCGGGGTGCCCTGCCTGCCGAGCTGCGGGGTGCCGACGCGGAGTCGGCGCACCGGACGGCCGTCGCTGCCGTACGCCATGTCGAAGACGAAGTCGGGACCGTTCTCCAGACTCGCCAGCTCGCGCAGGGCCTCGCCGGTGCTCTTGAGGTCGCTGCCGGGGTAGACCAGGGTGCGGGTGATGCCGGAAAGGGCGCCGGACTCGGGGCGCACCCGGATGTCGCCGTCGGGGTGCTCCTGCGCGACGGCGACGAGTTCGCGGGCGATGTCGGACTGGTCGCGGTCGGTGAAGGGGACGGAGACGGAGGCCAGGTCGCCGGTGCCGGCCGGGTCGAAGGCCGCGGGCAGGACGCGCCGGTGGTCGAAGTAGGAGAGGAAACCGGCCGCGCCGATCTCCAGGTGCTGGTCGGCGGAGGTGTACTTGACGGTCCACACCAGCCCGCCCCACACCAGCACGCCGTCCCGCTCGACGTAGAGGGCGGCGCGTCCCGGTTCGGTGAGTTCGCGGGGCCGGTGGACGGTGATCCTCGGGTCACCGAGGGGCAACCGGGCCCGGAACTCGCCGGCTTCGTTGAGCTCGGTGCTGAACGTGACGTCGTACAGCGGGAGTTCGTCGGTGATGACGCCGGTGGCCAGGTCGGCGGTGTAGTAGGTGTAGCGGGTCGGTCGGCCGGCCACTAGCCCACCAGCCAGGTGGTGTTGATGTAGACCAGCTGACCGGCGGGCAGGGCGGTGGTCTGCGGGTAGAGGTTCACGCTGCCGTCGGGGTCGACTATGCCCTCCACGCCCGTCCGGGTGCTGCCGAGCACCAAGTACCAGTGGTGCCGTGCGGTCGGGCGGAAGGCGGCCGGGAGGGTCATGAGGGTCGTGGGGTTGGCCGATTGGGCGACACTGGTGATGATCGCGCCGCGCAGGTAGGCGACCGCGCCGACCCTGCGCACGGCCGGTGGCTCGTTGTTGTACACGGTCCAACTGGCGGGAAAGGAGAGCGTGGCCCAGCCGGTGTCGTTGTTGACCGCCCGCCAGTTCCCCGAACCGTCGTACCACTCCAGGTGGTTGCTGTCCGAGCGGTGGATGTACATCCCGGCGTACGGGTACGCGGGCCGGCCGCTCTCGCCCCCGACCCGCAGAATGCCACCGGCCGCCGCGGTCCACAGGCGCAGGTCGTCGATGTCGGGGACGGTGACGGACGAGGCGTTCTTCGCGACCCTGATCCGGGCGAGCGGGATGAAGTCGCCGGTCACCGCGGGGTCGACGGGGGTGGCGGCGGCGGTTCCCTTCACGAGTTCCACGGTCATGCCGGTGGTGGCGTCGCCGTACTGCGCGTCGCGCTGCCGGGCGATGACGAGGTCGTTGCGCGGGTTGCTGGAGTCGGCGGGGTTCGTGCCGAGGACGTCGAGGGTCTTCTGCTGGCCGAGGGTGACGAGGTAGGCGCCGGTCGCGCTGGCCCGGGTCCCCTGGATCACGCCCTGGAAGGGGGCGACGGTGACCTTGCCGGAGACGGTGGCGGTGGCCTGGACCCGGCCGGGGTCCCCGGTGGCGGGCCGGATGCCGCTGCGGGCCTGGACCGGGCTCGGGCCGGGCGCGGCGAACACGCCCGTGGCCAGCCGGGCGTCCTCGGCGTCGACGACTCCGCCGGAGATCCAGCCGGAGTCGCGTTCTGGGGTGGGCGTGCTCATGGGGATGCCTCTTCCGATCGGGAGGTCACGGGACGGGGAACGCGATCACACGCAGGCCGGTGTAGAGCGCGGCGGCTGAGCCCACGCTGCAGGTACCGGTCGTCATGCCGCCACCCCGGGCGACGTACTGCGTCAGCACCAGCTGTGTCGCGGCGGGCAGCAGGTGATGCCCCTGGGCGACGCTGGTGGTGATCCTCGAGGGACCGCCGTGGAAACAGGCAAGGGACAAGGCCGTTCCGTCCGGCTTGCGCACCACGTGGTCCCACCGCTCGTCGGGGCCCGAGGTCACCGCGTACATCTGCCCTGTGATCAGCAGCATTCGGGGGTACGGCGCCGGGGGCACGGTGACCTGGTTGAAGGTGTAGCCGGTGGCTCCGGCCGAGCCGCTGATCTGCGGCCAGCCCGCGTCCGCCGGCCCGAAGAACTCCACCGCCCCCGTGGCCGCGGGGCGCCAGGCCGTGCCCGTACGGACCAGGTCGAGGCCGGTCTCGAGGTCGTACAGCCGCTGTCCGGCGTAGCCCTCGGCCGGGAGCGACTCGTAGCTCTGCAACGGCAGTACTCCGCCCGTGGCCGCGGTGAACACCCGCAGATCCTTGATGTCCGCCTGGGTGACGGACCCCGCGTTCGGCCGCACGGTGATCTGGGCGAGCGGCAGGAAGTCGCCGGTGAGCCTCGGCGCGGCCGGTGTCGGCGCGGGCGCCCCGGCCTCCACCTGCACCACCATGCCGTCGCTCGCGTCGCCGTACTGCCGGTCGGTCTGCCGGGCCACGACGAGGACGATCCGGGCGTACGACGAGTGGGCCGGGGCCGCGGTGAGCACGTCGAGGGTCTTCTGCTGGCCGAGCGTGATCAGATACGCGCCCGCGGTCGGCGTACGAGTGCCCTGGACGACCCCCTGGAAGGGCTGGACCCTCACATAGCGGGAGGGGGTCGCCTCCGCGTCGACGCTGCCGGGGTTGCCGGGGCCGGGCTTGATGCCCGTGCGGGCCGCGATCGGGTTGGTGGAGTCGGTCGCCGCCGAAGCGAACACGCCGGTGGCGAGCCGGGCGTCGTCGGCGTCGACGACACCGCCGGAGAGCCATCCGGAGTCGCGCTCGAAGTCAGCCATGCGGGTGCGTTCCTTCTGGTAGCTGAGGGTGGGCGGGGTTCAGAGCCAGGCGTCCCGCCACTCCGCGGTCAGCCGGGCGGCCGAGGCGTAGTCGCGGGCGCGGAAGAGTACGGGGGTCGCGCCCGGCGGCAGCGGGAACCAGTCCGAACCGGGCAGCAGGGTGGCCCGCCGGGAGGCCGTCCCCTGGAGCAGGACCGACCGCGCGTCGGTGTCGACGACCAGGAACTCGCCTTCCTGGAGGGTGAGTTCGAAGGCGAGCTCCTCACCGGTCGCGGTGTTGCTGATCACCGGCTGGACGCAGGGTCCGCTGATCCGCCAGACCGGCCAGGTGGGCACGGTGCCCTTGTTCTCCAGCAGCAGCCGGCCCCCGGAGGAACCGGACCCGAAGTCCAGGGGGAAGGAGAGCGGGAAGGAGACTCCGCCGCTGGAGGAAGGCAGCGGACAGGTGCTGGTGTTCAGGCCGTACGAGTACCGCAAGGGGTCCGGGGCGGTCATGGTCAGGGAGAACTCGAACACCCCGGACTTGCGGTCGGCGATCTTCGTCTCGGCGGTGAGCCGGACCAACGCCCGCCGTACGCGGTGCGGTTCGGTGACGACGAGCGGCAACAGCGCGCTGCCGTCGGCGAGTACGGCGGCCAGCCGGTCCTTCGCCTCTTCCCGTACGGCCCGTTCGGGGGCGATGGCCATGCCCTCCAGGGTGATCACGCGGGGGCCCCGGTAGGAGGGGGCGTCGAACGCGCCGTGCCGCTCGGGACGGTCGGTCAGGGTGAGCCGGACGGGCGGGGTGGCGGCCCAGCCCTGTTCGCTGGTGACCCACCACTCGACGCCGTCGTCGTCGACGGTGTTCCCGGCCCAGCCGTCCACCTCGAACACCGGCTGCTGGAGCTGGCGGCCGCTCATCGCTTGGCCGCCCAGGCGAGTTCGCGGGCGGTGATCCGGCCGATCTCGTACTCGGACTGTCCGGGGCGGGGGTGCACGTTGACGGTGACGGGCCCGCTCGCGGCGGCGGCTCCGGTCCTTGCCGATGCCCCGGCGGCGACTCCGGCGAGGCTGTAACCGGGTCCGATCACGCTGCGCGCGGTGGCGGTGGCAAGCCGACCGGCGGCGCCCGCGACCCGGTTTCCGGCGCCCTCCATTCCGATGGCAAGCCCTTCACCGATGTCTCCGCCGAAGCCCATCATCACCTTGGACGGGGAGGAGATCCCGAGGATGCTGCGGATGGGCCCGGGAATGGTGTTGACGATGAAGTTCTTCACCGTGTTGAGGAGGGCGGAGGCCGAGTTCTTGATGCCGTTGATGAGGCCCATGACGAGGTCGCCGCCCAAGTGCATGAGTTTGTCGGGCAGTTCGGCGAAGAAGCCCCAGATCTTTCCGGGCACCCCCCGCAGAAAATCGACAACGGCATTCCATTTGTCGACGATCCAGTCCCGCACCGACCCGACCGCGTCCTTGATCCGATCCCAGTGCTTGACGATCGCGAGCACGGCGATCCCGACGGGTCCGGTGAGAATGGCGACGAGCAGTGGCCAGTTGGCCTTCAGCCAGTTCACGACGTTCTTCCCGGCGTCGATCAGCCAGTTGATGGCGACCGACGCCCCCTTCATGACCGTCCCCACCACCTGCCCAATGATCTTGAACGCCGCCTGCATGACGGCCTGCACGGTCTTGGACTGCATCGCCATGTCGATGAGCTTGGTGATGAGCGGCATGACGAGGGCGAGGATGGCACCGAGGATGTTGGCCTTCATGGCGGTGTTGAGCCCGCGCTGGGCGGTGGTGGCGGTACGCAGTCCCTGACTTAACCGGGAGAAGAGACCACCCCCGGACGCCGCACTCCGTCCGGCCCGCTGCACATCGGCGGCGGCCCGGGTAGCGGCGGTCCGCACCTGGTTGAGCCCTGCGCTCGCCTGAGTGGCGGAGCTCCGCAGCCGACCGGTGGCGGTGCTTGCCTGAGTGGCCGAGTTCTTGAGCCGATCGACCGAACTGCTGGCCCCGGTGACGGCGGTCCGCATACGAGTGACGGCACCGCCGGTGCTGGTGGCCGCGGATCGCATCTGGTTCAGCGCCCGGGTGACCGATACGAGTGACGTCTGCATGGTGGGTTGACTCCGTCGCTGTCGTGTGTGCCGTTATCGCCGCAGGTCGCGCTCAAGCGCGTTGAGGTCGTTCCGCAGGCCCTTGACGGCCTGGCCTGCGCTCTTGGCTCCGCTCTCCAGCGCACGAACCTGCTGCATTCCCTTTTCGACCTTGTTGCGCAATGTGTCGACCTGACGGAGAGCGTCTCTGCTTTTCCGCTCCACCTCGTTCGTTCTGGTGCGGGCCTGCTTGCGCACCTCACTGACCTGAGTGAGGGCGTTTTGGGCCTTGCGCTCGGCGCCGTTCGCCTTGGTGCGCGCGGCCCGGCTGACACTGCCGGACTCCTTGGCGAGGGCCTGGGCCTTGGTGCCGCGCTGCTCCGCCTTGTTGGCCGTCCGCTCGGCAGCGCCCAGGCCCTTGCGAAAGGCCGCGATCTGTTCCTTCAGCTCCCGGTCGCCTTGGCGAGCGGCGTCCTTGGCCGTCTTGAACGCGGCGTCGATCCTCTCTCGGACCGTCTTGATCGACGCCCTCTGCGTGCCGTCGATCCGTTTCAGCTCCGCCAGCTGCTCGTCGATCTTCCGGTCCCGCTTCTCCTGAGCGCGGTCCTCCCAGAGCTTGGTCAAACTGAATTCATGCTTGAACAGACCGAACTCGGCCTGGTATCCATACACGCCGAGTTGGGCGAAGGTGGCCTCGGCCTTCCCTCCGGTGGCCTCGGCCTTTCCACCCACGGTCTCGGTCTTGGCGAGGATGTTCTCGTGGCCGCCGTAGTGTTCGACGTCCTGCCCCGCCTTCCAGGAGGAGATCTCGGCCTGGACCGCACTCTTGAACTCCGGGACGTTCGAAACTTCCTTGAGCTGCTCCTTGAACTGTGCAGCGAACGCCGGTGTCCCGACGTTCTCCAGGTCCTGGACCCTCGATGTCAGGTTCGCGACGTCCGCTTTGAGGTCGTCACCCACGCGTCGGCTCCTCTCATGTCGGCGTGCTCAGGAACGCGACGATCTCCGCTGCGGAAGCCCCCTGCTCCGCCGCAGGAGGCCGAGTTCCCTGCGCAGAACCCTCCGTCGCGCCGTCCCCTGGCCGCGGCACCGCCTCCGGATACTCCGCCGGTTCCGCGTCCTCGTCCCGGTGGACCGTCGCGAACATCCAGTTGGCTACGGCGAGATGGTCGACGGCCGCGGCGAGCAGATGGTCCGTGACCGTCCAGTCCGCCTGTTCGCCGTGGACCGCCCGGGCGTAGGACGAGTCCGAGGGGAGGTGTTCGACGAGGACCCGCAGGCGGCGCGAGGAGAGGCGCCCCCGGTGCCAGTCGAGGAGGTCGACCCCGTAATGGCGGAGCAGATCCGCCTCCAGAGCCTCGGCGTGCTCGTCGACCAGCGCGCCGAGGCTCAGCCTTCCCCCAACGACATCCCCGTGTCGTTGCCGTACGCCTCCAGAATCGCGGAGACGTCCTGGACACTCGTGTCGTACTTGCAGAAGCGCTCGAACTGCTCCGCTCCGAGCAGCAGCGCCAGCAGCCCGTCGATGTCGTTGTCGTCCAGCGCGGCGATCTGCTTGGCGATACCGCGCGGGAACTCGGTGGGCAGCCGGAACACATCCCCGTCCACCTCGAACTCCCAGTCCTTTCCGACTGCTTCGAGGCGCTGGGCACGGGCGGCGTTGACGTTGAAGGGGGCCATGTCGGTGGAACTCCTTGCTACGGGACGGGACAGAGGGATCAGGCCGCGCTGAAGCTCGGGTCCTTCATCAGGAAGGTCGCCAGCGGGGCACCGTCCACCGTGGCCAGCGCGGTGAAGGTGACACCGAGCTTCACGGGGGCGGTCCGCACGAGGGCGAGCTCCTCCGTCTCGGTCACCTGGCCACGGGCGACGATCATGCGGTACTTGACCTCGTCGCCGTCGGTGAACTCCAGCCCGAGCATCCGCTCGTCGAACTTCGGCTCGGCCGCCAGCTCGTACTTGTAGAGGCCGGACCCGGTCGCCGTCTCCTTCACCTGCCCGCCGCCGAAGAAGAACGGCAGGGTGTCCTCGTTCAGCTGCAGCAGCTGGAACTTGAAGCTGAGATCGCGGTCGGAGTAGACGAACCTCGCCGAGCTGACGCTCTGCCAGGTGTCCACGGGGTCCAGCTTGTCCTTCTTGGAGATCTTGACCCCGTCGGTGGTGGTGTACCCGAGGTCCTTCCAGCCGGCACCCCACGCTGCGGCGGTGTCGGCGGGCGGTGCGGTGGCGAGCGGGGCGATGAGGACACGGCCACTGCCCGCGACCCGGATCTCCTTGGCGTTCGTTCCGGCCATCACTGCTCCTTGCTGGGAGTTGGACATGATGTGCTGCTGTGGGAGTACGGCGAAGTCGCGCCGGTGATACGGCCGTTCAGGCCGGGCGGACCACCAGCCGGGTGGTCGAGACATAGCGGTTGGCACTGCCGTGCCGGTAGTCGGGCAGCCAGCGCGGCCCGTCCTCCTCGACGACGTCCACGACGGTCGCCCCGCCGTAGCGCACGCCTCTGAGCTGGAGCATCAGGGAACGGGCCACGAGGGAGACGGTGTGGGCCGCGGCCTTGGAGGGGCCGTACGCCTCCAGGTCGACCAGCGGATTGTCGAGCCGCGGGTCCTCCGCCCAGGCGCCGCCCATCCGGGAGACCAGTACGGCGCGCTGCGAGCCGTCGAACCCCGGGGGCGGCGCGACGTCGACGACGACGCCCGCCAGCTCGCTGCGGTCCTTCAGCAGGTCGACGACCAGCTGCTCCACGTCCGGGAAGGTGATGTACGGCTCACTCATCGGAGTCTGCGGAGTCTTCGGCGTCCTCGATGCCCTCCGCGGGCCGTGCGATCACACCGAGCAGTTCCCGCGCGGCCAGGTCGTCCACGTCCACGACGTCACCGGGCTCGTGCCCGTTCCACCAATAGGTCAACTGGATCTTCTGCACGGCGTTTCCCCCGAAACGGTCGGCTGTGAAGCAACCTCCTGGGAGATCAACTTCCAGTGGTCAAAAGGAAGTTGGCGCCCCAGGGACCGCAAATGTAACGGCCGCCCCAAGCGCAGCGTGAGCAACTTGAGGTCTCGAACGGATAACGATGGCGGGAGATGCGGAGGCCCGCCCCGGCGCGACCCGACGCAAGAAAGCCCCGCCCCCACAAGGGGACGGGGCTCCGCGCACCACCGGACCGACCGTCAGCCGATCGACGCACCCGTCGCCGACAGCGCCTCCGTCACCGGCTGGAAGAACGTCTCCCCACCGGAGGTGCAGTCACCGCTGCCACCGGACGTCAGCCCGATCGCGCTGCTCCCCGAGAACAGCGAACCGCCGCTGTCCCCCGGCTCCGCGCACACGTCGGTCTGGATCAGCCCGTTCACGATGTCGCCGTTGCCGTAGTTCACCGTCGCGTCCAGGCCGGTGACCTTCCCGGAGTGCACCTGGGTGGTGGACCCGCTCCGCGTCACCGACTGGCCGACGGTCGCCGAGGCCGCTCCCGTGATCGCCTGCGCGGACCCGTTGTAGAGGTCCACCTCACTGGGGTGGTCGACCTCGGCCGTGTACTTCACCAGGCCGTAGTCGTTGTCCGGGAAGCTCGACACCTCGTTGGTGCCGATCTGCTTGCCGCTGGAGTCCGACCACGTCGAGATCGCCTCGGTGCAGTGCCCGGCGGTGAGGAAGTACGGCTCCCCGCCCTTCACCACGTTGAACCCGAGCGAGCACCGCCCGCCGGAGCCGCTGATCGCGTCACCGCCCGCGATGAAGGGCTTGAACTCCCCCTTGGTGCGCTGGAGTTCGGCCACCGAGCCCAGACCGTCGACCACCTTGGTGAGCTTGGCCCACTCAGCGTCGGAGACCGTGCGGTCGGCGGTGACGACGACCTTGTTGGTGGTGGGGTCGGTCACCCAGGACGTCCCCGGGATGGTCGCGTCGCTCGACAGCGTCGTCCGCGCGCTCTTCAGCTCGGCGAGGGAGTTGGAGACGATTCTCGCCGAGGCCCCGGCCGCCGACACGGTCCGTGCCGCGTCCTCGTCAAGGACGTTCACCACAAGACTCTTGGTCTTCGCGTCGTAGAACGTCCCTGCCGCGTCCGTACCGAGTTCCGCCCCGAGCGTCGAGGCGAGCTTTCCGGCCGCGAGGGCCGAGAGGGTCTTGACTTCGGGCGAGGCCGGCGTCTCGCTGGCGTTCGCAGTCTGCAAGGTGACTCCTGCGGCGACCAGTGCGGTGATGCCCGCACCTGCCACGACGATCCGTCGCCTGGGTATGCGTCGGTGCTTCAACTCGTGTCCTCCTGTGGGGGGTCGGCCCGGGAGATTGTGGGGATCTCGCGGGCCGGAAGGCTGGTTGACGAGCGCTTACTCTTCCGAACCCCCCAGGGGGCGCACAAGGGTGACTTCCGGACGCGCGTAGAACGCGGTTGTGCGCCCTCGCCACTTTTGACAGTCCACGGTCACCCCAGGCCGTTCACGCTGCAAACACTACGAGCGAGTAACCCCCATGCAGCCTGTGAGGTCTAGTCCTGTCCTGAATTCGACCCCTCGGGGTCCGGATCCGACCGGGGCTCAAGAGACGCGCGTTGCTCCTGCACCGGTTGCTGCGGCGCCGGCGCCCCCACCCCCTGCTGCGCCCGCTCCAGGAACCGCAGCAGCTCGACGGGGAACGGCAGCACCAGCGTCGAGTTCTTCTCCGCCGCCACCGCCACCACCGTCTGCAGCAAGCGCAGTTGCAGCGCGGCCGGCTGCTCGGACATCTCCTTGGCCGCCTCGGCCAGCTTCTTCGACGCCTGGAGTTCCGCGTCCGCGTTGATGACCCGGGCCCGCCGCTCCCGGTCCGCCTCGGCCTGCCGGGCCATGGACCGCTTCATGGTCTCGGGCAGGGAGACGTCCTTGATCTCGACCCGGTCGATCGTGACCCCCCACTCCACCGCGGGACTGTCGATCATCAACTCCAGTCCCTGGTTGAGCTTTTCGCGGTTGGACAGCAGATCGTCCAGTTCGCTCTTGCCGATGATCGACCGCAGCGAGGTCTGCGCCATCTGCGCGACCGCGAACCGGTAGTCCTCGACCCGGACGACCGCCTCGGCGGGCGAGGTCACCTTGAAGTAGACGACGGCGTCCACCCGCACGGTGACGTTGTCCCGGGTGATGCCCTCCTGCCCCGGCACCGGCATCGTCACGATCTGCATGTTGACCTTCCGGAGCTTGTCAACGCCCGGAACGATCATCGTGAACCCCGGCCCCCGCACTTCCGGCCGCAGCTTTCCGAGGCGGAAGACCACGCCCCGTTCGTACTGCTTGACGACCCGCGCGGCCGCCATCACGTACACCGCTCCGGCGGACACGAGCGTCACGCCCGCTGCCACCAGCTCCTCGACCATCGCGACCCCCAGGGTCCGAACCAGGCGCTCAAGGTGTGTACTTCGACGGTAACTCCGCCGTGTACACCAAGGGGAGACGGAGGACACAGGTGGTCCAGGGCATCAGGACGCAGGACGGCCGCCGGCTGACGGTCGAGGAGTACGGCGACCCGGACGGCACGCCGGTGGTACTGCTGCACGACACCCCGGGCTGTCGCTTCGGCGTCGTACCCCCGGACGTCGTGACCGCGCACCCGCACATCCGGTTCCTCGGCTACGACCGCCCCGGCTACGGCGATTCGGACCGGCTGCCCGGACGCCGCGTGGCCGACGCCGCCCGGGACGTGGCGGAGCTGGCCGGCGCTCTCGGGCTCGGCCGCTTCTCGGTGCTCGGCCTCTCCGGCGGCGCCCCGCACGCCCTGGCCTGCGCCGCGCTGCTGCCCTCCCGAGTGCGGCGGGCGGCGGTGCTGGCGTCACCCGCGCCCCCGGACGCGAGGGAGCTGAGCTGGTTCGAGGGCATGACCGCCTCCCAGGTCGAGGAGTTCACCCTGGCGCTCACCGACCCGCTCGCCTTCTCCGAGGCCCTCGCCGCCCGCGCCGCCGACATCCGTCGCGACCCCGCCCAGCTGCTCGTCTCCGTCCGCGACGGCCTCACCGACGCCGACCGGCGGATCCTCTCCGGCCCGGGGTCCGGCGAGCTGCTGCGCGGCTATCGGGAGGCGGTGCGCGGTTCGTCGTACGGCTGGCTCGACGACCGTCTCGCCCTGCTCAGCAACTGGGGCTTCGACCCGGCGGCCGTCACCCGGCCCGTCCTGCTGTGGCACGGCGCCCAGGACACGTTCTCCCCGGTCGGCCACTTCACATGGCTGGCGGACCGCGTCCCCCGCGTCCGTCCCGTCCTCCAGAAGGACGCCGGCCGCTTCGGAGCCCTCGAGGCCCTGCCGGCCGTACTGGACTGGCTCTGCGCACCACCGGAACGTGCCACGCCGTGATGACGGCGAGCCCCCGTACGACGGACGCGTACGGGGGCTCGCCTGGTGCAGGCTGCGATATGGCGTTGCCGGGGCTAGAAGACGCTGACGCCGTAGGCGCTCAGGGCCTCGGTGACCGGCTGGAAGAAGGTCGTGCCGCCGGAGGAGCAGTTGCCGCTGCCGCCGGAGGTCAGACCGTAGGCGACACCGTTGCTGCCGTAGAGCGGGCCGCCGGAGTCGCCGGGCTCGGCGCAGACCGTGGTCTGGATCATGCCGTAGACGACGTCGCCGCCGCCGTAGTTCACGGTCGCGTTGAGCGCGGTGACCCGGCCGCTGTGGGTGCCGGTGGTGGAGCCGCGGCGGTTGACCGTGGTGCCCACGCTCGGGGTCGCGGCGCTGGTGATGTCGACGCTGCCGACGGTGCCGGAGATGGACGAGGTCGGGTAGCTCGACGAGTACCGGACGAGGCCGTAGTCGTTGGTCGGGAAGCTGGACCCGGCCGTCGAACCGAGGGTGGTCGTGTGGCCCGAGTTCGACCACCAGGTGCCCGCGCCGTCGGTGCAGTGACCGGCGGTCAGGAAGTAGTAGGTGCTGCCGCTGCGGACGTTGAAGCCGAGGGAGCAGCGCCAGCTACTCGCATAGATGGCGTCGCCGCCGGAGATCAGCTTGTTGAACTTGCCCGGGGTCCGCTTGATCGTGAGCGCGTCGGCGTTGCTGCCCGCCTGCTGCTTGATCTTGGCGATCTCGGCCTGCGAGACCGTGCTGTCGACGGTGACGACGACACGGTTGGTCTTGCTGTCGACAGCCCAGGCGGTGCCCGGGATGTCGGCCTTGAGCACCGAGCTGCTGGCGCTCTTGAGTTCGGCCGTGCTGAACGGGGTCGCAGCGGTCGCGTTCGCGCTGGGGACCGCGATCGCGGCCGCGGCCACGAGGCCGGTGGTACCGGCGATCAGCCGGGTCCGTCTCGCAATGCCACTGCGGGGGTTGGTGCGCTTGATCCTCACGTTTCGTTCCCTCCCAGGGGAATTCGGGGGCCCGCGTGGGGTCGGGGCCCGTGAGGCGCAGTCAGCGGCCCGGGTGTCCGGTTTTCGAACACGCCGTGCTCCTGACAAGCGCTGAGGGGGAGTATTCGGCCGAACGGACGGTCGGCGCAAGGGCGCCTTTCGGCCGTCAACCTTTGAAAGACCTTTGTCATTCGGAGGGAACGCACAGCCCCTGGATCCCGTCCCTTCTCCTCGTCACCGAAGTGACGCCGAGAGTGGCCCGGGGCGCCGGGAAGGGGCAGATGCGGTGGTCGGCGAGGGCGCAGGGCGTCGGCGGCCGCCGGTCGGAGCCGACCGTCCTACGGCCGTCGGCGTCCGCCGCGGACGGTCACGGGAACCGGAATCGGTGGTTTCCGTCCGCGCTCGCCGTATCGCCGAAAACCGCCCCCCGCCGAGTCGGCTCCCCACCCCGCGCCCTTGGCGTCAGCCGCTCCCCACGGGGTCGGGGAGTCCGAGGTGCGAGCGCAGGGTGGTGCCCTGGTACCGCGTGCGGAAGGCGCCGCGTTCCTGGAGCAGCGGGACCACCTTGTCCACGAACTCGTCGAGCCCGCCCGGGGTGAGACGGGGGTCGAGGAGGAAGCCGTCGGCGGCCCCGCACCGCACGAACGCGTCGAGCTCGGTGGCCACCTCCTCCGGGGTGCCGACGAAGGCCTGCGGCCCGCCCGCCTCGACGAGGGTCTGCCGGAGGGACGGCTCCCCGGCGACCGCGACCGTGCCGCCGCGCCGGGGCCGCCCCTGGGCGAGCGCCGGGTCGGCCACCTGGTCGAGGCCGGGATGGGGGGCGCCGAGGCCGTCGTCCCGGGAGGGCAGGTCGACGCCCCGTCGGATCCCTGCGGCCCTCTCCCGTGCCTCGGCGTCGGTGTCCGCGAGGACGACACCGACACCGAGCATGATCTTCAGGTCGTCGGGCGCCCGCCCGTACGCGGCGAGGCGGCGCTTCACATCGGCGTAGAAGGCACGCCCGTCCTCCAGTGGGCGCTGCCGGGTGAGGACCACATCGGCGGCTGAGGCGGCGAACTCCCGCCCCTCGTCGCCGTCCCCGGCCTGGATGACGACCGGGTGCCCCTGCGGCGAGCGCGGCACGGTGAACTCCCCCGCGATGTCGAAGTGCCGCCCGCGGTGCGCGAACGGGCGCGGGACCCCGTCCGCCGTCCAGGAGTCCCACAGCTCCCGTGCCGTCTCCAGGAACTCGGCGGCACGGGGGTAGCGGTCGGCCCGGTCCAGGAAGCCGCCGCGCCGGAAGTTCTCCCCGGCCGGGGCATCGGAGGAGGGCACCACGTTCCAGGCGACCCGGCCCCCGCTCACATGGTCCAACGTGGCGAGTCGGCGGGCGAGTTCGTACGGCTCGTTGAAGGTCGTGCCGACGGCGGCCGCGAGCCCGAGCCGCTCGGTGACGGCGGCGAGCGCGCCGAGCACGGCGAGCGACTCGTGGGCGAGGAGGACGAAGTCGAACAGACCCCGCTCGGCCGTCCCCGCCACCTCCTCGAAGGACGAGAACCCGATCCTCGACCGCGGACCGGCGCCGGTGGTGTCGTCGACGCCCGGGAGCCGCGCGGCCAGATGCATCTGCCTACGGCTCATGGCGCTCCCCGGTCAGGGCGTACCGGTTGCCGGGTCTGGCGAGGTCCAGGTGCTCCCGGAGTGTGCTGCCCGGGTAGAAGGTGCGGAACAGTCCGCGGTGCTGGAGCAGCGCGACCGTGCCGTTGACGAGCCGTTCCAGGTCGCGCAGCGGTTCGGCGGGTGTGAGGTGGAAGCCGTCGACGACGCCCTCGCCGTGCCAGGTGGCGATCAGTTCCGCGAGGTCGACGGGTCCGCCCCGGTACACCGGACCCTGCGCGGACGGGCGGGGGCCGCCTCCACCGTGCCCCCGCTGCGCCGCGTGCTCGCCGTCCCCGAGGTCGACCAGGAGACCGGCGAGTACCCGCAGTCCGTCGGGGTCGCGCCCGAACTCCGCCGCCGCGGCACGCAGTTGCTCCCGTACGGCGGCGGCCTGCGCGGCACTCGTGGCGCGGACGAGGGCCACGTCCGCGTACCGGGCTGCGGTCCTGCGGGCGGGTCCGTCGGTGGCGTCGATCACGCGGACCGGGTGGCCCTGCGGGGGCCGGGGCACGGTCGAGGGGCCCCTGACCGAGAAGGACGTGCCCTGGAAGTCGACGGGGTGCGGCCTGCCCCCGTCGACGAGGCGGCCGGTGGTCGCGCCCGGTGGTCCGGCGACCTCCTCCCCGCTGTCCCACAACCTCGCGGCCACGTCGGCGACTTCGCCCGCCTCCTGCCACAGGGCGTCCGCCGGGGCCGCGTGACGGCGGCCGAAGAGGCGGGCCTCGCCCTCGGTGGCCGAGACGTCGATCCGCCAGCCGGCCCGGCCCCGGCTGACCCAGTCGAGGGCCGCGACGGCAGCCTGGACGTGGAAGGGCTCGGTGTGGGTGGTCGTGACGGTGGGCACCAGGCCGATCCGGCGGGTGGCCGGCGCGACCCGGGACAGCACGGCGAGCGCGTCGGGGCCGGGCCGGGCGAAGGTGTCGTCCAGCGTCACGAAGTCGAGCCCGCCGCGCTCGGCCAGCCGTGCGAGGGTGACGTAGGAGGCGGCGTCGTAGGCGGACTGCTGGTCGACGGCGGCGGACAGATGCAGCATCACAGCACCCTCGAGAGAAAGGACCGCGTGCGTTCGTGGCGCGGGTCGTCCAGCACCTGCGCCGGTGGACCCTGTTCGACGATCCGCCCGTCGTCCATGAACACGACGGTGTCGGCGACCTCGCGGGCGAAACCGATCTCGTGCGTGACGACGATCATCGTGGTGCCCCGGCGGGCCAGGTCCCTGATGACGTCGAGGACCTCGCCCACCAGCTCGGGGTCGAGCGCGGAGGTCGGTTCGTCGAAGAGCAGCAGCCGGGGTTCCAGCGCCAACGCCCGCGCGATCGCCACCCGTTGCTGCTGCCCGCCGGAGAGGTGCCTCGGATGGGCGTCCGCCTTGTCGGCGAGTCCCACCCGACCGAGGAGCCGCCGGGCCGCCTCGACGGCCTCCTTCCGGGGCTGCTTCAGCACCGACACCGGGGCCTCGACGACGTTGTCCAGCACGGTGAGATGCGGGAACAGGTGGAAGTTCTGGAAGACGAAGCCGATCCGGGTGCGCTGTCTGAGCACCTCGCGCTCGGGCAGCTCGTACAGCTTGTCGCCGGAGCGCCGGTACCCGACCAGTTCCCCGTCCACGCTGATCACGCCCTTGTCCACCTTCTCCAGGTGGTTGACGGTCCGCAGCAGTGTCGACTTGCCGGAGCCGGAGGGACCGAGGACCACGGTGACCTCGCCGGCGCCGACCCTGAGGTCAATGCCCTTGAGCACCTCCAGTGGGCCGAAGCTCTTGTGGACCGACCTGATGTCGACCATGGCACTCATCGCTGAACTCCCCTGTTCTGCGGGTGACTCAGGCGGCGGCACGACCGGCGAGCTCCCCGAGGAACCGCAGCGCGGCCCGTGCGGTCGCGTCGTTCTGCCGGAAGGCGGGCCCGCCGGTGCGCGGCCGGGTGAAGGCGCCGGGCGTACGGCCGTCGGTGTGCGGGCCGAGCGCGAAGCGCCGTGGGTGCGGCCGGCCCGACCGGTCCAGGACCCGCCCGTCGGCGCGGTCCACGCGCAGCAGCCCGTCCGGGCTCTCGGCGGCCCCCTCGGCGTACAGCTCACGCAGCAGCGGATCGAGGGCCCGCCGGACGGTCGGTTCGGGCAGCCGGGCCTCGACCAGCGCCCGTGCCTCGACCGAGTGGCCCGGCACGGTGGGGCTCGACGCCCGGAACACCCCGTCCTCGGCGCGGACTTCCATGTCCGCCCCGACGAACCTGAGCACTCCGGCCCGGGACAGCGCGAGCAGCTGCCGCAGCCGGGGGCCGGGCGGCCCGGAGGCGAGATAGCTGAAGAAGCCGTGCCACCGTCCGCCGATGTCCCCCAGCCGGACCAACTGTCCGTAGACGGAGAGCAGTCCGAGGAACACGGCCAGGTCCGGGCTGTACCGAGGATCATGACGACGGCTCAGGTCGGCCTCGACATACTCCCGCAGTCCCTCCTGGAACTCCTCGTGCGTCGCGTACCGCACGCCCTCCAGCGGCCGGTCGAGCCGGGCGAGGTCGAGCCGGTCCCGGGGGTCGGGCACGGCGGAGGCCACCAGGGTCTCCCGTTCGACGAGGTCCTCGACGGCCGCGTACTTCTCCTCGAAGTCGGCCCAGGACATCGCGGTCCGCTCCGGATGCACGGTGAACAGCCGGTGGTAGTGGGCGAACCCGAGTTCCTTCTCCACCAGCGGCCACACGTCCCGCCCGAAGGCGAACCCCCCGGGGCGGGCGAGCAGTTCGTCGATCCGGTCCGGCCCCAGGAAGCGGGGCAGCGGCGGCCGCTCGCCGGTCCAGTCGTAGCCGATCTTCGAGTGGTACGGCACTCCGCGCCGCGATCCGACGTGGAGGACCGGCTCGCGCCCGGAGGGGAGGTAGGTGTCCCCGTCGTACCGGCCGCCCCGGCCCTCGGTGAGCAGCGCCATCAGGTCGACGAAGGCGAGGCCGAACCCTCGGACCAGGACCGGTTCGCCGGGTGCGAGCGCGGACAGGTCGCTGTCGGCGGTGAAGTCGGGTGGCAGGTGGACGAGGTCGTGGGTGCGGGCGTACGCCGCCAAGCCCCTCTGCTCGTCGTCGAGTTCGGCGTCGAGGTGGCCCAGGGCGAGGACGACCAGGTCGGCGAGGAGCGGGCGCGAGCGGCCTTCCAGCCACACCTGCTGGCGCCCCTCGCGCGGTCCGCTCACCCGCAGGGCGCGGCGCGGATGGTGGTGGACGGACACGGACGGGGGCAGCGCGGCCACCGCCCGCTCGTGCACCCAGCGCAGGTACGCGCCCTGCAGCTGCCGGTCCGCGAAGGTGCGTCCTTCGATGCCGGCCCACTCGTGCAGGGTGGGGCCGGGGCGCACGGGTCCGTCCATGGCCACCGTCTCGTCGGTGAACATGGTGACGTCCTCGGCGTGCGAGTTCATCCACAGCAGCGGCGACTGGGCCTCGCGCCAGATGCGTCCGGCGCCGGGCGGGTGCGGATCGACCAGGTGCAGGTCCAGTCCCGAACCGTCGTACAGCTCGGGCGCGTTGGCGGCGATCCGCTCGATCAGACCGGTCCCCCGCGGCCCGGCTCCGACGATCACCAGCGAGCGCCTCATCGGGTGCGCTCCGCACCGCGGGCGTAGTGCTTCTCCACGTAGTGCTGACCGATGCCGAGCACCGAGGTGACGACGGTGTACCAGACGGTGGCGACCATCAGCAGCGGAATGACCTGGTAGGTGCGGTGGTAGACGAGCTGCACGGAGTAGAGCAGGTCCTGCACGGCGATCACACTGACGATGGAGGTGCCCTTGAGGGTGCCGATCAGCATGTTCCCGGCCGGGGGCACGATGGAGCGCATCGCCTGCGGCAGCACGATCCGCCACCAGCGCCGCCACCGGCTCAGGCCGAGCGCCTCGGCGGCCTCGATCTGCCCACGGTCGACGGACAGGATGCCGCCGCGCACCACCTCGGCGGCGTAGGCGGCCTCGTGCAGGGTCAGGCCGATGACCGCGACGGTGACCGGGCCGAGCAGGTCGACCGTCCGCACCCCGAGGATGTGCGGGTACAGCGCCCCGATGTTGAACCAGAGCAGCAGCTGCACCAGGATCGGGATCGACCGGAACAGCCAGACGTACCCCCAACTGACGCTTCTGAGGACGGGGTTGGCGGACATCCGGGCCGCCGCGAGCAGCGCGCCCAGCACGAAGCCGAGCACCATGACCACCGCGGTCAGCCAGAGCGTGAGCCACAGGCCGCGCAGCACCGCGTCGGTGGTGAAGTAGTCCGCGACGACGTCCCACTGGAACGCGTCGTTGCGCAGGACGGAGTTGACCGCGAGCGCGAGCAGGGCGAGAACGGCGACGGCGGCGGTCCACTGGCCCGGGCGGCGCCGCGGGACGATCCGCAGGGAATCCGCGTGCTCGGGTATGCCGGGGGCGGCGGGGGCTTCGGCGAGGGTGTCGGAGGACATGCGAGGGCTCCGTGGCGAGTGGGGGCCCCACCCACTCGAGCGAGGTCGGGAGTGGGGGATTGTCGAACTCGGACGGGTGCCTTCACACGGATGCGGCCGAGCCCCTCAGCAGGGCCGCCTTTCGAGACTACGGGTGCGTTTCCCCTCGCTGTCAAGGCCGTCCACACTGTGAGCCGTACGTCTCAACTCGGTTGACGCCACACCGGATGCCTGTTCCACTTGCCCCATGCATCCACAGCAGTGGCTGGTCAAGCGCTCCCACATCGACTTCGGTCGCGTGTGGTCCTCTTCCTGTTGAGCTGACCCACTGCGCGCCCCGCCTTCGCGGGGCGCCTTTCGCGTTCTCCTTCCTCGCCTTCACACGCGCCCTCCCCTCACCCGGCGTTTCCCGTCTCCAGGAGACCGCTTCACCGTGCGCACACTCACGCATGCCCGAAACACACTGATCGCCCCCTTCGCCCTCATCACCGCGGGCACCCTGCTCCTGACCGCGTGCGGTTCCGGCACCGACGACGCCACCACCGCCGCGGCCCGGTCCGACGCCGTTCCCACCACCGACGTCGTGTCCTCGATCAGGAAGGACGACACGGCGGCCGGGCTGCTGCCGCCCGGTACCACGAGCCTGACCCTCGCCGTCAGCGTCTCCGGCCAGCCGCCGGGCACCTCGATCCTGGACGACGGCAGGACCCTGGCCGGCCAGGACGTGGACTTCGCGAACGCGGTCGCCAAGGTCCTCGGCATCGGGCTGAAGACCGAGCAGGCGAGCTTCGAGGCGATCCTGCCGGCCCTGGACAGCGGCAAGTACGACCTCGGTGTGGGCAACTTCGGTGTGACCGACGAGCGCCGCAGGACGATCGACTTCGTCACCTACATCAACGACGGCCAGGGTTTCGCCACCCGCTCCGACAGCAAGCTCACCAAGGTCACGGACCTGACCCAGTTGTGCGGTCTGAACGTGGCGACGGGCGCGGGCACGACCTTCGAAGCCACGCTGGAGGACAACAAGCACCTGTGCAGGAAGCCGTACAAGGTGCAGACCTACAGCGAGCAGGGCGCCATCTGGTCCTCGCTCCAACAGGGCCGCAGCGACGTCGTGATGTCCACGATCAACGGCCTGCGTTACGCGGTGGCCCACCAGCAGGGCGTGAAGTTCCTCAACGAGTACCACCGCCTGGACGTCGGTTTCGCGTTCAAGAAGGGCACCCCGCTCGCCAAGGCCTTCCAGGCGGCGGTGAACGACCTCGTCGAGGACGGCTCCTACGCCCGCATCCTGAAGAAGTGGGGGACGACGGACTCGGCGATAGCGAAGTCCCGGATCTCGCCCCCGGAAGTGACACATCCTTAGAAAACTTTCCCCGAGCCGCCGACAGCGCGGCCCCGGCGATTCCGGCCATGGCGATTCGCCGTGGCCGGCACGTCGTTGAGCAGCGGTTTCGTCCGGCCGTCCGTTCACCCGTACGTCCCAGCCCTCACCCATACGCCGTGAAGAATCATATTTCACTCACAGTCAGCAGCCGTATGGGAAACGACCCTTGGGGTACCTGGGCTCTCGACGTATTCGCTGTGCACCAGTACCGTCACAAACCCCCCGCGCGGCGGCTATCCACTTGGCGCGCGATCCGCATCATGGATGACCATAGGGATACAGAAGCAAGAGAGACCGCTGTGAGAGGAGGCGTCCATGGGATCGGTGCGCAAGGCGAGTGCCTGGCTGGGCCTCGTTGACGACAACGATGACGAGCGTTACTACGACGACGACGGATACTCCGAAGGGACCGAGCCCGGGGATGCCTGGGTCACCGACCCCCGGGTCAAGGTGGCCTCGGACGTCGCCGAGGAGAAGGGCCGCCGGATCGGCACGGTGACTCCGGACAGCTTCCGGGACGCCCGCGCCATCGGCGAACTCTTCCGTGAGGGCGTTCCCGTCATCATGAACCTCACCGCGATGGAGGCCTCCGACGCCAAGCGCGTCGTCGACTTCGCGGCCGGGCTGATCTTCGGACTGCGCGGTTCCATCGAGCGCGTGTCCACCCGGGTGTTCCTGCTGACCCCCGCCAACACGGAGATCGTGAACGGCGATCCGGCCGCGCACCGCACGGACGGCTTCTTCAACCAGAGCTGAGGCAGGGCCGCTCGCCGGCCCTGCCCCGCGCAGGCTCTTACCGGAAGGCGTCCAGTCCGGTGAGCGCCTTGCCCAGCACCAGCTGGTGCATCTCGACGGTGCCCTCGTACGTCAGCACCGACTCGAGGTTCGTCGCGTGCCGCATCACGGGGTACTCGAGGGAGATCCCGTTGGCGCCGAGGATCGTCCGCGCCGTACGGCAGATCTCGATGGCCTCGCGGACGTTGTTGAGCTTGCCGAAGCTGACCTGCTCGGGACGCAGGCGGCCGGCGTCCATGCGTCGCCCCAGGTGGTGGGCGAGCAGAATCCCCTTGTGCAGTTCGACCGCCATGTCGGCGAGTTTGGCCTGGGTGAGCTGGAAGCCCCCGATCGGCCGTCCGAACTGTTCCCGTGTCTTCGCGTAGTCGACGGCGGTCTCGAAGCACGACCGTGCCGCGCCCATCGCGCCCCACACAATCCCGTACCGGGCGTGCGAGAGACAGCTCAGCGGCCCCTTGAGCCCGACGACCTCAGGCAGCACCGCGTCGGCGGGCAGCCGTACGTCGTCCAGGACCAGCTCACTGGTGACGCTGGCCCGCAGCGACCACTTGTGCTTGATCTCCGGCGCCGAGAAACCCGGCGTGCCGGCCGGCACCACGAACCCGCGGATCCCTTCGTCGGTCTGCGCCCACACGACGGCGACCCCGGCGACCGACCCGTTGGTGATCCACATCTTGCGCCCGTTGAGGACCCAGTCCGTGCCGTCCTTCTTGGCGTACGTCCGCATGGAGCCCGGGTCGGAACCGTGGTCCGGCTCGGTCAGCCCGAAGCAGCCGATGACCTCACCGGCGGCCATGCGGGGCAGCCAGGTCTGCTTCTGCTCCTCGCTGCCGAAGCGGTGAATCGCGTACATCGCGAGGGAGCCCTGCACCGAGACGAGGGAGCGGATCCCGGAGTCGGCGGCCTCCAGCTCCAGGCAGGCGAGCCCGTACTGCACGGCGGAGGCCCCGGCACAGCCGTACCCGCTGAGCGACATCCCGAGGGCGCCGATCTCCCCGAGTTCACGGGCGAGTTCCCTGATCCCCGGCAGCTCGCCCTTCTCGTACCAGTCGGCGACGTTCGGCAGGACCCGGTCGGCGGCCCAGGTCCGCACGGTCTCGCGGATCGCGAGGTCCTCCGGCTCCAGCAGGTCGTCGATGCCGAGGGGGTCGGCGGGGTCGAACGGGGGCATGGCACATCCTCCGGCGGGCGAGCGGCTCGAAACTAGCAACGCTAATTAAGTTTCCGTGGCCGACGGTACAACGCGGTCCCGCGCACAGCCAGACGCCGTCAGGCCGACACGCGCGACTGAGCGACCTCCCGCGGCGCAGGAAGCTCCACCGCGGCCGGGGCCTCACCGCACTGCATGGTGCGCGGCAGCCGCAGCGCCATCACCGCGCCCAGCAGCAGCAAGCCCGCACTCACCAGCAAGGTCACGTGCAGCCCGTGCACGAAGGAGTCCCGGGCGGCCCGGCGCAGGGCCACACCGGCGGGTCCGCCGAGGCGGGCGGCGACCTCGTAGGCCTCGCCGAGGGAGTGTCCGGCCGACCTGGACGCCGCGTCCGGGACACCGGGCACCCGCGAGAGGCCGGGTGTGTACGCGGCGTTCATCACACTGCCGAGCAGCGCGATCCCGATGCCCGCACCGAGCTGGTAGGAGGTCTCGCCGATCGCCGCGGCCCCGCCCGCCTGCTCCGGCGGTGCCTCGCTGAGCATCGACTCGTACGCCCCGAAGAGCGTCGTCTCGAGACCGAACCCGAGCAGCACGAAACCGAACACCAGCAGGCCCGTGTTGTCCGCGTCGCCCATCGCGGTGAGCAGCAGGACGGCCACGGCCGTGAGGCAGAACCCGGCGCTGACCATCCGGCGCGGTCCGAACCGGCGCAGCAGACGTGCCCCGGCGAGCCCCGCGGCCATGGCGGCGATCGTCAGTGGCAGCAGCCGCAGCCCGGTCTCCAGCGGGGAGAGGTCGAGGACCAGCTGGAGATACTGCGCCGCGATCAGTTCCAGCCCCACCAGGGCGAGCATCGCCAGGACGATGCAGCCGACCGAGGTGCTGAAGGCGGGGCGTGCGAACATCCGCAGATCCACCAGGGGATGCGTGAGCCGCCGCTGCCGCCGTACGAACAGGACGAGCAGTGCCGCGCCCACGACCAGGGGGATCGCGGTGAAGGCGTCGAGATCGCCGCCGCCCAGCCGCTTCACGCCGAGCACGAGGGCGAACAGGCCGGCGGCGGCCATCAGCGCGCCGACCACGTCCCAGGGACCGTCCCCGCTGCCCTTCGACTCGGGCAGCAGCAGCCGGCCCACGGGCAGGCTGACCAGCATCAACGGGATGTTGACGAGGAAGACCGAGCCCCACCAGAAGTGCTCCAGGAGGAAGCCGCCGAGCAGCGGACCGACCGCGGCTCCGACCGCGGCGACCGCGCTCCAGATGCCGATCGCCAGCGCCCGCTCACGCCGGTCGGGGAAGACCTGGCGGAGGATCGACAGCGTCGCGGGCATGATCATCGCGCCGCCGACGCCGAGCAAGGCACGCGCCAGGATCAGCACCTGGGCGGTGTCCGCGAGGGCGGCGAGAGCGGAGGCGACGCCGAACAGGCCGTAGCCGAGAAGGAGAACCCGTCTGCGGCCCACGCGGTCACCGAGCGTGCCGAACAGGATGAGGAGCGAGGCGCAGACGAGCGGATAGACGTCGACGATCCAGAGCAGCTCTATCGCGCCGGGCTTCAGGTCCTCGGTGACAGCGGGCACCGCCACGTGCAGCACCGTCGCGTCGAGGGCGACCAGGAGCAGGCTGACGCAGAGGACGACGAGGACGACCCAGCGGTTTGCACCGGCCCCGGCCGCCCGACGGCGCAGCATCGCAGCGGCCGTGGTCGTCCCGGACATGTACGTACCTCCCAGATGTTCCCTCGCGTTCGGCGGGCACATGGGGTGGGGACTCCCCATGATCTCGGCCGGAGAGGAGCGGTTGTCTCCGGCCCGCGCAGCGAACGGCGGGTGACACGTCAGCGTACGCGAGTTCGCGCGTCGGCCCAGTGGCGGACCTCTCAGACTTCGGACTGAACACGTGTGGCGTACGCCACTTTCCCTGCCTGTCGTCACGCCCCGACGGTCGGGCGCCTTGCGAGGGCGGTCGATAATCGGCCCGTGACCGATCTTGGAACGCGCACCGCACCGGCCCTGCGCCGAGCCGCCCCGGCGCTGCTCGGCTACGCGGCCGTGCGCGCCCTGGGCCTTCTCGCACTGGCCCTGTGGAGCGCCGCGCGCGACAAGAGCGCGTACACCCTCCTGACCGCGCGTTGGGACGCCCTCTGGTACACGAGGGTCGCGGAACTCGGGTACGGCTACGAGGTGCGGCTGCCGAACGGCGACGTCCACTCGAACCTGGCCTTCTTCCCGCTCCTGCCCTGGCTGGAGAGGCTGCTGTCCGCGCCGACCCCGCTGTCGTACGCCGACGCGGGCTTCGTGATCTCCCTGCTCGCCTCGTTGGCCGCGGCCTGGGGCGTCTTCGCCGTGGCGGATCATGTGTACGGCCGCCGGGCGGGGGTCTGCGCGGTCCTGCTGTGGGCCGTCCTGCCCGTCGGGATCGTCCAGTCGATGGCGTACAGCGAGTCACTGTTCACGGCGCTGGCGGCCTGGTCGCTGTACGCGGTGCTCACCGGCCGCTGGCTGACAGCGGGCCTGCTGGCCGCACTGGCGGGCCTGACCCGCCCGGTGGGGCTGGCGGTGGTGGCGGCGGTGTGGGCCGCGGCGATCACCGCGTTCCTGCGGGACCGCCAGCGCCGGGCAAGCCTCGCGGCCGCGCCCGCAGGACGACCCTCGCGAACCGCACCCCCCGAGGACCTGAGCACCCGGGCCGCACGAAAGCCGACGGACCCGGACCCCACGTCGTCCGCGAAAGCGGCGCCCCCACTCCCCCGCGCGCCACGAACCCCCGCCCCCGGCGCTGCCACGAATCCGCCCGAGACCCCCCACCCCGCCCGGGAACCGAGCTCCCCCGCCCCCGACACCGATCCGCTCGAAACTCCACTCGGAGCCACCCCGACCGCCCACGACCCGAGCCTCCCCACCCCCGCCACGAATCCGCACGGCACCACCCGGGCCGCCCACGCCCAGGGCTCCCCCCGCCCCGGCCCTTCCGTGCGGATCCCGAACCCGGCCGACGCCGACGGCGCCCGAGTCGCCGAGCACACACCCACGGGCGAAACGCCGTCCGCGGCCGGGCACACAGCGGATGGCGGCGATGCGGCCGGGCACAAGGCGGGCGTCGACGGTACGGACGGCCACACGCCAGGCGTCGACGGTACGGACGGCCACACGCCAGGCGTTGGCGGTGCGGAAGGGTCGACGCGCCCCCCGCGCACCGGCAGCCCCCTGGTCCTCCGCGCGGCCACCCGTCGCGCCCTGGGCATGGCCGTCGCCCCCCTCGGTGCCGCCGGCTACGTCCTGTGGGTCGGCCACCGCACCGGCAAGGGTCCGCTCGGCTACCTCGACGTCCAGGCCGGCTGGCGCAACGGATTCGACGGCGGGTACGCCTTCGCCCGTTTCGTCGGCGACAAGTTCACGTCGTTCCCGGCGGCCCTGGCCGGGATCGGGCTGATCGTCGGCGTCGGCCTCGTGGTGTGGCTGTACGTCACCTGTGTGCGGCAGGGCCAGCCGCTGCCCCTCCTGGTGTACGCGGGTGTCGTCACCGCGCTGGCCCTGTGCGCGTCGAGCTACTTCGGCTCGAAACCGCGCCTGCTGATGCCCGCCTTCCCGCTGCTGCTCCCCCTCGCCCTGGCCCTCTCCCGCGCAAGGACCCGCAGGTCAGCCGTGATTCTGGGGTCGATCGCCACCGCCTCCGCCCTGTACGGCGCCTTCTGGCTGAACGGCTCCGGTCCGCCCTGACCGACCCCGGAGCGTCGATGAGCGCCCGGATAATTCCGCCCCATGATTCGGTGAACGAATTCATAAGGGCCATAAAACCGCAACCCGGAATGATCAAAGGAATTGAAGGGTGCGGTCGCTCACCTTTGCGGAATCCCTGGAAATAAACCCCCTCCTGAGAGGAATCCCACATCACATCGTCATCACAAAGCCGCTGATTCGCCAGGGAACAGAGCTCACTCGCTGTAACGTCGATTGGGTGCGTACCGAACGAAACCCCACCCGTCTGGACCGGGTGTTCGCCAGACTGGACCGTGAGCCGGAACGACCGGCCCACCTCAGCGTGCCGAGGGCGAGCCGGCACCGGACCGTCCTGGTGATCGCTGCCCTGGCCTTCTACCTGGCGATCGTGTGGCTCGTGGTGACCACCTCCTGGCTGGTCCGCCTCGACTGGCAGGTCATGTTCTTCCGGCCGTACCAGCAGTGGGCGTCCATCCACTGGTTCGTCGACTACTACGTGGTGCTGGGCCAGCGCGGCCCGACCGCGGTGATGGTCGCGGCCTGGCTGGGCTGGCGCTCCTGGCGTCAGCACACCGTGCGCCCGCTGCTGACCCTGGGCACCTCGCTGCTGCTGCTGAACATCACGGTCGGCGCCGCCAAGTACGGCATGGGACGACTCGGACCGCACTACGCGACCGTCATCGGCTCGAACGAGATGGGCCTGGGCGGCGATATATTTCCCAGCGGCCACACCGCCAACGCGGTGGTGACCTGGGGAATCCTGGCGTATCTGGCCTCCACCCCGAGGGCCCGCCGCTGGCTGTCCGCGATCTCCGCGGTGACCTCGCTGGGCGTCGGCATGGCCACCGTCTACCTCGGTACGCACTGGCTGAGCGATGTCCTGCTGGGCTGGGTCGCGGGTCTGCTGATCCTGCTCGCGCTGCCCTGGTTCGAGCCGCTGATCGCCCGCACCGAGGCCTACGCCTTCGACCTGCGCGACCGCTGGCGGGCCCGCGGCGGCGCGAAGGCCCCGGCTCCGGTCACCCCTGTCACGGCGCCCGCGCCCGCCCGCCTCAAGCCGCTCACCGCCCCGCAGAACGAGACGGCGGCCCGCGAGGCCGCCGTACCGGCGCGCGGCCCCAGGTCACCCGTCCATCTGGCCCCGGGCCCGCACACCGCCCGCTCGGAGCGCACCCCGGTGACCCCGGTCGGCAGCCGCCGCCCGCCGCACCCGGACCGGACCGTGCGCGGCACACCGTCCCCGGCCACCCGCCCGGTGACCGGCGGCTGACCCGGCTCGACACCGGCGGGGCCGGTACGCACACCACCCCGCCCATGACGTGGGCCCCGGTCTCCCTCAGCGGGAGGCCGGGGCCCACGTCATGCGGTTCAGCCCTTCCAGGCCCGCGTCACGCGGCCGTCCTTCACCTCGAAGTTCAGCCGGCCCGCGCGGTACTCCATCGTGATGATCGCCCCCGGCGGCAGCGACCGGACCGTCGACCAGCCCCGCTCACGCGCGGTCCGCTCAGCGGCGGCGGAGTCGAGGCCGACGTAGGTGTCGGGGCTGTCCTGGGGTTCGGCGGGCGGTGTCGGAATGGGTGCCATGCCGCCACGCTAGGCCCTGCCCGGCGGCCGCGGAAGTCCGGATCACGCCCGCCTCCTGTCACGCTTCTGTCACAGGATCACACCACCCGTTTCCCTCGCGCTCCGTCACACGGACGGGCGTTTCCCTAGGCCTTCCGCGGGTATTCGAACGCCATTTCCGCGTGTCGTACGACTTCTCCGAATGTCCGCGTGAGAAGGCTTGTCGGAGAACTGGCCCGGGCCCCTTTGCCCACCGTTTCCGGACAGGGCCACGCAAGCTGACACCGCATAAGAAATACACGGTTCCGGCACAGAACCCCCTTACGCCCCCTGTCGCCGCGCACGACCGCGCGAGCATCATGGCGTGAGCCGAGCGAAGGGGCGAGCGATGGGGACGCAGACCGTGCACGCGACGGCAGGACCCGTGCGGACCAAGGGGCACGGGCGAGTGGTCGTCGACTGGTTGACCACGACCGACCACAAGAAGATCGGTCACCTCTATCTGATCACGTCGTTCGTGTTCTTCCTGATCGGCGGGGTCATGGCCCTGCTGATGCGCGCGGAACTCGCCCGGCCGGGGTTGCAGATCGTGGACAACCAGCAGTTCAACCAGTTGTTCACGATGCACGGCACGATCATGCTGCTGCTGTTCGCCACCCCGAGCTTCGCGGGCTTCGCCAATGAGCTGATGCCCCTCCAGATCGGCGCCCCGGACGTGGCGTTCCCCCGGCTGAACATGCTGTCGTACTGGTTCTTCCTGTTCGGCGGCCTGATCGTGCTGGGTTCGCTGCTCGTGCCGTCCGGTCCGGCCGCCTTCGGCTGGTTCGCCTACGCACCGCTGAACGACTCCGCGCACTCCCCCGGCGTCGGCCCCGACCTGTGGATCATGGGTCTCGCGCTGGCCGGCTTCGGCACGATCCTCGGCGCGGTCAACTTCATCACCACGATCATCGGGATGCGCGCGCCCGGCATGACGATGTTCCGGATGCCGATCTTCACCTGGAACACGCTGTTCACGTCGATTCTGATCCTGATGGCGTTCCCGGTGCTGGCGGCCGCCCTGCTGGTCCTGGAGGCGGACCGGCGCTTCGGCTCGCAGGTCTTCGAGGCGGGCAACGGCGGGGCGCTGCTGTGGCAGCACCTGTTCTGGTTCTTCGGGCATCCCGAGGTGTACATCATCGCGCTGCCGTTCTTCGGGATCATCACGGAGATCATCCCCGTCTTCAGCCGCAAGCCGATCTTCGGTTATCTGACGCTGGTCGCGGCGACGATGTCGATCACCGGTCTGTCGATCGTGGTGTGGGCGCACCACATGTTCGTCACGGGCGCGGTGCTGCTGCCGTTCTTCTCCTTCATGAGCTTCCTGATCGCCGTCCCCACGGGGGTGAAGTTCTTCAACTGGACCGGGACGATGATCAAGGGGTCGCTGTCGTTCGAGACGCCGATGCTGTGGGCGACGGGCTTCCTGGTGACGTTCCTGTTCGGCGGCCTGACGGGCGTGCTGCTGGCCTCGCCGCCGCTGGACTTCCACGTGTCGGACACCTACTTCGTGGTGGCGCACTTCCACTACGTCGTGTTCGGCACGGTCGTCTTCGCGATCTTCGGTGGGCTGTACTTCTGGTGGCCGAAGTTCACCGGGAAGATGCTCGACGAGCGGCTCGGCAAGATCCAGTTCTGGACGCTGTTCGTCGGCTTCCACACCACGTTCCTGGTCCAGCACTGGCTCGGCGCCGAGGGCATGCCCCGCCGGTACGCCGACTACCTGGCGGCGGACGGCTTCACGGCCCTGAACACCGTCTCGACGATCGGCGCGTTCCTGCTCGGCGCCTCGACGCTGCCGTTCCTCTACAACGTCTGGAAGACCTCGAAGTACGGCGTGGCGGTCGACACCGACGACCCGTGGGGCTACGGCCGCTCCCTGGAGTGGGCCACCTCCTGCCCGCCGCCGCGGCACAACTTCACGACACTGCCCCGGATCCGCTCCGAGTCCCCGGCGTTCGACCTGCACTACCCGGAGTACGCGGCGCTGATTCCGCAGCCCGAGCCGAAGAGCGAGCAAGCGAGCGAGCAAGCCGGTCATGAGCCGTCCTGATCGTCTCGGTCAGCTCGGCGGGCTCCAGCACCTCGAACTCGAAGCCCGTCATCATCACGTGGATCACCATCACGTCGAGGCTCGACGCCCCGGTGCGCAGGATGCAGCTGTCGGGTCCCTCCGCCTCGAGCACCCCGGCGCTCGGTGAGATGCGCTCGGCGGCCCGTTCCTTGGGCACCAACAGTCGCACGACCGCGTGTGAGGCGTACGCGCGCGTGGAGACCCCTCGCGAGACGTAGGCGGCGAGGTCCTCGGCGGGCGGGGTGCGCGGCGCGAACCGGGGGCCGTGCGGCGGCTTCGGGGTGATCCGGTCGGCACGGAAGGTCCGCCAGTCGTCCCGGTCGAGGTCCCAGGCGACCAGGTACCAGCGCCGTTCGGTGCACACCAGGCGGTGCGGTTCGACGGTACGGCGGCTGGCGCTGCCGCCGTGGTCGCTGTACTCGAAGCGCAGTCGCTCGGCGTCCCGGCAGAGGTTGGCGAGCTCGGTGAGGACTCCCGGGTCCACGGCATTCGGTTGCGGTCCGCGCAGCATCGGCACGGTGAAGGCGTTCAGGGCGCCCACGCGGCGGCGCAGCCGGCTCGGCAGGACCTGCTCCAGCTTGGACAGGGCCCGTACCGAGGTCTCGCCGATGCCCTCGATGCCCTGTCCGGCGGCCGTGCGCAGGCCGACGGCGACCGCGACGGCCTCGTCGTCGTCCAGGAGCAGCGGCGGCAGTTCGGCGCCCGCGCCCAGCTGGTAGCCGCCGCCGGTGCCGGGGCTGGCGTTGACGGGGTAGCCCAGTTCGCGCAGCCGGTCCACGTCCCGGCGCACGGTGCGCGGGGTGACGCCGAGGCGGTCGGCGAGGTCCGCGCCGGACCATTCGCGGTGGGCCTGCAGCAGCGAGAGCAGGCGCAGAAGTCGTGCCGAGGTCTCCAACATGATGCCGAGTCTGCCAGTCGTTGCGGACAGAAGCTGTCCGCAAGCCTCCCTACCTTGGACTCATGGCAGACAACAGCGCGACCGCAGAGAACCGTGAGATACGTCCCTTCCGGGTCGAGATCCCGCAGGCGCAGCTCGACGACCTGCACACCCGTCTGGACCTGACCCGCTGGCCGGACGAGCTCCCGGAGGCCGGCTGGGAGTACGGCGCCTCCCTGCCGTATCTCCGCGATCTCGCCGCGTACTGGCGCGGCGCCTACGACTGGCGCAAGCAGGAGTCCGCCCTCAACGAGCTCCCGCAGTACGTCACCGAGATCGACGGCGCCCAGGTGCACTTCCTGCACATCCGCTCCGCACGGCCGGACGCGCTCCCGCTGATCCTGACGCACGGCTGGCCGGGGTCGGTGGTGGAGTTTCTCGGTGTGATCGGCTCGCTGAGCGAGGACTTCCATCTGGTGATCCCGTCCATCCCGGGCTTCGGCTTCTCCGGGCCGACGCGCGACAAGGGCTGGAACGTCAACCGGGTCGCCCGCGCGTGGGCCGAGCTGATGCGCAGGCTCGGTTACGACCGCTACGGCGCCCAGGGCGGCGACCTGGGCGCGCTGATCTCCCCCGCGCTCGCCCGGATCGCGCCGGAGTCCGTCGTCGGCGTCCATGTGAACGCCGCCTCGGTCGGCTTCATCCCGCTCGGCCCGGTCGACGAGGCGGCGCGGGAGGGGCTGACCGACCGTGAGCTGCGGAGCCTCGCGAGCATCGCCGAGTTCACCACCGACGGCTTCGGCTACAACGCCCTGCAGTCGACCCGCCCGCAGACCCTCTCCTACGGGCTCACCGACTCGCCCGTGGGGCAACTGGCGTGGATCATGGAGAAGTTCCAGGCGTGGACGCACTCCTCGGCCGCGCTGCCGGAGGACGCGATCGACCGGGACACGCTCCTGACGAACGTGATGCTGTACTGGCTGACCGGCACGGCCGGTTCCGCGGCCCGTATGTACTACGAGAACAGCCATGTCCCGGACTGGTTCCCGACGCAGACCTCCGGAGTGCCGACCTCGGTGGCCAACTTCGGCGAGGACGTGGCGATCCGGCGCTGGGCCGAGCAGGTCAACACCGTGGTCCGCTGGACGGAGTTCGACCGCGGCGGCCACTTCGCGGCCCTGGAGGTCCCCGAGCTGCTGGCCGGTGACGTCAGGGAGTTCTTCGGCTCACTGCGGTGAGAGGCATGCGGTGACGGACACCGACAGGTCGTTGTCCCGCGTGTAGTACGGCCCGGCCTCCACCGGGCCGTACGCCGTCTCCACGCGCACGCGTGGGTAGGTGAACACGGGCTTCTTGTCGGCGATGTCGTCGAGCAGCCGCGCGATCCGCACCCGCGGCCCGTGCTCGCCGTGCGGCCTGAGCCACAGGTCCCAGACTCCGGGGCCGAGAGCCGCGTACGCCACCGAGAGGCCGAACCGGGTCTCGTCCACGGCGACTTCGCAGCGGCGGGCGGGGCCCGGGGAGTGCCGGGGGCGCACCTCGGCGCGGGCGCCGGGGGCGAAGCCGGTGCCGAACAGCCGCCCGCGCACGGTCAGTCCGGCACCCTGGACACGTACTTCGCCCGCCTCGGCGTGCGGGGCGCGCAGCCAGCTGCGGACCGTGAGGTTGCCCTGCCGGGTGGCGTAGGGGATGCGGACGGCGACATGGCCGCGGGAGCCGCTCGGGGTGCGGGCGGCGAGTGCGCGCAGGTCGGTGGTGCCGGGCGCGAGGCGCAGCGGCTCGTCGTCGGCCACACACGCGTACGCGTCCCAGCGGCCCTCGGGCAGGGCGACCGTGCTGGGCAGCGCGGCGCGCAGCCGCCCGTCGCCGGCCGGGGCCAGCGGCAGCCCCACTTCCTCGTGCCGGTCGCGCCGGCGCAGCACCAGATGGGCCGTACCGCTCGCCCCGCCGGCGGTGACGTCGAAGGTCAGTCCGCCCGCGGAGTCGGCGACCCAGTCGGCGCGCAGCTGTACGCCCTGCCCTGCGGGCATGGTCCTCCCGTGGTTCATGGTGTCCGGTTAGACCGCCGTACGCCCCCGTTGGTTGCCCGCCGGCGGTGACTCACTGCTGATAGGGCAGTTGCGGAACGTCGAAGCAGGTGCGCTCCATGTCGCCCTGGGCCACCCAGCCCCGCCCGTCCTTCCAACGGGCCACCGACAGACAGGTTCTGCGGGACTCGGGCGGCTCGGCCAGGCGCTCGAACCGGACGGGGACGAGCAGGCCGCGAGCGGTGTAGTCCTGGCTGCGGTTCATGAAGGCGTCGACGCACGCGCGCGTGACGCCCTGTGGCGCACAGGACTTCGCGGCGTCCGTGAACCACATCGCGGCCGCCCAGCCCTCCAGCTGCCACTGGGAGTGCGTCCGCAGCCCCTTCGTCGTGTCCCTGAACTCCCGTACGGCCGCGTTCGCGGTGTCGTCGAAGTTCCGGCTGGATCCCGTGGCCCACAGGGCGTTGCGGCAGCGCGGGGCGTCCTTGTAGTCGTCGGGGACGGTGGACGTCCAGTTCTGCACGTTGGTGACCTTGGCGGTGACCTCGACGCCGGCCTTGTCCATCGCCTCGCACAGCTGGGCGTTGCCATGGCTGTCCACGGCGTCGAAGACCAGGTCGGCACCCTGCTCCTTCAGATCGGCGGCAACGGCACGGAAGTTGGGCAGCGCGAAGTCGACCTGCTCACTGACGACCTTGTAGCCCTCGGCCCTCAGACCCTGCTCGACGAGCCGGGCGTAGGCGGCGGACGCGGCCTGGTTGTACGACACGACGGCCGCCGTACGGGCTCCGTGCTCGCGCTTGAAGTAGCGGTAGACCTCGGTGCCGCCGTACTGCTTCCCGCCCCAGCCGGTCGTGCCGTCGCGGGGCGCGAGGCTGCCGTAGATGCCGTAGAGGTGCGGCCAGGTGTCGTAGGCGGCGCCGATGGGCTGGCCGCCGATGTCGGGCACGCCCGCGTGGGAGACGCGGGAGGCGCCCGCGTAGTCGAGGGCGGTGGTCGCGACCAGGGCGACCACCTTGTCCTCGTCGATCAGCCGGTGCACACAGGTGTTGTTGCCGACCCCGCTGCCGCCGTCGTCGCACTCGCGCACCTCGATCCGGCGGCCGTCGACGCCCCCGCGCGCGTTGAGGCGCTCGAAGTACGCCTTGGCGCCGTCGCGCGGGCCGGTGAAGGCGCTGCCGCCGACCGGGCTGGTGGCGCTGGTGACGATCCCGACCCGGATCGGCGTGCCGTCCGCGGCGGGGGTCGCGCGCTCCCGGTGCTCGAAGTCGCTCTCCGGCAGCCGGCTGCCGCACGCCGTGGCCGACGCCAGCAGCAGGACCGCGAGGGCGGCCTCAGCAGCCCGGAAGCGCCGACGCCGTGGCATTGCCGCTCAACTGGACCAGCGCGCACAGGGTGTTGACCGACACCTTCCAGGTGCCGTCCTGTTCGACCGCCGTACCGGAGGCGTCCGGCAGGGCGGTGGCGCCGTTCAGCATCAGGGTGTACGTCACGTCGGCCGCGTCCGGCTCGGTGAACACGACCTTGGTGACCTTCGCCTGCACCTGTCCGCCGCGCTGGTCACCGCTGAAGGCCTGGAGGACGGGCCCCATCTCGGCGCCGTTCTCCAGAACGGCCTGCTTGTCCTTGGTGGAGGTCTTCGGGTCGAAGAACTTCTCCCAGTTCGTCCTGACCTCCCGCTGGGCGGCGGCCGCGTCGGCGGGTCCGCTCGGTGACGGGGCGGCGGAGGACGAGGGCTGCTCCACGGAAGGCGTCGGCGGCGGGCTCTCGCTGCCGCCGCCGCTGTCGTCGCTGCACGCCGTGAGGGCCGCGGCGAGGACGAACCCCACCACCAGCCCCCGGCTGCCGTTCCCCCACGTGCGGTCGCTCCCGAGAACCATCTGGCTCACCACCGGGTGTCGGTCCGGGCCACGTGCGCCCGGTGCTTTCAGGGTCAGCTTCCAGAAGGCATAGTGCAAGCGATTGGCTGACATGGACAGGGACGCGACATGTGGGAGCCAGAGATGCGGACAGCCCGGCTGCGCACCGTACACCCCGTTCTCTGGGCCGCCTGGGCCGCGCTCGCCGCGGGCGCGGTGCTGTGCGTCCTCGGCTGGTACGGCGTCTCGGGCGAGCGCTACGCCGAGCGGCAACTGCCCTACCTCGCCTCCTGCACGGTGCCCGGCGCCGCGCTGATCGTCGCCGGGGCGGTGCTCCTCACCCATGGCCGCAGCGCGCTCGCCGCCGCGCGCGTGGAGGAGCTGTACGGCCTCCTGGTCGCCGCGGAGCCCGCCGAGGACGAGGAGTCCGGTACGGCGGCCGGCGCGCCCCTGGCGGTCAGCGGGGACCTGCTGATGGTGCCGGGCGGCACGCTGTGGCACCGCGCGGACTGCCCGCTGGTCGCCGGGAAGGTGGAGTCGGTGCCGGTGGATGCCAAGCTGCTGGCGAGCGGTGAGCTGGGCCCCTGCCCGATCTGCGAGCCCGTCGAGGAAACCGACTGATGTCCTCGCTGACCTACGACCTCACCCTCGCCGGGCTGTCGGTCGGCAGCGCGGCCGCGCTCACCGGAATCGGCCTGATCGTGACGTACCGCGCGACCGGGGTGCTGAACTTCGCGCACGGGGCGATCGCGATGGTGTGCGCGTTCGTGCTGCGGCAGTGCGTGGTGGTGTGGGGCTGGCCGCTGTGGGCCGGGGCGGTGCTGACGCTGCTGGTCCTGGCACCGGCCCTGGGGGTGGTGCTGGAGCGTTTCGTCTTCCGGCCCCTGTCCGTCCTCGGCGGTGATCCGGCGCAGACCCTGGTGGCCTCAATCGGTGTCTTCGTGCTGCTGGTGGGCGGGGCCGCGCTGGTGTGGGGTCAGGGCGCCCGGGACGACGCCCCCGAGCTGGTCTCCGCCGACCCGTGGGGTCAGCTGGCGGTCGTCCTGGTGCTGGCCGTGGGCGTCGGCGCCGTGATCCGCCGGACCCGCTTCGGACGGGAGCTGCGGGCCGTCGTGGACGACCGGCAGCTGGCCGTGCTCGGCGGGATCGACGCGGACCGGGTGGCGGCGGCGGGCTGGGCGTTCGGGTCGTTCACGGCGGGCCTGACGGGCGTCCTGCTCGCGCCCTACGTGCGCCTGGACCCGTACGGGCTCCCTCTCCTGGTCATGGAGGTGGTCGCGGTCGCGGTGGCCGCGCGGATGCGCAGTCTGCCGGTGGCCGTACTGGTGGCACTGACCGTCGGAGTCGCCCAGAGCCAGCTGACGCGGCTGCACCCCTCCGGCTGGGGCGAGCCGTTGCTCCAGGCGGCCGGCGCGAACCTCTTCGTCGTGGCCCTGCTGGTCGCCGCCCTGGCGCTCCCCCGCGTCGGCACCCGGGACGCGCTGCCGCGCACGGCCACCGCGCGCGTGCCGACGCCTCAGGGCGCGTGGATCGTCGCGGTCGTGCTGTTCCTGCTCCCGCTGGGCTTCGCGGGCTCGGACCTGCACACCTCGGTCCAGGTCCCGGCACTGGGCGTGGTCCTGCTCTCCCTGGTGGTCGTGACGGGCCGGGGCGGCCAGATCTCCCTCGGGCAGGCGGCCTACGCGGGCCTGGGAGCCCTGTTCACGGCACTGCTCGCGGCGGGCCGCTTCCCGGGCCTGCCCCGCCTGCCGGAGCTGGCGGCACTGGCCGTGGCGGTGGTCCTGGTGGCCCCCCTGGGCCTGTTGACCGGCTGGCCGGCGATCACCCGCCGGGGCCTGGCGCTGGCCCTCGCGACCTTCGCGGTCGGCGTGGCCGTGAGCCGCTTCGTCTTCGCCCAGCCGTACGCCACGTCCGGCCTGTCCCTGGACCGCCCCGACGGCTTCGACGGCGACCGCGCGTACTACGTCCTGGAGCTGGCCCTGCTGGCGCTCGCCCTGCTGACGACCCGCGCGCTGCGCAGGGGCCGCACGGGCCGGGCCCTGGCCGCCCTGCGCGACCACGAGTCCGGTGCCTCGGCGGCGGGTGTCAGGGTCCCCGCCCTCAAGCTCGCCGCCTTCGTCGCGGGCGCCGCGCTGGCCGCCCTGGGCGGCGGCATGCTGGGCATGGGCCTGCGCGCCTTCGACCCGGCCGCCTACGACCCCGTCCGCAGCCTCCTCTGGTTCGCCGCGGTGGTCGTCCTGGGCGCCGACAGCACTTTGGGCGCCCTGGGCGCGGCGGCTCTCCTGGTCGGCCTGGACGCGGGAGCGAGGGGCGGGGTCGCGGCGGCGCTGATCGGAGTGCTGGCGGTGCTGGTCGGCCGCTTCCCCGGGGGCCCGTACCAGGCGGTGCGGGCGGTGGCGGGACGACTGAGGCCGAGCGGACCGACCGCCCTCACCCCACTGGGAGCCGAGGTGAGACAACGCCTGCGCACGTCCCTCGACGCCCCCTCGTCCACGCCCGCACCCCCACCGCGGCCACCCGCACCCGACCACGAACCCCGCACGCGTGGCGCGGGTGGGAGGACGACCCCGTCCGCAGGCCGGGCGGTCCTCACCACCCACGACCTCCACGCCCGCTACGACGGCTTCACCGCCCTCGCCGGCGTCGACCTCACCGTCCCGCCCGGAAGAATCACCGCGATCATCGGCCCCAACGGAGCCGGGAAATCCACCCTCTTCCACTGCCTGGCAGGCACGATCCGACCGGCCCGAGGCCAGGTCCGCCTCGGCGACCGCGACATCACCCGGCTGTCCCCCCACGCCCGCACCCGCCTCGGCATCGCCCGCACCTTCCAGCAACTGGCCGTCTTCCCGACCCTGACCGTCGCCGAGAACGTCCGGGTGGGCGCTGAACAGGGCCGGATCAAGGACCCCGCCGCGGCAGACCGCGCACTGAGACTCCTGCACCTCGACGGCCCACTGCGCGACGCACCCGCCGCCGGCCTCCCCACCGGCACCCTGCGCCGCGTGGAACTCGCCAGAGCGCTGGCCGGCGCCCCGGGCGTCCTGCTCCTGGACGAGCCCGCCGCCGGCCTGGACACCGCCGAGGTGACCGCGCTGGCCCGCGTCCTCAGGGCCCTCGCGGCGGACGGCACCGCTCTCCTGGTCGTCGAGCACGACCTCGACCTGGTCGCCGACCTCGCGGACGTCGTGCACGTCATGACCGCGGGCCGCATCGTGGCCTCCGGTCCCCCGGCCCACGTACTGGACGCACTCGACGCCCGGGAGACCGCCGTATGACAGCGAGCACGGCCGCGGGAACCACGACGACAGCCATCTCCCTACGGGACGCGCGCGTGCGCTACGGCCCTCTGGAGGCCCTGCACGGCATCACCCTCACCGCCCCCGGCCCCGGTCTCACCCTCCTGCTGGGCCGCAACGGCTCCGGCCGTACGACGGCCCTGCGCGCCCTGGCCGGAACAGTGCCGCTCACCGACGGCGCCGTGGTGTGGGACGGCACCGACGTGACCCGCGTCCCGGCGTACGAGCGGGCCCGGCGCGGGCTGTGCCTGGTGCCCGAGCGGCAGGCGGTGTTCGGCTCCCTCACCGTCCGCGAGAACCTCGAACTCGCGGCGCCCGCCCCCGACCCGGCCCTGGACGCCTACCCGCAGCTGGGCCCCCTGCTCCCCCGCCGGGCCGGCACCCTCTCCGGGGGCGAGCAGCGCATGCTCGCGCTGTCCCGGGCCCTGCTGGCACGCGCGCGCGTGGTCCTCGTCGACGAGCCCGCGCAGGGCATGTCCCCCGCGGTCGCGGCCCGCACGTACGAACTCCTCGCCGCACTGGACGCGTGTGTGGTCGTGGCCGAACAACGGCTTCCAGCCGCCCTGCGGCGCCGGACGGCGATCGTGTACGAACTGCGGCGCGGCACGGTCGTGTTCAGCGGAGAGGCGGCGGAGCTGCGGCCGGGGAGGGCCTGACGGCCCCACCGGTGCCACCGGCGCCCCGAGCGCCCAGATGCCCGGAGGCCCCGCCCGGTCGCCGGACCGGACGGGGCCGTGTGCCCGTGACAGGGGGGAGCTCTCAGATTTCGAGGCGCTGCCCGGGCACGATCATGTTGGGATCAGCGCCGATGACGGCCTTGTTGGCGGCGTAGAGCTTCTGCCAGCTCGTCCCGTGCCCGGCGGCGATCCTGCTCAGGGTGTCGCCCGAGCGGACGGTGTAGTCGCCACGGGAGGCGCTGCGGTTGGTGTGGTTCTCGGAACGGGCCGGCGCCTTCGCCGGCTTGGAGGGCGCGGCCTTGGCGGTCGACGAGGAGCTCTGCCCCGAGCCGGAGGAGGCGGCGGGCGCGCTGCCGTACGCCCCGGCGCGTGCCGAGCAGGTCGGCCAGGCGCCCCACCCCTGGGCGCGCTGGACCTTGGTGGCGACCGCGATCTGCTGGGACTTGGTGGCGCCGTCGGCGGTGGGCGCGTAGGCCGTGCCGCCGTAGGCGCGCCAGGTGCCGGCGGAGAACTGGAGTCCTCCGTAGTAGCCGTTACCGGTGCTGATGTGCCAGTTCCCGCCGCTCTCGCACTGGGCGATGCGGTCCCACACTCCGCCGTCCGCGGCCGCGGAGTTGCCGGCCGCGGCCAGCAGTCCGAGCGGGGCGAGCAGGGCGGCCCCGGCGAGGGCCGCGGTGGTCCGGGTCTTACGAGCGTTGTCGCGCGTGGTATCGGCACATTCGGACATATGGTTCCCTCTCTACGGACTCGGGGTCCCCCAGGACGGAACACGCTCCCGGCACATGGGCCGGGTGGTCGTGCTCCGCCCCGTCCGCCGACAGGTGGTGCGGTGAGCTGGCTTGGTGCGCCGGCGGACGTTCCCGAGCGGTGCTCGTTGCACACGGCGGAGGAATGTAGAGAGCCTGTGGAGGCGTCAGCAACCAACTGCTTGTCGTTCCAGGCCAGTTGGTCGTTACCGCAGGTATCGGCGATTTCCGGCCACCCACTTCATTCGCTGATTTCCTGATTTGTCGACCAGCCACCAAGGAGATCTGTGACCCACTTCACGCAACCAACTTCCTTGCATTTCCATCCACTTGACACTGAGTGCCCGATTCCGCACCCGCGGTGACCCTGCGCGCTGGATGGTTCGATTCCGTTCGCCCTGGGGCGTGACTCCCGCCACAGATCGGCCGTTGTCTTCTTCATGAGCCCGGGACCCGCCCGAGCACCACATCCCGAGGGAGCCACCCGTGCCGCGCATGCTCGACGTCAGCGACGAGGTACGCGCCGAGATCGGCGACGAAGAGGCCGACCGGCTGCTCGCCGGAGAGAACGCCCCCGGCAGCTACGACTGCACGTCCTGCCGCACCCAGGGCGACTCCGAACAGGAGCGCACCAGCACCGTCCTGTTCATCGGCGACGAGACCGCCGTCCTGGCCTTCGCCCACGCCAGCTGTCTGCCCTCCCAGGTCGTGCAGGTCACCGAGGAGCAGCTCCGGGGCGCGGTGAAGTCCATCACCGGTGACACCGTCGACCTGGACCCGGACAAGGTCGTACCCGAGCAGGCGGTGCTCGGGGTGACCAGCGGACTCGTCCTGATCGCCGGGGAGTTGCACCCGGCGCTGGTCGTGGAGCCGACCGGGCCGATCGTGCGGCCGGGCGCGACGGGACTCGGCGACGACTTCCTGCCGCTGCTGATCGAGCAGGGGTTCATGCCGCTGACGGCGATCGAGTCGGTGCCGTCCGTGCTGCACGGGTGGTCGGTGCTGCTGGCGGTGGGCCAGCTGCACGCGGTGCTCCAGCCGTCGGCGAACGGCGGGCAGCCGGTGGCCTGGTGGCAGGCGCACCAGCCGCTCCAGGTGACGGAGAGCTGGCGGGCCGCCGCCAACAAGCACCAGCAGGTGCTGATGTTCGCGGCACCGGTCGGGTCCATCGGACGCCAGCCCCGCGAGGACCTGCTGCGGGACGCACTGGACAAGGCAGCGGCGAACGGGAAGTTGGTCGCGGCCGCGATGCCGCTCGCGGGCACATGAAGTCCGGCTGAAGGATCACGCCGGACCGCATCCCCGAGGTCCCGGTGTCGTTTGGACATACGTGCACCCATACGACGCTCCACGCCGGTTTCCCGGCGGACCATCGGCCACGCCGATCTACGACGCGCTCTACTCCGAGTACGTCAAGACCTTCCGTTCGCTGCCGGGTGACCGCAGCGGCGAGGAGGAGCTGGGCTTCACCGCGTTCGGGAACATCCCGCACGCCTCGGGCTCGTTCAGCAGCTCGTACAGCGCCTACAGCGCGGGGGCGTTCAGCGCCCGCCAGCAGTCGCAGTGGCAGCGGGTGGGACACATCGGGCAGCAGCACACCGGGATGCACCACGTCCCGGCGGCGCTGCCACCCGGCCCGCGCAGAGGGGTCTGAGAGCAGAGGTTCCGGGACATGAGGAAGGGCGGCCCCGCTTTCGGGGCCGCCCTTCCTCATGCGTGCGTCACTTCTTCTTGGCGCCGCGCTTCTCGCGCACCCGCACCGAGATGTGGATGGGGGTGCCCTCGAAGCCGAACTCCTCGCGCAGCCGGCGCTCGATGAAGCGCCGGTAGCCCGCCTCGATGAACCCGGAGGCGAAGAGCACGAACCGCGGCGGCTTGGTGCCCGCCTGGGTGCCGAAGAGGATGCGCGGCTGCTTGCCACCCCGGATCGGGTGCGGGTGGGCGGCGACGAGCTCGCCGAGGAAGGCGTTCAGCCGGCCGGTGGGGACGCGCGTCTCCCAGCCCGCCAGAGCCGTCTCGATCGCCGGGACGAGCTTCTCCATGTGCCGTCCGGTCTTCGCCGAGACGTTCACGCGCGGCGCCCAGGCGACCTGGCCGAGCTCGGTCTCGATCTCCCGCTCCAGGTAGTAGCGGCGCTCCTCGTCGAGGGTGTCCCACTTGTTGTAGGCGACGACGATCGCGCGGCCCGCATCGACGGCCATCGTGACGATCCGCTGGTCCTGCACCGAGATGGACTCGGAGCCGTCGATCAGGATGACCGCGACCTCGGCCTTCTCCACGGCGGCCGCGGTGCGCAGCGAGGCGTAGTAGTCCGCGCCCTGCTGGAGGTGGACCCGCTTGCGGATACCGGCGGTGTCGACGAACTTCCAGGTGACACCGCCGAGTTCGATCAGCTCGTCGACCGGGTCACGGGTGGTGCCGGCCATCTCGTTGACGACGACCCGCTCCTCGCCGGCCACCTTGTTCAGCAGCGAGGACTTGCCGACGTTCGGGCGTCCGATGAGCGCGATCCGGCGGGGGCCGCCGATCGCGGTGCCGAAGGTCTGCTGCGGTGCCTCCGGCAGCGCCTCCAGGACGGCGTCCAGCATGTCGCCGGTGCCCCGGCCGTGCAGCGCGGAGACCGGATGCGGCTCGCCGAGTCCCAGGGACCACAGGTACGCCGCGTCGGACTCGCCGCTCAGGCCGTCCACCTTGTTGGCGGCCAGCACCACGGGCTTGCCGGCCTTGCGCAGCAGCCGTACGACCGCCTCGTCGGTGTCGGTGGCACCCACCTTGGCGTCCACGACGAACACGACGGCGTCGGCGGCCTCGATCGCGTACTCGGCCTGCGCGGCCACGGAGGCGTCGATGCCGAGGACGTCCTGCTCCCAGCCGCCGGTGTCGACGACCTTGAAGCGGCGCCCCGCCCACTCGGCCTCGTAGGTGACGCGGTCACGGGTGACGCCGGGCTTGTCCTCCACGACGGCCTCGCGGCGCCCGATGATGCGGTTCACGAGAGTCGACTTGCCGACATTCGGGCGCCCGACGACGGCGAGCACGGGCAGCGGCCCGTGACCGGCCGCCTCGATGGCCCCCTCGACGTCCTCGACGTCGAAGCCCTCTTCCGCGGCGAGCTCCATGAACTCCGCGTACTCGGCATCGCCAAGCGCCCCGTGGTCGTGCTCCTCGCCCGAGCCCTCGGAGTGGATGTGGTCGTTCATGAAGTGCGTACCTCGTCGTTTCGTGGTGGTCGGTGGACCGGCCGGAGGGTGTCCGTTTGATCCACTACTCAGTGTCGCCTAGCGCCCGGTGAGGCGCCTGGCGTTTTTCAGGTGACTGCTCAGCTGCTTCTGGATGCGCTCGGTCGCCTCGTCGAGAGCCTTGCGGGTGCGCCGTCCGCTGCCGTCGCCCGCCTCGAAGGGGTCGCCGAAGACGACGTCGACGCGGCTGCGCAGCGGGGGCAGCCCCTTTATCAACCGTCCCGGCCGCTCGGAGCTTCCCAGCACCGCGACCGGGACCACCGGAGCCCCGCTGCGCACCGCGAAGTAGGCGAGCCCGGCCCGCAGGGAGGCGAAGTCGCCCTCGCCCCGGGTGCCCTCCGGGAAGATGCCGAGGACCCCGCCGGCCTTGAGCACGTCGAGGGCCTGGGTGATCGCCCCGCGGTCGGCGCCCGAGCGGTCCACCTTGACCTGCCCGATGGCCAGCAGGAAGGGATCCAGCGGCCCGACGAACGCCTCCTTCTTGATCAGGAAGTGCGTCGGCCGGGGCGAGACGCCCATGACCATCGGGCCGTCGATGTTGTGGGAGTGGTTGACGGCGAGGATCGCCGGCCCGGTCGCGGGCATCCGCCAGGCGCCGAGCACCCGCGGTCTCCACAGCCCGTACATCAGGCCGACGCCGATCCGCCGCCCGACCTCGGCACCCTTCTCGGAAGGAACGGTCACTTCCCGGCCCGCTTCTCCTCGACGAGGGTCACGACACACTCGATGACCTGCGCGAGGGTGAGCTCGGTGGTGTCCACCTCGACCGCGTCGTCCGCCTTGGCGAGCGGCGAGGTCTTCCGGCTGGAGTCGGCCGCGTCCCGCTTGATCAGGGCCTCACGGGTGGCCTGGACGTCGGCGCTCTTGAGCTCCCCGCTGCGGCGGGCGGCACGGGCCTCCGGCGAGGCGGTGAGGAAGACCTTGAGGTCGGCGTCGGGCAGCACGGTCGTACCGATGTCCCGCCCCTCGACGACGATGCCCTTCTCTGCGGAGGTGGCCAGCGAGCGCTGGAGCTCGGTGATCCTGGCCCGCACCTCGGGCACCGCGCTCACGGCGCTGACCTTGGAGGTGACCTCCTGGCTGCGGATCGGACCCGCCACGTCCGTGCCGTCGACCGTGATCGTCGGGTTCTCCGGGTCGGTGCCGGAGACGATCTCCGCCTTTCCGGCCACGGCGGCGATCGCGGACGGGTCGTCGATGTCGATCCCGTTGCTCACCATCCACCAGGTGATCGCCCGGTACTGGGCCCCGGTGTCCAGGTAGCTCAGCCCCAGCTGCGCGGCGACAGCCTTCGAGGTGCTCGACTTGCCCGTGCCGGAGGGGCCGTCGATGGCGACAATCACGGGCTGGGCGGCGCCGTTTTCCACGGGGGGACACCTTTCGGGTGCGGTCTGGCGAGTGGTGTGGGGGCGCGACTGTGCCCCGCACAAGGTTACCGGGCGCGCGTCACTCGTCCGGACGCCCGCCGAGCGGTGCCGACCGGCGGCCCGGCCGCGCGGCTCACTGCCGGATCGCCCAGCCCCGTTCCCGCAGCGAGGCGGACAGCACGGGCGCGGCCGACGGCTCGACCATCAGCTGCACCAGACCCGCCTGCTGCCCGGTCGCGTGCTCGATCCGCACGTCCTCGATGTTCACACCCGCACGCCCCGCGTCCGCGAAGATCCGGGCGAGCTGCCCCGGCTGGTCGTCGATGAGCACGGCCACGACCTCGTACACCCGGGGAGCGGACCCGTGCTTTCCGGGCACCCGCACCTGACCGGCGTTCCCCCGCCGCAGCATGTCCTGGATCCCGGACGTGCCCTCCAGCCGCTTCGACTCGTCCGCGGACTGCAACGCCCGCAGCGCCCGCACCGTCTCCTCCAGGTCCCCGGCGACATCGGTGAGCAGATCGGCCACCGGCCCGGGGTTCGCGGAGAGGATGTCGATCCACATCCCGGGGTCGGACGCGGCGATCCGGGTCACGTCCCGGATCCCCTGCCCGCACAGTCGTACGGCGGCCTCCTCGGCGTGCTCGAGACGCGCGGCGACCATGCTGGACACCAGGTGGGGCATGTGCGAGACGAGCGCCACGGCACGGTCGTGGGCGTCGGCGTCCATGACCACCGGGACCGCGCGGCAGTGCGAGACCAGTTCCAGGGCGAGGTTCAGCACCTCGGTGTCGGTGTCCCGGGTGGGCGTCAGCACCCAGGGCCGTCCCTCGAAGAGGTCCGCGGAGGCGGCCAGCGGCCCGGACTTCTCCCGCCCGGACATCGGATGGGTGCCGATGTACGGGGACAGGTCGAGCCCCAGCGCCTCCAGCTCCCGGCGCGGCCCGCCCTTGACGCTGGCCACGTCGATGTAGCCGCGGGCGACTCCCCTGCGCATGGCGTCGGCGAGCACGCCGGCCACGTGCGCGGGCGGCGCGGCCACGATCGCGAGGTCCACCGGCGCCTCCGGGGCCTCGTCCGTGCCGGCGCCCAGCGCGGCCGCGGTGACGGCCTGCTCGGGATCGTGGTCGGCAAGGTGAACGGTGACTCCCCGGGCCGCCAGCGCCAGGGCGGCGGACGTGCCGATGAGCCCGGTGCCGATGACGAGTGCGGTCCTCACTGGGCGATGTCCTTGCGGAGGGCGGCCGCGGCGCCGAGGTAGACGTGCGCGATGTCGGCACGGGAGCGGTCGGACTCGATGTGCGCGAGGACCCGCACGACCCGGGGCATGGCGCCCTGGATGTCGAGTTCCTGGGCGCAGATGAGGGGGACGTCGACGATGCCGAGCTTGCGGGCCGCGGCCGCCGGGAAGTCGCTGTGCAGGTCGGGCGTGGCCGTGAACCAGATGCTGATCAGGTCGTCCGTGGTCAGCTCGTTCCGCTCCATGATGGCGGTGAGCAGCGCCCCGACCTGCTCGTCCATGTGGCCGGCCTCGTCCTGTTCGAGTTGGACGGCGCCCCGGACCGCTCGTACCGCCACGACATGCTCCTTGCTGATGTACAACCCGGCTCGATGTACGACCAGCCTAGTCAGCCCCCTGGGGCGGGGTGCGCGGCGCCCGCCTCCTGAGACGGCGTCCCAGACCGTGCCAATGTCACCCGAATGTCACAGTCCCGCTACTTGGGGTGAAAACACGCCCGTGCGCCTCTGGACTCGGGGGCCCGGGTCCGCTCTGATGGCAGGAAACTCGCCTCGGGGGAGGCCCCTCATATGAAGCGTTCCGGACCGCTGCTGACACTGCTCGCGGGATTGCTGGTCGGCCTGTTCATGCTGTCGCTCAACGCCACGACGGGCGAGAAGCCGACGTCGGCCGCCGTGCAGCCGTCACCGAGCACCAAGGCCTCACCGAGCGCGGCGCCGACGAACCCCACCCCGCCGCCCCGTGCGACCCCGTCGGCGACCGCCGTGCCCGAGGGCGTCTACACCGGCCGTACCGACGACGACTCCTCCGCGGTCGCGATCACCGTGCGCGACGACAAGGCGATCGCGTACGTCTGCGACGGGCACAACATCGAGTCGTGGCTGCAGGGCGACGTGAAGGCCGACGGCAGTCTGCGGCTCACCGGCAAGGGCGGCGCGAGCCTGGAGGCCGAGGTGAAGGGGACCAGGCAACTGCGCGGCACGGCCACTGTCGGCAGCGGGAGCTACCCCTTCACGATCGACAGGTCCAAGAAGTCGTCCGGGCTCTACCGGGCGAACAGCACGGTGGCCGGCGCGAAGATCGAGGGCGGCTGGATCGTCCTGCCGGACGGCGAGCAGGTCGGCATCCTCAAGCGCGACGGCAAGCCCTCCCCGGCGCCGAGGATCGATCCGGAGACCGGTGCGGTGACGGTCGACGGACAGCAGCTCACGGCCCGCCCGGTAACCCCCTGACCTACGCCCGAGGGAGCCGATCATGACCGTCGACCCGAACGCGGCCACCCAGAGCTGGCCCTCCCCCGAACCCGAGCGCGGCCCCGGCGCCGCCCGCTATCTGATCCCCGCCCTGGTCGCGGCCGCGGTGGCGGTCGGCCTGGGCGCCTACGGCAAGGTCCACGACCCGGCGGGCACCGCCTTCAACCTCGCCGGCTTCAGCAGCACCGGCGCGGTGAAGTCATGGCTCGCGACGGTCGCGTTCTTCTTCGCGCTCGTGCAGCTCGTCTCGGCACTGATGGTGTACGGCAAGCTGCCCGGCCCGAGGTGGTCGTCCACCCTGCACCGCTGGTCCGGCCGCGCGGCCTTCCTCGTCGCGGTCCCGGTCGCGGTGCACTGTCTGTACGCGCTGGGCTTCCAGTCCTACGAATCACGCGTTCTGTGGCACTCCCTCTTCGGTTGCTTCTTCTTCGGTGTGTTCAGTGCCAAGATGCTGCTGCTCCGTTCGGAGCGACTTCCCGGGTGGCTGCTGCCGATCGTCGGCGGGCTGGTCTTCACCGCGCTCACGATCCTCTGGCTGACCTCCGCCCTCTGGTTCTTCCGCACCTTCGGAGTCACGACATGACACACAGCCCGACGCGGCGCACGATCCTTCTCGCGACGGGCGCGGCCGCGCTGACCGTCGGCTGCGGCGAGTACGGCAACGAGAACAGCGACTCCGGGTCCGACACGGTGGAGGCCTCGGCCGGCACCGCGCTGGCGAAGACCAGCGAGATCCCGGTCGGCGGCGGGAAGATCTTCAAGGACGAGAAGGTCGTCGTCACCCAGCCGAAGAAGGGCGAGTTCAAGGCCTTCTCGAACATCTGCACCCACCAGGGCTGCCCGGTGGCGAGCGTGTCGGGCGGCACCATCAACTGCAACTGCCACGGCAGCAAGTTCAACATCACGGACGGCTCGGTGGCCAACCCGCCTGCCAACAAGCCGCTGCCCGAGAAGCAGATCAAGGTCAGCGGGGACTCGATCGAGCTCGCCTAGGGCCTCCCGGAGCCACCCCTAGGCGTCCCAGAGCGCCCCGAGCGTCACCAGTTCGCTGCCGTACTCGATCCGGTCGGCCCACTCCACCGGCCAGGCGTCCGCTCCCAGGTGGGCGCCCGCGAAGGCGCCCGTCAGACAGGCGATCGAGTCGGAGTCGCCGGAGCTGCACGCGGCCCGCCGCAGGGCCGTCAGCGGCTCCTGCGGGAACTGCAGGAAGCACAACAGCCCGGTCGCCAGGGCCTCTTCGGCGATCCAGCCCGCCCCGGTCGCGAGGCACGGGTCCTCCTCCGGCGAGGCGGTGCGCACGGCGTCGTCGAGCCGGTCGAGGATCGCCAGGCACTCGTCCCAGCCTCGCGCGATGAACTGCCCTGGCGTCGGGGCCTGGCCTCGCGTCCACAGGTCTCCGAGCCAACGCTCGTGGTACTGGCCCCGGTTCGCCAGGGCGTACGACCGCAGCAGCCCGACCAGGTCGCCCGGCTCGGTGCCCTGGGCGAGCAGCCGTACGGCACGCGCGGTGAGGTCGGAGGCGGCGAGCCCCGTCGGGTGGCCGTGGGTGAGCGCGGCCTGCAACTGGGCCGCGCCCGCGCGCTGTTCGTCGCTCAGGCCCGGGACGAGGCCGACGGGTGCGACGCGCATGTTGGCGCCGCAGCCCTTGGAGTTGATCTGGCTGGCGTCCTGCCAGGGCAGGCGTTCGTCCTTGAGCAGGTGGCAGGCGCGCAGACAGGTATTGCCCGGCGCCCTGTTGTTCTGCGGCGACTGGTACCAGTCCACGAACTCCTGCCGCAGAGGCCGGGCCAGCCGAAGAGGCCCGAGCAGCCCCCGGTCCATGGCCGCCCGCAACCCCCTGCCCACCGCCAGCGTCATCTGCGTGTCGTCGCTGACGACGGCCGGCGAGGACAGCTCCATCTCCCGCCACGGCCCGCACTTGGCGAGGATCGACCGCACGTCGTTGAACTCGGTCGGGAAGCCGAGGGCGTCCCCGAGGGCGAGGCCGACGAGCGTTCCGGTGGCTGCGCGTTTGGTCAGGATCGTGGTCATGCGGGTCGTCCTTCCGGGGACGGTCGAAGGAGCGGGGGGTGCAGGGTGGTGGCCGGTCCTGCGCGGTAGAGCGCGGCCGGTTTGCCACGACCGCCGGTCAGCCGCGCGGCACCGGGGACGGCCTCGACGAAGCCGGGCGTGGCGAGCACCTTGCGGCGGAAGTTGGGCCGGTCGAGGGCGGTGCCCCAGACCGTCTCGTACACCTGCTGGAGCTCGCCGAGGGTGAACTCGGGCGGGCAGAAGGCGGTGGCGAGGCAGGTGTACTCGAGCTTGGAACCGACGCGTTCGTGGGCGTCGGCCAGGATCCGGTCGTGGTCGAAGGCGAGCGGTCGCGCCCTGTCGTACGGCACCCAGCGGGCCTCGGCGGCGTCGCTGCCGCCGTGCGGCTCGGGCGGGTCGGGCAGCAGCGCGGCGAACGCGACGGAGACGACCCGCATCCGGGGGTCGCGGCCGGGTTCGCTGTAGGTCCGCAGCTGCTCCAGGTGCAGCCCGGAGACGTCCGACAGCCCGGTCTCCTCGGCGAGTTCGCGCCGGGCCGCGGTCTCCGCGGACTCGTCGGGGTGCACGAACCCGCCGGGCAGCGCCCAGTGTCCGGCGTAGGGCTCCTGTCCCCGCTCGATGAGCAGGGCGTGCAGGGCGCCTTCGGTGACGGTGAGGACGGCGAGGTCGACGGTGACGGCGAAGGGTTCGTGGGCGTACTTGTCGTAGCCGGGCGGAACGGACACGCTCGCGCACCCCCTTTATGGTCAGCATGACTAATAGTCGTTACGACTATAAAGAGGGCGAGCGAGGTTCGGCAACCCCTGTGACCGCGTCGGCGGGCTTCCGTGTCCGCGTCTGCGGGCTTCCGTGTCCGCGTCGGCGCACTTCGACGGGCAGGGCCTGCAAGCCACTTGGAGACCGCTAGAGACCGCGCCCCAGGAAGCCCAGGAGCCGGACCTCAGGCCGCGCGCCGGACGGCACGGCGACCGGTGCCGCGAAGCGCACGCCTCGGTCCTCCTCGCCCACCACGCACCGGGCGACGGACAGGAGTTCGGCCGCGAGGCCGTCCGGAATGGGCCGCGGCCGTCCGCAGGAGCGGGCCACGTCCCACCCGTGCACGGCGATCTCGACGGCGCCGACCGCGGCCATCACCCGCACGTCCAGCGGGCGTTCACCCACCAGTACGTCCTCGGGCGGACCGGCGGCCCAGGCGCCGAGCACGGCACGCGCGCGCGTACGGAAGCCGCAGGCCCGGTCGGTGAGCGGGAGCGGCCCGATCCGCCCGCCGGTCAGCCCCTCGTACAGCGCGTCCAGGGAGTCGTCGAGATGCCCCAGCAGCTCCCCCAGATCCCACTCGGCGCACGGGGTGCCCGTACCGAGGCGAACGCTCCGCGTCCCCGCCACACTGCCCAGCGCGTAGGCGAGCGAGCGCTCCAGCAGCTCTCCCGCGCTCATGACAGGACCTCCGCCAGAGCGCCGTCGCTGCCCCTCAGCGGCCGCACCGGGGCCTCCTGGGCCCCCGGGAGCCCTGCCGACCGCGAAGGCCGCACAAAGCCCTCCAGCGCCGCCGGACGTGTCTCGTCACCGATCCCGTTCCTCGCGTCCATCCCCACTCCCTCCGTCACGGATGCAGACCGGCGGGAGGGCGAAAACGCATCGGCCGGTCCCGGGGAATTCCGGAACCGGCCGCACGCGCACGCGTGAGGGGGGCGGGACTACAGATCGACTTCCTTCATCAGCATGCCGACCTCGGTGTTGGACAGCCGTCGCAGCCAGCCCGACTTCTGGTCGCCCAGGGTGATGGGCCCGAAGGCGACCCGCACCAGCTTGTCGACCGGGAAGCCGGCCTCGGCGAGCATGCGGCGCACGATGTGCTTGCGCCCCTCGTGGAGGGTGACCTCGACGAGGTAGTTCTTGCCGGTCTGCTCGACGACCCGGAAGTGGTCCGCCTTCGCGTACCCGTCCTCCAGCTGGATGCCGTCCTTGAGCTGCTTGCCCAGGTCGCGCGGGATCGGGCCCACGATGTGCGCGAGGTAGACCTTCTTCACGCCGTACTTGGGGTGGGTCAGCCGGTGGGCCAGCTCACCGTGGTTGGTGAGCAGGATGACGCCCTCGGTCTCGGTGTCGAGCCGTCCCACGTGGAAGAGCCGCGTCTCACGGTTGGTGACGTAGTCGCCGAGGCACTGCCGGCCCTCGTTGTCCTCCATCGTCGAGACGACACCGGCGGGCTTGTTCAGCGAGAAGAACTGGTACGACTGCGTCGCGACCGTCAGGCCGTCGACCTTGACCTCGTCCTTCTCCGGGTCGACCCGCTTGCCCTGCTCCAGGACGATCTCGCCGTTGACCTCGACCCGCGCCTGCTCGATGAGCTCCTCGCAGGCCCGCCGGGAGCCGTAGCCCGCGCGCGCGAGGATCTTCTGGAGCCGCTCGCCCTCCTGCTCGGCGCCCGGGAAGGTCTTGGGGAGCTTCACGTCCTTCTTGGCGGCGTACCGCTCCCGGTTGCGCTCCTCCGCCCGCGCCTCGTACTCACGGGAGGTCGCCGGCACCGAACGGCCACGCCCGGTTCCCTGGCCCTGCTTGGGGCCGCCCTTGGCGCCACCGCGCGCGGAGGCACCGCGCCCGGACTTCGGCCCCTCGTGGGTGCCGCCGGGGCCCACGTCGTAGCGGCGCTCCTCGGGGCGGGGCTTCTTCGGCCGGCCGCCCTGCTTGTCGTCGCGGTCGTTGCCGGCGCCGCGGTAGTTGCCGCGTCCTCCGGTGCTCCCGCCGCGACCACCGCTGTTCCCACCGCGGCCGCCGCTGTTGCCACCACGGCTCCCGCCGTTGTTTCCGCTGCTGTTCCTGCCGCTGCTGCTTCGCATCAAAGTTCCGTCTTGTCGTCTGCGTCCTCGGAATCCGGAGCGTCCGGATCGAACGACGGTACGGCTTCCTGGGTCTCGGCCTCGATCGCCTCCGCCTCCGGGAGGAAGGGCGCGAGCTCCGGGAGCTCGTCCAGACCGCGCAGGCCCATCCGCTCCAGGAAGTAGTTCGTCGTCACGTACAGGATCGCACCTGTTTCGGGTTCCGTGCCCGCCTCCGCGACCAGGCCCCGCTGGAGCAGGGTGCGCATCACACCGTCGCAGTTCACTCCGCGCACCGCGGAGACCCGGCTGCGGCTGACCGGCTGGCGGTAGGCGACCACCGCGAGCGTCTCCAGCGCCGCCTGGGTGAGCCGGGCCTGCTGACCGTCCAGGACGAACCGCTCCACGGCCGGGGCGTACGCGGCCCGGGTGTAGAACCGCCAGCCGTTCGCGACGTGCCGCAGCTCGAAGCCGCGCCCCTGAGCGGCGTACTCGCCGGCCAGCTCCCGCAGCGCCCTGGTGATCTGCCGCTTGGGCCGCTCCAGGATCTTCGCCAGGTGCTCCTCGGTCGCGGGCTCGTCCACGACCATCAGGACGGCCTCCAGGGCCGGCTTCAGCTCCAGCTCGGCGACGCCCGGCAGGCCCGCCGGAGCCTCGGTGGTGTCCTCGCTCACGCCTTCTCCTCCTTGAGCGGCTCGGGCGGTCGGTCGAACTCGTCGGTCACCACCGGCTCGGTCTCCCCCGCACCGCCGGTCCACCGCACGACCAGCTCCCCGAGCGCGGTCTCCTGGTCCAGCGCCACGGCCTTCTCCCGGTACAGCTCGAGCAGCGCGAGAAACCTGGCCACGACGGTCAGGGTGCCGTCGGCGTCCTCCACCAGCAGGCGGAAGCTGGCCTCGCCGAGCTCCCTGAGCCGGGCGACCACGATCCCGGCCTGCTCCTGGACGCTCACCAGGGGCGCGTGGATGTGGTCGACGTACACCTGTGGCTTGGGCTTGGGCTGCATCGCCTTCACGGCGAGCTTCGCGAACCCCTCGGGCCCGATGCTGATGACGACCTCGGGCAGCAGGTCGGCGTGGTGCGGTTCGAGTCCGACGGTACGGGGGTAGCGCCGGGCCTCCTCGTCGAGGCGCCGGTTGAAGATGTCGGCGATCTGCTTGTAGGCGCGGTACTGGAGCAGCCGCGCGAACAGCAGGTCACGGGCTTCGAGGAGCGCCAGGTCGGCCTCGTCCTCCACCTGTGCGGCGGGCAGCAGTCGGGCCGCCTTGAGGTCCAGGAGGGTGGCGGCGACGACCAGGAACTCGGTCGTCTCGTCCAGGTCCCAGTCGGGTCCCATGGCCCGGATGTGCGCCATGAACTCGTCGGTGACCTTGGAGAGCGCGACCTCGGTGACGTCCAGCTTGTGCTTGGAGATCAACTGGAGGAGGAGATCGAAGGGGCCCTCGAAGTTGGCGAGCCGGACCTTGAAGACCCCGTCGGAGTCACCCTCCCCCGAACCCTGCGGGGCGGCCCCGGGCTCGGGGACAGCCAGGGGCTCAGAGGCAGCCTCGGGCTCGGAGAGGTCCTCGGGTGCCGGTTCGCTGTCGGGCGCAGGGAGGGCCTCGGGCCCGGAGAATGTCTCCGGCACCGGGTCGGTCTCCAGCTGAGGGTCAGTCCCCGGCTCGATGCCGGGCTCCGGCTCCGGGACAACCACCGGCTCCGCAACAACCTCGGGCTCCGGAACGACCCCGGGCCCGAAGACGGCCTCAGGCTCAAGCTCGGCAAGGGGCTCCGGGAGAGCCTCAGGCTCCGCGCCCCCGGTCTCCGGTTCGTCCGGGACCGGCATCGCCTCCGTGTCCGGCTCGACCCGCGGAGCGCCCGGTCCCCGGCCCAGCACACGCCGACGACCGGCGGATGCACCGGGGCCGGGGGGAACGTCGTTCGAGGTCATGGCCCCCGCAGGCTACCGCTACCGCCCGCGCAGCCGTCGTACGAGAATGCTCGCGTCCCCGCGGGACTCCAGATCCGCCAGCACCACGGCGACCGCCTCGCGCACGATCCGTCCGCGGTCCACCGCCAGCCCGTGCTCGCCCCGGAGCACCAGACGGGCGTGCTCCAGATCCATGAGCTCTTCGGCCGACACGTACACGGTGATCTTCTCGTCGTGCCGCTCGCGCCCGCTGGGCCGCCGCGCGGGCGACCGGCCGCGCTTGCCGCGCGGCTGACCGCCGGAGGCCTGGGCAGAACCTTCCTGCGCCTCCTGACGTCGCCCGGAGCGCTCCGCGGTGGCGGCCCGGCTGCGGGACTCGCCCTCCTCGGAGCCGTCGGCGTCGGCGGCCACATGCTCGGCCCCGTCGCCGTCCCCGCCCTGTGCGGGCACGGAGTGCGGCGCGTCCTCGGCCGCCACCGCGTCGGACTCCCCCGCGGGAGCCGGTACCCGGGCCTCGCCGTTGGCCCCCCGCCGGGGAGTGGACGCCTGGAGCGCCATCCCCCCTGTCGTACGGAACAGTTCGTCGGCCCCCGGCAGACTCACTCGGCGTGACACCGGGCGAGCACCTCCCTGGCGAGCTGGCGATAGGCGGCGGCACCGACGGAGTTGGAGGCGTACGTGGTGATCGGCTCACCGGCGACCGTGGTCTCCGGGAAGCGGACCGTGCGCCCGATGACCGTGTGGTAGACGTGGTCGTCGAACGCCTCGACGACACGCGCGAGCACCTCACGGCTGTGCACGGTGCGCGAGTCGTACATCGTGGCGAGGATCCCGTCGAGCTCCAGCTCCGGGTTGAGCCGCTCCTGGACCTTCTCGATGGTCTCCGTCAGCAGTGCGACACCGCGCAGCGCGAAGAACTCGCACTCCAGAGGCACTATCACCTTGTGCGCCGCCGTCAGGGCGTTGACCGTGAGGAGGCCGAGCGAGGGCTGACAGTCGATCACGATGTAGTCGTAGTCGGCCATGAGCGGCTTCAGGGCACGCTGCAATGTCGACTCTCGCGCGACCTCGGAGACCAGCTGGACCTCCGCCGCCGACAAGTCGATATTGCTCGGCAGCAGGTCCATGTTGGGGACCGCGGTCTTCAGCAGGACCTCGTCGGCCGCCATGCCCCGCTCCATGAGCAGGTTGTAGACGGTGAGGTCGAGCTCCATCGGGTTGACACCGAGTCCCACCGACAGCGCGCCCTGCGGGTCGAAGTCCACGAGCAGCACGCGTCGGCCGTACTCCGCGAGCGCGGCACCCAGGTTGATGGTCGACGTGGTCTTGCCGACGCCGCCCTTCTGGTTGCACATCGCGATGATCTTCGCGGGGCCGTGGTCGGTCAGCGGGCCCGGGATCGGGAAGTACGGCAGCGGGCGTCCGGTCGGGCCCACGCGCTCACGGCGCTGGCGGGCCGCGTCGGGCGCGAGCGTGGCCGCGTACTCCGGATCCGGCTCGTACTCGGCGTCGGGGTCGTAGAAGTGCCCCTCGGGCAGTTCGTCGTAGTCGGCGAAGTGGTTGTGGGGCGCGCCACTTCCGTCGCCGGCCATGGCGTTCACGTGATGGCCATCCATGCTCTGGTGTGCTGTCCGCAGGGTCTGCGGACGACTCTGGTGGGCTGCGAAGGTGCGCACCGCGACGGAGCCGACAGCCTCGAACCCCGCGTGGCCCTGGGCCTCGGCAGGCATTCCTGGTTGACCACCCCCGGGAGAAAATGTCGACTCATTCACAAGTCGTCTTACCTCCTTGGTGACCAGGAAACTTCTAGACAAGGTCAGCGTGGCACCATGCCGACGGTTGGCGACTCTATGGCGTGTCGGGTGTTCACAGCAACACAATCCACCGGACCCGGCAGGATGTGTCGGCAATGAAACATCCCGCTGTCAAGGGCGTACGGCAGTCGCACGGCAGGTTTCGCCGGTGTACGAATCGGTTCAAGGGTTACGTTCGACGCGAGTTGACCGAGAGTCGCAAAGTGACCATACACACATCCGGCCGGACCTTGTGGGGCAAGGTCCGGCCGCATGTGCCTCGTTGACGCGCCTTGTTGACGTATCGCCTTTACGAAAAGGTGACTTAGCTCTCTGCCGAGGTCAGGGGCTCAGCCGAGCAGGGTCTCGAGCTCCACGTGCTCCAGACCGTGGGCCTCCGCGACCTCCCGGTAAACGACCTTGCCGTCATGGGTGTTGAGACCCTTGGCCAGCGCGGGATCGCGGCGCAGCGCCTCCACCCAGCCCCGGTCGGCGAGTTCGACGATGTAGGGCAGCGTGGCGTTGGTGAGCGCGTAGGTCGAGGTGTTGGGCACCGCGCCGGGCATGTTGGCGACGCAGTAGAAGACCGAATTGTGCACCTGGAAGGTCGGCTCGGCGTGCGTGGTCGGGTGGGAGTCCTCGAAGCAGCCGCCCTGGTCGATCGCGATGTCGACAAGGACACTTCCGGGCTTCATCCGCGCCACGAGCTCGTTGGTGACCAGCTTCGGGGCCTTGGCGCCCGGGATGAGGACCGCGCCGATGACGAGGTCGGCGTCCAGGACCGCCTTCTCCAGCTCGAGGGAGTTGGACATGATCGCGCGGACCTTGGTGCCGAAGACCTTGTCGGCCTCGCGGAGCTTGTTGATGTCGCGGTCGAGCAGCGTGACGTGGAAGCCCATGCCGACGGCGATCTGGGTGGCGTTCCAGCCGGAGACCCCGCCGCCGATGACGACGGCCCGCGCGGGCTGCGTGCCGGGCACACCGCCGGGCAGGACACCGCGGCCGCCGACCGAGCGCATCAGGTGGTAGGCGCCGACCTGCGGGGCGAGCCGGCCCGCGACCTCGGACATCGGGGCGAGCAGCGGAAGCGCGCGGGAGGGCAGCTCGACGGTCTCGTAGGCGATCGCGGTGGTGCCGGACTCGATGAGCGCGTCGGTGCACTCCTTGGACGCGGCCAGGTGCAGGTAGGTGAAGAGCGTCTGGTCCTTGCGCAGGCGGTGGTACTCCTCGGCGACCGGCTCCTTGACCTTCAGCAGCAGGTCGGCACTGGCCCACACCTCGTCGGCGGTGTCCAGGATCCGGGCGCCCTCGGCGACGTACTCCTCGTCCGGGATCGAGGAGCCGAGGCCGGCGCCCCGCTCGATGACGACCTGGTGGCCGTGGCGCACGAGCTCGTGCACACCGGCGGGGGTGATGGCCACCCGGAACTCGTTGTTCTTGACCTCGCGGGGGATGCCGACCTTCACGTGGATCACGGTCCTTGGCTCAGAGGATGTGGGGCAATACAACACATACCCAGGCATGCAAGGGCACACCAGGAGACACCGCAGGAGAAGGTGCGGCAGAGCCAGTCTAATGAAGGCGTTCCCCGTGTCTAGCCTTTCATTGCATCAATCTTCTGCAGATGTACTACGGATTTCGCAGGCGTCAGCGTCCTGTTTCGGGTCCTCGGCCTGCTGGGGCCCGGGTTCCTCCTGGGATTGCTCCTCGCCCAGCAGCCGTTCCGCGGCGCCGCGGTGCAGCTGAGCGGCCGCGGGATCGCCCAGGTGGTCCAGCGTGTCCGCGAGCCGCAGCTGGAGCGCGGCCTGGAGCCGGCCGTCCTCGGCGCGACGGGCCAGCTCCACGGCCTCCTGGCAGGTGCGCAGCGACTCCTCGGGGTGTCCGGCGTACTCCTGGACCCGGGCGAGTTCGCTCAACGCCCGTGCGTGGGCCCCGACATCGCCGTTCTTGCGGTACCCGGCGAGGGCGGCCCGCCAGTTCCTGACCGCCTCGCCGTAGCGGCCCGCGTAGGTGTGCGCGGCGGCGATACGGCCGTACAGCCGGGCGGCCTCCGCGCGCTCGTCCCGGGCCAGGCGCTGGGCGAGGGCCCGGCCGAACCAGTCGGCGGCCCGGTCGTAGTCCCCGAGCTCCAGATGCGCGCCGCCTACGGATTCCATCGCGCGGCCGGTCGCGTACGGGTCGTTCGCCTCCCGTCCGGCGTCCAGGGCCGCCCGGTAGCGCGCCAGCGCCTCCCGGGTGCGGCCGGTCCGGGCGTCCAGGTCGCCGAGGTTCAGCAGGGCGGCGGCCTTCTCCCGGGGCAGCGCGCGCCGCTCGGCCACGTCGAGGACGAGGCCGTGGATGCCGTAGAGGTCGGGGGCGGCGGCCTGCATGCCGAAGTGGGCCACCATCGTGCGCACGAGCTGCGACATCAGACGCCGGGCGAGGGTGTCCAGCTCCCCGTCGGCGACCGCGAGGCGGGCCGCGGCGAGCAGCGCGGGCCTGCGCAGGCGCAGCCAGTCCTCGGCGGCCCGGGGGCTCGGGAAGCGCACGGAGCGCGGCATGCCCTGGAGCTTCTCGCGGGCGTCGGGGCTGTCGGTCTCGGTGATCGCGCGGGAGGACTGGAGCAGCCGTACGGTCCGCTCCAGCATGCGGGCACGGGCCAGGCGCAGCTCGGCCGGGCGGTCCTGGCTGTCCGCGAGGGCCTTGAGCAGGGGGTGCAGACAGCCGGGGAGCTCGTACTGCGGCAGCGGGGAGTCCACGGCGTGCAGCAGCCCGAGGCCGACGAAGTCGTCCAGGGTGGCGCGGGCGCCGTCCACCGAGCAGCCGGCGAGCGCGGACGCGGTGTGCGGGTCGACGAGGCCGGCCGGAGCCAGGGAGAGCAGTCGCAGGGTGCGGGCGGCAGCGGCGGGCAGGGAGGCGTAGACCAGTCCGAAGACCCGGCTGAGCGGGCTTCCCTCGTCACTCTCCGCATGCAGTTGTTTGGCCAGATCGGCGACCGCCGCCTTGGGGCGGGCGGCGAGCCAGCCCCCGGCCAGCATCAGCGCGGCGGGCTGGCCCTGGCACTCCTCGACGAGCCCTTCGGCGGCCCGGGGATCGACGGTGATGCGGACCGACCCGGTGTGCCGGGACAGCAGTTCCAGCGCGGACTTGGTGTCGAGCCCGCCGAGGGTGCACGGGCGGACGTCCGCGATCCCGGTCAGCGGCCCTCCCGACACGGCCACGACCAGGCATTCCGGGGTATCCGGAAGCAGGGCGTCCACCTGGTCCGCGGCCACCGCGTCGTCGAGCAGCACCAGGGCGCGCCGGTCGGCGAGGGCCTCGCGCAGCACCGCCGTGAGATCGTCCTCGGCGGCTCCGGCGGGCGCCGGCACATCGAGTGCGCCGAGCAGTTCGCGGGCGGCGTCCGCGACCGGTACGGGGGTGCCGTCGGGCTCGCTCAGCCGGGCGCGCAGCACCCCGTCGTCGTAACGGTCAGCGACCGTGCGGACGAGTTCCTCGGCGAGTGCGGTACGGCCGGATCCGGGGCGCCCCGCGATGAGCAGCACGCGCGCGCGGGGCGCCTTCTTGCCGGAGAGCGTGTCGAGGCCCGCCCGCTCGATGTCGGCGAGCAGCTCCTTCAACTCGCGCGTCCGCCCCAGGAATTGGCCCTCGCCGGACAGCTGTGTGCCGCCTGCGTCCACCACCTGATCCGTCACGGGCCACACTCCCGTCCCACCGCACGCGCAAAGCCCGCCGGTGACCCCGGATCGGGCTTTTCAGAGCCTAGTTCACGCTGTGCAACGTTCCTGGCAGAGCGCGGCGGTGGGGCCGCGAGAGTCCCTCAATCGGATCAACGGATCATAGGATTCCGGGGTTCGGCAGTACCGGTGGCGGACCGACTACGACAAGGGCGCGATCCGAGGAACCGTCACGCCTCGAACGGCCGCGCAGGCCACTGAGCCTCGGCCGGCCGCAACGCGTCCAGCCCGCCGGAGTCCCGCGCGGCGACCAGCGACAACACGCCCACGACGAGGCAGTTGTTGTGCAGCTCCCCGGCGAGAACGCCCCGCACCAGCTCGGCCACCGGCACGCGCGCGTACTCCAGGCCGATCTCCTCGTGCTCGACCTCGAAGCGCTCGCCGTCGGCCTCGGACAGTCCACGTGCGAGGAAGATCCGGATCGCCTCGTCGCAGCCCCCCGGCGATGTGTAGACGTCCGTCAGCACCCGCCAGTCCTCCGCCTTGACGTGCGCCTCCTCGTACAGCTCCCGCTGGGCCGCGTGCAGCGGGTTCTCGCCCGGCACGTCCAGCAGCCCCGCCGGGATCTCCCACAGCTTCTGCCGTACGGGGTGCCGGTACTGCCGGATGAGCAGCACCCGGTCCTCGTCGTCGAGGGCGAGGACGGCCACCGAACCGGGGTGGACCTGGTAGTCGCGGCCGACCACGGACCCGTCGGGCATGACCACCTCGTCCGTGCGGACGGAGGTCTTGTTGCCCACGAACGGGGTCTTCGTCCCCCGGATCTCCCACTCCTCCGGGGTGTCCTCGATCGTCATGCCCTGTCCTTCCCCACGTGCGCAAAAAAGAAGCCGGGACGCTCGCCCTTTGAATGCGCGCGCCCCGGCCACCGTACAACTGTCGTGCTACTTGGAACTCTGCCGCTCGACCGCGGCCTTCACCAGGCCCGCGAACAGCGGGTGCGGCCTGGTCGGACGCGAGCGCAGCTCGGGGTGGGCCTGGGTGGCGACCAGGTAGGGGTGGACGTCACGCGGGTACTCGACGTACTCGACGAGCTTGCCGTCCGGAGAGGTGCCGGAAAACAGGATGCCCGCCTTCTTTTCGAGCTCCGCACGGTAGGCGTTGTTCACCTCGTAACGGTGACGGTGCCGCTCCTCGACGTACTCCTTGCCGTCGTACACCTCACGCACGATGGAGCCCTCGGCGAGCTTGGCCGGGTACATGCCGAGCCGCATGGTGCCGCCCATGTCGCCCTCACCGGCGACGATGTCGAGCTGCTCGGCCATGGTGGAGATGACCGGGTGGCCGGTGGCGGAGTCGAACTCGGTGGAGTTGGCGTCCGGGATGTCGGCCAGGTTGCGGGCGGCCTCGATCACGATGCACTGCAGGCCCAGGCACAGGCCCAGCAGCGGGACCTTGTTCTCGCGGGCGTACTTGATCGCGCCGACCTTGCCGAGCACACCGCGGTCGCCGAAGCCGCCCGGGATGCAGATGCCGTCCACGTCGGCGAGCTGCGCGGCGGCGCCGGCCGGGGTCTTGCAGTCGTCGGAGGTGACCCACTTGATCTTCACGCGGGCCTTGTTGGCGAAGCCGCCGGCGCGCAGCGCCTCGGTGACCGAGAGGTAGGCGTCGGGCAGGTCGATGTACTTGCCGACCAGGGCGAGGGTGATCTCGTGGTCGGGGTTGTGGACGCGGTCGAGCAGGTCGTCCCAGGTCGTCCAGTCCACGTCGCGGAACGGCAGGTCCAGCTTGCGGACGACGTAGGCGTCCAGGCCCTCGCTGTGCACGGTCTTCGGGATGTCGTAGATCGAACGGGCGTCCGGGCAGGCGACCACGGCGGCCTCGTCGACGTCGCACATCAGCGAGATCTTGCGCTTGATCGCGGTGGGAACCTCGCGGTCGGACCGCAGGACGATCGCGTCCGGCTGAATACCGATGTTGCGCAGGGCCGCAACCGAGTGCTGGGTCGGCTTCGTCTTCAGCTCACCCGACGGTCCGATGTACGGCAGGAGGGAAATGTGGACGACGAAGACGTTGTCACGGCCGACCTCGTGGCGGACCTGGCGGACCGTCTCCAGGAACGGCAGCGACTCGATGTCGCCGACCGTGCCGCCGACCTCGGTGATCACGACGTCGACCTCGTCCGTCGCCATGCGCCGGATGCGGTGCTTGATCTCGTTGGTGATGTGCGGGATGACCTGCACGGTGTCACCCAGGTACTCGCCGCGCCGCTCCTTGGCGATCACCGTGTTGTACACCTGGCCGGTGGTGACGTTGGCGGAGCCGTCGAGGTCACGGTCGAGGAAGCGCTCGTAGTGGCCGATGTCCAGGTCGGTCTCGGCGCCGTCGTTGGTGACGAACACCTCACCGTGCTGGAAGGGGTTCATCGTGCCCGGGTCGACGTTGAGGTACGGGTCGAGCTTCTGCATCACGACGCGCAGGCCCCGCGCCTTGAGCAGCATGCCGAGGCTGGAGGCCGTCAGCCCCTTGCCGAGCGAGGAGGCGACACCCCCAGTGACGAAGATGTGCTTGGTCGTCGTGGCTGTGCTGTTTCGAAAAGCAGCGGTCATGGCCAAGAGGGGGCTCCCGTGGTCGCGATCTGGAGGTGCGGTTCGGGGGTCAGGCGCCCACCGGTCCACGGGCTACCAGGGTATCAGCGCCTCGGGGAGATGGCTTCCGGCCACGCTCCGCGCACACTCCGACACGGACCCGCACGGGCACACCCGTTTCTCACCCGTTGCTCACCCGTTCGGCCCAGCCGCGTTGCCCGGAGCGGCACACAGATCATCTACGTGCGTCGTATCCTGCTCGGACACTCGCTGCCGAGCCCGGCCGGAAACACGGGACCACCCCCACCCGTAGGCGCCGGAACAACGAGAGCTCGTCAGTTCGTTGAGCAACAGTTGTCGTTTTGCCTCACAGCGGCAGGACTGTTTTGCTTCACCGCTCAACGACGCATTACAACGACCCCCTTGACCGCACCAAGCGACAGCCCCCTTCTCGTTCAGGGGGTGACGTGGCCGTTCGACTGGAGTTGCACGTGGCCGGGCGCATCGAAGACTACGCACTCATCGGAGACATGCAGACCGCTGCCCTGGTCTGCCGGGACGGCACAGTGGACTGGCTGTGCCTGCCCCGCTTCGACTCGCATGCCATCTTCGCCGGCCTGCTGGGCACCGAGGAGCACGGCTTCTGGCGGCTCGGTCCGGCGCACGCGGCCGACGCCGAGCCCCCCACCGCGGCCCGGCGCACCTACCGCGGCGACTCCCTGATCCTCGAATCGGAGTGGGACACGTCACGCGGCACGGTCCGAGTGACCGATTTCATGCCCCCGCGTGACGGCGCCCCGCAGCTGATCCGGATCGTCGAGGGCGTCTCGGGGCGCGTGCCCATGCGCTCGGCCCTGCGGATGCGGTTCTCCTACGGCCGTGTCGTGCCGTGGGTCCACAAGCACGAGGGCCGCACGGTCGCCGTGGCGGGCCCGGACTCGGTGTGGTTCGACACGGACTGCGAGACGTACGGCAAGTCCCTGACAACGTACTCGGACTTCACGGTCGCCCCCGGTGACCGGATCGCCTTCACCATCTCGTGGGAGCCCTCGCACAAGCAGCCGCCCCCACTGCCGGAGCCGGAGCAGTCCCTGGAGGCGACCGAGGACTTCTGGCGCGAATGGGTCGAGCACTGCACGTACCACGGCCCCTACCGCGAGGCCGTCATCCGCTCGCTGATCACCCTCAAGGCGCTGACCTACGCCCCCACCGGCGGCATCGTGGCGGCCCCGACCACCTCCCTGCCCGAGGACATCGGCGGCGTCCGCAACTGGGACTACCGCTACACCTGGCTGCGCGACGCGGCCATCACCCTGTCCTCACTGCTGCGCACCGGCTACCGCGAGGAGGCCCGCGCCTGGCGCGAGTGGCTCCTCAGGGCGGTCGCCGGCGATCCCGAGAACCTGCAGATCATGTACGGCATCGCGGGTGAACGGGAACTGGGCGAGGCCGAGTTGGACTGGCTGCCCGGCTACGAGAGCTCCGCGCCGGTCCGGGTCGGCAACGGCGCGGCCCACCAGCTCCAGCTCGACGTGTACGGCGAGGTCACCGAGGCCCTGCACCTCGGCCACATGACCGGCCTGGCCCGCAACGACTACGCCTCCCTGCTCCAGCTCAAGCTGATCCGCTACCTGGAGCAGCACTGGGACGAGCCCGACGAGGGCATCTGGGAGGTGCGCGGCCCGCGCCGCCACTTCGTGCACTCCAAGGTGATGGCGTGGGTCGCCGTGGACCGGACCATCAAGCTCATCGAGTCCGGCGACGCGGACGGCCCGTTGGAGAAGTGGCGCGAACTGCGCGACGACATCCACCGGGACGTGTGCGAGAAGGGCTACGACAAGGAGCGCAACACCTTCACGCAGTCGTACGGCTCCAAGGAGCTGGACGCCTCGCTGCTGCTGATCCCGCAGATGGGCTTCCTGCCGCCGGACGACAAGCGGGTGATCGGCACCATCGAGGCGATCCAGCGCGAGCTGTCCACCCCGGACGGCTTCATCCTGCGCTACCCCACCTCCAGCGGCGACGAGAACGTCGACGGCCTCCCCGGCGACGAAGGGGCCTTCCTGGCCTGCTCGTTCTGGATGGCAGACGACCTCGCGATGATCGGCCGCGTGGACGAGGCGAGGAAGCTCTTCGAGAAGCTCCTCTCGCTCCGCAACGACCTCGGACTCCTCGCCGAGGAGTGGGACCCGCGCCAGAAGCGCCAGGTCGGCAACTTCCCGCAGGCCTTCAGCCACGTCCCGCTCATCGACACGGCCCTGCGTCTGACGGCGTCGGGGGCGTACGGCGGCTGAGCCCGCACGCGTTCTTACGAGGCCGTGACGGCCCGCGGCTGAACAGGACCGCGGGCCGGAGCCCGCCTAGGCTGGGATCCATCAGCCCCTGCACGAAAGGGGGCGCCTCATGGCATCCCCGTCGAAGGCGGGCGCGGCTCTCACCGCGCTGCGCGAGGATCTGACCGGCGACGTGTTCGCCCCGGACGATCCGGGCTACGACGAGGCCCGGACCGTCTTCAACGCGATGATCGACCGCCGGCCCGCGGCGATCGCACAGTGCGTGGACGAGGACGACGTCATCAGGGCCGTGCGCTTCGCCCGTGACCTGGACCTGCCGATCGCGGTGCGCGGCGGCGGGCACAGCGTGGCGGGCATGGCGGTCAACGACGGCGGTCTGGTCGTCGACCTGCGCCACATGCGCGCGGCCGTCGTCAATTCTGCGGACCGGGAGGTCCGGGTCGCGGGCGGCGCCACCATGAGCGACATGGACCGCGCCTGCCAGCCCCACGGCCTGGCGACCACCGGCGGCCGGGCCTCCACCACGGGGGTCGGCGGCTTCGTCCTGGGCGGCGGCTCCGGCTGGCTGGACCGCTGGTGCGGGCTCGCCGTCGACAACCTGCTCGGCGTCGAACTGGTCACCGCGGACGGCGAGCACGTCCACGCGAGCGCCGACGAGCACCCGGACCTGTTCTGGGCCCTGCACGGCGGCGGCGGCAACTTCGGCATCGCGACCGCGATCACGCTGAAACTGCACCAGCTGCCCGAGTTCTCCATCGCGCTGCTGCTGTACCAGCCGGAGTTCGGCCCCGAAGTGGCGCGCACCTTCCGCGATGTGATCGCTGTGGGGCCCGACGAGGTGTCCGGCGGAGTGCTCTACTTCACCGCTCCGCCCGAGGAGTTCGTACCGCCGCACGTGGTCGGCACCCTGGTGTGCGGTGTCCTGGTGACGTACGTCGGCGGGGAGGCCGACCTGCGCAAACTGGCCGAGCCCCTGCTGGCGCTGCCGCACGAGACGGAAATCGTCGGGACGATGCCGTACGCCGATGTCCAGTGCATGATCGACGACCCGCCGGGGATGCGGAACTACTGGTCCGCGGAGTACGTGACGGGTGCGCCGGACGACTTCCTCGACGTCTTCTGCGCCCGCGCGAACTCCCTGCCGGTGCCGACCGGCACCCAGCACGTGCTGCTGCCGCTCGGTGGGGCGATCGCCGAGGGGCCGCACGAGTTCCCGGTGCCGTACCGGGACGCGCCGTGGGCCGTGCATCCCTTCGGGATCTGGGAGGACCCGGCGGACGACGAGCGGTGCGTCCAGTGGGTCCGGGACGTCCGCGCCGACGTCCGGCCGTGGAGCACCGGCGCGGTCTACCTGAACTTCATCGGCGACGAGGGCACCGACCGCGTGGTGGCGGGCGTCGGCACGGAGAACACGCGCCGGCTGGCGGAAGTGAAGGGCCGCTACGACCCGGACAACGTGTTCCGTTTCAACCACAACATCAAACCGGCCTGAGCGCGGTCAGCGTCCGTTCGCCACCCGGGTCGCCCGCCGTCGCGGGCACCAGGGCGATCTCGTCGAGCCCGGCCTCCGCATAGGCGTCGACACGCGCCCGTACGGCGTCCGGGGCGCCCACCAGTCCGAGCGTGCCCGCGGCCGCCGCGGGCAGGGCGCGCACCAGGGTCTCGCGGTCCGCCCCGGCCGCGGCGAGCTCCACCGCCTCCCCGAACCCCGCCTCGGCGAAGACCTCGCGGTAGCCCGGCACGGTCAGGTATCCGGCGATGCTGCCCAGCACCTGCGCGAGCGACCGCGGGTCCGGGTCGACGGCCGCAGGCAGCCAGGCGGCGAGCGTGGGCGCCGTACGGCCCGCCGTCCGGGCCGCCGCGTCCAGCTGCACCCGCAGCGCCCGCACCTGCTCCGGCGAGACCACGTCCAGCAGCATCCGGTCGGCGTGCGCGGCTGCCGTGGCGATGGCACGGGGCCCGAACGCGGCCACCGTGAGCGGCCCCGCGGGCGGCGGCAGACGCCGGACGAAGGGGCTGCCCGGCACGACCGGTTCGCCCGCGGAGGTGTGCAGGAGCCGTCGCAGGGCGGCCGCCTGCTCCTCCAGTACGGCGGCGGGCCGCGTCCGGGGCCGGTCGTGCACGCCCTCGACCACCCGCTTGCTGGACGTGCCCAGCGCCACCCCGACCGGACGGCCGACGAGAGCCGCGACCGAGGCGGCACCGCGCGCCGAGGTGTAGGCGTCGCGCACCGACACCGGGACCGGCCCCGCGGTCAGCGCGACGCGCTCGGTGTCCCGCCCGATCACCGCGGCGAGCACGAACGCGTCCCACGTCGGCCCCTCCCCCGCCCACACCTCCCGGTATCCGAGCCGGTCGGCGGCCCTCGCCACCCGGAGCGGCTCCTCGACCGGACTGTCGTCCTCCCGTGCCACGGCCACCACGCTGAAGTCCATGCCCCGGCCGCTACCCCGACCCGGCACCGGCCACGCCTCGGGTAGCGTCCGGCTCATGGACAGCGTCACGAACAGCGCTTTCGACACCCAGGGCGCCGGGATCACCGTGCAGCGCGCGCTGGAGCTGCCCGGTCTGCGCAGCGGGCTCCCGGAGATCCTGGCGGGCGCGGACCGGCTGCACCGGACCGTGCGCTGGGTCCACGCGGGCGAGGTGCCGCACATCGCCTCCCTGCTGAAGGGCGGGGAGCTGCTGCTGACCACCGGCTACGGGCTCGGCACCCGCCCGGCCGAACAGCGGGCGTTCGTGCGCACCCTGGCCGAGCGCGGGATCGCGGCCCTGGTCGTCGAACTCGGCCCGCGTTTCACGCGGCTGCCCGCGGCCCTCGTCGACACGGCCCGCGCGACCGGCCTCCCGCTCGTCCAGCTGCACCGCGAGGTGCCGTTCGTGGCGGTCACCGAGGAGATCCACACCGAGATCGTCAACGGCCACTACGCGCTGCTCCAGCGGGCCGAGGAGGTGCACCGCCGCTGCACCGAGGCCCTGCTGGGCGGCGGCGGTGTCCCACAGGTCCTCGGCATCCTGGCCGACTTCAGCGGCAACCCGGTCTTCCTGGAGACGACGGACGGACGGCTCCTGTACGCCGCCGGGGAGGGCCCCGAGGGCGCCGACCCGCTCCAGGTGTGGGAGGGGCTGCGCGACCAGCACAAGGACACCCCGCCGGCCGGCTCGGTCCTCGTGGACGTACCCGGGGGCGGGCCCGGCGCGGGTGCGGTACGGGCACGGCTGGTGCTGCTTCCCGTACGGGCCCCGCTGGCACCCGTGCACCGCATGGCTGCCGAACGCGCGGCGGGCATCCTCGCGGTGGTCCTCATGCAGGCCCGCCAGGAGGAGGAGCTCGCGGCTCGCGGCCGCGGCGACTTCCTCACCGACCTCGCCGAGGGCCGGATCACCGCGGAGGACGCGCCCGCGCAGGCGCGCGTGCTGGGCTTCAGACCGGGCGGCGGCCCGCTGCTGCCCGTGGTGATGCACCTCGGCTCCTCGGGCGGCAGCTGGGCGGCGCCGGCCCGCGCGGTCTCCGAGGAGCTGGCCGCGGTCGGCGTGCCGGTGCTGCTGGGCGTACGGCCCGTCGAGGGCCGCATGCTCGTCCTGCTCGGTCTGCGCTCGGAGTCGGAGCGCCCGGCGGTCGCGGACCGCGTCGCCGCGGCCCTGCGGGCGGGCGTCGAGCGGGCCGGGATGCAGCGGCCGGGCGCCCAGCCGCCGGTCGTGGTGGTGGGGGTCGCCGGCGGCTGGACGGCGGCCTCGGCGGGCCTGCGGCACGCGGCGGAGACGGCGACGGCGGCCCAGGGCCTGTCGGACCGCCCCTGGTACGACGCCCGCCGCCTCGACATCGACCTGCTCCTGTGGCGGCTGCGCGACCACCCGGACCTCGCCGCCTTCGTGGACCGCGCCATCGGCCCGCTGCGCGAGCACGACAACCGCTCCAGGCCGCCCCTGCTGCCCACTCTGGAGACCTACCTGGCGCACGCGGGCCGCAAGGCGGAGACCGCCCGCGAGCTCCATCTCAACCGGCAGACCCTCTACAACCGCCTCGCCCGCATCGGCGAGTTGCTGGGCACAGACCTCGACGACCCGCAGACGGTACTGGCGTTGAGCCTGGCGCTGCGGGCGCGCCGACACGTGGCCTAGATGAGGGGCCGGGGCTGGGTCAACTCGTCGTAGACGCTGAGCACTTGCGCGACGGTCTCGTCCTCCGTGGGCCAGGTGGCGGCCTGCCGGGCCCCCCGCTCCCTCAGCAGCTCCCGGCGCTCGGGATCGCCGAGCAGCCGTACGACGGCCTCGGCGAGGGCCACCGGGTCGCCGTACGGGACGAGTTCGGCCGCGTCGCCGACAAGTTCGGGGATGCCGCCGACCGCGGTCGCGACGAGGGGCACGCGCGCGTGGAAGGCTTCCTGGGCCAGTACCGAGCGCGCCTCCCAACGGCTGGGCAGGAGCACGAGATCGGCGGCGGCGAGCAGTTCGGAGATGTCGTCGCGCCGCCCGATCAGCCGAACCGGGAGCTCCTCCTCCTCGATACGGCTCTGCAGGACCGACCGCAGCGGCCCCTCCCCCGCGACGACGACCAGCGGCACGGGGTCGAGAAGGCGCCACGCGCGGGTGGCGTCCAGCAGCGTCTCGTAGCCCTTGTGCCGCTGCAGCGCACCGACCGCCATCAGCAACGGCCGCCCGGTGGCCCCGAGTTCCGCCCGCACCTTGGGCCGCAGCCGGTCGGGGTCGTCCTGCTCGGCGGCTCCGCGCTGCCCGGGCAGGGCGACGGCGGCCAGCCGCGCGTCCCGGGCTCCGGTCCTGCGGGCCCGGTCCACGAGCGCCGAGGTCGATCCGAGCACCACGGCAGCGGCCTTCACGACCCGACGCTCCAGAAGGCGCACGAAATGAGCCCGCGCACCCTCGGCGTACGCCCGGTCGTGCCAGGTGACGACGAGTGGGGTGCGCCGCCCGCTGAGCGCCAGCACCGCGCGGAACGAGGCGTGCAGCCCGTGCGCGTGGACCAGATCGGCGTCCGCGCACGCCGCCCGCAGCACGGCCACGGAGGTCGGGTCGCTGCTGCGCGGCACGTGCACGTGTTCGGCACCCGCGCCGGAGAAGTCGTAGGCGCGATCCGCCTCGGCCGGGGCGCACACCGTGACCCGCACGCCCCGCGCGACGAGCCCCGAGGTCAGGGAGCGCACATGCGCGCTGCTGCCGGCATTGCCGCCGCCCAGCACCTGCACGGTGCGCAGCGGCGACTGGCCGTGCGGTGAGTGGCTGCTCACGGGGGTCACGTGGCCGGGGCTCCTGGTTCGGGTCGGGCGGTCACGAGGAAACGTACAGAAGGTATCGAGCGGGGGGTGTACCGCGCGCTTCCTACGCGTAAAGGGTTCCAGGCCAAGGATGCCAGCACGTACGGGTGTTCCGTGCATGCGGAGAACGGGGGAAGGGTGCGGACGGCGAGTCGGGTCACTCACAAGAGTGAGGGCCGGCGGTCTTCCGTCCGGGACGCACGGCTCAGGCGTCCGCCCGAGCCGTGGCCAGCAACTCCTCCGCGTGCGCCCGGGCCGTCTCCGAGTCCTCCTGCCCGGCGAGCATCCGGGACAGCTCCCGCACCCGCTCCTCGCCCTCCAGCACCTTCACACCGGACCGCGTGACCGAGCCGTCGTTGGTCTTCTCGACCAGCAACTGCCGGTCGGCGAAGGCCGCGACCTGGGGAAGGTGGGTCACCACGACGACCTGCGCGGTCTTCGCGAGGCGCGCGAGGCGCCGCCCGATCTCGACCGCCGCCTTGCCGCCGACACCGGCGTCGACCTCGTCGAAGAGATACGTCGGCACGGGGTCGGTCCCCGCGAACACGACCTCCACGGCCAGCATCACGCGCGAGAGCTCACCGCCGGACGCGCCCTTGGCGATGGGCCGCGGCGGGGCGCCCGGGTGCGGGGCGAGCAGCAGCTCGACCTCGTCGGCACCGGCCGGCCCGTAGGCGACCGCGCGCCCGCCGACCTCCACACCGTCCGGGTCCTCGGTCTGCCGGATGGCGAAGGACACGCGCGCGTGGGGCATCGCCAGCGACGCCAGCTCTGCCGTCACCGCCGCCGCAAACCTCTCCGCGGCCTCCGTTCGCGCGTCCGTCAGCGCCTGCGCCAGCCCGCCCAGTTCGGCCCTGAGCGCGTCCCGTTCGGCGGTCAGTTCGTCGATCCGCTCGTCGTCGCCGTCGAGCTCGGTGAGGCGCGCCGCGCTCCGCTCGGACCAGGCCAGCACGGAGGCCACGTCCTCGCCGTACTTCCGCGTCAGCGCGGTGAGCGCGGCCCGCCGCTCCTCGACGGCCGACAGCCGCAGCGGATCGGCGTCCAGGTCGTCGGCGTAGCCCGCCAGCTCCCCGGCCACATCGCCCAGCAGGATCCCGATCTCGCCGATCCGGTCGGCGAGGGCGGCGAGGGCGGGGTCGTACGACCGCACCGCCTCCAGCGCCCGCTGAGCGCCCGCCACGAGTGTCGCGGCGTCGATGCCCTCGGGGTCCTCGGGATTGCCCGCGAGAGCGGCATGGGCGGCCGTGGCGGCGGACGACAGCGCCTCGGCGTGCCCGAGCCGCTCGGCCTCCTCCGCCAGTTCGACGTCCTCACCGGCCCGCGGCTCCACGCCGGCGATCTCGTCGAGCCCGTACCGCAGCATGTCGGCTTCCTGGGCCCGCTCACGCGCGCGCGTGACGATCTCGTCCAGCTCGACGGACACGGCCCGCAGTCGCCGGTAGGCCTCGGTGTACTTGGCCAGCGGCACGGCGACGGCGTCACCCGCGTACCGGTCCAGCGCCTGCCGCTGCCGGGTCAGCTTGAGCAGCCCCTGCTGATCGGTCTGCCCGTGCACGGCGACCAGCTCGTCGGCGAGCTCGGCGAGCACCCCGACGGGCACCGACCGACCGCCCAGATGTGCCCGGGACCGTCCTTCGGCGGAAACGGTACGGCTGATCAGCAGCGCCCCGTCGTCGAGCTCCGCACCGGCCTCCTCGGCCCGTACGACCACGGAGTCGCCGGCGGACACCGTGATCCGCCCCTCCACGACCGCCTTCTCGGCCCCGATCCGCACGAGCGCCGCGTCAGCCCGCCCACCGAGCAGCAGCCCCAGACTGGTGACCACCATGGTCTTGCCCGCACCCGTCTCACCGGTGACAGCGGTGAACCCGGGCGACAACTCGACGACAGCGTCGTCGATGACTCCGAGCGACCGTATCCGCATCTCTTCCAGCACGGTGAAGACCTTACGAGGTCGGGGCGGGCGAGTGCGAGGTGCCCTTGTCACTCGGGCGGGTGTCAGGCCTTCAGGGGTGCGGGGAACTGCGCGATCGGCCGCGGGCGGCCGGTGGTCGCACAACTGCCCGCACCCCCCTGACGGAGCGCTGGTGAGGCGCGCTAGTGAGGCGCCCCCCGCCATCCGGAGACCGGCAACGCGAACTTCGCCACCAGCCGATCCGTGAAGGAGGCGTGATGCAGTCGAGCCAGCCGCACCGGCACAGCCCCTCGCCGCACCTCCACCCGAGCCCCCGGAGGCAACTCGAACGTCCGCCGCCCGTCGCACCACAGCACGCCCGGCGGAATATGGGGCAGAAGCTCCACGGCCAGCACGGAGTTCGGCGAGGTCACCAACGGCTTCGCGAACAGCGCGTGCGCGGAGATGGGCACCATCAGCAGCGCCTCCACCTCGGGCCACACCACGGGCCCGCCCGCGGAGAACGCGTACGCCGTGGACCCGGTGGGCGTGGACAGCACGATCCCGTCGCATCCGAACCCGGTGACGGGCCGCCCGTCGATCTCCAGCACGACCTCGAGGAGCTTCTCCGCGCCTGCCTTCTGCACGGCCGCCTCGTTCAGCGCCCAGTCGGTGTGCACGATGTCCCCGTTCCGGTGAACGACAACATCGACCGTCATGCGCTCCTCGACCTCGTAGGACTTGGTCACGACCCGGTCCACGACCTTGTCGAGATCGTCCCGCTCGGCCTCCGCGAGGAACCCGACGCTGCCCAGGTTGACGCCGAGCATCGGCACCCCGGACGCCCGGGCGAACTCGGCGCCCCGCAGCAGCGTCCCGTCACCGCCGAGCACGATGAGCAGCTCGCACCCTTCGAGGCACTGCGGAGTCGCCTCCTTGACGAGCTCCACCTCGGGCGGCAGCGGCAGGTCCGCGGCCTCGTACTCCAGGACGCGAACGCCGATGTCGGAGCGCAGCAGTCCCTTCACCACGAGCTCGGCACTGCGGATGGCGGCGGGCCGTCCCGTGTGGGCGAGCAGAAAAACAGTACGAGCTCGGTCAGGTGTCAACGCGGCCCCTCCGCCACTGCACGGTCAACGTCGGCCGGGTCCAGAGCGGGCGCCCCGGCACGCAGCCACAGAAAGTATTCGACATTGCCCGAGGGTCCGGGCAACGGACTGGCCGTGACACCCTTCACCCCGAGTCCGAGTTCCCCCGCCTTCTCGGCCACTCCTCGCACGGCCTCCGCCCGCAGCTGCGTGCTCCGTACGACTCCCCCGCTGCCCAGCCGTTCCTTCCCCACCTCGAACTGCGGCTTCACCATCATCACCAGATCGGCGTCCGGCTTCACGCACCGCACCAGGGCGGGCAGTACCAGTCCGAGCGGGATGAAGGACAGATCCCCCACGACAAGATCCACTGGTTCCCCATCGATCGCTTCGAGCGTCAACTCGCGTACGTTCGTACGGTCCTTGACGGTGACGCGTTCATCGCTCTGGAGAGACCAAGCGAGTTGTCCGTAACCGACGTCGACGGCGACCACGTGTGCGACACCGGCCCGCAGCAGCACATCGGTGAATCCACCGGTGGAGGCGCCGGCGTCCAGGGCCCGTCGCCCCTCGACGACCAGCCCCTGCGGCACGAACACCTGAAGGGCGCCCGCGAGCTTGTGCCCGCCGCGGGACACGTAGTCGGGATCGCCGTCGTCGCTCTGCACCACGATCGCCGCCGCGGTCTCCACCTGGGTGGCGGGCTTGGTCGCGACGGTCTTGCCGACGGTGACCCGCCCGGCCGCGATCAGCTGGCTGGCGTGCTCACGCGAGCGCGCCAGCTTCCGCCGGACCAGCTCAGCGTCCAGCCGACGGCGTGCGACTCCTGCCACGTTCGGTTCAGCTCCTAGTGCCATACGAGGGTGAGGGCACCCTCTGGTCGTACGACGGCGAGGGCGCCGGAGGTCCCGGGCGCGCGTCGAGCGCGGTGAGCGCGTCGCGCAGTCCCCGGTGTACATCCTCGTACACCTCGATGTGTCCGTCCGTGGCGAGGTGGTCGGCGTCGTCCAGCCGCTCCAGCTGGACGTCGACCTCGGCGTTGCCGGTGGGGGTGCGGGGCACGTTCAGAGGGGCGGGGGCAGCCGGGTCGTGGTCGGGTTCGACCGGGACCTCTTGTGAAGGCTCTGGAACTGCGTCGCTCATGCCCAGACGCTACCTCGAACCGCTGGGGTACCGTCGATCGCGATGGCCACGACCGAGGAGTGCCGCGCCGCACTCGAGAAGCTCTCCGACAACATGCGCAACGCCGAGGGGGACGTCGCCACGGCGGCGTCCATGGACCGCTCGGTGAGCTGCCGCATCACCGACCTCGACGTCACCTTCGTCGGCCGGATGACCGGCGGCCGGATCGTCGTGCACGACACCGTGCAGGGCCCTCCGAAGGAGAAGGCCCAGATCAGACTGACCATGACCGGCGACGACCTGGTGGCGCTGGTGAACGGTGAGCTGAACTTCGCCAAGGCCTGGGGCTCGGGCCGGGTGAAGCTGGAGGCGGGCCTGAGGGACCTGTTCCAGCTCAGGAAGCTTCTGTAGCGCCCGCCGTCCCGCTGCCGGCCTCCACGCGCACGCGTGCCTTGCGCGCGGCCGGCACCACCAGCGGTGTCCCCGTCTCCGGGTCGTCGATGACCTGGCAGCGCAGCCCGAAGACCTCCTCGACCAGCTCGGCCGTGACGATGTCGTTCGGGGCGCCCTCGGCGACGATCGTCCCGCCCTTGAGGGCGATGAGATGCGTGGCGTAGCGGGCCGCGTGGTTGAGGTCGTGCAGGACGGCGACCAGGGTGCGGCCCTGCTCCTCGTGCAGCTCGGCACAGAGGTCGAGGACGTCGATCTGGTGCTGGATGTCGAGGTAGGTCGTCGGCTCGTCCAGGAGCAGCAGCGGGGTCTGCTGGGCGAGCGCCATCGCGATCCACACCCGCTGCCGCTGACCTCCGGACAGCTCGTCGACGTACCGCTCGGCGAGCTCGGCGACCCCGGTCCGCCGCATGGACTCCTGTACGACCCGCTCGTCCTCGGTGGACCACTGGCGCAGGATGCCCTGGTGCGGGTAGCGGCCCCGGCCGACCAGGTCGGCGACGGTGATCCCGTCCGGCGCGATGGAGGACTGCGGGAGCAGACCCAGGGTGCGGGCGACCTTCTTCGCCGGCATCGACTGGATGACCTGCCCGTCCAGCAGCACCTTGCCCTGGCTGGGCTTCAGCATCCGCGAGAGGGCCCGCAGGAGCGTGGACTTGCCGCACGCGTTGGGGCCGACGATCACCGTGAAGGAGTTGTCGGGTATCTCCACCGACAGCTGCTCGGCGATGACCCGCTGGTCGTAGGCGAGGGTGACGGTGTCGGCGGACAGGCGGTTCACGGTGCTCCTCGGGTTGTTCAGTCCGCTGGTCGGGACGGTCTCGGCGCTCATATCCGGCCCGCCCTGCGCTCGGTGACCAGGAGCCACAGCAGGTAGAGGCCGCCGAGGACTCCGGTGACCACGCCGACGGGCAGCTGGTCGGCGCCGAAGGCCTTCTGGGAGACCCAGTCGGCGGTGACCAGGAGGGTGGCGCCCATGCACAGGGACGGCAGCAGGTTGGGGCCGGGCGAGCGAGTGAGGCGGCGGGCCAGCTGCGGGGCGGTGAGCGCGACGAAGCTGACCGGTCCGGCGGCCGCGGTGGCGGCGGCGGTGAGCAGGACGGCGGCGACCAGGAGCAGCAGCCGTACCCGCTCGACGCGCACGCCGAGGGCGTGGGAGACGTCGTCGCCCATCTCCATCATCCTGAGGCCGCGCGCGTTGGCGAGGACCAGCGGGACGAGGATCGCGCACAGCCACAGCAGCGGCCACACCTGCGCCCAGTCCCGGCCGCTGAGCGACCCGGTCATCCAGACCACGGCCTGGGCGGCCTCGGTGAGCGTGGACCTGGTGAGCAGGTAGCCGTTGACCGCGGTGACGATCGCGGAGACACCGATCCCGACCAGGACCAGCCGGTATCCGTGCACGCCCTGCTTCCAGGCGAGCAGATAGATGGCGAGCCCGGTGACCAGACCGCCCACGAGTGCGCCCGTGGTGACCTGGGCCGCGCTCCCGGAGAACAGCACGATCATCGTGAGCGCCCCGGCCGTCGCGCCCTGGCTGAGCCCGAGCACGTCCGGACTGCCCAGCGGGTTGCGGGAGATGGCCTGGAACAGCGCTCCGCCGAGTCCGAGCGAGGCGCCGACCAGGAGCCCCACGAGGACCCTCGGCAGCCGCAGCTCGTTGACGATGAACTCCTGCCCCGCGTTGCCGTTGCCGAGCAGCGTCCTGAGCACGTCCCCGGCGGGGATCGGGAAGTCGCCGGTACCGATCAGCAGCACGCTCGCGGTGAGCGCGGCGAGGAGGATCAGGGCGACGACGACGACGGCCCGGACGTCCAGCCGTAGGGAGAGCCCGCCGGGGGTCCTGATGGCACGGTTGGTGCTCACAGCTGGGCCGTCCTCCGCCGTCGTACGAGAAAGATGAAGACCGGCCCGCCGATGATCGCGGTGACGATGCCGACCTGGAGCTCCGCGGGCCTGGCCACCATCCGCCCGATCACGTCGGAGCCCAGCAGCAGCACGGGCGACAGGACGGTCGCGTACGGCAGGATCCAGCGCAGGTCGGGTCCGGTGAAGGAGCGCACGATGTGCGGCACCATCAGGCCGACGAACACGATCGGACCGCAGGCGGCGGTCGCGGCCCCGCACAGCACGGTCGCCGAGAGCATGGCCAGCGCCCGGGTGCGGTTGAGGTGGGCGCCGAGGGCCCTGGCGGTGTCGTCGCCCATCTCCATCGCGTTGAGCGGCCGGGCCAGCGCGAGGGCGAGGAGGGAGCCGACCGCGAGGAACGGCAGCACCTGCATGATGGTCGAGTTGCTCGCCGAGGACAGCGAACCGACCGTCCAGAAGCGCATCCTGTTGAGCGCCTGGTCATCCATGATCATCACGGCCTGCAGATAGCCGTACAGCGCCGCGCTGATCGCCGTGCCGGCCAGCGCGAGCCGCACCGGGGTGGCACCCCGGCTGCCGCCCAGGAACCACACCAGCGCGCCGACCGCGGCCGCGCCGACGAAGGCGAACCACACATAGCCGCTGAGCGAGGTGACGCCGAAGAAGGTGATCGCGGTGACCACCGCGGCGGACGCGCCCGCGTTGATGCCGAGCAGCCCGGGGTCGGCCAGCGGATTGCGGGTGAGCGCCTGGAGGACCGCCCCGGACAGGCCGAGCGCGGCCCCCGCGAGCAGTCCGAGGACGGTGCGGGAGAGCCGGTCGGCCACCACGACGTCGCCGTAGGTCCCCGTGTCCTGGAACAGCCCGTGCCAGACCTGTTCCACGGACAGCCCTTTCGCCCCGACCGCGATGCTCGCCACGGCGACGAGCGCCAGAATCACGACGGACACCAGGAGCCCAAAAGCACGTATCGCCCGGCGGGTTGGGGGCGCGGGGGCGGTCTCCGCGCGCGGTTCGGGAGGACTGTCGACCAACACGCAGTTAGGTTAGCCTACCCTGCCAACCGGCCACGATCCTGAGGCCCGAACGTACCCGGACTCACAGCAGTGCCCGCCCGGCCCTCCTCACAACCCCAGCCTGGCCAGCGCCTTCCCCGCGTCCAGCTCGCACACACCCTCCCCGGCCGCCGTCCAGGCCGCCGCGCACAGCGCCCGCAGACCGTCCAGGGCCTCGCCGTCGCCGTCGAGTTCCAGCCGCTCCCGGCCCGCCGTCGCCGCCCACCCCCCGCACCGGAAGCCCTCTCCCGCCTCGGTGACCTCGGGCTGCCCGGTGAGCATGCCCCGCAGATCGGCGTCCACATAGGTCGGCCGGTGCTGCGGCGGCGCGGCCAGCAGCTGCGGGCCGTCGGTGACGCCGGTGAGCACGAGCAGCGAGTCCACCTCGCCGTTGAACGCGCCCTCGATGTCGGTGTCGAGCCGGTCCCCGACCACCAACGGCCGCTCGGCGCCGGTCCGCAGGATCGTCTCCCGGTGCATGGGAGGCAAGGGCTTGCCCGCGACCTGCGGCTCGGCCCCGGTCGCGATCCGCACGACCTCGACCGCCGCGCCATTGCCCGGCGCGATCCCCCGCCCGCTCGGAATCGTGAGGTCGGTGTTGGACGCGAACCAGGGCACCCCGCGCGCGACGGCATAACTGGCTTCGGCGAACCGCCCCCAGGCCAGATCCGGCCCACCGAATCCCTGCACGACCGCCGCCGGATCGTCGTCCGCCGACTCCACGGGCTCCAGCCCCCGCTCGCGCAAGGCCACCCGCAGCCCCTCACCGCCGATGACGAGCACCCGCGCCCCGGCCGGCACCTGCTCGCTGATCAGCCGCGCCACCGCCTGGGCGGAGGTGATGACGTCCGCGGCCCCCGTCGGTATCCCCAGCTCGGTGAGATGCTCGGCCACGGCGTCGGGCGTGCGCAGCGCGTTGTTGGTGACATAGGCGAGGTGCATCCCGCCCTCGCGCGCGGTGGCGAGCGACTCCACGGCGTGCGCGATCGCGTTGCCGCCCGCGTACACCACCCCGTCGAGGTCGAGCAGCGCGGTGTCGTACGCCTCGCTCAGGGCCTGCCCACTGCCCGCGGGCCTCGTCCTCACGCGCTGGCTCATTCCGCATCGCTCCTCGTTCGACGGCTTTCCCCCGATCATCCCCCATGCCACCGACACCCGTACGATGCCGGGATGAACACAGCAGGTCACCCGGAAGCAACGGCGCACCGAGGCCTGGAACTCACCCCGTTCCGAGGCCTGCGCTACGACCCCGACCGGGTCGGCAGCCTGGCCGCCGTGACGTCACCTCCGTACGACGTCGTGGTCCGCCCCGACGGCCTGCACCAGCTCCAGTCCAACGACCCGTACAACATCGTCCGGCTGATCCTCCCGCAGGCGACGACCCCGGCCGAACGCAACGAACAGGCGGCCCGCACCCTGCGCGGCTGGCTCGCCGAGGGCATCCTGGCCGCCGATCCCGAACCCGGCCTGTACGTCTACGAACAGCAGGACGGCGCCGGCCTGCTCCAGCGCGGAGTCATCGGCATCCTGCGCCTGTCGGAGCCGTCCGAGGGTGTGATCCTGCCCCACGAGGACGTCATGCCCCACGTCGTTGCCGACCGAGCGGCGCTGATGCGGGCCACCTCGGCGAACCTGGAGCCCCTGCTCCTCACCTACCGGGGCAACGGTTCGCAGTCCGTCACGACGACCGTGGTCGAGCGCACGGCCGAGCAGGAACCGCTCCTCGCCACGACCACCGAGGACGGTTACCGCCACCGCCTGTGGTCGATCACCGACCCGGCCGAAGTGGCCCGTATCCAGTCCGACCTGGCCCAGCACCAGGCCCTCATCGCCGACGGCCACCACCGCTGGGCGACCTACCGCCGGCTGCGCGCGGAGCACCCTTCCCCAAGCCCCTGGGACCACGGCCTGGTCCTCCTCGTCGACACGGCCCGCTACCCCCTCCGCGTCCGCGCCATCCACCGCCTGCTGAACGGTATGCCGGTGGCCCGGTCCCTGGCGCTTCTCGACGGCCTCTTTCGCGTACGGCGCCTCGATGCGCCCCTGGCCGACGCCCTGGAGACCCTCGCCGACGCGGCCTGCGCCGGCAACGCCTTCCTGCTCGCCGGCGACGGTGCCTTCCACCTCGTGGACCACCCCGACCCGGACCTCCTGGCCCGCACGATCCCCACGAACCGCCCCGCCGCCTGGCGCACCCTGGACGCCACCGTCCTGCACGCCACGCTCCTCGCGCACGTCTGGCAGGTCCCCGAGGACGACCCCTCCCGCATCGCCTACATCCACGACACGGCCGCCACCGTCGAGAAGGCGGAGCGCGACGGCGGTACGGCCGTCCTGATGCACCCGGTCCGCGAGGAGGTCGTCCGCGACCTGGCCCGCCAGGGTGTCACGATGCCCCGGAAGTCGACGTCGTTCGGCCCGAAGCCGGCGTCGGGTCTGGTCCTGCGCGCACTGGACGTATGACGCGACAAGGGGCGGGATCCCGGGATCCCGCCCCTTGTTCATCGACTGAATCGACTGAATCGACTGAGCAGATCAGTCCTTGAGGTCGCCCTCGTCGGCGTCTTCGTCGTCTTCGTCCTCATCGACCGCCACGACCTTCTCGGCAGCCTGGACAGCAACACCCTCGTGCAGGAGCTCGTCCTCACCCTCGTCCTCGGCGAAGGCGTCGACGAACTCAACCCCGTCCAGCTCGGCGAGCCGGTCGGAGGCGTCCGTGCTGCCGTCCTTGTCGGACTCGACGGCCTTGGCGAACCACTCCCGCGCCTCGTCCTCCCGACCGGCGGCGAGCAGTGCGTCGGCGTAGGCGTACCGCAGTCGCGCGGTCCAAGGCTGCACCGAGTTGGAGGCCAGCTCGGGGCTCTGCAGCGTCACGATCGCCGCGTCCAGCTGCCCCATGTCACGCCGGGCACCGGCCGCGACGAGCCGCATCTCCACCTGCCCGGCCTTGTCGAGCTTGTGCACCTCGGGCGCCCCGGCCATGTCCAGAGCCTTCTCCGGCCGCCCGAGCCCACGCTCGCAGTCGGCCATGACGGGCCACAGCTCCACGTTCCCGGTCATCCGGCGCGCGGCCCGGAACTCGGCGAGCGCCTCGCTGTACTTCTGGTTGGCGTACGCCGCGAACCCGGCCGCCTCGCGTACGGCGGCGACACGCGACGCCAGCCGCAGGGCCACCCTGGAGTAGCCGTAGGCACCCTCGGGGTCCTCGTCGATGAGCCGGGCCACCATCACCAGGTTCTTGGCGACATCCTCCGCGAGCCCCTTCGGCAGACTCTGCAGCTCCTGCCGTACGTCCTTGTCGATCTCCTCGCCCGTGACGTCCTCGGGGATCGGCAGCCGCTTGACCGGCTCACGGTCACGGTCCCGCTCGTCGCGGAAACGCCCGCCACCGCCACGCCGGTCGTCGCCACCGCGCCGGTCGTCCCGGCCCCGGAACCCGCCGCTGGGCCGCCCACCACGGTCGTCCCTCCGCGGCCCACCGCGGCCGCCTCGGTCGTCCCGCCGGTCGTCACGGCGGAAGCCACCGCGCTCACCCCGGTTGTCATCACGACGGAAACCACCGCGGTCGCCGCCACGGTCGTCACGGCGCTCGTAGCCGCCACTGCGGTTGTCGTCACGACGGTCGTTGTCGCGACGGAAGCCACCGCGGTCATCGCCGCGACGGTCGTCACGGCGCTCGTCACGGCGCTCGTAGCCGCCACCACGGTTGTCGTCACGACGGAAACCACCACGGTCCCCGCGATCCCCACGGTCACCGCGGTCGTCACGACGGAAGCCACGGTCCCGGTCGTCCGTGCGGGGAGCACGGTCACGGTCGTCGCGCCGGCCGTACCCGCCGCGGTTGTCACCACCACGGCTGTCGCCACCGCGGTAATCGCCACCGCGGTTGTCGTCGCGACGGAACCCGCCACGGTCGCCGCCGCGGTCATCCCGCCGTCCGTAGCCACCGCCGCGGTTGTCGTCACGGCGGAAGCCACCGCGATCATTGTCCCGGCGCTCTACGCGCTCGCCACGGTCTCCGCGGTCGTCACGACGGGGCCCGGCCGGGCGGTCGTCACGGCGGAAGGCAGGCCGGTCACCATCGCGCCGGAACCCACGGTCTCCGCGGTCGTCACGACGAGGCCCGGCCGGGCGGTCGTCACGGCGGAACGCGGGGCGGGGCCCGCGGTCGTCCGTGCGGGGGGCACGGTCGCGGTCGTCGCGCCGGCCGTACCCGCCGCGGTTGTCACCACCTCGGTTGTCACCGCCACGGCTGTCGCCACCGCGGTTGTCGTCGCGACGGAACCCGCCGCGGTCGCCGCGGTCATCGCGCCGTCCGTAGCCACCGCCACGATTGTCGTCACGACGGTCGTCACGGCGGCCGCCGTAGCCGCCACCGCCACCGCCGGCACCGCGGTTGCCGCCGCGGTCATTGCCGCTACGGTCGCCGGCACCGCGGTCGTTGTCGCGGCGGAAACCGCCACGTTCACCACGGTCCCCTCGGTAACCGCCGCGATCGCCACGGTCACCACTGTCCCGTCGCCGCTGGTCGCGCTCCGGTCGGTCGTCGGGAGAGTTGGTGGACATGGTGACTCCTGTCTTCGGTACTGCTGCAAGCATTCTAAAAACAAAAGGACCCCTGGTCCCAGCTGAACGCTGGGACCAGGGGTCCTCCAAAGATTGTTCGGCGGCGTCCTACTCTCCCACAGGGTCCCCCCTGCAGTACCATCGGCGCTGTAAGGCTTAGCTTCCGGGTTCGAAATGTAACCGGGCGTTTCCCTCACGCTATGGCCACCGAAACCCTAATGGTTTCGAGCGAACAAGCACACTCTTTAATTATGCGTTCTGCTCAAAGCCGACAACGGTCGTTGCCTCAGAACTAACACAGTGGACGCGAGCAAATATGGACAAGCCCTCGGCCTATTAGTACCGGTCACCTCCACCCATTACTGGGCTTCCAGATCCGGCCTATCAACCCAGTCGTCTACTGGGAGCCTTAACCCCTCAAAGGGGGTGGGAATACTCATCTCGAAGCAGGCTTCCCGCTTAGATGCTTTCAGCGGTTATCCCTCCCGAACGTAGCCAACCAGCCATGCCCTTGGCAGAACAACTGGCACACCAGAGGTTCGTCCGTCCCGGTCCTCTCGTACTAGGGACAGCCCTTCTCAATATTCCTACGCGCGCAGCGGATAGGGACCGAACTGTCTCACGACGTTCTAAACCCAGCTCGCGTACCGCTTTAATGGGCGAACAGCCCAACCCTTGGGACCGACTCCAGCCCCAGGATGCGACGAGCCGACATCGAGGTGCCAAACCATCCCGTCGATATGGACTCTTGGGGAAGATCAGCCTGTTATCCCCGGGGTACCTTTTATCCGTTGAGCGACGGCGCTTCCACAAGCCACCGCCGGATCACTAGTCCCGACTTTCGTCCCTGCTCGACCCGTCGGTCTCACAGTCAAGCTCCCTTGTGCACTTACACTCAACACCTGATTACCAACCAGGCTGAGGGAACCTTTGGGCGCCTCCGTTACTCTTTAGGAGGCAACCGCCCCAGTTAAACTACCCATCAGACACTGTCCCTGATCCGGATCACGGACCCAGGTTAGACATCCAGCACGACCAGACTGGTATTTCAACGACGACTCCACCTGAACTGGCGTCCAAGCTTCACAGTCTCCCAGCTATCCTACACAAGCCGAACCGAACACCAATATCAAACTGTAGTAAAGGTCCCGGGGTCTTTCCGTCCTGCTGCGCGAAACGAGCATCTTTACTCGTAGTGCAATTTCACCGGGCCTATGGTTGAGACAGTCGAGAAGTCGTTACGCCATTCGTGCAGGTCGGAACTTACCCGACAAGGAATTTCGCTACCTTAGGATGGTTATAGTTACCACCGCCGTTTACTGGCGCTTAAGTTCTCAGCTTCGCCACACCGAAATGTGACTAACCGGTCCCCTTAACGTTCCAGCACCGGGCAGGCGTCAGTCCGTATACATCGCCTTACGGCTTCGCACGGACCTGTGTTTTTAGTAAACAGTCGCTTCTCGCTGGTCTCTGCGGCCACCCCCAGCTCATGAAGTAAATTCAATCACCGGTGATGGCCCCCCTTCTCCCGAAGTTACGGGGGCATTTTGCCGAGTTCCTTAACCATAGTTCACCCGAACGCCTCGGTATTCTCTACCTGACCACCTGAGTCGGTTTAGGGTACGGGCCGCCATGAAACTCGCTAGAGGCTTTTCTCGACAGCATAGGATCATCCACTTCACCACAATCGGCTCGGCATCAGGTCTCAGCCACAAGTGCGACGGATTTGCCTATCGCACGGCCTACACCCTTACCCCGGGACAACCACCGCCCGGGCTGGACTACCTTCCTGCGTCACCCCATCACTCACCTACTGCAAGTCTGGTTCGTCGGCTCCACCACTCCCCTTTGCCCGAAGGCTCCGGGGCGGCTTCACGGACTTAGCATCGCCTGGTTCGATGTTTGACGCTTCACAGCGGGTACCGGAATATCAACCGGTTATCCATCGACTACGCCTGTCGGCCTCGCCTTAGGTCCCGACTTACCCTGGGCAGATCAGCTTGACCCAGGAACCCTTAGTCAATCGGCGCACACGTTTCCCACGTGTGTATCGCTACTCATGCCTGCATTCTCACTCGTGAACCGTCCACCACTAGCTTCCGCTGCAGCTTCACCCGGCACACGACGCTCCCCTACCCATCACAGCCGCCGTTGGGCGTATTGCTGCAATGACACGACTTCGGCGGTACGCTTGAGCCCCGCTACATTGTCGGCGCGGAATCACTAGACCAGTGAGCTATTACGCACTCTTTCAAGGGTGGCTGCTTCTAAGCCAACCTCCTGGTTGTCTCTGCGACTCCACATCCTTTCCCACTTAGCGTACGCTTAGGGGCCTTAGTCGATGCTCTGGGCTGTTTCCCTCTCGACCATGGAGCTTATCCCCCACAGTCTCACTGCCGCGCTCTCACTTACCGGCATTCGGAGTTTGGCTAAGGTCAGTAACCCGGTAGGGCCCATCGCCTATCCAGTGCTCTACCTCCGGCAAGAAACACACGACGCTGCACCTAAATGCATTTCGGGGAGAACCAGCTATCACGGAGTTTGATTGGCCTTTCACCCCTAACCACAGGTCATCCCCCAGGTTTTCAACCCTGGTGGGTTCGGTCCTCCACGAAGTCTTACCTCCGCTTCAACCTGCCCATGGCTAGATCACTCCGCTTCGGGTCTTGAGCGTGCTACTCAAACGCCCTATTAGGACTCGCTTTCGCTACGGCTACCCCACCCGGGTTAACCTCGCAACACACCGCAAACTCGCAGGCTCATTCTTCAAAAGGCACGCAGTCACGAGAATGAAAGCAAGCTTTCATTCCGACGCTCCCACGGCTTGTAGGCACACGGTTTCAGGTACTATTTCACTCCGCTCCCGCGGTACTTTTCACCATTCCCTCACGGTACTATCCGCTATCGGTCACCAGGGAATATTTAGGCTTAGCGGGTGGTCCCGCCAGATTCACACGGGATTTCTCGGGCCCCGTGCTACTTGGGTGTCTCTCAAACGAGCCGCTGATGTTTCGACTACGGGGGTCTTACCCTCTACGCCGGACCTTTCGCATGTCCTTCGCCTACATCAACGGTTTCTGACTCGTCTCACAGCCGGCAGACTGTGAAAGAGAGATCCCACAACCCCGCATGCGCAACCCCTGCCGGGTCTCACACGCATACGGTTTGGCCTCATCCGGTTTCGCTCGCCACTACTCCCGGAATCACGGTTGTTTTCTCTTCCTGCGGGTACTGAGATGTTTCACTTCCCCGCGTTCCCTCCACATACCCTATGTGTTCAGGTATGGGTGACAGCCCATGACGACTGCCGGGTTTCCCCATTCGGAAACCCCCGGATCAAAGCCTGGTTGACGACTCCCCGGGGACTATCGTGGCCTCCCACGTCCTTCATCGGTTCCTGGTGCCAAGGCATCCACCGTGCGCCCTTAAAAACTTGGCCACAGATGCTCGCGTCCACTGTGCAGTTCTCAAACAACGACCAGCCACCCATCACCCCGGAGCAACACTCCGAGTTCACTGGGGCCGGCATCGAGGGGGTTCATTCCCTCAGACACCCAACAGCGTGCCCGACCAGATCCCGTCCGGAGATCATGCTTTCCACGCTCTTGCGAGCAGTACTTGCAGCCTCCGACCCGTGAAACCGGCCGAATAATCAACGTTCCACCCATGAGCAACCACCGCAGAACGTTTGCCTGCGTAATGGCCCTGGACCACCAAGCACGCTTGGCGGCCTAGATGCTCCTTAGAAAGGAGGTGATCCAGCCGCACCTTCCGGTACGGCTACCTTGTTACGACTTCGTCCCAATCGCCAGTCCCACCTTCGACAGCTCCCTCCCACAAGGGGTTGGGCCACCGGCTTCGGGTGTTACCGACTTTCGTGACGTGACGGGCGGTGTGTACAAGGCCCGGGAACGTATTCACCGCAGCAATGCTGATCTGCGATTACTAGCAACTCCGACTTCATGGGGTCGAGTTGCAGACCCCAATCCGAACTGAGACAGGCTTTTTGAGATTCGCTCCACCTCACGGTATCGCAGCTCATTGTACCTGCCATTGTAGCACGTGTGCAGCCCAAGACATAAGGGGCATGATGACTTGACGTCGTCCCCACCTTCCTCCGAGTTGACCCCGGCGGTCTCCTGTGAGTCCCCATCACCCCGAAGGGCATGCTGGCAACACAGAACAAGGGTTGCGCTCGTTGCGGGACTTAACCCAACATCTCACGACACGAGCTGACGACAGCCATGCACCACCTGTACACCGACCACAAGGGGGGCACTATCTCTAATGCTTTCCGGTGTATGTCAAGCCTTGGTAAGGTTCTTCGCGTTGCGTCGAATTAAGCCACATGCTCCGCTGCTTGTGCGGGCCCCCGTCAATTCCTTTGAGTTTTAGCCTTGCGGCCGTACTCCCCAGGCGGGGAACTTAATGCGTTAGCTGCGGCACCGACGACGTGGAATGTCGCCAACACCTAGTTCCCACCGTTTACGGCGTGGACTACCAGGGTATCTAATCCTGTTCGCTCCCCACGCTTTCGCTCCTCAGCGTCAGTAATGGCCCAGAGATCCGCCTTCGCCACCGGTGTTCCTCCTGATATCTGCGCATTTCACCGCTACACCAGGAATTCCGATCTCCCCTACCACACTCTAGCTAGCCCGTATCGAATGCAGACCCGGGGTTAAGCCCCGGGCTTTCACACCCGACGTGACAAGCCGCCTACGAGCTCTTTACGCCCAATAATTCCGGACAACGCTTGCGCCCTACGTATTACCGCGGCTGCTGGCACGTAGTTAGCCGGCGCTTCTTCTGCAGGTACCGTCACTTTCGCTTCTTCCCTGCTGAAAGAGGTTTACAACCCGAAGGCCGTCATCCCTCACGCGGCGTCGCTGCATCAGGCTTTCGCCCATTGTGCAATATTCCCCACTGCTGCCTCCCGTAGGAGTCTGGGCCGTGTCTCAGTCCCAGTGTGGCCGGTCGCCCTCTCAGGCCGGCTACCCGTCGTCGCCTTGGTGAGCCATTACCTCACCAACAAGCTGATAGGCCGCGGGCTCATCCTTCACCGCCGGAGCTTTCAACCACCACAGATGCCTGCGGTAGTGGTATCCGGTATTAGACCCCGTTTCCAGGGCTTGTCCCAGAGTGAAGGGCAGATTGCCCACGTGTTACTCACCCGTTCGCCACTAATCCCCACCGAAGTGGTTCATCGTTCGACTTGCATGTGTTAAGCACGCCGCCAGCGTTCGTCCTGAGCCAGGATCAAACTCTCCGTGAATGTTTACCCGTAATCGGGTGCACACACACGAGAGCGGAACAACCACCGGAATAAGGCGGTCGTTCACAGCGTCCTCGCTGTGTTTTCTTCAAAGGAACCTCGCCCTCTCGAAACCGAGAGAGACGGGGTATCAACATATCTGGCGTTGATTTTTGGCACACTGTTGAGTTCTCAAGGAACGGACGCTTCCTTTGTACTCACCCTCTCGGGCTTTCCTCCGGGCTTTTCCCTTCGGTCTTGCGTTTCCGACTCTATCAGATCCTTTCGGGCCTGATTCCCTGTCGGCGGGGCCTTTCGACATTCACTACGTTAGCCCATTCCCTCGGCAACTCATAATCGAGTTCCGCGAGTTCGAATTCGGGCATGCGTGCACGCCGAAATCGCCCCCGCTGAGGGGATGTCGTAGGTAGTGGTTTGGCCGCTCTCGGCTGCTGGCGATCGCCGTAACCGGTTCAAGCGGCTCGGGCCACGTTACGCATCTTCCAAGAGCGAGTCAACTTGAGCGACGCCTTGGGACATGGGCTCGATAGGGACTCACCGTCGGGTCGTCGGCGGCCCAGAACCGCCAGGGGTGCACGCCTCCTTCGCCGGCCACTCCGGTCCGTGGACCGTTGAGTACCTGGTCGGAGGTGACCGGGGTGCCGGTGAGCACCCTCAGCGGGGTCTCGCCCGAGGCGCACGCGTCCGTGCCGTCCAGGGCTCGGTCCACGCCCAGGGCCGTGGCCAGGCGGGCAGGCCCTTTGGCCAGTTCTTTGTCATTTCGGGCCGAGAGTCGACGTTTGCGGGCCAGTTCAGCCCCTTCGAGGACCTCGCCCGCGCGGAGCAGGACGGCGCTCGCCCGGCCCTCCGGTCCGCACACCAGGTTCATGCAGAACCACATGCCGTAGGTGAAGTAGACGTACACATGTCCGGGCGGACCGAACATCACGTCGTTGCGGGCCGTGCGGCCGCGATAGGCGTGGGAGCCGGGGTCGTTCGGGCCGTCGTAGGCCTCGACCTCCGTGATGCGGAGCACGATCGGACCGTCCGGGGTCGTACGGACGAGGAGGCGACCGAGGAGGTCGGGGGCGACCTCCAGTACGGGGCGGTCGAAGAACTCTCGTGGCAGTGGCGTACGGTCCGGGGGCGTGATCATGGCGTACGAGCGTAGTCCAGACGGGTGTGTGCCAAGGGGTGGTCAAGGGTCCGTCCGCTTGCCAGGGTGATGGCGCGGAACCGACCACGGCCGGATCGCGTTTGTAGGGATCAGGAATCCGCGCGTTCTAAGAGGAGAGACATGGCGTTCAAGAAGCTGCTCGCGAGCCTCGGGGCCGGTGGGGCTTCGGTGGAGACGGTGCTGACCGAGGTCAATGTCGTCCCCGGTGGTGTCGTCCAGGGCGAGGTGCGGATCCAGGGCGGGTCCGTCGACCAGGAGATCGAGGGGCTGTCAGTCGGGCTCCAGGCCAAGGTCGAGGTCGAGAGCGGCGACCAGGAGTACAAGCAGGACATCGAGTTCACGAAGGTCTCGCTCGGCGGTGCCTTCACGCTTCAGGCGAACGCGGTGCACGCTGTGCCGTTCGGTCTGGAGATCCCCTGGGAGACGCCGGTCACGATGATCGACGGCCAGGCGCTGCGCGGTATGAACGTCGGTGTGACGACCGAGCTGGCGATCGCGCGTGCCGTGGACTCCGGTGACCTCGACCCCGTCAACGTGCACCCGCTGCCGGCGCAGAAGGCGATCCTGGACGCCTTCATGCAGCTGGGCTTCCGCTTCAAGAACGCGGACCTGGAGCGCGGGCACATCCGTGGCACGCGGCAGCGGCTGCCGTTCTACCAGGAGATCGAGTTCTTCCCGCCGCAGCAGTACCGCGGGCTCAACCAGGTCGAGTTGAGCTTCGTCGCGGACGGCAACGCGATGGACGTCGTGCTGGAGATGGACAAGAAGCCGGGGCTGTTCAGCGAGGGCAGTGACACCTTCCGGTCCTTCCAGGTGGGTCTGCACGACTACCAGAGCACCGACTGGGCCGGGTACCTCAACCAGTGGCTGTCCGAGGTCGGCAGCAAGCGCAACTGGTTCTAGGCTCGGAACTGCTGATTCCGTACATCGATCAGGAGGTACCGAGGTGACCGAGCTCAAGCGGCGGCCGCTCCCCCATGACTTCCATCCGCCCGTGCCGTCGTTCACCGTGACGAGCGAGGACGTGCAGGAGGGCGGCACGCTCAAGGACGCTCAGGTCTACGCGGCCGGCAACACCTCTCCGCAGCTGCGCTGGGAGGGTTTCCCGGACGGGACCAAGAGTTTCGCCGTGACCTGCTACGACCCCGACGCGCCTACGGGCAGCGGGTTCTGGCACTGGGTCGTGTTCGACATCCCGGCCTCGGTGACCGAGCTGCCGGTGGGTGCGGGCAGCGGGAAGTTCGAGGGACTGCCGGAGGGTGCTGTACAGGCGCGGAACGACTACGGGTCGAACGACTTCGGCGGGGCAGCTCCCCCGGCCGGGGACGGGCCGCACCGGTACGTGTTCACCGTGTACGCCGTGGACCAGGAGAAGCTCGGGCCGGATGCCGACGCGTCGCCTGCCGTCGTGGGCTTCAACCTGCGTTTCCACGCGATCGCGCGTGCTCAGCTGATCGGTGAGTACGAAGTGCCCGCCGAAGACTGACGTTCATCGAGCGTTTGCCCGCCTCTGGTCATGGAATTGATCAGAGGCGGGCACTTTTTATTGCGTTGTCCATCTCGGCGTGCCCGGCCAGAGTTGATCCAAGCCCAAGCCCGCCAGGGGTGGGCCGGCGCACATGGGAGGTGGGCTGACATGCGGGACACGCTGGTACTGAACGCGAGCTTCGAGCCGCTGTCGACGGTGACGTTGAACCGAGCCGTCGTTCTGGTGCTGCAGGACAAGGCCGTCGTCGAGCAGTCCCACCCCGAACTGCGCATGCGCGGAGCCGCGGTCGACATACCGGCGCCCCGGGTGATCAGGCTGTGCAGGTATGTGCGGGTGCCCTTCCGAAGACAAGCTCCGTGGTCTCGGCGGGGTGTTCTGGTGCGTGACCGGCACAGGTGCGCGTACTGCGGGCGGCGGGCGACGACCGTGGACCACGTGGTGCCGCGGTCTCAGGGTGGTCAGGACACCTGGCTGAACACGGTGGCGTCCTGCGCGGAGGACAACCACCGCAAGGCGAACCGGACTCCGGCGGAGGCGGGGATGCCGTTGCTGCGGGAGCCGTTCGAGCCGACTCCGGCGGACGCGATGCTGTTGTCCCTGGGCCACGAGGACTTCTCCGCGCTGCCGGACTGGTTGGCGCGGGACGCCGCGTAGTCGGTACGACAGTGGGGCCCCCTTCGTGACGAAGGGGGCCCCACTGTCGTACCGACATCTCGGGGTCAGTCGATCTTCGGGGTCTCCCGGCGTTCCGAGCCGGAGTTGCCGCCGTTCGAACCGCCGCCCATGCCGCCCATGCCACCGAAGTTGCCCATGGCTCCGGAGAGGCCCTTGAGGGCGTCGCCGATCTCGCTGGGGACGATCCAGAGCTTGTTGGCATCGCCTTCGGCGATCTTGGGGAGCATCTGGAGGTACTGGTAGGAGAGGAGTTTCTGGTCCGGGTCTCCGGCGTGGATCGCCTCGAAGACCGTGCGGACCGCCTGGGCTTCGCCTTCCGCGCGCAGGGCGGCCGCCTTGGCCTCACCCTCGGCGCGCAGGATCTGGGACTGCTTCTCACCTTCGGCGGTGAGGATCGCGGCCTGGCGGGTACCTTCGGCGGTCAGGATCGCGGCGCGCTTGTCACGGTCGGCGCGCATCTGCTTCTCCATCGAGTCCTGGATGGAGGTCGGGGGCTCGATCGCCTTCAGTTCCACGCGGTTGACGCGGATGCCCCACTTGCCGGTGGCCTCGTCGAGGACTCCGCGCAGGGCCGCGTTGATCTCCTCGCGGGAGGTCAGGGTCCGCTCCAGGTCCATGCCACCGATGATGTTGCGGAGGGTGGTGACGGTGAGCTGCTCGATCGCCTGGATGTAGCTGGCGACCTCGTAGGTCGCCGCCCGCGCGTCGGTCACCTGGTAGTAGATGACGGTGTCGATGTTGACCACCAGGTTGTCCTGGGTGATCACCGGCTGCGGCGGGAACGGGACGACTTGTTCACGCAGGTCGATGCGGTTGCGGATGGTGTCTATGAACGGGACGACGATGTTCAGTCCCGCGTTGAGGGTCCGCGTGTAGCGGCCGAAGCGCTCCACGATGGCCGCACTGGCCTGTGGGATGACCTGGATCGTCTTGATCAGGGCGATGAAGACCAACACCACCAGAATGATCAAGACGATGATGACCGGTTCCATCGTGCTTCCCCGTGCCCTTCTCCGCCTCGGCGTTTTCGGAAGATCTTATGGTTGTTGAAGATCTTGCTGGTCGAGTCTGACAGACCGTCGTGTGACGCGTGGTGCGTTCGGATCAGTTGCATCCTGCGAGGTCACATGACGATCGCGGTCGCTCCCTCGATGTCCACGACATCCACTTCCTGGCCTACTTCGTAGGCCCGGCCGGTGTCGAGAGCGCGGGCCGACCAGACCTCTCCGGCGAGCTTGATCCGGCCGCCCGAACTGTCCACGCGCTCCAGGACGACGGCCTGTTTGCCCTTCAACGCGTCGAATCCCGTGACGAGTTGGGGCCGTTGGGAGCTGTGCCGGGCCGCGATGGGCCGTACGACGGCGATGAGGGCCACCGAGACGACGACGAAGACGAGCACCTGGACGACGACGTCACCGCCGAGTCCGGCCGAGACCGCTGCCGCGACGGCGCCGACCGCGAGCATGCCGAACTCCGGCATCGCGGTCACCACGAGCGGGATTCCGAGCGCTGCCGCGCCGACGAGCCACCACACCCATGCGTCGATGTCGTTCACATGGTCATGGTAGGTCCGCGGGTACCTCCGCGGACAGGGCGCGATGGAGCGGGTACGGGCTTCTTACCCTTGTTTTTGCGGGGACTTCACGTGATCACGACAGCGGAAGGCCCTGTGCGGTCCAGCGTTCGCCGACCTGCTCGACGACGAGGGGGAGGCCGAAGCACATGGAGAGGTTGCGGGAGGTGAGTTCGAGCTCCAGGGGGCCCGCGGCGAGCACCTTGCCCTGACGGATCATCAGAACGTGGGTGAAGCCGGGGGCGATCTCCTCGACGTGGTGGGTGACCATGAGCATCGAGGGGGCGATCGGGTCCCGGGCGAGCCGGCCGAGGCGGCGGACCAGGTCCTCGCGGCCGCCCAGGTCGAGTCCGGCGGCGGGCTCGTCGAGCAGGAGGAGCTCGGGGTCGGTCATCAGGGCGCGGGCGATGAGGGTGCGCTTGCGCTCGCCCTCGGAGAGGGTGCCGAACTTGCGGTCCAGGTAGTCGCTCATGCCGAGGCGGTCGAGGAAGGCGCGAGCGCGCTGCTCGTCGATGTCCTCGTACTCCTCCTGCCAGCCCGCGGTCATGCCGTACGCGGCGGTCAGCACGGTTTCCAGGACGGTCTGGCGCTTGGGGAGCTTGTCGGCCATGGCGATGCCGGCCATGCCGATGCGGGGGCGCAGTTCGAAGACGTCGGTGCCGGGCTTGCCGAGGGTCTCGCCGAGGATGGTGGCGGTGCCCTTGCTGGGGTAGAGGTAGCTGGAGGCAAGGTTCAGGAGCGTGGTCTTGCCGGCGCCGTTGGGGCCGAGGATGACCCAGCGCTCGCCCTCCTTGACCGACCAGGAGACCTGGTCCACCAGAGCCCGGTCCTCACGGACCACGGATACGTCCTGAAGCTCCAGAACATCGCTCATGAGCGCGTTGTCTCCCCTTGCAGTGTGACGGTGTCGACGTCTCGGCTGTCGCGTGCGCGCTTTTGGGCGCAGCCCTCGATGAAATCTACGCCACCGGTCGCTCGCTCCTGTCCATAGGTCCGGTCCTTAGGCTGGGGGCATGCTTTCGGAACCGCGCTCTGGACGCCTTGCAGCTTGGGGAAACGGTCTTTTGGCCGGACTTGTCTCGCCGGACGACGCCGTGGTGGCGATCGTCGGTGACGATGCCGTGCACCGGGTCGAAGGGCTGCCGCGTGAGACGGCGGCCGTCGGTCTGACGCTGGCGCTCGGGCGGCTGAGGTCGCTCGGGGTCACCGGCCTTCGGGTCGCGCTCCCCGCGCCCGGGCATCCGCTTGGGCTGAGCGGCCCGCCGGAGTTCAACGCGCGGGCGCTGGAGGCGGAGGAGGCGGTGGTCTGTCACGGCGCCGCGCTGGGCCTGGTGCCGGAGGTGTACGAGGCGGGGCCCGCGGGTGATGTGCATGTCGAGGTGGTGTGGCATGTGCTGCCGGTGCGGGAGGCTCCGCCGGCGGACGTTCCCTCGCTGGGCGAGGCGGAGCGGGAGCTCGCGGAGGCCTTGCGGGAGGCGACGGAGGTGTTGTCGCGGCTGGACGTGGCCGCGTCGGGGCCGGTCGCGGAGGCGGCTCTCGCGGCGTACCGGGGCCGGGCCGAGCGGGGGCGGGAGGTTCTGGCGCCGGGGTATCCGCCGCGGGCGGTGCGGGTGTTGGAGCTGGCTCAGCGGGTGGGGCTGCTGGTGTCGCTCGCCCAGGAGAACGGACACGGGGCGGCCGTGACCGCCGGGGAGATGGGAGCGCGGTCCGAGGCGCTGCGGCCGGTGGAGCGGACGGCCCGCAGGGCGCAGGTGGCCGCGTACAACGCGTATGTGGAGGAACGGGAGCGGGGAGTGCGGTGAGCCGCGCAGCGGGACCCGCTTGCCCGCACCCGCCTGCTTCGGGTGGCGTGGGGTACAGCGCGACCGGCCCTCACCCACCCGTCCGCAGCCGATGAGGCACCCGGGTGTCTCGGGACACGAAGGGGCCCCTCAAGTCGCCGTTGACTTGAGGGGCCCCGGTTCGGACCCGACGTCAGTCGTTCGCGCCGGCGTTGCCGAAGGCCGGGTTCAGCAGGGCGATGAGGTTGGCGGTGTTGCCGACCACGTTCACCGGGACGTGGACGGGGACCTGGACGAGGTTGCCCGAGCCGACGCCCGGCGACTTCACGGCCGCGCCGTCGGCACCCGCGTCGGCGACAGCGGCACCGGCAGCAGCACCCGTGGCGATACCGGCGACGGTGATGGCCACGGCGGCCTTCTTGGCGATGTTCATGAGAAGCGTTCCTCCTGCGTTTGCGAGTCCGACCCGGCCGCGGGTCGTGTGCTGATCAACGCGGAAGGCAGAGGGGACGGTGCGCGGATACGCGCAGGAGTGCCCGTTCGGATCATTCGCACGACAAACGGACCGGCCTCCCGGGTGCGTGGCGCACCCGGGAGGCCGAAGTCACTGCCCGTTCGGCGGGGAAGTCAGCGGTTGAGGCCGAGGTTGCCGAAGGCGGGGTTCAGCACGCCGATGACGTTGACGCTGTTGCCGACCGCGTTCACCGGGACGTGGACCGGGGCCTGGACGAGGTTGCCCGAGACGACGCCGGGCGAGCCCACGGCCTTGCCGTCGGCGTGCGCCCCGTCGGTGGCGGAGGCCATTCCGGCACCGGCGGCGACCAGTCCGCCGGCCACCATCGTCACGGCCGCTACCTTCTTCAGGTTCTTCACTTCTGAGCCCTCCCTAGCGATTGCCGCGGCAGTCGCCGCAGCACGCACTGGAGAACGGCGGAGATCCACAGAGGATGCGCCGTCCGAGGGACATTCCCACGACAGTATGAAGTCCTATCCGGCCACTCCGTGACGAACCGCCCACAGTGCCGCCTGGGTCCGGTCCGCCAGGTCGAGTTTCATCAGGATGTTCGAGACGTGGGTCTTGACGGTCTTCTCGGAGAGGACCAGCGCGCGGGCGATCTCCCGGTTGGAGCGGCCGTCCGCGATCAGCCCGAGCACCTCGCGCTCCCGCTCGGTGAGTGAACCGCCTCTGCCCTGCCCGGAGTTGTTCTCCTCCTGGGACAGCAGGGCGCCCGCGACCTCGGGTTGGAGCAGGATGTGTCCGGCGTGGACGGAGCGGATGGCGCCGGCGAGGGCGTCGGGGTCGACGTCCTTGTAGACGTAGCCGGCGGCGCCCGCGCGCAGGGCCGGGACCACCGTGCGCTGTTCGGTGAAGCTGGTGACGATCAGCACGCGCGCGGGGTTGTTCAGTTCGCGGAGCTTGCGCAGGGCGTCGATGCCGTCCATGCCCGGCATCTTGACGTCCATGAGGACGATGTCGGGCTTCAGTTCCTCGGCGCGCTGGACGCCCTCGGCGCCGTCGGCGGCCTCGCCCACGACCTCTATGTCGTCCTGCACTTCCAGGAAGGTGCGCAGCCCCCGGCGGACCACCTGGTGGTCGTCGACGAGCAGGACCTTGATCGCGTCAGCCACCGGGGACCTCCATCTCGATCGTGGTGCCCTTGCCGGGCGCCGATTCCACGGTCAGCGTGCCGCCGACCCCGTTGGTCCTGTCCCGCATGGAGACCAGGCCGAGGTGGCGTCCCGCGCGGCGGGTCACCGTCGGTTCGAAGCCGCCTCCGTCGTCCGTGACCCGCAGGACGGCTCCGCTGCCGCGCCGGTCCAGCGTCACGTCGACACGGTCGGCGCCCGAGTGCCGCAGCGCGTTGTGCAGGGCCTCCTGGGCGACGCGGAGCATGGCCTCCTCCTGGGAGGCGGGCAGTGCGCGGAAGCTGCGGGCGGTGAAGGTCACCCGGGCGGTGTGGGCGCGGTCCAGGACCTGGACGTGGGTGCGCAGGGTGGCGGTCAGGCCGTCCTCGTCCAGGGCGGCGGGGCGCAGCTCGACCACGGCGGCGCGCAGTTCGTCGGCGGCCTCGGCGGCCAGCACGGCCACCTGGTGCAGCTCGCCCTTGGCGCGGGAGGGGTCGCGGTCGACGAGAGCGGCGGCGGCCTGGGCGGTCAGGCGCAGGGAGAAGAGTTTCTGGCTGACCGCGTCGTGCAGTTCGTGGGCCAGGCGGGAGCGCTCCTCGGCGATGGTCAGCTCGCGGCTGCGTTCGTAGAGGCGGGCGTTGGTGAGGGCGATGGCGGCGTGCTGGGCGAGGATCGCGAGGAGCTCCTCGTCCTCCTCCGTGAAGCCGCAGTCGCCCTCGGGCTTCTCGCAGTTCTTGTTGGCGAGGAAGAGGGCGCCGATGACCTCGTCGCCGTCGCGGATCGGCAGGCCCAGGAAGTCGACCATGTCGGGGTGGGCGGAGGGCCAGCCCTCGAAGCGGGGGTCCTTGCGGACGTCGGCGAGACGCTCGGGCCTGGCCTGGTGGAGCATCGCGGCGAGGATGCCGTGCTGGCGCGGTAGGGGGCCGATGGCCTTCCACTGCGCGTCGCTGACGCCGTCGACCACGAACTGGGCGAAGCCGCCGTGGTCGTCGGGGACGCCGAGGGCGGCGTACTGGGCGTCGAGCAGCTCGCGGGCCGAGGCGACGATCGTCTTGAGGACGTCACGCACCTCGAGGTGCCTGCTCATGGCCAGCAGCGCGGTGCTCACCGCGGCGAGGCCGGACCGGGGGCCTTGACTCATGACCTCAGCGTACGGGCGGGGTGTGACAGCGCGGATCGGACCTGTGACGGCCCCTGACTAGGGCGGGCGACCTAGGGCGAAGGGCCTCGTGGCTCTGCGGCCCGCGTCCGAGGCGGCCGGGACGACCTCGTTCCTAGGTTGGGAGGACGCCGATCAGGAGGCGTGGAGGACGAGGGGACGTGTGTCATGCCGGTAGCGATCATCACGGGGGCCTCGAAGGGGCTGGGGCGGGCGCTCGCCGAGGCGCTGGCCGGGCGGGGCTGGGACCTGGTGCTCGACGCGAGGACTGCGGAGGTCCTGAAGGAGACGGCGGCGGCCCTCTCCGGGCACGGGGGCGGGGTGACCGCGCTGCCCGGTGATGTCACGGACGCGGCGCACCGCTCCGAGCTGGTGGCCGCGGCCCGGGCGTTCGGCGGCGTCGATCTGCTGGTGAACAACGCGAGCGCGCTGGGTGCCGAGCCGCTGGCGCGTCTTGAGGCGCTGCCCGTGGACGGGCTGCGCCGCGCGCTGGAGGTGAACGTCGTGGCCCCGCTGGGCCTGGTCCAGGAGGCGCTGCCGCTGTTGCGGGCGTCGGAGGCCGGCACGGTGATCGCGGTCAGTTCGGACGCCGCCGCCGAGGCGTACGAGACCTGGGGCGGCTACGGGGCGTCGAAGGCGGCCCTGGACCATCTCGCGGCGGTGCTGGGCGAGGAGGAGCCTCGGCTGCGGGTGTGGGCCGTGGATCCCGGGGACATGGCGACGGACCTGTACGCGGCGGCCGTACCGGACGACGAGGATCCGCGGCCGGACCCGGCGAACGTGGTGCCCGCGTTCCTGCAGTTGCTGGACGAGCGGCCGGCGAGCGGGCGGTACGGGGCTCCGTCGCTGTTGGAGGGGCGATGACGCTCGCGACCGGGGTGCCGCCGCTCGGGCCCTCCCGAAAGTGTTGGAGGGTCCCGGAGCAGCTGTCGGCGCGGGTGCCGGTCGAGCAGCGCGGGTCCGGGCTCGACCGGGATGCCGTACGGCTGCTGGTGTCGCGGGGCACCGAGGTGTCGCACCACTCCTTCGGGGAGCTTCCGCGGCTGCTGCGGGCCGGGGACCTGCTCGTCGTGAACACCTCTCCCACGCTGGCCGCGGCCGTCGACGGGCGGATCGGGCACGCGCGTGTGGTGGTGCACTTCTCCACGCGCGGTGACGACGGCCGGTGGGCGGTCGAGCTGCGGGATCCCGACGGGAGGGGCACCACGCGTGCGCGTGCGGGCGGGCCCGCGGGAACGGAGGTACGGCTGCCCGGAGGCGGCCGGCTGGTTCTGGAGGAGGCGGTGAGCGGGCGTCTGTGGTGGGCGCGGGTGGGCGCCGGGGAGGTGCCGGGGCTGCTGCGGGAGCACGGGCGGCCCATTCGCTACTCCTACACGGAGCGGGACCAGCCGTTGTCCGTCTACCAGACGGTGTTCGCGCTGCCGTCGCCCGACGGGGCGGGGAGTGCGGAGATGCCCAGTGCGGCGCGGCCCTTCACCGCGCGGCTGGTGGCGGAGCTGGTGAGCCGGGGCGTGCAGTTCGCGCCCGTGACACTGCACACCGGGGTGGCTTCGGCGGAGGCGCACGAGCCGCCGTATCCGGAGCGGTTCTCGGTGCCGGAGGCCTCCGCGCGGCTGATCAACGGGGTGCGGGCCGGGGACGGCAGGGTTCTCGCCGTCGGGACGACGGCCGTGCGGGCGGTGGAGTCGGCGGCCGGAGCCGACGGGGTCGTACGCGCGCGTGCGGGGTGGACGGATCTCGTGGTGACCCCGGAGCGCGGGGTGCGGGTGGTGGACGGGCTGCTGACCGGGCTGCACGAGCCGGAGGCCTCGCATCTGCTGATGCTGGAGGCGGTCGCGGGGCGGGCGGCGATCGACCGCGGGTACGAGGAGGCGCTGCGCCGGCGCTACCTGTGGCACGAGTTCGGGGACGTGCATCTCCTCCTCCCGGCGGAGGATCCTCACCCAGAGCATTGCTCACGCAACTGCCGGTGAACCTGCTGTGGAGACGATGTGAGCCCGCGCATAGGGCGCAGATCACGTACGAAGCGAAATAGGAGACAAAGGCTTCCGGCGTGAACGGGACAGACGTTCCAGTCTGTCCCGTTTTGTCATTCCCCGGTCCACTACCGGGGATCGTACGTCACACCTTTGCCCGCATGTTTTGCGCCAGCTAAGAATGGCCAACGTCGCTCAGCGCCGCGGGTTCCGCCCGCGGCGTTTGTGCCGGAAGCACCCGTGTCCCCCGCCGGACAGCGAGCGACCTCCGCGCTATTCGAAGAGGTCATTCCCGCATGCCCAAGAACCCTTTCACCCGTGGTCATAGTCGCGCGCTGACCAAGCGCCACAAGATCGCCGTCGCCGGTGTCGCCACGCTCGGCGCCGCCGCTGTCGTCTTCAGCGCGGTTCCGGGCAACGCGGAGACCACGACGTCCGAGGCGGCCGTCTCCTCAGCCCCGGTGAAGTACTCCTCGGAGCAGCTCCAGGGCCTTCACGCGGACGTCCGCGAGCAGCTCGCCGCCAAGGCCCTGCAGAGCAAGGCAGCCGAGGCGAAGGCACAGGCCGAGGCGAAGGCCAAGGCGAAGGCCGCGGCCGCCGCGAAGAAGAAGGCCGCCGAGGCAGCCGCCGCCAAGAAGGCCGCGCAGGCGCGCAAGGCCAAGGAGGCCGCGAGCCGGGCCGCCCACCGCGCCAAGCTCAAGGCCGCCGCGCCCAAGAGCTACGCGAACAACCTGGACGGCTGGATCAAGGAGTCCCTGGCCATCATGAAGGCCAAGGGCATCCCGGGCAGCTACAACGGTCTGTACCGCAACATCATGCGGGAGTCCTCGGGCAACCCGAACGCGATCAACAACTGGGACATCAACGCCATCAACGGCATCCCCTCGAAGGGTCTGCTCCAGGTCATCCCGCCGACGTTCCAGGCGTACCACGTCGCCGGCACGTCCTGGAACATCTACGACCCGGTCGCCAACATCACCGCCGCCGCGAACTACGCGGCCGACAAGTACGGCTCGATGGACAACGTGAACAGCGCGTACTGAGGCCGCGCGGACCTCTCCTACGCACAAGGGCGGCACCCCCTCGGGGTGCCGCCCTTCACCGTCGTACAGCCGTGGTCACTTGCGCATGACCTCGGGCTCGTGGCGGCGCAGGAAGCGGGAGACGAGGAATCCGCAGACGATGCCGATGGCGATGAGGGCGATCATGTTCAGGCCCCAGGTGCTGACCGTGTGGTCCCACAGCGGATCGGTCGTGTCGCCCGGTTTGACGGGCGGGTTGACCTTGTTGAAGTCCAGGGTGGCGCCCGCGGCGGCGACCGCCCAGCGCGAGGGCATCAGATACGAGAGCTCGTTGACGCCGAGGGTCCCGTGCAGGGTGAACAGACAGCCGGTGAAGACGACCTGGACGATCGCGAACATGACCAGCAACGGCATGGTCTTCTCGGACGTCTTCACGAGGGCGGAGATGATCAGCCCGAACATCATCGAGGTGAACCCGAGCCCCATGATCGGCAGGCACAGCTCCGCGAGGGTGGCGTTGCCGAGGACGAGTCCTTCCTTGGGGAGTCCGCGGCTGGCGAAACCGATGACGCCGACCATCAGTCCCTGCAGGATGGTGATCACGCCCAGCACGACCACCTTGGACATCAGGTACGCCGAGCGGGACAGGCCGGTGGCGCGCTCCCGCTCGTAGATCACCCGTTCCTTGATCAGTTCGCGCACCGAGTTGGCGGCTCCGGCGAAGCAGGCGCCGACCGCGAGGATCAGCAGGACGGTGGTGGCCGTGCTGTTCGGCTCGGGCAGTTTGGTCCTGGGGTCGATCGGCTTGGGCAGCAGGTTGTCGCCGAAGTCGATGAGCAGGCTCACCGAGCCGAGGACGAGCGGCAGGATCACCGTCAGGGCCAGGAAGCCCTTGTCGGACGCGATGACCGAGACATAGCGGCGCACGAGTGTCCCGAACTGGCCCATCCAGCGCTGCGGCTTGGGCGGCTTCATGCCCTGCATCGGAGGCGTCTGTACGGACTGCGGCGCAACGGCGTCTATGTCGGCGGCGTACATCTGGTAGTGCTGCGAGCCCTTCCAGCGGCCGGCCCAGTCGTAGTCGCGGTAGTTCTCGAAGGCGGAGAAGACATCGGCCCAGGTGTCGTAGCCGAAGAAGTTCAGTGCCTCCTCGGGCGGGCCGAAGTAGGCGACCGCACCGCCCGGGGCCATCACCAGGAGCTTGTCGCACAGGGCCAGCTCGGCCACGGAATGGGTGACGACGAGAACCGTACGGCCGTCGTCGGCGAGGCCGCGCAGCAGCTGCATGACATCGCGGTCCATGCCCGGGTCGAGGCCGGAGGTCGGCTCGTCGAGGAAGATCAGGGACGGCTTGGTGAGCAGTTCCAGGGCCACGGAGACGCGCTTGCGCTGGCCGCCGGAGAGGGCGGTGACCTTCTTCTCCCGGTGGATGTCGAGCTTCAGCTCGCGCAGCACCTCGTTTATGCGGTTCTCGCGCTCCTCGGTCGTGGTGTCGGCGGGGAAGCGGAGTTTGGCCGCGTACTTGAGCGCCTTCTTGACGGTCAGCTCCTTGTGCAGGATGTCGTCCTGCGGGACCAGACCGATGCGCTGGCGCAGCTCGGCGAACTGCTTGTACAGGTTGCGGTTGTCGTACAGGACGTCGCCCTGGTTGGCGGGCCGGTAGCCGGTGAGCGCCTTGAGCAGGGTCGACTTGCCGGAACCCGACGGTCCGATGACCGCGATGAGGGACTTCTCCGGGACGCCGAAGGAGACGTCCTTGAGGATCTGCTTGCCGCCGTCGACGGTGACGGTCAGATGGCGGGCGGAGAAGGTCACCTCACCGGTGTCGACGAACTCCTCGAGGCGGTCGCCGACGATCCGGAACGTGGAGTGGCCGACGCCGACGATGTCGGTCGGGCCGAGCAGCGCGGAGCCGCCCTTGGGGATCGGCTGGCCGTTGACGTACGTGCCGTTGTGCGAGCCGAGGTCGCGGATCTCCATGCGGCCGTCGGGCGTCGAGTGGAACTCGGCGTGGTTGCGGGAGACCTGCAGGTCGGAGACGACCAGGTCGTTCTCCAGGGCACGGCCGATGCGCATGATGCGGCCGATGGTGAACTGGTGGAACGTGGTCGGGCTGCGGTCGCCGTAGACCGGCGGCGCGCCCGAGCCGGCGCCGGAGCCCTGCTGCGGGATCTTCTGCGGCGGCTGGTGCGCGTACGGCTGGGACTGCGGCTGATGCTGCTGCCGGGGCTGCGGCCAGCCGGACTGCGCGGCCTGTGGTGAGGCCTGCTGCGGGGCCTGTTGAGGCGTTTGGTGCGGAGCCTGCTGCGGGGCGGCCTGCTGCGGTGTCTGCTGGGCCCAGCCGGGGTTCGCGCTCTGCGCGGCGTACGGCTGTTGCCCGGACCGCGGCTGTGCGACCGGGGCCGCGGTGCCGGTGAGACTCAGCAGCGGGCCGTCGCTCGCGTTGCCGAGGTGGACGGCCGTGCCCGGGCCGATCTCCGTCTCGTGGACCCGCTGCCCGTGCACGAAGGTGCCGTTGGTGCTGCTGTGGTCCTCGAGGACCCAACTGCGCCCGCTCCAGCTGATCGTGGCGTGACGCCAGGACACCCTGGCGTCGTCGAACACGATGTCCCCCTGCGGATCGCGTCCAAGGCGGTACGGCCTGGACGGATCGAGCGTCCAGGTACGTCCATTGGCTTCCAGTACGAGTTCCGGCACTCCAAGCCCCACTGAGTAGTCCCCCGCATTGCCCCCGTCACAGGGAGTGTAGGGATGTCGAACATCGTCGGGAACTATTTCAGGATCCGCCTCCTGACCGAAACCCGAGCCCCGAGAAGACCACGTTCGCGCGCTTCGGCCGGTTCCGTTGACGGGGTTGAAACCGACCCGGAGAGTGGGTAATCCACGCGAGGGGGACAAGCGCGGTCTCTGCCGCGCCGCGGATCGGGGGGTCTGCCATGAGTGCGTCCAGAAGCGCCGAGGCCACGCAGCACGGCGTGCGGCTGCCGTGGGGAGACATCCTGCTGTCCTCGATAGCCGCTGTGAGCTGGGCGTTGATCGGGATGGCGGGCACGGCCGCGCTGGGCCTGCACCTGCTGGAGGCCGATTCCGCGGCCTCGCTGGGGCCGATGACCGCGGCTGTTGTGGCTCTTGCGGCGGGTGGTTCGGTGACTCCCTCCGGTGACGTGTCCGCGTTCGGGCTGACGGGAGCGGAGGCGGCGACCGCCATCGAGATCACGCCATTGGGCGTCAGCCTGGTCGGTGCGCTGCTCATGTCCTGGTCCTTCCTACGGTCCCTGCGGGCGGCCGGAGCGGTGATCGCACCGTCGGAACTGCTCGTGCGCGCGGGCGCGGTGGTCGCGCTGTTCACTGCGATGATGGGCGGGCTGGCCTGGGCGGGACACGACGTCATCACCATCGACGGAGGCGCCCTGGGGCTCGACAAGCTGCCCGGCGCGGGCGGGGGCGGGGGCGGCGGGCTCGACATCCCCGGGCTCGGTGACGTCGGGGACATCGGCGGACTGCTGCCGGACCAGATCGGGAACCTCATCGACGCGAAGGCCGCGGTCGGCTTCACGGTGGACACCGCGCCGACACTGCTCGGCGGGCTCGGCTGGTCCGCGGGGATCCTGCTGATCGCGCTGCTGGCGTCCCGTCGCACACCGCTGCCGCCTGGTTGGGACGCGGTGCACCGGGTCGTACGGCCCGCCGTGTCCGCGCTCGTCACGGTGCTGCTGGTCGCGGTGGCCGCGGGGCTCTCCGCGGCGGTGTACGCGGCGATCGGCGACGACCACCCCAAGCGGATCGCCGGAGCGGCGCTGCTCGGGGCCCCGAACGGGGTGTGGCTGGGCATTCCCATCGGCCTGTTCGTCCCCTTCGACGGCCGGGCGACCGGGATCCTGACGAACTTCCTCCCGGACCCGCTGGACCGGCTGCTCGACTCGGACTCCGACCAGTCGGTGTCGCTGGGGCGCCTGGCCGAGTTGGACGGGCGGGTGTGGCTGCTCGGCGTGGCGGCGGCACTGATGATGCTGCTGGCGGGGGTCCTCACGGCTGCCAGGACGCCGGTGGGGGTGGCCGACACCGGACAGGGCTCGGCCGAGGCGGGCCACGAGGTCGTACGGGATCCGGGGGCCCTTGGTTTCGCTGGACGCTGTGCGCTGCGGCTGGGGCTCGCGACCGCGCTGGCGTTGCCGCTGCTGGCCTGGCTGACGGAGGTGTCGGTGGACGCCTCGCTGTCGGTACTGGGCTTCGACGCGTTCGGCGCCGGGGTCCGGCTGCAGGGTCAGCTCGGCGCGGCGGTGCTGCTCGGGGCGCTGTGGGGGGCGGCCGCGGGGGCCGCGGGGGCACTGCTGGCCCGCGCGACGGGCGCGGCGGGGTCCCGGGCGGCGCGGTTGGCACTGCGTGACGTGACGGCGGCCGGAGCGGCGACGGGGACGACGGGGGCGACGGGGGTTGGCGGAGATCCGCGGTACGCGGGCTCGGGCGGGGCCGGGAGCGTCGCGTACGGGCGCGGTGGTGAGCCGTATCGGGGCGGGGGCGGGTACGGAGGCGGGGGCGGGGGTTACGAGGGTGAGGGCCGGTCGTACCGCGGGGCCGAGCCGTACGAAGGCGACAACAGGCCGTACGCGAGTGGGTCCGGAGCGTACGAAGGCGAAAGCAGGCCGTACGCGGGCAGGGCCGAGCCGTACGAGGGTGAGGGCAGGCCGTACGCGGGCGGGGCGTACCGGAGCGAAAGCGGGCCGTACGGAAGGGGGGCCGGGGGGTACGACGGGGGTTCCGGGAGGGACCTCGGTGAGTCCGGTGGCGGGGACGCTGCGTCCGGTCAGGGCGGGGCCGGGGCGCGTGGAGGTGGGGTGGGGCCGTATGTGCCCGGTGCGTCCTATCGGCCTCCGAACCCTGCGACGAACCCGTATCTGCGGGTGCCGGAGGAGTTGCGGGAGCCGGAGGACGCACGGCCCGCCGGCGAGCGTGGGCGTGAGGAGCCGCCGTCGCCGGGATCGCGACCCGCCCGTGGGTACCGGCCCGGCGAGGGCCCGCAGCCGTCGGAGGATGCCGTGCGGCACGACGAGGACAGCTCCCGGCCGTCGGACGAGCCGGGTGCAACGGGCCGGCACGGCGGCTCGCCCCCGCCCGACAACGTCTACGGGGCCCCCACGATGGCCAGTCCCGTCGAGCCGCCGCCGCGTTCCCCGCGACGGCCGGGGAGCCGGCGTTCGGGCGAGCGCGACGAGGGACCCCAGCCGCCGCCACCTCCTCCCCCGCCACCGCCTCCCCCGCCGCCCGGTAGGCCCAAGGGGCGGCGTTGATTGCGGGCGCCCCCCTCCGCTCCCCCGCCGCGCCCCGTCCGCGGAGCCCCTCTGCAGCGCAGTCGTGTCCTGCACGTAAGGGTCTCGCCACCCGCCCGACACCGAGTGTTCCGTGTCCGTCAGACGGACCGCGGGAGCGGAAGGCACTGGGTGCCGGATACGGTGGGAACACCATGAGCGCTGAGCAGACCTCGTCCTCCGACGTCCCCACCCTTCTCGTCAAGATCTTCGGGAAGGACAGGCCGGGCATCACGGCCGGCCTCTTCGACACCCTCGCCGCCTACTCGGTCGACGTGGTCGACATCGAGCAGGTCGTCACGCGTGGCCGGATGGTGCTGTGCGCGCTGGTGACCGCGCCGCCCCGCGCGCTGGAGGGCGACCTGCGGGCGACCGTGCACAGCTGGGCCGAGTCGATCAAGATGCAGGCGGAGATCATCTCCGGTCTCGGCGACAACCGGCCCCGAGGGCTGGGACGTTCCCTGGTCACGGTGCTCGGGCACCCGCTCACCGCGGAGGCCACCGCCGCGATCGCCGCCAAGATCGCCAAGGCGGGCGGCAACATCGACCGTATCTTCCGGCTGGCCAAGTATCCGGTCACGGCCGTCGAGTTCGCGGTCTCCGGCGTGGAGACGGAGCCGCTGCGCACCGCCCTGGTGACGGACGCCGCCAAGCTCGGCGTGGACGTGGCCGTCGTCGCCGCCGGTCTGCACCGCCGGGCCCAGCGGCTCGTCGTCATGGACGTGGACTCCACGCTCATCCAGGACGAGGTGATCGAGCTCTTCGCGGCGCACGCCGGCTGCGAGGACAAGGTGGCCGAGGTGACCGCGGCGGCGATGCGCGGCGAGCTGGACTTCGAGCAGTCGCTGCACGCGCGCGTGGCGCTCCTTGAGGGGCTGGACGCCTCGGTCGTCGACAAGGTGCGCAGCGAGGTCCGGCTGACGCCGGGCGCACGCACCCTCATCCGTACGCTGAAGCGGCTCGGCTTCCAAGTCGGTGTCGTCTCGGGCGGTTTCACCCAGGTCACGGACGATCTGAAGGACCGGCTGGGGCTGGACTTCGCCCAGGCCAACACTCTGGAGATCGTCGACGGGAAGCTGACGGGCAAGGTCACCGGGGAGATCGTGGACCGCGCGGGCAAGGCGCGGCTGCTGCGCCGGTTCGCCGCCGAGGCGGGGGTGCCGCTGTCCCAGACGGTGGCGATCGGCGACGGTGCCAACGACCTGGACATGCTGAACGCGGCCGGGCTCGGGGTCGCCTTCAACGCCAAGCCGGTGGTGCGGGAGGCCGCGCACACCGCGGTGAACGTGCCCTTCCTGGACACGGTGCTGTACCTGCTGGGCGTCACCCGCGAAGAGGTCGAGGCGGCGGACGCGCACGAGGAGGGCTGACGTCCGACGAGGGGGATGGCTGCCCCTCCGGCGCGACGGACGGGCAGGGGCCCGGCACCCTCACGGTGCCGGGCCCCTGCAATGTCTCGCGCGGGTCGGGAATCAGGTCGTCGTCAGTCGGTCGGCGCCCAGTAGTCGACGAGGGTGGCCACGCCCGGCTCCAGGGCCTTCCAGGGGCCGCTGAACGACAGGACGGCGAAGGCTGCGGCGGGGAAGCCGCGGCCGCTCATCCGCTCACGGGCCTCCCCCTCGGCGGCGCCCGCGAGGACGTCGGCGAGGCCTTGGATCCCCGGATTGTGGCCGATCAGGACGGCGTTGCGCACGTCGTCCGGGGTTTCGTTGAGAACGGCGATCAGCTCGCCGGGAGAGGCCTCGTAGATCCGCTCCTCGTAGACGGTTTTCGGCCGGTGCGGGAACTCCTGCACGGCGAGCTTCCAGGTCTCACGGGTCCGGGTCGCGGTGGAGCAGAGGGCCAGGTCGAAGGGGATACCGGAGTCGACCAGCCGTCGCCCGGCTTCCGCTGCATCTTTCCGGCCCCGGTCGGCGAGCGGCCGCTCGTGGTCGGTGACCTGTGGCCAGTCGGCTTTCGCATGCCGGAAAAGGACAATCCTGCGGGGATCTGCGACGCTCATGGGATCCAGCTTCGCATGAAACAGGCCATGGGGCGCAGGGAGTTGACGGGCGGCTTCGCGGGTGCTCAGCGCGTCAGCAGCTGCTGCAGGCGCTCCAGGAAGTGGGTGACGACGGGGTCGCCGGAGGCCGCCTGCGCGTCGGACGGATTGAGGATGAGGGCCAGGAGCACCACGAAGGCGAGCGTCGGCAGTGCCAGGGCCCACCAGGGCAGTCGGATGTCCACGCCGCCCCGGGACGCCGGGTGGGGCGGGGTGTGCGTAGGGGCCGACATGAGTGCCTCCGCTGGTCTTCGAGTCCTGCGTGGTCCGCCGCTCGCGGCCACAACTCGAAGGTACGGAAGCGGGCGCCCTCAACCCATCCGGTGATCCACCCAGTTGACCCTGACACTCACCCCCTAGGGGACAGGGGGGTTAACCCCACCGCCGCTCCGGGAAACGGGTGAGCGGGTCAGGGCGAGGCGATCGTCGCGATGACCGCGATGACGACGAAGATGGCGAGGAACGAGCCGAAGACCAGCAGCATCTTCTTCTGGCCGTTCTGGGGATTCGGGTCGAGCACTGGCATACGGCCAGTGTTGCACCCCGGTCTCTTACCAAGCCTGCCGGGGTGACCTCAACGGGCCGCCTCGTCCTCCACCGTGCGGTCGCGGCCCGCGAGCACTCCGACCGCCATCTGCGGGACCATCAGGCCGATCATGAGGGCGATCGGCAGGCCCCAGCCGCCGCTGTGCTGGTAGAGCACACCGACCAGGAGCGGTCCCGGGATGGAGATCAGATAGCCGGTGCTCTGCGCGAACGCGGACAGCTGGGCGACACCGGCGCCGGTCCTGGCCCGCATGCCGACCATGGTGAGCGCCAGCGGGAAGGCGCAGTTGGACACACCGAGCAGGACGGCCCAGGCCCAGGCCCCGCCCGCCGGGGCGAGGTACAGGCCCGCGTACCCGGCCAGACCGCAGACGCCGAGCGCGATCACGATCGGGCCCTGGTGCGGCAGCCTGGTGGCCACGCGCGGGATGACGAAGGCCAGGGGGACGCCCATGACCATCGTGACCGCCAGCAGCAGCCCTGCGGTGCCCGCGGGCACGCCCGCGTCCCGGAAGATCTGCGCCATCCAGCCCATGGTGATGTAGGCGGCGGTGGCCTGGAGCCCGAAGAAGACGGCGAGCGCCCAGGCGGTCCGGCTCCGCGTGATCCGCAGCGCGGGCGGCTCCACGCGCGCGTGCACCTGCCGGACGGGGCCGGCGCCCTGCACACGCGTGTGCACGCTCTGCGCCGCCCGCGGTTCCGTGGCCGCCGGTCCCCGGTCCCGCACGAGCGGGATCCACGGCAGTACGGCCGCGGCGGCCAGGCCCGCCCACACCGCGAGCCCCGACTGCCAGCTGCCGCCCAGCGCCTCGGTCACCGGAACGGTCACGGCGGCCGCCGCCGCGGTGCCGAGCGCCAGGGCCATCGAGTACAGGCCGGTCATGGAGCCGACCCGGTCCGGGAACCAGCGCTTGACGATGACCGGCATCAGGACGTTGCTGACGGCGATGCCCATGAGGGTGAGGGCACTGGCGGCCAGGAAGCCCGCCGTGGAGCCCGTGTACGGCCGTACGAGCAGGCCCGTCGTGATGGCGACCATGCCCGCGCACACCACCGCGCCCGCGCCGAAGCGACGGGCCAGGCGCGGGGCCATGACCCCGAACACGGCGAAGCACAGCGGGGGCACCGAGGTGAGCAGGCCGGCCATGCTGCCGCTCATGCCGAGCCCGTCGCGGACCTCTTCGAGCAGGGCGCCGAGGCTGGTGATGGCGGGGCGGAGGTTGAGGGCGGACAGCACGATGCCGACGACGACCAGGCGTACCGCCCACGCGCGCGGCGCGGACACCAGGGGTCCCCCTTCGGGCGGGGTCGTGGAACCGCGTGCGGTCGTGGGCTTCACTGTCCGGGTTTCCTCGCGCGCCATGACACCCATCATAGAATCATAGGATGATTGGTTGTCCATCCCCGGGGCGCCGGAATCCGTCCCGTCCATGCGAAGGTGTGCCATGCCCCTGAGCCATCCCCGCCGCTCGGCACTGTCCGAGCAGGTCATCGCCGCGCTGCGCAACCAGATCACCTCGGGCGAGTGGCCGGTCGGCTCCCGGATCCCGACCGAGCCCGAGCTGGTCGAGCAGCTCGGGGTCGCCCGCAACACCGTCCGCGAGGCCGTCCGCGCGCTCGCGCACAACGGTCTGCTGGACATCCGCCAGGGCTCGGGGACGTACGTCGTGGCGACCAGCGAGCTGGCCGGCGTGATGCACCGCAGGTTCGCCGACGCGGAGCCCCGGCACATCGCCGAGCTGCGTTCCACGCTGGAGTCGTCCGCGGCCCGGCTGGCCGCCGAGCGGCGCACCGAGAAGGACCTCAAGCAGCTCGACGCGCTCCTGGTGCGGCGCGAGGAGGCCTGGGAGTCGGGGGACGCGGAGGCCTTCGTCACGGCGGACGCCACCTTCCACCTGGCCGTGGTGGCCGCCTCGCACAACGACGTGATGACCGAGATGTACGCGGACCTCGGCGAGGTGCTGCGGGACTGGCTGCGCGAGGACGTCGGCGAGGAGCTGACGCCGGAGACGTACATGGACCACACGCGGCTCGTCGACGCGATCCGCGCGGGCGACGCGCCGGCGGCCGCCGAGGAGGCCGCCGGCTACCCCTTCCTGTGCCGTCCGGGACGGTTCAGCGCGCCAGCTTCCGGTGGCTGACCCACACCGAGCGGACCTCCTTCCAGCACCGGCCGGTCAGCCGCACGGTCTGCGCGGGCCCGGCCGCGACCTCGGCGCTGTCGCTGTCGAGGTCCCACCAGCGGTCGCACTCGATGTGCAGGCGGACACCGTCGGTGCGCGGATAGGGGTTGTGGCAGTAGGTGGTCACTCGGGAGCCGGCGACCCTGCTGCGGCAGGAGGCACCGAACAGCTCCGCAGCGGGAGCTCCGGGCTCCTCCACGCGTGCGTGCGACATCGCTTCGTACGACAGGGACATCACGAGACAGACGGCTGCGGTCACTGAGGCCAGACTGCGGGACAGGCGCACAAGGGGACCTCCTCGGCCGTACTGGGGAGGGAAGCGCGAGGTGAACGCGTAATCCAGAGTGCCCAGTTGCCGGCCGTGCGCGCCCGGCCTGGTAGGCCGAACGGGGGACGCCCCGCTCCCAGGGGGAACGGGGCGTCGACGACGTGCGGGAGATCAGGCGCCGATGGCGTGCAGGCCGCCGTCCACGTGGATGATCTCGCCCGTGGTCTTCGGGAACCAGTCGCTCAGCAGGGCGACGATGCCCTTGCCGGCCGGCTCCGGGTCCTTGAGGTCCCACTCCAGCGGGGAGCGGTTGTCCCACACGGAGGCCAGGTCCGCGAAGCCCGGGATGGACTTGGCGGCCATGGAGGCGAGCGGGCCCGCGGAGATGAGGTTGCAGCGGATGTTCTGCTTGCCCAGGTCGCGGGCGACGTAGCGGCTGGTGGCCTCCAGGGCGGCCTTGGCCGGGCCCATCCAGTCGTACTGCGGCCAGGCGAACTGCGCGTCGAAGGTGAGGCCGACGACCGAGCCGCCGTTCTGCATCAGCGGCAGGCAGGCCATGGTCAGCGACTTCAGGGAGTACGCCGAGACGTGCATGGCGGTGGCCACGGACTCGAACGGGGTGTTCAGGAAGTTGCCGCCGAGCGCGTCCTGCGGCGCGAAGCCGATGGAGTGCACGACGCCGTCGAGGCCGCCGAGCTCCTCGCCGACCACGTCGGCCAGGCGGCCCATGTGCTCGTCGTTGGTGACGTCGAGCTCGATGACCTTGGTGGGCTTGGGGAGCTTCTTGGCGATGCGCTCGGTCAGCGTCGGCCGCGGGAACGCGGTCAGGATGATCTCCGCGCCCTGCTCCTGGGCCAGCTTCGCGGCGTGGAACGCGATGGAGGACTCCATCAGCACACCGGTGATCAGGACGCGCTTGCCCTCGAGAATTCCGCTCATGGTGTTCAGTGACCCATTCCCAGTCCGCCGTCAACGGGGATGACGGCTCCAGTGATGTACGAGGCGTCGTCCGAGGCCAGGAACCGCACCGTCGCGGCGACCTCCTCGGGCTGCGCGTAACGACCGAGCGGCACCTGCTTCACGATGCCCTCACGCTGCTCGTCGGTGAGCACCTTGGTCATGTCGGTGTCGACGAAGCCGGGCGCGACGACGTTGAAGGTGATGTTGCGCGAGCCCAGCTCACGGGCGAGGGAGCGCGCGAAGCCGACCAGGGCGGCCTTGGAGGCGGCGTAGTTGGCCTGGCCGGGGCCGCCGTAGAGGCCGACGACCGAGGAGATCAGGACGACGCGGCCCTTCTTCGCGCGCAGCATGCCGCGGTTGGCGCGCTTGACGACGCGGAAGGTGCCGGTGAGGTTGGTGTCGACGACCGAGGTGAAGTCCTCCTCGGACATGCGCATCAGGAGCTGGTCCTTGGTGATGCCGGCGTTGGCGATCAGGACCTCGACCGGGCCGTGCTCGGCCTCGATCTCCTTGTAGGCCTGCTCCACCTGCTCGGAGTCGGTGATGTCGCACTTGACCGCGAGGAAGCCGGCCGGCGGCTCACCCGAGCGGTAGGTGATGGCGACCTTGTCGCCGGCGTCGGCGAAAGCACGGGCGATGGCGAGGCCGATGCCCCGGTTGCCTCCGGTGACGAGAACCGAGCGGCTCAACGGATCACCCTTTCCATAGGGGTCTGACACACCCGCCCGAACACCTGGATGACAGGCGGCTTCTCTGAAAACCTATCGGGCCGCTCCCGTCGGAGGACATTCGGGCACCGACAGTGGCTTACGGGACTCGCTGTCGGGTCCCTACAGAAAGTTGCCGACGGCGGTCACAAACGTGTGGTCCGCGCACCCGTCGCCGCGACATGATCGGAGCAGCCGTCGCCCGCCCTCACGCCGGACGCCCACCACAACAGGACAGGAAGAGACCCAGGTGCCTCATACGATCGACGAAGCCTTCACAGCGCTTCCCCTACGTGCTCTCGCCGACGCCGCGCTGGCACGCGCGCGTGCGCTCGGGGCCGAGCACGCGGACTTCCGGTTCGAGCGGGTGCGCAGCGCGTCCTGGCGGCTCAGGGACGCCAAGCCGTCCGGATCCTCGGACACCACCGACCTCGGGTACGCGGTGCGGGTCGTGCACGGCGGCACCTGGGGCTTCGCCTCGGGCGTGGACCTGACGCTGGACGCCGCCGCCAAGGTCGCCTCGCAGGCCGTGGCGATGGCGAAGCTCTCCGCCCAGGTGATCCGCGCGGCCGGTTCCGACGAGCGCGTCGAGCTCGCCGACGAGCCCGTGCACGCCGATCGCACCTGGATCTCCTCGTACGAGATCGATCCGTTCTCCGTGCCGGACGAGGAGAAGGCGGCGCTGCTCGCGGACTGGAGCGCGCGCCTGCTGGCGGCGGACGGGGTCAACCACGTCGACGCCTCCCTGCTCACCGTGCACGAGAACAAGTTCTACGCGGACACCGCGGGCACGGTCACCACACAGCAGCGGGTCCGCCTGCATCCGTCGCTGACGGCCGTGTCGGTCGACGAGTCCAGCGGCGAGTTCGACTCCATGCGCACCATCGCGCCGCCGGTCGGACGCGGCTGGGAGTACCTCACGGGCACCGGCTGGGACTGGGAGAGCGAGCTGGAGCAGATCCCGGAGCTGCTCGCCGAGAAGATGCGGGCGCCCAGCGTCGAGGCGGGCCTGTACGACCTCGTGGTCGACCCGTCGAACCTGTGGCTGACCATCCACGAGTCCATCGGCCACGCCACCGAGCTGGACCGCGCGCTCGGCTACGAGGCGGCCTACGCCGGGACCTCCTTCGCCACCTTCGACCAGCTCGGCAAGCTGCGCTACGGCTCCGAGCTGATGAACGTCACCGGTGACCGCACCGCCGAACACGGCCTCGCGACCATCGGCTACGACGACGAGGGCGTCGCGGGCCAGTCCTGGGACCTGGTGAAGGACGGCACCCTCGTCGGCTACCAGCTGGACCGGCGGATCGCGAGGCTGACCGGGTTCGAGCGCTCCAACGGGTGCGCCTACGCCGACTCCCCCGGGCACGTCCCGGTGCAGCGCATGGCCAACGTGTCGCTCCGGCCCGACCCGGCCGGGCTGTCGACGGAGGACCTGATCGGCAGCGTGGACCGCGGGATCTACGTCGTCGGGGACCGGTCCTGGTCGATCGACATGCAGCGCTACAACTTCCAGTTCACCGGCCAGCGGTTCTTCAGGATCGAGAACGGGCGGATCACCGGACAGCTGCGGGACGTCGCCTACCAGGCGACGACCACCGACTTCTGGGGCTCGATGGCCGCGGTGGGCGGACCGCAGACCTATGTCCTCGGCGGCGCCTTCAACTGCGGCAAGGCCCAGCCCGGCCAGGTCGCGGCCGTCTCGCACGGCTGCCCGTCGGCCCTGTTCAAGGGCGTCAACATTCTGAACACCACGCAGGAGGCCGGTCGATGAGCGCCCGCAGCAACAAGCCGCACGAGATCGTCGAGCGGGCGCTGGAGCTGTCCACCGCCGACGGCTGTGTCGTGATCGCCGACGAGCAGTCGACCGCCAACCTGCGCTGGGCGGGCAACGCGCTCACCACGAACGGTGTCACGCGCGGGCGCACCCTCACGGTCGTCGCGACGGTCGACGGCAAGGAGGGCACCGCCACCGGGGTGGTCTCCCGGTCCGCGGTGACCGCGGACGAACTGGAGCCGCTGGTGCGGGCCGCCGAGGCGGCCGCACGCGGTGCCGGGCCCGCCGAGGACGCCCAGCCGCTGGTCACGGGGGTACCGGAGTCCCCGGACTTCACCGACGCGCCCGCCGAGACCTCCTCGGCCGTCTTCGCCGACTTCGCGCCGGCCCTCGGTGAGGCCTTCGCACGCGCGCGTGCGGGCAGCCGCGAGCTGTACGGCTTCGCCAACCACGAACTCGTGTCGACCTATGTGGGCACGTCCACGGGGCTGCGGCTGCGCCACGACCAGCCCAACGGCACCCTGGAGCTGAACGCCAAGTCCCCCGACCGCACCCGCTCGGCCTGGGCCGGACGCTCCACGCGGGACTTCAAGGACGTCGACCCGGCGGCGCTGGACGCCGAGCTCGCCGTACGGCTCGGATGGGCCGAGCGGCGCGTCCCGCTGCCCGCCGGGCGGTACGAGACGCTGCTGCCGCCCACCGCGGTCGCCGACCTGCTGATCTACCAGCTGTGGTCGGCGTCGGGGCGGGACGCGGCCGAGGGAAGGACGGTGTTCTCCAAGCCGGGCGGCGGCACCCGGGTCGGCGAGCGGCTGACCGAGCTGCCCCTGACCCTGCGCAGCGACCCGAACGAGCCGGGCCTGGAGTCCGCGCCCTTCGTGGTCGCGCACTCCTCCGGGGGCGACCAGTCGGTGTTCGACAACGGTCTGCCGGTCGCGGCCACCGACTGGATCCGCGAGGGCGAGCTGGCGCATCTGATGACGACCCGGCACAGCGCGGGTCTGACCGGGCTGCCCGTCGCCCCGGCGGCCGGCAACCTCGTCCTCGACGGCGGCTCGGACCTCTCCCTGGAGGAGATGGTCGCGAACACCGCGCGCGGGCTGCTGCTGACCTGCCTCTGGTACATCCGCGAGGTCGACCCGGCCACGCTGCTGCTGACCGGTCTGACCCGGGACGGGGTGTACCTCGTCGAGAACGGCGAGGTGACCGGCGAGGTCAACAACTTCCGGTTCAACGAGTCGCCGGTCGGCCTGCTGGGGCGGGCGACGGAGGCGGGACGGACCGAGAAGACGCTGCCGAGGGAGTGGAGCGACTACTTCACCAGGGCCGCGATGCCGGCGCTGCGGGTGCCGGATTTCAATATGAGTTCTGTCAGTCAGGGCGTATAACCTCGTAGCCGGTAGTCACTCGACTGCCCGAGGACCTTTCTAGGAGATACGAGAACCGTGACGGACATCGTCGACGAGCTGAAGTGGCGTGGGCTGTGGGCCCTGTCCACTGACGAGGACGCTTTGCGCAAGGCGCTCGCGGACGGTCCCGTCACGTTCTATTGCGGTTTCGACCCGACCGCGGCCTCTCTCCACGTCGGTCACCTGGTGCAGGTCCTCACCATGCGCCGGCTCCAGCAGGCGGGCCTGCGCCCGCTGGCGCTGGTGGGCGGGGCGACCGGCCAGATCGGCGACCCGCGCCCCACGGCCGAGCGCACGCTGAACGACCCGGAGACGGTCGCGAACTGGGTGACCCGGCTGCGCGCGCAGATCGAGCCGTTCCTGTCCTTCGAGGGCGAGAACGCCGCGGTCATGGTGAACAACCTGGACTGGACGGCCGGGATGTCGGCCATCGAGTTCCTGCGGGACATCGGCAAGCACTTCCGCGTCAACAAGATGCTCACCAAGGACTCGGTCGCGCGCCGGCTGGAGTCCCAGGAGGGCATCAGCTACACGGAGTTCAGCTACCAGCTGCTCCAGGGCATGGACTTCCTGGAGCTGTACCGGCGCTACGGCTGCACCCTCCAGCAGGGCGGCAGCGACCAGTGGGGCAACCTCACGGCGGGCCTTGACCTGATCCACCGGCTGGAGCCGGACGCCTCGGTGCACTGTCTGGCCACGCCGCTGATGGTCAAGGCGGACGGCACCAAGTTCGGCAAGACTGAGGGCGGCGCCGTCTGGCTCGACCCGGAGATGACGACGCCGTACGCGTTCTACCAGTTCTGGCTGAACGTGGACGACCGGGACATCTCGACCTACATGCGCATCCTGTCCTTCAGGTCCCGCGAGGAGCTGGAGGAGCTGGAGAAGCAGACCGAGGAGCGGCCGCAGGCCCGGGCCGCCCAGCGGGCGCTGGCGGAGGAGCTGACGACGCTGGTGCACGGCGCCGACCAGACGGCCGCGGTGATCGCCGCTTCGAGGGCGCTGTTCGGTCAGGGCGAGCTGGCGGAGCTGGACGAGAAGACGCTGACCGCGGCGCTCTCCGAGGTGCCGCACATCCGGGTCGCGGAGCTCGGTGCCGTGGTGGACCTGTTCGCCGAGGTCGGCCTCGTGGCCAGCAAGTCGGCCGCGCGGCGGACGGTGAAGGAGGGCGGGGCCTACGTGAACAACGTCAAGGTCGCGGCCGAGGACGCCGTTCCCGCCAAGGAGGACCTGCTGCACGGTCGCTGGCTGGTGCTGCGCCGGGGCAAGAAGAACCTGGCGGCGGTCGAGGTCACGTCCGCGTAGATCTTGATACGACGATGGGGCGCCCTCCGCGCGGAGGGCGCCCCATCGTCGTACCGCTCTCAGGTCCGGTGTTTCCGCTTGCCCAGCGTCGCCATGTAGAGCATGTCGCCGAGGGCGACGATGATGATCGCGGCGATGAGCTGGAAGGCGTGGCGGGTCCAGTCGATTCCGGAGGTCGCCTCCACGCCGGCTGCGCGAGCGATGGCGTTGCCGGCGATGGCGCCGAGCATGCCGAAGATGGTGGTCAGCCAGAGGGGACTGTGCTGCTTGCCGGGGATGATCGCCTTCGCGATCAGGCCCAGCACGAATCCCACGATGATCGCCCACAACCAGCCCATGGCTGCCTCCTCGTACGGCTCTACGTGAGCATTACGGCCAGTGTCGGTCCGTTCGCGCTACGCCGCATGTCGGGTACGGCCGTACGCGCCGGGCGTGAGCGCGTTCGCCCAGGCGGGAGGTGCCCCGGTCTCGTAGGCGGCGCAGGCGCGGCGTAACGTGGGAGTGGTCCGGGCCCGGTACCTCCACCGGGTACGGAGCGGATGGGGAGCGGGGAGAGTCCGATGCCGGCGGATGGTGGAATGTGATGCGGAAGCAGCATGGCAGCGGCAGCGCCCAGGTGTTCCGGATCACCGGAGCACGGACGAGCCTCCAGGAGGACGTGCGCGGACGTCAGCGCCGGTACGTCATCTCGATGACGGTCCGTACGTTGTCCGTGGTGCTCGCGGCCACGCTCTGGAACGTCGAACGGCACGTCGCCATCGTGGCGCTGGTGCTGGGGGCGGTTCTGCCCTATATCGCCGTCGTCATCGCCAACGCGGGGCGGGAGAACGCGCCCTCGCTGCCGTCGACCTTCGTCACCGCCCCGACCCGTCCGATGATCATGGGGCCGCGGGACGAGGACGGCTTCGCGGAACCCGCGCCGGAAGACGGTGCGAGGGGGGCGGCGCCGGGCGCACGCGGCGAACCGCGCGAGCGGACGTGACAGGTCTGCTCGACACCAAGCTCAAGAAAAGCTCAGATCAATCATGTTGTTCCGGTGCCGGGCCAAGGGTTACCCGTGACATACTTCGTACGCGCTCCGCATCCCCCGTCGGAGCGACGGACCGACGCCGGGCAGCTCCCCCCGTGGCTGCTCGGCGTCGCCTTTTCCACCCCGCTTGTGAGACGAAATCCGTGAGTGACGAGACCCCGATCTGCTCTGCCAAGGGCTGTCGCGCCGACGCCGTGTGGGTGCTCGCGTGGAACAACCCGAAGATCCACACTCCGGAGCGGCGGAAGACGTGGCTGGCCTGTGAGGAGCACCGGGAGCATCTCTCGCAGTTCCTCGGGGTGCGGGGTTTCCTCAAGGACGTCGTGAAGTTCGAGGAGTGGCAGGCGCCCGAAGGGGCCTAGCCGCCGATCGCCGACATGGGCCGGTCCGGCTGGACGAAGGTCGGGTCGTCCAGACCCGCGCCGGCCTTCTTGCCCCACATCGCCTCGCGCCAGATACGGGCGATCTCCTCGTCGCCGGCGTCGGAGCGCAGGGCCGCGCGCAGGTCGGTCTCCTCCTGGGCGAACAGGCAGGTGCGTATCTGGCCGTCGGCGGTGAGACGGGTGCGGTCGCAGGCCGCGCAGAACGGGCGGGTGACGGAGGCGATGACGCCGACCACATGGGGGCCGCCGTCGACGATCCAGCGCTCCGCGGGGGCCGAGCCGCGCTTCTCCTCGCCCTCCTCGGTGAGGTCGAAGCGGGTGCGCAGGGAGGTCAGGATGTCCCCGGCGGTGATCATGCCGTCGCGCTTCCAGCCGTGCTGGGCGTCCAGCGGCATCTGCTCGATGAAGCGCAGTTCGTAGTCGTGCTCGATCGCCCAGGCCAGCAGGTCCGGGGCCTCGTCGTCGTTGAGACCCGGCATCAGCACGCTGTTGACCTTGACCGGGGTCAGGCCTGCCTCGCGGGCGGCCCGCATGCCCTCCAGGACGTCGTGGTGGCGGTCCCGGCGGGTGAGGGTCTTGAAGACGTCCGGGCGCAGGGTGTCCAAGGAGACGTTGACCCGGTCCAGGCCCGCCGCCTTGAGCGCGGCCGCGGTGCGCTTGAGACCGATGCCGTTCGTCGTCAGGGACATCTGGGGGCGGGGCTCCAGGGCCGCCACACGCTCCACGATGCCGACCAGGCCGGGGCGCAGCAGGGGCTCGCCGCCGGTGAAGCGGACCTCTTCGATGCCGAGGGAGGTGACGGCGATGTCGATCAGGCGGACGATCTCGTCGTCGGTGAGCAGGTCCGGCTTGGCCAGCCACTGCAGGCCCTCTTCCGGCATGCAGTACGTGCACCGCAGATTGCAGCGGTCGGTCAGCGAGACCCGCAGGTCGGTGGCCTGCCGGCCGTAGGTGTCGATGAGCACGTGGGCCCCCTCCCTCGTCGCGGATCTGTGCGGGACTCATCTTTTCGGTTACGTGCGAGCCTACGTGACGTCACTGACAACGACAGTGCCCGATCCCACGACGTACGAAGCGGCCGTGTCGTAGAGACCTACGACACGGCCGCTCAGGGGGCGGGTCAGTGGGCGCCGGTGCCGGTCAGGGACCGGACCTCCAGCTCCGCGTACTTGTCCTTGTCCGGCTCCTCCTTGGAGAGGTAGGTGCCGAGGATGCCGAGCAGGAAACCGACCGGGATCGAGATGAGGCCCGGGTTCTCCAGCGGGAACCAGTGGAAGTCGACGTCCGGGAACATCGAGGTGGGCTTGCCGGAGACGACCGGCGAGAACAGCACCAGGCCGACCGCCGTGACGAGGCCGCCGTAGATCGACCACAGGGCGCCCGAGGTGGTGAACCGCTTCCAGAAGAGGCTGTAGATGATCGTCGGCAGGTTTGCCGAGGCGGCGACCGCGAAGGCGAGCGCGACGAGTCCCGCGACGTTGAGGTCGCGGGCGAGGGCGCCCAGCAGGATGGAGACCGCGCCGATGCCGACGGTGGCCCAGCGGGCCGCGCTCATCTCCTGCTTCTCGGTGGCCTGGCCCCGCTTGATGACGTTCGCGTAGATGTCGTGGGCGAAGGACGAGGACGAGGCCAGGGTGAGTCCGGCGACGACCGCGAGGATGGTGGCGAAGGCGACCGCCGAGATGGTCGCCAGCAGGATCGCGCCCCAGTTGGAGTCGACGCCGCCCAGATGCAGTGCCAGCAGTGGCGCCGCCGTGTTGCCCGCCTTGTTGGAGGCGATGATCTCGTCCGGCTTGATGAGGGCCGCGGCCCCGAAGCCGAGGGCGAGGGTCATCAGGTAGAAGGCGCCGATCAGGCCGATGGCCCAGATGACCGACTTACGGGCGGCCTTGGCGGTGGGCACCGTGTAGAAGCGGATCAGGATGTGCGGCAGTCCTGCGGTGCCGAGGACCAGGGCGATGCCGAGCGAGATGAAGTCCAGCTTGGTCGTGCCCGTGGCGCCGTACTTCAGGCCCGGCTCCAGGAAGGCCGCGCCCTTGCCGCTGTTGTCGGCGGCGGAGCCCAGCAGGTCGGAGACGTTGAAGTCGAACTTCAGCAGCACCAGGAAGGTCAGCAGCAGGGCGCCCGCGATCAGCAGGACGGCCTTGACCATCTGGACCCAGGTGGTGCCCTTCATGCCGCCGATGGTGACGTACACGATCATCAGGACGCCGACCAGGGCGACGATGCCGATCTTGCCGCCGTCGCTGGTGATGCCGAGCAGCAGGGAGACCAGGACGCCCGCGCCCGCCATCTGGGCCAGCAGGTAGAAGATCGAGACCACGATGGTGGAGGTGCCGGCCGCGGTGCGGACGGGTCGCTGACGCATCCGGTACGCCAGCACGTCACCCATCGTGTAGCGGCCGGAGTTGCGCAGCGGTTCGGCGACCAGGAGCAGGGCGACGAGCCAGGCGACCAGGAAGCCGATGGAGTACAGGAAGCCGTCGTAGCCGAAGAGGGCGATGGCGCCCGCGATGCCGAGGAAGGACGCGGCCGACATGTAGTCGCCGGAGACGGCGAGTCCGTTCTGGAAACCGGTGAACTGGCGGCCGCCCGCGTAGAAGTCGGAGGCGTCCTTGGTCTGGCGTCCGGCCCAGACCGTGATGACGAGGGTCGCGACGACGAAGACCGCGAACAGGCTGATGATCAGCGGCCGGTGCTCGCTGGCCTCGCCTGCGGCAAGGGTGATCGCGGGACTCATTCTCCGCCCTCCATCCGGGACTTGATGGCCTCGGCCTTGGGGTCGAACTTGGCGGCGGCGACGCGCGAGTACCACCAGGCGATGAGGAACGTGGTCAGGAACTGGGCGAGACCGAGGACCAGGGCGACGTTGATGTTGCCGAAGAGCTTGGTGCCCATGAAGTCGCCCGCGTAGTTGGACAGCAGGACGTACAGCAGGTACCAGGCGATGAAACCGACGGTGAGCGGAAAGGCGAAGGAGCGGTAGGAGCGGCGCAGTTCACCGAACTCCGCGCTCTCCTGAACCTCGGTGAACTCCGCCGCGGTGGGGAGCTTATGGGTCTCTTTCGAGGGTGGCGGTGCGTCGGTGGCCACGGAGTCTCCTCGCGTTGCGGGTGCGGTTGTGACGGGGATCGGGGGCGAGTGTCCTCGCGTTCCCTGTTCAAGGTCACGGCGCCGCGCTGGGCCCGGTTCAACTCGCTTTGCTTCTTTCCGAACTCACCTTGGGGAAGTCATTGCTGGCCAGCGACTTCGGGAGATAGCTTCGGCCTGCACCACCCGTCATGTACCTGCCCGAGCGACACCTGCGTCTCGGGCCGGTTTCGTTTCCGGATGATGTGGAGACCCCATGTCCCAGCCGCGTTCCAGACGTTCGCGACGCAGCCTCGCGCTGGCCGTGCCCGTCGTGCTGTCCCTCACGGCCTCGCTCGGCCTCCTGCCCTCGGTGGCCTCGGCCGCTCCGGCGGGAGAGACCGCGGCACAGGCCGCGGACGCGACGAATCTGTCGTACGTCGTCAACACCAAGGTGGACCACCGCACGATCGCGTCGGTGAAGAAGGCGATACCGGCGGCCGGCGGCACCGTCGTGATCGCGTACGAGAAGATCGGTGTGATCGTCGTCCACTCCTCCGCGCCGGACTTCGCGCAGAAGATCCGCAAGGTGCGCGGGGTGCAGTCGGCCGGTGCGACCCGCACCTCGGCGCTGACCCCGGCGGGCACGACGGACGAGGGCGCTGTCCAGGTCCTGTCGGCCGCACAGGCCGCGAAGGTCGCCAAGGCCTCGGCCGCGACGCCGGACGCCGAGCCCCTCGAGGCCGACCAGTGGGATCTGCGCGCGATAGGCGCCGACAAGGCGGCCAGGATCAACCCGGGCAGCCGCAAGGTGACCGTCGCCGTGATCGACACCGGCGTCGACGACACCCACCCCGACATCGCGCCCAACTTCTCCGCCTCCCAGTCGGCCAACTGCGACGGCGGTGTCCCGAACACCAGCGAGGGCGCCTGGCGGCCGTACACCGCCGACGACTACCACGGCACCCACGTGGCCGGTGAGATCGCCGCGGCCCGCAACGGCATCGGTGTGGCGGGGGTCGCCCCCGGCGTGAAGGTCTCGGCCATCAACGTGACCGACCGGAGCAACGGCCTCTTCTACCCGGAGAGCGTCGTGTGCGCGTTCGTGTTCGCCGCGGACCACGGCGTCGAGATCACGAACAACAGCTACTACGTTGATCCATGGCTGTACAACTGCATGGACGACCCCGATCAGCGGGCCATTGTTGATTCGGTCAACAGGGCGCAGCGGTACGCGCAGAAGAAGGGCACGCTCAGCCTGGCGTCGGCAGGCAACTCCAACGACGACCTGGACTCCGACGCGCTCGTCGACGACTCCAGCCCCGACGACTCCACTCCGGTGGAGCGCACCGTCGACCCGCACGAGTGCTTCGACGTACCGACGCAGCTGCCCGGTGTCGTCACGGTCAGCGCGACGGGCGTCAAGAACCTCAAGTCGTACTACTCCTCGTACGGCAAGGGCGTCATCGACGTCGCCGCGCCCGGTGGCGACCGGCTCTACCAGATCCCGGACACGCCGTCGCAGAACGGCCGCATCCTGTCCACCATGCCGAACGGCGCGTACGGCTTCCTGCAGGGCACCTCGATGGCCTCGCCGCACGCCGCGGGCGTCGCAGCGCTCCTGAAGTCGACGCACCCCAAGGCGAGCCCGGCCCAGCTGCAGGCGCTCCTCAAGGCGCAGGCGAACGCCACGAGCTGCCCCGCCTCGTACGACCAGGACGGCGACGGCACACAGGACGCGGTGTGCGTGGGCGGCACCCGGGTCAACGGGTTCTACGGCTTCGGCATCGTCAACGCGCTGCGCGCGGTCAAGTGACGTGCCCGTCCCGCCACTTCGTCCGACCCGCACCACCCGCACGGACCGCTTGTACCGAGAACGAACTGGAGAGACTCTCATCATGACAGGGCCCCACGCGCGCTACCGGCGCACGCTCGCGATCCCGCTCGGTATGGCCATCGCGACGGCCATGGCGTTCCTGCCGGGCGCCACGGCGTCCGCGGCCGGGCACCCGGCCACCGCGGCCGGTGCCACCGGTGCCGTCAGCGACGTGCTAGCCTCCGCCGCGGCGGACGGCACGGCGCTCAGCTACGTCGTCAACGTCCGCCCCGGACACGGTCCCTCTGCGAAGGTGAAGAAGGCCATCGCCGCGGCCGGCGGCACGATCGTGACGTCGTACGACCAGATCGGCGTGATCGTCGTCCACTCGTCGAACCCCGACTTCGCCAAGACGATCCGCAAGGTCCGCGGGGTCGAGTCGGCGGGCAACACGCGCAACGCGCCGCTGCCCGCGCAGTCGACGACCGACGAGGGGACGCCGAAGGCGCTCAGTTCGGCGCAGATGGCCGCGGCGCAGGCCGCCGCCGACGCCGGCCAGGACCCGCTGGAGTCGTTGCAGTGGGACCTGCCCGCCATCAAGGCGGACAAGGCGCACGAGAAGTCGCTCGGCAGCAAGAAGGTGACCGTCGCCGTGATCGACACCGGCGTGGACGACACCCACCCGGACCTCGCGCCGAACTTCGACCGGGCCGCGTCCGTCAACTGTGTGACGGGCAAGCCGGACACCACCGACGGGGCCTGGCGGCCGAGCGCCGCGGAGAGCCCGCACGGCACGCACGTGGCCGGTGAGATCGCGGCCGCCAAGAACGGCGTCGGCATGACCGGTGTCGCGCCCGGTGTGAAGGTGGCGGGCATCAAGGTGTCGACCACCGCCGGCTACTTCTACACGGAGGCCGTGGTCTGCGGCTTCATGTGGGCGGCCACGCACGGCGTCGACGTCACCAACAACAGCTATTACACGGACCCGTGGTACTTCAACTGCACCGACGACCCGGACCAGAAGGCCCTTGTGGACGCGATCACCCGGGCCTCGCGGTACGCGGAGAAGCGGGGTGTGGTCAACGTCGCCGCGGCCGGCAACGAGAACTACGACCTGGCGGCCGACGAGATCACCGACCCGGTCTCGCCGAACGACGGCACGCCCTCGGACCGGGTGATCGACCCGTCCGAGTGCTTCGACATACCGACGCAGCTGCCGGGCGTCGTGACGGTCGCCGCGACCGGGGCGAAGGGCATCAAGTCGTCCTTCTCCAACTACGGTCTGGGCACCATCGACGTGGCCGCGCCCGGCGGCGACTCGACGGCCTACCAGACGCCCGCGCCGCCCGCGACCAGCGGTCTGATCCTGGGCACGCTGCCCGGCGGCAAGTGGGGGTACATGGCGGGTACGTCGATGGCCTCGCCGCACGCCGCGGCCGTGGCCGCCCTGATCAAGTCGACGCACCCGTACGCCCCGCCGGCCCTGGTGAAGGCGCTGCTGTACGCCGAGGCCGACGCCACGCCGTGCACGGACCCGTACGACATCAACGGCGACGGCAAGGTCGACGCGGTGTGCGAGGGATCCAAGAACCGCAACGGCTTCTACGGCTGGGGCACGGTGGACGCGCTGGACGCCGTGACGAAGTAGCGGCAAGGGTCGATCAAGGTCGATCTGTATATTGATTGAGTCAATACTGCATAGTGCAGTCATGACTGCAATCAAGTTCGTGGTGAGGGAAGGCGCCCTTCAGGGGCGCCTTCCCGTGCAGGAGCTGGCGCGGACCTGTGTGGGCGAGTGCGCCCTGGCCGCCGCCGAACTGGGCGCACGGCGAGCGGGGCTCGCCCGGGTGCCGGCGGTACAGGTGGACGACGGGGCGGTCGCCACCGCGTTCCTGAGCGAGCGTCATCTGTTGATCGGCGGTCGCGCGCCGGTCACCTTCGCACCGCTGTCCCGGTTCTGGCGGACGGCGGACGGATGGGTGCGGACGCACGCGAACTACCCGCACCACCGGGCACGGCTGCTCGACGCCCTGGGGGTGCCGGAGGACCCGGCAGCCGTGGAAGCGGCGCTCGCCGAGCGGTCCGCCCTGGACGTCGAGGAAGCCGTGCACGCGGCCGGGGGTCTCGCCGTGGCCCTGCGCTCTCCCGAGGAGTGGGCCGCGCACCCGCAGGCGGCCGAGGTGGCGAAACGGCCCCTGGTCGAACGGGAGCGGCCGGACACGGCACCCGCGCGCACCTTCGCCCCGGTCGGCGCCTCTCCCCTGCTGCCGGCCGCCGGCCTGCGCGTGCTGGACCTGACACGGGTCCTCGCGGGCCCGGTCGCCACCCGGACGCTCGCCCTGCTCGGCGCGGACGTCCTGCGCCTGGACGCGCCCCGGCTGCCCGAACTGCCGGACCAGCACGCCGACACCGGCTTCGGGAAGCGGTCGGCGACGCTCGACCTGGCCGTCGACCGGCAGCACTTCGAGGAGTTGCTCGCGGCGGCGGACGTGGTCGTCACCGGGTACCGGCCCGGCGCGCTCGACCGGTTCGGGCTGTCTCCCGAGGCGCTGGCCGAGCGGCGGCCGGGCCTGGTCGTCGCGCAGTTGTCGGCGTGGGGTGCGTACGGCCCGTGGCGGGAACGGCGGGGCTTCGACAGCCTCGTGCAGGCGGCCACCGGGATCGCGGTGCTGGAGGGTTCGGCGGCGCGGCCGGGCGCGCTGCCCGCGCAGGCCCTCGACCACGGCACGGGCTATCTGCTGGCGGCGGCCGTACTGCGGGCGTTGAGGGAGCAGTCGTACGAGGGCGGGAGCCGGTTCGTCAGGTTGGCACTCGCACGGACGGCCCTGTGGCTGACGGACGGCCTCGACGGCCCGGACGGCATGGCCGCGGCGGATGGGCGGAGAGGCTCGTACGACGGTCCCGGGCCCTGGTTGTCGCAGACGGACAGCGCGCTCGGGCGGCTGCGGTACGCGCTGTCGCCGGTCTCGTTCGAGGGCGGCCCCGCGGACTGGGGCCGACCACCGGTGCCGTGGGGCACGGATGCGGCACGCTGGGCCCAGCAGTTCTGAACCGGCAGGGGCACGGGAGACGTATCCATGGGTGGAATGCCCTACCACCACTTGTTTCCCTGCAGTTGCCCGGTTCTGTCCGTTGTGGTCAAGATCGGGGGGGTGACCTTGACAAGACCCTCCGAGGTGGCCGACGCGAGCCTTCCCTCGCGGCGTCCCGGCACCGGGCGGGCGGTCGCCGTCCTCGCCCTGGTGACCCTGGGCGCGGCGATACCCCTGTTCGGTCCGTCCGCGGCGCTGCGCGGCACCGGGGAGGCCGCCGCGCCCGGGGCCGGGGCGGTGGCCCTGCTGCGGACCGTGCTGTTCGCGGCGCTGTGCGTGCCGCTGGGAGAGCTGTTCGTGGGCCGGCTGGCCCGCGCGGTGCCCGGTGCTCCGCCGGACGTCGCGCGCTCCTGGGCCCCCTGGGCGGCCACCGCCGGTTTCGTCGCCGCGCTGGGCCTGGCGTCGGTCGTGGCGACCGGCAATCTGGTGCCGCACAGCCTCTCCGAGATCGATGTCGGCGGCCTGTACGCCTCGCGGGACGGCAAGTTGGCCCTGCTGGAGGCCAACGCGTTCCTGGTGGCCGGGCTGTGCGCCCGTTCCGGCCGCCCAGCCCTCCAGGTGTGGCCCCTGGCCGCCGTGGTGGTGGCGGAAGCCCTGCGCGCGCACCCCTCGACCGAGCACACCCCACTGGTCGGCTCCGGGCTGACGCTGGTTCACCTCACGTGCGCGGCACTGTGGGCGGGCGGGCTGCTCCTCGTACTGCGGACGCTGCGCCGCTGGGGCCCCGGAGAGCCGGGCACGGCGCTGCTCGGGCTCTACGCGCGCGTGGCGGCCGTCCTGCTCGCCGCCATCACCGCGACCGGTGTGTGGAGTTCGCTGCGGCGGATGCCGGCCGGCACGGTCCTGGAGCAACTGACGGACACGGCCTACGGGCGCACTCTGCTCGCCAAGCTGCTGCTCGTGGCGGTCGTCGCCGCGCTCGCCCTGTGGGCCAGGATCCGACTGCGCCGCGCCCCCGACCCGCTGGCCGCCTGCGTCCCTGCGCGCGTGGAGGTCGTCGCGCTGGGCCTGGTGGTCGCGGTGTCGGGGTTGCTGACGGCACTGCCGCTGCCGATTCGCTGGTGACACCCCACCGTGCGTCGGACCGGTGAGCCGCACCATGACCGACAGACCGGAGAAGCGGCACCGCGACCGGCAGACCGGTGAAGCCGCACCGCGACCGGCAGACCGGTGAAGCCGCACCGCGACCGTCAGGCCCGTGAGGCCTGCGCGTGATCGTCAGGCCCGTGAAGCAGCACCTTGACCGTCAGCCCGTGAAGCCCCCTGTGACCGGCAGGCCCGTGAAGCGGCCCCCCATGCCCGTCAGTTGGTGACGAGGACCTTGAGCGCGGTGCGCTCGTCCATCGCCTTGTAGCCGTCGGGGACGCCCTCGAGGCCGACGGTCATGTCGAAGACGGGTGAGGCGTCGACGGTGCCGTCCAGGACGTCGGGAAGCAGTTCGGGGATGTAGGCGCGGACCGGTGCGACGCCGCCGCGCAGGGCGATGTTCCGGTCGAACAGGACGCCGAGGTCGACGCCGGTGCCGCTGCCGTGCGGCACGCCGACGAAGCCGATGGCGCCGCCGTCACGGGCGATGCCGACGGCGGTACGCATGGACTGTTCGGTGCCGACGGCCTCGACGACGGCGTGCGCGCCCTGGCCGCGGGTGAGTTCACGGACGGCCTCGACGGCCGCGTCCCCGCGCTCGGCGACGACGTCGGTGGCACCGAAGCGGCGCGCGATGTCGGTGCGGACCTGGTGCCGGCCCAGGGCGATGATCCTTTCGGCGCCGAGCCGCTTGGCGGCGAGCACCGCGCACAGGCCGACGGCACCGTCGCCGACGACGGCGACCGTGGCGCCCGGGCGGGCACCGGCGCCGAGGGCCGCGTGATGGCCGGTGCCCAGGACGTCGGAGAGGGTCAGCAGGGAGGACAGCAGGTGGTCGTCGGAGGCCGCCTCCTTGGGCAGTCGTACGAGGGTGCCGTCGGCGAACGGGACGCGGACGGCCTCGCCCTGGCCGCCGTCGTACCCGACGGAGCCCCAGAAGCCGCCGTGCTCGCAGGAGGTGGTCAGGCCCTCGCGGCAGTAGTCGCAGACGCCGTCGGACCACATGAAGGGTGCGACGACGAGGTCGCCCCGCCTGAGGGTGGCGACCTCGGAGCCGGTCTCCTCCACGACGCCGAGGAACTCGTGGCCGATCCGCTGCCCCGGCTGCCGGGCCGCCTCACCGCGGTAGGCCCACAGGTCGCTGCCGCAGATGCAGGCGCGCAGCACCCGGAGCACGGCGTCGGTGGGCAGTTGCACCACGGGTTCGGGCACGTCCTCCACGCGCATGTCGTAGGGGGCGTGGATGGTGGTGGCGCGCATGCGAGGGTCCTTCTCGTGCGGGGTCGTGACGGCGCTCAGGGGGTGGTCGAGCGCACCTCACCGTACGTCGCCATGGGCCCGGGGCGCGCTTCGAGGGCTCGCAGGGTGCCGTCGGCCAGCAGGAACTGCGCGGCGATGTACGTGAGCATGATCCAGAACTCGGGCCGCGGGAGCTGGGGCCAGTCGGCGACGCCGGTGGCGATGAGGGTGTCGGAGAGGAGGAAGAGCGCGCCGCCGACTCCGGTGAGCGCCCCGAAGCGTACGGCCGAGGCGCACGCCATCGTCGTGAGCAGCACGCTGTAGACGGCGACGGGCACGCGCAGTCCGGCGGGCAGGTCCGGCCACAGGGCCACGACGGTGACGACGAGGGCGGTGGCGTAGGCGGGCGCGAGGAGGCCCACGCGCGCGCGTGGGCTGCCGTACGCCCGGAAGAGCGCGAGGTAGCAGACGTGGCCCGCCGCGAAGGAGGCCATGCCGGCGAGGAAGGCGGGGTCGGCGTCGGACAGCAGCAGGACGTCGCCGCCCCAGCCGCACACCAGGGCGCCGACCAGGAGCCGGGGCGCCCCGGACGCGAGGGAGTACGCGGCCAGGAGGGGCATCAGAAGGGGCTTGGCGACGGTGTGGCCGGGGGCGAAGCCGGTGGCCAGGGAGGCGAGGTCGACGACGGCGGCGAGGGCGAACACCGCGAGGAGCGCGCGGCGGGTGCGGTGGGGGCCGGTGCCGTGGCTGCTCGGGGTGGTCACGCGGGCACGGTCTCCTCGGTCGTCTCCGGTACGGGTGCCGGTGCCCAGCCCGGGCCCCTGAAGACCCGGCCCGCCCGCTCGCGCCAGCTCCGTGCCTTCTTGACGTCCTTGATGATCGCCACGTACTCGTGGGTGGCCACCTTGATCGGGTTGAACGTGTTGATGTTCTTGGTCAACCCGTAGACGGGCCGTTCGGTCTCGGCGACGAACGAGCCGAAGAGCCGGTCCCAGACGATGAGGATTCCGCCGAAGTTGCGGTCCAGGTAGCCGCCCTGGGAGGCGTGGTGGACGCGGTGGTGGGACGGCGTGTTGAGGACGAACTCGAACCAGCGGGGCATCTTGTCGATGCGTTCCGTGTGGATCCAGAACTGGTAGACGAGGTTCGCGGAGGAGCAGAAGGCGAGCGCGGCCGGGTGGACGCCGGCGGCGACGAGGGGGACGTAGAACGGCCAGACGGTCAGGGTGGTCCAGGGCTGGCGCAGCGCGGTGGTGAGGTTGAACTTCCGGCTGGAGTGGTGGACGACGTGGCAGGCCCACAGGATGCGGATGACGTGGTGGCCGCGGTGGGACCAGTAGTAGAAGAAGTCCTGCCCGAGGAGCATCAGGGGGATCGTCCACCACAGGACGGGGACGCGCAGGGGGGTGAGCTCGTACAGGGCCGTGTACACGGCGACGATCGGGATCTTCCAGAGGAAGTCGAAGAAGAGGCTGCCGAGTCCCATGCCGAGGCTGGTGGCGGCGTCCTTGGTCTCGTAGCCCGCCGCGTCCTCGTCGGGGTGGATGCGGACGCTGATCATCTCGATGACGGTGAGCAGCACGAAGGCGGGTATGGACCAGACCACGACGTCGGGGAGGTTGGGCATGCGTGCACCGTAGAACCGCCGCTCGGGCACGGCTAGACGTTGTTACTGACAAGTATTCACGGTGGTACGCGCTTGCTTCTTGGCGATCTCCGCCAAGGGACGTCAAACGACTCCGGCCGCGCCCAGCAGCACCCCCACCCCGTACGTGACGCCCATGGCCAGCAGCCCGCCCGCCACGTTGCGCACCACCGCGCGCCCGGGGGCCGCCGCCCCCAGCCGCGCACTGCTCCATCCGGTCGCCACCAGCGCGGCCACCACCGACACCACGGTCACCGGCACCCGCCACCCCGACGGCGGCAGCACGATGGCGAGCAGGGGCAGCAGCGCTCCCGCCGTGAACGCCAGGAAGCTCGCCCAGGCCGCGTGCCAGGGGTTCGTCAGTTCGTCCGGGTCGATGCCGAGCTCCACGCGCGCGTGAGCCCGTAGTGCGTCACGCTCCGTCAGTTGTTCCGCCGCCTCGCCGGCCACCTCACGGGACAGGCCCCGTTCCTCCAGAAGCTGCGTCAACTCCTCCAGTTCCGCGTCCGGCTGTTCGCGGAGTTCACGTCTCTCCACCGCCAGCGCGGCCATCTCGGAGTCGCGCTGGGTCGACACGGACACGTACTCCCCGGCCGCCATGGACATCGAGCCGGCCAGCAGACCCGCCAGACCCGCCGTCAGCAACGCCGCGCGGTTGCTCGTCGCGCCGGCCACGCCGACGACGAGGCCCGCCGTGGAGACGATGCCGTCGTTCGCCCCGAGGACGGCCGCGCGCAGCCAGTTGAGGCGGGTGCCCAGCCCGCCGCCGTGGGCCTCGTCGTGCGCCGGTCCGCTCACACCCTCATCCGTCATCCCCGGAGGATCGCACCCAGGTCCCCGAGAGCCCGGTACCGACGCCGCCGTGAGGGACTGTCAGTCCCGGCCCGTATCCTCATGGACCATGCTCGAAGACCAGACGACCGCAGCGTCCTCCCCCACGACGTGGCCGGCCGCGTATCCGCAGGGATACGCGGTCGTCGACGTGGAGACCACCGGCCTGGCCCGCGACGACCGGATAATCTCCGCGGCCGTCTACCGGTTGGACGCCCGCGGCGAGGTCGAGGACCACTGGTACACGCTGGTCAATCCGGAGCGCGATCCGGGCCCGGTGTGGATCCACGGGCTGACGAGCGAGGCACTCGAGGGCGCCCCTCTCTTCCAGGACATCGCCGAGGAGTTCTCGGCCCGCCTCGACGGCCGTGTGCTCGTCGCGCACAACGCAGTCTTCGACTGGCAGATGATCGCCCGCGAGTACGCGCGCGCCGGCCGCGTGGCGCCGGTGAGCCAGCGGCTGTGCACCATCGTCCTGTCGAAGGAGCTGGGCCTGCCGCTGCCCAACCACAAACTGGAGTCGCTGGCGGCCCACTTCGGCGTCGTGCAGCGGCGGGCGCACCATGCCCTCGACGACGCGCGTGTGCTCGCGGAGGCGTTCCGGCCGAGTCTGCGGGCCGCCGCCGAGCGGAGCGTGCGGCTGCCGCTGCACGAGTGCCGGCCGCTGACCGAGTGGACGGACCGGGCGGTGCCCCGGCAGTCGGCGAACTACTCCGGTTACCGGCAGACCAGTTGGCGGCCCGCGCGCAAGCGGCCCGCGTGCCCCTACCCCAACCCGGGGCGGTACGAGGACGGCAGGCCGCTCAAGCAGGGGATGCGGATCGCGTTCTCCGGGGACACCTCGACCGAGCGCGACCTCCTGGAGGACCGGGCGACCGAGGCCGGGCTGCATGTCGCCACCAGCATCTCCCGGCTGACCAGCCTGCTCGTCACCAACGACCCGGACTCGGGCACGTCCAAAGTGGTCAAGGCCCGGCAGTTCGGCACACCGGTCGTCGACGAGGCGGCCTTCGGGCAGCTTCTGCGGGATGTGGAACCGGCGTCGGAGGGATGACCGTACGGAAGAGGGGACCGTACGGACGGGTGATTTGCCGTACGACTCGCCTGGCGCCGTCGCGTCCGCGCGGTGACGACGGCTCACCCTGTGGCCCATGGCGACTTGCGAAGTTTGCGGCAATAACTACGGCATGTCCTTCGAGGTGCACGCCCAGGGCGCGGTGCATGTCTTCGACTGCTTCTCCTGTGCGATCCACCGGATGGCACCGATCTGCGAGCACTGTCGTGTGCAGATCATCGGGCAGGGCGTGGAGGTCGAGGGCCACTGGTTCTGCGGTGCGCACTGCGCCCGGGCGGAGGGGAAGGTGGGCATCGTCGACCGGGTCTGACCACACCCCTGTGCGAACACCCCGCGGCCCGAGTTGTACGGTCGTGGGGTGTACCGCTTCCTGTTGTCCCGGCAGTGGGTGATCCTCACGCTGGTCGCCCTGCTCCTCATCCCCACGATGATCAGGCTGGGCATCTGGCAGATGCACCGCTACGAGGAGCGCACCGCCCGCAACCGGCTGGTCTCCGAGGCCATGCACGCGACGCCGGTGCCGGTGGAGGAGATGACCTCGCCCGGGCACACGGTCACGACCCACGACCGGTACCGCAGGGTGACCGCGAAGGGGCACTTCGACACCGACGACGAGGTCGTCGTGCGGCGCCGTACCAACTCGGACGACGAGGTCGGCTATCACGTCCTGACCCCCTTCGTCCTCGACGACGGCAAGGTGCTGCTGGTCAACCGGGGGTGGATCCCCTCGGACGGTCCCAGCCAGACCGCGTTCCCGAGGATCCCCGCTCCCCCGAAGGGCGAGATCACCGTCACCGGGCGGCTGATGCCGGACGAGACGACCGCGGCGAGCGGCATCAAGAACCTCAAGGGACTGCCGGACCGGCAGATCATGCTGATCAACAGCGAGCAGGAGGCGAAGCGGCTGGGTGCCACGGTGCTCGGCGGCTACATCGCCCAGACGGCACCCGAGCCGAAGGGCGACAGCCCGGAACTGATCGGCGGCAACCCCGGCGAGGAGGACGCCGCGCTGAACTACGCCTACGCGATCCAGTGGTGGCTGTTCTCCGTGGGCGTGCCGATCGGATGGGTGGTCCTGGTGCGGCGCGAGGTGCGTGACCGCCGGGAGAAGGCGGAGCAGGACAGCGCCGCGGAGGCGGAACCGGCCGCGGTGTGACCTGCCCGCGCGGCACGCCCCGACGTGACGCTCACCGTCCCGGGCGGTCCCGCCAGTAGCGGAACGTGCGCTCCGGCTCGGGCAGCAGCTCCCAGGGATACGGGGTCATGCGGCGGCCGATCCGTCCGAACACGGGCGCCGCGTCGGTCGGGCGGTGGGTGCGGACGAGCGCGAAGGCCAGGATGTTGAGGTCGGCGACCGCCTCGGCGTGCGGTGCGGCGCCGGTGTGGAACCACTCGGTCAGGGCCGACTCGATCTCGGTGCCGGCCCGGGGTTCGTTCCAGTGGCGGTCGGCCCCGAAGGACAGCTGCCGCTGCCGGTGCGCGACGAGTTCGACGCGGGCCGCGACGGGGAGCAGAGCCAGGGGTGAGCCCTGCGGGGCGCGGGCGGCGCCGTGTCCGGCGAAGTCCATCATGTCGGCGACCGAGCCGTGCCCGCGCGGGGACAGATAGCTCAGCAGCCGGTGGTAGGCGCCCCGGTGCCACGGCGCACGGGTGACGGCCTCGGTCCAGACGGGCACGGCGTCCCGGGGCGGCACCGCGTGGGAGTGCATCAACCCCAGGAGGGCCAGCCAGGGTGTCGGGTCCTCGGGGCAGGCCTCGGCGGCACGCAGACACGCCCGCTCGGCGTCCCGCACGGCGGCCCACCCCCCTGCGTCCCATGCCTCCGCGATCCGTCCACCGGCGGCCCGTCCATCGGCGGCCCGTCCACCGGCGGCCCGTTCCCCCGCCGCCCGTCCCCCGGCCGGGCTCTGCCGTGCGCACCGGACACAGGCCCACAGCACCAGCGCGTCCCCGTCCCCGGGCCGTTCGGTGATCCACCGCTCGGACACCGAGACCGGCAACCGGTCCGCCAGTACGGACATCCGGTGCCACCGACGGTCCCAGTCCCTCCCCGTGTCCCGCAGCAGGTCGCCGACCGGCGCCCAGAGCGGACGGCTGGAACCCGCGCCGAGGCCGTGCAGCTGAGGGGCGGGCCGGAGTTCGGTCAGTGTCGCGTGCAGCGCGTCGTCGTCGAGGGCGGGGTGGACCAGCAGGGCGGTGCGGCGTCTGAACATCTCGGTCCCGAAGGGTGAGTGGGGCGTACGGGGCGGGCGGTGTGCCCGCCCCGTGGTCCAGGACGACGGCGTCAACAGCACCGCCCCTGCGGATGAGCCTCCCGGTGCCGCGCGCGCAGCACCTCGTACTCCCGCCTGGTCGGTACCGGTGCGAGCGGGCGGTGGTGCCGGAGCCGCTCGCGGTAGCGGTCGTACTCCGCCTCCCCGGTCAGCTCGCGCAGGTACCAGTGGACGGCCCGCGCCCAGCGCCGCGCGGTCACCGTCACCGTCACCGTCACGAGCGCACTCCCACGAGCTCCTCGCCGGCCTGCTCGGGCGCGTCGATCCGCGACTCGACGTACGGCGCCTCGGTGGTCGGCGACGCCCCCGGCGCCCGGACCGCCCGCACGCACACCACCCCCGCGTTGACGATGACCACCGCGACCAGCAGCAGGAACAGGGCGATGAGCACGCCGTCGACCGTGGAGTTGGTGACCACGGTGTGCATGTCGTCGAGGGTCTTGGCGGGGGCGAGCACCTGGCCGGTGTCGATGCCGTCGGCGTACTTGGCCCGCTGGGCGAAGAACCCGACCCGCGGATCGTCGGAGAAGATCTTCTGCCAGCCCGCGGTGAAGGTGATCGCGACCACCCAGGCCAGCGGGACCCCGGTGACCCACGCCCAGCGCAGCTTCCCGGACTTGACGAGGACGGTGGTGCACACGGCCAGGGCGATCGCGGCGAGCAGCTGGTTCGCGATGCCGAAGAGCGGGAAGAGCTGGTTGATCCCGCCGAGCGGGTCGGTGGCGCCGGTGTGGAGGAAGTAGCCCCAGGCCGCGACCACCAGGGCGCTGCACAGCCAGATGCCCGGCTTCCAGTTGACCCGGCCGACCGGCTTCCACACGTTGCCGAGCATGTCCTGGAGCATGAAGCGGCCGACCCGGGTGCCCGCGTCCACCGTGGTCAGGATGAACAGCGCCTCGAACATGATCGCGAAGTGGTACCAGAAGGCCTTCATGGCGGTCCCGCCGAACACCCCGGAGAAGATCTCCGACATGCCGACCGCGAGGGTCGGGGCGCCTCCGGAACGGGCGATCAGCGACTGTTCCTCGACCGCCCTGGCCGCATGCGTCAGCTGGTCGGGGGTGATGGTGAAGCCGAGGCCGGCGACCGCGTGCGAGGCCGACTCGGCCGTCGTGCCCAGCAGTCCGGCGGGGGCGTTCATCGCGTAGTACAGGCCGGGCTCAAGGGTCGCGGCGGCGATCAGCGCCATGATCGCGACGAACGACTCCATCAGCATGGCGCCGTAGCCGATCATGCGGACCTGCGACTCCTTCTGGATCAGCTTCGGTGTCGTGCCGGAGGAGACCAGCGCGTGGAAGCCGGACAGCGCGCCGCAGGCGATGGTGATGAACAGGAAGGGGAACAGGGACCCGGCGAACACCGGCCCGGCGCCCGAGGTCGCGAAGTCGCTCACCGCGTCCGCCCGCAGCACCGGGGCGGCGACCACGACCCCGACGGCGAGCAGCGCGATCGTGCCGATCTTCATGAAGGTGGAGAGGTAGTCGCGGGGGGCCAGGAGCATCCAGACCGGGAGGACGGACGCGACGAAGCCGTAGCCGACGAGGCAGAAGACCAGGGTCGTCGGGCTGAGTGTGAAGGCGGAGGCCAGCGAGGAGTTCTGGACCCAGCTGCCGCCGACGATCGCGAGGAGCAGCAGCGCGACGCCGATGAAGCTGGTCTCCACGACCCGGCCGGGACGGATGCGGTGCAGCCAGAAGCCCATGAACAGGGCGATGGGGATGGTCATGGCGACGGAGAAGGTGCCCCACGGGGAGTGCGCGAGGGCGTTGACCACGACCAGGGCGAGCACGCCAAGCAGGATGATCATGATGGCGAAGACCGCGATCAGCGCGGCCGCCCCACCCGCCCGGCCGATCTCGTCACGGGCCATCTGCCCGAGCGACTTGCCGTCCCGGCGCATGGACAGGAACAGCACGACCATGTCCTGCACGGCCCCCGCGAAGATCACTCCGGCGACGATCCACAGGGTGCCGGGCAGGTAGCCCATCTGGGCCGCGAGGACCGGGCCGACCAGCGGTCCGGCGCCGGCGATCGCGGCGAAGTGGTGCCCGAGGAGGACCCGCTTGTCGGTGGGGTGGAAGTCGACACCGTCTTCGAGGCGTTCGGCCGGGGTGGCGCGGCGGTCGTCCGGTTTCAGGACGCGCCGGACGACGAAGCGGGAGTAGAAGCGGTAGGCGATCGCATACGAGCCGAGCGCGGCGACGACCAGCCAGACCGCGGAGATCTTCTCGCCCCTGGCCAGCGCGAGCACGCCCCAGGCGACCGCGCCGAGCAGTGCGACGGCGGCCCATACGAGGATCGATCGAGCTGACATTCGTGACTTTTCAGGCGCCTCGAGGGCAGGCTGAAGGGAGGTTTCGGGCATGGCGGCTCCTCACCGGAAACGGTGGAACAGGAAGAGACGGGCTCAGCGGCGATGTCGGCGTCGGTCCGTCAGCGCGTACGCGGCGAGCAGGCACAGACCGCACCCCGGCACCCAGACGAGCTGGTACCAGTAGAAGAACGGCGTGCCCGCCAGGCGCGGCTCCGCACCGGCGTACATCGGGACCCACAGCAGTCCGGCGGCGGGGGCGAGAAGCAGTACGGCGATCGCGACGCGCCGTAGCCGGTGATGACCGGTCCGTGCCATGACCTGCGCTCCTCTCCCCATCGCTGTCGGTCTGTGCAAGAGTTGCCCACCTCCCACGGACGGTTGACAGCGAATTCCGGGGAGATTTCCCGCCGATGTCCGTCATCCGAACCGGCGGTCCGCGCAACTAATGCGCGAGGGCACAGCCATCCCCGCGAACGCGCCCGGGGCACACCAAGGACGGTGACCATGGCCGACAGCGCCATGACCGCGACGTTTCTCGCCGTGATCGGCGGAGCGTCGCTGCTCGCCGTGACCGCGCGCCGGCTGCGCCCGAACGACCGGCTGCCGTCCCTGGAGGGCTGGGCGCTGGCCGACCGCAGCCTGGGCCCGGTGTGGAGCTGGCTGCTGCTGGGCGGCACGATCTTCACCGCGTACACCTTCACCGCCGTCCCGGGACTGGCGTACGGCAACGGCGGGGCCGCGTTCTTCGCGGTGCCGTACACGGTGATCGTCTGCCCGATCGCCTTCGTGCTGCTCAGCCGCCTCGGCGAGGTGGCCCGCCGGCACGGCTACATCACCGCCGCCGACTTCGTGCGCGGCCGCTACGGCTCGGCGCCGCTGGCCCTGGTGGTCGCGCTCACCGGGATCCTCGCGACGATGCCGTATCTGGCACTCCAACTGCTCGGGATACGGGCCGTGCTGACCGCCGGGGGCGTCTACCCGCGCGGCGCGAGCGGGGACCTGGTCATGGTGGCGCTGTTCGCGGGGCTCGCGGTGGCCACCTACCGGCACGGGCTGCGGGCGCCCACCGTGATCTCCGCGCTCAAGGCGGTCGCCGTCTTCGTCTCGCTCACCGCCGTCACCTGGCTGGTCCTGGAACGGCTCGGCGGACCGGGCGCGGTCTTCGACGGGGCCGCCGAGCGCCTGGGCGGACCCGCCCTGCTCCTCTCCCCCGACCAGCAGCCCGCCTACGCCACCCTCGCCCTCGGCTCCGCGCTCGCCCTGCTGATGTACCCGCACGTCCTGACCGCCGCCTTCGCCGCCGACAGCCCCCGCACCCTGCGCAAGGTCGCGGTGGCGCTGCCCGCCTGGACGGGGCTGCTCGCGCTCTTCGGGTTCCTCGGGATCGCGGCGCTCGCGGCCGGGGTGCGGGCACCGGAGGGCGGCGCCGAGACGGCCGTACCGATGCTGGTGGACCGGCTGATGCCGGGGCCGCTGGCCGGGCTGGTGTTCGGCGCGATCACCGTGGGGGCGCTGGTCCCGGCCGCGGTGATGTCGATCGCGGCGGCCACCTGCTTCGTCCGCAACGTGTACGTCGAGTACGTGCACCCCACCGCCACGCCCAAGCGGCAGGTACGCATCGCCAAGACGGTGTCGCTGACGGCGAAGGTGGGCGCGGTCGCGTTCGTGTTCGGGCTGCGCGACCAGGACGCGATCAACCTCCAGCTCCTCGGCGGGGTCTGGATCCTGCAGATCTTCCCGGCCGTCGCCGTGGGCCTGTTCACCGGGCGGCTGCACCCGCGGGCGCTGCTCGCCGGATGGGCGGCGGGCATGCTGACCGGCACTTTCCTCGTGGTCCGCGAGGGCTTCTCCTCGCTCGGCGGCGGGCCTTTCCAGATCTACGCCGGTCTCGTCGCCCTCGTGCTGAACCTGACCGTCGCGCTGGCCGGAACCGCGGCCCTCGAACGGCTCGGCGTCCCCCGGGGCGCCGACCTGACCGACCTACCGTCGCGCCTGACCGTCAGGCGGCGCCCCGAGACGGGAGCGAACAACCCGTGAGACAGCATCTGAGACACGGCACCCCCGTGCCCGTCCCGCTCGCCCCCGCGGCGGCCGACCCGGCCGAACTGGAGCGCGAGGCCGGTGTGGCCCGGCTCTTCGAGCTGCACTACGCCTCGATGCTCCGCCTCGCCGTGCTGCTCGGCGCGGACGACCCGGAGAACGTGGTCGCCGAGGCCTACTACCAGATCTACCGGAAGTGGCGGCGCCTCAGGGACACCGAGGCCGCGGAGGCCTATCTGCGCTCCACCGTCTGCAATCTGACCCGGATGCGGATACGGCACCTCCAGGTCGCCCGCAAGCACGTGGAGGCCCCGCCGACCGAGCTGGTGGCCTCCGCGGAGAGCACCGCGCTCCTCCACGACGACCAGCGCGTCCTCATCGACGCGCTCCAGCAGCTGCCCGCCCGGCAGCGCGAGGCGCTGGTGCTCAGGCACTGGCTCGGGCTGAAGGAGAGCGAGATCGCCTCCGCGATGGGGATCTCCTGCGGCTCCGTCAAGACCCACACGGCACGCGGCCTGGCCGCCCTGACCCAGGCGATGGAGGCCCGGCGATGACGCACCGAGACGCGACCGAGTCGCGCACCGCACAGGAACTCCAGGAGGCCCTCGCCGCGCTGGCGGGCGGAGTGCACGCGGCCCCCGACGCCTATCGCACGGCCCGCGGCGAGTGGCTGCGCCGCGAACGCCGGCGCCGGCTCGTCCTCACCGTGCTCATCGCGGTCGTGTTCGCGCTGGCCACGCTGATCGGTCTGTGGGTCCTGAACCAGACACCGGCCCACTCGGGGGTGATCTTCTCGGGGACCGCCGCTTCACTCCCCCGGCCCCACCCCTGATTGCCCCCGCGGCCAGCAGGGAAACCGCACTGCGTGCACCCCCGTATCGAGGACTACGCCCTCATCGGCGACGAACAGACAGCCGCCCTCGTCGGCATGGACGGCTCCGTGGACTGGCTGTGCCTGCCGCGCTTCGACTCGGCCGCCTGTTTCGCCAGGCTGCTCGGCGACGAGGAGAACGGCCACTGGCGCATCGCGCCCAAGGGCGCGGACCGGTGTACCCGGCGCGGCTACCGGCCCGACACCCTCGTGCTCGACACCGAGTGGGAGACCGACGAGGGCGCGGTGCGGGTCACCGACCTGATGCCCCAGCGCGACGTCGCCCCCGACCTCGTACGCGTCGTGGAGGGACTCCGCGGCCGGGTCACCGTGCGCAGCACGCTCCGACTGCGCTTCGACTACGGCTCGATCGTGCCGTGGGTGCGCAGGTCCGACGGGCAGCGGGTGGCCGTCGCGGGACCCGACGCGACGTGGCTGCGCAGCGTGCCCCCGGTGCCCACCTGGGGCGAGCACTTCGGCACGCACTCGGAATTCACCGTCGAGGAGGGCGAGAAGGTCGCCTTCGTCCTCACCTGGCATCCCTCGCACGAGCCGCGCCCCCCGCTGACCGACCCCTTCGAGACGCTGGAGAGCAGCGTGGCCGACTGGCGGGCGTGGGCGGCGCGCTGCCGCTACGACGGCCCGCACCGGGACGCCGTGGTCCGTTCCCTGATCACCCTGAAGGCGCTCACCTACCGGCCCACCGGCGGCATCGTGGCCGCGGCCACCACCTCGCTGCCCGAGGAGATGGGCGGGGTGCGCAACTGGGACTACCGCTACTGCTGGCTGCGCGACTCCACCCTCACCCTGGGCGCCCTGGTGCAGTGCGGCTACCTCGAGGAGGCCGAGGCCTGGCGGAACTGGCTGCTGCGCGCGGTCGCCGGCGACCCGGCGGACCTCCAGATCATGTACGGCGTCGCGGGCGAACGGAGACTGCCCGAGTTCGAGCTGCCGTGGCTCGCCGGGTTCGGCGGCTCCACGCCGGTGCGCATCGGCAACGAGGCCGTGAAACAGCTCCAGTTGGACGTGTACGGCGAGGTCATGGACTCGCTGTCGCTGGCCCGGCGCGCGGGCCTGCCGGCGAAGCCGCACATGTGGTCCCTGCAGAGCGTCCTGCTGGACTTTCTGCGCTCCTCCTGGCAGCAGCCCGACGAGGGGCTGTGGGAGGTGCGCGGCGGTCGCCGCGACTTCGTCCACTCGAAGGTCATGGTGTGGGTCGCCGCCCACCGCGCGGTGCAGGCCCTGGAGGCCTTCCCGGATCTCACCGGCGACCTGGACGGCTGGCGCGCGCTGCGCGACGAGGTCCACCGCGAGGTCTGCGAGAAGGGCTACGACCCCGCGCGCAACACCTTCACCCAGTACTACGGCTCGCGCGAACTCGACGCGTCCCTGCTGCTGATCCCCCGCGTCGGCTTCCTGCCCCCCGACGACCCCCGCGTCGTCGGCACCATCGACGCGGTCCGCGCGGAGCTGGACCACGGCGGGTTCGTACGGCGGTACAGCGTCGAGGAGACCGCGGTGGACGGGCTGCCGGGCGGCGAGGGCACCTTCCTGGTGTGCTCGTTCTGGCTCGCCGACGCACTGCACATGACGGGCCGTACGAAGGAGGCGCGGGACCTCTTCGAACGGCTGCTGGGCCTGGCCAACGACGTGGGGCTGCTGTCCGAGGAGTACGACCCCGTGGCCGGTGTTCAGCTCGGCAACTTCCCGCAGGCGTTCAGCCACATCGGTCTGGTGAACACCGCCCTCACGCTCCACGGGGGCCACGAGGCAGGATAGGGGCCATGGATCTTGGACTGAAGGACCGTGTGTACGTCGTCACCGGAGCGACCCGCGGGCTCGGCAACGCTGCCGCTCGTGAGCTGGTCGCCGACGGGGCGAAGGTCGTGGTGACCGGGCGCGAGGAGAAGCGTGCGGTCGCCGCGGCGGCGGAGCTGGGGCCGAACGCCGTGGGCGTGGCCGTCGACAACGCCGATCCGTCGGCGCCGGAGCGGTTGATCGCCGCCGCGCGGGAGAACTTCGGCGGCTTCGACGGGGTGCTGATCAGTGTGGGCGGGCCGGCGCCCGGTTTCGTCGCCGACAACACGGACGAGCAGTGGCAGGCCGCGTTCGAGTCCGTGTTCCTCGGGGCGGTCCGGCTGGCCCGGGCGGCCGCGGCGGAGCTGGAGGCCGGGGGCGTGATCGGGTTCGTGCTCTCCGCGTCGGTGCACGAGCCGCTCCCGGGGCTGACTATTTCGAACGGGCTGCGGCCCGGTCTCGCCGGGTTCGCGAAGTCCCTCGCGGATGAACTCGGGCCGCGGGGCATTCGGGTCGTCGGGTTGCTGCCGTCCCGTATCGACACGGACCGCGTGCGGGAGCTGGACGGGATGTCGGCGGACCCGGAGGCCACCCGGGCGGCCAACGAGTCGCGGATTCCGTTGCGGCGGTACGGGACCCCGGAGGAGTTCGGGCGGGCTGCGGCCTTCTTCCTGTCGCCGGCCGCTTCCTATCTGACCGGGGTCATGCTGCCGGTCGACGGAGGCATGAGGCACGGGTTCTGAGGCACGGCCCGGTGGGAGTCGATCGCCCGGTTCCCCGCACCCCCGCCTTTCTCAACTCACCCTTTCCGCCTTGTGCCTGACGCCGGTCATGCGGACCTCGGCCGGCAGCGACTCGAGCCCCGCTGAACTGCGGGCGTGGGCCAACGCCTCTGTCGTCAGGGTGTTCAGGGCCGTACCCGGGTCCGCGTGCGGTTCCAGGTGGAGGCGCACGTGGGTCTCGGGGGCGTCCGGGCGGCCCTTCAGGCCCACCTGGACTCGCTGCACGCCGTCCAACCGGCCCGCGTCGCCTGCCAGTACGGCCTCCAGCGCCCGCCCCCTCAGCAGCGCGCCCTCACCGTCACCCGTGTCGACGCGTACCTCGGTGAGCCGGCGCCTGCGCAGTACCGCGGTCAGCCACCACAGGGTCAGGAGCACGACGAGTGCCAGGGCGGCGATGACCGTCGGCCACCACCAGCCCTCGCCGTCCCAGCGGGTGCGCTCGGCGTCGCTGAGCAGGACGTCGTGCCTGCCGTCGTGGATCCACCAGGACGGGGGCTTCAGGCCGAGGCCCACGGCGAGCACCGCGCCGCCCACGACGAGCAGGACGAGGCCCACCAGGCCGAGCAGCAGGCGGTTGACGGTCCTGAGCATCGGTCTCAGCCCTTCTTCCTGGTCGTGCGGGTCACGTGCACCGACAGGGCGGGCGGACGGGACAGGCCCAGTCCGCTGACCGCCTCGGCAAGGGCCGCGTCCAGGTCGCCACGTACGTCGTCCAGTTCACGGAAGTGGGAGACCGCGCGGACGTCGGCCTTCTTCCGGCTCATCCGTACGCGTGCGGACTGGACGCCTGCCACCTCCATGGCCCGGTCGCGCAGCACCATGGCCGCCGCGTCCCGGTGGAGACCGGCGCGCACGTCGGGGTGGGTGCGGCGCATCGGGAGGAGGCTGCGCAGCCCCGGTGTGATGGCCAGGAGGATCAGCCACAGGCCCAGGGCCGCGGCGACACCGGCGCCGACCAGGACCCAGGTGTCGTCCAGGGGGCGTTCGGCGAGCTGCCGGGAGAGCTCGCGGCGCCAGTGCATGGCCGGCCGGTCGGCCCGGACGGCCGCGATGTCGTACAGGAAGATGCCCGCGACGAGCAGGAGCAGCAGCGCGACGATGCCCGCCGGGATCCTGCGCGCCGACCAGAAGCGGCGTTCGGTGCCGCCTGTCCCGCCCTCCAGGACGGGTGGTGGCCCGTACGCGGCAGCCGGCTCCGGCTGGTCGCGCTGCTCGTGTTCCGTCTCCCGCTCGATGACCGGAAGCCGTTGTGTGGTGCCCTCGGAGCCCTGGGGCTCGCTCATCGCGTCCTCCCCTGTGCCAGGCCGTGCGCCTCAGCCGGATGCAACCGTTCCACCTGGACGGCGACCTCCGGCACCTCCATGCCCACCAACGCGACTACCCGCTCGACCACATGCTGACGCACCTCTCGGCAACGAGCGCCGATGTCGGTGGGGTAGTCGAGTTCGAGGTGCATGCGGACACGGGCCACCTGGTGGTGGACGACGACGGAGGCGTACGGCGGCTGGGCCTCGGCGGGGAGCGCTCCGAGCGCCTCGCGGGCCGCCTGTCCGGCGACCTTCGCGACCACCCGGTCGGCGATCCGCGTGGCGCCCCGGTCACCGGGCGGTACGGCGGTCGAGGTCTGGGGTCCGCGCGGTTCGTCCGCCGCGCCGGACTCGCTGCTCACGGGCGTCATCGTCGCCTGTCGCGCCGGTCGTCACGAGTGCGGAAGAAGTCGCCGAACTCCAGGTCCCCCTCAAGGAACCGGCCGGCGACGAAGCCGATGGCGCCCAGCGCCGCCACCAGCAGGAAGGCACCGAACCCGCCGAAATACCCCGCGAAGCCCAGCGCCATGCCGGCGATCATGCCGACCACGGCCATGCTCATCGTGCGCTCCCTAAAGATCCCTCAAGCGGTGGTGTGGCTACTGGATGCGGGGCTCCGGCTCCTCGTCCTCCTCGTCGGGCAGCTTCACGTCGCTCACCGCGATGTTGACCTCGACGACCTCGAGGCCGGTCATGCGTTCCACCGCGGCCACCACGTTCTCCCGCACGGCCTTGGCCACGTCGGCGATCGCGACGCCGTAGTCGACGACGATCTCCAGGTCGAGCGCGGTCTGCACCTCGCCGACCTCGGCCTTGACGCCGCGGGTCACAGACTTCGAGCCGCCGGGCACCCGGTCCCGCACGGCCCCGAAGGTGCGGCTCAGGCCGCTGCCCATGGCGTGGACGCCGAGGACGTCCCGTGCCGCGAGTCCGGCGATCTTCTCCACGACACCGTCGGCGATGGTGGTGCGCCCACGGGTCGCCGGGTCGCCGCCGCCGCGTTTGACGGTCTTGCGCAGCTGCCCCTGCGGCTCCGCCTCGGTGCTCTGCGTCATGTCGGTCATCGCCGTCACCCCTTTCGGTCGTCCTGCTTCGACCACCGTAAGTGCGCTGACGCGATCGCGCGCCGGAGATGCGGCAGGCTGGAGGAATGACGGCGGAGCAGTGGACACGGACGGTGCGGCATCAGCTGGGGCTGGGCAGACTGCTGCCCCTTGGCGGGCCGCGCGAGGGCGCGTGGATCTCGGAGGAGGCGGCCCGGGCGGTGCTGCGGGCCGCCGCCCAGGACCTGCGGGACGTACGGCTGGGCACGGTGCGCATCGGACTCGTCCATCCGGAGGACCCGCACGAGCCCGTCGTACCTCCGCCGCCGAGTGCGCTGCCGCCCGGCCCGCTGCGGCTCGCGGCGGAGTTCGAGGCCACGCCCGGGCAGCCGCTGCCGGTGACGGCGGAGCGGTTGCGCACGGCCCTCGCCGGGGCGGCTGCCGGTTCGTTGGGCCTCGAACTCGGCGAGGTGGACCTGCGGGTGACGGCCCTGCTGGACGAGGACGCGGCACCTGCCCCGGTACGGCAGTCCGAGCCGCCGCGTCCCGTGGAGGCGGGGCCGGGCGACGAGACCCTGGCGGCTGTCGCCGCGCTGGCGGTGCCCGGCGCGGGCCCACTGACCGGTGTGCTGGGGCGGCCGGTGCACATCGGGGACCGCGAGACCGAGGACGGCTCACTGCCGCGCCGTCATGTCCGCGTCGAACTGGCGGTCGGCGCGGACCGCCGGGCCCTCGACGTGGCCCGGGACGTCCGCGCCGCCGTGACAGCGGCGCTGCCGGATCGTCCGACGGTGGCCGTGCTGGTGACGGCCGTGACGAGCCAGGGCCCGTCCGGCGGAGGCCGGCCGTCGCGGGAGCCGGCACGCCCGCACCGATGAGGTGCCGCGGCTCGCGACCGGCCTGCTCCGCCGGACGGCGCTAGTCGCCGATTCCGGCGAGGTCCCGGAGCCGTCGGGTCTGGGCCGCTCGCTCGGCGCCGCGCTGCTCGTCGTAGGTGCGGTCCTGGGCGCCGCGCAGCAGCGCCTTGGTCTCGACGACCGCGTCACGGGGGGCGGACAGGAGTGCGGCGGCCAGGTCATTGACGGCGCCGTCGAGCTGGTCGAGGGGTACGGCGATGTTGGCGAGGCCGGTGCTCACTGCCTCCTCGGCCAGGACGAAGCGCCCAGTGGCGCAGATCTCCAGCGCACGGGCGTACCCGACGAGGCCCACCAGGGGGTGGGTGCCGGTGAGGTCGGGGACCAGGCCCAGGCTCGTCTCGCGCATGGCGAACTGCACGTCGTCGGCGACGACGCGCAGGTCACAGGCGAGGGCCAACTGGAAGCCCGCCCCGATGGCATGCCCCTGCACGGCGGCGATGGACACGACGTCACTGCGCCGCCACCAGGTGAAGCCCTCCTGGAACTCCGCGATGGCAGCGTCGAGTTCGGCGTCACCACTGCGGGCGAGGTCGATGAACGACGGCTCGCCCTCGATCCCCTCCGGCGTGAACATCTGCCGGTCGAGCCCGGCGGAGAAGGACTTGCCTTCGCCGCGCAGCACTACGACCCGGACGGAGCCCGGCACCAGCCGGCCGGCCTCGGCGAGCGCGCGCCACAGAGCGGGGCTCTGGGCGTTGCGCTTGGCGGGGTTGGTCAGCGTCACCGTGGCGAGGGTGTCCTCGACGGTGAGCCGTACGCCGTCCTTGTCGAGCAGGGGAACGAGTTCCTGGCCATCCTGGCCGGACGTCGCCATGGGGCGCCTCCGATGAGTGCGGTCATCCTCCGTGCCGCAGGACGGCACAGTTAAGTGACTGCACAGTAACCACCCGGTCAGTCAGCCGACCGACCGGGTGGCCACCATCGAAGCCGATGGGCCGCCCGGATCAGGACGATGCGGCCTTCTTGCCCCGCGTCGCTCCGCCACGCCCACGAAGCGTGACGCCCGATTCGCTGAGCATCCGGTGCACGAAGCCATACGAGCGGCCGGTTTCCTCGGCCAGTGCCCGAATGCTCGCACCGGAGTCGTACTTCTTCTTCAGGTCTGCCGCGAGCTTGTCGCGCGCGGCGCCGGTTACCCGGCTGCCCTTCTTCAGAGTCTCGGCCACCCGTGCCTCCTCATGGGAAGTGCGCTCTGGTCCTCTCATGATCACCCCTCCGGGCGTTCATGGCCACCCATTCGGCAAGGTCCGTAAGACATGGTTTTGACGACAGGAGCGAGTCCCCACATACGGAATCTGTGATTCCACCCAGGCGCGTTCGTACCGCCGAACGGGTTCTTTTGTGAAGTGCCAGGTCAGAGACGTACGACGGCCGAGCCCTTGTCGATAAAGGGCTCGGCCGTGAAATCGATGTAGGACACACCTCGGTACGAGGAGATCTCACACAGATGGTGGATCACCGGTGGGCCGAATGATCCATACGCCGTTGATCACGCATTCGATCAAGCGGCGTGGACCGTCAGGCGAGGGCGACGAGATCCGCGTAGTCGGCGCCCCACAGGTCCTCGACACCGTCCGGCAGCAGGATGATCCGCTCCGGCTGGAGCGCCTCGACGGCGCCCTCGTCGTGGGTGACCAGCACGACCGCGCCCTTGTAGGTGCGCAGCGCGCCGAGGATCTCCTCGCGGCTGGCCGGGTCGAGGTTGTTGGTGGGCTCGTCGAGGAGCAGGACGTTCGCCGAGGAGACGACCAGGGTGGCGAGCGCGAGACGGGTCTTCTCGCCGCCGGACAGGACACCGGCCGGCTTGTCGACGTCGTCGCCGGAGAACAGGAAGGAGCCGAGCGTTTTGCGCACCTCGACGAGGTCGAGGTCGGGGGCGGCCGAGCGCATGTTCTCCAGGACCGTGCGCTCCGGGTCGAGGGTTTCGTGCTCCTGGGCGTAGTAACCGAGCTTGAGGCCGTGACCGGGCACGACCGCGCCGGTGTCCGGCTGCTCGGCGCCGGCGAGCAGGCGCAGCAGGGTCGTCTTGCCCGCGCCGTTGAGGCCCAGGATGACCACGCGGGAGCCCTTGTCGATGGCCAGGTCGACGTCGGTGAAGATCTCCAGCGAGCCGTACGACTTGGACAGGCCCTCCGCCATCAGCGGGGTCTTGCCGCAGGGCGCGGGCTCGGGGAAGCGCAGCTTGGCGACCTTGTCCTGCTGACGCACCGCGTCGAGCCCGGCGAGCAGCCGGTCGGCGCGCTTGGCCATGTTCTGCGCGGCGACCGTCTTGGTGGCCTTGGCGCGCATCTTGTCGGCCTGCGAGTGCAGGGCCGCGGCCTTCTTCTCGGCGTTCTGCCGCTCGCGCTTGCGGCGCTTCTCGTCGGCCTCGCGCTGCTGCTGGTAGAGCTTCCAGCCCATGTTGTAGACGTCGATCTGGGCGCGGTTGGCGTCCAGGTAGAACACCTTGTTGACGACCGTCTCGACCAGGTCGACGTCGTGGGAGATCACGATGAAGCCGCCGCGATAGGTCTTCAGGTAGTCCCGCAGCCAGATGATCGAGTCGGCGTCGAGGTGGTTGGTCGGCTCGTCGAGGAGCAGGGTGTCGGCGTCCGAGAACAGGATCCGGGCCAGTTCGATACGGCGGCGCTGACCACCGGAGAGGGTGTGCAGGGGCTGGCCCAGCACCCGGTCGGGGAGGTTCAGCGCGGCGGCGATGGTGGCGGCCTCGGCCTCGGCGGCGTACCCGCCCTTGGTGAGGAACTCCGTCTCCTGGCGCTCGTACTGCCTGAGGGCCTTCTCGCGCGTGGCGCCCTGGCCGTTGGCGATGCGCTGTTCGTTGTCGCGCATCTTCTTCAGCAGGATGTCGAGGCCGCGCGCGGACAGGATGCGGTCGCGGGCGAGCACGTCGAGGTCGCCGGTGCGGGGGTCCTGGGGCAGGTAGCCGACCTCGCCGGAGCGGCTGATCTGACCGGCGGCGGGGATGCCCTCGCCTGCCAGGCACTTGGTGAGGGTGGTCTTCCCCGCGCCGTTGCGACCCACCAGGCCGATGCGGTCGCCCTTGGCGACCCGGAAGGTGGCGGACTCGATGAGGACTCGGGCGCCGGCGCGCAGCTCGATACCGGAGGCGGAGATCACGGACAGACTCCAGGGCGGATTCGGGATTGACGGATGGGCGGCTGAGGACGTTCCCGCCGTCTAATGCGCGAGGAGAATGGCCATGGGCCAAGTCTAACGGGGGCGTGCAAGCACTTTTTCTGGGTTCGGGTGTTCGGTTGGTCTCCCTCCGGGTATCCGGTCGGTCCCGTCGCCGTCCCTCGTTCGGGTGCGTGTCCGGGGCAGGGAAGGGGCCGCCGGGCGAGGATGCCCTGCGGGGGCCGGAGCGCGCAGAGGGCGGTGTCCGCATGCAGTTCGACGACGACGCCAGGTTGGACACCTCCGAGGTGCAGGACGTGCGCGGCAGCCGCATCCCGGGCGGGAAGGCGACCGTCGGCGGTGGCATCGGCGCACTGGTCGTGCTGCTTCTCGGCCTTTTCCTGGGTGTCGGCCCGGACCAGCTCGGCCTCACCGACGACGGCGGCCAGCCCGCGGCCACGGCCTCCGGTCTCGCCGAGGTCGAGCGCAGCTGCCGGACCGGGCAGGACGCCAACACGCGCGACGACTGCCGGACGGTGGCGGTGATCAACAGCGTGCAGGACTACTGGGACCAGGAGTTCGAGCGGCGCGGTGCCACGTACACCCCCTCCCGCACGGTCCTCTTCGGCGAGCGGGTCGGCACGGCGTGCGGCTCCGCGACCTCGGCGGTCGGGCCGTTCTACTGCCCGGGCGACCGGAAGGTCTATCTCGACCTCGGCTTCTTCGACGAGCTGCGGTCGAAGTTCGGAGCCACTGGCGGGCCGTTCGCGCAGGCGTACGTGGTGGCGCACGAGTACGGACACCACGTGCAGGACCTGATGGGCACGCTGGGCCGGTCGCAGGACGGGCGGACCGGCGCGGACAGCAACGCGGTGAGGGTGGAGCTCCAGGCGGACTGCTACGCCGGGGTGTGGGCACGGCACGCGACCACGACGAAGGACGAGTCGACGGGGCGGCCGCTCATCACGAGTCTCACGGACGCGGACATCACCGACGGCCTGGACGCGGCGGCGGCCGTGGGCGACGACCGGATCCAGGAGCGGTTCCAGGGCCGGGTGACACCGGAGTCGTGGACGCACGGGTCGTCCGAGCAGCGGCAGCAGTGGTTCCGGGAGGGCTACCGGAGCGGTGACATGGAGCGGTGCGACACGTTCCGGTGAGGGGCCGGCGCTCGGTGCGGGAGCCGTTGTCAGTGGTCGCTGCAAGACTGGTTGCCGAGTCGATTTCCGGCTTTTTGGTCACAAGGGAGTGATCGGCATGACGGGACGCAGCGGTGGCCGTCCGAGCATCTACCCGACGCTGCTGTACGCCGACGCGAAGGCGGCGGTCAAGCAGCTCACGGAGGCTTTCGGCTTCACCGAACTGGCGGTGTACGAGAACGAGGACGGCCTGGTGGCCCACGCCGAGCTGGTGCAGGGCAACGGCGCGGTGATGCTCGGTTCGAAGGGCACCGGCAGCGCCTACGACAAGGTGATGAAGGACGCGGGCCCGACCGGGGTGTACGTCGTCGTGGACGACGTCGACGCACACCACCGCCGCGCCGTGGAGCACGGCGCGGAGATCCTGATGCCCCCGACGGACCAGGACTACGGCTCCCGGGACTACATGGCCCGCGACGCCGAGGGCCATGTGTGGAGCTTCGGGACGTACGCCCCCGAGATTCCCGGCTGAGAGGGTCAGCTGCCGCCGGTGTGGACCTGGAAGGCGGCCCGGCGGACGGCCTTGGCGAGGGCCGGGTCGGGGTGGGCGGCGGCGAGGGCGACCAGGACCTGCACCGTGCGGGGGTGGCCCACGGCCCGGACCTCGTCGAGGAGTTGGGGGACGGTCGGCTGGAGGGCGGACTCCAGGTGCCGCACCAGCATCGGGGCCTCGCCGTGGTCGGCGACGGCGGCCGCGGTGTCCACCCACAACCAGGTGGCCTCCTGTCGGGTGAGGACCTCGTGGGCGTCCTCCGGGTCGATCCCGTCGTGCTCGGCCAGCCACAGCAGGGCGTACGGCCGCAGGGTGGGCTCCTCGGCCACGGAGCGCACATCGGGTTCGGCGGGAGCGCCGACCACCCGCAGGGCCTCGAAGGCGAGGCCGCGCAGCAGGGCGTCGTCACCGCGGGCGGCGCCGAGCAGCTCGGTGACGGCGCTGCCGACGGGGCGGGCGGCGAGCCAGGCGCGGTACTCGGCGCGGGCCGCGTTGGGGCGCAGCTGGGCGCAGCCGCGCAGCATCTCCTCGGCGGCGACCTCGATGTTGCCGGCCGGGCTCTGCGCGGCGACGCAGATCTGCTCCAGCTTGACCCACACCGCCCAGCTGCCGAGCGGGGTGAGGGTGGCCTGGCCGTCGCCGTAGGTCAGGGCGCCGACGGAGGCGAGGGCACGCAGGGCCCAGTCGAGGAGCGGGGCGAGCGGGGCGTCCTGGGGATCCGTCGCCGCAGGTTCCTCCACGGGCTCCGGCTGGGGGCCGTAGGGGATCTCGCAGCGCTCGGTGCGCAGTTCGGTGACGCGCTGCTCCAACAGGTCCAGGAGCTGCTCGACGGGGACGGGCCCGGCCGACAGCTGGAGGAAGGAGAGCACCTGCGGCATGGCCGAGACGACCTCGGCGACGGCGGCGGGCTCGCGGCCGTCGGGCTCCGGGACGGCGAGCGACCAGGCGTCGAACAGGGCGACCCAGCCGCGCAGTACGGCACTGTCGTCGCGGTCCCAGGCGCGCAGCCGCCAGCCCGGGCGGGCGCTGTCGCCGTGCACCTCGACGAGGCCGGCGAGACGGGCGGTGTCCCAGTCGCCGCGGACCTGAGCCACGGTCAGGCCGAGATCCTCGGCCGCGCGCCCGGCTGTCTCGTCGGAGAGGGTGCCGTTCGTGTCGGAACCCGCGCTGTCCCTGCCGGGGCCCAGGGCGCTGTCGGCCCAGTGCGCGACGCGGGCCGCGTCGGCCAGACCGGAGCGCGCCATTCTGGCCAGTTCCGCGGGGGCCGGTGTGCCCTCCGGCGGGCGGGGCGCGGGGCGGCGCGGGCGCCGTTGGTTCACGGCTGAGGGTGCGGCGGCCAGGGGTCGCGGGCGGACGAGTCGAAGCCTGGAGTCGCGCGGGATACGGGACGTCACGGGTGCAGTCTTCCGGTTGACGGTCCGAAAACCCAAACGGAATGCCGCCGCGGCCGTCGGCGGGGGTCGGCGCCGGGGCCGCGCCGGGCGGCATACACCGAGATCAGGCCAGTAGTACGGGCTTAAACGGAACCTGTGGGACCGGGGCGCCCGCAGGTCACATCAGGGGGGTGAGGAAACGGCGCAGTGCCTCTTCGTAGGCGCTCGGGTCGGCGTTCCACATCGCCGCGTGGGGGGCCTGACGGACCGTGTGGAGGGTGATCCGGTCGGGGTGGCCGGCGGCGAGACGGCGGGAGAGCTCCCAGGGGGCGATCGTGTCGTCCGGACCGTGGAGGACCAGGGTCGGCGGCGGGGGCCGGTCGGGGCCCATGTCGTCGGTGCGGTCCTCGTGGTCGTCGTACGGGACGGTGCGGTCGGCGTACAGGCCGGAGTGGTCGCTGGGCAGGCCGGTGCGGCCCTGTGCCGCGCGCACCGCGAGCGGGAGGAGGACGCCGGGGGTGCGGCGGGCCGCGGCGAGGGCGCGCAGGGTCAGCTCCCAGCTGAGCACCGGGGAGTCCAGGACGAGCCCCTTGACGCGGTCGCGCAGTTCCGAACGGGCGGCGGCGCGCAGGGCCATCGTGGCGCCGGTGGACCAGCCGAGCAGGACGAGTTGGCGGGCGCCGTGGTCGACGGCGTGGCGCATCGCCGCGTCCAGGTCGCGCCACTCGGTCTCGCCGAAGTGGTTCAGGCCGTCCGCCGGGCGGGGGGCGCCGGCGTCGCCGCGGTGGGCGGGGGCGAGGACCGGGAAGCGGTGGCGGTGCAGGAACTCCATGAGGTTCAGGGCGTGTTCGCGGGTCGTGCCGAGGCCGTGGACCGCGATGACCCAGGTGTCCCGTGTGCCGGGGACGAACCACGCGGGGAGGGTGCCGAGTTCTCCGGGGATGTCGACGTCGGTGTGGTCGAGGCCGAGGGCGGACTTCGGGTCGCCGACGTGGAGGGCCGGGGTGAGCTGGACCTTGTCGCCCTGGGCGAGGGTGCCCCGGGTGACGCGTTCGAGGCGGCGGACGACGGTGTCGGCGGAGTGCGGTTCGGCGGTGAGGACGGCGCCGACGACGGCGTGGGAGGCGTGGCCGACGAGGCCGTAGGTGCCGGGGCGGAGGGTGGCGAGGTCGCGGGTGAGGGTGATGCGGCCGGCGGCGGTGGAGTGGACGGTGAGCCGGGGTTCGCCGGGCAGCGGGCGGCCCGGGGGCGGCTTCAGTCCGGCGTCGCTGGCGATCCTTCCGGCGACGATTCCGGCTGCGCCGGCCGCCAGGGCTGCGGTGACGGCAGCGGCCGTCGCGGTGACAGTGCGCACGATGTTCAGTGTCCTGGGGGAGGCGGGGGACTGCCAGTGGGCGGGGGCCTTCTGTGGGTTCTCCGCGGTCCTGCGATGCCTGCGGCGGCCTGTTTCGGTTCGGTGGGGGCTTGTGTAGCGCGTGCGGGTGCGTTGGGGGTCGGGGCCGGAGTGGGGGGTATCCGTCCTCGGTCCGGCGGTTGCTGCCGATCGAGCAGGGCTCGGTAACGGACGCCGGCCGCTGCGGGCGGACACCCCCCACCCCGTCCCCTTCGCGCCGTCGGCGGCTTGCGGCCCGTCGTGCCGCACGATCCGGCGAACGGCCCGTCGTGGCGCCGGGTCACTGCAACTCCCAGGGGCGCGGGGAACTGCGCGACCAGCCCCCACCTTCCGACAGCCGCCCGACCACCTGACCCGGCACCCCTCAGCCGCGCTGGCCATACCCCCGCAGCTGCGCCCCCGCCGCCGCGAGCTGTTCCTCGGTCAGGAGGTGGGGGGTCAGGTCGGGCAGGGATCGGGCGGTCAGCCAGAGGTGGCACATCCATTCGAGTTGGGCTGTGCGGTCGTAGGCCTGGGCGAGGGTGTTGCCGTAGGCGATCGTGCCGTGGTTCTGGAGGAGGCAGGCGGAGCGGTCGGCGAGGGCGTGGAGCATGTTCTCGGCCAACTCGTCGGTGCCGTAGGTGGCGTAGGGGGCGACCCGGACGGGGCCGCCGAGTGCGGCCGTCATGTAGTGGATCGCCGGGAGTTCGGGCACCAGCGTGGAGACGGCGGTGGCGTGCACGGCGTGGGTGTGGACGACGGCGAGGGCGTCGGTGCTGCGGTAGACCGCCAGGTGCATGGGGAGTTCGCTGGTGGGGAGCAGCGTGCCGAGGACCTGGCGGCCGTCCAGGTCGACGCCTGTCACGTCGTCCGGGGTGAGGCGGTCGTAGGGGACGCCGGACGGGGTGACCAGGACCGTGTCCCCGACGCGCACCGAGACATTGCCGGACGTGCCGACGACCAGTCGTTCGGTGACCGTGCGGCGGGCCGTGTCGACCAACTCGCCCCAGGCGTCAGCCTCTTCGGCGCGTACACCTCTCCCCCACGCCTCGAACGCGTCCTGTGCGCCGTCCCCGGCAGCCCGTACGTCCCGCGGTTCCTCAGCCATGCTGCGATCCTGCCAGCCGGAGCGCCCGGGCGGGACGCTTCAGGGGCGCGAGCGGGGGTTCCGCAAGGGCGCATTTGCGTATACGCGCCCCTCTCATGCGGTTTGGCCGGAGATCGCCCGCAATTCGATGATCTTCCAGTAATCTCTGGGCTTTGTTCTGCGCGACGCCATTCCGGGGGGACACATGGCCCGTGATCGCAAGCCTGCCCGTCACCGAACCCGCGCCCTGGCCGTGTCCGTGGCCGCGCTCACCGTGGGAGGTGTGGCGCTCGCCGGGGCGCCCGCCTCGGCGGCGAGTCTGCCCAAGGGGCACGACGTCTCTTCGCACCAGAAGAACGTCGACTGGCGGAAGGCCAGGGCCAAGGGCGCCAGCTTCGTCTACGTCAAGGCGACCGAGTCGACCGCCTACCGCAATCCGCACTTCGGGCAGCAGTACAACGGGGCGCGCGAGGCGGGCATCATCCGCGGGGCGTACCACTTCGCGCTGCCCGACAAGTCGTCGGGCAAGGCGCAGGCCGCGTACTTCGTGCGCAACGGCGGCGCCTGGTCCGCGGACGGCTGGACGCTGCCGCCCGCGCTCGACATCGAATACAACCCGTACGACAAGAAGCACAAGTGCTACAGCATGTCCAAGGCGAAGCTGGTCGACTGGATCAGGTCGTTCAGCGACGAGGTGCGGCGGCTGACCGGGCGGCGTCCGGTGATCTACACGACCGCCCACTGGTGGAACGCCTGCACGGGCGGCAGCGGCGCCTTCGCCGCCGATCACGCGCTGTGGGTGGCCCGCTACAACTCCGCGGACGCGGGAGCGCTGCCCGCCGGATGGTCGTACTGGACGCTCTGGCAGTACGACAACAGCGGCAGCCTGCCGGGTGACCAGAATCTCTTCAACGGGTCGGCGAGGCAGCTGAAGAGGTTCGCCGGCGGGGCGTAGCCGTGTGACACACGGGACGCGCGGTGGCTGCGGGCTTCGGCACGGCAATAGCCGTAGATTACGGTCACCGTGCGGCCCGCCTCAGTTCACCTTCCGTTCATCCAGGTTACTTACGTTCAACAAGCCAATGACCTCGAACGATTGCCTGGGTAAATGGAAAACTTCTCGCTGATCCTCGCGATTGTGGTTGTTACCGCACTCGCGTTCGATTTCACGAACGGTTTTCACGACACCGCCAACGCGATGGCCACCACCATCTCGACCGGTGCACTCAAGCCCAAGGTCGCGGTGGCCATGTCCGCCGTGCTGAACCTTGTGGGCGCCTTCCTCTCCGTGGAGGTCGCCAACACGATCTCCAAGGGTCTCGTCGACGAGACCGGCATCCGTCCCGAGGTCATCTTCGCCGCCCTGGTCGGCGCGATCCTCTGGAACCTGCTGACCTGGCTGGTGGGACTGCCCTCCAGTTCCTCGCACGCCCTCATGGGCGGTCTGATCGGCGCCACCATCGCCTCGGCGGGCTTCGGGGCGGTCCACGGCGACGCGCTCGTCACCAAGGTCCTGATCCCGGCGGTCGCGGCACCGATCGTCGCGGGCGTCGCCGCCATGCTGGCCACTCGGCTCTCCTACTCGCTCGGCAAGAAGGCCGACGGCAAGGCCGCCGCGAAGGGCTACCGCACCGGTCAGATCGCCTCGGCCGGTCTGGTCTCGCTGGCCCACGGCACCAACGACGCGCAGAAGACGATGGGCATCATCACCCTCGCCCTGGTCGCCGGCGGCGCCGTCGCCCCCGACTCCGACCCGCCCACCTGGGTCATCCTCTCCGCGGGTCTCGCCATCGCGCTCGGCACCTACCTCGGCGGCTGGCGCATCATCCGCACCATGGGCAAGGGCCTGACCGACCTCCAGCCGCAGCAGGGCTTCGCCGCCCAGACCAGCGCGGCCACCGTCATCCTGGCCTCCTCCCACCTCGGCTTCTCCCTCTCCACCACGCACTCCGTCTCCGGTTCGGTGATGGGCGCGGGCCTCGGCCGCAAGGGCGGCGTGGTCCGCTGGTCCACGGCCACCCGGATGTTCGTCGCCTGGGGCCTCACCCTCCCGGCGGCGGCCCTGGTGGGCGCCCTGGCCGAGTCGGTCACCGATCTCGGCAACTGGGGCACGGCGGTCGTGGCGGTCTTCCTCGTCGCCTCCAGCGCGGCGATCTGGAAGATCTCGCGGCGTGAGGTCGTGGACGCCTCCAACGTCAACGAGACCGACGAGCCGGCCGGTGTGGTGACGCAGGCGATCGCCGCCGTGACCCCGCCGCCCGCGGGCAACGTGACCGAGGGCCTCACCGCCACGATCCCGGCCCCGCCCGCCACCACGGAACCGGCTGCCCCGCCGGCCGCCGCCGTCTGAGCCCCCGTACCAAGGAAGCCTCACCATGCAGATCGACTGGCAAGCCCTCGGCTCCGTCTTCGGCGTCAGCCTCGTCGTCACCGTGGGCCTCGTGGCCCTGTTCACCCTCGGCATCATGGGTCTGTCCCGCCAGGAGCGGGCCACGGCCCAGGGCGGCTCGGCCGCCCTCGCGGTCACCGGCGCCTACGCCTGCTTCGCGGCCTGCGCGGCGGCGGTGGCGTACGGGATCTATCTGATCGTGGCCTGACGACAGTCCGTCACCCGACGGCCGGGCGGCCGCGGAACGCACAGTTCCGCGGCCGCCCGGCCGTCCTTGTGCGACCCGCGGTGTGGGCTTCTGCACACTCCCCCGCCGCAGGTCAACAGCGAGTTGACGGCTCTCGAAGGGCCGTGGTGGACTGCCGGAGCCATATACGGCGGCAGGAGAGGAAGCCGGTGCGAATCCGGCGCGGTCCCGCCACTGTCACCGGGGTAGACACCCCCGGGAGCCAGGAACTCTCGCCGCCGGACTCGTCGAACCAGGGCGTGGACACCCTGAGTGAGGACATGACGCGATGCTCGCCTGCCGATCCACCTGCGCCACCGGGCACTTGAACGACCCCGCGATCGGCTGAGCCGGTGCGTGCCGATCGCGTCCACGCGTACGGCGCCGCCGCCGGTCTGATCGGTGACCTTCTCCTCGGTGACCCACGTCGTGGGCACCCGGTCGCCGCGTTCGGACGGGCCGCGGGCGCCCTGGAACGGGTGTCGTGGCGGGACCACCGTGGGTGGGGCGCGCTGCACACCGCGGTGTGCGTGGGCGGTGCGGTGGGGCTCGGGGCGGCGGCGGAGCATGTCGTACGTCCCTCCCGAACCGCCTCCGTAGCGCTGACCGCGGCCGCCACCTGGGCCGTCGTGGGCGGGACCTCGCTCGTGCGGGAGGCCCGGGTCATCGAACGGGCGCTGGAGGCCGGGGACATCGACGCGGCCCGGGAGCGGCTGCCCCATCTGTGCGGACGGGATCCGCACGCCCTCGACGCCGACGGGATCGCCCGCGCCGTCGTGGAGTCGGTCGCCGAGAACACCTCGGACGCCGTCGTCGGGGCCCTCGTGTGGGGTGCCGTCGCCGGGGTGCCGGGGCTGCTCGGGTTCCGGGCCGTCAACACGCTCGACGCCATGGTGGGGCACAAGTCGCCCCGCCACCGGCGTTTCGGGTGGGCCTCCGCCCGGCTCGACGACCTCGCCGGCTGGCCGGGGGCGCGGCTCACCGCCGTGCTCGCCGCTCTGGCCGGTGACAGTCCCCGGGGTGCCGTGCGGTCCTGGCGGGAGGATGCGCCCAAGCATCCCAGTCCCAACGCCGGTCCCGTGGAAGCCTCGTTCGCGGGAGCGCTCGGGGTGCGGCTCGGGGGGACCCTCTCGTACGCGGGGCGCGTCGAGCACCGGCCGGTGCTCAACCCGCGAGGGCGTGCCGTCGCCACGTACGACATCGAGCGCGCCGTACGGCTGTCACGGCGCGTCGGGCTGCTCGCGCTCGGCGTCGGTGTCGCCGCGCGGGCCTTTGTGAAGGGGCGTACGGCATGAGGGGCGGGGGTCTTCTCGTCGCCGGTACCACCTCCGACGCCGGCAAGAGCGTCGTCACCGCCGGGATCTGCCGGTGGCTGGTGCGGCAGGGGGTCAAGGTCGCGCCGTTCAAGGCGCAGAACATGTCCCTCAATTCGTTCGTGACCCACGAGGGTGCCGAGATCGGGCGGGCGCAGGCCATGCAGGCGCAGGCCTGCCGCATCGAGCCGACCGCGCTGATGAATCCCGTGCTGCTCAAGCCCGGTGGCGAGCAGAGCAGTCAGGTCGTGCTGCTCGGGAAGCCCGTCGGTGAGCTGAGTGCGCGCGGGTACCACGGGGGGCGGCAGCAGAAGCTGCTGGGGACCGTGCTCGACTGTCTCGCCGAACTGCGGGGCACGTATGACGCGGTGATCTGTGAAGGGGCCGGGAGCCCGGCCGAGATCAACCTGCGGCGGACCGACATCGTCAACATGGGCATCGCCCGCAACGCCCGCATTCCGGTGCTGGTCGTCGGGGACATCGACCGGGGCGGGGTGTTCGCCTCGTTCTTCGGGACCGTCGCGCTGCTCGGCCCCGAGGACCAGGCGCTCGTCGCGGGGTTCCTCGTCAACAAGTTCCGGGGGGATGTCTCGCTGCTCGAACCCGGGCTCGACATGCTCCACGGGCTCACCGGGCGGTCCACGTACGGCGTGCTGCCCTTCCGGCACGGGCTCGGGATCGACGAGGAGGACGGGCTGCGGGTCTCCCTGCGGGGCACCGTCCGGGAGTCCGCCGTCGCCCCGCCGGTCGGGGAGGACGTGCTGCGGGTGGCCGTGTGCGCCGTCCCGCTGATGTCCAACTTCACCGACGTGGACGCCCTGGCCGCCGAACCGGGTGTCGTGGTGCGGTTCGTGGACCGGCCGGAGGAGCTGGCCGACGCCGACCTCGTCGTCGTTCCCGGGACCCGGGGGACGGTCAGGGCCCTCGAGTGGCTGCGCGAGCGGGGGCTCGCGGACGCGCTGGTCAGAAGGGCCGCGGAGGGGCGGCCGGTCCTCGGCGTCTGCGGCGGGTTCCAGATCCTCGGCGAGCACATCGAGGACGAGGTCGAGAGCCGGCAGGGGCACGTCGAGGGGCTCGGCGTCCTCCCCGTCCGGGTGCGCTTCGCGCGGGAGAAGACCCTCACCCGACCCGTCGGCGAGGCCCTCGGGGAGCGGGTCGAGGGGTACGAGATCCATCACGGGGTCGCTCAGGTCGGCGGCGGGGAAGCCTTCCTGGACGGCTGCCGGGTCGGCCAGACCTGGGGGACGCACTGGCACGGCTCGCTGGAGTCGGACGGCTTCCGGCGGGCCTTCCTGCGGGAGGTGGCGGCCGCCGCGGGCCGCCGGTTCGTGCCGGCCCCCGACACCTCGTTCGCCGCGCTGCGCGAGGAGCAGCTCGACCGGCTCGGCGACCTGATCGAACAGCACGCGGACACGGACGCGCTGTGGCGGCTCATCGAGTCCGGCGCGCCGCAAGGACTGCCTTTCATTCCACCGGGAGCGCCCGCATGAGCACAGTGTTGTTGTTGTCGACCGCCGACACGGACCTGCTGGCGGCCCGGGCCGCTTCCGGTGCCGACTACCGGATCGGCAACCCGACGCGCGTCGACGTCACGGACGAGCTGCCCGCTCTCCTCGACGGCGCCGACATCGCCGTCGTACGACTGCTGGGCGGCAAGCGGGCCTGGGAGGACGGGCTGGCCGCGCTGAGGGCGTCGGGCATCCCGACCGTGCTGCTGGGCGGAGAGGCCGTGCCCGACGCCGAGTTGATGGCCGAGTCGTCCGTGCCGGCCGGTGTGGTGGCCGAGGCACTCAAGTACCTCGTCGAGGGCGGGCCCGCCAACCTGGAGGAACTCGCCCGGTTCCTGTCCGACACCGTGCTCCTGACCGGTGAGGGCTTCGTCGAGCCGCGGAAGATGCCGGAGTACGGCGTCCACGGCGACCGTGCCCGGGCGGAGGGCCGTCCGACCGTCGGTGTGCTCTTCTACCGGGCCCACGAACTGAGCGGCAACACCGCCTTCGTGGACACCCTGTGCGACGCGATCGAGGCGCGGGGCGCCAACGCCCTTCCCGTGTACTGCGGTTCGCTGCGCGGAGCCGACCCCGGGCTCTACGAGATCCTCGCCGGGGCCGACGCCCTGGTCGCCACCGTCCTCGCCGCCGGCGGCACGCACGCCTCGCAGGCCTCGGCCGGCGGCGACGAGGAGGCCTGGGACATCGGGGCGCTGGCCGACCTCGACGTGCCCGTGCTGCAGGGACTCTGCCTCACCTCGTCCAGAGCGGCCTGGGACGAGTCCGACGCGGCCCTGTCCCCCATGGACGCGGCCATGCAGGTCGCGATCCCGGAGTTCGACGGACGGCTGATCACCGTGCCGTTCTCCTTCAAGGAGCAGGGGCCCGACGACGTTCCGGTGTACGTGGCCGACCCCGAGCGGGCCGCGCGGGTCGCCGGGATCGCCGTACGGCACGCGAGGTTGCGGCACAAGCCGAACGCCGAGAAGAAGCTGGCGCTCGTGTTCACCGCGTACCCGACGAAGCACTCGCGGGTCGGCAACGCGGTGGGCCTCGACACCCCCGCCTCGGCGGTGCGGGTGCTGGACGCGCTCTCCGAGGCGGGCTACTCCCTCACCAAATACCCCTCCGGCGGCGACGAGTTGATCCACCGGCTCATCGAGGCCGGCGGGCACGACGTCGAGTGGCTCACCGAGGACCAGCTGGCGTCGGCTCCCGCGCGGGTGCCGCTCGCCGACTACCGGGCGTGGTTCGACAAGCTGGACCCGTCGTTGCGGGACGCGATGCTGGAGGCGTGGGGTGAGCCGCCCGGCTCGCTGTACGTCGACGGGGACGACATCGTGCTCGCCTCCCTCCAGTTCGGGAACGTCGTGGTGATGATCCAGCCGCCGCGCGGTTTCGGGGAGAACCCGATCGCGATCTACCACGACCCGGACATGCCCCCCTCGCATCACTACATGGCCGCGTACCGGTGGCTGGACAACTCCTTCGGCGCCGACGCGATCGTCCACATGGGCAAGCACGGCACGATGGAGTGGCTGCCGGGCAAGGGGCTGGGTCTCAGCGGGAGTTGCGCGCCGGACGCGGTGCTCGGTGAGCTGCCGCTGATCTACCCCTTCATCGTCAACGACCCCGGTGAGGGCACCCAGGCCAAGCGGCGCGGGCACGCCACCGTCGTCGACCACCTGGTGCCGCCGATGGCCCGGGCCGACACGTACGGCGACCTGGCCAAGCTGGAGCAGCTGCTCGACGAGTACGCGCTCGTCTCCGACCTCGACCCGACCAAGGCCCCGGCCGTCCGGGCGCAGATCTGGACGCTGGTCAAGGCCGCCGAGCTCCACCACGACCTGCATGTCGACGAGCAGCCGGACGACGAGACGTTCGACGAGTTCGTCATGCACATCGACGGCTACCTGTGCGAGATCAAGGACGTGCAGATCCGCGACGGGCTGCACATCCTCGGTGGCGGCCCGGTGGACGAGGCCCGGGTCAACCTGGTGCTCGCCGTGCTGCGCGCCTCGCAGGTGTGGGGCGGGCAGGCCAACGCCCTGCCGGGGCTGAGGGCCGCGCTGGCGGCTCATTTCGGGCTCGTCGAGAAGGAGTTGCTCGCCGAGCCGGGCGCCCCGCTGAAGGTGCCGGTCGAGTTGTCGGATCTCGTGGCGGGGCCCTCCCGTACGGCCGCCGACGCGATCGACCTGCTGGAGCAGCTGTGCCGGCGGATCGCGGAGGGGATGGAGGAGCGCGGCTGGGCGGTCGCCGAGAGCCGCTCGCTCGTCCGTGAGGTGCTCGGTGTCGAACTCCCGGACGCCGTCGCCGTGCTGGAGTTCGCGTGCGCCGAGGTGGTGCCGCGGCTGGCGAGGACCACCGACGAGATCGATCACATCCTCAAGGCCCTGGACGGCGGTTACATCCCGGCGGGGCCCTCGGGATCCCCGACCCGCGGGCTGGTCAACGTCCTGCCGACCGGCCGGAACTTCTACTCCGTCGACCCCAAGGCCATTCCGTCCAGGCTGAGTTGGGAGGTCGGGCAGTCGCTCGCCGACTCGCTCGTGCAGCGGTACCTCCAGGACACGGGTGAGTACCCGAAGTCCGTGGGGCTGACGGTCTGGGGCACGTCCGCCATGCGTACCCAGGGCGACGACATCGCCGAGATCCTGGCGCTGCTGGGCTGCCGGCCGGTGTGGGACGACGCCTCGCGGCGGGTCACCGGCTTCGAGGTGATCGGCCTGGAGGAGCTCGGGCGGCCCCGCATCGACGTCACCGTCCGCATCTCCGGCTTCTTCCGGGACGCGTTCCCGCACGTGGTCGGGCTGATCGACGACGCCGTCCGCAAGGTGGCGGAGCTGGACGAGCCCGCCGACTCCAACTACGTGCGCGCCCACGCCGACGAGGACACCGCCGAGCACGGTGACCGGCGGCGCGCCACGGCCCGGATCTTCGGGTCCAAGCCGGGAGCGTACGGTGCCGGGCTGCTGCCCCTGATCGACGCCCGCAACTGGCGCTCGGACGCCGACCTCGCCGAGGTGTACGCGGTGTGGGGCGGCTACGCCTACGGGCGCGGGCTCGACGGGCGGGCCGCGCGCGGGGACATGGAGACGGCGTTCCGGCGGATCAACGTGGCCGCGAAGAACGTCGACACCCGCGAGCACGACCTGGTCGACGCGGACGACTACTTCCAGTACCACGGCGGCATGGTCGCCATGGTGCGGCACCTCACGGGTGCCAACCCCGAGGCGTACGTGGGTGATTCGGCCACGCCCGACCAGGTCAAGACGCGGACGCTGGGCGAGGAGACCCACCGGGTCTTCCGGGCCCGGGTGGTCAACCCGCGCTGGATGGCGGCCATGCGCCGGCACGGCTACAAGGGCGCCTTCGAAATGGCGGCGACCGTCGACTACCTCTTCGGCTACGACGCCACGGCGGGCGTGGTCGACGACTGGATGTACGAGAAGCTCAGCGCGGAGTACGTCTTCGACGCGGAGAACCGGGACTTCATGAAGAAGTCCAACCCCTGGGCGCTGCGGGGCATCACGGAGCGGCTGCTGGAGGCCGCCGACCGTGGGCTGTGGGCCGAGCCGGACGCGGACACGCTGGAGCGGCTGCGGGCCACGTACCTGGAGCTCGAGGGCGACTTGGAGGGTGACGAGAAGTGAGTACCCCGTTTCCGTTCACGGCCGTCGTCGGCCAGGACGACCTGCGGCTCGCGCTGCTGCTGAACGCCGTGTCGCCGGCGGTCGGCGGTGTGCTGGTGCGCGGCGAGAAGGGCACGGCCAAGTCGACGGCGGTGCGCGCCCTGTCGGCGCTGCTGCCCGAGGTCGCGGTCGTCCCCGGCTGCCGTTTCTCGTGCGACCCCGCCCGGCCGGACCCGGAGTGCCCCGACGGCCCGCACGAGCCCGGCGACGGCTCCACGCGTCCCTCCCGGATGGTCGAGCTCCCCGTCGGCGCCAGCGAGGACCGGCTCGTCGGCGCCCTCGACATCGAGCGGGCGCTCGCGGAGGGCGTGAAGGCCTTCGAGCCGGGCCTCCTCGCCGACGCGCACCGCGGGATCCTCTACGTCGACGAGGTCAACCTCCTCCACGACCACCTGGTGGACCTGCTCCTCGACGCGGCCGCGATGGGGGCGTCGTACGTCGAGCGCGAGGGCGTCTCCGTGCGGCACGCCTCGAAGTTCCTGCTGGTCGGCACCATGAACCCCGAAGAGGGCGAGCTGCGCCCGCAGTTGCTCGACCGGTTCGGGCTGACCGTCGAGGTCGCGGCCTCGCGGGAGCCGGACCAGCGGGTGGAGGTCGTGCGGCGCAGGCTCGCGTACGACGACGACCCGGCCGGCTTCGCGGCGCGTTGGGCGGACGAGGAGGCGGCGGTACGGCAACGGATCGTCGCCGCGAGGAAGTTGCTGCCGTCGGTGCGGCTGGGCGACGGGGCGCTGCGGCAGATCGCGGCGACCTGTGCCGCGTTCGAGGTGGACGGCATGCGGGCCGACATCGTGATGGCGCGTACGGCGACCGCGCTGGCCGCGTGGGCCGGGCGGACCGAGGTGCTCGCGGAGGACGTACGGCAGGCCGCGCTGCTCGCGCTGCCGCACCGCAGGCGCCGCAATCCCTTTGACGCGCCCGGACTCGACGAGGACAAGCTCGACGAGACCTTGGAGGAGTTCAGCGGCTCCGGGGACTCCGGTGACGACGAGCCGGACCCGGACGGGCCCGACGGGGGTGGCGGGCAGCCGCCGCCGTCGGACGGTCCGCAGGAGGACGGTTCGCAGGAGGACGGGGGCTCTTCGGGTGCGCAGCCCGAGGCCGGGGAGGGCGGCGAGCCGCAGACGTCCGGTGCCGGGGCCGGCGAACAGGCCGCCGCGCGGGCTGCCGAGCCCTTCCGCACCAAGGTGCTCAGCGTGCCCGGGCTCGGGGACGGCGCTGCCGGGCGGCGGTCGCGCGCGCGGACCGAGCACGGGCGCACGACCGGGGCCCGGCGACCCCGGGGCGCTCTGACCAAGCTGCACCTGGCGGCCACCGTGCAGGCCGCGGCACCGCATCAGCGGGCCCGTGGGCGGTCGGGGCGCGGTCTGGTGGTCCGGCGGGACGATCTGCGGCAGGCGACGCGGGAGGGGCGCGAGGGGAACCTGGTGCTGTTCGTCGTAGACGCCTCGGGGTCGATGGCGGCGCGGCAGCGGATGAGCGCGGTGAAGGGTGCCGTGCTGTCGCTGCTCCTCGACGCGTACCAGCGGCGGGACAAGGTGGGCCTGGTGACGTTCCGGGGGTCGGCGGCGGAGGTCGCCCTGCCGCCCACCTCGTCGGTGGACGCGGCCGCCGCCCGGCTGGAGACCCTGCCGACGGGTGGGCGCACCCCGCTCGCGGCCGGGCTGCTGCGGGCTCACGAGGTGCTGCGGGTGGAGCGGCTGCGGGATCCCGCCCGGCGGGCGCTGGTCGTCGTGGTGACGGACGGGCGGGCCACCGGAGGGCCCGAGCCGGTCGCGCTCGCGGGGCGGGCGGCCCGGCTGTTCGCCGCGCAGGGCCTCGCCTCCGTGGTCGTCGACTGCGAGTCCGGGCCCGTGCGGCTGGGGCTGGCCGGGCAGCTCGCCGGTGAACTGGGCGGCACCGCGGTGACGCTGGAGGAGTTGCGGGCCGACTCGATCGCCGGACTGGTGAAGGACGTACAGAGGAGGGCCGCGTAATGCCTCAGGGACAGCCGAGTGTCGTGCCGGACGACGGACTGACCACCCGTCAGCGTCGCAACCGGCCGCTGGTGGTCGTGCACACCGGTGTCGGCAAGGGCAAGTCGACCGCCGCCTTCGGGCTGGCGCTGCGGGCCTGGAACCAGGGCTGGCCGATCGGGGTGTTCCAGTTCGTCAAGTCGGCGAAGTGGAAGGTCGGCGAGGAGAACGCGCTGCGGGTGCTGGGAGCCTCCGGCGAGGGCGGGTCCGTCGACTGGCACAAGATGGGCGAGGGCTGGTCCTGGGTGCAGCGCGACGCCCAGATGGACAACGAGGAGAAGGCCCGGGAGGGCTGGGAGCAGGTCAAGCGGGACCTGGCCGCGGAGACCTACAAGCTGTACGTGCTCGACGAGTTCGCCTACCCGATGCACTGGGGGTGGGTCGACACCGACGAGGTGCTCGACGTGCTGCGGGAGCGGCCCGGGACCCAGCACGTGGTGATCACCGGTCGCAACGCGCCCGAGAAGCTCGTCGACTTCGCCGATCTCGTGACCGACATGTCCAAGGTGAAGCACCCCATGGACGCCGGGCAGAAGGGGCAGCGGGGTATCGAGTGGTGATGTCCTCGTCCGTCTCCGTCCCCCGGCTGGTCATCGCCGCGCCGTCCTCCGGCAGCGGGAAGACCACCGTCGCCACGGGGTTGATGGCCGCGTTCGCCGCGCGGGGGCTCGCCGTGTCCCCGCACAAGGTGGGTCCGGACTACATCGACCCCGGGTACCACGCGCTCGCGAGCGGGCGGGTGGGGCGGAACCTCGACGCGTATCTGTGCGGGCCGGAGCTGGTGGCTCCGCTGTTCCTGCACGGGGCGCGCGGGTGCGACATCGCCGTCGTCGAAGGCGTGATGGGGATGTTCGACGGGGCCGCGGGGGAAGGGGAGCTGGCCTCCACGGCGCATGTGGCGAAGCTGCTGCGGGCGCCGGTGGTGCTGGTCGTGGACGCCTCGTCGCAGTCCCGGTCCGTTGCCGCGCTGGTGCACGGGTTCGCGTCCTGGGATCCCGAGGTGCGGGTCGGGGGCGTGATCCTGAACAAGGTCGCCTCCGATCGGCACGAGGCGTTGCTGCGGGAGGCGCTGGAGTCGGCCGGGGTGCCCGTGTTCGGGGTGCTGCGGCGGGTGGCGCAGGTGGACACGCCGTCGCGGCATCTGGGGCTGGTGCCGGTTGCGGAGCGGCGGGGGGATGCGGTCGACTCCGTCGCGGCGATGGCGGAGCAGGTTGCTCAAGGGTGCGATCTGGAGGCGTTGGTCGGGCTGGCGCGGGGTGCGGGGGCATTGCCGTATGCGCCTTGGGACGCGGCTGAGGTCCTGGGGGCTGCGCCCCCAGACCCCCATCGGCCCGAAGGGCCTCGTCCTCAAACGCCGGACGGGCTGGAAGTCACGACCAGGTGGGCAAGTCAGGGGCGCGGGGAACTGCGCGACCAGCCCCCACCGGGCCCGCAGCCGAGCTCTCCCGTGGTCGCCGTCGCCGGTGGCCCCGCCTTCACCTTCTCCTACGCCGAGCACAGCGAACTGCTCACTGCCGCCGGAGCCGAGGTGGTCGTCTTCGACCCCCTGCACGACGAGCAACTGCCCGACGGGACCGCCGGGTTGGTCATCGGGGGCGGCTTTCCCGAGGTCTACGCCGCTGAGCTGTCCGCCAACGAACCCCTCCGCAAAGCCGTCTCCGCCCTCGCAGAGACCGGCGCTCCCGTCGCCGCCGAGTGTGCCGGGCTGCTGTATCTGTGCCGGGAGCTCGACGGGCAGCCCATGTGCGGGGTGCTCGACGCCTCGGCGCGGATGGAGGAGAGGCTCACCCTCGGGTACCGGGACGCCGTCGCCGTCAGTGACAGTTCGCTCGCCGTCGCCGGGACCCGGATGCGGGGGCACGAGTTCCATCGGACCGTCGTCGAGCCGGGGGCGGGGGACGCGGCCGCGTGGGGTGTGCGGGTGCCCCGCAGGCGGCTCGAGGGATTTGTACAGCGTGGTGTGCACGCGAGTTATCTGCACACGCACTGGGCCTCGCAGCCCGGTGTCGCCCGTCGGTTCGTGGAGAGGTGCCGGACGTCATGAGCAGCAGCAGGTTGGTCGGGGTCGGGGTCGGACCCGGGGATCCGGAGCTGGTGACCGTCAAGGGCGTCAACGCCCTGCGCGCCGCCGAGGTGGTCGTCGTGCCCGTGATGGACAGCGGGGAGCGGGGGCGGGCCGAGGCGACCGTGCTGCACTACGTGCCCGAGGACAAGGTCGTGCGCGTGGTCTTCGCGCTCAACGAGCGCAGTGATCACGCCCGGCGCGAGGCCGCCTGGGACGCGGCCGGGCAGCGCGTGGCCCAGTTGCTCGCCGCCCACTCGTCGGTCGCCTTCGCGACCATCGGCGACCCCAACGTCTACTCCACCTTCACCTATCTCGCCCACACCATCGGCGACCTCGTGCCGGACGTCGTCGTCGAGACCGTGCCCGGGATCACCGCCATGCAGGATCTCGCGGCGCGCTCGGGGGCCGTCCTGACCGAGGGCACCGAGCCGCTCACCCTCGTGCCCGTCACGGCCGGTTCCGCCGTGCTCAAGGAGGCGCTCGCCGGGCCCGGGACGGTCGTCGCGTACAAGTTCGGCCGGCAGGCCGCCGAGGTGGCCGAGGCCCTCAGGGAGACCGGGCGGATCGAGGACGCCGTATGGGGATCGGCGCTGGGGCTGGAGTCCGAGTCCATCCGGCCCGCGGCCGAGCTCGACGGGGCTCCCCTGCCGTATCTCTCCACCCTGATCGCGCCCGCGCGCCGGGACGGCACCCGGGGCGGCAAGTTGTGACCTCCGCCGACCGGCCCTCCCCGGCCGCCGGTTCAGCCGGCCAGGCCCACCACCAGCCAGATGAAGCCCACGCCCGCGACCGTGCACAACAGGGTCGAGCGGGCGGGGTGTTCGTGGTGGGCCTCGGGGAGGATCTCGGCCGCCGCGAGATAGAGGAGCGCGCCGCCGAACAGGCCGAGATAGCAGCCGAGCAGACCCTCCGGGATGGTCACGAACGACGTCGAGGCGGCGCCCAGCACCGGGGCCGCCGCATCCGCGAAGAGCATCGCCAGCGCTCTGCGGCGGGCGTTGCCGTACAGGCTCGTGATCGTGTACGTGTTGAAGCCGTCGGCGAAGTCGTGGGCCACGACGGCGAGCGCCACGGCCGTGCCCATGCCGCCGCCGACCTGGAAGGCCGCGCCGATCGCCACGCCGTCCATCGCGCTGTGGCCGACCATCGCGGCCGCGGCCGTGAGACCCACCTCGGGCACCCGGCCGTCGTGCTCCTCACCGCCGTGCGCGGCCTGGCGGGCGGCCAGCAGGCGCTCCACCAGATGGGCCAGCAGGAAACCGGCCACGAACAGGAGCAGGGCCGCGGGCACGCCGAAGACCTCGTCGCCGGCCGCGTGCAGCGCCTCCGGCAGCAGATCCAGGCCGACCACGCCGAGCATCAGTCCGCCGGCCAGGCCGAGGACCAGATGACGACGGTCGGTCACCCGCTGGGCCGTCCAGCCGCCGGCCAGCGTCATCAGGAACGCGCCGAGCGCGACGAAGACCGCCATAGGGCCTTGGTATCCGATCAACCCCCGTTCGCGCACATCCGGCCACCGCGCCGACCGCATCCGTAAGACCTTTTGTGATGAGAGGACCGATTTCCATGGCCGATGCCCCCACCGGCAAGGTGACCTTCGTCGGTGCCGGCCCCGGCGCCGCCGATCTGCTGACGTTCCGGGCCGCGCGCGCCATCGCCGAGGCCGACGTCGTGATCTGGGCCGCGAGCCTGGTGCAGGCGGAGGTCCTTCAGCACGCGCGCGAGGACGCGAAGATCCTCGACTCGGCGACCATGTCCCTGGAGGACGTCGTCGCGGTGTACGAACGGGCCCACGAGGAGGGTTCCAAGGTCGCCCGGATCCACTCCGGCGACCCCGCCCTGTGGGGTGGCACGCAGGAGCAGCTCGACCGGTGTGCGCGGATCGGCATCGCGACCGAGGTCGTCCCCGGGGTCTCCGCGTTCTCGGCGGTCGCCGCGCTCGCGCAGCGCGAGCTGACCATCCCCGAGGTCGCGCAGTCCGTCGTGCTCACCCGGCTCGGCGGCGGCAAGACGCCGATGCCGCCCGGCGAGGAGGTGCGGGAGTTCGCCAAGCACGGCACCACGATGGCGATCTTCCTGTCCGCGGCCCGCAGCGGGCAGCTGGTGCGGGAGCTGTTGGAAGGCGGCTACCCGACGTCCACCCCGGTGGTGATCGCCTATCAGGCGACCTGGCCGGAGGAGCTGATGGCGCGCTGCACGATCGAGACGCTGGAGGAGACGGTCAAGGAGCACAAGCTCTGGAAGCACACCCTCTTCCTGGTCGGCCCCGCCCTCGACTCGGAGGGCACGCGCTCGCACCTCTACCACCCCGGGCACTTCCACGGGTACCGCAAGGCCGACCCGGAGGCCCGGCGGGCGCTGCGGGCGCGGGGCGCTCAGGAGTCCGGCACATGATCACGGTGGTGGGTACGGGGACGGCGGCGCCGTCCCCGGAGTCGCTGGCCGGGGCCGAGCTGGTCGTGGGCGGGCGGCGGCACCTGGACGCGGCGGCGGTCCCCGCGGATGCCGAGCGGGTCGTCCTGGGGCCGCTGGCTCCGGCGCTGGATGTCATCGAACGGCATCACGACAAGGGGAGCCGGGTCGTCGTGCTGGCCTCCGGCGACCCCGGGTTCTTCGGGATCGTGCGGGTACTGGCGGAGCGGTTCGGGGCGGCCGCGCTGGACGTCCGTCCCGGTGTGTCCTCCGTGGCGGCCGCGTTCGCCCGGGCGGGGGTGCCGTGGGACGACGCGGTGGTGGTCAGTGCGCACGGGCGGGAGCTGCGGACGGCGGTCAATGTGTGCCGGGCTCATCCGAAGGTGGCGGTGCTCACGGGGCCGGGGGCGGGGCCTGCGGAGCTCGGTGCGGCACTGGCGGGCGCCGAAGGGGGTGCCGAGGAAGGCCGTCGGGCGGCTGCGGCACCGTCCGGGCCGGTCGCGCAGTTCCCCGCGCCCCTCACACGCGTACTCCTCGTTGCGTCTGCTCTCGGCACCGATGACGAACGCGTCGAACGCGTCACCCCCGCCGAGGCCGCCGCCCGTGACTGGGGGACGGCCGTCAGTGTCGTCCTGTGTCTCGACGAGCGGCGGGCCATCGGTGCTGTGCGCACGGTTGCCGGACCGCACGCAGCCCCTTCCCGATGGGCCCTGGAAGAAGACGCGTTCGACCACCGCGACTCCATGATCACCAAGTTCGAGGTACGGGCCCTCGCGCTCGCCCGGCTCGGGCCGCGGCTCGGGGATCTGGTGTGGGACGTCGGTTCCGGCTCCGGGTCCGTGGCCGTGGAGTGCGCGCGGCTCGGCGCGGCCGTCGTCGCGGTCGAGAAGGCCGCCGACGGTGTCGAGCGGATCCGCGCCAACGCGGCCGCGCACAAGGTCGACGTGCAGGTGGTCCACGGGTCGGCGCCGGACGCGCTCACCGCTCTGGACGACCCCGACGCCGTCTTCGTCGGTGGCGGCGGAGGCGAGTTGCCCGGGATCGTCGCCGCCTGTGCCCGCCGGGCCCGGCGGGGCGTCGTCGTGGCGCTGGCCGCGCTCGACCGGGTGCCGGCCGTACGCGCGGCCCTCGCCGACGCCGGGCTGGACTGCGACGGCGTACTGCTCCAGTCGTCCCGGCTGGCGCCGCTGCCCGGGGACGTGACCCGGCTCGCGGCGACCAATCCGGTTTTCCTGCTGTGGGGCGTCAGAAACCCCGCGTATCGAGAGGGAGTTGCTCAGTGATCGGCCTCATTTCCGCCACCGCGGCGGGGGCGGCGGCACGCGACCGGCTGGCCGCGGCCTGGCCGGACCGCACGCGCGCCTACGACGGACCCGTGGGGGACGCCGTGCGACGGGCGTTCGCGGAGTGCGAGCAGCTCGTGTGTTTCCTGGCCACGGGAGCGGTCGTCCGTCTGATCGCGCCGCTGCTCGGCGACAAGACGTCCGACCCGGGTGTGGTGTGCGTCGACGAGGGCGGCCGGTTCGCCGTGTCGCTGGTCGGCGGCCACGGCGGCGGCGCCAACGAACTCGCCCGGGAGGTCGGCGATCTGCTGGGCGCCGAGGCCGTGGTGACGACCGCGACCGACGCGGTGGGGGTGCCGGGGCTCGACACGCTCGGGCTGCCGGTGGAGGGTGCGGTCGCGGCGGTGTCGCGGGCCCTCCTGGACGGTGAGCCCGTCGCCCTGCACAACGAGTCGGGCCTGCCGCTGCCCGCGCTGCCGGTCGCCTCGGAGGGGACGTACGGCATCCGGGTCACGGACCGGCTCGTGGAGCTCGGCGAGCGGGAGGTCGTGCTGCGTCCGCCCACGCTCGTGGTCGGCGTCGGCGCCTCCAGGGGCGCGCCCGCCGAAGAGGTGCTGGAGTTGATCGAGGGCGCGTTGCGGGAGGCCGGGCTGTCCCCGCGCAGCGTCGCCGAACTCGCCACCGTGGACGCCAAGGCCGAGGAGCCGGGGATCGTCGCGGCGGCCGCACGGCTCGGCGTGCCCCTGGTCACCCACTCCGCCGAGGAGCTGGCCGCCGTCGAGGTCCCCAACCCCTCGGACGCCCCCCTGGCCGCCGTCGGCACCCCGTCGGTCGCGGAGGCCGCCGCGCTGATCGGCGGCGGTGAACTCCTCGTCCCCAAGCGGAAGTCCGCTGCCCGACCTGCCATGGCCACGTGTGCCGTCGTACGGCGTCCCGCGCGCGGCCGGCTCGCGGTCGTCGGACTCGGCCCCGGCGCCCGGGACCTGCTCACGCCCCGCGCGAAGGCGGAGTTGCAGCGTGCTTCGGTGCTGGTCGGGCTCGACCAGTACGTCGACCAGATCCGCGACCTGCTGCGGCCCGGTACCCGGGTCCTGGAGTCGGGGCTCGGGGCCGAGGAGGAGCGGGCCCGGACCGCCGTGGCCGAGGCGCGCAAGGGGCAGGCGGTCGCGCTCATCGGCAGCGGGGACGCCGGCGTGTACGCCATGGCCTCCCCCGCGCTCGCCGAGGCCTCCGACGACATCGACGTGGTCGGTGTGCCCGGGGTGACCGCGGCGCTCGCGGCGGCCGCGATCCTGGGTGCCCCGCTGGGCCACGACCACGTGTCCATCAGCCTGTCCGACCTGCACACCCCGTGGGAGGTCATCGAGCGGCGGGTGCGCGCGGCGGCCGAGGCGGACATCGTGGTCACCTTCTACAACCCCCGTTCCCGGGGCCGGGACTGGCAGCTGCCCAAGGCGCTGGCGATCCTCGCCGAGCACCGGGAGCCGACCACGCCGGTCGGTGTCGTACGCAACGCGTCGCGGCCGGACGAGTCCGGCCGGCTGACGACCCTGGCCGCTCTCGACCCGGCGACGGTCGACATGATGACGGTGGTGACCGTGGGCAACACGGCCACCCGGGACATCGCGGGGCGCATGGTGACGCCGCGCGGCTACCGCTGGCAGGAGGGCGCCGAGTGAACCGTGTCGTCCACCCGATCGAGGTGGAGTCCTACCGGCGGCTGCGGGCCCGCCTGGACACCTCGCACTTCCCGCCGCTGACCCGGGCGGTCGTGGAGCGGGTCATCCACTCCGCCGCCGACCTGGAGTACGCCACCGATCTCGTCATGGCCGAGAGCGACCTGGAGAGGGCGCACCTCGCGCTGCACTCGGGCGCACCCGTCGTCACGGACGTGGAGATGGTCGCGGCGGGCATCACCCGGCGCGAGACCGTCTGCCGACTGCGGGACGCCAGGTCGGGCCCCGGGCTGACCCGTTCGGCCCACGCGATCCGTCTCGCCCACGAGCAGGTGGGCCCGGGGGCGATCTGGGTGATCGGCAACGCCCCCACCGCGCTGGAGGAGTTGCTGACCCTGGACGCGGCCCCGGCGCTCGTCATCGGGCTGCCCGTCGGCTTCGTCGGCGCGGTCGAGTCCAAGGCCGCGTTGCGCGAGAGCGGGCTGCCCGCCGTGAGCAACGTGTCCGAGAAGGGCGGTTCGGCGGTCGCCTCGGCCGCGCTCAACGCCCTGCTGTACCACCCCACCCACCCCTCTGAGGAGACATCGTGACCACCCCGCCGCCCGCCCTGCTCATCGCCGGTCATGGCACCCGGGACGAGGCCGGAGCCGAGGCGTTCCGCGACTTCGTCCGGGAGCTGGGGGCCCGCCACCCCGAACTGCCCGTCGCGGGCGGCTTCATCGAGCTGTCCCCGCCGCCGCTCACCGACGCGGTGGGCGAGCTGGTGGAGCGCGGGGTCCGCCGGTTCGCCGCCGTACCGCTGATGCTGGTGTCCGCCGGGCACGCCAAGGGCGACATCCCGGCGGCGCTGGCCCGCGAGAAGGAGCGGCACCCCGGGATCTCGTACACGTACGGGCGCCCCCTGGGCCCGCACCCGGCGCTGCTGAACGTGCTGGAGCGGCGGGTGGACGAGGCACTGGGCGCCACCGGGGGGCGTGCCCCGCTGGACCGGGCGGACGTGACCGTGCTGCTCGTCGGCCGGGGCTCCACCGACCCCGACGCCAACGCCGAGGTGCACAAGGCGGCCCGGCTGCTGTGGGAGGGGCGCGGCTACGCGGGCGTGGAGACGGCGTTCGTGTCGCTGGCCGCGCCGGACGTGCCGAGCGGCCTGGACCGGTGTGCGGCGCTGGGCGCGCGCAGGATCGTCGTGCTGCCCTACTTCCTGTTCACCGGGATCCTGCCGGACCGGGTGTTGCAGCAGACCGAAGGCTGGGCGGCCGCGCATCCCGGGGTCGAGGTGCGTGCCGCGGACGTCATCGGTCCGGAGCCGGAGCTGCTCGACCTGGTGATGGAGCGGTACGCGGAGGCCGTCAAGGGCGATCTGCGGATGAACTGCGACTCGTGCGTGTACCGCATCGCGCTGCCCGGCTTCGAGGACAAGGTGGGCCTTCCGCAGCAGCCGCACTTCCACCCGGACGACGACGGCCACCATCACCACCACGGCCACCACCACGACACGCACACCCATGCGCACTGACCGGGCCGAGGGCCACGACCTGCGGCACCACGGCGACGCCGAGGTGCGGGACGACGGGGCGCGGCTCACGGACCTCGCCGTCAACGTCCGCGCGGACACTCCCCCGGCCTGGCTGCGGGAGCGGATCGCCGCGTCGCTGACCGGGCTCGCCGCCTACCCCGACGGGCGGGCGGCGCGCGCGGCGGTGGCGGCCCGGCACGAGGTGCCCGAGGCACGCGTCCTGCTGACGGCGGGGGCCGCCGAGGCGTTCGTGCTGCTCGCCCGCGCCCTGACGTTCCGTCATGCCGTGGTGGTGCACCCGCAGTTCACCGAGCCGGAGGCGGCACTGCGGGATGCCGGGCATGCGGTCGAGCGGGTGCTGCTGCGGGAGGAGGACGGCTTCCGGCTGGACCCGGCGGCCGTCCCCGAGGACGCCGACCTGGTCGTCGTCGGCAACCCGACCAACCCCACGTCGGTCCTGCACCCGGCCGCCACGGTCGCCGAACTGGCCCGCCCGGGGCGCACGTTGGTGGTGGACGAGGCGTTCCTGGACGCGGTGCCCGGCGAGCGCGAGGCCCTCGCCGGGCGCACGGACGTGCCCGGGCTCGTCGTCCTGCGCAGCCTGACGAAGACCTGGGGCCTGGCCGGGCTCCGGATCGGTTACGTCCTCGCCGCGCCGGAGACCATCGCCGACCTGGAACGGGCCCAGCCCCTGTGGCCGGTCTCCACCCCGGCCCTGGCCGCGGCCCTGGCCTGCGTGGAGCCCCGCGCGCTGGCGGAGGCCGCGCACGCGGCCCACCGGGTGGCCACCGACCGGGCCCATCTCGTCGCCGGACTGCGCGAGTTCGCCCCGGACGGACTCCGGGTGGTCGAACCGGCGCAGGGTCCCTTCGTCCTCGTACGACTGCCGAGGGCGGCAGCCGTACGGCGGCATCTGCGCGACCTGGGTTTCGCGGTGCGGCGCGGGGACACGTTCCCGGGGCTCGGCGAGGAGTGGCTGCGGCTCGCGGTGCGGGACCGGGCGACGGTCAATTCCTTTCTGCAGGCCCTGGACCAGGCGGTGACGCTGGCCCAGCACTGAGTCCGCCCTCGGAGCTCGACGCCGGTGCGGGACGGCGGGCCAGGAGGACGCTCACGATGATCACCCATATGCCCGCGGCCATGAAGGCGAAGAAGCCGACCCAGGGGACGAAGACCAGGACGCCGAGGACGACGGCGGCCCAGCTCAGCCAGCGGGGCAGGGGCGATGCGGAGGCGCGGGCCGTGGCCAGGCCGGTGGCCAGCAGCATCAGGCCCATGCCTCCGACGAACGGGATGAAGAAGTCCTCGTTGACCGCGTTGAGCGCCTGGAGCGCCTGAGGGGTCGCCGAGGACTCGTCCGCGAGGTCCAGCAGGGCCAGGGTGAGGGTCGCGCCGATCAGGAAGCCCACCGCGACGAGGACGCCGCCCGCGAAGACCACGCGGTGCAGCCAGCCGTCACCGGGCGGGACGTCCCGTACCAGACGGGCGAGGTAGGCGGCGAAGAAGACGAACAGCACGGCCGCGACGACCAGGAAGTACAGGCTCACACCGAGCTGTCCCTGGTGGTCGGCGTAGTAGAAGCGCACCTGGCGGCCCGGGGCGTCGTACGCCGGGGTGTCGCCGAACAGAAGAAAGCCGACGACCGTGAACACCACGGCCGCCAGACCGGTCAGGGGTGCGACGCGCATGGGGACCTCCTACACCCCCCGACGGGGCCCACCCCCTCGTCCTCCACGGTCGCAGAGATGGCACCACTGCGCCATCCGGGTGAGTGCCGGGGCGTGGGCGCGCCCCGGCACTGTCCGGGGCTCAGCCGCGGCGCCGGGCCACCGCCACCACTCCCCCGCCGACCACGAGCAGGGCGAGCGCGCCACCCGCGAGGTACGGCGTCATGGAGCTGCCGCCGGTCTCGGCCAGGCCCGCCTCCTTGGCAGGGCCGCCCTGGGGCTTCACGTCGTCCGCGGGGGGCTGTGACGCGGCCGGGGCCGCGGGGGCCTCGCAGGTCGCCTTCGCCAGGGTCAGGGTGCCCTCGACCTCGGCGACGCCCAGCTTCAACGGGTTGACGGAGATGTTCAGTTCGAGCGCGGTGGCCGCGGCCGTGCGCGAGGTGGTGGCATTCTTCGACAGGTCGAGGCGGACCTCTCCGACACCGGGGACCTTGACGTGGGTCGGGCCGCCCGCGGTCACCGTGACCTTCTTGCCGAGCACCGTCACCGCGCCGAGGAGGTTCGAGGAGGCGGTCGGGGTCCGGCCGGCCTCGCAGGTCGCCCGGGAGGTGATGCCCTCGATCTCGATGAGGGACAGCAGCGGCAGACCGGGCACGTGGAGCTTGGCGTGGCTGAGGCGGGTGGAGGCCTCGGCCTTCCCGTCGGTGACCGTCGCTTCGGCGTCGGCGGCCTCGGCGGCGAGCACGCTGAAGGGCTGTCCGCCGGCCACTCCGTCCAACTCGGCGCTCAGCGCGGTCTGCCGGGCGCTCCGGGGCGCCTGGACCTCGTTGAGGGCGACCGCGAGCGGGACCTTCGCGGTCTTGTCGAGCAGGTTGACGTCCAGCCCCGTGCGCAGGACGACGGCGCTCGCGCGGCCCTGGTCGCCGGTCGCGTGCGCGGCGCCCGCGCCGGCCAGTGCCGTGGGACCGGCGGCCAGGACGGTGGCCGTCGCCACGGTGGCGAGACGGCGTGCGGGCATGCGGAAGTGGGTGCTGTTCACGGTGGTGGGACCCCCAGAGAGGACTGGCTCGGGACCTCGAAAGGATGTCGCACCGCTCGTCGTTCGACAGCGTTCCCACGGGAGTTCACACGATCGTGGCGCATCCGTGCACGCTTTCGATCACACCCTCACCGGCCGGGGCTCTACTGCACCACCCGTCCGTTCAGCACGACCCGCACCGGGTCGGCCAGCACGCGTACGTCCGTGCGGGGGTCCTGCGCGTACACCACGAGATCCGCGGCGGCCCCCTCCTCGAGACCGGGCCGTCCCAGCCATGCCCGGGCGCCCCAGGTCGTCGCCGACAGGGCCTCGAGCGGGGGGATTCCGGCCGTCACCAGTTCCGCGACCTCGGCCGCGACCAGGCCGTGCGGGAGGGTGCCGCCCGCGTCCGTGCCGACGTAGACGGGGATGCCGGCGTCACGGGCGCTGCGGACGGTGTCGTAGCGGCGTGCGTGGAGCCTGCGCATGTGGGCTGACCAGCGGGGGAACTTGGACTCGCCGCCGTCCGCCAGCTTCGGGAAGGTCGCGATGTTGACGAGGGTCGGGACGATCGCGACGCCCCGGGAGGCGAACAGCGGGATCAGGTCGTCGGTGAGGCCGGTGGCGTGCTCGATGCAGTCGATGCCCGACTCGACCAGGTCCCGCAGGGAGTTCTCGGCGAAGCAGTGCGCGGTGACCCGGGCGCCCAGGCGGTGGGCCTCGGCGATCGCCGCCTCGGCCGCCTCGCGCGGCCAGCTGGGGGCCAGGTCGCCCGCCTCGCGGTCGATCCAGTCGCCGACCAGCTTGACCCAGCCGTCGCCCCGCCGGGCCTCCTGGGCGACATACGCGACGAGGTCCTCGGGTTCGATCTCCCAGGCGTAGTTCCTGATGTAGCGGCGGGTGCGGGCGATGTGCCGGCCCGCCCTGATGATCTTCGGGAGGTCCTCGCGGTCGTCGACCCAGCGCGTGTCCGAGGGCGAACCGGCGTCACGGATCAGCAGGGTGCCCGCCTCCCGGTCGGCCAGGGCCTGCTTCTCGGCCACGTCCCGGTCGACCGGTCCGTGCGCGCCCAGGCCCACATGGCAGTGCGCGTCCACCAGACCGGGCAGCGCCCAGCCCGACACCGTGCGGACGTCGGGGGCGGCGACGGGACGGTCGTAGGAGATCCGCCCGTCGACCACCCACAGCTCGTCCCGGACGTCCTCGGGACCCACCAGGATCCGGCCCTTCACGTGCAGCACCGCGTGATCGTTCATGGACCGCACCCTAGCCAGCCGGATGTCACTGCTCCCAGGGCGGTGGGCCCTCGAAGGCGAGCTGGTGGACGTCGAAGAGGACCGCCGCCTCGACGCCGAGGGCCGGGCCGCCCAGCCGGGCCGCCCAGGTCAGGAAGGGGCGGGGTTCGAAGGCTCCCGCGCCGAGGCCCTTGGTGTACTCGGCGTGGGCGGCCAGGGAGGCGATGCCCCGCTCCAGCGGTTCGCCGGTGACGTCGACGCCGTGGGTGGGCCGGTCGGTCCCGGCGACGGCCACGAAGCGGACGCCGCCCCAGGGTTCGAGGCCCTCGTCGGCGAGTTCGGGGAAGATCCAGCGGTTGCCGGCGTCCCGGGCCGCGTCGAGCGCGGCCAGGCCCACCACCCGGTGGTCGGCCTGGTTGACCACCCCGGCGACCATCCGCACCGTGTACGCCCCCGTCAGCACGACCTCGGGCCGGTGCCGCCGGATCGCCCGCACGATGTCGCGGCGCAGGGCCGGGCCCTCCTCGATCATCCCGTCACGGTGGTCGAGGAACTCGACGGTGTCCACGCCCACTTCACGCGCCCCCGCCCGCTCCTCGGCCTCCCGCAGCGGTGCCGCCCGGTCCGGAGGGATCGCGTCGATACCGGCCTCGCCGCGCGTGACCAGCAGGTAGGTGACCCGCTTGCCCCGGGCCGTCCAGCGGGCCACCGCGGAGGCCGTGCCGTACTCGATGTCGTCCGGGTGCGCCGCGACGGCCAGCGCGCGCTCCCAGTCCTCCGGCAGCGGGGGCAGGGTGCCGCCCGCTCCGGGGCCGCCCGTGTTGTCGAGAGTCGTCATGCCCGAATGATGGCGGTTGTGGGGCTGTGCACGACAGGGGAACGTACGTCCCCTTTCAGCTGCTCTTTCAGCCGTCCTTTCGGGTGTCCTGTCCCCCGCCGTCCTCCTCCACGTCGGCCATCGCCGGGTCGAGGAGGCGGGACAGGAAGTGGCGGGTGCGTTCATGGCCGGGGTTGCCGATCACCTGGGCCGGGGTGCCGTCCTCGACGATCGACCCGTCGTCCATGAAGACGACCCGATCGGCCACCTCGCGGGCGAAGGTCATCTCGTGGGTGACGACCATCATCGTCATGCCCTCCCGGGCGAGCATCCGCATGACCGCGAGCACATCGCCCACCAGCTCCGGGTCGAGGGCCGAGGTGGGCTCGTCGAAGAGCATCACCTCGGGGCCCATGGACAGGGAACGGGCGATCGCGACGCGCTGCTGCTGGCCGCCGGAGAGGGAGGCGGGGTAGGCGTCCGCCTTCTCGGCGAGGCCCACGCGCTCCAGGTTCTCGGCGGCCACCTTCGCGGCCCGCGCCTTGTCCCGCCGAAGGACCCTGCGCTGCGGCAGCGTGAGGTTCTCGGTCACCGTGAGGTGCGGGAACAGGTTGAACTGCTGGAAGACCATGCCGATACGGCGTCGTACGGCGTCGATGTCGACGTCGGGGTCCGTCAACTCGGTGCCGCCGACGAAGACCTGTCCCTTCGTCGGCTCCTCCAGGAGGTTCACGCACCTGAGCAGCGTCGACTTGCCCGAGCCCGAGGGGCCGATCACGCAGACGACCTCGCCCTGGCCGATCTCCAGGTCGATGCCCTTGAGGACCTCGTTGGTGCCGAACGACTTGTGCAGACCGCGCACCTCGATCTCCGGCCGGCTCGCCTCAACGGTCATTTCACGGCCTCCTGGGCCTTGGCCTCCATACGGCGGACCACGAACCCGAGCGGGATGGTCACCAGCAGGTAGCACAGGCCGGCGACGAGGATCGGCGTGGAGTTGGCGGTCGTACTGGCCAGGTCGCGGCCGTACTTGGACAGTTCGCGCTCCTCCAGGGTGACACCGAGGAACAGCACCAGGGAGGAGTCCTTGAAGAGCAGGACGAGTTCGTTGGTCAGCGGCGGCAGGATGATCCGGAACGCCTGCGGGACGATGATCGAGACCATCGCGCGGGCCGGGGAGAAGCCGAGTGAACGGGCCGCCTCCATCTGGCCCTTGGGCACCGCCTGGATGCCCGCGCGGATCGTCTCCGCCATGTAGGCCGCCGCGACCAGGCCGAGCGCGAGGGCGACCTTGCCGTAGGTGCCGCCGATGATCTCCGTGCCGGGGAAGGCGAGCGGTACGGCCACGCCGATGAAGATGAAGATCAGCAGGGCGGGCAGGCCGCGGAAGATCTCGATGTAAACGCCGGCGAACCAGCGGTACGGGCCCACCGAGGACAGCCGCATCAGCGCGATGACCATGCCGAGGACGAGCCCGACGACGAAGCCGGACAGCGTGTAGAGCACGGTGTTCTTCAGCGCCAGCGTGATGACGTCGGGGAACATCTGCTCGGCGATGTCCGCCTGCGCGAACTGGTTCTTCAGCCGCCCCCAGTCCGCCGAGACCGCGAAGGCGATCACGGCGGCGACGAAGACGACGTACTGGATGCCGCGGGACAGGCTGCGCTTCTGACGCCGGCTCAGGCCCTTTTTGCGAGGCTGGAGTTGCGCGTCCGTCGCGGTCATGAGGCGGAGGGCGACGCGGCCGACGCGTCGTACGGGCCGATCCACTTCTCGTAGAGCTTCTTGTACGTGCCGTCGGCCTTGGCGTCCGAGAGCGCCTTGTTGATGGCGGCCCGCAGCTTGGTGTTGCCCTTCTTCACCGTGAAGCCGTACTGCTCACCGGTGTTGATGTTGTCGGCGACCTGGAAGGCGGCGGCGTTGGCCTTGTCCTTGAGCCAGCCCTGGACGACCGGGTAGTCGATGACGACGGCCTTGACCTGGCCGGAGCGCAGGCCGTTGAGGACGGCGTCGGAGGACTCGAAGGAGACCGGGTCGAAGCCCTGGCCCTTGACGTAGTCCTCGCCGGTGGTCTGCGCCTGGGCGCCGAGCTTGACCTTCTTCGCCTTGGCGTCGGCGAGCGAGGAGATCCCGCTGCCCTTGGCGACCAGCAGGGCCTGGGTGGCGTCGAAGTAGGGGTCCGAGAAGTCGACGTTCTTCTTGCGTTCCTCGGTGATGGTCATGCCGGCCGCGGCCAGGTCGCACTCGCCGGAGTTGAGGAAGGCGCCGGTCTTGAAGTTCTCGAAGGGAGTGTCGAGGATCTCCTGCTTCACGCCCAGGTCCTTGGCCACCAGGTCGATGAGCGAGACGTCGAAGCCCTGGACCTTGCCGTCGATCTCCGACTGGAAGGGCGGGTACGGCAGATGGGTGCAGGTGGTGAGCTGTCCGGCCTTGACGAGTTCGACCCCGCCCGCGGCGGTCTTGGAGCCGCTGCCGCCGTCGTCGCTGGAGGTGCAGGCGGCGACGAGCAGGAGCCCGGCCGTCGCGGTGGTGGCGGCCAGGACGCGGGTCCGGCGCCCGGAGAGGGTGTTCACGGGGGAGGCCTCCTGTGGGGGAACTGTGGGTTCCGATTATAAGGAGAAGTTTGAGTCTCTCAAACCAATCCGATGGTTGTGAGGCTGTTCGACCTGGGAAGTCGCCGGTCGAGGGGGGTGGGGCAGGAACGGTTACGCTCGTTCACCTCTACCCCAGTGAGCGAAGAGAGCACCGTCGTGACACACCCCTTCCTGGACCTGGCCCCGCTCGGCGCGGCCCAGTTCGCCTCGATCGAGGACCGTGTGGCGCGGTTGCTGCGCACCGAGCAGGACGTCGTGATCATGCAGGGCGAGGCGCTGCTGCCGCTGGAGGGGGCGATCCGCTCCACGGCCGGGCCGGGGACGACCGCGCTCAACGTCATCACCGGGCCGTACGGGCAGACCTTCGGGAACTGGCTGCGGGACTGCGGGGCGACGGTGATCGACCTCGCGGTGCCGTTCCACACGGCGGTGACGGCGGAGCAGATCTCCGCGGCGTTCGAGGAGCACCCGGCGATCGACTTCGTGTCGCTGGTGCACGCGGAGGCGGCGACCGGCAACACCAACCCGGTCGCGGAGATCGGTGAGGTCGTACGGCGGCAGGGGGCCCTGTTCTATCTGGACGCGGTCGCCTCCGTGGGGGCCGAGCCGGTGCTGCCGGACGCGTGGGGTGTCGACCTGTGCGTGATCGGGGCGCAGAAGGCGATGGGCGGCCCCGCGGGTGTGTCGGCGGTGTCGGTGAGCGAGCGGGCGTGGGCGCGGATGGCGGCGAATCCGGCGGCGCCGCGGCGGTCGTACCTCTCGCTGCTGGACTGGAAGGAACGCTGGATCGACGGCGGCCGTCGCGCTCTGCTGCACGCTCCGGCGCAGCTGGAGATGCTGGCGCTGGAGGCGTGCCTCGAGCGGATCGAGGCGGACGGGCCGGAAGCGGTGATGGGCCGGCACCGGGCCGCCGCGGCGGCGACCCGGGCGGGGGCGCGGGCCCTGGGCGGGGGCCTGGAGCCGTATGTGCACGAGGACCGCGAGGCGGCTCCGGTCGCCACGACACTCCGGGCACCGGCGGGGACCGACGCGTCGGAACTGGTGTCCCGGGCCCTGTCGTCCGACCCCGCGCTGCCACTGGCGGCGGGTGGGGGTGCGCTGGCCGGCGAGATGATCCGGGTCAACCACTACGGGGCGGACGCGACGCCGGGTGCCGTGCGGGCCTGCCTGGCGGCGTTGGGGGCGGCGCTGAGGGAACAGAACCTCCCGGTGGACCTGGAGGGCGCACTGCACGCGGCCGAGGACGCGTGGCTCCAGCACGGCGATCCGAAGCCGCGGGAAAACGTCGACCAGGTTACCGGTGCATAATTCATAGGGTAATTCAGGGGTTTATCAGAGATTAGCTTCCCGTATTCTTCTGCCCGCTTTCCTCGAGCCTAAACGCAAAGATTCTGCGAACGCGAACCGGAAGAATTCGGGTAGATCTCGTGGCGGTTACATGCTTGTGACGCGTTACACATCGTGATCCATTTGCCCGTTATCTGGCGGGCATAGCATTTCATAACGGACAGATCTGCGCGTCGGTGCGCGCCCGCCTGATAACACATGCGGCGCCCGTACGTAACCCCGTCCGGCGATGCATTTTTCAATTTCCCTCGGTAAATTCAATTCGCATGACTGCCGCACAAGCAGACCTGCAAATCGACCGACCGACGGTCGCGGACGGAGCCGCACTGTGGCGGATCGCCCGCGACTCCGAGGTTCTCGACCTGAACTCGTCGTACAGCTATCTGCTGTGGTGCCGCGACTTCGCCGCCACGTCGGCGGTGGCACGCAACGACCGCGGGGAGCCGGTCGGCTTCGTCACCGGGTACGTCCGCCCGGACCGGCCCGGCACCCTGCTCGTCTGGCAGGTGGCGGTGGACTCGGCGTACCGCGGCCGAGGGCTCGCCGCCGCCCTGCTCGACGGACTGACCGCGCGGCTCGCCGCCGAGCGCGGACTGACCACCGTGGAGACCACCATCACGCCGGGCAACACCGCCTCCGAGCGGCTGTTCACGTCGTTCGCCGAACGCCGTGGCGCCGGCCTGGAGCGCGAGGTGCTGTTCGACACGGGCCTGTTCCCCGACGGGCCGCACGACCCCGAGGTCCTCTACCGCATCGGGCCCCTCTCCCCCACCCCCACTCCCTCCGCCTGACCCCCCACGCACCCGAGGAGCGATTCGTCGTGACCATCACCCAGCCCGACCTCAGCGTCTTCGAGACCCTCGAGTCCGAGGTGCGCAGCTACTGCCGCGGCTGGCCCACCGTCTTCGACCGCGCGCAGGGCAGCCGCATGTACGACGAGGACGGCCACGCGTACCTGGACTTCTTCGCCGGCGCCGGTTCACTGAACTACGGCCACAACAACCCCGTGCTGAAACGGGCGTTGATCGACTACCTGGAGCGGGACGGCGTCACGCACGGGCTCGACATGTCGACCACCGCCAAGCGCGCCTTCCTGCAGACCTTCCAGGACCTGGTGCTGCGCCCGCGCGACCTGCCGTACAAGGTCATGTTCCCGGGCCCGACCGGCACCAACGCCGTGGAGTCCGCGCTGAAACTGGCGCGCAAGGTGAAGGGCCGCGAGGCCATCGTGTCCTTCACCAACGCCTTCCACGGCATGTCGCTCGGCTCCCTCGCCGTCACCGGCAACGCCTTCAAGCGGGCCGGTGCCGGTATCCCGCTGGTGCACGGCACCCCGATGCCCTTCGACAACTACTTCGACGGCACCGTCGAGGACTTCCTGTGGTTCGAGCGGCTCCTGGAGGACCAGGGCTCCGGACTCAACAAGCCGGCCGCCGTGATCGTGGAGACCGTGCAGGGCGAGGGCGGCATCAACGTCGCGCGCCGGGAGTGGCTGCAGGCGCTCGCCGCGCTGTGCGAGCGGCAGGACATGCTGCTCATCGTCGACGACATCCAGATGGGCTGCGGGCGGACGGGGGCCTTCTTCTCGTTCGAGGAGGCGGGCATCACCCCCGACATCGTCACCGTCTCGAAGTCGATCAGCGGGTACGGACTGCCCATGTCCCTCTGCCTGTTCAAGCCCGAGCTGGACATCTGGGAGCCCGGCGAGCACAACGGCACCTTCCGCGGCAACAACCCGGCCTTCGTCACGGCCACCGCCACCCTGGAGCAGTACTGGGCGGACGGTTCCGCGATGGAGAAGCAGACCCGGCAGCGCGGCGAGCAGGTCGAGCAGGGGCTCATCTCGATCACCGAGGAGAACCTGGCCGACATCAAGGAGTACCGCGGGCGCGGGCTGGTGTGGGGCCTGGAGTTCCACGACAAGGAGCGCGCCGGGAAGGTGGCCCACCGGGCCTTCGAGCTCGGGCTGCTCATCGAGACGTCGGGCCCCGAGAGCGAGGTCGTGAAGCTGCTTCCGGCGCTCACGATCACCCCCGAGGAGCTGGACGAGGGGCTGAGCATCCTCGCCCGCGCCGTCCGGGAAACCGTCTGAGCATCAGGCTCGGCGAACCGTCTAACTAGGAGGCATCGCAGCACCGTGATCGTCCGTTCGTTCAAGGACATCGAAGGCACCGACCGGCATGTGAAGGCCGCGTCCGGCACCTGGGAGAGCAAACGCATCGTGCTCGCCAAGGAGCGGGTCGGCTTCTCTCTGCACGAGACCATCCTGTACGCGGGTACGGAGACGTCGATGTGGTACGCGAACCACGTCGAGGCCGTCGTCTGCGTCGAGGGCGAGGCCGAGCTGACCGACCACGAGAGCGGGCTGACCCACTCGATCACGCCCGGGACCATGTACCTCCTGGACGGCCACGAGCGGCACACGCTGCGCGTCAAGGAGGACTTCCGCTGCCTGTGCGTGTTCAACCCGCCGGTGACCGGCCGGGAGGACCACGACGAGAACGGCGTCTACCCGCTGCTCACCGAACCCGAAGCCGAACCCGAGGAGGTGTGACCGCATGACCACCGTCACCGATCTCTACCCCAGCCGCGGCGCCACCGAGGTGTCCGTCCCCCGCAAGGACCCGGTCGTCTGGTCGGCGCCCGGCACGCCGGGACCGGTCGCCACGGCCGAGCTCGAGGCGTTCGAGCGCGACGGCTTCCTGGCCGTCGACCAGCTGATCCGCCCGGACGAAGTCCCGGTGTACCAGCAGGAGTTGGAGCGGCTCGTCACGGACCCGGACATCCGCGCGGACGAGCGCTCGATCATCGAGCCGAAGTCCAAGGAGATCCGCTCGGTCTTCGAGGTGCACAAGATCAGCGAGGTGTTCGCGAACCTGGTGCGCGACGAGCGGGTCGTGGGCCGGGCCCGGCAGATCCTCGGCTCGGACGTGTACGTCCACCAGTCGCGGATCAACGTCAAGCCCGGTTTCGGGGCCAGCGGCTTCTACTGGCACTCCGACTTCGAGACCTGGCACGCCGAGGACGGCCTGCCGAACATGCGCACGGTGTCCGTCTCGATCGCGCTGACCGAGAACTACGACACCAACGGCGGCCTCATGATCATGCCGGGGTCGCACCGCACCTTCCTCGGGTGCGCGGGGGCCACCCCGAAGGACAACTACAAGCAGTCCCTGCAGATGCAGGACGCGGGCACGCCCTCGGACGAGGCGCTGACCGCGATGGCCTCCGAGTACGGCATCAAGCTCTTCACGGGCAAGGCCGGTTCGGCGACCTGGTTCGACTGCAACTGCATGCACGGCTCCGGGGACAACATCACGCCGTTCCCGCGCAGCAACGTGTTCATCGTGTTCAACAGCGTGGAGAACCAGGCCGTGGAGCCGTTCGCGGCTCCGATCCGGCGGCCGGAGTTCATCGGCGCGAGGGACTTCACTCCGGTGAAGTGACGTTCGGCGTGGGGTGCCCCTGACGGTGGGGCACCGTGACGCCGGGTGCCCCTGACGGTGGGTGCCCCCTCACAGCCACGACAGCGACGCGGCCCGCTCCAGTACGTTCCGTACGGCGGCCGCGTCGCCTGTCGCGTTCCGGGGCACGGCGTCCGGCGCGTACCGCCCGCCGACCAGCAGGCAGAAGTCCACCGGATCCAGGGTGAGTTCGGCGGCCACGGGATCGCTCTGCGAGCCCAGGACCCACGCCTGGCCGCCCCTGATCGCGAACAGCACCGGCGGCGCCTCGGTCCCGAGGGCCCCGTCGAGGATGCGGACGGCCAGCCCGACCAGCCGCCCCAGGTGCTCCCCGGGCGGCGGCGGCACGGCCAGGCCCAGGGCGCGGCCGATGTCGTCGGTGTGGATCCACGCCTCGAAGGCCCGCACCAGGAAGTGCTCGGTGACGGGCAGCCGGACCCCCATCGACAGCGTGGTCCCGGCGGCGAGTTCCAGGTCGTGGGCGTACGGGGTGCCGAGCAGCGCGGCCGCCTGCGCGGACCAGTCGGCGGCGGTCTCCTCGGGCGTACGGCCGTACTCGTGGGCGATCACCTCGGCGGTGCGCCGCTCCCAGGCCTCCGCCCAGTCGGTGTCCTCGTCGATCCGCGCACCCGGTACCCGGGCGCCGATCCCGAGCCGCAGGGCCAGGTGTTCGTCGGCGGCGAGCAGATGGGCGACGGTCGCGTGGACGTCCCAGTCGTGCACGACCGGCGTCGACCAGCGCCCCGCCGTCTCGGGCAGCAGTGCCCGCAGCCCGGTGACGGCGGCCGCATAGGGGGCGGCGTGCCCGGCCACGGGAGGCGGGGCGGGGCGGGCACGCCGGGCGCGGGTGAGGAGGGCGTCGAAGGACGCGGGGACGCCGTTGGGCGCCGGTTGGGCCGGCTCCGTGGGCGGCCCGTCCAGCAGGCGTACGGCCGCGCGCAGCCGCTCCGCCTCGGCCGCGCAGCTCTCGCACTCGGCCAGGTGCGGCGGGACCAGGCGCTGCTCGGCCGCCTCCAGGGCGCCGAAGGCCCAGGCGGCCAGCAGGTCGCGCACGTCGTCGTGATCGGTCACCGCTCGCCCCCTTCCCTGTGTTCCCCTGCCGCCATCATGCGCCCTTTTCCCACGCCGGGTCGGGTGGGTCGGCCAAAGTCTCCGCCAACGTGCGCAGCGCGGTGCGCAGCCGGGTCTTCGCGGTGCCCTCGGGGATGCCGAGCTCGACGGCGGCCTGCCGGTAGGTGCGGCCCGCGAAGTAGGCGAGGTGCACCACCTCCCGCTGTTGCTGCGGGAGTTCGGCGAGGGCGGTGTGGAGCAGGAGGGAGCGCTCCCGGTCGACGACGGCCTCGGCGGGGCCCGGAGAGGCGTCCGGGATGCCGTGCAGGGCCAGGTCGTCGGCGCGGACGTCCTTGCGGTGCCGGGCCTCGCTGCGGACCCAGTCCACGGCCCGCCGGTGGGCCAGCACCGACAGCCAGGTGCGCAGGCTGCCCCGGCGCGCGTCGAAGGCGTACGGCCTGCTCCACAGCTGTGCGAAGACCTCCTGCGCCACGTCCTCGGCCGCGACCGGGCTGCGGGTCACGCGCAGGGCGACCGCCCGCACCAGCCCGCCGTACGCCCCGTACGCCTCGGCGAGCGCGGACTCGTCGCCGTACACCAGCCGTCGGTGCAGCTCCGCGTCTGCGGGTTGCTGTGCGGACGTCGTCCCGTCCGTGGACTCCACGGCACCACCACCCCTTGGTGCCCTTCCTAGCGTCCCGGGCGGCGCGGCGCCAGTGGTTCAGGGAGACAGGGCGTCCAGAAGCCGGTCGACATCCGCGGCCGTGTTGTACAGGTGGAAGGAGGCCCGCAGGTTGCCGGCCCGGTCGGACACCTCGATGCCGGCCGCGCTCAACTGGCGCTGCCGCCCGCCGAGTCCGGGCACGGACACGATCGCCGAGCCGGGGGCGGGCAGGGGTGCGTGACCGAGGTCCGCGAGTCCGGCGCGGAAGCGGTCGGCGAGGGCGAGGTCGTGGGCGCGCACGGCGTCCACCCCGAGCTCCTCCAGGAGTTCGAGGGAACTGCGGGTGCCCGCGTAGGTGAACAGGGCGGGGCTGATGTCGAACCGCCGGGCGGAGTGGGCCAGTTCGGCGACGGGGCCGTAGCAGCTGTCCCACGGGATCTCCCCGGCGACCCAGCCGGCGAGCACCGGCTTCAGGTCGCCGAAGTCCTCCGGCACGGCGAGGAAGGCCGCGCCGTGCGGGCCGAGCAGCCACTTGAAGGTGGTGGAGACGGTGTAGTCGTACGACTCGGCGTCCACCGGGAACCAGCCCGCGGCCTGCGAGAAGTCGACGTAGGTGCGGGCGCCGTGGGCCCGCGCGGCCTCGCGCAGGGCGGGCAGGTCGGCGATCCGGCCGTCGGCGGACTGGGCGGCGCTCACCGCGACGAGGGCGGTGCCGGGGCGGACGGAGTCGGCGAGCCGTTCCAGCGGCACGATCCGCACCTTGAGGTCGCCGCGGGTGTGGAAGGGGTTCACGACGGAGGTGAAGTCGTCCTCGGCGGTGAGGACTTCGGCGCCCGGGGGCAGCGAGGCGGCGACGAGGCCGGAGTGGGTGGACACGGACGCGCCGGCCGCGACCCGGGCGACCGGGACTCCGGCGAGCCTCGCGAACGCGGCGCGGGCCGCCTCCACGTCCTGGAACAGCGGGTCCAGCGGCCTGCCCTCGGCGCGGATCAGCGCGGCCTCCTGGAGGGCCGTGACGGTCCGGGCCGGGAGCAGACCGCTGCTCGCGGTGTTGAGGAAGGTGTTCTTCGGGGCGAACTCGGCGCGGACGAGGCTCTCGAAGGTTTCCATGGCTCCACTGTGGGGCCGGGAGACCTCTCGGTCCATTGCGAATTTCTACGTGGTTTCGCCAAGCAACGCTTATACGTCCGCGCCGACCTGCGTGTTCTCAGCCCTGGTGGGGTACGGCGCACCCGTCGGGACCGCACGCGTCCGCGCCGGAATCGCCCTGGTCGATCAGCTGCAGCGGGGAGCGGTTGCCCCAGGCCTGGGTGAGGGCCTGGGTGAAGACCTCGGCGGGCTGGGCTCCGGAGACGCCGTAGGTGCGGTCCAGGACGAAGAAGGGGACGCCGTTCGCGCCGAGCTCGGCGGCCTCGCGCTCGTCGGCGCGGACGTCGTCGGCGTAGGCCGTGGGGTCGGCGAGGACCTTGCGGACCTCGTCGGCGTCCAGTCCGGCCTCCACGGCGAGCTCGACGAGGCGCTCCTCGCCCTCGGTGAACAGGGACCTCTCCTCGGCGAAGTTGGCCCGGTAGAAGATCTGGATCAGTTCGTCCTGCCTGCCGTGTTCCTTGGCGAGGTGGAGGAGGCGGTGCAGGTCGAAGGTGTTGCCGTGGTCGCGGTCGCGGGTCCGGTAGGCGAGGCCCTCGGCGGCGGCCTGGGCCCCGAGGTTCTCCTCGCCGGCCTGGGCCTGCGCCTGGCTCATGCCGTACTTCTTGCTGAGCATGGCGAGCACGGGCTGGACGTCGCCCTTGTCCCGTCCCGGGTCCAGCTCGAACGACCGGTGCACCACCTCGACCCCGTCGCGGTGCGGGAAGGCCTCCAGCGCCTTCTCGAAGCGGGCCTTGCCCACGTAGCACCAGGGGCAGGCGATGTCGCTCCAGATCTCGACGCGCATGTCTACGGCTCTCTCCAGGTCGGACGGGTGCGGAGACTCCCTCCGCCAGTTGGATGAACGTTCAAGCAGAGGGTTCCATTCCCAGGCGCTCAGCTGCCGTCGCGCAGGTCCGCCGGCCAGTCCGGCCTGAACTCGATGTGGTCGTAGGTCACCACACAGCCCTCCCCCATCGGCGACTGCGCCATGAAGCCGACCAGGGCCGCGTCGGTCTCCTTCTCGTCGCCCAGGGTGAACAGGCGCACGAAGGTCCAGCGCTTGCCGTCGCGGGAGGCGTGGAAGGCGAAGGCGCGGCCGGTGCGGCTGACCCGCAGCCACACCGAACTGCCGTCCACGGTGAAGGAGTTGCAGTCGTCGGAGTGGCCCCGGGTGACGACCGTGCACACGGTGGGCACGTCCGGGGAGTTCTCCAGGCAGAGTTTGGCCCAGGCCCGCTCGCCGACATGGACGTAGAGGACACCCGCGTCGAACGAGCCGTTGAAGCCCACGGTGACCCGGGCTATGAGCTGGAAGTCCCCCTCGGGGGCGCCGAGCAGGCGCGGTGCGTCGGCGGCGGGGTCCAGGGACTCCCCGGTGGGCGGCACGAACCGGTCCTGCCGGGGGCCGGCCCAGCCGGAGAGAATGCCGTCCTCGTGGGCCCAGTGCCCGTCGGGACCGTAGGTGCGGAGAGAGAAGGGAAGCTCGGGGAGTTCGACGTCCATCCTCAGAGTTTTCCAGTTCCCTCTCCGCGTGCGGCCCCCGGGTGCCTAGCGCTCGAGGCGGTTGTTGAAACGGCGGGGCAGACCCAGCGGGTTGTCGTCCTTCAGCTCCGGCGGCAGCAGGGCCTCCGGCGCGTTCTGGTACGCCACCGGCCGCAGCCAGCGCTCGATCGCCGTGCCGCCCACCGACGTCGACGTGGAGGTCGTCGCCGGGTACGGGCCGCCGTGCTGCTGGGCCGGGGCCACGGCCACGCCCGTCGGCCAGCCGTTCACCAGGACGCGGCCGGCCAGCGGGGTCAGCTCGGCCAGGATCTCGGCGCCGCGCCCCTCGCCCGCGGCCTCCTGCTCCGACAGGTGGACGGTCGCGGTGAGGTTGCCCGGAAGCCGGGACAGCACGGCGCGCGCCTGGTCGTCGTCCTCGTAGCGGGCCACCACGGTCACCGGGCCGAAGCACTCCTCCAGGAGCAGGTCGTACGCCCCCTCGGTGGTCAGCTTCTCCGCCGCGACCGTGAGGAAGCCCGGGCTCACCGTGTGCTCGCCGCCCGCGCCGGGCGTCACCGGCGACTCGACCTCGGGCAGCTCCACGCGCTCGGCGACGCCGGCGACGAAGTTGTCCCGCATGCGGTGGTCGAGCAGGACGCCCGCGTCGGTGTCGCTGACCGCGTCGGTCAGGGACTTCACCAGGCCGTCGCCCGCCGCGCCGGACGGCACGAGGACCAGACCGGGCTTCACGCAGAACTGGCCGACGCCGAGGGTCATGGAGCCGGCGAGCCCGGCGCCGATGGCCTCCGCGCGCTCGGCCGCGGCCTCCTCCGTAATCACGACGGGGTTCAGGGAGCCCAGCTCGCCGTGGAACGGGATCGGCACCGGGCGTGCGGCCGCCGCGTCGAACAGGGCGCGGCCGCCCTTGACGGAGCCGGTGAAGCCGGCGGCGGCGACCAGCGGGTGCTTGATCAGCTCGATGCCGGCCTCGAAGCCGTGCACGAGACCGAGCACGCCCGCGGGGATGCCGTGCTCGTCGGCGGCGCGGCGCAGCACGGACGCGACCAGCTCGGACAGGGCCGGGTGGTCGGGGTGGGCCTTGACGACGACCGGGTTACCGGCCGCGAGCGCGCTCGCGGTGTCGCCGCCCGCGACCGAGAAGGCGAAGGGGAAGTTGGAGGCCGAGTAGACGGCGACGACGCCGAGCGGCACCTTGTAGCGGCGCAGGTCCGGGATCGGCGGGGTCGCGGTGTCGTCGGGGTGGTTGATCACCACGCCGAGGAACTCGCCCTCGTCGACGATGTCGGCGAAGGCCCGCAGCTGGTAGCAGGTGCGGGCGAGCTCACCGGTCAGCCGGACCGGGCCGAGCGCGGTCTCGGCGTCGGCGGCCTCGACGAGGTGGTCCCTGGAGCCTTCCAGCTTGTCGGCGGCGGTGCGCAGGAAGGCCGCGCGGACGGTGCGGTCGGCGAGGGACGCGCGCGCGTCGTGCGCGGCGCGGACGGCGGCGTCGACCTCCTGGGCTGTGGCCTCCACCGCAACCTGCTCGCGCTGCTTCCCGGTTCGGGGGTCGACACTCCAGACTGGTGCTGCTGCCACCGCGGGTCCCTCCACGTGTATCTGGGTCAGTCACCAGGAACGTTCGATATGCTGAACGCTGTCTCTGATGGTGAATATGCTGTCGGAGTCTATAACTCTGGTTCTCGTCCAACAAAGGGGTCAAGGGCGATGTCGGCAGGCGAGACGGGCGGCGGGTCACAGGTCAAGTCGGCAGTGCGGACGGTCGAACTGCTCGAATACTTCGCCGGACGTCCCGGCATGCACTCCCTCGCGGCGGTCCAGGAGGCCGTGGGATATCCCAAGTCCAGTCTCTACATGCTGCTGCGCACGCTGGTCGAGCTGGGCTGGGTGGAGACCGACGCGACGGGCACGCGGTACGGCATCGGGGTGCGGGCGCTGCTCGTCGGCACCTCGTACATCGACGGCGACGAGGTGGTCGCGGCGGCCCGGCCGACCCTGGACCGGCTCTCCGACGACACCACCGAGACCATCCACCTCGCGCGCCTCGACGGCACGAACGTCGTCTACCTGGCCACCCGGCAGTCGCAGCACTACCTGCGGCCCTTCACCCGGGTCGGCCGCCGCCTCCCGGCGCACTCCACCTCCCTCGGCAAGGCGCTGCTGAGCACCTACTCCGACGAGCAGGTCCGCAAGATGCTCCCGGAGACCCTGCCGGCGCTCACCGAGCACACGATCACCGACCGCGAGAAGCTCATCGAGGAGCTGCACCAGATCCGCGAGCAGGGCTTCTCGGTGGACCGCGAGGAGAACACCCTCGGGCTGCGCTGCTTCGGTGTGGCGATCCCCTACCGCACTCCCGCGCGGGACGCGATCAGCTGCTCGGTGCCGGTGGCCCGGCTGACCCCGGCCCACGAACAGATGGTCAAGGACGCCCTGTTCGACGCCCGGGACCGGCTGACACTGGCCACCCGTAGGCTCTGAGGCATGCAGATCGTTCTCCGCGAAGTCCATGACAGCGATCTGCCGGTCTTCTTCCGGCAGATGAACGACCCCGAGGCCCTGCACATGGCGGCCTTCACCCCGAAGGACCCGGCCGACCGGGACGCCTTCGACGCCCACTGGAAACGGGTCCGCGCCTCCGACGCCGTGCACCGCACGGTCCTGGCGGACGGGGACGTGGTGGGCAGCGCGGCGGTGTACGGCGAGCCGGGCGAGCGCGAGGTGACGTACTGGATCGACCGCGCCTACTGGGGGCGCGGCATCGCCACGGCAGCCCTGCGGGAGCTGGTCGCCCAGGTGCCCGAGCGGCCCCTGTACGCCCGGGCGGCCGCCGACAACGCCGGTTCGCTGCGGGTGCTCGAGAAGTGCGGGTTCCTGGTGACCGCCCGGGCCTGCGGGTACGCCAACGCGCGCGGTGCGGAGATCGACGAGTTCGTGCTGACGCTGGACGCCTGAGACCGCCCTGGATGAACGTCCGATGAGAAAAGCGGACGTTCGGGAACGACACATGCGCGGCTGATCGTCCTCTGAGTGGGATGAACAAGACGATCAGGCGCGCATCGGTCTTCGCGCTGCTCCTGGTGTTCGCTCTGCTGATCCGGGCGACCTGGGTGCAGTTCTACGAGGGCCAGGCACTCGCGGACGACAACGACAACCGACGGAACGCGATCGAGACGTACTCCTCGCCGCTCGGGAACATCATCGTGGCCGGAAAGGCGATCACGGGTTCCGCGAGGACGACGGACAGCGACCTCGCGTACAAACGCACGTACACGAACGGCAAGCTGTACGCGGCGGTGACGGGCTACGCCTCGCAGGCCTACGCCCCGACCCAGCTGGAGGGCATCTACGCCGACCTCCTCAACGGCACCGACAGCCGGCTGAAGACCGTCATGGACACGATCACCAACCAGCGGGCCGAGCCCGGTGATGTGATCACGACGATCGACCCGGCCGTGCAGAAGGCCGCGTACGACACGCTCGGCGACAAGAAGGGCGCGGCCGTCGCGATCGACCCGACGACCGGGAAGATCCTGGCCGTTGTGTCGACGCCGTCGTACGACCCGTCCTCGCTGACGGACGCCAACACCGCGGGCAGCGCCTGGAAGCAGCTCAACGCGGACTCCGACAAGCCGCTCACCAACCGCGCGCTGCGCCAGCCGCTGCCGCCGGGTTCGACCTTCAAGCTGGTGGTGGCGGCAGCGGCGTTGGAGGACGGTCTGTACTCCTCGGTGGACGAGAAGACCGCCAGCCCCGACCCGTACACCCTGCCGGGCACCGTGACCCCGCTGGGCAACGAGAACTCCTCGGCACCCTGCGAGAACGCCTCGATCCGGGTCGCGCTCGAGTACTCCTGCAACACCGTCTTCGCGAAGATGGCCGTCGACCTCGGCCAGGACAAGGTGCGGGCGATGGCCGAGAAGTTCGGCTTCAACGACGCCACGCAGGACGTCCCGGTGCGGGCCTACGAGAGCGTCTACCCCTCGGACATGAACAAGTCCTCCACGGCGCTGACCGGCATCGGCCAGTTCGACGTCACGGCCACCCCGCTCCAGATGGCCATGGTCTCCGCGGCCATAGCCAACGGCGGCAAGCTGGTCTCGCCGCACATGGTGTCGACCATCACCGACAACGGCGGCGATGTCCTGAAGAACTACGACGACGAGGCGACCACGAAGCAGGTCGTCAGCTCGGACACGGCCGAGCAGCTCCAGTCGGCGATGCAGTCGGTGATCCAGGACGGCACCGGCACCAACGCCAGGATCGACGGCGTCACGGTGGGCGGCAAGACGGGCACGGCCCAGCACGGCGAGAACAACAGCAAGACGCCGTACGCCTGGTTCACGTCCTACGGAAAGGCCGACGGCAAGGAGGTCGCCGTGGCGGTGGTCGTGGAGCAGTCGAACGCGGCCCGCTCGGAGGTCAGCGGCAACGGGCTGGCCGCCCCCGTGGCCAAGGCCATGATGGAGGCGGCCCTGAAGAACTGAGTCTTCCCGGTGGTTACTTGGTGCCGAGCAGCTGCTCGATCGGGTCGATCGCGAAGTACACGAGGAACAGCGCCGAGGCCGCCCACAGCAGCCAGTGGATCTCCTTGGCCTTCCCCAGCACCACCTTGATCACGACGTAGGCCAGGAACCCGGCCCCGATGCCGTTGGTGATCGAGTAGGTGAACGGCATCACGGCGATGGTCAGGAACGCGGGGATCGCGATGTCGTACCGCTCCCAGTCGATGTGCTTGACCTGCATCATCATCAGGAAGCCCACGGCGACCAGGGCGGGGGCGGCGGCCTGGAGCGGGACGATGGTCAGCAGCGGGGTCAGGAACAGCGCCAGGGCGAACATCCCGCCGGTGATCAGGTTCGAGAAGCCGGTGCGCGATCCCTCACCGACGCCGGCCGCCGACTCGATGTACGACGTGGCGGAGGAGGCCGACGCGGCACCACCGGCCACCGCCGCCGCTCCGTCGATCAGGAGCACGCGGCCGAGGTTGGGCACCTTGCCCTCCTCGTCCAGCAGCCCGGCCTCCGCGCTGATCCCGACGACCGTCCCCATCGTGTCGAAGAAGTCGGACAGGATCAGGGTGAAGATCAGCAGGACGACCGTGACGATCCCGACGCCGGGCGCGCTGAAGGAGCCGAACAGGCTGAAGTGACCGATCAGCCCGAAGTCGGGGGTGTCGACGATCTTGTCCGGCCACGCGGGGGTGGTCAGCCCCCAGGTCTTGATGTCGGCGACCGAGTTGATGATCATCGCGAGGACCGTCATGGTCACGATGCTGATCAGGATCGCGCCCTTGACCTTGCGGGCGAGCAGTCCGATCGTCAGCAGCACCCCGAGACAGAAGACCAGGATCGGCCAGCCGGTCAGCGTGCCGGTACCGCCCAGCTGCACGGGCACGGTGGTGTTCGCGGCATCCGGGATACGGCTCACGAAGCCCGCGTCGACGAACCCGATGAACGCGATGAACAGCCCGATCCCGACGCTGATCGCCTGCTTGAGCGGTTGCGGGATGGCGTGCATGACGGCCTCGCGCAGGCCGGTCACCACCAGCACGCAGATGAGCAGGCCTTCCAGGACGACCAGGCCCATCGCGTCGTCCCAGCTCATCAGCGGGGCGATCTGGAAGGCGACGACTGCGTTCAGCCCGAGGCCGGCGGCGAGCGCGAGCGGCAGGTTTCCGCCCACGCCCATGATGATCGTCATCACCGCGGCCACCAGAGCCGTCGCGGTGGTCAGCTGGACCGCATCCAACTGGTGGCCGAACTTGTCCTTCGCACTGCCGAGGATGATGGGATTCAGGACAAGGATGTAGGCCATCGTGAAGAACGTGGCGAAGCCGCCGCGTATCTCACGGGCGAAGGTGGATCCCCTCTCGGAGATCCTGAAGTACCGGTCGACGGACATGGTCGATGCTCCTTGGTGCCTGAATGATCGTGTGCGGATGCTGGCTGGATTGTTACTGCGTTGAACGCGCCTCAGGTTTTCCCCGTGTTACGGATTCGGGGGCCGCCCCGTCATACATCGTTCGAAGACCCGTACGAGAACAGGCAATCGGTCACTGCTACGCTTCCGGATCTCCGCCCGGCCACCCCCGGACGATCACATGTCATTCACATGACACACAAGGGAGAGGGAGCCCGTGGGCACAGTCGTCGACGACGCCGCCTCCGTGGAGTTCCATGCCTTCTTCGAGCGCCACTACGCCGAACTGTCCCGTCTCGCCCAGCTGCTGACCGGTGAGCCGGACGCCGCGGACGACCTGGCGGCGGACGCGCTGCTGGCGCTGTGGCACCGCTGGGACCGGGTGCGCGCGGCCGACCACCCGGCCGCCTACGCGCGCGGAGTGGTCGCCAACCTGGCCCGCACCCGTATCCGCAGCGCGGTCCGTGAGCGCCGGCGCATCGCCCTGTTCTGGTCCCAGCGCGAGGAGAAGGTCGAGAACCCCGATGTGGCGGGCGTGGTCGACGTCCAGGAGGCGCTGCGCAGACTGCCGTTCCGCAAGCGGGCGTGTGTCGTGCTGCGGCACGCGTTCGATCTCTCCGAGAAGGACACCGCACTGGCCCTGGGTGTGTCGGTCGGTACGGTTAAGAGCCAGACCTCCAAGGGGATGGCCGAGCTGCAGCGGCTGCTCGGCCCCCGGAACGCTCCGCTGAGGGTGCATGCCGCGATGGCGCGCACCGGTGACACCGGAGGAAGGGACCGATGACCATGCGGCGGGACGTGCACGGCGAACTGCGCGCCCGGCTGCGGGACGCGGCCGAGTCGCACGAGCCGAACCGTGAGCGGATCCTCGCCCGGGTCGAGCGCGGCATGGCGGAGCAGAGCCGCCCCGACCACCGGGCGACCCGGCCGCCGGTCTACGGCTGGGTGCGGGTGGTGAGCGCCACGGCCGCGGTCGCCTGCGTGCTGGGCCTCGGCGGGTACGCGGTGGCGTCCGCGGTGAAGGACGAGCCGCCCGCGCAGGGGTCGGTCGCCGCCACGGGTACGCCCACCCCCTCGCCCGACGCCACGAGCCGTCCGCCCGCCCCGTCGCCGGACCCGAAGCCGAGCACCGCCCCGAGGCACGAGACCGGGAAGCCGAGCGGCACGCCCTCGCACACGTCGAGCCCCTCCACCGAGGTGCGGGCGTCCGGCGTCGAGGACGGCCCGCTGTGGTCGGACGGCTCGGTGGACCCGCACAGCAACGAGTTCTGGGCGCAGAGCGATCTGACCTTCAAGACCTCCGAGCAACTGACCTCGCTCACCGTCGAGTTGAGGATCGCGCAGACGGGCGGGGTCACCAACTCCGGCGCCTGGCGTTCGCTGCCCGAGGACGACTTCACGCTGACGGTCGGCGAGCGCGACGGCTTCCTCGTCTACACCTGGGTGCTCAAGGACGGCCGTACGGTCCCGAAGGGCGAGTGGGTGTTCGCCGGGCAGTACAACCACGAGCGCGGCGGCCGGGACGCGAAGGACGACCGCTACACCGCGACCGCGACCGCGAAGTCCGAGAACTTCGCGGTGAAGGGCGGCTTCGCCTCCCAGGACGGCGGGTCCGCGGACGCAGGGGACTCCTAGCCCCCGTACAGGGCCCCTGTACAGGGCCCCCGTACCGGGGCCCGCAGAGAAATCTCCGCGGCGCGGCAACCTTTTCCCCGGCGGCGGCCACTTGACGGTGAACGACTGGTTTTCGGCCGTTCCCACCCACCCAGCCCAATATCCGCTTTCTCATCATGGGTTCGCCCCATGGGAACAACCATTCGCCCGTCTTCGACGTCCCTAGTAGTGCCTGGAAGACCGACGGCTCGCCCGGTGCGGGCGCGTCGTTCGACCGCAGACCTGTCGGCCTGAGCCCCCCTCGGCCGACAGCTGCCGGCTGGAGCCCCCCTCGGGCCGGCACGAGGAACGCCCCGCCTGTGACGACAGGCGGGGCGTTCCGGCGTCCGCTCGCTCAGTCTGAAGGCCGGGGTCGGTACCGGTCCGGGTTGCCGCGCCTCGACGAAAGCAACCGAAACTTTCGCTGCTTCTCATCGCGCGCTCACCGATTGACGTGCTGTTTCCCACTCGTAACACTCCGAAGGCGCGCACAGCCCCCAACAGAAACCCCCACACCCCCACACCCGCAGGAGCGACATGCGCCCACGTATCCTCCTCGTCGCCTGTCTCTCGCTACTCGTGGCGCTCCTCACCGCGCCACCCGGTTCCGCCCACTCAGGAGCACCACCCGTGAGCCACCCCAAGTACGCCGGCTATCTCTTCGCCTACTTCACCGGCGAGGGCACCGCCGACGGCGAGCAGATCCGCTACGCCCTCAGCCGCGGCAACGACCCCCTGCACTGGCGCGAGCTCAACCAGGGCAAGCCCGTCCTGACGTCGACGACCGGCGAGAAGGGCCTGCGCGACCCGTTCGTGATCCGCTCCCCCAAGGGCGACAGGTTCTATCTGATCGCCACCGATCTGCGCATGTACCGCAACAGCAGCGGCAGTTGGGACGACGTCCAGCGGCACGGCAGCAAGTCGATCATGATCTGGGAGTCCACCGACCTCGTCCACTGGACCGACCAGCGCCTGGTGCAGGTCGCCCCGGACAACGCGGGCAACACCTGGGCCCCGGAGGCCTACTGGGACGACAGCCTCGGTGCGTACGTCGTCTTCTGGGCGTCGAAGCTGTACGCCGACGACGACCCGGAGCACAAGGGATCGACGTACAACAAGATGCTGTACGCGACCACGAAGGACTTCCGCACCTTCAGCGCGCCCAAGGTCTGGGACGACCCCGGTTACTCGGTCATCGACTCGACGGTCGTGAAGTACAAGGACACCTACTACCGCTACACCAAGGACGAGCGGGACCCCGCCTCCAGCTCGCCCTGCGCCAAGTTCATCACCGGCGAGAAGTCGACGAGCCTGACCTCGACGACGTACGACCTGGTCGCGGACTGCATCGGCAGCGGGGCGATGGACCGCGGCGAGGGTCCGACGGTGTTCAGGTCCAACACCGAGAAGAAGTGGTACCTGTTCATCGACGAGTACGGCGGCCGGGGTTACGTCCCCTTCGAGACGACCGACCTCGACTCGGGCAGGTGGTCGCCGTCCGCGGACTACCAGCTGCCGGCGAGCCCCCGGCACGGCACGGTGCTTCCGGTGACGCAGAAGGAGTACGACCGGCTGCTGGCCGCCTATCCGTCGACGCCCACCTCCGTCGTGGACGCGACCGCGCAGGGCCAGAAGGGGTACGCGATCGTCACGGACACCGCGTCGAAGGTCGTGCTGCCGATGCGTCCGGGCACCGATCTCGCCCGTCTCGCACCGGAGTTGGCGGTCGGCGCGGGGGCCCGGGTGAGCCCCGCGTCCGGCACGCGGCGGGACTTCCGCAAGCCGCAGACGTACACGGTGACGGCAGCCGACGGGACCACCCGCAGATGGACGGTCGAGGCCGTGCCGACCGGCAGTCCCGTCCTTCCCGGCCTCAACGCCGACCCGGACGTGCACTACCTGAACGGCGAGTACTGGATCTACCCGACCACCGACGGCTTCAACGGCTGGAGCGGCACGCGGTTCAAGGCGTACTCGTCGAAGGACCTGGTCCACTGGAAGGACCACGGGGTCGTTCTCGACCTGGGTCCGGACGTGTCGTGGGCCGACACGTACGCGTGGGCACCGGCGATCGCCGAGCGGGACGGGAAGTACTACTTCTACTTCTGCGCCGAGCAGCAGGTCGGCGTGGCGGTGGCGGACTCCCCCGCCGGGCCCTTCAAGGACGCGCTGGGCAGGCCCCTGGTGGCGAAGGGGGGTGCGCTGCCGGGCCAGATGATCGACCCGGCCGTCTTCACGGACGACGACGGGACGTCGTATCTGTACTGGGGCAACGGCCACGGGTACGTGGTGCCGCTCGACGACGACATGGTCTCGTACGACGCCTCGAGGATCCGGGACATCACCCCGGACAACTTCCGTGAGGGCTCCTTCGTGATCAAGCGCAAGGGCACGTACTACTTCATGTGGTCCGAGGACGACACCCGCAGCGAGAACTACCACGTCGCCTACGCGACGGGACCGTCCCCGCTCGGTCCGTGGACCAAGAAGGGGACGATCCTGTCCAAGCGTCCCGAGTACGGCATCCTCGCCACCGGCCACCACTCCGTGGTGAACGTCCCCGGCACCGACGACTGGTACATCGTCTATCACCGGTTCGCCCTGAACGGGCCGGGGAGGCCGGGCGGAGACGGCATGCACCGCGAAACCACCGTCGACCGCATGGAGTTCGCGGCGGACGGTTCGATCAAGCCGGTGGTGCCGACCCTCGAAGGGATCCGGCCGGTCAAGAACTAGCTGACGAAGTACGTCGGGTTCGGGAGCTTGTACGTCCGGTCGGCGTAGCCGCCCTCGAGGTCGGAGTACTGGTCGCCGAAGTTGGCGATGATCTCGTACCCGAGGTCCTGCTCGATGTGCTTGCGGGTGCCGGACTTGTACTGCACGGTGGTGCAGGTCCAGGTGCCCGGTGTGGCGCAGGCGCTCAGGTAGGACGGCGGGTTCGCCTTGTCCTTGAGGAACACGTGGTCGGCGTCGAGGTTCACATCGGCGCCGATCTTCTTCAGGTTCTCGACCGCGGCCGAGCGCTGCGCCTCGCTGAGGCCCGAGTTGTAGAAGACCTCGACGCCCTTCTTCTCGGCGTACTGCACGAGCTCGGGGCTGCCGAAGACCGCCGGGCGGTCGGCACGGTTCACGTAGTCGGCCCACGTGGTCGAGTTGTACGTGTAGTTGTAGCGCTTCTCGTAGTCGAGGCTGAGCAGCAGCGTGTCGTCGATGTCGAAGACCACGGCGGGCTTCTCGCCCTTGTGGTGCGCCTTGCGGGCGGCCTGGTCGATGTACTTCCTGGCCGCCTTGTCGATGGACGCCAGGTCCTTGGCGTACGGGCTGGTGGGCGACGCCTGGTAGACGCCGTTCGCGTCGGCCGCGGTGCCGTAGTAGGTGTCGATGTCCTTGACCAGGAGCCCGATGTTGTAGGGCTCGTGCGTGGAGTTCGCCGTGGACTGGCCGGCGGTGGCCGCGCCGGCGCCGTAGAGGGCGCCGGCCGCGACGGCACACGCCGCGGTGGCGGCTGCGATACGCAGTGACTTATGCATGACAGAGGTTCTACGCGCGTCACCCCGGCGGGCGCGAGACCCGCCCGGTAAAAAACGGGTCAAGCACCCTGAGCCGGGGTTTTCCGGGGCGGTCTCAGTTCATGGTCGCGCCGATGGTGGTGCTGCCCGTCGTCAGGAACGTCGTGGCGGGCAGGGTGCCGCTGGAGCTGCGCGCGTTGTACGTCGTCGAGGCGTCGGTCGACTTGAAGGAGGGGGTGCTGATCCCGCTGTCCCAGTTGTTGCCGGACGAGCTGACCTTGGAGCCCTTGTTGACCGAGCCGCCGCCGTTGCTCACCGCGAGGTTCTTGCCGAGCTTCGCGGAGCTGGTGGCGAAGTAGTAGCCCCACTTGCTGTTGGCGTAGGCGGTGGTGCGGTTGATGACGAGCGCGCCGGTGTTGGAGTTCTCGGTGAAGCCGTTGCCGGCGTTGCCCCAGGCCGCGGAGTTGTTGATGACGTGCGCGACGACCTCGCCGTCGCCGCCCAGCTTGTAGCCGTTGCCGTCGCCCGCGAAGGCGGAGTCGGACCAGCGGTTGACGCCGTTGCCCATGGACCAGGTGTGCTCGACGGTGACGGGCGAGGAGAAGGACCAGAAGTCGATCCCGTCGTCCGAGTTGTTGTAGAGGCGGGCCGCGGTGATGAGGTTGCCGGTGCCGGAGCCGAACTTCACGGCGATGCCGTCGGCGTTCTCGCCGTGGTTGGCGGCGTCGTAGTTGCCGTAGGAGTCGATGTTCCTGACCGTGTTGTTGACGGTCCCGTCGCCGGTGAGCGTGAAACCGGAGTCGCCGCCGTTGATGGTCTTGATGTTGTTCCACACCGTCCCGGTGCAGGACTGGCAGACGACCGCGCTGTCCGGGGAGTTCTGGAAGGTGATGTTGGAGACGTTCCAGTAGTCCGCGGTCAGCTTGAAGATCCAGTCGCCGTCGGGGAGGGACGAGCCGTCGATCTTCACGGTCTCCGAGCCGTACGCGGTGAGCGTGATCGCCGAGGACGAGGTGCCGTTGGCCGTGGACTGGAGGGTGGCCGTCGGGTAGTAGGTGCCGCCGCGCACCTGGATCACGGTGCCCGCGGTGGCGTTCTTGATGGCGTTGGACAGGTCGGTGGAGTTGCTGACGACCACGGTCGCGGCCTGCGCCTGGGTGGGGAGGACGGCGAGGCCCGAGCCGAGCGCGAGGGCGGCCGTGGCGATGAGGGCGGTACGACGAGACATGGAGAGCGGGTCCCTTCTCGTGCGGGTGGGGGGATGGTTCACAGGACGGCGTCGAGCCAGCGGAAGACCTCGTCCTGCATGCGGTCGACGAAGACATGGCAGAGCTCGGGCCAGGTCTTCAGGTGCAACCGCTCCTCGGCGCGGCGGGAGTGCCAGACGGCGCGCAGCTTGTCGTACGCCACGTGGACGCCGTCGGTGGGGAACAGCGGGTCGAGCCCGCCGTTGAAGAACAGCATCGGCCTGGGTGCGGCGATGCTCGCCACGTCGGGGAAGTCGAGGAACCGGGGGAGCCCGGGGTGGAGCATGTAGTAACTGGACTGCCCGCGCAGGGTGTTGTTGCCGGGCACCATCATTTCCTTGAGGCCGGTCATCCAGCAGACGGACGCGGTGGCCTTGATGTGGTCGGTCAGCGCGGCGGTCTGCCATGCGCGGTAGGCGCCCATGGAGAAGCCGACGGCGGCGATCCTCCTGGCGTCCACCCTTTCCAGCCCGGCGAGGTACCCGGCGGCGCGGGCGTCCTCGCGGGCCATGAGTCCGGCAAGGGAGGAGCCGAGGTTGTAGAAGTTGCTTGCCAGCGCCTGCTGCTGGTCGTAGGTGATCGGTCCGCGGTCGCCCCAGCCGAGCGCGTCCGCGCACAGGACGACATAGCCGCGCCGGGCCAGCTCGTCCCCGACGAACCGGCCGCTGAAGTACTTGTCCGTCCAGGCCCGCGCGGAGGCGAGGCGGGTGTCGTCGTACCAGGGCCGGACCAGCTTCTCCTTGCCGATGTCGAACTTCGCCCCGTGGTCGTGGAGCAGCAGCACGGCGGGGAAGGGTCCGGGGCCGTCCGGGGTGAGCAGGGCGGCACGGACACGCTCGTGACGGGTGAGCGAGAGGGTGACCAACTCCCGTGTGTAGCCGTCGCCTTGTGGGCCCCGGTCGAATTCGGCGTCGTACGGCGTCGCGTCCTCGCGGTCGACGAGGAGGTGCTCCTCGACCTTGGCACGAGCGGTCCGTCGCCAGGCGCGGAAGTCACGGACCGGCGAAGTGCCCCAGGCCAGCGGGAAGTCCAACTCGGCCTTGAGCGCCTGATGGAAGTCGGGCAACGGACCGTCCACGACCCCGGCTTCCGCGGGGCTCACCGCTCCCCCGGCCGGCACGGCCGCTCCGGCACCCACGACGAACGCCCGCCGGCCCACCGGGTCACCGGCGCTCATAGGGCCTCCAGTCCCCGAGATACGTCCGCCGGGTGTGCACGGCGGCCTCTCCGGCGGTCAGCTGGGGCCGGTTGTCGGGGACGGAGATCACCGCGCCTGGACCGGAGTTGGCGTACTCCCTAAAGCGCATGGTCTGCCAGGGGTAGGTCTCGCGCATGTTGGTGTAGGGCGCGACCGGGTCGATCCCGGGCCCGATCCGGCTGTTCCGCACCACGAGGGACGGCCAGGCGGTCGTCTCGTACGACGGCACCCAGGGCCGGGCCAGTTTGTACGCCGCGTCCTCGGCTCCGGAGGTGATGCGGGAGCGGACGGCGAGGAAGCCGTACGGGTTGGCGCGGGCGGTGGAGGGGGCGAAGACCATGCCCTTGGGGGTGAAGCCGACGTCCCGCTGGAGGGTGTGGAAGCGGCACTCCTCGAAGACGGCGGTGGCCCGGCCGAAGACGAAGTCGACGTCTCCCTCGATGTGGCAGCGGCGGAAGTACTGCCGGTCGAAGGCGGTGAGCGCGGTCGTCTCGACGAAGAGGGTGTCCTGGTGGGCCAGGAGGCGGACGTTCTCGAAGTGGGTGCGGTCGCCGTAGGTGCAGGCGGCGACCGCCTGGGTGCCGGTGATGTCGGGGTGGTCGGCGCGCAGCCAGTCGTTGGCGAGAGTGAGGTCGCGGACGGTGAGGCCGGGGGCCGCGGAGGTGAAGGTGGCGGAGCCGGCGGTGCCGTAGGTGCCCGAACCGTCGGGCTTGGGGGTGCCGTTGGCGTTGTCGTGGACGATGACGGCGGCTCGGGGGTCACGGACGGCGCCGCGTACGGTCAGCTCCGCCTTGTCCGCCGGGATGCTGACGACCTCGCGATAGGTGCCCGGGTGCACGACGATCGTCCAGCCGGGACCGGTGACCGCGTCGACGGCCGCCTGGACGGAATCGCCGGGGCGGACGTGGAGGACGCGGTGTGTTCCCGCGTGGGCCGGGGCGGACGCCGCCACGACGAGGCCGACACCGGCGCTGATCAGTGCTCGTCGCCGCATGTCAGCACTCCCCCTGCCACGGCTTCCAGTCGCCGAGGCAGGCCTCCCGCGTGGCCGACTCGGCTTGCTGGGCGGTGAGTTGGGGCCGGTTCTCCGGGACGGTGATCCGGGCGCCGGGGCCGGTGTCGCGGTACTCGGCGAAGCGCTGGTTCTGCCAGGGGAAGGCGTCCGACATGTTGGTGTAGGGGGCGGCCGCGTCGATGCCGGGGCCGAGCCAGGTGTCCCGCACCACGAGCGAGGGCCGGGCGGTGGTGTCGGAGCTCGGCACCCACGGGCGGGCCAGCTTGTAGAAGCCGTCGGGCGCTTCGCTGCTGACGCGGCTTCTGGCGACGAGGTATCCGCGTGGGTTGGCCCCAGCTGTCGAGGGCGCGAAGACGAAACCGTACGGCGCGTTCGCCAGGTCGGTCCGGTTCAGGGTCCGGAAGTGGCAGTGCTCGTATACGGCGGTGGCCCGCCCGAAGACGAAGTCGACGTCTCCCTCCACGTAGCAGTGCGAGAAGTACTGGCGGGCGAAGGAGGTGAGGGCGATCGAGTCGGCGTAGAGGGTGTCCTGGTGGCCGAGGAAGCGGCAGTGGTGGAAGGCGGAGCGGTCGCCCTGGACCTTGATGGCGACGGCCTGGGTGCCGGTGATCCCGGGGTGGTCGGCGCGCAGCCAGTCGTTGGCGAAGGTGATCCAGCGGGCGGTGAAGCCGTCGGCCTGGACGGTGGTGGTGGCCGAGCCGGTGGTGCCGTACGTGCCGCCGCCGGGCTTGGGCGTGCCGGCCGCGTTGTCGTAGACGATCACGACATCGCGGGGGTCCTCGGAGGCGCCGATCCAGGTCGCCTCGGTGCGCGTGACGTCGACGGCGACGGTCTCCCGGTAGGTGCCGGGGGCGAGGACGAGGGTCCGGCCGGTGCCGGTGGCGGCGGTGACGGCGTCCTTGACCGTGGTGTGGTCGCCGCGGCCCTTCGGGTCGACGTAGAGGGTCTGCGGGGTGAGCCGGTCGGTGGGGGATCCGAAGCGGCCGAACGGGCGCCGGGCGCCCGCGCGCGCGGGGGCCGTCGCGAGGGCGAGCGCTGCCGCCGATCCGGTGCTCGCGAGCAGGAACCCCCTTCTGGACAGGGGGAGTCGGGTGTGGTGCGAGGGCATGCGGGTGCTCCTTGGACATACGGCTCAGGGGTGGGGTGCCTCGCGTGGGGGGTGAGGTGGGTGGCCGGGGCGGCCGCTGGATTCCGCCCCGGCCGGTCAGGGGGCCGGTGTCAGGACCCGGCCGGTCGAAGGGTGGGTGTCAGCAGTCGCGTCCGGCGCCCGCGCCGCGGCCGACGATCCCGGGCACCTTCTTGGCCGGGTCGACCTTCGTGCGCAGGGTGGGCGTCCAGCCCGCGCCGGACTCCAGGGTCTCGGCGGGGATCTCGGCGTTGTGGACGGCGATCAGGTCGGTGAGCGTGCCGTTGACGTAGTTGTCGGCGGCGGTGAGCGGCGAGACGTTCCACCGCTTGAGCACCTTGGCCGCGCTGATCCCCGCCGGCAGGGTGAACGCGTTGTGCTCGGCGACGAGTCGGGACTCCTTGCCGATGCCGAAGCTGTAGGCGTAGTCGCCGTTCGCGACGAAGTGGTTGTTGTAGGAGTCGACCTGTCCGAAGCGGACGCGGGGTGCGCGCTCGACGAGGTTCGAGAACAGGTTGTGGTGGAAGGTGACCTTGAGCTTGCCCCGGTCCCCGGCCGCCGTGGACTCGCTGTCGCTGTTGCCGATCAGGATCGTCTTGTCGTGCTCGGTGAAGACGTTCCAGGAGGCGGTGACGTAGTTCGCGCCGCGGACGATGTCCAGCTCGCCGTCGTGCTGCTGGTAGAGCATGCCGAAGTAGGTCGGCGCGGCGCTGTCCGGGTGGGAGCCGTCGGTGAAGGTGTTGTGGTCCAGCCAGACATGTGTGGAGCCGTAGACGACGGCGGTGTCGTACTCGGAGTTCCAGTTGCCCTTGTCGCCGTCGGTGGGGTCCCACTGCGGGAAGCAGTCGATGGGGCTCTCGAAGGTGAGGTTGCGGACGATGACGTTGTCGACGGCCTTGATCTGGAGGCTGGCGCCCTTGAACCCGGCGTTCCTGCCGATGCCGATGATCGTGGTGTTGCTCGGGACGTTCACCTTGATCGTCTGGTCCTGTTGGGCGGCGGAGGCGCGGCGCAGGCCCTCGGGGCTGTCGGCGGGCTCGGCGCTCAGGTCGGTGTCCAGTCCCCAGGCCTCGGGCGAGTACTTCGCCAGGTAGGCGTCGAAGTCGTAGCCGGGCGCGGCGAGCGAGTCGCAGCCCTCGGAGACGGCGTCGATGGTCCCCTTCACCTTGATGATCTTCGGTGCGGTGCCGCCGGCGACGAGGGCGGCCTTGAAGCCGGCCCAGTCGGTGACGGTGTGGACGTGGGCGGCGTCGGCGGCCGCGCCTCCGGTGGTGCCGGTGCCGTCGGAGGCCCAGCCGTCACCGGCGGCGAGGGTCTCGCGAGCGTCGTCGTGGCCCTTGGCCTGGGCGGTGGTGCCGGTGACCGCGAGGACCAGGGCGGCGCAGCCGGCCACGGCCGTCACCTTTGTTATGACATGCTCATGCCATCTCTGTGCGTTCATTGTGCGGCTCTCTTTCGACTGCGCAGAAGGAGTGGTCAGGCAGTGGCCGACGACGGCCAGGTGATCCAGGACTCCGGGATCCCGGTGTCGAGCCGGCGCACGTCCCGGGGCGCCAGCACACGGTGACCCAGCAGTTCACGGGCGACCAGACGCGCCACCGCGATGGCACCGGGCGGATTGAAGTGCGTGTTGTCCTGCTCGGTGTCGGTCCAGTTGAAGTACTTCTTGGTCTCCTCGACACCGAGCTTCTGCCACAGGGCGAGCGACAGTGCCTGGATGTCGAGCAGGGCGACCCCCTCCTCGGCGCCGAGCGCGCGCATCGCCGCCGGATAGTCGCCGTGGGTCGGCACGGCGTTGCCGGAGGCGTCGAACTTCCGCCGCTCGACCGAGGTGGCCAGCACGGGCCGGGCACCACGGGCGCGGGCGCCGTCGATGTAGAGGCGCAGATGGTCCTGGTACGTCGTCCAGGGCTCGGTGTAGCGGGCGGGGTCCGCGGTCTTCTCGTCGTTGTGCCCGAACTGGATCAGCAGGAAGTCGCCGGGCCGAATGACGCCGAGCAGGGCATCGAGCCGTCCCTCGTCGACGAAGGACTTCGAACTGCGCCCGTTCACCGCGTGATTGGCGACGGGGAGGTCCTTGTGGAGGAAGAAGGGAAGTGCCATGCCCCACCCGGTTTCCGGGGCGGCGTCGGCGTACTTCTGCGCGGCGGTGGAGTCACCGGCGATGTAGAGAGTGCGGGTCCTGCGCGGAGAGGCGTGCGCGGTGCCGGTCACGCCGGCCGCGAGGGGGACGGCGCCGAGCGCCGCCACGGTGACTTGTCTGCGAGTGAGTGACATTTCAGGTGCACCTTTCCAACCACTAGGGGCGCGGGGACTGCGCGGCCGGCCACCACGAACCCGCGGCCGGCCGCACAGCGATCCCCCGAACTCTCAGCCGTTCTGTTCCTTCCACTCGGCCTGAGCCTTGTTCAGCTGGTCGGCCATGGTGTCCAGGAAGTCCTTGGCGCTCATGTCCCCGAGCAGCACCTTCTGGAAGTTCGGCTCGTTGTCGGCCTTGGAGATCGTGTTCCAGTCGGGCAGGTAGTACGGCAGCTGCACAATCGACGTCGACCCGTCGGTCAACGCGGCCGCGGCGAGCTTCGTCGGCTCGGCCCCCTGAATCCACGCGTCCTTGGCGGCGTCGTTGTTGGACGGCACCTGCCCCGCCGACTTGTTGAACTTCGAGTTCTCCGCGTGCGAGGTGGCGAACTCGATGAACTTCCAGGCGGCGTCCTTGTTCTTCGAGCTCTTGAACACCCCGAGCCCGTCGACGGGGTTGGACACCTGGACCCGCTTGCCGGACGAGCCGACCGGCTGCGGAATACCCCGGAACTTGTCGGCCCCGAGCGCCTTCACATGGTCCTGGTACGAGCCCAGGTTGTGGTTCAGCATCCCGATCGTGCCGGAGTCCCACTGGGCGACCATCTTGGTGAAGTCGTTGTTGAGGTCGGCCGCCGGAGTGTCCTTCTTGTACAGCGCCGCGTACTTCTCCAGCGCCGCCACGTTCTTCGGGTCGTTGAGGGTGGTCTTGTCACCGTTCCAGAAGGAGGTGATCCCGCTCTGCCCGTACGCGGCGTCCAGGGCCTGGGCGATGGACCCGGCCCCGCCGCGGATGGTGTAGCCGAACTCGTTCTTCTTGGCGTCGGTGAGCTTGGCCGCGGCGTCGTAGAACTTGTCCCAGGTCGTCGGCTCGTCGAGGCCGGCCTTCTTGAACAGGTCGGTCCGGTAGTACAGCACACCGTTGTTGGCGGAGGTGGGGATCGAGTACAGGGTCCCGTCGCCGCCGCCCGCCGCCTTCAGCGAGGCCACCATGTTCTCGTTGAGCTTGCCGTTCAGGGAGGAGCCCGCGAGCCGGTCGTCCAGGGGCTCGAGGGCGTTCTGGGCGGAGAACCCGGCGAGCATGGCCGCGCCGACACCACCGACGTCCGGCAGGCCGCCGCCCTGGATGGCGGTGTCGACCTTGGACTGGTACTCGGTGGAGGCGATACCGACGTACTCGACCTTGATGTCGGGGTTCGCCTTCTGGAAGTCGGCGATGACCTCCTTCCAGACGTCGGTGCGCACACCGCCGTTGTTGTCCCAGAAGACGATCTTGCCCTTGCCGCTGCCCTCCTCGCCCTTGTCACCGCCGGCTCCGCTGCCGTCGTCACCGCAGGCGGTGGCGGTCAGCGCCAGGACGGACCCGAGGGCGACGGCTGCGGCAGCGCGCCTGCTTCTGCGGATGCTGATCTTCATTGGTCGGCTCTCTTCTTCTTCTGGTTCCAGCGGAGAAATGAAGGTGTGGGGGGAGGTCAGCGGTGGGTGTGGGGGGCCCAGCCGTCGGTGCCCTTGAGGTAGTTCGTGACGGTGTACGTCCGCGCGTCGGCGGCGGCGAGCTGCGGCCGGTCGGCGCTCGGGGTCGCGCCGGGACCGACGTTGCGGTACTCGGCGAACCGCGCGTCCTTCCACGAGAAGCCGCTCATGTCGGTCCATGGAGCGGACTTCACGGCGGCCGGCAGCTCGGTGTCACGAATCAGCACCTGGGCCACGGCGGCGGGTTCACCGCCGGGGTGCCAGGGCCGTCCCAGATGGAAGGTCCCGGCGGGCGCGTCGCTCACGATCCTCGACCGGGTGATCAGGAACCCGTACGGATTGCCCGTCCAGGTCGAAGCGGCCGTGATGTAGCCGTTGTTGGAGTCCGAGCCCCGGCTCAGCGCCCGGATCACCGACCGCTCGATCACCGTCGTCGCCCGGCCGTAGACGAAGTCGACATCGCCCTCGATGTACGAGTCGCGGAGGTAGACCCGACTGATCACGTCCAGCTTGGGGCTGTCGGTCATCAGGGTGTCCTGGTTGCCCAGGAAGGCGGTGTCCTCGAAGACGATCCGGTCGCCGGTCGTCTTCATCGCGAGGGCCTGCTCGCCCTTCAGCTCGACCGCTGCCTCGTCGAAGTCGTTGCTGAAGGTGAGGTGGCGGGCGGTGACGTCGTTCGCGGCGATCCGGACCGTCGCGCTGCCCGTCGAACCGCCGTACTCGGCGGGGGTGTCGTGGACGATGACGGTGTCGGACCGGTCCTGTCCAGTCCCCTGGAGCACGATGTTCGGCTTGGTCGCCGGGATGTACACCTTGGCGCGGTAGGTGCCGGGCGCGACGGCGATCGTCACCGGTTCGGCGTTCCGGTCGGGCACGGCGTCCACGGCCGCCTGCACGGTCGGGTGGTCACCGGGGACGTGCAGGGTCACCCCGATCCGCTGCTGCGGCCCGGAGAAGCGGGACACCAGCGCGGGCACGGCGGCGGCCGGGTCCAGCCGGTAGTCGTAGAAGGAGCGCGGGTCGAACGCCGTGCCCCAGGCGTCGGTCCGTCCGGTCGTCCTCCGCAGGATCGAGCCGCGCTGCACCAACTCGGCGGTGGCGTCGGCCTGGTAGGGGTGCTGGACGCCGTCGTAGAAGCTGTTCTCGATGACCATGCGGGTCCTGCCGCGCGCCCAGTTCCCGTACGTCCACACCGGGTCGCCGTCGGCGACCTGGGACGACAGGTAGTTGTTGTAGAGGTGGGCGTAGGCGAGGTTGTCCGCGGAGGGGTTGCGCTGCTTGGTGCCGCGGAACCAGTTGTGGTCGATTGTCATCTCGGTCAGGACGTTGGTGGTCCAGCCGATCCCCATCGCCTTGTTGTGGTGCGTGAACTGGTTGTAGGAGACGGTGATGTACCGGCTGTCCTTGCGGATGTCGAGCAGCCCGTCGCCCATGTGCGTGAAGCGGTTGTGATCGATCCAGACGTGGTCGACGGTGTCCATCTGGACGGCGTCGAAGTCGGTGGTCTTGCCGTCCCAGTCGCCCTCGACGTACGAGTCGCGGATGGTCAGGTTGCGGATGATCACGTTGTGCGTACCTGGGTTGAGGTGCAGCTCTCCGTGGACGATCTCGCCGGTGTCACCCACGCCGATGAGCGTCTTGTCCGAGCCCACGACGATGTCCGAGCCGAAGGGCTGCACGGCTATCGCACCCGAGACCCGGATGACGTACGGCTCCTCGGCCGCCGCGTACTTCGCCAGCGAGGCCTGGTCGGTGACGGTGACGACCTTGCCGCCGGCCCCTCCGGTGGTGCCACCGGCGAGGGAGGCGAAGCCGTGGGCGCGGTCGCTCCAGCGGTCGCCGTCGGCACGGTCGCTCCGGCTGTCGCCATGGGCACGGTCGCTCCGGCTGTCGGTCGCGCGGTCGACCGGAGTCCTTTCGACAGCGGCGGCCCTGGACTGCCCGATCGCCCCGAGGCTCAGCGCGGCCACCAGGCCGAGCACAGCGGCCAGGACCTTGCCGTATCCCGGTCTCTGCAAGCGCTTGCTACGAAGGTGCTGCGTCATTGCGGCTCCCAACAGGCTTACGGGTTCGGTGCGTTACAGGTGGTCGATCCTGAACTGCGAGAAGGTTGCCGCCCCGGCGTGTCCGCCTCCGAGGGGGGCGAGGGCGAACAGTCCGAGCAGGGCTCCGACCCAGCGCCAGGGGGTGGCGGCGAAGACCGGGCCCGAGGGGCGGAGGCCCTCGCCGATGTCGTACCGGAAGCGGCACCGCGCCCCCGCGCCGATCTCGATCCGCAGCCGCGCACGCCCGTCGGGGGCCATGCGGGGACGGTCGGCGTCCCGCTCCTGCTCGGCGACGCCCTCGGCGAACCGGTGCACGAGCTGGACGCTCCCGTCGGCCCCGCGCTGGAGCCCGATCCAGCCGAAGGCGTCCCCGAGGACGGCGAGTCCGGCCCGTGCGCCCGGTTCCTCACTGTGCAGGCGCAGTTGCACCTCGACGGCCGAGGGCGTGCCGGGCAGCCGCTGGGTGAGGATGTTCGGCAGTCTGCGCAGGTCGTGCGCGTCGGCGGAGCGGACGCAGGTCAGCCGCAGTCCGTCGCCCGAGTGGTGTGTGGCCCAGCCGGGCTGCGGGTTGGCGGTCCACTGCCACTGGCGGCCGAAGCGTCCGCCGGGGAAGTCGTCGCCGGTGGCGGGCGCCGCGTCCGGCTGCGGCGGAAGGTCGGGCCTTGCGTGTACGGCGACGGGGGCGCCCTCGTCGCCGAGCACCGGCCAGCCGTCCTCGCCCCAGCGCATCGGCTGGAGGTGGACGACCCTGCCGTAGGCGCCCTTCTGCTGGAAGTGCAGGAACCAGTCCTGGCCGGACGGGGTGCGCACCCAGCCGCCCTGGTGCGGCCCGTTGACGTCGGTGTCCTTCTGCTCCAGGACGACCTTCTCCTCATAGGGCCCGAAGAACCCGCGCGAGCGGAAGGCGCCCTGCCAGCCGGTCTCCACTCCCCCGGCCGGGGCGAGGATCCAGAACCAGCCGTCGTGCTTGTACAGCTTGGGGCCTTCGAGGGTGAACCAGCCCGGGATCCGGTCGCCGTCGACGATCAGCTTGCCCTCGTCGAGGAGTTCGAGGCCGTCGACGTCCATCCGATGGCCGGTGAGACGGTTCTTGACGCCGGAGCGTGACCTGGCCCAGGCGTGCACGAGGTAGGCCTCGCCGCTCTCCTCGTCCCACAGCGGGCAGGGGTCGATCAGGCCCTTGCCCGACTTGAGGAGGTGCGGGCGGGTCCAAGGTCCCCTGACACCGGGGGCGTTGATCTGGAAGATTCCCTGGTCGGGGTCGCCCCAGAAGATCCAGAACCGTTCGTCGTGGTAGCGCAGCGAAGGCGCCCAGACCCCGCAGTCGTGCCGTGGCCTGGTGAACTCCCCCGCAGGTTCCAGGCGTTCGAGGGCGTGGCCGACCAGGGTCCAGTTGACGAGGTCGCGGGAGTGCAGCAGCGGCAGGCCCGGGACGCGGCCGAAGCTGGAGGCGGTGAGGTAGAAGTCGTCGCCCACGCGGACGACGTCGGGGTCGGACCAGTCGGCGTTCAGGACCGGGTTCGTGTACGTCACCGGCGGCGCCGGGTTCGGGTGTGTCACTGGCTGACCGCCTTGCGTACCAGGGCCGCCGCTTCCGGCCCGGGCAGGCGCCCGTCGGCCACGACGGTGACGATCCGCCGTACGACGGTCTCGCCGGGCGGGATCGGCAGCCGCTCCTCGGACGCCAGCGACGAGCCCACGCCCGGGTACTCGCCGGCCCGCACGAACCAGGGGTCCTTGCGGGTCCGGTCGGTGGCCCCGGCGAAGACGAGTGTCCAGGTGGCGCCGGTCAGGGCGACCCAGTCGGCGCGGGTGCCGTGGATCGCCGACTCGCCCTCGCGGTCGACGGTGAACACCTCGGGTGCCGCGGCCTCCTTCCGGGCCCGCCAGAAGAAGCCGCCGTAAGCCGCGCCCGGGCGGCCGTTGGTGGCCGGGCTGCCGATGGACAGGGGGCCCTGGGTGACGTTGGTGAAGGAGAAGGTGAAGTCCAACGCCCAGGCGGTGGCGGTCAGTTCGGCGGCCGCTACGGTACGCCGCTCGCGCAGCAGCTCGGTTCCCGAGGCGACCCAGCGCAGCTCCTCCACGAAGCCGTCGGGGTCGAGGAGCTGGAAGGAGTTGTGGCGCTGGGCGCCGTGGTTGTCGAGCTCGGTCGGGCCCTGGTCGCGGACGTAGGTGCGCCCGCCCCAGAAGTTGTGCCCCTCGACGTCGGGAACGGCGACACCGACGCCGAGGTGGTGGAGGTGGTCGGCGGGGCCGAGTTCGGTGACCGCCGTGCCGGCCAGGGTGGTGACGGGGTGCAGATAGGGGCGCGGGGAGAGCCGGGCGGGCAGCTCGGGCCGGGTGACGTAGCGGCCGACCGGGCGGCCCGCGACACGCAGGACCGGGGAATCGGGGGTCGTCATGTGCTCACCTCGTTCGCGTCGTGTGGTCGGGCCCAGTCGGCGCCCAGCTCGGAGTAGAGGGCGAGGCTGTCGGCGGCGGCCGCGACGAGTCCGTCGATGCCGGGGACGACACGGCGGTCCTCGTCGGGGAGCAGGTGCCAGGCCGTGGCCGGGAGGGGGGTCGGGTCGGGGGCCAGCCGGATCGCCTCGACGACCTTCATGAAGGCGCCGGTCACCTCGGGGACGACCAGCAGCTCGTCGCCGTCGGTGACGTGGTCGACCAGGTTCTCCAGCAGGTCGGTGCGGCCGTACTCGTACTCCTCGGGGCCGTGCCCGGCCCGCTGGAGCAGCACGCGGTCCTGCTTGTACCAGTAGGTGATCCGGCCGCGGCTGCCGTGCACGACCACGTACGGCTCGTCGGGGTCCTCGGCGCACAGGGTCGCGGCGACGGTGACCGGGAGGCCGTTCGCGGTGGTGACGCGGACGCAGGAGGTGTCGTCGGACTCGATGTCGTTGGCGCGCTGCAGCTCGGTCTCGATGCGGGTGACGTCCTCGGCGCGGGTCGTGCCGTTCAGGGCGAGCGCGGTGGCGACCGCGTGCGCGAGCGGGTTGGTCAGCACGCCGTCGATCACGTCGACGCCGTTCATCCGCCGCTTGCCCGCCCAGGGCGCACGCCGGTAGTACGTCTGTGCGCGCGCCCAGGCACCGGCTCCGCCGATCCCGGTCACCTCGCCGATCGCGCCCTCCTCGACCAGTTCGCGGATCGCGGGCACGGCGTGCGAGCCCAGCGACTGGAAGCCGATCTGGCAGGCGACACCGGCCGCGGCGACGCCGTCGGCCATGCGGCGGAACTCGGCGTAGGAGGGGGCGGGGGGCTTCTCCAGCAGGATGTGCACGCCCCGCCCGGCCGCCGCGAGCGCCAGGTCCGTGTGGGTCGGGATCGGGGTGCAGATCACCGCGATCGTCGCGCCCGTCGAGTCGAGGAGCGCGCCGAAGTCGGCGGACTGCGCCGGGGTGCCCAGTCCTTCGGGGAGCTCGTCCGCGGTCAGCGGGGTCAGTTCGCAGATCCCCGCCAGTCGTACGATCCCCTTGTCCTGAAGCCGGCGGATGTTCTCCAGGTGCCAGCGGCCGTGGCCGCGCGCACCCGCCAGGACGATGTCTACGGTGCTCATGGGATCCTCCCTGCGCCCGCGCCGCGCGCCACCTGTCGGTCGGCCGTCTCGGCGCTGTCGATCTTTGTGTGCAGGGTAGGCGGCCGGCCGACGTCCGCCGTGAGATCGCGCCCACTGCCGGAGTTGTAGGCGTTGTGGACGGCGAGCAGGTCCACCGGACAGCCGTTGAAGAGGGTGCCGGTCTGGTGCAGCGCGGAGCCGTTCCAGCTCTTGACCAGGTCGGCGGCCTCGATGTGGCCGGGGGTGTGGAAGGCCTTGTTCTCGGCACCCACGCGCGAAGCCACGACCGACTGCCCCCGCACCCCCTCGCCCGGACCCGGGACCGGATCGGTCCGATCACCGGTGCCCGACCCGGAGGCGAGCCGTTCCCGTGGGGTCGCGGCCCGTCGCGCCGTCGTCTCGGTGCCGGTCCGGTCGGTCGGGTCGCCGGGCGTCCCGGACGTCCCCGCGTCGTTCCTCCGCAGGAGCACGCGGCCCATGGCCCGCCCCTCGGCCCGGACGAGGACACCCACGAGGCCCAGCACCACGCCGGCCACCGCGATCCGACGGAGTCTCATCCCTTCACCGCCCCCGCGCTGAAGCCCGTGATGAGCCACTTCTGGATGAAGGCGAACACGATCACCACGGGCACCGCGGCGATGATGCCGCCGGCGGCCAGCGCGCCGAGGTCGACGCTGTCCGCGCTCATCAGGGTGTTGAGGCCGACCGGGATCGTCTGCTTGTCCTGGTTGTTGAGGAACATCAGGGCGAACAGGAAGTGGTTCCAGGAGTGCACGAAGGCGAAGGAGCCGACGGCGATCAGACCGGGCCGCAGAAGGGGCAGCACGACGATCCTGAAGGACGTCATCCTGTTGCAGCCGTCGACCCAGGCCGCCTCCTCCAGGGAGTACGGCACGTTCTTGATGAAGTTGCTGATCAGGATCATCGACAGCGGCAACTGGAAGACCGTCTCGGCGATGATGACACTGCCCAGCGAGTTGATCATCTTCAGCTCGGCGAAGATCTCGAAGAGCGGCACCAGCAGCAGCGCGCCCGGCACGAACTGGGAGCACAGCAGGGCCAGCATGAACGCGTTCTTGACCTTGAAGTCGAACCGGGCGAGGGCGTAGCCGCCGGCCAGCGCGACCAGGGTCGTCATCACCAGCGTGGCGAGACCGACGTACACGCTGTTCTCGAAGTACGTGCCGAATGACCGCTCCGTCCACACCTTCTCGAAGTGGTCGAAGGTGATCGGCCAGGGCACGAGCGAGGTCGAGCCGGCCGGGCGCAGCGCGAAGAGGAGGATCCAGTAGAAGGGGATGAGCGTGAAGACGAGGTAGATCGACAGCGGTGTGTAGATCTGCCAGCGCGGGACCTCGTCCCAGGAACGGCGCTGCTTGACCGAGCGCGGCGGTTCGGGTGTCTCGCGCACGGGCGCAGGTGCGACCTCCGTGGCCTCCTTGGTGATCACTTGGAACCGCCTCCGAACTTGCTCAGGCGCAGGTACACCATCGAGCAGAAGAGCAGGATCACGAACGCGACCGTGGTCAGGGCCGACGCGTAGCCGAAGTTGTGGGCGTCGACGCTGGTGTTGGCGATGTAGAGCGGGAGGGTGGTCGTCTCCCCCGCGGGGCCGCCGCCGGTCAGGGTGTAGAGCAGGTCGACGTTGTTGAACTCCCACACCGCCCGCAGCAGCGTGGACAGGATGATCGCGTCCTTCAGATGGGGCAGCGTGATGTGCCAGAACTGCTTGAAGCGGCTGGCCCCGTCGACCTCGGCGGCCTCGTACAGGTCCTTCGAGACGGACTGGAGGTCGGCGAGGATGAGGATCGCGAAGAAGGGGACACCGCGCCACAGGTCGGCGACGACCGCCGCCGAGAAGACGGTGGAAGTGTCCGACAGCCAGCTGGTGCCGTAGGAGCCGATGCCCATGTCGGCGAGGTAACGGGTGATGCCGGTCTGGGAGTTGTAGAGCAGCACCCAGATCGCGGAGGTCAGCACTCCGGAGACGGCCCACGGGGAGAAGACGAGCGCGCGGCCCATCGCCCGGCCCACGAAGGTCTGGTTGACGATCAGTGCGAGCGCCAGTCCGAACAGCAGCTGGAGTCCGACCTCGACGAGGACCCACTTGGCGCTGAAGGTCAGCGTGTCCCAGAACTGCGGGTCCTCGGTGAAGATGTGGACGAAGTTGTCGAAGCCCGCGTACCCGTTCCGCCACGGCTTGGTGGGGTTGTAGTTCTGGAGGCTGTAGTAGAAGACGCTGATGACCGGGTAGGCGATGAAGCCCAGCATCAGCAGGGCCGCCGGCGCGATCAGCAGGTACGGCAGTCTGCGCGGTGTGGCGGAGGCACGGCGCCGCCGGGGTGGCGCGGGCGGTTTCGCCACGGCTGCGGCTTGGGCCATGACAGGGTCTCCGTTCTCGGTACGGCTCGGTGCGGCTTGCTTTCGTGGCGCAGGAAGCGCTTTCTCGATGTGCGGAGGTCGGCCCCGGTGCGCGGTGCGGGTGCCTCTTGCTGTGGTGTGGCGGGTGCGGGTCGTCGTGGGTGCTCGCGCAGTTCCCCGCGCCCCTGGGTGGGACAGGTCAGCCTGCGTAGGGATCCGGGACCTTGCCCGACCTCGCCAGGAACTCGAAGTCGCAGCCGGTGTTCGCCTGGGTGATCTGGTCGTTGTACAGGGCGCCGTAGCCGCGCTCGTATCGGGTGGGCGGTGGCGTCCACTCCGTGCGTCGGCGCTCCAACTCCTCGTCGTCCACGTTGAGTTGGAGGGAGCGTGCCTCGACGTCGAGGGTGATGCTGTCCCCCGTCCGTACGAGGGCCAGCGGGCCGCCGACGTACGACTCGGGCGCGATGTGCAGCGCACACGCGCCGTAACTCGTGCCGCTCATCCGGGCGTCGGAGATGCGGACCATGTCCCGCACGCCCTGCTTGAGCAGGTGGTCGGGGATGGGGAGCATGCCGTACTCGGGCATGCCGGGGCCGCCCTTGGGACCGGAGTTGCGCAGCACCAGCACACTGTCCGCGGTGATGTTCAGCTCCGGGTCGTTGATGGTGCGTTGCATGGTCCGGTAGTCGTCGAAGACGACCGCGGGCCCGGTGTGCTTGAGCAGGTGCGGCTCGGCGGAGATGTGCTTGATGACGGCGCCGTCCGGGCAGAGGTTGCCGCGCAGGACGGCGACCCCGCCCTCGCTCGCGACCGGGTTCTCGCGGGTGCGGATGACGTCGTCGTCGTGGACGACCGCACCCTCCACCTGCGCGCCCAGGGTGCCGTTCACCGTCGGCCGGTCCGGATGGAGCAGGTCGGTGATCCGGGAGAGGAAGGCGGGCAGACCGCCGGCGAAGTAGAAGTCCTCCATCAGGTAGGTCTGTCCGCCGGGCCGGACGTTCGCCAGCACCGGGACCGTGCGGGCGATGCGGTCGAAGTCGTCCAGGGTGAGCGCGACCCCGCAGCGCCCCGCCATCGCGATCAGGTGGATGACCGCGTTGGTGGAACCCCCCAGCCCGAGCACCGCGGTGACGGCGTCCTCGAAGGCCTCGCGGGTGAGGATCTCGGACGGCCTGAGCCCGGTCCAGGCGAGCTCCACGGCACGTCGGCCGGAGGCAGCGGCCATCCGCTCGTGCGCGGAGTCGACGGCCGGGATCGAGGACGCACCCGGCAGGGTCATGCCAAGAGTTTCCGCCGCGGCGGTCATCGTGGACGCGGTCCCCATGGTCATGCAGTGGCCCGGTGAACGCGCCAAACCGCCCTGGAGCTCCCGCAGTTCACAGTCCGTCAGATTGCCCGCGCGATGCTCGTCCCAGTACTTCCACATGTCGGTGCCGGACCCGAGGGTCTCGCCCCGCCAGTGCCCCGGCAGCATCGGCCCCGCGGGCACGAAGATCGAGGCGACATCGGCCGAGGCCGCGCCCATGAGCAGCGCCGGCGTCGACTTGTCGCAGCCGCCAAGCAGCACCGCCGCGTCGATCGGATACGACCGCAGCAGTTCCTCGGTCTCCATCGCGAGCAGATTGCGGTAGAGCATCGGGGTGGGCTTCTGGTACGTCTCCGAGAGCGTGGCGACCGGGAATTCGAGCGGGAAGCCGCCGGCCTGCCACACCCCGCGCTTGACGGCTTCGGCGCGCTCGCGCAGATGGACGTGGCAGGGGTTGATGTCGGACCACGTGTTGAGGACGGCGATCACCGCGCGGCCCCGGTACTCCTCGTCCTCGTAACCGAGCTGGCGCATGCGGGCGTTGTGCGACCAGGTCCGCAACTGGCCCTCGGTGCCGTACCACTGGTGGCTGCGCAGTTCCTCCGGCCTCATGCGCTCCCTGTCCGTCATATCGACCACCCGGCGGCTATGGCGGCGACCTCGGAGCGCTGGGACTCGGGCAGCTCGCGGCTGGGCGGGCGGACCTCGCGACGGCACAGGCCGAGCGAGGCGAGGGCCTCCTTGACGACGGTGACGTTGTCGGCGGAGCCGTTCGCCGCGCGGAGTTCCTCGAAGCGGCGGATCTGCTCCCAGACCTTCATGGCGGCCGCGTAGTCACCGGATCGAAGCGCTTCGATCATGTTCAGCGAGACGGCCGGGGCGACGTTCACCAGCCCGGAGGTGAAGCCGGTGGCGCCCGCGGAGAAGTAGGAGGGCGCGTACGGCTCGGCGAGCCCGGCGACCCACACGAAGCGTTCGAGTCCCGCGTCCCGCGCGAAGGCGGCGAACCGGGCCGCGTCCGGGACGGCGTACTTCACCCCGATCACGTTCGGGCAGGCGTCGGCGAGTTCGGCGAGGCGCTCGCCGGTGAGCTGGGCGTTGCGGATGTACGGGACGACCCCGAGCTCCGGGACGGCCGAGGCGATCGCGCGGTGGTAGTCGACCCAGCCGTGCTGCGAGACATAGGGATGGACGGGCTGGTGGACCATGACCATGCCCGCGCCGAGCTCCCGGGCGTGCCGGGCGGAGGCGACGGCGGTGGGGACGTCGTGCCCGACGCCGACGAGGATGTCCGCCCGGTCCCCGGCCTCCTCGACCGTCAGCTCCGTGACGAGGCGGCGCTCCTCGGGGCTGAGGGCGTAGAACTCGCCGGTGTTCCCGTTGGGGGTGAGGGTGGTGATGCCCCCGTCGAGCAGCCGGCGCAGCAGGGCCCGATGGGTGTCCTGGTCGACGGTGCCGTCCTCGGCGAACGGGGTCACCGGGATCGCGACCACGTCGGCCAGGGCGGCCCGCTGGGTCAGATGGGCCTCGCTGCTCATTCCTGACCTTCCTGGTCCAGCACTCCGGGGAACGCTCGTTCGACGAAGGACGCGATGTGGGCGTGCAGGGCGCGGGCGGCGCCGTCCGCGTCGCCGTCCAGGGCGAGCCGCAGGATCTCCCGGTGCTCGCCGGCCTCCCGGTCCCAGGAGGGCGAGGCGGCCCAGGCGACCGCGGAGACCAGAGCGGCCTGGTCGCGGACCTCGTCAAGCATCCGGCCGAGCAGCGGGTTGCCGCAGGGCAGGTAGAGCGCGCGGTGGAACTCCCGGTTGGCGAGGGAGCGTTCGGCGGTGTCGGTGGCGTCGTCGGCCTTGGTCAGGGCGTCGCGGGCGGCGTCGAGGGAGGCCCCTCGCCGTACCGCCCGCTTCAGCGCCTCGGGTTCGAGGAGCAGGCGGACGTCGTAGACCTCGCGCGCCATGTCCGCGTCCACCATGCGCACCGTGACGCCCTTGTACTGGCTCATCACGACGAGCCCGGTCCCGGCCAGGGTCTTGAGCGCCTCGCGCACCGGGGTCTTGGACACCCCGAACTGTGCGGCGAGTTCGGTCTCCACCAGGGCCTGACCAGGCGTCAGGCGCCCGGTGAGGATGCGGCGTTTGATCTCCTCCAGCACGTACTGCGTGCGGGAGGGGATCGGCGTGGGCACAGAGGTCATGCGCGCCTCTCGGATCTCGCGTATCGGATCTTGCGTATCTGATCTCGCGTATCGCGTCTCATATATGACGTACGAAGTACGACGGGTTGAAGGTAGGAGGACGGTGTTGTTTCGTCAATGCTTCCGGCAAAGGAAGTTGAAGTTGCGGTGAAGACGCGTCAGACGAGCCGGATGGCGCCCTCGAAGGCCGTACTGGTGCGCCCGGCGAACGCGACGGCCGCGCGGGTGGTGGCCGCTTCCCTGGTGAGCGTGGGTCCGACGTGGGTGACGAGCAGTTCGCGCACCCCGGCCTTGCGGGCGATGTCGCCGGCGTCCTCGGGAGTCAGATGGACCTGATCGCCCCCGCGATGACGGTCGATGTCCGCCTCGCACAGGAACACGTCCGATTCCGAGGCGAGTTCGACGAGGGCCGCGCAGGGCCCGCTGTCCCCGGAGTACGCGAACACGCGTCCTGCGCACTCGGCGCGCAGCCCGTACGCCTCGACGTCGTGCGCCACGGCCCGGGAGGCGAGCCGGAGGTTCCAGTGCCGCACGGCATGGCCGTCGTACAGGGGATGGAAGTCGAGGATGCCGTCGAGGAAGCGCACGTCGGAGCGCCCGAAGAACCCGGCGAGCCGATGGGCGCAGCCCGGCGGCGCGTACACCGGGATCGGGGCGGGCGGGGTGAGTCCGCCGTACGCGAAGGCGTACACGGCGGCGAGCAGATCGGCGATGGGGGCACCGCCCGGTCGAGCGAAGCCGAGACTGGGGGAGGTCGGCGTGCAGAGGGGAGATCCAGATCGCCGTCAGCCGGGAGGGGTCCGTGTGCCGCTGCAACTCCGCGAAGGTGCCGGGCCCGGCGTCCACCCACACCTCGGCGCCCCCGCCGCGCAGCAGATAGCCGGAGCAGGGGCGGCCCGGCGCGGGGTGCGGGGAGGCGGTACCGAGGACGGTGAGACCGAGGGGCGGCATGGTGGGGAGCGTACGGTCCCGGCCTGCCGCCCGCCGCCGGTTTCCGTTCCTCTACGGCACGCTCGTACCGGCGTCTACGGCGTCCAGGCCGGGTTGCGCCCGCTGAGCCCGACCGCCCGGTCCAGCAGCGGCGCGTCCTCGGGCACCGGGACGACGGGGCCGAAGATGGCGTCCCGGCTCGGGTCGTCGGCCGAGGCGCGGAGGAAGTCGTACGACACCTGGAGCGCGGCGGGGTCCGGGTCGTAGGGCTGTCCGGTGGCCCGGGCCAGGTCCCAGCCGTGGACGACCAGTTCGTCGACGGCCACGGCGGCGGCGACCTCTCCGGGCAGGTCGACACCGCCCGCGCGGGTCATACCGGTCCAGGCGGCCGGGTCGCGCCAGGCCTCGGCGAGTTCGTCGAGGACCTTGGGGAGCTCCTCGCGCCAGCCGGGACCGATGTCCGGGACGGAGTCGGTCGGCGGGGTGTCGGTGGTGGCGCCGAGGTCCTTGCGGGCGGCGTCGCGGAAGGCGGCGGAGAGGCCGAGCAGATGGCCGAGCATGTGGCGCACCGCGAGCTCCGGGCAGGGTGTCGGGTGCGCCAGCTGGTCATCGGTGACGCCCTCGGCCAGCAGGGCGATGACGCGTGTCTGCGGTCCGAGGTCCAGGGGCGGGACGGTCATTCGGTGCTCCTCACGGTGTCCGGGCAACGGTTGCCGGTGTCGTCAGGGGTAGACCGTCCCCGCCGCGAGAACTCATCGCCCGGTATCTAGGGCACCTGCCCCATCCCACGCCCGGGGCCTTAGACCCACGATGTCCAGGCATGACGAAGACATCGGCGGTCCTGCGCGATCGCAACGGCAGGCTCTTTCTCACCGGGGTGGTCGTCTCCGGTTTCGGCACCTCGGCCCTGTGGCTCGTGTCCGGCGTCTGGGTCAAGGACCTCACCGGCTCGGACGGCCTGGCCGCGCTGTGCATGCTCGCGATGTGGGCACCGACCCTGGCGGGCCCCCTGCTCGGGGCACTGGCCGACCGAGTCCGCCGCAAACCCCTGCTGATCGGCGGCAGCCTCCTGCTCGCGGCCCTCCTCCCGGCCCTCGTCGCCGTCGACACCCCCGGCCGCGTGTGGCTCCTCCTTGTGGTCCTTCTCGTGTACGGCACGGTGGGCGTGGTCCATGACGCGGCGGAGTCGGCCCTGGTCGCCGGCGCCGTCCCGCCGCCCCTGCTCGGCGACTTCAACGGTCTGCGGATGGCCGTCACCGAGGGCATGAAGCTGGTGGCCCCCCTGGCGGGAGCGGGGCTGTACGGGCTCTACGGCGGTCCGGGCGTGGCACTGCTGGACGCGCTCACGTTCGTACTGGCCGCGGGGCTCTACGCCGGCCTGCGGGTCCGCGAGAGCCGACCGGGCCTCCTCGCGGCGACGGCGTCGGGAACGCCCGGCCGCGCACCGGCCGCCGGGACGGAACCGCAGCCGTCCGCGTCCGCCTCCTCCCCCGCCGACAGCCGTCCGAGCCCGTCCGGGCGCACCTCCCTGGCCGCCGGAACCCGGCACCTGTGGACGCACCCGCGCCTGCGCCCGCTGGTCCTGGCCGGCGGCGCCACCATGCTGTTCGCGGGGCTCAACGGCGCGCTGCTGTACGCCGTGATCGACGGACTCGGCCGCTCCCCCGCGTACGCCGGTGCGCTGTACGCCGTCCAGGGCGCCGGTTCGATCGCGGTGGGGCTGCTCTCCGGGCCCACCCTGCGGCGGCTGGGCGAGCGCAGGTACGCCGCGTACGGCATCGCGGTGACCGCGGTGGCCGCCGGGCTTCGGGCGGTCCCGTCCGACCCGCTGGCCCTGGCGTGCAGCGCGGCCATCGGCGCGGGGCTCCCCTGTGTGCTGATCTCCGCGCTCACCGCCGTGCAGCGCGAGACCCCGGACGCGCTGCTGGGCCGTGCCGTCGCGACGGCCCAGACGCTGGTGTACGCCCCGAACGCGCTCGGTCTCGCGGCGGGCGCGGCCCTGGTCGAACTGGTCGACCAGCGGCCGCTGTCGGCCGTCCTCGGCGTGGCCTGGCTCGCCGTGTCGGTCCCGCTGTTTCAGAGGCCGGCGAGCACCTCGCGGACCGCGTCCAGGTCGCCGTCCGACGCCAACCCGGCGTGATAGAGCCGTACTTCGCTCGCCCCTGCCTGCCGCGCGCGGGCCACGTCCGCGGCGAGGGTGCCGGGGCTGCCGTCCATCTGCGAGACGACGGGGAAGTTGGCGGCCACGACCGCGTCCTCGCGGGCCCGGGCGAAGGGCGTGAGCAGCTCCGGCCCGCCCGCGCAGGGCACGACGACGCCGTCCGCGACGGACAGGATGTGCTCGGGGTCGACACCCGGGTTGGCACCGACGTGGTACGTCACGGGGTCGGCGTGCAGCAGGATCTGGAAGCCCTCGGGCGCGGCCGCGCGGACCGCGCGGACGGCCGTCTCCTGGAGCGTGCGGGCGGTCTCGTCGCGCCACGCGCGCGTGGCCGCGGCCGTGTCGGCGCCGAGCAGCTTCTCGACCCCGGCCCAGTCCCCGTCGTCCGGCGCGCCCCGCCACAGCGGCTCCAGGGCCGCCCGTACCGCGGCGGCGAGCGCGTCGGCGTCCAGCCCCTGCTCGCCGTACCCCTCGCGGCAGGTCCCGCAGAAGCAGAGCGCCATGAGGTACATCCCGGCGTCGCCGAGGGGCACCCCGCCGGTCTTGTCGTGGGCGTGCAGGTGCTGGAGGCCGTACCAGCCGAGGGACTCCAGTTCGGTGCCGGCCGCGCCCGGGCGCAGCGCCGCCTCGACGGCGAGGTCGACGAGGTACGCGCGCGTGCCGGGCTGTGCGATGCAGGGGGCCCACGGGTAGCGGTCGCCGTAGGCGTTGACGACGGAGGTGTCCGGATGCTCGGCGCCCAGGCGGGAGTTGTGGGCGAGGACGACCCAGGTGTGCACGTCGAGGCCCGCCGCGGAGAGCTGCGCGGCCGCCTCCCCGAAGGCGTCGCCGGGCGCCCAGTCGCCGGCCGCGTAGGGGCGCAGCGCGCGCCCTTCCCAGCGAGCGTCCGTCGGATACAGCACGGCCGCGTGCTCGGCGGTGACGATGCGGTGGCGCGGATGGCGGGGGGTCAGGGCGCGCGTGGAGTGGTAGGCGGAGGCGAGGGTCGCCTGCCGCACGCCGAGTCCCGCGATGCGGGCCGCGGCCTCCGGGTCTCCGTTGACGTCCCAGGGGTAGACGAACGTCGCCGCCTTCACTGTGCCTCCCCCAGGAGCGCGTAGCCGCGCTCGATGATCTCCGCGAGCTGTTTCACATGATCCTCGCCCGGCTCGTGCAGCGGCGGGCGCACCTCGCCCACGTCGAGGCCCCGCATCCGGACCCCTGCCTTCACCAGGGAGACCGCGTACCCGCGGCCACGCGCGCGCAGTTCGACGAAGGGACGGTAGAAGCCGTCGAGCAGACGGTCGGCCGTGGCCCGGTCGCCGTCGGTGAGCGCGCGGTGAAAGGCGAGGGCGATCTCGGGGGCGAAGCAGAAGACGGCCGAGGAGTACAGGGGCACACCGATGGCGCGGTAGGCCAGCTGGGTCTGCTCGGCGGTCGGCAGTCCGTTGAAGTAGAGGAAGTCGCCGGGCGCCTCGGTGCGCACCGCGCTGACGATCCGCTGCATCAGGTCGAGGTCGCCGAGGCCGTCCTTGAGGCCGATGATCCCCTCGGTGCGGGCCAGTTCGACGACGGTCTCGGGGGTGAAGACGGCGTTGTCGCGCTGGTAGACGATCACCGGGAGCGCGGTCGCCGCGGCCACCTCCTGGTAGTGCCGCAGCAGCCCCTCCTGCCCGGCGACGACGAGGTACGGCGGCATGGCGAGCAGTCCGTCGGCCCCGGCGGCCTCGGCCAGTCGCGCGTACCGTGCGGCGAGCGCGGTGCCGTATCCGGCGCCGGCCACCACCGGCACCCGCCCCGCCGTCTCCTCGACGGCCGCCCGGACGCAGGCCTCGAACTCCTCGGGCGTGAGCGCGTGGAACTCCCCGGTGCCGCAGCAGGCGAACACGGCCGCGGCGCCCGAGTCGACGCCTTGGCGTATGTGGGCGCGATACACATCGAGGTCGACGGATCCGTCCGGGCCGTAGGCGGTGACGGGGAAGAACAGCGGCCCGCTGGGGATGCCGAGTCGATGGGCGAGGGCGGCGGACGACGTCACAGGCTCTCCCTAGAAATGGCATGCAGAATACTGATCAGAGTTTACATTTATGAACACACACCACGCTACCCTTGACGAGCTCAAGACACGATCCCTAGCTTGTCCACGAATGTGAATACCGTGCACGCATAAGGCCACTCGAGGAGACCTGAGGATGCCCGCTCCCCGCACCGTCCTGCTCACCGGCGCCGCCGGCGGCCTAGGCACCCTGATGCGGGACCTCCTGCCCGCGTACGGCTACGAGCTGCGCCTGCTCGACCTGCGCCCCGTCGAGGGCGAGCCGGACGCGGTCGTCGCGGACCTCGCCGACAAGGACGCGGTGCGCGAGGCCGTGCGCGGCGTCGACGCGATCATCCACCTCGCGGGCATCTCCCTGGAAGCCCCCTTCGAGAAGATCCTCAAGGCGAACATCGAGGGCACCTACAACCTGTACGAGGCCGCGCACGCGGAGGGCGTCTCCCGGATCGTGTTCGCCTCCTCCAACCACGCGGTCGGCTACACCCCGCGCCCCCAGGGCCAGGACCCGCTGATCCCGATCGACACACCGCGCCGCCCGGACACCTTCTACGGTCTGTCCAAGGCCTTCGGCGAGGACCTCGCGCAGTTCTACTGGGACAAGCACGGCCTGGAGACCGTCTCCGTCCGCATCGGCTCCTGCTTCCCCGAGCCGACCAGCGTGCGCATGCTCTCGCTGTGGATGAGCCCGGCCGACGGCGCCCGCCTCTTCCACGCGGCCCTGACCGCACAGGAGGTCGGCCACACCGTGGTCTACGGCTCCTCCGCCAACACCCGCCTGTGGTGGGACCTCACCACCGCGCGGGCGCTCGGCTACGACCCGCAGGACGACTCCGAGCCCTACGCCGAGAAGCTCATCGCCGAACAGGGCGAGCTCCAGGACGGCAACGAGGGCCACGCCTACCTGGGCGGCCAGTTCGTGACGGACCCGCCGATCTGGCCGTACTGAGACACCGGCAGAGCGCGGGCGGGCACCGAACGGGCCCGCCCGCAGGCGTGTTCGGGCATGGTGGCGGGTCATTGGTTGTGGCGCGACAGCGCACAACCAGGGGCGCGGGGAACTGCGCGACCAGCCACAACAAACCCGCACCCGCCACACGGCCGCACAACCCGAGCTCTTGGGCCCGCCCCGCCCGAACGGGCACACACGGACAGGATCCTTCCCGCAACAGACCTGGTCACCGCCGCCCACCCGCTGTACAACTTCCTGCAGACGGCCCGAACGGGCAGCACGACCGGAAGGCGGGTGACCGAATGACCAGTACCGCGGAAGAACGCCAGCGGGAAATCGTACGGACCGCCCGCACCACCGGCGCCGTCGACGTCAACACCCTCGCCGCCCAGCTCGGCGTGGCGAAGGAAACCGTGCGCCGAGACCTCCGCGCACTGGAGGACCACGGCCTGGTCCGCCGTACGCACGGCGGCGCCTACCCCGTGGAGAGCGCCGGATTCGAGACGACCCTCGCCTTCCGCGCCACCAGCCACGTGCCCGAGAAGCGCAGGGTCGCGGCCGCCGCGGCCGAGCTCCTCGGGGACGCCGAGACGGTCTTCGTCGACGAGGGCTTCACCCCGCAGCTCATCGCCGAGGCCCTGCCCCGGGACCGGCCGCTCACCGTGGTCACCGCGTCCCTGCCGGTCGCCGGCGCCCTCGCCGAGGCCGAGAACACCTCCGTCCTGCTCCTCGGCGGACGGGTCCGCCCCGGCACCCTGGCGACCGTCGACCACTGGACGACCAAAATGCTGGCCGGCTTCGTGCTCGACCTCGCCTACATCGGCGCCAACGGCATCTCCCGCCAACACGGCCTCACCACCCCCGACCCCGCGGTCAGCGAGGTCAAGGCGCAGGCGATCCGGGCCGCCCGCCGCACGGTCTTCGCCGGTGTGCACACCAAGTTCGGAGCGGTCAGCTTCTGCCGGTTCGCGGACATCAACGCGCTGGAGGCGATCGTGACGAGCACGCTGCTGCCTTCGGCGGAGGCCCATCGGTACTCCCTGCTCGGACCGCAGGTCATCCGGGTCTGACAACCGAACGCACCCCCCTGGGGCACGCCCATGCCCGGACGCACCCCTTATCTCCCCATATGTTCAGGAGCGATCCATGCGAACCCAGAGCCGACGACGGCCACCGCGAGCCACGCTCGCCATGGCCGCCGCAGGGACGCTGCTCGCCCCGTTGCTCTCCGGCTGCTGGGTCGGAGCGGGCGGGGCGGGATCGGGCGGCGACGCCATCAACGTCCTGATGGTCAACAACCCCCAGATGACCGAGCTGCAGAAGCTGACCAAGGCCCACTTCACCAAGGAGACCGGGATCAAGGTCAACTTCACCGTGCTGCCCGAGAACGACGTCCGCGACAAGATCAGCCAGGACTTCGCGAACCAGGCCGGACAGTACGACGTGGCCACCCTGTCCAACTACGAGATCCCCATCTACGCCCGCAACGGCTGGCTGCACGAGATGGACTCGTACGTGGCCAAGGACCCGGCCTACGACGAGCAGGACGTCCTGGCCCCCATGCGCCAGTCGCTCACCGGCGACGACGGCAAGCTCTACGGCCAGCCCTTCTACGGCGAGTCGTCCTTCCTGATGTACCGCAAGGACGTCTTCGAGCAGAAGGGCCTGACGATGCCGGCCCGGCCCACCTGGCAGCAGGTGGCCGACCTGGCCGCGAAGGCGGACGGGGCCCAGTCCGGCATGAAGGGCATCTGTCTGCGCGGCCTGCCCGGCTGGGGCGAGGTCATGGCCCCGCTCACCACGGTCGTGAACACCTTCGGCGGCACCTGGTTCGACAAGAGCTGGAAGGCCCGGCTCGACTCCCCCGCCTTCGAGAAGGCGACGAAGTTCTACGTCGACCTCGTGCGCGAGCACGGCGAGTCCGGCGCCGCCCAGTCGGGCTTCGCCGAGTGCCTCAACAACATGACCCAGGGCAAGGTCGCCATGTGGTACGACGCCACCTCCGCGGCCGGTTCCCTGGAGGCGAAGGGCTCCCCGGTCAAGGGCAAGGTGGGCTACGCGCCCGCCCCCGTCGAGGAGACGAAGTCCTCCGGCTGGCTCTACACCTGGGCCTGGGGCATCCAGGACGCCTCCCGCAACCCCGACAAGGCCTGGAAGTTCGTCTCCTGGGCCTCCGGCAAGCAGTACGAGCAACTGGTCGGCGACCGGATCGGCTGGTCCAACGTCCCGGCCGGCAAGCGCGCCTCGACGTACACCAACCCCGCCTACGTCAAGGAGGCCGCCGCCTTCCAGGAGATGACCAAGCAGGCCATCGAGCAGGCCCGGCCGAACGACCCGGGCGTGCAGCCGCGCCCGGCGCCCGGCATCCAGTTCGTCGGCATCCCCGAGTTCACCGATCTCGGCACCAGGGTCTCCCAGGAGATCAGCGCGGCCATCGCCGGACGCCAGTCCGTCGAGTCGGCCCTGAGGAAGTCCCAGCAGCTCGCCGAGAAGGTCTCCGAGGAGTACGAGGGACGATGACCGCGACCACCACGGCCCCACTGGCCGCTCCGACCGTACGCACCGCGCCGCAGCCCTCGAACCGACTGCGCGCCTGGGCCACCCGCGCCCCGCTGCTCCCCGCCCTGGTCTTCATGATCGTGGTCACCCAGCTCCCGTTCGTGGCCACGGTGGTGATCTCGTTCTTCGACTGGAACTCCCTCTATCCCAAGGCCCGTCACTTCACCGGCGTCGACAACTACCAGGAGGTCCTCACCGACGCGGACCTGCGCCACTCGGTGTGGACGACGATCCTGCTGACGGTGACGGTGGTCCTGGTCAGCCTGGTCCTCGGACTGCTCCTGGCCCTGCTCCTCGACCGCCGCTTCAAGGGCCGCGGAGTGGTCCGCACCCTGCTGATCGCCCCCTTCCTGGTGGTCCCGGTGGCGGCGGCCCTCCTCTGGAAACACGTGCTCTACAACCCCGAATACGGCCTGCTCAATGGGTTGTTGCACTATGTGGGCGGCCCACAGCCCGACTGGATCTCAAACACCCCGCTGCTCGCGGTCGAGGCCTCGCTGGTCTGGCAGTGGACCCCGTTCATGATGCTCATCCTGCTGGCCGGCCTGCAGAGCCGCGACCAGCAGCAGATGGAGGCCGCGCGGGTGGACGGCGCGAGCGACTGGCAGATCTTCCGCTATCTCACGCTCCCGCATCTGCGCCGCTACCTGGAGCTGGGCGCTCTGCTCGGCTCGATCTACATCGTCCAGAACTTCGACGCGGTCTTCACCATCACCTCGGGGGGCCTCGGCACCGCGAACCTCCCGTACACCGTCTACCAGAGCTTCTACCAGGCCCACGAGAACGGCCTCGCGTCGGCCGCAGGCGTCCTGGTCGTCATCGGCTCGATCATCATCGCGACCTTCGCCCTGCGCGTGGTGTCGTCCCTGTTCCGCGAGGAGGCGAGCCGGGCATGAGCAGCAACACCATCGCCGTGAAACGCAAGGGAGCCGGCCTGGGCCTGGTGGCCTGGCTGCTGGGGATCGTGTTCTTCCTCCCCATCGCGTGGATGGCCCTGACGTCCTTCCACTCGGAGACGGACGCGGCCACCAACCCGCCCTCCTTCGGCACCGCCCTCACCCTGGACGGCTACCGCGAGTTCTTCGGCACGGGCGGCGGCGCGAGCCCCTGGCCCGCCCTGATCAACTCGACGGTCGCCTCCCTGGCCTCGACCCTGTTCGTCCTGCTCCTGGCGCTCCCCGCCGCCTACGCGCTCTCCATCCGCCGGGTCAGGAAGTGGACGGACGTCCTGTTCTTCTTCCTGTCGACGAAGATGCTCCCGGTGGTGGCGGGCCTGCTCCCCATCTACCTGTTCGCGAAGAACACGGACATGCTCGACAACATCTGGCTGCTGGTCATCCTCTACACGTCGATGAACCTGCCGATCGCCGTCTGGATGATGCAGTCCTTCCTCGCCGAGGTCCCGGTGGCGGTGATCGAGGCCGCGCGCGTGGACGGCGCCCGGCTCCCGACGATCCTCGCGCGCGTGGTGGCCCCGATCGCCCTGCCGGGCATCGCGGCAACCGCCCTGATCTGCTTCATCTTCAGCTGGAACGAGCTGCTGTTCGCCCGTGTCCTGACGGGTGTGGTGGCCGAGACCGCCCCCGTCTTCCTGACCGGCTTCATCACCAGCCAGGGCCTGTTCCTGGCCAAGGTGTGCGCCGCGTCGCTCGTCATCTCCCTGCCGGTGCTCGCCGCGGGGTTCGCCGCCCAGGACAAACTGGTCCAGGGCCTGTCGCTGGGAGCCGTGAAATGAAGGCCGCCGTCATCGAGTCCGTGGGCCGTGCCGTCGTCGCCGAGGTCCCGGACCCGACGCCGGGCCCGCGGGAGGTCGTCGTCGAGGTCGCCGCGTGCGGCCTGTGCGGCACCGACCTGCACATCCTCCAGGGCGAGTTCGCCCCCAAGCTGCCGATCGTGCCGGGCCACGAGTTCGCGGGAGCGGTGGTCGGGGTCGGCACCCAGGTCACCGAACTCGCGATCGGCGACCGGGTGGCCGTGGACCCGTCCCTGTACTGCCACGAGTGCCGGTACTGCCGTACGGGCCACAACAACCTCTGCGAACGCTGGGCCGCGATCGGCGTGACGACGGCGGGCGGCGCGGCGCAGTTCGCCCTCGCGCCGGTCGCCAACTGCGTACGGCTGCCCGAGCACGTCCGCACCCAGGACGCGGCCCTCGTCGAGCCCCTGTCCTGCGCGGTCCGGGGGTACGACGTCCTCCGGTCCCGCCTCGGCGCCCATGTCCTGATCTACGGCTCGGGAACGATGGGCCTGATGATGCTGGAACTGGCGAAGCGGACCGGCGCGGCGAGCGTGGACATGGTCGACGTGAACCCCACCCGGCTGGAGACGGCCCGCCGCCTCGGCGTCACGGCGTCCGCCGCGAACCCGGACGAGCTGGACCGCCCGCAGGGCTGGGACCTGGTCATCGACGCGACGGGCAACGCGGCGGCGATCCAGGACGGCCTGGACCGGGTGGCCAAGGCGGGCACCTTCCTCCAGTTCGGGGTGGCCGACTACGCCACGCGGGTGACGATCGACCCCTACCGCGTCTACAACCAGGAGATCACCATCACCGGCTCCATGGCGGTCCTGCACAGCTTCGAACGGGCGGCGGAGCTGTTCGCGAACGGGGTGCTGGACCCGGAGATCTTCATCAGCGACCGGCTGCCCCTGGACCGCTACCCCGAGGCGCTGGAGCAGTTCGCGGCGGGGGTGGGCCGGAAGATCGTGGTGGTGCCGTGACCGCGCGAAGATTAAGGGAACGGTAAAGCGGCGTCGCTCGTTCACCGGGCATGACAGCTATGACCCCCGGCTCGAACATCCCTCTCCCCGTCGCCCGCGTGACGGTGGACGTCTCCGCACCGGTGCGGCTCGACGTATCGGGCCTGCTGCTCACCGCCGATGGCAAGGTGCGCTCCGACGACGACTTCATCTTCTACAACCAGCCCACGGGGCCGGGGGTCACCTACCGGTCGGGCGGCGGCTCGGCGCCGGACGCGATCAGCGTCGACACCGCCGCCCTGCCCCCGGGCATCGAGAAGATCGTCATCACCGCCAGCCCGGACGCGGCGGGCCAGACCTTCCAGGGCATCGAACCGACGGCGACCATCAGGAGCGCCGACGACAACAACGCCATCGCCACGTTCACCCCGCCGCAGCTCGGCACCGAGACCGCGCTGGTGGTCGTGGAGATCTACCTGCGCAACGGCGCCTGGAAGGCCCGGGCCGTGGGACAGGGGTACGCCAACGGACTGGCGGGCATCGCGACGGACTTCGGCGTCTCCGTGGACGAACCCGCACCGGCGCCCGCCGCGGCCGCCCCGCCGCAGCCGGTGGCCCCGCCGCCCGCGCCGACCGTGCAGACCCCGATGACCCCGCCGCCCCCGGCCATGGACCCGCGGCTCGCCCCGCCGCCGGCACCCGCCGCGCCCCCGGCCCCGCCCGCTCCCGCTCCGGGCGCCGGGAAGATCAACCTCGACAAGGGCCGGGTCAGCCTCCAGAAGAACCAGACCGTGTCCCTGGTCAAGGGCGGCCGCCCCCTTCTCTCCCAGGTCAAGATGGGTCTGGGCTGGGAGCCGGCGTACCGCGGCAAGGACATCGACCTCGACGCGTCGGTCATCGCCTACGGTCCGCAGCGCAACCACATCGACAGCTGCTACTTCGGCAAGCTGTCCATCGTCGGCGGCGCGATCAAGCACTCCGGGGACAACCTCACGGGTGAGGGCGGCGGTGACGACGAGGTGATCGTCGTGGACCTCGGCCGGCTCCCCCAGGAGGTCACCGGTCTCGTCTTCACGGTCAACTCCTTCTCCGGCCAGAAGTTCACCGAGGTCGCCAAGGCGTACTGCCGGCTCATCGACGCCGCGAGCGGAGAGGAACTGGTCCGCTTCGACCTCACGAACGCGGAGGCGCAGACGGGCGTGATGATGGCCAAGCTGATCAAGCAGTTCTCCGGCGAGTGGGAGATGACGGCCATCGGCGACTTCGTGAAGTCCCGCACGGTCAGGGGGATGGTGAAGCCGGCGGCGCAGGCGCTGTGACGTAGCTGCGGGTAAGTGGGTGCAGTCAGGAGTCCATGAGACTGCACCCACCCAGGGGCGCGGGGAACCGCGCGACCGGCCACGAGGTCTCCGCACCGCAGGACGACATGCCCAGGCACCTCCCTAGGCGCGCAACCCCTCCGTCAACAGGGCCAAGTACCGCCGGATCGACTCCCCACCCCCGCCGTCCAACTCCGCCGCCCCCGCCACCCCATGGGCCAGCCGGAGCAACTCCATCGGCTCGACGTCCCCCCGCAGCGCCCCTTCCTCCCGCGCCGCCGACACCAGCCGCTCCGCCGCCCCCCGCACATGCGTCCCGCACACGGTGACCGCCGCCTCGCTGCCGTCCGCCATCGCGGAGCCCAGCAGCGTCTTCAGCCCCCGCACCTGAATCGTCCCGACGCACAGCTCGTACAGCCACTCCGCCAGCGCCTGCCCCGGCGACAGCTCCCGCGCGAGCTCGTCGGCCCGCCGTGCGAACCCCTCGACGCGGTCCACGTACGCCGCCTCCAGCAGGGCCTGCCGCGTCGGAAAGTGCCGGTAGAGCGTCCCGGAACCCACGCCCGCCCGCTTGGCGATGTCGTCAAGCGACGCGCCCTCGCCGTGCTCGGCGAACGCCTCGGCGGCCACCTTCAGCAGCCGCTCGTAGTTGCGCCGAGCGTCCGCGCGCATGGGCCTGACCTGCGTCATCCAGACACTCCTCGCAAGCCGGAGACTCTGGCCGCATGCTATCGAACACCGAACGGAGACAGTCCCCGTCCAGCCTCGGGGAACGGCACGCGGGCTAGAACAGCGCGCTGTACCCGTTGAGCGCAGGCTGCCCGCCGAGGTGGGCGTAGAGGACCGTGGAGTCGGCGCCGATCTCCCCGCGCCCGACGAGGTCGATCATCCCGGCCATGGACTTGCCCTCGTAGACGGGGTCGGTGACCATCCCCTCGGTGCGCGCGGCGAGACGCATGGCCTCCAGCGTGGTCTCGTCGGGGATGCCGTACACGCCCGCGTGGTACCGCTCGTCCAGCTCCACGTCCTCCACGGTCAACTCCTTCTGCACACCGATGAGTCGACCGGTGTCGCGGGCGATCCGCGCGATCTGCTCCCGGGTCGCGACGGGCTTGGCGGAGGCGTCGATGCCGAGGACACGCCGGGGTCGGCCGCCCGCCTCCTCCAGCGCCCGGAACCCGGCGACCATGCCCGCCTGGGTGGAGCCGGTCACCGAGCAGACCACGACCGTGTCGAAGAAGACGCCCAACTCGCGCTCCTGGTCGGCCACTTCGTACGCCCACGCGGCGAAGCCGAGCCCGCCGAGCGGATGGTCGGAGGCGCCGGCGGGGATGGCGTACGGCGTGCCGCCTCCCTCCTCGACGTCCCTGAGCGCCTGCTCCCAGCTCTCCTTGAAGCCGATCCCGAACCCGGCCTTCACCAGCCGTACGTCGGCCCCGGCGAGCCGGCTGATCAGGATGTTGCCGACCTTGTCGTAGACGGCGTCCGGCCAGTCCACCCAGCTCTCCTGCACCAGGACGCACTTGAGACCGGCCCGGGCCGCGCAGGCCGCGACCTGGCGAGTGTGGTTGGACTGGACGCCGCCGATCGAGACGAGAGTGTCGCAGCCCTTCGCGAGCGCGTCGGCGACCAGGTACTCCAGCTTGCGGGTCTTGTTGCCGCCGTACGCGATCCCGGAGTTGCAGTCCTCGCGCTTGGCCCACAGGGCGGCACCGCCGAGGTGCGCGGTCAGGCGCTCCAGGCGGTGGACGGGGGACGGACCGAAGAGGAGGGGGTAACGGTCGTAGGACGAAAGGGACATGGGGACCTCCCGGGTGGATCGCTGTGGGCGCCGTGGACTCAGTCGCTGTCGGCGAGTTCGGCCAGTCCTCGCCAGATCTTGGCCGTGACCCGGACCGCCTCGTCCACGTCACCGGCCGCGCAGGCCGCGATCAGCCGGTCGTGCAGACCGGCCGAACGGCAGTTGCCGCCCTCGCCGAAGCGCCGGCGCTCCAGCCGGCGGATGAGGGGGGTGTAGCGGGCGGTGGTGGCCGCGGCCGCGCGGTTGCCGCTGACCCGGACGAGGACGTCGTGGAGTTCGTCGTCGGCGCGCAGGGCCTCGTCCACGTCTCCGGCGGTGACGGCGGCCGCGAACCGTTCGTTGGCCGCGCGCATGGTCTCGATGTCGGCGGCGAACAGACGGGGCACGGCGACCCGTGTGACCAGTTCGTGCATGGCCCCGACCACGGCGGCCGCGTCCCGCACGTCGGCGGCGACGACCTGCGTCACCCGGGTGTAGCTCTGCGGCTTGCTCTCCAGCAGCCCTTCGTCGACGAGCCGCGCGAAGGCCTCTCGCACGGGCGCCCGCGACAGCCCGAGCCGCTCGGCGAGCTCGGCGTCCCGCACCACCGCCCCGGGCTCGATCTCCCCGGCCACGATGGCGTCCCTGATGGACGTGTAGGCCCGGTCCCGCAACAGGGTGCGGCCGAGCGGCCGGATGGCTTCCATGAACTGAAATGTTAGATGTCAGTCGGATGGGCGGGCAAGGGTGTGACCCGCACCCCCGTGAAGTGCGGGTCACACGCTCTCGGCTCAGGCAGCCCAGGGCCAGTCGGCGTCCCGGGCCGCCTCGAGCAGCGGAACCATCCGGAAGGCCGTGTCCGAGAGGCCTCCGAAGGTGTGGCGGTTGCCGGTGCCGGAGGGGCCGTGGCCCACCCGGTAGCCGGCGAGGTTCCAGGTGTAGACCGGCACGTCGGCCGGGACCTGCTCGGTCGGGTCGCCGTGGCGGTGGTGGGTGTACTGCTCGTCGGTGACGATCAGCACCCGGTCCTGGCCCCGGTAGTGCGCGCGGATCGCCGAGGTGGTGTCGGTGCCGCCCAGGTCGCCGAAACGGCCGAGGATCTTCAGCACCGACTCGCCCCTGCCGATCTTCAGACGCCGGTTCGTGGTGCCGAACTCGACGAGATCCGCGTCCGCCGCCCGCAGCGCGAGCGCCGTTCCGAAGATCGCCGCCGCGTCGGCCCGGTTGAGCTGCGAGCGGTCGGACAGCCGCGCCCACATCGAGCCCGAGCGGTCCACGAGCACCAGGGTCCGGCCGGGCAGTGCGGGCACGTTGGCCAGCGAGTGGCCGAGCGCCTGCTCCAGCGGGTACGACCAGCGCAGCGAGGGCGCGTGCTGGTACGCGGCGAGGTACCGGAAGGGGAACTGCCGCGACCGTGCCACCTCCGCCGGGTCGCTGATCCGGGCCGCCACCTGCTCCGCGACCTCGTCCGAGACACCGGCCTCGTCGAAATTGCGCAGGTTGCGAACCAGTGCCATCGCGCCCATCGACGGAATGACCGCCTCCCAGGCCACCCTGTCCATCGGGCCCTGCAGCCAGCCCGCCAGCGCCTCCCACGTCATGCCCGCCGCGGCCAGCCGCTCGGCGCCGCCCCGGGAGGTCACCACGGCACGGCGCCGCTCGACCGGCAGCGCCATGAGCTCGCGGTGCGCGGTGAGCAGCCGGTTCGACACGGGCGGCACGGCCGTGTCCGGGTGGTGCCGCCGGTCGAGGGCGTACTGGAACAGCTCGCCCTGCCACGGCTTGTCCGGGTCGGGGGCCGCGTGCACGAGGTTGAGGATGTCGCCGAAGCGGTAGCCCTTGGACGCGGTGTCGTACTTCAGCAGCGACTTGCCGCTGTAGAGCCGCCGTACGGCGTCGGCGATCCCGCGCTTGACGGGCTGCGGGACGTTGCGGCCGTACCGCGCCGTCCAGTACCCGAGGAACTCGCCGGGCTCGTCGGGCCGCTGGAGCACGGAGGCCACGACCTGCCGGTTGGCGGGGCCGTCGGTGACGCCCGCGTCGAGACGCGCCTTCACGTACTCGGCGGCGCCCACGAGCGAAGCCGTACGGAGGTTGCCCTCGCCGCGCAGCCAGCCCAGCAGGCCGGCGGTCCAGGCCGGGTCGGTGACGGCGAGCTGCCGCACCAGCGCGGCGAAGCGGTCGTCACGGTCCGCGCCGGACTCGTAGAAGGTCTGCTGGGAGACGAAGTTGGAGACCGCGAGCAGGAAGAGCTCGGAACGGGCGTCCCGCTCACGGCCGCGGCCGCCCTCGTAGGTCCGCAGAACGCGCCCCGTCGAGGTCACCCGCGAAACGGGGCGGGCCCGTGCGGCCTTCTTGTTGAATCGCGCCATGGTGAATTCCCCCGAATTCTTGACTGTTTCGGAGGGAGGCGCGGCAAAAGGAGGGTGCCCGAGGTCGAAGTCGACTGCGGTTGCTTATAACTGGCGCGTCTTCCGTTCCGCCACACCGACCTTGAGTCGATGACGGGATTCGAACCCGCAAGAGGGTTTTCCCTCATCAGTTCCCGAAGTATCCGCTGCCTGCGCACCGGGCACCCACCATGAGCCGCGCCTCCCGAGATCAGGATTTCTCGCACCGGGAGGTGCATGAAGTTGTGGTGTCCAGAGTTCAGGTCGGCGGAACCGACATTAGGTGCTCTAACCCCTGAGCTACACCGGCGAGTTGTACCGGTGGCGGGACTCGAACCCGCGGCCGCCCCATTATGAGTGGAAGTAGGTCCTGCCTTCGCACCTGGACGTTCATCACTCTAGGAGGCGTGCCGCGGGACGGGCGAACGAATTAAATTCAGCCGCGCTTCTGGCGCTTCCACGGCCCCGTGATCGCCAGCATGATCCCCGGAGTCTGGATGTTGGCGTACAGCGTCTTTCCGTCGGGGGAGAAGGTGACGCCGGTGAACTCGCTGTACTCGGGCTCCTCTTCGGTGCCGATGTTCAGCTCGTTGCGGGCGATGGGGTAGGTGCGGCCGCTCTCGGTGGCGCCGAACAGGTGCTGGACGCCCTCGCCGTCCTCGGCGATGACGAGGCCGCCGTACGGGGAGACGGTGATGTTGTCGGGGCCGTCGAAGGCGCCGTCCTTGGAGGGGTCGGGGTTCACGCCGAGGAGGACCTTCAGCGTGAGGGTGCGGCGCTTGGGGTCGTAGAACCAGACCGCGCCGTCGTGCTGGACGGGGCTCTCGGTGCGGGCGTAGGAGGAGACGATGTAGGTGCCGCCGTCGCCCCACCACATGCCTTCGAGCTTGCGGGCGCGGGTGACCTGGCCGGTGGTGAACTGCTTGCGGACGGAGGTCGTCCGCGCGTCACGGTCGGGGACGTCCACCCAGTCGACGCCGTAGACGGTGCCGATCCTGGTCGCGCGGGAGAGGTCGTCGACGAACTTGCCGCCGGAGTCGAAGCACTTGAAGGCCTGGAGGGTGCCCGCGTTCTCGGCGAGGGTGCGCAGCTTGCCGTGGCCGTGGCAGAAGCCCTCGGGCGGGGTCCAGCGGTACAGCAGGCCGTTGGGGTTGGAGGCGTCCTCGGTGAGGTAGAGGTGGCCGCGCCTGGGGTCGACGACGACGGCCTCGTGGGCGTAACGGCCCAGCGCCTTGATGGGCTTGGGGTTCTTGTTGGCGCGGCGGTCGCTGGGGTCGACCTCGAAGACGTAGCCGTGGTCCTTGGTGAAGCCGTTGGTGCCGGCCTTGTCCTCGGTCTCCTCGCAGGTGAGCCAGGTGCCCCAAGGGGTGTTGCCGCCCGCGCAGTTGGTGGCGGTGCCGGCGATGCCGACCCACTCGGCGACCTTGCCGCCCGGGCGGACCTCGACGACCGTGCAGCCGCCGGCCGCGGCCGGGTCGTAGACGAGGCCCTCGGTGAGCGGCACCGGGTGGGGCCAGTTGGCGCGGGGCCCTGCCAGCTCGTGGTTGTTGACGAGGAGGGTGGTGCCGCGCGGGCCGTCGAAGGTGGAGGTGCCGTCGTGGTTGGACGGGGTGAACTCGCCGGACTCCAGTTTGGTCCTGCCGCTGTACGTGATGACCTTGTACGTGAATCCGGCGGGCAGCGCGAGCAGGCCCTCAGGGTCGGCGATCAGCGGCCCGTAGCCGACACCGCGGTGGGCGCCGGCGGCCTCCACGCCCTCGGTCTCGACGTCCTCGGTCTCGACATCGGTTGCGGCGAGCGCGTTGGGCGCGGTGGCGAGGGCGCCGACGGTGCCCGCCAGCGCGACACCGGCCCCGGTGAGCGCGGTTCTGCCGGCGAAGTCCCTGCGGGTGAGCGACATGGTGTCTCCTGAGACGGTCGGTGAGCCGTGGAGGGTGGCGGACCTCGAATCGGCGCAACCGTCTCGCCCATGCCTGAACACCGGTTGAACACCGGGGAGATTCAGTGGAGCAGCTTCCATGAATCAACAAAGGACGCGGAAACCCACCCAGGGGCGCGGGGAACTGCGCGACCAGCCCCCACTCACCCGCACCCGCGACACAACCTCAACCCCCCTGCTGCGACCGCGCCTTGAACGCGGCCTTCCGAGCCTCCTTGGCCACCTTCTTGTCGGGATGCAGCCGGCCCATCGCCTCCAGCACGTCCGCCGTGGCCGGATGGTCCACCCGCCAGGCCGCCGCGAAGAACCCGCTGTGCTGCTGGGCCAGCCCCTCGACCAGCCCCTGGAGCTCCTCGGAGTTCCCCTCCGCGGCCAGCTGTGCGGCCACCGTGTCGATCGTCAGCCAGAAGACCATGTCCTCGGCGGGCGCGGGCACGTCCCCGAACCCCCGCTCGACCAGCCAGACCCGGGCGAGCCCGCCCAGCTCCGGGTCGTCGAGAACCTCCCGCAGCGCCGGTTCCGCGACGACCCCGACCAGCGAGAGTGCCTGCTGGCAGCGCAGTCGGCGCAGGGGTGCCCCCGCGTCGCTCCCGCGGGCCGCCGCCAGCAACTCCCGTGCCGCCGCGAGAGGTTCACGCAGGTCCAGCCACTGCTCGGTCTCGGCCTGGGCGGCGGAGGGCGGGAAGGCCGCGGTCCCGTCCAGCAGGGCGTCCGCTCCCTTGTCGGCGAGGTCGCCGACGGCCGGTGCCGGGATGCCCGCCTCCAGCAGCCGCGACCGCAGCCCGTACAGCCCGAGGGGGGTCAGCCGGACCATGCCGTACCGGGAGACGTCGGTGTCGTCGACGACCGCGGCGGGCTCCTCGTCGGCGTCGGCCATCAGCGCCTCGTCGACGGGCTGGTACTCGACGATCCCCACCGGCTCCAGGATCCGGAACTGGTCGTCCAGCCGCATCATCGCGTCGGACACCTGCTCCAGGACGTCGTTGGTCGGCTCGCCCATGTCGCTCGGCACGATCATCGACGCCGCGAGGGCGGGCAGCGGCACGGGTCCGTCACCGGGGCCGTCCTCGCTGACGGTGAGCAGGTAGAGGTTGCCGAGCACACCGTCGAGGAATTCCTGCTCGGCCTCCGGGTCCCAGTCCAGGGAGGCGAAGTCGACCTCGCCGCTCTCGTCCATGGCGTCGACCAGGTCGTCCAGGTCCGGCACGCTCGCGTCGGCCAGCGCCGTCTCCAGGGCCGTCAGCCACACACCGAGCACATCCTGCGGGGCCCCGGACAGCAGGGCCAGGTCCGCTCCGGTGGCGACGGTGCCCTCCTCCTCGTCGACGATCTCGACGAGCCCGGTGTCGACGGCGACCCGCCAGGCCTCGCTCGCGTGGGCCGCCGCCTCGTCCCCGGTCAGTCCGAGATGGGAGGCCGCGGCGGGCAGCTGCTCCTCGACGAGCCCGCCCCCGGCGTCGACCCGGGTGTCCTCGCCGGCCCAGCGGGCGAGCCGGGCGGCCCGGGCGAGCAGCGGCGTGGACAGGGCGTCCCGCGCCAGCTCCGCTTCGGGGTGCAGCCGCACCGGCGGCAGGGGGGAGCTGTCTGACATCGGCTGGTTCTCCTAGGACGCGTCGTGCCACTCAGCCGCTCAGCGTAGACGGATATCCACCCATGCCGCCCGGTTCATCTCCCCGACAGGGTCCGTACATGGCTGAAACCTTGACAACTGGCCTGACCAGGCAGGAGATTGACGCGCGTAGAAATCTGGCGGACATGTGTTCACTGTATTTTCTACGCGCGTCGCCTCCGCCCCACAGGTCGCGGCTCCCACCGTTCCACGTTCACCCTCGTCCCGGCCGCCTACGTTCGTCCCCGGAGGGATCCCGTTGCCGAGCAAGAAGTCCGCGCGTCTCGCCGCGCTCACCGTCGCCGCCCTGTCGGCGGCCTCCACCGTCGTCCTCGTCTCGCCCGCGCACGCGGCCGCCGTGAGCATCCATGACATCCAGGGCGCGACCCGGATATCCCCGTACGCAGGTCAGAAGGTCACGGATGTGGCCGGAATCGTCACCGGCGTCCGCACCTACGGCTCCTCCAAGGGGTTCTGGATCCAGGATCCGAACCCCGATGCGGACCCGGCCACCAGCGAGGGCGTGTTCGTCTTCACCAGCTCCGCCCCGAAGGTCGCCGTCGGAGACGCCGTCACGGTCACCGGCACGGTCTCGGAGTACGTCCCGGGCGGCGCGTCGACCGGGAACCAGTCGCTGACCGAGATCACCAAGCCGACCGTCACGGTCGTCTCCAGCGGCAACGCCGTCCCGGCGGCCACGGTGATCGACGCGAAATCGGTGCCCGCCGCCTACGCCCCCGCCGGTGACGCGGCCGCGAACAACTCGATCAACGGCCTGACGCTGCAGCCGAAGAAGTACGCCCTGGACTTCTACGAGTCCCTGGAGGGCATGAACGTCAAGGTCGCCGACACCCGCGTGGTCGGCGCGACGGACCCGTACACCGAGCTGTGGGTGACGGTGAAGCCGCGCGAGAACGCCACCCCGCGCGGCGGCACCCTCTACGGCTCCTACGACTCGCAGAACACCGGCCGGCTGCAGATCCAGTCGCTGGGCGCGACCTCCGCCTTCCCCGTCGCGAACGTCGGTGACGTGCTGACCGGTGCCACCGCGGGCCCGCTGGACTACAACCAGTTCGGTGGCTACACCCTGGTCGCCAACGAGATCGGTACGCTGAAGAGCGCCGGCCTGCAGCGGGAGACGACCCAGAAGCAGAAGAAGGGCGAGCTGGCGGTCGCGACGTACAACGTCGAGAACCTCGACCCGTCGGACGCCACCTTCGAGGAGCACGCCTCCGCGATCGTGAACAACCTGAAGTCGCCCGACATCGTGTCCCTGGAGGAGATCCAGGACAACAACGGCGCGAAGGACGACGGCACGGTCGCGGCCGACGTGACGGTGAACAAGCTGATCGACGCGATCGTCACGGCAGGCGGCCCGAAGTACGACTGGCGCTCCATCGACCCGGTCAACGACCAGGACGGCGGCGAGCCGGGCGGCAACATCCGCCAGGTGTTCCTGTTCAACCCGGAGCGGGTCTCCTTCGTGGACCGCGCGGGCGGCGACTCCACGACCGCCGTCGGCGTCACCAAGGTGCACGGCAAGGCGCAGCTGACGGCCTCCCCGGGCCGGATCGACCCGGCGAACGACGCCTGGAAGTCCAGCCGCAAGCCGCTGGCCGGCGAGTTCGTCTTCCGCGGCCGCACGGTCTTCGTGATCGCCAACCACCTCAACTCCAAGGGCGGCGACTACGGTCTGACCTCGGCGACCCAGCCGGTGCCGCGCAGCTCGGAGATCCAGCGCCACGCGCAGGCGACCCTGGTCAACGCCTTCGTCAAGAGCATCCTCGACGTCCAGAAGAACGCGGACGTCATCGCCCTCGGCGACATCAACGACTTCGAGTTCTCCGGCACCGCGAAGATCCTGGAGGGTGACGGAGAGCTCTGGTCGGCGATCAAGTCGCTGCCGAAGAGCGAGCGTTACACCTACGACTACCAGGGCAACCAGCAGGTCCTGGACCAGATCCTGGTCAGCCCGTCGATCCGGCGCGGCTGCGACTTCGAGTACGACAGCGTGCACATCAACTCGGAGTTCAACGACCAGATCAGCGACCACGACCCGCAGGTGCTGCGCTTCAAGCCGTAACCCGTGGGAGGTCAGGCCTGGTTGAACACTCCGTTCAGCCAGGCCTGCCACTCGTTCTCGCACTCCTTGATGTCGGCGTCCGCCGCGAAGTCGTGCAGGGAGATGCCGACCGGGTGGCCCCAGTGGTTGCGTCCGAAGACCCGGGTGAGGCCCCGGTCGGTGCGCAGCCCGATGAAGTACGGGTTGCGGTAGTCGACCACGGCGTCGAAGGTGTCCGGCCCGTGGACGGTCACGCGGGTACCGGCGGGCACGTCCTCGCCGACCCCGAGTGCGCGTCCCACGACGGCGAGGGCGTCCGGCGCCTTGGACGCCTCGGGTCCGTCGAAGGTGGCGAAGGCGGCCGGGCGGGGCGCGAAGTGGGTCAGGTACTCGCGCAGGGTGTGCAGGTAGAAGTCGGTGTGCTTGGCGGCTCCGTCGTACTGGTTGTCCCAGTCGTCGACGAAGATCCCGCTGTGGACGTAGCGCACCCAGGCCCGTCGGCCCTCGTCACGGGGTTCGACGGTGTAGTCGAGCTGGTTGAGGGTCTGCTCGGAGATGCCCTCGACGTCCTCGACGCGGTTGGTGTAGCGGTGCGGCGGGTCCCAGGCGGTGACCTTGGACCCGAAGGGGCCGGTGCCGCCGACGCGGGGCTCGGGCGGCTCCATCGGCCACAGATAGCCGCCGGTTCCGGTGGTGATCGCCTCCCACACCTGCTCGGGGGTGGCGTCGACCTCGAACTCGCGGGCGATCTCGAACTCCTTGGACATGATCTACTCCAACTCGGTCTGCACTGTGTGCTCGGACTGCTCGGACTGCTTGAGCGTCGGGTGGACCGCCACGACGATCCGGTGGTCACGGCCGCCCTCGGCGTCCGGGGCGTCGTACTTGCGGATCAGGGCGGTGACTCCCGCCGTCAACTCCTCGATGAACGCGGCCCGTTCGGCGGCGGAGGCGAAGCGGACCTCGCCGTCCAGCGCGTAGGTCGCCAGCCGTTTGCGGGCCTTGGCCGCGCCGGTGATCAACTGGCCGACGTCCCGCACCAGTCGGGCCCCCAGCGCGAGGAGCCAGCGCGCGGAGAGCTGGTCGCGGAAGCGGTCCGGGTCGGGCTGCACGGCGGCGAGGGCGAGCGGTGAGATCACGTACGACGCCGCGGTCGCCCGCATCAGCCGCTCGGTGACGTTGCCCTTGCGGCGCTCCCCCGCGAGCTCGACCAGGCCGTGCCGCTCCAGGGCCTTGAGGTGGTAGTTCACCTTCTGCCGGGGCAGCCCGACCTTGCCGGCCAGCATGGCGGCCGACGCGGGGCCGGACGCCAGCTCGGCGAGCAGCCTCGCTCGTATGGGGTCCAGGGAGGCGGCTGCGGCCTCGGGGTCCTCGATCACGGTCACGTCCAGCATGGGTCCACCGTCTCACCGAAAACTTTTTTTGTCCAGACGGTTCGAGTGTTCGGTGAGCGGTCGGCGCCGAGCGGACCGGGCTCAGTCGGGAACCAGGCCCAGGGCGTGGTCGTACCGGCTGACCACGCTGCTCTTCAGCCCCGGCCAGGTCTGCACGCGCTTCCAGCGGTCCGTCGCCGAGCCGATCCCGTCCCCCGGTGCGGCGAGGGCGTCGAGGTGGGCCTGGGCGCTCTCCCACTCGGCGTAGTTGAGGATGCGGGTGCCGTCGGTGCCGAGGTGGAAGTGGCCGCTGATGCCGCCGTGGTGCGGGTGGGGTTCGTCCTCCAGCGCCTCGACGACGGCGTCGACCCAGGCGCGCTGCCGGTCGGGGTCGGGACCCTCGAACTCGATGTCCACGATCACGATGCACCCCGGGACCCGAGGGGCACCCTCCTGGACGACGCTGCGGTAGTGCCGGTAGCGGCCGAGCCCCAGCCGCTCGATGCCCGGGACCGCGGTGTCGATCTCGTCGACCCGCTCCAGTCGCCGGGTCCGCGCGAAGGCGTCGTAGGCCTGCTCGTCCGTCCACTGCGAGTAGTGCAGGAGGCTCGCGGTGTCGTGTCCGGTGTAGACGTGGTAGCCGAGGAGTCCGTCGGCGGGCCACGGCCGGCGCTCCCAGGCACCGGCGACGGCCTCGACGGTCTCCCGCTGCCGCAGCGGGTTGCCGACCCGCCAGGTGCTGAAGAGGGATGCGCCGACCTCGGGGCGGGTGAGGTCGGGGTGGGTGTCGGTTCGTCGGGTCATGCGCGGGGCCTCCTCGGATCGCTGTGCGATGCGGACATCCCTCACCCTTCAACCTCAACCATGATTCAGGTCAAGTCGGCGGTTCGGGAGGTGGTTTCGGGAGAGCCACTACGGCACGGACGGGCAGGCCGACGACGAGCCGAGGTGAAGTGACCCTCCCCCCCCCGGCGGCCGCAGGGTACGCACGGACGTGGGCGGCACCCGTGCTTCCGGGTGCCGCCCACGTCCGTTTCGCGAGTACGGTGGCCTACTTCTTCGGGTACCGCCACGACACGACGACGACCGCGGCCACGACCGCGCCGACGATCAGCACCGGCCGAGGATGCCGTACGGCCGCCATGACCAGGGGCCGGGCCGGCTGGGGCACGCTGCGCTCCGCCCTCCGCTCCAGCGTGCGTCCCGTCCCGGCCGCGTTGCCCTGGGTGAGCTTTCCGGCCCTCAGCGTCCGGTCCTGGACCTGGTGGCCCGCCTGCGTGGCCCGGTCGTGAACCTTGTGGCCGGCCTGCGTGGCCCTCTCCTGCACGGTGTGTCCGGCCTGCGCCGCGCTGCTGCGCAGCTGCACGGTCATGGCACCCGCCTTGTCCCTGAGATCTGCCGCACGGGCCCGCGCACGGCCCTTCACATCCATCTTTCCTGCCAACTCCTCCACCGTGTCGCCGAGTTCGCTACGGGTCCGCTCGATCTGCTGCCGCAGTTCCTCGGGCCCCTTCGCCCCCGTCACGGGGGGCTCGCTGTTCGTCATCGGTGCGCCCTTTCCCTGATCTCCTCGACGTCCGCCTTGACGCTGCCGAGGGCCTCCTCGGGCGTCGGAGGCGCGGCACGGCGCAACTGGGCCCGGCCGGTCGCGGCGAGCACGCCCGCGATCACGAACAGCACGGCGGTCACGATCAGCGCCGAGGCCCACACCGACAGCACCAGTGCGAGTGCGGCGGTGGCCGTTCCGGCCAGGGCGAGCAGTCCCGCGTAGGCGAAGGCGCCGGCGGCACCGAGCAGCCCGCCGCCCTTTCCGGCCCGCCGGCCCTTCTCGGCCAGCTCCTCCTTCGCTAGGGCGACTTCCTGCCGTACCAGCCGGGAGACCTGTTCGGTGGCTTGTCCGACGAGTTCGCCCACCGAGTGATGTTCGTCGTGCGCCGGCCTGTGGGCCGTGGTTCCGGTCACGTGTTCCGCCTCCTCTCGGTCGGAACACCCGGGTACCCGGCCCGGCGTCCACTACCCCTGCGGGCCGCCGTCCGGGCCGCGCTGCCCGAGCCGGGCCAGCTGGCTCTGGAACCAGTCGAGCCGGGCCTGCAACAGGGCCGCTTCGGCGGCGAGTTCGGGCACCCCGAGCTCCTCGGGCAGCTCCGGGTCGCCGAGCACGGGCGCGGCGGCGGGCCGTGCCACCACCCGCAGCCCCTCCCCGGCGAGCCGGGCGAACCCGGCGAGCGAGACGGCCGTACGGCCGCGCAGACAGCCCGCGCAGGAGGGGGTCAGGGCCCGCCAGCCGGGTCTGCCCCAGCCGGCGTCGGCGAGGACGGCCGCGACCGTGCCGCAGGCGCAGGGGCCGACGGTCGCGGTCCGCACCCGTTGGCGGGCGTAGCGGAAGCCGAGCTCGAAGCGGAGGTAGCGGCCGAGGACCAGGACGTCCAGGAGGACGGCGGTGCGGTGCTCGGCCGTGCACAGCAGTGCCTCGGCCGCCGCGCGGTCGTGCACGCAGTGGAAGCCGCAGTCGCAGCGGCGGTTCGGTGCCCGGTGCCGCAGGCCGTAGACGCAGGACGCGTCGGCCAGGACTCCGTACGGCAGCGCGCCGCCGAGCGACACTCCGGTGAACCCGGCCCGGGTGCCGTCCTGGGACAGCACCGGGTGGGCGATCTTGTATCCGGTCGGCGGCTCCGTCGGGCGTTCCTCCGGCAGCCGCAGTCTCATCGGGCCGCCGGAACCTCTTCGGGAGCCTTCAGTTCCTTGATCTCCTCGGGGAGCTCGAGCTCCTCCTCGTGGAGCTCCGGCCGCTCTTCCGCGACTCCGGTGGCGAGTGCCTTGCCGAGCTTCATGACGCCTCCAGGACCAGGGGTCGTGCACCGTCCTGACCATGGTGACCCATGCGAGGTCGTTTTGGACATAGGACCTTTTCGCAGCATCCCTTACCGGTACACCGTAGAAGAATTAAGTGGAGCTTCACGGTTGCCCGGCCGAGACTACGCGTATGACGACAATCGCCCCGCCCTTCGGCCGCGCCCTCTGCGCCATGATCACGCCTTTCACCGAGGAGGGCGCGCTCGATCTCGACGGCGCTCAGCGACTGGCCGCGCACCTGGTGGCCGAGGGCTGCGACGGTCTCGTGCTGTCCGGCACGACCGGCGAGTCGCCGACCACGACGGACGCTGAGAAGGCGGCGCTGGTGACGGCGGTGCGGGAGGCAGTGGGCGAGGGGCCGTCGGTCGTGGCCGGGGTGGGCACCTTCGACACCCGGCACACCGTGGAACTGGCCCTGGCCGCCGAGAAGGCGGGCGCCGACGGGGTCCTGGTGGTCAGCCCCTACTACAGCAGGCCGCCCCAGGACGCGCTGGAGGCACACTTCCGGGAGATCACGGACGCCTGCGGACTGCCCGTCATGCTCTACGACATCCCGTCCCGCACCGGCACCCGCATCGAGCCGGAGACGATGATCCGGCTCGCCGAGCACCCCCGGATCGTCGCGGTCAAGGACTGCTCCTACGACCTTCTCGGCACCCAGAAGGTCCTGAACCGCACGGAGTTGGCGTACTACGCGGGCTGCGACGAGCACATCCTCGCCCTGTACGCGGTGGGCGCGGCGGGCTACGTCAGCACGGTGGCCAACGTGGTCCCGGACCGGCTCCGGGCGATCCTGGAGATGTTCGAGGCGGGCGACACCCCCGTGTCCGCCCGCCTCCAACAACGGGCCACGCCGCTGATCGAGGCGATGATGTCGGCGGGCCTGCCCGGCACGGTCACTGCCAAGGCCCTCCTCAACGCGCTCGGTCTCCCCGCGGGCCCGGTCCGCGCCCCGCTGCGGCCCGCCGGCCGGAAGGCGACCGACGGGCTGCTCGCGGAGTACGAACGGTTCGTGGCCGCCTGATCAGGGCTGGGCGAAGAGCGGCTTCCAGCGTCCGGCGTCGCCGTCGTTCCCCTGCCGGAAGCCGCTGAGCGGGGTCTCCTTGTCGCCGCCGATGGTGACCAGCACGAGCCGCTGATGGAACTCGTTCTTGTCGTTCTTGCCGATGTCCCAGGCGATGAGCTGCTTGTTGCCCACCCAGGCGAGCAACTGCTGCCCGCGCACCTCGGTCTTCTCACCGGACACGGCGTCGACGACCCACGAGGACGTCTTCCACTTCTTGCCCGCGAAGTCACCGGCGACGAGCTCGCCGTTCGGCGACTTCCCCGCCTCGACGAACCACTCCAGGTGCTTCTCGTTCGCGGGCGTGGGGACCTTGTGGCCCTTGAGGTCCCAGAACTCCTTGCCGATGTCCCCCATGGGGTTCCCGGACCAGGCGTACCGGCCGTCGTCGGTGAGGGCGAAGTCCTGGCGGGTGTTGAGGAAGGTGCCCGCGAGCTTGCCGTCGTCGGCGGCGAGCTTCACCTCGCTCCAGGCGCCCTTCCCGGAGGCCACGTCGAGGACGTAGAAGCCGGTGCGGCTCGACGTCCATTCCTGGCCCCATTCGGAGTCGCCCTGTGTCTTGACCCGCAGATCGGGGTTCTTGGTGTAGGTCGTGGCGATCAGCCTGCGGCCGTCGCGGGAGAAGGCGAGCCCGCCGACCCCGTGATCGACCGGGATCCACCGCTCGACCTTGCCGGTGGTCAGGTCCAGCAGGCCGATCCGTGAGGTGGGCAGGTCCTGTTCGAGGACGGCGGCGGTCTTCGCGCCGGGAGCGACGGCGACCCAGGACCAGTCCGCGGTCTTGGCGTACTTGCCGGTCCTCGGGTTCAGCAGATGGTAGGTGCGCTGGTAGACGGCGGTCTCCGCGGTCTTCTTGACCGTCTCCGGGATGAAGTACCCGGCCAGGGCCGTGCCCCCGACGGAGATCTCGTCGCGCGGCGGCGACTGGTCGGGGTGGGCCCTGGTCTTCTTCTCGACCACGGTGCCGCCGCCGCCCGAGGGCCGTACGTCCTCCTTGCCGGAGTCCAGCAGCGGCACCCCGATCCCGACGGTGATCGCGGCCACCGCGGCCACGGCGGCGGCCGCGATCCTTCGGTTGCGCCGACGGCGCCGGACGGCGAACACCCGGTCGGCGAACCCCGCCGGTGTCAGGGGCTGTTCGGCGGCCTGCTCGCGCAGAGCGTCGCGCACGATGTCGTCGACGTTCACGGACGCACCTCCACGGGCGAGTAGTCACGGGTGTCGGACCGCTCGGCCTCCGCGGGCCCGAGGGCGGCCAGTTCGGGAGCGAGCTGACGCAGCCGGGCCAGCGAGCGATGGGTGGTGGACCGCACGGTGCCGACCGAGCAGCCCAGCAGCCGGGCCACGTCGGCCTCGGGCAGGTCCTCGAAGTAGCGCAGCACCAGCACGGTGCGCTGGCGGGCGGTGAGCCGGGACAGGGCCTCGCGCATCACCAGGCGCAGTTCGGCCGCGGCGGCGGTGTCGGCGCCCGGGTCGCCGGTGCCCGGCGGTTCGGGAGGCTCGGCGACGCTGACCTCGCGCCTGGGCCACTTCAGCCGCCAGCGGCTGACCTGCTGACGGTAGAGGACCTGCCGTACGTAGGCCTCCGGCTCGTCGATCTTCTGCCACCGCCCGGCCGCCTTCACCAGGGCGTTCTGCAGCAGGTCCTCTCCGGCGTGCCGGTCTCCCCCGCACAGCAGCACGGCGGTCTTCAGCAGGGCGGACGACCTGGTGTCCACGAAGTCCCGGAAACTCTCCAGCCCTTCGGCATTCATCGTCACCTTCTCTTCCCCGGCGACGCCTGTGCGCCGCCCCTCCGACCCTTGTGACGCGTGCGGCGGCCCGCCGCTATGCCACCACCACGAAAAAAAGTCGCCGTGGAGGAACGGGGTCCTCCACGGCGACTTCCACCGGGTGCTGCGGGTCAGTGCTGCGGGTCAGTTCTGCGGGTCAGTTCCAGGAGTACCCGTCGCCGATCAGCAGCAGGTGCTCCAGCACGTCCTCCATCGGGTCGTCCACCTGGCCGACGTTGACCAGGCCGATCCGGGGGCCGTTGTGCGAGCCGGTGTTGGTCTCGTCGGCGTGCGCGCTGCCGGCGGGCACGAGACACACCGTGGCGAGGACCGTCAGTCCACGTGCCACGGCCCTCTTCCGCACATTCCTCATCGCTCGACCCCTCGTTCGTCGTTTCGGCGGCTGATCGGACTCTGCGTCCACCCGTTCATCTGCCGAAACACTCGCGAGGTCACGGTGAGTAACCCGTAAGTGATCTTCGTCCTGGCCCGGGAGCGGCTCAGTTGTGGCTGTGCAGGACGTCGTTGAGGCCGCCCCAGACCGCGTTGTTCGGGCGGGCCTCGACCGTGCCGGTGACCGAGTTGCGGCGGAAGAGGATGTTCGAGGCGCCGCTGAGCTCGCGGGCCTTGACGATCTGGCCGTCGGGCATGGTGACCCGGGTGCCCGCAGTGACGTAGAGACCGGCCTCGACGACGCACTCGTCGCCGAGCGCGATGCCGACGCCCGCCTCGGCGCCGATCAGGCAGCGCTCGCCGATGGTGATGCGGACGTTGCCGCCGCCGGAGAGGGTGCCCATGGTGGAGGCGCCGCCGCCGATGTCCGAGCCGTCGCCGACCACGACACCGGCGGAGATGCGGCCCTCGACCATGGACGTGCCGAGGGTGCCCGCGTTGAAGTTGACGAAGCCCTCGTGCATCACGGTGGTGCCCGCGGCGAGGTGCGCGCCGAGGCGGACCCGGTCGGCGTCGGCGATGCGGACGCCCTTGGGGGCCACGTAGTCCGTCATGCGCGGGAACTTGTCGACGCTCGTCACCGCGAGGTGCAGGCCCTCGGTGCGGGCGTTGAGGCGCACCTTCTCGATCTCGTCGACGGCGACCGGGCCGAGCGAGGTCCAGGCGACGTTGGGCAGGAGACCGAAGATGCCGTCGAGGCTCTGGCCGTGCGGCTGGACCAGGCGGTGCGAGAGCAGGTGCAGCCGCAGGTAGGCGTCGTGGGTGTCGAGCGGCTTCTCGTCGAGGGAGGCGATGACCGTGCGAACCGCGATCACCTCGACGCCCCGGCGGGCGTCCGGACCGATCGCCTTGGCGGCGCCTTCGCCGAGCAGTTCCACGGCCCGGTCGGCGGACAGCCGCTCGGTACCGGCCGGCCCGGGCTCGGCGGAGAGCTCGGGAGCGGGGAACCAGGTGTCGAGAACGGTGCCGTCGGCGGCGACGGTGGCGAGGCCTGCGGCGATGGCGCCGGTGGTGCGCGGAGCAGTCGTGTCGGTCATGAGGGAAACCTAACCGCCGGGAGCCACGGGACGCGAACCCGCACCCGAGCCGTCTCGGTTTCTGGGCGACCCAGCAGGTCCCACCCGGTCTCCCCGCCCTCGAAGACACCGGGTCCCCGGGCCGCGCACCCAGCCGCGAGGCCCGGCAGAAGCCGGACAACCACCCAGCCCCAACCCTCCGGAAGGCTCCCGGGACACGGCACGCGCACCCCCTCAGGACATCGACCGCACCCCCTCCGGGATCACCCGTGCCAGCACCTCCCGCGCGTACCCCTCGTCGTACGGTGCCCCCGTCAGCAGCACCTGGAGACAGATGCCGTCCATCAGCGCGACCAGCGCCCGTGCCGTGACCGGGTCCGTGCGGTGGGCGAGGCGATCGGCGAGGTCGTCGGCCCATTCGGCGGCGACGGGGCGCAGGGCGGGTCGGCGCAGGGCGGCGAGATAGAGCTCGTACTCCAGCTCGACGCCGGTGCGGTCGCCGCCGAGCCAGTCACCGAGTACGCGGGCGAGGCCGACGGCGAGGTCGGCACCGGGGTCGTCGAGCGTGCCGTGCGCGGCGACCGCCTTGGCGAAGCCCTCGCTGGCCTGGCGCAGCGCGGCGACCATCAGCTCGTCGAGGCTCTTGAAGTGGTACGTCGTCGACCCGAGCGGTACGTCGGCCTCCGCGGCGGCGCTGCGGTGGCTGAGCCCCGCGAGCCCCTTCTGCCCCACGACCCGGATGGCCGCGTCGATGATCCGCTGCCGGCGCTCGGGGTCGTGCCGCCGGGCCATCAGTGCGCCCCGCCGAGGTTCAGGACCACGACCCCCACGATGATCAGCGCGATCCCGGCGGCCTTGGTGACCGTCATCCCCTCCCCGAGGAAGACCATCCCGATCGAGGCGATCGCGGCGGTGCCGACCCCGGCCCAGATCGCGTAGGCGGTGCCGACCGACACCGTCTTCAGCGTCTGGGCGAGCAGCGCGAAGGAGAGCACATAGCCGAGCACGGTCAGCAGCGAGGGCCCGAGCCGGCTGAAGCCCTCGGTGTACTTCATGGCCGTGGTCGCTCCGACCTCGGCGGCGATGGCTCCGGCGAGCAGCAGGTATCCCATGTGTACAAGCGTACATAACGGCGCCCGGTCATGAGCCCGTACGGGACAAGCGGGGCAGAGGTGAGCACATCACCACTCCCGCCGCCCAACTGGGCACGACCGAGGGCCCACTGAGCGGCGAATGTGGAAACGGGCCGGTTCAAAGGGCTGCTCGGGACGGCCTGAAACCACTAGTGTTCACCCGCAACCACCTGTGTTTCACCATTCACATACCGCGCCACCACAGCAGCGGCACGTCGCACCGCGCCGCGCCGGAGGAACAGCGCATGCCCGAAGACAAGTCCCGGCCGCCCCAGGACCGCCCCTGGGAGAACGGCTGGACGTTGGACACCTCCCGTACGCCCGGCACCAGACGGCTCTATCTGGCCGGGGCGATGGCGGTGGCCACGATCGTCGCCTGTGTCGCGGCGATAGCCGCCACCGACAACGGAGATGACAACTCGTCAAAAACCGCGCGTGACGAGGGAGGCCTGATCTCCTTCTCCTCGCAGCCCGCGACGACCACCGCGCCGCAGGGCGACAGCGGCCTGTCCTCGGTGTCCCCCACTCCCCGGGGACCCCGGCAGCAGGGCACCGGCCCCACCGTCGCGGTCACGACCTCCCCGAAGCCGCCCAAACCCACCGCGTCCAAGGGCGGTTCGTCGAAGCCGAAGCCCTCCGCGACCTACCGTTCGTTCCGCTCGGTCAACTACCCCAGCCGCTTCTGGCACGTGGACGACGGCTATGTGGGCCTGGACCCGGTCAGCGGCTCGCAGTCCCGCGAGGACGCCACCTTCAAGCAGGTCAAGGGGCTGGCGGACGGCTCCTGTTACTCGTTCACCACCCGTGACGGCACGTACCTGCGCCACCGCAGCTTCGTGCTCCGGGCGGAACGAAACGACGGCTCGTCCCTTTTCAAGCAGGACGCCACGTTCTGCCTCCGGGACGCCGCCTACACCGGTGGCGCGAAGATGCTGGAGTCGGTGAACTACCCCGGTTACTTCCTGCGCCACAAGAACTTCGTGATCCGCCTGGAACGCTTCGAGTACAGCTCGCAGTATCTGTCGGACTCGTCGTTCCAGCTGGTGGGCGGCCTGGCCTGAGCCGTCCCCGAGAACGTGAGAGCGGCGGCACCCCCGAAGGTGCCGCCGCTCTCGCGTGTGCGCTCGCTCAGACGTTGAACCCGAGCGCCCGAAGCTGCTCGCGTCCGTCGTCCGTGATCTTGTCCGGTCCCCACGGCGGCATCCACACCCAGTTGATGCGGAGTTCGCTGACGAGGCCGTCCGTGGCGGACTTGGCCTGGTCCTCGATGACGTCCGTCAGCGGACAGGCCGCCGAGGTCAGGGTCATGTCGAGGGTCGCGATGTTCGCGTCGTCGATGTGGATGCCGTAGATCAGGCCGAGGTTGACGACGTCGATGCCCAGCTCGGGGTCGACGACGTCGTACAGGGCCTCGCGGATCTCTTCCTCGGAGGCCGGCTTCATCTCAATGGTCTCGCTCATGCCGTCTTCCTTTCGGCGTCGGCGCCCAGCGCCTGGGCCGTCGCGTCCTTCCACGCCATCCAGCTGAGGAGGGCGCACTTGACCCGGGCCGGGTACTTGGAGACACCGGCGAACGCGACCGCGTCCTCCAGCACCTCCTCCATCGCGTCGTCGGGCTCGATCCTGCCCTTCGACTGCATCAGCTCCAGGAAGGTCTCCTGAACCCGCTGCGCGTCCGCCAGGTCCTTGCCGACCAGCAGATCGTTCAGCACGGACGCGCTGGCCTGGCTGATCGAGCAGCCCTGGCCCTCGTAGGAGACGTCCTCGATCCTCGTGCCGTCGTACTTCACACGCAGGGTGATCTCGTCGCCGCACGTCGGGTTCACGTGGTGCACCTCGGCGTCGCCATCCCGGAGACCACGCCCGTGCGGGTGCTTGTAGTGGTCCAGGATGACTTCCTGGTACATCGAGTCCAGCTTCATGCGATAGCCCGTTCCCGTCAGCCGAAGAAGTTCCGTACGTGCTCCAGACCCTCGACCAGTGCGTCGATCTCGGCCGGAGTGGAGTACAGATAGAACGACGCTCGCGTGGTCGCGGGAATTCCGTACCGGAGGCAGACCGGCCGCGCGCAGTGGTGGCCGACCCGGACCGCGATGCCCTCCTCGTCGAGAACCTGGCCCACGTCGTGCGGGTGGATGTCGCCGAGCGTGAAGGAGATCGCCGCGCCCCGGTCCTCGGCCGTGGTCGGGCCGATGATCCTGAGGTCCGGGACCTCCGCCAGGCGCTTCACCGCGTACTCGGTCAGCGCGTGCTCATGGGCGAGGACCTTGTCCATGCCGATCGAGTTGAGGTAGTCGATCGCCGCGCCCAGGCCCACCGCCTGCGCGATCGGGGGCGTGCCCGCCTCGAACTTGTGCGGCGCCGGGGCGTACGTCGACGAGTGCATCGACACGGTCTCGATCATCTCGCCGCCGCCGAGGAACGGGGGCAGGTCCTCCAGGAGTTCCTGCCGTCCCCACAGCACGCCGATGCCCGTCGGACCGCACATCTTGTGGCCGGTGAAGGCCACGAAGTCGGCCTGAAGCGCCTGCACGTCCACCGGCATGTGCGGGGCCGCCTGGGAGGCGTCGATGCAGACCAGCGCGCCGACCTCCTGCGCACGGCGGATGATCGTCTCGACCGGGTTGACCGTGCCCAGGATGTTCGACACCAGCACGAAGGAGACGATCTTCGTCTTCTCGGTGATGATCTCGTCGATGTTGGAGAGGTCGAGGCGGCCGTCGTCGGTCAGCCCGAACCACTTCAGCTTCGCGCCCGTGCGCTGCGACAGCAGCTGCCACGGCACGATGTTGGAGTGGTGCTCCATCTCCGTGATGACGATCTCGGTCTCGGAGTCCACGCGGTAGGGCTCGTCGGCCCAGCCCAGCATGTTCGCCACGAGGTTGAGCGACTCGGAGGCGTTCTTGGTGAAGATCACCTCGTCGCGCGAGGGCGCGTTGATGAACTCGGCGACCTTGTCGCGCGCGCCCTCGTACAGCGCCGTGGCCTCCTCGGCGAGCACATGCACACCGCGGTGGACGTTGGCGTTGTAGCGCTCGTAGTACTCGCTCAGGGCGTCCAGCACCTGGCGCGGCTTCTGCGAGGTCGCCGCGTTGTCCAGGTAGACGAGCTTCCGGTCGTCGTGGACCAGGCGGTCCAGGATCGGGAAGTCCTTGCGGATCGCCTCTGTGTCGAGGAGGCCCGGCAGCTGTGTCACTCGGATGCGCCACCCTTCGTGTAAACCTCGTAGCCCTCGTTCTCCAGCTTGTCGGCGAGCTCGGCGCCGCCGGACTCGACGATGCGTCCGCCGGAGAAGACGTGGACGAAGTCGGGCTTGATGTAGCGCAGGATGCGCGTGTAGTGCGTGATCAGCAGGGTGCCGACCTCACCGGTCTCACGGACGCGGTTGACGCCCTCGGAAACGATCCGCAGCGCGTCGACGTCCAGGCCGGAGTCCGTCTCGTCGAGGATCGCGACCTTCGGCTTGAGCAGTTCGAGCTGGAGGATCTCGTGGCGCTTCTTCTCACCGCCGGAGAAGCCCTCGTTGACGTTGCGCTCGGCGAAGGAGGGGTCCATGTTGAGGCGCTCCATGGCCTCCTTGACCTCCTTCACCCAGGTGCGCAGCTTGGGGGCCTCGCCGCGGATGGCGGTGGCGGAGGTGCGCAGGAAGTTGGAGACCGAGACGCCGGGGACCTCGACGGGGTACTGCATCGCCAGGAACAGGCCCGCGCGGGCGCGCTCGTCGACCTCCATCTCCAGGACGTCCTCGCCGTCGAGGGTGACGGTGCCGCCGGTGATGGTGTACTTCGGGTGACCCGCGAGGGAGTAGGCGAGAGTCGACTTGCCGGAGCCGTTGGGGCCCATGATGGCGTGCGTCTCGCCCTGCTTCACGGTCAGGTCGACACCCTTGAGGATCTCCTTCGTGGCGTTGTCGGCCTCGACGGTGACGTGCAGGTCTCGGATTTCAAGCGTTGCCATGGGTGCCTCAGGACTCCTGGGTGAGGGAGACGAGCACGTCGTCCCCTTCGATCTTTACGGGGTATACGGGGACGGGGCGCGTCGCGGGGAGGCCGGACGGCTTGCCGGTGCGCAGGTCGAAGCTGGAGCCGTGCAGCCAGCACTCGATCTGGCAGTCCTCCACCTCGCCCTCGGAGAGCGAGACGTTCGCGTGGGAGCAGATGTCGTGGATCGCGAACACCTCCCCCTCGGTCTGCACGACCGAGACCGGCGTGCCGTCGAGTTCCACCCGCTTCGGGGTGTCCTCCTCCAGCTCGCTCAGCCCGCAGGCGCGTACGTAGGCCATCAGACGGTGGCCTCCAGCTCCTCGTCGATCTTCACGAGAAGGCGCTCTTCGATGTCGTCGACACCGATCTGCTGGACCAGCTCCGCGAAGAAGCCGCGGACCACCAGACGGCGGGCCTCGTCGGCCGGGATGCCGCGGGCCATCAGGTAGAAGAGCTGCTCGTCGTCGAAGCGGCCGGTCGCCGAGGCGTGGCCGGCGCCGACGATCTCGCCGGTCTCGATCTCGAGGTTCGGCACGGAGTCGACCCGGGCGCCGTCGGTGAGGACGAGGTTGCGGTTCATCTCGTAGGTGTCGGTGCCCTCGGCCTTGGCCTCGATGAGCACGTCGCCGATCCACACCGCGTGGGCGCCCTCGCCCTGGAGCGCGCCCTTGTAGGCGACGTTCGACTTGCAGTGCGGGGTGTTGTGGTCGACCAGGAGGCGGTGCTCCTGGTGCTGGCCGGCGTCGGTGAAGTACAGGCCGAACAGCTCGGCCTCGCCACCGGTGCCGGCGTAGGCGACGCGCGGGTGCAGCCGGACGAGGTCGCCGCCGAAGGTGACCACGAACGACTTGAAGGTGGCGTCGCGGCCGATCAGCGCGTTGTGCTGGGCCACGTGCACGGCCTTGTCGTCCCAGTCCTGGACGGAGACGACGGTCAGCTTGGCGCCGTCGCCCAGGACGTAGTCGACGTTGGCGGCGAGCACCGCGTCACCGGTGTGGTCGATGACCACGACGGCCTCGGCGAAGGCGCCCAGCTCGATCACCTGGTGGGCGAAGGCGGTGCCGCCCTCGCCGTGCACGGCGATCCGGATGGGCTCGGTGAGGACCGTCTCCTTGGGGACGGTGATCACGCCGGCCTTCTCGAACGCGGAGTACGCCTGGGCGGCGATCCGGTCCACCGGGGTACCGGCCCTGCCGAGGCGGGCGTCGCCGCGGTCGACGGTCTCGACGGTGACGCCCTCGGGGGCGTCCACGTCGACCTTCAGGCCGCCGTCGGTCGCGACGGCGGTGCCGTCGTGCAGCCCGCGCAGGCGCTCCAGCGGGGTGAACCGCCATTCCTCCTCGCGACCGTGCGGGACCGGGAAGTCCGCCACGTCGAAGGAGGGGGGCGCGCTCATGCGCGTGGCGACGGTCGACTCGGCGGCCACCGCGATCTGGCCCGCGGTGGTGGACCCCACGGGGATGTTCTGAGCCTCAGCCATGGCTGTCGGTCTGCTCTCTTCCTACGTCAGAAATATGCCGCTGCTTCTCGAAGGACGGGTCAGCCGACCGCGCCTTCCATCTGCAGCTCGATCAGCCGGTTGAGCTCCAGCGCGTACTCCATCGGCAGTTCCTTGGCGATGGGCTCGACGAAGCCGCGCACGATCATGGCCATCGCCTCGAACTCGGTCATGCCGCGGCTCATCAGGTAGAAGAGCTGGTCGTCACTGACCTTGGAGACGGTCGCCTCGTGGCCCATGGACACGTCGTCCTCGCGGACGTCCACGTAGGGGTAGGTGTCGGAGCGGGAGATGGTGTCGACGAGCAGCGCGTCGCACAGCACGTTGGACTTGGAGCCGTGGGCGCCCTCGCCGATCTCGACGAGACCGCGGTAGGACGTACGGCCGCCACCGCGCGCGACGGACTTCGACACGATGTTGGACGACGTGTTCGGCGCCATGTGGACCATCTTGGAGCCGGCGTCCTGGTGCTGGCCCTCGCCCGCGAAGGCAATGGAGAGGGTCTCGCCCTTGGCGTGCTCGCCCATCAGGTAGACGGCCGGGTACTTCATGGTGACCTTGGAGCCGATGTTGCCGTCGATCCACTCCATGGTCGCGCCCTCGTACGCCACGGCGCGCTTGGTGACCAGGTTGTAGACGTTGTTCGACCAGTTCTGGATGGTCGTGTAACGGCAGCGGGCGTTCTTCTTGACGATGATCTCGACGACCGCGGAGTGCAGCGAGTCCGACTTGTAGATCGGCGCGGTACAGCCCTCGACGTAGTGCACGTAGGCACCCTCGTCGACGATGATCAGCGTCCGCTCGAACTGGCCCATGTTCTCGGTGTTGATCCGGAAGTAGGCCTGGAGCGGGATCTCGACGTGCACGCCCTTCGGCACGTAGATGAAGGAGCCGCCGGACCACACCGCGGTGTTGAGCGACGCGAACTTGTTGTCGCCGACCGGGATGACGGTGCCGAAGTACTCCTTGAAGAGCTCCGGGTGCTCCTTGAGAGCGGTGTCGGTGTCGAGGAAGATGACGCCCTGCTCCTCCAGGTCCTCACGGATCTGGTGGTAGACGACCTCGGACTCGTACTGGGCCGCGACACCGGCGACGAGGCGCTGCTTCTCCGCCTCGGGGATGCCGAGCTTGTCGTACGTGTTCTTGATGTCCTCGGGCAGGTCCTCCCAGGACTCCGCCTGCTTCTCCGTGGAGCGCACGAAGTACTTGATGTTGTCGAAGTCGATGCCGGAGAGGTCGGAGCCCCAGTTCGGCATGGGCTTCTTGTCGAACAGCCGCAGGCCCTTGAGACGGAGCTTGGTCATCCACTCCGGCTCGGACTTCTTCGCGGAGATGTCCCGGACGACGTCCTCATTGATGCCGCGCTTGGCAGAGGCACCAGCCACGTCGGAGTCGGCCCAGCCGTATTCGTAGTTGCCCAGACCCTCGAGCTCGGGGTGGGCAGTCTCCTCGATGGGGAGTGTCATGCGGGGTTCCTCCCGGCGGTGCTTGCAGATGCGTTATGGGTGTTCTTGGAAATCTTTGGGATGAATGTCGTACAGACGCCGTCACCGTGGGCGATGGTTGCAAGTCGCTGGACGTGTGTCCCGAGCAGCTGCGAGAAGATCTCCGTCTCGGCGTCGCACAGCTGCGGGAATTTCTCCGCGACATGGGCCACCGGGCAGTGATGCTGGCAGAGCTGCTCGCCGACCGGTGCGCTGCGCGCCGTAGCAGCGTACCCGTCCGCGCTCAGGGCCTTGGCCAGGGCTTCGGTGCGCTCCTCGGGGGCGGCGGACTCGACGGCCTTGCGGTACTCCTCGGCCTGCGCGGCGATCCTGGCACGCGCGAAGGCGACGACCGCCTCGTCCCCGCCGAAGCGCTCCTGGATCCAGAGCAGAGCGTCCGCGGCGAGCTTGTCGTAGGACTGGTCGAAGGCGTCCCGGCCGCAGTCGGTGAGCGCGAAGACCTTGGCGGGCCGGCCACGCGTCCGCGCGCCGTACACCCGCTGCTCCCGCGCCTCCACCACATCGTCGGCCACGAGCGCGTCCAGATGGCGCCGTACGGCCGCCGGGGTCAGCCCCAGCCGCCCGGCCAGTTCGGTGACGGTCGACGGGCCGTGGTCCAGGATGGATCGCGCGACGCGGTTGCGGGTGGACCGCTCACCGGTCGCGAGCTCCTCCTGAGGGGCCCCCGTGGGGGTCTCCCGAGCCTCGCCGACGTTTTTCACAACGCCATTGTTGCGTAATTCCTCAGGGCCGGGCAAGCCGCGTCCGACCCGTGGATGGTGCCTTACATCACTTAGGCATCCCTAACCTGACCTGGGAAAACGATCTTTGATCGATCAAACCGGTGGCATTCGGCGCTCCTGTCGGGGACACTGCCGAACCATGCCGACACCACCTCCCACCGGCCCACTTGTCACCCGCGACACCCTCGCCGGACAGCTGCGCGAGCTGGGTGTCCGCAGGGGCGAGATCCTTCTCGTCCACTCCTCCCTGAAGGCCCTCGGCTGGGTCTGCGGAGGCCCGGTCGCGGTGGTTCAGGCCCTCCTCGACACCCTCGGCCCGGACGGCACCCTGGTGGTCCCCACCCAGACCGGCGACCTCTCCGACCCGGCGGTGTGGAGCAACCCGCCGGTCCCCGAGGACTGGTGGGAGACCATCCGCGCCACCATGCCCGCCTACGACCCCCTCGTCACGCCCTCGCGCGGGGTGGGGGTGATCCCGGAGACCGTGCGCACCTGGCCCGGTGCCGTGCGCAGCGCGCACCCCCAGACCTCCTTCGCGGCCCTGGGCGCACGCGCGCGTGAGGTCGTGGACGGCCACGCCCTGGACTGCCGCCTGGGCGAGCACAGCCCGCTGGCCCGCCTGGAGGCCCTCCACGCGCGCGTGCTGCTCCTCGGCGCCGGCTACGACACCTGCACGAGCTTCCACCTCGCCGAGTACCGCGTCCCGAACCCGCGCGTGAAGGTCGGCCGCCCGGGACCGAAGGGCTGGGAGGTGGTCACGGAGGTCTCGATCAGCTCGGACCGCTTCGACGAACTGGGGTACGACTTCGAGCGGGACAGCGACGCCGTCGTACGGGGAAGGGCGGGCGCGGCCGACACCCGGCTGTTCCCGGTGGCGGACGCCGTGCGGTACGCGCAGCGGTGGCTGGCGCTGCACCGCTCGTACGAGGACGTGCCCGGAAATGCGCCGGGTGGAGATCCTGCACCCGCCCGTCGGCGGCGCGGGCCCCGAACCTAGACTCGGGCCCATGCGAAGTGAGCCCGTGGTCCAGGTCCACGCCCTGGTGAAGCGGTACGGCACGAAGACCGCCGTGGACGGCCTCGACCTGGTGGCCCGGGCGGGCGTGACCGCTGTGCTCGGGCCCAACGGCGCCGGCAAGACGACGACGGTCGAGACCTGCGAGGGCTACCGGAAGCCGGACTCCGGCACGGTACGGGTCCTGGGGCTCGACCCGGTGCGGCAGGCCCGTGAGCTGCACCCGAGGATCGGCGTGATGCTCCAGTCCGGGGGCGTGTACTCGGGCGCCCGGGCCGACGAGATGCTGCGGCACATGGCGAGCCTGCACGCCCACCCGCTCGACGTGGACGCGCTGATCGAGCGCCTGGGCCTGGGCGGTTGCGGCAGGACGACGTACCGGCGCCTGTCCGGCGGCCAGCAGCAGCGCCTGGCGCTCGCCATGGCCGTGGTCGGCCGCCCGGAGCTGGTCTTCCTGGACGAGCCGACGGCGGGCCTCGACCCGCAGGCCCGCCGGTCCACCTGGGACCTGGTCCGGGACCTGCGCACGGACGGCGTCTCGGTCATCCTCACCACGCACTACATGGACGAGGCCGAGCAGCTCGCCGACGACGTGGCGATCATCGACGGCGGCCGGGTCATCGCCCAGGGCACGCCCGAGGAGCTGTGCCGGGGCGGAGCCGAGAACACCCTGCGCTTCACGGGCCGCCCCGGACTCGACGTCGGGTCCCTCCTCAAGGCGCTCCCCGCCGACTGCACGGCGGCGGAACTGACCCCCGGCTCCTACCGGGTCGTCGGCAAGGTCAATCCCCAGCTCCTGGCGACGGTGACGTCCTGGTGCGCCCAGCACGGAGTCATGCCGGAGAGGATCTCGGTGGAACGGCACACCCTGGAAGACGTCTTCCTGGAGCTCACGGGTAAGGAACTGCGCGCATGACGGCCACCGGTCTCTACACCCCGAAGCCGGGGGCGGCCCCCCTGGGCCGCATGATCACGACCCAGGCCGTGCTGGAGACGAAGATGCTGCTCCGCAACGGCGAGCAGCTGCTGCTGACGGTGGTGATCCCCACCCTCGTACTGGTCCTGTTCAGCTCGGTGGACATCATCGACACGGGCGGGGCCAAGGCGGTGGACTTCCTCGCCCCCGGCGTCCTGGCCCTCGCGGTCATGTCCACGGCCTTCACCGGCCAGGCCATCGCCACCGGCTTCGAGCGCCGCTACGGCGTCCTGAAGCGCCTGGCCTCCTCCCCGCTCCCCCGCTGGGCCCTGATGACGGCGAAGACGGCGTCGGTCCTGGTGACGGAGATCCTGCAAGTGGTGTTGCTCACGGTCATCGCCCTGACCCTGGGCTGGTCCCCGCACGGCAACCCCTTCGCCGTCGCCCTGCTCCTGCTCCTCGGCACGGCGGCCTTCTCGGGCCTCGGTCTCCTCATGGCCGGCACCCTCAAAGCCGAAGCCACCCTGGCCGCGGCCAACCTGGTCTTCCTGCTCCTCCTGGTCAGCGGCGGGGTCATCATCCCCCTGGACCAGTTCTCCCAGACCACTCAGGACGTCCTGAGCCTGCTGCCGATCACGGCCCTGTCGGACGGCCTGCGGGATGTGTTGCAGCACGGGGCCGGGATGCCGTGGGGCGATCTGGGGATCCTGGCGGTGTGGGGGGGCGTGGGGCTGGCGCTGGCCGGGAAGTTCTTCCGCTGGGAGTGACTTTCCCGGGGAACGGGAAGAGTCGCCCAATGTTCGAGTCCGCGGATTCGTCGAGTGTGCGAGCTCTCCAGCCCCTGCTGCACGACGTGGTGATCTGCGTCGCGGCCCCGTCCTTCGTCGCCTCCCCACGGGACGGGCAACTGCGCGGGCTGCGCGCGGACGGGTTCTACGGCCATGACCGCAGGCTGCTGCACACCGCGTGCCTGCTGGTGAACGGCCGGGAGCCCGAGCCGATAGGGCTCCAGCAACTGGGCCCGGACCGGGTGCGTTTCACTTCCGTCCACCGCTATCGCGGAGCCCGCACGGACGACCCCACGGTGATCATCGAGCGAGTGCGCACGGCCGGGGAGGGCGAGACCGTCCTGCTGCGGAACGTCGGCGTCACGACCCGTCGATTACACGTCGAGCTGGCCCTCGCCACCGACCTCGCGGACATCGCTCTCGTCAAGCGCGGCGACGCGGAGACCGCCGTACGCTCCACCGTCCTGCCGGACGCGACCGGCCTGGAATGGCGGACGGCCACGGCCCGCGCAGCGGTCCGCGCCACGGGCGACGGCATGGTGCCGGAGGTCACCGACGGCCCGGAGGGCGGCACGTTCGCCTGGCCCCGGGTGCTGCTCAGACCCGGCGAGACCCGGCGGATCAGGCTCGACGTCGTCGGCGGGACCGTCCCCGCTCCGCCCGGTCACCCGGACGCCCCCCGCTCCCCGGCGCCCTGGGCCGAACCCGTCGTACGGGGCGACCGCCGCCTGGTGGAGCTGGTGCGCCACGGCCTCGGCGACCTGAGCGCGCTGCGTCTGGCGGATCCCGACCGCCTGGACCCCGAGGACCAGTTCATCGCGGCGGGATGCCCCTGGTACCTGACGCTTTTCGGTCGCGATTCCATCTGGTCGGCGCGGATGATGCTGCCCCTGGGCACCGATCTGGCCCGCGGCACGCTGTGGGCGCTGGCCCGGCGTCAGGGCACGGCGCACGACGTGTTCCGGGAGGAGGCGCCGGGCCGCATCCTCCACGAACTGCGTCCGGCTGACGCCCAGCACGGCCATGGTCTGCGTCTGCCCTCCCGGTACTACGGCTCGGTCGACGCGACCCCCCTCTTCGTGTCCCTGCTGGCGGAGGCCTGGCACTGGGGGCTGCCGGACGCGGAGACGGACGCTCTGCTGCCGTACGCGGAACGCGCCATGGACTGGGTCGTGGAGACGAGCAACGACGACGAGGACGGCTTCCTGCGCTACTACCCACGCGCCGGCGGACTGCTTCACCAGTCGTGGAAGGACAGCGAGGACGCGGTGCGGGACGCGGCGGGCCGCCGTATCGAGCCGCCGCTGGCGCTGTGCGAGGTACAGGGATACGCCTACGAGGCGGCGACCGGGCTGGCAGCGCTGCTGGCGTCCCGGGGCCGCTTCGAGGCGTCCGCGCGTCTGCGCACCTGGGCGGAGTCGCTGCGCAAACGCTTCGCCGACGCGTTCTGGCTGCCGTCCCCGCAGGGGCCGGCCTCCCGCTATGTCGCCATCGCGGTGGGGCGGGGCCGGAAACCGGTCAGCGGCCCCGCGTCCAACATGGGCCAGCTGCTGTCCACCGGCATCCTGGACGCACAGGGCTGCCAGGACGTGGCGGCGTGGCTGGCCGCGAGCGAGCTGAACTCCGGCTGGGGACTGCGCAGCCGCTCCGCGGAGCTGGGCGGATACAACCCGATGAGCTACCACGGCGGTTCGGTCTGGACGCATGACACGGCGATAGCGATCCACGGCCTCTGCGCGGCGGGCTGCGACACCGAGGCATACACCCTCGCGGACGGCCTCCTGGACGCCGCGACCCACTTTGGCTACCGCATGCCGGAACTCTACGGCGGCGACCACCGCACCCCCGGCTCACCCGCACCCCTGGCATACCCGGCCGCCTGCCGCCCGCAGGGCTGGTCGGCCGCCTCGGGTGTGGCGCTCCTCGCCGCGCTGCTCGGGCTGCGTCCCGACGCCTCGGAGCGGACGCTGCGGATCCGTCCCATGCCGGCGGACCTCATCGGACCGCTGTCCGTACAGGGCCTGCGGCTGGCAGGGGAACCGCTCAGGATCCGGACGGCACGCTCGGGCGAGGTGGAGGTGACGGGACTGCCCGTGGGCTGGACGCACTCCGCCGGACGACCGCACGGGTGAGGCGATCCCATGGCCACCGCCGACGCGGAACCGACCGGAGCGCCTTCGCGTACGCGCTGATCAGCGGAGGCAGACACCGGTGTTCGAGGTCGAAGTCCTCCCGCACCCGCCGACGCGCGGCGATGCCGACCTCCCTGGCCGTGTCCGGGGAGCGCAGCAGCTGGACGAGGCAGTCGGCCAAGCTCTCGGCGTCCCCGGGGGCGACTAGGAACCCGGACACGCCGTGCTCCCCGATACCCTCCGCGAGACCCCCCACGTCGGTGGCGATCACGGGGCGGGCCGAGCACATCGCCTCGAGCGCGGCGAGCCCCATGGGTTCGGCGAACAGGGAGGGACACACCACCACCCGCGCCCGGCGATACAGCTCGGCCATCCCGTCCACACCCGCACGTTCGAAACGAACTCGATCGGTTTCCGGAAGGAATTTCGCCCATTCCTGCACGGAATCACGGAATCCGACCTTCTCTCCATGGAAATCGACCGAGTCCGGGGTGTCCATCAGGACCAAGTACGGCCGGACCGCAAGATCCTGCTTGATGACCTTGGCCATGGCCTTCACCGCCATCTCCGCGCCTTTGTCGGGAATGAGACGGGCCGGCAGAAGAATGACGGCCTCGTCGCCCTCGGACGGATCGGTGAGTTCCGGAACCTGCAGATAGGGCTCGGTGTCAATACCCAGGTACATCGGGTTGGCACAGCGCACACCCAACACGTCCGCGCAGGCCCGCCGCAGGAATTCGGAGACCGCGAAGTGGACGTCGAACCGGCCGCAGGGCTTTGCCAGCCGTACGCTCGCAGGCTCCCTCCAGATACTGTGGTAAGTGTGCAACAGGACCAGCCCCATGGAGTCCCGGAGGTCGAGCAGGGCCTCGGCCGGAGCCGACGAGAAGTGGTGCAGATTGTGACCGTGCACCAGCCGGATCCCCCGCCCGGACAACTCCTCGCGGAACCAGTCCCGCAGAGCCTGCCGCTCCGCACCGTCCCCTGTGGCCCGTGACAGGTCGAGTCCGGGATGCCGCAGTACCTCGATCCCGTCCCCGGGCGGCGTCCTCGCATCGGGCGTCCCCGTGAACACCGTCACCCTGTGCCCGTGTCGGGCGAGCAGCCGGGAACAGTTCCACAGGTAGGACTCGACCCCGCCGACCGTGGGCGGAAATGCCCAATGGACCAGCGCGATGTCCAGCCCTTCAGGGGTCCGTGAACCGCTCTCCTGTCCCATTGCCGCCTCCGGGCGCCCTCGTCACCGCGCTCGGGCCACACCCGGAAACGGCAGAACAAACCTCCGCGAGCCGGGATCGTATTGCACGGCACGGCTCGCCGTTCGCCTCTTTAACGAAACGGTTGCCCACCGGTTGCGAAGAAGAGAAGAAGGGGAAACTGAAGATTAGATGACATTCACCCTCAAACGCGAGTGTGCGCTCGCGCTGAGGCGGAGCGACTTCGGGGGGTCGCATGCGGTCGTGGGTGGTCACGTTATCCGCTGGTACGGGGGCCGGGGTGGCCGCCTTTCTCTCCGTGGCGGTCAAGGCCGCCGACTCCGGGGAGCCGCTGTTGTGGGTGCTGGCCGCGGGCGCCGCCCTCGTCATCGGCCTGACGGGCGGGGTCGCGGCGCATGTGGCGCGCAGGACAGCGGACGACCCACCGGCCAAGGCGGTCGGCCCGGGGCAGGGCCCGCCCAACAACCTCCCCATGCTCAGCATGTACTTCACGGGTCGCGTCGCGGAGAAGGATGCCATCGTGGCCGTCCTGAAGAGGCCCGCCCGGGGGTGGCGGCAGAAGGACGAACGTCCCGTGCCCCGGCTGTGCGTGCTCTACGGAGCGACCGGTGCCGGCAAGTCGCAGCTCGCCGTGTCCTACGCCCACCGCGAGCTGAGCAGGCACACCCTGACCTGGTGGCTCAACGCCTCCCGGCCCGACACCCTGCGCACCGAACTCCTGGAGTTCGCCCAGTACGTGGGCATCCCGGACCAGGAGAGCAAGAACGTCGTCCTGATGAACCTGTGGAGCAGGCTGCGCGAGCAGCGGGGCTGGCTGCTCGTCTACGACGGATGGCCCACCTACGACGACTCGATGCGCAGTCTGCTGCCCTCCGAGGGCGACGGCGAAGTACTCATCACCACCCAGCAGCACCAGGGCTGGACCGGCCTGCGGTCCGCCCCGGTGGAGCTGCGGGCCTTCCCGGAGCAGGAGGGCGTCGAGTTCCTGCGGCGTCGGTTCGGCATCGCGCCCGAGCAGCTGACCGACGGGGACCGCCGGGCACTGACCGCGCTGGGCCACGAGCTGGGTTGGCTGCCGCTGGCCCTCGACCAGGCCGCGGCCTACATCGCGCAGGCCGAGATCACCGTGGCCGAGTACCTGCGTGACCTGCCGGGTGGGGCCTCGGTGGAGGGCACCTTCCGGCTCTCCATCGCTCGGGTCTCGGAGGCCTCACCCGCCGCCGTGGACCTGCTGCGCCTGTGCGCGTTCCTGGCCTCCGAGGACGTCCAGAGGACGACACTCACCCAGCACCGGTCCGTCCTGCCCGCCCGTCTGCGCACCGTCATGGCCGACCCCGTCACCTTCACCCGGGAGGTGCTGCTGCTGGTGGACCACTCCTTGCTGACCCGCAGCGGTGACTGGCGCAAGGGATCGGCCGCGTACGGCATGCACCCACGGGTGCAGACCCTGATCCACGACGGGCTGAGCCTGGCCGAACGCCTGGAGTGGTCCCAGGCGGCGGTCCGTCTCGTGGAGGCCTGCTTCCCGGCGACCCCGGACCTGCTGGCGTCCCGGCCCACGTGTGAGCGGCTGATGCCCCACGTCGAGGCGGCCATCGACAAGCTGGCCTGGGGCGACGACGCAGACGGCGGGCTCGGCGCCTCGCAGGACCCCGAGGCGCTGGCCCGTCTGCTGCACCGCGTGGGCACGTACCAGGAGCACCGCTGCGACTGGGTGCGGGCCCTCAACTTCTTCGAGCAGGAAGCTGAACTCCGCGAGTTCGGGGACGACCACGAACTCGCCCGCGCCTCCGCCCGGTACGCCGTGGCCCGCCAGCACTACCTGCTGGCGGCGCTGGACGACGCCGAGCGGGAGTGCCGTCGGGCGCTGGATCTGTGCGAGGGACATGAGGAAGAGGCGTTCCTGCGATTACGGGCCCAGTGCCAGCGACAGCTGGGCGGCATCATGCGCGAGTACAACCGCTTCCCGGAGGCCCTGGAGGCAGTGCAGACGGCCGTGAAGATCTACGAAGGGCAGACCTGGCGGGAGGAGAGCCTCGACTGGGCCGTCGCCGAGCAGGAGATCGGTCTGGTCCATCGCAACGCGGGACAGCTCGCCCAGGCGGTCGTCCACTACGAGCGCGCCAAGGAGCGGATCCCCAGCCGCGGGAACCAGGAGCCTCCGGAGTACACGCTCTTCCGCGCCATGCTGCAGCGCGACCTCGGCATCGTCGCCCAGGACCGCGGGCAGCTCGAACCGGCGGAGGAGTCGCTGACCACGGCGCTGGAGATGTTCGGGGCGCACCGGGGGCCGGAGGACTTCGAGACCGCCCAGGTGGCCAAGTTCCTCGCCGATGTGCTGCGCCGGCGCGCCGAACAGGACCGGGAGCAGGCGCGGCGCACCCTGCAACCCGTGCGTCGCCTCGATCTGCTGCGCCGGGCCCGCTCGGAGCTGGCCCGCGCCGACGCGATCCTCGGCCCGGTGGTGGAACTGCACAGCAAGCGCAGCGAGGCCGAGGAGCACAAGTACGCGGCCTGTCTCAACAAGCTGGGCTCTCTCCGGCTCGCGCAGGGGCGGATCTCCGAGGCGCGACGCACCCTCGAGCGGGCCGAGGAGATCTACCGGCGTTCCTACGGCGAGCGGCACTACTACCGCGCGAAGTCGCTGACCCGGCTCGGGCCGGTGCTGCGCGCCGAGGGCCGGGGCGCGGACGCCGAGCGGGTACTCAGGGACGCGGGAGAGATCTTCCGTACCGCGCTCGGCTGCGACCACCCCGTCCTGATGGCCGTGTACGAGCATTTGGCCGCATGTGTCGCGGACCGGGGCGCCCAGGCGGAGGCCGCCCGGCTCAGGGCCGAAGCGGAACGCATCCGCCGGTCCCTGTGACCGATGCCTCAGGGGCCGCCACCCGGAAACGACGACCCTCGTGAAAGCGTGCACAAGCAACGCCCCTACGATGGACGGCGTGCCAAACGTGACCCGTGCCGACGCCGTAGCGGCCGTCCGCAACCCCCTCGCCTTCATCGCCGCACGCTGGACCCCGACTCCCCGGACGGTTCAGCGGGCGGCTCTCGCCGCGCTCGTCATGGCGGTGGTCATCGTGGTCACCGGTGGCGCGGTGCGGCTGACCGGGTCGGGACTCGGGTGTCCGACCTGGCCCAAGTGCACCGACGACTCGCTGACCGCGACCAGCGCGATGGGCGTGCACGGGGCGATCGAGTTCGGCAACCGGATGCTGACGTACGTGCTGTGTGCCGCCGTCGGGTGGGCCATCATCGCCGCGCGGTCGGAGAAGCCGCGCCGGCGCAGCCTCACCCGGCTCGGCTGGGCGCAGTTCTGGATCGTGATGAGCAACGCGATCCTCGGCGGGATCGTCGTGCTCGTGGGTCTGAACCCGTACACCGTCGCCGCCCACTTCGTCGCGACCACCGCCCTGATCACCGTCGCCGCGGTGATGTGGCAGCGCACCCGCGAGGGTGACACGGCCCCCCGCCCACTGGTCGGCAAGCCGGTGCAGCAGCTGGTGTGGTTCATGATCGCGGCCGCCGCCCTGCTGATCCTGGTCGGCACGGTCGTGACCGGCGCCGGGCCGCACGCCGGTGACTCCAGCGAGGTCGAGCGGATGCCGCTGGACTGGGAGACGGTGGCCAAGGTGCACGCGGTCCTGGCCTGGATCGTGGTGTCGCTGACCTTCGCCCTGTGGTTCATCCTCAAGGCGGTCGACGCCCCCAAGAACCCCCTGGACCGCACCCGCGACCTCTTCCTGGTCCTCCTCTCCCAGGGCGTCATCGGCTACGTCCAGTACTTCACCGACCTGCCCGAGTTCCTGGTCGGCCTGCACATGCTCGGCTCGGCCCTGGTGTGGATCGCGGTCCTGCGCGTCCTGCTGGCCCTGCGGGAACGCCCCGAGGGGGAGCTGCCCGAGGTACCGGTTCAGCCGTACGCCGCCACCAGCTCGTCGATCGCCGGGCCCAAGTAGGTCCGGGTCAGCGCGGCCCTGTTCTCGACGGCGGGCGCGGGATCGCCGTAGCGGCGCCCCCGGATGTCCGCCACCACCTCCACCGGCGCCCCGAGCCCGGGCAGCAGTTCCAGTGCCTCCCGCTTCGAGATCAGCCGGCCCTCGCGCAGGGTCACGGTCGCGCGGGCGAAGGTCACCAGCCCCAGGTCGACCCACACATCGCGGGTCCACAGCGGGGCGTTGTCGACGGCCGGGCGCCAGAAGTCCCGCTGGTCGCGGACCACGAAGTCGGCCAGCTCACGGTCCGACACCGGTGGCAGCAGGTCCACCGGCGGCCTCCCGTGCAGCACCCGCCCGAAGGCGTGCAGTTCCCGCCGGGTGACCGGGGTGACCGGCCGCTTGAACAGCTCCTCGTGCGCCCAGGTGAGGTGGCGGCGGTCCATGTCCGCCGAGGGTGTCAGGTAGGTGCAGTGGAGCTGCCCGGACAGCGGCTCGGCCCGCAGCCGCGCGTGCAGCGTCGCCAGCCGCCACACCGTACGGGGCGTGAGCGCGGGGAGTACGGCGATCAGGTCGAGGTCGCTGCGGCCCTCCTGGTAGTCGCCGCCTGCCAGCGAGCCGTGGGCCCAGACGGCGACGGGGTGGAGCGGGGCGAGCCCGGCGAGGAAGCGGTCCAGTAACGCGTCGGTCTGCTGCATGAGGCCATCCTGTACAGCTCACGCCGCCGGCCGGTACACCCCGCGCGTCACTCCAGCCCGAACACCCCGCACATCACTCCAGCCCGCACACCCCGCACATCACTCCAGCCCGTACACCCTGCGCGCGTTCCCCGCCGCGATCAGCCCGGCCACCCGCTGCGCGTCCGCCAGCGACCAGGACCCCTCGGCAACCCAGCCGCCCAGCACCCGGGCCAGCGCCTCGCGGAACAGCCGGGCGCCCACCACGTGCAGTTCGGGCAGGCTGTGGGCTCCGCTGGAGAAGAGGATCTTGCCGAAGGGGGCCAGTTCCAGGATCTCCGCGAGCACCGTCGCCGCGCGGGCGCCGGTGCGCACGAGGGCCGCTCCGGAGTCGGCGTAGACGTGCGGGAAGACCCCGGCGAGATGGGCGGCGTGCCGGTGGTAGGGGTAGCTGTGCAGCAGGACGAGGTCGGTGCCGAGACCCGCGGTGGCCCGCACGAAGTCGGTGAGCAGGACGGGGTCGGTGCGATCGATGCGCAGGCCCGGCTCGCCGAGCCCGGCGTGCAGCTGAAGGGGCAGGCCCGAGGCGGCCGCGCTCCACAGCAGGTGTCGCAGGAGCACGGGGTCGGACAGTTCACCGCCCACCCTGCGGCCCGCCAGCCACCGGCCGGCCGCGCCGCGCACCTCTCCGGGGCCCGGGGGCTCGGGTGCGAGCGCCAGACCGTGCCGTACGCCCGCCACCGACGTGAAGGCGACCGCGCCCACGGCGGCCCCGTGCACCGACTCGGCGAGGTTGGCGAGGAAGGACTCGACGGTGCCGGAGGTGTCGGCGACCTGTTCGGCCAGGAGCTCCAGGCGCACGATCTCGCGGGTCTCGGCGTCCGCCGCGGAGGCCAGTTCGGTGGGGTTGGTGAGGTCGCCGGGCAGCCCCGTGTCGACCAGATACGTGGTGATCCCGCTCCCGCGAAGGAGCCTGCGCCCCGCTTCCAGCACGCCCAGCTCACGGCGCCGGGCCAGATAGCGGGCGGGCGGACAGTGCGGTTCCAGGCCGAGCAGGGGCGGGCACCAACGTCGTACGGCGAAACCCGTCTGGGTGTCGAACAGGGTGGTCCCCGGGGCGGGCGGGCCCTCGGTGCGCGCCAGCTGGGCCTCGAAGGTGCCGAGACCCAGCTCCGTTCTCAGTACGCCGTGGCAGTACTGGTCCACGAGGGACGGCGTTTCGATCATCCGGGCTCCCGTGAGCGGACCGTGTGCGCTTACTACACGTCCTAACGGGTGAACCGGTCACGAGGTGTTGGTCTCACACACCCCGTGCGAAACGCCGATTGTCTCAGCCGTTGCTCGGGCCGCCGACCTGGATTCCGGCCATCCGGCTCCACTCGTACGGGCCCGTCCTCACCTTGGCGGCGAACTCGCCGTCGAAGTCCTCGTGGACCGTGATGCCGGACTTCTCGACGGCCTTCTCGGCGATCTCGTACGAGGGGGCCACCAGGTCGCCCCAGCCGCCGTCCTCGCCGACGAGGACGATCCGGGCGCCGCGCTCGCCGATGTAGGCCAGCTGGCCCTCGGCGCCGCCGTGCTCCTTGGAGAAGGCGCTGATCTGCTTGGCGAGCCGGGCCACCTTGCGCTCGGCCTTCGCGTCAACCTGCTGCGTGTCTGCCATGACCAGGATGCTACCGACGGGTAAAGCCGACGGCGACGTGACCCTTGCCTCAGGGACGCCTAGCGCAGGAACGGGTCCACCGCGACCGCGAGGAAGAGGATCGACACATAGGTGATCGACCAGTGGAACAGCCGCATCTCCTTGAGCTTCGCGCCCGTCACCTCGGCCTTGGCGCGGTTCTGCAGCCCATGCGCCTCCCACAGCCAGAAGCCGCCGGAGAGCAGTGCGACCGCCGTGTAGAACCAGCCGGTGTAGCCGAGCGGCTGGAGCAGCAGCGACACCCCGACCATCACCCAGCTGTAGAGGACGATCTGCCTGGCGACCACCTTGTTGGAGGCCACGACCGGCAGCATCGGCACGCCCACGCGCGCGTAGTCCTCCTTCACCTTCATGGACAGCGGCCAGTAGTGCGGCGGCGTCCAGAAGAACATGACGAGGAAGAGGACGACCGGCGCCCACGACATGGAGTTCGTGACCGACGACCAGCCGATGAGGACCGGCAGGCAGCCGGCGATGCCGCCCCACACGATGTTCTGCGAGGTACGGCGCTTGAGGATCATCGTGTAGACGACGACGTAGAAGAGCAGCGCTCCGAGCGACAGCCAGGCGGACAGCCAGTTGACGGCGAGACCGAACAGGAGCGTCGAGACGACCGCCAGCGTGATGCCGAAGGCGAGGCACTCACGCGGTGACACCATTCCGGTGACGAGGGGACGCTGCGAGGTGCGGTCCATGAGCGCGTCGATGTCGCGGTCGATGTACATGTTGAGCGCGTTGGCGCCGCCCGCGGAGAGATAGCCGCCGACACAGGTGAGCAGGACCAGCTTCAGGTCCGGCACACCCTGCTGCGCCAGGAACATCACCGGAACGGTGGTGATCAGCAGCAGCTCGATGATCCGGGGCTTGGTCAGCGCCACGAATGCCTTGACACGGGCCCCGAACGGCCGGTGACTCGAGCTCTTGCTCTCCCCCAGCACTCCGGCTGGACGGGATTCGACGGCCGTCACGCACACCCCTACAGAGACATCCCAGCAAGCCTCACCCGTGTGAAGTCCCGGTAAAGGCTCGCGCGTACCACGCCACTGTAGACGTTGCCCATACCCCGATATTCGCGGGGGTCGGGTCGTGTCCGAGGACGCCCCCGGAAGAGCTCAGCGGTACTCGGTTGAGCACTCGGACGAGCGGCTGCGTATTCAGTTGCCAAGTGCGGTCCGGGCCAGTCGGGAGGCGGATGTCCGTGAGGCCCGGCAGTCTGGAATGACTCGAAAAAACGCACGTACTTGCGGGGGTAGGCTCGACAACGGCCGGGCGTCCCGTGCACCGGCATTCGACATGCGTGACATGTGGAGAGGAGCCCTGACCCAGGGTGAGCACCAAGCCGACCACCACAGACCTCGAGTGGACCGAGTTGGACCAGCGGGCCGTCGACACCGCCCGCGTCCTGGCCGCCGACGCCGTACAGAAGGTCGGAAACGGCCATCCGGGTACGGCGATGAGCCTGGCTCCCGCCGCCTACACCCTCTTCCAGAAGGTGATGCGGCACGACCCGGCCGACCCGGACTGGGTCGGGCGCGACCGCTTCGTGCTGTCCGCCGGCCACTCGTCCCTGACCCTCTACACCCAGCTCTACCTGGCCGGTTTCGGCCTGGAGCTGGACGACCTCAAGGCCTTCCGCACCTGGGGCTCGAAGACCCCGGGTCACCCGGAGTACGGCCACACCAAGGGCGTCGAGACCACCACCGGTCCGCTCGGCCAGGGTGTCGCCAATGCGGTGGGCATGGCGATGGCCGCCCGCTACGAGCGCGGTCTGTTCGACCCGGAGGCCCCCGAGGGCACCTCCCCCTTCGACCACTACGTCTTCGCCATCGCCGGTGACGGCTGCCTCCAGGAGGGCATCTCCGCCGAGGCGTCCTCGATGGCCGGCCACCAGAAGCTCGGCAACCTGATCCTGCTGTGGGACGACAACCACATCTCGATCGAGGGCGACACCGAGACGGCCGTCTCCGAGGACACCGTCAAGCGGTACGAGGCGTACGGCTGGCACGTGCAGCGTGTCGCGCCGCAGGCCAACGGCGACCTCGACCCGGCCGCGATCTTCGAGGCGATCCAGAAGGCCAAGGCGGTCACCGACCGGCCGTCCTTCATCGCGATGCGCTCGATCATCGCCTGGCCCGCCCCGAACGCGCAGAACACCGAGGCCGCCCACGGCTCGGCGCTCGGCGACGACGAGGTCGCGGCGACCAAGCGGGTGCTGGGCTTCGACCCGGAGCAGTCCTTCGAGGTCGCGGACGAGGTCATCGAGCACACCCGCGGGGCGCTGGAGCGCGGCCGTCAGGCGCGGGCCGAGTGGGAGAAGTCCTTCCAGGAGTGGCGGAGCAACAACCCCGAGCGCGCGGCCGAGTTCGAGCGGGTCGCCGCGGGTGAGCTGCCCAAGGACTGGGAGTCCTCGATCCCGGTGTTCGAGCCCGGCAAGGGTGTCGCCACCCGTGCCGCGTCCGGCAAGGTCCTGCAGGCCCTCGGCGCCGTGATCCCCGAGCTGTGGGGCGGCTCCGCCGACCTCGCGGGTTCGAACAACACGACGATCGACAAGAACAGCTCGTTCCTCCCGGCGGACAACCCGCTGCCGGAGGCCGACCCGTACGGCCGCACGATCCACTTCGGCATCCGCGAGCACTCCATGGCCGCGGAGATGAACGGCATCGCGCTGCACGGCAACACCCGCATCTACGGCGGTACGTTCCTCGTCTTCTCCGACTACATGCGCAACGCCGTCCGGCTCTCGGCGTTGATGCACCTGCCGGTGACGTACGTGTGGACGCACGACTCCATCGGTCTCGGCGAGGACGGCCCGACGCACCAGCCGGTCGAGCACCTGGCCTCGCTGCGCGCGATCCCGGGCCTGAACGTGGTCCGCCCGGCGGACGCCAACGAGACGGCGATCGCCTGGCGCGAGATCCTCAAGCGCTGGACGAAGGAGTTCGGCAAGGGCGCCCCGCACGGCCTCGCGCTGACCCGTCAGGGCGTGCCGACGTACGAGCCCAACGAGGACGCGGTCAAGGGCGGTTACGTCCTGTTCGAGGCCTCCACCGGGACGCCCGAGGTGATCCTCATCGCCACCGGTTCCGAGGTGCACGTCGCCGCCGAGGCCCGGGAGCGGCTGGAAGCCGACGGTGTACCGACGCGGGTCGTCTCCATGCTGTCCGTGGAGTGGTTCGAGGAGCAGGACCAGGGGTACCGGGACAGCGTCCTTCCCCCGGCCGTGAGGGCCCGTGTCGCGGTCGAGGCGGGGATCGGTCTCACCTGGCACAAGTACGTCGGGGACGCCGGTCGCATCGTTTCCCTGGAGCACTTCGGTGCTTCCGCAGACGGCAAGCTCCTCTTCCAGGAGTTCGGTTTCACTGCGGAGAACGTGGCCGCGAAGGCCCGGGAATCCCTGGCCGCCGCCCAGCGCTGACGCTCACATACGACACGTAGGAGATGTAATTCCATGACAGACGCACTCAAGCGCCTCTCCGAGGAAGGCGTGGCGATCTGGCTGGACGACCTGTCGCGCAAGCGGATCACGTCCGGCAACCTCGCCGAGCTGATCGACCAGCAGCACGTCGTGGGCGTCACCACCAACCCGTCGATCTTCCAGAAGGCGATCTCCGAGGGCGACGGCTACGACCAGCAGCTCTCCGACCTGGCCTTCCGCAAGGTGTCCGTCGAAGAGGCCCTCCGCATGATCACGACGGCGGACGTCCGGGACGCCGCCGACATCCTGCGCCCGGTGTTCGACGCGACCAACGGTCAGGACGGCCGGGTGTCGATCGAGGTCGACCCGCGCCTGGCGCACAACCTCAAGGCGACCGTCGCCGAGGCCAAGCAGCTCGCCTGGCTGGTCGACCGCCCCAACACCCTCATCAAGATCCCGGCCACCCAGGCGGGCATTCCCGCGATCACCGAGGTCATCGGCCTCGGCATCAGCGTCAACGTCACGCTGATCTTCTCGCTGGAGCGCTACCGCCTGGTCATGGACGCCTTCCTGGCCGGCCTGGAGAAGGCCAAGGAGCGGGGTCTGGACCTGTCGAAGATCCACTCCGTGGCGTCCTTCTTCGTGTCCCGTGTGGACACCGAGATCGACAAGCGCATCGACGCGCTCGGCACCGACGAGGCCAAGGCCGCCCGCGGCAAGGCCGGTGTCGCCAACGCCCGCCTCGCCTACCAGGCGTACGAGGAGGTCTTCTCGGGCGAGCGCTGGTCGAAGCTGGAGAACGCCGGCGCGAACAAGCAGCGTCCGCTGTGGGCCTCGACCGGCGTCAAGGACAAGGCGTACAAGGACACGCTGTACGTCGACGAGCTGGTGGCGCCGAACACGGTGAACACCATGCCGGAGGCGACCCTGTTCGCCACCGAGGACCACGGGCAGATCCGCGGCAACACGATCGCCGGCACGTACGAGCAGGCCCGCGCCGACCTCGACGCCGTCGAGAAGCTCGGGATCAGCTACGACGAGGTGGTCCAGCTCCTGGAGGACGAGGGCGTCGAGAAGTTCGAGGCGGCCTGGAACGACCTGCTCAAGTCGACCGAGGCGGAGCTCCAGCGCCTCGCCCCCTCGGAGGGCTGAAATCTTGTCGAGCAGCAATCCGCTGCGTGACCCTGCCGACCGACGGCTCCCGCGTATCGCGGGGCCGTCGGGCCTGGTCATCTTCGGCGTCACGGGCGATTTGTCACGAAAGAAGCTCATGCCCGCCGTGTACGACCTCGCGAACCGGGGTCTGTTGCCGCCGGGCTTCTCGCTGGTCGGCTTCGCACGGCGGGACTGGGAGCACGAGGACTTCGCGGAAGTCGTCCACGACGCCGTCAAGGAGCACGCCCGGACGCCGTTCCGCGAGGAGGTCTGGCAGCAGCTCATCCAGGGGATGCGCTTCGTCCAGGGCACCTTCGACGACGACGACTCGTTCGAGCGGCTGCGCGACACCATCGACGAACTCGACAAGGCACAGGGCACCGGCGGCAACTTCGCCTTCTACCTGTCCGTGCCGCCGTCCGCCTTCCCCGTGGTGATCCAGCAGCTGAAGAAGCACCGGCTGGCCGACCAGTCGAGCGGGTCCTGGCGCCGCGCGGTCATCGAGAAGCCCTTCGGCCACGACCTGAAGTCGGCCGAGGAGCTCAACGCGACCGTCGAGGAGGTCTTCGCCCCGGACCAGGTCTTCCGCATCGACCACTACCTGGGCAAGGAGACCGTCCAGAACATCCTGGCGCTGCGCTTCGCCAACACGATGTTCGAGCCGATCTGGAACCGGTCCTTCGTGGACCACGTGCAGATCACGATGGCCGAGGACATCGGCATCGGCGGCCGCGCCGGGTACTACGACGGCATCGGCGCCGCCCGTGACGTCATCCAGAACCACCTGCTCCAGCTGATGGCCCTCACGGCCATGGAGGAGCCGGCCTCCTTCGACGCGGACGCGCTGGCCGCGGAGAAGACCAAGGTGCTCGGCGCGGTGAAGCTGCCGAAGGACCTGGGCCGGGACACCGTGCGCGGACAGTACGCGGCGGGCTGGCAGGGCGGCGCGAAGGCGGTCGGCTACCTCGAAGAGGACGGCATCGACCCCCAGTCGAAGACCGACACCTACGCGGCCATCAAGGTGGAGATCGACAACCGCCGCTGGGCGGGCGTCCCCTTCTACCTGCGCACCGGCAAGCGCCTGGGCCGCCGGGTCACCGAGATCGCGGTGGTCTTCCAGCGGGCCCCGCACTCCCCCTTCGACACGACGGCCACCGAGGAGCTCGGCTCCAACGCGATCGTCATCCGCGTCCAGCCCGACGAGGGCGTCACCGTCCGCTTCGGCTCCAAGGTGCCGGGCACCTCGATGGAGATCCGGGACGTGTCCATGGACTTCGCCTACGGCGAGTCGTTCACGGAGTCGTCCCCCGAGGCGTACGAGCGGCTGATCCTCGACGTGCTGCTCGGCGACTCGAACCTCTTCCCTCGCACGGAGGAGGTCGAGCTGTCCTGGAAGATCCTCGACCCGATCGAGGAGTACTGGGACACGAACGGCAGGCCCGCCCAGTACCCCGCGGGGACCTGGGGCCCGGTCGAGGCGGACGAAATGCTCGCACGAGAGGGACGGAGCTGGCGCCGGCCATGAAGACAGACCTCACCGACACCACCGCCAGCAAGATCAACAAGGCGCTGGTCAAGGCGCGCCGGGCCATCGGCACACCGGCCGTCGGCATGGTGCTCACGCTGGTCATCGTCACCGACGAGGAGAACGCCTACGACGCCCTCAAGGCCGCCGGAGACGCGTCCCGCGAGCACCCCTCGCGCACGCTGGTGGTCATCAAGCGGGTGTCGCGCAGTCCTCGTGACCGCACCCAGTCCCGCCTCGACGCCGAGGTGCGGGTGGGCGCGGACGCGGGCACCGGCGAGACGGTGGTGCTGCGGCTGTACGGCGAGGTGGCCGACCACGCCCAGTCGGTCGTCCTGCCGCTGCTGCTGCCGGACGCGCCGGTCGTCGTCTGGTGGCCGGTGGACGCGCCGCTCGACCCGGCCGGGGACCCGCTGGGTGCGCTCGCCCAGCGGCGGGTGACCGACACGTACGCCTCCGAGCAGCCGGTGCGCGAGCTGACGGCGCGCGCCGAGACCTACGCCCCGGGCGACACCGACCTCTCCTGGACCCGGATCACCCCGTGGCGCTCGATGCTGGCCGCCGCGCTCGACCAGGTCACCTGCGAGGTGGAGGCCGTCGAGGTGGAGGGCGAGGAGTTCAACCCGAGCTGCGAGCTGCTGGCGATGTGGCTGGCGGACCGGCTGGACGTGCCGGTGAAGCGGTCGCTGTCCGGCGGCCCCGGTCTGACGGCCGTACGCCTGCACACGGACAGCGGTCCGATCGTGCTGGACCGTGCGGACGGCTCGCTCGCCACGCTCTCCATCCAGGGGCAGCCGGACCGTGCGGTGGCGCTCAAGCGCCGGGACACGGCCGAGCTGATCGCGGAGGAGCTGCGCAGGCTGGACCCGGACGACACGTACGCCTCCGCGCTGCGGTTCGGGGTGGAACGGCTGAACCCGTCGGCGCCCTTTCCGGGACCGTCGGCGCCCTTTCGGGAACCGGCTCCCAAAGGAGAACCCGGATCCGTCGCGGACAAGCCCGTCGGCGACGAATCCGCCGCCGAGGGGTCCGGCGCCGCAGAGTCCTCCTCCGGGGAGCCCGTCTCCGGAGGATCCGCTGGATCCGCTGGATCCGGAGCTTCCGCGGAGCTCGCCGTCAAGGCCCCTGTCGAGGGCCCTGCGAAAGCTCCCCGGGCGGAAGGGGCGCCGTCGGCATCGCTGAAGCCGGTCCCCTCCGGCCTGACCGGGAACGGGAAGGCGGCGAAGTGAGCACCCCGCAGCTGGTCGTGCACCACGACAAGGAGCTGATGGCCCAGGCCGCCGCGGCCCGCCTGATCACCAGGATCGTGGACGCGCAGGCCTCCCGGGGCTCCGCGTCGGTGGTCCTCACCGGCGGCCGCAACGGCAACGGTCTGCTCGCCGCCCTGGCCTCGGCGCCCGCCCGGGACGCCGTCGACTGGGGCCGTCTGGACCTGTGGTGGGGCGACGAGCGCTTCCTGCCCGAGGGCGACCCGGAGCGCAATGTCACGCAGGCCCGCGAGGCCCTGCTGGACGCCGTACCGCTGGACCCGAAGCGCGTGCACGCCATGCCGGCGTCGGACGGCCCCCACGGCGCGGACGTCGAGGCCGCGGCGGCGGCCTACGCCGAGGAGCTGGCCCGTGCGGCCGGTCCCGAGAACCACGGCGCGGTCCCGACCTTCGACGTGCTGATGCTGGGCGTCGGCCCGGACACCCATGTGGCGTCCCTGTTCCCGGAGCTGCCCGCGGTCCGGGAGACCGAGCGCACGGTCGTCGGTGTGCACGGCGCGCCGAAGCCCCCGCCGACCCGGGTGACGCTGACGCTGCCCGCGATCCGCGCGGCACGCGAGGTGTGGCTGCTCGCGGCCGGCGAGGACAAGGCGCAGGCCGCGGCGATCGCCCTGTCCGGCGCGGGGGAGATCCAGGCCCCGGCGGCGGGGGCGCGCGGCCGGGCCCGCACCCTGTGGCTGCTGGACTCGGCGGCGGCGTCCCAGCTGCCGAGGTCGCTGTATCCACCGGCCTCGCCGTAACACCCGTTTCGCGTACGGCGGTCGACGCCGGGTCCCTCAGAAGGGGCCCGGCGTCGTCGCGACGTCGGGGAAGACGTAGTTCTGCCAGTCCTCCGGCTCCCTGCGGATCTCCCGGAGCAGGTTCGAGAACACCGGAGCGTCGAAGAGCACGCCGTTGCAGTCGGCGTCCTCATTGGCCTTCTCGGACGCCTTCATGAAGGCCCGGTACTTCATGCCCTTCACCGCCGAGTCGAACGCCGGGCCCCGCAACCCGTCGACACGCTCGGCCAGTTCGAGCAGACGGTCATGGGTGAAGCCGTCCTCGGACTCCTCGGGCTGGTGGCGGCAGAGCACTTGGTGGTGCTCCGCGAACCTGCCCTCCGCCGGCGCCGCCCGCAGGGCGTTGACCGCCTTCTCCGAACCGCTGCCGCCGACCCTGTCGTCCAGGAAGGACGCCAGGGACTCGGTCCTCGTCTCCCCCCGTACGGTCGCCTCCCGCAGCTCCGGGCCGCCGCCGGTGGACTCGAACTCCTCGTAGACCGGGCACCTCGGGTCCTCGTAGAGGTGCACCCCTCACCGGCGCGTGCGGGTTGCCGACGGTGATCGTCGTGCCGTCGGCACCGAGCTTCTCCGGAACCGCCTCCAGACCGCTGTAGGCGCCCCCGCCGTGACCGGCACGGGGCATGGGCACGGAAAACGCACAGCAGTTCCGGCCGGGGTGGCTCACTGGCGTCCGCGCAGCTCCCGGTACGTCGCCACCAGGGCCTTCGTGGACGCGTCCAGGCCCGGCACCTCGACGCCCTCGGTGAGCGCCGGCTCGACGCGCTTGGCGAGGACCTTGCCGAGCTCGACGCCCCACTGGTCGAAGGAGTCGATGTTCCAGACGGCGCCCTGGACGAACACCTTGTGCTCGTAGAGGGCGATGAGCTGGCCCAGGACCGAGGGGGTCAGTTCGCGGGCCAGGATCGTCGTCGTGGGGTGGTTGCCCTGGAACGTCTTGTGCGGGACCAGCTCCTCGGCCACACCCTCCGCCCGCACCTCGTCCGGTGTCTTGCCGAAGGCCAGCGCCTGGGTCTGGGCGAAGAAGTTCGCCATCAGCAGGTCGTGCTGGGCCTTGAGCCCGTCGCTCAGCTCCTCCACCGGCTCGGCGAAGCCGATGAAGTCCGCGGGGATGAGCTTGGTGCCCTGGTGGATCAACTGGTAGTAGGCGTGCTGCCCGTTGGTGCCGGGCGTGCCCCACACCACCGGTCCGGTCTGCCACTCGACCGGCCGACCGTCGCGCTGCACCGACTTGCCGTTGGACTCCATGTCCAGCTGCTGGAGATAGGCGGTGAACTTCGACAGGTAGTGGCTGTACGGCAGTACGGCGTGCGACTGGGCGTCGTGGAAGTTGCCGTACCAGATGCCCAGCAGGCCCAGCAGCAGCGGCACGTTGGCCTCGGCCGGGGCGGTGCGGAAGTGCTCGTCGACGAGGTGGAAGCCGTCGAGCATCTCGCGGAAGCGGTCGGGGCCGATGGCGATCATCAGGGAGAGACCGATCGCCGAGTCGAAGGAGTAGCGGCCGCCGACCCAGTCCCAGAACTCGAACATGTTGTCCGGGTCGATGCCGAACTCCGCCACCTTCCCGGCGTTGGTCGACAGGGCCACGAAGTGCCGGGCGACGGCTTCCTGGCCGGCCTTGAGCTCGTCGAGCAGCCAGGCGCGGGCCGAGGTGGCGTTGGTGATCGTCTCGATGGTGGTGAAGGTCTTGGAGGCGATGACGAAGAGCGTCTCCGCCGCGTCCAGGTCGCGGGTGGCCTCGTGCAGGTCGGCGCCGTCGACGTTGGACACGAAGCGGACGGTGAGGTCGCGGTCGGTGAAGCCGCGCAGCACCTCGTAGGCCATCGCGGGACCGAGGTCGGAGCCGCCGATGCCGATGTTGACGACGTTCTTGATCCGCTTGCCGGTGTGCCCGGTCCACTCACCGGAACGGACCCGGCCCGCGAAGTCGCTCATCCTGTCGAGCACGGCGTGCACCTGAGGCACGACGTTCTCGCCGTCGACCTCGATCACCGCGTCGCGCGGGGCCCGCAGCGCGGTGTGCAGCACGGCCCGGTCCTCGGTCGTGTTGATCTTCTCGCCTCGGAACATGGCGTCCCTGAGCCCGAACACATCGGTCGCGGCGGCGAGTTCGCGCAGCAGCCGCAGCGTCTCGTCGGTGACCAGGTGCTTGGAGTAGTCGACGTACAGGTCACCGACCCGCAGTGCGTACTCGGTGCCGCGGCCGGGATCGGCGGCGAAGAGCTCCCTCAGCCGCACCTCGCCGAGCTCCTCGCGGTGCTCGGCCAGCGCGGTCCACTCGGGCGTCCGGTTGAGCCTGGTACGGCCGTCTGCGTTCATGTCCGACTTCAGCCTTCTTTCGTGCCTGTCCCAGCTGGTCCAACCTAGTTGATCAACGCGGGGCGCGAGCCGTACCGACTGCGGCGCCGACCGCACCAACAGGTACGTGCGCGCGGAGCGCGGGTATCAGCGGGACGGCGAAACAGCACGAGGAGGGGCACCGCGGACAGGATCGGGCCGTTCGTCCTTCGTCCCGGCTCGGGCGGGTCGAGCTGGGACATGCCGCTCGCGGGAGACCGGGGCAGGCGGCCGTGGACGGTGATCGCGGGCGGCGATGAGGAGCAGAGTTCGGTCAGGGGCCCGGCGAGGAGGGGCCGCCGCGCGGCACGGCGCCGAAGGCCGAAGCCCTACTGCGCGGCACGGCGCCGAAGGCCGAGGGCCCTGACGCGCACCACATTTCCGTCCCCCGCGCACCGCAGCCGTCCGTACCGTCCCCCGCGCCACGCGGGCGCACACCCGCCCCCGGCCTCGACCGGCGTCCACCGGCGGGGGCCGACAGCTGCGCCCGCCATCGCCCAGACGGGCCGACGGTCGTGCCCGGCGGGCAGCGGTCGTGCTCGGCGGGCAGGCAGTCATGCCCGGCGGGCGGACAATCGTGCCCGTCGGGCCGACGGACATGCCAGGGGGCCGGCGGTCATACCAGGGGCGCCGGCGCTCATGCCCAGCGGGCCGGCGGTCGTGAAAACGGTTCCGGCCAGGCACCCCTGGTACCCGGCCGGCATTCGACTCCTAGATCTCGCCCCGCAGCTTGGCGAGCGCCTCGGCGAGGATCGCCTCGCCGTCCGCGTCGCTGCGCCGCTCCCGTACGTACGCGAGGTGCGTCTTGTACGGCTCGGTGCGCGGCGGGTCCGGCGGGTTGTCCCGGTCCTGTCCGGCGGGAAAGCCGCAGCGCGGACAGTCCCAGGTGTCGGGGACCTGCGCGTCGCTGGCGAAGCTGGGCTGCGTCTCATGCCCGTTGGAGCACCAGAAGGAGATGCGCAGCCGGGGCGCGGACTCGCCCCGCTCGGCCTCGCCCATCGGCCCCGCCCCGACCCGGCTACCTCGGATCGCGTTGCCACTTGCCACGGTCGTAACTCCCTGCGTGATGGTGCCGCGAAGCGAGTCGGCGTTGTCGCTTCGTTGCGAGCGCCTCAGTCTACGTAAGGCCCAACGCGCGTCCAGTGATTGGAGTTACCGCCCCCACACCTAGACGCAAGCCCCATGATAGGCCGCGCTCAGGTGCGCGTACCGAACATGGGGCCTTACGTGCGGAATGTACGTGCTGTGTGTGGCGTGGCCGCTCAGCTGTTCGTCTTCATGAGGAGACCGAGCACGATGATGCACGCGAACCACAGCAGACCGACCACGATGGTGATCCGGTCAAGGTTGCGCTCGGCGACCGAAGAGCCGCCGACGGAGGACTGCATACCGCCACCGAACATGTCGGAGAGGCCGCCGCCCTTGCCCTTGTGCATGAGCACCAGCAGCATCATCAGGCCGCTGAAGATGATCAGGGCGATCGAGAACCCCATAACCACGGCTGGACCAACTCTCTCGGATTCGGATGAACGACGGGGGCACGGCCTTAAGGGCCATGCCCCCGCAAGGGTACGACGGATCGCCGCTACGGCCTACTCACTGGTCCCGGAAGCGCACGATCTTGACGAACTCATCGGCGTCCAGAGAGGCACCGCCCACCAGAGCGCCGTCGATGTCGGCCTGCGCCATGATCTCGGCGACGTTGCCGGCCTTGACGGAGCCGCCGTACTGGATGCGGACCTGGTCGGCCAGCTCCTGGGTGTACAGCTCGGCGACCTTGCCGCGGATGGCGGCGCAGACCTCCTGCGCGTCCTCGGCGCCGCAGACCTTGCCGGTGCCGATGGCCCACACGGGCTCGTAGGCGATGACGACGGACTCGGCCTGCTCGGCCGGGAGGTCCTTCAGGCCGCCCTCGACCTGGGCGAGGGTGTGCGAGACGTGGTTGCCCGCCTCGCGGACGTCCAGCTCCTCGCCGACGCACAGGATCGGGGTGAGGCCGTGCTTGTAGGCGGCCTTGACCTTGGCGTTGACGAGCTCGTCGGTCTCGGCGTGGTACTGCCTGCGCTCGGAGTGGCCGACCGCCACGTACGTGCACTTCAGCTTGGCGAGCATCGAGCCCGAGATCTCGCCGGTGTAGGCACCGGAGTCGTGCGCCGAGAGGTCCTGGGCGCCGTACTTGATCTTGAGCTTGTCGCCGTCGACCAGGGTCTGCACGGAGCGCAGATCGGTGAAGGGCGGCAGGACGGCGACCTCGACGGCCTCGTAGTCCTTGTCCGAGAGGGCGAAGGCGAGCTTCTGGACGTGCGCGATGGCCTCGAGGTGGTTGAGGTTCATCTTCCAGTTGCCCGCCATGATCGGCGTACGAGTGGTCATGCGGGGTCAGTCCTCCAGTGCGGCGAGGCCGGGGAGCGTCTTGCCCTCGAGGTATTCGAGGGAGGCGCCGCCACCGGTCGAGATGTGTCCGAACGCGTTCTCGTCGAAGCCCAGGATCCGGACGGCCGCGGCGGAGTCGCCGCCGCCGACGACCGTGAAGGCCGAGGAGTCGAGGAGAGCCTGGGCGACCGCCTTGGTGCCCTCGGCGAATTCGGGGTGCTCGAAGACGCCCATCGGGCCGTTCCAGAAGACGGTGGCGGCGTCGGTGATCTTCGAGGCGTACAGCTTGCCGGAGGCCGGGCCGATGTCCAGGCCCATCCGGTCGGCCGGGATGGCCTCCGCGGCGACGGTGGTGGCGTCGGCCGGGGCCTTGGTCTTCAGGTCCGGGAAGGCGGGGGCGACCACCGCGTCGACCGGCAGGACCAGCTCGACGCCGGTCTTCTCGGCGCGCTCGATGTACTCCAGGACCGCCGGGATCTGGTCCTCCTGGAGGAGGGAGGCGCCGACCTCGTGGCCCTTGGCCTTGAGGAAGGTGAAGGCCATGCCGCCGCCGATGAGGATGCGGTCGGCCTTGCCGAGCAGCTCGTCGATGACGGCGAGCTTGTCGGAGACCTTGGCGCCGCCGAGCACGACCACGTAGGGCCGCTGGACCTCGTCGGTGAGCTTCTTCAGGACGCCGACCTCGGTGGCGATCAGGTAGCCGGCGTAGTGCGGCAGCCGGGCCGGGAGGTCGAACACCGAAGCGTGCTTGCGGTGCACCGCACCGAAACCGTCGCCGACGTACACGTCCGCGAGAGCGGCCAGCTGGTCCGCGAACTCGCCGCGCTCGGTGTCGTCCTTGGAGGTCTCGCCCGCGTTGAAGCGCAGGTTCTCGATGACCGCGACCTGGCCGGGCTGCAGGCCGTTCACCGCGTCGTGGGCGGCGGGGCCGACGGTGTCCTGGGCGAAGGCCACGGGGGCGCCCAGGAGTTCACCGAGCCGCTCGGCGGCCGGAAGCAGGGAGAAGGCCGGGTCCGGCGCGCCCTTGGGGCGGCCCAGGTGCGAGGCCACGACCACCTTGGCGCCCGCGTCCGCGAGGGCCTTGACGGTGGGCAGGACGGCGCGGATGCGGCCGTCGTCGGTGATGACGCCGTCGGCGAGCGGCACGTTGAGGTCGGCGCGGACGAAGACCCGCTTGCCGTCCACGCCTTCGGCGAGAAGTTCGTCGATCGTCTTCATGAGGGAACTCCTGGTGAGGGTGCTCTGATCGTACGAGGGCTGTTCTGCACGTGAGTCAGGGCCCGGGCGGCGCGTCCCTGCGCCGCCCGGGCCCTGCTCTCACATCGAAATGCCTGCTCTGTGGATCAGAGCTGGTTGCCGACGAAGACCGTGAGGTCGACGAGGCGGTTGGAGTAGCCCCACTCGTTGTCGTACCAGCCGAGGATCTTCACCGACTTGCCCTCCTGGACCATGGTCAGGGAGGAGTCGAAGGTGCAGGACGACGGGTCGCTGACGATGTCGGAGGAGACGATCGGGTCCTCCGTGTAGGACAGGTAGCCCTGGAGCTCGCCCTCGGCGGCCTTCTTGAACGCGGCGTTGACCTCGTCCTTGGTGACCTCGCGCTCCAGCTCCACGACCAGGTCGGTGGCGGAACCGGTGGGGACCGGGACGCGCATCGCGATTCCGTCGAGCTTGCCCTTGAGCTGCGGGAGGACCAGCGCGGTCGCCTTGGCGGCACCCGTGGTGGTCGGGATGATGTTCTCCGCGGCGGCGCGGGCGCGACGCAGGTCGGAGTGCGGGAAGTCCAGGATGCGCTGGTCGTTCGTGTACGCGTGGACCGTGGTCATCAGGCCCTTGACGATGCCGAAGTTCTCGTCGAGAACCTTGGCCATCGGCGCCACACAGTTGGTGGTGCAGGAGGCGTTGGAGATGACGTGGTGGTTGGCCGCGTCGTACTTGTTCTCGTTGACGCCCATCACGATGGTGATGTCCTCGTCCTTGGCCGGAGCCGAGATGAGGACCTTCTTGGCGCCGCCGGCGATGTGCTTCTCGGCGTCGGCCTTCTTCGTGAAGATGCCGGTCGACTCGACGACGATGTCGACGCCCAGCTCACCCCACGGGATGTCGGCCGGGTTGCGCTCGGACAGCACCTTGATGGTGTGACCGTCGACGGTGATCGTGTCGGCGGTGTGCGACACCTCGGCCTTGAGGCGGCCCAGGATGGTGTCGTACTTCAGCAGGTGCGCGGTGGTCGCGGTGTCACCCAGGTCGTTGACAGCCACGATCTCGATGTCAGCACCCTGCTCCAGCAGCGCGCGGAAGTAGTTACGACCGATGCGGCCAAAGCCGTTGATGCCTACGCGGATCGTCACGAACCGATCTCCTCGTTGGTACGCCGGCTGTGAGACCGGCGAGCTGTATGGGATGTCCCCGACCACCCCCGACCCTACCTCCCTGAGGCTTTCGGAGTGACATCGAGATGCCCCATACACGGCAGGGCGGTCCGTACCCGCCAGTAGGGGTACGGACCGTCCCGGACCGAAAGCTCCGGTCACCCGGAACGACTGCGACGAGTCACAGCCGGTTCACCCGCGGACGGCCGCGAGCGCCTTTCTGACGAGGGCCGTGCGGTCGGCCGCCGAGGTGACGTGCTCCAGGCCGAAGCCCAGCAGCACGGTGTCGTCCGTGGTGACCGCGCCGTACGTCTTGAACAGCTCTCCGGCGCGCCCCCAGTCCTTGACGACCGCGGGGCTGCCCGCGGGCGGTCCGGGCACGCTCCACGCGCCGAGCGAGGTCTCGAAGCCCTCGGTCTCCACGGCCTGGCCACCGATGACCACGGACGCGTTGTCGGCGAGGACACCGCGGCCGCCGGACCCCGGGTCCGTGATGTAGCTGAGGGAGACCTCGACCTTCTTGCCCGCGTAGGCGGACAGGTCGAAGGAGACCTCCTGCCAGCCTGCCGACGCCCCGGTGAGGCTGTTCCACTGGCCGCTGGTGCCGGTGGCCGTGCAGCCGCCGGCGCCCTGGGTCAGATACCGCTTGAGCGCGGGGTGGGCCGCGATGAAGAACCCGGCCTCGCACTCGGCGGGTACGGCGGTGCTGGTGGCGCCGTTCTTCTCCGGGAGGGTGGTCCAGTCGTCGGCCCCGGCGGTGTGCGCCTCCAGGACGGCGTGGTCGTAGCCCTCCTCGGTGTCCCACAGCAGCCGGGTGCGCAGGGTGGGCGCCTGCGCCGCGGTCACCTGGGTGAGGTCGACGGTGCGGGTGAGGCGGTTCCAGGCGTAGTCGCTGTGCGTGACGGCCGCCATGGAGGAGCCCTCGTACGGTCCGTACGGGTTGGGCGTGCCGGGGTAGGCGCCGGCTCCCGCGCTCGCGAACTGCGGGAAGGTCGCCACGGGCAGGTTGTCCGAGGTGACGCTGAAGGATCCGGCCGCGTCCAGCGGGTTGCCGGGGGCGGCGCCGAGGCTCGCGCCGGTCCCGGCGAGCTTGCCGGCGCCCTGGAAGGCGGTGGCGCCCGGCAGGGTCGTCCGCGTGTAGGCGCCCAGGTAGTACTGGCTGAAGTCGTTGGACAGCGTGCCGCCGCCCAGGTCGACGCTGCCGCCGGCCCGCTCGCCCGCCTCGATCAGCTTGCCGCCCTCGTTGAGGAAGGCGCGCAGCTGGAGCTGGGTGGGGTTGCCCGGGACGGTCGCGCCCGTGTAGTGCACGACCGACTTGAAGTGGTCCAGCACCCCGAGCGCGTCGGGCGCGCCCTGGGCGGCGACGTTCCAGACGATCGCCTGACGGCCGGCCGCCTTGAGCGCGTCGACGTAGGTCTGCGCCTGTGCGGCGGTCGCGCCCTCCTCGGCGACCACGAGCACGTCCGCGCGCGGCCGCTGGGCGACCGTGTACGTGAAGTGCGTGCTGGAGGCGGGCTTTCCGCTCTTCGGCCGGCCGGTGAACCAGACCTCGACCTTGTCGCCCGGGTCGGCGTCCTCCACCTCGGCCCGGTACTCGTCGAAGTAGAGGTTGTCCTCACCGCCGTAGGTCTCGCCGCCCTTCCAGGCCCGGAGATCCCGCTCGTGCGTACGGCCGCCGTTGACGCGGTACTTGAGCTCCTTGTCGCGCACGGACCTGCGTACGACGACGGAGACCTCCTGGTCCGCGCCGCGCGCGTAGGACGTGGTGAACGTCTTCGGGGTGAAGTCGGCGGCGTTCAGGCCGAGCGAGGACTTCGGCCGGTCGGGCCGGGCGGCGGACTCGGCGACGGAGAGCGCGAAGGGGATGTTCTTCTCGAACTCCTGCTGGATCAGCTTCTCGTCGTCCGGGAAGTTGAAGACCGACTGGCAGTCGGCGGCGTTCCACTGGTCGTTCGGGTCGAGGTCCGAGGCGGTCTGGCAGGTCGACATCTCGGGGGTGAACATCGCCAGGCCGTTGACGTTCGACGCGTGGCCGTCCGCCTCGCCGTTGGTGGTGTACAGCTCCGAGGAGACCTGCGGACGGTAGCCGGGGATCGCGGAGTTGTCCGGGGTGCCTGCGAGCGCCTTGTAGAGGACGTCGTCGGGCGTGTCGGTGGCCACCTGCCAGCCGACGCCGTAGAGGAGGAGTTCGGCGGCGGAGTGGTAGTTGATGCCGTACGTGAAGCCGATCCGCTTCTCGAAGGCGTCCAGGGCCTTGGTCTCGGGCTCGGAGGACGGGCTCGTGCCGCGGTAGGTCTCGCTGGTGGGGTTGGGGGACGAACCCTCGTTGTCGTAGCCCCACTTGTAGGAGAAGTTGCGGTTGAGGTCGACTCCGTCGCCGACGGCGATGGTGCCGTCGCCGTTGTTGTCGCGCAGGTTCTTGCGCCACAGGCGGTTGTCGGCGTTCTGGAAGGTGTAGTCGTAGCCGTCCGGGTTGGCCGACAGGACGAACCACAGCTCGGTGGAGTCGACGATCTTCCTGAGCCGCTTGTCGGTCCTGTAACCGTCGACGTAGTGGTGGAGCAGCCGCCTGGTCATCTCCGGCGTGATCCACTCGCGCGCGTGCTGGTTGGACATGTAGAGCACGGAGGGCTTGGAGCCGTCCTTGGACTTCTTCGCGTTCTTGGTCAGTTTGAGCGCGAGGATGTCCTGGCCCTTCACCGTCTTGCCGATGGAGACGACCTTGGTGAGGCCGGGGTTGGCCCGGGCGGTGGCGAGGAGTTCCTCCCGCAGCCCGCCGCTTCCGCTGTACGGCCGGAACACGCCCTCGGCGGCCTTGTCCACGCGGGCCTCGGCCTTGGCGGTCAGGGTGTGCTCGGTGAGCTCGACACCCTGCTTCTCGAGTTTCCGGGCCTCCTGGTCGGTGAGGTAGACCTCGACCGTGGCGGTGCCCTTCGCGGGCACCTGCTCGCTCAGTTCGTGTCCGTCCTGCCCGGCGGCCAGCAGCAGGGGTACCTGCCCGCTGGTCACCTCGGCCCGGAAGACCTTGACTTCGTTCGGATCAGGAGAACCTGCGCTCTCCGCGGCCTGGGCGACGGGCACGAGGCCCGCGCCGCCGAGGAGGAGTGCGCCAACAGCGAGGATCGGTCTCGCTCTTCGTCTCATGAGCCCCCCTTGCGGTGGTCCGCCACAGCAGCGAACAGATGCCAGGCTCATGACAGTTCATGATCCAGTCAAGGGCGCCTCACGGATACGCAAACGCCGACCCCCGGATGCACCAGCACCGGTGCCCGGATGCGCGGACGCCGGTGCCTGCGCCCCAAGCGGGCGTCGGCACCGGCGTGGTGAGGGAACGTCAGCCGACCAGGTTGTCGGCCATCTCCTCGGTGATGCTGGACTCCGTGCCCGGGATGCCCAGGTCGGAGGCGCGCTTGTCGGCCATCGCGAGCAGCCGGCGGATACGGCCGGCCACGGCGTCCTTGGTCAGCGGCGGGTCGGCGAGCGCGCCCAGCTCCTCCAGGGAGGCCTGCTTGTGGTCCATCCGCAGGCGCCCGGCGGCGGCGAGGTGCTCGGGCACGTCGTCGGCGAGGATCTCCAGCGCCCGCTGGACCCGGGCTCCGGCGGCGACGGCCGCACGCGCGGAGCGGCGGAGGTTGGCGTCGTCGAAGTTGGCTAGCCGGTTCGCGGTGGCCCGCACCTCGCGGCGCATCCGGCGCTCCTCCCAGGCGAGCACCGACTCGTGGGCGCCGAGGCGGGTCAGCAGCGCGCCGATCGCGTCGCCGTCGCGCACGACCACCCGGTCGACCCCGCGGACCTCGCGCGCCTTGGCGGCGATCGAGAGCCTGCGCGCGGCGCCGACGAGGGCGAGCGCTGCCTCCGGACCCGGGCAGGTCACCTCCAGGGAGGAGGAGCGGCCGGGTTCGGTGAGCGAGCCGTGCGCCAGGAAGGCCCCGCGCCAGGCGGCCTCGGCGTCACAGGTGGCACCGGAGACGACCTGCGGGGGCAGACCCCGGATCGGCCGGCCACGGCCGTCGACCAGGCCGGTCTGGCGGGCCAGCTGGTCACCGCCGGCCACGACCCGCACGACGTAACGCGATCCGCGGCGCAGTCCGCCCGGTGCCATCACGATCAGCTCGGAGCTGTGGCCGAAGATCTCCAGAATGTCCCGCTTGAGACGGCGGGCCGCCATCGCGGTGTCCAGCTCCGCCTCGATCACAATGCGCCCGCTCACCAGGTGGAGGCCGCCGGCGAACCGCAGAATGGCGGAGACCTCCGCCTTTCTGCAGCAGGTCCGGGTGACGGGAAGCCGGGAGATCTCATCCTTCACCGCTGCCGTCATCGCCATGGGCCGATCCTTCCATGCATCCGAAAAATACGGTCGTACGCGGCGGCCAACAGCTCCGGGTCGTGCCTCGGGGTCCCGTCGGGCCGGGCCACCGGCGCCAGCTCGACCGCGGCGCCGAACCGCTTGGCGGCATCGGTCAGCGAATCCCGGTCGGGCACAGCGGCCTGATCGGCCAGCACCACGTCCAGGGCGAGTTTAGGGGCGTGTCGTCCCAAAACCTCCAAATGACGCTGCGGGGAGAAGCCATCGGTTTCTCCCGGCTGCGGAGCGAGGTTCAGGGAGAGTACCCGGCGCGCCTTCGTCTGCGTGAGCGCGTCCAGCAGTTCGGGCACCAGCAGGTGCGGGATGACCGAGGAGAACCACGAGCCGGGGCCGAGGACCACCCAGTCCGCGTCCCGGACGGCCTCGACCGCCTCGGGGACCGCGGGCGGGTCGTGCGGCACGACGTGCACCGACTGCACCTCGCCCGGGGTCAGGGCCACGGTCGCCTGCCCCCGTACGGTGTCCACGTCCTCGGGCCGCTCCGGATCGTGCCCCTTGACCAGGGCCTGGAGCTCCAGGGGTACGGCGGACATGGGCAGCACACGGCCGTGCGCGCCCAGGAGCCTGCCGACCAGGTCGAGGGCCTGGACGTGGTCGCCGAGCTGCTCCCACAGGGCGACGATCAGCAGGTTGCCGACCGCGTGTTCGTGCAGGTCGCCCTTGGACTGGAAGCGGTGCTGGATGACCCGGGCCCAGGTCTGGCCCCATTCGTCGTCGCCGCACAGCGCGGCCAGCGCCTTGCGCAGGTCGCCGGGCGGCAGCACGCCCAGCTCGTCGCGCAGGCGCCCGCTGGAGCCGCCGTCGTCGGCCACGGTGACGACGGCGGTGAGGTCGCCGGTGATCCGGCGCAGGGCGGCGAGCGAGGCGGACAGGCCCATGCCGCCGCCGAGCGCGACCACCTTGGGCTGGGCGCCGCGCCGGCGGGGCCTGGCACCCCGGGCCTCGACGGGTCGGGCCGCCCGCCCCTCTGGGACGGCCCGGCGCAGCCTGCTCAGCCGGGGACTGCGTGCGGTCATTCCCGTCCCATGTCCCGGTGCACGACCACCGTCTCCACACCCTCGGCCGCGAGCCGGGCGGCGAGCTTCTCCGAGGTGGCGACCGAGCGGTGCTTGCCGCCGGTGCAGCCGATGGCGATGGTCACGTACCGCTTGCCCTCGCGGCGGTAGCCGGCCGCGATCAGGCGCAGCAGCTCGGCGTAGCGGTCGAGGAACTCCTTGGCGCCGGGCTGATTGAAGACGTACGCCGACACCTCCTCGTTGAGGCCGGTGAAGGGGCGCAGCTCCGGGACCCAGTGCGGGTTGGGCAGGAACCGCATGTCCGCGACCAGGTCGGCGTCGACCGGCAGGCCGTACTTGAAGCCGAAGGACATGACGGTGGCGCGGAGCTCGGGCTCCTCCTCGCCGGCGAACTGGGCGTCCATCTTGGCGCGCAGCTCGTGGACGTTGAGGCTGGAGGTGTCGATGACCAGGTCGGCGTCGCCGCGCAGCTCGCGCAGGAGCTCGCGCTCGGCGTCGATGCCGTCGACGATGCGGCCGTCGCCCTGGAGGGGGTGCGGGCGGCGCACGGACTCGAAGCGGCGCACCAGGGCCTCGTCGGAGGACTCCAGGAAGACGATCCGCCGGGTGACGTGCTTGGCCTCCAGGTCGGCGAGGGACTCGCGGAGGTTGTCGAAGAAGCGCCGGCCGCGGACGTCGACGACCACCGCGATCCGGGCGACGTTGCCCTGGGATCGGGCGCCGAGCTCCACCATGGTGGGGATCAGCGCCGGCGGGAGGTTGTCGACGACGAACCAGCCGAGGTCCTCCAGACACTTCGCGGCGGTGGAACGGCCGGCGCCGGACATGCCGGAGATGATCACCAGCTCGGGGATGGCCGCCTCCGGGACTCCGCCCGCGTCGAGGGTCGTGCCCGTACTCACCTGTGCGTCGTCTCCGCTCTGGTCCTGTTGTTCTTCGTGCTCGTTCACATTCATGTCTCCTGCCCCCGTCGTTCGTCCGGGGCGCCCGCCGTCACGGGATCCCCACCGGAACCCGTGGTGCCGGGTTCCTCCTCATCCATGATCTCTCCAGTCGCCGTGTTGACGGCGGGCGCGGCCGGGGCCGCCTGGGCGAGGGCCACGGCGATCGTCTCGGCCGTCTTGCGGCCTATGCCGGGGACCTCGCAGATCTGGTCGATGGTGGCGGATCGTAGTTTCTTCAAGGACCCGAAATGTTTCAGCAGGGCCTGCTTGCGCGTGTCCCCGAGTCCGGGGACGTCGTCGAGCGGGCTCGACCGGAAGCGCTGGGCCCGCTTGGTGCGCTGGTAGGTGATCGCGAAGCGGTGGGCCTCGTCACGGACCCGCTGCAGAAGGTACAGGCCTTCGCTGGTGCGGGGCAGCACGACCGGGTCGTCCTCGTCCGGCAGCCAGACCTCCTCCAGGCGCTTGGCGAGGCCACAGACGGCGATGTCGTCGATGCCGAGCTCGTCCAGCGCCTTCTTGGCGGCGGCGACCTGGGGCTGTCCGCCGTCGACGACGACGAGCTGGGGCGGGTAGGCGAACTTCTTGGGGCGGCCGTCCTCGTCCTTCAGGCCGTTCTCGGGGGCGCCCTCCTCGGGGAGGTCCTCCACCCACTCCCCCGTCTTCTCCTTCTCGGCGAGATAGCGCCGGAAGCGGCGGGAGATCACCTCGTGCATGGAACGGACGTCGTCCTGACCTGCGAAGCCCTTGATCTGGAAGCGGCGGTACTCGCTCTTGCGCTGGAGGCCGTCCTCGAAGACGACCATGGACGCGACCACGTCGTCGCCCTGGAGGTGGGAGATGTCGTAGCACTCGATGCGGAGCGGGGCACTGTCCAGGTCGAGGGCCTCGGCGATCTCCTCCAGGGCACGCGAGCGCGTGGTCAGGTCGGAGGCGCGCTTGGTCTTGTGCAGGGCGAGCGCCTGGAGGGCGTTGCGCTGCACGGTCTCCATGAGGGCCTTCTTGTCGCCGCGCTGCGGGATGCGCAGGGAGACACCCGAGCCGCGGCGTCCGGCGAGCCACTCCTGGACGGGCTCGACCGGCTCGGGCAGGGCCGGGACGAGGACCTCCTTGGGGACCGAGTCGCCCTTCTCCTCGCCGTAGAGCTGCTGGAGGGCGTGCTCGACGAGGGCGCCGGTGGTGATCTCCTCGACCTTGTCGGTGACCCAGCCGCGCTGTCCGCGCACGCGTCCGCCGCGGACGTGGAAGATCTGGACGGCGGCCTCCAGCTCGTCCTCGGCGACCGCGATCAGGTCGGCGTCGGTCGCGTCGGCGAGCACGACCGCGCTCTTCTCCATGGCCTTCTTCAGGGCCCCTATGTCGTCGCGCAGGCGGGCCGCCCGCTCGTACTCCATCTCCTCGGCCGCGTCCGTCATCTGCTGCTCGAGACGGCGGATGTAGGTGCCGGTGCGGCCGGCCATGAAGTCGCAGAAGTCCTCGGCCAGGTCGCGGTGTTCCTCGGCGGAGACGCGGTCGACACAGGGCGCCGAGCACTTGCCGATGTAGCCGAGGAGGCAGGGGCGGCCGGTGCGGGCGGCGTTCTTGAAGACGCCGGCGGAGCAGGTGCGGACGGGGAAGACGCGCAGCAGGAGATCCACGGTGTCGCGGATCGCCCACGCGTGCCCGTACGGCCCGAAGTACCGCACGCCCTTGCGTTTCTGGCCGCGCATCACCTGCACACGGGGGAACTCCTCGTTCATCGTCACCGCGAGGTACGGGTAGCTCTTGTCGTCGCGGTACTTGACGTTGAACCGGGGGTCGAACTCCTTGATCCAGGAGTACTCCAGCTGCAGGGCCTCGACCTCCGTGGACACCACGGTCCACTCCACGGACGCGGCCGTGGTCACCATCGTGCGGGTGCGGGGGTGCAGGCTCGCCAGGTCCTGGAAGTAGTTCGCCAGGCGCTGGCGCAGGCTCTTCGCCTTTCCGACGTAGATCACCCGGCGGTGCTCGTCGCGGAACCTGTACACCCCGGGGGAGTCCGGGATCTCCCCTGGTTTGGGGCGGTAGCTGGAGGGGTCGGCCATGTCTCACACCCTACTGGCGGGAACTGACACTCCGGTCGGCCTGTGGACAACCCCGGCCATGTCCCGGGGTGATCCACAGCGGACGCCTAGCGGGACTCCAGGAAGGTGAGAACGGCCAGGACCCGGCGGTGGTCGTCGGTGTCCTCGGTGAGGCCGAGTTTGCCGAGGATGCTGCGGACGTGTTTCTCGACGGTGCCCTCGGTGACCCACAGACGGCGGCCGATGCCCGCGTTGGAGCGGCCCTCGGCCATTAGGGCGAGGACCTCGCGCTCGCGGGCGCTCAGGTGGGCGAGGGGGTCGTCGCGGCGCTGGGCCGAGAACAGTTCCTGCACCAGGGAGGGGTCGACGACCGAGCCGCCGCGGTGGATGCGCTCCAGGGCCTCGATGAACTCGTCGACGACCGTGACCCGGCTCTTGAGGAGGTAGCCGACCTTGCGGCCGCTCGCCAGCAGCTCCAGGGCGTCCTCGACCTCGACGAACGCCGACAGGACGAGGATGCCGGTGTCGGGGTGGCGCTCACGGATCGTGCGGGCCGCCTTGAGGCCCTCGGTCGAGTGGTCCGGGGGCATCCTGATGTCGACGATCGCCAGTTCGGGGCGCTCCTCGTCGACCAGTTCCAGGAGCCGGACCGCGTCACCGGCCTGGCCCGCGACCTGGTATCCGACGCGCTCGCACAGACTGGCCAGGCCCTCCCTGAGCAGGATGTCGTCGTCGGCGAGGACGACCCGCCCCCGCGCCGGCTGCTGTGCTGCGTCGTCCATGACCCCGGCCCCCTCGCCCGGCCCGCGCGATGCGCGTCGTCCAAGGTCGGAGCTCCCCCGGCCCCGCCCGCTGCCTGCGTCCCAACAGCCTGCCCCACCCATGGGGTTACGGCTAGCCGGAAGCGGAATTGGAGGCCTGCCGTGACGACGTGCGGACATCTCCGGGCGATGCTCTAGGCAGTGCAGATGCAGTCCGACCGGCCGTCCCGGGCGAGGGACGCGAGGTCGCACGGCCGAAGGGTGCTGGACATGCGGCGGACACGGATCGAGAAGCGGCGGCCGGTCCGTGCCCGCCGGTACCCGGAGGAGACGTACGGCCCGGTCGGCGTCCTGGACCCCAGGGACCCGGACATCGTGCGCGCCAAGCGCCTGCGGGCCGCACAGCACGGCGGGACCCACCGCCTCTAGAGCCGGACGGATGCCTCTCCGTCCGACAGGACCGCCCGGAGCGTACGCGACGTCACCCAGTTCAGGCTCCCCCACCTGGACGAACTCCCCGGCGTGCGCCCCGGGCGGTCACCGGTCCGCCTTGGGCGGTCACGAGTCCGGCGAGGGCGCGGCCAGGGGCAGCCGCACGTCCACGGTCGTGCCCTCGCCGGGCAGCCCGGAGACGGCCAGCTTCCCGCCGATCGCCTCGACCCGGTCGATGAGCCCGATCAGGCCGGAGCCGCTCCCCGGCTCGGCGCCTCCGACGCCGTCGTCGCGGACGGTCAGTTCGAGGACACCGTCCCTGATCCGCGCCACCACCTCCGCCACGCGCGCGTGCGCGTGCTTCGCCACATTGGTCAGGCACTCGGAGGCCACGTAGTAGGCGGCCACCTCCAGCTGCTCCGGAAGGCGCCCCGCCGGCAGCCGCAGGTCGAGTTCGACGGGTACGGCGGAGCGGCGGGCCAGTGAGCGCAGGGCGGGCCCCAGTCCGCCCTTGGACAGGATCGCCGGGTGGATGCCCCGGGCCACCTGGAGCAGGTCCTGGAACGCGTCGTCGAGCCCCTTGCCGACGTGCGCCAGTTGCTCCGCGAGCTCGGAGGACGGGTCGGTCACCAGGGTCTCGGCGAGCCGCAGGTCCAGTTGGAGGGCCACGAGCCGCTGCTGGACCCCGTCGTGCAGATCCCGCTCGATGCGCCGCCGTGAGGCGTCCCCGGCGGCGACCACGCGCGCGCGTGAGGCGGTCAGCTGGGCACGGCTGTCGGCGTTGGCGATGGCCGTGGCGGCGAGTTCGGTGAAGTCGGCCAGCCGTGACTCGGTGCCCGCGGGCAGCACCTCCAGCGGCGAGGCCGCGAGGACGAAGCCCCACAGCCGGTCGTCGACGACGATGGGCGCGCCCACGGCATGACCGACGTGGGCCTCGCACCGGGTCCGGGTCACCTCGTCCATCGCCTGCTGTCCCGCTGCCCTGCGCGCCTCGCGGGTGGCCTCCTCGAGTTCCTCCGGGATGCCGAGCACGGTCCCGAGGACCGTCCGGCTGCCGTCGGCCTCCTGCCGCAGCACGGCCGCGGTGGTGTCCAGCAGGCCCCCCACCTCCTCGGCCACCCGCGCGAACACCTGGGACGGCGGGGCACCGTGGGCCACCAGGGTGGCGACCCGGCGCAGGGCGGCCTGTTCCCGCGCGGCACGGCGGCTCTCGGTGACATCGCGGGCGGTGGCGTAGACGAGGCCCTGTTCCGGGACCGGCCGGGCGCTCCACTCCAGCCAGCACTCGGTGCCGTCCGCGCGCAGGTAGCGGTTCTCGAACTCGGCCACCTCGACACCGCTCGCGAGCCGCGCGAGGGCTGCCCGCGTGGTGTCCCGGTCCTCCTCGTGCACGAACTCGATGAACGGCCTCGCCAGGAGCGTCTCGCGCGGGTGGCCAAGGGTGCGCTCGAAGGCCGGGTTGACCCGCTTGAAGTAGCCGTCGACCCCGCTGATGCAGAGCAGGTCCAGGGAGAGGTCGAAGATGCTCGCCAGTTCCTGCTCGGCGTCCTCGCGCCGCCCGTGCGCCGCCGCGAAGGAGGCCATGGTGTCGTTCATGCCGCCGAGCAGCTGGCTCCAGGTGCCCTCGAAGGAGGCCTCGTCGGCGCGGTGTTCGAGGCGGTTGTGGTCGATCGCCGTGTTCATGGCGCGGATCTCGGTGGCCAGCCGCTCCGTGGTCACCCGCAGTTCACGGAAGGTGTCGGCGACCTCGCCCAGTTCGTCCCGGCCCGTGTACCGGATGTCGTACGAGAGATCGCCGCACGACAGTGCCCGGGCGCCCGCGGAGACCTGGGCGAGGGGCCGGGTGATGGACCGGCTGAGCGCGAGGGCGAGGAAGGTGACGGCGGCGAGGACGGCGAGGGAGACGGCGGGCTCGCGCACCGCGCGGGTCTCCGCCTCGCGGCGGTCGTGGCCCGCCGTGGCGTCGAGTGCGCGCGCGGCCCGGTCCTGGATGGCGCGCAGGGAGTCGAGGCGCGCGCCGGAGTCGGCGAGCCATTGCTCGTACGAGGGCCATCGGGCAGTCTCCGGGGTGTCGGTGGCCAGCAGGTCGCGGACCTCGCGGACGGCCCGGCCGGGGTCCTGGAACTGGATGAGGTGCAGCCGGGTCCGCAGCTCGGCGGAGGTGTTCTCGCGGAAGGCGTCCAGCTGGGCGCTCTCCAGGGCGGGCCAGCGTCCGGCGCCGGTGGGGCGGCCGGCGGGCCCGGCGAGCAGGGCGGCGACCTCCGTCTGCTCCCGTTCGGCGGCCTCGATGGCCCGCAGGAGGGCGAGGTGGGCGTCCGCCGCGCGGCCCGAGGCCCGGGTGGGGCGGGCGGATTCGAGTGCGGTGACGTCGGCGAGCAGGGTGTCCTGGACGTGCGCGTACCGGTCGGCGATGTCGGGGCCGGTGAGCGAGCCGGTGGCCGTCCGGGCGCGCAGGGAGTGCAGTTGACGGCCGAGGGTGTCGAGGTCGCCGGGGACGTCGGAGCCCGGCCATGAGGCAGCGCGGGCCAGGGCACCCGCCAGGACCCGGTCGGTGGCCCGTTCGGCCTCGGTCCGTTCCGCGCGCGTGGCGGGCCCGGGGCGCAGCCTGGCCTTGACGGCGGCGAGCCTCTCGCGTGCGACGGCGCCGGCGACCTCGGTCGCCGCGAACGACACTCCGGTCGCGGTGTGGAAGTCGCGCAGGGTCCGCGCCTCCCGCCACTGGGCCACAGAGCTGAACGCGGTGAGGACCAGCAGCCCGGTCACCGGCAGCAGGACCAGCAGCATCAGTTTCCGGCGGACGCGCAGCCGCGCGAGAAGCGGGACGCGATGCGGGGTCCGGGGCCTTCGTCCGAGAGGTGAGCGGCGCATGGCAGTGCCTCAGGCGCTGCCGATTCTGTGGGTGGTGCCGTTGGGTTCCGTCATGCGAGACACCCCTTTGTGGAGGCCACGTTCATGCGTCCGCGCGGGGAACGGTCGATCCGGCCCCGCCCGGCCCCTTCAGCATGCCCGCGAACTCCCCCGCAGTCCACGGGAGAACGCCTCCGTGATCGCCGGATACGCGGGCGTCCGCGGCCAGGCCCACGCCGTCCGCCAGCTGCTCGATGAACAGGCGCCCGGCACCGCCCTCGGCGTACTCCGGCGAGAGCGCGACCGCGCAGTGCGGGGCCGGGATCGCGCCGTTGGCTGACCTCGCGCTGCGCCGGGTGAGGGGGCACCGGCCGATCCGGCACAGGACTTGGGCACGTTCCCGGTGCCGGGAAGCAAACCACCGCGACTCTTTCCGGGTAGCCGGAAGGCGCGATCCCCGGCTGGTTGGGACCCTGTCCGCATGTCCATGCGCTGTCTTCTCGTCGATGACAGCATCCGGTTCCTGGAGGCCGCGCGACGCCTGCTGGAACGCGACGGGATACCGGTCGTCGGCGTCGCACTGTCGGGTGCCGAGGCCCTGGTACGGGCCGCGGAGCTGACCCCTGACCTCGTGCTGGTCGATCTCGATCTCGACGGCGAGAGCGGCTTCGACGTGGCGGCGGAACTGGCCCGCAGAGCTTCCTGCGCCATCGTCCTGATCTCCACGCACGCGCTGGAGGACTTCGAGGAACTCATCGCCGACAGCCCGGCGCGCGGGTTCCTGACCAAGTCGGCGCTGTCGGCGCGGGCCATCAGGGAGTTGCTGGGCGGCGACGGGGACGCCCCCGCCACCTGATCGGGCGGGTCGGCAACCGGCCGGGAGTATGCCGCCGTTCGGCGGCAGGTGTTGTCGGGACTTGGTCAACACGCTTCAATGCGGGGGAACTCGGGACCGGGAACGACGGCGTACGGATGTGAAGCCTCCCCCGGCACTGCCACGGACGGCCCCGGGGCACCCTCACGAACGGCCTGACCAGCCGCCCGGACCTGTACAGAAAGGCCCCTGCATGCCGCACGCACAGCACGCGGACGTCGCGACCTTCGCCGACGCGGAACTGGACTCGGCCCTGCGCGGCGGCCCCTTCCACGTCGCGCTGCGCGCCGCGATCGCCGCCCGGGGGCTGCCGCTCCAGCGCGTCCAGCACCATCTGTCGCGCTTCGGGGTCAAGGTCGGCGTCACCAGCCTGAGTTACTGGCAGCAGGGCGCCCGGCGCCCGCAGCGTCCCGAGTCGCTGCGGGCCGTACGGGCACTGGAGGAGATCCTCCAGCTGCCGGAGGAGTCGCTGATCCGGCTGCTCGCCGAGGACGAGGGCCGCTCGGCCGCCGAGCGGCCCGCGACCCGTTCCTACCGCTCCCTCCTCGCGGCCTCGGACGTCCTCGAACAGCTCCTCGCCGAGCTGGACTCGCCGCGCGACGACGGGCTGCACACCCTCGGCCACCACGAGCGGATAGACATCGGGGCGCGCCGCGAGCTGCGCAGCCGCGAGTCGCACCACATCGTGCGCGCCCACCGCGAGGGCGTCGACCGGTACATCGCCGTCCACCACGGCGACCCGGGGTGCGCGCCGGAGCGCATGAGCGTGCACGCCCTGGAGAACTGCCGTACGGGACGCGTGCGTTCGCACCACGACACCGGGGTGCTCGTGGCCGAGCTGCTTCTCGACGCCCGGCTGCGGGCGGGTGACACCTTCCTGTTCCGCTACCGCGTCGAGGACGGCACGGCCGGGGTGTCGCGCGAGTACGTCCGGGGCTTCGGCTCACCAGGCGGGCAGTACGCGCTCCAGGTCCGCTTCGACGAGAACGCCCTGCCGCTGCGCTGCCACCGCTTCGCCCAGCACTCCCCCGCCGCGCCCCGCAGCGGCCGCCAGGAACTGGCCCTCACCGGCCACCACCACTCGGTGCACCTGGTCGAGCCGCGGGTGCGGACGGGGGTGGTGGGGATCGGGTGGGACTGGGAGCAGCGGGCGGTGCCGACGGACCGGTGACCGCGTAAACGCTTGCGCAAGCGTTTACGTGCGCCGCTGGATGGGATACCTTCCGGGCCGAGGGCCACCGTTCCGGTGCCCCGTGGGCACTGCTCCGGGAGGGGATCCGATGCCGACCATGGCCGACGTGGCACGCAGCGCCGGGGTGTCCGTGGCGACCGTCTCGCACGTCCTCAACGGGACCCGACCTGTCCTGCCCCACACCCGCCAGGCCGTGCTGGACGCCGTCGACGAACTCGGCTACACCCCCAACACCCTGGCCCGCTCCCTGGTCACCTCCCGCACCCGCTCCATCGGGCTCGCGGTGTCGGCGATCAGCAACCCGTACTTCACGGAGATCCTCCAGGGCGTCGAGGCGAGCGCTCTGGAACACGGCTACAGCCTGCTCATCGCCGATCCGCACGACGACCCCGACCACGAGCGCAAGGTCGTCCAGCTGCTGCACGAGAGACGCGTGGACGGCATGATCGTCGCGCCCTCGGCGGATCCGCGCGAGCTCGTCTCCTACCTCGGGCGCCACGAGGTCCCGACCGTGTTCCTCGACCGGGTGGTCGCCGTCCCCGAGGACGGCCCGCAGCGCTTCGACCAGGTCTGCGCCGAGAACACCGGGCCGACGGCCGGGCTGGTCACCCATCTCGCCGGACTCGGCCACCGGCGCATCGGGCTGGTGGCCGGCCTGCCAGGGCTCAGCACCACCGCCGAACGGATCTCCGGATACCGACAGGGCCTGACGGCCGCCGGTCTCCCCTACGACGATCACCTCGTCGCCCACGGCGACTCCGAGTCGGCCGGAGCCGAGCGCGCGACCGCCGCCCTGCTCTCCCTCGCCGCCCCGCCCACCGCCCTCGTCACCGCCAACAACGCGATGACCATCGGAACCCTGCGCGCCCTGCGCGAGCGCGGTCTTTCGGTGCCGGACGACCTCGCCCTGTGCTGCTTCGACGACTTCGCCTGGGCCGACCTGTTCTCGCCCCGGCTCACCGCGATCGCCCAGCCCAGCAGAGAGATCGGCGCCCAGGCGGTCCGGGTGCTCCTGGAACGCCTCGAGGCGCCGGACCGACCGGCCCGGACCGTGCGCCTGGACTGCGCGTTCGTCCACCGGACGTCGTGCGGGTGTGCGGAGACCGGGGCGCAGGAGCACGGCCGTCCCGCGCGGCGGTCCGAGCCCTCGCAACCGTCACATCGCGCCCAGCCCACGCAGCCCTCCCGGCTCACGCAGCCCGCGCAGCCCTCGCAGCCCTCGCAGCCCTCGCAGCCCTCGCAGTCGAAAGGAACCGTCTCGTGATCGTCGTCGCCGGTGAGGCCCTGATCGATCTGGTACCGCAGGGCCCAGGTGCCCTCGCGGTGCTCAAGCCGGCACTCGGCGGCGGCCCCTACAACACCGCCGTGGCCCTCGGGCGACTCGGCTCCCCCACCGCCTTCTGTTCCCGCACCTCGCTCGACGCCTTCGGCGAGGCGCTGCTCGACGGGCTGCGGGAGGCGGGAGTGGAGGTGTCCGCCGTGCAGCGCGGGCCGGAACCCACCACGCTCGCCGTCGCCACGATCGACACCGACGGCTCGGCCGCCTACTCCTTCTACGTCGACGGCACCGCCGACCGTCTGTTCACGGCTCCCGCCGCGCTCCCGTCCGGCACGCGCGCGGTGTCCTTCGGCACCTGTTCGCTCGTCCTGGAACCGGGGGCGAGCGCGTACGAGGAGCTGCTGCGGACCGCTGCCGCGCAGGGCGTGTTCACGGCGCTCGACCCGAACATCCGGGCCGGGCTGATCCCCGACGCGGACGCCTACCGGGCCCGGTTCAAGAGCTGGCTGCCGTCGGTGTCCCTGCTCAAGCTCTCCGAGGAGGACGCGCTGTGGCTAGGCGGCACCCCGCGCGAGTGGCTGGCCTCGGGACCCTCGGCCGTGGTGATCACCCATGGCGGTGACGGGCTGACCGTGTTCACCCGGGACGGGGCGGTGCTCCCGGTGCCGGGCGAGAAGGTCGACGTCGTGGACACGATCGGCGCCGGCGACACGGTGAACGCGGCCCTGCTGCACGGCCTGGCCACCCTGGACGCGCTGTCCCCGGACGCGCTCGCCGGCCTTGGCGTCGAGGACTGGACCCGGCTGCTGCGGTTCGCGGCCCGCGCGGCGGCGATCACGTGCTCACGCGCGGGGGCGCAGCCGCCGTATGCGTCGGAACTGGGTGAGCTGTAGGTGTCGAGGAGAGCGGTGACAGTGCCGGTCCCGGTGCCTGTGCCATGACGAAGCAGCGGTGCCGCGGGAAGTCTCCGCGGCACCGCTGCTTCGTGTGTTCCTGATGTGTCCGGGCCGGCGGGCCCGTGTCTCAGGCCTTGCGGGCCCGGGTCGTCTTCTTGGCGGGCGTGGCCTTCCCATCGGCTCCGGCCGCCTTCTTGGCCGCCGTGGTCCTGGCCGTCGCCGTCTTCTTGGCCGCCGACCCGGCGGCGACCGTCTTCTTCGCCGCGGCCGTCTTCCTGGCCGGTGCCTTGCGCGGGGCCTTCACCGAGGTCCCGTCGCTGATCCGGTCGGCGCCGAGGATCTCCCTCAGGAACTTGCCGGTGTGGCTGGCCGGGACTCCGGCGACCTCCTCCGGGGTGCCCTCGGCGACCACGAGTCCGCCGCCCGCGCCGCCCTCGGGGCCCATGTCGACGACCCAGTCGGCCGTCTTGATCACATCGAGGTTGTGCTCGATGACGATGACGGTGTTGCCCTTGTCGACCAGTCCGGACAGGACCTTCAGCAGCTTGCTGATGTCCTCGAAGTGCAGACCGGTGGTCGGCTCGTCCAGGACGTAGACCGTACGGCCGGTGGACCGCTTCTGGAGCTCGCTGGCGAGCTTCACCCGCTGGGCCTCACCGCCGGACAGGGTGGTCGCGGCCTGGCCGAGACGGACGTAGCCGAGACCGACGTCCTTGAGGGTATTGAGGTGACGGGCGATCGCGGGGACGGCGTCGAAGAAGTCCGTGGCCTCCTCGATCGGCATGTTCAGGACCTCGGCGATGGACTTGCCCTTGTAGTGGACCTCCAGGGTCTCCCGGTTGTAGCGGGCGCCGTGGCAGACCTCGCACGGGACGTAGACGTCCGGAAGGAAGTTCATCTCGATCTTGATGGTGCCGTCGCCCGCGCAGTTCTCGCAGCGGCCGCCCTTGACGTTGAAGGAGAAGCGGCCGGGCATGTAGCCGCGGACCTTCGCCTCGGTGGTCTCGGCGAACAGCTTGCGGACGTGGTCGAAGACGCCGGTGTACGTCGCCGGGTTCGAGCGCGGGGTGCGGCCGATCGGCGACTGGTCGACATGCACGACCTTGTCGACGAGGTCGTCGCCGTCCACGCGCGTGTGTCGGCCCGGGACACTCCTCGCGCCGTTGAGCTCGCGCGCCAGGTGGGTGTACAGGATGTCGTTGACCAGGGTCGACTTGCCGGAGCCCGAGACACCGGTGACCGCGGTGAACACACCCAGCGGGAAGGACACGTCGATGTCCTGGAGGTTGTTCTCGCGGGCCCCGTGCACCGTGAGCTGCCGGGACGGGTCGAGCGGGCGGCGGATGTCGGGCAGCGGGATGGCCTTCCGGCCCGACAGGTACTGGCCGGTCTGCGACTCCTCGTTGGCGAGCAGTTCCTTCAGGGAGCCGCTGTGCACGACCTTGCCCCCGTGCTCACCCGCGCCGGGGCCGATGTCGACGATCCAGTCGGCGACCTTGATGGTGTCCTCGTCGTGCTCGACGACGATGAGCGTGTTGCCCATGTCGCGGAGCCGGACCAGGGTCTCGATCAGCCGGTGGTTGTCGCGCTGGTGCAGACCGATGGACGGCTCGTCGAGGACGTAGAGGACGCCGACGAGTCCCGAGCCGATCTGGGTGGCCAGGCGGATGCGCTGGGCCTCGCCGCCGGAGAGGGTGCCGGCCGCGCGGTTCAGCGAGAGGTAGTCGAGACCGACGTCGACCAGGAACTTCAGCCGTTCGTTGACCTCCTTCAGCACCCGCTCGGCGATCTTCTTGTCGCGGGCGCTGAGCTTGAGCTCGCCCAGGAAGTCCGCGCAGTCGCTGATGGACATGCCGGAGACCTCGGCGATCGACTTGCCCATGACGGTGACCGCGAGGACGAGCGGCTTGAGACGGGTGCCCTCACAGGTGGGACAGGGCACCTCGCGCATGTAGCCCTCGAAGCGCTCACGGCTGGCGTCCGACTCGGACTCGCTGTGCCGGCGCTTGACGAAGGGGACGGCCCCTTCGAAGGGGGTCGTGTAGACCCGCTCGCGGCCGTACCGGTTGCGGTAGCGGACCTCGATCTGCGTCTTGTGGCCGTACAGGAGGGCCTTCTTCGCGCGCTGCGGCAGCCCGGCGAAGGGGATGTCCGTCCGGAACCCGAGCGCGTCGGCGAGGGCGCCGATCAGACGCCCGAAGTAGTCCTTGGTGTGGCCGTGCGACCACGGGTGGATGGCGCCCTCGTCGAGGGACTTGTCCTCGTCCGGGACGATCAGCTCGGGGTCGACCTCCATGCGCGTGCCGATGCCGGAGCAGTCGGGGCAGGCGCCGAAAGGCGAGTTGAAGGAGAAGGAACGGGGCTCCAGCTCCTCGAAGGACAGGTCGTCGTACGTGCAGTACAGGTGCTCCGAGAACATCCGCTCGCGCTCGGGGTCGTCCTCGGGGAGGTCGACGAAGTCGAGCACGACCATGCCGCCGGCGAGGCCGAGGGCGGTCTCCACCGAGTCGGTGAGACGGCGCTTGGCGGACTCCTTCACCGTGAGGCGGTCGATGACCACCTCGATGGTGTGCTTCTCCTGCTTCTTCAGCGTGGGCGGGTTGGAGAGCTGGATGGTCTCGCCGTCCACGCGCGCACGGCTGTAACCCTTGGTCTGGAGATCGGCGAAGAGATCGACGAACTCTCCCTTGCGCTCGCGCACGAGCGGCGAGAGCACCTGGAAGCGGCTCCCCTCCGGCAGCTCCAGGACCTTGTCGACGATGGCCTGCGGCGACTGGCGCGAGATCGGGCGGCCGCACTCCGGGCAGTGCGGCTTGCCGATGCGCGCGAAGAGCAGACGCAGGTAGTCGTAGACCTCGGTGATGGTGCCGACCGTCGAGCGCGGGTTGCGCGAGGTCGACTTCTGGTCGATGGAGACCGCGGGCGAGAGGCCCTCGATGAAGTCGACGTCGGGCTTGTCCATCTGGCCGAGGAACTGGCGGGCGTACGAGGAGAGCGACTCCACGTAGCGCCGCTGGCCCTCGGCGAAGATGGTGTCGAAGGCCAGGGAGGACTTGCCCGACCCGGACAGGCCCGTGAAGACGATGAGCGAGTCGCGAGGCAGGTCGAGCGAGACGTTCTTCAGGTTGTGCTCGCGCGCGCCACGGACGATGAGACGGTCGGCCACGCCGGTCCGCACCTTTCTTGGCTTGAGAGGAGTGACAGGGGCGGGGCCCCCGTCATTTCTCAGACTAGGGGGAGCCACTGACAACGCCGGTCGGATTCCCCGGAGGCATAACAATCCCCGGCCATCCAGCATGCCCGACGCCACGCCCGACCATATAGCACGTGCTTTCGATTTACGGCACTGCTTCACCACCTTCACCCAAAGGTGTGGCGGGACTAGGGTCAGCACCATGATTGATCACGCTCATGACCTGGAGTCTGTACGTGGTGCGACCGAGCGGCTGCTGACCGCAGCCGCCAAGATGGACAACGCGTCCGTGACCGAGTCGTCACGGCTGCCGGGCTGGAGCCGCGGCCATGTCCTCGCGCACCTCGCCCGCAACGCCGACGCCCTCGTGAACGTGCTGCGGGGACGGCCGATGTATCCCTCCGGGGAAGCGCGCGACGCCGACATCGAGCGCGACGCCCCGCGGCCCCTCGACGTCCAGCTCGCCGACCTCCGCGACAGCGCCGCCCGCTTCCAGGAGGAGGGTGCGGCACCGGCCGACTGGTCACGCACCGTCGAGCTGCGCAACGGGGTCACCGACTCGGCGTCCCGGGTGCCGTTCCGCCGGTGGGTCGAGGTGGAGCTCCATCACGTGGACCTCGGGATCGGGTACGACCTGGAGGACCTGCCCGAGGAGTTCCTGGAGCGCGAGATCGACTTCCTGGCGGAACGCTTCCGGGGCCATCCCGACGTCCCCGCACTTCTGATCGAGCAGGACGCGGGCCCCGGAATCAGGACGGGCGGCGACGGGGATCCCTCCCTCGTCGTCAGCGGCCGCCCGGCCGACCTGCTCGGCTGGCTCGCCGGCCGCCGCGACGGCTCGGCACTGACGGTCCACGGCGGCACTCTCCCCGCGCTGCCCCCGCTATAGGCTGGCGGTCATGACGTACAGCGGACAGGTGACGGTCGGCGGGCCCGCCGACGTGCACGAGCTCAAGGACCTGATGATCACCAAGATCGCGGTCGGCCCGATGGACAACAACGCCTATCTGCTGCGCTGCCGGGCCACCGACGAGCAACTGCTGATCGACGCCGCCAACGAGGCGGACACCCTGCTGGGCATGATCGGTGACGACGGCATCGCCTCCGTCGTCACCACGCACCAGCACGGCGACCACTGGCAGGCGCTCGCCGCGGTGGTCGCGGCCACGCACGCGCGTACGTACGCCGGCCGGGACGACGCCGACGGCATCCCCGTGCCCACCGACGTCCCGGTCGACGACGGAGATGTCATCCGCGTCGGCCACGTCGAGCTGACCGCCCGCCACCTGGTCGGTCACACGCCCGGCTCGATCGCCCTCGTCTACGACGACCCGCACGGACACCCTCATGTGTTCACCGGGGACTGCCTGTTCCCGGGAGGCGTCGGCAACACCCGCAAGGACCCCGAGGCGTTCGCCAGCCTGATCCACGACGTCGAGACGAAGATCTTCGACGCGCTGCCCGACGAGACCTGGGTGTACCCGGGCCACGGGAACGACACGACGCTGGGCGCGGAGCGGCCGCAGCTGCCGGAGTGGCGCGCTCGGGGCTGGTGAACTCCGCGGTGTGCGGAGGGGCGTGAGAACGGCGTACGGCGGGCGCACGGAAAGACGTACGCCCGGCGCGCACCCCTTCGCACGCGCCCCGTGTGAAGCCTTCACACACGCCGGAGTCACGCACGCGCTCCCGGCGCACATGGTTGCGCAGTCAACTGGGAGCAGCCCCGCACAGGATGACGGCTCCTGCGCGGTACGGGCCGCCGGTCTTCATTTCCCCGCCCTCGACCGGCGGCCCCGGCAACCTGTCCGAAAACTGTTCACACGACCGCAACACCCGTTCCCAATATGCGGACGATTGCCGCCGTGACCTCGACAAACGGGACAGTGGACTGTCACTCTCCCGCCATGCACCCTGCCCCACGCGCCCTGCGCCGCGCTGTCGCCGCGGCATCCATAGCCCTGCTCGCCACCGCCGTCGGCTGCGCTCCGCAGCCCGACGAGGACGCGAGCGCCAAGGCCTCGGGGTCGACCGGAACCACCTGTGCCAAGGGCAAGTTGGCCACCGAGACCGCCGGCAAGCTGACGATCGCGACCGACGAGCCGGCGTACGAGCCGTGGTTCAAGGACGACAAGCCCGCGAACGGCAAGGGCTTCGAGTCGGCCGTCGCCTACGCCGTGGCAAAGCAGCTCGGGTACGACAGGAGCGCGGTCGTCTGGCAGAGCGTCCCCTTCAACAAGGCCTTCGCACCCGGGGAGAAGACCTTCGACTTCGACATCAACCAGGTGTCGATCAGCGCCGAGCGCAAGAAGGCCGTGGACTTCTCCTCCGGCTACTACGACGTGCGCCAGGCCGTCATCGCTCTCAAGGGCACCAAGGCCGCCAAGGCGAAGAGCATCGCGGACCTGAAGGGCCTCAAGCTCGGCGCCCAGGTCGGCACGACGAGCCTGAACTACATCCAGGACGTGGTGAAGCCGACGCAGGAGGCCGCCGCGTACGCCAAGAACGACCAGGCGAAGTCCGCCCTGGAGAACAAGCAGGTGGACGCCATCGTCGTCGACCTGCCGACCGCCTTCTACATCACCGCGGCGGAGGTGACGGACGGCACCATCGTCGGGCAGTTCGAGAACCAGGGCGGCACGCCGGAGCAGTTCGGGCTCGTGCTCGACAAGGGCAGTGCGCTCACCTCCTGCGTGACGGCCGCCGTGGACGCCCTGCGCAAGGACGGCACCCTCGGCAAGTTGGAGCAGCAGTGGCTGTCCGACGCCGTCGACGCCCCGGTCCTCAAGTGACGCTGACGAAGGACGAGGCCGGCCAGGAAGACGCGGGCGACTCCTACACGCCGTCGCAGCGGCGGATCGAGCGGGAGCGCCTCAAGCGCGCCCGCACCCGCCGCGCGACGGCCATCGCCGCCGTCTCGACCCTGGTCACCGGCATCGTCCTCTACCTGGTCGTCGTCAACGCGCCCGGCTGGCCGCGCACCAAGGAGACGTTCTTCAACGGGCAGTACGCGCGCGAGGCGTTTCCCAAGGTCCTCGAAGGGCTGTGGCTGAACGTCCGGCTGCTGCTGATCTGCGGTGTCGCCGTGCTGCTGCTCGGCATGCTGATCGCCATCGCCCGCACGCTGCGCGGCCCGGTGTTCTTCCCGCTGCGCGTCCTGGCCGCCGCCTACACGGACTTCTTCCGCGGCCTGCCGCTCATCATCAACCTCATGATCGTCGTCCTGGGTGTGCCGGCCCTGCGGCTCCAGGGCGTGACGGTCGACCCGGTGTGGCTGGGCGGCACGGCGCTCACGCTGACGTATTCGGCGTACGTGGCCGAGGTGTTCCGCGCGGGCATCGAGTCCGTGCACCCCTCGCAGCGTGCCGCGGCCCGCTCGCTCGGGCTCTCCAACCGGCAGGCGCTGCGGTACGTGGTGCTGCCGCAGGCGGTGCGCCGCCAGGTGCCGCCCCTGCTGAACGACCTGGTGTCGCTCCAGAAGGACACCGGTCTGGTGTCGATCGGGGGCGCGATCGACGCCGTACGGGCCGCCGACATCATCGTCGGCCGGAGCCTCAACTACACGCCGTACATCGTCGCGGGCCTGGTCTTCGTGGCGCTGACCATCCCGATGACCCGCTTCACGGACTGGGTGACGGCACGGATGGACCGCCGGCGGGCCCAGGGAGGAATCGCATGAGCGACGCAGACGGACCGGTGCTGCGGATGGAGTCCGTCCGCAAGACGTTCGGCGACTCGGTCGTGCTGCGGGACGTCGATCTGGAGGTCGCCCCGCACACCGTGACCGCGCTGATCGGTGCGTCCGGGTCCGGCAAGTCGACACTGCTGCGCTGCGCCAACCTCCTGGAGGAGATCGACGACGGCGCCATCTGGCTGGACGGCGAGGAGATCACCGATCCGCGCGTCGACCAGGACGCGGTACGGCGCCGTATCGGCGTGGTCTTCCAGGCGTACAACCTCTTTCCGCACATGACGGTGCTGGAGAACATCACGCTGGCACCGCGCCGGGTGCACCAGGTGGCCCGCGCGGAGGCCGAGGAGCACGCCCGCGGGCTCCTGGAGCGGCTCGGGCTCGGCGGGAAGGCGGACGAGTACCCGGACCGGCTCAGCGGCGGTCAGCAGCAGCGGGTCGCGATCGTGCGAGCCCTCGCCGTACGGCCCCGGCTGCTGCTGCTCGACGAGATCACCGCGGCCCTGGACCCCGAGCTGGTGGGCGAGGTCCTGAACGTCGTGCGTGACCTCAAGGGCGACGGGATGACCATGATGCTGGCCACGCACGAGATGGGCTTCGCGCGGGAGGTCGCCGACCAGGTCTGCTTTCTGGACTCGGGTGTGGTCCTCGAGCGCGGGAGCGCCGAGCAGGTCTTCGGCGCTCCGCAGCACGAGCGCACACAGCGCTTCCTGAAGCGGATCGTGGAGGCGGGGCGGCTGTAAGCAGCTGTAAGTGGCGCCCGCCATGGCGGGCGCCACTTACTGCCCTACGCCTCGGCCCGGGCCGGCCCCGCCAGCGCCGCGACCCGCTCCACCCCGAACACGTATCCCTGCACCCCGCAGCCGGCGATGACCCCGTCCGCGCGCAGCGAGACGTAGGAGTGGTGCCGGAAGGACTCGCGCTGGTGGATGTTGGAGATGTGCACCTCCAGGACCGGCAGCCCGTCACAGGTGTTGAGCGCGTCCAGGATCGCGACCGATGTGTGCGAGTAGGCACCGGGGTTGATGACGATCCCGCAGTGATGGAGCCTCGCCTCGTGGATCCAGTCGACCAGTTCGCCCTCGTGGTTGGACTGCCGGAAGTCCACGGTGCCGCCGTGCGCGGCGGCCGCCTTGGCGCACAGGGCCTCGACGTCGGCGAGGGTGTCCTTGCCGTAGATCTCCGGCTGCCGCTGACCGAGCAGGTTCAGGTTGGGGCCGTTGAGGATCATGATCGGGGCGTTGGCCAGGGTGCGGGGCACGGTTCCTCCGGTCCGGTACGGGTGGGCTGCTCGTCCCCGGTTTATCACGGTGCGCCGCGCGCGGTGCCGCCCGTACCCTCCCGGCATGACCACGCTCTCGTACCCCTCCAAGCCCGTACCCGGCGACCGCATCGCCGTCATCTCCCCCGGCGCCGGCCTGCCGGGGCTCTTCCCGCGCCCCTTCGAGCTCGGGCTGGAGCGGCTGCGCAAGGAGTACGGGCTGGAGCCGGTCGAGTATCCGGCGACCCGGAAGATGGGCTCGACGCCGCAGGAACGCGCCGCCGACATCCACGCGGCCTTCGCCGACCCGGACGTCAAGGTGGTCATGGCGTCCATCGGGGGTGACGATCAGATCACCGTTCTGCCGTTCCTGGACCGGGAGTTGATCCGGGCGAACCCGAAGCCGTTCTTCGGGATGAGCGACAACACCAACCTGCTCGCGTACCTGTACAGCACCGGCATCGTGAGCTACCACGGCGCCACCGTGATGACCGCGCTCGGGCGCCCGGTGGCCATGAGCTCCCTGACCGCAGACTCCCTGCGGGCCGCCCTGTTCACCTCCGGCGCCTACGAACTCGCGCCCGCCGCCCGGGTGCGGGACGTCGACCGTGACTGGGCGGACCCCGCCACCTTCGAGACGGAGCCGGACACCCGTCCCGGCAACGGCTGGACCTGGGTGAACGCCGACCGGGTGGTGGAGGGCCGCGCCTGGGGCGGCTGTCTGGAGATCCTGGGCTGGCTGCTGATGGCCGACCGCGAGATCGCGCGCGACCTGAGCGTGTACGACGGAGGGGTGCTGCTCCTGGAGACCTCGGAGGAGATGCCGAGCGATGTCGAGGTCTTCCGCACCCTGCGCAACATGGGCGAGCGCGGGCTGCTGGAACGCTTCTCCGCGCTGCTGATGGGCCGCCCCAAGACCTGGTCCTTCGAGCACCCCAACAGCCCGGAGCAGGCGGATCGTTACGCCGCCGACCAGCGCGAGGCCGTACTGCGGGTCATGCGCGTGTATGCGCCCAACACGACCATCGTCTTCGACGTGGACTACGGCCACACCGATCCACAACTCGTCATCCCCTACGGCGGTCTCGTCCGCGTCGACGGTCCCGCCCGGCGCATCACCGTCACGTACTGACCACGCCCGTAACCCTTGGTCACCGCGGGTGGTTGACGCGGCATGCACGACGTACGCACCGTAAGGGCGCCTTCCATGCCGCGGCTCGCGGCCGCCTCGCTCGCCGGGACGGCCATCGAGTTCTACGACTTCTTCGTCTACGGAACGGCCGCGGCACTGATCCTGGGGCCGCTGTTCTTCCCGAGCTTCTCGCCCGTCGTGGGGACGCTGGCCGCCTTCGGGACCTTCGGCGTGGGGTTCGTCGCGCGGCCGCTCGGGTCGGTGCTGTTCGGGCACATCGGGGACCGGCACGGGCGGCGTCCGGTCCTCGTGGCCTCGCTGCTGCTGACCGGCGTCGCCACGGTCGCGGTCGGCTGTGTGCCGACGTACGACGCGATCGGTGCGGCCGCCCCGCTGCTGCTCCTGGTGCTGCGCTTCCTGCAGGGCCTGGGGCTCGGCGGGGAGTGGGGCGGGGCCGTGCTGCTGACCGCGGAGCACGCGCCCGCCGAACGGCGTGGGCTGTGGACGAGCTTCCCGCAGGTGGGACCCGCGCTGGGCTTCCTGCTCGCCAACGGCGTGGTGCTGGCGCTGTCGGCCACGCTGTCCGAGGCGCAGTTCGCCGCGTGGGGCTGGCGGGTGCCGTTCTGGGCGGCCGGGGTGCTGGCGGCGGTGGGGCTGTGGCTGCGCTCCTCCCTTCCGGAGAGCCCCGGGTTCCTGGAGATCGACGACCACGCGCGCGTGCCGCTCGCCGAGGTGGTCCGCGACCATGGGCGGCTCGTCCTGCTGACGGCCGGTGCGCTCGCGGTCGGGTACGCGATCTTCTACGCCGTGACGACGTGGTCCCTCGCCTACGGGACGGAGCGGCTCGGGGTGAGCCGTACCGTCATGCTGACCTGCATCATGGCCGCGGTGCTGGTGAAGGGCTCGCTCACACCGGTGGCCGCGCTGCTCGGGGACCGGTACGGGCGGCGGCCGCTGTGTCTCGCGGGATGCACGGCGGCCGCGCTGTGGATGTTCCCGATGGTGGCGTTGCTGGCCACCGGGGAGCCGCTGTGGATGTTCCTCGGCTTCCTGGGGGCGATGATCGCGTTCATCACGATGTTCGCGGTGATCGCCGCGTATCTGCCGGAGCTGTACGAGCCGCGGGTGCGCTGCACCGGGGCCGCTGTCGGCTACAACCTCGGCGGGGTGATCGGGGGCGCGCTCACCCCGATCGTGGCGACGGCGCTGGTGGAGCACGGCGGGCGGGTGCCCTGGGGCGTGGGCGCGTATCTGACCGGGATCGCGCTGCTCAGCCTCGGGTGCTTCGCGTTGCTGCCGGAGACGCGTCCAGTGCCCGTGACGGTGGCGGAGCCGGCTGCGGACGGGTCCGTTACGGGTTGATCGCCAGCTCCAGATAGGCCGCGAACAACACGAGATGTACGCCGCCCTGCAGCGGTGTGGCCCGGCCGGGGACCACGGTCAGGGAGCTGACCACCACCGTGAGGGCCAGCAGCACCATGTGGGTGGAGCCGAGGCCGAGGACGAGCGGCCCGGAGAGCCAGACGGAGGCCAGTGCGACGGCGGGGATGGTCAGGCCGATGCTGGCCATGGCCGAGCCGAGGGCGAGGTTGAGACTGGTCTGCACGCGGTCGCGGCGCGCGGAGCGCAGGGCGGCGATGGTCTCGGGGAGAAGCACCAGCAGGGCGATGATCACACCGACGACGGCATGAGGAAGACCGGCCTTGGCCACCCCGGACTCGATGGTCGGTGAGACGCCCTTGGCCAGGCCGACCACCCCGATCAGGGCGAGGCCCAGCAGGCTCAGACTGACCAGCGCGGCGCGGGCGGTGGGGATGTCGGCGTGGTCGTCAGCCGTGATCACCTCCCCCTGGCGGGTGATCGGGAGGAAGTAGTCGCGGTGCCGTACGGTCTGGGTCGCCACGAACAGGCCGTACAGAATCAGCGAGGACACCGCGGCGAAGGTCAGCTGGGTGGTGGAGAACTCCGGGCCCGGCTTGCTCGTCGTGAACGTCGGCAGCACCAGGCTCAGCGTGGCCAGGGTGGCGACCGTGGCGAGGGCGGCGCCGGTGCCCTCGGGGTTGAAGACCGCGGTGCCGTGGCGCAGTGAGGCCACCAGGAGGCTGATGCCGACGATGCCGTTGCAGGTGATCATCACGGCCGCGAAGACCGTGTCCCTGGCCAGCGTGGAACTCTTGTCGCCGCCGTCCGCCATCAGGGTGACGATCAGGGCCACCTCGATGATCGTGACGGCGACGGCAAGGACGAGCGAGCCGAACGGCTCCCCGACCCGGTGGGCGACCACCTCGGCGTGGTGCACGGCGGCCAGCACGGCCCCGGCGAGGACCAGGGTCACGATGACCACGACCGCTCCGGGCAGATCGCGGCCCCAGGTGAACACCAGCAGGACGACCGCGAGCACCGGCACGACGGACGTCCAGCTCACGGTGAGCGGGCGGAGCCGAGCAATCATGCAGCGATACTCGCAGAGGCACTCAGGCCCCGCACGCCCCCTGGGCTACTTGAGCTCGCCCGATTCCAGGACGTCGCAGTTGATGTAGACGCGCTCGCCGATGCTCAAGGCTCCGAGCTGCTCCGCGAGTTTGCTCGTCTCGGGGTCGTCGCTGTTGCGCATGGCCTCGTCGTACGACTCGAACTCGATCACCGCGAGGTAGTGGTTGGGCTTGTCCCGGTCCTTCAGGAGCATGCGGTGGGTCGGGCCGCCCGTCCGGCCCGCACTGCGCTGCTCCGCCTCCCGCAGCACCTGCTGCATCTCCTCCAGGCGCTCGGTCTCGAAGCCGATGATCTGCGCGAACTTCATGGGTGTCTCCAGCCGGCCACGGCGCCCCCGGGCCGGGGAACGCACACTGGAACCAAACAAGCACCGGGAGCGATACCCGGCAATTCGCCGCGCACCGCTCCCGGTGGTGGTTCTTTCTACGTCGGCCGTGGTCAGGCCTCGATGCTGTCCTTCGGAGCGCCCTCGCTCTTCGCCTGCGCCGCCTCGGCCGCCGCCTGCTTCCTGGAGGCCATCAGGCTGGTGATCGTGGTGACGATCAGGACCGAGCAGATCACACCGAGCGAGACCGGAATGCTGATCTCGGGGACGTGCACCCCCGACTCGTGCAGGGCGTGCAGCACCAGCTTGACGCCGATGAAGCCCAGGATGATCGACAGGCCGTAGCTGAGGTGGACCAGCTTCTTCAGCAGGCCACCGATGAGGAAGTACAGCTGGCGCAGGCCCATCAGGGCGAACGCGTTGGCGGTGAAGACGATGTACGGGTCCTGGGTCAGGCCGAAGATCGCGGGGATCGAGTCGAGCGCGAAGAGCACGTCGGTGGAGCCGATCGCGAGCATCACGACGAGCATCGGGGTCATGACCCGCTTGCCGTTCTCCACGATCCACAGCTTGGTGCCGTGGTAGCGGTCCGCCACGCCGAACCTGCGCTCGGCGGCCTTCAGCAGCTTGTTCTCCTCGAACTCCTCGTCCTCCTCGTCCGCGCGTGCCTCCTGGATGAGCTTCCAGGCGGTCCAGATGAGGAAGGCGCCGAAGATGTAGAACACCCAGGCGAAGCTGGCGATGATCGCGGCGCCGGCGGCGATGAAGATCGCGCGCAGCACCAGGGCTATGAGGACACCGACGAGAAGCACCCGCTGCTGGTACTGCGAGGGCACCGCGAACTTCGCCATGATCAGGACGAAGACGAAGAGGTTGTCCACGCTCAGGGACTTCTCGGTGATGAAGCCCGCGAAGAACTCTCCGCCGGCCTGGCCGCCGCCGAAGACGAACAGACCGAGCCCGAAGAGGCCGGCCAGGGCGATCCAGACGACCGTCCAGATGCCCGCTTCCTTGATGGACACGTCGTGCGGCTTGCGGCCGATGAAGAAGTCGACCGCGATGAGGGCGGCGAGGCCCACGATCGTCAGGACCCACAGGGTCACGGAAACATCCACAGTTCCTCCGGCAATACGTAACGGCAAGTAACCAGCGTCGTCGCGCTGCCGGAGGTCTCTTCCACCCACGGTGGGCCGGCGCCCCGGGATCAGGCCTGATCCGTATTGACGGGTACGCCGCAGTCGACAGGGAGTACTCCCCTCCGTGCCACCAACCGTACCCCAATCACCAAGGAAAGGTAAAGCAATTGGCAAAAGAAAGGTCAAAATCCCTGATGGGAGCCCTTTACGTGTACTTGGTACGAGCCGTCGCGACCTGGCTGAGGACCTGCGAGAGCACCTGGCTGCCGGGCGGGACGAGCGCCGGCTCGTAGGTCCAGGCGTGCCCGACCCACGGGTCGGCGAGATGGTCGTCGGGGACCGGCGTGAGCCGCATCAGCGAGCGCCACAGGGGGTCGAGGAGGGGGCCGTAGGCGGAGGCCTCCTCACGGTCCGCGACCATCATCAGGTGGACGCCGACGGACGGCCCCTCGTCGGCGAGGTAGCGCAGCTGGGTCACGGCCCGGTCGTCGAAGCCGTGCGGGAAGTCGTTGACGATCAGCAGTTGCTCGGAGGTGTCGAACCCGGGCGGGAAGGAGTCGGCCGCACCGCCGCGCACCGCCATCTGCACGAGGTCGACGCGCTCGGTGAGGCGGGCCAGGACGTCCGCCACGCCCGCGGCGCCGACGGCGGGCGGGGCCGCGAGCGCACCGGACCACACCAGGGGGGCAAGCGCCTGCGCACCCGAGCCCGCCGGGTCGATGACCTGCAGGGTGTAGTCCCCGGCGGGATGGACGGCGAGGAGCCGGGCCGCGAGCGCCACGGCCGTGTCCATGGCGAGGCGGTGCAGTTCGTGGGAGTCGAGGAACGAACCGTCGAGAGACCCGGCGGCCCCGCTGTCGATCCACAGGCCGCGCTCCAGCGGCAGCCGGACCAGCATCGGAATGCGCAGTTCCGCGCACTCGGGCAGATGCAGATCGCCCAGCCGCACGGCCATGGGCACCTCGAACGGCACCCGGTAGCCGTGCCAGACGGGGTTGTCCCAGCGGGCGTACGCCGGCGGCAGGGCGGGTTCGACCACCTCGGACTCGGCCGTGAGCTGGCCGAGATCCCGGTCGTAGACCGCCCGGGCCTGTTCGACGAGCTGGGCGTGCTTGGCGCGAGCGGCCTCACGTGCGGCGTCGCCCTGTGCGCCGATCCGGCTGCGCGGGTCGGCGAGGGCCGCGTCCAGCTCCTTCTCCATGCGGGAGTCGGCGAAGTCGACGGCACTGCGGTACGCGGCCGTGGAGCGGGCCAGGTCCTCGAACATGCCCCACACCTGGTTGTAGAGGCGCTCCTCCATGGACCAGCCGGTGGCGTCCCCGGCGACCGGCCGCGCCGGCTGCCCCGGCTGGGCGGGAGGCGCGACGGGTGGGGGCGGCGGCGGGGCGGTGTTCTGCCGCCGGGGGTGGCTGTAGTCGATCGGGCCGCCGACGGTGGGCGGCCGGGCGGTGGTGTCCGCGGCCCCCGGGGCGGGTCCGGGCTGCGGCGCGTCCGCTGCCGGAGTGCCCTGCGCGCCGTAGGGGGAGGTGGGCTGCGGTGCGCCGGAGGCCGGGCCGCCGTTCGGAGGCAGCGGCGGAGCGGTCGGGGGCTGTGTGCCGTAGGGCGACAGCGGCTGCGGCGGTACGGCACCGGGAGTGCCCTGGGCCGAGGACGGTCCCTGGTCGGAGCCCGGCGCCGGCGTGGCCGTCTGGCGGAGACGGTCGCCGTCCGCCGTGAGCGGCGGTGGCATCGGCACAGCGCGGGCCGAGCCCCGGGCCACCGCCTCGTGGATGTCGTGGGCGAGCTGCCGGGCCTGGGGCAGGCCCTGGTCGGTGAGGAGTTCGGCGAGGCCGCCCGCGTAGCCCTGCCCCACCGCGCGCACCTTCCAGGCGCCCTGGCGGCGGTAGAGCTCCAGCGCGACGACCGCGGACTCCGCGTCCAGGCCGGTGATGGTGTAGCCGGCGAGCTCGGTGCCGTCCAGGCCGGTGACCGCGACGAACGGGGCGGCCACGGCGCCGAAGCGCACGGGGCCGCCCGCAGCCGGCAGCGCGAGGAGGACATGGACCCGGTGGACGGCCTCGGGCACCGCGCCGAGATCGACCGCGAGGCGGTGGTCGGCGGCCGCCTGCCGGGAGACCTCGAGACCCGGCAGAGTCGGCGCGCCCGGGTGGACGACCCACTCGACGCCGTGCACGTGGCCGCGCTCGTCGCCGAGCGTGGCCCCGGCCACGACCGGTGTGCCGGCCGCGATCCGGATCTCGAGTCGGGCCTGGGAGAGCGGGTGGTTCTGCCCCCGCACCAGCTCGGCCGTCATCGCCTTCTCCCCCTGTGTCGTGGTGTGGGTCGGTGCCGCTCGGCGGGCCGCTTACAGGTGCGGCAGGATCGCCGGCATCAGGTCCTGGAAGGTCCGGCCGTTGGCCGGGGTGCCGAGAGCCGTCATGGACCAGCCCGGGCCCGTCCGGTGCACCTTGGCCATGATCTGGGCGGTGTAGGCGCCGCCGCCCGCGAGCGTGTAGCGGGCGAGCTCCTGGCCGTTGGTCTCGTCGACCAGGCGGCAGAAGGCGTCCTGCACCTCCTGGAAGGTCTGGCCCGTGAAGGAGTTCACGGTGAAGACGATCTGGTCGATGTGGACGGGGACACGGGCCAGGTCGACGAGGATCGCCTCGTCGTCCCCGCCCTGCCCCACGCCGCCGACGAGGTTGTCACCGGTGTGCTTGACCGAGCCGTCGTCGCTCACCAGGTGGCGGAAGAAGACGACGTCGACGGGCTGCTTGTCCGCGAACAGGACGGCGGAGGCGTCGAGGTCGATCTCCCGCGTGCGCGAGCCGAACAGGCCGCGCCGAGGAGCCGCCTGCCAGCCGAGGCCCATGCGCACCGCGGTCAGGCTGCCTCCATCGCCCTTCTGCAGACTGATGGCCTGACCCTTGGTCATGTTGACGGTCACGCGCCGAACCCCTCTCGCTGCTGTCCCCTGTTGCCGCGGCCCCCGCGGTTGTGCCAGAACCCTACGCAGGGCGGCTGTCGGTGACGCACCCCGAAGCGCACTTTGTGTCGGTCTTGCAACACAGCGCGACGCGGGTCAGGCCAGGCCCGCCTCCTTCATCTGCCGGAGCTCCTTCTTCATCTCGGAGACCTCGTCGCGCAGCCGGGCCGCGATCTCGAACTGGAGGTCCGCGGCGGCGGCACGCATGCGTGCCGTCATCTCCTCGATCTGCTCGGCGAGCTCGGCCGCGGGACGGTCGGTCGGGACGGTCTCCTTGGCCTTGCCCCTGGCCGCCTTGGTGCCGGCCGCCTTGCCGAGGGCGGGCACGGGCGCCTTGGCCGCCTTGCCGTCCTTGCCCTGGCGGTAGCCGGAGCCGAGCAGCTGCTCGGTGTCGATGTCCTCGCGGGCGATCTGCGCGACGATGTCGTTGATCTTCTTGCGGAGCGGCTGGGGGTCGATGCCCCGCTCCTTGTTGTACGCGACCTGCTTCTCCCGGCGGCGGTTCGTCTCGTCGATGGCCTTCTCCATCGCCGGGGTGATCTTGTCGGCGTACATGTGGACCTGGCCGGAGACATTGCGCGCCGCGCGGCCGATGGTCTGGATCAGGGAGGTGCCGGAGCGCAGGAAGCCCTCCTTGTCGGCGTCGAGGATGGCCACCAGGGACACCTCGGGCAGGTCGAGGCCCTCCCGCAGGAGGTTGATGCCGACGAGGACGTCGAACTCGCCGGAGCGCAGCTCGCGCAGCAGCTCCACACGGCGCAGGGTGTCGACGTCGCTGTGCAGATAGCGGACCTGGATGCCGAGCTCCAGGAAGTAGTCGGTGAGGTCCTCGGCCATCTTCTTGGTGAGCGTGGTGACCAGGACGCGCTCGTCCTTCTCGGTGCGGGTGCGGATCTCGTGCACCAGGTCGTCGATCTGGCCCTCGGTGGGCTTGACGACGACCTCGGGGTCGACCAGGCCGGTGGGGCGGATGATCTGCTCGACGACGCCGTCCCCGCGCGAGAGCTCGTACTTGCCGGGCGTCGCCGACAGGTAGACGGTCTGGCCGATGCGCTCCGTGAACTCCTCCCACTTCAGGGGGCGGTTGTCCAGGGCCGACGGGAGGCGGAAGCCGTGGTCGACGAGGGTGCGCTTGCGGGACGCGTCGCCCTCGTACATGGCGCCGATCTGGGGCACGGTCACATGCGACTCGTCGATGACGAGCAGGAAGTCGTCCGGGAAGTAGTCCAGCAGGGTGTTCGGCGGGGAGCCGGGCAGGCGGCCGTCGAAGTGCATCGAGTAGTTCTCGACGCCGGAGCAGGAGCCGATCTGGCGGAGCATCTCCAGGTCGTAGGTGGTGCGCATGCGCAGGCGCTGGGCCTCCAGGAGCTTGCCCTGCTTCTCCAGCTCGGCCAGGCGCTCCGTCAGTTCCTTCTCGATGTCGTTGACGGCCCGCTCCATGCGCTCGGGACCCGCGACGTAATGGGAGGCCGGGAAGACGTACAGGTGATCGTCGTCGCTGATGATCTCGCCGGTGAGCGGGTGGAGCGTGGAGAGGGCCTCGATCTCGTCGCCGAACATCTCGATGCGGACGGCGAGCTCCTCGTAGACCGGGAAGATCTCGATCGTGTCGCCGCGCACCCGGAAGGTGCCACGGGTGAAGGCCAGGTCGTTGCGCGTGTACTGGATGTCCACGAAGCGGCGCAGCAGCTGGTCGCGGTCGATCTCCTCGCCGACCTTGAGGGGGACCATGCGGTCCACGTACTCCTGGGGGGTGCCGAGGCCGTAGATGCAGGACACGGAGGCGACCACGACGACGTCGCGGCGGGTGAGCAGCGAGTTGGTCGCGGAGTGGCGCAGGCGCTCGACCTCCTCGTTGATCGAGGAGTCCTTCTCGATGTAGGTGTCCGACTGCGGGACGTAGGCCTCGGGCTGGTAGTAGTCGTAGTACGAGACGAAGTACTCGACCGCGTTGTTCGGCAGCAGCTCCCGGAACTCGTTCGCCAGCTGGGCGGCCAGCGTCTTGTTCGGGGCCATCACCAGGGTCGGGCGCTGGAGCTTCTCGATCATCCACGCGGTGGTGGCGGACTTTCCGGTGCCGGTCGCGCCGAGCAGGACGACGTCCTTCTCACCTGCCTCGATGCGCTTGGCCAGTTCGGCGATGGCCGCCGGCTGGTCGCCGCTGGGCTGGTAGGAGCTGACGACCTCGAAAGGCGCCACCGTACGTTCGATGTGGGAAACGGGCCGCATGGAGTCAACCGTACGACCCCCCACTGACAACGCGGCCCGATCAGGGGTTTCGGGCCACGGCGGGCCCGTGGGTCAGTGGTTCTGCGGGGTGCGGGAGTCGCGGTGGGTCACGTTCCGGCGGGTGCGGAGCACGGGGCGGCGGTCGGCCGGCTGGTGGACGAGCTCGCGGGCGGGGACGCCGGGCTTGTTCTCGGCGGGCGACCACACGGGCTTGCCCATGACCATCAGCGGATCGAACATCACGACCACACCGGCGAGCAGCAGGAAGGCCAGCGGGCCGATCATCATCGGCGCGAGCAGGGAGGCGGGCGAATCACCGGAGACGGGGGCGGACGAGCTGTGCAGATGGACGCTGAGGGCCGCCATGCCGGTGTAGTGCATGCCCGTGACGGCGAGGCCCATGATCAGGCTCGCGCCCACGCTCCACAGGAATCCCCTGACCTGCCCGGCGGCCCACAGGGCGGCGGTGGCGGCGACGACGGCTATGACCACCGAGACGGCCACGGTCGCGGTGTTGTACTCCAGCTGCCCGTTCAAGCGCATGCCCGCCATGCCCAGGTAGTGCATGGAGGCGATGCCCAGGCCGGTGACGGCACCGCCGGTCATCAGGGCCGTGCCCCTCGCGCCGCGGTAGCCGACGATGAAGACGCCGATGCCCACCATCACGATGGCGACACCCAGGCTGGCGAAGGTGATGGCCCTGTCGTAGTGGATCGGCGCCTCCCGGACCTTGAACCCCATCATCGCCACGAAGTGCATGGTCCAGATGCCGGAGCCGATCGCCGCCGAACCGAGAGCCAGCCAGCCGGGTCGCCAGGACCGGCTGACCAGCATGGATCTGGTGGTGCAGCGCAGGCCGAGGGCGCCACCGAGGCAGGCCATCAGGTAGGCCACCAGCGGTGTGACGAGTCCGTAGCTGAATCCGTCGACCGTGCCTTGCATGCGCGGCTGCCCTTCCGCCCTCTTACGTCCTGGAATTCCCTGAAATACGCCCCTTCCCAGCACCGCCCGAGCGGTCAGGGTTGAGGCAGAGAGTATGACCCCCACCGGAATGGTCGAACGATTTTCCGGCAAAGAAACACGCCCTTGCCCCAGTTGTGCGGCACTCGTGAGCGGCCTTGGGACGTCCCCGTTCAGGATGTGTCCATTCTGTACCCCGGTGCCGTTGACCCGGTGCTGTCACAGTTGTGCTGTACGTGATCGCTCGACGCGAGGAGTACGTATGCACGCGCGCGCCGTGACCGCTCTGACCACCGCGCTCCTGGGGACCGTCGCCCTCCTGCTTCCCGCAACCGACGTCCGCGCCGTCGAGGACGGCACACCACCCGCGGTCATCGCCCACCGGGGCGCCTCCGCCTACGCCCCCGAGAACACCCTGGCCGCCGTCGACAGGGCCGCCCGGCTCGGCGCGGTCTGGGTCGAGAACGACGTCCAGCGCACCCGGGACGGCCAACTCGTCGTCCTCCACGACGACAACCTGCGACGGACCACGGACGTGGAGCAGGTCTTCCCCCGCCGGGCGCCCTGGAAGGTGAAGGACTTCACCGCCGCCGAGATCGCGCGTCTGGACGCGGGCAGCTGGTTCGGCGCCGCCTACGCGGGCACGCGCGTGCCGACACTGAAGCAGTACGTGCACCGCGTCGATCTTCACCGTCAGAAGCTGCTCCTGGAACTCAAGAACCCGGAGCTGTACCCGGGCATCGAGCGCGACACCCTCAAGCTCCTCGGGAACGAGGGGTGGCTCGACCGCGCGCACCGCGGCCGGCTGGTCGTGCAGAGCTTCAGCGCGGCCAGTCTGCGGACCGTCCACGATCTCAAGCCCGCTGTGAGGACCGGCTTCCTCGGAACGCCCTCCGTGGCGTCCCTGCACACGTACGCGGACTTCACCGACCAGATCAACCCGTCGTACACCTCCCTCTCCCGGGCCTACGTCTCCGCGGTCCAGGCCTTCACCGGCCCGCACGGCAAGCCGCTGGAGCTCTTCACCTGGACCGTCAACACCGCCGACGCGGCACGGCGGGTCGCCGGGTACGGCGTCGACGGTGTCATCACCAACAAGCCGGATGTGGTGCGGAACGCGCTGCGCGAATAGCGGGACCGCCGTTCGCGCAGGTCACCGGGTGTTGTCAGTGGCGGCCCGTACGGTGGGTCGCATGAACAGCCATGGGCAGGACGAGCAGCGGATCGTGTGGGCCGTCGTCGGCACGGACATCGGCCCGCTGCTGCTGGCCGCGACCGACGAAGGTCTGGTCAACGTGGTCTTCCACGCCACCGACCCGGTCCGCGACAAGGCGCTGGAGCGGCTCGCGTCCCGGCTGGGCAGCGAGCCCGTCGAGGCGCCCGGCTCTCCGCTCCTGACCGAGGCGATACACCAGATGGAGGCGTACTTCGCGGGTGAGCGGCACGATTTCGAGCTGCCCCTGGACTGGTCCCTGATCTCGGGCTTCAACCGTCAGGTGCTGCGCGAGCTGGCGTCCGGCGTGCGCTACGGCCAGGTCGTCGGGTACGGCGATCTGGCCGGCCGGGTCGGCCAGCCGGGTGCCGCGCAGGCCGTGGGCATGGCCATGGGCTCCAATCCGCTGCCGGTCGTCGTCCCCTGCCACCGGGTCGTGGAGAGCGACGGCGGCATCGGCGGGTTCGGCGGCGGCCTGGAGACCAAGCGCAAGCTGCTCGCGCTGGAGGGCGTGCTGCCCGAGCCGCTGTTCTGACACCCCACCGGAATCCCTTCGTGAAGGACCCGCGCGCGACGGCTGGCCGGAAGGCCGCCGCGGTAGCAGACTCCGCCCTGCGCACAGCCACTGGCATCCGAGGGCTCGGAGCCGAAGGGACGGCGATCAGACATGAGCGGAAACAGGGCAGTCGCGTATCTCAAGCCAGGCGCGGTGGAGGTCAGGACCGTCGACTACCCCACGCTTGAGCTCCAGGACGGGCCGGGGGTGTCTCCCGAGGCGGTCGGCAGGAAGTGCCGGCACGGGGTCATCCTGAAGGTCCTCGCCACCAACATCTGCGGCAGCGACCAGCACATGGTGCGCGGACGGACGACCGCGCCCGAAGGGCTGGTCCTCGGACACGAGATCACCGGCGAAGTCGTCGAACGGGGCCCGGACGTCGAGTTCATCGACGTCGGCGACATCGTCTCCGTACCGTTCAACATCGCCTGCGGGCGGTGTCGCAACTGCAAGGAGGGCCAGACCGGAATCTGCCTGAACGTCAACCCGTCCCGCCCGGGCGCGGCCTACGGCTACGTCGACATGGGCGGCTGGGTCGGCGGCCAGGCCGAGTTCGCCATGGTGCCGTACGCGGACTTCAACCTGCTGAGGTTCCCCGACCGGGAGGAGGCCCGCGAGAAGCTGCTCGATCTGACCATGCTGTCGGACATCTTCCCGACCGGGTTCCACGGCGTGGTCAGTTCGGGTGCGGGCGTCGGTTCGACCGTGTACGTCGCCGGGGCGGGCCCGGTGGGTCTGGCGGCGGCCGCGTCGGCGCAGCTCCTCGGGGCGGCCGTGGTCATCGTCGGCGACCTCAACGCCGAGCGCCTCGCCCAGGCACGGAGCTTCGGCTGCGAGACCGTCGACGTGACACGTGGCAGCATCGAGGAGCAGATCGCGCAGATCCTCGGGGAGCCCGAGGTGGACGCCGCGGTCGACGCGGTGGGCTTCGAGGCCCGGGCCCACGGCGAGGACGCCCCGGAGGCGCCCGCGACGGTCCTCAACTCGCTGATGGGCATCACCCGCGCGGGCGGTGCACTGGGTATCCCGGGCCTGTACGTCACCGATGACCCCGGTGGGGTCGACGAGGACGCGAGGAGCGGGACGCTGAAGGTACGGCTCGGGCTCGGCTGGGCCAAGAGCCACCGCTTCACCACCGGACAGTGCCCGGTGATGAAGTACAACCGGAGCCTGATGATGGCGATCCTGCACGACCGTGTGCACATCGCCAAGGCGGTCAACGCGACGGTCATCGGGCTGGAGGACGCACCGCGCGGCTACGCCGAGTTCGACCAGGGCGCGAGCCGCAAGTACGTGCTCGATCCGCACGGGGCGCTGAACGGCGTGCGGCCGGTCTGACGTCTCGTGCGAGGGGGCCACACGCGCGTGTGGCCCCCTCGCACGGTCAGTCGTAGTGGCGTGCCTCGAAGACGTTCCCGTCCGGGTCGCGGAAGTAGAAGCTGCGCCGCGCCGTTCCCCGGGCGCCGAAGGAGTCGTGGGAGAAGTCCGAGACAGGTACCGAGCGTTCCTCCAACCGGTCGCGGAGTGTCTCGAAATCGTCGGCGGGCAGGGCCAGGCAGACATGATTGACGGGGTGTCCCGCGCTCTCGGCAGCGCCGGGCACCATTTTCATGCCGTCCGCCAGGGTGAGCGGCATGAGGTCGAAAATGGTCTCGTCGTTGAGCCGTACGGAGGGGAAGGACACCGCTCCCGCGGCGAAGTCGGTGAGCCTCACGGGCTCCATGCCCAGGGTCTTCTCGTAGAAGTCGGCCGATGCCACCGGGTCGCGCACCCAGAGGACGACATGGTCGAGACGTGTCGAGTTGTCCGTCATGCACCCCAGGCTGGTGTCGTCCTCCACAGCTCGCAAGGGTTTGACCGGACGTGCCACCCGCCAGAGATGAGGGAAGACCGAACGACAGGAGGCAGGCCCGTGGTGCTGGAGTTGTCCGAAGAGGTGCGCGAGGCGATCGACGCGCGTCGACCCGTGGTGGCCCTGGAGTCCACGATCATCGCGCACGGGCTGCCGCGTCCGCGCAATCTGCAGGTGGCGCTGGAGCTGGAGGACGTCGTACGGCAGGAGGGGGCCGTGCCGGCGACGATCGCCGTCCTGGACGGGCGTCCTCATGTCGGCCTGGACAAGCAGCAGTTGGAGCGGGTGGCGAACGAGGAGGGGATCCGCAAACTGGGTCACCGGGACCTGCCGCTCGCGGTGGCCGCGCGCGTGAGCGGAGCGACCACGGTGTCGGCGACGGCGCAGCTGGCGGCCCTGGCCGGGGTGGAGGTGTTCGCGACGGGTGGGCTCGGCGGAGTGCACCGGGAGTGGACGACGACCCAGGACGAGTCGGCCGACCTCGGCCTGCTGGCGCGCACGTCGATCACCGTGGTGTGCGCGGGCGTGAAGTCCATCCTGGACGTGCCCGCGACGCTCCAGCGGCTGGAGACGCTGGGGGTGGCGGTCGCCGGGTACGGCACGGACCGCTTCCCGGGCTTCTATCTGTCCGACTCCGGCCATCCGGTGGAGTGGCGGCTGGACTCCCCCGAGCAGGTCGCGGAGGTCATGCGCGCGCGGGAAGCCCTCGGCGCGCCCGGTTCGGCGCTGATCGTCGCCAACCCGGTGCCCGAGGAGGAGCAGCTGGATCCCGGACTGCACGCGCGTGTGCTCGCGGAAGCACTTGAGGCCTGCGAGGAGGCGGGGGTCACCGGTCAGGGGGTCACGCCGTTCCTGCTGGGCTACCTGGTGCGGCACACCGACGGCGCCTCCCTGAGCGCCAACCTGGCGGCGGTGCGCGGAAACGTGCGGCTGGCCGGGCGGATCGCCGCGGCCCGGGCTGCGGCGTGACGACGGAGGGGCCCGGTACCGCCGCGGCCCACCGGGGCGGCGCTCTCCTGGTCGTCGGGGACGTCATCACGGACGTCGTCGCCCGGCACCGGGGGCCGCTCGCCACCGCAACGGACACCACCGCGGCGATCCGTACGGTGCCGGGCGGGGCGGGGGCCAACGTGGCCTGCTGGGCCGCCCACGGGGGCGAGGCGGAGGTACGGCTGCTGGGGCGGGTGGGCACGGACGCGGCGGCGTGGCACGAGCGGGAGCTGGCCGCGTGCGGAGTGGTGCCGCGGCTCGTCGTCGATCCCGAGGTGCCGACCGGGACGGTGATCTGTCTCGTGGACACGGGTGAGGCCGCCGAGCGGACGTTCCTCACCGACAGCGGCGCGGCACTGCGCCTGGAGCCGGCCGACTGGTCCGACGCGTTGCTCGACGGGGTGGCGAGGCTGCATCTGTCCGGCTATCTGCTGTTCGCGGAGCCGAGTCGGACGCTGGTGGCGTTGGCCATGGAGTCGGCACGCGCGCGTGGTGTGCCGGTGAGCGTCGATCCGGCGTCGGCGGGCTTCCTGCGCCGACTGGGGGTGGATCGTTTCCTCTCGTTGGTCGAGGGGGTGGACATCCTGCTGCCGAGCCGGGACGAGGCCTGCCTGCTGACCGGGCTGCCCGACCCGGCGGACGCGGCGGCCAAGCTGAGCCGCCACGTCCCCCTGGTGGTGGCCAAGCAGGGGGCCGAGGGGGCGCTGATCGCCCGGTCCGGGGCCGTCCGCGCCCAGGTGCCCGCGGTGCCGGCGACGCCCCGGGACACCACCGGGGCGGGCGACGCCTTCACGGGCGCGTTCCTCGCGGCCCTGCTGGCGGGCGCCGCGCCCGAGGACGCGGCGGCGCGAGGATGCCGGGCGGGTGCGCTGGCGGTGGAACGGGTGGGCGGGAGACCACCGGCACGGACCTGACGGCGGCGGTCGAGGGCTCGGCCTCCGCCGCCGCCGGACACCTACCCGGGCCCCGCTGCCGACCGACGCCTCCTCGGCCTGCGTCGGCCACCGAAGCCTCCCAGGGCTCCGGGCCGGCCTTCGCCATGCCGGCCACCGGCGGCCTGCCGAGGCGGAACCCCCCTCCTACGCCTTGCGCCCCCACGCGGAGATCAGCGGGGCCGTGGCCAGGTCCATCGTGCCGGTGGCGATGTTGGTGAGGTGGCGGTCGATGTCCTCGTCCGTGGCGAGGCCCGCCGTGACCAGCTGGTCGCGGATCTGGCGGATCGTGGCCGACTCCAGAGCGGCGCAGGCCGGCGAGGTGAGCGGGAAGTACGCGTCGGCGGTCACCTGTCGCAGACCGGCCTCGCGGAGCAGCCGCGGAAGGGTGCGGCCGTAGGAGAGGTCGGCGCCCCGGTCGGCGAGCAGCCGGCGAAAGCCCGTGCGCAGTCGGTTCGCCAGCTGTTGCTCGGGGCCGTGCTCGTCGGGGCAGGTCAGGGGTTGCAGGGCGGGGTCGGCGTCCTCCAGCAGGAGCCGTCCGCCGGGCCGCAGGGACTTGATCATCGAGCGCAACGCCCGTTCCCGGTCCGGCACATGGACCAGGACGAGCCTGGCGTGCACCAGGTCGAAGCCGTCCCCGGGCGGTTCCTCGGAGCTCACGTCGTGGACACGTACGTCCACCGGCGGGCGGCCCGCGGCGGCGACAAGTGTGGTGTCGATGTCCGTCGCGACGACCTTCCCGGTCGGGCCGACCTTCTTGGCCAGCCAGGACACCACGGACGTGCCGCCCGCGCCGACCTCCCAGCAGCGCCAGCCGGATCCGATGCCGAATCCTTCGATGTGCCGGAAGGTCGTGGGGTCGAAGAGGGTGGCGAAGGCGTCGAAGCGCTGTCCCGCCTCCGCCTGCCGGTTGTCGAGGAGATACCCGTCGGTTCGTCTCATGCCGCGATGATCCCAGTTGCCGGGCTTGTCGGAAACGACGACGCGGTGCTACGACGAGCCGGGCCGGTTTTCCACAGGCGGGAACCAAGCGGAACCTCCCCTGTCCACAGGCTCACCCGACGCTTACGCAGGCCTGGCAAACTGGCCCGCCAGGACGCACGAACGCGTCGCTCGGCGATCCACGCAAGGGAGATGCAGATGTCCATGGCAGGGAATCTGCGCAAGGTCACGGGCCTCGGCAGGGTCAGCGGCCTGCGCAAGGTGGCCCGGCTGGCCCGGCGGCGCCCGCGCGTCGACCTGAGCCACCACGCCCGATCCCCGCTGGGCACCTCTGTGGTCAACTGCGTGACCTACAAGGAGGGGGCCCGCATCCCGGTCGACGGTGACCTGGTCGACACCGTGGAGCGGGTGCGCAGGAGCCGTGACGGCTTCGTCTGGCTCGGTCTGCACGAGCCGTCGGACCATGAGTTCGAGGGCATCGCGGACCTCTTCGACCTGCACCCGCTGGCGGTCGAGGACGCGGTGGAGGCCCATCAGCGCCCGAAGGTGGAGCGTTACGGCGAGACGCTGTTCGCGGTGTTCAAGACGGTCTGCTACGTCGAGCACGAGGAGCTCACGGCGACCAGTGAGGTGGTCAACACCGGCGAGATCATGGTGTTCGTCGGCGAGGACTTCGTGATCACCGTGCGGCACGGCAGCCACGGATCGCTGGGGCCGCTGCGCGAGGAGCTGGAGTCCGATCCCGCGCAGCTCGCCAAGGGGCCGGCCGCGGTGCTGCACGCGATCGCGGACCATGTGGTCGACGACTATCTGAACGTCACCGACGCCATGCAGTCGGACATCGACCTGGTCGAGACGGCGGTGTTCGCGGACGACGGCGCGCGGGTCGACCCGGGCCGCATCTACCAGCTCAAGCGCGAACTCCTGGAGCTGAAGCGGGCGGTGGCACCGCTCAGCCGTCCGCTGGAGGAGCTCTCCACCCGGCCGATCCACGTCGTCGCCCCGGAGATACAGGCGTACTTCCGCGACGTGTCCGACCATCTGCTGCGTGCCAAGGAGCAGATCGCCGGGTTCGACGAACTGCTCAACTCCATCCTTCAGGCACACCTCGCACAGGTGACGGTCGCGCAGAACGAGGACATGCGGAAGATCACGGCCTGGGCCGCGGTGATCGCCGTCCCGACGATGGTCTGCGGTGTGTACGGCATGAACTTCGACCACATGCCGGAGCTGCACTGGACGTTCGGCTACCCGTTGGTCATGGGCGTGATAGCCGTCGCGTGCGGTGTGCTGTACCGCGGCTTCAGGCGCAACGGCTGGCTGTGACCAGGCCCGCCGGCGGACGGGGTCAGTGGGTGGTGGAGGAGGGCGCGTAGACGCTCTCGGCCCAGCCGGCGATCTGCTCGTCCGTGAGGTGCCGGGCCAGGTCGGCCTCGCTGATCATGCCCACCAGGCGCTTGTTCTCGATGACGGGGAGCCTGCGGATCCGGTGCTCCTGCATCTCGTGCAGCACGTCGGTGACGTCGGCGCCCGCGTCGATCCAGCGGGGTGTGCCCTGGGCCATCTCACCGGCGGTGACCTCGGCCGGGTCGTGGCCCACGGCCACACAGCCGATGACGATGTCGCGGTCGGTGAGGATGCCGCACAGCCGTTCGTTCGCGTCGCTGATGGGCAGGGCTCCGACGCCGAGTTCACGCATCAACTGGGCGGCGCGGTCGAGGGTCTCGTGCGCGGGGATCCACTGGGCGCCCCGGTGCATGATGTCTCCGGCGGTGGTCATGGAGTACCTCCCGGTGCCGGACGGCCGGCGCGGCGCGGACGGCACCGCAAGTCCCGGCGCCCTTCATTCTCGCCGCGCCGCCGGGGCTCTGCACCCGGAACTCCGCGGTGCCGGAGGCCCGGCCGCGCCCGGCTCGGGCGGCGACACCGGCGTGCTCGAACCGCTCGGTCAGCCGTTCCACGCCGGGTGGCGGGGGTCGTCGGCGCGGACCAGGACGTCGGCTGCGGCGGCCGGATCGGTCTCCTCGGCGTAGCGCTCGTAGGCGGGGAGGGTCCAGTGGTCGGGCTCGGGGGTACGGCGGCGGAGGGCGCCCTCGGAGAGGAGGACGTGGACGGTCAGGTCGAAGGGGAACCAGTGGCGCAGCAGGAGGGGGCCGTGGAGCAACAGGACGCCGCCGGGCGGGAGGTGGACGTAGGGGCTGCGGGTGGCGCGGTCGGTGACGGGGTCCCAGAGGTCGGGCAGGACGCGGCCGTCGCCGTCGGGTTCGAGGGGGCCGAAGACCTCTCGCCAGAGGGCACCGGTGTCGAACCAGCCGTTGTAGTAGGCCTCCGTGTCGTGGTGACCGTATTCCAGACGGACGGAGGCGGGGCGCAGGAAGCCCTCCATGGCGACGACGAGCGAAGGGCGGCCGCGTATGCGCAGGGCCTCGCCGACCCGTTCGGCGAGTTCGCCCGGGCGGGCCGCCGGGGCACCGTCGAGGGCGACGCGCGGCCAGGGGCTGCCGTCGGCGGGCTTCAGGTCGAGGAGACGGTCGGCCAGCCGCCCGCCGAGCCGGTCCCAGGTGATCGCTTCGAGTCGCACACCGCCATGATGCGTCAGCCGACGTTCGGGACGGGCGGTGGTCGGTTCCCGGCGGGCTGGATCGCGGGGAAGTGCCGGGCCACGCGGGTGCGGTGGTGGGGGTGACCGGGGAATGAACCTCTCATGACAGGCCTCGCAGCTCCCACGACCCGTGGCGGACCACTTGTCGTACAGCCGTTGCGGAGGCGGCACTGCGCGGAGTGCCGGGGCGGGCCGCTGCCGCTGCTCGTCGTCGAGGGCGGGGCGCCGCGGTGTCTCGACTGCGCCGATCTCGGGCACCTGGTGTTCCTGCCGCGCGGGGACACGGCGCTCACGCGTCGGTCGCGGGACGAGAGCACGCTGTCGGCGGTCGTCGTGCGGTTCAACCGGCGCAAGGGGCGTTACGAGCGGCAGGGCGTCCTCGTCGAGGAGGCGGGGCTGGCACGGGCCGAGGAGCGGTGTCTGGCCGACGCGGAGGCACGGCGGCGACGCCGGGTCCGGGACGCGCGGCGGCGGGCGGCGGAGGATGTGCGGTTCGCGGAGGCGTTCGCCGCGGAGATACGGCGGCTGTTTCCGGGGTGCCCCGACGAGCGGGCCCGGGCCATCGCCTCGCACGCGTCCCTGCGGGGCAGTGGGCGGGTGGGGCGGAGTGCGGCGGGGCGGGCCCTGACGGAGGGGGCGGTGGTGTCGGCGGTGGTGGCGTCCGCGCGGCATGTGGACACGCCGTACGACACGTTGCTGATGACCGGGGTCGCGCGGCACGAGGCACGACGGCGGATCTCGGGGCGGGTGGAGGCGGTGCTGAGCGAGTGGCGGGACCTGGGGAGGGTGGCGCCGGAGGAGGCGGTCTGACGATCTGTGGGCGAAGTCGATCAACGGCGACCGGGGTCGGTCCGGAACCCGGACTCGCCCCTGAAGGCAACCTCCTTGAACGCAACCTCCTTGAACGCAAACTCCTTGAGCTCAACCTCCTCGGCACTGCGCCGCACCCCGCAGCCGCCCGGCGCGGTGGACGTTCGGTTATGGGGGTGCGCGGAATGGCCATGGTTCGGGGGGTGGGGGCGGGATTGACTGGTGGGGACGGGTGGTGCCGGGCCGAGGGTCCGGCCGGAGGCGGGAGCTGGTGTCGATGATCGATGGGCCTTACTTCGTGCTGGTGGTGCTGGGGGTGCTCGGGACCGGGTTGGTGGCCGGGGTGTTCTGCGCGTTCTCGACGTTCGTGATGCGGGGGCTCGCCGCGTTGCCGCCCGCGCAGGGCGTCGCCGCGATGAACGCGATCAATGTGACCGCGGTGCGGCCGCCGTTCATGGCCGTGTTCGCGGGCTCCGCGCTGCTGTGCGCGATGATCGCGGTGGTGACGTTCGTGCTGTGGCCGGACGAGGGGACCGTGGAGCTGCTGGTGGGGAGCGTGCTGTACCTGTTCGGCACGTTCGGGCTGACGATGGTGGCGAACGTGCCCCGCAACGACGCCCTGCTCAAGCTGGACCCGGGCACTCCGGAGGCGGCGGCGTACTGGCCGACGTACGTGCGCGAGTGGACCATGTGGAACCACGTCCGCGCGGTCGCCTCGGGCGCGGCGGCGCTGGCGTACATATTGGCCCTCACCTGAGAAAAGCCATGGGAAAACCGCTGTACGGCGGCTCACCGGCACTCTGCGCAAGTGGCCGATGAGTCGTATCGTGGCCGAAAGAAGTTCCGCAGGAGTGCCGCCCGAAGACGCACGGCCTTGTCGGACGCGTCAGCGTCACCAGCGCGAGCAAGGAAGACGGCCATGGCGGATCCCAAGGGATTCATGACCAACCCTCGCAAGGACTGGCCCCGCCGGCCGGTCGAGGAGCGGGTCCGGGACTGGGACGAGGTGTACGTCCCCGGGGCGCTGCTGCCCATCATCACCGCACAGGCGGACCGCTGCATGGACTGCGGGATCCCGTTCTGCCACGACGCCTGTCCGCTGGGGAATCTCATCCCCGAGTGGAACGACCTGGTCTCGCGCGAGGACTGGCGGCGGGCCGCCGACCGGCTGCACGCGACGAACAACTTCCCCGAGTTCACGGGGCGGTTGTGCCCGGCGCCCTGCGAGGCGGGGTGTGTGCTCGCCATCAACCAGCCGGCGGTCACCATCAAGAACGTCGAGGTGGCGGTCGCGGACCGGGCCTGGGAGCTCGGTTTCGCGCCGCCGCGGCCGCCGGACCGGCTGTCGGGGCGAACCGTCGCGGTGATCGGGTCGGGCCCGGCCGGGCTCGCCGCGGCACAGCAGTTGACGCGGGCGGGCCACACGGTCGCCGTCTACGAGAAGGACGACCGGCTCGGCGGGCTGATGCGGTACGGCATCCCCGAGTTCAAGATGGAGAAGCGCCATCTGGAACGGCGGATCGAGCAGATGCGGGCCGAGGGGACGAAGTTCCGTACGTCCACGGCGGTCGGACGGGATGTCGGGGCGGCGGAGCTCAGGGCCCGGTACGACGCGGTGGTGATCGCCACAGGGGCCACGGCATGGCGTGAACTGGATGTGCCGGGGCGGGAGTTGGCGGGGATTCAGCAGGCCATGGAATATCTGCCGTTGGCCAACCGGGTGTGCGAGGGAGAGCTCGCGGAGTCTCCCATGTCGGCTGCCGGCAAGCATGTCGTGATCGTGGGCGGAGGCGACACGGGGGCCGACTGTCTGGGGACGGCGGTACGCGAAGGGGCCGCCTCCGTGACCCAGTTGGACATCTACGCGCAGCCCGGGGACGAGCGCGACGAGGACGTCGAGCCGTGGCCCACGTATCCGAAGATCTACCGGTTGTCGGCGGCGCACGAGGAGGCCCGGGACCTGGGGACGGCGCCTGCGGCCGACGCGGACGCGCGGTTGTTCGCGGCGTCCACCCTGCGCTTCACCGGGGACCGGGACGGGCATGTGCGGTCGCTGCATCTCGTCGAGGTGGACGCGGCGCGACGGCCGGTGGAGGGCACGGGTCGAACGATCCCCGCCGACCTCGTGCTGCTGGCGCTCGGGTTCTCCGGCCCCGATCGGGGGGACGGGCTGGTGGAGCAGTTGGGGCTGGAGATGGAGCCCCGGGGGACGGTCGCCCGGGACCCGGGGTTCGGTACGAACGTGCCGGGGGTTTTCGCCGCGGGGGACGCCGCTCGGGGACAGTCGTTGATCGTGTGGGCGATCGCTGAGGGGCGAGCGGTCGCGGCGGCGGTCGACCGGTATCTGACGGGGACCTCGCAACTGCCGGCGCCGATCGGTCCGTACGACCGACCGATGACGGTGTAGGCCCGACGCGCCCACCCCGGCCCACCCCTCACCCCGGCCCGCTCACCGCCTCGCACTCCGGCCCGCACACCCAAGCCCCCCGCCTCTCACCCCGCCCGCACACCCAGGCCTCCGCCCCTCACCCCCGCCCCTCACCCCCGCTCGTCCGTCCCCGCCACCTTCGCCGTCGACAGGGCCACCCTGTTCCACGTGTTGATGGTGAGGATCAGGGACAGCACGTGGGCCAGCTCCTGCTCGTCGAAGCAGGCCGCGGCCTGCGCGTAGACGGCGTCGGGGACTCCCCCGTCGGCCACCAGCGTCACCGCCTCCGTGAGGGCGAGGGCCGCCTGCTCCTTCTCCGTGAAGAAATGGCGGGCCTCCCGCCAGACCGGGACCATGTGGAGCCGGTCCTCCGTCTCACCGGCCTTGCGGGCGTCGTTGGTGTGCATGTGGAGGCAGTACGCGCAGTGGTTGAGGTGGGAGGCGCGGATCTGGATCAGTTCGACGAGGGTGGGGTCGAGGCCCTCTCGGGCCGCCGCGTCGAAGCCGATCAGCGCCCGGAACACCTTCGGGGCGGCCTTCGCGAGATTCAGCCGGGCCGTGCCTGTCACGTGCGTGTTCGTCGTCGTCATGGGACCAACCTATGGGCTGGAAAGACCGGCTGTAGGGTGCATTTCCATGGCAGATTCGTGGGTCAATCACATGGAGCGGATCGGCGGCTCCGACCTCCTCCTGGAACTCTCCGGTCCGGGGAGCAGGCGGGCCGCGCTGATCCGGGCGCTGCGTGAGGCCGTACGCAGCGGCCGGCTCGCCCCAGGGACCCGCTTGCCGCCCTACCGTTCGCTCGCCGCCGACCTCGGTGTCGCCCGCAACACGGTCGCCGACGCCTACGCCGAGCTCGTCGCCGAGGGCTGGCTCACCGCCCGCCAGGGCTCCGGCACCCACGTGGCCGAACGGGCCCGGCCGCTCCAGGCCGCCGTACCCCCGAAGGCGCCCGCGGGACAGCCCCGCGGTCGCGCGCCGCGCCCCGGTCTGCCCGGCCGCCCCGCCCGACCCGATCACCCCACCCGTCACGACCTCCGCCAGGGCACTCCCGACGCCTCCGCCTTCCCCCGGTCCGCCTGGCTCGCCTCCTACCGCCGGGCCCTCCAGCAGGCCCCCAACGAGGTCTTCGGCCCCGGTGACCCCGCCGGACGGCCCGAGCTGAGAGCGGCGCTCGCCGCCTACCTCGCACGCGCGCGTGGCGTGCGCACGGAACCGGACCGGATCGTCGTCTGCTCCGGATTCGCCCACGCCCTGCGCCTGCTCTTCGGAGGCGGAGCGGGAGGCGGAACAGGTGGCGGAACAGGTGGCGGAACAGGCGGCGGAAGAGGCGGACGGATCCTGCGCGGCCCGCTCGCCGTGGAGGCGTACGGGCTGCCCTTCCACCGGGAGCTGCTCGCGGCCGAGGGAGTCCGGACGGTGCCGCTGCCCCTGGACGAGCACGGCGCGCTGGTCGACCGGTTGGCCCGTGAGCGGGCTGTTCTGCTCACGCCCGCGCATCAGTTCCCCACCGGCGGACCACTGCACGCGGAGCGCCGGGTCGCGGTGGTCGACTGGGCACGCGCGCGTGGCACGGTGGTGCTGGAGGACGACTACGACGGGGAGTTCCGCTACGACCGCAAGCCCGTCGGCGCCCTGCAGAGCCTCGATCCCGAACAGGTGATCCTGATCGGCTCGGTCAGCAAGAGCCTGTCGCCCGCGGTGCGGCTGGGGTGGATGGTGCTGCCCGAGCGGTACGTCGGTGACGTGCTCGCGGCCAAGGGCGAGCGGGAGGCCTGGGCGAGCGTGCTCGACCAGCTGGCCCTCGCGGACCTGATCGTCTCCGGGGCCTACGACCGTCACGTACGGCGGATGCGGCAGCGCTACCGCGGCCGCCGGGACCGGCTCGTCGCCGCGCTGGCCGAGCGCGCACCGCACATCGAGGTCAGCGGGGTCGCGGCGGGACTGCACGCGGTGCTGCGGCTGCCGCCGGGCACCGAGCGGTCCGCCGTCGAGGCCGCGATCCGCCAGGGGCTCGCGCTCGACGGCCTCGCGGACTTCCGCCACCCGGACACGGACATGCCGGCCCACGACGGCCTGGTCGTGGGGTACGCGACGCCTCCCGAGCACGCCTACGCGGCGGCACTGGAGGCGCTGTGCGGGTCGCTGCCGCCGGGCGGGACGCAGATGTCGTAGGACAGGCACCGCGCGGGGCCCCGGACATGCCGGTGCCGGCGTCCAGTGAGTGACGGACGCCGGCACGGGCGAGCCTGTGGGGGGTGCGGTGCCTCTACATTCGCGCGGGGTGGGGCTCGGTGGTGTCGATCGCAACCATGAAGTGCTTACCCATCAATTGAGCACGCGGGTCAGGAGAGCAGGAAGTCGGCCACCCCCGCCTTCGCGCCCTCGATGAACGCGGTCATCTCGTCGGTGGTGTAGATCAGCGCCGGTCCGTCCGGATCGGTGGACTGACGGACGGCGATCCGGCCGTCGGCGAGCTTCATCGCCTCCAGGCAGTTGCCGCCGTTGCCGCCGCTCCACGGCTTGTGCCAGCCTTCGCTCCCCAGCTCCCGCGCGGGCATGCCGTTGTAGACGGGTCGGCGTGGCTTGATGCGGTTCATTCACAGCTCCTTGCGGAGATCCCGGAGGATCTCCTTCGTGCGATGTGCCGTAGCGGCCTGCGCCGCCATGCGGTCCATGACCTCGAGGTGGGTCGCCACCTCGATGCGCGCGTCCAGATAGACCGCGCCGGTCAGGTACTCGCTGTAGACCATGTCCGGAAGTTCGGGCACGGCGAATCGGAAGAGCACGAAGGGCCCGTACGTCCCGGGATGCGGCCCGTTGGCGAACGGGGCGACCTGGAGCGTCACGTTGGGCAGCTTCGTTGCCTCGAGCAGTTTGTCGATCTGGGCACGCATCACCTCCGGGCCGCCGACGGGGCGGCGCAGCACGGTTTCGTCCATGACCACCCACAGCCGGGGCGCGTCCTGACGGGTGAGCAGTCCCTGCCGTTCCATGCGCAGGGCGACATGGCGCTCGATGTCGTCGGGGCTGGTCTGGCCGATGGCGCCCGAGCGCAGCACGCCACGCGCGTAGTCCTCGGTCTGGAGCAGACCCGGCACGAAGTGCGGTTCGTACTCGCGGATGAGCGAGGCCGCGCCCTCCAGGCTGACGTGCATGGAGAACCAGCCGGGCAGCACGTCGTGGAAGCGCTGCCACCAGCCGGGGCGGTTGGCGTCCTCGGCGAGCTGGACGAAGTCCTCGGCCTCCTGATCGGAGACGCCGTAGGCCTTCAGCAGGAGCTGGAGGTACGGGATCTTGAAGCCGACCTCGGCCATCTCCATGCGGCGGACGGTGGCGGGGGCGACACGGAGGATGCGGGCCGCTTCCTCGCGCTTGAGCCCGGCGCGTTCCCGCAGGTCCAGCAGGCGCCGACCGAGGACGACCTGGCCGACCGTCGGCGCGGACCGCGGTTCGCTCACGCTCCACCTCCACGAAGTCATGTACGGGCGTCGAGCCAGCAGCATGCTGACAGCCCAGCGGCGCCATTCGAAGACCTAAATCGAAGATCTGTACGGATATGACCATCGGTACGAATACCGATACGTACGGATCTCCGGTGATCCCAACTGGCGCCGCTCAAGATGCTGTTGCGAGCAGTGTGCCACGGCCTCCGACCGCGTCACACAGCACTCTGCATTTTTCAGAGTGACACTTGCCAAGTGTTCACGACGGGGCGATAGTGGCAAGCGTGATTCCGTCCCCGCCCTTAGGAACAGATGCCGCCGAAGGCCACCCCCAGGGTCTCGGTGCCGCTGCGGGAGCAGGCCTCTACAGGGCCGCTGCCCGGCGCCGGTTCCGTTTCGAGCTGGCCGCGCATCCGGGTTCTCCCGCGCAGGCCAGACGTCTGACGAGGGCGCGACTGACCCATTGGTCGGTCTGCGAGGACACCTGCGACTCAGCCGCCCTGGTGGTCTCCGAGCTGGTCACCAACGCCATCGTGCACACCGCGAGCAGCCGTGTGGTCTGCGAGCTGCACGACGACGACGACCTGGTACGGATAGCCGTACGCGACGAGGGCTGCGCACCGGGTGAACCGCACCCGTCCCCGCAGCGCGGCGAAGAGGAGCACGGGAGGGGACTGCTCCTCGTCGACTCCCTCTGTCACGCGTGGGGCGCCCATGAGCACGGTCCCGGGCTGCTGGTCTGGGCGGAGCTGCCGCGCAAGGCGGACGAGCCCCGCGAGGACACCGGCCCGCGCAACGACCTGGGCTGGGGGGCCCGCCCGAAGCCGGTTCCCTCCGGGGGGCCGGGGCAGGGTGACGAGGCCGAGGAGCACCACAGAGCGGCACCCGAGGGGGAAGCCCGCGATCACGGAACGGGGAGCGCGGGCGCATGGGCGTGAGGAGCGGGCCCGGCGGCCAGGTGCTGACCCTGGACACGCTGGTCCGCCTCGGACGCGAGCTGCGCGCACCGGGGACGTCCGGAACGCCGCACAGGCTGGTCGTACCGGAGGGGATGACGGTGCCGCTGGGCTGCGACGCGGTGGGGGTGCCGGTGCCGCTGAGCCGGCAGCTGGTGTCCCGGCTGCCGAGGGTCGGGTGCGTGTACGCCGATGACACGCACTGGTGGTGGCTCGTGCCCGCCGACTCCGACTACGCGCTCGAGTGGCCGGCGCCCGCCCAGTACGCCACCGGGGCGGTTGTTCCGGACGCCCCGGTGGTGCCGTCTCTCGTGCGCCGGCCGGAGGGGACGTTGCCCTACACACCGCCGATACCGCTGTACCTGGCGTTGTGCCGGCTGACGGGGACCACCCCCAACTGGTCGCGGCCGGTCAGCTCCGCCGGTTAGGCCGTCCTCGGGGTGCGGCCGCAGGGGGGCCGCACCCGTCCGCGCGGCGGAGCCGTGCGGCGAGGCAGCTCCGCGCCCCTGAGTGGATCACCGCTCCGGCGCTCGGAAGCGTGCGCCCGCGCGCACTGTGAAACTCGCTCTGCGCCCTCCCTCCCCACTGCCGGCCCCGCCATAGTTGCCCCGTCCACGATCGGGGGAGGTCAACGGTGGGGAAACAGGGCGACACGCGGCAACCCGGGGTCTCCGAGTCGGAGCAGCTGCTCTTCGGTGGGCCCCTGCGGTACGACATGGGGTGGAACTCCCATGCCGACGCGTTTCTGGAGCTGGGGTTCCGGGCCATGGTGGTGCGGCTGCCCGCTCTGCTGTCGGGCAGTTTCCGGCTGGCCTGGCAGGCCGATCCGCGGGCCGCGCGGACCGTGGTCGGTGCCGAGGTGGGGCGGGGGCTCGCGCAGGCCGTGAGTCTGCTCGCCGTCAACAGCGTGCTGGGGCGGCTGATCGGCGGGGGCGCGCTGGAGGACCGGCTGCGGGGAGCGGTGCCCGCGCTGGTGACGATGGCCGCCGTCATGCTCGTGGGAGCGCTGCTGCGGGCGGCGTCCACCTACGCCACCGGACGCCTCGAACCCAAGGTCGAGCGGGTGGCGACCGAGCGGTATCTGGAACGGGCGGCCACCGTCGAGCTCGCCGCGATCGAGGACCACGCCTTCCACAAGCTGCTGGACACCGCCCAGTACGGCGCTGCCTCGGCCCGCCGGATGATCTCGTTCGCCACCCGCGTGGTGAACGCGATGATCTCGCTGATCGCGGCGGCCGGTGTGCTGACCGTGCTGCACCCGGCGCTGCTGCCGCTGCTGGTCACGATGACGATCCCGAGCGCGTGGAGCGCGCTGACGATAGCGCGCCGCCGGTACGAGTCCTTCCACGCCTGGGTGCAGCACGCGCGCGCGGGGCGGCTGCTCGGCGCCCTGCTGATCGAGCCCGAGGCGGCACCCGAGATCCGCGTCCACGGGGTGGGGCCGTTCCTGCTCAGGCACTTTCGCGCGATGTCGGAGACGGCGGAGGCGGAGCAGGCCCGGCTGGCCGGGCTGGCCGCCCGGACGGGGCTGATCGCGGCGGCCTGGACGGGGATCGCGACGGCGGCGACGTACGCGACGCTGGGCGGGCTGCTGCTGGCCGGCGCGATGGCCCTGTCGGTGGCGGGTACGGCCGTGATCGCGATCCGTACCGGTTCGCAGAGCCTGGACACGCTGGTCGTCGAGGTGAACGCGCTGCACGAGGAGGCCCTCTTCGTCGGCGATCTCCAGCGGCTCTACGCGGAGGCGGCCGAGCGGGCGATCCCGGAGGGCGGGGTCGATCTGCCCGCCGAGCCGCGCGAGATCCGTTTCGAGCACGTCTCCTTCACCTACCAGGGTGATGCGGCCCGCCCGGCGCTCGACGACGTGACGCTCACGGTGCCGCTCGGCAGGATCGTCGCGCTGGTCGGGGAGAACGGCTCCGGCAAGACCACCCTGGTGAAGCTGCTCGCGGGGCTGTACGCCCCCGACCGGGGCCGGATCCTGTGGGACGACGTGGACACGGCGCACGCGGACCGGCAGCTGCTCGCCGAGCGGGTCGCGATGGTCGCCCAGGACTTCAAGCGGTGGCCGTTCACCGCCCGCGTCAATGTGGCGGTGGGCCGCTCCTCGGTGCCGCTCACCGACGAGCGGGTGTCCGGCGCGGTCGCGGAGGCCGGTGCCGGAGAGGTGCTGGCCGATCTGCCGCGCGGCCTGGACACCCTGCTGGCCCGCAACTTCAGCGGCGGGCACGAGCTGTCCGGAGGGCAGTGGCAGCGGCTCGGGATCGCCCGGGCCGCCTATCGGCGCGGCCGCATCCTGATCGTGGACGAGCCGACGGCCGCCCTGGACGCCCGGGCCGAGCTGGAGGTCTTCGAGAAGATCCGGGCCCTGGCCGGCACCGGTCAGACCGTCATCCTGATCACCCACCGGCTGGCGTCCGTGCGCCACGCGGATCTGGTGCATGTGCTGGAGCAGGGCCGGCTCGTGGAGTCGGGAACGCCCGACGAGCTCCTGGCCTCCGGAGGTGTCTACGCGGAGCTGTACGCGCTCCAGGCCGAGCAGTTCACGGCGAAGGTGCCCGCCAAGGAGGCGGGCTGACCTCACGCGACGGCGTCGACGGCTGCCTCTCCACTGCGGACGATCACCAGGAACGTGTCCGTCGCAAGGTCCATGACGACCTCCGCCGGCAGTCCTTCAAGACGCCTCGCCTGCGCGAACTCCTCCGCCGGCCACGATCCTCGCGGCCCGCCAGCGGGAAAGCGTTCGAGCACTGTTCGCCCGTTCACCACCCTGCACCTCCAGAAAGCGTGTGCTCACCCGTAGGAGCACTTGTAGGAGTTAACGCCTTCCGGGGGCCGAAAGCCTCGGTGAGTTGCCGGACTGAGACGTAGTTGACACGCCTTCAGCGCGAAGCGTGAAAGTTCGATTACTCAACGGTCACTTCGGTCGCTCTATGTGTCAGTCCTCGTACTCATCGTGATACCGAATGCGCACGCTGCCGGCGGGCGCCCCCAGAGCGGACGCGCGCCCCTTGGGTTCCTCCCACTCCTCCTGGCGGCCCAGCGCGGTGAGATCGAGGAAGCTGGTGGTCGAACCGAGTCCGTCGAGACCGCGCTCATAGGTCGAGTAGGTGTGGAAGACCCGGTCGCGGTCGCGCAGGAAGCAGCTGATGCCGGGCCGCTCCGTCCACTCCCCCTCGTGTTCCAGGGTGACCTCGAAGTCGCGGTTGAAGTCGTCGCCGTACGACGAGTACCAGGGCACGGTCCATCCCATCCGTGCCTTGAACGGCAGGATCTTCGTGTACGGCGCTCTCGACACGGCCGCGAAGGTCGTCCCCCGTGCCTTCAGATGCGCCAGGTGCCCGATCTGGTCCAGGAAGGCGGAGCAGCTGCGGCAGCCCGCGTCCCACTCCGGCGCGAACATGAAGTGGTAGACGACGAGCTGGCCGCGCCCCTCGAAGAGGTCGAGGAGGCCGGCCTTGCCGTCGCCGCCCTCGAAGACGTACTTCTCCTCGATCTCGACCATGGGCAGTCTGCGCCGCTCGGCGTTGAGGGCGTCCCGCGCACGCGTGGCCGCCTTCTCCCTGACCAGCAGCTCCTCGCGCGCCGCGCGCCACTCGTCCCGCGAGACGATCTCCGGAAGCGCCATGGGGTCCCTCCTGTGCGACGGTCCGTTCGGGGTGGTGACCGTGGGGAGGGGCGGAACTCATCGCTGTCGCGAGAAGATTCCGGGACGGGTTTTCCGGTCGACTCAGTACGACACCTGGAGCGCGAGCAGGCCGCGGGCGCGCAGGGAGTTGCGCCACCTCGGGGTGGGCTCGGCGAGCGCGAGGTCCGGGAACCGTTCCAGCAGCGCGGCCAGGGCGATCTCGGTCTCGGCACGGGCCAGCGGGGCGCCGAGGCAGTAGTGGATGCCGTGGCCGAGAGCGAGGTGACCGGAGGCGTCGCGGGCGAGGTCGAGGCGGTCGGGGTCGGGAAAGCGGTCGGGGTCGCGGTTGGCGGCGGACGGGGAGACCCAGACGGTCTCGCCCGCGGGGACGGTGACCCCGCCGATGGTGATGTCCTCGACGGGAAAGCGGCGGATGGCCAGCAGGGCAGGGCCCTCGTAGCGGAGGAACTCCTCGGTGGCCGCGGGCAGCAGGTCCGGGTCCTTGCGCAGGGCGGCGAGCTGGTCGGGGTGCTGGAACAGTGCGAGCACCGCGTTCCCGATCAGCTGCACGGTGTTCTCGTACCCGGCGAAGAGGATGAGGAAGGCCAGCGACATCAGCTCGTCCTCGGTGAGCCGGTCGCCCTCGTCGCGGACGGCGATCAGGTCGGAGAGCAGGTCGTCGGCGGGGGCACGGCGCTTGTCGGCGAGCAGCCGGGTGAAGAAGCCCAGCATCGCGACGACGGCTTCCTTGGCGGCGTTCGGCCCCGCCGTGGGGTCGGGTGCGACGAGGGTGTCGGTCCACACCCGGAAGTCGAGCCGGTGCTCGTCGGGGATGCCGAGCAGGTCGCAGATGACCGTGATCGGGAGGGGCGCGGCGTAGGAGGCGATGAGGTCGGTGGTGCCGTGGTCGCCGAGCGCGTCGAGGAGCCCGTCGGCGGTGCGCCGGATCGGCTCACGCAGCCGCTCGATCCGGCGCGGTGTGAAGGCCCGGCCCACCAGCCGTCGGATCCTGCTGTGATCGGGCGGATCCATGTTGAGCAGGTTGGCGTCGAGCGCCGGTGGCAGCGAGAACCCCTTGTAGGTCCCCGCCGTGGCATGCGTCTTGTCCAGCGACAACCGAGGATCCGCGAGCGCCGCCCGCACGTCCTCGTACCGCGTGACGATCCAGGCGGGCGTCCCGTCGGGGCCGGGGATCCGATGCACCGGCGCGGTGTCGCGCAGACGCCGGTACACGTCGTAGGGGTGGTCGAGGAGGCCGTCGGCGGGATCCATGGACGTCAGCCTAGCGGCGCCGAGATCACGGACTGCCGGACTCGCTGTCCCCGCGGGCGAGTTGATCAGGTGTCGTAGTCCTGGATCCGCCTGCCGTGGCTCCGGTCGAGGAGCGCGGGCAGGCGCTTGCTCAACTCCCCTGCCACTGAGGGGACATCGATGGTCAGCAGCTCGCGGTCGCGCATCAGGACGCGGCCGTCGACGATCGTGGTGCGGACGTCGGAGGAGCGTGCGCTGTGGACGAGGGTCGCGGCGAGGTCGTGCACGGGCTGGGTGTGCGGGCCGGTGAGGTCGACCAGGATGATGTCGGCACGGCGGCCCGGCGCGATGCTGCCGACCTCGTCACCGAGTCCGACCGCACGGGCGCTCTGCAGGCTTGCGTGGTGCAGTGCCTGACGGGACGTCAGCCAGCGGGGGTCGCCGGTGGTGGACTTCTGGATCAGCGCGGTGAGCGCCATCGACTCCCATACGTCCAGGGAGTTGTTGGAGGCCGCGCCGTCCGTGGCGAGTCCGACGGGGATGCCGAGTTCGTGCAGGGCGCGGACGGGCGTGGTGGTGGGCCAGGCGAACTTGAGGTAGCCGCGCGGGGCGGTCGCGACGGCCGTACGGCCTTCGGCACTCGCGAGGAGGGGCAGGTCGCGGTCGAGGATGCCGCTGCCGTGCGCGATCAGGACGTCCGTGTCGAGGATCCCGGTGCGCCGCAGCACCTCGATGGGCGTGACACCGTGCCGGGCGAGGCTGGTCTCGGCCTGGTCGCGGTTCTCGGAGGCGTGGAGGTGGACGGACAGGCCGTGCTCCCGGGCGAGCGAGGCGGTCGCGGCGAGGTCGGCCTCGTCCACGGTGTAGGGCGCGTGCGGGGCGAGGGCCGTGGTGATGCGGCCTCCGGCGCCGCCGCGGTGCCGTAGCGCGAACTCCAGGGATTTCTCCCGCCCTTGGGGTCCCTGCGAGGAGAAGTAGGCCTGCCCGAGGTACGCCCGGATCCCGCACTCCTCGACGACCGCGGCGACGGCGTCCATCGAGAAGTAGTGGTCGGCGAAGCAGGTGACACCGCCCCGGATCATCTCGGCGCAGGCCAGCCGCGCCCCCAACTCCACGTCTCTCTCGGTGAGGTTGGACTCGATCGGCCAGACGACGTCGTTGAACCACTCCTCGGTCGGCAGGTCCTCCGCGACGCCGCGCAGGGCGACCATGGGCGCGTGGGTGTGGCAGTTGACGAGCCCGGGAAGGGCGATCTGCCCCCGCGCGTCGATGCGCTCCGCGGCGGGCAGTTCCTCGGCCCGCGCGCTGCTGGTCACCGACTCGACGACACCGTCCCGTACGACGATCGCGGCGTCCCGCGCGAACCCGACCCGCTCTTGATCGTCGTGCGTGAGCACCGTGCACCGAGAGATGATGAGACCTGCGGGAGAAGGCGTCATACAGGCACCGTACGACGCGGTCGTGCCCTCGCAGTGCGTGAACCGCGCATCCCGTCGCCGCTCTGTCGCGGCGGCCCGGGCACGGGCACGCTGGCCTGACCACCGCCCGTCGTACGCCTTCCGGAAGGGGTCCGGCATGCTCGTCGGCACCTGGAACCTAGAGAATCTGATGCTGCCGCGCAGCGGCGACGGCGCTCCGAGGACCGAGGCCGAGTACGAGGCGAAAGTGGAGGCCCTCGCCTCCGTGATCACCGCGCTCGACCCGGCGCTGCTGGGAGTGCAGGAGGTCAAACAGGAGGAGACGCTCGCCGACCTGGCCAAGGCCACGGGCGGGCAGTGGCACATCGCGCTCTCCCGGCACGCCGACCGCAGGGGCATCCGGGTCGGCTTCCTCAGCCGCACCCCGCTGCGGATACGGCGGGACACCCATGTGTTCGCGGACCTGCTGCGGCCCGTGCAGGGTGACGACGGCACCGAGCCGGACGCGCACGACCGGGAGACCAGCCGCGGCTTCCTCGCGGTGGAGACCGACACCGCGGACGGGGTGCTCCAGGTGGCCGTCGCCCATCTCAAGTCGAAGCTGCTGTCGTATCCGGCGGCCGAGGGCAAGAGCCGCTTCCAGCCGCACGACGAGGCCGAACGGGCCCGCTTCGGCGCCTACGCCCTCTACCGGCGCGCGGCCGAGGCGGCGACCCTGCGCGCCCTCGCGGACTTCCTGCTCGAAGGCGCCGGAACGGAACGGGACGTCATCGTCCTCGGCGACATGAACGACGTGGTGAACGCCGCCACCACCCAGATCCTGCTCGGCCCGCCCGGCTCCGAGCTCGACAAGCCGCGCGCGTTCCACAAGTCCGACCTGGGCGATCCGTTCCGGCTGTGGGACATCGCCCCGCGCATACCCGAGGAACGCCGCTTCTCCCGGGTCAGCTTCGGACGGGCGGAACTGATCGACCACGTCCTGGTGAGTCACCGTCTGGCCCGCCGCATCGCGGAGGCGGGGACGGGCCTGCCGGAGCAGCGGGACGACGCCCTCGAACTGCCGTCGGTGGAGGAGGACCCGAGGAAACGGGTGGGGACGCCCGGCTCGGACCACGCACCGGTGTGGGTCCGGGTCTGACTCCTAACCGGCCAGGGGGACTTCGGGCAGCCGGACCCCCACGCGCCGGTGGCCCTCGTCGAGTCGGTGGAGTTCGTCGAGGAGTTCGGTGAGCCGCCGAACCTGTTCGGGGGCGAGCCGGCCGGAGTCGTCCAGGTGCACGGCGCACGCGGTGGTCGTGTCGACGATCCCTTCGAGCACGGCGACGATCTCGTCCGAGCCCTCCGAGTGCCGGGCGAGCGGCGGGAGTTCGGCGGCGGCGAGGGCGATGGCGGTACGGGCCTCGGCGAGCGCGCGGTAGGCCTCCCGACGGAGGGTCCAGCGCACGGCCCGCGTGTCGCCGGTGTTCTCGGTGTCGTCGGTGTCCTCGGTGCGGACACGCCGCACGGCCTGCCGCAAGGCCGGCCACGAACTGTCCCGCAGACCGGACCCCTCGGCCTCCCGCAGGACATGCGTGAGGTACGCCTGCGCCGCCTCGCCCGCCGCTGTCAGCCGGGATCGGACTCCCCCGCCCCGCTGTCCCGGCATCGGCAGATGACCCACGATCAGCACGATGGCGCAGGCGAGCAGGGTCTCGGTGATCCGGCTGGCGGAGGCCTGCGGCTCGCCGCCCACCATGACGAGCGCCAGGACCAGCACCGTGACGACGGCGGTCTGCGCGGCGAAGTGCCGGGTGGCAACCGGGATGAGCGCCCCGCCGACGGCGACGAGCGCGATGAGCCCTTCGGGCCGCGGCAGCACCAGCGCGAACCCGGCGAAGACCAGCGCGCCCAGGACGGTCCCGGCGGCCCGGCACAGCACCCGGGAGGCGAGCGGTCCGAGGTCGGGCTTGACGAGGAAGACGGCGGTGGCGGGCAGCCAGTACCAGTGCGCGTGCTCCCCGTACCAGTGGGAGTGGTGCAGCGCCTGTGCCACGGCGGCACTGGCCCCGAAGCAGAGGGCGACCCGCAGCCCGTACTCCCGCCCACCGGCCCCGAAGACGGCCCGCAGCAGGTCCCGGACGGTGCGTCGGCGCGTGTGCAGGTCCCCACCCCGGCCCCGGTCGAACGCCTCGGCGGCCCGCAGCAACGCGTCGTCGAGCGCCCGCAGCGCGGGCCCCGACCGGTTGGGCGCGGGCAGCGGTCCGGTGTGCGTGTTCCCCCGTACGGCGGCGGCGAGCCGCCGGGGTCCCGCGGAGGCCCGCCCGGGCACCGCTTCCTCCGCCCAGGCGAGCGCGGTGGCGGCCTCGGCGAGGGGCAGCGCGGCGGCGTACTGCGCGTGCAGCCGCCGCTCGGCGGCCGAGCTGGCGTACCGCCGCAGCCGGGGCCCGGTGAGCGCGTCCTGCGCGTGGTCGAGAGCGGCGGTGAGCGCGACGCGCCGCGAGGTGGCGTTCTCCCCGCCCACGGCGTCGAGGAGGGCGGCGACGGCGTCGTACACCTCGGCGACGGCCTCCCGCTCGCCGTCGAACCGGAAGTCCCCGGCGAGGGAGCCGGGGGTGGGCAGGGCGAGGCGCAGCGCGAGCAGCCAGCAGGCTCCGCCGAGGTAGGCGGCGGCCCGCAGCCAGCCTTCCAACGGCAGGGGCATCCCGGCCCCGATGGCGGAGCCGACGAGCAACTGCGTTCCGGCTCCGGAGGCGACGGGACCGACGGCGCTGATGCCGCCGGCGACCAGCCCGACGAGGGTGAGGAGAAGGGTGAGGGTCACGGCCCCCGCGTACTGCCCCGCGTACGTCCCGACCGCCATCCCGGCCGCCCCCGCGAGCGCGGGCGCCCCGATCCTCCGCACCGAGACCCGTCGGCTCCCGGGCCGGTCGTTGATCCCGGCCAGCATGGCGGCGATGGCGGCGACGACACCGAGCGAGGTGCGGTCGGCGAGCACTCCGGCCAGCAGCAGGGGCCCGGCGGACAGCGCCCCGCGCACCACGGCACTCCAGGGAATCGGCCCGCGCTGGGCACGAAGGGCGTGGGCGAGCCAGGGCGGTAGGTGCATCCGTACGGCGGGGCGGGACACGGGGCTCCTGTCGTCGGGGGAGGCGGGGGTGTGCCTTCGGGCGACGGTGGCCGGGCGTTGGGCTGTGGTCTCCACGGTAGATCGCGTTCCTGGAGGGTCCGGGACGCTCGTGTTACCCGCGTGTGACGATGCATGCAAAAGCCACGTTCTTTATGAACGCAACCCGGGAGAACGAGAGGACGACGGAATCCGTACGGCTGCTCAGCCCGCCGCGTCGAACAGTTCCCGTACCTCCGTCACCGCGCGGACGGCCGCCGCGGGTGACGCCGTCAGGGACTCGACGATCCGGTCGACCTCCCGCAGCCCGGCCCGTTCCAGCAGCCGCTTCTCGTTCGTCACCCACTCTCCCCGGGCCGCCAGCACGGAGTGGCCCATCTGGACGGCGGCCGTGGCGAGGGCGCCCGCGGTCTCGGTGAGGCGGCCGGCCGGGGCATGGTTGGCCTCGGCGTAGGCGAGGGTGAGGTGGGCGGTGTCGCGCCAGCGGGTGGCGGCCGAGGTGCGGAGTTTCGGCGGGTAGGCGTCGGGGCGCGGGAGGTCGCCCCGCAGGACCTGGTTGATCGCGAGTTCGGCCACGATCAGGTAGGTGGGGATGCCCGCGAGGTGGAAGAGCAGGGGCTCGACCCGGAAGCGGCCCTCCCGCGCCTCCGCCAGCTCCCGCTCCACCGCGTCGAGGTCCCGGTAGTGGACGTCGACCCGCCGCCCGTCGATCGTCAGCCACGCGCCGCCGTTGAACACCCCGCCGCCCCAGCCGCCGAGCTCGGACACCTCGCCCTCCCAGCCGACGGCGCGCAGGGCGGCCGGGTCGAACGTGCCCCGGTAGTAGACCGCCAGGTCCCAGTCGCTGTCCGGTCGCGCGGTCCCCTGGGCACGCGAGCCACCGAGGGCCACGGCCCGGACGGCGGGCAGGGCGGCGAGGCGGTCGGTGGTGATCTCGAGGAAGTCCGCGTCACAGTGCGTGGGAGACATGGGCGCAGCCTACGAAGGCCCGTTGTCAGTGGCACGCGTTATCAATGAAGTCGTCACTCAGTGTTACGGCGACGGGGGAACAGGCGATGACGACGTACGAGAAGGACCAGCACCCGCGAGCGCATCGCACACACCTCTCCGCTGCCGGTCTGCGGGCCCGCGGCTGGACCGCCGGGATGGTCCGCCGACTGCTCGGCGAGCCCGATCTGCGGCGGGCCAACCCGTTCTTCCGCACGGCCCCGCCGACCCGTCTCTACAGCGTCGAGCGGGTCGAAGCAGCCGAGCGGAGTGAGGAGTTCAGGGCGGTCTCGGCGGTGGCCGTCCGGCGGTCCGGCGCGGTCCGGGAGGCGGTGCTGCGCAGACGGCGGGAGATCCTCGCGCGGATCGCGGCGGAACCGATCGACGTGCCCGTGCTCGCTCCGGAGGAACTGACGGCCCTCGCCGTCGAGCACCGCGAACACCTGGGCGGATCAACGGAGTTCCCGCTCGAGCACTGGAAGGTCGACTATCTCTGCCATCGGCCGGCCCGCTACGACGACATCCTCGACGAGTTGTCCGGCGGCACCGGACGCGCGGCCGCGGAGCAGCTGCTGCGGCGAAGGATCCTCGCGTCCGTCTCCCAGGCGTACCCGGACCTTGCACAGGAGTGCGCACACCTCGCACACCGGTCGGGCCCGGAAATTGAGATGCGGCCCCGTCCCTCCGCCCCCGATGATCGAAAGGTTGCCCGCCGTTCGCCCCAGGAGCCCACGTGATCCAGCGCGTCACCGCCCCGGCCCTCTTCCCGCCGCCGACCTACTCCCACGCCTCCGTCGTCGAGGCCGGCACGAAGCTCGCGTTCCTCGCCGGGTCCGTTCCGCTGGACGCCGAGGGGAACCTCGTCGGTGCGGGGGATCCGGCGCGGCAGGCCGAGCAGGTGATCGCGAATCTGAAGGAGCAGCTGCTCGCCGTCGGCAGCGACTTGGAGCATGTGCTGGCGACCGACGTGCATGTCGTGAGCAGCGAGCCCGCGGTGCTGTCCGCCGTGTGGGAGGTCGTCGAGGCGTCCGGGCTGAGCGCCGGGCCGCACTCGTCGACGCTGATCGGCGTCGCCTGTCTCGGCTACACGGGCCAGTTGGTGGAGATCACGGCGACGGCCGTGGTCCCTCAGGAGGCGGGGCGGTGAGCGGGGTCGTCATCCGCCGGGCCACCGCCGCCGACGCCTCCGCCGCGGCCGACGTGTATCTGCGTTCCTTCACCGCCGCGTTGCCGACGGTGACGCGGCCCCGGTCCGACGACGAGGTGCGCGCCCACATCCGGGACATCGTGGTGCCGTTGCGGGAGACGTGGGTGGCTGTGGCGGAGGAACAGGTCGTGGGCCTCATGGTCCTCGCCGACGATCTGCTGTCCCAGCTGTATCTCGACCCCGACTGGCGGGGGCGCGGCATCGGCGACCGGTTCGTCGCGCTCGCCAAGGAACGCAGTCCCCAGGGGCTGAGCCTGTGGACCTTCCAGGTCAACAAGCCGGCCCACCGCTTCTACGAGCGCCACGGCTTCGTCGAGGCCGAACGCACCGACGGCAGCGGCAACGAGGAGCGGGAACCGGACGTGCGGTACGTCTGGCGACCCTGAGGGCGACCGACCCGAGCACGACCGGCGTGACGGCGACCTCAACCGACCCGAGCACGACCGGCGTGACGGCGCGACCCCACCCGACCCGAGCACGACCGGCGTGACGGCGCGACCCCACCCGACCCGAGCACGACCGGCCGAAACCTGATCAGCCCAGTGGCGGCCCCGCACCCATCACCGAGCCGAGCACCATCAGCCGAGCCCGATCAGCCCGACCGCAATCCCCACTCCCATCACACGACCCCGAGCCCGATCAGCCCACCGTGATCAGCCCGGCGGCGCTCCCCACACCCGCCTCTTCGGCACCGGCTTCGCGTACCCGCCCGCCCGGCTGGTCGTGAGCCCCAGTCCCACCAGGGACTCCGCGAGCTTCACCGCCGCCCCCACCCCGTCGACGACGGGAAGCCCGAGCTTCTCCCCCACCGTCCGCTGCAGCCCGGTCATCCCGGCGCAGCCCAGCACCAACACCTCGGCGCCCGCCTCCCGCACCCGCTCGGCGGCGGCCAGGAACGCGGCCTCCGTGCGGTCCGCGTCGCCGAGGTCGAGAACGCCGAGCCCGGTCCCGATGACGGCGGCGCAGTTGCGCCCCACCCCCGCCAGCTCCAGGCTGTCCTCGATCTGCCCGCAGGAGCGCTCCAGCGTGGTGACGACCCCGTAGCGCCGACCGAGCAGACAGGCCAGATGGGCGGCGGCCTCGGTGATGTCGACGACCGGTACGTCCACCAACTCCCGGACGCCCTCCCGGCCGTGCTCACCGAAGCCGGCCATGACGACGGCGTCGTAGGAAGGCCCCTCGTACGTGCGCAGCAGGTCGATGACCGCCGCCGCGGAGAGGTAGCTGTCGAGCCAGCCCTCGGCGGACTCCGGGCCCCACGCGGGGGTGAGTCCGAGCACGGTGGTGCCCGGGCCTGCCGCGGCCCGGGCACCTCGTACGATCTCCTCGGTCATCTCCTGCGTGGTGTTGCAGTTGGTGACGACGATCCGCACGTTTCTCAGACCTCCACGGGCTCTTCGACGGGGGCGGTCCGCTCGCTGCGGCACAGCAGCGCGTACAGGCCGGCTGCGAGGGCCGTACCGATGAACCAGGAGTACGGGGCCACGTCGCTGAACGTCTTCACCAGGGCGAGGACCCCGGCGACGGCGGCCGCGGGCAGGAACGCCCACAGGGCCTTGGGGTTGACGCCCTTGCGGTAGTAGTAGCGGGAGCCGGGCTCGGCCTTGAACAGCTCGTCGACGTCCACGCGGCCCTTCTTGACCCAGTAGTAGTCGAGCATGATCACGCCGAACAGCGGGCCCAGGAAGGCGCCGAGGCCGCCGAGGAAGTAGTTGACGACCGTGGGGTTGGAGAAGAGGTTCCACGGGGTCACGACGAGCGCGGCGACCGTGCTGATCATGCCGCCGACCCTGAAGGTGATCTTCTGCGGCCAGACGTTGGCGAGGTCGTACGCCGGTGAGACGAAGTTGGCGACGATGTTGACGCCCATGGTGGCGATGGCGAAGGTGAGCGCGCCCAGCACCATCACCCAGGTGTTGCCGACCTTGGCGACGAGCTCGGCCGGGTCGGTGATGGCCTCGCCCCAGACCTCCAGCGAGCCCGCGGTCACGATCACGGAGACGACCACGAAGGCCGTGGAGTTGATCGGCAGACCCCAGAAGTTGCCGCGGCGGACGGTCTTGTAGTCCGGAGCGAAGCGGGAGAAGTCGCAGAAGTTGAGCATGAGGGTGCCGTAGGTGGCGAGGATCAGGCCGATCGCGCCGAACCACTGCCGCCACTGCTCACCGACCGAGACCGGGTGCGGGGTGGTGGTGAGCGAGATGCTCCAGCCGGCCTTGGCCAGCACCCAGACCGCCAGCGCGATCATGACGAGCCAGATCGCCGGGCCGCAGAAGTCCTGGAACTTGCGGACCGACTCCATGCCCTGGCTGATGATCAGCGCCTGGATCAGCCACAGGGAGAGGAAGGAGACCCAGCCGAGCGCGTCGAGGCCCAGGAAGGAGCTGTGCGTCCAGGACTCGAGGCCCGGCCAGGCGGCCAGCAGCATCACGTTGACCGCGACGGAGGCGAGGTAGGTCTGGATGCCGTACCACATGATGGCGATCACGGCCCGGATGAGAGCCGGGATGTTGGCGCCCCACACACCGAAGCTGATGCGGCTGACCACGGGGAACGGCACGCCGTGGCGCTGGCCGATCTTCCCCATCCAGTTCATGCCGATGTAGATGAGCACGAAGCCGACGAGCAGGGAGGTGAAGACCTGCCACACGTTCATGCCGAGGACCAGCAGACCGGCCGCGAAGGTGTAGTTGCCGAGGTTGTGGACGTCGGACATCCACATGGCGAAGAGGTCGAAGACCTTCCAGTTCCGCTTGCCCGCGGGCGCGAGGTCTTCGTTGGTGAGCCGGGGATCGGGGACGAACGCTGGTGTGCCGGTGACTTCGGCACGGTCGGCGAGGGACACAGGGCCTCCAAGGACGGGGACAGGAGGAGGGTGGCGGCCGCCTGGCATCCGGTTTTGGTATACCAAACTGCCGACATGGTCCCGCCGTCAAGAGTTCCGACCGATGTCGCGTTCGTTAAGGCTCCGTAAAACACCTCCGGCGTCCGCGACGGCTCCGGCGTCGGAGAAGATGGCTCCATGAGCTCCACGACGAACACCGAGCCCCTCGGCGCCGTCCGCGAACGCGTCCTGGCCACCCTGCGGCAGGAGATCATCGCGGGCGGACTGCGCCCCGGCGACCGGCTGGTCGAGCGGGAGCTCGCCGACCGCTTCGGGGTCTCCCGGGTGCCGGTCCGCGAGGCGATCCGCGCGCTGGTCGCCGAGGGCTTCGTCCACTTCGAGACCCCTCGCCGCACGGTCGTACGGCGACTGACCCCCAACGACGTCAAGGAACTCTTCGAACTGCGCGAGGCGTTGGAGGTGTACGCCGCAGGGCTCGCCGCGGCCCGGGCGACCCCGGAGGATCTCGCCGAGGTGGAGCGGCTCCTCGACCTCGCGGCCACCGCGACCGCGGCGGGCGACGCGGAGACCATCACGGACGTCAACAGCCGTCTGCACGACAGCATCGTGGCGATGGCCCGCAACAGCCTGCTGGTCGAGGCCCTGGAACCGGTTGCGGGGCGGCTGCGCTGGATGACCCGGCGCAACGAGGAGTGGCCCCAGCTCCTCGTCGAACACCGGGACCTGTACGAGGCGATCGCCTCGGGCGACCCGGAGCGGGCCCGGGCGCACGCCCTGGCCCATGTGCGGACCAACTACGAGTCGACGGTACGGCAGTTGTTCGGGGACACGGGCGAGCCGGTCTAGCGGGTCCAGCCGCGCGCGTACCGGTCCGTCGCCTCCACCAGCGCCTCGACCGTGCCGGGGGCCCCGGGGCTGTGCCCCGCCTCGTCGATCACCGTCAACTCGCTGCCCGGCCAGGCGTGATGGAGCCGCCAGACGGTGCCGAGGAGGTTCCCGAAGTCGAGGCTGCCCTGCACGAGGGTGCCGGGGATGTCCTTCAACAGGGGCGCGTCGCGCAGGACGGCGCCGTCCTCGTCGAGGAAGTGACCGTTGCCCCAGTAGTGGGTGACGGTACGGGCGAAGCCCATCCGGAACACCGGGTCCTCGAAACGCTCGACCGATCTGGGCGGGGCGGGAATGGTCGCCGTCTCCCAGTCGGTCCAGGCCCGCGCCGCCCGCTCACGGACCGCCGCGTCGGGCGACTCCAGCAAGCGGTTGTAGGCGGCGGCGAGGTTCCCGTCCCGCTCGGCGAGGGGCAGCTCGCCGACGAACCGCTCGAAAGCCTCGGGGAAGATCTTCCCCACTCCCCTGGTCAGCAGTGCGACCTCGGCATCGGACCCGGTCGCGACGCCCGTCAGCACGAGCTCCGTCACGGCCTGCGGATGCGTCTGCGCGTACCGCAACCCCAGCACCGACCCGAACGACAGACCCCACACCAGCCACCGCTCGATCCCCAGATGCCGCCGCAGCAACTCCAGGTCCGCGATGAGACGCGGGGTCGTGTTGACGCTCATGTCGGTGTCGTACGCGCTCGCGTGCGGCCTCGACCGCCCGGCACCGCGCTGGTCCAGCAGCACGATCCGGTACGCGGCGGGGTCGAACAGCCGGCGCGCCCACGGCGTGCACCCTGACCCCGGACCGCCGTGCAGCACCACCGCCGGCTTGCCGTCCGGGTTCCCGCAGGTCTCCCAGTACACGAGGTTGCCGTCGCCGACGTCGAGCATGCCGTGGTCGTGGGGTTCGATCTCCGGGTAGAGAGGCATCCGGCGACCCTAACCGTCGTACGACGGCCTCGTCGTCCCGTTTTCGCCGGTACGGCCCCGCAGTCCCGCCGCCTCGGCCGCCGTGCGCAGCACGTCCCGCAGCATCTCGGGCGTGAGCTTGCCGGTGAAGGTGTTGCGCTGACTGACGTGGAAGCAGCCGAAGAGTTCGAGGCCGTCGAGCGGGACGCGCGTCCCGTGGCCGAAGGCGGGCCTCGGCCGGGGCACGCTCCAGCCCGCCTCGGCGAACGCGGGCAGCGCGGCCTGCCAGCCGAAGGCCCCGAGCACGACCACGGACCGCAGCGTCGGCCGCAGCAGGTTCAGCTCCTGGACCAGCCAGGGCCGGCAGGTGTCACGCTCCCCGGGGGTCGGCTTGTTGGCGGGCGGGGCGCAGTGCACGGGCGAGGTGATCCGCACGCCGTGCAGCTCCAGTCCGTCGTCCGCGGTCACGGCGGTCGGCTGCGAGGCCAGCCCGACGTCGTACAGCGCCTGGTACAGCACGTCCCCGGAACGGTCACCGGTGAACATCCGCCCGGTGCGGTTCCCGCCGTGCGCGGCCGGCGCGAGCCCGACGATCAGCATCCGCGCGTCCGGCGGCCCGAACCCTGGCACCGGCCGGCCCCAGTAGGTCCAGTCGGCGAACGCGGCCCGCTTGGTCCGGGCCACCTCCTCCCGCCAGTCGACCAACCGCGGGCAGGCACGACAGCCCGAGATCCGGCGGTCGAGATCGGCCAGGGCATCCACGGCTCCACGGTACGGCCGGACCGCCGGGACGCCGACGGCCAGGGCCGGGCGGCCGGACCGCGCTGCCCGGCACCCCCCGGAAAACCACCTGGGACCCGCGCTCCCGCGTACTAAGGTCGGACCATGGCTGTGGAACGTACGGACGACAACGAGACCGGTGGAACGGGCCGGGCCGGAACGGCGGCCGAGGGGCCCGGCGCGGAGGTCGCCGGTCCCGGTCTCGCGGTTCCCGAGGCACCGGACCCGAAGATCGCCGCCGCCGTCGCCGCCGCGGAGGCCGCCGGGCCGCAGAACGGCGAGAGCGTGCGGATCGACAGCTGGATCTGGTCCGTACGGCTGGTCAAGACCCGTTCCGCGGGAGCCACCGCCTGCCGGGGCGGACACGTGCATGTGAACGGCGAGCGGGTGAAGCCCGCCCACTCGCTGCGCGTCGGCGACGAGGTGCGCGTCCGCCAGGAGGGCCGGGAGCGGATCGTCATCGTCAGGCGTCTGATCCGCAAACGGGTCGGCGCCCCCGTGGCCGCCCAGTGCTACGTCGACAACTCGCCGCCGCCCCCGCCCCGCGTGGCCGTCGCACCCGCCGGCATCCGCGACCGCGGCACCGGCCGCCCGACCAAGCGCGACCGCCGCGAACTGGAACGTCTGCGCGGCCTCGCGGAAGGCGGTCGCCGCACCCGCTTCGCCGGGCCGGGCGGGACCGGCACCCCCGGGCACGGCGAGGCAGGCCGGCCGGACCACCGGGACTGACCGCCGTGAGGCCGGCGCCCTCCCCTAAGGGCGAGGGCGCCGGCCTCACGGCGGTGACCGCGGCCGCTCCCGTCATGCCCGTCGTCGCACCAGTCGCAGCAGGTCCGCGTTGTGCCGGCGCCGGGCCCAGGCGATCAGGGCGAGGGGGACGATCAGGATGAGCGGAGTCGCCGCGTTCTCCCCGTCGAAGTACGTGAGCTGGACGACGAACGCGCCGACCATCAGCCCGCTCAGCGCCATGGCCGCCACCGACTGCAGCACCGGGATCAGCAGGGCGATCCCTCCGGCCAGTTCGAGCACGCCGATGGTGTACATCCCCGCGCTCCCCCAGCCCATCCTGTCGAAGCCCTCGGCGGCCGAGGGGTGCGCGATCAGCTTGGGCAGCGCGCTCGCGATCACGTAGAAGAGGGCGAGCACGACCTGCAGGGCGCGCAGGGCGATCCGGGCGCGGCGGCCGCGGGAGGTCGAGGACTCGGCGATGACGGGGGCGGCGGTGGAAGCGGCGGTACGGGTGACGGGGACGGTGGTCTCGGACATCGGGATCTCCTGGGGAAGCGGTCCGTGTTGCTGTCAGGGAGGTAGACCGGCCCCCGCACCCGAACTCATCGCCGCCGCACGACCGTTCTCTCACCGACCGCTCCGGGCCGTATGACGAGCCGCCCACGTCCGGGCAGCCGGCGAACCGGCCCGCCCGCGCCAGGGGGCGAGCCCGTCACGCCCGCGCTACCAGGCGAACCAGCCGCGCCCGATGTACCAGTGGCCACCGGCCCGCAGGTGATCGCCCACGGCCCGCTCCAGCGCCGTCCGCCGCGGCAGGCTCTCCACCGGCAGCTCCGGGTCCCCGAACACGAACTGCACCGGCTCGGTGTCCTCCGGTCCCGCGTCCGCGGGGGCGAGCCGGAAACGCTCCTGGAACCGGACGATGTTGGAGTCCGCGGGCAGGTACTCCTTCAACTGCGGGTCCAGCAGCCAGGAATGGCACAGCGCGGCCGGATACGGCTCCTCCGGGAAGTGCCGGGCGAAGAACTCGGCGGCCAGGGCGAGCGAACGATCGCAGGCTTCAGGGGAGAGCGGTCCGAGGAAGTCGGGGATGTGCAGGCTCAGACAGGGCGTGCCGAGGGGGATGTCCAGCCCCGCCGCCGAGAACGCCCTGCTGTTCCACGGCCCGTACCGGGTCCGCTCGAACTGGAGCCGCCCCAGCTGGTACAGCTCGCCCCGCGAGTGCCGGGTCAGCCAGCGCGGTGACGCCACGCCCGCCCTGCCGTACCGCCTGCGGTGCACGGCCATGTTCCGCCCGAGGTCGGCGAGGGTGCGCCGGGACACCTCGGCCGGGATGCCGCGCTCGCGGTGGTACGCGCGCGTGTGCGGCAGCGCGGCCACGAACACGTAGACGGGGAAGCAGCGTTGGAGGGCGCCGGCCGGCCAGTCGAGCTCGGGCAGGACGACCGGGTCGTCGGCCCTGCCGATGTCCCGGACGAGTTCGTCGACGGAGTGTTCCAGGAAGCGCCGCAGCTCCGGGTCGTCCATGACCCGTCGGCCCATCCGTACGAGTTCGCTCACGTCCTCGTGCGGTACAGCGAGTTCCACCAGCACCTCGGCCAGTTCGTCGGCGTCCGGAAGCACGCGGTGACCTCCCTCTTCGGCCCTTTGGTCAACGTCCGTTCCGAAGAGTACGTTGCAAGGAAGGAGTGGTGATCCGGATGCGTACAGGCAGTGAGCCGACGACGGCGCGCAGTGCGCTGCGGGCCCGGTTCTGGCTGAGCGTGTGGGGTCTGGTCTGGGCGATCTTCGGTACGGCCGCGTTCGCGCTGGCGGGCCGTCCCGGCTGGGCCATCGCCTGCGGAGTGCTCTGGCTGGTGATCACCGTCGACACGACGATGATCCTCAGGCACATCCGTCAGGGCCCGCACTACCAGCCGGGCCCCGACATCCCGCCGTACCGGCCGCCGGAGAACGGCCGCCGCTGACCGCCGCGGGAAGCCGGCACGCAGTTCAGGACTCGGAGTCGAACCGCGCCGCCTTCAGGAACTCCGGGTTCGGGTCCAGGGCGGCCGCCAGCCGGAAGTGCCGCCTGGCCTGGTCGGACCGTCCCTGTCGCTCATAGGTGCGGGCGAGCGCGAAGTGCGCGAAGGCGTTGTCCGGCTCGCGTTCCAGGACGATGGTGAACTCCAGCTCCGCGGGCCGCAGTTGCGCGGCGGCGAAGAAGGCCCGCGCGCGCAGCAGCCGGGCGGCGGTGTTCTCCGGGTGGGCGGCGATGACGGAGTCGAGCAGCTTCACCGCGCCCCGAGGGTCCCGCGCGGTGAGCAACTGCTCGGCCGCGCGGAAGTCGATGACATGCGTCTCCGGAGTACGTCCGGTCGATCCGCTGATCTCGGGCACGGCTCAGTCCTTCCCTCACTGGAAGGGTTCAACGCCCGGACCGGGGGACGCTATTCCTGTGACTGCCGGGACGCGCGCGCCCGTCGTACGAGATCGCCCCATACCTCCCGCACGCGTCGGTGCAGTTCATCGAGGGGTACGTCGTTGTCGATGACGACGTCCGCGATCTCCAGGCGCTTCTCGCGGGTCGCCTGGGCGGCCATGCGCGCGCGTGCGTCCTGCTCGGTCATGCCGCGCAGCCTGACGAGCCGGTCGAGCTGGGTCTCGGGGCTCGCGTCGACGACGACCACGAGGTCGTAGAGCGGGGCGAGGGCGTTCTCGGCGAGGAGCGGGACGTCGTGGACGACGACGGCGTCCTCGGCGGCGGCTGATTCGAGCTCGCGGGACCGGGCGCCCACCAGGGGATGCACGATCGAGTTCAGCACGGCGAGCCGGTCCGGGTCGGCGAAGACGATGGAGCCCAGCCGGGGACGGTCGAGACTGCCGTCCTCGGCCAGCACCTCCTCGCCGAACGCCTGCACGACCGCGTCGAGGCCGGGGGTGCCCGGCGCGACGACCTCGCGCGCGATGCGGTCGGCGTCGATCAGGACGGCGCCGTGCTCCACGAGGAGCCTCGACACCTCGCTCTTGCCGGCGCCGATACCGCCGGTCAGGCCCACCTTCAGCATGAGCGGAAGCCTAGACGGTGCTCGCCGTGTGTCAGTTGTCGCCTTCCCGTTCCGCCAGGAAGCGCTCGAACTCCTTGCCGATCTCGTCGGCGGACGGGATGTCCACGGGTTCGGCGAGCATGTTGCCCCTGGATTCCGCGCCGGCAGCCGCGTCGTACTGGTGCTCCAGACCCTGGACGAGGGCCACGAGGTCCTCGTCGCCCTCCTGGATCTGGCGGTCGATCTCGGTCTGGGTGCGGTGGGCGTCGGTGCGCAGGCCGTGGGCGATGCCGGGCAGGACCATGCCGGTGGCGGCCGTGATGGCCTCCAGGACGGTCAGGGCGGCGTCGGGGTAGGGCGAGCGGGCGATGTAGTGCGGGACGTGCGCCGCGACGCCCAGGACGTCGTGGCCCGCCTCCATGAGCCGGTACTCGACGAGGGCCTCGGCGCTGCCGGGCACCTGCGCCTCCTCGAAGGGGCTGCGGTGGCCGGGGACGAGGTCGTGCCGGTTGCCGTGCGGGGTGAGGCCGACGGGCCGGGTGTGCGGGACGCCCATGGGGATGCCGTGGAAGTTCACGGACAGCCGGACGCCGAGCCGCTCCACGATCTGCTGGACGGCCGCGGCGAAGCGCTCCCATTCCACGTCCGGCTCCGGGCCCGACAGCAGCAGGAAGGGCGCTCCGGTGGCGTCCTGGACGAGTCGCACGTCGATCGTGGGCTCTTCGTAGTCCGTCCACCGGTCGCGCTTGAACGTGAGCAGCGGACGGCGGGCGCGGTAGTCCACGAGCCGGTCGTGGTCGAAACGGGCCACGACCTGGTTCGGCAGCGAGTCGAGCAGCCGGTCGACGATCTGGTCGCCGGTCTCGCCCGCGTCGATGTATCCGTCGAAGTGGTAGAGCATGACCAGACCGGCCGACTCCTGCGCGAGCGCCATGTCGACGACGGCGAGGCCCTTGGGCTCCCATGCGTACAAACCCTGCGGATCAAGCACAGTGACCGCTCCTCCTCGTGTTCATACGCTTCAACACGCCCTGGAACAGCGGCATTCCCATCCACGGCCCTGATCAGGCCATCTCTTACGGCCTTTTCATGTCAGCGGCCGAGAACACCGAAGGGCCGCACCTCGAAAGGTACGGCCCTTCAGTTCAAGAGCTACTGCTCAGTGAGCGTTCAGCTCTGGCCACCCGCGAGCTTCTCGCGGAGCGCGGCCAGCGCCTCGTCCGACGCGAGAGCGCCGGAGGTGTCCGCACCCTCGGAGGAGTACGAACCGCCACCGCCACCCGCGGCCGGAGCGGCACCCGCAGCGTCCCCGCCCTCGGCCGCGGCAGCGGCGTCGGCCTCACGGGACTTGATGACCTGCTGCTGGTGCTGCTCGAAGCGGGTCTGCGCCTCGGCGTACTGGTTCTCCCACACCTCACGCTGGGATTCGAAGCCCTCGAGCCAGTCGTTGGTCTCGGGGTCGAAGCCCTCGGGGTAGATGTAGTTGCCCTGGTCGTCGTACGACGCGGCCATGCCGTACAGGGTCGGGTCGAACTCGACCGTCGCCGGGTCGGCACCGAAGGCCTCGTTGGCCTGCTTCAGCGAGAGGCTGATGCGACGGCGCTCGAGGTCGATGTCGATGACCTTGACGAAGATCTCGTCGTTGACCTGGACGACCTGCTCCGGGATCTCCACGTGGCGCTCGGCCAGCTCGGAGATGTGGACCAGACCCTCGATGCCCTCGTCCACGCGGACGAACGCACCGAACGGAACCAGCTTCGTGACCTTGCCGGGCACGACCTGGCCGATCTGGTGGGTGCGGGCGAACTGCTGCCACGGGTCTTCCTGGGTCGCCTTCAGCGACAGGGAGACACGCTCGCGGTCCATGTCCACGTCGAGGACCTCGACGGTGACTTCCTGGCCGACCTCGACAACCTCGGACGGGTGGTCGATGTGCTTCCAGGAGAGCTCGGAGACGTGGACCAGACCGTCGACGCCACCCAGGTCCACGAAGGCACCGAAGTTGACGATCGAGGAGACCACGCCGGAGCGGACCTGACCCTTCTGGAGGGTCGTGAGGAACGTCTGGCGGACCTCGGACTGGGTCTGCTCCAGCCAGGCACGGCGGGACAGGACCACGTTGTTGCGGTTCTTGTCCAGCTCGATGATCTTGGCCTCGAGCTCCTTGCCCACGTAGGGCTGGAGGTCGCGGACACGGCGCATCTCGACGAGGGAAGCCGGGAGGAAGCCACGGAGGCCGATGTCGAGGATGAGACCACCCTTGACGACCTCGATGACGGTACCGGTGACGATCCCGTCCTCTTCCTTGATCTTCTCGATGGTGCCCCAGGCACGCTCGTACTGGGCGCGCTTCTTCGAGAGGATCAGGCGGCCTTCCTTGTCCTCCTTCTGGAGAACAAGGGCCTCGATCTCGTCACCGACGGCGACGACCTCATTGGGGTCGACGTCGTGCTTGATCGAGAGCTCGCGGCTCGGGATAACGCCTTCGGTCTTGTAACCGATGTCGAGCAGGACCTCGTCCCGGTCGACCTTCACGATGACGCCGTCGACGATGTCGCCGTCGTTGAAGTACTTGATCGTCTCGTCGATCGCGGCGAGGAAGGCTTCCTCGTTACCGATGTCGTTGACCGCTACCTGCGGGGTGGTGGCGGTGGTCTCGGTGCTGCTCGTCATGTGGGAAAGGGCTCCGGTACGGACATTGAAGTCGTAGGTACTGCTTACGCCGGGAGCCCGTTTCGCTCTGAAGAAGCCGGACAGCCAAGGAAGCGCCACACAAAACCACTGGTGGCGCCTCGAGAACCGAGGGGACATACAACAGATGCGAGCGCGACCTGCTACGTCTGAGGTGCGCAGGCCCGCAGCGCAACTTGTAGCATACGGGGGCAGCCGGACAGGGTCAATGCGCGAAGGCGCACACCCGGGGCGGATCGCCGCATACCCGGCACAAAACCTGTCCCACGAGGCCACGCGCGTGCGACGGCGTCCCTTTTATGACGGCCGCCGCGACCGGTCGGACGGAAGAGCCGCAGACTAATACGAGGGAGCCGATCATCCAAGAGCCCGCATCACACCAGCAGGAGTCCGACCCGGACGCGGAGTCGCAGGCCACCCGGCGTGACGCGGACGTCACCGAGAGCGCCCGCGCCAACCGTGGCTGGTGGGACCGCAACGCGGACGACTACCAGGTCGAGCACGGCACCTTCCTCGGCGACGACCGCTTCGTGTGGGGCCCCGAGGGCCTCGACGAGGTGGAGGCCGAGCTGCTGGGACCGCCCGAGGACCTCAAGGGGAAGGACGTCCTGGAGATCGGCGCCGGCGCGGCCCAGTGCGCGCGCTGGCTGGCCGCGCAGGGCGCCCGCCCGGTCGCCCTCGACATCTCGCACCGCCAGCTCCAGCACGCCTTGCGCATCGGTACGTCCTTCCCCCTGGTGTGCGCCGACGCGGGCGTCCTGCCCTTCGCGGACGGCTCCTTCGACCTGGCGTGCTCGGCGTACGGCGCGCTGCCGTTCGTCGCCGACCCGGTGCTGGTCCTCAAGGAGGTGCGCCGCGTGCTGCGCCCGGGCGGCCGCTTCGTCTTCTCGGTGACGCATCCGATCCGCTGGGCCTTCCCGGACGAGCCGGGCCCCGAGGGCCTGACCGTCTCGGCCTCCTACTTCGACCGCACGCCCTACGTCGAGCAGGACGAGAAGGGCCGCGCGGTGTACGTCGAGCACCACCGCACGATCGGCGACCGGGTGCGTGACGTCGTCGCGGGCGGCTTCCGCCTGGTCGACCTGGTCGAGCCGGAGTGGCCGGTCTGGAACACCTCGGAGTGGGGCGGCTGGTCCCCGCTGCGCGGGAATCTGATCCCCGGGTCCGCGATCTTCGTGTGCGAGCGCGACTGAGGCCTCCGGGCAGTCGTACGACACTGGGGGCGTGATCCGTTACGACGCCCTGGACTCCCTTCCCGTGCGCGGTGCGCTGTCCGCGCTGGGCGACGCCCTGGAGGGCCACGGCACGGCCGTCCTCGTCGCCCCGCCCGGCACCGGCAAGACGACCCTCGTGCCGCTGGCCCTCGCGGGCCTGCTGGACGCCGACGCACCCGCGCGCAAGGTGGTGGTCGCCGAGCCCCGCCGGATCGCCGCCCGCGCGGCCGCCCGGCGGATGGCGTGGCTGTTGGGCGAGCAGGTCGGCGGAAGCGTCGGCTACACCGTGCGCGGCGAGCGGGTGGTCGGACGGCACGCACGCGTGGAGGTCGTCACGACGGGTGTGCTGCTGCAGCGGCTCCAGCGCGACCAGGAACTGGCGGGCGTGGACGTGGTGGTCCTCGACGAGTGCCACGAGCGGCATCTGGACGCGGACACGACGGCGGCCTTCCTGTGGGACGTACGGCAGGCCCTGCGGCCGGAGCTGCGGCTGGTCGCCGCGTCCGCGACGACCGACGCGCAGGGGTGGGCGCGGCTGCTGGGCGACGCGCCCGTGGTCGAGGCGGCGGGTGAGTCGCATCCGGTGGAGGTCGTGTGGGCCCCGCCGACCCGGCCGGTGCGGCCGCCGCACGGCATGCGGGTCGATCCCGCGCTGCTCGCGCATGTGGCGTCGGTGGTGCGGCGGGCGCTGGCCGAGCGGGAGGGGGACGTGCTGTGCTTCCTGCCGGGCGTGGGCGAGATCGCCCGCGTGGCAGGGCAGTTGGGCGGTCTCGGCGACGTGGACGTGCTCCAGGTGCACGGGCGGGCCCCGGCGGCTGTGCAGGACGCCGTGCTGGCGGGCGGACAGCGGCGCCGGGTGGTGCTGGCGACCGCCGTGGCCGAGTCCTCCCTGACGGTGCCGGGCGTGCGGGTGGTCGTCGACTCGGGGCTGGCCCGGGAGCCGCGCGTGGACCACGCGCGCGGGTTGAGCGCGCTCGCGACCGTGCGGGCCTCGCAGGCGGCCGGACGGCAGCGGGCGGGGCGGGCCGGGCGACAGGCGCCGGGTGCGGTGTACCGGTGCTGGGCGGAGGCCGAGGACGCGCGGCTGCCGCGCTTCCCGTCGCCGGAGATCAAGGTGGCCGACCTGACGGCGTTCGCGTTGCAGGTGGCCTGCTGGGGCGATCCGGACGCGTCCGGCCTCGCCCTGCTGGATCCGCCGCCGGGCGGGGCGATGGCGGCCGCGCGGACCGCTCTCGCGGCGGTGGACGCCGTGGACCCGGCCGGTCATGCCACGGAGCGGGGTGTCCGGCTGGCGCGGCTGGGGCTGCATCCGCGGCTGGGACGGGCGCTCCTGGACGCGGCCGTGCCGGTCGGGGGCGAGCGTGCCGCCGAGGTCGTCGCGCTGCTGAGCGAGGAGGCACCGCGGGAGTACGGGGACGACCTCGCGGGCGCGTTGCGGGCCGCCCGGCGCGGGGGTGACGCCTACGCGGGGCGGTGGCGGGCGGAGGTGCGACGGTTGCGGGGCCTGGTGGCGGAGTCCCCGCGCTCGCCCGTGCCCCCAGGTTCCCGTCCTGCGGACCTCGGCGAGGACGGCGTCGCCGGGCTCGTGGCAGCCCTGGCGTTCCCCGAGCGTGTGGCCAGGGCCGACGGCGGCTCCTACCTCATGGCCTCCGGGACCCGCGCCGAACTCCCGGCCGGCTCCCCGCTGCGCGGTGCCCCCTGGATCGCCGTCGCCGTGGCGGACCGTCCCGTCGGGAAGGGGCACGCGCGCGTGCAGCTGGCAGCGGTGACCGACGAGCAGACGGCCAGGTCGGCGGCGGCCTCCCTGTACTCCGAGCGCCAGGAGGTGCACTGGGCCGACGGGGACGTCGTGGCCCGGCGGGTGGAGCGGCTCGGGGCGATCGAGCTCGCGGTACGGCCGTTGCGGAACGCCGACCCCGTCCTCGTGCGCGAGGCGCTTCTCGAAGGGCTGCGCGAGGACGGTCCGCGGCTGCTGCGGTGGACGCCCGACGCCGAGGTGCTGAGGCAGCGGCTCGCATTCCTCCGCCACCACCTGGGCGACCCGTGGCCCGACGTCTCCGACGAGGCCCTGCACGCGCGCGTGGACGAGTGGCTGGAGCCCGAGCTGAGCCGTGCCCGGCGCCGGGCCGACCTGGCGCGAGTGGACGCCGGAGAGGCTCTGCGGAGGCTGCTCCCGTGGGCCTCGGGGGATGCCTCGCGGCTCGACGAGTTGGCGCCCGAGCGGATCGCCGTACCGAGCGGGTCCAGGATCCGGATCGACTACGGCACCCCCGAACAGCCCGTCCTCGCGGTGAAGTTGCAGGAGATGTTCGGGCTGCAGGAGTCGCCCCGGGTCGCCGGTGTCCCCCTGCTCGTGCATCTCCTCTCCCCCGCCGGACGCCCGGCCGCGGTCACCGCCGACCTCGCCTCCTTCTGGAAGGACGGCTACAAGGGGGTTCGGGCGGAGTTGCGCGGCCGGTATCCGAAGCATCCGTGGCCGGAGGACCCGGCGGGCGCCGAGGCGACGCGGTACACCAACGCGCGGCTCAGGCGGTGACCGGTTCGGGTGCGTCGACCTTCGCGGGGGCCGGGCGGCGGCTGCGGGCTTCGAGCAACAGCGCCAGGGCCAGCAGCAGGACGCCCAGGGACAGGAAGCCCCACGGCAGGTAGGAGGTCATGAGGAGGACGAGGGTGCGGTTCGACTTGACCAGGTCGACGGTGTGCTCGATGTAGTCCTCGCGCATCTTCACGTGCCCGGCGAAGGCGGTGACCTTCGCGCGGTCGCCGAGGAGGGAGCCGCCGCGCAGCTCCTCCTTGTGGATCTCCTCGCCGTAGACGGGGGCGCCGGTGAGGGGCTCGACCCAGAACTTGCGGACCGTGGTGTACCAGCGGGTGGTGCCGGTCCTGGCGACGGACTCGGGGGTGATCCCCTTGACCGGCATGGTCTTGGGGAAGGGCACCTTGGTCCACGGAATGGTCTGCTCGAAGTAGTAGACCTCGACGCCGCGGAAGGTCCGCGTGCCCTCGTAGTGGATGGGGTTGGTGGTGCGGGTCTGCGCGTCGAAGTACTCGTAGTCCCGTTTCTCCGTCAGGAAGGGCCACTTGAACTCGATGCCGGTGCGCTTGACGGGGTCGCCGTCGACCATCTCGCCGGGCGCGTGGACGGGGGCCTGGCTGTGGGCGTCGAAGATGTAGCGCTCGGGGATCTCGGAGACCATCTTGCCGTCGGGGCCCTGGACGTACGACAGCCCGTCCCAGACGACGACGTCCCGCCCGGCCGTCTTCTCGATCTTCTCGGATGCCTCCACGTCGCCCTTGAGGGTCTGCACGATGGTGACCTTCGGGACCTTCTTCGCGGTCATCGTGCCGTAGTCGAGGAGGGTCGCGTTCCTCGCCTCCAGGACCATGTCCTGGTACTGGTTCGCCGGGATCTTGGCCAGGCGCGGGAAGGCGTACCAGCGCAGCAGCGGGGACAGCGCCGCGAAGAACACGGCGAGGGCGAGCAGGACCAGGCTGGTCTTGCGGCGCATCTCGGCCTCCCGGGCGGACGGTTACGGGTGTGCGGGCACCGTGGTCAGCAGCGGCTTGGGGGATGTACTGCCGGCAGGGGTGCCCAGTGCGGTGATGGTGAGGATCAGTGCGAACGCGAGGACGAGGCCGGTCGCGGCGGCGATCAGGGCGCGCATGTCTGCCTCCCTGCGGGCGGGAACTGATACATCGTCAGATCCGGCACGGTAGCAACGCCCGGGCGAGATGAGAACAGGTCGCGCACGCACGAAGGGCGCCCTGTCCGCCGTAGCGGAAAGGACGCCCTCGGAGGTGGGTCCGGCGGCTATGAACTCGCGCTGGGACTGGGCGAGGGGCTCGCGGAGGTGTCCGCGGCGGCGGCCACGGTCAGCGTCACGTCGAGGGTCGCGCCGCCCGCGGTGGTGATACGGAGCAGATAGGTGCCGGTGGTGTCGTCGGCGTAGAGCTGCGGCAGCTTCAGCACACCGTCCGCGTCCGTCGTGAGGCCCGTCAGGGTGCGGACGGTCTTGCCGTCGGCGTCCTTGAAGTAGGGGCCCTTGTCGTTCTCGGTCGCGTCGTCGGCCGACTTGATCAGGGTGGCGGTGGCGGCGACCTTGTCGGCGACGGCGTCCTTGTAGGTGGCCTTCACCTGGACCACGTCGGCGAACTGGCCGCCCGGGGTGCAGGTCAGCGCGGTGTCGGCGGTGCGGACGAGGGTGTCGGCGACGCGCTGGGTCACGTTGGCCGTGTAGATGGGCCCGGTGACGGTACGGCCGATGAGGGTGGCGCGGACCGCGAAGGCGCCGGTGGTCTCGCCCGCCTGGAGCGCGGGCGCGGTGGCCACGCCGGAGCTGTCGGTCAGCGCGGTGGCGACCTTTTCGCCGCCGGTGAAGGCGGCGTCGGTGTCGCCGACGATCGTGAAGCGGACCCGGACCTTGGCGACGCCCTTGCCGGCGGCGTTCTCGGCCTTGGTGCTGATGTTCTCGGTGAACGCGTCGCCCGCCATGGCGGTGAGCTTCGCGGTGCCCGCGTCCTCCAGGTGGTCCACGGACTGGGTGGGCGTGACGGGCGTCGTCGGAGGCGTGGTGGGGGTCCCGGACGGGGGCCGGGGTGTCACGGGCGGGGTCGGGCTCGGCGAGCCGGGCGTGCTCGGCTTCGAGGGGTGCGGGGTCGAGGGCGACGAGGGCGTGGAGGTCGAACCATCGCTGCTGCCGCCGTCGCTGCGGTTGCCCGGGACGGTACCGGTGCCGTCCGGGATCTCGTGGGTGCCCTTGCGGTAGTACTCCAGCCACGACAGGACCGTGTCCAGGTAGTGCCGCGAGGGGTTGTAGCTGAGGATCGCGTCTTCCAGGCCGGCGCTGGTCGCCAGGTCCCAGTTGTTGCGGCACAGGTAGTGGCCCGCGGCGAGGGAGGCGTCGTAGATGTTGTTCGGGTCCTTCACCCCGTCGCCGTTGCCGTCGCGGCCGGCCCACGCCCAGGTGGAGGGGATGAACTGCATGGGTCCGACGGCCGAGTCGTAGGCGGTGTCGCCGTCGTAGGCACCGTTGTCGGTGTCCTTGATGAGTGCGAAGCCGTTGCCGTCGAGCTGCGGGCCGAGGATCTTGGAGGTGGTGGTGCCGTCCGCGTCGACGCGGCCGCCGCGGGCCTGACCGGACTCGACCTGGCCGATGGCGGCGAGCAGCTGCCAGGGCAGATGGCAGCCGGGCTTGGACGCCTGGAGCTCGTTCGCGGCCTTCTTGTAGGCGTCGAGGACGGTCGCGGGTATGCCCGCCTCGCTCTCGACCGGGGTGGCGGTGGCGGAGGTGCCGCTGGTCGGCGCGGGGGCAGGGGTGTTCAGCGGAGGCAGGTCCGTGTAGTACGGCGAATTGCCCGTCGCGCCGTTCCCGGCGGCCGGATCGGGGGAGGCTTCGGCACCGGCGGCGGTCGATCTGCCGTTGTCGTCGGCCGTGACCCCCGGGGCCTGGGAGGCTGACAGTGCCGCGACCGCGAGTGCTGCCACGGCGGTGGTCGTCGCCCCTTTGGCCAGCCTCCTGCCGAATTGCGCCGCCATAAAGTGAACCCCTCCTGTGGACGCCCGAGCGCCCTTCTCCGTCTGTCGCTCTCGTCCCGTTGAGACAGTCGAATCGCTCTTGAGGTTGCCCCCGTGACGCGCGGCAATTCCTGATGCGTACCTTTCGACCGAGCTCCCCGGCGCGGTGACCCGTGTGACCCTACGACAACTTCCTTTCCTCGGACACCGGTTCGTGCCCGATATTCACCGGTTGGCCATGTTCGATCGGTGCGGGTTCGCGTCGCCCATACTGGACGGAGCCGATCACCCGGGCCGCTGCCCGGCCAACACCCGCCGCGAGGAGCCCCGTTGCCGTTCACCCTGAGCCACGCGGCGGCGGTCCTGCCCGCGGTGCGCCCCGACGGAAGCGGGCGGGGCCGACTGGTTCCGGCCGTGCTGGTGGCCGGATCCTTCTCGCCCGACATGACCTACTACGCGGCAAGTGTCGTTTCGGGAGCGATGGAGTTCGGCACCGTCACGCACTCCTTCCCCGGCGTCTTCACGATCGACGTGCTGGTCGCCTGGGCGCTGATGGGCCTGTGGCTGCTGCTGCGAGAACCCCTGGTGGCCCTGCTGCCCCGCCGCGGCCAGGGCAGGGTGGCGACGCTGCTGCGCTGCGGCACGCCACGCGCACGCGTGCGTACGGCACTGGTGCTGCGCTGGTACGCCTCCGCCGCCCTCGGAGCACTGACCCACGTCGTGTGGGACGCGTTCACGCACCACGACAGATGGGGGATGCGCCTGTTCCCCGTCCTGGGCCTGGACGTGGCCGGCTCCCCCCTCTACTGGTACCTGCAGTACGGCGGTTCGGCGCTGGCCGCGGTGGTGATCGCCGTGTTCTGCGTGCACGCACTGCGCCGGACCCCCGCGGCGACCTCGGCACCGGGCGTCCCCGTCCTGTCCACGCGGGACAGATGGTGGGCCGTGGCCGGGATCGGCGGGTGCATGACGGTGGCCGCGCTGCAGCGGGCCTCGCGGTGGTGGGCGTACTGGGGTTCCACCGCGAAGCCCTGGGAACTGATCCCGACCCTCTGCTTCGGCGCGGGCGCCGGCCTGGTCCTCGGGGTACTGCTGTACGCCACCGCGGTCAGGCTGTGGCGCCCGGCCCCGGCGTCCGCCGCCCGGGAAGAGACCGGTCTCCCGCTCGCTCGCTGACGGTGTCCGCAGTCCCCGCGATGAACACCGTCATGGTGGGCATCGGCCGGGACCGGGGCAGCAGGGTGAGGGCGAGCGCGAGATAACCGAGCACCAGCTCGCCCCACAGCCGATACCCGGACGGCTCCTCCGCTACGACGTCCCGGTCCCGGCGGGTCACACGGTGCCGCAGATCCGCCCCGGCGTGACGCAGAGTGCCGGCGAGGCGGGCCGTCATGCGGGGTCCAGCCGCCCTGGCCCTCACCCCGCGCAGGAGCGTCACGAGATCGACGGGAACACGGGCGGTGCTTGCGGCGGCCGCGTGGGCCGGAACCGGGGCGCGTACGGACGAGGCCTTGCCGGCGCGCACCTGACCCTGCGCCCGTCCCGGGACCGCCCTGCGATGGAGCATGCGTATACCCATGACGGCATCCTGGCCGGGGGCACGGCAGGGGGCGCTGCCGCGGGGGCCACGCGGGTGAAGACAGCTGCGCTGGGCTGGAGCCGCGTGCCTATGGGAGTGCCGGGTTCGGTTGTCGGGCGGGTGCGGGTCCGTCGTGGCTGGTCGCGCAGTTCCCCGCGGGCAGCTGCGCTGGGCTTGGACCGGGCGCCACCGGGGGTGCCGGATCAGGTGGTCGGGCGGGTGCGGGTCCGTCGTGGCTGATCGCGCAGTTCCCCGCGCCCCTGGGGGTTGCAGTGACCCTGCGCTCGGACGGGCCGTTCGCCACCTCGCGCGCCGCAACGGACCGCAGACCACCTCGCGCGCCACCACGGGCCGTTCGCCGGACCGTGCGGCACTACGGGGCGCAAGCCGCGTACGGCGCGCAGGGGACGGGGTGGGGGGTGTCCGCCCGCAGCGGCCGGCGTCCGTTACCGAGCCCCTTCTCAAGCAACAGCAACCGCCGGACCGAGGACGGATACCCCCCACCCCGGCCCCGACCCCACCACCGGGGCCCATGCGCTACGCACGCCCCCGCCGAACCCGCGCAGGCCGCCGCAGGCATCCAGGGGCGCGGGGAACTGCGCAAAACCCCCGCCCCCACCGAACCCGCAGGCTAATGAGCAGCAGACTCCCAATCCCCCCCATCCCCCACCGAAACCCCCAACGGCACCCGAAGCTCCACCGCGTCGGACATCTCCCGCCGCACGATCTCCTCCGCGGCCGCCCGCTCCCCCGGCGCGACCTCCAGCACGATTTCGTCGTGGACCTGCAGCAGCATGCGCGAGGCGAGCCCGGCCTCCCGCAGCGCTCCGTCCACCTTGAGCATCGCGATCTTGACGATGTCCGCCGCCGTCCCCTGGATCGGCGCGTTGAGCGCCATCCGCTCGGCCGCCTCACGCCGCTGACGGTTGTCGCTGTTGAGGTCGGGCAGATACCGCCGGCGCCCGAAGAGCGTCGCCGTGTACCCGGTCGCCCGCGCCTCGTCGACGGCCCGGCGCAGATAGTCCCGCACCCCGCCGAACCGCTCGAAGTACGCGTCCATCAACGCACGCGCCTCCCCCGCGTCGATGTTCAGCTGCTGCGAGAGCCCGAACGCCGACAACCCGTACGCCAGCCCGTACGACATCGCCTTGATCTTGCGCCGCATCTCCGCGTCGACCGCACCGGGCTCGACCGCGAAGACCTGGGAGGCGGCCGTGGTGTGGAGGTCCTCCCCCGAGGTGAACGCCTCGATGAGCCCCGCGTCCTCGGACAGGTGGGCCATCACCCGCAGCTCGATCTGGCTGTAGTCCGCGGTCATGAGGGACTCGAAGCCCTCCCCCACCACGAACCCGCGCCGGATGGCCCGCCCCTCGTCCGTACGGACGGGGATGTTCTGGAGGTTCGGGTCCGTGGACGACAGACGTCCGGTGGCCGCGACCGTCTGGTTGAACGTCGTGTGGATACGGCCGTCCGCGGCGATCGTCTTGATCAGGCCCTCCACGGTCACCCGCAGCTTGGCCTGCTCACGGTGCCGGAGCATGATCACCGGCAGTTCGTTGTCCGTCTGGGTGGCGAGCCAGGCCAGCGCGTCGGCGTCCGTCGTGTACCCGGTCTTCGTCTTCTTCGTCTTCGGCAGGCCCAGCTCGCCGAAGAGGACTTCCTGGAGCTGCTTGGGCGAGCCGAGGTTGAACTCGTGCCCGGCCGCCGCGTGGGCCTCCTTCACGGCCTGCTGGACCGCCCCGGCGAACATCTGCTCCATGGCCTCCAGATGGGCCCGGTCGGCCGCGATGCCGTGCCGCTCCATCCGGGCCAGCAGGGCGGAGGTGGGCAGCTCCATGTCCCGCAGCAGATCGGCCGCGCCGACCTCCTCCAGGCGGCCCTCGAATGCGGTGCCGAGGTCGAGGACGGCTCGGGCCTGGACCATCAGCGCCTCGGCCTCGGCGCCGTCGTCCGCGCCGAAGGCGAGCTGCCCGTCGGCCGCGGCGGCGGGCGCCAGCTCCCGGCCCAGGTACTCCAGCGACAGCGCGTCCAGGTCGAAGGACCGGCGCCCCGGCTTGACGAGGTACGCGGCGAGCGCGGTGTCCATGCCGACCCCGGCGACGCTCCAGCCGTGCTCGGCGAAGACCCGCATGGCGCCCTTGGCGTTGTGCAGCACCTTGGGCCGGTCGGCGTCGGCGAGCCAGGCGGTCCAGGCCCGCTCGTCGGCCTCGTCCAGCTCGGCCGGGTCGAACCAGGCGGCGGCCCCGCCGGACGCGGCGAGCGCGACCTCGGCGACCGAGCCGGTGCCGAGGGCCCAGGTGTCGACGGTGGCCAGACCCAGGGGCTGCTGCGCGCCGTGCTCGGCGAGCCAGCCGGCCAGCTCGCCGGTGCCGAGCACCGTGCCGTCCACCGCCACGCCGGGCGCGGCGGCCGGGGTCCCCTCGGCCTCCTCGGCGCCTGGGTCGACGGCCAGCAGCCGCTCCCGCAGGGAGGGGTTCCTGATCTCCAGGGTGTCGAGGATCATCGCCAGCGTCTTGCGGTCGTACGGCAGGCGCTCCAGGTCGGTGACCGTCTTCGGCAGCTCCACCGTGCGCACCATCTCGGTGAGGCGGCGGTTGAGCTTCACGGCCTCCAGGTGGTCGCGGAGGTTCTGCCCGGCCTTGCCCTTGACCTCCTCGACGCGCTCGACCAGCTCCGCGAACGAACCGAACTGGTTGATCCATTTCGCGGCGGTCTTCTCGCCGACGCCGGGGATGCCGGGGAGGTTGTCGGACGGGTCGCCGCGCAGGGCCGCGAAGTCGGGGTACTGGGCGGGCGTCAGGCCGTACTTCTCGAAGACCTTCTCCGGGGTGAACCGGGTCAGCTCCGAGACGCCCTTCGTCGGGTACAGCACGGTGGTGTGCTCGGAGACCAGCTGGAAGGAGTCGCGGTCACCGGTGACGATCAGCACCTCGAAGCCGGCGGCCTCGGCCTGGGTGGCGAGGGTGGCGATGACGTCGTCGGCCTCGAAGCCGTCGACCGCGAACCGCGAGACGTGCATCGCGTCGAGGACCTCGCCGATCAGCTCGACCTGGCCCTTGAACTCGTCGGGGGTCTTGGAGCGGTTGGCCTTGTACTCCGTGAACTCCTCGGAGCGCCAGGTCTTGCGGGACACGTCGAAGGCCACCGCGAAGTGCGTGGGGGCCTCGTCACGCAGGGTGTTGGCCAGCATCGAGGCGAAGCCGTAGATCGCGTTGGTCGGCTGGCCGGTCGCGGTGGTGAAGTTCTCCGCGGGCAGCGCGAAGAACGCGCGATAGGCCAGCGAGTGCCCGTCCATGAGCATCAGGCGCGGGCGGGTGCCACCGGGGCTGTTGTCGGTCTTCTTCGCTGCTGTCTCTGCCACGCCCCCGATCCTGCCACGCCCCACTGACAGTCGGACCCGCCCGCCGCCGACGCCACGCGAGGCCGGGCCCGTCCCCGCTCACCGCGGGCCCGGCAAACAGCGCTGTCACCGGCGCGTGCGAGGATCGGAGACGTACCTCACCGGTGTGCGCGAAGGAGACAGTCCGATGGCCACGAAGCCGCCCAAGGGTGATCCGGTTCAGGACGCTCCCCAGGTCACCGAACCGAAGCACGCGGCGGCCGGGCTCCCGGCCATCGGCCACACCCTGCGGATCGCCCAGCAGCAGATGGGCGTGAAGCGCACCGCGTTGACGCTGCTGCGCGTCAACCAGAAGGACGGCTTCGACTGCCCCGGCTGCGCCTGGCCGGAGCCCGACCACCGGCACGCGGCCGAGTTCTGTGAGAACGGCGCGAAGGCGGTCGCCGAGGAAGCCACCCTGCGCCGCATCACCCCCGAGTTCTTCGCCGCGCACCCCGTCGCGGACCTCGCGACCAGGAGCGGCTACTGGCTGGGCCAGCAGGGGCGGCTCACGCATCCCATGTACGTCGCCGAGGGCGGCACCCACTACGAACCGGTGACCTGGGAGCGCGCCTTCGACATCATCGCCGAGGAGATCACCGCTCTCGGCTCGCCCGACGAGGCCGTCTTCTACACCTCGGGCCGCACCAGCAACGAGGCCGCGTTCCTCTACCAGCTCTTCGCCCGTGAGCTCGGCACGAACAACCTGCCGGACTGCTCCAACATGTGCCACGAGTCGTCCGGTTCGGCGCTCAGCGAGACCATCGGCATCGGCAAGGGCAGCGTCCTGCTCGGCGACCTCTACAAGGCCGACCTGATCATCGTCGCCGGACAGAACCCGGGCACCAACCACCCCCGCATGCTCTCCGCCCTGGAGAAGGCGAAGGCGAACGGCGCGCGGATCATCAGCGTCAACCCGCTGCCCGAGGCCGGCCTGGAGCGCTTCAAGAACCCGCAGACCCCCCAGGGCATGCTCAAGGGCGCCGCGCTCAACGACCTGTTCCTGCAGATCCGCATCGGCGGCGACCAGGCCCTCTTCCGCCTCCTCAACAAGCTGATCCTGGAGACCGAGGGCGCCGTCGACGAGGCCTTCGTCGGCGAACACACCCACGGCTACGAGGAGTTCGCCGAGGCCGCCCGCGCCGCCGACTGGGACGAGACGCTCACCGCGACCGGCCTCACGCGCGCGGAGATCGAGGAAGCCCTGCGGATGGTCCTCGCCTCGGAGCGGACCATCGTCTGCTGGGCCATGGGCCTGACCCAGCACAAGCACTCCGTGCCCACCATCCGCGAGGTCGTCAACTTCCTTCTCCTGCGCGGCAACATCGGCCGCCCCGGCGCCGGCGTCTGCCCGGTCCGCGGCCACTCCAACGTCCAGGGCGACCGCACCATGGGCATCTTCGAACGCCCCGCGCCCGCCTTCCTGGACGCCCTGGAGAAGGAGTTCGGCTTCGCGCCGCCGCGCGAGCACGGCTTCGACGTCGTCCGTGCCATCCGCGCCCTGCGGGACGGCGAGGCCAAGGTCTTCTTCGCCATGGGCGGCAACTTCGTCTCCGCCTCCCCCGACACCGACGTCACGGAGGCCGCCATGCGGCGCGCCCGGCTGACCGTGCACGTGTCGACCAAGCTCAACCGCTCGCACGCGGTCACGGGCGCGCGTGCCCTGATCCTGCCCACCCTGGGCCGCACCGAGCGCGACCTCCAGGGCAGTGGCGAGCAGTTCGTGACCGTCGAGGACTCCATGGGCATGGTGCACGCCTCCCGGGGCCGCCTGGAGCCCGCGAGCGGGCAGTTGCTGTCCGAGCCCGCCATCGTGTGCCGCCTGGCCCGCCGGGTCCTCGGGGAGAACAGCGCCACCCCGTGGGAGGAGTTCGAGAAGGACTACGCCACCATCCGGGACCGCATCGCCCGCGTGATCCCCGGCTTCGAGGACTTCAACGCGCGCGTGGCCCGTCCCGGCGGCTTCACCCTGCCGCACGCCCCGCGCGACGAGCGCCGCTTCCCCACCGCCACCGGCAAGGCCAACTTCACCGCCGCGCCCGTCGAGTACCCCGCGCTGCCCGAAGGGCGGCTGCTGCTGCAGACGCTGCGCTCGCACGACCAGTACAACACCACGATCTACGGCCTCGACGACCGCTACCGGGGCATCAAGAACGGCCGCCGGGTCGTCCTGGTCAACCCCGGGGACGCCGACCGGCTCGGTCTCGCCGACGGGTCGTACGTCGACCTCGTCGGCGAGTGGAAGGACGGCGTGGAGCGGCGGGCCCCCGGATTCCGGGTCGTGCACTACCCGACCGCACGGGGATGCGCGGCCGCGTACTACCCCGAGACCAACGTCCTGGTACCGCTGGACTCCACCGCCGACACCAGCAACACCCCGGCCAGCAAGTCCGTCGTCGTGCGTCTGGAACAATCGACAACCGACTGAGCGTTTGCTCAGCACAGGAAGTCGTAGTGACCAGGACGAACGGAGCCCGGCCCCATGGGTGAGCAGCAGCACGTCACGTTCCCGCAGGAGGTCATCGACGAGTACGCGGCGCTCGGCGTCGACCTCGTCGCCATGTTCTCGGCCGGGCACCTGGGCAGCCGCATGGGCGTGCAGATCGTCGAGGCCTCGGCCGACCGGGTCGTCGGCACCATGCCCGTCGAGGGCAACACCCAGCCGTACGGTCTGCTGCACGGCGGCGCCTCGGCCGTGCTCGCCGAGACCCTCGGGTCCGTGGGCTCGATGCTGCACGCCGGAAGCTCCAAGATCGCGGTGGGGGTCGACCTGAACTGCACCCACCACCGCGGAGTGCGCTCGGGACTGGTGACCGGAGTGGCCACCCCGGTGCACCGGGGCCGCTCCACCGCGACGTACGAGATCGTGATCAGCGACGAGGAGCAGCGCCGGGTCTGCACCGCCCGCCTGACCTGCCTGCTCCGCGACGCCCCCACCCGCTAGCACCTGCCGGGCCGGTCGGGCCAGAACACGACATGCGACGCGTCCTGGCCCGACCCCACGGGATCCGGCAGCCCCAAGGCGGAGAAGGCCGTGCCCCACGGCGGCAGCGGGCCCGGCGGCCGGACCGCCCCGGCGAGCCCCTGCCGCCCCGGCGGCCCACCCACGGACCCTCGGCACCTCCAACCGCCACAACCACCCACCGACGCGACACCGCCACGGCCACCCACTGACGCGCCACGGCCACGGGCCCCCCACCGACGCGACACCGCCCACGCACGCGCCCACCGGCCCACCGAAACCGTCGGCCCCGCCAAGACCGCCGACCCACCGAAACCGTCGGCCCCGCCAAGACCGCCGACCCACCGAAACCGTCGGCCCCGCCAAGACCGCCGGCCCACCGCAACCGTCGGCCCTGTCAAGACGGCCGGCCCACCGCAACCGTCGGCGCACGAGCGAGCCATACGGCAGGCCCCCTGCGTGCCCGCAGCACCACACGTCGGCGGACGACGGCAGCACTGCCGACCCCGCGAGGGAGCGCGCACCGGCTGGGCACCGGCCGTCGGCTCCCCTACCGTTCTCCCATGACCGGTATCGGCCCCGTCGAGCCCGTCGACTCGCCGGATTCCGGAGCGAGTTACGACGTCATCGGCACCGACGGGCCCCGGCTGACGGACCGTTGGGGCGCGCGGTGGCGCGGTATGTCACCGCGCGGCCGCAGGGCCGCCCTGGGAGCCGGCGCGATCGCCCTGCTGGCGGCCGGAGTTCTCGTGCCCCTCACCCACTCCGAGGACCGTCCCCCCGAACCGGAACCCACCCCCGCTCCCTGGCCCGCCAACGTCACCGCCTGGCGCTACCTGGGCTCCGCCGGACTGCCCGAGACCCCCGGCGCCCACCCCACCAGCGGCCGTTTCCGCTTCGCCGTCGACGTCCACAGCGGGCCCCCCGTCACCCTCCAGGTCACCGGCGCCGCCTTCCCCGGCCTCACCGCCCACGCCCTGCCCGAGGCGTTCACGGTGCACACCGGCACCACACGCCGGGTCACCGTGGAGATATCGGTTTCCGACTGCTCGGGTCTGCCACTGAATGCCGACCTACCATTTCTTGACGTAACGCTCCGTAACACGCGCGCAATACAGCATCACAGCTTCATCTTCGGCCGGGCGTACTCCGACGACCTTTTCCGGCTCCTCCGGGGCGCCTGCACCCCGGTGTCGGCGCCACAGGCCGGACGGCCAACCGGAAGTGCAGGTTCTCAAAATGCGGACTGAGGGGAAATTCCGCCAAAACGGCTGAGAGCCCCCTCCACGGAAGCCCGCCATCCACCACGTCATAACAAGAAAGTCACAAGCCCGCGCACAGCGATGCCCCTTCCCACAAACCGGGCTTAGAGTCACGGCCAGTCACCGCTCCATCGGGAGTTCGGTAAAGCGCGGGCACCAGCCGCACCCACGAGGGGGCGCGTGCCTGCGGAAAGGAATGATTGTGCGACGTTCCATGGTGATCCTGACCTCCGTCATGGCGACGGGGGCTCTCACACTCACCGCCTGCGGCTCCCGAGACGACAAGGGCGGCGACAGTGACAGCGGGGGTGGCACCACCCTCACCATAGGCGTGGACGCCCCGCTCTCCGGCGAGAACTCCACCACCGGTCTCGGCATCCAGTACGGCGCCCAGATCGCCGTCGACGACGCCAACAAGAACAAGCTCGTCCCGGGCGTCACCTTCAAGCTGAAGGCCTACGACGACAAGGCGCAGCCGGCCACCGGCCAGTCCAACGCCACCGCGATCACCGGCGACAAGACCGCCGTCGGCGCCGTCGGCCCGCTGAACTCCGGCGTCGCCCAGTCGATGCAGCAGGTGTTCGCCTCGGCCAACATGGTCGAGATCTCCCCCTCGAACACCAACCCCGCCCTGACCCAGGGCAAGGACTGGCAGACGGCCAAGAAGCGTCCCTACAAGACGTACTTCCGCACCGCCACCACCGACGAGCTCCAGGGCAGCTTCGCCGCCGACTACGCGTACAACGGCCTCAAGAAGAAGAAGGTCTTCGTCGTCGACGACAAGCAGACCTACGGCGCCGGCCTCGCGAAGATCTTCAACGAGCAGTTCAAGAAGCTCGGCGGCACCGTGGTCGGCACCGACCACGTCAACACCGGCGACAAGGACTTCGGCTCCCTCGTCACCAAGATCAAGACCTCCGGCGCGGACCTCCTCTACTACGGTGGCCAGTACGACGAGTCGTCGCTGATCACCAAGCAGATGAAGGACGGCGGAGTCAAGATCCCGCTCTTCGGCGGCGACGGCATGTTCGCCTCCACCTACATCGAGACCGCGGGTGCCGCCTCCGAGGGCGACCTCGCCACCGCCGTCGGCGTCCCCGCCGACACCCTGCCCGCCGCGAAGACCTTCATCGAGACCTACAAGGCCAAGGGCTACAAGGGTGACTACGGCGCCTACGGCGCGTACTCCTACGACGCCGCCACCGCCATCATCAAGGCCGTGAAGGCCGCCGTCGACGCCAACGACGGCAAGGTCCCCAGCGACATCAACGCCCTGCGCTCCTCCGTCGTCGACGCCGTCCAGAAGTCCGACTTCGAAGGCATCTCCGGCAAGGTCTCCTTCGACGAGTACGGCGACACCACCAACAAGCAGCTCACCGTCTACCAGGTCACCAAGGGTGCGTGGAAGGCTGTGAAGACCGGCACCGCCAGCTAGTCCGGTCCCAGACGGAAACGGCATCACCTCACCACGGGCCGCGCGGAAGGGGACCCCGACCGCGCGGCCCTTGCCACACCCCACCCCTGCACGCGATCTGTGCACACGACCACCAGCGACAATGGAGGCCACGCGGTGAACACCCTGCCGCAGCAGCTGGCCAACGGGCTGCTCCTAGGCTCGATGTACGGGCTCATCGCCATCGGCTACACGATGGTGTACGGCATCGTCCAGCTCATCAACTTCGCGCACGGCGAGATCTTCATGACCGGGGCCTTCGGCGCCTTCACGGTCTACTTCTACATCCTTCCCGACGGCGTCTCGATGGCCGTAGCCGTCCCCCTGATGCTGGTCGGCGGCGGCATCGTCGCGATCCTCATCGCGGTCGGAGCGGAACGGTTCGCCTACCGGCCCCTGCGCGGAGCACCACGGCTCGCACCGCTCATCACCGCGATCGGCCTCTCCCTGGCCCTCCAGGAAGTCGTCCGCAACTTCTACCCCGGCGCCGACCGCGCCGTCGCCTTCCCCGGCCTCGACGCCACCCACGAAATCGGCTCCGTCACCATCAAGGACGCCGACATCTTCCTCATCGTGGCCGCCATCATCTGCATGTCCGCCCTCGCCTTCTTCGTCCGCAAGTCCCGCACCGGCCGCGCCATGCAGGCCACCGCCCAGGACCCGGACACCGCACAGCTCATGGGCATCGACACCAACCGCATCATCGTCATCGCCTTCGCCATCGGCGGCTTCTTCGCCGCGGTCGCCGCCGTCGCCTACGGCCTCAAGTACGGCAACATCGACTACCGCATGGGCTTCCTGATGGGCCTCAAGGCCTTCACCGCGGCAGTCCTCGGCGGCATCGGCAACATCTACGGCGCCATGCTCGGCGGCCTCGTCCTCGGCGTCGCCGAGACCCTCGCCTCCGCCTACATCGACGGCATCCCCGGCATGGACAAGCTCGGCGGCCAGAGCTGGGCCAACGTCTGGGCCTTCGCGCTCCTCATCATCGTTCTCCTCGTCAGGCCACAAGGCCTGCTCGGCGAACGCGTCGCGGACAGGGCGTGACCACCATGACCGACACCACCACCCGCGGCCTGATCCCGCTGCCCCTCGCGGCGGCCCGCGCGCTCCTCCTCGTCGGCGGCGTCGCCACCGCCGCCTCCGCCTTCCTCGCCTGGACCTGGACCAGCGAGTTCCCCGGCGACCTCACCATCAGCGGCTACCCCGGCGGCCTCCAGTGGCTGACCTTCATCGCCGGCCTCCTCACCACCGTCTTCGCCCTCTCCGCGTACGACGTCCGGGGCCTGCGCTGGCTCATCCCCGCCCGCAACAACGCCCCCCTCGCCCTCACCGCCATCGGCGGCTTCGGCGTCACCTGGTACACGGTCGTCTCGATCGCCGCCGAACTCGGCGGACTCGCCAACCTCGAACCGGGCGGCTGGGTCGCGGCCATCGCCTCCCTCCTCCCCGTCATCGGCGCCTTCGCCCTCCCCGAGCCGCGCACCGAGAGCACCAAGGAAAACCTCAAGGCGTACCTCGCCAAGCCCGACGGCATCCCCGCCCCGGCGCCCCTCAGCCCCTGGCTGGAGCGCGCGGTCATCACCGTCGCCACGATCATCGGCCTGGCCGTCTTCACCTACGGCATCGACACCGAGTACGGCGAGCTCTTCGTCGGCTACCTCATCGTCGTCGTCTTCGCCGTCTGGGCCCTGCACACCGCGGGCCTCATGGACCGCTTCTCCCGGATCGTCGCCCACAACCGCAGCTTCACGCTCGCCATGGGCTTCGCCGCCGCGATCGCGTTCCCCTTCACCCAGACCGACGACCACTACGCCAACATCGGCGTCAACATCCTGATCTTCGGCACGGTCGCCCTCGGCCTGAACATCGTCGTCGGCCTCGCGGGCCTCCTCGACCTCGGATACGTCGCCTTCCTCGGCGTCGGCGCCTACACCGCCGCCCTCGTCTCCGGCTCCGAGTTCTCCCGCTTCTCCGGCGTCCACTTCCCCTTCTGGGCCGCCGCCCTCGCCGGCGCCGCCGCATCGCTGATCTTCGGCGTCCTCATCGGCGCCCCCACCCTGCGACTGCGCGGCGACTACCTCGCCATCGTCACCCTCGGCTTCGGAGAGATCTTCCGCATCGCCGTCAACAACATGGACGGCGAATCCGGCCCGGACATCACCAACGGACCCAACGGCATCCCGTCCATCCCGGACCTCAACTTCTTCGGGTTCAACCTCGGCGAGGCGCACGACATCGCCGGCTTCACCATCGGCCGGTTCGCCAACTACTACCTGCTCATGGTCCTGATCATGGCCATCGTGGTCCTCGTCTACACCCGCGCCGCCGACTCCCGCATCGGCCGCTCCTGGATCGCCATCCGCGAGGACGAGACCGCCGCCACCGCCATGGGCATCAACGGCTTCCGCGTCAAGCTCATCGCCTTCGCCCTCGGCGCCGCACTCGCCGGCCTCGCCGGCACCGTCAGCGCCCACGTCACCTACAGCGTCGTCCCGACGCCGTACCAGTTCGCGGGCTCGACACCCCCCAACTCGGCCTTCCTCCTCGCCGCGGTCGTCCTCGGCGGCATGGGCACGGTCGCAGGCCCCATCCTCGGCGCCGCACTCCTCTACCTGCTGCCCGAGAAGCTGGTGTTCCTCCAGGACAAGTCGCTGCTGGCCTTCGGCATCGCCCTCATCCTGCTGATGCGCTTCCGCCCCGAAGGCATCATCGCCAACCGTCGCCGCCAACTCGAATTCCACGAGACCGGCCAACTCGACGTACCAGAAACAACAACCCTGACCGGCGAACCCGCTGCCGTCACCAAGGCGGGGGCGTGAGCGACATGACCACACCAGTACTCGAAGCACGCAACGTCACCATGCGCTTCGGCGGCCTCACCGCCGTCCGCTCGGTCGACTTCACCGTCAACGCGGGTGAGATCGTCGGCCTCATCGGCCCCAACGGCGCCGGCAAGACCACCTTCTTCAACTGCCTCACCGGCCTCTACGTCCCCACCGAGGGCACGGTCTCCTACCAGGGCACCGTCCTGCCCCCGAAGCCCCACCTGGTGACCAAGGCCGGCATCGCCCGCACCTTCCAGAACATCCGCCTCTTCGCCAACATGACGGTCCTCGAGAACGTCCTCGTAGGCCGCCACACCCGCACCAAGGAAGGCCTCTGGTCGGCCCTCCTGCGCGGCCCCGGCTTCAAGAAGGCGGAGAAGGCCAGCGAGGAACGGGCCATGGAACTCCTGGAGTTCATCGGCCTGGAGGCCAAGCGCGACCACCTCGCCCGCAACCTCCCCTACGGCGAGCAGCGCAAGCTCGAGATCGCCCGAGCCCTGGCCTCCGAGCCCGGCCTGCTGCTCCTCGACGAGCCCACGGCCGGCATGAACCCCCAGGAGACCCGCGCCACCGAGGAGCTGGTCTTCGCGATCCGCGACAAGGGCATCGCCGTCCTCCTCATCGAGCACGACATGCGCTTCGTCTTCAACCTCTCCGACCGCGTCGCCGTCCTCGTCCAGGGCGAGAAGCTCGTCGAAGGCACCTCCGAGGTCGTCCAGGCCGACGAACGCGTCATCGCGGCCTACCTCGGCGAACCCTTCGAAGGCGACCCCGGCGCGGCCGAAGCGGCCGAGGTCGAGGCAGCCGAGTCGGGCGCCGACGCACAGAGCACCTCCGGCACCAAGGGAGAAGCCCAGTGACCGCCCTCCTCGAAGTCGAGGACCTCCGGGTCTCCTACGGCAAGATCGAAGCCGTCAAAGGCATCTCCTTCAGCGTCGAGGCCGGCCAGGTCGTCACCCTCATCGGCACCAACGGCGCCGGCAAGACGACGACACTGCGGACGCTCTCGGGCCTGCTCAAGCCGACGTCCGGCAAGGTCCTGTTCGACGGGAAGCCCCTCAGCGGAGTCCCGGCCCACAAGATCGTCTCCTTCGGGCTCGCCCACTCCCCCGAGGGCCGGCACATCTTCCCCCGCCTCACCATCTTCGAGAACCTCCAGCTCGGAGCGTTCCTGAGGAAGGACAAGGAAGGGATCGAGAAGGACATACAGCGCGCCTACGACCTCTTCCCGATCCTGGGAGAGCGCCGCAACCAGGCGGCGGGCACCCTGTCCGGCGGCGAGCAGCAGATGCTGGCCATGGGCCGCGCGCTCATGTCCCAGCCGAAGCTGCTCATGCTCGACGAGCCCTCCATGGGTCTCTCCCCGATCATGATGCAGAAGATCATGTCGACCATCGTCGAGCTGAAGTCCCAGGGCACGACGATCCTCCTCGTCGAGCAGAACGCCCAGGCGGCCCTCTCCCTGGCCGACCAGGGACACGTCATGGAGGTCGGCAACATCGTCCTGTCCGGCACCGGCCAGGACCTCCTCCACGACGAGTCGGTCCGCAAGGCCTACCTCGGCGAGGACTGACCCCTCGGCGGTACGACGAGGCCCGCGCCCCCTGCTGGGGACGCGGGCCTCGGTCATTTCTCGCCGTCGCGCTCAGCCCTTGTTGGCCTTCTTCTCGTCGGCGTCCTGGATGACCGCCTCGGCGACCTGCTGCATCGACATGCGCCGGTCCATCGAGGTCTTCTGGATCCACCGGAACGCGGCGGGCTCGGTCAGCCCGTACGACGTCTGAAGAATCGACTTCGCCCGGTCGACGAGCTTGCGGGTCTCCAGGCGCAGGGTGAGGTCGGCGACCTCGTTCTCCAGCTCCCTCAGCTCCGTGAACCGCGAGACGGCCATCTCGATCGCCGGCACGACATCACTCTTGCTGAAGGGCTTGACGAGGTAGGCCATGGCACCGGCGTCACGGGCCCGCTCCACCAGGTCGCGCTGCGAGAAGGCGGTGAGCATCAGCACGGGCGCGATGCGCTCCTCGGCGATCTTCTCGGCGGCGGAGATGCCGTCCAGCTTGGGCATCTTCACGTCGAGGATCACGAGGTCCGGCTTGTGCTCACGGGCGAGCTCGACGGCCTGCTCACCGTCACCGGCCTCGCCTACGACGCTGTAGCCCTCTTCCTCCAGCATCTCTTTGAGGTCGAGCCGGATCAGGGCCTCGTCCTCGGCAATGACGACACGGGTCGTCAGCGGAGGCACGTGCGACTTGTCGTCGTCGGGCGCGTCTACGGGCTGGGGCGACTCGGGGGCGGTCACGGGGGCTCCTTGTTACGGGCCGGGCAGGTACTGCTGCTTGTGCAGCCTACCTAGAGGCGGGGAGCTGCGGTGACCCGGTATGCTTCCGTGCAGCCAGTCCTGCCGGGTTGGTGGAATGGCATACACGGATGTCTCAAACACATCTGCCCGAGAGGGCTTGCGGGTTCGAGTCCCGCACCCGGCACTTCTGACGAAAAGCGGATGTCCACGTTCTCGTGAACATCCGCTTTTTGCTGCACTCAGTCGCGATCGCTCACTCAGAGTAGTCGCATGAACTTTCACGGCACTGAGGTTCGACAGAAGGCGCTCACCCTGCTGCGCGACGGCGCGAGGAACGCGGACGTCGCCAGGACGCTCAACGTCCCGGTGGGCACAATCGGCCACTGGAAGCACTTGGACCGCGCGAAACGCGGCGAATGCCCAGGGCGCGTGCCTCCGCCCTGCCCCCGCTGCGACCTCACGCTCGACTCGCGGGCATACGCATACCTGCTCGGCCTGTATCTGGGCGATGGCTACATCGTTCAGAACCGCGCGATGCGCTCGCCGAGCCTGTCCGTCACTTGCGACGAGACGTATCCGGGGCTCATGGACGAGTGCGAGAAGGCCATGCGGTCGGTGTTCCCACGGAACTCGGTCTGCCGCGTCCGCCGCAAGGGGTGTCGCGAGATGAAGTTGTCCTCTACGCACCTGCGGTGTCTGTTCCCCCAGCACGGCCCCGGCAAGAAGCACGAGCGCACCATCGCCCTCGTTCCCTGGCAGCAGACCATCGTCGACGCCCACCCTTGGGAGTTCATTCGCGGCCTCATCCACTCCGACGGATGCCGGATCACCAACTGGACCACTCGCGTCGTGGCAGGGGAACGCAAGCGCTACGAATACCCCCGGTACTTCTTCTCCAACAAGTCCGACGACATCCGGCGACTCCTCACCGACACCCTCGACAAGGTCGATGTCGAGTGGACCACCCTTGCTCGCGGCAGCGACCCGTTCAACATCTCGATCGCCCGCAAAGCCTCCGTAGCCCTCATGGACACCCACGTAGGCCCCAAGTACTGACTGCGACTACTTCGGACTGTCGTCCTCGCCGATGTGGTGCACTCGGACCAGGTTCGTCGAGCCGGACACCCCGGGCGGGGAGCCGGCCGTGATCACGACCACGTCGCCCTTCTCGCAGCGGCCGTACCGCAGCAGCAGCTCGTCCACCTGGTCGACCATCGCGTCCGTGGAGTCGACCTGCGGGCCGAGGAAGGTCTCCACGCCCCACGTCAGGCTGAGCTGCGAGCGTGTCGCCGGCTCCGGGGTGAAGGCCAGCAGGGGGATCGGGGACCGGTATCGCGACAACCGCTTCACCGTGTCGCCGCTCTGCGTGAAGGCGACCAGGAACTTCGCGCCGAGGAAGTCGCCCATCTCCGCAGCCGCCCGGGCGACCGCACCGCCCTGGGTCCGCGGCTTGTTGCGTTCCGTCAGCGGCGGCAGTCCCTTCGCGAGGATGTCCTCCTCCGCCGCCTCGACGATCTTCGCCATCGTCCGGACGGTCTCGATCGCGTACTTGCCGACGCTCGTCTCGCCCGACAGCATCACCGCGTCCGTGCCGTCGATGACCGCGTTGGCCACGTCGGACGCCTCCGCCCTCGTCGGACGCGAGTTCTCGATCATCGAGTCGAGCATCTGGGTGGCGACGATCACCGGCTTCGCGTTCCGCTTGGCCAGTTTGATCGCGCGCTTCTGGACGATCGGCACCTGCTCCAGCGGCATCTCCACGCCCAGGTCACCGCGCGCGACCATGATGCCGTCGAAGGCGGCGACGATGTCGTCGATGGCCTCGACGGCCTGCGGCTTCTCCACCTTGGCGATCACGGGGAGCCGGCGTCCCACGGAGTCCATGATCCGGTGGACGGCTTCGATGTCCCGGCCGGAGCGGACGAAGGACAGGGCGATCACGTCGAAGCCCATGCGCAGCGCCCAGCGCAGGTCCTCCTCGTCCTTCTCGGAGAGGGCGGGGACCGAGACCGCGACCCCGGGCAGGTTGAGGCCCTTGTGGTCCGAGACCATGCCGCCCTCGATCACTCGGGTGTGGACCCGGGGGCCCTCCACGGAGGTGACCTCCAGACAGACCTTGCCGTCGTCGACGAGGATGCGCTCGCCCGTGGTGACATCCGTGGCGAGTCCGGCGTACGTCGTTCCGCAGGAGCGCTGGTCGCCCTCGGCGCCCTCTTCCACCGTGATGGTGAAGGTGTCGCCGCGTTCAAGGAGTACGGGTCCTTCGGTGAAGTGGCCGAGGCGGATCTTCGGGCCCTGAAGGTCGGCGAGGAGGCCGACGCTGCGGCCGGACTCGTCGGAGGCCTTGCGGACGCGGTGGTACCGCTCCTCGTGCTCGGCGTAGCTGCCGTGGCTGAGGTTGAAGCGGGCTACGTCCATTCCGGCGTCGACGAGGTCTTTGATCTGGTCGTACGAGTCGGTGGCGGGGCCCAGGGTGCAGACGATCTTTGCTCGGCGCATGTTTCGACCCTAGACCTTACCGATGGGTAGGGAATTGGACGGGTATGACGACTCAACAACCTTTGAGTGAAGGGCTGTTGACAAGGGTTGAAGTGTGCGGCACTCCGCTCCGATGAGCATTTCGGGTGCAAATTCCGCGCTCGCTCACAGCCTGGGCGGTGCCATGGTGAAGCGTGCGTTGACCTGGGCGTTGACGTGCTGGCGTTGTGGTTCGAGGTCGAGGGGGGTGGCCGCGTCGGCTGCGGCCTCGTAGGCCATGGAGCGTGCGCGGCTGGCCTTGCCGACGAAGCGGGGTTCGGGGTCCTCGGCGCCGATGTCGGCGAGTTCGACGAGGGCCGCGAGAGATGTGCCCAGCGCTTCCGCGTACTCCCTGGCTCGCTGGACCGCTTCGCGTACCGCCTGTTGCCGGGCTTCCCGGTAGGCGGGTGAGTCCGGGCGCAGGGCCCACCAGGGGCCGTCGACCCTCGTCAACTCCAGGTCGGCCAGCCGGGTCGTGAGTTCACCCAGTGCGGTGAAGTCGGTCAGCTCGGCGGTGATGTGGACGCGGCCGTGGTAGGCGTGGACGCGTTCGCCGCGGCCGTGTTCCTTGAGTTCGGGGGTGACGGAGAAGGAGCCGGTCTCCAGGTGTTCGACGGCGTCTCCGTAGGACTTGAGGAGGTCCAGGACGCTCGCGTTGCGGCGGGTGAGGTCGTCGAGGGCGGTGCGGCGGTCCTTGCCGCGGGCGGCGACGGTGACGCCGATGCGGGCGATCTCGGGGTCGACTTCGAGGTGGGCTTCACCGCGGACGGCGATGCGGGGCGCGTCGGGGGTGCCGTAGGGAACGGAGTCGGTGGCCATACGCCCCACTGTGTCAGTTCTCACGGGTGGGGTCATCAGATCGAAACCTGCGGGGACTGTTGCGGTTCGACATGTGCGGGTCAGAATCTACGCGCGTTGTTGACCGTTCCCCGAGGAGATCAAGAGATGGCCTTGAACCGCAGGAAGTTCCTGGAGAAGTCCGCCGTGACCGGAGCGGGGGTCGCGCTGGCGGGTGCCGTGGGGGCTCCTGCCGCGCAGGCCGCGGAGAGCGGGAGGAAGCCCGTGAAGCGGTACTCGCTGACGGTGATGGGCACCACGGACCTGCACGGTCATGTCTTCAACTGGGACTACTTCAAGGACGCGGAGTACAAGGACTCGGCGGGCAACGCGCAGGGCCTGTCGCGGATCTCGACGCTGGTGAACCAGGTCCGTGCGGAGAAGGGCCGCTGCAACACGCTGCTTCTCGACGCGGGCGACACGATCCAGGGCACTCCGCTGACGTACTACTACGCGAAGGTCGACCCGATCACCGCCAAGGGCGGTCCCGTCCACCCGATGGCCGCGGCGATGAACGCCATCGGGTACGACGCCGTGGCGCTGGGCAACCACGAGTTCAACTACGGCATCGAGACGCTGCGGAAGTTCGAGGAGCAGTGCGACTTCCCGCTCCTTGGCGCCAACGCGCTGGACGCGAAGACGCTGAAGCCCGCGTTCCCGCCGTATTTCATCAAGAAGTTCCATGTGAAGGGCGCGCCGCCGGTGAAGGTGGCGGTGCTGGGTCTGACGAACCCGGGTATCGCGATCTGGGACAAGGCCTATGTCCAGGGGAAGTTGACGTTCCCGGGTCTTGAGGAGCAGGCCGCGAAGTGGGTGCCGAAGCTGCGGTCGATGGGTGCGGACGTCGTGGTGGTGTCGGCGCACTCGGGTTCCTCGGGCACGTCGTCCTACGGTGACCAGCTGCCGTACGTCGAGAACTCCGCGGCGCTGGTGGCACAGCAGGTGCCGGGGATCGACGCGATCCTGGTCGGGCACGCGCACGTGGAGATCCCGGAGCTGAAGGTCACCAACACGAAGACCGGGAAGACGGTCGTGCTGTCGGAGCCGCTGGCGTACGCGGAGCGGCTGTCGCTGTTCGACATCGAGCTGGTTCTCGAGAAGGGCCGCTGGTCGGTCGAGTCGGTGTCGTCGAAGGTGCTGAACTCGAACTCGGTCGCCGACGATCCGAAGATCACCAAGCTGCTGAAGGCCGATCACGACGTGGTCGTGCAGTACGTGAACCAGGTGGTCGGTACGGCGACGCAGAAGCTGACGACGGTCGAGGCGCGGTACAAGGACGCCCCGATCATCGACCTGATCACGAAGGTCCAGGAGGACGTGGTGAGGGCGGCGCTGGCGAGCACCGAGTACGCCTCGCTGCCGGTGATCGCGCAGGCCTCGCCGTTCTCCCGCACCTCGGAGATCCCGGCCGGGGATGTGACGATCCGGGATCTGTCGAGCCTGTACGTGTACGACAACACGCTGGTCGCGAAGCTGCTGACGGGTGCGCAGATCAGGGCGTACCTGGAGTACTCGGCGGAGTACTTCGTGCGGACGGCGGCGGGTGCGGCGGTGGACGTGGAGAAGCTGACGAACGCGGGCAACCGTCCGGACTACAACTACGACTACGTGTCGGGGCTGTCCTACGACATCGACATCGCGCAGGCTGCCGGTTCACGGATCAAGAACCTCACCTACAACGGTGCCGCGCTGGACGACGCGCAGAAGTTCGTGTTCGCGGTGAACAACTACCGGGCGAACGGCGGCGGTGCGTTCCCGCACGTGGCCTCCGCCACCGAGCTGTGGTCGGAGTCGACGGAGATCCGTACGCGGATCGCGGAGTGGGTGACCGCGAAGGGTGTGCTGGACCCGAAGGACTTCGCGTCGGTGGACTGGAAGCTCACGCGTGAGGGCACGCCTGTCTTCTAGAGGTCCAGGAGGGTCACGTCCACGGCGTCGGCGATGGCTTTCGCGCCGGCGTCGTTGACGTGGAGGCCGTCGCCGGCGTTGTAGTCGGGGCGGATCCGGTCGGGTTCGTCCGGGTCGGCGACGGCGGCGGCCACGTCCACGATCCCGTCGAAGGGATGGTCGTCGCCGAGCAGCCAGGTGTTGACCTCGGCGCGCACGGCCTGGCCGCGCGGGGTGTCGTAGCCCTCGTGGACGGTGCCCTTGTAGGGGCCGATGGTGGAGCCGATGACGGTGAGTCCTGCCGTGTGGAGGCGGTCGGCGAGGGTGGTGAGGCCGGCCTTGAACTCGGCGGCCGTGGGGCCTTCGGCGGGTTCCGGGTGGGCGAAGTGGCCGGGCAGGCCGAGGTCGTTGAGTCCGATGTGGACGAGGACGTGGCTGACGCCGGGGACGGCGAGGACGTCGTGGTCGACGCGGGCGAGGAGGTGCTCGCCGATCTCGTCGGTGAGGAGCCGGTTGCCGGAGATGCCGGCGTTGACGATCCAGCCGTTGGGGAGTCGGCGGCTGAGCTGTCCGGGGAAGCTGTTGTCGGTGCCGGGGGTGGTGGCGGCGCCCTCGATCCAGGAGTCGCCGAAGGCGACGGCGATGCGGGTGCCGGCCGGGGCGAGGACGTCGACGCCGGCGAGGAGGTGGCCGGTGGCGAACTCCTCGGGGTTGTCGAGTACGGCGGCGGACAGCTGGTCGCCGGGGACGGCGTATCCGGTGTCGTAGGGCATGGCGGTGAAGGTGGTGGGTCCGGTGTCGCCCGGCAGGTAGAGGCTCACCGAGAGTTCTTCTCCGGCCGTCGCGGGCAGTTCGACGGGGTCGCTGACGGTCTCCTGGCCTGCGGGGATGGTGATGGTGGGTGCGCCGGAGAAGTGGAGCGGGGTGTCGCTGCCGGGGTCGATGCCGCTGCCCTTGGTGCGCAGGGCGAGGTGGGCGCCGCCGATCTCCAGGGGCTCGGTGCCGTAGCGGTTGGTGAGGCGCACGCGGACCGCTTCGCCGCCGCCTGCCAGGCGCAGGGACTGGCGGACGGTCTGGTCGGCGAAGCCGCGGGACTCGAAGAGGGCGAGGCGTTCGTGGGGGCTGATGGCGGCGGCACGGTGGGCGGCGGTCCAGGTGGTCGTCATGTCGGGGCCAACCGGCCCGGTGCCCGGGTTCTTCCGCCGTCGCCGGTTTTCTTGCTGTCCCGGTTCTTTCACCGCCGCCGCTTTCCCGGCGTCCCCCGCCTGCCCGCGCCGTTGCCGTTTCCTACCGTCCTTCGACCAGCGGTGTCAGCACGGGGGCCTGGCGGGCGGACGGGATCTGCGGCCGGGGTTCCAGTCCGAAGGTGGTGAAGGCCGTGCGGGTGGGGAGGGGGTAGGCGTCCTTGCCGGTGACGGTGTTGAGGATGGTGGCGCTGCGCCAGGCGGCGAGGCCGAGGTCGGGGGTGCCGACGCCGTGGGTGTGGCGTTCGGCGTTCTGGACGTACACGTGGCAGTCGGCGCCGGTGACGGACGGGTCGAGGACGAGACGGAAGTGTTCGTCGACGCGGGGGCGTTCGCGGCTGTCGCGGCGCAGGTAGGGGTCGAGCCCGGCGAGGACGCGGTCGAGGGGGCGTTCGCGGTAGCCGGTGGCGAGGACGACGGCGTCGGTGGTGAGCCGGGAGCGGCTGCCCTGCTGGACGTGTTCGAGGTGCAGCTCGATCTTGGTCGTCGCGATGCGGCCGGCGGTGCGGACGCGGACACCCGGGGTGAGGACGGCGTCGGGCCAGCCGCCGTGCAGGGTGCGGCGGTAGAGCTCGTCGTGGATGTCGGCGATGGTGTCGGCGTCGATGCCGCGGTGGAGCTGCCACTGGGTGGCGCCGAGGCGGTCGCGGACGCTTTCGGACAGGGCGTGGAAGTAGCGGGTGTAGTCGGGGGTGAAGTGTTCGAGGCCGAGCCTGGAGTACTCCATGGGCGCGAAGGCTTCGGTGCGGCCCAGCCAGTGGAGTCCCTCGCGGCCGCAGGGGCGGTTGCGGAGGAGGTCGAGGAAGACCTCCGCGCCGGACTGTCCCGAGCCGACGACGGTGACATGGTCGGCGGCGAGGAGGCCGGTGCGGTGGGCGAGGTAGTCGGCGGCGTGGACGACGGGCACGCCGGGGGCCTCGACGAGGGGCTTGAGGGGCTCGGGGACGTAGGGCTCGGTGCCGATGCCGAGGACGATGTTCTTGGTGTACGTCCGCCCCAGCGCCTCGGCCTCGCCGTCGGTGTCGAGCTGGGTGAAGTCGACCTCGAAGACGTCGCGTTCGGGGTTGAAGCGAACGGCGTCGACCTGGTGGCGGAAGTGGAGCCCGGGGAGGTTCTCGGCGACCCAGCGGCAGTAGGCGTCGTATTCGGCGCGCTGGATGTGGAAGCGCTCGGCGAAGTAGAAGGGGAAGAGGCGCTCGCGGGTCTTGAGGTAGTTGAGGAAGGTCCACTGGCTGGCGGGGTCGGCGAGGGTCACCAGGTCGGCGAGGAACGGCACTTGGATGGTGGCGCCGTCGATGAGGAGACCGGGGTGCCAGTCGAAGGCGGGGCGTTGTTCGTAGAAGACGGCGTCGAGCGTGGTGAGCGGCTGGGCGAGGGCGGCGAGGGAGAGGTTGAAGGGGCCGATGCCGATGCCGACGAGGTCACGGGGTGCGTCGGGCTCGTGGTGTGGGGGGTGGGGGTTCATCGGGGGGTGGTTCCTTCCACGAGGTGCAGGAGTCCGGCGAGGTCGGCCGGCCGGGTGGTGGGGTTGAGGAGGGTGGCCTTGAGCCAGAGTCGGCCGTCGGCGCGGGCCCGGCCGAGCACGGCCCGCCCGTCTTCGAGGAGTTGTCGGCGTACGGCGGCCACTGCGTCGTCGGTGGCGCCCGCGGGGCGAAACAGGACCGTGCTGATGGTGGGCGGGGCGTGGAGGTCGAAGCCGGGGTGGTCGTCGACGGCTTTCGCGAACTCCCTTGCCTGTTCGCAGACTTGGTCGACGAGTGCGGCAAGTCCTGTGCGGCCCAGGGTTCTCAGCGTGACGGCGATCTTCAGGACGTCGGGGCGGCGGGTCGTGCGCAGGGAGCGGCCGAGGAGGTCGGGGAGGCCGGCCTCGGTGTCGTCGTCGGCGTTGAGGTAGTCGGCGCGCTGGTGGAGGGCGGCGAGGTCGTTCTTGTCGCGTACGGCGAGAAGGCCTGCGGCGACCGGCTGCCAGCCGAGTTTGTGCAGGTCGAGGGTGACGGTGTCGGCGACGCTCAGGCCGGTGAGCCTGGCTCTGTGCCGTGCGCTGAAGAGGAGTCCTGCGCCGTAGGCCGCGTCGATGTGCAGCCGTGCGCCGCGCTGTGCGCACAGGGCGGCGATCTCGGGGAGGGGGTCGATCAGGCCGGCGTCGGTGGTGCCTGCGGTCGCGGCGACGACCGACGGTCCGTGCAGGGCCGTGTCGAGGGTGGCGGGGTCGAGGGTGCCGTGGGGGGTGGGGACGATCACCGGCTCGGGCAGGCCGAGGAGCCAGGCGGCCCTTGGGAGGGAGTGGTGGGCGTTCTCGCCGCAGACGAGGCGGACGCCGGGGCCATGTGTCTCTCTGGCCAGGAGGAGGGCGAGTTGGTTGGACTCCGTGCCACCGGTCGTGACCAAGGCGTCGGGTCCGTGGGGGCTGGTCGCGCAGTTTCCCGCGCCCCTGGGTGGGTCCGGATAGACCTCGTTTGCAAGTGTCCCTGTCACCAGTGACTCCAGCTCCGATGCCGCCGGGGCCTGGTCCCAGGAGTCCAGGGACGGGTTGAGCACGGAAGCGGCCAGGTCTGCCGCTGCGGCCACCGCGAGAGGCGGGCAGTGGAGGTGGGCCGCGCAGAAGGGGTCCGCCGGGTCCGCGGAGCCTTCCGCCAGGGCGCGCACCAGGTGCCGTAGGGCCTCCGGATCGCCCTCGTCCGGGAGTACGTCTCCCAGCGCGGCCCGTACTCGCGCTGCCACCTCGGAAGGGCCGCCCGCCGGGAGTGGGCCCCCTCGCGCCCGCGCCCCCTCCTCCAGTGCCTCCAGGACAGTGTCGAGCAGTGGGCGCAGCACATCGCGGCCTTCGGGGCCCGAGGCCAGGGGCGGCGTGTGCATCGTCGACCTCCGGGGGCGCTGGGGGTTTCCAGCTTGGACGCGGTTGCCGCGGCGCGCCCGGAGAGTTCAACGATCCTGACCCGAAAGGGGGTACTCCCGTGCGGGGAAAACCCGCTCTAGGCCTGCCTCACCCGCAAGGCCCGCCCCAGGTCGTCGAGTTGGTCGATCAGCTTGCGGCGCAGGGAGGGGATGGGGTCGGCGTCGCGCAGGCAGGCCTGGCCGAGGGCCTGGTTGTCCTCGTCGATGGCGTGGGCGGGGAACGCCCAGCGGCCGGCGGCGTCGGCGATCGCGGGGCCGCGGCGGGCGGCGAGGGCGACGGCGTCCTCGTAGTAGCGGGGCACGTACTGCCGTACGAGATCGCTCTGTTCGGGCTGCCAGAAACCCTGGGCGGTGGCGATGAACAGGTAGTTGGAGAGGTCGTCGCGGGTGAACATCGCCTCCCAGGCCGCCGCCTTGGCGTCCTCGGTGGGGAGTGCGGCGCGACAGCGGGCGGCGCCTTCCTGGCCGGCGGCGGAGGGGTCGCGGGCCAGTTCGGCGGCGATGGCGGCCTCGTCGGTGGCGCCGAGGACGGCGAGGCGGGCGAGGACCCGCCAGCGCAGTTCGGGGTCGAGTTCGGGGCCGCCGGGGACGGTGCCGTCGGCGAGCCAGGCGGCGATGGTGTCGGGGTGGGCGGCGACGTCGATGCAGTGCCGGACGGCGATCAGGCGCAGGCCGGGGTTGTCGCCGTCCTCGGTGCGGCGGATGAGGTCGCGGCAGAGGGAGGAGAGGGTGGTGAGGGCGGCGGGGCGCTGTTCGGGGGTGACGTAGCGGTCGGCGACGTAGGTGGAGGCGAAGGCGAGGACGCCCTGGACGAGAGCGAGGTCGGTCTCGTACGGGAGGTGGGCGCGGGCGGCCTCGAGGTAGGCGGTGGGGGCCAGTTCGCCGTCGCGGACGGCGTCGCGCAGGGCGTTCCAGACGACCGCGCGGGTCAGGGGCGAGGGCAGGCCGGAGAGGCTCTCGGTGACCGCCTTGGCGGACTCGTGGTCGAAGCGGACCTTGGCGTAGGTGAGGTCGCCGTCGTTGAGGAGCAGGAGGGTGGGGCGCTTGCCGATGGGCAGCGGCTCGGTCTGGGGGATGTCGAGGTCGAGGCGGTGGCGCAGGACGAGGTGGCGGCCCTCGTCGGTGACGTCCTGGTCGTAGAGGCCGACGGCGATGCGGTGCGGGCGGCTGCCCTGGTGCTCGACCTGGAGGGTGTACGTGCCTTCCTCGCCCCGGGTGACGGCGGGCCGCAGGGTGTCGACACCGGTGGTCCGCAGCCAGGTGTCGGCCCAGGCGTGGACGTCGCGTTCGGTGGCGGAGGCGAGGGAGTCGATGAAGTCGGCGAGGGTGGCGTTGGCGAACCGGTGGCGGGTGAAGTGGGTGTTGATGCCGGCGAGGAAGTCCTTCTCGCCGAGCCAGTGCACCAGTTGGCGCAGCGCGGAGGCGCCCTTGGCGTAGGAGATGCCGTCGAAGTTCAGCAGGGCCGACGCGGTGTCCTCGACGGCCTCGGGGGCGACGGGGTGGGTGGAGGGGCGCTGGTCGGCGTCGTATCCCCAGCCCTTGCGCATGACGCCGAAGTCGACCCAGGTGTCGGTGAAACGGGTGGCCTCGGTGAGGGTCTGGTAGCCCATGTACTCGGCGAAGGACTCGTTGAGCCAGATGTCGTCCCACCAGCGCAGGGTGACGAGGTCCCCGAACCACATGTGGGCCATCTCGTGGGCGATGACCATGGCGCGGGTCTGGCGCTCGGTGTCGGTGACGGCGGAGCGGTAGACGAACTCGTCGCGGAAGGTGACGAGGCCGGGGTTCTCCATGGCGCCGGCGTTGAACTCGGGGACGAACGCCTGGTCGTAGGAGTCGAAGGGGTAGGGCTCCTCGAACTTCTCGTGGTAACGGTCGTAGCACTGCCTGGTGATCTCGAAGATCTCGTCGGCGTCCGGGTCCAGGTAGGGGGCGAGCGAACGGCGGCAGTGGATGCCGAAGGGCAGGCCGCGGTGTTCGGTGCGCACGGAGTGCCAGGGGCCGGCGGCCACGGCGACGAGGTAGGTGGAGATCAGGGGGGTGGTGGCGGCCTGCCAGTGGCCGTCGCCCTGGTCGGTGGTGATGCCGTTGGCGAGGACGCTCCAGCCTGCGGGGGCCTTGACCGACAGGTCGAAGACGGCCTTGAGGTCGGGCTGGTCGAACGCGGCGAAGACGCGCTGGACGTCGTCCATGAACAGCTGGGTGTAGACGTAGGTCTCGCCGTCGGTGGGGTCGGTGAAGCGGTGCATGCCCTCGCCGGTGCGGGAGTACCGCATGACGGCGTCGATGCGCAGTTCGTGCTCGCCGGCGGTCAGGCCCTTGAGGGGCAGCCGGTTCTCCTCGAGGGTCTCCGGGTCGAGGGGGCGGCCGTCGAGGGTGGCCTCCCGCAGCTCGGCCGGCTTGAGCTCGACAAAGGTGTCCGCCTCGGCGCGCGCGGTGAACCGTACGACCGTCCGGGACTCGAAGGTCTCGTCGCCGGTGGTGAGGTCGAGCGCGATGGTGTAGCGGTGAACGTCGAGGAGCTTGGCACGGGTCTGCGCTTCGTCGCGCGTCAGTACGGACATGCAGGACATGCTGCCTGATGGCACGGTCAACTCACAGAGGCGGATCGGTACACGCCTTATGTCCGGTCCTGTTCGAGCTCCCCGGTGTGCGCCCCTTCGGCGCGCTGCAGCGGAACGCGGGCGTCCGGATGGGGCAGGGCGTGGCGGGCGGCGGCCTCCGCGCCACCGCGGCCCGCGTTCTCGTCGTGGCCGGCGTCCTCGTCGTAGGTCTTGGCCTCGTCGTAGGTCTTGCCCTCGCCGTGGCCCTGGCCCTCATCGTGCCCCTTGTCCTCGGTGCGGTCCTTGACGAGGGCCCGCAGCTCCCGCACCTCGTGTTCGAGGGCGAGGTGGCGGCGGTGGGCGTCGAAGAGGTAGCGGACCTTGGTGCGCAGGGCCCAGGGGTCGATGGGTTTCATCACGAGGTCGGCGACACCGAGGGCGAAGGCGGCGGAGGTCAGTTCGTGGTCGGGGCCGAAGCCGGTGAGCAGAACGACGGGTATGTGCTGGGTCTGCTCCAGGCGCCGCATGTAGCGGACCACGTCGAGGCCGCTGACGCCAGGCATGCGTACGTCGAGGAGCAGGAGGCCGACCTGGCCGCGGAGCACCTGCTTGAGGGCCTCGTCGCCGCTGGTGGCGCGGGCGAGCCGGTAGCCCAGCGGGGCCAGGGCGCTCTCCAGGGCGTAGAGCGTGTCCTCGTGGTCGTCGACGATGAGGATCTTGGCATCCGAAGGCATGGCCCGACCGTCCCTCCCTCGCGGACAGTCAGCCTACGCCCGTGTGTTGACACGGTGTGCTCGTGGGCTGACAAGGAGTGCACAGCGCAGCATGCCCGGTACCGGCGGCCGTGTCATCTCTCCGGGACGTCGACCGAGGTCAATCGGCCAGCGGGGTGGCGCCGTTGACGGTGTCCTCGGCGATGCGCTCGTGGTGTCTGATCACCTCGGCGATGATGAAATTCAGGAACTTCTCAGCGAAGGCCGGGTCGAGTTTGGCGTTCTCGGCGAGGGTGCGCAGCCGCTCGATCTGGCGGGCCTCGCGGGCCGGGTCGGCGGGCGGCAGCTGGTGGCGGGCCTTGAGGTGGCCGACCTGCTGGGTGGCCTTGAAGCGCTCGGCGAGCATGTGGACGACGGCCGCGTCGATGTTGTCGATGCTGTCGCGCAGCCGGGCGAGCTCCTCGCGGACGGCGGGGTCGACGTCACCGGTTCCGTTGTTGCTGGTGGTCATGGGCGACAACCTTAAGGGGGCGGGGTGACAGGCTCCGCGCCGGACCGGCCGGAGACCGACCGGCCAAACCCTCCCCTCCCCTCCCCTCCCCTCCCCTCCCCTCCCGTCCCGTCCCGTCCCGTCCCGTCCCGTCCCGTCCCGGATCCCGGATCCCGGATCCCGGATCCCGGATCCCCGGTGATCAAATCCTCGGTGATCAAATCCTCGGCGGGTCGTCCGGGTCCGGGATCCGGTTGCTCCAGCCGCCGGGGACGGTGCGGCTCTCCTGGGCGCGGAAGCGGACGGGGGCCATGCCGACGCGGCGGGTGAAGAGCCGGGAGAAGTAGGCGGGGTCGTCGTAGCCGACGCGGCGGGCGATCGCGGCGACGGGCAGGTCGGTGGCGGCGAGGAGTTCCTTGGCGCGGCCCAGGCGGATGCCGAGGAGGTAGTCCTTGGGGCTGCACCCGGCGCCGCGCCGCACGGCGGTGCGCAGTTCGGCCAGGGTCATGCCGTGCCGGCCAGCGTGGTCGGCGACGGACAGCGGCAGACAGGCGTCACGGGCGAGCGCCTTGAGGACGAGGTCGCCGTCGGGGGCGAGGTCGGCGCGGGCGCGGCGCAGGGCGACCAGGAGTTCGTGGACGGCGGCGCCGGTCTCCACCTCCAGGAGGGGGTTGTCGCGGCGGGCGGCCCGGGCGATGCGGGCGATCACCGCGCGCGGGCCGGTGGCGTCGGACAGGGGCACGACGGGGCGGTCGGGTTCGATGTAGCCGAGCTCGGTGTAGGTGGCGGTGGCGGGCCCGGTGAAGCCGACGAACCCCTCGTCCCAGCCGGTCCCCGGGTCGGGCGCGTAGTGGTGCGGGATGCCGGGGGTGAGCCACAGCAGCGAGGGCGCGGTGACGGTCGTGCGCCGGCCGTCGGGGGTCTCGTACCACCCGGTGCCGGTGCTGATGACGACGGCGACGTGGCTGTCGAGGGTGCGGGGACCGACGGTGGGCAGGGGGCCGTACTGGAGTCCGACGCCGAGGCAGACCAGCCCCAGGCGGTGATGGACGGGGCTGGGCGTGAGGAACCGCATCCAGGTGTGGTACATCGCGCTCCTTGCCTGCGCTTCGGTCCAAGCAGCGCCGATCTTTGTCCATGGACGTGATCGCCGCCAGTGGTGAGGGTGGAGCCTATGAGCGAGTTCACGGTGGGTGAAACCGATTTCCTGCTGGACGGCCGGCCGGTGCGGCTGCTGTCCGGCGCGCTGCACTACTTCCGGGTGCACGAGGCACAGTGGGGGCATCGGCTGGCGATGTTGCGGGCGATGGGCCTGAACTGTGTGGAGACGTACGTGCCGTGGAACCTGCACGAGCCGCACCCGGGCGAGTTCCGGGACATGGCGGCGCTGGGCCGGTTCCTGGACGCGGCCCGGGAGGCGGGGCTGTGGGCGATCGTCCGGCCCGGGCCCTACATCTGCGCGGAGTGGGAGAACGGCGGTCTGCCGCACTGGCTGCAGGGGCACGCGCGCACGCGCGACGAGGTGTATCTGGGGCAGGTGGAGCGCTGGTTCGGGCGGCTGCTGCCGCAGGTCGTGGAGCGCCAGATCGACCGCGGCGGCCCGGTGCTCATGGTGCAGGTGGAGAACGAATACGGCAGTTACGGTTCGGACGCCGCGTATCTGCTGCGGCTTGCGGAGCTGCTGCGCGCGGAGGGTGTCACCGTGCCGCTGTTCACCTCGGACGGCCCCGAGGACCACATGCTCACCGGCGGCTCCGTTCCCGGTGTCCTCGCCACGGTCAACTTCGGCTCCGGCGCCCGTACGGCCTTCGAGACGCTGCGCCGGTACCGGCCGCAGGGCCCGCTGATGTGCATGGAGTTCTGGTGCGGCTGGTTCGAGCACTGGGGTGGCGAGCCCGTCGTGCGGGACGCCCCGGACGCGGCCGCGGCGCTGCGGGAGATCCTGGAGTGCGGTGCCTCGGTGAACCTCTACATGGCGCACGGCGGCACCAACTTCGCCGGGTGGGCGGGCGCCAACCGGGGCGGGGGCGCGCTGCACGACGGTCCGCTGGAGCCGGACGTGACGTCGTACGACTACGACGCGCCGATCGACGAGTACGGCAGGCCGACGGAGAAGTTCTGGCGCTTCCGTGAGGTGCTGGCGCAGTACGGTCCCGTGGCCGAGCTCCCGCCCGCGCCCGACGTGCTGGAGGCGGACGCTGACGTGAACCTGCCCGAGTGGGCGTCCCTGTCCGCCGTGCTGGAGGAGCGCGGCGGGCCGCCCCACGAGGGCCCCGTCCCGCCGGCCTTCGAGGAGCTGGACGTCGACCGGGGGCTGGTGCGTTACGAGGTGACCGTGCCGGGGCCGCGGCAGCCGTATCCACTGATCGCGCGGGGGCTCAGGGATCTCGCGGTGGTGTACGTCGACGGGGAGCGGGCCGGGGTGCTCACCGAGGAGGACGCGCAGCTCAAGGAGCCGGTCGCGGGGCACGCGCGCGTGGAGCTGTGGGTGGAGTCGCTGGGGCGGGTCAACTACGGGCCCCGGAGCGGGGAGGCGAAGGGGATCACCGGGGGGCTGCTGCACGAGCGGCAGTTCCTGCACGGGGTGCGGGCGCGGGGGCTGCGGCTCGACGCGCTGGACTCGGTGACGGGGATCGGCTTCGGGGAGGTCCCGGGGGACGGTTCGCCGGGCCTGTACCGGGGTGAGGTGAGTGTGCGGGGCGCCGGGGACGCGGTGCTGGAGCTGCCGGGCTGGACCCGGGGGTTCGTGTGGGTCAACGGCTTCGATCTCGGCCGGTACTGGTTGGTGGGCCCGCAGCGCTCGCTGTACGTGCCGGGTCCCGTGCTGCGGGAGGGCGGCAACGAGGTGTGGGTGCTGGAGCTGGAGGAGGCACCGGCGGGCGGGCCCGTGCTCCGGCTCCGTGCGCCGGATCCGACCCACGAGAATCCGCTCACGACCTCGTAGAGTGGAAGCGGGTTCAGGGCGTCTTGGGGGTACGGGCGTGACGAACGACGGACCGGTCCAGCACGGCTACCCGCATCTGGAGACGGTGCGGGCGTCGATCAACGCGCTCTACAAGCGGCTCTCCTACGACACCGTGCAGACGTTCGCGACGAGTGTGGCCCCGGTGGACGTGGCGTTCTGCGACACCGACGATCTGTATCTGGGCGCGCAGCGGGTGGCCCGGGAGCTGGTGCGGCACTACCGGCTGCCGGACGCCCGGCTCGTGGTGAGCTTCCGGGAGATGACCCACGCGGCGAACGTCGAACTCACCGCGGGCCCCGAGTACTTCGTCGAGCTGAACGACCGGTTCCGCACGCATCGGCGGGACATCGGGGCGGCGCTGGCCCACGAGGTCATGCATGTGTATCTGCACCGGCTGGACCTCTCCTTCCCGGGGGTGCGGGAGAACGAGATCCTCACGGACACGGCGACGACGTATCTGGGGGCGGGGTGGCTGCTGCTGGACGCGTACCGGGAGGACGCGGCGTCCTCGCAGAAGCTGGGGTATCTCACGCCGGAGGAGTTCGGGTACGTGCTGGCGAAGCGGTCGCTGGTGTTCGGTGAGGATCCCTCGGTGTGGTTCACCAGCGCGCAGGCCTACACGGCGTACGTGAAGGGCATGGCCCTGGCCCGCCAGGACTCCGAGCAGCCGCCCCTCACGGCGGCGGGCTGGGCCGGGCGGCGCCGGTACGCCCGGGACCGCCGCCACGCTCCCGGCCCGCAGCCGGGGGTGCCCTACACCTTCACCCCTGACGGGCCCGGGCGCCTGCGGGTGTCGTTCCCCTGTCCCACCTGTCACCAGCGGATCCGGGTGCCGGTGCGGGGGCGGGTGCGGGCGCGCTGCGCGTTGTGCCGGACGGTGCTGGAGTGTGACACCTAGGGGTGCGCTGCGGTCATGCTCCGTAGACCGGCCGGGGTGTGCCGGCCTCTCCCAGCAGCTTCAGTGCCGTCTCGCCCGCCTCCGTCGGGGTCCATCTCGCGCCCCTGTCGGCCGTCGGGCCCGGCCGCCAGCCCTCCATCACGGTGATCCGGCCGCCCTCCGCCTCGAAGACCCTGCCGGTCACTCCCGCGCTCGCCGTCGAGCCCAGCCAGACCACCAGCGGGGAGACGTTCTCAGGGGCCATGGCGTCGAAGCCGTCGGCCGGGGCCGCCATCGTGTCGGCGAAGGTCTGTTCCGTCATCCTCGTCCGTGCCGCGGGGGCGATCGCGTTGACCTGGACTCCGTAGCGGGCCAGTTCGGCGGCGGCGACCAGGGTCAGGCCCACGATTCCGGCCTTCGCGGCGCTGTAGTTGCCCTGGCCCACCGAGCCGGCCAGGCCTGCTCCGCTGCTGGTGTTGATGATGCGGGCGGCCGGTGTGCGGCCGGCCTTCGTCTCCGCCCGCCAGTGCGCGGCCGCGTGCTTCAGCGGCAGGAAGTGGCCCTTGAGATGGACCCGCAGCACCGCGTCCCAGTCGTCCTCGTCGAGGTTGACCAGCATCCGGTCGCGCAGGAAGCCGGCGTTGTTGACGAGGGTGTCGAGGCGCCCGTACGTCTCCAGAGCCGCCCGGACGAGGGAGGCGGCCCCGTCGGACGTCGCGATGTCGCCGCCGTGGGCGACGGCCTCACCGCCGGCCGCGCGGATCTCCTCGGCGACGAGGGCGGCGGGGCTGTCGGGGCCCGGGGTGCCGTCGAGGCCGACGCCGAGGTCGTTGACGACCAGACGTGCCCCTTCTGCGGCGAAGGCCAGCGCGTGGGCGCGGCCGAGGCCGCGGCCCGCGCCGGTGACGACGACGACCCTGCCGTCGCAGATTCCGGTCAACTCAGCTCTCCTTGTGGACGGTTGCCGCGTTGGTGGCGTCGAGGAAGGCGGGGCGTTCGCCGCCGCCGTGCACCAGCAGCGAGGCCCCGCTGATGTAGGCGGCGGCGTCGGAGGCCAGGAACACGGCCGCCGCGCCCACGTCGGAGGGTTCGGCCAGGCGGCCGAGCGGGACCGTGCGGGAGACGGCGGCGATGCCCTCCTCGTCGCCGTAGTACAGGTGCGACCGCTCGGTGCGGACCATGCCGACGACCAGGGTGTTCACCCGGACGTCCGGTGCCCACTCCACGGCCATCGAGCGGGCCAGGTTCTCCAGGCCCGCCTTGGCTGCCCCGTACGCGGCCGCGCCGGGCGAGGGCCGGCCGCCGCTGACGCTGCCGATCATGACGACCGAGCCCCGGGTCCGTCTCAGGTGCTCGTACGCGGCCAGGGACACGGTGAGCGGGGAGATGAGGTTCAACTCCAGTACGCGGGCGTGCCGTTCGGGGCTCGCGTCGGCGAGCAGCCGGTAGGGGGCGCCTCCCGCGTTGTTGACCAGGACGTCCAGGCGCGGCAGTTCGCCGAGGAAGCGCCGTACGGCGTCGGCGTCCCGGACGTCCAGGGTCGCGAACCGCGTGTTCGGCAGGGGGACTTCGGGCGGTCTGCGGGCGCAGACGACGACGTCCGCGCCGGTCTCCGCGAAGGCGCGGGCGATCCCGGCGCCGACTCCGCGCGTCCCTCCGGTGACGACCACGACCCTCCCGCTCGGCTCCATTCACCGCTACCCTTCACCTAACAAACGTTTGGTGGAAAGGTAGCTGATGCGGCCATGGGTGTCTCCACCTCGTCCCCGGAAAAGGGGATCGTCCTGGTCCAGGTCGACTTCCCGCCGGTGAACGCCCTGCCGGTGGACGGCTGGTTCGCCCTGGCGGACGCCGTGCGCGCGGCGGGCCGCGATCCGCAGGTCAGGTGCGTGGTCCTGGCGGCCGAGGGACGTGGCTTCAACGCGGGCGTGGACATCAAGGAGATCCAGTCGCGCGGCGCGGCCGCCCTCGTCGGCGCCAACCGCGGCTGCTTCGAGGCCTTTTCGGCGGTGTACGACTGCGAGGTGCCCGTGGTGGCGGCCGTGCAGGGGTTCTGCCTGGGCGGGGGTGTCGGCCTGGTGGGCAACGCGGATGTGATCGTGGCGAGCGAGGACGCCACCTTCGGCCTGCCCGAACTGGACCGCGGGGCCCTCGGCGCGGCCACGCACCTGGCCCGCCTGGTCCCCCAGCACCTCCTGCGCGCCCTCTACTTCACCTCCCGCACGGTCACCGCCGCCGAACTGCACCGGCACGGCGCGGTGTGGAAAGTCGTCCCGAGGGGCGAACTCGCCGCCACGGCCCTGGAGTCGGCCCGCGAGATCGCCGCCAAGGACGGCGAACTCCTGCGCCTGGCCAAGGCCGCCATCAACGGCATCGACCCGGTCGACGTCCGCCGCAGCTACCGCTACGAGCAGGGTTTCACCTACGAGGCGAGCGTCAGCGGGGTCGCCGACCGGGTCCGTGACAGGTTCGGCAGGGAGGCCGAGTGAGCGACAAGACCATGACGGCCGACGAGGTCGTCTCCAGGCTGCACAGCGGCATGACCCTCGGCATCGGCGGCTGGGGTTCCCGCCGCAAGCCGATGGCCCTGATCAGGGCGTTGCTGCGCTCCCCGGTCACCGACCTCACGGTCGTGTCGTACGGCGGCCCGGACGTCGGCATGCTGGCCGCCGCCGGACGCATCCGCAAGCTCGTCGCCGCCTTCGTCACCCTCGACTCGATCCCCCTCGAACCGCACTACCGGGCGGCCCGCGAGGCCGGCGCCTTCGAGCTCATGGAGATCGACGAGGCGATGTTCATGTGGGGCCTGCACGCGGCCGCCCACCGGCTGCCGTTCCTGCCGGTGCGGGCCGGGCTCGGCTCGGACGTCATGCGGGTCAACCCGGGCCTGCGGACGGTGACTTCGCCGTACGACGACGGGGAGACGTTCGTCGCCGTGCCCGCCCTGCGCCTGGACGCGGCCCTGGTCCACGTCAACCGCGCCGACCGGCAGGGCAACGGACAGTACCTGGGCCCCGACCCCTACTTCGACGACCTCTTCTGCGAGGCGGCGGACACGGCGTACCTCTCGTGCGAACGGGTCGTCGACACCGCCGAGCTGACGAAGGAGGCGGGCCCGCAGACGCTGCTGGTGAAACGGCACACCGTCACGGGCGTGGTCGAGGCCCCGAACGGCGCCCACTTCACGTCCTGCGCGCCCGACTACCCCCGGGACGAGGCGGCCCAGCGGGAGTACGCGACCACCCCCTGGCCGGAGTACGCCGAGCGCCACCTCTCCGCACCGGAAGGGGCCGGCTCATGACCGTCACCCGGGCCGAGTACTGCGTGATCGCCTGCGCCGAGGCGTGGCGGGACGACGGGGAGGTGCTGGCCAGTGCCATGGGGCTGATCCCGTCCCTCGGTGCCCGGCTCGCCCGGCGGACCTTCTCCCCCGACCTCCTCATGACCGACGGGGAGGCCCTGCTCGTGGGCGTCGACGGCACCGTGGAGGGCTGGCTGCCCTACCGGCAGCACCTCGCCCTGGTCACCGGCGGCCGACGGCACGTGATGATGGGCGCGAGCCAGATCGACCGGTACGGCAACCAGAACATCTCGTGCATCGGCGACTGGGCGCGGCCGAAGCGCCAGTTGCTCGGGGTGCGGGGCGCACCGGTCAACACCCTGAACAACCCGACCAGTTACTGGGTGCCGAGGCACTCCCGGCGCGTCTTCGTGGAGAAGGTCGACATGGTGTGCGGGGTGGGGTACGACCACGCGGACGGCGCCCCTCACCACCGTATCCCCCGGGTCGTCTCCGACCTGGGCGTCTTCGACTTCGCGACCCCGGACCACTCGATGCGGCTGGCGTCCGTGCACCCGGGGGTCACCGTGGAACAGGTGCGGGAGGCCACCGGCTTCGAGCTGGTGGTCCCGGACGAGGTGCCGCGCACCCGTGAACCGACCGCGCGGGAGCTCCGGTTGATCCGCGAGGTGATCGATCCGCGCGACACCCGGTCCGGGGAGGTCGGCGGCTGATGGAGACCGCGCTCACCCGGCTGGTCGGGGTGCGCCACCCGATCGTGCAGACCGGGATGGGGTGGGTGGCGGGACCGCGCCTGGTCTCGGCCGCGGCGAACGCGGGGGCGCTCGGCATCCTGGCCTCCGCGACCATGACCCTCGACGGACTGCGCGAGGCGGTGCGGGAGGTCAGGTCCCGTACGGACGCGCCCTTCGGGGTCAATCTGCGGGCCGACGCGGCGGACGCCGGCGACCGGGTGCGGGTGATCATCGAGGAGGGGGTGCGGGTGGCGTCCTTCGCCCTCGCGCCCTCCGCCGAGCTGATCGGCGAGCTCAAGGAGGCGGGGGTGGTCGTCGTCCCGTCGGTAGGGGCCCGGCGGCATGCCGAGAAGGTGGCCGCGTGGGGCGCGGACGCGGTGATCGTGCAGGGCGGGGAGGGCGGCGGGCACACCGGGGAGGTGGCGACGACGGTCCTGCTGCCGCAGGTGGTGGACGCGGTGGACATCCCGGTCGTGGCGGCGGGGGGTTTCTTCGACGGGCGGGGTCTGGTCGCGGCACTGGCGTACGGGGCGGCGGGCGTCGCCATGGGCACCCGTTTCCTGCTCACCTCGGACTCGACGGTGCCGGACGCGGTGAAGGCGCGCTATCTGGCGGCGACGGTCAAGGACGTGACGGTGACCCGGGCGGTGGACGGCCTTCCGCACCGCATGCTCCGCACCGATCTGGTGAGCGCGCTGGAGAGCTCCGGGCGGGCCAGGGCCTTTTGGCACGCGCTGAGGAGAGCGGCCGGCTTCCGCAAGCTGTCCGGTCTGAGCTGGCGGGAGCTGGCCCACGACGGCCTCGCGATGCGCCACGGCAAGCAACTGTCCTGGAGCCAGGTGCTCCTCGCCGCGAACACGCCCATGCTGCTCAGGGCGGCGATGGTGGACGGCCGTACGGATCTCGGGGTCATGGCCTCCGGGCAGGTCGCCGGGGTGATCGGCGACCTGCCGTCGTGCGCGGAGCTGGTGGACCGGATCATGAAGGAGGCGGAGGAGACACGAGAACGGCTCACAGCCGCTCGATGATCGTCACGTTCGCCTGTCCCCCGCCCTCGCACATCGTCTGCAGCCCGAACCGCCCGCCGGTGCGCTCCAGTTCGTGCAGAAGCGTGGTCATCAGCTTCACGCCCGTCGCCCCCAGCGGGTGCCCGAGGGCGATCGCGCCGCCGTTGGCGTTGACCTTCTCCGGATCAGCGCCCGTCTCCTTCAGCCAGGCCAGCACGACCGGGGCGAAGGCCTCGTTGATCTCGACGAGGTCGATGTCGTCGATGGACAGGCCGGTCTTCTTCAGGGCGTGCGCGGTGGCCGGGATGGGGGCGGTGAGCATGCGGATGGGGTCCTCGCCGCGCACGGAGAGGTGGTGCACGCGCGCGCGAGGCGTCAGACCGTGTTCGCGCACCGCCCGCTCCGATGCCAGCAGCATCGCCGCCGCCCCGTCGGAGACCTGCGAGGAGCAGGCCGCGGTGATGGTGCCGCCCTCGATCACCGGCTTGAGACCGGCCATCTTCTCCAGGGACGTGTCCCGTCGCGGGCCCTCGTCGACCGTGACGGAGCCGTGGGCCACCGTCTCCCGCTCGAAGCGGCCCTCGTCGATGGCCCGCAGTGCCCGCCGGTGCGAGCGGAGCGCGAACTCCTCCTGGTCCTCGCGGCTGATCCCCCACTTCCCTGCGATCATCTCGGCACCGACGAACTGGTTCACCGCCCGGTCCCCGTACCGGGCCCGCCACCCCTCGCTGCCCGCGAAGGGGCCCTGGGTCAGCCCGAGCGGTTCGGCGGCCTGCCGGGTCGCGAAGGCGATCGGGATCATCGACATGTTCTGCACCCCGCCGGCGACCACCAGGTCCTGCGTCCCGGAGAGCACGCCCTGCGCGGCGAAGTGCACGGCCTGCTGCGAGGACCCGCACTGCCGGTCCACGGTCACCCCGGGCACCTCCTCGGGCAGCCCGGCCGCGAGCCATGCGGTCCGCGCGATGTCCCCGGCCTGCGGCCCTACCGCGTCCAGGCACCCGAAGACGACGTCCTCGACGGCCGCGGGGTCGACCCCGGCCCGCTCGACGACCGCCTTCAGCACATGTGCGCCCAGATCGGCCGGGTGGACCCCGCTCAGTCCTCCCCCGCGCCGCCCGACGGGCGTACGGACCGCTTCGACGATGTAGGCCTCGGCCATGGCAACTCCCTCATCCGTAAGGGCTATTCGCGTACAGCGATCCCGTCCAGCACCATCGACAGGTACTGCCGGGCGATCTCCTCCGGGCTGTGCTGTCCGCCGGGCCGGTACCAGGACGCGGCGACCCACACGGTGTCGCGCACGAACCGGTAGGTCAGCCGGACGTCGAGGTCGGCCCGGAACACCTCGGCCGCGACCCCGCGCTCCAGCGTGGACAGCCAGGCCTTCTCGAACCTGCGCTGCGACTCGGCGAGGAACGCGAACCGCTCCTGCGCCACCAGCTGCTTGCTCTCCTTCTGGTAGATCGCGACGGCGGCGCGGTGCCGGTCGATCTCCCGGAACGACTCGGTGACCAGGGCCTCCAGCGTCTCGCGCGGGCCGAGTTCGGCGCCCAGGACGGCGTCGTAGCCGCCCCAGAGCTCGTCGAGGAAGGTCCGCAGGATCTCCTCCAGCATCGATTCCTTGGAGTCGAAGTGGTAGTAGAGGCTGCCCGCGAGCATGCCCGCGTGGTCGGCGATCTTGCGTACGGTCGTGGCGTTGTAGCCCTGCTCGGCGAAGACCTCGGCGGCGGTGTCGAGGAGTTCACGGCGGCGGGCCGGGGCTGCCGCGCTCACCTGGGGCTTCTTCTTGGTCGGCACATCGTCCATTGTCCTAGGCGTGTTGGCTGCTGACGGCGACGACCTCGCCGGTCATGTACGAGGAGTAGCCGGACGCCAGGAACACGATCACGTTGGCCACCTCCCAGGGCTCGGCGTACCGCCCGAAGGCCTCGCGCGCGGTGAGCTCCTCCAGCAGTTCGGCCGAGGTCACCTTGACCAGGTGGGGGTGCATGGCGAGGCTCGGGGAGACGGCGTTGACCCGCACGCCGTACTCGGCCGCCTCCAGCGCCGCGCACCGGGTCAGGGCCATGACCCCGGCCTTCGCGGCGGCGTAGTGCGCCTGCCCCGCCTGTGCGCGCCAGCCGACGACGGAGGCGTTGTTGACGATCACCCCGCCACCGGAGTCCCGCATCAGCCGCAGGGCGGCGCGGGTGCACCGGAAGGTGCCGTTCAAGGTCACGTCCAGGACCCGGGACCACTGTTCGTCGGTCATGTCGACGAGCTGCGAGGTCCCGCCCAGACCTGCGTTGTTGACGACGACGTCCAGCCGTCCGTGCTCCCCGACGGCCGCGTCGAACAGCGCGCGCACCTGTGTCTCGTCGGTGACGTCGCAGGCGACGGCCGACACCGCTCCCGGGAACTCTCGTGCGAGCTCTGCCTCGTACTCCTTCAGTCGCCGCGCGTGCGCGTCACTGATCAGTACGCGTGCGCCCTCCTCCAGGAAGCGGCGCGCGGTCGCCCCGCCGATGCCCGCGCCGGCGGCCGCGGTGATGACGGCGGTGCGTCCCTTCAGCAGTCCGTGCCCCGGCTCGTACACCGGACTCTCGACGCCTGTCATGGCGCCACGCTAACCTACCAAACACTTGTTAGGGAAGGACGGGTGTCCATGGATCTGGCGTTCACGCAGGAGGAAGAGGCCTTCCGTGCCGAGGCCCGCGCGTGGCTGCGCGCGCATGTGCCCGCCTCCCCGCTGCCCTCCCTGGAGACCGAGGAGGGCTTCGCCGCCCACCGCGCGTGGGAGGCGGAGCTCGCCGCGGACCGCTGGTCGGTGGTCAACTGGCCGACGGCGTACGGCGGCCGGGACGCGGGGATCGTCGACTGGCTGGTCTTCGAGGAGGAGTACTACGCGGCCGGAGCGCCCGGGCGCGTGGGCCAGAACGGCGTCAGCCTGCTCGCCCCGACCCTCTTCGACCACGGCACCGAGGAGCAACGCGCGCGCGTGCTGCCGTCGATGGCGACCGGTGAGGTGGTCTGGGCACAGGCATGGTCGGAGCCGGAGGCGGGCTCGGACCTGGCGTCCCTGAGGTCCAAGGGGGTGCGCACGCAAGGGGGTTGGCTGCTGACCGGGCAGAAGACGTGGTCCTCCCGGGCCGCCTTCGCGGACCGCGCCTTCGGGCTCTTCCGCACCGACCCGGACACCCCGAAACCCCATCAGGGGCTGACGTACCTGATGTTCGACCTGCGTGCCCCCGGTGTCACCGTCCGCCCGATCCGCCGCCTCGACGGGAAGCCGGCCTTCGCCGAGCTCTTCCTGGACGAGGTGTTCGTGCCGGACGAGGACGTCATCGGCGAGCCCGGCCGGGGCTGGCGGATCGCGATGTCGACGGCGGGCAACGAACGGGGCCTGATGCTGCGCTCCCCGGGCCGCTTCCTCGCCGCCGCCGACCGCCTTTTCGCCCGGTGGGAGTCCCTGGGCCGCCCGCAGGACACCCGCACCCGGGTCGCGGACGCCCTGATCGGCGCCCGCGCCCACCAGCTCTTCACCTACGCGGCCGCCGCCCGCTTCCTGGACGGCGACCCGCTCGGCCCGGAGTCCAGCCTCAACAAGGTCTTCTGGTCCGAGTACGACATCGCGCTCACCGAGACGGCGCTGGATCTGCTGGGCGAGGAGGGCGAACCGGCGGACACGGACTGGGCCGAACGCTATGTCTTCGCCCTGGCCGGCCCCATCTACGCCGGCACGAACGAGATCCAGCGGGACATCATCGCCGAACGCCTGCTGGGCCTGCCGAAGGGACGCCGCTGATGCGCTTCCTCCTCGACGCCGAGCAACGGGACTTCGCCGACTCCCTGGACGCGATGCTGACAGCAGCGGACACACCGGCGGTGGTCCGGGACTGGAGCCGGGGGAATCACGCGAGCGGCCGCGCGCTGTGGCGCCGTGTCGCCGACGCCGGGGTGTTCGCACTGGCGGTACCGGAAGCCTACGAGGGACTGGGCCCACGCCCTCTGGAACTGGTCGTCGCCTTCGTGGAGTTGGGCCGCCACGCGGTACCGGGCCCCCTGGTGGAGACGGTGACGGCGGCGACACTGCTCGCCTCGCTGGACGACCCCGGCCCGGCGAAGCGGCTGCTGCCGTCGCTGGCCTCGGGCGAGTCGACGGCGACCCTGGCCACAGGCCGGTACGCCCTGGACGGTGACGCGGCCGACATCCGTCTCTCCCTGACCGCCGAGGGGCTGCGTCTCGCTCCCGGCCACGGCCCCGTGCGTCCCTCGCTCGACCCCGCCCGCCGCCTCACCCCGCTCGACCCCGGTGGCGAACTGCTCACCCCGCACCCCCCGTCGGCGGACGCCCTCAGGACGGCCCGCCTCATCACCGCCGCCCAGGCCCTCGGCACAGGTCTCGCCCTCCTCGACAAGACCGTCGCCTACGTCGGGCAGCGCACCCAGTTCGGCGCCCCCATCGGCTCCTTCCAGGCGGTCAAGCATCAACTCGCCGACGCGAAGATCGCGTTGGAGTTCGCCCGTCCCCTCCTCCTCGGCGCCGCCCTGACGATGACCGCGAAGGACGTGGCCGCCGCCAAGGTCACGGCCTGCGAGGCGGCGTACCGGACGGCCCGCACCGCGCTCCAACTGCACGGCGCGATCGGATACACGGCGGAGTACGACCTGTCCCTGTGGCTCACCAAGGCCCGTGCGCTGCGCACCGCTTGGGGCACCCCCGACGAGTGCCGCGAGACGGTGCTCAGTGGTGGTGGTCGCCGCTGGTGACCTCCCGGTGCTCCTCCACCGTCGGCTTCGGGATCCGGCTGTCGGGCCCGAACATCGCCCGCGCGAGTCCGGCCCGCATCCGCTGGGAGAGCCTGACCGGCCGCCGCACCCCGTTGGCATCGACGAGCGGCCCGATCTCGTACGGCGGTTCCTGCTCGTGCTGGGTGAGGGTGTGCAGCTGCTCCTGCGCGAGGGGCTCGTGCACCTCGACGTACTCGCCGTGCGGGAGCCGCCTGATGGTGCCGGTCTCCCGGCCGTGCAGCACCTTGTCCCGGTCCCGGCGCTGGAGCCCGAGACAGATCCGCTTGGTGACGATGAAGGCGAGCACCGGCACCACGAACACGGAGACCCGCACGAACCAGGTGATCGCGTTGATCGACAGATGCAGATGCGTGGCCACGATGTCGTTGCCGCCGCCGATCAGCAGCACCACGTACAGGCTCAGCCACGCGACTCCCAGCCCGGTGCGGACGGGCGCGTTGCGCGGCCGGTCCAGGATGTGGTGCTCACGTTTGTCTCCGGTGACCCACGCCTCGACGAAGGGGTACAGCCCGATCGCGAGCAGGATCAGCGGGAAGAGCGAGAAGGGGATGAAGACACCGGGTTCCAGCGTGTGGCCCCAGAAGTTGATCTCCCATCCCGGCATCACCCGGATCAGCCCTTCGGAGAAGCCGAGGTACCAGTCGGGCTGGGCGCCGGTGGTCACCAGCTGCGGGCTGTAGGGGCCGAACGCCCACACGGGGTTGATCTGGGCGAGTCCGCCCATGAGCGCCAGCACGCCGAAGGTCAGGAAGAAGAAGCCGCCCGCCTTAGCCATGTAGACCGGCAGGAAGGGCATGCCGACCACGGACCTGTTGTCGCGTCCCGGCCCCGGGTACTGGGTGTGCTTGTGGTAGAAGACCAGGATCAGATGGGCGACCACCAGGCCGAGCATGATCCCGGGCAGCACCAGGACATGAATGGGGAAGAGCCTCGGGATGATGTCGTGGCCCGGGAACTCGCCGCCGAACAGGAAGAACGACAGATACGTCCCGACGATCGGGATCGACAGGATCGCCCCGTCGGCGAAGCGGATGCCGGTGCCGGACAGCAGGTCGTCGGGGAGGCTGTAGCCGGTCAGTCCGGTGATGATGCCGAGGAACAGCAGGGTCCAGCCGAACACCCAGTTGAGCTCGCGCGGCTTGCGGAAGGCGCCGGTGAAGAACACCCGCATCATGTGCACGAGCATTCCGGTCACGAAGACGAGGGCCGCCCAGTGGTGGATCTGCCGGATCAGCAGACCGCCGCGCACGTCGAAGCTGATGTCGAGCGTGGACTCGTACGCCCTGGTCATCACCACGCCGTTGAGGGGCTCGTAGGAGCCGTGGTAGACGACCTCGACCCCGCTGGGCTCGAAGAACAGCGTGAGGTAGACGCCGGTGAGGATCAGGATGAGGAAGCTGTAGAGACAGATCTCGCCCAGCATGAACGACCAGTGGTCCGGGAACACCTTGCGCATGTTGGCCTTGGCCAGCGCGTACAGGCCGAGCCGTCCGTCGGCCCAGTCGGCGAGCTTCTCGCCCTTGCCGGCCCCTGGCCCACCAGTCCGTTCGTTCACCGATCGCGCGCCGTCCATACGTCGTCGCCTCCCCGTCGGATCACCCTCAGCGTGGCACGGCCGTACGGCGAAGCCAACGGGGCGGACACCGACTCCGGCCCCGGCGCGGTCCGCCCTCACCCAGGTTCGCTATTTTGTTCGCCGCAGCCCCACCGGCTCGACCATCACCCCTGTCACTCCGAGGAGAGCCGGCTGTGGAACCCGAATCCGCCGTCACCACCTGTTATCGCCATCCCCGGGTGGAGTCCCATGTCCGCTGCACCCGCTGCGAGCGGTACATCTGCCCGGACTGCATGCGGGAGGCGGCGGTCGGCCACCAGTGCCCGGAGTGCGTGCGGGAGGGGGCGCGGTCGGTGCGGCAGGCCCGGACCGCGTTCGGCGGGCGGATCTCGGCCGTCCCCCTGGTGACGTACGTCCTCATCGGCCTCAATGTGCTCGCCTACCTCGGCGAGCTGGTGCGCCCGGCGATCGTGGACCGGTTCGAGATGCTGGGGGCCGGGCTGGTGGGCCCGGACGGCGGCCACTACGAGTGGCAGGCCTCCTATCCTTCCGACTTCCATGCCGATGGTGTCGTCGACGGCGAGTGGTACCGGCTGCTGACCGGGGCGTTCCTGCATCTGCCGCCCACCGAGGGCACGTTCGGGATCCTGCACATCGTGATGAACATGGTGTCGCTGTGGAACATCGGCCGGGTGGTGGAGGCCCAGCTCGGCCGGGTCCGCTATCTCGCCCTGTACCTGCTCTCCGCGCTCGGCGGTTCGGTCCTCGTCCTGCTGGTCGCGCCCACCACACCCACGCTCGGCGCGTCCGGCGCGATCTTCGGGCTCGGCGCCGCCTACTACGTGCTGGCCCGCCGTCTCGGCGCCGACATGGCGCAGGTCAACCGGTTCATGGCGGGTCTGCTGCTGTGGCTGGTGGTCTCGGCGTGGGCGACGTCCTGGCAGGGTCACCTCGGCGGCCTGCTCGCCGGAGCCGTCGTCACCCTCGCCTACGCGTACGCTCCCCGGGACGGCCGTCGCGCCCTGGTGCAGGCGGGAGCATGCGCGGTACTGCTGATGGTGCTCCTGGTGTCCGCCTGGGCCAAGGTCACCGAACTGACGGGAATCCGGTGAAACGCCTCCGCCTGCTGCTCCTCGCGGCCGTCCCCGTGATCGCCACGGCGTCGGTGTACCTCCTCGCGCCCGAGGACTCCGGTGCCGGCCGGGCCGGGCCCGATCTCTCCACCGCGTACCGGGCGCAGGCGGCCGAGAACGCCGAGGACGCGGAGGGCGCCAAGACCTGGGCGGAGCAGACGAGGAGCGCGTCCTACGAGCAGGTCATCGGCGACGTCCCGCCGGGGCTGGCCGCCCCCGCCGGGAAGGAGCTCGCCCAGAAACTCGTGGCCAGCGCCGAGAACTCCACCCTCGACTGGCGCAGCGCCTACGCCTACATCGAGGACATCGGCGACGGACAGGGCTACACGGCCGGCCTCATCGGCTTCTGCACGGGCACCCACGACCTGCTCACCCTCGTCGAGCGCTACACGAAGGCCCACCCCGGCAACGGCCTCGCCCGGTACCTCCCGGCCCTGCGCGAGGTCGACGGCAGCGACTCCCACGAGGGCCTGGACCCGGGCTTCACGGCCGCGTGGAAGGCGGAGGCCCGGCAGCCGGCCTTCCGGAAGGCCCAGGACGCGGAGCGCGACCGGGTCTACTTCGACCCCGCGGTCCGCCTCGCCAAGCTCGACGGCCTGGGCGCGCTCGGCCAGTTCGTCTACTACGACGCCATGGTCTTCCACGGCCCCGGCACCGACGCCACCAGCTTCTACGGGATGCGCGAACGCGCCCTGGAGAAGGCCGACAGCCCGACCGGGGGCGGCTCCGAGAAGGCCTACCTGGAGGCCTTCCTGGACATCCGCCGGGCCGCGATGAAGACGCGGGACGCGGACATCGACACCTCCCGTGTCGACACGGCCCAGCGGCGGTTCCTCGACGAGGGGAACCTGGACCTGAGGACGCCGCTGGAGTGGCAGGTGTACGGGGAGACCTACCGGGTGCCCTGAGCGGGGCCCCACTTCTCCCGCAGCACCGCCTCCGCGGGCTTTCCGTGCGGGGTGCAGGCGAGCCGGGCCGGGGTCTCACCACTGCCGGGCCAGTCGTCCCACATCCACCAGCACACGCCCGCCCACCAGTCCCGCCCGGTGAAGGAGTCCAGCAACGCCCGGTAGGCGGCCGCCTGTTCGTCGGGGGCGGCCCGGCCGCTGACGGTCCAGGAGTACGGGACGGTCGTGGCCCCGCGCGGTCTCCCTGAGCCGCTGCCAGGGCGAGGGCCCACCGCCGAAGCCGTGGATCGACGGCACGACCCACGGCCGCTGGCTGTCGGTGTTCAACGGCATGGGCACCAACCACGGTGACGACGGCTCGCTCCGGCTCTCCCCCGTGGCCGCCGAGGACCCCGGCACCACCCACGCCGGGCTGGTGGTGAGCACCGCCTCCTGCACCGACGTACGGTACGAGGCGCGGACGCGGACCCTGAAGCAGCTGCGCTCCCCCAAGCCGAACCCCTGGGAAGTGCCGTGGCTGGTCCGGGCGTACACCGACCCAGAGCACTTCTACTACGTCACCCTCAAGCCGAACGGCTGGGAACTGGGCAAACGCGATCCCGCCTGTCCGGGGGCCGGCGCTTCCTGGCGACGGGCCGGACACCGTACCCCGTCGGCCGGTGGTACGACGTGACGGTCGTCCAGCGCGGCGCGGTCCTGTCCGTCGCGGTGGACGGGCAGCCGGTGGTGACGTTCACCGACACCGAACTCCCCTACACCCGGGGCCGGGTCGGCGCGTACAGCGAGGACGCGACGGTGGAGTTCGAGGCCCTGGAGGCCGTTTCGGGCCGAACTCCCCGCTGACATGGCGACGGTGCCCGCCCCTCGTCCGGTCGGGGACTGGGAGGGCGGGCACCGTCAGCGTTCCGTACGCCGTTGTACGGGACGTTTCTTGACCGGTCGTCAGACCATCAGCGAACGGTCCGTCGGCCGGATCGGTGCGGGCAGTTCGCTCGCGCCGGTCAGGAAGCGGTCGCAGCCGCGGGCGGCCGAGCGGCCCTCCGCGATCGCCCACACGATGAGCGACTGGCCGCGGCCCGCGTCACCGGCGACGAAGACGCCGGGGACGTTGGTCTGGAAGTCGGCGTCGCGGGCGATGTTGCCGCGCTCGTCGAGCTCCAGGCCGAACTGCTCGACCAGGCCGTTCTCCCGGTCGGTGCCGGTGAAGCCCATCGCGAGGGTGACCAGCTGGGCGGGGATCTTGCGCTCGGTGCCCGGCTTCGGGGTCAGCCTGCCGTCGATGAACTCGACCTCGCTCAGGTGCAGCCACTGGACGTTGCCGTCCTCGTCGCCCTCGAAGTGGGTCGTCGAGACGGAGTAGACCCGCTCGCCGCCCTCCTCGTGCGCGGAGGTGACCTTGTAGAGCATCGGGAAGGTCGGCCAGGGCTGGTTGGCGTTCCGCTCCTCGCCCGGGCGGGGCATGATCTCCAGCTGCGTGACCGAGGCCGCGCCCTGGCGGTGGGCGGTGCCCACGCAGTCGGCGCCGGTGTCGCCGCCGCCGATGACCACGACGTGCTTGCCCTCGGCCGAGATCGGAGCGGTGACGTAGTCGCCTTCCTGGACCTTGTTGGCCAGGGGCAGGTACTCCATGGCCTGGTGGATGCCCTTGAGCTCGCGGCCGGGGACCGGGAGGTCACGCGCGGTGGTGGCGCCGGCGGCGATCACGACGGCGTCGTAGCGCTTCTTGAGGTCGGTCGCCTTGAGGTCGCGGCCGATCTCGATGCCGGTGCGGAAGCGGGTGCCCTCCGCGCGCATCTGCTCGATACGGCGGTTGATGTGCCGCTTCTCCATCTTGAACTCGGGGATGCCGTACCGGAGGAGGCCTCCGATGCGGTCCGCGCGCTCGTAGACGGCCACGGTGTGACCGGCCCGGGTGAGCTGCTGGGCGGCGGCGAGACCGGCCGGACCCGAGCCGATCACGGCGACGGTCTTGCCGGACAGGCGCTCCGGGGCCTGCGGCTCGACGTCACCGCTGTCCCACGCCTTGTCGATGATCGAGACCTCGACGTTCTTGATGGTCACGGCCGGCTGGTTGATGCCGAGCACACACGCCGACTCGCAGGGAGCCGGGCACAACCGCCCGGTGAACTCCGGGAAGTTGTTCGTGGCGTGCAGCCGCTCCGAGGCGGCCGCCCAGTCCTCGCGGTAGGCGTAGTCGTTCCACTCGGGGATGAGGTTCCCGAGCGGACAGCCGTTGTGACAGAACGGGATGCCGCAGTCCATGCAGCGGCTGGCCTGCTTGCTGATGATCGGCAGCAGGGAGCCGGGGACGTAGACCTCGTTCCAGTCCTTCAGACGTACGTCGACGGGGCGGGACTTGGCGACCTCACGGCCGTGGTTCAGGAAGCCCTTCGGGTCAGCCATTGATCGCCGCCTCCATCATCTTCTCGGTGATCTCGGACTCGGAGAGTCCCGCCTGCTCGGCGGCGTCCTTGGCGGCGAGCACTGCCTTGTACGTGCTGGGGATGATCTTGCTGAAGCGGTCCACGGCGGTGTCCCACTCGGCCAGGAGCTTCTCGGCGACCGTGGAACCGGTCTCCTCCTGGTGGCGGCGCACCACGTCGTGCAGCCACTGCTTGTCGGTGTCGTCGAGCGCCTCCACGGCGTCCACGTTGCCGACGTTGACGTTGTCCCGGTCGAGGTCGATCACGTAGGCGATGCCGCCGGACATGCCGGCCGCGAAGTTGCGGCCCGTCTCGCCGAGGACCACCGCGTGACCGCCGGTCATGTACTCGCAGCCGTGGTCGCCCACGCCTTCCGAGACGACCGTCGCGCCGGAGTTGCGGACGCAGAACCGCTCACCGGTACGGCCGCGCAGGAACAGCTCGCCGCCGGTCGCGCCGTAGGCGATGGTGTTGCCCGCGATCGTCGAGAACTCGGCGAGGTGGTCGGCGCCCCGGTCGGGACGGACGACGACCCGGCCGCCGGAGAGGCCCTTGCCGACGTAGTCGTTGGCGTCGCCCTCCAGGCGCAGCGTGACACCGCGCGGGAGGAAGGCGCCGAAGGACTGGCCTGCCGAGCCGGTGAAGGTGATGTCGATGGTGTCGTCGGGCAGGCCCGCGCCACCGAACTTCTTCGTCACCTCGTGGCCGAGCATGGTGCCGACCGTGCGGTTGATGTTGCGGATCGCGACCTGGGCGCGCACCGGCTGGGCGTCGGTCGCCGAGTCGGCGGCCAGGGCGTCGGCGGCGAGCTTGATGAGCTCGTTGTCGAGCGCCTTCTCCAGGCCGTGGTCCTGCTCGATGACCTGGTGCAGCGCGGCACCCTCGGGCAGTTCGGGCACGTAGAACAGCGGAGCCAGGTCGAGGCCCTGCGCCTTCCAGTGGTTGACGGCCCGCTCGACGTCGAGCGTCTCGGCGTGGCCGACGGCCTCCTCGATGGAGCGGAAGCCCAGCTCGGCGAGGATCTCGCGGACCTCTTCGGCGATGAACTTGAAGAAGTTCACGACGTACTCGGCCTTGCCGGTGAACCGGTCGCGCAGGACCGGGTTCTGGGTGGCGATGCCGACCGGGCAGGTGTCCAGGTGGCAGACGCGCATCATGACGCAGCCGGAGACGACGAGCGGCGCGGTCGCGAAACCGAACTCCTCGGCGCCGAGCAGCGCGGCGATGACGACGTCACGGCCGGTCTTGAGCTGGCCGTCGGTCTGGACGACGATGCGGTCGCGCAGGCCGTTGAGCAGCAGGGTCTGCTGGGTCTCGGCGAGACCGAGCTCCCAGGGGCCACCCGCGTGCTTCAGGGAGGTGAGCGGGGAGGCGCCCGTACCGCCGTCGTGGCCGGAGATGAGCACCACGTCCGCGTGCGCCTTGGACACACCCGCCGCGACCGTGCCGACGCCGACCTCGGAGACCAGCTTCACGTGAATCCGCGCCTGCGGGTTCGCGTTCTTCAGGTCGTGGATCAGCTGGGCCAGGTCCTCGATCGAGTAGATGTCGTGGTGCGGCGGCGGGGAGATCAGGCCGACGCCGGGGGTGCTGTGCCGGGTCTTGGCGACCCAGGGGTACACCTTGTGGCCGGGCAGCTGGCCGCCCTCGCCGGGCTTGGCGCCCTGGGCCATCTTGATCTGGATGTCGTCCGCGTTGACCAGGTACTCGGAGGTCACACCGAAGCGGCCGGAGGCGACCTGCTTGATCGACGAACGCCGCGCCGGGTCGTACAGCCGGTCCGCGTCCTCGCCGCCCTCACCGGTGTTGGACTTGCCGCCCAGCTGGTTCATGGCGATGGCGAGGGTCTCGTGCGCCTCCTTGGAGATGGAGCCGTACGACATGGCGCCGGTGGAGAAGCGCTTGACGATCTCGGAGACGGGCTCGACCTCGTCCACGGAGATGGACGGGCGGTCCGACTTGAAGCCGAAGAGCCCGCGGAGCGTCATCAGCCGCTCGGACTGCTCGTTCACGCGGTCCGTGTACTTCTTGAAGATGTCGTAGCGGTTGGCCCGCGTCGAGTGCTGGAGGCGGAAGACCGTCTCCGGGTCGAACAGGTGCGGCTCGCCCTCGCGGCGCCACTGGTACTCGCCGCCTATCTCGAGCGCGCGGTGCGCGGGCGCGATGCCGGAGGCGGGGTACGCCTTGGCGTGCCGGGCGGCGACCTCCTTGGCGACGACGTCGATGCCGACGCCGCCGATCTTGGAGGCGGTGCCGCTGAAGTACTTCTGGACGAAGCCCTCTTCGAGACCGACGGCCTCGAAGACCTGGGCGCCGCGGTAGGAGGCGACGGTCGAGATGCCCATCTTCGACATGACCTTGAGGACACCCTTGCCCAGGGCGTAGATCAGGTTGCGGATGGCCTGCTCGGGCTCCAGGCCGTTCAGGAAGGTGCCCGCGCGCAGGAGGTCCTCGACGGACTCCATGGCGAGGTACGGGTTCACGGCCGCGGCGCCGAAGCCGATCAGCAGGGCGACGTGGTGGACCTCGCGGACGTCACCGGCCTCGACCAGCAGGCCCACCTGGGTGCGCTGCTTGGTGCGGATGAGGTGGTGGTGGACGGCCGCGGTGAGCAGCAGCGACGGGATCGGCGCGTGCTCGGCGTCGGAGTGGCGGTCCGACAGCACGATCAGCCGGGCGCCGTTCTCGATGGCGGCGTCGGCCTCCGTGCAGATCTCCTCGATGCGCGCGGCGAGGGAGTCGCCGCCGCCGGAGACCCGGTACAGGCCGGAGAGGGTCGCGGCCTTGAAGCCGGGCATGTCGCCGTCGGCGTTGATGTGGATGAGCTTGGCCAGCTCGTCGTTGTCGATCACCGGGAAGGGCAGCACGACGGAGCGGCAGGAGGCGGCGCTCGGGTCGAGCAGGTTGCCCTGCGGGCCCAGCGAGGAGCGCAGCGAGGTGACGAGCTCCTCGCGGATCGCGTCCAGCGGCGGGTTGGTGACCTGCGCGAACAGCTGGGTGAAGTAGTCGAAGAGCAGACGCGGACGCTCGCTCAGCGCGGCGATCGGCGAGTCGGTGCCCATCGAACCGATCGGCTCGGCACCGGCCTTGGCCATCGGCGCGAGGAGGATGCGGAGCTCTTCCTCGGTGTAGCCGAAGGTCTGCTGACGGCGGGTGACCGAGGCGTGGGTGTGCACGATGTGCTCGCGCTCGGGCAGGTCGCCGAGCTCGATCTCGCCGGCCTCCAGCCACTCCGCGTACGGCTGCTCGGCGGCGAGGCCGGCCTTGATCTCGTCGTCCTCGATGATGCGGTGCTCGACGGTGTCGACGAGGAACATCCGGCCCGGCTGGAGGCGGCCCTTGCGGACCACCTTGGCGGGGTCGATGTCGAGGACGCCGACCTCGGAGCCGAGGACGACGAGGCCGTCGTCGGTGACCCAGTAGCGGCCGGGGCGAAGGCCGTTGCGGTCCAGGACCGCGCCGACCTGCTTGCCGTCGGTGAAGGTGACACAGGCCGGGCCGTCCCAGGGCTCCATCAGGTTGGAGTGGAACTGGTAGAAGGCGCGGCGGGCCGGCTCCATGGAGTCGTGGTTCTCCCACGCCTCCGGGATCATCATCAGCACGGAGTGCGGCAGCGAACGGCCGCCCAGGTGCAGGAGTTCGAGGACCTCGTCGAAGGACGCCGAGTCGGAGGCGTCCGGCGTACAGATCGGGAAGACGCGCTCGATGGCCTCGCTGTCGTTGCCGAACAGATCGGAGACCAGCTGCGATTCACGGGCCGCCATCCAGTTGCGGTTGCCCTTGACGGTGTTGATCTCACCGTTGTGCGCGACGAAGCGGTACGGGTGGGCGAGCGGCCACGACGGGAAGGTGTTCGTGGAGAACCGGGAGTGCACGAGCGCGATCGCGGAGGCGAAACGGCGGTCGGACAGGTCCGGGAAGAAGGGCTCGAGCTGACCGGTGGTCAGCATGCCCTTGTAGACGATGGTGCGCGCGGACAGCGAGGGGAAGTAGACGTCGACCTCGCGCTCGGCGCGCTTGCGCAGCACGAACGCCTTGCGGTCGAGCGAGATGTCCGTCGCGGGCACGGCGGAAGCGTCGCTGACGAAGATCTGGCGGAAGGCCGGCATCGTCGAGCGGGCGGTGGCGCCGAGCAGCTGGGGGGCGACCGGGACCTCGCGCCAGCCGAGGACGGTGAGGCCCTCCTCGGCGGCGATCGTCTCGATCTTCGAGATGGCGTCCTCGGTGCCGTCCTCCGGCAGGAAGGCGATACCGACGGCGTACGCGCCGGCCGCGGGCAGTTCGAAGCCGGCGACCTCGCGGAAGAAGGCGTCCGGAACCTGGGACAGGATGCCCGCGCCGTCACCCGAGTCGGGCTCGGAGCCGGTGGCACCGCGGTGCTCCAGGTTGCGCAGAACCGTGAGCGCCTGCTCGACCAGCGCATGGCTCGCCTCGCCGGTGAGGGTGGCCACGAAGCCGACGCCACAGGCGTCCTTTTCGTTGCGGGGGTCGTACATACCCTGCGCAGCAGGGCGAGCATCCATGAACGACCACTTCTGGCCACTCGTGGAGTGCTGGGACGGCTGGCGCGGCGTACGCATCGGCTCTCCCGTCGTCGTCAATTGGCATATTCAGCTTGCCGAGGGACGACGTTGGCCCTCTGCGTGAGCGCAAAATTTCGTGCAGGTTACATGATGGAGCGGATCTCGGGAACCGGATACTCCGTTCCAACATGCGGACGCCACGCGGTGCGAGGGGGGTGTCGCACACGTGGCTTGAAGTATGTGGGGACCGAAACGGACCGATCGGTCAGATCGGTGTCCGTCGATCCAGGGGGCGGTGAAGGCGTCGTCGCCGACCCCGCGAGTGCGTCGCAAGCGTCATTGCCCGCGGCGCTTACGGCTCATGCCCAGTGGTTAAGCATTCGAAACCAGCGAGTAACGGCTACTTATGCGGCCCAACGCATAAGTAGCGGTCCTCCTATCCTACGGCCGTCCCGAACAAACTGCCCAGGGCGTACGTCACACCGGCCGCCGCACCTCCCAGGGCGAGCTGCCGCAGTCCGCTGTACCACCAGGTCCGCGCGGTCACCCTGGCCACGACGGCACCGCACGCGAACAGCCCGAGAAGGGCGAGCAGCAGGGCGGGCCACAGCGCGGTCGCACCGAGCAGATACGGCAGTACGGGGAGCAGGGCACCCAGGGCGAAGGACCCGAAGCTGGAGACGGCGGCGACGAGCGGCGAGGGCAGGTCGCCGGGGTCGATCCCCAGCTCCTCGCGGGCATGGATCTCGAGGGCCTGCTCGGGGTCCTTCGACAGCTGCCGGGCGACCTCCCTGGCCAGCTCGGGCTCGACGCCACGCCCCACGTACAGGGCGGCGAGCTCGGCCTCCTCGTCCTGCGGGTGCTTGCGCAGCTCGCGGCGCTCCACGTCCAGCTCGGCCTCGACGAGCTCGCGCTGGGAGGCGACGGAGGTGTACTCGCCGGCGGCCATCGAGAAGGCACCGGCGGCGAGCCCGGCGAGTCCGGTCAGCACGATGGTGTTCTGGCCGACGGCCCCACCGGCGACTCCGGTCATCAGCGCGAGGTTGGAGACCAGTCCGTCCATGGCCCCGAAAACGGCGGGCCTGAGCCAGCCGCCGTTCACGTCCCGGTGCGTGTGGTTGTCGCGGTGCGCCTCGTGCAGCGGTGCTTCGACGTCGATGATCGCCATTCCGACCCCCCAGGGAAGCTAAGCCAAAGCTAAGTTTGGACACAATCTAATTCTCAACAACGCTCACAGTACGACGGGGCATTCCCGTCCGCCAGCAAGGAAAGGCTGGGCTAACCTGCGGCTTTACCTTCGAATGCACAGACGATCAGGCTGCCGCTCAGCTGTCGACCGGGTGACGTTGAGCCCTGGGACGCTCAGGTCAACCGCCGATGGTGGGACACATGCGCAAAGGGTTCCGTGCCCCCTGAGGAACCCCCTCCGGAGAGGCCGCGTATGGCATCGATCGCCTGCATTCCCTCGGTCCCGGCGTCCCAGGACGCCGCCGAACTCCGCGAGCGGGCCCGTGGCGCCCTGCTGGGCCTGGCGGTCGGGGACGCCCTCGGAGCCCCCGCCGAGAACATGAAGCCGTCGCAGATCCGCGCCCGCTGGGGCCGTATCGAGGGCTATGTGGTGGACGAGCCGGCCGGCACCGACGACACCGAGTACGCGATCCTCTCCGGCCTGCTGCTGGCCCGCCACGGCTCGGCCCTGACCCCCTGCCATGTGGAGGCGGCCTGGCACAAGTGGATCGCGGACCTCGACGAGGGCCCGTTCCGCGGCGCGGGATTCAGCGAGCGGGGCACGCTGGAGAACCTCCGCCGGGGCCTCGCGGCCCCCATCTCGGCCCAGCACCGCCACGCCTGGAGCGACGGTCTGGCGATGCGGGCGGCGCCCTTCGGCGTCTTCGCGGCGGGCCGCCCCGCGGAGGCGGCCCGTCTGGTGGCGGTCGACGGCTCGGTGAGCCACGACGGCGAGGGCATCTACGGCGGCCAGGCGGTCGCGGCGGGAGTGGCCGCGGCGATGGCGGGCGCCCCCACGATCGCCGTCGTCGCCTCCGCGCTCGCGGTGATCCCGGACGACAGCTGGACGGCGAGGTCCCTGAGGAGGGCGGTGGCGGTGGCCCACCGGGGCGAACGCGCGGTCCGTTCCGCCGTCGTCATCGGCGGCTACCCGTGGACCGACCTGGCCCCGGAGGCGGTGGCCCTCGCCTTCGGGGCGTACGCGGTGGCCGACGGCGACTTCCGCGAGGCGGTGCTCACGGCGGTCAACATGGGCAGGGACGCGGACACGACGGCGGCGGTGGCGGGAGCGCTGGCAGGCGCCACGAGGGGCGCGTCGGCCATCCCCGCCGACTGGGCGTCGGCGATCGGCCCGGCGAAGGGCAGCTGCCTGCCCTCGATGGCGGGCCACCACGTGCTGGACGTGGCGGAGTTGCTGGTGGGCGGCGAGGACGGGAAGTGGGGGACGACCGGTCTCGCACAGGAGTGGCCCCCGCCCGACCCGGACGCCTTCACCCTGGCAGCGGGCGACGCGCCGGGGGCGGACCGATGAGGCCACCGGGGCCGTGGGGCGAGGGCCCGACACAGAATCCGGGCACGGCCGACCCGGCCCCCACGGCGACCCCGTCCACAGCCGCGGCCTCCGACGGCGGTGACACCCGGGCCGAAGGCGAAACCGAGGCCACGGACACGACCCCGGAGCCGCAACCGCAACCGCAGGCAACCCACGAACCCGAGCCCGGTCGAAGAGTCCACGGCCTGCTCCTGGGCCTGGCCGCGGGAGACGCCGCCGGCTGGCCCGCAGCCCGCCACCGAGCCGCCCGCATGCCGACCTGGACCCGCCGCCTCACCCGCGAACTCGACACCTTCGCCGAGCAGAACGCCACCACCACCCTCCCCGTCCCCATCGCCCTCAACCAGCCCCCCGAGCCCCTCCGCCTCGGCCCCTCCGACGACGCCGAATGGGCGGCCTTCACCGCGCAGGCCCTCCTCAGGGCGGGCGACGGCACCACCCTCGGCGACCCGACGAGAGAGCGCCGTACGAGAGCCGCCATCGACCTCTCCTGGAACGCCCTCGCCGCCGAAGTGGCCGCCGCCGCGGACCTCGCCCCGGAGATCGAGTCCGCCGTTCTCCCCCTGCGCGCCCGCATCTCCGTGAGAGCGGGACTCGGCAACCTCGCCACCGGCCTGCGCCCGCCCGCCACCGGCCACGACAACCCCCACTACTTCGACGACGCGGCCTGCGTCAGAGCCTGCGTCCTCGCCGTCGCCCACCCCGGCGCGCCCCGACTCGCCGCGGACCTGGCCGAGTTCGACGCCCGCTACACCCAGGACGGCGACGGGGTGCACGGAGCGCGAGCGATGGCCGCGGCCGTCTCCCTGGCCCTGACCGGCAGCCCCGTCGACGCCTGTGTGAGTGCCGCCCTCGCCGAACTCCCCGAGGAGACGGAGATCGGCCGCAACGCCCGCCACGCCCTGCACCTCGCCCGCACCGCCGGCACCGCCTTCGCCCTGATCCCCGCCCTGGAACACGAGATCGTCGACCACGTCTACAGCTACGGCATCGCGGCCGCCGAAACCGTCCCCGTGGCCCTCGCGCTCGCCACCGCCGCACAGGGCCGCATCGCCGAGGCGATCCCCGCGGCCGCCTGTCTCTCCCGAGTCGCCGACTCCGCCCCCGCCCTGGTGGGCGCGCTGACCGGAGCGTGGGGCGGCGCCGACGCCATCCCCGCCGGCTGGCGGAACACCTGCCGGGAACTCCCCGGCTGCGCCCTCCCCCGTCTCACCGGCACGGACCTCATGGAACTCGCCGAACTCCTGGAAGCCGCACAACCACCCCTCCCAGGAGGATGATTCGGGCATGACGCCCAAAAACCAAGAAAGCAGCCTCCCGGACCGCATCACCGGAGCCCTCGTGGGCGCGGCGGTGGGCGACGCCCTCGGCGGCCCCGTCGAGGGCTACTCCCCCGACCAGATCCTCGAACGCCACGCCGGCCGCGTCCACGGCATCGTCGGCCCCTGGAACGGCGACGCCTGGCGCACCGCCCGCCCCATCGCCCCGTACCACAAGGGCGACGGCCACGTCACCGACGACACCTTGATGACCCACGCGCTGATCCGCGTCTACGACAGCGTCAGAGACCACCTCGACGCCTACGCGATCGCCGACCACCTGGTCCCCGACCTGATGACGAACCCGCGCTGGATCCCGGAACTGGAGGCGGAGGCCCTCCCCCTGCACCGTGTCTTCCTCGCGGAGAAGTGGCTGGTCACCCGCCTCCACTACGGCCACGTCGACCCCCGGGAGGCCGGTGTCGGCAACATCGTCAACTGCGGCGCGGCGATGTACATGGCCCCGGTCGGCCTGGTCAACGCGGCCGACCCGAGGGCCGCCTACACCGAGGCCCTGGACATCGCGGGCGCCCACCAGTCGTCGTACGGCCGTGAGGCGGCGGGAGTCTTCGCGGCGGCGGTGGCCGCGGCGGCGACACCGGGCGCGACACCGGACTCGATCGTGACGGCCTGCCTCTCCCTGGCGAAGGACGGCACCCGTGCCGCGATCGAGCAGGTCTGCGAAGTGGCCGCCCGCCACACGGACTTCGAGTCGGCGCTGCTCCCGCTGCGGCAGGCGGTCGCGCCCTACGACACGGTCGGGCCCGACTACCGCAAGCCCTCCCTCGGCGCCCGCCGCCCCTCCCGGCTGCACACGATCGAGGAACTCCCCATCGCGCTGGCCATGTTGCTGGTGGCCGCGGGCGACTACCGCCACGCCGTCCTCGGCGCGGTGAACTACGGCAGGGACTGCGACTCGATCGCCACGATGGCCGGCGCCCTCTCGGGTGCCCTGGGCTTCCCGGTCCCGGACGACTGGGCCAAGGCGGTCTCCGAGGCGAGCCGCCTGGACCTGTGGGAGCCGGCGGCGACCCTGACCGCCGTGACCCGGGAGATCTTCGAGCGGGACGTGGCCCGGCGCAGGACCCATGAGGCGGCCTTCGCGGACCTCGGAGGCTCGAGATGCTCCGACTGACCTGGGTCCAACCGGAGGACCTCATCGGCCACGAGCTCCGCCAGGCGGCCCAGGACGGCAGGGAGCCGTCGGCGATCGCCGCGAGGTGGCGGGCGGCGGGCGGCCGGGAGGCGCCGACCCGAGCGGGTGCCTCGGCGGAGCCCGCGTCCCGGTACCTGCGGCAGCTCGCGGACGACCTGCTGGACGAACTGGCCGATCTGCCCAGCAGGTTGGCGGACGACGAGCCCACCGACCTCATGAGGATCAAGGACCGCTGCGGAAGGTGGCCGTCGCCCACCCCCGCGGCATCCCCCGGCCGGGCCGCCCTGGAAGCGGCCTGGCTGGGCCGCGCCGTGGGCTGCCTCCTGGGCAAGCCCGTGGAGAAGCTCCCGCTGGAGGCCATCCGCCGACTCGCCGGAGCAACCGGCAACCGGCCCCTGAACACCTGGTTCACGGCGCGGGGCGTCCCCGCCGAACTCCTCGCCGCCCACCCCTGGAACCGCCGCTCGGCGGCGACCTCCCTCGCCGAGAACATCGACGGCATGCCCGAGGACGACGACCTCAACTACCCGCTGCTGAACCTGATGTTGCTGCAGCGCCACGGCAGGCGCTTCACCACCGCGGACGTGGCGGGACTCTGGCTCGACGAACTCCCCGCGGGACGCACCTTCACCGCCGAGCGCATCGCCTACCGCAACCTCCTCCAGGGTCTGGAACCCCCCAGGACGGCCCGTCACCGCAACCCGTTCCGCGAATGGATCGGCGCCCTGATCCGCGCGGACGTGCACGGCTGGACCAACCCCGGCGACCCGGCGGCCGCGGCCGAGCAGGCCCACCGGGACGCCACCCTCACCCACACGGCGAACGGCGTCTACGCGGCGATGTTCACGGCCGCGGTGATCGCCCAGGCGACGGCGACCCCCGACGTCCACACCTGTCTGCGCACCGGTCTCACCGTGATCCCGCCGGACTCCCGCCTCTCCGCGGCCGTCACCCACGCCATCCGACTGGCCGAGGAGCACGACGACTTCGACGAGGTCGTGGACGCGCTCCACGCCACCCACGCCGCGACCCACCACTGGGTCCACGCCGTCCCCAACACCGCGCTGATCGCCGCCGCCCTCACCCACGCGAACGGTGACTTCACCGGCTCCATCTGCAGAGCGGTGAGCGGAGGTTGGGACACCGACTCCAACGGCGCCACGGCGGGAAGCATCGCCGGTCTCCTCGCCGGCGCCCCCGAACGCCTCCCCGACCGCTGGACCACCCCTCTCAAGAACCGCCTGGCCACCTCCGTCGCCGACTTCAACGGCACCGGCTTCGACACCCTGGCCCACCTCACCCACCGGGAGGCTGCCCGCCCATGACCCACATCGCCGTGCTCGGCAGCACGAACATGGACCTGGTCGCCTACGTCGAGAAGGCACCCCGGCGCGGAGAAACCGTCTCCGGCAGGGAGTTCCGCACGATCCCCGGCGGCAAGGGCGCCAACCAGGCGATCGCCGCCGCCCGCGCCGGGGCCACCGTCTCGATGATCGGCGCGGTCGGCAACGACGGCTTCGGCACCCGCCTGCGCTCCACCCTGGAGCACTCCGGAGTGACCACCGACCACCTGCGCACCGTCGAGGGCCCCACCGGCACCGCGCACATCGTCGTCGACGACGAGGGCGGCAACGCGATCGTCGTCGTCCCCGGCGCCAACGGCACCGTCGACCACCTCGTCCCCGGCGACGAGGGCCTGATCGCCTCGGCCGACGCCCTGCTCCTCCAGCTGGAGATCCCCCTGGCCGCGGTCCTCGCGGGCGCGCAGAAGGCCCGGTCCCACGGTGTCCGTACGATCCTCACGCCCGCCCCCGTCCAGCCCCTCCCGCCCGAACTCCTCGCCGCCACCGACCTGTTGGTCCCCAACGAGCACGAGGCCGCCACCCTCACCGGCCGCACCGACCCGTTCGCCGCCGGCACCGCCCTCCTCGACCGGGTCCCGCGCGTGGTGATCACCCTGGGCGCGGCCGGCAGCCTGTATCTGACCCGGGACGCCGAACCCCTCGTCGTCCCCGCCCCACGGGTCACCGCGGTGGACTCCACCGGCGCGGGCGACACCTACGTGGGCACCCTCGCGGTCGCCCTCGGCGAGGAGCGGCCCATCCGGGAGGCCATGGCCTGGGCCGCCACCGCGGCCGCACTCTCCGTCCAGCGGGAAGGCGCCTCGGCGTCCATGCCCTACCGCTCCGAGATCGAGGCCCGGTACACGTCATGACACCTGCACCCCTCTCCGGCCTCCGCGTCCTCGACCTGGCCACCCTGTTCGCGGGCCCGATGGCCGCCACCCTGCTCGGTGACTTCGGCGCGGAGGTCGTCAAGATCGAGCACCCCACGAAACCGGACCCCTCCCGCGGCCACGGCCCCTCGAAGGACGGCGTCGGCCTGTGGTGGAAGGTCCTGGGCCGCAACAAGCGCACCCTCACCCTCGACCTGTCCAAGCCGGGCGGCCGGACCACCTTCCTGAAGCTGGCCGCCGCCGCGGACGTGGTCATCGAGAACTTCCGCCCCGGCACCCTGGAGAAATGGGACCTGGGCTGGCCCGAGCTCAGCGCCGCCAACCCCCGCCTGGTCCTCACCCGTGTCACGGGCTTCGGCCAGTTCGGCCCCTACTCCCGCCGTCCCGGCTTCGGCACCCTCGCCGAGGCGATGAGCGGTTTCGCGGCGATCACCGGCGAACCGGACGCGCCCCCGGTCCTGCCGCCCTTCGGCCTGGCCGACTCCATCGCGGGTCTCGCGACGGCGTACGCGGTGATGACCGCCCTCGCGGCCCGCGACCGCACCGGCGAGGGCCAGGTCGTCGACATGGCCCTCATCGAGCCGATCCTGAGCGTCCTCGGCCCCCAGCCGACCTGGTACGACCAGCTCGGCCACGTCCAGGAACGCACCGGCAACCGCTCCGCCAACAACGCCCCGCGCAACACCTACCGCACGGCCGACGGCACCTGGGTCGCCGTCTCCACCTCGGCCCAGTCGATCGCGGAACGCGTGATGCACCTGGTCGGCCGCCCGGAACTGATCGACGAGCCGTGGTTCGCGACCGGCGCCCAGCGGGCCGCCCACGCCGACGTCCTGGACGCGGCGGTCGGCTCCTGGATCGCCGGACGCAGCCGCGCCGACGTCCTCGCGGCCTTCGAGAAGGCGGAGGCCGCGGTCGCCCCCATCCAGGACATCCGGGACGTGATGGCCGACCCGCAGTACCAGGCGCTCGACACCGTCACCACGGTCGACGACCCCGACCTCGGCCCCCTGCGCATGCAGAACGTCCTCTTCCGGCTCTCCGCGACCCCCGGCGCGATCCGCTGGGCGGGCCGCCCGCACGGCGCGGACACGGACGAGCTCCTGACGGAACTGGGCCTGAGCGAGACCGAGTTGACGGCGCTGCGCGAGGAGGGCGCCGTATGACCGCGCTCACCTGGCTGTACGTCCCCGGCGACCGGCCCGAGATCGTCACCAAGGCCCTCGCGGCCGGCGCCGACATCGTGGTGATCGACCTGGAGGACGCGGTCGCCCCCGACCGCAAGCGGTACGCCCGCGAGGCCACCGCCGAACGCCTCGCCGACCCCCAGCCGACCCCGGTCCACGTCCGCGTGAACGCCCTCGGCAGCCCCGTGGCGACGGCGGACCTGGCAGCATTGGCCCCTCTCCCGGGCGTCTCGGGCCTACGCCTCCCCAAGATCACCGCCCCCGCCCAGATCAGGCACGTCGCGGAGACGACGGCCCCCGCCGGAAGAGGCGCCCCACCCCTGTACGCCCTCCTGGAATCGGCCCTGGCCGTCGAGCGCGCCCACGACATCGCGACGGCCCACCCCACCCTGCGGGGCATCGCCCTCGGCGAGGCGGACCTGCGAGCCGACCTGGGCGTGAGCCACGACGCGGGCCTGGACTGGTCCCGCTCCCGGGTGGTCGTGGCGGCGAGAGCGGCGGCCCTGCCTCCCCCGCCCCAGTCGGTCCACCCCGACATCGAGGACCTGGACGGCCTCGCGGCCTCCTGCGCCCACGGCCGCGCCCTCGGCTTCCTCGGCCGGGCGGCCATCCACCCCCGCCAGCTCCCGGTCATCGAACGGGCCTATCTCCCCACCCAGGAGGAGATCGAGCGGGCGGAAACGGTCCTCAAGGCGGCCGAGGCCGACCAGGGAGCCCAGGCCCTGCCGAACGGCACGTTCATCGACGCGGCGGTGGTGGCCCAGGCCCACCGCACGCTCTCCCTCCTGCACCGCCGCTGAACCGCCCCCCAACGGCAACGAGGGCGCCCCGGAGATCCCGGGGCGCCCTCGTCGACGTACGACCGGCCGTCAGGTCTTCTTCGCGGACTCGGTCCCGGCCTCGGCCTTGTCCTCGGTGTCGGCCTTCACCTCGGCGGAGTCGGCCTCGGCCGTCCCGTCACCGTCGGCGGCCTTCTCCTCGCCGTCGGCCTTCTCGGCGTCACCGTCGGAGGCACCCGGCTCCACCACTTCTTCCCGTCCCGGCCGCTTCCTCGCGGAGAGCACGATGTACGTCACCGCGAGCAGGAACACGATGATCGCGGTCCAGACGTTGAGCCGGAGCCCGAGGATGTGGTGGGCGTCGTCGATGCGCATGTACTCGATCCAGCCGCGCCCCGTGCAGTACGCGGCGACGTACAGCGCGAACGCCCGCCCGTGGCCCAGCTTGAAGCGGCGGTCCGCCCAGATGACGAGGAGCGCGACGCCGATGCACCACAGCGACTCGTACAGGAACGTCGGGTGGTAGTAGCCCGGTACCCGGCCGTCGGTGGAGGACGTGATGTGCAGGGCCCACGGCAGGTCGGTCGGCTTGCCGTACAGCTCCTGGTTGAACCAGTTGCCCCAGCGGCCGACGGCCTGCGCGAGGGCGATGCCGGGCGCGATGGCGTCGGCGTAGGCGGGCAGCGGGATGCCGCGTCGGCGACAGCCGATCCACGCACCCACGGCGCCGAGGGCGATCGCGCCCCAGATGCCGAGGCCGCCCTCCCAGACCTTGAAGGCGTCCACCCAGTCGCGGCCCTCGCTGAAGTACAGCTCGTAGTCCGTGATCACGTGGTAGAGGCGGCCGCCGAGCAGTCCGAACGGCACGGCCCACACCGCGATGTCGGCCACCGTGCCGGCCCGCCCGCCTCGGGCGATCCAGCGCTTGTTGCCGAGCCAGACGGCAACGAAGACGCCGATGATGATGCAGAACGCGTAGCCACGCAGCGGGATGGGACCGAGGTGGATCACCCCGCGCGACGGGCTGGGAATGTAGGCAAGTTCCATGGCAGGGTCGACGCTACCCTGCCGGGCCGGGCCCACGGCAGGCGGCCCGGCAACGGGTCCATAACAGGCGGACCTGAATTCCTTACCCCTTGGCGGCTTCCAGCACCTGCTGCTTCAGCTTCGCCGGGGTCATCGTCTGGTCCTGGTAGATGTTCTTGCCGTCGAGCAGGACGGTCGGGGTGCCGGAGAACCCGCCGTTGCGGAAGGCGGACGCGGACTTGTCCACCCAGCTGTTGTGGGTGCCCTTCTCGACACACGACCGGAACGCCGGGGTGTCGAGACCGTCGACCTTCTGCGCCAGTTCGAGCAGTTTCTCGTTCTTGGCGTAGTCGTCGCTGGTCTCCTCGGGCTGGTTCTCGTAGAGCACGTCGTGGTAGCCCGGGAACTTCCCGAGGTCCTGGGCACAGGCGGCCGCGTTGGCCGCGTTGCGGGAGCCGGTGCCGCCCATGTTGCCGTCGATGATCGTGGCCAGGTGGTACTCGACCTTGAGCTTGCCGGAGCCGGTGAGCTCATGGATCGTCGGGCGGTACGCGGTCTCGAACGCCTTGCAGGCCGGGCAGCGGAAGTCCTCCCAGACGACGAGCGTCGACTTGGCGCCCTCCTCGCCGACCGGGATGGCGAGGCTGTCCTGGCCATTGGCCCCCGAGGGCACCACGACCGGGCCCGAGGCGTCGCTGTCCTTGTCCTTGCCGGAGTTGGCCGCGACGACGCCGATCACCGCCGCGAGCCCCAGGACGCAGACGACACTCGCGCCCACGATCAGCACCCGGCGCCGCTTCTCCGCGGACTTCTGCTTCGCGCGCTCCTCCGCCAGCCGCTCCCGGGCGGTGCGCTTTCCCTCACGGTTCTTCTCGCTCACACCCGCAGAACGAACCGGGGAGGCGCACCGCGCCTCCCCGGCCCCAGGTCCACCCGTTCGAGTGAGCGAACATCGCGTGGTGCCGTGACGGGAACGGCCCGCACGGCCCGCGGTCCTACGCCTGTCGGCGCACGCCCTTCGCCAGCTCACCGGCGAGCGCGCGAACGCCCTCGAGACCGGCCTTGTCGTCCGGCGCGTCCAGCATCAGCTTGACGAAGGCCGAGCCGACGATCACGCCGTCGGCGAAGCCGGCCACCTCGGCGGCCTGCGCCGCGTTGGAGACCCCGAGTCCCACGCAGACGGGCAGATTCGAGCCGGTGGCCCGGGTGCGCTCGACCAGGTCCTGCGCCTGCGCGCCGACCGACTCACGCGTGCCCGTGACACCCATCAGCGAGGCCGCGTAGACGAAGCCGCTGCCCGCCGCGGTGATCTCGGCGAGCCGCGCGTCCTTGCTGCTGGGCGCGACGACGAAGACCGTGGCGAGCCCGTGCTTCTCGGCGTGCTCCCTCCACAGCGCCGACTCCTGCACCGGCAGGTCGGGCAGGATGCAGCCCGCGCCGCCCGCCTCGGCGAGCTCCGCGGTGAAACGCTCGACGCCGTAGCGGTCGATGGGGTTCCAGTACGTCATCACGAGCACCGGCTTCCCGGTGGCCTCGTACGTCTCGCGCACCGTCCGCATCACGTCCGCGATCTTGACGCCGCCGCGCAGGGCGATGTCGTCGGCGGTCTGGATGACGGGGCCGTCGAGCACCGGGTCGCTGTGCGGCAGACCGACCTCGACGACGTCCGCGCCGCCGTCGAAGGCGGCCTTGATCGCCTCGATGCCGCCGTCCACGGTCGGGAACCCGGCCGGGAGGTAGGCGATGAGCGCGGACCGGCCCTCGGCCCTGGCGGCGGCGAGGGTGTCGGTCAACAGCTGGATGTTCCCGCTCACTTGGCGTCCCCCTCGATCTCCGCGCCGGTGCCGGCCTCGTCCGCGGCGACGGCCGCGTCGGTGTCGTACAGGCCGAAGTAGCGTGCGGCCGTGTCCATGTCCTTGTCACCGCGCCCGGACAGGTTGACGACGATCAGCCCGTCCTTGCCGAGCTCCTTGCCGACCTCCAGGGCGCCGGCCAGCGCGTGCGCGCTCTCGATGGCCGGGATGATGCCCTCGGTGCGCGACAGCAGGCGCAGGGCCTGCATGGCCGCGTCGTCGGTGACCGCGCGGTACTCGCCGCGGCCGGAGTCCTTGAGGTAGGAGTGCTCGGGGCCGATGCCCGGGTAGTCCAGACCGGCCGAGATCGAGTACGGCTCGGTGATCTGGCCCTCCTCGTCCTGGAGGACGTAGGAGCGGGAGCCGTGCAGGATGCCGGGCTCGCCCGCGGTCAGGGTCGCCGCGTGCTCGCCGGTCTCCACGCCGTGCCCGGCGGGCTCGCAGCCGATGAGGCGTACGTCGGTGTCGGGGATGAAGGCGTGGAAGAGGCCGATGGCGTTGGAGCCGCCGCCGACGCAGGCGACGGCCGCGTCGGGAAGACGGCCGGCGCGCTCCAGGATCTGGCGGCGGGCCTCGACGCCGATGACCCGGTGGAAGTCGCGGACCATCGCGGGGAAGGGGTGCGGTCCCGCGACCGTGCCGAAGAGGTAGTGGGTGCGGTCGACGTTGGCGACCCAGTCGCGGAAGGCCTCGTTGATGGCGTCCTTCAGCGTGCGGCTGCCGGACTTCACGGCGATGACCTCGGCGCCGAGCATGCGCATGCGGGCCACGTTCAGGGCCTGGCGCTGGGTGTCGATCTCACCCATGTAGATCGTGCACTCGAGACCGAAGAGCGCGCAGGCGGTCGCGGTGGCGACGCCGTGCTGGCCGGCGCCGGTCTCGGCGATCACCCGGGTCTTGCCCATGCGCTTGGTGAGCAGGGCCTGACCGAGCACGTTGTTGATCTTGTGGGAGCCGGTGTGGTTGAGGTCTTCCCGCTTCAGGAAGATCCGGGCGCCACCCGCGTGCTCCGCGAAGCGGGGCACCTCGGTGAGCGAACTCGGGCGGCCGGTGTAGTTGACCAGCAGGTCGTCGAGCTCACGGGCGAACTCGGGGTCGTGCTTGGCCTTGTCGTACTCGACGGCGACCTCGTCCACGGCGGCGACGAGGGCCTCCGGGATGAACTTGCCGCCGAACGCGCCGAAGTAGCCCTCGGCGCTGGGGATCCGACCCTCGGGGTCGGGGATGAAGAACTCGCTGGGCATGACTGGACCTCACGGTGAGTGCGTGAAAAAGACACTGAACGCCGTGGGGGCGGAGAAGTCAGTCGGCCGCGGGACCGTGGTGGCCGGTCGCGCAGTTCCCCGCGCCCCTGAAGGGGCGCTGCCATCGGCGGCCGTTCACCTGTCCGGGTTCGTCCCCGATGACATACCGGACCCGACGGCCGTGCACCCTGCGTGCGGGCGCGCGGCAACCACGGGGGCGGCAGCCGCGCGCGAGGCGGGCGTACCTGTCCGTGGCTGTCGTCGTGAGCGTCATCGGGGCAAGCCTAGCGAAAGATCAGCCGCGCCCGTGGCGCAGTGCGGGATGCTCGCCCGCGGCCACCAGGTCCGACACGGCCGTCCTCGGGTCCTTGCCCGTCACGAGGGACTCCCCGACCAGGACCGCGTCGGCGCCGGCGTTGGCGTAGGCGATCAGGTCGTGCGGGCCGCGGACTCCGGACTCGGCGACCTTGACCAGGCCGGCCGGGATCTCGGGGGCGATGCGCTCGAACGTGCCGCGGTCGACCTCGAGGGTCTTGAGGTTACGCGCGTTGACGCCGATGATCTTCGCTCCGGCGTCCACCGCGCGCTCGACCTCGTCCTCGTCGTGGACCTCGACGAGCGGGGTCAGGCCGATGGACTCGGCGCGCTCGATCAGGGACTCCAGGGCGGGCTGCTCCAGGGCCGCGACGATGAGCAGCGCGAGGTCGGCGCCGTAGGCCCGGGCCTCCCAGAGCTGGTACGAGGTGACGATGAAGTCCTTGCGCAGGACCGGGATGTCCACGCGCGCGCGGACGGCCTCCAGGTCGGCGAGCGAGCCGCCGAAACGGCGCTGTTCGGTGAGGACGGAGATGACCGCCGCGCCGCCCGCCTCGTAGTCGGCGGCGAGGCCCGCCGGGTCGGCGATCGCGGCCAGCGCGCCCTTGGAGGGGCTGGAGCGCTTGACCTCGCAGATGACCTTGACGCCGTCGCCGCGCAGTGCGGCCACGCCGTCCTTGGCCGCCGGAGCCTTCGCCGCGCGCTCCTTGAGCTCGTCGAGGCTGACGCGCGCCTGCCGTTCCGCGAGGTCGGCACGGACTCCGTCGATGATCTCGTCGAGCACACTCACGCGAGCGGCCCCCTTCCAGACGGTTGACAGTTCCAGCGACTGATGAGAACAAGTGGTCACTGCGATGGTATCCGCAGGAGGGCGTAGCCCTCGCATCCGGTTGACGCCGGTCCCACTACCTGGACATTCACCAGTTGATCAAGGATGAAGCCAGCCACCGAACGGCAGGTTCCGGACAACCGTGAAGACCAGCAGCAATGCCCCCGCCGTCCACAGGTGCACCGGCCCGAGACCGAGGTTCAACGGCCGTCCGCGCGCCGCGCGGACCACCCAGACGGTCCACAGCACGGCGAAGCCCAGATAGCCCACAACGGCCGGTGCGTTGTCCTGGAGCGCGCCGAGGAAGTCCCCGTGGACGAAGGCGTGCGCGCTGCGCAGTCCGCCGCAGCCGGGGCAGTAGAGGCCGGTGATGCGGTACAGCGGGCAGACGGGGTAGTGGCCGGGCTGGTTGGGGTCGACGGTCCCCACGTAGGTGAAGGCCGCGGCGACGGCCGCGAGGATGCCGCCCGGGACGGCCAGGCGTCCTGGCAGGCCGTTGCGGGGCAGTACCGGCTGACTGTCTGCGTTCACGTCTGGCATTGTCCCCCGCTCCCGCGTCGAACGCGTGAGGGGCGGCCCCGGCAGTTCGCGCCGGACCGCCCCTCCACGAGGTTCGCGTCAGCTCTTGGCGTCCGCCGACTCGGCCTGCGCGGTGACGAGCGGCTTGTGGGTGTCCTTGGGCATGCCCATCCCCATGGCGCTCATGATCCAGCCGACGACGCCGCCGATGACCACGATCGCCATGCCGGCCCAGAAGCCCGCCGGCTGGGCCATCACCATGAAGGCGCCCGCGACGCAGAAACCGATGAAGGCGATCGTGACACCGGTCCAGGCGGCCGGGGTGTGACCGTGGCTGCTGCCCGCCATTGCTTGCTCCTAGGTGCTGAAGTACGTGATGACTGAGCCGGACGCTCGGCCCCATTGTTCCGCACGCGGGGGCGCGACGTGTTCGGGGGTCGGGAGAACCCCTACGCCTGCGTGGGATCCTCCCCGCGATCGAGCGCCTTCCAGATGTCCTCGGGCCGGTCGGGGTCGACGACAGGGGCCTTGCGACGCGCCCGGGGCGCCCCGTCCCGCTCGTACCGCCCCGACATCGCGGGCCACAGCCGCCCGTACCGAAGGGCCAGCAGACCGGCCAGGAGGATCAGCGCACCCCCCACCACGGCGACGTAGGGCCACGCGGTGTGGCTGAGGGCGGAGACCGTCGCCGAGGTGTCGCCGGAGGCCTTCGCCGCCTGCTCGTCCAGCGCGGACGAGTCGCCGGCGCCGATCAGCGCCGCCACGACAATGCCCGCCCCGGAGAGCGCGAGCAGCGCGGCGACCAGGAGGCGCCCCGCCTTGCGGACGGCGAAGACGGCGACGAGCGCGGCCAGGCCCACTATGGCCAGGGCGGCCGGGACACCGGTCACGTCGCTGCCCTTGGCGGTCAGCGGGAACGCCCCGCCGGCTACGGTCGCGGTGCCCTCGGACCACTGCTGGCGGGTGGCCAGCAGCGCCACGGCGGCGCCGAGCGCGCCGCCCAGCAGGGCGACGGCGAGACTCAGACGTCCGGCCTTGGCGGGTCCGGCGGCTTCGGAACGGGGGTGCGGTACAGCAGTCACGTACCCCACTATCACCCGAACCCCGGGCGAACGGGCACCCGGGGTTCCGTGAGAAGCGCCCTACTTGCCCAAGCGGTTCGCCGTGTGGACCGCCCTGAGGACCGCCGCCGCCTTGTTGCGGCACTCCGTGTCCTCGGCGACCGGGTCGGAGTCGGCGACGATTCCGGCGCCGGCCTGGACGTAGGCGGTGCCGTCCCGCAGCAGGGCGGTACGGATGGCGATCGCGGTGTCGGAGTCGCCCGCGAAGTCGAGGTAGCCGACGCAGCCGCCGTACAACCCGCGCCGGGACGGCTCGAGTTCGTCGATGATCTGCATCGCGCGGGGCTTGGGGGCGCCGGAGAGGGTGCCGGCGGGGAAGCAGGCGGTCAGGACGTCGAAGGCGGTGCGGCCCCGCGCCACCTTGCCGGTGACCGTGGAGACGATGTGCATCACGTGGGAGTACCGCTCGACGGACATGAAGTCGACGACCTCCACGGAGCCCGGCTCGCAGACGCGTCCCAGGTCGTTGCGCCCGAGGTCGACCAGCATCAGGTGCTCGGCGCGCTCCTTCGGGTCGGCGAGCAGCTCGTCGGCGAGGGCCTGGTCCTCCTGCGGGGTCGCCCCGCGCCACCGGGTGCCGGCGATGGGGTGGACCATCGCGTGTCCGTCCTCGACCTTGACGAGGGCCTCGGGGGACGAGCCCACGACGTCGAAGCCGTCGAAGCGGAAGAGGTACATGTACGGCGACGGGTTCGTGGCCCTCAGGACCCGGTAGACGTCCAGCGCGCTGGCCGTGCACGGCGTCTCGAAGCGCTGCGAGGGGACGACCTGGAAGGCCTCGCCGGCCCGGATGCGCTCCTTGATGTCCTCGACGGCCTCCTGGAAGTCGGGGCCGCCCCAGAGCGCGGTGTACTCGGGCAGCTCGGAGGGCGGCAGGACCGCCGGGGGCTGGGCCACCGCGCGGGACAGGTCCGCCTCCATGGCGTCCAGGCGGGCCACCGCGTCGGTGTAGGCCTCGTCGACGCCGGTGTCGAGGTCGTTGTGGTTGATCGCGTTGGCGATCAGCAGGACCGAGCCCTCCCAGTGGTCCATGACGGCGAGGTCACTGGTGAGCAGCATGGTCAGCTCGGGCAGCTGGAGGTCGTCCCGCTCCCCCGGGCCGATCTTCTCCAGGCGGCGGACGATGTCGTAGCCGAGGTAGCCGACCAGGCCGCCGGTGAAGGGCGGCAGGCCCTCCTGGTGGGGGGTGTGCAGGGCCTCGATGGTGGCGCGCAGGGCGGCCAGCGGATCGCCGTCGACGGGGACGCCGACCGGCGGGGTGCCCAGCCAGTGCGCCTGGCCGTCGCGCGCGGTCAGGGTCGCGGCCGAGCGAACGCCCACAAAGGAGTAGCGGGACCACGAGCGGCCGTTCTCCGCGGACTCCAGCAGGTAGGTGCCGGGGCGCTCGGCGGCGAGCTTGCGGTAAAGGGCGACCGGGGTGTCGCCGTCGGCCAGGAGCTTGCGCGTGACGGGGATGACACGGCGGTCGGTGGCCAGCTTGCGGAAGGTCTCGAGGTCCATGGCGGCTGACCTTACTGATCCGAGGCGGCGGCACCGGAATCAGCGCCGTCCTTGAGGAGCACGTCCTCGTCGAAGCAGGTGCGCGCGCCGGTGTGGCAGGCGGCTCCGACCTGGTCCACCTTGACCAGCACGGTGTCGGCGTCGCAGTCCAGGGCGACGGACCTGACCCACTGGAAGTGGCCGGAGGTGTCGCCCTTGACCCAGTACTCCCGGCGGCTGCGCGACCAGTAGGTGCAGCGGCCGGTGGTCAGCGTGCGGTGCAGCGCCTCGTCGTCCATCCAGCCGAGCATGAGCACCTCACCGGTGTCGTACTGCTGGGCGATGGCGGGGACGAGCCCGTCGGCGCTGCGCTTGAGGCGTGCGGCGATCTCGGGGTCGAGGCTGCTGGCTGGGGGCGTGCTGGTCATGGGGCCATTGTGCCGCGCGCCACTGACAAGCCTGGCGTGGTGTCCACTGTGCGGACCCGGGGCGCGGTCGTAGGCTGACTGCATGTCGACTTTCGCCAAGCGTGAACGACTTCTCCTCGCCGATCTGTTGGAGGCCGAGGGCCCGGAGGCCCCGACTCTCTGCGAAGGTTGGCTCACCCGCGATCTCGCGGCGCACGTGGTGGTGCGCGAGCGCCGTCCCGACGCCGCCGGCGGTCTGCTGATCAAGCAGCTCGCGTCCCGCCTGGACCGGGTGATGACCGAGTTCTCCGAGAAGCCCTACGAAGAGCTGATCCAGCTGATCCGCACCGGCCCGCCGCGCTTCTCGCCGTTCCAGCTCAAGCAGGTGGAGGAGCTGTCGAACACGGTCGAGTTCTACGTCCACACCGAGGACGTCCGCCGGGCCCGCCCCGACTGGACGCCGCGCGAGCTGGACCCGGTGTTCCAGGACGCCCTGTGGTCCCGTCTGGAGCGCACCGCCCGGCTGATGGGCCGCGGTGTGCCCACCGGCCTGGTGCTGCGCCGCCCGGACGGCCAGACGGCGGTCGCGCACCGGGGCACGCCGGTCGTGACGGCGACCGGTGAGCCGTCGGAGCTGCTGCTGTTCCTGTACGGGCGGCAGAGCGCGGCCAAGGTGGAGCTGGACGGCGACAAGGAGGCGATCGCCAGGCTGCACGAGGCGAAGGAACTCGGAATCTGACGGTCCGGGCCGGGGGTTCGGTCGCGCTCGGGGCGGGGTCGGCTGCGCCTCGGGGTCCGGCCGGGCGGCCCCGGGGGGATCGGTCGCGCCTTGTGAGTCCGGCCGGGCCTCGGATTTCGACCGGTCACGCCTCGTGAGTCCGGTCGCGCCCCGTGAGTCCGGTCGCGCCCCGTGAGTCCGGTCGCGCCTCGTGAGTCCGGTCGCGCCCCATGCGTCCGGTCGGTCAGGTCGGGAGTTCGGCGCGGCGCAGGTTCTTCGCGGACAGTACGACGACCCCGCCGAGCCCGCACACCGCCGCGCTGGTCACGAAGACCGGGCCGGTGCCAAAGGCGCCGATCGCGGCGGCGGACAGCGGCATGCTGAGCGGTGCGAAGCCGAGGCTGACCAGTGAGGCCACGGCGGTGACGCGGCCCAGGCAGGCGGGGTCGGCCTGGGTCTGGAGCAGGGCACCGCACAGGGCGCCGCTGAGCCCGGCGAGCAGTCCGACCAGCAGCGCGACTCCGGCGGCCGCGACGACGTCCGGGACGAAGGCCAGGGCGCCGATCGCGACCGCCCCGCCGAGGCAGGCGTACGCCATCACGTGCCCGGCGTGCGGCACGCGCCCGCGTACGGCCAGCAGCAGGGAGGCGAGGCCGGACCCGGCTCCGAACCCGCCGAGCACCCAGCCCATCCCGGAGGCGCCCCAGCCGCGTTCGTCGGCGAGCAACGTCAGCCCGACGTTGAGCGGCCCGACGAAGCCCAGGTCACCGAGGGCGATCGCCAGCATCAGCGGGGCGAGCACACGGTGGCGGCGGATGTACCGCAGCCCGACCCGCAGGTCGTGCCAGGCGGTCCCGACGGCGTCCTCGGCGCGGGTCTTCCCGCCACCGGCGGCGCCGCCGCTCACCTTCTCGGCGTCGGCCGTCACGTCGTCCGCGGGCAGTTCCCGTATCCGCACCGAGACCAGCAGCGGCACCGATATCGCGATCAGCAGGCCCGCGAAGGCGAACGCGGCCGCCGCTCCCCCGACCGCCACCGCGAGGCCGCCGAGCGGTCCCCCGACCACGCCGGCGAAGCGGATGGCGAGCCCTCGCATGCCCTGCACGCGCGTGAGCTGCCCGCGGCTCGTCACGCGCGCGGGGAGGGCTCCCACGGCCGGCAGGAACACGGCGTCGACGGTCCCGAAGGCGAGCGCCAGCAGGGCCAGCGGCCACAGGCCGGGGCTGGTGAGGAACAGCAGCGCGGCCACGGCGAGCACGGTCAGACAGCGCACCGCGTCGCTGCCGATGACGACCCTGCGCGGCCCCAGCCGGTCGGCGATCACTCCTCCGCCCAGCATCAGCAGGGCCCGCGGCAGCGCGCTGACCGACATCACGATCCCGGCCTGCGCGGGCGTACCGCTCTGGACGGCCGCCCAGGACAGGGCGATGTAGTACACGCTGTCGCCGGTCATGGAGGCGGTGTAGGCGGCGAGCCACCGCAGCACGTTGCCGTCGCGATGGGCGGGGGTGTCGACGACGGCGGCCCGGGCGGTGGGCACGGTGGTGGTCGTGGCGGTCACGGGCGGGTCCCTCTCGGACGCGGATCGCGGAATCGGGAATCAGACACGGAACGGGAAGCCGTACATGTGCAGCGCGACGTTCTCGCGCCCCTCGGTGTCGCCCGCGGCCTCGGCGGCCCGGCCCTTCTCGTCGTACTTCCTGGCGAGGGCCAGCAACTCCTCGCGGAGTTCGTCGAGTTCGCCGGCCGTCAGCCGCAGCAGGGACTCGCTGTCCGGGGCGGCCGCGTTCCACTCGGCGCTCCAGGTGGGGCGCTCGTCGAGGTAGCGGCGGTACATGTCGGCACGCTGCTCGTGGAAGAGCCGCGTGGCCGCCAGGTGCGCGGCCGCCCTCTCCGGCGCGTCACGGAAGTCCCGGTCGCGGATGCTCACGCCCTCCGACGAGGGCCGCCACCAGCGCTCACGGCCGTCCCCGCTCTGCGGCTCCGCCTCCTCGATCAGCCCGTGCTCGGCCAGCTTGCGCAGGTGGTAGCTGACCAGCGACACAGCCTCGTCGACCTGGTCGGCGAGGTGCGAGGCGGTGGCGACACGGGCCACGCACAGCCCGCGGTACAGCTGCATCCGCAGCGGATGGGCCAGTGCCTTGAGCGTGCCGAGGTCGGTGATCGGGCGGTTCTGCTCGCGTGACATGCCCCCAAAGTAGATACGAAAGAAAAGTTGCGCAATATATTTTGCGCAATCTTCCTTTCGTATCTGCTCGCGCATCCGTTCCCGCACCTGCCCGACAGAAAGCCCCGGTCGCCAGTGGCAGCGACCGGGGCTCGAGCAGAGCGCGGTGTCACCTCACCGGGTGCCCCGCCCGCCGCAGCGTCTCCTTCACCTCGCCGATCCGCAGATCGCCGAAGTGGAACACCGAGGCCGCCAGCACCGCGTCCGCGCCCGCCGCGATGGCCGGCGGGAAGTGGTCCAGTCTGCCCGCGCCGCCGGAGGCGATCAGCGGGACGGTCACGTGCTTGCGGACGGCCTCGATCATCTCCAGGTCGTAGCCGTCCTTGGTGCCGTCCGCGTCCATCGAGTTGAGCAGGATCTCACCGGCGCCCAGCTCGGCGGCCCGGTGCGCCCACTCGACCGCGTCGATGCCGGTGCCCTTGCGGCCGCCGTGCGTGGTCACCTCGAAGGAACCCGACTCGGTGCGCCGCGCGTCCACCGACAGCACCAGCACCTGCCGGCCGAAGCGCTCGGCGATCTCGCGGATCAGGTCGGGCCGGGCGATGGCCGCGGTGTTCACGCCCACCTTGTCCGCGCCCGCCCGCAGCAGCTTGTCCACGTCCTCGGCCGTGCGGACACCGCCGCCGACCGTCAGCGGGATGAACACCTGCTCGGCGGTGCGGCGCACCACGTCGTAGGTCGTCTCGCGGTTGCCCGACGAGGCGGTGATGTCCAGGAACGTCAGCTCGTCGGCGCCCTCGGCGTCGTACACCTTGGCCATCTCGACGGGGTCGCCCGCGTCGCGCAGGTTCTGGAAGTTGACGCCCTTGACGACCCGGCCGTTGTCCACGTCCAGGCAGGGGATGACTCGTACGGCAAGGGTCATGCTGCGGTGTCTCCTCGGAACGCCTCCACCTCGACCTCGACGACCAGGCTGGGGTCCACGAAGCCGGAGACGATGATCATCGATGCGGCGGGCCGGACGGCGTCGAACAGCTCCTTGTGGGCGCGGCCAACGTCGTCCACGTCCCGGGCATGGGTGATGTACATACGGGTGCGCACCACGTCGTCCCGGCCGAGCCCCAGCTCCTTCAGCGCCGCGAAGGCGACGTTGAAGGAGTTGACCGTCTGCTCGTACGGACCGCCTCCGGCGATCTCGCCGTCCACTATCGAGGTGCAGCCGGAGACCAGCACCAGGCCGTTGGGGAGTTCCACCGCACGGGAGTACCCGAAGGTCTCCTCCCAGGGCGCGCCGGTCGCGACGCGTCGCAGATCGCTCACTGAGCCACCGCCTCCAAGGCCTCTTCCAGGGTGAACGCCTTCGCGTACAGGGCCTTCCCGACGATCGATCCCTCGACACCGAGCGGCACCAGCTCGGCGATGGCCCGCAGGTCGTCCAGCGAGGACACCCCGCCGGAGGCCACCACCGGGCGGTCGGTCGCCGCGCAGACGTTGCGCAGCAGCTCCAGGTTGGGGCCCTGGAGCGTGCCGTCCTTGGCGATGTCGGTGACGACGTAGCGGGCGCAGCCCTCCTTGTCGAGCCGCTCCAGCGCCTCGTAGAGATCGCCGCCCTCGCTGGTCCAACCGCGGCCCTTGAGGGTCGTGCCGCGGACGTCGAGACCGACGGCGATCCTGTCGCCGTGCTCGGCGATGACCTTGGCGACCCACTCGGGGCTCTCCAGGGCGGCGGTGCCGAGGTTGACGCGGGTGCAGCCGGTGGCGAGCGCGGCGGCCAGGGAGGCGTCGTCGCGGATGCCGCCGGACAGCTCGACCTTGATGTCCATGGCCTCGGTGACCTGACGGACCAGTTCCCGGTTGTCGCCGGTGCCGAAGGCCGCGTCCAGGTCGACCAGGTGCAGCCACTCCGCACCCGACCGCTGCCAGGACAGGGCGGCCTCCAGGGGGGAGCCGTAGGAGGTCTCCGTGCCGGACTCGCCGTGCACGAGGCGGACCGCCTGGCCGTCGCGGACGTCCACGGCGGGAAGGAGTTCGAGCTTCGAGGGCATCAGAGGGTTCCGATCCAGTTGTTCAGCAGCTGCGCACCGGCGTCGCCGGACTTCTCGGGGTGGAACTGCGTGGCCCACAGGGCGCCGTTCTCCACGGCGGCCACGAAGGGCTTGCCGTGCGTCGACCAGGTCACGCGCGGCGCCCGTATCGACGGGTTGTGCGTCTCCAGCGACCAGTCGTGGACGGCGTAGGAGTGCACGAAGTAGAAGCGGGCTTCCGCGTCCAGGCCGGCGAACAGCTGGGAGTCGGCCGGCGCGTCGACGGTGTTCCAGCCCATGTGGGGCACGATGTCGGCCTGCAGCGGCTCGACCGAACCGGGCCACTCATCGAGGCCCTCGCTCTCCACGCCGTGCTCGATGCCGCGTGCGAAGAGGATCTGCATGCCGACGCAGATGCCCATGACCGGGCGTCCGCCGGAGAGCCGGCGGTCGATGATCCAGTCGCCGCGCGCCTCCTTGAGGCCCTGCATGCAGGCGGCGAAGGCGCCGACTCCGGGCACCAGCAGACCGTCGGCGTTCAGCGCCTTGTCGTAGTCACGCGTTATCTCGACGTCGGCTCCCGCGCGCGCGAGGGCGCGCTCGGCGGAACGCACGTTGCCGAAGCCGTAGTCGAAGACGACCACACGCTTGGAGTCGCTCAATTCCACACCTCCAGCCTGATGACACCGGCGACCAGACACATCCCGGCGGCGATGGAGAGCAGCACGATGAGGCCCTTGGGCATCTGCTGCTTGACGAAGGAGTAGATGCCGCCGGCCAGGAAGAGGCCGACGACGATCAGGAGGGTCGACAGCCCGTTCACAGCGCGCCCTTCGTGGAGGGGAGGATGCCGGCCGCGCGCGGGTCGCGCTCGGAGGCGTAGCGCAGGGCCCGGGCAAGCGCCTTGAACTGGCACTCCACGATGTGGTGGGCGTTGCGGCCGTACGGCACGTGCACGTGCAGGGCGATCTGCGCCTGCGCCACGAAGGACTCCAGGATGTGCCGGGTCATCGTGGTGTCGTACTCGCCGATCATCGGCGCCATCTTCTCGGGCTCGGTGTGCACGAGGTAGGGGCGGCCGGAGAGGTCGACGGTGACCTGGGCGAGGGACTCGTCCAGCGGGACCGTGCAGTTGCCGAAGCGGTAGATGCCCACCTTGTCGCCGAGCGCCTGCTTGAAGGCGGCGCCGAGGGCGAGGGCGGTGTCCTCGATGGTGTGGTGCGAGTCGATGTGCAGGTCGCCCTCGGTCTTCACCGTCAGGTCGAACAGACCGTGCCGGCCGAGCTGGTCGAGCATGTGGTCGTAGAAGCCGACACCCGTCGACACCTCGACCTTGCCGCTGCCGTCGAGATCGATCTCGACGAGCACCGAGGTCTCCTTGGTCACTCGCTCCACGCGTCCCACGCGGCTCATGTGCTCTGCTCCTTCTTCAGTTCACGGACCGCGTCGAGGAACGCGTCGTTCTCTTCGGGGGTGCCTGCGCTGACCCGCAGCCACCCCGGAATGCCGTTGTCCCGGACCAGGACTCCCCGGTCGAGGATCTTCTGCCAGGCCACGTGCGAATCCGCGAAGCGCCCGAACTGCACGAAGTTCGCGTCCGACTCCACGACGTCGAAGCCGATCGCGCGCAGCTCGTTCACCAGCCGGTCCCGCTCGGCCTTCAGCTGCTCGACGTACTTCAGCAGCGTGCCGGTGTGCTCCAGGGCCGCGAGCGCGGTCGCCTGGGTGACGGCCGACAGGTGGTAGGGCAGCCGTACGAGCTGTACGGCGTCCACGACCGCCGGGTGCGCGGCGAGGTAGCCGAGGCGCAGCCCGGCCGCCCCGAACGCCTTCGACATGGTCCGCGAGATGACGAGGTGGGGCCGCCCCTCGATGAGCGGCAGCAGCGAGTGGCCGTGGCTGAACTCGATGTACGCCTCGTCGACCACGACCATGGACGGCTTCGCCGCCTGCGCGGCCTCGTACAGCGCGAGGACCGTGTCGGGCGGGACCGCGTTGCCGGTGGGGTTGTTGGGGGTGGTGATGAAGACGACGTCCGGCTTGTGCGAGGCGATCGCTGCCACGGCCGCCTCGACGTCGATCGTGAAGTCCTCGTTGCGGGGACCCGTGATCCAGCCGGTGCCGGTGCCGCGCGAGATGAGCGCGTGCATCGAGTACGACGGCTCGAAGCCGATCGCCGTACGGCCCGGTCCGCCGAAGGTCTGCAGCAGCTGCTGGAGGACCTCGTTGGAGCCGTTGGCGGCCCAGACGTTGGCCGGGCCCACCTCGTGCCCGGAGGTGTCCGTCAGGTACTCGGCGAGCCGGGTGCGCAGCTCGACGGCGTCCCGGTCCGGGTAGCGGTTGAGATCGCGGGCGGCCTCGCGGACGCGCTCGACGATGCGCTCGACCAGCGGCTCGGGCAGCCGGTAGGGGTTCTCGTTGGTGTTCAGCCGTACGGGGACGTCCAACTGGGGCGCGCCGTAGGGGGACTTGCCGCGCAGCTCGTCCCGTACGGGGAGATCGTCGATGCCGGTCACTTGCTTCCGGGTACCTTCCAGTCGAACCGTGCCTTGATCGCCGCGCCGTGGGCCGGCAGATCCTCCGCCTCCGCCAGCGTCACCACGTGGTGCGCGACCTCGGCCAGCGCGTCCTTCGTGTAGTCGACGATGTGGATGCCCCGGAGGAAGGACTGCACGGACAGCCCGGAGGAGTGGCAGGCGCAGCCACCGGTCGGCAGCACGTGGTTGGACCCGGCGGCGTAGTCGCCCAGCGACACCGGCGCCCAGGGCCCGATGAAGATCGCGCCGGCGTTGCGCACCCGGTCGGCCACGACGGCCGCGTCCGCGGTCTGGATCTCCAGGTGCTCGGCGCCGTACGCGTCGACGACCCTGAGGCCCTCGTCGATGCCGTCGACGAGGACGATCGCGGACTGCCTGCCCTTCAGCGCGGGCACGATCCGGTCGTCGATGTGCCGGGTGGCCGCGACCTGCGGCTCCAGCTCCTTCTCGACCGCGTCCGCGAGTTCGACGGAGTCGGTGACCAGGACCGCGGCGGCCAGCGGGTCGTGCTCGGCCTGGCTGATCAGGTCGGAGGCGACGTGCACCGGGTCGGCGGTGGAGTCCGCGAGGACCGCGATCTCGGTCGGGCCGGCCTCGGCGTCGATGCCGATCTTCCCGGTGAAGTAGCGCTTGGCGGCGGCGACCCAGATGTTGCCGGGGCCGGTGACCATGTTGGCGGGCGGGCAGGACTCGGTGCCGTGGGCGAACATCGCCACGGCGGTCGCACCGCCGGCGGCGTACACCTCGTCGACGCCGAGGAGGGCGCACGCGGCGAGGATCGTCGGGTGCGGCAGGCCCCCGAACTCGGCCTGGGCGGGGGACGCGAGGGCGATCGACTCGACCCCCGCCTCCTGCGCGGGCACCACGTTCATGATCACGGAGGACGGGTAGACCGACCGGCCGCCCGGGGCGTACAGCCCGACCCGGTCGACCGGCACCCACTTCTCGGTCACGCTGCCACCGGGCACGACCTGGGTGGTGTGGCTGCTGCGGCGCTGTGCGCGGTGGACCAGACGGGCGCGGCGGATGGACTCCTCCAGGGCCGCCCGCACGTCCGGGTCGAGCTCCTCCAACGCGCGCGTGAGGGCTTCCGCGGGCACCCGCACCCGCTCCAGCCGTACGCCGTCGAACTTCTCGGCGAAGTCGATCAGCGCCGCGTCGCCCCGATGATGCACGGCCTCGCAGATCGGACGCACCTTCTCCAGGGCGGCCGAGACGTCGAAGTCGGCTCGGGGCAGCAGGTCGCGCAGGGCGGGGCCCTCGGGGAGGGCGTCGCCGCGCAGATCGATTCGGGAGATCACGATCCCAATTCTCTCAGACCCCCGTCAGCGGCCGTTCGCGCATTCCAGTGGCTGATACGGAACCCGTCGGAACCCGGAAGATCCCCTTCACGTCTAGTGTTCCGTAGGTCACTCAACGGGCATGAACAGCTGTACGAAACCCGTGAGTAGATGAGGGGGATGAAAGAGACGTGACCGAGGGGGCCGGCTTCCGGAACGGAGACCTGCCGGACGATCTGACCGCCGCCGAGGCCGGCATGTGGCAGGCCTTCCGCAACGGCACCGTGTACGACCTGAGCAGCGGCGACACCGTCGTCGACGATCCGCACGGCGGACACCCCTGGGGGCCCGAACGGACGGTACGCGCGCGCATCGTCTGCTGGCTGCTCCTGGACGGCCCGCCCGCGCTCGCGGGCCGGGTGTCGTCCCTGAAGCTCACCGGCGTGCAGATCAGCGGCACCCTGGACCTCGCGGGCGGCACGGTGGTGCCGTACGTGGAGATGAAAAGCTGCCGTTTCGAGCGGGAGATCCTGCTGCCGGAGGCCCGGTTCACCACCGCGCGGTTCGTGGACTGCTCGGTGCCGCGCCTGGAGGCCGCCCGGGTGCACACGGAGGGCGATCTGCACTTCCCCCGCTGCCGCTTCCACAACGGCGTACGGCTGACCGACGCGCACATCGGCACCGACCTGCTGATGAACCAGGCGATCGTCTACCGCGACCGCAGCGGCCGCTCCATCGCCGCCGACGGCATGACCGTGGGCCAGGACCTGCAGGCCGAGCTGCTGGAGTCGCACGGAGAGCTGAGCCTGCGCAGCGCCACCATCGGCGTCTCGCTGAGCCTGCGCGGCGCCCGGCTGAACAACCCGTACACGCGGCTCGCGCTGAACGCCCCCCAGCTGACCGTCGAGCGCACGCTGTACCTGACCCCGGCGGGCGTCGGCGCGTCCATGCTGAGCGGGGCGACCCCCGCGCGCGGGACGCGGATCCAGCGCTTCGAGTGCCAGGGCGGGGTGCGACTGGACGACGGGCGGTTCGGGGACGCCGTGGACCTGGAGCGGGCCCGGTTCACCTTCACCGAGGAGCAGGAGCTGTCGCTGCGCCGCATCCAGGCGCCCGAGCTGCGCTTCCTCGGGGAGCGGCCGCAGCGCGGCAAGGTGGTCCTGTCGGGCGCCCGCGTCGGCAACCTCGTGGACCGGGCGAGCGCCTGGCCGGGGCCCGGCAATCTGCACATGGGCGGCTTCGCCTACGAGAACCTCGTGCCGCACGGCCCCTTCCCGCTGGCCGAGCGGCTGGAGTGGGTGGCGGCCGCGACCGCCGAGTACAACCCGGAGCCGTACGAGAGGCTCGCCGCCGTGCTGCGGGCCGGCGGCGAGGACGAGGACGCGCGTGAGGTGCTGCTCGCCAAGCAGCGCCGGCGCCGGGAGACCCTGCCGCCGGCCGCGAAGTTCTGGGGTTACGTGCAGGACCTGACGGTCGCCTACGGGTACCGGCCGGGCCGGGCCGCCGTCTGGATGGCGGTGCTGTGGGCCGCGGGCTCGCTGGCGTTCGCACACGCGAGCCATCCGCCGCTCAAGGGCGGCGACCATCCGGCCTGGAATCCCGCCCTCTTCGCCCTCGACCTGCTGCTTCCGGTGATCGACCTGGGGCAGGTCGGCTTCTGGCAGCTGCGCGGCGGCTGGCAGTGGCTGGCGGCGTCGATGGTCCTTCTCGGCTGGATCCTGGCGACCACGGTGGCGGCGGGGGCCACCAGGCTCCTGCGGAGAAACTAGGGGGATCCATGGTGCGTAAGGTGAACGAAGGTCACGTCTTTACCCTGCCTTGACCGTCGGCCGTACAACTTTCCGCGAGTTGCACGTGCGCACTGGCGCAACGCCGAGCCACGGACTTTCAATGGTCGACACCATGGCTCTGCTGCCCCCCTTCATCCGCGCGTCACGGATGCCCCCCTACCTCACCGGCGGACTGCCCGCCGACGACGAGGTACTGCTCGACGCGCCCGACGACCGGCTCGGACCCGCGCTGGTCGCCGCCGGACAGGGCACGTACGGGCGCGCGGCCGAGCTGCTCGCCGCGACCCGCGAGGACGCCGCCTGGGAGCTGCGCGACCGATACGTACGGCGGCTCTCCGCCTTCGCCCGCTCGCGCCCCGAGTGGTACGACGCCTGGCGCGCCGAAGCCCCGCACGACCCGGACCAGCTGCTGCTCGGTGCTCAGCTCGCGGTGGACCGCGTATGGGACTCACCGGCCCGCGCGGAGCTGCTGCGCGAGGTGAGCCCGCTGATCACCGCCGCGGCCCGCGGCGAGGGCCGCGACCCGGTGCCGTGGCGGATCGCGCTGGACCACGCGCGCGGCTCGCAGGCCGGGCACACCTACTTCGGGGAGCTCTGGGAGGCGGCCCTGCGGCGCGCCCCGCGGCACTACGGCTGCCATGTGGCCGCCCTGCGCTATCTGGCCACCTCCTGGCGGGGCTCGTACCGCGAGTGCTTCGACTTCGCCGAGCGGGCCGCGCAGGACGCCCCGCCCGGCGCGCTCGTCCAGGCGCTGCCCGCGCGGGCGGCGCTGGCCTGTCTGACCGAGGGCGGCGGCACGGCGGTCGCACGCGAGCGGCTGGACGCGGCGGCCGACCGGGCCGTCGAGCTGTCCGCCACCTTCGCGGCCGCCGACCCCTGGCCCGCCGAGATCCGCAACAAGCTGGTGTACGTCCTGGTACGCCTCGGCCGCTGGACGGACGCCCTGGACCAGCTGCGGATGCTCGGCCCGTACGCGACCTCGTTCCCGTGGAGCCGGGAGTCGGAGGACCCGCTGGGCCGCTTCCTGGAGGTCCGCGAGGAGGTCCGCCGACACGCCCTGATCCATCCACGGAGTGAGCACGGGGGACGTGTCCGCTCCGGGGGCCATTAGGCTTTGGCGCCGTGACCACCGTGCGGCTCCCGCTCTTCCCCCTGAACTCCGTGCTGTTCCCGGGGCTCGTGCTTCCTCTCAACGTCTTCGAGGAGCGTTATCGCGCCATGATGCGCGAACTGCTGAAGACCCCGGAGGAGGAACCGCGCCGGTTCGCCGTGGTGGCGATCCGCGACGGCCACGAGGTGGCGCCCAGCGCCCGCGGCCTGCCGGACCGGACGGCCGTGCCCGACGGCGGCCCCGCGGCCGGCTTCGGCGACGACCCGGTCAAGGCGTTCCACGCGGTCGGCTGCGTGGCGGACGCGGCGACGGTACGGGAGCGGGCGGACGGCACCTTCGAGGTCCTGGCGACGGGGACGACCCGGGTTCGTCTCCTGTCCGTCGACGCCTCGGGCCCCTATCTCACGGCCGAACTGGAGGAGTTGCCCGAGGAGGAGGGCGAAGAGGCGGGGCCGTTGGCGGAGGGCGTCCTGCGGGCGTTCCGCCAGTACCAGAAGCGTCTGGCGGGAGCCCGGGAACGCTCCCTGTCCTCCGACGCGGACCTCCCGGACGAGCCGTCGGTGGTCTCGTACCTGGTGGCGGCCGCGATGATGCTGGACACCCCCACGAAGCAGCGTCTGCTCCAGGCCGCCGACACCGCGTCCCGGCTCCGCGACGAGCTGAAACTCCTGCGCGCGGAGACGGCGATCATCCGTAATCTGCCGTCGTTGCCGGCGTCGGACCTGACGCTCGGCCCGACGAGCATGAACTGAGGCCGGAACCCGTCCGATGGCGAAGAAGTCGAAGAAGCAGCAGTCCGGGGGCACCCCCGCGACGGTGGCCCTGACCACGGCGGGCGTGCCCTTCACGGTGCACGCCTACGACCACGACCCCTCCCACCCGTCGTACGGCGAGGAGGCGGCCGAGGCGATGGGCGTCTCCCCGGACCGCGTCTTCAAGACGCTGGTGGCGGACGTGGACGGCACGCTGACCGTGGCGGTGGTCCCGGTGGCGGGTTCCCTGGACCTGAAGGCCCTGGCGACGGCGGCGGGCGGCAAGCGGGCCGCGATGGCGGACCCGGCCCTGGCGGAACGCACCACGGGCTACGTCCGCGGCGGCATCTCCCCGCTGGGCCAGCGCAAGAAGCTCCCCACGGTCCTCGACGCCTCCGCCTCCACCCACGACACCATCTGCGTCTCGGCCGGCCGCCGAGGCCTGGAGGTGGAACTGGCACCCACCGACCTGGCCCACCTCACCAACGCGGTCCTGGCCCCGATCGCCCGCGCGTGACCCCTCGACGGGCGCCCCTTCCTGGACTAAGCACAAGGGGCATGTCGAAGAAAACACGCAAGCGCAAGTGGCGCACAAAGAAGGGCCGCTCAAACCACGGCAGGCGCCCGGCGTAACCTTCCCGCTCCCGATCGAGGACAAGGCCCCTACAGAGCCGAAGCGGGGCCCGGGGCCGACAGCTCTGTGCGGGGTCTCTGAGGCACAGCCCGGGACGCGGCCGAAGCGGCTCAACTCCCGGGCAGGTCTGGGGCCGACAGCCTTAGCCGGGTCGAAGTGGCGCAGTTCCCAGGCGGGCCGGAGACAGCCCAATCCTCCCGCCCCCGATCCACCACCCAGCCCCGTCCGACGCTCGAGGACAAAGCCCCTTCAGAACCGAAGCGGGGTCTGGGGCCGACAGCTCTGTGCGGGGTGTCTGGCGCCGGCAGCCCAGGGCGGGGCCCAAGGGGCTCAACTCCCGGGCGGATCTGGGGCCGACAGCCCTGGGCAGGGTCTGAGGCCGACAGCCCTGAGCAGGGTCTCGGGGCGCAGCCCTCGGCGGGGTCGAAGGGGCGGCAGCCCCTGGGGATGGGACGGGTAGGGGCGGCGGGGGCGAGGAAACGGCGCCTACGCCGCAGGCGCCCCGTACCCGTCCCCCGGAACCCCCGGCCCGTACACCGGCTCAGGATCCCGCGGCCCGAACAACGCCGTCAGGCCCAGATGCACGACGAGCCCGGCCAAGGACCAGGCCAGCAACGCCCCCTTCGCCCCCAGCTTCAGCGGCGCGGAGAACGTGACCCCCTTGCCCACGGCCTTGGCATGCGCGAGCACGTCGGACGACGGCCCGAGCCACATCCCCACCCGCCACGCGAGCAGGGACGCCAGAACGCCCCCGACGGCCAGTCCCACCACCAGCGGCACTCCGCCCCGCCGCCGCCACAGGAACACGACGAGCGCGCTCACGGCCCCGAAGGCCAGCGCCAGCAGGGTGAGCGTCCCGTCCACCCCCACCGCCTGCTCGCCCTCGGTGTCCTTGAGGTAGACGACCCAGTTCCCCTGCTCGTCCACGTCCCCGACCAGCGGCACGTGCGGAGCCAGCCACCACCACAGCACCCCGAGCAGCACTCCGCAGAGCGCCACGGCGACCATGATCACCGCGCCCTCGATCAACTCGGTCCTCATCCCGGGCCCGCCCTCCCCGTAACGGGGTTCGGCGGGAGCCGCGTACCCGGCATGGGGGGCCTGCCACGCATCGTGCGGGGACGGTTCGTGGGGCGGCGGCGGAGGCGTCAACGGAGCGGTCACCCTGACATCGTGCCAGGCCCGCCTGTGCGGCGCGTCACCGGACGGCCGCCCGGCGGTAGGCCCAGGTGGCGACGGCCAGCGAGACCACACCGACGCACCCGCACACGGCGAGGTCGCCGAGCACGAAGGCCCAGTCGGGATGCGGCCCGAAGGTCCGGGCGAAGGCCTCGACGCCGTAGGTCGAGGGCAGCAGATCCCGGGCGAACCGCACCGCCTCGGGCATCCGGTCGGCGGGCAGGACCCCGAGCAGCAGCGCGGCAGACATGCCGAGCTGTCCCAGCAGCGTGGCCAGTTCCGGCCGGGGCGCGAGCAGCCCGAGCGCCGCCCCCAGCCCCGCCAGGGCCGCGCCGGCCAGCGGGATCACCGCCACCAGCACCCACAGGTGCGCCAGCGGCAGCCCGAACAGCACACACCCGAAGATCGCGGTGACCACGGTCCCGGGCACGGTGAAGGAGGCGTACGCCCCCGCGGCGCCGAGCACCACGGCGGCGGGCGGCACCGGCAGGGTGGCGTAGTGGTCGAGCCCGCCGCTCGCCCGCAGCTGCCCGAAGTACTGCGCGAGCAGATTGAGCGCGACGAAGGCGACGACCAGCACGGACGCCCCGGCGACCACGGACTGGGCCTCGCCCCCGCCGTCCACGACCCCCCGCATCAGGATCATGATCCCGACCGACTGGAAGGTCGCCACGAACAGCAGTGGGATGCGCGCGACCCGCGCGCGGGACAGCTGCGCCCGGTAGACGGCCGCCAGTGACGGCCACAGCCGTGCGCGCGGCCCGAGCTCGGCGGCCGCGTCCCGACCCGTCTCCACGACGGCCGGCGCGCCGCCCGGCAGAACCTCGGCGGGTACGACACTCACGTGGCTCGGCTCCTCTTCGCTCCGGCGGTCGCCCTGTGACGTACGGATGCGGCCGTCCGCGTACTCAAAGTGCTCACGGTGCTCACGCCTTCACCAGCCCCTGCTGCGCGGCCCCGCCCAGCGCGAGGTACACGTCCTCCAGGCTGGGCGTGGCGAGCGTGAAGTCGTCCAGCGCGGCGAACGCGGCTCCGCCGGTGACGGTGGCGACGACCGCGCGGGCCTCCTCGGGGGCGAGCCGCAGCGTCCAGCGGCGCCCGGCGGCCACGGCCCGGTCCTGGAGCGCGGCGACCTCGGGGACGTGCAGCGGGGCCGCCTCGCGCCACACGAGGTCGACGCGGACCTCCCCGGCGACCTGTTCCTTGAGCCCGGAGGGCGTGTCGCAGGCGATGACCCGCCCCTGGTCGAGGACGGCGACCCGGTCGAGGACGGTCTCCGCCTCGATGACGTTGTGGGTGACGAGAAGGACGGTGGTCCCCCGCTCGGCCCGCCGCCGGTCCACGGCGGACCACACCGCGCGCCGCGCCACGGGGTCCATCGCGGTGGTCGGCTCGTCGAGCACGAGCAGCGGCCGCTCCCCCACCAGCGCCGACGCGAAGCACGCGAGCCGCCGCTGTCCGCCGGACAGCTTCTTCAGGGGCCGCCCGGCGATCGTCGTGAGCCCCAGCTCGTCGAGTACGGCGTCCCGCTCGGCCCGCGCCCGCCTTGCCTCCAGACCGCGCAGCCGTCCGGTGGTCTCGGCGGCGAGGGAGACGGTGAGTTCGTCGAGGGCGGAGGACTCCTGGCCGAGATAGGCGAGGATCCGCGAGGCCCGGTCCGGGTGGCGCACGATGTCGTGGCCGAGGATCTCGACGCTGCCGCGGTCGGGCCGCATCAGCCCGGTGAGCTGCCGTACGAGTGTGGTCTTCCCGGCGCCGTTCGGCCCGAGCAGCCCGAAGATCTCGCCCTGCCGGATGTCCAGTCGTACGTCGTCGGTGGCGCGTACCTCGGGCGTCGCCGGCGCCCCGCGCCGCCCGCGCACCGCCGGATAGGTCTTGGTCAGCCCACGCACCGCACACACGACATCCCCACTGTGTCGAAGTGCCGGTGCAGCGCGCGTACTCACAAGGAACGAGACTACGGGGTCCGGGAGCCCGGCTCTCCCCTGGGGCGGGGTATGTGCCGTTTCACTCCCCGGCGGGGGCGTGCTCCGCCGCCGTCCGCACATCGATCTCGCGCCAGAACCCGGCCCGGATCGCATAGCGGTCGTGCTCGTCGATCTGGTCGTCCTTGTGCGCGAGCAGCCCGAACCGCGCCGCGTACCGGAGCAGCTCCCCGTCGATCCGGTGCGGCACCCGCGGGTACATCCCGGACAGCTTCTGCAGATGGGCCTGGTCCCCGAGCCGCTCCATCCACCGGCGCGCGAAGACCTGCCCCACCTCGAACGGGTCCCCGCCGACCGTGGTGATGTCCTCCTCGCGGTCGGCCCATCGCTGCTCCGCCGTGGTGAGCTGCGCGAGCGTCGGCATGGAGGCGACCTCGGGCGGCTCGGCGGCGCCCCCGGGCCGGTCGACCCAGCCCTTGTCGGAGGACCAGCGCAGGGTCGCGCTCGCGGGGTGCTGGGCGGGCTGGCTGCCGTGCGCCCGCAGCGCGGCGAGATCCTTCGGCGTCGGTACGCCCTTCGGCGCGGGCACCCGCTCCTGCGTGCCGTTCTCCGAGGCGGCCGCCGGGGCGTGCTCGCTCTCCTCGGCGGACCGCTCGGGTGCCTGCGAGAGCGCGGACTCGGGCAGCGGCGCGGAGAGGATCGCGGCGATCTCGGGCCTCGGCACGGGCGGCGGCGCGCAGACCCCGCCGAGCTCCTTCGCGCGGACGGCCTTGGTGATCCAGGCCCGGTCCAGCACCCGCCGCTCGTCCGCCTCGGCGACCAGGTCCTCCGACTGGTTGTAGTCCCCGTCGGCGGCCTGCACGGCCCACAGGTGTACGGCGACCCCGTGCTCCTTGGCGGCCATCATGCCCGGCAGCAGGTCCCCGTCGCCGGTGACGAGCACGACGTCGGAGCAGGCGCGGTTGCGGGCCAGTTCGGTGAGCTCGGCGTGCATGGCGGCGTCCACGCCCTTCTGGGCCCAGCGTCCGTCGCTGCGGGTCAGGGCGCCGAGCCGGACGGTCACCCGGGGCATCACCCGCAGCCTGCGGTGCTCGGGCTGGGGGACGCGGTCGGGGGCGCCGTCGAACCAGTAGATGCGCAGCAGGGGCCGTTCCGTGTCGGACTCGGCCCGGTCGCGCAGCCCCTGGACGAGGGCGGCGTGGTCGACGGTGATGCGGGAACGCGAGGGCTCCCCGGCGAGGAGACTGGCGGCGGCCCCCAGCAGATACCCGGCGTCCACCAGGACGATGCAGCGGTCCACGGGTCCACCCTCTTTCCGGGAGGTTTGCTTCGGGCTTCCTTCGAGTCTGCCCGACCGCGCGGGGGTTAACGGCCGGAACTCGATCTTCGGCGTGGCGTTTCGGGGCATCGCCCGGCGACATTCCCTGTCACGCACGGTAATTATCCGAAATGCGCCTCTTGTCAGCCTATGTGAATCTGGTCCCGGCCCTGGCCCCTAGATCACCCTCAGGAGGCAGATCACCATGGCCAAGAACAAGAAGCAGAACCGTAAGCAGCCGCAGTCCGAGCGTGCCGGGCAGGAGCCGCAGCACTCCTCGATGGAGACACCGGCCGAGCAGCGCACCACGCAGGTGACTCCCGGCGATGTCGCCCGCAAGGGGCGGCAGAAAAGCTTCGGGCACAACTGACATCTGCATAAAGGGTTGTTGAGACCCAGGCACACAGAGGGGCGCACCCCGCAAGGAGTGCGCCCCTCAGCAAGTCCCGGGGACGGGTGGGTCAGCCCGCCAGGCAGGACGGTCCGAGCAGCACCTTCAGGTCGCCGAAGAGCGCCGGGTCCGGCTTCACCCGGTGCCGGTCCAGCCGCAGGACCGTGGTCTTGCTGGGCCCCTGCAGCCGGATGCGGACCTCGCTCTCCCCCTTGTGGTGGCTGAGGATCTCACCGAGCCTGCTGACCATCGGCGGGGTGACCTTGAGCGCCGGGATGGTGAGGATCACGGGCGCGTTGGTTCCCGCGTTGGACAGGTCGGGGACCTGGAGCTCCATGGCGACCAGACGGGGCACGTCCTCGCGCTTGTCGAGGCGGCCCTTGACGAAGACCACGGCGTCCTCGACGAGTTGGGTCGACACCAGCTGGTAGGTCGCGGGGAAGAACATGCACTCGATGGAACCGGCGAGGTCCTCGACGGTGGCGATCGCCCAGGCGTTGCCCTGCTTGGTCATCTTGCGCTGCAGGCCCGAGATGATGCCGCCGATGGTGACGACCGCGCCGTCCGCGTGCTCACCGCCGGTGAGCTGGGCGATGCCCGCGTCGGCCTTGTCGGACAGCACGTGCTCCAGGCCGAAGAGCGGGTGGTCGGAGACGTACAGGCCGAGCATCTCCCGCTCCTGGGCGAGCAGGTAGGTCTTGTCCCACTCGTCGGTGGTGAACTCCACGTCGAGTCCGAAGCCGGGCTCGCTGGTGTCCGCCTCGCCCATTCCGCCGAAGAGGTCGAACTGGCCCTCGGCCTCCTTGCGCTTGACCGCGACCACGTTGTCGATCATCGAGTCGAAGTGCGCGGTGAGGCCCTTGCGGGTGTGCCCCATGGTGTCGAAGGCGCCCGCCTTGATCAGCGACTCCGTGGTGCGCTTGTTGCAGGCGACCGCCTCGACCTTGTCGAGGTAGTCGGGGAAGGAGGCGTACTTCCCCTTGGCCTTGCGGCTGCGGATGATCGACTCGACCACGTTGGTGCCGACGTTGCGCACCGCTTCGAGCCCGAAGAGGATCACGTCGTCGCCCTGGGCGGCGAAGTTGTGCTCGGACTCGTTGACGTTCGGCGGGAGCACCTTGATCTTCATACGCCGGCACTCGTTGAGGTAGACCGCCGACTTGTCCTTGTCGTCCTTGACCGAGGTGAGCAGCGCGGCCATGTACTCGGCCGGGTAGTTGGCCTTGAGGTACGCGGTCCAGTAGGAGACCAGTCCGTACGCGGCGGAGTGGGCCTTGTTGAAGGCGTAGCCGGCGAAGGGGACCAGCACGTCCCACAGGGCCTGGATCGCCTCGTCGCTGTAGCCGTTCTTCTGGGCACCGGCCTGGAAGATGGTGAAGTTCTTCGCCAGTTCGTCGGGCTTCTTCTTGCCCATCACGCGGCGCAGGATGTCGGCCTCGCCGAGCGAGTACCCGGCGATGATCTGCGCGGCCTTCTGCACCTGCTCCTGGTAGACGATCAGGCCGTAGGTGACCGCGAGGACCTCTTCGAGCGGCTCCTCCAGCTCCTTGTGGATCGGCGTGATCTCCTGGCGGCCGTTCTTGCGCTCGGCGTAGTTGATGTGCGAGTTCATGCCCATCGGGCCCGGCCGGTAGAGGGCCGAGACGGCGGAGATGTCCTCGAAGTTGTCGGGCTGCATCTGGCGCAGCAGCGAGCGCATGGGGCCGCCGTCGAACTGGAAGACGCCGAGGGTGTCACCGCGGCAGAGCAGTTCGAAGGTCTTGGGGTCGTCCAGCGGGAGGGCGAGCATCTCCAGGTCGATGCCCTTGTTGGCCTTCACCATCTTGATGGCGTCGTCCATGATCGTGAGGTTGCGCAGGCCCAGGAAGTCCATCTTCAGCAGGCCGAGCGACTCGCACTGCGGGTAGTCCCACTGCGTGATGGTCACGCCGTCGGTGTGCCGCACCCAGATCGGGGCGTGGTCGACGATGGGCTCGCTGGACATGATCACGCCGGCCGCGTGCACACCCATCTGCCGGACCAGGCCCTCGACGCCCTTGGCGGTGTCGATGACCTTCTTCACGTCCGGTTCGTTCTCGTACATCCCGCGGATCTCGCCGGCCTCGCTGTAGCGCGGGTGCGAGGGGTTGGTGATGCCGTCGAGGTCGATGCCCTTGCCGAGGACGTCGGCGGGCATGGCCTTGGTGAGGCGGTCGCCCATCGCGTACGGGTAACCCAGGACGCGCGCGGAGTCCTTGATCGCGTTCTTGGCCTTGATCTTGCCGTAGGTGCCGATCATGGCGACCTTGTCGGCGCCGTACTTCTCCGTCACGTACCGGATCACCTCGACGCGCCGACGCTCGTCGAAGTCGATGTCGACATCGGGCATGGAGACGCGCTCGGGGTTGAGGAACCGCTCGAAGATCAGGCCGTGCGGGATCGGGTCGAGGTCGGTGATGCCCATCGCGTAGGCGACGATCGAGCCGGCCGCTGAGCCTCGGCCCGGGCCCACCGCGATGCCGTTGTTCTTGGCCCACATGATGAAGTCGGCGACCACGAGGAAGTAGCCCGGGAACCCCATCTGGATGATGACGTCCATCTCGTAGTCCGCCTGCTTCTGGCGGTCGTCGGGGATGCCGCCGGGGAAGCGGCGCTCCATGCCGCGGCGCACCTCCTCCTTGAACCAGGTGACCTCGGTGTAGCCGTCGGGGATGTCGAACTTCGGCATGAGGTTCTTGGCCTCGAACATGCCCTCGGTGTCGACCATCTCGGCGATCAGGAGGGTGTTGGCGCAGCCCTCCTGCCAGGCGTCCGAGGAGTCGATGGCGTACATCTCCTCCGTGGACTTCAGGTAGTAGCCGGTGCCGTCGAACTTGAAGCGGTCGGGGTCGGAGAGGTTCTTGCCGGTCTGGATGCACAGCAGGGCGTCGTGGGCGGTCGCCTCGTGCGCGTACGTGTAGTGCGAGTCGTTGGTGACCAGCGGGGGGATGCCGAGCTTCTTGCCGATCTCCAGGAGGCCGTCGCGGACCCGGTGCTCGATCTCGATGCCGTGGTCCATCAGCTCCAGGAAGTACCGGTCCTTGCCGAAGATGTCCTGGTAGTCGGCGGCGGCCTTCAGCGCCTCGTCGTACTGGCCGAGGCGCAGCCGGGTCTGGAGCTCGCCTGAGGGGCAGCCGGTGGAGGCGACGATCCCCTCGGACCACTGGGAGATCGTCTCCTTGTCCATGCGGGGCCACTTCTGCAGCCAGCCCTCGGCGTAGGCGTCGGAGGAGAGCTTGAAGAGGTTGTGCAGGCCGGTCTTGTTCACGGCCCACATCGTCTTGTGGGTGTAACCACCCGAACCGGAGACGTCGTCCCGCTTCTGGTGCGGCTGGCCCCACTGGATCTTGCGCTTGTTGCGCCGGGACTCGGGCGCGACGTACGCCTCGATCCCGATGATCGGGGTGACCCCGGCCTTCTTCGCCGAGTGGAAGAAGTCGTACGCCCCGTGCAGGTTGCCGTGGTCGGACATGGCGATGTGGGTCATGCCCATCTCGTTGCACGCGTTGAACATGTCCTTGAGCCGCGCGGCACCGTCCAGCAGGGAGTACTGGGTGTGGACGTGCAGGTGCGTGAACGGCGGCTTTGACACGGCGTGGCCTCCATGGAAAACAGTCGACGACAGGCGGGCGGACGGTTCGGGGGACAGCGTCGAAGTCTATGCCTCGGCACTGACACTCAGAGGGCCGCCCCGCGTACCTTCACAACGAGGGTCGCGGGCACTTTCCCCCGGACCCGCCCGTTGGACCAGACGACAGAAACGCTGTCGTACGCATGCACCAGGAGGCACCCCGCGATGTCGGTACCGCAGCTCAACGACGAGCACCGCGGCGAGGAGATTCTCGCTGTCTTCGACACCGCCTTCGGCGAGCTCCTGGCCGCCGACCCGGCAGCGTTCCGCGTGAAGTTCCGCAAGATGGCGGCCTCGGCGTTCGCGTTCTACCGCGGGACGGCGTGCCTCTTCTACCACGACCTGGACGCCGAGAAGAGGGGCGGCCCGTACCTGGACGAGCGCACCTCGCGCGTGTGGATCCACGGCGACCTGCACGCGGAGAACTTCGGCACCTACCTGGACGCCAACGGCCGGCTGATCTTCAACGTCAACGACTTCGACGAGGCCTACGTCGGCCCCTTCACCTGGGACCTCAAGCGCTTCGCCGCCTCCGTCGCGCTGATCGGGTACGCCAAGGCGCTGGGCGACGAGCAGATCACCGAGCTGGTCGAGGTGTACGCGGGCGCGTACCGCGAGCGGATCCACGCCCTGGCCACCGGCGCCAAGAGCGACGAGGTGCCGCCCTTCACCCTGGACACCGCCCAGGGCCCCCTGCTGGACGCGCTGCGCGACGCCCGCTCCCTGACCCGCTTCGGCCTGCTGGAGTCGATGACGGAGATCCGCGACTTCGAGCGCCGCTTCGCGCCGGGCGGCGGTTCCATCGAGCTGGACGCGGCCACCCGCTACAAGGTGCTCGCGGCCTTCGACGGCTATCTGGAGACCCTCCCGGAGGCCTCCCTGTCCCGCCCGGACTCCTACCGCGTCAAGGACGTCGTCGGCCGGCGCGGCATCGGCATCGGATCGGCCGGGCTGCCGTCGTACAACATCCTGCTCGAGGGGCACACCGACGCCCTGGAGAACGACGTCGTGATCTACATCAAGCAAGCCCAGACCCCGGCCGTCTCCCGGCACATCACCGACCCGGCGATCCGCGACTACTTCCAGCACGAGGGCCACCGCACGGTGATCTCCCAGCGCGCCCTCCAGCAGCACGCCGACCCCTGGCTGGGCTGGACCGAGCTGAGCGGCGCGGGCCAGCTGGTCGCGGAGATCTCGCCGTACGCCGTGGACCTGGACTGGGGCGACATCGACGACCCGGAGGAGATCGCGGCGGTCGTCGCCGACCTCGGCCGGGCCACGGCCACCATGCACGCAGCGGCCGACGACACCTCCGGCGAGTCCCTGGTGCCGTTCTCCACCGAGCGGGCCATCGACGCGGCGATCGCGGCCGACGAGGACGGCTTCGCGGGCCTCCTGGTCGACTTCGCGCACAGCTACGGCGCACGCGCGCGTGCCGACCACCAGACCTTCGTGGACCTGTTCCGCAACGGCCGCATCCCCGGCCTGTGACGGGCCCCCAACCGCCGTCGATAACGATAGGGCCGCTCACAGGGACCCTTTAGGGGTCCCTTACAGGCCCGCGTGACACACTCTCCACGCTATGGACATATCCGGGACCCAGCTACGAGCGCTCCGCGCGGCGCTGTTCACGGCACTCGTCGTGACGCTCAGCACCGCGTCGCACGTGCTGCTGTCCCGGGCTCCCCTGCCGCTCAACACGGTGGCGGCGGTCGCCGTCGCCGTGTTCGCGCTCACCTTCGCGCTGGCCGGCCGGGAGCGCGGCTACGGGCGGATCGCCGCCGTGCTGATCCCCCTGGAGCTGGCCGCCGACACCGTCTTCACCACCGGGCAGCACATCTGCTACGGCGCCGCGGGCGGCCCGGTGACGGGGCCGCTGCGCTCGGTCGGCTGGGACGTGTTCTGCGGCGACGGCACCAGCGTCGGCTCGCCGCTGGCCCGGATGACCGGCACCGACCCGGAGCGGCTGGGCGGCCTGCTCGCCCACGCCGACCCGGCCACCGCGTGGCTGCTGCTCGGCGCGCACGTCTGCGTCGGCCTGATCGCGGCCGCCTGGCTGCGCCGGGGCGAACGGGCGCTGGCCCAGCTGCTGCGGGCCGTCGCCGCCACGACCTTCCGGCCGCTGCTCCTCGCGGCCGCCGCGCTGACCGTGCGGTCGGCGCCGGAACCGGTCCGCCCGGTGCGCCCCGGCCGCCGTACGGCCCGCGTTCTCGACGAGCTCCTCGTGCACTCCCTGGGACGGCGTGGACCGCCGTGCTCGGTCGCTTCCGTCTGAGCCTCACGCGCTCCCACGGCACCTGAGCACCACCAGTCCCGACCCACGTATCCCCGCACACCACGTGTGCGCGTCCCCCGATGGAGAACACCGAAATGAGCAAGCGGAACAGCCAGGCCGCGAAGACCGCCGCCCGTGAGCGGCTGCGCCAGGAACGCGAGCGCCAGGCCAAGCGCGACAAGATCAAGCGGCAGGTCATCGTCGCCTGCTCCGTGGTCGGTGTCCTGGCGATAGCCGGCGGCATCGGCTACGCGGTCGTCCAGGGCAACAAGCCCAGCTACTGGGAAGCGGCGAAGGACGACAAGCTCGTCAAGCCGGCCAACAGCACGGGCACCAACGGCACGACCGTCGTCATCGGCAAGAGCACCGCCAAGAAGACCCTCGTCATGTACGAGGACCCGCGCTGCCCCGTCTGCGCGCAGTTCGAGCAGACCGTCGGCTCGACCGTCGACAAGGGCGTCGAGGACGGCAAGTTCAAGATCCAGTTCGTCGGTGCCACCTTCCTCGACGGCAACCTCGGCGGCGAGGGCTCGAAGAACGGCCTCAGCGCCCTCGGCGCGGCGCTGAACGTGAGCCCCGAGGCGTTCCTGAAGTACAAGACCGCGATGTACTCCACGAAGTGGCACCCCGACGAGAGCGGCCCCGACAAGTTCAAGGACGACTCCTACCTCATCAAGATCGCGCAGACCGTCCCTGAGCTGAAGGACAACAAGACCTTCCAGAACGCCGTGAAGAACGGCACCTACGACAAGTGGGCCCTGGACATGTCCGAGAAGTTCAACAAGGACGGGGTGACCGGCACCCCGACCCTGAAGATGGACGGCAAGACGCTGACCGGTGCCGACGGCAAGAGCGCGCCGATGACGGTCGCCGACTTCAACACGGCGCTCGACGCGGCTCTGAAGGCCTGATCACCGCACTCTTCAGGCAAAGGGCGGGCGAACTTTCACGAGTTCGCCCGCCCTCGTTCATACCGATCAGTAACCTGATCGGCCGTGACCAGTAGACCGAGAACAACCGAGAGCAACTCCCTTTCCCCGCGCCGCCGTACGGTCGTCAAGGCCGCGGCGGCCACCGCGGTTCTGGCCGGACCGCTCGCCGCCGCACTGCCGGCCCGGGCGGCCGCCGAGACCCCCGCCTTCCTGCACGGCGTCGCCTCCGGCGACCCGCTCCCGGACGGGATCCTGCTGTGGACCCGGGTGACCCCCACCGCCGAGGCCGTACCCGGCTCCGGGCTCGGCCCCGACACCGAGGTCGGCTGGATCGTCGCCAGGGACAAGGCCTTCACGAACGTCGTCGCCAAGGGATCCGTCACCGCGACCGCCGCCTCCGACCACACCGTCAAGGCGGACGTGCGCGGCCTCGCGCCCGCCACCGACTACTGGTTCCGCTTCTCGGCGGGCGGCACCGACTCCCCGGCGGCGCGCACCCGCACTGCGCCGGCGGCGGACGCGGCCGTGGCCAACCTCCGCTTCGGCGTGGTCTCCTGCGCCAACTGGGAGGCCGGCTACTTCTCCTCGTACCGCCATCTCGCGGCCCGCGGCGACCTGGACGCCTGGCTGCATCTGGGCGACTACATCTACGAGTACGGCACCGGCGAGTACGGCACCCGCGACACCGTCGTACGGCAGCACGCGCCGACCCACGAGATCCTCACCCTGGCCGACTACCGGATCCGGCACGGCAAGTACAAGACGGACCCGGACCTCCAGGCCCTCCACGCGGTCGCCCCGGTCGTCGCGATATGGGACGACCACGAGTTCGCCAACGACGCCTGGTCGGGCGGTGCCGAGAACCACACCGAGGGCGCGGAGGGCGCCTGGTCGGCCCGTCAGGCCGCCGCCAAGCAGGCCTACTTCGAGTGGATGCCGGTCCGCCCCGCGCTCGCGGGCACCACCTACCGCCGGCTGCGCTTCGGCAAGCTCGCCGACCTCTCGCTGCTCGACCTGCGGTCCTTCCGCTCCCAGCAGGTCGCCGTGGGCAACGGCTCGGTCGACGACCCGAACCGCACCATCACCGGCCGCGCCCAGCTGGACTGGCTGAAGGCCGGTCTGAAGTCGAGTGACACCACCTGGCGGCTGGTCGGCAACTCCGTGATGATCTCGCCGTTCGCGATCGGCTCGCTCTCCGCCGACCTGCTGAGGCCCCTCGCCGAGCTGCTCGGTCTGCCGAAGGAGGGGCTCGCCCTCAACACCGACCAGTGGGACGGCTACACCGACGACCGCCGCGAACTCCTGGCCCACCTGCGCTCCAACGCCATCCGCAACACCGTCTTCCTGACCGGCGACATCCACATGGCGTGGGCCAACGACGTGCCGGTGGACGCCGGCACCTACCCGCTGTCCGCCTCGGCCGCCACGGAGTTCGTCGTGACCTCGGTGACCTCGGACAACCTCGACGACATCCTCAAGGTTCCCGAGGGCACGGTGACCGCGCTCGCGGCGCCGGTCATCCAGGTCGCCAACCGGCACGTCCACTGGGTCGACACCGACCGCCACGGCTACGGCGTCCTGGACATCACCGCCGACCGGGCGCAGATGGACTACTACGTGCTGTCCGACAAGACGAAGCAGAACGCGACCTCGGCCTGGGCGCGTTCGTACCGCACCCGGACCGGCACGCAGAAGGTCGAGCGGACGTACACCCCCGTCTAGAGCGTCTCCAGGAAGCCGAGGGCCACCCGCCAGGTGGCCTCGGCGGCCTCCTCGTCGTAGTCCGGCAGGTCGGGGTCGGTGTAGAGGTGACCGGCCCCGGCGTACCGGTAGACCTCGACGTCGGCGCCGGTGCGGCCCATCTGGAGATACCAGGCGCTCAGCCAGTCGTCGGTCTCGAACGGGTCCGGCTCGGCCACGTGCAGCTGGACCGGCAGTTCGTCCGCGGTCGCGTTGGGCGCGATGTCCGACGTGCCGTGCAGGAGCAGCAGTCCGCGGGCCTTGTCGTCGCCGAGGGCGAGGGTCTGCGCGATCGAGGCACCGAGCGAGAAGCCGGCGTAGACGAGACCGCGCTCGGAGTAGGGCGCGGCGGCCAGGACGGCCCGCTTGAGCAGTTCGTCCTTGCCGATCTCCTCGTTGAAGGCCATGCCCTCCTCGACCGTGTCGAACGTGCGCCCCTCGAAGAGGTCCGGGGTCCACACCTCGTGCCCCGCCTCCCGCAGCCGGTCGGCGGCCTGGCGGACGGCGGGCCTGAGGCCGTAGGTCGAGTGAAAGAGCATGATGTTCATGGGGCCATGGTGCCAGCCGGTACGGACAACGCCCGCGCACGGCGGGGACAGGGGCCGTACCCACTTCGGGGCGGAAGTCACATGTTCATGCCCGCCCCGGGCCGGTTAGGTTCGGGGTCATGGAGAACGTACTCCGTCCACTGATCGTGGTCGGCGGCTCGGTGCTGCTCACTCTCGTGATCGGCTGGGCCACCGACCTTCTGCTGCGCAAGGCCGACGCGCGCCACAGCGAGACCCCGATGTGGGGTCTGCTGCGCCGTGGCCGCATCCCCTACATGCTCGTGCTGTGCGCGGCGATGCTGAGAGGAGCGTACGACGAGGCGAGGGTGCTGCAGCGGCACAGTGCGGGCATCGGGCAGACCCTGACGCTGATCCTGATCGGGGCGACCGCCTGGCTGGTGATCCGGATCGCCGCCGCCATAGTGGAGACGACGTACACCCGTTACGCCCGCGCCCACCACGACGCCGCCCGGGTCCGCCGGGTGCGCACCCAGGTCACGCTGATCATGCGGGTGGTCGCCGCGGTCGTCGGCGTGGTGGCCGTGGCCGCGATGCTGCTGACGTTCCCCGCGATGCGCGCGGCCGGTGCCTCGCTGCTGGCCTCGGCGGGCATCCTCGGCATCGTCGCCGGTGTGGCCGCCCAGTCGACGCTCAGCAACATGTTCGCCGGGCTGCAGATCGCCTTCGGCGACATGGTGCGCATCGGGGACACCGTGGTGGTGGACGGCGAGTGGGGCACCGTCGAGGAGATCACGCTGACCTTCCTGACGGTCCGCACCTGGGACGAGCGCCGGATCACCATGCCGGTGTCGTACTTCACCTCGAAGCCGTTCGAGAACTGGTCGCGCGGCACCCCGCAGATGACCGGCATCGTCTTCTGGCACGTCGATCACACCGCCCCGGTGGAGCTGATGCGCGAGCGGCTGCGGGACATCCTGCGCGAGTGCCCGGCCTGGGACGGCCGCGACTACGGCCTCGCCGTCACCGACACCACCCCGAACACGATGCAGGTGCGTGCCCTGGTGACCGCCAAGGACGCGGACGACATCTGGACGGTGAGGGTCACGGTCCGCGAACAGATGATCCGCTGGCTGACCGACCACCACCCGTACGCCCTGCCCCGGGTCAACACGGCGGACGCGACACTGGCCCCGGGATTCCGGTCGAGGAACGGCCACCGCCCGCACAGCGGCAACCCCGACGGCGCAGCCGCCGACGCCCCGAGAACGGGCCGAGGCTGACACCGCTCGGCGTGCCACGCCCACAACCGGGCTGACGGCCGCGCCGCGCCCACAACCGGGCTGACGGCCGTGCGGCGCCCAGGACCGGGCTGACGGCCGTGCGGCGCCACGTGGCAGAGGGCCTGCCGTGCGGCGCCGCACGACACAGGACCGCCGTAGCGCCGCACGACGCAAGGCAGCCATAGCGCCGCACGACACAGGACCGCCATGGCACCGCGCGACACAGGGTCCGTCCTGATGCCGCGTGGCGCATGGCCGTCCCGGCGGTGGCGCAGGGTCCGTCCTGGCGCCGCGCGACTGTACCCACTCAGGGGCGCGGGGAACTGCGCGACCGGCCACGACGGACCCGCACCCGCCGACAGCCGGCCGCGCCCCCGTCACCTCCCGCGCTCAGCCCCACCATTGACCTGCACGATCTGCGAAGTCACATGCCCGGCCCCGGCCGAAGCCAGCCAGTGCAGCGTCGCGGCGACATCCCCCGGCGTCCCGGCCCGCCCCGTGGACGTGTCACCGATCAGCCGCTCCCGCCGCGCGGGATCGATCGCCGCACCGAAGAACTCCGTCTCCTCGACATACCCCGGCGCCACCACATTGGCCGTGATCCCCCGCGGCCCCAACTCCCGCGCCAGATCATGGGCGTACGGATGCAGCCCCGCCTTCGCCGCCCCGTACGCCCCGCTCCCGGACCCCCGGTACGCGGCGATGGAACTCACGAACAGCACCCGCCCGCCCGGCGAGGCGAGCCGCTCCTTCAACCCCTCCGTGAGCAGCACCGCGGTCAGCAGATTGAGCCGGAAGTTCACGGTCCAGTCGTGCACGACGGCGTCGAGCGGATCGGCACCGTCCACCGCGGGTTCGAGCTGCCCGTTCCCCCCGGCACTGTGGATCAGCACATCCACGGCCCCGAGCTCACGCGCCACGAATCCGACCACCCCGCGCACCTGCTCGACGTCACCGAGATCCGCGGCGTACGTCAACGCCCCGGGCACCCCGGCCTTCGCCAGCACCTCGGCGCGCCGCCCGAGCAGCAGCACCCGATCCCCCTCCGCAGCGAACACCTGCGCCGCCGCGAGCCCGATTCCCGTACCGCCACCACTGATCACCACGTTGCGAGCCATGACTGCAGCCTACAAACGTCCACTTGGCGCGCGTTCCCCCGGTGGCCGCCCGCTCACCGCAGACTACGGACGTCCAGATGCCTGAGCACCCGGTCCACGACCTCGGGGTCGGCCCCCGGCTCGCTCCGCGCCGCCAGCACCTCGTGCCGCGCCGCGCTCAGCATCTCGCCCTGGATCTGCCGCACCCGCTTGAGCCGCCGCCTGGCCTCGCGCCGCTCCTCGTCCCCCGTCTCGGGATGGATCCGCACGCCGATCTCGAACGCCCGCCGCTGCATCTGCTCGGACAGTTCCTCCGGCAGCTCCTCCACGGCCTCGATCTCCCGCAGCCGCCGCTTGGCCGCCTTCGCCGCCCGGACCGCGAGGGCCTTCTCGAACTCCTTCTCCCGCTCGCTGTCGGCCCGCACCCCCAGCCGCTTCACCAGCCACGGCAGCGTCAGCCCCTGGAGCACCAGCGTCGCCATGATCACACCGAACGCGATGAAGACGATCTCGTCCCGGTCGGGAAAGCCCGCGCCCGATTCGGTCTCCAGCGGAATGGCCAGCGCCAGCGCCACCGACGCCACGCCCCGCATCCCGGACCACCACATGATGACGGTCTCCCGCCAACTCGTCGGGATCTCCTCGCTGTAGTCCCGCCTCGCGTGCATCCGCTTGGTGAGCCAGGTGGCCGGCATCAGCCACGCGAGCCGTACGAGGACGACCACGGCGACGATCGTCCCGGCCCAGCCGAGCATCTCGCCCCAGCGCCCGGACGCGGTCCGGATCGCGTTGTGCAGCTCCAGTCCGATGAGCCCGAAGGCCACGCCGGTGACGAGGGTGTCGACGATGTCCCAGAAGGTGTGCCCGGCCAGCCGGGTCATCACGTCGTCGGCGTCGGTGCCGTACTCGGCGAGGAAGAGGGCGGTGGTCAGCACGGCGAGCACACCGGAGCCGTGGAGCTCCTCGGCGAGCACGTAGGAGGCGTACGGCACGAGCACCGTCAGCCCGATCTGGAGGGTGGCGTCGCCCAGCAGATCCATCAGCTTGTTGGCGCCCCAGCCCAGCACCAGCCCCACGACGACGGCGACCACCGCGGAGAGCACGAGCTCGAAGACGGCCTCCCCGGGCTTGAACGAGCCGCTGACGGCCGCGGCGACGGCCACGTGGTAGAGCACGATCGCCGTCACGTCGTTGAAGAGCCCCTCGCCCTCCAGGATGGACACCAGCCTTCGGGGCAGCCCGAGTTGGCCCGCGACCGCGGTCGCGGCGACCGGGTCGGGCGGCGCGACCAGCGCGCCCAGTGCGACGGCGGCGGCGATCGGCAGCCCCGGCACGATCGCGTGGGCGACGACGGCGACGCACAGGGTCGTCACGAACACGAGCGCCACGGCCAGCAGGAAGATCGGCCGCTTGTTGGCCGTGAACTGCCGCCAGGACGTGCGCCGCACCGCCGCGTAGAGCAGGGGTGGCAGCAGGATGGGAAGGATCAGCTCGGGCGGGATGTCGACATTCGGTACGAAGTCCAGCACCGCCAGCACGATCCCGAGCAGTGTCATCAGCACCGGCGCCGGCAACCCGAGCCGGTCCCCCACCGGGACACTGATCAGAGCCCCCAGCAACAGCACGAACAACAGGGCCAACTGATCCACGGTGAGAACTCCGGGCAGATCGACAAACCAACGGTCACTTCAGTCTGCCCGCAAAACGCCCCAACCCGCCCGACCGCCGCTCCCGCAAGGCCTTCAACCGCCGGCGCTCAGCCGTCAGCCGCCACGGGCCACCCGTCAGCCGTCACGCCCGTCACTCACAACCCGTCAGAGAACCCGCCGCATGGCCCGGTGCGGTATCCCCGCGTCCGGGAACTCCGGCCCGTACGCCTCGTACCCGAGCCGCTCGTAGAACCCCAGCGCGTGCGTCTGGGCGTGCAGATCCACGGCCGTCAGCCCACGCGCGCGTGCCGCGTCCTCGACGGCCGCCACCAGCGCGGCCCCCACCCCGAGCCCGCGCGCCTCCCGGGTCACCGCGAGCCGCCCCAGGGACCCCACGGACACCTCGCCGCCGGTCTTCCCTGCCGCCGCCTCGCCGTACAGCAGCCGCCCGGTCCCGAGCGGCACCCCGTCCTCCCGAACGGCCAGCACATGCACCGCCACGGCGTCGTAGGAGTCGTACTCGATGTCCTCGGGCACACCCTGCTCGCCTACGAAGACCTCCTTGCGCACCGCGAAGCAGGACTCCCGGTCGGCGGGGTCCTCGGCGATCCGCACCTCGTACGCGCCCGTGCTCACCCGTAGGTCTCCGCCCGCACCAGGTCCAGGGCCTGCTGGAGGTCCTCCGGATATTCGCTCGCGAACTCCACCCACTCCCCGTCCCCGGGGTGCTCGAAGCCGAGCCGCACGGCGTGCAGCCACTGCCGGGTCAGCCGCAGCCGCTTGGCGAGGGTCGGGTCCGCGCCGTAGGTCAGGTCGCCGACGCAGGGATGGCGGTGGGCCGCCATGTGGACGCGGATCTGGTGGGTGCGCCCGGTCTCCAGCTTCACGTCGAGCAGCGAGGCCGCGCGGAACGCCTCGATGAGGTCGTAGTGCGTCACGGACGGCTTGCCCTCGGCGGTGACCGCCCACTTGTAGTCGTGCTGGGGGTGCCGGCCGATGGGTGCGTCGATGGTGCCGCTGGTGGGGTCAGGGTGGCCCTGGACGAGCGTGTGGTACCGCTTGTCGACCGTGCGCTCCTTGAACTGGCGCTTGAGCGAGGTGTACGCCCGCTCCGACTTGGCCACGACCATCAGCCCCGAGGTGCCCACGTCGAGCCGGTGCACGATGCCCTGGCGCTCGGCGGCACCGGAGGTGGAGATGCGGTATCCGGCGGCGGCGAGCCCGCCGATCACGGTCGTGCCGGTCCAGCCGGGGCTGGGGTGCGCGGCGACCCCGACCGGCTTGACGATCACGACCACGTCGTCGTCGTCATGGACGATCTCCATGCCCTCGACCGGCTCGGCGACGATCTGCACCGGCGCGGCCGCCTGCGGCATCTCGACCTCCAGCCAGGCCCCGCCGTGCACCCGCTCGGACTTCCCGACCACCGACCCGTCGACCATGACCTTCCCCGCGGCTGCGAGCTCGGCCGCCTTGGTACGGGAGAAGCCGAACATGCGGGAGATGGCGGCGTCGACGCGCTCGCCCTCCAGGCCGTCGGGCACGGGCAGGGTACGGATCTCGGGAATCGTGCTCACCCGTCGAGTATGCCGGACAGCCCGGACGGCCCCGACCGGCCCTGTGGAAAACCGGAAGGCCGGGGCTCAGTCCTTGTGGACGGTTCCGTCCGGGTCCAGCCCCTTGAAGGACAGCAGCACGATCAGGATGCCGCCGCACACGATCGCCGAGTCGGCGAGGTTGAAGACCGCGAAGTGCTTGGGCGCGATGAAGTCGACGACCGCGCCCTCGAAGACGCCGGGCGAGCGGAAGAGCCGGTCGGTGAGGTTGCCGAGCGCACCGCCGAGCAGCAGTCCGAGCGCGATCGCCCAGGGCAGGCTGTAGAGCTTGCGGGCGAGCCGGGCGATGACCACGATCACTGCGGCCGCGATCACCGTGAAGATCACGGTGAAGGCCTCGCCGAAGCCGAAGGCCGCGCCCGCGTTGCGGATCGCCTCGAACTTCAGCCAGTCCCCGATGATCTCGATCGGCTCGTGGTGCTCCAGCCTGGCGACCACGATCATCTTGCTGATCAGGTCGAGGGCGTACGCGAAGGCGGCCACCGTGAACAGCACGGCGATCCGGCGCTTGCCCCTGGGCCGCGCCGTCTGGTCCTGCTCCGGCTCGGCCCCCGCCGCCTCTGGGGTATCCGGCGTACCGATGATGCGCTCCGCCTCTGCCACGTGAGTCCCTCGACCTAGGTACCTGACTGAGGACGAGGGTACGACACGCCTCCAAGGACCCTCAGTACCGGCGTTCCTGCTTCTGCTTGCACTCCACGCACAGGGTCGCGCGCGGGAAGGCCTGCATGCGTGCCTTGCCGATGGGGTTGCCGCAGTTCTCGCACAGGCCGTAGGTGCCGGCGTCGAGCCGTCCCAGGGCGCGTTCGGTCTGGGTGAGCATCTCGCGCGCGTTGGCCGCGAGGGCCATCTCGCTCTCGCGCGTGATGTTCTTCGTGCCGGTGTCGGCCTGGTCGTCGCCCGCGCCGTCCCCGGAGTCCCGCATGAGTCCGACCAGGGACTCCTCGGAGGTGGTGATCTCGGTGCGCAGCCGCAGCACCTCGGCGGTCAGCTCCGCGCGGGCCTCCTCGACCTCTTCGGGCGTCCATGGATCCTCACCCGGGCGCACCGCCAGTTCGCCGGGCTCCACCGCGGCGACACGCGCGTTGGGTAGGGCGGTCTTCGCCGCTGTGGCCGTGCCAGGGGTCTTCTTCGCAACCACCGTCGTGGCTCCCGTCTTTTTCGCGGCCCTCGCCGCGCCCGCCTTGTTGGCCGTGCTCTTCCTGGCCGCCCGCTTCGTGGGGGTGTGCTTCCCGGAGGTGCCCTGTCCGGTGTCCCCCTGCGGGACACCGGCCTCCGTGGCGGCCGTCTCCTCGACCGCGGTGTCCGCCGCGGCCGTCCTCTCCCCCGCGGCCTTCGTCGCGGTGGCGCCCTTTGCCGCCCTCTTCTCGGCGGCCGTGCTCTTCGTCGTGCTCTTCTCGGCGACCGCCTTCTTCTTCGTACCCGAGACTTTCTTCGTACCCGAGACCTTCTTCGCACCTGCGGCCTTCTTCGTGGCCACAGCTTTCTTCGTGGCCACAGCTTTCTTCGTGACCGCGGCTTTCTTCGTGACCGCAGCCTTCTTGGTACCCGCGGCCTTCTTCGTGACCGCGGCCTTCCTCGTGACCGACGCCTTTCCGACGCCCTTGGTGGGCTCCTCCGTCCCCCCGACAGGGGCCTCGGCCGTCGGTCTCCCGCCCGAGGTCTCGTCCTCCGCGGTCGCGTGCCCGCCGGAAGCCGCCGTGGCCTTCTTGGCGCCGCTCGCCCTCCGGGGCGCCGCCTTCTTCGCCACGCCCTTCTCCGCACCCGCACCCGCGCGCGTGCTCTTGACGGCGGCCTTCTTCGCGACGCTCTTCGCCGCCGCACCGACCGCCTTCACGGCCTTGACCGCACCCTTGGCGGGCGATGCGGCGGACGCCCCCTGCGCGCTCTTCTTGCCGCCCGCGCCCTTGGCCTCGCCGCCGGAGGCTCGGGCATGGCTGGAACGGCCCGACGCCGACTGCTGTACGGCGGTCTTCTTCGCCACCATGCCGCGGCCCCTTCACATATTGTGATCTTGCTCGCGAATCGTGCTGGGACGATAAATCGACTTGAGTCCCGCGGCAACGGGGCACGCCGCCCGATTCGCCCGCCCCACGCACGCGGGGCGGGAAGCATGCATGCGTTGTGCCCAGCTCCCCGCCGGGTAATCCGCCGGATCGAGCGTCCCGGAATCCGAACAGTCGTGCCGCTCCATTCGGGTCACGGCGGGCCCTGCGGCGACCTCCGCGCCCGGCCCCGGAAATCCGGTCGGCCAGTGTCCCCGGGGCGCCGTACACTGGGCGCAGCGAGAAGCGTGGATGGGGACGAGTAGCGGCGTACGCAGCCCAGAGCGACCCGGGGACGGTGGAAGCCCGGGGGCGAGCGCGACGCGAAGATCACCCCGGAGCCGCCGGAAGAAAGCCCGTCAGGGCCGGTAGACCCGGCATCGCGACCCCAATGAGGGGGCTCATCGACACACACCAGGTGTCGGCGGGCCAAGGAGGGTGGTACCGCGGGAGCGCGCCGAATCCGGCGCACGGGCTCTCGTCCCTCCGGACGGAAGGCAGCACATCCGCCGGAGGAAGACTGATGACGCAGTACCGCCAGGTGCCCGCCCAGGTCGACCTGCCCGCGCTCGAGCACGCGGTGCTCGACTTCTGGCGCGAGCAGAAGATCTTCGCCAAGACCCTGGAGCAGTCCGAGGGCCGCCCCGAGTGGGTCTTCTACGAGGGCCCGCCGACCGCCAACGGCATGCCGGGCGCCCACCACATCGAGGCGCGCGTCTTCAAGGACGTCTTCCCCCGCTTCCGCACCATGCGCGGCTACCACGTGGCCCGCAAGGCCGGCTGGGACTGCCACGGCCTCCCGGTGGAGCTCGCGGTCGAGAAGGAGCTCGGCTTCAGCGGCAAGAAGGACATCGAGGCGTACGGCATCGCCGAGTTCAACGCCAAGTGCCGCGAGTCCGTGACCCGCCACACCGACGCCTTCGAGGCGCTCACGACCCGCATGGGCTACTGGACCGACCTCCAGGACCCCTACCGCACGATGGACCCCGAGTACATCGAGTCGGTCTGGTGGTCGCTGAAGACGATCTTCGACAAGGGCCTGCTGGTCCAGGACCACCGCGTCGCCCCTTGGTGTCCGCGCTGCGGCACCGGCCTGTCCGACCACGAGCTGGCGCAGGGCTACGAGACGGTCGTGGACCCGTCCGTGTACGTCCGTTTCCCGCTCACCTCCGGTCCGCTCGCCGGTAAGGCCGCGCTCCTGGTGTGGACGACGACCCCCTGGACCCTGGTGTCCAACACGGCGGTCGCCGCGCACCCCGAGGTCACCTACGTCGTCGCCACCGACGGCGAGGAGAAGCTCGTCGTCGCCGAGCCGCTGCTCGCCAAGGCGCTCGGCGAGGGCTGGGAGACCACCGGCCAGTCCTTCACCGGCGCCGACATGGAGCGCTGGACCTATCAACGTCCGTTCGAGCTCGTGGAGTTCCCGGAGCAGGCGCACTACGTCGTCAACGCCGAGTACGTCACGACCGAGGACGGTACCGGCCTGGTCCACCAGTCCCCCGCCTTCGGTGAGGACGACCTCAAGGTCTGCCGCGCCTACGGCCTGCCGGTCGTGAACCCGGTGCGCCCGGACGGCACCTTCGAGGAGGACGTCCCCCTCGTGGGCGGCGTCTTCTTCAAGAAGGCGGACGAAAAGCTCACCGAGGACCTCCAGCAGCGCGGCCTCCTCTTCCGGCACATCCCGTACGAGCACAGCTACCCGCACTGCTGGCGCTGCCACACCGCGCTCCTCTACTACGCGCAGCCGTCCTGGTACATCCGCACCACCGCCGTCAAGGACCGCCTCCTCCAGGAGAACGAGAACACCAACTGGTTCCCGGAGACGGTCAAGCACGGCCGCTTCGGCGACTGGCTGCAGAACAACATCGACTGGGCGCTGTCCCGCAACCGCTACTGGGGCACCCCGCTGCCGATCTGGCGCTGCGAGGACGACCACCTCACGGTCGTCGGCTCCCGCGCGGAGCTCACCGAGCTGACCGGCACGGACCACTCCGGCCTGGACCCGCACCGCCCGTACATCGACGAGGTCACCTTCGCCTGCCCCCAGGACGGCTGCGGAAAGACGTCCACGCGCGTGCCGGAGGTCATCGACGCCTGGTACGACTCGGGTTCGATGCCGTTCGCGCAGTGGGGCTACCCGTACAAGAACAAGGAACTGTTCGAGTCCCGCTACCCGGCGCAGTTCATCTCCGAGGCCATCGACCAGACGCGAGGCTGGTTCTACACGCTGATGGCCGTCGGCACTCTGGTCTTCGACAAGTCGTCGTACGAGAACGTCGTCTGCCTCGGCCACATCCTCGCCGAGGACGGCCGCAAGATGTCCAAGCACCTGGGCAACACCCTGGAGCCGATCCCGCTGATGGACCGGCACGGCGCGGACGCGGTGCGCTGGTTCATGGCAGCCGGCGGCTCCCCGTGGGCGGCTCGTCGCGTGGGCCACGGCACCATCCAGGAGGTCGTCCGCAAGACGCTCCTCACGTACTGGAACACGGTCGCCTTCCAGGCCCTGTACGCCCGTACGTCCAACTGGGCGCCCAGCGCGGCGGACCCGGCCCCGGCAGACCGCCCGGTCCTGGACCGCTGGCTGCTGTCCGAACTGCACGCGCTGACCGACCAGGTGACCCAGTCCCTGGAGGCGTACGACACCCAGCGCGCCGGCAAGCTCCTTTCGGCGTTCGTGGACGACCTGTCCAACTGGTACGTACGCCGGTCCCGGCGCCGTTTCTGGCAGGGCGACAAGGCCGCGCTGCGCACCCTGCACGAGGTCGTCGAGACGGTCACCAAGCTGATGGCCCCGCTGACCCCGTTCATCACCGAGCGGGTCTGGCAGGACCTGGTCGTGCCGGTCACCCCGGGCGCCCCGGAGTCGGTGCACCTGACCTCCTGGCCGGAGGCGGACCTGACCGCCATCGACCCGGAGCTGTCGAAGCAGATGGTCCTGGTGCGCCGGCTCGTCGAGCTGGGCCGGGCCACGCGCGCGGAGTCGGGCGTGAAGACCCGCCAGCCGCTGTCCCGGGCGCTCGTGGCCGCGACCGGCTTCGACGCCCTGGACCGTGAACTGCACGCGCAGATCACCGACGAGCTGAACGTGAGCGCGCTCGCCTCCCTCAGCGAGGTCGGCGGCAGCCTGGTCGACACCACGGCGAAGGCCAACTTCCGCGCCCTGGGCAAGCGTTTCGGCAAGCGCGTCCAGGACGTGGCGAAGGCCGTCGCGAACGCCGACGCGGCCGCGCTGTCCCTCGCCCTGCGCGAGGGCACGGCCTCGGTCGAGGTCGACGGCGAGACGATCGCTCTGGCCCCGGACGAGGTGATCATCACCGAGACCCCGCGCGAGGGCTGGTCGGTGGCCTCCGACTCCGGTGCGACGGTCGCCCTCGACCTGGAGATCACGGAGGAGCTCCGGCAGGCGGGCCTGGCCCGTGACGCGATCCGTCTGATCCAGGAGGCCCGCAAGAACAGCGGCCTCGACGTGGCCGACCGCATCGCCCTGCGCTGGACGGCCACGGACCCGGCCGTGATCGCGGCCCTGTCCGAGCACAGCGCCCTGATCGCCGACGAGGTCCTTGCGACGGACTTCGCCCAGGGCGAGGCGGACGACAGCTACGGCACCCCGTTCACCGACGAGGGCCTGTCGCTGACGTTCCGTCTGCGCAAGGCGTAAGCAGCAGAACGAAGGCCCGGTCCTGCGAGGACCGGGCCTTCTTCATGTCCGCGACACCGTGATCAACACGCGTAAAAGGGCGGGACCCCGGATGAAAAATCCGGGGTCCCGCCCTGAACGCTGCCGACGCCTAAGGCGTACTAGAGGCCGTCAGTTGTCGTCCTCGTCGATCAGGAAGCCACGCATCGGCGACGGAGCCTGCCCCATCGGGCCGGGGCCCTGCGGCCGTACCGGCGCCATCGGCTGGGTCATCGCGGGCGACATCTGCTGCTGGCCGCCGTAGGACGGAGCGGCCGGCGAAGGACCGCCGCCCATGCCGCCGGGGTTGCCACCGTACGACGGGGCGCTCGCACCGGCCGGAGCCATGGAAGGCGCCGGCGACGGCGGCAGCGACGCGGCCGCCGGAGTGCGCGGCGGAGCCAGCGAGTCGTCGGCCTGGGTCTCCAGCTGGCGCAGCTGCGACTCGAGGTACGACTTCAGACGCGTGCGGTACTCGCGCTCGAAGCCGCGCAGGTCCTCGACCTTGCGCTCCAGCGTGGCGCGGGCGGACTCCAGGGAGCCCATCGCGACGCGGTGCTTCTCCTGCGCGTCCCGCTCCAGGGCGTCGGCCTTGGCACGGGCATCACGCTCGAGACCCTCGGCACGCGAACGCGCCTCGCCGACGATCTTGTTGGCCTCGGAACGGGCCTCGGCGATCGCCTGGTCGGCGGTCTGCTGGGCCAGCGAGAGGACTCGGGCGGCGCTGTCGCCACCGGGGCCCTGACCGGGGCCGCCCATCGGACCGCCCATGGGGCCGCCCATCGGGCCACCCATCTGCTGCTGCATGGGCGGCTGACCGCCCATGGTGCCCTGACCCATCGGACCCTGGCCCATCGGACCCTGACCCATGGGGCCCTGGCCCATCGGACCGGGACCCTGCGGGCCCCCCTGGCCGCCGCTGGGACCGGCAGGCAGCTGCGGCGCACCGCTCGGCAGCTGGGGCGGGCCACCCATGGGGCCACCCATCTGCTGCTGCGGCGGACCGGATATGCCGGCCGGCACAGGGCCGCCGGGACCGGGCCCGCGCATGCCCTGCTGCGGCATTCCCTGTCCGGGCATGCCGCCCTGCTGCTGGTCCTGCTCCGGGGGCTTGCGCATGTTCTGCTGGTTCTGGGCAGCAGCACGCGTCGCCGCGGCCAGTTTGGCGCGCAGGTCCTCGTTCTCGCGCAGCAGGCGCGTCAGTTCGGCTTCGACCTCGTCGAGGAAGGCATCGACCTCGTCCTCGTCATAGCCTTCTCGGAGGCGGACGGTCGTGAACTGCTTGTTCCGCACGTCCTCGGGGGTCAACGGCATCTCTTCACCTCAACGTAGTCATCGGCAGTCGGCAAGACCGTATCGTCCACAGTCACCTCGCCAGGTTTCCCATGATGGAGATGAGGATGTAGACGATGATCATCAGCACGAAGAAGGACAGGTCGAGCGCCACGCCCCCGAGACGCAGCGGCGGGATGAACCGCCGCAGAAGCTTCAACGGTGGATCGGTGACAGTGTAGGTGGCCTCCAGAACGACCACCATCGCCTTGCCGGGTTGCCACGAGCGGGCGAACTGGAAGACGTAGTCCATGACCAACCGGAAGATGAGCACGATGAGGAACACCATCAGCGCGATGTAGATCACCTGCGCGAACACGCTCATGGTCTTTCTTTCCCTCTCCCCTGTTCCGTACTTCGTTCCGGTTGTGCTTCTCAGCTCTGGTTGAAGAACCCGCCCTCTGCGATGCGGGCCTTGTCCTCCGCCGTGACATCGACGTTAGCAGGCGACAACAGGAACACCTTCTGCGTCACCCGCTCGATGCTGCCGTGAAGACCAAACACCAAACCGGCCGCAAAGTCGACAAGTCGCTTGGCGTCTGTGTCATCCATCTCAGTCAGATTCATGATCACCGGGGTGCCCTCACGGAAGTGTTCCCCGATGGTACGGGCCTCGTTGTAGGTCCGGGGGTGAAGTGTGGTGATCCGGTAAGGCTCTCGTTCCGACACGACCTTGGGCATGATCACCGGTGCGTTCTTCTCCAGGCTTGCGCGCTCTTGTGTGATGGATGCCACGGGCGCGATGCGCGCGGGACGCACCGATTCCGCGGCGAGCGAAGAGGATCGGGGTACCGGGTCGCGCGGTACCGAGGACTGCACAACTCTGACCGATTCGTCCCTTTCAGGCTGAAGTGCCTGATGTGACTGGTGAGACGGCTCATGCCGTCGGCGGTCCCGCTCGGGCTCCGGGTCGAGTTCCGGTTCGAAGTCGTCGTCGGGGTCGAAACCGCGGCCGTCGTACCCATCGTCCTCCACGAGGCCGAGGTAGACCGCCATCTTGCGCATCGCGCCGGCCATTCTCTGAGTCCTCCGCTCTGTGGTGGATCGGCTGACGACTGCCAAGTGCCCGCGATCCACGAGGTCGTTATGACCGCCTCTCGGCGGTAATGACCATATTTTCTGCTGTGGTCCGACTTCTTGGCGACGTTACCCGAGCCTGGGGCGGACTCCGAGTACCGCGGTGCCGACGCGCACATGTGTCGCCCCTGCCGCCACGGCCTGTTCGAGGTCCGCACTCATCCCTGCCGAGACCATGTTCGCAGCCGGATGGGCTCTGCGCAGGTCGGTCGACAAATCCATCAACCGCTCGAACGCCGCCTGTTCGCGTCCCGCGTACTCCCCGGTCAGCGGAGCGACGGTCATCAGCCCGTCGAGCCGCAACCCCGGAGCCCGGGCCACGAGCTCGGCCAACTCCCCGATCCCGCCCGGTGCCACGCCACCCCGCTCCCCTCGCTCGCTCGAACCGGCGTCGAGAGCGACCTGGATCAGGCAGCCCACCTCGCGCTCGGCCTTCACGGCCTCCTTGGACAGGGCCGTCACCAACTTCGAACGATCGACGGACTGCACGAGATCCGCGTAACCCACAACAGATCGCACCTTGTTGGTCTGCAACTGACCAACGAAATGCCAAGTAAGGGGCAAATCCGAACATTCGGCGGCTTTGGGCGCCGCGTCCTGGTCCTTGTTCTCGGCGACATGACGCACACCGAGCTCGGCGAGCATCCGTACATCGCTCGCGGGATAGGTCTTGGTGACCACGATGAGGGTCACCTCCTCCCGTGCCCGCCCGGCGGCCGCGCACGCAGCGGCGATGCGCTCCTCCACCTTCGCCAGATTCGCGGCGAGTTCGTCCTTACGGTCCGTCATGCCCCATCAGTCCAGCCAGACATATCCCGCGAGTCGCCCCGTGGTGCGATCGCGGCGGTACGAGAAATGGTCGCCGGACTCCAGCGTGCACACCGGCGACTGCCGCCGGTCGCGCACCCCGAGCCGGTCGAGCTGCGCGTGCACTCCGGCGGTCACGTCGACCGCGGGAGTGCCCCAGCTCGTCTCGGCGTGCGCCGCGGGTTCGACGGCGGCGACGTCGGCGCGCATCTCCTCGGGCACTTCGTAGCAGCTGCCGCAGACGGCGGGCCCGGTGCGGGCGACGATCCGGGCCGGGTCGGCGCCGAGTTCGGTCATCGCGCGTAGCGCGGCCGGGACGACTCCGGCGACCATGCCGGGCCGGCCCGCGTGGGCCGCCGCGACGATCCCGGCGACCGGGTCCGCGAGCAGCACCGGGGTGCAGTCGGCGGTGAGGACGGCGAGGGCGAGGCCGCGTTCGGCGGTGACGACCGCGTCGACCCGGGGCACCGGATTCTCGCCCCAGGGCTCCGAGACCACCACGGCGTCCGCTCCGTGCACCTGGTTCATCCAGACCACCCGGGCAGGGTCGAGCCCGAGGGACTTGGCGGCCAGTTCGCGGTTGGTCCGCACGGCCTCGGGGTCGTCGCCGACCGCCCCGCCGAGGTTGAGCTCCTCATACGGAGCGGCGCTCACCCCGCTCCACCGGTCGGTGAAGGCGAAGTGCGCGCCGCTCACGCTCTCGCGCTGTCCTATCACTTCAGGAAGTCCGGCACGTCCAGCTCCTCGGCCGCGCTGTCGGAGTAGCTCCGCGACGGCGGGACCGGCGGGGCGACCGGCAGGTCGGCGGTCGGCTCGGGAACCGGCTCCGGGTCCTCCTTCGGCGTGACGCTGCCGAGCGAGCCGAAGGAGGGACGGCTCTCGGTCTGCCGTACCGGAGTGGGCTCCTCGCGACGGGCCGAGGAGGAGGACGAGCCCATGACGGTCTCGCGACGGGTCGGCGGCTGGCCGCCGTCGAAGCCGGCGGCGATCACGGTGACACGGACCTCGTCGCCGAGGGCGTCGTCGATGACCGCGCCGAAGATGATGTTGGCCTCGGGGTGGGCGGCCTCGCTGACCAGCTGGGCGGCTTCGTTGATCTCGAACAGGCCGAGGTCGGAGCCACCGGAGATGGAGAGCAGCACACCTCGGGCGCCGTCGATGGACGCCTCCAGGAGCGGCGAGGAGATCGCCATCTCGGCGGCGGCCACCGCGCGGTCGTCGCCGCGGGCCGAGCCGATGCCCATGAGCGCCGAACCGGCCTCGGACATGACCGACTTGACGTCGGCGAAGTCGAGGTTGATCAGACCGGGCGTGGTGATGAGGTCGGTGATGCCCTGGACACCGGAGAGCAGGACCTGGTCGGCCGACTTGAAGGCGTCGAGGACCGAGACCTGGCGGTCCGAGATGGACAGCAGTCGGTCGTTGGGGATGACGATGAGGGTGTCGACCTCTTCGCGGAGTTCCGCGATGCCGTCCTCGGCCTGGTTGGCGCGACGGCGGCCCTCGAAGGTGAAGGGGCGGGTGACCACGCCGATGGTGAGGGCGCCCAGCGAGCGGGCGATGTTGGCCACGACGGGTGCGCCACCGGTGCCGGTGCCGCCGCCCTCTCCGGCCGTCACGAAGACCATGTCGGCCCCCTTGAGGACCTCCTCGATCTCCTCGCGGTGGTCCTCGGCGGCCTTGCGGCCGACGGCCGGGTTGGCGCCGGCGCCGAGTCCGCGGGTGAGTTCGCGGCCGACGTCGAGTTTGACGTCGGCGTCGCTCATCAACAGCGCCTGCGCGTCGGTGTTGATGGCGATGAACTCGACGCCCTTGAGACCGACCTCGATCATCCGGTTGATGGCATTGACACCACCGCCGCCGACACCGATGACTTTGATGACTGCGAGGTAGTTCTGCGGTGCTGCCACGTCGAAGGCCTCTCGCCTCGAGTTACGTGTCGTCGGGCCAACGAAGCACTGCTGCCTCGTGATCCGCCGACTGATGCCGAATGGGACGGTCCGTAGCGCCGACCCGAACCCTAACGCTGAAGTTTAGGGTTACCAGTGTGTCTGTTCCCTGGAGTCTTCTGAACAGGACACTAAGTCGACAAGTGGCGCACGTTCAACGAACACGCCGAACCTCCCGTTTTTCTTTTCACCCTATGTGATCAGCCGTAGCGGTGCCCAACCAGGGTGCTGGCCTGCGCTGATGTGCGTCAACTCCCCGATGACGCAGGGGCGGTGGGAACGCTGACGTCGAAGTACCGAGCATCGGGGGTGGCTTTCATGAGAGCGGTGAGCGTACGGGCCTTCTCGGCACCCTTCTCGCCACTCCCCCAGGCGACGGTACGGCCGCCTCTCAACTCCAGCGAGATGTCGTCGTACGAACGCACCTTGACGGAACGGGTCGCGCGGGCGACGGAGGCCGGAATGTCACCCGCCACCCGCACGGCTTCGCGCACGAGCCGGGCCTCGCCGAAACGGCGCAGGCTCGCGGCCCGGGAGTCGGGCCGGGAGAGCGACAATTCCAGTGCGGGCACGCCTTTCGGGGCCTCGGAAACCGTGGCGAATCGGACACCTTCATCGTCCACTTCGACAAAGTTTCGGCCCTTTTGGACAAGCAGAACCGGAGTACGCTCAGTCACTTTCAGCCCGATTCCATGGGGCCAGGATCGACTGACATCAACCGAGTCAATTCGGGGCAATTTCCGGAGCAGTCGTGCCTCGATCGCGTCGGTGTCGACGGAAATCAGCGGCGATCCGACCGGGACGTCGGCGGCCTCGCGAACCTGCTCGGGAGTCAGCACCCCGGTCCCCGAGACCGACACGCGTTCGACGCGGAGCCACTGGGAGCCGTACAACAGCCAGACGGCGCCCGCGGAAAGAAGCACGAGCGTCACGGCGAGAATGATGATCGTACGAAGCCGACGCACCCTCAACCGCCGGGCGGGAGGCGGGCCGGACGACTCCTGCTGGCGTTCACCGCGCTCGGCGGTCGTCGATCCGGCCACGCGCACTCCCTCTTCCTGGCTACTGGCGTCGGTGCGAGGCGATCGCCTCGTACACCATGCCGACCAGCAGGTCGTCGGCGTCCCGGCGGCCGAACTCGGCGGCGGCGCGGGACATCTCGTACAGCCGGTGCGGGTCGGCGAGCACGGGCAGTACGTTCGCCCGTACCCAGTCGGGCGTCAGTTCCGCGTCGTCGACCAGCAGTCCACCGCCGGCCTTGACCACCGGCTGGGCGTTCAGCCGCTGTTCGCCGTTGCCGATGGGCAGCGGGACATAGGCGGCCGGAAGCCCGACGGCGGAGAGTTCGGCGACGGTCATCGCGCCCGCGCGGCAGAGCATCATGTCGGCCGCGGCGTACGCGAGGTCCATCCGGTCCAGGTAACTTACCGGGATGTAGGGGGGCATTCCCGGCATCTGCTGTACGTGCGGCAGTTCGTTCTTCGGGCCGACCGCGTGCAGGATCTGGATCCCGGCCTGCTGGAGCCAGGGCGCGACCTGCTGGACGACCTCGTTGAGGCGCCGGGCGCCCTGCGAGCCGCCGGAGACCAGCAGGGTCGGCAGGTTGGGGTCGAGGCCGAACATGTGCCGGGCCTCGGGACGGGCGGCGGCCCGGTCCAGGGTGGCGATGGTGTGGCGCAGCGGGATGCCGATGTAGCGGGCGCCCCGCAGCTTGCTGTCCGGCGTGGCGACGGCGACCTGGGCGGCGTAGCGGGAGCCGATCTTGTTGGCGAGGCCGGGGCGGGCGTTGGCCTCGTGGATCACGATCGGCACCCCGAGCCGCTTGGCCGCGAGGTAGCCGGGCAGGGCCACATAGCCGCCGAAGCCGACGACCGCGTCGGCCTTGGTGCGCTCCAGGATCTGCTCGGTGGCCTTGATCGTGCCGCGCAGCCGGCCCGGGACGGTGATCAGCTCGGGGGTGGGCTTACGGGGCAGCGGGACGGCCGGGATGAGCGCGAGCTCGTAGCCGCGCTGCGGGACGAGCTTGGTCTCCAGGCCCCGTTCCGTGCCCAGGGCCGTGATCCCCACGGTCGGGTCCTGCCTGCGCAGGGCGTCCGCGAGGGCGAGCGCGGGCTCGATGTGGCCGGCGGTCCCCCCACCGGCGAGTACGACATGCACCGAAATTCACCGCTCTCCGGACGAACGCGCCGATGGGGCGCGCCGTCGCATCGTGTTCCATCTCCGAGGCCCCCGTGCCGGCACGGCGCCTCCCGCCCGCTTTCTACCAAAGCGGGGTTGCCGCATCGAAAGCGCCGCCCGCGCGGCGGGATCGTCACGCGCGAACGCGATCAGCAGCCCGACGGCGAACATGGTCGGCAGCAGGGCGGACCCTCCGTAGGAGAACAGCGGGAGCGGGACACCGGCGATCGGCAGCAGGCCGAGCACCGCACCGATGTTGATCACCGCCTGAGCGGTGATCCAGGTGGTCACACCTCCCGCGGCATACCTCACGAAGGGGTCCTCCGTGCGTCCGGCCACGCGGATACCCGCATAGCCTAGAGCCGCGAAGAGAGCGAGTACCGACAGCGTCCCCGCGAGGCCCAGTTCCTCACCGGTGACGGCGAAGATGAAGTCGGTGTGGGCTTCGGGTAGTTGGCCCCATTTTTCCACACTCGCACCGAGCCCGGAGCCGAAGATTCCGCCAGAAGCGAGGGCGTAGATGCCGTGCACTGCCTGCCAGCAGTCGGCGCCGCCGGACTTGGGCTCGGTGGCGCCGATGCAGGCGAGCCGGGCCATGCGGTTGGGGCTGGTCTTGATGAGGACGAACCCGATGAACGCGGCGACCGACAGCACCCCGACGAACAGCCGGGTCGGCGCCCCCGCCAGCCACAGCAGGCCGAACAGGATCGCGGTGAGAATGATCGCCGTACCCATGTCGCCGCCGAGCATGATCAGTCCGAGCAACAGGAAGGCGACCGGGACGAGCGGCACCAGCATGTGCTTCCACTGGGTCAGCAGCTTCTTGTCCTGCTTGCGGGCGAGCAGGTCGGCCGCCCACAGCACGAGCGCGAGCTTGCCGAACTCGCTGGGCTGGATCTGGAAGGAGCCGCCGAGCGAGATCCAGTTCTGGTTGCCGTTGACCGACATCCCTATCCCCGGCACCTGCACCAGGGCCATCAGGAAGACGGCGCCCGCCAGGATCGGGTAGGCGAGCGCCCGGTGCAGCTTGACCGGCATCCGGGAGGCGATCAGCAGCAGGACGGCGCCGATGACTGCGGCCAGGAACTGCTTGCGGAAGAAGAAGGATCCCGGCAACGACATCTGCAGGGCCGTGATCTGGGAGGCCGAGTAGACCATCACCAGTCCGAGCACGGTGATAAGCAGGCTGCCGCCGAGGATCAGGTAGTAGGCGGTCAGCGGGCGGTCCCAGGCTTTGTGAGCACGCAAGTAGAACCGCAGCAGGGGGTTCTCGCGTGCAGGCTTGGGGCTCGCAGGGCGCCTCACAGCCCGCTGGCTGGGCGGCCGCCCAGTCCGACTAGTGGACACGCTTCACCACCAACCCCTCAAGGGCGCGGGGAACTGCGCGACCAGCCCCCACGACCCGCAGCCGACGAACCGACCACATTCGAGTCACGCGCCCTCCAAGGATCCCGAAAGCGCCCGCCTCGGCCGTGACCCGCCGTCAGGCGCCCGCGCCGGCGAGTCCGCGAACCGCCTCCGCGAACGCTTCCCCGCGCTTGTTGTAGTTGGCGAACATGTCCATCGACGCACAGGCCGGCGCCAACAACACGGTGTCGCCTGCGACGGCGAGACGCGAAGCCTCCCGGACAGCCGCGAGCATCGCCCCAGTGTCGGTCCGGTCGAGGTCCACCACGGGTACTTCCGGGGCGTGTCGCGCGAGGGCTTCCCGGATCAGGGCGCGGTCCTGACCGATGAGCACGACACCGCGAAGTCGCTTTGCCGACTTGGTGACCAGCTCGTCGAAGGTCGCACCCTTGGCGAGCCCGCCCGCGATCCACACGATCGACTCGTAGGCCGCCAACGAGGCTTCTGCCGCGTGGGTGTTGGTGGCCTTGGAGTCGTCGACATAGGCGACCGAGTCGACATCGGCCACGTGGGCGATGCGGTGCGCGTCCGGGGTGAAGTCGCGCAGCCCGTCCCGTACGGCCCTAGCGGGCACCCCGAAAGCGCGTGCGAGGGCCGCCGCGGCAAGGGCGTTGGCGATGTTGTGCGGGGCCGGCGGGTTCACGTCGGAGACCTCGGCGAGCTCCTGGGCGTTCTTGTGCCGGTCCTCCACGAAGGCCCGGTCGACCAGGATGCCCTCGACGACACCGAGTTGGGACGGCCCGGGGGTGCCGAGGGTGAAGCCGATCGCCCGGCATCCCTCCTCGACGTCCGCCTCGCGCACCAGGTCCTCGGTGGCCTTGTCGGCGACGTTGTAGACGCAGGCGACTCTGTTGCCCTCGTAGACCCGGCCCTTGTCGGCGGCGTACGCCTCCATGGAGCCGTGCCAGTCGAGATGGTCGGGGGCGAGATTGAGCACGGCGGCGGAGTGGGCGCGCAGGGAGGGCGCCCAGTGGAGCTGATAGCTCGACAACTCCACGGCGAGCACGTCGTACTGCTCGTCGCCGAGCACCGCGTCCAGCAGGGAGACGCCGATGTTGCCGACGGCGGCCGTGCGCAGCCCTGCGGCCCTCAGGATCGACGCCAGCATCTGGGTGGTGGTCGTCTTGCCGTTGGTGCCCGTGATCGCGAGCCAGGGGGCCGCGTCGGGGCCGCGGAGCCGCCAGGCGAGCTCCACGTCGCCCCAGATCTCCAGGCCAGCCGCACGGGCCGCGGTGAAGAGCGGCTTGTCCGGCTTCCAGCCGGGCGCGGTGACCACGAGCTCGGTGCCCTCGGGCAGGGTCGCGCCGTCGCCGAGGCGCACGGTGATCCCGAGCGCCTCCAACTCCGCGGCCTGCTCACGCGCGCGTGCGTCGTCGCCGTCGTTGACGACCGTGACGTGCGCCCCGCGCGCGTGCAGCGCCTTGGCCGCCGGGATGCCGGAGACACCGAGTCCGGCGACGGTGACGTGCTTCCCCTGCCAGTCGAGGTGCTCCGAGGAGGTCACTTTTCTGCTGCCCATCCCGCGTAGAAGAGACCCAGGCCGACGATCACGCAGATGCCCTGGATGATCCAGAAACGGACCACCACGAGGACTTCGGACCAGCCTTTGAGTTCGAAGTGGTGCTGGAGCGGTGCCATGCGGAACACGCGTTTGCCGGTGAGCCGGAAGGAACCGACCTGGATGACCACCGACATGGTGATGAGGACGAACAGACCGCCCATGATGGCGACCAGGAGCTCGGTGCGGGAGCAGATGGCGAGGCCGGTGAGGACACCGCCGAGGGCGAGCGAACCGGTGTCGCCCATGAAGATCTTGGCCGGCGAGGTGTTCCACCACAGGAAGCCCAGGCAGGCACCCATCAGCGCGGAGGCGATCACCGCGAGGTCGAGCGGATCGCGCACCTCGTAGCAGGCGTTGGGGTTGGTCAGGGTCTGCGCGTTGGCGCAGGACTCCTGGAACTGCCAGACGCCGATGAAGGTGTAGGCACCGAAGACGAGCACGGAGGCGCCGGTGGCGAGGCCGTCCAGACCGTCGGTGAGGTTCACGCCGTTCGACATCGCGAGGATCATGAACAGCGCCCAGACCACGAACAGGATCGGGCCGATCTTCCAGCCGAAGTCGGTGATGAACGACAGCCGCGTCGAGGCCGGGGTGTTGTTGTGGGAGTCCGGGAACATCAGCGCGAGCACCGCGAAGCTGATGCCGACGATCAGCTGCCCCGCCATCTTCGCCTTGGCCCGCAGACCCAGCGAACGCCGCTTGACGATCTTGATGTAGTCGTCCAGGAAGCCGACCAGGCCCATGCCGCACATCAGGCCGAGCACCAGCAGGCCCGAGTAGGTGGGCGGGTAACCGGTGATGATCTTGGACAGGAAGTAGGCGGCGACGGTCGCCAGGATGAAGGCGATACCACCCATGGTGGGCGTACCGCGCTTGCTGGCGTGCTCGCGCGGGCCGTCGTCGCGGATGTACTGGCCGTAACCCTTGCGCGCGAGCAGCTTGATCAGCAGCGGGGTGCCGACCAGGGTCAGAAACAGGCCGATGACTCCTGAGAACAGGATCTGCTTCATCATCGGGCGGCAACCTCACCCTCGGCGTCGAGCAGCGCCTGGGCGACGCTCTCCAGGCCGACCGACCGGGACGCCTTCACGAGGACGACGTCTCCCGGGCGCAACTCACTGCGCAGCAGGTCGACCGCCGCCTGTGCGTCGGACACGTGCACCGACTCCTCACCCCACGAACCCTCGTTATATGCGCCCAGTTGCAGCCAGGACGCTTCCCTGCCCCCGACCGCGACGAGCTTGCCGACATTGAGCCGGACGGCGAGCCGTCCGACCGCGTCGTGCTCGGCGAGCGCCTCGTCCCCGAGCTCGGCCATCTTGCCGAGCACCGCCCAGGTCCGCCGCCCCTTGCCCATCGCCGCGAGCGCGCGCAGAGCGGCTCGCATGGACTCGGGGTTCGCGTTGTAGGCGTCGTTGACGATGGTCACGCCGTCCGGGCGCTCGGTGACCTCCATACGCCAGCGGGAGAGGGAGCCCGCCTCGGAGAGCGCGGTGGCGATCTCACTTGCGGACATGCCCAGCTCATGGGCGACGGCGGCCGCGGCGAGCGCGTTCGACACGTGGTGCTCACCGTACAGGCGCATGGTCACTTCGCTTGCACCGGAGGGTGTGCGAAGACTGAAGGCGGGCTGTCCGGTGTCCGTGAGTCGCACGTTCTCGGCGCGTACGTCCGCTTCGCCGGACTCTCCGAAAAGGATCACCTTCGCCTTCGTACGGGAGGCCATGGCCCGTACGAGAGGATCGTCGGCGTTGAGAATCGCGGTGCCGCCCTCGCTCTCCGGCGGGAGGGCCTCCACCAGCTCGCCCTTGGCCTGCGCGATCTGCTCGCGGCCGCCGAACTCGCCGATGTGGGCGGTGCCGACGTTCAGGACGAGGCCGATCCTCGGGGGCGTCAGATCCGTGAGGTAGCTGATGTGCCCGATCCCGCGGGCGCCCATCTCCAGGACGAGGAACCGGGTCTCCTCGGTGGCGGTGAGCGCGGTGAGCGGCAGCCCGATCTCGTTGTTGAGCGAGCCCGGTGTGAACACCGTCGGCGCCTTGCGCCGGAGCACCTGGGCGATCAGGTCCTTGGTGCTGGTCTTGCCGGCCGAGCCGGTGAGGGCGACCAGGGTCGCGCCGAGCCGTCGTACGACATGACGCGCGAGGGCGCCGAGAGCCGTCTGGACGTCCTCGACGACGATCGCGGGCACGCCGACGGGGCGCTGGGCCAGCACGGCCACCGCACCCGCCCGGACGGCCTGGTCGGCGTAGTCGTGGCCGTCGACGCGCTCCCCCACGAAGGCGGCGAACAGGCTGCCGTCCTTCACCTGCCGGGAGTCGATGACGACGGGCCCGTGCACCTGCACCGACGGATCCGGTATGTCATGCGTCTGCCCGCCGACGACTGAGGCGATCTCGGCGAGAGAGAGGGCGATCACAAGTTCATCCCTGGGTCTTCTGGATGGCTTCTCGAAGCACCTGGCGGTCGTCGAAGGGACGGACCACCCCGGCGATGTCCTGGCCCTGCTCGTGGCCCTTCCCGGCGACCAGTACGGTGTCGCCCGGCCGCGCGCGGGCGACGGCTGCGGCGATCGCGGCGGCCCGGTCCTCGAAGACCTGGACCTCGCCGCGCTCGTGTGCTGGTACGGACGCCGCGCCCTCGAGCATGGTTGCAAGGATCGCGAGCGGGTCCTCGGAGCGGGGGTTGTCGGAGGTCAGTACGGCGGTGTCGGCGAGGCGGGCCGCGGCCGCGCCCATCGGTCCGCGCTTGGTCCTGTCGCGGTCGCCCCCGCAGCCGAGCACGATGTGCAACCGGCCCTCGGTGACCTTGCGGAGCGCCTTGAGCACCGACTCGACGGCGTCCGTCTTGTGGGCGTAGTCCACCACCGCGAGGTAGGGCTGCCCGACGTCCACGCGCTCCAGGCGGCCCGGTACGCCCGGCACCGCGGCGACGCCCTCTGCGGCGGTCTGCGGGTCGAGGCCGGCCGCGGCCAGGGCGACGATCGCGGCGAGGGAGTTCGCCACGTTGAAGGGGCCCGCGAGCGGGGACCTGGCGGCGATCCGCTCGCCCTTGGGGCCGATCACGGTGAACGTCGAGTCCATGGGCCCGACTTCGACGTCCTCGGCGCGCCAGTCGGCGTCGGGGTGGCCCTCGGCGGAGAAGGTGACGACCGGGACCGTGGCTTCCTTGACGAGCCTGCGGCCGTACTCGTCGTCGAGGTTGACGACGCCGAGACGGCTGCGTTTCGGCGTGAAGAGCTGCGCCTTGGCCTGGAAGTAGTCCTCCATGTCGGAGTGGAACTCCATGTGCTCCGGGCTGAGGTTGGTGAAGACCCCGATGTCGAAGACACAGCCGTCGACCCGGCCGAGGACCAGGGCGTGGCTGGAGACCTCCATGGCGACCGCTTCGACACCGCGCTCGCGCATGACCGCGAACAGGGCCTGGAGGTCGGTGGCCTCGGGCGTGGTGCGCTCGGACTTGATGCGCTCGTCACCGATGCGCATCTCGACGGTGCCGATCAGGCCGGTGGACCTGAGCCCCTTGAGACCGCCCTCGACGAGGTAGGCGGTGGTGGTCTTGCCGGAGGTGCCGGTGATCCCGATCTGGAGCAGGTCGCGGCCGGGGTGGCCGTAGATCGTGGCGGCCAGTGCGCCCATGCGCGCGCGTGGGTCCTCGACGACCAGCACCGGGAGCCCGGTCGCGGCGGCACGCTCGGCGCCCGTCGGGTCGGTCAGCACCGCGACCGCGCCGAGGCCGAGAGCCTGGGTGACGAAGTCGGCACCGTGCAGACGGGCCCCGGGGAGGGCGGCGTACAGGTCGCCCGGGCGGACGGCGCGCGAGTCATGGGTGATGCCCGTGACCTCGACCGTCTCCTGCGCGGGGTCCGGTGCGGCGGCACCCAGCTGATCGGCGAGCTCCGCGAGGGGTGTTGCGGAGACCCGGACCGGCCGGGGCGGTCCCGGATATGTCACGGGTGCGCCCTTCTGGGTGGTTTGGGACTGATCAGCGTGTGGCACGGCGGTGAGCGTACCGGGCGCACCCGCCTCGGAGCGAAGTGAGGGGCGGGGCGCGCCCTGGTTCCCGGAATCGGAGGTGATCGTCGTCACGAGGTGGTTCCTGGTGGCCTTTCCGAGGTGCTGATGACGTGCTGATGAGGTACGGCCGACGTGCCGAGCGGGCCGGCGGGTGCCGGCACCGTGCAGGTCAGGGCGTGTAGGTGACGGGCAGCTTCGCGGCCTTCGCCCCCGTGGGCGGGATCTGCAGGGTCTTCAGGGCGAACTCCATGACCTTCTTGTAGACGGGTCCGCAGATCTGGCCGCCGAAGTAGCTGCCGCTGGTGGCGTTCTGGATGGCGCAGTAGACGGTGATCCGCGGCTTGTCGGCGGGCGCGAAGCCGGCGAACGACGAGGTGTAGCCCTTGTACCTGCCGGTGGCCGGATCCACGCGGTTGGCCGTGCCCGTCTTGCCCGCGACCCGGTAGCCGGGGATGCGGGCCTTGGTGCCGGTGCCCTCCTGGTCGTCCACGACGGACTCCAGCATCTGGGCCAGGGTCTTGGCCGTCTTCGCGCTGACGACCCTTGTCTCCTTGGGCTTGGCGACGGGTGTGAAGCGTCCGTCGGGCCCCTTGGTGCCGCGCACGAGCGTGGGTTCGACGCGGACACCGCCGTTGGCGATCGTCGAGTAGACGGACGCGGCCTGCATCGCGTTGAGGGAGACGCCCTGGCCGAAAGGAATCGTGTACTGCTGTGAGGTCGACCAGTCGGCGGGCTTGGCGAGGATGCCCGGGGTCTCGCCCGGGAAGTCCAGCCCGCTGTAGCGGCCGAGGCCGAACTTGCGCAGGTAGGAGTAGAGGACCTGGTTGGCCTGCGCCTGGGTCTTGCCGAGCTGGCCGGTCGCCAGGATGGTGCCGATGTTCGAGGACTTGGCGAGCACGCCGTTGAGCGTGAGGTACCAGGTCTCGTGGTCGATGTCGTCCTTGAAGAGCCGGTCGCCGCGGTGCAGCCGGTTGGGCACGATCACATGCGTGAGCGGGGTGGCGACGCCCTGTTCCAGTACTGCGGCCATCGACATGACCTTGGCGGTGGAACCGGGCTCGTAGGCGTCCTGGAGGGCCGCGTTGCCCATGTTCACGGAGCTCGCCTTGGACAGGTCGTTCGGGTCGAAGCCCGGTGAGTTGGCCATGGCGAGGACCTGGCCGGTCCGCGTGTCCTGCACTATCACGTACCCGCGGTCCGCCTTGGACTCCTTCACCTGGTCGGTGATGGCCTGCTGGGCGGCCCACTGGATGTCGCGGTCGATGGTGAGCTCGACGTCGCTGCCGGGCACCGCGGGCGTCTCGGTGGAGCCCACGGTGGGCACCTGACGGCCGCCGGACTGGGCGTAGCGCACCTTGCCGTCCTTGCCGGCCAGCAGGGAGTTCAGCTGCTGCTCGACCCCGCCGCCGCCCTTGCCGTCGGCGTTGACCCAGCCCAGTATCCCGGCGGCGAGGTCGCCGTTCGGGTACACGCGCTTGGTCGTCGGCACGGACAGGACGCCCGCGAGGACGTTGGCCGTGCCCGGGTCGGTCTCGCTCTTGGTGGCGAGCGCGGACCTCAGGTCCTTGATCTGCTTCCAGACCTGCGGGGTCTGCCGGTTGGCGAGCAGGACGTAGCGCAGCTTCTTGTCCTTGGGCCGCAGCTTCTTGACGATCGTCTCCTGCTCCTGCCCCAGGATCGGGGCGAGCAGGGCGGCGGCCTGCTCGGGACCGTCGTCGATCTTCAGCTGCTTGCGGGTGAACAGCGTCGGGTCGGCCGTGATGTCGTACGCGTCCTCGCTGGTCGCGAGGGCCACCCCGTCCCGGTCGGTGATCCCGCCGCGCTCGGCGGCGAGCGTGTAGCCGACGTACCTGTTCCGCTCGGCCTTGGCGGCGTACGTGCTCGCGTCCACCGCCTGCACCTGGAGCAGTCGTACGACGAAGGCGGCCAGCACCAGGGTCAGCGCGAGGCCGACCAGGCGCAGCCGGGGGCGGGGACTGCCCAGGCGGATGGTCTTGGGGGCCGTGCCGCGGGGGGCCGCGGGGCGGCGGGCGGGGCGGGCGCCGGGGCCCGGGCGCGGTCGGCCGACGGGGCGGCCGGAGCGCTCGGGGCGGGCGGGTCCGGGCACGCGGCGGCGCGGCGGTTGCCTGCCGAAGTCGTCAGACACTTCCGTCACCTGCCGGGAGTCGGGGTCGGGGTCGGGGAGAGCGGGATGTCCGAGGGGGCGGTCCCGGGCGCCGGTACGACGGTCTGTGCCGGGGCGCTGCTCACCGCCGCAGTGGTGCCGGCCGCCGGGGCGGTGCTGGCCGTCGGCGTCGGGACGGCGCCGCTGTCGAACGCCTCGGGCGCGAGGACGAGCGGCATCCGCAAGGAGGCCTGCTCGGCGGCGGAGGCGGGGGACGGGACGCCCTTGACGGTGCCGTCGGGGTCCAGGAAGGCCGGGTCGCCGCCGGGCACCATGCCGAGTTCACGGGCCCGGCGCACCAGGGCGTCGGGCGCGGAGTAGGCGTCGATGTCCCGCTGCAGAGCCTGTTGTTCGTCGGTGAGGCTCTTCGTGTCCTTCTGGAGGTCGGTGAGCTTGAACGACCCCTCGCTCAGCGCGGAGTTCAGCACCAGCAGCCCGATGAGGCCGCCGCCGAGGAGGAGCACCACGAGGAGCACGAAGGGCGTGCGGGCCGCCTGTCCGGGGCTCGCCGTGCCGGGGAGGAGACGCGCGAGACGAGCGGCCCTCCCCCTCAGTTCGGGTTTCCTGCTCACGCACCCTCCCGTGAGTCCGGTTTCCCAACCCACTTACGCGGCTCTCGCGGCTCACGCATCATTCGATGGACTCCCTGATTCGCTCGGCGCCCCTGCAACGCGCCGGTGCGGCCCGCCGGTTCTCGGCGATCTCTTCCTCGGTGGGAAGTTCGGCACCGCGCGTGAGCAGCTTGAGCCGGGGCTGGTAGCGCTCGGGCACGACGGGCAGTCCGGGCGGGGCCGTGGTGGCGGCGCCGGCCGCGAAGACCTGCTTGACCAGCCGGTCCTCCAGCGAGTGGTACGACAGCACGGCGATCCGGCCGCCCACGGCGAGTGCCTCGACCGCGGCCGGGATCGCCCGCTCCAGGACCGAGAGTTCGCCGTTGACCTCGATGCGCAGGGCCTGGAAGGTGCGCTTGGCCGGGTTGCCGCCGGTGCGCTTGGCGGCCTGCGGCAGGGAGTCGCGGATCAGCTCGACGAGCCGCGCGCTGTTCGTGAACGGCTCCTTGTCGCGCTCGCGCACGATCGCGGCGACGATCCGCTTGGCCTGCTTCTCCTCGCCGTACGCCCTGAGGATCCGGACGAGTTCGCCCGGCGGGTAGGTGTTCAGGACCTCGGCGGCGCTGATGCCGGTCGTCTGGTCCATGCGCATGTCGAGCGGGGCGTCCTGGGCGTAGGCGAAGCCGCGGTCTGCCTCGTCGAGCTGCATGGAGGAGACCCCGAGGTCGAACAGGACGCCCTGCACGCGCGCGATGCCGAGCCGGTCGAGCACCTCCGGGAGCTCGTCGTAGACCGCGTGGACGAGGGTGGCGCGCTCACCGAAGGGCGCGAGCCGCTCGCCCGACAGGCGCAGGGCCTCCTTGTCGCGGTCGAGGGCGACGAGCCTGGCCTCGGGGAACCGCTGGAGCAGGGCCTCGCTGTGACCGCCGAGCCCGAGCGTGCAGTCGACCACCACCGACCCGGGCCGCTCGAGCGCGGGGGCCAACAGGTCCAGGCACCGCTGGAGCATCACCGGGACGTGTCGACTCTGGCTCAAGGGGCCCTCTCAGGTCCGGCGCGGGCCGTACGCACCGCCGGGCTCCCGCCCTTCCCCAGCTTCGCTGGAGGCCCCGAGGGGGAGGCCTGCCGGCGCCGGAAGCGTCAGCCGACCGGGAGCGGGAGGAGGCCGAGCCGTACGTACGCGCCGCGCACGTGGGAAGATCTCCGGAAAATCGCCGGGGTCTCCGGGGAAAGTCCAGCAGGGAGGCCTCGCCTCCCGCTTCGCGTCACTTTAGTCCACGGTGTCTCGCGGTCAATCAACCGGCCTGCGCGTCGCGCACCGGCGCGGACCCGATGCTGGGAATGGGCGGAAAACACCCGTTCGGGTGCACCCGATCCCCTTGTGGGGTACCTCACACAGAGGACGTGATGACGCTCTTTTTCCCTTCTCACGACAGGACCGCGACGGCGGTGACCAGTACCGTCATGGTTATGACGACTTCCGCATCCGTTCCCACCGAAGGCGCCATATCCCCCGGCGGCGGGGTGACCGACCGCCTGGTCGACGCAAACGAGCGGTACGCCGCCGCGTTCACCGACCCCGGGATGGACGCCCGCCCCGTCCTGCACGTCGCCGTCGTGGCCTGCATGGACGCCCGCCTCGACCTGCACGCCGCGCTCGGCCTGGAACTCGGCGACTGCCACACCATCCGCAACGCGGGCGGCGTGGTCACCGACGACGTGATCCGCTCCCTCACCATCAGCCAGCGCAAACTCGGCACCCGCAGCATCGTGCTCATCCACCACACGGGCTGCGGCCTGGAGGCGATCACCGAGGACTTCCGCACCGAGCTGGAGATGGAGGTCGGCCAGCGCCCGGCATGGGCCGTGGAGGCCTTCCGGGACGTCGACCAGGACGTACGCCAGTCCATGCAGCGGGTGCGCACCTCGCCGTTCCTGCTGCACACCGACGACGTGCGCGGCTTCGTGTTCGACGTGAAGACGGGCCTGCTGCGCGAGATCGACCCGGCCTGAGACCGGTGCAGCACACTGCCGTAGCTGTCGTTTCGCTGTTGATTTCGGCCCTCAGGGTGCCCAAAACACCGTAAGACCCGACATAGTGCAGCCAGTTGTCCACAGTCGAGTGACACGAATCGGTAACGGCAGCAAGAATGCGGGTGTGGCGTCGCGCGGAACTTTTCACGCGTGGTGTCCGTGATTCGGGGTGGGCCGGTTACGCATCACAGAGCGTCGGCCCGGAAAGTTTCGGGCCGAGGAGGGCCGGGTGACCACCTATGACGATCGAGCGAGCCTCACTGATCTGACCGCCGTTGTCGAGCGGGTACGCAGTTCGGTGGAGGGCGTGATCGAGGGGAAGCCCGAGGTCGTACGGCTTTCGCTGACCGTGCTGCTCGCCGAGGGACATCTTCTGATCGAGGATGTCCCCGGCGTCGGCAAGACCATGCTGGCCAAGGCGCTGGCGCGGTCCATCGACTGCTCGGTGCGCCGTATCCAGTTCACGCCCGACCTGCTGCCCTCGGACATCACGGGCGTGTCCATCTGGGACCAGCAGCGCCGGGACTTCGAGTTCAAACCGGGCGCGATCTTCGCCCAGATCGTGATCGGCGACGAGATCAACCGCGCCTCGCCGAAGACGCAGTCCGCACTCCTGGAGTCGATGGAGGAGCGCCAGGTCACCATCGACGGACAGACCTACGAGCTGCCCAGCCCCTTCATGGTGGTCGCCACGCAGAACCCCGTCGAGATGGAGGGCACCTACCCGCTGCCCGAGGCCCAGCGCGACCGTTTCATGGCCCGGGTCTCGGTCGGCTACCCCAGCGCGGAGGCCGAGCTGCAGATGCTCGACATCCACGGCGGGGTGAGCCCGCTGGAGGACCTCCAGCCGGTGGCGCACGCCCACGACATCGTGAAGCTCATCGAGGCCGTCCGCGGCGTCCATGTCGCCGAAACGGTCCGGCGGTACGCCGTCGACCTGGTCGCCGCCACCCGCACCCACCCCGACCTCAGACTCGGCGCCTCCCCGCGCGCGACGCTGCACCTGCTGCGCGCCGCCAAGGCCTCCGCCGCCCTCAGCGGGCGCGAGTTCGCGCTCCCGGACGACATCCAGGCGCTCGCGGTGGCCGTCCTCGCCCACCGTCTGCTGCCCACCGCCCAGGCCCAGCTGAACCGGCGCACCGCCGAGCAGGTCGTGCAGGAGATCCTCCAGCGCACCCCGGTCCCCGCCACGCCCCAGCAGGGCGGTCTCGGGATCGGCCGGACCGCGCCCGCGTATCCGCAGCAGCCGCCGCGGAGCCTGTGATGTCCACCGGGGTGCCCTCGGCCGGCGGCCCCGAGCCCGACCGGGGCGACAAGGGCGGTGTCCGCACGGCACTGGCCGGTCTGACCACCCGGGGCCGCTCCTTCTTCGCCGCCGGCATCGCCGCGGCCATCTGCGCGTACGTCCTGGGCCAGAGCGACCTGCTCCGGGTCGGCCTGCTCCTCGCCGTGCTGCCCCTGGTGTGCGCCACCGTGCTCTACCGCACCCGCTACCGGGTCGCGGGCAGCCGCCGGCTCTCCCCCGCGCGCGTGCCCGCCGGCAGCGAGGCCCGCGTGCATCTGCGGATGGACAACGTCTCGCGCCTGCCCACCGGCCTGCTGATGCTCCAGGACCGGGTCCCCTACGTCCTCGGCCCGCGCCCCCGCTTCGTGCTCGACCGCGTCGAGCCGGGCGGCCGCCGCGAGGTCTCCTACCGCGTCCGCTCCGACCTGCGCGGCCGCTATCCGCTGGGCCCGCTCCAGCTGCGCCTGACCGACCCGTTCGGGATGTGCGAGCTGACCCGGTCCTTCTCCTCGTACGACACCCTGACCGTGATCCCGCGCGTGGAGGCGCTGCCGCCGGTGCGGCTGAGCGGCGAGGCCAAGGGGTACGGCGACGGACGGCAGCGCTCGCTCGCCCTGGCCGGCGAGGACGACGTGATCCCGCGCGGCTACCGCTACGGCGACGACCTGCGCCGGGTGCACTGGCGCTCCACCGCCCGCTACGGCGAGCTGATGGTGCGCCGCGAGGAACAGCCCCAGCGCGCCCGCTGCACGGTGCTGCTGGACACCCGGGGCCTCGCCTTCGCGGGCGCGGGCCCCGACTCGGCCTTCGAGTGGGCCGTCTCGGGCGCCGCCTCCGTCCTGGTCCACATGCTCGAGCGGGGCTTCTCCGTCCGGCTGCTGACCGACACCGGCAACTCCGTGCCCGGTGAGGGCGCCGACGGCTTCGCGGGCGCCAGCCAGGGGACCGCGGACGCGGCCGGACTGATGATGGACACGCTCGCGGTGATCGACCACTCCGACGGCACGGGCCTGTCGCGCGCGTACGACGTGCTGCGCAGCGGCAACGAAGGGCTGCTGGTGGCGTTCTTCGGCGACCTGGACGAGGAGCAGGCCACCGTGGTCGCCAAGATGCGCCAGCGCAGCGGGGGCGCGCTCGCCTTCGTGCTCGACAGCGAGAGCTGGGTGCGGGAACCGACCGATGTTCCCGGGCCGTTGCAGGAGCGCGAGGAGCGGTTGCGGATGCTGCGCGAGGCGGGCTGGACGGCACTGGGCGTGCCCCGGGGCGCCTCGCTGGAGGAGCTGTGGCGTCTCGCGGACCGCGAGCGCTCGGGCGTCGGTGCGGCCGGCGCCGGGGAGGGATCATGATGAGCGGGCGGGGACGACTGGCGCTGTGCGCGTGGGCGGCCACGCTGATGGCCGCCTGCGCCCTGCTGCCGCTGGTCGAGCCGGTCACGTGGATCGTGCAGGCCGCGTTCCTGCTCGGGGTGCAGACGGTCACGGGCGCGGTGGCGCGGCGGATCCCGCTGGCCCGTCCGCTGACGGTCGCGGCCCAGGCGCTCGTCACGCTGGCCATGCTCACCTTGATCTTCGCCCGTGACCATGCCTTCCTGGGCCTGATCCCCGGTCCGGGCGCCTTCGTGCATTTCGGGGACCTGCTCCAGCAGGGCGGCGACGACATCGCGCGGTACGCGATTCCGGCGCCGCTGGAGTCCGACGGCATCAAGCTGATGGTCTTCGGCGGTGTCCTGGTCGTCGGGCTCATGGTGGACACCCTCGCGGTGACCTTCCGGAGCGCGGCCCCGGCGGGGCTGCCCCTGCTCGCGCTGTACTCCGTCGCCGCGGGGCTGTCGGAAGGCCACGGCGACTGGCTCTGGTTCCTGGTCGCCGCGATCGGCTATCTGCTGCTGCTCCTGGCCGAGGGGCGCGACCGGCTCTCCCAGTGGGGCCGTGTCTTCGGCGGGGCGCCACGCTCCCCGGGCATCGACTCCGGGCCGGTGGCGCCGGTGCGCACCGGCCGGCGGATCGGCGTGGCGAGCCTCGGTATCGCCCTCGTGGTGTCGGCCGTCCTGCCCTCGATGAACGGCGGCCTCCTGGACGCCACCGGGGCGGGCGTGGGGGCCGGGAACGGCAACGGCGGCACGATCTCCGCGGTGAACCCGCTCCTCTCGCTGCGCGACAGCCTGAACGTGGACGAGGACCGCCAGGTCCTGTCCGTGCGCACCGGGAGCAACGACATCTCCAACCTGTATCTGCGGATCGTCTCCCTGGACGACTTCGACGGCCGGACCTGGAAGCCGTCCAAGCGGTCCATCGGCGCCGTGCCGAAGGACTTCCCCACCCCGATCGGCCTGGGCTCCGACGTCAAGCGCACGGAGGTCGAGACGACCATCTCGGCGGCGAACTGGTACGAGCAGAGCTATCTGCCCATGCCCTACCCGCCCAGCGGCGTCCAGGTCCGCGGCAACTGGCGCTACGAGCCCGAGGGCATGGCGCTGGTCGGCGACCACGGGCAGAACACGCGCGGGCTGACGTACGACGTGAAGAGCCTGGACGTGGAGCCGACGGCCGAGCAGCTCGCCGCCGCGCCGGCCCCGCCCCCGGCCCTCGAGCGCGACTACACCGAGCTGCCCGACTCGCTGCCGGCGGTGGTGGCCAAGACCGCCCGCGAGGTCACCGCGGGCGCGAAGAACCCCTATGAGCAGGCGGTCGCGCTCCAGGACTACTTCGCGGTGACCGGCGGCTTCGAGTACGACACCCAGGTGCAGGTCGGCGACGGGCCCAACGCGATCGCCAACTTCCTGCGGGACAAGCAGGGCTTCTGCGTCCACTTCTCCTTCGCCATGGCGGCGATGGCCCGCTCCCTGGGCATTCCGGCCCGGGTCGCGGTGGGCTTCGCGCCCGGCACCCCGCAGGCGGACGGCACGGTGTCGGTGGGGCTGAAGGACGCCCACGCCTGGCCCGAGCTGTACTTCGAGGGAGTGGGCTGGACCCGCTTCGAGCCCACCCCGACCCGGGGCACGGTCCCCTCGTACACCATCCCCGAGGTGGGCGGCAGCGTGGACCCCGGCGTGGCGCGGCCGTCCGCGGGGTCGTCCACGGCGCCGTCGGCCTCGGCCTCGGCGAGCGACAGCTGCTCGCCCCAGTTGCGGAAGCTGGAGGCGTGCGACAGCGCGTCCCCGGCGGCCGCGGCGGCCCAGGACGGTGGCGGCCCCTGGTGGGCCGTGCAGGGCCAGTGGTGGTACCTCAAGCTGCTGTTCTGGACGCTCCTCGGGCTGGTCGTGCTGTCGGTGCCCCTGATGCCGATGCTGTGGCGGCTGCGGACCCGTTCGGTACGGCTGGGCGCGCACGGCCGCAGTGACGCGGACGCCGCCGCGTACACCCTGGCGGCCTGGCAGGAGCTGACCGATACCGCGTGGGACTTCGGGATCGCGCCGGACGACTCGCAGACGCCACGCAAGGCGGCGGCGCGGATCGTACGGCTCGGCCATCTCGAACCGACGGCGGCCGCCTCGGTGCACCGGGTGGCGGACGCCGTGGAGCAGGTGCTCTACGCCCCGCACCCGCGGCCGACGGCCGGCCTGGCCCAGGACGTCCTCCGGGTGATCGGCGGACTGCGCGAATCGGTCAGCCGGGGCACGCGGGCGCGGGCACTGATCGCCCCGCGTTCCACCGCACGGGTGGTGTGGACGCTCTCGGAGTGGTGGGCCGGGACGAGGACACGCGTGGCGGGGGTCCGGCCGACGCTGCGCAAACCGTCCGGTCAGGAAGGCTGAAAAGCGCCGCCCCGCGGGCGGAACAGCACTGGTGGCCCGGGCCACTGTGCTGCGAGGGGTGAGGTGCCCTGCGGAGACGGGCGGGCGAGGCCGCAGGACATGAGCCTGCGTCCGCAGGACGTGCGTGAGGGGGCGAGCACCCGACCGGGTGCTCGCCCCCTCAGAACATCTGTGGGAGCTGTCGGGCGGGTCGGCTACTGGCCGCCCTGCTCGTCGCGGCGCTTCTGCCAGCGCTGCTCGATCCGGTCCATCATCGAGCGCTTCTGACGTCCCTGGCGACGGGCGTGCGGGGCGCCTGCGGCGGGCTGCTCGCCCGGCTTGGGGGCCTTGCGCCAGCCGGTCACGGCGAGCACCGCGCATCCCAGCATGACGAGGAAGCCCACCACGCTGAGCCACACCTGCTTGGCGACCATACCGGCCATGAGGAGCGCGATACCCACGAGGAAGCCGGCGACCGCCTGGTAGACCCGCCGCCGGGTGTACGTACGCAGCCCGCTTCCCTCGAGCGCCGACGCGAACTTGGGATCTTCGGCGTACAGCGCTCGCTCCATCTGCTCGAGCATGCGCTGCTCGTGCTCCGAGAGCGGCACGGAGTCCTCCTCATCGTGCAGTCGCCGGGGCGACTCGGGGGGTCCCTTCAGGATAGGCAGGGAATCGCCCCCGTGAAACCCGCCCCTCTGCGCCAATTGGCCAACCGGATTCCGCCATGAACGCTCCGGCTGCTGAATCTTGTCATTCCCCAGCGGCCGTCCCGTCATGCCGGGCGGTCTCCCTCGATCATACGGCGCTGAGGGCGCGATCGGGGGGCCTGTGGCGTACTCCATGTGCCATCAAGTACCTGATCAGCAGTACGGCACACGGGGCGGCTCAGGCCTCGGCGGCCTCCCGCGTCTCACCGAGCACGTGAAGCTGTGTGGCAACGGAGTGGAAGGCGGGGAGCTCGGCCGCCGCCTCCTCCAGCTTGAGCAGGGCTTCCAGGGCGCCGGGCTCGGTGTCCACGAGCACGCCGGGGACGAGGTCGGCGAAGACCCGTACACCGTGCACGGCGCCCACGGTCAGGCCCGCGCCCTCGACGAGCGCGGTGAGCTGGTCGGTGGTGAAGCGGCGCGGCACGGGGTCGCCGTCGCCCCAGCGGCCGTCCGGGTCGCCGAGCGCCTGCCGGGCCTCCTTGAAGTGGCCGGCCAGGGCCCGGGCGAGCACGGCGCCGCCGAGACCGGCAGCGAGCAGGCTGAGGACGCCCTCGGGGCGCAGGGCGGCCACCACGTTGCGCACGCCCTCGGCGGGGTCGTCCACGTACTCCAGGACTCCGTGGCACAGCACCACGTCGTAGCCTCCGCGCTCGGCCACGTCGAAGAGGCCGTGGGCGTCTCCCTGGACACCCCGCACCCGGTCGGCGACGCCGGCCTCGGCGGCGCGGCGCTCCAGGGCGAACAGCGCGTTGGGGCTGGGGTCGACGACGGTGACCTGGTGGCCGAGTCGGGCCACGGGCACCGCGAAGTTGCCGCTGCCGCCCCCGGTGTCGAGGACGTCCAGCGCCTGGCGTCCCGTGGCCTTGACCCGGCGGTCGAGGGCGTCCTGGAGGACCTCCCAGACCACGGCGGTACGGAGGGAGGCGCGGGGTCGCAGCGGGTCCGACACGGCAGTTGACTCCTCGGCGCGGAGGGGAAGGCTTCAGGCGCTCTCCACCCTATTGCCTCCGGTACCCCACCTGGTCACTCCGGGTGCCGTGCCCGGCGGCTCGTCTCGTACGGCGGACCCCGGAGGACCTTGCCGGCCCGTGACGCGGCATGCCGGTCACCCGGCGTCCGGGAAGTCGCGGTCGGTGCCGTGGCCGCTCTCCGCCGGCCCCTCCGCGTCCTGGCGCGGCTGCGGGAGGACCGGCTGGAGCACCAGCATCCGCTCGACGAGGCGAAGGAACATCGCCACGTCGCGTATGAGGTCGTCCGCGTCCCGGCGACTGGCCGCGCCCTGGATGCCGGCCTCGGCCCGGGCGCGGCGCCGGGCACCGGCGGCGAACAGCGCGCTCCACTCGGTGAGCTCGGGCGCTATCTCGGGGAGCACTTCCCAAGCGCTCCGGATCTTGGCGCGGCGTCGGGGCGTGGGCTCCGGACGCCCCCGGGCGGCGAGCACGGCGGCCGCGGTGCGCAGGGCGGCGAGGTGGGCCGTCGCATAGCGCTCGTTCGACGTCTCCAGCGCCGAGGCCTCGTCGAGGCCGGCGCGGGCCTGGGCGAGCAGGTCGAGGGCGGCGGGCGGGGCCGTCGTCCGGCGCAGCACGGGGTGCACGTCGCTCGCCGGGCCGGTCAGTGAGGGGGCAGGGCCGGTGGCGCGGCGCCGACGGGCGGCGGCTGCGTGGTAGCTGGCCATGACGAACCTCCTGTCGTCTGGTTGACGGCAGCTCGCGCTACGGAGTGCCGTATGTGCCCATCGTGAGGTATGCCACTGACAATCCGTTCTGACCTGCGCTTTTGCTTCGAGCGAAGGTTCGGGTTAGTTTTTGCACTGACCAGTCAGTTCAAAAAATTGCCGATTCAAGAGGATCAGGGGGTGGCCGTGGACGGAGTAGCTGTCACGGCCGAGGGTCTCGGTCTGAAGGGGCCTCGCGGCTGGGCGTTCCGCGGGATCGACCTCACCGCGGAGCCCGGTGCGTTGATCGCCGTGGAGGGGCCCTCGGGGTCCGGCCGTACGAGCCTGCTGCTCGCGCTCACCGGGCGGATGAAGGCCACCGAGGGAACCGCGACCGTGGGCGGGGCGCGGCTCCCGAAGCAGCTCGCGGCGGTGCGCCGGTTCAGCGCGCCGGCGCACGTGGCCGGGCTCACCGACCTCGACCCGGCCCTGACCGTCGGGGAGCACCTGCGCGAACGGGCGCTGCTGCAGCGCCGGTTCGGCGACTCGGTGCGGGCCCTGCTGCGGCCGCGCGAGGAGCGTACGGCCGAGGCGAGGCTGCGGATCGACACCGCGCTGGCGGCCGCCGGGCTCGACCGGGAGGCGCTGCCCAAGGGCGCGCGGACCGCCGTACGCGATCTGGAACGCCCGGAGGCCCTGCGGCTGTCGATCGCCCTGGCCCTGATCGGCCGGCCGCGACTGCTCGCCGTCGACGACCTGGACCTGAAGCTGTCGGACGCCGAACGCGTCGAGGCCTGGGCGCAGCTCGGCTCCCTCGCCGCGGCCGGGACGACGGTCCTGGCGGTGTGCAGCGAGGCCCCTGCGGGCGCCGTGAAGGTGTCCACGCGACCGGAGCCCGAGCAGGACACACGAACCGAGACCGGGAAGGAGGCGACCGATGCGTTCACCGCGACTGGCCGCGCTTGAGCTGCGCCGCTTCGGCAGGGGGAAACTGCCGCGTGCCGCCCTGGTGGCCCTGCTGGTGCTGCCGCTGCTGTACGGCGCCCTGTACCTGTGGTCCTTCTGGGACCCCTACGGCCGCCTGGACCGCATCCCCGTCGCCCTCGTGAACGACGACAAGGGTGCCACCGCCGACGGGAAGAGGCTCACCGCGGGCGACGACCTCACCAAGGGGCTCCGCGAGAGCGGCACCTTCGAATGGCACGAGGTCGACGCCGCCGAGGCGCGCAAGGGCGTCGAGAACGGCACCTACTACCTGTCGCTCACCATGCCGGCCGACTTCAGCCGGCGCATCGCCTCCAGTGCGGGCGACTCCCCCGAGACGGGCGCCCTCCAGGTCCGTACGAACGACTCCAACAACTACATCGTCGGGCAGATCTCGCGGACGGTCTTCGCCGAGGTGCGCCAGGCCGCGTCCACGAAGGCCTCGCGGTCCTTCCTGGACCGGATCTTCATCTCCTTCTCCGACATCCACGGCGCCACGGTGAAGGCCGCGAACGGGGCCGACGACCTGGAAGGCGGCATCGGCAAGGCGGAGAAGGGATCCGAGGACCTTGCCGCGGGCCTTCAGGAGGCCGAGGCGGGCAGCGGGAAGCTCTCCGACGGACTGGCGAAGCTGGACACGGGCTCGGGCGACCTCGCGGACGGGGCGCAGCAGGTCGCCGACGGCACCCAGAGCCTCGCCGACAAGGTCAACGGGGTCGCGGACAAGCTGGGTCCCTTCCTCGACGGCAACGAGAAGAGCATCGGGGACACCGCCCGGCTCGTCGCCGACTCGGCCGGCGCCGTCCGCCACAACCTCGGCACGCTGGTGCGGACCGCCCCCGCGGCCGCCCAGGGGGCGCATCGGGCCGCGGACACGCTGGACAGCGTCTACAGGACGCGCTGCACCGACCCGGTCCTGCCGGACGCGGCCTGCGCCGACCTGAAGAAGGCCCGGCAGGCCGCCGACGACGTGGCGAAGGTCGCCGACGACGTCAACGCGCTCGTCGCCGACCAGAACGGCGACCTGAAAAAGCTGGACGGACAGCTCGCGACCCTCCAGAAGCAGGCCCGCGACCTCGCCGACCGGGCACCCCGCCTCTCCGAGGACCTCGACGACGCCGTGGCGAAGGTCAACCAGCTCAACCGGGGCGCCGGCCAGGTCGCCGCGGGCGCCAGGTCGCTCCACTCCGGCCTCGGCACCGCGCGGACCGGCGCACAGGACCTGGACGAGGGCGTCGGGCGGCTCAAGAACGGGGCGGACACCCTGAGCGGCGGCATGTACAAGCTCGCCGACGGCTCCGGCAAGCTCTCCGACGGGCTGCACGACGGCGCCTCGCAGATCCCCGACTACGACAAGAAGGACCGCGACCGGCGCACCGACGTGATGGCGGACCCGGTCCAGCTGGTCTCCAAGGACCTGCACAAGGCGCCGAACTACGGCACCGGGTTCGCCCCGTACTTCATCCCGCTGTCCCTGTGGGTGGGCGCGATGGTCGCCTACATGCTGATCACGCCGATGAACCGGCGTGCCCTCGCCGCCGGTGCGGCGGCCTGGCGGATCGCGCTGGCCGGGTGGCTGCCCGTGGTGGCCATCGGGGTGCTGCAGACCGTGGCCCTGATGTCGGTGCTGCACTGGGCGATCGGTCTGCAGATGGCGCGGGCGGCCGGGACGGTGGGTTTCCTGTTCCTCGTGACGGCGTGCTTCGCGGCGATCGTCCAATGGCTGAACGCACGCTTCGGAGCGGCGGGCCGGATCCTCGTCCTGGCCCTGCTGATGCTCCAGCTGACGTCCGCGGGAGGCACCTACCCCGTCCAGACCAGTCCGGGCTTCTTCAACGCGATCCACCCCTTCCTGCCGATGAGCTACGTCGTCGAGGCCCTGAGAAGGCTCATCACGGGCGGCGGTCTGACTCCGGTGTGGCACGCGTGCGTGGTGCTTCTCGCCTTCACCGCGGGCGCCCTCGCGCTGACCGCCGTCTCGGCCCGCCGCCGGCAGGTGTGGACGCTGGACCGGCTGCACCCGGAGCTGACCCTGTGAGCCCTTCCGCGACCTCAGGGGCGCCCTCGCCTGTGAGAATCAGAACCATGGAAAGCAGCAGCGCCACGGCGGGCGTCAGCACACGCCGCGAGGCCACCCGGCAGAAGCTCTACGAGGCGGCCGTCACGCTCATCGCCGAGCAGGGCTTCTCCGCCACCACGGTCGACGAGATCGCCGAGCGGGCCGGAGTCGCGAAGGGCACGGTCTACTACAACTTCGCGAGCAAGTCCGTGCTCTTCGAGGAGCTGCTGCGGCACGGTGTGGGTCTGCTCACCGCGTCCTTGAGGGAGGCGGCGGAGGCGACGGCACGCGCGGGTGGCGGCAAGGTGGACGCCCTGGACGCGATGATCCGCGCGGGCCTCGTCTTCATCGACCGCTATCCGGCCTTCACCCAGCTGTACGTGGCCGAGCTGTGGCGCACCAACAGGGCCTGGCAGTCCACGCTCATGGTGGTCCGTCAGCAAGCCGTGGCGGTCGTGGAGGGCGTGCTGCGCGAAGGTGTGGAGAACGGCGAGTTCAGCGACGAGATCGATGTGCCGCTGACCGCGTCCGCGCTGGTCGGCATGGTCCTGGTGGCCGCCCTGGACTGGCAGTCCTTCCAGCCCGAGCGCTCCCTGGACGACGTGCACGCGGCGCTGTCGCGGCTGCTGCAGGGGCGGGTGAGCGGGCGCAACGGATGACGCCGGGCTGACAGGCGAAGGCGCCGGTCCGCTGTGGCCGCGTCCCCCGCGGGCCACCTCGAACCGGCGCCTTCTCCCCCGTACCCCCGTACCCCCGTACCCCCCGTGCCCCCCGTTGGGCCCCCGTTCGGTCGTTCCCCCGCTTTCCCGGGTTCCCCCGTGCCTCGCTCCCGCCGACCTCAGTCGGCGGAAGGAGCGGGTCCGGGGCGGCTCCGTTCCGGCGCCCCGTGTCGCCGGTGCCGGAGCCTCTCCCCTTCGCCGTGGCTCCACTCTCTCGTCCGCGCAGGTCGGAGCCCATCCGCGCGCGTACTCATCTCAGCCCCTAGGTACGGATACTCAGTCGTGCGTGCTCACCCCCAGGACGGCTTGCGGCCCACTGGTTACGATCGCGTCCGTGTCCGTACTCCCCTTGGTGTTCACCAGCGGCTGGGCCAGCGGTGTCAACGCGTACGCGGTGGTGCTGCTGCTCGGCGTGTTCGGCGCGACAGGGCTGAGCGACGACGTCCCCGAGACCCTGCAGCGCCCCGAGGTACTGGTCGCGGCGGGCGTGCTGTTCCTGTGCGAGGCGGTGGCGGACAAGATCCCGTACGTCGACTCTGCGTGGGACTCGGTCCACACGGTGGTCCGTCCCGTCGCCGGCGCCTGGGTCGGGGCGCTGCTCGCCGGTCAGAGCGGGTCGCTCTCCGACGTGGCGGCGGGCCTGGTCGGCGGTTCGACGGCCCTGGCCAGCCACACGGTCAAGGCGGGCACCCGCATGGCGGTGAACACCTCGCCGGAGCCCTTCAGCAACATCGTCCTGAGCCTGGCGGAGGACCTCGGGGTCGCGGGCATCGTCACGTTCGCGATGTTCCATCCCACCGCGGCGGCGATCATCGCGGGCCTCCTGCTGGCGGCGGGCCTGGTGGTGCTGTACTTCCTGATCTCCCGGATCCGCAGATTCCGCAGACGCAGGGCGCAGCGCAGGGAGGAAAGACGACTGGCCGCACGGCCTCCCGCCCAGGGACGCGGGGGCTGAGGCGAAGGGCGGATCCGAACTGTCAGTGGCGGCCGATAAAGTCGCAGGCATGGCACGGATTGCGGTGATCGGCGCCGGGATGGGCGCGATGGCGGCCGCTGCCCGGCTGGCCGTCGCGGGCCACCGGGTGGCGGTGTACGAGCGCACGGAGACGTACGGCGGAGCAGTGCGCCGGTTCGAGCGCGACGGGTTCGGGTTCGACACCGGGCCGGGCCTGCTCACCCTCCCCGCGGTCTACCGCGATCTGTTCATCAAGACCGGCAAGGAGCCCCTGGAGTCGGTCATCGAGCTCGTCCAGGTCGACCCGTCGTCGCGGCACCTCTTCACCGACGGCACCGAGGTGTCCCTGCCCAACGCCTCGCGCGCGGGAGTGGTCGCCGCCCTGGACGAGGCCCTCGGCGCGGGCGCGGGCGCACGCTGGGGCGACTTCCTCATCCGGGCCCGTGAGGCCTGGGACCGCACCCGCAGACCGCTCCTGGAGGAGCCGTTGTGGCCCAACTGGCAGGTGCTGACGCGCGAGCCCTACCCCGCGGTGCCGCACAAGCGTCTGCTGCGCACCCGGCGGGCCTGCACCCTGCACGAGATCGGGGCTTGGGAGCTGCGGGACCCCCGCCTCGCGGCCCTGCTGGACGGGTGCGCCCTCACCTACGGCGTCGACCCCGGCACCGCTCCGGCGAGCGCGGCCGTCCTGCCGTACATGGAGCACGCCTTCGGCACCTGGTATGTCCGAGGCGGCGTGCGGGAGTTGGCGCGGGCGGTGTACGAGCGGTGTGTCCAGCGCAGGGTCGAGTTCCACTTCGGCGCCGAGGTGACGGGAGTCCTGGAGAAGGACGGTCGCGCGGCAGGTCTCGAGCTGTCCGACGGGACGGTCGTGGAGGCGGACACCGTCGTCGGCGCCGGCCCCTGGCGGCTGCGCGGGCTCGTACCGGGTCGTGAGCTCTACGGCGCGAAGGACGTCCCTCCCGACGCCGAGGACCTGCACCCGGGCCGGGTCGTGGTGTGTCTCGCCCTGCGCGGCGCGCGGGAGCCGGACGCCGTGCACCGCACGGTGGTGTACGGACCGGCCCCCGGGGACGAACTGGACCTGTTCGTCCGCGGGGAGACACCGGAGCCCACGGTCCGGATCGACCGGCCGGACGACGCCGCACTGCGTCCCGACGCGGGGCACGAGTCCGTGGTGCTGACGGCGACCGTGCCGTGCGGCCGCGGGCACGACTGGGTCACGCCGGGTGTCGTCGACGCCTTCGTGGAGAAGATGACGGCCGCCGCCGAGCGCGCGATACCGGGGCTGCGTGAGCGGGTGCTGTGGCGCGAGGTGCGCACGCCCGTGGACACCGAGCGGGAGACAGGGGCCGAGGGGGGTGCCGTTCCCCCGCCCTCACTGGCGGGCGGCGAGGGCACCCTGCACCCGTCCAACAGCACGGCGGTACCCGGTCTGTTCACGGCCGGCGGCTGGTCGCACCCCGGTGGCGGCCTGGCCCACGCCGGTATGTCGGGCGCGCTGGTGGCCGGACTGGTCGTGGAGGGTCCGGAGTTCCGCGGCTCTCAGTGACGAGAGCCGTCCCGCGTCAGAAGCGGTACTGCTCGTCGTACCCGTGGCCCTGGTTCTGCTGCCCCTGGCCGTTGTTGTCCTGGTAGTACTGCTGCTCCTGCGGAAGCTCGGCGCCGTACTCGTCGGTGCGCTGCTGCGGCACCCACACACCGCCGGCCGGGGTCTCGCCGCCGTACGTCCCGCCGTACTGGTCGTAGCCCTGCTGGACGAACTGCTGCTGGCCGCCGTACGAGGTGTCGTACGAGCCCGCGCCGTAGGTCTGGGTGCCGATGTACGGGTCGGAGTAGGCGGCGTACTGCTGCTGTCCCGCCGGGTCGTAGCCGTACTGCTGCTGGTCGTAGCCGGTGTAGCCGTCGTAGCCGTAGGACTGGTCGGCGGCGGCCGTCGCGTACTGGTCCTGGGTCTGGCCCGCGGGGGCGTAGGACTGGTCACCGGCGTAGGCGGAGTCGTTGTACACGCCGTAGGAGCCGGTGTCGTCGGGCAGCGGCTGCGGCTCGTAGACGGCGGTGGTCTCGGTGGCCATGGCGGCGGAGCGCGCGGGCGTGAAGACGTCGTCGCGGTCGTAGTCGTCCTCGTGGCCGTATCCGGCGGTGTCGGGGCGGCCCTGGTCGTACCCGGGCTCGTCGCCGTAGGCCGCCTCACCCGTCTCCAGGCCGGAGACCTCGAGGGCGGGCTCCTCGCGGCCGCGCTCCCGGCGGCTCTTCTTGCCGCCGGTCAGAGTGCCCAGTGCGGCGGGCGGGTTGACCGCCCAGCCCTGCTCGAAGCCACGGCGGAACGACAGGGTCACATAGGTCTGGCCGACCGCGAAGGCGATCGCACCGAGACCGATGACGACGACCTGCGAGATGAGCACGCCGAGGACCACGCCCAGGAAGCCGACGAAGGCGAGCACCCGCCAGCGCAGCCGCGCCTTGTACTGCAGCAGCACTTCGCCGAGCAGCCACAGCGCGACGAATCCGAACGCGATGTAGAGGACCGTCCAGCCCATGTACGCCCCTCTCCCAGTGACCGCTACGCAGTGTGTCGTATATCCGTGCGGCCGGTCTAGGCCTGCGGTCGGTGGTGCAGACCCAGGTTTTCGTAGATTTCCAGCGATGCCGTGGAGTTGTTGAGCGTGATGAAGTGCAGTCCGGGCACTCCCTCGGACAGCAGCCGCGCGCAGAACTCCGTGGCGAACTCGATTCCGATCGAGCGTACAGCGGCCGGATCGTCCTTTGCTGTGAGGATCCGCTCTTTCAGGACGGACGGGATGATCGCGTTGCTGAGCTGCGGGAGCCGCTCCAGCATCCGCACGCTGGTCACGGGCATGACCTCGGGGATGACAGGGGTCTCGCAACCCGCGGCGTGGACTCGGTCACGCAGCCGCAGATACGACTCCGGCTGGAAGAACATCTGGGTGATGGCGTAGTCGGCGCCCGCGCGGCACTTGTCGACGAAGCACGCGACGTCGGTGTCCCAGTCGGCGGAGCGCGGGTGCATCTCCGGGAAGGCCGCGACACCGACGCAGAAGTCGCCCGACTCCTTGATGAGTCGGACGAGTTCGGCGGCGTAGGTCAGACCCTGCGGGTGCGCCACCCACTCGGCCATGGGGTCGCCGGGCGGGTCGCCGCGGACGGCCAGCATGTTGCGGATCCCGGCGTCGGCGTACTGGCCGATGATGTTGCGCAGCTCCGCGATGGAGTGGTTGACCGCGGTCAGGTGGGCGACCGGGGTCAGGGTGGTGTCCGCGACGATCTGCTCGGTCTCCTTGACGGTGCCCGCTCGGGTGGAGCCACCTGCGCCGTAGGTGACGGAGACGAAGTCCGGGGCGACCGCCTCGACCCTCCTGAGCGCGCTCCACAGGTTCCGCTCACCCTTGGGGGTCTTCGGCGCCGAGAACTCGAAGGAGTACGTCGTCTTGCCGGCGGCGAGCATGTCGCGCACGGTGCGGGCGCGGTCAGTCCTGGTGGATGAGGTTCCTAGGGCCATACCGGCAGGTTAGCCAGGGGGCAGCGGTCGCCCAACCGGATCACGCAAATTTGCCCGGTTTGTCGACTTGTTGTCCCACCCCTCGGACACCGGGCCGATCATGCGACCGGCGCAGGGCGGGCCCTCGCCGTGTCACACGACGTCACGCAGCCGCTTCGCGAACTCCGCGGCGGCCGCACCCGGGTCGTCCGCCTCGGTGATGGCCCGGACGACCACGACCCGGCCGGCCCCGGCCTCCAGGACCTGGTCGAGATTGCCGAGGTCGATGCCGCCGATGGCGAACCAGGGGCGGTTCGTGCCGAGGGCTGCGGTGTGGCGGACCAGGTCGAGACCGGGGGCGTGCCGGCCGGGCTTGGTGGGGGTGGGCCAGCAGGGACCCGTGCAGAAGTAGTCCACGCCGTCCTGCACGGCGGCCGCGGCCGCCTCCGCCTCGGCGTGCGTGGAGCGGCCGATGAGGACGTCGTCGCCGAGGATGGCGCGGGCGGCCGGGACGGGCAGATCGCCCTGGCCGAGGTGCAGTACGTCGGCACCGGCCGCGTGGGCGACGTCGGCCCGGTCGTTGACCGCGAGAAGCCTGCCGTGCCGCGCGCAGGCGTCGGCGAGTATCCGGAGGTGCTCCAGTTCCTCGGCGGCTTCCATGCCCTTGTCCCGCAGCTGCACGATGTCGACGCCGCCGGCCAGGACGGCGTCCAGGAACTCGGCGAGGTCGCCCTGGCGCCTGCGGGCGTCCGTGCAGAGGTAGAGGCGGGCGTCGGCGAGCTGGGCGCGGGCGGTGTCGGGCATGCGTGTGTCTCCCCCGGGGTTCGGTGGCGTACGGGCCGCACCGGACCGCGGCCGTGGCCCCGGCGGTCACGGCCCGTACGCCGATGCTGTTGGGTCAGACGGCGAGCGCCTGGGCCCGGCGCTTCACCTCCGTGCCGCGATTCTCGCTCAGGGCCTGCGCGGGGGTGCCGGGCAGGCTCTCGTCGGGGGTGAAGAGCCACTCCAGCATCTCTTCGTCTGTGAAGCCGTCGTCCCTCAGGAGCGTCAGGGTCCCGGTCAGACCCTTGACGACCTTCTGCTCGGCCACGTCGATGAAGGCGGCGGGGACGTGCAGCGCGCGGTTCTCACCACGGCGTACGGCGATGAGCTGGCCCTCCTTGACCAGCTGCCGCACCCGCGTCACCTCGACGTCGAGCAGCTCCGCGATGTCGGGGAGGGTGAGCCAGGCGGGGACGAGTGCATCGGTTTTTGCGTCAATCTCGGTCACGGGATTAAGCGTGCCATCCCGCACTGACAGTCGGAAGCCGGGGCGCCTCCGGCGGGGGAACAAAGGGCCCGATCGCCTGGTGGCGACCGTGCCGACAGCACGCGGACTGCCGCACGGGCCGCCTCCGCGCGCCCGCACCGCGGCCTACGCCGTCGCCGCCTTCAGGGGCCTCGCCGGGTCCGCCAGCAGCACCGGGTCCATCTCCGTGCCCGCCTCGATCAGGCGGCGGCCCTGGGCCAGGTCTCGGGGGCGGCCCACCGCGAGAAGGGCCACCAGGCGGTTCTCGCGCAGCCAGCACACCGTCCAGGCGGGACCGGACGGCTCGCCGCGCCACAGGGTCGTGTCGGCGGACGCGTGGTGGCCGGCGTACTGGACGAAGCGGCCGAACTGCTCGGACCAGAAGTACGGGACCGGGTCGTAGACCGTGGGCGTCTCGCCGAGGATGTCGGCGGCCACCGTGCGGGGGCCCTGGAGGGCGTTGTCCCAGTGGTGGATCAGCAGGCGCCCGCCGTACCTGCCCGAGGGGAAGGAGGCGCAGTCTCCGACGGCGTAGACGTCCGGCGCCGAGGTGCGCAGCCGGTTGTCGGCGACGACCTCGCGGTGGGCGCCCAGTTCGATGCCGGAACCGGCGAGCCAGGCCGTGGCGGGCCGGGCGCCGATCCCGACCACGACGGCCCCCGCGGCCACCCTGGAGCCGTCGTCCAGGACGACCTCGCCGGGCTCGACGCGCACCACGCGCGCGTGGGTGCGAAGGTCAGCTCCCGCGTCGGTGTACCAGGAGGTCATCGGAGCGGCCACCTCGGCGGGCAGCGCGCCCGCGAGCGGCCGGTCGGCGGCCTCCACGACGGTCACCGCGCAGCCCGCCTCGCGCGCGGCGGTGGCGAACTCGGCGCCGATCCAGCCCGCGCCGACGACCACGATGTCGTGCTGCCGGGCGAGCACGGGCCGCAGTCGCTCGGCGTCGTCCAGGGTGCGCAGCAGATGGACCCCGGGGACGCCCTCCGTGCCGGGCAGCCGGATCGGTTCGGCGCCGGTGGCGAGGACCAGGACGTCGTACGGCACGGGTCCGGCCTCGGTGTCCAGCTCGTGCGCCTCGGGGCGCAGGCCCAGCGCCTCACGGCCGAGCAGCAGTTCGATGCCGAGGGCCTCGAAGTCCACGTCGAAGGCGGAGCCCTCGGCCTTGCCGAGCAGCACGGCCTTGGAGAGCGGCGGACGGTCGTACGGCTGATGGGGCTCCGCGCCGATCACCGTGACGGTTCCCGAGAAGCCTTGCTCGCGCAGCGCGACCGCGGTCTGCACCCCGGCCATGCCCGCGCCGACCACGACCACCCGCCGCTGCGCCTGCGTCCGCTCGCTCATTTGATCACCATAGCCAGCTGACAATCAGTCAGTCAGGGGTCGTGCCGAGTGACCTGCTCCACAACGCTCGTCCCGCTGCCCGGCTGCGACTCCCACTCCCACGTCTCCTCCAGCCGCACCCGGCCGTCGGGAAGCTCGACGACCGTGGAGACACAGTGCCCGCAGGACGTCGTGCCGTCGTGCTTGAGCTGTACGTACCGGAAGTCGAGGCGGTCCCCCGCGCGCGTGCCGACCAGATGCCCGCGTACGACGTCACCGCCCGCGTACTCGGCCCAGATCTCCCCGTCCTTCTCGTGGTAGGTGAAGCGGGTCCGCGTACCCACCTGACCTGGGGCCTGGTCGGCCACCGGGGCGAGGACGAGGCCGTCGAGCGAGCGGGGCATGGTGCGAGGCTCCCTTACAGAGGCGTGGAACGAAGGGCTAGGGTGGCCAACGTAGAGCACTCGCGGGAGCCCGGACGCACCGGGCTGAGAGGGAGGCTGGGCGGCCTCCGACCGTACGAACCTGATCCGGGTCATGCCGGCGAAGGGAGGGGCTGGACGCCCATGTCCTCACGTACGTCAGACGTCCTCGTCGTCGGGGGCGGCATCATCGGCCTGGTCACGGCCTGGCGGGCCGCGCAACGCGGTCTCACCACGGCCGTCGTGGACCCGGAACCGGGCGGCGGGGCCGCCCAGGTGGCCGCCGGGATGCTGGCCGCGGTCACCGAACTGCACTACGGCGAGCAGACCCTGCTGGGCCTGAATCTCGCCTCGGCCCACCGCTATCCCGACTTCGCGGCCGAGCTCACCGAGCTGACCGGGCACGACCTCGGCTACCGCCGGTGCGGCACGCTCGCCGTCGCCCTGGACGCCGACGACCGCGCCCACCTGCGCGAACTGCACGCGCTCCAGCGGCAGTCGGGGCTGGAGTCGGAGTGGCTGTCGGGACGGGAGTGCCGGCGCCTGGAGCCGATGCTCGCGCCAGGGGTGCGCGGCGGGCTGCGGGTGGACGGCGACCACCAGATCGATCCGCGCCGCCTCACGCGCGCGTTGCTGGCCGCCTGCGAGCGGATGGGCGTGGTCTTCCACCGCACATGGGCGGAACGCCTTCGTGTCGTCCGGGACCGGGCCGCCGGGGTCGCCACCACGGACGGCGAGGAACTGGACGCGGACCAGGTGGTGCTCGCCGCCGGCAGCCTCAGCGGCCGCCTGGAAGGGGTCCCGCAGGCCCTCCTGCCTCCCGTACGGCCCGTGAAGGGACAAGTCGTGCGGCTGACCGTGCCGCCGCACCAGGCGCCCTTCCTGAGCCGTACCGTGCGGGCCGTCGTGCGCGGCAGCCACGTCTACCTGGTGCCGCGCGAGAGCGGCGAGCTGGTGATCGGCGCGACCAGCGAGGAGCTGGGCTGGGACACGACGGTGACCGCGGGCGGGGTGTACGAACTGCTGCGGGACGCGCACGAACTGGTCCCCGGCATCACCGAACTGCCGCTGACGGAGACCCGCGCGGGACTGCGTCCGGGCTCCCCGGACAACGCCCCGCTGCTCGGCCCGACGGAACTGCCCGGCCTTCTGCTGGCCACCGGGCACTACCGCAACGGCGTGCTCCTGACGCCGGTCACCGGGGACGCGCTGGCGCACGCGCTGACCACCGGTGAACTGCCGGACGTGGCACGCCCGTTCACCCCCGGGCGGTTCCTGGAGTCCGTGGAGCAGCCGGCATGAACATCTCCGTCAACGGGGAGCCGCGCCAGTTCGCTCCCGGCACGGCTCTCGACACCGTCGTACGGGCCCTGTCCCCGGCGCCCTCCGGAGTCGCGGCCGCGCTCAACGAGACCGTCGTCCCGCGCGCGCAGTGGCCGTCCACGTCCCTCTCCGAGGGAGACCGCGTGGAAGTCCTCACCGCCGTCCAAGGAGGCTGACCATGGCCGACGACCCCTTTGTCATCGGCGGTACGCCCTTCTCGTCCCGGCTGATCATGGGCACGGGCGGAGCCCCCAGCCCGGAGGTGCTGGAGCGGGCGCTGATCGCCTCCGGCACGGAGCTGACGACGGTCGCGATGCGACGCGTGAACCCCTCGGTGCACGGCTCGGTGCTGTCCGTGCTCGAGAAGCTCGGCATCCGGGTGCTCCCGAACACGGCGGGCTGCTTCACCGCCGGAGAAGCCGTCCTGACGGCCCGCCTCGCGCGCGAGGCGCTCGGCACCGACCTGGTCAAGCTGGAGGTCATCGCCGACGAGCGGACCCTGCTGCCGGACCCGATCGAGCTGCTGGACGCGGCGGAGACCCTGGTGGACGACGGCTTCACGGTGCTGCCGTACACCAACGACGACCCCGTGCTGGCCCGCAAGCTGGAGGACGCGGGCTGCGCGGCGATCATGCCGCTCGGCTCCCCGATCGGCTCCGGGCTCGGCATCCGCAACCCGCACAACTTCCAGCTGATCGTCGAGCACGCGCGCGTGCCGGTGATCCTGGACGCGGGGGCGGGCACCGCCTCGGACGCGGCGCTGGCGATGGAGCTGGGGTGCGCGGGGGTGATGCTCGCCTCGGCGGTCACCCGGGCACAGGAGCCGGAGCTGATGGCGCACGCGATGCGGCACGCGGTGGAGGCGGGACGGCTGGCGTACCGGGCGGGACGGATTCCGCGGCGGCACTTCGCCCAGGCGTCGTCCCCGGTGGACGGCAGGGCCGAACTGGATCCGGAGCGTCCGGCCTTCTGAACACACGTTCGACAATGGACACGAGCAGGTGCGACCTCCGTCACAGGACAGCTGCAGTACCGCCCCTATCTCCGCCGAACCGGATGGACTGTCAGCGACGGCTCGTACACTCGCCTGCGTGGATACGACCCTTCAGGACCCGCTGGTCGGGCAGATGCTCGACGGCCGCTACCGCGTGGACGCGCGGATCGCGGTCGGCGGGATGGCCACGGTCTACCGGGCCCTGGACACCCGTCTGGACCGTGTGCTCGCCCTCAAGGTGATGCACCCCGCGCTCGCGGCGGACGGGACCTTCGTCGAGCGGTTCATCCGGGAGGCCAAGTCCGTCGCCCGGCTCGCCCACCCCAACGTGGTGCAGGTCTTCGACCAGGGCACCGACGGGTCGTACGTCTATCTCGCCATGGAGTACGTCGCCGGCTGCACCCTGCGTGACGTGCTGCGCGAGCGCGGGGCCCTGCAGCCGCGCGCCGCCCTGGACATCCTGGAGCCGGTCCTCGCCGCGCTCGGCGCCGCGCACCGCGCAGGCTTCGTGCACCGCGACATGAAGCCGGAGAACGTCCTGATAGGGGACGACGGCAGGGTCAAGGTCGCCGACTTCGGGCTCGTGCGGTCCGTGAACACCGTGACCAGCACCACCGGAGCCGTCCTCGGCACTGTCTCCTACCTGTCCCCGGAGCAGATCGACCAGCCCGGCACCGCCGACGCCCGCGTCGACGTGTACGCGTGCGGTGTCGTCCTGTACGAAATGCTGACCGGCAGCCAGCCGCACGAGGGCGAATCCCCCGCGATCGTCCTCTACAAGCACCTCCACGAGGACGTCCCGCCCCCGTCGGCCGTGGTCCCGGGACTGCCGTACGAACTGGACGAACTGGTCGCGTCGGCCACCGCCCGCACCCCGGACCTGCGCCCGTACGACGCCGTGGCCCTGCTCGCGCAGACCCGCGAGGCCCACGGCAGGCTGACCCCCGACCAGCTGGACGCGGTGCCGCCGCAGGCGCTCCCCACGGAGTACGCGGGCGCCGACAACCGTACGAGCGTGATCCCGCGCACCCTCACCGTGCCGCGCCCGCTCCCGGTCAACGAGGACGAGCCGGAACCGGTCCACCACCGCACCAGCGTCCTGGAGAGCCCGCCGCTCCCCCCGTCCCGGCGCGGCCGCTCCTCCCGCGGCGGCTCCCGGCGCGGCCCCCTCCTGATCGTCGCCGCGGTCCTGCTGGCCCTCGGCCTCGGGGCGGGCGTCTGGTACATCAACTCCGGCCAGTTCACCCGCGTCCCGGCCCTGCTGACGAAGACCGAGACCCAGGCGAGGGACCGGCTGGAGGAGGCCGGGCTGGAGGCCGGGAAGGTCACCTACGCCTACAGCGACACGGTGAAGCGCGGCACCGTCATCAGCACGGACCCCGAGGTGGGCGCCCGCATACGGAACAACGACTCCGTGTCGATCACCGTGTCCAAGGGCCCGCAGACGGTGAAGGTGCCCGATATGGACGGCTATGAACTCGGCAGGGCGAGAGCTCGGCTGAAGACGGAAGGCCTGCAACCGGGCATGGTCACCCGGGAGTTCAGCGAGGACGTCCCCAAGGGCTTTGTGATCGGCACCGACCCCCAGAGCGGCACCACGCTCCGCGCCGGCTCGGCGATCGCGCTCACCGTCAGCAAGGGCGCCCCGGTCGACGTCCCCGACGTCACCGGCGAGGACCTGGCCGACGCGAAGTCCGACCTCACGAAGGCCGGCCTGAAGGTGAAGATCGCCACGGCCCGGATCAACTCCGAGTACGACGCGGGCCAGGTCGCCAGGCAGAGCCCCGAGCCCGACAGCCAGGCCGCCGAGGGCGACACCATCACCCTGACCATCTCCAAGGGCCCCGAGATGATCGAGGTCCCGGACGTCACGGGCGACAGCGTCGACGACGCCAAGTCCGCGCTGGAGGACGCCGGATTCCAGGTCGACGAGGACCGCGGCCTGCTCGGCCTGTTCGGCGACACCGTGAAGAAGCAGTCGGTGGAGGGCGGCGACACGGCACCGAAGGGGTCGACGATCACCATCACGATCCGCTGAGACGCGTGACGGGGTGCCGGGTTCGGTCGTCGTGCGACGGTCAGCTGCGCTGGGCTGGAGCCGGGCGCGTATGGGGGTGCCGGGTCAGGTGGTCGGGCGGGTGCGGGTGCATCGTGGCTGGTCGCGCAGTTCCCCGCGCCCCTGGGGGGTTGCCTGACCCGGCGCCAGGGCGGTCCGTTCGCCGGACCGTGCGGCACGACGGGGCGCAAGCCGCGTACGGCGAGAAGGGGACGGGGTGGGGGGTGTCCGCCCGCAGCGGCCGGCGTCCGGCATCCCGTACTGCTGGATCGACAGCTACCGCCGGACCGAGGACGGACACCCCTCACCCCGGCCCCGACCCACCCACCGGGGCCCATGCGCTACACACGCCCCCACCGAACCCGCAGCTGCGCCGCAGGCATCCAGGGGCGCGGGACCGTGTCGATATGCGGCTCCGCCGCGTGGGCGCAAAACCCCAGCCCCCACCGAACCCGCACCCACCACCGCCCCCGCGCCGCAGGCAATGGCACCCTTGACCAGTGACAACTCAGCGCAACCCCATCGGCGGCCACATCCCCGTGGCCGGCGGTCTGCATTCCGTAGGCCTCTCCTACGCCCGTGACCTCGACGCAGAAACCGTGCAGGTCTTCGTCGCCAATCCGCGCGGCTGGGCCACACCCCCCGGCAACCCTCGCCAGGACGAGGCGTTCCGCGAGACCTGCGCCGAGAGCGCGATCCCGGCCTACGTCCACGCCCCGTACCTGATCAACTTCGGCTCGCACACCGAGGCGACCGTGGAGAGGTCGGTCGAGTCCCTGCGGCACTCCCTCCGACGCGGACGCGAGATCGGGGCGCTCGGTGTCGTCGTGCACACCGGCAGCGCCACCGGCGGCCGGGACCGTTCCGTGGCCCTGAAGCAGGTCCGCGAGCACATGCTCCCGCTGCTCGACGAGCTCACCCACGACGACGACCCGTACCTCCTCCTGGAGTCGACGGCCGGCCAGGGCTTCTCGCTCTGTTCACGCACGTGGGACTTCGGCCCGTACTTCGAGGCCCTGGACGCCCATCCGAAGCTGGGCGTCTGCCTGGACACCTGCCACATCTTCGCGGCCGGCCACGACCTGACCGGCCCGTCCGGCATGCACCAGACGCTGGACCTGCTGGTGGACACGGTCGGCGAGGGCCGCCTGAAGCTGATCCACGCCAACGACTCGAAGGACGTGGTCGGCGCCCACAAGGACCGCCACGAGAACATCGGCTCCGGCCACATCGGCGAGGACCCGTTCCGCGCCCTGATGACCCACCCCGCCACCGAGGGCGTCCCCCTGGTCATCGAGACGCCGGGCGGCAAGGAGGGACACGCGGCGGACGTGGAGCGCCTGAAGAAACTCCGGGACGCGTGACACATTGAGGAATACCCCCAGGGGGTATACGGTTCCTATCAGTCGCAGGAACCGTCATCCGACCATGGGGGCTGTCATGGATCACGAGACGCACGCGCACCAGCACAAGACACACGAACCCGAGCACAAGCCCGAAGGCCGACACGACCACACGACCCCGACCACCGCCACTCCGACCACCGCCACCTGGACCATCGCCATCCAGGCCACCCTCCACTGCCTCACTGGCTGCGCCATCGGCGAAGTGCTCGGCATGGTCATCGGGACCGCGCTGGGCTGGGGAAACCTGCCGACGACCGTCCTGGCGATCGTGCTCGCCTTCCTCTTCGGCTACTCGTTCACCCTGTACGGCGTCCTCAGGTCCGGCCTCGGCCTCGCCGCGGCGGTCAAGGTGGCGCTGGCCGCCGACACCCTGTCCATCGCCGTGATGGAGCTGATCGACAACGGCGTGATCGCCCTGTGGCCGGACGCCATGGACGCGGAACTCGCCGATCTGCTGTTCTGGGCGTCGCTGGCGATCTCACTGGTCATCGCGTTCGTCGTCACCGTGCCGGTCAACAAGTGGATGATCGGCCGCGGCAAGGGGCACGCCGTGGTCCACCAGCATCACGGCCACCACTGAGCGTCAGAGCTCGGGGCCGTCCCCCGGCTCCTCCTGGTAGGAGTACCGCTGTTCCTTCCAGGGGTCGCCGACGTTGTGGTAGCCGCGCTCCTCCCAGAACCCGCGCCGGTCGGCGGTCATGTACTCGACGCCTCGGACCCATTTGGGCCCCTTCCAGGCGTACAGATGGGGGACGACCAGCCGGAGCGGGAACCCGTGCTCCGCGGTCAGCAGCTCACCGTCCTTGTGGGTGGCGAAGATCGCCCCCTCGGACGCGAAGTCGTCGAGCCGGAGGTTGGAGCTGAAGCCGTACTCGGCCCAGACCATCACATGGGTCACCGTCGGCGCGGGCGGGGCGATCTCCAGGATGGTGCGGGCGGGAATGCCGCCCCACTCGGCGCCGAGCATGCTGAACTTCGTGACGCAGTGCAGGTCGCCCACGACGGTGGTGTACGGCAGGGCCGTGAACTGCTCGTGGCTCCAGCAGTGCTTCTCGCTGTCGGCGGTGGCACCGAAGACCCGGAACTCCCAGCGCTCGGGCCGGAACTTGGGCACCGGACCGTAGTGCGTGACGGGCCAGCCGCGCTGCAGTCGCTGCCCCGGCGGAAGCTCGGAGTGCGCCGCCTCCCCACTCTCCCGCTCCACCGGCTGACCCATGCCTTCCATCCTGACAGACCCGAGGGGATGCACCTGACCAGGCTCCCCCCAATACGCCTCAAAATGGACTAAGCATGCCCTTACTTACTAAGTGAAGACTTACTGGACGATCTTCTTCGCCGGTGCAAGGATGCGGCGCAATCCGCCAGTTCCCCACGGTTGGAAGGAGCCTCTGCGATGCAGGGCGACCCCGAGGTCATCGAATTCCTCAACGAGCAGCTCACGGGCGAGCTCACCGCGATCAACCAGTACTTCCTGCACGCGAAGATGCAGGAGAACTTCGGCTGGACGAAGCTCGCGAAGTACACGCGGCACGAGTCGTTCGACGAGATGAAGCACGCCGAGGTGCTCACCGACCGCATTCTCTTCCTGGAGGGGCTGCCGAACTACCAGCGGCTGTTCCACGTGCGCGTGGGCCAGACCGTCAAGGAGATGTTCGAGGCCGACCGGCAGGTCGAGGTCGAGGCCATCGACCGCCTCAAGCGCGGCATCGAGGTGATGCGCGCCAAGGGCGACATCACCTCGGCGAACATCTTCGAGTCGATCCTCGCGGACGAGGAGCACCACATCGACTATCTCGACACGCAGCTGGAGCTTCTGGACAAGCTCGGCGAGGCGCTGTACATCGCGCAGCTGATCGAGCAGCCGGAGAGCTAGGCGGCCTCTCCGAGTCCCTCGAGCCCCTCGAGTCCGGCCAGGACCGGAGTGCCCGGGTCGGCCGACGCGGGGCGGGGGCAGGCGCCCCGGCCGAGGATCGCCTGGATCCGGCGCACACAGGATCCGCAGTCCGTCCCGGCCTTGCAGGCGGAGGCGATCTGGCGGGGCGTGCAGGCGCCGTTGTCCGCGTGCTGCTGGACCTGCGCTTCGGTCACCCCGAAGCAGTTGCAGACGTACACGCGGATTCACCTCCCGCCGAGATCGATAAGGCTAACCTAACCTTACCCGGCGCTCAGGAACCGCAAAAGTGGAGTGGGGCGCGGATCGTATGTGATCCGCGCCCCATTCACATGCTGGTAACAGGTGCCCCCGTCACTGGTCCCTGTACATCTCCGCGACGAGGAACGCCAGGTCGAGCGACTGGCTGCGGTTGAGCCGCGGGTCGCAGGCCGTCTCGTAGCGCTGGTGCAGATCGTCGACGAAGATCTCGTCGCCGCCGCCCACGCACTCGGTGACGTCGTCACCGGTGAGCTCGACGTGGATGCCGCCCGGGTGGGTGCCGAGGCCCTTGTGGACCTCGAAGAAGCCCTTGACCTCGTCGAGCACGTCGTCGAAGCGGCGGGTCTTGTGGCCGGAGGCCGCCTCGTAGGTGTTGCCGTGCATCGGGTCGGTGATCCAGGCGACGGTCGCGCCGGAGGCGGTGACCTTCTCGACCAGCTCGGGCAACTTGTCGCGGACCTTGTCGGCGCCCATGCGCACGATGAAGGTCAGCCGGCCGGGCTCGCGGTCGGGGTCGAGGCGCTCGATGTACTGCAGCGCCTCCTCGGCCGTGGTCGTCGGGCCGAGCTTGATGCCGACCGGGTTGCGGATCTGCGAGGCGAACTCGATGTGCGCGTGGTCCAGCTGCCGGGTGCGCTCACCGATCCACACCATGTGCGCGGAGACGTCGTACAGCTGCCCCGAGCGCGAGTCCACGCGGGTGAGCGCCGACTCGTAGTCGAGCAGCAGCGCCTCGTGCGAGGAGTAGAACTCGACGGTCTTGAACTCCTCCGGGTCGGTCCCGCAGGCCCGCATGAAGTTCAGTGCCTGGTCGATCTCCCGGGCCAGCTGCTCGTAGCGCTGGCCGGAGGGGGACGACTTCACGAAGTCCTGGTTCCAGGCGTGCACCTGGCGCAGGTCGGCGTAGCCGCCGGTGGTGAAGGCGCGCACCAGGTTGAGCGTGGACGCGGAGGCGTTGTACATCCGCTTCAGGCGCTCGGGGTCCGGGATGCGGGCCTTCTCGTTGAACTCGAAGCCGTTGACGGAGTCGCCGCGGTAGGTCGGCAGGGTCACGCCGTCGCGGGTCTCGGTGCCCTTGGAGCGCGGCTTGGAGTACTGGCCGGCGATCCGGCCGACCTTCACGACCGGCACCGAGGCGGCGTACGTCAGCACGGCGCCCATCTGGAGCAGGGTCTTGAGCTTGTTGCGGATGTGGTCCGCGGACACGGCGTCGAAGGCCTCGGCGCAGTCGCCGCCCTGGAGGAGGAACGCCTCTCCCTTGGCGACGGCCGCCATCCGGGCGCGCAGCTGGTCGCACTCGCCCGCGAAGACGAGCGGCGGATACGACTCGAGGTCCGCGATCACTGCGCGCAGAGCCTCGGTGTCGGGGTACTCGGGCTGCTGCGCCGCGGGCAGGTCTCGCCAGGTGTTGCCAGCGCTCGCGCTGGTCTTAGCGTTCACGGTCACGACCTCAACATTACGGGGTCGTGTCATGGCTCCAGCGCCGTGCCCATCAAGTGAGACACCGAAAACACTCCGCGGACATGGGGTAGGGTGCGGCCCATGTTCGCGCATTCGACCCAGAACTGGTGGTGGACCGCTCATCCGGCGGCCCACTGACTGCGCGTACGCAAGACTTCGCGAAGGCCGCCCGAGGGGCGGCCTTCGGCGTTTCCGGGGTCGTTCCTCACCGATACCGAGCCATCGAGCCCGAGCCATCGAGAGCTGAGGAACCATGGACCTGACACACCTGTTGGACGACGACCGTCCCTTCGCACTGCTCCGCCGTCGCACCCCGGGCCACGACGAGAGCACGGTGGAGCTGCTCCTCGGCCCCGTCCGCACCTGTGACCGTCTCGCCGACCTCCCCGACGAGGGCCTGGCGCTCATCCCCTACCGGCAGATCCGCGAACGCGGTTTCGACGTGCGCGACGACGGGACACCGCTCAGCGTGCTGATCCCCGAGGAGACCCGCACCCTCTCCCTCACCGAGGCCCTCGCGGAGCTCCCCGCCCACGACGTGCGGGTCGAGAACGGCGGCTTCGACGTGGCCGACGAGGAGTACGCGGAGATCGTCGGGCGTGTCCTGCACGAGGAGATCGGGCGCGGTGAGGGCGCCAACTTCGTGATCCGGAGGACGTACGAGGGCGAGATCCCGGGGTTCTCCCGCGCGGACGCCCTCGGCCTGTTCCGGCGGCTCCTGGTGGGCGAGCGGGGCGCGTACTGGACCTTCGTCGTCCACACCGGCGAGCGCACCCTGGTCGGCGCGAGCCCCGAGGTGCACGTGCGGATGTCCGGCGGGACCGTCGTCATGAACCCGATCAGCGGGACGTACCGCTATCCCGCCGAGGGCCCGACCCCCGAGCACCTGCTCGACTTCCTCGCCGACGGCAAGGAGATCGAGGAGCTGTCGATGGTCGTCGACGAGGAGCTCAAGATGATGTGCACGGTCGGCGACATGGGCGGAGTGGTGATCGGCCCCCGCCTCAAGGAGATGGCCCACCTCGCGCACACCGAGTACGAACTGCGCGGGAAGTCCTCTCTGGACGTGCGGGAGGTCCTGAAGGAGACCATGTTCGCGGCGACCGTCACCGGCTCGCCCGTGCAGAACGCCTGCCGGGTCATCGAGCGCCACGAGGTCGGCGGGCGCGGCTACTACGCGGGCGCGCTCGCGCTGCTCGGCCGGGACTCCGGCGGGGCGCAGACCCTGGACTCCCCCATCCTGATCCGCACCGCGGACATCTCCGCCGACGGCCGCCTGCGCGTCCCGGTCGGCGCGACCCTCGTGCGCGGTTCGGACCCGGTGAGCGAGGTCGCGGAGACCCACGCGAAGGCGGCGGGGGTGCTGGCGGCTCTGGGTGTACGTCCGTCCCGGCCCCGTGCGGAGCACGCGCGCGCGAGTCTCTCCGACGATCCACGCGTGCGTGCCGCGCTCGACGGGCGGCGCGCGCACCTCGCGCCCTTCTGGCTGCGGATGCAGGAACCCGTCGACAAGCTCGCCGGACACGCCCTGGTGGTCGACGGGGAGGACACCTTCACCGCGATGCTCGCGCATGTGCTGCGGTCCAGCGGCCTGGAGGTGACCGTACGGCGCTATGACGAGCCCGGTCTCCGGGAGGCGGTGCTCGGGCACGAGGGCCCGGTCGTCCTGGGCCCCGGCCCCGGTGACCCCTGCGACGGGTCCGATCCCAAGATGCGCTTGCTGCGTGCCCTGACCGCCGAGGTCCTCCGCGACCACCGGCACGGCGTGCTCGGCGTCTGCCTCGGGCACGAGCTGATCGCGGCCGAGCTGGGCCTGGAGATCGTACGCAAGGAAGTGCCGTACCAGGGGGCGCAGACGACCGTCGACCTGTTCGGGCGGCCGGAGACGGTCGGCTTCTACAACAGCTTCGTGGCGCGCTGCGACGACGAGGCCGCCCGAGAGCTGGCCGCGCACGGCATCGAGGTGAGCCGAAGCGACACGCACGAGGTGCATGCCCTGCGCGGGCCGGGCTTCGCCGGGGTGCAGTTCCACCCGGAGTCGGTCCTGACGCTGGACGGCGCCGCCGTCGTACGGGAGCTGGTGGCTCAGCTGCGGGGCACCAGCACGTTCTCGGAGCGGCGGCCCGCCCTGTAGTCCAGGACGTTCCTCACCGTGGCGTCGATGATCTGCCCGACGGCGTCCTCGGTGTAGTACGCCTGGTGGGAGGAGACCAGGACGTTCGGGAAGGTGACCAGGCGGGCCAGGATGTCGTCCTCGATGGCCTCCAGCGAGCGGTCGACGTAGAACAGGCCCGCCTCCGCCTCGTACACGTCGAGGCCGACGCCCGCGAAGCGGCCGGCGCGCAGTTCGGTGACGAGGGCCGCGGTGTCGATGAGGCCGCCGCGGCTGGAGTTGACCAGGATCGCGTCGTCCTTCATCGCCTTCAGTGCGTCGGCGTCGAGGAGGTGGGTGGTCTCGGGCATCAGCGGGACGTGCAGGGTGATCAGGTCGGACTCGGCGAGGAGTCGCTCCTTGGGGACGTACTCCATGCCGAGTTCCCGGCAGGCGGGGTTCTCGGCGGCGTCCCAGCCGAGCAGCCGCATGCCGAAGCCGTGGGCGATCCGGGTGAAGGCCTCGCCGATCTTGCCGGTGCCGAGGACGCCGACGGTGCGGCCGTGCATGTCGCGGCCCATCAGTCCGTCGAGGCGGAAGTCGAAGTCACGCGTGCGCGTGGAGGCGCGCACGACGCGGCGGTTGACCGCCAGGGCGAGGGTCCAGGCGAACTCGGCGACCGAGTAGGGCGAGTAGTACGACACCCGGGCGACCGTCATGCCGAGGCGCTCGGCCGCCTTGAGGTCGATGTTGTTGAAGCCGGTGGAGCGCTGGGCGATCATCCGGGTGCCACCCGCCGCGAGCATCTCCAGGACGCGGGCGCCGAGCTCGGCGTTGACGCTGGTGGAGACCATCTCGTGGCCGGCGGCGATGGGGGCGGTGTCCTCGTTGAGGAAGACGTCCAGGCAGCGGACGTCGTGGTGACCGGCGAACGCGCTCTCGATCAGAGGCTTCTCGTCGGCCTGCACACCGAAGGCCAGGATCTCCAAGGCGTCTCCCCTGTGGTCGGCCATGGGCCGAATATACGGCCCATGGCCGAGCCCCGCCGGATCAGCCGAAGAACACCCCGACCTCCTCGTACAGCTTCGGGTCCACCGTCTTGAGCTGTGCCGTGGCCTCCCCGATGGGGACGCGCACGATGTCCGTGCCGCGCAGGGCGACCATCTTGCCGAAGTCGCCGTCCCGCACCGCTTCGATGGCGTGCAGTCCGAAACGGGTGGCGAGCCAGCGGTCGAAGGCGCTGGGAGTGCCGCCGCGCTGGATGTGCCCGAGCACGGTCGTGCGGGCCTCCTTGCCGGTGCGCTTCTCGATCTGATTAGCCAGCCACTCACCGACCCCGGACAGGCGCACATGGCCGAAGGAGTCGAGGGACTGGTCCTTGAGGACCATGTCGCCGTCCTTCGGCATGGCGCCCTCGGCGACGACCACGATCGGGGCGTACGACGCCTTGAAGCGGGAGGTGATCCAGGCGCACACCTGGTCGACGTCGAAGCGCTGCTCGGGGATGAGGATGACGTTGGCGCCGCCCGCGAGACCGGAGTGCAGGGCGATCCAGCCGGCATGGCGGCCCATCACCTCGCAGACCAGGACGCGCATGTGGGACTCGGCGGTGGTGTGCAGCCGGTCGATGGCCTCCGTGGCGATGCCGACCGCGGTGTCGAAGCCGAAGGTGTAGTCGGTGGCGGACAGGTCGTTGTCGATGGTCTTCGGGACGCCGACGCAGGGCACTCCGTGCTGGTCGGACAGGGTCGCGGCGACGCCGAGGGTGTCCTCGCCGCCGATCACGATGAGCGCGTCGACCTCCCGCTCGGCCAGGTTCTCCTGGATCCGGCGGATGCCGTCCTCCTGTTTCAGCGGGTTGGTGCGGGAGGAGCCGAGGATGGTGCCGCCGCGGGGCAGGATGCCGCGCACGGCCGGGATGTCGAGACGCACGACGGCGTCCTCCAGTGGACCCCGCCAGCCGTCCCGGAAGCCGGTGAAGTCATAGCCGTACTCCTGAACGCCCTTGCGGACGATGGCCCGGATGACGGCGTTGAGGCCGGGGCAGTCGCCGCCTCCGGTCAGTACTCCGACGCGCATGGACAGTTCCCTTCGCCGCAGGTGCCTGACGAAGGGTCAGTGTGACGCGCGTCTCACTCGTCGTCGAGGCCTCGTTCGATGGCGTATCGGACGAGCTCGACCCTGTTGTGGAGTTGCAGCTTGCCGAGAGTGTTCTGGACGTGGTTCTGGACCGTGCGGTGGGAGATCACCAGACGCTCGGCGATCTGCTTGTAGCTCAGGCCCTTGGCGACCAGTCGCAGCACCTCGGTCTCGCGCTCGGTGAGCTGCGGGGCCCTGGGCTGGTCGGGGTCGGTGGTGGGCGCCGGGTCGGTGGCCAGGCGCCGGTACTCGCCGAGGACCAGGCCGGCGAGTCCGGGTGTGAAGACGGGGTCGCCGACGGCCGTGCGGCGGACGGCGTCCAGGAGTTCCTCGGTCGACGCCGACTTCAGCAGATAGCCGGTCGCGCCGGACTTCACGGCCTCCAGGACGTCGGCGTGCTCGCCGCTCGCCGACAGCACGAGGACGCGCAGGGCCGGGTTGTGGCCGACGAGCTCCTTGCAGACCTGGACGCCCGGCTTCACCGGCAGGTTCAGGTCGAGCACCAGCACGTCGGGGTTCGCGGCCCTGGCCCGGCGTACGGCCTGGTCGCCGTCGCCGGCGGTCGCGACCACGTCGAAGCCGGACTCGGCCAGGTCCCGGGCGACGGCGTCGCGCCACATGGGGTGGTCGTCGACCACCATCACCTTGATCGGATCCTTGTCGCTCATCGTTGTCCTGCCTTCCCCCGTGAGACCTTCGGTACCTTCAGCTCGACCTCGGTGCCCTGCCCCGGAGGCGAGATCAGCTCGGCGCTGCCGCCGAGGTCGCGCAGCCGGCCCCGGATCGACTGGGCCACCCCGAGCCGCCCCTCGCCCTCGGCCTGGGCGAGCCGCCCCTCGGGGATGCCGGGCCCGTCGTCGCGTACGGTCACGATCACCTCGTCGGGTTCGTCCTCGACGAGGATCCACGCGCGCGCGTGCTCTCCGGCGTGCCGGTGCACGTTGTCCAGGGCGGCCCCCACGGCCGCGGCCAGTTCGCGGGCGGCGGGCGGCGGCAGCGGGACGGCGGCGCCCGGTTCGACGAGGGAGACCTTCGCCGAGGCGTACGGGGCGAGCAGCGCGCGCAGGTCGAGCGGGGCGTCGTCGTCCGACTCGTCCTCCACCACGTGGACGACCGCCCCCTGGGACGCGTCGGACGAGACCCGGGACACCGACGTCAGGCCGCCGGAGACCAGGGTGCGCAGCGCCACCTCCTGCTCGCCGGCCATCCGGCCCAGCTCGGCCGCCTCGCCGCCCATGACCGCGCCCCGGCGCTGCACCATGGCGAGCACCTGGAGGACGCTGTCGTGGATGTCGCGGGCCAGCCGCTCGCGCTCCCGGGTCGCCGCCTCGATCTCCAGCGCGCGGGCGAGGGTGCGCTCGGAGGCGCGGGCGACCTCGACGACGTAGCCGATGGCGATGGAGGCGACCCAGACGAGGATCACGTTGTGGACGGTGTCGCGGGCCGGGTGGCCGCGCTCGAACAGGTTGGCGGCGGCGACCGGCGTGGAGGCGAGCGCGGCCCAGCGCCAGCCGCCCTTGATGGCGAACGCGAGGACGGAACCGGCGGTCCATATCGACGGCAGGGTGGGGCCGCCGCTGTCGATGTGGTGCTGGTTGACGACCAGCGGGGTCAGGACGATGCCGGTGATCGCGATCGTGAGGTCGACGGCGAGGAAGCGCTTGGTGCACGCGGCCGCGTTCTGGACGCGGGGCAGCGTGGCGAGCGTCCAGAGGCACAGGACGACGTAGTAGGCGATGGCGATGCCGGGCCGGTCGAACTGGTCGTACTCGGTGGCGAAGAGCCCGACCGCGTACAGCATGGTGAGCACCCGGTAGCCGGTCAGGGCACGCCACAGCGGCTGCTCGACCGACATGCGCATGACGCGTACTTGTTTGGCCATCTCCCCCACCCCCGGCCCGATGCCCGTGTCCCAGGATCCTAGGACGCGGAGCTGCCGGGCTCGTCCTGCTCGGCCTTCGCGACAGCGGCCTCGGCCTTCGCCGCAGCGGCCTTGGCGGCCTTCTCGGCCTTGGCCGCTTCCGAGATCCGCCGCTTGGCGGCCGTCGCGTAGATGTCGACGTACTCCTGGCCGGAGAGCTTCATGATCTCGTACATGACCTCGTCGGTCACCGCGCGCAGCACGAAACGGTCGTGCTCCATGCCCTGGTAGCGGCTGAAGTCCAGGGGCTCGCCGATGCGGATGCCCGGGCGCATCAGCTTGGGCATCACCTTGCCGGGCGGCTGGATCTTCTCGGTGTCGATCATGGCGACCGGGATGACCGGGGCCCCGGAGGCGAGCGCCACGCGCGCGAGGCCGCCGGGCTTGCCGCGGTACAGACGGCCGTCGGGCGAGCGGGTGCCCTCGGGGTAGATCCCGAACAACTCACCGCGCTCCAGGACGTCGAGGCCGCTCCTGATCGCCGCCTCGCCCGCGCCGCGCGCGCCCGAGCGGTCCACGGGAAGCTGGCCGACCCCCTTGAAGAAGGCTGCCGTGAGGCGGCCCTTGACCCCGGGGGTGGTGAAGTACTCGGCCTTCGCGATGAAGGTGACCTTGCGGTCGAGGACCGCGGGCAGGAAGAACGAGTCGGAGAACGACAGGTGGTTGCTCGCCAGGATGGCGGCACCCTCGGCGGGAATGTTCTCCAGGCCTTCCACCCAGGGCCTGAAGGCGACCTTCAGCGGCCCTCCGATGGCGACCTTCATCGTGCCGTACAACAACCGAGTGCCTCCTGTGTCCGTCGATCAGACCTTAACCCGGAGCGCTGTCAAACAGCCCGACGGCCCTGGTCGGTGTCAGTGCGGTCGCGTACGGTGAACCACACCTGGACTTGCTCACGCTTCTTTCATGAACAGGAGACCTAGGTGCCGGTCCTCCCCGGAGCCGAGCCGTTCCGCCATGAGGGCGGGGAGGCCGGTGTCCTTCTCTGCCACGGCTTCACCGGTTCCCCCCAGTCACTGCGGCCCTGGGCCCAGCACCTCGCCGAGCACGGCCTGACGGTCTCCCTGCCGCTGCTGCCCGGGCACGGCACCCGCTGGCAGGACATGGCCCTCACCGGCTGGCAGGACTGGTACGCCGAGGTGGACCGCGAGCTGCGCGCCCTCACCGAGCGCTGCACCTCCGTGTTCGTCGCCGGTCTTTCCATGGGCGGCACCCTGGCCCTCAGGCTGGCCGCCAAGCACGGGGACGCGGTCAGCGGTGTCGTGGTCGTCAACCCGGCGAACCGCATGCACGGCCTCGCGCCCTACGCCCTTCCGGTGGCCCGCCACTTCGTCCGTACGGCGCCCGGGATCGCCAGCGACATCAAGAAGGAGGGCAGCGTCGAGCTGGGGTACGACAAGGTGCCGCTGCACGCGGCGCACTCCCTGCGGACCTTCTTCCGGCAGGTGGACGGCGAGCTGCCGCAGGTCACCCAGCCGCTGCTGGTGCTGCGCAGCGCGCAGGACCATGTGGTGCCGGCGGCCGACTCCGCGCGCGTGCTGAGCCGGGTGTCGTCGACGGACGTAACTGAGATCGTGCTGGAACAGAGCTACCACGTGGCGACGTTGGACCATGACGCGGAGCGGATTTTCGACGAGAGCCTCGCGTTCATCGGCCGGCACACCACCGGCATCGGCAGTGAAGGGACGACCGCCCGTGGCTGAGCACGACTCCGACCGTGAAGGCCGTGAAGGCCGCGAGGGCCAGGAGCCGGACGAGCAGAGCGTCCCGTTCGACGAGGAGGCCGCGTGGGCGGCCATCGTCGCCGGGTACGGCGAGGAGCCGAAGGACCCACCGGGCACCAAGCCGTTCAAGTCGGTCGAGGACCTCGCGCTGCTGGAGACCGAGACGAACGACGAACCGGCGGCCACGGAGGCCCAGCCCACGAAGGACGCACCGAAGAAGGACGAGAAGCCGGCCAAGCCGCTGGGCGGTTCCGTCGCCTTCGCGCCCGGCGTCGGGCCACGTGACTACAGCACCCCGGAGCCGTCCGAGGAGGACTTCGAGGACGACGACGAGGGGCACTTCGTGCCGCCGGAGCCGCCGCCGCTGCCCGCCGCCGACACCACCGCGAAGTTCGCCTGGCTGGGGGTCCTCGGCGGTCCGCTCCTGCTGCTGGTCGCGGTGCTGCTCGGCTGGGAGATGACGTGGTGGCTGGCCACGGTCGGGATCGGCGGGTTCCTGGGCGGCTTCGTCACCCTGGTGACCCGGATGCGGGCCGACGACGAGGACGACGGGGATCCCGGCCGGGGGGCCGTGGTCTAGTCCGGCTCAGCTCGCGGGGATGCCGAGGGTGGCCAGGACCGGGAGATGGTCCGTGGCCGCCCTCAGGTCTGTCTCCGTGATCCCGGGCAGGTCCAGGGGGACTCCGCAGCCGCGCACCTCGATGCCCTTCGTGGCGAAGATCGCGTCGATGCGCTGGTGGGGTTCGCTGCGGGTCCAGGTGTGTTCGCCGCCGGTGGGGCTGACCGCCCAGCAGTCCTGGAGGTCCGTCGCCAGCCGGGTGAAGGTGCGGCCGGTGGGGCGGTCGTTCAGGTCGCCGCCCGCGACGGCGTGGTCCACGCCCATGCCGGCGAGGCGGTCGAGGAGCACTCCTGCCTGTTCGTATCGCTCGTCCTTCTGCAGGGACAGATGACAGCTCAGTACACCGAGGCGGGCACCGGCGATGTCGACGACGGCTGTGGCGAAGCCTCTTCTGTGCTGACCCGGGGTGAGGGGCAGGAGGACGTCCTCCGTGCGTTCGACCGTGACCCGCAGGTTGCAGAGGATCGCGGGGCCCGCCGCAGTGCCGCCGCCGGTGAGGACGACCAGTCCGGAGGCCGACGCCAGCCGCGCGAGTTTCTTGCGCCAGCGGAAGAAACGGGGGGCTTCCTGGATCAGTACGAGATCCGGTTCGCAGGCGCTGATGACACGGGCGAGAGCGTCCGTGTCGTCGCGCATGGAGCGGATGTTGTAGCTCAGGACCTTGACCGGAACCATGTGGATCAATTTACGCCCAAGGGGAGGGGCGCGAGGGCCGGGCGCGACCACCGGTCGTCCGTGGCCGGTCGCGCCCACGCGGCGGAGCCGCAGGTTCGCACCACCCCGCGCCCCTGAAAGGCACCGTCACCGCTACATGATCGGGTCCGGCTCTCTCGCCAGGTCCGCCGCGCCCACCAGGCCCGCCTTGTTGCCCAGTTGGGCCGCGATGACGTCGGCGACCGGGCGCCAGTTGCCGCCGACCAGCCAGCGCTTGTAGGACTTGCGGATCGGGTCCAGGACCAGCTCGCCCTCGTCGGACAGGCCGCCGCCGACGATGAAGGCGGAGGGGTCGAAGAGGGAGGCGAGGTCGGCGAGGCCCGCGCCGGCCCAGCGGGCGAGCTCGCGGTAGGAGTCGACGGCGACCGGGTCGCCCTGGCGGGCGGCCATGGAGATGTGTTTGCCCTCGATGCCGTCGGGGCTGCCGTCGCCGAGGCCGAGGAGGATCTCTGCGTTCTCCGGGGTGGCGTTGGCGCGCTGCTTGGCGTACCTCACCAGCGCCCGCCCCGACGCGTACTGCTCCCAGCAGCCCTGGCTGCCGCAGCCGCACAGGAGGCCGTCCGGGACCATGCGGATGTGGCCGAACTCGGCCGCGACGCCGAAGTGGCCGCGGCGCAGCTTGTTCCCGATGATGATGCCGCCGCCGAGACCGGTGCCGAGCGTGATGCAGATGACGTTGCGGTGGCCCTTGCCCGCGCCGAACTTGTACTCGCCCCAGGCGGCCGCGTTGGCGTCGTTCTCCACGACGACCGGAAGGCCGACGCGGGTCTCGACCTTCTCCTTCAACGGCTCGTTGCGCCAGTGGATGTTGGGGGCGAAGTACACCTCCGAGCGCTGGCGGTTGACGTATCCGGCCGCACCGATGCCCACGCCCACGATGTCGTGCCCGGCGCGCGCGCCTTCCACCGCCGAGGCGATGGCGTCCACGATGCCCTCGGCCGTGCCCGGAGTCGGCACCTTGTGGGTCGAGAGGATGTTGCCTTCCTCATCGACCACGCCGGCCGCGATCTTCGTGCCGCCGATGTCGACGCCGATGGTGAGTCCCATGAATCCCTCAGTTTCGGTCGAGCCCCGCTACGGTCAACCGTACCCGAGGCCCTGCCGTCAGGGGGTTTCAGTCCAAGTCGATGCGCTCGCCGGGACCCGGGTCCTCGCCCCGGCCGCGGAGGTTCTCGTCACGGCGGCTCCAGCGTTGCTCCTGGGCCTGGACCGCGGAGCGGTACGCGGCGAGGAGTTCGCCACCGGCGGCGGCGAGGTGGTCGAAGACGTCCGGGTTGCGTTCGATGACCGGCTCGACCGCGGCCTTGGCCTGCTGGACGACCTGCTTGACCACCTGCTGGGCGGCCGGTCCGGCGATGCCTCCGAGGAGCGGGGACTGGAGGCCGGACAGCTTCTCGGCGACGTTGTCCACGAGCTTGCGCAGTTCCTCGGCGGCCGAGCCCGGGGGCGGGCCGTACTCGGCGCGACGGCGGGCCTTCTCCGCCGCGAGGTCCTCGGCGACCGCCGTCGCCCACGCGTCGGCGTCGGTCGCCCGTACCTCGTCGATCGCCTCGTGTTCCCCGGCGTCGGACGGGGGGAGCTCTTCGCTCATGACGGACTCCTGACTACGGTTCGTCCCTCCGACGTTACCCGAATGGGCGTACGCGGTTCACGGGGTGCGGGGCCACAGTTCCGGGTCCGGCGCGAACCGGATGCGCAGCTCGCCCTCGCGCAGTGCGGCACCGGCGACGGCACAGCGGCGCAGGGCGGAGGGCAGCGGGACGATCCGGCGGAACTGCCCAGCGCTGACGACGAGTTCGTCACCGCGCCGGATCAGGTCCAGTTCGTCGCGGACGGCGCCGGGCAGCGGGATGTGCCACACCAGGACGCCGTCCTCGGCGAGGTGATCGACGACGGGCCACTCGACGGTGGAGGTCGTGTCGTTGACCCCGGGGACGGCGAGCGCGGCGAGGTCGTCGGTGCCGCGCGGGTCGTGGCCGAGATGCGGGACGACATGGACGTCGTACGACTCCTGCCACTCCTCCAGGGTCTTGCGCTGCTGGGCGACGAGCCCCGCGGACCACTCCTGGGGTGCGACGCGGTTGGCGACCAGGGCGTCGGGGCGCAGGCCGCGCAGGGCGAGGGCGAGGCTCGCGGAACGCACGGCGTCGGAGCCGGCCGGGCCGGGCTCCGCGACCAGCCGTACGACGCGGTGCCGGTCGGCGAGGACGGCCTCGACGGCGCCGAGTTCGGTGTCCCAGCGGGCGGCGGTCTCGTACAGCCACTCCGAGGGCATGGGGACGCCGGCCAGCCTTCCGAGCACGGGCCGCAGACCTGCGGCGGCCTGGCGCTCGGCCGGGAGGAGCCGGCGCAGGTAGCGGCGCAGTTCCTCGGGGAGGGAGAGGAGGGCGAGGGCCTGCGGGGTGGGCGGGAGATCGACGACCAGGAGGTCGTGCCGCTCGGAGAGGGCCGCGTCGCGCAGGGCGCGCAGCAGGGTGAGCTCCTCGGCGCCGGGCAGGGGGGTGACCTCCTCCGGGTCCAGCCGGGAGGCGCCGAGCAGGTCGAGCACGTTGGAGGCACGGTCCTGGAAGCCGGCCAGATCGTCCCGGAAACCGGCGGTGGCGTCGGGGCGCCACGCGGTGAGGTTCTCGCAGACCTGGGCGGGGGTCGCCCCGGTCGGTGTGCCGAGGATCGTGCCGAGGGTGTCGGTGCGGTCGGCACTCAGCACGAGGGTGCGGGTTCCCCCGCGGGCGGCGGCGAGCGCGGTGGCGGCGGCGACGGTGGTACGGCCGCTGCCGCCGGGTCCGGTGATCAGGATGGAGCGCATAGGGGTGAACCGTAACGGACTCGGCGGTTCGGTCCGGCTGCAGGCCGGTGGGGGCCGGTCGCGCAGTTCCCCGCGCCTCTGAAGCCGTGGGTACAGCCGCGCGGGCCTGCGCGAGCGACCCCGACGGACCCGCACCTGCGAACGCGCCCTACTGCTCCGACTCCACCCGCTTCTTCAGCCCCGCCAGCGCCCGGTCGATGATGACCTTCTCCGCCTTGCGCTTGATCATGCCGAGCATCGGGATCTTGACGTCGACCGTGAGCAGGTAGGTGACCTCCGTCGCCCCCGCGCCCGCCGGCTTCAGCACGTAGGAACCGTCCAGCTGCCGCAGCATCTGGGACTTCACCAACGTCCAGGAGACCTCGTTGTCGCCGGTCCAGGTGTAGCCGAGGACCTGGTCGTCCTTGATCGCGCCCGCGTCCATGACCAGCCGCACCTGCTCGGCCCGCCCGGACGCGTCCGTCGAGAGGACCTCCGCCTGCTTCACCTCGCCCGTCCAGTCCGGGTAGCGGGCGAAGTCCGCGATCACCGCCATGACGTCGGCAGGCGCAGCTTCGATCGTGATGCTCGAACTGGTGTGTTCCGCCATCGCCGTGGCTCCTCCAGATACGGTCCGGTGAGGAAGGGTGGTACGCACGTCTGTGCAGCGTGAAGGCTACCGCGCGCACGGAGTCACCACTCCAGCGCCCACGGCTTCCCGCTCCCCGCGAAGTGCCCCACGTTCACGCACTCCGTCGCGCCGATGCGCATCCGGCGGGCGAGCGGCTGGTGGACATGGCCGAACAGGGAGTACCGGGGGCGGGTACGGCGGATCGCCGCGAGCAGTGCCCGGCTCCCCCGCTCGAACCGCCGCGCCACCGTGTCGTACACCAGCTCCGGCACCTCCGGCGGGATGTGGGTACACAGCACGTCCACCTCGCCGACCGCCTCGATCTTGGCCGCGTACTCCTCGTCACTGATCTCGTACGGCGTCCGCATGGGGGTCCTGAGGCCGCCGCCGACGAAGCCGAACGTCCAGCCGCCGATCTCCACCCGCTCGCCGTCGAGCACGGTCGTACCGGGTCCGGCGTACTCCGGCCACAGAGGCGGCATGTCGACATTGCCGTAGGTCGCGTACGTCGGTGTCGGGAACGCGGCGAACATCTCGGCGTACTGCTTGCGCACCGCCTTCTCGATCACCGAGGCGCGGTCGGCGCCGATCCCGCCCCACAGCCGGGCGCCGAGTTCCCGCGCCTCCTCGAAACGGCGGGCGGTGCGCAGTTCCACGATGCGGTCCGCGTTCTCCACCCCGAACAGGTCGGGGAAGATGCCGCGCGAGTGGTCGGCGTAGTCGAGGAAAAGAACAAGGTCACCCAGGCAGATCAGGGCGTCGGCACCGTCGCCGGCCCTGGCCAGGTCACGGGCGTTGCCGTGCACATCGCTGACCACGTGCACGCGTGTTCGTCGGTTCCCGGCCGGTGTGGGTGCCATGACGATCAAGAGTAGGCCTGTGCGGCATACGTGAACAGTGGCGGCCGGGCCTGCGGTTACTGGCCAGTCAGTAAGCAGGTGGACTACTGTGCGCCAAGAACCCCAATCCGTGTGACGCAGCGAACATCTCGCCGGGACCCCCTGTCGAAGAAGCCATACCGGCGGGTAACGTCCGGGCAGTCCAGTCGTGCTCAGCATTCAACTACTGAAACTCTGAGCACCTGCCCGAGCCTTGGACCGACCGTCGCATCACACAACGTCGTGGCGCCGGCGCCCTATGAGGAGCAGCAGTCTTGCGCGAGTTCAGCCTTCCGGCTTTGTACGAGGTCCCTGCGGACGGCAATCTCACCGACATCGTCCGTAGAAACGCCGCGCAGCATCCCGACGTCGCCGTCATCGCCCGCAAGGTGGGCGGTCAGTGGCAGGACGTGACGGCCACGGCGTTCCTCGCCGAGGTGCACGCCGCCGCCAAGGGGCTCATCGCCTCCGGCGTCCAGCCGGGCGACCGGGTCGGCCTGATGTCCCGTACCCGCTACGAGTGGACGCTGCTCGACTTCGCGATCTGGTGCGCGGGTGCGATCACCGTGCCGGTGTACGAGACCAGCTCTCCCGAGCAGATCCAGTGGATCCTGTCCGACTCGGGCGCGACCGCCTGTGTCGTGGAGCTGGACGGGCACAGCGCGGCCGTCGAGTCGGTGCGCCAGCAGCTGCCCGCGCTCAAGCACGTGTGGCAGATCGAGGGCGGCGGGATCGAGGAGCTGGGGCGCGCGGGGAAGGACATCAGCGACGCGGCCGTCGAGGAGCGCAGCTCGCTGGCGAAGGCCGACGACCCGGCGACCATCGTGTACACGAGTGGCACCACCGGCCGGCCCAAGGGCTGTGTGCTCACCCACCGCAGCTTCTTCGCGGAGTGCGGCAACATCGTGGAGCGGCTGCGCCCGCTGTTCCGCACCGGCGAGTGCTCGGTCCTGCTGTTCCTGCCGCTCGCGCACGTCTTCGGCCGGCTCGTGCAGATCGCGCCGATGATGGCGCCGATCAAGCTCGGCATGGTTCCGGACATCAAGCAGCTCACCGACGAACTGGCATCCTTCCGGCCGACGCTGATCCTCGGCGTACCGCGCGTCTTCGAGAAGGTCTACAACTCGGCACGCGCCAAGGCGCAGGCGGACGGCAAGGGCAAGATCTTCGACAAGGCCGCCGACACGGCGATCGCCTACAGCAAGGCCCTGGACACCCCCTCGGGCCCGTCCCTCGGTCTGAAGATCAAGTACAAGACCTTCGACAAGCTGGTCTACAGCAAGCTGCGCGCGGTCCTCGGCGGCAAGGGCGAGTACGCCATCTCCGGCGGCGCCCCGCTGGGCGAGCGCCTCGGGCACTTCTTCCGCGGGATCGGCTTCACGGTCCTGGAGGGCTACGGACTGACCGAGTCCTGTGCGGCGACCGCGTTCAACCCCTGGGACCGCACGAAGATCGGCACCGTCGGGCAGCCGCTGCCGGGCTCGGTGATCCGGATCGCGGACGACGGCGAGGTGCTGCTGCACGGCGAGCACCTGTTCAAGGGCTACTGGAACAACGAGGCCGCCACGGCGGAGGCGCTGACCGACGGCTGGTTCCACACCGGTGACATCGGCACCCTCGACGAGGACGGCTACCTGAGGATCACCGGCCGCAAGAAGGAGATCATCGTCACCGCGGGCGGCAAGAACGTCGCCCCGGCCGTGATCGAGGACCGCATCCGGGCGCACGCGCTGGTCGCGGAGTGCATGGTGGTGGGCGACGGGCGGCCGTTCGTGGGCGCGCTGGTCACCATCGACGAGGAGTTCCTGGGCCGTTGGGCCGAGGAGCACGGCAAGCCGGCGGGTTCCACCGCGGCGTCGCTGGCCGGGGACGCGGACCTGAACGCGGCGATCCAGGCCGCGATCGACGACGGCAACGCCGCGGTGTCGAAGGCGGAATCGGTGCGGAAGTTCCGCATTCTGTCCTCCCAGTTCACGGAGGAGACGGGCCACCTCACGCCCTCGCTGAAGCTGAAGCGCAATGTGGTGGCGAAGGACTACGCGGACGAGATCGAGGCGATCTACGCGAAGTAGTACCCCTTCCGACGGAACGTCATGGCGCGGTGTCCTCCACGAGGACCCGCGCCATCGTGCGTTCGGCGAGCGCGGTGATGGTGACGAACGGGTTGACCCCGATGTTGCCGGGGATCAGCGAGCCGTCGGTGACGTAGAGCCTGGAATAGCCCTTCACCCGGCCGTAGTTGTCGGTGGCCTTGCCGAGCACGCAGCCGCCCAGCGGGTGGTAGGTGAAGTCGTCGGCGAAGACCCTGCTGGGCGACCCGAAGAGGTCGTACCGGTAGATGGTCGAGTTGGCGGAGTTGATCCGGTCGAAGAGCTTCTTGGCCATGCCGGAGGAGACGGCGCTCTGCGCGGCCGTCCAGTTGAGGTTCAGAGCACCGCCGGAGTACGAGAAGGCCGCGCGCTGCGGGTTCTTGGTGATCGCCAGATACAGGCTCACCCAGTGCTCGAGTCCCGTGGGCAGGGGCGCGATCTCGGCGAACACCGGGTTGTCGGCGTTGGCCCAGTCGTCGATGCCCATGACCGGCATGGTCGACTGGTTGGCGCCGACGGTGTCCCACAGGTGGTTGGCCCGCCCGAGCATCGTGTTGCCGTTGGGCCCCCAGCCGGCCCCGACGCTCGCGTCCAGCGCCGGGAGCGTCCCCGACTGCCGTGACCGGAGCAGGAGTTCGCTGGTGCCGAGGCTGCCGCCGCCGAGGAACAGGTAGGTGCAGGAGTACTGCTTGGTCTCGACGACCGCGCCGGTGTAGTCGATGCGGTCGGCGGTCAGCAGCCAGGTGCCGTCGCTCGCCCGGCTGATCCCGGTGACCTTCTCCAGGGTGTGGATGGTGACGTTGCCGGTGCCGAGCGCGGACGCCAGATAGGTCTTGTCTAGGCTCTTCTTGCCGTAGTTGTTGCCGTAGATGACCTCCTGGCCCAGGGCGGACTTGGTGGCGGTGCCGGCGGCCTCCTGCTGCATGTAGCCGAAGTCGTAGACGCTGGGCACGAAGGTGGTCTTCAGGCCGGTCTTCTGGGCGTGCTTCCGGGAGACCCGGGTGAACCTGTACCACTCGGTCGACTCGAACCAGGCCGGGTCGACGGTGTTGACGCCGAGCATGGCGCGGGCGCGCGGGAAGTACGTGGAGTACATCTCGGCGGTGTCGACGGTCGGGAACTGCTCCGCGAAGTAGGACTGCAGCGGGGTGACCGCCATCGAGCCGTTGACCAGGGAGCCGCCGCCGACGCCGCGACCCACGAAGACGGACATGTTGGCGAAGCGGACGCGGTCCAGGACGCCGGGGTAGGGGTTGATGTCCTTGTTGACGACGTCCAGCCACAGGAAGGTGGCGAGCGGCGCCTCGGTGCGGGTGCGGAACCACATGGAGCGCTGGTCGGGGTTGGCGGTGTTGCAGAAGACCTTGCCGTCGGGGCCGGCGGTGTTCCAGAGCCGGCCCATCTCGAGGACGAGGGTGCGGATGCCGGCCTGGCCGAGGCGCAGGGCGGCGACTGAGGCGCCATAGCCGGAACCGACGACGATGGCGGGCGCGGACTCGACCGCGGCGGGCTCGTCCGCGTGGGCCGACTGGAGCCCGACGCGGGTGAAGCCGAGAGTGGCCGCCGTCTGGAGGGCGGCCATACCAAGGATCTGACGTCTACTCAGCTGACGCTGTATCAGTTTTCCTGTCATGGCCGCAGCATCGGCGGATTATCCCCCTCCGGCTATAGCAATGTCTTCAACTTTTCTGCCAACAAGTCCCAGCGCCACTTCTCCTCGACCCACTCCCGTCCCCGCTCCCCCATGCGGCTCCGCAGTTCCGCGTCGCCGAGGAGGACGGTGATCCGTTCGGCCGCCTCCTCGACCGACCCGCCGCGCACGACCCAGCCGGTCTCGCCGTCGAGCACCGCGTCGGGGGCGCCGCCGGAGTCGCCCGCGACGACGGGCAGCCCGGTCGCGGAGGCCTCCAGGTAGACGATCCCGAGCCCCTCCACGTCGAGCCCGCCCCGACGGGTCCGGCACGGCATCGCGAAGACGTCCCCTGCGCCGTAGTGCGCGGGCAGCTCGGCCCAGGGCACGGCCCCGGTGAAGCGCACGGAGTCGGCGACCCCGGTCTCGTGGGCGAGCTTGCGCAGCTCCTTGCCGTAGGGGCCGCCGCCGACGATCAGCAGGACGGTGTCGGGCTCCCGCGCGAGGATCCGCGGCATGGCGAGGATGAGGGTGTCCTGCCCCTTGCGCGGCACCAGCCGCGAGACGCAGACGACCACCGGCCGCTCGGTCAGCCCCAGCCGCGCCCGCACGGCGGCCCCGCCCGACCCGGGGTGGAAGGTCTTCTCGTCGACCCCCGGCGGCAGCTGCGTCATCCGCCCCGCGGCCGCCGGGGACAGCGCGGCGGCGATCCTCGACCGCGTGTACTCGCCGAGGTAGGTGATCGTGTCCGTGGACTCCCCGATCCGGCCCAACAGCTGCCGGGCCGCGGGCAGCTGGGCCCACCCCGCCTCGTGCCCGTGGGTCGTCGCCACCAGCCGCTCCGCACCGGCCTTCCTGAGCGCCGGGGCCATGAGCCCGAGCGGCGCGGCCGCCCCGAACCACACCGACGTACAGCCGTGCTCCCGCAGCAGCCCGACGGCCCTGCGGGTCGCGCCGGGCGTCGGCAGCAGCATGGTCGTGGAATCCCGTACGACGGTGAAGGGCTGCTCCGCGTCGAAGGCGGCGGTGGCCTCGACGCCCTCGCGGCTCCGCTTCCAGGTGGAGGCGTAGACGACCAGGCGCTCGGGGTCGAGCCGCAGCGCCATGTTGTGCAGGAACGCCTGGATGCCACCGGGGCGGGGCGGGAAGTCGTTCGTCACGATCAGGGTCTTGTGCATCGCGGCCGACCCTACCGAACCGGCTGCTCACAGCCGGGCACGGCCATGTCTGTGGCACCCTCACAGGAGAGCGGGACATCATGTTCTCCTCAAAGACCGAAAGAGAACGGCAGGGGATCACGTGGACACGACGGCCTGGCGGCGATCCCTGACAGGACTGCTGCTGACCTGGGGCGTGACCAGGCTGTTGCTGCTGCTGTGGGTCTACAAGGTGTACGTCTTCCCGGGCCCCGACGTCACCAGTGACGTGTCGGTCATCTACCAGGGCTGGTACGAGGTCCTGCGCACCGGAACGTTCCCTCAGGACGACGTGACCTGGCAGTATCCGCCGGCCGCGGCCCTCGCGATCCTCTCCCCCGCGCTGCTGCCCTTCCTGGAGTACACCCAGGCCTTCTTCCTCGTCGCCTTCGCCGCCGACCTGGCCGTCCTCCTCCTGCTGCTGTACGCGGGCCTGCGTCCCGGGCGACGACTGCGGGGAGCCTGGGTGTGGGTGGCGGGCGTACCTCTGCTCGGACCGACCGTCTACTCCCGCTACGACGTGATGGTGACCGCGGTGGCGGTCGCCGCGGTCCTCGCGGCGGCCCGGCATCCGAAGGTGGCCGGAGCCCTGGTGGGCTTCGGGGCCATGCTGAAGGTGTGGCCGGCGCTGATCCTGGTCGGCGTCCGCAGTCGCCGTGTCTGGGCCTCGGCGGCGGTGACTGCCCTGGTGGTCGCCGGACTGTTCGCGGTGGCGATGCCGGGGGCCTTCGCCTTCCTGACCTTCCAGCGGGAGCGGGGCACCGAGGTGGAGTCGCTGGGCTCCCTGGTCTTCCACGTCGCCCGCCACCACGGCTGGGACGGCTCGGTCCTGCTCAACTACGGCTCGGTGGAGTTCCTCGGCCCCTGGGTGACCATGGTCAGCACGGCCGCCCTCGCGCTGACCGGGATGGCCTTCGGACTGCTGCTGCTGTGGCGGCTGACGGCCACCCGGTTCGAGGCGCACACGGCGGCCGACGCGGCGCTGGTGGCGGTGCTGATGTTCACCACGACCAGCCGGGTGATCAGCCCGCAGTACATGGTGTGGCTGGTCGGCCTCGCGGCGGCCTGTCTGTGCTTCCGCGCGAGCCGGATGGGCCTGACCGCGGTCCTGGTGCTGGCGGCGTGCTTCGTGACGGTCCTGGAGTTCCCGATCTGGTTCGCGGACGTCGTGGCCAGCAGCCCGCGCGGCATCGGCCTCCTCGTCGTGCGCAACGGCCTGCTGGTCCTCGCCACGGTCGTCGGGATGCGTGAGCTGTGGCGGGCGACGGTCCCCAAGCGGGTCCAGCCGGACCCGGCACCGGACCAGAGCGCCGCTCCGGCCCAGGAGGCCCCGGCCTCGTCCTGAGCGCCGTACGCGTGGACCGGGGACGGTGCGGGCCGAGGGGCCGCGGCCGGCTCCGGGCGGCCGGATCAGCCGAACCCGGCCGGATCAGCCGAACTGGTCCCGCAGGTACTCCTGCCACTGGGCGGTGAAGGCCTTCAGGTCGGTGCCGAGCACCTTCGCCATGGCCTCCTCCACCGCCCCCCGCCGCTTCTCGTGCGTGCCCACGGCCCGGTAGAACGCGTCCAGCTTCCCCTCGCCCCACCGGTCCGCGATCATCCGGCAGGCCATCCAGCCGCTCTCGTAGGACAGCGCGAGCCCGGTCGCGCTGCCGCCGAAGCCGAAGTCCGCGTCGGACGGCAGGGCCGCGGGCACCCGGCCCGCGGAGACGGCCTCCGACAGCTCCGGCGCGGCCTCGGCCGGGGTGCGCCCGGTGTCCCGGTAGCCGACCCAGTCGGCGAACCCCTCCGACAGCCACAGCGGTGTCGCCGCGGTGGTGTCGGCACGGGTGGCGACATGGGTGGTCTCGTGGGTGAGCACGACCTGTCTGCCCAGGGTGCCGAGGAGGGCGTACGCGTCGGGGTTGACGATGATCCGGTCCGCGGGTGCCTGCGCCGGGGCGCCCGTCTCGCCGGTGGTGACGGCCGCGATGCCCCGGTACGAGGAGGCCGGCGAGCCGAGCAGTCCCGCCATCCCGTCCAGGGACTTCGGTACGAGCACGACGACATGCCCCGCCCACTTCGTGCCCCAGGCGTCCGACACCGCGGGCACCGCGTGGTCGGCGAGGTCCGCGAAGGAGTGCAGCTTCTCACCGGAGTGTCCGACGCCGAGGACGATGCTGTGCCTTCCGCGGACGACCCTCACCTGGCCCTGGTCCCACAGCAGCTGCGGGGCCTTCCTGGCGGGCTTCTCGCTGCGGACGTACCACTGGTCGGCCGCGTCCAGGGAGAGGTTCATGGTGCGGGCGACGGTGACGGGGGCCCGGTCGTACCCCTGGACCTGGTAGCGGAGTTCGGCGTCGGCGGTGGCGGTGGAGCCGCTGCGGTGCACTGCGGTGACCTTGTAGGACCAGGAGGCGAGGGGGACGGCGCTGAGGTCCTTCCACCAGTCCGCGGTGCCCGTCCTCGCCACCGCCGCCCCGTCGCGGTCCAGGACGGCCGTGGCCCGCCGGTCGAGGACGCGTTGGACGTCGGCCCGGGCGGTGTCGGCGGCCGTGGGCCTCCCGCCACAGGCCACCAGGGAGACCAGCAGCAGGCACACCACCACGACACCGTGTTCCGACGCCCGCCTTCGACCAGCCATGTTTCCCGATCGTACGGGTATCGGCGCCCTCGGTCAGGGCCGCGTGACCGTCGCCCCCGGCATCATGCCCACCGGGTCGTAGCGGACCGGGGCGCCGGGGTAGGGGGCGTGGACGACCTGGCCGTTGCCGACGTACATGCCGACGTGGCTGGCGTCGCCCCGGTAGGTGACCAGGTCGCCGGGCTGCGCCTGGGAGAGCGGGACCTGGCGGCCGGCGTAGCGCTGGGCCTGCGAGGTGCGCGGCAGGGAGACACCGGCCTGGGCGTACGACCACTGCATCAGGCCCGAACAGTCGAAGCCGTTGGGTCCGTTGGCGCCCCACACGTACGGCTTGCCGATCGCGGACTGCGCGGCGGCCACGGCGGCTGCCGCCCGGCCCGAGGGCGCCGCGGCCCCCGTCAGGTCGGGCATCTCGGAGCGCCCGGAGCGGGAGGCCCGGTCGTAGGCGGCGCGCTCGTCGGACGGGAGGGAGTTGAGGAGTTCGCGCGCCGTGGCGAGCTTCTTCTCCACGGTCCGCTTGTGGGAGGCGACGGCCTTGCGGCTCCTCTCCAGCTCGCCGAGCTTCAGGGCCGCCTCGCTGCGCTCCTGGGCGAGTTCGCGCATGGCCTCCTGGAGGTCCTTGAGCTCGCCCGCCTGGTGGGCGTTGATGCGGTCCAGGACGGCGGCCTTGTCGAGGTAGTCGTCCGGGTCGTCGGAGAACAGCAGCGCCAGGGACGGGTCGAGTCCCCCGGAGCGGTACTGGGCGCCGGCCAGCGAACCGAGCGCGTCCCGCATGGAGTTGATGCGCTCCTGCTGCCGCGCGATCCCGTCCTGCGCGGTGGAGACCTCCTCGCGCAGCGAGTCGGCGCGTTCGTCGGCCTGGTTGAAGGCCTCGGTGGCCTGCTCGGCCTGCTCGTAGAGGCGGTCCACCTCGGCCCGGGTGTCGTCGGACGGGGCGGCGAAGGCCGGTACCGCGCCGAGCGCGGCGGCCGCGGCGGACAGCACGCACAAAGCGGCACCGGCGCCCCGGTTGAACCCGGACGTCTGGACAAGGCGGCGATGGGACCCCACGGAGGCCGCGCTCCTTCCCTTGGCGGACGAGAACGCGGCAGACAGTAGCCCCGTGAACGGGACCCGGCCAAAGACCTCAGGGGGGGGCACAAAGTGACGCCCCGCCTCAGACGCAGGTCATGGGCGGGGCGTGGAGTCAGATGCAGTTGTCGCGATTCGCCCGAACGGGGGGTGCGTCGTCGCGATCTTGATCGGCTGCGGGCCTCAGATCCGCACGCCGAACTGGAACGGCATGTTGTTGATCGACTCGTAGCGGACGACCGTGCCGGTGCGCGGGGCGTGGATGATCTGGCCGTTGCCCGCGTACAGGCCGACGTGGTGCAGGTCGCCGTAGAAGATGACCAGGTCGCCGACCTTGAGGTCGCTCTGGGAGTAGATGCGGGTGCCGGCGTTGGCCTGGGCCTGCGAGGTGCGCGGGATGGTGATGCCGGCCTGCGCGTAGGCCCAGGAGGTCAGGCCCGAGCAGTCGTAGGAGGCGGTGCCGGTGGCGCCGTAGACGTAGGGCTTGCCGAGCTGGGTCTGGGCGGCGTTGAAGGCGGCCTGGGCCCGGGCGGAGGACGCGGGGGCGTCACCGAGGTCCACGCGCGCGCTCGCGGAGCGGCTGGCACGACTGTCGGCGGCGGCGAGGGCGGCCTTCTCGGCGGCCGTCAGCGTGTTGAGGAGCTTCTGCGCCTCGGCGAGCTTGCCCTGAACGGCCTTCTTCTGCTTGGCCAGTTCGGTGCGGGTGCTCGCGAGGTCCTTCAGCTTCTCGGAGGCCTCGGCGCGGTCCTGGGCCAGCTCGCGCTGCTTCTCCTGGATCTTCTTCAGCGCCTCGACCTGCTGGGAGCTGAGCTGGTCCGCGGTGGACGCCTTGTCCAGGTAGTCGTCCGGGTTCGACGACAGGAAGAGCTGGAGCGAGGAGTCGATGGTGCCGGTGCGGTACTGCGCGGCGGCCGCGAGGCCTATGGAGTCCCGCAGTTCGTTCAGGTCGTCCTGGCCGCGGGCCACGTTGTCCTGGATGGTGGAGATCTCCTTCTGGAGGCTCTCCTGCTTCTCCTTGGCGCCGTTGAGCTTCTCGGTGGCCTGCTCGGCCTGCTCGTAGAGGGCGTCGACCTTCGCCTTGACCTCGTCCTTGCTCGGCTTCGCGCTCGGCGCGGCATTGGCGGCATTGGCACTGAGGGCCACGGCGGCAGCGGCTGCGGTCGTGAGCACGGTCACGCGCGTACGGCTCGGCTGCTTGGGTCGACGATGGGACGCCACGGAGGTGAACTCCTTCTTTTGAGTGATCACCCGCTCGGAGGTTCGAGCCCAGACCCTAGTGACCATCCCGTGATCAGTTCAAATCCTCAGGAGCAAAATCCTGTCACGCCATGCATTCTTTACACACAACTCACGTGCAGTGATACGCGATTGACACTACGTTGCGTGACGATAAGGCTAATTCGGGCATTAAACCTGGACCCTGATGTTTAGGACAGGCGCTTGAGAAGCACCGCGGAAGCGACCGGCCGCGCCCCCGCCTTGGCGATCCCGTCGGCGACCTCGCGGTCGGTCGAGGCGACGATGACCGGCCGCCCCGGCGGCTCGGCACGCACCAGCTGGCGGATCAACTCGTCGGCGGTGACACCCGCCTTCGAGAACAGCACCCGCACCCCGCGCGGCGGCGCGAGCAGCACCGGCGCGGCCAGCTCGGCCCCGTCGAAGACGCAGGTCACCTCCGCCCCGGTCTGCGCCGCGAGCTGGGAGAGCTGCCCGAGGAGCCTCAGGCGCTGCTTCTCCAGCGGCATCTGGGGATAGCCGGTCTTGGTGACGTTGTAGCCGTCGACCACCAAGTGCGCCTGGGGCAGGGCGAGAAGCTGGTCCAGGATGGCCGGATCGTGCTCGGACAGCGCCCGCGCGGCGATGTCCTTCGGGGTCATGCGGCCCGGTTCGACCGCGTCCACGGTCTCGGCGGGCCGTACCGAGACGGGCGGCAACGCCAGCTCCCGGCGCAGCCCTTGGGCCGCGTCCAGAACGGTGTCCAGAAGCAGACGCACGCGCATGTCCTCGACACTGCGCCCCTCCCGTGCCGCTCTGCGCGTGGCCTCCAGAGCGGCCTCCGCCTCCCCGAGGCGTGCCTTCAGGCGCCGGGACTCGCTCTCGGCGGCGGACACCTGGGTCTGGCCCTCGGTGCGCACGGCCTCCATCTCGGCCTGCAGCTTGCGCAGCGCCGCCTCGCCGCGCTTGACGTCACTGAGTGCCGCGCGCAGCTTGCGGTGAAGCGATTCGGCTTCCTTCTTGGCGACCTCCAGGTCGGCGCGCAGCCGCTCGGTGTCGGCGCGCGTCTGGTCGCGGGCGGCCGCGAGCTCCTCGCGCAGCCGCTCCAGCTCGGCACGGCTCTCCTCGTCGGCCCGCTCGGCGTCCGCCCGCTGGGCCTCCTCACCGGCCGCGGTGACCAGCTTGACCCAGCCGGTGGGACGCAGAACATAGGCCGCGGCCGCCACATCGAGCGGGTCCGCGGCCGGGGGCGGGGCACCGGAGTCGAGGGCGCCGGACAGCTCCGGCTGGGCCTCTCTGAACTTCTCCCCGATGCGCTGGCGGAACAGCGGATCGGTCTCCAGCGCGGCCGCCATCGCGTTGCCCGCGAACTTGGCCCGCCGGTTCGGCGCGAAGCGCGCGTACTGCCTCAGCTGGGCGGGCAGTTCGCCGACGGTCAGCCCGCCGAAGCCTTCCGAGACGATGTGCACGACCCGGCGCCGCACACTGTCGGGCAGCGGACGGTCGAGCACCTCGGCGGCGCCGTCGCCCGGCCCCCCGCCTTGTGTCTCCACCATCCGTCACACCCCATCGCCGTGCGGGGCCGGCCCTGTCAGGAGCCGGCGCCCGGCCTGTCCACGAGTTCCACCTGGTCCACCGCGTTGCACCAGCGGCACCGCACCGACTCGATGGTCTCACTGACCACCTCGCGCTCCTCGACATTCGGCTCGCCGGCCAGATCGAGGTGGACGTACTCGACGACCTTCGACGAGCGGGTCACGTCGAAGCGCGTGAGGTTGCCGCAGAGGGTGCAGCGCCACCGCGTCGAGGCGGTCGGGAGGGGAACCGTCATCGTGACTGTGCTCTTTCCTACTAGCCATTGTCAGTGACACACCGGCGTCCCGGTGCATGTGGCTCGTAACCCTACGGCCTGGCGGGTACTCGCCGCTCGGGCGTCCGCAGCGGCGAGGCGGTCTGTCGGGTTGCGTCCGGTTACGTCATGCTCTGTGTTCATGATCAGCAACTGGAGGGTGACGGTCGGTGGAGCAAGCAGGGCGCTGTGGGGGCCGGCTCCGGTCACCTACGGCCTGATCGCCCTGTGCTGTCTGGTCTTCGTGGTCGGCCCCGCCTCGGGTCTCGATCCGGCCTACGGCTCCGGGGACGCGGCCCTGGCCGCCCAGCGCGCCTACTTCCACCGCTGGGGCGTGGTCCCGGCCGAGCTCTTCGAGGACGCGCCCGGTGCCGCGCTCACCCCGGCCACCGCGCTGTTCGTGCACGGCAGCTGGGTGCACCTGCTGGGCAACATGCTCTTCCTCTACGTCTTCGGCGTGATGACCGAGGAACGGATGGGCCGGCTGCAGTTCCTCCTCTTCTACCTCGGCTGCGGCTACCTCGCCCTGCTGGGCTACGCGGCCGCCAACGCCGACTCCGACCAGTCCCTGGTCGGTGCCTCCGGGGCGATCTCGGCGGTCCTCGGCGCGTTCCTGTTCCTGTTCCCCGGGGCCCGGGTGACCAGTCTCCTGCCGTTCCTGTTCTTCCTGCCGCTGCGCTTCCCCGCCTGGGTCGTCCTCCCCTTCTGGGCGGCCCTGCAGTGGCTCGCGGCGGGCCGGGCCTCCGACGGCCCCGGGGTGGCGTATCTGGCCCACCTGGTGGGCTTCGGCCTGGGCCTGGTCTTCGCCTGGGTGCGGTTCGGCCGTACCACTAGAGTGAGGGCCGCCCCAGCGACAGCCCCCGAGGGAGAGAACCAGCCGTGATCACCGCGATCGTCCTCATCAAGACCAGCGTGGACCGGATCCCCGAGATCGCGGAGCGGATCGCCGCGCTGGAGTCCGTGAGCGAGGTCTTCTCCGTCACGGGCACGTACGACCTGATCGCCATGGTCCGGGTCAAGCGGCACGAGGACCTCGCCGAGGTCATCCCGGGCAGCATCAGCAAGATCCCCGGCGTCGAGGCGACCGACACCCACGTGGCCTTCCGCACCTACTCGCAGCACGACCTGGAGGCCGCGTTCGCGATCGGCCTCGACAGCTAGGAGTCCAGCGCGAGCACGGTGATGCCGTCGGCGGTCGCGACATAGACGCGGCCGCCCCGGACCACCGGGGACTGGGTGCCGATGGACGCCCCGCCCTCGACGCGCTTGTGCCAGGTCTGCCTGCCCGCACGGTCGATGCCGTAGAGGGTCGAACCACGGCGTACGTAGACCGTGTCGCCGGAGACCACCGGGTCGCTGTACTGGCTCCCCTCGTCGGTGAACCGGAAGGACCACACCGTCGATCCGTCGGCGGGGTCCAGGGCGACGAGTTCGTAGTCGGACGCGGTGACGCCCAGGCCGCGGAACGGCACGCAGGTGAAGTAGCGGCTGCCGAACGCCTTCTCGTTGGTCGAGTCCCACAGCGACCTGCCCGTGCGGCTGATGCCGTGCAGCGACTGCTCGCCGCCCGATCCGACGACCAGCGTGTCGCCGACCAGGGCGGGCCGCCCGGCGTCCAGGCCGGCCTTCGTCGCCCAGAGCCGCTTGCCGGTCTTCGCGTCCAGGGCCTGGACCTGGTCCCCGAAGGTACCGACGTAGACGACCCCGTCCGCCACCATGGGCTCGCTGGTGGGCGCGGCACCGGTCGGGGTGGACCAGCGCACGCTGCCGTCGGGGGCGTAGGCCCGCACTCCGCCCGCGTCCGAGCCGTCCCCGTAGGACACCAGGATCAGCTTGCCTGCGGCGACCAGGAACTGGCTGTTCGCCGCGAAGGACCTGGTCCAGCGGACCTTGCCGCGCGGGCCGAGCGCGCACAGCTCGGCGGCGCCCTCCTGGCCGTCCTCCAGCAGGCAGTGGACGCCGTCGGCGGTGGCGAGCGGGGACATGGCCTCGGCACCGAGCGGGGTCCGCCACACGGCCCGTCCGTCCAGGTCCAGCGCGTGCAGCGCGCGGTCCGCGCCGCCGACGTACACCCGGGTGCCGTCGGGCGAGACCGCGGCACAGGGGCCGCGCCGCCCGCCGAGCCCCTGGACCTTGTACTGCCAGCCCGTGGCGGGCGTGCCCGTCGGGCCCGCCCCGACCTGCGCGGATCCGTCCGACCCGTCCCGCAGCCACAGCCATCCGCCCACGCCCGCGGCCGCCGCCACTCCTGCGCCGCCCGCCACGGCCCGCAGCAGCCCGCGCCGGGACGGCGGGGCGGGCGGCGGCGACACATGGGTGACCTCGGGGACGTCCGTGACGGTCACGGGCGCCACGTACTCGACCCGGCTCTCCCGCTCCCCCGAGTCGTGCCCGGGAACCCACCGCGCCCCGCTCGGAGCGGTCTCGGGCTCCTTGGCCGCACCGGGGGCGTACCAGCCCGGCCGGAGGCCCGCGCGCAGCGACTGTGTCGTGTGTCCGGCGGCCGCGACCAGCTCGGCGGGCGTGGGCCGCGCGCCGGGCTCGTCCCGCAGACAGGCCTCCACCAGCGGCAGCTGTTCCTTCGGTACGGCGGACAGGTCGACGTCCCCGGTCAGGATCCGCAGCAGAACGACCGAATCCTGCCCCTCGCCGAAGGGCTCCTTGCCGCCGGACGCGTACGCGAGGACCGCGCCCAGGGAGAAGACGTCACTGGCCGGCACCACCTGGGCGCCGTTGCGGATCTGCTCGGGCGAGAGATAGCCGACCGACCCGACGACCACGCCGGTCCGGGTCAGGGCGGTGCCTTCCAGGGCCCGGACGATCCCGAAGTCGATGACCCGGGGGCCGTCCGGCGCGAGCAGGATGTTGGAGGGCTTGAGGTCCCTGTGCACCAGCCCCTTGGCGTGGATCGCGGCGAGCGCCTCGGCGAGCGCGGCCGCCAGCAGCCGCACCGCGGCCGCGGGCAGCGGTCCGCCGTCGAGCACCGCGTCCCGCAGGTTGGGGCCCGCCACGAACTCGGTGGCCATCCACGGCCGCGCCGCCTCGGTGTCGGCGTCCACGACCCGCGCGGTGTACGTGCCCGCCCCGCCGACGGTCTGCGCGGCCCGGACCTCGTGCCGGAACCGGGCACGGAAGGTACGGTCCCCGGCGTGCTCGGTCCGTACGACCTTCACGGCGAGCCGCGGCCCGCCCCGCGCCTCGGCGAGATACACCTCGCCCATGCCGCCGGACCCGAGTCTGCCCAGGACCTCGTACGGCCCGATGGTCCGCGGGTCCGTCTCGCGCAGCTCCTGCACCCCGTGCTCCCCCTGCTTTCGTACGGCTGCTGAGGGGGAGCGTATACGCGCGCCGGTGGCCGGTACCTCAGACGGCCGGGACGCAGCGGCCGTCCTCGGTGCGGTACGTCCACTTCGCACCGTCCGCGACCAGTTCCTTCACGGCCTTCACAAACCGCTCGACGTGCTCGTCCGGCGTGCCCGCGCCGAAGCTCACCCGGATCGCGTTGAGGGACTTCTCGCCGGGCGCCGCCTCGGGGGCGCCGCACTCGCCCTGGGACTGCGGGTCGCTGCCGAGGAGGGTGCGGACGAGGGGGTGGGCGCAGAAGAGGCCGTCGCGGACGCCGATGCCGTACTCGGCGGACAGGGCGGCGGCGAAGTGGGAGCTGTTCCAGCCCTCGACGACGAAGGAGATCACGCCGACCCGGGGGGCGTCGTCGCCGAAGAGGGACAGCACGCGGACCTCGGGGACCTCGGCGAGCCCTGTCTTCACCTTCTCGACGAGGTACTGCTCGCGGGCCACCAGGGTGTCGAAGCCGGCCTCGGTCAGCGCCCTGCAGGCCGAGGCGATGGAGTAGGCGCCGATGACGTTCGGGGAGCCGGCCTCGTGGCGGGCGGCGCTGTCGTGCCACTCCACGTCCACTCCCCCGTCCTCGCGCCGGGTGACCTTGCGGCTGGCGCCGCCGCCCGCGAGGTAGGGGTCGGCGGCCCTGAGCCAGTCGGCGCGTCCGGCCAGGACACCGGAACCGAAGGGGGCGTAGAGCTTGTGCCCGGAGAAGGCGACCCAGTCGACGTCGAGGTCACGGACGCTCACGGGGTGGTGCGGGGCGAGCTGGGCCGCGTCCAGGACGATCCGGGCGCCGTGGGCGTGGGCGGCGGCGGCCAGCTCGCGGACCGGCCACAGTTCGCCGGTGACGTTGGACGCACCGGTGACGCAGACCAGGGCCGGGCCCTGAGGGTCGCGGTCGGCGAGGGCCTTCTCCAGCGTCTCGACGGCCTGGTCCGGGGTGCGCGGGGCGTCGAGGTAGCTGACCCGGGCGTCCTGCCAGGGCAGCAGGCTCGCGTGGTGCTCGGTCTCGAAGACGAAGACCTGGCAGTCGGCGGGGAGGGCGGCGGCGAGGAGGTTCAGCGAGTCGGTGGTCGACCGGGTGAAGACCAGCTGGTCGTCGTCCCGGCAGTCGAGGAACTCGGTGACGGTCCTGCGGGCGTTCTCGAAGAGGTCGGTCGACAGCTGGGAGAGGTAGCCGGCCCCGCGGTGCACGCTGCCGTAGTAGGGCGCGTAGGCCGCCACGTCGTCCCAGACCCGCTGGAGGGCCGGAGCGCTGGCGGCGTAGTCGAGCGCCGCGTAGGTGACCTCGCCGCCGGTGACGAGCGGGACGGTGACATCACGGCCCAGAACGGGCAGCTGGGAACAAATGGTCTGGGCGGAGGCAGCGGTGGAGACAGACATGGGGGACTCCCGGGCAAAGAGAAAGGTGAGATGGGTGTGCGGAGGCGGGGCTCGGCGCCCTATCGCATTCGCTTGCTCACGGAAGACTCCTCGAACGACCAGGATCCCTGGTTCGTGAGGGATCCGCGCTTGCCGCAGACCTCGCTGCCTACGGCCTGGTCTTCACCCGGGGCACCCCGCCACGGACGGAGGGTTGCCGGACAGTCGGCCGGGGCCTCATGACTGTCACTCATGACCTGGTCAAAAAAAGTACGCGAGGTGATCGTCGTCCCGCAACCCGTGTCCGGATCGCGGGACGACACCCCGCCGGGCGCTAGGCGTTGCTCGCGGCCACCCAGCGCTCCAGGGTCCGCTTCGCCGCCCCGGAGTCGATCGCCTCGGCCGCCTTGTCCATCCCGGCCCGCAGCTGCTCGGCCAGCGTCCCGGGACCGGGCTCCAGGGCCACCAGGGCGGCCGCCGAGTTCAGGAGCACGGCGTCCCGCACCGGGCCCGTCTCGCCGTCCAGGAGCTTCCTCGCGACCTCCGCGTTGAACGCCGGGTCACCGCCGCGCAGGGCCTCCACAGGCACCAGCTCGATGCCGACGTCCCGGGGGTCGAAACTCTCCTCGGTGACCTTGCCGTCGCGGACGACCCAGACGCGGGAGGTCGACGTGGTCGTCAGCTCGTCGAGGCCGTCGTCCCCGCGGAAGACCAGGGAGGAGTTGCCGCGCTCGGCGAAGACGCCCGCGACGACCGGTGCCATCCGCGGATCCGCGACCCCGACGGCCTGGGACCGCACCCGGGCGGGGTTGGTCAGCGGTCCGAGGATGTTGAACACCGTGCGGATGCCCAACTGGCCGCGTGCGGCGCCCGCGTGACGCAGTGCCGGATGGAACTTGATCGCGAAGCAGAAGGTGATCCCTGCTTCCCCGGCCACCTCCGCCACCCGCCGCGGGGTCAGCTCCAGGTTGACGCCGAGCTTCTCCAGGACGTCCGAGGCGCCGGACGCGGAGGAGGCGGCGCGGTTGCCGTGCTTGACGACCGTGGCGCCGGTTCCGGCCACGACGATCGCCGACATGGTGGAGATGTTGACGGTCTTGGCGCCGTCGCCCCCGGTGCCGACGATGTCGACCGTCCGCCCGGGGACCTCGATCACGTTGGCGTGCGCGTACATCGCCCGGACGAGGCCGTTGATCTCCTCGACCGTCTCGCCCTTGGCGCGGAGGGCGACCACGAAGCCCGCGATCTGTGCGTCGGTCGCCTCGCCCTGCATGATCCGGTCCATCGCCCAGGCCGTCGCCTCGGCGCTCTGGTCACGGCCGTACAGCAGGGCGTTCAGCACCTCGGGCCAGGAACGGCCCGCCGCGATGTCGCCTCCAGCGGGGGTCACAGCGCTCATGGGGCCGCTCCAGATGTCGTAGAAAAGTGTCCTCACACCCTATCCAGCGCGGAGCACGGCGAAGGGCCCCGTCCGGTGTTCGGACGGGGCCCTTCGCCTCCGGCGGGCCCGGCGCGTCGGCGCGGGGAGCAGCGCACGGCAAAGGGCCCGTCCGGCGTTCCGGACGGGCCCTTCCACCGCGCGTGGCGAGCGCAGCGACAAGCAGTGATCAGTGGTGGCCGTGGCCGCTCGTGATCTCCTTGTACTCCTCGACGGTCGGCTTGGCGATCTGGGCTTCCTCGCCGTAGTACGCCTCGCTCAGCTTGGCGCGCAGCTTCTCGGAGCCCTTGACCTTGCGCTCGACGCCGTTCTCGTCGACCGTGGCGCCGATCGCGGCCGGCTTGTACTGCTCGTGCGCGGTGAGCGTGTGCAGCTGCTCCTGGCTGAGCGGCTCGTGCACCTCGATGAACTCACCGTGCGGCAGGCGCTTGATGATGCCGGACTCGCGACCGTGCAGCACCTTCTCCTTGTCGCGGCGCTGGAGGCCGAGGCAGATCCGCTTGGTGGCGACGAACGCCAGGACCGGGGCGACGAAGAACGAGACCCGCACGAACCAGGTGATGGCGTTGATCGACAGGTGGAAGTGGGTGGCCCAGAGGTCGTTTCCACCACCGATCAGCAGCACCATGTACCAGGTGATCCACGCGACACCGAAGGCCGTACGCGTCGGGGCGTTGCGCGGGCGGTCCAGGATGTGGTGCTCGCGCTTGTCGCCGGTGACCCAGGACTCGATGAACGGGTAGACCGCGATCGCGACGAGGACCAGCGGGAAGATCACCAGCGGGATGAACACGCCCAGGACGAGCGTGTGACCCCAGAAGTTGATCTCCCAGCCCGGCATGACACGGATCAGGCCCTCGGAGAAGCCCATGTACCAGTCCGGCTGGGCGCCCGTGGACACCTGGTCGGGACGGTAGGGGCCCATCGCCCAGATCGGGTTGATGGAGGCGATCGCCGCGATGGCCGCGATGACACCGAAGACCAGGAAGAAGAAGCCTCCGGCCTTGGCCATGTAGACCGGCAGCAGCGGCATGCCGACGACGTTGTTGTTGGTCTTGCCGGGGCCCGCGAACTGCGTGTGCTTGTGGTAGAAGACCAGGATCAGGTGGCCGACGACCAGGCCGAGCATGATGCCCGGCAGCAGCAGGACGTGGATCGAGTAGAAGCGGGCCACGAAGTCGCCGCCCGGGAACTCTCCGCCGAACAGGAAGAACGACAGGTACGTGCCGACGATCGGCACGGACAGGATCGCGCCCTCCATGAAGCGGACACCGGTGCCGGAGAGCAGGTCGTCCGGGAGCGAGTAACCGGTGAAGCCGGTGAACATGCCGAGGACGAACAGCAGGAAGCCGAACAGCCAGTTGACCTCACGCGGCTTGCGGAACGCGCCCGTGAAGAACACACGCATCATGTGCACGAACATGCCGGCGAGGAAGATCAGCGCCGCCCAGTGGTGGATCTGCCGGATCAGCAGACCACCGCGCACATCGAAGGAGATGTGCATGGTCGAGTTGAACGCCTCGGACATCAGCTGTCCCTGCAGCGGGACGTAGCTGCCGTGGTACTCCACCTCGTTCATCGACGGGTGGAAGAACAGCGTCAGGTACACACCCGTGAGGATGATGATGATGAAGCTGTAGAGGCAGACCTCACCCAACATGAACGACCAGTGGTCGGGGAAGATCTTGCGCATATTGGCCTTGGCCAGGGAGTAGATCCCGAGCCGGCCGTCGGCCCAGTCGGCGACGCGCTCGCCGGCCGGTGCCTTGTCGCGCGAGCGCGACTCGGTGGTGGTCTCAGTGCTCATCCGCGCTCCCAGAATGCAGGACCGACGGGCTCCTCGAAGTCGCCGAGCGCTTCGAGGTAACCCTGGTCGTTCACGCCGATGCGCAGCTGCGGCAGGGCGTGACCGGCGGGGCCGAAGATCACCCGGGCACCGTCGGAGAGGTCGAAGGTGGACTGGTGGCAGGGGCAGAGCACGTGGTGCGTCTGCTGCTCGTACAGGGAGATCGGGCAGCCCACGTGGGTGCAGATCTTCGAGTACGCGACGATTCCCTCGTACGACCACTCGAGCTCGCGCTTGTCCTTGATGTTGTCCGGCTGGATGCGGACGATCATCAGGGCGGCCTTGGCGATCTCGGTCTGGAACTCCTCGTCGTGCTCCTCCAGGCCCTCGGGCTTGGCGAAGGTCAGCGAGCCGACCGCGACGTCGGAGGGACGCAGCGGCTCGTTGGTGTTCATGTTGACGAGCTGGAGGCCCTTGCGCCACATGGTGTGGCGGAGCTTGGTGCCGGGCAGCGGGCCGAGGTCGCGCAGCAGCATGACGCCGGAGAGCGGGAACAGGGCCAGCGCGCCGAACATGGTGTTGCGGATCAGCTTGCGACGGCCGAGCGCCGACTCCTTGGCACCCTGCTTGAAGTCCGCGTGGACCTTCGCGCGGACCTCGGGGGACGCCTCGATCGGGTGACGCTCGTCGGCGATCTCCTCGTCGGACATCAGGGTGCGGGCCCAGTGGACCGCGCCCGCGCCGATCGCGAAGAGGGCGAGACCGAGGGTCAGGCCCAGCGCGAAGTTCAGCGCGTTGATGTGCCCGATCGGGAAGACGAAGATCGACTTGTCGTGGGGGATGCCCACGTACGAGGCGATGAACCCGACGGTGGCCAGCATCGACACCGTGAACAGCATGGCCACCGTGCGCTCGGACCGCCTGGCGGCCCGCTCGTCGATGTCCTGCACCCGGTGCTCGTGGGGCGGGAGGCCGGGGTCCGCGAACGGGTTCTTCTCGTCCGCGACGCCTACCGCGCCGTGCGCGTCCTGCTCTGCGGGCAGGTTCTCTTCTGGAATGTCTTGGCTACTCATGACTTCTTGGCCTTTGCGGTCCGAGCGGCGACCCAGACGGCGATCGCGATCAGCGCGCCGAGGCCGAAGATCCAGGCGAACAGGCCTTCGGAGACCGGGCCGAGACCGCCCAGCTCAAGGCCGCCGGGGCTCACGGTGTCGTCGCCGTTGACCGCGTTCAGGTACGCGATGATGTCCTTCTTGTTCTGCTCCGACAGCGTGGTGTCGGGGAACGACGGCATGTTCTGCGGGCCGGTCTGCATGGCCTCGTAGATGTGCTTCGGGTCGACGCCTTCCAGGCTCGGCGCGAACTTGCCGTGCGTCAGCGCACCACCCTTGCCGGTGAAGTTGTGGCACTGGGTGCAGTTGTCGCGGAACAGCTCACCGCCCTTGGCGATGTCGGCACCGTCGGGGCCGTACTGCGCCTCGGTCGGGATGCTCGGACCGGCGCCCAGCGAGGAGATGTACGCGGCCAGCTGGTCGATCTCGGCCTGCGTGTAGATGACCTTCTTGCGCGGGACCTGCGCGCCCGGCTGCTGGGCCGGCATGCGGCCGGTGCCGACCTGGAAGTCGACGGCGGCGGCGCCCACGCCCACGAGGCTCGGACCGTCGGAAGAGCCCTCGCCTCCCCTGCCGTGGCAGCTGGCGCAGCCTACGGCGAAGAGCTTCTTGCCCTCGTCGATGGCAAGGGACTGGGCGGTTTCATCTGCCTTCGCCTTGTCCGCGGGCGCGAACACGGCGTACAGCCCCCCGGTGCATGCCAGCGCGAGGAGTAGGACGACGAGCGCTGCCAGCGGGTGGCGTCGTCGTGCGGAGAGCTTTTTCACGGATTACCCCGGTGTCAGGATCTTCTGCGTCGATGCTTGCGATGTCGGGAGCGGGCCCGGCTACTTGATCATGTAGATCGTGGCGAAGAGGCCGATCCAGACGACGTCGACGAAGTGCCAGTAGTAGGACACGACGATCGCCGCGGTCGCCTGCTCGTGGGTGAACCTCTTGGCCGCGTAGGTACGCCCGAGAACGAACAGGAACGCGATGAGGCCGCCCGTCACGTGCATGCCGTGGAAGCCGGTGGTCAGGTAGAACACCGAGCCGTACGGGTCGGAGGAGAGCGAGAGCCCGTCCTTCTTCACCAGCTCCGTGTACTCGTAGATCTGACCGCCGATGAAGATCGCGCCCATGATGAAGGTGATGATGAACCAGCCCCGGAGCTTCTTCACGTCACCGCGCTCGGCTGCGAAGACGCCGAGCTGGCAGGTGAGGGAGGAAAGCACCAGGATCGTGGTGTTCGTCGCCGAGAACGGGAAGTTCAGGCTGTGCGCCATTTCCTTCCAGTGGTCGGGACCCGTCACCGATCGCAGGGTGAAGTACATCGCGAAGAGGGCCGCGAAGAACATCAGCTCGGAACTCAGCCAGATGATGGTTCCGACGCTGGTGAGGTTCGGCCGGTTGACCGATGGGTGCGCGTGCCCGGTTGTCTCTGTCGTTGCTGTCGCCACGACCGACATTATGTCGGTCGCTTATCCCGCCCTCACCCCGGGGGGTGCCGTTCGGAGTGTCTCCCTGCTCCATACCGGTGTTGACGTGGTGTTCAAGGGAGTAGCATCCGGCCCAACGGGCCTGTCCTTACGACGCTGACGTCACGGAGGAACAATGCAGCCGACCGCCACGGTGCTGGTCTACAGCGACGATTCCAACACCCGCGAGCAGGTGCGGCTCGCCTCCGGCCGGCGACCGGCTCCCGACGTCCCGCTGGTCGAGTTCCTGGAGTGCGCCACGCCCGCCGCGGTGCTGAAGGAGCTGGACAAGGGCGGGATCGACGTCTGTGTGCTGGACGGGGAGGCCGTGCCGATGGGGGGCATGGGCCTGTGCCGGCAGATCAAGGACGAGGTGTTCCACTGCCCGCCGGTGCTGTTGCTGATCGGGCGGCCGCAGGACGCGTGGCTGGCGACGTGGAGCCGGGCGGAGGGGGCGGTGACGCATCCCGTGGATCCGGTGGAGTTCGCCGCGGCGCTGGCTTCCCTGTTGCGGGACCGGAAGGCCTTGAGCGCCTAGGGACCCCAGGGAGCCGGTCCGGTCCGCTGCCCTGAGGTGTCTCTAGACGCTCCGGGGCCTCAGCCTGGCCTGTTGTGCCGGGCTGGGGGCGTCCGGGGTGCCGGCCACCAGCGCGCTGCCGTCGCGCCACTTCTTCCAGTCCACGTTCCAGTCGCCGAAGCCGTTGCCGAAGGGCTCCATCGTGTCGCCCTCGGAGTTGACGACCTGGACCACGTCGCCCTCGCGGACGGTGTCGAAGAACCACTCGGCGTTCGAGGTGCTCATGCCGGTGCAGCCGTGGCTGACGTTGGCGTAGCCCTGGGATCCCACCGACCAGGGGGCGGCGTGCACGTACTCGCCGCTCCAGGTGACGCGGGTGGCGTAGTAGACCGGGAGGTCGTACGACTCCGAGGAGCCCTCGGCGATCCCGATGCTGGTGCCGCGCATACGTACGAAGTACTCCTTGCCCAGCACGACCTTGACGCCGTTGCGGGTGTCGAAGCCCGGCTTGCCGGTGGTGACCGGGAGCTCCTTGATGACCTCGCCGTTCTTGTAGACCTTCATCGAGTGTGACGAGGCGTCCGTCACAGCGATGACGCGGTCGCCGGTGGTCAGCCGCAGGGCCTTGCCCTTGCCGCCCCAGAGCCGGTCGCCGATCTTGAGGCCCTCCAGGTCGCTGCGGACCTGGATCGTGGCGTGGGCGGGCCAGTACTCCTTGGGGCGGTAGTGGAGCTCCTTGTCGTTCACCCAGTGCCAGGCGCCCGGCACGGCGGGCGTGGAGTCCACCCTGAGGGCACGCTCGACGACCGCCCGCTGGGCCTTGTCCTTGACGGGTCGGTCCAGCTTGGCGGTGATGGGCTGGCCGACGCCGTAGGTGCCCGACTTGGGACCGAAGGTGACGTTCAGGCGCTTCTTGCCGAGCGGCTTGCTGGTGTCGAAGTCGAGGACCTTGCGGCCCGGTGCCCCGTCCTCGTCCTCGGTGCTCACGCGGACCGTGTAATGGGCGTTCGCGGCCAGCGGGGAGGTGCTGTGCCAGCGGGTGCCGTCGTCGGAGAGTTCGCCCGCCAGGAAGCGCCCCGTGGCGTCCATGGCCGTGACGTCGGTGATGCGGCCGTCGTCGTCCTCGGCGGTGACCTCGAGCGGCTTGTCCGGGTCGGCCTTCTTGTCGTCGCCCGTGGGCGCGTTGAAGGCGATCTGATCCGCCGCGTCGTACGGAGTGGCCGCCAGCGGGTTCCCGTCGGACCCGCAGGCGGAGGCGCTCGCGCCGAGCGCGATCACCAGCAGGGTGCAGCTGACGACGGTGCGGGTACGCGGTACGTGGTTCATGACTTCACGCTAGGAAGCAAAGTCAACTCCGGCACGCCGAGTGACTCGTACGAGTGATCAGTCTTGCGGCAAAAGCAGGAGCCCGGACGCTCCTGACGGAGTGTCCGGGCCCCTGATGAGCGCGGTTCGTGCTACTGGGTGCGGTTCTCACCGCGGTAGTACTCGAAGACCCAGCCGTACAGGCCGATCATGATGACCGGCACCGAGAAGTACAGCAGCCACCAGCCGATCGCGACCGACAGGAAGGCGAGGGCGCCGCCGAAGCCGAGGGCGAGCGGCTGCCAGCTGTGCGGGCTGAAGAACCCGACCTCGCCGGCGTCGTCCGCGACGTCGGCCTCCTTGTTGTCCTGCGCGCCGGCGTCCACCCGCTTGGCCGTGAAGCCCAGGTAGAAGCCGATCATGATGGACAGGCCGAAGGCCAGGAAGAGCGCGGTGGTACCGGCCGGCTCCTTCGACCACACGCCATAGACGATCGCCATGACGAGGATGAAGACGCTCAGCCAGATGAACATCCGTCCCTGGATCTTCACTTCCCGGCCTCCTTGCCGCCGTTGCCGGCCAGAGCCTTCTCACCGTGACCGGCGTTCTCGAGCTGGTCGAGCGCGGCGATCTCGGGGTGGTGCAGGTCGAACGCCGGGGATTCGCTGCGGATCCGCGGCAGGGTGAGGAAGTTGTGGCGCGGCGGCGGGCAGGAGGTCGCCCACTCGAGCGAGCGGCCGTAGCCCCACGGGTCGTCGACGCCGACCGGCTTGCCGTACTTGGCCGTCTTCCACACGTTGTAGAGGAACGGCAGGATCGACAGGCCGAGCACGAACGAGCTGATCGTCGAGATCGTGTTCAGGGCGGTGAAGCCGTCGGCCGCCAGGTAGTCGGCGTAACGACGCGGCATGCCCTCCGCGCCCAGCCAGTGCTGGACCAGGAAGGTGCCGTGGAAGCCGATGAACAGCGTCCAGAACGTGATCTTGCCGAGGCGCTCGTCGAGCATCTTGCCGGTGAACTTCGGCCACCAGAAGTGGAAGCCGGAGAACATCGCGAAGACGACGGTGCCGAAGACGACGTAGTGGAAGTGCGCCACCACGAAGTACGAGTCCGAGACATGGAAGTCCAGCGGGGGCGAGGCCAGGATGACACCGGTCAGACCACCGAAGGTGAAGGTGATCAGGAAGCCCGTGGCCCAGAGCATCGGGGTCTCGAAACTCAAGGACCCCTTCCACATCGTTCCGATCCAGTTGAAGAACTTCACGCCCGTCGGTACGGCGATGAGGAACGTCATGAAGGAGAAGAACGGCAGGAGCACACCGCCGGTGACGTACATGTGGTGCGCCCACACCGTCACGGACAGACCCGCGATCGCGATGGTCGCCGCGATCAGACCCATGTAGCCGAACATCGGCTTGCGGGAGAAGACCGGGATGACCTCGGAGATGATGCCGAAGAACGGCAGCGCGATGATGTACACCTCGGGGTGGCCGAAGAACCAGAAGAGGTGTTGCCAGAGCAACGCTCCGCCGTTGGCGGCATCGAAGACGTGTGCCCCGAATTTCCGATCCGCCTCCAGCGCGAACAGCGCGGCGGCGAGAACGGGGAAGGCGAGCAGGACCAGCACCGCGGTCAGCAGCACGTTCCACACGAAGATCGGCATGCGGAACATGGTCATGCCCGGCGCGCGCATGCAGATGATCGTGGTGATGAAGTTGACCGCACCGAGGATCGTGCCGAAGCCGGAGAAGGCCAGACCCATGATCCACAGGTCGGCGCCGATGCCCGGCGAGCGGACCGCGTCCGACAGCGGCGAGTAGGCGAACCAGCCGAAGTCGGCCGCACCTGAGGGGGTGAGGAAGCCACCCACCGCGATCGTCGAGCCGAACAGGTAGAGCCAGTAGGCGAACATGTTCAGCCGCGGGAACGCCACGTCGGGCGCGCCGATCTGCAGCGGCATGATCCAGTTGGTGAAGCCGGCGAACAGCGGCGTCGCGAACATCAGCAGCATGATCGTGCCGTGCATCGTGAACGCCTGGTTGAACTGCTCGTTCGACATGATCTGCAGACCCGGCCGGGCCAGCTCGGCGCGCATGAAGAGCGCCATCACGCCGCCGATCAGGAAGAACGCGAACGACGTGACCAGGTACATCGTGCCGATGGTCTTGTGGTCAGTGGTGGTGAGCCACTTGATCACGACACTGCCGCGGTTGTGGCGCCGGACCGGCAGCTCGTCCGTGTAGTGGGACCCTGCTGCCGCGGCACCCTGGGGTTCGTTGAGGATGCTCACAGGTTCGTCGTCTCCCGGTTCTTCTCGTGGGCGGTCTGCTCGATGCCCGCGGGAACGTAACCGGTCTGCCCCTTCTTGGCGAGGTCCTTGAGGTGCTGCTCGTAGCGCTCGGGGGAGACGACCTTCACGTTGAACAGCATCCGGGAGTGGTCGACACCGCAGAGCTCGGCGCACTTGCCGAGGAAGGTGCCCTCCTTGTTGGGGGTCACCTCGAAGGCGTTGGTGTGGCCCGGGATGACGTCCTGCTTCATGAGGAACGGCACCACCCAGAAGGAGTGGATGACGTCACGCGAGGTGAGGACGAAGCGGACCGTCTTGCCCTTGGGGAGCCAGAGGGTCGGGCCGGGGTTGCCGGTCTGCGGGTTCCTGGTGGCGGGGGTCCCGAAGTCGTAGACACCGCCGGCGTTCGCCGGGAAGTCGTCCTTGAAACGCTTCGGAATCGCGTCCAGGTTCTTGTCGGTCTTCGCGTCCCCCGTCGAACCGGCGACGGGCTCGACGTAGTTGAACGCCCAGCTCCACTGGTAGCCGACGACGTTGATGGTGACGTCGGGCTGCTTCTTCAGACTGAGGAGCTTCGACTCGTCGCGGGCCGTGAAGTAGAAGAGCACCGAGACGATGACGAGCGGAACCACCGTGTACAACGCCTCGATCGGCATGTTGTACCGGGTCTGCGGAGGAACTTCGACCTTGGTGCGGCTGCGCCGGTGGAAGATCGTGCTCCACAGGATCAGGCCCCACACCAGCACGCCGGTGGCCAGCGCGGCAGCCCAGGATCCCTGCCACAGGGAGAGGATCCGCGGAGCCTCTTCCGTGGTCGGGGTGGGCATACCAAGGCGGGGGAAGTCCTTGTATGTGCAACCGGTGGCGGTCGCCAGGACCAGGCCCGCGGTCATTGCCTGCAGCAGCTTCCGCCGCATCGGGCGCCGCGGCGAGCGGTCGGAGCCGTTGGGACTCACGTAGCGCCTTCCCGAGAGTCTCGCCCGCGCGTATCGGCTGCGGCCTGGCCTTACTCGGTGGTCGGTCGCCGCCCTGCGTCGGGCAGGGGTTTGGATGTTTATGCGGACCAAACCCTAGCCGACGCCCTCCGGGGGTTCAGCGGGAGGGGTGCCTAGTCGCTCCGTGGGTTCGCTTGATTGGCGGCTGCGGGTGCTTTGTGGCTGATCGCGCAGTTCCCGGCGCCGCCAAGGAGGTTAGCGTTGCCGTGTGTCCTATTTCGACGCCGCTTCCGGTGCGCCCCTTCACCCCGTTGCCCGTCAGGCGCTGTTGGCCTCTCTGGATGAAGGGTGGGCCGATCCCTCTCGGCTCTACCGGGAAGGGCGGCGGGCCCGGATGTTGCTGGACGCCGCCCGGGAGGCCGCCGCCGAAGCCGTGGGCTGCCGCCCCGATGAGCTGACCTTCACCTCCTCCGGGACGCGGGCCGTGCACAGCGGGATCGCCGGGGCGACGGGCGGGCGCAGGCGGGTCGGACGTCACCTGATCGTGTCCGCCGTCGAACACTCCTCGGTACTTCATTCGGCGGAGTTGTTCGAGGTGACCGAGGTGCCGGTGGACCGGACGGGGGCGGTGAGCGCGCAGTCCTACGTCGATGCCCTTCGCCCCGACACCGCGCTGGCGTGTCTGCAGTCGGCCAACCACGAGGTGGGGACGCTCCAGCCGGTGGCCGAGGTGGCTGCCGCGTGCCGGGCGGCCGGGGTGCCGCTGCTGGTGGACGCGGCGCAGTCGCTGGGGTGGGGGCCGGTGGAGGGCGAGTGGTCCCTGCTGACCGGCAGTGCGCACAAATGGGGCGGTCCCTCGGGAGTCGGACTGCTCGCCGTGCGGAAAGGTGTCCGGTTCTCACCCCAAGGACCGGCGGACGAACGGGAGTCGGGGCGGGCGCCCGGGTTCGAGAACCTGCCGGCGATCGTCGCGGCGGCGGCCTCGCTGCGGGCGGTGCGTGCCGAGGCGGCACAGGAGGCACTGCGGCTGCGGGAGCTGACGGAGCGGATCCGTGCGCGGGTGCCGCGGCTGGTGCCGGACGTGGACGTGGTGGGCGATCCGGAGCGACGGCTGCCGGGGATCGTCACCTTCTCCTGTCTCTATGTCGACGGAGAGACCCTGCTGCACGAACTGGATCGGGCCGGGTTCTCCGTGTCCTCCGGATCGTCGTGCACCAGCAGCACGCTGACGCCGAGCCATGTGCTCAAGGCGATGGGGGTGCTGAGTGAGGGGAATGTGCGGGTGTCGTTGCCGCCGGGGACACCCGCCGAGGAGGTCGACCGTTTCCTGGAGGTGCTGCCGGGGGCGGTGGCGGCGGTCCGGGAGAAGTTGGGCGCGCCGACGCCTTCGGCCGTCGTGCGCGAGGACGCCCTGGTCGTGGACGCCCTCGGCAAGCGCTGCCCGATCCCCGTCATCGAGCTCGCCAAGGTCATCGGGGACGTGCCGGTGGGCGGCACGGTCCGGGTCCTGTCCGACGACGAGGCGGCCCGCCTGGACATCCCGGCGTGGTGCGAGATGCGGGAGCAGGAGTACGTGGGCGAGGAACCGGCGGACCGGGGTTCCGCTTACGTGGTCCGCCGGATCTCCTAGCCGGTCACTTGAGGTGCGTGCGGACCTCTTCGGCCGCCTCGTCGCCGTACGCCTTGGTGAACCGCTCCATGAAGTGGCCGCGGCGCAGCCGGTACTCCTGGGTGCCCACGGTCTCGATGACGAGCGTCGCCAGCATGCAGCCCACCTGGGCCGCGCGCTCCAGCGAGACGCCCCAGGCGAGCCCGGACAGGAAGCCGGCGCGGAACGCGTCACCGACACCCGTCGGGTCGGCCTTGCGCTCCTCCTCCGCGCAGCCGACCTCGATCGGGTCCTGGCCGGTCCGCTCGATCCGGACACCGCGCGCACCGAGCGTGGTGACCCGGTGGCCCACCTTCGCGAGGATCTCCTCGTCGGACCAGCCCGTCTTGGACTCGATGAGCCCCTTCTCGTACTCGTTGGAGAAGAGGTACGTGGCGCCTTCCAGCAGGATCCGGATCTCGTCGCCGTTCATCCGGGCGATCTGCTGGGAGAAGTCCGCGGCGAACGGGATGCCGCGGGACCGGCACTCCTCGGTGTGGCGGAGCATCGCCTCGGGGTCGTCGGCGCCGATGAGGACGAGGTCGAGGCCGTCGACGCGGTCGGCGACCGTCTTGAGCTCGATCTGGCGGGCCTCGCTCATCGCGCCCGTGTAGAAGGAGCCGATCTGGTTGTGGTCGGCGTCGGTGGTGCACACGAAGCGGGCGGTGTGCAGGGTCTCGGAGATCCGGACGGATGCGGTGTCGACGCCGTGCCGGTCCAGCCAGGCGCGGTACTCGTCGAAGTCGAAGCCCGCGGCGCCGACGAGGATCGGGTTGGTGCCGAGCTGGCCCATGCCGAAGGCGATGTTGGCGCCGACGCCTCCCCTGCGTACGTCGAGGTTGTCGACCAGGAAGGAGAGCGAGACCGTGTGCAGTTGGTCCGCCACGAGCTGGTCGGCGAAGCGGCCGGGGAAGGTCATGAGGTGGTCGGTGGCGATGGAGCCGGTGACTGCGATGCGCACGGCGTGGCTCTCCTGAGGGAGGGTGTATTGACACTTCACGCTATCGGGTCCGTATGGAGTACTGCGAGGCGGCCGACGGCGCGGTGAAGCAGGTAAAACTACCCGATAGTAGATCTTTCTTCGCGGGCTCCGACGTGCATACGGTTCCGTCATGACGAACCTTGAGCTGTACGCGTCCGTCCCGTCCGACCTGGACGGGGACCTCGCCTCGCTGCGCGGTGACTGCGCCCGGATGGCTCCGCACTGGGCGGTTCCCGACCGGATCGCCGCTCTCCCGGTCTCTCCCTCCCTCATCCACGGTGTGACGGTTCCCGAGGGGTCCGCGCGGCTGCTGGAGGCGATGTCGGAGTACGGCGACTGAGTCACGGCGCGTGCGTCGCCCGAGTCGCGGCGCGTGCGTCGGCGCGTTCGAGGGAACCGCGCGCTCCCCCGCTGCGTCCCATCGCCGTCCCCCGGAAAGGGGATGCGGAATACGACCCGTTTGCCGACCTTTTTGACAGGGTCGGGTCAGGGTCGAGGGACAGTTGCGCAGCAGAAGGAGCGATGCGGTGAACAGCGAGCGACCCGACAACAACGACCCCGGCGAGGCCTCCGGCGGCGGGGACGGGAACGCCGCGGAAGCTCTTGGCACGGGTGCGGCGGGCGGGTCCGCGAAAGAGCGGGGTTCCAGCGGGGCCGGGGCCGAGGCAGGTCAGGGCCGCACCGAGGAGACGTCCGGCGCCGCCGCAGGCCCGGTGGGAGACCCCGAGGAAGTCGCCGACGCCGACACGGACGCCTCCCCGAACCCCGACACGGCGGCCACGGCGAGCCCGGCCCCCGAGGCCGCCGCTCCTGATGCACTCGCGGCTCCCGATCAGCCGCAGCCCGCCGACGACGCGGCCACCGACACGGCTGCCGGCACCGATCCGGACGGCCCTACAGACCCGGAGGCCGGGGCCACCGCGAGCCCAGCCCCCGAGGCCGCCGCTCCCGATGCACCCGCGGGTCCCGATCAACCGCGGTCCGCCGGCGACACGGCCACCGACACGGCTGCCGGCACCGATCCGGACGGCCCTACAGGCCCGGAGGCCGGGGCCGCCGCGAGTCCGGCTCCGGAGGCCGCCGCCCCTGATGCGCCCGCGGGTCCCGATCAGCCGCAGCCCGCCGGCGACACGGCCGGCGCCGCCGATTCGGACGGTTCCGTGGGCGCCGACTCCCTGGCCGACGATGCGGGCAGCTCATCGGCCTCGGGCAGCACGGCCGCCGTGGAGCCGGACGATGCGTCCGTGGGCCTCAAGCGGCTCGGGTCCGCTGCCGTCCAGCCCGGTCAGTCGCCTTCCCCCGCCGACGGCACCGCTTCCGGGCCCCGGGCCGGCGCGCCCGCGGACGACGGTGCCGGTCAGGGTGCGGTCGAGAGCGGTCTCACCGGATCCGAGGTCCCCCGGGACGGGGATGCCGGTGCTCCGCGTTCGGCGCGGCGCCGGTCGCCCGTGGCCATTGCCGCCGTCGCCGCTGCCGTGCTGGTGGTGGGAGGGGGTGGGGCGTACCTCGCCGCCAATGCCTCCGGAGGGTCCGGGAACGACACGACCGCCGGTGCGCCCGGGGACGACACTCCGCCGCCTCTCGCGCTCGACGGTTACGGCGCGGACGGCGGGGCGGGGAACGGGATCGCGCCCGGGGAGCCGAACCCGTACGGGGCGACCTATCGCGCGGACGGCACTCTCCCCGAGGGTCCCGACTCCGCGCCCGTCTACCGGGTCCAGGGGCAGGTGGCCGAGGCGGACGTGACGCGGCTCGCCGAGGCGCTGGGCGTCGAGGGGACGCCGGTGATGCAGGGGCAGGTCTGGCGGGTCGGCGTCAAGGACGGCTCGGGGCCGAGTCTCCAGGTGAACCGGCAGGCGCCGGGCGCGTGGACCTTCCAGCGCTACTCCCCCGTCATCGACAACTGCTCCAGTGCCACCGTGTGCGGGGCGCAGCCCGACACGCCCACCGGCCCTCCGGTGAGCGTGGCGGTCGCGGAGAAGGCCGCCGCGCCGGTGCTGAAGGCGCTCGGTCAGGACACCGCGAAGCTGGACGCGAGCCAGGTCATGGGCGCGCAGCGGGTCGTGAACGCCGATCCGGCCGTGGGCGGGCTGCCCACGTACGGCTGGACCACCGGTGTCACCGTGAACGGGCAGGGTGAAGTGGTCGGCGGCACCGGCCAGTTGAAGGCCCCGGTGAAGAGCGACTCGTACCCCGTGCTGAGCGCCGAGAAGACGCTGGCCCTGCTGAACAAGGTGCCTGCCACCGACCACCGCATGGGCATCGGCGGCTGCGCAAGTCCCGTACCGCTGAAGGACCGTCTGGAGGCGCCCTGCGGGGAGCCGACGGCGAGCCCCGCGAAGAGCACGCTCACCGTGGAGAAGGCGGTGTTCGGGCTGGCCTCGCACTACGTGGACGGCCGGCAGGCGCTCGTGCCGTCCTGGCTGTTCGAGGTGCGGTCGGCGGGTGCGAAGGACGCCTTCACGGTGACGTACCCGGCGGTCGACCCGAAGTACATCGCCTCCCCGGCGACGGCGACGCCCACGTCACCCGCCACACCCACGGCCCCCTCGGACGAGCCGACCTCCGCGCCGAAGACACGGGACGTCCAGGTGGACGGTTACACGGCCGAGGGCGACGAGCTGACCCTGACCTTCACCGGCGGGGTGTGCGGGGACTACGCGGCGACGGCGAGCGAGAGCGCGGACGAGGTGACGGCCAAGGTGACCTACACACCGTGGCCGGAGCGGGTCTGCATCGCGATCGCCAAGGAGATGCAGAAGACCGTGACGCTCGACGAGCCGCTCGGTGCCCGCAAGGTCGTGGGTTCGGACGGCAAGGAGATCCCGCTGAGGAAGGCGGGCGCACGGCTGCCGGAGACCTCCGGGGCACGGTAGTCCCGGAGACGCGCGAAGGCGGCGGCCCCGTCGGAGGGGGCCGCCGCCTTCTGTCGCTCGGAACCTGGTCGAACCGGGGGCTCAGCTGAAGGAGTCGCCGCAGGCGCAGGAGCCGGTCGCGTTCGGGTTGTCGATCGTGAAACCCTGCTTCTCGATGGTGTCCACGAAGTCGATGGAAGCGCCGCCCAGGTACGGGGCGCTCATGCGGTCGGTGACGACCTTGACGCCGCCGAAGTCCTTGACGACGTCGCCGTCGAGGGAACGCTCGTCGAAGAAGAGCTGGTAACGCAGGCCGGAGCAGCCGCCGGGCTGAACGGCGACGCGCAGGGCCAGGTCGTCACGGCCTTCCTGGTCGAGCAGGGCCTTGACCTTCGCCGCGGCGGCGTCGGACAGGATGATGCCGTCGGTGACGGTGCCGGTCTCGTCCGATACGGACATCTACATCTCTCCCGGGTTGTACGGAGACTGCTTGCCGACTGGTGCAACCGGCAAGGCCGCGGATTCATTCCGGGCCGGACGCCGGATTTCCGGCGCCTTCTTCATGCTCGCACACGTGACGTGGAGCGGAAAACGGCTCATCCGCCGTTCTTCGGGATTCACGTCACATCGACGCAATGACCATCGTCAAAGTGACGTGAACCGGGTTATGATAGATAACGTCAGTTCGACGAAAAGTAGAAAGGGTGCGTGTCGTGACCACCGCCCAGACCACGGAGCTCGACGTACAGCCGACTCCGCTCGCCCTGTTGCTGCTCGGCCGCGAGGCCGACCCGAGGAGCGAGCGGGGCGTCGAGTGCCCCGGCGACCTGCCCTCTCCCTCCGACCCGGACCTGGTCGAGCGCGCCCGCGCGGCCAAGGAGAAGCTCGGTGAGAAGGTGTTCGTCCTCGGCCACCACTACCAGCGTGACGAGGTCATCCAGTTCGCCGACGTCACGGGCGACTCCTTCAAGCTGGCCCGGGACGCGGCCGCCCGCCCGGAAGCCGAGTACATCGTGTTCTGCGGTGTGCACTTCATGGCCGAGTCCGCGGACATCCTCACCTCCGACGACCAGAAGGTGGTCCTCCCCGACCTCGCCGCCGGCTGCTCCATGGCCGACATGGCGACGGCCGAGCAGGTCGCCGAGTGCTGGGACGTGCTGACCGACGCCGGCATAGCCGAGCAGGTCGTGCCGGTGTCGTACATGAACTCCTCGGCGGACATCAAGGCGTTCACGGGCAAGCACGGCGGCCTGATCTGCACCTCGTCGAACGCCGAGCGGGCCCTGAACTGGGCCTTCGAGAAGGGCGAGAAGGTCCTCTTCCTGCCCGACCAGCACCTCGGCCGCAACACCGCCGTCCGGGATCTCGGCATGTCCCTGGAGGACTGTGTCGTCTACAACCCGCACAAGCCGAACGGCGGTCTGACCGCCGAGCAGCTGCGGGACGCGAAGATGATCCTGTGGCGCGGTCACTGCTCGGTGCACGGCCGCTTCTCGCTGGAGTCGGTGGAGGACGTGCGCGCCCGCATCCCCGGGGTGAACGTCCTGGTGCACCCCGAGTGCAAGCACGAGGTCGTCGCCGCCGCGGACTACGTCGGCTCGACCGAGTACATCATCAAGGCGCTGGAGGCGGCCCCGGCCGGCTCGAAGTGGGCCATCGGCACCGAGCTCAATCTCGTACGACGGCTCGCGAACCGTTTCGCCCCCGAGGGCAAGGAGATCGTCTTCCTGGACAAGACGGTCTGCTTCTGCTCGACCATGAACCGCATCGACCTGCCCCACCTGGTCTGGACCCTGGAGTCCCTGGCCGAGGGCAAGCTCGTGAACCGGATCGAGGTCGACAAGGAGACCGAGGCGTTCGCGAAGCTGGCCCTGGAGCGGATGCTGGCGCTGCCGTAGGCCCGTGTCGAGCCACGCTCACCCCGACGCGGAGGTCCGCTCGGGGTGGGCGGGGTCGAGGGTGAAGACGTCGCCGGACGGGGTGGTGACGACCAGGGCGCCCTTGTCGAGCAGCACCTCGGGCGGCAGATCGTTCTGGGCGTTCACCCACTTGGCGCGCGGCGGGGTCTTCCACAGCAGCGTGCCCTTCCTGGCGTCCAGGGCCGCGACCCGCCCGCTGGCACTGGACAGACAGACCACCCGTGCGCCCGGGCCGGGGGTGACACCGCCCGGCTGCTCCAGGCTCGTCTGGGTCTGCCACAGCTGCTTTCCGGTGCGGACCGACACGGCGGTCACCCGGCCGGAGGCGCCGGTGAACCACAGGGTGCCGTCCGCCGCCGTCACGGTGCCCTCGAACTCCTTGGCGAGCTCCGTCGTCGTGGCGGCGCCGGTGTCCGGGTCGACCAGCCGGATCCGGGCGAAGGGACCCTTCGTACCGGTGCTCAGGTGCCCCGGTACTTCCTCGGCGGCCTCGAGGTAGAGCAGGCGGCCGTCGTACGTGCCGACCAGCGTCGACAGGGCCGGCACCTCCATACGGCGCACCGAGCCGTCGGAGCGGTCGAAGCCGAGCAGCAGAATGGTCTTGCTGGGCGTCATGCCCGGCATGCACTCCAAATACAGGCCCACGTTCGTGTGCGCCGGATCGCACTGCATCCCCGACGGAAGCGGCGCCGTCCAGCGCCGGTCGCCGGTGCGCGCCGAACGCGCGGTCAGCGTTCCGCGGCCGATGTCCGGGACGAGCACCAGGTCACCGGAGAGGAACACATGCGTGGACCGCCCGTCCACCGTGCGGTGCCAGAGCCGTTTCCCCGTCTTGGTGTCGAGGGCGATGACCGAGATCACGAGGTCCCCGCCCTCCGGCTGGTACTGCTGCTTGACCAGCATGACGTCGTCCGCGACCCCGAGGAGCCAGAAGAAGTACGACCTCTTCATCGGGAGGGACGGCACCCCGTCGGCGCGCCAGTCGACCCGTCCGGTGGTGCCGTCGAGGCGCACGGGCAGCACCGCGTCCCCCGCGCAGTAGAGGGAGCCCTCGTACATCTGGCACTCCGGGCCGCTGTCGACCCCGCCCTCCAGAAGGGTGATCCCCTTCTTCAGGCCCCGCTCCGCGGTGGCGTACACCGTCGTCTGCCAGGGCTGCCAGCCGCTGGGCAGCTCCGTCCAGCGGGAGGCGGCGCCCTCGGCACGGACCGTGCCGCCCCCGCCGTCGCTCTCCGTCCGTCCCGGGCCGCCCAGCAGATACGCCGTCAGCCCGAGGGCCAGCGCGCCGATCGCGGCGGTCGCCGTCCACAGCGGGCGCAGCCGGCGGCGGCCGGGGGTCGTGGGCGAGTCCGGGTGCGGGGCACCGGTGTCGGACGGGTCCGGCAGGTCCCCGAGCAGCGTCACCGTCTGCGGGCCGTCCGTCGTCTCCTCGGGCAGCACCCGCGCGAGCTCCCGGGCGACCTCGTCCAGCCCGGGCCGGTCCGCTGCCTTCTTGGCCAGACAGCTCTGCAGGACGGCCCGCAACTCCTCCCGCACGCCGTCCAGGCGGGGTTCGTCGTGGATCACCTGGTACGCCGTGAGGTAGGGGCTGTCCGCGTCGAACGGCCCCCGGCCGCTGAGCGTGTACACCAGCAGCGCGCCGAGCGCGAAGACATCGGAGGCCGGGCCGACCGTGCGGGCGTCGGTGAGCTGTTCCGGGGACATGAAGGGCGGGGTGCCGATCATCTGGCCGGTCTCGGTGAGGGGGTTGTTCTCCGCCGCCCGGGAGATGCCGAAGTCGATGACGCGGGGGCCGTCGTCGGCCATCAGGACATTGGCGGGCTTGAGGTCGCGGTGCACCACACCGGCCCGGTGGATGTCCCGCAGGGCCTCCACCAACCCCAGCGCCAGGCGCCGCAGTTCCGTCTCCCGCAGGGGGCCGCGCTCGTCGATCCGGTCGGCGAGCGAGCGGCCGGGCACGTACTGGGTCGCCATCCAGGGCCGCGCCGCCTCGGGGTCGGCGTCCACGACCGGGGCGGTGAACGCACCGCTCACCTTGCGGACGGCCTCGATCTCCTGGCGGAAGCGGGTGCGGAAGACGGGGTCCTCGGCGTACTGGGCGTGCACGACCTTCACCGCGACCTCGCGGCCCGAGCGGGATCTGCCCCGGTAGACGATGCCCATCCCCCCGGACCCGAGCCGGTCGACCAGTCTGTACCCGCCGACCGATTTCGGGTCGTCCTTGTGAAGCGGCACGCCCGCATCCCCTTCCCCCGTGCGGCAGTCCGAGGCTCCAGCATATGTAACGGGGCCGGCCCGCCCCGTCCCGGGAAGGTCCAGGTCCGCGCCTTCAGTGCCGCTTACGGGAGTTGAGCCGGGCCGCCCGGCGGGTCAGGTAGTCGCGTTCGGCGAGGTTGGGGGCCTTGTGGGCGGCCTCGGCGTACAGGCGGGCCGCGGTGGTCAGGTCGCCCGCGCGTTCGTGGAGATAGGCGGCGGCCGCGGTGTGGCGGGGCAGCGAGTCCTCGACCGCGGCCAGCGCGGCCAGGCCCGCGCGGGGGCCGTCGGCCTCGCCCACGGCGACCGCCCGGTTGAGGCGGACCACGGGACTGTCGGTCAGCCGGGCGAGTTCGTCGTACCACTCGACGATCTGCACCCAGTCGGTCTCCTCGGCGGTGGGCGCGTCGGCGTGCAGGGCGGCGATGGCGGCCTGGGCCTGGAACTCGCCCAGCCGGTCGCGGGCGAGGGCGCTCTGGAGGATCTGTACACCCTCGGCGATGGCCGCGGTGTCCCAGCGGGTGCGGTCCTGCTCGGCGAGCGGCACCAGGCTGCCGTCGGGCGCGGTGCGCGAGGCGCGGCGGGCGTGGTGGAGCAGCATGAGGGCGAGCAGTCCCGCGACCTCGGGGTGGTCGATGGCGGCGGCGAGCTGCCGGGTGAGGCGGATCGCCTCGGCGGCCAGGTCGACATCGCCCGAGTAGCCCTCGTTGAAGACGAGGTAGAGGACGCGCAGCACGGTGGCGACGTCGCCTGGCTGGTCGAACCGCACCCCGGAGACGGTCCGCTTGGCGCGGCTGATCCGCTGCGCCATGGTCGCCTCGGGGACGAGGTACGCCTGGGCGATCTGCCGGGTGGTCAGGCCGCCGACCGCACGCAGGGTGAGCGCGACCGCGGACGACGGGGTGAGCGAGGGGTGGGCGCACAGGAAGTACAGCTGGAGCGTGTCGTCCACGCCGGGCGCGGGCCCGGGCGCCGGTTCCTCCTCGACACGGTCCTCGCGCCGGCGCCGGGCGGTGTCCGAGCGGGTCGCGTCGAGGAACTTGCGCCAGGCCACGGTGACCAGCCAGCCCTTCGCGTCCCTCGGCGGGTCGGCCGGCCAGACCCGGACCGCCTCGACGAGGGCGTCCTGGACGGCGTCCTCGGCCGCCGCGAAGTCTGCTCCGCGGCGGACGAGGACGGCGAGCACGCCCGGGGTCAGGCTTCTGAGCAGCGCCTCATCCACCGGCGTGGCAGTCGTCCGTGGCAGTGGGCGAGGAGGCGTAGAACGGGCGCAGCTCCAGCCATTCGTGGATCGGCTTCCCGCCGGCGCCGGGGGCGGCCGAGAGTTCCCCGGCCAGTTCGAGGGCCCGCTCGTAGCTGTCGACGTCGATCACCATCCAGCCGGCGATGAGGTCCTTGGTCTCGGCGAACGGCCCGTCGGTGACGGGCGGGCGCCCCTCGCCGTCGTACCGCACCCACGTGCCCTCGGGAGCGAGGGCCTGCCCGTCGACGTACTCCCCGGTCTTCTCCAGCCGTTCCGCGAAGTCCCGCATGTACTGCACGTGGGCCGAGATCTCCTCGGGGGTCCACTGCTCCATGGGCACGTCGTTGGCCGGAGCGGGGGCGCCACGGTAGTGCTTGAGCAACAGGTACTTGGCCATGATGTCTCTCCTGTATCCCGGTGCGGCCCCATTCTGGCCGCTCTCACCACGGGGACGGAGCAGGGCACGGGTTCTCGACATCGCCGTGGGAAATTCTTTTTCCCGGCTTTCGTGGAACGGCGGGAGCCCCCGCAGCCGACGCCGCGGGGGCTCCTGCCGGGTCAGACGCCCGCCGGTTCCGGTTCCTCGGCGGCCCGGGCCGGCTGCGCGGGGGTCTCGCCCCGCTTCGCCGCCCGCTTCTTCGCCCGGCGCTCCTTGCGGAGCTCCAGCATCGTGTAGAGCGTCGGGACCAGGAGCAGGGTCAGCAGCGTCGAGGTGATCAGGCCGCCGATCACGACCACCGCGAGCGGCTGCGCGATGAAGCCGCCCTCGCCGGTGACGCCCAGCGCCATCGGGAGGAGCGCGAAGATCGTGGCCAGGGCCGTCATCAGGATCGGGCGCAGACGGTGCCGGCCGCCCTCGATCACGGCTTCCACCACGCCGTACCCCTGCTTGCGGTACTGGTTGATCAGATCGATGAGCACGATCGCGTTCGTCACCACGATGCCGATGAGCATCAGCATGCCGATCATCGCGGGGACGCCCATCGGGGTGCCCGTCACGATCAGGAGGCCGATCGCGCCGGTGGCCGCGAAGGGGATCGACACCAGCAGGATCAGCGGCTGGGCCAGGGAGCGGAAGGTCGCGACCAGCAGCATGAAGACGATCGCGATCGCCGCGAGCATCGCCAGGCCCAGGTTCTTGAACGCCGAGTCCTGGTCCGAGGTGACTCCGCCGATCTCGGCCGTGGCGCCCTCCGGGAGCTTCAGCGCGTCCAGCTTGGACGTGAGGTCCGCGCTGACCGCGCCCGTGTTGTCGCCGGTCGGCTTCGCGGTGATCGTGGCGGCCCGCTGGCCGTCGATCCGCGTCATCGACACCGGACCGTCCACCAGCTTCACCGTGGCGATGTCCCCCAGCTTCACCGGGCCGAGCCGCAGGTTCCTCAGCTGGTCGAGGGTCGCCGCGGGCTTCGCCGACGTGATGACGACATCGCGCTCGGTGTCGTCCAGGATCGCCCGGCCGGCCGTCGTGCCCTTGACCGCCTGGGTCACCGCGGCGCCCAGGGTCTGGTCGTCGAAGCCGGCCGCCGCGGCCTTGTCGTCGGCCTTCACCGAGATGCGCGGCACGCTCTGCGCGAGGTCGCTGGTGACGTCCGTGACGTCGTCCAGGCCGGCCACCGTCCTGCGCACCTTCTCGGACGCCTCGCGCAGGACCTTCGCGTCGGCCGCCTTCACGACCACGCTGAGGTCCTGGCTGCCGAAGCCGTCACCGGCGGCGACGGTCGTGGTGCCGATGCCGTCGAGCTTCTTCAGGCCCGCCTCGATGTCGTCCTGGACGGCGTCGTGCTTCGCCGAGTCGTCCAGCATCACCTGGTAGGACGCCTGGTTGGTGTCCGTGCCGCCGCCGAAGGCCGCCATGAAGCCGGAGGAGCCGATGGTGACCTGGTAGTCCTTGACGCCCTTCGTGCCGGCGAGGAGCTTCTCGACCTTCCTCGCCTGGACGTCGGTCGCGGCCAGGCTGGTGCCGGGCTTCAACTCCTGCTTGACGGTGAGGACTTCCTGCTCGCCCTGGTCGAAGAAGTTGGTCTTCAGGAGCGGGGCCATGCCGAAGGTGCCGATCAGGATCACGGCCGCCAGCAGCACGCTCGTCAGCCGGCGCCTGGTGGCGAAGCGCAGGACGGGGACGTAGAGCCGCTGGAGCCTGCTCCTCGCCTCCTTCGCCTCCGCCGCCCGGCGTGCCTCGTCGGCGTCCTCGGGGGTGCCCTTCGGGGCGCGCAGGAACCAGTACGACAGGACCGGGACGACCGTGAGCGAGACCAGCAGCGAGGCCAGCAGGGCCGCCGTCACCGTCAGGCTGAACGCGCCGAACAGTGCGCCCACCATGCCGCCGACCAGGCCGATCGGCAGGAACACGGCGACCGTGGTGAGGGTCGAGGAGGTGACCGCTCCGGCCACCTCGCGGACCGCGGTGAGGATCGCGAAGTGGCGCTCCTCGCCGTAGCCGAGGTGCCGCTTGATGTTCTCCAGTACGACGATGGAGTCGTCGACGACCCGGCCGATCGCGATGGTCAGCGCGCCCAGCGTCAGCATGTTGAGCGAGAGGTCGCGGGTCCACAGGACGATCAGGGCCAGGACGACGGAGAGCGGGATGCTGACCGCCGTGACCAGCGTCGAGCGGACCGAGGCCAGGAAGACCAGGATCACCAGGACCGCGAAGAGCAGGCCGAGCGCGCCCTCCGTGGTCAGGCCGGAGATGGCCTTCGAGACGGCCGGGCCCTGGTCGCTGACGACGGTGATCGTCGCGCCGGAACCGAGGTCCTTGCGCAGACCGGGCAGCTTGTCCTCGACCGCGTCCGAGATGGCGACCGCGCTGCCGTCGTGGTCCATGGTGACCGCGACGGACAGGCTCGGCCTGCCGTCGGTGCGGGTGATGGAGTCGGCCGGGGCCTGCGTCTGCCGCACGGTGGCCACATCGGCCAGCCGGACCGGCTTGCCCGAGCCCTTGACCATGAGGTTCTGGATCTGCTCGAGCGAGGTGAAGCCGCCGCCCACCTGAACGGTCCTGTTGGCGCCGTCCTCGTCGAAGGAGCCGGCCGGGACGGTCGCGCCGCCCGCCTGGAGGGCCTGGGCGAGGGACTGGGTCGTCAGACCGGCCGCCGCGAGCTCGCGGTCGTCGGGCGTGACGGAGACCTGCAGGTCACGGACACCACTGACGGTCACCTGGCCGACGCCGTCGATGTTCTTCAGATCCGGGACGACGGTCCGGTCCAGCTGGTCCGCGAGGGCCTGCTGGTCCTTGTCCGCGGTGACGGCGAGGACGACCGTCGGCATGTCGTCCGTGGAGCCGGCGACGACCTGGGGGTCCACGTCCTGCGGGAGCCTGGCCCGGTTGACGGCGAGCTGGACGTCGGCGACGAGCTGCTTGGTGTCGTTGCCGTAGTCGAAGGACGCCATGATGACGGCGTTGCCCTCGCTCGCCGTGGAGGTGACGCCGGAGATGCCGTCGACGGCCTCGAGGTTGTCCTCGATGGGCTCGACGACCTGCTTCTCGACGACGTCGGGGGCGGCGCCCTGGTAGGGCGCGATCACCGACACCATCGGCAGTTCGATGGTGGGCAGGAGTTGCTGCTTCAGCTGCGGGATCGCGATCGCGCCGAACACGATCGCGACGAGGGACATCAGGCCTATCAGGGCCCGTTGCGCGAGGCTGAATCGGGACAGCCAGGACATGGGTGAGGGTTCTCAATTCTGTGAGCGGCAGAAACGGCTCCTCAACCCTGGGCCATGGCTGTGCGCTGTTTCGTAGGCCCCAGGTCCATTTCCTTATACGGCGCCTACTCCTGGCGCAGTACACGCACCCAGTGTCACTCCACCCTCGGCCGTACCAGCCCCGACTCGTACGCGATCACCACGAGCTGGGCCCGGTCCCGGGCGCCCAGCTTTGCCATGGCCCGGTTGACGTGGGTCTTGACGGTGAGCGGGCTGACCTCGAGGCGCTCGGCGATCTCGTCGTTGGAGTGGCCGCCGGCGACCTGGACGAGGACCTCGCGCTCGCGGACGGTGAGGGCGGCGAGGCGTTCGGAGCGCACCGGGTCGTTGTCCTCGGCGTCGCCCTGGGCCAGGAAGCGGGCGATCAGGCCCTTGGTGGCGGCCGGGGACAGCAGGGCCTCGCCGCCCGCCGCGACCCGGATGGCGCTGAGGAGTTCCTCGGGTTCGCTGCCCTTGCCGAGGAAGCCGGAGGCGCCGGCGCGCAGGGACTGCACGACGTAGTCGTCGACCTCGAAGGTCGTCAGGATGACCACCCGGACATGGGCGAGGGAGGGATCCTCACTGATCATGCGGGTGGCCGCGAGGCCGTCCGTGCCGGGCATCCGGATGTCCATGAGGACGACGTCGGCGCCCTCCTCCCGGGTCAGCCGCACGGCCTCGGCGCCGTCGGACGCCTCCCCGACCACCTGCATGTCCGGCTCCGAGTCGACGAGCACACGGAAGGCGCTGCGCAGCAGTGCCTGGTCGTCGGCGAGCAGGACACGGATCGTCATACGGGCTCTCCCGGCTGGTCCTTGGCTGCGGATCGGGTCTTGACCGGCAGCATCGCATGGACGCGGAATCCGCCCCCGTAGCGGGGACCGGTGGTGAGGGTGCCGCGCAGGGCGGTGACGCGCTCGCGCATGCCGAGCAGGCCGTGGCCGCCGCCGCTGTCGGGGCCGTCCGGGTCGTGGTCCTCGCCGTTGCCGTTGTCGAGGACGGTGATCTCCACATCCGGTCCGACCCGTACGACGCTGACCTCGGCCTTCGCGTCCGTACCGGCGTGCTTCTGGACGTTGGTGAGCGCTTCCTGGATGACCCGGTAGGCGGCCAGGTCCACGGCGGCGGGCAGGGTGGTGCCGTGGTCGGCGCGGGCGACCTCGACATGGAGTCCCGCGCTGCGGAAGGTGCCGACGAGTTCGTCGAGGCGGGCGAGGCCCGGGGCGGGTTCGGTGGGGGCCTCGGGGTCGCCGGACTGCCGGAGCAGGCCGACGGTGGCGCGCAGCTCGCCCAGGGCGGAGCGGCTGGCCTCGCGGACGTGGGCGAGGGCCTCCTTGGCCTGGTCGGGGCGCTTGTCCATGACGTGCGCGGCGACTCCGGCCTGGACGTTGACCAGGGCGATGTGGTGGGCGACGACGTCGTGCAGGTCGCGGGCGATGCGCAGGCGCTCCTCGGCGACCCTTCGGCGGGCCTCCTCCTCGCGGGTGCGTTCGGCCTTCTCGGCGCGCTCCCTGATGGCCTGGACGAAGGCCCGGCGGCTGCGGACGGCGTCGCCGGCGGTGGCGCCGATGCCGGTCCAGGCGAAGATGCCGAGGTTCTCCTGGGCGTACCAGGGCAGCGGGCCGGCGAGCATCGCGGCGCCGGTGAGGACGGTCATGGTGAGCAGGCCGACGCGCCAGGTGGTGGGACGGTCGGTGGTCGAGGCGACCGTGAAGAGGGCGATCACGGCGGCCATGGCGACGGGGGCGCGCGGGTCGCCGGTGACGCACTCGATGACGGAGGCGGTGCCGGTGAGGGCGAGCACGGTCAGGGGGGCGCGGCGGCGGAAGACCAGGGCCGCGGCGGCGAGCGCGATGAGGACGAGGCTGAGGGGGGCCGGGGTGCGGATGCTCCAGCTGACGTCGTGCTCGCCGTGGGGGTCCACGAAGGAGCCGGCCACCATGCAGAGCAGGACGCCTGCGGCGAGGACGGCGTCGGCCGCCACGGGGTGCGCCTTGAGCTGGCGGCGGACTCGGGCGAGGGTGGTCACGTCTGCCAACGGTACGGGGTCCTGCGTCGCTTGGACCGGGGGCTGCCTGTACCTTCCGACTTGCGGCCAGTGGTGGGCGCGCGTCTCTGGGGGCTGCGCCCCCAGCCCCCCGTCGGCCCTTGCGGGCCTCGTCCTCAAACGCCGGACGGGCTGGATCGCCCTGAACCGGCATCGAAACTTCAGCCCGGGATCAAGCCGTCGTCGCTGAGCAGTTCCCGGACCTCCTCCAGCGTGGCGTCCGGGGAGGGGAGGATCAGTTCCGAGGGTTCCAGGGAGTCGTCCGGGAGCGGGGTGCCCAGGTCCCGAACCCTGGTGAGGAGGGCTTGGAGGGTGCGGCGGAAGCCCGGACCGTCGCCGTTCTCCATCTCGGCCAACAGCTCGTCGTCCAGTTTGTTCAGGTCGGCGAGGTGGCTCTCGGCCAGCCTCACCTGCCCCTCCCCCATGATCCGTACGATCATGTCGCCCTCCTCGGCGTGGGACCTACTGCTTGTCGAAGCGTGGAGTGTCCTGCGGCTGCTGGGACTGCGACTGGCCGGTGCCGCCCTCGATGGCCTGCTGCGACGAGGAGCCTCCCGCCAGCTCCGCCTTCATGCGCTGCAGTTCCAGCTCTACATCCGTACCACCGGAGAGCCGGTCCAGCTCGGCCTGGATGTCGTCCTTGTGCATGCCGGACTGGTCGTCCAGGGCACCCGAGGCAAGGAGTTCGTCGATGGCGCCGGCCCGGGCCTGGAGCTGGGCCGTCTTGTCCTCGGCCCGCTGAATGGCCAGGCCCACGTCGCCCATCTCCTCGGAGATGCCGGAGAAGGCCTCGCCGATCCGGGTCTGCGCCTGGGCCGCGGTGTAGGTCGCCTTGATGGTCTCCTTCTTGGTCCGGAAGGCGTCCACCTTGGCCTGGAGGCGCTGGGCCGCAAGGGTGAGCTTCTCCTCCTCGCCCTGCAGCGTCGAGTGCTGGGTCTCCAGGTCGGTCACCTGCTGCTGGAGCGCGGCCCGGCGGGACAGCGCCTCACGGGCGAGGTCCTCCCGGCCGAGCGCGAGCGCCTTGCGGCCCTGGTCCTCCAGCTTGGAGGACTGCGACTGCAGCTGGTTCAGCTGGAGTTCCAGGCGCTTGCGGGAGGTGGCCACGTCGGCCACGCCCCGGCGTACCTTCTGGAGCAGTTCGAGCTGCTTCTGGTACGAGTAATCGAGGGTTTCGCGCGGGTCCTCGGCCCGGTCAAGGGCCTTGTTCGCCTTCGCGCGGAAGATCATCCCCATACGCTTCATGACACCGCTCATGGGCTTCGCGCGCCCCCTTCTGACGGACTTCCAGCTCCAGCTCTGCGACAGAACCCACAGTACGGGCCCTGCATCCATTGACGCACTGTTCCGGGACGGATGCGCTCATCCCCAAGGACGACTGACCAATCCCTTGCTCCGGCGTAAGGAGTAGGTGACCTTCAGGGTGAGCGACCAGTCACCGGACGTCCCCTCTGTCCCCCTTGATGACGACTGGTGTTGCCGGATCGTTCCCCACGGGGCTGGGGTCCAACCCCGGACACCCCTTACCCTTGGGTTTTGTGTTCCGTAGCCGTGCCACCAAGGAAGAGAAGGCCGCTGTCGCCGACAAGGCGCAGCTGACCGACTCCAAGCAGCCCCGCGACCCGCAGGCCCCCAAGGGCCGCCCGACGCCCAAGCGCAGTGAGTCGCAGTCCCAGCGCCGCAGCGTCGCCAACACCTCGCTCACGCGCAAGGACGCCGCCAAGCGCCAGCGCGAGGAGCGCCGTGCGGCCCTGGACAGGCAGCGCCAGGCGCTGGCCGGCGGCGACGAGAGGTACCTGCCCGCGCGGGACAAGGGCCCGGTGCGCAAGTTCGCCCGCGACTTCATCGACGCGCGGTTCAACGTGGCGGAGTTCTTCCTGCCCATGGCCGTGGTCATCCTCGTGCTGAGCCTGGTGCGGGTGGGCGCGCTCCAGAGCATCGCGCTGCTGCTGTGGCTGGTCGTGATCGTGCTGATCGTGCTCGACTCGATCCTCACCGGTTTCCGTCTGAAGAAGCGGCTCACCGAGCGCTTCCCGGACCAGAGCCGCAAGGGCGCGGTGGCCTACGCCCTGATGCGCTCCCTCCAGATGCGTCGCCTCCGGCTGCCCAAGCCGCAGGTCAAGCGCGGAGAGCGGCCCTGAGTACGACGTCTTTCTCCGGGGGTGCGGCTGATGCCTGGCTGGGAAAGCTGGGCGGGCTGCGGAATGTCGTACGACAGGAGCTGGTGGCCCGGCAGCTCGACGAGCAGATAGTCGGGCGGTACCCGGTCGGGCAGCGGCTGAGGGTGCTCGACGTGGGCATGGGCCAGGGCACGCAGGCGCTGCGGCTGGCCCGGGCCGGGCATCAGGTGACCGGGCTCGAACAGGACTCCACGATGGTCGCGGCGGCGCGGGACTCGTTGTCCGCCGAGCCCGAGGGCATCCGGGAGCGGATGCGGATCATCGAGGGCGACGGCCGGGACACCGGGGTGCACTTCCTGCCGGGCAGCTTCGACGTGGTGCTGTGCCACGGCGTGCTCATGTACGTCGAGGAGCCGGATCCACTGCTCGCCGGGCTGGCGCGGATGCTGGCACCGGGCGGACTGCTGTCGTTGCTCGTGCGCAACGCCGACGCGCTCGCGATGCGGCCGGGGCTGGCCGGGGACTGGGCCGGGGCGCTGGACGCCTTCGACAGCACCACGTACCGCAACCGGCTGGGGCTCGACGTACGGGCCGACCGGCTGAGCACGCTCACCGCCACGCTCGCCGGGATCGGGGCTCCGCTCCAGGCCTGGTACGGCGTGCGGGTGTTCACGGACAACGCCGCGGACGACACCGAGGCGCCTGCCGACGCGGAGACACTGCTGGCCTGCGAGGAGCGAGCCGGGCGGACGGATCCGTATCGGGGGGTCGCCGCGCTGCTGCACCTGTGCGGAGTGCGCGGCTGAGCCGGTTCGGGCGAACCGAACGGGGCGGGTCGGGGTGCCGGGGACGGCGCGGCGCCGGCGGCGGATGCACCGGCCGTAAGGGGAGAGCGGCGGGCGAGGGCGGTCCGATCGCCCCCGCCCTTCCCGGTCACGCCTCTTCGGCGGCCTTCAGGCTCATCGGGCCGTAGATCTCGGTGGCGTCCTCGAACAGGCGCACCTGTTCCGCACCGCCGGCGAGCAAAGGCTTCCAGTACTCACCGAGCCAGGACTCGGCGTCGCCCTGGGTGGTGAACTCCTCGGGCTCCACGGCGGGCTGGGTCTCCGCACCGTCGGCCGTCTCGAATCGCCAGGTCCATGTCGCCATGTGAGCCTCCCGTGTTTGATCCGTTACGAAGAGCACCCTAAGCGGTGCGTCTCCGGGTGTGGGCCGGTGGGCGCCCCTTGAAGGGGTCTCTGCGCGCGCTGGATCAACGGGCACCGGCGAGAATCGTGCCGTGGAACTGACATTGCTCGGCACCGGTGCCCCCGACGGCCTACCCCGCCCCTTCTGCCCCTGCGCCGCCTGTGCAGTCGCGCTCGGTGCGGACGCCCGGGCCGCCACCGCCGTGCTCATCGACGAGACGTTGCTGCTCGATCTCACTCCCGGGGCCGCCTTCGCCGCCGCGCGCGCGGGCCATTCACTCGCAGGTGTCAAGCAGGTCCTGCTGTCGCATCCCCATGACGGGCCCCCCGTCGAGGTGCCCGCCGGGCTTCCGCAGCCGGGGCGGGTGCCGGACGGGCGGGAGTTGGCGTTGCTGACGGGGCATCGGGTGCGGGCCGTGGCGCTGGACGCGCCGGGGACCGGGTACGCCGTCACCGGGCCCGACGGCCAGCGGGTGCTGTACCTGCCGCCGGGGGGTGCGCCCGCCGGGCTGGAGAACGGGGCCGTGGAGTCGTACGACATGGTGCTCGCCGACGTCGTACGGCGGCCGGACGCGCTCGCCCGGCTGCGGGCCGTGGGGGCCGCGGGGCCCACGACCGATGTGGTCGCCGTCCATGTCGATCACGACGTGCCGCCCGGCGCGGAGCTGCGGCGCAGGCTCGCCGCCGCCGGTGCGCGGGCCGTGCCCGACGGGACGACCCTGGTCGTCGGGGTCTACGAGGACGTACCGGATGTGCCGCGCCGGACGCTGGTGCTCGGTGGAGCGCGGTCCGGGAAGTCGGTGGAGGCCGAGCGGCGGCTGGAGGCGTTCCCCGGTGTGCTGTACGTGGCGACCGGCGGCTCGCGCAACGGGGACACCGAGTGGGCCTCGCGGGTCGCCGCGCACCGGGAGCGGCGGCCGGGGTCGTGGCGTACGGCCGAGACGTGCGACCTGGTGCCCCTGCTCAAGGACGGGGGGGCGCCGCTGCTGATCGACTGTCTGTCGCTGTGGCTGACGGACGCGATGGACACCGTCGGGGCGTGGGACGACGCGGAGTGGGCCGACGGCGGGGAGCGGGAACTGCGGTCGCGCGTGCGGGAGTTGACGGAGGCGGTGCGGGGCGCACGGCGGACGGTGGTGGCCGTGTCGAACGAGGTGGGGTCGGGCATCGTCCCGGCCACCGCCTCCGGGCGCCGCTACCGGGACGAGCTGGGACGCCTGAACGCGGCGTTCGCGGGCGAGTGCGAGCAGGTGGTGCTGGTGGTGGCGGGACAGGCGATGGTCCTACGGGGCTGAGGGCGGGTTCTGCGGGGGTGCGGGCGGGTCTTGCGGGACTGCGGGCGGGCTCTGCCCGGCCGAGGGCAAGCCCTGCCGGGCTGAGGGCGGACTCAGCGGGACCGAGGGCAAGCCCTGCGCGACTGCGGGCGGGCTCTGCGGGCGTGCGGGCAAGCCCTGCGGAGCTGCAGGCGGACTCTGCGCGGCCGAAGGCGGGTCTTGCGGAGCTGGGGGCAAGCCCTGCGGGGCTGCGGGCCGGTTCTGCGCGGCTGTGGGCAAGGCCTGTGGGGCTGTGGGCTCCTTGCGGGCGATCACCCGGTAGGTCTTCGCGAAGCGGGTGCCGGCGAGGAGGAGGGCCAGGGCGTGGTCCAGTGCTCTCGCGGTGGACGTCAGCGGTCCGCTCACCCACGGGGGCAGGGTGCCGGGCAGACGGGCCGTCAGACGGTCCGGGACGTGCGCGGATCTGCGGGCCGTCGCGAGGACGGTGCAGCCCCGGGACTCCAGTTCGGGGCGGGGGTCGTCCGGGGATTCCACCAGGAGGTGGCCCCCCGGGCGCAGGACGGCGAGGGCCGCCTCGAGCTCCTCGGGGTCCGCGTGCCGGTTCAGCAGGCTGACCACGTCGTAGCGGGCGCGCAGACGGACGGTGATCCGCGGGTCCGTCAGACGCCCCTGGTAGCCCTCCTCCAGGCGCTCGACCGCCTGGGCGTGCAGGACGCGGGGGGTGAGGTCCAGGCCGTCGAAGGCCGTGTAGGGGAAGAACGTGCGCGCCGCCTCCGGGAAGTCCGCGTCCCCCGTCTCCACGTCCAGCCAGCTCTCGGGTTCGGGGAACGGCACCATCGCGCGGGCGGTGGAGCGAAGACGCCGTACGGAAGGGGCGGTTGGTGCGGTCATGGGGCCTCCCGGGGACGCACGGCAATTCGCTATAAAACGGAACGTATGGGATCCCGATCTTGGGTGCAATGACGTCAAGGCCCCGTGGCGCCGCCGTGTTCGATCAGGGCCGGTACTGTTCGGCGAATGAGCTCGCTTAATCTCGACGACTTCACCGATCTGATCGAGCGCCCCGACGGCGGGGTGCGCCGCGACGCCGAGGCGCGCAGGGAGCGTCAGATCGTGCCTCCCGGGGCGCTGGGCCGCCTCGACGAACTCGGTGAGTGGCTGGCCGCGGCGCAGTCGGCCGTACCGGTACGGCCGGTCGAGCGGCCGCGGGTCGTGCTGTTCGCCGGTGACCACGGGGTCGCGGAACTGGGCGTCTCGGGGCGGGCCGCGGGCAGCGCCTCGGAGCTGGTGCGGGAGGTCCTGGAAGGCGGCCGGCCGGTGTCGATCCTCGCGCGGCGCCTCGGCGTGCCGGTGCGGGTCGTCGACATGGCGCTGGACTGCGATCCGGCCGAGCTGCCGGAGGACGTCGTACGGCATCGGGTGCGGCGCGGCAGCGGTCGTGTCGACGTCGAGGACGCGTTGACCCTGGAGGAGGCGGAGGCCGCCTTCCGGGCCGGGGTCGCGGTGGCCGACGAGGAGGCCGACTCCGGTACGGATCTCGTGGTGCTCGGCGATGTCAGCGTGGGCGGGACCACGGTGGCCGGGGTGCTGGTCGCGGCGCTGTGCGGGACCGACGCGTCCGTGGTGACCGGGCGCGGCGGGACCGGGATCGACGACCTGGCGTGGATGCGCAAGTGCGCGGCGATCCGGGACGCGCTGCGGCGGGCGCGGCCGGTGCTCGGGGACCAGTTGCAGTTGCTGGCGACGGTGGGCGGGGCCGACCTCGCGGCGATCACGGGCTTTCTGCTGCAGAGCGCGGTGCGCAAGCTGCCGGTCGTGCTGGACGGGGTGGTCGTGGCCGCCTGTGCGCTGGTGGGGCAGCGGATCGCGTTCCGGGCGCCGGACTGGTGGCTGGCCGGGCAGAACAGCGGGGAGCCGGGGCAGTCGAAGGCGCTGGACCGGATGGCCCTGGAGCCGCTGCTCGACCATGGCGTGACGGTCGGGGAGGGCGCGGGCGGACTGCTGGCACTGCCGCTGGTGCAGGCCGCGGCGGCGCTGGCCGCCGAGCTGCCGGAGCGGCCCACTGTTGCCTCCGAGGAGCCGGAGGAGAAGGACGAGTAGGCGGGTTCGGCCGGTCGGGCACCGCCGGGATGTGCCGTCGTGGCTGAACGCCGCCGCGGCGAAGAAGAGGGGCATGATCCCTTTTCATGGGAGATGTCCTCAACACCGGCACCCGTCGACCGTCCACCATCGCCTCCCGGCGGGCCGCCGGGTTCGCCGTCTGGTATCTGCGGGTCGTCTCGTTCGTCAACCTCCTCAGCGCGGTGTGGGTCTCGCTGGGGCAGGACGTGCGGCGGCACAACCAGGAGGACTACTTCACGCCGTACCTGCTGACGGCGGGCTTCGCCTCCGGGGTGTTCACGGCCTTCCTCGCCATCACCATGCGGCGGCGCAAGCGCGCGGCATGGATCCTGAACCTGGTGCTGTCGGGAGCGTTCCTCGCGCTGTTCGTCCTCGCGATGGCGTTCCCGGAGATCAGGCGGTACGCGCAGAACTGGATCTCGCTGGCCCTGACGGCCGCGTTCGTCGCCGCGCTGCTGGTCGGCCGGCGGGAGTTCTACGCCAAGGGTGACCGGTCCAACCCGCGGCTCGCCGCCGCCGTGGCCGTGGGCGGACTGCTCGTGTCCTCGCTGCTGGCCGCGCTGCTGGTGACCGTCACCAACGAGGCGCCCGGGTCGTCGACCTTCACGGAGCGGTGGTGGTACGGCACGCTGCGGCTGGTCTCGGTCGCCGCCGACGACTCCCGCTTCGACGGCATCTCGACGCCGAACTGGGTCAACGTCGTCATCAACGTGCTCAGCACGATCCTGGTCCTCGCCGTCTTCTACGCCGCGTTCCGCTCCCGGCGTGCCGTCGACCCGCTCACCGAGGACGACGAACGGCGCCTGCGCGAACTCCTCGACCGGCACGGCGAGCGCGACTCGCTCGGGTACTTCGCGCTGCGCAGGGACAAGAGCGCCGTGTGGTCGCCGACCGGGAAGGCCGCCGTGACCTACCGGGTGGTCAGCGGGGTCTCCCTGGCCTCCGGCGATCCGATCGGCGACCCCGAGGCCTGGCCGGGGGCGATCGAGCCGTGGCTCGCCCAGGCGCGGGAGCACGGCTGGCTGCCGGCGGTGATGGGGGCGGGCGAGGACGCGGGGACGGTGTACGCGCGGCACGGCCTGGACGCGCTGGAGCTGGGCGACGAGGCGATCGTCGAGGTCGCCGAGTTCACGCTGGAGGGGCGGGCGATGCGGACCGTCCGGCAGGCGTACAACCGGGTCAGACGGGCCGGGTACACCGTGCGGATCCGGCGCCACGAGGACATCCCCGCCGAGGAGATGGACGCTCTCGTACAACGGGCCGACGAGTGGCGGGACGGGGCCACCGAGCGAGGCTTCAGCATGGCGCTGGGGCGGCTCGGGGACCCGGCGGACGGGCGGTGCGTGGCGCTGGAGTGCAGCGACGGTGACGGGGAGCTGAAGGCGCTGCTGTCCTTCGTGCCGTGGGGGCCGCACGGGCTGTCCCTCGACCTCATGCGCCGGGACCGCGACGCGGACAACGGCCTCATGGAGTTCATGGTCATCGAGCTGCTGAACCGGGCGCAGGAGATTCAGATCACCCAGGTCTCGCTCAACTTCGCCATGTTCCGTTCGGTCTTCGAACGTGGGGCGCGTCTTGGTGCCGGACCGGTGCTGCGGCTGTGGCGGTCGCTGCTCAGCTTCTTCTCCCGCTGGTGGCAGATCGAGTCGCTGTACCGGGCCAACGCCAAGTACCGGCCCATCTGGGAACCGCGTTTCCTGCTCTTCGAGAAGAGCGCGGACCTGCCGCGCATCGGCATCGCCGCGGCCCGCGCGGAGGGGTTCCTGGAGGTGCCGGGGCTGCCGAGGTGGCTGCGGCGCCGGGAGCGCCTGAGTACGCACAGATGAGGACCATGGGATGAAGAGGCTCGCCCGCTGGGCTCGCGCGGAGTGGGGGCCGCTGTACGTCGCCGTGCGCGGTCCGCTGCTCCGGCGGAGGTGGCGGGCGGTTCCTCTGGCCCTGACGGCCGTGTGCCTGACCGCGGTGCTGCACATCGTGCACAACCAGTCGTGGGGCTACGACCTCGTCCAGGACGCCGGTGCCGTGCGCGCCGCGGATCCCCTCTGGGTGGCCCTGCTCCGCACTCCGCTCTCCCTGTTCGTGCCGGCTCTGGACCTGCCCGTGTGGGGTGCGCTGGCGCAGATCCTGTTCGTGTTCGGGATCGCCGAGATCTGTCTGGGCCGGTGGCGGACGCTCACGCTGGCGTACGCGGCCACGCTCGCCGGGACGCTGTACGCACGCGTGGGCATCTGGCTGGGCCCCGACAGCCCGCTCGGCCTGCCCGCCTCGGACGCCCACGTCGTCGACACCGGCCCGTCGGCGGCCGTGGTGGGCCTCGCCGTCTTCCTCGGCTGGCGCTACGGAGCCCGGGTCACCGCGGGCGCGGTGATCGCGGCGATGCTGGTCGAGGTCCTGGTGAAACAGAACCTCGCCGGCAAGGAACACCTGGCGGCCATCGCGGCGATGCTGCTGCTGTGCGCGGCTTCGGCCCTGCGCAGACACCGCCCCACCAGGTCACCCGCACCCGGCCCACCACCCACCGACAACGGCCCCGGCTCCCACCCCCGAACCCCGGGAGGCCGCCGCGCGGACCGACGGTGACAACGCCGCACGGGCCGACGGTGACAGTGCCGAACGGGCCGACGGTGACACGCTGGCGGGCGGCGGGCGGCGGGCGGCGGGCGGCGGGCGGCGGGCGGCGGGCGGCGGGCGGCGGGCGGGGACGTGTGGCGGGACCGGTGGGGTCCCGCGTAAGGGTTCGTGGCGAGTCGGGGGCGCGCGAGAGTGCGGCCCCCGGGGCCTCGGCGACCGTCGGCGCACGGTTCGCCTCGGGTGCCTGCGCGCGGCGGGCGGGGTCCGTCGGCGGTCAGGCGGGCGGGGTCAGGTGGGCAGCGGCTCGGCAGCGAGCTCTCGGCGGGCGGGCAGCGGCCGACGGGTGGGGTCCCGTCAGGCGGGCGGGGTCGGGCGGGCCGCGGCTCGGCGGGCGGGCAGCGGCCGGTGGGTGGGTTGCGTGGTCCTGTCGGTGGTTCTTGTGAACGGCCCCTGCCCGCCGACCGTGTCCGTCGTCAGTGGGGTCGCGCAGGTGGCGGTGTCGTCGGGTCCGGTCTGCCGCCGATCAGGTCCTGGAGTCTTCGGCGGGGGCCCGACCAGCGTTTGTCGTGGTGGTAGGAGCGCAGGGTGGCGCGGGCTCGGGCGCGTGGGCGGTGGCGGTAGAAGCGCCGGGCCCAGGGGGAGCCCGGGCGGGCCAGCCGGATGAGGCCGATCAGGCCGACGAGCGGGACGATCACGCTGAAGATCGCCATCCGGGTCTTGCCCTTGAGCAGGACGAGCATCGCGAAGAGGAAGTTGACCACCACGCTGGTGATGACACCGCCGCGGTCCTGGGCCTCGTCCTGCGTCACGTCGTTGACGCCGAACGGCGAGAACCCCGCGAGCACCAGTCCGACCAGCGCCACGGTGAGGACGACGACCTCGACGCTCTTGCGGCCCTCCTCGCTCCAGTACACGTCGTCGAGATGCAGGATCAGCGCGAACTCGTCCAGCACCAGACCCGCACCCATCCCGAAGACGACCGCGCACAACCCCGCCCCGAAGCCGTGCCGCCCGCTGGCGACCGCGCCGAAGCCGCCGATGACCGTGAGAACGACCCCCGGCACCACGTGGTGGATGTGCACGCCTCCGGAGCTGACGTTGCCGAAGGGCCCCTTGCCCGCCCGGATGAGCCGGGTGATGACCCGCGTGATCAGGAAGGTCAGCACGAACGCGGTCAGGGCGAGGAGCAGCGGCAGCTTGCCGGGTTCCACGATGTTGCGCTGCAGCCAGTGACCCATGAACCCAGTCTCCGGTCGCCGGGGGTGGGCCGCCCGGCGGCTACGGCGTCCGGGCTACCCTGCCGATCGTGTCCATGACCCAGCCCCCGCTCGACGGCCTCCGTTTCGCCTTCGGCACCCTCAGCGTGCTCCCCGTGAAGGTGACCCGCTGGGACCGGGAGGCGGCACACGGCGGAATGCTGTGCGCTCCGCTGGTCGGGGTGGCACTGGGAGGAGCGTCGGCGGCGGTGGGCCTCCTGCTGCTGTTCCTGGGTGCCTCCGCACCGCTGGCCGCCGTCGCCACGGTGGCCGTACCGGCGGTCCTGACACGGGGCCTGCACCTCGACGGCCTCGCCGACACCGCCGACGGCCTGGGCAGCGGCAAGCCCGCCGAGGACGCCCTGCGGATCATGAAGCAGTCGGACATCGGCCCGTTCGGGGTGATCACCCTCGTCCTGGTGCTCCTCGGACAGGTGGCCGCCCTGTCGCAGATGTACGGCGACTCGTGGACGCGGGGTGCGGTGGCCGCGGTGGTCTCGGCGACGGCCGCGCGCCTGGCCCTGACCCTGGCGGCCCGCACCGGGGTCCCGCCGGCCCGCCCGGAGGGGCTGGGCGCCGCGGTGGCGGGAGTCGTCCCGGTGCGGGAGGCGGTGCTCGCGGCCGCCGCCGTGACCCTGGGCGCGGCCGGGGCGGGGGCGCTCTTCGGACCGTACGACCTCGTCCGGACGGTTCTCGCGGTCGGTGCCGCCGTGGCGGTGGCCGAACTCCTTCTGCGGCACTGCACACGCCGCTTCGGCGGAGTGACCGGGGACGTGTTCGGAGGGCTGGCGGAGACGGCCGGGACGACGGCCCTGGTGGTCCTGTCGCTGACCTTCTAGCAGGCCTCGCGCCACACCCCGAGTTCGTACTTCTTCAGCATCGAACTCAGCTTCAGCCGCCGGGACTCGGCACAGAAGCGGCTGGTGGGCAGCTCGTACTCGACGTGGAGGACGGCCTTGTCCGCCTTGATGAAGGGCTCCGTGTCCGCGCACTCGTCGTACTGCGCGCACTGCTCGTTGACGGCGAAGTCGAAGTCGCCCACCAGCTGGGGGATCTGGTCGAGGTCGTTCTTCAACCCGACGGCCATGCCCCGCTCATGGGCCAGCTTCGCGATCAGCCGGTTGTAGCGCAGTTGGTCGGCCGCCGTGAGCCTGAAGCCCGTGCGGTTCCTGTAGCCGTCCATGTTGTCCGGCTCCACCGCGTCGAAGCCCTTCTCGCGGCACATGTCGAGGCGGTCCGCCATGAGCGGTTCCAGTGCGTCCGTCGCGCGTATGTCGAGCCAGCGCTCCCCCTCCCAGCCGTTGCCGCGCCCGATCACCGACTTGGGGAACCTGTCGGCGTCGGGCCGCCAGTCCTCCCAGGCACCCGTGGAGAGGTAGCAGATGACCTTGCGGCCCTTGTCGTGCAGGGCGGACACCACCGCCTCGGTCTGGTCGAAGCCGTCGATGTCGTAGACCGGCACGTCCACGGAGGTGTCGACGCGGCCGGTCAGCTGCCACTGCCAGGCGATGCCGGGGCGGGGCCGCCAGCGGGAGTCACCGGGCCGGGCGTCGGACGTGGTCGAGCAGCCCGTCACCAGGAGGAGCAGGGCGGCGAGCAGGAGAGGGCGCTTCAAGGGGTGGGCTCCAGGGCGTGCGGAAGGATCGGCGGCCGACCCGAGCGTAGGCTCTTCCCGGGTGGTCGCCGACAGGGGTGAAGGCCCCGATCGGGGCCCGTGTTCGGACACGAAATAGGGTCGGCCGTCGGGCCCGGTCGACCCACCCGCTCGACTCAAGCAAACTTCACATCGGAAGCGAGAATTCACCACCGTGACTGCTCTGACTCTCAGCACCTCCGCGGCGCCCGGCCTGCGGGCCGACGCGATCGTGATCGGTGTCGCCAAGGGCGCGAAGGGCCCGGTCGTGGCGCCGGGCGCCGAATCAGTGGACAAGGCGTACGACGGCAGGCTCGCCGGCGTCCTGGAGACCCTCGGTGCCTCCGGCGCCGAGGGCGAGGTGACCAAGCTGCCCTCGCCCTCCGGTCTCAAGGCCCCCCTCGTGGTGGCGGTCGGCCTGGGCGCCGAGCCCGAGAAGGACTCCTCCTTCGCCCCTGAGGCCCTGCGCAAGGCGGCCGGTGTCGCCGCCCGCGCGCTGACCGGCGCGAAGAAGGCCGCCTTCGTGCTGCCGCTGGGCGACGCCGCCGACGTCGGCGCGGTAGCCGAGGGCGTGCTGCTCGGCGCGTACTCCTTCGACGCCTACAAGGAGAACGGCAAGGACCCGAAGGCGAAGAACGGCAAGGCGCCGCTCGCCGAGGCCGCGCTCCTGGGCGGCAAGCCGCGCGACGCCGCCCACAAGGCCGCGCTCGCCCGGGCCGTCGCGGTCTGCGAGGAGCTCAACCGCGCCCGCGACCTCATCAACATGCCGCCGAACGACCTGAACCCCGAGGCCTTCGCCGCGATCGTGCAGGCGGCGGGCAAGGAGCACGGGCTCAAGGTGCAGGTGCTCGACGTGAAGGCCCTGGAGAAGGGCGGCTACGGCGGCATCCTCGGCGTCGGCGCGGGGTCGGCGTCGGGGCCGCGGCTGGTGAAGCTGTCGTACACCTCGTCCAAGGCGAAGAAGCACCTCGCGCTGGTGGGCAAGGGCATCACGTACGACTCGGGCGGCATCTCGCTGAAGCCTGCGGGCCACAACGAGACGATGAAGTGCGACATGAGCGGGGCGGCGGCGGTGTTCGCGGCCGTGGTCTCGGCCGCGCGGCTGGGTCTCGAGGTCAACGTGACCGGGTGGCTGGCGCTGGCCGAGAACATGCCGTCGGGGTCGGCGACCCGGCCGGGTGACGTGCTGCGGATGTACAGCGGCAAGACGGTGGAGGTGCTCAACACCGACGCCGAGGGCCGGCTGGTGCTGGCCGACGCGCTGTGGGCGGCGTCGGCGGAGAAGCCGGACGCGATCGTGGACGTGGCGACGCTGACCGGCGCGATGATGCTCGCCCTGGGGAGCCGGACCTTCGGGATCATGGCGAACGACGACTCCTTCCGCACGGCTCTGCACGAGGCCGCGGAGGAGGTCGGCGAGCCTGCCTGGCCGATGCCGCTGCCGGAGCACCTGCGCAAGGGGATGGACTCCCCCACCGCCGACATCGCGAACATGGGTGAGCGGATGGGCGGCGGGCTGGTCGCGGGTCTGTTCCTGCGGGAGTTCGTGGGCGAGGGCATCGCCTGGGCGCACCTGGACATCGCGGGTCCCGCGTTCAACGACGGCGGGCCGTTCGGCTACACGCCCAAGGGCGGCACGGGATCCGCGGTGCGCACGCTGGTGCGGCTCGCGGAGCTGACCGCGTCGGGTGACCTGGGCTGATGCTCGCCTGAGAGCTCGACGCCCGAGGGGCGTGGGCGACTGCGGGCCGGTTGTGGCTGGTCGCGCAGTTCCCCACGCCCCTTCGGGTGTCTCACCGCGCCCCTCGTTCTCATGTGAGCGTGTGGTGTCTCACACCCCGGCCCGGCGTCTCGTTCAGTGCCGACAAGTGCGAAGATGGGGCTCGGCAGGACAGGGCCCCCACCACAGGGCCGAAGAAAGAGCGGCCGGACACCAGCCGCCGCCCGGTCACTGCAGACCGGCGTACGGCGCACATGCATGGAGGACGTGACGTGGCGAACGACGCCAGCACCGTTTTCGACCTAGTGATCCTCGGCGGTGGTAGTGGCGGTTACGCCGCGGCCCTGCGCGGGGCGCAGCTGGGGCTTGACGTCGCCCTGATCGAGAAGGACAAGGTCGGCGGTACCTGCCTGCACCGAGGGTGCATCCCCACCAAGGCCCTGCTGCACGCGGGCGAGATCGCCGACCAGGCCCGCGAGAGCGAGCAGTTCGGTGTGAAGACCACCTTCGAGGGCATCGACATCGCCGGGGTCCACAAGTACAAGGACGGCGTCATCGCCGGCCTGTACAAGGGCCTGCAGGGGCTTGTCGCCTCCCGGAAGGTCACCTACATCGAGGGTGAGGGGCGCCTCTCCTCCCCGACGTCGGTCGATGTCAACGGCCAGCGCGTCCAGGGGCGTCACGTGCTCCTGGCGACCGGCTCCGTGCCGAAGTCGCTGCCGGGCCTGGAGATCGACGGCAACCGGATCATCTCCTCGGACCACGCGCTCGTGCTGGACCGGGTGCCGAAGTCCGCGATCGTCCTCGGCGGCGGTGTCATCGGCGTCGAGTTCGCCTCCGCCTGGAAGTCCTTCGGGACCGACATCACCATCATCGAGGGCCTCAAGCACCTCGCCCCTCTCGAGGACGAGAACTCCTCCAAGCTTCTTGAGCGCGCGTTCCGCAAGCGCGGCATCAAGTTCAACCTGGGCACCTTCTTCCAGAAGGCCGAGTACACCCAGGACGGTGTCAAGGTCACCCTCGCCGACGGCAAGGAGTTCGAGGCCGAGCTGCTGCTGGTGGCCGTCGGCCGCGGGCCCGTCTCCGCCGGTCTCGGTTACGAGGAGCAGGGCGTCGCGATGGACCGCGGCTACGTCCTGGTCGACGAGTACATGCGCACCAACGTCCCGACCATCTCCGCCGTCGGCGACCTGGTCCCCACGCTCCAGCTCGCGCACGTCGGCTTCGCCGAGGGCATCCTGGTGGCGGAGCGTCTGGCCGGTCTGAAGACCGTCCCGATCGACTACGACGGCGTCCCGCGGGTGACCTACTGCCACCCCGAGGTCGCCTCCGTGGGCATCACCGAGGCCAAGGCCAAGGAGATCTACGGCGCGGACAAGGTCGTCGCTCTGAAGTACAACCTCGCGGGCAACGGCAAGAGCAAGATCCTGAACACCTCGGGCGAGATCAAGCTCGTCCAGGTCAAGGACGGTGCCGTGGTCGGCGTCCACATGGTCGGCGACCGCATGGGCGAGCAGGTCGGCGAAGCCCAGCTGATCTACAACTGGGAGGCGCTGCCCGCCGAGGTCGCGCAGCTCATCCACGCCCACCCGACGCAGAGCGAGGCACTCGGCGAGGCGCACCTGGCCCTGGCCGGCAAGCCGCTCCACTCGCACGACTGACCCTCGGTCGACGAAGCGACTCCGCTTCGCACACAGACTTCCGCAATTCGTAAGGAGCAACCGAAACCATGGCGGTTTCCGTAACCCTTCCGGCGCTCGGCGAGAGCGTCACCGAGGGCACTGTCACCCGCTGGCTGAAGGCCGAGGGTGAGCGTGTAGAGGCCGACGAGCCGCTGCTCGAGGTGTCGACCGACAAGGTCGACACCGAGATCCCCTCCCCCGCCGCCGGTGTCCTGGCCTCCATCAAGGTCGCCGAGGACGAGACGGTCGAGGTCGGCGCCGAGCTGGCCGTGATCGACGACGGCACCGGCGCCCCGGCCGCTGCCCCGGCCCCGGCCGCCGAGCCGGTCGCCGAGCCCGCCCCGGAGCCGGCCGCGGCCGCTCCGTCCACCGAGCAGGCCGCCCCGGCGCCCGCTCCCACCGCCGAGGCCGCTTCCGGCGGCGGCAGCGCCGAGGGCACGGACGTCGTCCTGCCCGCGCTCGGCGAGTCCGTCACCGAGGGCACCGTCACCCGGTGGCTGAAGGAGGTCGGCGAGGAGGTCGCGGAGGACGAGCCCCTGCTCGAGGTCTCCACCGACAAGGTCGACACCGAGATCCCCTCGCCCACCGCCGGCGTGCTGCTGGAGATCGTGGTCGGCGAGGACGAGACCGCCGAGGTCGGCGCGAAGCTCGCCGTCATCGGCGCCCCGGGTGCGGCTCCGGCCGCTGCCCCGGCCCCCGCCGCTCCCGCCCCGGCCGCCGAGGCCCCCGCCCCGGCTCCGGCCCCCGCGGCTCCGGCGCCCGCTCCTGCCCCGGCTCCGGCCCCGCAGGCGCCCGCCGCCCCGGCCCCGGCCCCGCAGCAGCAGACGGCTCCGGCGCCGGCCGCTCCGGCTCCCGCCCCGGTCACCCCGGCCCCGGCGCCCGCCGCGACCTCCGGTGACGACGGCGCCTACGTGACCCCGCTGGTGCGCAAGCTCGCCGCCGAGCACGGCGTCGACCTGGCCGCCGTCAAGGGCACCGGCGTCGGTGGCCGTATCCGCAAGCAGGACGTCGTCGCCGCCGCCGAGGCCGCGAAGGCCGCCGCCGCTGCTCCGGCTCCGGCCGCCGCCGCTCCGGCCGCCGCCGCCAAGAAGGCGCCGACGCTGGAGGCCTCCCCCCTCCGTGGCCAGACCGTCAAGATGCCGCGCATCCGCAAGGTCATCGGCGACAACATGGTCAAGGCACTGCACGAGCAGGCGCAGCTGTCCTCGGTCGTCGAGGTCGACGTCACCCGTCTGATGAAGCTGCGCGCCCGTGCCAAGGACGCGTTCGCGGCCCGGGAGGGCGTCAAGCTCTCCCCGATGCCGTTCTTCGTCAAGGCGGCCGCCCAGGCGCTGAAGGCGCACGCGCCCATCAACGCCAAGATCAACGAGGGCGAAGGCACGATCACCTACTTCGACACCGAGAACATCGGTATCGCGGTGGACTCCGAGAAGGGCCTGATGACCCCGGTCATCAAGCACGCGGGCGACCTCAACATCGCCGGCATCGCGAAGGCCACGGCGGAGCTGGCCGGCAAGGTCCGCGCCAACAAGATCACGCCCGACGAGCTGTCCGGCGCGACCTTCACCATCTCCAACACCGGTTCGCGCGGTGCGCTCTTCGACACGATCATCGTGCCGCCGGGCCAGGTCGCGATCCTCGGCATCGGTGCCACGGTCAAGCGTCCGGCGGTCATCGAGACCGAGGAGGGCACGGTCATCGGCGTCCGCGACATGACGTACCTGACCCTCTCCTACGACCACCGTCTGGTGGACGGCGCCGACGCGGCCCGTTACCTGACCGCGGTCAAGGCGATCCTGGAGGCGGGCGAGTTCGAGGTCGAGCTCGGTCTGTAAGGCACTTCGCTCGCACGGTGCCCCCGTCCGGTCTCCGGGCGGGGGCACCGGCGTGTGCTCACCCGGGTGTCAGCTGCCGGTCCGACCAGCCCCACAGCTCCTCCACCCACACGTTGGGAACGGAGAGCCTGGGCGCGGGCGTGAGTCCCTTCGTCCGGTACGCCTTGAGCACGTCGTAGGTGGCGTCCAGGCAGTCCCGCGAGGTGAGTTTCCCGGTCCTCGGGTCGACCCCGACGAGGAAGCCGCGGGCCTCGACCTTGCCGATCATGGCCCTGGCCTTGTGCACGGAGTGCGTCGAGGACTTCGTGCAGCGGTAGCGGCTGTAGGGGTGTTCGGAGGTGCCCGGGTAGTGCGCGTCCGTGGACATGTCGCCGAGCATGCGGTCGTACGACCCCTCGGCGTGCCAGGCCCCGATGTCGCCGCCCGGCGGGGTGTAGAGCTTCCCGCTGGGGTTCTCCACGGCGCCGTAGACCCAGCGGCCGGTGCCCGGGATCCTGAAGCCCCAGCCGACGTGCCCGAACTTCTGTGCCCCGTCCGGCTTGACGAAGACGCAGGCTGCGCCGCTGCCGCCGGCCGCGCCCGCCATCCCCGTGATCGTCTCCGAGCTGCTCGGCGTGGACTCCGCCGTCACCCGTGCGGCCGACTGTCCGCAGCCCGTCACGGCGACGATCGCGCCGATCACGGCCACGGCCGCCAGTCCCCGTCGCCCCCCGATGTCCATGCCGTCCCCCTGTGGTGCGAAGGGGCGCCCCGCGCGGGAACCCCTGCTCAACGCGACACGCCTGGAGGCCGTGGGGTTCCGTGTCTTGACAGAAGTCGTGTGACTGGGAGCGTGTAAGCCTCGTCTCACCTGCATGAAAGCGCCCCCGTGCGCCCCTCCCGGACGGGCCCTCGGCCTTATTGTCTTTACGTCAAACGCCCTTAAGGAGCTCTCATGACCGCGCCCGTCGTCCACTCGCTGCGCGAACAGATCCGCGAGCACATCGTGGAGGGGATCGTCAGCGGGCGCTGGCAGCCGGGCGAGCGGATCGTGGAGCGCCGTATCGCGACCGAGCTGGAGGTCAGCCAGACGCCGGTGCGGGAGGCGCTGCGGGAGCTGGAGTCGCTGCGGCTGATCGAGTCCGCGCCGAACAAGGGCGTACGGGTGCGGAACCTGACGGCGGCCGACCTGGAGGAGAGCTATCCGGTCCGGGCCGGTCTGGAGGCGATCGCGGCGGAGCTGGCGGCGGAGCGGCTGGCGCGGGACTGCTCGGCCCTGGAGCCGCATGTGGCGGCGCTGTACGAGGCGGACCGGGACTCCGACGGCACGGGGCAGGTGCGGCACACGGTCGGTTTCCACCGCGAGCTGGTCCGGGCGGCCGGCAACTCGGTGCTGCTGCACACCTGGGAGGGCCTGGGCATCGAGGTCTTCACCGCGCTGTCGATCCGCTGGCTGGGGACGGTCCAGCAGTCGTACGCGGAGGAGCACGAGGAGCTGGTGGCGGCGTTCAAGCGCCGGGACCCGCGGATCGCGGAGATCGTGAAGGCGCATGTCCTGGGGTGCGCCCCAAGGGCCTGACACAGCCGAGCACACCCACGCTCACCTGCGGAAATCCTTCAAAATCAAGGCACCCGGTGTCTCCGTCGAAGGCACCGCGTGCCTACTTTCTCGCGATCAAGAAGTTTTGCCTCTCAACCCTTTGATCGATCATCGATCAGCGAGTTAGAGTCGCCGACGGGCCTTACCAGGGCCCTCCGCCCTGTCCTGCCAAAGACAAAGGGCACCCCCGAAACCCTGCCTGATTGAGGGAACCCCCTTCGACTGAGGAAGGCGGCGACATGACCGACCCCAACGCCATCCAGCCGAGCGAGCTCGACCAGCTCCCCGACCGTGACCCCGAGGAGACCGCCGAATGGCAGGCCTCCCTGGACGCGGTCGCCAAGGCGGCCGGCCCGCACCGAGCCGCGTACCTGATGCGCCGCACGCTGGAGAGGGCGGAGGGCAACGGCATCGCGCTGCCGAAGCTCCTCGAGACGGACTACGTCAACACCATCCCCACCGCCGCCGAGCCGTCCGCGCCCGGTGACGAGGAGATGGAGCGGAAGATCACCGCGTGGAACCGCTGGAACGCGGCCGCGATGGTCACGCGCGGCTCCAAATACGGCGTCGGCGGCCACATCGCCACCTTCGCCTCCGCGGCCTGGCTCTACGAGACCGGCTTCAACCACTTCTTCAAGGGCAAGGAGGCCGACGGGTCCGGCGACCAGCTCTACATCCAGGGCCACGCCTCCCCCGGCATCTACGCCCGCGCCTTCCTCGACGGCCGGCTCGACGAGTCCCAGCTGGACAACTTCCGCCGCGAGTCGGGCGGCAACGGCCTCCCGTCGTACCCGCACCCCCGCCGCCTGCCCTGGCTGTGGGAGTTCCCGACGGTGTCGATGGGCCTCGGCCCGCTCTCCGCGATCTACCAGGCGCGTTTCAACCGCTACCTGACCGCCCGCGGCATCAAGGACGTCTCGCAGTCCCACGTCTGGGCCTTCCTCGGCGACGGCGAGATGGACGAGCCGGAGTCCACGGCGGCACTCGCACTCGCGAGCCGCGAGGGCCTCGACAACCTGACCTTCGTCATCAACTGCAACCTCCAGCGCCTCGACGGCCCGGTCCGCGCGAACTTCAAGATCGTGCAGGAGCTGGAGGCCCAGTTCCGCGGCGCCGGCTGGAACGTCGTCAAGTCGCTGTGGGGCAACGCCTGGGACGAGCTCTTCCAGCTCGACACCACGGGCGCGCTCGTACGGCGCCTGCGTGAGGTACCGGACGCGCAGGTCCAGACGTACCAGACGCGCGACGCCGCCTACATCCGCCAGGACTTCTTCGGCAAGGACCCGGCGCTCGTCGAGATGGCGAAGCTGCTGTCCGACGACAAGATCCTCGAGTGCTTCCACCTCTCCCGCGGTGGCCACGAGGCGCGCAAGGTGTACGCCGCCTACAAGGCCGCCGTCGAGTTCAAGGGCGCGCCGACCGTGATCCTGGCCCAGACGGTCAAGGGCCACACCCTCGGCGAGGGCTTCGCGTCGAAGAACGCCAACCACCAGATGAAGAAGCTGTCGGTGGACGAGTTCAAGACAATGCGCGACCTGCTCGAACTGCCCATCTCGGACAGCCAGTTCGTCGACGGCGTGGTCCCCTACGGCCACCCGGGCGCCGACTCCCCCGAGGTGCGCTACCTCCAGGAGCGCCGCGCGGCCCTGGGCGGCCCGGCCCCGGCCCGCCGTGTCCACCCCGTGGCCCCGCTGCCCGCCCCCGCCGAGAAGGCGTTCGCCTCCTTCGACAAGGGCTCCGGCTCCCAGAACGTCGCGACCACGATGGCCTTCGTCCGGCTCATCAAGGACCTGGTCCGCGACAAGGAGACGGGCAAGCGCTGGGTGCCGATCGTCCCCGACGAGGCGCGCACCTTCGGTATGGAGTCGCTGTTCCCCTCTCTCGGGATCTACTCCCCCAAGGGCCAGACGTACGAGCCGGTCGACCGCGACCAGCTGATGTACTACAAGGAGGCCCAGAACGGCCAGATCCTCAACGAGGGGATCACCGAGGCCGGTTCGATGGCCGACTTCATCGCCGCGTCCACCGCGTACGCGACGCACGGCGAGGCGATGATCCCGTTCTACATCTTCTACTCGATGTTCGGCTGGCAGCGCACGGCCGACCAGATGTGGCAGCTCGGCGACCAGCTGGGCCGCGGCTTCCTCGTCGGCGCCACGGCGGGCCGTACCACGCTGACGGGCGAGGGCCTGCAGCACGCCGACGGTCACTCGCCGGTCATCGCGGCGACCAACCCGGCGGCGCTGACGTACGACCCGGCGTTCGCCTACGAGGTCGCGGCGATCGTCAAGGACGGTCTGCGCCGCATGTACGGCGAGGCGGCACCCGGCGAGGACCCGAACGTCTTCTACTACCTGACGGTCTACAACGAGCCGCTTCCGCAGCCCGCCAAGCCGTCCGCCCCCGCCGTCGACGAAGGCATCGTCAAGGGCCTGTACCGCTTCAACACGGCCGAGTCGGCGGGCCTTTCGCCCGCCGCCAACGCCGCCCGCATCCAGCTGCTCGGCTCCGGCACGGCGATCCACTGGGTGCTGAAGGCACAGCGCATGCTGGCCGAGGAGTGGGGCGTGGCGGCCGATGTGTGGTCCGCGACCTCCTGGACGGAACTGCGCCGTGACGCGCTGGAGGCCGACGCCGGCCTGCTGCGCGGCGAGGAGCGGGTCCCGTACGTCCGTCAGGCCCTGCACGGCGCCGAGGGCCCGGTGCTCGCGGTCTCCGACTACATGCGCCAGGTCCCCGACCAGATCGCGCAGTGGGTCGAGCAGGACTGGTCCTCGCTGGGCGCGGACGGCTTCGGCCTCTCCGACACCCGCGAGGGCGCCCGCCGCCACTTCGGCGTCGACGCCGAGTCGGTCGTCGTCGCGGCCCTCGCCCAGCTGGCCCGCCGCGGCGAGGTCAAGGCGACTGCGGTGAAGGAAGCCCGGGAGAAGTACGGGCTGTAGGGATCCGGGCTTCGATGCCTACGACGAAGGGGTACGGCCGCCGCCGTGCCCCTTCGCTGTCAGTGGGCCCCGGCATCATGGCCGTATGCGTGCTGCCCGGCTCATCAAGATGGTGCTGTTGCTCCAGTCCCGCCCCTCCATGACCGCCGCCGAGCTGGCGCGGGAGCTGGAGGTGTCGGAGCGGACCGTGACGCGGGACGCCCAGGCGCTGTCGGAGGCGGGGGTCCCGGTGTACGCCGACCGGGGGCGGGCCGGCGGTTACCGGCTGATCGGCGGGTACCGGACCCGGCTGACCGGGCTGGCGCGGAGCGAGGCCGAGGCGCTGTTCCTGTCCGGTGTGCCGGGGGCGCTGCGCGAGATGGGGCTGGAGGACGCGGCCTCCGCCGCCCGGCTGAAGGTGTCCGCCGCGCTGCTCCCCTCCCTCAGCGACGCCTCCCGTACGGCCGCACAGCGCTTCCATCTCGACGCGCCCAACTGGTTCGCCGAGCCGAAGTCCCCCGAGCTGCTGCCCGCCGTCGCGGACGCGGTGTGGGACGACCGCCGGATCAGCGCGCGGTACCGGAGCCGGGAGGCCGAGGTGGAGCGGGAGCTGGAGCCGTACGGCCTCGTCCTCAAGGCGGGCGTCTGGTACGTGTGCGCACGGGTCGCGCAGGGCGGCTCCTTCCGGGTGTACCGGATCGACCGGTTCACCTCGGTGGAGTCCGCCGCCGACCGCTTCGTACGGGACGAGGAGTTCGACCTGCCCGGCTTCTGGGAGGAACGGGCGGAGCAGTTCGCGCGGTCGATCCTGCGGGCCGAGGTGGTGGTACGGCTCTCCGGCGACGGGGTGCGCGGACTGCCGTACGCCGTCGATCCCGCCTCCGCGCGGGAGGCGCTGGCGGCGGCGGGCACCCCGGACGAGGACGGGTGGCTGACGGTGACGCTCCCCGTGGAGTCCGAGAAGGTCGCCCACTCGCAGCTCAGGGGGCTCGGACCGGAGGTGGAGGTGCTGGCCCCGGAGAGCCTGCGGGTGCGTTTCGTCGAGGACGCGGCCCGGCTGGCCCGCCTGTACGGGACATAACAATCCGCCGCACTCCACGTGCGCCCCACCCCTCAAGGCCCGATGCTGGACCCGTGATGGACGAGACGGAGTTCTGGGAGCTGGTGGACGCCACCCGCGAGGCCGCCGACGGCGACCCCGAGGAGCAGGCCGACCTGCTCGTGGACCGGCTCCTGGCGCTGGACCCGGAGATGGTCCTGGACTTCGCCCGTCACTTCGAGGCCCGCTACAACCGCGCGTACAGCTGGGATCTGTGGGGCGCCGCCTGGATCCTGCTGGACGGGGCGAGCGACGACGCCTTCGACTTCTTCCGGTGCTGGCTGATCGGCCAGGGCCGCGAGGTGTACGAGGGCGCGGTGCACGACCCCGACTCGCTCGCCGACCTGCTCGCCGACTTCGACGAGGAGATCGACGGCGACGGCGAGGAACTGGGCTACGCGGCCGACGAGGCCTACGAGCAGCTCACCGGTACCGTCGCTCCCGATCTGGGCATCCCGCCCGCGGCCTCCGAGCCGCTCGGCACGCCGGTCGACCTGGAGAGCGACCGGGCGCTGGCGGAGCGGTACCCCAAGCTGTGGGAGCGGTTCAGGGGCTGAGCCCCCGTCACCGGCCGCCGTCTCACGCCGTCTCACGCCGTCTCTCAGACCGCCGCGTTCCGGCGGCGGGTCGTGTCCGTCGGGATGTACGCCTGCGTCTGGTCGGCCTTCACCGCGTGGTGCAGGGGGGCCGCGTTGGCCTGGTCGAGCGCGGACGCGGTGACCGCGGCCGGGCCGAGGATGACGGCCGCGACGGCGCAGACGACCGCCCAGGGGCCGCCGGGGGTCCGGAGCCGGCCACCGGTCTTCTCGGGGGTGTTCGTGTGACTGCTGTTCATTTCTTCCCCACCTCCAGTCAGTGCGTGTGCATGACGATAGGGCGGCTGTTTCGGCGTGGTCCTTGAGTCACCCACGAGAAACCTGTGAGAGCTCGGGCTCTTGACCCCTGCCGTGACTCCCGGCTTACCGTGGCCGCCCCGAACAGGAGCACCCCGCCCATGACCAGCCCGTATGTGCGCGAGATCACGCGCGAGGAACATCTCGCCCACCTGCGGCTGCACCCCGACGCGAGCCATCTGCAGATCCCCGAGTGGGCCGACGTGAAGCCCGACTGGCTGGCCGAGAGCGTCGGCTGGTTCGAGGACGGGACGAGGATCGCGACGGCGCTCGTCCTGTACCGGCCGCTGCCCGGCACCCGGCGCTGTCTCGCCTATCTTCCCGACGGACCGACGATCGACTGGCTCGGCCCGCGCCCGGAACGCCTGCTGGACCCCCTGGTCGCCCACCTGGAGAAACGCGGGGCGTTCTCGGTGCGGATCGGACCGCCCGTCGTCGTGCGGCACTGGGGCGCCGACACGGTGACGAAGGGGATTGCCGACCCCGGCGTCCGGCATGTGCGGGACCTGCCCGCGGCCGGTGTCGACGGGTTCGCGCTGGACGCCGGGGAGCGGCTGCGGGGGCTCGGGTGGCGGCGGTGCGCGGCGGACGAGGACAGCGGCTTCGGCCTCGGGCAGCCGCGGTACGGCTGTCAGATCCCGCTGGCGGGCCGCTCGGTGGACGAGTTGCGCGAAGCCCTCGCGCCGCACTTCGAGCAGTCGCTGCGCACGGCCGAGTCGGCGGGTGTGCGGGTCTCCTGGGGTACGGCGGCCGACCTGCCCGACTTCTACCGCCTCTACACCGCGACCGCCGCCCGGGACGGTTTCCGGGCCCGTCCCGCGGCCTACTTCCGGCACATGTGGGAGGCCCTGAACGCCGAGGACTCGGACCGGCTCCGGCTCTATCTCGCCGAGTACGACGGCGAGGTGCTCTCCGCCGCGCTGATGATCAACGTCGGCTCCCGGGTCTGGCACTCCTACGCCGCGTCCGGTCGCCGGGGGCGGGAGGTGCGGCCCAGCAGCGCGCTGCTGTGGCGGATGCTGTGCGATGCGCGGGCCGCCGGTGCCGAGACGTACGACCTGCGGTCCGTGACCCCCGCGCTCGGCGAGGGCCGGCTGCTGGGCCGGCTCCGTTTCAAGACGGGGGCGGGGGGCCGGGTCGTGGAGTACCTGGGTGAGTGGGAACGGCCGGTGGGGCTCCAGGGCAGGGTGTTGCAGCGGGCGCTGGCGGTGTATCTCGGGCGCAGGTGACCGGGTGCGGCGCTCGGGGGATCACGTCCTGCCCTGGAGTCGGGCCGCGCGCTCCCTGATCGCCGGCAGCAGGGCGTCCAGGGCGGCGCCGGGGCACGTCGTCATGTAGGCGTCGCCGTGGGCCGCGAGGGCGGGCAGCGAGGCGGTGGTGCCGGAGCGGTAGCGGCTGAGGCTGTTGCTGGAGGTGAGGCGGACGGTGCCGCGCGGGTCGACGTGGGCGAGGCCGAGTTTCCAGGCGGCCAGGGCGGCGATCGCGTCGGTCATCGCGCGCGGGACGGGGGAGCCGGCGGTGAAGGTGCCGAGGGCGGCGATGCCCGCGGTGCGGTGGTTGAAGCCGAGGGTGTGGGCGCCGGTGACGGGACGGCCGACGCCGCCCGCACGGCCCTCGTAGATGGTGCCGCAGCGGTCGACGAGGAAGTTGTAGCCGATGTCGTCCCAGTTCCGGGCGCCGGTCTGGCCTGCGGCGAGGTAGCGGATGATGCGGGGCGCGTCGGAGCAGGCGTAGTCGTTGGGCGAGTCGGTGTGGTGCACGAAGACCGCGATCACCTTGTCGTCGTAGTGCGGGGGCGGCGGGGTGCGGGCGGCGGTGTTCGCCTCACCACCACCGCGGGCCCACACCGACCGCGGCACGATGTGCGGCCTGGCCGCGACATGCGTCACCACCCTGTGCGGGGTCACCACGGCCCCCCGCACGGGCCGCCCGGCCACGTCCTCGATCCCGACGACACAGATCACGATCACGAGCAGGACCACGAGGCCGGGGAGAAGGACGAGGAGGGCGAGGAGGGGGCGGGGGATGCGGGGGATGCGGGATGCCGGGGGGCGGGGGGTCGGGGGGCGGGGGGTCGGGGGGCTGGGGGGTTGGAGGGCGGCGGGGGGTGAGGGGACGTCCGGGGGTTGGGGGACGTCCGGGGGTTGGGGGACGTCCGGGGGTTGGGGTGTTCCGGTGGCCTCCCCCGAGGCGACGGACCCGGCAGCGGCCTGCCCCCGGGGATCTGCGGGCCTGACGGACGCCGAGGACGGGCCGGAGTCCTCTGACCCTGGGGACGCTGCGGGGTCCACGGCAGGAGACCGGCCCGGGGCGGCAGCGGACGGGCTCGTGACGGGGGTCGGGGTGGCCGGTGCCCCGGCGGTGCCGGTAGGCGGCGCCGATCCGCCCGGGGCCAGGGGGCCGCCGGAGCCCGACGAGTGGATGCCGGACGGTTCACCCGACGTCACGAGGGGCGGACCTGCCTGCTCACCAGGACCGACGGGCCGGGCGGACGACGGGGACCGACCCGGCGCCGCGGCCGACGGGCTCGTGGCGGGCAGGGCGTCCGACGTCGTCGCGGGGGTCGGGGTGGCCGTTGCCCCGGCGGGGCCTGTGGGCGGCGCAGATCGGTCCCCGCCGGAGTCCGACGAGCGGATGCCGGGCGGTTCACCCGAGGTCGCGGGGGTCGGGGCCGCCTGCTCGCCAGGGCCGACGGGCCGGGCGGGCGACGCGCCTTGCGAGGTTGTCGCGGGCGTGGGCGGCAGGGTGGAGCGGTGGCGGTTGGCCGGGGGCAGGGCTTTGAGGATCGCGAGCCGTATTCGGCCCGCGTGGCGTATTCGGGGCGCCCGCCGTCTTCGCGGTCCCCGCGATCTTCGGACACGCATGGTTCCACTCTCGGCCGGATCCGCTCCGTCCGCGATGTGTGCTGTGCCACCCGGTGGAACCATCGTCCGCATCCACGACGTTTTTCCAGGTGCACGCACGCGTGGCCGGTAACCGGTGCCACGCGCGCGCGTAGCTGATCACTGGACGCCTCGCCTGCGTACTGAAGGTTCCGAGAGAGAAGGGCGGCTCCGTGGACGTGCTCGACATCCTGCTGTTGCTGGTGATCGCCGCCTATGCGGCCTCCGGCTACCGGCGTGGCCTGCTGGCCGGCTGTGTCTCGTTCGCCGGCTTCGTGGGCGGCGCCGTCGTGGGCGTGTGGGTGCTGCCGTGGATGATGGACCTGGTGACCCCGGGCAGCACGGCCGCGACCGTGACCGCGGTGCTGACCGTGCTGGTCCCGGCCGCCGTGGGCCACGAGCTGGCGGGGCGCCTGGCGCTGAGACTGCGCAGGGAACTGGACGAGGGACCGCTGAGAGTCGCCGACGGCGTCGGCGGGGCCGCCGCCAACTCCGTGGCCGTGCTCGTCGTCGCGTGGGTCGCCGCGAGCGTCCTGGGCGCGTCCTCGTCCCCGCTGGTCACCACGGCCATCCGGGACTCCGCCCTGCTCGGTGCCGTCCAGGACTCCATGCCGGAGACCACGCCGTCCTGGTTCTCCCGGGCCACCTCCGCGCTCACCGAGGCGGGCTTCCCTCAGGTGTTCAACCCGTTCGAGAACGAGTCCACGGCGGAGGTCGCCAAGCCCACCGGCGACAGCGTCACCGCGGCCGCCACCAACGCCGCCAAGCTCAGCACCGTCAAGATCGAGGGCGCCTCCGGCACCCAGGGCCGCGAGGGCAGCGGCTTCGTGTACGCGCCGCAGCACGTCATGACCAACGCCCACGTGGTGGCCGGCATCGACGAGCCGAGCGTCCGGATCGGCGGGGTCGGGCAGCCGTACGAGGCACGGGTGGTGCTGTTCGATCCGAACCGGGACGTGGCCGTGCTGTACGTCCCGGACCTCCGGGCCCCGGTGCTGCGCTTCGACGACGGCGCCTCGCGGGGCGACTCCGCGGTGGTCGCGGGCTATCCGCAGGACGGCGACCTGAACCTCCAGGCGGCCACCGTGGCGGGCCGGGTGAAGGCGACCGGGCAGAACATCTACAGCGACGCCACGGTCACCCGCGAGATCTACTCGATCCGCTCGACCGTGCGCCCCGGCAACTCCGGCGGCCCGCTGCTGACCACCTCCGGCAAGGTCTACGGCGTGGTGTTCGCCCGCTCCACCTCCGACGACGAGACGGGCTACGTCCTGACCGCCGACGAGGTCGCAGGCGACGCCCAGAAGGCGGCGGACGCCACCTCACCGGTGGACACGGGCGAGCTGGTCACGTCGTAACGCGGTCGCCTCGCGGATGATGGGGGCCACGGTTCCGCATGGCACCCCGGAGGCTCCCGTGCCCGTGTTCTTCCTGATCTCGCTGCTCGTGGCGGGGGTCGCGCTCTACCTGGTGGTGCGCAGACGCCGTACGACCGCCGCGGCCGACCAGGTCCTCAGAGACGGCGCCCCATGATCACGTCGTCGACGTACTCCCCCGCCAGCAGGAACTCCTCCGGCAGTACGCCCTCGACCGCGAAGCCCTCGGACTCGTAGAGCCTGCGGGCCGGTGTGTTGTGGCCGAGGACGCGCAGGGTGAGCCGTCGGGCGCCCCGGCGGCGGGTCTCCTCCGTGATCGCGCGGATCAGGGCCCGGCCGACACCGCGGCCCCGGGCCTGGGCGCTGACGACGAAGCCCTGGATCTGGCGCACATGGGCGTTCGACTCGAGCCCGGTCGGGAAACCGAGACGTATGAACCCCAGGATGCGGCGGTCGGCCTCCGCGACCAGGCAGTCGCCGGGGAGGTGGCGCTCGTCGAAGAACGGCCGGTAGGGCGGCTGCTGCCGGGGCAGGACGTCGTGCAGGGGCGACCATTCGGCACGGTCGAGACGGGCGAGCTCCTCTTCGTCGTCGGGGAGGGCGAGGCGTATGGACAGTGCGGACATGCCCGTCACACTACGGCGCCGGGCATAGCGGAACCAGACATCGCTTTTACGCACCCACCAGGCAGGATGAGGTCATGCAACTTTCAAGAATCGCGGTGGCCGGGGCGTCCGGACTGATCGGCTCGGCCCTGGCGCGGTCCCTCACCGCCGACGGGCACGAGGTGGTGCGCCTGGTGCGCCGGGAGCCCCGGGACCGGAACGAGGTCCGGTGGGAACCCGAGGCCGGGCGGGTCGACACGGCCGGGCTCGCCGGGTGCGACGCCGTGGTCAACCTCGCCGGTGCCGGGGTCGGTTCGCGGCGCTGGACGGACACGTACAAGAAGCAGATCCATGACAGCCGGGTCAACGGCACGACCGCCCTCGCCAAGGCCGTCGCCTCCCTGGACGAGCCGCCGAAGGTCTTCGTGAACGGCAGCGCGATGGGCTACTACGGCGAGACCGGCGACCGGGTCGTCGACGAGGACTCGCCCGCAGGGCAGGGTTTCCTGCCCGAGCTGTGCGTGGAGTGGGAGGGGGCGGCCGCGCCCGCGCAAGAGGCGGGCGTGCGGACCGCGTTCACCCGCACCGGTCTGGTGGTGGGTCGCGGGGGCGGCGCCTGGGGCAAGCTGTTCCCGTTGTTCCAGGCAGGGCTCGGCGGCCGGATGGGCGACGGCGGCCAGTACTGGTCGTTCATCGCGCTGCACGACGAAGTGGCCGCGATCCGGTACCTGTTGGAGACCGACGGGCTGTCAGGACCGTTCAACCTCACCGCTCCGGAGCCCCTGACGAACCGTGAGATCACCGAGGCCATGGGCCGTGTGCTGCACCGGCCGACCCTGTTCAGCGTGCCCGCGCCGGTACTGCGGGCCGCGCTCGGCGAGATGGCCGGGGACGTGCTCGGCAGCGCGCGGGTGCGGCCGACCCGGCTGCTGAAGTCGGGGTTCACGTTCGCGTTTCCGGACATCGAGGGTGCGATCCGGGCGGCCTGAGAAGGGGCGGTCCGGGGCGCTCGGGGCGGGGTGGCCGGGCGGCGCGAGAAAGTGCCGTACGACCTTCTCGGCGACCGTCCGTGACGACATGCGACCGGCGTGCGACCGTGCCCTGCCGATGCGCGACTGTTCCTGACCGATCACAGCCCTACCCTCGATCCGAACTCGGGTATCCCCGGAGCCTGTTGGGGGCATGACGTCTCCACCGGCCGCGCAACCTCGAGGAGGGGCACGTGCTTGAGCCCACGTACCAGGCGGACGTCGTGATCGTGGGAGCCGGGGTCGCCGGGCTCTCCGCGGCGCATCGGCTGACCAGCGCAGGAGTGACCGTCGCGGTGTTGGAGGCCGCCCCGTGCGCGGGCGGCCGCATGTCGACCGAGAAGGTCGACGGCTTCCGGCTCGACCGGATCGGACAGCTGCTGTCCACGGCGTATCCCGAACTACGGCTGACGCCGGGGCTCGACGGGCTCGTGCTGCGCCCGTTCGCGCCGGGGATCCTGCTGCACGGCGACGGGCGCCACCACCGGGTGGACGCTCCGGCGGGCGCCCGGAGCGCGAGGGGCGCACTGCGTGCGGTACGCGCCCTGGCGAGCGCCCCTCGGGGGGTGGCAGGTCCGGGCCTGGTGGCAGCGTCCCGGAGAACCGCGCTCCGGGTGCTGCCCGGTGCCGGTCAGGGGGCCGGGTCCCGGATCGCCCGCGGGGCCGCGCCGCTGGGCGGTGCCGTGGACCAGGCGCGGCTCGGTGCCGCGCTCACCCGGCTCGCCCATGTGTCCGTCGAACGCCTCCTGGCCCGTCCCGAACTGCCCGCCGGGCAGGCGCTGGCGGCCCGGGGACTGCCCGCGCGCACGATCGACGGGTTCCTGCGCCCGCTGCTGGCCGCGCTGTTGTGCGACCCCGCGCTGACGACGTCCAGCCGGTGCGCCGACCTCGCGCTGCGGGCCTTCGCGGGCGGGCGGCTGTGCGTGCCGGAGGGCGGTGCGGAGACGCTGCCGGAGCTGCTCGCGCAGACGCTGCCGGCGGGGACCGTGCACACGGGGGTGCGGGTCACGTCCGTCGCGACGACGTCGGTGACCACGGCCGAGCACGGCGAGATCCGGTGCCGGGCGGTGCTGCTGGCGACGGACGCGCGGGCCGCGGCGGAGTTGCTGCCGGGGTTGCGGGTGCCGGACTTCCATCCGGTGACGGTCGTCCACCACACGACGGACGATCCGCCCCGCACGGGTTCCGCGCTGCTCCTCGACGCCGACCGGGGCGGCCCGGTGACCCACACGGCGGTGCTCAGCGAGGTCGACCCGAGCCGGGCCCCTTCGGGCCGGGCCCTGATCTCCTCGACGGTCCTGGGCACCCCTCCCCCGGACCTGGAGACGGCCGTACGCACCCATCTGGCCCGCCTGTACGGCACGTCGACGCACCGCTGGGAGACCCTCGCGGTCCACCACACCCGGGAGGCGGTCCCGGCCATGCCCGCCCCCCACGACCTGCGCCGCCCGGTACGCCTCCTGGCCGGCCTGTACGTCTGCGGCGACCACCGGGACACCAGCACGGTGCAGGGCGCCCTGCACTCGGCACACCGGGCGGCCACGGCGATCCTCACGGACCTGGGAGCGGCGGGCTCGATGCACAGGGCGGACCCGACTCCGACGGCTCAGGCGGCGTAGGGATCATCCGCGCCCCGTCAGGGGCGCGGGTTCCTACCCCAGTGCGGCGACCTTGTCGCGATAACTCCGCACCGGTGCCGCGTCCTTGTACGGCTCCAACCGCCGCTCGAAGTCCCGCACGTACTCCACCGCCCGCACCGACCGCATCTCCGCGGCCTGCCCGGCGGCCTCCGCGGCCAACGAGCAGGCCTGGTCCAACTCCCCCAGCCCCAGCCGCGCGGAGGCCAGCACCACCCGGCAGAACAGCCGGCTGCGGGCGTATGCCGGAGCGCGCAACTGCAGCGAGCGCTCGGCGTGTTGCGCGGCCGCCCGGAACTGCTGCAGGTCCCGGTGGCAGTGGCCGAACTCGTCCGCCAGCTGCGCCTCGTCGAAGAACCGCGCCCAGTGCGGGACTTCGTCACCGGGGCGTGCCGTCTCCAGGGCCCGCTCCGCGCGGACCAGTGACGCGGTGCACGCCCGCACCTCGCCCAGCACCCCGTGCCCCCGCGCCTCGGCCGAGTGCAGCAGCGCCTGCACGACCGGCGGAGCCGTCGTACCGACGCCCTGCTGGGCCACCCGCGCGAGCTGGATCGCCTCCCGTCCGTGCCCCAGGTACACCGCCTGCCGGCTCATGGTGACCAGGACGTACGCCCCGTACGCCCGGTCCCCCGCCGCCTGCGCGAGCCGCAGCGCCTGCACGAAGTACCGCTGTGCGAGGCCGTGCGCCGCGATGTCGTAGGAGGTCCAGCCCGCGAGCCGGGTCAGGTCGGCGGCCGCGGCGAACAGTCTGCGCCCGGTGGTCTCCCCGTAGGTGCCGCGCAGCATCGGCTCGCACTCGTGCTCCAGGTAGCGGACCAGGGCCTGCCGGGCGTGGCCGCCGCCGTACTGGTCGTCGAGGGTGCGAAAGAGGTCGCCGACCGAGCCGAGCGCGGCGATGTCCCCGCTGGTGACCTTCTGGCCGGGCCCGCGCTCGGCCTGGCCGCGCTGCCGGGGCAGCATCGGTCGCCCCTGGGGAGGGACCCGGACGGGAGGCTCGCCCCGGGCGACCCGGTCGTCGGGGCGGCCGATCAGCCAGTCGCGGCTCGGGACGACCAGACCGGCCGGGGTGAAGGCGATCTTGCGCAGCTCGGCGTGGCTGCCGGAGTCCTTGCGCCACAGCCCGCTGACGATGTCGACGGCCTCCTCGGGCCCGGCGGCGAACTCCAGTCCCGCGTACACGGGTGCGCAGGCGTCGAGACCCAGGTCCTGCGCGGAGAGCCGGCGGCCAAGCCGGCGGGTGAAGACCTCGGCGATGAGGGCGGGCGTGGTGCCCCGGGGCTGCTGCCCGCGCAGCCACCGGGTCACGGATGTCTTGTCGTATCTGAGATCCAGCCCGTGTTCGAGTCCGAGCTGGTCCACGCGTCGGGCGAGACCCGCGTTGGAGAACCCCGCTTCTGCGATGAGCGCGGCGAGCTGTCGGTTGGGCGTGCGCTGCGCGGGTCGTTCCGTCATCTGCGGTGCGGTCTCCTGCCTTTCGGGCCGTCACGTCGAACGTGGTGCCCGGATTGCCTGTGAGCTGCCCTTATGGCCTCTGCGAACGGCGCGAATGTAGCGGAGAGTGAGCAGGCGATCGCACACTTCGACGTTCGTTCATCCGATCGTGTGAGGATTGCCACCGGGGCTGACGCCCGCGGGCCGGACGTACAGTGGCACAGGCACCTTTCGTGCCTTACGACCTTCTAGGGAGGCGCTTGCCGTGAGTGGGTTGCGGTTCGTCCGCATGGGGTTCGGTGCGGACGCGGTCGAGTACCAGGTGGCCTGGGACGAGCAGCGCCGGGTGCATGCGGCGCGGTTCGAGGACGAGGTCCCCGACACGGTCCTGCTGCTCGAACACCCCCCTGTCTATACGGCGGGCCGGCGCACCGCGGACAACGAGCGCCCCCTCGACGGCACTCCGGTCATCGACGTCGACCGCGGCGGCAAGATCACCTGGCACGGACCGGGCCAGCTGGTGGGCTACCCGATCCAGAAGCTCCCGCGCCCGGTGGACGTGGTGGCGCACGTACGGCGCCTGGAGGAGGCCCTGATCCGCACCTGCGCGGAGTTCGGCCTCGAGACCACCCGGGTCGAGGGCCGCAGCGGCGTATGGGTCCTCGGCGACCCGGTCGAGCAGCGTCCGGCCCTCGGCGGGCTCTCCCTGGACTTCGACCCCCGGCTCACGGACGAGGAGTTCGACCCGCGTCTGAACGGCCCGGAGTACGCCCCGTCCAACGCGGGCCAGCGCCGCGAGGACCGCAAGATCGCGGCGATCGGCATCCGCGTCGCCAAGGGCGTGACGATGCACGGCTTCGCGCTGAACGTGAACCCGGACAACAAGTGGTTCGACCGGATCATCCCGTGCGGCATCCGCGACGCGGGGGTCGCCTCCCTCGCGAACGAACTCGGCCGGGACGTGACCATCGCCGAGGTCCTGCCGGTCGTCGAGCGGCACCTGAAGGACGTACTGGAGAACGCGGACCTCAGGCCGAGGGTGATCGAGAAGACACCTGCGGCCTGAGACAGGCGGTGGGCTTTCAAATCCACGGGCGTACCCTTGACCACGCCGAAGAATCAATCGCTAGGGAGCCGGTCGTGTCCGCAGTCGCACCCGACGGACGCAAGATGCTGCGCCTGGAGGTCCGCAACGCTCAGACCCCCATCGAGCGCAAGCCCGAGTGGATCAAGACCCGGGCGAAAATGGGTCCCGAGTACACCGCCATGCAGAAGCTCGTGAAGAGCGAGGGTCTGCACACGGTCTGCCAGGAAGCCGGCTGTCCCAACATCTACGAGTGCTGGGAGGACCGCGAGGCGACCTTCCTCATCGGCGGCGACCAGTGCACCCGGCGCTGCGACTTCTGCCAGATCGACACCGGCAAGCCCGAGGCCCTCGACCGGGACGAGCCGCGCCGCGTGGGCGAGTCCGTGGTCACCATGGACCTCAACTACGCCACCATCACCGGCGTCGCCCGCGACGACCTGGAGGACGGCGGCGCCTGGCTGTACGCCGAGACGGTCCGCCAGATCCACGAGCAGACGTCCGCTCGTGAGGCCGGCCGCACCAAGGTCGAGCTTCTCGCCCCCGACTTCAACGCCGTGCCGGAGCTGCTCCAGCAGGTCTTCGAGTCCCGCCCCGAGGTCTTCGCGCACAACGTCGAGACGGTCCCGCGGATCTTCAAGCGGATCCGCCCCGGCTTCCGCTACGAGCGCTCCCTGAAGGTCATCACCGAGGCCCGCGACTTCGGCCTGGTGACCAAGTCCAACCTGATCCTCGGCATGGGCGAGACCCGCGAGGAGGTCAGCGAGGCGCTCCAGCAGCTGCACGACGCCGGCTGCGAGCTCGTCACCATCACGCAGTACCTGCGCCCGTCGGTGCGCCACCACCCCGTGGAGCGCTGGGTCAAGCCGCAGGAGTTCGTGGAGCTGAAGGAGGAGGCCGAGCAGATCGGCTTCTCCGGTGTGATGTCCGGACCGCTCGTCCGGTCCTCCTACCGGGCGGGCCGGCTCTACCAGATGGCCGTCGAAAAGCGTGGCGCGTACGTCGCCTCGCAGGCCGTCTGAGCGACACCCGAATGGCACGGAGTGCCACTCCAAACGTGTGAATCCGAGCACAAGCAACTACCGCTCGGTAGTGGCCGATTGACGCGGTCCCGGACATCCCCGCAGATAGGGGGGTCATCGGGGCCGCGTCGTCGTTTTCGGACCGCAACTCCAGGCTTCATTGGCGTTTGACCGGCTGGTCACGCCCTGGTAACACCATTCAGTGACCCTGGTTGTACAGCCCGTGCACCACTCACCAGAGCCGCCGCTCCGAGGGGACCCCCATCATGCAGGCCGCGCCCGTTCGCGCCACCGCGATTCCGTCGTTCACCGATGCACTCCGTGCCGTCGAGTCCGTGCTCCTCAGCAGCGGCCAGCGCACCGCCCGCCGCAACGCCTGGACCTCCGTCCTGGAGGACCGCCGCCGCGCCAAGGACCGGGTCGAGGCGCAGCGCGTGCTGGACCAGACCTTCACCGTCAGCTCCTGACCCCTCCGCTCCTCGCGAGGATGCGCGAAGGGGCGGACACTGCCGTCGTCGACGCCTGCGGGGCCACGTAGACTTCGGGGCATGGCGAGAAGTGACAGTGCGGCGGATGCCGCGAACCCCGGGCGACTGAAGCAGATCGCCCTGACGTACAAGATGACCCGCAAGGCCGACAAGACGATCGGCCTGGTGCTCGCGGGTGTCTTCATCCTCATCCTCGGTGTCTTTCTCGCGATCGGTTTCCTGATCGGTCACCCGGTCTACCTCGGCATCCTGGGCTTCCTGCTCGCCTTCCTCGGGACGGCGATCGTGTTCGGGCGCCGCGCCGAGCGGGCCGCGTTCGGGCAGATGGAAGGCCAGCCGGGTGCCGCCGCGGCCGTACTGGACAACATCGGCCGAGGCTGGACGACCACCCCCGCGGTGGCGATGAACCGCAGCCAGGACGTGGTGCACCGGGCCGTCGGCAAGGCCGGCATCGTCCTGGTCGCCGAGGGCAACCCGAACCGGGTCAAGGGCCTGCTGGCCGCCGAGAAGCGGAAGATGAACCGGATCGTCGCGGACGTGCCGGTGCACGACATCGTCGTGGGCACGGGCGAGGGCCAGGTCCCCCTGAAGAAGGTGCGGACCACGATGCTGAAGCTGCCGCGCGTGCTGACCGGCCCCCAGGTGACCGCCACCAACGACCGTCTGCGGGCGATGGGCGACCTGATGAGCAACATGCCGCTGCCGAAGGGCCCGATGCCCAAGGGCATGAAGCTGCCGAAGGGCGGCGGCAAGGCACGCTGACTTTCCCGTTACGACGACGAGGGCGCCCGGATCACTCCGGGCGCCCTCGTCGTCGTAAGGGACACGGGGCGTCAGCAGTCGCTCCGGGCCGCCTTTCCCGCGAACCGGTCGCCGAGCCAGGAGACGACGTCGCCGACGGCCTGGTTGTCGGCGAGGAGATGGTCGCCGGGGTAGATCTTCCAGCCGGTGCTCACGCCCGCGGCGCAGTAGGCGGCGCGGACGGCGTCCTCGGTGGCGGTGGGGATGACCTCGTCGAGGGCTCCGCGGTACTGCAGGACCGGGAAGGTGATCTTGTACGTTCCGAGGTCCACCCCGAGTTTCTGGGCGTCCAGGACCTCGCCCCAGGTGCGGCCGTCGCTGCCGCGCTGCCGGTAGAGCTGGTCGAGGGTGAGTCCGGCGGTGGTGAGGTCCTTGATGCTCCTGCCCGCGAGGGCGGTGACGGTGCCGACGAGACACACGGACTTGGCGGTCCGCACGGCCTGGCGGCCCTGGTCGTTGAGGAGCGAGTCGAGGGGCAGGGCGGGGTAGGCGGCCTGGATGCCGACGGCCGCGTCGGCGAGGAAGCCGGAGAAGGCGCCGCCGTCGAGCGCGGCCGCCACCTGCCTGAGGTCGCCCGGGATGCCGCCGGAGGCGTCCCCGACCACCTTGAGCTCGGGCGCGTAGCCCGCCGCCAGCTGGGCCGCCCACAGGCTGGCCGCACCGCCCTCGGAGTAGCCCCACAGCCCGACGCGGGCCTGCCGGGACAGTCCGCTGCCCGGTACGGCGGGGGCGGCGCGGGCGATGTCGAGCAGGGCGTGCCCCGAGTCGGTGCCGGCGACATAGCGGTGCGTCCGGCCGTCGAGGTAGCCGGGGCCGTCGGTCGCGGCGACGGCGTACCCGGCCTTGAGCAGGGCGGCGACGTTGTCGCCCTCGTACTCGTCCTGGAAGGCTCCGGCGAGTTGCTTGGAGAAGGCGCACTGGGGGCCGAGGCCGAGAGTGCCGGGGTGGAAGGCGACGACGGGACGGGGGCCCGCGCCGGTCCAGGGCGCCGAGGGGACGGCGAGGGTGCCGGATACGGCGGCGGGCCGGCCCTGGTTGTCGGTGGAGCTGTAGAGGACTTTCCAGGCGGACATCGCGATACTTCCCGGCACCTGGCTCAGCGTGACGGAACGGCAGGCCAGCACGGTGCCCGGGGTGGCAGGCACGGTGGCGGGAGGCGTGTAGACGTCCGGGTCGGCGGCCGTGCAGGCGGCCGCGGCGGAGGCCCGGGGCGCTTCGGAGACGAGGCCGCCACTGCCCAGCAGAGCGGCGGTGAGGGCGGCGAGGGCGGTGACGAGGGCGGATTTCTTCATCGGTCCGGAGGGTCCCTTCGCAACGGGGGAGGTTGCTCGGGTGCCAGACGCTAGGAGCTCAGACCCACTGACTTATAGTCAGCCGCCGCGCGTGTTCCGCGCCGGGACTGTCAGGATGCGACAAAGACGCGGGGCGCCGTCAGATCCGTACCTCCACGGTCCTCGCCAGCCGGTCGTGCAGGCCCCGGCCGTCGCGGTCCCAGATCAGGGCCGGGACGGCGAGGCAGAGCAGGACCGTGCGGAGCAGGGCGCGGGCCGGATTCACACGGCCGGTGTCGAGGGCGACCACCCGCAGGCCGAAGAGGCGCTTGCCCGGGGTGAAGCCGATGGTGCCGACCGTGAGGACGCCCATCAGGAAGAACACCAGCAGCGCCCAGTTCGAGGTCGCCGGGTCGCCGTAGCGCTGCGTGATGAGCTGGGATGCAATCAGGACGCTCATCGCCCAGTCCACGGCTAGTGCGCCGAGCCGCCGCCCGGGGCGGGCGATCGACCCCGGCCCCTCCTCCGGCAGGCCGAGCTGCTGTCCGCGGTATCCGAAGTCGACACCGGCGTTCTCGGCGGCCGCGCGGGGGCCGGAGAGCCATGATCCGATTGCATCCCTCTTGTCCACACGCCCACGGTACTGCCCGCGTTTCGGGATACGGACAGGTGGGGCCGGGCCGACGATGTCCGGTTAACTTGTGCGAAACAAATGGGTCACGCCCGAGAAACCACCCGTCCCTAGGGTCGAGGACAGCGTGTGCCACCGCACTGGCCGCACGAACGAACTACCACCCCGGTCCAGGAACGGTCGGGAGTAGGAGGAGCTGGATGTTCCAGAACGCCGACGAGGCCAAGAAGTTCATCGCGGACGAGGACGTCAAGTTCGTCGACGTCCGATTCTGCGACCTGCCGGGCGTCATGCAGCACTTCACGCTGCCCGTCGAGGCGTTCGACCCGGACGAGGAGCTCGCGTTCGACGGTTCGTCGATCCGTGGTTTCCAGGCCATCCACGAGTCCGACATGGCGCTGCGCGCGGACCTGTCGACCGCCCGGGTCGACTCCTTCCGCCGCGACAAGACGCTGAACATCAACTTCTTCATCCACGACCCGATCACCGGCGAGCAGTACAGCCGTGACCCGCGGAACGTGGCGAAGAAGGCCGAGGCCTACCTCGCCTCCACCGGGATCGCCGACACCGCGTACTTCGGCCCCGAGGCCGAGTTCTACGTGTTCGACAGCGTGCGTTTCGCCACCTCGTCGAACGAGTCCTTCTACCACATCGACTCCGAGGCGGGCGCCTGGAACACCGGTGCGCTGGAGGACAACCGCGGTTACAAGGTCCGCTACAAGGGCGGCTACTTCCCGGTCCCGCCAGTCGACCACTTCGCCGACCTGCGTGCCGAGATCTCCCTGGAGCTGGCCAAGTCCGGCCTCCAGGTCGAGCGCCAGCACCACGAGGTCGGCACCGCCGGCCAGGCCGAGATCAACTACAAGTTCAACACGCTGCTCGCCGCGGCCGATGACCTCCAGCTCTTCAAGTACATCGTGAAGAACGTGGCCTGGCGCAACGGCAAGACCGCGACCTTCATGCCGAAGCCGATCTTCGGCGACAACGGCTCGGGCATGCACGTCCACCAGTCCCTGTGGGCCGGCGGCTCCCCGCTCTTCTACGACGAGGCCGGTTACGCGGGCCTGTCGGACACCGCCCGCTACTACATCGGCGGCATCCTCAAGCACGCCCCGTCGCTGCTGGCCTTCACCAACCCGACGGTGAACTCGTACCACCGTCTGGTGCCGGGCTTCGAGGCGCCGATCAACCTGGTGTACTCGCAGCGCAACCGCTCCGCGGCCATGCGCATCCCGATCACGGGCTCCAACCCGAAGGCCAAGCGCGTCGAGTTCCGTGCGCCCGACTCCTCCGGCAACCCGTACCTCGCCTTCTCGGCCCTGCTGCTCGCGGGCCTCGACGGCATCAAGAACAAGATCGAGCCGGCCGAGCCGATCGACAAGGACCTGTACGAGCTGGCTCCCGAGGAGCACGCGAACGTCGCCCAGGTCCCGACCTCCCTCCCGGCGGTCCTCAACTCCCTCGAGGCCGACCACGAGTTCCTCCTCCAGGGCGACGTCTTCACGCCGGACCTGATCGAGACGTGGATCGACTTCAAGCGGACGAACGAGATCGCCCCGCTGCAGCTGCGTCCGCACCCGCACGAGTTCGAGCTGTACTTCGACGTGTGATCGACGCCCAAGCCGTACGGCGGCGCCCCCATTCCTGTTGTTCAGGGGTGGGGGCGTCGCCGTATCGTTTGTTTGTACGAGTTTTTGGGAGACGGGGGGCAGGGGATGGCGGAACCGGAGGACGAGGAGCGGGAGTTCGACATCCGCTGGGCCGACGGAGCGGAGCACAAGGAGCCCTCGGCCCGGGCTCGTATGCTCGCCGCCCGCTGGAAGGAGAACCCGCCGAAGGCTCAGCCGTTCCGGGCCGATCCTGAGCTGCGTGCTCCGCGCCGGTCGTCGTGGGGGGCCACGGCGACCGTTTTCGGGATCGTGGCGCTGATCATCCTGGTGCTGGGCTACACGGACTTCCGTCCGTACTGAGGGGCGGGGCACGTGCGCGGCAGTATCTGGAACGGGACACAGGCAGCGGTGCGCCTCGCGGAAGGGGCCGTCCTGCGGGACGCCCTGTTCGGTGCGGGCGATCCGGCTGTCTGGATCGCGCTGGACGAAGCGGTGCGGCACAGCGACCGCTCCTCGGCCGACGGCACCTGGATGCCGGCCTGGCAGCGGACCGAGCGGGGACGCACGCTGACCGACGCCCTCCGACGCGGCGAACCGCTCGCCGACGGACCGCTCGCGCTCGCCCTGTGCCACCGGGACGGGCGGATCCGCGAACGGGCGCTGGGCATGGTCGCGGGGCGGCCGGAGTTGTTGCCGTTGGTCGTGGTGCGCTGTGCGGACTGGGCCGAACCGGTGCGGGAGTCGGCCCGGACTCGGTGGGCGGAGGCGGTCACCGTGGAGTCCGCGGTCGCGCTGGCCCCGCTCGCTCTCAGGATCGCCGTCCGGCACCGGGGCGACTTCGCCGTGGGCCTGGTCGACAAGGTGCTGCGCTCGGCGGACCGCGAGGCGCTGCTGCCGCTCCTCACCCACGCCGACCGCGCCGTGCGCCGCTTCGTCCACCGGCTCGCCGTCGAGGAGGGCCTCCTCTCCCCCGCCGAGCTGGCCCGCACCGCCGCCCGGGACGAGGACACGGTCGTCCAGGGTCTCTGCTCGGAGGCCGCCCTGGCCGCCGTGGCGGAGGGTGACGCGGACGACGACGTGCTCGAACCGCTGCTCACCGCCCGCAATCCGCGGGCGCGGTCGGCCGGTGTGACCGCGTTGCGGCGGGCCGGGCTCGGGGAGCGGGCGGCCGGGTTCCTCGGAGACCGGGCCGGGCTGGTGCGGGCCTGTGCGCGCTATGTCGTACGGCAGTCCGGGGGCGACCCGGTGGAGTGGTACCGGCGACGTTGTGCCACCGGTGACCTCGCCACGCTGTCGGCGGGGGTGGTGAGCGGGCTCGCGGAGTGCGGGGACCGTCGTGACGCGGAGTCCCTGTGGAGGCTCACCTCGCATCCGGATCCGGTGGTCAGAACGCGTGCCGTCGGCGGGCTGCGGGCACTGGACGTGCTGGACGTACCGCGGCTGCGGGCGCTGCTCGACGATCCCGCGCCCGGTGTGGTGCGGGAGGCGACCTGGGCGCTGGTGCCGTCCGCGCGGATGCTGGACGCCGGTTGGCTGCTGGAGCGGCTGGCGGTGACGCGGTCCCGGGAGACGCGGGTCTCCGCGTTCCGGCTGCTCAACGCGCACGACGGGGTCGTACGGCTGCGGGCCGCCGCCGCGCTGGTCGACGACCCCGACGACAAGCTGCGGCACTGGGCCCGGCAGTCCGTGCTGCGCTGGCGTCCGACGGACAAGGTGCCGCCCGGGTCGGCCGAGCTGGGTGAGCTGCTGGGGCGGGTGCGGCACCTGCTCGGTGACCACGCGCTGAAGCAGCGCATGTGGGAGGCCGGCCTCAGGGTCTGAGCCTTTGCTGGCCCTAGGGCCGATCGGGACCGCTTCATGGGCAGCGGCGGGTGCACACTGAAGGTGGGACGAGTGCCTGACTGCGGGGTGGTACAGATGCGGAGTCGTTTCCGGAGCGACCGGCGACTGACCGTGCGGATGACGGTCACTATGTTCCTGCTCGGGTTGCTGTACGTGGCCTTCTTCGCCGCGTTGATCGTGTTGCTGAAGTCCTGGTTGCTGGTCGTGGGCCTGATCGCCGTGATGTTCGTGGCGCAGTTCTGGTTCTCCGACAAGATCGCGATGTTCGCCATGCGCGGGCGGGTCGTGGGGCCGGTGGAGTATCCCGAACTGCACGCCGTGGTCGACCGGCTGTGCGCCATCGCGGACATGCCCAAGCCCGTCGTCGCGGTGTCCACGATGGACATGCCGAACGCGTTCGCCACCGGGCGGAACCCGGACAACGCCGTGGTGTGCGTGACCACCGGGCTGCTCGACCGGCTGGACCCCGCCGAACTGGAGGGCGTCCTCGCGCACGAGCTGTCGCACGTGGCGCACAAGGACGTCGCCGTGATCACCATCGCCTCGTTCCTGGGCGTGATCGCCGGCCTGATCGTGCGGTTCGCCTTCTACAGCCAGCTGTTCGGCGGCCGGAAGGACCAGAACACCGCTGTGCTCTTCGCCGCCGTGATGGGCGTCTCGGCGGCCGTGTACGCGCTCAGCTTCCTGCTGATCAGGGCACTGTCCCGGTACCGCGAACTGGCGGCGGACCGGGCGGCGGCCCATCTCACCGGCCGGCCCTCCGCCCTGGCCTCCGCGCTCACCAAGGTCTCCGGGGACATCGCCCGCATCCCCACCAAGGACCTGCGGACCGCCCAGGCCTTCAACGCCTTCTACTTCACCCCGGCCACCGGCAAGGAGCCCGGCATCGAGCGGATCTTCTCGACCCACCCCTCGCTGGAACAGCGGCTGGATCAACTGGGGCGGATCTCCACGGAGCTGGGTGAGCCGGTGGAGCCCGGGAAGGCGGGCTGAGGATGGGGCTGCTGGACATCCTGCTCGGGCGCACCAAGCCCGTCGCGCCCGATCTCGACCAGCTCTTCGCGCTGCCGTCGGCGGCCGTGACGCTGGAGGCGGCCGCCTCCTTCAGGCCGACCGGGCGCGGCGCGGTGTGCTTCGCCACGGTCGAGGGCGCGGCCTTCGAGCAGACGCACCGGGAGGTCCAGGCCCTGCTGGACGCGGACGCCGACCGGGACGGCCCCCCGGTGCAGCTCACCAGGGACGACTTCGGCTACTCCTGGCTGGTCTCCGAGCGGGTCCCGGAGCAGCTGCCGCAGCTGGTCAACGACCTGCACGCGGTGAACAGTTCAATGGAGGTCAACGGCTTCGGGCCGCAACTGCTGTGCTCGCTGGCCGGGTTCCAGGACACCGAGGGCCGTTCCCTCGCGCTGGTCTACCTCTACAAGCGCGGCAGCTTCTACCCCTTCGCGCCGCTGCCCGGTGCGGGACAGCGGCGCGACAACCCGCTGGAACTTCGGGTGAAGGCCGCGCTCGCGAACGATCTGCGCATCGAGCAGGACCTGAACCGCTGGTTCCCGCTGTGGGGCGCCCCCGGCCTCTGAGCCCCTAGCCCTTTCTCTCGCGCGCCTGGCGGCGGGACTCCAGGGGGCGCTCGCGGCGGTACCGGCGGTCCCACCTGGCCTGCTTGTCCCGGCGGTCGCGGTAGGCCCGGTAGCTGCCGGGCGCGGTCCCCGAGTTGCCGCCGGACGGGCCGCCCGACGAGGACGCCGAGGCACCGCCCCGGCCGTACTGCATGTACACGAAGAGCAGGGCGACGGCGACGAGCCACCAGGTGTGGTTCCCGAAGCCCAGGATGACCAGGACGACGGTCCCGGAAAGGACGATGGTGCCCATGACGGGCCTCCGTGTGCGTGGGTGTGGTGTAGAAGAGTAGCCCCGGAGGGGCGGGCTGATGCCTGCCCTGCGCGAGGCTGTTTCCCCACACTCCGGAGTCGACGGCATGCTCGAGCCCTTCACCCAGGAACACGCCGGTGAGCGCCTTCGTGGCGGGTACGGCGGCCGCCCGGCGACGGCCGTGTCGGCGACCGCGGTGTCCCCGACCGCCGTCCTGCTGCACGGAGCAGGCAGCGGCAGCAAGGAGCGACTCCTGCCGCTGCTCGACGAGTTCGTGGCCCACGGCTGTCGTGCGCTCGCCTTCGACTTCTCGGGGCACGGTGAAAGCTCCGGGAAACTCGCCGAGTTGAGCCTGCGCCGCCGGTTCGAGCAGGCGGTCGCCGTGATCGACGCGCGGGTTCCGGCGGACGGGCCGCTGGTGCTGGTCGGGTTCAGCATGAGCGGGCAGACGGTGGCGGACCTCGCCCGCCACTACGGCGAGCGGGTTATGGCGCTGGGGCTGTGCGCGCCCGCCGTGTACGGGGAAGAGGCCTGGGACCTGCCGTTCGGCCGGGGGGACGGGCGCTTCAGCGAGGTCATCCGGCGGCCGGACAGCTGGCGGAGCTCCCCCGCCCTGGAGGTGCTGCGGGCGTACGAGGGGCGGGCGGTGCTCGTCGTACCCGGCACGGATGCGGTGATCCCGCCGGCGGTCACCGAGGCCGTGCAGGAGGCACTGGCCTTCCGGTCCCAGTTCACGCGCCTCGAACTGCCCGAGGCCGAGCACCGGTTGGGGCAGTGGCTGCACGATCATCCCGCCGACCGGCGGGAGTTGGTGTCCGCGCTGCTGACCGGGCTCGGCGACCGGGGGTGGACGGCGACCGAGGGCTGGGTGGCCAAGCGGCTCCCGGCGGGCCGTTCGGTCGTCGACTCGGGCTTTCTGTCCGGGGGGTGGAGCTCCCAGATGCGCGGGCTCGCCCTCGACGACGGCACCGAGCTGGTCCTGCGGTCGTTCGTGAAGCCCTTCTTCCGGCACCACGCCCCCGGTCTGCTGGGCCGCGAGGCGTCGGTCCTGGCGCTGCTCGCCGCCGTCGACGGCGTCCCGGCCCCCCGGCTCGTCGCCGTGGACCCCACCGCCGAGCACTGCGACCATCCCTCGCTGTTGATGTCCCGGCTGCCGGGACGGGTGCGGGTCGACGAGGAGGACATGGAGGAGCGGCTGGATCTCCTGGCGGCCCAACTCGTACGGATCCACCGGGTCGTTCCCGAGGAGCGGCCGCGCACCTACCAGGCGTGGACGGGGCCGGAGAGGGTCCGAGGGGTCCACGGCCCGCTGTGGGAGCGGGCCGTGGACGTGCTCCGCCGGGACCCGCCGCCGTACGAGGGATGCTTTCTGCACCGGGACTTCCATCCCGGGAACGTGCTGTTCACCGGGGCGGGCGCCGGGCTGCGGGTCAGCGGGGTGGTCGACTGGGTGGAGACCTCCTGGGGTCCCGCCGACCTGGATGTCGCGCACTGCTCGACGGCCCTCGCCCTGCTGCACGGACCCGAACACGGGCTCGCCTTCCGGCAGCGGTACGAGGCGCACGGCGGGCGTCGGCTCGCGGACGGGCCGGACCACCTGTACTGGCGGCTCCTCGACGCGCTCGCCTACTGCCCCGACGCGGCGAAGCTCGCCGGGCCGTGGCGCGAACTCGGCCGCACCGAGCTGACGTCGGAGGTGTTGAGCGGGCGGCTGGAGGTCTATGTGCGGGAGTTGGTGGAGCGGTACGGGTGAGGCGGCGGGAGGTTCCCGGCTGACCGGGCCGCCGTCGCCGTACGACCGACCGGGCCGCCGTCGCCGTACGCCGACCGGACCGCCCTCGCCGTACGCCGACCGGACCGCCGTCGCCGTACGCCGACCGGACCGCCCTCGCCGTACGGCTGCCCCCGCCGCCTTCGGTCATTCGCCCGGGGCCGCCCGGACCACGCCCGCCGCGATGGCGGCGCACAGGGTCGCGTGGTCGCTCGTGGTGCGGGCGGCGTAGGCGAGTGCGAAGTCGGCGACCGCCTGGTCGAAGGTGTCGGCGCCGCCCAGGTACGCGGCGATGGCGGCGCGGTCGCCGGAGCGGGCGTGGGCGCGCGCCAGAGTGGTGCCGCAGAGGCGGGCGTAGGCCCTGAGGTCGGCCGGGGGCATGCCGGCCACGTCCGCGGAGCCCTTCATGTCGCGCAGTTGGCGCCAGTAGTAGGCCCGTCCCTGCGGTCCGCTCATCCAGCCCAGGAAGATGTCGCTCGCCGACTGGAGCAGACGCTGACCGACCACCACACGGCGGCCGGGGTGGACGTACGGGCCCTGCGGGAGATGTTGTTCGAGTACGGACGTCCGGGCCTCCTTGATCTGCAGGAACAGGGGGTCGTCGGCGTCCCGTCCGGCCAGCAGCACGATGAAGCAGCGCATGCCGACGCTTCCGACGCCGACGACCTTGCGGGCCGCGTCGACGAAGCGGTAGCGGTCCAGGAGCAGTCGGCGTTCCTCGGAGAGCGTGGAGCGGTAGTCGCTGAAGATCTTGCGCAGGCCGGCCATGTCGGGGGCGCCGGCCGGTTCGAGGAGCGGCGGGTCGGTGATGATGCGGCGGCGGCCGTCGACGACCTCCGTCAGCTTGCCGAGGGCCTGGAGGCTGGTGCGGCGGCGGGCGCGGGTGAGGCTGGACTCCACGCGCCGGCGGTGCCGGTCGGAGCGGACGAGGGGCAGCAGGCTGTCGGCGTCGACCTTCGCGTACCAGACCTCCAGCTCGCCCAGGGGGGCCAGCCGTCGCATGGCCGTGCGGTACGCGGTGACCGTCTCCGCGGCCGCCCGGTGGGCCTTGGCCTCGCTGTGCCCGTTCTCGCGGGAAGCGACCGCGACGCTCGCGGCGAGCCGTTTCACGTCCCACTCGAACGGGCCGGGGAAGGTCTCGTCGAAGTCGTTGAGGTCGAAGAGGAGGGAGCGTTCCGGGGAGGCGTACAGACCGAAGTTGAGCAGGTGGGCGTCGCCGCAGAGCTGCACGGTGAGGCCGGTGTGGGGCTGGGCGGCGAGATCGGCGGCCATCACGGCGGCCGCGCCGCGCAGGAAGGCGAAGGGGGAGGCCGACATCCTGCCGTACCGGATCGGCAGCAGCTCCGGAAGGCGGTCGCGGCCCTGGCGCTCCAGTACGGCGACGGGGTCGGGGCGGTCGACGGAGGGGATCCAGACGGCGTGGGCGGAGCGGGAGACACGTTTGCGGGCGGCGCGGGCGCGGTCCTGCGGTGTGCCGGGGGTGATCATGAGCCGTGCCTCTGCGTCACGCCCGCCTCCTGGTCGCCGGTGTGTGGGTCACCTCCTCATCGCAGTGAAGGGCCGGAGGGGGATGGTGCGCATGCCGGGTACGGCGATCGGGTGACCTGCGCTCCGTGGAAGTGCGGCGATGTGCCGTCGTTCGTCCGCGGCGCCGTCGTGGCTGGTCGCGCCCGCGCGGCGGTAGCCGCACATCCGGTACAGCCCGGCGTCTCTGCGGGGCGCGTTGTCAGTGGCCTGCGCCAAGATGGGCTCATGGGTGACGGGGAGCGGTACATCGGGGTGGACGAGCGGCGGGCTCGGCTGGCAGTGCGGCATCAGCTGGCCGCGGGAGCTCGTGCGGGCAGCCCCGAGGAGGTGGCCGGCGCCCTGGTCGCGTTGCACGGGTCCGATCCCGCGACCGTGTATCTGGCGGTCGGCGCGCGGCTCGTGGACCCGGCCCGGACCGTCGCCGAGACGGAGCGGGCGCTGTACGAGGACCGTTCGCTGGTGCGGATGCACGGGATGCGGCACACCGTGTTCGCGTTCCCGACCGAGCTCACCGCGGTCGTGCACGCCTCGACCGGTGTCACCGTCGCCGCCCGTGAACGGGACAAGCTCATCAAGGACATGGCGAAGGCCGGTGCCCCGGACGCGACCTGGCTGAAGGAGGTCGAGGAGTCGGCGCTGGTCGCGCTCGCCCGGCGCGGTCAGGCGACGGCATCGGAGCTCGCCGAGGACGAACCGCGGCTGCGGGAGCAGTTCGCGTACGCGGCCGGGAAGAGCTACGAGGGCGTCCACACCGTCGGGAGCCGCCTGCTGAGGGTCCTCGGTGTGGAGGGCAAGGTGGTCCGCGGGCGGCCGCTCGGCTCCTGGATCTCCACGCAGTTCCGCTGGGCGGTGGCACCCCCGCATCCGGAGCTGGACGTGGCCGTGGCCCAGGCGGGGTTGTTGCGGCACTGGCTGACCGTGTGCGGTCCCGCCACCGAGGCCGACCTGAAGTGGTGGACGGGCTGGAAGGTGACCGACGTCCGCCGCGCGCTCACGGCGATCCGTGCGGAGCGGGTGAGCGTGGACGAGGGTCCGGCCTACGTCGTCGAGGGCGACGCCGGCCCGCTCGCGGGGCCCGTGGAGCCCTGGGCCGCCCTGCTGCCGGGCCTCGACCCGACGGCGATGGGCTGGCAGCAGCGGGACTGGTATCTGGCGCCGTCGCTGCGGCCCGCGCTGTTCGACCGGAGCGGCAACGTGGGACCGACGGTGTGGTGGAACGGCCGGGTGGTGGGCGGCTGGGGCCAGCGGCCGGACGGGGAGATCGTCTGGCGGCTGCTGGACACGGAGGGCGTGGGGCGCGAGGCCGAGGCGGCCATCGCCGTGGAGGCGGAGCGCCTCGGGAGTTGGGTGGGGACCACCCGGGTGACACCGCGGTTCCGGGTCCCGCTGGAGAAGGAGCTGGCCGGACCCGCGGACTGAGCGGTACGGCGGACCCGCCGGCTGAGCGGTACGGCGGACCCGCCGGCTGACCGGGACGCCGAGCCCGGCCGCCGAGCGGGACGCGGAGCCCGCCCCGGACCGGGACGCCGGGCACCCCCGAAGAGCGGGGCACCCGGCGTCACGGCCTAGCGCGAGTACCGCATCAGCGCCCGCACCATGTGGCACGTCGTGTCCGACGGCGGATGTACGCCGATCGTCTCGGCGGCGTCCCGGATCGTGTCGTTGCGGGCCTGGTTCGGCACGTAGACGCCGGAGTCGAGCAGGGCGATCGCGAGCCGCATCGCCTTGAGTCGGCGGTTGTGGGTGACATACCACTCGCGGGGGCGGCCCGGCGGCAACGGGCGCTTCTCCACGGGGGTGTACGGCAGGTCGAGCAGCACGGGGTGCTTCGCGGTGGACTGGGTCGGCAACGGCTTCGGCTTCAGTGCGGCAGCGGGCACAGGCATCCTCCTGTCGCGGTCAGGACGACCGCCGGCTACCCCCGGCGACGCCCTCGAACACTGGTTTCATTCTACCGCCCGGCACTGACAAAAGCCCCTGGCCACAAGGGCTTTCGGGGGTGCTGTGACGCAGGTGGAGAACGGGTTTTCACGTACCGTGGGTGCCATGGAGATCTGGATCAATCCGGCCTGTTCGAAGTGCCGCAGCGCGATCAGCCTGCTCGACGCGGAGGGTGCCGAGTACACCGTCCGCCGCTATCTGGAGGACGTCCCGAGCGAGGACGAGATCCGCGAGGTGCTCGATCGGCTCGGCCTCGAACCGTGGGACATCACCCGCACCCAGGAGGCCGATGCCAAGGAGCTCGGCCTCAAGGAGTGGTCCCGTGACGACAGTTCGCGCGACCGGTGGATCACTGCCCTCGCCGAGCACCCCAAGCTGATCCAGCGGCCCCTCATCACGGCGGACGACGGCTCGGCGGTGGTCGGCCGGACCGAGGACGCCGTACGGGACGCCATGGCCAGGAAGTAGCGGGGTGTGACGCAGGTTACGTCAACGGACTCCCGTGACCACTGAGTAACCTCGTTCGGTATCTCGTACATAGCGGCGTACGCTCCCCTAGCTCTCAGGAGGCGCGGATGTCGCGCAGGAGAACACTCGGTACGAAGAAGAAAGTCGCGCTGCTGGTGAGCGCGGCGGCGGTGGCGGGTGGTGGGGCCTTCGCGATGGCCTCCACCTCGAACGCCGCGAGTCCGCAGACGGCGGCCCAGTCCACGGTCTGCCAGGGGCTCGCCACCGCGCTCGGCAACAACCAGCGGTTCATCGAGGGGCAGCGAGCCACTCCCGACGCACAGTCGGCGGCCCGGATCGCCAACCGGGAAGCGGTGATCGCGCAGATCAAGGTGCAGCAGGAGGCGTCCGGTTGCGTGGTCGGGGAGTCGGCTCAGGGCTCCCAGGCCGCCGCGGGACAGCAGCCCTCCCAGGCCGCGTCGGCATCCGCGCCCGCCGCACCCCAGGCTCCGCCCGCCTCCCAGGCTCCCCCGGCGGGCAACGCCGCCTCCGGGCAGCAGGTGTGCAACGGCTCGACCGTCACGCTCTCCGGTGAGGCCGGTGCGCCCGCCGCGTCCAGCAACCAGTTCCCGGCCGGCACGAAGTTGAAGGTCACCAACCTGGACAACAACAAGTCCACGACGGTGGAGGTCACTTCGGTCTCCGGCAGCTGTGTCCTGCTCAACAACGCGGCCTTCGAACAGGTACGGGAGCCCGGCAAGTTCCTCATCCGCCGGGCCGCGATCGAGAAGGTGGGGTGAGGCTATTCGCCCAGGAACTCGGTGAGGCGGCGGGCCAGTTCGGGTGGTGCGGACTGCGGCAACGCATGGTGGGAGACGCCGGGGACCACGTCGGCTTCCACCCGTGGCAGCAGTTCGGCCGCCCGGGCTGTCACGTCATACGTGTCACAGGTCCTGCTGTTCGCGGCCACGAGCAGCAGGACCGGCGCGTTCAGGGCGCGCAGCGCCTCGGGGGCGGGGCGGGGCCCGGTGACCGGCCTGGTGGCGGGGAAGCCCGCGGCGGCCTCCTGGAGGCGAAGCCAGTCGGGATCCAGTGCGACCTTCCCGGTCTCCCATTCCAGGAAGGCGCGGACCCGGGCCGGCGTGGGGCGCAGCAGCATCGGCAGGGCGTGCAGCAGATACGCCGCCTTGAACCCGGCGAAGCACTGGGTCGGGTCCAGGAGGAACAGGCGGCGCATCCGGTCGGGGGCACGCAGGGCGTGGTGCAGGGCGATCCAGGCGCCGTAGGAGTGCCCGCCGACGTCGGCCCGCTCGATGCCCAGTCCGTCGAGGAGGGCGTCCAGCCAGGCGACCAGGTCGGCGACCGTGCGGGGGTGACGGTCGGCGGCCGGTTCACTGCGGCCCGGGGCGCCGATCAGGTCGACGGCGAGGACCCGGCGGGTGCGGGCGAGGTGGGCGGCCTGGGCGTACCAGGACGTGGAGGTCGCTCCCCCGCCGCCCGGCAGCAGGACGAGCGGGGGCGCGTCGGCCGGGCCGCACACGTTGACATGGGTCGTGCCGAACGGGGTGGGCACCCGCAGTGCCTCCCGGTCGGCGGGCCACTTGGCCAGCACCTTGTCGTAGGCGGCCTCGAACGCGTCGCCGTCGTACCTGCCCATCGACCCCTCCCCTATTATCTCGCTCAGCAAGACACTTGTTGAGCGAGATGATAGGGGAGAATGCGCATGCCGTCCCAGGGACCCGAGATGGAGATCGTCCATCTCCTGCGCGCGGTGACCGTCGAACTCGGCCTGCACAGCGCCCGGTTCGCCCAGCGCAACGCCATGCATCCGACGGACGTGCGCGCACTGATCGCCCTGATGGACGCCTCCCGCGCGGGAGAGGAGCTGACGGCGGGACGGCTCGGCGCGGAGCTCGGGCTCAACTCGGCGGGGACGACCGCGCTGCTCGACCGGCTGGAGCGGGCCGGTCATGTGCGGCGGGCACGGGGGCGCGAGGACCGGCGCAAGGTGGTCGTCGAAGTGGACGAGCGGGCGGTGGAGCTGGGGCAGGCCTTCTTCGGACCGCTGATCGGGCGGACGGTGGAGCTGCTCCAGGGGTACGACGAGGGGGAACGGGCGGCGATCCGGGGGTTCTTGGCCGGGGTGCGGGACGCGGTGGCCGAGGAGGACTGACCTCACCGGCCGTACGCGACCGGCGACGGCCTACCTGCCGGCCAGCACCTTCGCCTCCGTCTCCGGGTCCAGGCCCACCACCGGCCGGTCCGGGCGCTGCGGGGCGACGCCGCCGATCCCGCACAGCCAGCTCCAGGTGTCGGCGACCGTCTCGGCGACCGGACGGCAGCGCAGGCCGGCCGCGGCGGCCCGGGAGGTGTCCGCGCCATGGAGGGTGGTGTGCAGGTCGGAGCCCGGCGGGACCCACACCGGGAGGTCGGTCCAGGGGGCGATGCCCGCCGCGAGGACCGCGTCCGGGTCCGTCCAGCGCAGGGAGGCGTCCGAGCCCGTCGCCGTCGCACAGGCTTCGAGGAACTCCCCCGTCGTCGTGTGGCCCGGCGGGCTGACCAGGTTGTACGGGCCGGACCGGCCGTCCGCGGCGGCGCCCAGTACCCACTCCGCCAGATCGCGGACGTCGACGTACTGGAGGGGCAGGTCCCGTGGCCCGGGCGCGAGGACCTGACCGCCGCGGGCGACTCGGCCCAGCCACCACGGGAGCCGGCCGATGTTCTCGTACGGGCCGAGGATCAGGCCGGCCCGTACGAGCAGCGAGCGGTCCGAGCCGAAGGCGTCCAGCACGGCCAGTTCGCCGCCGCGTTTGTCATGGGCGTAGTCGGTCGTGTCCGCGTCGGCCGAGGCGCCCTCGACCACGGGGGCCTCCTCGGTGTACCCGGCCGGCTGGGGCCAGGTGTACACCGAGCAGCTCGACACGTACGCGTACCGGTCGGCGCGGCCCCGCAGCAGCCGCGCCGCGTCCCGGACCGCGCGGGGCGCCCCCGACCAGGTGTCGACGACGAGGTCCCACTCGCCGCCCTCGGCGAGGGCGGCGAGCCCGTCGGGCGCGGTGCGGTCACCGTGCAGCGACCGCACCCCGGCCACGGGCGCGTGCCGCCCCCGGTGGAAGACGGTCACCTCCCAGCCGCGCCTGAGGGCCGCCTCGGCGACGGCCCTGCCGACGAACTCCGTACCACCCAGCAGAAGAAGTCTCATGCCGGTGACTGTGCCCGCCGGGACGGCACGAGGGAACCCGGATCTGCCCTGGGCAGACGGGGCGGAGGGGGCGGGTCAGTCGCCGGTCGGCGGGGTGTACTTGTAGCCGACCCGCCTTACGGTCTGGATCGCGCCCCGGAAGTCCGCGCCCAGCTTGCGGCGCAGCCGGGCGATGTGGACGTCGACGGTACGGCCGTCGCCGACATGGCCGTAGCCCCAGACCGTGGTGACCAGCTGGTCACGGGTGTGCACCCGGTTGGGGTTCTGGACGAGGTGGGCGAGGAGCTCGAACTCCAGGTAGGTGAGGTCGAGTTCGCGGCCGTTCACCTCGGCGGTGCGCTGCCCGGTGTCGATCCGCACGAGGTGCGCGTCGTCGTCCGTGACCGTCGGTTCCGGCCGGAAGGGCTGGTGCTGGTCGGCCGGGACGAGCACCAGGTAGCCGATCATCGGGGGCTGGCCCGGCAGGGTGGGCAGGGTGTGCTGGGGAGCGGGCAGCCAGGTGGCGCCCGGGGGGAGGAACTCCGCCACGTGCGGGACCTCGTCCGGGCCGACGGCTCGGAGCCGGTGCCGTGCGCCGTTCTCGGACGGGGCGGGGAGGGTGACGGTGGAGAGGGAACGAGTGGTCGCCATGAGGTCAGCTCTTTCGCGCGAGAAGGTCGTCTGGAGACGTACGTCGACTGCGCGCTGGCCGAAGGCCGGGGTGTACGGCTTTAGAGGGCCGGCGCGTTCATCGCGCGGCAACACACCCGGTCGAAGTCGTGGTGCTGACGGGAGGGCCAGAAGGGCTCGAGGTCATGGCGACCTGTCGCGATGCACTTCCGGTAGCTGGCCATGAGCTCATTGAAGCAGACGTCGGCCGACAACAGGAGACTCCTCTCACTGCTCGGACACTTCGTTGGCGTGAAAATGACGTGACGCACCCGCACGGCCGCCGACAGCACGCCGAGGGGCGCCCACCGTGGCCGGTGGACGCCCCTGGGAAAGCGGTGGGGATCAGACCTGGCCGGCCTTCTCCAGGGCGGAGCAGCACGTGTCGACGAGCAGACGCGTGACGACGTACGGGTCGACGTTGGCGTTGGGGCGGCGGTCCTCGATGTAGCCCTTGCCGTCCTTCTCGACCTGCCACGGGATACGGACCGAGGCACCGCGGTTGGAGACGCCGTAGGAGTACTCGTTCCACGGGGCGGTCTCGTGCAGGCCGGTCAGGCGGTCGTCGATGCCGGCGCCGTAGTTCTTGACGTGGTCGAGCGGCTTGGAGCCCTCGCCCAGCGACTCGGCGGCGGTGATGATCGCGTCGTAGCCCTCGCGCATCGCCTTGGTGGAGAAGTTGGTGTGCGCGCCCGCGCCGTTCCAGTCGCCCTTGACCGGCTTCGGGTCCAGGGTGGCGGAGATGCCGAAGTCCTCGGCGGTGCGGTAGAGCAGCCAGCGGGCCACCCACAGGTGGTCGGAGACCTCCAGCGGGGAGACCGGGCCGACCTGGAACTCCCACTGGCCGGGCATGACCTCGGCGTTGATGCCGGAGATCGCCAGGCCGGCCGCGAGGCAGTTCTCCAGGTGCGCCTCGACGACGTCACGGCCGAAGATCTCGTCCGCGCCGACACCGCAGTAGTAGCCGCCCTGCGGGGCCGGGAAGCCGCCCTTGGGGAAGCCGAGCGGGTAGCCGTCCTTGAAGAACGTGTACTCCTGCTCGATGCCGAAGATGGGCTCCTGCGCGGCGAACTTCTCCGCGACCTCGGTCAGCGCGGCACGGGTGTTGGACTCGTGCGGCGTCATGTCGATGTTGAGGACCTCGCACAGGACGAGGACGTCGTCGCCGCCGCGGATCGGGTCGGGGCAGGAGAAGACCGGCTTGAGGACACGGTCCGAGGAGTGCCCCTCGGCCTGGTTCGTGGAGGACCCGTCGAAGCCCCAGATCGGCAGCTCCGCGCCCTTGGCGTCGTCCGCCAGGATCTTCGTCTTGGAACGGAGCTTGGCCGTCGGCTGGGTGCCGTCGATCCAGATGTACTCAGCCTTGAAGGTCACGGGCCACTTCCTTCGGGGATGTGTCTACGCACTGCGGGTGCTGCGGCGCTGCGGCACTGAAACGCCGCCACTTGACGCCCGCGAGCCTGTCAACAGGCGATTTCCCGATCATTGCTCGAATGTGAACCCCGTGTTACCTGGTGGTGCTGTGGCGCGATTCACGGTGTGAGCACGGCACAGGGTGTATCCGGCACCACCCCCGACCGGGCGGCCAGACCCAGTGCCCCGCGCCGTCCCGCTGGACGAGACTGACTGTATGACCATGCAGACGGGGAACGGCAGCTGGAGTACGAGGGTGCGGGCCATGGGGCTCGCGGCCGCACGGGGGCTCGCGCTGGCGCTGGTGACGCTGCCGGGGGCGGTGCTCGGTTTCACGCTCGCCCTGGTGTCGATCGCCCTCGTGCCGATCGGCGTCGGTCTGATCACGACCCCCTGGGTGCTCACGGGGGTGCGGGCGCTCGCGGACTGGCGGCGGGTCCTGGCGGCCGAGTGGGGCGGGGTGCGGATCCCGTCGGCCTACCGGCCGGAGCCGAAGGACCCCAACCCCTGGACGCGCACCTTCGGGATGCTGCGGGACCCGGCGACCTGGCGGGATCTGCGGTGGCTGCCGGTGGACATGACGGCGGGCTTCGTGACCGCGCTGCTGCCCGCGGTGCTCGTGTTCTACCCGCTGGAGGGGATCGCGGTCGCGGCCGGGCTGTGGCGGCCGCTCGCCGCGTCGGGCGGCTACTGGTACGGCTTCGTGCGCGTCGCCGACCAGACCTCCGCGCTCGCCGCCGGCGCCCTCGGCGTCGCCCTGCTGGCCCTCGCCCCGCTCGCACCGCGTCTGCTGACCGTGCACTTCCGGCTCACCCGGACCGTGCTCGGCGCCGGACAGGGCGAGCTGGCCGAACGCGTCCGGGTCCTCACCGAGACCCGGCGGGACGCCGTGGACACCTCCGCGGCCGAACTGCGGCGCATCGAGCGGGATCTGCACGACGGGGCGCAGGCCCGTCTGGTCGCCATGGGCATGGATCTCGGCACCATCGAGATGCTCCTCGACAAGGACCCCGAACAGGCGAGGCGGCTGCTCGCGCAGGCCCGCCAGTCCTCCGCGGACGCGCTCACCGAACTGCGCGACCTGGTGCGCGGCATCCATCCGCCGGTGCTGGCCGAGCGCGGACTGGGCGACGCGGTAAGGGCGCTGGCGCTCAGGATGCCGGTCCCGACGGAGGTGAGCGTGGAACTGCCGGGCCGCCCGGAGGCCCCCGTGGAGTCAGCCGCCTACTTCGCCGTCAGCGAGGCGCTCACCAACGCGGTCAAGCACTCGGGCGCCGACCGGATCTGGATCGACCTGCATCACGTGAAGGAGGGGGCGGGGATGCTGCGGATCACCGTCACCGACAACGGCCGGGGCGGCGCGGTGATCGGGGCCGGTTCGGGCCTGGCCGGAGTCGAGCGGCGCCTCGGTACATTCGACGGCGTCCTGGCCGTCAGCTCACCCGCGGGCGGTCCCACCATGGTGACCATGGAGATCCCTTGCGCGTAGTCCTCGCCGAAGACCTCTTCCTGCTGCGCGACGGTCTCGTACGGCTGTTGGAGGCCCACGGCTTCGAGATCGCCGCGGCCGTCGAGAGCGGGCCCGAACTGGCCCGCGCGCTGGCCGAGCTGGAACCGGACGTCGCCGTGGTCGACGTACGGCTGCCGCCGACGCACACCGACGAGGGGCTGCAGTGCGCGCTGAACGCCCGGCGGGACAGACCGGGGCTGCCGGTGCTGGTGCTCTCCCAGCACGTGGAGCAGCTGTACGCGCGCGAGCTGCTCGCCGACGGCAGCGGCGGGGTGGGCTATCTGCTCAAGGACCGGGTGTTCGACGCGGAGCAGTTCGTGGACGCCGTACGACGGGTCGCGGCGGGCGGTACGGCGATGGACCCGCAGGTGATCCAGCAGCTGCTGGCCCGGCGGGCCGCCGATGACCAGCCGCTCGCGCGGATCACGCCCCGGGAGCGGGAAGTGCTCGAACTGATGGCGCAGGGGCGGTCGAACGCGGCGATCGCCGCCAAGCTCGTCGTCACGGAACGGGCGATCGCCAAACACACCGCCAACATCTTCGCCAAACTGGGCCTTGAGGTGTCGGACGACGACAATCGCCGCGTTCTGGCGGTGCTCGCGTTCCTGGACCGGGGCCGGTGAGCAGAGCATCATTTTCTGTAACTCCTGCTGCTCAGGGGGCTGTTGGTACCCCAAGGCCCGGCAAACCTCTGATTTGTTTGTGGGGTGGCTGAACACCCATGGGACGCCATGCGTATGGGATGGCGCCGCTTCACTCCTGTCGGGCGCCTCGATAGCCCCGAAAAAGGAAGTCAGAGGAGTTCCATGGGACGCAATACACGTAAACGCCGCTCGTCGATGGCCACCAAGGCCATAGCCGCGTCGGCGGCCCTAGCGCTCGGCGGGGGCGGGCTGATCTGGGCGAACTTCTACGCTTCGGCGCACGAGTCCAACAACAACGGCTGGTCCCAGAACCAGACCAAGGCCGCCGCCGCGCAGGTCGCGACCATCTCGTGCCCCGACGTCGGTCAGAAGCTGACGAACGTGCCTCAGAACGCGCGTCAGGGGGTGGCCACCGAGCTGGCCAACCTGGACAAGCAGATCACCGAGGCCTACGCCAGGCTCGCCTCGACCCGACAGGCCCAGGCGGGTGACCCGGGCTTCGTCCAGAACGCCATCGTCGGTCCCCTGAAGGAGAAGCGGGCGGCCACGATCGACCGGATCCGCATCGACATCCAGCGGGTCGGCGGCCAGTTCAACAGCTCGCTCAGCCAGTTGGCCGCGTGCACCACGCAGAACGCGCAGACGAACGCGGGCCAGGCCGGTGGCCAGCAGCAGAACGGTGGCCAGCAGCAGGGCGGTCAGCAGCAGAACGGCGGCCAGCAGCAGGGCGGCGGTCAGCAGCAGGGCGGTCAGCAGAACGGTGGCCAACAGAACGGCGGCCAGCAGAACGGCGGCCAGCAGCAGGGCAACGGCGGACAGGGCGGCAACGGCCCGGTCGCGGCCGACTTCGTGGACATCACCAAGGTCCAGGGCAGCGCCCAGCTCGGAGTGGGCCAGAACGGCCTCCCGGCCAACGGCAACTCGGGTTCGCGCGGCACCTTCACCACGAAGTGCGGCACCAACGGGAACGACAACCACAACACGGACAACGTGATCGTCGCCCCGGGTGTCGCCAACGGCGCGCACCACCTGCACGACTACGTCGGCAACCAGAGCAACGACGCCTTCGCGAGCGACCAGGAACTGGCGGCGGCCCAGACCACCTGCCAGAACCAGGGCGACAAGTCCTCGTACTTCTGGCCGGTGCTGCGTCTGCAGAACGGTCAGCAGGACTTCGACCAGAACAACGACGGCGGCGGCAAGGAGGGCAACGTCGGCAAGATCCTCCAGCCGGCCCAGGCCCAGCTGAAGTTCGTCGGCAACAAGAAGGGCAACGTCGTCGCGATGCCGACCGCCCTGCGCATCATCACCGGTGACGCGAAGGCCTTCGTCAACGGCAACGCCAACGCCAACGTGAACTGGTCCTGCACCGGCTTCGAGAACAAGGTGCAGCTGCACGACAAGTACCCGATCTGCCCGCAGGGCAGCCAGGTGGTGCGCACGACCAACTTCCAGAGCTGCTGGGACGGTCAGAACATCGACAGCGCCAACCACCGCACCCACGTGGCGTTCGCCCAGGCCGACGGCAGCTGCGCCAACGGCTTCAAGGCGATCCCGCAGCTCCAGGTCCGGCTCGTCTACAACGTCCCGGCCCCGAAGCTCCAGAACGGCACGGTCGTCAACCCCTACGCGGTCGACACCTTCCCGGAGAACCTGCACAAGCCGATCACCGACCACAACGACTTCATCAACTTCTTCTCCCAGAACACGATGAACAAGATGGTCAACTGCATCAACACCGGCAAGAAGTGCCAGTGACGCACTGAGAAAGCCGGCGGTGAGAATCTCTCACCGCCGGCTTTCTTGTGTCCGCGTCCTCAGTGGGCCGAATGCGTGGCGCCCATCTTCGAGTGGTCGGTGCCCTCCTCGATGTCCCCGCCGAGCGTCTTGCGCAGCGCCGTCACCGTCTGGGTGGTGTCACCGACGGCGACCCACTTGCGGCCGACCAGGAAGTGACCGCCGTAGTCCTTGGCGCCGTTGATCCACTCGCGCTGGCCGCGGTCGGTGGCGAAGGTGGCGAGGATGAACTTGCCGGCGGCGTCCTTGGACTTCTTGCACACGGCCTGGCGCAGCTCGTCGGCGTCGATCTGGATGTTGGGCGTGCACTTCACCTCGGCGGCCAGGTGCTCGAGACTCCCGGTGGCCGCGGACGGGACCGCGGCGACGGCCTTCGCGTCACCGCCGGATCCGCAGCCCGCCAGCGCCAGCGCCGCGGCCGCGCCGGTCAGCGCGAGCATCGGTCGGGTCAACCTCATCTGTTCCTCCGGTCACGGGGTCACGTCGGACGGGCCCCGGCGGGGGTCCGTCTCCCCCCATACGGCTGTGGAGCGCGGGACACTCAAATCCTGGTGTCATCACGGGTACGGCTGTGCGAAAGTGTGCCGGGTGAACGAGGACTGGGAAAAGCGGGTCGACGCCGCCTGGGCGACCTTCGACGAGTATCCGGAAGAGCGCGCGGCCGATTTCCGGGCCGTGATCGACGCGCTGGTCGCCGAGCTGCCGGAGGACAGTGCGCTCGCCCCCTTCGAGCGGGCCTGTGCCTGGGACTCGACGGGGCACTCCGACAAGGCGGCCCCGCTGTACCGGGAGGCGCTCGCGAAGGGGCTCGGCCAGGAGAGCGGCTACAAGGGGCGACGGGCCAAGATCCAGCTGTCCAGTTCGCTCAGGAACATCGGGCAGGCGGAGGAGGGCGTCAAGCTGCTCACCCCCGAACTGGACGGCCCGTCGGACGAGTTGGACGACGCGGTACGCGCCACGCTCGCGCTGTGCCTGTCCAGCCTCGGCCGGGACCGCGAGGGCCTGTCGCTGGTCCTGGGCGCGCTCGCGCCCCATCTCCCGCGCTACCAGCGGTCGATGGCGAACTACGCACGCGCCCTGGTCGACCCCGAGGACTGATTCCTCCGGTCGGCGGTGACCAACGAACGATTCGCTCGTTCTGCTGAACGTGCAGTCACAGGATGTCGCCCCGCGCCCCGCACCCGCGTCCGGCTCCGCCGCCGACCCCGTCGTCGACGTCGAACAGGCCGAGGCCGCGCTCGTCGAGCACTACCCCCGGCTGGTCAGGATCGCCTATCTGGTGCTTCCGCCGGGCCTCGGCCGGGGCCGACGGGTCCTGACCGCGCACGCCCTCACCCAGCGCGCCCTGCCCAGGGGCCGCAAGGCGACGCCCGTGATCCCGGCCCAGTCGGCCGGCCGCGAGGGCGATCCCGGCTACGCCTTCGTCCGCCTCCAGGTGGTGCGGACGGCGCTGGAGGCGGGCCTGCCGCTGCGGCGCCTGGCGTGGCCCAAGCGCTCCCAGCTCCCGCCGCTGCTCCCCCAGGTGTGGGGCCTCAGGCTCTTCCCGCGCTCCGGCGGCGCCGACGAACTCGCCCTGGACCAGCGCCTGTCGGCGATGTCCGGTCCGGGCCGCGCCGCCCATGTCCTGCGCGGCCTGGAGAAGCTCCCCGACGGCGACGTGCGCGAGGTGCTGGCGGCGGCGGGCGTGACCGACGTGGACGCGGCGCTCGACGAGGCCGCCGGTGTCGACACCGCCTCCGCCGAGGACCGGTACGCCCTCCTCGAATCCCCCGAGTTCGATCCCTGCTCGCTCCAGGCCCGCCCCACCGACCTGATGCGGCGCAGACAGCACATGAAGGCCGCGCTCGCCGCCGCCGCGGCCGTCGCCGTGTGCGGGGCGCTGCTCGGCATGCCCGGCGACGGCTGGGGACCCGACGGCGCCGCCGCGCCCGCCTACGCGCAGAACCCCGCCGCCCAGGCCGCCCTGGACCCGGCCCTGCTGCTCAAGGTCCCGGCCGCCGCGTGGGAGTCCTCAGCGCGCACCGACTTCTCCGTGTGGCCCGCGCGCGGTGACCTGACCGGCGACAGCGCCCTGCTGCGCCGCGCCCTCGCCGTGTGGGCCCGCCCCGGCGAGACGGTCCAGGTCTCCGCGACCCCCGGCACCCCGTCGGGCGGCCCCGCCGGCCCGCCACAGCTCCTGTACGCAGGCACCGTCGACAACGCGCGCGTGGTGATCCTCTACGACGGTCTGCGCATCGTCCGCTACGCCGAGCCGCTGGGCAGCACCAAGGGCGCCGCGCTGGACTTCGCCCGGGTCGACGGCGCGGACCGGGCGGAGGCGAGCGCGGTCGTCCTGGGCCGGGCCGACGGCAACATCCGCTATCTGACGGCCCCTTGGGTGACGAAGGCCGCCGAGCGGGACCTGCTGAAGCCGGGCTCGGGAGCGATGGACCTCACGCTGTCCGACGGCACCACCGCACCGATGGCCGGCCCCGCGCAGAGCGGCGCCTGCACCTCCTGGAACGTCCTGCAGCTGACGGACGCCTCCGGCACCCGGCTGCTGACCGACCTCGGCGAACTGGTCCCGGCCCGCCTCACCACCGGCCGCCCCGGGTCCGTGAAGGACGCGTCCGGAGCGGGGGCGCTGCGCGCCTGGGCGCCGTACGCCTGCTCGCTCGGTGCGATGCGCTCCTCGGGGGTGCGCGCGGTGAACGCCTGGGGCTACGCGTCGCAGCCGCTGCCCGACGCGAGCGGCTCGGCCGACTGGGTGTGCACCCGGGGCGAGACCTGGCAGGGCGGCGGGGAGCGGGTGCTGGCCCAGTTCCACACGCCGGGCTCGACGTACGGGGCGGTCGCGGCGAAGGCCGAGAACGTGCCGGCGTGCGGGGCGAAGGATCCGCAGGTGCTGGCCGGGGTGCTGTGGAAGTCGGGGACCGGCTCCTGGTACCTGCTGGCGGCGGGGAGCCGGGGGACGTCGTCGATCGGCGCGACGGGCGGGGTGAAGGGTTCCGCCCGGGGCAACCTGCTGGCCGTGAAGGCGAGCCAGGGGGCTCAGGCCGAGCTCAAGGGGACCCTGGAGGACGGCCGGGCGGTCAGCGGGCTCCGGTAGCGGAATGAACACCCCCGACCGGACCGGCCCGTTCGGGGCCGGATTCGATCGGTAAGGTGTTCGTATGACTACCGGGGTCCGTCGAAGAATGGGAGTCGAGGAACGGCGTCAGCAGTTGATCGGCGTCGCCCTCGAACTGTTCGCCCGTCGCTCGCCCGACGAGGTCTCCATCGACGAGATAGCGTCGGCGGCCGGTATCTCGCGGCCACTGGTCTACCACTACTTCCCCGGCAAACTCAGCCTGTACGAGGCCGCGTTGAAGCGGGCCGCGCAGGATCTGGCGAGCCGGTTCGAGGAGCCGCACGAGGGGTCGCTGGGCGGCCGGCTGCTGCGGGTGATGCGCCGGTTCTTCGACTTCGTGGACGAACACGGGCCCGGTTTCTCGGCGTTGATGCGCGGCGGGCCGGCCGTCGGCTCCTCCGCGACGAACGCGCTCATCGACTCCGTACGACAGGTCGCCTACGAGCAGATCCTGTCGCATCTGCGGGTGACGGACCCGCCCGCGCGTCTGGAACTGCTCATCCGCTCCTGGATCTCGCTCGTCGAGTCGACGGCCCTGATCTGGCTGGACGGCCGCAGGGTCCCGCGGGCCGAACTGGAGACGCAGCTCGTCCACGACTTCGCCGCGCTGGCCGCGGTGAGCGCGGCCTACGACCAGGAGATGACCGACCTGCTGCGCCACATGCTCAAGGACGAGCCGCACGACGGCCCGTTCACCGACCTCGCCGCCCGGCTGATCACCCTCGCCTCCTAGAGCACGGCCTTGGTGTAGGAGGCGTCGAGGTCGCGCACCTCGGCGGAGAGGTGCACGGTGAGGCCGTCCTCGGGTCCGACGTGCTCGCGCAGCAGTTCCACGACGGCCTCGGTGAGCTTCGCCTTGGTCTCCTCGGACCGTCCGGCAAGCAGGGCGAGCGTGACGTGCACGATCGCGTGGTTCTTGCTCTCGCCGCCGACCGCCTCGTCCTCGGTGCGCAGGACCCGGGTCTTGCACGCCTCGAGCTTCGCGTCCGCCGTCTCGACGACGACCGGGTGCAGCGCCAGGGCGAACTCCTCCCAGTGGACACGGTCGAGATACGGGGAGTGTTCGACAGTGATCTGCGGCATGGGTACTCCTGTTCTACGGCGACACGGATCACCCTAGCCGCAGCGCCAGCATGGCGATGTCGTCCTCCCGGTCGGGGCCGAAGGTGTCCAGGAGGGTGTCGCACAGCGCGTCCAGTCCGGGCAGGGCGCCCGCGGAGGCCGCGCGCAGCTGTTCCAGGGAGGCCGTGAGGTCGGTGCCGCGGGTCTCGATGAGGCCGTCGGTGACCATGAGGAGCCGGTCGGTGGGCTCGAGGAACAGCTCCGTGGCCGGCGGGTGGGGCAGGCCGATGCCGAGCAGCGGGCCGGACGCCTTGGCGTAGTCCGCGGTGCCGCTGTCACGGACGACCAGCGGCGGGATGTGACCGGCGTTGGCGATCCGGGTGCGCCCGGTGTCCGGGTCGATCAGCGCCAGGCAGACCGTGGCCGTGGTGTCGGGGTGGTAGCGCCGGAGCGTCCGGTCGAGGCGCTCGGCGAGGACGGCGGGGTCGCTCTCGTCGACGGCGTAGGCGCGCAGCGCGTGGCGGAGCTCGACCATGACGGTCGCCGCGTCCAGCGAGTGCCCGACGACATCGCCGACCGCGGTGAGCACGCCCTCGTCGACGCGCAGCGCGGCGTAGAAGTCTCCGCCGATCTCGGTCTGCCGGGAGGCGGGCACGTAGCGGACCACGACGTCGATGCCCGGCAGGTCGGGCAGCCGGTGCGGCTGGGGCAGGAAGCTGTGCTGGAGGGTCAGGGCGACATGCCGCTCGACCTTGTACATGAGCAGCGGCTGGGCGGCGAGCGCGGTGGCCTGCGCGAGCTGGGCCAGCAGGGTCTCGCCCTCCAGGCCGACCCTGCGCATCCCGCGCGCGGGCGCGGCCAGGCACACCGGGGCCCGGCCGTCCTGGGTGACGACGACGGCGAGGCGGGCGTCGTGCTGGACGCCCGGCCGGAAGAAACCGGCGGGCCACAGCGGCGCCGGCACGGTGGTGAGCTGCACTCCGGACTGCCCCCGGGCGAGCCGGCGCAGCAGGCCGGCGACGGTCCGGTCGGCGCCCTCGTCGGGCAGCGCCACGGGGATCCGGTCGCGGGACAGACCACGGTAGAGCTGGTCGTCCTGGTCGAGGACGAAGACGGCGGCGGGGGTTCCGGTGAGCCGCGAGACGCCCTCGGCGGCCGCGTCGGACAGTTCCTGGAGGGTGCGCGCCGCCTGGATGGTGACGATCGTCTCGGACAGGAGGGTGAGCCGTCGTACGAGCGCCCGGTCTCCGGCCCGCAGTTGCGCGTTGCGTACGGCGCCCCGGACCACGGCCTCGATCTCCAGGGGCTCGGCGGGCACCTTGAGGTAGGCCTCGACGCCGGTGTCCATGCCCGCGCAGTGCACGGCGGGGGGCACCGCGGAGGCCGAGAAGTGCACGACGGGCATCCCGGCGGTGTGCGGGCGTTCCTTGAACAGCCGACACAGTTCGAAGCCGCTCATGTCGGGCAGGCCCACGTCGACGAGGGCCACGTCCGGAAGGGTGCCCTTGCGCAGCCGGGTGTCGAGTTCGGCGAGGGCCTCGCCGCCGGTGGCGACCGGGACCACCCGGTGTCCTGCGCGGCTCAGCACGGTGCCCATGGCGTACCGGCTGGCCTCCATGTCGTCCACGACCATCACGGTCGTGCCGGTCAGCTTGCCTTGTGCGTCCATCTGTCACCCCTCGGGCAACACCGGTGGAGCGGACCGGGGTTCAGGGTCCGCTCCACCAAGGTAATGCGTTGGGCTACGGATGGCGCATGAATACGGCCACGGTCCGTGCCGGAACGGCGAAGGTGCCGGTTTCCTTCGCGTAGGAGGCTGCCTTGACGGTAGAGTCCGCCCCCGCCGCCTGCACGGGGTGCAGCCGGTAGGTGGTGCCGGCCAGGGCGTCGACCCGCTGGTTCTGCGCCTTCGGCGTCGCGTTGAGGACGACGACGAGGTCACCGAGTTCCATCGTGATCACACCGGGCGTCTCGTCCTTCCCGGACAGCGGGAAGGACAGCGTCGACTGCACCCGGTCCGCCGTTCCGAGCGAGAACGCCTTCTCCGTCGTACGGATCCTCAGCAGGTCCTGGTAGGCGGCCGACGCCCCCTGGATCTGCGCGCAGCCGACCCGCACCGAGCCCAGCAGCGGCTTGGCGTACGGCCACTTGGACGCGTTGTCGGCCGCCATGGGCAGTCCGCGGCCGAAGCCGTTGCCGTCCCGGCAGTTCCAGTGGATCGCGTTGAACCAGTCGCCGCTGTCGAAGGAGTTGCGGTCCAGGGACTTGGAGCGCAGCAGGTCGGTGCCCGCCTGGGAGAGCGCCGGGCCCTGCGAGAGGGCGGCCGTGGCCATGGCGAGGACCTGCATCCGGGCCCGGTCGGAGGCGCTGGTGCCCGCGGGCAGCTTGTACGTCAGCGCGTCGAACAGTGACTCGTTGTCGTGGGCGTCGGCGTAGGCGAGGGCGTCTCCTGGCGCGGCCGCGTATCCGGCGGGCTGCCCGTTGTAGTCGACCTGGGCGCCGGTGACCTCCTTGCCGTCGGTGTCGGTGAAGCGGTACTGCGCGAGGTTGCCGGAGAGTCCCACCTTGATGAGGTCCTGGTAGTGGAGCAGGCGGGCCTTCTGGGCCGCTGCGGTCCCGTTCGAGGCTGACCCGTTGGGGTCGGTGTACAGCCCGGACGCGAAGCCCTGGACGCCGGGGTCCTCGTCGAAGGGGCCGCCGCCGCGTACGGCGTCACGGGCGCGGTCGGAGAAGGTGGCGATGCCGGTGCCGGCCATGTTCTTCTGCGTGGCCTGCACGAAGCGGGCGTCGTCGGCGACCTCGCCGAAGTTCCAGCCCTCGCCGTAGAGGATGATCTTCTTGCCGTCGACGCCGTCCTTCTTGAGGGTCAGCGCGTCCAGGGCCTTGCGCACGGCCAGGATGTTGGCCTTGGGGTGGTGGCCCATGAGGTCGAAGCGGAAGCCGTCGACCTTGTACTCCCTGGCCCAGGTGACGATCGAGTCGACGACCAGCTTGCCCATCATCGCGTTCTCGGTCGCGGTGTTGGCGCAGCAGGTGCTGTTGGCGACCGAGCCGTCGGCGAGGAGCCGCTGGTAGTAGCCGGGCACGATCCGGTCGAGCACGCTCGTGGGGGCCTGCCCGCTCGCCGCGGTGTGGTTGTAGACGACGTCCATGACGACCCGCAGGCCGTCCTGGTTCAGCGACTTGACCATCTTCCGGAACTGGACCGTGCGGCCGGTGCCGTCCGGGTCGCTCGCGTAGGAGCCCTCCGGGACCGTGTAGTGGTAGGGGTCGTAGCCCCAGTTGTAGGCGTCCTTCGCGGCGGACGCGGCGACACAGGCCTGCTGCTGGTCGGAGTCGGCCGGGTAGGAGGCGAGGTCGCAGTCGGGGGTCGACTGCTCGGACTTCTTCTCGGGGACGGTCGCGATGTCGAAGGCGGGCAGGAGGTGGACGTAGGACGTGCCCGCCTTCGCCAGCTGACGCAGGTGCCGGGAGCCGTCGCTGTTCTTGTCGGTGAAGGCGAGGTAGGTGCCCCGGTCCTTGGACGGCACGGTCTCGTCCGCCACCGAGAAGTCGCGGATGTGCAGTTCCTGGATCTCGGCGTCCTTGAGGGGGACGGCCGTGGGCTTCCGGTAGGTCGACCAGCCGCTCGGGGCCAGGGACCGGTCGTTCAGGTCGACGACGAGGCTGCGCTCGGAGTCGGTGGTGAGGGCGACGGAGTAGGGGTCGGTGACCTTGTTGGTGACGACCTTGCGGACGCTGGGCGCCCAGACCTTCACGACGTACCGGTAGGGCTTGCCCTTCCAGGACTTGGGGCCGGTGACGGACCAGACGCCGGTGGTGGCGTCGCGGTTCATGGCGACCGTGGAACCGTCGAGCTCCAGCTTCACGGACTGCGCGGTGGGTGCCCAGACGGACAGCGTGGGGCGGTCCTTGTGGAAGACCGGGCCCAGCTCGGCCTTGGTCGCACCGGGGTACAGGTCGTCCAGGACACCGGCGACCTGGACGCCGGTCGCGGTCAGCACCGCTCCGTTGGCGGCTCGCTGGGAGGCGACGACCTGGCCTGAGAGGGCCTGCTTCACCCGGTCGCGGTCACGGGGATCGACGGACCAGGCCGTGTAGTCCTTCAGGTGCGGGTACTTGGCCTTCTGGGTGTCGGTGAGGGCGGTCTTCGTGAGCCGCAGCCACCGCTCGTCGTCGCTGGTCAGAGCCCCGCCGTTCACGGCGATGGAGCCGTCGCGGGAGTACAGCAGCTGGGTGGAGGCAGCGGCCTCCGAACCGTTCCAGGCGACGGTGTCGCGGTCGATCCACACCGCCTTGGAGGTGGTGAGGTCGAGCGCGGCGGCGGACCCTGCGGGCTGCGGGAGCAGGTACTTCTCCTGGCCGTTCAGCAACCACACCTCGTGGCCGTTCGCCGTGAGGTCCAGGGACTGGTCGGTGGGCAGGTCCTTCTCGTCACCCTTGTGGATGATGTAACTGAGGCTGGCGGCACCGTCGTTGAGCGGAACCTCGTAGACCGCGCCGTAGCTGTCGGTCCGCACGGGCTCCAGCGGCTTCGACCAGTCGGTGGGGTGCGCGGCGCCGGTCCAGACGTGCAGGCCCCAGCCGTCGTAGTTCCCGTCGGCGCGGTGGTAGTGGATGACCGCCTTGGTCGTGTCCTGGGCAGGGAGGTCGGGCTTCTCCGTCAGTACGGCGTCCTTGCCCTGCTCGATCCACACCTCACCGGTCCTGGTGACGTCGATCGTGCGGTCGGTGGCGACGTCCTTGTTGCCGTCCTTGTCGATGACGAGGAAGCCGACGTCGGAGGCGCCCGGCTTCAGCTTGACGTAGGCGAAGGCGCCGTACGCGTCCCGGCCGGTGAAGGGATGGCTGTCGGGCCAGGTGGTGGACTCGCCGTCGGCGAGGTCGCCCCAGGCGTACAGGCCCCACTTGTCGTAGTCGCCGTCGGTGCGCTTGTAGTGGACGACCGCGTAGTCGCGGGAGGAGGCGGTCGGGGGCTCCTCGGCGGGCGGGGTGCCGGTGGTGGACACGGCCGTGGCACTGGAGGTGCGGCCCGCCGAGTCGATGACAACGGCCTTGTAGCGCAGGGCCGTTCCGGCGGGAGTCTCGTCGGAGACGGTCTGCGTGACCTTGTAGGGAGCGTGGTCGGCGGAGCCGAGCGTCCGCCACGGGCCGTTGCCGGTCTGGGCGGCGAAGACGACCCGGTTGAGCAGGCCGCCGTCCACGTCGGCGGCGAGCTCGACCGTGCCGGTGGCGCCCTCGGCGGGGGCCTTCAGGGCGATCGTCGGCGTGGTGGCGGGCTTGCCGAGCCTGCCCGCCGCCTTGAGGACGATCGCGGAGCCGGCCGGGACGGTGACGGTGATCTTCTTGTCGGCATCGGACTTCACCGTCGCGTCGGTGCCGTGAATCCCGGTGTACGTCATCCCCGCCGAACCGGCCGCGAACGTGGCCGACTTGGCCTCACCGGCGTTGTTGAAGGCGACGACGTACTCCATGCCTCCCTGCGTGCGCGAGAAGGCGTAGATCCCGGCCCCGTCGGCCGCGTAGCGCTCGGTCTGGACGCCGTCGGTGAGGGCCGGGTTGGCCTTGCGGAGCTTGGCGAGAGCGCTGATCTGCCGGTAGAGCGGCGCGCTCGTGTCGTAGGCGTCGCTCGCGTGGGTGCGGTCGGTGCCGATCTCGTCGTCGTCGAGGTAGTCGGCCGTCTTCGAGGCGAACATCGTCTGGCGGGCGTCCTTGTCGCCGCCGGCGCCCGTGAAGCCCTGCTCGTCGCCGTAGTAGACGACGGGGTTGCCGCGGCTGAGGAACATCAGCTCGTTGGCGAGCCTGTCCTTGGCGAGGAGTTCGGCGTCGGTCGCCTTCGGGTTGTCCTGGTTCAGGAAGTACCCGATGCGGCCCATGTCGTGGTTGCCGAGGAAGGTGACCTGCTCGTAGGCGTTGGCCTTGTCGGTCGTGTACTTGTAGTCGTCGCCGAAGACGCCGGCGAGTCTCCGCGCGCTGCCGCCCTGGGAGGCGTACTGCCGTGCCGCCTCCTGGAAGGGGAAGTCGAGCGTGGCGTCGAGGCGGCCCTGGGTGACGTACGGGGAGGTGATCGACGTGTCGGCGGAGTAGACCTCGCCGAACATGAAGAAGTTCTTCCGGCCGTGCTTGGCCGCGTAGGCGTCGAGGGCCGTGGCCCACTGGGTCCAGAACTCCATGTCGACGTGCTTCACGGTGTCGATCCGGAAGCCGTCGATGTCGAAGTCCCTGACCCAGCGCTGGTAGATCCTCTCCATGCCGGAGACGACCTCGGGACGCTCGGTCCACAGGTCGTCGAGGCCGGAGAAGTCGCCGTAGGTCGTCGACTCGCCGGCGTAGGTCGAGTCGCCGCGGTTGTGGTACATCGTCGGGTCGTTGAGCCAGGCCGGGACCTTGGCGTTCGCGCCGGTGACGGTCGGCGTGCGCGGGAAGGAGTCCGCGTCGACGGCCGGGAACGCCTTGGAGCCGTCGGCGTGGTCCGCGTCGTCGAAGGGCTCGCCGTCCTTCGTCAGGTACGGGAAGGCGCCCTTGGAGAGGTAGTCGTAGGACTTCTCCTTGTAGTCGACGACGTCGGCCGTGTGGTTGGTGATGACGTCGAAGAAGACCTTCATGCCCTTGGCGTGCGCCTTGGAGATGAGGGTCTGGAGGTCCTTGTTGGTGCCGAAGTGCGGGTCGACCTGGGTGAAGTCGGTGATCCAGTAGCCGTGGTAGCCGGCCGAGGCGTCGGCCCCCGTGCCCTGCACGGGCCGGTTCTTGAAGATCGGGGCCATCCAGATGGAGGTGGTTCCGAGGCCCTTGATGTAGTCGAGGCGCTGGGTGAGGCCCTTGAGGTCGCCGCCCTGGTAGAAGCCCTTGTCGGTGGGGTCGTAGCCGGTGGAGAGGCGGGAACCGGTCAGGCCGCCCTTGTCGTTGGCGGTGTCGCCGTTGGCGAAACGGTCCGGCATAACGAAGTAGAACTGCTCGCGGGTGTCGTCGTGCCGGGCGGGCTCGGCGGCGAGTTTGGCGTCGGACGGGGGCGGAGGCGGGGTGTCCGCCCGCGCCGCGAGGGGTTGGACGAATGCTGCGGTCAGGGCGGCGACGGTGACCGCGGCGACCCGTCCGGCGTGGGCGGTGCGGCGCCTCGACGGCGTCGGCCATCTCGGTATCACGGATGGACTCCTTGCATTACGGCGGCTCTACGTGGGTCCGACCCCGCGCGACCGTATCGCCGCCGTAATACTTACAGCAAGAGTCTTGAAAGCAACGGAAAGAACTTTCAGCAGATCTGTCAGTGAATACGTCGATCACGCGCGCACGGCGGTGCTTCCGCCGGGACAGCCGTTCGGTCCGGGCCATCGGTGCGTGCCGCCGCTGCCCGCGCGGGGCGATCCGATCCTCGACGTGGTCGACGGCCGGATCGTGTGGATCGAGATACTGGATCGGCCACCCGTGCGACGGCGTGGGGCCGTGGCAGGGGTGGCCGATCGGTGAGCGCGCGCCGGTTCAGCAGCCGGACTTGCCGGCGTAGATCGCCAGCGCGGTGTTCGCGCCCAGGGTGGCGGTGAACTGACCGCTGGAGTTCACGGTCACCGTGGTGTTGTTCTGGACGTTGCAGTACGTCCCGGCACTCAGCGAGGTCTGGTACGTACGGCTCAGCGAGCCCGACTCGTGGTTGATCGCCACATAGCCCTTGCTGCCCCGCCCGAAGGCGATGGCGTCGCCGCCGTTGTCCCACCAGTCGGTGACCGACTGACCGCGCACGGCGTTGCGGAAGGCGACCATGCGGACGATCTCCGGCCAGGCGTGCTGGCACTTCCAGCCGTCCTGCCAACAGGCTTTCACCGAGCCGTTGTTGGGCGGTCCGGCGTCCTTGTCGGACCATTCGTAGCCGGAGTTGATGTCCGGGGCGCCGTAGGGATACGCAAGCATGAAGACGTTGGCCAGCGTGTAGTTCGCGCCGTCCTTGTAGCTGAGCGTGGAGCCGTTGCGCTCGGTGTCGTGGTTGTCGACGAAGACGCCCGCGACCGAGCTGTTCATGTAGCCCCAGCCCTCGCCGTAGTTCTTCAGGTAGGCGAGGTTCTCGTTGTTGAAGACCCGCTTGAGGTCGTAGGCGTAACGGAACTCCTGCACATCGCCGTTGCCCGTGTACTCGGTGGGCTGGACGGCCTCCCCGCTGCCGTAGATGACCTCCTGCTTCCAGTACACCGACGGATTGCTCAGGCGGGACTTGATGTTGGCGAGGTCGCCGGCCGGGATGTGCTTGGCCGCGTCGATGCGGAAGCCGTCGACGCCGTAGCCGAGCAGGGAGTTCATGTATCCGGCGATGGTGGCGCGGACGTACTCCTCACCGGTGTCCAGGTCGGCGAGGCCGACGAGTTCGCAGTTCTGGACGTTGGCCCGGTTGGTGTAGTCGGTGATCGTGGACGTGCAGTCGTCCATGTCCCAGGAGGAGTACAGGCCCGGGTAGTTGTACTTCGTGTACGACGAGCCGCCGGTGCCGGTGCCGCTGCCCGCGGCCATGTGGTTGACGACGGTGTCGACGACGACCTTCACACCCGCGTTGTGGCACGTGGTGACCATGTTCCGGAAGGCGGTGGCGTCACCGAGCCGCCCCGCGATCCTGTAGCTGACCGGCTGGTACGAGGTCCACCACTGCGAGGCCTGGATGTGCTCGGCGGGCGGGGAGACCTGGACGTAGCCGTATCCGGCGGGGCCGAGGGTGTTGGTGCACTCCTTGGCGACCGAGGCGAAGTTCCACTCGAAGAGGACTGCGGTGACGTCCTTGGTGCCCGGTGGGGAGGCCTCGGCGGTGGTGGGGGTCAGGACGGCGACCGCGGCCGCGAGCACGGTGGCAGCGGCGGTGGCGGTGGTTCTTGCGGACCATCTCGATATCACGTGGGGGTTCTCCTTGCCGGACGGCCAGGCGTCTTTGCCTGGCGCCGGCGAGAACGTACCGCTGCCGAAATGTTTACAGCAAGAGTCTTGAAAGCAACAGAAAGAACTTTCACCTACTCTGCTCAGCGCTGACTGGCGGGCTTGCCCGGCAGGTCGTCCCGACTGCCCCGGCAGGAGTAGACGATCTCCACCGACCCTCCGGGCAGGGCCCGTTGGCTCCGGAAGGTCAGTCCGGTCTCGGGGCCGAGCGCCGGGGTCAGCTGCATGCCGCCGCCGAACAGCATGGGCAGGACGACCAGTTCGAGGCGGTCGAGCGCGCCGAGGGCGTGGAATGTGCCGATCGTGCGGGGGCCGCCGACGAGGTGGACGTCGCCGCCCCGGTTGGCCGCGCGGATCTTCTCCAGCAGGCGTACCGGGTCGCTGTCGGTGGTGACGTGGTCCGGGGTGCCCTCGGGGCGGTGCGAACCGAGGACGAACACATCGAGGTCGGGCCAGGGCCAGCGGCTGTTGGTGAGGGCGGGCTCGAAGGTCGTACGGCCCATGAGCGCGGCCTCGCAGTCGGCCAGGAACTCCCGGATGCCGTGGCTCCGGCCGGAGACGAACCCGGGGTCGGCGGTCAGCGCGGGCCAGCCGTCGGGGGTCGTCACATAGCCGTCGGCGCTCATGCTCAGGCGGGCGCGGATCTGCATGGTCTCTCCTCGGATCGCGGGGCGCTGTCCTCGCCCTTTCACCCAAGCGTCGAACGCGCCTCCCGCCGATCGACACGCCCGACGAAAAAATCACCGGGCCCCGAGGGACCCGGTGATGCACACAGATGATCAGGCCGTCGTCCACCACACGGTCGTGTCGGCCGGCACCTTCGCGTCCCCGTCGACCTCGGCGACCTCACCACTGGCGAGGAGCAGACGGCCGTACGCCGGAGTCGTCACCGACTCACCGCCGGTGTTCGCGACACAGACGAACTCCCCGCGCCGGAAGGCGAGGACGCCCTCGGGCGCCCGCAGCCACTCCACCGCGTCGCCCGCTCCCAGGTCGGGCTGCGCGCGGCGGACGGCGAGGGCCGAGCGGTACAGCTCCAGGGTGGAGTCCGGGTCGCCGGTCTGCGCCTCCACGCTCAGCTCCGCCCACTCCGACGGCTGGGGCAGCCAGCTGCCGCCCGCCCCGAAGCCGTACGACGATCCCTCGCGCGTCCACGGGATCGGCACCCGGCAGCCGTCGCGGAAGCCGTCCTGGCCCGCGCCGCGGAAGTACGCCGGGTCCTGGCGGACCTCGTCGGCGAGGTCGACGACGTCCGGGAGGCCGAGCTCCTCGCCCTGGTAGATGTACGCCGATCCCGGCAGCGCCAGCATGAGCAGTGTGGCGGCGCGGGCGCGGCGCAGCCCCAGCTCCCGGTCCCCCGCCGTGCGGATCTGGGTGCCGAGGCCGGGCGGGTTGGCGAAGCGGGTGGCGTGCCGGGTGACGTCGTGGTTGGAGAGCACCCAGGTGGCCGGGGCGCCGACCGGGCGCATCGCCTCCAGCGTGCGGTCGATGACCCCGCGCAGCTCCTCGGCGTCCCAGGCGGTGCTCAGGTACTGGAAGTTGAAGGCCTGGTGGAGCTCGTCGGGCCGGACGTAGTTCGCGGTGCGCTCGACGGTCGGGGTCCAGGCCTCGGCGACGAAGATGCGCTCACCGGAGTACTCGTCGAGGATCAGCCGCCACTGGCGGTAGATCTCGTGGACACCGTCCTGGTCGAAGAAGGGCATGACATCGTTGCCCAGCAGCTTGACTTGGTCGTGGGATCCAAGGTCGGGAAGGCCGTCCGCCTTCACCAGGCCGTGGGCCACGTCGATGCGGAAGCCGTCCACGCCCATGTCCAGCCAGAAGCGCAGGATCGAGCGGAACTCGTCGCCGACGGCGGGGTGGTCCCAGTTGAAGTCGGGCTGCTCGGGGGCGAAGAGGTGGAGGTACCACTCGCCGTCCTCGACGCGGGTCCACGCGGGTCCGCCGAAGATGGACTCCCAGTCGTTGGGCGGGAGTTCGCCGTCCTCGCCCTTGCCGGGGCGGAAGTGGTAGCGGTCCCGCAGCGGCGATCCGGGGCCCTCCGCGACCGCACGCTTGAACCATTCGTGCTGGTCGGAGGAGTGGTTGGGCACCAGGTCGACGATGGTCCGCAGGCCCAGCCCGCGGGCGTCGCGGATCAGCGCGTCGGCGTCCAGGAGGTTGCCGAACATGGGGTCCACGGCCCGGTAGTCGGCGACGTCGTAGCCGGCGTCGGCCTGCGGGGAGGCGTAGAAGGGGCTGAGCCACACCGCGTCCACGCCGAGGTCGCGCAGGTACGGCAGTCGGGTGCGGATGCCTTCCAGATCGCCCATGCCGTCGCCGTTGCTGTCGGCGAAGCTGCGCGGATAGACCTGGTAGATCACCGCGTCGCGCCACCAGTCGCTGCGCTTGGCTTCGGCGGGGTGGGGGGCCGGGGCGATGGCGGAGTGCTGCTGGCTCATGGCGTCCTTGATGTGTAACGGGTTCATCAGGTCAAAGGTATGAGGGTGACGAGGCGGCCGCGGTGACAGCGGGGTCGGATGGACACTGCGGCCGCCCCGGGTATGACCGGCCACGGCGGCGCCGTGGCCGAACGACGGTCGGACTACCCCTTCGTGCCGCCCGCGGTCAGTCCGGTCACCAGGTTCTTCTGCACCAGGTAGAAGAACGCCGACACCGGTATCGCGATCAGCACCGCGGTCGCGGCCATCAGGTTCCGCTGGGCGTCGTGCTCGCTGACGAAGCTCTGCAGGCCCACCGCGAACGTGTACTTCGTGTCGGACAGCATGAACGTCGAGGCGAACGCGACCTCACCGAAGGCGGTGAGGAAGCTGTAGAACGCGGCGACCGCGAGTCCCGGCTTGGCGAGCGGCAGGATCAGCCGCGCGAACGTGCCGAAGGGGGTCAGCCCGTCGACGCGTCCGGCCTCGTCGATCTCGAAGGGGATGGTGTCGAAGTATCCCTTGAGCAGCCAGGCGCAGTACGGCACCGCTGTCGTGCAGTACACGAGGATGAGCCCAAGGTAGCTGTCGATGAGCTGGAGGTCCGAGAGCATCTGGTACATCGGCACCATGAGTACGGCCACCGGGAACATCTGGGTGACCAGCAGCACCCACATGAACTTCCGGTAGCCCGGAAAGCGCATGCGGGACACGGCGTACCCGGTGGTCGCGGCGATCAGCACACCGATCACCGTGGTGCCGAGCGAGACGATCAGCGAGCTCTTGAGCCAGCTGAAGAACTCGGTGTGCTGGAGGACGAACGAGTAGTTGTCGAACGTCATCTTCTTCCAGATGCCGCCCGGGTGGAGGTAGTCGTCCTTGTCCGGGCCGAGGGACAGGAAGACCAGCCAGGTGATCGGGAAGAGCGCGATGAGGCTCGCGACGATCAGGATGCCGTGCGAGACGAAGGAGCCGGCGAGGCTCTGCTCACCGCGGCGGCGGATCCGGCGGGGCGCCTCGGCGGGCCGTTCGCTCACCGTGGCCGGGTTCTCGACTGTGGACGTGCTCATGGGGGCTCCTGCCTCAGATCGCGAGCTGCTGGTCATTGCGGTTCAGCCAGCGGCGGTAGAAGGAGGTGAAGACGATCAGGATGGCCAGCAGCAGGATGCCGTACGCGGCCGACTGCGCGAAGTCGCGCGGCTGCTGTCCGAAGCCCAGGTAGTAGGCCCAGGTGACGAGGATCTGCGCGTCCGGCGCGGTGTTGCCGAACAGCAGGAAGATCACGGCGAACTGGTTGAACGTCCAGATGATGCCGAGCAGTACGACGGTGGAGCTGACGCTCCTGAGGCCCGGGAGGGTGACGTACCGGAAGCGCTGCCAGGCGGTCGCGCCGTCCATCTCGGCGGCCTCGTACAGGGAGGCGTCGATGGACTGGAGTCCGCCGAGCAGCGAGACCATCATGAACGGCACTCCGCACCAGGTGTTGACCATGATCGCGGCGAAGCGCTGCCAGAAGGTGTCCTCCAGCCAGGACGGGCTCGGCAGGTGCAGTGCGTCCAGGGCGCTGTTGATGATGCCGCCGTCGGCGAGCATGAACCGCCAGCCGAAGACGGTGACGAAGGTCGGCACGGCCCAGGGCAGCACCAGGATCAGCCGGTACAGGGTGCGTCCGCGCAGCTTCTGGTTGAGCAGCAGCGCGAGGCCGAGCCCTATGCAGTAGTGCAGCGCGACGCACAGGGCCGTCCAGACGATCGTCCAGATGAAGTGCGACCAGAAGCGGTCGTAGGCGGTGTCGCCCCACAGGATGTCGGCGTAGTTGTCCAGGCCGATGAACTTGTAGGTGGCGTCGATGTGGTTGACGCCGATCGTGCGGGCCGTGTTGAGGCTGGTGGCGTCGGTGAGCGTGAGGTAGACGCCGTAGACCAGGGGGTACAGCACGAGGACGCCGAGGACGACCGCCACCGGGGCGATCATCGCGTAGGCGTACCAGTGTTTGTGGTAGCTGTGCTTCAGGCGTTGGCCCAGCCCGGGCCGTGGCGCGCGGTCACCGTGGCGTTTGCCGGTGGCGCGGTCGATGGCGACTGTCATGTTCGACACCTTCTGGAAGTTCTGCGGCTCTGAGAAGTGGCTGGGCGACGCGGCCCCGCGGGCGGGGCCGACACAGACCGGTGGCCGCCGGATCTCTCCCCCCATGACCGGGAGATCCGGCGGCCACGCGGACTCACTTGCTGAAGTCCGGCACCAGCTTGGCGATGGCGGTCTCCGCGTTGCTCAGACCCTTGTCCAGGGACTCCTTGCCGCCGGCGACCTTGGGCAGCTCGGTGTCCAGCGGGCCCCACAGGGAGCTGTACTCGGGCAGGGCCGGGCGCGGCTGGGCGGCTGCGAGGACCGTGCCGTAGCCGGCGATGCCCGGGTCGGCCTTGACCTGGTCGGTGTAGGCGTCGTCGCGGGTGGGCAGCGTGGAGTTCTTCAGCGCGATGGTCGACTGGGACTTCGCGGAGGTCATGAAGTTGACGAACTTCAGCGCGGCCTTCTGGTGGGCGGCGTCCGAGCCGGCGTAGACCGAGAGGTTGTGGCCGCCGGTCGGGGCGCCCGCCTTGCCGGTGGAGCCGGCCGGGACGGTGGCGATGCCGAGGTTGGCCTTGTCCGCGAACGCGGAGCCCTTGTAGAAGTTGGTGATCTCCCACGGGCCCTGGATGATCGCGGCGACCTTGCCGTTGACGAACGCGTCCTGGATGTGGGCGTAGGCGTCGGCGGTGGTGTCGGCCTTGTGCAGGCCCTTGCCGGAGAAGAGGCTCAGCCAGGTGCCGTAGCCCTTCTTGGCGGCGGCCGAGTTCACGGTGATCTTCTTGGCGGAGGCGTCGACGGTGTCGGTGCCCTCGCCGTAGAGGAAGGTCTGCGCGTAGTAGGCCTGGGTGGAGCCCCAGTAGCCGTCGACGCCGGTCTTCGACTTGATCGTGGCGGCGGCGGCCTTCAGGTCGTCCCAGGTCTTGGGGGCCTCGACGCCGGCCTTCGCGAAGAGCTGCTTGTTGTAGACCAGGGCGAGGGTGTCGGTGACCAGCGGCACGCCGTAGGTCTTGCCGTCGTACTTGGCCTGCTCGATCAGGTTGGACTTGAACTTGGCCTGGTCGGCGAGGGCCTCGGTGCCGTCCAGCGGCAGGAAGTAGCCCTTCTTGGCGAAGGCCGGGGTCCAGCCGACCTCGGAGCGCAGCACGTCGGGGGCACCGCTCGCGCCGGCGGCGGTGTCGAACTTGTTCTGCGCCTGGTCGAAGGGGACGTTGACGTACTTGACCTTGATGTTCTTGTTGGCGGCCTCGAAGTCCTTGATCAGGGCCTTGTACGTCGGCGCCTCATTGGTGGCGTTGGAGGTGTCCCACCAGGTGATGGTGACCGGACCGTCGGCCTTGTCGCCGCTGTCGCTTCCGCCGCAGGCCGTCGCCGCGAGGGCGAACGACGCCACCAGCGCGGTGGCCGCTATGCCACGCCGCATGAGTTCTCCTTGAGGGTGAAAGCCCGTGTGGTGCGGGGAGAGAGGTCCCGTCTGCCCTCCCCGTCTGCCGACTGCGCCTTTGCGGCCGCCGGGCGAGTGGGAACGTAACAGCGATGCAAGGCTTGCGAAAGACCTTGCAGAAAAAAAGTGCAAGAGACCGCGGAAGTTACCCCGTCGTGACCCCTCGTCGACCGTCGCGAGACCCTTGTTTTACGGGCCTGAGCGGGACGACTACAGGTTGTGCAAGACTCTGCAAGCTCTTGCCATCCCCCTCCCTTGCGGGAATCATCCCCTTGCGGGACAAGGGGCGCCGACCAGAACAGAGGGACCGCGATGACGATACGGCCGGTACAGTCCGGTGCCGTGACCACACGGCTAGCCGACATCGCTGCTCAGGCGGGGGTGAGCGAAGCGACCGTCAGCCGCGTCCTCAACGGGAAGCCGGGTGTCGCCGCCACCACTCGACAGTCCGTGCTGGCCGCGCTCGACGTACTGGGCTACGAACGCCCGGTACGACTGCGGCAGCGCAGCGAGGGCCTGGTGGGCCTGATCACCCCGGAGCTGGAGAACCCGATATTCCCGGCGCTGGCCCAGGTCATCGGCCAGGCGCTGACCCGGCAGGGGTACACGCCCGTCCTCGCCACCCAGACCCCGGGCGGCTCCACGGAGGACGAGCTCACCGAGATGCTCGTCGACCGGGGCGTGGCGGGCATCATCTTCGTCTCCGGGCTGCACGCGGACACCTCCGCGGACATGCAGCGCTACGAGCAGCTGCGGGCGCAGGGCGTGCCCTTCGTGCTCGTGGACGGCTTCTCGCCGAAGGTGCAGGCGCCGTTCATCTCCCCCGACGACCGCGCGGCGATGTCGCTGGCGGTGACCCATCTGGTGTCGCTGGGGCACACCCGGATCGGCCTCGCGCTCGGCCCCAAGCGCTTCGTGCCGGTCCAGCGCAAGATCGAGGGCTTCGTCCGCACCATGCAGGACCAGCTCGGCCTGGCCGCGGCGACCGTCGAGGCGGACCTCGTCCAGCACTCCCTGTACACCCTGGAGGGTGGCCAGGCGGCCGCCACCGCCCTCATCGACCGTGACTGCACCGCGGTGGTGTGCGCGAGCGACATGATGGCGCTGGGCGCGATACGGGCGGCCCGGCAGCGGGGTCTGGAGGTGCCGCGGGACGTGTCGGTCGTGGGCTTCGACGACTCCCCGCTGATCGCCTTCACCGACCCGCCGCTGACGACGATCCGCAAGCCGGTGCCGGCCATGGGGCAGGCGGCGGTGCGCACGTTGCTGGAGGAGATCGGCGGAACGCCCGCGCCGCACAGTGAGTTCGTGTTCATGCCGGAGCTGGTGGTGCGGGGTTCGACGGCTTCGGCCCCTGGGGACCGCAGTCGTCCGTAAGGCGGAGAAACCGGGCTGTCGACAGTGCCCCGGTAGGAGAAAGTGACAGTCTTCCCGTTGTAGGACATGCGACCCGAACCCGACCGGAGGATGATCGGTGGGGTAAGGCGTCTCTGGCAGACTTTGTGTCTATGGGTGACTCGACCGTGACCAGTCTGGAAGACCGCGAGAATGCGGCCGCTCCTGACTCCCTCACGGCCGCGGACCGGCCGAATCTCCTTCGCCGGCTGCGCACCCCGCGCCGGCCTCGCCTGTGGTTCGAGATCCTGCTGATCGCGGTGAGTTACTGGACGTACTCGCTGATCCGCAACGCGGTGCCGGAGCAGAAGGCCGAGGCGCTGCGCAACGCCGACTGGATCTGGCGGATGGAGCACCATCTGGGCATCGCGGTCGAGGAGTCCGTGAACCACGCGGTGAACTCCGTGACTTGGCTCATCGTCGGGATGAACTACTACTACGCGACCCTGCACTTCATCGTGACCCTGAGTGTCCTGGTCTGGCTCTACCGCAGCCATCCCGGCCGCTACGCGGCGACCCGTCTGGTGCTCTTCGCGACCACCGGTGTGGCACTGGTCGGTTACTACCTGTACCCGCTGGCGCCCCCGCGGCTGATGACCGGCGGGAACTTCGTCGACACGGTCATGGTCCACCAGACCTGGGGCTCGATGGCCTCCGGCGATCTGAAGCACATGTCCAACCAGTACGCGGCGATGCCGTCCATGCACATCGGCTGGTCCCTGTGGTGCGGCCTGACGATCTTCGCGCTGGCGTCGGTGCCGTGGGTACGCGTTCTCGGCCTGCTCTACCCGGCGGCGACGCTCCTGGTCATCGTGGCCACCGCCAACCACTTCTGGCTCGACGCGGTGGGCGGCATCCTGTGCCTGCTGTTCGGCTTCGCGGTGGCACGGATCTGGTACGGGGCGCTGCCGTACGCCTTGCCGAAGGTCGTGCCGGACAAGAAGGGCACCCTGCGCGTTCCCTACGCCCCGTAGAACAGCTCCTCCACCACGCCCCGCGCCCGCCGGGCCGTGCGCCGGTAGTCGTCCAGCATGTCTCCGGCGTGCCCCGGCCCGTACCCCAGGTAGCGCCCCACCGCGGCGAGCTCACGGGCCTCCGTCGGAAACGTGTCCCCGGCCCGTCCCCGTACCAGCATCACCGCGTTGCGCACCCGGGTCGCCAGCACCCACGCCTCGTCGAGGACCTGGGCCTCGTCCGCGGAGACGAACCCGGCGTCCCGCGCCGCGGAGAGGGCCGCGCGGGTACGGGTCGTGCGCAGCTCCGCGACCCGCGCCCCGTGCCGCATCTGGAGCAGCTGGACCGTCCACTCGACGTCCGAGAGACCGCCGGGCCCCAGCTTGGTGTGCAGCTTCGGGTCGGCGCCGCGCGGCATCCGCTCGGACTCCATGCGCGCTTTCAGCCGCCGGATCTCACGTACGGCGTCGTCGCCGAGGCCCGCCGTCGGATAGCGCAGGGGGTCGATCAGTTCGACGAACCGGCGGCCCAACTCCTCGTCCCCGGCGACCGGTTCGGCCCGCAGCAACGCCTGTGACTCCCAGACCAGCGACCAGCGGCGGTAGTAGGCCGCGTACGAGGTCAGCGTGCGCACCAGCGGCCCGGACTTGCCCTCGGGGCGCAGGTCGGCGTCGATGAGCAGCGGTGGGTCGGCGCTCGAGATCTGGAGCAGGCGGCGCATCTCGGAGACGACCTTGTTGGCGGCCTCGGAGGCCTCCCGCTCCTCGACGCCCTCGCGCGGCTCGTGGACGAACAGGACGTCCGCGTCGGAGCCGTAGCCGAGTTCGTGACCGCCGAAGCGGCCCATGCCGATCACGGCGAACCGGGTCGGCAGGGTGTCGCCCCAGCCCTCCCGGACGACCGCGCGCAGGGTGCCGGCGAGGGTCGCCGCGGTCAGGTCGGACACGGCGGCGCCGACGCGCTCCACCAGGGCGCCCTGGTCCGGCTCGGCCGGCTGGGTCTCGGTGCCGTAGGAGCCGACGATGTCCGCGGCAGCCGTACGGAAGAGTTCGCGGCGGCGGACGCCACGGGCCGCCGTGACGCCCTGGACGGCGCCCTCCGCGCGGCCGACCGCGGCGAGGATCTCCTGTTCGAGACCGGCCCGCCCGCGCGGATCCAGTCCGCCGCCGTCGCCGTCCCCCAGGAGGGCCACGGCTTCCGGTGCGCGCATCAGCAGATCGGGGGCGAGGCGTCCGGCGGACAGGACGCGTGCGAGGTTCTCGGCGGCGGCGCCCTCGTCCCTCAGCAGCCGCAGATACCAGGGCGTCTTGCCCAACGCGTCCGACACCTTGCGGAAGTTGAGCAGCCCGGCGTCGGGGTCGGCGGAGTCGGCGAACCAACCCAGCAGGACCGGAAGGAGAGTTCGCTGGATGGCGGCCTTGCGGGTGACACCGGAGGCGAGGGCCTCCAGGTGCCTGAGTGCGGAGGCCGGGTCGGCGTACCCGAGCGCGACCAGCCGCTCCCGGGCCGCCCCGGCGCTCAACCTGATCTCCCCGGCCCCGAGTTGGGCCACGGCGTCCAGCAGCGGCCGGTAGAACAGCTTCTCGTGCAGTCGTCGTACGACGGAGGAGTGCCGCTTCCACTCGCGGTTCAGCTCGGTCACCGGGTCGGCGCGCAGGCCGAGGGAGCGGCCGAGGCGGCGCAGGTCGGTGTCGTCCTCGGGGACGAGGTGGGTGCGGCGCAGCCGGTAGAGCTGGATGCGGTGCTCCATGGAGCGCAGGAAACGGTAGGCCTCGTCGAGCTGGGCGGCGTCGGCGCGGCCGACGTAGCCGCCCGCGGCGAGGGCCTGCAGGGCCTTCAGCGTGGTGCCGCTGCGCAGCGAACCGTCCTCGCGGCCGTGCACCAACTGCAGGAGCTGCACGGCGAACTCGACGTCCCTGAGACCGCCGGGGCCGAGCTTGAGCTGCCGGTCGAGCTCGGCGACGGGGATGTTCTCGACGACCCGGCGCCGCATCTTCTGCACGTCGGCGACGAAGTTCTCGCGCTCGGCGGCCTTCCAGACGAGGGGTTCGAGCGCCTCGACGTAGCTCTCGCCCAGCTCGATGTCACCGGCGACCGGGCGGGCCTTGAGCAGGGCCTGGAACTCCCAGGTCTTGGCCCAGCGCTGGTAGTAGGCGAGGTGGGAGGAGAGGGTGCGCACGAGCGGGCCGTTGCGGCCCTCGGGCCGCAGGTTGGCGTCGACGGGCCAGATGGAACCCTCGACGGTGGTCTCGGAGCAGACACGCATCATGTGCGAGGCGAGCTTGGTCGCGGCGCGCAGCGCCTTGCCCTCGTCGGCCCCGTCGACGGCCTCGCCCACGAAGATCACGTCGACGTCGGAGACGTAGTTCAGCTCGTGGCCACCGCACTTGCCCATCGCGATCACCGCGAGCCGGCACAGCGCCGCGTCCTCGGGGGCGGCCGTCCGCGCTATGGCGAGGGCCGCGCGCAGGGTCGCGGTGGCGAGGTCGGCGAGCTCGGCGGCGGTCTCGGCGAGGTCGGTGGTGCCGCACACGTCACGGGCGGCGATGGACAGCAGACAGCGGCGGTAGGCGACGCGCAAGGAGACGGGGTCGGTGGCCTCGGCGAGCCCGCGCTCGAACTCCTCCACACCGGGATGGAGGTCGCGCGGCTCGTAGGTGACGAGGGCCTGCCAGTCGCCGGGGTGCCGGGCGAGATGCTCGGCGAGCGCGGCGGACGCGCCGAGCACCCCGAGCAGCCGGTCGCGGAACGGCTTCGCCGCTATCACCGTGTCGAGCAGCTCCCGGTCGGGCTGCGCCTCCAGCAGCCGTACGAGACCGTGCAGCGCGAGATCGGGGTCGGCGGTCGCGCCGAGCGCCTCCAGCAGCACCGGGTCATTGCGTACGGCGCTCAGCTCCGCGCTCTCCAGCAGCCGCTCGGCGGCCGACGGATCGGTGAAGCCGTGCCGCAACAGCCGCGAGAAGGTACTGCTCCTGCGCCCCGGCGCCGCGGTCATCCCCGGCCTCCTGTCCGATCTAGGTCGTGTCGATCGAGCGTAACCGGAGAGCGGGGGATGAGCGCCGGGGAGCGGGTGGGGGGATTTCGGGGTGGGGGCGGGTGGGGATTTTCGGGTGGGGGCTCGGGGGGCGGCCGGGGATTGTTGGGTGGGGCTCGGGGGGGCGGCCGGGTGTGGATGGGTCCCGCGGCTGGGTGCGAGGCGTGGACGGGGATCTGCGGCTGGGGTCCGGGGCGTGGGTGAGGCGTTCCAGGCCGAGGGAGCAAGCGGGGTGTGGACGGTGAAATCCCGGCCGGGGCCCAGCGGGGGCGTGGAGGGTGGGTTCCCGGCCGGGGCCCAGCGGGGGCGTGGAGGGTGGGTTCCCGGGCAGGGCCCAGCGGGGCCGCGGACAGTGGGCTCCCGGCCAGGGCCCGGGGGCCGCGGACAGTGGGCTCCCGGCCAGGGGTCCCCCTGGGGAGCGGGCGGGGGAATCCCAGCCGGGGCTGTGGTGAGGCGCGGACGGGTGCTGGCCGGCTGGAGCAGCGGGTCGGGTCGGCGCGGGCAGGGGAAACCGGGCCCGGTGTCGCGTCAGGGGGTGTCAGTGGACCACCACCACCGTTGTCGGGCGGGACGGGTCCGTGAGGATGTTGTCGCCCGGGACGGGGGTGTGGGTGGGGGTGCCGTCGGTGGGGGGCGGTAGCTCGGCCACCGGGGCCGCGGGGCCGGCGACCGGTATCTCGACCCACCACACGGTGCCCCGGTTCACCCCGCCGGGCATGGAGACGTACTGGACGTCGAGGCACCGCTCCCGCAACCGCGCGAGGACCTCCGCGACGTCCGTGCCCGACTCGACCTCCGGGAGGACGACGTACCGGTTCACGCCCGGTTCGACGTCCTCGCACGCGCGCTCGTCCGGCGGGGGCGTGACCTGCCCCGGCCGGCTCCCGCGCGGTCCGGACAGGGTGAGGTGGACGCGTTCCACGGCCCCCGCCTTCGTCGCGTCCACACGGATCGTCCCGCCGCGCAGCCACTGCACCGGGTGACCGTCGAGCTCGGCCAGCGCCCAGTCACCGGTGTCGACGAGGTAGGCGCTCTCGATCGCCACGTCGTCCGGCGGCGGCAGCAGACGCATCGCGTCCCGCGCGGCCCGCTGACCCTGTGGCCAGTGCCGGAGCACCACGAGCAGCTTGCCCGGGGTCCGGTCGAAGGGGTACGCGCGGCCGCCGGTCACGGCGCGGTCCCCGGCCCGGGTGACCGCCGTACGGGACACGCCGGCGACCTCGATGTCACCCCGGGCACCCAGCGTGAACCGTACGGACGAGAACGCGGCGTCGGCCCGCGCGCCGGCCGCGCCGGAGGTGGTCGACGCGTCGCAGCCGGTGGCCGGCAGGGCGAGGACCAGGGGGACGGCGGCCGCGACGAGCACCGCGTGCCGGTGCGCGCGGCCGTCAGGACGATGGTGCGGATGTGAGCGCATGGGCTGCCTCCGTGACTCCGGGCGGCCGAGCCGGTCGCCCGATGACGAGCGTGCGCGCTGCCACGCCGCCCGCCCATTCGCCATTTGGCGAATCCCGGGGCGGCGCGAACGGGCCCGGCGTAGCGTCGAGTCAGCGCCCGTACTTCGGCCCGGGGAGGCCGACATGACCCCACCCCGCACCACCGCCGAGGCCCATCTGCGCCGCATGGCGGACCTGTTGGAGGAGGCCCGGCAGGATCTCGACGGGGGCGGGGTGCCCCCGAAGTGCCTGCTGCCGGGACTGATGCGGCTGATTCCGTGCGACGCGGCGAGCTTCTGCGAGCTGGACATCCCGACCAGGAGGGAGCTCAACGCCCAGGCGATCGGCGACGAGGACGAGGCCGAGGACGACATGGACGGGTACTGGACCTGGCGCCATCAGCACACCCAGTGCCTCCAGGTCTGCAGGCCGCACGACGTTCCCGAGACGACACAGATGGCGGACTTCCGCTCGGTGCGCGAGCTGCGGAGCCTGCCGATCTACACGGAGTTCCTCGCCCCGCACCCGACCATCGCGTCCGTCGCGCTGTCGACCGCGCCGAACCGCACCCGGGTCTTCCAGTTCTTCCGCGAGGACAGGAATGCCTTCACCGACCACGAGATGACCACCCTGCGCATGCTGGCCCCCCACCTGTACGACCTCTACAAGGTCGCGGCCCGCCGACGCCGGCAGCCCGTCCGCCTCACCCACCGCGAACTGGACGTGCTGCGCTGCGTGGCGGTCGGCATGAGCACCGCGCAGATCGCCGAACAGCTCGTGGTCTCCCCCAGCACCGTTCGCAAGCATCTGGAGAACGCCTTCGGCAGACTGGGGGTGTCGAGCCGGACCGCCGCGGTGGCCCGGGTGTTCCCCGAGCCGGAGGCTCTGTGATGACCGAGAAGGAACCCGAGACCCACCTCGACCCGCGCTACAGCGACCCCGACGCGACAGCGCACTCCTGGGCCGACGCGGAGTCGCTGCTGGCCTCCGCCGAGCTGTTCTGGATCTCGACGGTACGGCCGGACGGGCGCCCGCACGTCACACCGCTGCCTGCCGTGTGGGCGCACGGCGCACTGCACTTCTGCACCGGCCCGGAGGAGCGCAAGGCGAAGAACCTCGCGCACAACGTGCACGTGACGCTGACGACCGGCACCAACATCTGGGACAAGGGCTACGACCTGGTGGTGGAGGGCGAGGCGGTGCGGGTCTCCGACGACACGAGGCTGCGTGAACTGGCCGCCGCGTGGGAGGCGAAGTACGGCGACTTCTGGCGCTTCGAGGTGCGGGACGGCTACTTCCATCACGGACCGGGACACGCTGTCGTCTATGCGGTGGCGCCGCGCACCGTTTTCGGCTTCGGTAAGGGACAGCCGTTCAGCCAGACGCGGTGGCGCTTCTGAGAACGGCCCGATGCACCGACGTCGACAAGGGAGTCACGCCATGGACATGAGCCTCGAAGTCATCCTGCTGCCGGTCACGGACGTGGACCGCGCGAAGGAGTTCTACCGCGACAAGGTCGGCTTCCACGTGGATCTGGACGGCGAGGTGATGGAGGGCGTCCGCATCTGCCAGCTGACCCCGCCCGGATCCGGCTGTTCCATCGCCCTGGTGGACGGCCTCCAAGTCCCGACGGGAACCCCACAGCCCGGGACGTACCACGGCATGCAGCTGTGCGTGACGGACGCGAAGGCGGCGTACGAGGAGCTCACCTCCCGCGGCCTGGACGTGAGCGAGCCGGTCCAGTTCGCCCCGCAGGACGGCGCCACCTTCATGTACTTCAAGGACCCGGACGGCAACGGCTGGGCGATCCAGGAGTACAAGCGCCGGGAGACCGAGCCCCTGCACCAGGTGCTCGCGCAGCTGGCCCGGCAGCAGGGGTAGCGGGGACAGCGGGACGGCACGGGAAAGCCGCGGCTCCTCGGTGCCGCGGCGGTCGTGTCCTGTCCTGCTGTCCACGCCCGTGGAGTGCGGGCTGCTCAGTTCTGTCCGGGCGGTGCGTGGCCCGAGGGGTTCTGGTTCTCGGTTTCCTGGGTGAGTCCGTTGCCGCCGCAGCTCGGCTGCTGTCCTCCGGGCTGGTGGCCTCCGTTGTTGGTGCACTGCGTGTCGACCGGCTGGATCTTGGCATCGGCCAAGCCCGCGCCGCCGAGGCTCAGTGCGCAGACGGCGGCACCGGCGCCCAGCGCCATGGCGATCCGCCTCACCGGGGCTCTGCTTGTCATTCCGCTCAGCCTCCTGTGTCGATCGGGCCGTGCGGCAGTGCGGTGTCGAACTGTCGCGTCTCGACCTCACGCTTCTCGCCGAAATGGTGCAAGTCAACACAAAAAGCACATCTTTTTCCGGCAACAGGGACCACACACGACTCCGGGCCGACGGCACCATGCCGCCGGCCCGGACGCCGTTCCTACCGAGGAGAAACCCAGCGCTCCCGCCCTACAGCACCGGCAGGTTCTTCCGCAGCTCGAAGGCCGTGACCTCGCTGCGGTACTCCTCCCACTCCTGCCGCTTGTTGCGCAGGAAGTGACGGCGGCCCGGGGCGACCTCAGGCGATCGACGTCTGCGCAGCACTGACCTGAGATCGAACGGCCGTCATTGGTCGTTGTTGGTCGCTGTGGGCCACCCTTCGACGGCCCACAGACGGCCCGGCGCCGAGGCCAGCAGATGACCATCCGGGCCTCACTCCGAAGAGACGTTGAGCGGGGATAGGCAACGCCTGATGTGCTCCCGTGCCCGGTCTCCCCTGTGCGCCCCTGCCGCCAGCGCAGCGGTCAGCCAAGCTGGCCCTTTAGCAACACCCAAAGTCGGAGCGAACTTCTCAAGTACACCCACCCTCACAAGCACAATTCCGAGTTCATCCAGACGCTTCATTAGCTGCTCCGCCGCGACAGCAGACTGCCCCTCAAACGCCGCTTCGCCGAATTTCTTGAGTAGGCTCCATGGGCTTTCTTGCGCTCGAATTTGAGCCAGAACCTCGCGTTTTGCATCGTCACTATATTTCTCATCCTCTCTCCCTGCGAAAACAGACTGCACCGCCGCGATCACATCACGCAGAGTAGCCGGATTTCGAGACCCCCGAAAAGACTGGGTCGCGACTCTATAGTCACGCTTCAGCAGATTCCAGTCGACGCCATACGCTTCGACCAATCGAGAAATGGTCACCTCGTCGTTCAAAATGTCAATATCAGGAACCGCAACAACTGGGACATGGATGGCTCGCAGCGCCTTAACCAGCTTATAGATTGCCGCCTTACCGTACGACGGAACGAATAGAACATCGCTGGCCGGAATCGGCACATTCGCCCGAGGTTCATATTCATTGAGCGCAGCTGCATAGAACCGGCAATCCTGATCGGCCTCGGCAACAACAGTAAGCCGATGAAAGAGAGAATCCAGCGTATTCGTGTACCTCAACAACGGGTCACCCCAAAGCTCCCGAACATCCTCAACGGCAAGCTGATGAGCCCGCGAGGTACCCTCCAGGGTTCTATCGAGACGGACAATGGAAACCTCCGAGTCGGAGGCCAGGAGCCCGGTCAGGAGATTTTTATCATGCGTCGCTAGAATCACTTGAATCCCCTTCCTCTTTGCAAGGCTACCCAGGATTCTCCCGAGGGCGGTGGCCTGTGGCGGATGAAGGAAAGCTTCCGGTTCGTCAATCAGGACAATGGGATGTTCGGCAGTCACAATGGGGAGGATGAGCGCGATCAAACTTTTGATCCCATCCCCCTGTTCCATTAGCGGCGGAAGGCTCGCAACCTCCTTTCGATATTCTGACGAGATAGCATCGGCAGGGGGTGCAGAAATCGCCACCCTTCCTACACGCAACTGAATCATTCGAGCCAACGTGTCTAGCGTCAAGTCAAGACGAAATACTTCACGACAGATTTCTCGCACTTCAGTCAACATCTGCACCGAGTCCTCTAGGTGGTGCATCACATTTTTCGGAGGCGTTTCTACAGACTCCCTCATCTCCTGGGGCTGAATAGCTCCTACCCGCTCCCACGGGTCCGCAAATAGCATGAATGAACTCACCAAGGGCAAGAGCCTATCTACTCGCCCTTGATCCATTTCACCGAATTGCCGAACATGATGTTCATGCGCACCTCCATGCCCCTGCGTACCAAACCAAAGCAATCCGTTTTGCATGTACACATTCCCATGCGCAAGGAGCCACGCGCAAAGATCTCTGGAAGTACCCGAGACATTAAAACGAATGTCTGTTACAAGCCGCCAGCGAGCCGGCCCTACCGCCTCACCGGCATTTCGCGAAGAGAGGGCTGAAATCTGCTTGAGCAACGTCGACTTGCCAACATTATTGCCACCTACTACTACTGTCACGCCACGCGATGGCGGATTCAAAGTGAGACCATTTTCGAGCGTGACGGATGCGATAGAAAGTGCGAACTTGTCAGCCTCTCCACCACTCAGGTTTGCGGGAATAACCACGTTCTCCATCGGCAGCCTGCCCTTCTTCTGCAGTGAGGTGAACATCTTACTGAGCCGCGTAGGAGTGGGGCGCGGAAATATAATTCTAGTGATCGAATATCGAACGAAGGACCTGCGTACTGCCTAGCCACTGCTGCATGTCGGTTCCTGGCGGCGGTGACCCGGACACTGTGTCCGGGTCACCGCCGCCAGGAACCGACATTCTTGTTCAGCCAAGCAACAAGCGAGGCCAACTACCTGCCCCGTCAACAGCTCTGTACCGTGAGACAGGCCCCTACAACCCGCAGGAGGCAGCACGTAATGCGTGGTCTTGGAGATCACCTCAGCATCGGCGAGCGCATCGCGTTCTACCGGAAGCGTCGCGGCTACACGCAAGAGGTGCTCGCCGGTCTGGTCGGGCGTAGCACGGACTGGTTGGCGAAGATCGAGACGGGGCGCCGGAAGCCTCCCCGGATCGACATGCTCGCGGAGCTGTCGCGCATCCTGCGCGTGCCCCTGGGAGATTTGCTCGGTCAGACCGTGCTCATGGAAGACGAGAAACAGCAGGACGACGTCCCAGCCGTGCGTGACGCGCTCATGAGCCCGCGCCGGCTGTCTCGTCTGCTCTTCGGTCCCGAGGCTGAGGTGCAACTCCCTACGCCGGCGCCCGTGGCCGTGCGTGTGGAGCAGGCCTGGAACGACTACCAGGGCGGGCAGCTCGGCAGCGTCATCGCCGCACTTCCCGCGCTCCTCCAGACCGCGCAAGAGCTGGAGGAGCGAGCGGCACGGCGCGGCGCGGACCGTAGCGACTGCTGGGCAGTGTCGGCCCGCACCCACCACCTTGCAGCAACGACGCTCGCAAAGATCAACTACCTCGGACACAACGATCCGGGGTTCACGCTCCGCGTCTACACGCACCTCATGCCGAGTAGCGACGCACGGGCCCGGAAGGCCGTGGACGGCCTGTACGAAGGTAATGCTTCAACGCCCTGCGTCCCCTGACTGGCTCCCCGCGGGTAGGAGCCTCCGCCAGTCGAACTCGACGGAGGCTCCTAGGCATCGGCCGCGGCGATCGCCATTGGTGGCATGGTGCGAGCACCGCATTAGGAGTTCGATCACGCCCCCTCCCGGCTACTGCCGTTGCTCTGTGGGGCGTCAACGTAGAGGTGCTGGTGCGCATCCCCGTCCGGCGTGGTTGATGTCAGACGTGGATGCCAGAACTCTTCGATCCGTAGGATCTGCGTACGCTCGGGCGCTGGACGACGCGGGGTCAAAGCAGGGGGTACCAAAGCGAGCTGGGGACCGCTGTAACAGTACCCTGATCGTGCGTCACGTCCCTGGCGGCGAAAAGAGGGCTCCTAGTCTGAGGGTCCGGTGGCGGTAGGTACCAGGCCCGATAGAAGTACCGAAAGACGCCAATGTTTGGGTTGGTAGCACTTGGGTGAGCGGTCACATTCCCAAGCGAAGTGGTCTCAACAGATTTCCCCGGTTCTTTAATGATACCGATCGCGACTTGCCCTCCCGGGGAATATCCACTCCCTATTAGAGTGAAGTCCGTGCTCAGCTGAGTGCGCACCTTCTCGTAGGAGAGGGAAAGGTTTAGCGGCTTCTTCCTGGCTTCGCGTAGCTCGGGATGCATGCCGCCGTATCCGTTGTGGGTGTCCCATGCCACTTCGAACTCGCGCCCAGCATCGTCTAGGAAGATGCCGCGAAACTTGGTCCCCTGATTTGTGGGGGCGCTGGTCACTGTCTGGATCTCGGAGGGTAGCTCGACGCCCCTCTCTTCAAAGAACGAGCGGCCACCTTTGCGTGCTTCCCGCATCAGGCCCTCATCGTCGCGCAGCCGATCAAGCAAAGCCAGGAGTTTCTCGTTACGACCAAGCGATAGCAGGATGTTGTGAATCCTCAACTCATTGTTGAGATTCCGGAGCTCATCCTGGATGCACTCAACGCGATGCGTGTGCTGACGGAGGTCATTTTCGAGCCTGTGGCGCTTTTCGTCCTGAGACGGCATCTGACTCACAGCCTTCCTGATGTCATTGACGTCTGGCGCGTCCCACCTGTGGTTGAGCGCGAAACGGGTCGCGTTGCGCATCTTTCTGCGGCGCGTGCGGAGGCTAACCCGCCGAAATCGGCGCTGTGCCGGGTTTCGTGACACCCGTGATCGAAACTTGCACACCATGCGACCGTTAACGGACCCAATCCCTCGAACTCCTCTCCCAATAGTGACTCCAATTGGGTTCTTCTGCCACTCCGCTGCGCTCCCCTTGCTTTCGGCAAGGCACTGGCGGGTCAAATGAGGTCTGCGGAGCGGCATTGGGCTGGAGCTGTTTTGGGGCGAGTGATCACGGCCCCGTAAGCTTCCGGCGAGTTGGGCAGTCTGTGAACCTGCCCGGGAAAGCACGACGTTGGGACCATGACCTTAGAGGCTCGCGCCAAAGTGGCTGCCCCCAGCGGTGGAGCCGACCGCCCCAGCCACAGAGGGTGCCTCCCCCTTCATTCCAGCGGTCGCCGGGCGCGGTGGCCGGGGCGGAGGCAGGAGGCAGGCCGCGCCGCAGAGGCGGCGCGCGCCTGCGCCGTGTGCGGGCCTTGATCGATGCAGCGAAAGTTCACCGCTGCAGGCGTGCGCAGTGAGTCGCACAGCCCATTGAGGACCCTTCCGACGGCCCACAGGCGGCCCAAAGCCCTGAAAGCGCAGTGGGGCTGACGGTCAGTCACCGTCAACCCCACTCGTTATGTCGAAAGAAAACTAGCCCTGACCAGGGCCTACAGAACCGGCAGGTTCTTCCGCAGCTCGAAGGCCGTGACCTCGCTGCGGTACTCCTCCCACTCCTGGCGCTTGTTGCGCAGGAAGAAGTCGAAGACGTGCTCGCCCAGGGTCTCGGCGACCAGGTCGCTGCGTTCCATCAGGGTGAGGGCCTCGCCCAGGTTCTGGGGCAGGGGCTCGATGCCCATGGCGCGGCGCTCGGAGTTGGACAGGGCCCAGACGTCGTCCTCGGCGCCCGGAGGGAGCTCGTAGCCCTCCTCGATGCCCTTGAGGCCGGCGGCCAGGAGGAGGGCGTAGGCGAGGTACGGGTTGGCGCCGGAGTCGAGGGAGCGGACCTCGATGCGGGCCGAGCCGGTCTTGCCGGGCTTGTACATCGGGACGCGGACCAGGGCGGAGCGGTTGTTGTGGCCCCAGCAGATGTAGGAGGGGGCCTCGCCGCCGGCGCCGGCGGTGCGCTCGGAGCCGCCCCAGATGCGCTTGTAGGAGTTGACCCACTGGTTCGTCACGGCGGCGATCTCCGCCGCGTGCTTCAGCAGGCCCGCGATGAAGGAACGGCCGACCTTGGAGAGCTGGTACTCGGCGCCCGACTCGTAGAACGCGTTCCGGTCGCCCTCGAAGAGGGACAGGTGGGTGTGCATGCCAGAGCCCGGGTGCTCCGAGAACGGCTTCGGCATGAACGTCGCCTGGACACCCTGCTCGAGCGCCACCTGCTTCATGACCAGGCGGAACGTCATGATGTTGTCGGCCGTGGAGAGCGCGTCGGCGTAGCGCAGGTCGATCTCCTGCTGGCCGGGGGCGCCCTCGTGGTGGGAGAACTCGACCGAGATGCCCATCGACTCCAGCATGGTGATCGCCTGGCGGCGGAAGTCCATGCCGATGTTCTGCGGGGTGTGGTCGAAGTATCCGGAGTTGTCGGCCGGGGTCGGGCGCGAGCCGTCCAGCGGGCGGTCCTTCAGGAGGAAGAACTCGATCTCCGGGTGGGTGTAGAAGGTGAAGCCCAGGTCGGAGGTGCGGGCCAGGGCGCGCTTGAGGACGTAGCGCGGGTCCGCGAAGGACGGGCTGCCGTCCGGCATGAGGATGTCGCAGAACATCCGGGCCGTGCCGGGGGCCTCGGCGCGCCAGGGCAGGACCTGGAAGGTCGAGGGGTCCGGCTTGGCGATCATGTCGGATTCGTATACGCGGGCGAAGCCCTCGATCGCGGAGCCGTCGAAACCGATGCCCTCGTCGAAGGCCTGCTCCAGCTCCGCCGGGGCCACGGCCACGGACTTGAGGAAGCCCAGTACGTCCGTGAACCACAGACGTACGAACCGGATGTCGCGTTCCTCCAAGGTCCGGAGCACGAACTCCTGCTGCTTGTCCATCTTCGACTTCCCCATCCTTGCTGGTCAGGCCGCCTGTCTCCGTGTCCCGCAGGAGGCGGTCGGGCACCTGAGCATCACACCACAACAGCGTTTCGTGCGCGTTGCCGACCTTGATCGTCCCGGCGGCCCGGGAGTGAACGCCTCACGTCCGGCGGATGTACTGCTCCGACGCCCATCTTGCCTGCTCGGACTGACATACGTAATGCCCGGCCCTCCCCGTCTCACCACAGGGCCCCGGTTTCCCCAGGGGTCCCTACGAGAAGTCACCCTGCCCCACTACGATCAGCGGACCGATCGTCACCGTCCGAGCCGCCCCTTTCCCCCAGAAGGACACACCCCATGGGTTCCGCCAAGAAGAGCAATGTCGCCGCACGCAAGGCGCGCATAGAGGAGATGCGGCGCGCCGAGCAGGCCAGAGAGCGCCGCAACCGGATCCTCACCATCGCCGCCAGTGTGGTCGTCGTGGCCGGACTGGTCGCAGGCTCCATCGCGCTGGTGAAGTCGCAGTCCGACGACAGCACGGCGGCCGACGGCAAGGGCAAGGGGCACTTCGTCACGGGCTCGGACGGCGTGAAGACCTGGAAGGGCACGCTGGGCCGCACCCATGTCGCCAAGACCGTGAACTACCCGATGGAGCCCCCGGTCGGCGGCGACCACAACCAGGTGTGGATGAACTGCAACGGCGACGTCTACACCAAGGCGCTGAACAACATGAACGCCGTGCACTCGCTGGAGCACGGCGCGGTCTGGGTGACGTACACGAGCAAGGCCGAGAAGGCCGACGTGGACGCGCTCGCGGCGAAGGTGAAGAAGACGCCGTACACGCTGATGAGCCCGGACGACAAGCAGAAGGATCCGATCATGCTGTCGGCGTGGGGCCACCAGCGGACGGTGACGGGCGCCGACGACCCGAACGTCGACAAGTTCTTCGAGAAGTTCGTGCAGGGCGAGCAGACGCCCGAGCCGGGCGCGGCGTGCACGGGTGGTCTGTCGCAGTGAGGTTCGCGGGAGTGGCCGTGGCCGTGGCGGGTGTGCTCGTCGCGGCCGGCGCGATCACCTACGCCGTGGCCGAGGACGGCGGTGCGGGCGACACCCCGTCCGCGCAGTCCGCGGACGCCGGGTTCGCGCGCGACATGGCCGTGCACCACCAGCAGGCCGTCGAGATGTCGTACATCGTGCGCGACCGGACCAAGGACGTCGAGGTGCGGCGGCTCGCCTACGACATCGCGCAGACGCAGGCCAACCAGCGCGGCATGCTGCTGGGGTGGCTGGATCTGTGGGGGCTGCCGAAGGTGTCGGCGGATCCGCCGATGACGTGGATGGACATGGGTGACATGCCCTCGGCGGGCGAGGGTTCGCTGATGCCGGGCATGGCGACCAACAGCGAGATGAAGAAGCTGGGCACGCTCAACGGCAAGCAGGCCGAGATCTTCTATCTCCAGTTGATGACGGACCATCACCAGGGCGGAATCCACATGGCGAAGGGTTGTGTGGAGAAGTGCGAGGTGGGGGTGGAGAAGCGGCTCGCGCAGGGAATGGTGGACGCGCAGCAGTCGGAGATCGACCTGATGGCGGGGATGTTGAAGGAGCGGGGCGCAAAGGCGCGATGATAGAGGGTTAACCCTCTAACCAGCCTTTTTCATTAGGTTAATTGGGCTCTTCTTGGCATGCGCATTCCCCTGGCATGAACCGTTCGTCGCAAGAGTGGCCACACCGTCGAGTGATCACTCGCGACGAACCGCATCCAGGGGGTTCCATGAGATCCAACCGCGCCAAACTTCGCGCCGGAGTGAGCATGGCGGCGACGCTGCCGATGCTCGCGGGCGCGCTGGCGCTCGGTATACCCGCGGCCCACGCCGCGGACAGCCCGAACCGTGACACGCTGGCCGGGACCAAGCCCGCGTGGGCCACCGCCAAGGCCGACAAGGGCGCGACCTCGGACAGTTCCCAGGTCTCCGCCCGGGTCTACCTCGCCGGCAAGGACGCCCAGGGCCTCGCCGCGTACGCGAAGTCGGTGTCCGACCCCAGCTCGGCGTCGTACGGCAAGTACCTGAGCTCGAAGCAGGCGCAGGCCCGCTTCGGCGCGACCAAGGCACAGGTCGCCGCGGTGAAGTCCTGGCTGGAGTCGGCGGGCCTGAAGGTCACCGGCGTCTCGCAGCACTACGTCTCCGTCACCGGTGACGTGGCCGCCGCCGAGAAGGCCTTCGGGACCCAGCTGCACAACTACACCAAGGGTTCGAAGACCTACCGCGCCCCGGCCAAGGCCGCTTCCGCGCCGGCCGGTCTCGACGGCGCCGTCCTGACCGTCACCGGCCTGGACAACGCGCCGCACAAGGCCAGCAGCAAGGACCAACTGCCCCCGCCGGACGCCGTGTTCAAGAACGCCGGGCCGTTCTCCTCGTACTACGGCTCGAACACCGCGAGCACGCTGCCCGACGCCTACGGCTCGAAGATCCCGTACGCGATCAAGGGCTACACGGGCAAGCAGCTGCGCGCCGCCTACGGCGCGGGCACCTACACCGGCAAGGGGGTGCGGGTCGCCATCACCGACGCGTACGCCTCCCCGACCATCGCCTTCGACGCGGCCACCTACGCGAAGAAGAACGGTGACGCCGCGTACACCACCGGGCAGCTCAAGCAGGTCCTGCCCAAGAACTACACGAAGACCGACGAGTGCGGGGCGGCCGGCTGGTACGGCGAGGAGACCCTCGACGTCGAGGCCGTGCACGCGGTGGCGCCGGACGCGAACATCACGTACGTGGGTGCCGCGTCCTGCTACGACGACGATCTGCTCGACTCGCTCAGCAAGGTCGTCGACAACCACCTGGCCGACATCGTCTCCAACTCCTGGGGCGACATCGAGGCCAACCAGACGCCGGACCTCGCGGCCGCCTACGACCAGGTCTTCCAGTTCGGCGCGGTCGAGGGCATCGGCTTCTACTTCTCCTCCGGCGACAACGGCGACGAGGTCGCCAACACCGGCACGAAGCAGGTCGACACCCCGGCCAACTCGGCGTGGGTGACGGCGGTCGGCGGTACCTCGCTGGCCGTCGGCAAGGGCGACAAGTACCTGTGGGAGACCGGCTGGGGCACCGAGAAGGCCGTGCTGTCCGCGGACGGCAAGAGCTGGACCAACTTCCCCGGCGCGTTCACCTCCGGCGCGGGCGGCGGCACCAGCAAGACGGTCGCCGAGCCCTTCTACCAGAAGGGTGTCGTCCCGAACGCGCTCGCCACGGCCAACAACGCCGCCGGCAACCGCGTGGTCCCGGACATCTCCGCGATCGCCGACCCGAACACCGGTTTCCTGGTGGGCCAGACGCAGACCTTCCCCGACGGCTCGCAGCAGTACAGCGAGTACCGCATCGGCGGCACCTCGCTGGCCTCGCCGGTGATCGCGGCCGTGCAGGCGCTGGCGCAGCAGGCGGGCGGCGGCAAGGCGCTCGGGTTCGCCAACCCGTCGATCTACGCCAAGTACGGGTCGAAGGCCTTCCACGACGTCACGGACAACCCGACGGGCTCCGGCCTCGCGGTGGCCCGCGTCGACTTCGTGAACGGCTATGACGCCTCGGGCGGCGTGACCACGTCCGTCCGCTCCCTCGGCAAGGACAGCTCGCTGTCCGCCGTGAAGGGCTACGACGACGTCACCGGCGTGGGCACGCCCGCGAACGGCTACGTCCAGTCGTTCACCCGGCGCTGACCCGGACGCACGTCCACAGGGCCCGGTCCCGAGAACCTTCGGGGCCGGGCCCTCGCGCATGTGCCGGGCCCTCGCGCATGTCCCGCCGGGCTACCTCGCCGGTGTGCGGTCCGCCCTCGCGCGGCGGACGGTCAGCACCTGGATCACGAGACCCGCGCCCAGCAGGAGCAGTCCGGCGACGAGGAACGGGACCGGCATGTACGCGTCGGTGCAGGTCTGTCCGCCCGCCACCGCGTGGCACACCTCTCCGGGGCCGCCACGGTTCAGGTACGCGAGGTAGAACAGCGGCGCGGCCAGCCCCGAGACGCCGCCGACGACAGCGCGTCCGGGTCCGGCGCGGAGCAGGAACACCGCGGCCACCGCGGCGAGGACGAGCAGGGCGACCCCCACCGTCAGGATCGCCGCGAGACCGGTGCCGGCGCACGCTCCCACCAGAACCCAGGCCAGGAACCAGCCCCATCCCGCCGCACGACCGTCCTCGCTCATGTCTCTCATGCCACTCATTGAAGGCAAGGTCATGACAATCCGGCAATGGGCATCGGCGGACCATTGCCCGGCCATCACCAGGACATGACCGTGGGACCGGGCACGACCGAGGGCGGACGGTCCGGCGATGCGCGGGCCCCCACCCCGATCGCGTCGCTTTGACGATTACACTGATCGTGTGCCTGCCTTGAACTTCTGGTCCATCTATCAGCACGGGTTCGCACGCGTCGCCGCGTGTACGGGTCACACCGTCATCGCGGACCCGCCCGCCAACGCCGAAGCGGTGCTGCGGCACGCGCGCCGGTGCTCCGAGGAAGGGGTCGCGGTCGCCGTCTTCCCCGAGCTGGGCCTGTGCGGCTACTCCATCGAGGACCTGCTGCTCCAGGACGCGCTGCTCGACGAGGTCGAGACGGCGCTCGGGGAGGTCGTGGCCGGGTCGGCCGAGCTGCTGCCGGTGCTGGTGGTCGGCGCTCCCCTGCGGCACCGCAACCGGGTCTACAACTGCGCGGTGATCGTGCACCGCGGCCGGGTCCTCGGGGTCGTACCGAAGTCGTACCCGCCGAACTACCGCGAGTTCTACGAGCGTCGGCAGATCGGCGACGGCGCCGACGAGCGCGGCGGGACGATCCGGGTCGGCGGCGCGAGCGTGCCGTTCGGTGTGGACCTGCTGTTCGAGGCGGCCGACGTCCCCGGTCTCGTGCTGCACGCGGAGATCTGCGAGGACATGTGGGTGCCGGTGCCGCCCAGCGCGGAGGCCGCCCTCGCCGGTGCGACCGTCCTGGTCAACCTCTCCGGCAGCCCGATCACCGTCGGGCGGGCCGAGGACCGCAAGCTGCTGTGCCGCTCGGCGTCCTCGCGCTGCCTCGCCGCGTACGTCTACGCGGCGGCCGGACTCGGCGAGTCGACGACCGACCTGTCCTGGGACGGCCAGGCGATGGTCTACGAGAACGGCGCGCTGCTGGCCGAGACGGACCGTTTCCCGCAGGGCGACGAGTACGCCGTGGCCGACGTGGACCTGGACCTGCTGCGGCAGGAGCGGATGCGGATGGGCACGTTCGACGAGAACCGGCGTACCCACCGGACGCGCACCGGTGACTTCCGCACGGTGCCGTTCGAGCTCGACCCGCCGTCCGGCGACCTGGGTCTGAGGCGCCGTCTGGAGCGCTTCCCGTTCGTGCCGGCCGACGCCGACCGGCTGGCCCAGGACTGCTACGAGGCCTACAACATCCAGGTCGCCGGCCTCCAGCAGCGGCTCTCGGCGATCGGCGGCCCGAAGGTGGTCATCGGGGTGTCCGGCGGCCTCGACTCCACGCACGCACTGATCGTCGCCGCGCGCGCGATGGACCGGGCCGGGCGTCCGCGCAGCGACATCCTCGCCTGGACGCTGCCCGGCTTCGCCACGAGCGACCACACCAAGGACAACGCCCACCGGCTGATGCGGTCCCTCGGTGTCACCGCGGCCGAGCTGGACATCACGCCGACCGCGCGGCTGATGCTGCAGGAGATGGGCCATCCCTTCGCCTCCGGCGAGCCGGTGTACGACGTCACCTTCGAGAACGTCCAGGCGGGACTGCGCACCGACTACCTGTTCCGGCTGGCCAACCAGCGCGGTGGCATCGTGCTCGGCACCGGTGACCTCTCGGAGCTGGCGCTGGGCTGGTCCACGTACGGCGTCGGCGACCAGATGAGCCACTACAACGTCAACTCGGGCGTGCCGAAGACGCTGATCCAGCATCTGATCCGCTGGGTCATCAGCAGCGGGCAGTTCGACGAGGAGACCGGTGCCGTCCTCGCCGCGATCCTCGACACCGAGATCAGCCCGGAGCTGGTGCCGGGCGAGGAGATGCAGTCCACCGAGTCGAAGATCGGGCCGTACGCGCTGCACGACTTCACGCTCTTCCATGTGCTGCGCTACGGCTTCCGGCCTTCGAAGATCGCCTTCCTGGCCTGGCACGCCTGGCACGACGTCGACGCCGGTGCCTGGCCTCCGGGCTTCCCCGAGGCCAAGCGCGGCACGTACGACCTGCCCGAGATCCGGCGGTGGCTGGAGGTGTTCTGCAAGCGCTTCTTCGCGTTCGCCCAGTTCAAGCGGTCGGCGATGCCCAACGGGCCGAAGGTCTCGGCGGGCGGTTCGCTGTCGCCCCGCGGTGACTGGCGGGCACCGTCGGACGGTTCGGCAAAGGCGTGGTTGCGCGATCTGGAGCGGTTCGACTAGGCCCCGTGGGAGCGGGTGCGGGTGGTCAGCCGTCCGTCCTGACCGGTGCGCTGCTGCGCCCGCTCCGTCCCGTCATCTCCGCGTCGAACGTCTCCTGCGCCACCCGCATCGCCTCCGCGTGGACGGGCATGCCGAGCCGCTTCCACATCTCCTCCTCGGGGACGTCCTCGACGTGGGCGACGACCCACCAGATGGTGCCGAAGGGGTCCCTGATCCGGCCGCCGCGCTGGCCGAAGGCGCTGTCCGACAGGGGCGTGACCACCCGGGCGCCCGCCTTGAGGGCCTTGGCGAACGTGTCGTCCGCGTCCTCGACGAACACCCGCAGCAGGCTGGGCATGACCGGCCAGTCGGGGCTCCGGTCGAAGGCCAGGACGACCGTGTCGCCGATCCGGATCTCGCCGTGCCCGATCGCGCCGGACTCGGTGGCGACCCTGGCGAGCTCCACTCCCCCGAACACCTCGGTGACGAAGTCGAGGAATGCCCCGGTGTCGTCGGTGACCACCCAGGGAGCGACGGAGGTGTAGCCCTCGGGTGCGGCGCTGGTCTGCTCGGACATGTCGGCTCCTTCGCCCTGTGTCGGCTGTCAGGACGACGCTAGGCCTCCAATAGGTCTGTTCCTGTCCTGGACACAGAGCGCCCCGCCGACGGGGGAAGATCGGCGGGGCGTTTGGTGCCACTGTGGCTCTGACGGGCCGGAGGCCCTAGTGGACGGAGTGCTCGTCCAGCGGGAAGGTGCCGCCGACGACGTCCTCCGCGAATGCCTTCACCGCGCCGGTCATGACCTCGCGCAGGTTGGCGTACTGCTTGACGAACTTCGGGACCCGCCCGCCGGTGAGGCCGAGCATGTCGGTCCAGACGAGGACCTGCGCGTCGGTCTCGGGACCGGCGCCGATGCCGACCGTAGGGATGTGCAGGACCCGGGTGACCTCGGCCGCGAGCTCCGCCGGAACCAGCTCCAGCACGACGGCGAACGCGCCCGCGTCCTGGACGGCCTTGGCGTCGCGCAGCAGCTGCTGGGCCGCCTCCTCGCCGCGGCCCTGGACGCGGTAGCCCATGGCGTTGACGGACTGCGGGGTCAGACCGATGTGGGCCATGACCGGGATGCCGGACTCCACCAGGAGACGGATCTGCTCGTGGGAGCGCTCGCCGCCCTCCAGCTTCACGGCGCCGACGCCCGCCTCCTTGACCAGCCGGGTCGCCGAGCGCAGCGCCTGCACCGGGCCCTCCTGGTAGGAGCCGAAGGGCAGGTCGCCGACGATCAGGGCGCGCGAGGTGCCCCGTACGACGGCCGCCGACAGCATGGTCATCTCGTCCATGGTGACGGGCACGGTGGTCTCGTAGCCGAGATGGCAGTTGCCCGCCGAGTCGCCGACGAGCATGACCGGGATGCCCGCCTCGTCGAAGACGGACGCGGTCGTGGCGTCGTAGGCGGTGAGCATGGGCCACTTCTCGCCGCGTTCCTTGGCGAGGGCGATGTCCCGGACAGTGATGCGGCGCGTGCCCTTTCCTCCGTACAGCGCCTTGCTGCCGTCGGAGGACTTGTTGTGGGCAGCCGAAAGCTGCGTCATTGCAACGGCTCCTTACGTCATCTCGAGGCGCCCTCACGGCGTCCCCGGATCACCTCCATGGTGGCACCTCGTGCCAGTCAGGGCCAGGGGTGGTCGGTGTGACCGTTCCGGCACGTAAGGTCTCGGTAAAGACTTACGATACGAGACGGTGCCGTATCGTAATGCCGCTACTCTCGGACGCATGACTACCGCCGTCCCTGAATCCCGGGTATCGGAAACCGTGCACCGGCGCCGCTGGGCGATCCTCGGTGTACTGATGCTGAGCCTGCTGATCGTGGTGCTCGACAACTCGATCCTGAACGTCGCGATCAAGACGATCTCGACTCCCGCGCCGACCGGCCTGGGGGCCACGCAGAGCGAGCTGGAGTGGGCGATCAACGCCTACACCCTGGTCTTCGCGGGCCTCCTGTTCACCGCGGGTTTGCTCGGCGACCGGCTCGGCCGCAAGAAGGTGCTGCTGGGCGGCCTGGTCGTGTTCGGCGCCGGTTCCGCCCTCGCCGCGTTCTCCGGCTCACCGGTCCAGCTGATCGCCTTCCGCGCGCTGATGGGGCTGGGCGCGGCGTTCGTCATGCCGGCCACCCTCGCCGTCCTGATGAACGTCTTCGAGCGCGAGGAGCAGCCCAAGGCCATCGGCATCTGGGCGGGTGGCGTCGGACTCGCCATCGCCATCGGGCCGATCACCGGCGGTGTGCTCCTGGACCACTTCTGGTGGGGCTCGGTCTTCCTCATCAACGTGCCGATCGTGGTGCTCGCCCTCGGGCTGATGCTGTGGCTGGTGCCGGACTCCCGCGACCCGAAGCCCGGCCGGCTCGACCCCGTCGGTGTCGTGCTGTCCGTCATCGGCCTGGTGCTGCTCGTCTACGGCATCATCAAGGGCGGCCAGCTCGCCGACTTCACCGACGCGACCGTACTGGCCACCATCGGTGCCGGTCTCGCCGTGCTCGTCGCCTTCGTGGTGTTCGAGAAGCGCAGCGACCACCCGTCGATCGATGTCACCTACTTCAAGAACAAGGTGTTCTCGGCCGCGATCGGCGCCATAGGGCTGGTGTTCTTCGCGCTGATGGGCGTGACCTTCTTCTCGGTCTTCTACACCCAGAGCGTGCGGGGCTACTCGCCGCTGCAGACCGGTCTGCTGATGCTGCCGCTGGCCGCCGCGCAGCTGATCTTCGCGCCGCGCGCCCGGCTGGTCGTGGACCGCTTCGGCAACCGGGCGACGACGACCGGCGGGATGCTGCTGATCGCCGCGATGCTGTGCGCGTTCGCCGCGCTGGAGGCGGACACGCCGATCTGGCTCCTGGAGGTGATCTTCTTCCTCATGGGCACCGGCATGGCGCACATCATGACGCCGACCAGTGTCGTCATCATGCAGGCCCTGCCGCGCGAGAAGGCCGGCTCCGCGTCCGCGCTCAGCAACACCTTCCGGCAGGTCGGCGGCGCGCTCGGCATCGCCGTCCTCGGCTCGGTGCTCTCCACGGCCTACCGCAGCGGCATCGAGTCCCATCTCGGAACGGTCCCGGCCGGCGTACGGCACACCGCGGGCGAGTCCATCGAGGCCACGCTCGGTGTCGCCGCGAAGCTCGGGCCCCGGGGTGACGCCCTGGTCGGTCCGGCCAACGACGCCTTCCTGCACGCGATGCACGTCACCGCGCTGTGGGGAGCGGGCGTGGCCCTGATCGGCGCCCTCGTGGTGGCCCTGTACCTCCCGGGCCGCCCGACAGAGCCTCAGCCGGGCCAGGAGGAAAAGGAGTTGGTCCCCGCGAGCGAGTGAACCACCGGCGGCGGGCCGGAGCCCAAGGAGCAGCGGCACCGACGGGAGACCGGAGCCGCAGGGCCGGGCCGGAGACCGAGGAGGCCGATACCCATGGCGCCTGGTGAATGCCGAAGCCCCGAACCCGTCCGCACCGGGCGGGAATCGAGGCCGACAGGCCGACAGGCGATGGGCGGCAGGCGATGGGCGGAGGCCACCAGCGGCCGAGGCACTGGCACCGGCACCGATTGCGAGCCGAAGGCATCCGCGGGCGCCGGACGCCCCCCGGCACCCGGCGCCCGCCCGCGCAGGGCCCTCGGCCAGGCGACCGAGGCGGTGACCGGCGTGGCGGAGGGTCCGTCCCGGCCCCGGCGGTGGCCGGACCCCGCCCGTCCGTACCGCCGTGGAGCAGGGAGAATCAGCTCATCCCACAGAGAGGACCCAGCGACGTGAGCGGCCTCGCCGAGAGTCAGTCCAGGCAGACGGGGTCCGTACGGGGCCGGCCCCGCAGCGAGGCCGTGGAGCGGTCCATCATCGAGGCCGTCATCAAGCTGCTGGAGGACGGCGTGCCGCTGGCGGAGCTGTCCATCGAGCGCATCGCGCGTACCGCCGGCGTCGGCAAGGCCACCATCTACCGTCGCTGGAACGGCAAGGAGGAGCTCTTCGTCGACGTCGTGCGCACCGCCGAGCCCCCGGACCCCGAACTCCCCGGCACCTCGATGCGCGACGATCTCGTGGCACTGCTCGAGCAGTTGCGGCAGCGCGGGCTGATGACCCGCTCCTCGGCCCTGCTGCACAGCGTGTTCGCGCAGATGAAGAGCAGCCCGCGGGTCTGGGACGCCTACCACGCGATCGTCGTCGCGCCCCGGCGCCGCAAGCAGGTCGCCATCCTGCGCCGGGGACAGGCCAACGGCGAACTCCGCACCGACATCGACGTCGAACTCGTCAACGACCTGTTCGTCGGCCCCATGCTCCTGCGCACCATCATGCAGCCCGACGCCGCCCTGCCCGAGGGCCTGTCCGAACAGATCGTCGACACCGTCCTCGAAGGCCTACGCCCCGTCAGTTCCTAGCGCCTGTCCGGACCCCGCGGCCCTGGTGTGCGCGTTTCGTCACAGAGGGCGCTTTCCGCGGCGCGACGGGGAACCCGGGAAGGCGACTTGTACGTCATCGCCCCCGTACGGTCGTCATGGGACGACGAGATGAAAGCCGATCATCCCCTAGGGTCTTATGGGGTGTCCGACACCCCACGGCAACGGGGTGAACGGTGTGCACGGCAGGTAGTGAGGCGACGGTATGGCGCAGCAGGCATACGTGACGGAAACGGCGGACGGCGGCTCGGGACCCGAGCGCCGGAGAGACCGGTTCCGGCGTCTGCTCGGCCGCCCGCTCTCCGGCTGGCGCGGTGACCGGCGGATCTGGCGCCGCGGCATCGTCCTGGCCGCCCTCGCCGTGATCGTCGCCCTGGTGATGCTGCTGCACGCGCAGATCCCGAACGCCATCGGCAACCTCGGCAGTCTCACCGAGACCTTCCTGCCGTGGCTGGGCCTGTTCGTCCCGGTGCTGCTCCTGCTCGGCTTCCTGCGCAGGTCGGCGACCGCGCTGATCGCGGTGCTGCTCCCGGCGGCCGTGTGGCTGAACCTCTTCGGCGGGCTGCTCTCCGACAAGAACGGCACCGGCGGCGACCTCACGGTGGCCACTCACAACGTCAACGCCGACAACGCCGACCCCTCCGGCACCGCCCGGGACGTGGCCGCCTCCGGCGCGGACGTGGTGGCCCTGGAGGAGCTGACCACGGCGGCCGTACCGGTGTACGAGAGGGCGCTGGCGTCGACGTACGAGCACCACGCGGTCGAGGGGACCGTCGGGCTGTGGAGCAAGTACCCGCTGACCGGGGTGAAGGCCGTCGACATCAAGCTGGGCTGGACGCGGGCGATGCGGGCCACGGTGGCCGCCCCGGACGGGCAGGTCGCGGTCTATGTCGCCCACCTGCCGTCCGTACGGGTGAAGATGGAGGCCGGGTTCACCGCCCGGCAGCGCGACAAGAGTGCCAACGCGCTGGGCGAGGCCATCGCCGACGAGAAGCTCCCCCGCAAGATCCTGCTCGGCGACCTCAACGGCACGATGAACGATCGCGCGCTCAACGCCGTCACCTCCCAGATGCGCTCCACGCAGGGCGCGGCCGGCAGCGGCTTCGGGTTCAGCTGGCCGGCGTCGTTCCCGATGGCGCGGATCGACCAGATCATGGTGCAGGGCGTGGAGCCGGTCAGCTCGTGGACGCTGCCCGAGACCGGCAGCGACCATCTGCCGGTGGCGGCCCGTGTGAACATCGCCACGTCCTCGTAACCCGTGGGAAGCCTGGGGCTGCGATTTTTGTTCCGTAACTGAACTTAAGCTGGTACGGAACTCCGCTCTCCCCTGAAAGGCTCGGCTCTCCCATGCCCTTGGCCCTGCTCGCACTGGCCGTCGGCGCTTTTGGTCTCGGCACCACGGAATTCGTGATGATGGGCCTGCTGCCCGACGTCGCCGACGACCTGAACATCTCGATCCCCACCGCCGGTCACCTGGTCTCGGCGTACGCGCTGGGCGTGGTGATCGGCGCTCCGCTGCTCGCCGCGGTCACCGCCCGGATGTCCCGCCGCAAGGTCCTCATCGGCCTGATGGGGCTGTTCGTGATCGGCAACGCGGCCTCCGCCTTCGCCCCCGGCGAGTACACGCTGCTCGCGGCCCGTTTCGTGAGCGGTCTGCCGCACGGCGCCTTCTTCGGCGTCGGCGCGGTCGTCGCCACCGGGATGGTGGCGCCGGAGCGCAAGGCCCGTTCGGTGTCCCTGATGTTCCTCGGCCTGACCCTCGCCAACATCGCGGGCGTGCCCGTGGCCACCCTGATGGGACAGCACTTCGGCTGGCGGGCGACCTTCCTCGGCGTCAGCGCGATCGGCCTGGCGGCGATAGCCTCCCTGGCGCTCCTCATCCCGCACGACCACGCGCACGCCCCCGCCGTGGGCCTGCGCCGCGAACTGGTCGCGCTGAAGTCGGTGCCCGTCTGGCTGGCGCTCGGCACGACGGTGGCCGGCTTCGGCGCGCTGTTCGCCGCGTACAGCTACATCACGCCGATGCTCACGGACGCCGCCGGCTACACCGACTCCGACGTGACGCTGCTGCTCGCGCTGTTCGGCGTGGGCGCGACCGTGGGCAACCTGCTCGGCGGACGGCTCGCCGACCACTCGCTGCGCGGCACGCTGTTCGGCGGTCTGACCTCGCTGGTCGCGGTCCTGGCGCTGTTCCCGGTGCTGATGTCCGCGCAGTGGAGCGCGGCCGTGGCGGTGGTGCTGCTGGGCACGGCGGCCTTCGTCACCGGGTCCCCGCTCCAGCTGATGGTCATGGAGAAGGCGTCGGCCGCTCCCTCCCTGGCCTCCTCCGCCAACCAGGCCGCCTTCAACCTGGCCAACGCCGGCGGCGCCTGGATCGGCGGCCTCGCCCTGGCCGCGGGCCTCGGCGTGACGTCCCCGGCGCTGACGGGCGCGGCCCTGGCGGTGCTCGGCCTCGGGGTCGCCGCGGTGGCCGCGGTCGTGGACCGCCGACGCGCTGACGTCCCCACCGGCCGGGAGCGCGTGGTCGCGACCCATCTGCCGGAGCAGGCGGAAGCCGTCCGGTACTGAGCAGTCGTACGACGAGGAGGGCGCCCGGTGCACACCGGGCGCCCTCCTCTTTCTGGTCTCTTTCCGGTCTGTCGGCGGGCTGCAGGTCGCTGTCGGTGGACTGTCGGTGGTTTGTCGGCGGGGGCTGACACCGTTCTCGGCATGACGCGAATCGACAAGAACCCCAAGAGCGGGGACACGGCCGTTTCCGTGCGGGGGCTGGTCAAGCACTACGGCGAGACCAAGGCGCTGGACGGCGTCGACCTGGACGTGCGCGAGGGCACCGTGATGGGTGTGCTCGGGCCGAACGGCGCCGGCAAGACCACCCTCGTACGCATTCTCTCCACCCTCCTCTCCCCCGACGCCGGAGCGGCGACCGTCGCCGGTTACGACGTCGTACGGCAGCCCCGGCAGCTGCGGCGGGTGATCGGGCTCACCGGGCAGTACGCCTCGGTGGACGAGAAGCTGCCCGGCTGGGAGAACCTGTACATGATCGGGCGACTGCTCGACCTGCCCCGCAAGGAGGCCCGCACCCGGGCCGACGAGCTGCTGGAGCGGTTCTCGCTGACGGATGCCGCGAAGCGGCCCGCGAGCACCTACTCCGGCGGTATGCGGCGCCGGCTCGACCTCGCCGCCTCGATGATCGGGCGCCCCCAGGTGCTCTTCCTCGACGAGCCCACCACCGGTCTCGACCCGCGCACCCGCAACGAGGTGTGGGACGAGGTCAAGCGGATGGTCGGGGACGGCGTGACCGTCCTGCTGACCACCCAGTACATGGAGGAGGCCGAGCAGCTCGCCTCCGAGCTGACCGTGGTGGACCACGGCAAGGTCATCGCCGACGGCGCCATCGAGGAGCTCAAGGCGAAGGTCGGCGGACGCTCGCTGCGGGTGCGGCCCGTCGATCCGCTGCAGCTTCAGCCGCTCGCCGGATGGATCGACGAACTCGGCATCACGGGCCTCGCCACCAGCACGGTGGACACCGAGAGCGGCACGGTCATCGTCCCGATCCTCAGCGACGAGCAGCTGACCGCCGTGGTCGGCGCGGTCACCGCGCGCGGGGTCACCCTCTCCTCCATCACCACCGAACTGCCCAGCCTGGACGAGGTGTTCCTGTCGCTCACCGGCCACCGTGCCAGTGCCCCGCAGGACACCGTCCCCACCGACACCCGCGAGGAGGTCGCCGTATGAGCGCCGCAACCGCCACCACGATCGACGCCGACGCCCGGATCCCGCTGCGCGGGCACCTGCGCCACACCGGCGCCCTCGTCCGCCGCAACCTGCTGTGGATCCGGCAGGACCCGGAGTCGATGTTCGACGCCATACTGATGCCGGTCGTCTTCACCCTGCTGTTCGTCTACGTCTTCGGCGGCTCGATCGGCCAGGCCCTGGGAGGCGGGCAGGACGGCTACGTCCAGTACGTCATCCCGGGCATGATCGCGATGATGAGCATGACCCTGTCCCAGGGCGTCGGCACCGGCTTCAGCCAGGACTTCAACTCCGGTGTCATGGACCGCTTCCGGTCCCTGCCCATCGGGCGCGGCTCGGTGCTCTTCGCGAAGATCTCCGTGGAACTGCTGCGGATGCTGTTCGCGACGACCGTGCTGATGATCGTCGCCGTGCTGGTCGGCTTCGACATCGACCACTGGGGCGGACTGTTCGCCGCCGTGGGCCTGTCCGCCGTGTTCGCCTCCTCGATCATGTGGGTGTTCCTCACCCTCGGCGTGGTCCTGAAGAACGCGCAGTCCGTGCAGGCGATGGGCTTCCTGGTGCTCTTCCCGCTCCAGTTCGGCTCGTCGATCTTCGCGCCGACCAACTCGATGCCGGGCTGGCTCCAGCACTTCACCGACTACAACCCGCTGTCCACGCTCGCCGACGCGGCCCGCGGGCTGATGGTGGGCGGCCCGGTCGCCCACGACCTGTGGGTCACGCTCGGCTGGTCGGCGGCGATCACCGCGGTCGCGGCACCGTACGCCATCCACAAGTTCCGTACGAAGAACTGACCGGCCCGGACGCCCGGACTTCGGTGCGCGTCACACCAGGGCGGCGGCCTCCTCCGGGGAGAGGTCGCCGCCCTCCGCGTACGCCGACTCGTAGGCGGAGTCGCCGAGCACCGCACGCAGCTCCCGCTCGGCCGACGTCCGCACCTCGCGCTCGATGCTCGTCGGGACATGGCTCGACGGCAGCAGCGCGTCCCCGGCCGCGAGAGCGCGGACGCCGTCCCGGGCCCGGGCCCCGCCGTCGAGTCCGGCGAGGGCGAGCGCCGCGGTGCGCAGGTACATCGTGCGCATGTGCGGGGCGATGGTCAGGGCCAGCGGGTCCCCGGACTTCTCCAGCGCCCTGCGGGTCAGCCTCAGGCACTCCTCGTAGCAGCCGTCCATCGCCTCCAGCCAGGCCTCCGAGCCGAGGATGAAGGCGTCGAAGATGACGAAGTGGGCGATGCCGAACTGCTGGCGCAGCAGCCGCAGTTGCTCACGCGCCTCGGGGATGCGGCCGGTCATGCCGAGCCGGCCCGCGAGGAACATCCGGGAGGCGGGCATCGCCTCGTTGCGGGCGCCGTCCTGGTCGGCGATCACCTCACGCAGCAGCAGCTCGCCGCGCTCGGCCTCCCCGGTCTCCAGCAGCACGCTGCCCAGCCGGGCGTTGAGCACGGACCGCTGGGCGCGGGCGCCGAGCTGTTCCGCCCGCTCGATCGCCCGCTCGTAGTCGTCGGCGGCCGCACGCCACTCACCCTTGCGTTCGTGGGCCTCGGCGCGCGCGGAGAGCGCCTCGGCGGTGCCCCACAGGTCGCCGATCCGCTCGTAGATCTCCAGTGCCTCCTCGGCGTCCTGGATGGCGTCCCCGGCCCAGTCGGAGCGGTTGGCGAGCAGGTTGGCCCGCCACTGGAGGGCCGCGGCCAGCTCCCAGTCGTAGCCCGGGGTCGCCCGGCAGGTCTCGACGGTCGCCTGGATGACCTTGCGCAGCCGGTCCATGTCCCCGGTGAGCATGATGGCGAAGAACCACAGGGAGCCCGGCATCCGGCAGGTCTGTGCCATGCCGGGCTCGTAGGTGGCGGCGATGGACCGCAGCTTCGCCTGCCCGTGCTGGTTCTGCCAGGCGTCCAACTCGGTGTCCATGCAGGCGAGATGGACGAGGTGGGCGCCCCGCCGGGCCTCCTCCAGGACCTCGCCGGTCCACGGCGGCGGGGAGTCCGTGCAGCGCTCCCACACCGGCGCGGCGGGGCGGACCGGCTCGGTGAAGGGGTCGGAGCCGAGACCCTGCACCTCGCGGGACCAGTTGCGGGCCTCGATGCGCAGGTCGCGCATCTGCCAGTACCAGGCCAGCGACAGGACCAGGCACAGCCCTTCCTGCTCGTCACGGTCGGCGACGGCCCGGCGCAGGGCGGTACGGAGGTTCTCGTACTCCCGCTCCAGGCGCCCGATGGCGGCGAGTTGACCGGGGCCGCGCAGCAACGGGTCCGTGGTGCGGGCGAGTTCGCGGTAGTACGTCAGATGCGCGCGCTCGGCGTCGGTGCGCGAGCCGTCCGCCTCGTCGAGACGCTCGCCGGCGTACTCGGCGACGGTCTCCAGGAGCCGGTAGCGCATCTCGCCGTCCCCCGAAGGGGCCGCCACCACGAGGGACTTGTCGACGAGCGAGCCGAGCGCGTCCAGCGCGGCGGGCCCGCAGACGGCCTCGGCGGCGGCCAGGTCGCATCCGCCGGCGAACACCGAAAGGCGCCGCAGCACGTCCCGTTCCTCCTCGTCGAGCAGGTCCCAGGACCAGTCGACGACGGCCCGCAGGGTCTGCTGGCGGGGCAGGACGGTACGGCTGCCGGAGGTGAGCAGACGGAAGCGGTCGTCGAGCCGGTCCGCGATCTGACGCGGAGTCAGCATCCGCAGCCGGGCCGCGGCGAGCTCGATGCCCAGCGGGAGCCCGTCGAGACGGCGGCAGATCTCGGCGCAGGCCGCCGCGGTCTCCTCGTCGGCGTCGACCCGGAACCCGGGCCGGGCCGCGGCACCCCGGTCGGCGAGCAGCCGCAGCGCGACGGGCTCGGGCAGGGGTTCCACGGGCCGCAGCAACTCCCCCGGGACACCGAGGGGTTCACGGCTGGTGGCCAGCACGGTCAGCCCCGGACAGCGCTCCAGGAGCGTCTCGGCCAGCCGGGCGGCCGCGTCGACCACGTGCTCGCAGTTGTCGAGGATCAGCAGCATGCTGCGCCGGCCGCAGTGCTCGGCGAGCCGGTCCACGGGATCGTCGAGCCGCTCGGCGCCCGCCCGCATCGCCTCGGCACCGGCGCCGTACAGCACGGTCTCCCGGGCCCCGACGGCGGTGAGCACGGCCTCGGGCACGGCGTCCGCATCGTCGACCGGCGCTAGTTCGGCCAGCCACACCCCGTCCCGGACCACGTCCCCCACGGCCTCGGCGGCCTCCTGCGAGAGCCGGGTCTTCCCGGCCCCGCCCGGCCCGAGCAGCGTGACCAGCCGCGCGGCGGCAAGATCCCCCCGAATGGCCTCGATGTCGGCTTCCCGGCCGACGAAGGAAGTGAGCCGTGCCCGGAGGTTGCCGGAGGGCGGAGCGGTGGCGACGGATTGGCCGGGCTCTCCGACATCCCGACGTCCACGCGCCGCACCCACCACACCCGCTGATCCGGCCCCACCAGCCCCGTTCTCGACCCCGTTCCGCCCGAAGCCGCCGCCGGACCCCGCGCCGCCCTGGCCGCTCCGGCTCCCCCGGCCGGCCGCGGAGGGCACCTCCGGCCGCAGCAACTCACCGTGCAGGGCTCGCAGTTCGACGCCCGGGTCAGCGCCCAACCGGTCCGCGAGCAGTTGTCGTACGGACTCGTACGCGGCCAGCGCCTCCGCCGTGCGGCCGGTGTCGCGCAGGGCACGCAGACGCAGGGCCTGGAGGGGTTCGTCGAGGGGATGGGTGTCGCAGAGGGCGGTCAGTTCGGGGAGGGACTGGTCGGCCTGGCCGAGGGCGAGCGCGGCCGTGTGCCGGGCGCGGAGGGCGTCCAGCCGACGGGCCTGCGCGCGTGCCGCCTCGGCCGTGCGGTCGGGGAGATCGGCCAGCGCCGGGCCCTGCCACAGGGCCAGGGCGTCGTCCAGGACCACGGCCGCCTTCGCGGGGTCGCCGTCGGCCAGCGCCCGCATGCCGTCGCCGACGAGCCGCTCGAAACGGTGCAGGTCGATGTCGTCCGGGGCGGCGGCCAGTCGGTAACCGCCCTCCACCGAGGCGACCGCGTCCGCGCCGAGCGCCCGCCTGAGCCGCCCGACCAGCGCCTGCACCGCCCCGGTGCCATCGGCGGGCGGATCACCGTCCCACACCTCGTCCACCAGGACGGTCACGGGGACGGTACGGCCGGGGCGCAGCGCCAGTACGGTCAGCAGCGCGCGCAGCCGCGCTCCGCCGAGCGGGACGGAGATGCCGTCGGGACGGAGTGCCTGCGTGGTGCCGAGGATGCGATAGCGCACGTGGTCCATTGTCTCTGGTGATGTCGGGACGGGTCACGGAGTTCGGGGAGAGGGGTGTCGGTCGCCTAGTGGGGTGCCGGATCAGGTGGTCGGGCGGCTGCGGGTCCGTCGTGGCCGGTCGCGCAGTTCCCCGCGCCCCTAGGGGGTTGCAGTGACCCGGCGCCACCACGGGCCGTTCGCCGGACCGCGCGGCACGACGGGGCGCAAGCCGCGTACGGCGCGCAGGGGACGGGGTGGGGGGTGTCCGCCCGCAGCGGCCGGCGTCCGTTACCGAGCCCTTCTGAATCGGCCGAGCCGCCGGACCGAGGACGGACACCCCCCACCCCGGCCCCGACCCACCCACCGAACCGCACGCGCTGCACAAGCCCCCACCGAACCCGCAGCTGCGCCGCAGGCACCCGCACGAACCCGGTCTACACGGAACCCCCGCCCCACCGCGAGACGTTTTCACCTGTGCCCGGTACCGTCGGGCAGTCGCATCGCCTGCTCGTCCAGTCCAGGGAGCCCCATGACCACCGCCACCACCCGCCACAGCGACCGGCGGATCAGCCCCGTCTTCGTCGGGATCGTCGCCGTGACGGCGGTGACGGGCTGGGCCACCTGGACCGGATTCGCCGAGAAGCCCGGCATCGCCGTGTTCCTGTTCGTGACGGGCGCCTGGATCGTCTCCCTGTGTCTGCACGAGTACGCCCACGCCCGCACCGCCCTGCACAGCGGCGACATCACGATCGGCGCGAAGGGCTACCTCACGCTGAACCCGCTGAAGTACACGCACGCCCTGCTCAGCATCGTCCTCCCCGTCCTCTTCGTGATCATGGGCGGCATCGGCCTCCCCGGCGGCGCGGTGTTCATCGAACGCGACAGGATCCGCGGCCGCTGGCGGCACAGCCTGATCTCCGCGGCGGGCCCCCTGACGAACGTCCTGTTCGCGATCGCCTGCACGGCCCCGTTCTGGCTGGACGCCCTCGACGGCGTCCCCCTGGAGTTCCGCTGCGCGCTGGCCTTCCTCGCCCTGCTCCAGGTGTCCGCCGCGATCCTGAACTTCCTGCCGGTCCCGGGCCTGGACGGCTACGGCGTGATCGAGCCCTGGCTCTCCCACGGCGTCAAGCGGCAGATCGAGCCGTTCGCGCCCTTCGGCCTGCTGTTCGTGTTCGCGCTGCTGTGGGTGCCGCAGGTCAACAGCGTGTTCTTCGACCTGGTCGACGCGGTCCTGCGCGGACTCGGGGTCAGCGACTTCGAGGCGTCGTACGGCTGGAGCCTCTACCGCTTCTGGACCTGAGCGACACGGCCCCGCTTGAGGTAGTACCAGCACATGTTGGACGACAGCCCCGCCAGCAGCACCCACACGACCCCCAGCCAGCTGCCCTGCACGAAGGACACGACCGCCGCGGCGACCGCGAGGAGACAGACGGCGAGGGCGTAGAGGGCGAGGCGGGGCATTTCCACGGGCTCCTGTCAGGGGGACACTGCTGCACTACGACGACCAGTGTCCCCCATCGCCTCACACGTCCGTGACCCGCAGCCCCGCGTGCGCCTTGTACCGCCGGTTGACCGAGATCAGGTTGGCGACCAGCGCCTCCACCTGGTGGGCGTTGCGCAGCCGCCCCGAGAAGATCCCGCGCATCCCGGGGATGCGCCCGGCCAGCGCCTGCACGATCTCCACGTCGGCCCGCTCCTCGCCGAGCACCATGACGTCGGTGTCGATCTCCTCGACCTCCGGGTCCTGGAGCAGCACGGCCGACAGATGGTGGAAGGCTGCGGTGACCCGCGACTCCGGCAGCAGGGAAGCGGCCTGCTCGGCGGCGCTGCCCTCCTCCGGCTTCAGCGCGTAGGCGCCCTTCTTGTCGAAGCCGAGCGGGTTGACGCAGTCGACGACGAGCTTGCCGGCGAGTTCCTCGCGCAGCGACTCCAGGGTCTTGCCGTGGCCGTCCCACGGCACGGCGACGATCACGATGTCGCTGCGGCGGGCGGTCTCGGCGTTGTCGGCGCCCTCGACACCGTGCCCGAGTTCGTCGGCGGCGGCCTGTGCGCGGTCGGCGGCCCGGGAACCGATGATCACCTTCTGCCCGGCGCGGGCCAGGCGGTAGGCGAGGCCCTTGCCCTGCGGCCCGGTCCCGCCGAGCACGCCGACGACGAGTCCGGAGACGTCGGGAAGGTCCCAGGGATCCTTGGCGGGAGCCTTCTGTGCAGCACTGTCGGTAGAGGTCATGGGGCCGACCCTACGTCCGCGCCCCGGCCGTCGAGTCACCGAGGGGAGGGTCCGGCTGCCCGGTTCGGGGGAATCCACGGGGAACCCCGGGCCGCCCGCGGCCGCGTGCGGCAGGATGCGGGGCCATGGACGCCGTACGGGTCGCGCTGCTGCGCGAAGTGCTTGCCGGGACCGAGTGGTTGGGGGCCACCCGGCGCTTCGCGGGTGTGCTGCGCGGGTCGGTGGTCTCGCACGGCGGCGGACTGCTCCTGGTCGGCACGCCGGAGTACGAACCGTGGCATCTGGCCGCGCATCTGGTCGACGAGGCCGCCTGGTCGGGCACACCGGAGCTGGCCCCCACCCTCGTACGCCATGACGCGCGCGCCTCCGACCCCGCGCATCTGTCGGTCGGGCCGGGCCGGCTCGCGGCGGCCCGGCGCGGCGAGACGCTGCTGGTGGTGTCCCCGGACCGGCCGGGCGCCCCGCTTCTGGAGCAGGTCCACGACGCCCGGCGGGCCGGTGCGACGGTTCTCTCCCTGGGGCCCGGCGAGGGTGAGCTCGCCGCGATGGCCCACGAGTCGCTGGCCGTACCGGAGGGCACCGACCTGGATCTGGACACCGTGCAGCACCTGGTGAGCGCGGCGGCCGGGGAGAACTCCGTCCCCGCGCCCAGGGGCCGGCGGCGGCTGCGGGACCGGCTGTCGAGGCTGGCGGATCAGCTGACGGCGCCGCCTCCCGCCCGCTGGTAGCGGCGGGAAAAGCAGTTGCCCGGCAGGGAGGCGTCCCCCGACCATGACCGGTCGTGACCGATGACGCCCCCGCACCCCCTTCCGGCCTGCGCGCGATGCTTCCCGACCTCGCCCCGTGGCGGGCCTCCCGGGACTTCCGGCGGCTGTGGTACTCGGGGCTGATCTCGAACTTCGGCAGCTTCCTGACCTTCGTGGCGCTGCCGGTCCAGCTCAAGGACCTGACGGACTCGGCGGCGGCGGTGGGAGCGATCGGCGCCGTGGAGCTGGTCCCCCTGCTGGTGTTCGGGCTGTACGGCGGCGCGCTCGCGGACGCGTGGGACAAGCGCAAGCTGATCCTGTGGACCGAGGCGGGTCAGGGCCTGCTGAGTGCGGCCCTGCTGGTCAACGCCCTGCTCCCGCGTCCGGCCGTCTGGCCGCTGTACGTCGTCGCCGCGCTGTCCTCCGCCCTGGTCTCGGTGCAGCGCCCGGCGCTCGACTCGCTCTGGCCCCGGATCGTGGCCCACGACCACCTCCCGGCGGCGGCCTCGCTGAACTCCTTCCGCTGGACGGTCGGCGGGGTCGCGGGCCCGGCGCTGGCGGGCGTGGTGGTGGCCTACGCGGGGCTCGGCTGGGCGTACGGCGCGGACCTGCTGACCTTCGTGGTCTCGGTGGCCCTGGTCATCCGTATCGCGGCCTCCCCCGCCTCCCACGAGGCGGCCAGGCCGTCGCTGAAGGCCATCGCGGAGGGCGCGCGGTACGCCTGGAGCCGCAAGGAACTCCTCGGCACCTACGCCGTCGACCTCGCCGCGATGTTCCTGGCGATGCCGCTGGCCCTGCTGCCGTTCCTCGCGGACGAACTGGACGCGCAGTGGTCGCTGGGCCTGATGTACGCGAGCGTCCCGCTCGGCGCGCTGCTGGTGAGCCTGGTCAGTGGCTGGACCGCACGGATCCACCGGCACGGACGGATGGTGGTTCTCGCGGCGGCCCTGTGGGGTCTGGCCGTCGCGGCGGCCGGGACCATGAGCAACGTCTGGCTGGTGCTGTTGTTCCTCACCGTGGCCGGAGGGTGCGACATGGTCAGCGGGATCTTCCGGGGGATCATGTGGAACCAGACGATCCCGGACGAGCTGCGCGGGCGGCTCGCCGGGATCGAACTGCTGTCGTACTCGGTGGGACCGACCCTCGGCCAGGTCAGGGCCGGTGGTTTCGCCGCGTGGTGGGGCGTGCGGACGTCCGTCTGGTCGGGCGGGGTGCTGTGCGCGGGCGCCGTGGGCCTGCTGGCGCTGTGCCTGCCGAAACTGATGACCTACGACGCACGCACGGACCGGCACGCGGCACAGGTGCGGGACCAGAGAGCCGCGGCCCAGGTGTGATCAGTCCTCGTCCCGGCCGCCCGTCGGGGCGTCGTGCCACTTGGGGTCGTTCTCCCACTCGAGGTTGCGCTCGCGAGCCGTCTCCATCGCGTGCTCGGCCTCCGCGCGGCTCGCGTAGGGGCCGAAGCGGTCCTTGCCCGGGCAATCGGGCCCTTCCTCGACCTTCTTGTGTTCCAGGCAGTAGTACCACTCGCCCGGTTTGCCGACCGTACGCTTCTTGAACAAGGGCATGACCCGCTCCTCTCGCCACCGACATGTTCCCCCATCGCCGCTGGATAGACTCGTCGGCATGTCTGGCCAGTCGCTGCTCGTGCCCGGGGAGCTGTCCCCCACCCGTTCCGTGCCCGGAAACATCCGTCGCCCCGAGTACGTCGGCAAGCCCGCGCCGACCCCGTACAAGGGTCCGGAGGTGCAGACCCCGGAGACCGTCGAGGCGATGCGGGTCGCCGGCCGTATCGCGGCCCGGGCGATGGCGGAGGCGGCGAAGCTGATCGCTCCCGGGGTGACCACCGACGAACTGGACAAGGTGGCGCACGAGTACATGTGCGACCACGGCGCCTATCCGTCGACGCTGGGCTACCGCGGCTTCCCGAAGTCCCTGTGCACCAGCCTCAACGAGGTGATCTGCCACGGCATTCCGGACTCCACCGTGCTGCGGGACGGCGACATCATCAACCTCGACGTGACGGCGTACATCGGCGGGGTGCACGGCGACAACAACGCCACGTACCTGGTCGGCGACGTCGACGAGGAGAGCCGCCTGCTGGTCGAGCGCACCCGGGAGTCGCTGGCCCGTGCGATCAAGGCGGTCAAGCCGGGCCGCCAGATCAACATCATCGGCCGGGTCATCGAGTCGTACGCCAAGCGCTTCGGGTACGGGGTGGTCCGGGACTTCACGGGCCACGGCATCAACTCGTCCTTCCACAGCGGTCTGATCATCCCGCACTACGACAGCCCGCACGCGACGACGGTCATCCAGCCCGGGATGACCTTCACGATCGAGCCGATGCTGACGCTCGGTACGCACGAGTACGACATGTGGGACGACGGCTGGACGGTCGTCACCAAGGACCGGAAGCGCACGGCCCAGTTCGAGCACACGCTGGTGGTGACGGAGACGGGGGCGGAGATCCTGACGCTGCCGTAGCCTCCCCGCCCTGCTGAATCGCCCGCCCTCTTCGGAGGGCGGGCCTTTTGTTGCCCGGACGAGGTTTTGCCGACAGACTGTCGGAAAGGTTACCGACAGGCAGTCGGCAAGGCATTGACTTAGGTAAGCCTAACCATAGAAACTCCCCCCATGGACTCGTTCTCGACACTCATCCGCACCGCGTCCCACGAGCAGCACCAGGAGGCGGAGACCTCCACGTTCATGAGCGACCTGCTCGGCGGCCGGCTCGGCGTCGAGGCGTACGCCCGCTACACCGAGCAGCTGTGGTTCGTCTACGAGGCACTGGAGACCGGTGCCGAGAAGCTGGCGGCGGACCCGGTGGCGGGTGCGTTCGTCCGGCCCGAGCTGTTCCGGCTGCGGGCACTGGAGCGGGACCTGGCACACCTGCGGGGCCCGCGCTGGCGGTCGGACGTGTCGGCCCTGCCCGCCACACAGGCGTACGCGGACCGGGTGCGCACCTGCGCGCGGTCCTGGCCCGCCGGGTACGTCGCGCACCACTACACGCGCTATCTGGGCGACCTCTCCGGCGGCCAGATCATCCGTGACCGGGCGGAGAAGACCTGGGGCTTCGCGAAGAAGGGCGACGGCGTGCGCTTCTACGTCTTCGAGGAGATCCCCAACCCCGCCGCCTTCAAGCGGGGTTACCGGGAGCTGCTGGACGCGGTGCGTGCGGACGATCTGGAGAGGCAGCGGATCGTGGCGGAGTGCAAGCGGGCGTTCGCGCTGAACACGGACGTCTTCCGGGCGCTGAGCGAGGAGTTCCCGCTGTCGGCGTGAGCGTCTCAGCGCTCCAGGAAGACCCGTCCCCCGATCTCCACCCAGTCCCCCGGCTGCGGCGCGGTGAGGATCTGGGAACCGGCGCCCTGGACGATGTTCAGGGCGCGCCCCAGTGCGGCGGTGAGCTGGAGGGCCGCGGCTCCGGTGGCCTCGTCCTCCTCGACGCCGTCGCCCCGGCCGGGAAAGCCACGGGCCCGGACGCGTCCGGCGGCCTCGTCCTCCCAGGCCCAGGCGTAGACCCACTCCCCCGGCGGCGGAACGGTCAGATCGTCCACCTCGGCCGCGGTGCCGTACTGCCGGAAGGTCCGCGGCGCCGCCCACTCGGCCCGCGCCTCGATCCAGCTGAACTCCCCGTCGAGCCGGGTGCCGACGACGCCCGCGGGCGTGACGAGCTCGGGCACGTCGAGCAGCCAGGCGGCCCCGACGCACGGATACCCGGCGAACGGCAGCCGCACGGAGGGGGTGTAGATGTCGATGACCCCCCGCTCGGGGTCGTCGACGAACACGGTCTCGCTGAACCCGAGCTTCGCGGCGAACGCCTGTCGCTCGTCCCGGTCCGGCAGGACGGATCCCTCGCGGACGACGCCCAGCTCATTGCCGTAGCCGCCGTTCGGCGCGCAGAAGACGCGCAGCACGTCGTAGTCAGTCACGGGGGAATTGAAGCATCCGGAGCACGGAGGTGTTCGACGGGCGGCCGCCCGCGGAGGGGCGCTTGCCTCCGGCACCCCCGGAGCCAGGCTTTTGACTCTCCCTTGACCTTCACTTGACGTTTATTTTTAGCCATACATAGATAAGCCTCAGATAAGTTAGGCGAGCCTATCCAACCCTCAGGAGCTCGTATGCGCGCCGCCAGACTGTCCGTCCTCACCGCCACCGCCGTGGCGGCCCTGACAGCCGTCACGGGCTGCACGGAGAAGGCAAGCTCCGGCGACAGCGACCGCGTGATCGACGTGACCGCCACGGACAGCAAGTGCGAGGTCTCCAAGAAGGAGTTCCCGGCCGGCCACCTGGAGCTGGCGATCGAGAACAAGGGTTCCAAGGTGACCGAGGTCTACGTCCTCTTCCCGGACGACCGGATCGTCACCGAGCGGGAGAACATCGGCCCGGGCACCAAGCAGAGGGTCACCGCCGAGGTGAAGGCCGGCACCTACACGATCGCCTGCAAGCCCGGGATGAAGGGCGACGGCATCCGCCAGGAGGTCAAGGCCACCGGCGGGACCGCCGCCCAGCGCGACCCGCGCCTGGACGCGGCCGTCGCCTCGTACCGCAAGTACGCGCAGGAGCAGGCCGACGCGACCCTGCCGCTGGCGAAGACCTTCGCCGCCGCGGTCAAGGCCGGTGACCTCGAGGCCGCCAAGAAGGCCTACGCCCCCTCCCGCATCGGCTGGGAGCGCACCGAGCCGGTCGCGGAGTCCTTCGGCGACATCGACCCCAAGGTCGACGTCCGCGAGGACGGCCTGGAGGACGGCCAGAAGTGGACCGGCTGGCACCGGCTGGAGAAGTCCCTCTGGCAGGACAAGAAGATCACCGCCGAGGACAAGACCCTCGCCGACCAGCTGATCACCGACCTCACCGACTGGCAGAAGCGGGTCGGCAAGGCGGACATCACCCCGACATCCATGGCCAACGGCGCCAAGGAGCTCCTCGACGAGGTCGCCACCGGCAAGGTCACCGGCGAGGAGGAGCGCTACTCGCACACCGACCTCGTCGACTTCAAGGCCAACGTCGAGGGCGCCGAGAAGTCGTACGAGCTGCTGAAGCCGGTCGCCAAGGAGAACGACGCGGCCCTGGTCACCGAGCTCGACAAGCAGTTCGCGGCGCTGAACACGCTGCTGGACAAGTACCGGGCCGACGCGACGTCGTACGACTTCACCTCGTACGACAAGGTCGGCGACGCCGACCGCAAGCAGCTGTCGGACGGTGTGAACGCGCTCGCGGAGCCGCTGTCCAAGCTCGCCGCCGCCGTCGTCACCAAGTCCTCCTGAGGCGGGCGCCATGACGGACACGGAGAAGACCACGGCTCCCTCGCGCCGCGCGCTCATCGGCTGGGGCGGGGCCGGGCTCGCGCTCGGCGCGGCCGCGGCCGGTGGCGCGGTCGCGATGACCCGCACCGGGGACGACCTCGCCCCGACCGCCGCCGAGGCCGGAGCGGCCGTGGAGTTCCACGGCGCCCACCAGGCGGGCATCGCCACACCCGTGCAGGACCGGCTGCACTTCGCCGCGTTCGACGTCACGACCGAGGACCGCGCCGAGTTCGTGCAGATGCTCAAGGACTGGACGGACGCGGCCCGGCGGATGTCCGCGGGCAAGGCGGTCGGCGAGGGGGCGTACGGCGGTCTCGCCGAGGCGCCGCCGGACGACACCGGGGAGGCGCTCGGGCTGAAGCCGTCGCGGCTGACGCTGACGATCGGCTTCGGGCCGTCCCTGTTCGAGAAGTTCGACCTGGCCGACCGGCGGCCCGAGGCGCTCGTCGACCTCCCGCAGTTCGCCGGGGACAACCTCGACAAGAACCGCAGCGGCGGCGACCTGTGCGTCCAGGCCTGCGCGGACGACCCGCAGGTCGCCGTGCACGCCATCCGCAACCTCGCGCGGATCGGCTTCGGCAAGGTCGTCATCAAGTGGTCGCAGCTCGGCTTCGGCAAGACGTCCTCGACGACGCCCGACGCGCAGACCCCGCGCAACCTGATGGGCTTCAAGGACGGCACCCGCAACATCGCCGGCACCGAGACGGACCGGCTCGACAAGTTCGTCTGGGCCGAGGGTCCTGGCTGGATGAACGGCGGCTCCTACCTCGTCGCCCGCCGGATCCGCATGCACATCGAGACCTGGGACCGCACCTCCTTGCAGGAGCAGGAGGACATCTTCGGCCGGGACAAGGGCGAGGGCGCCCCGGTCGGCAAGGCGAAGGAGCGCGACAAGCCGTTCCTGCCGGCGATGAAGCCCGACGCGCACGTCCGGCTCGCGCACCCCGACTCCAACGGCGGGGCGACGATCCTGCGCCGCGGCTATTCCTTCACCGACGGCACGGACGGTCTGGGCAGGCTGGACGCCGGGCTGTTCTTCCTGGCGTACATGAAGGACGTCCGGGAGGGCTTCATCCGCATCCAGCGGCATCTGGCCACCGACGCGCTCAACGAGTACATCCAGCACGTGGGTTCGGCGGTCTTCGCCGTCCCGCCCGGCGTCCGCGACCAGGACGACTGGTGGGGCAGCACGCTGTTCTCCAAGGAGGCCTGACCCGTGTTCTCCAACTACCTGATCGGTCTGCGCGAGGGCCTGGAAGCCAGCCTGGTCGTCTGCATCCTCATCGCCTACCTGGTGAAGACGGGCCGCCGGGACGCCCTGAGGCCCATCTGGATCGGCATCGGCGTCGCGGTCGCGCTCGCCCTGGGCTTCGGCTGCGCGCTCGAGTTCGGCTCCCAGGAGCTGACGTTCAAGGCGCAGGAGGCGCTCGGCGGCTCCCTGTCGATCCTCGCGGTCGCCCTGGTGACGTGGATGGTCTTCTGGATGCGGCGCACCGCCCGGTACCTGAAGTCCGAGCTGCACGACAAGCTGGACGCGGCCCTCCAGATGGGCACGGGCGCACTGGTCGCCACCGCGTTCCTCGCCGTCGGCCGCGAGGGCCTGGAGACCTCCTTGTTCGTGTGGACGTCCGTGCACGCGGCCGGCGACGGCACCCCCCGACCGCTGATCGGGGCGGCCCTGGGCATCCTCACGGCGGTCGTCCTGGGCTGGCTGTTCTACCGCGGCGCCCTGCGCATCAACCTCTCCACGTTCTTCACCTGGACCGGCGGCATGCTGGTCGTGGTGGCCGCGGGCGTGCTGGCGTACGGCTTCCACGACCTCCAGGAGGCGGACTGGCTGCCGGGCCTGTACGACAAGCTCTTCGACATCAGCGACACCATCCCGCCGGACAGCTGGTACGGCACCCTCCTCAAGGGCGTGTTCAACTTCCAGCCGGACCCGACGGTGCTTCAGGTCACGGTGTGGCTGCTGTACTTGATCCCCACGCTCGTGCTGTTCCTCCTCCCGGTAGGGTTCGCCTCCGGGAAGGGGAAGGTGAAGGCACCTGATGAGCAGGGATCGCGGCCCTCGAAGGCCCCGCAGGCTTGACCGGAGCGCACTGATAGCAGCCTCGGTGACCGCTTTGTCGTTCACGGCGAGCGGTTGCGTGGTGGTGCACGGCGAGCGGGAGGTGCTTCCCGCGACCACCAAGGCGGAGGCCGCCAAGGCGCTCGAGCAGTTCACGAACGCGTACAACGCGGCGGACAAGGCGTACGACAGCTCGCTGGACGCGGCTCATGTCACCGGCGCGCTCGGGGCCATCGACGCGGCGCGGCTGAAGGCCGGCAAGGCCAACAGTCCGAGCGGCAACGCCTCGCACACTCCGCTGAAGCTGTCGGACGTGACGTACACCATCCCGAAGAAGGCGGGCTGGCCGCGCTGGTTCGTCGCCGACGCGGCCGGCAACAAGGGCGGCACTGCACGCTGGTTGCTGGTGTTCACCCGCGACGGGCTGAACGAGCCGTTCCAGGTGGCGTATCTGACGCTGGTGGCCGAGGGCAAGGTGCCGGAGTTCAAGAAGGACGCGGACGGCTGGGCCGAGGCGGTCCCGGCGGACTCGACCGGTCTGGCCACCGCGCCCGGGGACCTGAGCAAGGACTACACGAACTATCTGAAGAGCGGCGGGGACGTCTTCAAGGACGGCTCGCACACCAGCGTGTGGCGGGCGGACCGGGCGAAGGACGCCATCAGGCCGGGCCTGGCCACGCAGTACATCGACGAGCCGCTGGCGAACGACGCCTACGCGCCGCTCGCGTTGCGCACCAAGGACGGCGGGGCGCTGGTGTTCTTCGCCACGCACCACTACGTGAAGCAGACGGCCCACTCCGGTACGTCGGTCCCCGCCCCGGGAGACGCCGTGCTCGCGCTGACGACCGGCGAGATCAAGCAGTCGCTGACGATGGAGTTCGTCTCCAACGAGGTGGCGCTCGACCCGGCCGAGGGCACGGGCGGCCAGAAGGTCGACGTCCTCGGGCGGATCCAGGGGCTGACGTCGGCGAAGGGCTCGTAGGAGCCGGCCGCGTCCGGCCCGCTACCGGCGCAGGGGCCAGGCCGCGTGGGTGTGGTCGGGTTCCTCGCCCACGTGGCGGGCGCAGGCGTCGGTGAGGAACTCCAGCAGGGTCAGCGGGTCCGGCAGCGGGTGCTCGGGGCCGCGGACCCAGTGCACGGTCTGGTCGCCGGGCAGCCGGGCGGGCGGCACGAGGACGTAGGAGCCGCGGCAGTGCCAGCGCAGGCCGGGGTGTTCGTCCGCGGTCTCGGGGTGGCAGTCCAGCTCGCACGGCCACCACTCGTCCTCGTCCTCGGGGGTGCCGCGGGTGAGGGTGAAGAAGAGCAGCCGGCCGTCGTCGCTCTCGGCGACCGGGCCGACCTCGACGCCGGAGGCGAGCAGCCGCTCCAGGGCCTCCTGACCGGCCTCCAGGGGGACGTCCAGGACGTCGTGGACCATGCCGGTCGCGGTGATGAAGTTGGCCTGCGGCTGGTGCCGGGCCCAGCGCTCGATCTGGCCGCGGTCGGTGGTCGACTGGGTCTGCCAGGCGAAGGACACGGGATGGCGGGCCGGGGTGGGACACCCGACGCGGTCGCAGGAGCAGCGGTATCCGGGGGCGGGGTGCGCGGCAGGGGCCAGCGGGAGTCCCGCCGAGGCGGCGGCCAGCAGCAGGGCCTCACGGCCGCCGTGGTCCCCGGCGGCGGTCTCCTTCGGCCGGCGTCCGCGCAGCCACTGGGAGAGTTTGCCCTGCAGGCCCGTCCGGCCTCCCGACTCCGCGCTCATCTACCACCCTCGCCTCGCTGTCGTGCGGAACAGCATGCCCTATGGTCCCACCTCCGCCGGCTCCGGGGGTCGTCCTGAGCGGATATGAGGGGTTGGGAACCAATGCCCGGACCGCTCAGCGGGGCGCGAGGCCGTGCAGGGCGTAGTCGACGAGGGTGTCGGTGTAGTCGTACGAGATCGGGCCGGTGTACTGGAGCCAGCGCTGGGCGAGCGGGGAGACCCAGAGTTCGAGGGCGATGCGCGGGTCGATCTCGGGGCGCACCTGGCCGGCCTCCTGGGCGGCGCGGACCCGGTCGACGTACAGCTGGAGCGAGGGTTCGAGGAGCTTGGCCATGAAGATCCGGCCGAGCTCCTCGTTGACGACCCCCTCGGCGGCCAGGGCGCGGGACGGGGCCTCGAAGCGGGGGTCCTTGAGCTGGTCCACGGTGAGGCGCAGGACGGTCTTGAGGTCGGCGGCGAGGTCACCGGTGTCCGGGATGGCGTACGTCTCCTCGGGGCCGGCCTCCCGCGCCGCCTGTTCGCTCAGGTCCAGGAAGGCCTCCAGCAGGACGTCCGCCTTCGACGACCACCAGCGGTAGATCGTCTGCTTGCCGACGCCCGCACGGGCGGCGATGCCCTCGATCGTGGTCTTGGGGTAGCCGACCTCGGCGACGAGTTCGAGGGCGGCGTCGTAGATCGCGCGGCGCGACTTCTCGCTGCGGCGGGTGGTGTCGGGGGCGGGCTGCTTGGACTTCTGGGTGGCCATGGGGCGAACTTATCAGGTTGACAAGACGGTGCGTCTCGCCGAGAGTGGGTGAGGTATTGCGAGACGATACGTCTCGTTCAGGTCGGACCGGGTGAGAGGAGAAGGCCATGGCGCGAGGTGGACCGGGAAACATGCTCGGAGTCGGCGGGACCCGCAGCAACATCGGCCGCAAGGCGCTGCGCGGCGGCAACCGCGAGGGCCGGGTCGGCGGCGCGCGGGACCCTCAGGCCGAGAAGCGTGAGCTGCTGCGCAAACTCCGGGAGAAGCGGGAGCCGGACACCGCGGAGGGCGACGAGCAGCGGTCGTGACGGGGCGGCCGCGCCGGCTTCAGGCGCCGGCCGGCCGCATACGACCGTCCCCGTCCGGCAGGTCCTGGCGGTCCGCGGGGGGCCAGCTGTCGCCCCAGGCCGCGTCCCTCGCCGCCTTGTACAGGTCGCCGTGGCGCTTGGTGACCGTGCGACGGGTCAGCTGTTCGTCGGGCTCGCAGAGGTCGAGGAGGACCTGGCCCTTGCGGATCTGGGGGCGGCGGATCACCCGGGCGGGGGCCGGGGCGGCCGGGAGGCGGGTCGCGGCGACGTAGCTGAACTTCTCGTCCTCGTACGGCAGCGAGCCGCCCTTGACCCGACGGTGGAGGGAGGATCGGCTGACCCGCGCCGAGAAGTGGCACCAGTCCTCGCCCGGCACGATCGGGCAGGCCCCGCTGTGCGGGCAGGGCGCGGCGACCCGGAAGCCGGCGGCGACGAAGCGGTCGCGGGCCTCGATGACGCGCGCGTACCCGGCGGGGGTTCCGGCCTCGACGATCACGACCGTCCGCGCGGACGCCGCCGCGGTGTCGACGAGGGCGGTGCGGTCGGCGGGGGTGAGCTCGTTGAGGACGTACGAGACGGTGACCAGGTCCGTGGCGGGCAGGGCGAGGTCCTTGCCGATCCTGGCGCGCTCCCAGCGGGCGTCCTTCAGGGCCGGGTTCGCGGCGGCGATCTCACGGCCGAGGGCGAGCGCGGGGTCGGACCAGTCGAGGACGGTGACCGCCCGCTCGCCCGCCCAGGTGGCGGTGACGGCCCAGGTCGCGGCGCCGGTGCCGCCGCCGATGTCGGTGTGGTCGGCGGGGGTCCAGCCGGGTACGGCCCCGGCGAGGGCCTCCAGGGCCGCGTGGACCGCCTCGAAGGTCGCGGGCATGCGGTAGGCGGCGTAGGCGGCCACGTCCGCGCGGTCGCGGAGGATGGGGGCGTCGGTGGGGGTGGCCCCGCGGTAGTTGGCGATCAGCCGCTCCACCGCCTGCGCGGCCTGCTTCGGCGGGAGGCCGTCGAGGAGCGCGGCGAGAGTGGTGCGGAGGGTCTCGGCCGGGGATACGGGGGCGGTCACCCGGAGATTCTATGGGCGGCCGGTGCGAAGGCCGTCCTCGCACGTTCTCGCCCGCTTCGGGAGGCTCGCCCCCCATGTCACGCCCCCCGTACTGCTCGCGCCACCCTCGTCGCCGCTTCCGCTCGTGGGCGGTTGTCCGGGGGGCGTCTTCTCGGGTGGACCGTGTTGGCCAGGAGGACCACGAACGTGTCGGTCGCCGGGTCGAGGACCAGTGACGTGCCCGTGAAGCCCGTGTGGCCCGCCGCTCCCCGCCCCGCCAGTTCCCCCATGAACCACTTCTGGTCGAGGGCGAAGCCCAGCCCCGGCGGGGTCAGCAGCAGTTCCACGAAGTCCGGGCCGAGGATGCGGGCGGGGCCGTACGCGCCGCCCGCCAGCAGGGCCCGGCAGAAGATCGCGAGGTCGGGGGCGGTCGAGAAGAGCCCCGCGTGGCCCGCGACCCCGCCCAGCGCCCACGCGTTCTCGTCGTGGACCACGCCCCGCAGCATCCCCCGGTCCGCCTTGGCCCACGGCCGGCGCTGGTCCTCCGTGGCCGCCGCCCCCGGGCAGGGGCCGAAGCGGGTGGACGTCATGCCGAGCGGGCGGGTGATGCCCTCGTGCACGAGGACGTCGAGGGGGCGTCCTGTGATGCGTTCCAGGACGTGCTGGAGCAGGAGCGGGTTGAGGTCGGAGTAGGTGTAGGTGCCGGGAACCCCGATGGGCGGCTCGGCCCGCAGCAGGTTCAGGCGGGCCGCGTCGTCGTCGCAGTCGTGGAGCGGGAGCTCGGGGCGCAGTCCCGAGGTGTGGGTGAGCAGTTCGCGGACGGTGATCCCGTAGGTCGCGGCGGCCGTGAAGTCCGGCAGGTAGGCGCCCACCCGCGCGTCGATGCCCAGCGTGCCGCGCTCGATCTGCTGGACCGCCGCCACGGCCGTGAACAGCTTGGTCAGGGACGCCAGGTCGAAGGGGGTGTCGACCCGGACGGGAACGCGCGCCTGCGGGGGCAGTTCCACGCCCGCGTCGGCCTCGGGGTCGTAGGAGGCGTAGCGGACGGCCCAGCCCGACGCCTCCTGCACGGCGATCACCGGGCCGCGCCCGGCGACCAGGACGGCGCCGGGGGCCCAGGGGCGGTCACCGGTGGTGAGGGTGTGGAAGTACCGGACGAGATGCCGGAGTTCCCCGGGGTCGAGCCCGGCCCGTTCCGGTGTGTCGGTGCGCAGTCTCGGTGCGCTCAGCTCTCCGCCCCTTCCGTAGTCGCACGCCTGTTCCAAGGACGGCACATTGCCATGAAACAGGTGAGCGCTACCAGTGCTGCCGCCAGTTGGACGACCGCCATCGGGACGGCGGTGTCCTCCCCGGCCATCCCGACCAGCGGCGAGGCGATCGCGCCGATGAGGAAGGAGGACGCGCCGAGCAGGGCGGACGCGGAACCGGCGGAGTGCCTGGTGCGCAGGAGGGCGAGGGACTGGGCGTTGGGCAGGACGACACCCATCGCGGACATCAGGACGAAGAGACCGGCGGCCACGGGGAACAGGCCCACCTCGCCGAGGACCCCGGTCGTCATCAGCAGCAGGGCCGCGGCCGCCGCCGTCACGGTCAGCAGTCCCGCGCCCAGGACCCGGTCCAGGCCGACCCGGCCCACCAGCACCTTGCCGTTGATCTGGCCGACCACGACCAGGCCGACCGAGTTCACGCCGAACAGCAGGCTGAACGTCTGCGGGGAGGCCCCGTAGATCTCCTGGACCACGAACGGGGACGCCGAGATGTAGGCGAACAGCGCGGCGAAGGCGAAGCCGCCGGTGAGCATGTAGCCGGTGAAGGGCAGGTCGGCGAGGAGGCGGCGCATGGAGTGCAGGGCGTCGACGACGCCGCCGGTGTGCCGCTCGGCCGCCGGGAGGGTCTCGGGCAGCCTCGCCCACACCAGGGCGGCGAGCAGCGCCCCGATGACCGTCAGGACCACGAAGACGCCCCGCCAGTCCGTCACCCGCAGGATCTGTCCGCCGATGAGCGGCGCCACGATCGGCGCGACTCCGCCGATCAGCATGAGGGTCGAGAAGAACCGGGCCATGGCCACGCCGTCGTACAGGTCCCGGACCACGGCCCGGGCGATCACTATGCCCGCGGCGCCCGCGAGGCCCTGCGCCAGCCGGAAGCCGACCAGGAACTCCACGGTCGGCGCGAGGGCGCACAGTGCGGTGGCGACGACGTACACGAGGAGGCCCACGAGCAGCGGGCGCCTGCGGCCCCAGCGGTCGCTCATCGGGCCGACCACCAGCTGGCCGAGGGCCATGCCGAGCAGACAGGCGGTGAGGGTGAGCTGGACCGTCGCCGCGGGCGCGTGCAGGGAGCCGGTGACCTCGGGCAGCGACGGCAGGTACATGTCCATCGCCAGCGGCGGCGTGGCGGTGAGGCCGCCGAGGAGCAGGGTGACGAGCAGCCCGGTGCGGCGCACGGCCGCGGGCGGCTCCGTGTCCGGTACGGCCGCCTGCTGCTTCAGGTGCTGCGTCGGTGCCCCCTGCTCGGGCATGTGCCCCTCCCTCTCCCTGTGATCCGGCACCTATGCTCTCAGCTCGTACAGGGTGGCGAGGGTCAGGTGAGCGAGGGTGGAGCCGGGCATGACGGAACAGAAGGTGCGCTGGGGGATTCTGGCGACGGGCGGGATCGCGGCGGCGTTCACCGCGGACCTGGTGGATCTGCCGGACGCCGAGGTCGTCGCGGTGGCCTCGCGGTCCGATGCCTCGGCGAAGGCGTTCGCGGAGCGGTTCGGGATCGAGCGGGCGTACGGCGAGTGGGGCGCCCTGGCCGAGGACGCGGACATCGATGTCGTGTACGTGGCGACCCCGCACGCGGCGCATCGCGCGGCCGCCGGGCTGTGCCTGGAGGCCGGACGGAACGTGCTGTGCGAGAAGGCCTTCACGCTCAACGTGCGGGAGGCCGAGGAGCTGGTCGGGCTCGCGAAGGACCACGGGCGCTTCCTCATGGAGGCCATGTGGATGTACTGCAACCCGCTGGTGCGGCGGCTCAAGGCGCTCGTCGACGACGGGGCGATCGGTGAGGTCCGCACCGTGCAGGCGGACTTCGGGCTGGCCGGCCCCTTCCCGCCCGCGCACCGGCTGCGGGACCCCGCGCAGGGCGGTGGCGCGCTGCTCGACCTGGGCGTCTACCCGGTGTCGTTCGCACAGCTGCTGCTCGGGGAGCCCTCGGACGTCACGGCGAAGGCGGTGCTGTCCGAGGAGGGCGTGGACCTCCAGACGGGCGCGCTGCTGTCCTGGGACAGCGGGGCGCTCGCCTCGCTGCACTGCTCCCTGACCGGCGGGACCGCCACGATCGCCTCGGTCACCGGGTCGCTGGGCCGGATCGACATCCCGAACGGCTTCTTCCACCCGGACCGTTTCGTCCTGCACCGTGACGGGCGTGACCCGGAGGAGTTCGTCGCCGACCCCGCCGACGGGCCCCGCAACAGCCTCAAGCACGAGGCCCGCGAGGTGATGCGCGCGCTGCGGGCCGGTGAGACCGAGTCCCCGCTGGTGCCGCTGGAGGGCACCCTCGCGGTGATGCGGACGCTCGACGCGGTACGGGACCGGATCGGTGTCCGCTACCCGGGCGAGGTGGCCGGGGAGGTCGTCGCGCCGGCCTGACCCGTCGGGCCGGCCGGGCTCGCCTACGCTGCGGGCCCATGGACACCAAGAATGCGAAGACCGCCGTGGTGACGGGCGCGGGCTCGGGGATCGGCCGTGCGGTCGCCGTGGAACTGCTGCGGGCGGGCTGGTCGGTGGCGCTGGCCGGGCGGCGGACCGGGACGCTGGAGGAGACGGCGGCCCTGGTGCCCGAGGGCGCCGCCCTGGCCGTGCGGACGGACGTCTCGCGGCCCGACGACGTGGCCGCGCTGTTCGCCGCCGCCGTGGAGCGGTTCGGGCGGGTGGATCTGCTGTTCAACAACGCGGGGACGTTCGGGCCGGGCGGGGTGCCGGTGGAGGAGTTGCCGTACGACGCCTGGCGGCACGTCGTGGACACCAATCTCAACGGGGCGTTCCTGTGCGCGCAGGCGGCGTACCGGCAGATGAAGGAGCAGGATCCGCAGGGTGGGCGGATCATCAACAACGGCTCGATCTCGGCGCACACGCCCCGGCCGCACTCCGTCGCCTACACCGCGACCAAGCACGCCCTGACGGGGCTCACCAAGTCGCTGTCGCTGGACGGGCGGCCGTACGGCATCGCGGTCGGGCAGATCGACATCGGGAACGCGGCGACCGACATGACGGCGGGCATGGGGGCCGGGGCGTTGCAGGCCAACGGGCAGGTGGTGCCGGAACCGGTGATGGACGTGGCCGACGTGGCGCGCACGGTGCGGCACATGGCGGAGCTGCCACTGGCGGCGAACGTGCAGTTCGCGACCGTACTGGCGACGACGATGCCGTATGTCGGGCGTGGTTGAGCAGTCGATTTCCACAAGCGGAATATCCGCTTCCATCCCCCCTGTGGCCGGTCGGAGGCTTATGCTCATCACACGCTCTCCATAGGAGCTTCACACTTGGGGGGCGGCGTTCCGTCGAGCTCACGACCTCACCCGAGGGGGGAGCGCGGCGGCCGTCCATGGACCGGGTGGGGGTGGATCTCGCGTGGGACCGCGAGGTACGCACCGGTCCTTGGACGGCCGCCGCGCACATTCTCAGCTCACGCACAGCCCTTCTCAGCCTGCGCACATCCCTTCCTCACGGCCCCGCAATCCTGCGTCCCTACCTTGATGCCGCGCCCACAGCGGGCGCCAAGAACCTTCGAGGAACGGGATGTTTGGCATCTATCTCAAGCGCGAGCTGGGCCGGCGCAAGAAGGCGGCCCTGGTCATCGCTCTGGGTCTGGCGCTCGGTATCGCACTGGTCATCACCGTCAACTCGGTGTCGGCCGGTATGACTCAGGCTCAGGACAAGGTCCTGAAGTCGCTGTACGGCCTCGGCACCGACATGACCGTCACCAAGGCCAGGTCGGCCCCGACGTCCGGAAGTTCGGGCAGACCGAACTTCCAGTTCGACGCCAGGTCCAACGACAGCGACGACACGCAGAGTTCCGACCGCGTGATGACCCAGGGCGGTCAGGCCCTGGCGTCCAGTGTGGTCACCAAGGTCTCCCGGCAGAGCGGCGTGGCGAGCGCGGTGGGCGCGCTCACCCTGAACGTCACCAAGGTCGACGGCTCCTTCACCCAGGGCAAGGCGCAGAGTTCCGGCGGGAACACCGGGAACAGCGGCCAGGGCGGTCCGGGCGGCGGCTCCGGCGGCAACAGCACCGCGGCTCCCCAGGTCCAGGGCGGTGGCGCCAACTTCGACGTGAACTCCTACTCCGTCGCCGGCGTCGACGTCACCGACCAGACGCTCGGCCCGCTGGCCGGTTCGAAGATCACCACCGGCAGGACCTTCACGGCCGCGCAGACCGACGCGAAGGTCGCGGTCGTCAGCAAGTCGTACGCCAAGGAGAACTCCCTCAAGGTCGGCAAGTCCCTGACCATCTCCGGCACCAAGTACACGATCATCGGCATCGCCACGCCCGACAGCAGCGAGTCCACCACCGACGTCTACCTGCCGCTGAAGCAGGCCCAGACGCTCGCGGACGCCAAGAACCAGGTCACCACGATCTACGTCAAGGCGAGCGACTCGAAGCAGATCGACTCCGTGAAGTCGGCGATCCAGAAGAACATCTCCGGTACGACCGTCACGACCTCCGCGGATCTCGCGGAGACCGTGTCCGGGTCCCTGTCGACCGCCTCCAACCTCGCGACCAGCGTGGGCAAGTGGCTGTCGATCGCCGTGCTCGTCGCCGCGTTCCTGGTGGCCGCGCTGCTGACCTCCTCGGCGGTCTCGCGCCGGGTCCGTGAGTTCGGCACCCTGAAGGCGCTCGGCTGGCCGAGCCGCCGGGTGACCCGGCAGGTCGTCGGCGAGTCGATCGTGAACGGTCTGCTCGGCGGTGCCCTCGGGATCGGCCTGGGCCTCGCGGCCGCGTACGCCGTGACCATGATCAGCCCCAAGCTGACCGCGCAGCTCGGGAACACCGGTGGCGGCGGAATGGGCGGCGGACCGGGCGGTGGCGGCGGGCCGGGTCAGCAGTCCGCGCAGAACACCATGGAGATCGCGCTGTCCGCGCCGGTGTCCATGACCACCATCGCGCTCGCCGTGGGCCTCGCCGTGACCGGTGGCCTGATCGCCGGGGCGATGGGCGGCTGGCGCGCCTCCCGGATGCGGCCCGCCGACGCGCTGCGCAGCGTGTCCTGACGCCCCCTCACCTCCTCGCTACGCACTTCTCAACGGAGCTCCCATGTACAGACTCACCGGCGTCACCAAGCGCTACTCACGCGGCAAGGAGACGGTGGAGGCCCTCCAGGGCGTCGACCTGACCATCGAGGACGGCGACCAGCTGGTCATCCAGGGCCCCACCGGCGGCGGCAAGTCCACGCTGCTGCAGATGATCGGCGGCCTGGACCGCCCCACCGAGGGCAGCGTCGAACTGGACGGCGTCGACCTCGCGAGGATCAGCGAGGCCAAGCTGACCCGGCTGCGCGCCGAGAAGATCGGCATCATCTTCCAGTCCTTCAACCTCATCCCGACGCTGACGGCGCAGGAGAACGTGGAGACGGCGCTGGTCCCGCTGGGCGTGAAGCCGGCGGAACGGCGTGAGCGGGCGGCCGAGGCGCTGCGCTCCGTCGGACTCGGCGAGCGGCTCACCCACGCACCGGCCGAACTGTCCGGCGGTCAGCAGCAGCGGGTGGCCATCGCGCGGGCCCTGGTCAAGAAGCCGAAGGTCCTGCTCGCCGACGAGCCCACCGGGAACCTCGACGAGTCGATGCGGGACGAGATCATGGCGCTGCTCGAAGGGCTGTGGCACGAGTACGGGTTGACGTTCGTCCTGGTCACGCATGACTCGTCGATCGCCCGGCGGGCCCCCCGGCTGGCGACCATCAAGGCCGGGCGGATCACGTTGACCGAGCAGCAGCAGTCCTACGCCCAGTAGGAATCGGCCGCCTGCCTCGTCGGGCCGCTCACCGTTCCAGGACGCGGTTGACCTCGGTCAGCTGGTCGGCGGTGAGCGGACCCTTCTCCAGCGCCGCCGCGTTCTGCTCCGCCTGGGCCACCGAGCGGAAGCCGGGGATCGGGACCGTCCGTGGGCTGCGGGCCCAGATCCACGCCAGCGCGCCCTGTGCGAGCGTACGGCCGTCGCTCGTCAGGATCTCCTTCAGCGCGTCGATGCGGGCCAGCCACTCCGGGTCGGCGGACGCGCCGTCACCGAAGCCCTGGAGCCAGGCCGGGGGCTTGCTGCGGATGTCCCCCGCGTCCTGGGGTCCCTGGCGCTTGCCGGCCAGCAACCCCATCGCGAGCGGGCTGCGGTTGATGCTCGCCAGGCCCGACTCCTCGCACAGGGCGAGCATTTCGGGCGCGTCCTGCATGACGTTCAGCGCGTGCTGCACGGCCGCGCAGTGCTCCCCCTGCGCGAACACGGCAGCACGGGCCGGGTCGTCGGTGCTCCAGGCGTAGGCGCGGATGAGCCCCTCGCGCACGAACTCCTCGCAGAGATCCCGCAGTTCGGCCGCGAGTGCCGGATCGAGATCGGACAGATGGAGCTGGTACAGGTCGATGCGGTCGGTGCCCAGGCGTGCCAGGGACGCGGTGAGAGCGCGGCGGGCGTACGCGGGTGTGGGGTCGGCGCCGGTGAGGGTGCGGGTGTCCTCGTCGAAGACGTTGCCCCACTTGGTGGCGAGCACGATGTCGTCCCGCCGCTTGCCGAGGGCGCGGCCGAGGACGCGCTCGCTGTGCCCGGCGCCGTAGGTGTCCGCCGTGTCGAAGAAGGTGATGCCCAGGTCGAGGGCGCGCCGGACCGCCCGGACGGACTCGTCGTCGTCGACCTTGCCCCAGCCGAGCGGCTGCCCGTCGGCGGCCTGCCATTCGCCGCCGATCGCCCAGCAGCCGAAGCCGAGTGCGCTGACCTCGATGCCGGAGCGGCCGAGAGTGCGTGTGATCTCCATGCCTGAGAACGCTAGGAGTTGGAGCGCACACGAAGGCAAGGGTCCGTGGCGGATTTCTACGCCTGGCCGGTCTCGAAGCGGGAGATCCTGCCGTCCTCGCCGACCGTGAAGTCCCAGCGGGTGCGCATCTCTCCCCAGGTGTCGTTGCGGTAGTGGGCGAGGAGGGAACGGCCGCCGTTGGACTCGTTGTCGACGTCGATGTGGCCGTGGGAGGAGAAGATCTCCCGGTCGATCCACTCGTCGAGGTCGCGGTCGCTGCCGTCGTCCGCCATGGTCGCGCCGGGCGCCAGCAAGGACAGGAAGGCCTCGCGGTCATGGGCGTTGACGGCGGAGACGAACGCGCGGACGGCCGGGTCGCTGAGCTTGGCGGTCTGAATCGTCATGCCAGCCGGACTCACACCGCACCACGGGGGACGCCACCCGAACGGCCGCGCGGGTCTTCCGGGCGGGTGTGAGCGGTGCGACGGTGGAAACGCGAGGGGGGTCTCATTCCACTTCTTGTGCTGGGAGTCATCGTGACCGCATACGACCGACGTGATCTGGGCCTGCTCCTCCTCCGGCTGGGAACCGGGGGTGTGCTGGCCGCCCACGGCGCGCAGAAGCTGCTCGGCTGGTTCGGCGGGGGCGGTCTGGAGGGAACCGGCCAGTTCATGGAGTCCGTCGGCTACGCGCCGGGCAAGGCGAGCGCCACCGCGGCGGGCCTTGCCGAGGCGGGCGGCGGCACCCTGCTGGCCCTGGGCCTCGCGACCCCGGCCGCGGGTGCGGCGGCGGCCGGCGCGATGGCCGGCGCGTCCGCCGTGCACGCGCCCAACGGGTTCTTCAACGCGGGCGGCGGCTACGAGTACGCGGCGTCGCTGGGCCTGACGGCGGCGGGTCTCGCGGTGACGGGTCCCGGCCGGCTCTCCCTCGACCATGCGCTCGGCCACACGGTGGACCGGAGCTGGATGGTGCCGGTGGCTCTCGGCGCGACGGCGCTGGTGACGACGCTGGTCGTGGGGGCGCGGAATCGGCGGCTGCGGGAGAAGGAGGGGGCGGGCGACGACGGGCAGGCGTCGCTGTTCGAGGAGGAAGAGGCGTAGTTCGCGGAGCGGGCGAGCGAGACCCCACGCCGTGGCAAGCTCCTCCACATGAGTGATCACGGCACGCCCTCCCCCGACCTCTGGAAGTCCGTCGACGCCCTGTGGGACTGGCTGGAGACGGATCAGCCGGTGAGCGGTCGTGAGGGCCTGCTCCTGCGCATGCTGAAGCTCTCCGAGGAGGTCGGAGAGGTCTCCGAGGCCGTCATCGGGGCGATCGGCCAGAACCCCCGCAAGGGCGTCACCCACACCTGGGAGGACGTCCAGGCCGAGCTGTGCGACGTGGTGATCACCGCGCTGGTGGCCCTGCGCACCCTGACTCCGGACACGCGGGAGGTCCTCCACTCGCATCTGGCCCGGGTGACGGAGCGTTCGCTGGGGCACCGGGCCGTCTGACGCGCCGGCCGCGTGCCGCGGGGCGAGGTGTCACCCGGTCGGTCCAGGCCCCCGGGCACCCCGCGCCCGGCTCCTCGGACGATGAACCGGACGACGGCAGCGGCCGGAGGAGCCCCATGAACGACACCCCCGCCCCCTTCACGGAACAGGACTACGCGACCCGTATGACCCGGGCGGCCGGAGAGGCGGCCGTGGCGGGCCTGGCCGGACTGCTCATCACCCCCGGCCCCGACCTGGTCCGGCTCTGCGGCTACCGCCCACCGGCGTCGACCCGCCTGACCCTCCTCGTCCTCACCCCCGGCTCCGAGCCCCGTCTCCTGGTCCCGGCCCTGGACCGTGCCGCCGCGGAGGCCGCCCCGGGCGCGGGCGCCGTGCGGATCTCCGACTGGCGCGACGGCCAGGACCCGTACGCCGCCGCCACCGGGCTCCTCCTCCCGAACGGCCGCTACGGCGTCTGCGACACCACGTGGGCGCTGCACCTGCTGGGCCTGCAGGAGGCCCTGCCGTTGACGGCCTACCGCCCCCTGACCGTCGTACTGCCGACGCTGCACGCGGTGAAGGACGAGCACGAGGTGGCCCGGCTCGCGGCGGCGGGAGCGGCCGGGGACGCGGCGTACGAGGCGATCCTGTCCGCACGGTTCACCGGGCGTCGTGAGACGGACGTGGCCAATGATCTCGCCCGGCTGCTGCGCGAGCGCGGCCACAGCCAGGTCTTCACGTCGGTGGCGTCCGGCCGGAACAGCGCGAACCCGCATCACGGGGCGGGCGACCGGACGCTCAGGAAGGGCGACACGGTGGTCCTGGACTTCGGCGGTCTGAAGGACGGCTACGCCTCGCACACGACCCGCACGCTCCACGTGGGCGAACCGACCCAGGACGAACGCACGGTCCACGACCTCGTCCTCGCGGCCCAGCAGGCGGCCTCGGAGGCGGCCGCCCCCGGCGTGACCTGCCAGGACGTCGACCGCCGGGCCCGGCGGATGATCGAGGACGCGGGGTACGGCGAGTACGGCGCCGAACCCACCGGCCACGGCGTCGGCGTCACCGCGCACGAGCCGCCGTACCTCGCCGAGGGCGAGCAGACCTTCCTCGTTCCCGGCATGTGCCTGTCGATCGGCGCCGGGGTGCGGCTGCCGGGCCGCTTCGGCATGCGGATCGCGGACGTCGTGACGTGCACGGAGGACGGGGCGAGGCGGCTCGGCAGCACGGATCGCGGGATGGCGATCGTGGCGTGAGACCCGGCCCCGTCACCTCCTCGGCGCCGGGCCCGGCGCCGGCCGAACGCCCCGGTCAGCCGGAGGCCGTGGTCGCCTCCGGGTTGCCGTAGTAGGCGTCGGGGCCGTGCTTGCGGGTGTAGTGGCGGTTGAGGAGGTGCGGGGGCGGTGGGGCGGCCGGGGACAGGGACAGGGTGTGCAGGGCGATGTCGGCGACGGCTTCGCAGATGATCGCGTGTTCCAGGGACTTGCGGGCGGAGGTGCCCCAGGTGAAGGGGCCGTGGCCGGCGACCAGCGCGGCGGGCACCTCGGTCGCCCTGCGGTCGTCCTCCTTGAGCAGGTCCACGATGACGCGGCCGGTGTTGTACTCGTAGTCGCTCGCGCACTCCTCGGCGGTGAGGTCCCGGGTGACGGGGATGGGTCCGTTGAAGGTGTCGGCGTGGGTGGTGCCGAGGACGGGGACGTCCCGGTGCGCCTGGGCGAACGCGACCGCGTGGGTGGAGTGGGTGTGGGTCACGCCGCCGATGGAGGGGAAGGCCAGGTAGAGGCAGCGGTGGGTCTCGGTGTCGGTGGAGGGGCGCAGGTCGCCGTCGACGACCTTGCCGTCGGACAGCCGGACCGTCACCAGGTGGTCCAGGGCGAGGTCCTCGTAGGGGACGCCGGACGGCTTGATGACGAACACCCCGGCCTCGCGGTCGACTCCGCTCACATTGCCCCAGGTCAGGGTCGCCAGGCCCACCTGGGGGATGGCGAGGTTGGCCTTGAGGACCTCCTGCCGCAGGCCGTCGCGGACTCGTACGGTCATCGCTCGTCTCCTTCGCGGCCGTCGGTCACGCTCACAGGGCCTGGGCGAGTCGGTGATACGCGGCGTTCCACCGGATCTCCTTGGCGAACCGGTCGGTGGTGGTGTGCTCGTCGATGGTGAGGAGTTCGACACCGGTCATGGACGCGTAGTCGGTCAGGGTCTCGGGGTCGACGGCCGAGCTGAGCACCGTGTGGTGCGGGGCCCCGGCGAGCAGCCAGCTCTCGGCCGACTCCGCGAGGGAGGGGCGCGGCTTCCACACGGCCCGGGCCACGGGGAGCTGGGGCAGGGGCTCGCCGGGGCCGACCACGTCGACCTCGTTGGCGGTCAGCCGGAAGCGGTCGCCGAGGTCGGAGAGGCCGACGACGACGGCGGGTCCGGGGGCGGCGTCGAAGACGAGCCGGACGGGGTCCTCGCGGCCGCCGATGGACAGGGGGTGGATCTCGCAGCGCGGGCGGGCGGCGGCGACGGAGGGGCAGACCTCCAGCATGTGGGCGCCGAGGATGCGGGGGGTGCCGGGGCCGAGGTGGTAGGTGTAGTCCTCCATGAAGGTGGTGCCGCCGGGCTGTCCCTGGCCCATGACCTTCATCGTGCGCAGCAGGGCGGAGGTCTTCCAGTCGCCCTCGCCGCCGAAGCCGTAGCCGTCCGCCATCAGCCGCTGCACGGCCAGACCGGGCAGCTGGCGCAGGCCGCCCAGGTCCTCGAAGTTGGTGGTGAACGCGGTGAAGTCGCCCTCGGTGAGGAAGGCGCGCAGGCCCAGTTCCTGGCGGGCGGCGTACAGGAGCGAGTCGTGACGGATGCCGCCGGGGCGCAGGGACGGGACGACGTCGTACAACTCGCAGTACTCGTCCGCCAGTTTGGCCGCGGCCTTGTCCTCGACGGCGTCGACGACCGCGACCAGGTCGTTGACCGCGTAGGTGTTCACGGAGAAGCCGAACCGCAGCTGGGCCTCGACCTTGTCGCCCTCGGTGACGGCCACGTCCCGCATGTTGTCGCCGAAGCGGGCCAGGCGCAGGGTGCGGGCGGCGTGCCGGCCGGCGGCGGCTCGGGCCCAGGCCGCGATCCGTCGTACGACTCTGGGATCGGTGGCGTGTCCGGCGACGATCTTGCGCTCGACGCCGATCCGGGACTCGATGTGGCCGAACTCCCGGTCGCCGTGCGCGGCCTGGTTGAGGTTCATGAAGTCCATGTCGATGCTCGGCCAGGGCAGGGACAGGTTGTACTGGGTGTGCAGGTGCAGCAGCGGCCGGTCCAGGGCGCTCAGGCCCGCGATCCACATCTTGGCCGGGGAGAAGGTGTGCATCCACGCGATGACGCCCACGCAGGTGTCGGAGGCGCTGGCTTCCTGGCAGATACGGCGGATCGCGTCGGCGTCGGTCAGGACCGGCTTCCACACGATCCGCACCGGGACCTTGCCGGGCCGGCCCAGCGTCTCGGAGATGCTCCTGGACTGGTCGGCCACCTGACGCAGCACGTCGTCGCCGTACAGGCCCTGACTGCCGGTGAGGAACCAGATCTCTTGATCGGGGTAGGGGGTGACGTCGGTGTCCATGAGGGTCTGCCTTTCAGGAGATCCGGAGGCTCGGGTGGATCAGGAAGCTCAGGAGGGTCGGAAGGGGGCGGAAGGGGCCGGAAGGGATCGGAGGGGTCAGGAAGGGCAGGCTGCGTCGGCGCGGATGGCGCGCAGGCGGTGCATGACCTCGTTGGTGCCGCGGCCGAAGTAGTCGTGCAGGAGCCGGTACTCGGCGTAGAGGCGGTCGTAGGCCGCGGCCCGCTCCGGGTCCGGCCGGTGGACGCCCCGGTCGGCCTTGCCCATGGACCGGGCGGCGGCCTGGATGTCCGCGTAGGCCCCGGCCGCGACCGCCGCGTGCATCGCCGCGCCGAGCGCGGGTCCCTGTGCGGAGGCGATGACGCCGAGGGGACGGCGGGTGACGTCGGCATAGATCTGCATGAGCAGCGCGTTCTTCGTCAGACCGCCCGCGATGATCAGTTCGTCGACCGGCACCCCGGAGCTCTCGAACGCCTCGATGATGGTGCGGGTGCCGAAGGCGGTGGCCTCCAGCAGCGCCCGGTAGACGTCCTCCGGCCGGGTCGACAGGGTCAGGCCCACCATCACACCGCTGAGGTCGTGGTCGACCAGCACGGAACGGTTGCCGCTGTGCCAGTCCAGGGCGATCAGCCCGTGCTCGCCGACGCGCTGCCCGGCCGCGAGGGCCGTCAGGTGTTCGTGCGCGTCGCGGCCCAGGGCGGCGGCCTGTTCGGCGTACGCGGCGGGGAACCCGGTGCGCACGAACCAGCCGAAGATGTCACCGACGCCGCTCTGCCCGGCCTCGTATCCCCACAGGCCCGGCAGGATCCCGCCGTCGACGACCCCGCACATGCCCGGCACCGTGCCGTCGCGGTCGGAGCTCATCACATGGCAGGTCGAGGTGCCCATGATGGCCACCATCTGACCGGGCTCCACCGCGCCCGCCGCGGGCGCCGTCACATGCGCGTCGACGTTGCCGACGCACACCGCGATGCCCTCCGGCAGTCCCGTCCACGCCGCCGCCTCGGCCGTCAACCCGCCTGCGCGGGAGCCGAGTTGGCCGATCGGGTGCTCCAGCTTGTCGCTCACGAAGTCGGCGAAGCGGGGGTTCAGGGCGGCGAGGTACTCGCGGGAGGGGTACGTGCCGTCCTGGAGCTGGCCCTTGTAGCCGGCGGTGCAGGCGTTGCGGACGTACGTGCCGCACAGCCGCCACACGATCCAGTCCGCCGCCTCCACCCACCGCTCGGTGCGGCCGTAGATCTCGGGGTCCTCCTCCAGCAGCTGCAGCGCCTTGGCGAACTCCCACTCGGAGGAGATCTTCCCGCCGTACCGCTTCAGCCACGGCTCCTTGCGCTCGGCGGCCAGTTCGGTGATCCGGTCGGCCTGCGCCTGGGCGGCGTGGTGGCGCCACAGCTTGACGTAGGCGTGCGGACGGGCCGCGTACTCGGGCAGTTCGCACAGCGGGGTGCCGTCGGCCAGCACCGGCACCATCGTGCAGGCGGTGAAGTCCGTGCCGATGCCGATGACCTGGTCGGGCCGCACGCCCGCCCGGCTCAGGGCCTCCGGCACGGCGTGCCGCAGCACGTCGATGTAGTCGGAGGGCACCTGAAGGGCCCAGTCCGGCGGCAGCCCGGTGCCGTCCGGCAGCTCCCGGTCCAGGACCGCGTGCCGGTAGGCGTGCTCGGCCGTGCCCAGTTCCGCGCCGTCCCGCACGCGGACCACCACGGCCCGGCCGGACAGCGTTCCGTAGTCGACCCCGATGACGCAAAGGTCCGGGTTGGCGGCTGTGTCGTGTCCGGCGTTCACCGGCGACCTCCTGAGATGTTCGACATGTCGATCGGCGTTCGAGAGAACTCGAAGGTGTGAGGACGCGTGCGAGCCCGCCCTGTGCCCTAGCTGCGGCTCCTGCCGAAGTACCGGGCCCGCGCCCGGTCGAGCAGGATGGCGACGCCGAGGACCGCTCCCTGCACGACCTGCTGGTCGTAGGGGCTGACCTTGAGGGCGAGCAGACCGTTGGTGATGAACTCCAGCAGGATCGCGCCCGCCGCGATGCCCGCGATACGGCCCTCACCGCCCGAGAGTGACATGCCGCCGACCACCGCGGCGGCGATCGCGGTCAGTTCCCAGCCCGCGCCGACCGAGGGGTCGGCCACGTTCATACGGCCGATCACCAGGATGCCGACCAGACCGGCGAGGGCGGAGCTGGCGACGTAGGTGGAGGTGATCCGGCGGGCGGTCGGGATGCCGGCGAGCCGGGCGGCCTCCTTGTTGCCGCCGACCGCGTAGATCTGGCGGCCCACGTAGGTGCGCTCCAGGACGAACCAGGCGACGGCGGCCGCGCCGACGAAGAACAGGGCGGGGACGGGCACCTGGCCGAGGTAGTACTGGCTCAGGTTGCTGAACATCGGGTCGAGGTTGTTGATGGGCGAGCCGCTGGTGATCGCGAGCGCGGTGCCCTGCGCGACGGTGTAGGTGACCAGGGTGATCACGAAGGGCGGCACGTTCAGGCGGGTGACCATGATGCCGTGCCACAGGCCGACACCGGCGGTGATCACCAGCGTGAGCAGGATCGCGAGGGGCGCCGGCAGGCCCTCGTTGACGTTCATCCAGGCGGCCAGGATGCCGGCCAGCCCGGCGAGCGCGCCCACCGACAGGTCGATGCCACCGGTCAGGATGACCAGCGACTCGCCGATCGCGAGGATGCCGACCTGGGACAGATCGCGGCCCATCACCTGGAGGTTGCCCACCGCCGTGTACGTCTCCGCGTTGGCGGCGATCGCCACGAACACCACCACGCAGGCGATGATGACTCCGGCCTCCGGGGAGGCGGCGAGTCTGCGGGCGAGGTTCGACACGGCCGAACGGGACGGCGGCGCGACCTCGTTCGGGGCGAGCGTGCTCTGCGCGCTCATGCTGGGGCTCCGTTCGTGAGGTGTTCCTGGTCGGGCTGGTGCGGAAGCAGGGCGGAGGTGCCGGCCGCGGCCGTCATGATCCGTTCCTTGGTGGCGTCGGCCCGGTCGATGACCTCGACCACCCGCCCGTGGTTCATCACGGCGACGCGATGGCAGATCCACAGCAGTTCCTCCAGTTCGGAGGAGGCCACGACGATCCCCATGCCCTGCTCCGCCGCCTGGTCGATCAGCTTGTAGATCTCCGCCTTGGCGCCGACGTCCACGCCTCGGGTCGGTTCGTCGAGCAGCAGCAGGCGGGGTTCGGCGGCGAACGCCCGGCCGAAGATGGCGCGTTGCTGGTTGCCGCCGGACAGCGAGCCGATCGGCTGCTCCACCGACTGCATCCGCACATTGACGTTCTCGGTGATCTTCCGTGCCTCGGCGCGTTCGCGGCCCGGTCCGAGCAGGCCCCGGGTGCTGATCCGCTTGAGCACCGAGACGACGACGTTGGAACGGATCGAGGCGAACAGCACCAGCGACTGTTCCTTGCGGTCCTCGGGGATCAGCGCGATCCCGGCCGCCACGCCGTCCCCCGCGCCGCGCGGCCGGTAGGGCTCACCGCCGAGCAGCATCCGGCCGCCGGTGGAGGGCTGTGCCCCGGCGATCGTGTGGACCAGGCGGCTGCGGCCGGAGCCCATCAGCCCGGCCACACCCAGGATCTCGCCCTCGCGCACCTCCAGGTCGACCGGTCCGAGGCCGTCCGCGGTCAGGCCCTCGGCGCGGAGCAGGACGGGGCTGGTCGCGGGCGGTGCCTTCGGTGCGCCCTGGGCGACCTCGCCGCCGACCATCTCCCGGATCAGCCGTTCCTCGGTGGCCTCGGCCGGTTCGAGGTCGGCGACGAGCCTGCCGTTGCGCAGCACCAGGACGCGGTCGCTGATGTCCCGCACCTCGTCGAGGCGGTGCCCGATGAACAGCACCGTGCCACCGCGCTCGGCGAGTTGACGGGCCAGGCCCAGCACCATGGCGGCCTCGACCGGGCCCAGTGAGGACGTCGGCTCGTCCAGGATCAGCAGCTTGGGTTCCCGGCCCCAGGCCTTGGCGATCTCGATCATCTGCCGGGTCGGCACCGGGAGGGTGCGGACCTCCTTGCCCACCGGGATGGTCTCGGCGGACAGGCCGATCTCCGCGAGCATCGCCTTCGCCTCGGCCCGCTGGGCCGCCCGGTCCACCAGGAGCCGTCGCTTCGACTCGCGCGGGCGGCGGCCGAGGAGCAGGTTCTCGGCCACCGAGAGCTGCCCGACCAGCGGGAACTCCTGGGAGACCATGGCGATGCCGAGCTGTCCCGCGGCCTCGGTGGACCCGGCGGCGAGGGGCTCGCCGCCGATCAGGATCTCGCCGCCGTCCCGGTGGACCGACCCGGCGAGCGTGCCCATCAGCGTGGACTTACCGGCGCCGTTCTCGCCGACCACGCCGATCACCTGACCGGCGTAGAGGTCGAGTTCGGGCAGGTCGAGGACGCGTACCGGACCGTACGACTTGTGGACCCCCCGCAGCCGCGCGGTGACCGCGCGGTCCGGGGCGGTCTTCGTGGCCGTCATGCTCAGCCGATCCCGAGCTGCGACTCGAGGGCCTGGTAGGCGCCCAGGTCGGACTTGGTGACCAGGCCGACGCCGGAGCTCAGGGTCGAACCGTCCTTCTCCAGGTACGGCTTGACGAGCGCCATGGTCCTGTCCTTGCCCAGCACCTTCTCCGCGGCCAGGATGTACGCCCCGGTGTAGCCCTGCTGGTACGGCATCTGCACGACCGTCCCGGAGATCACGCCGGACTTGATGAACTTGAGCGTCTGGGCGTCGGAGTCGTCGGAGACGATGTGCACGGAGGCCGTCTTGCCGGCCGAGGTGACCGCCTGGGCCAGCGCGGGGCCGTCGTAGGAGTAGACGCCGTAGAGGCCGTTGACGTCGGGGTTGTTCGCGAGGATGGTCTCCGCGTCCGAAGTGGCCGTGCTGGCCTGGAGGTTGTCGTTGACCTTCTGCGCGACCGTGATCTTGGTGCCCTTGAGCGCGTCCTCGAAGCCCTGGATGCGCTGGGTGGCGTTGGACGCGGTGAGCGAGCCGACCAGGATGGCCACCTTGCCCTTGCCGCCGAGGACCTGCTTCATCGCGGTGCCCGCCTGGAAGCCGGCCGTGTAGTTCGGGGTGCCGAGGTAGAGGGAGGCGGCGTCGGTGCCGGGCAGCGGGGAGTCGATCGCGAGGACGCCGATGCCCTTCTGGACGTCGGTGTGGATGGTCCCGGCGGCCGAGGTCGGGTCGATCGCCGAGATCGAGTAGCCGGTGACGCCCTGCGAACGCAGCGTCTCCAGCTCGGAGTTCTGCTCGGTCAGCTTGCCGTTCGGCGGGGCGAAGTAGGTGCACTTGCTCTTCGCGATGCCGAGGTCGGAGCAGCCCTTGAGGAAGCCGACCTGGCCGGCCTTCCAGTAGTCGGCGGCCACGTTCACGACCATCGCGATGTCGACCTTGGACAGGTCCTTGCCGGCCAGCGCGGACTTCAGCGACGCGTCGAGCTTGGCGAGGTTCGCCTGGTTGAAGGTGACCGAGCCGGCCAGTGCGACGGGGGCGGCGGCCTTCGTGTCTGTCGAGCCCGAGCTGTCGGAGCCGCCCGCGTTCTTGGAGCAGCCGGCGGCGGCGAGCGAGAGGAGCACGGCGGTCGCGACGGCGATGGCGCGGGACCTTCTGGTACGGGTCATGACTGATCAACGCCCTTCTGAATGCGATGAGTTCGAGGGTTTTCCGGGAGGCCGGACGCACACCTGTGCGCGGACATGCCGGTGCCGGGGAGGCGGGCACGGGTGCGGGTGAGGGCCACTTCGAAGCGGTACGTGGCGGAGCGCGCGGTGTCGCCGGGCGGGGGGGCTCATCGGGGTGAGCGCGGCGAGGGCGCGGGGCGCCGGAGGTATGCCTGACGGTCTGTCAGGACCGGGGGGGCGCCGACCGCTTGCAGCGGTGGGCCGGGGTCGAGCCTCGTGCTCCGTACGGCACGGGCTGACGACAGTCCCTGCTGATCAGGGCCTTGCTGAACCTGGTACTACCGGGCGTCTGTCATGTCGGGCTCTCTGTTCGGGGTCGCGGGCGGGTCGCCGAGGTCCGCACGACGAGACTGGGCGGGATGACGATGTGGGGTCTCTCGCCGGACGCCGGGATCCCGGCGTCCGGATCACCGACGATCTCGATCAGCGCGCGCAGGGCACGGCGGCCGAGTTCGTCGAAGTCCTGGCGGACGGTGGTCAGCGACGGGCCGAAGTACTCGGTCTCCGGCATGTCGTCGAAGCCGACGACACTGATGTCCTCGGGCACCCGGCGCCCGTTCTGCTGCAGGGCCCGCAGCAGACCGAGGGCCATGTGGTCGTTGGCGCAGAACACCGCGGTGACCTCGGGGTTCGCGGCGATCCGGCGGCCGTGCTCGTATCCGGTACGGGCCGTCCAGTCCGCGCCGGCCAGCGGTTCGGGCACGCGCGCCCCCCGCTTCTCCAGGGTGGCGCGCCAGCCGGTCTCGCGTTCCTGGGCGTCGAGCCAGGTGCGCGGGCCGGCCAGGTGGTGCACCGTGGGGTGGCCGAGGTCGAGCAGGTAGGAGGTGGCCAGCTCGGCGCCCGACTCGTTGTCCACGGCGACCGAGACGAGCGCCGTGTGGGTGCCGCAGCCGACCGCGACCAGGGGGACGTCGGACGGCACGTTCGCCAGCGCGCCCACGGCGGCGGTCTGCGGCGCGATGACGACGATCCCCGCCACGCCCTGGTTCCGCAGCCGGTCCACGGCGTCCAGCACCGAGCGCCGGTCGAGGGTGCCGACCGCGGCCACGGTGACGAAGTAGTCGTGCTCCCTGGCGGCCTGCTCGATGCCGTAGAGCATGCAGGCGGGGCCGTACAGCGTCGTGTTGAAGCTGATCACGCCCAGGGTGCGGGTGCGGCGGGTCGCCAGGGTGCGGGCGGCCGCGTTGGGCCGGTAGCCGAGTTCGCGTACGGCGGAGAGGACCCGTTCCCGGGTGCGGGGACGGACGTTGGGGTGGTCGTTGAGGACCCGGGAGACGGTCTGGTGCGAGACGCCCGCGATCCGGGCCACGTCCGCCATCACCGGCGCGCGCTCTGTGTCCACGGTCCGCCTCCTCACACGTCTTCGTGGTGTGTACGTCGTGACGAATTGTTAGCGCACACATTCTGCGAGGGTCAAGGATGATCCGGACGTCCCGAGGGCGGAATCGCCGACCGTGCGGATTTCGTCAAGTCCCCGCTGACCTGGCACTACTTGGCCATTGAAGATCGCTCCCGGCCCGTCCGCGCACCTGGGTAAACAGACGGCACAGCTTTTGTTTTGGGACTCTTGACTGTTCAACCGTGTTGACCCGGAATTCATACGGCCGTAAAAAGACGGAGCCGCGAGAGCGATCGCTCCCTCCGGCCGACCACGCGTGAACAGCATGTGCCCAGGTCGGCTCTTCTCCCATCCCCTCCCCCGCACTCTTTTCTGCGCCCGGAACCCTCTACGCCTCGTGAGGGCCCGGAATGTTAGCGCCAACATCGCCTGTCTCCCGAGCGTCTGGTGCCGGTGCTGATGCCGACACCGGCACCGGCACCGGCACCGGACGACAGACGCACCCACGACAGCCAGAAGCACGCACGACGGAAGAGGTTCACCGTGAACGGTCCAGTGACAGACCGCCGACGTCTCAGAGGGCTCCTGCTGACAGTGAGCGCGGTCCTCACCCTGCTCGCAGGCATCCTGGCCGGGGTCGTGGGCACCGCCGGCACCGCCGCAGCCGCCTCGTCCCTGCCCTGCGACATCTACGCCTCCGCGGGAACCCCCTGCGCCGCGGCACACAGCACCACGCGGGCGCTCTACGCCTCGTACGGCGGCTCCCTCTACCAGGTCAAGCGTGCCTCGGACGGGGCGACCACGAACATCGGCCTGCTCAGCACCGGCGGCTACGCCAACGCGGCGGCCCAGGACTCCTTCTGCTCCGGCACGACCTGCGTCATCACCAAGATCTACGACCAGAGCGCCAACCACAACGACCTGACCATCGAGGGGCCGGGCGGCAACGGCGGCCAGGACGTGGGCGCGATCGCCGACGCCCTCCCGGTCACGGTGGGCGGCCACGCGGCCTACGGCGTCTTCGTGAACGCCGGTGTCGGCTACCGCGACAACAGCACCACCGGCATCGCCACCGGCAGCTCCCCCGAGGGCGCCTACATGGTGACCAGCGGCCACCACGTGAACAACCGCTGCTGCTTCGACTACGGCAACGCCGAGACGTCCGGCAACGACACCGGCAACGGCCACATGGACGCGATCAACTTCGGTACGGAGTGCTGGTTCTCGTGCTCCGGCGCCGGATCGGGCCCCTGGGTCGAGGCGGACCTGGAGAACGGGCTCTTCTTCGGAGGCAACGGCTCGAACACGAACAACAAGGGCAACTCCAGCGAGTACGTCACCGCCCTGGAGAAGAACAACGGCACGACCACCTACGCGATCAAGGGCGGCAACGCCCAATCAGGCTCACTGACCACCTGGTACAACGGGGCCCTGCCCAACCTCGGCGGATACACCCCGATGCACTTGGAGGGCGCCATCGTCCTCGGCACCGGCGGTGACAACAGCAACGGCTCCGACGGCTCCTTCTTCGAGGGCGTCATGACCTCCGGCTACCCGACCGACGCCGCCGACAACGCCGTACAAGCCAACATCACCTCCGTCGGCTACACCACCCCGACCGCGAACTTCCCGGTCACCGGCACCGCCTACCGCCTGACCAACACCAACTCCGGCAAGGTCCTGGACGCGGTCAACTGCGGCACCGCCAACGGCACCTCCATCGACCTGTGGGCCTCGCTCGGCAACACCTGCCAGCAGTGGAAGTTCGCGAGCGCGGGCAACGGCCACTACACCATCACCAACGTCAACAGCGGCACGGTCCTGGACGACAAGAACTGCGGACAGTCCAACGGCACGGCCGTCCAGCTGTGGGCCTCCCTCGGCAACACCTGCCAGCAGTGGGACGTCACCAAGGTCGGCAGCCACTACACGATCTCCAACGTCAACACCGGCATGACGCTGGACGTGGCGAACTGCGGCACGGCCAACGGGACGGCGGTGCGGCAGTGGCAGCAGTTGGACAACACGTGCCAGCAGTGGAACATCGCGCCGTGATGTGACGGTCGCGGGCGGACTGGGTCCGTCGGTCCTGCCCGTCCCCTCCCTCTCCCCCTCCCCCTCCCCCGCCCACCGACGGGCCCGCGCCTGATCGTCCGTAGGGAGTCCCGCCTCCCGTTCTTTTGAGTCCTTCGAGCTCTTCGAGCCCTTCGAGCCTTTCCCGCCCTTCGCGTCTTTCGCGTCTTTCGAATCCGTCGTGTCTTTCGAACAAAGGAACCGCGCATGCCCTCAGAAGCCGGACCGTCCCGCAGGGCCGTCCTGTCCGCAATCGGTGTCGCGTCCCTGGCCGGGACCTTCGCCGGGTCCGTGCCGGCCGTCGCCGCTCCCGCGACGGTGTCCACCTCCGCTGCCTCCGCCTCCGACGCGGCTGTCGCCCTCCCCGCCGCAGCGGCTCACTGGACCTTCGACGAAGGCTCCGGCACCACCGCCGCCGACGCGTCCGGCAACGCCCACACCGCCACGCTCCAGGGCGCGGCCGGCTGGGACACCGGAAAGGTGGGCGCCCACAGCCTGAACCTCACGGCGGGCGGCAACGCGACGGCCCCCGTCCCCGTGGTGGACACCTCGGCGGCGTTCTCGGTGTCCGCCTGGGTCAACCTCGCCCAACTGGGCGGCTACCAGACGGCCGTGAGCATCGACGGCAAGGTGGTCAGCGCCTTCTACCTGGGCCTGCGCGACGACACGGGCACGTTCGCCTTCGCCCGCCTGGCGTCCGACGCGACCCAGGGTGCGGCGGTGGCGGCGGCCGCCTCCGCTCCGGCCGCCGGCACCTGGACGCACCTGGTGGGCGTCAACGACCCGGCTTCCGGCGTGACCCGCCTCTACGTCAACGGCGTACTCGAAGGCGAGACGGCCTACACCGGGGGCTGGGCCGGCACGGGGGCCACGGCGATCGGCCGCGCCCTGTACGGCGGCGGGCAGGTGGACCAGTTCCACGGCCGGATCGACGACGTACAACTCTTCCCGACCGCCCTCACCTCGGACCAGGTGGCGACACTGGCGGGCGTCCCGGTGGAGTCCACGACCCCCCTGCTGAGCGTGGACGTGTCGACCCCCGCGCACGCGGTCTCCCCCATCCTCCCGGGCCTGATGTTCGAGGACATCAACCACTCCGGCGAGGGCGGCATCTACGCCGAACTGGTCCAGAACCGCTCGATGATGGCGAGCGACACGAGCCCGGTGCACTGGTCGGCGGTGGGCGGCACGACACTGACGCTGGACACATCGACGCCGCTGAACGAGGCGCTGAACCGCTCGCTGAAGGTGGTGCTGCCGAGCGGTACGGGTCCTTCGAGTCGCTCCGGTGTCTCGAACGACGGCTTCTGGGGCATCCCGGTGCGCCCCCGAACCACCTACACGGCCCGCCTGTTCGCGAAGGCGTCACGCCGCATGGGCCCGCTGACGGTGTCGATCGAGTCGGCGGACGGGGGGACGGTGTACGCCTCGGCAAGGATCGGGCACATCGGTACGACCTTCCCGGACCGCCCCTTCGAACTCACCCTGCGCACAGGCGCGAACGCCCCGGTGACCGGTGACGCTCGGCTGACGGTCACCACGGCCGACCCGTCCGCCGCGGGCGAGACGCTGTGGCTCCAGCACGTCTCCCTGTTCCCCCCGACGTACAACAACCGCCCGAACGGCCTGCGGGTGGACCTGATGGAGAAGCTGGTCGCCCTGAAGCCCAAGTTCCTGCGCTTCCCCGGCGGCAACTTCCTGGAGGGCAACACGATCGCGACCCGCTTCAACTGGAAGAACACGATCGGCCCGGTCTGGGAACGCCCCGGCCACATGGACGACGCGTGGGGCTACTGGTCGACGGACGGCCTGGGCCTGCTGGAGTACCTGCAGTGGGTGGAGGACATGAAGGCCCAGCCGGTCCTCGCGGTCTTCGCCGGCTACACGCTGAAGGGTGACCACGTCACGGGCGACGCCCTCCAGCCGTTCGTCCAGGACGCGTTGGACGAGATCGAATACGTGACGGGCCCGGTGACGAGCACATGGGGCGCCCGGCGCGCGGCCGACGGCCACCCGAAGCCGTTCCCGCTGGAGTACGTGGAGATAGGCAACGAGGACTGGTTCGACGGCTCGGGCTCGTACGACTCCCGCTTCACGGCGTTCCACGACGCGATCAAGGCGAAGTACCCGCACCTGAAGCTGATCGCGACGACAACGGTGACGAGCCGCACCCCGGACCTGATCGACGAGCACTACTACTTGGCCCCGTCGGCGGCCCAGGCGGCCACCCACAAGTACGACAACCGCGACCGCGCGTCGACGAAGGTCTTCGTGGGCGAGTGGGCGGCACAGGAGGGCCGCCCGACGCCCGACTTGAACGCGGCGCTGGGCGACGCGTCCTGGCTGGCGGGCCTGATCCGCAACTCGGACCAGGTGCTGATGGAGTGCTACGCGCCGCTGTTCTCCCACGTCAAGAACAACGTCTGGGCGACGAATCTGATCGCCTACGACAACCTGACGAGCTACGTGTCGCCTAGTTATTGGGCCCAGCACATGCTGACGAGCAAGCTGGGCGAGCTGGTACTGCCGGCGACGGCACGCGCACTGCCGGGGCTGGCTACGGTGGCGACGCGCTCGGGCAAGCACGTGTACTTGGCGGTGGTGAACTACGGGACGGAGAAGCTGGATGTCCCGGTGGAACTCCAGGGCTTGGCCAAGGGAGTCAGGAAGAACGCGACGGCAACGGTCCTGACGGGTCCGTCTCCGACGGCGGCTAACACGTTGACGGAGCCGACGACACTCGTCCCGAGAACCACGGCAGTAGCGGGAGCAGGGCAGACCTTCACAACGACCCTGCCCCCGCTGTCGGTCACCGTCCTGGAACTCACCATGGTTTGATCCCGGCAAAGCTCTGAGGGCCGCTGGATGGCCAGTTGTCCAGCGGCCAGGCTTCATGCGCTCCGAACGCGAGACGGACGAGCCTGGTCACTCATGATCACTCAAACGCGGCGAACAAGGGAGATCACCGAAACCCCAAACCACGAGGGCGGGTTGTCCGAGGTACTCACCAGAAGATCACCAGAAGGAGCCCCTTGGTCATGGGTTACGTCTCGCGTCTCACCACAGCTCTGGCAGCCGCAGGAGCACTCGCGCTTACCGCTCCAACAACGGCGCATGCCACAGCGATCGGATCAACTCCGGTGCAGACCTTCGAGTACAGCGTGGGCGGAGCGACGATGAAGATCCCGACGGGGTGCATGTTCACCCACGTCATCCGCGGCAAGGGCAAAAGGATCAACTACCAGAACGCCGGCGTCGACTGCGCCTTCGTCGCGGCCCTCGGAAGCGGCTTCTGCAACTGGCGCATCGACTTCACCTACGCCGACACCAACAACCGCGTGTACCGCACCTCACGCGGCAAGACGCACAACGAGTGCAAGATCGACCCGATGCGGAACAACTCTCCTCAGACGCTCCCTCGTTATGGCAGGGCGTGCACGCACCTCTACGTCGGTGGAGTGCGCCGCGTGAGCCAATGCCACCACATCACGAAGTGAGCCCCACATGGTCGAGCAGCAGCAGAGGAAAAGCCAGGGCCAGGAATGGGAGGACCGTCGGCGCCGAGCGGGCATCATCGCGTTCGTAGCAGGACTGGTCATCACGCTCGCCTTTTTCGCCTTCTTCCCCGGACTGCCGCATGTCATCGACTGGGGCGCCATCCTCGTCGCTCTGGCGGTGGGCGGGCTGGCTCGGTGGGTTTGCCAGTCGCGGATGGCCAAGTCGGCGAGCAGGGAGCCGGAAGACCCGTGACCGGTAACCGGTCCGGCGACGGAGCCACTACTGGACGAACCCACCTTCATGCCCGGAGGTGGGTTCGTCGCCATGTGGTCGGGGCCGGGGATGCATCACCGCCTTTGGACGTCGGTGATCTTACGGAGAGCTCTGTACTCGCCGAAGCAGTACTGATCAGAGACGGTCTGTAGCTCAGACTGGCCCGGTTCGTCAGCTCGGCGGTCTGGATGACCGGCCCGGACTCGTCACCATGGATCGCGTAAGTGATCTCGTAGACGGCATCCGGGTCGACGTCCCCACTGCTGCAGAGGTAGGTCAGGTCGGGCTCCACGGTCACGTTGCAGCCCGCCGATCCGAAGCACTGCCGCGAGGTGGTGCGCAGGTCGATCGAGAAGCTGTCGGCGTCGACCTGGCTGTACGTCGGTTCCGTGGCGGGGCTGACGAACTCCACGTCCGGGACACTCGACGCGGTGGCGGCGCCGGTGGTCGGCTTGTCGTCGCCGGTGGCCCCCACCGTGGCCCCCACGACGACGATGCCCGTGGTGACGATCACGGCGGCGGCCGAACCGATGATGACCGCGTTGATGCGGCGATTCTTCGGCAGGACGGGCGCCTCGGCCGACCAGGGCGTCGGGAAGGCGGCCGGCGGGACGGCGGGCGGCGGGACGGCGGGCGGCGGGACGGCGGGCGGCGGCGCCGCGGGAGGTCGCGGAACACTCTCGCCCCTCGTCAGTCTCACCCGCCCAGCAGGCCCGAACTGAGCTGCGCACTACAGATGTTGTAGTCGCCGGCCGCATGCCCCTTCTTGGTCTTCCCGTCGACCGTGACGGAGCAGTAGATGTCCCCGGCCCCCTGGAGCTGCGCGGTGACGTTGAACTACAGGGCGTCGCGGTCGAGGGGAAGGGTGCCGTAGGTGATGTTGAGCGGTCCAAGGGCGCCGGCGGGAGCGGTGCCCCAGACCTTGAAGACGACGACCTTCTTGTCGACCTTCTTCTCGCTGTCGACCTCGGTGCCACTCTCCCGGGAGCCGTCGTCCGCTTTTTCGCCCTTGGACGCGGACCCGCCGACCTTGGCGTCGTCGCCGCTCTTGGTGTCCTTTGAGCCAGAGCCGCCGTTCGCGACGGCACCGATGAGGGCGATCAGGACGATGAGCCCGACGAGACTCAGGCATCCCAGCCCGATGACCTTTCCCGCACCGCGCTCCTTGGGCGGCGGCGACGCGAACGACGCCTGCCCGAAGGGTTGTTGAGGTCCATCCATCCGGGCTGCTGCGGCGGGTACTGCTGTTGGCTCATGGTTCCCCCTGAGACAAATGCCATCCAATGCAAGGTGTGTGACTTGCACATGCCTCGCACGGTTTCCTCAAAGGCAGTCGATTCACCCAATCGAGGGCGAACCCGCCGCAAGAAGAACACCCCCTGGCGCGCCCAACATCCGCCCAGAGGCGCCGACAGCTCCCCTCTCTACGCACAAGTTCCCTTCCCTCAAGCGCAGTTACCCGGCGTGAGTGATGCAGATCACTCACACTCCCCCAGCTCGGCCGCCCGCCTTCTGCGATCTTGTCATCATTTCCGATCTTTACTTAATGCATACATTCTCTTTGGCATTGCATGGGTGATGTCGAGAGCGTGAGAGAAATCGGGGACTCATGACCGTTCATAGACCTGCGCCACGACCGCGCGGGAAGCTCCGACCCGGAGGGGCCGGTCGTTGGACAGCAGGCTGTGTCGCCTTGACCGTAGCCATTACCTTGCTGGACGGGACGAGTTCGACGGCGGTCTCGCCAACCCGAACAGTGAACGCGTCGAAGAACGCGGCAGCGGCCCAGGCAGCCGACATACCGTCTGCCCGAGTCGCAGCAAGGCTGTCCGGCAAACGTGTCGAGGCGCTTTCCGAACGCACCGAGACGTCGACGACGTGGGCGAACAAGGACGGCAGCCTCACGAGTGAGTACGCCGCGGGCCCTGTTCGCTTCGAGCGGGACGGCAAGTGGGTCGATGTCGACGTCGAGCTGCGCGAAACGGGATCAGGAGTTGAGCCGGTCGCGCACCCCGAAGGGCTGCGGCTCGCGGGCAAGGTGGGCACGCCGGCGAAGTCGTTGAGCGCCTCGCGCGAGGCCGAGGCCACCGATCTGGTGACGCTCGGCGAGGGCGACCAGCAGATCACTCTTCAGTGGAAGGGCGGACTGCCCAAGCCGAAGCTGGACGGGACGCGTGCGGAGTACGCCAACGCGGTGCCCGGCGCGGATGTGGTCGTCGAGGCCACACGTACGGGCTTCGAGCAGTTCGTGGAGATCAAGCAGCGCCCAGACGCCGGCGTCTACTCCTATACGCTGCCCCTGAAGGCCAAGGGCCTCAAAGCCAAGCAACTCGCCGACGGCAGCGTCCTGTTCACCGACAGGAAGAACAAAAAGCGGGCTGTGATGCCCGCGCCGGTGATGTGGGACGCCACCGTCGACAAGCGGTCGGGCGAGCACACGAACCGGGCCAAGGTCGGGCTGAAGGTGGTGCGCAAGGGTTCCACCTTCGATCTGGTGGTCACCCCGGACGCGAAGTTCCTCGCAGACTCCGACACTCAATACCCGGTCACGGTCGACCCGTCCACCTCCTCGTTGTCCAACGTCTTCGACACCTACGTCCAGCAGGGCGAGACGGTCGACTGGTCCACCGACACGGAACTGGACCTGGGCAACCCGGGTACGACCAACTCCGACGGCACTCCCCGCACGGCGCGCTCCTTCATCTCCTGGAACACCACGTCGATCCAGGACGCGCTGGTCACGGACGCCAAACTGTCGTTGTGGAACTTCCACTCGGGCAACAACACCGACTGTGCGCTCTACCCCTGGGAAGTGTGGTCGACGGGCGCGGCCTCGACGTCCTCGCGCTGGACGGCGCAGCCGTCATGGACTGCGAAGAAGGCCACCTCCACCGAGACCCGCGGCAATGCCGCATGTACCACGCAGCCGGACGGCTGGATCAACGCCGACGTGACCACGCTGGTGCAGGAGTGGGCTTCGGCCAAGGCCACCCGCGGCCACATGGGGCTGCGCGCCGTCGGCGAGTCGGTCGTGGCGCAGTGGAAGCGGGTCAACTCCGCGAACGCCGCGTCGAACCCGCCCAAGCTGGTCGTCAACTACAACTACCGGCCGCGCACGGGTACCAAGCAGGAAGCCGGGCCGCCGTACTTCTCCTATGGCGGGGCCTACACGGTCAACACCACGACGCCTACGCTGCGAGACACCTTTGTCGATGCCGATGGTGACAAGGTCAACGGCACCTTCCAGATCTACGACAACGCCACCAACACGCAGGTGGGCGACGTCATCGTGTCGTCGTACGTGCCCTCCGGGCAGGTCGCCTCGGTCACCGTGCCTTCCGGGGTGCTGAGCAGCGGCAAGACGTACAAGTTCCGCACCTCGCCGTACGACGGCGCGCACTACAACACCGGCTGGTCGGAGTGGAAGACCTTCACGGTCGACACCGCCGCACCGTCCGCCCCTGCCGGCGTCACATCGACGGACTATCCGTCGAGCACGTGGGTCAAGGGCGCGGGTCAGGCCGGGACGTTCAGCGTCACGCCGAACGGTACGGACCACAACTGGCTGGAGTGGTCGTTGGACGGCGTGACCTGGACGAAGGTTGCGACCGGCGGCTCCAGTGCTGCCAAGGCCATCAGCATCACCCCGCCCGAGGACGGCACCCACCTCCTTCAGGTGCGCCAGGTGGACAAGGCGGACAACAAGTCCGAGGCGGTCGACTACACCTTCCACGCCGGGCCCGGCGGCTTCGTCCAGCCCGATGACGGCGAACGCACCGCCCGCCGTCTTCCTCTGGTCGCGGAGGCCGACGGCAGCACGTACAACCAGGTGTCGTTCTCCTGGCGCCGCTCCGAGGCCGACCCCTGGGTGCGCATTCCCGCCGGTGATGTCACCGCCGGTGGGACGCCTCTGACGTCTTGGCCGGTGCCCCTGGTCGGCGGCAAGAACGCCGCCTTGGTGTGGAACTCCGCCGACACGGTGAATCCTGACGGAACAGTCGAGATCAAGGCTGATTTCACGGGCCCGAGTTCGGCCTCGGGCAGCACACGGCCCATCGATGTGATCGTGGACCGTAACGCGACCGGCGCGGCGACCGAGGAGATCGGGCCAGGAGAGGTGAACCTCCTCACAGGCGACTACACGCTGTCGACGGAGGACGCCTCCGGCTTCGGGCTGTCGGTGTCCCGTACGGCCTCCTCCCGCAGCCCGGACAACGCCGTACAGCAGGATGGCCAGGCGGCGATCTTCGGCAAGGAATGGGTCTCCGGCACCGTGGCGGAGGCGACGGAGTCGGACTACTCGCACATCCGTCGGATCTCCGACACAGCTGTCGCCGTCGTCGACGTAGAGGGTACGGAGACGCACTTCACGGCCAACGCCGCCAAGACGGCGTGGGTTCCCGAGACCGGTTCCGAGTACCTTACGCTCGCAGGCGCTGTAAGCGGTTCGTTCACGCTTTCGGACACCGACGGCACGGTCACCGCGTTCACCAAGCCGGACGCGGCCTCCGCGACCTGGCAAGTGTCCTCCACACTGATGGAGGGCCTGCCCAACTCCACCACCACGGTGGTCTCCGAGACCGTGACGGTGGACGGCCAGGTGCTGGCCCGCCCCAAGCGGATCATTGCTCCGACCTCAGCAGCGAGTGCCGCGACATGCACCGCCACGCCGTCTACCAAGGGCTGCCGCTCGGTGGAGTTCGTCTACGCCACCTCCACCACCGCCACCTCCTCAGCGTTCGGTGACTTCCTCAGCCAGGTCAAGGACGTTCGCCTGTGGTCCACCGAGCCCGGGGCCGCCTCCGCCAGCTCCAAGACTGTGCAGACCTTCGCCTACGACTCCGCCGGACGACTGCGTCAAGCGTGGAACCCGCAGATCAGCCCGGCGCTGAAGACCGAGTACGCCTACGACACGGCGGGGCGGGTCACCAGCCTGACACCGGCCGGAGAACTGCCGTGGACGTTCACCTACGGCAAGGTGGGCACGGCCGCCACAGCAGCTGACGGCATGCTGCTGAAGGTGTCCCGCTCAGGCCTCCAGCAGGGCAGCAAGGATGTCGTGGCCGGTACCGCGTCCACCTCGGTCGTCTACGACGTCCCGCTGACCGGCGCTGCCGCACCTCACACCATGAGCGCGGCGGAGGTCAAGAAGTGGGGCCAGTTGGACGCCCCGACCGACGCGACCGCTCTCTTCCCGGCGGACGCGGTGCCTGCCTCGCACGACGGCAGCGTCCTGACCGCCTCCAACTATACGCGCGCCACGATCAGCTACCTGGGCGTGTCCGGCCGTGAGGTCAACTCAGCGGCTCCGGGCGGGTACATCAGCACGACCGAGTACGACCGCTTCGGCAACACCGTCCGCGAACTGTCGGCCGGCAACCGCGCCGTCGCCCTCGGAACCAGTGCCGCGGACCGGGCTGTGCAGGCCGAACTGGGCATCGGATCGATGTCCGCAGCCGAACGAGCGAACCTTCTGGCCGCGACCTCCCTCTACGACGAGACCGGCGTACGCGAACTGGAGAAACTGGGCCCGCTTCGCCGTATCGACCTGACCGCCGACCTGAAGTCGGGGAGCACCATCTTGGTCCCGGCGGGCTCCCCGGTGACGGCCCGCAGTTGGGTCATCAACGAATACGACACGGGCCGGCCGACGGACGGCACGGCCACGGTCAGGGATCAGCTCACCAAGAGCACCGTAGGAGCGCAGGTCCGGGAGCATCCCACGGTGCACGGCGAGACCAAGATGTCCCTGGTCTCATACGACTGGGCAAGGGGGCTGGCCACACAGAACGTGCAGGATCCCGGCGGCCTGGCGATCACCACCACCACCGAGTACGACACCCAGGGGCGCGTCATCAAGCAGCTTCGTCCCGGAGCTACCGGTACGGACGCCGCAACCCGAATGACGACTTACTGGAGCGCTACTGGCTCCGGTACCTGTCAGGGCCGTCCGGAATGGGCCGACTTGGTCTGCTCCACCGGTGTCGCCGGCGCCATCACCGGCGGCGGCACCAACCCGACGCAGGTGCCGACCACCACCACCGAGTACAACTGGTGGGGCCGGTCGGCGACGGTGCGCGACACGGCGAACGGCAGCACCCGAACAACCACCATCCAGTACGACGCGGCCGGCCGTCCGTCCAAGACGACCATCACCGGAGGCATCGGGCAGGCCGTTCCTGAATCGACCACGGAGTACGATCCCGCAACCGGTCATCCCGTGAAACTGACCTCCCCCACGGGCGGCACTGTCAGCAAGGCGTACGACAAACTCGGCCGCCAGATCTCGTACACGGACGCCGATGGCGGTGTCACCACCACCGAGTACGACCTGCTCGACCGGCCGGCCAAGACACTGGACAACTCGCCCTCGACAGTCACGTACACCTACGATCACTCGGTCGAGCCGCGTGGCCTCGCCACTAAGGCGACCGACTCCGTCGCCGGCGTATTCCAGGCCACGTACGACGCCGACGCGTCCCTTGCCACGCAGAAACTGCCCGGTGGCTACACCCTGAAGCAGACGGAGGACACGACTGGGGCTGTCGTCGGACGCACATACACCCGCGACAGCGACGGCGTCACCGTCATGGCAGACACCGTGACTCGCTCTGTACTCGGGCAGGCCACCACCCACGCGGGCTGGTCCAATCAGTCCTACACCTACGACAAGCTCGGTCGCCTCACCAGCGTGGACGACACCACCAGTACCGTCTGCACCAAGCGGACGTACGGTTTTGACAACCGCAACAACCGCGCCTCGCTGACCACCGCAGCCGGCGCCCCCGGCTTGGACTGCCCCACCACGGGTGGCACCGCCGTCAAACACACCTACGACAGTGCCGACCGCATCGTCGACACCGGCTACAAGTACGACGCCTTCGGCCGGACCTCCGCGACTCCCGCCAACAGCACGATCGAGTACTACACCAACGACCTCGCCTACCAGCAAACCGAGAACGGAAAGCGCCAGACCTGGCAGCTCGACGCCAGCCTGCGCTTCCGCTCCTGGAAGACCGAGACCGGCAGCGGGTCGACCTGGACCCAGACCGCATCCAAGATCAACCACTACGACAGCGATGGCGGCAGCCCCCGCTGGATCATCGAGGACACCGCCACTGGAGCACTGACACGCAACGTGAGCGGTCTCGACGGCAGTCTGGCGGCCACAACCGCCAAGTCCGGCGGTACGATCCTGCAGCTCACCAATATCCACGGGGATGTCGGTCTCCTGCTCCCACTGGACACCAGCGTCGCACCGACAGCCTTGGACGCCGACGAGTACGGCAACACTAAAGTCGGCCAGACCCAAGCCCGTTACAACTGGCTCGGAAGCCAAGGCGTTTCCAACGACGCCTTGGGAGGCCTGCTGGTCACGGGAGTCCGGGTGTACAACCCGGCAACGGGGCTCTTCCTCTCTCCCGATCCCGTGGTGGGAGGAAACGCCAACGCCTACGGCTACCCGACTGACCCGGTCAACTTCATGGATGCGGACGGCAGGTTCGCCATTCCTCTCGGCGTCCCCTACCTTCTCGGTGTCGGAACCGCAATCCTGGTCGCCTATGTCATCCTTCTGGCCACGAGCTGGATCTGTGGACAAATCGGGTGCTCGATCAGTCTGCCCGGTCCGAACGTTGCCATTCCCAACGCGAAATCGAACTCGGCCAAGAAGTACAAGAAAACCGCATACATCGGCTACATGATCCACTACAAGGGAAAGATCTGGAAGTACGGGATATCCCGTGTCGGTACGAGCAGACCGGCCAGCCAGATCAGCACCTGCAACAGGTACTACGGAACCATCGGTGGTTGCCGGTACACCGTGATGAGGCGCATGACGGGATGGCTCAACGCCCGCAGCTGGGAAACAGCCATGATCCTCAAGTACGTGGCCAGGCATCGCCACTGCCCGCCGGGGCAGGCCAAGAAGATCTGCGTGTAAGGCCCCACGCACGCTGGGATGAATGAACGAACGACAGGCGGGTGGGGCACCACGAAGGTGCCCCACCCGCTGCGTCCACCAAAGGAAACGAGCCCTGATCCATGACAGAAGAAGACTTCTGGTCCCTCATCGACCTTCTCGGAGGTGCGGCAAACGAGCGAACCACCCCCGCCCTGGAAGAAGCTCTGGTCCAGCAGGGACAGGCGCGCATCGAAGAATTCGCTGACAGTCTGGCGGAGAACATGCGCCGACTCGCCGAGGCACCTCTTTCGGGAATCCCCGTCCAAGACGTTTCTGACCCATCGGGCGCGCAGCCGGTGCCGCTGGCCGGTGACGCTCTTGTTAATCTTCACTTCGCGGTGATTGCCTCAGGCGTCTCGCAGTTCCGGAACATACTCGAGAATCCAAGTCAAGCGACTGAACACATCTGGGACTTCAGTGAATCGGACAGCCTCGCGGAAGCTGTATCCAAAGCCCACGAAATCTCCAGCGGAAAGCCCTGGATCGGCCCACTGCCGGGTTTTCGTACGGGCGAACCAGACGAGTCGGCGGCCACGGCAACGGGGAATGCCCGATGGCTCAGCCTCGCGCTGCACGGCGACCACGACATTCCCACTGCATACTTCGACGCGGCTTGCACCGTAGTCGAGATGATCCACGACGATCCACAGTGGCGGACCTGGTGGTCACACGCCGATCAGCTCAGCTTGGAAATCGACATTGATTGCACCTCTCAGGAAGAAGGCAGTCACGTCACCACTCGAAAAGGACAGACGTGGGCCTCGTTCCGCAAGAGTGGTTCACGCTTCCGCGGGTTGACCAAGGGCGGCCTCTCCTACCTCGCAGCCATGGACATGGAAGCAGTTTTCGCCTTGGTGTCTACGTCTCTGCGCATGCCCACACCACCCCAAGTACCTCGTCCGGCACACGCAACCCCACCGACAAGCCGGGACGACACGGCCCGCGCACGACTGGAAGAACTGCGACGGCGTCACCGTAAAAACCCCTGAAGCACAGCACTTTCGCTAGCTTCTTTCAGCGCTGTCCCGGTGACGAGACCATTTCCCCCGTCAGGTTGGCGGGTCGTCGCTGTCGGAGACACCCCCAGGCTTCGGGCGCTTGACGCGGCGGAGCCGTAGAGGCAGGGCGCAACACCTGGCGTCCGCCTGAAACAGCCTCGGCGAGTTTCCGATTCAACCGAAGTGCTGGAAACGAGTCGGCTCGCCAAGGACCAATCGAGCACTCTCGAAATCGGCCAAGCGGGCCGCCACGGTGGCCACCGCGAGGCGTTCCGGGAGGGCCGCGGAGAACTTCAGGCCGCGTACCGCCCGGCGGTCCACGTCCGGGAGGACGAGGTTCCCGTCCACGTTGTCACGGGCCGCACGCCAATCGGCCGGGGTGAGGTTCTCTCGGAGTCGCAACCAGCTGTCGGTGGGGCGTTGCAGCGGGTCGGTGACCGACTGGAGGGTGGCTGCCAGGGTGGCGTTGGCGCGGTAACCGGCCCAGGTCCACCAGCGGACGTCGGAACCGGCACGCGTGATCACTGTGCCGGCCGGGTGCACGGTGTCGGGTGCATCCGTCTCACGCTGCTCTGCCAAGCATGCCTCCGCCCGCCGGGTGAGGGAGACGGGCGGGTCCGTGCCCAGCAGCACCTCGCGCATGGCGCGTGTCAGGGCGTAGGAGAGTCCGGCGACGCCGCCGCCCATCCACTTGGCGATGCCGCCGCCGTCGGCGGGCTCGACGAAGACGCGTTTGCGCAACCAGTCGATATAGGTGACCTGCCAGCTGCGTCCGCCGAGCAGCAACCGCCTGGGGCCTGGCCGTTCCTCGGTGAGCACGCTCGGATCGGTACGGCCGATCTCCATGCGCCCGGACAGGACGGTGAACTGCGGTGGCGCGGTGAAGGAAGCGGTGAGTTCGATGAAGTGCCGCTTGCCGAAACGACGTTCCGCCTCAGGACCGACGAACAGCATGCCTCCGTCGCTGTCGAGGAACCCCTCCTCGGTGAGGAATCGCAGGATGGGTGCGGCGGACCGGTCGAAGGGCGCCAGCCCGTTCCACTGTCGGTCCCACAACTGGTCTCCGAGCTTGTGCTGTTGGAGGGTGACGGCGAGCAGCTGCTGGGCAACGAGGTGACGTGGCTCCGGCGGGGGGACGACCGGTTCCACCCAGCCTCGCGACCACAGCAGCAACAGGCCTGCCGCCTGCAGCAGTGTGTCTTTGCGGGTGGCGAGGAACAGACAGTTGCGCTCCGTGCCGGGCCGCCGACCGGTGCGGCCGATGCGCTGCAGGAACGAGGCGACGGAGGCCGGTGAGTCGATCTGGATTACGCGGTCCAGGTCCCCGACGTCGATACCCAGCTCAAGGGTGGACGTGGAGACGATGACACAGTCGCGCGCCTCGGCGAAAGCCCGCTCGGAGCGAGTGCGTTCGTCGACGGAGAGGGAGGCGTGGGACAGGTAGACGGTCACCTCGCGGGCCCGAAGCGCGGCGCCCAGCTCCTCGACCTGACGGCGCGAGTCGCAGAAGACGAGTCGTTTCTCTCCTCGATGCAGAGCCGCGATGAGTTTGGCGGCGTTGTCCAGGGAGCCCACGAAGTCGAGTTCAACTTCTCCCGCCGGCTTGCGGAGACGGCCGACGGCCCCCTTGTCGGGGTGCCCGGATGCGTCGGAGACGGGCGGCAGCTGCACCCCCGGGGCGACGACCTGACCGCTACGGCTTCCGGCACCCGCGCCCTGAAGCCAATTCAGCAGTTGTGCAGGATTGCCGACGGTCGCCGAGAGGCCGATCCGTTGGATAGGCCGTCCGGTGACCTGTTCGAGCCGCTCGAGCACGGCAAGCAGATGCCAGCCCCGGTCATCACCCGCGAAGGCATGCACCTCGTCGACGACGACGGCCCGAACGCTTCCCAGCAGGCGCGCGTGATCGGTCTTGACGCCGATCAGCATCGCTTCGAGTGACTCGGGCGTGGTCAGCAACACGTCGGGCGCTTCCGCGCGGATACGTTGCCGCTGTGACTCCTTGATGTCACCGTGCCAGAGCGCCGCACGCCGCCCGAGCCACTGGGCGTACGTGTCGACGCGGGTGACCAGGTTGTTGAGGAGCGCCTTGAGCGGGCAGAGGTACAGGATGGACGTGCCTGTCCACTTCTGCTCGGCCATCGCCGACAACAGGGGGAAGCAAGCCGCCTCGGTCTTGCCACCTGCCGTGGGAGCCAACAGCACGGCGTCCTGTCCCCCCATGAGCGGTGCGATCGCCGCCCGCTGGAGAGGACGCAGATCGGGCCAGCCAAGGGTGTTGACGATGTGGTGCAGCACGACGGGATCGAGCCGGTCGAGTAGGTCGGCCTCGCCCTCACCCGGGCCCGTCCCGGTGGGATTGCCGCCGTCCGTCATCACAGCTCCAGATCGATGTCGTCGGCCGTCGCGGAGCCGCCGGTGACCGTGGCGGCCAGGTTCCGCTCCACATCGGTGAGTTCGCTGCTGGAGACCGTCAGCCGGTAGTGCTGCCGGGGATCGAAATCGTCGAACTGGTCGACACGGTCGAGTACGTCCCCGACCAGTTTCTTCAGGAACAGACGGGGAGCCACACCGACCTTGCCGCCCAGTGCTCCGCCGACGGCCAGTGCCAGGTCTGCGACATACGCGTCGTCGACGACCTTCCGCACGCGCTCGGGCTTCTCCGCGGCATCGGCGTACAGGTCACGAATGGTGACGCCGAGTCCGATCAGTGACTCCTGGTTGAAGCCGGGCAGTCTGATCTGCACGGCACGGGGGTTGTCGAAGCGCGGGTCGGTCGTGAAGTCGGTGGCCAGCCGCTGAGCCAGCGGAGCGAGGCGCTGCACGCCCTGCTGTCCGTCGTAGAAGGCCGGAGTGCCTGTGATGACGAGGTAGAGGCCGGGAAAACGGCCGGAGTGCACCTCGTCGATGAGCTGCCGCAGCGCGTTGAGCGCCTTGTCGCGAGCGTCCGATCGCACCCGCTGCAGCGTTTCCACCTCGTCGAGGACGACGAACAGCCCGGTGTGTCCGGAGTCGCGCAGCACGGTGAGGAGTCCCTGCAGGAACCCGAGGGCGCCGAAGTGGTCGAGGTCGCCGCGCACCCCGGCAGATCGACGGGCGGCGGCAGCGACATGGGGCTGGCCGCCGAGCCATGCCAGGACCGCTGCGGCAGTCGCCTCGTCGCCACCTGCGAGGGCGGCCCGGTAGCCGCGCAGGGCGGTGGCGAAGGACGGGGCATGCCGGGAGACCTCGGCGAGTCGCGCGACAAGCAGTTTCTCTACCTCGTCAGGAAGCTCGTCCTCGCTCGCACCGGCCGCGAGAGCGTCCTCCTCCAGGGCGTAGAACCAGGCGTCGACCACGGGCCGCAGCGCGCTGGGCGGGAAACTGGACGTGGTGAGACGTTCGGTGAGCCGCCGGTAGACCGTCTCCAGCCGGTGGAGCGGGGTCTCGTTCTCCGAGATCTGGATCTCGGCCACGGCGAAGTTGCGGCGCTTGGCCCGCTCCCCCAGCCAGCGAGTGAAGAACGTCTTCCCGGACCCGTACTCGCCTCGCACGGCTTTGAACACGGAGCCGCCGGAGGCCACCGCATCCAGTTCCGCGTCGAGGGCCCCTTCGAACCGGTCGAGTCCGGTGGCCAGCAGATCGAGTCCGCTGTCGGGTACGGCGCCGCGCCGCAGCGCGTCGATGACGGTACGGCGGCGGGCGGCGCTCACCTGCGTGGGGCGCGGGGATCCGGTGGTGCTCACAGGAACCAGTCTTCCATTTCCACGGGCTGCAGCCGTATGGGACCGAAGGCCGACGGCTGGTCGGCCTGTGGCTCGCGGGGCGCTGTGGAGAGCCACCTACTTCGTTGAATCGGTTGACGGTCACCTGAAGACGCTGCTGGAATCACTCTCCGTACATAGACCGGGGTGGAGAGTGGGACGAACGTGGCGGCACTGGACAATGTGAAGCTGAGAGACGTACTCGCGGACGTGGCATCGGGCTCCTTACAATTGCCCGACTTTCAGCGGAACTGGAAGTGGGACGACGACCGGATCCGCGCGATCATCGCGACGGTGACGCTGGATTACCCGCTCGGCGTCGTGATGACCCTGCAGACCGGGGGCGCCACCCGGTTCCGCTCCCGGACACTCACCGGAGCGCGCCCGGACGACGATCCGGCCGCGGACCTCCTCCTGCTGGACGGGCAGCAGCGCCTCACCTCCCTCTTCCAGTCCCTGTGGCTGGACGCCCCCGTGGAGACCGCGGACGCCCGCGGAAAGCCCATCGAGCGGTGGTACTACGTCGACATCGCGAAGTCCGTCGGACCGTCCGCGGAACGTGACGAGGCCATCCTGTCCGTCCCGGCAGACAAGGTGCTCCGCACCGACTTCAACCGCACGGTGGTGCTGGATCTGAGCACCACGGAGGACGAGTGCGCGGCCGGTCTCTTCCCTCTGCACCTCGTCTTCGACGCCCAGCGTGTGAACCAGTGGAAGAAGTCCTACATCAAGGCCGACGAAGATCGGAACTGGGACCTGTGGGGCCAGTTCGACGAGTCCGTCCTGCAACAGGTCCGTGCCTTCCAGGTCCCGATGATCCGGCTGGCCGCCACCACCTCCATGGACGCTGTCTGCGCGGTGTTCGAGCGGGTCAACACGGGCGGTGTGCCCCTGAACGTCTTCGAACTGCTCACCGCGACCTACGCCGGGGACCGCGAGTACGTGGAACAGACCGGGGACTACTACCAACTCCCCGAAGTATGGCGGGAGATCAAGCAGGGGCTGGCGGCCAAGTACCCGGTCTTCGGCCGTCTTGACAGCGGCATCGAGAACGGGCTGAGCAGCATCGACTTCCTGCAGGCCATCGCCCTGGTGCGCACCTGGGAGCGGAAACAGGCGGGCACGGGGGCCACGGTGTCGTGCAAGCGCCGGGATCTGCTGGACCTTCCACTGGCCGACTTCGTCCGTCTGGCGCCGAAACTCGCCGACGCCTTCGCCTGGGTGGGCGACTTCCTGGAACGGCAGTGCATCGTCCGCCCGAGCGATCTGCCGTACAAGACCCAACTCGTCCCGCTGGCAGCCGTCCGCGCCATTCTCGACACGGCGCTGGACGGCCTGGGAGCGGAGGAGAAGACCGACCAGTGGTACTGGTGCGGGGTCCTGGGCGAGATGTACGGCGGCTCCACCGAGACCCGCTTCACCCGTGACGTCGAACAGCTCGTCCCCTGGATCGCGCAGGACGACCGCGCGCCCGACACCGTCACTGACGCGTTCTTCTTCGCCGACCGTCTCGACAGCCTCACCACCCGCAACAGCGCCGCCTACAAGGGGATTTACGCGCTGCTGGTCAAGCAGGGGGCGGTGGACTGGCATTACACGGACAGCCCGCTCAACCCCGGCAGGCTCGACGAGTACAGCGTGGACGTCCGGCAGATCTTCCCCAAGGCCTGGTTCCGACGGGGTAACAGCCAGGGCCTGCCCACGAACTCCATCGTGAACAAGACCCCTCTGTCCTACCGCGCGGCTATGGACATGACCGGGGCGCCGGCGTCCTACCTGTCCACCATGGTCGCCGCCTCCGACATGCGCCCCGAGTGGTTCGACGACGTGCTCGCCACCCACCTCATCGACCCGGAAGCACTTCGCGACAACGACTACGAACGGTTCTACAACGACCGTTCCAAGCAGTTGCAGGACCTCGTTCATGCCGCCATGGGCAAGAGGACCATGCTCCGTGATCTCGCGGAGGGCGACGCCCGATGACGACCCCACCGAGCGGGCAGGACATCGCCGCGCTCAAGGGCAGGACCGTGCCCGTGCAGGACATCCTCGACCTGTTCCAGGTCAGGGTCCGCGACCACCGGACGGTGCACCGCATCTCGCAGGCCTTCACGGACGCCGGGCTGACCACGCTGCCCGACTTCGCCGTCTGCGGCCTGCGCAGCAACGTCGACGTGGTGCCGCTCGCGTCCATCCCCGCACAGGCAGCCCCCGTCGACCCGGAGGAGGACGAGACGGAGGAGGCACTGCCCTCAGCCGCCCTTCCACAGCGCCTTCTGCTCGGGGACATTCCATCGGCGCGGCGCGGCCTGTTGTCCGTCGGTCCCAGCACGCCCCTGGCGCAGACCACGTTCCTGATGCGCACGAAGGGAGTCGCGCAGGTCCCGGTGACCACCGGCATGGCTCAGATCCACGGGGTGGTCACCTGGGGGTCCGTCGCCAAGATGTACGAGGCGGGCAAGCAGCCGACGCTGGACAACGCGATGGAGAAGGACTCCCTTCCGGTCGCCGACACCCGTCAGGAGTTCTTCTCCGCCCTGCCGATCATCCGCGAACACGGCTATCTCCTGGTCCGCGGTGACGACGGCTGTCTCTCGGGCGTGGTCACCGCCGCAGACGTCACGGACCGCTTCGAGGGCGCGGCACGGCCCTTCTTCATCGTCGGGGAAATCGAGTCACTGCTGCGCCGCTGTCTGGGCGCGGCACTGAATGAGGAAGCCATCAAGGCCGTCCAGACGAACAAGAAAGCCGAACACCGCACCGGGCAGGTCTCCGACCTCATGTTCGGCGACTACCTGAGGCTCCTGGACGGGGACCAGACGAAGACATCTCTGGCCGAAGCCGCCGACGCCAACTGGGAATCCCTCAAGTGGCCCAACATGCCCAGGGAGCAGTTCATCGGCCGTCTGAAGCGAGTGAAGGACATCCGCAATCGGATCGCCCACTTCGACGAGAAGCCGCTTCCAAAGGAGATGATCGACGAGCTGACGACCTTCGCGAAGGTGCTGCGAGCATTCGTGGCCTGAGGTAGGCAAGCGGCAGGGCAGCAGCGAGCACAGCGTTTGGGGTGCCTCAGGCGTTCGCCCGGAGGCACCCCAAACGCTGTCCTGTCAACCCGCCCGGAGGGCGAACTGCTCGCGCAGCAAAGCCTCATGGAGCCGCAGCGTGCGCCCGTCGGGAAGGGTCTCCAGTACCTGTACGCCGTCGTAGTTGAGGAGCTGCCGCAGAACCGCAGCGAAGCCGTCGCCGCGAGTCGTCGGCATACCCGCTCGCTGGGCGAGCGCGGTCACGGGCAGAGTGCCGCCCGCGTCAAACAGAGCGGCAAGTGCCTTGTGGACCTGTTCCTGCTGGGGCTTGCGGGCCAAGCCGTCGAGCTGCCCCTGGTACGTCTCCGACTCGAGCAGCGCCGTCACGAGCGAATCGGTCCGCGACACGATGGTCGGGGTGAGCAGAGCATCGTCCCCTGTGGCCGTCAGCTCCACCTCGAAGAGCGCGTCGGGCAGCGTCCCTGGTTCGGGTTGCTTCCTACGCGGCTTCGCAACGGCCTTCTTCGTAGCCCCCGCCGCCATCTGAGCCGCACGCTCATCCTTGACAGGCCTCCCCGTCTCATCCGGAGCCCACCAGACCGGTCGCTGGTCTCCCAATTCCCTCCAGCCCTTGGGCGGTTCCGCACCGAACGGCAGAAAGGCGAGCACCGGGATGGTGACCTCGGCGAGGGAAGCCCCGCCGTGGTAGCCCGCCTTGAGGGCGGTATAGCGGGAGTCCGCGTCCCAGAGCGCGACGATGGATGCGCCGGGTTCGGGCCACACCACACGCGGACCGGAGAGGGCGATCTCCCGTTCGTCGAGCGGGCCTTCACCGAGCAGGCGGTGCCGCGCGGAGGCCGGCTCCGTGGTGGAGTCGACCTTCGTGCCATGACGGTCGACGACATGGCCGTGGTCACTGGTGACGATGACCGCCATGCCCTGGGCCGCCGCCACCCGCAGCAGGTCGCGCAGTCCGGGTACGTCGTCGATCCGCCACGCCCCGTCGCCCAGCTTCTGCTCCTTGGCAAGCCGGTCGTCGATGGCGTTGAGGACCACGGCGATATGGGTCTTGCCGCCGGCGAGCGCTTCCGTGAGCAACGGGCCGAAGGTGTCACCCGCTGTCTCCGTACGCAGGTCGTCCTTGTGGAAGACCGCGGCCGGGGCTCCTCCCCACACCTTCAGCGCGGGAAAGAGACGCTTCTCGTCGGCCTGGGTGCCCTTCATCAGAGTGCCCGTGAAGAGGGAGGTCCGGGACACGGCCGTCACCGTGGGCAAGGCGGCGGCCATCGCACGCCGACGCGGGGTGTCCTCGGCCATCGGGTCGAACTCCGCCCAGGAACGGCGTAGTTCCTCGCCGAGCTCGTTCGCTATGGCCGCGCTCATGCCGTCGAGCACGAGCAGCAGCACCCGCCGCTCCTCACCGCGCCGGACGACAGGACCGACCACCCGGTCAAGGAAGGTCTCGACGGTGAGCATGCTGCCGGGCGGGGTGCCGTCCCCCGTCCAGCCGGCCAGCAAGCGCGCGAAGGACGCGTCGATCTGCCTCCGCTGGTCCCGGGCCCAAACGCCAATGGTGTCGTAGGCGGCCTTGAGGGCAGGATTCGCGTCGCCGCCGGCCTCGATGTGCTCAAGTGCGAGGTCCGCCCAGCCGGTCTCGGTGACGTGCCGCTGTATGGCGTCGGCGACGCTGGTGGCATCAATCGACGGGCCGGTCGCCAGCCAGCTGGCGAGACGGTGCGCCATACGCGCGCGCTCGATACGGGCCGACTCCTCCGGATCATTGGCGAGCTGGTGATCCGTGAGACGCCGTACAGCTTCTGCCACTGCGCTCGTATCAGCCGTCGTGAGGGCCTGGCCGACAGCGGTGAACCGGGCTTCGAGTCCGCCGCGCAGCACTGGGCTCGCCGCCACAGCTGCATCCGCCCCGAATTGGCGGGCCAGAACGGCCGCCCGGTCAAGCACCATGCCGGTGGTGCGGCGCGCTTCACGGGCCTCGTCGGCATCGGCGCCGACGTTGCGATGTCCGATGGCCAGCAGCGTGGTCACGTATTCCTCGGCGGATCTACCGAAGGCGGTGACGAGGGCGTCAAGTTGTTCGGCGACCGCCGGGGGCTGGTCACCGAAGTAGCGCTCGGCTCGGCCTCGGGCCTGGTAGGTCTCCGGAGCAGGCTCGGCGTGCTGCCACAAGGCAGCGCACACGAGGCCGAAGGCGGCGCCGTCCGTGCCGCGTTCGGCGTCGACGAGCGCGAGCAGGGCGCGTCCGGCGAGACCGGCCTGATCCTCCTCGCCGAGGAAGGCGGTCAGGCCGGCCCGCTCGGGACCCCGCAGGCCCAGCAGCCGCTCAGGAGCGCCTGATCGGGTCGACCAGTGCAGCAGGGTTTGTGCATCGAGCCGGTCGTCGCCAGGCCGCCGCGTGTCGTCCTCGGGGTCGTAGCGGCTGAGACGCAGGCGGCGCTGGGCGAGCACGGTGAGGGCGTACTGCCGGGACAGCCAGCCGCCTGGCACGGGCGGCCAGCCACCGGGCGGAGTGGCGTCCAGCAAGGCTTCGGCAGCCCAGTTCGCGTCCTTGAGCCGCGGGTCGATCTGCCGGGCGCCGAACGCCTCACGGACGACGTCCCAGCTGTCGACCGTGTCGATGCGCAGTTTGTGGACGCGGGCGAGGATCGCCGGGTCGAGCTCGTTCTGCTCCCGGTCGGTGAGGACGACCAGGACGGCGGGGCCGGGGCGCCGGCCCGCCAGGTGCTCGAGGACGAGTTCGTGGACGGCGAGCGGCGAAGGCGCCACCGCGACACCGGCCGACCGGCCCTCGCCCCAGGCGGGTTCGGCGGGCCCGTCCCACTGGGGCGCGGACCGCAGCAGCACGACGCGGCGCCTGCCCCGGCCGTCCCCCGTCAGGGAGGCGGCGAGAGAGGACTGCGAGGACAGGTACTGGGTGACGGTCGCGGTGTTCAGCCGTACGGCGCCCGGGGCGACGGCGACGGTGTCCGTCATTCGACGACCTTCCAGGTGATCTCAATGGTCGCGTCGGGATGGCGGGCGGCCAGGTCGGACAGTTCCGCCTGGAGGTCGGCGGCGGCCCGCCGCACGGTCGTGTTGCGGCGGCCGGACTTGTGCGTGATGCCTCCGCTCGCCGAGGCGGGCGTACCCTGCGGGTCGTAGGGGATCCGCGGATCGCTCGTCACCGTGTTCAAAGAGTGGTCGTCGGCCCTGTCATTTGACGTGACGGGCGCGGACGGCTGGGCGGCGGCCTGGCTGCGCTTGACCAGGGCGACGACCTCGCGCTGGGTGCGGGTCAGGGCGTCGCGCAGGTCCGCGGTGCGCTGGTCGTCGCGGGCCACGTTGCGCAGCGAGTCGAGCAGGGCCTCGCCCTCGGGGCCGAGTCCGGCGGCGAGCTCCAGGGTGCTCCAGGGCGCGGAGGCGACGGCCTCCGCGACGCCGCGGGCCTGCTTGATGGAGGTCCCGTACCGGTCGGCGCTGGTCTGGCCCAGGTCGAAGGAGGCGAGGGCCTCCACGGTCTTCTTCGCCCCGGCCGCGCCCTTGCCGGCCTCGGCCGTGAGCGCGTCCAGCAGTTGCAGCGAGCGGCGGGCGAGGGCGAGTCGTCCGGTGTCGGCGGTCTGGTCGAGACCGAGGAAGGAGGCGTGGGCCTCCAACTGGTGCACGAGGTCGGCCGCGTGGTCCCGGTGGGTGCGGGCGGCCTCGATGATCTGGCGGGCGAACTGGTTGACCATCCGGCCGCGCCGCAGGGCGGGTGCCTTCTGCCCGAAGATCGTCTCGAAGCGCTGGCGTGCCGTGTCCCAGTCGGTCTCGGCGGGCAGCGGCTGGCTGCGCAGCGCGTCGTGGTCCCTGATCGCGGACAGTTCGGGCGCGGGGTCGAGTACGGTGCCGCCGCGCACCCACACCCGGTCGTCCATCTCGGCGAAGGCGGCGACGACGAGCCGGGCGAGGAAGTCGGGCAGGCCGCGCGGGTCGGGCCTGTCCGTCCAGTCGGTCAGGGTGATCAGGGACAGGTCCCCGGTGACGCCCTGGGCGCTGGCGAGCTGGCGGAAGTGGTCGGCCCAGTAGCGGGACAGCTCGAAGTACGCCTCTTTCTGCTGCCCAAGACGCAGGGGGCCGGCGATCCGCTGCATGAGTTTGCGGTCGGCGGCCGGGACCTCCACCCGCCCGTCACGGGCTTCGGCGGCGGCCCGGACGTGGGTGAAGATCTTCTTCGTGTCGATCGGCTTGACGGCGATACCGGTGGCCTCGGGGTCGAGGTCGGGGTGCGCCGGGTACTGGTGGGCGAGCAGCTTGCCCGCGACGTGCCGGATGCCGTCGTGCAGGCTCTGCCCGAAGGACAGGGTGAGGCTGTCCACGTCGGGCAGCGCGACAAGGTGGTCGTCGAAATCGGGCACGACATCGGCGGCCTGCTTCTGGGCGAGGCCGTAGGCCTGCTTGAAGGCGCCCTTGACCTGCTTGAGCAGGGCCTCGCGCTGGGTTTCGAGGAGGCCCTTGGCGCGGCTGCGGTTGTCGGCGTTGAGGTGGCCGGCGTACTGGGTGTCGAAGCGGTGCTCGTCGGCGAGGGCCTTGTCGATGACGACGAGGCGCCGGAAGTCGGCGAAGCGCTGCGCGGACAGGTGGGCGGGCAGCCAGGCGACGGTACGGGACCGCTCGCCCTGCTGGCGCTCACGCAGCCGCCGGATCCGGTTGACGTCCTCGACGGGACCCCACTCCCCCTCGTCGAAGGGGAGGTCTATGGCGATACGCCAGTGGCCCTCCTCCTGCGGCATCAGGTCGTGGTCGGGCAGCTCGTCCTCGTCGGCGAGGTTGCCGAAGACGATCTCGGCGGTGCGGGCGGTGCCGCGCCAGGTGAAACTGAGCTGGTCGCTCAACTGGCCGTGCTCAACGCCCAGTTCCTCGGACAGCAGGCGGCGGGCGAGCGCGGCCCGGTTGCCGGGGTTGTCGTTGACCTGGGCGTTGGCGATGACCGAGTCCACGTCGACGCCGGAGAGTTCAAGCCGTACGCCCGGGTTGGCGTCGGTGCCGGTCTCCTTGATCTCAGGGAACCGGGCCGCCCACTCCGCGACCTTGTTTTTGATGATGCCGACCTCGGCGCCCGGGATGGGTGCGAGGACCGAGCCGTGGTTGAGTGCGCCGAGCCGCCGGATGGTGAGCTCGGCCAGCGCGGGCACGCTGGGCGCGAGCGCGGACAGCAGCAGGGTGCACACGAGGCGGTTGTCGCCGACGAACATGCGGCAGCGGTTGGCGCGCTGCGGGTCGGTGATGGCCTCGGGCCGGTTGACGTACTGCTCGACGTCGTCCTCGGTGATGTCGTACGAACTGAGCAGGTACGGCCGCAACTTGGTCTTGTAGAGCTTGTCGGCGGCCTCGAAGACGACCTTCAGGCTGTCGGTGAACGGCTTGTCGCCGCCCTCGGCGATCACCGGGTAGAGGTCACCGACCGGGATGAGCTGCCCGAGGCGGATCTCGTTGCGGTGGTCGGCGAGGAGCTGGCCCATCAGCTTCAGACCGGTACGGGAGCGCTGCAGCGCGGACGAGATATGGACGAGGGTGTCCATGAAGGCCGGCGAGAACGGGTACGTCAGCCGGAAGGACTCCGCGTCCGCGCCGGTCGTGCCCTTCTCCGAGCCGAGCAGGGTGTCCCACACCTGGGTGCCGACCCGCTTGGTCTGCTCGAAGGCCGCGTCGACGAGCCGTTCCGCCTCGGCGTCCTTGGGCTTGAGGAGGCGGGCGTGGGCGATCTGCGGAAGGTTGCGGTCCTCAAGAGTGATCTTGTCGAAGCGACCTGAGGCGAGGTTGAGGGTGTCCTGGATGGACGACTCCGCGGCACCGGAGACTTCCTCACCGACGAGTTCGCGCAGGTCGCGCTGGCGGGCGATGAACGACACGACGGGAATGGCGCGGCGGGCGTCGCCGCCCTCCACGAAGTTCGTGATCTTGCTGGCCTCGCGGGCCACGAACTTCTGGTCGTGGATGAGGGTGGCGAGCCAGAGGATCAGCTCGTCCATGAACAGGATCAGGCCGTCGTAGCCGAGCGACTTGGCGTGCTCGGCGATGACGGACAGACCGGCGTCGAGGGAGATGAAGCCGTGCTCGTCCTCGACGGCGTTCTTGGCGAAGCCGGGCAGGAGGTTGGTGCTGGCGTCGTTGACCAGCTTGGCGCGCAGCTCGGCCGGGGTGGAGGGGTTGCGGAGGTCGAGCGGGGTGCCGGCCTCGTGGTTCTCCTCGGCGGCGAGCGCGGTGTCCAGGAGCTGCGGGGTCCAGGCGAAGCCCTCGCCCCACTCGTCCTCTTCGCCGTCGTCCGCGTCGCTGGTTCCCAGTCCGCGGATGACGGCCTCGTCGCCCATGTTGGCGCGCATGGCGCGGATGTCGGCGAAGAGGGAGTCGGTCCGGTACACCTGCGGGGTCGGGGCGTCCGGGCGCAGCTTCTTGACATGCGTGACGTATCCGCCGAGCACGCGCTGTTCGAGGGCCTTCGCGCCGAGCATGTGGTACGGCACGAGCAGGAACTTCTTGCTGTCCGTCGTCAGCCACTCGTGCTTGGTCAGCACCGGGTCGAACTCGGTACGGGCGCGGGCGGCCGGGTCGCCGCTGAGCAGCGCGTACAGCACGGCCATGAAGTGCGACTTACCGGAACCGAACGAGCCGTGCAGGTAGGCGGCCTTGGAGCGGTGCCCGTCGAGCGAGGACTTGATGAGCTTCAGCGCCTCGTCGAAGTTCTCCAGCAGCCGCTCGGTGACCACGTAGTCCTTGAGCGCGTGCTCGGCGCCCTCGGGTGTCGTCGCCTCGGCGAGGGAGAGCACGAAGTCCGAGGTGGAGATGGACTCCTTGATGTCGATGACATCGCGGAGGAGGGGCTGCTGCGCCATTGCGGGTCTCGCTCTCCCTGACGGTGTTCGGTGCTGCTGTTCGTACTGGGTGCCGTGCGGGGTCCGCCGCCGAGGCTCGAGGCCGGCTCGGGCGGTGGGGTGGGGCTCAGGGGTACGGATGGCCGGTGCGGCGGGCCGGCTGTCCTGGCCGGTGGCGAGGACGGCACCGGCGGTGCGGTGACCGGACGGGAAGGACGCTCACGGCGTCGGCCGGGTCAAGGTAGACGGGTTGACGGCGTCTGCACTTTTCGTCCCCCTCGTACTGAACGTCACCCATACGGCCTGCGCATTGCACCCTACATCCGTACCCCCATCGACCCCGTGCCGTATACCCTTGCGCACCGTCCGTGCGGACCGTCCCCGTCCCGCCGTGAGCTCTACGGCCGCCATCGCCCCGACCGGTAGGCGTCCAGCAGTTTGCGGCTCGCGACCGTGAAGGGGTGTTCGGGGCCCAGGCCGCGTTCCCGCCGTTCGACGACGTCGCTCATCAGCGCGATCCCCTCGTCCACCTGTCCGAGCGCGGCCCGGGTCCGGGAGAGGAGTTGCCGGGCGGCGAGCACGATCGGGTACTCGGGCCCGAAGCGCCGCACATACGTCTCGGCGACCCGTCGGATCTCCCGGTCGGCCTCGTCGAAGCGGCCCAGGAGGTACAGCGCCCACGCGTGGTTGTGTCGGGCGCCCAGTGTCACGGTGTGGTCGGGGCCGAGGGACCGATCGCATTCCGACGGCAGCGCGAGCAGTGTGCCGCCTTCCTCGGTGACCACTTCGGCGGCTGGAAGCGTCTCCAGCAGGCTGGCGCGGGCCCGAAGGGTCAACGGATGCGTGGGGCCCAGCGCCGAGCGCCGCCCGGCGACGCTTTCCCGCAGCAGGGCGACGGATTCCTCGCGTCTGCCGAGGTTCGCCAGCACGAGCTGGAGACCATAGCCGCTGTCCGTGGTGTCGGGGTCGTCGGCACCGAACAAGCGCTCCTGGGCGTCCCGGACCGCGCGAAGCGCCGCTTCGGCTTCGGCGTACCTGCCCAGCCGGAACAGTGCCCGCCCTGCCCTGGAACGGGCGGCGAGAACGGTACGGTGCTCCGCGCCGAGGAGTCCCTCTGCCAGGTCCGCCGCGCTTCGGGCGGTCTCCCAGGCGGAGAGGTAGTCACCGGTCCGGTGCAGGGCGACCGACAACCGCGTCGCGACGGCCAGGGCGTCGGCGGCGGACGGCCCGCCGATGTGCCGCAGCAGGGCCAGTGCGTGAGGTACCAGCAGGCGCAGTCGCGGATCGTGCGGACCCGCGTCGGGTACGCCGGGCACGGCCGCGTCGAGCAGTCGGACGGCTGTCGTGTCGAGGGCGGTCACCAGCTCCGCCGGGGTGGCCGCCGAGACGCTGTCGAGCAGGATCCCGTGACTCTGTACGCAGCGCGTGCCGGCGGCGTCGACCAGTTCGGACAGGGACTGGTCGAGGAGGGCCCTGAGGGCTGTCTCGGTCCGAGCACGAGGCAGTACGGCGCCGATGCCGGCATGGTTGAGCAGGGTCAGCGGCAGCGGCTCGGCGGCGAACCGTGCGAGCAGTCTGAGCAGGGCCGCCGCTTCGGACAGTCCGCGCGCCTCGAACGCGTCGAGGGTCAGCTGCCAGGTCAGGCCGACCAGATGACGGGGGTCCGCTTCGGACAGCGCGTCGGCTCCCCGGTCGATCAGCCGGACCCGTTCGTCTCCGTCGAGCTGGTCCCCGTAGGCGTCCATCGTCCAGGGGTCGATGACCTGGTGGGAGAGGAAGCCGCCCGCCAGAGTGAGGGCGAGGGGCAGCCGGCCGAGCCGGTCCGCCACCCGCGCCGCCTGCTCCGTCGTACCGCTGTGCGGGGCGAGATCGCGCAGTACGAGCGCGGCGTCCTCGCGGGGCAGTACGCCGATGTACTGCAGCTCGGCGCCCGGCCACCACCGGGCCGCCGCGCGCCGTGTGGTCACCAGGACGGTGCCGCGCGGGCTGGTGCGCAGCCAGTTGCCGTCCCGCAGGATCTCGGGCTCGTCGGTGTTGTCCAGGACCAGTAACCAGGGTTCGGCGGAACGGTCGAGATACGTCCAGACGAGATCGGCGGCGGGTCTGAGGCCGTTGCGTGCGGCGAGCAGTTCGCCGTCGCCCGCCCCTCGGTCGGCGGCGACGGCGAGCATGCCGGCGCGCAGGCTCGCACGGTCGGAGGCGTTGACCCACAGGCCCACCCGGCCCTGCGCTCCGGTGACCTCCTGGAACAGGGCGCAGGCGACCGCCGTCTTGCCCGAGCCGCCCATGCCGTACAGCACGTAGACCTGGCCGCCGCGCTCCGCCTCGACGCTCGCCCACAGGCGTTCCATCACCTCGCTGCGGTCGCGGAGCGCGACGGGGGGCCGGCCGACCGCCGGGCGTCGCACCGAGTCCGGTCCGCCGTGCGCCGGCCCGTCACCGCCGTAGTGGTGGTGTTCGCTGATGTGCTGGTCGCCCCGCGACTGGTAGACACGTCCATGGTCCTCGGCGTGGCCGTCCGTCCCGCCCGTCATCGCTCTGCGATGTGCTGGTCACGTCCCGCTTGGTAGACCCGGGCCTGACCGGACGCGGTGGCGTGCTGGGTGATCTGCCGGGCAGCCGAGCCATCGGGATCGAGTTGGTCCAGCAGTGCGCGCAGTTCCTCTACGGCGGCGGGCCGGGCGACGAGAAGCCGCCGCACCAACCCCTGCCACTGAAGGCGCAGTTCGTCCAGGGTCTCCTGGTCGTCCGCCGCCACGGCGGCCAGCATGTCCTCACGGCCGGCCTCTAACTCGGCGGCAACGGTCTCGGCTCGCTCGGGTTGCGTCCGGCGCCAGAGCTGTGTGATCCCGTCACGCACACGGTGCCAGGCATCGGTCGCCATCAACGTGACCAAGGTGGCCCCCGCGCTCTGTGCGAGCACGGTCACTTCTGGGTCCACAGCCGCCCCTCCGTTCACCCGATTATCCGACAGCACAGATGGGAAGTGTCACCTGTCAGGCATGGCGTGTTTTTCCTTCCGATCATTATCATTCCAGCCCTGAGCGACACGAGACAAGGAGGAATCAATCCTCGCCATTACCCCTTCGGGCAGGTTCTAACACATGGTCAGACGGGTAAGTTGCACGCTACAGTGAGACATCCCGATCGATCGAGGGGGCGATGGGAATGGCCAGGCCATGGGAAGCAGATCCGGACACAGGTTTCAAACAGCGCCTGGGAAAAACTCCCCAGGAGCTCGGAAACACAACCGGCACTCCCGACTGTCCGGACATCTGGGAACTCACCAACGGTGACATCGCTGTCATCGGCCGAGACCTGACCCAGTCTCTTGGCAGGAACCTCCCCGACGGGGTCTCGATCGGGTCGGACGAACGCCTCGTGGTCATCCCCAGGAACATGCTCATCGCGGCGAAGCCGGACATCCCAAATGTTTGACTCCTTCCGCACCGGCACCTCCGAACGCCTGGACCGCCCCGCCTACCACGCGGACTTAGGCCGGGTCTACTCCAGCGGGATCGGCTTCCTCAACAAGCTCGAGCGAGGCCAGCACTTCAAGGAGCGCGGCTTCCCGAGCTGGGAGGCCTTCGCCGACGGCGACTGGGAGAGGGCCCTGTCCCTGGCCGACGAGAGGCGCGAGGACTACGCCAAAGAACTCCGCCAGGCGTCGCGACTGGGCGTCACGCAACGCCGCCTTCGTGTCGTGGAATTCCCGATCACACCGTATGTGCAATGGGAGTTGTTCGTCCTGCGCGTACGCGTGGATGTGGGCGACGACATCAAGGTCCTCGACGCTCGCGATATTTCGCACATCGAGCGGACTCGCCCAGTTCCAGAGGTAGTGATTCTCGGCGATGTAGTCATGTACGAGGTCGTTTACGACGAGGACGGAAATGCGGCCGGAGCCAACCGTTACACCGACCGCTCACTGATCCGGGAGACGAACGCCGGATTCGATGCGCTTTATGAGCGCGGTGAGGAATTCCGCGATTTCTTCGACCGGGAGATCGTCCCCCTGGCCCCGCCCCGGGTGTCCGGTGCTCCGACGGGTGTTCGCGGTTCGCGGTGATCAGCGGAGCGGGATGACGAGCGAGCCCTCATGCCAACAGATCACCGCGCCCGGCGATGACAAGAACGCTCGCGGCATCGGCCGCCCCTTCGGGGGTGAGGAGTGCGCTCGCGGTGTCAGGACTGGGGTTCCTCCAGCTTGATGGCAGTGTCGTCTGCGCCGTGCTGGTCGGCGTGTGCTGTGGCGAAAGGCTCGTGGTCTTCCACGACTTCACCGTCCACGACTTCCCCATCCATCACTCGGTTTGACGGCTCCGCCAGCGGCAGGCTGGCGAGGTGTTTCTTGAGCCTCTTGGCCATCGGGAGGTAGGTCGCAAGAGTGAGCCCGCCGGAGACCACGGCGCCGACGAGAGGGATGGCCTTCGAGACGGCCTTCGCGAAGGACTGCTTCGTCATCTGGACGCCGAGGTAAGCCGCGACCTTTTTCACCATCGGGTAGACGACACCCTGGGTGAGTGCCTTCTGGGGCAACTTCTTGGCGACCTGCTTCGACATCATCCCGGCGACCTTCCCCACAGCGGCGTTCGCCGACTGGGTTCCGAACATCACGCCGAAGAACAGCGTGAGCACCCCCATGGTCGCGTCATCGACGTCATCGCCGTCGTCGGAGAACAGATCGGGCCAGCTGTAGAGGTAGGCGAGTTTCTGCGCGATACGCACCATGTGGCCGAAGTACTGGGCCACGTCGGCGGGCACGGTGGCGGGAAGGGCGAGCACGCCGGGGATCCCGGCAGCGGCGGAGAGAGCGCTGACCTTGCCGGTTTCGAAGCGGATGGAGTCGTTGGCCACCTTGTCGAGAACCTCAACAGGGATGCCCGCCGCGGCAGGGGTCTCTTCTATCGCCCTCCGGATGGCGTCCTCGGAGCAGTGACGAGCCAGCGCACTTCGAAGGTACGTCTCCCTGTTGATGCGTACACCGGGAAGCTTCGCTGCCGCCAGCAGCACCGCGGAGAAGCGCGACTCGGGGTTCTCGATGCCTTTGCCCTGTTTCATAGCAGGAACTTACAGTAGCGCCGCACTCCAAGGGCCGGACTTCGTATGCCCAGTTGTGGCCTCCTGATGTGGGTGACGGTGGCGTGTGGGCTGGGTCCATCACGATGTAGATCGTCACCCGGGAAGGCGACCGCCGTCGCGAACCGCGTGTCTCTGGGCGGACGTTGATCGCCGTGGCAGCCAGCGCCGACGCGGCACCCGGCGAGCAGGGCGGGAGGACTGCTGAAGGTGCTGCGCAGGCGGATATGCGCAGGGCCCTCGGCAAGCACATGCCTACCGGAAGGCCCTGTCATCGGCGCCATCCCTGTCAGAGTGCCGCGAACTCGACGAATGCGGTCCACGCCGTGGGTTCTACGGCGAGTGCGGCGCGGGTTGTGTCCTTCGAGTCGCGGACGTGTACGGCACCTATACCAGCCGCGACCTCGACGCACTGGCCACCGTCACCAGCGCTGTAGCTGCTCTTGAACCATGCCAGTGCATCAGTGTCCGGCCCTGTCTTATCCCCGCTCATCTCTCTCCCAGCAACTTTTCGATCAACGCCAGCGATTCTGTCGGAGTGTGGGCCTGCGCCCGAAGGATCCCGTACGTACGCTCAAGCTCCCGCACCTTGGGACGCTCTGTGTGCACACGGCTGTCGCCTTGCACCTCCGTGTACGCGATCCTGCGCCCATCCTTGGCTTCCATCAAGGTGAACGGTCCAGCGAGTCCCGCATGTTCCTGGCGGGACAACGGCATCACCTGGATTACCACGTTGCGCTTCTCCGCCATCAGCATGAGGTGCTCCAACTGGCCTCGCCAGACAGCCTCTCCGCCGAGCGGCCGGAGCAGGACAGCCTCCTCGATCACAAAACTCAGATGCGGCGCAGGGTGTCGGGAGAAGATCTCCTGCCGTGCCAGTCGTGCGGTTACTCGCTGCTCCATGAGCGCTTCGTCCAACAACGGCTGCCACATGGCGAACACCGCTCGCGCGTACTCCACCGTCTGCAACAGCCCGTTGACCAACTGAGTGTCATACACCTGCAGCTCGACGGCCTCGGACTCCAACTTGGCCGCATCCCGGAAGAACGCCGGATACTGAGCCCGAGCCACCTCCTCCTTGCTCGCTCTCAACACCCCACCCGCGTCCAGCACTTCATCAGCTCGGTCGATGAACTTCGGCGGCGGGATACGTCTCCCCTGCTCGAACGACGCGATCGTCGAGGCCGAGTACCCGGTCAGCGACCCGAGCCTCGCGCGGTCCACACCCGCCCGCTCCCGGAACAGCTTCAACTGCCGCCCGAACACGCACAACATGCCCGTCCCGACGTCGTACTCCGGCTGCTGAACCTCGTCGTCCACGCCGCAGCTCCTCCCGTACGACCATCACGGTCACCGGACACCGCCCACCCAACGCGCGGCCCGGCAACCAATCACGTCCAACACCACGTACAAGCGCACCGCCCACGCGTACAGCCCGCACCCGTCAGCGCATCGCTCCTGTTCAACGCTACTCAGAGTTCGCAACCATTGACCGTATGAAGTCACCAACTCCCCCGAACGGGCATATGCCACAGCACCTGGCGCCCGAACGCGAGTTCACCATGCAGTTCACCTCAACCCCACGCGGTGCTCGCCTCGCCCGCCGACTCGTCTCGCACCGCCTGAACGACTGGGGCCACCCCTACACGACCCCGGTCAACGAGAAGCTCACCCTCATCACGGCCGAACTCACCGCCAACGCCGTACGCCACGGCCACGTCCCCGGCCGGGACTTCCATGTCCAACTCACCCTGACCGAGGACACGTTCCGTGTCGAGGTGACCGACACCCGCGCCGAGAAACAGCCCCCATCAACTCCCCCGGCCCCCGACTCCACATCCGAGTCCGGCCGCGGCCTTCACCTCGTCGCAGCGCTCGCGGACAACTGGGGCCTCACGCCCCGCCCAGCTGCCCCCGGCAAGACCGTCTGGGCCGAGCTGCGCGTACCGAACGGAGGCCACCCGCCCACGCACCCAGTGGCCCTTCGTCCGGCAGACTCGGCATCAGCGCACGGGCACAACACCGAGTCATTTCCGGCTACTTCTTCACGGCAGCACGACGGCCTCGAGTTGCGGCCTGAGGACGCCAGTTACGGAGGTCGTCGTCGGTGAGTCCGTGCTCGCCCTGCTTCTGCTGGCGGTATCCGGCGAAGAAGTCTGCTGGCGAGCCGCTGTAGAGCATGTCGAACTCGTTGTGCCACTGGTACAGCCACGGCTGAAGTTCCAGCAGGCCGGCGAGGAACGGCGTGATCTCCTCGGTCGACAGCGCGGTGTTAGTGAAGTACGTGGCGAGGGCCTGCGCCTGCTCCCGATGGTCCCAGCCAGCCCACCCGTAGAGCTCGGGGGTGGCGGCGTTGGTCTGCCCGTACGAGATGAACCGCTCCTTGGGCACGTCGAGCTTGCCGCGCGCCTTCCAGTAGGAGGGGCGAAGGAAGTCAGCCGAGGTGTACTTCGGCGGCACCGGGATGGAGTCCCGGATCTTCCGCTTGGCGGGCTCGTCCGGGGCGGCGTCCTCCTTGCGCTGGAGGTCCCACACCTCTTCCCAGTCGGCACGCTTCTTCATGCCGGAGGGCTTGTAGCGCAGGGCGGAGAGGAACGGCACGTGCTCGTCCGTGATCAGCTCGGCGACGACCTTGGCGAGTTCCTTGCGGGGCGCGTAGAGCTTGGCGACGGAGACGAAGTCCTCGTCTCGGGAGAGGGCATCGATGAGTCGGGCCAGGGTGAGGATCGTGGGCTGACCGTTCTCGTCAAACCAGTGGTCGCGCTTCTCCACCCGGTCGAGCAGCCAGGAGCGGAGGGCCTTCTCCTGGAGGGCGTCCCAGCCCTCGGTGGCCCAGCGGCGCTTGTACTCGGGTCGCTCGACCATGTTAATGGCACGGTTCGACTCGATGACGTCAATTCGCTTCTGGACGATCTCTCGGTAGGGGGCGGGCCAGTGGACGGGGATCTGCGTGATCGGCGTGGAGTTGTGCCGTTTGAACCACTCGTCGCTGGCCTCACCGGCTACAACGCGGCGCGCTAGGACGATCTCGAAGGCACGCTCACCGAGAGCCAGTTCGGGGATATTAGGATCGTCTGGGTCCTTGGAGACACGGATGTCTTCAGGGTGGAGGTTGTAGAGGGAGTAGACCTGCCAGTCCAGCTCTTCTTGGAGAGCAATCATGCGGGCCCGCGTGGACTCCCACAACGAGCGCGCCCGACGGAGATAATCCGCGCTGGGCACGACCTTAGACACGCAAGCAGCCGGGCAGTACTCATCGAGCTGGCGAGCACCCCTCTCGAGGGCGGCAGCCATTTCCAGCGAGCATTCAGAGGGAAGCGGAAATTCCGCAACATTTGCCCCGTTGAACTGATAGAAGTCGCGCCACTTCTCCCCTTTTGAGTATCCGCCCCCAGGCCCACCCTTACTGTGACAGTTAAGCTTCAACCAAAGACCCGCCGTGGAACTATTCAGGAGCCCCAGAATGCGAATATACTCCTCTTCCCCAGCTTCATCGTTAAGCTTCACGATCGGAGCAGTCTGCTTGAAGACCCTTCCCCCGCGATCCAGCACAAAGTGATTATGCGTAGCAACTTCCGCGAATGCAATTGAAAGCTTATCTCGGTATCGCCCCTTGAAGAACATTGAGTACTCAAACCACTTGAGACCTCTGGCGATCTGCGATTTCCCGAAGGCCACCCGATCGGACAAGATGACCCTGTAGGGCCACAGCAGGCGCTCACCAGATTCTGAGATGACTGCCTCTAGAGTCTCAGGCGAGTAGGGCCAGAGCGAAGCAGTGGACTCTTGTACCGAATAGTCACGAACCTCCGTCCCCTCGACCAGTGGCCGCCACTCGCCCTCTTTAATACCTCGTCGCGTCAAATGGCCAGCACCCAACATGTAGGCACTGTCTTCCCTGGTCACTGCGCCAGCACCAATATCTGACGCAATAGAGGACAGAGAAGCCTGCACCGAAGAGCCCACCTGCTCAACCATCTCGAGGCCGCCAGCGACCAAGATCCACGGCTGCCTGCCGAAGTACCGACCGCGCTCCAAGTCGTCCACTGTGACCCATTGACTCACAGAACCAGGCATATCGACCTGGTTGACAATTGCGTTCCACACCAGGCCGTCTGCGGCCCTTTCAGGGACAATTGCCTCCCCCTGGACACTTCGAACCGCGCGAATAGTGCCAATTCTCCCATTACCGCCACGATTTCTACCCACCAGGATGACCGTTGGCGTTCCATGGCCGGGAATGTATGCGCCGGAAGTGTCAATTACTTCTACGAGTTCGACCTTGTGCGCAAAATATTCCTCGATCAATTTACTGCCAAATTCACGCTTCATGAACGAGTTTGCGGTGATCTGGCCGACCATGCCGCTCCCTCGCGCATCAGCGCCTCCTCTCTTGGCAAGCTCAAAAAACCGCTGCGCAAACGGAACGGAAAGAGCATATGTACCGGCGCAGGCAGAGTATAGATCGCGGTAGAGTTCATTGAGGTTTTTGTCCTTCACGGTAATGTACGGCGGGTTTCCAACCACCACGTGATATCGCCCTTGCTGAAGAATTCCCGGGTGTTCATGCACATCTTCTGTTGCATAAGCGAACGAGGCCAACTGATCCTTCATCGCGTCCTCGTCCCCGCCCAGTGTCAGCTCCAACTGCCGCGCTTTGATGAGCGAGTCACCCACTGCCAGGTGAACCGGCCACTCATACCTCGCCGCCTCCCTCAGCGTCCGCACCTCACTCGCCGCCATAGCCGCCACCAACAACCGGAACCGAGCAATAGCCACCGCGAACGGGTTGATGTCCACCCCGTGCACCGAGTCCAGCGCAGCCCGCACCCGCTCATGCGCATCACGCCCCGGCTGCCCCTCCCCCCACAGCCGCACCAACCGCCGAAACGCCCCCAGCACAAAGTGCCCCGACCCACACGTGGGGTCGATCATCTTCAGTTCCTCGTACCCGAACTCCCGCACCGCCGGGTTCATCGTCCGGTCGAGGATGAACTCCTCAACGAACTCCGGCGTCTGGAGCAGCGCGTACGTCTTCCGCGCGGCCTCACTCAAGTCCTGGTACAGGTCCCCCAGGAACCGCGTATCCCACCCCTCCGTACCGTCCTCGTTCAGCGGATCGGTGAAGTCATGGACGAGGACACCGCCCTCATCCCTCCCTCGCCAGAACTCGACCAGATCCCGCGCACCGTCATGCGAAAGCGGAACCTGGTACAGCGGATTGTGCTGCTTATCAAAAAGAAGCCGACCCGCCTGCCCCTGCCCCAGTTCCTCGAACGCCTTCTCCAGCCACCCCCGGTACGTCGGGTCCTCGTCCGACTCCACATAGGCGTCGTACCGCGACTCCGCCAGCTCCCGCCGGTCACCGTCCGGCCCCGTCAGGTACGGCTCCGGAATCAGCCGGTTGTCCTCACAGAACCGCACGAACACAGTCCCCAGCACCCACGCCACCGCGATCTGTGTAACCCGCTCGTCCAGCCACGACGTCCACGTCGCCGCCGTACGCCCCAGCTTGCGCGCCTGGTCGTACTCAGCCTTCAGCCGTGCGCCGACATCCCCCAGCGCCTTCACCTGGCGCCCGAGGTCGGTCTCGACCGCCTTGACCTGCTGCTTCAGGTCGTCCAACAGAGCTTTGCGGTCGATCACTTCGCGTCTCCCTCGACACCACTGGCACTAGCCACAACATCACCGGTCCCACGATGGGCGTTGCCCACCCACGTGTCCGGAAGCTGAATCCACTCCCCCAAGCCGGCCTGGTACGGCACCGCCACCTGCCCGAGCCGGGGCTCGCGCGAGGGGTCGCTCTGCGGGACGAGGAGCCACAGCCCCCGCCCACCGCGCCGGGCCACCGACGCCAGCCGGTCCAGGACTCCCATCGCGTCGTACCGCGCGAACACCCCGGCCTCCGTCAGCAGAACAGGACCGACAGGACTGGCCCCGCCCCCGCCACCGCCGCCCAGCAGCTCCGCGACCCGGGGCTCCACCGCGCCCCACGCCGTCCGCACGTACTCCGCGAACCGCACCGCACCCTTCGAACCCGGCTCGGCGGCATCCGCCTTGAGCAGGGTCTCCCACGTCGGCTTGGTACCCGGCGTGACCTGTGCGTGCAGGGCCTCCAGGAACAGCTCGGTCACCGACACCGCCTCCGCGCCCAGCCGCTCGGCGCCCAGCTCCCGCACCGCGTCCCGCACCAACTGCTGCCGTACGGTCAGCACCCGGTAGCCGTCCCGGCGGGCCGACGCGAGCAGCCGTTCCTCCGCGCGTACCGCACCCGCGAGCTGCGGGTCGTCGGCGTACCGCGTCACCGCACCCGTACGCGTCGACTGCCGCCACGCGCCCGTCGTCAGATAACTCGACGCGTCGTCGACCCGCGTCGGCAGGTAGCGCAGCACGCCCTCGCGTTCGTGCATGCTCAGCGACAGTTCGAAGCCGGCGTCGCGCAACGCCTTGGTGAGCGGGCCACCCGTCGGCAGTTCGTGGTGCGTGCCGCCACGCCCGTCAGGAACGACCATCTCCGGGAAGCGAGCGCGGACCCGTTCGTGCACGGCCTCGCCGGTCAGGCCCGGCTGCTGCCCCTCCGGCATGCCCGGGATCCAGCGGACGAGCCCGGCCTGGGTGAGGCGCAGCGCCCGGACCAGCGACAGGTCCCGCGGGTAGATCTCCAGGCGCGGAGTGGCGGCGGCGTTCACGGATGCCGCCGCCGCCAGCTCCACCATCCGCCGCTCGTCCCAGTTCACCGCGCCCGGCGGCACCGTCAGCGCGCCCAGCTCGGCCAGCACAGTCGCGGCCGTCGGCAGGGTGTCCAGCTTGGCCAGCCGGTCCGCCGTACGGCCGAGACGGGTCGCGTACTCCAGCAGGCCCGGCGCGGTCGGGGTGTCCGGGCCGTCGTTCTCCCGCACGTCGAGGGCGAGCAGGCCGGCGCCCAGGGACTCGTCCGTCGCCTTGCGGTTCGGCTGGTGCTGGAACTCGGCCTCCTGCGGCACCAGTTGCTCCACCTCGACCACGGCCCGCACGGCCGCCAGCGCCATCGCGCGCCGCTGCTCACGCCCCGCGAGATGCGTGCCGCGCCGGACCGCCAAGGCGTCCGCGATCTCCACCGCCGAGGCGACCCGCCCCATGCTCACGAGCAGGTCGATGATCTCCTCGCGCAGTGCCTGGACGGCGGGCTCCGCCTTCCAGCGCTTGCGCTCCTCCTTGAGCATCTGCGGGATGCGGCCGTGGCTCAGGGCGAGCGCGTCGGCGACGTCCTTCTGCTTCGGCCAGACGCCGATGTCGGGCAGCACGCCGTGCTCGTCGGGCAGGCGCAGCAACAGCCGTACCATCTCCGCCTTGTTGCGGTTGGAACCGTTGTTGTTGACGGCGGGTACGAAGATGGTGGCGAGGGTGTCGAGGCTGACGGAGCGCAGCGTGCGGGCGGGCAGCGCGCCCGCCGACTCGCCTGTCGCTAGGTGGCCCACCAAGGCCGACTCGGCGGCCGTGAGCTGATCCAGCTCCTCCTTGGCCTCCGCCCGGCCCTTCGGGGTCAGCGGCGAGACGGGGATCTCGCGCAGCCGCTCGCCCCACTCGCGCTGGCGCTGCTGGACCTCGTTGCGGGTCTTGGCGCCCAGGCCGGGGGCGTTGACGAGCTTGCGGCGGCTGTAGTCGAGCAGTTCGCCGACCGTCGTGATGCCCAGGCCGTACAGGAAGGACTGCGCGGCGAGCGTGAGGCCGGAAACGGTCAGCGAGGTGTCGCGGGTGACCTCGGCGGCGAGGCGGTCGCGCTGCTGCTCGGCGCTCTCGGGCTCGGCGTCCGCGATCACCGCGGCGGCGCCCTCAGCGGGCAGCCCTTCCCCCGTGGTCGTGGCCGCCGGGGCCGGGGAGCGGGTGCGGTGGCTGGAGGGGACGGTCTGGGAGGCGTCGAGGAAGACCTTGCGCCAGGCGTCCCGCATCGGCTTCAGCTCGGGGTACCGCTTGGCCGCGTCGCGGTTCAGGGCCTTCTGGAAGAAGGCGACCAGACCGTCCCGTACGGCCGGGTCGAAGGCCTCGGCCGCGATGGTCGGGTACGGCCACTCCTTCGCGTCGGTCATGCGGGGCGGGAGACTGCCGTCGCCCCACTTGGGCAGCTCGCCGGAGGCCATCTGGTGCAGAGTGACGGCGACGGCGTACCGCTCGGCGTGCGAGTCGTACGAGCCTCGGGTGATGACGTCGACGAAGGGGTCGAGGTAGCCGTCTGTGCCCGCGTCGGTGTTCTTGGCCGGGTAGCCGGCGAGCGAGAAGTCGATGAGGACGAGTTCGCGGGTGCGGTTGGGGCGGATGCGGATGGCGATGTTGTCCGGCTTGATGTCGCGGTGCCAGACGCCCTCGCCCTCCAGGAAGTCGACGGCGCCGAAGAGGTAGTCGCCGTACGCCTCCAACTGGTCGACCTGGAGGCGGCCGTTCTCGCGGAGCTGGCGGGCGACCGTCTCCTCACGGCGGCGCGGGCGTACCCCGGCCTCGGTGCCCTGCCCGTTGTCGTCGCGCTCGTCACCGACGTACTCCAGCGCCAGGACCGTACGGCCGGCGATGTGCAGCGGCTCCGGTTCGACGAGGCGGATGATGCCGGAGTGGGGGCGCAGGCGGCCCATGGCCTCGGCCTCGCGGGCGAGGATCTCGCCGCGGTTGTCGGAGAGGGCGACCTTCAGCACGGCCAGCGGGCGGGTCCTGCGGGCCTCGGCCTCAAGATCGCGGACGAGGAAGGCGCGGCTGGTGGAGCCGGTGCCCAGGCGGCGTCGGATCTCCCACCGGCCGGCGAACACGTCACCGGCGACGGCCTCCAGCGGGTCCTTGTCGACGGGGGTCGTGTCCTCCTCGCCGGGCCCCTCCGTACCGGTGGCTGTCGTGGCCGGGGCGGTCAGGGAGTCCTCGACGACCTCGAGCAGCTCCAGGAACTCGTCCACGCTGGAGAGGCGTTGACCCGGCCGGTAGGCGGTGGCGGCCTGCACCAGGTCGTCGACGTCCTCCGACAGGCCGTCCACCAGGGAGCTGGGGCGCAGGCCCTCGCCCGCCTCCAGGCGGGCCAGCAGCTCGGCCTGGCTGGCGGCCGGGGCCTTGCCGGTGACCAGCAGGTAGGTGAGGACGCCGAGCCCGTACACGTCGAGGTAGACCGGGTCGGGGTTGAGGGCGGTGAGCTCGGGGGCGAGGTAGGCGTCGGCGTCGTCGGCCAGGTGCATGGCGGACAGGGCGGTCGGCGCGAAGCGGGTCATGCCCTGGCCCTGGGAGGAGTCGCCGCTGCGCTGCGTGGCGATCTGCCAGTCGGAGATCTGCAGCTGCGGGGTGAGCCAGGCGGCCTCCTCCCCCACGGCCCGGCCCTTCCCGCCGCGCGGCCGGGGGACGACGAGCACGGAGCGGGCGGCGAGCGCCCGGTGGTGGATGCGGCTGGAGTGCGCGGAGCGCATGGTCTCGGCGAGCTGGCGGACCAGTGCCATCCGGCCGAGGATGTCCAGCTTCTCGCCGTACTGGACCAGGTACTCGTCGAGCTTCAGGGTGGCCGGGTGGTAGTCGAAGATCAGCGCGGGGCCGGCGGCGTGCCCGGAGGGGAAGTACTGCTTGAGCTCGACCGCGCCCGGGTGCTTGAAGCGGCCCAGCACCGCGGCTTCGCGCCGGGCGGCGTTCTCCACGGACTGGCGCAGGGAGGCGTCGGAGCCGCGCTCACTGAGGTAGATGCGGACGCGGGCGGCCTCGGGGAGGTCGCTGTGGCGGGCGAGGTAGTCCGCCCAGGTGGGCCCGGAGTCGAAGGACTTCCGTTCCAGCTCGTACGGGCCGACCTTGTACTGCGCGTCGCTCTTGCGGATGCCGATGTTCTTGAGGGCCGCCTCGATCTCGCGCGAGCCGGTCGCCGTGATGCGGCGCCGCTCGTCGCGCGGGGGCTGCCCCAGCATCTCGACCAGCTGGTGGACGGTGTAGACGCCGTTCTGGTCGTGGGCGGGCAGCCGTACGCGAAGGCTGTTGTCCGTGAAGCAGACGGCCTCGGCGACCCAGACCCGCTTGCCGCCGGTCCCTGCGAGCAGACCGGCCAGCTCCTTGGCCTTGCGGTTGACCAGGTGCAGCGGGTTGCCGTGCGTGCGGCGACGACCGCCGGGCGTGGTCTGGACCCAGGTGCCGTTCTCCGAGGTCACCGAGCCGTGCCAGTCCTTCAGCTCGATCATGCAGACGCCGCCGGGGGCGACGACCAGCAGGTCCACCTCGCGCACGTGGCCGGTGTTCGCGGTGAAGGTGAAGTTCGACCAGGCACGCCAGGGGTCGGAGTCCGGCAGCTGCTCCCGGATCGCCTCCAGGCCGCGGCGTTCGTGATCGAACTCGGACTCGGTGACCGTGACCCACCGGCCTTCCCGCATGCCTGTTCCCCGCTCCTCGTTTCCCTCGAGGTCACCTCAGCCCAAGGTCAGACCCCTGACGCAGATCCTAGTGGGTGCCAGTGGCATGAGAAGAGGTCGTGAAGAGCGGGACTACAGGACATTCACCGCACATGGCGAAGCACTCTGAGTCGATTTATCCTTCTTGCCCCGTAAGAGATGTTGGTACTCGCGCCGACACTCCCTCCACCACACCCCTTTACCGCGCCAGTCGCGGCAGATCCTCGCTTGCGCCCCCACGCACAACAGGAGTGAGGGCGCAGGCGGCCGGCAATGAGGCAACAGGCAGGCATGCGGCGGCACTTGTCATACCTACCTACTAATGTCCTCGACATGGGACTTGGGGATATCACGCGCGCCGGCGTGCTGGCTGCAGTCGCGGAGTGTCAGGCCTTGGGACGCGAAACGTTTCGCCGCCGATACGGCTTCGGCAGGGCATTGACATACGTCTTGGTCGTAGACGGTGACAGCTACGACTCGAAGGCCATAGCCGGCGTAGCTCATCTGTACTCAGTCGGAACTCTGCTGTCGGCCGACGACTTCAGCGGAGGTGCACGCACAGTGGCACACCGTCTGCGAGCACTCGGCTTCACCGTGGAGGACGGAAGCACCGCTGCGGACAGCCCGCAGCAGGCAGAGCCGCAGATACTCCTCCAGCCTCGCGGCGGGGCTCGGCTTCGAGGGGCACAGAACTTCGCCAAGTCGGTACGCCAGGGCATCCGGATCTCGGACATCCTGGATGTGCTTGGTGACCAGGCAACCACACTGAATGCCCTGTATCCAGACGGAATCGCTCGGTTGTGGGGTGCCACTCCCACCGACCAAGCCAACAACGAAAAAGTACGCGCACTGCGAGATCGTCGCGTCGGTGACGATGTGTATTTCTACACGGCGAAGCATTTCTTCGCTCGCGCACGCATTCTCCATCTGTTCACCAGCTCGCCTGTGGCACGGAGGGTCTGGGGAGCCGACAGTGACAACGCCACTTGGGAACACATCATGGCGCTGGGTGACGTCGAGGAATTTCCCACTCCTGTCCTCGCAGAGCCAGTGCTGCGCCAGATGAACGTTCCAGTACCTCTGTGGAGCCTTACTCTGCGGTCCCCCGAGAGCTACCGCAGCGTTCTCCCTCTCCTACCGGCGAAGAGCCGGCCGGTGGTTCCGTCACCGCTGAAGCCGCCTTCAGCCACAGCCACAGCTGACCAGCTCACCGCGGAGGGTCTGCTGGAGCGGCTCGGCTCCCTCCGCGCTCATCGCCAACCAGGAAGCAAAACGCCCAGCCGCCACCAGCCATTGGCCCTGCTGTGGGCGATATCCCGGATTTCCGCGGACAGGCCACGCCTGACACCGTGGGCCCTTTTCCGAACGGAGGTGAGTCCGCTTCTCGCCGACTTCGGACTCCCCGGTTCCAAGGTCACCCCCGAGTACCCCTTCTGGCACCTGCGTGGCAGCAACATCTGGGAGGTGCACGGGATGGAGAGTGATGCCGGTACCGCCCCCCGAACAGGCGCCCTCGACACGCACCAGCCCGTCGCCGGCCTGACCCACACAAGCGCTGAGCTGCTGAGGGACCCCCTTATCCGCCTGCAGGCCGTGATCAAGCTGTGCAGCACGTACTTCGACGGTGTCGACCTGCGTGAGTTGCTCAATCGGGTAGGCCTCGCCGGGTACGCAACGGCGGATGGCCTGGTCGACGAGGACGAGGAGGAGGACACTGACGGCCAAGAGGGTGCCGCTGCGACCGAGCGTGCGACCGGTCCAGCCGCACGACGGACGCGCACCTCCTCACAGCTTGTTCGCGACGCCGCGATCGCGACGCGGGTCAAGGAGCTGCACGGCCACGCCTGCCAGATCTGCGAGACACGCCTGCAGTACAAGCGCAGACCGTACAGCGAGGCCGCTCACATACGTGGTCTCGGAACGCCTCACGACGGTCCGGACGAGCTGCCGAACCTGCTCTGCCTGTGTCCCAATCACCACGTCCTCTTCGACGGGCTCGAAATCTACGTCGATGTCGACGGCGTGGTGAGGCACACGCACGGGGATGAGTCAGTGGGACGGCTTCGTCAGCACAACGGTCATCCCATAGACGAAGCACACCTGGACTACCACCGGACCCTCTGCGAACTCAGCAGGATCACGCGGAGCTGAGCAGGTCACACGACCGTGCCGCTCTGCCACCCTCGATGCGCATCAGAGGTGAGCCACTCCATGCGCCGAGCCCAGCAGGGTCGGGCACGCGTCAGACAGACAGGGCCTGTCGTGTCGCTCCTCCCGCCAACTCCCGCAACTTCTCCCGCGTCTCGGGATCCGTCGCGTACACAATCGTGCCCACCATGCCCCGGGTCAGAAGCACCTTGTAGGTGTTGCGGATCAAGCGGTCCACCTCGGCGTCGGAGGTGGACCGCTTGAAGACGGGGTCCTTCGACGCTGCCCGGTCGGTCACCCAACGATCCCCGCGCCAGAGCAGGTCGGGGCCGATGATGACGCCGGACCAGTCGTACTCGAAGCCCTGTGCCGTATAGACGCAGCCGACCTGGCCGAAGCCTGCCGGGTCGGTGGCCCACAGGGCGGCCGGGGGAGCACCGGACACGGATCGGTCACCGCGCAGGTTCCACGGGCGGGCCCAGTCGCCGATCACGACGTCGGGCGGCAGTGGAGCGCCAGGTTTGGGCTCCGGGGACCAGCGCCAGCTGTAGCCGGCCGACATGCGCGCGCCGTAGCCCTCGGCTCGTCGGGCCTCCAAGAACCCCTCCATTTCCTGAGGGCTGTCGGCAACCAGGAGCTGCATGCGGCCGTCGGATTCCCAGGTGACCGGGCCCCCGGCCTCCAAGCCGAGGAGCCGTACCACCCAGCGCAGATACGCGTCACTGCCGCCGCAGCGGAACTGGCTGTCCAGAGGGACGACGTGACACGGGATGTCCCGCTTCGCCGCCGCCTCCTCGATGTCGGCCACTGTGCCCATCTCCCCGGGGCGCACCACCTGGTGCTCGTCGAGGAAGAACACGGGTACGTAGGCGACGTCGATCAGCTCGTCGATCTGGGCCCTGCCGGTCCGATTCTCGGCACGGGTGTAGCGGTTGGCCGAGGTCTCCCGGATGCGGTGGGCCTCGTCACAGATCAGGGCACCCAAGCTGTTCTTCTCGGCGGTCATGAAGCTGTTGAAGTACTTGAAGAGATCCTGCACTTCGCGCTTGCGGGCACCGGCGACCTTCCGCATCGTCTTGGTGAACGACTGCGAGCCGGTGGCATGCAGAGCCGGGACTCCGCGCCGGTACAGCTCGCCGAGCAGTTGGAGCGCGATCACACTCTTGCCGGTGCCGGGCCCGCCCGTGACGATGACAACCTCCTTGCGGTCGGCGTGCTTCGCCTTCTCCACCGCGTTGAGCACCATCCGGTACGCGACCTGCTGCTCGTCGAGGAGGACGAACTGAGTGCGGTCCCGCACTTCCTCGGCGGCCAGGGACATGAGTTGCTTGGACGGCACCTTGGCTCCTGCGCGGAGTTCGTCCGCCACCCGGGCCCCCGGGTGCTTGTCGCTCAGCCTCGCACGCAGGTAGTCGATGAAAGCACCCCTGCGTTCCGCGGTGAAGAGCAGTCCGTAGCCGTCATGCTCGATCTCCCGCAGCCCGTTCACACCGAACTCGGTCGCGTTGTGCAGAAACGCCACTCCGGCCACCCGGTGGCCGTGCTCGGCAACCGCCCCATTGAAATTGACGAGGTAGTCGCAGTAGCGGCGGACCTGCTCGATGGGGTTGAGGACCGGATGCGCGTAGGCGTCGACATGGCACAGAGTGGGGTCGTCCTCGTGAGGCAGCGCCTGGCTCCACTGCTTCAACTCCACCACGACGTATGACGGCTCACTCGTGACCGGGTGCACTCCGGCGAGAACGACATCGGCCCGCTTGCTGTTCAACGGGAGCGCGTACTCCAGCATGACCTCGACGGCGCCCAGGCCTGCGTCGTTCAACGCAGCGACGAGAAGAGGGATGCTGCGTTCCCAGGAACGCACCTCCGAAGTGCCGGGCCGGTAGCCGTGCATGTGGACGAACTGGTCGGTGAGGTGCAGGAACAGTGAACCGTCGAGTGCCATGACGGCGACCGTTTTCGCGGACGCGCGGAACAGCAAGGACTTCCCCCAGGCAGCACGAAGTGACTCGTGCGGTTGGGGGCATGTCCTTCGAGACTCCACCGGAGTGGAGCGGAAGCCCGTCGGGCCGCGTTGACGATGTGCCTGAGGGTACCTGGCGGTACTGACAGTCGTACCGGTGATCGGAGTGGCAGCAGCGGACGCCGTACCCGGTCTCCCCTACCGACGAGGAGAGCCCACCGCGAATCAGAAACCCTCGACGGGCATCAGGCCGCCCTCCGAATCAATCAAGTCCCCTGCGGAGATCAACGCGTCGATATCGCCCGTCAGCGCGTCCCGGATATCGGCTCCGAGCCGCGCCCACCCGAAGAAGCGAGCGGCCTCCCGCAGCAGGTCCTCGCGGTGCACACCCGGTCCTTCCTCGACCACATTCCTGAGCACGAGCTGCCGCTCCGCCGCAGGAACCTCCGCCACACGCCGGGCGCACCGCTCCGTCGGCGTACGGGCGAACTCAGTCTCGTGGCCGGGCCTGTCGTAGGCCGTACCGACGTGGACGATCTTGCCCTGCTTGAGCAGGCGCCGAAGAGCTCGGTCGATACGGTCGCGGACCACCTGGCCGGTTCGTCCAAGACCCCACGCGAGACGGACCCGTGTGTAGATCACCTCCTTCTCGACGGGTCCTTCCACCTCCACCACGCACAGCGCCACCTCCGCCACTACGTCGAGAGCGTCGGGGTCCTGCAATTCCACGCCCCTCATGCCTCGCTGGCTGCTGGATCGAGCGCGTACCTCTGCCAGCAGGTCAGGGTCGACCTCCTGGTATGGACGACTCCACGGAGCAGGGCCGGCTTCGACCGTCACGAATTCCACGCGCGGGACTGCCGGACCTGCCGCCACCTCTGCAGCTTCTTCCATCCCCGTGGTCGTGGAGCTGTTCATGGTCTCCGCTGTACTGTCACTGTGGCCGCTGCCGGCGTCCACCCTCACCGGCGGCGCCACTCGCACCGCATGCGGATCCTTCGCGCACGCCTCCTCCACCGCGGCCCGCAACCGCGCCATCGCATCCCGTCGGTTGCGATACCAGTCCGTCCCCCAGATTCGGTGCAACTTCCAGCCCAGGTCACGCAGGACTGCCTCCCTGAGCCGGTCGCGGTCCCGAGCTGCCCGTGAGGAGTGGTACATGGCGCCGTCGCACTCGATACCCAGCGCGTACGTACCGGGCGCGCCGGGGTGTCGTACAGCCATGTCAATGCGGAAGCCGGCGACGCCCACCTGCGGCTGGACCTCATATCCCCAGCCGCGCAGGACGTCGATGACCTCCTCTTCGAACGGGCTCTCCGGAACCGCGTCCGGGTCGGCTGCTTCGGTCTGGAGGATCTCAGGACCGTGCTGGGCGTACTGGAGGTATCGCTTCAGGTGCTGCACGCTCTTGTTGGTGCTGTCCGGGAGATCGCCTCCGTGGAAGGACGCGACGACCTCCATGCGCCGCCGGGCCCGCGTCACGGCGACGTTGAGGCGTCGCCAGCCGCCCTCTTTGTTGATGGGCCCGAATGCGGACAGCAGTTTGCCGCGGTGGTCGGGACCGTAGCCGATGGAGAGGATGATGACGTCGCGTTCGTCGCCCTGGACGGTTTCGAGGTTCTTGACGAAGAAGCCGTCGAGTCGGCCTTCAGTGAAGTGGTGGTCGAGGTCAGGGCGAGCTGCCCTCGCCTTCTGCACAGCATCCTCGATCGCCTCCGCCTGCGCCTTGGACAGAGCGACCACTCCGAGGGTGTGTTCGGGGCGTGTGTCGAAGTGGTGGATGACGCGCTGGGCCACCTTCTTGGCCTCGATGGGGTTGTCGCTGTTCCCGCCTCGGTCGTAGACGCCATCCGCTTTGATGAACTCCACGCCGATGTCCGGTCCCTGTTCGAGTGCGCCCGGGAACGTGACCATGGAGTTGTCGTAGAAGTCGTGGTTGCTGAAAGCGATCAAGTTTTCGTGGCGGCTGCGGTAGTGCCAGCGGAGGGGCAGCCCGCGTAGGACTCCGCTGGCCTTGCACATGTCGAGAATGGACTCGAAGCTGTCGGTGGCGTCCTCGTCCCACTCATCGCCCTCGTCGCTGTCGCCGGCCGCGCTGAAGAACGACGTCGGCGGCAACTGCTTCTGGTCACCCGCCACGATGAGGGCCTTGCCCCGGTAGACGGAGTTCACCGCGTCCTGGGGCAGGACCTGAGACGCCTCGTCGAAGACGACGACGTCGAACTGGAAGTCCGGCGGCAGAAACTGACTGACCGTCAACGGGCTCATCATGAAGCACGGCTTGACCAGCCGTACGACGTCGCGGGTCTGCTGCAGCAGGTGCCGTACAGGCATGTGCTTACGCTGCTTCTCGGCCTCACGGCGGATCAGGGCAGCCTGTCCCACCGTTGTCCGGCGAGGGCGACGGGAGTTGCACGCCGCGATGACCTCGGCATGTGCCGCCGCGACCAGGTCCTGGTCAGCCCTCTGGAAGCGCTCCACCAACTGGTCGCGTTCTACCGCCCGCATCGGCTTCAGCCTCGCGTCGGTAGCCAACTGGTGCTCCACCCAAGCGGTGAGCACTGCGCGTTCCATGGCGGCGGGGAAGTCCTCGGCGGAAACCTCGCGGCGTGCGAGCTGGTCGGGCAACCCGTCGAGGTAGAAACGGCGCAGCAGGGTCAGTGCGTCGGCGCAGCTGGTCCACGCCTCCGGGCCGAAGGAGTCGCGGTCGAGGCAGGACAGGACGACCTGGGACGCGGCCAGGGACTCGGCAAGTTCGCTGCGCAGCTTCTCAGCCCGCCCAGGCTCGAAGTAACCGGCGAGTGCCTCGCGCTGACCGTTCCAGTCACTGGCGCGGTCAGCGACGGACGAGTCGGCCGACGCGGCCAGCATCAGTCGGGCAGCAGCCGGAGGCAGGGCCGCGGACCGGCCGCCGGGTGCGGTACGACGGACTTTCTGGGCCCAGTCCATGGAATCCAGGATCAGGTCACGGTCGGTCTCGGTGCCCTGGTAGAGGGAACCCAGAAGGCTTTGGTACGTGGCGTCGTTCTCCGCGAACGAGGACTCGACGGCTCGGGCGGAGACGACGGCAGCCACCGCCTCTCTGGCGCGCGACAGAGTGAGGCCTGTCTCCTCGTCCATGACGCGGGCGGTTGAACGGATGAGGTCGGCCGCGTCCTCAAAGGGCTCCACATGCGCGCGAAGCCAGCTCGCCGCTCGTTCCAGGGGGCGGGCGGCAAGGGCTGTACCGACCGTCGCGAGGTGGGGCTGGCCGGTGTACTCCTGCCAGAGGTTCAGGTCGTGGAGGATCTGGTCCGTCTGCGCGAGAAGTTCGCGTGGTTCGGACCGGCCGTCGGCCAGCACGTCGACGAGACTGGCCCGGCGCGCTGGATCCGTGAGCGTGTCGGGTGCGAGTCGGGCGATCAGCCGAGCGGCATCCAGAGCTGTCCGCAATGCCTCGGTGTGGGGATGTCCTTGCGAGACGTACCGGCCCAGCAGCTCCCGCTGTTGCTCGGTGGCGTACGGGCCCGGTTGCTGTCGAGTCAGGTCAAGCGCACGGCGCAAAAGCTGCCCCATGGGTTCGTGGCCCCCTACGCCGTTGGGTACGGCGTCATGCAGGTCGTCGCTTTGCGTGTCGAGGCCTCGGTACCAGGGGCCCAGAAGGCTGCGATCGGTTACGGCCTGAGCGGAGAACTCTGCTGTCTCTCTTTGTGCCGCGTGCGCGACTGTGACCGCCGTGCGTGCGGAGGCAAGCGTGTGCTCGGAACCGGGGCCGTTGTCTCGGCGACCGACCGACGCGACGGTGTCCAGGAGTGCGACGGCCTGTCGCAATGGAGCAAGGTGAGCGCGGAGCCACCGGGCGGCAGCATCGAGCGGCTGCTTGGTGAGGCCGCCTGCATGCGGCGCCAGCGAGGGGCCTCCCAGGCCCCTTCGCCATGCGGCAAGTTCGCTGCGCAACGCCGTGCCTTGCTGAACGAGTACGGGGGCCGGCTCTCGGCCGTCGGCCAGGTGAGCCGCCAGCTGGCATCTCCGATAGGGGTCGGCGACGGTTTCCGACGCTAGAGCGTGGACGGCCTGGGCATGCGCGAGGGCTTCGCGAAGGGCCGGGACGTCGGGCAAATCCGCGCCCCGATAACGGCCGATCACTTCGGCGTGCGTCACGGCCAGTGCCTGAAGCTTGCGGTGCGCGGCACACCAAGCATCGGCGAGCGGCAACTTGTCGTACAGGTCGCCGCGCCACGTGCCGCCGTGGGTCAGCCGGGCCACGAGCTTCCGGTCGGCCCGGATGCCGCTGGACAACGTGCCGGCGAGTCCCTGTCGGCCCTCAATCAGCCGATGCACTGCTTCGGACAGTTCGGGCGTGGAGACGATTTCGGGCAGGAAGGTATCGCGGGCCTCTACCTCGGCGGCAGTCAATTCTTCGTACGCCGAGGAGATGTCCGCGACTGCTGCTTGAACACCGGGGAGCACCTGGGGGTCGAGCCATGCCTCCAGCGTGCGATTCGGGGCCTTGGACAGCTCCGTGAGCGTGGCCAGCCCCTCGGCCTCGGAAGTCGTCTCCGGTCGAGCGACCCCAAGACGCTCGGCCACTGAGTCGGCATGCGCAGCAGCCGACTCAAGGGTGGCAGCGAGCATGTCGAACCGTTTGACCATCTCTGCGACCTCGCGACCGGTGAGCGACGCAATGTCCGCTCCAGACGGTTCCAGTTCGGCGAGAACCAGCTCGTTGGCCGGTCGTTCCGCACTCAATTCCGGGAGCAACTCGGCCCAACCCGGTCCCGCATGTTCCATTGCCAGAGCCCGGGCAGAGCGAACCTGGTCCCGTCGTGAGAAGAATCCGTTCAGTGCGTCGGCTGCACTCCGGACCGCTGCCTCCTCTGCGCGCACCGCACCATCAGGGACCAACCACTCCTCAAGAGGGCGGTGTTCGGTGCCGACCACCGCGATCACGTCACACAGACGACGTGCCTCCTCCGGGGTGCTGGGATTCGTGAGTCCAGTGAGGTGGCTGACGCGAGTGAGGCTTTGCAGCGCCCGTTCCAGCACACCAGCGGTCGCATCGAATTCCCTGGCGAGCTGTCGTGCACGCTCTTCCGTTAGCTCGGCGAGGTCGAGGCCGCGCGGCGCCATCGCCGACAGAGTCTTCTCGATGTCCCCAGGCTCTGCCCTCAGCCTGCTGGACAGCTCTTGCCACCGCTCGCCCACCTTCGCGCGGACGGCAGAACTCGTGCGCTGTGCCTTGCGCAATTCCGTCAGGAAGGCGTCGACTGGATCATTGACTTCGTCGGCGAAAGCATCTGTGGTCAGCCATGCTTCCGGAACCGGACTACGCACATCGATCAGCCGTAGCAGCGCAATCAGACGGTCGACTCCGCTCTGGTCCGTGACGGGCACTCCCTCCGGCGCGAGATCCCGGTACCGGTCGACGGCTGTTGCCAGCGCGTCCCTCGCGGCCTGCGCCTGCTCCAAGACAGGACGTGGATGCGGCATACCCGCTCGCAAGTGACGCCAGGGGAACGACGGGTCAGCGACCGCCTCCCACGCGTCAGCGATGGCTTCCGTCGCCTCGACGATCAGGTGCAGGTCCTCACCACTGAGCGTCTCGGCACGAAACGTGACCTCCGCCCCCGTAGCCGCCTCATCACCACGGCTCAGATAGGCCACGGGTGCTTCGGACAACCGGCCGACCCGGCCGAGCACATCGTGCAGCGTTCTTCCCAGCGGGTCGCGAACCTCGTTCATCGCTTCGGCGTAAGCGCTGAGCGCGAGGCGCAGTTCCCTGGCCTGCGCCAGGGTCTGCGGTGACAGTTGTGGTGCGCGCGGCTCTTCCGCGAGCGCCCGGCCCAGCTCCTGGGCAACTGCTTTGCGGCTGGTGTTGTGGCTGTGGAGGGCCAGTGCGTACGAGCCCAGATGGACGGACTTCAGCCGGTCGAGGACGACGTCGAGGGCTGCCGCCTTTTCACTGACGAACAGCACACTCCGACCCGCGTGCATCAGACCGGCGATCATGTTCGTGATGGTCTGACTCTTGCCGGTGCCGGGAGGTCCGTCGAGCACGAACGACTGTCCGGCCACAGCCGCAGCAATGGCTTGCCTCTGCGAAGCATCGGCGTCGAGCACCAGCGGACTGTCTTCCGGCGGGCTCAACTCGTCAATCCGGTCGAGCTCGATCTCCTCGAAGTCGAAACGATCGGAGGCGAGTCCGGAGTTGGGGCCGAGCGCCATCGCGCGCACAAGGTCACTGCCCAGAACGGAGTCCTCATTGTCCAGCAGGTCCTGATACATCGACTCCTTATGGGAGGCGAAGAGCGCAAGCACCACGCGGTCGGAGACCTGCCACCCTGGCTTGCCCGACACGACGCGAGTCGTGGCCGAGAGCACTGCTTGCAAGTCCGCGGGGTCCTGTTCGGCGACGGGTGTCCAGTCGATATGGAATTGCTGCAGCTTCACCTTCAGAGCCGGATTGAGACGTGGTTCCTCGTCGTCGCTCGATCTGAGGCGGATCCGGCCGTTGCGTGCACGCTCGATGATCACAGGCACCAGAACCAGGGGAGCGTCGCTGCTGGTCTCTGCCCCGTCCTCACACCAGCGGAGCATGCCGACGCCGAGGCTAAGGGTCCACAGGCCATAGTCGTTGAAGACCTGAGTGGCTTTGGTGCGCAGGCTGTTCAACGCACGTAGCAGAGAAGGCGCAGTGGTCTTATGGGTGACGATTCCATCGGCGCGATCGCCCTTCTTCTCAAGGACCACATCACCGGTTGACCTGCCGTCGCCACCTTCCCGTTCTTCGTCGGGGAGCGGCGCAAAGTCCCAGCCACGGCCCAGGCCTTTGAGGAGTTCCTGGGCCGACGGGACCGAGATCTCGAGCGTGGCCGACTTGGTGTGGCGGAAGTTGAGCAGCCGGTTGCGGCCGCTCAGGTCCACCAGGGAGCTGCGCCAGCTCTCGAGCATCGCCTTGAGGCGATCAAGTTCCTGACTGCCGTCGAAGTCACCCGAGTTCGTCACGTTGGTCCCTGCTGTTGTCGCGTCTGGGCCAACGGAGCACTGTCGTCGACAGCAGTCCCCTCCGCCACCAACGCAAAGCGCGGCCACCGACGTCTGCTCTGTCCTGGTGGCCGCACAAGTCCCGCTGATCCCCCCTGTATGCGGAATTCTACGGTCAGCTCACCTGTGCGTGAAGCGTTAACTACCAACAGTTTCCCCACCCACGCGGGCGTCCGCCTCGCGCCCGCCATCGGTGGATGAGCGATGCAGCCGCGCTGCAACCAGTCACGTCCGGCGGCTATCGACAGCCCGTCAACTATCGATAAGGCACGGCGGTGGTCAGCCATCGGGTGACCATCGATCTCAGGGCGCCAGATACAGCCAGCCCTTGCCGCCGACCATGAGGGGATGTCACCAACCAGTCCCATGCCCGAGATGTCGGCTGAGAAGCCGCACCCCATCAGGTCCGCGGCCAAGACCGCGTTCTTCGCTGGACGTCGCGGCAACCGGCGTTCTCGGCGACTGGCGCCAGTGTCATCACGCTCGCGCATGATCCGCTCCTATTGCATGCGGGCAGACCTGCCACTCCGCGGCTCGGCTCAACACGCGACACCCATTGGGGCACCGACAGACGATGTGGAGCACAGTGACCTCACGGGCCCAGACATCGTCGGCGGCTCAGCGTGCGCCACGAGCTTGCTTGTCGTCCTGTCAGACGTAGATAGAGGACCGGGGCCGCCATCGGGTAGCAAGCTCAACAGAGTGCCATGCGGGGTCTTCTCCGCCTCGACGAACGCGTACACCGCGCTCACCAATCGCTCTCCTTCGCGAAGGAGACCGTGAATTTCTACCCCATCGATCGTCTCAGCCTGCTCACGGTTCTGCCACCGCAGCCGACGCAGCTCGTCCCTCTGCGTGCTCGTCAGCTCGACCGAGGCATCCTGACGCTCACAGCGTCTCTGCTCCATGGCGACCGATTTGGGCAGCACAAGATTTGACCCGCAAAAATGAGAGCGGCAGACGAGTCGGGCTATACGCCGGGTTCTGTCACCCAACCGCCTCGCGGCGGTCGGGGAGACGGCCATCCATCTAGGACCGGCGTTGCCGCCGGTCTCGTGCGGTCTACCCACGGACTCGGGCGGGCAGCCCTCGATCGTCCGCGCAGGAGCACCGGGGTGCTCCCTTTTGACCTTGCTCCGGGTGGGGTTTACCTAGCTGCTCAGGTCGCCCTGGGCACTGGTGGTCTCTTACACCGCCGTTTCACCCTTACCGAGGACCGAAGTCCCCGGCGGTTTGTTTTCTGTGGCACTTTCCCGCGGGTCACCCCGGGTGGCCGTTAGCCATCACCCTGCCCTGTGGAGCCCGGACGTTCCTCGGGAAGGCCCCTGAGGGTCTTCACGCGGCCGTCCGCCCGGCTCGTCTGCCGTGTCGACCATGTTACCGGGCGCACGCCTCGTCTCTGTCCGGCCGGTCCGGCCTGTCCGACCGGGGTTCCGGCCCGCGGCGGAGTCGCTTTGCACGGCCTCGCCACCCGGCGTGCCCCGGGACCGGGCGCGCGGCGACCCCCCGACCGGAGTCAGCCAGGACCGGGCGCGCGGCGACCCCCCGACCGGGGTCAGCCAGGACCGGGCGGCGAGAGACGGCCCCCGCACCCGAGGCCGTCGCCAGTACCGACCCCGCCAGGATCAGGGTGAACGCCGCCACGATGGCCGCCGTCAATGGCTCGGACAGGAAGATCGCACCCGCTGCCACCGCCACCGCCGGATTGACGTACGTGAACACCGTCGCCCTCGTCGGGCCGGCCTCCTTGATCAGTTCCAGGAAGGCCACGAAGGCGACCGCGGTGCAGACCACGCCCAGGGTGGCCAGCGCGGCCAGGACCGTGGGGGAGGGCATCTCCGAGGGCCAGGTCAGCGCCGCCGCCGGGGCGTAGACCAGGGCCGCGAGGGCCAGGCAGGGGGCGATGAGCTGGAGGGTCGGGACAGCCTTGAGGTAGCGCGCGGCGATCAGGGGGGCCGTCGCGTAGCCGATCACCGTCACCAAGACCTCCGCCAGGGAGCGGGCGTCCCCGCCCGTCAGGTGCGGGACCGTGAGGACCCCTACGCCGGTCAGACCCAGGCCGAGCCCGATGACGCGCCGAGCGCCCAGCCTCTCCGTTTCGCCGAAGAAGCGGGCCAGGGCCACTCCCACGATCGGGACGCCCGCGATCAGCAGGCCCGCCGTCGAGCTGGACAGGTGGCGTTCCGCGTCGGTCAGGGTCCACCAGGGGCCGATGATCTCGATGCACGCGAAGGCCAGCATCGGGCGCCAGTGGGTGCGCACGGTGGCGGAAAGGCCGCCCTGCCGTATCGCGAAGGGCAAGAGCAGGGCCGCGCCCAGCGCGCAGCGCGTGAACACCACCATCGACGGGGACATCGGGGCGTCCACCGCCACCTTGATCAGCAGGTAGGGGATGCCCCAGACCACTCCCATCAGGGAGAACAGGAACCAGCCGCGTGCAGTCATGCGGCCATCCTGAACAAGTCAGCGGCTCGCGTCTTGAACGCTGTTGCGGTACGCCGCCGGGGTCACCCCCAGCACGCGGCGGAACCAGCGCGTCAGGTGGGCCTGGTCGGCGAAGCCCACCGCTCCCGCGACCTCGGCCGGCTTGAGGCCCGCCTCCAGCAGGCCGCGGGCCCGGTTCACCCGGTACTGGGCCAGCCAGGCGTACGGCGGTATCCCCATCGCCGTACGGAAGGCGCGCAGGAGTTGGTAGCGGGACATGCCCAGGCCGGCGGCGAGGTCGGCGAGGGAGGGGGGTGCCAGCAGTTCGTCGGCCAGGCGGTCGCGGACCAGAAGGGCGACCGCGTCCGCTCCCGGGATCACGCAGTCCGCCACGCGGGCCGTGGAGTGGCGGCAGGACAGGGCCGTCAGAAGCCACGGAAGACGGGACTCCGTCTCCAACGGGTCGGGGCAGGCGCTGAGTTCGGTGTGTGCGAGGCGGAGGGCCGCAGCGAGTTCGGGGTCGTCTATCAAGGGGTCGCGGAAGTGCGGTCGGCCGATGGAGCCGTCCTGGAGCAGTGGCGTCTCCGCGTACAGGGCGCGGTACGCGTATCCGTCCGTGGCGGTCCCCGGGCCGCCCGTGTGCATCTCACCGGGTGCGAGGACGACGATGGATCCCGGGCCCGTGCGGATGTGACCGCCCCGGTAGTCGATGATCTCCGAGCCGCCCACGCACACACCGATCGTGTACTCGTCGTGGGCGTGCGGGGCGTAGACGTGCTTGTCGAAGCGGGCCGTCAGGAGGTCGAGCGGCGGGCCGCAGCGGCCCAGCCTCGTTCTGGTCCACAGGGCCTGTTCCCGTGCACTCATCCCCACACCCCCGTGCGCTCGTCACCACACTCCGGCTACATCTGAGGGTGCAACGACTTCAAGCCCCTTTTCCATGCCGCGTCCAGGTCGGCGTCGTCCGGGAACCTGCCGTGGATCTCCAGGATCACCATGCCGTGGGCGAAGGCCCAGACCGAGCGGGCCAGGTCCAGGTCGCCGTCGCAGGCCCGCATCAGTGGCATCGCGGCGCGGTCCTCCAGGCCCGGGGGGAGGGCGGGGCGCGGGAGGGGGCGTTCGGTGCTGAGGCAGTAGAGGTGGGGGTGGGCCAGGGCGTACGTCCGGTAGGCCTCGGCCAGGGCCGGCAGGGAGCCGGGGGCCAGCTGCTCCGCCGACTCCAGTGCCTCCGCCGACTCCTCCAGCATCTGGGCGATCAGTTCGGCCTCGACGGCCTGCTTGTCCGGGAAGTGCTTGTAGAGGGAGGGCGCCTTGATGCCGAGGCGGTCGGCGAGGGCCCGCAGGGTGAGGGCGGTGGGGCCGGACTCCTCCAGCAGCTCGCGTGCGGCCGTCGCGATCTCACGGGCGCGGGGCGTGAGCCGGTCGGCGGCACCGGCCCTCCCCGCGCGTTCACCGTCACCCACGCTGGAACCCCTCCTTCGTCCGCAGCCCGTACCCGAAGGCGCGATCGTACGAGATGTGGGCGAGCCAGCCGCACAGGGCCGCGAACGCCGGGGGCCAGGCCACGGGGCCGAACGTGTACGCCAGCATCAGCGCCAGGGGGACCGACGCCCGGTGCAGCGCGTTGTAGTACGGCACCGCGCGCGGCGGCAGCCGGCCCTTCGCCATCCGGGGCGCCTCATCGAGGGCGACCAGGAAGGTCAGGTCCGGGAGGACGAAGAAGGTGAGGGCCAGGGTCCCGGCGAGCCAGCCGTGGTTGACGGCCTCCAGGACCGAGAACGCGGACCAGAACAGCGCACCCGCGAGCCATGCCGTACGGCGGACGACAGCGAAGCCCCGACCCCGACCGCGGGTGTGGGCTGTGGTGGCAGCAGTGCTCATGATCCCCTCCGGCAAGCTCGGCTAACGTCGTTAGCCGAAACTGTAAGGCTAACGGCGTTAGCCGTCAAGGGATCTACCCGCGCTCGCGGTCACGCAGGCTCGAACCGCACCTTCCCCTCGCCCCCGGTCCCCGGATCCGCGCGAGTGAGCCGCACCCGCAGCCGCTCCCCCAGCGACAGCCCCTCCCCGTCGATGCGGCCGATGACCGCCGGTGCCTCCAACTGCACGGTCCCCACCGTCGGTCGGTGTTCGTCCACGTCCACCACGCACCCGTCGAACACCTCCCCCACCCGGTCCTGCAGCACCGCCGCCTCGACGAGGTCGACGCATGCCCGTTCCACCGCGGCCGAGCGGTGGCCGCCCTCGGACATCTCGCGCGGCAGCGCATCGAAGGCGGCGAGCACCCACTCCGGCACCGGCTCCCCCGCCACCGCCGCCAGGCAGATCTCCGACGCGTACCGGTCGACCAGGCGCCGAAGGGGTGCCGTGCAGTGGGCGTACGGGGCGGCGACCGCCGCGTGGGTGGTGAGGGAGGGCAGGTCGCCGTCCCGGAAGACCGTGTAGCCGGCGCCCCGCAGCAGGCTCGTGCACTCCTGGAGGAAGGCCGCGTGGGACGGGATCCCCGGGTCCAGGGAACGGATCAGCGCCGCGTACGACACATGGTGCGGCCAGTCGATGTGCAGGGCGGTGGCGGTACGGCGGAGGCGGCCCACCGCGCCGTCCGGGGCGGCGGGGAGCGTGCGGAGCACCCCCGTGCCGTACGCCAGCATCAGGTCGGCCGCCGCCATGCCCGTGAGCAGGGAGATCTGGGCGTTCCAGCCGTCGGCGGGCAGCGGAGCGCGGTACGTCAGCTCGTACGCGCCGTTCCGCTCGACGATCTCCTGCTCGGGGACCCGCAGGGAGATCCCGCCGCGCTCGACCTCCAGCGCCTCCCGCAGCCGCCCCACCTCCGCCAGCAGAGCGAGCGGCTCCTCCGCCGTACCCGTGTCGATCGCCTTCTGCACGCCCTCGTAGTTCAGCTTGGCCCGGCTGCGGACCAGGGCCCGGCGCACCTCGGCGGCGGTCGTACGGCCTTCCGCGTCCAGGTCGATCGTCCACAGCGCGGCCGGACGGACCTGGTCCGGGAGGAGGCTCGCGGCGCCCTCGCTCAGCGCCGGCGGATGGAGCGGGATGCGCGTGTCCGGGAAGTACAGGGTCATCACCCGCCGGTGCGTCTCCGCGTCCAGCGCCGATCCCGGTACGACGAAGGCGGCGACGTCGGCGATGGCGTACCGGAGGCGGTAGCCGGTGCCGCGCCGCGAGAGGTGCATGGCCTGGTCGAGGTCGGTGGAGGCGGGCGGGTCGATGGTGAAGAGGGGGAGGTCGGTGACGTCCTCGTACCCCTTCAGGTCGGGCACCCGTCCCGCCTCCGCCGTCACCTCGGGCGGGAAGTCCGTCGGCACGTCCAGCTCGGTGCGCAGGGCCGTGAAGGCGGCCCGCAGCGGGACGTCGGTCACACGCATGCGGCGGCGGGGCATACAGCGAGAGTAAGCAGAACGGGGCCCGTACGCTGTCCGGAGCTCAACAGAAGGAGATCATCCGTGCTGGTCCTGCTCCCGCCCTCCGAAGGCAAGGCGTCCTCCGGCCGTGGCGCCCCGCTGAAGCTGGAGTCGCTGTCGTTGCCGGGGCTCCACGAGAGCCGCGAGGCCGTCCTCGACGCGCTCGTCGAACTGTGCACCGGTGACGAGGAGAAGGCGCGCGAGGTGCTCGGGCTGAGCGAGGGCCTGCGCGGCGAGGTCGCGAAGAACGTCGAGCTCAGGACGGCCGGTGCGCGGCCCGCCGGGGAGATCTACACAGGTGTGCTCTACGACGCCCTCGACCTGGCTTCTCTCGACGCGGCCGCGAAGAAGCGTGCCCGGCGTTCGCTTCTCGTGTTCTCGGGGCTCTGGGGAGCGGTCCGGGTGACGGACCGGATTCCGTCGTACCGCTGCTCGATGGGGGTGAAGCTGCCGGGGCTCGGGGCGCTGGGCACGCACTGGCGTGCGCCGATGGCCGACGCTCTCACCGAGGTGGCGGGGGACGGGCTGGTGCTGGACCTGCGGTCCTCCGCGTACGCGGCCGCGTGGAAGCCGAAGGGGGAGGTCGCGGGGCGGACGGCGACCGTGCGGGTGCTGCACGCGCCGACCCGGAAGGTCGTCAGCCACTTCAACAAGGCGACGAAGGGGCGGATGGTGCGGAGTCTGCTGTCGGCGGGCGTCGCGCCGGGGGGCCCGGCCGAGCTGGTGGAGGCCTTGCGGGAGCTCGGGTACGTGGTCGAGGCGGAGGCGCCCGCCAAGGCGGGGCAGCCGTGGGCGCTGGACGTGCTCGTGGACGAGATTCACTGAACCCCAGACATTGCACATAGCGCAACGGCCTTTGCGCACTCCGCATCGCTTCGGCAGGATGACGCCATGGCCTCCACCTCGCATGCCTCCTCGCGTACCTCCCTGCTCGACCTCGCTCCCGTCGTCCCCGTCGTCGTGCTCCAGGACGCGTCCGACGCCGTGCCGCTCGCCCGCGCCCTGGTCGCCGGTGGGCTGCCCGCGATCGAGGTGACGCTGCGGACGCCCGTCGCGCTCGACGCGATCCGGGCGATCGCCGGCGAGGTGCCGGACGCGGTGGTCGGGGCCGGGACCGTCATCACGCCCGGGCAGGTGAAGGAGTCGGTGGCGGCGGGCGCGCGCTTCCTCGTCAGCCCGGGCTGGACGGACGTACTGCTGGAGGCGATGCGGGGGTCCGGGGTGCCGTTCCTGCCCGGGGTGTCGACGACTTCGGAGGTCGTGGCGCTGCTGGAGCGGGGCGTCACGGAGATGAAGTTCTTCCCGGCGGAGGCGGCCGGGGGCACGGCGTACCTGAAGTCCCTCGCCGGGCCCCTGCCGCAGGCGCGGTTCTGTCCGACGGGCGGGATCGGGTCCGGGAACGCCCCCGAGTACCTGGCCCTGCCCAACGTCGGCTGCGTGGGCGGGACTTGGATGCTTCCGGCGGACGCGATCGCCGCGCGGGACTGGGGGCGGGTGGAGGCGCTGGCCCGCGAGGCCGCGCACCTGCGGCTACGGCCGCAGGTGTGACGTGTCGTTGAGGAGCCGGACGCTCGCGTTGCCGTCGGCGTAGTACGCCACCGCCGACAGCGAGGCCGCCGAGAGTTCCATGCGGAACAGGGACTCGGGCGGGGCGCCGAGAGCGAGCCGTACGAACGTCTTGATCGGCGTGACGTGGGTGACGAGCAGGACCGTGCGGCCCGCGTACGCCGCCACGAGCCTGTCCGTCGTCGCCGCGATCCGCGTCGCCGTGGCCGCGAAGCTCTCGCCGCCGCCGGTGGGTTCGGCCTCCGGGTCGGACAGCCAGGTGTTCAGGTCCTCGGGGTAGCGCTCGCGCACCTCGCCGAAGGTGAGGCCCTCCCAGGCGCCGAAGTCGGTCTCGATCAGGCCGTCCTCGACGGTGACCTCGATCCCGAGCCGTTCGGCGACGGCTGCAGCGGTCTCGCGGGTCCGGGTCAGGGGCGAGGCGAGGATGTGCTGGATCGTGCCCCTCCTGGCCAGCGCTTCAGCCGCCCTCCGGGCCTGCTCCCTCCCGACCTCGGACAGGGCCGGGTCCGTACCGCCGCTCCCCGAGAACCGCTTCTGGGGCGTCAGCGGGGTCTCCCCGTGCCGCAACAGCACGAAGGTGGCCGGGGCGCCCATGTCGGCAGGGGCCCAGCCGGGACCGGCGACGGCAGTGGCGGCACGTACGTCGGCCTCGGCCTCGGCGGACGACAGGTTCCGTACCGAACTCGCCGACGTCCCCGAGTCCATCGCCTCGTTCGCCAACCGGTCCGCGTGCTTGTTCTGCTCCCTGGGGATCCACTCGTAGGTGACCTGCCCCGGAGGGAACACCCGCCCCGCCTCCAGAGCGAGCGGCTTCATGTCGGGGTGCTTGATCTTCCAGCGGCCCGACATCTGCTCGACGACCAGCTTGGAGTCCATGCGGACATGGACGCGGGCGGAGGGGTCGAGGGTGTGCGCGGCGCGCAGGCCCGCCAGCAGCCCCCGGTACTCGGCGACGTTGTTGGTGACGACGCCGAGGTACTCGTACGTCTCGACCAGCGTCTCCCCCGTCGCCGCGTCCAGCACGACGGAGCCGTAGCCGGCCGGCCCGGGGTTGCCCCGCGAGCCGCCGTCCGCCTCGACGATGAACTCCCGCACGCCCCGAGCTCCTTACAGGCCGGACTCGGACGTGCGCACCAGGATGCGGCGGCAGTTCTCGCAGCGCACCACGGTGTCCGGCGCGGCCGCGCGGATCTCGTTGATGTCGGTGATGGCGAGCTCCTGGCGGCAGCCCTGGCAGGTGCGCTGGTACAGCTTGGCCGCGCCGATGCCGCCCTGCTGCTCGCGGAGCTTGTCGTAGAGCTTGAGGAGGTCCGCGGGCACGACGGCCGCGATGACCTCGCGCTCCTTGGTCACCGAGGCGATCTCGCCGTCCAGCGTCTCGAAGGCCGCGTCACGCCGGGCGGTGGCGTCCTCGATCTTCGACTGGACGGAGGCGACGCGCCCGGTCAGCTCGGCGACCCGCTCCTGCGCGGACTCCAGGCGCTCCATGACCTCCAGGACGACGTCCTCGAGGTCGCCCTGGCGCTTGGCGAGGGAGGTGATCTCGCGCTGGAGGTTCTCCAGGTCCTTGGGCGAGGTCACGGCACCGGAGTCCAGGCGCTGCTGGTCGCGGGCGGCGCGCTGGCGCACCTGGTCCACGTCCTGCTCCGCCTTGGTCTGCTCGCGGGCGGTGTCGCTCTCCTCGGTCTGGGCGGCCACCAGGAGGTCGCGCAGCTGGGTGGCGTCCTTGGTGAGCGACTCGATCTCGGCGTGCTCGGGAAGCGACCTGCGCTTGTGGGTGAGCTGCTGGAGGCGGACGTCGAGGTCCTGGACGTCGAGGAGGCGGATCTGGTCGGCGGGCGCGGCGTTCAGTTGGGGGCTCCCATTGAGCTAGAGGTCGGGTTGGACGCCGCGTGGGCGGTCCAGGGGTCGGTGACCGTCTTCGAGACATGCACGCGCAGGTCCCAGCCGTGACGGTCGGAGATCTCGTCGAGCTGGGCGGCGGCCAGCTCGCACCAGGGCCACTCGGTGGCCCAGTGCGCCGCGTCGAGCAGCGCGAGGGGACTGTGGGCGCGGGCCGCGATGAATTCCGACACCGGGTGATGACGCAGGTCCGCGGTGAGGAAGGCGTCGACGCCGGCCGCGCGGACCTGGTCGAAGAGGCTGTCGCCGGAGCCGCCGCTGACGGCGACCGTGCGGACGGTGGCCTCGGGGTCGCCGGCCACACGGATGCCCTGTGCGGTGGCGGGCAGCCGCTCGGCGGCCCTCGCGGCGAGTTCGCGGACGGTCGTCGGGGGGTCGAGCTCGCACACCCGACCGAGGCCCCGGCGCCCGGACGGGTCCGTCGGGTCCGGCACCAGCGGCCGTACGACACGCAGGTCGAGCGCGCCCGCGAGGGCGTCCGAGACGCCCGGGTCGGCGGTGTCCGCGTTGGTGTGGGCCACGTGCAGCGCGATGTCGTTCTTGATGAGGGTGTGGACGACCCGGCCCTTGAAGTGGGAGGCCGCCACGGTCGTGGTGCCGCGCAGGTAGAGGGGGTGGTGGGTGACCAGCAGGTCCGCGCCCAGCTTCACCGCCTCGTCGACGATCTCCTGGACCGGGTCGACGGCGAACAGGACCCGCATGACCTCCTGGTCGGGATCGCCCACGACGGTGCCGACCGCGTCCCAGGACTCGGCCCGCTCGGTGGGCCACAGGGTCTCCAGCGCGGCGATGACTTCAGACAGACGGGGCACGGGGAAAGGCTACCTGCCTGGTCTCTCCCGTTGAACCTGAGCCGCCCACGGCTGTCCCGCTCAGCACAGTCGCCCCGGTTTCCTCAGGCGAATCGTTCCTGGGCCACACCTTTGTGTGAAGCGGAAGCCCGCCCGTCCCACGCCTGTGCGTGCGAAAACTAGTTTCGTGGCCGGAGGTGACCGGACGATGACGGCCTGTGCCATCGAACCCGCGGCGGCGAACGAGGACGGGGAGACCCCGCGGACGGAGCGCGCGATCACCGAGGACCTGAACACCGAGGACGGGGAGACTCCCGCGTCCGAGGGCTTGAGCGGCCTTGACGGGGTGACAGCCGGGACGGAGAGCTTGAGCGGCCTTGACGGGGCGACACCCGGAACCGAGGGCCTGAGCTTCCAGGACGGGGCGACACCCGGAACCCAGGGCCTGAGCTTCCAGGACAGGGCGACACCCGGAACCCAGGGCCTGAGCTTCCAGGACAGGGCGGCACCCGGAACCGAGAGCTTGAGCTTCCAGAACAGGGCGGCGCCCGTGGTCGCGGTGGTCGAGCACGTGAGCGTCCGGGACGGGCGGATGCCCGGGAGCGAGGGCGTGCTCGATCAGGGGGGCGGTGCGGCCCGGCGGACCGATTGCGTGATCACCGTCGACGGCTCCTACGCGGCGCGACTCGCCCGCAACGGCGACTCCTGGTTCCCGGAGCGCTGGACCCTGGACGGCCCCGAGCCCTACGCCGTGCCGCTGCCCGGCAACCAGCCCGAGGAGCCCGGCACCGAGGTGCAGCCGATGGGCGACGGGCGGGTGCTGATCAGGCGGTTCGCCGACGGGCGGCACGCCTTCTCGCTCCTCTACCCGACCGGGCCGGGGACGGGTGAGATCCCGCTGGGCGCGGTCGAGTGCCCGGAGGAGGGAACGGTCCTGCGGCTGCTGCCGCCGGCGCCGGGCGGTGAGCGGGCGTACGCCCTCGCCGTCGGCCGGCGCTCCAGTGCCGTGTGGCTGGTGGCGGGCGGTGCCTTCGGACCGGAGCACGTCGCGGAGATCCCGGGGCGCTGCTCGGGCGGGGTGTGGCTGGACCGGACCGGGCGGATGCTGGCCCTGGACCGGGAGAGCGGCGGGCGGACCAAGGCGGTCGTGGTGGATCTGGAGCGGGGCGGGGAGGTCTCGCCCCTGCTGCAGATCACCGACGGCAGTGACGACCGGCTGCTGCTGGCCGACCCGGACAGCGGGCTGCTGCTGATCTCCTCGGACGCTCCGTCGCCCGGGCGCGCGCGGCTGGGCTGGGGGGTGCTGGGCAGCACGCTGCCGGTGCGCTTCCCGGAGTGCCTGCGGGTGCCGGACTGCGTGGTGACGCCGTTCGCTATCCAGCCCGGGCAGGTGCTGATGCCGGAGAGCTGCGGGGTGGCGCTGCGCGTGGACGGCCCGATGGGCAGCTGGCTGGGCGTGTGGCGGCCCGCCGCCCGGCAGATCCAGCATCTCCCGGCGCCCGAGGGCTGGTTGGCGGGTTCGGGGTTGTGGACCGAGGACGGGGAGCTGCTCCTGCCGTACGCCACGGCGGAAGTGCCGTGCGCGGTGGCGCGGTGGGCGGCGGCTCCGCGGAACGGGGCCCTCGCCGGGGAAGCGGAGGGCCCTGGGGGAACGGGGGAAACGGGGGCGGGGGACGCGGGTCCGGGGGATCCGGAGGGCGGCGGCGAAACGATCGCGCGGTCGCCCGAACCGGATCCTCCGGGTCCTGTCGTGGCACGTCCTGTGCCCTTGCAGCAAGCCCCGTTGGGCAATCTTGTAACGAAGTAGTGCCGGTTGGTCCGGCCGCCTGGATTCGCCCCGCAGTGTGCCGGTTAAACTCGCCCCGCTGTAAGAAAGATCATGTTGACGGGGTGAATTACTTCCATGAGCGACGCCAGCACGAACCAGTCGACTGCAGACGTCCAGGAGTCCACTGGCCGCGGTAAGCACCGGGGCCCGGTCTCGGTACAGGACAGCGAGACGGCCCCGCGCGGCCGTCACCGCAAGTCGGTCGAGCAGACCGAGGCCGCGGCCTGAGGCAGACGACGACACACGGCCCCGCCCTTCTCGTAAAAGGCGGGGCCGTTTCGCGTCTACTCCCGCTTGAGCCCCAGCACTTCGGCCGCCGCGAAGGTCTCCCCCGCCGGCCGCCGCGCGTAGTGCGGGGTGAGCAGCGCGTCCAGTTCGTCGTAGGTGAAGGTGTCCTGCTTGCTGTCGAACTTGGCCTGCACCCGCGGTCGTTCGACGACGACGACCATCCCTCCGTGTACGACGAGCAGCTGTCCGTTGACGCGCTCGGCGGCCGGTGAGGCCAAGTAGCCGACGAGCGGGGCGACATGCTCGGGGGCGAGGGGGTCGAGCCCCGACTCGGGCTGTTCGAGGCCGGCGAAGACGTCCTCGGTCATCCGGGTGCGGGCGCGCGGGCAGATGGCGTTGGCCGTGACGCCGTACTTGGCGAGCGCGAGGGCCGTCGAGGTGGTGAGTCCGACGATCCCGCCCTTGGCGGCCGCGTAGTTGGGCTGTCCGGCGGACCCGGCGAGGAACGCCTCCGAGGAGGTGTTGACGATACGGCCGTACACCGGCCCGCCCGCCGCCTTGAACCGCTCCCGCCAGTGCGCGGCCGCGAACCGGGTGGTGTTGAAGTGCCCCTTGAGGTGGACCCGGATCACCGCGTCCCACTCGCCCTCGGTCATGGAGAAGACCATGCGGTCGCGCAGGATGCCCGCGTTGTTGACGAGGATGTCGAGCCTGCCGAACTCGGTGATCGCCAACTCGACGAGCTCCCGGGCCTGTTGGTGATCGGCCACGTCCCCGGTGTGGGCGACGGCCCGACCGCCCAGGGCCCGGATCTCGTCGGCGACCTGCTCGGCGGGGCCCGCGGACGCCTCGCCGGAGCCGTCCCGGCCGGGCTGTCCGAAGTCGTTGACGACCACGGCCGCGCCGAGCCGGGCCAGCTCCAGCGCCTCGGCCCGGCCCAGACCCCGGCCGGCGCCGGTGACGATCGCCGCGAGCCCTTCGAGCGGCAGCACCCCTGTCCTTGTCATGCAGCGGCCTCAGATCTCGATGCAGGTACGGAGGGAGGTCCCCGAACGCATCTGGTCCAGCGCCTCGTTGACCTCGCTCAGCTGCACCCGGTGGGTGATCAGGCCGTCCAGGTCGACACGGCCGGCCCGCCACAGGGCGATGGTCCGCTCGTAGGAGCGCAGCACGTCCCCGCCGCCGTACATGGACGGCAGGATGCGCTTCTCGTCGAAGAACAGCTCGAACATGTTGAGCTGGAGGAAGTCGTCCATGGCGCCCGCGCCGACGACGACGAGCGTGCCGCCGCGCCGGGTGGTCTCGTAGGCCGTGCGGGCGGTCGCCGACCTGCCGACGACCTCGAAGACGTAGTCGAAGCCCTCGCCGGCGGTCACCTGCTGCTTGGCGTCGGCCAGTTCGTCCGGGGAGACGGCCCGGGTCGCGCCGAACTTCAGGGCGGCCTCACGGCGGGAGGCGACCGGGTCGACGGCGACGATCTCGGCGGCGCCCTTGAGACGGGCGCCCTGGACGGCGGAGATGCCGACTCCGCCGCAGCCGATGACGGCGACCGACGAACCGGCCTCCACGTCCGCGGTGTTGAGCGCGGCCCCGAGTCCGGTGGTGACCCCGCAGCCGATCAGCGCGGCGATGTCGAAGGGCACGTCGTCGGGTATCGGCACCGCGCAGCCCGCGTCGACGACGACCTCCTCGGCGAAGGTGCCGGTGCCGGCGAAGCCGAAGACATCGCCGTCGGGACGCCGGAAGTTGGCGGTGCCCGCGTTCATGAACCCGGCCAGACACAGTTCGGTCTGGCCGCGCTTGCAGGCGGGACAGGCTCCGCAGGCGGGCAGCCAGCAGACGACGACCCGGTCGCCCGCCTTCAAGTGGCTGACGCCCTCGCCGACTTCGAGGATCTCGCCGGCGCCCTCGTGGCCGGGCACGAAGGGTGCCGGCTGCGGGAGGACCCCGCTCATGGCGGACAGGTCGGAGTGGCACAGTCCGGTGGCCCGTACCCGGATCCGCACCCTGCCGGGCCCGAAGCCCACCGCCTCGACGTCGTCGTGGACCTCGAGTTTTTCCTGGCCTGTCTCGTGCAGTACGGCTGCGCGCATGGTGCGGCTCCCCTCGTACGGCGTGCTGGGTTCAGGAGTGTTCGACGACGGTGTCGGCGAGGACGGGCGCGTCGTCGCGTTCCACGGAACTGACGGCGATCCTGGTGGACCGCGGTGTGTGCCACATCCGGATCCGCAGGGTCTCGCCCGGGTAGACGACCCCGGCGAACCGGGTCACGTAGGAGCGCACCCGGGTCACGTCCCCGCCGAGCAGCGTGTCGACGACCGCCTTGAGCGTCATGCCGTAGGTGCACAGCCCGTGCAGGATGGGCCGTTCGAACCCGGCGACCTTGGCGAACTCCGGGTCGGCGTGCAGCGGGTTCCAGTCGCCGGAGAGGCGGTAGAGCAGGGCCTGGTCCTCGCGGATCGAGCGCTCCACGATCCGGTCGGGCTCACCGGTGGGGGGTTCCAGACGGGCGGAGGGGCCGCGGTCGCCGCCCCAGCCGCCCTCGCCCCGGACGAAGATCTGGGCGTCGTTGGTCCACAACGGGCCCTCGGCGTCCGCGACGTCGGTCCGCAGGACCAGGACGGCCGCCTTGCCCTTGTCGTACACGGCGGCGATGCGGTGGGTGGCGGTCGCGGTGCCCTGGGCGGGGAGGGGGCGGTGGATGACCAGTGACTGGCCGCCGTGCAGGACCTTGGCGAGATCGACCTCGATGCCGGGCATGGACAGACCGCTGATCACTCCCGGCGATCCCGAGCCCGCGACCGTGGCGAAGCTCGGCAGGACGTGCAGCCGGGATTCGAGGGTGTAGCGCAGTTCGTCGGGGTCGGTGGCAGGGATGCCCGCCCCGATCCCGAGGTGGTAGAGCTGGACGTCCTTCGAGGTCCAGGAGATCTCGCCGGTCCGGGGCTCGGCGGCGAGGGCTGTGGCGGCGTCGATGGGCATACGGCTCCTGACAGTGACGGATTCAAGACCCCGGTACGGCCGTCCGCACCGTCGGCCGCACCGAGGTCGTCACGGGCCGATCTAGAACGCGTTCCAGTCCGGCGCCCTCTGTATAGCCGAGCGCACCGCACTTGTGAAGGCTCCTGACGGAGTGTCAGGTGTATGGGCTTCCGGGCCGCCCGGCTTCCGGCACCGTGACATTTGTACTGCCCAAGTCCGTACACGCACACCTGCCGGGCTGCGGCCGCGCTGCGTAGCGTCGTCGGTGGGACAACAGAGGGCGCACACCGCTGCTGTCCGCTTCGTACGCTGTCCTGTCGTCCCGGCGGCACGCCGGGAACCTCTGAGCGGAGGAACTCTCATGTCCTGGTCGCGCAAGCTCTCGTGCCGCCTCGACGCGATCCGCGAGGAGGTGCACTCGGCGCGGGAGCAGCAGCGGTGGTACAAGGCGAACAAGGAACGCCTCAAGGCCGAGTGCAAGGCCGCCCGCAAGGCCGGGGAGGTCCACACGGAAACCGGCCTCGCCAACGGGTTCGGTCTGCTGCCGTGGCTGCTGCTGGGGATGGGCGCCTTCTCCAACCTTTTCCAGGGCGAAGCCCCCGACCCCTGGATCGGCGGCCTCGGTCTGCTCACCTTCAACTCGCTGTACATCTACGTCGCCTTCCGCGCCTTCCGCAAGGAGACCCGGGAGGCGCTCTCCACGCGGATCGCCCTGGTCCTGATGGGGCTGGTGACCTGCGCTCTGGCCATCGGGTACGGCGGCAACTGGCTGCTGTTCTTCCCGCTGTTCGGCCTCGCGACGGGCGCGGTCGTACGGCTGCCGCACCTGCGGTGGGTGGGAGCGGCCGTGACCGTGGTGGCCGGCGCGGCCTCCGTCGTCCGCGACGGCTGGGGCGGCCTCGACACCGCGTACGCCACCTGGATCTCCACGATGGTGACGGCCGCGATCATGTCCCTCTCCGAGGCGGTACGGCAGTTGCGGGAGGCCCGTGAGGAACTGGCCCGGCGCGCGGTCGAGGAGGAGCGGCTGCGGTTCTCCCGCGATCTGCACGACCTGCTCGGCCACACCCTGTCGGTGATCGTGGTGAAGTCGGAGGCGGCCAGGCGGCTCGCCCCGCGCGACCTCGACGCGGCGCTCGTCCAGGTCTGCGACATCGAGTCGGTCGGCCGCCAGGCGCTCACCGAGATCCGCGAGGCGGTGACCGGCTACCGCGAGGGCAGCCTCAGCGCGGACCTCGACCGGGCCGCCTCCGCTCTGCGCGCCGCGGGCATCGAGCCCGTCGTCCAGCGCTCCGGTCAGCCGCTCGCCGCCCAGACCGAGGCCCTGCTGGGCTGGGTGGTCCGCGAGGCGGTGACCAACGCGGTACGGCACAGCGGGGCGGGGCGCTGCGAGATCTCCGTGCAGAGCTCGACGGAACGGGTCCGGCTGCGCGTCTGGGACGACGGCCGGGGGACGGCCGTGGAGACCTCCGTTCCCGGGAGTGACGGCACCGCATCGGGGGCGCACACGGCCGCGGCCGCGGCGACGTGGAGTCCGGGCGTCGGCGGCACCGGCCTCAAGGGGCTCGGGGAGCGGCTGGCGGCGGCAGGTGGACGACTGGAGGCCGGGCCGGGCCCACGCGGCGGATTCGTGGTGCGGGCCGAGTTGCCGGTCGAGTCGGTGGAACCGGGGCGACCGGAGGGGGCTGCGCGGCCCGAGGAGGCTGCGCGGCCCGAGGAGGCTGTACGACCCGAGGAGGCTGTACGACCCGAGGAGGCTGTACGACCCGGCAAGCGGGGGCAGTCCCACGAGGCCGTACGGCCCGGCGAGCCGGGGCAGCGCCGCAAGCTCGTGCGGCCCGGCGAGCAAGGGCAGTCCCACGAACCCGTACGACCCGACGAGCAGAGGCAGCGCCACACGCCCGTACGGCCCGACGAGCACATGCAGCCGTACGAGCCCGTTCGGCCCAGCGAACCGGCGGAGGCCGACGCGCCGGCCGGGGCCGGGCGTGGGGCGCGGATCGGCGATGCGGCCGGATGACGCCGTACGGGCCCGGCCGCTCCTCCGTACTCCCCCCGCCGCTGCCGGCCCCGCGCCCTACCCTTGGGCCGTGAACGAGATGCCCCGGGACCACCGGCCCGCCAAGTCGATCCGTGTGCTGCTCGCCGAGGACCAGGGGATGATGCGGGGCGCGCTCGCGCTGCTGCTCGGGATGGAGCCGGACATCCTGGTCGTGGCCCAGGTCGCGGCGGGCGACGCGATCGTGGACGCGGCGCTCACGCACCGCCCCGACGTGGCGCTGCTCGACATCGAGTTGCCGGGGATGAGCGGTCTGGACGCCGCCGCCGAGCTGCGCGACCAGGCGCCGGACTGCCGGGTGCTGATCCTGACCACCTTCGGAAGACCTGGCTATCTGCGCCGGGCCATGGAGGCGGGAGCCGCCGGTTTCCTCGTCAAGGACGGTCCCGTCGAGGAGTTGGCCGCCTCGATCCGCCGGGTGCTGACCGGCGAGACCGTGATCGACCCCGCCCTCGCCGCGGCCGCCCTCAGCGCAGGACCGAACCCCCTGACCGCGCGTGAGTGCGAGGTCCTCAAGGCCTCCACGGACGGCGCGACGGTGGCCGACATCGCCGAGAAGCTCCACCTCTCCGAGTCCACCGTCCGCAACTACCTCTCCTCCGCCATCGGCAAGACCGGCACCCGCAACCGGATGGAGGCGGTGCGGGCGGCCCGGCAGCAGGGGTGGCTGTGAGCCCCGCCGTCCCTACTTGATCACCTCCACCGACTTGTACTGCGTCCCCTTGGGCGCCAGGCACACGAACCAGTCGTAGGGCGAGCCCTCGGCCGAACGGATCACCCCGCCCTCGGTGCCGCTGCCGGTGCCGGCCCGCTCCACCACGGTCGCCGTCCCGTTCGTCCAGTCGCAGTTGACGCGCTGGGCGGTCCTGGCGACGGCACCGACGACGAGACGGATGTCCTTGTCACCCGGTTTGAGAGGGAGGGCGCCTGAAATGAGGTCCGTGGTGGTCATCCTGTCCGACGCGGGGACCACGTTCTCCATGGCTTTCGTCCATTCGCCGCCGTAGTCGCGGTGCACGAAGTACGCGATCTTGCCCACGAGGTCCGAGGCCTTGCGGACGTCGGCCGGGTCCTCACCGTGCGCCCGCATCGCGTTCAAAGTCGCCTGGGCCTCCGCGGTGTCGACCGGAGCCGGCCAGGTGTCGAGGGTGACCCGCCACTCCTTGCCGTTCTCCGTGCCCCTCGCCAGCGTGGTCCGCTTGGCGAGCTCGGACACGCGGGGCGTACCGGTGACCGGTGGCTGGGTGGCCACCGCTCCCCCACCGCCGTCCCCACCCGGCAGCCCCGCCACCGCGAGCGTCGCCGAGGAGCCCGCCAGGACCAGTGCCGTGGCCGCGGCCACCGCCCAGCGGCGGGCCCGGCGCCTGCGGCCACCGCGGATCACCGCGTCGTAGGGGGCTATGCCGATCTCGACCTCGTCGGCGGCGTCGGCCAGCAGGAGGGCGATGTCGCTGTCGCTCATGTCGTGGTTCCTCTCCCGGTCCGCGCTCATCACTGCCGCCCTCCCTGCGTCACCATGTCGGCCAGTCCGGGTATGGCGCGAAGTTTCGCGATCCCCTTGGCCGCGTTGCTCTTCACCGAGCCGACCGAGCAGCCCATCGCCTCGGCCGTCTGGGTCTCGGTCAGGTCCTCCCAGTACCGCAGGACCACCGCCTCCCGCTGCCGGGGCGGCAGTTGGGCCAGCGCCGTCAGCAGGGCGCTTCGGTCGTCGGCCTGGGCGATGAGGTCACCGGTGTCGGCGATCTCGCGGACCAGACCCGAGTCGTCCCCCCGTGCCAGGAACTCCCGGAGCCTTCTGCGGTGCTTGCGCGCATGCGCGTTGATCATCACGCGCCGTACGTACGCCTCCGGATCGTCCGCCGAGCCGACCCTGCGCCAGGCCACATAGGCCTGTTCGAGGGTCGACTGGACCAGGTCCTCCGCGGCGTGCTGCTCCCCCGTGAGGAGAAATGCCGTCCGCATCAGCCGCGGCCAGCGGCCGATGACAAAGCTCTGGAACTCCTCGTCCCGAGGCTGTTTCCGATCCCCCATGGGCACCTCCTAGATGTCTAAAGGAGTCCATGAGCCGCCAGGACCGTTGCCTCAGCCCTGAGGAATTCTTCTCGGCAGCCACACCAGCATCAGCACCAGGCCGCAGAGCAGCAGTCCGGTGCCCACCCGGAACGCCAGCGCGTACCCCTCCGTCAGCGCCTGCGCCGAGGTCCCGTTGCCCGTCCGGGCGGCGGCGAGCGTCGACAGCACCGCGAGCCCCAGCGAGCCGCCCATCGTGCGCGAGGTGTTGACCAGCCCGGACACCAGACCGGCCTCCCCCGGCGCCGCACCGGAGGTGGCCAGGGAGGCGAGCGGGGTCGAGGCGAGGCCCGCGCCCAGCATCATCAGGATGCCCGGGCCCATGATCGAGGGGACGAACGCGCCGTCCGCGGTCATCGTCGACTGCCAGCCGTACCCGGTGAGCGCGACGAGGGTCCCGAGGGCCGCCACCCGACGCGCCCCGAGCCGGCGCATGAGGCGGGGCGCGAGCTTGGAGCCGAGCACGATGGCGAGGGAGCTCGGCAGCATGGCGAGTCCGGCTTGCAGCGGGGAGTAGTCGAGGACGTTCTGGGCGTAGAGGGTGATGAAGTACCACGTGCAGAACAGGGCGGAGCCGCTGAGGAACATCGCCGCGTTCGCCGACGCCACGGCACGCACCCTGAGCAGTCCGAGGGGCATGAGCGGGGCCGTCGTACGGGACTCGACGATCAGGAACGCGCAGATCAGCAGCAGCCCGGCCGCCAGCGGGACCAGGGTGGCGGTCGCCGTCCACCCCTCGGCCTCGGTCTGCGAGATGCCGTACGCCAGGACGGCCAGTCCCCCGGTGACCAGCAGTGCTCCCGGCAGGTCCAGGCGTCGGCCGTCGCCGTTGCGGCTCTCGGTGAGCCACCACAGCGAGCCCAGCAGGACCACCGCGCCGACGGGCACGTTGATCAGCAGCACCCAGCGCCAGGACAGGGTGTCGACGAGGAGGCCGCCGAAGAATCCGCCGGCCGCGCCGCCGCCCGCGCCGACCGCCGTCCAGGTGGCTATCGCGCGGGCCCGGGCGGCGCCCTCCGGGACGGCCGAGGTGACGATGGTCAGGGTCGCGGGGGCGAGGACCGCCGCGCCGAGGCCCTGCGCCGCGCGCGCGAGCAGCAGCTGGCCGCCGCCCTCGGCGAGCCCGCCGGCCAGCGAGGCGACGGTGAACAGGCCGAGCCCGACCAGGAACATCCGCTTGCGGCCGTAGAGGTCACCGGCCCGGCCGCCGAGCAGCATGAACCCGGCGAAGGCGATGGAGTAGGCGTTGACCACCCACTGGAGGCCGGACTCGCTCATGCCCAGGTCGGCGCGGATCGAGGGCAGCGCCACATTGACGACGGACACGTCGAGCACGACGAGGAACTGACCGGCGCACGCGAGCGCCACCACCAGCCAGGCCGGGGGCGCGGGGCGGAGACGAGGGGGTCTGCGGGTGGCGTCAGCGGCTTCGAGCATGACGGTCATGGTCTCAACCGGCTCCGACTTCCCCAAGAGAATATAAAGAAATCGTTAGTACGCCGAAGCATCGGAATAGTTGCCCATGCATACGTAGTTCAAGCCACACGTAAGCCGATCTTCCAGGCCCGGAGGCCTCCCTCACATGACGCACACGCCGACCGACCAGCCCACCCGGAGAGCGTCCGGCGCTGTCGTCCCGGTGCTCGCCTTCGCGGGCATCGTGGTCGCGGTGATGCAGACCCTGCTCGTCCCGGTCATCAAGGACCTGCCGCAGCTGCTGAACACGGAGCCCAGCAACGCCACCTGGGTCCTGACGTCCACCCTGCTCTCGGGCGCCGTCGCGACCCCGATCATGGGCCGCCTCGGCGACCTGTACGGCAAGCGCCGCATGCTCATCCTCAGCCTCGCCGTGATGGTCGTGGGCGCCCTGATCAGCGCCCTCACCAGCGACCTGCTCACGATGATCGCCGGCCGCACCCTCCAGGGCTTCGCCATGGGCGCGATCCCCCTCGGCATCGGCCTGATGCGCGACATGCTGCCCCGCGAGAAGCTCGGCTCGGCGATGGCCCTGATGAGCTCCTCGATCGGCGTCGGCGGCGGGCTCGCGCTGCCCCTCGCCGCGCTGATCGCCCAGCACGCCGACTGGCACGCGCTCTTCTACGGCGCCGCGGGCCTCGGCGCCCTCTCGATCGTGCTCACCCTCCTCGTCGTACCGGAGTCCCCGGCGCGCGCCGAGGGCACCTTCGACGTCCTGGGCGCGATCGGCCTCTCCACGGGTCTCGTCCTGTTCCTGCTGCCGATCACCAAGGGCAGCGACTGGGGCTGGACCTCGGGCACCACGCTCGGCCTCTTCGCCGCCTCCGCCGTCGTCCTCGTCCTGTGGGGCGTCATGGAGCTGCGGGTGAAGGCCCCTCTGGTCGACCTGCGCACCACGGCCCGCCCGGCGGTTCTCTTCACCAACCTGGCTTCGATCATGGTGGGTGTCTCCTTCTACGTCGTCTCGCTCGTCCTTCCCCAGCTGCTCCAGCTCCCGAAGGCCACCGGCTACGGCCTCGGCCAGTCGATGGTCGTCGCGGGCCTGCTGGTCGCCCCGCTGGGCCTGACGATGATGTTCACCGCGCCCGTGTACGCCCGGCTCTCCGCGAAGTACGGCCCCAAGGTCACCCTCATCCTCGGCATGCTGATCATCGCCATCGGCTACGGCGCGGGCCTGGGCCTCATGAGCGCGGCCTGGCAGAGCCTCGTGATCGCGGTGGTCCTCGGCGCGGGCATCGGTCTCGCGTACTCGTCGCTGCCCGCGCTGATCGTCGGGGCGGTTCCGGCGTCGGAGACGGGGGCGGCGAACGGTCTCAACACGCTGATGCGGTCCATCGGTACGTCCGTGTCGAGCGCCGTGATCGGAATGGTGCTGGCGAACACCGCGAACGACGTCGGGGGCGTCGCGGTGCCGACCATGCACGGCTTCCGGGTGTCCTTCCTCATCGCGACCGGTGCGGTGGCCCTCGGACTGCTGATGGCGCTGTTCCTGCCGAAGCCGAACAAGGCGCCGCAGCTTCGGGCCAGCAGCGAGGAGGAGGCGAACCTGGAGCGGGCCGAGGAGGCGCTGCGGGGCTTCCGCGGCCGCGTCCTGGACGCCTCCGGCGCTCCCGTCGCCCGGGCCAAGGTCACGTTGATCGACCGTCGGGGGCGGCAGGCGGGGTCCGCCGTCGCGGACGAGGACGGCGTGTACGCGCTCAGCGTGCCGGGCGAGGGAGCGTATGTGCTCGCGGCGCGAGCCGTGGGGCACGCTCCGCTCGCGTCCTCGGCGACGCACACCGGGGACGAGCGCGCGGTGGACCTGGACCTGGCCCTGCCGGGCGAGACTGTCACGGCCTGACGCACGCCCCCTTGACGCACCCCCGCCCCGCCCCAGGGACGGGGGTGCGGTGCGTCGGGGGCGCGGAAGGCCGTAGGACCGACGCCCGGTCATCGCACCCGTGCCGGTCCGCACGACGACCCGCCCCGGGGCCCGGACCGACCGGGACAGGCACCCACCGCGCGCACAGCCACCGCAGCCGACTTCCACCTGGCCGGCGGCTTCCGCACACAGCCACGACGCCGACATCCACCTGACCGGCACCTCCCGCACACCGCCACGACCACCCACAAGACGACCGTCACCCGCCCCCCGTCCCCCCTGCGAAGGCGTGTGCGGCAGCATGGGGCGTCCGCGCGGGGCTTCGGGGTTCGCCCGCCCGCGTCATCGACACGTACGACCGAGGGGAACCCCATGGCCGCGGCCGCACCCAAGCCCGAGATCCTTGCCTCCTTCGAGGCCGCGAAGGGGTTCATGCCCCTGGGCGAGGGACTGGCCCTGCACGAGGCCGCTCTGGAGGCCGGGCGGCTGGGGCTGCCGCTGCTGGAGGTCGGGACGTACTGCGGCCGCTCGGCGATCCTGCTCGGGGACGCCGCCCGGGAGGCCGGGGTGGTCGCGCTGACCGTCGACCACCACCGGGGCAGCGAGGAGCAGCAGCCGGGGTGGGAGTACCACGATCCGCAGACCGTCGACGCCGAGCTCGGTGTGATGGACACGCTGCCGACCTTCCGCAGGACCCTGTACCGGGCCGGGCTGGAGGAGCACGTGGTCGCGCTCGTCGGACGGTCGCCGCAGATCGCGAAGGTCTGGGGCTCCCCGCTCGGCCTGGTCTTCATCGACGGCGGCCACACCGACGAGCACGCGAACGCCGACTACGAGGGCTGGGCCCCCCATGTGGCCGAGGGCGGCCTGCTCGTCATCCATGACGTGTTCCCCGAGCCGGAGGACGAGTTCACGGGACAGGCGCCCTACCGGATCTACCTCCGGGCCCTCGCCTCCGGCGCCTTCGAGGAGGTCTCGGCGACCGACTCGCTGCGGGTGCTGCGCCGGACGCGGGCGGGGATCTGAGGGCGGGATTCTGGGGGCGGGGGCACCGGCGCGGACGTGTCCGGGGGCGCCCTCGCCGATCGGCCGATCCGTCAGTCGGACGGATAGAACTGCGCGTACCAGCGGCGCAGCGCCTTGATGCCCTTCTCGTGCGGAAGCAGGACGGGGCGCGCCTGGTGGATCTTGTGGTCCCAGATCGCGACCTCCTCGCGCACCTCGCCCAGTGCCTCCCTGCGGAAGACGAGCTTGGCCAAGGGGGTCAGGAAGGGCAGCCCGGCCGGTTTGCGGAGGTAGTACAGCATCCGCAGTTCGCTGGTGCTGTCGTCGACGGGAGTACTGAGGGCGACGGCGGTCACCGACAGCAGGGGGCCGTGGGTACGCACCACCATGACGCCGGGCCCGTACATGAACGCGTCGAAGGTGTTGTCGACGACCCGGCCGAGGACGCGGCGGGAGATGCGGCCGCGGGCCTCGGCGAAGGGGCCGTCGGTCCGCCAGTCCTGGACGGGGGGTTCGCTCTGGCCGTGGATGAAGTGGAAGTGGGACTCGTCGACGATGTTCTCGCGCATCTCCTGGACGTGGATGCGTGCCCGGCAGCGGTCGTCGATGGGCGCGGCGAACTCCTTCGATCCCGTCTCGGGGATCTCCGGGACCTCCCACGACGGCTCGCCGGGCCCGGCGTGGACGAAGACGAGCCCGCTGTGCTCGCGGACCGGGAAACCGTCGAGGGAGACCTTGGGGGTGCGCACCGCGAAGGGGGCCTCGACGCACCGGCCGTCGGTACCGAACCTCCATCCGTGGAACGGGCACTCCACCGTGCCGTCCACGACCCTTCCGCCCGCGCCGAGATGCGCGCCGTAGTGCGGGCAGTGCGCGTCCCGTACGGCTGCCCGGCCGTCGGCTCCCCGGAAGGCGATGAGCGCGCGCCCGAAGTAGTGCAGGCCGACGACCTTGCCCGGCCGCAGTTGGCGGCTGCGCAGCACCGCGTACCAGCCGTACGGCACGGTCGGCATCGGGTAGTCGTCGGCGCGCGGATCACGCGGCAGGGCGGCCAGGTTGTCATGTCTACGACGTAAAGGCATGCGCAGATGCTAGGACTCCCGGGGTGCTTCTCCACAAGCACGCCGGACCCGGTGGACGTCATGGACGGCGGTTAGGGTGGCAGGCGTGTCGTACGCAGGCCCCGACTTCGGTCCTCCCCAGCCCCGCCGCCCCCGGCGCCGTCCGCTGACCGTCACCCTCGCCGTGCTCGTGCCGGGCGCGCTGCTCGGGTGGCTCGTGTACGAGGGGGTGAGCGGGGCGGCAGACGGCGGCGGGACGCCGACGTCCGCGCGTACCCGGGCCGGCGCACCGCCGACCGTCTCCTCCACCACCGCCGACGACGACAAGGAACCGTCCGCCTCGCTCAAGGGCAAGGTCGTCGTCATCGACCCGGGGCACAACCTCACCAACTTCCGCCACACGGCCGAGATCAACCGCAAGGTGGACATCGGCACGAACCGCAAGGAGTGCGACACCACGGGGACGTCCACCAACTCCGGCTACGCGGAGGCCGCGTTCACCCTGGATGTCGCCCACCGCCTGCGCACCCTGCTGGAGAAGCAGGGCGCCAAGGTCGAGCTGACGCAGGACGGCGACCGGCCCTACGGCCCGTGCGTGGACGAGCGGGCCCGGATCGGCAACACGGCGAAGGCCGACGCGGTGGTGTCGATCCACGCGGACGGGGCGGGCGCCGGACAGCGCGGCTACCACGTGATCCTGCCCGGCCGCGTCCACCGGGGCATCGCCGACACCCGCCGGATCGTCGCCCCCTCCGCCGTCCTCGGCGAGCGCATCGCGGACGACTTCGGACGCGTCACGGGCACGAAGCCCTCCAACTACATCGGCCACGGCACCGGACTCGACACCCGCACCGACCTGGGCGGCCTCAATCTGTCAACGGTCCCCAAGGTGTTCATCGAATGCGGCAACATGCGCGACAGCAAGGACGCGGCACTGTTCACGAGCGCGGCCTGGCGTCAGAAGGCCGCGCAAGGAATCTCTGAGGGAATCGTGAGTTTCCTGCGCGGGTAACGATCAGCGCGCAGATCCCGTCGTACGCTCCGCCCGGGCGGACGATAGGGTCTACCGACGACGAGACGACCTACGAAGGACTTGAAGTGAATATCCGCTCCCTCACTCGAGGCGACGGCGTGGTGATCGGTGCAGCGGTGTTGCTGTTCATCGCGTCGTTCCTCGACTTCTACTCGGTCGACGGAGCCCCCGACGACGCCGACCTCCCCAGCGCCTGGGCGAGCGGCCCGTTCGTCATGGGGGTCGTCCTCGCGGGCATCATCGGTGCCGCCCTCGTCGTCGTGGCGCGAGGCCTGCCGCAGCTTCCCAAGGTGGCGGGGCTCGACCTCGGCCAGGTCGGCACCGCGTTCACGGTGTTCGCCGCCTGGAGCGCGCTCGGCAACGTCTTCGATCCGCTGAGCGCCGCGGACTACGGCTCCAGTTCGGACAGCGTCAGCGCCGGGGTCGGCCTGATCCTCGCTCTCGTCGCCACGGTGGTGATGGCCGGCGCCGCCGTCGCCACCCCCCTCGTCCCCGCCCTCCAGGCCGGTCTCGTCCCGGCCCCGAAGCCGCCCCAGCCGCAGCCCTACGGCGCCCAGCCGCCCGGTGGTTACGGCTACCCGGGCGCCCAGCCGGGTCAGCAGGGCGGGCCGGGACAGCAGCCCTACGGCGGTCAGCCGCAGCCGGGGCAGCCGTTCGGCACGCAGCCCCAGCCGCAGGCGCAGGCCCCCCAGCCGCCCGCCGCGGAGTTCTCGCCGTTCTGGTTCGCCGTGCCGGTGCCGCGTCCGCTGTTCGCGGAGGACGGTTCGCCGACGCCGATCGCCGAACTCGCGCCGGGCACCTGGTACCTGGCCGTCGAGCAGCGCGGTCCGGGTCTGGTCGCCCAGACGCAGGACGGCCGCCGGGGCGTGCTGCAGGACACCAGCGGCATCCAGCGCGGCTGAGCCCTTCGAGGTCGTAGGACGGCCCCTCGCCCTTCCGGGCGGGGGGCCGTTGCCGTACATTCGCGAGCGGTCCCGAAGAACTGACACACCGTCAGGAGGCGTCGTGCGACTCGGCCTTGCGCTCGGATACTGGGGTCGCGGCCCCTCCGCCGACCATGTGCCGCTGGCCCAGGAGGCGGAGCGGCTCGGCTACCACTCGGTGTGGACGGCCGAGTCGTGGGGGTCGGACGTGTTCACCCCGCTCACCTGGATCGCGGCACAGACCTCGACGATCAGACTGGGTACGGCGGTTGCGCAGATGGCGGCCCGTTCCCCGACCACCACCGCCATGCACGCCCTCACCCTGGACCATCTCTCCGGCGGGCGGGTCATGCTCGGCCTCGGCCTGTCCGGGCCGCAGGTCGTGGAGGGCTGGTACGGCCGCCCGTTCCCCAAGTCGCCGCTGACCGCGACCCGGGAGTACGTCGACGTCGTACGACAGGTCCTCAGGAGACAGGGGCCGGTCGCCCTGGAGGGCCGCTTCCACTCCCACCCCTACCGCGGCCCGGACGGCACCGGGCTCGGCAAGGCGCTCAAGCCGATCACCCATCCCCTGCGGGCCGATCTGCCGGTCCTGCTGGGCGCCGAGGGGCCGAAGAACATCGCCCAGACGACCCGGATCGCCGACGGCTGGCTGCCGTTGTACTGGTCGCCGAACCGGACCGAGGTGTACGAGACCGCGCTCGCCGAGGCTCCGGAGGGTTTCCTCGTCGCCCCCATGGCCCAGGTGCGGGTCTGCGACGACGTGGCCGAGGGGCTGCTGCCCGTCAAGACGATGCTCGGCTTCTACATCGGCGGGATGGGGCACGCGGCCCGCAACTTCCACGCCGACCTCATGGCCCGCATGGGTTACGAGGACGAAGCCCGCCGCATCCAGCGGCTGTTCCTCGAAGGCCGCCGCGAGGAGGCCGTACTGGCCGTGCCGGACGCGTTCGCCGACGAGATCTCGCTGGTCGGCCCGCGCGAACGCATCGCCGAGCGGCTGGAGTCGTGGCACAAGGGCCCGGTGACGGACCTGCTGGCGCTGGCCCCGGACCGGGAGTCGCTGCGGGTCCTGGCGGAGCTCAACGCGTGACGCCAGGTTTCGCGAGAGAATTCCCGGCCATTCGAACACCATGTCCACTCATACGCGCCGTGGTGCCAACTCCGCGGGGACGGTCATAGCGGTCGTCGCCGACATCATGGCCCTCATCCTGGGCCTGTGGATCCTCATGTACCTGTTGGATGCCAACCGTACGAACGACTTCGTGCAGTTCATCCATGACGCCGCCCGCTGGCTCGCCGGCTGGTCCTACGACCTCTTCACGTTCGACGAGGCGTGGGCCCGGGTCGTCGCGGGCTACGGCCTGGCAGCGGTGGTCTACCTGTTCGTGGGTCACGCCATCGCCAACCGGGCGCACCGCCACTGAGCACTCCGCTGGGGGTGCCGTCATCGTCTGCGGCGCCGTCGCGGCTGTTCGCGCGGTTCCCCGCGCCTCTTTGGGGCGCTTACGAACCCCGCGTTCTCAGGCGCAGCAGTCCGGGTCCAGCCCCAGCGGCAGGCGGTCTCCGCCGAACACCGCGCAGGTGGCCTCGTGACCCCCCAGCGCGGCGACGGCCAGGAGCAGGGAGCCCGCCGTCCAGGTGGTCAGCTCCTGGGGCCACACCGCCCTGTCCTCGAACACGAACCCGGTCCAGTACAACCCGCTCTCCGCGTCCCGCAGATGCTGGATGGACTGCAGGATCTCCAGCGCCCGGTCGGACTCGCCCGTCACCCACAGGGCGAGGGCGAGTTCGGCCGACTCCCCGCCCGTCACCCACGGGTTGGGGACGACACAGCGCACTCCGAGGCCGGGCACGACGAACCGCTCCCAGCCCTCCTCGATACGGGACTTGGCCTCGGCTCCGGTCAACGCCCCGCCCAGGACCGGGTAGTACCAGTCCATGGAGTAGCGGTCCTTGTCGAGGAAGCGCTCGGGGTGCCGGCGGATCGCGTGCCGCAGCGCCCCGAGGGCCAACTCCCAGTCGGGCTGGGCCTCTTCGCGCTGCTCGGCGATCGCAAGGGCGCACCGCAGGGCGTGGTGGATCGAGGAGGACCCGGTGAGCAGTGCGTCGGGGACGGCGCGGCCGTCGTCCTCCCGCTTCCACCCGATCTGCCCGCCCGGCTGCTGGAGCCCCAGGACGAACTCCGTCGCCGCGTACACGGTCGGCCACATGCGGTCGAGGAACGTGTCGTCGCCGGTGGAGAGGTAGTGGTGCCACACCCCTACGGCTATGTAGGCGACGAAGTTGGTCTCGCGCCCCCGGTCGGTGACCTCCGCGAAGTCCCCGTCCTGGTATGCGGCGTACCAGGAACCGTCCTCGTTCTGGTGCCGTGCGAGCCATGCGTAGGCCCGCTCGGCGGCCTCGTGCTCGCCCGCCGCGTCCAGGGCCATCGCGGCCTCGGTGTGGTCCCACGGGTCGAGGTGGTGCCCGCGGAACCAGGGGATCGCCCCGTCCTCCCGCTGCACGGCCAGGATTCCGGCGACGGTCTCGACGGCCTGCTCGGCGGTCAGCACCCCTGGCAGGACGAGGTGTTCGGTGCGCGAAGTCGTCACCGCGCGTCCACGGCGGGCAGGTGCGGCTTGGTCGCGTAGGCCACGAAGCTCTTGCCGATCAGCGGGTTGAGGGCCTGCTCGGCGACCCTCGTCGCCAGCGGCTTCTTCATGATGTCCCAGACCAGCAGCTTGTGGTACGCCTGCACCGGCAGCGCCTTGTCGTTGTCGACACCGAACGCGCACTTCAGCCACCAGTACGGGGAGTGCAGGGCGTGCGCGTGGTGGGTGCCGTACGGCTTGAGGCCCGCCTCGCGTATCTTCGCGAGGAGTTCGTCCGCCTTGTAGATGCGGATGTGGCCGCCCTCGACCTCGTGGTAGGCGTCGGACAGGGCCCAGCAGACCTTCTCGGGGCCGTAGCGCGGGACGGTGATGGCGATCCGGCCGCCCGGCTTCAGCACCCGGACCATCTCGGCGAGCACGCCCTTGTCGTCCGGGATGTGCTCCATGACCTCGGAGATGATCACGACGTCGAAGGACTCGTCGGGGAAGGGAAGCGCCAGGGCGTCGCCCTCCATGGCGGTGGCGGTGGCGCCCTCGGGGGCCTCCCCGGCCTCCTTCATCGCCGCGAACCACTTGGCGACCTCGCGGATCTCGTCGGCGTTCTGGTCCAGGGCCACGACCTGCGCGCCGCGCCGGTAGCACTCGAAGGCGTGCCGGCCGGCCCCGCAGCCGAGGTCCAGGACGCGGTCGCCCGGCGCGAGCGGGAACCGGGAGAAGTCGACGGTCAGCACGTGGCCCTGCTTTCGGGGTAGACACCGGTGTCTGTGGTCGAGGGTGCAAGGGGGGCACCCCGGAGGGCCGCGGAGCGGCCGGGTGGCGTGGGGGCGGAGCCGGCGATCGCCTCGCGGTACCGGGACACCGTCCCCTCGGCGGCCCGCGCCCAGGTGAACTTCGCCAGTACCCGCTCACGTCCGGCCCGGCCGAGTCGCGCTCTCAGGTCCGGGTCGCCCAGGAGGCGGCTCAGGGCGGCCGCCAGTGCGCCCGGGTCCCCCGGCGGTACCGCGAGGCAGGTCTCGCCGTCGCGCCCCGCGACCTCGGGGATGGCGCCGCCCGTCGTGGCGACCAGCGGGGTGGCGGTCGCCATGGCCTCGGCGGCCGGCAGCGAGAAGCCTTCGTAGAGCGAGGGCACGCAGGCGACCTCCGCCGAGCGGACGAGGTCGACCAGTTCGGCGTCCGAGATGCCCTTGACGAAGTCGACGGCGCCTTCGAGGCCGTAGCGCTCCATGGCCTGGGCGACCGGGCCCTCGGCCGGCCGGGTGCCGACGACGACCAGGTGGGCCCCGGGATGTTCGGTGCGCACCTTCGCCAGCGCCTCGACGAGGAAGACCAGGCCCTTGAGGGGGACGTCGGCGCTGGAGGTGGTGACGATCCGGCCGGGGACGACGGGCACCGCGGGATCCGGCGAGAACTGGTCGGTGTCAGCGCCGATGTGGACGACGTGGATGCGGTCGCCGCGGACGCCGAGGTGGTCGACGATCTCCTGGCGGGAGGTGCCGGAGACGGTGAGGACCGAGGGCAGGCGGCGGGCCACGCGCTTCTGCATGCGGGTGAAGGCGTACCAGCGGCGCTTGGACAGCCGCTGCCACCGGTCCTCGGCCGCGTCCAGCTCCAACTGGCGGTCCACGGTGATGGGGTGGTGGATGGTGGTCACCAGCGGGGCGCCGACGTCGCCCAACAGGCCGTAGCCGAGGGTCTGGTTGTCGTGGACCACGTCGAACTCACCGGTGCGGGCCCGGAGATGGCGTCGGGCCCGCAGGGAGAAGGTGAGCGGCTCGGGGAAGCCGCCGGTCCACATCGTGGCGACTTCCAGGGCGTCGATCCAGTCCCGGTACTCGTCGCGTTTCGGGGTGCGGAAGGGGTCCGGGGAGCGGTACAGGTCCAGGCTGGGCAGCTCGGTCAGACGCAGGCCGTCGTAGCCCGGGTCGAGGACCGGATACGGCTGGGAGCCGATGACCTCGACGCGGTGGCCGAGGCGGGCCAGTTCACGGGACAGGTGCCGTACATAGACACCCTGGCCGCCGCAGAACGGGTTCCCTTTGTAGGTGAGGAGCGCGATACGGAGCGGTCGCTCGCCGTCGGCGGCCGGGTCCTCGAAGGGCCCTGCCTGACTGGCCTCAGCGGTCACTCTGGGCCCCCTTCTGCCTGCACTGTCCCGCGAGATTACGACGAGAAGGTAATCTAGAACAAGTTTCAGACTTGATCGTTCAGGAGGCTCTGAATCTACCGGCAGGTAGGGGTCCTGTGAGCGGTGGATCAGGTGATTCACGCCACGAACGCCGCGACCGCGCCACGGCCCGGCACCCTGCCATGCTGTGTGATCGCAAGCCCTCACGGACTGTCACGGAACCCAAGGTGGACAAGGTGGCCAAGTCGGCCGGAGTGGAAGCCAGTACCGCGCGAGCGGACACCCCACCGCTGACCGAGCGGCAGGAGGCGCGGCGCCGCCGCATCCTGCACGCGAGCGCGCAGCTGGCGAGCCGCGGCGGGTTCGACGCCGTGCAGATGCGGGAGGTCGCCGAGTCCTCCCAGGTGGCGCTCGGCACCCTCTACCGCTACTTCCCCTCCAAGATCCATCTCCTGGTCGCCACCATGCAGGACCAGCTGGAGCACATGCACGGCACGCTCCGCAAGAAGCCCCCGCAGGGCGAGAGCGCGGCCGAGCGGGTCGCGGAGACCCTGATGCGGGCCTTCCGCGCCCTGCAGCGCGAACCGCACCTGGCGGACGCCATGGTCCGGGCGCTGACCTTCGCGGACCGCAGCGTGAGCCCGGAGGTCGACCAGGTCTCCCACCAGACCACGCTGATCATCCTGGACGCCATGGGCCTGGAGGACCCGACGCCCGAGCAGCTCTCCGCGGTCCGCGTCATCGAGCACACCTGGCACTCCGCCCTGATCACCTGGCTCTCGGGCCGCGCCTCCATCGCCCAGGTGAAGATCGACATCGAGACGGTGTGCCGACTGATCGACCTGACGGAACCCCGGTCCTAGCCGACGGCCGCGAGCCCGCTCCAGCTCCGTCCGGTCTCCTTCTGCCCCGCCCACCGCTCCAGCAGCCGCCGGGCCTCCTCCTCGGGGGCGGCGAGGGAGACCTGCTGGGCGCCCGCCTCCACGGCGCGCTCCTGTTCGTGGGTGCCCTCGCTGCAGCAGGCGCACAGCATGCGCACACTGCTCGCGGGTTCGGCGCCGAAGCCGTGGTCGGTGAACAGCTCGACGAGCGCCTCCAGATCGGCCGCCTCGCCCGCGGCCACCGTGACCTCCAGGGTGGGCAGTTCGGAGGCCTCGAAGAGCAGGAGTTCCTCGAAGACCGGGTAGGTGGCGCCCTCGACGACCCGCTCGCCCTTCGGTTCGCCGTCGTGTACGACGATCTCGCCGTAGCGCCGGCCGCCCGTGACGGGCACGCTCACGACCCGGCCGCGGGTCGGGCACAGCCGCTCGATCCACACCACCTCGCGCTCACCGCCGGCCTCGATGCGCACGAGGGCGTGTCCGAGGCGGGCGTCGATCTGCCCCTGCCCTTCGGGGAGTTCGATGCCGAAGCCGCTCCACGCGTCGCGTGCCGTCGCCCAGTCGCGCTGGATGGTGGCCGCGATGCCGAGGTTCCAGTACGCCGGGTCGCCCTCGCCGCGCGGGGCCCGGGCCGCGGCCTCGACGCCGAGCTCGTAGGCCTTGGCCCAGTTCCGCAGGAACTTGTGGGCGAGCGCGGCGTCGTACCACCACACCGCGCTCGCGTTGAGGTCCGGGAAGTGCGCGAGCACCCGCTCGTACAGCTGGGCGGCGCGCAGCCACTCCTCGGCGTCCCAGGCCGCACGCGCCTGCTCGATCAGCTCTCTGGCCTCGGACTTCTCCACGCTCTCCCACCCCATCGGTCCCGGTCGACCGCAGGAGCGTACGCCCTCACGCGAGGGACCCCCGAGACGGGTTCCCCTCGCCGGCACGGTCCGGAGAACGCGCACCCGGCGACGAGAACCCTCATTCCGTGAGGTTCCGGACCCCTACTCCTCCGGCGGGAACACCGGCTCCCCGCTCCCCAGCAGCGTGATCATGATGGCCTCCACCGGGCAGTTCTCGGCCGCCGCCAGGATCTTCTCGTTGGCATCGGTCTCCGGGTCGGCGGGGTGGGACTGGCGGGCGGTGTCCAGGCGGAATCCGTCGGGGGCGGTGTGGACGCACTGGGCCGAGCCGATGCACAGCGAGCGGTCGACCTCGACGTGCCAGCGGTCTCCCATCTGCGCTCACGCCTCCCAGCCGGCCGGCAGATGGATCATCTTGTGCTCCAGGTACTCGCCGTAGCCCTCCGGGCCGAACTCCCTGCCCAGACCGGAGTTCTTGTAGCCGCCGAAGGGGCCGAGCATGTCGAGACTGAAGGTGTTGACGTTGTAGGTGCCGGTGCGGACCTGCTTCGCGACCTCGATTCCGCGCTCGACGTCGGCCGTCCACACACTGCCGGACAGGCCGTAGTCCGAGTCGTTGGCGATCTTCACCGCCTCGGACTCGTCGCCGTAGGGCAGCAGGCAGATCACCGGGCCGAAGATCTCCTCCCGCGCGATCCGCATGGAGTTGTCGACGTCCCCGAACAGCGTCGGCTCGACGTACCAGCCGCGGTCCAGACCGGCCGGACGTCCGCCGCCGGTGAGGATCTTCGCGCCCTCCTCCTGGCCGATCCTGATGTAGTCGAGGTTGCGGCGCTGCTGACGTTCGGCGACCAGCGGGCCGACCTGGGTGGCCGGGTCGAGCGGGTCGCCGACGACCAGGGCACTCGCCGCCGCGGCCAGCGCCTCGGCGAACTCGTCGTAGCGGGAGCGAGGGAGCAGGATGCGGGTCTGGGCCACACAGGCCTGCCCGTTGTTCATCCAGGCGGACGGGACGATCCCGGCGACGGCCTCCTCGACGTCCGCGTCCGGGAGGACCACGGCCGCCGACTTGCCGCCCAACTCCAGTGTCACGCGGGTGAGGTTGCGGGCGGCGACCTCCATCACGCGCTTGCCGGCGCCCACCGAGCCGGTGAACGAGACCTTGTCGATCCCCGGGTGCCCGACCAGGTACTCGCTGACCTCGCGGTCGGCCGGGAGGATGGACAGGACGCCCTCCGGCAGCCCGGCCTCCTTGGTGATCTCGGCCAGGATGTAGGCGTCCAGCGGCGACTCGGGCGACGGCTTGAGCACCACCGTGCAGCCGGTGAGCAGCGCGGGCGCGAGCTTGGCGGCGGCGACGAACTGCGGGACGTTCCACGGCACCACGGCCGCCACGACCCCGACCGGCTCGCGGCGCACGAGGATGCGGCCGAGGACTCCGTCGCGTGTCTCCTCGTAGGTGAAGTTCCGCGCGACAGTGATCGCCGAGTCCCAGACCATCATCGCGCCGAGGGCCTGCGCGAGGACGCTCCAGGAGTACGGGGAGCCGTTCTCGGAGGAGATCACGCGGGCGATCTCCTCGTGCCGTATCGCGATGGCGTCCTTGATCCTGGTGACGACCTCGATGCGCTCGTCGAGGGACATCCGCGGCCAGGGGCCCTCGTCGAAGGCGGTGCGGGCGGCGGCGACGGCCGCGTCCACGTCCGCCCGGGAGGCGTGCGGCACCCGTCCGATGACCTCCTGGGTGTGCGGGGAGATCACCTCGATGACGTCCTTGCCCAGGGGGTCGGCCAACTCCCCGCCGATGAACAGCTGTCCGTGTTCCACGAGCTCGGTCATGGCGAACGCCTCCCTGGGGCGGCTTGCTGACGATCCATCAGATACGGAACTGATACCAGTTCCACTCGGAGGAGTCCACGGGCCGCACATCACGGCTATTGGTGACCTCGGGCTACCGTCGAAACTCGTTCTAGTTATAGTGGGCCGCAGTGGGCGGACGCGGTGATTGGGGAGCTCATGGCGCAGGTGCACGACCATGGCGGCGGCGTCCGGTCCGTCCAGGTGCCCATCCCCGACAACCCCCTCGGCCACACGCTCGTGTACGTCGTCGAGACCGACCGGGGACCGGTGCTGGTCGACACGGGCTGGGACGACCCGGCCTCCCGGGACACCCTCGCCGAGGGGCTGACCGCGTGCGGGACCGGCATCGGCGAGATCCACGGGGTCGTCATCACCCACCACCACCCCGACCACCACGGCCTCTCCGGGCAGGTGCGCGAGGCTTCCGGCGCCTGGATCGCGATGCACGCGGCGGACTCCGCGATCGTGCGGCGCACCCGCGAGACCCGGGCCGAGCGCTGGTTCACCTACATGACGGCCAAGCTGGAGGCCGCCGGCGCCCCCGAGGAGCACATAGCCCCCCTGCGCACCGCCCGCCGCCGCGAACTCCCGGGCTTCTCCCCCGCGTTGCCCGACCGCGAGATCGTCCCCGGTGAGCTCCTCGACCTCCCCGGCCGCAGACTCCGCGCGATCTGGACCCCCGGGCACACCCCGGGCCATGTCTGCCTGCACCTGGAGGAGGAGCACCCTGCCGGGCTCCCGGGCCACGGGCGGCTGTTCTCCGGGGACCACCTGCTGCCCGAGATCACCCCGCACATCGGCCTGTACGAGGACCCCGACGACACCACCGTCACCGACCCCCTCGGCGACTACCTCGACTCCCTGGAGCGCGTCGGGCGGCTCGCCCCCGCCGAGGTCCTCCCCGCCCACCAGCACGTCTTCACCGACGCGAGCGCCCGGGTGGGGGAACTGCTCGCCCATCACGAGGAACGCCTCACCGACCTGCGCTCCCTCCTCGCCGAGCCCCTCACCCCCTGGCAGCTCGCCGAGCGCATGGAGTGGAACCGGCCCTGGGACCAGATCCCCTACGGATCGCGGAACATCGCGGTCTCGGAGGCCGAGGCGCATCTGCGGCGACTGGTGAAGCTGGGGCGGGCGGAGGCGGTGACGGGGAGCGACCCGGTGACGTACGTGGCCGTCTGACGACCCCCGCCTCCCGGGGTTGCCCGGGCGGCCCTCAGCCGCTTCCCTACGGGCGAGTACAGTGGCCAGGTCGTCATCACACCCGTACAGGGGGAAGCCGGTGCAATTCCGGCGCTGACCCGCAACCGTGATCCGCCCTCGCCGGGCGGTGAGCCGGACCGCCCCGTACGGCTCGTGACCGGCTCGCGTGCATCGGCAACCGGCCGGTGCGCGGCACCGTCGAGGTATACGGAGCCGAGCCGCCCGGGGGTTCACCCGTGCTGCCCGGCTCCCCGCAGGGAGAAGGGCATCCGCCGATCATGAACGTCCGCCGCAGCGCCGCGGTCCTGGCCGCCACCGTCGTGATCGGCACGGCCACGCCCGCCGTCGCCGCCTCACCGTCCCCGTCGCCCTCCCTGCCCTCGGGGCTGTACGGCAGCGGCGACCCCACCTACGACGGGGTCTGGCGGCAGTCGTTCGCGCTCATCGCCCTGCACCGGGTGCACGTGGAGCCCGCGGCCGCGGCCGTCGACTGGCTGGCCGGGCAGCAGTGCGAGAGCGGCGCGTTCCCGGCGTTCCGCGCCGACCCGGCCAAGGCCTGCGACGCCAAGCTGATGGTCGACACCAACAGCACGGCCGCGGCCGCCCAGGCCCTGTCCGCGGTCGGCGGGCACGGCACCGCGGTCACGAAGGCGGTGAACTGGCTGAAGTCCGTCCAGAACAAGGACGGCGGCTGGGGCTTCGCCCCCGGCGGGGCCAGCGACGCCAACTCGACGTCCGTGGTCATCGGCGCGCTCGCCACCCAGGACGTCCCCGTCTCGAAGATCCGCGCCGGCGCCGAGTCGCCCTACGACGCCCTGCTGAAGCTGTCCCTGCCGTGCGCCGACGGGGGCGCCTTCGCCTATCAGCCGGACAAGAAGGGCAAGCTCAGCGCCAACGCGGACGCAACGGCGGCGGCCGTCGTCGCCGCGCGCGGAACGGGCCCGCTGACGGCGAAGGCCGGCACCACGAGGGAGAGCACCTGCACCGACGCACCGGACCTCACCCCGGAGAAGGCCGCGGCCAACGGAGCCTCCTTCCTCGCGGGCGCGGTCGCGAAGGACGGCTACCTGAAGTCCGTGCTCCCCGGTGCCGAGAACCAGCCCGACTACGGCAACACGGCGGACGCGGTCGTCGCGCTCGCCGTGCAGGACGGTCCCGGGGCCGCGCGCAAGCCCCTGGCGTGGCTGGAGCGGAACTCGGCGAAGTGGGCCCGGCAGAACGGCCCGGCGGCCTACGCCCAGCTGATCCTCGCCGCCGAGGCGGCCGGCGCCGACCCGGGCGACTTCGGCGGCACGGACCTGGTGAAGCGGCTGGCCGCCACGGGGCCGGCGCCGGCCACCACGTCCCGGGACGACGACTCCGGCACCGACTCCGGCACCTCCGTCTGGTGGATGGTCGGCGCGGGTCTCGCCGCCGGGGCGGGCATCGGCTTCCTCCTGAGCAGCCGCAACAAGAAGAAGCAGCCGTGACCCGCCGAGCGGTCGTCCTCTCCCTCCTGACGGGCCTGTTCCTCGCCACGACGAGCCCGGCGCAGGCCACCGGGTACCGCTACTGGTCCTTCTGGGAGCACACCGGCACGACCTGGACCTACGCCACCCAGGGCCCCTCGACCTCGGTCCCCTCCGACGGAGACGTCCAGGGTTTCCGCTTCGCGGTGAGCGAGGACTCGGCGGACGCGACGAAGCCCCGCGGGCCGGCGTCGTTCACGGGGATCTGCGCGGACACGCCCGCGCGGGACGGCCGCAAGCGAGTGGCCCTGGTCCTCGACTTCGGCACGGCCGCGGACGCCCCGTCCGGCGAGACACCCCCGGCGCGCCGCACGGAGTGCGCGTCCGTCCCCCGGGACGCGACCACGGCGGAGGCCCTGGCATCCGTCGCCGAACCCCTCCGGTACAACACGAACGCCCTGCTGTGCGCGATCTCGGGCTACCCGGCGGCGGGGTGCGGCGAGCCGGTGGCGGAGAAGGGGACCGGCGCGGGGAAGGAGGCGGGTCCGCAGAAGAGCGGATCGGACTCCGGGCCGTCCGTGGGCCTGTTCGCCGGGGCGGGGGCGGTCGTGATCCTGGGCGCGGCGGCGGTGTGGCAGACGAGGCGGCGCAGGAATGCCCCGTAGGTCCGTGCCGCCCGCGTCACCGCACCCCGGGGCCTGGTGGCTGTGGTCCCTCTGTCTCGGGGTCGCGGCCACCCGCACCACCAACCCCCTCCTCCTCGGCCTCCTCATCGCCGTCTCCGCCTACGTGGTGGCCACCTGCCGCCGCCCCTCCCCCTGGTCCCGCTCCTACACCGCCTTCGTGAAGCTGGCCCTGGCCGTCCTCCTCATCCGTCTCGTCTTCGCCGTCGCCCTCGGCTCCCCGATCCCCGGCACCCATGTGCTCGTCACGCTCCCCGAACTCCCCCTCCCCGACTGGGCCCAGGGCATCCGGCTGGGCGGCAGGGTCACCGCGGAGTCCCTCGTCTTCGCCCTCTACGACGGCCTGAAGCTCGCCACCCTCCTCATCTGCGTGGGCGCGGCGAACGCCCTAGCCAACCCGCACCGGCTCCTGAAGTCCCTCCCCGGGGCCCTCTACGAACTCGGTGTCGCGGTGGTCGTGGCCCTCACCTTCGCCCCCCATCTCATCGCCGACGTGCAACGCCTGCGCGCCGCCCGTCGCCTGCGCGGCCGCCCGGACAGCGGGATGCGCGGCCTGCTGCAGGTCGGACTCCCGGTCCTGGAGGGCGCGTTGGAGCGCTCGGTCGCCCTCGCCGCGGCGATGGACGCCCGCGGTTACGGCCGTACGGCCGAGGTCCCGCCCGCCGTCCGCCGTACGACCACCGCGCTCACCCTCGGCGGACTGCTCGGCGTGTGCGCGGGGACGTACGGACTCCTCACCGCCGAGGGCGGCACCTACGGCGTCCCCGTCCTCCTCGCCGGTCTCGCCGCCGCCCTCGCGGGCCTGCGGCTGGGCGGCCGCCGCACCCCGCGCACCCGCTACCGCCCGGACCGCTGGACCACCCGGTCCCTCCTGATCGCCGGTTCCGGCGCGGCCGTGGCGACGGCGATGTTCCTCGCGGGCGCCACCGATCCGGCCGCCCTGCACCCCGGTGCGGTGCCCCTGGTCGCCCCGGCCCTGCCGCTGTGGCCTGCGGCGGCCGTCCTGCTCGGCCTGTTGCCGGCCTTTCTCGCCCCCGCCCCCACCTCCGCCTTCGAGGAGCCGTCGTCGTGATCCGCTTCGAGGATGTCTCCGTGACGTACGACGGGGCGGCCGAACCCACCGTCCGGGGCGTCGACCTGGAGGTGCCGGAGGGCGAACTCGTGCTGCTCGTGGGCCCGTCGGGGGTCGGCAAGTCCACGATCCTCGGCGCGGTCAGCGGGCTCGTGCCGCACTTCACCGGCGGCACCCTGCGCGGCCGGGTCACCGTGGCCGGCCGCGACACCCGCACCCACAAGCCGCGCGAACTGGCCGACGTGGTCGGCACGGTGGGCCAGGACCCGCTGTCGCACTTCGTGACGGACACGGTGGAGGACGAACTCGCCTACGGGATGGAGTCGTTGGGCCTGGCGCCGGCGGTGATGCGCCGGCGGGTGGAGGAGACGCTGGACCTGCTGGGCCTGGCGTCCCTGCGCGACCGCCCCCTCGCCACCCTCTCCGGCGGCCAGCAGCAACGCGTCGCGATCGGCTCGGTCCTCACCCCCCACCCCGACGTCCTGGTCCTGGACGAGCCGACCTCGGCCCTGGACCCCGCGGCGGCGGAGGAGGTCCTCGCCGTACTGCAACGCCTGGTCCACGACCTCGGCACCACGGTCCTCATGGCCGAACACCGCCTGGAACGCGTCATCCAGTACGCCGACCGGGTCGCCCTCCTGGCGGCCCCGGGCGCACAGCTGAGGGTGGGCACCCCGGCCGGGATGATGGCCGTCTCCCCGGTGTTTCCCCCGGTGGTGGACCTGGGCCGCCTGGCGGGCTGGGACCCCTTGCCGATGACGGTCCGGGACGCTCGGCGTCGGGCGGGGGACCTGAGGGAGCGACTGGCCGGGCGGGCACCGAAGGAGAACGCGTCCGCGTCCGCAGTCGCCGACAGCGGGACCGCCCCACAGGGGCCACCCGCGGTGGACCACGGCACCCGCACGGACGGTGCGGGTGGGAGCAAGGGCACGCCCCGCCGAAGGCGGGCGTTCCGCAGGCACCCCGCCCCGGCCGCGCCCACGCCGCCCACCGCCCACCTCGCCGACGTCACCGCCCTCTTCGTCCGCCGAGCCCACATCAGGGCCCTGAACCACATCGACCTCACCGTCCGCCCCGGCGAGACCATCGCCCTCATGGGCCGCAACGGCGCCGGAAAGTCCACCCTCCTCAACACCCTGGTCGGCCTCGTGGCACCCTCCGCCGGAACAGTCCTCGTCGGCGGCGCCCCGCCCCACCGCACCACCCCCCGCGACCTCGTCCGCCGCGTGGGCCTCGTCCCCCAGGAACCCCGTGACCTCCTCTACGCCGACACGGTCGCCGAGGAGTGCCGGGCCGCCGACCAGGACGCCGGAGCGGCACCCGGCACCTGCCGCGCGCTGGTCGGCGACCTCCTCCCCGGCGTGACCGACGACACGCACCCCCGCGACCTGTCCGAAGGCCAGCGGCTCGCGCTCGCCCTCGCCGTGGTCCTGACCGCCCGCCCACCCCTGCTGCTCCTGGACGAACCGACCCGCGGCCTGGACTACGCGGCGAAGGCCCGTCTCGTCGGCCTGCTCAGGGAGCTCGCCGCCGACGGTCACGCGATCGTGCTGGCCACCCACGACGTGGAGCTCGCCGCCGAGCTCGCGCACCGGGTGATCCTGCTGGCCGAGGGCGAGGTGATCGCCGACGGCCCGGCGACGGACGTCATCACGTCCTCCCCCTCGTTCGCCCCGCAGGTCAGCAAGATCCTCGCCCCGCAGCGGTGGCTCACGGTCGGCCAGGTGCGAAGGGCCCTGTCATGACCCGAACCCCGGTCACCAGCAGCCCCCCGGCCGGGCCCCGCGCCCCGCTCACGACCCGGGCGGTCCGGCTCGGCCCCCGCTCCCTCGTCACCCTCGCCCTGGTCAGCGCCGTGGGCGTGGTCGCCTTCGGCTGGCCCTTCCTCGCCCCGCCCGCCTCCCAGGTCGGCACCCACACCCAGGACGCTCCCTGGCTCTTCGCCGGACTGCTGGTGCTCCTCGTCGCGGTGGTCGCCGCGGCGCTCGCGGAGTCGGGCCTCGGCCCCAAGGCCGTGGCGATGCTCGGCGTGCTCGCCGCGACCGGCGCCGCGCTCAGGCCGATCGGCGCCGGTACCGCCGGTATCGAGCCGATGTTCTTCCTGATGGTGCTCAGCGGCCGGGTCCTCGGCCCCGGCTTCGGCTTCGCGCTCGGCAACGTCACGATGTTCGCGTCCGCCCTGCTCACGGGCGGGGTGGGGCCGTGGATGCCGTTCCAGATGCTGGCGATGGGCTGGTTCACGATGGGTGCGGGCCTGCTGCCGGTGCCGGCCCGTGCGCGGGGCCGTACGGAGGTCCGGCTGCTGGCCGGCTACGGATTCCTCGCCGCCTTCGCCTACGGCACCGCGATGAACATGGCCGGCTGGCCCTTCATGGGCGCCCTGGCCTCGGGCATCGCCTTCGACCCGCACGCCGGGGTCCCCGCCAACCTGGCCCGATTCGTCGCGTACTGCCTGGCCACGTCCCTCGGCTGGGACCTCGGCCGGGCCCTGGTCACCGTCGTCCTGACACTCACCCTCGGGCCGGCCCTGCTCAGGGCGCTGCGCCGGGCCACCCGCCGTGCCGCCTTCGAGGCCCAGGTCACATTCGAGGGGCCCGAGCGGTGAAGCGCCCCACATGACCCAGCTCACCTACTAAAGGGAACAGTAGGAACAATTCAGACATATCGTCCAGCGCGCACCCCCTCTGACCTGCGCTTTGAGAGCCGGATCACACAGGCGGCCTTTCCCGGCGATTCGACCACAACTAGTAAAAGGGGTCATTGCGGACGCCTGGCGAGCCTGTTTCTCTGGACGACGTCGCACGGCGCCGACAAGCCCACGGGCCTCGGCGCCGACGCATGTCCCCCGGGACAGCGAGCGACACCACCGTCCCCGAAGAAAAGGTTCTCCGTGTCCGTCTCCCGTATCGCCCGCCGCATCGCTTCCCCGAAGAAGGCCATCACCACCGTCGCGATGGCCGCCGCCACCGCCGGCCTGGTCCTGACCGCGGCGCCGGCTCAGGCGGCCACCACCAGCTCGTCCACCCAGGCCAAGGCCATCGCGCACAAGATGATCCCGAACGCCGCGCAGTACGCCGCGTTCAGCAAGATCGTCGAGCACGAGAGCGGCTGGGACGTCAACGCGACGAACTCCTCCTCCGGCGCCTACGGCCTGGTCCAGGCCCTCCCGGGCTCGAAGATGGCCTCCGCCGGCTCCGACTGGAAGACCAACGCCAAGACCCAGATCAAGTGGGGCCTCGACTACATGAACTCCCGCTACGGCAGCCCGACCGGCGCCTGGGCGTTCTGGCAGGCCAACGGCTGGTACTGAGCCGCCGCACGCCTCACCGCCGTACACCCGGAAAGAACCGATCGTCACCGCCGTACGGCGTCGAAGAACCGCACCACCTGGGGGGCCGACACCACCGCCGAGCCGAAGTGGTCCACGGCCCCCTGATCGACCACCCGCACCCTCGCTCCCTGACCTGCGAGGGTGCGGGCGCATGTCCGGGTGTTGCCGACGGGCACGTCGGTGTCGCCGTCACCGGCGTACAGCCGCACCGGCACGGGCGGTTTCCAGTCGCAGGTGCGGTCGGCGGCGCGCATCGCGTCCAGCACGGCGCCGGACGGGTGCCGCAGCCGCTCCTGGAAGGCGGGCGTGAGCAGCCGCTCCACCGAGGGCGCGAGTCCCTTCACGACCTCCTCCTGCTCGTGGCTGCCGTCGAGGAGGCTCTCGACCCGGCCCGCGTAGGGCGCGCGGAACGCGTCGGATGGGTCCTTGTAGAGGGGGTGCAGGCGGTTCTGCGCGACCAGCCAGTACGCGATGTACAGGACCCCGCTGGTGTCGTTGACCCGGCCGTCGAACAGGGCGGGCATCTCCTGGCCCTCCAGGTCGTACGGGCCGCTGACCGGCGCGAGCGCCCGGAGCCGGAAGTGCCGGTCCGCACCCCCGTCCAGGGCCTTGCCGAGCGCCATCGCGACCTGGCCGCCCTGCGAGAACCCGGTCGCGTACACGTCCCCGGTGAGCGGACGGCCGAGCCGGTCCGCGGCCGCCCGGGCGGCACGCAGCATGTCCACGGAGGCCGTCACCGACGAGGCGGTGTCCATGTACGGGTGGAACCCCGGCCCCCCGCCGAGGCCGAGGTAGTCGGGGGCGACGACCGCGCGGCCCGCAGCCGCGTTGAGATACGACGGCACCCGTCCGAAGTCCTCGCTCGCCGAGGGCGCGTAGTCGCGGTCGACCATCGTGCCGTGGGTGTCGGAGACCAGGTCGAGCCGGTGGGCGCCGCCCTTGGGGAGCGTCAGCAGCCCGGTCGCGGTGGTGGGCTCGCCGTGCGGGCCCACGGTCCGGTAGGTCAGCCGGTACGCCCGTAAGCCGTACCGGACCACGTCGGCGTCGACGCCCTGCTCGGCCAGGAACGACCTGACCTGCCCGGCGCCCCGGTCGGCGACCGGTGTGACGGAGACCAGGTCACCGCGTGACGTCCGATGCGCGTGCTCACCGGCGGCCGCCGCCACCGGGGCCGCGGCGAGACCGGCGAGCAGCAGGGCCGCCGCTCCGGCGAGCACCTTCCGCGTCCGCCGACTCGCCCGTTCTCCTCGGTGTTTGCGCGTCTCATCACTCATGTCCGCGACGCTACGGACGCGCGGTTCGCGCCGACATCCGAGACTCCCCCGCTTCCGTGGTGGACTTGGGTGCACCCTGCCCGTCCGGCCGTCCGGAGACTCGATGAGCGAACAGAGCAGCACCGGCACGAAGCCGGCCGACGACCCCGAGGCACGCGGACTGCGCCTGGTGGCCGTGCTGTTGGGGCTGACGGTGGTCAGCGGACTGATCGACGCCGTCAGCTATCTCGGCCTCGAACACGTCTTCACCGCGAACATGACCGGCAACGTGGTCGTGCTCGGGTTCGCCGCGGCCGGAGCACCCGGCTTCTCGGTGGCGCACACACTGACCTCGCTGGGGTCCTTCGTCGTGGGCGCGGCGGCGGGCGGCCGGGTCGCCGTACGGCTCGGCTCCGGCTCCCGCCGCACCTGGGTACGGCGCACCCTCGCCACCGAGGCGCTGCTCCTCGGGGTGTCGGCCGTGGTCGCCTTCGTCGCGCCCGACGCCACGGCCACCGTGTACACCCTCATCGCCGTCACGGCCTTCGCGATGGGCCTGCGCAACGCCACGGTCCGCGGGCTCGGCATCCCTGACCTGACGACGACCGTGCTGACCATGACGCTGACCGGTCTCGCCGCCGACTCCCGGGCCGGCGGCGGCCCCGGCACCCGCTCCCCACGCCGTACGGCGTCCGTGGTCGCGATGGTCGCCGGGGCCGGGCCGGGCGCGTGGCTGGTGCTCCACCACGGCCTCGCGATCCCGCTGGCGGTCGCGGCAGGAATGGTGGCCCTGCTCGCGGTGACCGCCTCGGGGCGCGAGTAGCCGTTCTACTTCGCGAGGAAGGACAGCAGCGCCGAGGTGACCTCCTCGGCGTGGGTCCACAGCAGGCCGTGCGGCGCGCCCTCGATCTCGACGTACTCGGCGGAGGGCAGCAGCGCGTGGAAGGGCCGGCCGGTCGCGTCGATCGGCAGGATGCGGTCGCCGGTGCCGTGCAGGATCAGCGCCGGGACGTCGATCTTCGCCACGTCCGCGCGGAAGTCGGTGATCCAGGTCGGCACGCAGGCCACCGACGCGTGCGCCGAGGCACCCGCCGCCACGTTCCAGCTGCCGCGCACGGCCGCCTCGCTGATCCGGCTGCCGAGCGTCTCGTCCAGGTTGTAGAAGTCCTGGTAGAAGGCGTCGAAGTAGGCGTAGCGGTCCTTGGTGACGGCCTCCAGGATGCCGTCGAACACCGACTGGTCCACGCCCGTCGGGTTGTCGTCGGTCTTCAGCAGGAAGGGCTCAAGGGAGGCCAGGAAGGCCGCCTTCGCGACCCGGCCCGAGCCGTAGGTGCCCAGGTAGCGGCCCACCTCGCCGGTGCCCATCGAGAAGCCGACGAGGACCGCGTCGGTCAGGTCCAGGGTGGTGAGCACCTTGTCGAGGTCGGCGGCGAAGGTGTCGTAGTCGTAGCCCGTGGTCGGCTGCGAGGAACGGCCGAAACCGCGGCGGTCGTAGGTGATGACCCGGTGGCCGGCCTCGAGGAGCGCGGGCAGCTGCTTCTCCCAGGAGTGGCCGTCCAGCGGGTAGCCGTGGATCAGGACGACCGGCTGGCCGGTGCCGTGGTCCTCGTAGTAGAGCTCGATCGGCGCGCTGTTCTCTTCGCCAACGGTGATGTACGGCATGTGGGTTCTTCCTCCTTGGACGGGGACTCCAGCACACCAGGCGCGGCCCATGGTCGCCAGGCAGAAGTACAGGCGGAAGTAGGGAGCGCTTGTTCTAATTGTCATGATGACCAGTCACGTTCACGAGATACCGCACCCCGACGGTCCCGCCGGCGGCACCGCCTTCGGTGTGATGCTGCGCTCCCTGCGCCGGGCCGCCCGGCTGACCCTGGAGGAGCTGTCCGAGACGTCCGGGGTGAGCGTCCGCGCACTCGGTGACCTGGAGCGCGGCCGCAGCCGGGGGCCGCAGCGCCGTACCGTCGACGCGCTCGCCGGCGCCCTGCGGCTCGCCGCCGAACAGCGCGAGCGCCTCCAGCGGCTGGCCGACACCGGCCGGGAACGCGGCGGGGCACCGCCCGCGCCGTACCTGCTGCGGACCGTTGCGGACTTCACCGGCCGGGAGCAGGAGCTGGCGGACCTGCAGACGCTCGCCACCGGCACGCGCACGCGCGCGGCGGTGCTGTTCGGGCCGGGCGGGCAGGGCAAGACGACCCTGGCGGCGGAAGCGGTGCGCCGGCTCGCCGGAGCCTTCCCGGACGGCACCGTCTGCGTCCAGCTGCACGGCATGAGCGACACCCCGCTCCCGGCCGCCGAGGCGCTGGTCCTGCTGCTGACGGCACTCGGCCACCCGCCCGACCGGATCCCGGTCGACCCGGTCGCCCGCGAGGCCGTCTACCGGGCCACGCTCGCCGGCCGGCGAGCACTGGTCGTCCTCGACGACGCGGTCGACGAGGCCCACACCCGGCCCCTGCTGCCGGACGCCGAGGGCAGTTTCGTGCTGGTCACCAGCAGACGGCCGCTGGCCGGCCTCGAAGGCGTACGGCGGATCAGGCTCGGCGGGCTCAGCGGCGGCGAGTCGGCGCGGCTCCTGGAGCGGATCCTCGGCGCCCCGCGCACCGACGGACAGTCCGAGGCGATCACCCGGCTGACCGAGCTGTGCGGCCATCTCCCGCTGGCCCTGCGGATCGTCGGCAACCGCCTCTCCAGCCGCCCGGGCTGGACCCCGGCCCGGCTGGTCGGCCATCTCGCTGACGAGGGGCGCCGGTTGAGCGGCCTGGTCGCGGGCGACCTCGCCGTACGCAGCGCGCTCGCCCTCTCCTACGGCCAACTCACCGAACCGCACCGGCTGTTGCTGCGCCGACTCGCCCTCGTCCCCGGCCACGACACCGGGCCCGACCTCGCCGCCGTCCTGACCGGCAACGATCCCCTCACCACCGAGGACTCCCTGGACCTGCTGGTCGACCGGGGTCTGCTGGAGGAGACGGCATCCGGCCGGTACGCGCTGCACGATCTCGTACGGCTCTTCGCGCGGGAGCAACTGGCCGCCGAGGAGACGGAGTCGGCGGCCCGGGAGGTGCGGCTGCGCATGGCGGACTGGCTGTTGCGGTCGGCCTCGGCGGCGGGGCGGCGGTTCGAGGCGCCGGGCGCGCCGGAGCCGTGGCCGGGCGAGACCGCGGCCTTCTCCCCCGAGTCCGCGGAGGAGGCGGAGGAGTGGCTCACCGCCGAACGCGCGAACTGGGCGGGCGCCCTGCCGGTGCTGTTCGCGGCCGACCGGCACGAGGAGATCCTGCGCGTCTCGCGCACCCTGTACTGGTTCTCCGACCGCTGGTGCCTGTGGCCCGAGTGGCGGACCCTCTTCTCCCACGGCGCCCGGTCCGCGGCCGCCCTCGGAGACCGGGCGGCCGAGGCCCATCAGCTCAACTGCCTCGCCTGGGCCCACTCCGTCGGCGCCTGCCGGTACGCGGAGGCCGAGCAACTTGCCCGCCGGGCGCTGGAGTTGGCCTCGGAGACCAGTGACGTCGACCAGCAGGCCTGGGCGTGGTCGTACATCAGCGGGGCCTGTATGGGGCAGGGCCGGCCCGCGGAGGCGGCGGAGGCGGCCGCCCGGGCCACCCGGCTCTTCGAGACCACCGGGGACTCCACCGGCAAGGCGGTCTCCCAGCGCGTCCTCGGCACCGCGCTGCGCGAGTCCGGACGCGCCGAGGAGGCACTGGCCCTGCACCGGGCCCTGCTCGGCACGCGGCCCGGGGACGTGCCCGGCCTCGGCGAGTTCGTCGCGGCCCTGCTGCGCTGCGAGACGGCCAAGGACCTGCTGGCGCTGGAACGCTGGTCCGAGGCGGCGGAGGCCTTCCGGGCCGTCGGCACCCCGTCCGCCCACGCCGGCATCGACCGCCTCCGGGCCCACACCTCGCTCGGCCTCGCCACGGCCCTGGAACACCGCGGCGACCCGACCGAGGCCCGCGAGCTCTACCGCCGCGCCCACGCCCTCTTCACGGAGTTCGGCGACACGACCTCAGCGAAGGAGGCGGCCTCCGGCCTCGAACGGCTCGGACCGATCGACTGAGGCGGGCGGGGAGGCTCCGGGCAGCCGCCGCAAGGCCGCGGCAAGGGGGGAGGCACGGAAGCGTGGCGGGCCCGCCGTGACAGCCCGCCGCGCTCGCCACGCAGCGGCCGCTCGAAGACCCGGAGGGAAACCCCGGCACCCCTGCCGAGAGCCGCCCGCCCGGAGGCCCGCAAGGAACCGGCAGCCCGCCGGAACAGTCGCCGCACGAAGGGCAGCGAGGTCGCGCTCGTCGTCGTCGGTCCGCCCTGCCGTTGGCCGGCCGCCTCCGTCTGCGGTGAGTCGGCCGTGTCAGGGCCGTATCGGCGTCGCTCAGTCCAGCTCGACCGTCACCCGGTGATCCGGTCGTCCGTCCTTCGCCAGCATCGAGTGGGTGCCGGCCACCGCCTGGTACAGCCGCATCCCGGAGTCACCGCGCACGTCGTCGAGGGTCCAGACCCGGCCGCCGTGACCGAGCGAGCGCCGGGAGAAGACCTCCAGCGCGCTCTCCGAGGCCGCCCTGTCCACGAGCTCGGCGGCGCGGGCGGACATGTACACCCCCTGCCCGGTGCCGATCCCTGCCGACGAGTCGAACACCGCGATGCCCACCTCGGGCCGCACCGCGATGTTCCGCGAGTGGGTGACGTCCGGAGCGGACACCCAGAAGAACTCCCGGTACTCCACATGCGCGAAGCAGACCGGCGTGCTCCAGGGCCGCCCCTCCGCGTCCGCGGTGGCCAGCACCAGGTACCGGCTCGCGTCGACGATCCCGCGCGCATTGTCGGCCGTGGGCCTCATGTCAGCGGCTCCTGCGGTACGTCAGCGCGAAGTCCGTCTCCCACGCGGCCGCCCCGTCCTTCGACCGCTCCCAGACACCGTCGATGCGATCGCCGTCGGCGCTCAGCCGTCCGGTGAAGCGCTGCCGGAAGGACAGCGGGGAGAAGTCCTCCTCCTCGCGCAGCAGCCGCCACACCTCGCCGTCGAAGGTCATCGCGTACAGCCGTACGACACCCCGCGAGTCGAAGTAGTGCTGGGTGTACGCCCCCGTCTCCGGCTCGACCGACACGATCGCCGTGCTCTCCGGCGCGGGGCTCGGCGCCTGCGTGCGCTGGACCAGGAACTGCCCGTCCAGCGCCCACTCGAAGACACTCCGCCCGGCTCCCACCGCCTGCCCGGGGAACTCCGCCTCGACCACCCACTCCCCGGCCAGCACCCGCAACCGCTCCAGGGCTTCCTGCCGCGCCGTCGCGCCCATCGCGACCACCTCCTCGCAGTCAGGACCGCGGAGGAGGCGGAAACTCATCGGCACGCGGCGTCACGCCTGCGCGGCGACACCCGCCTCCTTCGCCGCCCGGTGGGTTCTCCACTCCTTGCGGAAGAAGTACCCGCGCAGGACCGCGATCGCCAGGAACAGCAGGCCGAAACCGCCCCGGCCCAGGCCCCCTGCCGTGATGAACCAGTAGAGGGCCAGGCCGGAGAAGAAGAGGCAGATCCCGATCATGATCGGTTCGCGGACGTGGAAGGGCAGGGCACGCAGGAGCACATTGATCAGCACGGGCCAAGTTGACCAGTACTCATCAAGACCGGTCTACAGCCGCTGGATGATCGTCCCGGTCGCCAGCGCGCCGCCCGCGCACATCGTGATCAACGCGAACTCCTTGTCCGCGCGCTCCAGTTCATGCAGCGCGGTGGTGATGAGCCGGGCCCCGGTCGACCCCACCGGGTGCCCGAGCGCGATCGCGCCGCCGTTGACGTTGACCTTCTCCAGGTCCTGTTCGAAGACCTGGGCCCAGCTGAGCACCACGGACGCGAAGGCCTCGTTGATCTCGACGAGGTCGATGTCCTTGAGGGTCATGCCCGCCTTGCCGAGCACCGCGCGGGTCGCGTCGACCGGACCGTCGAGGTGGAAGTGCGGGTCGGCGCCGACCAGCGCCTGCGCCACGATCCGGGCCCGCGGCTTCAGCTTGAGCGCCCGCGCCATCCGCTTCGACGCCCACATGATCGCCGCGGCGCCGTCGCTGATCTGGGACGAGTTGCCCGCCGTGTGGATCGCCGTCGGCATCACCGGCTTCAGGCCGGCCAGCGCCTCCATGGACGTGTCGCGCAGCCCCTCGTCCCGGTCGACGAGCCGCCACATGCCCTGCCCGGCCCGCTGTTCGTCCTCGGTGGTCGGCACCTGGACCGCGAACGTCTCCCGCTTGAAGCGCTCCTCGGACCAGGCGGCGGCCGCCCGCTCCTGGGAGATCAGGCCCAGCGAGTCGACGTTCTCCCGGGTCAGCCCCCGGCGCCGCGCGATCCGTTCGGCCGCCTCGAACTGGTTGGGCAGGTCGACGTTCCACTCGTCCGGGAACGGCTTGCCCGGCCCGTGCTTCGACCCCGAGCCCAGCGGTACCCGGGACATCGCCTCGACACCGCAGCTGATGCCGACGTCGATGACCCCGGCCGCGATCATGTTGGCAACCATGTGGGAGGCCTGCTGGGAGGAGCCGCACTGGCAGTCGACCGTGGTCGCCGCCGTCTCGTACGGCAGCCCGACGGTCAGCCAGGCCGTGCGCGCGGGGTTCATGGACTGCTCGCCGGCGTGGGTGACCGTGCCGCCGACGATCTGTTCCACCGCGTCGGCGGGGATGCCGGCGCGGCCGAGGAGCTCACGATAGGTCTCGCCCAGCAGATAGGCGGGATGCAGGTTGGCGAGCGCGCCGCCGCGCCTGCCGATGGGAGTGCGGACGGCTTCGACGATCACGGGTTCGGCGGCCATGGGTGCGGGTCCTCTCCTCCGAACGGATCCCTGGAACTAGTACGTGTTCTAGTTAGCGCGTTGCCTGCAGTTTGCTGACGATCGGGCCGCCACCGCAAGGGTCTTGCAGGCAATTGGGGCCTCCGTGCCCCTTGCCTCTTGTAGAACCCGTTACTACCTTCACGGCAGCTCTGTTCCTGATGAACCGTCAGAAAGCTCCCAGACAGCTGGAGTGAGTTGCCGATGACCTGTCCAGCGCTTCCCGACGGGTTCGACTTCACCGACCCCGACCTGCTGCAAAGCCGCGTACCGCTGCCGGAGTTCGCCGAACTGCGCCGGGCCGAACCGGTGCGCTGGATCCCCCAGCCGGGCAACGTCGCCGGCTTCCAGGACGAGGGGTACTGGGCGGTCACCCGGCACGCGGACGTCAAGTACGTCTCCACGCACCCGGAGATCTTCTCGTCGACCCTCAACACGGCGATCATCCGCTTCAACGAACACATCGAGCGCGACGCGATCGACGCCCAGCGCCTGATCCTGCTCAACATGGACCCGCCGGAGCACACCAGGGTCCGCGGGATCGTCCAACGGGTCTTCACTCCCCGGGCCATCCGCGCCCTGGAGGAACGCCTGCGCAACCGCGCCCTCGCGATCGTCGAGACCGCCCGCACCCTGCCCGGCGACTCCTTCGACTTCGTCACCCAGGTCGCCTGCGAACTGCCCCTCCAGGCCATCGCCGAGCTCATCGGCATCCCGCAGGACGACCGGGCGAAGATCTTCGACTGGTCCAACAAGATGATCTCGTACGACGATCCGGAGTACGCGATCACCGAGCAGGTCGGCCAGGAGTCGGCCATGGAGGTCATCGCCTACGCGATGAACATGGCGGCGGACCGCAAGCAGTGCCCGGCCAAGGACATCGTCACCACGCTCGTGGCCGCCGAGGACGAAGGCAACCTGAACTCCGACGAGTTCGGCTTCTTCGTGCTGATGCTGGCGGTCGCGGGCAACGAGACGACCCGCAACGCCATCACGCACGGCATGCACGCCTTCCTCACCCATCCCGACCAGTGGGAGCTCTACAAGGCTGAGCGCCCCTCGACGGCGGCCGAGGAGATCGTCCGCTGGGCGACCCCCGTCAACGCCTTCCAGCGCACGGCCACCCAGGACACCGAGCTCGGCGGCAAGCAGATCAAGAAGGGCGACCGGGTGGGCATCTTCTACGCCGCCGCCAACCACGACCCGGACGTCTTCACGGATCCGGACGTCTTCGACATCACCCGCGACCCCAACCCGCACCTCGGCTTCGGCGGCGGAGGCCCGCACTACTGCCTCGGCAAGTCCCTGGCGGTCCTGGAGATCGACCTGATCTTCAACGCGATCGCCGACGCCATGCCGAACCTCCGCGCGGCCGGCGACCCGCGCCGACTGCGCTCGGCCTGGATCAACGGCGTCAAGGAACTCCAGGTCACCCTCGGCTGACCCGCCCCGGGCCTCGCGGGCCGACGGCCTTCCCGAGCCGCCGGCCCGCCCCGGCCGTCCGTACGCCCGGGGTCGGTCGGGCGCCGTGCCCGGGCGCCCGGGGCTGCGCGTCCCGTCGTACGGCATGCGCCGCAGGCGCCTACCGCTTCGCCAGCTCGCGTTCCTCCTCGGCCTCCGCCGCCGCGGCCACCGTCCGGGCCCGGGGCCCCTGGAACAGATACGACAGCCCGAAGCCGCCGGCGACGACCGCCGCCCCGCCCACCGCGTCCAGCACCCAGTGATTGCCGGTGGCCACGATCGCCGACACGGTGAAGAAGGGATGCAGCAGTCCGAGCGCCTTCATCCACCACCTGGGCGCGACGATCGCGATGACGACCCCGCACCACAGCGACCATCCGAAGTGCAGCGAGGGCATCGCCGCGTACTGGTTGGTCAGCGCGGTCAGCGTGCCGTAGTCCGGCTTGGAGAAGTCCTGCACGCCGTGCACGGTGTCGATGATCCCGAGGGCCGGCATCAGGCGCGGCGGGGCGAGGGGGTAGAGCCAGAACCCGACGAGGGCCAGCAGGGTGGCGAACCCCAGCGAGGCCCGGGCCCACCGGTAGTCCACCGGTCGCCGCCAGTACAGGACGGCCAGCACGCTGAGCGGCACCACGAAGTGGAAGGACTCGTAGTAGAAGTCGAAGAAGTTCCGCAGCCAGTCGACCTTGACCACCGCGTGGTTGGCCCAGTGCTCGATGTCGATGTGCAGCAGACGCTCCAGATCGAGGATCTGCTGACCGTGCTTCTCCGCGGTGGCCCGCCCCGCCGAGTTGCTGCCCCCGGTCGCCGCGAGTCTGACCTGCTGGTAGGCGGCGTAGGTGACACGAATCAGCAGCAGTTCGAGGAGCAGGTTCGGCCGGGTCAGCACCCGCCGCAGGAACGGCAGCAACGGCACGCGCCGGAACCTCGTCGGCACCGGAGCGGCGTACCGCGTGGGGATCGGCGTCCGGTAGTACGGCGAGGTCCGCGGCAGGAAGGGAATCACCGTGGCGGCGGCGAGCGCGGCCAGCAGCACCATGTTGTCGCGCAGCGGGTACAGCGCCGCGATGTGCGGCAGCAGCATGCCTGCCGGCAGGGTCATCACCACGACGACGGCGACCGGCCACACATACCGGTCGGAGGCCCGCTTGCCGACCCGCCCGACGACCGCGAGCAGCACCCACAGCAGCTGGTGCTGCCAGGTGGTCGGCGACACGGCGATCGCCGCGCACCCGGTGATCGCGACGGCGAGCAGCAGCTGGCCGTCGCGCGCGTAGCGCACGGCCCGGCGCACGCCCAGCGCGGCGACGGCCGCCCCGAGGGCCAGGAAGAGGGAGATCTCCGGCGGCCCCGTCATGCCCAGGCGCAGCAGCAGGCCGTGCAGGGACTGGTTGGCGAGGTCGTCGGCGGCGCCGCCCAGGCCGGTGCCGGCGATGTGGTGCACCCAGTAGGTGTACGAGTCGTGCGGCAGCGCGGCCCAGGCGAGCGCGGTGCTCCCGGCGAAGGTCGCGCCCGCGGTCAGGGCGGCCCGGCGGCGGCCGGTGAACCAGAGCAGGGGCGCGAAGAGCAGGACCGTGGGCTGGAGGGCGGCGGCGAGACCGACGAGCAGGCCGCCGACCCGCTCCTCCCGTACGGCGAAGCAGGCGACGAGGACCAGCAGGACCGGGATGATGCTGGTCTGCCCGAGGTAGAGCGTGTTACGCACGGGCAGCGACAGCATGAGGAGGCTGATCGCGACGGGCGCGGCGAACAGAGAGGTGCGGCGGCCGACCGGCCGGGGCAGGGCGCGGGCGACGACGAGGCCGAGGGCGACGACCAGGAGCAGGGTGCCGAAGGTCCAGCCCCAGCCGAGGGCCTGTTCGGCGGCACGGGTGAGGGGCTTCAGGACAAGTCCCCCGAACGGGGTACCGGTGAACTGCGTCGAGTCGTACAGGGAACCCTTCACATGCAGGACGCCGTCCGGGCCGACCCAGGTCTCCAGGTCCGTCAGCCGCTCGCCTCTGGGGGTGCTGAGGACGACGGCGACCTGTCTCGCGGCGAGGACGGCCGCCACCAGCCACAGCGCGAGCCTGGCCGCGCGCAGTCGCGCCTGGATCTCGGTGGTCCCACTGTCCGCGTTCGCCACGCCTCGTGGCCTCCCGTCCCGCTCGTCCACGGTTCCGTGAGGGGGGACGCAGGCAACCCCCCATTCACCTGACGTGCGCCCACCTTTTGTCCGAATGACGATAGTCCGCCCCGGGTGCCGTCGCGTGCGCAGGCGCGAGATGGATCACATGCGTGGCGGGAAGACGCGTCCGTGACCAGGCACGGGGTACCTGCATACAGCACGTTTATGTACGTTCCGCGACCGGACTTGTGCCGCACGTGAACCCGGCAAGTCCCCCTATGGTCGTTTTTTGCCCTTGTCCCCGTCGAAAGGCAGGCGAGCGAAGTTTTGCCGAGTGCCCCCGCCCCCTCCTCCCCCGCCCCCGCCCGTCCCGTCCGCGCCTCTCGCGGTCCCGACACCGCCGACGCCGTCACCGTCGACCCGGCCCTGGTGAAGCGTGCCGTGAAGGCAGCCGCGCTGGGCAACGCCATGGAGTGGTTCGACTTCGGTGTCTACAGCTACATCGCGGTCACCCTGGGCAAGGTCTTCTTCCCGTCCGGCAGTGCGACCGTCCAGCTCCTGTCCACCTTCGGCGCCTTCGCCGCGGCCTTCTTGGTCCGCCCGCTGGGCGGTCTGGTCTTCGGCCCGCTGGGCGACCGCGTGGGCCGCCAGAAGGTCCTCGCCGTGACCATGATCATGATGGCGGCCGGCACCTTCGCCATCGGCCTGATCCCGTCGTACGCCACGATCGGCGTCGGCGCCCCGCTGCTGCTCCTGGCCGCCCGTCTGGTCCAGGGCTTCTCGACCGGCGGCGAGTACGCGGGCGCGTCCACCTTCATCGCCGAGTACTCCCCCGACAAGAAGCGCGGCTTCCTCGGCAGCTGGTTGGAGTTCGGCACGTTGGCCGGTTACATCGCCGGCGCGGGCCTGGTCACCCTGATGACGGCCCTGCTGTCCACCGAGGACCTGGTGTCCTGGGGCTGGCGGATCCCGTTCCTGATCGCGGGCCCGATGGGCGCCATCGGCCTCTATCTGCGGCTGCGCCTGGAAGAGACCCCGGCGTTCGCGGCCGAGGCGGAGAAGGCCGAGTCGAGCCGCCCGAAGGTCCCGCTGCGCGAGATGATCACCGGTCAGTGGCGGGCCCTGCTGCTCTGCGTGGGCCTGGTCCTGGTCTTCAACGTCACCGACTACATGCTGCTGTCGTACATGCCGAGCTATCTGACCAGCGAGCTCAAGTACGACGAGACGCACGGCCTGCTGGTCGTCCTCGCCGTGATGGCACTGATGATGGTCGTCCAGCCCTTCGCCGGCGCGCTGAGCGACCGCGTCGGCCGCCGCCCGGTGATCGCCGCGGGCTGCGCGGGATTCCTGCTCCTGTCGGTACCGGCCCTGCTGCTGATCCGCCAGGGCAGCCTGCTCGCGATCGCGCTCGGCATGGGCGCGCTGGGCCTGCTCCTGGTCTGCTTCACGGCGGCGATGCCGTCCGCACTGCCGGCGCTGTTCCCGACCCGGGTGCGCTACGGCTCCCTCTCGGTCGGCTTCAACGTCTCGGTGTCCCTCTTCGGCGGCACGACCCCGCTGGCGGTGACCGCGCTGATCGGCGCGACCGGGAACATGATGATGCCCGCCTACTACATGATGGCCGCGGCCGTCGTCGGCGGTGTGGCGGTGTGGTTCATGACGGAGTCCGCGGGCCGGCCGCTGCCCGGCTCACCGCCTCAGCGGTAATTCCCTGACAGGAGTCGGGAGCACACCTATATTCATTAGCGCAACTAGTTAGCTGACCTAACTAGGCTTATGAAAGGCATAGGTGTATGAGCGAGTCGCAGTTCTGGGACGACGTCGACGACTACTTCACCGCCCACCTCGCCCCGGAGGACGAAGCACTCCGGGCGGCCTTGCGCGACAGCGAGGCCGCCGGTCTCCCGGCCATCGCCGTCACGGCGCCGCAGGGCAAGCTCCTCCAGCTCCTGGCCCAGATCCAGGGCGCCCGCACGATCCTGGAACTCGGCACGCTCGGCGGCTACAGCACGATCTGGATGGCCCGCGCCCTGCCCGCCGACGGCCGCCTGGTCTCACTGGAGTACAGCCCGAAGAACGCCGAGGTCGCGACCCGCAACCTCGCCCGCGCGGGCCTCGACAAGGTCGTCGAGGTACGTGTCGGCCCCGCCCTGGAGTCCCTCCCCCGGCTGGCCGACGAGAACCCGCCCCCCTTCGACCTCGTCTTCATCGACGCCGACAAGGCCAACAACCCGCACTACGTGGAGTGGGCGCTCAAGCTCACCGCCGCGGGCAGCCTGATCGTGGTGGACAACGTCGTACGGGGCGGCCGGGTGGCCGACCCCGACAACCCCGCCCCCGACGTCCGGGGCACCCGCACCGCGCTCGAACTGATCGGCCGGCACCCGAGGCTGAGCGCCACGGCCATCCAGACGGTGGGCAGCAAGGGTTACGACGGTTTCGCGCTGGCGCGGGTGCTGTCCTGACCCGCGGCGCTCAGATCTCGTGGTAGAAGCCGACGTTGACGCTGCGCGGGGCGGTGCGGTCGCGGATGACGATCTCTCCGTTGCCGCCCCGGGGCAGGGTCACGGAGCCGCCGTACACCAGCGGCTGCGCGTAGGCGCCGGCCACGAGCTGCACCTCGGACGAGGGATCGGGCTGCGAGCCCTGGAGCCAGGTCACCTGCCAGACGCCCTCGGGCCCGCACAGGAACTCCAGATGCACCCGGGAGACGAACAGCCAGTCGTCGGGGGTCGCGAGCCGGCACACGGACTTGTCCCGGCCCACCCGCAGCACGGTGCCCGGGTCACTGGGCGCGTCGGCCATCTGCATCCCGGCCGTGGCACCCTCCTCCGCCGCGGTGACGACGGCCATGGTGAGTTCGAGCACGTGCGCTCCTCCTGAAGGTTCCTTGCGCGGCAACCCCGTTGACCTGCCGCCGCCGCATGATAAATCGCCCGGCACGGCGGTGTCCGGCGCAAGGCACGCAAGACCGGCCTGCCGCCCGAGTCCGGGCGACAGGCCGGTCGTACGCGTGAACGAGGCGTCAGCTGTGCAGCAACCGCTCCGTCAGTTCGCGGTAGTCCCGCAGTGCCAGCCGGAGTTGCTCGGTGTCACCGGCGGCAACGGCCTTGTCCTGGCCGCCGTCGCCACCCTGCCAGGAGTTGCGCAGGGTGTGCCGACGCTGCTTGACGGCGTCGGCGAAGCGGGCGGCGACCTCCTCCAGCACATGGTCGGCCTCCTCGACGGCGGAGCGGGGCTCGTCCACGAACCCGGCCACGGCGTGCTGGAGCCGCATGCTGAGCTTGTCGGACTCCTCGTGCGGCAGCAGCCGCGCCTCACGCCCGTGGGATCCGCCCACGCCGGGTCCGACACCTCCCACGCCATCGGAACCGGCGTCGCCCCCCCGCCCGTTCTCACGGCCGAGACCGGAGGTCTTGTCACGCTCTGCGGCACCGAGACCGGAGGTCTTGTCACGCCCGGCGGCACCGAGACCGGAGCTTTCGTCACGACGTGCGGCACCGAGACCGGAGCCCTCGTCACGACGTGCGGCACCGAGACCGGAGCCCTTGTCGCCGCCGACCGCCGGGTCCGGGTCTCCGGCGAAGCCGCCCTCACCGCCGGTCTCGGGGTCCCGCCGCTCACCGCGAGGCGTACCCGCCGCACGGTCGAGGTCCGGCGCCTCGGTCTCGGTGGGCGTCACCAGGGGGCTGTGCGAACCCGCGGGGTCGTTGCCCGTGCCCCTGCCGATCTTTCCCGCACCCCGTGCCCCGTCGGCGCCCGGCCTGCTCGTGGCATCCGTCATGTCGCTCAACTTCCCTTCGCGTGACGCCTGTTGGTTGCCCACGGCTGGTGGCCCCGGCTGTCGGTGCGACCGTCACGGGGCCGGCCCGCACTCAGGTGGGACTCGTCGGTGGGTGTCCGGGACTCCTCGCGGCTGCTCGGCGGGCCGACGAGGTCCTCGAAGAGGGCCCGCGCCTCGACCATGGCGGCGCGCATGTCCTCGGTGTCGGTCCGGCCGTCGCCGTCCTGCCGGGTGTTCGCGCCCGCACCGGCCACCACGTGCACCCGCCGGTAGCCGTGGACGTGGTGCGCGTGATGCACCGACAGCGCGTTGAACTGTTCCTCGTACTGCCCGCCGCCGGGGAAGCCCCGGGCCTCGGCGAGCTCGGCGAGCAGCCGGTCCGCCTCGGCGACGGCCTCTCGGGGCGAGTCGACGAAGCGTTCCTGGGCGGCCGTCCAGCGGTCTTCGTACCGCTGGCGCTCCGCCGCTTCGAGCGGCTGCTCGCGCAGGGATCCATGCCGCTCCACGCGTTCGGTGAGTTCGCGTTCGGCAGCCTTCTCGTCCCCGTCGTGCCGGGCCACGACACGGTCGTACTCGGGCCCGAAGCGACGCTTCAGGCCCCGGCCGTGCTGCGGACCCCGGCTACGCAGGGTCAGTACGGCCGCCACGACGAGGACGGCCGCCACGATCACGATCAGAGCGATGATCAGGCCTGTTGACATGCCAGCCGGGTTGCCGTCAACAATTAATTCAAACCACCTCCGCATATGTGTAGGCGACAATCAGGCCATGACCTGGACCGTCACCCCGGAGCCCCCCGACTCCCCCACGGCAGCGGCACTCTGGCGCGCCTACTACACGGAGGTCAGCGACCGCTACTACCTCCTCCACGAGAACCGCAGGACGGACCCGGTCGAGCTGGAGAGGGAGGTGGCCGGCCACACGGGCAGCGAACTGACCCCTCCGACAGGCCAGTTGCTGGTGGCCCGATACGCGGGCGAACCGGCCGGCACGGCGGGCGTGCGCCTGCGCCACGACGGGAGCGCCGAGCTCACCAGGGTCTACCTGCACAAGGAGATGCGCGGCAAGGGCGGCGCGGTGCTCCTCGTCGAAGCGGCGGAGTCCGCGGCCCGGGCCCTGGGCGCCACCTGCCTGCTCCTGGAGACCCGCAAGGACCTCACCGAGGCCGTGGCCCTGTACAGAAGGCTCGGCTACACGGACGCGGAGCCGTACAGCGACGACATCTACGCGGACCACACCCTGGGCAAGACGCTGTAGCCAGGACGGCCCGCGAGCCGCGTACGGACGCCCCCAGGTCGCCCGCCGTCACGTCACAGCCGAGCCGTACCGCCCTCGTGCGGCTGCTCCCGGTCCGACCCGCACAGCTCGTCGTTCAGGTCCTTCACCAGCTGCGCCAGATCGGTGGGCCGATCAGGCCCCCACCAGTCCCCCAGCAGCTCCCCCAGCGACGCCTCCCGAGCCGCCGCGAGCCGCTCCGCGACCTCCCGTCCCGAGTCGGTGAGCAGCAGATCCAGCCCCTCCCTGGTCGCCAGCCCGCGCTCCTCCACCTGCCGCGCCGCCTCGATGATCACGCTCAGCGGCACGGACGTGCGCTCGGCGAGCACCGCCGGCTCCGCCCAGCCGTACTTCCGCACCCGCAGCACCAGCCAGCTGGAGGCGGGCAGCAGGTCGTACCCGGCCCGCTCGGTGATCTCCCGGTAGATCTCACGCCGCCCCTCGCGGGTCCCGAGCACCGACAGCGCCCGGCACACCTCGTCGTACGACGACCGCTCCACGGGGTTGCTGGCCAGTGTCTCGGTGACGTCGGGCGCCGTGACCGACCCGCGCAGCCGGTCCTCCTTGAGGAACCAGGCGAGCACGAACCCGACGAACGCGACGGGCGCGGCGTAGAGGAAGACGTCGGTGATCGAGGAGGCGTACGCGTGCAGCGCCTCGGGCCGCAGGGAGCCCGGCAGCTCCGCGAGCCCGCGGGAGTCCGCCTCGAGCCCCGACACCGAGACTCCGGGCGGCAGTTGGGCCCCTCGCAGGGCCTCGGCCAGTTTGTCCCCGAGCCGGTTCGCGAAGACCGTGCCGAAGATGGCCACGCCGAAGGACGCCCCGATGGACCGGAAGAAGGTCGCACCGGACGTGGCGACGCCGAGGTCCTCGTAGGACACGGCGTTCTGCACGATCAGCACCAGGACCTGCATGACCAGTCCGAGCCCCAGCCCGAACACACAGAAGTACGCGCTCATCACCCAGGTGGAACTGGACTCGTCGAGCCGGTGCAGAAGCAGCAGCCCCAGCGTGGTGACCGCGGTCCCGGCCACCGGGAACACCTTCCAGCGCCCGGTACGGCTGACGATCTGCCCGGACACGGTCGAGGACAGCAGCAGCCCGAACACCATGGGCAGCATGTGCACACCGGACATGGTCGGCGAGACGCCCTGCACCACCTGGAGGAAGGTGGGCAGGTAGGTCATGGCCCCGAACATCGCGAACCCGACGATGAAGCTGATGACGGCGGACAGCGTGAAGGTCCGCACCCGGAACAGCTTCAACGGCAGCACGGGCTCGGCGGCCCGCCGTTCGACCGCCACGAAGGCGACCGCGAGCAGCGCCCCCAGCACCGCGAGCCCGACGATCTGGGGCGACGCCCACGCCCAGGTGTTGCCGCCCAGCGAGGCCACCAGCACCAGGCAGGTGGCGACGGCGGCGATGAGGAAGGTCCCCAGGTAGTCGATGACGTGCTTCGCCGACCTGCGCGGAATCCGCAGCACGACGGCGATCACGGCGAGCGCGACCACTCCGACCGGAAGGTTGACGTAGAACACCCACCGCCAGCTCAGATGCTCGGTGAACAGCCCGCCCAGCAAGGGCCCGAGCACACTCGTCGCCCCGAACACCGCCCCGAACAGCCCCTGGTAGCGCCCTCGTTCGCGCGGCGGGACGAGGTCGCCGACGATGGCCATCGACAGCACCATGAGCCCACCGCCGCCCAGGCCCTGCAGAGCCCGGAAGGCGATCAGCTGGGTCATGTCCTGGGCCATGCCGCACAGTGCGGAGCCGATCAGGAAGATCACGATCGCGGTCTGGAAGAGCCGCTTGCGCCCGTACTGGTCCCCGAGCTTGCCCCACAGCGGCGTGGCGGCCGTGGACGCCAGCAGATACGCGGTCACCACCCACGACAGGTGCTCCATGCCGCCCAGTTCGCTGACGATGGTGGGCAGCGCGGTGGACACGATGGTCTGGTCCAGCGCGGCGAGCAGCATGCCGAGGAGCAGGGCCCCGATCGAGACGAGGACGTTGCCGGACACGTGGTGCTCTCGCGCGTCTCGCACACCCTCCGTCATACCGTGCGCATCCGCGGCCATGAAGACCTCCCGAGCCTCTCCGTTACAGCTCCATCGTGATCGGTTTGATCGCTTATGGCCTGTTGAGTCCTGTTGGAAGCCGATATTCCGGGGGCTTCCGAAAGCCCGCTGTGGACGGGGTCTGCATAATCTCTGGAGTTTGTGAGGGGAGGGACGAACACATGGCGGAGTCGAACGGCCATCTGTGCCCGGAGTGCGGGGCACCGAGAGGGACCGACAACACCCCGTCCTGCGGGTGCACCCAGCGCGCGTCGGACGCGCTGCGGGACGCGCGTACGGCGGAGGCCGCCGCGGCGGAGGACTTCGATCCGTTGCGCATACGGCCGTACGTGGAGCTGGACGACGAGACCGCACCGGTGCCGCGGGTGCCCGCACCGGAGGTCACCATGCCGCTGCGTGCCGTGCCGCCCCGGCCGGATCCCACCGACCTGAGCCGGTTCGAGGCGACCGGGGCCCCGTCCGTCCCCGCCCGGACCGCCGAGGACAGGCCGCGCCGGACCCGGCGCCGGACCGTCCTGCTCGCCACGGCCGGAGCCGCGGTGACGGTGGTCGCCGCGGCCGGCTTGGCCAGTGGCCTGTTCACGTACGAGTCGCCCGCGCGGGACGCGGCGGCACCGCGGGACGTGCGTCCGGCCGTCCCGGACGCCCCGACCACCGCGGCGACGGCCTCGGCGTCCCCGTCCACGGCGGAGGTGTCCTTACGGCCACCCGCCGGACCCGCGTCGCCGACGGCGAGCGCGAGCCCGTCGACATCGGCCTCCCCGTCCCCGTCCAGGTCCAGCGCCGCACCGAGCCCGTCACTGTCCCCCGGGCCGACGGTCACCCCGACGGCGTCCGACGCCGCGTCGGACAAGGCGAACGGGTCCGACGCGGCCCGCGAGGCGGCTCCGCCGGTACTGCGGCGCGGCTCCGAGGGCCCGGAGGTGGTCGAGCTGGAACTGCGGCTCACCCAGCTCAACCTGTACACGAGGAAGGCGAGCGGCCACTACAACGAGGGCGTCGAGGACGCGGTGAACCGGTATCAGCGGGCGCGGGGGGTCCAGCCGACGCAGTACGGGGTGTACGACCTTGTGACCCGGGAGCGGCTGGAATCGGAAACGACGGAGCCGTAGGGGCGCGCTCGGGGACGGGACAGGTGGGCCTGGCTCCACCGAGGGCTGCCAACCTACGCGGAGCCGTAGGCGCGCGCTCGGGGTCGGGACGGGTGGGGCAGACCCCGCCGAGGGCTTCCACCGGACGCGGAGCCATAAGCGCGCGCCCGGGGACGGGGCAGGTGGGGCAGACCCCGCCGAGGGCTTCCACCGGACGCGGAGCTTAGGCGCGTTCTCGCACGGGGCAGGTGAACCCGGCCCCACCGAAGGGCTCCCCCGGCCACGAAGCCGTCTCCTCCGACGGGCTCCGACCGGCCCGGACGGGCTCACACCGGCCACGAAGCAACGGGCTCCGACCGGCCACCAAGCCACCTCCCCGAAGAGGCCCTCACCAGCCATGAAGCCGTCTCCCCCGGCGGGCTCCCACCGCCACGAAGCCGCCCCTCCCGAAGAGCACCGACCGGCCATGAAGCCACCTCCCCCGAGGAGCCCTCACCGGCCATGAAGCCGTCTCTCCCCCAGAGGCCCCTACTGCACGTGCAGCCGGATCGTGCCGTCCTCCACACGCTCGACCCGCACCTGGGTCAGGTCCCGGACCGTCACGTCCGGGTCGTGGAGCCCGGCTCGCGGGCCGATCCCCACCACGCGCATCCCGGCGGCCTTCCCCGCCGCGATCCCCGCCCCCGAGTCCTCGAAGACCACGCAGTCCGCGGGCGCGACCCCGAGTTCCGCGGCCCCCTTCAGGAACCCCTCGGGGTCGGGCTTGCTCGCGCCCACGGACTCGGCGGTGATCCGGACCTCGGGCAGTTCCAGGCCCGCCGCGGCCATCCGCGCCGTGGACAGCGGCACGTCGGCCGAGGTCACCAGCGCGTGCGGAAGTCCCCGCAGGGACGCCAGGAACTCCGGCGCCCCGGGTATCGCCACCACGCCGTCCATGTCCGCGGTCTCGTCCGCGAGCATGCGGGCGTTGTCGGCGAGGTTCTGCTCCATGGGCCGGTCGGGCAGCAGGACCGCCATCGACGCGTGCCCCTGGCGGCCGTGGACGACCTTCATGACCTCGTCGGCGTCCAGCCCGTGGCGCTCGGCCCAGCGGCGCCAGATGCGCTCCACGACGGCGTCGGAGTTGACGAGGGTGCCGTCCATGTCGAGCAGGAGGGCGCGGGCGGTGAGCACGGTGGGGGCGGCGGTGGCCGTCATCGGCAGCTCCAAGACGCGGGACGTGGGGCTTCGGAGGTGTCTCCCCCGCACGCCCCGGAGGGACAAGGCGGCCCCGCCCGCCGGTCAGGGGAAACGGGCGGAGGCCACTTTGTTTCTCTACGGTACAAAACTGGGCCGGTTCCCGCCACCACCCCCGGGAACCGCCAGGAACCGTTCACTCGCCGTTCAGCTCACCCGGCCACGGCCTCCCACAGGCTCCACAGCCCGAGCGCCAGCATCAGCAGCGCCGCGACCTTGGTGATCAGCTTCAGCGGGACCCGCTTCATCAGGGCCTTTCCGCCGACGATGCCGAGACCGGCCACCGCCCACAGCGCGAGCACCGCACCGAGACCGACGGAGAGCGGGTCGTCGTAGCGGGCCGCGAGGTTGGCCGTCATGATCTGGGTCAGATCCCCGAACTCGGCGACCAGGATGAGCATGAACCCGGCTCCGGCAACCTTCCAGAAGGACTGGTCCTCGGGCTTGCGGATCTCCTCGTCGCCGTCGTCCTTCCGCATCAGCAGGACGGCCGCGCCGCCCAGGAAGAGCACACCGGTCAGCGCCTGCACGATCTGCTGCGGCAGCAGGGTCAGCACACTGCCGGCCGCGACGGCGAGCACGACATGCAGCGCGAAGGCGGCGGCGACCCCGGCGAAGACGTAGGAGGCGCGGTAGCGGGTGCCGAGGACGAGACCGGCGAGCGCGGTCTTGTCGGGCAGCTCGGCGAGGAAGACGACGCCGAAGACGACGGCCGTCACGGTGAAGCTGATCAAGAGTCCTCAATCGGTCGGGGCTGCCCCACCGAGAGTGTTCCTGCGAAACGACGCCTCGGCACGGCAGCACACAGTCAGTGCACTACTGGCCGAAGGTCTCGCTGGCCGATCCCTGAAGACCTGCCTCCGGGCGCCGGCTCAGACGAGCTGAGCAGTATGTCGACGGTCCGGCGAAGAGCTACTCCCCTTCAACGCCGTCCATCGTACGTGATCGTTTCGCCGTAAACCTTGTCGTGTCATGTACGCGTCACTAACTTCTCACCGTACGCACATCTCCCCGCAACACGGAGTCGCGAACATTCGAACGCTCGCGCTCCAACACCCCCGCCCCCCAAGGGAGTTCGCATGCCGAAGTTCTACGCGCGTCGACGGCTCAGCATACTCGGCGCGCTCACCGCGCTCATAGCCTCCGTCGCGGTTCTCAACGGCCCGACCGCCTCCGCCGCCCTCCCCACCCCGGTCAGCGCGGCCACCGCCCGCACCTACCTCGCCTCGCTCACCGTGGCGACCGAGAACCGCACCGGCTACAGCCGGGACCTGTTCCCGACCTGGATCACCATCAGCGGCACCTGCAACACCCGCGAGTACATCCTCAAGCGGGACGGCTCGAACGTCGTCACCGACTCCGCCTGCGCCGCCACCAGCGGCAGCTGGTACTCCCCCTACGACGGCGCCACCTGGACCGCCGCCTCCGACGTCGACATCGACCACCTGGTCCCGCTCGCCGAGGCCTGGGACTCCGGCGCGAGCGCCTGGACCACGGCCCGGCGCCAGTCCTTCGCCAACGACGTCACCCGCCCGCAGCTCCTCGCGGTCACCGACAACGTGAACCAGTCCAAGGGCGACCAGGACCCGGCCACCTGGATGCCGTCCCTCACCTCGTACCGCTGCACCTACGTGCGCGCCTGGGTCCAGGTGAAGTACTACTACGACCTCTCCGTCGACTCCGCGGAGAAGAGCGCGCTGACGAGCTACCTGGCCAACTGCTGACGAATCCGAGCCCCGGAATCTCCCCGTGGACCTCCGTCGTTCCGTACCGTACGGGGCGACGGAGGAGGATCACGTGGCGGATCTGCGGGTGGGACCACTGCTCAGGTACGTCGACGGCTCGTCGGCGACCGTATGGGTCGAGACGAGCCGTCCCTGCACCGCCGAGGTGCGCTGCTCGGACGGCACCGGCGGTGAGACCCCCACCTTCCAGATCGCGGGCCACCACTACGCCCTCGTCCCGGTCGACGGTCTCGCCCCGGGCACGACACGGTCGTACGAGGTCCATCTGGACGGCACACGCGTGTGGCCGCCGCCCGACTCGCCGTTCCCCCCGTCGGTCATCCGCACGCCCGCCGAGGGCGACACCGTCCGCGTCGCCTTCGGCTCCTGCCGCTGGGCCGCGCCGCCGAAGGGCGACAAGGACCCCGTCGGCCCCGACGCCCTGGACACCCTCGCGGCCCGGATCGCCGCCGAGCCGGAGGGCGAACGGCCGGACGTGCTCCTGCTGCTGGGCGACCAGGTCTACGCCGACGAGACCTCCCGGGCCACCCAGAACTGGCTGTCCGCACGCCGCGACCTGAGCGACCCGCCGGGCGACCAGGTGGCGGACTACGAGGAGTACACGCACCTCTACTACGAGTCCTGGCTCGATCCCGAGGTGCGCTGGCTGCTGTCCACCGTGCCCAGTTGCATGATCTTCGACGACCACGACGTGATCGACGACTGGAACACCTCCGCGTCCTGGCTCGAGGACATGCGCGCCGTCTCGTGGTGGCGGGAGCGGCTGCTGAGCGGGCTGATGTCGTACTGGGTCTACCAGCACCTGGGCAACCTCCCCCCGGCCGAACTGGCCGCCGACCCGCTCTACGCCGCCGTACGGCAGTCCCCCGACGGCACCGACGAGTTGCGTGCCTTCGCCTGCCGGGCCGACGCCGACGCGGCCTCCGCGCGGTGGAGCTACCGGCGCGACTTCGGGCGGGTGCGGCTGCTGATGGTGGACTCCCGCGCGGCCCGCGTCCTCGACGAGGACAACCGCTCGATGCTCCACCCCGGCGAGGCCGAGTGGCTGCGCGAACAGGTCCTGATGGAGCGCGCCTCCTACGACCACCTCCTGATCGGCACCTCGCTGCCCTGGCTGCTGCCGCACCTGGTGCACGAGGCCGAGGCGTGGGACGCGGCGCTGTGCCGGGGGGAGCGCGGGGCGCGCTGGGCCCGGTTCGGGGAGAACCTGCGGCGCAAGGCGGACCTGGAGCACTGGGCGGCGTTCCCGGAGTCCTTCGCGGCACTGGCCGACCTGATCGCCGAGGTCGGCTCGGGCCCCGAGGCGCCGGCGACGGTGCTGGTGCTGTCGGGAGACGTGCACCACGCGTACGTGGCCGAGCCGAAGTGGTACAGCGGCGGGCCCGATGCGCGGGTCCTGCAGCTCACCTGCTCACCCGTCCACAACTCCGTCCCCGGCTACATGCGGTTCGGCTTCCGCTTCGGCTGGAGTGCGACGGCGCGGGCGCTCGGGCGGCGGCTGGCGCGGCACGGCCGGTGCGAGCGGCCGCCGGTGTCCTGGCGGCACACGGGCGGTCCCTGGTTCGGCAACCAGCTCATGACGCTGACGCTGAGCGGGCGTTCGGCGCGGCTGCGGCTGGACCAGGTGCGGGAGTCCGGAGAGGGGCAAACGAGGCTCGAGACCGTCTCGGACTCCCAACTCACGGGCGAGAGCGGCCGCGAGAAGTCCCGTCTCACCAGCTGATGGACCGTCAAGAGCGGCTCAACGCACGGTAGTTCATGCACATTCGGACACACTTTCGGTCGCCGGGGCGGCGGGGTGCGGCCTTCCAACGTGCGACTGCGGGTGAAACGGAAGGGGCAGAGGGGGCAAACCAATGGCCAAATGTTGAACTAGCAAGCGTTGATCAGGCCCACCTACCGTGGATGACTCACGCGGTTCCATCCCCCTGGGGCGACCCCCCTGTGGGACCGACCCGACCGAAGGAGTCCCCCACATGACCGGACGCCTGAACAGCGCCCAGCCATATGCCCTCGGCCTGTACCGCATAGTCGTCGGCCTGCTCTTCCTCTGTCACGGCGCAGCCTCCCTCTTCGGCGTCCTCGGCGGTGCCTCCGGCACCGACGGCGGCACGATCGAGACGGGCACCTGGCCCGGCTGGTACGCGGCCGTGATCCAGCTCGTCGGCGGCGGTCTCGTGCTGCTCGGCCTGGGCACGCGCGTCGCCGCGTTCATCGCCGCGGGATCCATGGCGTACGCGTACTTCAAGGTCCACCAGCCCATGGCCCTGTGGCCCATGGAGAACGGCGGCGAGGCCGCCGCGATGTTCAGCTGGGCCTTCCTGCTGCTGGTCTTCACCGGGTCCGGCGCGTTCGGCCTGGACCGGCTGCTGGCGAAGCGCTCGGCGACGGAACGCGAGCCTGCCGCGGAGCCCGTGGCCGTCTGAGGTGATCGTGTACGGTGCCCTCCCTCACGTCCGTGGGGGAGGGCACCGGCGCGTTCGGGCGGCGCGGGACCGCATCCCTGCGCCCGCGACGCGGCAGCCGGGTGAACATGTCGCGCCCATCTCATGCGCCCCCCGTGAATCTCCTGTCACTGCCCAGGCGTACGCTGTATGGCTGTCTACGGGGGAATCACGGGGAGTCGCGGTGTTGGAGAGTCTGGGGTCACTGACCGGCAGTCCATGGATCTACGCCATGGTCGCGCTGTCGGTGCTCCTCGATGTGTTCGTGCCGCTGCTGCCCAGCGGGGTGCTGGTCATCACGGCCGCCACGGCCGCGGCCGCGGGCAGTGCGGCGACCGGCAAGGTCCCGGACGTGATGGCCCTGATCCTGTGCGCGACGACCGCCTCCGTCCTCGGCGACCTGGCGGCGTACCGCCTCGCCTTCCGGGGCGGTGAGCGCCTGGACCGCGCGATCGCCCGCTCCCGTCGCCTGACCACGGCGCAGGAACGTCTCGGCGACGCGCTCTCCGCGGGCGGCGGGGCCCTGGTGGTCCTGGCCCGCTTCGCCCCCGCCGGCCGTTCGGTGGTCTCCCTCCTGGCCGGTACCGCCCACCGCCGAGCCCGCGACTTCCTGCCCTGGTCCGCCCTCGCGGGCCTGTCCTGGGCCGCGTACAGCGTGGCCCTCGGCTACTTCGGCGCGCACTGGCTGGGGGCGACCTGGCTGGCGACCGGGGTGTCGGTGGCGGCGCTGTTCGGGGCGGGCGCGGGAGCGGCGTACGTGATGCGGCCGCGTCCGGGGGCCGAGGCTCGCTGACGGCGACGGCACCCGGACGTACGCGGCGGGCGGTCCGGTGGACGCCGGGGTGGCGGCTCCCGGCCCGCGGAAGCCGGCCGGCGCACCCGGCCCGCGCCCGGCGCCGGTTTCGGATCACCCCGCCTCGCGCCGAGCCGCTCCCCTGACCTCAAGGCCGGCCAGCAACTCCGCGGTCGCCTCCGCGATCACCTCCACGGCCCGTTCGAAGACCTCCTGGTTGTGGGCGGCGGGGGCGCGGAAGCCCGACACCTTGCGCACGTACTGGAGCGCGGCGGCCCGGATCTCCTCCTCCGTCGCCTCCTCGGGCAACACAGGCGGACGAAGCGTCTTGATACTGCGGCACATACCGACAGTCTCCCTCCCCGGGCGGATCGGCGCTTCCGCCCGCCCGTTCCGAATGCCATGATCCTCGCCGAGGCGGCCACCGATCGCGGGGCCGACCGACGAGAGGAACAACCCGACATGGCGCACGACTCCGCGCACCGGAAACCCACCGTGGCCGTCCTGGGCCCGGGCGGCACCGGCGGCCTCCTCGCCGCACTGCTGGCCCGCGCCGGACACCGGGTGATCTGCCTGGCCGGCGACGGCACCGCGGCCACCCTGCGCGCGTCCGGCCTCCAGGTCCGCAGCGGCACCTTCGGCGACTTCACGACCCCCGTCGAGGCCGACACCGAACTGCGCGAACCGGTGGACGCCTGCCTGATCGCCGTCAAGCACACCTCCCTGCACTCCGCCCTCGACCGCGTGCCGTCCGCCGCCCTGGGCGACGGACTGGTCGTCCCGCTCCTGAACGGCGTCGAACATCCGGCCATCCTGCGCGCCCGCTACCGCCCGGACCGGGTCGCGCCCGCGGTGATCCGCGTCGAGTCGACGAGGATCGCGCCGGGCGTCATCGAGCACGGCAGCCCCTTCGCCGAACTCGATCTGACCGGCGACGGCGTCCCCCGCGAGCGCCTGGACGCCCTGGCCTCCGCCCTGGCCGCGGCCGGCCCCGGGACCCGCGTCCTGGACGACGAGACGGCCGCCCTGTGGGCGAAGATGTCCTTCCTGGCCCCCTTCGCCCTCCTCACCACGCTCCACGGCCTCCCCCTCGGCGAGGTGCGCACCCGGCACCGCGAGGAGCTGACCGCCCTGGTGGAGGAGACCGCCGCGGTCAGCGCGGCCTGTGGCGGTCCGGCCGACCCCGCCCAGGCCCTGGCCCGCTACGACGCCTTCCCCCCCGGCACGAAGTCCTCGATGCAACGCGACGCGGAGGCCGGCCGGCCCCTCGAACTGGACGCGATCGGCGGGGCCTTGCTGCGCGCGGCGGACCGGCACGGGGTGAAGGTGCCCGTCGCGGCCAGGGTGGTCCGGGAGCTGACGGACACCGACGGCTGACGGCCCACCCGGACCGTCACCGCCGCACGCCCGCACACGCGCTCTCAGCCCGCGTCCCCGCCGGTGAGGTCGAACCGCCAGTCGTTCGACGTGATCCAGTGCCCCTTCGGGTACTCGAACCCGGCCTGTCCGAGCAGGGTGAAGCCCGCCCGCCGGCAGACTCCGTTCGACGCGGCGTGCTCCACGCTCGGGAACGCGTGCAGACACCGGTGCTCCTCGGCGGCCCGTGCCTCCCCCACGACGGCGCGGGCCGCCTGCGCGGCCAGTCCCCGACCCTGGAACTCCGGCAGGATCCCCCAGCCGGTCTCCCAGACCAGGGAGTCCCGCCACTCACGCTCCCAGAACCCCACCGAGCCGACGGTCTCCCCGCCGTCCGCGAGCGTGACGCGGTACATCCGCCCCGAGGCCGGCTCGACGTACCGCCGATGCCGCGCGACGAGCTTGTCCTCGCTCTCGGGCCCGCCCAAGTGGGCGGTCATCTCCGGACTGTTGGTCCGCTGCAGCAGCCAGAAGTCGCCCTCCGCCCAGGGCACCAGCCGCACCTGCTCCGTATCCATGCGAGCCACCGTAGGCGCCGGGTCCGACAACGGCCCCCGGCCTGCGGATTTGCCGAACCGGCAACAGATCTCGCGCCGCGCCGCCGTCACCCCGCAGGATCGTCGTAACCCGTGATCCTTACGTACGGAGGACACATGCCGCACCTCACCCACCGCCTGGTCCCCGGTCCCGCCGGCCGGATCCACCTCGTGGAACAGGGCACCGGACCCCTCGTCCTGCTGCTGCACGGCTTCCCGGAGTCCTGGTACTCGTGGCGCCATCAGCTTCCGGTGCTGGCCGCGGCCGGATACCGCGCGGTCGCCGTGGACGTGCGCGGATACGGCCGCTCCTCGAAGCCGGAGGCGGTGGCGGCATACCGGATGACCGAACTGGTGGAGGACAACGCGGCCGTGGTGGAGGCGCTCGGCGAGCGTTCCGCGGTGGTCGTCGGGCACGACTGGGGCGCGACGATCGCCGCGCACTCGGCGCTGCTCAGGCCCGATGTCTTCCACGCGGTCGCCCTGCTGAGCGTGCCGTACACCCCGCCCGGCGGCCCCCGCCCCAGCGAGGTCTTCGCGGGGATCGGCGGGGAGGAGGAGTTCTACGTCTCCTACTTCCAGGAGCCCGGCCGGGCCGAACGGGAGATCGAGCCGGACGTACGGGGCTGGCTGGCCGGCTTCTACGCCGCGCTCTCCGCCGACACGATGCCCACGGCCGACGGGGACCTCGGGACCGCCGACGGGGACCTCGTCGCCGCCGAGGGACATTTCGCGGCCCCCGACCCCCACTTCGTCGCACCCGGCGGGAAGCTGCGCGACCGCTTCCCCGTCGACCGCCTCCCGGCCTGGCTCACCGAGGACGATCTCGACGTCTACGCCGGGGAGTTCGAGCGCACGGGGATGACCGGTGCCCTGAACCGCTACCGTGCGATGGACCGCGACTGGAAGGACCTGGCCGCCCACGCGGGCGCGCCGATCCGCCAGCCCTCCCTGTTCCTGGGCGGCACCCTGGACGCGTCCACCACCTGGCTGTCCGACGCGATCGACGCCTTCCCCACCACGCTCCCGGGCCTGCACGCCGCCCATCTGCTCGACGGGTGCGGCCACTGGATCCAGCAGGAACGCCCCGAGGAGGTCGGCCGTCACCTGACCGACTGGCTGGGGTCGGTGCTGAGCGGGCGGTAGCGCACGTTCACCACGGCCGCGCGGTCACCGCCGTCACGGCGCTCGAGGCGGACGGGCGCGCCGGCGCAGACCGGACGCACCCGGAAAAGTCATCGCCGAACCACCGCGGCCCGGCGCTGCCTCCCCGACGAGCTCACCCGACGCGCGGCGACGGCCATCACGGCGACGGCGGTGAGCACCATGAGCGCGCCGGCGTACAGCGGTGCGGTGTAGCCGAGGCCCGCCGTGATGGCGAGGCCGCCGGCCCAGGCGCCCAGTGCGTTGCCGATGTTGGAGGCGGACACGTTGGCGCCGGCGGCGAGAGGCGCGCCCTGCGCGTGGTCGGTGACGCGGGTGATCAGGCCGGGCACACCGGCGAACCCGAACACCCCCATCAGGAACATCAGCACCACCGACGCCGTGGGGCTGGTGGCGAGCAGCCCGAACACCGTCAGGGTGAGCGTGAGGCCGGTCAGGGCGAGGACCAGCGCACGGTCACGGTCGTGGTCGGCGGCCCGCCCGCCGAGCAGGTTGCCGACGACCAGGCCGACGCCGTACACCATGAGCAGCCAGGCGACGTCCGCCGAGGAGAAGCCGCCGACCTCGGTGAGCGTGTAGGCGACATAGCTGAACGCGCCGAACATCCCGCCGTAGCCGAGCGCGGTGGCGGCCAGGGTCAGCCAGACCTGCCCGGACCGGAGCGCGCCGAGCTGGGCGCGCAGACCGGCGGGTGCCGTGGGCGCTGTCCGTCCGGCGCGGCCCGGCACGAGCACGACGACGCCCGCGAGCGCGAGCAGGCCGACCGCGGTGACCGCCCAGAAGGCGGCCCGCCAGCCCCAGCGCTCCCCGACCAGCGCGCCGAACGGCACACCGAGCACGTTCGCGACCGTCAGCCCGGCGAACATGACGGCCACCGCGCGGGACTTGCGCTCCGGCGCGACCAGGGAGCTCGCGACGAGGGAGCCGATGCCGAAGAACGAGCCGTGGCACAGTGCCGCGACGATCCGCCCGAGCAGCATCACCGGGTAGTTCGGGGCGATCGCGGACAGCAGGTTGCCGAGGACGAACAGGACCAGCAGGCCGACCAGGACGTGCTTGCGGGGCAGCCGCGCGGTAGCCGCGGTCAGGGCGATCGCGCCGACCGCGACGCTCAGCGCGTATCCGGAGATCAGCCGGCCCGCGGCCGCCTCGGACACCTCGAAACTCGACGCCACCTGCGGCAGCAGCCCCGCGATCAGGAACTCGGTCAGCCCGATGCCGAACCCGCCGACGGCCAGCGCGAACAACCCGCCCGCCATCCGCCGCCGCTCTCCCGCCGGGCTATGCACGACAATCCCCAAGATCCACCCTCATGAACCGACCCTCGCGCCCCGACCAAGGCGCGGTCCATGGACAAACCAGCGACGCCGCTTGGACGAACACACCGCCGGGCCAATGCGGTTGAGATGTCCTCGCCCGTGGACGAGGCTTCGTGGTCATGGAGTTCTTCTGTTATCACCGTGACCGGCCCGGTTCCCTGCCCCTGCGTGAGGAGCTGACGGAAGCGCACTGGTCCTACATGGACGGGTACGCGGCCGAACTGATCGCCCGTGGACCGACGTTCGCGGCCGACGGCGAGACGCCCACCGGGAGCGTGCACATCGTCGACCTGCCCGATGCCGCGGCTGCCCGCGCTTTCGCGTTCGACGAGCCGTGCTACCAGGCCGGCGCGTTCCGGGACGTACTGCTGCGCCGCTGGCGCAACCTGCTGGGCCGCACCATGTGGGACTTCCCCGGCGGCCGCACCGGTGGCGACCGGTACCTGGTGCTCGGTCTCGGCACGGGAGAGGCCGCCGACCTGGCCGTACCGTCGCAGAAGGACGACCTGATCGCCTACGGCCCCCTCCTGTCCGACGACGGCACCACCTGGCTGGGCACGGCGGCCCTGGTCCGCGCCCCGGACCCGGCCCGGGCTCGGGCCGTGCTGACGGCGGACCGGTACGCGGCTGTGGAGGTCCACGAGTGGGAGTTCGGCGGACGACGCTGACAACCCGGTTCTCGGGGCAACCGGTTCTCGGGGCAACCGCCCCGGGACCAGCCGTACGAGCAAGGAGCGTCCACGCCATGGGAACCGCCGTCCGCGTCCCGCAGACCCGGGACATGATCGGGGACGAGCTCTCCGGAGACGAGGCGTTCGCCGCCCTGCGTCACTACGGCGGCCTGCGGCTGCTGGCCGACTCCTTCGCGCGGTTCCGTTACGCCGACGGCTTCACCAACGCCCGGGCCCTGGCCTTCCAGGTGGTGCTCGGGCTGGTTCCGTGCACGGTGGCGCTGGTCGGCCTGGCCACGTCGGTGCACACGGAGGGCGTGGGCCGGATCATCGAGCTCACGCTCGGCCGGATCGTGCCGGGCGCGAGCGCCGACATCGTGGAGGACGCCTTCGACGGGACGCGGCGCACCGCGCACGGCAGTGCCTGGAGCACGCTCGCCCTGTGGCTCGGTCTGGGCTTCGCGCTGCTGAACCTCGCCTCGGCCATGGGCCAGATCGAACGCGGCGCCAACCGGATCTACGGCATCGAGCGCGACCGTCCCTTCCCGCGCAAGTACGCGCGCGGGTTCGTGCTCGCGCTCGCCGCCGGGCTGCCCCTGGTGCTGGGGTTCGTGGTGCTCGTCGCCGGTGCGGCCGTGGGCGACGCGGTGGCCGAGTCCGCGGGCCGGGAGGGCGGCGGACCGCGCTGGTGGGACGTGCTGGACCTGCCGGTGGGGCTCGCGCTGGCCTGGGTGGCCTCCGCAGTGATCTTCCGCTGGTCCCCGCGCCGGGTGCAGCCCGGTTACACCTGGCTGGCCTTCGGCTCGGCCGTGCATCTGCTGCTGTGGGTGTCGGCCACCTGGCTGCTCGCGCTGTACGTGGCGAAGAGCGGTGCCTTCGGTGCCGTGTACGGACCGCTCACCGCCTTCATCGCCCTGCTGCTGTGGGCCAACCTCACCGCCGTCGCGCTGTTCGTCGGCATCGCGTTCGCCGCCCAGCTGGAGGCGGCCCGCGCGGGTGTCGAGTCGGCCGTGCTGCCGGATCCCGGCCCGGGTGCGTGAGAGCCGGCGGCCGCCCTCGCGGTCAGCCCTGCGCGGCGGCGGTGACCGTCGCGGGGTCCACGCCGGTCAGTTCGACGATGCGGTGCGGTGGCACGCCGGCGGCCAGGGCGCGTCCGATCAGGCCGTCGCGGCCGTCCGCGCAGTCGCGGTAGGCGAGCAGCTCCTCCTCGACCCCGGCGAGCGACTCCGGTGCCAGGTGGTGGCGGACCCGGCTCAGCTCCTCGTCGCTCAGCGGAACCGGCAGCCGTTCGGCGCCCTCGGGCACGGCGGCGGTCTCCTCCGGCGGCAGCAGGCGCAGCTGCGGGGAGTTCGGCGTGGTTCCCTGGGCGTCCAGCCACGCGCGGACCGCGGGGGTCTCCATGCAGGCGAGCTCGCCGACGGCGGCGGGGGGCACGCCGAGCCGCGCGGAGGCGTCGTCGAGCAGGAACAGGTAGGCGTCGTCGGTCATCCTCGGCTCCTTCGCACCAGCGGCTGAACGACCTCCCATTACCCCGCCTCGCCCGGCTAATGTTCAGGTTCGGCGAGTCACCGAGGAGGAGCGAGGACATGCCCGGTCTCCCGAGCACGCGTTGACGTCGTGGGCCGTTCGGCCCGTCATCGCGTGCCGCCCCGCACGGTGTGGCACAGCTCGCCTTCGACCCGGGGATCCTCGTGCCGTCCGCTTCCTCCGCTTCCTCCGCTTCCTCCGCTTCCTCCGCCGTATCCGCATCCGATCGCCCCGTCCCGTCCGGTCTGTGGCGGGACCGCGACTTCCGCAGTCTCTGGCTGGGCCAGACCGCCTCCCAACTCGGTGAACACACCAGTCTGTTGGTGCTGCCGCTGTTCGCCGTCCTGACCCTCGACGCCGGCGCAGGTCAGCTGGGCGTCCTGCGGGCGGTGGGGCAGGCGCCGATCCTGCTGCTCTCGCTCTTCGTCGGCGCGTGGGTGGACGGATGGCGGACCCGCACGGTGATGGTCCTGTCGGACGCCGGCCGGGCCCTGGTCCTGGGCGCCGCGGCCTCGGCCGGGCTCCTCGGTCTGCTGGGCCTGCCCGCGCTGTTCGTGGTCGTCTTCGCCGTCGGGGTCCTGTCCGTGTTCTTCGACGTCGCCTACCAGTCGTCTCTCGTGCGGCTGGTGAGACACGATCAGCTGGTGCGGGGCAACAGTGCGCTCGAGGGCAGCCGGTCCGCGGCGCAGATCGGCGGTCCTGCCCTCGGCGGTGCGCTGGTGTCCCTGGTGTCGGCGTCGATCGCCACCGCCGCGGGCGCTCTGTTCTTCGCGCTGTCGTTCCTGTCGATCCGCCGGATCCGTCGCGAGGAGTCCGTCCCGGAGCGCTCAGGACGTCCGCCGCGCACGGGACGCCCTCCGCGCACGGGGCGTTCTTCTCGCACCGGGCGGCGGATTCTTGAGGGCCTGCGTTTCGTCGTCGGCGACAGCTCGCTGCGGACCGTGTGTCTCGCCTCGGCCGCGTTCCAGTTCTCCTTCGCCGCCCTGATGACCGTCCATCTGCTGTTCCTGCCGCGAGAACTGCACCTGTCGGGCACCGAGGTGGGACTGTCGCTCGCGGCGACGGGGCCGGGCGCGCTCCTGGGCTCGGTGCTGGCGGCCCGGCTGCCGAGCCGCTTCGGGTACGGCGCGGTCCTCCTGTCCGCGGCGGCGCTCGGCGACGGCGCGTTCCTGGGTGTGCCCGCGCTGCACGGCTCCTCCGCGATGACGGTGGCCGCGCTCGTGGCGGTCTGCTTCGTGTTCGGGGCGGGCGGTCAGCTGGTGAACGTCATGGTCATGGCCATAAGGCAGGCGGTCACTCCCGACGGGATGCAGGGCCGCGCGGCCGCCACGATCACGTTCGTCGGTATGGGCCTGAGCCCGCTCGGTTCGCTGCTCGGCGGATTCCTCGCGCAGGAGTGGGGGTTGCGCACCAGCCTCCTGGTGACGGCCGCGGGCATGCTGGTGTCGCCGGTGCTGATGGCCCTGTCCCCGCTCGCCCGCCTGGGGCGCACGCTGCCCGCTCGCGCGGAACGCACCGACCCGCCGTCGCAGTGACCGGCCATCGAAGTGACCCGCCGTCGCACCGACCCGGCGTCACACCGACCCGGATCCCGGCCGGCCGCCCGTGCCGAGCCCGCGAGAGCGGCCGCCCCGCCGTCCGTTCGCATGAACCTCCCGAAGCCACTCGCAACCCAAAATCGAACAGGCGTAGCATTGCGTCGTGGCTGAGACCTATGACTTTCCGAGTGACCTCCTCGCCGGTCAGGAGGAGCTGCATCAGGTCCGGGCCGAGCTGTCGGCCCTGCTCAAGCGGCTCCCCTGGTCGGTCGCGCCGCTGGACGGCTTCAGCGACGACAACGGCTGGCGGAAGGTGGAGCGCCCCGCCTCCCCCGGCTGGACCCCCGACGAACAGGCCGAGGTGGAGAAGCTCCGGCGGCGCGAGCACGAACTCGCGGTCTTCGTCACCACCCACCGCTTCTGGAGGGAAGTCGGGACACCGGAGCGCGTGGACGCCCGCACCGTGCTCAAGCACGCGTCGCGCCGGCAGGAAGCGGGCTGAACGACGAAGGACCCCGGCCGAGATCGGCCGGGGTCCTCTTCCGGTGTGGGCGCGGACGGTTTCGAACCGCCGACATCCTGCTTGTAAGGCAGGCGCTCTACCCCTGAGCTACGCACCCGAGACGAGTCGACAGCCTACCTTGCCCGGGGCCCTGCCCTGCAAACCCTTAACCCGGGGGGCCGGCGGACTCAGGGCCGGTACGGGGGAAAACCCCACCCTGGATCCGGGAGCGACCCGGATGCCGCGTCGAGGGCCGCGTCCCTAGGGTCGAACCAGTGTCGTGGACTGCCCGCGACCGCCCGCCCAGGGCTGGATCAGGGGGAGATGGTCATGGTCCGTTCCGTTCCCGCACGTGCCGCCGCCGCGGCCGGGGTCGTCGCGCTCGTTTTCGCGGGGGCCACCGCCTGCGGTGCCTCAGCCGGGGACGACAAGACCCCCGATCACAAGTCCTTCGCGCTCCAGGGCCGCACCCTGACCGTCGACTCCGACGACTCGGCGCTGGAGATCGTCGCCACCGATTCGAACAAGTCGGGCACGGTCGAGGTCACCCGCTGGTTCCAGGGGACCGTAGCCGTCGGCAAGGACCCCGAGGTGACCTGGTCGATGAAGGGCGATCGGCTGGTGCTGCGGATGAAGTGCAGCGGTGTCATAGCCGACTGCTCGGCCAAGCACCGCATCGAGGTACCGCGCGACATCGCCGTGAAGGTCGAGGACGGCGACGGCAGCGTGCGGGCCCGGGGTTTCACCCGGCCGCTGAGCATCCGCACCGGCGACGGCTCCGTACGGGTCACCGACTCCAGCGGGCCGCTGGAGCTGCGCACCGGCGACGGATCGATGCGCGCGGACGTCACCTCCCGCCGCGTCACCGCCCGCACCGGGGACGGCTCGGTCCACCTCGAACTCGGTGCCGTACCGGACCGGGTGGAGACCCGCAGCGGCGACGGCTCCGTGACCGTCGAGCTGCCGAAGGCCACCTACCGCGTCGACACGAAGAGCGGCGACGGCGGGGTCGACGTCTCCGTGCCCCGTTCCGACGCCAGCGACCACTTCGTGTCCGCCCAGAGCGGAGACGGGAAGATCACGGTGCGAACCGCGAACTAACCGGCCCGTGTGTTCGTCCCTTACCGGTGGGAGAATGACACCGGGCACCGCCAGGACGGACACAGCACGGGAGAGGGATGTGACGGCGACACCACCGCAGCCGTACTCGTCGTCGTCGGTGCCGCGCGCACACCGTCAGGCACTCGGGGACACCCTCGCCCTCCTCGGCCTGCCCCTGCTGGCCGCCCTCGCGTTGCCGGCCGCGTTCGCCGGCGGCGGCACCCGGCGCTGGTTCGGCGGGCGTGCGGAGAGCCAGCGGGCCGAGGCGCAGGCCGCGAAGGACGCCGCCGCGGCCGCGTTCTACGAACTGGACACCGCCCAGCGGGATCTGCGGATCTCGATAGAGACCATCACGGCCGTCGACGACTCCCCCGCCGCCCGGCGGGCGGTCGCCGACTTCCAGGCGCTCAGCGGGCGGATCGACTCGGCCAGCCAGCGCTACATCGAGGCCGTCGACGCCCATGACCTCGACCGGGACGACCTGGAGGCCTCGGTTGCCGCACACGCGCGCACCGAGCTCACCCGGGCCAAGGACGACCTCGGCAACGTCAAGCGGGAGCTGGACCGTTTCGGCGACAGCCTCGGCCCGCTGCTCGGCAAGGCCGAGACCCAGCTCGCCCGGCTCGCCCCGGCCGTGGAGCGGGCCCGGCAGGGGCTGCTGGCCGCCTCCAACGCCCTGGACGCCGTACGGGAGTCGGGGCTGAAGGCGGACGACCTCGCCGCCCGGCTCGCCGCCCTCGGGCCCGAGCTGACCCGGATGAACCAGGGCGCCGGGCAGCACGGCGTGCCGCAGACCCTGGAGCGTGCCGAGCGGGTGGCGCGGGAGGCCGCGGCGATCCGGGCGGAGGCCGAGCGGCTGCCGGAGCGGGCCGCGGAGATCGACCGCCGGCTGGTCTCCCTGCGCACCCGCGCCGAGGCCCTCACCACCCGGGCCGGCCAGGTCGACCCGGTGCTCAGCGAACTGCGCCGCCGGTTCACCGCCGCCTGCTGGCAGGACCTCCAGCACGTCCCTGACCAGGCCGCGGAGAACGTACGGCAGGCCGAGCGGAAGCTGGGTGAGGCCCGCACCGCCCGCGACGAACAGCGCTGGCCGGACGCGACCTCCCTGCTGTCGACCGTCCGGGCGCTGCTGAACACCACCGACGAGTCCGTCTCCGCCGCGGGCGACCGGCTGCACCGGCTGAACGCCGTGCAGAAGGACCCCCAGCAGGAGATCGACCGCACCCGCTTCGCCATCCGGGACGCCCAGCGCCTCGCCATGAGCGGCCGCAACACCCCCGACCCGCGACACGCGCGCCCCCTGGACGACTCGGTGGCCCGCCTGGACCGGGCGGTCGCCACCCTGGAGGGCCGCCACCCCGACTACTGGCACTTCCTGACCGAGACGGAAGCGGTACGGCAGTCGGTGGCGCGGGTGGTCTCGCAGATCCGCGAGGAGCGCGGCGGCGCGCACTGAGAGGGCGCGTCCCCGGGATGCTGATCTCCCGTCAGCTCGCCTTGTCCCGCTCGTCGGCCAGGGGACGACGGGCCGGTACCGCCGACGTCACCGCGTGGTGCGGGGGCGGGGTTCTCAGCCCTCGCCGGTTCTCAGCCACCGCCCCCGCACCGCGGCCCCACCGCCTCCTCAGACGAGCTGCCACAGACTCGGCGTGCGGGCGGGCTGCCATGCGCCCTGCGCCTGATGGGGCTGCAGGCACTCGTACGCGAGGCCGTCGTGGGTCACCCGCGCTCCGACCTCGTACACCCGGCCCGCGGTCCACGCGTCCGCCTGGCCACTGTCCTGCGGCGCGGGGGTGCCGCTTTCGGCGGTGCTGGTGGTGAGTGTGAGGCCGTATGCGCTGAGCACCGGGTTGATCGGCTGGTAGAAGGTCGTGCCGCCCCTCCTGCAGTCGCCGGAGCCCCCGGAGGTGACGCCCTGCGCCTGGACTCCCGAGATGTACGAGCCGCCGGAGTCGCCGGGCTCCGCGCACACCGTCGTACGGGTCACGCCGTGGACGGTGCCCTCGTCGTAGCTGACGCTCGTGTCGTGCTGCTCGATCGTGCCGCAGTGCCAGCCCGTGGTGGAACCGGACCGGCACACCGCGGCGCCCGTCAGGGCCCGCACGGAGCCGGCGGTCTGCACGTCCTGGCCGCCCTCGCCCTTGACGGCGGGCGTCGCGGTCCAGTCGCTGTTGACGCCCACCCACGACATGTCCTGCCCGGGGAAGACGGATGCCTGGAAGGTGCCCTGGTCGGCCCGGTTGAACCCGGTGGTCCTCGCCCCCGCCTGCCCGCAGTGGCCGGCCGTGGCGAACCCCTGCCGGTCGCCCTTGGTGACGGAGAACCCCACGGAGCAGCGGGCCGAGCCGTCGATGAAGAAGGCGTCTCCGCCGCGGATGGCGTACAGGGCGCGCGGCCGGTCGGCCGACACCTTGACGTCCACGAGCGCGCTGTCGACGCCGGCGGCCGCGACGAGCGTGTCGGCGGCGGCACGGCTGGTCGCCTGCACGGTCACCCGGTTGGTCCGTACGTCGACGTACCGGACCGGTGTGTCGAGGGCCTTGCCGGTCACGACCGCGTCCAGCTTCGCCTTGGCGGCCCTCAGGTCCGCCAGCGGGGTCCGGACCACCAGGGCCCGCGCTCCGACGGCCTCGATGGCCGGGGTGTCGGCGATCTCGGTGGTGGCGACGGTGAGGTCGGCGGAGGCGGCACCGCTCACCCACGCTCCAGCGAAGCGCTCGCCCAGCGCGTTCTGGAGCCGGCCGGCACGGGTGCCCGCCTCGGCCTCGTTCATCAGGCGCGTCCTGGCCTGCGCCTCGGTCAGGCTCAGATCACGCTGCAGTGCGCGCAGCACCACGGGGGACGGGTTGTTCGCGCCGAGCGTCTCGGCTGCGGAGGGCCCCGGCGCCGGCGCGGGGGGCTCGACCGCCGCGGCCGCGGGCCGCCCCGTGAGCACGAGTGCGCCGAGTACCGTCAACGCGGCACAGCCGGCTGAAACGTGTCTGTGGGCCATCGGACGTCTCCTCGGGTGGGAATCGCGGGGGACACGGAAGCTCTCGAAAGCTCTCGAATCCCTAGGTCTTGCCGGGAACGGCCTCGAGGATGTGCGCCGCCCGGCCGTTCCGCGCATCGGGCCACAAGAAGGGGCCGCCCGGCGGAGCACGGGATGCCGACGGGCCGGTGGACCGGGTACCGGTGCCCGGCCCGCGTCGGTCACGCGGGTGCGAGGCCCGGGTGTCCGGCCTCCGTCACGAAGGAGGCGGAGGTCGTGATCGGCGCACCCGGCGTCGTCACGGCGGACACGGTCCTGAAGTCGGCCCGCGCCTGCTGCCGGTCGAGCGTGACCCGCACATAGCCGCGGCGCCCGTCGTAGAACCTCAGATGAGGGTTGGCCCTGAGATACGTGTCCCAGGTGGAGGGCTTCTCGGCGCCGTCCCGTCCGCTGGCGACGGATGTCGCGGTGAACTCCGTGCCCAGGGTCGCGGAGGCCGGGTCGTCGAAGTCGTCCTTGATGTCGAAGGCGTACGCGGCGTGCACGTCCCCGGTCATCACCACCAGGTTCTCCACCCCGGCCGACTTCGCGCCGTCGAGGACCCTGCGCCGCGAGGCCCGGTAGCCGTCCCAGGCGTCCATGGACATCTTCGGCTCGGCGGTGAGGTCGAGCTTGCGCTGCGAGAAGCAGACCTGTTGGGACAGCACGTTCCACAGGGCCGGTGAGTCGCGCCAGCCGTCGATCAGCCAGCTCTCCTGCGCCTCCCCGGTGATGGTGCGCGTCGGGTCGTCCTGCAGGGGGCCGCCGGTGTGCTTGGTGTCCGCGTACACCTGGTCGGAGCGGTACTGCCGGGTGTCGAGGACGTCGAACCGGGCGAGCGTGCCCCACTGGAGCCGGCGGTACAGCTGGGCGTCGGGGCCGTTGGGCAGTTGTGCGGCGCGCAGCGGCTGGTTCTCCCAGTAGGCCCGGTAGGCGGCGGCGCGGCGCAGCAGGAACTCCTCGGGCGGGTCGTCGTTCTCGCTGACGGTGCCCGCGTAGTTGTTCTCGGTCTCGTGGTCGTCCCAGGTGACGACGAAGGGGTGCGTCGCGTGGACCGCCCTGAGGTCCGGGTCGCTCTTGTAGAGGGCGTAGCGCAGCCGGTAGTCCTCCAGCGTCCTGGCCTCGCGGTTGAAGAGGTCGGGCAGTGTCCGGTCGGTGTAGGCGCGGTGGCCGCCCGCGGAGTTCACGGCGTACTCGTACAGGTAGTCGCCGAGGTGGAGGACCACGTCGACGTCGTCCTCGGACAGATGGCGGTGCGCCGTGAAGTAACCGTCGGAGTAGGCCTGGCAGGAGACGGCGGCGTAGGAGAGCGAGGCGGTGTCGGTCCCGGCGGCCGGTGCCGTGCGGGTACGGCCCGTCTCACTGAGCCATGTCCCGGTCCTGAACCGGTAGTAGTGGATCCGGTCGGGCTCCAGGCCCGTGACCTCGATGTGCAGGGTGTGGTGGTACTCGGGGTAGGCGATGGCGACCCCGCTGCGGACGGGCGCGGCGAAGCGTTCGTCGAGGGCCAGCTCCCACTCGACGACGACGTACTGCTGGGGCAGACCGCCGTCGGGCTCGAACGGGGCGGGGGCGAGGCGGGTCCACAGCAGGACGGAGTCGGGCAGCGGGTCCCCGGAGGCGACGCCGAGCGTGAAGGGATCGCTGGGGATCCTCGCCACGTCGAGTTCGGTGGAGCCTGCCGCACCCCGGGCCGGCAGCTGGGTGCCGAAAGCGAGAGCGGCGGCCGCCGCGGTGACGGTGAGAAAGTGCCGCCGTCCGAAGTGGCGTGCCGCGGCCCGCAGTTCGGGGTGGTGTCGCGAAGCCAAGGGAGCCCCTCCCACATGATCGTCGGCAGAGAACTCCCGCATGCTAACCAGACAAACATCAGAATTCGGGCGCACCCGCCGGAGCGCCGGTTAACCTGTCCGCATGCCTCGCTACGAGTACCGCTGCCGGACCTGCGGCGACACCTTCGAAGTCAGCCGTCCCATGGCCGAGTCCGCCGCCCCCGCCGACTGCCCGGCGGGCCACGACGACACGGTGAAACTGCTGTCGACCGTGGCGGTGGGCGGCTCGGCGTCCGCCTCCGCTCCGGCGCCGGCCCCCCGGGCGGGCGGTGGCGGCGGCTGCTGCGGCGGGGGCTGCTGCGGCTGACCGCCGTACGAGAACCGGAGGCGAGAACCGGCGACGGGCGCCTCTTCAGGCTGGCTTCAGGTCCGCCTCCCTAGCGTGGGCCCATGTCAGCCATCGACTGGGTCAACGGCCTCATGGACACGCTCGGCGCGCCCGGCGCCGGGGTGGCCATCGCCCTGGAGAACCTGTTCCCGCCCATCCCGAGCGAGGCGATCCTGCCGCTCGCGGGCTTCGCGGCGAGCACCGGCCGGATGAGCCTGGTCGCCGTGCTGCTGTGGACGACGGCGGGCTCGGTGATCGGCGCCCTCGCCCTCTACGGCGTGGGCGCGCTGCTCGGCCGGGACCGCACGGTGGCGCTCGCGGCCCGGCTCCCTCTCCTCAAGGTCTCGGACATCGAGAGGACCGAGGCCTGGTTCCTGCGGCACGGCACCAAGGCCGTGTTCTTCGGTCGCATGATCCCGGTCTTCCGCAGCCTCGTGTCGATCCCGGCCGGCGTCGAACGCATGCCGCTGCCGGTGTTCCTGACGCTGACCACACTGGGCAGCGCCCTGTGGAACACGGCGTTCGTCCTGGCGGGCCACGCCCTGGGCGCCAACTGGACCCAGGTCACCGACGTCGTGTCCGCCTACTCGAAGGTCGTCCTGGTGGCCGCCGCGCTCGCGGTCGTGGCCTTCATCGCCGTACGACTGCTGCGGCGCCCCTCCTCTACCGAGGCGTCCGAGCCGTCCTGAGGAACTCCCGCAGGATCCGCTCCCCCGCCGCGACTCCCCGCTCGGGAAGCGCGGTGATCTCCGGAGCGGTCCAGCCGGCGTCCGCCAGCTCCCCGTGCCCCGGGCGCCAGCCCCGGTCGGCGGCCAGCAGCAGATCGGCGTCGAGCAGGGAGTCGCCCGCGGCCAGTGTCAGGGCGGCCCCGGTGCGCCGGACCACCTCGTGCAGGGCCGCGCTCTTGGTGAGCGGCTTGGGGACGGCGTAGATCTTGCGGCCCTGCAGGGAGACCGTCCAGCCGCGGTTCTCGGCCCACACCGCGAGCTCCTTCACCCAGTCCTCGGGCAGCAGTTCGCGCTCGACGACGAGGTAGGCGAAGAGGTCCTCGGCGATGCGGTGCTTGCGCACCCACAGGGGGTCGGCCGTCTCCTGGAGGTGTGCCCGGATCTCCTCCAGCGGGGCGCACTCGTCGGCGAGGCGGGCGGTGACCTGCGCGTGCCAGTCGAGGTCGGTGACCCCGTCGACCAGCAGGTGGCCGCCGTTCGCGCAGATCGCGTACGTCGGCGCGGGGCCGGGCAGGTTGATGCGCTGGTACTGCTTGCGGGTGCGGGTCGTCGTCGGCACGAAGACGGCCGAGTCCCCGAGATCCGCGAGCAGTTGGGAGGCCGTCTCCGTCATGTACGACAGCGGCCTGCTCTCGTGCACCTCGACGCACAGCAGCCGGGGCGCCCGCGCGTCCGGCATGGTGAGCGCCAGGGCGGCGGCGGAGTAGATGAGCGTACGGTCGAGGTCGCTCGCGACCAGCACCGGAGCCTGGGCGGTCGTCACAGGGTGACCGCCTTGCCGTCGGCGCCCGTCGCGCCCCGCGTGTACTTGGGGTGGATCAACCCCACACAGGTGTAGGGCAGTTCGGCGACCTCTTCCACCGGGACACCTCTCTGCTCGGCCAACAGGCGTACGTGGTCCAGGTCCGCGCCCGCTCCGGCCCTGGCCAGGATCTTCCAGGGCACCCGGCGCAACAGCACCCGGGTCGTCTCGCCGACGCCCGGCTTGACGAGGTTGACGTCGTGGATGCCGTACTCCTCACTGATGCGTTCGACGGCGGCCCAGCCCTCCCAGGTGGGCTCGCGGTCACCGGCGAGCAGTTCCTTCACGGTGGCGTCAACGGCGTCCGCGACCTCCGGGAAACGGGCCGCCACCGCGTCCAGGAAGTCCACCGACACGTCGGCGCCCGCGAGTTCGCGGTAGAACTTCGCGCCGTGGAAGTCGTCGGGGCCGACCAGGTCCGCGCGCAGGACCGTGCGCGAGATCAGGCCGGACACCGTGGAGTTGAGGCAGGCGGAGGGGATGAGGAAGTCCTCACGGGTGCCGTAGGTCCGCACGCACGAGCCCGGGTCGGCGAGTACGGCGATCTCCGGGTCGAAGCCGACGGGCCCGCCCTCGGCCTCGAACTTCCTGACCGCTTCGGTCAGTTCGCGGGTGATCGCGCCCTTGCCGGTCCAGCCGTCGACGAAGACGACGTCGGCCGGGTCGTGATGTTCGGCCAGCCAGCGCAGGGCGTTGGCGTCGATACCGCGGCCGCGGACGATCGACACGGCGTAGTGCGGCAGTTCGAGGCCGTGGCGGAACCGCGCCCAGCGGCGCATCAGCACACCGACGGGGGTGCCGGCGCGGGCGAGGGAGACGAGGACGGGCCGGGGCGAGCGCTCCTGCAGCACGATCTCCGTGACGGCGCCGACGGCCTGCGCGAGCCTCGCGGAGGACTCCTCGAGGGCCAGCCGGAACAACTCCTGGTACTGGTCGCTCGGCTGGTACTCCATCGGCAGCGACTCCGCGTAGTGCGCGCCGCCGCTCTGGATGGCCTCCTCGCGCTCCTCGGTCGGCGCCTCCAGGGTGACGTCCGAGAGGTCCTGGAGCAGCCAGCCGACGTCCTCCGGGGCGTACGAGGAGAAGGCGGGGCCGCGGAGGGGCTCGGGGAGCATGGGGGGCCTTTCGGGGGTGTGGCTGGGGACGACGACGAGGACGACCCGCCGGGTGTGCGCGGCGAGTTGGGCCAGGAGGCCGTCGGGGGCGTGCAGTTCGGGGGTGTCGGCGGTGGAGTCGACGACCGCGACCACCGCGTCGAAACCGGCGCCGGCGACGTTGTAGGCGTAGCGGTCGCCGGGGCCGTCGGCCGGGTCGTCGTGGGCCGGGAAGGTGAGGCGGGTGCGGATCGCGTATCCCGGGTCGTCCACGGCGAGGACGGGGCTGCGGGTGGTCGTCGAGTACGTCACCTCGACGTCCGCGGCGACCTGTTCGAACTCTCGGGCGAGCCTCAGGGGGGCGTACATCAGTTCTTCGAAGCCGAGGACGTGCACGCGGCGCGTATCGGCCGGGAGGGCCTCGGCCAGGCGGGCGGCCATCGCGGGGAGGGCGTTCTCCAGGCGTATTCGGTGTGCCGGAGTGAAGCCGTGGCGGCCGCCGTCGGGGAGGTCACGGGGCCAGGACAGATCCACGCGGTCGAATGCCGGGTGCGGGCCGGTGGGGGCTTGTCGCGCAGTTCCCCGCGCCCCTGAGTGGGTTCCCTCGAACCTCGCCACAAGGTCCTGCCCCTTCTCCAACACCCCCTCCGGCAGCTTCACGGTGCCGGAGGCCGCCGCCACCAGGTCCACCCTCGCGCCTATCTCCCCGGCGAAGTCGTCCAGACGCCCCGCGTCCTCCTCCGACCGCATGTCCACCAGGGCGACCACCACGTACCGTCCCCGCGGATGCCGTCCGTGCAGATCCCGGATCGTGTTCAGGACCGTGTTGCCCGTCGAGAACTCGTCGTCCACGAGGACCAGGGGGCCGCCCCCTGCCAGCAGGGCCGGGTCCTCCGGCAGCAGGAGGTGACTCGTGGCGTGGGAGTGGGACTCCTCGAAGCCGCCCGCGGGGGCGACGCCGGGGACCGGGCGGCGGGTGGAGTGGAGGTAGGGGGCGAGGGCGATGCCGTCGGCGACGGAGTGGCCGAGGCCCGTCGCCGTCTCCGCGTAGCCGAGGACGACCGCGCGGGCCGCCTCCTCGTCGCCGAGCAGGTCGCGGACCCTGCGGCCCAGCGCGAAGCCATGGCCGTAGACCACCGACGGCGACTGCGGGACGTGTTTGCCCAGCACGTTGGAGACCAGCAGATGGGCCCGCTTGGGGTTGCGGCGCAGGGCCAGCCCGAGCAGGTCGGTCAGCCGGCTGTCGCCCACGAGTTCGACGCCGAGCCGGTCGGCGACCCACGTCCCCGACCAGACCTCGCCCGGTGTCCCGTCGTTCACTGCCTTGTTCATGCGTCCCTTGGTGTTCACGGATGATCAGCCGGAGATTCCGGCGGCGAGCAGCTCCACGAAGCCGATGTCCTCGTTGGCCACCCCGAAGACCTCGGCGCGCAGCAGGGTCCGTTCGGCCCAGGCGCGATGCGGCTTCACTTCGTTCATCTTGTTCGTGTACTGCGACCTCAGCACTCCGCCGCCGCCGCGCTCGGGCCGCAGGATGTCCTGGGCGTCGCTGAACTCCTCGTGGCTGACCACGGACAGCGCGTGCACGGGCAGGACGTGGGAGGGGTGGATGCAGGTCTTGCCGAGCAGGCCGTTGGCCTGGTCGAGGGTGATCTCGCGCAGCAGGCCGTCCATGGCGTGCTCGATGAGGGCCTCGCGCAGTTCCTCGGCCTGGCCCTCCAGGAACGGGCTGCGGCGCAGCTGCGGCTTGAACATGCGCTCCTGGACCCGGAAGTACTCCCAGACCGGCCCGGTGACCGTGAAGCCGGTGCCGTCGGCGCGGCCCAGCATGTTCACCACGTCGGCGATCACGGAGGCGACGATCTGGACGTCCCAGGCGGTCATGTCGGGGGCGCGGCGAAGCCCGTAGGAGGAGCAGAAGTCGGTGACACCGAGGCGGAGCGCCAGAACCCGCTCGCGGTACTTGTCGACCGCGCGCGCGATGCCCTCCAGGGTCTCTACGCGCGTCTCCCGGTAGAGCAGCTCCGGCGACTCCAGCACGGGCATGGCGAACAGCCGGTGTCCGCTCGCGGCCTCGGCGGCGGAGAGTGCCTCCAGGAAGGGGATGCCGCGCTCCTCGGTGAACTTCGGGAGAACGAATCCGGACAGCAGCCGGACCGCGGGACCGAGCCGTCGTACGAGATCGGGTATCTGCTCGGGGTGGCGGACCCGGATGAAGAGCAGCGGCAGGTCCACCCGCCGGTCCGCGAGGTCGGTGAACTGCCGGACGAGGTTCTCCTCACCCTCGGCGACGTCCTCGTCACCGATCGAGTCCTCCAGGCACAGCACCATCGAGACCACGCCGAGCCCTGCCTGTTTGACGATGTCGTCGGCGAGCCGCGGCCGCGTGGCCGGACTGTAGAGCGTGGCGCCCAGGGCCGCGGAGAGCAGCCGGGCCGGGGAGTCCGCGGTGAACTCGCAGGGCTCCCGGTGGAAGAGGCGCTGCCGCACCTCCGGGGCAATGTGCCCGAAATGACGCATATGACTCCCCCGTGGCAGTTGTGCCACCTGTGATCCTGTTCGCAGGTGGCCGGTAATAGTACGTAGGTACCCATGTCTCAGGTTCCCACCGGGCATGAATTTCAGGTAACGCAGACGAACACGGCCATGTCGACACCGGTACGACATGAACCGTTCTCCCGTACCCCCGCGTTGTCGTGACCAGGACCGAGAGGGCAGGATGACCGCATGACGCACGCCATGCTGAAAGGGTCGAACGTCCCGCTGGAAGCCACCACGGTACGCGCCGTGCTGCGCTGGGCGCCCGGGCAGGGGGTCCCGGTCGTCGACGCCTCGGCGCTCCTCCTCGGCCCCGACGGTTGCGTGCGGTCCGACGAGGACTTCGTCTTCTACAACCAGCCCCGGCACCCCTCCGGGAAGGTCTGGCTCCTCGGCAAGAAACGCGTCGCCGAGGGTCCCACCGACACGATCCAGACAGATCTCGCCGGTGTCGAGCCCGACGTCAGCCAGATTCTCCTGGTCGCATCGGTGGACGACGCTTCGGTGGACGACGCCACGTTCGGCCGGGTACAGGGCCTGCGCATTCTGCTGTACGACGCCTCCGTCGCCGACGGAGAACCGCTGCTCTACTTCGACATCAAGCCGGAGACGGGCCAGGAGACGGCCCTGATCTGCGGCGAGCTGTACCGCCGCGGCGAGGGCTGGAAGTTCCGCGCGCTGGGCGAGGGCTATGTGGAGGGCCTGCAGGGCCTGGCCACGCACCACGGCATCGTGGTCGACGAGTCCGACCTCGCGGAGGTCCCGTCCCAGCCCGAGCCCGCCTCGTTCCCCCTCCCCCCGGAGCAGCCCGCCCAGTCGGCCACCTCGGTGCCCACCCAGCCCGCCTACGGCTACCCCCAGCAGGCGACCCCGGCGACGGCCCCGGTGCCGGCGTCGGGCTACGGCTATCCGCCGCCGGTGGCTCCGGTGCCGGCCGGGGCGGAGTTCCGCATGCCTCCCCAGGGGCCGCAGTTCATCGGGCGGTAGCGGCGCTCACCGGTCCGCCTTCGTCTTGTAGCCCCGCCCCCACTGGAGCCCCCACCCGTACAACCGGTCCAGCTCGCCCTGGAACCCGTACACGAACTGCACCTCACGCCGTACGACGAGCTCGCCCTTGATGTTCTCGATCATCACCACCGCGCAGGACCGGGCCTGGGGGTGGCGCTCGTCGAGGCCTATCTCGATCCGCGGGCCGTTGCTCGGGTAGAGCGTCACGATCGCGTGCGTGCGGTCGAACGCCGGGGTCTGGTCGTAGATGTACACGAAGACCAGCAGCCGCTTGATCTGGTCCCGGTGATCGAGGTTGACGTACATCGTCTCGCCGGACGCCGAACCGAACCGGTCGTCCCCGCTGAGCTTGACGTAGGGGGGCGCGTTCACGTCGCCCAGCAGCCCGCCCAGGGGCTGGACGACGCCCTTGGTGCCGTCGGCCAGCTCGTACAGACACCCGAGGTCGAGGTCGACGTTGACCATGCTCTGGCTGTGCCCGAGGACCTCCGGCGGCTTGAGCGCCTTGAAGGGGTGCCTCAGCAGCGACTCCCGCTGCGAGCCGCCGATGTCGGAGGTCCGCATCCGCCAGGTCAGGTTGACGCGGAGGTTCCCGGTCGCCGCCCCCTGTTTGGTGAGCGAGACGCGGTTGTGCCGCTTGGTCAGTTCGATCGCGTTGCTGGCCGCGCTGCCCGAGTCGAAGTCGACCTCGCGGCCGCCGCGGAGTCCGTCCAAGAAGCCCATTCCCGCCCCCACCCTCGCTTTGGAAAACCGGCGTCACCTGGAAAACCCGCGGGGCGGCCGGAGCCCGGCCGCCCCGCTCAGAGCGTTCCTCACCAGGGAGGGTGTCACACCCCGGACGAGACCTCAGTCTTGTCGTCCGAGCCCTGGGCTTTTCCCTCGGCGGCCGCGAGCGCCTTGTTGCGGCGGACCGAGGACCAGAAGGACCAGCCGATCAGGATCACCCCGACCATGCCCGTGATGAGCTCGTGGATCTCGTACTGGATGGTGACCATCAGGATCACGGCGAGGGCGCCGATCGCGTAGTGGGCGCCGTGCTCCAGGTAGACGTAGTCGTCGAGGGTGCCCTGGCGGACCAGGTACACGGTCAGCGAACGGACGTACATCGCGCCGATGCCGAGGCCCAGCGCCATCAGGACGATGTCGTTGGTGATGGCGAACGCGCCGATCACACCGTCGAAGGAGAAGGAGGCGTCGAGGACCTCCAGGTAGAGGAACATGAAGAACGCGGCCTGGCCCGCCAGCTTGATCGCCGACTTGGGCTTGCCCTCGCGCTCGGCCCGTTCCTCCTCCTCGTGCTCGCGTTCCTCCTCCTCTTCGAGTTTGTCCTCGAAGTAGCCGGAGAGACCGCCGACGATCATGTAGGTGATCAGGCCCGCGATACCGGAGATCAGAACGGTCTGCGCCTTGTCGACATGCGCGCCGCCGTGCTGGTGGGCGTGGGTGGCGAAGGTGAAGGCGGTGACCATCAGGACGATCAGCGCGATGCAGACCGACAGCATGTCGACCTTGCCGAGCTTGGCCAGCGGCCGCTCCAGCCAGGCCAGCCACTTGATGTCCCGGTCCTCGAAGATGAAGTCCAGGAAGATCATCAGCAGGAACATGCCACCGAACGCGGCGATCGCCGGGTGCGCGTCGGTCACCAGCTCCTGGTAGTGGTCCTTGTTGTTGAGCGCGAGGTCGACGGCCTCGATGGGCCCCATCTTGGCGCTGATCGCGACGATGACGACGGGGAAGACCAGCCGCATGCCGAACACGGCGATCAGGACGCCGATCGTGAGGAAGATCTTCTGCCAGAAGGCATTCATCTTCTTCAGGATTCCGGCGTTGACCACCGCGTTGTCGAACGACAGGGAGATCTCGAGGACGGAGAGGATCGCCACGACACCGAAGCCTTCCCACCCCCCGTAGAAGACCGCAGCGACCAGGCCGAGCGCGGTGACCGCGAACGACCAGCCGAAGGTTTTGAGAACCACTGGCTACCCAATCCGTACGTGTACGGGGTTCCCCCGTGCCGCACTCGGCTTTACGAAACTTTGAAGCGAAGTGTAGTCGGGCACCCTCGAAGCCCTGCCCGGCCCCGGCTTTTGCTCATATCGCGTTACGAGACGTTGACCCCGAAGTCGAGGGCGATGCCCCTGAGGCCGGACGCGTACCCCTGTCCGACCGCCCTGAACTTCCACTCGCCCTGGTAGCGGTAGAGCTCGCCGAAGATCATCGCGGTCTCGGTGGAGGCGTCCTCGGAGAGGTCGTAGCGGGCCAGTTCCTGGCCGTCGGCCTGGTTGACCACACGGATGAAGGCGTTGCTGACCTGACCGAAGGTCTGGCCGCGGTTGTCGGCGTCATGGATGGAGACCGGGAAGACGATCTTGTCGCAGGCGGCCGGCACCTTGGAGAGGTCGACGAGGATCGACTCGTCGTCGCCCTCGCCCTCACCGGTGAGGTTGTCACCGGTGTGCTCGACCGAGCCGTCCGGGCTCTTGAGCTGGTTGTAGAAGACGAAGTATTCGTCACCCAGGACCCGACCGCTGCTGCACATCAGGGCGCTGGCGTCGAGGTCGAAGTCGGCTCCGGTGGTGGAGCGCGCGTCCCAGCCGAGTCCGACCATCACCTGGGTGAGGTTGGGTGCGGCCTTGGACAGGGAGACGTTTCCCCCCTTGGCGAGCGTGACGCCCATGTGCTGTTCCCTCCCCGAGAGTGTGCTTCTGTGCTGTACCTGCACGTCCGGCGCCGCACGCAAACGGTGCGGCGCCGGACGAAGAGTCGTTCGAGCCGGTCCCAGGGTCTGCCCGGCGGGGCAGGTCCTAGACGTTGACGCCGAAGTCCTGCGCGATGCCGCGCAGGCCCGAGGCGTAGCCCTGGCCGATGGCACGGAACTTCCACTCGGCGCCGTTGCGGTAGAGCTCGCCGAAGACCATCGCCGTTTCCGTGGACGCGTCCTCGGAGAGGTCGTAGCGGGCGATCTCGGCGCCGCCGGCCTGGTTGACGACGCGGATGAACGCGTTGCGCACCTGGCCGAAGGACTGCTGGCGGTTCTCGGCGTCGTAGATCGAGACCGGGAAGACGATCTTGTCGACGTCGGCCGGGACGCCGGCCAGGTCGACCTTGATCTGCTCGTCGTCGCCCTCGCCCTCACCGGTGAGGTTGTCACCGGTGTGCTCGACCGAGCCGTCCGCGCTCTTGAGGTTGTTGAAGAAGACGAAGTTCGCGTCGCTCGCGACCTTGCCCGCCGGGTTCAGCAGCAGTGCGCTGGCGTCCAGGTCGAAGTCGGTGCCGGTCGTGGTGCGGACGTCCCACCCCAGACCCACGATGACCGCGGTCAGGCCCGGGGCCTCCTTGGTCAGCGATACATTGCCGCCCTTGCTGAGGCTGACTCCCACGAGTCCTCCATAGGTTTGCTGTTTCTGATGCTGTCGGATCAACGATTCGATCCTAGTGACGGGTTCCCGGCACACGCAGTCCCTGGATGCGAACAATCACCGGGTGTCGAACAATCAGAGGGTGTCGAGCGCCTTCACGTACTCGTTCAGGTCACGGGCGTCCGGCAGGGCGTTGACGACGGTCCAGCGGACCACGCCCTCCTTGTCGATGACGAAGGTGCCGCGGACCGCGCAGCCCTTGTCCTCGGCGAAGACGCCGTAGGCGCGCGAGACCTCGCCGTGCGGCCAGAAGTCGCTCAGCAGCGGGTACTCCAGGCCCTCCTGCTCGGCGAAGACGCGCAGGGTGTGGATGGAGTCGTTGGAGACGGCGAGCAGCTGGGTCTCGCGGTCGGCGAACTGCGGAAGGTTGTCACGCAGCTCGCACAGCTCACCGGTGCAGACGCCGGTGAAGGCGAAGGGGTAGAAGAGCAGCACGACGTTCTTGCCGCCGCGGAAGTCGGACAGCCTCACGGTTCGGCCGTGGTTGTCCTTGAGCTCGAAGTCGGGGGCCTTTTCGCCGACCTGGATCGCCATCGCGTGGATGTCCCTTCGGGGGCTGTTCGAGTGACGCGACCACCCTACGCAGCGATCACCACGGGGAAACGGACGGGCCGGTCGCGCCGGCCCGTCCGGTCCCACAGGGCTACTTCTTGGACTTGGCCGCCTTGGGCGTCACCAGCCGGCTGCCACTCCAGTCCTTGCCCACGCTGACGCTCTTGGAGGCGGACAGGCCTGCCGTCGTCGCGGCTTCGGAGATGTCGCTCGGCTCCACGTAGCCGTCCCGGCCGGTCTTCGGCGTCAGCAACAGGATCGAGCCGCCCTCCTCGATGTACGTGGTGGCGTCCACCAGTACATCGGTCAGGTCGCCGTCCTCGTCACGGAACCAGAGCACCACGGCATCGGCGACGTCGTCGTAGTCCTCGTCCACAAGGTCGCTGCCGATGACTTGCTCGATGGCCTCGCGGAGTTCCTGGTCTACGTCGTCGTCGTAGCCGATCTCCTGGACCACCTGCTCGGGCTGGAACCCCAGCCTCACGGCAGGGCTCGTTTCCGCGTGGTCCGCGGTCGCGCTCACGGGTTGCCTCCTGATCTTGTCTTTGGGTATGTCTCAGCCACGCGCGTGCGCGAAGCATTGGCCGTAGTCCACACGGGCGGGGCGGATCGCGCAAGTACCCGGCGTTTCAGACCGCCGAAACGGTGACGTTCCGGAAGTGTCACCGCAACTACAGGCACATCATCGCGGTCGCCTCGTGACGCATGCCACACCTTTCTGCCCTCTTTGCGTGTTTGGGAACCATACCCGGGTGCGGGGCCCCGGGTTACCCCGGAGTAGAGATGACGTTTGGCCCCCCGAGGTACACGATGGGGAGCGGTGCAGACATACAGAAATACGGCCCTCTGACAGGTAAGGAACAGCGTGGCTTCCGGATCCGATCGCAACCCGATCATCATTGGCGGCCTTCCGAGTCAGGTTCCTGACTTCGATCCCGAGGAAACCCAGGAGTGGCTCGACTCCCTCGACGCCGCCGTGGACGAGCGCGGCCGGGAGCGGGCCCGCTATCTGATGCTGCGGCTCATCGAGCGGGCCCGCGAGAAGCGTGTGGCCGTGCCCGAGATGCGCAGCACGGACTACGTGAACACCATCCCGACCAGGGCTGAACCGTTCTTCCCGGGCAACGAGGAGATCGAGCGGAAGATCCTGAACGCCACCCGGTGGAACGCGGCCGTGATGGTCTCGCGCGCCCAGCGTCCCGGGATCGGTGTCGGCGGCCACATCGCCACCTTCGCCTCCTCCGCGTCCCTGTACGACGTCGGCTTCAACCACTTCTTCCGCGGCAAGGACGAGGGAGACGGCGGCGACCAGGTCTTCTTCCAGGGGCACGCCTCCCCCGGCATCTACGCGCGCGCGTTCCTGCTGGACCGGCTCAGCGAGGACAACCTCGACGCGTTCCGCCAGGAGAAGTCGAAGGCGCCGCACGGGCTGTCCTCGTACCCGCACCCGCGGCTGATGCCGGACTTCTGGGAGTTCCCGACCGTGTCGATGGGCCTCGGCCCGATCGGCGCGATCTACCAGGCCCGGATGAACCGCTACATGCACGCGCGCGGGATCGCGGACACGAGCAAGTCCCATGTGTGGGCGTTCCTCGGCGACGGCGAGATGGACGAGCCCGAGTCGCTCGGTCAGCTGACCATCGCCGCCCGTGAGGGCCTGGACAACCTGACCTTCGTCGTCAACTGCAACCTCCAGCGCCTCGACGGCCCGGTGCGCGGCAACGGCAAGGTCATCCAGGAGCTGGAGTCCGTCTTCCGGGGCGCCGGCTGGAACGTCATCAAGCTGATCTGGGACCGGACCTGGGACCCGCTGCTCGCGCAGGACCGCGACGGCATCCTCGTCAACCGGATGAACACCACCCCGGACGGCCAGTTCCAGACCTACGCGACCGAGTCCGGCTCCTACATCCGCGAGCACTTCTTCGGCGACGACCAGCGGCTGCGCGCGATGGTCGAGGGCATGACCGACGACCAGATCCTGCACCTGGGCCGCGGCGGTCACGACCACAGGAAGATCTACGCGGCGTTCAAGGCGGCCGTGGAGCACACGGGCCAGCCGACGGTCATCCTCGCCAAGACCGTCAAGGGCTGGACGCTGGGCCCGAACTTCGAGGGCCGCAACGCCACGCACCAGATGAAGAAGCTGACGGTCGACGACCTCAAGGGCTTCCGCGACCGGCTGCACCTGCCGATCTCCGACAAGGAGCTGGAGTCGGGCGCGCCGCCCTACTACCACCCGGGCCGGAACTCGGAGGAGATCCAGTACATGCACGACCGCCGACTCGGTCTCGGCGGTTACGTCCCCACGCGCGTGGTGCGCTCCAAGCCGCTCGCGCTGCCGGACGACAAGACGTACGCGACCGTGAAGAAGGGTTCCGGGCACCAGTCGATCGCCACGACGATGGCGTTCGTACGACTGCTCAAGGACCTGATGCGGGACAAGGAGCTCGGGCGGCGCTTCGTGCTGATCGCGCCGGACGAGTACCGCACCTTCGGCATGGACTCGTTCTTCCCGAGTGCGAAGATCTACAACCCGCTCGGCCAGCAGTACGAGTCGGTCGACCGGGAGCTGCTGCTCGCGTACAAGGAGTCGCCGACGGGGCAGATGCTGCACGACGGCATCTCGGAGGCGGGCTGCACGGCCTCGCTGATCGCGGCGGGTTCGGCGTACGCCACGCACGGCGAGCCGCTGATCCCGGTCTATGTCTTCTACTCGATGTTCGGTTTCCAGCGCACCGGCGACCAGTTCTGGCAGATGGCGGACCAGCTGGCGCGCGGTTTCGTCCTGGGTGCGACCGCGGGCCGCACGACTCTGACCGGTGAGGGTCTCCAGCACGCGGACGGCCACTCGCAGCTGCTCGCCTCGACCAACCCGGGCTGTGTGGCGTACGACCCGGCGTTCGGGTTCGAGATCGCGCACATCGTGCAGGACGGCCTGCGCCGGATGTACGGGCCGGACAGCGAGGACGTCTTCTACTACCTCACCGTCTACAACGAGCCCATCCAGCACCCGGCCGAGCCGGAGAACGTCGACGCCGAGGGCATCCTCAAGGGCGTCTACCGCTACTCCGAGGGCACCTCGGGCTCGATTCCGGCGCAGATCATGGCGTCGGGCGTGGCCGTGCCGTGGGCGGTCGAGGCGCAGAAGATCCTCGCCGAGGAGTGGAACGTCAAGGCGGACGTCTGGTCGGCGACCTCCTGGAACGAACTGCGGCGCGAGGCGGTGGCCTGCGAGGAGTACAACCTGCTGCACCCGGAGGAGGAGCAGCGGGTGCCGTACGTGACGCGGAAGCTGACCGGTTCGCAGGGTCCGTTCGTGGCCGTGTCCGACTGGATGCGGGCGGTTCCGGACCAGATCGCGCGGTGGGTGCCGGGCACCTACCAGTCGCTGGGCGCCGACGGGTTCGGCTTCGCCGACACCCGGGGGGCCGCACGGCGGTTCTTCCACATCGACGCGCAGTCGATCGTGGTGGGCGTGCTGACGGAGCTGGCGCGGGAGGGGAAGGTGGACCGCTCGGTGCTGAAGCAGGCGATCGACCGGTACCAGTTGCTGGACGTCTCGGCTGCCGACCCTGGTGCGGCCGGGGGCGACGCGTAGTCGTGTCGCCGCGGGCCGGGGACTGATCGCGCGGTCCCCGCGCCCCCTGGGGGTCGGAAGGGCGGTGGCTTTGTGGCTCACCGCCCTTCACTGTTTCCTTACGATGCGGGCATGGAAGAACAGTCGGCGCAGGGCCGTTGGGAACAGCGCACCCAGCGGCCCCTTCTGGCGCTCGCGGTGTTGTTCGCCATCGCCTATGCCGTGCCGATCGTGGACACCTCGGCGGGGCATTCGCTGACAGCGGCGTGCACGGTGGTCGAGTGGGTGGTGTGGGGGGTCTTCGCGGTGGACTACCTCATGCGGCTGTCGCTCTCGCAGGATCGCCGTGGATTCGTACGGCAGCACTGGCTGGACCTGTGCGCCGTGGTGCTGCCCCTCATACAGCCCCTCCGTCTGCTGCGGCTGGTCTCCACGCTGCTGCTGGTGGGGCGGCGGGCGCGGATGGCCTCGCAGATCCGGGTGACGACGTATGTCGGCGGGGCGGTCGTCGGGCTGCTGATGTTCGGCTCGCTGGCCGTGCTCTCGGTGGAACGGGACTCGCCGGACGGGAACATCCGGACGCTGGGTGACGCGGTGTGGTGGTCCTTCACGACCATGACGACGGTCGGCTACGGCGACCACGCCCCGACCACCGGCCTGGGCCGCATGATCGCGGTCGGGCTGATGCTCTCCGGCATCGCCCTCCTCGGTGTCGTCACCGCGAACATCGCCGCCTGGTTCATCGAGCGCTTCGAGAAGGACGACGTCGAGGAACGCCAGCAGACGGAGGCGATCCAGGCCCTGACAGAGGAAGTCCGAGCCCTGCGAGCAGAGGTGGCGGCCCTGCGCAGGACGTCCGTCGGGGGGTAGACCCGCCCGCGGCTCGACCAGAAGCCGACCGTCGGCAGACACGAGGCGGGCCCCCGGTCGTCCCACCGGGGGCCCTTCCCTCACGCGCCCCGGGTCAGAACAGACCGCTGCCCGGGGTGGCCGCCCCGGCGATCCAGATGATCGCCAGAAGCGTGTCGATGGCGCCCAGAACGAAGGCGACCAGAGCCGGCCAGGCGCGGTTGCCGCCGCCCGACCACGTACGGCCCATGGCAAGCCAACCGCAGACGATCGCGACAGGGCCCAGAATGATTCCCAGCACGAAGAAACCGGCGATCGCGCAGATACCGACCCCTCTGGGGGACACCCCCAGACCCCCGGCGATGATTCCGAGCGTCGCGCGGTCCGGCCCGGTCCGTGACCCCGTCGTCGCCAGACACGAGGCGGGCCCCCGGTCGTCCCACCGGGGGCCCTTCCCTCACGCGCCCCGGGTCAGAACAGACCGCTGCCCGGGGTGGCCGCCCCGGCGATCCAGATGATCGCCAGAAGCGTGTCGATGGCGCCCAGGACGAAGGCGACCAGGGCCGGCCAGGCGCGGTTGCCGCCGCCCGACCACGTACGGCCCATGGCAAGCCAACCGCAGACGATCGCGACAGGGCCCAGGATGATGCCCAGTACGAAGAAACCGGCGATCGCGCAGATGACTCCGATGATTCCGAGCGTCGCGCGGTCCGGCCCGGTCCGTGACCCCGTCCGGCCACGTGATCGGGGGTATTTGCGCGTTCCCTGTCCGAAGCTCGCCATCATCAACTCCCTGACACCCTTGGTTGGTTGGGTCCGTCTCGGGTTCAACGATGCGAGTACCCCGGTATTCGCCGTCAATTCTCCGGCCTTGCGGCGCGCCGCCCCCCTCCGGCAGCGCGCCGCAGCGCCGTCCGCCCCCCGCATCGCACGAACGTGCCGTGCGGAGGGCATGACTTACTGTGACCTGCGGCGCGTACCGAGGGCGAGAAATCTTTAGCCTCTTCACCCTGATAGGCGAAGAACGCTGAAGTCCCGTCAGATGTGGCCGACGCCCGCGCCCGCCTCCGCGTTCTCCCCGCGCTTGGTGAGCAGGGCGACGAGAACGGCGAACGCCGCAACCCCCGCGGCGACGAGGGACGCGAGGCTCATCCCGGAGATGAACGTGTCGTGGGCGACGCCGGCGATCTTCGCCGCGATCTCCGGCGGAGTCCCCTTGGCGACCGGGGGCACGCCCACCTGCACCGCCTCCGACGCCTGGTCCAGCTGAGCCGGCGTCAGCGCCGGCAGCCCCGCGTCCTTCCAGTTGGCCGCGAGGTCGCCGTCCACCTTGGAGGCCATCACGGCGCCGAGGACGGCCGTACCGAGGCTGCCGCCGATCTGCATCGCGGCCTGCTGGAGACCGCCGGCCACCCCGGAGAGCTCCATGGGCGCGTTGCCCACGATGACCTCGGTGGCGCCGACCATGACCGGTGCGAGGCCGAGGCCGAGCAGGGCGAACCACAGCGACATGACGGCACTGCCGGTGTCCGTCTCCAGCGTCGACATCCCGAACATGGCGATCGCGACGGACGCCATGCCGCCGGCCAGCGGGATGCGCGGGCCCAGCTTGGTGATCAGCACACCCGCGAGCGGGGAGCCGACGATCATCATCCCGGTCAGCGGGAGCAGGTGGAGACCGGCGTCGATCGGGCTCATGCCGTGCACGTTCTGGAGGTAGAAGGTCACGAAGAACAGACCGCCCATGAACGCGATCGCCATGAGGACCATGAGGACCACACCCGCCGACAGCGCCACCGAGCGGAACAGCGCGAGCGGGATCAGCGGCTCCTTGACCTTCGTCTCCCAGAAGGCGAACAGCGCGAAGCCCACGAGGGAGGCGAGGACGAAGGTCCACGTCAGCCCGTCGCCCCAGCCCCAGGTCGGGGCCTTGATGAGCGCCCACACCAGGCAGAACATGGCGGCGGACAGCAGGGCTATGCCCAGGATGTCGAAGGAGCGCGGGGCGTTCTCGGCGCGGTGGTCGAGGAGGATCAGCACACCGAGGACGAGGGCGAGGACACCCACCGGCACGTTGATGAAGAACACCGACTGCCAGTTGACGTGCTCGACGAGGACACCGCCGAGGATCGGGCCGCCGGCGGTGGAGGCGCCGATGACCATGCCCCAGATGCCGATGGCCATGTTGAGCTTCTCGGCCGGGAAGGTGGCCCGCAGCAGACCGAGCGCGGCGGGCATCAGCAGGGCGCCGAACAGGCCCTGCAGCACGCGGAAGGTGACGACCGCGGCGATGCTGCTGGACAGTCCGATCGCACCCGAGGCGGCGGCGAAGCCGACGACACCGATCAGGAAGGTCTGGCGGTGGCCGAAGCGGTCACCCAGCTTGCCCGCGGTGATCAGGGCGACCGCCAGCGCGAGGAAGTAGCCGTTGGTGATCCACTGGACGTCCGCGAAGCTCGCCTTGAGGTCGGCCTGGATGGCCGGGTTGGCGATGGCCACGATGGTGCCGTCCAGGGCCACCATCATGACGCCGACAGCCACGGTCAGGAGGGTGAGCCACGGGTGGCCGCGCAGCCCGGAGGCGGGTGCCTGATCCGACGGGGACGGTGACGCCCCGTCCCCCGGCCCCGTCTTGTCGAGGGTGGTCTGACTAGTCATGTGTTCGAGGCTAGTGACAGCCGCTGACAATTGACAAACCAATTCACAAGTCGGTAACTGACACCAATGGAAACTCTGCGAGAGCGCAAGAAGCACCGCACCCGTGAGGCACTGCTGCGGGTGGCGATCGAGTTGTTCACCACCCGGGGCTACGAGCGGACGACCGTCGACGACATCGCCGACTCCGTCGGGGTCTCGCAGCGCACCTTCTTCCGCTACTTCGCCGGCAAGGAGGACGCGGCGCTCGCGCTCGACGAGATGACGGTGGCGCACTTCGTCGAGGGCGTACGGGCGCGCCCGCCGCACGAGGTCCCGCTGGAGGCGCTGCGCCAGGCCGTCCTCCAGGGCTGGGACACACTGCACGAGGTCGTCGAGTCCGTGGTGCCGGTGGAGCGGTTCCTCGCGATGTACCGGGTGATCGAGTCGACCCCCGTGCTGCTCGCCGCCCACCTGCGGCGCTCCGCGGAGGTCGAGGAGGTGCTCGCGCGCGTGCTCGCCGAACGCGAGGGCCTCGACGCGGCCACCGACCCGCGCCCCAGGCTGCTGGTGGCCGTCTTCAGCGGGGTGATGCGGGTGACGGAACGCCAGTGGCTGTCCGAGGGGGAGTTCAGTCTGGAGGCGATGCGCGAGCTGACGGCCTCCCACCTCGAACTGCTGGGTCCGGAGCTCACGGGCAAGTGGCCGCGGTACACCAAAACGTGATCCCCGTCACTGGATTAACCCGAGACCGTCCCGTTCTCCTAGTGTGTCCTTTCAGTGACTTCCTTCGACACCTCCCCGCAACTCAACGTCTGGCGCGCACTGCTCGCGCTGGCCGTCGTGTTCGTGATGCTGGCGACCACCGGCTGGACCGCCCTGCGCAACCAGAGGGAGGCCACGCCGCTGCAGGCCTCGCTCGAGTCCTGGTCGCACGGCCGCCTCCACGGACACCGGCTGCCGGACCCGGACACCGCCCCCGACCGGCTCACGCGATTCTTCGCCGCTCTCACCTCCCAGGAGCGCGTCCGCCTCGCCCAGCGCTACCCGCTCGCGGTCGGCAACATGAACGGCGCCCCCGTCGGACTGCGCTACCAGGCCAACCGCCTCGCGCTGCTCCAGGCCCGTGCCGTCGAGCGCACCCGCATGCACGATCCCCGGCTCACGCCGGCCGGGCAGCAGGAGGCGGGCCGCCGTATGCACCGCTTCGAGTCGCTGACGGCACCGGAGCGCCACATCCTCGCCTTCGACCCCGACGGGTCCGGCCGGATCGCCGAGGTCTTCGGTGATCTCGGCACGGCGCAGCGGATCTCCGTCGTCGTGCCCGGCGTCGACACCGACGTGCTCACCTTCCAGCGCACCAAGCGCAGTTACTCCGCGCCCGTCGGCATGGCCAAGGCCCTCTACAAGGCGGAGCGCACCGCGAGCCCGTCCACGCGTACCGCGGTGATCGCCTGGGCCGACTACACGGCCCCCGCCGGACTCGGCATCGACTCGGCCACCGCGATGCGCGCCGAGAACGGCGCCGTACGACTGAACGCACTGGTGCGGGCGCTGCCCGGCACCTCACCTGTCTCCCTGTTCTGCCACAGCTACGGCTCCGTGGTGTGCGGGGTGGCCGCGCACGCGCTGCCCGGCCGGGTGGCCGACATCGCGGTGGCCGGCAGCCCGGGGATGCGGGTCGCCAACGCCTCCCATCTGCGCACCACCGCGCGTGTGTGGGCGATGCGGGACGCCGACGACTGGATTCAGGACGTGCCGTACCTGGAGGTCGGCGGGCTCGGCCACGGCGCCGACCCGGTCTCCGCCGCGTTCGGCGCGCGCGTGCTGTCCGCACGGGGTGCCGACGGGCACGCCGGTTACTTCGAGCCCGGAACGGAGAGCCTGTTCAACTTCGCCGAGATCGGCATTGGCGCATACCGCTCGGTGCACTGCGCCCACGAGGACGAAGCCTGCCGCGCCGGTTTGTCCGGCACGGACACGGCCGGACGCGCGTAGAGACTGCAGGAACTGCGGTCTGCGCGAGGAGGGGACGAAGGAGCTCGTGCCGCATACGATGACCCGCATGGGTGACGTACTGGCCGGATTTCATGCCGCCTGGGAGTTCGAGTCCGACTCCGTGCTCATCCGCTACGAACGGGGGATTCGCACACCGAAGCTCTTCCAGGCGCTGGGGGAACGACGGATCCCCCTGGAGGCGATCTCCGGGGTGACGCTGACTCCCGGCAAGCGGGGCACGGTGGTGCTGCACGCCGAGCCGCGGCCGGGGGCGGATCCGCTCATGGAGGCGGCGGCGGGGCAGCTGAAGGGCGGGTGCGATCCGTACCGGCTGGTGCTTCCGGCCGACAAGGAGACGCTCGCCGAGTACTACGCGGACGAGCTGCGCGCGCTCCTGAAGCAGGACGAGGAGCCGGCGGAACGTTTCCTGGTTCCGGCGCCCGAAGTGCCGCTGCAGTTCAAGGCGTACGACGGGAAGGCGTCCTTCGACGGCCGTACCGTTCACTTCCGGTGGTTCTGGACGGGGGCGTCCTCGGCGAAGTGGAAGGCCGGCGACCAGAGTTTCCCGGTGTCCGAGCTGACGGGTGTGGAGTGGCGGTCGCCGGAGGTGTTCGAGGGGCATCTGCGGCTGCTCGGCGGAGAGCCGGGGCCGGTGCAGGCCGACCAGGATCCGGCGGCGGTGGTGTTCGGGCTGGGGTACGGACCCGTGCACGAGTCCCTGCCGTTCGCGGCGGCGGTCCTGGCGGCGGTGCGGCAGCGGGGGCCCGCGGTGGCGATCCCGGCGCCGAGCACCCCGCGCCGGGACCCCGCGGACATCGCGGAACGGATTCGCCATCTCGGGGAGCTGCATCAGGCCGGGCTGGTGACCGACGAGGAGTTCTCCGTGAAGAAGGCGGAGTTGCTGGCGGAGCTCTAGCTCATTCCCGGCCCGCCGACGAGAACCGCATGTCCGCGTAGCGATCGCCTGCCACCTGGCCCGCTATCGGCTCCAGGAGCTCCAGTTCCTCCTTCGTGAGCTCGATCCTCGTCGCCGCCGCGTTCTCCTCCACCCGGGTCGGCTTGCGGGTGCCGGGGATCGGGACGACCGGGAGGCCGTGGACCTCGGACTGCTGCTGGACCCAGGCCAGGGCTATCTGACCGGTCGAGGCGTCGTGGGCCGAGGCGATCCGACGGATCGGGGCGAGGAGGGCCGCGTTCGCCGTGGCGTTGTCGCCGGTGAAGCGGGGCTGGTGGCGGCGGAAGTCGTCGGCGGTGAGGTCCGTGTCGGCGTTGGTGAAGGAGCCGGTGAGGAAGCCGCGGCCGAGCGGGGAGTACGGGACGAGGGTGACGCCGAGTTCACGGGCGGCCGGGACCACCTGGGCCTCGATGTCCCGGCTGAACAGGGACCACTCGGACTGGACGGCGGCGATGGGGTGGACGGCCTGTGCGGCCCGCAGCTCGGCGGCGGTGACCTCGCTCAGGCCCAGGTGCTTGACCTTGCCCTCGCGCACCAGCTCGGCCATGGTGGCGACGGTCTCCTCGATCGGCACGTTCACATCGCGCCGGTGCATGTAGTAGAGGTCGATCGTGTCGACGTCCAGGCGCTTCAGGCTCGCCTCGACGGCCTGGCGGATGTACGGCGGGTCGTTGCGGATGATCCGCCGGGTCGGGTCGTCCGGGGGTATCGCCAGGGCGAACTTGGTGGCGATCACGACCTCGTCGCGGTGGGCCTTGAAGAACGGGGACAGGAACTTCTCGTTCTCCCCGTTGCCGTAGGCGTCCGCGGTGTCGTACAGCGTGATGCCGAGCTCCAGGGCCCGCTCCAGGGTGGCCCGGGACTCCTTCGCGTCCGTGGGGCCGTACGCGAAGCTCATGCCCATGCAGCCGAGTCCCTGGACGCCGACCTCCGGGCCTGTCCCGCCCAGTCGTGCGGTGGGGATGCTGCTGTCGGTCATCCTGCTTTCTCCTTCTCCCAGTCAGTGCGCTCGGCCTCGGCGTAGAAGCTGATCTTGTGGTCGAGCACGGCGAGCGTGTCCTGGAGCTCCGCGATCCGGGTCAGTACGTCCCGGCGGGTCGCCTCCAGGAGCTTGAAGCGGTCCCCGAAGGTGTGGTCGCCCTCCCGCACCAGCTCCGCGTAGCGCACCATGTCGGCGACCGGCATGCCGGTGAGCCGGAGCTTGCCGACGAAGTCGAGCCAGTCGAGATCGCGGTTGCTGTAGCGGCGCTGGCCGGTGTGCGAGCGGTCGATGTGCGGCATCAGGCCGATGCGCTCGTACCAGCGCAGAGTGTGCGCGGTCAGCCCGGTGAAGGCGACGACCTCGCTGATCGTGTAGCTGTCCTGTCCCGCCGGTCGCCGGTGGGGGTGCGGCGGGGCGGCGCAGCTGTCGGTCCTGGTACCCGTGGTCTCCATCACCGTCATGGCCCCACGCTATGGCCTTGGAGTGCACTCCAAGCAAGGGCGACCGGTAAGAAATCGGCAGGACGCGCCACAGGCGCGATCGCTAGCGTGCGGCTCATGAGTCTCGTACGCCGTGCCACGACCGAGGACGCCGAAGAAGTGCTGCGTCTGCGCCAGGTGATGATCGACGCCCTGCCCGGCGGGGACGGGACCACAGCGTGGCACACGGAGGCGCTGCCGTCACTGCGGAGGAAGCTCGGCGAGGCGGACGGGGACTTCGCGGCCTTCGTCGTCGACCACCCGGACCGGCCGGGGGCGCTGGGCGCGCTGGTGGCGGGGACGGTCGACTACCGGATCGGGAAGGCGGGCAATCCGCACGGGCTGGCCGGGTACGTCTTCAGCGTCGCCACCGACCCGCAGGCGCGTCGGCGCGGGTACGCGCGTGCGTGCATGGACGAACTGCTGGCGTGGTTCCGCGAGCGGGGCGCGGGGCAGGTTATGTTGACCGCGTCCCCGGAGGCCGAGCCGCTGTACGTCTCGCTCGGGTTCGTGCACAAGCCGGACCCCACGATGATTCTGAAGCTGTGAGCGGCTTACTCTCGACGGCATGTCGTTGCAGAGCCTCGCATTGATCGAGAACTGGCCGGTTCCCACCGCCGCGGCGGGGGTGGTGCGGGCCGACGGCACGGTCCTCGGCACCCACGGACCGGTGTCCCACCGCTTCCCGCTGGCGTCGGTCACCAAGCCGCTCGCCGCGTACGCCGTGCTGGTCGCGTACGAGGAGGGGGCGATCGAGCTCGACGAGCCGGCCGGGCCGAGCGGATCGACGGTGCGGCACCTGCTCGCGCACACCTCGGGGCTGGCCTTCGACGAGCACCGGGTGACGGCTGCCCCCGGGGAGCGGCGCCTGTACTCCAACGCCGGTTTCGAGCAGCTCGGCGACCATGTCGCCAAGGCGACGGACATCCCGTTCGCGGAGTATCTGCGGCAGGCGGTGCTGGAGCCGCTGGGCATGACGTCGACGTCCCTGGAGGGCTCCCCCGCGAAGGACGGGGTGTCGACGGTCGAGGACCTGCTCCGGTTCGCGGCGGAGGCGCAGGCGCCGCGGCTGCTGGACCCGCGCACGGTCGCGGAGGCGATGACGGTCCAGTACCCGGGCACGAAGGGCGTGCTCCCCGGCTACGGCCACCAGAACCCCAACGACTGGGGCCTGGGCTTCGAGATCCGCGACTCCAAGTCCCCCCACTGGACGGGCTCCTCGTCGTCCGCCCGCACCTTCGGGCACTTCGGCCAGTCCGGCACGTTCCTGTGGATCGACCCCGAGGCGCGGGCGGCCTGCGTGGCGCTGACGGACCGCGCGTTCGGCCCCTGGGCGGTCGAAGTGTGGCCGGCCTTCACCGACGCCGTGCTCGCCGGCCTCTAGGACATCTCCCACAGCAGCAGCTCGGCCCCGGTCACCGCCACCGCGTCCAGTTCCTTCGCGTCGGTGACCCGGGCCGCGTCACCAGGCCCCAACTCCGCGCCGTCCAGCCGTACTTCGCCGCGCACGACATGGACGTACAGGTACCGCCCGTCCGGCACCGCGGTCCGCTCCCCCGCGGCCAGCCGCCGCACATGGAGCATCGCGCCCGCCTCCGGGATCGCGTACGGCGTCGAGTCGGCGATCCCGCGGACGATCTCGTACGACGGCTCGCCGCCCGGTTCCAGGGGCGCCAGCCAGGTCTGCACGAAGGTCAGCGGGGTGTCGGCGTCGTTGCGCTCGACGTGCCGCACGCCCGCGGCGGCGCTGAGCCGCTGCACGTCGCCGGCGCGTACGACCGTCTCGTGCCCGGTGGAGTCCCGGTGCGTGAGCTCGCCCTCGACCACCCAGGTCACGATCTCGGTGTGGCTGTGCGGATGCTCGTCGAAGCCGGCGCCGGGCAGCAGCCGCTCCTCGTTGCAGGCGATCAGCGCGCCGAACCGGAGGTTGTCGGGGTCGTAGTGCGGCCCGAACGAGAAGGCGTGCCACGACTCGATCCCGGTCCCGGGGTCCCCACCTGGGTAGCGCTCCAGTGCGCGCCGCACGTCCGTCACGGGACCACGGTAGCCCCGGGTGGTCAGCCGGTGGTGTCGCAGTCGGGACCCGGCGGCGCGCACTGACGTCCGGATAAGGCAGTCTTGTCCACGTGCCCGAACCCGAACTCCGCAAGTCAGATCCCGGCGCGCCCGGCGCCCACGCCCATGCCGCGACCCTGAAGCGGCTGGTGAAGTCGTCGGGGTCGCTCGCGCAGCAGGCCATCGCGCGCATGGACGAGACGCTGCCGTGGTACCGGGCCATGCCCCCGGAGAACCGTTCCTGGATCGGGCTGGTCGCCCAGGCCGGTATCGCGGCCTTCACCGAGTGGTTCCGGCATCCGGACGCCCCGCAGGCCATCTCCACCGACGTGTTCGGAACCGCTCCGCGTGAACTGACCCGGGCCATCACGCTGCGCCAGACCGTGGAGATGGTGCGCACCACCATCGAGGTCATGGAGAGCGCGATCGACGAGGTCGCCGCTCCCGGTGACGAGTCCGTGCTGCGTGAGGCCCTGCTCGTCTACGCCCGCGAGATCGCCTTCGCGACCGCCCAGGTCTACGCCCAGGCCGCCGAGGCACGCGGTGCCTGGGACGCCCGGCTGGAGTCGCTGGTCGTGAACGCCGTGCTGAGCGGGGAGGCCGACGAGGGGGCCGTGAGCCGGGCCGCCGCGCTGGGCTGGAACGCCCCGGAGCACGTGTGCGTGGTCCTCGGCACCGCTCCCGACGGTGACTCGGAGCTGACCGTCGAGGCCATCCGGCGGGCCGCCCGGCACGCCAAGCTCCAGGTGCTGACCGGGGTGCTCGGTGCACGGCTCGTCGTCATCGCGGGCGGCAGCGACAACCCCCTCGCCGTGGCCAAGTCGCTGATCGGGCCCTATGCGGCCGGACCCGTGGTCGCCGGGCCCGTCGTACCCGATCTGCTCGCCGCGACCCGGTCCGCGCAGGCGGCGGCCGCCGGGCTCAGGGCGTGTTCCGCCTGGCAGGACGCGCCGCGCCCGGTCCTGGCGGACGACCTGCTTCCGGAACGCGCGATGGCCGGTGATCCCAATGCGCGCGATCAGTTGGTGGAGGAGATCTACAGACCACTGGAGGAGGCCGGTTCCGCGCTCCTGGAGACGCTCTCCGTCTACCTCGAACAGGCGTCCAGTCTGGAGGGTGCGGCCCGGATGCTCTTCGTGCATCCCAACACCGTGCGCTACCGGCTTCGACGTGTGACTGACGTCACCGGTTGGTCGCCCTCCGATGTACGTTCGGCGTTCACCCTGCGGATCGCGCTCATCCTGGGGCGTCTGGCCGACGGAGATCCCCAGCCCTAGGCTTTTGTCGGGGGCCCACAAAACCCCCTCATGTTCTTCGTCCCTGTCCCCACGGGCGGCTAGGGCCGCCCTCAAGAGAGAGTGTGAGAGTGCTCGTACTCGTCGCTCCCGGCCAGGGCGCCCAGACGCCCGGCTTCCTGACTCCCTGGCTCGAACTCCCCGGTGCCGCGGACCGCGTCGCCGCGTGGTCCGACGCCATCGGACTGGACCTCGCCCACTACGGCACACAGGCCGACGCGGACGCCATCCGCGACACCTCGGTGGCCCAGCCGCTGCTGGTGGCGGCCGGAATCCTGTCCGCCTCGGCACTCGGTGCCGTCACCGACATCGCCCCCGGCGCGGTCGCCGGGCACAGCGTCGGCGAGATCACCGCCGCCGCCTTCGCGGGCGTCCTGGACGACGCCGCCGCCCTCACCCTCGTACGCAAGCGGGGTCTGGCCATGGCCGACGCCGCCGCGATCACCGAGACCGGCATGTCGGCGCTGCTCGGCGGCGACCCCGAGGTCTCCGTCGCGCACCTGGAGAAGCTGGGCCTGACCCCGGCGAACGTCAACGGCGCGGGCCAGATCGTCGCGGCGGGCACGCTGGAACAGCTCGCCGCGCTCAACGACGACAAGCCCGAGGGCGTCCGCAAGGTCGTCCCGCTGAAGGTCGCCGGCGCCTTCCACACGCACCACATGGCCCCCGCGGTCGACGCGCTGGCCAAGGCCGCCGCCGATCTGACGCCGGCCGACCCGACGGTCACGTACGTCTCCAACAAGGACGGGCAGACCGTCGCGACCGGCGCCGAGGTGCTGGAGCGGCTGGTCGGCCAGGTCGCCAACCCGGTCCGCTGGGACCTGTGCATGGAGACCTTCAAGGAGCTCGGCGCCACCGCGTTCATCGAGGTCTGCCCCGGCGGCACGCTGGTCGGCCTCGCCAAGCGCGCACTGCCCGGCGTCAAGACGCTGGCGCTCAAGACCCCCGACGACCTCGACGCTGCTCGCGAGCTCATCGCCGAGCACGGTGCCTGAGAAGGAGCACGAGAGCATGTCGAAGATCAAGCCGAGCAAGGGCGCCCCGTACGCGCGCATCCTCGGGGTCGGCGGCTACCGCCCGACCCGGGTCGTGCCGAACGAGGTGATCCTCGAGACGATCGACTCGTCCGACGAGTGGATCCGCTCGCGCTCCGGCATCCAGACCCGGCACTGGGCGAACGACGAGGAGACCGTCGCCGCGATGTCGATCGAGGCGTCCGGCAAGGCGATCGCCGACGCCGGGATCTCCGCCGAGCAGATCGGCGGCGTGATCGTCTCGACCGTCTCGCACTTCAAGCAGACCCCGGCCGTGGCGACCGAGATCGCCGACAAGCTGGGCACGAACAAGGCCGCCGCCTTCGACATCTCGGCGGGCTGCGCGGGCTTCGGCTACGGCCTCACCCTCGCCAAGGGCATGATCGTCGAGGGCTCGGCGGAGTACGTCCTCGTCATCGGGGTGGAGCGGCTCTCGGACCTCACCGACCTGGAGGACCGGGCCACCGCCTTCCTGTTCGGCGACGGCGCGGGCGCGGTCGTCGTCGGCCCCGCCACGGAGCCGGCGATCGGCCCCACGGTCTGGGGCTCCGAGGGCGACAAGTCCGAGACGATCAAGCAGACCGTGGCGTGGAACGAGTACGACAGCTCCACGGACAAGTTCCCTGCGATCACGCAGGAGGGCCAGGCGGTGTTCCGCTGGGCCGTGTTCGAGATGGCGAAGGTCGCCCAGCAGGCGCTGGACGCGGCCGGGATCACCCCGGACGACCTGGACGTCTTCATTCCCCACCAGGCCAACGAGCGGATCATCGACTCGATGGTGAAGACGCTGAAGCTGCCGGAGCACGTCACGGTCGCGCGTGACGTGCGCACCACCGGCAACACCTCGGCCGCCTCGATCCCGCTCGCGATGGAGCGGCTTCTGGCGACCGGTGAGGCGAAGAGCGGCGACACCGCGCTCGTCATCGGATTCGGGGCGGGTCTCGTCTACGCCGCCACTGTCGTTACCCTCCCCTAGGCACTCCGTGCCGGATCACTCGGTCCGGTGCGGGAAGCACTGCCAACCCTCTGGATAAGAAAACGAAGGAGCGCCAACATGGCCGCCACTCAGGAAGAGATCGTCGCCGGTCTCGCCGACATCGTGAACGAGATCGCCGGCATCCCGGTTGAGGACGTCCAGCTGGACAAGTCCTTCACCGACGACCTGGACGTCGACTCGCTGTCCATGGTCGAGGTCGTCGTCGCCGCCGAAGAGCGCTTCGACGTCAAGATCCCGGACGACGACGTCAAGAACCTCAAGACGGTCGGCGACGCGACCGACTACATCCTCAAGCACCAGGCCTGAGTCCACCGGGTTCCGTCAGGAGCCCCCAGGCCGGACGTGCCCGGCCCCGCCACCCGGCGGTGGCGCCGCTTAATCCTCGTACTGTTGGAGAAAGATTTCCCGTGAGCCCGACCAATCGCACCGTGGTCGTCACCGGTATCGGCGCAACCACACCGCTGGGTGGCGACGCAGCCTCTACCTGGGAGGGTCTGGTCGCCGGCAAGTCCGGCGTCAAGCCCCTGGAGCAGGAATGGGCCGCTGACCAGGCGGTCCGCATCGCCGCGCAGATCGCGGTGGAACCGACCGAGGTCATTCCCCGGCCGCAGGCCCGGCGTCTGGACCGCTCGGCGCAGTTCGCGCTGGTCGCGGCCAAGGAAGCCTGGGCCGACGCCGGTTTCGAGGGCAAGGCCGGCGAGGACGGCTCGGTCGGCGAGGTCGACCCGGACCGTCTCGGCGCCGTCATCGCCTCCGGCATCGGCGGTGTCACGACCCTGCTCGACCAGTACGACGTGCTCAAGGAGAAGGGCGTCCGCCGCGTCTCCCCGCACACCGTGCCGATGCTGATGCCCAACAGCCCCTCCGCCAACGTGGGTCTGCTCGTCGGCGCCCGCGCCGGTGTGCACACCCCGGTCTCCGCCTGCGCCTCGGGCGCCGAGGCCATCGGCTACGCCATCGAGATGATCCGTACCGGCCGCGCCGACGTCGTCGTCGCCGGTGGCACGGAGGCGGCGATCCACCCGCTGCCCATCGCCGCGTTCGGCAACATGATGGCGATGTCCAAGAACAACGAGAACCCCGAGGGCGCCTCGCGTCCCTACGACGTGGCCCGCGACGGCTTCGTCCTCGGCGAGGGTGCCGGTGTCGTCGTCCTGGAGTCCGCCGAGCACGCCGCCAAGCGCGGTGCGCGGGTGTACGCCGAGGCCGTCGGGCAGGGCATCTCCGCCGACGCCCACGACATCGTGCAGCCGGAGCCGGAGGGCCGCGGCATCTCGCACGCCCTGCAGAACCTGCTGGACCGCACCGACCTGAACCCGGCGGAGATCGTGCACGTCAACGCGCACGCCACGTCGACCCCGGCCGGTGACATCGCCGAGCTCAAGGCGCTGCGCAAGGTCTTCGGCGACGACACGGACCACATGGCCGTGTCCGCCACCAAGTCGATGACGGGTCACCTGCTGGGTGGTGCCGGTGGTGTGGAGACGGTCGCCACCGTCCTCGCCCTGTACCACCGGGTGGCTCCGCCGACCATCAACGTCGAGAACCTCGACCCGGAGGCGGAGGCCAACGCCGACGTCGTCCGCGGCGAGGCCCGCAAGCTGCCCGTGGAGGGCCGTATCGCCGCGCTGAACGACTCGTTCGGCTTCGGCGGGCACAACGTCGTACTGGCCTTCCGTACGGTCTGAGAATCGTCTGTACGCAACTGAGGGGCCCCCACCGGTCGGTGGGGGCCCCTCATGTGTACGGAGAGCTCAGACGACCTGGTGCAGCCAGCGGACCGGGGCGCCCTCGCCGGCGTACCTGAACGGCTCCAGCTCGTCGTCCCACGGCTTGCCGAGGAGTTTCGCGAGCTCCGCCTCCAGGTCCGTCTCGCCGCGCTGTGAGCGGGTCAGGGCCGCCCGCAGACGGTCCTCCGGGATCAGGATGTCGCCGTGGATGCCGGTGACGGCGTGGAAGATGCCGAGTTCCGGTGTGCAGCTGTAGCGCTCGCCCTCGGCGGTGGGGCAGGGCTCGGCCGTGACCTCGAAGCGCAGCAGGTGCCAGCCTCTGAGCGCGGAGGCGAGCTTGGAGGCCGTGCCCACCTCGCCCTTCCAGGAGAACTCCGAGCGCCAGGTGCCCGGGGCGGCCGGCTGCCGGATCCAGTCGAGGTTGACGCGCGTGCCGAGCACCCCGGCGATCGCCCACTCGACGTGCGGGCACAGCGCGCGCGGCGCGGAGTGCACGTACAGAACTCCACGTGTCGTCACCGGGACCTCCGGGCAGAGCGGGACAAGTCTTGCTGGCTGGTGTGGCGGCGATGGCAGGCAGCCACGTTGATGGCGAGGCTACCGTGCGGCGGCGCAAGGAGTGTGACGTACCGTCGGTCCCGATGCCCCGAAACGCCCGCCATTCACCCGGCAGGACGCTAGTACGGGTGCCGATCGTTCCCTCGGGGCCACCGGGAACTCTCGTGCGTTGTTATGAGAGGACCACCATTTCACGAGGGGAACACCACGGATGCGGAAGCAGGGCCACCGCTCGCGGGCCGTCGTCGCCGTCCTGACGGCGGCTCTGGTGGGCGCAGCCGGCTGTGACGCCGTGGGGGGCGACTCGGCGGCGCCGACCCAGAAGCCCAAGCCCTCGCCCAGGGCCACATCGGCGTGGAACAGCAAGCCCGGGTCGATCGCCGCGGTCGGCGACTCCATCACCCGCGGTTTCGACGCCTGCGGGATCCTCAAGGACTGCCCCGACGTCTCCTGGGCCACCGGCGGCAGCACCCAGGTCGACTCGCTCGCCGTACGGCTGCTGGGGCGGGCGAGGGCGGCGGAGCGCAGCTGGAACTACGCGGTGTCCGGGGCGCGGATGGCCGACCTGTCCGCGCAGATGACACAAGCGGCCTCGCACACACCGGCGCTGGTCACGGTGATGGTGGGCGCCAACGACGCCTGCCGTGACTCCACGGCGGCGATGACCTCGGTGTCCGACTTCCGGGCCGGCTTCGAGGACGCGCTGAGCGTGCTGCACAGGAAGGCGCCCAAGGCGCAGGTGTACGTGGCGAGCGTGCCCAACCTCAAGCGGCTGTGGTCCGAGGGCCGTACCAATGCGCTGGGCAAGCAGGTGTGGAAGCTGGGCGTGTGCCCGTCGATGCTGGCCGACCCGGACTCCCTGGACGCGGCGGCGACCGAGCGGCGGGACACCGTGCAGGAGCGGGTGGAGGCCTACAACTCCGTGCTGAAGCAGGTGTGCGCCCAGGAGGAGCGGTGCCGGTACGACGGGGGCGCGGTGTACGCCTACCGGTTCGGCACCGACCAGCTCAGTCACTGGGACTGGTTCCATCCGAGTGTGAACGGACAGGCGCGGCTGGCGGAGATCGCATACCGCAAGGTCAGGTCCGTGACCTAAAGTTCCGCACATGAACGAACTCTTCGCCACACTTTCCGACGGCACCCCGGTTCACCGCTGGACCCTGGAGCGCGCGGGTGTCCGCGTGCGGATCCTGTCGTACGGCGGGATCGTGCAGTCGGTGGAGATCCCGGACCGGGACGGGCGGACCGCGGACGTGGTGCTGGGGTTCCCCGGGCTGGACGGGTACCTGGAGCACCCCGGTCCCTATCTGGGCGCCTTCATCGGGCGGTACGCGAACCGGATCGCGGGCGGCCGTTTCGAGCTGGACGGGCTGACGTACGCGCTGGCGCCCAACAACGCGCCCAACTCCCTGCACGGCGGCGACCACGGCTTCGACAAGCGGGTGTGGGACATGGAGCCCGCCGGTGCCCACGGGGTGCGGCTGAGCCGGGTCAGCCCGCACGGCGAGGAGGGCTTTCCGGGGCGTCTCGAGGTCTCGGGGACGTACAGCCTCGACGAGTCGGGTGCGCTGCGGATCTCGTACGAGGCGGTCACCGACGCGCCGACCGTCGTCAACCTGACCAACCACAGCTACTTCAACCTGGCCGGTTCCGGGAACGCGGGCGGGCACGAACTGCGGATCGACGCCTCCCGGTTCACCCCGGTCGACGCGGACCTGATCCCGACGGGAGTCGAGGAGGTCGCGGACACCCGGTTCGACTTCCGTCAGGGGCGCAAGGTCGGCGCGGGCTACGACCACAACTTCGTGCTCGACAAGGGGATCACCGAGGAGGCCGTCCAGGTCGCCGAGTTGTACGACCCCGCGTCCGGGCGGGTGCTGACGGTGGCGACCACCGAGCCGGGGCTCCAGCTGTACACCGCGGACCATCTGCCCGAGCCCTTCGCCCCGGGCGACGGCATCGCGCTGGAGACCCAGCACTTCCCCGACTCCCCCAACCGGCCGGAGTTCCCGAGCACGGTCCTGCGGCCGGGCAAGGTGTACCGCTCGGAGACGGTGTACGGCTTCGGCACGCGGTAGGAACGCACGAGCCCCGGCCCAGGGGTCAGGTCCCGGGCCGGGGCTGCTCATGGGAGGGCTCTGCCCCCTGGGATCAGACGTTAATCGTCACGGTGACCCGGCGGTCCCCGATCGAGCGCCCCACCTGGAGTTCGTACGAACCCTTCACATACGACCACGACGAGGACTTCTCGTCCCAGATCTCGAAGGCCCGGCGCGGGATCTCCACGGTGACCTCGACGCTCTCGCCGGGTCCGGCCTCCACCCCCGCGAATCCCGCGAGCCGGCGGGCCGGGCGCTCGGCGTCGGGTTCGGCGGGCGCCAGGTAGACCTGGACGACCTCGCGGCCCGCGCGATCACCGGAGTTGCGCAGCCGGACCCGGACGGTGGTGCCCCGGACCTCGACGGACTCGTAGGTCCAGTCGGTGTAGCCGAGGCCGTGGCCGAAGGGGTAGGCCGGGGTGCGGCCCTCCTTCTCCCAGGCCGTGTACCCGATGAAGACGCCCTCGTCGTAAGGGAGTTCGCCGTTCTCGGGGGTGACCCGGGTGACCGGGGCGTCGGCCAGGGTGCCCCAGGTGGTGGGGAGCCGGCCGCCGGGCTCGTGGGCGCCGGTGAGCACGTCGGCGAGGGCCGCGCCGCCCTCCTGGCCGGGGAACCAGCCGAGCAGGACGGCGGCGACGTCCTCGCGCCAGGGCAGCTCCACCGGGGAGCCGGAGTTGACGACCACGACCGTGTTCGGGTTGGCGGCGGCGACCGCCCGGACCAGTTCGTCCTGGCGGCCCGGCAGTGCGAGGTCCTTGCGGTCGTAGCCCTCGGACTCGACGCGCTCGGTGGTGGCGACCACGACGACGGCGGTGTCGGCGGCGCGGGCGGCCTCGACGGCCTCGGCGATCAGTTCGTCGGGGTCGCGCCGGGGGTCCTGGTGGGCGAGGGTGAAGGTGATGACCTTCATCGGGGCGTCCTCGGGGAGGACGACGGCGTGGGTCAGCGAGACCTCGACCGGCTCGCCCGCGGTCAGTTCGACCTGGGCGCGGGGCTCGGGGGCGCCGAAGAAGGTGACGAAGGGGTCGTCCTCATCGGTGCGCTGGACGTCGTCGTAGTACGTCGTGCCGTCGACGGCCAGCCTGAACGCGCCCAGTCCCTTGATGCCGAAGGTGTGCGTGCCGCTCTCGCGCGGGATGAGGGTGCCGGTCACCTCCACGGTGTGCAGGCGGTCGTGGGTGACGCCTTCGGGCAGGTCCGAACCCATCCACTGGATGTGGCCGTTGGGCACCGAGGCCGTGCCGATGACCTCCCCGGCCGTGTCCCGGCAGACCGCCGTGAGGTCGAACCCCTTGTCCGCGACGGCGAGTTCGGTGTTGGGGTCGGCGCCGACGGCGTAGCTGAGGGTGCCCTCGGGGAGGGCGGCGGTGAGGCCGTCGAGCGGGGAGACGATCCGGTCCGGGAAGACGGTGGCGGAGCCGCCGCCGAGGACCCGGGCGTCGCGGGCGGCGGCGCCGATGAGGGCGACGGTGCCCTGCCGCAGGGGCAACGCCCCCTGGTTGCGGACCAGCACGAAGGCGCGGCGGGCGATCTCTCGGGCCAGCGCCTCGCCGTCGACGGGCGGGGGCAGTTCGGTGACGGCCGGCTCGGCGCCGTCCAGGATGCCGACGCGGGCGGCGAGCCGCAGCACATTGCGCACGGCCGTGTCCACCGCGCTCTCCTCGACCTCGCCGTCCCTGACCGCCCGGGCGAGGGCCTCGCCGTAGACGGTCGTCGGGCCGGGCATGGCGACGTCGAGGCCGCCCTCGATGGCGGCCTTGGTGGAGCGGGCGGCCATCCAGTCGGAGACGTTGTAGCCGTCGAAGCCCCATTCGCCGCGCAGGACTTCGTTGACCAGGTGGTGGTGCTCGGTCATGGTCGTGCCGTTGACCGTGTTGTACGCGGTCATGATGCCCCACGGGTGGGCGTTCTCGACGATGTGCTCGAAGGGCGCCAGATACAGCTCGCGCAGGGCGCGTTCGGAGACCAGGTTGTTCACCGTGAAGCGGTCGGTCTCGGCGTCGTTGGCGACGAAGTGCTTGACGGTGGTGCCGACTCCGCCCTCCTGTACGCCGGTGACGTACCCGGCGCCGATCCGTCCCGTCAGGTACGGGTCCTCGCTGTAGGCCTCGAAGTGGCGGCCGCCGAGCGGGGACCGGTGGAGGTTGACGGTGGGGGCGAGCAGGACGTGGACGCCCTTGCGGCGGGCTTCCTGGGCGAGCAGCACGCCTGCGCGGCGGGCGAGGGCGGGGTCCCAGGTGGCGGCCAGCGCGGTCGGGGAGGGCAGGGCGATCGACGGGTCGTCGGCGCTCCAGCGCACGCCCCGGACGCCGATCGGGCCGTCGGACATGACGAGGGAGGCCAGGCCGATCTCGGGGAGCGCGGGCAGGGTCCACATGTCCTGGCCGGCGAGGAGCCTCGCCTTGGCCTCGACGTCGAGCCCGGCGAGCGCCGCCTCGACGGCCGCCTCGCGAGCCCGGTCGGCGGGGGTGGTGCCCTGGGGTCCCTCGGGTGCCGCCATGGCGGTGCCTCCTCGTTGACGTCCGTGCGGTCCTCTCATCGTGCATCCGTTGCCTGGTGAGCGGTAGGTTTCGTTATCTTGCTGTTATATTCGGGTGGTCGGGATGCCGTACGGTGACGCCATGAGCGCCAGGACCAGAAGCGAGGAGCGCCGGGCCGAGATCGTCCGGGCGGCCCTGGAGGTCATCGCCGAGCGCGGCTACCGGGGCGCGAGCCTGGCCGCGGTGGCCGAACGGGTCGGGCTGACCCAGCAGGGGCTGCTGCACCACTTCCCGACCAAGGACGCGCTGCTGGTCGCGGTGCTGGAGGAGCGGGACAAGTGGGACGCCGTGCCGAACGGCAGCTGGCGGGTCGACCTGCTCACCTCCCTCGTCGAGTACAACGCCATGCGGCCGGGCATCATCCAGACCTTCTCGGCGCTGCTCGGCGAGAGCGTGACGGAGGGACATCCGGCGCGGGAGTACTTCACCGACCGCTACACCCGGGTGCGCGCGTCGATGGCGGTGGCGCTGCGCGCCGAGTACGGCGACCGCCTGCCGAACGGGCTGAGCCCGGAACGCACCGCGCCCCTGCTGATCGCGGTCATGGACGGCCTGCAGTACCAGTGGCTCCTGGACCCCGAGGCCGTGGACATGCCGGAGGCGTTCCGGGACTTCATGCGGCTGCTGGGCGAGCCCGTGGAGTGAGGGTCACTGGTCCCAGGCGACGGCCAGCGCCTTGCTCACCCCGCAGACAAGGGCGAGGGCGAGCGCCCGGACAGGGGCTCCGGCGGCGAACAGGGCGAGCACGCCCGCACCGAACCAGAGCACCTCGAAGCCCACGCGACCGGCCCCCCTCGTCTTGTACTTCGCACGCGGCGAGCCGAACAGCGCCCACGACGCGACGAGTACGGCGGGCGCCGCGAGACCGAGCGGCCAGGACACGGTGAAGCCCCAGTACGCGGCAGCCGCCGGCGCGCCGAGCTCGACGAGCTCGACGAGGAAGAGAACGACCGAGTTGGCTGCCTTCATGGGCCGCAGCATCACCCGGCCGCAGGCACCGCCGCCACGACTTCGATCTCTATCCGCGCCTCGGGGCGGAACAGACGGGGCACCTCGAAGGTCATGCTGGTGGGCGGGGTGCCGGTGAGGAACTCCCGTCGTACGGCGCCGTACTGCTCCAGCTCGGAGATGTCGGTGAGACAGGTGCGGATGTTGATGACGTCGGCCAGGCTCGCGCCGTGCGCCGCCAGCAGGGCGGCGAGGGTCTCGAAGACGCCCCGCGACTGTTCGGCGAGGGAGTCGCCCTCGGCGATCTGCCCGGAGACGAACAACAGGGCGCTGCCGTCGGCCTGTTCGACGCGGGCGACCTGGGAGTAGTAGGGGCTCAGCGGCTGGGGCGCGCCGGCGGGGTTGTCGAGGATGATCCGCATGACGTCGACGCTAGGTCCGCCCTTGCGGTGCGACAAGCGAATGTCCAGCATGACTGCCATGCCGAATCCGCATCGCACGGGCCTTCCGCCCGACCTGGCCACCGTCTGGCTGCGGGTCTTCCTGGAGGTGGCCCGGCACGAGTCGTTCACCGTGGCCGCGCGCACCCTGGGATGGACGCAGTCGGCGGTGTCCCGGCAGATCTCCTCCCTGGAGGGCGCGTTGGGCGGGGCGCCGCTGTTCGACCGGCTGCCGAGGGGCGTCCGGCTGACGGAGGCCGGGCGGGTGCTCGTGCCGTACGCCGAGACCGTCACCGGGGCACTGCACGCGGCCGCGGGCGAGCTGGCGTCGCTGCGTGAGGCGGCGGGCGGCCGACTGCGGTTCGGGGCGTTCCCGACGGCGGACGCGGCGCTGGTCCCGCACGCCCTCGGTGCCTTCCGGGGCCGCTATCCGAAGGTCCGGGTGACCCGTGCGGAGGGGCTGACCCCGATGTTGCTGGAGCGGCTCGCCGAGGGGCGTCTGGATCTCGCGGTGGTCTCGACGACAGGGGGTGCGCCGCTGTCGTCGTACGCACTCCACCATCTGCTCGACGAGTCGCTGTACGTCGCCGTCCCGGCCGGGCATCCGCTGGCGGACGAGGGCGGCCCGGTGCGGCTCGGGCGGCTGGCCGACGCCGACTGGATCTCCGGGAGCGCGCGTCCCGAGGGCACGCTGCTCGACGCGGCGCTGCGGCAGGGCTTCCGACCGCGGATCGCGCATGTCGTCGGGGAGTGGACCGCCAAGCAGGGCTACGTCGCCGCCGGGCTCGGGGTGACGCTGGTGCCGGCGCTGGCCGCGGAGTCGGTGCGGCCGGACGTCGTGCTGCTGCCGGTGCTCGACGAGGGGGCTCCCGCGCGGGCGGTGTACGCGGCGGCGGTGCGGGGGCGGTCCCTGTCACCGGCCGCGGAGGCGTTCGTTCGCGCGCTGCGGGAGGCGGCCGGGCGGATTCCCCGTACGGCACCCCCCATGGCGTAGACCACTGCGTCACGCGATACTGCCGTGGTCCCGCACCACTCGCGCCCCACAGCGACGGAAGGACCTGAACTCCCTTGACTTCTCTACGTGTTCGGCTCGGCATCCTCGGACTGGCACTGCTGGCGGGACCGGCGGTCCCCGCGACCCCGGCGGCGGCCGCGGCCGCGCCCTCGCCCACGGTGGAGGAACAGCGGCTCGACAAGGCGGTGCCGCGGGAGATCCTGGAGCGGTCCGGGTTCGACGCCGTGCCGCTCCGCTTCACGCGGGCGCTCGGGTCGGCGCGTTCCTACGGGGAGGCCCGGAGGGTCGTCGTACGGCAGGGGTCCGCGCTGTGGAAGCGGGCGGTGGACCGGGCGCAGGGGCGGGGACCGGCCGGTGGGGATCTGAGCCGGGACGACGACCGGCCGCTGTACTGGGCGCGGTTGGGAATGACGCGTGAAGTACGGACCTGGGAGCCGTCGTTCGGGCTGACGGACGCACAACGCGCCGCCCTGCTGGGTGAGTTGGAGCGGACCTCGCGAGGGCAGACGGCGGTGCGGTACCCGGACGGGGGCCGGGTGAAGCGGGTGCTGGTCACCGGGTTCGATCCGTTCACGCTGGACCGGGACATACGGATCTCCAATCCGTCCGGGGCGAGTGCGCTCGCGCTCGACGGGACGGTGATCCGCACGGCGGAGGGGCCCGCGCGCGTGGAGACCGTCGTGTTTCCCGTGCGGTGGCAGGACTTCACCGACCGGACGGTGGAGCGGGCGCTGCGGCCGTATCTGAAGAAGGTCGACCTCTTCACGACCGTGAGTCAGGGGCGGGTGGGGCGGTTCGACGTCGAGCGGACCAACGGGGCCTGGCGGGGCGGGTTCCCGGACAACGACAACATCGGGGTGACCGGGACGGTGCCGGTCTCCGACCCGGCCTCGCAGCCGCAGTGGACGACGACCACGCTGCCGTACAAGGCGATCGTGGACGCGGACACCGGGCGCTTTCCCGTCTACGACAACACGAGTGTGACCGAGATCCCGGCGGGCGGTACGCAGCCGGTGGTCCGTCCGGACGGGCCGACCGCGGGGTCGCAGGCGCGGGCCGGGGGCGGCGGGAACTACCTCTCCAACGAGATCGCCTACCGGGTGACGCTGCTGCGGGACCGGCTGGGCCTGCACGACGTGCTGCCGGGTGGGCATGTGCACACGCCTGTGCTGGAGTTCGGCGCGGGGAACACCGATCCGGCGACGGGGACGGTGACCGATCCCGGGTTCGTGCGGAACCGGCTGGACATCATCGCGCAGGTACGGGCGATCGTCACGGTGGCGGTGGAGGCGGGGGCGTAGGGCTCCGCCCCCGCCCTCCGTCGGCCCGCGTCGGCTCAGGTTCCGAGCTCGCCGGGCACCGTCTCCTCCTCGGGCTCCTCGTCCCCGTCCGGGGTTTCCTCGCCCAGCAGCTCCCGCGCCATCAGCGTCGCTCCCGCGACCGCGCCCGGCATCAGGAACACCGCGACGAAGGGGACCACGAAGGCCACGGCGAGGGGGGTGCCGAAGCCCCAGACGAGGGCCCTGCGGGAGCGGAGGAGGGCCAGGCGGGAGCGGAGCTCGACGCCTCGGCGCTGCAGGGCCACCGACGTGAGCTCCTCGGTGAGGAAGAAGCCCGTCACGAAGAAGCCGATCACCGGGATCACGGTCTGGCCGACGAAGGGGACGAAGCCCAGGGCGAAGAGCAGGACCGCCCACAGGGCGGCCCGGACGAGGATGCGCAGGCTGTCCCTCGCCGAGATCCACAGCTCGCGCCACAGGGGCAGACCGGACTCGGGGGCGGTGCCGTCCGGGGAGACGTCCCGGTCGACCTTCTCGGAGAGGTTCTCGTAGAAGGGCTGGCCGATCAGGAGGGTGACCGCCGTGAAGGTCAGGACCGCCAGGAGGACGGCCAGCACGAACAGGACCACCACGAGGAAGCCCCGGAACAGGCCCTGCCACGGGCTCGACCAGTCGTCGGCGAAGGGGGTCGACCAGGACACCGCGTCCTCGCCCCAGGTCGCCAGGGCCACCAGCGCGGCCACGTACAGCACCAGGGTGATCAGGCCCGGGATCAGCCCGAAGCCGTACTGCTTGCCATGCCGGGCCACCCACCGCTGGCCCTTCAGGAGATAGTGGAAGCCCGCCCCGAGATCACGCATGGCCAGAACCCTATCGGGTGCTGCTCAGGCCGGGGATACGGCCACCACGACGCCCTGTTCCGCCGCCGGGGACACCGCCGCCGACACCCTCACCGCGACCGCCCTGGCCACCCGGCCCGTGCGGGAGGCGGCGGCCGTCAGGGCGGGCTGGAGCCGCTCCAGACCCGACACGAACAGTTCCTCCCCGGCGAGCAGCACCGGCCGGGCCGCCTTCGCCACGGCCGCCGCCGCGTCCGTGAGGTCGGCGAGGGGCGGGAGCGCGGCCCGTACCGCCTCCGCGCCGGTGCCGGCCGTGCGTTCGGCCAGGGCCACCTGCAGGGGCATCAGCGGGGCCAGGGCCGCCGTCAGCGCGTCCGCGATCCGGCGCAGTTCGGGGGTCGAGTCGCGCAGCACCCCGGTCGCCGCGCGGATCAGCGGAGTCAGGGCCAGCAGGGTCCCCGCGACCACGCCCGCCGCCGCGGGCAGCAGCGGGGAGGACGCCTCGATCAGTTCGCCCAGCGCGGTCGCGAACTCCTCGACGGCCGGCTCCACCGCGTCCAGGACCGGCAGCAGGCTGTCGCCCAGCGCCGCCAGCAGTGCCTGCGCCGGTTCGCTCACCGGATGCACGGCCAGCGGGGCGCCGGTGGTGCCGAGCCGGGTGAGGGTGTCGACGATCCGGTAGAACGCCTCCTGGGCCTGCGGGGACGCGCTCGCCTCGGCCAGTTCCGCCGTCGTCTCGCGCAGCACCCGCAGCATCTCGGGGCCCGAACCGTCCCTCGGGTCGAAGGTGTTGAGCGCGATCCTGGTGACGTTCAGGGTCGTGTCCAGGAGTTGGCCGGTGATGTCGGTGGTGCTGCGTGCCATGCGCAGCACGTCGTCCCTGCTGGGGAGCGAAGGGATCGTCGCCATGGGCCTCTCCTGTGGACTCGCTCGCTCGCCGCCCGCTTCCGCCGTCACCAGCATGCCCCGTCCGGGCACCCGAGTTGTGCCATCCGGGGCATCCGTGGCACGAACTCCCTCTTGTTGCGGTTGAGTCGAACAGGTACATCTCGCCGTACCGATCTCAGGAAGCTCCGGAGGAGGTACTCGGGCGGTCCCGTCGCCGCGGCCGGGCGGGCCTCGGCCGCCAGTGGTCCGCGAGGCGGGCATTGTTCACCATGGCACACGCGAGCAGCGGCTGAGGCAGAGGTTGAGGAGAGCGGATGACGCAGGAGATCCACGGCACCGTCGCGGCCGGCTTCGAGCCGGTTCGCGAGGAGTTCGCCGCTTTCGTGGCCGGTGAACGGCCCGACTACGAGGGACAGTTGAGCGCGTATGTGCACGGCCGGCGGGTCGTCGACCTGTGGGCCGGCGCGGGCGCGGGACCGGACTCCCTGTACGGCGTGTTCTCGTCGACCAAGGGTGCCGCCCATCTGGTGGTCGCGCTTCTCGTCCAGGAGGGCACGCTGGAGCTGGACCGCAAGGTGACCTACTACTGGCCGGAGTTCGGGGCCGAGGGCAAGGGCCAGCTGACCCTGCGGGATCTGCTGGCGCACCGGGCCGGGGTGGTCGGACTGGACGGCGGGTTCAGCGCGCAGGAGCTGGCGGACGACCGGGCGATGGCGGAACGGCTCGCGGACCAGAAGCCGTTCTGGCGCCCCGGTACGGCCTTCGGGTACCACGCGCTCGTCATCGGCGCGCTCACCGGTGAGATCGTGCGGCGCGCGACCGGCCGTACGCTCCAGGAGGTCTGGGAGGAGCGGATCCGTGCCCCCTACGGGCTGGACTTCCACCTGGGTCTGCCCGGGTCCCTGGAGCCGCGGTACCGCTCCGTGCAGCCGATGGCACCGACGCCCACCCAGCAGGCCCTGCTGGACACGGCGGCCACCGGTCCGCACACCCTGGCCTCGATCGCCTTCAACCAGCAGGTGCCGGAGCCGGGCGATCTCACCGGCTACGCCAACTCCCGTGCCGTACGCGCGAAGGGCCCGGCGTCGGCGGGCGGGGTGGCGGCGGCGCGCGGGCTGGCCGGGATGTACGCGGCGGCGATCAGCGACGTGGCCGACCGTCCGCCGCTCCTGAAGCCCGACATGATCACCGAGGTGGGTCAGATCCACTCCGTCGGCTACGACCTGGTGGCCCGCGCCCACAAGTCCTACGGTCTGGGCTTCCAGGCCACGGCCGACATGTGGCACCCCTTCCTCGGCGCCGGTTCCTTCGGCCACAGCGGCGCGGGCGGCTCGCAGGCCTTCGCGGACCCCCGCAGCGGCCTGGCCTACGGCTACACCCGCCGCCGGATGGCGTTCCCGGGAGGGGCGGCACCGGAGAACGAGCGGTTCGTGCGGGCCGTGCACCGGGCGGCACTGGCCGTGTGAGCCGCAGGGGCCGTCCGGGCCGTCCGGGCCGTCCGGCATGAGCGGAGGCGGCACCCCACGTCCAGGGGTACCGCCTCCGCCGTGTACGACCAACGAGCTCCGTCAGACGAGCGTCACGGAGATGTTCCCGCGGGTCGCCTTCGAGTACGGGCAGACCTGGTGGGCCTTCTCAAGCAGGGCCCGGGCGGTCTGCGGGTCGACGTTCGGGACGGTCGCCGAGATCTCGACGATCAGTCCGAAGCCGTCGGTGTTCTTGCCTATGCCCACCTTCGCGGTGACCGTCGAACCGGAGATGTCGGCCTTCTCCTGGCGGGCGACGACACCGAGGGCGCCCTGGAAGCAGGCGCTGTACCCGGCGGCGAAGAGCTGCTCGGGGTTGGTGCCCGTGCCGCTGCCGCCCATCTCCTTGGGCGGGTTGACGAGCACGTCGAGCGTGCCGTCGTCCGTGGCGACCCGTCCGTCGCGGCCGTTCTCGGCGGTGGCGACGGCGGTGTACAGGACGTCGGACTGCTGGATTTCCGGCATGCGGTTGTCTCCTCCTCGGTCCACCACGACTCGCGCCCACGATCGACGGTGGAATTCGGAAAGAAGTTACCGCATGACGGAAAATCCTTGAACCGTCAGAGCTTGACGATCATCTTGCCGGTGTTGTCGCCGCGCAGGACCCCGAGGAAGGCCTCCAGGTTGTTCTCGATGCCCTCGACGACCGTCTCGCGGTACTTGAGCTGCCCCGAGGCCACCCACGGGCCGACCTCGGAGACGAACTCCGGCTGGAGGTCGTAGTGATCGCCGACGAGGAAGCCCTCGATGCGGCCGCGGGTCTGGATCAGCCGGGCGAGGTTGCGCGGGCCGGGGGCGGCCTCGGTGTTGTTGTAGACGGAGATCATGCCGCAGACCGCGATCCGGCCGCCCTGATTGAGGGAGCCGATGGCGGCCTCCAGGTGGTCACCGCCGACGTTGTCGAAGTAGACGTCGACGCCGTCCGGAGCCGCCTCGCGGAGCTGGTCGCTGACCTTGCCGTTCTTGTAGTTGAAGGCCGCGTCGAAGCCGTACTCCTCGACGAGCAGCTTGACCTTCTCGTCCGAGCCGGCCGAGCCGATGACCCGGGAGGCACCCTTGAGCTTGGCGATCTGGCCGACCTGGCTGCCGACGGCACCCGCGGCGCCGGAGACGAAGACCGAGTCGCCCTCCTTGAAGGAGGCGGTGCGCAGCAGGCCCGCGTAGGCGGTGAGGCCGGTCATGCCGAGGACACCGAGGTACGTCGACAGGGGCGCGGCGTCGGCGTCCACCTTGACGGCGTTCTCGGCGCGGACGACCGCGTACTCGCGCCAGCCGAAGAAGTGCAGGACGTGGTCACCGACGGCGATGCCCTCGGCGTTGGAGGCGACGACCTCGCCGACCGCGCCGCCCTGCATGACCTTGCCGAGCTCGAAGGGCGCGGCGTACGACTTCGCGGCGCTCATGCGACCGCGCATGTACGGGTCGACGGAGAGGTACGTGTTGCGGACCAGAACCTGGCCCTCACCAGGGGTCGGGACCTCGGCTTCGACCAGGGCGAAGTCCTCGGGCTTGGGCCAGCCGACCGGGCGGGAGACGAGGTGCCATTCGCGGTTGATCATGATGCCTGCGACCTTTCCATTTACTTCAGTGCCTTAAACAACCATGCTCCTGAATATTTCAGGTTGTCAAGTAAAGGGGTACCCTGGAGCGCATGCCCACTCCTCACAAGACCCGGCCCGACGCGCTGACCATGGAAGTCGTGGAGCTCATCGGGGACGTGGTGGCCCGCTTCTACTCGGACTACGAGGACGCGGCCGCGGAGCACGCCCTCACCGGGGCGCAGGCGCGGCTGCTGAGTCTGCTGTCCCTGGAGCCGTTGCCCATGCGCAAACTGGCCCAGAAGCTGAAATGCGAGCCGTCGAACGTCACCGGGATCGTGGACCGGCTGGAGTCCCGCGGGCTGGTCGAGCGGCGGCCCGATCCCGCGGACCGGCGGGTGAAGGTGGCGGCGGCGACGGAGGCCGGACTCGAGGTGGCCCGGGAGCTGCGGGAGGGACTGCGGTTCGCGCGCGAGCCGCTGGCGGGGCTGTCCCCCGGGGAGCGGGAGTCGCTGCGGGATCTGCTGCGGAGGATGCGGGACGCGTAGCGGCGGCGGCGCTCGACGGGGCCGCACTGCCGCTCGACGGGGCCGCACCGCCGGTCGAAGGGGCCGCACTGCCGGGACGGCGGGGGCGGTTACGGGTGCGGGTGAGCTGTGGCGGGTCGCGCGGCTCCCGTCACCCCTGGACGCGCCGACTCGTCACGAGAGCGCTTCGCTTCACACGGGCGAAGGCCGGCGATCTCAGGTGCACCACCAGAGGAAGCGTTCGCACTCCGACGGGGACGGGTCCGGGCTCGGGGCCGTCGTGGTGGGGGTGGCGGTGGGGGCCGAACCGCCGCTCGTGGACGTGGGCGCGGCGGTGGGGGCCGAACCGCCGGGGGCCCTGGTCGTCGCCGACGAGGCGTCGGGGCTTGTGGTCGCGTCGGCGTCCTCGCTCCGGGACGCGGAGGCCGACGGGGACTCCGACGGCTTCGCCGAGGGGGAATCCGAAGGAACGGTTCCCTTGGACCCGGCGGGCTTCGAGGCCGACTCGCTCGCCTCCGGGGAGGCGCCGCCCTCGGCCGACTCCCCGCCCGCCGCGGCCGGCTTCGGGGATGATCCCGGGGCGTCCATGCCGAGCTCCGCGAGGCTCAGACCGCCGGCGGCGAGCACGAAGCCCGCGGCGATCAGCAGGGTCCGGCGGCGGCGTCTGCGATGAGCCGCAGCTTTGCGATCACGACGACTGGCTCCGCCGGCGGGGTCGTCGGAGCCGTCCTCGTCGTACTCGTCGGCGTGGGCGTCCTCGGGTTCCGCGGAGGGAGTGGGGCCGTCGGCCCTCTCCGCACCGCGGCCACGCGCTCGCCGCCGCGAGGCCCGGCCACCGCTCACGCCGGCGGGGCTACCGCTCACGTCGGCCTCGACGTCGGTGTCCGAGCCGGTGTCGGCCCCGGTAGAGCCGTAGCCCGCCCCGGCCTCCGCCGACCGGCCATCTGCGGGATCACCCTCGGGAGAGGCGGCGCCGCGACCGTCCCCGCCGTACGCCATGCCACCGTGACCACCGGCGTCGTGCGCCACACCACCCGGGCCGTACGAGGTGGGGCCGTGCCTGTCTCCGCCGTACTGCGTGACCTCGTCGCCGCCTCCGCCGTACTGAGAAGTCGCACCCGTGCCGTACGCCCCGGCCATCCCCTGGCCGCCGTACACACCCGTCCCGCCCGCGCCCCCATGGCCGCCGAACCCTCCGGCCGTCGCCTCATGGCCCGGGTACGCGCCCGCGTGGGCGCCCCCCGCGAAGGAAGGGCCGCCGTACTGCTCCTCGGCTGCGTACGCCGTGTACGCCGGGATCACCGAAGGCTCCTGCGGCTGGGCCTGGGCCGGTACGCGGGGGGTGGCGCGTATCTCTTCGATCGAGGTGCCGCACCCCGGGCAGGCGAGGGCGCCGTTCAGGTGCCTTCGGCACGGGTCGCAGTAGTCCATGACGCGGGAAGACTAAGTTCCTCTCATGCGGCTTTCATAGCCGCGTTCGTGAAGGTTGTGTGTTGAACCATCCTTTCCGGCGCGGCGGGTGGAGGATGTTCCATCCCCCATCGCATCGAATCCGACATCGCCGGTTCCCCGTCGGCTCAGTTCTTCTTACGGGTCGTCATCACGCGCTGGATCAGGATGAACGCGCAGAGCAGCACACCCGTGGCAATCTTCGTCCACCAGGAGCTGAGCGTGCCCTCGAACTGGATGATGCTCTTGATGAGGCCGAGGACGAGGACGCCGAAGAGGGTGCCCAGGACATAGCCGGAGCCGCCCGTCAGCAGGGTGCCGCCGATGACCACCGCGGCGATCGCGTCGAGTTCCATGCCCACGGCGTGCAGCGGGTCACCGGACTGGATGTAGAGCATGAAGAGCAGGCCGGCCAGCGCGGAGCAGAAGCCGCTCATCGTGTAGACCGCGATCTTCGTGCCGCCCAGCGGGAGGCCCATCAGCAGAGCCGACTGCTCGTTGCCGCCGATGGCGTACACCCGGCGTCCGAAACGCGTGTAGTGGAGGATGTAGAAGGCCGCGGCCAGGACGACCAGGGCCACGACGGCGCCGATCGACAAGTCCCCCACGCCCAGCGGCACTCGCGTCTGCGCAAGGCTGCTCACGTCGGAGTCGTCGATGGCGATCGACTCCTTGCTGATGACCAGGCACAGGCCCCGGAAGAGGAAGAGACCGGCGAGCGTCACGATGAACGGCTGGATCTCGAAGTTGTGGATCACATAGCCCATGAGGAAGCCGCCGAACGCTCCCACGGCCAGGGATATGGGGATCACCAGGAGCAGGGGCAGGCCCACGTCCTGTACCAGCCACGCCGTGAGCATCGTCGTGAAACCGATCACCGAGCCCACGGACAGGTCGATGCCGCCGGACATGATGACGAAGGTGGCCCCGACGGCGGCGACCAGCAGATAGCCGTTGTCGATGAACAGGTTGAGGAACACCTGCGAGTCGCCGAAACCGTAGTTCTGGTAGCGGCTGAGGCCGACGACGTACATCGCGAGGAACAGGCCGGCCGTGACCACGACGGGCAGCCGTCGGTCGCCGAGCAGGCGGGCGGACCTGGACGTCGTACGGCGCTCCGGCGCGCCCGGCGTCGCGGGAGTCCTGGTGGTCGTACTCATCACGACACCTCCATCTTGGGAGCGGAGTCGGCGGGCTCGGCGACCGCGGCGGGCGCTGCCGGGGCCGCGGTCTTCGCGCGGGCGCCGAAGACCTTGGCGCGGAACTTCGGGGACTGGAGCAGGCACACGACGATGACGACGACTGCCTTGAAGACCAGGTTGGTCTGGGTGGGTACGCCGATGGTGTAGATCGTCGTCGTGAGGGTCTGGATGACCAGGGCGCCGATGACCGTGCCGCCGATGGAGAAGCGTCCGCCGAGCAGCGAGGTGCCGCCGATGACGACGGCGAGGATCGCGTCGAGCTCGATCCACAGGCCCGCGTTGTTGCCGTCCGCGGCCGAGGTGTTGGAGCTGATCATCAGGCCCGCGATCCCCGCGCACACCGCGCAGAACACGTACACCATGATCTTGATGCGCATCGACCGGATGCCCACCAGACGGCTGGCCTCGGCGTTGCCGCCCACCGACTCGACGAGCAGACCGAGGGCCGTGCGGCGGGTCAGCAGGACGGTGACGGCCACGACCGCGGCCACCACGAAGATGGAGAAGGGCAGCGTCAGCCAGTAGCCGCCGCCGATGAGCTTGTACGGCTCGCTGTTGATGGTGATGATCTGGCCGTCGGTGATCAGCTGGGCGACACCGCGGCCGGCGACCATGATGATGAGGGTCGCGATGATGGGCTGGATGCCCATCCTGGCGACGAGGAAGCCGTTCCACAGGCCGCAGACCACCGCCGCGATCAGGCCGAGGCCCATCGCGAGCAGCACTGAGGACAGAGCGCCCTGGTCGGCCTGGTCGCTGATGTACGAACAGGTCAGGGCCCCGGTGATGGCGACCACGGCGCCGACCGAGAGGTCGATGCCGCCGGTGGCGATGACCAGGGTCATGCCGACCGCCACCAGGATCAGGGGCGAGCCGAACAGCACGATCGAGACGAGGCTGCCGTAGAGGTGGCCGTTCGTCATGTGGATCGCGAAGAAGTCGGGCGTGAAGGGAACGTTGACGAGCAGCAGGGCTACCAGGACCGCGACCGGCCAGAACAGGTGATGGTGCGTCAGTGCTCGCCAGCGGGAGGTGGTGGTCACTGGTGTTCTCCGCTCGCGATGGTCTCGAGGATCTTGCTGGGGGTGATCTCGGGCCCGTTGGTGAGCTGTGCCACCAGCTTGCGGTCGCGCAGCACTCCGATGGTGTGGCTGAGGCGGAGGACCTCCTCCAACTCGGCCGCGATGTAGAGCACGGACATGCCGTCCTCGGAGAGGGAGACCACCAGCTTCTGGATCTCCGTCTTGGCACCGATGTCGATGCCGCGCGTCGGCTCGTCCAGGATCAGCAGCTTCGGCTGGGTGATCAGCCAACGGGCGAGAAGCACCTTCTGCTGGTTTCCGCCGCTCAACTGGCCGACCCTGGCCTCCGGGTTGGCGGGGCGGATGTCCAGCGCCTTGATGTACTTGGCGACGAGTTCGTCGCGCTGCGCGGTGGGGATGGGCCGGGTCCAGCCGCGGGCCGCCTGCAGGGCGAGGATGATGTTCTCACGGACCGTCAGATCCGGGACCAGGCCCTCGGTCTTGCGGTTCTCCGAGCAGAACGCGACCCCGGCGCCGATGGCGTCGTTCGGGGCGCTCATGGAAACCTGCTTGCCGCCGATGGTGACCGTGCCGCTGTCCGGCTGGTCGGCGCCGAAGAGCAGCCGGGCCAGTTCGGTGCGGCCGGAGCCGAGCAGGCCCGCGAGGCCGACGACCTCGCCCTTCTTGATGTCCAGGTCGAAGGGGGCGATGCCGCCGGTCCTGCCGAGGCCCTCCGCCTTCATCAGCGACTCGCCCACGTCCGCGCGGAGTTGGTGGTCGTGGAGCTCCTCCAGCTGGTCCAGGGCCTTGCCGATCATCAGCTCGATCAGCCCGACCTGGTCGAGGTCGCGGACCATGTGCTCGCCCACCAGGGTGCCGTTGCGCAGGACCGTCATGCGGTCGCAGATCTCGTAGATCTGGTCGAGGAAGTGGGAGACGAAGAGGATCGCCACACCCTCGTCCCTCAACTGCCGCATCAGGCGGAACAGTTCGAGGACCTCGTCGCGGTCGAGGCTGGAGGTCGGCTCGTCCAGGACCAGGACCTTGGTGCCGGAGCCCTCGCCGTCGCTGTCACCGGTGCCCACCGACCGTACGATCGCGACCAGTTGCTGCACCGCGAGGGGGTAGGAGGACAGCGGCGCGGTGACGTCGATGTCGAGGCCGAGGCGGTCTACGAGCTCCGCCGCCTCCTTGCGCATGCGCTTCCACTGGATGCGGCCCGCGCGGGTGGGTTCACGTCCGATGAAGATGTTCTCCGCCACCGACAGGTTGGGGCAGAGGTTGACCTCCTGGTAGACCGTGCTGATGCCGGCGTGCTGCGCCTGCAGCGGGCTGCCGATCCGCACGGCCTTGCCGTCGAGGGTGATGGTGCCGCCGTCCAGGGAGTAGACCCCGGTCAGCACCTTGATCAGAGTGGACTTCCCTGCCCCGTTCTCGCCCATCAGGGCGTGGATCTCGCCGGGGAAGAGCCGGAAGTCGACGCCCGACAGAGCCCTTACCCCCGGAAACTCTTTGACTATGCCCGTCATCTCCAGGACGGGCTGCGGCTCTGCCATGGCAGCGCTCCTCATGGACTCATCGAATCGTTCAAGGCCCGCGGGGAGCCTCCTTGAGCCGAGGTGTGCTCGGCCTGCCGGAGGCTCCCTGCCGGTGGGTGCGGTCGGTCGGTACCGCGGTCGGTCGGTACCGCGGCCGGTCGGTACCGCGGTCGGTCCGTACCGCGGTCGGTCCGTACCGCGGTCGGTCCGTACCGCGGTCGGTCCGTACCGCGGTCGGTCCGTACCGCGGTCGGTCCGTACGTGCGCGGTCGGTCAGTACTTGCGGCTGGGGAGCGCGGCCTTGGCCTGGTCCTGCATGAAGTCGCCCTCCTTGGTCTTGATCCAGCGCTCGACCGTCTCGCCGTTCTTGACCTTCTTCACGACGTCCATCAGCTGGGGGCCGAGCAGCGGGTTGCACTCGACGATGGCGTTGATCTTGCCCTCGGACATGGCCACGAAGCCGTCCTTCACGCCGTCGATCGAGACGATCAGGATGTCCTTGCCGGGCTTCTTCCCCGCCGCCTCTATGGACTGAATGGCGCCGATGGCCATGTCGTCGTTGTGCGCGAAGAGCACGTTGACGTCCGGGTTGGACTGCAGGAAGGCCGCCATGACCTGCTTGCCGCCGGCGCGGGTGAAGTCACCGGTCTGGCTGACGACGACCTTCCAGTCGTCCGCGTGGTCCGCGTCCATGACCTCCTTGAAGCCCTTGGCGCGCTCGATCGCCGGGGCGGCACCGGTGGTGCCCTCCAGCTGTGCGATCTTCACGGGGCCCTTGTGGCCGGCCTTCGTCAGGACCTTCTCCAGGATCCTGGCGGCGCGGCGACCCTCGTCGGTGAAGTCGGAGCCGACCAGGGTGACGTACAGGGACTCGTCGGAGGTCTCGACGGAGCGGTCGGTGAGGACCACCGGGATCTTCGCGGTCTTGGCCTCCTTGAGCACCGCGTCCCAGCCGGTGACGACGACCGGGGAGAAGGCGATGACGTCCACCTTCTGCGCGATGTAGCTGCGGATGGCGGAGATCTGGTTCTCCTGCTTCTGCTGGGCGTCGGAGAACTTCAGGTTGTAACCCGCCTCCTTGGCCGCGGACTTCACCGAGTCGGTGTTGGCGCTGCGCCAGCCGCTCTCGGAGCCGACCTGGGAGAAGCCGAGGGTGATCGTCTTGCTGCCGTCGGAGGAGGTGCTGGATCCCTTGTCCTCCTTGGCGCAGGCCGCCAGGGTGCCCGCCGCCGCCACGCCGACCGCCGCAGTGAGGAAGTTCCTTCTGTTGAGCATGTTCTTCTCCTTTGAAGAGCCAGGACCGATCGCACTGCGTCCAGCCTGTCGATCATTATTCGAAATATCGGCCGCACTGGTGTGCGAATATTGCCGATGGGTAGTGCGTGGTGCCGCGTCAGTCGGGTGCGGTGCTGGCCCGGACGACGAGTTGGGGTTCGATGGCGACTCCGGGCGTCCCGGAGGGCGCCCGGCCCTCGATGAGATCCAGCAGCAGGGCGATGCTCCGCTTGCCCACCGTCGCGAAGTCCTGCCGGACGGTGGTGAGCGGTGGAGCGAAGAACTCCGATTCCGGGATGTCGTCGAAGCCGACCACCGCGACGTCCTGGGGAGTGCGTACGCCCGCCTCACGCAGCGCCCGCAACACCCCCAGTGCCATCTGGTCGTTGGCGACGAAGACGGCGGTCAGTCCGCGGCCCACCCAGCCGGCCAGTTCCTGGCCCGCGCGATAGCCCGACAGCGGACTCCAGTCCCCCCGCAGCGGCAGTGGCGGCTCGACGCCCGCCGCTTCGAGGGTCGCCCGCCAGCCGGCGGCCCGGTCGGCGGCCTCCTGCCAGTCCTCGGGTCCGGCGAGATGCCAGACGTTGCGGTGACCGGCAGCCAGCAGATGGCTGGTGGCCAACCTGGCGCCCAGCTGCTGGTCCACGTTGACGCTGGGGATCTCCGCGCCGGAGCCGGTCCCCACGGCCACCACCGGGAAGGGATGGCGGAGTTCCGCGAGGGCCTCGACCGCCGACCGCTGCGGAGCGAGGGCGATCACCCCCTCCACCCCGCCCTCGCTGAGGTGGTCCAGGGCCTCGGAGAGGGTCTCCACCGCCAGCTTGCGCAGGCTGACCGTCGAGACGGTGTACCCCTTGGCGCGCGCCGCCTCCTCCAGCGCGAACAGCGTGCTGGCCGGTCCGTAGAGGGTGGTGTTGGAGGCGACCACACCCAGGGTCCGGGTGCGCCGGGTCACCAGGGCCCGCGCCGAGAAGTTGCGGCGGTAGCCCATCTCCTCGATCGCACGCAGCACCCTGGCACGCGTCTCGTCCCGCACATTGGGGTGATCCCCCAGGACGCGCGAGACGGTCTGGTGGGACACCCCGGCCAGGCGTGCCACATCGGCCATGGTGGGTGGCCGGAGCTGTACGTCGTTCACGGCCGCACCTCCTTGGCGATCGCTTGTGGGCAGGTCCTGTGTGGTGGGCGGACGATTCCGCGCCGCCCGGGTCACTCCGGCGTTCCGTACGACCCCGCGACATCGACCGGTGGGGTGGCTGGGAGCAGTGCCGACACGACGCTCGTACCTCCTTGGATGCCGGTGGGCACCGATCGGTGAATGCGGAGGTAATTGTGAGCGTTAACAATTCACGGCGGTCAAGAGGGCTGCAGCGGGAAGTGTCGTCACGGTTGAATAACGCCTCAAGCTGCAGGAGTTGAGGAGGGGGGCGGTTTCGCGCGGCCGTACACCGCCGATGTGCGGCCATGTGAGCGCCTCTCCGAAACCGTTACGCGTTCGACCACCCGACCCATTGACACTCCGACCGCGTCGTCCTTACGGTCGTGCCAGCATTTCGAACGTGAGCCGAAATTTCGAACAAGCTGAGAGCCTAGGGAGTAGCTGACGTGCGCATCACGGGAATCAGCACGCACGTGGTCGGGACGCCATGGCGGAACCTGACCTACGTCCAGGTGCACACCGACGAGGGACTCACCGGAGTCGGCGAGACCCGCATGCTGGGCCACACCGACGCCCTGCTCGGCTATCTGCACGAGGCGAAGACCAACCACATTCTCGGGTCGGACCCGTTCGCTGTCGAGGACCTCGTCAAGCGTATGAAGTACGGCGACTACGGCCGGGCCGGCGAGATCGTGATGTCCGGTATCGCCGTGATCGAGATGGCCTGCTGGGACATCAAGGGCAAGGCCCTGGGTGTGCCCGTCTGGCAGCTGCTCGGCGGCAAGGTCACCGACAAGGTCAAGGCGTACGCCAACGGCTGGTACACCACCGAACGGACCCCGGAGGCCTACCACAAGGCCGCCCAGGGGGTCATGGAGCGCGGCTACAAGGCGCTCAAGATCGACCCCTTCGGCACCGGGCACTTCGAGCTCGACCACGAGCAGAGCCTGTACGCCGTCTCGCTCATCGAGGCCGTCCGTGACGCCATCGGGCCGGACGCCGAGCTGATGCTGGAGATGCACGGCCGCTTCTCACCCGCCACGGCCGTCCGCCTGGCCAAGGACCTCGCGCCCTTCAAGCCCGCCTGGCTCGAGGAGCCGGTGCCGCCGGAGAACCTGAAGGCGCTGGAGAAGGTCGCCGCCAAGGTGGAGATGCCGGTCGCCACCGGTGAGCGGATCCACGACCGCATCGAGTTCCGTGAGCTCTTCGAGAGCCAGGCCGTGGACATCATCCAGCCCGACGTCGGCCACATCGGCGGCATCTGGGAGACCCGGAAGCTGGCCGCGACCGCCGAGACCCACTACATGCTGGTGGCGCCCCACAACGTGGGCGGGCCGGTCCTGACCGCCGCCTCCCTCCAGGTCGGCTTCACCGCGCCGAACTTCAAGATCCTGGAGCACTTCAACGACTTCGCCGACGCGGAGATCAAGAAGGTCGTCAAGGGCGCCCCGCAGGTCGTGGACGGCTACTTCCACCTGTCCGACGCCCCCGGCCTCGGTGTCGAGCTGGACGTCGACGCCGCCGCCGAGTTCCCGCAGCAGCAGGCCCGGTTCGACCTGTGGGCCGACGGCTGGGAGCAGCGCAAGCCGAAGAGCCCCGCGCAGTGAGCACCGCGGTCGTCATCGAGGCGCCCGGCGAGCACCAGCTCGTCGAGCACACACCTCGTGAGCCCGCCGCCGGCGAGGCGCTGGTCCGCGTCCACGCCGTCGGCATCTGCGGCAGCGACCGCGAGGTGTACCAGGGCAACCGGCCCGAGGGGTACGTCCGCTACCCGCTCACGCCCGGCCACGAGTGGTCCGGCACGGTCGAGGCGGTCGGCTCCGGGGTTCCGGCGTCGCTCGTCGGCCGCAAGGTGGTGGGCGAGGGCTTCCGGAACTGCCAGGTCTGCGACCGCTGCCACGCGGGCGAGACCACGCTGTGCACGGCCGGCTACGAGGAGACGGGCTTCACCCAGCCCGGCGCCATGGCCACCACGCTCACCCTGCCGGCCCGACTGCTGCACGCCCTCCCGGACGACGCCGACCTGACGGCGGCCGCGCTCCTGGAACCCGCCGCCTGCATCGCCGCCGCCGCTCTCAAGGCGAACGCGCGGCCCGGCGAGCGGGTCGCCGTGGTGGGTACGGGGACGCTCGGGATGTTCGCCGTCCAGTTCCTGAAGGCGGGTTCCCCGTCGGAGCTGCTGGTGGTGGGCACCCGCCCGGACCGTGCGGAGCTCTCGAGGACCTTCGGCGCCACCGACTTCCGCACCCGGGACCAGGAGTTGCCGGACGACTTCGACGTCGTCATCGAGACCGCCGGATCGGCGTCCGCCGCCAACACCGCCGCCTCGCTGCTCAGACGCGGCGGCCGGCTCGTCCTCACCGGTATCCCGGCCGCGGGCGCCGACGGACTCGACCCCACCGATCTCGTCGTACGGCAGCTGGAGGTGCACACCGTGTTCGGAGCGCCGCCGGACGCCTGGGCACACACGGTGCGGGTCTTCGGGGCCGGGCTCCTCGATCCGCTGCCGCTCGTCACCCACGAGTTGCCGCTGGACCAGTTCCCCCAGGCCATCGAGTTGGTGGGGTCCGGCGACCCGAAGGTCGGGAAGGTCCTCCTCCGGCCATGACACATCGCTGAGCCGTACGCCGGTACGGGGTACCTGACGACTTCGTACCGGCGTACACCCAGAGCCTTGCGCACCCAGAGCCGCGAATGTCGTCCGAAATACCGAACATGAAGGACAGCTTGTGACCGAGACCACCGCCAGCGCGGCCCGACGACCCGGCGAGCGGGCACTTGCCGCGCTGGGCCTGAACACGCCCGCCCCCGACCCCTCCGACGCGTCCCCGCACACCTTCCCCGGTGGCGGACGCTGGCGCACCGAGGTGCCCTCCGTGGAGGGCCCCGAGGCCCTCGGCGTGGTCCTCAAGGAGTCCTCGCGGCTCGATGTGCCGATCCACCGGATCAGCCAGGGCTCGGGCGTGTGGATGCTCACCGACGCCGAGATCACCGAGATGGTGGAGGCGACCTCCGAGCGCGACATCGAACTCTGCCTGTTCACCGGGCCCCGCGGCACCTGGGACATCGGCGGCTCCACCCGCACCGACTCCCGGGGGGCAGGGCTGCGCGCCCGGGGCCACGACGCGGTCGCCGGGTGCGTCGAGGACGCCGTCCGCGCCACCGAGCTCGGTGTGAAGTGCCTGCTCGTCGCCGACGAGGGTGTGCTGTGGACGCTGCACCGGGCGCGGTCCGCCGGGATCATCCCGGCCGACACGACGCTGAAGGTGTCGGCGCTGATCGGGCCGGTGAACCCGACCGCGTACGCCGTGTACGAGAACCTCGGCGGCGACTCGATCAACGTGCCCAGCGATCTGACGCTCGATCACCTCACCGAGATCCGGCGGGTGTCGGCCGCCCCGATGGACATGTACATCGAGGCCCCCGACGATCTCGGCGGCTATGTGCGGATGTACGAGGTCGCCGAGCTGATCCGGCGCGGCGCACCGCTCTATCTGAAGTTCGGCCTGTCGAAGGCCCCCGGGATCTACCCGTACGGGCACCACATGCGCGATCTCACGCTCTCCACCGCCAAGGAGAGAGTGCGGCGCGGACGGCTCGCCCTGGACCTGCTCGCGCGGCACGGGGCGGACGGCGACATGGCGCCGCTCGGCTCCCGGCTGCCGGGCGCGCTGAAGCGGTTCGAAACGCCTGCATAACGTTCCGGACAACGCCCCTTCACAAAAGCCGACGCAGTCGAACAGACTCCGACACACCTCAGCCTCTCCCGGTCGTCACCCGTACCGCCCCTGGCGCCCAGACCGCCGGACCGCACCCGGCCTCCCGACATCAAGGAAGATGATCATGCGTATCCGCAGAGCCGCACTCCCCGCCATAGCCACCTCGGCCGTCCTCGCCCTCACCCTCTCCGCCTGCGGTCAGAACAGCGAGGGCGGCAGCGAGAAGGAGTCGGGCAGCGCCAAGGGCGGCACGATCGGCATCGCGATGCCGACCAAGTCCTCCGAGCGCTGGATCGCCGACGGCAAGAACGTCGTGGCGGACCTGGAGTCCAAGGGCTACAAGACCAAGCTGGTCTACGGCGAGGACGAGCCCGACCAGCAGGTCTCGCAGATCGAGAACCTGATCACCCAGGGCGTCAAGGCCCTGATCGTCGCCGCGATCGACAACAAGTCGCTGAACAACGTGCTCCAGGAGGCGAAGGACGCGGGCATCCCGGTCATCGCCTACGACCGTCTCATCCTCGGCACGCCGAACGTCGACTACTACGCCTCCTTCGACAACACCAAGGTCGGCGAGCTCCAGGCCAACTACATCGTCGAGAAGCTCGGTCTGAAGGAGGGCAAGGGCCCCTTCAACATCGAGCTGTTCGCCGGCTCCAACGACGACAACAACACCAAGTACTTCTTCGGCGGCGCGATGAGCGTCCTGAAGCCGTACATCGACAGCAAGAAGCTCGTCGTCAAGTCCGGCCAGACCGCGCTCAACAAGGTCACCACCCTGCGCTGGGACGGCGCCACCGCCCAGCGCCGCATGGACGACATCCTGACCGGCTCCTACAAGACCGGCCGGGTCGACGCGGTGCTCTCGCCGTACGACGGCATCTCGATCGGCATCCTGTCGGCGCTGAAGTCCGACGGCTACGGCACCGGCGCCAAGCCGCTGCCGGTCCTCACCGGCCAGGACGCCGAGCTCGCCTCGGTGAAGTCGATCATCGCGGGCCAGCAGACGCAGACCGTCTACAAGGACACCCGCCAGCTGGCCAAGGTCGCCGGAAGCATGGTCGACGCGGTCCTCAACGGCAAGAAGCCGGAGACCAACGACACCAAGACGTACGACAACGGCTCCAAGGTCGTCCCCGCCTACCTGCTGAAGCCGGTGAGCGTCGACAAGACCAACTACAAGCAGGTTCTGGTCGACGGCGGCTACTACACCGAGGCCGACCTCAAGTAATCCGCCCCGCCTGCAACAGACACAGATTGGAAGGCACGACCATGGCGGGACCCGTCCTGGAAATGCGCTCGATCGTCAAGACCTTTCCCGGTGTCAAAGCGCTCTCGGACGTCACGCTGACGGTCCGGCAGGGCGAGGTCCACGCCATCTGCGGTGAGAACGGCGCCGGGAAGTCCACCTTGATGAAGGTGCTCTCCGGCGTCCATCCGCACGGCACGTACGAGGGCGACATCCTCTTCGAGGGAGAGCCCTGCGAGTTCAAGGACATCCGCGCGAGCGAACAGCGCGGCATCGTCATCATCCACCAGGAGCTGGCGCTGGTGCCGTTCCTGTCCCTCGCGGAGAACATCTTCCTCGGCAACGAGCACGCCAAGGGCGGGCTCATCAACTGGAACGAGACCCTGCGGCACGCCAGTGAGCTGCTGCGCCGGGTCGGTCTCAGCGACCACCCGGAGACCCGCGTCGCCGACATCGGCGTGGGCAAGCAGCAGCTCGTGGAGATCGCCAAGGCGCTGTCCAAGAAGGTGAAGCTGCTCATCCTCGACGAGCCGACCGCGGCTCTCAACGACGAGGACAGCGGCAAACTCCTGGATCTCATCCTGGAGTTGAAGAAGCAGGGCATCACCTCGATCATCATCTCCCACAAGCTCAACGAGATCCGCAAGGTCGCCGACTCGGTCACCATCCTCCGCGACGGGCAGACCATCGAGACCCTCGACGTGAAGGCCGCGGAGACCACCGAGGACCGGATCATCTCCGGCATGGTGGGCCGCGACCTCGACCACCGGTTCCCCGAACGCACCGCGTACAAGGGCGAGTTGGACCAGGCTCCGGCGCTGGAGATCCGCGACTGGACTGTGCACCACCCGATCGACCAGCAGCGCAAGGTGGTCGACGACGTGTCGATCGACGTCAAGCGCGGGGAGATCGTCGGCATCGCGGGCCTGATGGGCGCCGGGCGCACCGAACTCGCGATGAGCGTCTTCGGCCGCAGCTACGGCCGGCACGCAGCGGGCACGGTCCTCAAGGACGGCAGGGAGATCCGTACCAAGACGGTCGCCGAGGCGGTCGGGCACGGCATCGCCTACGTGACCGAGGACCGCAAGCACTACGGCCTCAACCTCATCGACACCATCAACCGCAACATCTCGCTCAGCGCTCTGGGCAAGGTGGCCAAGCGGGGGATCGTCGACGAGCACGAGGAGCGGAAGGTCGCCGAGGGCTTCCGCAAGTCCATGAACATCAAGGCGCCGACCGTCTTCGAGCCGGTGGGCAAGCTGTCCGGCGGCAACCAGCAGAAGGTCGTCCTCAGCAAGTGGATCTTCGCGGGTCCCGATGTGCTGATCCTGGACGAACCCACGCGCGGCATCGACGTCGGCGCCAAGTACGAGATCTACACCGTCATCGACCAGCTGGCCGCCCAGGGCAAGGCGGTCGTCTTCATCTCCTCCGAGCTGCCCGAACTGCTCGGTATGTGCGACCGCATCTACACGATGGCCGCCGGGCGGCTCACCGGTGAGTTCTCGCGGGAAGAGGCCTCGCAGGAATCGCTGATGCGTCAGATGACCAAGGACAAAGAGGTAACCCGATGAGCACGAACGTGACCAAGGGCCCGGCGGTGGCCCCGCCCGGGAAGAGCGGAGGTAAGGCCGCCGACGGCGGACTGCTGCAGCTGATGCTGGACGGTCTGCGCCGCAACATGCGCCAGTACGGCATGCTGATCGCCCTCGGCCTGATCGTCGCCCTGTTCGCCGTCTGGACCGACGGTGACCTGCTGCTGCCGCGCAACGTCTCCAACCTGGTCCTGCAGAACTCCTACGTCCTGATCCTCGCGATCGGCATGATGCTGGTCATCATCGCGGGACACATCGACCTGTCGGTCGGTTCGCTGACCGCGTTCGTGGGCGCCTTCGCGGCCGTGCTGACCGTGCGGCACGACGTGCCATGGCCACTCGCCGTGGCGCTGTGTCTGCTGGTCGGCGCGGTGGCGGGCTCGATGCAGGGCTTCCTCATCGCCTATCTCGGCATACCGTCGTTCATCGTCACCCTCGCCGGCATGCTGGTCTTCCGCGGCTTCACCGAGATCCTGCTGGAGGGCCAGACCCTCGGCCCGTTCCCGAACGGCCTGCAGAAGATCGGCAACGGATTCCTGCCGGAGGTCGGCCCGGAGACCAACTACCACAACATCACATTGCTCCTGGGCCTGGTCCTGATCGTCTTCGTGGTCGTCCAGGAGGTCCGTGACCGCAGGCGCCAGCAGGAGTTCGCCCTCGATGTGCTGCCGCGGAACATCTTCCTGCTCAAGCTCGTCTCCATCGTGGCCGCGGCCCTCGTCGTCACCATGCTGCTCGCCAGCTACAAGGGTGCGCCGATCATCCTGCTGATCCTCGGCGTCCTGGTCGTCGGCTACGGCTACGTCATGCGCAACGCCGTCTTCGGCCGCCACATCTACGCGATCGGCGGCAACCTGCCGGCGGCGAAGCTGTCCGGTGTGAAGGACAAGAAGGTCACCTTCCTGGTCTTCCTGAACATGGGCGCGCTCGCGGCCCTGGCGGGTCTGGCGATCGCCGCCCGGCTGAACGCGGCCTCCCCGAAGGCGGGCCTCAACTACGAACTCGAGGCCATCGCCTCGGCGTTCATCGGTGGCGCGTCCATGAGCGGCGGTGTCGGCACCGTCCTCGGCGCGATCATCGGCGGTCTCGTCCTCGGTGTGCTGAACAACGGCATGAACCTCCTCAGCGTCGGCTCCGACTGGCAGCAGGTCATCAAGGGCCTGGCCCTGCTGGCGGCGGTCGGTTTCGACGTGTGGAACAAGCGCAGGGTCGGTTCGTAGACCGGACCGACCGGACCGGGCCCCGCCGCAAGGCGGGGCCCTTCCCGTGGGAGGAGAGGAAAGACCGGTGAAGACGCTCTTCGGCAGGCTCGCCGACGGGACCGAGGTCGACCGGTGGTCGCTGGAGAACGGCGGCACACGGCTGAAGGTCCTGTCCTACGGCGGCGTCGTGCAGTCCCTGGAGATCCCGGACCGCGAGGGTCGCTACGCCAACGTCACGGCGGGCTTCGACAACATCGAGGACTACGTCGCCAGGACCCCGTACTTCGGCGCGCTGATCGGGCGGTACGGCAACCGCATCGCCAAGGGCCGGTTCACCCTCGACGGCAAGAGCCACCAGCTCTCCGTCAACGACGGGGTCAACAGCCTGCACGGCGGCACCCAGGGCTTCGACAAGCGGGTGTGGCACGTCGAGCCGTTCACCAAGGGCTCGGACGTCGGCCTGCACCTGTACTGCACGTCCGTCGACGGCGAGATGGGCTACCCGGGCACCCTCGAGGTGAAGGTGACCTACACCCTCACCCGGCACGGCGACTGGCGGATCGACTACGAGGCCACCACCGACAAGGCCACCGTCGTCAACCTGACCAGCCACGTGTACTGGAACCTCGGCGGCGAGGGCACCGGCACCATCGAGGACCACGAGCTGCGGATCGCCGCCTCGCGCTACACGCCCACCGACTCGGGTCTGATCCCCACCGGTGAGCCGGCGGAGGTCGCGGGCACCCCCTTCGACTTCCGCAAGGGCAAGGCGATCGGCCGGGACATCCGCACCGGCCACCCCCAGCTGGTCATCGCCAAGGGCTTCGACCACAACTGGGTCCTCGACAAGGGGATCACGGCCGAGCCAGAGCACGTGGCGAGCCTGCGCGACCCGCACTCCGGCCGCACCCTGAAGATCGCCACCAGCGAGCCCGGTCTGCAGTTCTACTCGGGCAACTTCCTCGACGGCACCCTGGTCGGCCCCTCCGGCCACACCTACCGCCAGGGGGACGCGCTGTGCCTGGAGACCCAGCACTTCCCGGACTCTCCGAACCACCCGTCGTTCCCGTCCACGGTGCTGCGGCCGGGGCAGCAGCACCGGACCACGACGATCCACACATTCGGCTCCTGACCTGGTGAGATGAGGAGATCGGGCCCGGGGTTCCCGAACTCACACTTCTTTCACACCCGTTGAACAGCGCCACGCAGGCATCCGTATGTAAGGGCGGCCCGTGCTCCCCCGCGCGGGCCACCCAATGACGACGGGCCCGGTCGTCCCCGCCAGGCCCGCCCCGTACGGAGGTTCCATGGCCGACAACGTCACCTCGTTGTTCCGCAGCACGGCTGCGCACAGCCCGTCCATGGCGGCGCTGGCACGTGAGGGCGGCGACGGGACGGGGCCGGTGGACTTCTGTATCCCCTGCAATCCCTACTTTCCCACTCCGGCGATGATGGACACCATGGCCGCGCGGCTGAAGGACATCATCACCTACTACCCCAGCAGCGCCGACACGATCACCGCCGAGCTGTGCAACCTGCTCCAACTGCCGCCACAGGCCGTGGCGATGGGCAACGGCTCGACCGAACTGATCACCTGGATCGACCACCTGCTGGTCCGCGAGTCCCTCGCCATCCCCGTCCCCACCTTCGGCCGCTGGACCGACCAGCCGATGGAGACCGGCAAGCGGGTCGACATGTTCCCGCTCCAGGAGTCCAGCGGATTCGCCCTGGACCTCGCGCAGTACGCCGAGTTCATACGCACCCGGGGCACGCGGGTCGCGGTCATCTGCAACCCGAACAACCCCGACGGCGGCTTCCTCCACAAGCACGCGCTCGTGCAGTTCATGGACGCCATGGCCGACCTGGACCTCATCGTCATCGACGAGTCCTTCCTGGAGTTCGCCGACGCCGAGCAGGAGCCGAGCGTCGTCCAGGAGGCGATGATCCGGCCGAACGTCATCGTCCTGCGCAGCCTCGGCAAGAACTTCGGCCTGCACGGCATCCGCTTCGGCTACATGGTCGCCAACCCCGCGCTGGCGGGCCGGGTCCGCTCGATGCTGCCGAAGTGGAACCTCAACGCCTTCGCCGAGTACGTGGTGTTCATGCTCAAGGAGCACGGCGCCGAGTACGCGCAGAGTCTCCACCAGGTCCGCCGGGACCGCCTCGACATGGCGAGCCAGCTCGCCGCGCTGCCCGGTCTGACCGTCTACCCCTCGCAGGGGAACTTCCTCTTCGTGCGCCTGCCCGTCGGCGCCGAGGGCACCGTGGTCCGGGACCGGATGCTCACCGAGCACCGCATCCTCGTCCGCGAGTGCGGCAACAAGATCGGTTCCTCCAGCCGCTTCCTGCGGCTCGTGGTGCGCCCCCAGGTGGATGTGCGTCGCCTGGTGTCCGGCCTGGAACAGGTGCTCTACGGGACCAGGAGGGGAGCCGCCGTGCCCGAGCTCGCTCAAGGGACCAGCTACAGCTCGGGTACGGCGGCAGTGGACCGCCTGGTCGGCCAGACCAACGGGGCCGGCATGCAGGACCTCGCGGCGATGGCCGTCGGCGGTTCCGGCGCCGGGGTCGGCATGCCGATGCCGATCGCGCAGCCGGTGGCGGTGGCCGCGGCGCCGTCCATGGGGGCGCCGATGCCGAGTCAGATGCCGGCTCAGATGCCCGCGCCGACGCCCTTCCCGGCTCCGGCCCCGATGCCCGCGCCCGCTCCCCCGCCGCCCGCTCCGGCGCCGATGCCGTTCAGCGCGCCGAGCGGACCGACCCCGCCGGGAGTTCCGGCCCGTGGTGGGCTCACCGCCGCGCAGGTACGGGGGATGACGGCGCCTTCGCCCGGGGTCCCCGAGGAGCTGTCGACGGCCCCCGCCACCGGCTGGCCCAACGCTCAGAGCTGGCCCAACGCGGCGGGCATGGGGCAGGTCGGCTGAGCGGCGTCAGTAGGCCACCGGCCAGCCGCTGCTCCAGTTCAGGAGATTGATGCCGAGCTTGGGTGTGCCGTTGTCGTTGCCGTCGTAGTAGTGGTAGACGATCAGGTCGCCGTCGGAGTCGTTCATGATCGACTGACCGCCGGGGCCGATGTACCGGCCGTGCGACTCCAGGACCGGGGTGCCGCCGTTGTTCGTCATCGGGACGCCGTTCCTGTCGACGTACGGCCCGGTGACGCCGGTGGCCCGGCCGACCTTGACCTTGTAGGTCGAGCCGGTGCCGGCGCAGCAGGTGTCGTAGGAGGCGAAGAGGTAGTAGTAGCCGCCGCGCTTGACGATGTACGGCGCCTCGACGGCCTTGGTCCCGGTGGGGCGGGAGGCGATGGAGTACCGGGTGGTGTCGGTGGCGAGCTGCTTGCCGGTGGCCGGGTTGAGCTGGATCATCTTCAGGCCGGTCCACCAGCTCCCGAAGGACAGCCACCACGTGCCGTCGCCGTCGACGAACAGGTTCGGGTCGATGGCGTTGTAGTCGCTGGAGGTGGTGGAGGTGTACACCGTGCCCTGGTCGGTCCAGGAACCCGGCAGGCCCGTGGCGGAGGTCGCGAGGCCTATCGCGGACTTGTTGGAGCCGAAGGTCGAGACGGCGTAGTACATCAGGTACTTGCCGCCCTGGTAGGAGATGTCGGGTGCCCAGGCCTCGGTGGCGTACGAGGACCACCAGCCCGGCTTCGTGGAGAAGGCGTCGCCGCCGGCCGTGAACGCGATCCGGTCGGTGGAGGTGCGGTAGCCGAGGCCGCCGCCGGTGCCGTACAGCAGATAGCGGCCCGCCGACGTACGGATCATCGTCGGGTCGTGGACGGTGGTGGCGCCGGTGACGGTTCCGGGGTTGGGGTAAGCGGAGGCCGTGCCCGGGATCAGGGCCAGCAGGAAGGCGACGGGGACGGCCAGAAGCGAGGTGCGGCGCACGCTGACTCCTTCGAGGATGCGGGTGGGGGGATGTTCGACATGCCGATCACCGATCAGAGCTTCGGACGGGACCGTAGAATCGAACCCCTTGCGCGTCAATGACCCGCGCACACCTCAGCGGTCGCCGGGTGCTCCCCGCACGCCGTGGGCTCAGCCGACCTGTTCGAAGACCATCGACCACCAGCTGTCCGGCTGGGCGAACGCGTAGGCGTCGCGGGCCTTGAGGTACTCGACGAGTTTGTCGGTGTAGGGGGCGCGGTCCTGGGGCGCGGCCTGCTTCAGGTGCTCGGTGCGCAGGGCGAAGCGGTACAGGAACTCGACGAAGTCGGCGAGGGTGCGGTTCACGATCTCGGCGCGCGGCTCCGCGTCGAACGACATGAGGATGACGTAGCCGCGGTCCATGTCGAGGCAGTACCGCATCGCGGGATCGTCGGTGGGGCCGCCGAGGACGAGGATGTGGGTCTCCTCGCCGCCCGCGCCGACCGGCACCACGGTGAAGGGATCGGGTCCCTCCTCGGCGGTGTCGAGGGTGAACAGGACGTCGACGAAGACGGGTACGCCGACCTCGCACAGCACCTCGGCATCGGCCTCGGACAGTCCGCGCTCCTCGGCGACGGCCCGGTCCAGCGTGACCACGCGGTCCGCGCCGAACAGCTCCGTCATCTCGTCATGGGTGGCCATGCGTCCTCTGCTTTCCCTTCGTCGTGCACTCGTCCGGCCGGAACCAGCGCGTCGGCGTCCGGCGGCTCAGCCGGCCAGACCGGCCCGTCGCAGCAGCTTCAGCCAGTCGTCGTACTCCACCAGTTCGTCGTCCACCTCGGCCAGCCGCCGGTACGCGTCGTACGTGGCCAGCCGGTCCAGGAAGTACGCCGTCACGCCGGGCGCGAGTTCGTCGAAGCGCTCCGCGTCGACCCAGTCGGGGCCCGCGTGCGGGGCGCCGAGGACGCCGCCGCCCGCGCGGTCGAGGAACACCGGCGCCTCGTGGACCATCCCGACGCAGTACAGCTTCTCCGGGGACAGCGGCAGCGGGGAGCCGGCCACCGGCTCGCAGTAGAACTGGTGCTCCTCGGCCTCCTCCAGCCCGAAGAGCTGCACGGACGGCCCGCAGCTCGCGCCGTCCAGCACACGGCAGAAGTCCAGGAACTCCCGGGGCACCCCGTCGGCCTCCGCGGCGGCGGCCGACTCCTCGTCGATCGTCCCGCCGAGCGTGTGCGACAGCACGTCCGGGCTCTGCGCCAGTGCCGTCCGCAGAGCGTCCACCGTCGCGATCAGACGGGAGGACGCCGGGCTCGCGCTAGTCATCTGGCCACCACTTGATGTCGATGTTGATCGGATTGCCGTCCGGAAGATCCTTGATCTGCGGACGGATCTGCTGCGTGCCGATGTCGTAGTTCGTCGTCCGGTCGAGCATGCGCAGGTTACGCCACGCGTCCGGACCGCCGGTCTGCAGTTCGTTGACGTGGTCGGGTTGCATTTTACGGGCGGCCACCGCGGCCTCTTCGGCGAAGTCGGGGTCGTCCTTGTGGTTCCTGCGGATCAGTGCTTCCAGCGCGCCCTTGTACTGCGCGGTGATCTGCTTGTCCCGGTAGTCCTCGGTCTTGCCCTTGAACTTGAAGAGCTTGCCCTCCTCGCCGAGGCGCTGCAGGGCCCGGGCCTTGCGCTCGAACGCCTGCTTGGGCATCCCGGGCTTCCACTCCAGGGTGACGGTGTGCGGGTCCTTGGTCGTGTCCGGCCGGTCCTTGCCGATCCCGCCGCCGTCCCGGACCGTGTCCTGGTCGCGGGAACGCTTGACGATGCCCTGCAGCATCGTCTCGATGTTCTTGTCGTTGCGCGCGTGGTTGTCGCCCATGGCGCGCACGCCCTTGGACACGTCCTGGAGGTGCTTGTGGAGCTGGTCCTCGGCCTCCTCGATGGCCCTGAGGATCTTCTCGGCGCCGGTCTCGACGGCCGCCGCCAGGGCGCCCTTGCCCCGGGTCCGGTCCAGCCCGGCGCGACTGCGGCGCAGGTGGGGGCGGGCACCGGACTCGTGCTCGTCGGCCTGGGTGGTGATCCGGTCGGCCAGCCGGTCGTGGAGGTCCTTGTCGCTGCGTACGGTGTCGCTCACGCGCCGCCGCCCTTCTGGACGAAGGTTCCCGTGGTCCCGGTGGCGGCGTCCAGCCCCTCGGAGAGACCCTCACCGCCCGCGCGCAGGGTCTTGCCCGGGCTGTAACCGTCCTGCAGTCCCACGGCGTTGGCGCCGACCTGGATGACGAGGTCGGCGGCCATGTTGCCGAGCGCGGAGTAGACGGGGCCCATGGCGACGGACATGAGCTCCTCGACGAGGAGCTGCTCGGCCTCCTTCAGCAGCCGCCGCACGATGAGGCGGGTGGCCTGGGTGGCACCGAGTGCGCCGACCTCGGAGAGGCCGAGGGTGAACGGGGCGGCGGCCTGGGCGGCGATGATCTCGGCGGCGAGGATGCCCAGTTGGACGATGGCGGCGACCTTGGCACCGGCCACGGCGACGGCGGCGCCGTCCAGGGCCACCGCCCCGAGGTCGGCCGCCTCACCGAGCCGTTCCAGGTGTACGTCGCTGATCTTGCCCCAGTGTTGCTGGAAGGCGGCCGTCGCGATGCCCTCGTTGCCTTCCAGGAACTCCCGGACGACGCTCGCGGTGGCGTCCTTGCCCTGCCGCATCTGCGAGGCGAAGGAACGCAGGCCGTCGGCCATGTCCCGGTAGTCGTCCTCGTCCACGTTGGGCCACTGGATACCGATGAGGTCCAGCACCCACGCCGCCTCGTCGGGCAGCACGACCCCCATGCTCGTTCCCCCTTTGTCTTGGCAGGACCATTTCAGGTCACGCTTACGACGGCCGAACTCTACTACGGGGGACCGGATTTGCCGGGGGTGTGGGAGGGAGTGGGGGATTCTGCTGGTGGGCGCGGGGCGGGGGGTGGTTCGTGTGCAAGGGACAGCGCGGCGGGGGTGACGGGACGGCGTACGGCGGCTGGAAAACGGCGGTGGGGGGAGGTTGTGGATCAGGGGCGGGGGCGATCGACGGTGGCCGAGGGGGTGGGGGGTGAGGGTGGCCGAGGGGCTGGGGCGACGGTGACCGAGAGGCTAAGGGCGAGGGCGACCGAGAGGCTCAGGGCGACGCGACGGCGGCCGAGGGGCTCAGGGCGACGCGACGGCGGCCGGGGGGCTCGGGATGAGGGTGGGCGCAGAGGCCCGCTGGACGGCGACGGCGGCCAGGACCTCACCTCCGGCTGCGACCGCGATCACCGGCCGAACAGGAGCCGCAACGGCCGCCGGCCACCGGTCTACCACTCAGCGGCGACCGGAGCCGCCGGTCGGGCGAGAGCCGCCCAGACCGCCAGGTCCACCACTCAGCGTTGACCCAAGCCGCCCGCCCGGCGCAAGCCACCCAAGCCGCCAGCTCCACCACCCAACGGCGACCCAAGCCGCCCGCCCGGCGCAAGCCACCCAAGCCGCCGGCTCCACGACTCAGCGTGGACCGAAGCCGCCCGTCGGCCGGGAGCCGCCCAGGCCGCCAGGTCCGCCCAGGCCTCCCGCGCCGGAGTCGTGCCACGGTCCCGCGGGCTGTCGGGGAGGCGCGGGGGGCGGTGGGTCGGAGCGTGATGTGCTCTGGCTCTCGGACCGGCTCCCGGCCGATTCCTCACCACGCTCCTCGCGCTCGTCCTCCGTGCGACGCGCCTCCTGCCACGCACCGAACCGTTCGCCCGCCTCCCGGGCCTCGGCCTCGGTGCGCCGCTCCCCCGCGCGGCGGATCCTGTCGGCGCCGGAGAACAGGGCGGCGGTGTACTCCGGGTCGGTGAAGGCCTGTTCGGCGGTGAGGTCCCCGCGCAGCACCCCGCGCGCCATCTCCCGCAGCTTCGGATCGTCCCCGGTGCTCAGGGTGCGCAGCGCGCGGAGCAGGCTACGGGCCCGCTCCTCGTCCTTCGCGACGCCCAGCAACTCCGCCTGATCCACTTCACGTCCGTCCGGCACGCGAACCGCCCCCTTCCCTGCACCAGTCACCCCAGTATCCAACAGCCCCGCGGCTCACGGGAGTCGAGGAACCCGGTCGCCTCTCACGACGTGAGCGCGTCCCGCATCGCCTTCGCGGTGACCGCCGGGTCGTAACCCTCCGGAACGCCCTCGACCAGGATGATGTCGCCCTCGATGTGCCGCGACCTCAGCGGCGCGATCTCCTGGTACGCGGCCGAGTCCCACCAGGCCCGCGCCTCGGTGATCCCGGGAAACCCGATCACCACGACGTGCCCGGGCCAGCCGCCCTCCTTCACCTCGTGCTGCGCGCCGTGCACGAGGAAGCGCCCGCCGTACGGTTCGAAGGTGGCGGGGATGCGCTCGATGTACTCGGCGATCTCCGGGTGCGGCGCGGCTTCCCGCAGGTGGGCTATGGCGTAGGCGGTCATGATGTCCTTCCGGTCGGTGGGGCTCCGTACGCGAACGAGCCTGGCACGCGGGCGAACCGGGGTCGATTACCCGACGGGTAGGCAGCCCGGCGCGACGGACGCACCGGTCACACGGCTGGTTCAGCGCCAAGGACACACCCGCACGCCACCGCCCGCACAGCGCGCGACCCCGCCGCCGCGCCGGACCCCGGAGGTCCGAGCGCCACGGCGGGGTCGCACCCTCGACCCGCGGTCCGGTCAGCCGGAGGAGACCGCCGGCCCGAAGTCAGCCTCCAACCGCTCCCTCCACCCCGCGTCCGCCAGTCCTGCCCCCACCAGCACATCCCGCCAGTCCTCCTTGGCGAGTTGGACGGCGTCGAGGAGCCGGTCCACCCGGCCCTGTCCGCACAGCAGCGTCGCGGCGGCGATCCGCTCCTTGTCCTCCCGGTCGCCCCGGTCGGTGAGGTGGTTGACCAGCTCGGTGAGGAGATCTCCGACCACCTCGCCCTCCCGGCCGGGGAAGTCCTCCGCGATGCGTCGTTCGACCCGCACGGTAAGCCCCATTTACCCTCCTTGTCGGCATACGCCCCGGTACGCTACCGCGCCCACCCGGTCCGACACGGCAAGCTGTCTCGCAAGAAACTTGACGGTCCCTCACTTTGCCGAACCGACAGCCCATCAACAGACACCGCCCCTACGGTGCCGTGTCCATGACAGACACCCCCATGAACGACACCGTCATGAACGACTCCGGCACGAGAGACGCGGCCGACGCGCCGCGCAACCCCGTCGGCCGCCGGACCGTCCTGGTCGCCACCGGCGCCACCGCCGCGGCCCTCGCCGTCGGCACTCTCGCGTCCGAGTCCCCCACGACCCGCACAGCCGACACCGCCGACACGGTCCCCGTCGCCGCCGCGGCGGTCTGCACCCTCACCAAGGAGATGACCGAAGGCCCCTACTACCTCGACGGCCAGTACGTCCGCGCCGACATCACCGAGGGCAAGACCGGCTTCCCGCTCAAGCTCGCCCTCACCGTCGTCGACGACGACACCTGCGCCACGATCAGCAACGCCCTCGTCGAGATCTGGCACTGCGACGCGCTCGGCGAGTACTCGGGCTACGTCGGCAACAACGGCCACAACGAACCCGACAGCGGCACCTTCCTGCGCGGCGGCGTCCTCACGAACTCCGGCGGAGTCGCCGACATCACGACGGTCTACCCGGGCTGGTACCGGGGCCGCTGCGTCCACATCCACGTCAAGGTGCATGTCGGCGTCACGCTCACCTCCGACGGCTCCTTCACCGGCGGCACCGAGCTCCACACCGGCCAGCTCTTCTTCGACGAGACCGTCACGGCCAGGGTCGGCGCGCTCTCGCCGTACTCGGCCAACACGGTCACCCGCACCACCCTCGCCCAGGACGGGATCTACGACGACGGCGGCGCCGCGTCCGGACTCCTGACCCTGACCGCCCTGGGCAGCAGCCCCTCCGCCGGCTACTCCGGCACCCTGACGCTCGGCGTCGAGCGCGGCTGACCCGGGACCGGAATCGCCCGCCGCCCTCGGGCGGCGGGCGACACCCCGCTCAGAACCTCACTTGCCGGGGCACTCCTTCCACGCCATGTGGTAGATGGTGCTGATGTCGCCGTCGGTCGAGTCCATCGTCATGAAGCTGACCTTGGACGGCGAGGAGCTGCCCGCGTTCACGCGAACCTCGGTGTTGATGTTGAAGTTGCGCTGAACTCCGCAGGGCGCCCAGACCAGTTGGGCCCAGTCGGTGGTGTCGGTCGCCTGCCAGTTGTCGTTGTACGCGCCGGGGAACGTGTGGGTCTTGAAGGCCGTCTGCGAGGAGCCCTGGAAGTAGTACGAGGCTCTCTGGACGCCGCTCGCGCCGGCCTGGAGCGAGGCGAAGCCCCGGTAGTCGGCCTCGGCGATGGCGTACGTGAAGCCCTGCGGGACATGGACGATCAGGTTGAGCTGGCAGTTCTTGCGGAACGCCGTGGGGTCGGAGTTGCCGCCGACCTGGGCGAGGTAGTCGCTGTAGGTGACCGTGAACGCGGTGTTGTCCTCGGAGACGGCGACGGCCGCCGTGCCCGCGGGACAGCCGGAGCCGTTCACCGTGGCGACGTTGATGACGATCTTGTCCGGGGGCGGGTCGACGAACCCGCCGGACGGGTTGTGCGCGGGCATCGCCGCGGTCACGAGGGCGGCGACGGCGCCGCCCAGAAGAAGTCCACTTGCCATGGGGGGTCTCTCCTCTGCGCTGAAGTGTTGAAGCGTGGAGAACCTGTGTGGTTTCTGTGAAGCACCGCGGCGAGGGAATCGTAGGGAGCGCCATGCGACACCGCCAGAGCGAACTCAAGCCATTCCGGCGATGTCCGAACTCACGTGTAAACAGGACCAGTTGGGCGACTCAGGGGTTCTCCCAGGCCGCCGGTTCCGCGGCGAGCCGCCGCACCGGCTCGGGGAGCGCGTCCTCCGCGATGTCGGCGATGGTGACGCCCTCCAGGATCCTGCGGACATTGGCCCGCAGGGCGATCCACAGCGGGAGCAGGGGCTGTGCGGAGCCCGTGTACTCCAGACCGGTGGGCCGCTCGCCGCGCACCGACACGATCGGGCCGTCCACGGCCCGGATGACGTCCGCCACCGTGATGGCCGAGGCCTCGCGGGCCAGCCGGTAACCGCCGCCCCCGCCCCGCCTGCTGTCGACGATCCCGCCGCGCCTGAGATCGCCGAGGATCCCCTCGAGGAACTTGTGCGGAATGTCCTGGACCGCGGCGATGGCCTCGGCCTTCACCGGCCCCGCGTCCCGCCTCACGGCGAGCTCCAGCACCGCCCGTACCGCGTAGTCCGCCCGTGCAGAGATCCTCATACGACAATTGTGCGGCGTTCGGACGGAGACAATGGCCACGCCACAATAGGCACACCACCCACACCACGGACGGACTGGCGCAAGCGCGGCACGACCAGGAGGCGCTCCCTTGGAGCTGAGCAGACGTACATTCAGCGCCCTCGCCGGCACCACGGCGCTCGGCTTCGCGCTGAGCGGCAGTGGTGGGGAGACCACCCGGGCCTACGCCTCCCACAGCGTGCCCACCGGGCCCGCGCCGGGCGCGCCCGCCGCCGACCGGGTGCGGCACACGGTCGGCTACGACAAGCACTCGCTGCTGGTCGACGGCCGCCGCCTGGTGCTCTGGTCGGGCGAGATGCACCCCTTCCGGCTGCCGAGCCCGTCACTGTGGCGGGACATCCTGCAGAAGATGCGCGCCCACGGCTTCAACGCGGTGAGCGTGTACGTGGCCTGGAACTACCACTCCCCCGGCCCCGGCCAGTACGACTTCACCGGCGTCCGCGACCTCGACCTGTTCCTGCGCACGGCCACCGAGACCGGCCTGTACGTGATCCTGCGCCCGGGCCCCTACATCAACGCGGAGGTCGACGGCGGCGGCTTCCCCGGCTGGCTCACGGCGACCGCGGGCCGGGCCCGCACCTCCGACCCGGCCTATCTGTCGTACGTCGACGAGTGGCTGACCGCGGTCGACGCCATCGCCGCCCGGCACCTGTTCACCAAGGGCCGGGGCACGGTCCTGCTCTACCAGATCGAGAACGAGTACGACGCCTTCGTCGACGAGCCGCTCGGCCGCGACTACATGTCCCACCTGTACAAGAAGGTGCGCGCCGACGGGATCGACGTCCCGCTGTTCCACAACGACAAGGGCAGGAACGGCTACTGGACCCCCGGCTCCTTCAACACCGGCGGCGAGGAGCGCGGTTGGCTCTACGGCTTCGACGGCTACCCCCAGCCGTCCGAAGTGCCGCCCGACTGGGGGGACTTCGGCGCGGGCGGGCTCAAGGGCGGGGCCACGGCCAGCCCTCGGACGCCCGGGTTCATCCCGGAGTTCGGCGGTGGCTGGTTCGACCCGTGGGGCGGGGCCGCCTTCGACGGCAAGGGGTACGCCGAGGCGCGGCGCACCCGGGACGCGGCCTACGAGCGGCGCTTCCAGCTCACCAACCTCGCCAACGGCATCACCGTGCACAACGTCTACATGACCTTCGGCGGCACCTCGTGGGGCTGGCTGCCCGCGCCGCAGGTCTACACGTCGTACGACTACGGGGCGGCTTTCGACGAGGCGCGCCGGCCGACGCCGAAGCTCGCCCCGACGCACCAGCTCGGCCATCTCCTGCGGACCGTGCCGGACTTCGCCAAGCTGGACCGGGCGGATGCGGTGCGGGCCGCGGACGAGCGGCTGAAGGTCTACCACCTGACCAACCCGGACACCGCCTCCCAGGTGTACGTCGTGCGCAACGACACCGACGCGCCGATCACCACCACGATCCCGGACGCCGGGATCGACGTGGCGTTCACCGTCGCCCCCCATGACGCCCGGCTGCTCACCGCCAACCTGCAACTGGGCGGGCGCATCCTCAAGTTCGCCACCGCGCAGCCCATGATGTGCCTCAGGGTCGGCCGGATGGACGTCGCCGTGTTCACGGCCCCGCACGGCGAGATGGCACAGGTCCTCCTGGAGTGCCCGGAGGAGCCGCTGGTCACCCGGGGCGACGCGGAACCCGCGTGGAACTACGACCTCGGCGTGCTCAGGATCACCGCGCCGATGGGCGTCGGCGGCCTGGCCCGGGTACGGGTCGAGGCCGGCGGCAGCGACACCCCGCTGCTGCTGATCTTCGCCGACGACCCGGGCTCGCTGCGGCTCTTCCCGATCGACACCCCGACCGGCACGGTCCTCGTGTACGGGCCCTCGCTGGTGCGCGGGGTCACGCTGGACGGCGCGAGCGCCCATCTGACCGGCGACACCATCGAGGGCACGGGCATGGAGGTGTGGGGGCCGCGCGGCATGGGCCGGATCACCTGGAACGGCCGCCCGCTGCGGACCTCCGCCACCCCCATGGGCAGTCTGCGGGCCGACATGCCCGCCACGCCCGGCCTGCTCCCGGTGCCCGCCGTGGGCGAGGTGCGGCTGCCCGCGCTGGGCAACTGGCGGCGCCGGACCGAGAACTTCGAGTCCCTCCCGGACTACGACGACTCCGGCTGGACCACGGCCGACCGCACGAGCTCGTACAGCGTCACCCCGGTCCCCAAGGGGCAGCCGGTCCTGTTCGCCGACGACTACGGCTTCCACTACGGCGACGTCTGGTACCGCGGACGCCTGACGGACGCGGACGAGTTGGAGTCGGTGTCCCTGTCCTACGGCACGGGCACGCAGGGCCTGCTGATGGCGTGGCTGGACGGGGAGCCGCTGGGCACGCACCGCATGCCGGTGCCGGACAAGGGCACCGCCCGCAAGGGCAGTTGGACGGCGACGGCCACCTTCGAGGTGCCTGCGGCCACCGGACGGTCGCCGCGCGTCCTGTCCGTCCTGGTGCGGCGGATGGCGCACGACATGGACGGCGATTCGGCCGACTCCCACAAGGCGGCCCGGGGGTTGACGTCGGTCACCTTCAAGGGGGCTTCCCCGAAGGTGAGTTGGCGCATCCAGGGCGAGACGGCGTCCGACGCGGTGCGCGGGCCGCTCAACAACGGCGGTCTGTACGGGGAGCGCAAGGGCTGGCACCTGCCGGACTTCGGCGAGGAGCACTGGGAGTCCGCGAAGTTGCCGCGCGCCGACCGGCGCCAGGGGGTCACCTGGTACCGGACGACGTTCCGGCTCGCCGTGGACACCGGCATCGACGCCTCCATCGGCCTCACCCTCGACGACGACCCGGAGCGCGCCTACCGCGCCCAGATCTTCCTCAACGGCTGGAACATGGGCCAGTACGTCAACGACGTGGGCCCGCAGCACACCTTCGTCCTGCCGAACGGCATCCTGCGCACCCGCGGCACCAACACGCTGGCGCTCGCGGTGCTGTCGGACGGGACGACGGAGTCGGGGCCCGGGGACGTACGCCTGACGCTGCTGGGGGCGGCCGCCGGAGGTGTACCGGTCGCACAGGTCGATTCCCCCGGCCGTTAGCCTGATGCCCTTGAACTTTCCAACACCCGCACTCGGGAAGGGTGACTCGCGATGTCGCTGAGCCCCGGCGATCCGGAGTCCATCGGCGACTACACGCTGGTCGGCCGACTCGGCAGCGGCGGCATGGGCGTCGTCTACCTCGGCCGTTCGGACTCCGGGCGGCAGGTCGCGGTCAAGCTCGTGCACCCCGCGTACGCGCTGGACGAGGAGTTCCGCACCCGCTTCCGGCAGGAGGTCGCGGCGGCCCGCCGGGTGAGCGGCGCGTTCACGGCCCCGGTGGTGGACGCGGACCCGGACGCCCCGCAGCCGTGGATGGCGACGCTGTACGTGCCGGGCCGCACCCTCGCGGACATCGTGGCCCACGACGGCCCGCTGCGCGGAAGCGCGCTGCGCGTGCTCGCGCTGGGCCTCGTCGAGGCGCTGCGGGACATCCACCGGGTCGGCATGGTGCACCGGGACCTGAAGCCCAGCAATGTCCTGATGGCCGAGGACGGGCCCCGTGTCATCGACTTCGGCATCTCGTACGCCGTCGACAACGAGGCGCTCACCATGACCGGGCGGCTGATCGGCACCCCGCCCTTCATGTCGCCGGAGCAGTTCGCCGCGCCCCGCGAGGTCACCGGGGCCTCGGACGTCTTCTCGCTGGGGTCCCTGCTGGTCTACGCGGCCACCGGCAGCCGCCCCTTCGACGGCAGCAGCCCGTATCTGACGGGCTACCAGGTGATGTACGAGCCGCCGGCCCTGGACGGGGTCGCGGAGCCGCTGCGAAGCATCGCCGAACGCTGCCTGGACAAGGACCCGGCAGCCCGCCCGGACCTGGGCGAACTGCGCGAGCTGCTGCGGGCACTGCCGGACACGGACGCGCCGGGCGCCCCGGCCGTGCCGGTGTCGCCGGTGCCGTCCGGCGACGCGGAGACCCACCACCGGACGGCGGCCGTGGCGGACGGCACCCGTGCGGGCGGGGGCGACCGAAGCGACCGAGGCGGCCCCGGCCCCCGCAGCGGCCGGGGACGTGGGCGGCGGTTCCTCGTCGGGCTTGTCGCGGTCCTGGCCGTCGCCGGGCTGGGCATCGCGGCGGTGCGGGCCGGGTCGGACAGCGGGAGCGCGTCCCCGTCGCCGACCGGGCCGGCGTCCGCCTCGTCCGGGTCCACCGGCGCCGGGTCGTCGCCGTCCGCGGCCGCCGCCGTGCCCCTCCCGCCCGAGCACGTGCCCTGGGACTACCAGATCGGCGGCGCGTACCCTCCGGCGGCGGGTGTGCGGGTGGTGAGTCGCAGCTACGAGGACGCGCCCGCTCCGGGTCTTTACAACATCTGCAACATCAACGCCTACCAGGCGGAGTCGGGCGAGGAGAACGACTGGGACGCCGACCTGTTGCTGCGCGACGCCGGCGGGAAGGTCGTCCACGACACGGACTGGGACGAGGCCGTCCTGGACATCCGTACGGCCGCCAAGCGCGAGCGCATCGCCGCCAGGCTGGACACCTGGATCGACACCTGCGCTGCCAAGGGTTACCAGGCCCTGGAGCCCGACAACTACGACTCCTTCACCCGCTTCCCGTCGTATCTCAAGGCCCCCCAGGCCGAGGCCCTGATGAAGCTGCTGGCGGCGCACGCCCATGCCAGGGGGCTGGCCGTCGCGCAGAAGAACACCGCGGAGCTCCTCTCCGACCGCGCGTCGGTGGGCCTGGACTTCGCGATCGCGGAGGAGTGCGCGGAGTACGACGAGTGCGGGGCGTTCGCCGACGCCTTCGACGACAACGTCCTCGTGGTCGAGTACACCAAGAAGGGCCTGACCAGGGCGTGCGCCGACTGGAGCAGCACGCTCAGCGTGGTGCGCCGCGACGAGGACGTCGTGCCCGAGGGCGCCGGCGGGTTCCTGCGCGAAACCTGCTGACGCCCCCGGGGACCTGGTTCAGCTCAGCCGGATCACGTTCCAGGACAGCGGCTCCAGTACGGCGGTGAGGGTGCCGTCCCGCAGCGCGGTGCCCTCGGCCGGGTGCGGAGCGACCCGCTCGGGCTCGTCGAGGGTGTTGCGGGCGTCCGGGTCGGCGTCGGCGAGGACGCTGTGCTCGACGAGGGTCGTCAGGTCGAGGCCGCTCAGGGCGACTTCGAGCGGCAGGGACTCGGTCCGGCTGCGGTTGACGGCGAAGACGGTCACCGAGCCGTCCTCGGCGCGCACCGCGGTGGCGTGCAGGAGGTCCGTCTCGCCGTACTTCTTCGTGTCGTACGTCGGCGAGTCGACCCGGACGTCGAGGACCTCGCCGCGGCCGTACCGCGAGGCCTGGGCGAACGGGAAGAACGTCGTCTGACGCCAGGCCGGGCCGCCCGGCTCGGTCATGATCGGGGCGATCACGTTGACCAGCTGGGCGAGGCAGGCGACGGTGACGCGGTCGGCGTGGCGCAGCAGCGCGATGAGGAGGGAGCCGAAGACGACCGCGTCCAGGACGCTGTAGTTGTCCTCCAGGAGACGGGGTGCCTCCGCCCAGTCCCGCGCGCCGGAGTTCTCGATCTCGTGCCACTCCGAGATGTACCAGACGTTCCACTCGTCGAAGGAGAGGTTGATCTTCTTCTTGGACTTGAGCCTGGCGCCCACGTGGTCGGCGGTGGCGACCACGTTCTCGATGAAGGACTCCATGTCGACGGCCGAGGCCAGGAAGGAGTCGAGGTCGCCGTTCTCGGGCTGGTAGTAGGCGTGCAGGGAGATGTAGTCGACGAGGTCGTACGTCTCGGCGAGGACCGTCGCCTCCCACTCGGCGAACGTGGGCATGGACTGGCTTGAGGAGCCGCAGGCGACGAGTTCGACGCCCGGGTCGAGCTGGCGCATCGCGCGGGCCGTCTCGGCGGCGATCCGGCCGTACTCCGTCGCCGTCTTGTGGCCGGTCTGCCAGGGGCCGTCCATCTCGTTGCCGAGGCACCAGAGGTTGATGCCGAAGGGGTCCTTGTCGCCGTGGGCGGCGCGGAGGTCGGCGAGTGCGGTGCCGGCCGGGTGGTTGGCGTACTCCTGGAGTTCGAGGGCCTCGGCGACACCGCGGGTGCCGAGGTTGAGGGCCATCATCGGCTCGGCCTGGGGGCCGACCTTCTTCAGGAAGGCGATGTACTCGGAGAGGCCGAAGCGGTTGGTCTCGGTGGAGCGCCAGGCGAGGTCGAGGCGGCGGGGGCGGTCCTCCACCGGGCCGACGCTGTCCTCCCACTTGTAGCCCGAGACGAAGTTGCCGCCGGGGTAGCGGAGGGCGGTGACGCCGAGCTCGCGGACGAGGTCCAGGACGTCGGTGCGGATTCCGTCCTCGTCCGCGGAGGGGTGACCGGGTTCGAAGATGCCGGTGTAGACGCAGCGGCCGAGGTGTTCCACGAAGGAGCCGAAGAGCCGGGGGTTGACCTGGCCGACCTTGAAGGCGGGGTCGAGGGTGAAGCGGGCGGTGGACTTGCTCATGGGGACCTTTCAGGAACGGAGTTACCGGACAACGGGCCAGTCACGCACCCAGCCGAGCCTGTTCAGGCCCAGCTTGGGTGTGCCGTCGTCCTCTGCGTCGTAGTAGTGGTAGGCCAGCCAGTCCTGGCCGCGGGTGCGGAGGACCGACTCGCCTCCCGTGCCGATGTACCTCCCGTGTCCTGCCAGTAACAGGTCGCCGCCGCCCTCCAGCAGTGGCGTGCCCGTGCTGTCGACGTACGGGCCGGTCACGGACGTCGACCTGCCCACCCTGATCTTGTAGGTGGAGTTCACTCCCGCACAACAGGTGTCGTAGGACGCGAAGAGGTAGTAGAAGCGGCCGTGCCGCACGACGGACGGACCCTCGACCGCGTACGGGGCGTCCGGGCGGGTGGCCAGGTGGTGGACGGTGGCGCCGGGCAGGGCCTTGCCGGTGACCGGACTGAGTTCGACCATGCGGATGCCGGTCCAGTACGAGCCGAACGACATCCACAGCCGGCCGTCCGCCCGGACGATCGCCGGGTCGATGGCGTTCCAGGAGTCCGAGGTCTCGGAGGTGAAGGCCTTGCCGTGGTCGGTCCAGGTGCCGGGGAGCCCGGACGGGGAGGTGGCCACGCCGATCGCGGAGTGGTTGGTGCCCCAGGACGAGACGGCGTAGTACAGCCAGTACCGGCCGGCGCGGTACAGGACGTCCGGCGCCCAGGGGTCACCGGTGCCGTTGTACTCGTACCACCAGCTCGGCGGCTCGGCGAAGGCGTTGCCCGCGTCGCTCCAGTGCCGGAGGTCCTTGGACAGCCGGGCACCGATCACCCCGCCGGTCGAATAGGCGGCATAGCCACCGGACTTGAGCTGGATGACCGTCGGGTCGTGAATGATCTGCTGCCCGGTGATCGGGAGCGGATCGGGGTAGGTGGTGTCCGCCTGGGCCGTGGTCGGGAGCAGGGCGATGAGCGCGGCGGTCAGGAGGGTCACGTATCTCAGGCGCTTCAACTCGGACTCCTTACTGACCGGCCAGCCCCGTGTGGGCCACGCCCGCCACGATCTGGCGTTGGAAGAAGACGAACACGACGATCAGGGGCAGGCCCGCCATGAGGCCGCCGGCCATGAGTTGGGCCCACTGGATGCCGTAGGAGTTCATGACGGTCGCGATGCCGTTCGGCATGGTCATCAGGTCGGGGTTGTTGGTCACCATGTAGGGCCACAGGAAGTTGTTCCAGGAGGCGATGAAGGTGAAGATCCCGACCGCCGCCAAGGACGGCCTCGCCAGCGGGACCACGATCGTGAAGAAGACCCGCCAGCGGCCCGCGCCGTCGATGAAGGCCGCCTCCTCCAGCTCGCGCGGGACGCCCTGGAAGAACTTGTAGAGGATGTAGACCATCGCGGCCGGCGCGCACTGGGGAAGGATCATGCCCCAGTAGGTGTCGACCATCCCCATCTGCTGGACCGTGGTGAACAGCGGCACCCCGAGAACCGCCGGGGAGACCATCAGGCCCGACATGACGATGCCCATGAGCACGTTCTTGCCGCGGAACTCGGTGCGGGCGAAGCCGTATCCGGCGAGGGCACCGACCGTCAGCACGACGGAGGTGACACAGACCGACACCACCAGGGAGTTGATGAACCAGTTGGTGATGTTGCCGGTCTCCCACAGCGCCTTCCACGCCTGCACCGTCCAGACCTCGGGCAGCCAGTGCGGCGGGATCTCGGCCGCCTCCGCCTCGGACTTGAGGGAGGTGAACAGCGCCGCGGCGATCGGCGCCACGAACACCGCGGAGACGGCGACGCCGACCAGGGTGAGCACGATCTGGCTGGGCGTCCAGGAACTCCGGGACCTGAGCCGTGTCTCGGTGCCGCTCATCGGGCGCCCTCCTCACGCGTGCGCAGCAGCCACATCCGGGCCAGCGCGACGACAGCGATGATCACGAAGAAGATGATGGACATCGCGGAGGCGTAGCCCACGCGGTAGCTGGTGAAGCCCTGTTCGAGGGTGTACTGCACGAAGGAGCGGGTGCTGACCTCAGGGCCCGGCCCGAAGTCCATCATCACGACGGCCTGGTCGAAGAGCTGCAGCGAGGCGAGGATCTGGAGCGCGATCACCAGCCCGGTGATGTGGCGCAGCATCGGCAGCGTGATGTGGACCATGCGGTGCCAGGCGTTCGCGCCGTCCAGCTTCGCGGCCTCGTAGAGGTGGCCGGGTATGCCCTGGAGGGCGGCGAGGTAGAGCAGGAAGCTGAAGCCGACGGTCCACCACAGGGTCTCGATGACGATGGCGAGCATCGCGTACGACTTGTCGGTCAGCCAGGGCGTGTCGAGCCCGAAGGTCTCGTTGATCAGACCGATGCCCTGGGTGAACAGCCACTGGAACATGTTGGCGGCGACCGTCGAGGGCAGCAGGAACGGCACGAAGAAGCACAGCCGCCACAGCCACCTGCCCCGCTCGATGTGGTGGGCGAGCATCGCGAGCAGGAACGCGAGGACCGTGATGCACGGCACGACCAGCAGCGTGAAGTACGCGCTGTGGCCGAGCGCGTCCCACATCGCCCGGTCGTGCAGGGCCTCGCGGTAGTTGTCGAGGCCGACGAAACTCGCGCCGTCGCCGGAGATGTTGGCGTCGGTGAAGCTGAGATAGACGCCCCGCAGCAGCGGCCAGATCACGAACAGCGCGAACAGCGCGAGGAACGGGGCGACGAACCAACCCCCGTGCTGGAAGCCCTGCTTGCGGCGCAGGGTCGCGGTCGCGGTCGCGGTCCTGGCCCGTGCCGGTGCGGCGACGGCTCCGGTCGTCATGTGAGCGCTGGTCGTCATGCGACCGCACCTCCCTGCGCGGCGGTCCTGCCGTCCATCGGGTTCTTCGAGGCGAGGAGCTTGGTGAGGTGCTTCTTCATCGTCTGCGCGACCGACGCCGGCGCGGCGGAGCCCATCGTGGAGGAGACGACGACCGGGCCGAGGTCCTGTGCGAGCACCCCGGTGGAGCCCGCGAACCACACCTTCGGCTCGGTGGCCTGGTGGTCCATGGCGCTGACGTACTCGTTCTGCGGGGTGAGCCTCTTGTACGCGGCCGTGGAGAGCGTCGGCGTGTACGCGGGGATGTGGCCGCCGGCGGCCCACTGGAGGGCGTGCGTGACGACGTAGGCGGCGAGTTCGTGCGCGCCCTCATCGGCGGCGCCGCCGCGGCCCGCCTGGTGCGGCAGGACGAAGGCGTGCGACTCGGCGTGGGTGGCCGGCCGGCCGAAGACGGGTGGCAGCGGGGTCGCGCCGTAGTCGAGCTTCGCGCCGGTGAAGACCGGCACGGACCAGTTGCCCTCCCAGGTGAAGGGGGCGCCGTTGATGAACTGTTCGCCGGTGGGGGCGCCGGGGACGACGTATCCGTCGGTGACGTGCTTGCGGAGGAACTCCAGGACCCGGGTGGCCTTGTCGGGGTCGAAGAGGACCTCGGTGTTGTCGTCGTTGAACCACCTGCCGCCGAGCTGGGTGTAGAAGGCGACGAAGAACCACCACTGGAAGTTCTGGTCGTTGGTCCACAGGCCGATCGTCTGGAGGCCCTTCTTCTGGGCGGCCTTGGCCCTCTTCAGGACGTCGAACCACTCTTCGGGGGAGGTGACCGGGATCATCCGGCCGTCGTCGCCGAGCAGGTCGGCCTTCTTCAGCACGTCCTTGCGGTAGAAGCAGAGCTGGACGTGGATGTCGAGCGGGAGGGCGTAGAGCTTGCCGTCGATGACGCCGCGCTTCCACAGCGCGGGGTTGTAGTCCTCCTCGCGGACGCCGTACTCGGCGAGCAGGTCGACGTCCCACGGGTCGAGGAGGCGGCCGGGCGAGAAGCCGGTGACCCGGCCCATGTGCATGACACCGAGGTCGGGTGCGCGGTTGCCCGCGGCCGCCATGGCGAGCTTGGTGTAGAAGGGGTTGCCCCACTGGAGGGTGGAGTCCTTCACGTCGATGTCCGGGTGGGCCTTTCGGAAGGCGTCCAGCATCGCGATCATGTTGGCGCCGTCGCCGCCGCTGAAGAGGTTCCAGTAGCGCACTCGGGTGTCCGCGCCGGAGGCGAGCGCGTCGGCGCCGGTGCCGAGGGCCGCGAAGCCGAAGCTCGCGGCGACGCCCAGTCCGCCGGCTGCGGCGAGAAGTTGCCTGCGGCTCAGGTCAGGTCGTCCCATACCCTGCCCATCTGTTCGATATCTCGAATTGCGCCCGTAACTTCGAACGGGACCGTAGGCAGGAAGCGCTTTCTAGTCAATGGGGTGCGCAGCAAAATCAGATCGCGTGACGGGACCGGACAGGGCGCGTAGTCTCGAACAGCCCGTCCTGTGGCGGCGGGAGAGCTCAGGGGGTGGGATGGACATCGCGGGCGCGCGCAGGAGTGCGGCCCGGATCGCCTCGGCGCTACGACGCACTCGTGCGACCTCCGCCATGCGCGATCTGGTCTCCCACCTCACCGCGGCGGTCCGGGCCAGACCCCGCCTCCCGGCCGATGTGCCCGAGCTGTGCCGGGCCCTGTGCCAGGAGATGAGCACCCGCCGCGGCGGCCGGCCCGTCGACCTGCGCTTCGAACGCTTCCCGGACGAGATCGCGGTCACCGGCCTGTGGGTCGAGTTCCAGGACTTCGACCTCGTCATCGTGGAGGAACGGGCCGAGGGGATGCAGCAACTGGTCATCCTGGGCCATGAGTTGTGGCATCTGCACGCGGGCCACGCCCACCACCACGCGGCCGCCGCGGACGCGCTGTCCGGACGGCCCGGCTGGGACTCCGTCGCCCTGTCCGTCGCCGCCCGCGACGGCTCCCGGGCGGCGGACGAGGCGGAGGCGGACGACTTCGGGCACCGGCTGGCGGCGGCGTTCCGGCCGTTCGTGTCGGGCCGGAACGCCGCCGCCCGGCCGGACACGGTCCAGAGAACCCTCGGCTACCGCGGAGGCGGAGCGCGGTGACACACCTCCACCTGACCGCGGGGGCGGCCGGGTCCCTCACCGGTCTGAGCATCCCCTTCTGGCTGCCGGGTCTGGTCCTCGGAGCGGCCCTGGCGATCAAGCTGCCCAGCATCGTCAAGCTGTGGCGGGACCCGCTGCTGCGTGCCGTGGGCGGCCTGCTGCTGTTCGCCTGCGCGGTGTTCGTGTTCGCGGCCCCGAGCACCATCGCCTGGACGAACCGGGTCACCGGGGTCCCGAACATCGCCGCGCCCTGGGTGTACTCACTGCTCACCGCGTTGTGCGCGTCCTGGCTGCTGCTGGTCGTGCACTGGCGCGACGGCCGCAGCGAGCACCACGCCCGGACCCGGCGGGCGACCCGGTGGGTGGTCTGCGTGTACGCGGGCGTGGTCGTCGTGATGTGGGTGCTGTTCGCCCTGGCCGACGTACCCGTGGAGCGGATCCGGGACCTGGACACCTACTACGCCGGCACGCCGTACATGCGCGAGCTGATCCTGCTCTACCTGCTCGCGCACACCGTGGCCAGCCTGATCACGTCCGGGCTGGTGTGGAACTGGATCCGCACCACCGGCCTCGACGCCTGGCTGCGCTGGGGGCTGCGGTTCCTCGGGATCGGCTTCGCGACGAACCTGCTCTTCAGCGCCGCCAAGCTCACCGCCGTCGTGGCCCGTTGGACCGGGCACGACCTGGACTGGCTCAACACCAACATCGCACCGGCCGCCGCCTGCGTCGCCGCCACCCTGGTCGCGGTCGGCTTCATCGTCCCGCACGCCGGCCAGTACCTCCACGAGCGCTGGCTGGTCCGGCGCCGCCACCGTGACCTCAGGGCCCTGGCCCGGCTGATGCGGACCGTCGCCGGCAGCCGCGAGCCGCTCGCCCTGCGCGCCACCGCCGAGATGCGGCTGATCCGCCGCGAGACCTTCATCCGCGACGCGCTGCTCCAGCTGTCCCGGTTCATCGACGAGGACCTGCGCGTGCGGGCCTACGACACCGCGCTCGCCCTCGGCTTCGAGCGCGGCCGGGCCCAGGCCCTCGCCGCCGCCGTGACCATCCTGGACGCCGTCGAGGCCGGCCGGCGGGCGCCGGACCCCGAGGGCGACGGCGACCCCGACACCACGTACCTGCTCCAGGAGATCGCGGCCGTGTCCGAGGTCCTGCGCAGCCCCGACGAGATCAAGGCGGTACGCGCCCGCGCGACCGTCCCGGCAGAGAGCATGTCCACGCATGACTGAACGTCCCGACCCCGCGAGAGTCGCCGTCGTCCTCGGGGGATCCCACACCGGCATGCTCGCGGCGGCCGCGCTGACGGGCCTCGCCGACCGGGTGGTCGTCGTGGAGCGCGACGGACTGCCCGAGGGGCCGGCCCCGCGCAAAGGGCTGCCGCAGGCCCGGCACGCCCACATGCTGTGGTCGGGCGGTGTACGGGCGATGGAGGAGCTGCTGCCGGGCATCACCGGCACGCTCCTGGCCGCCGGGGCGCGGCGGGCGCCGGTCACCACCGACATGGTCGTCCACTCGGCCCACGGCTGGTTCCGGCGCTGGCCCGAGTCCCACCACGTGATCCTGGCCGGCCGGGACCTGCTGGACGCCACGGTCCGGGCACGGGTCCTCGCGGACGAACGGGTCGAGATGCTCGGCGGCGCGGAGGCGCTGGGACTGGTGGGCGGCGCGGAAGCCGTCACCGGGGTCCGGGTGCGGGAGGCCGACGGGCGCGAGAGCACCATCGAGGCGGGGACGGTCGTGGACGCCACCGGACGATCCTCCGGAGCGCCCCGCTGGCTGACGGAACTCGGGCTGCCCGCGCCGGAGCGGCGCGAGGTCGACTCGGGCCTGGCCTACGCGAGCCGCCTCTACCTCGCCCCCGAACAGGCCCGCGACGGCTTCCCCGTCGTCAGCGTCCAGCCCGACGCCCGCATGCCCGGACCGGGCCGGTCGGGCTTCCTGCTGCCGATCGAGGACGGCCGCTGGATCGCCACCCTCAACGGCACCCGCGGCGGCGAACCCACCCCCGCCGACGCCTCGGGCGAGGACTTCGTGCGCTTCGCCCGCGAGGAACTCAGACATCCGCTGATCGGCGACCTGCTCGCCCGCGCCGAGCCGCTGTCCGAGGTCGCCTTCACCCGTACGACGGTCAACCGGCGCCACTTCTACGAGCGGGCGGCGGCCTGGCCCGACAACTTCACGGTGCTCGGCGACGCGTTGGCCGCGTACAACCCGATCTACGGGCACGGCCTGGCCGTCGGCGCCCAGAGCGCGCTGATCCTGCGGGACCTGACCCGGCGGCACGGGTTCGGGGCGGCCGGGCTGTCCCGTCGGGTGCAGAAGGCGGTGGCCCGGCCGGTGGGGGCGGCGTGGGACCTGGCCACCGGGCAGGACGTCTTCTATCCCGGGGCGACGGAGAACGGGCCGACCGTGCGGGACCGGCTTGTGGCCGCGTACGTCTCCCGCCTCATGCGCACGGCCACGGGGAACGGCCGTATCGCCCGCCGCGTCACCGACGTGACGTCACTGGAGCGGCGGGCGGAGGTACTGCTGACACCGGCCGTGCTGCTGGCGGCGGTGCGGGGGCCGTTGAAACCGGCGTTGGCCGAACCGCCTCTGACCGCCGAGGAGTTGAAGAAGGCGGGCCTTCAGTAGCCATCGGTGGCCGTCGGTCAGCCCGCGAACGACGGCTGCTGCACGCCCTTGCCCGCACCCGGCACCACCAGCAGTGAGCCCGCCACCGGGTGCGGGGCGTCCAGGCCCACCCGGGCCGTGGTGATGTACAGGTCGGTCAGGTCCGGGCCGCCGAACGCGCACGCGGTGACGCGTGGGGTCGGGAGAGTGATCACCCGGTCCAGCTCGCCGTCGGGCGTGTAGCGGCGGACCGCTGCCCCGTCCCACAGCGCGACCCACACGCACCCGTCGGCGTCGACGGTGAGCCCGTCCGGGAAGCCAGCGCCGTCCTCGATCTCGACGAAGGTCCGGCGGCCGGAGACCTGCCCGTTCTCGTGGTCGAGGACGTCGACGCGGCGGGTGGGCGAGTCGACGTAGTACATGAGCCGGCCGTCCGGGCTCCATCCGGTGCCGTTGCTGACGGCCACGTCGTCGAGGACGGTGCGGTGCGTGCCGTCAGCCGTGACACGGGACAGGGTGCCGCCGCCCGGGGCCTCGTCGTAGCGCATGGTGCCGGCCCACAGCGAACCGTCGGGGGCGACGGCGGCGTCGTTGGCCCGGCGGCCGGGGACGGGTTCGTGGTGGAGCCAGCGGAAGGAGCCGTCGGGGTCCAGCAGGGCCACGCCGTCCCGCAGGTTGAGGACGAGCCCGCCGCCCGCGCGCGGCTTGACGGCACCGATGTGCTGGTCGAGGACGCGGACCGTGCGGTGGCCGGAGACGGGGTCGTAGGTGTGCAGCCGGGCTCCGAGGATGTCGATCCACAGGAGCCGCTCGCCGTCCCACGTGGGCCCCTCACCGAGGGCGGCCTGGGCGCGCACGGCGACCTCGTACGTCGTGATGCGGGTCATCCCACGCTCCGGTGGCCGAGACGCTCGGACAGTTCGGCGGCGCCCTTGGCGGCCAGCTGCTCCAGCTCGCCGCGGCGGTCGTCGCTCCAGCGGATCATCGGCACGGAGATGGAGAGCGCGGCGACGACCTGCCCGGTGCGGTCGCGGACCGGCGCGGCCACGCAGGAGACGTCCGGGTTGGACTCGCGGTTCTCGACGGCGATACCGCGCTGCCGGATCTCGTCGAGGGCCTCGCGCAGGGCGGCCGGGTCGGTGATGCTGTTGGGCGTCATGGCCGCGAGCGTGCCGTCCTCCGGGATGCGGGAGGCGAGCTGCGGCTCGGGGAGGGAGGCGAGGAGCATCTTGCCGACGGAGGTGCAGTGCGCGGGCAGCCGGCGCCCGGCGGCCGACACCATCCGCACCGCGTGCGTGGAGTCGACCTTGGCGATGTAGATGACGTCGGTGCCCTCCAGGATCGCCACGTGTACGGTCTCGTCGCAGGTCTCGGCGACGGACCGGGCGACCTGCTGGCCCTCGGCGGCGAGGTCGAGCTGCTCGGCGTACCGGCTGCCGAGCTGGTAGGGCCGCACCCCGAGCCGGTAGCGTCCCGGCTGGCCGGGGACCTGGACGATGTACGACCGGGCGGCGAGAGTGGTCACCAGCTCGTGCACGGTGGTGCGCGGCAGTTGGAGCTTGCGCACGATGTCGGGGGCGGAGAGCGTCCCGTCTCCGTCGAGGAAGAGCTCGAGAATGTCGAGAGCCCGGGTCACGGCAGGTACAAGGCGTCCCACAACCGGCCCCCTCCCTTTGCGTCTAAGGCGTCTGCGTTCGAAATTTCAACAGACGATCGGCATAACGAACACAGGCTAGCGACAGGCTGTTTCCCCGGGCAATGGGAAAGGGGGACGTTGACCCACTCCGTGTGCGGCACGTCACACTGGGTCGATCACGCCAGCTCCCCCCGCAACCGCCGGGCCCGCAGCACCAGCTCCAGTTCGAAGCGTCGGTCCGGGTCGTCTATCTCGTCGCCCCAGAGCTCGCGGATCTGGCGGAGGCGGTAGCGGACGGTCTGGGGGTGGACTCCCAGGCGGGCGGCCACTTCCGGGGCTCCGCCCCGTGTCTCCAGCCAGGCGAGCAGGGTCTCCGCGAGGCGGCGACCGTGGGTGGGGCCGCAGTGGCGCAGGGGGGCCAGGCAGCGCAGGGCCAGGTCGTCGATGAGTTCCTCCGGCTGGAGGAGGACCAGGGCCTCGGTGTGTTCGGTGCAGTACAGGACCTCCCCGGCGGGGAGCAGGTCGCGTTCCATCAGGCGTACGGCCGCCTCGGCCCAGCGCAGCGACTTCGCCGCGTCGGCGAGCGCGACCGGGGGGCCGATCGCGCCCGCCCAGCCGGTCAGGGCCCGGTGCAGGAGTTCGGGGCGGCCCGCCGCGTCCGGTTCCGGGACGACCATGCGGGGCTGTTCGTAGTCCATGTCCAGCAGGACGCCCTGGCCCACCGCGGGGGGCACCGACTCCCGGGCCGGGCGGAGGAGGACGCCGACCGCCACCTTCTTCGGCAGGGGCCAGCCGATGCGGGCCGCGCGTTCGGTCAGCGCGTCCGCCGGATCGCCCCGGTGGCGTTCGGCGAGGAGTAACTCCATGAGGCGGCGCTGCAGGCGCAGGCGTTCGCCCGCCTGCCGGGCCGCCGCCTCGGCGTAGCCGCGGACCGACTGGTCGACCAGGCCGTCGAGATACTCGTAGCCCGCGTCGACCAGCTCGTACATCGCCGGCGGCGGGATCTCGACCCGCTGGCCGATGTCGGCGAATCGGCGCCAGGCCAGGCGTACGCCCATGCGGTAGATCGCCTGGAGGGAATCCAGGCTGCGGCCGTTCAGTCCCTCGCCCCTGCCGAACTCCTGGAAGACGCCGGGCGGGACCGTCGGGCGGCCCTCCGCCGTCTCCAGGTGCTGGACGAAGACCTCGATCGCGCGGCGGATGCCGACCAGCGCCATCGGTTCCCCCGAGTCGTCCAGGACCACCGGCAGATGGGGGTACTCGCGGCGGATCTCGCGCAGGATCTCCTCCGCGAGGGCCGGCGCCTCGGACATGGCGATGGCCGCGAAGCGGCGGACCTGGAGACGGGGAACGTCATGCCAGGCCGAGCGGGCGTTCACGGCTGCCGGGCGGGCGGCCACAGGTCAACTCCCCTGGTCCGCTTGCTCGTAGGTGATCAAAGGTGTGTTGGGCTGCTCGGGCGTCGCCTCCAGCAGCGCGACGATGCCGAGTGCGGCACCGAGGGCGAGCAGTGCGGCGACCACGACGGTCAGTGCGGCGGCGAGCAGTCTGGACATCGCAGGGGCAGCCTCTCTCGAGCGGCTCGGTCCGGTGTCCCACCCCAGCATCCAAGCCCGGTACCCACCCTGCCTGTCGACCCAGTGTCGACATCACATTGACAATCCGTCAAGACATTGACACCCCGTGCCAAGACGCCTACGGTCTGCGGCCCATAGAGCGGCCCGAACTCCGTCATCTCACGCCCCAGGAGTGTCCGGATGCGCCGTACAGCCTCTCCAATCTCCCTGATTCTGCTGGGACTCGGCACGTTTCTGCTGGTACTGGCGCCGCTGCTCGCGTGGTACGTGGCACCGCGAGCGGCCGTGAATCCGATCGACATCGACCAGACCGCGGTCTACCGCGGCACGGGCAGCGTCTTCGACACCGAGGAACTGGAGACGGTTCCCGGACAGCGGATCACCGTCACCCAGCGGGTGCGCGGCAACGTCCAGGACAGCGAGCGCAGCGGCCGGGCCGCGGTGTGGGACGTCACCACCACCGTCGACACCGACAAGTCGCTGCCGGCCGCGGACCCGCACGACGCCCTGGAGTTCATCCCGCACCGCTGGGTCATGGACCGGAAGACGACCAAGCCGGTGCACTGCTGCGGCGAGAAGCCGTACATCGAGGGCGAGGCCTATCTGAAGTTCCCCTTTGACGTGCAGCGACGCTCCTACCAGTGGTGGGACAACTCCCTGGGTTCGACGGTGACGTTGCGCTACCAGGGTACGAAGAAGGTTCAGGGGTACACGGGTTACCGGTTCACCGGCACGGTCGCCCCGGCGAAGGTCGGGACGCGGCTCGTGCCGGGCACGATCGTGGACGAGCCCGACCGGCCGCAGGTGCTGGCCGAGGAGTGGTACTCCAACCACGGCATCGAGCTGGTCGTGGACCAGCGCACCGGCCGGGTCGTCTACGCGCAGGTGGGCCCGAAGCGCACCCTGCGGGCGCCCGGCGCGAAGAAGGACGCCGTGGTCCTGCTGGACAGCCGGAGGATCGCGTTCACGACCGCGACCCAGAAGGAGGCCGTGCGGCTGGCCAAGCGGGACAGCGGACAGCTGCGCGCGGTGGGCGAGACCTTGCCGATCGGGGCGGCTGTGGCTGGATTCGTACTGGCTGCCGTGGGGGGCGTTTTGGTGGTACGGGGACGCAGGCGCCCCGAGTCCACCGATATGAGCGAAACGCCCCAGCCCGTTCTTACGATGTGACTGGACGTCAGCTCTAATAAGGCCCGAAATTGTCACGTGCGTGAGTAGCCAGGGCGTTCGGGTGGGCGAAAACTGTGCCACCCCACCCGAGCACAACCCGTCCACACCCTCCTCCTAGGAAACGCTCAGTCCCCCCACAACCAGCCTGAAAACACTGCTGAGTTCCGCACCCTGAGACGAGTTGGAGCACCCATGCCCCAGCACGTGCCCCATCCGCTGTGGACGTCTCCCCAGGCGTCGCAGTGGCAACCCTCATCGCACGCCCCACAGAACGCCCCACAGCACACCTCGCAGCACTCGTCGGCGCTCCCCCCACCTCCGCGCCGAATCGTTTTTCTCGCCCACCGTGACCTGGACAATCCGGCCGCCGGCGGCTCCGAGCTCCTCGTCGACCGGCTCGCCGACGGACTGACCCGGCTCGGCCACCAGGTGACCCTGCTGTGCGGAGGCCCGGCCTCCTACCGGGACTACCGGGTCGTGTCGGCGGGCGGCGAGTTCGGCCACTACCTGCGCGCCCGTACGGCCTTCGCCCGCCAGGTCGGCGAGACCGACCTGCTGGTCGAGGTCTGCAACGGCATGCCGTACCTCGCGCCCCTGTGGCACCACGGCCCCACCCTGTGCCTGGTCAACCATGTGCACACCGACCTGTGGAAGATGCGGTTCGGCGGGCCCCTGGCCCCGGCGGCCCGGATCGGCCGAAGACTCGAACACTGGGCGCTGGCCGGTGCGGCGGCCCGGCACCGGAGTCTGCTGGTCGCCGTGTCTCCGTCCACGGCTCACGCCCTGCGCGCGATCGGAGTCGAACGGGACCGCATCCGGGTCGTGCACAACGGCGTCGAGGAACCCGAACCCCTGGTCCGCCGCTCACCGGAGCCGCTCTTCGTGGCCGTGGGCCGGCTGGTCGAGTACAAGCGGATCGATCTGCTGCTGAGACTCTGGGAGCGGGTGCGGCCGGTGACCGGAGGCCGGCTGGTGATCGTCGGTGACGGTCCCGAGCGGGCACGTCTGGAGCAACTCGCCGGTCCTGGCGTGGAGTTCACCGGGCATGTGTCTGAGGCGGAGAAGCACCGGCTGCTGTGCGAGGCGTGGTTGCTGCTCCATCCGTCCGCCGTGGAGGGGTGGGGGCTGGTGGTCACCGAGGCGGCCACTCGGAAGACGCCGACCGTCGCCTTCGACGTGCCCGGGCTGCGGGACTCCGTCGTGGACGGGGAGACCGGGGTCCTGGCGCGGGGCGAGTCGTCGTTCGCCGCCGCCTGGTGCACGCTCGCCCTGTCGGGACATCGCCGTGAAGCCATGGGCAAGGCCGCTCGGGATCGCGCGGCCCGTTATCGCTGGCACCGGACTGTCAGACAGTTCCGGGCTGTCGCTTCGGAGGCGGTGAGGGGCTGGGGGCCGTGAGGCGGCCCGGGGCGGCGAAGGCCGAGGCGAAGGCGAAGGATCCCTCGTTCCGGCGTTCCCTCGCCCTCTTCCGGGCCTTCATGCGGGAGCAGGACGACCCCGAGTCCTGCTACGCGCTGCTCGCCCGTGACGCCGTCGACCAGGTCGAGGCCTACGACGGTCCCGTCGCCGGACGCACGGTCGTCGATGTCGGCGGAGGCAGCGGGTACTTCACCGCGGAGTTCCGCAGACGGGGCGCGGACGCCTTCCTCTTCGAACCGGATCCCGCGGAACTGGGCGAGAAACCGCCCGACTCCACCGTGATCGCCGACGGCTACCTGCTGCCCCTCAGGGACGCGGTCGCCGACGTCACGTTCTCCTCCAACGTCCTGGAGCACGTGGCCGATCCGGAGATCTTCCTCAGTGAGCTCGTCCGGGTCACCCGGCCCGGTGGGCTGATCTACGTGTCGTTCACCAACTGGCTGTCCCCGTGGGGCGGTCACGAGTGGGCGCCCTGGCACTACCTGGGTGCCGAGCGGGCCCGCGCCCGCTACCGGCGCCGTACCGGAAAGGCCGCCAAGCACACCCTCGGCGAGAACCTGTTCGCCGTGCACGTCGGCCCGACCCTGCGGCGGGTGCGTGCCCGGGACGACATCACGGTCGTCTCGGCGCGCTCCCGCTACTGGCCCTTCCTCGCGGAGACCGTCGTCAGGGCTCCCGGCATCCGCGAGGTCGCCACCTGGAACCTCCTCCTCATCCTCCGGCGGTGTCCACCATGACGACGTCCACGGTCCAGGCCCCTCCTCCGGCAGCCGCTTCCACCACCGCGACCATGTCGGGCCCGCCCGAGGGCCCGAGGTCGCGGCGCTGGTTGCTGGGGTTCTGGGCCGTGGTCTTCGTGCTCTTCCTGGCGGTGCACCCGGGTCGCCAGACCTTCGACACCAAGCTGGGTGTCACCACGGACCCCGCGCGGTTCCTCGGCGATCTCGGTCAGTTGTGGCACGACCAGGGGTCGTTCGGCGGCATACAGGACCAGTACGTGGGCTATCTGTGGCCGATGCTGCCGTTCTACTGGCTCGGCCACGCCCTCCAGTTGCCGGTGTGGCTGGTGGAGCGGCTGTGGCTGTCGCTCGTGGTGTCGGTGGCCTTCTGGGGGGCGCTGCGACTGGCGGAACGGCTGCGCATCGGCAACGGCTCGGGAAGGCTGCTGGCCGCCGTCGCGTACGCGCTGTGGCCGACCTTCACCATCGTCATCGGCTCGACGTCCGCCGCCGCCCTGCCCGGCGCCTTCCTGCCGTGGGTGCTGCTGCCCCTGACGAACGAGCGCTGCAGCGCCCGGATCGCCGCCCTGCGCTCGGCGTTGATCATCCCGTTCATGGGCGGGGTCAACGCGGCCTCCACCCTCGCCTGTCTGCTCCCGGTCGGGCTGTACCTCCTGTCCCGGCCGCCCGGGCCCCGGCAGCGGAAGCTGATCGCCTGGTGGGTGCCGGGGGTGATCCTGGCGACCGCCTGGTGGGTGATCCCGCTGCTGCTGCTCGGCCTCTACGGCGAGAACTTCCTGCCGTACGTCGAGAGCGCGCAGACCACGACCGAGACGATGTCGGCGACGGAGGCCCTGCGCGGGGCCGGGAACTGGGTCGCCTATCTGCATCTGGGGGAGGCGTGGCTGCCGGCCGGCTGGACCGTGGCCTCCTCGGTCGTCGTGATCCTCTGCTCGGCGTTCGCGGCCGGGCTCGGTCTCGCGGGGCTGGCACGGCGGGACATGCCGGAGCGGCGGTGGCTGGTGCTGACCGCGCTGACGGCGGTCCTGGTGCTTCTCGCCGGGTACGGCGGCGCGTTCGGCGCGCCCTTCCACGGGCTGGTGCAGGACTGGCTGAACGGCGGCCTCGCCCCCTTCCGCAACATCTACAAGTTCCAGCCGGGGCTGGCGCTCGCCCTGGTGCTGGGCCTCGCCCACCTGGTGGGGGTGGCCGCCGAACCGCGCCGGGCCAGAGCGGTCCGGGGTCGCCGGTACGCCCCGCTGATCGCGGCGGTACTGGTCCTGCCCGGGCTGCTGTGGCCGTATCTCAACGGCTCGATCCTGAACCCCGGTTCCTTCCAGGAGCTGCCCAAGTACTGGCACACCACGGCCGACTGGCTGGAGAAGTACTCCCCCGACTCACGCGCCCTCGTGGTCCCGGCGACCGCGCACGGCATCTACACCTGGGGCTCGCCCATCGACCAGCCCCTCGACGTGCTCGCCGAGTCCCGTTGGGCGCAGCGGGACTACGTCCCCTTCGGCACCCCGGGCAACCGGCGCGCGACGGACGCGGTCGAGCAGGCGCTGATGACCGGCGGCGAGATCCCGGGACTGGCCGACTACCTGAGCCGGGCCGGCGTGTACTACGTCGTCGTCCGCAACGACCTCGACCCGGACCAGATCGGCGCGGTGTCGTCCTCGGTGGTCAAACGGGCCCTCGAACAGTCCGGCTACGAGCGGGTGACGGGCCTCGGGCCCCTCATGACGGGCGGCAGGATCGCGCACGACACCCCGCTCCAGGTCGAGGGCCTGTACCCGAGGCAGCGGGCGGTGGAGATCTACCGTCCGGCGAGCGAGGACGTGCCCCGGCCCGGACAGGCCGGTCTGCTGCCGGTCGCCGACACGGCCCAGGTGTCCGGCGGCCCCGAGTCGCTGCTGCCGCTGGCGACCGAACTGCGGGGCCGGGCAACGGTGTTGACCGGCGACAACCATCCGGGGCTCGGCACCCCGCCGCTGCAGATCGTCGGCGACGGGCTGCGGCGCGCGGACACCCGCTTCGGGCTCGTCAACGCGAACACCTCGTACACGTACACCAGCGACGAGCGCAACGCCTCCGGTGCCTCCCAGGACGCCGGTGAGAAGCCGCACCAGATCCTTCCGACCAAGGGCCTCGACCACCAGACGGTCGCCGAACTGCGCGGTGCCCGCTCGGTGACGGCGTCCTCGTACGGCAACTGGCTCTTCCATCTCCCCCAGTTCGACCCGGTCAACGCCTTCGACGGCAACCCGGACACCGCGTGGGCGGAGGGCGACGCGGGCTCGCCGGACGGGCAGTGGCTGCGGATCCGGTTCTCGGATCCCGCGTACGACATGCCCTCGTCCTTCAAGGTCACGCCGTTGCCGCAGGAGAGCGTGCGGTCGGCGGCGACCAAGGTGCGGGTGGAGACGGAGAACGGGTCGCGGACCAGCTTCCTGCGTGCCGACGGCTCGACCCAGAGCATCAAGGCACCGCCCGGCACGACGGGTTGGATGAAGCTGACCATCACCGACTCGGTCGCGCGCCGGTCCGGTCTCGCCGGGGCCGGGTTCTCCGAGATCGACCTGCCGGACGTGCAGGTGACGCGGCTGCTGCGGCTGCCGACCGACGCCGACGGTTCGGACTCCGCCGCCGAGGTCGTCTCCCTGCACCGGGTTCCCGACCCGGCCGGGATCTCCCCGACCGGCACCGAGGCCGGCCTGCACCGCCGCTTCACCACCGAGTCCTCGGGGACGTACTCGGTGCAGGCGAACGCCGTGCCGGTGAGCGGCGAGGAGCTCGACAAGCTGCTGTACGAGGTCGCGCCCGACCAGCGCAACCGCATCACCGCGACCGCCGACTCCACGGCCGCCCTCGGCACCGGGCTGTCCGCCCGCAACCTCACCGACGGCGACCTCACGACCGCCTGGATCGCGGGCGACCGCCCCACCATCCACCTCAGCTGGAGCGGCAAACAGCCCATCTCGGAAGTGGTGCTGGCACCGGCGGGCGGCCTCTCCGCCCGGCCCACCGAGGTGGACATCACCTCGCCCGACGGCGCGACGGTCGCCGGCGTCGACGAGAACGGCGCGGTGCGCTTCCCCGCGATCACCACCGACCGCCTCGACATCACCATCACGAAGACGGCCCCGCTGACCCTGCACAACCCGGTCGCCGACGAGGATCTCCAGCTGCCGGTCGGGCTGACGGAGGCCTACCTCCCGGCCCTCGACCAGTACCGGACCCCGCAGCCGAAGGCCACTCGGACGTTCTCGCTGCCGTGCGGCAAGGGACCGGTGCTGGCGGTCGACGGGAAGCTCTACCAGACCGGCGTCTCGGGCCGGGTCCGCGACCTGACCGACCGCCGCTCCCTGACCGTGACGCTCTGTCAGCAGGGCCGCTCGGACGCCGAGTTGTCCCTCGCCTCCGGTGAGCACGTCGTCGAGGGCGGGGACGCAGGACCGCTCGCCCTGACGGACATCACCCTGACCCGCGGCACGGTCGCCGAACCCTCCTCCCTCACCCGGGAGTTGCGGATACGGGACTGGCTCGGCGACAAGCGCGCGGTGACCGTGGGTTCGGGTGCCGCCTCGTACCTCACGACGTACGAGAACTACAACGACGGCTGGAAGGCCACGCTGAACGGGAAGTCGCTGTCCCCGCTGCGGCTCGACGGCTGGCAGCAGGGCTGGCGCATCCCCGCGGGGGCGGGCGGCACCGTGAAGCTGTCGTACGAGCCCGCGACGACGTACGACGGCGCGCTGATCGGCAGCGCGGTGGCCCTGGCGGTCCTGGTCGGCCTGGTGCTGTGGCGCCGGCGATCCCCGAACCCCGACGAACCACAGCGGGTGCCTCCGGCGCCCGGCGTGTGGCTCGGGGTGGTGGCGCTGACGCTGGTGGGCGTGGTCGTCGCGGGCTGGTTCGCCCTGCTGGTCCCGGCGTTGGCGCTGCTCGCCTCCCGACGGCACGCCTGGCTGGTGCCGATCGCCTTCGTGGCCCTGGCGGGGGCGGGGATCGCCGCCGCGGTGGGTGCGGGCGAGCCGGTGGGAGAGGCGGCGGGCGCCTTCGGCCACGTGGCCCAACTGCTGGCGCTGATCGGCCTGTTCGCGGCACTGGTGAGTGTGCGTGACGAGCCCGCGGAACAGCGTGAGCGAGCACCCGAGTCCGAGGCCCCGACCCAGCAACTGCCGCCGGTCGAGGTGGAGAAGGGCAGGGGTGAACCCGCATGACGGCTCCTGTCCGCATCCCGTTCCCGGTGGTCGACGAGGTCTCCCGGCACTGCCTCCAGGAGGAGGAACCGGAGACGGTCCACATCGAGGTGCATCTGCCGGGCCGGCTGGACCGGTCCCGACTGCGGAAGGCGTTCCTGGAGGCCCTGCACCGGCATCCGCGGATCCTGATGCGGCAGGCCGCGGGGGGCTGGTACCGGCGCCGCTACGAGTGGGAGCTGACGGCCGAGCCGGATGTGGAGGTGGTGACCTTTCCGGAGCCGGGTCCGAACTCATTGCGGGACGCGAGGACGAGGGCACTGGTCGAGGCACCCCCGCTGTCACTGTCCCCACCGATCCGACTGGAGGTGGTGGAGGGAGCGGGCCCGGCAGAGGGCAGCGAGGCGACGGACATGGTCGGCCTGCACCCACCCTTCAAGGGGCGCGGGGCTGTATCGACAAGCGGCTCCGCCGCGGGGCGCGACCAGCCCCCGCCGGCCCGCGCCCGAAACACGACCGTCCTCTTCCTCACCATCAACCACACCGCCCTGGACGGCCCCGCCTGCCTCCGCATCCTCGCCACAGCCGCAGAGATCTACGGCGGTCAGGACAACTCCCCGGCACCCGCGCCCACTCGCCCACAAGAACCCCCCGCACCCCCGGAGAACACCCCCTCCAACTGGACCCGCCCGGCCCGCGTCGCGCGAGGCGCCCCCGAGAACTCCCCCGGCAACGGCCTCCTCGTCACCGAACTCGCCCTCCCTCACCGCCCCAAGGGCTCCCCCTACACGGTCAACGACCAGCTCATGGTCGCCACGGCCCTGACGATCGCCCACTGGAACAGGGAGCACGGAGAAGCCCCCCGCCCCCTGCGCATCACGATGCCCGTGGACGACCGCCCCAGAGACATGACGATGGAGATCGGGAACGGCACCCGTCTGGTCGAAGTTCCCTTCTCACCAGAGGAGTTGGCGAAGAATCCGGAAGCCATGCCGGAGCTCCTGAGCCGGACGGCACAACGAACCCGCGCCCTCAAATCCCTCAGCCGCCCCCAGCTCGGCCACGGCGCAGGCGTCCTCACCGCCCCGGTCACCCCGGTCGCCTGGCGGGCCGCCCTCACCCGCGGCCTCCGCAGGGCCGCCGCCCCCTGGACCTCCACCACCCTCCTCAGCAACATCGGCCGCGTCCCGTACCCCCTGGACTTCGGCGAGGAAGCCGGCCGCGCGCACGCCGTGTGGTTCTCGGCGCCCGCCAGGATGCCCCGCGGCCTCACCGTCACGACCGCCTCGACCGCCGGCCGGCTGCACCTCGCGCTGCGCTGGTCACGTGCCCTGCTCGGGCACGGCGACGGCGCCCATCTGCGAGACCTGTTCGAGCACTACCTGCACACCACGGAGGTGGCCCCGTGAACACCACCGCGCCCCCGCACCGCGGCCTCAGGGACTTCTACGAGGACCCCGCCGTCCCGGTCGCCTCCGGCACCCCCCGCTCCCTGCGCCAGGCCCGCATGCTGGCCGCGGCCCTCGGAGCAGCGGGAAAGACACGGCGCACCGTCCTCGACATCGGCTGCGGCGACGGCACCGCGGCCGCCACCGCGGCACCGCTGCTGCCCGGCCACCGCATCGTCGGCGTCGACTGGTCCCAGGACGCCCTCAAACGCGCCCGCACCAGGCTGCCGTACGCCGTGCGGGGTGAACTCAGCGGCTCCGGACTCCCGTTCGCGGCCGCCTCCGTCGACGCCGTGCTGTTCAGCGAGGTCGTCGAGCATCTCGTCGACCCCGATGCCGCGCTGGACGAGATCCGCCGCATCCTGCGCCCCGGAGGCCATCTCATGCTGTCCACACCCAACCTGGCCGCCTGGTACAACCGCGGACTGCTGCTCGCCGGCGTCCAGCCCGTGTTCTCCGAGGTGAGCCTGCGGGCGATCCACGGACGGCCGGGGCGGGAGGTCGTGGGGCATCTGCGGCTGTACACGGCGCGGGCACTGCGGGAGTTCGTCGCGGCGGCCGGCTTCGAGGTCGTACGGCTGGAGGGGGCGCCCTTCCACGGCGTACCGCGTCCGCTGCGCCCGCTGGACCGGCTGGCGTGTGCCAGACCGTCGCTCGCGTCGATCCTGCTGCTGCATGCGCGCAAGACAGGGCCTGTCCAGCGGATCAGGCCGAAGGAAGGAAACGGCTCGCGACCTCGGCATGATCCGCCGGACAGGCCCTGAGGGGGCGTGGACCATGTGGTGGGGAGTGGCGGCGGCCCTGTTGGCCAACACCCTGTACAGCGTCGGATTCGTGCTGGAGAAACGGGCGCTCACCTCCCTGCCGGAGGTGACGATCCGTCAACCCGCCCGGCTGCTGGGGCTGGTGATCAGAAGTCCGCTCTGGATCGGGGGCTCGCTCTCGCTGGCGGCCGGGTTCGCGGCGCAGCTCGCGGTCTACCGGACCCTGCCGATCGCGGCCGCACAGGGCATCTTCGTCTCCGGTCTGGTGCTGCTGGTGCTGCTGTCGGCGCGGCTGCTGGGCGAGGAGACGACCGGTCGGGAGCGGTACGCGCTGGGCGCCATCCTCGCCGCGCTCCTGATGGTGGTCCTGTCCCTGAAGGAGGGGTCGGACCGGGTCAGCCGGGACGCTCCCTACCAGCTGATCCTGCTGGTGTGCGTGCCGTCGCTGGCGGCGGGCGTGTGGCTGTACGGGTCCGCCGAGCGGCGCACCCGGCACCGGCACCGCCTGCCGACGACGGGCGTCGAGTACGGCGTGGCGGTGGGACTGCTGTACGGGGTCAGCTCGCTGGCGATCAAGGGAGTGTCGAGTTATCTGACCTCAAGTGGGCTCGGCAGCGCGGTAGTTGAGTTGTTGGGCTCCCCGTATCCGTATCTCCTGTTGTTCACCGGGGCATTCGGCCTGGTGATGTCGCAGGCCGCGCTGCAACGCTGCCGGGCCTCGCTGATCGTGCCGGTGTGCACGACGGTGACCTGCCTGTACACGGCGGTGCTCGGCACGCTCTCCTTCGGCGAGTCACTGCCCCACGACCCGCTGCGGCTCGCGCTGCGTCTCGCGGGCACGGTGCTCGCCGTCGCCGTGCTGCTCAGCATGCCCAAGCATGATCCGGCGCCCAAACCCCCCATCGGTGCCAAGGAGTTGACGCCCCCATGAACCCCGACGACCCGCTGCTGCAGATCCTGGCCTGCCCGCTCGACAAGGGGCCCCTGCACCTCGTACCGCCGGACGAGGTCCTGTACAACCCGAGACTGCGCCGCCGCTATCCGATCGTCGACGGCATCCCGCAGTTGCTGCCGGCCTCCGGCGAGCAGGTGACGGACGACGAACACGAAGACTTCCTGAAACGGATGACTCCATGACCGGACCGGCTCGTACCTGGGCGGCGCGAGTGGCCCCCCTGCTGCCCACCCGCCTGGTCGCGGCGGTCGCACGGGCCGTGTACCCGCGCTTCGAACCGGAGCTGGCGCGCCTTGCCGACCTGTGCCCGGCCGACTGCGGGACGGCGGTGGACGTGGGCGGCTGGTACGGGCCGTGGACGCGCCGGCTGGCCGGGCGGGCGCGGCGCGTGGTGACCGTCGAGCCGGTGCCGCATCTGGCCCGGCTGCTGACCTCCGCGGCACCGGCGAACGTACAGGTCGTCCAGGCCGCGGCCACCGACAGTCCGGGGACCGCCCGGCTGTGGCTGCCGCCCGGGGACGAGGGCGACCGCGGGGTGTCCTCCCTGGTCCGGCGCGAGATCCACGGCCGGGCGGTGGACGTCCGCTGCGTCACCCTGGACGAACTGGGCCTCAAGGACGTCGGTTTCATCAAGATCGACGTGGACGGGAGCGAGCTGGCGGTGCTGCGCGGGGCGACGGGCGTCCTCGCGCGTGACCGGCCCGCGCTCTTCGTCGAACTGGAGTCCCGGATCCAGCCGATCGCACCGGTGGTGACCTACCTCTCCCTCCTCGGCTACGACGGCTGGGTGCTGCCCCGCGCGACCTGGGTCCCGCTGTCCGGCTTCCCCCTGGAGGCCCACCAGGAGACGGCCTCGTACGTGGTCGGCCAGGGCCTCCTGCGTCGCGTCCTGCCGCTCGTCCACCGCCCGCGCTACATCAACTCGGTCCTCTTCCTCCCCGACGGCCGCCGGCCCGGTGTCAGTGCGATGGAGGACGATGGGGGTCATGCCCTCCGGAAAGCAGGCGGCTAGCGCGCCGTTCACCCCGCTCGACTTCCAGCTGGTCCTGCTGCGCCGCATGGCCGACCACAATCCCGGCCTGGTGGAGGACGCGCGGCACACCCTGGGTGTCTCGATCGCGGACATGCGAGAGGCCAACAAGCGCTGGCAGGCGATGGTCCGTTCTCCCCCACGCTCGAATGAACTCGCGCGGGGGCACCCCCATCGGGCCCGCGCCGCTGTGTCCCGGTACCGCTCGGTTCTCGGCGCTCCGGAGACCGTCCTGACCCGCAAGGTGGGCGAGCTGGAGTGCGAGGCCTGGCTCTGGCCCGTCCCCCTGTGGCCCGATCTCCGCTTCGAGGCGCTCCTGGCACCGAACGGCTCGACGGTGTGGAACGAATGGCTGGTCAGGGCACCGGAGGCAGAAGGTCCCGACCTGCGCACCCTGGAAGACCTCACCCCCTGGTCCTGCACGGTCGACGAGGCGGCCCGCGCCTTCCCCCCGGCCCGCCCCCTGGAGGGCACGGCCCCGACCCGCTGGGGCCTGACCTTCACGGCCCCGGACCAGCAGGGCGCACACCGCGAGGTGACGGCCGAGTTCACATGGGGCCTGCTTCAGCGACTGACCGTGCGCTGACCGGCCTCGGCGGTCCGGCGCCGCGTCCCCACCAGCGTGGCCAGGTCCTCGGCCAGGGGAAGCTCGACCGTGTCCAGGGCCGGGTGCTCCAGCCAGAGCAGGCGGGGGCGGTCGGGGCGACCGTCGTGCCGGGGCGGCCAGTCCGACGCCGGAGTGAAGTCGTCGACCACGATCCGGCCGCCGGGGACCAGGAGGCGGGCCGGGTCGGCCGGGGTGTCGCCGGGCGTCTTGCCGGTGCCGCCGCCGTCGAGGACGAGGAGGTCGTAGGGGCCGTGGTCCTCGATGCGACGCCAGTCGCCGTGGAGGATCCGCACGTCGGGACGGTCGGCGAACACCTCGGCGGCGACGCGCGCACGCTCCGGATCGCGCTCCACGCTGACGAGCCGTACGCCGTCCCGCGCCCCCGAGGCCAGCCACGCCAGGCCGACCCCGCAGCCCGTGCCCGTCTCTGCGACGCGCTGCCGGGCCCCGCCCGCCAAGGCGTGCAGCAGACGGCCCTGTTCGGGGCGGCAGGAGTACGGGAAGCCGTGCGCACGGGCCGCGGCGAGAGCGCGTACGACGAGCGCGGGGAGGTGGGCCTCCGTGTCGTACGCGTCGGTTCCTGACATCGCCATGGCGGCCATGATGCAGCGGTCAGGCCGTCGTCTCCACCACGTCCGCCACCACGCAGCTGACGTTGTCCGGGCCGCCCGCGGTGTTCGCCGCCTCGACCAGGGTGTGCACGGCCGTGTCGGGGGCGGGGGCGTCGGAGAGCAGGGCGCGGATGGCGGTGTCGGGGACGACTGCGGTCAGGCCGTCGGAGCACAGGAGATAGCGGTCGCCCGGCTCGGCGTCGTGGAGCCTCAGGTCCGGGGTGCCGGTCGTGAGGGCCTTGAGGAGCAGGGCTCGCTGCGGGTGGGTGACGGCCTCCTGCGCGGTGAGCCGGCCCTCGTCGATCAGCGACTGGACCACCGTGTGGTCGTGGGTGATGCGGAAGAGGGTGCCGCCGCGCAGCAGGTAGGCGCGCGAGTCGCCGATGTGGACCAGGGCGAGACGGGAGCCGGTCCACAGCAGGGCGGTCAGGGTGGTGCCGTTCTCGTCCGCGCCCGCGTCCACGTCCCGCACCGCCTCGCTCGCCCCGTGCACGGCGTCCTCCAGGACATTGAGGACGTTGCCGGCCGGGAGTTCGGCGCCGTCCAGGGACCGCAGGGCCGCCACGGCCGCGCTGCTGGCGGGGGCGCCGGCCGGGCCGTAGCCGTCGGCGACCGCGAGCAGGCGGGCGCCCGCGTAGGCCGTGTCCTGGTTGGCGGGGCGGACCCGGCCAGGATCCGAGTGGGCGCAGTAGCGCAGTTCCAGCACGGTGGTGTCCTTCCTCGGTGCCGCTGTCAGCTCGTCGACGAGGAACGCGGCGAGGTCCCGCCGTACGGCCGTCTCGGCCTCGACCTGCGCCCAGTACGCACGGATCTCACCGGCGGCGGCTTCGGGCGGGAGCGCGCACACGGTCCGGATGCGGGCCAGCGGCATGCCCAGCCGCCGCAGCCAGGCCACCAGGCGGGCCTGTTCCAGCTGGTCCGGGGTGTAGTAGCGGTAGCCCGTCCCCGCGTCCACGCGTGCCGGACGCAGCAGCTCCAGCTCGTCGTAGAGCCGCAGTGCCTTCGGGGACAGCCGGCACGCCCGCGCGAAGGCCCCGATCGTCAGCCACTCCATGCGCCCTCCCTTGTTCCTCGTCTCGATGGTGGGGCTTCACCGAGGGGGAAGGTAAAGGGGTTGCCGCGGTTCCCCGCGGCCCGGTTAGCCTGCCGGTCGATCCGTGTCCGCGTGTCGATCCGTACGGGAGAGGAACCCGCCGTGCCCCGAGTCGCCCTTGTCACCTACGACCCCCGGCCGGAGCCCAGCAAGGACGCCGACCTGCCCGTGCTGGTGGCGGCGCTGCGCGAGGCCGGGGCCGACGCGCGGGCCGTGGCCTGGGACGACGAGGACGTCGACTGGTCCGGCTACGACCTGGCCGTCATCCGCTCCACCTGGGACTACAGCTGGCGGGCGGCCGAGTTCGTGGCCTGGGCGGAGCGCTGCGGCAAGGCGACGCGGCTCGCCAATCCGGTGGAGGTGGTGCGCTGGAACACCGACAAGCGCTACCTCGGGGAGCTCGCCGAGGCGGGGGTGCCGGTGGTGCCGACCCGCTATCTCGCGCCCGGCGACCCGGCCGACCTGCCCGGCGACCACGAGTACGTCGTCAAGCCGACGTCGGGGGCGGGCGCGCGGTATGCCGCCCGGTACACGCCCGAGCAGCACGGGAGTGCCGTACGACAGCTGGAGCGCATGCATGCGGAGGGGCTGACCGCGATGGTGCAGCCGTACATGCGGAGCATCGACGCGGGCGGTGAGCGGGCACTGCAGTTCTTCGGGGGACGGCTGCTGCACGCCAGCCGCAAGCGGGCCGTCCTCGCTCCCGGTACGGCCTTCGACGCGGCCAAGGTCGCCCACCCCGGCCTGGAACCCTGGACGCCGACCCCGGCCGAGCGCGCCGTCGCCGAACGCGCCCTGACCGCCGTACCGGAGGCGCCGGAGCTGCTGTACGCGCGCGTGGACCTCGTCGACGGGGAGGACGGGCAGCCGCGGGTGATGGAACTGGAGCTGGTCGAGCCGAACCTCTTCCTGTTCCTGCACCCGGAGTCGGTGCGGCCGGTGGTGGACGCGGTGCTGCGGGCCGCCCGGCACTAGATCCACGGGGGCATGGTGGTGACGGTGGCATCTGCGGTGGTGTGGCTCGTCATGGTCGTGCCGGGGTTCGGGTAGGACCGACAGCGACGACAGCTTTAGGAGTTGTGAAGCGTGACCTCTCTCTTCCCGGCCCTCAGGGGCGCCCCGGCGAACCGGCCCGCCCTGCGGTTCGGCGACCGCTCACTCACCTACGGGCAACTCGCGGCCGCGACCGGCGCCCTGGCGGGCCGTCTCGCGCGGTACGACCGCGTGGCCGTATGGGCGACCGCGGAACTGGAGACCGCGGTGGCCGTGGTGGCGGCGCTGGAGGCCGGTGTCGCCGCGGTGCCGCTCAATCCGAAGTCCGGCGAGAAGGAGCTCGGGCACATCCTCAACGACAGCGCGCCGGGCCTGCTGCTCGCCGCGCCCGGCGCCGAACTCCCGCCTGCCCTGGGCGACTTGGAGCGCCTCGACATCGACGCGCACGCCACCGGCGGCGCCACCCCGGAGCCGCGGGCACAGGACGGCGACCCCGCCCTGGTCGTCTACACCTCCGGCACCACCGGCCCGCCGAAGGGTGCCGTGATCCCCCGTCGGGCCGTCGCCACCACGCTGGACGCCCTCGCCGACGCCTGGCAGTGGACGCCGGACGACGTCCTCGTGCACGGTCTGCCCCTCTTCCATGTGCACGGCCTGGTCCTCGGCATCCTCGGCCCGCTCCGCCGCGGCGGCTCGGTCCGTCACCTCGGCCGGTTCAGCACGGACGGCGTGGCCCGCGAACTGAACGACGGCGCGACGATGCTCTTCGGTGTCCCCACGATGTACCACCGCATCGCCGAAACCCTGCCGGAGGACCCGGAGTTGGCGAAGGCCCTGGGCGGGGCCCGGCTCCTCGTCTCCGGCTCGGCGGCGCTGCCCGTGCACGACCACGAGCGCATCACGGCCACGACCGGCCGCCGGGTCATCGAGCGCTACGGCATGACGGAGACCCTCATGAACACCAGCGTGCGCGCCGACGGCGAGCCGCGCGCCGGGACGGTGGGCGTGCCGCTGCCGGGCGTGGAGCTGCGGCTGGTGGAGGAGGACGGGGCGCCGATCACGTCGTACGACGGCGAGACGGTGGGCGAGATCCAGGTGCGCGGGCCCAACCTGTTCACCGAGTACCTGAACCGGCCGGACGCGACGGCGACCGCGTTCACGGCGGACGGGTGGTTCCGTACGGGGGACATGGCGGTGCGGGACGCGGACGGATACGTCCGGATCGTCGGCCGGAAGGCCACCGACCTGATCAAGAGCGGGGGTTACAAGATCGGGGCGGGCGAGATCGAGAACGCGCTGCTGGAGCACCCGGGGGTGCGGGAGGCCGCGGTGACCGGGGAACCGGACCCGGACCTGGGTGAGCGGATCGTGGCGTGGATCGTCGCGCAGGACCCTCAATCGCCGCCGCAGCTGGACGAGTTGGCGGACCATGTGGCGCGCCGGCTGGCTCCCCACAAGCGTCCCAGGGTCGTCCATCACATCGACTCCCTTCCCCGCAACGACATGGGCAAGATCATGAAGCGGGCACTGCATGGCTGAGCGCCTTTCCGCACGGGAGGTCGTCGCCCTGGTGGCCGACGACTTCACCGAAATCCCGTACCCCGAACGGCAGTCGAGGCCCGACGGCCCCCTCGCCTGGCAGGGCTACGACGACGCGCGCGCCCGCGCCGCGGAACGCACCGGCGAGCAGGAGTCGGTCGTCTGCGGCACGGCACACGTCGAGGGCACCCCGGCCGTCCTGATCGCCTTCGAGTTCGGCTTCCTCGGCGGCTCCCTGGGCGAACGCACCGGCGACCGGCTGGAGGCCGCGTACACGTACGCCCGTGCGCACCGCCTCCCCGTGGTCCCGTTGGTGGCCACGGGCGGCAGCCGTATGCAGGAGGGCATGCTCGCCCTCACCCAACTCCAGCGCGTGGCACGCCAGTCGGCCCTCACCCGCGAGGCGGGCCTGCCCCAGATCGCGGTCCTGCGCGACCCCACCACGGGCGGCGGCTGGGCCACCCTGGGCGCCGGCGCGGACGTGATCCTCGCCCTTCCCGACGCCCAGGTCGGCTTCGCGGGCTCCCGCGTCCGCCCCCCGAACGCGGACCCGACGGCATACACGGCCCAGGCACAGGTGGCATCGGGCGCGGCAGACACGGTGGTGCCCGCGGCGGCCCTGCGGGAGACGCTGGGCCAGTGGCTGCGACTGCTGGGTCGCCGGGCGAGCGGGACGGCTCTTGGGCCGGCGGACGCGGGCGCTGGGACGGCTCGCGGGACGGCGGACGCGGCCGGCGGGACGGCTCCCGGACTGGCGGCCACAGCGGAGGGGACGACACGCGGGTCGGCGGACACAACCGGCAGGGCGGCTCGCGGGACGGCGGACGCAGCGGAGGGGACGACACGCCGGTCGGCGGACACAGCCAGCGGAGCGGCTCGCGGGTCGGCGGACGCAGCCGGCGGGGCGACCCCTGAGCCGGTGGACGCAATCGGCGGAACGTCCCCCGGCCCGGCGGACACAGCGGAGAGGGCGAGCCGCAGGTCGGCAGACGCAACCGGCAGCGCGGCCCACACGACGGCGGAGGCAGCCGGCGGGACGGCCCCTGAGCCGGTGGACGCAGCCGGCGGGACGGCCCCTGAGCCGGCGGACGCAACCGGCACGACGGTGCCCGCACCGGCGGACGCCGTCCGCGTGGCGCCCCCGGTGCCGGGCGTCGAGCCCGCCCCGGTCCCCCGCCCCCTCGGTGTCACCGATCTCCCCGGCACCGGCTGGGACGCCGTTCTGCGGGCCCGGTCTCCCCGACGTCCACGAGCCGGGCAGTACTTGGACGCCTACTTCAGTCACCGCGTCGCGATCTCCGGTGACCGTTGCGGCGGCACCGACCCGGGGATGCTGTGCGGGTTCGGCGAGCACGAGGGCCGTACCGTGGCCTACGCAGCCCAGACCGGTACGGCGACCCGGCCCGCCGGCTACCGCACCGCGACCCGCCTGATCCGCCTCGCGGACCGCCTGGGCATCCCGGTGCTCACCCTCGTCGACACCCCGGGCGCGGCCAACGACGCCGAGGCCGAACGCCAGGGCGCGGGCGCGGCCATCGCCGAGCTGTTCACCACGGTCGCCTCCGCCCGCACCCCGATCACCACCCTCCTGATCGGCGAGGGCGGCTCCGGCGGCGCCCTCGCCCTGGCCGCCCCCGGCACCACGTACGCCACACCGGACAGCTACTTCTCCGTGATCGCACCGGAACTGGCGGCGGCGATCCTGAAACGCCCCCCGGAGGAGGCGGAGACGACGGCGAACCACCTGCGGATCCGTCCGCAGGACCTGGTGGAGCTCGGGGTGGTCGCAGCAGCGGACGGGAGGACACCGTCGTAGCCGCCCAGGGCGTCCCTGACCCCCGGTCATACAACCTTACAAAATCTTTACATCGGACATAAGCGACAAAACCGCCCATTCAGCGGCACCCCACCCGGCCCCCTAATAAAGGCGCCCCCTCCCCCCACCCCCGCACGATGCCACTAAGCCCCGCCACCCGGCGCGGCCCACGGTCTGTGCTCTCGGGAGGACCTGCCATGACCGCCAGTCTGGAGCAGCTGCGCCGCTGCCACTTCGCCGTCGACCTGGGTGCGGCGAGGACGCGGGTGTACGTGAAGGGGGCCGGGCTCGTCGTCGACCAGCCGTCGGCCGCCGCCGTGAACACCAAGACCGGCGCGCTGATCGCGGTCGGCGAGTTCGCCGAGAAGATGACGGGGCGTACGCCCGACTACATCCGTGTCGTCCGGCCCGTCTCCGGCGGCACGGTCGTCGACATCGAGATGGCCCAGCGCATGCTGCGGCACCTGCTCGGCGACAAGATCCGCCGCAATCTGCGCCGCAAGCCCCGCCTCCGGGCGGCCGCCTGCACCCCGCACGACGCCGACCCGCTGGCCCGCCGCGCGGCGATCGAGACCCTCGTGGGCCTCGGGGCACGGCGCGTGGAGCTCGTGGACACCCTCATCGCGGCCGCCGTCGGCTGCGGACTGCCCGTCGAACGCCCCGAGGCCACCATGATCATGGTGTGCGGGGCCGCCGCCACCCAGGTCGCCGTGCTCTCCCTCGGGTCGATCGTGACCGCCGAGCGCATCCCGGTGGGCGGCGAGGCCGTCGACCACGCGATCGTCCAGCACCTGCGTCACGAGCACGAGCTGATGCTGCCCAGTCAGTCCGTACGACCGCTGCAGCTCGCCCTCTCCGGCAACGGCCTCACCCCGCAGGGCCCCGCCTCCACCGAGATCCACGGACGGGACGTCGCCACCGGTCTCGCCCGTTCCGTGCAGGTCGACACCGCCGCCGTCCGGGACGCCATCGAGACCCCGCTGACCGCCGTGCTCGACGGCATCGGCCGGGTGCTGCGCAACTGCCCGCCCGACCTGGTGGCCGACCTCGCCGACCGCGGGATCATGATGGTCGGCGGTTCGGCCCTGCTCCCCGGGCTCGACCAGATGCTGCGGCACGCCACCGGGATGCCGGTGCACATCGCCGAGCGGCCCGACGTCTGCGCCGTACAGGGACTGGGGTACATGCTGGAGGGCCAGATCGAACCGCTGTCGCTCGACCCGCTGGCCACCTGAGGCGCGGGCCGGTGCCCGAGGCCCCTCTCCCGCCCCTCCTCGAAGCCGTCCTGGGGGTCGGCACCGACCTCGACCTGCGCACCACCCTCCAGCACATCGTGGACAGCGCCGCCGAGCTGACCGGCGCCCGCTGCGCGTCACTCGACACCACCGACCCCGGGCAGGACGGGCTCAGCGTGATCCGCGCCCCTGGGTCCTCTGCACGCCCGCCGGCCGGGATCAGCGTGCCGATCCGCGTGCGGCACGACGTCTTCGGCACCCTCCGTCTCCACGGCAAGGAGACCTTCACGGAGGCCGACAAGCAGCTTCTCGACGTCCTGGCCGCCCAGGCGGGCATCGCGATCGGCAACGCCCGGCTCTACGAGGCCGCCCGGCAGCGCGAACGGTGGATCGAGGGCGCGGCGGCCGTCACCACCGCACTGCTCACCGGCGAGAGCGCCGCCGACGCCCTGCGGACGGTCGCCGAACAGGCCCGCATCCTCGCCGACGCCTGCGCCGGAGTCGTCCTGCAACGCACCCCGGAGGGCGGCATGGAGATCGTGACCGCATCGACGTACGACGACCCGGGGGACATCGTCGGCACGACCATCGAGCCCGGCAGCGCGGTACTGGAGCAACTCCTGGGCGGGGAGCCGGTGTTCATCCAGGACTCGGCGACCGATCCGCGGATGACGACGCGGGTACGGCACCGGTTCGGGCCCAGCATGATGCTGCCGCTGCAGGCGGACGGCACGCTGATCGGCACCCTCGCGCTGCCCCGGCGGCGCGGCGACCGGCCGTACACCCCCGTGGAGCGGCTGCTGGCGGTGCAGTTCGCCTCCCAGGCCGCCGTGGCCCTCGTCCTCGCCGACGCCCGGCACCAGCGGGAACGGCTCGCGGTGTTCGAGGACCGTGACCGCATCGCGCGCGATCTGCACGACCTGGTGGTCCAGCGGCTCTTCGCCACCGGCCTGATGCTGGAGTCGACCCGGCGCCGCTGCCCCGAGACCGACGTCCGGGAGTTGCTGGGGCGGGCGGTGGACGAGCTGCAGTCGACGATCCAGGAGGTCCGCACGGCGATCCTCACCCTGCAGCAGCCGCCCGCCGACGCGCCGACCGGCCTGCGGGCGCGGGTGCTGAAGGAGACGGCGGCCGCGGCCGCCGTACTGGGGTTCAAGCCGTCCACCCTCTTCACCGGCGCCGTCGAGAACCGCGTCGGCGACCAGGTCGCCGCCCGCCTCCTGACCGCCCTGCGCCGCGCCCTCGCGGATGCCTGCCGCCGCCCCGGCCTCTCCCGCCTCGAGGTCACGGTCGACGCGACGGCCAGGCTGCCGGACGGGCGGGACGGCGTACGGCTGACCGTCCGGGACGACGGCGGCACCGAGGAACAGCCACGCACCTGGCAGTCACCCTTGTGAGCCCGGTGAGGCCCCATGAGTCCCGGTGACGCCCTGCGGGCGCCGGTGAGGCTCTGTGGGCCCCGGTGATCCCCCGTCAGACCATCTCGGGCTGGCGGGCCGTGCCCTCGGGGTGGAACCGCTCCAGCCGCCGGGGCGGCACGATGCTCGGCAGCAGCATCTCCCACATGAGGGTGGTCTCCTGGGTCAGGTCGGCCCGTCCGCTGAGCACCTGCGAGCTGAGCTGCAGTCCGGTCCAGGAGCCGACGATCAGCCGGGCCACCCGCCCGGGGTCGAGGTCGGCCTTGACGTCCCCGCGCTGCTGCGCCTGCACGAGGCACTCCCGGAAGAGCTCGATCCACCGGGTGTAGGGCTCGCTGACGATGCCCGTCCTGGAGCTCTGGTCGATGACCAGGCGGATGCCGGCCCGCACCCGGACGTCCGACACCAGCCGCCGGGCCATGGTGTGCACGATGTCGATGACGGTCTGCATCCCGGGTCTTGCCGCGTCCACGACCGGCTGCAGCGCGGAGAACTGCTCGTCGACGAGAGCCTGGGCGAGCTCCTCCTTCGAGCCGAAGTGGAAGTAGAGCGCGCCCTTGGTCACCCCGGCCTCCTTGACGATGTCCCCGAGGGACGTCCCGTGGTAGCCCTCGGCGTCGAAGGCACGGGCGGCCCCGTCGAGGATGGCCGACCGGGTGACCTCCGCGCGTTCCTGTCTGACCATGCGTCCCACCCCTGCCTGTGTCACGACGAGCTCTCGGGATCAGACTGCCTTCCCGATCTACGAAGAAACCAACCGACTGGCACCTTTCTGGGTGCGCCGGGAAAACACCCCGGGAAACGGGAGGAGTTCGGGAGGAATCACGTCCGCCGGGCCCGGCGATCCCGGCGTGAGCGGGTGCGCCCCTGTGTGCTCCCCGCCGACAGCGCTACGGTGGACGTTCCGACGGCTGTGGGAGGCTCTCTCGTGACGAGCGCAACCGCGACGACCCGACACACCGGAACCGATTCCACCGCGACCGCACCGGCCCTCACCACCGTCACCCGGATCGGTGTGACGGGCCACCGCTCCATCCCGGCCTCCGTCCTTCCGGGTGTGCGGGCACGGATGCGCGAACACCTCAGCGGTGGCGCCCTGGAGGCGTTCACCTGTCTGGCGGCCGGCGCCGACCAGCTGTTCGCGGAGGTCGCCCTGGACAACGACGTCCCGGTGACCGCGGTGATCCCGGGCATGGACTACGAGGCCCATCTCGACGACGACGAGGCGCGCGCCGGGTACCGCAGGATCCTCGCCTGCTGCGCACACCGCCTCGACCTCCCGCCCGAACCGACGCACGAGCAGGCCTACCTCGCCGCGGGCCGCTGGATCGTCGACCACTGCGACCGGCTGATCGCCGTGTGGGACGGCCGCCCGGCCCGGGGGCTGGGCGGCACCGGGGACGTGGTGGCGTACGCGCGGCGGACGGGGGTGCCGGTGAGCGTGCTGTGGGAGCCGGACGTGCACCGCGGACCGTGAGTCGAGCGGGCGCGGGACATCCTCGCCGTCCGGCGCACCGCATGACGGTCCGTCAACTGCCGAACCTGCCGAGCCAGTCCGAGTGCTGCGGCGACATCAGCCGCTCCGCCTCCGCCACCGCGAGCGCCCACCGGTCCTCGGTCACGGTCGTGCTCATCTCGACGCGCAGGGTCTCCAGGTCCTGCTCGACGAGCGAGTGCGCGTACGTCAACGGCCGGTGCCGGCGCACCTCCTGCCAGGCGACCCCGGCCGCCGCGGCCGCGCTGAGCACCCCGGTCAGGTCCCAGCCGCCGAGCATCCCGGCCGCCCTGAGCACCGCGGCGAGCAGGGCCAGCAGGGTCAGTACGGCGGTCACGGACGACCACTGCACGGAGGCGCGGTGGGCCAGGGCGGCGCGACGCCGGTACCAGGCGTGCTGTTCCATGAGCCGCTCGCGCAGATAGACGTCCCGCCGCACCGGGAAGACCTTCGCCCGCACCTGCCGCATCACCGGCGTGATCTGCCCCTCGCCGCGGGCATGGGCCCCGTTCCGGGAGTCCTCCCAGCCCACCTTGCGCATCTCCCGGAGCCGTTCCTCGACCCGCTCCGCGAACAGCGCGTCCGCGTTGGCCACTTGGGAGTGGAAGATGCCCCCGTGCACCATGTACTGCCACGCCAGCGACTTCAGTAACTCGGCGACGGCACGATGGGCCTGCCAGCGTGCGCGGGCCCGGCGCCGCGCGGTGCGCAGCCCGATGCCGATGGTCAGGGCGTACAGCAGCGCGGCCAGCAGCGCCGGGACGTGACTGTCCAGGCGCTCGGCCAGCATCGCCGAGGTCGTGGCGGCCAGCAGCACGATCAACTGAGCGCGGACGGCACGGAAGGATTCACCCTGATGGGTGATCGCGAGTTGATCGTTAACGCGGAAGAGCGGGGGTAGATCGTCGTCGTTCCACGTCACGCCCGGCCCCGGAATACCGACCCTCATGGCCACCCCCGACATCACGCTCCCCCGGACGTCCGAGTATGAGCGCGCACGCGCGCCGTAGCCATGCTCAGGAGGCCGTCGGCTGGGGTATCGTCCGCCTAAAACCGGGTTGTCTCTGTCTCATGGTTCGATTTCCGACACCGGGCCTCTGGTCCCCAGGGCCGGGGACACGCCGGTGCCCACGGAAGGAGACATCAGACAGATGAAGGCTCAGACGGTCACGGAACGCGCGACGGCCGCCGGTTCCGCCCCCCACGGACAGCACACCCCCCTGGGTGCGATCGACTCCAGCGCCACGACAAAGGCCGCTGACCGGGTCACAGGCGGTCCGGGAAGGCGTCCCACGACCTTCGACTCGGCGCTGTAGGGCGTACGTCCGGCCGCGACCGCGCTCGCCGCTCACGGCGGCGGGCGCGGTCGGTCCGCCGGTGGTACGGTCCGATACCACAACACACGTGTGCGGTATATCAATTGGCCGATACGTGTCGTGCGGGGGTGACGGCGCGCGGTAGCGTGTGCTAAGTGACCGTTTCTCTGGGGGACCACCCACTCCAGCAACTCGTCCTGAAGATCCACAGCCGATGTGATCTGGCGTGCGACCACTGCTATGTGTACGAGCACGCGGACAAGAGCTGGAAGACCCGCCCGGTCGTGATCGAGCAGGAGACGGTCCGCCGGACCGCGGCGCGGTTCGCCACGTACGCGCGCGAGCACGACCTCACCTCCGTCACCGTGATCCTGCACGGCGGTGAGCCCCTGCTGGCCGGCCCCGCCCGACTGCGGTCCATCTGCGCCGAGTTGAGTTCGGCGTTCGACGGCGTCGCCGAGCTCGAGCTGAAGATCCACACCAACGGCCTGCAGCTGAGCCGCCGTCACCTGGACGTCTTCCGGGAGTACGGCGTCCTCGTGAGCGTCTCGCTCGACGGGGACCAGGCCGCGAACGACCGGCACCGGCTCGACCGCAGATACCGGAGCAGCTACGACCGCGTCCTGCGCGCGATCGACCTGCTGCGCACCGAGGAGTACCGGCACCTGTTCGGCGGAATTCTGTGCACGGTGGACGTGGCCAATGACCCCGTCGTCGTGCACGACACGCTGTCCTCCCTCTCGCCGCCCCGGATCGACTACCTGCTCCCCCATTCCACCTGGGACACCCCGCCGCCGCGCGGCTCCTCCGGTTCGGCGACGCCGTACGCCGACTGGCTGCTGGCCGTGTTCGACCGCTGGACGGAACAGGGCCGCAAGGTGCGGGTGCGGACCTTCGACTCGGTGCTCAGCACCCTGCGCGGCGGGCCCAGCCTGACCGAGGCCATGGGCCTGGCCCCCTCCGACCTGGCGGTCGTGGAGACGGACGGGTCCTTCGAACAGGTGGACTCGCTCAAGACGGCCTACGACGGCGCGCCCGCCACCGGATTCCACGTCGATCACCACACGTTCGAGCAGGTGGCGGGGCATCCTGGCGTACAGGCCCGGCAACGCGGTCTGCTCGGGCTTTCGAAGACCTGCCGCGAGTGCCCGGTGGTCCAGTCGTGCGGTGGCGGCCTCTACGCCCACCGCTACAGCGCCGAACGCGAGTTCGATAACCCGTCCGTGTTCTGCGGTGATCTTCGTGCCCTCGTCGACGGGATCGCCGAGCGGATCACCGAGCGCTCCCTGTCCCCCGCCGTCCTCGACCCCGAGGCCCTGCGGTTCGCCCGCCAGGAGCTGGACCGGACCCTCCTCGCCTACGCCAACGAGCGGCTGGCCGGGCATCCCGACTGGGACGCGGCCTGGCTGGCACTGCTCGGGCTGGACGCGGACCAGGGCACCGCGGAGCATCTCAACCGGGTGCTGTCCCATCCCTATCTGCGTGCGGCCCTGCGGCATGCCGAGGCGGCCCACACCACCGCCGCCCGCTTCGCCCGCGTGGCCGTGGCGGCGGCCGTGCACGCGCACGCTCCGCTGCGGCTCGCCTGGGATCAGCAGGACCGGGAGCTGCACCTGCCGACGCTGGGCACCCTGACCCTGCCCGCGCCGGGGCGGGTGGAGGCCGTCGTGAGCGCACAGGGTCTCGACATCCGCACCGCCGACGGTGAGCACCTCGAGGCGGGCAAGCAACTCACCGATGTCTGGCGGCCGTTGACGGTGCTGAAGGTGGCGGCCACCGAGCCGCTGCTCATCGACGACGCCGATCCCCGACGTGCCGTCTACCCCGCACCCGTCACCGATCCCCTGGACCCGGACCAACTCGCCTCGTTCCGCGAGCGGTTGCGGATCGCCTACGAGCTCCGGGCGGAGCCGGGATACGAGACGGACGACGACCGCAACGCCCTGCTCGTCGACGCCGTCACCCCGCTCGTCGCCGGGTCCGGGGTGCGGCTCGCCGCCGACGGTCTGGGCGGACTCGGCGTGGCCGTCGACTTCGAACCGGCCTCCTTCGTCAGGGAGTTGCCGCGCCTCGGACGCCGCGCCCGGCTGGCCGCACTGCGCGCGACGACCGATCTGCATGTGCTGGGCAACCGGGCCGGCCGGCTGCTCACCGAGGCCGTCGAGCACCTGGGTGACGTGGCGTACTGGGGCCGCGCGACCCCCGAGGGCCTCCAGGCCCTGGCCCGGGCCGGACACGCCCTGGCCGCCCTGTCCGAACTGCCCGCCCGCGACCTCACCGAGAGCGGCGAGGTACTGGCCGCCGAGCTGCGCGCGGAGTGGACGACGCTCGCGGAGCGGGCGTGACGGTCACCGTTCCCCCGGCGCCCGCACCGAACAGCGGACAGGGCGACACCCGCCCGCCCGCCACCCCGGAAACGCGCGCGGCCCAACTGGCCGACGTCCTCGCGGAGTTACCCCTGCGCGCCGATGCCCCGCTCATGGTCCATGCCTCCCTGAGCGGCACCGGCCTCGCCCCCGCCCGGGTCCGTGACGTGCTGCTCGACGCGCTCGGCCCCCATGGCACGCTCGTCGTACCAGCGTTCACGCCCGAGAACTCGGACAGCTCCCGCGCCCACCGGGCACTGGTCGCGCATCTGAGCGCTGAGGAGGCCGCGGAGTACCGGGCGTCGATGCCGCCTTTCGAACCGGACGCCACCCCCTGCCCGTCGATGGGCGCGCTGGCCGAGTGCGTGCGGACCACTCCCGGAGCCGTGCGCAGCGACCACCCGCAGACCTCGCTGGCCGCGATCGGGCCGCGGGCGGGCGAGCTGCTCGCCGGGCACGATCCGCTCTGCCATCTCGGCGAGCGCTCCCCCCTCGCCGAGCTGTACGCCGCCGACGCCCAAGTGCTGCTGCTGCGCGTGGGGTTCGAGGTGTGCAGCGCCTTCCATCTCGCCGAGTACCGCATGACCCCGAGGCCGCCCCGGCGGCTGTACCGCTGTGTGGTGGGCGACAAGGGCAACTGGTTCACGTACGAGGATCTGGCCCTGTACGACGGTGACTTCGCGGAGGCCGGAGCACGGCTGCCGGATGAACTCCTCGCGCGGCGGGAATGGGTGGGGAAAGCGGTCACACTGTTCGGAATGCGGGCCGCCGTCGACGACGTACGCGATCAGCTGTCCAGATATCGCCTCCGAAATGACCTGAATTAAGTGAACCGCCCGGGCCCTCGGTCAGGCACATTGTTCTTCCGGTTCCAGGTGGCCCCGGTTTCGGGGTCATCGACGCGCAGGGGGGCGTGTTGGAGACACCTGACGGAGAGTGGGGGCAGGCCCCGGCCGAGGGACAGCCCTATTTCTTCCTCAGCTACGCCCACACCCCGCCCTGGGGCTCGGGCGGCGGCGACCCCGATCACTGGGTGCACCAGCTCTACCGGGACCTGTGCAACCACATCATGGCGCTGACCGACCTGCCCGCCGGAGCCGAAGTCGGCTTCATCGACCGGGAGATGGGCTCGGGCGTGGGCTGGCCGAGGAAGCTCAGCGAGAACCTGGCGCGCTGCCGGGTCTTCGTACCGCTGCTGTCGCCGCGCTACTTCACCAGCGAGATGTGCGGCCGGGAGCTGTACGCCTTCAACGAGCGCCTCCTGCACGCCAAGGCCGCCGGGGGACGCGAGGTGTCCGCCATCGTGCCGGCCCTGTGGACGCGCGTGGACTTCCATCAACTGCCGGACTCCATACGCCACATACACCTGGACCGCACGACGTTCGGCGACCGTTACGCGACCAACGGCTTCTACGGGCTCATCAAACTCAGCAGGCTGCGCGACGAGTACGAGGAGACCGTCCTCACCCTCGCGCAGCGCATCGTCCAGGTGGCCGAGGAGTGGCCGCTGCCACCCGGCCGGCTGCGCGACTACGAGTCGACGCCGAGCGCGTTCCGGCCGCGCGGTGAGGAACCGCGGCACATCCATCTGACGGTGGCCGCTCCCACCCTCGACAGCGTCCCCGAGGACCGGGACCCGCGCCCGTACGGCGAGGACCCGCTGGACTGGAACCCGTACCACTCCGAGTCGACCCGTCCGTTGCCCGCGCTGGCGGAGGAGCTGATCCGCTCGCTGGACTACCGGCCCACCGTCTCCTCCTTCGACGACGAGGACACCGAGGGCCCCCTCTCCGCCGGTGTCGGCGAGGACGGCAAGACGGGCCGCCCGCGCATCCTGCTCGTCGACCGGTGGACGCTGACGGACGAGGAACGGCGGCGCAGGCTGAAGGTGTTCGACGCCCAGGCGCAGCCGTGGGTGAGCGCGGTCGTCCCCTGGAACCGCGCCGACCTGCAGTGCCACGGCGACGAGGGGCAGCGCCTGACCCTGGAGTTCGAGCGCACGCTGCCCCTGCTCCTCGAGCGCGGCAGACGGACCGACTGCCGGACCGCGGTCAACGGCGTCCCCACCCTCAAGGCGTTCACCGACGTGCTGCCCGCCGTCGTCGCGCACACCACCCGGCAGTACCTGAAACACGCGGAGGCCCATCCGCCGCCGGGTCCGCACGTGCCAAGGCCCCGACTGCTGGGGCCCATCCCGCCGCCGTACCCGGAAGGCGGACCCGACCACGGAGGAGAAGCATGACGGGCCCGCTCGACGGACGTGTCATCACTTTCTATTCGTACAAAGGCGGTACGGGCCGCACCATGGCCCTGGCCAACACCGCCTGGATCCTCGCGGCCAACGGAAAACGGGTCCTCGCCGTCGACTGGGACCTGGAGGCGCCGGGTCTGCACCGCTTCTTCCACCCGTTCCTCGACCCCAAGGCGCTGTCCGCGACCCCGGGCGTCATCAACATCATCCAGGACTACGCCTGGGCCGCGACCACCGGAACCCAGCGCCCCGACGACTGGCACCTGTCCTACGCCCAGGTCGAACAGCACGCCGTGTCGATCCGCCCCGAGCGCTTCGACCTGCACTTCCCCGAAGGCGGCTCGCTCGACTTCCTCTCCGCGGGCCGCCAGGACCGGGCCTACTCGGCGGCGGTCACCTCGTTCGAGTGGGACAACTTCTACGAGCGCCTCGGCGGCGGCACGTTCCTCAGGGCCCTGCGGGCCAGCATGAAGGCGACGTACGACTACGTGCTGATCGACAGCCGCACCGGACTGTCGGACAACGCCGACATCTGCACCATGGAGATGCCCGACGTCCTGGTGGACTGCTTCACCCTGAGCGACCAGGCCCTGGAGGGCGCGGCGGTCGTCGCCCGCAGTGTCGAGGAGGGCTACCGGCCGCGGCGGATACGGGTCCTGCCGGTGCCGATGCGCATCGACGAGGGCGAGAAGGAGAAGGTCGACGCCGGTCGCGCGCTGGCCCGCATGCGGTTCGAGGGGCTGCCCAAGGGGGCGGACGGCAGGCCGCTGAGCCAGGAGGAGCTCAGCGCCTACTGGGGCAACGTCGAGATCCCCTACCGCCCGTACTACGCCTACGAGGAGACCCTCGCCACCGTCGGCGACGAGAGCGGCATCGCCAACTCGCTGCTGTCCGCCTTCGAACGGCTCACGGCCGTCATCTCCGACCGCGAGGTCACCTCGCTGCCGCAGATCCCCGAGCCGGTCCGGCTGCGCTGCCGGGACGCGTACCTCAGGCGCCGGCCGCTGACCAGCGTGGCCGACGTCGTGGTCGCGTACGCGGCGGAGAAGCGGATGTGGGCCGACTGGGTCGAGTACCTCCTCAAGCGGGCGGGCTGCGAGGTCACGCTGCACGAGATCTCCACCGGTCCGGTCGAACCGGCGGAGACCACCGCCCACACCGTGGTGCTGCTGTCGAAGACCTTCCAGGAGTCCCGCTACGCCGACTCCGTCTGGCGAGCCCTCGGCGAGCGGAGCACGGACGGCGCACGCGGCTCGGTGGTGCCGCTGCGCGTCGAGGAGGTCCCGCTCCCGGAGCCCTGCACCGACCTGCACCGGCTCGACGAGACGGAGTGCGTGGCGGCGCTCCAGCGCGCGCTGGAACTTCCGCTGCAGCAGGCGGAGAACAGCCCCTCGGCGCCCCGTTTCCCCGGCATCACCCCCGGCATCTGGAACGCGCCCCAGCGCAACACGACCTTCACCGGCCGCGCCCCGATCATGGACCGGATCCGGACCCAGCTGGGCGACCTGTCCGGTCCGCCGCAGCCGCAGGCGCTGTTCGGACTGGGCGGTGTGGGCAAGACCCAGCTGGCCATCGAGTACGTGCACCGGTTCATGGCCGACTACGACCTGGTCTGGTGGATGTCCGCCGAGCACATCGACGACGTGGTCGCCTCGCTCGCCGAACTCGCCCCGCTGATAGGGGCTTCCGGCACCGAGGAGGACATGACGAAGGCCAGCCAGGAAGCCGTGCAGCGGCTGTCCAGGGGACTGCCGACCAAACGCTGGATCCTGGTCTTCGACAACGCCGGCGACCCCGCGGAGCTGACCCGCTACTTCCCCACCGGGGACGGCGGCCACATCCTCGTCACCTCCCGCAACCAGGCCTGGTCCCAGCACGGGGCGTCCCAGCAGATCGACGTCTTCGAGCGCAAGGAGAGCGTCGAGCACCTGACCCGGCGCACCGAGGGCGGGCTGACGGCCGAGGACGCCGACCGGGTGGCGGAGGCCGTCGGCGATCTGCCGCTGGCGGTCGAACAGGCGGCGGCCTGGCTGGCCGAGACCGCCACTCCGATCGAGGACTATCTGCGCCAGCTGGCCCGGCAGACCACCGAGGTCCTGGACCTCAACCAGCCGCCCGACTACCCGCGGACGGTCGCCGCGACCTGGAACGTCTCCATCGAACAGCTGGAGAAACGATCACCCGCGGCGGTACGACTCCTCCAGCTGTGCGCCTTCCTGGCACCCGAGCCGATCTCCCAGCAGCTGCTCTACAGCAAGGAGATGATCGCGGCGCTCAAGCCGTACGACCCCTCGCTCCAGGAGAGCCTGCTGCTCGGCCGGGTCATCCGGGAGATCGGCCGGTTCGCGCTCGCCAAGGTCGACCAGAAGACCAACAGCCTCCAGGTGCACCGGCTGGTGCAGGCGGTGATCCGTTCCCAGATGCCCGAGGAGAAGCAGCAGGAGGCCCGGCACGTCGTGCACACCGTCCTTGCGGGCGCCCGGCCCGACGGCGACGAACCCATCGACGACCCGACCACCTGGCCCCGGTTCGCCGTCATCTGGCCGCACCTGGCCGCCTCCGACGCCCGCAACTGCCGTGAGGCCGACACCCGCCGACTGCTCATCGACCGGGTCCGCTACCAGTGGAAACGCGGTGACTTCCTGGCCGCCAGGCGGCTCGCGGAGGACCTGCTCCAGCACTGGAGGCCGGTGCTCGGCGAGGACGACGTCTACTACCTCTACCTGCGGTTCCACCTCGCCAACGTGCTCCGCTCGCAAGGGCGTTACGTGGAGGCCCGGGAGATAGGAGAGGACCTGCTGGAGCGGCAGCGCCGGGAGCTGGGCGAGCAGCACCCGCACACGTACGCCACCATGTCCGCGCTCTCCAGCGACCTGGCGGCGCTCGGCGAGTACACGAAGGCGGTCGAGCTGGCCAAGGAGGCGCACGTCGGCTTCAGCGAGATCTTCCACGAGTCGCACCGGCGCACCCTGAGCGCGGCCAACAACCTCGCGCTGGCCCTGCGGATGGTCGGCAACTACGCGGAGGCGCGCGGCATCGACCAGGACACGCTCGACCGGCGCATGGCCGTCCTCGGCCCCGACCACCCCTACACGCTGGCGTCGGCCGAGCGCCTCGGCCGTGACCTCCGGGAGGTCGGCCGGTACGCGGAGTCGGTGTCGATCCTGTCGCGCACGTACGCGGCCCACAAACGGATCCTGACCGTGGAGTTCCCCGGCACCCTGCGCTGCGCCAAGTCGTTGGCGGTGTCGCTGCGCCGCAACGGCCAGCTGGAGGACGCCCGGCGGCTGACCGAGGCGACCCGCAAGCGGTACAAGGACCAGTACTCGGCCGCCACGCCCGACTCGCTGGCCTGTGACCTGAACCTGGCGGCGGACCTGTTCGCGGCCGACGAACGGGACCGGGCCCGCGAGGTGGCCAGGGAGGTGCTCGCCGAGTACATGAAGGTGCCGGGCGAGGCCCACCCGTACACCCAGGCGGCCCTGAACAACCTGGGGATCTTCCACTGGGGCTGCGGGGACCTGGACGAGGCGGAGGCGGTGTTCCTGAAGGTGCTGCCCCGGATGGCGGAGGTGCTGGGCGTGCACCATCCGCACGCCGTGTTCTGCAGCGTGAACTACGCCAACGTCCTCTACGACCAGGGCCGTTTCGAGGAGGCGCGGGAGCGCGACGAGGCGGCGCTGCCGGTGCTGCGCGAGGCCCTCGGCGGCCACCACCCCGAGACGCTCGCCGTGGTCACCAACCTGGGGCTCAGCCTGCGGGCCCTGGGCCGGGACGGCGAGGCCCGTGCGCTGCGCGACGAGGCGATGGCGGAACTGCGCCTGCTGCTCGGGGAGGACAACGGCATCACCCTCCTGGCCAGCCGCGAGCGACGGATCTACCGGGACCTGGAGCCCCTGTCCGTGTGACCCCGCACAGTCCGGCGCCGCCGACCTTGGCGGCGCCGCCTGTCGGTACGCCTGCCTGCGGCGCGCCGGTGGGCGGATTCACGGCCGCACCGGTGCGTGCCCTCGCGGGCGCGTGACGGGAGGGCCGCGTGATGGGTGGGCCGCGTGATGGGTGGGCGCGTGACGGGAGGGCCACGTGATGGGTGGGCCGCGTGACGGGTGGGCGCGTGACGGGAGGGCGCGTGGCCGCGCGGACCCGCCCGGCCTGGAAACCACCCGCACGGCACCGCGCCCCCGCGGGGCGACCCGCCCGGCCCTCAACCCGCTCGCGCGTCGGCGAGCAGCCAGTCCAGTACGGCGGGCAGGGCGCGCAGTGCGGCGAAGTGGGCCGAGGTGGGTTCCAGGACGGCCGTGGCGCGCGGGATGCGCTCGGCGAGCCAGGAGGCGTGCGAGGCCGGGGAGAACACGTCGTCCTTGCCGTGCCACAGCAGCACCGGCACCTTGATCCGCGCCGGGTCGAACCCCCAGGACGCGGTGAGGGCGAGGGCGTCGTCGATCCAGCCGTACGGTGAAGTGCGCAGCGCCTCACGGTAGTTGCGCAGCAGCATCGAGCGGATGGTGTTGTCGGAGACGATCAGCCGGTCGTCGGCGGTGAGATCCTCGCGCAGCTCCTCCAGCAGGCGGGCGGGATCGCTGCGGATGGCGGCAGAGCGCGGGATGATCACGGCGGCGAACCGCTCGGGGTCGGTGGCGGCCGTGCTCAGGGCGGCGACGTTGGACGGCGCCATGCCCGCGTACCAGTCCAGGCCCTCGGCGTCGCGCGGCGCCCAGCCCACCAGCGCCGCCGCCCTGGTGACCCGGTCGGGCAGCAGCGCGGCGCAGGCGAGGGCATGCGGGGCTCCGGCGGAACGGCCGGCCACCGCGAACCGGTCCACTTCGAGCGCGTCGGCCACATCGGCGACGTCCTGGGCCACGTCGGCCACCCGGCGGCGCGGCATCCGGTCCGAACCGCCGTATCCCGGCCGGTCGTAGCTGATCAGCCGGGCACCGCGCTGGTGGAGGAACATCGAGCGGGGTTTGGGGCCCACCCGGCTGCCCGGCATGCCGTGCAGGAGGAACACGGGGCGTCCGTGCGGATCCCCCGAGACCTCCACCCGTAACCGTCGTCCGTCCGCCGTGCGCACATGGTCGGGCACCGCCGCGCTCCCCCCACCCGAGGCCTTGACCGGGCCACGCTGCTCCGAACCCTGCCCACACGGGGACACGGCGAAACGAATTCGCAGGTCAAACGGCGATCGGGGCCGGGGAAAGCGGCGCAGTTCGGCCACTGGGGCGAGCTCGCGCCGTGTGTGCGCGTGACGGCCGTCAGAGGGCGAACCAGAAGCGGACGGTGGTGCCGTCCGGCCCCGTGTGCACCCGTACGAGATCGGCGACGAGGTTGACGATGAGCAGGCCGCGACCGCCGTACTGGTCCCGGGTGGGCGGCCGGCGCCCGGCCAGCAGGTCGGTGAGGTGACCCCGGTCGCGGACCTCGCACACCACGTACCCGTCCTCGGCCCACACCCGGAGAAGTCCCGAACCACCTCCGTGCACCACGCTGTTGGTGGTCAGCTCGGCGACGGCCAGCGCCAGGTCGTCGAGCCGGGGCCGCACGAGTCCGAACCGCTCGGCCGCGTCGGAGGCGAAGTGCCGGATCTCGCCGAGCACATCGGCGACGAAGGCGTGGGCCGGCACGTCCGGGGCGGGCGGCAGCGGGGCGTTGTAGCGGGCGTGCACGCCCTCGAAGTCGTACCGCGGGCTCTCCTCCTCACGCCCGGAGCCGGCGTCGACGACCACGGGGTGGGTGGCGTAGGCGTCGGCGACGACCTGAGGGTCGAGGCGGCGAGTGTCGTACGGGCACAGGATGGTGACCTCGCGGCCCTGGAAGGCGGCGTTGATCAGCGCCTCGTGCTGGACGCAGGCGGGGTACTCGGTCGCCGAGCGGCCGGCCCAGATCGGTTCGCCGACGATGCTCACCCGGGTGCCGGACGGCTGGGCGTCGGCGAAGGCGCGCAGCACTCCCGGGATGATCCGGCCGGGGTTGCGCCCGGCCTCCCGCATGTCGAGGAACCGTACGGCCTCCCCGGCGCCGATCTCCGCCTTCAGCAGCCCCAGTCTCTCGGCGGGCACGGCCACGGCCACGGGCTCGCCCGCGGCGAGCGCCTTGCGGACGAACGGCACCACTCCGGCCAGGTACTCCTGCTCGTCGCGGTAGAACAGCGCGGGATGCACGAACGGCTCCGCGGGTCCGGTCACGGCGTTCACAGCGGCGTCACCACGTGCCCGCCCGCCGGAGGCCCGCGCCCCGGCGCCTCGTACCGGATCTCCCCACCGATTCCCCACCTGCTTCTCCGCTGAACGGACACTCTCCCTACCGATACGTCTCCCCTCCCGAAACGTCTCCTGTCAAGACCTGTACGAGACCGCGCTTACCCCCGGAGCGCGCCCGGCATTCCCCTGCGGGCCGGGTGTACTCCCCGACGGGCGGGGCAGGTGGATCCCGGCACCGTCGGATCCCGCACCGCCACACCCACGGAAGGGAGCGGAATCCGGCGGCAATCGGTGACTCAACGTCGTGACGACTGTGGGGAGCAGCGAGACGGACATGAGCTCAGCGACACACACCTCGCTCGCAGGGCGACTGAACACCCTGACCATCGACGGCACCGTGGAGGGGGGCAGGGCCGTCCTCGTACCCCGAGGCGACCTGATCCACGGCTGTGCGGACACCCTGGCCAGAACCCTGGCCCGGCTGCCGGACGACACCGTCGAGGTCCATCTGGACATGTCCGCCGTCGCCTTCATGGACACGACGGGGCTGCAGTTCCTGGAGGTCCTCGACACCTACGGCCGCCGCCGGCGCGCACGGGTGACGGCGACCGGCTGGGGCGAACAGCCGCAATGCGTACTGGAGATGGCCGGTCTCGATCCCGACGATCCGCTGCACGGCCCCGGGACGCTCCGTGAGCCGGTGCCCACCGTGGTGATCCTGGAGCGTGCCCAGCAGCTGGACCTGCTGCGCACGGAGGTCGAACAGCTCCGGGAGGCGATCCTCACCCGGCCGGTCATCGACCAGGCGCGCGGGGTCCTGATGGCCACCCACGCCTGCTCCCCGGACCAGGCGTGGAACGTGCTGCGGGAGGCCTCCCAGCTCTCCAACACCAAGCTGCGCAAGGTCGCCGCGGTGGTCACGGCCGGTGCCGGGGGCGATGGGCCGCTGCCCCCGCCGAAACTGCGCGAGGCGCTGCGGACGGCGATAGACCGTTGTCTGAACTGAACTGAACTGAACTGAGCTGAACCGACCTGAACCGGCCTGAACCGGCCTGAACCGGCCTGATCCGAAAGTCGGTTGCGGGGGTCCTCCCCTCAGTACGGCAGGAGTCGTCCCGACGGTGTCCTGCGGTCGATCTCGGGCTGGCGGGTGTCACGGGAGGACGAGGGCCGACGGCTGACGCGAACGCGGATCTGGCGGTTCATGGCGCCCTCCTCGGGCCTGGATTGCTGTTCCCCGACACGAACCAGCCTCGCCCTCGAGACCCGCCCGCACATCATGCCCACGAAGGCACCTGTCCTGCCTCCCCGGGACGACCGCACCGCCTGCCGCTACTCCCGGGGGAGGAGAACTACCCCCGAGAAGACCCGATCAAGCCTTGCCCGACGGACGCACAGGAACACCGGACCGCGCGCAGGCGCACACTGGAGGGGCACGGCGGCCGGGGCCGGGTCCCCGCGGTCGCCCAGCGGCAGCACCGACCGGCCCGGTGGCCGGGGACGCCACGGACATCACGGCCGCCGCGGACGCCACGGACGCCACGGACGCCACGGACGCCACGGACGCCAGGAGGGGCCATGCGCACAGGCACAGCGCCGGACGCGCCCGCGCCCCGCGCCGCAGGGCGGCCCGATCTCGCGGGGTGGCTCGATGTCGCGGGGTGGCTCGACGCCGCCCGGCGGCTCGCTGCCGCAAGGGGGCGCGCTGCCGTACGAGGGCGCGGAACCCGGCTGCGGCTCGGGGTCGTCCGCATGCTCGTCGCCGTGCGGCCGCTCCTGCGGCCCCGTCGGCCGGCCGCCCCCGTCCGCCCGTCGCGCCCCGACCAGTTGCGGGCGCTCGTCGCGGTCCTGGACGAGGCGGTGGCCGCGCAGACGCCGGCCGACCAGGCGGTGGCCGCGTGCGGTGAACCCGGTCCGGTGTCGAACGGGACGGCACGGGACTGCGGGCGGCAGAGCATCACGCTGCACCGGCTGCGCACCCGGCTCCAGGACCTCGGGACCACCGAGCCGGACCTGGTCGCGGCGCAGGCCCGCGCGGCCCGGCTGCTCGCCTACGACCTGTGGATGCTGCGCGCCTCGATGAACCTGACCTGCACCGTCCGCCCCGTCGACCGCACCGAGGCGGCCCGCCTGCGCCTCAACGGCCTCGGCCGCCCCGCGGACGACCTGCGCCGGCTGCGCGACACCCTGCGCACGGAGCTCCGGGACCGGCCCGGCGGCGGGAAGTCCCTCTGACGGGAATCATCCCCGTTCAATTTCGGCAATACCCGGTCAAGACTTGCCAATGAACGCTTGTGAGCCTGTGCGGGTGACGCCGATCATTGGCCGAATTCCGCCTGTCCCGCTCATCCGCAGGAGCCCCTGGTGACCGCTGGCCCCCTGATCACCGAGCCGGCCGGCCCGCCGGCGGCAGCCCAGTCGGAGCGGCAGAAACTGCGCAAGCACTTCGGCCGCTTCGACATCCTGTTCTTCCTGCTGTGCACGATTGTCGGCGTCGACACCATCGGCACGGTCGCCTCGTCCGGCGCGGAGGCGTTCACCTGGCTCATCGTGCTGGCCCTCGTGTTCTTCGTCCCCTCGGCGCTGCTCACCGCCGAGCTCGGCGCCGCCTTTCCCGACGAGGGCGGCCCCTACATCTGGACCAGCCGCGCCTTCGGCCGCCTGGCCGGCGCGGTCAACAACTTCCTCTACTGGATCACCAACCCGGTGTGGCTGGGCGGCACCCTGTCCGTCTCCGCCGTCACCGCGTACACGACCTTCTTCAACGACGGCAAGGACCTGAGCACCCCCGCCTTCTACGTCTTCACCCTGCTGTTCGTCTGGATCGGCGTCCTCGCCGCGATCCTCTCCTTCGACGTCGGCAAGTGGATCCCCACCATCGGCGCCTGGAGCCGCTTCCTCCTGCTCGGCCTGTTCACCGTCACCGTCGTCGTCTACGGCGTCCAGCACGGCCTGCACGGCTTCGGGCTCGGCGACTTCTCCCCGACCTACGCGGGCTTCGTCGGCCTGGTGCCCGTCCTGATGTTCAACTTCGTCGGCTTCGAACTGCCCAGCACCGCGGGCGACGAGATGACCGACGCGCAGAAGGACGTGCCGTACGCCGTCTTCCGCAGCGCCGCCCTCTCCGTGCTGCTCTACGCCCTGCCGATCCTCGGCATCCTGCTCGTCCTGCCCGTCAAGGCCATCACCGGCCTCGGCGGTTTCATCGACGCGATCCGGCAGGTCTTCACGGTCTACGGCGGCCATGTCGCCGGCGACGGCACCGCCACCCTCAGCGGGGCCGGGAGCGCGCTCGGGGACCTCGCCGCGATCCTGTTCATCCTCACGGTGCTGTCCTCGGGCGTGACCTGGGTGATGGGCTCCGACCGCGCCCTCGCCGTCTCCGGCTACGACGGCGCGGCCCCCCGCTTCCTCGGCGTCATATCCAGCCGTTTCGGCACCCCGGTCCGTGTCAACATCCTCAGCGGGCTGGTCTCCACGGTGGTCCTGGTCCTGGCCCACGAGCTCACCGACGGCAGTGCGGCAAAGCTCTTCGGCGCGGTCCTGGGCTTGGCCGTCTCCACGACCCTGGTCAGCTACCTGGGCATCTTCCCGGCGCTGGCGGTACTGCGCCACAAGGCCCCGGAGGTCCCGCGTCCCTACCGGGCTCCGGCGCCCCTGGCCATCAGCATCGTGCTCACCCTGCTCGTCCTGTACGCCTGCGTGCAGTTGGTCGCGCCGGGCGCCCCCTTCAACTGGTTCAGCTCCTCCTACGCCCCGGACGGCTGGAGCCACGCCGAGCGCGGGAAGTACCTGCTCACGGAGCTCGTACCGCTCATCGGGTTCATGCTCCTCGGCGTGCTGTTCTGGGCGCTGGGCAGGCCCACCCGCAGGGCGGAGGCGGACGCGGCACGGTGACGGCGTGCTCGCGACCGGTTCGATGTCACCAGGGGACCACGCCGTCGTCCTCGAAGAACGAACCGGTCGGGCCGCCGTCGGGCAGCGTGGCGAGCCGGATCGCCGAGGCCGCGCCCTGCTCCGGGGTGCGGGATCCGTGGAAGCCGTTGAAGTCGGTCGCGACCAGGCCCGGGCAGGCGGCGTTGATCAGGATGCCCGTACCGGCGAGCTGCCGGGCGTACTGCACGGTGACGGCGTTGAGGAACGACTTCGACGGCGCGTAGGCCGCCATGACCGGGCCGATCTCGATGTCCGGGTCCGCCTGGCGGGTCAGGGAGCCGACGGAGCTGGAGACGTTGACGATGCGCGGTGACGCCGAGCGTCGCAGCAGGGCCGTCCTTCCCTGAGCCCACCGGCTCGTCCCCGGCCGTTTCTCACAGCGCCTCGGGGACGACCTCCCTTCGGACCGGGTTCGAAGGGCGGGTGAAATGGCGGGCGGCGGCCGGCACGAGGACCGCCAGAGCGGCCGGTACGGCGTAGGCCAGACGGAAGTGTCCGGTGGAACCGAGCAGCCCGCTCACGGCACCCCCGGTGACGACGCCGACGTAGTTGAAGAGATTCAGGCGGGCCAGGACCGCCTCCGCGGCCGTGGGACTCAGCCGGGCGGCGGAAGCGAGGCACAGCGGAGCCAGGACGGACGCGCCGAGCCCCACGGCCCCGGCCGCGAGCACGGCGAACGGCCAGCTCGGCGCCGCTGCCAGAGCCGCCAGGGCGCTCCCGGCCAGCAGGGCCGCCCCGCGGACGACGGTTGGCGCTCCGAGGTTCTGCACGAGCCGGTCGGCAGCGGCTCGGCCGATGACGGTGCCGGCCTGGTAGGCGGCGTACGCCAGTGGCGCGACCGTGAGGGAGGCGGCGAGGGTCTGGCGCAGATAGACGGACGACCAGGCCGAGACCGTGGAGTCGATGACATAGACGACCAGGAGAACCAGGCCGAAGGGCAGGAGCCGGACCCATGGACGACGTCCGGGCGACGGCTGCCCGGCGTCCGCGAGGGTCCGAGGCGCGGGGAGGGCGTGGGTGCGCATCGCCGCGACGAGCAGCAGGACGATGCCCGCCTGCAGTGCCAGGCCGCCGGCCACGGGCCACCCCAGCCGGGCCACCCCCGCAGTGAGCAGCGCCGCGACCACTCCGCCCGCGCTCCACGCCGTGTAGAAGGAGCCGAAGACACTGCGGCCGTAGGCGCGTTCGACCTCGGCGGCCCGGGTGTTGACGCCTACGTCGAGGGCGCCGACGGCGAGCCCGAACAGGACGTACGCGCAGACGGCGGCGGCCTGGCCGGGGGCCCAGCCGATCAACAGCAGCGCGACGGCCGCCGCCGCCATGGCGCCGCGCGTCGTGGCGACGGGTCCGGCCCGGCGGATCGCGGCCAGCCCCAGGAAGCTCCCGCCCCCTGCCGTCAGCGCCACCGCGACCATCAGCGCGGTCGTCAGGAGCGGAGCCATTCCCAGGCGCTCGGTGACGGCCGGAACGGTCGTGTACACGGCCGCGACGCAGGCGCCCTGTGCGGCGAACGCGATCGCGGCGACCCGCCGGGCGGCGGCCCTGGAGACCGGGTGCCCGCACTCGGAGCGGGGTGATGCGTTGAAGGACATGATGGTGCCCCGCCTTCGATTCCTGTGTGCGTGGGAACGGCCGGCCGGTCGATGCGGGCAGGTCGCGGCAAACGTAGCCGGGGCCCCGGACGCGAACGCAGGACGCGGGAGGCCGTAGAAGGGACTCCGGAGGCCAGCAAGGCGACCGGTGCCGCCCGGCCGCCTACAGTGGTCGCCCAGGAGAAGGTGAGTGCGATGCCCCCTGCGTCCCCCGCATCCCCCGCGTCCCGTGCCCCCGACCCCGCGAAGCCTCCGGGGACCAGCCGCAGCACCTCGGCGACGATCCAGCCGAACATCCTGTGGTACCTCGTCGCGGTCGCCGACGAGCGCGGTCTCGACCTGCGGCCCCAGCTCGAACAGGTCGGTCTGGACGAGACGGTCATGCGCTCGGGTGCGCTGCGGGTGTCGTACCGGCAGGGCAGCGCGGTGATCCGTCGCGCGCTGGAGCTCACCGGCGACGAGCACCTGGGGCTGCGCGTCGGAGCGGCGCAGCACCTGACCGCCTGGGGCCTGCTCGGCTTCGCGCTGATGGCCGACGACACCCTGCGGCACGCCATCGAGACGGGAGTGCGGTACCAGAACCTGTCCGGGGCGATGGTGGTGTGGTCGGCCGGTGTCGCCGAGGAGGACGGGGCCTTCGTGCTGCGCGCCGATCTCCCCGACCCTGCCATGGACCCGGCGGTCGCCGTGTTCCTGTCCGAGGAGGCGTTCGCCTCCGTGGTCACTCTGTCCCGGCTGACCGTCGGCCCGGCCTTCGCGCCCCGAGCGGTGGAGTTCGCCTGTCCGCCGCCGCGCCGGAGCGAACCGTACGGCGCCCTGTTCGGCTGCCCGGTCCGCTTCGGCGCCCCGGCCAACCGCATGGTCATCGACCCGGCCTGGGCCCGGGCCCGGATGCCCGGCCGGGATCCGGTGACCTACGCGTCGACGCTGGAGCTGCTCGACGCGCAGCTGGCCGCGCGCCGCGACCAGCAGGATCTGCTGGAGGTCCTGGAGATCTCCGTCGCCCAGAGCCTCCCGGCGATCCCCTCGTTCGCCGAGCAGGCCCGGCGCCACGCCACGAGCGAGCGGACGCTGCGCCGCCGGCTGGCCGACTGCGGCACGACGTACGAGGCGCTCGTCGAGGGAGTGCGCCGGGAACGCGTCGAACAGCTGCTGCTCCGCCCGGAACTGACGCTCCGCGACATCGCCCGCCGGGCGGGTTTCTCCGACGAACGCGCGCTGCGCCGCGCGGTACGCCGCTGGCACGGCACCTCCCCGGTACAGCTGCGCGAGCGGATGCGCACGGAGCGCCGGTGAGGGCCCGGGGCCGGGGGTGAGGCCCGGGCCCTCACCGGAGTCGACGGGGGCGGCCCCGGTCAACGGGTGCGGCCCGGCTCGACGATGGCGGCCCCGGTCAACGGGTGCGGCCCGGCTCGACGGCGGCCCCGTTCAACGGGTGCGGATCCAGACCGTCTTCTCCCTGGTCCACTGGTCGAAGGCGTTGGTGGACTTCTCCGCGCCACCGAACCCGGACTGCTTCCAGCCGCCGAACGGGGTGGTGATGTCGCCCTCGCTGTAGGCGTTCACGGAGATCACCCCGGCCTCGATGCCGCGGGCCAGCCGGCACGCCCTGTCGAGATCGCGGGTCCACACGGACGCGGCGAGCCCGTACTCGGTGGCGTTGGCCATGCGGACCGCCTGGTCCTCCGTGGTGAAGGTCTGCACGGTGACGACCGGGCCGAACAGCTCCCTGGTCAGGACGTCACTGCCGGCGGGGGCGCGGGTGATCACGGTGGGCGGGTAGTAGGCACCGTACGCGGGCAGACCATGGGGCAGTCCCCCGCTGTGGATCCGGGCACCGCCGGCCCGGGCGGCGCCCACGGCTGCCGCGACCCGGTCGAAGGCGGCGCGGTCGACGAGCGGCCCCAACTGTGTGCGGGGGTCGGCCGGATCGCCGGTCACCAGGTGCCGTGCCGCCGCCGTGAACCGGTCCAGGACCTCGTCGGCGATGCTCTCGTGGACCAGGACACGAGAGCCTGCGGTGCAGTTCTGCCCCGTCGTCAGGAACGCGGCCTGGATCATGTCGGCGATGAGTTCCTCCCCGTAGGCGAGCGCGTCGGCCATCAGCACCTGGGGGCTCTTGCCGCCCATCTCCAGCGAGACGCGCTTGAAGTTGCTGTCGGCCGCGTACTTGAGGACGCGGCGCCCTGTCGCGGTGGACCCGGTGAAGGAGAGCGCCCCCACGACGGGGTCACGGGCGAGGGCCGCCCCGGCTTCGGACCCGTGTCCGGGCAGCACGGTGAGCACCCCGTCCGGCAGACCGGCCTCGGCGGCGAGCACGGCCAGGTGCAGGGCCGAACGCGGGGTCGCCTCGGCCGGCTTGACCAGCAGGCAGTTCCCGGCGGCCAGCGCGGGACCCACCTTCCAGGCCGTCATGGCCAGCGGGTAGTTCCACGGCAGGATCGCCGCCACCACCCCGACCGGTTCGCGGCTCATGAGCCCCAGGCCGCCGGACCCGCCCGGCGCGACACGGCCGAAGACCTTGTCGGCCGCCTCGGCGAACCAGCGGATCGACTCGATCGCGCCCGGTACGTCGCCCGTACGGCACTCGGTGATCGGCTTGCCCGCGTCCTCGCTGTCCAGCCGGGCCAGGATCTCGGCGTCGCGTTCCATGAGGTCGGCCAGCCGCAGCAGGACCGCGGCGCGTTCCCGGACCGGCAGCCGCGACCACTGCCCGGTGTCGAAGATCTGCCGGGCCCGCTCGGCGGCCTTGGCGACGTCGTCGGCGCTCGCGGCGGGCAGTGTGGTGATCGGCTCCCCGGTGGCGGGGTTGACGACCTGGAGGGTGTCGTGGGCGGTCATGCCTCCTCCACCAACTTCCATTGTCCGTCGACCTGTTGGGCCAGTCCGCGGTGCCGGAGCTCCTCGAGGTAGCGGGCCATGCCGCGGTCACCGCGCTTCAGGAACAGGGGGAAGACCTTCGGCAGCAGGTTCGGCACGAGCATCGCGAGCCGCACGAGGCGGGACTCGCCGGGGCGCGGGTAGGCCTCCAGGCGGGGCCGGTCGAGCAGGCTCACCACGGCCGCGACGACATCGGCGGGCTGCTGGGGCCGGTCCTGGAACTGCATCGAGTTGCCGCCGTCCACGGCCTCCTGCCGCAGCATCCGGGTGTCGGTCGCCGACGGCAGCACCGAGCCGGCCAGGATCCCCTTGCTCCGCAGGTCGAGGCCGATGGCGAGCATCGCGCCGCGCAGCCCGAACTTCGAGGCCGTGTAGATCGGGGTCTCGCCCAGCGGGAAGATCCCGCCGAGCGAGACGGTGGTGACCACCCGGGCGTCCCCGGACGCCTTCAGCAAGGGGATCGCGATCCGGGTGGCGACCAGCGGCGAGGTCAGGTTGAGGGCGATCTCCCGCTCGATGCTCTCGACACTGCGCTCGTCGAAGCGTTCCGCGCTGGTCATGCCCACGTTGTTGACCAGCACGTCGAGGCGGCCGTAGGTGTCGGCGACCAGCTCGAACAGCCGCTCCACCCGCGCTCGGTCCAGGAGGTCGCAGCCCACACCCGTGTGCCCGGCGCCCGGGAGCTCTGCGGCAACCTTCCGGGCCCGGGTCTCGTCGATGTCGACGACCACACAGCGGGCCCCGCCCTCGGCGAACCGGCGGCACAGAGCGCTGCCGATGCCGCCCGCACCGCCCGTCACCAGCATGACCTTGCCCGGGAAGTCGAACCCGCTCACGCCGCCGCCTCCGCGTGCCGCGGGGACCGTACGGGCGGCGGCTGTCCCTCGGTGCGCCAGCCCATGTCGCGGGCGACCTTGCGAAGGTACTTCACGACGGCCCCGCCGTCGACGTAGCCGACGTGGCGGGGCGAGTCGACGAAGGTGAGTCCGCCGGACAGATCGGGGCGGTCCGCGCGGATCATCTGGGCGAAGCGCTCCGCGTTCCGCAGCCCCTGCCGGGCGTCGTCAAGGTAGCCGGCTATCAACTGCGCCTGCGCGTCGAAGAGTTGGTAGGCGCCGGAGTTGGTCTCGATGAAGCCGACGCCGAACAGGCCGTGGTGCTCGCGCGAGAACGACGACAGGTAGAGGTCGGGGTGCTGCTCGTCGCCGAAGTACTTCTGCGCGACCGGCACCTTGTGGACATAGCCCGTGGCCAGCAGGATCAGATCGAATTCGTCACTGCTGCCGTCGGTGAAGCGCACGGTCCTGCCCGCGGTGTCGGCGATGCCGGGCCGGGCGGTGATGTCGCCGTGCTGGAGGTGGTGGATCAGCATCGAGTTGACGGCCGGGTGGGTCTCGAACAGCCTGTGGTCCGGCTTCTGCAGGCCGAGGCGCGTCGGGTCGCCGTTGAGGATCCGCAGGAGGGCGCCGAAGAGCCGCTGCTCCAGCCACATCGGCAGTTTCGGGCCGCCGGCGGCGATGGTGTCCACGGGCCGGCCGAACAGGTGCTTGGGGATGAACCAGTAGCCGCGCCGCATGCTGATCACCGCGTGGTCCGCGCTGCGGGCCGCGTCGCACGCGATGTCGCACCCGGAGTTCCCCGCGCCGACGACCAGGACCCGCTTGCCGCGCAGCTCCTCGGCGCCGCGATAGCCGACGGTGTGCCGGACCTCTCCGCTGAACCGTCCCGGCAGTTCGGGGATGTTGGGGTGCCACTGCGAACCCGTGCACACCACGACCTGCCCGTGCACGCTCTGCCCGCCGTCGGACGTGGTGACGGTCCAGGTGCCGTCCGCGTTCTTCGCGACGTTCTCGACCGCCGTACCGAACTCGATGCGCTCCGTCAGCCCGTACGCGTCGGCGAAGGACGTCAGGTACGACAGGATCTGCCGGTGCGGCGGGTAGTCCGCGAAGTGGTCGGGCATCGGGAAGCCGCCGAAGCCCGACAGGGTTTTGCTGGAGATGAAGTGGGCCGACTCGTACATCGGGCTGCCGGGGTTGTCGATGTCCCAGATGCCGCCCGGCCCCGAGTGCCGCTCGAGGTGGGTGTACGGCAGGTTCCGCTCCGCCAGGGCCCTGGCGACCGCCAGCCCGGCGGGTCCCGCCCCGATCACACACGTATCCGACTGGCTTCGCTCCACGGACCTGCCTCCTCGTAGCTCCCGCTGCACGGGACGGGTGTTGCAGGAAACGTACGCAGCCGCCGTCCGAGGTGAACTGACCCTCGCGGCCAGGGACCGGACCTCAGCGGCCGCGCCGCTTCCGGGCCGTCGCCGTCACCGGTCCCGCCGTCGTCACCGGTCCCGCCGTTGTCACCGGTCCCGCCGTCGTCCCGGGCGAGCACGCGAAGAAGCCGGTCCGGAGCCCGCGCTCCGGACCGGCGGTACGGGATGGGTCAGCCCGCGGCGGGCACGGGCTCACGGCCCGCCCCGGTCGGCGCCTTCGGATCGTCCTCGACCGCCCCGGCTGCGGTCTTCGGTTCGGCCTCCTCGACCGCCCCGGGGTGCGGGTCGGACGTCGGTCCTGCCTGCGGCCCGGGGGTGTGGTCGCCCTCGGGCACGGCGGTGAACGGGATCTCGCCGCGCAGGACGGCCCTGGCACGCTCCTCGTCCAGCTGCCCCTCCCACTTGGCGACCGCGAGCGTGGCGACGCCGTTGCCGACCACGCTGGTCAGGGCGCGGGCCTCGGACATGAACCGGTCGATGCCGAAGATCAGGGCCAGCGCGGCGACGGGCACGTGCGGCACGGCGCTGAGGGTGGCCGCCAGGGCGATGAAGCCGGAGCCGGTCACCCCGGCCGCGCCCTTGGAGGTCAGGAGCATGACGGCGAGCATGGACAGCTGCTGGGTGAGGCTGAGGTCGATGCCGAGGGCCTGGGCGAGGAAGACCGAGCCCATGGTCAGGTAGATGGCGGTGCCGTCGAGGTTGAAGGAGTACCCGGCGGGCAGCGTGATCCCGACGACCGGCTTCGAGGCGCCGGCGTGCTGGAGCTTGGCCATCATGCGCGGCAGCACCGGCTCGGAGGACGAAGTGCCCAGGACGATCAGCAGCTCCTCCTTGATGTAGCGGAGGAAGGGCAGCAGGCGCAGGCCGTTGACGCGCATGACGGTGCCGAGCACGACCAGGACGAAGAACAGGGCGGTGAGCCAGAAGGAGCCGACCAGCAGGAAGAGGTGGCGCAGGGTGTCGAGGCCGTAGTTGCCGATGGTGAAGGCCATGGAGCCGAAGGCACCGATGGGGGCCAGCCGCATGATCCAGCGGATGAGCGTGAACAGGACCCTGGAGAGCTTCTCGATGCCCTGGGTGAGCCCCGCGCCCGCCTCGCCGGCGGCGTTCAGGCCGAAGCCGAACAGCACCGAGATCAGCAGCACGGGCAGGATCTCGTGGCCGGTCAGCGCGCTGAGCAGGGTGTCCGGGATCATGGCGAGCAGGAACGCGGAGAGGCTCTCGTGGCTCGCGGTCGCCTCCGGCGGCAGCCCCTTGGTCGACAGGGTGGAGGGGTCGACGTGCAGTCCGCTGCCGGGCTGGACGACGTTCACGACGACCAGCCCGATCACCATGGCGACGGTCGTCAGGACCTCGAAGTAGATCAGCGCCTTGAGACTGACCCGGCCGACGGCACGGGCGTTGCCCATGGAGGCGATGCCGTGGACGACGGTGCAGAAGATGACGGGCGCGATCATCATGCGGACCAGCGCGATGAACCCGTCGCCCAGCGGTTTGAGATCGGCCCCGAACGACGGCCACAGCCAGCCGACGGCGGCCCCGGCCAGGACGCCGATCAGGCACTGGACGTAGAGCAGGGACAGCAGCCTGCGCAAGCGGCTCGGCGGTGCGTCGACGGTACCCGGGGCGGCGTCGTTGCGGCTCATGCGGGGCGTCCTTCCAGGACGGGAACGAGGAGTTCGGCTCGGGCGATGCGGCGGGCGGCGCGGTGCAGCAGCACCGTGGGGGACGCGCCCTCCCCCGCGGGGACGGCTCGGGCGGTGATGACACCGGCCGGGGTGCCCAGGCGCAGCGTCCCGTCGGCGGTCTGCCGGGCGACGCGGTGGGCGAGGGTGCCGGGTGTGGCGGCCGCGGTGGCCAGGGCTACGGCCGAGGTGAGGCCGATCGCCGGGTGGGGTGCGTGCATGGAGACCATGCGGACGGCCAGGTCGTACTCGTCCTGTGGGACGAGGGTGCCATCGGTGGTGCGGTAGGCGACAGGGCGGGCGACCACTCCGACCTTCGGGACGGCGTGGCTGACGGGGTCGCTCTCCTGGACCAGTCCCATGGCCAGGGCGGCTTGCCGGCGCAGCACGGTGAGGGCGGGCACCGCCGTGGCGAAGTCGGCGAGGGACTCGGTGCCGTCGAGTCCGAACGCCTTGGCCTCGAACAGCGCCGCCGGGGCGCCGGCGTCGACCAGGGACGCCTCGACGGTGCCGGTGGGCCCGGTCAGCGTGTCCAGGGCGTGGCCGGTCGGCAGGGCCCGGCCGGTCGACGTACCGGCGGGGTCCTCGAAGCCGAGGAGCACCGGCACGCCGAGCGCGGCGGTGCCCGGCACCCGGGCCGTCCCGGCGTCGGGGGCGGTCCGCCCCGGGGTGGGGATGGTGCCGCTGAGCCGGGCTCCGGTGTTGATGTTGAGCATCCGCACCGTGGTCGAGTCCGAGGTGACGGGCACCAGTTGGTTGTGGACGGCGTACAGGGCCACGGCGGTGGCGCAGTTGCCGCAGTTGCTGGTCCACTCCACCCGCGCGTCGCCGATGCCGACCTGTGCGAAGGCGTACTCGACGTCGACGTCCGGCTTCGTCGAGGCCCGGACGATCGCCGCCTTGGAGGTGGTGGAGGAGGCACCGCCGACGCCGTCGATCTGGCGGGGGTCGGCGGCGTTGTAGGCGGCGAGCAGCAGGGTGTCGGCGTCCACGCCGGTCGCCACCACGTCGTGGTGGTCGAAGATCCAGCACTTGCTGGTACCCCCGCGGATCATCTCGCCCTGCAGACGCAACACAACAGACTCCTCGTGGAAACCCCGACGGCACTTCCGTGCGGGCTGCGATCCACAGTGGGCGCGGGCAGCGTGAAGTACAATCTCGGAAATCTGCATGGGTATTAAGCTGAAGTGAACGCTGGAGGTGGCGAGATGCTCGACGTCCGGCGCATCCTGCTCTTCGCCGAGGTCGCCCGCCGGGGTTCTGTCACGGCGACCGCGCGCGCCCTCAACTACACGCCGTCAGCGGTGTCGCAGCAGGTCGGGCGCCTGGAGGCGGAGGCAGGACAGCCCCTCCTGGAGCGTCACGCGCGCGGGGTCACCCTCACCGACGCGGGGCGTGCGCTGGCCGAGCGAGGAGAGCGGATCAAGCGCGAGCTGACGGCCGCGGAGAACGAACTCGCCGACTTCGCGGGACTGCGCGCGGGCACGCTGCGCGTCGGAACCTTCCCCACCGTCGGCGCCTCCCTCCTCCCCCGGGCCGTGATCGCCTTCCGCCGGACGCACCCCGACGTACGGCTGACGGTGCGCAGTTCCCGGATCGCGGGGCTGTGGGCGATGCTGGAGAACCGCGAGATCGAGATGTCCCTGATGTGGGACTACGACTGGAACCGCATCGACCGCGAGGACATCGTCGTCACCTCGCTCGTCGACGACCCTCCGGCGCTCCTCGTCGGCGCGGACCACCCCCTCGCCGGCCGCGCTTCGGCCGCCCTCGCCGATTTCGCCGACGACGCCTGGATCACCCGTGCGGAGAACCACCCGGTGGCCGAGGCCCTCGCCCGCAGCTGCCGCACGGCCGGTTTCGAGCCGCAGATCGCCTACGAGGCCCACGACTACCAGGAGGCCCAGGCCATGGTCGCCGCCGGTATCGGCGTCGCCCTCGCCCCCACCCTGGCCCTGGAGGGCATCCGAGGAGGCGTCAGCGTCCTGCCGCTGCTGCCCCCCGCCCCGGTGCGCCGCATCCTCCTCGTCCGCATGAGCGACCACGCCCTGACCCCGGCCGCCGAGGCCTTCGTGGGCTTCCTGCGGGACAGCGCGGCGGTCGCCGGGGGGCGCTGACGGTCATGGCGGCGGTCGCCGGGGAACGCTGACGGTCGAGGCGGACGGACCCGGTCGGCCTGCGGGAACGGGTCGCATCCTGCCCGGAAGGCATCCTGCACACGGCACCCCGGAGACAGGCCCCAGCCCGCAGGGCGGCGACCTGGTACGGCCACGGCTCCCGCTCGGCACGCCCGGCCGTACGCTCCAGCCCGTACGCGCCGCACGCCTCCACCGCCGCAGTCCTGGCTGCCTCTCATCATGTTCGCCCTCGGGGCGTCCGGTCCGCGCCCGCTTGGCGGCGCGGTGCGAGGGGGGCGAAACTGGGGGCAGGACAAGAGCCGCCCGCAGGTGCAGGCAGGAACACAGGTGATCGTTCATGTGCCGATGGCTCGCTTATTCGGGAACACCCCTGCTTCTCGACACCATCCTCTACAAACCGGCCCACTCGCTGATCGATCAGAGCCTCCACTCCAGACTGGGTGTCGAGACGACGAACGGCGACGGTTTCGGCGTCGGCTGGTACTCGGAGGAGAGCATCGCCACCCCGGCCCTGTTCACCGACGTCGGCCCCGCCTGGAACAACCGCAACCTGAGGGAGCTAGCGGACCATGTCCGCTCCCCGCTGTTCTTCGCCCACATACGGGCGACGACCGGCACGGCGGTGCAGCAGACGAACTGCCACCCGTTCCGGCACGGCCGCTGGATGTGGATGCACAACGGCGCCATCGCGGACTATCACCTCGTACGCCGCGACCTGTCCCTGCTCGTCGACCCCGCGCTGTACGCCGACATCGAGGGGACGACGGACTCGGAGCTCATGTTCTACCTGGCCCTCACCTTCGGCCTGGACGAGAACCCGCCGGAGGCGGTGGCCCGGATGGTGGGAGCGGTGGAGCGCAGCGGCCGCGACCACGGTGTGGAGTTCCCTCTGCAGATGACGATCGGCGTGACCGACGGCGAACGCGTATGGGCCTTCCGCTATTCGAGCCAGGGCACTTCCCGGTCGCTGTTCTACAGCACCCGCGTGGACACCCTGCGCAAGCTGCACCCCGATGCGGCCTTCCTGCGGGAGGTGTCCGACGACACCCGGCTCGTCGTCTCCGAACCCCTCGGTGACCTGCCCGGCGCCTGGAACGAGGTACCGGAGAGCACGTACGGCGTCATACAGTCCGGAGCCGAGGAGCTGTACCCCTTCGTCCCGGAACCGGCCTGACACATCGACCGTCCGTCTCCCGTCAGCCGGTCTTGCCCCTCCTGGCGCCCGTACCCCTACCGCCGGGCTTGGCGGGCCCGCTCTTCTTCCTCGCTGCCGTGGCCTTCTCCGTGGCGGCGGCCGGTCGGGAGGGTGCTGTCCGGGCCGGTGCGGTCGACCACTTGAACTCGATCTCCAGCTCGATCTCCCCGTCACCGACCTCGACCTCCACCTCGGTGCGCAGGTCGTCGGGAATCCGCAGGCTCAACGTGGTTCCGGAGCCGAGTTCCAGTTCGGCCTCCCCGCCGTCCCTCAGCGCGGCCGCGAGCGCTTCCAGCCGATCAGCCGCCTCGATGCGCGACAGCGAGCTCTTCTGCTCGAACTTGAGATCCTTCACGGGTGCCTCCCATGCGGGACGAACACGACATAACGCCAATTCTGCGGCAACGCGCGGGATCGGACATCCCCGCGCTTCCCGCGCCGGTCATGAGCGGGGTTCGGTGTCAGGTCCAGGGCGCCACGAGGACGAAGGAGCGGCTGGCCCGGTACGCGGCCGTGTTCTGGGCGGGGTCGAGCCACAGCTGGAGGTTGTCCCGGTGGCGCAGGTAGCGGCCGGGGTAGTTGTACGACTCCAGGGAGACCGATCCGGCCGTGGAACCGGAACGGGGACAGAAGGTGGCGTCCTTCCGGAAGAGGGCGGAGGCGTCGTCGGTGTCCAGCCGGAGGCGGAAGGCGTAGTGGCGCAGATACCTGCCCGTGGCGTCCCTGAGCGAGTAGCAGTGGGGGTCGGCCAGGCCGGGCACGAAGGTGAAGGTGGCCGCCTGACGCGCGGCCTCGGAGCTGGTGGCGCCGACCGGCCCCAGGATGCCGAGCCGGTCCGACTGGCTCGCGTAGTCACCGGGGTGGTCGACGGACCGCAGGGCATGCCGCCCCGAAACGCGCGGCTCGGCCGTCGTCACCGGGGCCGCTTTCGGCTCAGGCGTCGCGGTCGCGGTCAGGGTCGGGGTCGGCGAGTCGGACGTTCGCGGGGACGTCGGCGGGGTCGAGGTGCCCGGCGACAGCGGGGCCGCCAGGGCGGGCCGCGGGGCCGGCTCGTGCGATCCCGTGGCGGCGTACCAGGCCACTCCGGCAGCCGCGAGCGTGACGGCAGTCGCGGCTGCCGCCGCCGCGGGCTTGGCGGCCAGCCGGCCGATCGTCCGCGCCGTACGGCTCGCACCGCCTGCCGTACGGGTGCCTGCGCCGACGCCCGCCCCGGCGGATCCCGCCCCCAGCGTCCTGGCCAGCACCAGTCCGGCCAGACCGATGGGCACCGGCACCAGCGCGAGTCCTGCCAGCAGCCCCTCCGCCGGTATCAGGTCGGACGCGCTCCGCAGGCACTGCGGACAGTCGCGGACATGGCGTGCCAGCCGCTTGCGCCACAGTCCGGACGGCCGCCCGTCCCACGAAGCGAGGACGGCGGCCAGGTCCGGGCAGCGCGGCGAGGCCGTCACGGCCCGTACGACGGTGCGCGCCGTCTCCAGTCGTTCCTTGACCCGCTGGACCCGGACCGCGGCGTGCTGCGGTGTGAGGCCGCAGGCCGCGGAGAGCTCGCCGCGGGTCAGTTCACCGGCGCTCTCCATCCACCACAGCGCGAGCATCTCGCGCTCCTCGTCCTCCAGCCAGCGGGTCGCCTCCACCGCCTCACGCCGCTGGCCCGACAGCGCGAGCCGAAGAATCGCCAGGTCGGCGAAGTCGGGCTGCGGCTCCGCCTCGGCGGCGTCCTCCAGGGGCTCCGCGGTGAGCCAGGTGCGCCCTGTGCGCCACCGGTCACGGATCTGCCGCACGGTGATGGCGACGAGCCAGGACCGGAACCGCTCCGGCCGCTCCAGTCCGGGCAGGCCGTCCAGGACCCGCATCATCGTCTCCTGGACCACGTCGTCGACGTCGCCGTGCCCGTTCAGCGCCCGTCCGACGATGTTGTAGACCAACGGCAGACAGTCCCGTACCAGCTGTTCCGAGGCCTGCCGGTCCCCGGCCCGCGCCGCCACGACGACGGCGACGTCCGGCCGTTCCCGAGTGTCCCGCGAGCGCACCCCGTCCCACCCGTCCCCTCGCCTGCCGATGTGTCGAGGCGACAGTGTGCCAGGAGGTCGACGCGCTCACCGAGCCGGTGCGGGCGCCTCCTGCTGCCGGACGACGGCCCCCGCCTCCTGCTGCCGGACGAGCGCGCCCACCGCTCCACGAGCGCGCGCGGTTCCCACGACGGCCGCGGCACCGGAGCGGGCGGGCGGGTGACCCTCACCGACGCCCTGGCCCCCATGCCCCCACCGCCGACCGTCAGCCGTTCGCCGCGGCCTTCTTGATCGCTTCGCGGATCCGGGAGTAGGTACCGCAGCGGCAGACGTTCTCGATGTCGTCGATGTCGGCGTCCGTCGGGTGGGGCGTCTTCTTCAGCAGGGCCACCGCGGCCATGATCTGACCCGGCTGGCAGAAGCCGCACTGCGCCACATCGCGCTCGAGCCAGGCCTGCTGCACGGGATGCAGCCTGTCGCCGTCGGCCAGGCCTTCGATCGTGGTGACCTCGCGGTCCGCACAGTCCGCGACCCGCACGACACAGGGCTGGATCTCCTCGCCGTCGAGGTGGCTCGTACAGGCACGGCAGACGCCCACGCCGCAGCCGTACTTGGGTCCCGTGACGTTCAGCATGTCCCGCAGGACCCACAGCAGCGGCATGTCGGACGGGGCCTCGACGGTGACCTGCTTCCCGTTGAGGAGAAAGGAGTAGGAGGGCATCGGCACCTTCTCGGAGGTCGGGTCAGAAGTTGAGCGGGAAGCGGCGGGGCCTGGAACCGGTCGCCCGGGCATAGGCGTTGGCGACGGCACCGGCCGCGGCCGGGACGCCGAGTTCGCCCGCCCCTCCCGGTTCCCGCCGGGAGGGCATGATGTGCGCCTCGAAGCGCAACGGGGCGTGCCGCTGGCGGGCGTAGTGGAAGTCGGCGTAGCTGCTCTCGCGGACGGCGCCCCGGTCGATGTGCAGTCCGGCCCGGAGGACGGTGGAGATGCCGTCGATCGCAGTGCCCATGAGCTGGGCCTCAAGTCCGCGCGGGTTGACGGCCGTTCCTACGTCGGCCGCCATCACCACCTTGGTCACCCGAGGGTCTTTCGGGTCGGTGGCGTCGATCTCGACCAGGCAGGCCACGCAGGAGCCGTACTCCTCGTGGACGGCGACGCCCTGTGCCCGGCCCGCCGGCAGTTCCCGGCCCCAGTGACCGGCGTCCGCGACCTTGTCGAGCACGGCTTTGACGGCCTTGTTCCTGAGGGTGGTGCGCCGGAAGGCGATCGGGTCCTTTCCCAGGCTCCTCGCGACCTCGTCGACGACGATCTCCTCAGCGGTCCGCATCGTCCCCGAGTCCACCGACCGCCAGGCACCGAGGGGCATCGCCAGTTCGACCGATCCCGAGTCCCCGGACACACGGCCGAAGTTGTACAGGCCGCTGTCGCTGGGCAGCGGGCCGGAAGCGGGTGCGACGGCCGGCGTCACCGTGATGCCGGTGTTCCCCTGGGCGGACAGGTTCTGCCCTTCGTACGACTCGCTCACCGAGGCCATCACGTGGGTGAACGCCACCACCCTGCCCCGTGCGTGGCTGGCCCGGATCCGGTGGTGGCTGGCCGGGCGCATCCGGCCGTGCCGGATGTCGTCGGCGCGGCTCCACATCAGCTTGACCGGCCGGCCCGCCGCCTTCGAGATGAGGGCGGCCTCGATCGCGGCGTCGTGGTTCAGCCGCCGGCCGAAGGAGCCGCCGCCTCGTACGACGTGGACCTTCACCTTCGAGGCGGGCAGCCCGACCGCGGAGGCGATGCTGTCCCGCGCGTCCATCGGCGTCTGGGAGGAGAACCAGATCTCGGCGTGGCCCGCACGGACGTCCGCCACCGCGGTCAGCACCTCCATGGGGGCGTGGCCGACGAAGGCGAACTCGAACTCGCCCTCCGTCTGCGCCGTTCCGCCCGGCGGGTTGCCGAGCCGGGGGACGGCGGCCCGCAGCCGCGAGCGGATCGCGGCATCGGAGAGCGCCGCGAGCGGGCCCGGTGCCCAGGTGATCCGCAGGGCGTCCCTCGCCTGGAAGGCGTGGTGGAAGGACTCCGCCACCACGGCGACCCCACCGGCGACCTTGACGACGGCGTGCACGCCCGGCATCGCGCGTGCGGCCCGGGAGTCGACGGAGACGAGCCTCCCGCCGAGCGTCGGCGGCCGGGCCACCACGGTCGGCTTCGCTCCGGCCACCGCCAGGTCCCCGGCGTACCTGGCCTTGCCGGTGACGATGTCCCGGGCGTCGATCCGGGTCGTCGGCCGCCCGATCACCCGGTGCCGGGACGGGGGCTTGGGCTTGCTCGACACGGCCGGCCGGGTGATCCGGGCGGCGCTCGCGGTGAGCGAACCGAAGGTGGCGGAGCGCCCGTCCGGTGCGATCACCCTCGTGTCCCGGGTGCGCAGGTACCGCGCGGGAAGGTGCCAGCGTCTGGCAGCCGCGGTCACCAGCTTGGCGCGCGCCAGAGCGGCCAGCTCACGGGCCGGACCGTAGAGCGAACTCACCGAGCTCGAACCGCCGGTGAACTGGTTGCCCTTGGCCCGGGCGTCCGCGAGCGGGATGTCGACGTCGGCGAGCCGGGCGTCCAGCTCCTCGGCGATCATCATGGCGACCGCGGTGGTGACGCCCTGGCCGACCTCGACGCGCGGCAGTCGTACGACGACCCTGTTGGCTTCGGTGACTTCGAGGACCAGCATCTCCTCGTCGGCACCGGTCACCAGGACGTCGGACGGCCGGCGCGGGGCGGCCGCGGTGGGCTCGGCGCCCTCCGCGGGCGCCGCGTCACAGCCGAGCGGCGCGGCGACGGTCAGCGTGGATGCCGCGAGCGAGTAGACCACGAACTTCCTGCGGGACCACTGACGGGCCACTGAACGCTCCTCTCCGAGAATCCCGGCGGTTCGACTGGTATGAGGGAGCAGCGGCCTTCGGGGTTGTCTGCGGGAGCCGAGCTGCCCGGATCGTCTGAGCGGTCAGGCTCCGCCCGCCCGGACACGGCCTGCGGGACATCGTGAACGCGATCCAGGGGTGGACCTCGCCGGCATTCCGTGGCGGTTGTCCGGTTCCGGGGCTTCACAGGCGGCCGGAGACCCGTTGTGTCCTCCTGAAGTTGTCGTGGGGCGGGGCGAGCGGCGTTGAGCCCCTCGCCCCGCCCCGAGGACAGGTTCTGCGTCAGACCGCTGCCTGCTGAGGCTCAGGAGCCTCGTGGGTCAGGCGGCCGGCCCTGTGCAGCCCGTAAAGGGACCCTGCACACACCAGCCCCAGAGACAGCAGCGCCAGCCAGGGCAGCGCGGACATGCCCGCCGACCGCGCGGCGTCGAGGGCCGCCCCGGTGAGCAGGTTGCCCAAGGTGATGCCGACGCCGCAGATGGTGTTGTAGAGGCCGTAGTGCGTGGCGACGAGGCGGTCGCCCGACAGTCGGACGATCGTGTCCATCTCGAAGGGGTACGCGATCATCGTGCCCAGGGCCAGCAGCAGCGCGGCCAGCGTCGGCGGGACGGCGGCGAGCAGCCGGCGCCCCAACCCCTCGTCGGGCACCGGCACGGCCGTCGCCGCGAGCAGAGGCACGAACGCCACGCCCATGCACAACAGCCCCCAGGCCAGGGCCTGTCCGGGCTCCAGCCGCTCCTTGCACCATGCGGTCACCCGGGTCTGGCCGAAGATCGTGGCCAGTCCCGAGGCCGCGAACAGTACTGCGACGGCCGCGGTCCCGAACTCGCCGTCGCCGCCCAGGCGTCGTACCTCCAGCGGCAGCGCCAGATAGACCTGGAAGGACAGGACGTACGAGCCGATCATGGCCGTCGAGAAGAGCAGGAACGCGCGGTTGCGCAGGATCCCGCCCCACTGGGACAGCACACGCTCCCGCGCGCCGGACTTCGCGTTCGACGCGTCGTCCGCCCGTCGAGCGGGCAACGAGCGGATCTGTACGACGCTCAGCACCGCGAAGACCGCTGCCGATACGAGGCAGGTGATCCGGAAGTCGAAGCCGGTCAGCAGCATCCCCACCAGCGGGCCGAGCAGGATGCCCGCCTGGTAGAAGACGTTGAAGAGGGCGAACGCCTCGACCCTGCGCTCCCCCGCGTCGGCCGCGAGATAGGCACGCACCGCCGGGTTGAACAACGCCCCCGCGAAGCCGGTGGCCGCCGAGGCGGCGAGCAGCGCGGGAACCGAGTCGACCAGACCGAGCGTGGCGAAGCCCACTGTGCGCAGCACGCACCCCGCGACGATCAGCGGCTTGTAGCCGAAACGATCCGCCAGTGTGCCGCCGATGAGGAACATGCCCTGCTGGCTGAAGTTCCGTACGCCCAGGATGAGTCCGACCAGCCAGCCGGCCAGCCCGAGGGAGCCTGACAGGTGGGCGGCCAGGTACGGCATCAGCATGTAGAAGCCGAGGTTGATGGTGAACTGGTTCACCATGAGCAGTTGGACGCTCCGCTCGTAGGAACGGACCTGCCTGAGCGTCGCCTTCACCGCGCCGCCCCGCCTTCGGCACCGGCCGCCTCGGCCCTCGGGGAGAGCGGATCACCGACCCTCGTGCAGCGGGTCCAGCGGGTGACCTCCTTCTCGTCGGGACGGCCGACGATCTCGGGTTCGGGCGCGGGAATGACGCCCGACAGCCCTTGCTCGGCGCAGTATTCGTCGTCGTAGACCGTCTCCAGGTACCGCTGGGGCCCGTCGGGAAAGATCGCCACGATACGGGTGCTCGCAGGTGTCGTGCGGGCGAGCCAGCCGGCCACGAGCGCGACCGCGCCGACGCTCCAGCCGCCCGTGGCGTAGTGCGAGGTGGCCAACTGCCTGCAGGCCCAGACGGATTCGCCCGGTGCCACCCAGTGCACCTCGCTGAAGTTCTCGTAGGCGACGTTGCGTGGGTAGATGCTGGAGCCGAGGCCGCGCATGAGACGGGGTCGGGCGGGCTGGCCGAAGATGGTCGAGCCGACGGTGTCCACGCCCACCAGTCGCATGCCGGGGTACAGCTGGCGCAGGACGCGCGAGATGCCGGCCGAGTGGCCGCCTGTCCCGACGCTGCAGACCAGTACGTCGATGTGGCCCAGCTGCGAGGCGAGTTCGAGGGCCAGCGGGATGTAGGCGGAGACGTTGTCCGGGTTGCTGTACTGGTCGGGGCACCAGGCTCCGGGGGTCCGCGTCAGCAGTTCGGCCACTCGGTCGCGGCGAGCCTGTTGCCAGCCGCCGGTGGGGTGCGGCTCGGGGACCATGTCGACGGTGGCGCCGTAGGCCGTGAGCAGCCGGGTCATGGACGGTTCGAGGCCCGGGTCGGTGACCAGGGTGACGGGATGGCCGTAGACCATGCCGGCCAGGGCGAGGCCGAGGCCCAGGGTGCCGCTGGTCGACTCGATGATCGGCCGTCCCGGCTGCAAGTCGCCGCGGGCTCGGGCCCGTTCGACCATGTGCAGTGCGGGGCGGTCCTTGATGCCGCCGGGGTTGAAGCCCTCCAGCTTGGCCCAGAAGCCGCGGTCGGGCGGGGAGAAGGGCTGGGATACGCGCAGAACAGGGGTGTTGCCGACCAGCCCGGAAAGGGTGGAGCCGGCGGGGGTGAAGTCACTCGTGGTCAGAGAGTGCATCAGTTTCGCTCTCGTTCGATGCGGACGCGTGCGGTTGCTCATCTCGCGCGCCTGCGGATACGCGGCGCGCGGCGGTCCGGCCGAGGCCGACCTGCCGGGGCGACGCCTATATGCGCCACTGGCAGAGGGAGACGAGCGCGGGACGGCCGCCGCTCGGCGGGAGTCCTCGCGCGGCACCACGGGGATCGTGCGAGAGGCGGTCCGCCGCGTCGTTCAGCGACGTGGCGGCGGTCGCGGGCGCTGAGACGCGCGCCGAGGACTTCGAGAACGCGACCGGCCCGGAACCGGTGTCATGGCAACGATCGGGAGTGTCCGATACGTCGAGGCTCTCGCCCTCGGAGCTGTCCGGGGGCGACGGGACTTCACTCGACTCGGCGGCCAGGTGACCGTACGGCGGATCCGCCGCGTGGAGCTGCTCGCTGAGGCACGTCAGCAGCGCGAACAGCAGGACGTACAGCATGGTCCGGATGAAGCGGTTGTGCTGGTGCGAACGCGCCCTGGGGGCATGGATGGTGACGGTTGCAGGGGTGGGGGGCACAGGTCCTCCGCGCGGCGCTGCCCTGGCCGGAGGGATCACGGCAGGGACAGGGATCAGTGGGGGGTGGTGGAACGGGTCGTCGACCATCCCCGCACCGCACCTGAGAACGCCGGGCGGAGGAGGTCAGACGCCAGAACGGCGCTGACCTAGATACGCAGAACCGCGGAGTCCGCCGCGTGCGCTGTCGGGGCCACCATGTCCCGGGCCGCGGCGTGACCGGCGTACACCGGCTGGGGCACGCCGCTGTCATCGCTCTCCGGGCTCAGCGCGGACGGACAGGGCGCGGCGAGGTCGGGGCCTTGTGGAGGCTGCGCCAACTCGCACTCCCCGCCGGCGTGATGCTGCCCGTGTCCGCCGTGGTGGTCGCCCGCCGGAGCGTCGGGCGTCTCGCTCGCGCGCACCGCCGACGTGGCAGTTGCAACCTTCTCGTGGTCCGCGACGGGCTCGAGACGAACGTCGGACACCGTGGCGCTTTCGCCGGAAGCGAGGTGACGCACCGTGGCGTCGGGGCTGACGGCGTGCGTATACAGCAGACCGAAGAGGAACAGGCCCAGGCCCAGCACGCGCCACAGAGCCGCTGTCGAGCGGCTCCGCTGCACACCGGAAAGCGACCAGGCCGTAATCACACCGTGATCCTAACCCGCCCCAGGAGCCCCCTGTGTATCGCGCGGCGAGGAAGCAGCGTGAACAAGCCATCTGCGGGCGAGCCCGCGACTCAGGGGGTCGATCGAACGGGAAGGTTGGACACTTCGCCCAATGCAAACGATCGGCTCGACAGCTCGTGATGCCACGGCGACGGTGGGCCGCCGGCATCCTGGACACCAGAACCACCACCAAACGCGACACCATCAACACTGCCCTGCGTGAGATCACGGCCCGCTACCGGCGCCCAGGCGCACTCGAAGACGCCCGGCAGTCGGTGGCCGACGGAGCCTGGTCCCGCGTCGACCAGGACATGATCGCCTACGTGCGCACCCTGCGGGACCGCGCCCGGGTCGCCCTGCTGTCCAACATCCCCGCGGACCACGCGGACGCCTTCCTCGCCGCCCAGCCCTGGCTGAACGACCTCGACCACGTCACCTTCTCCGGACGGACTCGACCACGTCACCTTCTCCGGACGGATCGGTGCCGCCAAGCCCGACCCGGCCGCCTTCCACCACTGCGTCACCGCCCTGCCCGCCGCCCCCGCCGACTTCCTCTTCGTCGACGACCGCGAGGAGAACGTCCGCGCGGCGCAAGCCGTCGGTACGAACGGCCACGTCTTCGACAGCCGGGCCGCACTCGCGCACGTCGTCGACGCGTGGCTGCCCTCCCGATGAGCGACGCTCCCCCGCCTCCGCCCTGATCATGCGGGCCGTGCACCCGGGCCGGCCTCGCCCCACCCGCGAAGGCCAACGATCGGCGCGCAGGCGGTCGGCGATCGCCTGGGCGGACTTTTCGCATGAGCGGCCCGGGCCGGGGTGGAGTGTGGAAGTGGTTCACACCCCGGCCCGGATCTCATCGCAGGTGCTTCGCAGGCTTGGTGGCGGTGTTGAGCAGATACTCCAGGGGGCCGCGGCGGAAGAAGCGGGACCAGATCGCGGCGAACAGGACGGCTCCGAGGACGTACATGATCAGGGGCAGCCAGGACTGCTGGGTGCCGGTTCCGGCGGGCGTGGAAAATGCGGACTGTGCGAGGAAGTGGCCGACGTAGGCGGTCAGGGACATGGTGCCCACGGCGATGACCGGCTTGGCCAGGCGGCGCAGTCGCGGCAGGCGGTCCATCGCCGCCGTCGCGCCCACGATCACGAGGATCGCGATTCCGACGCTGCCGATGATGTCGAACGTGGTGCCGCTGTGCGGCCCGGCCTTCAGGAGAAACGACGCGGGCATGTCGGGGAACGACCCTGCATCGGCGGGCATCGACCCGCTGCCGGTGGGCATCGGACCGGAGCCCCCGGACGACGACCCGTCTTCCGCCATGCTCCTCAAAGCGCCCGATCCGGAGAGCAGCAGGGACATGCCGTAGGCGGCCGCGGTGAGGGTGGCTCCGAGCGCGGCCAGGCGCTTCTGGACGGTGCCGCGGGAGAGGTCGAGGCGGCCCAGCGCCATGCCCGCGATGACGAACGACATCCAGGTGAGCGCCGGGTAGAAGCCGGTGAGCAGCAGATCGAGGACGCCGACCTCGCTGAGGTGACGGAGCGGGTCGTAGGTGTTGATGCTCTGCTGGACCGACGGGGTCAACACCGAAGTGAGGACGAACGCCAGCTGCGGGGTGACGAGGGCGAACGCGGCCGCGATGATCGCGAGGGTCCTGGCGCTCAGTCGCACCAGGGGCAGGGCGAGGAGGAAGTAGACGCCGTAGAAGCCGAGGATGATCACGCCCCCGTACTCCATCGCCATCACGGTGCCCAGCGCCAGCAGGATCACGGCGCGGATCGCGATGCGGACCCTCGCCTGCCGGCCCGCCAGGCCGGTCTTCGGCTCACGGCGGCCGGCGATCAGCATCAGCGAGAACCCGGCGAGGGTGGCGAACAGGACCGACGAGTGACCGTCCGACATGTATCGGATCCAGCTGCCGACGCCAGTCGTGGCGGACAGCGGGGGGCCGATGTGCACGACGTACATGCCGAACACCGCCAGCGCGCGGGCCAGGTCCACCCCGACGAGGCGTCCCATCGAGGGACCGGGCGAGGCCGGGGACCCGGGGGAGGTCTGGGGCGGCGGAGGCGCGTTCTCCTGCGGAGCTGATGTCTCCTGCGGCGGCTGTGTCTGTGTCATATCGAGAACCTCGCGCGGACGGCCGGGGGCGGACCATCCGGCAGGCGTCGGTATCGGCCCTGCCGGTCGGCGGGTAACGCCCCGCCGACCGGCGGAGTCCCGTCCTCGGTGCTACCGGAGGCTGATCCGCTCCAGCCACCTGGCGGGGGTGGGACCGACAGGTGCCGGATGGGCGAGGGGCGAGCGGGCTTCGAGCCTTGAGGCATGACACAACGTGCGCGACACACAAAGCACGAGGAGCATCAGGAGCACCAGGAGCACCAGGAGCACCAGGAGACCGACACTCTCCTCACGTCATCGGTGGAGGTACCGGGCCGTCACGCCGTCGCCGGCAGGAGCGAGTTCCTGGAATTCCTCGGTCTGACGCTGGCGGCCGGCGCCTTCGCCCTGGTCGTCCTCCACCCCGAGGCCTGCGAGGCCTTGGTGCACACCCTCGCCTCGGGCACGGCCCGACTCGTCCACTGAGCCGGCACACCGCGTGAGCCGGCACACCGCCGAAGAGAGCATCTCGTGAACACCGCATCCGCCCCGACGACGTATGAGCCGTCCCCGACGGATGAGCCACCCCTGTCCGCCCGGGAGACGATCAAGGCACTGGGCGCGTATGTGCGGCCGCACCGGTGGGCGGTCGCCCTCGGTCTGTTGTGCGCCCTGGTCGGGGCCGCCGGGGGGCTGCTGCAGCCGCTGGCCACGAAGGCGCTGATGGACCGGCTGGCCTCCGGTGACACCATCGCCGGGATCCTGATCGCGCTCACCGTCCTGGTGGTGCTGGGCACGGCGGTCGAGGCGTTCGGCGCGTACGTGCTGGAGCGGACGGCCGAGTCGGTGGTCCTGGCCGCGCGGCGCACTCTCGTGGGGCGGCTGTTGCGGCTGCGGATCTCGGAGTGGGAGCGGATCCCGCCGGGTGATCTGATGTCCCGGGTCACCTCGGACACCACGCTGCTGCGGGCGGTCAGCACCCAGGCGGTCGTCTCCGCGGCCACGGGTGCCGTGGCCTTCGTGGCGGCCGTCGCGATGATGGCGTACCTGGACGTCGTGCTGCTGGGTGTGACGCTCGGTGTGGTCGTGCTGGTCGGCGGGGCCGCCGCGCTGGTGATGCCACAGATCGCGCGGGCCACCGAACGGTCGCAGAAGGCGGTCGGGGAGATCTCCGTCGGATTGGAGCGGTCTCTCGGGGCGTTTCGCACGGTGAAGGCATCCGGTGCCGAGGAGCGGGAGACCGCTCGGGTGGAGGCTGCGGCGCGGCGGGCCTGGCGGCACGGTGTGAAGAGCGCGAAGTGGGAGGCCGTGGCCGGCTCGGCCGACGAGCTCGCCGTACAACTGGCCTTCCTCGCGGTGCTGGCGGTCGGCGGGGCGCGGGTGGCGTCCGGGGAGATCCCCGTGTCCACCCTCATCGCCTTCCTGCTGTACCTCTTCTATCTGATCGAGCCGGTGTCCAAGCTGGTCGACGCCGTGACCTCCTATCAGGAGGGGGCGGCGGCGATCTCCCGCATCGCGGCCGTGGAACGCCTCTCGACGGAATCGCCCGCTCGGCAGGCGGACGCCCTGCCCCGGCAGGGGACAGCCGCGCCGGGTCCGGCGTCGGTCCGCTTCGAGGACGTGACCTTCCGCTACCGTCCGGGCCTGCCGTACACCCACCAGCAGGTGAGTTTCGAGGTACCCGGTGCCGGGATGACGGCCTTCGTCGGTCCTTCCGGTGCGGGCAAATCGACGATCTTCGCGCTCATCGAGCGGTTCCACGAGGCCACCGATGGCCGGGTCCTGGTCGACGGCAAGGACGTACGGGACTGGTCCCTGGGCGAGTTGCGGTCCGCCATCGGGTACGTGGAGCAGGACGCCCCGGTGCTGGCCGGCACGCTACGGGAGAACCTCGTCTTCGCAGCGCCGGGCGCGACGGACGACGCCCTCCGCGATGTCCTGGCCCGCACGAAGCTCGACACCCTCGTCGAGCGTCTGCCCCACGGCCTGGACACCCCGGTAGGCCACCGCGGCTCGAAGCTGTCGGGCGGCGAGCGCCAGCGCGTCGCGATCGCCCGCGCGCTGCTGCGGAAGCCCCGGCTGCTGCTGTTGGACGAGGCGACCTCGCAACTCGACGCCGTCAACGAGCTGGCGCTGCGGGAGGTCGTCGCGGACGTGGCCCGGGAGACCACTGTGCTGGTGGTGGCCCACCGCCTGTCGACCGTGACGGGCGCCGACCGGATCGTCGTGATGGACGCCGGCCGGGTCCGGGCCGTGGGCACCCATGAGGAACTGGTGGACCAGGACCGGCTGTACGCGCGGCTGGCGGCCACCCAGCTCCTGACCCCCGCGCGATGACCCACCACCATCCCGGCATACGAGGAGTGGTGCGCGCAGTCCTCGCCGAACGGCCGCTGGTAGTGGCGGCGTTGAACAGCACGTCAGTCCGCGCTCAGGGGAACCCTCAGCCGCACCCGGTAGCCGCCCTGAGCAGTCGGACCCGCGTCCAGGGTGCCGTGCAGGATCTCGGCCCGTTCCCGCAGGCCGACCAGGCCCTGCTGCGAACCGGGCAAGGAGAGGGACGGGCGTGTGGGAGGGGTGTTGGTGACGGTCACTCCAACAGCGTCCCCGTCCTGCCACAGCTCGACGCGAGCGTGGGCACCGGGGGCGTGCTTGCGGACGTTGGTCAGCGCCTCCTGAACCGTGCGGTAAAGGGCGCGTTGGGCGGGTGTGCCCACGGTGGGCGGCAGCTCGCCCGTCAGCTCCGTGTGAGTGCCGCTGGATTCCACCAATCTGCGCAGGTCGGCCAAGGTGGGCTGCGGCGTCAGCTCGGTGGACTTGCCGCCGGAGGCGCGCAGCAGCGTGACCATGGTGCGCAGCTCGTCGAGGGTGGTGACGCTCAGCGAACGGATGGTGCGGGCGGCCTCCTTGGCGTCCGCGTCCTTGGCGGCGACCTGCAACGCCCCGGCCCGTACGGCGATCAGGCTGACCTGGTGGGAGACCACGTCGTGCATCTCGCGGGCCAGCTGGGCGCGTTCACGGGCGAGCACGGCCTGGGCGTGCAGGGTCCGCTCGTGCTCCCTGGCCTCCTCGACCTCGGCCAGCCGCCGAGCCAGGTCCCGTCGTGCCTGGAGAAGCTGGCCGAACAGGACCGGGGCGGCGCTGGTTGCCAGGCCGTACACGAAGAAGACCAGCGTCATGGTCCGGTCCGCCGCGGCCAGGGGCCACGGAGTACTGCTCGCGACGGCGGCCAGGACGACGCACACCGCGAGGAGACGGCGGTTGCGGGAGCGCTCGGCCAGCGTGAACAGCGCCGCGAGCACAGCGACGGCGACATCCTGCATCAGCGCGATGGGCAGGGTGAGCAGGAAGACGCCGAGCGGGAACCTGCGCCGGAACGCCAGCGCGGCGCAGCCGACCGCGGCCAGCGTGGCCTCGGGAGGCGTCTGCTCCCACATGTCCACCACCAGCACATCCACGGCCGCCACCGCCACCAGGACGATGTCGACGACCGGTGCGGGAACCCGCTGCCACACGGCACGGGCACGGCTCATCGGCCGGCCTCCGACCGCGGGCGCTCGTCGAGCAGCCCGGCCCGCTGCGCCAGCAGCGCGGCCTGCACCCGGCTCGTCACCCGCAGCTTCGTGAGGATCGCGCTGACGTGGTCCTTCACCGTGCCCGCCCCCAGGTGGATGCGCGCCCCGATGTCGGCGTTCGACAGTCCCTCCGCCACCAGGACGAGGACGTCGCGCTCCCGCGCGGTGAGCAGCCGGACCCGCGCGGCCTCCTCGTCGACGGCCGCCTCGGTGCCGGGGTGGCTGTGCAGCAGTGTCCGCGACGCCTTGGGCGACAGCACCACACCGCCCGCGACCAGGGTCCGCACCAGGTGGGCAAGCTGCTCCGGCTCCGTGTCCTTGAGCAGGAAGCCGGCCGCGCCGGAGTTCAGCGCGGTCAGGATGTACTCGTCGGCGTCGAACGTGGTCAGCATCGCCACCACCGGCGGATCCGGCATCGTCCGCAGTTCGCGCAGGACGGTGAGCCCGTCGACGTCCGGCATCCGGATGTCCAGCAGCACCACGTCCGGCCGCTCCCGCCGGACGGTCTCCACCGCGTGGCCGCCGCTCGCGGTCGCGACGACCTCGATGTCCTCGGACGCGCCCAGAATGAGTTCGAAGCCCGAGCGGACCAGTGCCTCGTCGTCGACCACCACTACCCGGATCACGCGCTCCGCCTCACCTTCGTCCATGCCGTCCGGCCTCATGTCGACTCGACCCTAAAGCCAGGTGGAGCTCCTGCGGCCCAGCGAGCGGCAGCTCCAGCCACACGGCGGGGTAGCACCCACCACCCGGCAGGGACACGGCAGCCTTCTGCCGGATGGTCCATGATCGGCCCGGGTCTCCAGCCTGAGGGTCATGACCCATCACCCGGACTCCCCGCCGCTCACGGCCGACGCACCGTCCCCCGAACGCGAGCGCAGCGATCCCTCGACCGGCGCACCCGGCGTGGGCCGGCTGATCGGGCTGGACCTGGCCCGCGGCCTGGCCGTCTTCGGCATGTACGCGGTCCACGTAGGCCCCGCCCCCAGCCAGGGCGGGGTCATCGGCTTCCTGATGGAACTGGCGCAAGGCCGCTCATCCGCCCTGTTCGCCGTCCTGGCCGGCTTCGCGGTCGCCCTCATCACCGGCCGCCGCACACCGAAGACCGGCCTGGCCGGCCGGCAGGCCGTCGCCAAGGTGATCATCAGGGCCGTGATCCTGCTGGCCCTCGGCACCGCCCTGACCCTGACGGGCACCCCGGTCGTGCCGATCCTCGCTTTCTACGGACTGTTCTTCCTGCTCGTGCTGCCCCTGTACCGGCTGGGCGCCAAGCCACTGGCGTTGATCGCCGCAGGATGGGCCCTGGTGGGTCCGCAGCTGCTGTACGCGCTGAAGCCGGTGGTCGGCGGCCGCGTGTTCCTCTCCTACGGCCAGGCCGACGGCCCCGTCTCACTGTTCTTCACCGGCGGTTACCCGGCCCTGACCTGGGTTCCGTTCGTGATCGCCGGAATGGCCCTCGCCCGCTGCGACCTGGCTGCCACGTCCGTCCGGATACGCCTGGCCCTCACCGGCGTCGCCCTCGCCGTCACCGGCTACGGCGGCTCCTGGCTCGCGGTGCGTCTCGTACCCGGTGCCGCCGAAGCCGTCCGGAAAGCCGAAGAGGGGCCGGGCATGTCGTCGGTGTCGTCCGTGTCGCCCGACAGCATCGGCATCTTCGGCGACGCCCCCGCCGGGATGCTGGCCTCAGCGCCGCACAGCGAGGCGACCCTGTCCATCATTGCCGCCACGGGTGTGGCGATCCTGGTGATCACCGCGTGCCTGGCCGCCATGGACGCCTTTCCCCGGCTGCGCCGCCTGGCCAAGCCCGTCATCGCGGTCGGCTCGATGTCACTGACGGCGTACGTCTACCACATCGTCGCCATCTGGCTCCTGGACACCGAGACATCGGCCGTCCCGCCGCTGCACATCCTGCTCGGCCTCATCGCGTCCGTCACCGTCCTCGCCACCCTCTGGTCCCGCTTCGTGAAGCGAGGACCGCTCGAATGGCTGATGGGCAGGGCGACCGGACTGGCCCGACACATCCGGTAAGAGTGACGCGGCCCCGCGGCGACACCACAGGTGTGCTGGAGACCGGGCCCCCGCCGATCGGAGGGGACCGGTCGGCCGACCAGCGGGGGACCTCCTGAAGCACGGCGGATGGTCGACCGCGCCCCCGCCTCGGCAAGGTTGTCCCGGTGACCGAGATCGAAAGCGCCAGGAAGGCGCCTGCCCAGCCCTTGCCCGCACCCGAGTCCGCCACAGCGACGAAACGCCCTTCGTCGACCGCACGGTTGGTCGGAGTGGCGCCCGTGTTCGGGATGTTCGCCGTGCACGTCGGCCCCTTCAATCCCTTCCCCACCAACAGCGACGGCGCGGGCACCTGGTTCGTCTGGCTGGCGAGCGGCCGGGCCTCGGCGCTGTTCGCCACCCTCGCCGGATTCTCGCTGGTGCTGATCGCTCGGCGAGAGCTCGATGCTGGACCCACCTTCGCCGTCCCGGCCCCTGTACGGCCCCTGAGGCAGCGGATTCAGTCCGTTCAGGCAAAGTTGACGCCCCAGCGCCCCAAGAATGAACGTTTCCGCAGGTCACAGGGGTGCATGGCGGGACGGGTGGGACTCGAACCCACGGCCGACGGATTATGAGTCCTTTGAGGATCTCGGCACCCCTTGTCGATCAATGCCAATCCCTACGTCGCACTTCAGACCGATTCCGATGACGGGAGGGACACTCTCTTTCTCACCCTCGCCAGCCATAGCGCCGCTCGGGCCGGCCGGCCGCGCCGTAGCGCAGGGCGACGGCCGCCGTGCCGGTGGTGTGGAAGTACTCCAGGTAACGGCGGGCGCTGACACGGGAGATACCGGTGGCGGCCGCGCATTCGGCGGCCGACAGGGTGCCGTCCGCATCGCGAAGCGTGCGTTGGACGAGGTCGGCGGTCTCCACGCTCAGGCCCTTCGGGAGTCCGGCGACAGCAGCGGGGACAGACCCTGCGGACAGAGCCCGGTCGATGTCGGCCTGGCCGCGCACCACCGTGGTGAGAAGCCGGCCGCGCCGTGCGGCGTACCGGTCCAGGCGGGGCTTCAGGTCCTCGTAGTCGAAGGGTTTGAGGAGGTAGTCCACGACACCGTGGCGGACCGCGCCGCGCACGGTGTCGGCCTCGCGCGCGGCACTGATGACCATGATGTCGCAGTCGTGTCCCGCGGTGCGCAGCCGCGGGATGACGTCCAGGCCGAAGACATCGGGGAGATAGAGATCGAGGAGCACGAGATCCGGGCGCAGTTCGTCGACTGCGGTGATGGCCTGCTCACCCGTGCCCGCGGTGCCGACGACCCTGAACGCAGGCACCCGCTCGACGAAGGTGCGGTGGACCCGAGCCACCATGAAGTCGTCGTCGACGACGAGAACGTCGATCGTGCCGGAGGTGTCCGTCAACGTGCTGCTCCTTCCTCGATCGCTTCCGTCGAGTGGCTCACGGACATGCGCGCGGTGAACCGGGCGCCTTCGGCGGTGTTGGTCACCCTGATCTCCCCGCCCCGTCGTTCACAGACGAGCTGGGTGAGTGCAAGGCCGATGCCCCGCTCGCCCTCCGCGGCGGCCTTGGTGGTGAAACCGTGGTGGAAGACCTCCTGGGCGAGTTCGGGAGCCACGCCCGGGCCCGAGTCGCACACCACGATCTCCACGCTGGACGCGTCCTGCCGGAGTTCGACCTCGATCCAGGGTTCCCGGTCGTCGAGGCCGCTTCCGGCTGCGGCGTCGATGGCGTTGTCGACCAGGTTGCCGACCACGGTCGCCACGTCGGCGGCGTCCTCCGAAGCGAGCCGGCCGAGGGAGGTGACGTCCGAGATCTTCAGGGTGATCCTGCGTTCGGCCGCGAGGGAGTCCTTCGCCATGAGGAGGGCGGCGACGGCCGGATCGTGGATGCGGCGGCCGATGGTCATGTCCAGGGACTGGCGGCGCCGGGTGAGCGCCCGAACGTAGCGTACGACCTCGTCCTGCTCGCCGATCTGGATGAGTCCGGAGATGGTGTGCAGCTGGTTGGCGAACTCATGTGTCTGGGCCCGTAGCAGCTCGGACGTGCTGCGGAAGGAGCCGATCTCGCGTTCCAGCCGAGCCAGTTCGGTGCGGTCCCGCAGCGTGGTGACCGAGCCGAGCAGGCGGTCGTTCTTCGTGACGGTCATCCTGTTCATCACCAGCACGCGACCGTGCCGGATGACCACTTCGTCGGGCCCGTGCTCCGCTTCGGGCCGGGTGCCGGTGAGTACGTCGTGAAGACGGCCGTCGATGCCGAGCTCGCCCAGCGTACGGCCCACGCACTCCTCGGGCAGGTCGAGCAGCTGTCTGCCCACCTCGTTCACCAGGGTGACGCGCTGCTGGGGATCCAGGGCGACCACGCCCTCGGCGATCCCGTACAGCATGGCCTCGCGGTGTTCGGCGAGCCCGGTGATCTCTCGCGGCTCCAGACCGAGCGTCTGGCGTTTGACCCGTCGGGCAAGGAGCCAGGAGCCGGCGAGGCCCAGCCCGCTGGCGATGCCCAGGTAGGCGAGGAGATAGGAAGAAGCACCGCTGAGCCGCTGCCACACCGTCGGGGACGCCTCCCCGATCATGACGGTGCCCAGGGTGCGCCCCAGGTCCCCGCTCGCCGCGCCGAGCACCGGCACCTGCGCCACCAGTTCGCGGCTGCCGTCCCAGGTGAGCGAGCCGGACCAGCCCCGTCCGCGGGCCACCCCCGGTCCGAGCCGCAGCCGGTCACCGATGACCGTCGGGTTGGTCGAACTGACGATGCGACCGGAGGAGTCGGCGATCGTCACGGAGGTGATCCCGGACTGCACCAGCGTGGAGTGCGTCAGCGGGGCCAGCGTCTCCTCCGGCGCCGGTCGTGGGAGCTGGTTGCGCACCAGTGGATTGGCGGCCAACTGCTCGGCCAGCGCACTCACGCGGCGGCCCTCGACCCGGCTGAAGGTGGCCTCCGACTGGGCGAGCGAGAGCGCCGCGACCGCCAGCAGCACGACCACGACGATGGCGAGCTGCAGCGCCAGCATCTCGCCCGCGAGGGTATGACGCCGAAAACTGGTGACCACAACGAACTCAATCTCTACTGCTGACACAAACTGGGCGGCTCGCACCACGGGCCGCACAATCATGACGTCCATCCCGACGGCTGCGGAAGAGAGGTGCCATGAGAGGTCGCTCGCACGCCCTTCGCGGCGCCATCCTCGCGCTGTCACTGTTTCTCGTCACCGGGTGCCAGGTGCTGCCCGACGGGGAAGGAGCCGACACCGGGCTGCGGATCATGGTTCCGAACACCCCCGGTGGCGGCTACGACACCACGGCCCGGACAGTGGCCCGCGTGCTGCAGGAGACCGGTGTGGACTCCGGCGTGCAGGTCTTCAACCTGCCGGGAGCAGGCGGCACGGTCGGCCTGCAGCGCATCGTGAACGAGCGGGGCAACGGCCGGCTCGCTCTGCAGATGGGTCTCGGAGTGATCGGTGCGTCGCACGTGGCACACGCGAAGGCGTCCGTCATCGAGACCACTCCGCTGGCCCGGCTGGTCGAGGAGGCCGGCGCGGTGGTCGTGCGCCGTGACTCGCCCTACCGGTCGATCGACGATGTGATCGCCGCCTGGAAGAGGAATCCCGCGAGCCTGAAGGTCGGGGGCGGGTCCTCACCCGGCGGACCGGACCACCTGCTGGCCATGGAGCTGGCCAAGGCCGTCGGTATCAAGCCGCATAGGGTCGGCTACGTCGCCTATGGCGGCGGTGGCGGCGACCTGCTGCCCGCTCTCCTCGACGGCAAGGTCGACTTCGCCACCACCGGGTTCGGCGAGTTCCTCGACCAGATCGACGCCAGTCAGCTCAGGGTCCTGGCGGTGACCAGCCCACGACCGATCGACGCACTGCCCGGAGTACCGACCCTCAAGGCGTCCGGCATCGACCTGGTCTTCAGCAACTGGCGGGGAGTCGTGGCGCCGCCCGGCATCAAAGGCGCCGACCGGAAGCGGTGGATCGAAGCGCTGACGGCGATGCACCGGTCCCGGCAATGGAAAGCGGAACTCCGCCGCCATGGCTGGACCGACGCGTTCACCACCGGCGACGCCTTCGCCGCGTACCTGTCCGAACAGGACACATCTGTGGCCCGTCTCGTCAGGGATCTCGGACTGGACTGACCGGGCTACCGCCCGCCCCTCCTGACACCAGCCGCACAAACACCCCTCCGCGCTGCGGCTCACTTCGCCATGCCCATCACCTGTCCGTCGAAAGGCACCCGCATGACCACGCACACCTGGTGGTTGCTGCTCATCCTCACCATCGCGATCACGGCCCTGATCTACCTCATCAACTCCCGCTTGCGCATCCATCCGTTCGTCGCGCTCATCGTCGTCACCGTCGGCACCGGCCTCGCCGCCGGTGAGCCCGCCGCCAAACTGGTGGAGTCCCTTGAGGACGGTGCCGGCGGCACCCTCGGGGACGTGGGCATCACACTGGCCCTGGGCGCCATGCTCGGGCGCCTGCTGTCCGACTCGGGTGCCACCGACGCCCTCGCCCACGCCCTGATCGACCGCTCCAGTACCCAAAGGCTGCCTTGGCTGGTCACGGCCGCGGCGTTCGTGATCGGCATCCCGATGTTCTTCGAGGTCGGCCTGATCGTGCTGCTGCCGCTGATCTTCAGCGTGGCGCGCCGGCTGGAGGCCCAGGGCGGCACGAAGGGCTCCCCCTACGTCCTGCTCGGCGTACCGGCCATCGCCGCGCTGTCCACCCTGCACGGCATGCTGCCGCCGCACCCGGGGCCGCTCACCGCCATGACCGGTCTCCACGCCGACCTGGGCCTCACCATGGTCGTCGGCTTCGTCTGCGCCGTCCCCACCGTGATCCTGGCCGGCCCCGTCTACGCCCGGTGGATCGCGCCGCGCCTTGCCGAGGTCCGCCCGGACGAGGCTCTTGTCGCGCAGTTCACGGGTGCGTCGCAGTCCGTCCGGGAGAAGTCGCCCGTCAGCGTGACGGCCGGCGCTCCGCATGCGTCATCGGCGGATACGGACGTCACCTCCCGTTCCCGGATACCGACCGGGCTGGCCATCACCGCGGTGCTCGTCCCTGTCGCCCTCATGCTGCTGCGTACCCTCGCCGAAACGGTGCTCGACGAGACGAGCACCGTGAGTTCCGCGCTGACCTTCCTGGGCGAACCCGTCGTGGCGATGCTCGCCGGGCTGCTCTTCGCTCTCGGCGTGACCGCTCTGGGCACAGGCCGCTCCGGCGAGGAGGTCCGCGCATCCCTGACGGACAGCCTGAAGTCCATCGCCGCCATCCTGCTCATCATCGGTGGCGGTGGTGCGTTCAAGCAGGTTCTCCAGGACTCCGGCATCGGCGACGCGATCGCCTCCGCCGCCGAGGGGGCGCATCTGAACGTCATCGTGCTGGGCTGGCTGATCGCACTCCTGCTGTCGCTGACCACCGGTTCCGCCACCGTCGGCATCGTCTCCGCCACCGGCATCATCGCCCCCATGGTCAGCGGAGGCGGCCTGGAGGCATCGCTGCTCGTGGTGGCCATCGGGGCAGGCTCCCTCGGGCTGAACTACGTGAACCACGCCGGCTTCTGGCTGGTCAAGGAATCCTTCGGCATGGATCTCACCCAAGCCACCAAGACGCAGACGGTGGTGCAGACCCTGGTGAGCGTGCTGGGCTTGGGCATGGCCCTCCTGTTGTCCGTCTTTGCGTAGGAAGTGACCGACCCGCACCGCGTCGGCCCACTGGGTCAGTGCGCCACGTAGCGAGAAGGGCGGTGCCGGACCATGACAGTCCGGCACCGCCCTCCCACCGAACCTGTCGACGTTCACGCGGCAGGTCGAGCACCGCAGGATGGATGAGCAACGCGGCTCCGGAGCATCGCAGTTGAGCCGTCCGACGCCTTGATCAACGGATCGAGGACCCGAATGGGCGCCCGGCTCGGATTCCCGGACTGGTTCGGCCACCGCTGGGACGCCTTCCTCGACTGCCTGCGCACGGTGGTGGACAACGCGGACCACGACCTGACGGTCGTCGTCCGAGAGGCCGGCGCGTTGCTCACCGACGAGCAGCCGGGCGTGCTGGGAATCTTTCTGGCCGTCCTGAGTCAGGTGAGGGATCGGCCCGGCACGGCACCTGGCTCGTCATTGCTCGTGGCCGACGCTTCCGACCGTCTGTCCGGTCTGGCACGGCGCATGACAGGGGCCGGCTGCTCCGTGGATCGACGGCGGCCGGAGTGCTTCTGCGTCCTGCTGATCAGCACGGCCACGGAGCTGCACGCGGTATCCCCCGAACGGTCAGCCCACGTCCAGTTCGAGCAGTCCTAGCCGCACGGCCTCACTGACCGTGCCGGCCCGGTTCTCGGTGCCGAGCTTGCGATAGATCCTGACCAGGTGGGTCTTGACCGTGGCTTCCGTGACGAACAGGGCCGAGGCGATGGCCCGGTTGCTGAGCCCCTCGGCGAGCAGTCGAACGACCTCGGACTCACGATCGGTGAACACGGGCCCCGGTTCGGCGGACCGACCCACGAGGCGAGCCGCCGCCTCGGGGGCCAAGCCCATGCCGCCGGCCGCTGCGGCGCGCACGGCACGGAACAGCTCCTCGGGCGGGCCGGCCTTGAGGATGTAACCCCGGGCGCCCGCCTCGACGGCGCGGACGACATCGCCACGACCGCTGTAGCTGGTCAGCACGACGACATGGACGCCCGGTGCGGCGGCGGTGATACGGCGTGTCGCCTCGATCCCGCCGAAGCCGTCGTCCGACGTTGCGGCGTCCGACAGCCGCAGGTCCATGAGCACCACGTCGGGCCGCAGTCGCTGGGCCAGCCGTACGGCCTCCCTGCCATCGCCCGTCTCGGCTATCACATCGAGGCCTGGCTCGCCCTCCAGAAGAGCACGCAGACCGGCTCGTACAACGGTGTGGTCGTCGACGATCAGCACCCGCAGCGTCTTCTCGGTCACGAGGCGCCGACCAGGTCGCGGTCGGCCACCGGCAGTACGGCCCGGACGCTGGTGCCGTGGCCCGGGGTGCTGTCGACGGTGAGCGTGCCGCCGAGGGAGCTCAGGCGTTCCCTGGCGGCGACCAGTCCGAACCCCCGGTTCGGGCGTACGGGTTGAGCGATCCGTTGGTCGAAGCCCCGTCCGTTGTCACGGACTTCGACAGCCGCCCAGCCGTCCCCGTGGGTGAGAGTGACATGGACGTGGGTCGCCCGGGCGTGTTCGCGGGCATTGGCGAGCAGGCCCTGAGCCACGCGCAGCAGCGTCACGGCACGTTCGGTGGGCAGGAGGTGAGGTGCTCCTTCCGCACGAAAGGCGACGTGCGGTGCGGTGGTGGCGGACTGCAGGCGGGTGCACAGCCCGCGCAGGGCGGTTTCCAGGTCGTCCCGCTCCAGGGCGGGCGGTGTGAGGTCGCTGATGATGCTCCGGGTCTCCTCCAGGTGCGCACCGAGGGCCTGGGAGACAGCACGCACCTGGCGCAGGGCGGCGTCCGGGTTGCGCTGCCAGTCCCGTTCGGCGGCCTGGAGGAGCATGCGGCTGCCCGCGAGTTCCTGAGCGAGGGTGTCGTGCAGGTCCCGGGCGATTCGCGCCCGCTCGGCGAGCCGTCCGGCCTCACGCTGACGGTTCGCCAACTCACCGCGCGTGGACTCCAGTTGGCTGTTCAAACGTTGCTGGGAACGGTAGAGGACGACCGTGGCGCCAAGGGCGGCTAGCGGGGGTCCCAGCACATCGGCGTCGACGCCGCCGATCCGTACCAGCGAGGCGAGCAGCCCGGCCGTGATCGCGCCCACCGTCGCGACCGTCACCCCGCGCCCGGGCATCCGCAGTGCCAGCACCGCCAGCGGAACAGCGAGCCATGTGTAGGCGAAGGCGAGTGGTACCGGGATCTCCCAGGAGGTCCAGGCCCACAGAAGTACCAGCGTCCACAGCCAGACCGGCCGTCCCGCGGCACCGAAACGGTCCCAGCGGGCCGGCCCGGCCATGTAGAGCAGGCCGAGGGCGGCGGTGGCCGGTGCGACCCTCCAGCACAACTCGCTGTTCAGCTCGACGAGCCGCACGAGAGTGCCCGCGACCGGAAGCAGGAAGACCAGGTGCGCGAAGTGCCGCACGGTCGGGAACTGCCGTCGCTGAGCGACGGGGTGGGAAGGGGACACACGGGCTCCCTGCGGCGGGCCGAACGCAGTCGACAACGGTGCCAGGAGTCTAGGACGCGTCTGTGTGCCCCCGGTAAACCACCCTCCACGTGGTCACCGCCCCGGGTGCAGGCCCAACCACCCCGGCGACGGGTCGCCCTTGACCTCACCGAAGTACAGGGCGAAGGTCTGCTTCAGGCGCTCGACCTCGGCCCGGTCCTCCATGAACTTCGGGAAGCCGTCGACGTGAGCGTTCGGGAAGTCCCAGACGGGCTTGAGGCTCGCGTTCGGAGTGATGTCCTCGCGGACCGACCAGCCGTTGAAGGCCGCTTTCTGGCGAGCCTCGGACAGTTGCCAGTTCATGTAGAGCTTGGCCGCCGCCGGATGAGCGGCCTGCTTGAGGATCGCAGCGCGCTGGCCCCAGGCCATGAAGGGCGCATCGTCCGGGAGGACCCACTTCAGTGTGGTCGAGGTGGAGACCGCGCTGCCGGAGCCACCGACGCCGATGGTCTTCTGCCGGCCGGTGACCGCGGCGCCAGGGGTGTGGGTGCCGCGCGCGAACTGCGGTTGCTGGGCCGCGAAGGCGGCCACCCAGTCCCAGCCGTAGGTGCGCTGGTAGAGGCTGTAGAGGTAGAGAACCGCGTCGTCGTCGTGGGGGTAGGAGGACGCGATGGCGTTCCTCCAGCGGGCGTCGACCAGGTCGGCGGCGGTCTTCGGGGCCTGGGCGCCGGCGGCCTGAATGTCGTACATGAAGCTGAAGGCGATGACCATCAACGCCGTCCACGCGCCGTCGGGGTCCTTGAAGCCCTTGTGCACCTCGGAGAAACCGGCCGGCTTGTAGGGCAGCAGCTTGCCCTGACGCTTCCAGCGGGTGAAGTCCTGGAGGGTCTGCAACTGGACGACGTCGGGGACCAGGGTGCCGGTCGCGAGCTGGTTGTCGACCCGGACGTCGTGGTACTTGCTGTAGTCGACGGCGACCGTCAGCTCGACCTCGGGGAAGGCAGCGGCCCATGCGGTCCGAACGCCGGCGGCCTGGCTGTCGACGTCGCCGCCCTGGTAGAGGACGAGCTTGCCGCCCTCGGCGACGGCAGCCTCGTACAGCTCTTCCAGGGAGCGCCGCTCCTCACGGACTCCGAACAGGGAAGCCCCGGCGCTTCGGGCGCCGGGCGCGGCAGACGCCTGCCCGGCGGCGGCCCCGGCGAACGCGACGCCCGCGCCTGCGGCGATCAGCCGACGCCTGCTGAAGTCCCTGGACATGGTGGGAGTCCTCTCCTCGTGTCTGATCTGCGATTCATCGGCGACTCAGGCTCGACGATCTGGCAAGTCTCGCGGGAGGAGGCCCTGTTCCGCGTCACCCGTAAGCCGGGACCGCATTCAACCGTTCGATGGACTCACGAACTCTTCTACCGACCGGACATGAGAATCTCGCCCTCTTCACCGACTGGGTCGCGCGGACCGTGGCCGAACTGCCACCACGGCACGTCAATCTCATCCGCTCGTTCGCCGAATGGCACGTCGTCCGCGACGCCCGCCGACGCTCAGCGCACGGTCCCTACGAGTTGGGTGCCGGCTTGTACTTCGGCCTCGAGGTAGTCGCAGAGCCGGTCGAAGAAGGGACCGCGATCGACGGCTGAGCCGGTGCCGACGATGTCAGCGAGTTCCGGCGTCTGGGGAAGCTCGGTGCTGATGGGGCGGCACAGCGCCGCCGTGCCGGGCCGCGAGACCAGGCAGGTGTAGTCGCGGCCGATGTGAGTCAGGCCGTTCCGGGATCGCCGGGCGGAGGCGGCTCGACGTACTGCACATGAAGAGGGTGCCGGTGGAGACGCGGGCCTCCCTGGTGTTCTGGGCCAGGGAGGTCTTGTCGTATCCCTGGGCGAGGAAGAGGTCGCGGGCGGCGCGGATGATGAGCGCGGAACTCCGCTTTGATCTGCGCGTGATACCCGGCCCCGCCCGTCTCCCAGCGCACCCTCGCTGTCAGAGGACGGCCTGGCCACCGTCCAGGACAAGGTCCTGGCCCACGGTGAAGGCCGAGGCATCGGAGGCCAGGTACACGACGGCTTCCGCGATCTCTCCGGGCATACCCATGCGTCCCACAGGGATGCCGGAGCTGATCGCCTCCAGCATCGCCGCGCGCTGCTCTCCGAACTTGGAGTACAGCGGGGTGTCCACCGGCCCAGGGCTGATCGCGTTGAACCGGATGCCGTGCGACTTGAGCAGGTCCGCGTTCCACGACCGCATCAGGGAGCTGACAGCAGCCTTCGTCGCCGCGTAGGCGTTCGCCCGCCCGTAGCCGCCGTGCGCGCTGTTGGACGAGTTGAGGATGACCGAGGACGGGTTGGCCAGCACGGGTATCAGGGCCTGCGTGAGGAAGAAGACGCTCTTGACGTTGATGTCGAAGAGCCGGTCGAAACTGTCCTCCGTGTGGTCCTCGAACGGCCGCCAGTCCGAGACGCCGGCGTTCAGGAAGGCCACGTCCAGCTCTCCGAAGTGCTCACGCACCCGCTCCGCCAGGCCGCGCTGCGCATCGAGATCGCGCGCATCCGCCCGGACCACCGGCACCTTGTCCCCGAGGACCTGTCGCGCCTTGTCGATGCTGGCCGGGGTCACGCCTGTGACCAGCACGTCCGCCCCCTCCGCGACAAAACGCTGCGCGGTCTCCAGACCGATCCCGCTCGTGCCGCCGGTGATGAGGGCGCGCTTGCCCGCAAGACGATTCATGTGTCTGTTCCTTGTCGAGACGCGAGGTAAGTCGATGGACTTACCGACTGGGGGATTTGCTGATCACGTGGACGTGAGTGAAGTGCCGCGCATGCGTGAGCTGCCGGAACCCACCGACTGTTCACCGGCGCCCTTGATACGGATCCTCGACACGCGCCCTAGACGAGGCGCGGGGCGTGCTGGATGTCGTCGGGGGTCAGGCGGAAGTCTTCGGGATAGGCGTCGGGGTCGGAGGCGGCGGCGGGTTCGGTGGACCGCCAGGCGTACCAGCACCGGGAGCAGGAGCGCATGACCCAGTGCCCGGGGAGGGGCGACTCGGCGACCAGGCTGATGTTCGGCGAGCTGCAGCGGGGGCAGATGTGAGGTGTGGTCACGGCGGTCATCGCAGCATCTCCTTGAGGGTGCGCTCCCAGTCGGCGGTCTCCGGGTAGGGGGTGATGAGCTGGTCGTCCTCACCGCGGATGTCCGGGGACCTGGGGGTCGTGGCGTCCAGGACGAGGCGGGTCGTGATTCCCTGGGGATCGCTTGCAGGGTCCAGGGGGTTGCCGAACATCCGCGGGATGCTGATGGCGTCGTGCTGGGGGTTGAACTTCACGGACAGGGCCCACATGACCTGTTCCAGGTTGAACGGGTCGACGGTCTCGTCGACGACGATGACGAGCTTGGAGTAGCCGATGCCGTGCGGGGTCGTCAGCGCGCGCAGGCCGACGACGCGACCGAACCCTCCGTGGCGGACCTTGGTGGAAATGATGTTGACCATGCCATGGGTGTACATGGCGTTGACGGCCTGGACCTCGGGGAACGCCTCCTTGAGCTGCCGGTATATGGGCACGGAGGTGTTGAGTGCCATCAGGTAGTCGATCTCGGTCCAGGGGAGGCCGAGGTAGAGGTGTTCGAAGATCGGGTTGCGGCGCATGTGGACGCGGTGGACCTTGACGACGGGCAGGGCGCGGCCGCCGGAGTAGTGGCCGGTGAACTCGCCGAAGGGGCCTTCGAACTCGCGGTCCCCGTAGAGGACTTCGCCTTCCAGGACGACCTCGGATCCCCAGGGCACGTCGAGTCCGGTGTGCGGGGCCTTGACGATCGGGTAGGGGACGCCGCCGCGCCAGGCGCCGGCCATCTCGTACTCGGACTGGTCGTAGGCCAGCGGGGTGCTGGCGACCAGGGACAGGACGGGGTCGTTGCCGATGGCGATGGCGATCGGCAGGCCGGTCTTCTTGCCGTCGGAGGCCATGATGTGGCGGCCGAAGTCGTGCGGGGGTCCGGACTGCAGGCCGAGGTGGTCGGGTCCCTTGACCTGCATGCGGTAGATCCCGACGTTCTGCTTGCCGAAGTTGTCCGGGTCGGCGGAGTCGCGGGTGATGACGGCTGCCTTGTCGATGTACGGGCCGCCGTCGGCGGGGTTGAGGCGGAAGACCGGCAGCAGCTCGAAGAGGTTGATGTCCTCGGAGACGGTGATCTCCTGCCACGGTGCCTCGGTGCGGCGGTCGACCGGCACAGGGAACTTCTGCCAGCGGTCACCGAGCTCGAAGAACTGCTCCTTGAGGGAGGTCTCCTTGGGAAGGCCGAGCATCAGTGCGTGGTTGGCCCAGGAGCCGTGGACGTTGAGCGCGACGCGTGCGTCGCTGAAGCCCTTGATGTTCTCGAACAGCAGGGCCGGTGCCGTGTTGCCGTCGAGGTTGGCGACGGCACGGCCGGCAGCGCCGAGATCGGGCTCGGGCTTGACTTCACGGTCGATGCGCAGCAGCTGCTTGTCGGCTTCGAGCGCGCTCAGGAAGCTGCGCAGATCGTCATGGGGCGCTTGCATGAGATACCTCCCGGGAGGCGGGTGCGTCTCCCTCGGTGCAGATGAGGCTTGGGGTGGCGGGAGCGTTCTTCCGAGGCGGCGGGCCTTCCCAGCGGGGAGTGTCGGACAGTTCCAGGTCGAACTGGTCCAGCAGCCGCGCGACCGTGTGGTCGACGATCTCGTCGACGGATTCGGGGCGGTGGTAGAAGGCCGGCATGGGCGGCACGATGGAGGCGCCCATCCGGGACAGGGCCAGCATGTTGTCCAGGTGGATCTCGCTGAGCGGCGTCTCACGGGGTACCAGCACCAGTCGGCGCCGTTCCTTGAGGGTGACGTCGGCGGCCCGGCCGATCAGCCCTTCGCCGTAGCCCATACGGATGGCGGCCACCGTCTTCATGCTGCACGGAGCCACGATCATGCCGTCGGTGCGGAACGATCCGCTGGAGATGGCGGCGGCCTGGTCCTTCGGGCCGTAGGTCCGCGTGGCAAGCGCACGGACGTCGCGGACGGAACAGTCGGACTCCATCTCGATCGTGGCTCTGGCCCACTGGCTGAGCACGAGATGGGTCTCCACGTCGAGCGTGCGCAGCGCCTCCAGCAGCCGTATGCCGATGATCGCGCCCGTGGCACCGGTCATGCCTACCACCAGTCGCATCGGCCCTCCTTCCAGCAACACTCCGCACTCGGAATGTAAGAACACGGAATGTCCGTGCTTGGACTAAGGTAGAGCGAGGAAGCGCGAAGCGCAAATGTCGATGCGCAGAAGTGAAGGGCTGGACATGCAGGAGCAGGACACGAACAGGCCGGGTCGGGCGGGACTTGACTCTCTCGACCCCCTCAAAGCGACGGGTCACCTGCTGCGACGGGCGAATCAGCGCTTCGCGGCGCTCTGGTCCGGCGCCATGCCTGGAGGCCCGACATCGCCCCAGCTCGCCGTCCTGGCCCTGCTCGCCGTCGAGCAGCCGCTGGACCAGCAGACCATCGGGGAACGCGGCGGCTTCGACAAGTCGACCTGCGGCTACCTCATCGACCGTATGGACCGCGCCGGCCTCATCCATGCGGCCGTCGACCCGGCCAACCGGCGCCGCAAGCTCGTACACCTCACCCCGGAAGGCCGTAGCACCCTCAACGAAGCACTGCCCGTAACAGTCCAGGTGGAAGAGGCCATGACGGCGTCACTGACCCAGAGTGAGAGAACCGAACTCAACCGTCTGCTCGCCAAAATGCTCACCCTGCAGGGAGACGGCACTGCACCCTGAGGTTCCCTCGCCGGGGCGGGCCGGGCGCCGAGCCGACACGAAGGCTTTATCCCAACGGCGAGTCCGAGAACACCGGTTGAGGTTCTCTCCGTCGGCCACCCCGCGTGCAGCCGGACCTTCCCGTGCGAGCCGTCCCCGGCGTGCGTCCTGCGGATCTCGATCTTCAGTGGTCAGTCAGGGTCGTGATCAGCGCGAAGAGTTCGCTGATGCCGGTCTCGGCGCCTTTGACGGAGAAACTCGATCACGCACACAAACACCCGCTCACCCTTGCGCCGCCCGCGCAGCTCGCTCAGGGACGTCCCGTCCGGCAGGCGCCCAGGGCGACCAGCGTGGCACGGACTCGACTCCGCCGATGCGGGCGGAGAGACGAGGCAGGCTCGTACGGCCGGCCGCACCGTCGCCTTGATCGACTCCACCCGTGCCCCCGCCACCGACGGCGCAGCCAGACCACGACAGACCTCCTGCGCCGCCCGCGCCGTCGCGGCCGTCGCGCCATTGGGCGTGACAAGCGTCCACAGCGAGACCGACGCCGCGGCCAGAGCCCCGCCGGCAGGCAGCCACCGAGACCGCCGACTTCTGTGCGACCGAGGCCTGGCTTTGTTCACGAGAAGCGACAGCAGATATTCACCATTTCCGGAGGCGATCACGAGGGCTGCAGCGTTCGAATTGTTCACGAGCTGCGGCAGCGCCATTGCCGATCCTCAGTGGCGGTACGCGGCTGTCGCGATCTTGATGAATGATCGGGTCAACGGGTTGGTGTCTCCTTCGTTGCACACCGCCACCACTCGGCTCGGCGCCATGTCGATCAGCGGCACCACGGTGAACTCCGCGGGCAGGTCGTGTCCGAGCGGGGCCAGGCCGACCGTGCCGTTCCACAGCACAGCCTGCAGGCATTCCTGGACGGCGCGCACCACTGGTCCCTCCCGCGGCCTGCCACCGTTCCAGTACGACTGCCAGATGGGGTCCGTGCCCTGCGGGAACTGGAACCACCGGCGGTCGCGCAGCTCGGCCAGCCGCAGCTCATCGCGGCGGGCCAGCGGATCGTCGGCGCGCAGGACCACGCCGACCGGATCGGTCCGCAGCGCATGCACCGTCAGGGCGGTCTCGTCGAACGGTGCCCGGGTGAGGGCGACGTCGACCAGTCCAGCGCGCAGTCCGCACGTCGGGTCGGTCAGATCGGTGTCGCGGATGCGGATGTCGACTCCGGGGTGGTTTCGGCGGTAGGCCGCGGCCAGCCTGGCCACTCCCGGGTCGGCGCCGTCGCCCAAGATGCCGACGGTGATAGTCGCGACGCCGGCTGCTGTCCTCATACGTACCCGGACGCGGTCGGCGTGGTCGAGCAGGGCTCGCGCCTCGTCGAGCAGCACCGCGCCCACTGGAGTGAGCGTGACGCCGGTGGTCGAGCGGGCGAAGAGCAGGGCCCCGACCTCGGCTTCCAACTGCTTGATCGCCCGGCTCAGCGGCGGCTGACTCATGTGCAGTCGGGTGGCGGCCCGGCCGAAGTGGAGTTCCTCGGCGACCGCCACGAAATAGCGCAGGGTTCGTAGCTCCACGCTGCAACGATACCCATGAGGTATCGGCTCCGCCGAATGGGTCTTGGACACCGGCGAAGTCCCGGCGGTGCACTTGTGACCATGACCGAAAAAGCGAAGACCAGCGAGCCGGAGACCGACCCCGCCGTATCGGTGGTGGGTCCCCACGACGGCGAAATGATCGTTCTGGGCACCACACGCATGCGCGTTCTCGAGGACGGCAGCCACACCGGGCACCGTCTCGCGATCGCCGAGTCCGTCCTCGCCCCGCACACGCAGGGCCCGCCGCAGCACCGCCATGGCCTGCACGACGAGGGCTTCTACATTCTTTCCGGCACCGTGCGGTTCACCGTCGGGGACGAGGACTACGACGCCGCCGCGGGGACGCTCGTCATGGTTCCGCCCGGCACCCCGCACACCTTCGCCAACCTGACCGACCAACCCGCCGTCATGCTCAGCACATTCACCCCTGACCTGTATGTGCAGTACTTCCGAGACCTTCAGGAGGTGCTCGCATCCGGACAGCCGCTGACGCCGCAGGCCAACATCGACACGATGAGCCGCTACGCGACACAGCCCGCGACCGACCTCGCCTGAAGTCGGCGGGACGGAACGGCCCGGCCGCCTTTCGGCCTCTGGGGCCGTGGCGCTCCCGCCTTCGCGTCCGAACCCCTCGGGCGACGGACCGGCCGTCTGCAGGGGCTTCCCTGGCACTCGACGCAATCGACAGGACCCCGCGAACCGGGGCCCCCGTGAACGGAAACCATGAACATCGCCTACTGGATCGTCGCGGGACTGCTCGCGCTCTTCTACCTCTACGCAGGCACGCTGAAGGTGATCCGCAGCCGCGATCAACTCCGACCGATGATGGCTTGGGTCGACCGTATTCCCCTGCCCGCCCTCAGGGCGCTGGGGGCGGTCGAAATACTCGGCGCGGCCGGTCTGATCCTGCCACCGCTGACCGGTACCGCTCCTTGGCTGGCGTCGGCCGCAGCCATCGGCTTCGTACTTCTGCAGACCGGTGCGATCGCCGTTCACCTGACCGGAGAAGACCGCCGGATCACACTCAATGTCGCACTCACCGCCACCGCGGCCGTGACCGTCTGGTTGGCCACCAGGCCGTGACCGTGGCTCAGTCCTCGACCGGCGGAGGCGACTGCTCGGCCAGCCGCCTCACGGCCGCTGTCACTTCTCATGAACATCGAACACGCCGCCGTCCACGCGCTGCGCGGTGAGGCGTACATCTGCTGTCGAAACTCGTGAACGAAGCCAACATACGGTGGCCGTGGGGGCCGCGATAGTCGAGCAGGGGTGGGCGAAGGCGTTCGGGGCGGTGATGGACGCGATCGCGCACCGCTTCGCGCGGCGTGAAGCACGCGAGACGGCCCGGCAGTTGGCGCGAGGCAATCACCCGTTGGAGCGGGCGAGTTGGACCCTGCCCGGCAATCGACACGGAAGACCGCGCCACCAGGGGACCTCCTGTTGCTCCATGGATTCGACACCCACGAGCTGTTCAGGAGGTCCCTTCCTCATGCGATCGACCGCCACCACTCACGATCGAAAAGGCAACGGCTTCTCAGCTGACTTGACTGGTTTCGCTGTGGTCCTCGTCTGGTCGTTCTGTCGTCGGCGGGTGACCGTGGAGGAAGGCTCGGAAGTCGCGTCGTAGACGGAGGGAGACGTCGTCGATTCCTTCGTCGCCTGCGTAGAGGCGGGCGAGTTCGGGGTGGTGGTGGTTGCCGAACAGTACGGGCACGTCGAGAGTGTGGGTGGCGCCGAGCCAGCCGTGCCACAGGGTCGCGGGGCGGCTGTAGCGGGTGCGCCGGACGCGGCTCGGTGCGGTGCCGGCCCAGGCGTCGGCGGGTTCTTCGAAAAGGGCGCTGGTCACGGCGGCGGACAGCGCCCAATGCGGGTCGTCCGCTCTGGCCGGCGGGAGTGACAGGGCTGCTTCCTTGTAGCGGCGATGGCCGTCGCCGGGCAGCATCGCGGCGGCGAGGGCTTCGGCCTCGGTCGACGTCAGCCGGCGCGGGGAGCGTTCGTCGAGCACGAAGAACGTGCCCTCGTCGGACGTGGTGCTGAGCCTGGTCGGGATCGCGGAGGGCGCGGGGAGGCCGTCTGCGAGTTCGCCCGCGGCGACAGGGCCGAAGCGGTGGGTCGGGGCGATCGCGGACGCGGCGGCGATCAGAGTACTGTCGTCGAGCTCTGCCAGCTGTCGAACGGGTACGTCGAGTTGTGCGGCCAGGCGCTGTACGACGTCGGCCGCGGGGTCCGGTTCGGTGAGGCGGGGGACTCCGCTGTGCAGGGACAGTGCGGCGATCCGTGTGTCGGCGCCGGGCAGTACGGACTGTATGGCCGCGCTCATCGAGCCTGCCGAATCCCCGGCCAGGGTGACACGGCTGGGATCGCCGCCGAACGCGGTGATGTTGCGGCCGACCCAGTCGAGCGCGGCCCTCTGGTCGAGCAGGCCCAGGTTGGCGTGGTCGCCGGTCAGTTCGGGGTGCCAGGCGAAGCCGAGCGGGCCGAGCCGGTAGTTGACCGTGACGACGACGGTTTCGGTGTCCTTGGCAAGCGTCGCTCCACGCAACGCGGGCACGTCGCCCGATCCGTTGGTGAACCCGCCGCCGTGAATCCATACGAGCACCGGCAGATTCGCGCGCCGGTCCGGCTGGGGTGTCCACACGTTGAGTACGAGGTAGTCGGGGCCGGAGGGTCCGGACCGGCCGAGGATCATCCGAGCCCGAAGGCTTCCCGGCTGCGGTGCGGTCGCACCGAATCGGGTGGCCGGCCTGACCCCCTCCCACCTGGGCGGCAGGGTGGGCGGGAGGAACCGCGACCCGCCCGTGGGCCCGGCCGCGTAGGGAACACCGAGGAACGCGGCCACACCGTCCTCGACGGTCCCTTCGAGCTCTCCTGATTCGACGTGCACACGCATCGTGGTGCCTTTCGTCATGCGGCCGGGACTCCGCGCAGGCGCAGCGTCCTCTCCGCGGCCTCGCGGGCTGCCGGGGCGACATGATCCGCGACGGCCCTGGCGGTGGAGGTGGCTTCGGCCAGCCCGATGTCGCCGAAGATGATCGACAGTTCGAGGTAGTTGATACCGGACGCCTCGATCTGCGCCACGATCTCGTCGCGCACGGAGTCCGCGGTGCCGACGAACGCGTTGCCCTTGGCCAGGACCTTCTCAGCGGAGAAGACACCGTCCAGCCGGTGGTCGTCGTTCTCGTGCCACAGGTGCAGGATGCGCTGCTCGAGCAGGGCACTCGCGCGGTGGAAGACGTCCTCCGCCTCGGCCCGGCTGCCCGCGACCACGACGGGGCTGGAGATGCCGAGACGCGGCCGGCCGGCGATGGGATTGAGCCGGTCCTCGTCGGCGCGGTGCTTCTCCCAGGTCGTCCAGAAGGTGTTGCCCACCTCGGCGACCCGGCCGTTCTCCCAGCGCGTGACGAAGTTGATGCCGTTGGATGCCGCCCACTCCGCGGTGGCCGCGCTGCCGGAGGCGTACCACAGTTGCGGGTACGGGCTCTGGACCGGGAGCACGGACAGCGCCGCGTCGTAATCGCGCAGCAGGGTTCCCCGATGCTTCATCCGGCCGGTGCGCAGCGCCGTCGTCACCGCCGTGAGCGTCTCCTCGTAGATCGCACGGGCCTGATCGCCCTGGACGCCCAGGATCCCGAGTTCCGCTGAGCTGACACCGGGGCCGACGCCGAAGTCGAGCCTGCCGTGCGAGAGTTGGTCCAGCGCGGCGATCTCCTCGGCCAGGCGGAACGGCTCGTAGGCGGGCAGGACGTTCACCAGGGTGCCGATGCGCAGCGTGCTGGTGATCCGGCTCAGGGCCGCGACGAAGAGGTTCGGCGACGGGACGACCGAGAGCGGCGTGCCGTGGTGTTCGGTCACGTGATAGTGCCCGAACCCCAGCCGTTCGACCTCCTGCGCGAAGCGGAACCGGTCGTCGAGCAGTTCCCCGACACTGCCGTGGGCGAGATCGAACGAGTCGAAGATGCCTAGTTCCAGAGACATGAGACGGCCTTCCGCTTCCCGGTGTTCGTGACCTTGCGACGACTATGCGCGGGAGGCGGGAGGACGGTCGAGGAGATCTTTCCAGTATGCGGAAAGGCGCCCCGGATGATCAGTCCGGGTTCGCGATCTCCCGGGAGATCAGCTGGGCGTACTCCCGCAGCGGGGGGATCAGCCGCGGAAGGTTCGCGTCGGACGCGGGGACCAGCGCCGTCAGTGCCATCGGAGTGCGGTCGATCCCGGTCGCCACGGGCACGGACAGCGAGGACTGCCCGGGGGAGCTCTCCGCGCGGGCGATGGCGTACCCGGCCTGTCGGGCAGCTTCGACTTGCGCCACGACGAGGCGGGGCAGGACCTGCGTGTACGGCGTGTGCCTCTCCAGGCGCGTACGGAGCGCTTCGGAGAGCGCGGTCTTGTCCACCGTCGACATCAACAGCTTGCCCGCGCTGGTCGCGAACAGCGGGAGTTCGTCGCCCGCGTGCGTCAGGCGGATGCTGTCGAGCTTGCCGCGCACGGTGTCGATGCACACGAGCCGGTCGCCGATCATCGTGCTCAGCGCGACGGCCGCCCCGGTGCGCGCGGCGAGTTCATTGGCGAACGGGAGGGCGGTCCTGCGCAGCTCGCGCTCCCAGGCCGAGGACACGCCGAGGCGCCAGATCTTCTCTCCCAGCCGGTACGTCCCCGACTCGGTGCGCTCCACGCCGCCCCACGCGACGAGCTCGCCCAGCAGCCGATGCGCCGTCGAAATCGGCAGGTCCGCGCGGCGCGCCAGCTCGCTGAGCGTGAGCGGCGAGGTTTCCGCGCCGAGGAGATCCATCAGGCCGAACACGCGCCCGACGTGGCTGTTGGACTCGCCGCCGGGCTTCTGCGCCATCGAGACTCCAAGTACGTCCACCTAGATGTCCCCGATGTTAATCAGGACAACGGGCGTTCACTACATGCTGTCGGTCACGCGGCGGAACCTGCTGCGGTGGAACAGCACCGGTTCGACGGCCGACTGCGCACGCACGTCCTCCACGAGGAGGAATGCGACCTCGTGGTCCCCGATCGTGGTGAGTTCGGCGATCGAGCAGCTCAGCATCAGTGCGCTGCCTCCGATGTGCACCGCGCCCTCGGGTGTGGCGGTCCAGTCGGCGCCGGCGAACCGGTCGCCGGGTCCGGCCAGCACGCGCGCGTAGTCCGCGTGCTGGTCCGCCAGGACGCTGATGCCGAGTTGCCTCACTTCACGCAGCCGCGCCCAGGTCCGCGACTGGTTCCCGAACGCGACGCTCACCAGTGGCGGGTCCAGGGAGACAGTCGTGAACGAGCTCACGGCCAGACCGACCGGAGACCCGTCGACGAGCGCGGCGACCGCGGCGACCCCGGAGGGGAACAGCGAGAACGCGCGGCGGAGTTCTTTTTGTTCGGCTGCCCCGACTGGTGCTGTTGCCTGAGTCGTCATCGCTGATCACCTCGGAATCACGGACAATGTGATCTCCACTGTCACCGCCCGCCAGGCGCCTGTCGAAGAATTCCTTCCACGGATTGGAAGGCCCGGCACAGGGCCCTGTCCGCCGTCGACGACAGCAGCCAGGCCAGCACCGGCACGGGCGGTCCGACCCGAGCCCGAGTTCTGCGGGCGATCGACACCTCCGAGGCGCGGCGCCTGGTCATCGCCCGGGGTTCGACCTGGAGCGCACGAGCGAAACCCTGGCCTGCTACGCCGCTCCGTGCGGCGGCAGGTTCCCGCAGCTGCGCCTGGTCGCGCTGGTCGAGCGCGACAGCTCGCGGCCGAGTCGTCGGTTTCCGTCCTGCGCCTGGCCGCTCAGGCGGTTCGGCGGCGGGGGCGGGCCAGCAGGCGCTCGGCGGCCACCTGCAGGTGCTCGCGCAGCTCGTCGTCGGCGACCTCGGGGAAGCCGACCGGTGCGAGGGCAAGGCCGCCTCGGATGGCGGCGGCGAGGTAGAGGCGCTCGCTGAGGTCTTCCTCGTTGCCGTAGGTGAGCTGGGCGAACTGCTTCGCGCCCCGCGGCCACTGGCGCATCACGGGCTCGTGGTCCCGGCGGTCGCCTTCCTTGGCCAGGAACGCGAGGAGGGCGCGGTGTTTGACCAGGAGTGCCACGTAGTCGGCGATCGCCGCGCGTCGCCGCGCGGGCTCGAGAGGTCCGGGTCCCCACTTCTCGAAGTACGCGTTCAGGTCGGTGAAGGAAGGCTCCGCCACCGGCGTGCTGCGTCCGCAGCGCACTCGTCCTGCCATCTGCTTCCCACGGGCCAGTCGTGGACAGTACCTGCCCCCTGAGGCAGGAGGCTCCGGGAAGGCAGCATGGACCAGCAGCGGATTCAGTCCGTCCAGGCAAAGTTGACGCCCCGCCACCCAAAAATGAACGTTTCCGCAGGTCACAGGGGTGCGTGGTGGGGCGGGTGGGACTCGAACCCACGGCCGACGGATTATGAGTCCGCTGCTCTAACCGGCTGAGCTACCGCCCCATAGCGGCGTGTCGCGTACATGCGTGCGCGCCGTCTGCCGCAGCATAGCCGCTCATACGATCTCCTGCTTCGCAGGGGCGACTTCGCATGCCCTTGAGGACTCCGCTGTGACCTGCACGGTTGCGGCGGACATGAAAAAGGACCCCATCGGGGTCCTCCTTCTTCCTGCTCTCCCGACTGGACTCGAACCAGTAACCTGCCGGTTAACAGCCGGCTGCTCTGCCAATTGAGCTACGGAAGATCGAAGCTCCCCCGACTGGACTCGAACCAGTAACCTGCCGGTTAACAGCCGGCTGCTCTGCCAATTGAGCTACGGAGGATCGCCTCGTTGCATCGAACGTACCTCCCTGGGTATTCGCCAGGGGGCGGGCGCTCGCTGCGACACATACATTAGCGCAAGCAGGGGGGTGCTCCGCCAATCGGTTCCCCCGACACCGACGTCGCACCGGATACCTACGCAAGGAGAGGGTGGCCGCCATGCGCTACAAGCTCACGTTCGTGGTCGGACTGACTCTGGGTTACGTGCTGGGCACCCGTGCCGGGCGCGAGCGCTACGAACAGTTGAAGAAATCCGCCCGTCAGGTCGCCCAGAACCCCGCAGTCCGCAACACCGCGGAGACCGCCGCCCAGCAGGGCCGCCAGTTCGCCGGCAAGGCGTACCACGCGGTCAGCGACAAGGTGGGCGACCGGGTGCCGGAGTCCGTCACCCAGCGGGTGCGCTCGCTGCGGGACCGCAACACCAACGGCACCGCGCAGGACGACTGGGGCACGAGCAACACCTGAACCGAGGGTGACGCGACCCACCCGGGGGCACGGGGCCGGACCGATCCGCGGCCGCGCCGCGGGGCGCCGTCGGCGCCGCCGGTCCCGCGCCCGCGAAACCGCGCGCACCCCCACGACGCTACGCCCATAGAATTTGCGCCATGGGGATAGTCGCCGGGTTGGACAGCTCACCCGAATTCACTCGCATCGTCGTCTGCGACGCGGACACGGGTGCCGTGCTCAAACAGGGGTACGCGCCCCATCCGGTCGAGGGCCGGCCGTCCGACGTCGACCCCCAGGCCTGGCTCCTCTCCCTCGGCGAAGCCGCCGGCGGCGGTCTCCTCGAGGGCGTTCAGGCCATCGGTGTGTCCTCGCAGCAGAACGCCGTCGTGCCCCTGGACGCCCAGGGCAACACCGTGCGCCCCGCCATGGTCGGCGGCGACAAGCGCGCGCAGGTCGCCGCGGCCGACCTAGTGGACGCGCTCGGCGGACGCGAGGCGTGGGCCCAGGCGGTGGGGTGTGTGCCGCAGGCCGCGCAGCCCGTCACCAAGCTGCGCTGGCTGAACAAGACCGAACCGGACGCCGCCCTGCGCACCGCCGTCCTCCTGCAGGCCCACGACTGGCTGGTGTGGCAGCTGCTGGGCCGGCCGGTCAGAAGGACCACCGACCGCGGCGGCGCCTCCGGCACCGGCTACTGGTCCGCCGCCACCGGCGCCTACCGCTCCGACCTCGTCGAGCTGGCCCTCGGCCACCAGGCGATGCTCCCCGAGGTGATCGGCCCAGCGGAAGCGGCCGGTACGACCCCGGAGGGGCTCCTGATCTCCGCCGGGACCGGCGAGACCATGGCCGCCGCCTTCGGGCTCGGGATCGGGCTCGGGGACGCCGTCGTCTCGCTGGGCGCGTCCGGGTCCGTGATGGCCGTGCACCCCGAGGCGCTCGTCGACAACAGCGGGATGATCACCTCCCTGGCCGACGCGACCGGCATGCACCTGCCCGTCGTCACCACCCTGAACGCCGTACGGACCCTTCGCGGGGCCGCAGAGATGCTCGGGCTGGGCGACCTGGAGAGCCTGTCCGACCTGGCGATGAAGTCGACGCCGGGCGCCCACGGCCTCGTACTGCTGCCCTATCTGGAAGGTGAGCGGACGCCGAACCTGCCGCACACCGCGGGGACGCTGACCGGGCTCAGGCGGGAGTCGATGAAGCCGGAGCACCTGGCGCGGGCCGCGTTCGAGGGCATGCTGTGCGGGCTCGCCGACGCGCTCGACGTGCTGCGCGGGCGAGGGGTCGAGGTGCGGCGGGTCTTCCTGCTGGGGGCCGCCGCCGAGCTGTCCGCGGTGCAGTCCGCGGCGCCCGCGCTGTTCGGCGCGCAGGTCGTGGTGCCGCAGCCGGCGGACTACGCGGCGATCGGTGCCGCCCGGCAGGCGGCCTGGGCGCTCGGCGCCTCGCAGGGCACGCTCGACCCGCGGACCCCTCCGATGTGGCAGGGGCCGGCCGGGCAGGTCCTGGAGCCGGGCGACGAGCTGGCGGTGGGACAGGCGGTGCGGCAGCAGTTCGTGTCGGTGCGGGAGCAGACGTATCCGGGGGCGTTCCGATAGGCAAGCCGCGGAAGGTAAGGGTCCGGTAGGAGTCCGGCCCGAGGGGGACCCGTAAGGCCGTACGAAGCACTGCTCTCGGCTTAATCGGTTGAGGTAACACGGGTGGAGTGTCCGACGATAGGGGCCAGGGGCAACCAAACCGCCCCGTCGCCGACTCCGAGAGACGTAGCGTGCTCATACGACTTCTGCGGACCTACCTCAGGCCCTACAAGAAACCCATCGCCTTCCTGGTGCTGCTGCAGTTCCTCCAGACCTGCGCCACCCTCTACCTGCCCACGCTCAACGCGGACATCATCGACAACGGTGTCGTGAACGGCGACACCGGCTACATCCTGAGCTTCGGCGCTCTGATGATCGGCATCTCGCTGGCGCAGGTGGTGTGCAACATCGGGGCCGTGTTCTACGGCGCCAGGACCGCCGCCGCGCTCGGCCGGGACCTGCGGGCGTCGGTCTTCGACCGGGTGCAGTCGTTCTCGGCACGCGAGGTGGGCCAGTTCGGCGCGCCCACGCTGATCACCCGCACGACCAATGACGTGCAGCAGGTCCAGATGCTGGCCCTGATGACGTTCACCCTGCTGGTGTCGGCGCCCATCATGTGTGTCGGCGGCATCGTGCTGGCGCTCGGCCTGGACGTGCCGCTGTCCGCGGTGCTGGTGGCCGTGGTGCCGACGCTGGGCATCTGTGTGACGTTGATCGTACGGCGGCTGCGGCCGCTGTTCCGGTCCATGCAGGTGCGTCTGGACACCGTGAACCGGGTGCTGCGCGAGCAGATCAGCGGCAACCGGGTCATCCGGGCGTTCGTGCGCGACGAGTACGAGGAGGAGCGCTTCCGGAAGGCGAACACCGACCTCACGGACATCTCCCTCAAGACCGGCAACCTGCTCGCGCTGATGTTCCCCGTGGTCATGACGACGGTGAACCTGTCGTCGATCGCCGTGGTGTGGTTCGGCGCCCACCGGATCGACAGCGGCGGGATGCAGATCGGTGATCTGACCGCGTTCCTCGCCTATCTGATGCAGATCGTCATGTCCGTGATGATGGCCACCTTCATGTTCATGATGGTGCCGCGCGCGGAGGTGTGCGCCGAGCGCATCCAGGAGGTGCTGGACACCTCGTCGAGCGTGGTCCCGCCGGTGGCGCCCGTCACCGAGCTGCGGCGGCACGGACATCTGGAGATCCGGGGCGGGGGCTTCCGCTACCCCGGTGCCGAGGAGCCCGTGCTCAAGGCGATCGACCTGGTGGCCCGGCCCGGCGAGGTGACGGCCGTGATCGGCTCGACCGGCAGCGGCAAGTCCACGCTGCTCGGGCTCGTCCCCCGGCTGTTCGACGCGACCGACGGCGAGGTGCTCGTCGACGGGACCGAGGTGTCGACCATCGATCCGAAGCTGCTCGCGAAGACCGTCGGGCTCGTCCCGCAGAAGCCGTACCTCTTCGCGGGCACGGTCGCCACCAACCTCCGCTACGGCAATCCGGACGCCACGGACGAGGAGCTGTGGCACGCGCTGGAGGTGGCGCAGGCCAAGGACTTCGTCGAACGGTTGGAGAACGGGCTCGACTCCCCCGTCGCCCAGGGCGGCACCAACGTCTCCGGCGGGCAGCGCCAGCGTCTCGCCATCGCGCGCACGCTGGTGCAGCGGCCGGAGATCTACCTCTTCGACGACTCCTTCTCCGCCCTCGACTACGCGACCGACGCGGCCCTGCGCGCGGCGCTCGCCGAGGAGACCTCGGAGGCGACCGTCGTGATCGTCGCCCAGCGGGTGGCCACCATCCGGGACGCCGACCGGATCGTCGTCCTCGACGAGGGGCGGGTCGTCGGCACCGGCACCCACCGCGAGCTGATGGCGGACAACGAGACCTACCGGGAGATCGTGCTCTCCCAGCTCACGGAAGCGGAGGCTGCCTGATGGCCGGGCCCATGGGGCGCATGATGGCAGGCGGCGGTCCCGAGACCCGCTCGATCGACTTCAAGGTGTCCGGAAGGCGGCTGCTCGCCCAGTTCAAGCCGGAACGCTTCACCCTCTACGCGATGCTGGCCTGCGTGGTCGTCAGCGTCGGCCTGAACGTGGTCGGGCCGAAGATCCTCGGCGAGGCCACCGACCTGGTCTTCGCGGGCATCATCGGACGGCAGATGCCCGCCGGGGCGAGCAAGGAGGAGGTGCTCGCCCAGATGCGGGCCCGCGGCGAGGGTCAGGTCGCCGACATGCTCCGCAGCACCGACTTCACCCCCGGCGAGGGCATCGACTTCACCGCCGTGGGACATGTCCTGCTGTTCGCGGTCGGGGTGTTCCTGATCGCCGGGCTGCTGATGGCGGTGGCGACGCGGCTGGTCAACCGGACCGTCAACCGCACGATGTTCCGGATGCGCGAGGACGTGCAGACGAAGCTGTCGCGGCTGCCGTTGTCGTACTTCGACAAGCGCCAGCGCGGCGAGGTCCTGTCCCGGGCGACGAACGACATCGACAACATCGGGCAGACCCTCCAGCAGTCGATGGGCCAGCTCATCAACTCCCTGCTCACCATCATCGGGGTGCTCGCGATGATGTTCTGGGTGTCCTGGCTGCTGGCGCTGGTCGCGCTGGTCACGGTGCCGCTGTCGTTCGTCGTCGCCACGCGCGTGGGCAAGCGCTCGCAGCCGCACTTCGTGCAGCAGTGGCGCACCACGGGCAAGCTCAACGCCCACATCGAGGAGATGTACACAGGGCACAACCTGGTGAAGGTGTTCGGGCGTCAGGACGAGTCGGCCGCGCAGTTCGCCGAGCAGAACGAGGCGCTGTACGAGGCCGGGTTCAAGGCGCAGTTCAACAGCGGGGTCATGCAGCCGCTGATGATGTTCGTCTCGAACATCAACTACGTGCTGGTGGCGGTCGTCGGCGGGCTGCGGGTCGCGTCGGGTTCGCTGTCCATCGGGGACGTGCAGGCCTTCATCCAGTACTCGCGCCAGTTCTCGATGCCGCTCACGCAGGTCGCGTCCATGGCGAACCTCGTGCAGTCGGGTGTCGCCTCGGCCGAGCGGATCTTCGAACTCCTGGACGCGGAGGAGCAGGAGGCGGATCCCCAGGTCCCCGAGAAGCCGGAGGAGCTGCGCGGACGGGTCGCCCTGGAGCACGTGTCCTTCCGCTACGACCCCGAGAAGCCGCTCATCGAGGACCTCTCGCTGAAGGTCGAACCCGGGCACACGGTCGCGATCGTCGGCCCGACCGGTGCCGGCAAGACGACCCTGGTCAACCTGCTGATGCGGTTCTACGACGTCTCGGGCGGGCGGATCACCCTCGACGGCGTGGACATCGCGAGGATGTCCCGGGACGAACTGCGCGCCGGGATCGGCATGGTCCTGCAGGACACCTGGCTGTTCGGCGGCACCATCGCGGAGAACATCGCGTACGGCGCCTCGCGCGAGGTCACCCGGGGCGAGATCGAGGAGGCGGCGCGGGCGGCCCACGCGGACCGGTTCGTGCGGACCCTGCCCGAGGGCTACGACACCGTCATCGACGACGAGGGCAGCGGGGTGAGCGCGGGCGAGAAGCAGCTCATCACGATCGCCCGGGCGTTCCTGTCGGACCCGGTGATCCTGGTCCTGGACGAGGCGACGAGTTCGGTCGACACCCGTACCGAGGTACTGATCCAGAAGGCGATGGCCAAACTGGCGCACGGGCGCACGTCGTTCGTGATCGCGCACCGCCTGTCGACCATCCGGGACGCGGACACCATCCTCGTGATGGAGAACGGCTCGATCGTCGAACAGGGCACGCACACGGACCTGCTGGAGGCCGGCGGGGCGTACGCGCGCCTGTACAAGGCACAGTTCGCGCAGGCGGTGGCGGAGGTCGACTAGCCGGAAGGGGCCGCCTGCGAGCGGCCCCTTCCCTCAGTCCAGATATCCCCGCAGCTGATCCGCGAAGGCGTGGTCCCGCAGCTTGTTGAGGGTCTTCGACTCGATCTGGCGTATCCGCTCGCGTGTCACGCCGAAGATCCGCCCGATCTCCTCCAGCGTGCGAGGCCGGCCGTCTGCGAGCCCGTACCGCAGCTGTACGACCTTGCGCTCGCGCTCGCCCAGCGTCGACAGCACCGCCTCCAGGTGCTCCCTGAGCAGCAGGAACGCCGCCGACTCCACAGGAGACGCCGCGTCGCCGTCCTCGATGAGGTCACCGAGCGCGACGTCGTCCTCCTCGCCCACCGGGGCGTGCAGGGACACCGGCTCCTGGGCCAGGCGCAGCACCTCGCTGACGCGTTCCGGGGCGAGGTCGAGGTGGGAGGCGACCTCTTCCGGGGTGGGTTCGTAGCCGCGTTCCTGGAGCATGCGGCGCTGGACGCGCACGACACGGTTGATCAACTCGACGACGTGGACCGGGACCCGGATCGTCCGGGCCTGGTCGGCGAGGGCCCGGGACATGGCCTGGCGGATCCACCAGGTGGCGTAGGTGGAGAACTTGTAGCCGCGGGCGTAGTCGAACTTCTCGACCGCCCGGATCAGGCCCAGGTTGCCTTCCTGCACCAGGTCGAGCATGGTCAGGCCGCGGCCGACGTACCGTTTGGCGACGGACACCACGAGCCGCAGGTTCGCCTCGATGAGACGGCGCTTGGCCATCCGGCCCAGCACCACCAGGCGGTCCAGGTCGAGTGCCAACTGGCTGTCGAGGTCGGGGGTGTTGAGCAGCTTCTCCTCGGCGAACAGCCCGGCCTCGACCCGGCGGGCGAGTTCGACCTCCTCGGCCGCGGTGAGCAGCGGGATCCGGCCGATCTCCCGCAGGTACTGGCGGAACAGGTCCGAGGACGGGCCGCCGGTGTCGACGCGGCCGCGGGGCGGCTCGGGCGGTTCGACCGGCTCCGTCTCCACGTGCTCGAGGGCTTCCGCGGGCGGCGCGTCCGGCTCCGCCTCGGGGTGGTGCACGACACGGCTCTGCGGGGGCACCGCGACGAGAACGTCGGTCTCGGCGTCCTGCTCTGTCGTGTCGTCGGTACTGTTCTCGGTCTGTGTGAGGGTCTGGGTCTGCACGGGGGCGACCTCCAGGATGATCGCTGCCAGGGGGTGCGGCAGCGGTACTTCGGGGGCGGAGTCGGCGGCCTCGCCGCTGTCCGTCCCGTACTCGTTGAGCGGAATCGCGGGGGTCTGGGACCCGCTGGGGACGGATCGGCCGCGCTCCGAGGACTCAGGCACCGGAACCCAGTGTGGAGTACGACACATCGCCGCCACGAGGGGCGTGCGGTGACTTTTTGCAATCGGGCCGTGACCGCGCAGTTACTCCGCCGTACACGTGGCTAGAGGGCGGCGGCTCCGCGCTCGCGCAGTGCCTGGCCGTACTGCTGCAGGACCCACACCTCGTTCTGCACGGCGGCCAGGTGGGCCGGGTCGCCGCCGTTGCCGAGGCGGATCAGGGTGCCCTGGATCTCCTGGATGCGGCGGTCGACGGCGCGGCGGCGGACGGTGACGAGCTGGTCGCCCGCGTAGTTCTCGTCGACCGTCTTGCGCATGATCGCCTCGACGGCCAGCTCCGTGACCATCGCGCGGACCGCGTCGTCGGGGGCGGCCTCGCGGACGCGGACCAGATAGTCCTGGGAGTCCTGGACGCCGTACTCGGCGCCGCCCGCGTCCATGATGGCCTGGCGCACGGCGGCGTAGGGCGGGGCGGTGAACTCGTCGATGCCGTACGCGTCGAAGGCCGGGGAGACCAGTTCGGGGCGCTGGAGGGCGAGCTTGAGCAGCTCGCGCTCGGTGGCGTAGACGGGGTTGCGCAGGGTGAGGGCGGGGCCGGAGACGGCGGGGCGGTGGGCTCCGTCGTACGACGGCTGCTGCGAGCCGCGTCCCGAGGGGGCCGGGCCCTTCCCGCCGCGGTCGCGGGCCCAACGGGCCAGCTGGGCCACCCGCTTGACCACGAACTGGGTGTCGAGGATGCCGAGCATGCCGGCGAGCTGGACGGCGACCTCGTGCTGGGCGCCGCTGTTCTTGATGCGGGCGACGATGGGGGCCGCTTCGTCGAGGGCGGCCGCTCGGCCGGCCGGGGTGTCGAGGTCGTAGCGGACGACGATCTGGCGCAGCGCGAACTCGAAGAGCGGGGTGCGGGGTTCGACCAGGTCGGCGACCGCGTCGTCGCCCTTGGCGAGGCGCAGGTCGCAGGGGTCCATGCCGTCGGGTGCGATGGCGATGTAGGTCTCGGCGGCGAACTTCTGGTCGTCCTCGAAGGCGCGCAGGGCCGCCTTCTGGCCGGCCGCGTCGCCGTCGAAGGTGAAGATCACGCGGGCCGAGCCGTTGTCCATGAGGAGCCGGCGGAGGATCTTGATGTGGTCGCTGCCGAAGGCAGTGCCGCAGGTCGCGATGGCGGTCGTGACGCCGGCGAGGTGGCAGGCCATGACGTCGGTGTAGCCCTCGACGACGACCGCGCGGGACGCCTTGGCGATGTCCTTCTTGGCGAGGTCGATGCCGTAGAGGACCTGGGACTTCTTGTAGATCGCCGTGTCGGGCGTGTTGAGGTACTTCGGGCCGTTGTCCGCTTCGTAGAGCTTGCGTGCGCCGAAACCGACGACGTCTCCGCCGATGTCGCGGATGGGCCACATCAGGCGGCCGCGGAAGCGGTCGATGGGGCCGCGGCGGCCCTCCTGGGAGAGTCCGGAGAGCAGGAGCTCCTTGTCGGTGAAGCCCTTGCCGCGCAGGAAGCGGGTGAGGTGGTCCCAGCCCTGGGGGCTGTAGCCGACGGAGAAGTGCGCGGCCGCCGCCTGGTCGAAGCCGCGCTCCGCGAGGAACTGGCGGCCGGTGTCGGCCTCCGGGCTGCTCGCCAGCTGCTCCATGTACCAGTCGGCGGCGATCTTGTGGGCCTCGACCAGGCGGATCCGCTCGCCGCGCTGGTGGGAGGGGTTGTAGCCGCCCTCCTCGTAGCGCAGGGTGATGCCGGCCTGGCCGGCGAGGCGCTCGACCGCCTCGGAGAAGGAGAGGTGGTCGACCTTCATCACGAACGTGATGGTGTCGCCGCCCTCCTGGCAGCCGAAGCAGTGGAAGAGACCCTTGCTCGGACTGACCTGGAAGGACGGCGACTTCTCGTCGTGGAAGGGGCACAGGCCCTTGAGGTTGCCACCGCCCGCGTTGCGCAGCTGGAGGTACTCGGACACCACGGCGTCGATCGGGACCGCGTCCCGTACCGCCTTCACGTCCTCGTCGTTGATCCGTCCTGCCACGCGTGAAGTCTACGGGGAGGTACTGACACCTACGGGACGAGGCTGACGAGTGGAACGTGCGGGTCCGCCAGCGCCTCCGTGTCCACCTGAGCCCCGGACCGGATCAGTCCCTGAATCGGTTCTGTGACGTCCCACACGTTGACGTTCATCCCGGCCAGCACGCGGCCCTGCTTCACCCAGAAGGCGACGAACTCGCGCTTGCCGGCGTCTCCCCGGATCACCACTTCGTCGTACGTGCCCGGGGGCGCCCAGCCGCTGTACTCCATGCCCAGGTCGTACTGGTCGGAGAAGAAGTAGGGCACTCGGTCGTACGTCACCTGGCGGCCCAGCATCGCTCGCGCCGCCGCCGGGCCGCCGTTGAGCGCGTTGGCCCAGTGCTCGACCCGCAGCCGGTCGCCGAAGAGGGCGTGGTGGAAGGAGGCCACGTCGCCCGCCGCGTAGATGTCCGGGTCGGAGGTGCGCAGTTGTCCGTCCACCGCGATGCCGCCGCCGTGCGCCCGGTCCGCCAGTTCGAGTCCGGCCGCCTCGGCGAGGGCGACGCGCGGGGCCGCGCCGACCGCTGCGAGGACGTCGTGCGCGGGGTGCTCCTCGCCGTCGTCGGTGCGGGCCGCGAGGACCATGCCGTCCTGCCCGACGATCTCCGTCAGTCGGGCCCCGAAGTGGAAGCGGACGCCGTGCTCGCGGTGGAGTTCGGCGAAGAGGTTGCCGAGCTCGGGGCCGAGGACGGAGTGCAGCGGGGTCGACAGGGGCTCGACGACGGTGACCTCGGCGCCGTACTCCCGGGCCGCCGCCGCGACCTCGAGGCCGATCCAGCCGGCGCCGGCGATCACGAGGTGGCCGTTGTCCCTGCCCAGGGTGGCCAGGACGCCCTTGAGACGCTCGGCGTGGGCGAGGCGGCGCAGATGGTGGACACCGGCCAGGTCGGTGCCCGGGATGTCCAGGCGGCGGGGTTCGGCGCCGGTGGCCAGCAGCAGCTTGTCGTAGCGGACGGAGGTGCCGTCCTCGCCGAAGCGGACCGTCTTCGCCGCCCGGTCGATGGCGTCCACGGTCTCGCCGAGGTGCAGCTCGATGTCGTTGCGCGCGTACCAGGCGGGTTCGTGCACGAAGACGCTGTCGCGCTCCTCCTTGCCGAGGAGGTAGCCCTTGGAGAGCGGCGGGCGCTCGTAGGGGTGGTCGCGTTCGTCGCAGATCAGTATCACGCGGCCGGTGAAGCCCTCCGTCCGGAGCGTCTCGGCCGCCTTCGCGCCGGCGAGACCTCCGCCCACGATGACAAAAGTCTGATCCGCGTCGACCACTTGATGCCTCCTCGTAAAGGTGCCGCCACATGGGAGCGTCCCGCACGGAGCGTGATGGGGGAAGAGGGAGTGGCCCGATCAGGCCACGGAGGGTCACATTCGGACTCGTTCCATGTCACTCCCGTCTTCTCCGCACAACTTGTGTCCCGCAAGCATCACAGGTGCCCCGTGAGACGGGCGTGAAGCGAGCGGGCGGACGCGTCGGTCAGGGAGGCGATCTGGTCCACGATCACCCGCTTGCGCGCGCGGTCGTCGGGCGCCCGGTCGAAGAGCGCGCGGAACTGGGGGTCGAGGCCGTCCGGGGCGCGGACGGTGAACGCCTCGGCCAGTTCGGCGACGACGACCCGCTGGTCGGCCCGCAGCCGCTCCTGCTCGGCGCGCTGCATGACGTACCGGTCGGCGACGGCCTTCAGGACCGCGCACTCCAGGCGGGTGCCGTGCGGTACGACGAGTTCGGCGTCGTACCGGGTGAGCCTGCCGGTGCCGTACCGCGCGCGCGTGGCTGCCTCGGCGGACAGGCAGAAGCGGCCGATGAGCTGGCTGGTGGCGTCCTTGAGGCGGGCCTGGGCGACGGCCGAGCCGTCGTAGCCGTGCGGCCACCACTCCTGGTCCTGGAGGCGGTCGAGGGCCGCGGCGAGTTCCGCCGGGTCGGTGTCCTGCGGTACGTACCGGCCGAGGGCCACCTCGAAGACGGCCGCGCGTTCCGGTTCGGCGTGCAGGCAGTTGGGGTCGATGTGGCCCGCGTGCAGGCCGTCCTCGACGTCGTGGACCGAGTACGCCACGTCGTCGGACCAGTCCATGACCTGGGCCTCGAAAGTGGTGCGGGTGCCGGGGGCCTCCTTGCGGATCCAGTCGAAGACGGGGCGGTCGTCCTCGTAGACGCCGAACTTCCGGGACGCCTGCGCCCCGCGCGGCCAGGGGTACTTGGTGGCCGCGTCGAGGGTGGCCCGGGTGAGGTTCAGCCCCACCGAGCCCTCTTCGGTGAAGCGCTTGGGCTCGATGCGGGTCAGCAGCCGCAGGGACTGCGCGTTGCCCTCGAAGCCGCCGCAGTCGTCGGCGAATTCGTTGAGTGCCTGTTCGCCGTTGTGGCCGAAGGGCGGGTGGCCGAGGTCGTGGGCGAGACAGGCGGCCTCCACGAGGTCCGGGTCGCAGCCGAGGGCCGCGCCGAGCTCGCGGCCGACCTGGGCGCATTCCAGGGAGTGGGTGAGGCGGGTGCGGGGGCTGGCGTCCCACACCTGGCTGCGGGTGCCCGGGGTGACGACCTGTGTCTTGCCGGCGAGCCTTCGGAGCGCGGCGGAGTGGAGGATCCTTGCCCGGTCGCGCTGGAAGGCGGTGCGGCCGGGGCGTTTGTCGGGTTCTGGGGCCCAGCGTTCTGTTGACTGCGGGTCGTACGGCATGTCTTGACAGTACGGGCAGTGACTGACAATTCGCCTGTACGTCTGCCGGGTACCGGCTACACCGCGAGCGCGGGCAGTTCGTGGCCGGCCGCGCGGCTCCCCGCGCCGCTGAGGTCGGCCACCTGGTCGTAGCGGTGCAGGATCAGGTCGGCCATCGCCGGGTGCGTGCCCAAGGGGGCCGACGCCAGCCACGGAGCCTTCTGCGCGCATTGCGTGGCGAACAGGCCCCGGGCGGTGAAGTACGACGCCACCGCCACCCTGTCGCGGCCTCGCGCCGCCAGTGCGCGGATCGCCGTGTCGACCGTCGGGGTCGCCGCGGAGGCGTAGGCCGGGACCACCGGGACGCCCAGGCGGTCCGAGAGCAGCTGGGCCGTGCGGCGGGTGTCCACGGCCGAGTCGGGGTCGCGGGAGCCCGCGGACGCGAGGACCACCGCGCTGGTGCGGCGCGTCTCCTCGTCCGTGCTCCAGCCCGCCTCGGTCAGGCGGGCGTGCAGGGTGTCCACCAGGAGGGGGTGCGGGCCCAGCGGGGCGGCCACGCGTGTGCGTGCCGGGGAGGCCGCCGCCATCTCGGGGATGTCGCGCTTCACGTGGTAGCCGCGGCTCAGCAGCAAGGGGACCAGGACCGCTTCCGCCGTGCCCAGGGACGCCAGCGTGTCCGGGAGCAGTGGCTCGTTGAGCTCGATGTGGCCCAGGTGGACCGGCAGGCCGGGGCGCTGTGCGCGGACCCGGTCCAGGAGGCCGTGGACCGTGGCGAGGGTGCGCGGATCGCGGCTGCCGTGGGCCACCAGGACGAGCGCGGGCGGCTCGGGGCGGCGCCGGTCGTCGAGGGAGACGAGGCTGGGCTGGCTGCTGATCCGGTTCATGCATCGATGGTGACGGCCCGAGGTTGCCTCCCCGTTTCCCAGCAATAACGCGTGCTTTCCAGCGGTTCACCACGCCGGGATCGGCCGTGTGAGGAGGCGTGACCTGCGCATTCGCGTCCTGACGTGAGTCTGCTCACGCGTCGGCGGACGAACCGGTCGGCCCGACGGCACGTCTCTGCTTGTCGAGAGCGACCGGGGAGGGACGTCCGATGCGACTGCCGAGGGTATGCAGACCGCGCCTGCCACGCACGCGTGCCGGGCGGCGCAGGCTCGTGCAGGCCGTGATGGCGGGGTGCGTGCTCGCACTGCTGCCGTCGACCTGGATGTACGTCGTGACGGGCGACCGGCTGCGGACGACGGCCGACGTGCCGCGCACCGAGGTCGCCGTGGTCTTCGGTGCCGGGCTGTGGGACGGCGAGCCCTCGCCGTATCTCGCGCACCGGCTCGACGCGGCGGCGAAGCTGTACCGGGAGAACCGGATCGAGGTGGTCCTCGTCACCGGTGACAACAGCCGTGCGGACTACGACGAGCCCGACGCGATGCGCGCCTATCTGACCCGGCACGGCGTCCCGGACGGACGGATCGTCAGTGACTACGCCGGCTTCGACACCTGGGACTCCTGTGTCCGCGCCCGGAAGATCTTCGGCGTCCACAAGGCGGTGCTGATCAGCCAGGGGTTCCACATCCGGCGCGCGGTGGCGCTCTGTCAGGCGGCGGGGGTCACGTCGTACGGCGTCGGCGTGGCTGCCAAGCACGACGCCACCTGGTACTACGGCGGCACCCGGGAGGTCTTCGCGGCCGGCAAGGCGGCCCTGGACGCGGTGTTCCGGCCGGATCCGCGGTTCCTGGGGCCCAAGGAACCCGGGGTGACGAACGCGCTGGCGTCGGCGCGCTGAGCGAGCGGGCGGCGGGCGACTCCGCGTCCGCCCCTGTGCGCGGGCGGGCCCGGGGACGGGCCACGAAGGCCCGTCCCCGGGCGCGCCGTCAGCGTCCGGTGAAGCGCGGGGCGCGTTTCTCCAGGAACGCGGTCATGCCCTCCTTCTGGTCGGCCGTCGCGAACAGGGCGTGGAAGACCCGGCGTTCGAAGCGGATGCCGTCTCGCAGACCGGTCTCCAGTGCCTGGTGCACGCACTCACGGGCCGCCCTGACCGCCGTACGCCCGTACGAGGCGATCGTCGCGGCCGCCTCCAGGGCCTCCGGCAGGACCCGGTCGTCGGGTACGACCCGGGAGACGAGGCCGCAGCGCCCCGCCTCCCGCGCGTCCATCGTGCGTCCGGTGAGGATCAGGTCCATGGCCTTCGCCCCGCCGACCAGCCGGGTCAGGCGCTGGGTGCCGCCGATGCCCGGGATCACCCCGAGCTTGATCTCCGGCTGTCCGAAGACCGCCGACTCCCCCGCGACGACGAGGTCGCACATCATCGCCAGTTCGCAACCGCCGCCCAGGGCGGGGCCGTTGACGGCGGCGATCTTCGGGGTGCGCAGGTCGGCGAACTCCTCCCACGCGGCGAAGTAGTCCTCGGCCGCCATGTCCACGGCCGACTTCCCGGCCATCTCCTTGATGTCGGCGCCCGCCGCGAAGACCCGCTCCGAACCGGTGACGACGAAGCAGCCGACCTCCCGGTCCTCGTCCAACGGGCGCAGGACCGCGAGGAGTTCGGTCAGCAACTCGGAGCTGAGCGCGTTCAGGACGTGCGGGCGGTGCAGACGCACGGTCACGACGCCGCCGTGCCGTTCCAGCTTCAGGTTGTTCATCGGCCTTCCCTTCTACGAGTCCCAGATCGCGCCGTACGCGGGGATCCCCCGCCGCTCCAGACCGTGCACCACCTGCCAGGTCAGCTTCTTGTTGGAGATGCAGATGACGGCCTCGGCCCCGAAGTCCCGGTAGGCCTGGTGGGCGAGGCGCACCATGTCGGGCTTGCCGTGCCGGGAGGTGTCCCAGACCAGCGCGTCCGGCTGGACGGCGAGGATCTCGTCGACGAGGGCGTCGCCGTAGGTGGCGCGGGGGTCGCGGGTCGCCCAGACCAGGCGGGAGGGGACCTCGGCGGCGAGGAGATGGGGCAGACAGGGGCCGATGCCGCTGCCGGTCGCCACGTAGACCACCTTCTTGAACAGGACCTCGATGTTGGCGACTCCGGCGGTCGTGATGCCCTTGACCCAGACCTTCGCCGGCAGGTCGTCGATGAAGGCCCCCGTCCAGTCGCCGGCCCGGGAGATGGTGAGCCGGAAGCCGGGCTGGCCGGGCGCGGGGACGTTGGCGAAGGAGTGCCATTCCTTGAGCGGGCTGCGGCTGATCGCCGTCGAGGAACCCGCGAAGGGGGTCTCGCCGTGGTCGAAGCGGGCCAGCACGACGTGGGAGGAGGGACGTTCGAGACGTACGGCCACCTTGCGCAGCCGTAGCCAGGGCAGCGCGACGCTGAAGGTGACGACGGTGAGGACGGTCACCTCGAAGGGGCCGGGGGCGGCGAGGAGCGTGTGCGCCCAGAACAGGGCCAGGGCCGTCCAGCCGCCGAAGCGGTGGATCTTCTCGAAGTGGTCGTGGTGGCGGGACCGGAAGGGCGGCAGGGCCGTGGCGACGATGAGTGCCAGCAGGGCCAGCAGGGTCCAACCGACCGCCATGAGGGGGCCGTTGCGGGTTCCGGTCGTCAGGGCCAGGAACCAGGCCGTGCCCGCCAGTGCCCCGCCCACGTGCAGGCCGCCGAAGTGGTAGACCTTCCCGAGCGTCCAGCGGATCCTCAGGGGCCAGCTCGTCGGGGCCGAGGTCGCCAGCCGGAAGAGCAGGTTGATGACGTACTGCTGGCGGACGACGACGGCGAGGGCGAGGTTGACGAGCGCCGCGTCGCCCATGGTCTGCGCCGAGGGGACCCAACTCGTGCACAGGAACACGAGGTTGGCGATGACGACCAGGGCCGCCAGCCGGTTGTAGTGCATCAGGCGGGGGTGCTTGAGCAGCCGGCGGTGCCTCGGGACGAGCGGGGGCAGGTCGACGTCCTGCCGGTCGAGAGATGTGGTCATCGGACCGCTCCTTGAAGAGTCGCCCGGTCCCCTTCCAGGGCCATCCGCAGCAGCGCCTCCTTGTCGACCTTGCCCCGGTCCGTCTCCGGCAGGAATGGCAGGGGCATGACACATTCGGGGACGCAGTAGTACGGCAGCGCGTCCGCGACCGCCCGCCGGGCCCGCTCGGGGTCGACGTCCGCCGGACAGACGAAGGAGACCAGGGTGCGGGCGTCCCGCTTCAGGGTCACCGCACGGGCGCAGCCCTCGACGGCCTCCAGGACCGAGGAGACGGAGTCGAGCTCGACGCGGAAACCGCGGACCTTGACCTGGTCGTCGGTGCGGCCGAGGTGTTCGAGCTCGCCGTCGGCGGTCCAGCGGCCGAGGTCGCGGGTGCGGAACATCCGGTGGTCGCCGCCGAGGAAGGGGTCGGGGGCGTAACGCTCGGCGTTCAGGGCGGGGTTGTCCAGGTAGCCCGCCGAGACGCAGTCGCCGCCCGCCCACATCTCGCCGACGGCCCCGATGGGCAGCGGGCGACGGTCGGCGTCCAGGACGTAGACCGTGTTGTTGGGGGTGGGACGGCCGATGGTCAGCAGCGGGGCCGACGGGTCGTGACGGCTCATCGTGTTGACGATGGTCGTCTCGGTCGGGCCGCAGCAGTTGTAGAAGAGGGCCCCGCGCGCCCAGCGGTCGGCGAGGGGACGCGGGCAGGGCTCCCCGGCGACGGCGACCGTCCGCACCCGCCGGCAGAGCGCCGGGTCGATGCCGGACAGGACGGTCGGGGTGGCGATCAGGACGTCGGCCGTGCGGGCCGTCGCCGTGATGTCCCGGCCGCGGATGACGAGGGTGCCGCCGTGGGTGAGGCAGCCGAGGATCTCCCAGGCCGCCATGTCGAAGGCGATGTTGAGGAGTTGGGCCACACGGTCGCCGGGCCGGATGCCGAGGCCGCCGGGCTCGGTGAGGAGGAGGCTCGCCACGTTGCGGTGGGTGACCTTCACGCCGTTGGGGCGGCCCGTGGTGCCGGAGGTGAACAGGACATAGCAGCCGTCGTCGGGGCGGACCGTCCGCGCGGGCGCGGCCGTCGGCTCGTACGGCAGCGGTTCGTCGAGGGTGATCACATGGGGGCCGCGGGGGACACGGGCCGCGTGCTCGGCGACGGTGAGGACGATCCGGGTGCGGGCGGCCCGGACCACATGGGCGAGCTGGGCCGGGGGCGTGAGGCCGATGTCCTGCGGGACATAGGCGGCACCCGCCTTCAGGATGCCGAGCAGACCGACGAGCATCGGCACGGAGCGGCGGACGAAGAGCCCGACGTGGTCGCCCGGGCGGACGCCCTCGCGGACCAGACGGGCGGCGAGGGCGTCGGCGTACCGGTCGAGCTCGCCGTAGGTGATCGTCGCACCGGCGTGCTCCGCCGCCACGGCACGCGGGTTCGCGGCCGCCCGGCGCTCGATCGCACGGTGGACGAGCGGGTCGGGGACGGGAACGGTGGGTCCGTGGCCGTAGGCCCGGAAGAGATGCTGGTCGCGGGGGACCAAGTGGCGCAAGGACATGCTGGCGGAACCTCCTGGCTGGCTTCTCGCATCACGGTGTGCCTGGCGCCAAGCTGGATCCGCTTTCGACTGTAGCCCCGGTTTTTCAACACTCAACGATGTGTGATCGGCCAAGCACGCGACGGAATGCGCCACATGTGGCGCCTTTCACATCGCAGGCAACTTCCGCGCCGCGCGGCGGCGACTCTCAGGTGGGCGCGTATGCGCCTCACGGCTTCCGGGCGCCGATAGGGAGGTCGCCGTCTTGGGCGCGTAACAAAGGGTCGTCCCCGGCGTAACACGGCCGAAGCACGCTGAAGGGCATGCAGAACTCCGCGACGCCCACGCACTGCCCGTACTGCGCCCTGCAGTGCGGCATGAACCTCACCCCCGCTCCGGACGGGACCGTCGAGGTGAGCGAGCGCGCGGACTTCCCGGTGAACCGGGGAGCGCTGTGCAGCAAGGGCCGTACCGCGCCCGCGGTGCTCTCGTCCCGGGTGCGCCTGACCTCCCCGTTGGTGCGCTCCGGGGGCACACTCGTGCCCGCCGGCTGGGACGAGGCACTGGACCGGATCGCCGAGGGACTGTCCCGCACGCGCGCGGAGCACGGCCCGGACGCGTGCGGGGTCTTCGGCGGGGGCGGCCTGACCAACGAGAAGGCGTACACGCTCGGCAAGTTCGCGCGGGTCGTCCTCGGCACCTCGCAGATCGACTACAACGGGCGCTTCTGCATGTCGTCCGCAGCGGCCGGCGGCATCAAGGCCTTCGGCCTCGACCGGGGGCTGCCCTTCCCGCTGGAGGACATACCGAAGTCCGGCTGTGTGATCCTCGTCGGCTCCAACCTCGCCGAGACCATGCCGCCCGCCCTGCGGTTCTTCACCGAGCTCAAGGAGAACGGCGGCACGCTGATCGTCATCGACCCGCGCCGCACCAGGACCGCCGAGCAGGCCGATCTGCACCTCATGCCCCGCCCCGGCACGGACCTCGCCCTCGCGCTCGGACTGCTGCACCTGGTCGTCGCCGACGGGCTCGTCGACGAGGAGTACGTCCGTGAGCGCACGGCCGGCTGGGAGGACGCCCGGGCCGCCGCGATGGCCCACTGGCCGGAGTACGTGGAGCGGATCACCGGGGTACCGGTGCCCCAACTCCGGGACACTGTACGGATGTTCTGCGAGCCGGAGTCCGCGATGGTGCTCACCGCGCGCGGGCCCGAGCAGCAGTCCAAGGGCACCGACACCGTGGGCGCCTGGATCAACCTGTGCCTGGCGACCGGACGCGCGGGACGCCCGTACAGCGGTTACGGCTGTCTGACCGGGCAGGGCAACGGCCAGGGCGGGCGCGAACACGGCCAGAAGGCCGACCAGTTGCCCGGCTACCGCAAGCTGGACGACCCGGCGGCGCGGGCCCATGTCGCCGAGGTGTGGGGCGTGGACCCCGACTCGCTGCCCGGACCGGGGCGCAGCGCCTACGAGTTGCTCGACGCGCTCGGCACCGACATCAGGTCGCTGCTCCTGATGGGCTCCAACCCGGTGGTGTCGGCGCCGCGCGCCGCGCACATCGAGGAGCGCATCAAGTCCCTTGATTTCCTTGCCGTCTGTGACGTAGTCCTCTCGGAGACGGCGGCCCTCGCGGACGTGGTCCTGCCGGTGACGCAGTGGGCCGAGGAGACGGGCACGACGACCAACCTGGAGGGCCGGGTGCTGCTGCGCCGGCAGGCGATCACCCCGCCGGTCGGCATCCGCAGCGACCTGGAGGTCATGCACGAACTCGCCGACCGCCTCGGAGTGGAGAAGGGCTTCCCGACGGACCCCGAGGAGGTCTTCGAGGAGCTGCGCCGGGCGAGCGCGGGCGGTCCGGCCGACTACTCCGGCATCACGTACCGGCGACTGGCGGAGGAGAACGGGGTGTTCTGGCCGTGTCCGACGCCGGAGAAGGACGCACCCGCCGGTGACGAGGACGTGCACCCCGGCACCCCGCGGCTCTTCCTGGACCGTTTCGCCCACCCGGACGGCCGGGCCCGGTTCGTCCCCGTCTCGCACCGGGCGATCGCGGAGGAGCCCGACGAGGAGTACCCGGTGCTGCTGACGACCGGCCGGGTCGTGGCGCAGTACCAGTCCGGTGCGCAGACCCGGCGGGTGGACGAGCTGAACGCGGCCGCGCCGGGACCGTTCGTGGAGCTGCACCCCCGGCTGGCGGAGCGGCTGGGGGCGGCCGAGGGCGACCCGGTGGCCGTGGTCTCACGGCGCGGGCGGGCCGTGGCACCGGCCCGCATCACGCTGGGCATCCGCCCCGACACCGTCTTCATGCCCTTCCACTGGTACGGCGAGGGCCGCGCCAACACCCTCACCAACCCGGCGCTGGACCCGACGTCGCGCATGCCGGAGTTCAAGGCGTGCGCGGTGCGGGTGGAGGCGGTGGAGCGGTAGCTCACCTCGGCGGCCGTGGAGCGGTAGCTCACCTCGCCGGCCAGTCACCGCTCTCGATCAGCTTGCCGCGCGCTCGCAGGCGTACGGCGACGGAGGGCGCGGCCACGTACACCCACGCGCGCACGGCCGTCCCGTCGGCGACGCGCACCACCTCGCGGGCGACCCGTTCGTAGAGGTTGCGTGGATCGCCCGGCGCGTACTCCTCCAACTCGTCGAGAGCGGCGAGCAGTTCGTCGTACTCCTCGGGGCTCGCGGTGACAAGCTCACCGAGGACCGGTCCGCCGCCCGGCTCCTCCACCGCGTACGGGTACCCGGGACCGTCGTAGAGCAGCGCACCCGGTAGCCGGCCCGGCTCCTCCGAGCAGATCCGGCCGCGCAGGAAGAGGTCGTGGTTGACCTCGCCGGGGCGGAGGGTGCCGTAGACGAAGAACGGGAGTCGTGCAGGGGTCACAGAAACGATTCTCTCCCCTCACACACCTGCACGTGACGCGGTATGGACATGGCTTGTCATGGCCTCTTAAATCTTCGTCAACGTCCGCCCCACCCCCCACGCGCCGCGTTGGCGCCTTTCAGAGGAGACCGATGAGTCGGATACGGCCGTACGTCCGAGGTGCCCGTTCCCGTCGTCTCGCCACCGCCGGAGTCGCCGCCACCGCCGCCACTTTGCTGGCCGCCGCCCTCTCCCCCGCCGCCGGTGCGGCGGACAAGCCGACCAGGGCCACCGCACTCCAGAACGCCGCCTCCGTCCTGGCCGACCGGGCCTCGGCGCTGGGGCTCACCTCCGCCCAGGGCACCAAGGTCCGTGACGTGATCGTCGACGCCGACGGCACGCAGCACGTGCGCTACGACCGCACCTACCACCAACTGCCCGTGCTGGGCGGTGACTTCGTGCTCCACCTGGCGCCGAACGGGGCGTACGAGAGCTCCTCGCGCGCCACGAGGCGCGCGATATCCCTGTCGAGCGTCACCCCGGCCCTGTCCGCCCCGAAGGCGGCCGACCTCGCGGCGAACGCGCTCAAGGCGGCCAACCTGGGCGAGACGCTGAAGAAGCTCACCGCCAAGCCGCAGCTGGTCGTCGACGCCCTGCACGGGGCCCCGAAGCTGGCCTGGCAGACCAACGCGGCCGCACAGGACTCGCTCGGCAACCCGGTCGCGCGGACGGTGCTCACGGACGCCCGCACGGGTGCACAGATCGACGCGTGGGACAGCATCGAGCAGGCGGCCGGCGACGGGAAGTCTCTGTACAGCGGCACGGTCGCGCTGAACACCACGCAGTCGGGGTCGACGTACCAGCTCAAGGACGCGGCGCGCGGAAACACGTACACCGGCGACGCGGCCAACAAGACCGACCTGTGCTTCCTGAACATCTGCATCAGCCGGGCGCCCGCGACCCTGTTCACCGACGCCGACAACCACTGGGGCACGGGGGCGACTTCGGACCGGGCCACCGCGGCGGTGGACGCGCAGTACGGGACCGACGTCACCTGGGACTACTACAAGAACGTCCACGGGCGGAACGGCATCGGCGGTGACGGCAAGGGCTCGTACAACCGGGTCCACTACGGCAACAAGTACAACAACGCCTTCTGGGACGACAGTTGCTTCTGCATGACGTACGGCGACGGTGACGGGACGCAGCTCGGCCCGCTGGTGTCGCTGGACGTGGCGGGACACGAGATGTCCCACGGTGTGACGTCGAAGACGGCGGCGCTGACGTACTCGGGAGAGTCGGGCGGGCTCAACGAGGCGACCTCCGACATCTTCGGCACGCTGGTGGAGTTCTACGCGGGCAACTCCTCGGACGCCGGGGACTACCTGATCGGCGAGAAGATCGTCCGCTCCGGCTTCGGACGGGACGCCCTGCGCTACATGGACAAGCCCTCCAAGGACGGCAACTCCGCCGACTCCTGGAGCAGTTCGGTCGGCAACCTCGACGTCCACTACTCCTCCGGGGTCGCGAACCACTTCGCGTACCTGCTGGCGGAGGGCAGCGGTCCGAAGACCATCAACGGCGTCAGCTACAACTCGCCGACGTCCAACGGTTCCACGGTCACCGGCGTCGGCCGGGACAAGCTGGGCGCCATCTGGTACCGGGCGCTGACCGTCTACATGACGTCCTCGACGAACTACGCGGGGGCGCGGACGGCCACACTGAACGCGGCGAAGGATCTGTACGGCGCGGGCAGCACGGAGTACAACGCGGTGGCGGCGGCCTGGAGCGCGGTGAACGTGAACTGACGTCCACCGCTCTTCCGGCGTGTGATGCGGCCGCCCCGGGTCTCCGGGGCGGCCGTACCGGTGGCAGGAGGAGGGGCAGGTGGGCAAAAACGACCCGCACATCCATGTCGAGGTGAAGGTGGTCCGCGGCGAGGCCGCCGTGCGCACCATGCTCGCGGCCACGTTCGGGCTGGCCGGGGATCTGCCGAGCGTCGTCGGCACCGGGTGCGGGCTGCGGGTGCCGTACGCCATGACCTCGCCGCGGCCCGACCGGGTGACGTGTCTGGCCTGCCGGGAGCACGCGCGCGCCGAGCATCTGCGTTTCGCCGACGAGATCGAGCGCCTCGGGAGCCTGCCGGGGTCCTCCGTCACCCCCACCGAGGCGAAGCGGGTCGCGGAACGGCATCGCGGGCTCGCGGAGGAGTTCTCGTCCGGCGGCGGGGGCTGAGGCCGGGACCGAGGCTGAGGCCGAGGAAGAGCGATGGCATCCGGCTCGCGGGCGCGGATACGCTCCACCGCCGGTGTCCCCCCTTCCTCGCCTCAGCCCGGTCGCCCAGTCTCCCAATCGCCAGGCCGCCCCGTCGCTCAGCCGAAGTCCGGCAAAGTCAGTGAGCCGTCCTCCGCCAGTGGGAAGCCCGGGTTGTACGCGATCTCCCAGGCATGGCCGTCCGGGTCCGTGAAGGCGCTGGAGTAGAAGCCGATCGCGTTGACGGCGGGCGGTTTGGTGATGGTGCCGCCTGCCTCGGCCACCTTGGCGAGGAGGTCGTCCACCTCCGCCTCCGAGCGGACGTTGTGGGCCAGTGCGATGCCGCCGAAGCCGCTCGCGGGGCCCGGCTCCAGTCCGCAGTCCTCCGCGAGCTTCTCCCGGCTCCACAGAACCAGGCCCAGCCCGCCCGCCTGGAAGAAGACCGTCTCCGCGACCTCCTGGCCACGCCAGCCCAGCGCCTCGTAGAAGGCCTTGGCGCGGGCGAGGTCGAGGACGCCGAGCGTGATCAGGGTGATGCGCTGTTCCATGCCCATCACCTCACGGTAGCCCCGCCCGCGGCGCACCTCATCCGCCGTACGGCCGGACAGTCCTCCCCTCCCTGAGCGCCCTCCCCCACCACACCAGCTGGTCCAGCATCGTCTTCGCCGCCGCCTCCGGGCCCGACGGGTCCTTCAGGCGGCCGTCGGCGAAGGAGCCGCCCGCGTTGTGGAAGCTCACCGTGTCCCTCGTCGTCACCGCGTGGAGTTCGGCGAAGACCTGCCGGAGGTGCTCCACGGCGCGCAGGCCGCCGGAGATGCCGCCGTAGGAGACGAGGGCCACCGGCTTGGCCTGCCATTCCGTGAAGTGCCAGTCGATCAGGTTCTTAAGACCGGCCGGGTAGCTGTGGTTGTACTCGGGGGTGAGGACGACGAAGGCGTCCGCCGCTGCGAGCTTGGGGGTCACCGAGGCGAGGGCCGCGGCCGCCTCCTCGGTCCGGGCGAAGGTCATGGGCAGGGGGACCTCAGCCACGTCCACGACCTCGGTGACCAGGTCGTCGCGGTCGTGCAGGCGGTCCAGGAGCCAGTCGGCGACAACGGGTCCGAAGCGGCCGTGGCGGTTGCTTCCGACGATCAGGGCGACATGAAGAGGAGCGGTGTGTGTCTGCATGAAGGACAGCCTGATACCTCGACCAAAGTTGAGGTCAAGCGCTGCCCCTGGCCGACGGGTCACCCGTTCACACGCGCGCCCTGCGCCCTTCGGGTTCTCTTCGACGTCACCCCCGCCAGACCGCCGTGACCTGCTGAAACTCCGAGCGATCAGCCTCGGTCCGCGCCGATCTGACACCCATTCACCGTATTTCTGACGCACCCTCAGGAAGCGCGCTCGGCCCACTGCCACTTACCTCGAAGGCACAGGGACCCACCCGAGAGCTCGAAGGAGCACCATGCGCCCCACCGTCCGCCTGCTGACCGGCAGTGCGCTCGCCGTCGCCGCCGCGGGTCTCCTCTGTGCGCCCGCGCACGCCGGGGACACGGACGGGCTCGAGGTGTTCCCGTCCTCCGTGGTGCCCGGCGGGCAGGTCACCGTGAACACGACGGCGTGCGGGGACGGCGGCACGGCGACCGGCGACGCCAGCGCGGTGGGCGCGGGCACCTTCACGCTGGCGCCCAGCACCCACGAGGAGGACGCGATCGGACAGTTCCGGGTGCCGCCGAGCGCGCAGCCGGGGACGTACGAGATCGCCGCGACCTGCGCGGAGGGCGGCCGGCGGGTGACCGGTGACCTGGTGGTGACGCTGACCTCGCAGCGGCAGCCGGTGCATCCCAGAGGAAGTGTGAAGACGGGGGTCGGTGGCGCGCTCGGCCCCGACCCCGTGCAGACCGCGGCCGGCGTGGCGGCTCTCGCCGTCGCCGCCGCGGGCGGTACCTGGCTCCTGCATCGCCGGGCGAGAGGCGACGGGATCTGACGGACACCCTCCGCTGTCCGTCCGCCGGTACCGCATGTCCCCTCCCCCTCCGGGTCCGACGCCCCTCGCGGCCCGGAGGGGGACGGGCAGGCCAGCCGTAGAGGAGGCTCCTGTGCGCAACCGCAGCTTCGGCAACACCGCCATAGCGGGCGTCACCCTGGTGGCCCTGTGCAGCGGCGCGTGGCTGTTGCGCAGCGGCGCCGAGACACACGCCCCGCCCCAGCCGTCCGCCGCCCAGGCGCACGCGGGACGGGACAGCGGGCGGGCCGCCGCGCCCGCCCTGCCGCCGTCCCCGCCCGACCGCGTCCGCATCCCCTCGATCCACGTGGACGCGCCGCTGACGGCCCTGGCCCTCACCGCGAGCGGCAGCCTCGATGTGCCGCCCGCCAGGAGGAAGAACCTCGCCGGCTGGTACGAGGCCGGCACCACCCCCGGCGAGACGGGCACCGCGATCGTCGCCGGGCACGTCGACAACGCGGACGGACCGGCCGTCTTCTACGGCCTCGGCGCACTGCGCAAGGGGAGTGCGATCGAGGTGGACCGGCGCGACGGAGGCATCGCGGTGTTCACGGTGGACGCGGTCGAGGTGTACGACGCGAAGGACTTCCCCGACGAGAAGGTGTACGGGGCCGCGAAGAGACCGGAGCTGCGGGTGATCACCTGCGGCGGGGGCTACTCACGGGCGACCGGATACCGGGGCAACGTGGTGGTGTTCGCGCACCTCACGGGGAGCCGCTGACGACCGCCTCGGCGATGGTGCGCGCGCAGTCCAGGGCCTCGGTGCGGGTGGTGTCGACCTCGAGGTCGTAGACCACGCCCTGGTGGACGATCTCCGCCTGCTTCTCGGCCATCCCGCTGACCCGGTCGCCCCGGACGAGCTCGCGGCCCGCGGCGACGGCGGCCTCGCAGCGCACGCCGACCCACAGCACGTCCAGTCCGTCCAGCGACTTTCGCCACCGCTCCTGCGAATGCGCGCCGCCCAGGAACACGTCGTCGACGATCACCCGGGCGCCCGCCCAGGCCGTCGCCGTGACCCCCGCCCGCCAGGCCGCCTCCAGGCGCGAGAACTCCTCCCCGACGCTCACCCCGCCGTCCGCGGCGAACTCGATTCCCGCGTCGCCCGCCCGGAGCGAGGCCGGCAGCGACTCCACGAAGCCGTCGATGCCGAAGGCCAGCCACGGGTCCGGCAGGACCGCCTGGAGACATCGCACGATCCCGGACTTGCCGGAACTGGAACCCCCGTTGAGCACGATCACCTGAGTCGTCACGGCGTCACCGTAGCCTCAGGCGGGCCCCTGTTCGTACGCAATATCGGCGGCCGGCGCGAGGCGAAGGCCGGCGGGCGCCCCGGCCGGACCATGGTGGGCGGCTCGATCACGCGCGGTCCGCGGGCGTACGGCTTCCTCACAGCGCTCCCCCGGCCCCGGCCCCGAACCCTCACACCCGCCCTCGGCCCCGGCTCCGAACCCTCACACCCACCCCCGGCCACTGCTGAGGGCAGCGTTCCTCGCGGGAAACAGAGGTGATGCGGTCGGGAAACACCCACCACGCACGCTCCTGGACATGACCTCGAATACGCGTGTGGTGGTGATCGGCGCCGGGCTCGCGGGCGTCCGGCTCGCCCGGCGGCTCGGAGAGCTCGGCACGCCCGTGACGCTGATCGGCGAGGAGGAGCACCGCCCGTACAACCGGGTGCTCCTGGCCGAGGTGCTGGCGGGCCGGTACACCCCGGAGGTGATCGCGCTCCCGGCGCCGGCCGCGCTGACCCGGGCGCGGGTCGCCGGCATCGACCGCGGGGCCCGGACCGTCGAGTGCGCGGACGGCTCGAAGATCGCGTACGACACGCTGGTCCTGGCCACCGGCTCGAACCCGGTGCTGCCGCCGCTGCGGGGTCTGTTCACCCCCGACCACGAGCTGCCCGTGGGCGTCCACGCCTTCCGGACCATGGACGACTGCCTGGGTCTGTCCGAGGCGGTCCGGCCGGGAGTGAAGGCCGTCGTGATCGGCGGCGGGCTCCTCGGGGTCTCGGCGGCCCGTGCGCTCGCCCAGCGCGGCGCCCAGGTGATCCTCGCCCAGCAGTCCGAGCGGCTCATGGAGCGCCAGCTCGACCCGAGCGCGTCCAAGCTGGTCCGGCGCCACCTCGGGGACCTCGGCGTCGAGGTCCACACCGACCTGCGCGTGCGGGACGTGCGCTGTGTCGGCGGTGCGGTCCGCTCGGTGGAGATGGCCGACGGTTACGCCCTGGACGCCGAGATCGTGGTCCTGGCCTGCGGGGTCCACCCCCGTGTCGGCCTCGCGCAGACCGCGGGCCTGGAGGTGCGCAAGGGGATCGTCGTGGACGACGAACTGCGCACGTCCGACCCGCACATCCACGCCATCGGCGACTGCGCCCAGCACGACGGCACGGTCTACGGCCTCGCCACCCCGGCCCTCGAACAGGCCGATGTGCTCGCCGAGTTGCTCGCCGGTCGGACGAACGCCCGCTACACCGGCACCCGTTCGCTGACCCGGCTCACGCTCGCCGGGCAGACCGCCTTCGACCTGGCCGCGTTCGGCGAGACCGAGGCGCTCCCGGGCGACGACGTGGTCCAACTCGCGGACGCCACCCGCGGCACCTACCGCAAGGTCGTCGTCCGCGACGACCGCCTGGTCGGCGGGGTCCTCGTCGGCGAACTCGGCACCGTCGGCGCGCTCGCCCGCGCCTGGGAGGGAGCAGAGCCGCTCCCCTCCGACGGCGGACCGCTGCTCCACCTGCTCACCAACGATGGAGGCTCCTGATGACCGCCCACCCGGAGGCCACGGAGGCCACCCCCACGATCGTCCTCGTCGGCCACGGCATGGTCGGCCAGCGCTTTCTGGAGGCGCTCGCCGAGCGCGGCCTGACCGCGACCCACCGTGTGGTCGTGCTCTGCGAGGAGCCGCGTCCCGCGTACGACCGCGTCGCGCTCACCTCGTATTTCTCGGGGAAGACGCCCGAGGAACTCTCCATGACGGACATGGAGTTCATCGCCACGCACGGCATCGAGCTGTACGTCGGCGACCCGGCCGTCACGATCGACCGTGAGGCGAAGAAGGTCACCGCGAAGTCCGGGCAGGTCTTCGACTACGAGACCCTCGTCCTCGCCACCGGCTCCTACCCCTTCGTGCCGCCGGTCCCGAATAAGGACGCCCAGGGCTGCTTCGTCTACCGCACGATCGAGGACCTCCTCGCCATCGAGGAGTACGCGAAGACCCGCACCACCGGTGCCGTGGTCGGCGGCGGTCTGCTCGGTCTGGAGGCGGCCGGTGCGCTGAAGGGGCTCGGACTCACCTCCCACATCGTCGAGTTCGCGCCGCGGCTGATGCCGGTGCAGGTCGACGAGGGCGGTGGCGCGGCGCTGCTGCGCACCATCGAGGAGATGGGGCTCTCCGTCCACACGGGCGTCGGCACGCAGGAGATCGTCGTCGGCTCCGACGGCGCCGTCACCGGCATGAAGCTCTCCGACGGCAGCGAACTCGCCACCGACCTGGTGGTGTTCAGCGCCGGTGTCCGTCCCCGCGACCAGCTGGCCCGGGACTGCGGCCTGACGGTCGGCGAGCGCGGCGGCATCACGGTCGACGAGCAGTGCCGCACGGTCGCCGATCCGCACGTCTTCGCGATCGGCGAGTGCGCGCTGGCCGCCGACGGTCGCGTCTACGGTCTGGTGGCCCCCGGCTACGAGCAGGCCGAGACCGCGGCGGCGACCATCGCCTCCGACGAGGCCGCCTTCCTGGGCGCCGACCTGTCCACCAAGCTGAAGCTGCTCGGCGTGGACGTGGCATCCTTCGGCGACGCGCACGGCGCGACGGCGGACTGCCTCGACGTCGTCTACTCCGACTCGCGTGCGGGCCTGTACAAGAAGCTGGTCATCGGCCGCGACGGCACGCTGCTCGGCGGCATCCTGGTCGGTGACGCGGAGGCGTACGGCACGCTGAAGGCGTTCACCGGTTCGGTCCCGCCGGTCAAGCCCGAGTCGCTGGTGCTGCCCGCCGGTGCCGGCGAGTCCGTCCAGCTCGGCCCGACCGCGCTGCCGGACGACGCGATCATCTGCTCCTGCAACAACGTCCGCAAGGGCACGATCCGCGGAGCGGTCACCGAGCACAACTGCACCACCGTGCCCGAGGTGAAGAAGTGCACCAAGGCCGGTACCACGTGCGGCAGTTGCGTCAAGGTGCTGGGCCAGCTGGTCACCGCCGAGCTGGAGGCGTCCGGCGTCGAGGTCGACAAGGGCCTGTGCGGGTGCTTCTCGCAGACCCGCGAGGAGCTCTACGAGATCGTCCTCGCCCTGCGCATCAACACCTACCAGGACCTGCTGGACCGCTACGGCCGCGACGGCGCCCGCGGCGGCGACGGCTGCGAGATCTGCAAGCCGGCGGTCGCCTCGATCATCGCCTCCCTGGCCCCGACGATCGGCGCGAGCGGCTACGTCCTGGACGGCGAGCAGGCGGCCCTCCAGGACTCCAACGACCACTTCCTCGCCAACATCCAGAAGAACGGCTCCTACTCGGTCGTGCCGCGCATCCCCGGCGGTGAGATCACCCCCGAGGGCCTCATCGTGATCGGTGAGATCGCCCGCGACTTCGGCCTCTACACGAAGATCACCGGCGGCCAGCGGATCGACATGTTCGGCGCCCGCGTCGAACAACTCCCTCTCATCTGGACCCGGTTGGTGGACGCCGGCTTCGAGTCCGGGCACGCCTACGGCAAGTCGCTGCGCACCGTGAAGTCCTGCGTCGGGCAGACCTGGTGCCGCTACGGCGTCCAGGACTCGGTCCGCATGGCGATCGACCTGGAGCTGCGCTACCGGGGGCTCAGGTCGCCGCACAAGCTCAAGTCGGCGGTCTCCGGGTGCGCCCGCGAGTGCGCCGAGGCCCAGTCGAAGGACTTCGGGGTGATCGCCACCTCCAGCGGCTGGAACCTGTACGTCGGCGGCAACGGCGGCGCGACCCCCCGCCACGCGGACCTGCTGGCCCAGGACCTCACCGACGCCGAACTGATCAAGCTGATCGACCGGTTCCTGATGTTCTACATCCGCACCGCGGACCGCCTGGAGCGCACCTCGACCTGGCTGGAGCGCATCCCCGGCGGCCTGGACCATGTCCGTGACGTGGTCGTGGAGGACTCCCTCGGCATCTGCGAGGAGCTGGAGTCCCTGATGACGGCCCACGTGGCGCACTACGCCGACGAGTGGGCGACCACCATCAACGACCCCGAGAAGCTCGCCCGGTTCGTGTCCTTCGTGAACGCGCCGGACACCCCCGACCCGGTCGTCGGCTTCGTCCCCGAGCGCGACCAGATCAAGCCCGACCTGCCGCTGCTGACCATCGGCCACCGTCCCCTGGAAGGAAGCGCCCAGCGATGACCCTGGCACCCGAGACCACCGACCTGAAGGTCCAACTCCAGCTGAACGGCGACTGGTTCGCGGTCTGCGAGCTGGCCCGGCTGCTCCCCGGCCGGGGGGTGGCGGCCCTGCTGCCCGACGGCCGTCAGGCGGCCCTGTTCCGCGACCGTGCGGGCAACCTGTACGCCGTCGACAACCGCGACCCCTTCGGCGGGGCGGCGGTCCTCTCCCGCGGCCTGACCGGCACCCACCAGGGCCGCCCCTTCGTCGCCTCCCCCCTGCTGAAGCAGCGGTTCGACCTGGAGACCGGGCAGTGCCTGGACGACGAGTCAGTGCGCATCACGACGTACGAGGTGCGGGCGGTGTAGCGGGGCGGCGGTGTAGCGGGGCGGCGGGGCGGCGGCCCGGAAATCCGCTGGAGCGGTGAAAGTGCCCCGTGCTTGCATGAGGGCATGGTTCCCACCGACCGTCTCCTCGCCTTCGCGGCCATGTCGTTCCTGCTGATCGTGGTCCCAGGACCCAGCGTGCTGTTCGTGATCGGCCGGGCCCTCGCCCAGGGCCGGCGTGCCGCCCTGACCACGGTGGCGGGCAACACGGCCGGCGCCTACGTGCTGGTCCTCGCCGTGGCGTTCGGGGTCGGCTCGATCGTGGAGCGCTCGGTCCTGGTCTTCACCGCGCTCAAGCTCGCCGGTGCCGCCTACCTCGTGTACCTGGGCGTCAAGGCGTGGCGCGGCCGCGGGTCGCTGCGGGCGGCGTTCGCCGAGGACGTGGCGGCCACCGCGGCGGGGCACGGGGGTCTGCGCACGTTCGGGGAGGGGTTCGCGGTCGGGGTGACCAACCCCAAGACGATCGTGTTCTTCGCCGCCGTGCTGCCGCAGTTCGTGGACCGCGATCACGGTCATGTGACCGCGCAGATGCTGCTGCTCGGGCTGGTGTTCAACGTCATCGCGCTGATCTCCGACGCCGTGTGGGGGCTGGTCGCGGCGACCGCTCGGGGCTGGTTCGCGCGCTCGCCGCGCCGCCTCTCCCTGGTGGGCGGGGTCGGCGGGCTGACCATGATCGGGCTGGGTGTGACGGTGGCGGTGACGGGCCGGAAGGACTGAGGGCTCAGACCTTCAGCGCGTCGTACGCCACCCCCGTGAGCTGCTCCGATGCGACCCACAGGCGGTGGGACGCCTGGTCGTTGCGGGTCCAGGAGGCCCGCCTGGAGGGGGCCGGGGACCCGCGCCACCCCGCCAGGGCGGGACCGGTGAAGGAGTCGGGGAGCACGCCGGGGGCGGTGGCCGCGTAGAGGGTGGGCAGGGCTCCGGCGTCGGCGGACTGGGCGAAGAAGCGGTTGCCGATCTCCATGAAACGTTCCGCCGCCCTGCGGCCGGCCATCCTGGGGCCCGTCGCCTGGAGGTTGGTGGCCGCGTAGCCGGGGTGCGCCGCCGCCGCGATCACGTCCGAGCCGTGCGCCGCCAGCCTGCGGGCCAGTTCGTGGACGAAGAGCAGGTTGGCGGTCTTGGAGCGGGCGTAGGCGATCCAACGCCGGTAGCGGCGCTCGCTGTTGAGGTCGTCGATGTCGATGTTGGCCAGCGTGTGCGCCGTGCTGGAGACGGTCACGACGCGCGCGGCGGGGGTCGCGAGCAGCGTCGGCAGCAGGAGGCCGGTGAGCGCGAAGTGGCCCAGGTGGTTGGTGCCGAACTGGGTCTCGAAGCCGTCCGCGGTCGTGCCGTACGGCAGCGCCATCACGCCCGCGTTGTTGATCAGCAGGTCGAGGCGGTCGTAGGGATACGTCGCCGCGAACTCCCGTACGGAGGCCAGGTCCCCGAGGTCCAGCCGGGCGAACTCCGCCTCCACGCCCGGAACCTCGCCGACCAGCCGGTCCCGGGCCTGGACACCGCGCGCCTCGCTGCGGCAGGCGAGGACCACGCGGGCGCCCCGGCGGGCGAGTTCCCGCGCGGTGACGTACCCGATCCCACTGTTGCCCCCGGTGACGACGGCCACCCGCCCGCTCTGATCGGGAACGTCCTCGACACTCCACCCTGACATGACCGGGCTCCCTCCACAGCTGGGGTGGCTCCAGCCTACGAGCGCGGCACACCGGATGACATGCATTGGTCACAGGTTGAACACTTCACCTCCACAATCGCGATGTCGGCAATACGGTCACCTCCACACGTAACACCTTCAGGGGGACGAGATGACCAACCCGTACCAGACCCAGCCCGCCCCGCCGTGGCCGCCGGCGCCGCCGTCCGCTTCCAGGACCGCCCCCAAGTGGGCCCGGAAGAGATTCGTCCTGCCCGCCCTCGCGCTCGCGCTCTTCGTCGGCATCGGCATAGGCGCCGGTGACCAGGACGGGACGGCGGACGACGCGAAGCCGGCCGCCGCCAAGCCGCAGCCGACGGTGACCGTGACGACGACCGCGACGACGACGGCGGCCCCGGAGCCGGAACCCGCGGCCACCGTGACCGCCACCAGGACGGTCAAGGTCACCAGGACGGTCACGGCCCGCGCCGAGGCGGACACCGGCTCCGGGTCCGACGCGGGGTCCGACTCCGGGTCCGACAACACCTACTACGCCAACTGCTCCGAGGCCCGTGCCGCCGGTGCCGCGCCCATTCGTCGCGGCGAGCCCGGGTACGCCTCCCACCTGGACCGGGACAACGACGGGGTGGCCTGCGACAGCTGAAGCGGCGGCGCGAGGGTCGCGGAGAGCTACCTTCCGGTCACGTCACGTTCGCATCACGGGTTTCTCATGTCGCCGACACGGCATGCGGGTCTCACTAGGTTCGTCACCTCATATCCGGCTGATCCGCACTTCTTGATCATGCAGACGGATATCGCCATGAACCCGGAAGGACCTGCTGTGAAACTGCTCAGCAAGCCCGGCGCCGTCGTCGTCGCCGCGCTGGCGCTGGCCGTGCTGCCGGGCGCCGCCTCGGCACACGACGGTGACCACCCGTTCGAGAACTGCACCGAGGCGTACGCCGCCGGCTACGCGAACATCCCCGAGGGCGACGAGCACTACGGCAGCCGGCTCGACCGGGACGGCGACGGCATCGGCTGCGACCGACCGCCCGCGGACTTCAAGGCGCACGACGACCAGGCGGCGGCAGCGGCCGACGACACCGGCGAGAAGGGCACGGACCTCGCCGAGACCGGTGGCGGCGGCGACACCACCGTGTATCTCGCCGCCGCGGGCTCGGCCGTCCTCCTCACCGGCGGCACGCTGGTGGCCTCGGCGCGCAGGCGCCGCGCCGCGCGCTGAGGCGCGACCACGGACACGGGATGCCGGGCGATCTCACGCACCACCGGCCGCCCGGCCCTTCAGCTCTCCCCGACACCCGGGTCGTCAAGACGCTCAACACGATGCTCCACCCGGTGATGACCGCGCTCGCCGCGCTCGCGCAGCCACCGACCGCCTTCCTCTCCGGCGAGGACGCGGAGGCCAAGCAGGTCGTACGCGGGCTGCTCGCCGACCTCGGCCGGCAACAGGAGTGGATCACGGACCTCGGCGGGATCGAGACCGCGGGCGACCGAGGCCGCGATCCTGTTCGTGCCGCACGTGATCCGCTCCAGCGGGTTCGCGCCCTTCGCCGTCCCGATCACCCGCTGAGAGCCCGCCGCGCACTTCCCGAGGAAGCCCTCTCGAAAGAGCGACACCCCCGGCACCCCCGGCACCCCCGGCACCCCCGCACATGCTGGAGAGGGCGACACCCCCGCACAAGGGTGCCGCCCTCTCTTCGCGGTCCGGAGCCGTCGCCCATCGGATGAGGGTCGGGGACGGGCGACGGCTCCGGGGCTGCAGGGGCCGTGGAGGCCTACCGGTGGTCGCTCCCGTTCGCCGTGATCGCCGCGCGCCCCGCCTCCAGGCGGGCGACCGGGATACGGAACGGCGAGCAGGAGACGTAGTCCAGACCCACCTCGTGGAAGAAGTGGACCGACTCCGGGTCACCGCCGTGCTCGCCGCAGACGCCGAGCTTGAGGTCGGGGCGGGTCTTACGGCCCGCCTCCGCGGCCAGCTTCACGAGGGAGCCGACACCGTCCTTGTCGATCGTCTCGAACGGCGACACTCCGAAGATGCCCTTCTCCAGGTACGCCGTGAAGAACGAGGCCTCCACGTCGTCCCGGCTGAAGCCCCACACCGTCTGGGTGAGGTCGTTGGTGCCGAAGGAGAAGAACTCCGCCGCCTCCGCGATCTGACCGGCGGTCAGCGCGGCACGCGGGAGCTCGATCATCGTGCCGATCGCCAGCTTCAGCTCCACGCCCGTCGCCGCCTCGACCTCCGCGACGACCTGGTCGGCCTCCTCGCGGACGATCTCCAGCTCCTGGACGGTGCCGACGAGCGGGATCATGATCTCCGCGCGCGGGTCGCCCTTGGCGTTCTTGCGTTCGGCCGCCGCCTCGGCGATCGCGCGGACCTGCATGGTGAACAGGCCGGGGATGACCAGGCCCAGACGCACGCCGCGCAGGCCCAGCATCGGGTTCTGCTCGTGCAGCCGGTGCACGGCCTGCAGCAGCCGGAGTTCGTTCTCGTGCGGCTCCTGGCGGGACTCCGCCAGCGCCACGCGGACCGACAGCTCGGTGATGTCGGGGAGGAACTCGTGCAGCGGCGGGTCCAGCAGCCGTACCGTCACCGGCAGCCCGTCCATCGCCGAGAACAGCTCCACGAAGTCCTGCTTCTGCAGCGGGAGCAGCGCCTTCAGCGACTCCTCGCGCTCCGCCTCCGTGTCGGCCAGGATGAGGCGCTCGACCAGCTCACGGCGATCGCCGAGGAACATGTGCTCGGTACGGCACAGACCGATGCCCTGCGCCCCGAAGCGGCGGGCGCGCAGCGCGTCCTCGGCGTTGTCCGCGTTGGCACGCACCCGCAGGCGGCGCTTGCGGTCGGCGAACGCCATGATCCGGTGCACGGCCTCGACCAGCTCGTCGGCGTCGTTGGCGCCCGCGTGCATCCGGCCCTCGAAGTACTCCACGACCGGCGACGGCACGACCGGCACCTCACCGAGGTACACCTTGCCGCTGGAGCCGTCGATGGAGATGAGGTCGCCCTCCTCCACCACATGCCCGCCCGGCACGGTCATCCGGCGCCGCTTGGTGTCGACCTCCAGCTCCTCCGCGCCGCAGACACAGGTCTTGCCCATGCCGCGCGCGACGACGGCCGCGTGGGAGGTCTTGCCGCCGCGCGAGGTCAGGATGCCCTCGGCCGCGATCATGCCGTCGAGGTCGTCGGGGTTGGTCTCCCGGCGGACCAGGATGACCTTCTCGCCCGAACGCGACCACTTCACCGCGGTGTACGAGTCGAAGACCGCCTTGCCGACGGCCGCGCCCGGCGAGGCCGCGATGCCCCGGCCGACCTGCGCGACCTTGGTGTTCTCGTCGAAGCGCGGGAACATCAGCTGGGCCAGCTGGGCGCCGGTGACACGCTGGAGCGCCTCGGCCTCGTCGATGAGCCCCTGGTCCACGAGCTGTGTGGCGATCCGGAAGGCCGCACCCGCCGTGCGCTTGCCGACCCGGGTCTGGAGCATCCACAGCTGACCGCGCTCGATCGTGAACTCGATGTCGCAGAGGTCCTTGTAGTGGTTCTCCAGCGTCTCCATGATCTGCATCAGCTGGTCGTACGACTTCTTGTCGATCTGCTCCAGCTCCGCGAGCGGGACGGTGTTGCGGATGCCCGCGACGACGTCCTCGCCCTGGGCGTTCTGGAGGTAGTCGCCGTAGACGCCCTGGTGGCCGGAGGCGGGGTCACGGGTGAAGGCGACGCCGGTGCCGGAGTCGGGGCCGAGGTTGCCGAAGACCATCGAGCAGACGTTGACCGCGGTGCCGAGGTCGCCGGGGATGCGCTCCTGGCGGCGGTAGAGCTTGGCGCGGTCGGTGTTCCAGGAGTCGAAGACCGCGTGGATGGCGAGGTCCATCTGCTCGCGCGGGTCCTGCGGGAAGTCCCGGCCCGCCTCCTTCTTGACGATCTTCTTGAAGGCGGTGACGAGCTTCTTGAGGTCGGCGGCCTCCAGGTCGGTGTCGACCGTGACCTTCTTGACCTCCTTGGCCCTCTCGAGGGCCTCCTCGAAGAGGTCGCCGTCGACGCCGAGGACGGTCTTGCCGAACATCTGGATGAGGCGTCGGTAGGAGTCCCAGGCGAAACGGTCGTCGCCGGCCTGCTTGGCGAGACCCTGGACCGACTTGTCGGAGAGACCGATGTTCAGGACCGTGTCCATCATTCCGGGCATGGAGAACTTCGCGCCGGAGCGGACCGAGACGAGCAGCGGGTCGTCGGCCTGGCCGAGCTTCTTGCCCATGCGGGCCTCCAGCGCGTCGAGGTGCGCACTCACCTCGTCACGCAGTGCCGCCGGCTCCTCGCCGCTGTCGAGGTAGACCTTGCAGGCTTCGGTCGTGATGGTGAAGCCGGGGGGAACGGGGAGTCCCAGGTTGGTCATCTCGGCGAGGTTCGCGCCCTTGCCACCCAGGAGGTCCTTGAGGTCCTTGTTTCCCTCGGTGAAGTCGTAGACGAACTTCGCTACGTGGGGTTCTTTGTTTTCCGACACGGGTCTCGACTCCCTCGAGGACGCGGTGGCTGCCCTGACGGCGAGGAACATACCCAGATCGAAGGCTTCTGGGTACGTCTACTCGGGCGTCATACGCCCGTAACCAGTCGTCCGCCAGCGGATCGAAAGTCAAAGCTTGGCAAGCGACAGGGCCCTGATGTTTTCACTTCTTGAACGCAGCACTCCCCAGAGACCGCCAGAATCGCTCATCTGAGCGGCATGAGGCACGCCTGATTTCGGTCGATGAACGATCAAGGGGTGGCACTGAGTGCCACCCCTTGGAGAAGTGCAGTCGCCCAAGATCCGCTCATTCGAGCGCGACCCCTATCAGGCGTGGCGAGAATCACGCTGCCACAGCGGCCCGGATTTCACCATGCGGACGCGCCTCGGGACGGAAACACGGACGTCATACGCCCATCGCCAGCAACCGCTCCTCGACCCGCTCGGGTGCGTACAGATGCTCCACCACCAGCGCACCCGCCCCGACCAGCCCGGCCCGCTCCCCCAGCCGTGACGTCACGACCTCGAGGCGGGCGGTGGAGCGTGGCAGCGCCCGCTGGTACAGCAGCTCCCGGACACCCGTGAGGAAGGGGGTTCCGGCCAAATCTCCCGCGATCATCAGGACCCCGGGGTTGAGCAGGGTCACGACGGTCGCCAGGACGTCCCCGACCTGCCGCCCCGCCTCGCGCGCGAGCGCCGCCGCCTCCGGGTGCCCGGACGCCAGCAGGTCCCGCACATCCGAGCCCGAGGCCGCCGGCACCCCGGCCGCCGCCAGCCGTCGGGCCACGGCGCCGCCGCTCGCGACGGCGGCGAGACAGCCGTAGGAACCGCACCGGCACAGCGCCTCGGCGCCGGCCGGCACCCGGATGTGGCCCAGGTCGCCCGCGCCGCCGTCGACGCCCCGGTAGATCGAGCCGTCGACCACGACTCCGGCGCCGATGCCGGTCGAGACCTTGACCAGGACGAAGGCCGAGCAGTCGGGGCGGGCGGTGCGCTGTTCGCCGTACGCCATGAGGTTGGCGTCGTTGTCGACGAGCACGGGGACCGGGCCCGCCCCGGTGTGCTCGATGAAGGACCGGGCGAGGCGGCCTCGTATGTCGTAGCCGTCCCAGCCGGGCATGATCGGCGGCTGCACGACCCGGCCGCTGTCCATGTCGACCGGGCCCGGGACGGCGAGCCCGATGCCGCAGACCTCTTCCGGCCGTTGTCCCGCCTTCTCCAGCAGTTCGGCGAACCAGCGGCCCAGCTCGCCGAGCACGGCGTCCGGGCCGTCCTCGATCACCAGGGTGCCGCTGTGCTCGGCGAGGATCTCGCCGGTCAGGGAGAGCACGCACGCACGCGCGTGGCGGGTCTCCAGATCGGCGGCCAGGACGACGGCGTGGGCGTCGTCGAACTCCAGGGTGATGGAGGGGCGGCCGCCCAGCGGGGAGTCGACGGGGCCTCCGGCGCCCTCGCGGAGCCAGCCCGCGCGGAAGAGGCGGTCGAGGCGCTGGCCGACGGTCGCCCGGGACAGTCCGGTGGCCTGCTGGAGCGCTCCGCGCGTGACGGCTCGCCCGCTGCGGACCAGTTCGAGCAGATCTCCGGCGCCGGTCTGACTCCGTCCAGCCATGCGCACCCCCTTGTGTTTCTCAACTCTGCATTACATATTGGGTTTTGCGTGTTAAATAGACGTAACCCTACGGTAGCCCTGACCGAACCGGTCAGCCATACGTCTTTCGGGGAGCCCCGAGTGGATCGCACTGCCCAGCTCATCACCCCTTCCGCGGAGCGTTCGATCGCATACGATCCGCCGGGTTCGTCACATCCCCTGCAGGTCGGGGCGGCGAGGGTGCTGGAGGGCAACTGGACCGGCACCTCCACGGTCCCCTCGCACAGCCTGTACCCGCACCAGTGGTCCTGGGACTCCGCGTTCATCGCGATCGGCCTGCGCCACCTCTCCCCGCTGCGCGCGCAGACCGAGCTGGAGACCCTGCTGGCGGCCCAGTGGGACGACGGGCGCGTTCCGCACATCGTGTTCAACCCCTCCGTGCCCCTCGACGCGTACTTCCCGAGCCCCGACTTCTGGCGGTCCTCCACCGCGGGACGCGCCGCGGGCGCCCCGCGCACCGTACAGACGTCCGGCATCGTGCAGCCACCGGTCCACGCGCTGGCCGCGTGGCTGGTCCACCGCGCCGACCCCGGCCTGTCGCGGGCGCGCGGCTTCCTCGCCACGGTGTACCCGCGCCTGGCCGCCTGGCACCGCTATCTCCTGCACAGCCGGGACCTGGGCGGCGGCGGGCTCGCGTCCGTCGTGCACCCCTGGGAACAGGGTATGGACAACAGCCCCGCCTGGGACGTCCCGCTCTCCCGCGTCACCCCGGCGCCGGCCCGCTCCTTCCGCCGCGCCGACCTCGACCACGGAGCCGCCGAGGACCGGCCGACGGATCTGGACTACGGGCGGTACGTGCGCCTGGCGACGGACTACCGGGACGCCGGGTACAGGGACGGGGTGGGCGGGGGCCATGGTGTCGGGGTGGGCGGGGGCCGTGGTGTCGGCACCGGCGGGTTCGCCGTCGAGGACCCCGCCTTCAACGCGCTGCTCATCGCCTCCGAGCACGCCCTCGCCCGGATCGCCGCCGAGCTGGGCGCCCCCGGCACGGCCCGCCACGCCCGCGCGGAACGCCTGACGGCAGCGCTGGTGGAGCGACTGTGGGACCCGGCGAGCGGGATGTTCCTCTGCCGGGACCTGCGCGGGCCCGCCCCGGAGCGGCACGGCACGCTGATCCCCGAGCGCGGGGTCTCCGGTCTGATCCCGCTCCTGCTCCCCGGACTCCCGCGGGACATCGTCACGACGCTCGTGCGGACCGCCCGCGGCCCCCACTTCGGCCTCGGCACCACCACCGTCCTGCCGCCCAGCCACGATCTCCTCGGCGAGGCCTTCGACCCGCACCGCTACTGGCGCGGCCCGGCCTGGTTCAACACCGCGTGGCTGCTGGAGCGAGGACTGCGCACCCAGGGGGAGCTCCACCAGGCCGACGCCCTGCGGGAGTCGGTCCTCCGACTCGCCGAGTCGACGGACTTCGCGGAGTACGTCGACCCGTACACCGGTGCGGCCTGCGGGGCGACCGGCTTCAGCTGGACCGCCGCGCTCGCGCTCGACCTGCTGCACAGCGGCAGCACAGTCACGGCGGACATGGGACTCAAGGGAGGGAACCGGCGATGACGGACCGGCATCATCTGCTCGTGCACGGCGGGACGTTCGCTGCCGTGGGTGACGGCGGGGACATCAGCGGCGTCCGGGGCGGCGGCAGCTCCCCGGACGGGCTGTTCGTCCGCGACGCCCGGCATCTGAGCCGCTGGCAGCTCACGGTCGACGGCGCGGTACCGGAAGCGCTGTCGCCGGTGGCCGACGGCGACACCGCGCGCTGTGTCCTCGTCCCGCGGGGCGGCCGCCAGGACACCCCCGCCTACACCCTCTTCCGCGAGCAGGCCGTGGGGGACGGCTCGTTCGTCGAGTCCCTGCGGATCACCAGCAACCGCCCGGTTTCGACGACGGTCCGGCTCGCGATCACCGCGGACGCCGACTTCACCGACCAGTTCGAACTGCGCTCCGACTACCGCACCTACCCGAAGACCGGCGCCACCCGCTCCCGCGAAGTCCTCGACGACGGAGTGGAGTTCGGCTACCAGCGCCGCGAATGGCGGTCCCGTACGACGGTGACGGCCGACCCCGCCCCGGACGGCGTCGAGGAGACGGGCACCGGAGCCAGGCGCCTGGTCTGGACGCTCGATCTGGAGCCGCACGGCACGGCCGAGCTGACCCTGCGCGTGATGGCCAGGCCGCACGGTGACACGCGGGCCCTGCGGGTGCCGAGCTCCCCCGCCGCACTGAACCGCCAGCACCTCGCGATGGAGGGCGAGTTCGTGGAGGGCGTCGCCTTCCCGACCGGCTGGCCCGAGCTGGCCGCCGCCTGTGCCCGCGGTCTGGCCGACCTCGCCTCGCTCCAGGTACCGGCGACCGGCCCGGACGGCGAGGAACTGCGCGTCCCTGCCGCCGGAGCCCCGTGGTTCCTCACGCTCCTGGGCCGCGACGCCCTCCTCACCTCGCTCTTCGCCCTTCCCTACCGCCCCCAGCTGGCCGCCGCCACCCTCCCCGCCCTCGCCGCGACCCAGGCGACCGAGACCGGCGCGGCCTCCGTGGCCCAGCCCGGCAAGATCGTGCACGAGGTACGGCACGGGGAGCTCGCGCACTTCGAGCAGGTGCCGTACGGCCGCTACTACGGCTCGGTGGACGCCACCCCGCTGTTCCTCGTCCTGCTCGGCGCGTACGTGGAACACACCGCGGACCTCTCGCTCGCCCGGCGCCTGGAGCCCCATGCCCGCGCGGCGATCGGCTGGATGCTGGACCACGGCGGGCTCACCTCGCGCGGCTACCTCGTCTACCGCGCCGACCAGGGCGGCCTCGCCAACCAGAACTGGAAGGACTCCCCGGGGTCGATCTGCGGCGCCGACGGGACGCGCCCGAGCGGGCCGGTGATGGCGGCGGGCGCCCAGGGCTACGCGTACGACGCGCTGCGCAGGACCGCGTGGGTGGCCCGCACGGTGTGGGAGGACGAGACGTACGCGGCCCTCCTCGAACAGGCCGCGGCGGACCTGCGGGACCGCTTCCAGCGGGACTTCTGGATGCCGGACCGCTCCTTCCCCGCCCTCGCGCTGGACGGGGAGGGCCGTCAGGTCGACGCGCTGGCCTCCGACGCCGGGCATCTGCTGTGGTCGGGGCTGCTCGACAAGGAGTACGGAGAGCTGGTGGGGCGGCGCCTGCTGGAGCCTGACTTCTTCTCCGGGTGGGGGGTCCGGACCCTGGCGGCCGGACAGGCGGCGTACCACCCGCTGTCGTACCACCGGGGATCGGTGTGGCCCCACGACAACGCGCTGATCACGCTGGGGCTGGCCCGGTACGGACTGCACGACGAGGCCCGCTCGGTGGCGCACGGCCTGGTGGACGCGGCGACGGCCACCGGGCACCGGCTGCCGGAGGTGCTGGCGGGGTACGGGCGGGAGTCCCACGGGGAGCCGGTGCCGTATCCGCACGCGTGTGTGCGGGAGTCCCGCTCCGCGGCGGCACCCCTCGCGCTGCTGACGGCGGTCGGGGGCGCCTGACCGGACACCCTCACCGTTGACCAAGCGTTGGGCCGGTGTTTGCCCTGGGGCGTGAACCGTGGCCCGAGGCGGGCCGTACGGGACTGTGGCGGATCCGAGACCCCATATCGGGTCCGCCATCTACCAGGACCCGTACGGAAGGACCCTCGGGTGTCCGAGACCCTTGCAGAGATCACGTCGCCCGAGACCGAGGCGACCGACACGGACAAGCCGTCCCTGCGCACACGTCTCGCCCGCCGGAGGGACGCCCACCCCACCGCCGTACGGAACGCCCGCCGGGCCCTCGACGTCCTCGCCCTCCTGCTCGTCCTCGGCGCCCTGCTGCTGCCGAACAAGATCACCTATCTGCACCCGCGGGAGTTCGCGCGGATTCCGGCCGAGGCGATCCTCGGGGCGGCGGTGGCGCTCGCGCTGCCACGCAGGCCGCGGCTGGTGGTGGCCGTGGCGTCCGGGGTGGGGCTCGGAGTGATGACGATCCTGAACCTGCTGGACATGGGGTTCAACGACTACCTCGGGCGGCCCTTCAACGTCGTCCTCGACTGGGAACTGCTCGACGACGCCCAGTCGTACGTCGCGGACTCGATGGGCGGGGCCGTGGCGGTCGGAGCCGTGGTCGGCGTGGTCGTCCTCGTGCTCCTGCTGCTCTCCCTGATGACATGGGCCATGGTCAGGCTGAGCAGTCTGCTGGTGGTCCTGGACCGGCAGCTCGCCACCCGGGGAACCCTCCTCGCCGCCACCGTCTGGGTCACCTGTTCCGCCCTCGGGCTCCAGGTCTTCGGCACCCCGCTGGCCTCCGAGCACACCGCCGCGCTCGCCACGCTCCAGGCCAAGCGGGTGCTGTACACCGTGCGGGACGAGGCGGAGTTCCAGAAGGTCGCCAAGGTCGACGCCTTCGGCAACACGCCGGGCTCCCAGCTGGTGCCCGATCTGCGCGGCAAGGACATGATCTTCACCTTCATCGAGAGCTACGGCCGCAGCGCCGTCGAGGACCCGGGCATCGCGCCCGGCGTCGACAAGACCCTCGACACCAGCACCGCGGCCCTCGCGAAGGCCGGCTTCCACGCGAAGAGCGGCTGGCTGACCTCGGCGACGTACGGCGGCAGCAGCTGGCTCGGCCACTCGACGACCCTGTCCGGCCTCTGGATCGACAACCAGCAGCGCTACCGCACCGTCATGGCCAGCGACCACCTCAGTCTCACCAAGGCCTTCAAGAAGACCGGCGACTGGGACACGGTCGGGGTGATGCCGGGCGTCCAGAAGGGCTGGCCCGAGCAGAAGTACTACGGCCTCGACAAGGTCTACAACGCCTTCCAGCTCGGCTACAAGGGACCCAAGTTCAGCTGGTCGACGATGCCCGACCAGTACGCCCTGGAGGCCTACCAGCGCCAGGTCCACGGCAAGAAGCGCGACAAGCCGCTGATGTCCGAGATCATCCTGACCTCCAGCCACCAGCCCTGGGCGCCCATCCCGAAGATGGTCGACTGGGACGACCTGGGCGACGGCTCGGTCTTCAAGGCCATCCAGAAGGCCGGCAACAAGGCCTCCGACATCATCGCCGACCCCACCCGCTCCAAGCAGGAGTACGGCAAGTCCATCTCCTACTCGGTGACTTCACTCACCCAGTGGCTGGAGCGCTACGGCAGCGACGACACGGTCCTCGTCTTCCTCGGCGACCACCAGCCGATCGCCCGGGTCAGCGGCGAGAACGCCAGCCGTGACGTACCGATCTCCATCGTCGCCAAGGACCCGAAGGTCCTCGACAAGATCGCGTCCTGGAACTGGACGGACGGCCTCAAGCCGGCCCACAACGCCCCGGTCTGGAAGATGAGCTCCTTCCGAGACCGCTTCCTGACGGCCTACGGCTCGACTCCGCATCCGTCGAAGGGGTGAGGGGGGTGCCGGGTGCCTATGGGGGTGCCGGATCAGGTGGTCGGGCGACTACGGGTCCGTCGTGGCCGGTCGCGCAGTTCCCCGCGGGCAGCTGCGCTGGGCTTGGACCGGGCGCCTAGAGGGGTGCCGGATCAGGTGGTCGGGCGACTACGGGTCCGTCGTGGCCGGTCGCGCAGTTCCCCGCGCCCCTGGGGGGTTGCAGTGACCCTGCGCCCGGACGGGCCGTTCGCCACCACGAGCGCCGCAACGGACCGAAGGCCACGTCGCGCGCCACCACGAGCCGTTCGCCGGACCGCGCGGCACGACGAGCCGTTCGCCGGACGCGCGGCACCACGAGCCGTTCGCCGGACCGTGCGGCACGACGGGCCGCAAGCCGCCGACGGCGCGCAGGGGACGGGGTGGGGGGTGTCCGCCCGCAGCGGCCGGCGTCCGTTACAGGGCCCCTGATCGATGGACAGCTACCGCCGGACCGAGGACGGATACCCCCCACCCCGGCCCCGACCCACCCACCGAACCGCACGCGCTGCACAAGCCCCCACCCCACCCGCGCAGGCCGCCGCAGGCATCCGTCATCCCCCCGACGTGTCCAGCTCCGCATCCTCCCCGACCCCCGCACAGTCGTACGGATCCTTCAGCCACCCATCCGGCAGCACCACCCGGTTGTTGCCCGACGTACGGCCACGCGGCCCGTCCGCGCCCACCGGCCACGCCTGTTCCAGGTCCAGCTCGTCCAGCCCGGCCCGCAGCTCCGCCAACGACGACGTGATCGCGAGCCGCTTGCGCATCTCGCTGCCGACCGCGAAACCCTTCAGGTACCAGGCGACATGCTTGCGGAAGTCGATGACCCCACGGGCCTCGTCCCCGATCCACTCCCCGAGCAGCGTCGCGTGCCGGACCATGACGTCGGCCACCTCACGCAGATCCGGCCGACGGAACTCCGCGCGCCCCTCGAACGCCGCCACCAGGTCCGAGAACAGCCACGGCCGCCCCAGGCACCCCCGCCCCACGACCACCCCGTCGCACCCCGTGGACTCCACCATCCGCAACGCGTCCGACGCCGACCAGATGTCCCCGTTGCCGAGCACGGGAATCTCCGGCACATGCTCCTTCAGCCGGGCGATCGCGTCCCAGTCCGCCGTGCCGCCGTAGTGCTGGGCGGCCGTCCGCCCGTGCAGCGCGATCGCCGTCACGCCCTCCTCGACCGCGATCCGCCCCGCGTCCAGATACGTCAGGTGATCGTCGTCGATCCCCTTGCGCATCTTCATCGTGACCGGCAGGTCCCCCGCCCCGCTGACGGCCTCCCGCAGGATCGCCCGGAGCAGCGGACGCTTGAACGGCAGCGCGGACCCGCCCCCCTTCCGCGTCACCTTCGGCACCGGGCACCCGAAGTTGAGGTCGATGTGGTCGGCGAGATCCTCCTCCGCGATCATGCGGACGGCCTTGCCGACGGTGGCGGGGTCGACGCCGTACAGCTGGATCGAACGGGGCTTCTCGCTCTCGTCGAAGTGGATCAGCTGCATGGTCTTCTCGTTGCGCTCGACCAGCGCCCGTGTGGTGATCATCTCGCTGACGAACAGCCCTTTGCCCCCGCTGAACTCCCGGCACAGCGTGCGGAAGGGCGCGTTGGTGATCCCGGCCATGGGAGCCAGGACGACAGGCGGCTGCACGGCGTGCGGGCCGATCTTCAGGGACGTCTTCTCAGCGGACGCGGTCGTGGGCATTCCCCCATTGTCACGCACGCCCCGCGGTGCCCGTACATCGATCATGTACCAACCATTAGTTAGACGCACTATCGAAGTCGGCGTACGATGAACCGCATGCCCGAGCTCAGCCCTCGCCGACGCATGCTGGTTCTCGCGATCTGCTGTATGAGCCTCCTGATCGTGAGCCTCGACACCACCGCCCTCAACGTCGCCCTGCCCGCCATGCAGCGAGGCCTGGACGCGAGCACGGCGGGCCTGCAGTGGACGATCGACGCGTACACCCTGGTTCTCGCCTCCCTGCTGATGCTGGCCGGCTCCACAGCCGACCGGATCGGCCGCAAGCGGGTCTTCATGGCGGGCCTGATCGTCTTCACGATCGGCTCCGCGCTGTGCTCCGTCGCGCCGAACCTCGACGCGCTGATCGCCTTCCGCATGGTGCAGGCGGTCGGCGGCTCGATGCTGAACCCGGTCGCGATGTCGATCATCACCAACACGTTCACGGACCCGCGCGAGCGGGCGCGGGCGATCGGGGTGTGGGGCGCGGTCGTCGGTATCTCCATGGCCGCGGGTCCGCTGGTCGGCGGTGTGCTCGTGGACTCGGTCGGCTGGCGCTCGATCTTCTGGGTCAACCTGCCGGTGGGGCTCGCGGCGCTGCTGCTCACCCTGCGGTACGTCCCCGAGTCCCGTGCGCCCAAGGCCCGCCGCCCCGACCCGGTCGGACAGCTCCTGGTGATCGCGCTGTTCGGCTCGCTGACGTACGCGATCATCGAGGCGCCGGCCTCGGGGTTCGCCTCGGTGCTGCCGTTCGCCGTCGTGGCCGTCGTCGCCCTCGCGGGGATCCTCTGGTACGAGCCCCGGCGCGACGAGCCCCTCATCGACCTGCGGTTCTTCCGCTCCGCGCCCTTCAGCGGAGCCACGGTGATCGCGATCAGCGCGTTCGCGGGTCTGGGCGGGTTCCTGTTCCTGTCGACGCTGTACCTGCAGAACGTACGGGGGCTGGACGCGCTGCACGCCGGTCTGTGGATGCTGCCGATGGCGGTGCCGATGTTCCTGTGCGCGCCGCTGGCCGGGCGGCTGGTGGGGAGCCGGGGACCGCGGTTGCCGTTGGTGGTCGCGGGGCTCGCCATGACCACGAGCGGGGTGCTCTTCGCGGCCTTCGACGCGGAGACGTCCGACGTGACGCTGCTGCTCGGGTACGTGGTCTTCGGGATCGGGTTCGGGTTCGTCAACGCGCCGATCACGAACACGGCGGTGTCGGGCATGCCCCGGGCCCAGGCCGGGGTCGCGGCGGCCGTCGCCTCCACCAGCCGTCAGCTCGGGCAGACGCTCGGGGTCGCGGTGGTCGGGGCGGTGCTGGCGTCCGGAGTGGGTTCCTCGTCGTACCGGGAGGCGTTCGTGTCCGCCGCGGTACCGGGGTGGTGGATTCTGGCCGGATGCGGTCTCGCGGTGCTGCTTCTCGGCGCCGTGACCAGTGGGCAGTGGGCGCGGCGGACCGCTGAGCGCACGGCCGAGCGGCTGGAGTCGGCCGAGGTGCGCGAAGCGGCGGGGGTCAGCGCGTAGTCGGGCGGACCGGTCGCCCGCGCGGCGGAGCCGCACATCGACGCGACCCCGCTCCCCTCTGGCCGGACGACTCGGCGCGGTCGACTCAACGCTTCACTCCCCGGCGAACAGGTCAGGCGCTCTGCAGCACCGGCCGGGCCGCGTCCCGCAGCGCCTCGGCGAGGTTCTCCGCGTGCGGGTGGGGGTTGGTGCGCGGATAGACGTAGTGGAGGACCGCCGGCGGGGCCCCGGCCAGCGGGAGGTACAGGACGTCGGGGTCGGGGTGCTGGCTCGCGACCGACGCCGGAAGGACGCCCACTCCCCGGCGGGCCGCCACGGCGTGCAGGTACTCGTCCAGGTTGGTGGCCTCGGCGCCGATCTCGGGGCGGGCCCCCGTCGGCCAGTCGTCCGGCGTCAGGGTCCCGCTGACGGTGTTGAGGACCAGGCAGCGGCGGCCCAGATCGCGCCAGCTGACCCGGGACCGGGTGGCAAGGGTCGAGCGGACCGACACCGCAGCCACTCGCTCCTCGCGGGCGATCTCCACGGTGTGCAGACGGGGATCCTCGACCGCTCCCCACAGCAGCGCCGCGTCCACCGCCCCGGTGTGGACGCCGGCCAGCCGCTCGTCCCGGCGCACCGGCTCGACCAGGATGTGGTGCCGGCGTTCGACGAGGTCGATGGCGTCCCGGCCGCGCCTGCGGGGGAAGCCCCAGGTGTAGCCGAGGCTGAGGGGTTCGTCCTGCGGGACGGGACGCAGGGCCGCCTCCAGGCGGGGCAGCAGTACCTGGAGCTCGGTCCGCAGCCGCTCGCCGTCCGGGGTCAGCCGGGGGTGGCGGGTGGTCCGGTCGAGCAGTTGGCAGCCGACGTGCTCCTCCAGCCTGCGGATGGTGCGGCTGAGCGTGGGCTGGGCGATGCCGAGCCGTTCCGCGGCCCAGGTGAAGTGCTGTTCCTCGGCGAGCGTGAGGAAGCAGCGCAGCTGTTGCAGTCCTACGTCCATTGTCCCGACGGTACTACTCACCCGCGGTGACCGATTCCGGTACCGACGCGTTCCGGCCGGGCCCCTCGGCCGCGTCCCGGGAGCGGGGCATGCGGACCAGGACCAGGTGCAGCACCAGCCCGAGGGCCACGAGGGCGCCCGTCCAGTACGGCAGGTCCGCGGGAGCCACTCCGGCAGAGAGGACGACCCCGCCCAGGGCGGAGCCGAGCGCGCTGCCGAGGTAGACGGCCGAGCTGTTGAGGGAGACCGCGACGGGCGCCTGGTCGGGGCGGGCGGCGATGAGCTGGTGCTGCTGGGGCACCTGGAGGGCCCAGCCGGTCGCGCCCCACACCACCAGCGGCACGGCGAGCACCCAGGCGGACCGGGCGGCGAGGGGCAGCAGCAGGTGGGAGAGGCACAGCAGGAGCAGGACGACGGTGACGACGGCGTACGGCCGTCCCGTGCGGTCGACGATCCGGCCGATCAGCAGGCTTCCGGCCACGCCGCCCAGGCCCCAGGCCCACATCGCGCCGAGCGTCCCGTCGATGCCGCCGGCGTCGGCGAGGAAGGGCGCGAGGTAGGTGTACAGGCCGAGGCTGGTGACACCGGCGATGAGGGACACCCCGGCGATCGCGGCGACGGGACGCCGGGCCAGGATGCGGGCCCGCTCGCGCAGGGGCGGCGGCGGGGTGGCTTCCAGGCGGGGCAGGGCGAGCACGACCCCGGCGCTGGCCACGGCGCCGAGGCCGGTGATCAGCCAGAGCGTGCCGCGCCAGCCGACGTGGTCGGCGAGCAGGACGCCCACCGGCACGCCGATGACCGTGCCGATGCTCATCCCGCCCATGACCAGCGCGAGGGCCCGCCCGCGCCGCTCCTCCCCGGCGAGGGAGGCGGCGGTGGCGGCGGCCATGGGCGAGTAGACGCCCGCGCCGACACCCGCGAGGGCCCGGGCGACGAGCAGCACGGCCAGGCTGCCGGCGACGGCGGTCAGCGCGTTGGCCGCGGTGAACAGCAGCAGGGCCGCGGTCAGGATCGTCTTGGCGGGCCGTCCTGCCAGGGCGGTGGCGAACACCGGTGCGGCGAGGGCGTAGCAGAGGGTGAACAGGGTCACCATCTGGCCGGCCGCGGACTCGCTGGTGTGCAGGTCGGCGGCGACCTTGGGCAGCAGTCCGGCCATGACGTAGGCGTCGAGGCCGAGTGCGAAGGCGCCCAGGACCAGGATGTAGAGCCGGTTCATGGGGGTGGTGGCGGTGGCGGGGGTGGTCATCCGAGGCGCTCCCAGTCCACTTCGGTCACCGGGGTGCGGCCCTGCGGGAAGTAGCGGGCCGGGCCGGTGGTGCGGGCGGTGGTTTCGATGTCGTTGAGCAGGCGCTGTGTCGCGACGGACTCGGCGAGGTCGGCGAACGGCACCCTCGGCGGGGTCCCGTCGGCGACGTGGCGTACGACGTCCAGGGCGAGGCGGCGGAGTTTGACGACCGCGCGCTGTGCGTCGGGCACCTGGACGTCCCGGGTGTCGACCTCGCACAGGGTGTGCTCCTGGCCGTCCTCGCGCCGCCACACGCGCAGGTGGTCGGCGTCCCAGACGGGGGTGTCGTAGACGCAACTGGCGTACACCAGGCCCCCGTCGCGGTCCCGGAAGGCGAGGTCGACGGTGCGCTGGCGGACGATGTTGGTGAAGCTGCTGTACACCGTCACCGGTGCCTCGCCGAGCGTGGCGGTCAGAGCGACGCTGTCGAGGACCTCGGGACCGGAGACCGAGAAGTCGGAGGTGACGCCGAGGGCGTCCCGCACCTCCAGGTGCTCGTCGCCTCCCGTGACGTACCGGACCAGGTCGAGGCTGTGGATGACCTCGCTGGTGACGCCGACGGTGGGGCGGTGGTCGTTGATGCGGTCCTTGCCCCACGTCAAGTGGGCGCGTACGAGCCGGAGTTCGTGCTCGTGGACGTAGCTGCGCAGCGCCTCGGTGGCGTCCGAGTAGCGCTCGACGAGGTCCAGGGCGAAGCCGCGGGCACCAGTGACGGCCTTGACGACGGCGTCCAGGTCGTCGTGCGGGGAGGTGAGGGGCTTCTCGGCGAGGACGAAGCCGCGGTAGCCGTGCAGCCGGGTGAGGATGTCCGTGTGGGCGGAGTCGGTGGCGGCCACCACGACGAGGTCGGGGGCGTGCTCGGCGAGTGCGCCCTCCAGGGTCGGGAAGTACGGGATGTCCTCCCGGGTGCGGTTCCGGGCGTGGTAGGCCAGCTCGAAGGACTGGTCCAGGCTGCGGAAGGCGGTCAGGAAGCGGGAGCCGGCGTAGCCCATGCCGACGATCAGGACGTTCACGCGGCGACGCTCCTCGGGGTCAGGGTGCGGAACAGCAACTCCTCGCCGCTGGGGGCGAATCCGAGCCGCTGGTAGAAGCCGGTCGCGTTCTCGGTGGTCTGCAGCAGCACTTCGTCGACGCCCTGTCCGGCGAGCCAGCCGTGCAGGTGTTCGAGGAGCCGGGCGCCGAGCCCGTGGCCCCGGGAGGCGGGGTCGACGACGACGGACTGGAGCCAGCCCGCGCGGCCCGAGGGGCAGGCCGGTGAGGGGGCGCGCCGGTCGACGATCGCGGTCGCGCAGGCGGCGAGGCCGGTGCCGTCGGGCAGCGGGACGACGGCGACCCGGATGCCGTCCGGTGCGGTGAGCTGCTCGGTCAGCCAGGACCGGTAGTCGCGCCGCCAGGCTTCCCGGGCCGACGAACTGCCCGCCTTGTAGGGCAGGTTGGCGTCGGGGGCGTCGAGCAGGTGGGCGCGCAGCCGGATGAGTTCCTCGATGTCCGCGAGGCCGGCGGGACGGACGACGGTCATGCCGCCACCGCCTCGGCCGGGCGCCGCGCGTCGGCGGGGGCGAGGACCTCGGACAGGGCCTCGACGAGGTGGGCGATGTCGTCGTCGGTGTGGTTCGGGGTCACGTTGACGCGGAACCGCTCCGTGCCGACGGGCACGGTCGGGGAGTTGATGGGCTGGAGGTAGATGTCGTACTCGTCCAGCAGCCGTACGGCGGCCCGCTTGCACGCGGTGGCGTCGCCGACCAGGACGGGCAGCACGTGGGTGGTGCTGCACGGCATCACGGTGATCCCGGCCGCGGCGAGCGCGTCGCGCAGCAGGCGGGTCTTGTCGTGCAGGGCCAGCCGTTCCGCCTCGGAGTTCTTCAAGTGCTCCACGCTGGCGTGGCAGGCGGCCACGACGGCGGGCGGCAGCGAGGTGGTGAAGATGAACCCGGAGGCGAAGCTGCGCACCGCGTCCACGAGGGTCGCGGAGCCCGCTATGTAGCCGCCGATCACGCCGATCGCCTTGGCCATGGTGCCCTGCACGATGTCGACGAGGTGGTCGACGCCGAGGTCCGCGGCGATGCCGGAGCCGCGCGGGCCGTACATGCCGATCGCGTGCACCTCGTCCAGGAACGTCAACGCGTTGTGCTCACGAGCGAGTTCGACGATCTCCTCGATCGGGGCGACGTCCCCGTCCATGGAGTAGACCGACTCGAACACCACGATCTTCGCCCGGTCGTGGGGCTGCGCTGCCAGCAACTCCCGCAGGTGGTCTACGTCGTTGTGGCGGAAAACGGCACGCTCGGCGCGGGTGCTGCGGATGCCGTTGATCAGCGAGGCGTGATTCAGCTCGTCCGAGAGGACGATCGGGTCGGGCAGCAGCCTGAGCAGGCACTGGAGGGTGGCGTCGTTGGAGCCGTAACCGGTCGGGAAGACCAGCGCGGCCTCCTTGCCGTGCCATTCGGCGAGCGATGCCTCAAGTGCCCGGTAGTGGGCGTGGGTTCCGCCGATGTTGCGCGAACCGCCCGACCCGGCCCCGTACTCGTCGACCGCCCGGTGCATCGCGTCCAGCACCTCGGGGTGCTGGGACATGCCGAGGTAGTCGTTGCTGCACCAGACGGTCACCTCCCGCCGGGTGCCGTCGGACAGGCGGCGCAGGGCCGTCGGATAGGCCCCCGCCCGCCGGTCGATGTCCACGAACTCCCGGTACTGTCCGCCCGCTCGCAGGTCACGCAGCTTCGCCGACAGGAACTGCTCGTACACGCTGTTGCTCTCCCGTGTGACTGGACCGCGCTTGTGGCGCGGTCTCGATCAGTCCGGGAAGTACACCGAGCGGACGGGGGCGCGATCCAATACACCAGGTGCATGTTGCATCCATCTGCTGCATGGCAGGAGGTGGGAGCCGTGGGGGAAGGCCTGTTGAGATCTCGCTCACGCCGGGACGGCGGGCGTCCGTTCCAGGGCGATCGCGTGCAGCTTCTCCAGGCGTCGGCGGGACTCCTCGTCGGCGGGGGCGTAGGTCACCATGCGCGGCCCGGCCTCGGGACCCAGCCACAGGTCGGTGTGCTCGACGGAGACATCGCCGACGTAGCGGTTCCTGAACTCCTTGCGGCGGCTCCGGTGTTCGACGACCTCGTGCCGGTCCCAGACCTCGCGGAACTCCGGGGACTCCGCGCGCAGCCGCTTCAGGAGCATCTTCCAGCCCGGTTCGGCGAGGTGTCCGGCCATGGTGGCACGGAAGCGGGCGGCCATCAGGCGCTGCACCTCGGGGAGATGGACGATCGAGGAGCGCCAGTCGTCGTGGGTGTAGGAGAGGATCATGCAGTTGCGGTCCTCGGGCGGCACCGCGTCCAGGTCGCACAGCAGCAGGCCGTAGGTGCGGTTGTAGGCGAGGATGTCGTACCGGCTGTTCTGCACACAGGCCGGGACCGGCTCCAGCTGTGCGAGGACCTGCCGGATGGCGGGGGTGATCGACGGGCAGACGGTGGCGGGCGTCGGGTCGACCGCCCCGGCGAGCTGGAAGAGGTGCGAGCGCTCGCTGGGGTCGAGGAGCAGCGCGCGGGCGAGGGCGTCCAGGACCTGCACCGACACCTGGATGTCACGGGCCTGCTCCAGCCACGTGTACCAGGTGACGCCGACCGCGGAGAGCTGGGCGACCTCCTCCCGGCGCAGGCCCGGGGTGCGGCGCCGGCGGCCGCGGGGCAGGCCGACCTGCTCGGGGGCGATGTGCTCGCGGCGGTGGCGCAGGAAGGCGGCGAGTTCATGGCGCCGGATCTCCGCGGGGGACGCGGACGCGGGTACGGCGGTCTCCTGGGCCATGGTCGTCATGCCTCCAGCCTGCCGCCACCCGGACCCTGTTGCCAGGTGGTTCTTCTACCAGGATAAGAAAACTCTGGTACCCCTCTGGGAGCGGGCGCAGGCTCCATGGTGTGACGACCGAAACCACGACTCCACGCCCCGTCCGCGCCGCCGCGCCACCCGAGCTGGGCGGCCTCGGACTGTTCACGGTGCTGCTCGCCGCCGCACTCCCCCTCATCGACTTCTTCATCGTCAACGTCGCCCTGCCCACCATCGGCGCGGACCTCTCCGCGAGCGAGTCGGTCCTCGAACTCGTCGTGGCGGGCTACGGGTTGGCGTACGCCGTCCTGCTGGTCCTCGGTGGCCGGCTCGGCGATCTCTTCGGGCGGCGCCGGCTCTTCCTGGGCGGCATGCTGGCCTTCGGCCTGACCTCGCTGGCGTGCGGGCTCGCGCCGACCGCGTGGACGCTGGTCGCGGCGCGGGTCGCGCAGGGCGCCGCGTCGGCCGCGATGCTGCCGCAGGTCCTCGCCACCATCCAGTCGGCGACCGCCGGACCCCGCCGGGCGCGGGCGATGGGCCTCTACGGCGCCACCGCCGGCCTGGCGATGGTGGCGGGCCAGATCCTCGGCGGTGTCCTGGTGGCGGCGGACATCGCGGGCACGAGCTGGCGGGCGGCGTTCCTGGTGAACGTCCCGGTCGTGCTGGCCGGTCTGCTCCTCGCGGCCCGTACGGTCCCGGAGACCCGCTCGCCGCGCCCCGAGCCGGTCGACGGTCCGGGCACGGTCCTGCTGGCGGCGACCCTGCTGGCGCTGCTGGCCCCGCTGACCGAGGGCAGGGCGGCGGGCTGGCCGCTGTGGACGTGGCTGTCGCTGGCCGCGTTCCCGTTCCTGGCGGCGGCGTTCTTCGCGGTGGAACGCGGGGCGGACCGCCGGGGCCGTACACCGCTGGTTCCCCCGAGCCTGTTCGAGCTGGTGTCGCTGCGCCGCGGCCTGCTGCTGATCCTGCCCTTCTCGATGGGCTTCGCGGGCTTCATGTTCGTGATCGCGGTGGCCCTCCAGGAGGGAGCGGGCCGCAGCCCGGTCCAGGCGGGGCTGGCCCTGGTCCCGCTGGCGGTGACGTTCCTGTTCACGTCGATCGCCGGGCCGCGGCTGATCGCCCGGTACGGCACCCGGGTGGTGACCGCGGGCGCGCTGATCCAGGGGGTCGGCCTGGGCCTGATGATCCTGGCCGCGCACTTCTCCTGGCCGGACCTCGGCCTGCTTCCCCTGCTGCCCGGCGGCGCGATCGCGGGAGTCGGCCAGGCGCTCCAACTGCCCGTGGTCTTCAGGATCGTCCTGTCCGAGGTGCCGCCCGCGCGGGCCGGTGTGGGCAGCGGTGTGATGGTGACCACCCAGCAGGCCTCCCTGGCCCTGGGCGTCGCCACCCTCGGCAGCCTCTTCCTCGCCCTGGTACCGGGCATGGGCATGCGGGACGCCCTGGTCACGACCCTGCTCGTGCAGTTGGTGGGGGTGGCGCTGACGGGACTGCTGAGCCTGCGGCTGCCGCGTGTCGTCGACTGAGCCCGCTCACGATTCGACCAACTCACGGTGAAGGTTCTCCTGTTGATGTTGGTCTTGCAGCACACTCCTCGTCGGAGGCGAGGCGTCATGGTGCAGACCAGCACGAGCAAGGTGAGCCGGTGGGACCAGCACGGGCGCGAGCATGTCGTCCAGGTGCTCCGCAAGGGCCCGCAGCGCACGATCAGATGCGACACCTGCGGGTGGCGCAAGGCCGCGCAGTTCCTGCCCTGGCTGAAGGCGGAGGAACATCTGGCGCAGGCGCACCAGGCGACGGTGGACCCGTCCCAGACGTAGCGGCCGTCAGGCCCTGAGACCGCGTGTGAGCAGGTCCACCACTGCCGTGAACTCCTCCTCCACGCCCGGCTGTTCCCACTCCCGGGCGTAGCAGGGGTCGTGGAAGCGGCCGGTGGCCTGGAAGAGGGCGCGGGCCGTGGTGGCCGGGTCGGTGACGGTGAAGGTGCCCGCGTCGGCGCCGTCCTGGACGATGCGGGTCAGCTGGCCGGTCAGCTCGGTGATGTGCTCGATGACCGCCTCGACGTTCTCGCCGGTCAGGACCGTGTACGTGGCGAACAGTTCCGGATCGTCGCCCGCCTTGCGGCGCTTGGCCTCGAAGAGCGCGGCGAGCCAGTCCCGCAGCCGGGTCTGCGGGTCGCGGTCCGCCTCGGCGATCGCGGCCAGCATGCCCGTCGCCCGGTCCAGCCACCGCTTCGTCACTGCTTCCCGCAGCGCCGCCTTCGTCCGGAAGTGCCGGTAGACGCTGCCGTGGCTGACGCCGAGCGCGCGGGCCACGTCGACCACGGTGGCCTTGGCCGGGCCGTGGCGGCGCAGCACCTCCTCGGTGGCTTCGAGGATGCGCTCGGCGGTCAGGGTCTCGGTGGTCGGTGCCATGTCCTAGACCGTACCGGGCGCCACGGTCAGCGCTCGCTGTCCAGATGGGCCATCGCGGCGGGCGCGTACCGCTCACCGGCGGCCGCGTCGGCGGGCACGGCCGCCTCGATCGCGGCCAGGTCGTCCGCGTCCAGTACGACGTCCAGGGCGCCCAGCGACTCGGTGAGCCGCTCCCGGCTGCGGGCGCCGATCAGCGGGACGATGTCCTCGCCCTGGGCGAGCACCCAGGCGATGGCGATCTGCGCGACCGAGACGCCCTTCTGCTCGGCGAGCTTGCGCAGGGCCTCCACCAGGTTCAGGTTGTGCCGGAGGTTGTCCCCCTGGAAGCGGGGCGAGTGGGCGCGGAAGTCGTCCGTCCCGAGCCGCCGGTCGGCGGTGAAGTGGCCGGAGATCAGGCCACGGGACAGGACTCCGTACGCGGTGATCGAGATGCCCAGCTCGCGGGTGGTCGACAGGACGGACCGCTCGATGCCCCGGCTGATCAGGGAGTACTCGATCTGGAGGTCCGCGACGGGCGCGGTGGCCGCGGCCCGGCGGATCGTCTCGGCGCCGACCTCGCTGAGGCCCACGTGCCGGACGTAGCCCTGCTCGACGAGTTCGGCGATCGCGCCGACCGTCTCCTCGATCGGGACGTCGGGGTCGAGCCGGGCGATGCGGTAGACGTCGATGTGGTCGACGCCGAGGCGCTGGAGGGAGTACGCGGCGAAGTTCTTCACGGCGGCGGGGCGGCCGTCGTAGCCGGCCCATTCGCCGCCGGGGCCGCGCAGGGCGCCGAACTTGACGCTCAGCAGGGCCTGTTCGCGCCGTGCGGCGGGCGCGGTGCGCAGCGCCTCACCGATCAGCATCTCGTTGTGCCCCATGGCGTAGAAGTCGCCGGTGTCGAGCAGGGTCACGCCCGCCTCCAGGGCGGCGTGGATCGTCGCGATGGACTCCGTGCGGTCCGCGTCGCCGTACAGCGCGGACATGCCCATGCAGCCGAGGCCGAGGGCGGAGACCTGGGGGCCGGTGGTTCCGAGGGTTCGGGTTCGCATCGTCATGCCGCCCACCCTGCCATGACAGCTGACAGATTTCAATATCTGTCAGCTGTCAGCTGCCGCCCGCCGTCACCTGCCGCCGCCGTTCCTCCGCGTTCACACGTCGGTCGTGGCCAGCTTGGCCCCCAGCAGCACGAAGGACCCCGCGAACGTCCGCCGCAGCCACGCCATCACCCGGGGCCGTGAGATCACATGGGTGCGGACCGAGGCCGCGAGCACCCCGTACCCGGCGAAGACCACGAAGGTGGCCAGCATGAAGACCCCGCTCAGGGCGAGCATGCGCGGCAGGGCGTGCGGTTCGGCCGGGCTCACGAACTGGGGCAGGAACGCGAAGAAGAAGATCGTCAGCTTCGGGTTGAGGAGGTTGATCAGCACCCCTCGGACGATCACCCGGCCCGCGGACCGGGGCGCGCCGTCCCGGTCGACGTCGATCACCTCCTTGTCCCGCACGGTCGCCCAGGCCATGTACAGGAGGTAGGCGACCCCGGCGTACTTCACCGCCTGGAACGCCACGGCACTGGCGTTCAGCAGTGCGGCGAGCCCGGTGACGCCGGCCAGGACGTGCGGCACGATCCCGAGGGTGCAGGCGAACGCGGCGACGACGCTCGCGCGACGGCCGCGGGAGAGCCCGGCGGCCAGCGTGTAGACGACACCGGTGCCGGGAGTGGCGACCACCACGAGGGTGGTGAGGAGGAAGGCGAGGCTCATGGGGCCAGCCTGGACACGCAGCGGCCCCCGATACAGGACCAAAGAGGGACCTGTATCGGGGGCCAGTGACAGCAGGGGACCTAGCAGCCGACGAGGCGGCCGGCCAGGTAGCCCTCGATCTGGTCCAGCGACACCCGCTCCTGCTTCATGGAGTCCCGCTCGCGGACCGTCACCGCGTTGTCCTCGAGCGTGTCGAAGTCGACGGTCACGCAGTACGGCGTGCCGATCTCGTCCTGGCGGCGGTAGCGGCGGCCGATCGCGCCGGCGTCGTCGAACTCGATGTTCCAGTTCTGGCGCAGCGCGGCGGCGAGACCCTTGGCCTTCGGCGACAGCTCGGGGTTGCGGGACAGCGGCAGGACCGCGACCTTCACCGGGGCGAGGCGGTGGTCGAGGCGCAGCACCGTGCGCTTCTCCAGCTTGCCCTTGGCGTTGGGGGCCTCGTCCTCGACGTAGGCGTCGAGCAGGAACGCCAGCATCGCGCGGCCGACACCGGCCGCGGGCTCGATGACGTACGGCGTCCAGCGCTCGCCGGCCTCCTGGTCGAAGAAGGAGAGGTCCTGGCCGGAGGCCTTGGAGTGGGCGCCGAGGTCGTAGTCGGTGCGGTTGGCCACACCCTCCAGCTCACCCCACTCGTTGCCGCCGAACTGGAAGCGGTACTCGATGTCGGCGGTGCGCTTGGAGTAGTGCGAGAGCTTCTCGGCCGGGTGCTCGTACCAGCGCATGTTCTCCTCGCGGAGACCGAGGCCCGTGTACCAGTTCCAGCGCTGCTCCATCCAGTACTCCTGCCACTTCTCGTCCTCGCCCGGCTTGACGAAGAACTCCATCTCCATCTGCTCGAACTCGCGGGTGCGGAAGATGAAGTTGCCGGGCGTGATCTCGTTGCGGAAGGACTTGCCCATCTGCGCGATGCCGAACGGCGGCTTGCGGCGCGAAGTGGTCTGCACCTGGGCGAAGTTGGTGAAGATTCCCTGTGCGGTCTCGGGACGCAGGTAGGCGATGGAGCCGGTGTCCTGCGTCGGGCCGAGGTGGGTGGAGAGCAGACCCGAGAACTGCTTGGGCTCGGTGAACTGGCCCTTGTTGCCGCAGTTGGGGCAGTTCACGTCCGCGAGGCCGTTCTCCGGGGCGTGCCCCTTCTTGGCCTCGTACGCCTCCTCCAGGTGGTCCGCACGGAACCGCTTGTGGCAGGAGGTGCACTCGGTCAACGGGTCGGAGAAGGTGGCCACGTGACCGGAGGCGACCCAGACCTCGGGGGCCAGGATCACGGACGAGTCGATACCGACCACGTCCTCGCGGGACGTCACCATGTAACGCCACCACTGGCGCTTCAGGTTCTCCTTGAGCTCGACACCCAGCGGTCCGTAGTCCCAGGCGGCGCGCTGACCGCCGTAGATCTCACTACAGGGGAAAACGAAGCCCCGGCGCTTGCTCAGGCTGACGATGGTGTCGATCTTGTCGGCGGCCACGGTGCTCTCTTCATGACGAATGGACGGCAGCGAATGCCTCAGGTTACCGGCGCCGCCACCCCCCGTATCAAATCGGTTCGCGACCCGGACTTTGTTGACAACGGTTTCCATATTTGATGAAAATGACTGTCATGAACGTACGACGCCGCCTCATACCCACGGTCGCTGCCGCCGGCGCCCTCGCCGCCCTCTCCGCGTGCTCCACCGACAGCGCCGCCGCGGGCAACACCGACAAGTTCGACGTCGTCGCGTCCTTCTACCCGATGGCCTTCCTCGCCGAGCAGATCGGCGGGGACCACGTGCACGTCACCAGCCTGACCCAGCCCGGTCAGGAGCCGCACGACCTGGAGATCAGCGCCAAGCAGACCGCGCAGCTCCAGGAGTCCGACGCGGTGCTCTACCTGAAGAACCTCCAGCCCTCCGTCGACGACGCGGTCTCCCAGTCCGAGATCAAGACCAAGATCGACGCGGCCGCGCTGACCTCCCTGGAGGAGCACGGCAACGAGGTCGGCGGCCACGCGGCCGAGCACGACGACGAACACGGCGAGGAATCCGGCGGCAAGGACCCCCACATCTGGCTCGACCCGGTGAAGTACTCCGAGGTCGCCAAGGGCGTCGGCGCCGCCTTCGAGAAGGCCGACCCCGACCACGCCGCCGACTACAAGGCCAACACCGCGGCCCTGGTGAAGAAGCTGGACGCCCTGAACACCCAGTTCAAGGACGGCCTCGCGAACACCGGCACCAAGGTCTTCATCACCACCCACGCCGCCTTCGGCTACCTCGCCGAGCGCTACGGCCTCACCGAGGAGGCCATCAACGGCCTCGACCCCGAGTCGGAGCCGAGCGCCGACCGCGTCAAGGACCTTGAGAAGATGGCGAAGGCCGACGGCGTCACGACCGTCTTCTACGAGACGCTCGTCAGCGACAGGACCGCGAAGACCATCGCCTCCGACGCCGGGCTGAAGACGGACGTCCTCGACCCGATCGAGGGCATCACCGAGAAGTCCCGCGGCAAGGACTACTTCTCGGTCCAGGAAGCCAACCTCAAGGCCCTGCAGGGCGCCCTGGGAGCGAAATGACACCGGAGGACGGCATGACCGAGCCCGTCGTCGCGCTGCGCGGAGTCCGCGCCGATCTGGGCTCGCGCCCCGTCCTGCGGGGCATCGACCTCACCGTGCACCGCGGTGAGGTCGTCGCGCTGCTCGGCGCCAACGGCTCCGGCAAGTCCACCGCGATCCGCACGATCATCGGCCAAGTGTCCGCGGCCGCCGGGGAGATCGAGCTCTTCGGCACCCCGCGCGGGCGCTTCAGGGACTGGGCGCGGGTCGGCTACGTCCCGCAGCGCACCACCGCCGCGGGCGGGGTCCCCGCCACCGTCACCGAGATCGTCTCCTCCGGGCGGCTGTCCCGCGCCCGCTTCGGCGTCCTGCGCAGGGCGGACCACGAGGCCGTACGACGGGCCCTGGAGCTGGTCGGCATGGCGGACCGCGCGAAGGACTCGGTCAACGCCCTCTCCGGCGGCCAGCACCAGCGCGTGCTGATCGCCCGCGCCCTCGCCGCCGAACCCGAACTCCTGATCATGGACGAGCCGATGGCGGGCGTGGACCTGGCGAGCCAGGAGGTGCTGGCGCGGACGCTGAAGGAACAGGTGGCCCAGGGCGCCACGGTCCTGCTCGTCCTGCACGAACTGGGCCCCCTCGAACCGCTGATCGACCGCGCGGTCGTCCTGCGGGACGGTTGCGTCCTGCACGACGGTCCTCCCCCACGCGCGGTCGGTCAGCACGCCCTGCCCGGCCACGACCACGTCCACCCCCACGAGCACGAGCCGATGCGCACAGGACTGCTGAGCTGATGGACTTCCTCGACTACGCCTTCATGCAGCGGGCCCTGCTCGCCGCCGTCCTGGTCGGCATCACCGCGCCCGCCGTCGGCATCTACCTCGTCCAGCGCCGCCAGGCCCTCATGGGCGACGGCATCGGCCATGTCGCGATGACCGGCGTCGGCCTCGGCTTCCTGCTCTCCTGGTCGCCGGTGTGGATGGCGACCCTGGTCTCGGTGCTCGGCGCGGTCCTCATGGAGCTGATCCGCTGGTACGGCAAGACCCGGGGCGACATCGCGCTCGCGATGCTCTTCTACGGCGGTATGGCCGGCGGCGTGATGTTCATCAACCTCGCACCCGGCGGCTCCAACGCCAACCTGACCTCGTACCTGTTCGGCTCCCTGTCGACGGTGAGCCAGTCCGACGTGACCGCGATCTGCGTGCTGGCCGCGTTCGTCGTGCTCGTCACCCTCGGGCTGCGCAGGCAGCTCTTCGCGGTCAGCCAGGACGAGGAGTTCGCCCGGGTCACCGGTCTCCCGGTGCGCGCGCTCAACCTGCTGACGGCGGTCACGGCCGCGGTGACGGTGACCGTCGCCATGCGGGTGGTCGGACTGCTGCTGGTCAGCGCGCTGATGGTGGTGCCGGTGGCGGCGGCGCAGCAGCTCAGCCGGAGCTTCGCGGCCACCTTCGCCATCGCGGTCGCGATCGGGGTGACCGTGACGATCGGCGGCACCGTGACCTCGTACTACCAGGACGTGCCGCCCGGCGCGACGATCGTGCTGCTGACCATCGCCGCCTTCGTCCTGCTGACCGCCCTCGCCACCCCGCTGGCCCGGCGCCGCGCCCGCGCGCTCGCCGCCCGGCAGCCGGCCGGAGACCCCGCCGAGTGTGCGATTCCGGCCACTCGGGAACCGGAGGGCACGGTCGGCGTCTGACCGGGCACAGGCCGGGCTGGCACAATGGCCCGGCAGGTGCCGAACGAAGGAGGAACCCGTGACGACCGCAGGACCGCCCGTGAAGGGCCGCGCCACCCGGCAGCGGGCCGCCGTGGCGGCGGCCCTCGACGAGGTCGACGAGTTCCGCAGCGCGCAGGAACTGCACGACATGCTCAAGCACAAGGGCGACGCCGTCGGTCTGACCACGGTCTACCGGACCCTCCAGAACCTCGCCGACGCGGGCGAGGTCGACGTCCTGCGCACCTCCGACGGCGAGTCCGTCTACCGCCGCTGCTCCTCCGGCGACCACCATCACCACCTGGTCTGCCGGGTCTGCGGCAAGGCCGTGGAGGTCGAGGGTCCGGCCGTCGAGAAGTGGGCCGACGCGATCGCCGCCGAGCACGGCTACGTCAACGTGGCGCACACCGTGGAGATCTTCGGCACCTGCGCGGACTGCGCTGCCGCCCAGGCCTGACCCACAAGCGACTCACAGCGGAGCCGAGGGATAACCCTTGGCTCCCACTCCACTGCATGACATGACCCGGACAACCGTGCCACTCTCCTGCCAGCTCTCACGCAGTTCCCGCACGGCACCTCCACCCCCGTCGTCGCAGTAGGAGTACGAGTGAGACCCTCCCCACGAAGATCCGCCCTCGCCGCGTCCCTGGTGGCCGCCGCGTCCCTCCTCGCCGTAGGCGTCCAGACGGTCCCCGCCGCCGCCGGGCCCGCCTCCCCCCACCCCAGCCCGCTGCGCACCGGCGGCCTGGAGGCCAAGCTCTCGCCGGCCCAGCGCACGGCACTGATCAAGAGCGCGTCCGGCAGGGCCGGGGCGACCGCCGACTCCCTGGGCCTCGGCGCCAAGGAGAAGCTGGTCGTCAAGGACGTCGTCAAGGACAACGACGGCACCCTGCACACCCGCTACGAGCGCACCTACGACGGCCTGCCCGTCCTCGGCGGCGACCTGGTCGTGCACACGCCCCCGGCCTCGACGGCCGCCGGCACCGTGAGCACCACCTTCAACAACAACCGCCGTACCGTCTCGGTCAAGTCCACGACCGCCGCCTTCGGCAAGGCGGCCGCCGAGACCAAGGCGCTGAGGACCGCCGAGGCGCTCAAGGCCGAGAACCCCGCCGCGCAGAGCGCCCGCAAGGTGATCTGGGCCGGCTCGGGCACCCCGAAGCTCGCCTGGGAGACGGTGGTCTCCGGCTTCCAGGACGACGGCACTCCCAGCAAGCTGCACGTCATCACCGACGCCACGACCGGCGCCGAGCTCTCCCGCTTCGAGGGCGTCGAGACCGGCACCGGCAACAGCCAGTACAGCGGCACGGTCACCCTGGGCACCACGCTGTCCGGGTCGACGCCTTCTGGGACGACGACTGCTTCTGCATGACCTACGGCGACGGCTCGGGCGGCACCCACGCGCTGACCTCGCTGGACGTGGCCGGGCACGAGATGACCCACGGCGTCACCTCGAACACGGCGGGCCTCAACTACACCGGCGAGTCCGGCGGCCTCAACGAAGCCACCTCCGACATCTTCGGCACCGGCGTGGAGTTCTACGCGAACAACTCCTCCGACGTCGGCGACTACCTCATCGGCGAGAAGATCGACATCAACGGCGACGGCACCCCGCTGCGCTACATGGACAAGCCGAGCAAGGACGGCGGTTCGGCGGACAGCTGGTACTCGGGGGTCGGCAACCTCGACGTGCACTACTCGTCCGGGCCCGCGAACCACATGTTCTACCTGCTCTCCGAGGGCAGCGGCACCAAGACCATCAACGGCGTCACCTACACCAGCACGACCTCCGACGGGGTCGCCGTCGCCGGGATCGGCCGGGCCGCCGCCCTGCAGATCTGGTACAAGGCGCTGACGACGTACATGACGTCCAGCACCACCTACGCGGGCGCCCGCACCGCCGCCCTGAACGCGGCCGCCGCCCTCTACGGCAGCAGCTCCACGCAGTACGCCGGAGTCGGCAACGCGTTCGCCGGCATCAACGTCGGCAGCCACATCACCGTGCCGTCGACCGGCGTGACGGTGACCAACCCGGGCAGCCAGACCTCGACGGTCGGCACGGCCGTGAGCCTCCAGATCGGCGCGAGCAGCACCAACAGCGGCTCACTGACCTACGCGGCCACCGGTCTGCCCACCGGGTTGTCGATCAGCTCCTCCACCGGTGCGATCTCCGGTACGCCGACGACCGCGGGGTCGTACAGCACGACCGTCACGGTCACCGACAGCACCGGGGCCACCGGCACGGCGTCCTTCACCTGGACCGTGAACGCCGCCGGCGGCGGCAGCTGCACCTCGGCGCAGCTGCTGGGCAACGCGGGCTTCGAGTCCGGCAACACGACCTGGACCGCGTCCAGCGGTGTGATCACCAACGACAGCGACCAGGCCGCCCGCACCGGCTCCTACAAGGCGTGGCTGGACGGCTACGGCTCCACCCACACCGACACGCTCTCCCAGTCGGTGACCGTCCCGAGCGGCTGCACGGGCACGACGTTCACCTTCTACCTGCACGTCGACACGGCGGAGACCACCACCAGCACCCAGTACGACAAGCTGACGGTGACCGCCGGTTCGACGACCCTGGCCACGTACTCGAACCTCAACGCGGCCAGTGGATACGTCCAGAAGTCCTTCAGCCTGTCGGCCTTCGCCGGTCAGACGGTCACCCTGAAGTTCACCGGTGTCGAGGACTCCTCGCTCCAGACGAGCTTCGTGATCGACGACACGGCGGTGACGACGAGCTGATCCCTTGAGTGACGAAGGGCGGGTCGGGGGCCTCAGGCCTCCGGGTCGCCCTTCATCGCTTCCTCCATGGCGAGCAGCTCCTCGTTCGGGACGGCCCCACCGAAGCGGCGGTCCCGGGAGGCGAACTCGACGCAGGCCCGCCACAGGTCACGGCGGTCGAAGTCGGGCCACAGGACGTCCTGGAAGACCATCTCGGCGTAGGCGCTCTGCCAGAGCAGGTAGTTGGAGGTGCGCTGCTCGCCGCTGGGCCGCAGGAAGAGGTCCACGTCGGGCATGTCCGGGTAGTACAGGTACTTCGCGAGGGTCTTCTCGGTGACCTTGGACGGGTCGAGGCGGCCCGCCTTCACGTCCTCGGCGAGGGCCTGCGCGGCATCGGCGATCTCGGCGCGGCCGCCGTAGTTCATGCAGAAGTAGAGGGTCAGCTTGTCGTTGTCCTTGGTCTGCTCCTGGGCGACCTGGAGCTCCTTGGCGACGGACTTCCACAGCTTGGGCATCCGGCCCACCCAGCGCACCCGGATCCCGAGCTCGTCGAGCTGGTCACGGGTCTTGCGGATGAAGTCGCGGTTGAAGTTCATGAGGAAGCGGACCTCGTCGGGCGAACGCTTCCAGTTCTCGGTGGAGAAGGCGTAGAGCGAGATGTTCTTCACGCCGGCCTCGATCGCGCCCTGCAGCACGTCGAGGACCCGCTCGGCGCCGACCTTGTGCCCTTCCGTCCTCGGCAGGCCGCGCTCCTTGGCCCAGCGGCCGTTCCCGTCCATGACGATCGCCACGTGCTCGGGGATCAGCTCACCGGGGAGCTTGGGCGCGCGGGCCCCGGACGGGTGCGGCTCAGGCGTCCTGTACTCGCGGCGCTGACGACCGAGGATCCCGCGTACGACCATGGTGGTTCTCGTCTCCCTCTCAGGGTTGCTTCTCTACGTAGCGCAGGGATCTCAGCCCGCGCTCCATGTGCCAGTGCAGGTAGGCGGACACCAGCCCGCTGCCCTCCCGGACGTGCCGCGGCTCGCTCGCGTCCGCGGTCTCCCAGTCTCCCGTAAGCAGCGCGGCGAGAAGTTCCAGGGTCTGCGGCGACGGTACGACGCTGCCGGGCACCCGGCAGTCCACGCAGACCGAGCCTCCGGCGGCCACCGAGAAGAAGCGGTTCGGGCCGGACATGCCGCACTTCGCGCAGTCGCTGAAGCTGGGGGCGTAGCCGTTGACCGCGAGGGAGCGCAGCAGGAAGGCGTCGAGGACGAGGTGGGGCGCGTGCTCGCCCCTGGCGAGGGTGCGCAGGGCGCCGACCAGCAGCAGGTACTGCTGCACGGCGGGCTCGCCCTCGTGGTCGGTGAACCGCTCGGCGGTCTCCAGCATGGCCGTCCCGGCGGTGTACCGGGCGTAGTCGGCGACGATCCCGCCGCCGTAGGGCGCGATGGTCTCGCTCTGGGTGCACAGCGGCAGCCCGCGCCCGACCAGTTCGCTCCCCCGGGCGAAGAACTGCACGTCGACGTGTGAGAAGGGCTCCAGCCGCGCGCCGAACTTCGACTTCGTCCGCCGCACCCCTCGGGCCACGGCCCGCACCCGCCCGTGCCCGCGCGTGAGCAGCGTGATGATCCGGTCCGCTTCCCCGAGCTTCTGCGTCCGCAGCACGACCCCGTCGTCCCGGAAGAGACTCATCGCACACCCCCGCGGGTGCCCGATCGGGGTCGCCGCCCCCCGGGGAGGCCCGGCACGATCCGGTCCGCCTCACCCGGCGTCCGGGTGCGCAGCACGATGGCGTCGTCGCGGAACAGATGCATGAGCCCATTCTCGCCTACCCGGGAACCGTGCCCGCCGCAGTCCGGTACACAGCTCCCATGACCTCCGGAACACCTGATCTCGTCGCGCTGTGGCAGCGCTTCACCGACTGGCTCGGCGCGCACGCACCGGCGGACCTCGCCACGCTGCGGCCGGGCTGCGCGGACGGTGAGCTCGGGCGGCCGGCGGACGGGCTCGGCTTCGCCGTGCACGACGACATGGCTGCGACTCTGGAGCTGCACGACGGAGTCGTCGCGCGGCGGGCCAGTACCGAACCCGGCGCCTTTCTCCTCGATTACGGCCTGCTGGACGTCGACGGGATCCTGGAGGCGCACCGGGATCTCGTCGCGACGGTGGAGGACGCCCTCGAGGAGGGCGAGGAGGACCTGGTCGTCGGCCGGACGGCCGACATCCGGTGGGTTCCCCTCGCCCGGAACATCTGCGGGGATCTGCTGTTCGTGGACCACCGGCCGCAGCACGCGGGAGAAATCGGGGAAATGTCGTTCGGTGATCCCGAGTACCGCATGCTGTGGCCGCGCATGGATCTCATGCTCGTGGATCTGTGCGAGGCACTGGAGAAGCGGACCCCGGTGACCTGTGTCCCCCGGATTCCCCGTCTGCACGAGGGGCGGATGCTGGAGTGGCCGGTGGCGGCGCGGTGACCGTGGGCCGCTCTGCCGGGGCGGCTTCCCGTACCGCGTCCGGCGCCGCGTCCCACTCCCTGCCGCCGCCGTACGGTCTGAGCTGGACGTACGGCCCCTCATGCCCCATCACGACGCCGAACCTCCCGGTACGGGTGTCCACGACGTACGAACCCACGGGCATTTTCGTCACCGATTCCCTCCCGACTCCCATTCTCCCGAACTCCCCCGCCTTTTCGGGTTTCACTCGTCCTTTGCAAGGATGTTTGTCATGGCCAATGGTTCACCGCGGCTGTCCGTGCGGAACCTGTACGAGACAGTTCGATCAAGCCATTCGAAAACCGCGCGGATAATGTCTGCGCGGGTCGGCGAATGTCCGCGCAGGGGGAATTCCGGAGCCGGTGGCATGGGGTAAACCCCCGTGCCGACACGGCAGTTGGCCGGATGGGGGGAACGCGCGGGCTCGGCGAGGCTCATGGCCATGAAGCAGATGACGAAAGGCCTCGCCCTGATCACCGCCGCCTCCGGTGTCGTCCTCGGTGTCCTGACCCCGCTGTCCGCCTCCGCCACCGTCTCCGACTCCACCGCCGCCGGCTCCGGTGCCCCGGCTCTGAAGTGGACCAAGTGCGCGGGCAGCGGCGTCGATCCGCGCCAGCGGTGCGCGACCGTCGCCGTGCCGATGGACTACGCCGACCCGGACGGTCCGAAGATCGGGATCGCCGTCTCCCGCATCCGCAGCGAGAATCCCGGCGCCCGGCGCGGTGCCCTGCTGCTGGTCCCCGGCGGACCCGGCGGCGACAGCATGAACGACCCCTCCGGCAAGGGGCAGAAACTGCCGAAGAAAGTGCGGGACGCCTACGACCTGATCGGCTTCGCGCCGCGCGGGATGGCGCCCTCGACGGCCGTCGACTGCGGGCTCGAGCACCGGGACCTGGCCCGTACCACGCTCCTGCCCTGGCCCGCCGCGGACGGCTCGGTCGAGGCGAACATGGCTGCGGCAAAGCGCGTCTCCGAGGCGTGCGCGCGCAACGGCAGCGAGCTGATCCGGCACATCAGCACCCTCAACGAGGCCCGTGACCTCGACCGCGTGCGGGCCGCGCTCGGCGAGCGCAAGGTGTCCATGTGGGGCGTGTCGTACGGGACCTATGTCACCGACGCCTACCTCCAGTTGTTCCCGCGGCGCACCGACCGGGTCGTCCTGGACAGCAACGACGACGCGGACCCCGTCCTCGCGGAGCGGGCCTGGCTCGCCGCGTTCGAACGGGGCGCCGAGGACAACTTCCCCGAGTTCGCCAAGTGGGCCTCCACGCCCGGCAATCCGGACCGGCTGGCCGACACGGCCGCCGAGGTGCGCCCGCTCTTCCTGCGCCTGGCCGCCCGCCTGGACCGCGAGCCGATCCCCTGGCCCGGCGCCAACCCCGAGGAACTGAACGGCAACGTCCTGCGCCAGACGATGCTCGACTCCTTCTACGACCCGGACGACTACCCGGCTCTCGCCAAGCTGATCCTCGCCGCACGCAAGGGCACGGGCCCGCCCGCGCCGGCCGGGCCGCCCGAGGCCGTGCTCCAGAACGTCACCGCCGTCGGCGCCGCCACCATCTGCAACGACGCCGACTGGCCGAGCGACCCGGCGGTGTACCGCGAGGACGTGGCGAGGAGCCGTGCCGCGTTCCCGCTGACCGGGGGCATGCCGAGGAACGCGATGACGTGTGCCGCCTGGCCCTGGGAGCCGAGGGAGGCGCCGGTGCATGTCACCGACCGCGGTCCGGCCGACATCCTGATGGTCCAGAACGAACGGGACGTGGCCACCCCGCTCAGCGGTGCCCTCAAGCTGCGCGCGGCACTCGGCCGACGTGCCGTCATGGTCCTCAACGACTCCACCGGCCATGACGCCTACCTGGGCAACGGCACGGCGTGCGGCGACGCGGCGGTGTCCCGCTTCCTGGCCACCGGCAAGCGCCCCGCCGAGGACCTCCACTGCGAGTGAGCGCACCACTCGCCACGGCGGCGCAACCAAGGGATGACCGGCGGCGTCGGTCAATGCGGAGATCGACTTCATTCCCCGAACGAAGGAGAGCGAGATCTTAGGCTCCGGAAAGCTGTCCCGACGCGCCCTGCTGGCCGGTGCGGCCGGTGCGGCCACGCTCCTGACCGGCACGGCCGCGTACGCCGCCGACGGTGTCGCCGCCCGGCTGCGCGCCCTGGAGGAGCGGTACGACGCCCGGCTGGGCGTCTTCGCGCACCACGTCCCGACCCGCCGGTCCGTCCGCTACCGCGCCGACGAGCGCTTCCCCATGTGTTCCGTGTTCAAGGCCGTCGCGGCCGCCGCCGTGCTGCGCGACCTCGACCGGCACGGCGAGGTGCTGGCCCGCCGCATCCACTACACCGAGGACGACCTGGTGATCCCGGGCTCGGACCGGACGGCCGAGCACCTCGCGGAGGGCATGACGATCGCCGAGCTCGCCGAGGTGGCCATCACCTACAGCGACAACACGGCCGGCAACCTCCTCCTGCGGGAACTCGGCGGCCCCACCGCGATCACCCGCTTCGCCCGTTCCCTCGGCGACGGGGTGACCCGGCTCGACCGCTGGGAGCCCGAGCTCAACACCGCCGAGCCGTGGCAGCGCACGGACACGACGAGCCCGTACGCCATCGGCCGCACCTACGGCCGGCTGGTCCTCGGCGACGCCCTGGAGCGCCGGGACCGGGAGCTGCTCACGCACTGGCTGCTGAGCAACACGACCAGCGTGAACCGCTTCCACGCGGGTCTGCCGAAGACCTGGACGATCGCCGACAAGACGGGCAGCGGCTCCTACGGCACGGCCAACGACGTGGGTGTCGTGTGGACCGGGGACGGCGACCCGATCGTCCTGTCCGTGCTGTCGACCATGCCCGAGCCGGACGCCGTACGCGACGACGCGCTGGTCGCCGACGCGGCCGCGGTGGTCGCCGGCGTGCTGGGCTGAGGGCTCAGAACCGCCGGACGTACCGGCGCTGCCAGGGCGTCTCCACCGCTCGCCGGTCGTAGTGCTCGCGCACGTAGGCGACCGCCGTCCCGGGCGGCACGCCGTCCAGAACCGCCAGGCAGGCGAGGGCCGTTCCGGTGCGGCCCTTGCCTCCGCCGCAGGCGATCTCCACCCGTTCGCCGGCGGACCGCCGCCAGGCCTCGGTGAGCACCTCCCGGGCCTCCGCGCGGTCCGCGGGCAGCCGGAAGTCCGGCCAGCGAAGCCAGCGGGCCTCCCAGGCGACCTCCGGCGGCCTGTCACCGAGCAGATAGACGCCGTACGACGGTGTCGGCGCGGCCGGATCCAGCCGGTTCCGCAGTCCTCGTCCCCGCACCAGGCGTCCTGACGGCAGCCTGAGGATGCCCGGCCCCTGTTCCTCCCACCCGTTCATGGACACATTCGAACCCCTCGTCGTCGCACGGGCAACCGAATCGGCTCCCCCCGTGGTCTGAGGGGCGAGGGAGGGTGCTAGATGCAGGCCGAACAAGAGGATCGGTTCCAGGAATTCGTCAGAGCCAGATGGTCGCACCTCGTGCGGACCGCCTATCTGCTCACCGGCGACGCCCATCACGCCGAGGACCTGACGCAGACGGCGCTGGCGAAGGCGTACCGCTCCTGGCGGCGTGTCTCGGGCAGCGACAACCCTGAGGCTTACGTCCGGCGGATGCTCGTCACGTGCAACAGCGACCGATTCCGCAAGCGGCGCGTGAAGGAGTCGCTCACCGACGCGCCGCCCGAGCGGGCGGGCCGGGACGAGTCCGTGGCACGGGTCGACGAGCGGGGTGTCCTGCTGGGGGCGCTGGCCGGACTGCCGCCCAGGCAGCGGGCGGTGGTCGTCATGCGCTATTGGGAGGACCTGTCGGAGGCGGAGGTCGCCGAGGTGCTCGGCTGCTCGCCGGGCACGGTCAAGAGCCAGGCGTCCAAGGGGCTGGCGAAGTTGCGCACGTATCCGGGGCTCGCGCAGGTCATGGACCGCGCCCCGCAGGGAGGCACGAAATGAGCGACATGAGTGAAGGGGAGCGGGACTTCGAGGAGCAACTGCGGGAACTGCTCTCCGAGGACGCCTACACGATCCGGCCCTCGCCGGTGCCGTATCCGCAGATCCGCCGCCAGGGCGTGGCCGAGCGGCGCCGCCGGGTGGTGATGGCCGGGGCGGCCCTGGTGACCCTGGCCGCGGTGCCGGTGGGGGCGTTCGCGGTGGGCGGCTCGGGAGCGGGGGCGACGGAGCCCTCGACTCCGGCCGCGGCATCCGCGAGCCCCACGACGGTGTCCACCCCCTCCCCCACGCCCAGCGGCCCGGCGGGACCGGCCACGGCGGGGCAGCTCCGGGACGGGATCACGCTGGACCAGGCGGCGCGGGGGCTCGACAAGTGCCTCGCCTACGACCGGGACCGCGTGGCCCACGGCGGCACCGCGAACGCGGACCTGGGCAAGGCCGACGAGTACCGGATCATCCTGGCGCTCAACAGCACCGGTGACTCCAACTCGCCCGGTGACGGCATGTTCGTGGTCGCCGTGAAGGAGAAGCCGAAGGAGACCCGGCTGGTCTGCAACATCAAGGACGGTGAGGCTTCCGGGCTGAACACCAGTGTCGGCAGTGACCGGCTGCCGGACTCCCCGCCCGTGCTGGCCGACATCAACGCCAACAAGCTCTACCAGCAGTCGTTCCTGGACAAGGGCCACTGGAAACTGCCGTTCGGGTGGGGCTTCATCGGCACGGTCGATCCGACGGTGGCCAAGGTGACCGTCTCCTACGGCGGCGCCGACAGCCAGGCGGTCCTCGACCACGGCTGGTTCGTCGCCTCCGGCACCCTGACCGAGCAGGTCACCAGGAGCCCGCACCTCAAGGGCTACGACAAGGACGGCAAGCTGATCTACGACTCCGACGAGGACAAGACGTACATGCGCGACCTGCCGTAGCGAGGCACATCGGGTGTGGGGGCGCCGTACAGGGGTCGGCGCCCCCTCACCTCGTGCGGGAGGATCGGTGGACGGCCGATCCCGAGGAGCCCCGATGATCCTTCCCGCCCCGCTGACCGGTGTCGTCCCGCCCGTCTGCACGCCGTTGACACCGGACCGCGAGGTGGACGTGCCCTCGCTGCTCAGGCTCGTCGATCATCTCGTCGCGGCCGGGGTGCACGGGCTGTTCGTGCTGGGCACCTCGTCCGAGGCGGCCTTCCTGACCGACGATCGGCGCAGGCTGGTGGTCGAGGCGGTGACCGGGCACGTCGGGGGCCGGCTCCCGGTGCTGGCCGGGGTGATCGACATGACGACGGCCCGGGTCCTGGACCATGTGCGGGCCGTCACGGCGGCGGGCGCCGACGCGGTCGTCGTCACGGCGCCCTTCTACACCCGGACCCATCCGGCGGAGATCGCCCGCCACTTCCGGCTCGTCGCGGCGAGCAGCCCGGTCCCGGTCATCGCCTACGACCTCCCGACGGGCGTGCACACCAAACTGCCCGCGGAGCTGATCCTCGACCTGGCCGCCGAGGGCGTCCTGGCCGGCCTCAAGGACTCCAGCGGCGACCTCGCCGCCTTCCGTACGGTCGTCTCCGGCGCCCGCGCCCATCCCGGCATCACCGGCTTCAGCGCCCTGACCGGCTCCGAGGTCGTCGTCGACGCGGCCCTCGCGGTCGGCGCGGACGGGGCGGTGCCCGGTCTCGCCAACGTCGACCCTGAGGGGTACGTCCGTCTCGACCGGCTGTACCGGGCGGGCGACCTGGAGGGGGCCCGCGCCGAACAGGAGCGGCTGTGCGCCCTGTTCGGCATGGTGACCGTGGGCGACCCGGCCCGCATGGGAGCCTCCTCGTCGGCCCTGGGCGCGTTCAAGGCGGCGCTGCACCTGCGGGGCGTGATCGACTGCCCGGCGACGGCGGAGCCACAGGTGCCGTTGTCGGCGGCGGAGGTGGAGCGGGTGGGGGAGTTCCTGGCCGCGGCCGGGCTCCTTCCGGGCGCTCCGGCCGGGGGCACCGTCACATGGCCCCCGGAGTCACCATCCCCGACTCGTACGCCACGATGACCAGTTGCGCCCGGTCCCGTGCCCCCAGCTTCCCCATGATCCGGCTGACGTGGGTCTTCGCGGTGAGGGGGCTCAGGCCCAGTGTGTCGGCGATCTCCGTGTTGTTCAGGCCCCGGGCGACCAGCGCGAGCACCTCGCGTTCCCGGTCGGAGAGGCACTCGGGGCCGCCGCCCGGCACGGGGACCGTCGGGCTGCGCAGGAACCGTTCGATCAGCCTGGCCGTCGGTCCCGGGGAGAGCAGCGCCTCGCCGGCCGCGACCGTGCGGATGGCGTCGAGGAGTTCGGCGGGCCGGGTGTCCTTGACGAGGAAGCCGGAGGCTCCCGCGCGCAGCGCCTCGACGATGTTCTCGTCGGTGTCGTAGGTGGTCAGGACGAGTACCCGCACTCCGGCGAGCTCCTCGTCGGCGGCGATGAGCCGGGTCGCCTCGATGCCGTCCAGGTCAGGCATGCGGATGTCCATCACCACGAGGTCGGGCCGCACTTCGCGCACGGCCCCGACGGCCTCCCTGCCGCTGGCCGCCTCTCCGACGACCTCCATGTCCCGCGCCGACTCGACGAGCATGGCGAACGCGGCCCGCACCAGGGTCTGGTCGTCGGCGAGCAGCACGCGGATGGTCATACGGTTCCCTCCCCCACGGTGAGCGGCAGTGCCGCCGTCACCTCGAACCCGCCGTCAGGGCGTGGTCCGGCGTCGAGTGTGCCACCTACGCTGCGGGCCCGCTCGCGCATGCCGACCAGTCCGAATCCTGGGGTGTGGCCGGGGGTGGGCCCGGTGCCGTCGTCGGTCACCGACACGCGCAGGGCGCCCGGTTCGTCGTACAGCCTGAGGCGTACGGCGGGTTCGGGTCCCGCGTGCCGGACCGCGTTGGTGAGCGCCTCCTGGACGATCCGGTAGGCGGCGGCGCCCACCGCGGGCGGCGGGTCGGTGCGGATGCGCAGGTCCTGTTCGACGCGGGCGCCGGCGAGTCGGGCGGCCGCGACGAGGTCGGGCAGGCCGTCGAGGCCGGGCAGCGGGCCGCGGGTGTCCGTGAGGCCGTGTTCGCGCAGCACCTCCAGCGTCGTACGGAGTTCGCCGCGCGCGGTCCGGCAGGTCTCGGCGATGTCGTCGAGGGACTTGGCGACGGCCTCCCGGTCGAGGCGTTCGGGGTCGGCGGCCAGGACGTGGGCGGCGACGGAGGTCTGCACGCCGATCAGGGTGATGGTGTGGGCGAGCAGGTCGTGCAGGTCGCGGGCGATGCGCAGGCGTTCCTCGGCGACCCGGCGGCGGGCCTCCTCCTCGCGGGTGCGTTCGGCGCGGACGGCGCGTTCGACGATGGAGGCGACGTACTGGCGGTAGTAGCGGACGTCGATGCCGCAGAAGAGGACGGCGATGATCCAGCCGGAGATCCGCAGCAGTTCGACGGCCTGATGGGTGCTGACGGTGAGCATGACGCTCGTGGAGAGGCCGACGACGGTGACGCCCGTCAGGACCGTGCGCAGCGGGCGGCCGGTGACGGCGACCGTGTAGAGGGCGACGTAGGCGACCGGGGTGGGGGCGAGGTGGTTGTTGTCGAGGGCGTGGTAGGGCACGATCAGCGCCACCGTCGCGGCCAGCACGAGCAGCGGGCGGCGTCGCCGCCACACGATCGGCACGTGGGCGGCCAGCAGCAGCGTCCAGCCGAGGGCGTCCGGGCGGCGGGCCTCGTCGGTGAACAGTCCGACGCACACGGCGGCCACCGCCAGCACGGCGGCGAGCAGCGCGTCGTTGCGGGTGCCGTGCGGGGCGGTCCGCGGGTCGCGGTTGACGGCCGCCATGACGCGCTCGCCGAGTCGGGGTCCGGTGGTCTGCTGCACGGTGTCATCCTCGGGGAGGAAGGCGCCCTTCCGGGAGGGAAGGGCGCCCTGGAGTGACCTCGTCACACGGGTTCCGGCTGGCGCTCGGCCCGTACCGGCGGCTCGGGCGCCCGGGACAGCGGCCCCGGCCACCACACCTTCCGGCGCAGTGCGACGGCCGCGCTGGTGACCAGATAGGTCCGCACGAGGAAGGTGTCGAGGAGCACGCCCACCGCGATCACGAAGCCCAGTTCGACGAGTGGGACCAGCGGCATGTTGGTGAGCACCGCGAAGGTGGCCGCAAGGACCGTGCCCGCCGAGGCGATGACCCCGCCGGTGGTGCGCAGCGCGGTGAGGGCCGCGGTGACCGGTTCGACGCCGGCCAGGGACTCCTCGCGCATGCGGTGCATCAGGAAGATGCCGTAGTCGACGCCGAGGGCGACCAGGAACACGAAGGACAGCAGCCCGAGCCCCGGGTCGGTGCCCTCGAACCCGAACACCGGCCCGAAGACCAGCCCGCCGATGCCGAGGGCGGCGGCCCACACGGCGACCACGGCGGCCACCAGGAGCAGCGGCGCGACGAGGGACCGCAGCAGGGCGATCAGGATGAGCAGCACCGAGACGAGGACGATCGGCACGACGATCATGCGGTCCCGTGCGTTGGTGTCCTTCAGGTCGAGCTGTTCGGCGCTGGGCCCGCCGACGTAGGAGCCGTCGAGGGTGTCGCGCAGGGCCTTGATGGTCGCGGTCTCCCCGGCGGACTGGGGGGCGTTCACGGCGGTGACGGAGATCTCGGTCCAGCCGTCCCCGGTGCGCCCCGTGCGGGCGCTGTCGACGCCCTCGGTGCCGCGGATCCGGGCGAGGGCCGCGTCGGCGCGGTCGTCCGGGGCGATGACGGTGATGGGCTGGGTGCCCCGCTCCGGGTAGGCCGCGGCGAGCGTCCGCATGGCGGCGACGGCGTCTGGCCTGCTGGTGAAGGAGTCCTCCTGCTTGAGGCTGCCGGGCAGGTTCAGCACGCCCAGCGCGAGCGCCCCGAGGAGCACGGCCCCGCCGGCCAGCACGGTGAGCGGCCGCCGCCCGGCCGAGCCGCCCATCGCGGCGAACAGCGACCGGCGGGCCTTGGGTGTGCTGCCGTAGCGCGGCACGAGCGGCCAGAAGACCCGGCGGCCGAGCAGGACCAGGACCGCGGGCAGCAGCGTCATCATCGCGGCGAGCGCGACCAGTACCCCGACCGTGCCCAACGGGCCCATTCCGCGGCTGCTGTTGAGGTCGGCGGCGAGCAGACAGAGCAGGCCCGCGGCCACGGTCCCGGAGGAGGCGAGCACGGCGGGCCCGCAGCCCTTCAGCGCGGCCGCCATGGCGTCGTACGGCCGCTCGGTGCGCCGGAGTTCCTCCCGGTACCGGGAGACGAGCAGCAGGGCGTAGTCGGTGCCGGCGCCGAACACCAGGATCGTCATGATGCCGCCGCTCTGACCGGTGACGGACGTCCCGAACCCCTGGTTGAGCCCGTAGGCCACGCCTCGCGCGAGGAACTCCGACATGCCCGCGACCCCGAGCGGCACCAGCCACAGCAGCGGACTGCGGTAGATGAGGATCAGCAGCAGGGCGACGACCGCGGCGGTGGTGTAGAGCAGCGGTCCGCCGAGCGAGTTGTAGACCTCGGCGGCGTCGGTGGCGAGGGCTCCTTCCCCGCCGACCTCGACGCTCAGGCCGTCCTCGCCCTTCGCGACGTCCCGCACGTCGTTGACGAGCCGGTCGCGGGCCTTCTCGTCGGTGCCCGGCTCGGTGCTGGCGACGGGGTACATCACGGTGGTGCCGTCCGCGGACGGTATGCCGCGCGGTACGGCGGTGAGCGTGTGCTCGTCCGCGATCCGCCCGATCTGCCGGGCGGCGGTGGCCTTGTCGGCCGCCGTCAGTCCGCCGTCCCGGTGGTAGACGACGACCATCTGGGTGGCCTCGCCCCCGGGCAGCCGTTCCTGGATCTTCGCGACCTGCGTCGAGTCGGCGCTCGCCGGCAGGTAGTCCACGGCCCGGTCCCGCTGTACGTCCGCGAGCTTCGACGCGAACGGCGACACGGCCGCCAGGACGACGATCCACAGCCCCAGCACGAGCCAGGGCACGGCACGTCGCCGCCGTGCGCTCATCTTTGCGGCCCCCATCGACGGGCCTCCCTCCGGTCGGACGTCTGGGTCGGTTCCAGACTTCCGGCGAAAGGGCCTTCGTTCGTCGGGCGGGAGGGCGAGTCGGGGGGTACTGCCAGGGGTGGCCCGGGGCGCGCGCTACTCCCGGGGGAGTATCAGGACGGGGTGCGGGCCGCGGCCAGCAGTCTGGTGACGTCGTCGGCGCAGATGGTCAGGGCCGTGCCGACCGTCGTGAGGACGTCCCGCTCCGGGGGCGTGTAGGGGCCGTCCGCGAGGGCGATGCGGGCCGCCTGGAGGAGGATCGACTCGCGGCCCGCGGGGGCGAGGTGGGGGGCGAGCGGGTCGAGGGCCTCGTGGAGCTCTATGGCGAGGCCGGCTCCGCAGGGGCGGTCGTGGACCCGGCCGGTGTCCTCGGCGAGGGCCTCGACCAGGGCCTCCAGCTGGTCCTCCGTGCAGTCGTCGAAGCCCGCCGCGCGGACCGCCACGGCGGCGGCCTCCAGGGAGGTGCGCGAGCAGGTGCCGCCCGCCGCGAGGACCGCGAGGGCGACGGTGTGGACGGCGTCGCGGAGCATCGCCGAGAAGCGGGTCGTGGTCGGGTGGTCGAGGACGTCCGTGCCGAAGTGGCGGCGGCAGGCCGCGCATTCCACCACCGGGCCGGTGTCGCCGCGCGGCAGGACCGGAACACCCAGCAGGACCACGCGTCGACGGCCGGTCAGGCGCTGGTAGTTGCGGTCTCCCCCGCACCCGGGGCAGAAGAACTCGCCGTCGCCGACGGTCGTCCACGCGGTACGGGTGCCCAGGAGGCGCGCAGGCCTGGCGGCACGGCCGTTTCGTCCCCGTCCAGGCAGCACGTCACACCTCCGCGTAACCCCGCGGCAACATCGCCGCGCTTGCGTGATGTTAGCCACATGAGTGAGGTGGAGTCAGCACCCCGGACGAGACCTGCTCGTGACCTCCACGGGCCGATGGCCGATAAACGACGGGGCCTTGATCGCCGTATACAGCGATCAAGGCCCCAAAACCCCCGGTCAGAGGGATTATCGAGCGGCTCGGTTGACGGCCGAGACGACCGCCTTCAGGGATGCACGCGTCGTGTTCGCGTCGATGCCGATTCCCCACAGAACCTTGCCGTCGATCGCGCATTCGATGTAGGAGGCGGCCTGCGCGGAGGCGCCCTCGCTCATCGTGTGCTCCTGGTAGTCCAGCAGCCGGGCGTCGATGCCGACCTTGGCCAGCGCGTCGAAGAAGGCGGAGATCGGGCCGTTGCCGGTACCGGTCAGGACCGTGTCGACGCCGTCGACCGTGGCCTCCACCTTCAGCGTGTCCACGCCGTCGGTGTCGGTCGTCGACTGGCCGTTCTTGACCTGGATACGGCCCCAGGGGTTCTCGGGGTTCGGCAGGTACTCGTCCTGGAAGACCGCCCAGATGTCGGACCCGGTGACCTCGCCGCCCTCGGCGTCCGTCTTGGCCTGGATGAGCTTGGAGAACTCGATCTGCATCCGGCGGGGCAGGTCCAGCTTGTGGTCGTTCTTCAGGACGTATGCGATTCCGCCCTTGCCGGACTGCGAGTTGACCCGGATGACGGCCTCGTAGGAGCGGCCGACGTCCTTCGGGTCGATCGGCAGGTACGGGACCGCCCACTCGATGTCGTCGACGGTGACGCCCTTGGCGGCCGCGTCGGCCTCCATGGCGTCGAAGCCCTTCTTGATGGCGTCCTGGTGGGAGCCGGAGAAGGACGTGTAGACCAGGTCGCCCACGTACGGGTGGCGCGGGTGGACCTCCATCTGGTTGCAGTACTCCCACGTGCGACGGATCTCGTCGATGTCGGAGAAGTCGATCTGCGGGTCGACGCCCTGCGAGAACAGGTTCATGCCCAGGGTGACCAGGTCGACGTTGCCAGTGCGCTCGCCCTGTCCGAACAGACAGCCCTCGACGCGGTCGGCGCCGGCCATCAGCGCCAGCTCGGCGGCGGCGACGGCGGTGCCGCGGTCGTTGTGCGGGTGGATCGAGATGCACACGTACTCGCGGCGGGACAGGTTGCGGTGCATCCACTCGAAGCGGTCCGCGTGCGTCGAGGGCGTCGAACGCTCCACCGTGGCGGGCAGGTTGAGGATGATCTCGCGGCCCGGACCCGGCTGGTAGACGTCCATCACCGCCTCGCAGACCTCCAGCGCGAAGTCCAGCTCGGTGTCGGTGAAGATCTCGGGGCTGTACTGGTAGCCGAACTCGGTCTCCGGGCCCAGCAGCTTCTCCGCGTACTCCATCACCAGACGGGTGCCGTCGACGGCGATCTGCTTGATGTCGTCCTTGGAGCCGCGGAAGACCACGCGACGGAAGACGGGAGCGGTCGCGTTGTACAGGTGCACGGTGGCCCGCTTGGCGCCCTTCAGCGACTCGACGGTCCGCTCGATCAGGTCCTCGCGGGCCTGGGTCAGTACGGAGATCGTCACGTCGTCCGGGATCGCGCCCGGCTCCTCGACGATCGACCGTACGAAGTCGAAGTCGGTCTGGCCCGATGCCGGGAAGCCGACCTCGATCTCCTTGTAGCCCATCTTGACCAGCTGGTCGAACATCCGGCGCTTGCGCTCGGGCGACATCGGGTCGATCAGGGCCTGGTTGCCGTCACGCAGGTCGGTGGAGAGCCAGCGGGGGGCGACGGTGATCCGGTTGTTCGGCCAGGTGCGGTCCGGGATGTCGACCTGCTCGTACTGACCGTACTTGTGGATCGGCATGGTGCTGGGCTGCTGGCGGTTCGCCATGATTGCGGGGCTCCTAGAGGTGTCCGGAAAGGACGGCCGACACGCAACGCGAAGCTCCGCGGGGAGGGAGTCGACCTGGACTACAGGCCCTCGCCGCGGCAGCTAAGAAGAAGCAGCCCGAAACGCATGATGCGAAGCATGCTAGCCGAGCCGGTTCGGGTGCGGGGCGCCGTATCAGTATGCGGGACCCGAGAGATAAACGGGACAAAAAGTGCGCCATACCACTTCGTCACGGAGCGTGTGCATCCCTGTCCGTATATTTCACCAATCATGGTTGCGGGTAGTGACACGGTCATGACTCAGTGCAAGGGTGCCGCACATGACGACCAACGGGGGCTTCAGGCCCGTCTTCTGCACCGTCGTACCGCCACATGTCCTGGACAAACTGGCCCGGAACGACGACCCCGCACTCTCCGGTCCCGCGCAGCAGACCCTCATGCGCGACAGTGAACTGCGCGGCAGGCGCCGTGTGACGACCGAGTTCGGCCTCGCGGCCGCGCCGACGGCGAAGGCACCGTCGGACCAGCCGCTGCGGACGATCTACGACGCCGGGCACAAGAGCGACCTGCCGGGCACGAAGGTCCGCGCCGAGGGCTCCGACCCCGGCCAGGACGCGACCGTCAACCGCGCCTACGCCGGTCTCGGCGCCACCTTCGACCTCTATCTGAAGGCCTACACCCGCCACTCGATCGACGGCGACGGCCTCCCGCTCGACGCGACCGTGCACTTCGACGAGAACTACAACAACGCCTTCTGGAACGGCGAGCAGATGGTGTTCGGCGACGGCGACGGCGAGATCTTCCTCGACTTCACCATCCCGATCGACGTCATCGGCCACGAACTGACCCACGGCGTCACGCAGTACACGGCGAACCTCACGTACTACGGCCAGCCGGGCGCCCTCAACGAGTCGATGTCCGACGTCTTCGGCTCGCTCATCAAGCAGTACACGCTCGGCCAGACGGCCGCCGAGGCCGACTGGCTGATCGGCGCCGGGCTCCTCGCCCCCAGCGTCTCCGGCAAGGCCCTGCGCTCGATGAAGGAGCCGGGCAGCGCGTACGACGACGACGTGCTCGGCAAGGACCCGCAGCCCGCGACCATGGACGACTATGTCCGCACCGGCCGCGACAACGGCGGCGTGCACATCAACTCCGGCATCCCCAACCACGCCTTCTACCTGGTGGCGACCGCCCTCGGCGGCCACGCCTGGGAGCGCGCGGGCCAGATCTGGTACGACGTCCTCACCGGCGGCGAGCTCTCCGACCGGGCGCTGTTCAACGACTTCGCGAAGCTCACCCTCAAGGCCGCGCGCGAACGCTTCGGGGACGGCGGCGAGGAACTCCAGGCCGTGTCGAAGGCCTGGGAGCAGGTCGGGGTGCGGATCCTGTGAGTCCGTACTAGACAGGGACCCATGCGTATTCAGGTGAGGCGCACGGGCGGGTTCGCGGGCATCGAGCGGCACAAGGAGGTCGACACCTCCGGGCGGCCCGATGCCCACGAATGGCAGGCCCTGGCCGAGAAGGCGGTCGCCGCCGGCCGGGGCACTCCCCCGATCGGGGTTCCGGACGGCTTCAACTACGAGATCACCGTGGACGGCAGGACGGTGTACGCGGCCGATCCCCGGCTGACGGAAGAGCAACGGAAACTGATCTCGAAGGTACTCAAAGAGGGCGCTTGACTGCTTGTTCACGCCTGCCCGTTGACTTCCTTACCCGCCGGTAAGCATGATCCGGCGCATGGCGACTGAAGAGCAGGCGATCCCCCGGTTCCCCGACGGCTTCCTGTGGGGGGTCTCGACCTCGGCCCATCAGATCGAGGGAGCGGCGGACGAGCGTGAGCGGTCCGTGTGGGACGCCTTCACGGCCGAGCCGGGACGGGTGAAGGACGGCTCGACGGCGGAGGTGGCCTGCGACCACTACCACCGCTACCGCGAGGACGTGGCTTTCCTGGCCGGGCTGGGCGTGGACGCGTACCGCTTCTCGATCTCCTGGCCGCGGGTCCGGACGGACAAGGGCCTCGACTTCTACGACCGCCTCGTGGACGAACTGGCCGCGGCGGGCGTACGTCCCGTGCCGACCCTGTTCCACTGGGACCTGCCGGTGGCGTTGCAGGCGAACGGAGGCTGGCTGCACCGGGACACCGCCTACCGGTTCGCCGAGTACGTGTCCCTCGTGGCCGACCGCCTCGGCGACCGCGTCAAGAAGTGGATCACCCTCAACGAGCCCGCCGAGCACACCCTGTTCGGCCACGCGCTCGGCGCCCACGCGCCCGGCGAGAAGCTGATGTTCGACGCCCTGCCCGCCGCCCACCACCAGCTCCTGGGCCACGGCCTGGCCGTGCAGGCACTGCGCGCGTCCGGTGCCACGGACATCGGCATCGCCAACTCGCACGGCCCGACCTGGCCGGCCTCGCAGGAGCAACCCGACGTCGAGGCCGCCGACTTCTACGACCTGCTGCTGAACCGTCTGTTCGCCGAACCGGTGCTCCTGGGCGAATACCCCTCGGGGCTGGGCGACTTGATGCCCGGAGACGTGGCGGCCGACCTCAAGGTCATCTCCGAGCCGCTCGACTTCTACGGCGTCAACTACTACGCCCCGACCCGCGTGGGCGCCCCGAAGGGCGAGGACATCGAGTTCGGCGGCCTGACCATCCCCGCCGAACTCCCCTTCTCCGTCCAGGAGATCGAGGACGTCCCGGTGACGGACTTCGGCTGGCCGGTGGTCCCGGAAGGCCTGACGGAACTGCTCACGACATTCCACGAGCGCTACGGCGACCGGCTCCCGCCCGTCGTCATCACCGAGAACGGCTGCTCCTACGAGGGCGTCGACGACCGGGCCCGGGTCGCCTACCTGGACGGCCACGTCCGCGCCCTGCACAAGGCGGTCGAGGCGGGTGTGGACGTACGCGGGTACTTCGTGTGGTCGCTGATGGACAACTTCGAGTGGGCGGAGGGGTACGCGCAGCGGTTCGGGCTGGTGCACGTCGACTTCGAGACCCTGGCCAGGACCCCGAAGGCGTCGTACGGCTGGTACCGGGAGCTGCTCCGGGCGCAGAAGTGACGACCACCCGCTCGGACGCCCTCGCCGAACCCGTCGACCGGGTCGGCAAGGGCTGGACGGCGTCGCTCTCCCTCGCCAACGTGGCGATCTGGGTGGGCTGGTACGGCCCCCTGCAGATCCTGCTGGCCCGGCAGGCGGAGGACTTCGCGCCGGGCACCGGCATGTCGAAGGAGACGCTGCTGGCGTGGGTGACGGGCGTGGGCGCGGTGGTGTCGCTGGCGGCGAACCCGTTCTTCGGCGCGCTGTCGGACCGCACCACGGCCCGCTGGGGCCGCCGCAGCCCGTGGATCGTGGCGGGTGCGGCGGGCGGCGCGCTGTCGCTGCTGGTGCTCGCCGGGGCGGGCGGGCTGTGGCTCATGATGCTCGGCTGGTGTCTGGTCCAGCTGACCCTGAACGCGGCCTTCGCGGCGGTCACGGCGGCGGTGCCGGACCGGGTGCCGCGCCTCCAGCGCGGCGCGGTGGGCGGCTGGATCGGCGCGGCGCAGATCCTCGGCGCGGTCGTCGGCACGGGCCTCGCGACGGCGGCGGGCGGCATCGCGGCGGGCTATGCGGCGTGCGCGGTGTTCACGCTGGCGGGCGTGCTGCCGTACGTACTGCGCCACCGGGATCTGAGACTGGCGGCCACGGACCGACCGCCGTGGTCCTGGCGGTCGTTCGCGCGCGGCTTCTGGCTGAGCCCGCGCCGCCACCCGGACTTCGCCTGGGCCTGGCTGACCCGCTTCCTGATCAACCTCAGCAACGCGCTGGTGATCCTCTACCTCCTCTACTACCTGCGCGACCGCCTCCACCACGACGACCCCGAGCAGGGCGTCCTGATCCTCACCGCGGTGGACAGCGTGGCGCTGCTGGCCACGGTCGTGGTGGGCGGCGTCTGGTCCGACCGCGTGGGCCGCCGCAAGCCCTTCGTCCGCTGGTCCGGAGTGCTGATGGCGGTGGCCACGGGCCTGCTAGCGGTATGGCAGACCTGGCCGAGCGCGATCATCGTGGCGGCACTGCTGGGGGTCGGGCTGGGGGTGTTCATGTCGGTCGACTTCGCGCTGATGACGGACGTGTTGCCGAAGGCCCTGGACCGGGGCAAGGACCTGGGCGTCATCAACGTGGCGAACTCCCTGCCCCAGGTGGCCGCCCCCGCACTGGCGGCGCCGATCGTCACACACCTCGGGGGGTACCGGGTGCTGTACGGGGTGGCGGCGGCGGTGGGTCTGGCGGGGGCGGTGCTGGTGGACCGTATAAAGGGCGTCGACTAGAACTGCCCAGGGGTGCGGGCTGTATCGATGTGCGGCTCCGCCGCGTGGGCGCGACCAGCCACAACGCACCCGCACCCGCACCCGCACCCGCCCACCGGCCTCACAGCGCTCCCGCCTCCCGAGCCGCATAGACCGACGGATACACCGGCCGATACCCCAGCTCCCGCCGAATCCGCTCCGTGGACATGAGCACCAGCCACGGATCGGGGTCGGCCCGCTCGTACAACTCCCCGGGAATCTCCGCCCCGTTGAGCTGATGCAACTCCACCGCCGTCACCGGGGCGTCGTCGGCGATGTTGTAGATCCGCCCCGAGATCCCCGGCGCGTGCAGGATCCGCAGCAGCCCCTGCGCCACATCCGCGTGGTGCCCCATGTGCAGCCGCTGCGCCGACGCCCAGTTCTTCGCCCACATCAGGGACTGCGCGAGATGCGGGTCCCCCTCGCCGTAGACGAAGGGAAGCCGTCCGACCCGCACATCGAGTCCCTCCAGCGCGAACAGCTCCCGTTCGGCCTCCGCCTTGGACGCGGGATAGGCACCCCACATGGAGCCGCCGGGCCGGCTCTCGTCGTCCTCGGTGAGCAGCCGGCCACGCCCGGTGCCGTACACAAGACCGGTGCTGACCTGCACGAACCGCCGGACCCCTGAGGCCGCCGCGGCCCGGCCCAGCTCAACCGCCGCATCCCGGTTGACGGCCCAGGCCTCCTCGTCCGGCACGCCCCGGAAGGAGGCGGCGACGTTCACGACCGCGTCCACCCCGGCGACGGCCTTGCCGAGCGCCTCGGCGTCCCTCAGGTCTCCCACGACGACCTCGGCGCCGAGTTCCGCGAAGGGTTCGCCGCGCGAGGCGTCCCGTACGAGAACCCGCACCCGCTCCCCCGACCGGGACTGCGCGATCAGCCTCGGCACGAAGCGGCGGCCGACCTGTCCCGTCGTACCTGTCACCAACGTCAGCATGTTCTGCTCCTCTCGTCGGGACCAGCGTGGGACGGCCGCGCACGCACCGGGAGAGACCTCTTGATCGGGGGATCGGCAGTCCCTGGATAAGGCGGGCGGGGTGCCGCACGCTGGAGGGGTGAACCGAGCCGAACTCGCCGACTTCCTGCGCCGTGGCCGTGCCCGGCTGAACCCGTCCGACGTGGGCCTCGCGCCGGGTGCGAGGCGTCGTACGCCCGGACTGCGCAGGGAGGAGGTGGCGCAGCTGGCGGGCATGTCGGTGGACTACTACACCCGGCTGGAGCAGTCCCGGGGCCCCCGGCCGTCCCGCCAGATGCTGACGGCACTGGCCCGGGCGCTGCGTCTGACCGCGGTGGAGCAGGACCACCTGTTCCATCTGGTCGGCGAGGAGCCCCCGCGCCGGGAGACGGCGTCGGCGCATGTCCGGCCGGGGCTGCTGCTGATCCTGGACCGGCTGCACGACACCCCGGCGCAGGTGGTGAACGACTGCGGGGAGGTGCTGGCGCAGAACGCGATGGCGCGGGCGCTGGTGGGGGACGTGATGTCACGCCCGCGGCGGGACCGCAACCTGGTCCGGCGGTTCTTCCTGGACCCGACCGCGCGGACGCTCTTCCCCGAGGAGGACCTGGCGGACCACGCGCGCACCCAGGTCGCGACCCTGCGCGCGGTGGCCGCGGCCCGCCCCGACGACCCGGAACCGAGTGCGCTGGTCGCCGAACTCCGGTCGGCCAGCGAGGAGTTCGCGCGTCTGTGGGACGAACACGAGGTGTCCCAGCGCAACAAGGCCACGAAGCGGTTCGTGCACCCCGTGGTCGGCCTGCTGGAACTCGACTGCGAGGTCATGGTGAGCCACGAACACCACCACCTCCTGGTGGTCCACACGGCCCGCCCGGGAACGGAGGCGTACGAACGCCTCCACCTGCTCAGAGTGGTGGGCCTGCAGGACCTGAACCCCCAGGAGACAAGCCCAAGCCCCTAGAACCCCAGCTTCCGCAACTGCCGAGGATCCCGCTGCCAGTCCTTCGCGACCTTGACGTGCAGGTCGAGGAAGACGGGTGTGCCGAGGAGCGCCTCGATCTGTTTGCGGCTCTTGATGCCGACCTCCTTCAGGCGCTTGCCCTTGGGGCCGATGATGATGCCCTTCTGGCTGGGGCGCTCGATGTAGACGAAGGCGTGGATGTCGAGGAGGGGCTTGTCGGCGGGGCGGTCCTCGCGGGGGAGCATCTCCTCGACGACCACCGCGATGGAGTGCGGGAGCTCGTCACGGACGCCCTCCAGGGCCGCCTCACGGATCAGCTCGGCGATCATGACCTGCTCGGGCTCGTCGGTGAGGTCGCCCTCGGGGTAGAGCGCCGGGCCCTCGGGAAGCATCGGGATCAGCAGGTCCGCCAGCAGGTCGACCTGCTTGTTCGCGGTCGCCGACACCGGGACGATCTCCGCCCACTCGATGCCCAGCTCCTTGCCGAGCTGGTCGACGGCGATGAGCTGTTCGGCCAGTGTCTTGGAGTCGACGAGGTCCGTCTTCGTGATGATCGCGACCTTGGGGGACTTCTTGATCCCCGCCAGCTCCTTCGCGATGAACCGGTCACCGGGCCCGAGCTTCTCGTTCGCCGGCAGACAGAAGCCGATCACGTCGACCTCGGCCCACGTGGTGCGCACCACGTCGTTGAGGCGCTCGCCCAGCAGCGTGCGCGGCTTGTGCAGCCCCGGGGTGTCGACCAGGATCAGCTGGGCGTCCGGCCGGTGCACGATCCCCCGTACCGTGTGCCGCGTCGTCTGCGGCTGGTTGGCGGTGATCGCCACCTTCTGGCCGACCAGAGCGTTCGTGAGGGTGGACTTGCCCGCGTTGGGGCGGCCCACGAAGCAGGCGAAGCCGGCGCGGTGGGGTGCCTGCGACGAGGCCGACGGCTCGGATGACTGACTGCGAACGCTCATGCGCCCCATTCTCCCTGATCCACAGAGCCCCGCCGCACAAGCGTCCCCACACCCGCTCCCCGGTGAGCTCCCGGAAACCTCCACGCAACGAAACATCACGGAAACACCGGCGTGCCCGGCCGGAAACGCACGCCGGTGAACCTCTGACGAGCCCCCACACCGTTGGAGACGACCGTGACCCTCGCCGCGCAAGGTATCGACACGGGCGACACCGCCTGGCTGCTCGCCGCCACCGCCCTCGTCCTGCTGATGACCCCGGGCCTGGCCCTGTTCTACGGCGGCATGGTCCGCACGAAGAGCGTCCTCAACATGCTGATGATGAGCTTCGTGTCGATCGCCCTGGTCACGGTGGTGTGGCTGGCCGCCGGCTACTCCCTGGCCTTCGACGCGGACATCGGCGGCGGACTCATCGGCGGCCTGAAGCACGCGGGCATGTCCGGCCTAGGCCCCGACAGCGTCCACGGCACCGTCCCCACCCTCCTCTTCGCCACCTTCCAGCTCACCTTCGCGATCATCACGGCCGCGCTGATCAGCGGCGCGATCGCGGACCGGGCGAAATTCGGGGCCTGGCTGGTGTTCGTCCCGGTCTGGGCGCTGCTCGTATACGTTCCCGTCGCCCACTGGGTGTGGGGCCCGGGCGGCTGGATCCTGGACAGGCTCGGCGCGCTCGACTTCGCGGGCGGTCTGCCCGTCGAGATCACCTCCGGCGCCTCCGGTCTCGCCCTCGCGCTGCTCCTCGGCCCGCGTCTGGGCTTCAAGAAGGACGCCATGCGCCCGCACAACCTCCCCATGGTCATGCTGGGCGCCGGTCTCCTCTGGTTCGGCTGGTTCGGCTTCAACGCGGGCTCCGCACTCGGCGCCAACGGCCTCGCCGCCGCGGCCTTCCTCAACACCCTCGCGGCCGGCTGCACGGGCCTGCTGGGCTGGCTCTTCGTGGAGCAGAAGCGCGACGGCCACCCGACCACGCTCGGCGCGGCCTCCGGCGCGGTCGCGGGTCTGGTCGCGATCACCCCGTCCTGCGGCTCGGTCTCCCTGCTCGGCGCGCTCGTCGTCGGCCTCGCCGCCGGTGTCGTCTGCTCGTACGCCGTGGGCTGGAAGTTCAAGCTGAACTACGACGACTCGCTCGACGTCGTCGGTGTGCACCTGGTCGGCGGGATCATCGGCACACTGCTGATCGGCGTCTTCGCGGAGAAGGCGATGACCGGCGGCGCCGAGGGCCTGCTGTACGGCGGCGGGCTCGCCCAGCTCGGCAAGCAGTTGGTGGCGGTGGTCGTCGTGGGGGCGTACGCCTTCCTGATGACCTACGGCATCGGAAAGCTGATCGACAAGGTGATGGGCTTCCGGGCCGACGAGGAGCACGAGCACACCGGCCTGGACCTTACGGTGCACGCCGAGACCGCATACGATCACGGCGTCCTGGGCCATGGCGCCCCGGTCGGCGCGTCCTCCGTCCCCTCCGCTCAGAAGGCCAAGACCCAGGCATGAAGCTCATCACCGCGATCGTCAAGCCGTACCGCCTCGACGAGGTCAAGACCGCGCTCCAGGAGATCGGCGTCCACGGCCTGACCGTGACCGAGGCCAGCGGCTACGGCCGGCAGCGGGGTCACACCGAGGTGTACCGCGGCGCCGAGTACCAGGTCGACCTGGTCCCCAAGGTCCGTATCGAGGTGGTCGTCGACGACGCCGACGCGGACACGGTCATCGACGCGATCGTCAAGGCCGCCCACACGGGCAAGATCGGCGACGGCAAGGTGTGGGCGCTCCCGGTGGAGACGGTCGTACGGGTGCGGACGGGCGAGCGCGGGCCGGACGCGCTGTAGGAGAGACGGCCCGAGGAGCGCCCTTCGGGGGCGTGGGGCTGGGTCAATGTGCGGCTCCGCCGCGTGGGCGCGACCAGCCCCCACCGGCCCGCAGCCGCAACCGAACCCACAGCCCCCCTCCCACGGCACCCACCACGAGCAGCACCACCGCGACCAGCCACGGCACCGCGAAGAACCCCGCACTCGCCGACTCCCGCGTGTCCTTCGCACTCGCCGTCAACTTCACATCCCCCCAGTCGAGTTGCGGCGCCCCGCGCCACGGCTCGCTCAGCCGTACCCGTTGCCCGGGCAGCAACTCACCGGGAATCCTCGCGAGGTCGCGCGCCAGCAACGTCCGCCCGAACAACCCCGTCGCCCGCAGCTCCACCTTCGGGTTCAAAGTGACGTTGCCGGTGTTGCGCAGGGTGTACGAGATCGTCGCGCCGCTGTCGCCCAAGCCCGGTACCAGCGGCTGGTGATGGCTGACGCGGACGTCCTCGACGGTGATCGCCGGCACGGTGGGTCCGCCCACCCGCAGGTAGATCCTGGCGGCGACGGCCCGCTGCACGCCGAGCGCCACCGCGCCGTCGCCCTTGTCGACCCGCTCGTCCAGCGCCACCAACGCGCCGGGGTGGTCGCCGGGTTCGGCGCCCTCGGGCACCGACAGCGTGAAGGGCACGGTGACCTTGCCGTGTGCGGGGACGGTCACCCGGGACTTCGCGGGTTTCGCCCAGGCCCCCACCCCGCGCTGCTTCTCCGCGACCGTGCGCACGGCGAAGCCGCCGTCGCGGGCGGTGTTGTAGGCGTCGGCGGCGTAGAGCCGGAAGGTCAGCGGCTCACCGGTCTTGTTGCTGACGACCACCTGGTCGTCGATGCTCTGCCCGGGGTCGGCGGAGAGATAGAAGTAGGGCCGCGCGGCGATCTGGGAGGCGGCGGGGTACACGGACCAGCTGCCGTTGTCGGCGGCGTGGGCGGGCGCGGCGGCCGTGACCAGGAACAGGCTCAGGAGGAGGACGTACAGCTTGCGCATGGGTGCGGACCCCCACGGGTGCGAGAAGGACGGGACGGGCGGGTGCGGGCGCCCGTACGGTCAGCTGAGCGTGAGGGTGAGAACGCCGGAGTACGTGCCCACCGGGGTGAACGCCGGCACGTTCAGCGAGAGTCCGGCATCCACGGTGAACTCACCGCCGGTGAGCGCGGAGTTGGGCGTGGACGCGAGGGTCGCCCCGGAGGATCCGACCGCGCCGGCGGAACCGGCCTGGCAGGTGCTCGGGCTGCCCGCCTTGGTGGCGCAGGCGGGACTCCAGCTCAGCGCACCGGCGTCGATCTTGGCTCCGGGTCCGGTGAAGTCGGTGACCTTGCCGGTGAGGGACCAGCCGGCGGGCCCGCCGCGGAAGTCCTTGACCGTCACCTGGTTCAGGTTGCCGGTCGAGGCGCCGCCCTTGCCGTAGTCCACCGCCGAGAGGCTGACGGTGTCCCCGGCCTGGGACATGGACAGCGTTCCGGCCTTCACCGTGGTGGTGATCTTCTGGCTGCCGGCGGGGACGGGCGTGTCGTCGATGACGACGTACGCCTTGGGCCCCGCTCCCTTGGCGTCGCTCCACGCGCTGCCCTCGTAGGCCACGACCCCGGTCGTCGTCTTGTCGTTGACGACCAGCGAGCCGCTGAAGGCGCCCGTGGAGTCGGCGGTCGCGGTGGCGGTGTCCGCGGTCTGGGCGCTGCCGGCCCGCCCGGCCAGGGTGACCGTCGCGCCCGGGGCGAACTTGCTGCCGGTGACCGTGACACTGTCACCGGGCTTCCCGGAGGCCGAACCCAGCGTGATGTCCCGTTGGTTGACGGGGTTGGCGTCCGTCGCGGTGACCGTCTCGGAGACCGGGGCGGGCGGGGTGATCACCGTGCAGGGCGTGTCCAGTTCGAGGATGTAGCTGGTGTGGATGTTGTAGTCGCCGGGCGAGAGGGTGATCGCGCCGGGTGAGGTGACCTTGAAGGTGCCGGTCATGGAGAACGACGGGAAGGCGCCGTTGCCCGGCACCGGGTCGTTCTTCTTCGGGCCCGCGACCGTCACGGCGCCGCTCTGGGCGCCGCCGAGGGTGACCTTGCCGGTCGGGGTCATGATGTCGGCCGGCAGGGCGATGGCCGTGGGGTTGCTGGCGGCGGGCTTGACCACCGTGTACGTCACGGTGACGGTGTCGCCCACCTTGGGGCTGGTGTTGTCCACGGCGATCCTGGCCGTCGTGGTGCCGTCGATCGGCGGGATGCCCGCGACCGCGGGCGGGATGCAGTGCGTGGCGAAGTCCACGTCGGTGGCGGCACCGGCCGGACAGGCCAGTGCGCCACCCGCGGTGACCGCGAGCGCGGTCGCCCCGAGAAAGGACGCCAGACGGCGTCTTCGAGTCGTCGAACCCATGGATGTGCCCCCTCCGGAAGCTCCTGAAAGTCCTGCGCCGACAGGGGGCATTGATGTGCGGATTGCGTGAAAAGTCAATGGAACTGCCGCAGAAACCTGACAGTGCGTCAGCTCCTGCGGCAGCCAGGGGACTTGCCGGAGGATCAGTCGAACACGAACGGTCCCGGCGCCTGCGGACCGGTCGCCGTGCAGGTGACCGTGATGCCGAAGACGACGATCTGCAGCGAGCCGCCGTACGACTCCAGGCTGTCGCCGGAGTTGACGGTGCCACTGAGCGGACCGACGGTGACGGGGTCACCGGCGGCGATGGCGGGGTTCTCGGTGCCGGTGAAGGTGGTGGTGCCGCCGTTCGCGTTCACGAAGGTGAGGGTCGAGGAGATCGAGTCCTCGGAGAGCGCGAGCGGTGCGTTGATCGCCGAGGTGACGGTGACGGTGGCGGCGGTGCCGTCCTGGGTGGCGGTGAGGGTGGCCTGGCCGCTGCCGTACAGGCCGCAGTCCGCGTCGATGGTCGCGGTGTCGGGGGTGACGGCCAGGGCGGCGGGTGCGAACGCGAGTCCGGCGGCCGCGAGCGTGCCGACGGCCAGTGCCGCACCTGTGCCTATGCGCTTGCCTTTCATGGAATCCGGTTCCCTTCCCGTGGTGGGGACTGCCATGTGGGGATGGACGGGGGGGGTTCATCCCGGCGAACGGCCGGCTTTCACGGGCGTGGTGCGGGACGCCGCGCGAGCTGGAATCTGACGGTCCGTCGGAACTACCGGTTCCATTGATGCGTACGGGGCACGGGTCGACAAGGGCGATATTCGGACCGCCGACCGCCACGACCGACCGATCACCGCACCGCAACACTCCGTCTCCGGAATTTTCAGAACGCCGACATATAGATGTCGCACTGGGCGGAAGTCGACCGGAACAACAAAGTCCGGATCTCATTCTCGGAACGACAACATCCAAGCCGTCGGCGGGCATGCGCTTTCGAGAGCTCCCACCTGCGTGAAGTATCCATAAACGCAGGCAGGGGCGCCGGAATGAGGCCTCCCACACTGACCGAAAAGATTCTCCGACTACGTGTAACATCGGTCTACAGCGGAACTTATCGACCAGCGAAGGAAGCGGGGACGTCAACGGGGGCAATCATCGCTGCACCCACGTGCTCTCTTCACGCATGCGAATGTTGAGGGGAACGAAGGGACCGCATGTCATCCATACGAGTTCTGCTCGTGGACAGCGAGCGACTGGTGGCCGAGGGCTTCCAGAAAATCCTGGAGGGATTCGCGGAATTCTCCGTGGTCTCCCTCGCCCGTGACGGGGTGTCGGCACTCCAGCTGGTCCGGCGGGAGCGACCGCACCTCGTCGTCATGGGGCTCGGCCCCGCCGGGGGCGACGGAGCCCAGGTGGCCCGGGCCATCCGCCGCGACTTCCGGCACGTCCGGATCGTCGTCCTCGCCACCAACCAGCAACCGGTCTACATGCGCGAGGCCTTCGCGGCCGGCGTCAACGCCTATCTCTCCCGCGACATCGGCGCGGACGAACTGCGCGACACCCTGCTCACCGTGCACCGGGAGGGCGCCGCCCTCTCCACCGTCGCGGCCGGTCAGGTACTGGAGCTGTTGTCGGGCAACCCGGAGGACGACGCCTCGCCACTGTCCCAGCTCACCGAGCGCGAGCGGCAGATCCTCTTCCTCATGGCCGACGAGCACGCCACCCACGGCATCGCCAAACGCCTCGGGATCAGCCCGAAGACCGTGCGCAACTACCTCAGCCGCATCTACGCCAAGCTCGGCACCCAGAACCAGGTGCAGACCGCGCTCTACGCCAGGCGCTCACTGCACCTGCGTCCCGGGGCCGCCGTCGAACCCTGACCGGTGCCACCGGTGCGCCCTGTTCCCTCCTGGGCAAATACGCTACGCTACTCGTAGCGTATTTAAATCACCCCGGCCCAACCGCCGGACCGAGGAGGGAACATGGCGCTCAACCGGTGGTGGACGCTGTGTGTGGTGTCGGTGGGCAGCTTCATGCTGCTGCTCGACGTGACGATCGTGAACATCGCGCTGCCCGACATCGAGGAAGCCCTCGACGCCACCCTCACCGATCTCCAGTGGGTGGTCGCGGCCTACGCCGTGGCCCTGTCCGCGGTGCTGCTGACCGCGGGCTCGCTCGCCGACCGCTTCGGCCGGCGGGCCGTCTTCTCCTGGGGCATGGCCGTCTTCACGCTCGCCTCACTGCTGTGCGGCATCGCCCAGAACCCGCTCATGCTGATCGCCGCGCGCGTGCTCCAGGGCGTGGGCGGCGCCGCACTGCTCGCCACGTCCCTGGCGCTGCTCGCCGCCGCCTACCCCGACCAACGCGACCGCCATGTCGCCCTCGCGGTCTGGGGCGCGGTGAGCGGAGCCGCGCTCGCGGTCGGGCCGCTGGCCGGCGGGGTCCTGGTCGAGGGCGCCGGCTGGCGGTGGATCTTCCTGGTCAACCTGCCCGTCGGCGTCCTCGCCCTGATCGCCACCGCCGCCCGGGTCGCCGAGTCCCGGGCCGAGCGCCCCGGCCGGATCGACTGGCCCGGCTTCCTCACCTTCGGCACCGCGCTCGGCTCGCTCTCCTTCGCCCTGCTGCGCGCCAACGAGGAGGGCTGGGACAGCGCCCCGGTGCTCGGCGGATTCGTCCTGTCGGCCGTCGCGCTGACCGCCTTCGTCCTGATCGAACGGCACCGCGCGGACCCCCTGCTGCCGGGGGCCGTCCTGCGGAAGGTCACCACCACGGGCGCCGCGGTGGGCGTGCTGGCCATGAGCTCCACCGCCTTCGCGCTGCTGCTGTACCTGACGCTCTACCTCCAGACCGTGCTCGGCCTCGCCCCGCTGGCGGCCGGGCTCCGGCTGCTGCCCCTGACCCTGTCGATCTTCGTGGCCTCCGCGGTCGCGGCCCGGGCCGGCACCCTGCTGCCGGCCCGCTGGCTGGTCTCCGCGGGCCTCGCCCTCATCGGCCTCGGCCTGCTGCTGATGGGCGGCCTGGACGCCTCCGACGACTGGACCGCGCTGCTCGCCGGGCAGCTGGTCACCGGGCTCGGGGTCGGCGTGGTCAACCCCAACGTGGTCGCCGCCGCGATGGGCGCCGTGGAACCGGCCAGGGTCGGCGTGGCCTCGGGCCTGAGCAACACCTGCCGCTCGCTCGGCATCGCCCTCGGCATCGCCTCCCTGGGCGCGGTCTTCGCCGACCGGGTGCGCGACGCGGTCGCCGAGACCCTCGCCGGCACCCCGCTCCAGGGGCGGGCCGACGAACTGGGCCACGCCGTGGCCTCGGGCCAGATCGGCGCCGTACTTCCCAAGCTGCCCCCGGAGCAGCGGGGGCTCTTCACCGACGCGGCGCACACCGCGTTCGTCGACGGACTCAACTCGATCCTGACGGTGGCGGCGGTGGTGGCGTTCGTCGGCGCGCTCGCCGTGATCCCGCTGATCCGCGGCCGCGACCTCACCACGACCGGACCCGACGGCGACCCCCTGCCGATCGCGGCGGGGCACTGACCCGCGCCCGGTCCCGGACCCCCAGGAGCACTCCATGAAGACCGAGACCGCCCGGTGTGTCGTCGTCGGCGGCGGCCCCGCCGGCATGATGGCGGGCCTGCTGCTCGCCCGGCAGGGCGTGGAGGTGGTCGTCCTCGAGAAGCACGGCGACTTCCTGCGGGACTTCCGCGGGGACACCGTGCACCCCTCGACCCTGCGGGTCATCGACGAACTGGGGTATCTGGAGGAGTTCCTGCGCATCCCGCACACCAAGGTCACCGACATCACCGTGCGCACCGCCGCGGGTCCGGTGACCTTCGCCGACTTCTCCCGGATCGGCGGCCCCTTCCCGTACATCGCCTTCATGCCGCAGTGGGACGTGCTGGACTTCCTGGCCCGCAAGGCGGGCGAGCTGCCCGGCTTCCGGCTGTACCAGAAGGCCGAGGGGATCTCGGTGATCCGCGAGGGCGACCGGGTGCGCGGGGTGCGCGCGGACACCCCGGACGGGCCGCTGGAGATCCGGTCCGACCTCGTGCTCGCCGCCGACGGCCGGCACTCGACCATGCGGCGGGCCGTCGGGCTGCCGGTGTCGGCCAGTGCGGCGCCGATGGACGTGCTCTGGTTCCGCCTCCCCCGCGAGCCCGAGGAGACCATGAGCTTTCTGCACACCGGCCGGGGCTTCGTGCTGATCACCATCGACCGCGGCAGCTACTGGCAGATCGCCTACGTCATCCCCCAGGGCCAGTACGACGCCGTACGGGCGGAGGGTCTGGACCGGCTCCGGGCCGACGTGGCGTCCGTGCACCCGCCGTTCGGCGACCGGGTCCGGCGGGAGATCCGCGACTGGGACGACGTGAAGCTGCTCGGCGTCCGGGTGGACCGGCTGCGCACCTGGTACCGCCCGGGCCTGCTGTGCATCGGGGACGCGGCGCACGCCATGTCGCCGGCCGGCGGGGTCGGCATCAACCTCGCCGTGCAGGACGCGGTGGCCGCCGCCCGGATGCTCGGCCCCACCCTGCGCGCCGGACGCACCCCGTCCCCGCAGGAGCTGGCCCGGGTGCAGCGCCGCCGCGAACTCCCGGTGCGGGCGGTGCAGACGGCCCAGGTGCACATGCTGGCGGACCTCTACCCGAAGGACCGCCGCACCACGGTGGAACGGCCCCTGGCGGCCCGCCTGGTGCGCCGCTTCCCCTTCCTGACCCGCTGGACGGCCCGCTTCATCGGGGTGGGCCTGCGTCCGGAGCACATCGCGTGAGGTCCGGGGGCGAACGCCGGTGAGGCCCGGGGCGACGAGGCGGCCGGACCTCAGGCGCGGATCGCCGGCCAGATCGTGTCGACCACGGAGTCCACCCAGTCGGCGGGCGGTGGGGTGCCCTGGACCGCGTAGCGGGCGATGTACGAGCCCGCCATCATGCTGACGACCGTCTCGTAGTCGGCGTCGGGCCGCAGTTCCCCGTCGGCCACGCCGTCCCGCAGGGTGGCGAGGATGGTCTCCAGACGCGGCCGCAGGATGGTCTCCCGGAAAGCCCGGGTGAACTCCGGGTCCTCGTCGCCGTGCAGCAGGGCGACCAGGGCGCGCAGCCCCACGACCTCCTCCAGACCATGCCTGAATTGCCGTAGCAAATAGTTCAATCTCTCCCGTACCGGAAGCCCGGATTCGGGTTCGGGGATATTCTCGACGAACGCCAACGACGACCGCAGGAGTTCATAACGGTCCTTGTACCGGCGGTAGATGGTCGTCTTCGCGGAACCCGAATACTGGGCCACCGCTTCCACGGTGACTCCCTGGGGCCCGCGTTCCCGCAACAGGGCCAGTGCGGCCAGATTGATTCCCCGGGACACTTCCGCGCTGCGGGGCCGCCCCGGAGCCGAGCGGGTGATTTCTTCGTCAACCATCGGGCCCAGTATAGGGAGCCGCGGGGCCTCCTATACCGCGGAGGAGGCCCCGGGAAAGACCGCGGGCCAGCGCACCGGCACCCCGGCCGTGTGCAGCCGCCCCAGCGCCGCGAGCATCGCGCCGGTGCCGTCGGTGGAGCGGCCGAGCGAGGCCGGCCACAGCCGTCCGCCGCCCGGCAGACAGCGCGCCCCGAGCCCGGCCAGGGCCCGCCCCGGACCGACCTCCACCGAGATCCGGATCCCCTGTGCGTCGAGGACCCCGAGGGCGTCCGGGAACCGCACCGGGCCCCGTAGGTGACGACACCAGTGCTCGGGTTCCACCGGCCCGGTGACCTGGGCGCCGGTCACCGTGGAGACGTACGGGAGTCGCGGCGCGCGGGCACGGACGGTGCCGGCCGCCTCGCGCAGTTCGGCCAGGGCCGGCTCCTGGAGCGGCGAGTGCAGGCCTGCCCGCACCGGCAGGGCGCTGGTGCGCACCCCGGAGGCGGTGAGCCGGTCCACGATCCGGGCGAGCGCCTCGGCCCGGCCGGACAGCGACACCTCGTGCGGTGAGATCACCGCGGCGATCCCGACTGACGGCTCGGTGTCCGCGAGCAGGTCCCGCGCGGCCCGCTCCCCCAGGCCCACCACCGCCATCGCGCCGTCCGTGACCCGCTCGGCGAGGGTGACGGCGGTGCCGAGCAGCCGTACGGCGTCCTCGGGCGAGAGGACTCCCGCGCGGCACGCGGCGCCGTACTCGCCGAAGCTGAAGCCGAGCACCGCCGCCGGCTCCACGCCCCAGCCGCGCCACAGCTCCGCGAGGGCCGTGCCCAGGCAGAACGTGCCGAGCACGGCATGGGCGAGCCGGTGCACCACGGCACCGGCGGCGGGGTCGAGCAGGTCGTGCAGCGGTACGGCGACGAAGGGCCGGGCCGCCTCGGCGCAGCGGTCGAACGTCTCCCTGAACACCGCTTCCGTGCGGTACAGGCCCTGTCCCATGCCGGCGAACTGGGCGCCCTGGCCGCTGAAGAGGAATCCGACCGGCGGTGCTCCCCCGGGGCTCGCGTGACCTGCGGCGACCTCCTTGACCGGCTCGCCCGCGAGGTGGGCGCGGATACGGTCGGCGAGTTCGCCGGGGGTCCGGCCCACGACGCTCATCCGATGGCCGGAATGCGGCCCTCGCGCGGCCTGCGCGCACAGCCGCTCCAGGGTGGCGTCATCGGCCCGGGCGAGCCGGGCGGCGGCCTCCCGCGCGGCCTCGCGCAGCGCCTCCGGGGTCGGGGCGGACAGGGTGAACAGCTGGGCGGTGCGTCGGTGGGTCGTCATGCCGGTGGTCCTTCGGGTGGGTCATTCCGCGGGCCCGGTGCGGGCCACCGCCCGGCACCAGGCCGCGCCGGCGTCGGCGAGGGCGACCGGGAAAGCCATGAAGGTGAACGGGCCCTCCGGCAGCGCCCGCAGTCCGGCGAGCCCCTCGATCTGGATGAACTCCCGGTGCCTGCCGTGCAGATGGGTCGGCCACAGGGTCTCGGGGTCACGGGCGGCGAAGAAGTCCTCGACCATCCGCCGGGCCGGGCCGTCGAAGCTCCAGCAGTCGGTGCCGAGCACCTTCACCCCGAGGTCGAGGAGGTGGTCGACGGCCTCCGGGGTGATGGCCGTGGACTCGGTGAAGTACGCCGGTGTGCCCAGGCGCAGATCGGAGTCGGTGCGGAACAGCACGACCGAGCCGGGGCCCACGTCCGCGCCCGTCGTGCGCAAGGCCTCCTTGACGTCGGCGGCCGTCACCCGGCCCCCGCAGCCGCGTACGTCGAGCACCGCACCGGGTCCGCAGAACCACTCCAGGGGCAGGTCCATGATCTTCTTGGCGGGGCGTCCCTCGCACTCGGGGCCGTAGTGGAAGGGCGCGTCGACGTGGGTGCCCTGGTGGACGGACATCCGGTAGAACTCGTTGGACAGGAAGCAGCCGCCCGGCAGGTCCCGTGCGCGCAGCCGGCGGCTGCCGGTGAGCCAGCGCAGGTGGTTGACGAACCGGTCCCTGCGGCTGTCGCCGGGCAACGCCCGGATCCTGCGGGAGAGATGGCGGATGCCGTCGTGGTGGAGCCACTGCTCGAACTCGACGCCGGGGGCCCGGCGGCTGACGGGGATGCTCAGGTCGACGAACACGACTGCTACTCCTCGCTCGGGTGCGGGCGGTGCCGTACCGCGGTGCCGGGTATCCAGGCGGGCACGGCGCGCCGGTAGGCGGCGTACTCCTCGCCGAAGGTCTCGGCCAGGCTCGGTTCCTCGACGCGCCGGACGGCGGTCCAGGAGACGCCCAGCACGAACGCGGCCCACAGGGCGATGCTCGGTGCCGACCACAGGAGGGTCTCGCCGGCCAGGACGAGGGTCATCCCGGCGGCCATCGGGTTCCTGACCACCGCGTACCAGCCGGACCGCACCAGCCGCTCGGGGGGCCGGTCGCCGAGCGGGGTGGCCTGCCGCAGATAGACCCGGTCGACGGCGTCGGCGACCATCCAGCCCCCCGGCACCACGAGGGCGCCACCGCCCACCGCCGCGGCCCAGCCCGCGAGCGGCAGCCGGGGCCCGGACAGCCACTGCCCCAGCACCGCGGGCACGGCCCCGGCGACGACCAGGGGAATCAGCAACGGCCCCACGCGAAGCCGCCGTTGCCGACCCATCGGGTGCTCCCCGACCTCCCCGGCCCGCCCGACCACCGGCCGTCCCTCCCGGCTCACCGCGACCTCCCCAGCATCGGGGCCAGTTCCCGTGCCGTCCGGTCGCCGTACACATCGCGGAGGCGGGTCGCCACCGCGCGGGCGGACGGGGCGTAGGTCTGGGTGCCGACGGATTCCAGGGCGAAGGAGGCGAGGACGCAGCCCAGACGGGCGGCGGAGGCGAGCGGTACGCCCTGGGTGAGGGCGGCGAGCAGGCCCGCGCGCAGTGCGTCCCCCGCGCCGGTCGGGTCGGCGACGGCCACCTCGGGAACTCCGGGGACCACCACCGGCTCGTGGCCGGCGCGTTCGAGCCGTACGCCGTCCGCGCCGAGCGTGGTGACCCAGGTGCCGACCCGCTCCAGCACCTCCCCGGTGGTCCAGCCGGTGCACTCCCGCAGCAGCGCGGACTCGTACGCGTTGGTGAACAGCAGCCGGGCCCCGGCCAGCAGGGACCGCACGTCCTCCCGCCCCATCCGGACGATCTGCTGCGAGGGGTCCGCGACGAACGACAGCCCGCCGCCACGGCAGTCCCCGGTGTGCCGGAGCATCGCCGCGGGGTCGTTCGGCGACACCACCACCAGGTCCAGCGCCCCGACCCGTTCGCGTACGTCCCGCAGGGCGATCGTGTACGCCGCCCGCATCGCGCCCGCGTGGAACGTGGCGATCTGGTTGTGGTCCGCGTCCGTCGTGCACACGAACCGGGCCGTGTGCTCACCGGGCACCACCAGCACCGAGTCGGTGTCGACACCGTGCTGCTTGAGCCACACCTGGTAGTCGGCGAAGTCGGCCCCGGCCGCGCCGACCAGCACCGGGGCGGCGCCGAGCCGCCCCAGCCCGTAGGCGATGTTGGCGGCGACGCCACCGCGCCGGATCTCCAGCCGGTCGGAGAGGAAGGACAGGGACAGGTTGTGCAGCTGGTCCGGCACGAGTTGCTCGGTGAAGCGGCCGGGGAAGGACATGAGGTGGTCCATCGCGATGGACCCGGTGACGGCGACCCGCACCGGGGACCTCACGGCCGTACGTCTCCGGACTCGATCTTGCGTTTGATGCCGGCCTGGTTGTGGCGGGTGTGGGTGTTCATCCGCTCCAGGACCGTCTCCAGCGGCACCGGGAACTTCTCGTCGAGCTCGAAGTCCTGCACCCAGGTCATCGCCGTGCCCTCGGGGACCGGCTCGTAGCTCCACCGCAGGTGCATGTAGCGGAACGGGTAGAGCGGGTCCCGGCGTTCGGCGACCGCGACGAGCTCGCGGTGGTCGAGGATGCGCCAGGACCGCCAGCTCGCCCCCTCCTCGTTGGTCAGCTCGAAGACGATCTCCGTCCACCGGCCCTCGCGCTCCTCGGAGAGGACCTTGGCGTCGCTGTACTCGTCGAAGATCTCCGACCAGCGCGCGATGTCGTTGGTGAGGTCGAAGACGAGCTCGGCGTCGGCCCCGATCACGATGGCGTTCTCGATGCGCGGCACCGCGTCACCCCCGTACCGTGCTGCCCGCGGACAGCAGCCGTCCGACACACTCCACGAGGTCCCCGAAGACCGTGAACCCGCCCTCGGCCTCGGCGTCGATACCGATCCCGAAGTGCTGCTCCAACGCGACGACGATCTCCACCAGTTCGGTCGAGTCGATGTCGAGGTCCTCCGCCAGCCGCCGGTCGTCCGCCAGCTCCCCGGCGTCGAACCCGACCCCGCGCATGACGGCGACCACCTGTTCCCGTACGTCCATGACGTCCTGTCTCCTCAGCCTGTTCGGTCGTTCCTGTGCGGTTCGGTCGTTCCTGTGCGGTTCGGTCGTTCCTGTGCGGTCGTCAGACGGCGACTGCGATCGCCACGGCGACGCCCGCCTCGTGGGTGATGCTCAGATGCAGTCCGGTGAACGAGGCCAGCCGGAACGCCCGTTCGGCCCGTCCGGACAGCCGTGGCACCGGCTGTCCCGACACCGCGCGGCCGACGTCGATGTCCAGCCAGCCGCAGCCCTGCCCGTAGCCGCCGAGCGTCTTGCGGACCGCCTCCTTGGCCGCGATCCGGCCCGCCATCCGGCAGGCCCGGTGGCGCGGCGAGCCGCCCTCGCACAGGGCCTGCTCGGCGGGGGTGAACAGCCGGTCGCACAGCGGCTGTCCGCGCCGCTCCAGCATGGCCCGCAGCCGCTGTACGTCGACCACGTCGATGCCGACCCCCCGCACCGTCGCGGGGGTGGCCCCGATGACCTGGGCCATCAACGCCTCAGCAGCAGACATGCGTTCACCCCTCCCAGTCCGCGGGAGACCACCAGCGTGTGCTCCCAGCCGGTGTCCCGGCGCGCCCCGTCGCGGACGAGGTCCAGGTCGATGCCCGGTGCCGGTCGGTCCACGTTCACGGTGGGCGGCACCGAGCCCTCCGCCATGGCCCGCAGCGCGAGCGCCACGTCGGCCGGTGCCGCCGCGCCGAGCAGATGCCCGAAGCCGGACTTGGGCGCGGTGACCGGCAGCCGGCCCGCGTCGGCGCCGAACGCCTCGTACAGGGCGTAGCCCTCGGTGACGTCCTCGAAGGGGATGGCCGAGCCGTGCGCGAAGACCGCGCCCAGGTCGCCGCCCGTGATCCCGGCCCGCTCGGTGGCGGTGCTCATGGCCCGGGCCAGCACCTGTCCGGTGGGTTCGACCGTGTAGTACGGCATGTAGCCGTCGGTGCTGACGCCCCAGCCGGCGAGTTCGCCGAGGATCCGGGCGCCGCGGGCCTCGGCGTGCTCCCGGCGTTCGAGCACCAGGAACACCGAGCCCTCGGCGAAGACGCTGCCGCCGTGTCCCGCGTCGAAGGGCCGGTACAGCTCGTGCGGGGCGAGCGAGGCGCGGGCCTTGGCGACCAGCCCGCTGGTCTCCAGGCAGAGCCAGCCGTACGGCGACAGCGGCGCCTCCACCCCGCCCGCGAGCACCACGTCGGCCCGGTCGCGCAGCAGCGCCTCGGCGCCGCCGATCAACGCGTACGCCCCGCTCGCCCGGTCGGCGACGAAGGTGCGGGCGGGCCCCCTGATGCCCTGGTCGATGCAGATGTTGCCCTGCGGTGCCGCCGGGAACCAGGCGGTGGCCTGGTAGGGGCTGACGGCTCGCGGGCCGTCGGTCCACAGCTTGCGCAGCTCCCGTTCGGCGAACTCCCAACCGCCCAGCACGTTGCCGACCATGACGCCGGTGCGTTCCGGGTCGGTGTCCTCGCCCACCACGACCCGGGCGTCCGCCAGCGCCTGGCGGACCGCGTGCACGGCGAGGTGGGTGAAGCGGTCGGTGCGCTTGACGAAGCGGGACGGCAGCTCGCTCTCCGCGTCGAAGCCGGACTGGCCGGCGACCGGGCAGGCGTACGCCGAGGCGTCGAAGCGGTCGATGGCGGCGAGGTGCGAGACCCCGTCGCGGGCGCTCTCCCACAGGGGGTCGAGGCCGGTGCCGGCCGGGGTGAGGGCGCCGATGCCGGTGACGACGACGCTCATCGCGCCACCCCCGCGCGCTCGGCCCGGGCGACCATCGCCGCGTGCAGCCCCGCGAAGCCGCTGGCGTCCTTGAGGATGACCTCGCCGTCCCAGGGACGCCCGGTGCCCGGCACGTAGTCGAGGTCGCAGGAGGGGTCGGGGTTCTCGTAGTTGGCGGTGGGGTGGACGTAGGAGTGCTCCGCGGCGAGGGCGCACAGCACGATCTCCATGGCGCTGGCGGCGGCCAGGGCGTGACCGAGCATGGACTTCGCCGAGTTCACCGGGACCTGGAGGGCGCGCTCGCCGAGCGCGAGCTTGAGGGCGCTGGTCTCGCAGGTGTCGTTCTGCCGGGTGGAGCTGCCGTGCGAGCTGACGTGGTCGATGTCGCCGGGTCGCACCCCGGAGCGCTCGATGGCCTGGCTCATGGCGCGGGTCAGGTCGGCCCCGTCGGAGAGCAGGTCGGTCATGTGGATGGCGTTGGAGCTGTGCGAGAACCCGGCGATCTGGAGATAGGGCGTGGCACCCCGGCGCAGCGCGTGCTCGCGCTCCTCCAGGACGACCACCCCGCAGCCCTCGCCGAGCACGAAGCCGTCGCGGTCGGCGTCGTAGGGGCGCGAGGCCGTCTCGGGGCGGTCCCGGTGGGCGCGGGAGAGACAGTTGATGATCTCGAAGGAGGCGACGGTCACCGGGGTGATCGGTGCCTCGCTGGCCCCCGCGATCATGATGTCGGCGTCGCCGTGGGCGATCGTCTCGAAGGCGTGGCCCACCGCGTCGATACCGCCGATGCAGCCCGTGGACAGAGTCACACAGGGGCCCTGCGCGTTGAGCAGCGCCGACAGCACGGCCCCGGGCGTGTTCGACATGGACGCCAGATACAGGTCGCGGCCGGCCTTGGCGGGGTCGATGGGCAGCCGGCCCTCGTCGGTGACGGCGAGGAACTCCTCCTCCATCTTCGGGGTGCCGCAGATCGCCGTGGACAGGGAGATGCCGGTGCGCTCCGGGGTGTGGCCGCCGGCCTCGAGACCGGCGTCCCGGACGGCCTGGAGGGCCGCCACCACGGCGAACTGGACGTAACGGTCGAGGCGCCGCACCTCCGGGGGCAGCGCGGGGAGCTGCTCCTCGAAATCGGGGACCTCGGCGACCGCGTCCGAGGCGAATTCGAAGGACTTGAAAAGGGTGGAACTCGTGATGTCGGAAAGGGATTTCGTGACGCTCTTGCCCGCCGAGACGGTGTCCCAGAAGGCTTGCTTTCCCGTTCCGGCCGGGCTGACTACTCCGAGCCCGGTGACGACCACTTCTCGCATGGTTTTATCGCCTTTCACCTGTCTGGGCCGTCACCAGCCCCCGTGTGACGCATTCCTTTGCCGTGACGCCGGCTTCTTCCATGAGGGCGCGGTATTCCTCGGCCGCCAGGACCGTGCCGTCGGCGGTGTTGACGAGCAGGCTGAGCGCGAGCATCGGCCGGCTCAGGGCGGGCCCGTCCGGCTGCGGGCGCATGACGTCGGCCACCAGCAGGGTGCCGCCGGGGCGCAGGACACGGGCGGCCTCCCTCAGCAGCCGGGCCGTGTCCGCGGGTCCGGCGAAACGGCCGGCGTGCGCGAGGACGACGGTGTCGAACCCGGCGTCCGGGAACGGCGGGGCGTCGAAGTCGGCGGGCACGAAGCGGAACCGCTCGGCCACCCCGAACTCCTCGGCCCGCGCCCGCGCTTGGGCCAGCAGTGCCGGGTCGTCGTGCGCGGTGACCCGGGCGCCGGGGTCGGCGGCGGCCAGCGCGATGCCCCACTCTCCGGCGCCGCAGGCAAGGTCCAGCACCCGGCCCGCCGGGACGGGCCGCAGCTCACGCACCGCGTCGAAGGCGACCCGGACGGCGAGCGGGAACGCGCCCCCGAACAACCCGGGATGCCGCCCCCGCGCGGCCGGCGCACCGAGGTCCCCGGAGCGCTCGCCGGTACGGACGACCGAGGTCAGCGTGGCCCACCGGTCCCACTGCGCGAGCACGTCGGCGAAGTGCCCGCCGAGACAGCCGGGTCGGCCGTCGACGAGATACGCGCGGGCGAGCCCGGTGAGCCCGAGACGCGGCTCGCCGTCGGCGGTGGGGGGCTCGGACTCCGCCGGCTCGGACCGCCCGTGGCCGTCCGCGGCCAGCAGCCCGAACTCCTCCAGTACGGCGAGCAGATCGCGTACCCCGCGCGGGTCGCAGCCCAGGTCCACGGCGAGTTCGCGGGCGGTGCGCGGGGTCCGGGCCAGTGCGGTGAACACGCCCAGTTCCACCGCCGCACCGAGCGCCCTGGCCCTGGCGAAGCCGAAGTTCAGGGCCAGCAGCGGACCGGGGTCGGGGGCGTTCTCGTAGCGGGCGAGCGCCTCGGCGGGAGACGGTGCGTCCGTCATCACCGGTACCTACTTGGTGGCCGTGAGCAGGCCGGAGAGCAGGGACACGTTCCGGGTCGTGATCCGGCGGAACCCGGCGTCCTCGACCCAGCCGCGGATCTCGTCCACGTCGCGGACCTCGCCCTCCTCGGTGTTGACCAGGAGGATCAGCCCGAACATCGCGGGGAAGAGTCCGGAGGCCAGGGTGGGCATGTGGGAGTGCACCAGCAGCAGCCCGTCGGCGGGCAGATGCGTGTGGATACGGCGCACCAGGTGCGCGGCGCGCTCGGGGCCGTAGCCGTCGAGCACGTGGGAGAGCAGGACGGCGTCGCTCGCCGGCCACTCGTCCGCCATGATGTCGGCGGCCCTGACCTCGACGCGGTCCTCCAGCCCGGCCTCCCGCACGTTGGCGCGGGCCAGGTCGGTCACCGCCGGGTAGTCGAGGGCCGTCACCCGCAGCTCGGGGTGGCGGGTGGCCAGCGCGATGGAGTAGTCGCCGGAGCCGCAGCCCAGGTCGACGACATGGCGGACGCCGTCCAGCGGGGCGGCCTCGGCGAGCTTGCCCGCCTGGAGCCGGGAGCTGACCCGCATGGCCTGGATGAGCCGCCCGGTGCCCTCGCGGCCCTCGCCCTGGGCGGCGCCCTGGTCGCGGTACCCCTGCTTGAGGACACGCTGGTTGAGCGAGGCGTTGCTGCGGACGGCCTCGTCGAGGCGGGCGAAGTGGCCGAAGTGGGAGTTCTGGTGGGCGGCGAACCCGCCCATGTACTCGGGGCGGCCGGCCACGAGATAGCGGCTGGCCTCCTCGGAGTTGAGGTACCTGCCGTCCTCGGCGCGCACCAGCTCCAGGCCGGTGAGCGCGACCAACAGGGCGCGGACGGGGCGCCGTTCGAGGCCGAGTCCGTCGGCCAGTTCGGCCAGGGTGGCGGGCTGCTTCTCCAGTGCCTCGAAGACGCCGAGGTCGATCGCCGTGAAGACGGCCTTGGACTGGAGGTAGGCGGTCAGGACGGAGTGGACCCGGGAGGAGTCGAGGTCCGCGGCTGCCGTGGTGGTGGTCACTTGCGCTCCAGGAGGCTCGTGTACTCGGGCATCTGCGTGTACTCGTAGGGGTCCTCGGAGAGGAACACGTTGCGCACGGGGGGTCGTTCGCACGGGGCGACGACGAGGAAACGGCAGGTCTGGTCGGGGCCGGTGACGAAGCCGTGCGGTTCGCCGCGCGGGATGAAGATGGCCTCGCCCGGTCCGACCTGCTCGGTGCGGCCCTGGTCGGGCAGGACGAGGCCCATGGAGCCGTCGAGCACGTATATCTCGTGCTCCCAGTCGTGGTGATGGGGTGGGGTGGAGCCGTTCGGCGCCACCTCGAACTCGGTGAGGACGAAGCGGTCGGCGCCGTCGGGGGTGTCGATCAGTTTCCGGTGCGTGGTTTCCTTCGCGCCCGGTTCCCTTACGATTTCCGCCTTCACTTCGGTTCGGTGCACGCGTTTCATCGGCCGCCTTTCCGATCGCGGGGACCCGTCGTCCCGGGTTTTCAGAAAGTGACTCTATGGCGGCACCGCGGAAACCTTCTACGGACAGCAGTCACCATCACCGGGTGACAATGTCCTCTCCCCGACCGGGACAAGTGCCCACCCCGAAGGGACAATCACCCGGCCCTATTCCGGTACGGAAAACAAAACGTCACGCGGCGGAAATGTTGAGCGAATAAAAAGCGTCAGCCGGCCGACTGGGTCAGCCGTACCGTCCCGTCCGGTGCAGCGACAAGCACCGGGGTGCCCGCCCCGCCGAGATCCCGCACAGCGGCCAGGTCCTCCGGCGCGGCGGCCTCCGCCGCGGTCACCACGGCCGCCGCCTCCAGCGATTTCGCCCCGGACGCCACGGCCATCGCCACGGCCGTCCGCAGAGCGCTCAACCGCAACGAATCCAGGCTCACGGTCCCGGCGACATACGTCCGCCCCGTCTCGTCCCGTACGGCCGCCCCCTCGGGCACCCCGTTACGGGCCCGCGCCGAACGGGCCAGGGTGACGATCTTGCGGTCCTCGGGGTCAAGCGCGCTGTTGTCGGTCATGACAGGAGCATACGAAGCACGCCCGGCGCCGGGCGCGTCACCCCGCCACCGGGTACATCGCGCCGCGCCGCCCCTCCGGTGAGGCCAGCCACTCCAGTTTGGCGGCGGTGTTCGCCTCGTCCAGCGGGGTGTGCAGGACGACCGTCAGGTCGGAGCGGGCCGGCACCCTCATCGCCGTGGACTCCACGCACAGCAGCCCGACCAGCGGATGGTCGAGCTCCTTGCGGATCACCCCGGCGTCCTCGATGTCCCGCCGCTCCCACAGCGCGACGAACTCGGCGCTCGACTCCATGACCCGGGCCAGCACCTCCTGGTACCCCTCGTCGTCCGGCCTCGCCGAGGAGGCCGCCCGGAACTGGGCGACGACGGTGCGCGCGTTCTGTTCCCAGCTGTGTGATCGCGACCGGTACAGCGGGTCGGTGAAGAAGTCCACGAGACAGTTCTGGGTGTTCTCCGGCCGCATCCCGAGCACCCACCCGGCGGCGTCGTTGTACAGCACGCAGTTGTAGTACGCGTCCATGATGTGCGCCGGGTACGGCATCCAGGCGTCGATCAGCCGCCGCAGCGCCTCGCAGCCTTGGTCGGCGGCCGGTTCCGGCGCGGGCGGGTTCAGCCCGGCGAGGACGTACAGGTGCCGCCGCTCGGCGTTGCTGAGCCGCAGCACTCGCCCGACGGAGTCGAGGACCTGCGGGGAGACGGAGATGTCCCGCCCCTGCTCCAGCCACTGGTACCAGGAGGCGCCCACACCGGCGAGCACGGCGACCTCCTCGCGCCGCAGGCCGGGCGTCCGCCGCCGCGCCCCGCCGTCCGGCAGCCCGGCCTCGGCGGGCGAGACCCGCGCCCGCCGGCTCATCAGGAACTCGCGCAGCTCACGGTGCCGCTCGCTCTTGGGTACGGCCTCAGGCACGGACGCTTCCCCCTCGTTTGTTGCCTGGTGGTGCCACCACCAGCACAACTTGCCGCTCCCCACGGCTATTCCGCCGGCCGCAGGCTCTTGCCCATGGCGATCGACACCACAAGCCCCACCACCGACTCGCTCGACACCCCCCGGCTGTCGACACGCGACAAGCTCGTCCTGTTCGTCCTGTGCGCCGCCCAGTTCATGGTCGCGCTGGACTTCTCCGTCCTGAACGTCGCCCTGCCCGTCCTCGGCGCGGACCTCGGCATGAGCCCGTCCGCCCTGCAGTGGGCGGTCACGGCGTTCGCGCTGCCGTCCGGCGGCTTCCTGCTGCTGTTCGGCCGCATCGGAGACCTCTACGGCCGCAAGAAGCTCTTCCTGGCGGGCCTCGCCCTGTTCGGCGCGGCCTCCCTGCTCGCGACCTTCGCCTGGGACCCGGCGTCCTTCCTCGCCGGACGCGCCCTGCAGGGTCTCGGCGCGGCGGCGATCGTGCCGACCGGCATGTCCCTGCTGACCACGACCTTCCCGGAGGGCCCGGCCCGCGACCGCGCCCTGGGCATCTCCGGCACCCTGCTCTCGCTCGGCTTCACCGTCGGCATGGTGGCCGGCGGCACCCTCACGGACACCCTCGGCTGGCGCTCCACGATGGGCCTGCTCACCCTGTTCGCCCTGATCGTGCTCCCGCTGGCCCCCGCCCTGGTGCCGGAGTCCCGCACTCCGGACCGCCCGCGTCTGGACGTGCCCGGCGCGATCACGGTCACCGCGGGCCTGCTCGCCCTGATCTACGCCCTGTCGACGGCCGCCGACCACGGCTTCGGCCGCCCGGACGTCGTCGTCACCCTCGTCACGGGCCTGCTGCTCCTCGCCGCCTTCGTCAAGGTCGAGTCCGGTACGGCGCAGCCCCTGGTGTCCCTGCCCATGCTGCGCCGCCGCACGGTGGCGTGGGGCAACATCGGCGGTCTGGTCACCTTCTCGATGATGTCGACGGTCGTCTTCGCACTGACCCTCTACCTCCAGGAGATCCTGCACCTGTCGGCCTTCGAGACCGGCCTCGTCTTCGGCGTCCAGGGCGTTCTGTCGGCGGTGGCCGGCGCCTACGCCCCGAAGGTCATCGGCCGGTTCGGCCCGCGCCGCTCACTGGTCGGCTCGCTCGTCGGCCAGGGCGCGCTGACCGCCGCCCTGCTCGGCCTGGACTCCGGGACCTGGTCCGTGTGGCTCGCCACGGCCGCCGTCTCCCTGGCCAGCATGTGCCACCTGGGCGCGATCATCTCGTACGGCGTCACGGTCACCTCCGGCGTCCCGGACGAGGAGCAGGGCCTGGCCACCGGCCTGGTCACCTCCACGCAGCAGGTGGGCCTGACCGTGGGCATCCCGCTGCTGGGCGTCCTCGCCACCACCTCGGACGACCTGCTGTCCGGTGTCCACACGGTCCTCGCCCTGGACACAGCGCTCGTGCTGGCGGCGGCGGTCCTGGTCGCGGTGGGTCTGCGGGTGCGCTCAGGGGCGGTCGAGGCGGAGCCGCTCGGCGCGCGGTAGACCGGCCACCACCAGGTCGTACGAGTCCTCGACGAGCTCCCGGACCAGACGGTCCGGGAGCTCGCCGTCGACGGTGACGGTGTTCCAGTGACGCTTGTTCATGTGGTAGCCGGGGATGATCAGCCCGGGGTGGTCGGCGCGGAGCCGGATCGCGTCCTCGGGGTCGCACTTGAGGTTGACCGTCAGGGGGCGGTTGTCCAGCCAGCTCAGGGCGAACATCTTGCCGAGCACCTTGAAGACCGAGATCTCCGGGCTGAACGGGAAGTCCTCCACCGCCGCGTTGAACGACAGGCACAGGGCGCGCAGTTCCTCGGCGGTCACTCGGACTCCTTCTCCGCTTCCACCGGTTCCTGGGCGCCCACCGGCTCCACCAGCACCGTCACGATCTTGTTCCGGCGTCCGGCGGCGGCCTCCGCGGTCAGTCGCAGCCCGCGCCCGTCGGGAAGCTCCACGACGGAGGACGCCCCGGCGATGGGCACCCGGCCCAGTGCCTTCGCGAGCAGCCCGCCCACGGTCTCCACGTCCTCGTCGTCGTACTCCTCGAGCCCGTACAGCTCGCCGAGGTCGGTGATGTCGAGGCGCGCGGTGACCCGGTGGCGGTCGTCGCCGAGGTCCTCCACCGGCGGGAGTTCACGGTCGTACTCGTCGGTGATCTCGCCGACGATCTCCTCGAGGATGTCCTCGATGGTGACGATGCCGGCCGTGCCGCCGTACTCGTCGATGACGACGGCCACGTGGTTGCGGTCCTGCTGCATCTCGCGCAGCAGGTCACCGGCGTTCTTGGTGTCGGGCACGAAGGCCGCGGGCCGCATGGCCGTGGAGACCAGCTCGCTCTCCGCGTCCCGGCTGATGTGCGTCTTGCGGACCAGGTCCTTCAGATACACGATCCCGACGACGTCGTCCTCGCTCTCCCCGGTGACGGGTATGCGCGAAAACCCGGACCTGAGGGCCAGGGTCAGGGCCTGACGGATCGTCTTGTAGCGCTCGATGACGACGAGGTCGGTCCGCGGGACCATGACCTCCCGCACCAGGGTGTCGCCCAGCTCGAAGACCGAGTGCACCATCCGGCGCTCCTCGTCCTCGATCAGGGACTCCTTCTCGGCGAGGTCGACCAGTGCGCGCAGCTCCGCCTCGGAGGCGAACGGGCCCCGGCGGAAGCCCTTGCCGGGGGTGAGCGCGTTGCCGATGAGAATCAGCAACGACGGGATCGGGCCCATGATCCGGGCCAGCGGGAGCAGGATGTACGCGGCCGCGGTCGCCGTGTTGAGGGGGTGCTGGCGGCCGATGGTGCGCGGGGACACGCCCACCGCCACGTACGACACCAGCACCATGACGCCGATCGCGACCAGCAGGGCCCGGGTGGTGCCCGGGAACTCCTGGAGACAGGCGTAGGTGACCAGGGCGGCCGCCGCCATCTCGCAGGCGACGCGCACCAGCAGCGCCACGTTGAGATAGCGGGTCGGGTCGGCGGCGATCTGCGCGAGCTTGGCGCTGCCCCGCCGGCCGTTCCGTACGGCTTCCTCGGCGCGGAAGCTGGAGACGCGCGCGAGGCCCGCCTCCGCGCAGGCGGCGAGCCAGGCGACGACGACCAGGGCGATCGCGCCGGAGACCAGGGGCAGGCTCATGAGACGGTCGGCGCGGGGGACGGGCCGGTCAGCCCCTTCTCCTGCCGCCATCCGTCCACGATGGCCGCCTGCAGGCCGAACATCTCGGCCTTCTCGTCGGGCTCCTCGTGGTCGTAGCCGAGCAGGTGCAGCACGCCGTGGACGGTGAGGAGCTGGAGCTCCTCGTCCATGGAGTGCTGCGTCTCGGCCTCCTCGCCCTGCTTCTTGGCGACCTCGGGACACAGCACGATGTCGCCGAGGAGGCCCTGCGGGGGCTCGTCGTCGTCCTTGCTGGGCGGCCTGAGCTCGTCCATCGGGAAGGACATGACGTCGGTGGGCCCCGGCAGGTCCATCCACTGGATGTGCAGCTGCTCCATGGCATCTTCGTCCACGACGATCACCGAGAGTTCGGAGAGCGGGTGGATGCGCATCCGCGCGAGCGCGTAGCGGGCGATGTCGAGGATCGCCTGCTCGTCGACCTCGGTTCCGGACTCGTTGTTGACGTCGATCGACATGGTGCTGGCTTGTCTACTTCCGCTTGTTCCGGCCGCCCTTGTGGGTGCCGTTCTCCGTACCGTTCTCGTTGTCGTACTTCTCGTACGCGTCGACGATACGGCCGACCAGCCTGTGCCGTACGACGTCCTGGGACGACAGGCGGGAGAAGTGCACGTCGTCGAGGCCCTCCAGGATGTCCTGGACCTGGCGCAGGCCCGACTTGGTGCCGTTGGGAAGGTCGACCTGGGTCACGTCACCCGTGATGACGATCTTCGAGTCGAAGCCGAGCCGGGTGAGGAACATCTTCATCTGCTCGGGGGAGGTGTTCTGGGCCTCGTCGAGGATGATGAAGGCGTCGTTGAGGGTGTTGTGCGTGAGCAGGTAGTCCTGCGTGACGTACAGCGAGTCCTCGGCCGCCACCTGGATGCAGACCGTCTCCTCCCGGCCCGCGGGCTCGATGCTGTCGATGAACCGCATCGGGCGTCCGCCGCCTCCCGCCGCGCGGTACTTGTCGCGCTTGCGGGCGAGACGGAACGGTTCAATGCCTTCGGGCAGACGGATGTCGACGACGTGACTGTCGTAGCGGTGGGCAGCCAGTGCTGTGCCCTGCTTGCGGTCTTCGGCGAGACGACGACGCGTGTAGGCGACGCCGCCGAGCGACTGGACCAAGGCGATGAGGTCGTCACGCAGGAGGATCGACGCGGTCGAGAACTGAACCCGGCAGGTGCGGTCTTTCTGCGTGACGGGTCCACCGTCGGAATCGAGCAGACCCTGGAGGACTGCCAGTCGTACGTCGGCCGAGTTGTACAGGTAGTCGTCCGGGACGAACTTGGTGTGCGAGCGAGTACGCAGGAGATCCAGCTCGCGCATGACCCGCGTGACGGGATTCTCCAGGGTGACCACGTCGCCGGGGGACTTGATCCGGTTGAGTACGTAGTCGGGCCCGCTCTTGTGTCGTACCGCCACACCGGGCAGCGCGGCCTCCAGAGCCTCGGCCAGCTCGCGGTCCTCGGTCGCGAAAGACGGAGTGGTACTTCCCGTCAGGCACCCGTCGCCCAGAAGAAGTCCCAGGGCGTACGGGTCCAGGGGAACCTGACGCTCAGGGAAACTGACCGGCGCCGTGAGCATCGGCAGCTCATACCTGCGAGCATGCGCCGCCCGCAGATTGCCGATCATCTCCTGGGTCTCCAGGACCCGCCACGGCTTGTCCCGGCGCTTGTCGTCGCGCGTCCTCACCGTCCACAGGTGCTCACCGCAGGCCAGGGTCCAGGAGCCGTCCTGGGCCGTGACGCGATAGACGTCCTTCTCGCCCTGCGGGTACACGCCAAGAACCGGAGTCGGCTCGCCGTTGGAGCCAACAACCAGGTCACCGACCTGGAGGTCCCCGATAGGACGCCAGCCGTCCGGCGTCAGTACGTTCGTGAAGCGCGGTTGCGCGCGCCCACGCATGTACGCCAGCGGCGCCACCTCGATCGTCCCCGACGCCATCAGCTTCGGGATCGAGTCCGGGTCGAGCATGTCGTGCAGCGCGTCGTACAGCGGGCGCAGGTACGGGTCGATCTTCTCGTAGAGCGTGCCCGGCAGGAAGCCGAGGCGCTCCCCCGCCTCCACCGCCGGCCGGGTCAGGATGATGCGGTTGACCTGCTTGGACTGCAGGGCCTGCACCGCCTTGGCCATGGCGAGGTAGGTCTTGCCGGTACCGGCGGGGCCGATGCCGAAGACGATCGTGTGCTTGTCGATCGCGTCGACGTACCGCTTCTGGTTGAGGGTCTTGGGGCGGATGGTGCGGCCGCGCGAGGACAGGATGTTCTGTGTGAGCACCTCGGCCGGGGTCTCCTGGCCGTCGCTCGTCCCGTTCTCACTCGCTCGCAGCATGGCGATCGAGCGTTCCACTGCGTCCTCCGTCATCGGCTGTCCGGTGCGGAGCACCAGCATCATCTCGTCGAACAGGCGCTGGACGAGGGCGACGTCGGCCGCCTCGCCGGTGGCGCTGATCTCATTGCCCCGGACATGGATGTCGGCCGCCGGGAAGGCCTTCTCGATCACGCGCAGGAGGGAGTCTCCGGACCCCAGGACCGAGACCATGGGGTGCTGGGCGGGGACGGTGAACTGTGCTCTCGCCTGCCCCTGCGCGGGGGTGTGACCTGTGGGTGTCTGAGTCATGGGCCGGCGCTGAAGGCCTGCGGTTCCTCCTCGTCACGGCCGCGCAACTGGAGGCGGCCTCGCGGTTTCAAGGGTACGACGGTGCACCGACAACGCCGTAGGGCTTTTCGACGACGAGGGCGCCCTCTCTGCAGCGGTGAGCCCTGCATGCTCCCCCCGTGCCCCGGGGAGGATTGCGTTCGCTACCACGTGTGTTCGAAGACCTGGACGGCGGCGGTGGCCGCGAAGTCCGTACGGAGAAAGCGGGAAGCCCGTGCTGTTGCGTCTGCCCACCTCCCTGTCCGAGGCACAGGAGTGTCTGACCGACGGGGCGATACCCGTCGGCGGCGCCACGCTCGTGTGGGCCGCCTGGCAACGCGACGGCTTCCCCGAGCAGGCCGTGTCGCTGCGCGAGGTGCCGGAGGCGAACGTCCTGGGGGGCGGGGAGATCGGGGCGGCGGTCCTGCTGCACCGGATCGACGAGCGGGTGCCGGAGGTGCTGCGCCGGGCCGCGGCCGGCATCGGCACGGGGGCGGTGCGCCGGACCGCCACGGTCGGCGGGAACATCGTCGGCAGCACCCTGCGCTGTCTGCTGCCCGCGGCACTCGTCCTGGACGCCCGTGCGCGGGTGCTGGCGGCGGAGGGCCCCTTCGACGCCGAGCTCGGCGAAGTGCTCGCGAAGAAGCCGCTGCTGCTGAGCCTGCGCTGGAGCGATCCGCTGGTCAGCGGCTACCGCAAGGTGGCCGAGGCCCCCGGCGGCCCCCCGCCCCTGGTCGTCGCCACGGCCGTGCACCCCGGCACCCGTCCGGTCCTGTGGGTCGCCGTCCGGGACGGCTACGACTTCCTGGCCGAGAGCGTCCCCTGCGACGGGGGCCCGGACAGCGTGCTGGACGCCCTGGGCACCACGGCGCTCGCGGCGCTGCCCGCCGAGGCCCGAGAGGTGGTCAGGGAACAGGTGCTGTCGACACTGCAGCGGGCCGACGACCACTGACGGCCCGGCCCGCACCGCGCTCACGAGGACGGGCCGCGGTGCCACCCGGCCCGGTGTCCTCAGGTCGACCGGCCGAACCCGATCGTCGGGACCGCTCTCCGCAGGGGCCAGCCGGGGGCCTCCTCCTCGGGGACCAGGTCCGCCAGGAACGCGTACCGGCGCAGCGCGGCCGGGTCCTGGGAGTCGACGGACTGGACCCTGCGCCACCAGGCGCCGATCTCGGACCAGCCCGGCGCGGACAGGGAGCCGCCGAACTCCTGGACGGAGAGCGCGGCGATCAGCCCTGCGAAGGCCAGCCGGTCCGCCAGCGGCCAGCCCGCGAGGGTGCCGGTGACGAAGCCGGCCACGAAGACGTCCCCGGCGCCGGTCGGGTCGAGCGCCTCGACCTCGATCGCCGGGACCTCGGCGGCCTCACCGGTGCGCCGGTCCACCGCGTAGGCGCCGTCCGCGCCGAGGGTGACCACGGCGAGCGGCACATGTTCGGTGAGGGCGTGCGCGGCCTCGCGGGGGCAGGTGGCGCCGGTGTAGCGCATCGCCTCCTGCGCGTTCGGCAGGAAGGCCTCGCAGTGTTCGAGGTCGGCGAGGCCCGCCAGGTCCCAGGCACCGGTCTCGTCCCAGCCGACGTCGGCGAAGATGCGGGTGCCGTCGTGTGCCGCCTGGGCGATCCACGGGGCGCGCTTGCCCGGCTCCAGCGACGCCACCGCCGCTCGCGCCTGTGGCGGGCGGTTGGGCGCGGGCTCCGCGGAGGGCGGCTCGTGGCCGTGGGAGACCATGGTGCGCTCGCCCTCGTACGCCATCGACACGGTGACCGGGGAGTGCCAGCCGGGGACCCTGCGCGACGGGGAGAGGTCGATGCCCTCGCCCTGCTCCAGGGCGTCCCAGCAGTACTCGCCGTAGTGGTCGTCGCCGAAGGCCGCGGCCAGCGAGGTGCGCAGGCCGAGCCGGGCCAGGGCCGTCGCCATGTTCGCCACACCGCCGGGGCTCGACCCCATCCCGCGCGCCCAGGACTCGGTCCCGCGCACGGGGGCGGAGCCGAGCCCGGTGAAGATGATGTCGAGGAAGACGGTGCCGGTGAGGTAGACGTCCCAGGGCGGGTCGCCGGGTGCGCGCACGGCGGCCAGGGGATCGAGCTGGGCCTGGCACTGCCCGGCCCTCCCGTTGTACGACGGTCCCTTCCCGTTGGACGCGATCACGGTGAGCTCCCTGCGCGTGGTGCCGATCAGGCCAGTCTGCACCACAGCGCCGACAAGGGTCCGCCGCTCACCCCCGACCCGCCCACCACATCGGTCGGCCGTGGCCGCGCCCGGCTTCGTCCCGTGGCCGCGCCTACCAGCGGGGCACGGCCGGCGTCACCCATCCCGGCTCGGCGACCCGCATGGCCGCGGCATCGTCCCGCTCGCGCAGCGAACCGTCGTCGTCCAGCCACCGCCGGTGCAGGAACTCCACCTTCTCCCGGTCGAGTTCGACGCCGAGCCCGGGTGCGTCGGACACCGCGACCCTGCCGTCGGAGAAGGCGAGCCGCTCGGTCAGCACGTCCTCCGACTGCCACGGGTAGTGCGAGTCGCAGGCGTGGTGGAGGTTCGGCACCGTGGAGGCCACCTGCGTCATCGCGGCCAGGGAGATGCCCAGGTGCGTGTTGGAGTGCATCGACACCCCCACCCCGAAGGTCCGGCAGATCGCGGCGAGTTGCTGGGTGTTCCGCAGCCCGCCCCAGTAGTGGTGATCGGACAGCACCACCTGGACCGCGTCCCGGGCGAACGCCTCCTTGATCTCCGCGAAGGTCGTCACGCACATGTTGGTGGCGAGCGGGACGCCGGTCCCGGCGGACACCTCCGCCATCGCGGCGGTCCCCAGCGCGGGATCCTCCAGGTACTCCAGGACGTCCCCGAGTTCCTCGGCCACCCTCAGCGAGGTCGCCACGCTCCAGGCCCCGTTGGGGTCGAGCCGCAGAGGGTGTCCGGGAAAGGCCTCGGCAAGCGCCCTGATGGCCGCGATCTCCTCGTCCGGCGGAAACACCCCGCCCTTGAGCTTGAAGGACGTGAAGCCGTACCGCTCGGTGAACAGCCGGGCCTGCTCCACCACCCCCGCCGGGTCGAGAGCCGCCCCCCAGTCGTCCTTCTCACAGGCCACGCCCTCGGGGTGCGCGGCCCACTTGTAGAACAGGTAGGCGCTGTACTCGACCGCGTCCCGCACCTTGCCCCCGAGCAGCGCGTGCACCGGCAGGCCCAGCGCCCTGCCCAGCGCGTCGAGACAGGCCACCTCGAACCCGGAGACGACGGACAGCCGCAGTTTGTCGGCGGTCTGCACGCCCCGCAGCCCTCCGACGTCGACCTGGCCGGAGACCTGGGAGGAGTCGACGGCCACCTGGTCCGCGAGCGTGAACAGGCCGTTCAGATCCCCGACCTGACGTCCGATCAGCTTGCTCGCGAACGGCCGGGCCAGCTCCAGGTACTTGGTGTCGCCGTACGTCTCCCCGACCCCCGTGACCCCGTCGGCGGTCTCGACCTCGACGATCAGCCGGGGCGTGTAGGGCTGGTGGACGCCCTGCGTGTTCAGCAGCGGCGGATCCGCGACGAGGATCGGTGTCAGCCGGACATCGGCGATGGTGAGGTTCACAGCGCGGCTCCTACGAGGTCGAGGCCGGTGGTCAGCAGCAGGCGCAGGTCGGCCAGGTCGGCGTCGGACGGGTCGGTGAGGGGTGCGCGCACGGGTCCGACCGGGCGCCCCCGCAGCCGTGCCGCCGCCTTCACCAGGGAGACGGCGTACCCGGGCACCCGGTCCCGGAGCTCGACGAGCGGAACGTAGAAGTCGCGCAGCAGCTTCTCGACGGTGCCGTGGCCCCGGTCGCCGTCGCGCAGTGCGCCGAAGAACGCGTCGGCGATCTCGGGGGCGAAGGCGTGGACGGCGGAGGAGTAGGCGGGGACGCCGACGGTGGCGTAGGCGCGGGCCTGGATCTCGGCGGTGGAGGCGCCGTTGAAGAACAGGAAGTCCTCGGGCGCGGCCAGTGTGAGGCGCTGGAGCCGGTCGAGGTCGCTGTGCCCGTCCTTGAGCCCGATGACCCCGGGGATCCCGGTGATGCGCCGGAACGCGTCCAGGCCGAAGGCGACCTGGCCGCGCTGGTAGGCGATGAGCGGCAGCCGGGTTCGCGCCGCGATCTGCTCCAGCTGGGCGACCAGCCCGTCCTGCGGGGCGGCGACCAGGTAGTGCGGGAGGACCAGCAGGGCGTCGGCCCCCGCCTCCTCGGCGATGCGGGCGAAGCGGACGGCCTGCGCCCAGCCGTAGCCGGTCCCGGCGACGACGGGCACCCGGCCGCCGGCCTCCTCGACCGCGATGGTGACGACCTGGCGGTACTCGTCCTCGTCCAGGGAGAAGAACTCACCGGTGCCGCAGGCGGGGAAGACCGCGCCGGGTCCTGTGGCGATCTGCGCGGCGACGTGGGCGCGGAAGCCGTCCGGGTCGAGGCCGCCGTCGTCGTGGAAGCTCGTGAGCGGGAACGACAGCACACCGCGTGCCATGCCCTCCCGCAGCCGTCGGGCCGTGTCCGGGTCGGAGGTCACCCTCGCCATCTCCCTATGTAGACGATATCTACGTATGAAGATGGAGATTAGGTAGGCGAACCGTCCCCGTCAATGGGCCGTGCCCGGTTCGATGGTCCGATTACCATCGGCGCATGTCGGAGACAGGGGCCGAGCGCCCGGAGACCGGGGGCGTCCGCGAGGTGAAGTCGGCCGCCCGCACGGTCGAGCTCCTCGAACTGCTGGCCGCGCGCGGCGACCGCCCGGCCCGGCTCCAGGAGCTCGCGGACGCGCTGGGCGTGCCGCGCAGTTCGATGTACGCGCTGCTCCAGACGCTGATCTCGCGCGGCTGGGTCCGCACCGACGTCACCGGATCGCTCTACGGCATCGGCATCCACGCCCTGCTCACCGGCACCAGCTACCTGGACTCCGATCCGCGCGTACGGATCGTGCGGCCGTATCTCGACGAGGCGTCCCAGGCGCTGGGCGAGACCATCCACCTGGGCCGGCTCGACGGCCGGGACGTGGCCTATCTGGCGACGCGCGAGTCGCACGAGTACCTGCGCACGATCAGCAGGGTGGGCCGCCGGCTGCCGGCGCACGTCGGCGCGCTGGGCAAGGCACTGCTGGCCGAGCGGCCCGACGAACGGCTCCCCGAGGGGCCGTACGAGGCGCTCACACCGAACTCCCACACCACCCGCGACACCCTGCTGACCGACCTCACCGAGGTGCGCGCCCGCGGCTACTCGATCGACCGCGAGGAGGGCGTCCTCGGCATCGTCGGCTTCGGCTTCGCCCTGCGCTACGACTCCCCCGCCCAGGACGCCATCAGCTGCTCGGTCCCCGTGGCCCGCCTCACGCCGGAGCACGAACAGCGGATCGTCGCGGTGATGCGGGAGATCAGGGCCAAGATCGAGGCGACGGCACCGGGTGCGGGAGGCGCCCCGCACTGGCGTTAGGCACAGCGAAAAGGCGCTCTTCTACCCGCCGACCCCCACCCCAAACGGGACGTGATCCAGATCACGCGACCCGGGCTGTCTCCACAACCGCGTGCTTGATACAAATTCCTCGCGCGTTCCTGTCCGTCGACGGCTTGCGCCCAACCCCCTTTTCGAGCCGCTTCTTTCGCATGCCCTGGGAACGCCCGTGTTCGCCCGTCGCTCCACCCTGCCCTGGCCCCTCATTGCCCTTTTCACGGCCGGCTACCTCGCCCCCTACCTGCTGCCGACCACCGTCGGCAGGCTCGACTCGGGGCTTCCGCTCACCGCCACCGAGGCCGGTGCCGTCGGCAGCGCGCTGCTGCTGAGTTCGGCGGCGGCGGGCTTCCTGCTCGCCTCCCGCGTCGACCGCTTCGGCCCCCGCACCCTCGCCCGCATCGGCCTGACCCTCGCCGTCCTCGGCTACGGCGGCGCCGCCCTCGTCCACGCGGTCCCGGCGGTCGTCGTGGGCGCCCTGATCGGCGGTTTCGGATCCGGTACGTCGACGGCGGTGGCCGCCACCGGCATCGCCGCCCAGCCGGACCCGCACCGCACCACCACGGTCGGTCTCCTCGGCGTCTCCGCCCTCGCGGGCGCCGTCTACCTGGCCGTCCCGCACCTGGGCCCCGGCCACGGCCGGCCCCTCGCCGCGATCGCCCTCACCGCGCTGGCGGTCTGGCCCCTGACCGGCCGTCTCCCGCTGCGCACGGCCCCCGCCCGCGGCCGGGACACCGCCACCCCGCTCCCCCACCGCCGCTCCGGCCTGCTCCTCGCCGCCACCCTGCTCTGCTGGTCCCTCGCCCAGAACGCCCTGTGGGGTGTCAGCGGCCGCATCGGGCTCGCCCAGGCCCACCTCTCCGAGGCGACGGTCGGCGCGGTCTTCGCGATCGCCCTCGGCGCGGGCCTGCTGGGCGTCGTCGGCGCGGGCGCCCTCGGCCCCCGGCTCGGCCGCGCGCTGCCCATCGGCGGCGGCACGGTCCTCATCGCCGCCTGCATCACCCTCAGCGCCTCCGCGACCGACCTGACGTCCTTCGCGACCGGTGAGATCGCGTGGAACACGCTCTACCCGATCGTCCTGTCGTACGTCATCGGCCTGGCCGCCTCCCTGGACCCCCGAGGCCGCTGGGCGGTCCTGGTCGGCTCGGCATCCTCACTGGGCACGGCGGCAGGCCCCCTGACCGGCAGCCTCCTCGCGTCCCGGGCCGGCTTCCCGGTCATGGGCACGGTCCTGGCGGCGGGCCTGCTGCTGATCGCGGTGCCGATGACGCTGGTGGCGCTGGGCGCGGGCAGGCGAACCCTCCCGGTGGTGGAGATCCAGGTGGAAACCCAGGCCTACGACAGGGCGACGGCGGCGTAGGAGCCGTCGGCTCAGAACTCGTACGCCTCGACTTCGGCGAGGTACCGAGCCCGCAGCTCCTCGTCGTGCTCCAGGAAGGACGCGAGGAAGGAGTTGCGGGCAAGCTCCCGCAACCGCTCCTGGCCGAGCCCGAGAGTCTGCTGAACGGCCTCGAAGTTGTCCCCCGCGTAACCCCCGAAATAGGCCGGGTCGTCGGAGTTCACCGTGCACATCAGCCCGGCGTCCAGCATCGCCGGCAACGGATGATCACCCAGCACGTCGACCGTCCGCAGCCGCACATTGGACAGGGGACACAGAGTCAGCGGCACCCGGTCCCGCACCAGCCGCTCCACGAGCTCCGGCGACTCCACGCACCGCAGCCCGTGGTCGATCCGCTCCACGCCCAGCACGTCCAGCGCCTCGACGATGTACTCCGGCGGCCCCTCCTCCCCGGCGTGCGCCACCCTCCGCAGCCCCAGCGCCGCCGCGGCCTCGTACACCTCGCGGAACTTCACCGGCGGATGCCCCACCTCGGCGGAGTCGAGCCCGACCCCGACGATCCGGTCGAGATACGGCTTCGCGGCCTCGAGGGTCGCCAAGGCGGACTCCGCGGACTCGTCCCGCAGGAAGCACATGATCAGCTGCGTCGACACGCCGTGGTTCCGCGAGCTGTCGCCCAGCGCCCGCCACAGCCCCTCGACGACCGTCCCCATCTCCACACCCCGCGCGACGTGCGCCTGCGGGTCGAAGAAGATCTCCGCGTGCCGCACCCCATGCGCGGCGGCCCGGGCGAGATAGGCGTTCGCCAGGTCCTCGAAGTCCCGCTCGGTGCGCAGGACGGCCATGAGCTCGTAGTACAGGTTCAGGAAGGACTGGAGGTCCTCGAAGTCGTAGGCCTTGCGGAGCTCGTCCGTGGAGGCGTACGGGAGCTCGACGCCGTTGCGCGCGGCCAGCTCGAAAGCCAGCTCCGGTTCCAGGGTGCCTTCGATGTGCAGGTGCAGTTCAGCTTTGGGGAGGGACATCAAAGCATCGTACGGCCGCTTTATCGCCGTTTCGGAACCGGTACCCGCAGCAGGTCGTGGGCCACGGTCAGCTCGCCCTCGTACCCGGCCGCCCGCGCCTGCCGTTCGAACTCCTCCGGCTCGGCGTAGCGCTGACTGAAGTGCGTGAGCACGAGATGCCGCACACCGGCGTCCCGGGCGACCCTCGCGGCCTGACCGGCGGTCAGGTGGCCGTGCTCCACCGCGAGTTGCTCGTCCTCGTCGAGGAAGGTCGACTCGATGACGAGCAGGTCGACGCCGTCCGCGAGGGCGTGGACGCCGTCGCAGAGGCGGGTGTCCATGACGAACGCGAACCGCTGACCGCTCCGGATCTCACTGACGTCGTCGAGCAGGACGCCGTTGAGCGAACCCTCGCGCTGGATGCGTCCGACGTCGGGCCCCTTGATGCCCTGCGCGGCGAGACGGTCGGGGAGCATGCGGCGGCCGTCGGGTTCCGTGAGGCGGTAGCCGTAGGACTCGACGGGGTGGGAGAGCCTGCGGGCCTCCAGGGTGCAGCCGCCGGTCCGTGCGATCACCCCGTCCTCGGCGACCGGCGCCTCGGTGAGCCGGACGGTCTCCCGGTACGCCGTCGCGTACCGCAACCGGTCGAAGAAACGCTGCCCCGACTTCGGGTAGTGGGCGGTGATCTCGTGCGGGACCCGGTCGAGGTTGATGCGCTGGATCACGCCCGCGAGGCCCAGGGAGTGGTCGCCGTGGAAGTGGGTGACACAGATCCGGTTGAGGTCGTGGGCGGCGACCCCGGCGCGCAGCATCTGGCGCTGGGTGCCCTCGCCGGGGTCGAAGAGGATGCCCTCGCCGTCCCAGCGCAGCAGGTAGCCGTTGTGGTTGCGGTGTCTGGTGGGGACCTGGCTGGCGGTGCCGAGGACGACCAACTCACGTACGGACACGCCGAGTCACCCGGGGGGCCACTGGAGGCCGCGGCCTCCGACCACATGGGCGTGGGCGTGCCAGACGGTCTGGCCGGCGCCGCTGCCGGTGTTGAAGACGGTGCGGTAGCTCTCCAGCTTCTCGTCGTCGGCGACGGCCTGGGTCTCGCGCAGGACGTCCGCGGCAAGTTCCGGGGCGGCGGCGGCGAGAACCGCTGCGTTCTCGTAGTGGGCCTTGGGGATCACCAGGACGTGGGTGGGGGCCTGCGGGTTGATGTCCCGGAAGGCGACGGTGGTGTCTGTCTCGCGAACGATGGTCGCCGGGATCTGACCTGCGACGATCTTGCAGAACAGGCAGTCGTCCTGGGGTTCCCCTGCCATGTGGTTCCTTCCGTTGAGGTCCTGAGGCATCTTAACGAGGCGACGTCGGCGGAGTCTTCGCCGGACTGGCCTCCAGAGCCTCAAGCGCGATCCGCACCGCCTCGTCCAGCTGGGCGTCCCTGCCCGCCGCGTAGTCCTGCGGCCGCTGCACGACCTCCACGTCCGGGTCCACGCCGTGGTTCTCGACGCCCCACTCGTAGCCCTCCAGCCAGAACGCGTACTTCGGCTGGGTGATCAGCGTGCCGTCGACCAGGCGGTAGCGGCTGTCGATGCCGATGACCCCGCCCCAGGTGCGCGTGCCCACCACCGGGCCGATGCCCAGCGCCTTGATCGCCGCGTTCACGATGTCGCCGTCCGAGCCGGAGAACTCGTTGGCCACGGCGACGACGGGACCGCGGGGCGCGTCCCAGGGGTAGCTGTACGGCCGCATCCCCCGCGGCACCGCCCAGCCGACGATGCGGCGGGCCAGCTTCTCGACGACCAGCTGGGAGGTGTGGCCGCCGCGGTTCTCGCGGACGTCGACCACCAGGCCCTCGCGGGCCACCTCGACGCGCAGGTCGCGGTGGATCTGGGCCCAGCCGGGGGCCTGCATATCGGGGACGTGGAGGTATCCCAGCCGTCCGCCCGACTTCTCGTGGACGTAGGCGCGGCGGTCGGCGACCCAGGCGTGGTAGCGCAGGGGCTCCTCGTCGGAGATCGGCACGACGACGGCGTGGCGCAGCTCGCCGCCGCCGGACGGGGAGACGGTCAGCTCGATCGGCTTGTCGGCCGTGCCGACGAGGAGGGGGCCGGGGCCGGTGACCGGGTCGACCGGGTGGCCGCCGACGGCGACGATCGCGTCCCCGGCGCGGACCGCCACGCCGGGCGCGGCCAGCGGGGAGCGGGCGTGGGGGTCAGAGGTCTCGGTCGGCAGGATGCGGTCGATGCGCCACACCGGCGATCCCTGCGGGCCGTCCTCGTGACGGGAGATGTCGGCGCCGAGGAGCCCCTGCCGGGGTCCGTGGCCGTGGTTGCCGCGCGGGGTGACGTAGGCGTGCGAGGTGCCCAGTTCGCCGTGCACCTCCCACAGGAGGTCGACGAGGTCGTCGTGGGTGGCCAGACGGTCCAGGACCGGGCGGTAGCGGTCGAGGACCCCGGCCCAGTCGACGCCGCTCATGTCGGGGCGCCAGAACTGGTCCCGCATGATGCGGCCGGTCTCCTCGTACATCTGCCGCCACTCGGCCGAGGGGTCGACGGTCTGGCGGACCCGGCCGAGGTCGACGGAGACGTTGGTGTCGCTGTCGTCGTCGCCGGAGGCACGCCGGTCGCTCGGTACGACCTTCAGCCGGCCGTCGGTCCACAGCAGCACCCGCTTGCCGTCGCCGCTGACGGCGAAGTGGTCGGCGTCCGTGGCGAGGTGCTCCAGGCGCTGCTGGGCGAGGTCGTAGCGCTGGAGGTCGGTCTTGGGGTCGGGGTCGTCCGGGGTGGCCCGGGAGGAGCCGAGGACGCCCCGCACGGGGTGCCTGAGCCACAGGAGGCCGTCCTTGGCCGCCCGCAGGTTGGAGTAGCGGCCGGCCTCGACCGGGAAGGGCACGATCCGGTCGGCGAGGCCCTCCAGGTCGACACGGGTGGTCGGGGTGCCCTCGCTGTCGGGGGTCTCGTCCTTGTCGGGGGCCTCGAAGGGACGGCCGTGGCGCTGCGGGCCGAACGGGGACGGGGTGGTCGCCGCGAGGGTGATCAGGTGCGGGCGGTCGCCGACCACGAAGGCCAGGTCGAAGACGTGCTCGTCGTAGACCGGGTCGAAGGCGCGGTTGGAGAGGAAGGCCAGGTGCTTGCCGTCGAGGGTGAAGGCGGGGGCGTAGTCCTGGAAGCGCAGGGGGGTGGCCTCGGTGACCGAGAGATCGGTGGTGTTGGCGAGACGGAGCTGGGAGAGCGGGCCGGGGCCGGGGTGCGCCCAGGCGAGCCAGGCCGAGTCGGGCGAGAAGGTCAGGCCCCGTACGTCGCCGTCCTCGCTGCGGTCGACCTCGCGGACCTCGCCGGTCTCCCGCTCGACGAGCAGCACGCGGCCGTCGTGCGCGGCGACCGCGGCCCGGCTGCCGTCGGGGGCCATGGCGAGACCCAGGACGCGGCCGAGCTGTCCGGCGGCGAGGCGGCGCGGGGTGGCGCCGGGGGCGAGTCCGGTGGCGGGCGCGAACTCCAGGGCGTCGTCGCCCTCCGCGTCCGTCACCCACACCACCCACTCCTCGCCCTCCGTGCGGAAGGTGCGCGGCAGCCGGGCCCGGACGCCGGGTTCGGCGGCCAGGGCGCGGGCCGGGCCCGAGCGGTGGGTGACCCAGTGGACGGCGCCGCGCACGGCGACCGCGCTGCCGCGCGCGGTGTGGTCGGGGGCGGCCGAGCCGAACCAGCGGGAGGCGTCCAGCGAGTACGGCTGCCGGTCGGCGCGCTGTCCGCCGAGCCGGACCTCGAGACGGCGCGGCTCGGCGCAGTCGAGGTCGTCGAGGATCCACAGCTCACCGGCGCTGGTGTAGACGATCCGGGTGCCGTCACCGGAGGCGTGCCGGGCGTAGTAGCCGTCGAGGGGGGTGTGCCGTCGCAGGTCGGAGCCGTCGGCGAGGGAGGAGTAGACGGCTCCGGTGCCCTCGTGGTCGGAGAGGAAGGCGATCCGGTCGCCCGCCCACACCGGGTACTCCAGGTTGCCGTCCAGGTCGTCGTGGAGCCGGACGAACTCGCCGTCGCCGTCGCGGTCGATCCACAGCTTGCCCGCCGTGCCGCCCCGGTACCGCTTCCACCAGGCGGCCTCCCGGCCCATGGGCGCGGAGAGGATCACGGTCGCCGGGCCGTGGGCGACATGGCCGACGGGCCCGAACGGAAGGGTGGTGCCGGGTCCGCCGTCGAGCGGGACGGTGTGCGCCCAGCTGCGCCGCAGGCTGGCCTGGCCGTGGGTGGTGATGGCGAGGACCTCGCCGTCCGGGGTCCAGCCGCGCACCTGGGTGCGCACACTGCCCCAGTGGGTCAGCCTTCTGCCGGGTCCGCCGTCGACCGGGGCGATGTGCACCTCGGGCGCGCCGTCGCGGGTGGAGGTCCAGGCGACGGTGGTGCCGTCGGGCGAGATGCGGGGGTGGGTGACCGGGACGTTGTCCGCGCTGACCCGCCAGGCGCGTCCGCCGTCGAGCGGCGCGAGCCACACGTCGTCCTCGGCGGTGAAGGCCACCAACTCGCCCTGCAGATGCGGAAACCGGAGATATGCAGACGTCGCAGGCTGTGTCACCCGATCACCCTACGCACGGGCACCCCGCGTGCACAGAGGTTTCGATCACTTGCCGTCGGGCCAGCACTGCGGGTCGTTCTGGCACCAGATGGTCTTGGTGACGGTCACGGTCACGGTGGGGCCGGGCTGTCCGGGGTTGTTGACCGGCGGGGTGGGGGTGGCGTTGCAGTCGCCGAGCCCCTCCACGCGGAACCACTGCTTTCCGCCCACGGTGGCGGTCAGGTCGCCGCGCACGCAGGCGCCGCTGACGGTCCGGGTCACCTTGCCCTTGACGGTGATGTCCTTGCCGTCCCGCGTCTTGCCGTCGCAGTCGACGGTGGCCACGGTGTTCACACTGGCGCTCGGCGTCCGGTCGCCGTTGTCGTACGAGGCCGTGCAGGTCAGCCAACTCACGTCGGCCTTCTGCCGGTTCAGCTCCTTGGTGACCAGCTGGTCGGTGGTGTACGACACGGTCGCGGAGCTGACCACGCCGGTCGGATCGCAGGCGGCGAGCGCACCCACGGCCAGCACGGCAACGCCCGTCACCCCCGCTGCTCGCACCCCGCGCGGCCGACGCCTGTTCCGTCTCAACGCCACCATGGGGGCAGCCTGCCACCACGTGCCGTCCGGCGGTAGGGCGCATACGGCCACCCGCGCGCCGCTCACGCCCGGAACAGCGCCCGCGCTCACCCCCGCAGCAGCAGCCACTCCTGAAGCTCCACCAGGTTGCCCTCGGGGTCCTTGAGGTGGGCCACGCGCATGCGGTTCGTCATGGGGGCCGGGCCGTGCAGGAGCGTGGCGCCCCGGGTGGTGATCTGCTCGCAGTAGGTGTCCAGGTCGTCGACGCGGAGCACCACCAGGGAGCGGTGGCCGGTGGCGGTGTCGCCCAGTTCGTCCAGGACCTCGGCCATCATCGAGCGGTCCTGGAGCGCGATGCCCGCCGAGCCGGTGGCGGGGCTGAACTTCTCGTACGGCCCGCTCGTCGCCCCCGACTGGGGCTTGAGGCCGAGGACATCGGCGTAGAAGCGGTAGCAGGCGGTGAAGTCGGTGACGAGCAGGCGTACTTGGGCGAGTTCCACGGACGTTCTCCCAGGTGTCAGGACCAGCGGCCGGTGCGGCCGAGGAGCAGGGCGGTCGCCGCGGTACCGGCGGTCGACGTGCGCAGGACGGTGGGCCCGAGGACGTAGGCTCGCGCACCCGCCTCCTCGAAGAGCGCCAACTCGTCCTTGGCGACGCCTCCTTCGGGGCCGACGACCAGCACGATCTCACCCTCGGCGGGGAGTTCGGCGGTGGCCAGCGGCTCGCTGCCGCGTTCGAAGTCGGAGTGGAGGACGGCGGCGAAGTCGGCTTTGGCGAGAAGTGCGGCAACCTGCTTGGTGCTCGCCGCGTCCGCGACCTCCGGGAAGCGCACCCGGCGGGACTGCTTGCCGGCCTCGCGGGCGGTGGCCCGCCACTTGCCGAGCGCCTTCAGACCCCGCTCGCCCCTCCACTGGGTGATGCAGCGGGCCGCCTGCCAGGGCACGACGGCGTCGACGCCGACCTCGGTCATGGTCTCGACGGCGAGTTCACCGCGGTCGCCCTTGGGCAGGGCCTGGACGACGGTGATCCGGGGAGCGGGCTCCGGTTCCTCGGAGACCGAGGTCAGATGGACGACCAGCCGGTCCTTGCCCTCGGCGGCGATCACGTCGCACACGGCGTAGCGTCCGGCGCCGTCGGTGAGGACGACCTCCTCGCCGGGCTGGAGCCGCTTCACGGAGACCGCGTGGCGGCCTTCGGGGCCGTCGAGGACGTAGCGTCCGCCGCCGTCCGCGTCGAAGTGCTCGACCACGAACACCGGGGCGGTCATCGCAGGTCCCCCTTGCCCGACAACGCTGTCCTGGCTGCGTCGAGTTCGGCCGCGAGTATCTCCACGAGCTGCCCCGCGGGCAGTTCGCGGGCCAGCCGGTGCCCCTGGCCCGCCCACAGCGCCATGCCCTGGGCGTCACCGGCCTTGGCGGCGGCCTTGCGGAGCGGGGCGGTGAGGTGGTGGACCTCGGGATAGGCGGCGGGGGCGTACGGTCCGTGCTCGCGCAGGAAGCGGTTGACCAGGCCGCGGGCCGGTCTGCCGGAGAAGGCGCGGGTCAACTCGGTGCGGACGAACAGCGGGTTGGTCAGAGCCCGCTTGTGCACGTCGTGGGCGCCGGACTCGTGGGTGGCGAGGAACGCGGTGCCGAGCTGGGCCGCGCTCGCGCCGGCGGCGAGGACGGCGGCGATCTGGCTGCCGCGCATGATGCCGCCGGCGGCGACGATCGGGAGGGTGACCGTCTCGCGGATCTGGGCGACCAGGGACAGCAGCCCGAGGCCGGAGCCGTCCTGCTCGGGGAGGTCCCGGTGGGTGCCCTGGTGACCGCCGGCCTCGACGCCCTGCGCGATGACCGCGTCGGCGCCCGCGTACTGCACGGCGAGGGCCTCTTCGGGGGTGGTCGCGGTGACGAGGGTGAAGATGCCGGCGCGGCGCAGCGACTCCAGGGCGTCGCTGCTCGGGATGCCGAAGTGGAAGGAGACCACGGGCACGGGGTTGTCGAGGAGTACGGCGACCTTGGCGTCGTACCCGTCGTCACGGCCGCTGTCGGGGTCGCCGAGCTCGGTCTCGTACCAGGTGGCCTCGCCGGCGAGCTGGTGGGCGTAGACCCCGACGGCGGCGGGGTCGGCGTATTCGGGCTGCGGCATGAACAGGTTGACGCCGAAGGGCCGTCCGGTCAGCCCGCGCAGCTGCTTGATCTCCTGGTACATCCCGTCGGCCGTCTTGTACCCGGCGGCCAGGAATCCGAGCCCGCCCGCATCGGCGACGGCGGCCGCGAGCCGCGGCACGGAGACGCCGCCCGCCATGGGGGCCTGCACGATCGGATGAGGGAAGAGATCGGTCAGTGCGGAGGACATGACGGCATGTTGTCACGTCCTCCGAACAAGTCCGAATCCGACCTGCACACGACTCAGGTACGCCCGTTGAAGGCATCCTTCAACCGCGAGAACAGCCCTTGCTGCCCGGGCTGACGGTGTCTGCCCGGGGGACGACCCCCGGACCCCCGGCAGCCGCCCCGCCGCTCACGTGCGGCCGTTGAAGGCATCCTTCAACCGCGAGAACAGCCCCTGCTGCCCGGGCTGGAACTGGCCGGTAGGCCGTTCCTCGCCGCGCAGTTTCGCCAGTTCTCGGAGCAGGCGTTCCTGTTCCGGGTCCAGCTTGGTCGGGGTCTGGACCTCGACGTGGACGATGAGGTCGCCCCGGCCGCCGCCGCGCAGGTGGGTGACGCCCCGGTTGTGCAGCGGGATCGACTGGCCGGACTGGGTACCGGGCCGGATGTCGACCTCCTCCATGCCGTCCAGCGTCTCCAGCGGAACCTTCGTGCCGAGGGACGCCGCCGTCATCGGGAGCGTGACCGTGCAGTGCAGATCGTCGCCGCGCCGCTGGAACTGCGAGTGCGGGAGCTCGTGGATCTCGACGTACAGGTCACCGGCGGGACCGCCACCGGGGCCGACCTCGCCCTCACCCGCGAGCTGGATCCGCGTGCCGTTGTCCACACCGGCCGGGATCTTCACGGTCAGCGTGCGGCGCGAGCGGACCCGGCCGTCGCCGGCGCACTCCGGGCACGGGGTCGGAACCACGGTGCCGAAACCCTGGCACTGCGGGCACGGGCGGGACGTCATGACCTGGCCCAGGAAGGACCGCGTCACCTGCGACACCTCACCGCGCCCGCGGCACATGTCGCACGTCTGCGCGGAGGTGCCCGGCGCCGCGCCCTCACCACTGCAGGTGGTGCAGACGATCGCCGTGTCGACCTGGATGTCCTTCGTCGTGCCGAAGGCCGCCTCGTCGAGCTCGATCTCCAGACGGATCATCGCGTCCTGGCCGCGGCGGGTGCGCGAGCGCGGACCCCGCTGCGAGGCCGTACCGAAGAACGCGTCCATGATGTCCGAGAAGTTCCCGAACCCACCGGCCCCGAAGCCGCCCGCGCCACCGCCGCCGGCCTGCGAGAGCGGGTCGCCGCCGAGGTCGTAGACCTGCTTCTTCTGCGGGTCCGACAACACCTCGTAAGCGGCGTTGATCTCCTTGAACCGCTCCTGGGTCTTCGGATCCGGGTTGACGTCCGGGTGCAGCTCGCGCGCGAGCCGACGGAACGCCTTCTTGATCTCATCCTGCGACGCGTCGCGGCGCACGCCGAGAACGGCGTAGTAGTCCGTGGCCACTTACGACTCCGCCAGGATCTGTCCGACGTACCGTGCCACTGCGCGTACCGCTCCCATCGTTCCCGGGTAATCCATGCGGGTCGGTCCGACCACGCCGAGCTTGGCGACTGCCTCGCCGCCCGAACCGTAGCCGACCGACACCACCGAAGTGGAGTTGAGTCCCTCGTAGGCGTTCTCATGACCAATACGTACGGTCATGCCCGAATCCCCGGCCTCACCAAGGAGTTTGAGGAGAACGACCTGCTCCTCGAGGGCCTCCAGGACGGGCCGGATCGTGAGGGGAAAGTCATGTCCGAAGCGGGTGAGATTGGCGGTGCCGCCGATCATCAGCCGCTCCTCGTTCTCCTCGACGAGCGTCTCCAGGAGAGTGGAGAGCACTGTGGTGACCGTACCCCGGTCCTCGACGTCGAAGCCTTCGGGCAGGTCCTCGACCAGCCTCGGCACATCGGCGAACCGCCGTCCCGCGACGCGGCTGTTGAGCCGCGCCCGCAGATCGGCGAGCGAGGCCTCCCCGAAGGGCGCCGGGCAGTCGACCATGCGCTGCTCGACCCGGCCGGTGTCCGTGATCAGCACGAGCATCACGCGCGCCGGGGCGAGCGAGAGCAGCTCCACGTGCCGCACGGTCGAGCGGGTGAGGGACGGGTACTGCACGACGGCGACCTGCCGCGTCAGCTGCGCGAGCAGCCGCACGGTTCGGGCCACGACGTCGTCGAGGTCCACGGCGCCGTCGAGGAAGTTCTGGATCGCGCGCCGCTCGGGCGCGGTCATCGGCTTGACGCCCGCCAGTTTGTCGACGAACAGCCGGTAGCCCTTGTCGGTCGGGATCCGCCCGGCGCTGGTGTGCGGCTGGGCGATGAAGCCCTCGTCCTCCAGGACCGCCATGTCGTTGCGGACGGTCGCCGGGGAGACGCCGAGGTTGTGCCGCTCGGTCAGGGCCTTCGACCCGACCGGCTCCTCGGTGCCGACGTAGTCCTGGACGATCGCGCGCAACACCTGAAGCCTGCGTTCACTCAGCATCGCGCACACCTCCAGAGGTCGTTCCCTTGGCACCTTCGCCTGGCACTCTGTCCGCCCGAGTGCCAACGCTCCCCGGCCAGTGTACGGCGGTGGGGTACTCCTCGGGCAAGGCTGGTCCTGGCGTGACGGGTTGTACGGCTAGCGTCGCGGTATGACGGTGACTTGGGAAGAGCTCGGGTGGGAGCGGGTCGCGACCGGGGTGGGGCGGTGCCGGCTGCCCGGCTGGGACTGCACGGCGGGCCTGGTGATCGGCGAGGGCACGGCCCTGTTGATCGACGCGGGCTCCGGTCTCGCGGAGGGCGCCCGCCTGCGCGCACAGGCCGAGGAACTGGCCGGCCACCGTGTGACCCATCTCGCGTTGACCCACCCCCACTTCGACCATGTCTTCGGTGCGGCGGCGTTCGCGGGGGCGGAGGTGTTCGGCGCCGTGGGTACGGAATCGGTGCTGGCGGGGCGGCTGGGCCGGGCGGAACTGCGGGCCGACGCGGTACGCAACGGGCTGGACCCGGCGGTCGCCGACGAGGCGGCGGACGCCCTGGTCTCCCCCCGGCACCACGTCTCCGGCGAGTGGACGCTCGACCTCGGCGGCGGCGGCCAGGTCCTGCTCGCCAACGTCGGCCCCGGCCACACGGCCCACGACCTCGCCGTCCTCGTGCCGGGCTCCCCCGAGGTCGTCTTCTGCGGCGACCTGGTCGAGGAGTCGGGCGAACCGCAGGCGGGCCCGGACGCGGTACCGGGCCACTGGCCCGCCGCGCTGGACCGCCTCCTCGACCTGGGCGGCGAGGACGCGCTGTACGTACCCGGTCACGGAGCGGTGGTGGACGCGGCGTTCGTACGGTCGCAGCGGGACGCGCTGGCGGCCCGCTTCGGCGTGTCGTGAGGAGTCCCGTGCGGCTTCTCCTATCGTCATCCGAATGCGCCAGTACTCCGCCGACCTGACCCCTCCGTGGAAGAAGCCCCGGCCGGTGCCGGAGGTGCCCGCCGAGCCCGGCCTGGTGGTCGAGGAGCCCGGCACCGGCTTCTGCGGCGCGGTGATTCGCTGCGAGGCGGGAACAGTGACTCTGGAGGACCGCTTCGGCAAGCACCGGGTGTTCCCGCTGGAGCCGCGCGGCTTCCTCCTGGAGGGCCGGGTGGTGACGCTGGTGCGACCCGCGGCCACGGCTCCCGTACGGCCCTCCCGCACCGCCTCCGGCTCGGTGGCCGTGCCCGGCGCACGCGCGCGCGTGGCCCGCGCCGGCCGTATCTACGTCGAGGGCCGCCACGACGCGGAACTGGTGGAGAAGGTCTGGGGCGACGACCTGCGCATCGAGGGCGTGGTCGTGGAGTACCTGGAGGGCGTGGACGACCTGCCGGCGATCGTGGCCGAGTTCGCCCCCGGGCCGGACGCCCGCCTGGGAGTACTCGTGGACCACCTGGTGCCGGGCAGCAAGGAGTCCCGTATCGCCGCGTCGGTGACCAGCGAACACGCCCTGGTGGTCGGCCACCCGTACATCGACATCTGGGAGGCGGTGAAGCCGTCGTCCCTGGGCATCGAGGCGTGGCCCCGGGTACCGCACGGCCAGGACTGGAAGACGGGCGTGTGCAGGGCGCTGGGCTGGCCGTCGGAGAACACGGGCGCGGTGTGGCAGGCGATCCTGAAGCGGGTGAACTCCTACAAGGACCTGGAGCCGGAGCTGCTGGGGCGAGTGGAGGAACTGATCGACTTCGTCACGGCTCAGTGAAACCCACCCAGGGGCGCGGGGAACTGCGCGACAAGCCACGAACGAACTCGCGGCCGCCGGACGACACCGCCCCCACCCCCTCGGGCCCTCAGTCCACCAGGTCCCGAACCACCGCGTCCGCCAGCAACCGTCCGCGAAGCGTCAGCACGGCCCGCCCCTCCTCATAGGGCCGGGCTTCCAGCAGCCCCTCCCCCAGCGCCCGCCGAGAAGCGCTCAGCCCCTCCTCCCGCAGCAGCGACAGCGGCACCCCCTCCCGCAGCCGCAGCTCCAGCAGGATCCGCTCCACGCGCCGGTCCTCGTCGGACAGCAGCTCCCGCCCGGCCCCCGGCGACCTCCCGGCCGCCAGCGCCGCCGCGTACGCGCCCGGGTGCTTGACGTTCCACCAGCGCACCCCGCCCACGTGCGAGTGCGCTCCGGGGCCCGCGCCCCACCAGTCGGCGCCCCGCCAGTACAGCTCGTTGTGCAGGCAGCGGCCCGCCTCCGAGGTGGCCCAGTTCGACACCTCGTACCAGTCGAACCCCGCGTCGGCGAGCACGGAGTCCGCGATCAGGTACCGGTCCGCGTGCACGTCGTCGTCGGTCATCGGCACCTCGCCCCGCCGGATCCGCCGGGCCAGCTGGGTGCCCTCCTCGACGATCAGCGCGTACGCCGACACGTGATCCGGTCCGGCCCCGATCGCCGCCTCCAGGGACGCCCGCCAGTCGTCGTCGGTCTCCCCGGGGGTGCCGTAGATCAGATCCAGGTTCACGTGGTCGAACCCCGCCGCCCTGGCCTCCGCCACGCACGCCTCCGGCCGGCCCGGTGTGTGCGTGCGGTCCAGCACCTTCAACACGTGCTGCTTGGCGCTCTGCATCCCGAAGGACACCCGGTTGAAGCCGCCCTCCCGCAGCGCGGCCAGATACGCCGGGTCCACCGACTCCGGGTTCGCCTCGGTCGTCACCTCCGCGTCCGCGGCCAGGCCGAACTCGTCGCGGATCGCGGAGAGCATCCGTACGAGATCGTCCGCGGCCAGCAGTGTCGGCGTACCGCCGCCGACGAACACCGTGCGGACCGGGCGCGGGTCGTCGCCGAGGACCTTGCGCGCCAGGCGGATCTCGTCGATCAGGGTGTCCGCGTAGTTGTCGCGGGAGGCCAGCACTCCGCCCGAACCGCGCAGCTCGGTCGCGGTGTAGGTGTTGAAGTCGCAGTAGCCGCAGCGGGTCGCGCAGTACGGGACGTGCAGGTAGAAGCCGAGGGGGCGGTCGGCGGACCCGGCGAGCGCGGACGCGGGGAGCGAGCCGTCGTCGGGGACGGGGTCGCCGTCGGGGAGTGCGGAAGGCATGTCCTCCATTGTCCAGCACCCCGGCGGACGCCTACTCCGCCTGCAGGACCAGCAGCGCCAGATCGTCATCCGGGGGCCGCGCCCCGAACTCGTGGACCAGCCGTTTGATCCGCTCCGCGATCAGCTCGGCGTCCAGTCCCGCGCACCCGGCGAGCGCCTCCGCGAGCCCGTCCTCGTCGTCGAACTGCCGGGGCCCGCTGCGCCGCTCGGTCACCCCGTCGGTGACGCACAGCAGACTGTCGCCGGGCCGCAGCTCGAAGGTCTCACTGGTGTACGTCTCGTCCTCGACGACTCCGAGCAGGGTCTGCGGCCGGGCGGCCGTACGGACCTGGCCGCCCGCCCCGAGCAGCAGCGGCAACGGATGTCCGGCGGAGGCGAGGGTGCAGCGCACTCCGCCGTCGAAGGGCGCGAGCTCGCCGTACAGGAGGGACAGGAAGCGGGTCTGCGGGCCGTCGCCGGGGTTCATGGGGCGCCCGCCCGCGGTCGCCAGGGCCCGGGCCGCCGCGTCAGCGGCCTCCGTGGCGTCGTCGAGGAGCAGCTGGTTGAGGCGGTCGAGGACGTCGGCGACGCGGTAGCCCTCGCGGGCCAGCAGCCGGAGCCAGGGCCGGGCCAGCCCGATCACCACGGCCGCCTCGGGGCCCTTGCCCTGGACGTCGCCGACGGCGAAGCACCAGCGGCCGTCGCCGGCCGGGAAGAGGTCGTAGAAGTCGCCGCTGGGTCCGCCCTTGTCGCACGGCTCGTACACCAGGGCGCTGCGCACCCCGGGGATCTCGGCGACCGCGCCGGGCAGCAGGCCGCGCTGGAGCACCGCGCTGATGGTGGCCTGGCGCGCGTACTGGCGGGCCGCGCCGATGGCGAGCGCCACCCGGCGGCTGAGGTCCTCGACGAGCCCGGTGACCTCGTCGGGGAAGGAGACCAGCCCGGCCCGGCCGATGACCAGGGTGCCCAGCGGGCGGCCGCCCGCGGTGAGGCGGTAGGCGAGCGCCGAGCCGTGTGTTCCGTGCGGGCCCAGTGCCTCGCCGGGCCAGGGGAACGGCAGCGGGCCGGCGTGGTCCGGTCCCGGCAGGCCGGGCGGTTCCTTCTCCAGGGCCCGCCGCAGGCTCTCGATCCGGTTCTCCGAGCAGTGCCAGACCCGGGCCAGCCGGGGCCCGGACAGGCCCGCCTCGCCCCAGGCCGTCCCGCTCCCGGTCTCACCCGCGCGCGGGGATCCCCAGCGTCCGGCGACCTCGTCCTCCAGCCACACCGCGCACCAGTCGGCCAGCCGCGGCACGATCAGCTGGCCGGCGAGCGCGGCGACCAGGTTCTCGTCGAGCTGCCCGGCGAGCAGGTCGGAGGCCTCGGCGAGGAAGGACAGGGCACCGCGGTTGAGCCAGTCCCGGTCGAGCTCGCCACGGGAGACGGGGCGGACCGTGTGGGCCGGCTCGTCGCGGGACATGGGCCGGACCGTGTGCGCCGACTCATCGCGGGAAATGGGCCGGACCGTGTGCGCCGACTCGTCGCCGTGGACCGGCGGGGCCGTGTGCCCCTGCTCTGCTCGGTACACGGGCGGGTGCGTGTCCCCCGGCTCGCCGCCGTGGACCGGCGAGGCCGTGTGTCCCTGCTCTGCGCGATGCACGGGCGGGTGCGTGTTCTCCGGCTCGCTGCGGGAGACCGGTGAGGCCGTGTGCCCCGGCTCGCCGCGGGACACGGGTGCGAGCGGGTCCTGGGCCCGGGGCGGGGGCTGGGGCGGTTCCGGGGGCTGGGGCGGTACCGGGGGCTGGGGCGGTACCGGGGCGAGTATCCCGGCGACCCGCAGCCCCCGCTCGTGGGCGTCGTCCCCGGCGTACGCCCGGATTCCGTCGAGGGCCTCCTTCCCGCCGGCCGGCAGCCGCGCCCACACGGTCTTGGAGCCGGTGCGGTAGGTGATGCCCCAGGCCTCCGCGAGGGCAGCGACCAGGCGCAGTCCGCGCCCGTACTCCGGTGTGCCGTACGAGGGTTCGGCGTCACCGTCGCGAGGGGCGCGCGAGGGGTGGCGGTCCAGGACCTCGACGACGAGGGCACCGGTGTGCGCCTCCAGGCGGCAGCTCACCTCGACGTCGGTGCCCGCGTGCACGACGGCGTTGGTGACGAGCTCGCTGACGACGACCACGGCGTCGTCGGCCTGCCGGTCGGTGAGGAACTCGGTACCGGGCAGGGCCAGTTCCGCCCATTCGGCGAACGCCGCCCGTAACAGGGCCCGGGCCGCGCCCGGGGCGTGCGGAGCGCCGGGGAGGGTGGCGTGGGTGTGCGCCGGGGCGTGCGGGAGCACACCGTCGCCGCGCAGGGGCGCGGCGGGCGCACGGGCAACGGACTCCCGTTGCACAGGAATGGCCCCCATGTCCGTCTCCCCGAGCAGTTCGGACGAATACACCTCAGTCGATGCGGACAGAGTGACAGACTGGCCACGCCCATAAGCGCCGAGTTACCGAAGTGGGCCGCCATGAGTGAGAACAGTGGTACGCCTGTGCTCGAAGAAGGGCAGAATGCCGACCGGATTCGAGCATCGGATCTACGCCCTCTGCTCGCCGCGATGACCGCCGCCCGGGACGGCGACTTCCGCCGGATGCCGGAGTCCGGGGACGGCATCGTGGCCGAACTGACGGCCGTCTTCAACCAGCTGGTGGACCGCAACGTCCACTTCACGGGCGAGGTCAACCGGGTCAAGCGGGAGCTGGTGCGGCACGGCCGGCTCGACGAGCGGCTCTCCCCCAGCCCGGGGCAGGGCACGTGGACCTCCCGGGTCGACGACGTGAACCAGCTGCTCGACGCCCTGGTGGCCCCGGCCGCCAACGCGACCCGGGTCCTGGACGCGGTGGCCGGCGGCGATCTGACCCAGCGGGTCGATCTGCACGACGGCAACCGGCAGCTGCGCGGTGATCTGCGGCGTCTGGGCCGGGCCGTGAACAAGATGGTCGACCAGCTCTCCCTGTTCACCGGCGAGGTGACCCGGGTGGCCCGCGAGGTCGGCACCGAGGGCCGGCTCGGCGGGCGGGCCAAGGTGACGGGTCTTTCGGGCAGTTGGCGCGATGTGACCGAGGCGGTCAACACCATGGCGTCCCGGCTGACCGCTCAGGTCCGGGACATCGCCCTGGTGACGACGGCGGTGGCCCGCGGCGACCTGACCCGGACGGTCACGGTCGAGGCGACGGGCGAGCTGCTCGAACTGAAGCTGACCGTGAACACCATGGTCGACCAGCTCTCCGCCTTCGCCGACGAGGTCACCCGGGTGGCCCGCGAGGTCGGCACCGAGGGGCAGTTGGGCGGCCGGGCCCAGGTGCGGGGCGTGTCCGGGGTCTGGAAGGACCTCACCGACAACGTCAACTTCATGGCGTCGAACCTGACGTCACAGGTGCGGAACATCGCCCAGGTGACGACGGCCGTGGCCAACGGCGACCTGAGTCAGAAGATCACCGTGGACGCGCAGGGCGAGATCCTGGAGCTCAAGTCCACCATCAACACCATGGTCGACCAGCTCTCCGCCTTCGCCGACGAGGTCACCCGCGTCGCCCGCGAGGTCGGCACCGAGGGCAACCTCGGCGGCCGCGCCCAGGTGCGAGGCGTGTCCGGGGTCTGGAAGGACCTCACCGACAACGTCAACTTCATGGCGGACAACCTCACTTCCCAGGTCCGCAACATCGCCCTGGTGTCGACGGCGGTGGCGCAGGGCGACCTCGGCAAGAAGATCACGGTGGAGGCGAAGGGCGAGATCCTGGAGCTCAAGTCCACCATCAACACCATGGTCGACCAGCTCTCCGCCTTCGCCGACGAGGTGACGAGGGTCGCCCGCGAGGTCGGCACGGAAGGCAATCTGGGCGGCCAGGCCCAGGTCCGGGGCGTGTCGGGCGTCTGGAAGGACCTCACCGACAACGTCAACTTCATGGCCCTGAACCTGACGTCGCAGGTCCGCAACATCGCCCAGGTCACCACCGCCGTCGCCAACGGCGACCTCTCCAAGAAGATCACCGTCGACGCCCGCGGCGAGATCCTCGAACTGAAGGACACCGTCAACACGATGGTGGAGCAACTGCGGGCCTTCGCCGACGAGGTGACGAGGGTGGCCCGCGAGGTCGGCACCGACGGGCGGCTCGGCGGGCGCGCCCAGGTGCTCGGCGTCTCCGGGGTCTGGCGGGACCTGACCGACAACGTCAACTACATGGCCGACAACCTGACCTCACAGGTCCGCAACATCGCCCAGGTCACCACCGCCGTCGCCAACGGCGACCTCTCCAAGAAGATCGACGTGGACGCCCGCGGCGAGATCCTGGAGCTGAAGACCGCCATCAACACCATGGTCGACACGCTCTCCTCCTTCTCCTCCGAGGTCACCCGCGTGGCCCGCGAGGTCGGCTCGGAGGGCCAACTCGGCGGCCAGGCACGGGTCGAGGGCGTGTACGGCACCTGGAAGCGGCTGACGACCAACGTGAACGAACTCGCCTCCAACCTGACCACCCAGGTCCGCGCGATCGCCGAGGTCGCCTCCGCGGTGGCCCAGGGCGACATGTCCCGCTCGATCACCGTCGAGACGCAGGGCGAGGTCGCGGAGCTCAAGGACAACATCAACCTGATGGTGGCCAACCTCCGCGAGACGACCCGCGCCAAGGACTGGCTGGAGTCGAACCTCGCGCGCCTCGCCGCCCTGATGCAGGGCCACCGGGACCTGATGGAGGTCGCCGACCTGATCCTGCGCGAGCTGACCCCGCTGGTGAACGCCCAGTACGGGGCGTTCTTCCTGGCCGACCCGGACGAGGACGGGGCCTCGCTGCACACCACCGTGCCCGCGAAGGGGCTGGCGTTCATCGCGGGCTACGGCTCGGCGCAGGGCGCGACCGTCGACACCGGCGGCATGCCGGTCCACGGTCTGGTGCGCCAGGCGGCCCGCGAGAAGAAGCGCATCCTGGTGGAGGAGGCCCCGCCGGACTACATCAAGATCAACAGCGGCCTCGGCGAGGCGGCCCCGAGCAGTGTCGTCATCATCCCGATCCTCTTCGAGGACAAGCTCCTCGGCGTGATCGAGCTGGCGTCCTTCTCCCGCTTCTCCGATGTCCACCTGGCCTTCTTCGACCAGTTCGTGAACACCATCGGCGTCGCCATCAACACCATCATCGCCAACTCCCGCACCGAGTCCCTGCTGGGCGAGTCCCAGCGCCTGGCGATGCAGCTCCAGGAACGCTCGGACGAACTTCAGATGCAACAGGCGGAGTTGCAGCGCTCCAACGCGGAACTGGAGGAGAAGGCGGCCCTGTTGGCCACCTCGTCCCAGTACAAGTCGGAGTTCCTGGCGAACATGTCCCACGAACTCCGCACGCCGTTGAACTCCCTGCTGATCCTGGCGAGGCTCCTCTCCGACAACCCGGACGGCCATCTCTCCGACCAGGAAGTGCAGTTCGCGACGACGATCCACCGCTCGGGCTCCGACCTGCTCCAGCTGATCAACGACATCCTGGACCTGTCGAAGATCGAGGCCGGCCGGATGGACGTACGCCCGAAGAAGCTGCCGCTCATCAAGCTGCTCGACTACGTCCACGCCACCTTCCGCCCGCTCACCCTGGACCGGGGGCTCGCCTTCGAGGTGGCGGTCGGCGAGGACGTGCCGCGCGAGATGTACTCGGACGAGCAGCGCCTCCAGCAGATCCTGCGCAACCTGCTCTCCAACGCGATCAAGTTCACCGCCACGGGCCGGGTCGAACTGCGCGTGAACCGCGTCAAGGACGCCGAGCACGCATACGTCCTCGACAGCGACGACGTGGTCGCCTTCGCGGTCTCCGACACCGGTATCGGCATCGCGCGGGAGAAACTCCCGGTGATCTTCGAGGCGTTCCAGCAGGCCGACGGCACCACCAACCGCAAGTACGGCGGCACGGGACTCGGCCTGTCCATCAGCCGGGAGATCGCGGGCCTGCTGGGCGGCCGTATCGTCGCGGAGAGCGAACCCGGCAAGGGCTCCACCTTCACGCTGTACGTCCCTGTCGTCAGCCCCGGCCACACGGCGACCGGCCCGACCACCGAGGACCACCCCCTGCCGGCCCCGGAGGACCTGTCCACCGAGCCCTATCCGACCGCCCACGACGCCGAGGACTCCTGGCCCGCGCCCACCAAGCTGGAGGCGTGGAAGGCGGGCCGGGCGGGGCAGGTGCTGCCCGGGCGCCGGGTGCTGATCGTCGACGACGACATCCGCAACGTCTTCGCCCTCACCCATGTGCTGGGCCGGGTCGGCATGCCGGTCCTGTACGCGGAGAACGGCCGCGAGGGCATCGAGACCCTGGAGCGCAACCCGGACGTCGAACTCGTGCTGATGGACATCATGATGCCGGAGATGGACGGCTACGAGACCATCGCCGCCATCCGCCGCACCTCTCGCTGGTCCGGGCTGCCCATCGTCGCGCTCACCGCGAAGGCGATGCCCGGAGACCGCGAGAAGTCGATCGCGCGCGGCGCGAACGACTACGTGCCCAAGCCGGTGGACGTCGACCAGCTGTTGACCGTGGTATGCGCGCTCCTTGACCCAGAGGGCGCACGAACCGAGGAGCGGACCGACGCCGAGGAGGCGGTGGTACCGCCCACCGACGACTGAATGAGGCAGTCACATGAACGCTGAGGCAAGGACCGACGACAGTGCCGGCATCCTCCTGGTCGACGACATGGAGGACAACCTGATCGCACTGGAGGCCGTCCTGGGGTCCCTCAACGAACCGCTGGTCCGCGCCCGTTCGGGCGAGGAGGCGATGAAGGCCCTGCTCCGCCGCCGGTTCGCCCTGGTCCTGCTGGACGTGCGCATGCCGGGCATGGACGGCTTCGAGACCGCCGCCAACATCAAACGCCTGGACCAGACGAAGGACGTCCCGATCATCTTCCTCACCGGCACGGACGACGACTCGGGCTACGCCTTCCGCGGCTACGCGACGGGCGCGGCGGACTACCTGACCAAGCCGTTCGATCCGTGGGTGCTGAGGGCGAAGGTGAGCGTGTTCCTGGACCTGCACAGGAAGAACCAGCAGTTGGAGCGACTGCTGGCACGGCAACGGGCCGATTACGAGGAGGTCGGCAAGCGACTGGCAGCCCTGGAAGACGAGTTGACGGAATCTCAGCGCACTCAGGTGAAGGAACTCCGGCACCTTCTGGAGAACCGGTGAGACCCCTCAGGGGCGCGGGGAACTGCGCGACCGGCCACGACGCACCGCCGGTCGCGCACGCTCCCCTGCCACCCCTCACGCCTCGCGAGAGCCCGCGTACATCTCCTCGATGAGGTGCTTGTACTCCCGCTCCACAACCGGCCGCTTCAGCTTCAGACTCGGCGTGATCTCCCCGTGCTCCACGTCGAGATCCCGCGGCAGCAACCGGAACTTCTTGATCGTCTGCCACCGCTGAAGCCCCTCGTTGAGCTGCTTCACATAGCCCTCGACCATGGACACGGTGACGGGGGCGGCGACGACCTCGGCGTACGGCTTGCCCTCGAGCCCGTTCTCCTTGGCCCACTCCAGGATCGACACCTCGTCCAGGGCGATGAGCGCGGTGCAGAAGTTACGGTCCGCCCCGTGCACCAGGATGTTGGAGACGTACGGGCACACCGCCTTGAACTGCCCCTCGACCTCGGCGGGCGCGATGTACTTGCCGCCGGACGTCTTGATGAGGTCCTTCTTGCGGTCGGTGATCCGCAGATACCCGTCGGGCGAGAGCTCTCCGATGTCCCCGGTGTGGAACCACCCGTCGGCCTCGAGGACCTCGGCGGTCTTCTCGGGCAGCCCGTGGTAGCCCTCCATGATCCCGGGGCCGCGCAGCAGGATCTCCCCGTCGTCGGCGATGCGGACCTCCGTGCCGGGCAGCGGCTTGCCCACCGTGCCGGTGCGGTAGGCCTCGCCCGGGTTCACGAAGGAGGCCGCCGAGGACTCCGTGAGGCCGTAGCCCTCGAGGATGTGGATGCCCGCGCCGGCGAAGAAGTAGCCGATCTCGGGGGCGAGCGCGGCGGAGCCGGAGACACAGGCCCGCAGGTTCCCGCCGAACGCCTCGCGGATCTTCGCGAAGACCAGCGCGTCGGCCACCTTGTGCTTCGCGCTCAGGCCGAAGGGCGCGGAGGCGACCCCGGTGCGCCGGAAGTTGTCCTGGGTGGCCTTGGCGTACTCGCGGCCCACCTCGGCCGCCCACTGGAAGATCTTGTACTTGGCGCCGCCGCCCGCACGGGCCTTCGCCGCGACCCCGTTGTAGACCTTCTCGAAGATGCGCGGGACGGCCGCCATGTACGTCGGCTGCACGACCGGCAGATTCTCGATGATCTTGTCGACGCGGCCGTCGACGGCGGTGACGTGACCGACCTCGATCTGCCCGGAGGTGAGCACCTTGCCGAAGACGTGCGCCAGCGGCAGCCACAGGTACTGCACGTCCTCGCCGCTGATCAGACCGGTGGCGGCGATCGCCTTGGCCATGTAGGCCCAGTTGTCGTGCGGCAGCCGTACGCCCTTGGGACGGCCGGTGGTGCCGGAGGTGTAGATCAGCGTCGCGAGCTGGTCCTTGGTGATCGCGCCGACCCGCTCCTTGATCAGATCGGGGTCCTTCTCCAGGCGGGCGGCGCCCCGGGCCTCCAGCTCGGTGAGCGTGAGCACGAAGTCGCCGGTCTCCACGCCCGCCGGGTCGATCACCACGACATGGGTGAGCGAGGGCAGCTCGCCGCGCTTCTCGACCGCCTTGGCGAGCTGGGCCGCGTCCTCCGCGATCAGCACCCGGCTCTCGGAGTCGGAGAGGATGAACGCCGACTCGTCGGCGTTGGTCTGCGGATAGACCGTGGTCGTGGCGGCGCCGGCGCACATGATGCCGAGGTCCGCGAGGATCCAGTCGAGGCGGGTCGACGAGGCGAGGGCGACCCGCTGCTCGGGCTGCACCCCCAGCTCGATCAGCCCGGCCGCGATGGCGTGCACCCGCTCCGCGGCCTGCGCCCAGGTGAGCGACTTCCACTCGTCCGGGCTCTGGCCGGCGGCCGCCGGCACCGGGTACCGGTACGCCTCGGCGTCCGGTGTGGCCGCGACACGCTCCAGGAAGAGGGTGGCCACACTCGGCGGACGGTTCTCGATCAGTGTCTGTGTGTCGCTCACGACATCCTCCGGGGCCCGCGACAGTGCGGCTGGCTCTGGTTGCGGCTGCTGTTTAACTCGCGAGTAACTATCGAGCAGAGATCAGAGTAAAGCGCGGCCGACCCGTTCGTAAGGGGCGGCGGCCTGTCACTTCCTACAGAGCGCGACGTTACGCACGCGTAGGGGCCCGCCGCACTTTCGCACGACGGACCCCTTTCCATCCGATTCGACAGGTAACCGGGTGTAACCCGCGGTTACTTCTTGCCCTTGCCCGACCCCGCGCTGTCATCGCTGGAGAGCACGGCGATGAAGGCCTCCTGCGGAACCTCCACGGAACCCACCATCTTCATCCGCTTCTTGCCTTCCTTCTGCTTCTCCAGCAGCTTCCGCTTACGGGAGATGTCACCGCCGTAGCACTTGGCGAGGACGTCCTTGCGGATGGCGCGGATGGTCTCGCGGGCGATGACCCGGGAACCGATGGCGGCCTGGATCGGCACCTCGAAGGCCTGCCGCGGGATGAGCTCGCGCAGCTTGGCGACGAGCCGCACACCGTAGGCGTAGGCCGCGTCCTTGTGGGTGATCGCGGAGAAGGCGTCCACCTTGTCGCCGTGCAGCAGGATGTCGACCTTGACCAGGCTGGAGGTCTGCTCGCCGGTGGGCTCGTAGTCCAGCGAGGCGTATCCGCGCGTCTTGGACTTCAGCTGGTCGAAGAAGTCGAAGACGATCTCCGCGAGCGGGAGCGTGTAGCGGATCTCGACCCGGTCCTCGGACAGGTAGTCCATGCCGAGCAGGGTGCCGCGCCGGGTCTGGCACAGCTCCATGATCGAGCCGATGAACTCGGTGGGCGCGAGGATCGTGGCGCGTACGACGGGCTCGTACACCTCGTTGATCTTGCCCTCGGGGAACTCGCTCGGGTTGGTGACGGTGTGCTCGGTGCCGTCCTCCATGACCACCCGGTAGACCACGTTGGGCGCGGTGGCGATGAGGTCGAGGCCGAACTCGCGCTCCAGACGCTCCCGGATCACGTCCAGGTGCAGCAGCCCCAGGAAGCCGACACGGAAACCGAAGCCGAGGGCGGCCGAGGTCTCGGGCTCGTAGACGAGCGCGGCGTCGTTGAGCTGGAGCTTGTCGAGGGCCTCGCGCAGCTCGGGGTAGTCGGAGCCGTCCAGCGGATACAGACCGGAGAAGACCATGGGCTTCGGGTCCTTGTAGCCCCCGAGCGCCTCGGTCGCCCCCTTCTGCTGGCTGGTGACGGTGTCACCGACCTTGGACTGGCGGACGTCCTTCACACCGGTGATGAGGTAGCCCACCTCACCGACGCCGAGACCGTCGGCGCCCAGCATCTCGGGCGAGTTGGTGCCGATCTCCAGCAGCTCGTGGGTGGCGCCGGTCGACATCATCTTGATGCGCTCGCGCTTGTTGAGCTGGCCGTCGATGACACGGACGTAGGTGACGACACCGCGGTAGGAGTCGTAGACCGAGTCGAAGATCATCGCGCGGGCGGGGGCGTCGGCCACACCGACCGGGGGTGGGACCTCCTTGACGACCCGGTCCAGCAGCGCGTCGACGCCGAGTCCGGTCTTGGCGGAGACCTTGAGGACGTCGGACGGGTCGCACCCGACGAGGTTGGCGAGCTCCTCGGCGAACTTCTCGGGCTGCGCGGCCGGCAGGTCGATCTTGTTCAGCACGGGGATGATCGTGAGGTCGTTCTCCATCGCCAGGTAGAGGTTGGCGAGGGTCTGGGCCTCGATGCCCTGGGCTGCGTCGACGAGGAGGACGGTGCCCTCACAGGCGGCGAGCGACCGCGAGACCTCGTAGGTGAAGTCGACGTGCCCCGGGGTGTCGATCATGTTGAGGATGTGCGTGTTGCTCTTGTCGTGGGTCGGGGCCCACGGCAGACGCACCGCCTGCGACTTGATCGTGATTCCGCGCTCACGCTCGATGTCCATGCGGTCGAGGTACTGAGCACGCATCTGGCGCTGCTCGACCACGCCGGTCAGCTGGAGCATCCGGTCGGCGAGCGTGGACTTGCCGTGGTCGATGTGCGCGATGATGCAGAAGTTGCGGATCAGAGCCGGGTCGGTACGGCTCGGCTCGGGCACGTGGCTGGGGATCGCGGGCACGCAGGGTCCTGATTCTTGAGGCGTCCGCAGTGTCTGCGGTCTCGGGTCGGATCGATACGTAGCCTCCATGGTCCCACGGGCGGGGACCGGCGACCGGTTTGGGCCACTCGCGGAGCCGCTGGTACCCTGGGTGGCTGTGTCTCATGCCCTCTCAGCACGAGACGCGACTCCAAGAAATCACCTGGTACGGAACCAGGGTCTTCCTTGCTCTTCCGCTCGGAATCCTTCTGTCTCCGTGCCTGAACCTGTAGAGGCTCATTCGTGGCGAACATCAAGTCCCAGATCAAGCGGATCAAGACCAACGAGAAGGCCCGGCTGCGCAACAAGGCCGTCAAGTCCTCCCTGAAGACCGCGATCCGCAAGGCCCGTGAGGCCGCTGCCGCGGGTGACGCCGAGAAGGCCACCGAGTACCAGCGCGCTGCTGCGCGTGCGCTCGACAAGGCCGTCTCCAAGGGCGTCATCCACAAGAACCAGGCCGCCAACAAGAAGTCGGCGCTTGCTTCCAAGGTCGCGGGTCTCTGAGCCACACCTTCTGATCTGACCGCCGGAAGGACCCAGAGCGGGCCCTCTCTCATCCGCTCCCGACCGGCACCCAGAGCCTGTACGCGGCCTGCGTTCGCCACGCGGGTACGGGCTCGACAGCTTCAAGCGAAGGCCCCGGCGCCTCGCCCTTCCCCAGGGCGGAAGCGCCGGGGCCTTCGGCATGCGTGTCGTGCTGCGGTCCCCGAGGGGGTCAGTCCGACCAGAACTCGTTGTTCTTGTCGATGTCCGCGACACACTCGTCGAGGTCGGTGACCTTGTCCCCGACGATCCGGAAGACGATGCATCCGGTGTCGTCCAGCCGCCTCCCCTTGCGCTCGGCGGTGACCCGGCACATCCCGACGGCGTGCCCCCGCCCGTCCACGGCGATCCCGAGCATCTCGAGCCGCATCGACCCCTGGGTCTCCTGCCCGAGCCTCTGGTACATGTCGATGATCGCGTCCTGCCCCTTGAAGTCCCCCGAGAGCGGGTGACTGCCCGGCACGTGATGCGTCGCGTCCTTCGCGATCAACTCCCGCAGAGTGTCCAGATCCCCACGGGTGAACGCCTCGAACCCCTTGCGTACGAGCACTGCATGCGGATGCTCAGCCATGACGACCGCCACCTCTCCGTATTCCGGCGATGTTCGGCTGACGCCTTGATTCTCCTCCTGGGGGGTGGGGGGAGCACCTTGGGGGAGGTGGGGGCTGGCGGATGAAGGGCTGGGGAGTGGGGTACCGCGTACTGCTCGTGCGCGCGCGGCCAGACGGATTGCCTCGCGGACGCACGGCTTGCCGCCGACGCGTCCGGCCATGAGGGGAGCCAGCGATGGCGTGCCGGCTCCCCGGCGATGCGGGGCGCTCCGCAGACGCACGCAATGGATTGCACCCCAACGCACCGCAGGAGTGGGCGGGCTGGACGAAGTGGGTGAAGTGGGCGTACGGCGAGTGGCACGCCGCGATCGGGCCGGCCCGCCTCCCAGCGGCGCCGCCGCCCGGCGCTAGCCGCGTCCCCGGGATCGGGCCGCCCGGGCGATCGCCACGACGGCCTTCTCCAGGGCGTACTCGGGATCGTCCCCTCCGCCCTTCACCCCGGCGTCCGCCTCGGCCACGGCCCGCAGCGCGACGGAGACCCCGTCCGGAGTCCACCCCCGCATCTGCTGCCGCACCCGATCGATCTTCCACGGCGGCATCCCCAGCTCCCGCGCGAGATCAGCGGGCCGCCCGCCCCGAGCCGACGACAGCTTCCCGATCGCCCGCACGCCCTGGGCCAGCGCACTGGTGATCATCACCGGCGCGACCCCGGTCGCCAACGACCACCGCAACGCCTCCAACGCCTCCGCGGCCCGCCCCTCCACCGCTCTGTCGGCGACGGTGAAACTGGAGGCCTCGGCCCGCCCGGTGTAGTACCGCCCCACGACGGCCTCGTCGATCGTCCCCTCGACATCGGCGACCAGCTGGGACACGGCGGACGCCAGCTCCCGCAGATCGCTCCCGATCGCATCGACCAGCGCCTGGCAGGCCTCGGGGGTGGCGGACCGGCCGGTCCCGCGGAACTCCTGCCGCACGAAGGCCAGCCGGTCCGCCGGCTTGGTCATCTTCGGACAGGCGACCTCTCGCGCCCCCGCTTTCCGCGCGGTGTCGAGCAGCGCCTTGCCCTTCGCGCCGCCCGCGTGCAGCAGCACCAGGGTGATCTCCTCGGCGGGCGCCCCGAGATACGCCTTCACGTCCTTGACGGTGTCGGCGGAGAGATCCTGCGCATTGCGCACGACCACGACCTTGCGCTCCGCGAACAACGACGGACTGGTCAACTCCGCGAGCGTCCCCGGCTGCAACTGGTCCGGGGTCAGATCCCGCACGTCCGTATCCGCGTCAGCGGCCCGAGCAGCGGCGACCACCTCCTGCACAGCCCGGTCGAGCAGGAGCTCCTCCTGCCCCACGGCGAGGGTCACAGAGGCGAGGGGGTCGTCATGAGCAGTCTTCTTGGCCATCGCGTACAGCATGGCACGGAGCACTGACAGCCCCGCGGCTGCGGGCGCCGGGGGTTGGGGCTGGGGGGCCGGGAAGCCGGTGCCGGGGAACCGGAGCTGGTGCCGGGGAACCGGAGCCGGTGCCGGGGAGCCGGACCCGGTGAGGCCGGGGGAAGCATAGCCGGGGCCGGGGAACCGGACCCGGTGAGGCCGGGGGAACCGGAGCCGGGGAGGCAGAGCCGGGCCCCCGGGGGAACCGGAGCCGGGAAGCCGGACCGAGTGGAGCCGGGCAGCCGAAGCCGTGGGAGCCGAAGCCGAGGGAGTCAAGAGCTGGAGCAACCGATACCGAGGGAGCCGGTCACGGAGTCGTCCGCACCCCCGGACGGGTACGGTCACCCCCGCCCGGCAGCCCCGCCCACCCCACCCCACCGAACCGCGGCATCACGGCTCCTCCCGCCACCCGTCCCACTCCCCCACGAACTCCTCCAGCTCCCCGGGATCCAACCGTCCCGCCGCGTCCCGCAGCACCACCAGCCACTGCGCGTCCTCCGCGTCGTCCTCCCCCGCCAGCGCGTCCCGCACGACCTGCGGCTCCTCATCCACCCCGAACCGCTCCGAGAGCGCCTCGACGACCTCCTCCGCGGCATCCCGATCAGGCAGCACCAGCACATGTCTCACATCGCTCACGGCACCATTTTCCAGGACCGGATCAGCCGTGACGGTCGAGGTTCCGCACCGTCGGCACCCGGCCGAGCTCGACACCGAACCGCTCCCGGTACACCTCCAGCACCTCCTCGTCGGTCTCCAGCTCCCGCTCCTCCCGCGCCCCGTCGGCCGCTGTCGTCTTGAAGACGCGCCCGCTGAGTGTGATCCGCCCGCCATCCTCCGTCACCCTCGAACACACCAGGGACCGGGTGAAGTGCGAAGCCGGCGAAGTGCTGTGCCACCAGGCCCCGGCCGCAAAGTCACCGAGCACCCGGGGCCGCACCTCCAGCCGGTACTGACTCCTGCCGCCCATGGCGACATCCAGATCCGCGGCGTCTCCCCCTCCCTTCTTCACCACACCGTCCCCGCTCCGCACCCCCGCCGCGTCGGGCCCCGCCTCGACGATCCGGAAGGTGCCCCCGGGATCCTCCTGCTCACCCCGCGCCCCGAACGCCAGCGGGTAGTGGCTGTGCGCCCCGAACCCGACGTCGGCCAGCCACTCACCCCCGTCCACCGTCCGCACCCGCAGCGCGAGATGGTCGTACGGGATCCCGAGCCGCCCCTCGTCCCCGTACACCCGGCCCGCGAGCAGCGTGACGTCGAAGCCGAGCGCGGCCAGCAACGCCCCGAACGCCCCGTTCAGTTCGTAACAGAACCCTCCTCTCCGGGCCCCCACGACCTTCTCCACCAGCCGCTCCTCCTCCAGCACGATCTCCTCGCCGAGGTGGACCGACAGGTTCTCGAAGGGCACGGTCTGCAAATGGCGCAGATGCAGTTCGCGCAGGACCTCCACGGTGGGCCACGCCGGATGCTGGACTCCCAGGCGGCGGAGATATGCGTCAACCTGTGTGGGATTCATGCCTCCAGTCTCGCGCCACCCACAACTCCCCACCGCCCGCGCCACCACCCCCGCCTCCACGATTCGCGCCACCCTGTCCGCTTCCGCCGCCCCCATCGCCATGACCGCTTCCGCCGCCCGCGCCACCGCCCCCGCTGCCGCCGCCCGTCCCGGCGACCGCCAGCGCCCCGTCCCGGTCCGTCCGCAGCACCACCGCACCCCCGGCCCGCAGCGCGGCGACCGTCCCGGGGGCCGGATGGCCGTACGTGTTGCCGGCGCCGACGGAGATGAGCGCGAGCCTCGGCGCGACCCGGCGTATCAGCTCCGGGTCCTGGTAAGCCGAACCGTGGTGAGCGACCTTGAGGACATCCACCCCGGCCAGCCGCGAACCCGCGGGTGACCTCAACAGCGCCTGCTGGGAAGGGGGTTCGAGGTCCCCGAGCAGGAGGAACCGCAGCCCGGCCGACCGAACGAGCATCGTGACGCTGGCGTCGTTCGGCCCGTCCGCCGCCGCCGGATCCGCCGGCGGCCACAGCACCTCCCAGGTCAGCGCCCCCGTACGCCGCACCTCCCCGGCCACGGCACGCGTCACCGGAATCCGCCGGGCCACCGCCTCCCGCCGTACGGACTCGGCCTGGTCCACCGGCTCCTCCAGCCCCGTCGTCTCGATCGCCCCCACCGACCGCCCCCGCAGCACCCCGGCCAGCCCCGCCACATGGTCGGCGTGGAAGTGGGTCAGCACCACGAGCGGCACCTTGGTGATACCGAGCGTGCGCAGACAGTCGTCGACGAGAGCCGGATCAGGTCCCGCGTCCACGACCACGCCGGTGCCCTCCCCCGCCGCCAGCACCGTCGCATCGCCCTGGCCGACGTCGCACATCGCGAGCCGCCAACCCGGCGGGGGCCAGCCCGTGATCACCCGGGTCAGTGGCGGCGGCTGTACGACCGCCAGCACGAACAGCAGCGCGCACAGGGCGCACCACCAGGGATGTCTCAGCAATCGGCGCCCCACGAGCAACAGGAGCCCGGTGAGAAGGGCCAGCAGTCCCGCCCCCGTCCAGTTGCCCGGCCAGTCCACTCCTCCGCCGGGCAGCGACGCCCCTGTACGGGCGACGTCCGCGATCCACCCGGCGGGCCAACTCGCGCACCAGGCGATCGCCTTGGCCACCGGCATCGCCACGGGTGCCGCCGCCAGCGCCGCGAAGCCCAGCACCGTGGCCGGGGCGACCGCGAACTCCACGAGCAGATTGCACGGGACCGCCACGAGGCTCACCCGCGCCGACAGCACGGCGACCACCGGAGCGCACAGGGCCTGTGCGGCGGCCGCGGCGGCCAACGCCTCCGCCAACCGCGGCGGCACCCGGCGCCGGCGCAGCGCCAGGCTCCAGCGCGGCGCGAGCGTGAGCAGGGCGCCGGTGGCCAGCACGGAGAGCAGGAAGCCGGGACTGCGGGCCAGCCACGGGTCGTACAGCACCAGCAGCAGTACAGCGGTCGCCAGTGCCGGGATCAGCGATCTGCGCCGTCCGGTCGCGAGGGCGAGCAGGGCGACGGCCCCGCAGGCAGCGGCCCGCAGCACGCTCGGGTCCGGCCGGCACACCACGACGAAGCCCAGTGTGAGCCCGCCGCCGAGCAGCGCGGTCGCCCGCAGCGACACCCCGAGGCGGGGCGCCAGTCCCCGTCGCTCGACGAGCTGGGCGAGTCCGGGCGGACCGATGAGCAGGGCGAGCAGGATCGTGAGATTGCTGCCGGAGACGGCGAGGGTGTGCGCGAGGTCGGTCTCCTTGAATGCCTCGTCCAGCTCGGGTGTGATCCGCGCGGTGTCCCCGACGACCAGCCCCGGCAACAGGGCCCGGGCATCCGCCGGCAGCCCGTCGGTGGCTTCCCGCAGCCCTGCCCGCAATGCCCCCGCCAACCGCTGGGTCCCCGACGCCTCCCCCACGACTTCGGGTCCTCCCCGGTCCCGCACCCGCAGCACGGCCGCGACCCGGTCACCTCCGATCAGCGCCGGCGCGGCACGCGCGGTGACCCGCACCCGCGTGGACGGCAGCAACCCGAGCCAGGGCGATCGGCCCGGACCCTCCACCGCGGGCGTGGAGCCGAAGGCCCCGCCCCCACCTCCCGGCGGACCGGCGCCGATCGCCCTGGTACCCGAGCCGTTGCCCGCACGCGCGTCGACGATCAACAGCACCGGCGCCCGTGTCGCCACCGCCTTCCCCTCGGCCGTCTCCACCCGCCGGACGTCGGCGCCGATGACGACGGCGGTCGGGGCCGCGTGGTCCCCCGTGATCCGGGGCCGGGTCAGCCGAGGGTCGGAGGTCACCTGGACCTCGGCGGTCACGGTGGCGTACTCCCGGGCCAGCTCGGGCACCGGCCCCCGTCGCAGATCCGCTCCGTGCAGCCCCGCGGACACGGCGGCGGCCGCGACACAGAGCAGCACGGCGGCCACCGGCATCCGGCCGCCCCGATCGCCCCGATCGCCCCGACCGAGGCCCCGTACCGCTCGCCTTCGTCCCGACAACAACACGCAGGCGAGGACCAGACAACCGGCCACCACTGCGGTGACCCACCCCGAGGAGGCGTTCAGGGTCACAGCGGCGGTGCCCCAGGTCGCGAGCGCCGCGGGTACCAGCCGCAGATCCGTAGGCCCTTCCTGCCGGGGGTGAGCGTCCCCGAGCCGCTTCCCCGAGGCGGCGTGCACATCGGCCCCTGCACGCGCTCCGCTCTCGAGCCTTCGCCGCATCTCCGCGCCGCGCCTCATGGCCGTACGAGATTCCGCAGATCGGCGAAACGGCGGTCGCCGATGCCATTGACCTCGCGCAGTTCGTCCACCGAGCGGAAACCGCCGTGCTGGGTGCGGTAGTCGAGGATGTGCTGGGCCAGCACGGGACCCACGCCGGGCAGAGTGTCGAGCTGGTCCACGGTGGCCGTGTTCAAGGAGACGGGAGCCGACGCCGTACCGGCCGGTCCGCCGACGACGGGACCGCCCGCGCCGGACGCGGGTGCGGGTGCGGCCGGGCCGCCGACCACCACCTGCTCGCCGTCGACGAGGAACCTCGCGCGGTTGAGCCCGTCGGTGTCGGTGCCAGGCCGCACGCCACCGGCCGCCTTCAGCGCGTCGGCGACCCTCGAACCGGCCGGCAGCCGCTGGATCCCGGGCTCGCGGACCTTGCCACTGACGTCCACGACGATCTCTGCACCGGCCGTCCCCGCCGTGTTCGCGACGCCGCCCGAGAAGGCCGGCTCGGCAGCCCCTCGTCGTCCACCGGCACCGGTCTCCCCGCTCGCCCCGAAAGGAGCTGCCGCGCGCACCACTTCGGGCGCCTGGACGGACTGCATCCGGCCCGTCCAGAAGTGCTGCAGGGCAAAGACCGCGGCCGCGACGAGGAGCACCGAGAGCGCGACCACGTTCCGCCGCTCCAGTCCGCACCGCGCCTGCAACCACACCGGCATCCGCTCCCGCAGAGCCAACCCGGCCGGCTCCCGCCGACCCCCGGCCCGGTCCCGGCTCCAGTCCCGGTCCCCGGATTCGGTGTCTCGCCGAGCGCCACCCCGCGTATCGGCATCGCGCGGAGGTACCTCGCGAAAACCACTGTCCCGGTGAGCCCCTTCCAGAGATTCAGCGTCCCGATGAGCCCCTCCCGGAGAACCACCGTGCCGACGGACCCCCTCCACGAACCCGACCGCGTCGGCACCCGAACCGACCTCGCCAACATCGCCGGCACCGAGGACGTCGCCGCCACCGACCGGCTCCAACCGCTCCGCACCGGCAGCCGCCAACCGCCCTGGACCACCCGCCGCCACCACCACGTCGTCGTCCACACCCGGCCCGCCCGACGGCGGCCCCTTCCCCGAGTCCCGGTGCTCGCCCGCCCGTTCGGCGAAGAGCACCTCCGCCCGGCGCCGGAGTTCGTCCGCCGAGGCGGCATGCCGGTGCCGGGCCCGGCCCCGGGTGCCCCGTGCGCCGGGCGGTCGGCGGTGCCGTGAGCGTCCGTCGGAACGGGGGCCGCGGCCCGGCCCGCTGGTCGTCGTCGCTGTACCTGAGCGTGATCGAAGTGCCATGCGCCGAGCATCGGACACTTCGCGCTCTCGCGATGATCTTGGTCAATTCCCGTGGATTACCCACCGGTTGTGGAAAAACCCGTCACCCGGACGAGTGCAGAACGCACCCCTGCGACCCACAGGCCCGGCCGGGGTCCAGCCCAGCCGAGCCCGGCCACACCTCACACCCCGTCACCGGGGCGAGACCACGACCCCCAGCAACCCGGGCCCCGTGTGCGCCCCGATCACCGCCCCGACCTCGCTCACGTGCAGGTCGACAAGTCCCGTCACCCGCGCCCGCAGCCGGTCCGCGAGGGCCGACGCCCGGTCGTGGGCCGCCAGATGATGCACCGCGATGTCGACCGGCGCGCTGCCGGCCCGGTCGGCCGCGATCTCCTCCAGGCGGGCGATGGCCCTGGACGCCGTCCGCACCTTCTCCAGGGGCTCGATCCGCCCGCCGTCGAGCTTCAGCAGCGGCTTGACGGCCAGCGCGGAACCGAGAAGCGCCTGCGCGGCCCCGATCCGGCCACCGCGGCGCAGATAGTCGAGGGTGTCGACGTAGAAGTAGGCGGAGGTGCCCGCGGCCCGCTTCTCCGCGGCCGTGACCGCCTCGTCCACGGTGCCGCCCGACTCCGCGGCCTCGGCGGCGGCGAGCGCGCAGAACCCGAGAGCCATGGCGATCATGCCGGTGTCGACCACGCGCACCGGCACCGGTGCCTCACGCGCCGCCACGACCGCCGCGTCGTAGGTGCCGGAGAGCTCGGCGGACAGATGAAGCGACACAATGCCGGTCGCACCGGACTCGGCCACCTTGCGGTAGTGCTCGGCGAAGGCCTGGGGGCTGGGTCGCGAGGTGGTGACGGGGCGTCGCTTCTGGAGCGCCTGGGCCAGCGAACGGGCCGTGATCTCGGTGCCCTCTTCGAGCGCGCGGTCACCCAGGACCACGGTCAGGGGTACCGCTGTGATGCCGTGCCGCTCCATCGTCCCCTGCGGCAGGTAGGCCGTTGAATCCGTGACGATCGCGACATGGCGGGACATGAGCTGGAGGTTACCTGCCGTAGCGTCCGGGTGGCATCCCGGCCCCTGTCACCCGGGGCCGCCGTGTGCGGATCAAGTCGTGCTCTCGGGACGGGGTTTCTTCTGCCAGGGGTAGGTGGGGCGAGGGCCCGGCGGGGTGATTGCGGGCCGCGTCGGCTCGTCGGCGGTCCCTGAGCGGGGCGTCTCGGGCCAGGTCTGCTGCTCGGGACTGGCGTCGGCGGCGGGTGCCTCCGGCCAGGGAGGCGGTGTCGCGGTGGGCTCGGTCTTGGTCCAGTGCCGCAGGGCACCTGACTCGACGTCGATCTGCGCGCTCAGTGTGTCCAGGTCGTCGTCGGCGAAGCGGCGGGCACGGTCGCGTGCCGCCCAGCGCAGGGAGTCGGCCGACTCCGTGATGCGCTCGGTGCGCTCCCGCAGGCCCGGCAGGCGCTCGGCGAGCTTCGCCCGGTCGGGCTCGGACTCCAGGCGCTTGAGCTCGCCGTCCAGTTCGTGGCCGTGGGCGCTGAGGCGCTGGAAGAGGCCGAGGGACTCCTTGAGGGACTGGTCCTCGGCCGCGCCCGCGTGCAGCGCGTCCTGGGTGGCCCGCATCGAGGTGCGCAGCTTCAGCCGCAGCTGGGCCAGTTCGCCCGCCGGGCCGAGCTGGGCGAAGGACTTGGCGCGCAGGGTGTGGTCCTCGACCGTGCGCCGGGCCTGGGTGATGGTGCGGTCCACACCGCGCTTGGCGGCGCCGACCACCTTCACCGTCGCATAGGCGCCGAGCACCACGAAGAGCACGAAAAGCAGGGCCACGATCGCGATCACTGCTTCCACAACGCTCCTCCTCCGACCGGCACGGCACGCGCCGCGCCGCTCTTCAAAGGTAAACGCCACGGGCAGGCTCTGAGTTCCGGAGGAACCCCGAACCTGCCCGCACGCAACCCCTAGGGGCCCGAGGCGAAACCCGGCGCCTGGCGCCGGACAGGCACTACGCCGGAACGATGTTCACCAGCTTCGGCGCTCGCACGATCACCTTGCGGATGCCCGCCCCGCCCAGCGCCGCGACGACCTTCTCGTCGGCCAGCGCGACCTTCTCCAGCTCGTCGTCGGAGATGGCCGGCGAGACCTCCAGGCGGGCCTTGACCTTGCCCTTGACCTGGACCACGCAGGTCACGGTCTCGTCCACGACGTACTGCGGGTCGGCGACCGGGAAGTCCTGGTGGACGACCGAGTCGGTGTGGCCCAGCTTGCGCCACAGCTCCTCGGCGATGTGCGGGGCCAGCGGGGCGATCAGCAGGACCAGCGCCTCGGCGACCGGGCGGGCGATCGCGCCGCCCGTCTTGGTCAGGTGGTTGTTCAGCTCCGTGACCTTGGCGATGGCGGTGTTGAAGCGCAGGCCCTCCAGGTCGTGGCGCACCCCGTCGATCGCCTTGTGCAGGGCGCGCAGCGTGGCCTCGTCGGGCTCGGCGTCGACGACGGTCACCTCGCCGGTGGCCTCGTCGACGATGTTGCGCCACAGCCGCTGCAGCAGCCGGTACTGGCCGACCACCGCGCGCGTGTCCCAGGGACGCGAGACGTCCAGCGGGCCCATCGCCATCTCGTACAGGCGCAGGGTGTCGGCACCGTACTCCTCGCAGATCGCCTCGGGGGTGACGGCGTTCTTCAGGGACTTGCCCATCTTGCCCAGCTCGCGCTTGACGGGCTCCCCTGCGTGGAAGAACTGGCCGTCGCGCTCCTCGATCTCGGCGGCCGGCACCGGGAAGCCACGGCTGTCGCGGTAGACGAAGGCCTGGATCATGCCCTGGTTGAACAGCTTGTGGAACGGCTCGGGCGACGAGATGTGCCCCAGGTCGAACAGGACCTTGGACCAGAAGCGCGCGTACAGCAGGTGCAGCACGGCGTGCTCGGCGCCGCCGACGTACAGGTCGACACCGCCGTGCGGCTGTCCCGCGCGGGGGCCCATCCAGTACTGCTCGATCTCGGGGTCGACCAGCTTCTCGCTGTTGTGCGGGTCCAGGTAGCGCAGTTCGTACCAGCAGGAACCGGCCCAGTTGGGCATGGTGTTGGTCTCGCGGCGGTACGGGCGGGGACCGCGTCCGTCGCCCAGGTCCAGGGTGACGTCGACCCAGTCCTGGTTGCGGGACAGCGGGGTCTCCGGGGAGGTGTCCGCGTCGTCCGGGTCGAAGGTGCGCGGCGAGTAGTCCTCGACCTCGGGCAGTTCCAGCGGCAGCATCGACTCGGGCAGCGAGTGGGCGATGCCGTCCTCGTCGTAGACGATCGGGAAGGGCTCGCCCCAGTAGCGCTGACGGCTGAACAGCCAGTCGCGCAGCCGGAAGTTGACGGTGCCCTCGCCGATGCCCTTGCTCTGCAGCCACTCGGTGATGCGCGCCTTGGCCTCGGCCACGCCCAGTCCGTCCAGGGAGACGTCCGCGCCGTGCGAGTTCACGATCTTGGCGTCGTAGGAGACGAAGGCGTCGTCCCACGTCGAGGTGTCCGTGCCCCGGCCGTCACTCGGCTCGACCACGCAGCGGATCGGCAGCTCGAAGGCGCGCGCGAAGGCGAAGTCACGCGTGTCGTGCGCCGGTACGGCCATGATCGCGCCGGTGCCGTAGCCCATCAGGACGTAGTCGGCGATGAAGACAGGGATCTGCTCGCCGTTGACCGGGTTGGTCGCGAACACGCCGGTGAAGACGCCGGTCTTGTCCTTGGCCTCGGCCTGGCGCTCGACGTCCGACTTGGAGGCGGCCTGCGCGCGGTAGGCGGCGACGGCCTCGGCCGGGGTGGCGTGTCCGCCGGTCCACACGTCGTGCGTGCCCTCGGGCCAGGTGGCCGGGGTGAACTTCTCGACCAGCGGGTGCTCGGGGGCCAGCACCATGTAGGTCGCGCCGAACAGGGTGTCCTGGCGCGTGGTGAAGACCGTGATCGCCTCGCCGTCGACGGGGAAGTCGACGCGGGCGCCCTCGGAGCGGCCGATCCAGTTGCGCTGCTGCAGCTTGATGGCCTCGGGCCAGTCCAGCTCGTTCAGGTCGTCCAGCAGGCGGTCGGCGTAGGCCGTGATCCGCATGTTCCACTGGCGCAGCTTGGCCTTGAAGACCGGGAAGTTGCCGCGCTCGGAGCGGCCGTCGGCGGTGACCTCCTCGTTGGCCAGCACGGTGCCCAGGCCCGGGCACCAGTTGACCGGGGCGTCGGAGGCGTACGCCAGGCGGTACTCGCCCAGGACGTCGGCGCGCTCGGTGGCGGACAGGGCGTCCCAGGGACGGCCGCCGGGAACCGCGCGCTCACCCGACTCGAACAGCGCGACCAGCTCGGAGATCGGGCGGGCCTTCTTCGCCTCGTCGTCGTACCAGGAGTTGAAGATCTGGACGAAGATCCACTGGGTCCACTTGTAGTAGTCCGGGTCGATCGTGGCGAACGACCGGCGCTTGTCGTGGCCCAGGCCCAGCCGGCGCAGCTGGGACTTCATGTTGCTGATGGCGGCCTCGGTGGTGACCCTGGGGTGCTCGCCGGTCTGCACGGCGTGCTGCTCGGCGGGCAGGCCGAAAGCGTCGAAGCCCAGGGTGTGCAGGACGTTGTGGCCGGTCATCCGCTGGAATCGGGCGAAGACGTCGGTGGCGATGTAGCCCAGCGGGTGGCCGACGTGCAGGCCGGCACCCGAGGGGTACGGGAACATGTCCATGACGAACTTCTTGGGCTTGGCGACCAGCTCCGGGTCGCCCGCCAGGTCACCCTTGGGGTTGGGCGCCGCATAGGTGCCGTCGGCGTCCCAGAAGTCCTGCCAGCGTGCCTCGATCTCGGCCGCGACGGCGGCCGTGTAGCGGTGCGGCGCGGCCACCTCGGCGGGGGCAGCGGGGTTCGTCTCGCTCATGTCCTCAAAGCTCCATCGATCGTCTCTGCCAGCGGCTGTGTCGTCCGGAAACGAAAAATCCCCTCGCACAGGAGGGGACGCCGCGCCGATTCCGACCACGTCTTCACCGGTGGTCGGGACTGATCAGCGCGGCTCGCTAAGCAGAAGGCGTACGGCACGCATGGCGTCAGAGTACCGCAGCCGTTGAGCAAGCGGCGACGGACTTACGTATGCCTCTTCGGCACCGGGTGCCGCACTCGCCGCCGCAGTCGAGCGCACCGTTCTACCCCGACAGGAACTGAATAAAGGTCAAAGGTTACTTCGCGTAACGGCCACTAAGGGGCATCACAACAGCCCCGCGGCCGTTTGATAACAACGCAATAACTCAAACGTCGTACCCACCGGTATGGCGCCACTTAGAGTGCGGCAGCGGGACCGCCTTCCCGAACCGCTCGGAGTTGCCCCCATGAACCCTCGCAGTAGTAACAACACGCTCCCCAGGACGGGCCGGTCGGCCTACGGGGTGGCGACGGCCGTCTTCCTGCTGGCCATCCCTCTGGTCGTGGTGTACGGAGGTGTCTGGCTCCAGGACTTCCTCAACTTCGGGGCCGGCGTGGTGACGCTTGTCCTCCTCACATGCTCCGTGATCTGGGGGCTCGTCGCCCAGGACCGGCTGATCCTCAACACCCGGCAGCGGATCGTCGCCCAGGGAGTGCACCGGATCACCGCGGTGGGCTCGATCGCGTTCCTTCTGCTGCACATCGGGATCAAACTCACCCTCGAGCACACGACGTGGATCGCCGCGTTCATCCCGTTCGGGCTCGGCTTCAGCAGCAGCGGAGGCCTCATAGGCCTCGGCACGCTGGCCGGCCAGCTCATGATCTTCGTCGGCATCACCGGCGCCCTGCGCAACAGGTTCGCCTCCCCGGCCCCGGTCGCGGCCCGCTGGCGGGCGATGCACATGCTGGCCTACCCGGCCTGGTGCGCCGGACTGATCCACGGCCTGTACGCGGGGCGCGCAGTGAAGGCCCCGATCTTCACGTACATGTACGCGCTCTGCGTGCTCGGCGTCATCGCGGCCCTCGCCCTGCGCGCGGCCCCGCGCCCGTTCAAGCGCAAGGTCACCGACCGGGTCGCCATGCTCCTCGGCGCGGAGGAGCGACCGGGCCGCGAGGAGCTGGAGGCCAGCCGGGCCAGGAGGGCCGCTGAGAGCGCCGCCCCGGGCCGCGAGAGCCGCAGGGCACCCGAGTCCGCAGGACGGCGCTCGGAGTCCGCCCTGCCCGGCTACGAGGGCCTCAGCCAGACCGGCGCCAACCCCATCTACCAGACCCCGGCCCCGGAGCCCGCGGGCAACGGATTCGCCGCCGCGTACCGCGCGGTGTCGCCGGGCGCACAGCAGCCCTACGACACCGCCCAGACAGCGCGCATGGACCTGATGGACATGCAGGCCGCCACCGATCCCATTCCGCGCGCGGACACCGGCGGCAGCACCTCCGGCAGCTGGCCGGTCCCGTCCCCGCCGCCGGTCGGCGAAGCACCCCCCTCCGCCTACGACCCGCTCCAGGACACGGGTTACAACATCCCTACATATGGCAGCAATACGGGCACGGCCAGCTATCTGTCAGGTGATGTGCGCGACACCGGTGAGACGAACACCCTTTACGGCACGTACAACCCTACTGACACGTACAACAGCGGTCCCGCCAGTGATCCAACGCCCGGTCAGTCGTACGACTTCGACTCACCGGGTCCGGGCGAACCTTGGAACACGCCTTCCGGAGGCTATAGGTGAACGAGGCCCTGCCCGACGTACCAGAAGTCCGCGTGGTCGGCCTTCCCCAGCTCACGTCGGGCTTCGACCTTGTCGAACGACTTGACCTGCCCATGCACCTGAAGGTGCACGGGCCGCTCGAACCCATGGGCGGGGAGCAACTCGCGAAGCTCTCCGAAGCCATCAACCTGAAGGGACGCGGCGGCGCCGGCTTCCCCTTCCACAAGAAGCTGCGTTCGGTCGCCGAAGCGGCGATCAAGCGCGGCGTCCGGCCGGTCGTCGTCGTGAACGGCAGCGAGGACGAACCTGCCTGCCGCAAGGACACGGTGCTCATCAACCGTGCCCCGCACCTCATCCTGGACGGCGCCCTCCTGGCCGCCGAAGCCCTGGGTGCCCGCACGCTCGTGGTGGGGGTCACCCGGGAGTCCACACAGCGGTCCATGGAGGCCGCCCTCGCCGAACGCGGCCTGAGCAACGGCCGCAGGTCGGCTCTACGCGCACGCGTGCAACGCAATCCCGTCCGCATGGTCACCGGAGCGGCCGCGTCGCTGATCCGCTCGATCGACGGCGGCCCGGCCATCCCGCCCGGCCGCAAGGTCAGCGCCTCGCAGAACGGCGTCGGCGGCGCACCGACCCTCCTGTCGAACGCCGAGACGTTCGCGCAGCTGGCGATCGCCGCCCGGATCGGCCCCGAGCGCTACGGCAACACCGGCCTGTACGACGAGCCGGGCACCGTCATGCTCACGGTCTCCGGCGCCGTCGCGCGCCCCATGGTGATCGAGGTCCCCACGGGCGTACCGCTGCGCTACGTCCTGCAGTTGGCCGGCGCCCCGCCGGTCCCGCAGGGCGTGCTGACCGGCGGCTACCACGGCAAGTGGATCGACGCGGCGACGGTCAACGAGGCGATCGTCTCCCGCAACTCCCTGGACGCCGTGGGCGGCGCGCTCGGTGCGGGAGCGATCCTGCCCATCACCCAGGAGACCTGCCCGCTGGGCGAGTCGCTGCGGGTGGCGCAGTGGCTGGCCGAGGAGAGCGCGGGCCAGTGCGGCCCCTGCTACCTCGGTCTGCCGGCCGCCGCGCGCGGCATGGAGGACATCCTCAACGGCGGCGGCCCGGCCGCCCTGGAGGCGCTCAAGCAGGTCGCCAAGAACGTGAAGCGGCGCGGCGCGTGCTCGCACCCGGACGGCTCCGCGATGTTCCTTGAGTCGACCATCAAGGCGTTCACGGACGACCTGGCCGCCCATGTCCTCGGCAACGGCTGCGGACGGCCCGTGGAGGGCGTTCTGCCGCTCTTCGAGGGCGGAAAGATGCCGACGGGCATCCCGGGCGGCGGCGAGGCCGAGGAGAACGGCCCCAGCCGTCAGAAGATCTACGTCGACTGGACGCTGTGCCGGGGTCACGGCCTGTGCGCCGACATCCTCCCCGAGGTCTTCGAACTCGGCGCCGACGGCTTCCCGACCGTCGCCCAGGCGCAGGTACCGCGTTACGCCGAGGCGAAGGCTCTACGCGCGGTGCGTCGCTGCCCCGCGCTCGCGCTGCGCCTCGAGGAGGAGACCGCCCGGGACAAGGGCCCCTCCCGCAACCTGCCGGTCCTGTCCCAGGGCCGCGGAAGGCGTGCGCTGGGCCGCTGAGGCAGACAGCAGACGACTGAGGGGGCCACCCGATCCGGGTGGCCCCCTCAGTCGCAACTGCCTCTTAAAACAAGAGAATCCCGCCGGATCAAGATGACCCGGCGGGATCTTTCTGTGGAGCTAAGGAGATTTGAACTCCTGACCCCCTGCATGCCATGCAGGTGCTCTACCAACTGAGCTATAGCCCCTTGCTTGGTGTTCCGCCCGGTTTCCCCGGCGGCGGAGCCAACATTACACGGTCTCCCGGGTGGAACACCAAATCGTTTCGCGGCTCAAGCAGTGACGAACGAGTAGAACCGTTTGAGCGTGCAGTGCTCCTCGAGGAGACGACCGTAGATCGGCTCGCCCTCCAGCTCACGGTACGTCTCGATGGGGTCGCCTTTTATGATCAGCGCCCGCGCGCACTCCTCGCACCAGTACTGGTAGTCGGGATTGACCGGCTCCATGTCCCGCACGATCGGCGTCCCACTGCCGCACCAGTCGCATTTTCGCCTGTGTGCACCCATCGATCAGCTCCAGCTGTGGCCGCAGGCCGTGCACACGTAGGAGATCCCGCCGTTGTCGCCGAGTACTTGCGCCACATGGACGGAACCGCAGGAAGGGCAGATGAGGCGGACCGTCGTGTCCCTTGTCGACGCCGCTTCGCGGAGGTGGCCGACCTCCACGAGGATGCTCGCAGGCATCACTACTCCCTCCCGTCGGGCCGCGCCCCCTTCCGGCCGTTTGATTCTGCCACGGCCGGACCAATACGGTCAGCGACGCCTGAGTACCAGTCCGGACACGGCGCCCACCGCGGCGGTCCCGGCCAGCGCGAACATGCACGCCAAAAGCGCCTCCGCAGAGGTATACGCCCCAGAGGGGCCGAGTGACTCAAGTCGGTTCAAGAACAGTGTGCCGAAGCCCGCGACGCCGATGAGCTGGCCGAGCTGGGTGACCGTGGCGAGCAGACCGCTGGCGTCCGCCGCGTGCCGGGGCGGCACGGTGGCAAGGGCCCCGGTGAGCGTGGGGCTGAAGGCGAGCGCGAGCCCCACGCCCACGCCGGCGTACGCGGCGTACAGGGCGACGCCGCCGTCACCGCCGTCCCTCAGCGCCAGCCCCACGCCGAGTGCGGCCGCCGCGGTGATCAGGAACCCGGCGGGCGTGAGCAGTCGCCGCCAGGACGCGGGCCAGTGACGCCAGGTCAGTCCGACGATCCCGAAGATCACCGCGGTCGGCGCGAAGGAGAGCCCGGCCCGCAGCGGGCTGTAGCCGAGGCCGCCCTGGACGTACAGGGTGAGGGCGAAGAGGAAGCCGCCGTTGACGGCCATGACCGCCATGATCCGGAAGACGGCGAGCCCCATGCCGGGATGGCGCAGCACGCTCGGCGTGATCAGCGGGGCACCGCCGCGCCCCGCCAGCCGGGACTCGTAGCCGCAGAAGACGGTGAACAGGATCACGGCGGCGGCCATGGAGAGCCAGGACCACAGGGGCCAGTCCTCCTCCTGCCCGAGCACCAGCGGCACCGTGCACAGCGACACGGCGGCCGCGAGCAGCACCAGGCCGGGCAGGTCGAGGCCGCGGGTGCGGTCCCGCGGTGTGCCACGGTCCCCGGGCAGCAGGACACGTGTGCCCGCGGCCAGCAGGACGAGGCCCACGGGTACGTTCACGAGGAACACCGGCCGCCAGCTCGTACCGAACAGGTCGGCACTCACCAGGACTCCCCCGACGACCTGCCCGGCGGCGGCGCCGACCGCGAGGACCGCCGAGTAGGCGCCCAGCGCCTTCATCCGGGCCTCGCCGGTGAAGTTGCGCTGGATCAGACTGAGCACCTGCGGGATCATCACCGCCGAACCGGCGCCCTGCACCAGCCGGAAGACGATCAGTTCGGTGGCGCCCTGCGCGAGTCCGCAGGCGAGCGAGGCCGACGTGAACAGGGCGAGTCCGCACAGGTGGACCCGGCCGTGGCCGAACCGTTCGCCGAGCCGGGCGCCGGTGATCAGCAGTACCGAGTACGTGATGGCGTATCCGGCGATGACCAGCTGGAGCTGGGAGCCCGATGCGTCGAGTTCCGTACCGATCGTGGGGGCCGCGACGTTGACGATGAACACGTCGAGCAGCGCCATGAACTGGGCGGCGAGCACCAGCGCGAGCAGCGGCCGGGGCCGGTTGTCAGTGGCGGGTGCTTCACTTTTGGCAGTGGGAAGAACGGGTGCGGGACGGGATCCCGTCCGGGGCGTTGTCTTCATGCCGTCGAGCCTGAGGACATCCCGGTACGGGTGCCGAGAGCCCGCTGATGCTGGTAGTGCCAGCACCTGGCAAGCGCCGGGCGCGGCACCGAGGATGGTCGTGACGGGGGACGTGGCGATGGGGGACGCGACGATGAGGACGACACAGCGACGACGGCCCGAGCTGGCCTCGTTCCTGCGCAGCAGGCGGGCCCGGGTGACGCCGGCCGACGTGGGCATGCCGCCGGGCCTGAGGCGGCGTACGCCGGGACTGCGCCGCGAGGAGGTCGCCCAGCTCTCCGGCGTCGGGGTGACCTGGTACACATGGCTGGAGCAGGGCCGGCCGATCAACGCCTCCCCGCAGGTCCTGGACGCCGTGGCCCGCACCCTGCGGCTCGACCCGCCGGAGCGGGAGCATCTGTACCGCCTGGCACAGGTGCCGTTCGCCCCGGACCCCGAGGGACTGACGCGGTCGACGGGCCCGGAGGTGCAGGGCATCATCGACGCCCTCGACCCGCTCCCGGCGGTCGTCTACAACTCGCGCTACGACATCCTGGCCACCAACCCGGGCTACCGGGACCTGTTCATGATCCCGGAGATCGTCGACATCGGGGTGGCGAACGCGCTGTGGACGCTGTTCACGGTGTCCGACGAGGCCTGCCCGCTGATGTTCCGGGAGCGCGAGCTGCCCGTCATGGTGGCGACACTTCGGTCCTCGTACGGCAGACATGTGGGCGAGCCGGCCTGGGAGGGGTTCATATCCGCGCTGGCGGCGGCCAGCCCTTATTTCGCCGAGCTGTGGGCGAGCGGAGAGGTGGTCCAGCCCGGGCCACGGGTCAAGACGTTCCGTCACAAGGCCGTGGGCGAACTGCGGATGACGTCCCAGTCGCTGTCGATCGACGGGATGCCCGAGTGCCGGATCGTGGTCTACACACCGGAGGACGCGGAGACACGTGAAAAATCCCGCCTCCTGAGGGAGACGGGATCCTCATCAACCGATCTTTGACAACTCAACAGAGTGTCGGTCTGTGGAGCTAAGGAGAATTGAACTCCTGACCTCCTGCATGCCATGCAGGCGCTCTACCAACTGAGCTATAGCCCCTTGCGTTCTTCCCGCTCGGCGGGCGAACAAGAAGAACTTTAGCCTGCGACCTGCCGGAAAGTGAAATCCGGTCCGGAGCCCTCAGTCGTCGTCGCCGAGCACCGGCTCGGGGAGGGTGCCGGCGTTGTGTTCCAGGAGGCGCCAGCCGCGGGCGCCTTGGCCGAGGACGGACCAGCAGCAGTTGGAGAGGCCGCCGAGGCTCTCCCAGTGACGGGCGTCCAGGCCGAGCAGCCGGCCGATGGTGGTGCGGATCGTGCCGCCGTGGCTGACCACGACGAGCGTGCCGTCCTCGGGGAGCTTCTCGGTGTGCCGGAGCACGACAGGGGCGGCGCGGTCGGCCACCTCGGTCTCCAGTTCACCGCCCCCGCGGCGCACCGGCTCACCGCGCTTCCACGCGGCGTACTCCTCGCCGTGCCGGGCGATGATCTCCTCGTGCGTCAGCCCCTGCCAGACGCCCGCGTAGGTCTCGCGCAGACCCTCGTCGTGGGCCACGTCCAGGCCGGTGAGCGCGGCGAGCTCGGCGGCGGTGTTCGCGGCCCGCCGCAGGTCGGAGGCGACGATCGCGTCGGGCTGGAGGGAGGCCAGCAGCCGGGCGGCGCGGCGCGCCTGGCCGACACCGGTCTCGGTGAGCTCGACGTCGGTGGTGCCCTGGAAGCGGCGCTCCACGTTCCAGGAGGTCTGGCCGTGCCGCCACAGGATGACGCGGCGGCCCCGGCCCTTGCGGTCGGCGGCAGCGGTCACCGCGGCTCCCCGAACTCGGTGTCGTCCTCCTCGGCCCGGAGCTTGGCGTGCTCCTCGCCCTTGCCGCGGGTCGCCTTGGCGTCGGCCGGCAGCTCCAGCTCGGGGCAGTCCTTCCACAGCCGCTCCAGGGCGTAGAAGACCCGCTCCTCGCTGTGCTGGACATGGACGACGATGTCCACGTAGTCGAGCAGGACCCAGCGGGCCTCGCGGTCGCCCTCGCGGCGCACCGGCTTGGCGCCGAGCTCCTTCGAGAGGCGCTCCTCGATCTCGTCGACGATGGACTTGACCTGGCGGTCGTTGGGCGCGGACGCCAGCAGGAAGGCGTCGGTGATCGAGAGGACGTCGCTGACGTCATAGGCGATCACGTCGTGGGCGAGCTTGTCGGCGGCCGCCTGCGCGGCGGTGTTGACGAGCTCGAGGGAACGGTCAGTGGCGGTCACTACAAGGCTTTCGGTCGGCGGTCACTTGACACCAAGGGTCTCACGGACGACCGACGGCACCCCACGTGATGGCGGAGATCACGCGGGGTGGCGCCTCGGGCCCGGAGTCGGGCCTAGGACGAGGAGTCCGGCTTGTAGTCCTGGCCGAGGACCACGGAGACGTTCGCGCTCGACGAGATCGTGCCCTTGGCGACGGCGCTGGTGGGCAGGCCCAGGGTCTTGGCGACCTCGGTGGCGTTCGCCTTGTCGGCGGCGTCGGCGTAGAGGACCTTGGAGGTGGCCCGGGACGAGGAGGGCGTGCCGCCGTCGATGAAGGTGAAGCCGCCGTTGAGGAGGACGACACGCGCCTTCTCGGTGTTGTCCCGGGTGCCGGTGGCGTTCTGCACCGAGACGCTCACGGCCGCGTCCTTGTCGGGGCTCTTCGCCTTGCCGCCGAGGACGTCCTTGACCACGCTCGCGCTGGCCGCCGCGCTCAGGGTGCCGTCCTGCTGGACCGGCAGCAGCGCGGTCTTGTAGTCGCCGCCCTTGGCGAGGTCGGCGAGCTTGGCGAGGAAGGTGCCGAGGTCCTTGTCGGTCAGGGAGGGGTCGAGGATCTGGGCCAGCGTCTGCACGGTGGTGGTCGCTGCCGTCGGGTCGGAGGACAGCTTGCGCAGGACGCCCTGCAGGACCTGGCCGAAGCGCTCCAGCTGGGCGTTCTGGGCCTCGCCCGAGGCACGGTAGGTGGCGTAGGCGACGGCCATCTTGCCGCTGAGGGTCTGGCCCTTGCCCTTGCTCACCAGCGGCGCCTGGCCCTTCTTCTTGGCGTCCGGGTCGGGCACGGCGGCGTTGGTGTCGACGTCGATGTTGCCGACGAGGTCGACCAGGTTCTGCAGATAGGGGGTGTCCAGTCGCCAGGTGCCCTCGATGTCGGTGCCGAGGACGGTGTCGAGGGCGTCGACGGTCCCGGAGGAGCCGTCGTCGTCGACCGATTTGGCGAGGGTCGTCGTGGAGCCGTCGTCGGCCGTCAGGTTGAGGGAGTTGGGGATCAGGACGGTGGTGCCCTGTTTGGTGGTGGTGTTGTCGACGAGCAGCGCGGTGGAGGTGCCGCCCTTGGTGGTGTTGTGCAGATGGACGACGATCACGTCGCGGTTCTGGGCGCTCGCCGCGATCGTGGTGCCCTTCTTGCTCGGCGAGTCGGACAGACCGGGGAGCTTCCCGGCGTACCAGAGGTAGCCGACACCGCCCACCGCGACCAGGGCGAGGACGACGACCAGGGCGACGAGCCGGCTGCGGGCGCGGCGCTTGGCCTCCTCGCGGCGCTCGGTGCGGTTCTCGGTGAAGTTGAGCCAGTCGATGACGTCCTCGGAGTCGCCGTCGGGCTCCTCGACGAAGGCGAACTGCGCGGTGTGGTACTGCCGTTCGTCACCGTCGGCGCCCTCGGCACCGGGACGGCCGCCGGGACGACCGGAGCCGGCGGCGTCCTCGTCCACCGCGGGACCGTGGCCCTGCCCGGCCCGAGAGCCCGGAGCGGCCCCCTGACCGACCTGCGAGCCCGCCATGTGCCCCTGCCCGGACTGCGGGCCGGCAGCGTACCCCTGGCCGCCCTGCGAGCCCGCGGCGTGCCCCGGGCCGGCCTGGGTTCCCGCAGCCTGGCCGTGGCCGGTCTGCGCTCCCCCGCCGGGCCCGCCCTGCTGCGGGATGTAGGCCGTCTGCTCGGCGACGCGGGGCTGCTGGCCGCTCGCGGCGGCCCGGCCGTAGGGGTCGTACGCGGACGCCGGTCCGCCGCCCTGCTGGGGCCCGCCGCCGTAGGGGTCGTAGGGCGGCACGGGCGCCTGCTGACCGGTGTCGCCGGTGCCGTAGGGGTCGTAGGCAGGGGCCGGGTCGTGGGTTCCCGTGGCGTACGGGTCGTAGCCGTAGCCCTGCTGGGCGTAGGGGTCGTACTGCTGCTGCGGGGCCTGTTGCGGCGGGACCTGCTGGTACACCGGCCGGCCGTACTCGTCGTAGCCGACCAGCTGGTACTGGTTCTCCTGGTCGTCGCCGTAGCCCGCGTCGTATCGGTCGTTCACCGGTGCCCCTCTCGGCTCACTCGCCGCGGTACAGCTCGCGCTTGTCGATGTAACGCACGACTCCGTCCGGCACCAGGTACCAGACGGGGTCGCCCTTGGCGACTCTCGCCCGGCAGTCGGTGGAGGAGATGGCGAGGGCGGGGACCTCGACGAGCGAGACGCCGCCTTCGGGCAGCCCGGGGTCGGCCAGGGTATGGCCGGGCCGGGTGACTCCGATGAAGTGCGCGAGGGCGAACAGCTCTTCGGCGTCCCGCCAGGTGAGGATCTGGCCGAGGGCGTCGGCGCCCGTGATGAAGAAGATGTCGGTGTCGGGGTTGAGGGCCTTGAGGTCGCGCAGGGTGTCCGTGGTGTAGGTCGCGCCGCCGCGGTCGATGTCGATGCGGCTGACCGAGAACTGCGGGTTCTCGGCGGTCGCGATGACCGTCATCAGATAACGGTCCTCGGCCGGGGAGACCCTGCGGTGGGTCTTCTGCCACGGCTGACCCGTCGGTACGAACACCACCTCGTCCAGGTGGAACTGCGCGGCGACCTCGCTGGCCGCCACGAGGTGCCCGTGGTGGATCGGGTCGAACGTTCCGCCCATGACGCCCAGGCGGCGCTTGCCGGGGCTCGACGGGCTGTTGCCCGGGCCGGTAGGCATGTCCTGCTCTCCCATGCGTGCAGACCCTACCGGCCCGGCCTGAGGACACTGGCCGGCGGTGGCCCGAAATGCCCTGCTTCGGGCACCCGGCGCCTCAGCGGTCGCGGTTGAAACGGGTGGTGATCCACAGCAGGAGCAGCAGGATGAGGAACGCGGCGCCGCCGGTCACCAGGGGGTTGAGGCTCTCGTGGTTGCCGCCGTGCTCCTCGCCCTCTGCGGCGAGGGTGACCAACTGGGCAGCGGTGCTGTGGAAGCTCATCTTCGGCAGGACCTATCCGGTGGGCGGGATAAAGACGTCGGCCCATCGTAAGCGGGCGCGGTGAGGGCGATCACGCCGACTCCACCGTTGGGGGACGGCGGGGAACCTTCGCCCACCCTCACTCGTCCTTCCGCTTGTACCCCCGCAGCAGGAACCACGCGGTGAACGCACAGCCCACGAACATCACGACCAGGACGACCCGGAGCAGATTTCCGGCCCCTTGCTGCTCGGCGGCGCTCGCGGCCTCGGTGAGCCAGGCGGCCCGGGTGTGCTCCATGACGTGGACTCCTTCGCTGTACTGCCCGTCCACGCTATCTCCGCCTAGGCTGGGGGCTGCTTCGGGGGGCGCAAAGGACCGCACAAGGGTCCGCAAAGGATCACAGCGGTCGAAGAGGCACAGCCACAGACGGCAGAGCCAAAGACGCACATGGGGGAAGACATGTCCGACGACGGCCATCAGAACAACGGTCACGAGAACGTGCCGAGCAGGCAGCGCAAGCGTTTCCCGGGTATCTCCTCGCGTGCGTACGAGCACCCCGCCGACCGCTCCGCCCTGGTGGCGCTGCGCAAGCTGAGCGGTTTCGACACGGTGTTCAAGGCGCTCAGCGGCCTGCTCCCGGAGCGGAGCCTGCGGCTGCTGTTCCTGTCCGACTCGGTGCGCGTCTCCGACCAGCAGTTCGCGTACCTCAACGACATGCTGCGGGACGCCTGTTACATCCTGGACCTGGAGAAGGTCCCGCCGATGTACGTCAACCAGGACCCGCAGCCGAACGCGATGTGCATCGGCCTGGACGAGCCGATCATCGTCGTCACCACGGGTCTGGTCGATCTGCTCGACGAGGAGGAGATGCGGGCGGTCGTGGGCCACGAGGTGGGCCACGCGCTGTCCGGCCACTCGGTCTACCGGACCATCCTGCTGTTCCTGACCAGCCTGGCCCTCAGGGTGGCGTGGATCCCGCTGGGCAACCTCGCGATCATGGCGATCGTGACCGCGCTGCGCGAGTGGTTCCGCAAGTCGGAGCTGTCGGCGGACCGGGCGGGTCTGCTGGTCGGCCAGGACCTCAAGGCCTCGATGCGCGGTCTGATGAAGCTGGCCGGCGGCCACCATCTGCACGAGATGAACGTGGACGCGTTCCTGAAGCAGGCCGAGGAGTACGAGGCCGGTGGCGACCTGCGCGACTCCGTGCTGAAGATCCTGAACGTCCTGCCGCGCTCCCACCCCTTCACCACCGTGCGGGCGGCCGAGCTGAAGAAGTGGGCCGAGTCCCGCGACTACCAGCGGATCATGGACGGCCACTACCCGCGCCGCACGGAGGACAAGGACACCTCGGTCACGGACTCCTTCCGTGAGTCGGCGGCGAGCTACGCGACCAACGTCAAGAGCTCCAAGGACCCGCTGATGAAGCTGGTCAGCGACATCGCCGGCGGGGCGGGCGACCTGGGCGGCAGGGTACGGCGGGGCTTCGGCGGCTTCTCGAACTCGGCCCCGCGGGACGACGGCAGGCCCGACGAGGGGGACGGCCCCACGCAGACCGGCTGAACCCACCCGAAGGCGCGCGGGGCCGTGTCGATCCGCGGCTCCGCAGCCGGGCGCGACAGGCCCCTACCGGCACCGGCACCGGCACCGGCCGACGAACGACCTGGTGCCGCCGGCCACACCGGCAGACCTCGTCCCCTGGTCCCCCGCCGACCGCACCGGCCACACCGGCCCCCGGCCACACCGGCAGGACCCTTCCTCCTGCCCCCGGCCCCCTGCCCCCCCCCCGCTGATCACACCGCCAGACCTCGCCCGGCCCCCGCTGCTCACACCTTCGGCTGCGCCCCGTTGGCCAGAGAGCCGCACAACGCCGTAGCACTGCCGGTCGCGTACGGATCCGTCCCCGCCGGTCCGCCCGCCCTCGCCGTCTGACCGGCCAGCAGCGGATGCAGCCGGTTGGTGGAGTCCTCCGCGCAGGACAGCGGCCCGGCCTGGACGTACGACACGACCAGCTGGGCCGTGTGCATCCGCAGGTCGTCCCGGTCGAACCGGAAGTGCAGCTCGCGCCGCACGGTGAACAGCGAGGTCTCCTCCGAGGCACCCGCCCCCACCGCCCGCAACGCGTACACGAACGTGTGGTCGGCCGTGACCTCCAGCGTCGACGAGTCGGTCTCGGCAGCCTGGAGACTCCCCTGCACCCGGATCCTGCCGTCGGCCAGCCGCGCCTGGGCGGGGTCGAAGCGAACCAGCCACCCGGTCGGCGCGTGCCGCCCGTCCGCGGCCGGGTGGGCGAAGCTCTGGTCGAACTGGTCGAGTTGGTCCGTGTCGAGGAGCACCCGTACGGCACGGACCTGGTTGCCGGCGAGGACGTCCGGGTCTAGCGAGGACCGCACGATGTAGTCCTTGGCGGTGCTCAGCGCGGACACGACCTGGCTGTCGGAGAAGTGCGCGGTGCGGCGCGAGGCCGGCAGCGGGATGCCCTCGGCGCCCACGCGGTACTGCGCGGCCGGGCTGTGCGCGTACAGGTACTCGGCGTCGGCGTGTCCCGGGACCCTGCCCTCGGGGGCCAGCGGGATGACCGTCATCCGCAGGGGCTCGACGGGCTGCGGGACCGCGGAGTTCTGGTAGGGGTGCCGTACGCCCATGTAGATGGCGGTGCCGAAGGCGACGGCGATCAGCAGGACCAGGATCAGCGCCTGCCGGTGCAGTCCCCGGCGCAGCGGCGGGCGGCGGCGTACGGCGGGCGCGTGGTCGGCCATGCGCTCCTGGGCGGAGTACTCCTGGAGGCGGGCAGCGCGGACGAACGACTCGTCGAAGACGACGGATCGGTACTCGTCCTCACCACCCACGGGGGCGCCCTCGGGTGTCCCCTCAGGTGGGTCTCCTGGTCCGCCCATATCTTCAGGGTAGGTCTCGGGGAGCTCAGGTAAACGCCCGGCTGTGCGACAAGTTCTGACAGGTTCTCACCAGGATCGTCAGGGCGTTCGCGGGACCGCGGAGGCGGCTGGCTGGGAGTAGTCGGCGGACGCCGAGGGCGTCACCGTGCTCCCCTGCTCCAGACCGGTCGACGCGGGCGGCGGAACCCGGTCGCGGCTGCCCGAGGAGGCACCCCGGTAGACCGCAGTGAAAGCCAGCGCGACCATGCCGATGCCCATGACAAGAGCGAGCATCCAGGCGACGGGTCGGTGCCAGCGGACCTGTTTGCCGTACGTCCCTGGAGCGCCGTAGCGGCCTTCGAGGACCTCGGTGTCGTCCAGGTCGTCGAGTTCGGGATCATGGCCGAAACGGCCGGGTCCGAACCTGTCGTCGTACCGCTCGCCTCTGGGGTGCGCGCGGCGAGCCTCGGCCTCGGAGGCCTCGGCTCTCGCCTGGGCGGCGGCCAGGAGGCGCTCGACGGCGGTCGGCTCGTGCACCACGGCCGCCCGTACGAAGGCCTCGTCGAAGACCACGGAGGCGAACTCTTCGTCCGACACCCCGCGGTCGTGGTCGTCGTCGGGCTCCCAGCCGTCAGGGAACGGCGTGCCCCCCACGTCCTCCGGCACGGATCCAGAGTAGACCTGGGGGGTCAATTTGGGCAGACGGTACGGAAATTCATCCGCCCAGTGAGACGCCTCTCGTATGCCACGGAAGCGGGCCGGGGCGCCTGCCTGACGCATATGCCCTGGCCGCGCGCCCCCTGGCGACCCGGCTCAGCGGCGGATGTGACCGTCGCCGGTGACGATGTACTTCGTGCTCGTCAGCTCCGGCAGGCCCATCGGACCGCGCGCGTGCAGCTTCTGGGTGGAGATGCCGATCTCCGCGCCGAAGCCGAACTGGCCGCCGTCGGTGAAGCGGGTGGAGGCGTTGACCGCGACGGTCGTGGAGTCCACCAGCTGGGTGAAACGGCGGGCCGCCTGCTGGGAGGTGGTGACGATGGCCTCGGTGTGACCGGAGGTCCACAGCCGGATGTGCTCGACGGCCTTGTCGAGCGAGTCGACGACGGCGGCGGCGATGTCGTAGGAGAGGTACTCGGTGTCCCAGTCCTCCAGGGTGGCCTCGACGACGGTCGCCTTGGTGTCCTTCGCGTAGGCCAGCACCCGCGGGTCGGCGTGGACGGTCACGCCGGCCTCGGCGAGGGCGTCCAGGGCGCGCGGCAGGAACTCGGGGGCGATGTCCTGGTGGACCAGGAGGGTCTCGGCGGCGTTGCAGACGCTGGGCCGCTGGGCCTTGGAGTTGATCAGGATGTCGATCGCCATGTCGAGGTCGGCCTGGGCGTCGACGTAGACGTGGCAGTTGCCGGTGCCGGTCTCGATGACGGGGACGATCGACTCCGTCACGACGGTCTGGATCAGCGAGGCACCGCCGCGCGGGATGAGCACGTCGACCAGACCGCGGGCGCGCATCAGCTCGCGCACGCTCTCGCGGGACTCGCCGGGCACGAGCTGGACGGCGTCGGCGGGCAGCCCGGCCCCGCCCACGGCGTCGCGCAGGACCCGCACGAGGGCGGTGTTCGACTCGTACGCGGAGGCCGAGCCGCGCAGCAGGACGGCGTTGCCGGACTTCAGGCACAGGGCGGCGGCGTCGACCGTGACGTTCGGGCGGGCCTCGTAGATGATGCCGACCACGCCGAGCGGGACGCGGACCTGGCGCAGGTCGATGCCGTTGGGCAGGGTCGAGCCGCGCACGACCTCGCCGACCGGGTCGGGCAGCGCGACGACGTCCCGGACGTCGGAGGCGATCGCGCGCACCCGCTCCGGGGTGAGGGTGAGCCGGTCGATGACCGTCTCGCTGGTGCCTGCCTCGCGGGCCTTGGCGATGTCCTTGGCGTTGGCCTCGACGATCTCGCTCGTACGGACCTCCAGGGCGTCCGCGATGGCGAGCAGCGCGTCGTCCTTCTCGGCCCTGGGCAGCGGGGCGAGGTCGGCGGCGGCGGCCTTGGCCCGGTAGGCGGCCTGGGTGACCGGGGTCATGGAGTCGTACGGCGAGAGGGAGGTCATACCAGGAAGGGTAGTGCGCCGGGCGAGGCCGTCCACCTGTTGTTCCACAGCGCGAGACGGGATCAAAGGGACACCGGCGCCATGATCAGAACGGGTGGGCCCCGACGGGCGTGGCCGGCGGCGGACCGTACCCCTCGGCGATGCGCTGGTGGTAGGTCTGGCGGTCGATGACCTCCAGGCCGACGATCTCCCACGGCGGCAGTCCCGCGGTCTGCCGGTGCTCGCCCCACAGGCGCAGGGCGACGGCGGCCGCGTCGTGCAGGTCGCGGGCCTCCTCCCAGTAGCGGATCTCCGCGTGGTCGTTGGCGTAGCGGCTGGTCAGCAGGAAGGGGTGGTCGTGGGCGAGCTGCTCGAGGGCGCGCCGGACCTCTTTCAGCGGGGCCTCGCCGCCCGAGACGCTGAGGGTGACATGCCACAGCCGCGGCAGATCCCGGGGCTCCTCGCCCTCGTACCGGTCACCGGCCGCGACGCTCGTCAGGGCCCGCTCCTCACCGGCTGCGACGCTCGTCAGCGCGCGCTCCTCACCGGCCGCCCGCGCGGCGGTTCCCCCGGGCGGGCCGCCGTCCCGGGAAGCCGCCGCACCCTCGTGGGACGCCGCTGCCCCAGGGCGCACTCGTCTCACGACGGCCTCCTTCATGCACAGGTCGACCCCAGGGGTCGCGCGGAATGTGTCCCTGAGACAAAGTTGAGCAGGCCGCAAGGGCTCGCGGGGCGGTTTTGCGGAACGTCCACCTCAGGGCGACGCCCTTGGCAGGGCGTTCACCCCGTTTTCGGGCACCCCGCCCCCTCGGAACACACCACCGCATGTCCCTCAGGGATGCAGGATCACCAGATCGTCCCGGTGGACGACCTCCCGCTCGTAGGCCGGTCCGAGCTCCCGCGCCAGCTCCCGGGTGGAGCGGCCGATCAGCCGCGGGATCTCCTTGGCGTCGAAGTTGACGAGCCCGCGGGCCACCGCGTGCCCGGTGCCGTCCCGCAGTTCGACGGGATCACCCGCGACGAACTCGCCCTCGACGGAGGCGATCCCGGCCGGCAGCAGCGACTTGCGGCGGTCGACAACGGCCTTGACGGCACCGTCGTCCAAGGTCAGCGAGCCTTGCGGGGTGGAGGCGTGCTGGAGCCACAGCAGCCGGTCGGCGGAGCGCTTCCCTGCGGGGTGGAAGTAGGTGCCGGTGTCGCCGCCGGACAGCGCGTCGGCCGCGTGGATGGCACTGGTCAGCACCACGGGGATGCCGGCGGCGGCCGCGATCCGGGCGGCCTCGACCTTGGTGACCATGCCGCCGGTGCCCACGCCGGCCTTTCCGGCGCTGCCGATCTCGACGCCCGCCAGGTCCCCGGGCCCGTGCACCTCCGCTATCCGCGAGGTGCCCGGCTTGCTGGGGTCGCCGTCGTAGACGCCGTCGATGTCGGAGAGCAGGACGAGCAGGTCGGCGTGGACCAGGTGGGCCACCAGAGCGGCGAGCCGGTCGTTGTCGCCGAAGCGGATCTCGTCCGTGGCGACCGTGTCGTTCTCGTTGACGATCGGGAGGGCGCCCATCGCGAGGAGCTTGTCGAGGGTGCGGGAGGCGTTGCGGTGGTGGGCGCGGCGGCTCATGTCGTCGCTGGTCAGCAGCACCTGGCCGACACGGACGCCGTAGCGGGCGAAGGAGGCGGTGTAGCGGGCGACGAGCAGACCCTGTCCGACGCTGGCGGCGGCCTGCTGGCGGGCGAGGTCCCGGGGGCGGCGGCGCAGGCCCAGCGGGGCGAGTCCGGCCGCGATGGCCCCGGAGGAGACGAGGACGATCTCGCGCTCACCGCCGCTGCGGCTCTTGGCGAGGACGTCGACGAGCGCGTCGACCCGGTCGGCGTCGAGGCCGCCGGATGCGGTGGTCAGCGACGAGGAACCCACCTTGACGACGATCCTGCGGGCCTCGCCCACAGCCTGCCTTGCCCCTGCCACCTTGTGTCCTGTCCCCTCGCGCCACTTCGGGTACCTCGCCCGCAATGTACGCGAAGGGGACGCGGTGACGCGCGGCCGTCCAGGTGCCGGACCCGGTACCGGACGCGTTCGGGGGCCGATTCGGTTCCCTTTCCGAGAAAAGCGGAACAACACCCTCCCGTTAATGGAAAGTGAATTCTTTTCGGCCACGGGATGTACAACCATTCCCCTCCGCTTCGTGTCGAACTCGCCGACATCAAGGTCGTTGCCGTAGCTCGAGAAAGCCCTGCCCATGACGATCCGTCGGTTGTGCGCCGTCCTGCGCGTTCGCGGGAAAATCGATCTTCTCCTGGTGTTCTTTTTCGCCGCCGGTTTCGCGGCACTGCCCGTCCTGGCACTGCTGCCGTCACTGTGGGGCTTCACGGCGGCGTGGGCCGTGACCTATCTGGCGGACGAGGCCCTGCACTCCAGGGCCCCGGGATTCGTCCGCCGCCTTGCGACACTGCAGCTCAGCCGCACGATGAGGTTCGCCGTGCGCACGGTGATGCTGCTCGCCCTGGCCGACCGGATGGACGCCCCCGGGGCGGTGCTGGTCACCGGGCTCACCGTGCTCAGCGCCCATCTCCTGCTGGTGATGATGTATTCGGCACTGCATCACGCGATCCGCAGGCGCCGTGTGCTTCCGGTGATCGTGCGCAATCTCGACATGAGCGGGCTCGACATTCCCGAGCACCCGCCCGCGTTTCTCTACCGGCGTTTCCTGCGCAAACTGCTCCACCTCGATCTTCCGGCCCACGCGGGAGTGATCGTCGCCCTGGCGACCGGCACCTGGTATTCGGCCTACATCGGCTGCGCGCTCACCATCGGCACCACCCTGGCGGCCCTGACGGCGCTGCTGGGACGGTTCCGCGCGGTCCGCCGGATGCCCGGCCGGGACACGGTGATCGGCGAGGTCAACCGCCGACTGGCCGGATACCGACCCGAGGTGGCCCTGTACTTCAGCTTCGCCGCGGTGTCCCAGGACTTCATGTACCAGGTCAACATGTGGATCGAGACGCTGGAGCAGCTCGACCGGCGCCCGGTGATCGTCCTGCGCGAGCGGGCCTCGTTCCGCTTCCTCGGCCGCACCCGGATCCCCGTGGTCTGTGTGCCCAAGGCCGACGACCTGGCCGAGCTGGAGCTGTCCGGCGTCCGGGTCGTGCTCTACCCCGGCAACGCCGGCAAGAACGTCCACATGCTGCGGATCGCCGAGGCCAAGCACGTCTTCATCGGCCACGGCGACAGCGACAAGCTCGCCAGCAGCAACCGCGTCAGCAAGGTGTACGACGAGATCTGGGTGGCCGGTCGTGCGGGCCGGGACCGCTACCGGCGGGTGCGGCACGCCATCAGCGACGGGGCCATCGTCGAGGTGGGCCGCCCGCAGCTGGCCCCGGTCCGGCTGCACACCGACCACCTTCCCGGCCCGGTGCCGGTCGTCCTCTACGCCCCCACCTGGGAGGGCTGGAGCGACGACGACTGCCACACCTCGCTGATCCCCATGGGCGTACCCCTGGTCGAGAGGCTGCTCGCGGAGAACGTCCGGATCATCTACAAGCCGCACCCCCTCACCGGCAAGCGCTCCGCCGAGGCGGCCGCCGCGGACCGGAGGATCCGGGAGCTGCTGCGCGCCGACGAGGACCGGCACATGGCGGACGCGAGACCCCGGCTCCAGGAGATCCGGGCCCGCCTCGACGAGATGTCCGGGCGCCACGAGGGCGACGACGCCCAGCAGCTGAGGGACGCGCGCATGCCCGGCCCCGACGGCGCTGCCGAGTGGCAGGAGCTGCACGCCGAGTGGCACCGGATCTTCTGGGCGAGCCGCTCCGGCGCCCGGCACCATGTGATCCTCGAACAGCTGCCCACCCTGTACGAGTGCTTCAACCAGGCGGACCTCCTCATCAGCGACGTCTCCTCGGTGGTCGCCGACTTCGTGGCCAGCCTCAAGCCGTACGTCCTCACCAACGCCCACGACCTGCCCGACGAGGAGTTCCGGGCCGCCTACACCACCGCGGGCGGCGCGTATCTGCTCGACCGTGCCTGCACCCGGCTGCCGGAGATCCTGCGCTCGGTCCGCGAGCCCCTCCACGACCCCATGGCCCCGCGGCGCCGCACTCTCAAGGAGTACGTCCTCGGCCCGGACCACCCGACCTCCATGGAGCGCTTCAACGCCGCGGTCAACGACCTGGCCGACCGGTCGGCGGCGGAACGCGCCGCGGACCTCCTGGCCCCGCTCGCCTGACACCGCCCCGCGCATAGCACCTCCCCGCCACGCAGGGCACAGGACACGCGCGTGTCGTCCGGAGGTCGGCACGCGTTAACCAGGGCGTCCGTCTCGCGACGACCCTGGAGTGACCCCCGTGCGAAAACCCCTCCCCCGCCTGCGGTCCGCGCTGCGGCTGCCGGGCCGGCAGACCACGACGAGAGCACTCGTCGCCGCCGTCCTGGCAGCCGCCGTCGTCGCCCAGGCCGTCGCCGCCCTGCGCCCGCACGTCCCGCTGCTGCTCGCCGCGACGGCCGCCTCCCTGGCCGTCGAGGGCGTCCTGCACCGCTGGCAGCGGGGCATGGTGTCCCTGTTCGCGAAGTCGCACGCGGACATCACCGTGCGGCATGTCCTGCGCGACCTGCTGCTGGTCCTCGGCCTGCTGCGGCTGACCCCGGAGGACGAGGAGACGGCATACACCGTGCTGGTGGCCGGTCTGCTCGCCTTCTACGCGCTGCACTGCGCGATCCAGGCGGTCTCGGTCCTGGTCCGCCGCACCCGCACCCTCCCGGTGGTCACCCGCAACATCGACGCCTCCGCGCTGCGCCTGACACCGGCCCCGCCCGCCCTGCTGCGCCGCCCCGGCCCCCGGCTGCTGGTCCACGGCCTGCCCGCCACGGCGGGCCTCCTGGTCACGGCCGCCACGGGGGAGCCCCGGTGGGCGGCCTTCGGCATCGCGATGTCCCTCGGGCTCGCGCTCATGGGCCTGGCGGACCTTCTCGTACGACTGCTGCCGAGCCGGCGCCCGGCGGGCGAGCAGGAGGTGCTGGAGTGGTTCGACGCGTGGCTCGCCGAGTACCGGCCGACCGTCGGTCTGTACTTCTCCGGCGGGTCCACGTCCGCCTACCAGGCCAACATGTGGCTGGAGCCGCTCGCCAAGCTCGACGGGAAGCCGGTCATCGTCCTGCGCGAGCGGTTCATGATGCAGAAGATCGCCGCGACCGACGTCCCGATCGTCTGCCTGCCGAAGGTGTCCACGCTGCTGCGCCTGGAGCAGTCCACGCTCCAGGTCCTGATCCACCCGTCGAACTCCGGCAAGACCTCCCAGGTCCTGCGCATCCCCACGATCAAGCACACCTTCGTCAACCACGGCGAGAGCGACAAGCTGTCCTCCTGCAACCCGTACGCGAAGGCCTACGACGAGGTGTGGGTGGCCGGACCCGCGGCGCGCGAGCGGTACGCGGCGGCCGAGGTGGGCGTCGAGGACAAGGACGTGGTGGAGATCGGCCGCCCGCAACTGGAGGCCGTACGGCCGTACGAGGGGCCGCCCACCGGGGCTGTGACGGTGCTGTACGCCCCGACCTGGGAGGGCTGGGACGGCAATCCCGGCAACACCTCGGTGATCGAGGCGGGCGAGAACATCGTGCGGGCACTGCTGGCGGACCCCGGGGTACGGCTGCTGTACAAGCCGCATCCGCTGACCGGGTCGGTGGACGCGCGGGCGGGCGCGGCGGACCTGCGGATCCGTGAGCTGGTGCGGGCGGCGAACCGGGAACGGGCCGGGGAGCGACCCGCCGACAGCGGTGAGCTCTCCCGCAGGACCAGGGAGTTGGACCGGCTCACCATCGCGTCCTTCCGGTCGGCGGCGGACTCGGTGGAGCGGATGCTGCTCCAGTCCACCCCGGAGCCGGGCCGCGCGGAGGCGGTGGCCCGGGCGACGGCGGCCTGGGAGCGTGCGTACTGGGCCTCGCTGCCGGAGTGGGAGCACCAGGTCGTCACCGACGCCCGGCCCGCGCTGTACGCCTGCTTCAACCGGGCCGACCTGCTGATCAGCGATGTGTCCAGTGTGGTCAGCGACTTCCTGGCGAGCGGGAAGCCGTACGCGGTCGCGAACACGAGCGGCCTGACCGAGGCCGCGTTCCGGGCGGCCTTCCCCACGGCGGGAGCGGCGACCGTGCTGACGCCGGACGCGGTGGGGGTGCCCGCGCTGCTGGACGCGGTACGTCATCCGGAGCGGGACGAGCTCGTGGCCGCGCGCGCCGGGTTGAAGCGGCGGTTGCTGGGGCCGGACGAGCCGTCCTCGCAGGAACGGTTCGACATGGCCGTACAGGCGTTGTGCGCGGCGGCTCGGGGGCGGGGGCTTCCGGGGCAGCGGCGGGAGGAGGGGACCGTGTGCGTCTCCGGGACGCTCACGCTGCCGGGGTGAGGACCCTGCGCGCCTTGCGGACCGCCCGACGCAGCAGCTGGTCGACCCCGACCTCACGGTAGCCGGGCACCTCGCGGGCCTCCCGCGGCTCGGCCAGATAGAGCGCGTCGGGCAGGCCCGTCGACCGGTCGCGGAAGAACGGGTAGGCGAAGAACACCCGGCGGCCGCCCTTCTCCAGCACCGCCTCCGGGGTCTTCCTCGCCTTCATGAACTCCAGGACCTCCACCAGGAGATCCGGGCGTCCCATCGCCACCAGCTGGAGCCGCAGGCGCTCGTGGACGCGGAGGCGGTGGGCCACCTCGCCCGTCCAGTAGGCGTCCACCAAGGGCTTCGCCAGCTCCAGCTTCTCCCGGCGCACCGCCTCGCTGTCCTTGAGGAACTTCGGGCCGAACTGCGGGAGCAGGGTGACGAGGAAGGGGCGGACCATCAGGGAGTCGCGTCTCGCGCCCGGCGGGACCATGTCGGCGATCAGGGTCATCAGGGCCCGCGCGGAGTCGAAGCGCAGGGTGTGGCTGCCGGTCCTGGTGACGTGCTTGCCGTCCTCGCGTCCCACCAGGTAGTAGCAGGTGTGGTCGGCGATCACGGAGACGCCGTCGGCCCGCAGATAGGCCTCCATCGTGAACAGGGCGTCCTCGCCCGTCCACAGGGATTCGTCGAAGCGCATGCTGTGCTGTTCGAGGAACGCGCGGCGGAACAGCTTCTGCGCGCTCAGCGTGAACTTGATGTTGGAGGAGAAGACGTCGGTGCGCTCCAGGGTCTGGCCCCACATCGACGTCGGCGGCTTGCGGTTGACGCCTTCGACACGGCCCAGGACGACGTCCGTGCCGTTGCGGTCGGCCATCTCGACCATCCGCTGAAGCGCCTCGGGGCCGAGGCGGTCGTCGGCGTCCAGGAAGAAGACGTAGCGGCCGGTCGCCTTGCCCAGACCGACGTTGCGCGGGCCGCTGGGGCCGCCGGAGTTGTCCTGCCGGATCACCGTGACGTCGAGGGGCGTCCGCGCGGCGAACTCCTCCAGGTACTCCCCGGTGCCGTCCGCCGAGCCGTCGTCGATCGCGATGACCTCGAGGCGCGCGTGGCCGATCGTCTGGGCCTCGACGGAGGCCAGACACTCGACCAGATACGGCATCGCCTCGTACGCCCCGATGACCACGGTCACATCAGGCTGCGCAACGGTCACTTCTCCCCCAGTCACGGTCTTTTCCCCTCACATCCGCTCAGGGCAATCCCCAAGACGGCCCGTCGGAGGGAACGGTTGCTTTCCGACACCGGGACATACGCAAGAAGGGCCCGGTTTTCGGGATCACCCCCGAAAACCGGGCCCTTTCTTTACGAAGGGGAGGTCAGGCCTTGGTCGTGGCCTCCGCGGCCGAGGCCGCCGCCCGTGACTCCTGGCCGACGTTGCGCGCCTCGGCCTTGATCGCGAGGTTCGCCACCGCGGTGTTGAACTGCTCGATGGACGTGGGCTCGTCGGGACCGAGCAGGTACTGCTTGAGCTCCACCCGGTCCTCGGCCAGCGGGTCGGACGACGGGTCGCGGACCGCGTCGATCAGCTCGCCCAGCTCGGCGGCCTTGTTGGACAGGATCGTGGCCGCCCGCACCGCGGTGTTCTGCCGCTTGAACTCCTCCACGCCCAGCTCGGCGGAGTCCGTGACCGCGTACGGCTTGCCGCTCGCGATGAAGTCGGAGACCACGCTGGAGATGTCGGAGACCATCGCGTCGGCGACGTTGAAGCAGTCGTACAGCCGCGGTTCGGCGCCCGTGACCACCTGGTGCTGCCACTCGGGGAAGGAGCGCCAGTAGGCGTCGTTCCACTCGCCGCGCAGCCGGGCGATCTCCTCGTACTTGGCCACGTCGACCACACCGTCACGGCTGGCCTCGGCCTCGTCGCCCTTCTCGCCGCCGCTGCCGACCAGGACGGCGAGCCGCGCCTCGATACGGGCGAGCTCGGCCTTGGCGGCGGCCTGGGCGGCCGCGTCCGGCTGGAAGCGGGGGTCCGTGGCGCGCTCGGCGGCGGCCTTCTCGATCAGCGCGGTGACCTTCTCGTGCGCGGCACCCGCCTTGGGCAGGACCGTGCCGGTGAAGGGGTGCGGCTTGTAGAGGACGCGGACCGGCGGGTCGGCCTTCAGCAGCTTCTTCACGATGTTCTCGCCGGCCAGCATCAGCGAGGTGTTGCCCGGGTTGCCGTCCCAGCCCTCCCAGGTCGGGGCGTACAGGACCGTCGGGACGCGTCCCTCCGGCACTCCCTGCCACTTCTGGATCGGCGCCAGCTGCGGGCGGCCCACCTCGACGATGTCCTCGTCGCGGACACCGACGTCGGCGATGGCGTAGCGGTCGCGGCCGGCCCGGCCCGCGGTCCACACCTCGTCGTACGCCTTGCTGAACGGGTTGACGCTGGCCAGCTTGTCGCTGTCGCCGTGGCCGATGAAGACGTGCTTCATGGTGGGCACGCGCAGCAGGTGGATGTTCTTGCCGACGTTGGCCGCGTACAGCGCGACCCGCACCGTGGACAGGTCCATGTTCATCAGGTGCACCCCTCCGGGCACGCAGATGACGGGGACCGTGGTCGGCGCGAGGTTCTGCAGGATGACCCGCTCGCGCAGGATGATCAGCGGCCGGGAGTCCAGCTGCTCCATGGTCTCCAGCCACATGTTGACCTGGTAGGTGGAGTCCTTGGAGCCGGAGAAGTAGAGCACGGTCTCCGGCTTGTAGTCGCGCAGCCAGTCGTCGACCTTGGCGAGGACCTTGTCGGCGTTCGGCGGGACCTTCTTGCCGCGCACGTACGGCATCAGCGCGAGGACGTACAGGGAGCCGAGCCCTATGGTCACGCCGATGCCGATGAAGCCGGGCGTCGCGGAGTCCAGCTGGGCTGCGACGAGTATGCCGACCACGGCCGCGAGGTCGAGGTGGAGCATCTTCTCGGCCGACCGGTTCAGCAGGCCGAACGGCGGGGCGTCCGGGATGCGGATGCGGGAGGCCAGGTCGACGTTGCGGGTGGCGACCGGGAGCCGGCGGCGGTTGCGGATCAGGGTGACCAGCGCACCGTGCGGGGCCTGGAGACCGTAGAACGCGATGAAGCAGGCGGTGGCCCCGTAGAAGATCAGGTTGTTGGAGAGGTCGAGCCGGGCCAGCAGCAGGATCAGCAGAAGCTGTCTGATCAGGAAGCGGATCGACAGTCCGGCGCGCACCTTGCTGAGGCGGTTGATCAGATAACTGCCCTGGCGGTGCAGATAGTGGTCAGCAAGGTACGTCACGGCGGTCGCGGCCGCGAAGGCGGGGACGCTCGGGATGAGCGCGGCCACCATTATGGCGGGGAAACCCGCCAGCATGAGGACCGCCGCGGCCAGTTCGGCCGCACTGCCCACCCGGGCGACGCGAATAGCGGTGCTTATCACTGAAAACCTGCTCTGGGAGGGATGCCGGTTGTTTACGGATTCAGGCCCCTGCGAATGCGCCATGAACGGGCAGCCACAGAGGCCTGAATTACGTGAGTCTATTTGCCTTGATTATGCCACGCCGTCCTGACGGTCGAGGACACTGGCAAGCGCGGCCTCGAAACCGGACGCCTGGCCGGCGGAGGCCGTCGGGTCCTGCTGACGGACGTCGATGACATGCCCGGTCAGCTCGGAGAGCAGCACGTCGAGCGAGGTGCGGGCCACCGCCTCGGAGGACAGCAGGCTGCCCGCGGGCTCCTGGCCGAAGGCCTTGGTGCGCATGGGCGTGGCGGTGCGCTCGGGGTTGATGCAATTCACCCGGACGCCGTCACCCGCCCATTCGTCGGACAGGGCCTGCGTGAGGTTGACCATCGCCGCCTTGGTGGAGGAGTACAGGCTGTACTCGGCGCGGCCGCGGGTGTAGCTGCTGGAGGTGTACAGCAGCAGCTGGCCCTTGGTCTCCGCGAGGTACTTGTAGCTCGAGCGCGCGATCTGCACCGGGGCCAGGTAGTTGACCTTCAGCGCCTCTTCGATGGTGGCGTTGTCGGTCTCCGCGAGCTTGCCGATGCGCAGCACGCCCGCGGTGTTGACGACGTAGTCGATGCGCCCGGTCTCGGCGTACGCCTTGGACAGCGCGTCGTCGACCTCCTCCGGGTTCTCGACGTGGGTGCCCGTGGTGGAGCGGCCCAGCGCGTACACCTTGGCGCCGTAGGACTCGGCGAGTTCGCCGATGTCCTTGCCGATGCCGTAGGAGCCGCCGAAGACGACGATGGTCTTGCCGGTGAGCAGCTCGCGGTAGGCCTCGTCGCTCACCTGCTCGGGAGCCGCGGTCGAGGCGAGCTGGAAGAGCTTGTCGGCGATGAAGACGTCGACGGGCTGGGTGACCTTCATGTTGTACTCGTCACCCGCGACGACGTGGATCGGCACGTCCGGCAGGTACTTGAGCACGACCGAACAGTCGTCCGTGGCCTGGAAGTTGGGGTCACCGGCGGCGACCTCGTAGGCGCGCTTGATGGTGGACAACTTGAAGGCCTGCGGGGTCTGGCCGCGGCGCAGCCGGGAGCGGTCCGGGATCTCGGTGATGAACTCGCCGTCCCCGCCGTGCGTGCGCGTGACGATGATGGTGTCCGCGGACGGGATGGCCACGTCGACGGCCTGGTAGCGCTCCAGCGCCTCCACGCAGTCGTCGATGACGCGGCGCGAGAGCAGCGGGCGCACGGCGTCGTGGAACAGGACGTTCAGGTCCTCGCCCTCGGCCAGGCCCTCGCCGAGGGCCTCGATGGCGCGCTCGGTGGTCTCGTTCCGGGTGGAGCCACCCTCGATGATCTTCTTGACCTTCGTGAACCCGGCCTTGGCGACGATCTTCTCTATGTCGGGCACATAGCCCGGCGCCATCAGGACGATGATGTCGTCGATGGAGTCGGCCTTCTCGAAGGTGGTCAGGGTGTGCTCGATGACTGCCTTGCCGGCGATCTTCAGCAGCTGCTTGGGGATCGAGAGACCCACGCGCTGACCGGTACCACCGGCCAGGATCACTGCGGTGGTACGGGGCTTGGCGATGTGCTGGGACACAGAAGACCTACCTCGGGGCGACAGGGAACGGGGAAATGGTCCCACTTGCGGTTACCGCAGTGCAAGGTGACCGCCGTTCACCGCATATCCACGCGCCACCTGTCATTCATCTTGCACTGCCGGTAACGACGGCGGTGCAGGAGTTCAACGGCGACGCAGCTTCTTCAGACAGCGATGTCCGAGTACCCGCATCAGTTCCTTCGACGAGGTCTGGTGCACGGTACGCGCCTTGGCGGGTGAGCTGTGCCGCCCCGGCACCTCGGCGGCCGCGGCGAGCGCCCCGTACAGCGCCTGGGCCGCCACCTCGGGCGAGATCCGCGGGGCGGGGATGCCGTCCAGAGCGGGCGCCTCCGGTACGGCGGACAGGAGCCCTGGGTCACCGACGACCCGCACGCCCAGCTCGCCTATGCGCCGGGCCGCCTCGGCGCCGATCCCGGCAGCGGCCCGGACGGCCCACTCCGGAGTGAGTATCTTCACGTCCTCGGGCGAGGGGCTGCACGTGTTCTTCATATGCATGACCGCGCCGTTGCGCACGAGCCTGGAATACAACTCGTCGGGCAGTCCATTGCCCCGGAATTCCTTGTTAAGATTCCGCAGCATTTCGGTCTCGGCGAGGGTAAGAGAACGATTCGCGGTGTCCGGAACGGGCTGGAGGAGATTCTCGGGCAGCCCGAGGAGCCGCTCGAAAGTGCGCATCAGACCGCCCCGGTCGCGGTCGTCGACCACGACGACGGTGACCCGCTGCGCACCGACCGCCCGGCCCCAGCGCTCCACGAGCCGGTCGTGCCGGTGGCGGCGCCAGAAGCTGGGGTTGGGCTGCTCGTACGGCGCCTTCCTCAGCATGTGGGTGAGCCAGTCCTCGTAGCCCATGCGCAGGCCGTTCTGCACGTACTGCTGCCACTGCGAGGGCATGATCCGCACCAGCGGCCGCAGCGTGACCAGCACGTGCACGCGCTCCCCGCCGAGCTGCTCGACGATCCGCGCGATCGTGTCGTCGTCCTCGGTGTCGGCGAAGAACTCGCTGCTGATCACCGAGGTCTTCCCGCCCGTGGCCCGGACCTGTTCCAGCAGCCGCGCCCAGTGCTTTTCGGTGGGCGCGGTGTCGCCCATCATGGCGGGCCTCGCGCAGGCGGCGAGGACCGCTTCCATGGGGTGTCTGCTGTGCGCCGGGAAGACGACACCGTGCTCGGGCAGCAGGTCCTTGGCGGCGAAGAGCGCGCCCTGGACGGAGGTCGTGCCGGTCTTGTGGGGGCCGATGTGCAGCAGGCGCGTGCCGGCGGGCAGCGGAGCCGTCACGCCGTTCACCGGAAGGTCGTCTCTCGTACAGTCCGTCTCCATGGTCAAGGGACGGTAAGAGGAGTGCCTGAGTGTTGCCTGAGAGGAGCATGGGGCTGTGATGAGGACCACGCCCCTCTCGGGCAACGTACTCACACCAGACGGACTCCGGGCTTGCCCGCGTCCACCCGCAGCTGGGCGATCGTGCTCGGCGTCGCCTGCGGGCTCACCACCGTGTCCACGACCCGTACCTGCGCGTCGATGCCGTGCCGGTCGATGTCGAAGAGGTGGTAGCCGCGGTGGGCGTCGATGAACTTCCAGTGCGGGTTGTCGGCCTTCAGCGGGTCCCACTGGGCGTGGAAGGCGGCCTGGTCCTGGTCGCCGTTGCTGGAGATGGACGTACCGACGAACTCGGCGCCGACGACCCGGGAGGACGGGTCGGCGTAGTCCTCCTTGAGGTCGCTGATCATCGTCAGGTGGCGGTCGCCGGAGAGCACGACCGGGTTGCGCACGCTCCGGAACTCCTCCAGGAGGGCGTTGCGCTCGACCTGGTAGCCGTCCCAGGCGTCGTAGTACCAGAGCTTGCCCTCGCCGGGCAGGATGTCGGTCTCGGCCATCATGATCTGCGAGGCGATGAGGTTCCAGCGCGCCGGTGAGTCCTGGAGCCCGTCCAGGAGCCACTGCTTCTGCGCGGCGCCGAGCATGGTGAGGGAGGGGTCCTGGGCGGCGGCCTGGCTGGTGACCTGGTCGCTGCGGAACTGCCGGGTGTCGAGCACGTTCAGCCGGACCAGGCGGCCGAACTCCAGGCGCCGGTACATCTGGATGTGCGGGCCGTTCGGCACGGCCGCGGCGCGCACCGGCATGTGCTCGTAGTACGCCTGGAAGGCCGCCGTCAGCCGGGCCACGAAGGCGTCGTGCGGCTGCTTGGCGGGGTCCTGCGGAATCTCGCCGGCCCAGTCGTTGTCGACCTCGTGGTCGTCGAAGGTGACCACCCAGGGCGCGTTCGCGTGCACCTCGGCGAGGTCCGGGTCGGTGCGGTACTGGGCGTACCGGTTGCGGTACTGCTCGAGGGTGTACGGCTCCCCCGTGCCCTCGTGCCGGCGCGGGCCCGCCGACGACGGCGCCGACTCGTAGATGTAGTCGCCGACGAACAGCACGACGTCGGGGTCCTGGTCCAGCATGTCGGCGTACGGGGTGAAGTAGCCGTTCTGCCAGTTCTGGCAGGAGGCGAGCGCGACCCGGAGGCTGCCGCCGGAACTGTGCCGGGCGGGGGCGGTGCGGGTGCGGCCGGTGCGCGAGAGCTGGCCGTCGGCGCGGAAGCGGTACCAGTAGGCGCGGCCTGCGCGCAGGCCCCGTACATCGACGTGAACGCTGTGTCCGTATGCGGGCAGCGCCTGGGCGGTACCCCGGCGGACCACCTTTCTGAAGCGCTGGTCCTCGGCGAGCTCCCAGTCGACCGGCACCACCCTGTCGGGCATGCCTCCCCCGTTCAGGGGGTCCGGGGCGAGCCGCGTCCACAGCACGATGCCGTCCGGCAGCGGGTCGCCGGAGGCCACGCCGAGGCTGAACACACCGTCGGGCAGGGGGGTCTCCGCCGCTCGCGCGGTGCCCGGCAGCCACAGCTGGGCGGAGGCGGCGGCGCCGAGCACGGCGGCACCGGCGGTCAGAAAGCGGCGTCGGCCGGGTGATGCTGCTCCGTACATGGGCGAACTCCCTTGCGTCGCTGACCTCTTGGACACCCTGGAAGCTCACGCTTCGGGGTGATCCGTGCGTTGAACCAGAGTGTTCGCGTGCATGACAAATAGGTAGACAACAGAAGAGCCGTTGCGACTCGGGTATCACATGATGAACGTGATCCCGGCGCAACGGCCTTCAGGACACCGCCGACTGACGATCTTTTGGGTTCTAGTTGGCGAAGCCCGAGCCCAGACGGGCCTTCGCCGCGGTGGTGCCGAGCAGGGCGTGGCCGAAGGTGAACGTCCCGTTCGGAGCAACGACGGTGGCCGGAACCGGCACGCCACCGGGCGAGACGACGTACTCCGCCCGCGACCGGAAGGACCACACGGACCCGGCGCTCGCGTTCTCACCGGGTGCGCCGACCGCGACGTCGGCCAGTCCGTCGCCGTTCACGTCCCCCGCGTGGACGGCTCGGCCGAAGGCGTCACCCTTCTCGGCGGCCCCCGGCACTCCCGTGGAGTTCTGCGTGACCACCTGGTGGGAGCCGGCCCCGGTCAGCCCGTCGGCCCGGCCGCTGAGCACGACCACGGCACCGGCGTCCTTGATCGAGTTCGGGGCGGTGGCGGGGCCCAGGTCCTCGCCGGGCACGCCGGTGACCACGTCCAGGTACCCGTCCCCCTCGACGTCCGCGAGCTGCACGTCGGTCCCGAAGCCGTCGCCCTTCTCGGCGGTGCCGGGCACCCCGGGACTGTCCTGGTTGACGGCCTGCACCGACACACCGTCAGGAGCGCCCGAGGTGCCGGGTATCCAGGCGACACGCCCGCCCTTGGCACGGTAGGCGTCATGGTCGCTCTCGTATCCGTCGACGGCCCGGCCCACCACGATGTCGGCGTAGCCGTCCCGGTTCACGTCCCCGACCGCGAGGTTCTCGCCGCCCTGGAGCGCGGCGCCGTCGATGTCCCAGACCAGGGTCCAGGGCGTGAGGCCGTCCTTGGTGCCCCACCAGTACGCGATCCGCCGGGAGTCGAAGGTGTCGGTGCCGGTCTGGGCGGCCACGACGTCGGTGATCCCGTCGCCGTTGAGGTCGCCGACGTCGAGGTCGAGGACGCGGCTGTCGTATCTGTCCTTCACCACCTGGCGTTCCCCCGTGGCCGCGCCGGAGCGGGTGAAGGGGCCGCCGGTCGCCACCAGGCCGTACCGGTCCACCGCGGTCAGCAGGTCGGTCGCCCCGTCCCCGTCTACGTCCCCCGCAGCGAGGTGTCCCTCGGCGCCCAGCCGCTGGCCGGCCGCACCGGAGGCGAGGGTGGCACCGCCCGACAGACCGCGGGCGCCGCCCCACAGGACCTGCACCCGGCCGGAGCCGCCGTCCTCGCCGCCCACCCCCACGACCAGGTCGGCGTACCCGTCCCGGTCCAGGTCGGCGCTGGTGAGCGCGCTGCCGAACCGGTCGCCGGCCTCGGAACCGCCGGGCACGCCCGCGCTGTTCTGGCTGAACACCTGCTTCGCCGAGGTCTTCAGCCCGCCGGAGGAGCCGTACAGAACCCCGACGAACCCGGCCTTCGCCTTCCCCGCGACGGTCCCGTCGGGCGCGGCCACCGCGAGGTCCGCGTAGCCGTCACCGTTGAAGTCGTCCCGGGTCTGGTGCGGAGCCGCCCCCGCGGCGGCGGGCAGGGCCACGGCACCGCCGAGCGCCAGGACGACGGCGAGCCCCGTGCGCCACCCTCTTCGTTTTCCGCGCATACCGCATCCCCTCCTGTGACGGTCGTACGGATTGCCCGGTACGACTCACAGGAAGGGCGGTTGGTTGTCCTCGGATATGACGGGACGTCACCCGCCGTTCGCTCAGAACGGCTCGAAGTCGTCGAACTCCTGGGCGGCCTCGTCCCGTTCGGCCTGCTTGTCGCGGCGGCGCTGGGCGGCGGGCCGGGGTGCCTCGAAGCGGTGGTCCTCGCCGCGGCGGCCGAGCATCTCGGCGCCCGCCATGACGGTGGGCTCCCAGTCGAAGACGACCGCGTTGTCCTCGGGGCCGATGGCGACGCCGTCGCCCGAACGGGCGCCCGCCTTCATCAACGCCTCTTCCACGCCGAGGCGGTTGAGCCGGTCGGCGAGGTAGCCGACGGCCTCGTCGTTGTTGAAGTCGGTCTGCCGCACCCAGCGCTCCGGCTTCTCGCCGCGCACCCGGAAGAGGCCGTCCTCCTCGCGGACCACGGTGAAGCCGCTGTCGTCCACGGCCTTGGGCCGGATGACGATCCGGGTCGCCTCCTCCTTGGGCTTGGCGGCCCGCGCCCTGCCGACCAGGTCGGCGAGCGCGAAGGACAGCTCCTTCAGCCCCATGTGGGCGACCGCGGACACCTCGAAGACGCGGTAGCCGCGCGCCTCCAGGTCCGGCCGCACCATCTCGGCGAGGTCCTTGCCGTCCGGTACGTCGATCTTGTTCAGGACGACCATGCGGGGACGGTTGTCGAGGCCGCCGTACTCCCTGAGCTCCGCCTCGATGATGTCGAGGTCGGAGACCGGGTCGCGGTCGGACTCCAGCGTGGCGGTGTCCAGGACGTGCACGAGGACGCTGCAGCGCTCCACGTGCCGCAGGAACTCAAGGCCCAGGCCCTTGCCCTGGCTGGCGCCCGGGATCAGGCCCGGCACGTCGGCGATGGTGTAGACGGTCTCGCCCGCGGTGACCACGCCGAGGTTCGGGACCAGCGTGGTGAACGGGTAGTCGGCGATCTTCGGCTTGGCCGCGCTCAGCACCGAGATCAGCGAGGACTTGCCGGCGCTCGGGTAGCCGACGAGGGCCACGTCGGCGACGGTCTTGAGCTCCAGGACGATGTCCTGGAGGTCGCCGGGCACGCCGAGCAGCGCGAACCCGGGGGCCTTGCGGCGGGCGGAGGCCAGCGCCGCGTTGCCGAGGCCGCCGCGGCCGCCCTGGGCGGCGACGTACGAGGTGCCGTGTCCGACCAGGTCGGCGAGGACGTTGCCCTGGCTGTCCAGGACGACGGTGCCGTCCGGCACCGGCAGGACCAGGTCCTGGCCGTCCTTGCCGGAGCGGTTGCCGCCCTCGCCGGGCTTGCCGTTGGTGGCCTTGCGGTGCGGGGAGTGGTGGTAGTCGAGCAGCGTGGTGACGGACTGGTCGACGGTCAGGATGACGTCGCCGCCCCGTCCGCCGTTTCCGCCGTCGGGACCGCCGAGCGGCTTGAACTTCTCCCGGTGGACGGAGGCACAGCCGTGACCTCCGTTACCCGCGGCGACATGCAGTTCGACGCGGTCCACGAAGGTGGTCATGGTTCGGTGCCTCCAAAAACGGTACGAGTACTACTTCAGTAACACGCGAAAGGCGGACCCGCCTTCCCACCAGGGAAGTGAGGTCCGCCTCGCGAAAAGTTGTCGATCAGTGCCTGGTTCAGGCGACCGGAACGACGTTCACGACCTTGCGGCCACGGTGGGTGCCGAACTGCACCGCACCGGCGTTCAGCGCGAACAGCGTGTCGTCGCCGCCGCGGCCGACGCCCGCACCCGGGTGGAAGTGGGTGCCGCGCTGGCGGACCAGGATCTCGCCCGCGTTGACGACCTGACCGCCGAAGCGCTTCACGCCGAGGCGCTGAGCGTTGGAGTCACGACCGTTACGGGTGGACGATGCGCCCTTCTTGTGTGCCATCTCTCCTCAGTCCCTTACTTCGCAGCCGCGGGGATCTCAGTGACCTTGATCGCCGTGTACTGCTGGCGGTGGCCCTGACGACGGCGGTAGCCGGTCTTGTTCTTGTAGCGAAGGATGTCGATCTTGACGCCCTTGTGGTGGTCCACGACCTCGGCCTGGACCTTGATGCCGGCCAGGACCCACGGGTCGCTGGTCACAGCGTCGCCGTCGACAACGAGCAGGGTCGAGAGCTCGACCGTGTCGCCAACCTTGGCAGTGGAAATCTTGTCAACCTCAACGATGTCGCCGACAGCAACCTTGTGCTGGCGACCACCGCTGCGCACGATGGCGTACACGCGGATCTCACTCTCTCGCTCGGGAACGGCACCCCCGCAGTCCAGCCGCCCGGCAGAACGAGCGGCCTCTCCCGGCCAGAACAGCGACCCGAGAGGAAGAGGTTTACGGGGATGTGGCGTGTCACCAGTGGACACGCCGACGGTCTAGGTTACGGGGCCGCGGCCGAACGGGTCAAACCGGGCCCCGTCGCGTTCAAACCCACGCGTCAGGAGCCGAGGCTCTCCCGGTACGCCACGCACTCCTCGTAGGAGGGCAGCAGCCCCTGCTCACGCGCCTCGGCCAGGGTCGGCGCCTGCTCGTCCTTGGGGGAGAGCAGCGGGGTGATCCCCTCGGGCCACTCGATGCCGATCTCCGGGTCGAGCGGGTGGACGCCGTGCTCGCGCTGCGGCGCGTACCCCTCGGAGCACAGGTAGACCACGGTGGCGTCGTCGGTGAGCGCCATGAACCCGTGGCCGAGCCCCTCGGAGAGGTAGACGGCGTGGTGGTCCTGGTCGTCCAGGCGGACGATCTCCCACTGGCCGTAGGTGGGCGAGCCCACCCGGATGTCCACGATCACGTCGAGGACCGCGCCGCGCACGCACTTGACGTACTTGGCCTGCCCGGGCGGCACGTCGGCGAAGTGGATGCCGCGCAGGGTGCCCCGGCTGGAGACCGACATGTTGGCCTGGGCCAGGCTCAGCGGGTGGCCCGCGGCCTCCGCGAAGACAGGGGCCTTGAACCACTCGTGAAAGCTGCCCCGGCCGTCGGGGAAGACCTTCGGCTCGAACACCCAGGCACCGGAGATCGAAAGGGGTCGCATCGCGGAGGTCTCAGCCCTTCTTCTGGTTGGTCAGGGCGCGCTTGATACGCCCGGCGGCACGGCGCCACAGCGGGCGCGGCGCGGTCGCCTTCTTCTTCGGGGCGGCCGCCTTCTTCGCGGCGGACTTCGCGGGCGGGGTGTGCCGGTCGATCACCTTGGCGGCACCGGAGGCGTCCACCACGACATCGACCGGGAGCCGCGTCCACTTGCGCTCACCGCGGGCCGCGGACGGCACACCGACCCGGACCGCCCAGCGCATGCCGGTCAGCTTCTCCAGCGGCAGCGTGGCGGTGACGGTACGGCCGTCCAGGGCGGCGTCGGCCGGGTACTTGCCGACGTTCTTGCGCTCGAAGCGCAGCTGGACGGAGTCCCCGCCGGTCGCGGCGACGTGCAGCGGCAGGGGCAGCCGTACGACGGAACCCTCGACCGTGCCCTCGGCGGGCGGCATGACGGCGACCGCCTCGCCCTCCAGCTTGTTGGTGTGCTGGTCCACGTCGAGCGAGAGGTTGCCGGGACCGTCGGTCCAGTACGGCAGCACGAGCCGCTTGGGCTCGCCGGTGAGGGCGGCCAGGCGACCGGCCTCGACGTCCTCGCCGCGCACCGCGCCGAGCCGGGTCTCCTTGCTCCAGCCGCAGGACTTGATCCTGAGGTGCAGGTCCCAGATGCCCTTGTCGAGCGGGGCTCCGGAGGCCGCGGTCTCGGGGTCGAGCTCGGCGCGGGCGGAGATCCGCTGCCGGAAGACCCCGTCCCCGGCTGCGATCTCCTGCAGCTCGCTCGTGACGGGCAGGTAGAACTGCCGGGCGTCCTCGCGGTGCCGGACCACCAGGTCGACGTCGCTCTTGGCGAGCGGGGCGTCCAGCTTGATGCCCTGGTCGTCGAGGGCCTTGAGCGCCTCGTCGGACAGCGGCAGACCGAGCAGCCGGCGCTCGCCGTCACGGCGGAACGTCATCGGCTCGCCGTCGATCTGGAGTTCGGAGTCGAAGCCGACCTTCAGGGTGCCGTCCTGCCACTCCAGCGAGGTGAGGCTGCCGGTGGGCTTGATCCCGGCCTCCCACTCGGCGAGGGTGCGGATGTCCTGGTAGCGGTCGGCGAAGATCAGCCCGGCGACGACCTTCTGGGTGAGACCGAGACGGGCGACGACACCGGGTCCGAAGCGCTCGGTGACCACCTTGTGGATCTCGGTGTACAGCTCCTCGGCGTAGTCCTCGGGGAGCTTCAGCAGGCGCTGGCCGCGCAGCCGCTCGACCATCTCGTTGCGCAGCCAGCGGCTGAACAGCTTGTCGCGCAGCGCGCCCGGCTCGGTCAGCTCCTCGACGACGTCGAGGGCCTCGCGCAGGTTGCCGAAGTAACCGACCGGGTCGAAGCGCTGGAAGCCCGCGTTCGAGCCGTCGTCACGGGTGATGTGGTAGTAGCACAGGTAGTCGCCGAGCACGGCGACGCTCTTGGCGCGCAGGTAGGCCTCGACGACGAAGACGTGGTCCTCGAGTCGGCGGCGGCCCTCCTTGAAGCGCATGTTGTGCTCGTTGAGGAACTCCCGCCGGAACATCTTGTGCGGGGTGAGGCTGTCGATCAGCGGCGCGTTGGACACCGTGGCACGCGGCCGGTTGACCCGGAACAGCTCCTGCGGGACCGGCCGTCCGATGCCTGCCATCTTGCCCACGACGACGTCGGCCTCGTTGGCCTTGCCGTAGTCGTACATCCGCTCCAGAGCCTCGTCGCCCAGCCAGTCGTCGTGGTCGACGAACATGACGTACTCGCCCTGGGCGGCCTCGATACCGGTGTTGCGGGGCTTGCCCGACCAGCCGGAGGACTCCTGGTGGATGACGTGGAAGTGGGGGTGCTCGGCGGCGAGCTGGTCCAGGCGGGCCGGGGTCTCGTCGGTGGAGCCGTCGTCGACGAAGAAGACCTCGAACTCGTCCGGGGTCAGGCTCTGCCGGAGCAGGCCCGTGATGCAGTCCTCGACGTATTTGCCGGGGTTGTAGACCGCGATGACGACGCTGACCTTGACCGTCACGCCGTGTTCTCCTTCAGATGGACCCGGTGGATCTCCGGGAAGGCCTCGGTGAGGGCCGTACGCCAGTCGCGCAGCGGCTCGATGCCGGCCTCGGCGAACCGGCCGTGGCCGAGGACGCTGTAGGCGGGGCGGGGCGCGGGGCGCACGAAGGCCTCGCTGGTGGTGGGACGGACCCGGTCCGGGTCGGTGCCCAGCAGCCGGAAGATCTCCTGGGTGAAGCCGTGCCAGGTGGTCTCGCCGGAGTTGGTGCCGTGGTAGACGCCGGCCGGTGCGGTGCCGGCCAGGGCGCCGCGCCCCAGCTCGACCAGCAGGCCCGCGAGGTCGGCGCTCCAGGTGGGCTGGCCACGCTGGTCGTCGACGACGTCGAGGGTGTCCTTGACGCCCTCCAGCTTGATCATCGTCTTGACGAAGTTGGGGCCGCCGGTGCCGTAGAGCCAGGCGGTGCGCACGACGTAACCGCGCTCGTTCGCGAGGACCGCCTTCTCCCCGGCCAGCTTGGTGCGGCCGTAGGCGCTGCGGGGCGCGGTGGGCGCGTCCTCGGGGTACGGCGTGGTGGCGTCCCCGGCGAAGACGTAGTCCGTGGAGACGTGCAGCAGGACGGCGCCGGTGCGGGCGCAGGCCTCGGCGAGGTTGCGCGGCCCGTCGCCGTTGATGGCGAGCGCCTCGTCCTCACGGGTCTCGGCGTCGTCCACGGCGGTCCAGGCCGCGCAGTTGACGACGACGGCGGGCCGGTGCTCTTCGAGCGCCGCGCTCACGGCGTCGGCGTCGGTGAGGTCCAGCGCCTTGCGGTCGAGGGCGACGTACCGCTCCCCCGACTGGGCCAGCCGGGCCAGGACGTCCTGGCCCAGCATGCCGCCCGCGCCCGTGACCAGCCAGGTGCGGTTGTCGGTCACAGCGCGGCCCGCTCCTTCAGCGGCTCCCACCAGGCGCGGTTGTCGCGGTACCACTGCACGGTCTCGGCGAGACCCTGCTCGAAGCTCTTGCGGGGCTCGTAGCCGAGCTCCTCGCGGATCTTCGTGCAGTCGACGGAGTAGCGGCGGTCGTGGCCCTTGCGGTCCTCGACGTACTCGACGCTGGTGTCCCAGTCGGCGCCGCACGCCTTCAGCAGCAGCCCGGTGAGCTCCTTGTTGGAGAGCTCGGTGCCGCCGCCGATGTTGTAGACCTCACCGGCGCGGCCCTTGGTGCGCACGAGCTCGATGCCCTGGACGTGGTCGTCGATGTGCAGCCAGTCGCGGACGTTGCCGCCGTCGCCGTACAGCGGGACCTTCTTGCCGTCGAGGAGGTTGGTCACGAAGAGCGGGATGACCTTCTCGGGGAAGTGGTGGTGCCCGTAGTTGTTGGAGCAGCGGGTCACGCGCACGTCCAGGCCGTGGGTGCGGTGGTACGACAGCGCGATCAGGTCGCTGGACGCCTTCGCCGAGGAGTACGGCGAGTTGGGCTCCAGCGGGTGCGTCTCGGGCCAGGAGCCCTCGTCGATCGAGCCGTAGACCTCGTCGGTGGAGATGTGTACGAAGGTCTTGATGCCCGCGCGGTGGGCCGCGTCGATGAGGGTGTGGGTGCCGACCACGTTGGTGCGCACGAACTCGGCGCCGCCGTCGATGGAGCGGTCCACGTGCGACTCGGCGGCGAAGTGCACCACCTGGTCGTGCTCGGCCATCAGCTTGCCGACCAGCTCGGGGTCGCAGATGTCGCCCTGCACGAAGGCGAAGCCCGGGTGCTCGCGCACCTCGTCGAGGTTGGCCGGGTTGCCCGCGTAGGTCAGCTTGTCGAGGACGGTGACCGAGACGTCACCGGGGCCCTCGGGGCCGAGCACGGTACGGACGTAGTGCGAGCCGATGAAGCCGGCACCGCCGGTCACCAGAATCCGAGTGGTCATGAAGAGATCTGCACCTTGCTGTGATCACCGAGCACGAGCCGGTGTGCCTTGGGGTTGCGGGGCGCGGGCGTGACCTCGACGTCACGTCCGATGAGCGAGGCCTCCACGCGGCGCACGCCGGTCACGGACGAGCCGCGCAGCACGATGGAGTACTCGATTTCGCTGTCCTCGATCCGGCAGTCCTCGGAGACGGACGTGAACGGACCGATGTAGGCGTCGTTGACCACCGTGCCGGCACCGATGATGGCAGGACCGACGATCCGGCTGCCACTGACGCTGGCGCCCGCCTCGATCCGGACCCGGCCGATGATCTCGCTGCTGTCGTCGACCGTGCCCTCGTTCACCGGGTCGACGGTCTCCAGGACCGACCGGTTGACCTCCAGCATGTCGGTGACGTTGCCGGTGTCCTTCCAGTAGCCGGAGATGGTCGTGGAGCGGACGTCACGCTTCTGGTCGATCAGCCACTGGATCGCATGGGTGATCTCCAGCTCGCCGCGCCAGGACGGCTCGATGGAGCGGACGGCCTCGTGTATGGCCGGCGTGAAGAGGTAGACGCCGACGAGGGCGAGGTCGCTCTTGGGCTGCTTGGGCTTCTCCTCCAGGCCCACCACCCGGCCGTCGCCGTCGAGTTCGGCGACACCGAAGGAGGTGGGGTTGGGGACCCGGGTCAGCAGGATCTGCGCGTCGGGCCGCTCGGCGCGGAACTCGTCCACCAGACCGGTGATGCCACCGACGATGAAGTTGTCGCCGAGGTACATGACGAAGTCCTCGTCGCCGAGGAACTCCTGCGCGATGAGCACGGCGTGGGCGAGGCCCAGCGGTGCTTCCTGCGGGATGTAGGTGACCTTGATCCCGAACTGGGAGCCGTCGCCGACCGCCTCGCGGATCTCGTCCGCGGTGTCGCCGACGACGATGCCCACCTCGCTGATCCCGGCCTCGGCGATGGCCTCCAGGCCGTAGAACAGCACGGGCTTGTTGGCGACCGGCACCAACTGCTTGGCCGAGGTGTGAGTGATCGGGCGGAGGCGGGTGCCCGCTCCCCCGGAGAGCACGAGAGCCTTCACGAAAATCCCTATTTGTCTAAATTAAGTGTCAATCTCGGCTCACATCATAACCCTGGGGACAGGACCGGGATTCACCGGCCATTCACATGATCGATCACCGGTTGACAACTTTCCGTCGGACGCAATAGCCACAGAATCACGAAATCCGCCCCCGGCGAACCAGGAGCGGATTTCGATCTTCAGACGGCTGAAATTATTCGGTGCCGGTCCGTCAGGCCTCGTCCGCCGGAGTCGAGACGGTCGGCGCCGACTGCTGCTCGGCCGCCACCGTCTTCTTCGACGCCGCCTTCTTCGCGGTCGTCTTCTTGGCGGCGGTCTTCTTCGCGACGGTCTTCTTGGCAGCCGTCTTCTTGGTGGCCGCCTTCTTCGCCGTGGCCTTCTTGGCCGTCTTGCGGGCCGTCTTCTTGGCCGGAGCCGCCTCCTCGGCGGGCTCCTCCGTCCCGACCGGCGCCTCGGCCGCGGGAACGACCACGACGGCCGCCTCCTCGGACGCGGTGGGCGCGGTGGCCTTGCGGACGGCACGGCGACGCGGACGGGCCGGAGCGGCGCTCTCGGCGACCGGCTCGGCCACGGCAGGCGCCGCCACCGGCGCCTCCTCGGCCTGCGGCTCGGCCACCGGAGCGGTCTCGGCGACCGTCACCACGGCGGCCTCGGCCCCCGCGGGCGACCCGGCGGGCGCGGACACCTTGCGGGTGGCGCGACGACGGGTACGGCCCTTCGGTGCCTCGGCGACGGGAGCGGCCTCGACGACCGGGTCCTCCGCCGCGAACGGCTCGGCCTGCGCCTCGGCGGCCGTCTCCGGCTGCACGGGACGCTCGGCCTCGACCTCCGCGGGCACGGCCTGAGCGGTCGGCACCTCGGCGCTCCCGGAAACCGGGGCCTCCTCGGCGGCCGACTCCTCGAAGCCGCCCGACCTCCTCGACCCGGCGCCTCGCGGCGCCCCGGCCGGAGCCGACGCCCGACGGCTCGACCTGCGACGACCCCGCCCACGCGTGGCGGCGGCCTCCGCCTCGGCGACGCTGCTGAACAACTCCTCGTCGGGCGCGAACTCCGCCGGGGCCAGGGAGACGGGCTCGGCCACCTCGGCGGCGAGCTCCGCCTCGGTCTCGACCTCCTCGGGAGCCTCCACGGCGACCGCGGCCTCGTGGGTGTGCTCGTGCCCGTCGCCGCCACGCCCGCGCTTCTTGCGCTTGCCGCCGCCACCGGCGGAGGTCAGCTGCTCCATGTGCACGATGACACCGCGGCCGTTGCAGTGGACGCAGGTCTCCGAGAAGGACTCCAGCAGACCCTGGCCGACCCGCTTGCGGGTCATCTGGACCAGGCCCAGCGAGGTGACCTCGGCGACCTGGTGCTTGGTCCGGTCCCGGCCCAGGCACTCCAGCAGACGGCGCAGCACCAGGTCCCGGTTGGACTCCAGCACCATGTCGATGAAGTCGATCACGATGATGCCGCCGAGGTCGCGCAGCCGCAGCTGACGCACGATCTCCTCGGCAGCCTCCAGGTTGTTCCTGGTGACCGTCTCCTCCAGGTTGCCGCCCTGGCCGGTGAACTTGCCGGTGTTGACGTCGACGACGACCATCGCCTCGGTCCGGTCGATCACCAGCGAACCGCCGCTGGGCAGCCAGACCTTGCGGTCCAGCGCCTTGGCGAGCTGCTCGTCGATCCGGTACGTGGCGAAGACGTCGACCTCGGAGGTCCACTTCGACAGGCGCTCGGCGAGGTCGGGGGCGACGTGCGAGACGTAACCGTGGACGGTCTGCCAGGCCTCGTCACCGCTGACGACGACCTTGGAGAAGTCCTCGTTGAAGATGTCGCGGACGACCCGGACGGTCATGTCCGGCTCGCCGTAGAGCAGCGTCGGCGCGTTGCCGCTCTTCGCCTTCCGCTGGATGTCCTCCCACTGCGCCTGGAGCCGCTCGACGTCGCGGCGCAGCTCGTCCTCGCTCGCGCCCTCGGCGGCGGTGCGCACGATGACGCCCGCGTCCTCGGGGACGATCTTCTTGAGGATGGTCTTCAGACGCGCCCGCTCGGTGTCGGGCAGCTTGCGGCTGATGCCGGTCATGGAGCCCTCGGGCACGTACACGAGGTAGCGGCCCGGGAGGGAGACCTGGCTGGTCAGACGCGCGCCCTTGTGCCCGATCGGGTCCTTCGTCACCTGGACGAGCACGGGCTGGCCGGACTTGAGCGCGGACTCGATGCGGCGCGGCCCGTTGGCCATGCCGAGCGCCTCGAAGTTGACCTCACCGGCGTAGAGCACCGCGTTGCGGCCCTTGCCGATGTCGATGAAGGCGGCCTCCATCGACGGCAGCACGTTCTGGACCTTGCCCAGGTAGACGTTGCCGACGTACGAGGTGGCCTGCTCCTTGTTGACGTAGTGCTCGACGAGCACACCGTCCTCGAGGACGCCGATCTGGGTGCGCTCACCGCTCTGCCGGACGACCATCACACGCTCGACGGCCTCGCGGCGGGCGAGGAACTCGGCCTCGGTGATGATCGGGACGCGGCGACGCCCCTGCTCGCGGCCCTCACGGCGGCGCTGCTTCTTGGCCTCCAGACGGGTCGAGCCCTTGATGGACTGCACCTCGTCGGACGGCTCGGCCTTCGCGCGCGGCTCGCGCACCTTGACGACGGTCCGCTCGGGGTCGGTGTCCCCGGGCTCGGCGTCGACCGAGGAGTCACCGGCGCGACGCCTGCGGCGACGACGGCGACGGCTGCTGGAGCTGGAACCACCGGACTCGTCGGAACGGGCGTCCTCGTCGTCCTCGTCGTCCTGCTCGTCGCCGTCCTCGTCCTGCGCGGACCGGGCGGAGTGCTCGGACTGCGACCGCCCGGACCGCCCGCCCTGCTCGGCGTCCTGCTCGTCGGAGTCGTCCGCCTCCTCGTCACCGGAGGCCTCGGCGGAATCGCCCCGGCGACGACGACGGCCACCGCGGCGACGGCGCCTGCGCGACCCGGTCTCCTCGGCCTCGTCCTCCTCTGCGGAGTCCTCGGCGCCGTCGTCCGTCTCTTCTTCCTCTACGACGGTCTCGGCGACGGTCTCCTGCACCTCGGGCTCGTCACCGGCACCCCGGCGCCGGCGGCGGCGCCGCGACCCGGTCTGCTCCTCGGCGATCTCCTCGACCGGCTCGACGGTCTCGGCCGGCTCGCTCGGTCCGGCCTCCGCCTCCGCGGCGGCCTCGGCGGCGGCCCGCTGCGGGGTCTGGAACTGCGGCTCGGTGAAGACGGGCGCCTGGAACACGGCGACCGCGGGTCGCGCGGGCCGACGGGAGCCGTTCTCCTCGTCCTCGGCACCGACGGCCTGGCGCGCGGGCTCGGAGAACCCGGTGGCCGCCTGGCGAACGGACCGACGACGGGCACGGCGCGGGGCGGCCTCCTCGACGGGGGCCTCGGCGGCCGCGACCTCGGCGACGGGTGCCTCGGCGACCGGTGCCGCCTCCGCGGCAGCGCTCTCGGCCGGCTCGGCGGTCTCGGCGACCGGCGCGGACACGCGCCGCGTGGCGCGCCGACGGCGACGCGGGGCCGCGTCCTCGGACTCGGCGGCGGTCTCGACCGCCTCGACGGGCTCGGCGGGCGCTTCCGCGGCCACCGGCTCGACCGTCTCGGGCTCAGCCGGCTCGGAGACCTCGGTGGCCTCCGGGGCGCCGGCCGGAGCGGCAGCACGCCGGGAGGCCCTGCGCCGGGTGCGCGCGGCGGGCGCGGCGGTCTCCACGGCTTCGGCGGCGGGCGCCTCGGCGGTCACGGCAGTCTCGGTCTCGGCGGACTCGGCGGGTGCGGCGGCAGGCGCCGACACCCGACGGGTCGCACGCCGACGGGTACGGGGCGGGGCCGCGTCCTCGGCCGTGGTCTCCACGGCGGGCGCGCTCTCGGCGGCCACGGCTTCGACGGACGCCTCGGCGGCCACCGGCACCACGGTCTCGGCAGTCTCAGCCGCGGCGGGCGCACCGGCGGGCGCGGACGCCCGGCGCGTCGCACGCCGACGCGGACGCCCGGCGGACGCGGCGGCCTCGGCCGGCTCCTCCGCCTCGACGCTCGCGGTGATCTCGACGTTCTCGTCGAGCTTCTCCTCCTCGTCCGTGACGAGGTCCTCGGCCTCCGCGGCCGGTATGGCCGGGGTGACGATCTCCTCGCCACCCGCGGCGGCGACCGGCGGTCCCGCCGGCCTGGACGCGGCACGGCGCCGCCGACGCGGCGGCAGGGTGTCGCTCGGAGTGTTCTGTTCGGAACCCTCGGTGGGTTCGGTCGGTTCGAGCATGCGGGCTTGTCTCCCGTCAGGCTCCCGGGCGCCGCGCCTGGTCCGGCAAGGATGCCGGTGACGTCCGCGGCTCGCGCGATGCGCGGTGCCGCCGTCCGGGGCGCGGGCGCCGCACGGAAGCTCTCTGTGTCCTGTCTCGCCGGTTCCGTACGCCCTTGTTGGTACGGCCTGGCGAAAGTCTTGTGGTCAGTGCGCTGCCCGACCCAGGTGGCTCCCGAGTACGAGGGCTGCGCTACGACGCCCGTCCTTCGCGGGACCTTCCTTACGCCGGCGCCTTCGCGGCGGCAGTCGGTTCGGCCGTTGAGTGGGCCTCGACTGCCTCGCGGTCGGGCGCGAGCGGGTCGGTCACCGTGCCGGTCTCTTCATCGAGCAGCCCCTGCGCCAGCCTGGTCACCGCTGCGGGGACCGGCGGCGCCAGGTCGGCCACGGCGCGGAGACCGGACAGGACGTCGTCGGGTCGAACGGCAGGCGTCACGTGCCGAACAACCAGCCGCAGTATCGCACAGGGCTGGTCGGTCGGCCTATCAGCAGGTTCACTGTGCGTTTCGAGCTGGACGACCGCGGGGCGGGCGTCGAAGGTCCTCAGGCCGTTCTTGGTGGTGCGCTGGACCTCGACCGCCTCGGCGGTCCTGAACGCGGCGACCGCGCGCTCGGCCTCCGCCGGGTCCACGCCGTCCAGCCTGAGCTCCCACACGGAAGCGGTGAGCCGGTCGGCGAGCCCCGAGGTGCGGGCCTCGACCGCGTCGACGACGTCGAGCCCGGCGGGCAGCGACTCGTCGAGGAGGAGCCGGAGCTTCTCCGGGTCGCGCGCCTGTGTGAGCGCGATCTCCAGGTACTCCGCCTCACTGCCCGTGCCGGTGGGTGCGGCATTGGCGTACGACACCTTCGGATGCGGCGTGAACCCCGCCGAGTACGCCATGGGCACCTCGGCGCGGCGCAGCGCACGCTCGAAAGCGCGCTGGAAGTCACGGTGGCTGGTGAACCGGAGGCGGCCGCGCTTGGTGTAGCGCAGTCGGATGCGCTGCACCGCCGGTGCGGGCGGCGGGCCTTCGGGCTGTCGCTTGCCCAGTGTCGCTCAGTCCTTCGTGAGTGCGGTCGTACTGCTACCAAGAGTACGTGTGTCGGCGCCGGTCGGTTCCCGCCGGGCCACCGCTTCCCTCGCACGGGGTTCGCCGAAGAGCATGCGCCGGAAGTCGGCACGGGCCTCCCGCACGGACTCACGGGCGGAGGCGAGCGCGGCCCGGGTGATCCGTCCCACACTGCGCGCGGCCTCGGCGACGGGACGCAGCACCAGGTCGCGGATCACGTGCCCGACCGGGGTCAGCACCGTGCGGTACACCCAGCGCACCGGCTCGACGAAGATCCACCGGAAGAGGGTCCCGAGGAAGCGTCCGACGGCGAGCGAGATGTGCCCGGCGATCCGCCAGGCGTGCCCGAGCGCGTCCCAGACCTCCCGCCCGATGACGGCGAGAACCCTTCCCACGGGCGCGAGGACCCAGCGCCACAGGGCGATCGCGGGCAGGACGAGCAGGATCCGCGCGATCCAGTACAGGGCGACGCCGACGCCGCGCGCGATCGTGCCCGCCAGCCACACGAGCCCGCCCACGCACCAGGCGATCGCGCGCCCGATCGGTGTGAAGATCCAGGCCAGCACGGCTCCGACGCCCTTGAGGAGCCATACGATCCCGTGGCCGACGGGAGTGAGCACGCGCGCGTACACCCATGCCAGGCCGGCCCCGATCCCCCGCACGACCCACGCGATGCCGTGCCCGACCGGTGTCAGCACATACCGGTACAGCCACACCAGGGGGACGACGACGAGTACCTTGCCGAGCCATCCGAACGCCTTGGCGACCGGCACGACCACGTACCGCCACAGGGCCACGCAGGGCCACACGACCAGCGCCCGCCACAGCGGCCGCAGCACGTGGTCGCGCAGGAACCGTCCCACCACGACGAGCGCGTCCCACACCATGCGCACGGGCACGACCAGCACGAGCACGACGATGCGCACAGGGATGCGAATCGCGACGGTCAGACATCCCTCGGGCGCGGGCTGCTGCGACGCGGGGTGCTGCGGCGCAGGCCGCTTCTCCAGGTCCATAACGACGTAGACGCCTCAGTTCCCCGTACGGATCCAGTACCGCAGCTTTGCGCCGCGCCGATCCTCGAATTCTCCGCCATTGGCCTCGATCACCTTACGAGACGCGGTGTTGGTGGTGTCACAGGTGACCAGGGCCCGGTTGATGCCCAGTTGACGGCAGACCGGCAGGGCCGCCGCGAGCATGGCCGTGGCGTGCCCCCTTCGCCGGGCACTCGGACGGACCGCGTAGCCGATGTGGCCGCCGAACTCCAGCAGGAACGGGCTGAGTCGGTGCCGGATCGCGATCTTGCCGAGGAAGGCGTCGTCCTGGACATACCAGAGGTTGGTCACCGGCACCCAGTCCGGCCTGCGCGGCCGTTCCCGCTCCCCGAGCACCATGTCCACATAGGCCGCGAACCCCTCCGGCGCGTGCCACGTCCTCCGGTACCGCCCGGTCTCCTCCCCCACCAGCACGACCGGGTCCGCGCCGGACTCGGTGAACTCCCGTACCGCGTCGAGGTAGGAGGCGTGGAAGCGGACGTCCGGCGCGGTCAGCTGCGGCATCTGTCCATGATGGCGAGGCCGCGGGACGCCGGGCCACCGGGTTTCCCGGGCCTGTTCCGGTACCGCGGCCGGAGCCCGTGCAGTATGTCCCCATGATTACGCTTACGAAGGAAGACGGCCCCGCCGACCTGGACGGCGTGACCCATCTGTCCATAGGGGTCTCCTGGGACCCCACCGCGGGCGCCAGCGGTGGGGTGATGGGCAAGCTCCGCCGCAAGACGGGCACGGATCTCGACCTGATCGCCATCGCCATGCACGACGGCGACCCGGTGCGCCTGGCGGGCCTCGACTCGCTCGACCCCATCGGCAACGGCTCCCTGCTCCACAGCGGCGACAACCAGACCGGCCACGGGGACGGCGACGACGAGACGGTCACCGTCGAGTTCGCGAAGATCCCGCCGCACATCACGTCGATCGTCTTCGTCGCCGCCGCCTACAAGAAGGGCAGTTCCTTCCAGAAGGCCCGCAACATCAGCTTCAAGGTCTACGACGCCACCGGCGGCAGCACCCAGCAGGTCGCGGACATCTGGCCGAGCATGCTCACCACGGACAACGGCTGCGCGGTCGCCAAGGCGGTGCGGTTCGGCACCACCTGGAAGCTCGAGGTCATCAACGTCACCGGCAAGATCAAGCAGGGCGACGAACTGGCCCTGATGCGCTTCGCCGCGAGCAAGTAACGCGCCGCCGGGGGGAGGGCCCCGGTGTCCGCACCGCCCCTCCCCCGTGCACCGCCGACCGATGAGTTCCGAACCCCCACGGGGTCTGCCTCTGCGCAACGGAAAGCCGCGTACGCACCCACCCTGTGAGGGGACCATGACCGCACACGCACTGCCTCCCGTCGTCGACGCCGCGACGTGGGAACACCGGCTCGAGGAACTGCGAGCGCGGGAGAAGGCCGCCACGCGCGAGCTCGACGCCATCGCCGCCGAGCGTCGTCGCCTCCCGATGGTCGAGATGCCCGACTACACGCTCGAGGGCGAGAACGGTCCCGTCCGGCTGGCGGACGTCTTCGAGGGCAGGAGCCAGCTGATCGTCTACAACCACATGTGGTCCGCCGGCCGCGAGTGGCAGTGCCCGGGCTGCACCGGCTTCACCTCGCAGTACACCCGCCTGGAGTTCCTGGACAACTACGACGCACGCTTCGTCGTCGTCACCCAGGGCCCGATCAAGGAGGCGCTCGCCTACCGGGAGCGGGTCGGCAACAGGATGCCGTGGTACTCCACCGCGAACAGCCCCTTCGGCACCGACGTCGGCGCCCCGCCCGACGGCGGCTTCGCGGTCAACGTCTTCCTCCGCGACGGCGACACCGTCCACCGCACCTGGCACACCACCGGCCGCGGCACCGAGCAACTGAGCCACACCTTCGCCCTGATCGACCTCCTCCCCTACGGCCGCCAGGAGCAATGGCAGACCTCCCCCGAAGGCTGGCCCCAGTCCCCCACCTACAGCCGCTGGCCCACATCAAAGGACATAGCAGCGCTCTACGGCCCCCACTCCGCCGACACCCACTGAGCCCCGCCCTCGCACCAGCAGAGGCCGAGAACGCCGCCTGACGGCATCTCGGGCATCCCGGGCACTGGTGGTCCCGGGATGCCCGACGGGAGGAGCCCGGTCATGCGGGAGTCGTCGCAGGACTTCACGGTCGTGACTCTCCTGGCGGATCCGGACGCGCCGACGGAGATCGCGCAGCGCACGGCCCGGACACTCCCCGCTCGGCTCGCCGAGGAGTCGGGCCAGGGGAGACGGTTCGACGTCAGGAACGTCGCCGCATGCTCGAGGACGACGGCGAGTAGCCGGTGACCGGAGCCGGAGAGGCGTCCTCGATCGATGGCCGTCCGGAACAGAGACCGGCCGATTGCTCGGTGGAAGGTTGTTTCAGGTCGGAAGCCGACGGGGACCCGCGTCCCACGCCGTCGGAGCGCCGAAGCTCCGCCTGGCGGGCCACCGGCCCGAACCACCGTTCCGCCCGAACCGGTTGAACGGCCCGCGGAGACGCGCCGGTGCCACGACCCCCGTCGTGGCACCTTCCAAGAGTCAGGCTCTTTGCGCGTCTCATCATCGCCGTGCCGCCCTCATGTCGCGGCACCGAGAGAAGCCATCATGAAAGCAGCGGTATACGAAGGACCGCGAACGGTCACAGTGAAGGACGTACCGGACGCGAAGATCGAGCATCCCTGCGACATCGTCGTCAAGATCACCGCCACCAACATCTGCGGGTCGGACCTGCACATGTACGAGGGCCGCACCTCGTTCGAGACCGGCCGCACCCTGGGACACGAGAACATGGGCCAGGTCGTGGAGGTCGGCTCGGCCGTCAGCAAGGTCCAGGTCGGTGAGTACGTGGTCCTGCCCTTCAACATCGCCTGCGGCTTCTGCAAGCAGTGCGAGCGGGGGCTGACCAACTACTGCCTGACCATGCAGCCGGAACCGGCTCTCGCGGGAGCCGCCTACGGATTCGCCGACATGGGCCCCTACCAGGGCGGCCAGGCGGAACTGCTGCGCGTGCCCTACGGCGACTTCAACGCGCTGCGCCTGGGCGAGGACGCCGCCGAGCGCCAGAGCGACTACGTGATGCTCGCCGACATCTTCCCCACCGGCTATCACGCCACGGAGATGGCCAACGTCAAACCGGGCGACCAGACGATCGTCTACGGGGCCGGTCCCGTCGGGCTGATGGCGGCCTACTCCGCCCTGCTCAAGGGCGCCGGCCGCGTCTGGGTGGCCGACCACCAGCCCGACCGGCTGCGCAAGGCCGAGGAGATCGGGGCCATCGCGATCAACACCGCCGAGCAGGACCCGGCGGAGGTCGTCAAGGAGGCCACCCTCGGTCTGGGCGCCGACAACGGTTGCGAGTGCGTCGGCTACCAGGCACACGACCACCAGGGTCAAGAGGACGCCAGCCTCACGCTCAACGGCCTCATCGACTCGGTCAGGTTCACGGGTGACATCGGCGTGGTGGGCGTGTTCCTGCCGAAGGACCCCGGCGGTGAGAAGGCCCAGGGGGAGCTGGAGGCGCAGGGCAAGGTCCCGATCGACTTCGGCATGATGTGGTTCAAGGGCCAGCGCATGGGCACCGGGCAGGCGCCCGTGAAGAAGTACAACCGAGCGCTGCGGGACCTGATCGCCGGCGGGAAGGCGAAGCCGAGCTTCATCGTCTCCCACGAACTCGGCCTGGACCAGGTTTCCACCGCCTACGAGCACTTCGACGCCCGCGAGGAAGGCTGGATCAAGGTGGTCCTCCATCCCGACGGACACGGCAACGGCCACAAGAAGTAGGGCCCACGGACACTGGCCTGCCTGCCCTCGGACCGAGCCGGCCGACCGGCGACGTGAAAGCCGAGCTTCGGTCGAGGGCGGACAGGCCGCCGCCGTCTGACCTCCCGTCATACCTGGGCGGAGTGACTGTGACCGCCTCGCGCGAACGGCGCCGGGCCGGCGTTCTCGACCGCCCGAGCTACTCCACTTCGATACCGAAGTCCTGGACAAGCTGCTCCAAGCCGCCGACGTAGCCCTTCCCGCCAAGTACGAAGTCCCAGTCACCACTGGCCCTGTGCCTGAACGACCCGAGCACCAAGGCCGTCTCACCACAGCGGCCGTCGGAAACCTCCAGGCGGCCCAGTTCGGTCATCGACGCGTCGAGCAGGCGGATGCAGGCATCGGTGAAGCCGGAGAGATCGGCGCTCGGGTTCACCTCCGGGTCCACGGCCGCAACCAGCACGAACCGATCCGCGTCTCCCGGCAGCGCATCGAAGGCGACACGTATTGCTGCCTTGTCCGGCGCAGCAGCTGACACCGCGCGTACCGAACCATCCGGAGTCTGCGGGTTGTTGAAGAAGACGAAGTGGTCTTCGCTGAGGACTCGACTGCCTCGGCAGACGAGTGCGCAGACGTCCAGTGCGACGTTGCCCGACCACGTCATGCCCAGCACGTTGTAATCGTCCGGCCGAGTCGGCGGACCGGACGGCTCAGGCCGCGAAGGGACCGGTCGCCCGCCCTCCCCCAGGCGCCCGCGTAGCCCGTGCCGGTGCAGCAGATCAACCAGTTCGGGGCCCGAGATCAACTCCAGAGGCTTGCCGCGAGCGAAGGTGTGCGAGCCCGGGCCGAATCCTGACGTCGTCACAAGGACGCCCTTGTTGGCGCCGATGTCCTGGACCGTGCCGTACAGGTCCCGCACCGCGGTGGGCGGCACCGTGTTGCGGTAGCGCTTCACCTGGACGACGATCTTGCCGCCCCGGATGGGAGTCGGGTCCAGCGCGTCGACATCCACGCCCCCGTCGTTCGAGCGCTGCGTCATCACAGCCTGCATTCCCATGGCACGGAACAGGTCGGCGACGAGGGACTCGAAGGCGATCGGGTCCATGTCGTACAGGTCCGGCTCCTCGACACCGCCGCCATGGGTGACGACCCGGTTTCCGACGTCCCGGGGCTGCCGACTCGGCCGTACGGCAGTGAGCTGGTCAGGCCGGGTCGTGAGCTGTCCCCGTAGCGCATCCGTCAGGCAGCTGGTCGCATCCACCTGTTCCAGACGCAGGTCGGTGAAGGTGGCTCGCTGGGTCATGACGGTGGCCAGGAATATGTGGGCTTGCCGGCCTGTCGCGGGATCGGGTGCGTCCACGAAGCCGTTCAGCGCCACCGAGTCGAGGATGCCGTACTCGTCTGCCATGAAGAGCTGGTGCAGGACCAACAGCATGCTCTGCGCCAGCACCTCCCGGTACAGCGCGCGGCGCTGCGTCACAGGTCGCGCCGTCTCCTTGTCCTCGTCCTGGGCAGGTACGTACCTCACGGACTTCACTTCCGGGGCGATGCCGTACCCGGGCAGCTCCCAATCCAGGACCAACTGCCGCGCCGCCGAGTCGAAGGCCACTGCCACCTGTCGAGGAAAGCCTTCGGGCCAGGCTGTGGATGAGTAGAGAGCAGCGGAGAAGTACTCGACCACGGATTCGGGGTCGCCCCGCCTGACACCCGCGATCGCCTCGGTGATGCCGGTGTTGTGCCGTCGCACCTCGGCTCGTTGTGCCTCAGCTCTTTGGTCGTAGTCACGTTGGGCGGCGGATAACTGCCGCTGCCGCTGCGCCTCCGCAGCCTGTGCCGCGTGCCAGTCGCGCTCGAAGCGTGACCGTGCCTCAGCCTGCGCCTGAGCGCGCCGACTGGCCGTCCAGCCGCCTTGCGCCTGGTACTGGTTCGGATCCGGCATGCTCACAGGCCACGCAAGCCGACCAGGGTCGAACGGTGGAATCTCTTCCATTCGCATCAACGACGACGCCCTGAAGGCCGGCGCCTGGCAACCCGTGGTCAGCAGTCCTTGCAAGGCCGCGACCTGAGCGTCCAGCTCTGCCGTACGTTGCCTGGCCTGCGCCTGACGGTACTCCCGGTGCCCCTGAGCGGCACGTCGTTGGTAGTCCCGCGCTTGTCGCGCTTCTTCCCGACGTCGCCGTTGCTCGGCCTCGATCTGCCGCTGGTACTGACGCTGCGCTTCAGCCCAAGTGTTGACAAAACCAGCAGAGCGACGACTCATGCGCTCAGGCCCTCCCCAGGATGTCGGCAGCGCCGACCGAACTCTGGTTGTCCCCGCAACCAGTTGCGACAAAACGACTTTATCCAGCAATCGCCGTCCTGGATATCAACTTGCCGAGGGCAACAGAAATCAGCGATCCGCACAGGTCACCAGCGTGTGGACAAGGTGAAGGATCCACATCCGGCATCGCCGTAGGACCCGCGCAGTGAGAGGACCACAAGGCACAGAAACAGTGTCCTTGAGTCCAGCTACAGCTTGGGGCCACCTTTCATCCCGCTGCCGCAGACGTGACCCCTCGCTCGCCGCAGTGAGGTGCTTCAGGCTTTACCGGCCGGCTCAGTAGGCAGCAGTCCGGTCAAAGCTGGTGACGTCGAGCTTGATGCCCTTCACGGTCTTGAGCGTCGTGGGGAACTCACCGCGGGCCGTCTGGCCGGGTAGCACGTTGGTCTCCAGTTGCGAACCGTCCTCCAGGCGAGTGCCGCCGGCGTCGACAGCCTCCCAGTCCCAGGAGTAGTTGGACTTCTCGCTGCTGTTGTTCTTGATCGTCCAAACGAGCCAGATGTTGGTGATACCCGCTTGTGATCGGTCCTCGAGCTTGAAGCTGACAAGGTCGGCTCGTTCCCCCGCAGCTTCCTGTGTCTGCCCCTGACGCGTCTTCGCGGTAGCGCTCGTACTGGGCGCAGAAGTGGTGCTCTCGTCCTTGTCCCCCGACGCGATCACCAGCACAACGATGACGATCACGACCACTGCGGCCAGGGCACCGGCACATCCCCAGAGACAGCCACGGCCCCGTCGCTTCTTCTGCGGTGGCCCAGGAGGCGATGCCCACTGCCCGGGAGGGGAGGAGGCCTGGCCCGGACCTCCCCACTGCGGATTGCCCCCAGGCGGCTCGCTCGCTGACATGGCGCCTCCTCGGTAGCGGATACCGCCACGCCAGGAATCCACGAGCCCCGTCGCGAACCGAGAGCAGCCACTCAGGCGACAGCCGCCAGCACGGGCTCCCCCCTAGGCTCTCAACGCCTCATGCGGCGTTCTCGGCGTCTCCCGCACGATCCACCGCGCCCTCAGGACGGCAGCCGTCTTCTCCTCGCTGTCGTCCCCCAGGGCATCCACCACGCGGCGCTACGCCGCACTCACGTCAGTGAGAGTGACCACTCGAAGCCGGCGCCGGACCACCGTTCTTGACCGTCAGAGGCAACAGCTTCTTCCCCGTCGGGCCGATCTGGATGTGGGTGTCCATCTGCGGCCATATACCAACGGAGCCAAAACAACGCTACCGTGGCCGGTATGGGGAAACGGACGAGGACACGCACGCCAACTGACCGTGGGCAGTACGACGTTGAGTCCGAATGGAGTGAGGCCGACTTAGCGCTCTTGGAAGAGCTGAAGAGGGCGGAGGCCCTGTTACCCGACGACGCGCCACGCGCGCTCCTGTCGGTGCGGCTGTCCGTCCTGACGGACGACACGACGTCGCCTGTCCGGCAGGAGCTCGATCTCCGCGTGCTTGCCAGGGAGCGCGGCTACCGAGTGGTCGGAGTTGCGAGCGACCTCAACGTGTCGGCGACGAAGGTCCCACCGTGGAAGCGCAAGGAGCTCGGGGACTGGCTCAACAACAAGGCGCCCGAGTTCGATGTACTGCTCTTCTGGAAGCTGGACCGCTTCGTACGACGACTCACAGACCTCAGCACCATGATCGATTGGTGCCTCAAGTACGGCAAGAACCTCGTCTCCAAGAACGACTCGATCGATCTGACCACAACCGCCGGGAAGATCATGGTCACGATCGTCGGTGGCATCGCCGAGATCGAGGCCGCCAACACGAGCACACGCGTCGCGAGCCTCTGGGACTACACCAAGACTCAGAGCAACTGGCTCGTGGGTAAGCCGACGTACGGCTACGAGACAGCGGAGGACGAGGACGGGAGAGTCGTCCTCACCATCAACAAGGAGGCCTACCGTGCGCTGCACTGGTGCCGCAACGCAGCTACACGCACCCGGCCGGCTTCCGCCCGCCGAATGGCCAGGGTCCTCGTCCGCGCCAGGCTCTGCGGACCAGGCCTGACAACGGCCACCCTCCTCCGTCGACTCCGGAACCCAGCGCTGATGGGCTACCGCGTAGAAGAGGACAAGAACGGCGGGGTGCGCCGCTCGAAGATTGTGCTGGGCAATGACGCCAAGCCCATCCGCGTAGCTGAGCCGATCTTCAGCGAGGAAGAGTTCAACAGCCTTCAGGCCGCCCTGGACCGCCGAGGCAAGAACCAGCCCACGCGTGCTCCGGGCGGCGCTACACAGTTCCTCGGGGTGCTGATCTGCGACGACTGCGGCACGAACATGACGGTGCAGAAGAACCGAGTCAAAGAGCGGTCCTACATGTACCTCCGGTGCGGCAAGTGCAAGGCCGGAGGCCACGGTGCACCGAACCCCTACGAGATCTACAGCAAGCTCGTCGAGGACGTCCTGAAGGTTCTGGGCGACGAGCCGGTTATGACGCGCGAGTACCGGCAAGGCGCCGAGGCCCGCAAGGAACAGCAGCGTCTCGAACAGTCCATTAGCTACTACATGACAGGGCTTGAGCCTGGAGGCCGCTTCACCAAGACGCGGTTCACCAAAGAGAAGGCCGAGAAGACTCTCGACGACCTGATCAAGCAACTGGAGGCCATCGACCCCGAGTCGACGAAGGATCGATGGGTGGCGGTGCACAACGGCCAGACCTTCCGGGCCCACTGGGAGGAGGGCGGCATGGAAGCCATGGCCGCCGATCTGCTCCGGGTCGGCGTGAAATGCAAGATCAAGCGGAGCAAGGTCCCGGGCGTACGCGCACCGCGCATCCACATGAAGCTCATGATCCCCAAGGACGTGCGGGACCGCCTGATACTGAAGGAAGACGACTTCGCTGAAGCCTTCTGACGGCAGGCGATAGATGCGGCGCTGCCGTCTGGAGGAGTAAGGGCAGGCAGCGTCCCCGTTCACTTGAACCACGACGCGGGGTCGAAGGGCTCCTCCGTGCCGTCATCATCAACCATCACGATCTCGCTTTCGATCAAGGTCCGTGCCCTGTCGTCGCCAGGTCCAGGCGATGACGGACGCAGAGGCTTTCGCGGCTCGCGTTCAGGGAGCGCGGCTATCCGCACCACTCCCCCTCTTGCCTCGCCTCAAGGCCGAGCCGCCGGGACTCTGCAAGGTCATCGGCGATTCCGGCGGCGATGAGTGCAGCGCCTGGCGTGTGGCCGGAACCGACGTAGCGCCAGTGCCTCTCGGTGACTGCGTCGGGCAGGTCGCCATGGCCCATGTGGTCAGCGCGTTCAGCGCGGAGCACTGCGTACGTCGTCGAGTAGACGCGGGACTTGGTCAGGATGTGGCCCCGGTAGCCCAACGTGTGAGCCCAGGCCCGAAGCCGGAGGGGCGCGTACTCGGGAAGCCCACCGAGGCGCCAGCAGGTACGCATGAGGGTGCGGACGTGATCGTTGACGGGTGCCGTGTCGATTTCGGCGAAGGTGGAGAGCGAGTGGTCCAGGCCGGCGCCTGTCTCGCTCGCCCCCTTGGTGACGTACTTGGCCACGTATGCGGCAACGGCGTCATCATCGAGCCCACCCTCATCAGTGCGCAGGGGCCGGACGTCGATTTGGACACCCCATCGCACACCCAACTCACCCACGGCTGGGCTGTGGGGCGTGCGGACCAGGACCCGTTCAGCCGATGTACGCACCGCGTTGATGAGTAGATCCGCAGTGCCCCAAGCCGGAGGTTCATCATCAGGACCGTTCGGTCCGTCTAGGCGGACCACGGCATGTACGTGAACGGCCGCCCGCTTTTGGTACTCGGCCACACGCGCAAAGGACAGCCGGGCGTGGTGTGCGAAGCGAGACTGAACGAGGCCGACTGAGCCGGCGAGGCGCCGCCGGACGTCGATGACGAACCGATCCCACAGCTTGGAAGCGTGGGCGTGCCACAGCACGTGGGCTGTGTAGTCGTAACAGTCGGGACAGAGCGGCTGACCGACCGCCGCCGCATCGGGAGCGTGAAGCACATCGCAGCCAAGGGGACGACCATGCTCGCAGGCACCGCCGTCACGACGGGGGCGGCAGCGCTCCCCGACTCGATGAACCGCACCGAAGGACGGGGCGGTAAGGGTGACGAAGAGCCGAGGTCGCTCGCGGACTGCGGCGGGAACACCCTTGCCGCCGAGGAGACCCGCACGGACAAGGTGGAAGGTGTCCCCAGCGTGTAGCCGGGAGCACGCCGGACAGACAGTCGCGCGTCTGTTGCGACACCGGACGAGAAGGCGCTCTCCAGGTTCATCGCGAGTGTCGTAGTGACGGAAGATCTCGCCGGTATCCGGGGCCAGAGTCGTAGTCGAGCCGGAGAGGTGGACGGGGTTGGCACACCCACCTGTGGCGGTGATCTGTTCCAACCAGCGCTGGAAGTTGGCATCTTGGGCAACGCGTATTGCGTCGCGATCTGTCTCGGAGAGCCGACGCAGGCTCCCCGCCCGGTCGAGAACGGGGCGCCTGTCAGCTGGAGTGAGGTCCGCGGTGATGGCGGTGACCTTCCGGGTTGGGCCGCCGTAGCGGCACGGGTGATGGGTGACGGCAGGTCGTGGGGCATGGGTCCTCCCTCGTCTGGTGTGGTGTGTGGGTCTCGGTCAGCGGATGGTTCCGGTGCCACGGCAGACGCGGCAGCGGTGCAGTCGTCCGGTCCAGGTCCTGCGGGCGCCGTCGCCCTTGCAGTGAGGGCACCTCACGCGAGGCATAGGCATGGCGGTACGTCCTTTCCGCTCAGGTGTGGGAGAAGCCGCTGACGAACCAGGTCACGAGTCCGTGGACGGTGAAGAGCACGGGGGTCTGTCCGAGGTAGAGGCCGAAGAGGCCGACGCACACGGCTTCCCAGGCGCGGACATCACGGGAGCGGACGAGGAGGACGGTGATGATCCCGAAGATCACCGTGAACGTGAACGCCGTTCCTTCGCTGATCACTTGTCATCCCCTTCCAGCGCGACGAGCGCATGACCGAGGGCGGGCAGTTCCGGGGTCATGCCGGAGTACTTCCGGGCTGTCGAGACGGCTTCCTCCGTTGGAGTCAGGTGCGAGCGGGCACGGCTCCAGCCGCCGTCCGGTCCGCTGCATACGGCCACACCCCGTTCCTCCGCCGTGATGGCCTGAGCGACGGCCACGGCGTCCTTATTGAGGTCGCCCAAGGTCATCTCGGCCGTGCCGGGGTCACTCACCCGGTGGCAGATCCGGCCGCCGAGTTGGGCCCGGAGCGCCGTGACGCCGGGACCCAGGTCGGATCCAACGCGTTGGCCGGCGACGACCAAGTGCAGTCCGAGGGCGGCCCCGAGCTGGGCAAGCCGGAGCAGGAGGGTGGAGCACTGATCGGCTTCCGCCTTGCTCTCGCGGGTGCCGTCAGATAAGTACAGCTCTGCGATCTCGTCGACGATCACGACCACGGGTGTCGGCCGGAGGCTGTCAGGGAGTTCCCAGATCGAACGGACACCGGCCGACCGGCACGCGCTCATCCGGTCCTGCATGTCGACGACGAGGGCGGAGAGAATGGCGACCGCTTCGCGGCGACACGTCGCCAGCGCGCTTAACCGCTCCGCGAAAAGACCGAGTTCCATACCGCCCTTGCAGTCGATACCGACCAGAGCGACGGGTTGTGGCGCGAGTTGGGTGATCAGCCTGGCCAGCAGGGTGGACTTGCCGGACCGGGTGGCCCCGGCTATGAGCCAGTGCGGCACGAGCCGCAGGTTCATGACCCAGGCACCGCCGCTTTCCAGAGCGCCGATGAGGGCAGAGAGCAGTTCGGTGGGGGCCGTGGCCAGGCCGGGACGTTGCAGCGGATCAGTGGCCATGGCTGTCAGTAACACGACCCCACGTTCCGGCGAGGTGACCCGCACCGCGTGGACCTTCCACGCGTGCACGAGGGCATCGGCCGCCTCCATGTACGTCGCCGGGGTCTGGCCCGCGTGCAGCCGTACGGTCACGGCCAGCCCCATGCGCGTAGCGCGCGGAAACGACAGCCGCGGAGCCACTGGCCGTACCGGATCATCCTTGACCAACAGATGCCCGACCACCGTGCGCGACGGAAGTCGCGACACCGACAGATCGTTGAGCAGGGCGACTCTGCGCCAGGTGAACAGCACCCGGCACGTAGTCACCGGGTAGCCGGCGACGTACCAGTACCAGACCGGACGATGCCGACGCACCAGGTCACCGACGAGCAGCACCCAGGCCAGCGCGGCCAGGGCAACGGCAAGCAGGTACGGCCCCATCACGCATCACCGCCCTTGGTGTGCGCGGCGGCACCGTGCACGGGTGTGATCGCGTCGGCGCGGAAGCTGATCCCGTGCCGGTCACCCATCGACCAGGCGAACGCGGTCAGCCCGGTGACTCTCACGATCTGGCCTTCCTCGATGCCTTTCGGCTCGCCACTCACGGCGATCTCGACGACGGAGATGCGCCGCCGGTCCTGGCGCACGGTGACGGCCACCGTGTAGACGGGGTTACCGTCCCGGTCCCTCTTCACCTCCTGTGTCTCGGGGTTGCTGAGCTTTGCTTCGGGCGCGATGGCGCATCGCAGTACGCCGAGTCGCGCCGCATCCACGGGAATGGACTGCATTGGTGTTGGCCTCCTTGGCCAGTCAGGACGTCGATCAGGTACTGACGTCACTTGTCCTTACGAGTTACGACTATGAAGCCCTGTACGGCGAGAGAGCAACTACTTATGCTGACGAGTGATGTCGCGCGTGCGACGTGCCTACGACTCCAACCCGGAGATGCCGAGATGACAGAGATCCAGCGCCCCGGAGCCCTCTACCAACAGGTGGCCGCCGCGATCCGGGAAGCAATCCTGTCCGGAGAGTTCGCTCCGGACTCGCTCCTGCCGTCCGAGGCTCAACTCATGACCCGCTACCAGGTCTCCCGTCCCACGGTCCGCAACGCCGTCTCCGCACTGCGGGCGGAAGGCCTCATCGACGTTCGGCACGGCAAGGGGAGCTTCGTACGCTCCAACGGCCGCCCTGTCGTCAGCATCGCCGGCCACGTGGGCCGCACGTCCGGCGGTCAATTCACACTCCATGGCGTAGCTACATGGGAGCAGACCGAGGAGCCGAGCACCTACCGCACGCATGCGACCGAACCCACGGCACACCTCCTTGAGGTACAGGTCGAGGAAGCGCTCTTCGGTTGCGACAGGTTGCTGACTGATCCGGCCACTGGCACGCGCGCGATGCACCGCACGCTGATCCCGCTCGCCACGGCCGACGCCGTACCGGATCTCGCCGAAGCGCCAAATGCCGAACCCGCCGCCGTGTACGCGATGCTGACGAAGTCCGGACACAAACTGTGGTGGTCCGAGACGGTCCGCGCGCGCATGCCGCTCCCGGATGAGCGCACCGCCCTGCGTCTGCCCGATGCGACCCCGGTCCTTCACCTGTCCCGCGTCACCTGCGGCACCGACGACCAGGCCCTGATCCTCGAAGAAATCCGCATCGGCGCCGACCGCGCTGAGCTTGCCTACCGGATCACTGCCGACAAGGAGCCCGCTCAACGCCGCCAGCCATGATCCGCAATGGCAATCGGTCGAAACATTCTTCACTTCCTCAAGGGCACGCCTGCGGCGTGCCGGGGCGCCCCGCCGCCCCGGCCGGGCGTGCGGCGTGACCGCCGGTCCCGTCCGGTCGGCAAGCGCCCCACACCGCAGAACACCGCTGGGCATGAAGCATCGACCAGCCGCTACAGGACGGGGCCCACGGGGCTGGGGGTCGACGACCTCCGAGACTTTAGGCAGCCGCCATGGGGCGAGCCTCGAAGAACAGGGGGCCGATCGGGCTGTTGCGGGCAGGTCCAAGGACTGCCCGATCCGCTGGCGAGCGTAAGGCCCCCTGTTCACTCGCCCCATGACAGCTCCCACCCAAAGTCTCTGCGGCCGGCGACGTGCCCACGTGTCCCGCTCATCAGCGGAAAGGCCGCTCATGTCCGACCACCATGACTGTCGGCGAGCGTCTCCAGGAGGACCGCAAGCCGTTCCACGGCGTCCGGCCATCCCGCGACGCGTACAACGCCCCGCCCTTCCTCGTTCGTCGAGGCCACGGCACGCACGTCTGACAACTCGAAGCCCACGGCCAGGAGCGCCCGGTTTAACCGGTCGGCCGACCCGCGTGCCACACGCCAGCCCGCGATGTAGTCGACCCGCGACACCCACAGCCCCGAGTCGCTGTCAGGGACGTCCAGACCGTCACTCCCCCTGTCCTCACCCGCGCCAGACACCTGGCCCACCTCTGTCCTGATCTAGGTAACGGATCGTCAACTTCCTTGGACCAGGACCGAAATGCAGCACGACGGCCCCGGTACCATCAGGCACCGGGAACCGCCGTGTTCCCAGCCGGGCCACCCTTCGCTTTCCAGGGCTGATGGGGTGGCCCGGTCTCGGTATGAGGTTGTGAAGCGCGGCCCCTCACTCGGGAGGGGAGTTCCCGAAACGTTCGAGGAACCGCGCCCCTTCGGCCGGAGCGGTCAGGATCCGGCCGGTAACCGGGGCACCTCTGCTCCCGATCGCGAAGGAGCAGAGCAACGGTGATGCGGTGCCCCGGCGTCTGTCAGGCCACGTGATCGGCCGTCAACGGATCGAGATCGAAGCGGCACCAGACGGTCTTGCCTCCGCGATCCTCCGCCGACCACCAGACCGATGTCGCCAGCCGCTGAACGATGTGCAGCCCACGGCCCGTGTCAGGCAACACCGCCTCGGACAGTTCACCGAGCAGTCCCGGCGCGAACGCCTCTCCTGCTGGAAGCAACGGGGGCGTCGAGTCCTCATCAGCAACGCCGATGAAGAGCCACTTTGGGTACAGCTTGAAGATCACATCGATACGTCGGCAGCCTCCAGGACGACTGAGGTGCCGATCCGGTACCGCGTGGTTCACCACGTTTCCCACGAGTTCTGAAACGGCCAGTCGAGCGTCATTGACCAGCGCATCAACCCCGGCGCCCCGCAAGAACACGGCCGTCATGTCGCGCGCCATGCGCCCCGTGTCGCCGAACTCGGCGAAGAGCGTCAGCGTCAGGAAGTGCCCGTCAGAGGACGGATCCGGCACCACGAACCAGTGCGCATAGGCGTCCAGCTCGCTTGCCAGGCTCTTGGCTTTCCCCGCATCCATTTGGTCCCTCTCCGAGCCGCCGGCGGCCCTCATGGCATCGCTTGTTGCACGCGTGCCAGTACACGGCGAGCAGACTGGTTCCGGGAGCGTTCACCAGGGGGTTCACATGAACACCAGCAAAGGCAAAGGGGGTTCACCAATGAACCCCCTGCGGCGATACTCCTGTGACAGGATGAGCACTCGCCGTCATTCTCGGGTTGGCAGGGGAGCATGAGCCGAGAGCCGAACGCGCACTTAGTTGCCGTCATGGACGAAGCGCAGGTCTCGAACAAGGGTCTTGCGAAGCGGATGAAGGACGCCGCCGAGCAGCGCGGCGTGCACCTCGGAACAACCCACGTTTCCGTGCAGCGATGGCGGGACGGCGCAGGCATTACACCTCAGACCGCCGCGATCATGGCAGACGTGCTGAGCACCAAAACCGGCCGTCGGATCACACCCGGCGATCTCGGTTTCTTCGATCACTCGCAGCAGCCGGCACCCCAGCCCATCGGCTACGCGGACACAGTGCCGGACGTTCTGTCCATTCTGGAGCGCCTCGCCGACCAATCCCCCGACGCCCCGGCATCCGACCAGTTGGCCATCGCGGACGGCGACCTCAATTCTGCCGTCCTGTCCTGGATGATCGCGCGCCCGGACGGTATTCAGCCCGACAGACCCAGCCACCAGCGCGTCGGCATGCGCGACGTCCGCGCGATCAAGGACGCGGCCGGGATGTTCATGCAGCTCGACTTCAAGTACGGCGGAGGCCATGGCCACAAGGCCCTACGCCACTACTTCCGCCACGAGGTCCTGCCTCTCCTCGATGCCAGCTACAGCGGGAAGGTGGGCACCGCGCTCTTCGGTGCAGCCGCCGAGGTCTCGCAGCTGCTCGCATGGACCGCGTACGACACCGGAAACCACCAGCTCGCCCACCGCTACCTGACTTCCATGCTGCGCCTGTCCCAGGTCATCGACGACCGCATGTTCGGCGCCCGCATCCTCGGCAACCTCAGCCACCAGGCCAACTACCTCGGCAACCACGCTCAGGCCATCCAACTGGCCCGCGCCGCCGTCGAGGGCGCCAAGGGACGTGCTACGCCGCGCGCCATGGCGAACTACTCGGCTATGGAAGCCCGCGCACTGTCCAACGCAGGCGACCGCATCGCCGCAGGCCGCGCCATGAATGAGGCGCAGCGCCACTTCGAGAACGCCGACACCGCCGAGGATCCCGCGTGGCTCGGCTACTTCGACTCCGCGGAGCTCATGGGCGAACTCTGCCACTGCTTCCGTGATCTCAAGATGCGCCGCGAAGCCGTCGAGCAGGCTCAGCGCGCCGTCGACAGCACAGACCCGAAGTACGCCCGAACGTTGGGGTTCTGCCGCATGGTGCTGGCTCAAAGCCAGCTCCTGAACGGCGAGTTGGAAGCCGCCGTCACGACAGCAAGCCTGGCCGTAGACGGCGGCGACACACTCCAATCGAGACGATTCCAGCGGTACGTGACCGACTTCCAGGCCGAGGTAAGCATCCACGCCACGAACCCCACCGTGGCCGCATTCAACGACCAGGTGCACGACGCACTTGCCCGCCTGGAGGACGACGACTAGCGGCTACCAGGGCCGCCAGTCCCGAGGAGCGTCATCGTTTCGCAGACCAGCGATGCGCCGGCGGTACTCAGCCGCCGTCTCCTCGTCCTCCTGCACGTTCTGCATGAGCCACGTCGTCATGCCGAACTCCTGCAAACCGCGCAGCGTCTCGTACCCAGGCCAGTCGTACAGGTCCCGCCCGTACGCGGCCACGAAGTCGGCGTACTGCTCATCGGTCTGCCACCCAAGACTGTGATGCTCGACAGCCGTGACCATCAGATCCCACTCAGGATGGTCGTAGCAGAAGGCTTCGAAGTCGATCAGGATCACTTGCCCGCGATCATCCACCATGAGGTTCTGCACGTGCGCATCCCCGTGCACCGGCCCCTTGGGCGTCTCGAACCGCAGTTCCGCGTACTTGTCTTGGAGCTCCCGCCACCGCTTCCGTAGGAAGACCTTGTCATCCGGCGGGATCACAGCCCGCTCCATCCGCAGCTCCTGCTTGTCGAACGGCTCGAACGCCGGCAGTTCGAGTCCCTCCGGCAGCGTCAAGGAGTGCAGATCCCGCAGGACACCGCCCAACTCTCCGTAGGTGGCCTTGCGATCACCCTCGACTATCAGGTGCCAGAACGTCACAGGGTGCCCTTCGACCAAGAGCGGCTGCTCAAGATCCTCAACGATGCGCGCAGCAGGAAACCCTTCCTCCGCCAGCCACTTGGAGACGTCGACCTCCGTACGCGCCTTCGGCAGCCACTCTTCCCCGCGGGCCACACGCACGATCACCGGCACCGAGGCCAGCCGGAACAACGCGTTCTCTCCGAGCCGGATCAACTCCGCGTCTCTGTCGTCGAGCCCCGCCGCCCGGCACGCGGCCACCATCACCCGCGTAGCTCCCGTGGACGTGAACCCCTCTTCCGATCGAGCAGCGTCAACCGCCATGCCCGTACCAGCTCCCCTAGTCGCGCGCGATCAACCAGCGCGCATCTATGGGTGACCAACCCGACACACGCCAGACACGACCCTGACCGTACCCAGCTATAGACGATCGAGGCGAGGAAGGGGCTTGGGGAGTGAACCTTCACAGACACCAGCCCCTGGTTGGCGAACCTCAGCGTATGGACAGTCCGCGGCGCGGGAGCCAGCCAGCTATACGCCTGGCTCGACTGACCCGTCAGCTGGCTTCTGGTGCAAGGTCAGCATCGGTCAGAATCTTTCCGCCAGCCACGATCTTCGATTTCTCAATTGCCAACTTGGCCTCAGCCGTGTTGCCTGCGAATACGACAACGGCAAGCGATTCAACCGCGCGTGATACGCACACATAGAGCAGACGCCTAGTCCGCTCCAAGACCGAATCCTTTCCTGCGGCTAGGTTTCGCTTGTCGGTATCCGAGAGTTCCTTGATCCCGAACAACTTCTCATACGAGTAAAGGCTGTACTTCCCCTCTTCATCGTCCAGGACAACTATGACCTTGGAAAATTCCGTCCCCTTAGTTCCATGTTGCGTGGCGTACGGAGATTGCTGTTGGATGTACCTGAAATAGGCCGAGATTTCGCCTACATCGCAGGCCAAGAAGGCATCTAGAACTTCTTTAGTTTCCGAACCGAGGACGATCTCTGCATGCATACCATCAGGTTCCAGGTATGCAGAGAGTCGCGGATCAGGAGCAAAAAGGCCAGCAGCCACAGCCAGTCTCAGGGCCTTGCCGACAGATCCTGAGCCACCCTCGGTCACGTTAGTTCGGAGTAGGGATACGGCGTCACGCGCAAGGGTCAGTCTTTTCCTCAAATCCTGGTCTGATGCGTCCAAATTAAAAACGCCGCCACTCTGGCGAAGGACCGCGATTACAGACGGAGAGTCGACGCTATCAGCTGCACAAATAGGAAGAATAACGTCCTCGAACGGACGGAGCGGCCAGGCATCACCCTCGTCGAAGGCCTCTTTCAAGCCCTTCGAGCCACCGTCGTGGAAGGCAGCATAAAGTTGCTCAAATCCCATGCGCTTGGCCACCATCCGATGGACGATCATGAGAATCTTCGCACCTTCGCCGTCATCAGCCGAGTCCGCAGCCCAACTGCCGGCCTCACTGTTTTGCCCAAGCCAAGCTCGGACCCGTTCCAGTCGTTCACTTCTCTGGTCATCCGCGGGAAGAACGAAGAAGAAGAACTCACCAGCCACTTGCTTCTCTGGAAGGCGTCCGGGCACCTGAACCATGCCATCGGCATCCGACCGCACCTGATTAATAACATTGAGAACTCTGCTTGAGCTACGAAAGTTCTCTGGTTTCTCGATTCGCTCCCACTCTGCCTCTGCAACGATCTCCCCCACACCCCGCTGAAAGATCTGCTGCATAGGGTCTCCGAAGAAGCCAAGGCAGATGGCACCCTGGACCTGCGCATCAATATATTTGAGCGCCTCGACGACCTTAGGAAAGGTGTCCTGACTCTCGTCGACGAAAATATATGGATGCTTGCTAGCAACGATTCGCACGAGGAGCTTGCTGTCGAGAATCAAATCGGGAACCATCGTAACAATGTCCTCGTGACCAAGGATTCCCTTTGCGTAGTCACTTCCAACACCATACGAGTAACGTTCAACCTCTTTGACTAACTGAAGCTGGAGGTTAAGCTTCTCTAGGTCAGAAGCATCCTTCGCTATGGTCGTGCTACGTGTGCGCGATGTGTAATTCTCCTGCTTTTCCTGGATCTCTTGAATCGCACTCCGGATGTGATGATCGACCCACCTACCTATATCCCTCTGGAACGGTTTAATTAGGGTCCACAAGAAACTGTGAATGGTGGACACGGAGACTAGAGGGCTGTTGCCCACATCAGAATGGATTTCCTTAGCGGCTACCTCGGTATAGGTGATGCATGCGACTTGCTGAGTTCGAGCCCTTAGACGGGCACCGTGCTGCGTCACTACATGATCGAGCGCCTTCACTAGGGAAGTTGTTTTCCCTGAACCAGCGCCAGCAACCATGACGAAGGACCGGAGCTGATCTCCGTCCAGGAGACCACGCAACTGGATGTCTGCGGGCGTGTCCGGCGCAGAGACTCGTGATCTCATACTCCCCGCCCTTCCCCTGACGAGGGTCCTGCAGGTTGGGACAACAACCGCTCACGAAGCCAAATCAATCCGTCCATGATGTACCGCGGCGGCCTCCATGCAGCGTCTTGCTCCGCAATAAGCCCCAAAGCGAACCTTGTTTTATCGAGGTTCCGAACGCGCTTGAAGAGCGCATCGTGAAGTTCTTCAAGCGTCAATTGGCCTGATTTGGGAATGGATAGACCGACGGCTCTTCTCGACGGCTCCTGAGTCCAAGACAAGTTCTCCAGCGCGAAGGCTTCTTCGAGGGTTCGTCCAGCGAGCTCAACCGCGCCCGTCCCCCATTCGGCAAGTCGACGGGTCTGATAGGCAACTCGGATGTTTCCGTCTTCCTTATCCGCACCCTTAACAATCTTTTCACTGTCCGGCAGATCTAGAAATTCATCGATCGTGGTCAACTTCGGAAACCAGTGCTTGAGCGTCTCATTTGAGGTGATGGCACGTGGCTCAGTTGTCTTGCATGCATGACCGCCCTCGGATTCCTTAGCCTCCACACTCGTCTCTTCGGGCGCCTCAACGCTGTCAAGATCCGTGATGACTAGCGTCGTGATCTCCAGGAAGTCAAGCAACTCCTGAAATTTGTGGGCAAACGCTCCACCGACTTCGAGAATGGTAAGGTGGCACGCCTTCAGTGCAGGGAATTTACGCTCAATAATCAGGGGCAGCAGCAACCGCTCGACGTTACCCTCGACCAGCACAGCAGCGTCGGCAAAAAATAGGTCGCAATGAGTCAGCTTTAGGTACTGTTGCAGGAAATTGCGGGTCGCTTCTTCTTCTCCATTATAGAAGACCGAAAGATTCTTGACGTCACTGCGATGTGTTGCCTGAGCACCCTTATCTCGGCAAAAGTAGCGAATCGGCTTAAAGCTGCTCTCATACAGGATGTGTGACGAATGGGTGGTGACAACCATTTGAGTATGGAACCCCGGCTTAGCCTCGGGTAGGAGTTCGAAGACTCTGCGAATAAAGACCTGTTGGAGTTGCGCGTGCAGGTGAGCTTCTGGCTCCTCAATCATGATCAGGTGTACTGGCGGACGCTGCCCCTCCACGTCTTCCCAGGCATGATGGAAGTCCAGGATTTCAACCGCCATGTAGATCAGGTTTTTAAAGCCCAGACCGTTGTACTGGTCCGGCAGAACCTGTGATGACTCAGGCAGCAGAGCCCCATTGACAGATGGAAGCATGTAGTGAACGCGGGCACTCGTGCTCAACACGTTCTGGACATTGAACGAAGCTTTGACCACGAGACCGGCATTAGTGGCGCCCGGGTACCCGAGGTGCTCAATACTCTTGAGAATGGAGTCGAAAGCTTGAGCGAAATGCTCATTAAGAGCGGATTCTGAATTAGCGATAGCGCTAAGTGCATCCAGGTCCGTCTCGAACTTGTCCAAGTTGCGCTGATAGTACCTACTTAGCCTCCGAGACAGGTCTTCAGCTCTGCCATGCGACTCCGAGTCCGTGAGATGTCGCTGGGCATTTAGGAAATCGACTTTGATGAGTGCGCTGACCATTGCACCGGCGCCGGAAGCATTCGTTCCGAGATAGAAGGGGTGATATCCGGCCTTAGGGATCAGATCAGCATCACACTGCCGGGCGTCGAGTACGTAGTACTTAACTTCATACTCACTCGTCAGTCGCTTAGTGAGGTAGTCAGTAAGGTCCAAAGGCCAGGGTTTATAAGCGCCGTCAGAATGCTCGTCAGGCAGTTTCCTGTCTTTGCGCGACTTCTGGTAGTTCGCTACCAACGAGGAAGGGTCTCGCGGCGCATAAATCATTCGCAGTCCCACGGGCTCCCCGTCCCAGTCGAGGCCAGGTAGGAGATCGAGTACGCGATGCATATTATCGTCATCTACTTCGAACCAAAGATCAAAGTAGATCTTGGGTAGGTCAGACTCCGCATCACCCGTGACGGGGTCAAAGCTGTTGAAAGTATCCCAGCAGTCTGCTGAGAAATCGTAAATCTGAAAGCGAACCTTAGGGTCCAGGAAGCGCTGGAACACATGAGTTGCAGACGTCTTGCCGCTATTGTTCGCTCCGACGAAAATAGTCGTCTGCTTGTCGAGGTCTACCCGAACATTCTTTAGGCGGCGAAAGTTCTGAACTCGAAATGACTTAATATGCACTGAGTCCCTCGACATCTTCGGTTCTGAATTTTCAAGCACGTCGCTAGCCGAATGCTCGGCCGGCTTTACGCGCATCGTTGATTCCGGGGCGGCAACCGCAGGCGATTCGCCCGAATGTTCGATATCATCATCGGGTGGTGTCCAGCTCTGCGGAAGAGGCAGCCTCCCCCGCCCTCCCCTAATCCGCACGGCTACTTAGACTATCGGACTGGAGGCAAGCGTGACTGTCGATTCACTGATACTCCATTCTTTCGTGAGTGTCAGTGGTTACGCTGGATGTTCAAGGTGCCAAGGCGAGGCAGTGCCTCACACCGCCTCACACCCACGCCGCGACCTAGAGACCAGCAGGTACGGAAGCGTGATCCGTGGATCGATCAGTGGTAGTCGTAGAGGCCGCATCTTGGCAGGACGCCGTTGGACAAGACCGGTTTGTGGCGTTGCTGTACATCGCTACTGTGCCGCGAGACGCCGGCCGGTGCGAGGCTCGGCCCTCAACCTGAAGCTTCTCTGCATGGCCGTAGTGGGGCCCGACGCCAACGTTCATGAGGAGGCAACATGACGAGCAGGGTCCGCCTGGGCGATCGCAGCAAGCAGCCGACCTGGTTGTGGCTGATGATCTTGACGGCTCACCGTGGACTCTGTGTGTACTGCGGGCGATCGCGTGCCGAGACGCTGGAGCACGAAAAGCCCATCGCCGACCAGGGTGCTGACGTCTGGTGGAACTTCGTTCCGTCGTGCATGGACTGCAACCGTTGGAAGAACGGGCGCAGCGCAAAGGAATGGGTTCGAGATATGGACCTGCATCACCGCTATCCCGCTGTCGGGTTCGCAAAACGAGCTATGAGGCCCGAGGTCTACGCCGGCATCACCAGGCGGGTGGAGCGCACCCAGCGCGAGATAGCCGACCCTGACCGTCGCGACTGGTTCCGGCACCACTACGGCCATGCGAGGCACAAACGCAAGGCAGAGATGTTCGAGGCGCTCCACCGCTGCCGAGAGGAGCTGAAGGGCTATCCCCACTATCCGTGGCGTACGCCACAGGTCCGCGAAACCAAGGCCGACATCTGTCTACGCCTAATCTGCTGCGGTCACATGCACCCTGATGCTCGATCGGTGCACGCCATGCTGAGCGCCGAGCAGTACCAAGCGTTCCAGCGAGCCGCGTACCGAGAGCGCGTCCATCAAGGGGAACTGGTCGGGAAGATTGTGCGGCAATACCTCACGGAGAACGCTGAGTAGCGGGAGGCGGAGTTACCAAGGCAAGTACCAGAGGCCGATCTGGCGTGCCTAACACTCGTCGGTCGCTGCGACTGAAGCCTGACGCAGGGCCGTGACGTCCGCCGACGCTTCCCCAATTGGTAAGCACACTGCCCTGCCAGCTCCGCTCAAGCTCACGAGACGGGTAGCACTTGCGGAAGCGCCTTGGAGAACATCTCGTATGAACCCAACAGACCGCGCCGCTGATCAAGGCAATGCTGACTCAACGGCGAGTCATGGTTGGCGACATGCGCGGGGTCTCGCCGCAGAGCGTCTATCGCAAAGAGTGTCTGCTCCAGCCATCGAAGGGCCGCGCCGGATATGCGCTCAAGTTCTGCCACTTGGCAGGTCATCACGAGGTCGTAGTGCCCACGGAGTACCGCTCCCTCCGCTTGCCGAAGCCTGCCACGCACCTCGTCCAGCGACTCCCCATCGCTGAGGGCGTCCATCAATGCATCAAGGGCATCGACCGCCTCCCCAAGCTTCGCTTGGAAGGCCAGGCAGTTTTGGCGGCGCCAGTCATGGTGCTGAAGACGACGCTCCTCTTCCTTAGTCTGCTTCTCTAACTCACGCGCTTGAAGCGCCTGCATGCGAACACCCCGGGCAGCCACGCCTGCCCCCACCGCAGCCCCCGCCGCGCTCGCCAATCCCGCTAACCCAGCAGCCCAGACCGCAGCGACCCCCTGATCCATGCGCACGATTTTGCCGTGTTCATTGCAGGCGGGGTAGAGCGGAGTGGCAGTCCTCTCCCAGTAAGGAGAGAGCCCAACGAGCCGACTCAGATCAGCTCGGCTTAGGGGACAACCTGCGAGGCGCTCCCAGGGCTTGGCAGAGTCGGCCGGGGGGGGGGGGAGGCCACCCCCGGCGGGCGGGGGTGAAGGATCCCAGCGCAACCATGGCCATGGTTACCTCCTCCTCGCTCACCCCCACCAACGCCTCCACTACCCGATCGAGTGCCTTGCTTACTTCAGTGAGAGTGACAACTGAGCCTCTTCAGCGTTCTTGATCGTCAGCGGCAACAGCTTCTTCCCAGTCGGCCCGACTCTTATAGCCGTGTATATCTACGGACACGGCCACTCCCACCTTGGCTTGAATGTTGCATGCCAACACTACTTCGGCTCTTGCGGTGTGAGATTGGCGTACGACCTTGGGTGGGTGCTCAATTGCCCCTTGAGATAGCGCCGATCGCGGAGATTAGCCATGACAGCGTCATAGTGGGCCTTCTCTGCTTCCCAGTCTCGGTCGAGGTGGGGCAGCGACTCGTTCGACATCTCGCGAGCGAGGTCGTACATGTCCCGCCGCCAAGCCGGATCAATGGCGCGCTCATCTACAACTGCATTACGAAAGGCAAAGCATGCGAACAGGGTTGTAGACGCGATCAGGGAGACAGTTTCCTTGCAGGCTGCTTCATCGAAGGTGATGTTTGGGTTGAGATGAAAGTGATCCTCTTCCACCGAGATCTGCCCCATACAAGACTCGGCAGTAGGGTGCGCCCAAGCGGAAGCTTCGGTATAGAAGTGCTGATACTTCTCGACCTCGTCGGGAGGATCTCTGCGCACGTCACTGAGCCACTGGCGCACACGTACATCGGGAAACCACTTGCCGTCCCGAATCCATCTATCGGCCAGCTTCGGATCTTTGGCGAGCACCCGGGCCAAGCCAGCGGACTCATACACGGAACGCAACAGGTTACGTGCCTCAGCAAGGAAACCGTGAGCGGTGACGACCCAAGCCGCTTGAAGCTGCCGGTAGCTTCTAGCCAGCGCCACGGCAGCAGCGAGATCATTCTCAAACGTTTCCTCGAACGGGAAGCGCTCAATGCTGAACGCACCGTAGTGAAGCATCGCCATTGCGCGTCCGTACCAGTCAGTCTCAGGCCAGGCTTGGGCAACCTCAAGGAAGCGCCCAAGGTGAACTACGTCATCGGATGGTTCACCTTGTTCGAACTCTTCGGTCATGCCCTTATGATGCTCGTCCTGAGTGCACAACGCTACCACTTTTACGGCTCCCGCAGGCCGTTACTGGCAGTGCGAGAGCACGGGCTCGGTTGCCGATCCCCGGGAAACTAACCAAGCCCGCGAGGTGCACCTTAAGAGATATGCAAACCAATTATTCCATCAGTCGCATACGGGCCGACCCACTCGCCAAAGAAGGAGCCGGAGGGCAGCCTCAAGATATCTTCGTCATAAACAGCGCTTTCGTCAGGCCGGGTTCATCACCTGCCGCAGGCACGCTGTGCAGTCCGGCTGCGGCTGGGCCTCTCCATCAACCACTTCTCCGCAGTACCCACCGCACGTATCGCACACGAGGACGTGCGACTCCTCTCCGACGAAGGAGGCCACGTAGGCCGGGTTCTTGACCACCTCAACCGAGTACGTGGTCGACTCCTTCGGCAATGGCTTGGCTTGCGCTCGGTCGGCGAGCGCCACGTCCAGGGCCCTCATGAGCGACCTATCCACCTTCAGTAGTGCCAGGCCCAGTTCGGGGCCCAGCCCTGCCGGATCAAAGCGAAGCCAGCCGCCGACGAACAGCTTCTTCCGCAGCTCAAGTACCTGCGGCTCCGCCAAGCGGTGAGACGTCGCCTTCCCCGAAGCCTCTCCAACCTGGATGAACCGTGACTCGGTAACAGCCACCCAGAAGTTCGGACTGCTGTCCACGAGCGTGGGAGTCAGCGCGTTCATGTCCCTCGCCGCACCAAACGCCCTCACCGTCTCCCCCTGGTAAAGCGTTCGGTCGACCATCGCGCGAGCCGTGGCTGCATCCATGCGCGACATACGCGCCACCTTCATCTGTAATGAGACTGTGCAGGATGATGCACTCTAGCGCCGCAAATGGCTGTCTCGGGAGGTCCTGCCGCCCATCGCAGGCATCCAGCCGGGCCCACCACGCCACAGAGCACCCATCCGCCATCAACGCCAGCGGTACACAATCGCGGCGCCGCCCCGCTCATGGAATCAGACCCACAGAGCGTCTCTCACCTGCGTGTCGCTTCAGCGAGGTAGCCCTCTCGCGGCCAGCCGCCCCTCGGAACCATGCACCTCAGAATGCACGACTGAAGAGCTTCCAAGTGGCGGCAGAGGCGTTCTCGGCGTCTCCTGGTCGATCCGCTGCCGGTCCCGGCACCCCGAGCGACCTCACGGCGGCAGCCGCCCCGTCCTCGCCGTCGTCCCCCAGGACCTCTACGTTCGCCGCAACACCTCACTCACGTCAGTGAGCAAGGCCGCTGGTCGGAGCGTCCTCCTTGACCGTCAGTGGAGGCAACTTCTCCCCAGTCGCCCTGATTTGTATAGCGTGTCCATCCGCGGGCTGTTGGACTTATGTGATCCGTTTACTCGGCAGAGGACGCCGTCTCAGCATGACGGTTGGCAGTGGGTTCAATGGCCATGTCGGTCAAGAGGTAGTTGCACGCCATGGCGCAGTACCTGTCTGGTTCTTGCTTCTAGCTGACCTGCACATACGCCACTACGCTGCGCATCTATGGGGAAAGCCATGCGCCTGTACTGGGGATACATCGCGGTTGGGGCTCTCATCGTCGCGTGGACCCAGCAATGGGCCCTCCCGATCATCGCCGCACTGTCCATTGCGGTCTTCGCCTACGCCTCCTTCCAAGTGCCGGTCTGGTGTGGGGCAGTCAACCGAGACGGTCGGACCTACTGTCGGAACAACGCATATGGCGTACTTATGGGGTGTCGAAATCGCCAACATCGTTGGCAGAAACTGAAGATGATCGTGCTGCGAAGCAAGGTAGGAGACGTGAGTCGGGCCGTCTTCCCGACCGCGAAAGAGAAGTTCAACGCCTTCCTGGCAGTGGGAGGCCTTCTCTCCGCCATCGCTGCGGTGATCGTCCCGGTTGTGACAGGAAGCTGACCCCCTCCTCAAGCACTGTCCCAAGCCCGCATCCCGTCCGCAGTCGACTCACACCGCGGAGCAGCCGTCGCCATCAGGTCGACGCAGGCACCGGCCTCGCCATCAGTAGCTTGCAGTCCGGTCAAAGCTGGTGACGTTGAGCTTGATGCCCTTCACGCTCTTGAGCGTCGTGGGGTACTCGCCCCGAGCCGTCTGGCCGGGTTGCACGTTGGTCTCCAACTGCGAACCGTCCTCCACGCGCGTGCCGCCGGCGTCGACCGCCTCCCAGTCCCAGGAGTAGTTGGACTTCTGACTGCTGCTGTTCTTGATCGTCCAGACGAGCCAGATATCGGTGATGCCGTCTTGCGAGCGGTCGTCGAGCTGGAAGCTGACGAGGTCGGCCCGCTCCCCCGCAGAGTCCCGTGTCTGCCCCTGCTTCGTCTTCGCTGTGGGGGTCGCACTGGGCGCAGGGGTAGTGCTCTCGTCCTTGCCACCCGCCGCGACCACCAGCACAACGATGACGATCACGACCACCGCGGCCAGAGCTCCGGCGCACCCCCACAGACAGCCACGGCCTCGCCGCTTCTTCTGCGGGGGCACAGGGGGCGACGTCCACTGCCCGGGAGGGGGAGAAGGCTGGTCCGGACTCCCCCACCGAGGACTGCCTCCAGGCGGCTCACTCGCTGACATGTGCCTCCTCGCTAGCGATATCGCCACGCTAGGAAGCCACGGAGCACGTCGCGAGCAGAGAGCAGCCACTCAGGCGACAGTCGCCGGATAAGGACCTACAGGGGCTCCGAACTCCTCAGACCCACTCCACCTCGGAATGGACAGCCGTCGAGGCCTTGGGAGGCGGCAGCGGCGTTCTCTGCGTCTCCCGCACGATCCCCGGCCGCGCACTCTCCACACCGAGCGCCCTCAGGACAGCAGCCGAGTCCTGCTCACTGCGGTCCCCGAGGGCATCCAAAATGCGCCGCAACGCCTCACTCACGTCAGTGAGAGTGACCACTCGCAGCCGGCGACGGACCCGCGTTCTTGACCGTAAGAGGGAGCAACTTCTTCCCGGTCGGTCCGATTTGTATGGCCGTGTCCATCTGCGGACACACCCCGCAGTCGAAGCAAGGCGTCCAGCGGCAGTCCTCGACCTCTGTTTCGTCGAGGGCGTCCTGCCAGTCCTCCCAGAGCCAGTCCTTGTCGAGGCCGGAGTCCAGGTGGTCCCAGGGGAGGACTTCCTCGTACGTCTTCTCGCGGGTGGTGTACCAGTCGACGTCCACGCCGAACGCGGGGAGCGTCTTGTCGGCGCAGGCCATCCAGCGGTCGTAGGAGAAGTGTTCGCGCCAGCCGTCGAAGCGGCCGCCGTCCTCGTAGACCGCGCGGATCACCGCGCCCACGCGACGGTCGCCCCGGGAGAGCAGGCCCTCCACGATGCCCGGCTTGCCGTCGTGGTAGCGGAAGCCGATCGAGCGGCCGTACTTCTTGTCGCCGCGGATCTTGTCGCGGAGCTTCTGCAGGCGCGCGTCCGTCTCCTCCGCGGAGAGCTGCGGGGCCCACTGGAAGGGGGTGTGCGGCTTGGGGACGAAGCCGCCGATCGAGACCGTGCAGCGGATGTCGTTCTGGCCGGAGACCTTGCGGCCCTCGGCGATCACCCTGGTCGCCATGTCGGCGATCTGCAGGACGTCCTCGTCCGTCTCGGTCGGCAGGCCGCACATGAAGTACAGCTTCACCTGACGCCAGCCGTTGCCGTACGCCGTGGAGACCGTGCGGATGAGGTCGTCCTCGGAGACCATCTTGTTGATGACCTTGCGCATGCGCTCCGAGCCGCCCTCGGGGGCGAAGGTCAGGCCTGAGCGGCGGCCGTTGCGCGTGAGTTCGTTCGCCAGGTCCACGTTGAAGGCGTCGACGCGGGTGGAGGGGAGGGACAGGCCGATCTTGTCCTCCTCGTACCGGTCGGCCAGGCCCTTCGCGATGTCGCCGATCTCCGAATGGTCCGCCGACGAGAGCGAGAGAAGACCCACCTCCTCGAAGCCCGTCGCCTTCAGGCCCTTCTCCACCATGTCGCCGATGCCCGTGATGGAGCGCTCGCGGACCGGGCGGGTGATCATGCCCGCCTGGCAGAAGCGGCAGCCTCGGGTGCAGCCTCGGAAGATCTCCACGGACATGCGCTCGTGGACCGTTTCCGCCAGCGGGACCAGGGGCTGCTTGGGGTAGGGCCACTCGTCCAGGTCCATGACCGTGTGCTTCGACACGCGCCACGGGACACCCGACTTGTTGGGGACCACGCGGGCGATACGGCCGTCCGGGAGGTACTCGACGTCGTAGAACGCCGGGATGTACACCGAGCCCGTCTTGGCGAGGCGGAAGAGGACCTCCTCGCGGCCGCCCGGCCGGCCCTCCGCCTTCCACTCGCGGATGATCTTCGTCATGTCGAGCACGGCCTGCTCGCCGTCGCCGATGATCGCCGCGTCGATGAAGTCCGCGATCGGCTCGGGGTTGAAGGCCGCGTGACCGCCGGCCAGCACGATCGGGTCGTCGAGGCCGCGGTCCTTCGACTCCAGCGGGATGCCCGCCAGGTCCAGCGCGGTGAGCATGTTGGTGTAGCCCAGCTCCGTGGAGAAGGACAGGCCGAACACGTCGAAGGCGCCCACCGGCCGGTGGCTGTCCACGGTGAACTGCGGGACCCGGTGCTCGCGCATCAGCGCCTCCAGGTCCGGCCACACGCTGTACGTGCGCTCGGCGAGGACGCCCTCCTGCTCGTTGAGGACCTCGTAGAGGATCATGACGCCCTGGTTGGGCAGACCCACCTCGTACGCGTCCGGGTACATCAGTGCCCAGCGGACGTCGCAGGACTCCCACGGCTTGACGGTCGAGTTGAGCTCACCGCCGACGTACTGGATCGGCTTCTGCACATGCGGGAGCAGAGCTTCGAGCTGCGGGAACACCGACGCGGCGGTTTCGGCTGACATCTCGCACTTCCATGGACGGACAGGGGTGACCATCTAGCCTAACGCGGCCGCGGCCACCCCCCGTACGCCCGGAAGGTCACAGGGCGTCCGCCGCTGCCCTGATCCCGTCCCAGACCCCGGGCAGCTCAGCCTCCACGGCAGCCGCCCGCTGCTCCTCACGGCCGTACAACAATCCGTAGGTGAAGGCGCTCTCCCCCGCCGCGTGGGCGACGGCGGACAGCTCGCGCAGGGTCTGGCGGGCCATCACGCTGTCCTGGTGCTCGCCCAGCTGGTCCTGCAGCGACTTCATGGACTTGACCACGGTCTTCGCCGGATCGCCGAGGGCCGGGCGGGCCGCCTCGGCGGCGTAGCGGGCGCGCTTGGTCTTCTTGCGGGCCTCGTGGATCGCGACGTCCCGGTCGGTGCCGGGCTCCAGCTCCAGGGCGTGCTCCATGAGCCCGGTGACCTTGCGGAAGTCCTTCCGCACGGCCTCGGCGATCACCTTGTGGGGTTTCTTCCCGGCCGCCTTCAGCAGCGGCGGGTCGGCGATCAGCGCGTCCAGGGCGTCGAGCAGGGCGAGGTGGCGCCGGGAGTCCAGGACGCCGATCAGCCGTGCGCTCGCCCCGCCCGGATTGCCTCCGGACCAGACGTTGAGGCGTTCGGCGACGGGCCCGGAGACCAGTGCCCCGGGCACCTCGGCAAGGGCCGTCTTCAGCCGTTCGCTGAGCACCTCGCGGTCCCGGTCCACGCCCAGCTCTCCGGCGAGCCACTTCAGCTCGTCGCCGATCGGGTCGGTGACGGCCCGGTCCAGGACCTTGCCGTACGACTTGAGGGCGCTGCGCATGCGGCGGGTGGCGACGCGGATGCTGTGCACGGAGTCCTCGGCGTCCTGGCGGACGGCCGGGTCGAGTTCCACGATCGCGTCCCGCTGGGCGCGGAGGTAGGCGAGGACATGGTCGCCGGCGGTCACGGGATCCCCGATGACGGGGTTCCTCTTCCTGGGCGCGGTCTCCGCGAGGGCGCGGGCCAGTTTCGAGGACGACCCGGACGGCCGTACGCCCGCCTTGCGCAGCCGCTTCTCCACCTTGTCGAGGAAGGCCGGGTCGCCGCCGTCGGCGAGCTCCACCTCGATCTCGGTCCACTGGACGTCGCCGACCCCGCCGCTGAGCCGTTCGGCGTGCACGGCGTCCACGCTGACCTCGGCGAGCAGCCGGGCGTCCGCGTCGAGGAGGTGGCGTACATCGCGGTCCGATCGCAGCCGGACCACGGGCTGCAGTTCCACGTTCCGGACCCGGGAGCGGACCAGGGCGGCGAGTTCGTCGGGGAGGGTGTCGGAGAGCGGGGCGCGGATCTCGTCGCGCACGCCCTCGGCTACAGGGAACTTCAGGTGCCAGCCCGCGTCCGATCCGCCGGTGCGGCGGCGCAGGGTGATCGAGGACGCCATGAGGCGTTCGTCGGCGGTGTCGTAGTAGGTGGCGTCCAGATGCGCGACCCCCTTGTCGACGACGGCCTCGACCCCGGCGACTCCGGTCAGGTCGGGCAGGCCGCTGTCGTCGGACTCGTACTTGCGCTCGATCTCCCGCTTTGTGTCCGCCATGATTCGAATCTAGTGGTCGGACGCCGGTCACGGCAGGGGGCCGCCGCCGGTCGGGGGCAGTCGGCCCCACCGCCGGTCGGGGCGGCCCGCCTACGCCGACATCGGTCGTTGCACCCTGATCGACTGCAGCAGCCCGACCGCGACCCAGACCGCGAACATCGACGATCCGCCGTAGGACACGAACGGCAGCGGCAGACCGGTGACGGGCATGATCCCGAGGGTCATGCCGATGTTCTCGAAGGCCTGGAAGGCGAACCAGGCGACGATCCCGGCGGCCACGATGGTGCCGTACAGCTCGGTCGTCTCGCGGGCGATCCGGCAGGCGCGCCACAGGACGACGCCGAGCAGGACGATGATCAGGCCCGCGCCGACGAAGCCCAGTTCCTCACCGGCGACGGTGAAGACGAAGTCGGTCTGCTGCTCCGGCACGAACTGGCCGGTGGTCTGCGAGCCGTGGAAGAGGCCGGCGCCCGTCAGTCCCCCCGAGCCGATGGCGATCCGGGCCTGGTTGGTGTTGTAGCCGACGCCGGCCGGGTCGAGGCTCGGGTTGGCGAAGGCGGCGAAGCGGGCGATCTGGTACTCGTCCAGGATGTGCAGCTGCCAGACGGCGATCGCGCCGGCCGCGCCCGCGCCGAGGAGCCCGAAGACCCAGCGGTTGGAGGCGCCGGAGGCGAGCAGCACGCCGAGCACGATGATGACCATGACCATGACCGACCCGAGGTCGGGCATGAGCATCACGATCAGCATGGGTACGGCGGCGAGGCCCAGGGCCTGGAGCACCGTGCGGTGGTCCGGGTAGGGCTTGTCGCCCGCGTCGACCCGGGCGGCGAGGAGCATCGCCATGCCCAGGATGATCGTGATCTTCACGAACTCCGAGGGCTGGAGCGAGAATCCGCCGCCGAGCACGATCCAGGAGTGGGCGCCGTTGACCGTGGAGCCCAGCGGGGTGAGCACCAGCAGGATCAGCAGCAGCGAGGCGCCGTACAGCAGGGGCACGGCGGTGCGCAGGGTGCGGTGGCCGACCCACACGGTGCCGATCATCAGGGCGAACCCGATGCCGGTGTTCATGATGTGGCGGATCAGGAAGTAGTACGGGTCGCCCTGGTTGATCTCGGTGCGGTTGCGGGTCGCCGAGAAGACCAGGATCGAGCCGATCATGGACAGGGCGAGGGCCGAGAACAGTATCGGCCAGTCGAGGCGGCGGGCGAGCGAGTCGCGGGCCAGCAGCCGGGTCCAGCCCGCGCGAGCGGGGCCGTACCCGGAGACCTGGAAGCTGTTGGCCCCGGTCATGTGAGCATCCTCCGGTTTCCCCGCTTGCGGCGCCTTCGGCGGGTGTCACGGTTCCCGCCGGTCGACGTGTTCACGGTCGCCGCCTGCTGTGTCTCGTCCGGCTCGGGCGCGCCCTCCTGGCTCGCCCGCTGGTCCTTGGCCGGGTCCTTGGCGACCTTCGGGGACTTGATGGTCCCGTCGGTCTGGATCTTCGGCAGGCTCTTCTCGGGGGTCGGCAGCAGGGCGTTCTTCTTGTTGATGGTGCCGTCGTCGGAGACGCCGTACAGGGCGTCGTAGATGTTGCGGACGGCGGGGCCCGAGGCGCCGGAGCCCGTACCGCCCTGGGAGATCGTCATGACGACGGTGTAGTCCTTGGTGTACGTGGCGAACCAGGACGTCGTCTGCTTGCCGTAGACCTCGGCGGTACCGGTCTTGGCGTGCATCGGGATCTTCGCCTGCGGCCAGCCGACCTGGGCGAAGCGCCAGGCGGCGGTGCCCTCGGTGGCGACGCCCGCGAGGGCGGTGTCCATCTTCTTGAGCGTGGCCCGGCTTATCGGCAGCCTGCCGTGCGACTTGGGCTTGATCTCCTGCACGCTCTTGCCGTCGGCGCTCACGATGGCCTTGCCGACCGTGGGGTCGTGCAGGGTGCCGCCGTTGGCGATCGCCGCGTAGATCGTGGCCATCTGGATCGGGGTGACCATGGTGTCGCCCTGGCCGATGGAGTAGTTGATCTCGTCACCGGCGCGCATCTTGTTGCCTTCGAGGCAGTTCTCGTAGGCGATCTTCTGGACGTAGTCGCCGTCCTTCTTGCCGGACTTGCACCAGGCGTCCTTGTTGGCCTTCCAGTAGTCCTGCTTCCACTGGCGGTCGGGGATGCGCCCGGCGACCTCGTTGGGCAGGTCGATGCCGGTGGTCTTGCCGAGGCCGAACTGGTGGGCGGCCTTGAAGAAGTAGTCCTTGGGCTCGCCCTTCTTCGGGTTGATGCCGCCGTCCTTCTGCCACTGCTGGTGCGCGAGGCCGTAGAAGACGGTGTCGCAGGAGACCTCGAGGGCCCGGCCGAGCGAGATGGGGCCGAAGTTCTCCGACTCGAAGTTCTTGAAGACCTGGCCGCCGACCGAGTACGAGCTGGTGCAGGGGTAGCGGCCGTCGAAGTCGTAGCCGGCCTCCACGGCGGCGGCGGTGGAGATCACCTTGAAGGTGGAGCCGGGCGCGGACAGGCCCTGGATGGCCCTGTTGAGCAGCGGGTAGTTGGACTTCTTGCCGGTGAGCCGGGCGTAGTCCTTGGCGGAGATGCCGCCGACCCAGGCGTTGGGGTCGTACGTCGGGTTGGAGGCCATGGCGACGATCCGGCCGGTCTTGGCCTCCATCACGACGACCGCGCCGGAGTCGGCCTTGTACTTCTCGTTGGTGTTGCGGTCCCACTGGGTGCGGGCGACCTTCATCGCGTCGTTCAGCTCGTACTCGGCGACCCGCTGGACGCGGGCGTCGATGCTGGTGACGAGATTGGCGCCGGGCTGGGCCTCGTCGGCCTCGGCCTGTCCGATGACGCGGCCGAGGTTGTCGACCTCGTAGCGGGTGACGCCGGCCTTGCCGCGCAGTTCCTTGTCGTACTCGCGCTCCAGGCCCGAGCGGCCGACCTGGTCGGAGCGCAGGTAGGGCGAGTCGGTGTCCTGGGCCTTGGTGATCTCTTCGTCGGTGACGGGCGAGAGGTAGCCGAGGACCTGGGCGGCGTTGGACTTGGCCGGGGCGCCGTAGCGGCGCACGGCCTCGGGTTCGGCGGTGATGCCGGGGAAGTCCTCGGAGCGCTCGCGGATCTGCAGGGCCTGCTTGGCGGTGGCCTCGTCGGTGATGGGGATCGGCTGGTAGGGCGAGCCGTTCCAGCAGGGCTGGGGGGTCTTGGCGTCGCAGAGCCGGACCTTCTGCATGACCTCCGCGGGCTTCATCCCGAGGACGCCGGCCAGCTTGGTGAGGACGGCCTTGCCGTCGTCCTTCATCTTCAGCAGGTCGGTGCGGGAGGCGGAGACCACGAGGCGGGTCTCGTTGTCGGCCAGCGGCACTCCGCGCGCGTCCAGGATCGAGCCGCGCACGGCGGGTTCGACGACCTGCTGGACGTGGTTCCCGGAGGCCTCCTTGGCGTACTCGTCGCCCTCGCGGATCTGGAGGTACCAGAGGCGGCCGCCGAGGGTGCCGAGGAGGGACAGCACGAGGATCTGGATGACGACGAGCCGGATCTGGACCCGTGGGGTCCGTCCGGTCTCGGGGATGTTGGTCACTGCGGCTGCCGCCCCCTCTCAGTGTGTGTATGTGTCATATACGGCGAACCTGTGAACCGGGTCCGCCAACCACCGTGGGGTCACAGCCGCTTGACCCCCTTGATGCGGCCCACCCGCGCGGTACGGGTGCGCGCCTTGGTCTTCAGGCTGCCGAGGCCGCCGCGCTGGCCGCCGATCCGCAGCCCGGTGCCGGAGGAGAGCCAGCCCGAGGAGATGTCCGCCGACTTGGCGGTGGAGCCGGCCTCGGCGAGCGGGTCGTTCTCGGCGCGGCGGGCGAGCGCCATGATGCCGGGGACGACGAACGGGGCGAGCAGCAGGTCGTACAGGGCAGCCGTGAACAGCAGGCTGCCGAGGCCGACGTGGCGGGCGGCGGTGTCGCCGACGAGGGCGCCGACACCGGCGTACAGCAGGGTGGTGCCGATGGCGGCGGCGACCACGACGACCATGGGGCCGGTGGCCGACTTGAGTCTGCCGTTCTCCGGTTTGGCGAGCCCTGCGAGGTAGCCGATGACGCACAGCACCAGGGCGTACCGCCCGGCGGCGTGGTCGGCGGGCGGGGCGAGGTCGGCGAGGAGGCCGGCGCCGAAGCCGACGAGGGCGCCGCCGACATGGCCGTAGACGAGGGCCAGGCCGAGGACGGTGAGGAGCAGCAGGTCGGGGACGGCGCCCGGGAGGTGGAGGCGGGCGAGGACGCTGACCTGGAGCACCAGGGCGACGACGACCAGGGCGGACGACAGCAGGATCCGGTTGACGCGCATGACTACAGCTCCTACTGATCTTGCTGGATCTCGCCGCCGACCGGCGCATTGGCGGACGGGGTGACGGTGACCGTCACGGTCGGCGTGGGCGTCGGTTTCGGTTTGGCGGGCAGCACCGTGTCGCGCGGGTCCTTCTTCGGGGCCTCGACGACGACGCCGACGATGTCGAGCTTGGTGAAGCTGACGTACGGCGTGACGTAGAGGGTGCGGGTGAGGTCGCCGCCGGAGGGGTCGACGCGGGAGACCACGCCGACCGGGACGCCGGGCACGAAGGGCTTGTCGGCCTGGGAGCCGAAGGTGACCAGGCGGTCGCCCTTCTTCACCTCGGCCTTGCCGTTGAGGAGTTCGACGCGCAGCGGCCGGTCGCCCTGGCCGGAGGCGAAGCCGAGCTCGTCGCCGGCCTCCATGCGGGTGCCGACGGTGAAGTCGGGGTCGTTGGCGAGGAGCACGGTGGCGGTGTTGGGGCCGACCGTGGTGACGCGGCCGACCAGGCCGTCGCCGTTGAGGACGGTCATGTCGCGCTTGATGCCGTCGTTGGCGCCGACGTCGACGGTGATGGTCCAGGAGAAGCCCTGGGCCGCCCCTATGGCGATGACCTGGGCGCCCTTGATGCCGTACTGGCCCTCGCCGGCGATCTTCAGCATCTTGTCGAGCTGTTTGAGCCGGCTGGAGTTGCGGTCGTCGCTGCCGAGTCTCGCCTTGAGGGCCGCGTTCTCCTTCTCCAGCGCTGCGAGCCGGTCGTGGCGCTCGCCGGAGTCGCGGATGGCCGACACGGCGTTGCCGACCGGGTCGACCGCGGCCGACACACCGTCCTCGATGGGGCCGAACACGGCGGCCGCGCCTTGGCGGGCACCGTCGACCGGGGAGTCCTCCCCGCCGCGGATGTCCACCGTGATCAGCGCGAACGCGACGGCGATCAGCAGCACCAGGAGCAGCCGGCTCTCTCGTGTGTCCCTCACGTGCGGCGGCCGTGCCCTTCTCATTGAAGTTGCGTTTGTGGGAGCTTATGCCTCGATATCAACGATCCGCCGCACGAGAGGAGATCATCTCGTACGGCGGAATCGAAGAGTTACGTCATCTGCGCGGCTGGGCGTCGAGAACCTGCTGGAGGGCCTCGAACTCCTCGACGCACTTGCCGGAGCCGAGCGCCACGCTGTCCAGCGGGTCCTCGGCGATGTGGATCGGCATCCCGGTCTCCCGGCGCAGCCGCTCGTCGAGCCCGCGCAGCAGGGCACCACCGCCGGTGAGCACGATGCCGCGGTCCATGATGTCGCCGGAGAGCTCCGGCGGGCACTTGTCGAGGGTCGTCTTGACGGCGTCCACGATGGCGTTGACGGGTTCCTCGATCGCCTTGCGCACTTCGGCGGCCGAGATGACGACGGTCTTGGGCAGCCCGGAGACGAGGTCCCGGCCGCGGATTTCGGTGTGTTCGTCAGCGTCGAGGTCGTACGCCGAACCGATCGTGATCTTGATCTGTTCGGCCGTCCGCTCACCCAGCAGGAGGGAGTACTCCTTCTTGATGTGCTGGATGATCGCGTTGTCCAGTTCGTCGCCCGCGACCCGGATGGACTGGGCGGTGACGATGCCGCCGAGGGAGATGACCGCGACCTCCGTGGTGCCGCCGCCGATGTCCACCACCATGTTGCCCGTGGCCTCGTGGACCGGCAGGCCGGAGCCGATGGCGGCCGCCATGGGCTCCTCGATGATGTGCACCTGACGGGCGCCGGCCTGGGACGACGCCTCGATGACGGCGCGGCGCTCGACGCCGGTGATGCCCGAGGGGACACACACGACGACGCGCGGCCTCGCGAGATACCGCCGCTTGTGGATCTTCAGGATGAAGTAGCGGAGCATCCGCTCGGTGATCTCGAAGTCGGCGATCACGCCGTCCTTCAGCGGCCGCACGGCAACGATGTTGCCGGGGGTCCGCCCGATCATCTTCTTGGCCTCGGCACCGACTGCCAGAATTCCACCGGTGTTCGTGTTGATCGCGACGACGGACGGCTCGTTGAGTACGATCCCGCGACCCCTGACGTACACCAGCGTGTTGGCGGTCCCGAGGTCGACAGCCATGTCACGGCCGATGAACGACATTGAGTTCCCCATCAGGATTCGTCTGGCCTTCCCGGGAGCTTTTGAGGGCTTTTCAGGTCGGCGAAGTGGGTGCTGTGACGTGAAGGCTTCCATCGTAGACGCGCCTGCACGAACACTGCGCGAGGGTCTTCGCCATTGTCAGCAGATGTAAAGCCGCCCCGCTTGTGGAGACGGTCCGTAAGGGGCACTCGTTCCCCCGATCGGCACGCATATGCCGAGGGACGGCCGAAAATGATCGGCCGTCCCAGGTCAGGCAGGCGGGTGAACTGACGTCGCGTCAGAAAATGCCACGAAACCTACCCACGGACCTATGCGCGGCCGGGGAAGAAGATCTTCACCTCGCGCTCGGCGGACTCCTCGGAGTCACTCGCGTGGATCAGGTTCTCGCGGACGATCACGCCGTAGTCCCCCCGGACGGAGCCGGGCGCGGCGGCGATCGGGTCGGTGGGGCCGGCGAGCGCGCGCACGCCCTCGATGACCCGCTCGCCCTCGACGATCAGCGCGACGACCGGACCGGACGCCATGAACTCCACCAGCGGCTCGTAGAAGGGCTTGCCCTTGTGCTCGCCGTAGTGCTGCTCCAGCGTCTCCTGGTCCAGGGTGCGCAGCTCCAGCGCGGTGATCTGCCAGCCGGCCTTGCGCTCGATACGGCTGATGATCTCGCCGGTCAGGCCACGACGGACGGCGTCGGGCTTGAGGAGGACGAGGGTGCGCTGGCTCACGAGGGGCTCCTTGACTGCAGGCGTGTGCGGTGGGACGAGATTACAGGGCGTGTCGGTACGTTCGTCACACAGCGTCAGGTGTAGCGGAGTCCGCCTGCGCCGCGAATCTCGCCTTCGCCTCGTCGATCTTCCGGCCGTAGTGCACGGAGGCCCACCACAGGGCCGCGAAGATCGCGCCCATGAAGAACATGGTCGGCACGACGAAGCCGGAGGCGATCAGGGCGATCTGGAGGGCCCAGCCGAAGGCGATGCCGCCGGGCCGGGTGACCACACCGCACAGCGCGACGCACAGGAACATGGCGATGCCGCTGACCGTCCACACCGTGGAGGTCGCGAGGTCCGGGTCCTTCATCGCGACCAGTCCGGCGAAGCCGATGACGAAGAACTCGCCGATCAGGGTCGATGCACAGAGCGTACGCATGCGGCTCAGCCCCTTCCGAGGAGCAGCCGGGCCTCGCCGACCGTGATGACCGACCCGGTGACGAGCACTCCCCCGCCCGCGAACTCGCCGTCCTCCTCGGCCAGCGTGATCGCCTCCTCCAGGGCGTCCGGCAGCCGCGGCTCGACCTGGACGCGCTCCTCGCCGAAGACCTCGACGGCGATCGCGGCCAGCTCGTCGGCGTCCATCGCGCGATGGCTGGAGTTCTGCGTGATCACGACCTCGGCGAAGATCGGCTCGAAGGCCTCCAGGAGCCCCCGCACGTTCTTCTCGGCGCTCGCGCCCACCACGCCGATGAGCCGGCTGAAGTCGAAGGCCTCACCGACGGCCTCGGCGGTGGCGCGGGCGCCCGCCGGGTTGTGGGCGGCGTCCAGGACGACGGTCGGGGACCGCCGTACGACTTCGAGGCGGCCCGGGGAGGACACGGCCGCGAAGGCCTTGCGGACGGTGTCGATGTCGAGGCGGTCCGGGCGCTGGGCACCCACCCCGAAGAACGCCTCCACGGCGGCGAGCGCCACGGCCGCGTTGTGCGCCTGGTAGGGGCCGTGCAGCGGCAGGTACACCTCTTCGTACTCGCCGCCCAGGCCGCGCAGGGTCACCAGCTGGCCGCCGACGGCGACCTGCCGGGAGACGACGCCGAACTCCAGGCCCTCGCGCGCGACGGTGGCGTCCACCTCCACGGCCTTCTTCAGCAGCACCTGCGCCGCGTCCACCGGCTGCTGGGCCAGGATCACGGTCGCGTCCTGCTTGATGATCCCGGCCTTCTCCACGGCGATCTCGCCGGGCGTCTCGCCGAGCCGGTCGGTGTGGTCCAGGTCGATGGGGGTGACCACGGCGACGTCACCGTCAATGACGTTGGTGGCGTCCCAGGAGCCGCCCATGCCGACCTCGACGACCGCCACGTCCACGGGGGCGTCCGCAAAGGCGGCGTACGCCATGCCGGTCAGCACCTCGAAGAAGGACAGCCGGTACTGCTGCGAGGCGTCGACCATCTCGATGTACGGCTTGATGTCCTCGTACGTCTCGATGAACCGCTCGGCGGAGATCGGGGCGCCGTCCAGGCTGATGCGCTCGGTGACCGACTGCACGTGGGGGCTGGTGTAGCGGCCGGTGCGCAGCTCGAAGGCGCCGAGGAGGGCCTCGATCATGCGGGCGGTGGAGGTCTTGCCGTTGGTGCCCGTGATGTGGATCGAGGGGTACGACCGCTGCGGCTCGCCGAGCAGGTCCATCAGGGCGGCGATGCGGCTGACGCTCGGCTCCAGCTTGGTCTCGCCCCAGCGGGAGGCGAGCTCCGCCTCGACCGCGCGCAGGGCCTTGTCGACCTCGGGGTCCTCGGGGCGTGCGGGCACGTCCGCCTCCGGCGGGCCGCCCTGGGTGCGCAGGGTGCGGCTGCCGGCCTCGATGACCGCGAGGTCGGGGTCGCGGTCGGTCTCGGCGGCGACGATCTCGTCGAAGGGGTCGGTGTCACTCACAGGGCCAGTTTAGGGCTGCGCCTACCGGGAGGGCTGACTGGTCCCGTTCGGCGGGCGCGGGGAAGTCTGTGGCTGGTCGCGCCCACGCGGCGGAGCCGCACCGTGACACGGCCCCGCGCCCCTGGGTGCCCTACTGCTGGGGAAGGTTCTCCAGCTGGGCCTGGATCCTCTTGATGTCCTCGTCCGCCTTGGCCAGGCGGCCGCGGATCTTGTCCACCACGTTGTCCGGGGCCTTCGCGAGGAACGCCTCGTTGCCCAGCTTGGCGTTGGCCTGGGCCTTCTCCTTCTCGGCCGCCGCGAGGTCCTTCGCGAGGCGCTTGCGCTCGGCCGCCACGTCGATCGTGCCGGAGAGGTCGAGGGCGACCGTGGCACCGGCGACCGGGAGGGTCGCCGTGGCCGCGAAGGTCTCGTCCTCGGGCTGGAGGCGCAGCAGCTGGCGGATGGCCGGCTCGTGCGGGGCCAGGGCGGTGCCGGTCAGTTCAAGACGGGCCGGGACCTTCTGGCCGTCCTTGAGGCCCTGGTCCTTGCGGAACCGGCGGACCTCGGTGACGACCCTCTGGACCAGCTCGATCTCGAGCTCGGCGTCCTTGTCGCGGAAGCCGCTGTCGGCCGGCCACTCGCCGACGACCAGGGACTCGCCACCGGTGAGGGTGGTCCACAGGGCGTCCGTGACGAACGGGATGACCGGGTGCAGCAGGCGCAGCGTCACGTCGAGGACCTCGCCGAGGACCCGGCCGGAGACCTTGGCCGGCTCGCCGCCCGCGAAGAACGTCGTCTTCGACAGCTCGACGTACCAGTCGAAGACCTCGTCCCACGCGAAGTGGTAGAGCGCGTCGGCGAGTTTCGCGAACTGGTAGTCGTCGTAGTACGCGTCGACCTGGGCGACCGTGGTGTTGAGACGGGAGAGGATCCAGCGGTCCGTCGCCGACATCTCGGAGGCGTCCGGCAGCGGGCCCTCGACCGTGGCGCCGTTCATCAGGGCGAAGCGGGTGGCGTTCCAGAGCTTGTTGGTGAAGTTCCGGGAGGCCTTGACCCAGTCCTCGCCGATCGGCACGTCCGCGCCGGGGTTGGCGCCGTTGGCGAGGGTGAAGCGGACGGCGTCGGAGCCGTAGGCGTCCATCCAGACCAGCGGGTCGACCGCGTTGGGGTTCGACTTCGACATCTTCTTGCCGAACTCGTCGCGGACCAGGCCGGTGAGCGCGATGGTGTGGAAGGGGGCCTGGCCGTCCATGGCGTACAGGCCGAACATCATCATCCGGGCGACCCAGAAGAAGATGATGTCGTGGCCGGTGAGCAGGACGTCGGTCGGATAGAACTTCCGCAGGTCCTCGGTCTGTTCGGGCCAGCCGAGCGTGGAGAAGGGCCACAGGCCGGAGGAGAACCAGGTGTCCAGGACGTCGGAGTCCTGGGTCCAGCCCTCGCCGGTGGGCGGCTCCTCGTCGGGGCCGACGCAGACGACCTCGCCGTCGGGGCCGTACCAGATCGGGATGCGGTGGCCCCACCACAGCTGACGCGAGATGCACCAGTCGTGCATGTTGTCGACCCAGTCGAAGTACCGCTTCGACATGTCCTCGGGGTGGATCTTGACGCGGCCGTCGCGGACCGCGTCACCGGCGGCCTTGGCGAGCGGGCCGACCTTGACCCACCACTGCAGGGACAGGCGCGGCTCGACCGTGGTCTTGCAGCGCGAGCAGTGGCCGACGGAGTGCATGTAGGGGCGCTTCTCGGCGACGATGCGGCCCTGCTCCTTGAGGGCGCCGACGACGGCCGAGCGGGCCTCGTAGCGGTCCAGGCCGAGGAACGGGCCGTGGACGGTGATGACGCCGTGCTCGTCCATGATCGTCAGGGACGGCAGGTCGTGGCGGCGGCCGATCTCGAAGTCGTTCGGGTCGTGCGCCGGGGTCACCTTGACGGCGCCGGTGCCGAACGCGGGGTCGACGTGGGTGTCGGCGACGACCGGGATGGTGCGGTTGGTCAGCGGGAGCTTGATCTGCTTGCCGATGAGGTGCCGGTAGCGCTCGTCGTCGGGGTGGACGGCGACGGCCGTGTCACCGAGCATCGTCTCCGCGCGCGTGGTCGCGACGACAAGGCTGTCCTCGCCCTCGCCGTAGCGGATGGAGACCAACTCGCCCGCGTCCTCCTGGTATTCCACCTCGATGTCGGAGATGGCCGTCAGACAGCGCGGGCACCAGTTGATGATGCGCTCGGCGCGGTAGATCAGCTCGTCCTCGTAGAGCCGCTTGAAGATGGTGACGACGGCCTTGGACAGGCCCTCGTCCATCGTGAAGCGCTCACGGCTCCAGTCGACGCCGTCACCGAGGCGGCGCATCTGGCCGAGGATCCGGCCGCCGTACTCCTCCTTCCACTGCCAGACGCGCTCGACGAACTCCTCGCGCCCCAGGTCGTGCCGGGACTTGCCCTCCTCGGCGAGCTGCTGCTCGACCTTGTTCTGGGTGGCGATGCCGGCGTGGTCCATGCCCGGCAGCCACAGCGCCTCGTAGCCCTGCATGCGCTTGCGGCGCGTGAGGGCGTCCATCAGCGTGTGCTGGAAGGCGTGGCCGAGGTGCAGGCTGCCCGTGACGTTCGGCGGCGGGATGACGATGGTGTACGGAGGCTTGTCGCTCTTCGCGTCGGCGGTGAAGTAACCCTTCTCCACCCAGCGCTCGTACAGCGCCCCCTCTACCTCGGCCGGCGCGTACTGGGTCGGCAGTTCGGTGATGGGCGCTGTGGGCTGCTGCTGAGCGTTCTCGGTCACGGGGTCAGTTTAGGGGTGTCCCGGGCGTGTCCCGAAACGCGTTTGTTCTGTAACGGTGGGGCCCCCGATGCCGTGCGCCGACTTGGCCTGGGCCAGGATGTCAGGAACACATAAGCATCTGGAGGGGAACCCAGAGATGAGTCACAACCAGCCGGGCCCGTACGGGCAGCCCCAGCAGCCGGGGCAGCCGCAGCAGCCCGGGCCGTACGGCCAGCCGGGCCCCTACGGCCAGCCGCCGCAGGCCCCGCAGGCTCCCCAGCCCGGCTACGGCTACCCCCAGCAGGCCCCGCAGACGCCTCCGGGCCAGCCCGGCTACCCCCAGCAGCCGCCGCAGGGTCAGCAGCAGCCGCAGGGTCAGCAGCCCCAGCCCGGTTACGGCTATCCGCAGCAGGGCGGCGTCCCTCCGCAGACCCCGCCGTACGGGCAGCCGCAGGCCCCCTACGGCCAGCAGGCCCCGTACGGGCAGCAGCCGCCGTACGGCCAGGCCCCCTACGGCGTCCCGCAGCCCCCGCCGCCGGGCGGCGGCAACGGCAAGAAGATCGGCATCATCCTCGGTGCGGTGGCCGTCGTGGCCGCGATCGGGGTCGGCGCCTACCTCGTGATCGGCGGGGGCGGGAACGGCGGCGGCGGGTCGGACATCAAGGACGACGGGGCGCACAAGCTGACCGCGCCGGCGACCGTCCTCGACGGGGAGTACAAGAAGGGCTCCGACGCCGGGGCCGGCGGGATGACCGACGACGACATCAAGGACGCGGAGTCCTGGGGCGTGGACAACCCCAAGGACATCAGCGCGAGTTACACCGCGGGTTCGGGCCTGACCTCGAAGAACCTGACGTTCGCCGGTGTGTACGGCAGCATCGACGACCCGGAGAAGGTCATCGACGCGATGTTCGGCCAGATGAAGACGGAGGCGTCGAAGAGCTCCAGCGAGGGCGAACTCGTCGGCAGCCCCAAGGAGTTCAAGCCCGCCGGTTTCGAGAACGGCGTCCTGAAGTGCCAGGAGATCAAGACCAGTGAGTCCGGGCAGAGCGTGACGATGCCGTTCTGCATCTGGGCCGACCACAGCACCGTCACCTACGTGCTGTCGTTCGACCTGGCCGGCCTGGCGGAGGGCAAGAGCACCACCATGGAGGACGCGGCCGCGCTGACGGCCAAGCTCCGCAACGACGTGCGCGTCAAGGCCTGACGCACCCGGCACATGTGAAGGGGCCCCGGTCGGTCGACCGGGGCCCCTTCACATGTCCTGCGGGTGGCGTTACGCCGTCTTCTGCTCGCCCGACCCCCGACCGCGCGCGTCCCTCGGGATCAGCGTGGGGTTGACGTTGGAGTGGACCACGTCCGCGGTGATGACGACGCGGGCCACGTCCTTGCGGGACGGGATCTCGTACATGACGCCCTGGAGGACTTCCTCCATGATGGCGCGCAGGCCGCGCGCGCCGGTCTGACGGAGGATGGCCTGGTCGGCGATGGCCTCCAGCGCCGCGCGCTCGAAGTCCAGCTCCACGCCGTCGAGTTCGAAGAGGCGCTCGTACTGCTTGACGAGCGCGTTGCGGGGCTCGACCAGGATCTGGAGGAGGGCTTCCCGGTCCAGGTTGTGCACGCTCGTGATGACCGGGAGACGGCCGATGAACTCGGGGATCATGCCGAACTTGACCAGGTCCTCGGGCATGACGTCCTCGAACTGGTCCTTGGCCTCCAGCTCGCGCTTGGAGCGGATCGTCGCACCGAAGCCGATGCCCTTGGCGCCCGCACGGGACTCGATGAGCTTCTCCAGGCCCGCGAAGGCACCGCCCACGATGAACAGGACGTTCGTCGTGTCGATCTGGATGAACTCCTGGTGCGGGTGCTTGCGGCCGCCCTGGGGCGGGACCGAGGCGGTCGTGCCTTCCAGGATCTTCAGCAGGGCCTGCTGCACGCCCTCGCCGCTCACGTCCCGCGTGATCGACGGGTTTTCACTCTTCCGCGCGACCTTGTCGATCTCGTCGATGTAGATGATCCCGGTCTCGGCCTTCTTGACGTCGTAGTCGGCCGCCTGGATCAGCTTGAGCAGGATGTTCTCGACGTCCTCGCCCACGTAGCCCGCCTCGGTGAGCGCCGTGGCGTCGGCGATCGCGAACGGGACGTTCAGCATGCGGGCCAGGGTCTGCGCGAGGAGTGTCTTGCCGGAGCCGGTGGGGCCCAGCAGGAGGATGTTGGACTTCGCCAACTCGATCGCGTCGTCACGGCCGTTGCCGCCGCCGTTCTCGCCGGCCTGGACGCGCTTGTAGTGGTTGTACACCGCCACGGAGAGGGCCTTCTTGGCCGCGTCCTGGCCCACCACGTAGCCCTCGAGGAACTCGAAGATCTCGCGGGGCTTGGGGAGTTCCTCCCAGCGCACCTCGCTCGTCTCGGCGAGCTCTTCCTCGATGATCTCGTTGCAGAGATCGATGCACTCGTCGCAGATGTACACACCAGGCCCTGCGATGAGCTTCTTGACCTGCTTCTGGCTCTTGCCGCAGAACGAGCACTTGAGCAGATCGCCGCCGTCACCGATGCGTGCCACGGTGTGCTTCCCCTTCGCCTGGGAGACGCCTAGGTCCAGCGGCTCCTGGTGCTGCCTTATGTCCGACGGTACCTTGCCGGGCCCCCCGTTCGGGCCCCCCTTGGCAGGGTTCACTTTGACGTGCACTGTGCCAAGGGGCGGCATATCCTACGGGTCCGCGTCAGCGGACGGCGGCGTTGTTCATCTTCCGGGTGGAGATGATCTGGTCGATCAGGCCGTACGCCAGGGCGTCGTCGGCCGTGAGGATCTTGTCGCGCTCGATGTCCTCGCGGATCTTCTCGATCGGCGTGGTGGAGTGCTTGGCCAGCAGGTCTTCCAGCTGGGCACGCATCCGGAGGATCTCGTTGGCGGCGATCTCCAGGTCGGAGACCTGACCGCGACCGGTCTCGCTGTAGGGCTGGTGGATCAGCACGCGCGCGTTCGGGAGCGCCATGCGCTTGCCCGGCGTACCGGCGGCCAGCAGGATGGCGGCGGCCGAGGCGGCCTGACCCATGCAGACCGTCTGGATGTCGGGCTTCACGAACTGCATGGTGTCGTAGATGGCCGTCAGCGCGGTGAAGGAGCCGCCGGGGCTGTTGATGTAGACCGAGATGTCCCGGTCGGGGTCCATCGACTCCAGGCACAGCAGCTGCGCCATGACGTCGTTGGCGGAGGCGTCGTCGATCTGCACGCCGAGGAAGATCACGCGCTCCTCGAAGAGCTTCGCGTACGGGTCGTACTCGCGGATGCCCTGCGAGGTGCGCTCGACGAAGCGGGGGATCACATAGCGGGACTCGGCACGCGGGCCGGTGTACTCGGCCTCGGTGCGGGCGTAGAGGCCGCTGCCGGGGAAGTCGTTCACTGTCTGTCTCCTAGGGGCTGTGGCGGTCGGCTGAGGGGCTGTGCGAGGGCTGTACGGCCTCGCATGGGGCTCAGGCCCCGGTGCCGCCGCCGCCCGGCATTCCGGCGGCCGTGGCGATCACGTCGTCGATGAGGCCGTACTCCTTGGCCTCGAAGGCGTCGAACCAGCGGTCGCGGTCCGAGTCGCGGGTGATCTGCTCCATCGTCTGGCCGGTGTGCTGCGAGGTGAGCTCGGCCATGCGCTTCTTGGTGTGCAGCAGCCGCTCGGCGTGGATCTTGATGTCCGAGGCCGAGCCGGCGAGGCCGGCGGAGGGCTGGTGGATCAGGATCTCGGCGTTGGGAAGCGCGAAGCGCTTGCCCGGGGTGCCCGCGCTGAGCAGGAACTGGCCCATGGAGGCCGCGAGCCCCATGGCGATGGTCACCACGTCGTTCTTGATGTACTGCATGGTGTCGTAGATCGCCATGCCGGCGGTGATCGATCCGCCGGGGCTGTTGATGTAGAGGTAGATGTCCTTGTCCGGATCGGCGGCAAGGAGCAGCAGCTGTGCGGTGATCTTGTTCGCGATGTCGTCGTCGACCGGCTGGCCGAGGAAGATGATCCGCTCGTTGAGCAGCCGGTTGTAGACATGGTCGCCGAGGCCACCGCCGATGGAAGGCTCGCCGGCGGCGGAGGGCATCAGATTCGTCACGTATCCACCTGCTCGTCTTACGACGGCGCCGGGCCGTCTCACGTTTCCCTATCAAGGGACCCTAACGCGCTGGTCCCTTCGGGGAATCCCGGATAGAGGGCTGTTCGCCGGGGGCGTAGAGCCTCCGGCGGGGGGATGCTGCCTTATTCGCCGGGACCACGGCCGTGCGTGGGCGGGTGCGGGTCGCGGGTGGTCGCCCGCGCCCCTGGGCGGCGCCGCACATCGATACGGCCCCGCGCCCCCTGGGTAGACCGACGGGCCCTGGGTGCGGATGCTCCCAGGGCCCGTCGTACGACATTCAAGGCGCCGTAGGCGATCAGGCCTCGGTCTTGTCCTCGGCCTGGTCCTCGGCCGGGGTCTCCTCGGCGGAGGCCTCGACAGTCTCGGCCGTCTCGTCCTCGTCGTCGTCCAGGTCGACGACCTCGCCGTTGGTGTCCTTGACCGTGGCGGCCTCGACCACGACGGCCAGGGCCTTGCCGCGGGCGACCTCGCCGACGAGGAGCGGAACCTGACCGCCCTCGACGACCGCCTGGGCGAACTGGTCGGGGGACATGCCCGAGGAAGCCGCGCGGCGCATGAGGTGCTCGGTGAGCTCCTCCTGGTTGACGTTCAGCTTCTCGCGCTTGACGAGCTCGTCGAGGACGAACTGGGTCTTGATGCCCTTGACCGCGGCGTCCTTGGTCTCGGTGTCGAACTCCTCGGCCGTCTTGCCCTGGATCTCGAGGTACTTCTCGAGGTCGAGGCCCATCTGGCCGAGCTGGTGGTGCTCCAGGTTGTGCTTGCGGGTGTTGATCTCGTCCTCGAGGAGCTTCTCGGGGACGGGCACCTCGACGAGCTCCAGGAGCTTCTCCAGGACGCGCTCCTGGGCCTGGGTGGCCTGGTCGTACTGCTTCATGTTCTCGAGGCGCTTGCGGCTGTCGGCCCGCAGCTCGTCGAGGGTGTCGAACTCGGAGGCGAGCTGCGCGAACTCGTCGTCCAGCTCGGGCAGTTCGCGGGCGGCGACCTGGGTGACCTTGACGGTGACCTCGGCCTCCTTGCCGGCCGCGGAGCCGCCCTTGAGCTCGGAGGTGAAGGTGGCCTCGCCACCGGCCTCCAGGCCCTTCACGGCGTCGTCGATGCCGTCCAGCAGCTCGCCGGAGCCGATGGTGTAGGAGACGCCGCTCGCGACGCCGTCCTCCAGCACCTCGCCGTCGACCTTGGCCTCCAGGTCGATGGTGACGACGTCGCCGTCCTCGGCGGCCCGCTCGACCGGGGAGGTCGAGGCGAAGCGCTCACGCAGCTCGGTCACGGCCTTGTCGACGTCCTCGTCGCTGACCTCGACCGCGTCGACCTCGACCTCGATGCCGGAGTAGTCCGGGATCTCGATGGACGGGCGGACGTCGACCTCGGCGGTGAAGTTCAGCGTCTCGCCGTCCTTCAGCTCGGTGATGTCGACCTCGGGCTGGCCCAGGACGTCGATCTCGGCCTCGTTGACCGCCTCGGTGTAGAACTTGGGAAGCGCGTCGTTGACGGCCTCCTCCAGCACCGCACCGCGGCCGAACCGCTGGTCGATGACGCGGGCCGGGATCTTGCCCTTCCGGAAGCCCTTCACCGTGACCTGCTGGTTGATCTTCTTGTACGCCGCGTCGAGGCTGTCCTTGAGCTCCTCGAAGGGCACCTCGATGCTGAGCCGAACCCGAGTCGGGTTCAGGGTCTCCACGGCGCTCTTCACGGTTCGGTCTCCTTGTGGCTGACTTCTCGGATTCTGCCGGGGCCAGAACGGCTCCGGCGGATAGCCGCCCGGAGGACTTCTAGTAGGAGAGACACACGGGCGTGCAGCTTGCATAGTAACGGCAGCGGCGACACGCCCCAAAGGCGATCACGGACCGGCTCGCGCGAGGTGATCACGCAGGTGGTCGGGGTGGCGGGATTTGAACCCACGGCCTTCCGCTCCCAAAGCGGACGCGCTACCAAGCTGCGCCACACCCCGTCTGGTGCGACACGTAGGGTACATGCCCGCAGGCAGCGGGGTTGCCGCATTTCGCGAGCCCCGGCCGGAACCACCCCGCCGCACCCCGGCGGCGCACGCCCCACCGGTCTCACGGAAACCAGCCGTCACCGCCCACCGGGCCCGGGAAACGCCCTCTCCGGCGACGGCGGCGACCACGGACGTGCGACGAGGGCTCCGCCGGGAGGGGTCCGTACGTTTCACGGTGTCCGGCGGGCGGTGATCCCCGGTGCGGCCGGCCGGCGCGGCGGCCCCGTTCACAAGCGGTGTGCGACGAAGGGTGACGACCCGGTACGATGCTGTCGTGCCGTCGGTCAGGGGACCGCGGCGCGTGCTGTGCGGGCGTAGCTCAATGGTAGAGCCCTAGTCTTCCAAACTAGCTACGCGGGTTCGATTCCCGTCGCCCGCTCCATACGGCTCAGGGCCAGGTCGGAGGATCACTCCTCCGCCTGGCCCTGAGTGTTTCCGGGGGCCCTGCCCCGTGCTCTCGCGGGGCGTGTCACACTCGGGCGCCCGGTGTGCGGGCGGGACCGACTCGGGGGTGGGCGTGGCTCCGTGGCTGAAGCGGCTCGGCAGCATCCTGATGACGTGCGTCAGTACGGCCTGGCTCGGCTACCAGGCCCTGTACGGCGGGGGAATGCTGCGGATCACCTCGGTCGTCCTGTTGCTCGTGGGTGCGGTGACGGCGGTGGGCGCTGTCCTCGATCACGTCCTCCCCCCGCCGAAGCGGCGCCGGGCGCCCGTGGGGACGGACGGCGGCGCGGGCCTAGAACTGGATCGAGTTGATGGTGTCCGCTATCGAGTCCAGGAAGCGTTGGATGTCGTCGGCCATGCCGGTCGAGGCGAGGAAGAAGCCGAAGAGCACCGCGACGATGGCGGGGCCGGCCTTGATGGAGCCTCCCCGCATCAACACCACCAGGATGATCCCCAACAGCAGCACCACTGACAGCGAAATGGCCACAACTGATCACACCCTCGGTCGGTCCCGCTCTCCCGGCCCGGGGACGCGACCTCGCGACCCCCGCCAGAACCATCGTGCCACCAACGCGGCCCGCATATGCGGCCGCTGAGCCAACGTTTGGCCATGCCGATACACGCGCCGCACCCCCTGGCCGGTTCCTTTCGGTCCGCGCCCACCGCGTCCGCACATTCCGTCCGCAGGGAATTCGAGGCATCGACACAGATGTGCGGACGCGGCGATTATGCGGCATTTCAGCGGGATTAATCCTGACAATACAGCCCTGTTGAGAGGGGCTCAGAAGTGAACAACCAGCCACGAGACAGCTGGTTTTACGGAAACACACAGCCGGGGCTAGGGTGCCTCAGATGTTTCCAGCCGCCGCCGACGCCGTCCCCCGTCCGCGCCCGCCGCAGAGCCCGCGAACCGAGCCCGGCAGACAGCGTGACGCCTTCTTCGACAACGCCAAGTACCTGGCGATCGTCCTGGTGGCCGTCGCGCACTCCTGGGAGCCGCTCAAGGGCGACAGCCGGATCCTGGAGGGCGTGTACACGGTGGTGTACTCGTTCCACATGCCGGCGTTCATCGTCATCTCCGGTTTCTTCTCGCGTAGTTTCGACATGCGCCCGGACCGGCTGAAGCGGCTCGTCACAGGTGTCGCGGTGCCGTACATCGTCTTCGAGACGGCCTATTCCCTCTTCAAGCGGTACGCCGACCACGACCCCGGCATGGAGATCAGCCTCCTCGATCCGTGGTTCCTGACCTGGTTCCTGGTGGCGCTGTTCATCTGGCGGCTGACCACGCCCGTCTGGAAGCTGGTGCGGTGGCCGCTGCCGCTCGCGCTCGGCATCGCGATGCTGGCGTCCGTGACCCCGGACATCGGCGACGACCTGGACCTCCAGCGGGTGCTGCAGTTCCTGCCGTACTTCGTACTGGGCCTGGTCATGCAGCCCGAGCACTTCCGGATGGTGCGCCGGCGTGCGGTGCGGATCGCGGCGGTGCCGGTGTTCGCGGCCGCCCTCGCCGTCGGCTGGTGGGCGGTGCCGCGGATGGACACCGAGTGGTTCTATCACCGCAACGCCGCCCAGGAGATGGGCGCGCCCTGGTGGACGGGACCGGTCATGGTGCTGGCCATGTTCGGCGGTTCGCTGCTGCTGACGGCCTGCTTCTTCGCCTGGGTGCCCGGGCGGCGCATGTGGTTCACCGCGCTCGGCGCGGGCACGCTCTACGGCTATCTGCTGCACGGCTTCCTGATCAAGGGCGCCGGTTTCGCGGGCTGGTTCGACCCCGCCTGGCTGCACCGGCCCGCCGGTGAGCTCTTCGTGAGCGCTGTGGCCGCGGTCGCCGTCACCGCGCTGTGCACCTCACCGGTGCGCCGGGTCTTCCGGTGCGTGATGGAGCCCGACATGAACTGGGCGTTCCGCCGGGAGCCGGCCGAGGTGGCGCGGGGGCGCGAGCAGAAGGCGGCGGCTCCCCGGGAGACCGCAGGCGTCTAGTCGGAGTCCGGCGTCGGCAGACCGAGAAGCGCGCGCATTCCCGCGTACTTCTCGGTCAGTCGGCTCCGCGTCGCCCCGTCGAGGACGGCGAGGCGCACCGGGTCCGCGTTGTGGGCCAGGTCGGCCTGTTTCACCAGCAGCGCCCCCGGGGTCGCCAGGATGCGCCCGGCGTACGCCTCGGGCGGTTCCCCGGCACGCTTGGTGACGGCGAGCACGATGTCCTTCGTGCGCCGGCTCAGCGCGGCCCCCTCGAGCCACCGCGCGGAGAGCGCGTCGTCCTCGACGGAGTCGTGCAGCCAGGCCGCCGCGATCTGGTCGTCGTCACCGCCCCGCGCGCGTACGCCCTCGGCGACGGCCTGGAGGTGTTCGGCGTACGGCCGTCCCGCCTTGTCGGTCTGGTGGGCGTGGGCGGCGCGGGCGGTGGCCTCTACTTCGGCGAGCGTCAGTCGGTTCACTCGTCCAGTGTGTCCCGGCGCAGTGCGGCGCGGGCCGGGAGGCCGGCCGCGGTGAGGCCGAGCACGACGATCGTGCCCGCGAAGGCGCCGTAGACCAGCGGCGGTATGTACGGCCCCTCCCCCGTCAGCCCCTTCATCATCGGGACGAGGGTGGCGAGCGCGATGGCCGTGCCGAGGACGATGCCGGCGAGGGCGACCAGGAGGGCCTCCCAGCGGATCATGCGCAGCACCTGGCGGCGGGTGGAGCCGATGAGGCGCAGCGTGCCGAGTTCGCGGCGGCGGCCGAGGACGGTCATCACCAGGGTGTTGACGGCGGCGACGGCCGCGAAGCCGCCGAGGAGGGCCGCCATGACCGTGTTGGCCCAGGCGTTGAGCTCGCGGTCGACGGACTGGGCGGTGGTGTAGTCGGCGCGGTCCGAGACGGTGCCGAATCCCCTGAGAGCGGCCGGAGTTCCGCCCTTCGTCCACAGTTCGGTGTCGAAGGCGGAGGTGACATGGGTGGCGAGGTCGGCGCGCGCCATGGTCACCTGGGCGAGGCCCAGGCCGCGTCCGTACGTCGCCACGATCCGGGGTTCCGTCCTGGTGCCGTCGGGGAGGCGGACCGGCAGACGGTCGCCGATCCCGCGGTTCGCGCTGTCGGCCACGGAGGCGTCCACGGCGATCTCGCCCTGCTTCAGGGAGAGTCGGCCCTCCTTCACGTCCAGGTCCTGCACGGCGGCCAGGTCGCGTGCGGAGCCGGTGACGCCCTGCGTCGAGGCCGGGGTGAGTCCGCCGCCCGACGCGGGGACGAGCACCGAGGTCCTCAACAGGCCGACGGCCGCGGTGACTTCGGGGGTGCGCGCGGCCTGTCGTACGGCGTCCGGGGGCAGGCCCGGGTCCGCGGTGACGATGTGGTCGGCGAGGATGCCCGCGTGCTGCTGCCGTTCGGTGGCGCGGTCCTCGCTGGTGTGCATGAAGACGAGGACGGACGAGAAGGCCATGGCGAGCACGATCGGGGTGATCGCGGAGGCCAGACGGCGGGCGTTGGTGCGGAAGTTGGCGGCGGCGAGGGAGGCCGGGGCGCCCGCGCCGCGCAGCGGGAGCCCGAACAGGCCGGCGCACAGCCGGGCGACCAGGGGTCCCAGGAGTGCCACGGCGAGCATGAACAGCATGACGATGCCGAGGGAGGCGTTGGCCGCGTCCTCGCCGGTGAGCGAGGCGGCCAGGCCCGCGCAGACGAACCCTCCGGCCAGGGCCGCGAGGCCCAGCGGGGTGCGGATCCAGCCGAAGCGCAGCCGCTCCACGGACGCCTCGCTCAGGGCCTGGCCCGGCTTGATGCGCGAGCTGCGGCGGGCGGCCATGAAGCCGGCGGCCAGGGCGGTGAGGAGGACCGTACCGACGGCGGTGACCAGGGGGATCCAGCCGGCCGACAGGTCGACGGCCTCGGGCACCGCGCCCTTGTCCTTCAACTGCCCCAGCCACCAGGCCGCGAGGCCGATCCCGGGCAGACAGCCGAGCAGTCCCGCGAGCGGGGCGACCAGCAGGGCCTCGGTGGCGATCGTGCGGCGGATCTGACGCGGGGTGGCGCCGATGGCACGCAACAGGGCGAACTCGCGGGCGCGTTGGCCCACGGCGAGGGCGACGGCCCCGGCCGCCGTGAACACGGCGACCATGGCCGCGATCCCGCCGAAGGAGCCTCCGATGCCGACGAGGGTCTCCTTGGCCTCGGCGAGGGTGGGGTCCTCCACGGCTCCCCGGTCCTCACCGGTGTGCACCTCGACGCGCTCGCCGAGGAGGTGGGAGACCTGGGCGGCGAGGGTGCCCGTGCCGACGCCGGGCTCGGGGAGGACGGCGACGGCGTCGACGCGGCCGGGATGCCCGGACAGCCGTACGGCGTCGGAGTCCGCGAACCAGACGGCCGTGCCGGTGCCCGTCGTACCGGAGACGCGGTACGTGCGAGTGCCGGTGGGGGTGGTGAGGGTGACGCGGTCGCCGACGTCGGCGTGGGCGAGGACGACCTCGCCGGGGCCGGGGGCGCTCCCCGCGGTGAGGCGGTCGCCGGTGAAGGCGGTGGAGGCCCAGTTGTGGGCGGTGACGGGGCCCCGGGGCGAGCGGGCCGGGAAGGTGATGTCGGCGACGGCCGTGCGGGCGCCGGGGGCCGTGGCCGCCTTCGCCACCAGGGCGGCGTCGAGGCGGGCCCGGTCCGGGACCGGCTCGCTGTCCGCGCTGTCCCCGTGTCCGTAGTGGGCCTTCTGGTCGGCGGCGGCCACGACGGGGGCGCCGGCGTAGCGCTCGGGCGGGACGGCGGCCCGCAGGCCCGTCTCCAGGAGGATGCCGCAGGCCGACACGATCAGCGCGGCCAGCGCGAGCGCGACGAACGTACCGACGAAGGAGGCCGGTCGGAAGCGGACGGCGGCGCGAGCGAGACCGTTGGGGAGGTGCATCACGCCGCCGCTCCCGCGTAGGCCGGTGTCGTGAGGCTCGTCATCCGGGCGGCGATGCGGTCGGCGGGGGCGCGGTCCAGGTGGTCGACGATCTCGCCGTCGGCCAGGAACAGGACGCGGTCGGCCCAGGCGGCGGCCGAGGGGTCGTGGGTGACCATGACGACGGTGGCCCCCTGGGCGTCGACCGCCGTGCGCAGAAGGGCGAGGATCTCCGCGGCCGTGGTGGTGTCCAGGGCGCCCGTGGGCTCGTCGGCGAAGACCACGTCGGGGCGGGTGACCAGGGCCCGTGCGATCGCGACGCGCTGCTGCTGGCCGCCGGAGAGCCGGCCGGGGCGGCGGCGGGCCAGGTCGGTGAGGCCGACCTGGGCGAGGACCTCGGCGGTGCGGCGGCGGTCGGGGCGGTGGCCCGCCAGGCGCATCGGCAGGACGACGTTCTGCTCGACCGTGAGGGACGGGAGCAGGTTGAAGGCCTGGAAGACGAAGCCGAGGCGGGTGCGGCGCAGCGCGGTGAGCTTGTTCTCCTTCATGCCGGTGATCTCGGTACCGCCGAGGCGGACGGTCCCGGACGTGGGGCGGTCCAGGCCGGCCGCGCACTGGAGGAAGGTGGACTTCCCCGAGCCCGAGGGGCCCATCACCGCGGTGAAGGTGGCGGGCGGCAGGGTGAGGTCGATGCCGCGCAGGGCGTGGACGGCGGAGCCGCCCCGGCCGTGGCGCCGGGTGACTCCGTGCAGTTCTACGGCCCATTCGGCTGGCATGACGTGTCCCTTCGGTCCGTTGGTGTCCTTTTGAACCTACGGAGCGAAGGGGTGGGGGTGCGATGAGGACGGCTGGCGGATCCGGGCGGGGGTAAACCCCACCTGCCTAGCGCGGCATCGCCTGGGCCGTCGGCCCCTCGCGCGAGATCAGCAGCAGCGCCCGGTCGTCGTTGACGTCCTTGGCGACCGCCTCGATCAGGTGCCAGGCGGCGCCGTGGAAGCCGCCCGCCACGTAGCGGTCGGCCTCGCCGGTCAGACGGTCTATGCCCTCCACTATGTCCCGGTCGGACGTCTCCACCAGACCGTCGGTGAAGAGCATCAGCACGTCACCGGGCCGGAGCGAGCCCTTCACCGGGTCGAACTGGGCGCCGTCGTAGACCCCGAGGAGGGGTCCTTCCGCGGCCTTCTCCTCCCAGCGGCCGCTGCCGGCGCTGAGCTGGAGCCCCGGCGGGTGGCCGGCCGAGTAGAGCTCGTAGTCGCCGGAGTCGAGGTCCAGGACGAGGTGGATGGAGGTCGCGAAGCCCTCGTCCCAGTCCTGGCGGAGCAGATAGCCGTTCGCGGCGGGCAGGAAGGCGTGCGGGGGCAGCGAACCCAGCAGGCCGCCGAAGGCCCCGGACAGCAGCAGCGCCCGCGACCCCGCGTCCATGCCCTTGCCGGAGACGTCCGTCAGGACGACCTCCAGTGTCCGGCCGCCGTTCGTACGGGCCGCGACCACGAAGTCGCCGGAGAAGGACTGGCCGCCCGCCGGCCGCAGCGCCATCTCCCGGTGCCAGCCGTGCGGCAGCTGCGGCAGCTTGCTCTGCACCCGGATGCGTTCGCGCAGGTCGAACAGCATGGTCCCGCCGCGTCGCCAGGGCACTCCGACCCGGCTGCGGAACTGTGCGATCAGCAGTCCGAAGGAGCCACAGGCGGCCACGACCAGAACCACTCCGGGGGTGACCCGGGACGGGCCCTCGGTGTACGGCCCCAGCTGCACCGACTCCACGATCAGCGCGGTCGCCGCCGCCGCGTACAGGCCGAGCAGGCTCGCCGGGCGCAGCAGCAGCCCGCCGGCGACGATCGGGAGGACCAGTGCGGCGGGTGAGCACCACACCGAGTTCATCAAAGTGACGGCCGCGATCATCGGGACGGTCAGGAGCAGGCCGGCCAGCGCGACCCAGTCCGAGCCGTCGCCGCGGAAGTAGTCCACGGCACTTCTGCGCAGGCCGACGCGGACCCGGTGCCACTGCATCCTCAACCGGGCCGTGAACGTATCGGCTGCCGCGCGCCGCTCTCGTCCTGCTGCCATTAGTTCGGGACCTTATCCGTCGAACCCCCTGCTTGGCACAGGAGGTACGACTTGTCCCCCGTGCGAGGTTCAACTTCACAGCTGTTCAAGGGCCGTACGCGCCCCTGCTCACGACGGGCTCCCCGAAATTCCCTCGCTCGTCCCGCAATGCCCTGGTAGGCATGGTTCATGGGGACTGACTTGCGGGTGCTTCGGCAGGACGACTGGGAAGAGTGGTACGGCAACCTGATCCGCGCCTTCGGCGGGGTTCCGGAGTCGGCCGAGGAACGGGAGCTGTGGCGTGAGCTCACCGCGTACGACCGCTCCATCGGCGTCTGGGACGGCGGGCGCTGCGTGGGCACAGCGGGGGCGTTCGGCTTCCGGGTGACCGTGCCGGGCGGAGCCTCCGTGCCCGCCGCCGGCGTCACCATGGTCGGCGTGGCCGGCACGCACCGGCGGCGCGGGGTGCTCACCTCGATGATGCGGCGCCAGCTGGACGACGTGCGCTCCTGGGGCGAGCCGCTGGCCGTGCTCACGGCCTCCGAGCCGGTGATCTACGGCCGGTTCGGGTACGGCGTCGGCACATACCACCTCAACGCCGACATCGACACGACCCGGGTCAGGCTGTCCGTGCCGCCCGGCACCGACGACGTACGCCTGCGGTACGCGGCGCCCGCCGACGTGCTCGACGCGTGCGAGGCGGTGTACGCCCGGCTCGTGCCCCGGCGGCCCGGGATGGTCGCGCGGGTTCCGGGCTGGGAGCGGCTGTGGCTGCTCGACGCGGAGAGCGACCGGGACGGCGCGTCACCGCTGCAGTGCGTGGTCGCGGAGCGGGACGGGGAGGTCGTGGGTTTCGTGCGCTACCGGGTCAAGGCGGACTGGGAGGCGGCCGGGCCCAAGGGCACGGTGGTGGTCTCCGACCTGGAGGCGCTGGATCCGGCCACGCACGGCGCGCTCTGGCGGTTCCTGTTCGACCTCGACCTCACCTCGCGGATCGACGTCCGGCGGCGGCCGGTCGACGAGGCCTGGCAGTACCTCGTCTCCGACGTCCGGCGCTGCTCCCTGCTGGTGCGGGACTCGCTGCACGTGCGGCTGGTGGACGTCGGGGCGGCGCTGGAGGCGCGGACCTATCAGGCGCCGGTGGACGTGGTGCTGGAGGTCGAGGACGCCTTCTGCCCCTGGAACAGCGGGCGTTGGCGGCTCAGCGGCGACGCGAAGGGCGCGACCTGCGACCGTACGACGGACTCGCCCGATCTCGCCCTGTCCGTACGGGAGTTGGGGGCGGCCTATCTCGGTGGTGTGAGCCTCGCCTCGCTGGCGGGGGCCGGGCTGGTGCGGGAGGTGCGGCAGGGGGCGCTGGCCGAGGCCGCGGTGGGGTTCGGGTCGGCGGTGGCGCCCTGGCTGCCGCACGGCTTCTAGGGTCCCCGGGGTCCCGCCGTCAGGGTTTCTGGCAGGTGGGGCACCAGAAGAGGTTGCGGGCGGCGAGATCGGCGGTGCGGATCTCGCCGCCACAGAGATGGCAGGGCAGGTTGGCCCTGCGGTACACGTAGACCTCGCCGCCGTGGTCGTCGACCCGGGGCGGGCGGCCCATCGCCTCCGGGGTGTGCTCCGGGCGGACGGTGTCGATGCGGTTGTTGCGCACGCCCTCGCGCATGAGCTCGACGAGGTCGGCCCACATCGCGTCCCACTCGGCGGGCGTGATGTCCCTGCCCGCGCGGTACGGGTCGACGCGGTGCCGGAAGAGGACCTCAGCGCGGTAGACGTTGCCGACGCCCGCGATGACCTTCTGGTCCATCAGCAGGGCGGCGATCGTCGTACGGCTGCGGGAGATCCGCCGGTACGCGGCCTGCGGGTCGGCGGCCGGGCGCAGGGGGTCCGGGCCGAGGCGGTCGTGTATCGACCGCTTCTCGGCGGGGGTGATCAGGGCGCAGGTCGTGGGGCCGCGGAGGTCGACGTACGCCGTGGTGTTCGCGAGGCGGAGACGGACCGTGTCCGTGGGCGGGGGCGCGGGAGCGGCGCCGAAGGCGACCTTGCCGAAGAGGCCGAGGTGGATGTGGACCCAGTCGGTGGCGCGGAAGCCGAGGAAGAGGTGTTTGCCGTGGGCCTCGGTGCGGGTGAGTTCGGAGCCGGTGAGCAGTTCGGCGGCGTCGGAGAACTTGCCCTGGGGGCTGGTGACGCGGGGTTTCGTGCCGGTGAAGGCTTCGGCGTAGTCCTGTGCCAGGCGGTGGATGGTGTGCCCCTCTGGCACGGCGGCGCTCCTTGACTCGTCCGCGGGTGGGGGCGGGCCTGGAAGTCGCGTCCAGGTCGGCCGCCCAGGGGCGCGGGGAACTGCGCGACCAGCCCCCCACGCACCCGCACCCGGCCGCGCACCCGCCGGAGACTACTGCTGGGGGTGGTGGGCCGGGATCGCCGGCAGGTCGCCCGTCGTCTCGTAGGCCGACAGCATGTCGATGCGGCGCTGGTGGCGCTCGTCGCCCGAGAACGGCGTGGCGAGGAAGGTCTCGACGAACTTCGTCGCCTCCTCCGTGGTGTGCATGCGGGCGCCCACCGCGACCACGTTCGCGTTGTTGTGCTGGCGGCCCAGCGACGCGGTCTCCTCGCTCCAGGCGAGGGCGGCCCGGACGCCCTTGACCTTGTTCGCCGCGATCTGCTCGCCGTTGCCGGAGCCGCCGATCACGATGCCGAGGGACTCGGGGTCGGCGGCGGTGCGCTCGGCGGCGCGGAGGCAGAACGGCGGGTAGTCGTCCTGGGCGTCGTAGATGTGGGGGCCGCAGTCGACCGGGTCGTGACCGGCCGCCTTGAGCCAGTCGACGAGGTGGTTCTTGAGTTCGAAGCCCGCATGGTCGGAGCCGAGATACACGCGCATGGGATGAGTGTGACACGGCTGTTTCCGGGCAGCAGCCCCGGGTGTCAGGCAGGAAAAATATGAACCCGACAATGGAACCTCAAGCAAACCTCAAGTAACAATCTGGATTCAAAGGTTCAGGAATTCCTTTGCCTCCGATTCACTGGACCGACCCGTACACCGCTCGTACGGGAGCCCCCACACCCGGCACGAAGGAATTCCCCGTATGACTGGTCTCCAGGCCGGACTCAAGAACCGTCACCTCTCGATGATCGCCATCGGCGGCGTCATCGGAGCGGGCCTCTTCGTGGGCTCCAGCTCCGGTATCGCCACCGCCGGACCCGGCATCCTGCTGTCGTACGCGCTCGTCGGCACACTGGTCGTCCTCGTGATGCGGATGCTCGGTGAGATGTCCGCCGCGAATCCGAACTCCGGCTCCTTCTCCGCGCACGCCGACCGGGCCCTCGGGCGCTGGGCCGGCTTCTCCATCGGCTGGCTGTACTGGTTCTTCTGGGTCGTCGTGCTCGCCGTCGAGGCGACCGCCGGTGCCAAGATCCTCGAAGGGTGGATCCCCGCCGTACCGCAGTGGGGCTGGGCGCTGATCGTGATGGTGGTGCTGACCGCCACGAACCTGGTCTCGGTCGGCTCCTACGGCGAGTTCGAGTTCTGGTTCGCCGGGATCAAGGTCGTCGCCATCGGGGCGTTCATCGTCATCGGCCTGCTCGCCGTGTTCGGCGTGCTGCCCGGGGTCGACGCCGACCAGGCGGGGCTCTCCAACCTCACCGACCACGGCGGCTTCCTGCCCAACGGGCCCGGCGCCATCCTCACCGGTGTGCTGCTCGTCGTCTTCTCCTTCATGGGCAGCGAGATCGCCACCCTCGCGGCCGGTGAGTCGGAGGACCCGCAGCGGGCCGTGACCAAGTCGACCAACAGCATCATCTGGCGGATCGCGGTCTTCTACCTCGGCTCGATCTTCGTCGTGGTCGCCCTGCTGCCGTGGGACTCCAAGTCCATCCAGGACGACGGCTCCTACGTCGCCGCGCTCGACTCACTCGGGATCGCGCACGCCGGTCAGATCATGAACTTCATCGTGCTGACCTCGGTGCTGTCCTGTCTCAACTCCGGCCTCTACACGGCCTCCCGGATGGCCTTCTCGCTCGGTGAGCGGGGGGACGCCCCGAAGGCGTTCGCTCGGGTCAACGGCCGGGGTGTGCCGATGGCCGCGATCCTCGCGTCGGTGGTGTTCGGCTTCGTCGCCGTGTTCTTCAACTACCTCTCCCCCGACAAGATCTTCCTCTTCCTGGTCAACTCCTCCGGTGCGGTGGCCCTGTTCGTCTGGCTGGTCATCTGCTTCTCGCAGCTGCGGATGCGGAAGATCATCCAGGCCGAGGCGCCGGAGAAGCTGGTCGTGAAGATGTGGCTGTACCCCTATCTGACCTGGGCGACGGCCGCGTTGATCGTGTTCGTCCTCGGCTACATGCTGACCGACACGGAGCACGACGGACGCGAGACCGTGCTGTTGTCGCTGCTCGTCGCGGCGGTGGTGCTGGTCATCGCCGTGGTGAAGGAGAAGGTCGGACGCGGGCGTACGGCGTCGGCGTCGGCCGGTGAGGTGACGGACAAGGTCTCCGTCGGCTGAACGGACGGATGAGCGGGGCCCCGTGGCGTGTGCCGCGGGGCCCTTCTCATGTGCGTATCCCCTGCGTGCTCACAGGACGGTGAAGCTCTCCTTCACCTTCTCGTACGTCCTGAGGGCCTGCGCCTCGATGTCCGGCTGGTACCAGGTGTTGATCTGGTACGACTTGTCGCCCACGTTGAACCCGAGCAGCTCGGCGTGCCAGGGGACACCGTCCAGAGTGAAGGTGTACTCCCAGACGACCGCGGGGTGATCGCGGAACGTCGTCTCCTCCAGGCGGATCTTCTCGTAGTCCTGGCCCTGGTGGGCGTTCTGCTCGGAGGTCCGCCAGGTCTCCATCAAGTCGCCGCGGGCGAGCGAGGACTTGGCCGCGAGCTCCTGCTTTCCGTCGGGCGAGGTGTAGTGGACCTCGGCCCCGGTCTTCACGTCCCGCCGCCAGCCGGTGGGGGTCGCCCACGCGAATCCACCGGCCTCCTCGTGTGCGCCGGGCGGGAGCGAACGGGGGCGGGAGGTGCCCTCGACGGTGGCGGACGGGGTGCCGCCCGGGGTGGACGCGCCGGGTGCCGAGGAGGAGACGGAGGCGGAGGCCGACGAGGAGCCGCCCGCCTTGTCGTCGCCGGGCGAGCCGGAGGTCGTGGCCAGGATGATCGCGACCACCACGGCACCTGCGGCGACCACGCTTCCGACGGCGACCAGAGCGGTCCGGCGCCGGCCTCGGTGGGGGGCGGCCGGGCGGGCCGGGCCGGGGAGTTCGCCCGGCGGCATGCGGTGGGGGTGAGGGCCGAGGACGAGGGCGGGATCGGAGTCGGGGGTGCCGGTGTCGGAGGGGCCAGTGGTGCCCGTGGTGGAGGCGCCGGTGGTGCCCTCACCCGACCCGGCGTCGGAGTGGCGCTCGGGCACGGCCTGGTTGCCGCGGACCAGGGAGACTCCGGGGCCCGGGCGACGGGTCGTCGGCACCGGACCGACGCGGGTGCGGGCGGAGGCCGCGCGCGTGGGGGTGTCCCTGGTCGGGGCGTCCGGCATCGGGAAGTGCTCCGTGGGGGCACCGGCCGCGAGGGAGTCCTGGGTGGGAGCGCTCGCGAGGGGCGTACTGGTCGTGGTGGCACCTGCGCGGAGCGCGGCTCCCGCCGAGTTCCCCGACGGCTCCTCGGACCGGGCCTCCGAACGCTCCTCCGAGACCGCCTCGGTGGAGGCGCTCGCGGCATGGCCGACCGAGGGCTCCAGGGGTTCGGGCCGGGCGAACGGCTCGGCGGGGGTGGCGGGTTCGGGCTGCGCGGTCACGTCCTCGGCGACGGCCCGTGGCCGGTCCGGACCGGTGTCCGGCTCCGCGGCACGCACCCCGTCCGAGGAGCCGCGCCCGAGCAGGGCGACCTCCGACGGCCCGGCGGCGACACCGTCGTCCGACCGGGCCGTGTCCGAGGCGCCATGCCCGGCCGGCACGGCATCCGACGGTTCCGGCGGCGCGCCCGGGGAGCCGTGCTCCCCCGGCACCGCGTCCGACGGCTCCACGACGTCCGGACCTTCCACGGCCGCCTCGGGCGCCGCCTCCGGTTGCGGCAGCCGAGGATCGCGCACCGCCCGCACGAGCCGGGTCCCCAGATAGGCAGGCGTGGGCGATTCCCCCGACACCCACGGCGACGGCGTCTTCCCGGCCCCGTCCGGTGGGGTCTCGGAGCCATCCGGTTCCGGTGAGCCGCCGGGCGGTTGCGGTGGCGTACCCGGCGTGTCGGCTGCGCCCGCCGTGTCCGCAGGATTTTCCGCGTCCGGCCGCACCGACGCGTCCAGGGAGGCACTAGGCGAGGCGCCCGGCCCGTCGCCGGGGGCTCCCGAAGAGTCCGACCCTCCCGTGGCCCCCGGCACTCCGGCTGCGCCCGCAACCTCCGGATCGTCCGGCCCCTCCGGCACTCCCCCCGCACTCGGCACCGCCGAAGCAACCGAACCCTCCGGTGTTCCTGAAGCCCCCGCGGTCCCAGGAACAGCCGCCGGCCCCCGTACCGTCCCGGGGTCCCCGCCCTCCCCGAGGTCCTCTCCTGCCCCCATCCTCAACGTCGGTGTGGGAGTCGGGAACGCGACCGTGTGCAGGGCCGACTCGACCTCGTCCAGGGACGGGCGTATCGAGGGGTCCTTCTCCAGCAGGGCAGCCAGGACGTCGGCCAGGGGGCCCGCCGACGCGGGGAGTTCCGGCTCCTCGTAGAGGACGGCGTGCAGCGTGGCCAGGGTGGTGTCGCGGGAGAAGGGTGAGCGGCCGCCCAGGGCCGCGCAGAGGGTCGCGCCGAGGGACCAGATGTCCGACGGTGGCCCCTGGGGGCGGCCGGAGACCCGCTCGGGCGCCATGTAGTCGGGGGAGCCGACGAGCATGCCGACCATGGTGAGCGCCTTGGCGTCCTGCATCGCGGCGATGCCGAAGTCCGTCAGCACGATCCGGCGGGCGGTGCGGTCGCCGGACTCCACCAGGACGTTCCCGGGTTTGATGTCCCGGTGCAGGACGCCCCGGGCGTGGACCTGGCGCAGGGCCCGCACCAGCCCCAGGCCGAGCAGCGCCGTCTCGCGGGGGGCCAGCGGGCCGTCCTCCACCGTCATCCGCTCCAGGGAACGCCCCTTGACCAACTCCATGACGATCCACAGGCGTTCGCCCTCGTCCACGACGTCGTAGACCCGGACGACGTTCGGGTGGTCGATCCGGGCCGTGGCCCTGGCCTCGCGCAGGGTCCGTTCGCGGCGGGTGCGGGCGTCCTCGGCGTCGAGGCCGTCGATCCGCATCTCCTTGACCGCGACCTGCCGGTCGAGCATCTCGTCGGCGGCCCGCCACACCCGCCCCATTCCCCCCTGGCCGATGCTCTCGACCAGGCGATAGCGCCCTGTCACCAGGAGCCCTGGAACTCCGCCGCGCCTCGCATTTCCCGTGTCTCCCATATTCCCCGGCAATCCGCTGCACCCCCTCAACGATGTCCCGAGTGGAACACAATGGTCACACTTCGCGCCGTACCAGCATAGTGCGGAGAAATCTTGTGGTACCTCTTCAAGTACTGCGAATTCAGGCGCAGCCAAGGGGGGCGAACATGAGTTCTCGTCGTATGACGACCATCGCGGGATCGCTGGTCACGGCCGCTTTCTCGACAGTGATGATCTGTTCCTTCACCGCGAGCGCGGACGAGGGACCCGCAAGCAGCAAGGGGGGAAAGGCGGTTGACGAGGCACCGGCCGGCGTGGAGCTGACGACCACGCTGCCCGAGAAGATCTCCGTCGACAACAGCTCGCAGAAGACCGACCTCACGGCCACCGTGAAGAACGACGGGAGCAAGGACAGCGGAAAGATCAGGCTTTTGGTCGTCGGATTCGACGGCATGACGGTCAAAAACGTTCAAGGCTGCTCTCCGATTGAAGAAAAGGATCTGCCGGAGGGCTCGAACAGCGGTTTCGCCTGCCCCATCGACAATCTCGCAGCGGGGAAGTCGAAATCGTACGCCGTCGACGCGACGTTCGATCTCAAGAAGACCGGCAAGATCTGTCTTCCGGTGCAGACCGGCGACGGAAAGAAGACGTTCTGGCAGCAGGGCCCGGTTCCGTTCGGCACGACGAACCCGTCGCCGAACGCCCCGGCCACCCCGCTGCTGCTGGGCACCGACAACAAGCCGGTGGCGCCCGGCGGCGACACGGCGGGCGAGCTGCCCAAGACCGGTGTCGGGCGCGACCTGCTGCCGCTCGGGGCGGCGGGCGCCTCGCTGATGGCGGCGGGCGCGGCCGGGCTGTGGTGGTCGCAGCGGCGGCCGCAGCGCACCGCCTGACAGGAGCGGGAAACCGATGGAGGCATAACCTGACGGAAGTTGTCAGGTTATGCCTCCAGCATGTCCGCCATGAACACCACGACCGACGACGAAGTCACCAGTTTCCAGACCGGGTTCGCCCTGCGGCCGGACCTCGTGTTCCCGGTCCGCTCCACCGAGGACGTGGTCACCGCCGTGCGTCACGCGGCCGAGGCCGGGCTGCCGGTCTCCGTGCTGGCCACCGGACACGGACTGCCCGGCGCGGTGGAGGGCGGCGCGCTCATCAGCACCCGGCGCATGGACCGGGTGAGCATCGATCCCGGAGCCCGCACCGCCCGGATCCAGGCGGGGGTCCGCTGGGGCCAGGTGGTCGCGGCGGCCGAGCCGTACGGGCTCGCGCCGCTCAACGGCTCCGCACCGGGCGTGGGTGCCGTGTCATACACGCTGGGCGGCGGACTCGGCATCCTGGCAAGGGAGTTCGGCTACGCGGCCGATCACGTCCGCTCCCTCGACGTCGTCACCGCGGACGGCCGGCACCGCCGTGTCACCGAGGGGTCCGAGCTCTACTGGGGCCTCCTCGGCGGCGGACACCGCCTCGGGGTCGTCACCGAGCTGGAGATCGGACTTGTCCCCGTGCGGACGCTGTACGGCGGATCGCTGGCCTTCGACGGCCGCGAGGTCGATCCCACGGCCGTGCTGCGCGCCTACAAGGAGTGGACCCGGACCGTGCCGTCCGCACTGACCTCGTCCTTCGCGGCCGTACCGTATCCGGACGCCCCGGCGCTGCCGCCGCACCTGCGCGGGCGGTACGTCGTCTCCGTACGGGTCGCGTACACCGGCGCCGACGGTGAGCGGCTCGTCGCGCCTCTGCGGGAGACGGGCCCGGTGCTCGCGGACTCGCTGCGCGTGATGCCGTACGCCGAGAGCCGCACCATCCACAGCGATCCCGACTTCCCGCACAGCTACTACGGGGACAGCGCGGTGCTCGGTGAACTGGACGTGGAGCGGGTCGGTGAGCTGCTCGCGCGGACCGGGCCCGCCACCGGTGCCATGGTCGTCGTACAGATCAATCAGCTGGGCGGGGCGCTGGCGCGGCCCGCGCCGAACTCGGTGCCGTACCGCGAAGGGCGTTTCCTGGTACGGCTGTTGACCGGCGGCGGGCGGGACCGGGCGCGTGCGCTGCTGGACCCGGCCTTCCGGCTGCTCGCGCCGGCCGCTCTCGGCCGTGCCGTCAACTTCGCCTTCGGGGCCGGGGACCGGACCGAAGGCCTGTACGACGCCGAAACGCGCGAGAGGCTCGCCGGGTTGGAGTCGCGGTACGACCCGGCGAGCCTCCTGCGCGGGAGGGGTTAGCGCTTGACGAGCTTCCAGGCGGTGGGCAGGACACCCATCGCCAGGGCGGCCTTGAGGGCGTCGCCGAGGAGGAACGGGGTGAGGCCGGCCGCGATCGCGGCGGACAGCGACATGTCGGCCGCGTAGGCGAGGTACGGCACACCGATCGCGTAGATGATCGCCTCGCCGACCAGCATGGTGCCGGCCATGCGCAGCACGGAGCGGTCGGCGCCGCGGCGGGCCAGGGCGCCGACGGCGGCGGAGGCCAGGATCATGCCGAGGATGTAGCCGAAGGAGACGGAGAACCCGGAGGTGCCCTGGGCGAACCACGGGAGTCCGGCGAGGCCGGCCAGCGCGTACAGGGCGAGGGAGGCGACACCGCGGCGGGCGCCGAGGGTCGTGCCGACGAGGAGGGCGGCGAAGGTCTGGCCGGTCACCGGCACCGGGGAGCCTGGCACCGGCACGGCGATCTGCGCCGCGAGACCGGTGAGCGCGGCGCCGCCCACCACGAGCGCGACGTCCCGGACGCGGGAGGCGGGGATCAGGTCGGCGAGGACCTGGCCGGTGCGAAGGGGGGCGACGGCGGTGCTCATGGGGACTCCGCGAGGGTGTGAACGGCGAGGGACATCGTGACGCTATCCCAGCGCGCTCCGGCCGATCACCGTCAGCGCCCGACAAAGGGGGGAGCGGCGGCTTGGTCGGCTCCCGACAAAGGATGCCGGTTACACCTGGTACGGCGTGACGCCGGTCACTGAGGTGAGGTGGCCGTGGCTACAGGGGCACGGAGCCGCACCACTGTGGGGAATCACCAAATGAATCCTAGTGGTCTGGTCGGATTCACCCTTCCTGACCTACTCTTCGGACATGGTCGCCCAGTCCCGGAACTTCTCGTCGCGTCGCCACGTCGACCTGCGACGTGTGGGCACGGCCGTCTGTCGCCGTCCGGTGTGAGGCGGGCTCCGGCGCGCCTCGCTCTCCGAGACGTGTCGGCCCCCGTTCCCGAGGACGGTCCTCCATGCCCCGCACCGCGGCACCCTCTGTCGTCCCCACTCCCACCACCTCCCGGCGCCGGACCAGCGCCAGCGTGGTCCTGCGCTCCGTGCTGGAGCACGGACCGGTGGCCCGCAGCACCATCTCCCGGCTGACCGGACTCTCCCCGGCCTCCGTCACCGACTACTGCGCCCGCTTCAGCGAACTCGGTCTGATCCGCGAGTCGGACGAGCCCCGGCGGCCCCAGGGTGTGGGCCGCCCCCATGTGCCCCTCGACCTGGACGACTCACGGTTCGTCGTGGGCGGGGTCCATGTGGCCGTCCCTTACACGACGGTGGCGCTGCTCAATCTGCGCGGGCGGGTGGTGGACCGCAGAGAGCTGCGGCACGACGGCACCGACGGCGCAGACCCGTCCGCGGTGCTGGCCCGGGCCGCCGACGGGCTCGCCGCGCTGCTGGACCGCTCCCCGCGGCTGCGGGCCCTGGGCGTCGGCTTCGCGGCCGGCGGCTGGGTGGACCGCGACTCCGGGACCGTCGTGGAGCACCCCCTGCTGGGCTGGCGCGAGGTGCCGGTGCGGGAGGTGCTCGGCGCCGCCACCGGTCTGCCGGTCCATGTGGACGGTCACGCGCGGGCGTTGGTCAACGCGGAGCGGCTGTTCGGGCGGGCGCGCGGCGGCCGGAGCGTGCTGCACCTGTTCGTCGGCAATGTGGTGGACGCGGCGTTCGCCACCCACGACGAGGTGCTCCACGGGCCGCGCTCCCAGGCGGGCGCGATCGCCCATCTGCCGGTGCCGGGCGGCACCGAGCCCTGCCCGTGCGGACGGACCGGATGCCTCCAGGTCGAGCTCAGCGAGCGGACGTTGTGCGCGCGGGCGCGGCGGGCGGGGGTCACCGACGGCACGAACCCGATGCATGTGGTCGCGGCGGCGGCCGCCGGTGATCCGGAGGCCGCGGGTCTGCTCGTGGAGCGGGCGGCGGCCATCGGACGGGCCACCCGGCTGCTGCTCGACGTGCTGAACCCCGAGACGGTCGTGGTGACCGAGGTCGGTGTCATGCACCGGGAGGACTGCCTCGCCGCTCTGCGCGAGGGGGTGGGCGACGCGCGCGCGGCCTCTGTGATGCCGACGAGTTTCCCGGATTCCGTGCTGGCCGTGGCCGGCGGTTCGGTGGCGCTGGACGTGCTCTACCGGGATCCGCTGGCCGCGTCACCTGAGGCTATTTAATTCAGAAACTCCGAATGTTGACAGGGCTTCCCCATGACCGCGAACATCCTGTTCATGAGCCCTCGCCTGTACTGTCGCGCCCTTTGTTGCTGACACGTTGCCCCGTGTGACGCGCTCATTTCTCTCGCATGAACTCTCGCATGAACTCTCTTCTCCCAGAGTTTTCCCGTGCGCTGATTCCAGGAGTTTCCCCATGTCTTTTTCCCGTACGTCCGGCGTCGACCGGCGCCTGTTCCTCTCCTCCCTCCTCGGTGCCGCGGCCGGCGTCGCCGGGCTCAGCGGCTGCGCCTCCAGCAGTGCCGCCGCGGACAGCGAGGAGGCCCTGTCCGCCCCGCTCGCCGCCAAGGTCCCGGCCGGCACGAGTCTGAAGATCGCCTCGTACCTGGGCACTCAGCAACTCCAGTTCAAGCTCGCAAAGTTGGGCGAGCTACCGTTCAAAGTGGCCGGATGGGCCAATATCGGCGCGGGTCCCGATGTCATCAACGCCTTTCGCGCGGGCTCCCTCGACATCGGCAACAACGCGGGTATTCCGCCGATCCAGGCGCATTACCAGGGATACGACGCGAAGATCGTCGCGATCAACATCACCCGCAAGCCGAACTACCTTTTCGCCACCAAGCCGGGCAGCGACATCCGCACAGTCGAGGACTTCAAGGGCAGGAAACTCGCCTTCTCGCAGGGACAGGCCCAGGGCGTGGTCCTGCTGCGGGCGCTGAAGCAGGCCGGGCTCTCCTACGACGAGGTGAAGCTGGTCCCGCTGACCAGCAACCAGTTCTTCACCGCGCTCCAGTCCGGCCAGGTGGACGTGGCCCCGCTCGCCAACAGCCAGGCGCCCGCCTACCTCCAGCAGTACGGGGCCAAGGGCGCCCGTGCCATCACCACCGACGTGGTCGACCTGCTCAACCTGCTGTGGGCGCCCGTCTCGGTGCTGAGCGACCCCGCGAAGGCCGGCGCGGTCGCCGCCTACGTCCCGTACTGGGCCAAGGGACAGGTGTGGACGTACGAGCACCCCGACATCTGGAACGAGGAGTTCTACGTGAAGACGCAGAACCTGACGCTCCCCCAGGCGAAGGCGGTCACCGCGCTCGCCAACAAGCCGCTGTTCCCGCCGAGCTGGGCCGAGGCGATCAAGTGGGAGCAGGAGACCGCGGACCTGCTGGCGGAGGGCGGCTTCGTGAAGAAGTTCGACGTGAGCGATCTCTTCGACCGCCGCTTCGAGGGCATCGCGGCGAAGTCCGTGGCCGCGGAGTACCGGAGGTGAGCGCCGTGACCACGACCGAAGCCGCCGTCACGGTCGCCCCGGCCGAGGACACGCCCCAGGTTCGCAGGCGACGCCGGCTCTCCCCCGGCAGGCGGCTGCCCGCCGCCCGGCTCGGCGGGCCGGTCCTCCTCCTCGCGCTCTGGGCCGCCGCCTCCGCCGCGGGACGGCTCGACCCGGCCGCGGTCCCGGCGCCGTGGACGGTGGTGCGGACCGGTGTGCGGCTGTGGACCGACGGGACCCTGCCCACCGACGTCCTGACCTCGCTGCGGCGGGCCGCGTCCGGGTTCGCGATCGGCCTGGCCGCCGGTGTCCTGCTGGCCCTGGCCTCCGGCCTCAGCCGGGCCGGCGAGGCGCTGATCGACGGCACGGTCAACCTCAACCGGGCGATCCCGACCCTCGGTCTGATCCCGCTGTTCATCCTCTGGCTGGGCATCGGCGAGACCTTCAAGGTCGCCATCATCGCGATCGTCGTCTACATCCCGATCTATCTGAACACCCATGCCGCGCTGTCCGGCATCGACCACCGCTTCGTCGAACTCGCCGAGGTCCAGGGCCTGTCGAGGTGGGCGTTCGTACGGCAGATCGTCATCCCCGGCGCGCTGCCCGGATTCTTCGTGGGACTCCGGCTCGGCGTCACCGGCTCCTGGCTGGGTCTGGTCGTCCTGGAGCAGATCAACGCCACCAGCGGACTCGGCTACATGATGTTCCAGGCCCAGAACTACGGCCAGAGCGATGTGATCCTCGTCGGTCTCGTCGTCTACGGCGTCTTCGGCCTGGTCTCCGACAGCGCGGTCCGTCTCGTCGAACGGAGGGTGCTGTCATGGCGACGCACTCTGAGCAGCTGACCCGGCCCGCGGTGCAACTCCGCGGCCTGACCAGGTCGTTCGACGGGCGTACCGTCCTCGACGGCGTCGACCTCGACATCCCGGCCGGACAGTTCGTCGCCCTGCTCGGGCACAGCGGCTCCGGCAAGAGCACGCTGCTGCGGGCGGTGGCGGGCCTGGACCACGAGGTCGCCGGAAGCGGCCGGCTCACCGCCCCCGAAAGGGTGTCCGTGGTCTTCCAGGACTCCCGGCTGCTGCCCTGGCGGCGGGTCCTGGACAACGTCCTGCTGGGCACGGACGGCGAGGAACGGGGCCGCGAGGCGCTCGCCGAGGTGGGCCTGAAGGGCCGCGAACGGGCCTGGCCGAGCGAGCTCTCCGGCGGCGAGGCCCAGCGCGCGGCACTGGCCCGCTCACTGGTCCGCGAGCCCGAACTCCTGCTGGCCGACGAGCCGTTCGGGGCCCTCGACGCCCTGACACGCATCAGGATGCACGCCCTGCTGAGGGAGCTGTGGAAGCGCCACCAGCCGTCCGTCCTGCTCGTCACCCACGACGTGGACGAGGCGATCGTGCTCGCCGACCGGGTGCTCGTGCTCGAACAGGGCCGCATCGGCCTCGACCTGACCATCGACCGCCCGCACCCGCGCTCCTACCGGGATCCCCTGCTGGGCGAGTACCGCGAACGACTGCTGGCCGCACTCGGCGTCACGGAGGACCACGCATGACCGCAAGACAGCTCCATCTCAACGCGTTCCTGATGAACACCGGCCACCACGAGGCCTCCTGGCGGCTCCCCGAGAGCGACCCGTTCGCGCATGTCTCGCTCGACCACTACGTCCGTCTCGCCAGGATCGCCGAGCGCGGCACCTTCGACTCGCTCTTCCTCGCCGACGGACCGCAGTTGTGGAGCGACCTCGCCCAGCGGCCCGCGGGCGCGCTGGAGCCGCTCACGCTGCTGACCGCGCTGGCCGTGGCCACCGAGCACATCGGGCTGATCGCGACCGCCTCCACCTCCTACAACTCCCCCTACAACCTGGCCCGGAAGTTCGCCTCGCTGGACATCGTCAGCGGCGGCCGGGCGGGCTGGAACATCGTCACCACCGCGGGCCGGGAGGCGGCCCGCAACTTCGGTCTGGAGCACGAGCCCGCGCACGCGGACCGGTACGCCCGGGCCGCCGAGTTCCTCGACGTGGCCCTCAAGCTCTGGGACAGCTGGGAGGACGACGCGATCGTCGGCGACAAGGCGGCCGGCGTCTGGGGCGACGACACGAAGATCCACCCGCCCCGGCACCGGGGGAAGTACTTCAGCGTCGAGGGCGCGCTCAACGTGCCGCGCACTCCCCAGGGATACCCGCTGCTCGTGCAGGCGGGCTCCAGCGAGGACGGCAAGGAGTTCGCGTCCCGGTACGCGGAGGCGGTGTTCACCGCCCAGCAGACCATCGAGGACGCGCGGGCCTTCTACGCCGACCTCAAGGCGCGCACCGCCGCGGCCGGCCGGGACCCGGAGCACATCAAGGTGCTCCCCGGCATCGTCCCCGTCATCGGCGCCACGGAGACCGAGGCGCTCGCGAAGGAGCGCGAGCTGGAGGACCACATCGTGCACCGGCACGGTGTGGCCAATCTGGAGCGGCTGCTGCAACTGCCGGCGGGAACGCTGGAGCTGGACCGGCAGCTGCCCTCCGACCTGCCGCCCGAGTCCGCCGTCGAGGGCGCCAAGAGCCGCTACACGCTCGTCGTGGAGCTGGCCCGGCGCGAGCGCCTGACCGTGCGCCGGCTGATCGGGCGGCTCGGCGGCGGGCGCGGCCATCTCACCTTCGCCGGCACGCCCGAACAGGTCGCCGACGCCATCGAGACCTGGTTCACGCAGGGAGCCGCCGACGGCTTCAACATCATGCCCCCGGTCCTGCCGTCCGGTCTGGACGCCTTCGTCGACCACGTCGTCCCGCTCCTGCGCGCCCGCGGCCTGCTCCGCGCGGAGTACGGGCCCCGCCGGACCCTGCGGGAGCGCTACGGCCTCCCGCGCCCCGCCAACCAGTACGCCCAGCCCGTCCACGTCTAGGAAGGACCCCACCCCATGTCCGGTATCGAGATCCACAAGGTCACCGCGAACATCGGCGCCCACGTCTCCGGCGTCGACCTCTCCAAGCCCCTGGACGAGGAGACGGCCACCGCGCTGCGCGAGGCCCTCAACGTCCACAAGGCGCTGGTCTTCGACGAGGTGAACCTCGACGACGAGGGCCAGCAGGCCTTCGCCCGGCACTTCGGCGAGCTCACCACCGCCCATCCGACCGTGCCCGCCGTGGACGGCTCCCCCAACGTCCTGCCCGTGGACAGCGAGGGCGGACGCGCCGCCAACAACTGGCACACCGACGTCACGTTCGTCCTCAACCCGCCCCAGGCCAGCACTCTGCGCAGCCTGACGATCCCGCCGTACGGCGGCGAGACGCTGATCTCCAACTCGGCGGCCGCGTACCGGAACCTGCCCGAGCCGCTGCGCCGGCTGGCCGACGGGCTGTGGGCCGAGCACACCAACGACTACGACTACGCCGTACCGGAGGAGTCGCTGGACGAGGAACAGGCCGCCCGGCGCGCCCAGTTCACCTCGATCAAGTACCGCACGGCCCACCCGGTGGTCCGGGTCCACCCGCTGACCGGTGAACGCGGGCTGTTCATCGGCGGGTTCGCGCAGCGGATCGTGGGGCTTTCGGTGGGCGAGTCCCGCAAGGTCCTGGATCTGCTCCAGGCGTACGTGACCCGCCCGGAGAACCTGCTGCGGCACCGCTGGTCGGAGAACCAGCTCGTGCTCTTCGACAACCGCATCACCCAGCACTACGCCGTGGACAACTACGACGGTCTGCCGCGCCGGCTGCACCGGGTGACCGTCGCCGGGGACGTGCCGGTGGGCATCGAGGGCAAGGAGAGCTACTCGATCGAGGGCGACGCCTCGCACTACACGGCCGTAGCGGCGTAGTCACCGCGGGTGCCGGCGGCGTCCGCATCGTGGGCGGTCTCCCCTGTGAGCTGGGGAGACCGCCCACACTGTGGGCGTTTTTGCCCGTCTCACGCACTGGACGAACCACGCCCATGCCCAGCACCGCCGTCACGACTCCACAAGAGTCCGACGCCTCCCTGACCCACGGCCTCAAGCAGCGCCATCTGTCGATGATCGCCCTCGGCGGGGTGATCGGCGCCGGACTGTTCGTCGGTTCCGGCGCGGGGATCGCCGCCGCCGGCCCGTCGATCGTCCTCGCCTACACGCTCTCCGGCCTCCTCGTGATGCTGGTGATGCGGATGCTCGGCGAGATGTCGGCCGCGTACCCCTCCTCCGGCTCCTTCTCCGCGCACGCCGAGCGGGCGTTCGGCCCGTGGGCGGGCTTCACCGTCGGCTGGTCCTTCTGGATCCTGCTGTGCACGGCCGTGGGCCTGGAGGGCATCGGCGCCGCCAAGATCGTGACCGGCTGGCTCCCCGGCACCCCCGAATGGGCCTGGGTGGCCCTGTTCATGCTGGTCTTCTGCGCCACGAACCTGGCCGCGGTGAAGAACTTCGGCGAGTTCGAGTTCTGGTTCGCCGCCCTGAAGGTGGGCGCGATCGCTCTGTTCCTGGTCCTCGGAGTGCTGGCGATCGCCGGCGTCCTGCCCGGCACGGACTCCCCCGGCACCGCGAACCTCACCGGCCGGGGCGGCTTCTTCCCGGGCGGCGGCGAGGGCCTGGTCGTCGGCCTGCTCGCCTCCGTCTTCGCGTACGGCGGCCTGGAGACGGTCACCATCGCGGCCGCCGAGTCCGAGGACCCGGTACGCGGGGTGGCGGGCGCGGTCCGCACCGCGATGTGGCGCATCGCGCTGTTCTACGTCGGCTCGATGGCGGTCATCGTCACCCTGGTCCCCTGGGACGCGAGGACGGTCGTGGAGAAGGGGCCGTACGTCGCCGCCCTGGACGCAGTGGGCATCCCGGGGGCGGGCGGGCTCATGAACGTGATCGTGCTGGTCGCCCTGCTGTCCGCGATGAACGCCAATGTCTACGGCGCCTCACGCATCGCCTACTCCCTGGTCGGGCGCGGCCTGGGCCCCCGCGCGCTGGGCCGCGTCTTTGGCGGTGTCCCCCGTGTCGCGGTCCTCGCCTCCAGCGTCTTCGGCTTCGGGTGCGTGGTCCTCAGCCTCTGGCGCCCCGACGACGTCTTCTCCTGGCTCCTCAACATGATCGGCGCGGTCGTCCTCGTCGTCTGGGCCTTCGTCGCCCTCTCGCAGTTGCGCCTGCGCCGCGCCCTGGAACGCGAGGCCCCCGACCGGCTCGCCGTCCGCATGTGGGCCTTCCCGTATCTGACCTGGGTCGCGCTCGCGGGCATGACCGCGATCCTCGTCCTGATGGCCCGTGAACCGGACACGCGCGTGCAGCTGTACTGGACGAGCGGCATGACCCTGGTCCTGGCGGGAGTGGGGTACGCGCGACAGAGGAGGCGCGCCGGGGCCTGACCCCGGCGCCCGGAAGTCCCCTCCGGCACCTTGCGAAAAGACCCCCGGTTCACCCACGGGGGTCTTTTTGTTGCTAGCGTGCAGTTGCAAGCTCTTTGCAATAAGAGGTTCGGAGGGGACCCCCGCATGCCCGTCTACACGTTGCCCGACCTGCCGTACGACTACTCCGCACTCGCCCCCGTGATCAGCCCCGAGATCATCGAGCTGCACCACGACAAGCACCACGCGGCCTATGTGAAGGGTGCCAACGACACCCTGGAGCAGCTGGCGGAGGCGCGCGACAAGGAGTCGTGGGGGGCGGTGAACGGGCTGGAGAAGAACCTGGCCTTCCACCTCTCCGGGCACATCCTGCACTCCATCTACTGGCGGAACATGTCCGGCGACGGCGGCGGGGAGCCGCTGGAGGCCGACGGGGTCGGGGAACTCGCGGACGCTATCGCCGAGTCCTTCGGGTCGTTCGCCGGGTTCAAGGCGCAGCTGACCAAGGCCGCCGCGACCACCCAGGGCTCCGGCTGGGGCGTGCTCGCCCACGAGCCGCTCAGCGGGCGGCTGATCGTCGAGCAGGTCTACGACCATCAGGGCAACGTCGGCCAGGGCTCGACCCCGATCCTGGTCTTCGACGCCTGGGAGCACGCCTTCTATCTGCAGTACCGGAACCAGAAGGTCGACTTCATCGACGCGATGTGGGCCGTCGTCGACTGGCAGGACGTGGCCCGGCGCTACGAGGCTGCCAGGTCCCGTGCGGACGTGCTGCTGTTGGCGCCCTGAGCGGCCATCGCCCAAGCGTCCCGCCTCGTGATCGTCTTCTCAACCTTCATGCGGGCGGGCGGAAGGACGGGAAGCCCCCGCGAGGACGTGACTCGCGGGGGCTTCCCTGTGGCCGGTCGCTCAGGGCTTTCGGCCCACACCGCCGTGCTGGCCGATCGGGGCCGGGGCCGCGTCGCCGTCCGGGCGCCACAGCGGGACCGAGACCACGCCCGGTTCCACCAGCTCCAGTCCCTCGAAGAACGCCTCGATCCGGTCGACCGGGCGCAGGAAGTAGGGCACCGCACCGGTCTCGTTGTAGGCGTCCTGGGCCTGCTCGTAGTCCGGGTCGGTGCCGCGCGAGCCGTCGTTGACGCACAGGTAGCTGCCGGAGGGCAGGCCCGCCAGCAGACGGGCGACCAGGTCGCGGGCCAGGTCGTAGTCGGCGACATGGCCGAGGAGGCCGCTGAGGATCAGACCCGTGGGGCGGGTGAGGTCGAGGGTCCGGGAGGCCGCCTCGAGGATCTTCTCCGGCTCGTAGAGCGTCAGGTCCTCGTACGCCGTCTCGCCCTCCGGGGTGGAGGTGAGCAGGGCCCGGGCGTGGGCGAGGACCAGCGGGTCGTTGTCGACGTAGACGATCTTCGACTCGGGGGCGATGCGCTGGGCGACCTCGTGGGTGTTGTCGACCGTGGGCAGCCCGGTGCCGACGTCCAGGAACTGGCGGACGCCCGCCTCCTCGACCAGGTACCGGATGCTGCGGCCGAGGAAGGCGCGGCTGCTGCGGGCGATGGTGACGATGCCGGGGAAGACGGCCGTGTAGGCGTCGCCGGCCGCTTCGTCGACGGGGTAGTTGTCCTTGCCGCCGAGCCAGTAGTTCCAGATCCGGGCCGAATGCGGCACCGAGGTGTCGATCTCCGTCATGGTCCTATCGTGCTACGACCGGTCCTGCTCGCACGGCACATTGAGGGAGAGAAGTGCGGCGGATCCGTGCTCGTCGAGGCGGAGTTCGGTGATCGCTGCGTTGCGCAACCGCGGGAACACTCTGCGGTACTCCCCGAGCGGGATCGACAGCAGTGTGCACAGCACCAGCCGCAGCAGGGTGTTGTGGGCGACGACCAGGACACGTTCGCCGGGGTGGGCGGCGGCGATGCGGCGCAGGGCCTGCGTGCCGCGGGCGGCGGCCGCCGCCGGGTCCTCCGCGTCCGGGAAGGGATAGCTCACCGGGTCCGCCCGGAACGCCTCGGCCGCATCGGGCACCTCGGCGGCGAACTCCGCGAGGGTGCGGCCCTCCAGCACCCCGAAGTCGCACTCCCTGAGGCCGGGTTCGCGGTGCGGGGTGACGCCGAGGGCACGGCAGGCGGGGTCGGCGGTGGCGATCGCCCGCGACAGGGGTGACGTCCAGACCGCGTCGGGGCGGTGCGCGGCGGCCCACCGCCCGAGCGCCTCCGCCTGGGCCCGGCCCTCGTCGGTGAGCCCGATGTCGCTCACGCCCGCGTAACGGTTCTCGGCGTGCCAGATGGTCTGTCCGTGCCGGGCCAGCAGCAGGGTCGTGCTCATGTGGGTGCGGTCTCCAGGTTCTCGGCGGTCGCGGCCGTCGTCGTCACGAGTGCGCGGTGTCCCGGTCCAGCCGGGCGCGGGCGTGGGCCGCCACCTCCGCCGGGAGCCAGCCGCGCTGTCGCAGGGCGTCCAGGAGGCGGGCGTACGGCTCGGCGAAGAGGGTGGTGCGGGCGGGGTTCGGGTCGAGTGTCGCGCGGATGCGGACCATGCGCTCGGCGATGTCCGTCAGGGGTTCCCCGGTGACGCCGTGGGCCGCCAACGCGGCCATGCCCAGCGCCGGTTCGGGCTGCTCGGGGATGTGTGCCGGACGGCCGAGGACGTCGGCGCGCAGCTGGTTCCAGTACGGGCTGCGGGCGGCACCGCCGGTGAAGGTGAGGGGGCCGTCGAGGGGGGCGCCCAGGTGGTGGAGGTAGTCGAGGCACAGGCGTTCCGCGAAGGCGACGCCCTGCAGGATCCCGGCCCAGCGGTCGGCGTCGTCGGCGGGGGTGCCGAGAAGGAGGGCGGTGGCGTCCGGGGCCCGGAAGGGGAACCGCTCCCCCCGCGAGACCAGCGGGTAGGCGAGCGTGCCGGACGGCTCGAACGCGGCCGCCCGTTCGTCCATGGCCGCGGGGTCCGCGTCCGCCGGGAGCGCGCCCGCGCCCACGCTCGACGCCCCGCCGGGCAGCCAGGTGCCGTCCGGCGCACGGTGGTTGTAGACCACGCCGGTGGGATCACGGACCGGGTCGGGGGCGGCTCCCTTCAGCACGAGGGTGGTGCCGAGCACCGAGTTCCAGGACCCGTGCCGCAGGGCGCCCGCCGCGATCTGGGCCGCACAGCCGTCGGTCATGCCGGCGACGACCGGCGTCCCGGCGGGGATGCCGGTGGTCTCGGCGGCTTCCGGACAGACCTCGCCGAGCCGGGTGCCGGGCCGGACCACCTCGGGGAGGTCCAGGGCGATGTCCGGCCAGGCGTCGCGCTCGAGGTCGTAGCCCGTCTTGAGCGCGTGGCTGGAGTCGGTGGGCACCGGCCCGCCGACCAGCCGGGCGGTGACGGTGTCGGGCTGATGGGTGACCCTGCCCCCGCCGTGCACTCCGACCAGCCACAGCGCCTTCGGCAGCGCCCAGGTGTCCTGCACCGCGAGGCCCGCCTCCCGCAGCCCGGCCGCCTCGGTCGCCGCGCGGGCGTCGTCGTACATGAGCGCCGGGCTCGTCGGCCGGCCCTCCGGGTCCGTCAGCAGGACCGTCCCGGACGTCCCGCACACCGCGAGGCCGCCGACGCGTACGCCCGTCAGGGTGGTGAGTGCGGCACGGGAGGCCGTGCGGACGGCCTCCCACCACTCCCCCGGATCCTGCTCGTGCCGCACGCCCTCGCGCCGGCCGCCGAGCGGGGCGGAGCCCCGCCCCAGCACGGTTCCGTCGGCCGTGACCGCCAGGGCGCGCACGCTCTGGGTGCCGAGGTCGATCCCCAGCCACGCCGTCTCGTTCTCGTCCGTCATCCCTGCCATCTCCGCCCTGCCGGCACCTCCCACCCGCACGGGGTCTATGCGTACCCCGGACACGCGGCTCAACATCGTGACAGTGAAGCGACGATCCGGAGGTCGACGATGACCCACAGGACCGAGCCCGTCCGTGTCGTGGCGGCCGGCGACCACTTCGTACTGCCGGGGCTGATCGCCGGGGCCGTCGAGGCCGAGCTGGGCGGCATCGCCGTGCGCACGCGGGAGTTGAAGCTCGGCTGGCCCCTGGAACCCTTCGGGCCCGTCTCGGAGGTGACGGAGGCGAGCGACGCCGAGGACGAACTGATCGAGGCGCTGGACGGCGCGGAGGTCCTCGTCACCCAGATGGGCCCCGTCACCGAGCGGGTGCTGAACGCGGCCGACCGGCTGAAGCTGGTCGTGGTCTGCCGGGGCGGCCCGGTCAACGTGAACCTCGACGCGGCCAAGGCCCGGGACGTCCGGGTGTGCTTCGCGCCCGGTCGCAACGCCGCCGCCACCGCCGAGTTCACCGTCGGCATGCTGCTCGCCGCCGTGCGCCGCATCCCGCAGGCCCACGATCTCCTTGCCGGACAGGGCAGTTGGGAGGGCGGCGCCGCCTACTACACGTACGAGCACAGCGGTCTGGAGCTGGAGGACCTGCCCGTCGGTCTCGTCGGCTACGGCGCCGTCGGCAGCCGGGTCGCGCGCGTGCTGTGCGCCTTCGGGGCGCAGGTCATGGTCTACGACCCGTATGTGCGCGGCGAGATCCACGGCCTGCGCGTGTCCTCGCTGGACCGGCTCCTCGCCCGCTCCCGGGTGATCACCCTGCACGCTCGTCTCACTGCCGAGACGCGCGGGCTGATCGGCGCCCGCGAGCTGGCGCTGCTGCCTCAGGGTGCGGCCGTGGTGAACGTGGCGCGCGGCCCGCTGGTGGACGAGTCCGCACTGTGCGACGCGCTGGAGAGCGGCCGGCTGTCGGCGGCCGCCCTGGACACCTACGAGCACGAACCCCTGCCCGCGGACTCCCGGCTGCGCGCCCTGGCCGACCGGGTCGTCCTGACCCCGCACCTCGGCGGGGCGAGCCGCGCGGTGGCGGAGAAGGCGGCGAGGATCGCGGCGGAGGAGGTGGGCCGCTGGGTGCGGGGGGAGCGGTTGGCGCACTGCCTGACGTGACGGTCACAGGAGGGAATCTGCATGTACGTCGGTATCGATGTGGGCACGTCCGTCGTCAAGGCCGCCGCCTTCGACGGTGAGGGTCGCCAACTGGCCGTCGAATCGCGCCCGGTGGAGCTCTCCCTGCGCGGCGGATTCGTCGAGCAGGACATGGAGGAGGTCTACGACGCCGTCGTCGACGTCCTCGCCACGCTGACCGGGCGGGTGCCCGAGCCGGTGGAGCTGGCCGGGCTGACCGGGCAGGGCGACGGGGTGTGGCTGGTCGACAAGGAGGGACGGCCGGTGCGGTCCGCCGTGTCCTGGATGGACGGGCGGGCGCACGAACTGCTCGACCAGTGGCTCGCGGACGGCACCTTCGAGACGGTGTTCCGGCGGACCGGCGGTGCGATGTTCCCGGGCTCGCCGGGGCCGCTGCTGGCCTGGCTGGACCGGTACGACCCGAAGTCCCTGGAGGCCGCCGCGGCCGCCGTGTACTGCAAGGACATGGTCTTCCAGCGGCTCACCGGGGCCGTGCGCGCAACGACGGACGTGTCGGACGCGTCGATGCCCTTCCTCGACCCGCGGACCCGGACCTACGACAACCGGGTGGTGGAGCTGCTGGGCCTCACCCGTCGCCGGCGGCTGCTCGCCCCGGTCGCTGATCCCATCGCCACGGGCGAGACGCGCGGTGCCGGGCTGCCGTCCGGGACGCGGCTCTCGAACGGGCCGTACGACCTGCCGGCCTGCGCGCTGGGGGCGGGGGTCGTCTCGCCGGGAGACGGGCTGCTGATCGTGGGCACGTGCCTCGCCGCGCTGGTCGCCACGACCGAGCTGGATCTGAGCGGTGAGCCGGCCGGGCTGTACATCTCGACCGACCGGCCCGGGCACCGGCTGCGGGCGATGCCGGCGATGGTCGGGACGGCCGCGCTGGACTGGGTGCTGTCGACGACGGGCGTGACGCACGCCGAGGTGGACGAGCTGCTGGCGGCGACTCCGCCGGGGGCGCACGGGGTGCGGGTGCTGCCGTACTTCGCGCCCTCCGGGGAGCGGGCTCCCTTTGTCGAGCCTCATCTGCGGGCCGAGTTGAGCGGGGTCTCGCTGGAGACGACCAGGGCCGATCTGATCCGGGCGGCCTGTGAGGGGATCGGGTACGCGGCCCGGCACTGTCTGGAGGCGGCGGGACTGACGGGGTCGCTCGCGGTGTGCGGCGGGGGGACCCGCAGTTCCGCGTGGATGCGGCTGCTGGCGGATGTGCTCGGGCGGCCGCTCAGGGTCGTGGAGGGGGAGGTGGGCGCTCGGGGGGCCGTGCTGGCCGCGGCCGAGCGCTACGGAGTCTCGCTCGACGCCGGGGTCTGGACCGAACCGACGGCGGTCGTCGAGCCGGATCCGGAGCGTTCCGCGTACTACTCCAAAGGGTTCCAGGAGCATCTGGTGCGGTTGGATGAGGCACGGGGGCGGGCCGGCCGTTAGCCGCGACATCGTCGTGGCCGGTCGCCCCCTGAGGGGGTTGCGGTTCACGGTGTTCATGAGGTGTGCGAACTGCGGTGGGAGCCTTCAGGAGTTCCGGGCGCTCACCGACGCCGAGCAGGCGTACGTCCGGGAGCACAAGCCCAGGCACACCCGCCTGGGCTCGTACTACCGCTGTGCCCGTGAGGGCTGTCTTCGCTACCAGCGGCTCGGGGATCAGAACGACGGGGGTTCCTTCCCCGAGCCGAAGAAGTGACTACAGGTTGCTGAAGTCCGGACCCTTGGTGCGCGTGCGCTTGATCTCGTAGAAGCCCGGGACCGAGGCGACCGCCACGGTGCCGTCCCAGAGGCGGGCCGCCTCCTCGCCCTTGGGGGCCGGGGTGACGACCGGGCCGAAGAAGGCGATCTGCTCGCCGTCGGGGCCGGGGACCGCGATGACCGGGGTGCCGACGTCCTGGCCGACCTTGTCGATGCCCTCCTTGTGGGAGGCGCGCAGCTCCGCGTCGAACTCGAAGTCCTTCTGGTCGAAGTACTCGATCAGGTCGGCGGGCAGGCCGACGTCCGCCAGAGCGCCTTCGACGGCCTCCCGCGTCGGGCCCTGGCCCTCGTTGTGGATACGGGTGCCGAGCGCGGTGTACAGCGGGCCGAGGATGTCGGAGCCGTGCTTCTGCCAGGCCGCGGTGACCACGCGGATCGGCTGCCAGGCCTTGGTCGCCAGCAGCTCGCGGTACTCCTCGGGCAGCTCGTCCAGCTTGGGCTCGTTCAGCACGGCCAGGCTCATGATGTGCCAGTGCACCTCGATGTCCCGGACCTTCTCGACCTCCAGGACCCAGCGGGAGGTCATCCAGGCCCAGGGGCACAGCGGGTCGAACCAGAAGTCGACGGGGGTCTTGCCGGAGGTGCTCGCGGTCTCGGACATGGGTCTCCTAGAAAGGTGTTCGTTTCAACCGGCAACACCGCTCGTCACACCCCCCATTCCCGGCTGACCGATGTCAGGGGCACATGGCAGGATCGGGCCTGTCCGCATGCTGAACACCATCCGAGGGAGCATCGCCCGTGCCCGGTGAGAATCTGTCCCGCGACGAGGCCCGGGAGCGGGCCGCCCTGCTGTCCGTCGACGGGTACGAGGTGTCCCTCGACTTGCGCTCGGCGGTCGGCGACGAGTCGGGGGACGGCCCGCGCACCTTCCGTTCCGTGACCACGATCCGCTTCCGCTGCAACGAGCCGGGGGCCACGAGCTTCGCGGACCTGATCGCGCCGAGCGTCACGGCGGTGTCGCTGAACGGCCGGGACCTGGACCCGGGCGCGGTCTTCGACGGCTCCCGGATCGCCCTGGAGGACCTGGCCGCCGACAACGAACTGATCGTCGACGCCCAGTGCGCCTACTCCCGCACCGGCGAGGGCATGCACCGCTTCGTCGACCCCGAGGACGGCGAGGTCTACCTCTACACGCAGTACGAGCCGGCCGACTCCCGCCGCGTCTTCGCGAACTTCGAGCAGCCGGACCTCAAGGCGCCCTTCCGCTTCGAGGTGCGGGCGCCGCAGGGCTGGGTGGTCTGGAGCAACGGGGTCGGCTCGGAGAGCGACGGCGTGTGGCGGTTCGCGGAGACGAAGCCGATCTCGACGTACATCACCTGTGTCGTGGCGGGCCCGTACCACTACGTGACGGACTCCTACTCCCGGGTGCTGGAGGACGGTTCGACCCTGGAGATCCCCCTCGGCGCCCTGTGCCGCAAGGGGCTCGCCCCCCACTTCGACTCCGACGACGTGTTCCTGGTCACCAAGCAGGGCCTGGACTTCTTCCACGAGCACTTCGACTACCCGTACCCCTTCGGGAAGTACGACCAGGCGTTCGTGCCCGAGTACAACCTGGGCGCGATGGAGAACCCGGGGCTGGTGACCTTCCGCGAGGAGTACATCTTCCGCGGCAAGGTGACGCGGGCCTCCTACGAGGGCCGCGCCAACGTCATCCTGCACGAGATGGCCCACATGTGGTTCGGCGACCTGGTCACCATGGTGTGGTGGGACGACCTGTGGCTGAAGGAGTCCTTCGCGGACTTCATGGGCACCTTCGCCAACGTCGGCGCGACCCGATTCAAGGACTCCTGGATCACCTTCGCCAACCGCCGCAAGGCCTGGGCCTACCGCGCCGACCAGCTGCCCTCCACCCACCCGATCACCGCCGACATCCGCGACCTGCAGGACGCCAAGCTCAACTTCGACGGCATCACCTACGCCAAGGGTGCCTCCGTGCTGAAGCAGCTCGTCGCGTACGTCGGCCAGGACGCGTTCCTGGAGGGCGCGCGGCGCTACTTCAAGCGGCACGCGTACGGCAACACCCGCCTCGGCGACCTGCTGTCCGTCCTGGAGGAGACCAGCGGGCGGGACATGGGCGCGTGGGCGCGGTCCTGGCTGCAGACGGCCGGGGTCAACTCGCTGACCCCGCAGGTGCTGCTGAGCGCCGAGGGCCGCGTCGACGAACTGGCGGTCGTGCAGGAGGCCGCCGAGTCGCACCCGGAGCTGCGGCCGCACCGGGTGGCGGTCGGTCTGTACCGCCGTACTCCCGAAGGGGCTCTGGAGCGGTACGCGCGCGCCGAGGTGGACGTCGACGGCCCGCGCACGGTCGTGACGGAGCTGGCCGGTGCCGAGGCCCCGGAGCTCGTGCTGGTCAACGACGACGACCTGACGTACTGCAAGACCCGCTTCGACGCGGGCTCCCTGGAGACGCTGAAGTCGGCGCTCGGCGACCTCACCGATCCGCTCGCCCGGGCCCTGTGCTGGTCGGCGCTGTGGAACATGACGCGGGACGCGCTGCTGCCGGCTAGCGAGTTCGTGGACATCGTGCTGCGTTTCGCGGGCCGGGAGTCCGACATCGGCGTCCTGCAGATGCTGCACGCCTGGGCCGAGTCGGCGCTCGTGCACTACGTGGCGCCCGAGGGGCGGGAGCGGGCCGGCGCGCTGCTCGCCGAGGGGGCCGAGCGGGAGCTGCTCGCCGCCGAGCCGGGCAGCGAACAGCAGCTGGCGTGGGCGCGGTTCTTCGCGCGGACGGCCGGGGGGCCGGGCTCCTTCGAGCTGCTGCGGGGTCTGCTGGAGGGCGCGGCGGACATCGCCGGGCTGGAGGTCGACCAGGAGCTGCGCTGGGCGTTCCTGGAGCCGCTCGCCGTGCACGGGATCGCCGACGAGAAGGTGCTGGCCGCCGAGCTCGCCCGGGACGACACCGCGTCCGGCAAGCGGCATCACGTCCGCTGCCTCGCCGCGCGTCCCTCCGCGGCCGTGAAGGCGCAGGCGTGGGCGCAGGTCGTGGAGTCCGACGCGCTGTCCAACGCCCTGGCCGAGGCCACGATCTCGGGGTTCGACCGGCCCTCGCAGCGGGAGCTGCTCGCGCCGTACACGGAGAAGTACTTCGCGGTGATCGAGCGGATCTGGCAGGACCGGTCGATCCAGATCGCCATGAACATCGTCTCCGGGCTGTTCCCCTCGCTCCAGGACTCGCCGGCCACGCTGGACGCGGCCGACGCGTGGCTCGCGGCGCACGAGGAGGCGGCGCCGGCTCTGCGCAGGCTGGTGCTGGAGGGTCGGGACGATCTGGCGCGGGCGCTGCGGGGTCAGGCGTGCGATGCGGGGGCCGTCAACGCCGTCAACACCGCATGACCTTTGGCCTGAGCTTGGGCTCCCGGTAGCCGTTACGAAATACGGGCAATAACAACCGTAACCCCTGGTCCCGCCCGAAGGGACCAGGGGTTTTCGCCGCCTACTCGGCATCCGAACACCCGTCCTTTAGTGCTGCCTTGTCCGCATTTGTCGACGGACGTGTAACAGCGGTTAGCGGGCGGTCCGGAGGCGGGAATCTCCGCTGCATGAACCACAACACCCCGGTCCCCCCGCTCTCCCCCCGCCCTCTGCGCCACCTCTCCGAGGTGCACCGCCGGGTCATGACCGCCGGCCGGCTGCGCACGGCCGGTGTCTCGGTCGCCGAAGCGAACGAGCAGTGCCGGCCCGGCGGCCCCTGGCAGCAGATCCTCCCCGGTGTCTTCCTGCTCCACCCGGGCCCGCCGACCAGCGAGGAGCGGCTGCACGCGGTGCTGATGTACGCGGCACGGGAACAGGGCACCGGGGTCCCCTCGCAGCCGGGCGCGGAGGAGCCGCACCGCCCGGTGTACGCCGAGGCGATGATCACGGGGCTAGCGGCGCTGACGCTGCACGGCTTCAGCTCGACCCCGCCGCTGCTCTCCCTGGACCGGATCGACGTCCTGGTCCCGAGGATGCGCCGGCTGCGCTCCACGGGATCCGCGCGGATCATCCGCACACCGGCGCTCCCGGACGCCGAACAGGTCACCGGCCTCCCGGTCGCCCCCGTCCCGCGCGCCCTCGCCGACGCGGTCACCGAACTCACGGACGCGGGCGCGGTACGCCGGCTCCTGACCGAGGCGGTGCGCGGCGGCCACTGCGAACCCGCCTCGGTCGTACGGGAGCTGAACAACGCCAAACTGCTGAGCCGCCCGCACGTGGTGGACGCGGTGGACTCCCTGCTCGCCGAGGGCCGTGCCATCGCCGAGGACCGCCTGTACCGCATGGTCGAGGAGCACGGCCTGCCCGACCCGGTCTGGAACGTCGACCTCAGGCTCCCGGGCGGGCCCCACCTGGGCGGCCTGGACGCGTACTGGCCCGAGCAGGCGGTCGCGGTGGAGCTGGACACCCGGGCCCCGCGCCAGGGCCACCGCCAGGACGAGGACGCCCTGTGGTCGGAGTACGCGCGCAAGCGCGAGCACCTGGAGCGCCTCGGCATCACGGTCGTCCACATCACCCCCCGCAAGCTCCGGGACGCGATGGAACAGCAGGCGACGGTGATCCGTACCGCGCTCATGGCCGCGGGCGACCGTGATCCCGCGGCCTATGTCGTGGTGCTGCCCCGGTAGTGACGGACCGGGGCGGGACCAGGAGGGGAGAGGAGGGGCCACGGCACCGGGGTGCCGGGGCCCCTCCTCATTGCGCGTGCGGCCGCCGGAGCGGGTCGGGCAGCGCGGGGCGGGCGGCGCCCGCGGCGGCACGGTCCAGCAGGGCCGCGTACGACGCGATCATCCTCGTACGGCTGAAGCGTTCGCGGCTCGCCGCGAGGGCCGGGGCGAGGTCGGTGCGGGCGGCCACCGCCCGGGACCAGGCCGCCGCGATCGTCTCCGGGTCCGGGTCCGTGATCAGGCCGTGGCCCGCCACGATCGCCGCGCTGTCACCGACGTCGGTCGCCACCGGCACCGCGCCGCACATCATGCCCTCGATCAGGCACAGCGGGGCGGCCTCGCCCCAGGCGGAGGTGAGGGCGACGACGTCCGAGGCGGCGTACAGCGTCTCCATGTCGCGCCGGACGCCCAGCAGCCGCAGGCCCCGGTCCGCGAGGGCCGGGACCCCCTGGAACGCGGTCGCGATGTCCGCGGTGAGCCCGGGGTTGGCCGTCGTCATGCCCGCCCCGCACATCAGCACCTGCCCGTCCGGGACCCGGTCCAGCCAGGCGCGGGCGGCGGCGAGCAGCAGGGGGACGTTCTTCATGGCGTCGTAGCGGGCGGCGAAGACGACCACGGGGGCCGCCTGGTCGATGCCGAGTTCCGTGCGGAGCGCGAGGCGGCGGGCCGCGTCCGGGCGGAAGCGGAAGAGATCGACGCCATTGGGGATCACATGGAGGAGCTCGGAGGGGATCCCGGCGGCCCGGTACGCGTCCCTCGTCGACTCGGCGCAGCACACGCAGGCCACGACCGTGCCGTCGGCGATGGCCGCCTTCAGCTCGTCGAGGGCGGTGCCCTGGTTCTCCGGGTCGGAGCGGTGCAGGCAGACCACGACCGGGCGGCGGGGCAGCCCCGCCTGGTTGAGCAGCCCCAGCGGCTGTTCCTTCAGGGAGAGCACCACGTCCGCGCCCGCCGTCGCCCGGGCTGTTTCGGCCAGCTCCGGTCCGGTGAACCCGGCCGAAACGCCGGTGCTCCGGAAGGTGCGGCCGAGGGAGGTGACGGCGACCCCGGCCGCGGTCAGCGCCCGGTAGCAGGTGTCGTCCGTCATCCGCTGCCGGGTCGCCTCCCGGTGGACCTCGCCGTACAGGCTCAGCACCTGATGGTGCTGGCCCCCCTCGGTGAGACCCAGCACGATGTCGCTGTGCACGATCCGGGCCCCACCGGAGAAGAAACCCTCGTAGACCGACAGCACTCGCAGCTCGTGTCCCGTACGCACACGACCACCCGCCTTGCACACAATCGAGCCATCCCCGTGAAGTGCGGGTTAGCCGATATGAGGCGGTACGGACATTACGTCCGGATGAACTGCGTGCTTCGTATCCGGGTCGGCGCGACTACTCGCCGCAGAACTCCGCCTCCACCACCGCGTCGGTGTCCCCCGACCAGTCGCCGTTGAAGTTGAAGGCCAGGGAGTGGCGGCCGTCGGCCGTGGTCACGGCCACGGAGTTGGAGCCGTGGATGCCGCCGTCGTGGCCCCAGACATGGACCCCGCAGCTGAGCTTCCGGTCGATGAGGGCGAGGCCGTAGCCGGCGTTCGGGATGCCCTCGACGGTCACCGTGGTCTTCATCTCCTTCAACTGCTTCGGCGGCAGCAGCCTGCCCTGCATCAGGGCCGAGTAGAAGCGGTCGAGGTCGGCCGAGTCGGAGATCATCTCGCCCGCCGAGGAGGCCAGCGAGGGATTCAGCCTCGTGACGTCGTACGTCGGTCCCGTCGCCGTCTCGGCCAGCTTGGAGTAGGCCCGGCTGCTGGGCCGCGGGACGGTGACACGCGTGCCGGGGACCGAGGTGGCGGTCAGGTGCAGGGGGTCGATGATCCGGTGCCGGATCTCCTCGCCGTACGGCCGTCCGGTGGCCTTCTGGATCACCATGCCGGCCAGGACGTAGTTGGTGTTGGAGTAGTTCCAGGACGCGCCCGGGGCGAAGTCCGGCTCGTGGGCCATGGCGATCGCGACGAGCTGCTCGGGGCTCTGGGTGTCGTAACGATGCTTGAAGAAGCCGTCCTTGAGGAAGTACGTGCGCGCGAACGGCTCGTCGGCGGTGTAGTTGAAGATCCCGCTGGTGTGGTTGAGAAGCTGCCGGAGGGTGATCCGGCTGCCGTCGTGGCCGTTGCCGCGGACCACTCCGGGCAGCCACTTCTCCACCGTGTCGTCGAGCGACAGCCGTCCCTCCGCCTCCAGTTGGAGCAGCACGGTGGAGACGAAGGTCTTGGTGATGGAGCCGACCCGGTAGCGGTCGTCCACCGAACGCGGTGCGTGCGTCCTGAGGTCGCCGACCCCGGCGGTGGTCGACCAGGTGCTCCGGCCGTCCTTCGCGGTGAGCGTCACGCCCGGCACGCCGGCCTTCACCGCGGCGCGGACGGCCTTCCTGGTGGCCCCGTGGGTGTCGGTGTCGGCCCCGGCCGCCATCGCCGGGGCGGCGAGGGCGGTCGTGAGCGCCACCGCCGTCGCCCCGACCACCACAGTCGTACGTACGGTCATGTCTTCCCCCTGTCCAGGCACGCTCGGTGAGCGTGATCGGCGGGAGAGACCCGGGACGGGCGGGGAGGGTTGAGGCCGGTGCGGCCGGTTGGGCCGGTTTCAGCCCTTCTTGAGAACCAGCTCCGTGTTCCGGTCCCCCGAGGCGCCGCCCAGCTTGTTGCTCGAACCCGGGGCGTTGTAGGCGAGCTCGCGGTAGAGGGCGGCGAGGCCGGTCTGGGAGAGGTCGGTGAAGTCGGTGCGGTGGGGGGCCGCGGACTCGATCAGGGTGGTGAAGATCGACACCGTGCCGTCCTTGTTGTCGACCAGCTCGATGACCCGCGCGAGGTGCGGGAAGTCGATGTGGGAGGCGGTGGAGATCTCCCAGAAGGAACGGCCGTCGGGGGCCGCGTGGGCCTTGATCACATTGCGGTGGATGTGGCCGTTGACCCAGGCCAGGACGTTGCTGTGGCTGCCGAGGAGGGCGACGACCTCCTGGCCGTTGTGCCGGCGCTCGCCCGGGTGGGCCGGGTCGGGGCGGGTGTTGTCCATCGAGTCGCTGGTGTGGTGGCTGAAGACGACGACGTAGGAGTCCTTGTTCTCCCGCAGCGTCCGGTCCAGCCAGCGCAGCTGCTTGGTGCCGATGGATCCCTGGTAGTGGCCGCCCGGGTCGGTGGTGTCGAGGCTGATGCCCACCACGTCGTCGGCGATGCGGAAGCTGTAGTACTGGGTGCCCGCGTCGAGGTTGGCGGTGGAGTAGCCGTGGCCCACCGGGCCCACGCCGCGGTGCGCGGGGTCGAGGTGGGCCGTGAGGTAGTCGCGGGCGGTGTAGGGGGCGCGCCGCTCGTCGGGGGTGACCGAGCGCATGCTGCGGGCGTGCGCCTTGAGCAGGTCGCGGAAGGCGTGCCCCTGGGGGTCGTTGGCCTTCCTGATCATGTCCTGGAGCTTCTTGGACTCGGAGGCGGGCAGCGACATGAGCTTCTTGCCGCCGACGGCGTACTCGGCGAGCCAGGAGTCGCCGTGGCCGTAGCAGCCGAGCGGCAGGCTGTCGTGGTTGCCGACCGTGGAGTACCAGGGGATGTTGAGGCCGGGGCTGTTCAACTCCCGGATGGCGGCGGCGAGGTAGCCCCGCAGGTGCGGGAAGCCGAGCTGCTTGTCGTGGTCGCGGGTGGTGGAGTCGGGCTGCCAGTACTGCTTGAGCCCGCTGTTCTGCACGCCCTCGTAGTGGCGCGGGTCCCCGGAGTTGGGGGTGATCCGGCCGCCGCTCATGACGGTGAGGAACCAGTCGAGCTCGGTGCGCGAGTTGTTGTCCGTGTTGTCGCCGGTCGTCATGGCGAACTGGAGCGGGGCGCCGGTGGCGGGGGCGCCCCGCAGCGCGTTGATCCGCTCGACGAGCGAGATCGCGCCCGGCACCGTCAGGGCCTCCTGGGGCCGCCAGGCGTGCACGTCGGTGGAGCGCAGGTACTCCAGGCGCATCGGGTGCTGGCTGTCCATCAGGTGCAGGTCGGTGAGCTGCACGAACGCGGCCAGCGGGGTACGCCGGCCGGCCCGCCCGGCCTTCGGGGCGGCGAGGTCGGAGCGCACCTTGCGGCTCCATCCGGGGCCGTTGCCCAGGCGCCGGTAGCCGGAGCCGGTGCGCGGGGCGGCGACGGAGGCGACGGTGGTGCCGCGGGTGTACGGGGCGAGGGGAGCCTCGACCGGGGCGGCGGCCCGGTGCACGGTCTGGGCCACCGGTGCCCCGGCGGCACCGGTGGTCGTCGCGGCCTGGCTGTCGATGGGCCGCAGGGCGTAGCCGACGCCCACGGAGGCGGCGGCCGCGCCCGCGGCGGCGAGGACGGTACGGCGGTGGACCCCCAGCGTGCTGCTGGCGACAGAGCGTATGCGCGACATGGCGCGATCTCCCCGAGTGCGAACTGCGTCGGCAGTGGTCGCGGGAGTCGCTGTCGCGAATTTCCCGCTCGCTCTGGATGCTTGGCACCGGGAATGACCTGCGCGTGAACGAGACGGCAACGCGCAACGCCGATCACCGTACGTGGATCTTGGCCCACCCTGCGCGTTCGGGACCGCTCGTCGAACCGCCCGGAGTCGGTCACTCCGTGTTCATCTTGCGGGGTACGACACCTATTCCGCGGGCCGCCCGGCCACCGGCCGCTCCCGCCACAGCCGCAGTCCGTAGTCGACCATGTGCACCCGCTTCAGGGCGGGTACCGCGTCCAGGTCGTGCCACTGGGCCATGTCCGTGGACCCGCCGACCTCGTGGCGCAGTTCCCCGCCGGTGACCCGGGCCTCGTACATGAGCCCCACGTGGTGCTGGTCGACGGTGCGGCCGAAGCGGCGCCGGGACGGGAAGCGCACCGACCGCACCCCGAGCAGGCCGGTGACCTCGACGCGGTACCCCGTCTCCTCCTCCACCTCCCGCAGCACGGTGTCGTGCAGATCCTCGCCGTGCTCCATGCCGCCGCCCGGCAGCGTCCACTCCGGCCGGCCCTCGTTGATCCAGCGGGCGAGCAGGAGTTGTCCGTCGCGGACGCATATGGCGTAGGCCGCCACCCTCAACTTCTTGCGCATACAGGCAAGTTAGTCGGCCGGGTCCGGATTGGCCGGTGAGTATTCGGGCGCGGACCAGCGCAGCGGGAGCGCCGAGGGGGTCTCGACCGCCGCCCGTACGGTGAAGCGGACCCTGCGCTCCGGGCCGAAGTCGGTGTGCGCCTCGCCGGTCAGCTGGAGTGCCGTGCCCGTCGTCCAGTCGAGGAGGAGCAGCCCGGCCCGGGGGTCCGCCGCGAGGTTGCCGAGGGTCAGGAACATGGAGTTGCCCGGGTAGTCGCGCCAGCTGAGCTCGCCCGGTGAATCGACGCGCACGAAACCGGGGTTGCCGCCCCGGTGGCTGACATCGGCTCCGCCCTCGTGCACGGAGGCCAGGAAGAAGGTGTCGGCCGCGGAGACGAACCCGGCCTGTGCGGAGGTGAGTTCGGTGCCGTGGCGGGCCTCCCCTGCGCGCCGGTCGGGCACGATCTCGTACGACTCCCTCTTCTGGAGGTACTTGGGGCAGTTCGAGAAGACCTGGTCGGCCTCGATCGCGAACCCGCGTGCGGTGGGCTCGAGTCGGCCGTTGAGGCGCATGCGGCGGCGGGTCCTGGGGTCGAGGGCGATCGTGCCGACGGGTGTGCCGGGCGTGGCGAACGCCGTGGCGAGGGGGTCGGCCGGCAGCCATCCGCCCGCGACGGTGACGCGGTGCGGTCCCGTCGCCCGCGCGAAGCCCGGCGCCCCCGTGAGCGGGGACGCCCAGACCCGGCCCGTGGCGGGGTCCGCGGCACCGGCGACCAGCAGCGGCTGGAGCTCCAGGAAGGCCGCGGCGACCTCCCGGATGCCCCGGCCGATCGAGCGGCCCACGTGATCCGCCTGGACGCGCACCCCCACCTGGTCCTGCACGGCCCGCGAGCCCGCGTGATAGACCCCCATGACTAGAAGAACCCGCAGGTCGGGGCCGTACCGGAGGGAGCCGGTGCCTCCTCGGCGCCGCTCGGTACGAAGATCTCCAGGCGGGTGCCGTCGGGGTCGTGGAAGAAGATGCCGCCCGAGCCCGCGCCCTCGCGGTGGGCGACCACGCCGTCGTGGGCGAAGTCGGCTCCGTAGGCCCGCAGCGCCTGCTCGTACTCCCTGACCCTCTCGATCGAGTCCGCCTCCAGGGCGAGGTGGTGCAGGCCCGCGCGGTCGGATCCGTACGGCTGTTCCGCCTGCTGCCAGAGGGTGAGGACGAGGGTCTCGCCGTCGCCGAGGAAGGCGTAGCGGCGGCCCTCCTCCTTGCCCTCCGCGAGTGGCGTGAAGCCGAGGACGTCCCGGTAGAAGGCGAGCGAACGGTCGAGGTCGGTGACGTTCAGGCCGATGTGGCCGGTGCGCAAGGTCATGGCTGTCCCCTTCAGCTCGGATGATCCGCATACTTAACCTCTGTGAGTGACTTTAAGGGTTAGAAGCGGGGCGTGCAACCACTCACGTACGCTTGACCGGTTAGCACGGAAGGGAGTCCCACATGTCCGCCGCCCGCGATCCCCGCCCGCTCACCGGCGAGCCGCTCGCGCTCGACCTGCTCAACACGCGGTGGATGAGCGAGGGAACCCTCCAGGACCTCCTCACCGACGTCGACGGGCTCGCCGTGTGGCTCGCCTCGGCCGGACTCGGCGGCGATCACGTCCCCGACGACCGGATGCTGCGGCACGTCCGGCAGGCCAGGCAGGCGCTGCAAGCAGCGGTGGACGGGTCGCTGGAGGAGGGGGCGCCGCTGGTCGACGCGGTGCTGCAGCACGGGCGGGTCCGGATCGCGCTCACCCCCCAAGGGGCCGTCGAGCACCCCGAGTTGAGCGACCCCGCCTGGGGCCCGGCCTGGCTCGCCGCGCGCGACTACCTGGAGCTGCTCAGGACCGCGCCGGACCGGATCCGGTCGTGCGCCCACGAGTCGTGCGTGCTGCACTTCCTCGACACGTCGAGGAACGGCACCCGGCGCTGGTGCTCGATGGCGACCTGCGGCAACCGCGCGAAGGCGTCCCGCCATTACGCGCGCTCCAAGGACGCGTGAAAAGCCTTTCCCAAGGGCTCATGGGGTGAATTGACCGCTTCCTCACACACCTTCACCGATGTCCCAAAGGGCATCGCGGGTTTTCCCCATACACCCATATCGATTCGGTCAACTCTCCCTAAACATCCTTCCCATGCGTAAAGCTGGGCGCTCATCCGGGGTCGTATTCCGGATCACCGTGGCCAGGACCGATCGGTCCCGGTCACACGCCTGCTCGTTCCTTTACTCACAAGGGATGCCGATGACCCTCACCCCCCAGAGCGCCCCGATATCGGGCGCGAGACGTGTGGCGCGCATAGCCGCGGCCGCCGGACTGGTCGCCGCACTGTCCGCGGCGGGGCCGATCCCCATGGCCTTCTCCGCCGACGCGGGCACCACACCCGCGGCATCGGACCCGGGCCTGAAGTCCGCCGACCAGAAGCTCGGTTCGGACGACGCCGACGCGCTCGCCGAGGCCAAGGCCGACGGCGCCAAGAACATCACGCTGATGGTCGCCACCGCCCCCGGGAAGACCGAGCAGGTCGCCGAGGAGCTGGACGCGGTCAAGGGCGGCCTGGTGGGCCTCACCTACGACAAGCTCGGTTACGTCCGGGCCACCGTCCCCACCGCGAAGGCGGACTCGGCCATCGCCGCCGCCGCGAAGCTCTCCTCCGTGCACGGCATCGACGTCAAGCAGGACATCCCGCTGGACGACCCGACGCCGAGCGCCGACACCGCCAAGGGCGCCGCGCACAAGGCCGCGAAGACCTACCCGGCGCCGAGCGCGAAGACCCCCGCCGAGAACCCGTACAACCCGTCCTTCGAGACGGGCGCCGTCGACTTCGTGGAGGACCACCCGAAGGCGGACGGCCGCGGTGTCACGATCGGCATCCTGGACTCCGGCGTGGACCTCGGCCACCCGGCGCTGCAGAAGACCACCACCGGTGAGCGCAAGATCGTCGACTGGGTGACCGCGACCGACCCGGTCTCCGACGGCGACGCCACCTGGCGGCGCATGACCACCGCGGTCTCCGGCCCGAGCTTCACCTTCGACGGCCGCACCTGGACGGCGCCCGCCGGGTCGTACCAGGTCAACCTGTTCCGTGAGGCCGCGACCGCGGGCGGCGACGCCAAGGGCGACGCGAACCGCGACGGGGACACCACCGACACCTGGGGCGTGCTGTACGACAAGGCCGCCGGGACCGTCCGGGTCGACCTGAACAACAACCAGAACTTCGCCGACGACACCCCGATGAAGCCGTACAAGGACGGCTACCAGGTCGGGTACTTCGGCACCGACAACCCGTCGACCGACGTCGTCGAGCGCCAGCCGTTCGTCGTCGAGATCCGCAAGGACGTCGTCTTCGACGCCGCGGGCAACAAGGCCGACTACGTCAACATCGGTGTCATCGAGTCCGAGCACGGCACCCACGTGGCCGGCATCACCGCCGCCAAGGGCCTGTTCGGCGGCCGGATGAACGGCGCGGCCCCGGGTGCGAAGCTCGTCTCCTCCCGCGCCTGCACCTGGACCGGCGGCTGCACCAACGTGGCGCTGACCGAGGGCATGATCGACCTCGTCGTCAACCGCGGCGTCGACATCGTCAACATGTCGATCGGCGGCCTGCCGGCGCTCAACGACGGCAACAACGCGCGCGCCGAGCTCTACACGCGCCTCATCGACACCTACGGCGTCCAGCTGGTGATCTCCGCGGGCAACTCCGGCCCCGGCGCGAACACCATCGGCGACCCGGGCCTGGCCGACAAGGTCATCTCGGTGGGCGCGACCATCTCCAAGGCGACCTGGGCCGCCAACTACGGCTCGCAGGTGAGCAAGTCGTACGCGATGATGCCGTTCTCCTCGCGCGGCCCGCGTGAGGACGGCGGCTTCACGCCGACCCTGTCCGCCCCCGGTGCGGCCATCAACACCACCCAGACCTGGCTGCCGGGCTCCCCGGTCGCCGAGTCGGGCTACACGCTGCCGGCCGGCTACTCGATGCTCCAGGGCACCTCGATGGCCTCCCCGCAGGCCGCGGGCGCCTCCGCGCTGCTCATCTCGGCCGCCAAGCAGAAGCACATCGCGCTGACGCCGGCCACCCTGCGCACCGCCCTGACCTCGACCGCCGAGCACATCAAGGGTGTGCAGGCGTACGAGGAGGGCGCGGGCCTCATCGACATCGTGGACGCCTGGGACGCCATCAAGGACGGCGCCACCGCCCACGACTACACCGTGAAGGCCCCGGTCGACACCGCGATCGACCAGCTGCTGAAGACCCCGGGCTACGGCACCGGTCTCTACGACCGCGAGGGCGGCCTGAAGGCCGGTCAGAAGAAGACGTACGACGTCACCATCACCCGTACGTCCGGCTCGGCCAAGGCGCTCCGCCACGAGCTGCACTTCCACAACAACGCCGGTGGCACCTTCCGGATCCTCGGCAAGGACGACATCAGCCTCCCGCTGAACCAGCCGGTGACCGTCAAGGTCCAGGCGCAGCCGAAGTCCGCGGGTCTCAAGAGCGCGATCCTGGTCGTCGACGACCCGAAGACCGAGGGCCTCGACCAGCAGATCCTCACCACGGTCGTGGTCTCGGCGCCGGTGAAGTACACCTACACCGCGTCGAACACCGTGCAGCGCAACAGCACCCAGTCGTACTTCGTGACCGTGCCCGCGGGCGCCAAGTCGCTGGAGGTCGCGATCGGCGGGCTCAAGGACAAGAGCCAGACCCGCTTCATCGCCATCCACCCCTACGGCGTCCCGGTCGACAACACCGGCACCCCGTACTGCTACAACAACTACCTCGACGGCAACGGCTGCAAGCCCGACGCCCGTTCCTACGCCGACCCGCAGGCCGGTGTCTGGGAGATCGAGGTCGAGTCGCGCCGCACCTCGCCGCTGCTCGACAACCCGTACAAGATCGACGTCGCCGTCTACGGCGCGGTCTTCGACCCGGAGACCGTGACCGTCCCCGAGGCCAAGGTCGGCACCCCGGCCACCGCCTCCTGGAAGGTGACCAACACCCTCGCCGCGATCGACGGCAAGCTGGCCGGCGGCCCGCTCGGCTCGTCCAAGACGGCCCGCCCGACCATCGCCGAGGGCGCCACCCAGACCACCACGGTCGAGGTGCCGGCCGGCGCGAAGTCGCTCGACGTCGCCATCGGCAACGTCTCCGACGTCTCCGCCGACCTGGACCTGACGGTCTACGACGCCTCGGGCGCCGTGGTCGGCCAGTCCGCCGACGGTGACAGCGAGGAGGCCGTCTCGGTCGCCTCGCCCGCCGCCGGTACCTACACCATCGAGGTCGCCGGCTACGCGGTCCCGGCCGGCTCCACGGCGTACGACTACCAGGACGTGTTCTTCTCCAGCGCCCTGGGCACCGTCACCGTCGCCGACACCCCGGTCAAGCTCGCCACCGGTGCCTCGACGACCGTCTCCGGCAGCGTCACCGCCCTGGCGCCCGCCCCGGAGGGCCGTGAGTTCTTCGGCCAGGTCAGCCTCGTCAACGCGCGCGGCACCGTCGCCGGCAGCGGCAACGTGAAGATCGAGAAGGTCACGCCGTAACACTTCTCCGTACGGCGATCAAAGGGGCGGGCGTCCGTGAGGGCGCCCGCCCTTTCCCGTGCCGCGGCTCAGCAGGGCAGCGTGCGCGACTCGGGCAGCGAGGCGGTGATCCAGGCCCGTTCCCGGGCGATCGCCTCCTCCCCGACGACCCACTGGTCGGGGTTCGGCGAGCCCTGGCTCACGCCGAACAGCACCGCGGCGCCCTGGAGGAGGGGTTCGGGCTGGTCGTACTCGTCGACCACATAGGTGAGGTCCTTCTCCCCGCGCGTCGGCTTGTAGTAGTGGCTCACCCGCACGGTGACCTGGATCTGTCCGGAGGCGGGCAGCTCCTTGACGGCGGTGACCTCGCCCTCGGCGACCGTGGTGGCGCAGGCCAGGTAGGCCGGCCCGCCGAAGCGGACCCCCGCCTCCGCCTTGGAGGCCGAGTCGGCGCTCCCGCCCGAGGACAGGTCACTCGCGCCACTGTGACCGAGGAGCCAGCCGAGCCCGGTGACCACACTCGCGGCGGCGGCCACGGCGAGGGTGCCGAAGGCCAGGGCGCGGACGCGGCGGCGGGCCGGGGAGGGCGGTCGCAGTCGCGCGGGAACGGGTTTCGGGGCGGGCGGCGGCGCGGCGAGCGTCTCGCCCAGGATCCCGAGCTGCTCCCTCAGCAGCGCGATGTCTGCCTCGGCCGCCCGGTATTCGGCCAGGAAGGCAGAGTCCGCGCGGGCCTCGTCGCCGAGTTCCTCGCCGGTGATCGCGGCCATGAGCGCGTCGCCGTCGTACGTCTCGTTCTCGGCGCTCATGTCACACCACCTCGTCCTCGTGCAGGCGGGCGCGCAGGGCCCGGACCGCCGTGTGCAGGCGGCTCTTGACCGTGCCCTCGGGGACGCCCAGCTCCTGAGCGATCGAGCGCACCGGCAGATCGGCGAAGAACCGCAGCACGAGGACCTGGCGCTGCTGGTCGGGCAGCTCGTCCAGGCCCTGGGCGACGGCGAGGGAGAGCACGCTGGTGTCCTCCCCCGAGGGGTGCTCGTGCTGGCGCAGCGAGGCCAGCCGCTCCCCCAGCCGCTCCTGGCGCTTCTTGGCCCGGTGCCAGTCCATGGCGAGGTTGGAGGCCACGACCGCGGCCCACGCGGACACGTCCCGTGGCGCCTCGTACCCCTTGGCCGCCCGCTCCAGCAACCGCAGGCGGACCTGCTGCACCCCGTCCGGCAGGTCCGCCTGCGGCACCCCGCCCAGGGCGAGCACGGCCCGCACCCGGCGTTCCTGCGCCGTGTCCAGGGGGTCGTCCCCCTGGGTTCGGCGGGCGATTCTGCGCAGCACGGACACCCCTCCCCTCGCCGCGTTTCTCCTACGACGCCGGTGGGGCGGGAAACGTTCGGCGGGACCCAGGGAAATTTTCCGAGGTGTACGTCACACCGGGCGGGCGGCGCCGCACGGCTTGCGGCCCGGGGCCGTACGGGAGCGAATTTCTCCAGCTCAGCCGGGGTGCGACGCGAGTTCCGCAAGGGGTGACGGACTGCGGGCGTCCCAGTCCTCGGGCATGGAGCACAAAGAATTGGACAGGCTGACCCGGGTCGGCCGCATGATGGAAAAGCCGCAGACACATCCAGGACACGCAGAGGGAGTCACCGTGAGGGTCGGAATCGTCGGAGCCACCGGTCAGGTCGGCACGGTCATGCGCGGGATCCTCAAGGAGCGCAACTTCCCGGTCACGGAGCTGCGCCTGTTCGCCTCGGCGCGTTCGGCGGGCTCGGTCCTCGACGGTGTGACGGTGGAGGACGCGGCGACGGCGGACTACACCGGCCTGGACATCGTGCTGTTCTCCGCGGGCGGGGCCACGTCCAAGGCGCTGGCCGAGAAGGTCGCCTCGCAGGGCGCGGTCGTGATCGACAACTCCTCCGCCTGGCGCAAGGACCCCGAGGTCCCGCTGGTCGTCTCCGAGGTCAACCCGCACGCCATCGCGGACCGCCCCAAGGGCATCATCGCCAACCCGAACTGCACCACCATGGCCGCGATGCCGGTCCTGAAGGTGCTGGACACCGAGGCGGGCCTCGAGACGCTGATCGCCACCACCTACCAGGCGGTGTCCGGCTCCGGCCTCGCGGGCGTGGCGGAACTGCACGGCCAGGTGCAGAAGGTCGCCGCCGACGCGGACAAGCTCACCCACGACGGCGGCGCGGTCGACTTCCCCGAGCCGCAGGTCTACAAGCGCCCCATCGCCTTCAACGTCCTGCCGTTCGCGGGCAACCTCGTCGAGGACGGCCTGAACGAGACCGACGAGGAGCAGAAGCTCCGCAACGAGTCCCGCAAGATCCTGGAGCTCCCCGAGCTGAAGGTCTCCGGCACCTGTGTGCGCGTCCCGGTCTTCTCCGGCCACTCCCTCCAGGTCAACGCCCGCTTCGCCCGCCCGATCTCCCCGGAGCGCGCGACGGAGATCCTGGCGGGCGCCCCCGGCGTGACCCTCTCGGACATCCCGACCCCCCTCCAGGCCGCGGGCCAGGACGCCTCCTTCGTCGGCCGCATCCGCCGCGACGAGACGGTCGACAACGGCCTCGCCCTGTTCATCTCCAACGACAACCTCCGCAAGGGCGCCGCGCTGAACGCGGTCCAGATCGCGGAGCTGGTGGCGGCGGAGCTCAAGGACTGAGACCGGCCGCACGTCGGCAACGGCGCAGCACCGGCGAGGCCCGGCGCCGGGAAGGCCCGCCGGTCCGCGCGGTGACCGCCTGATCCAGCCGGCCGGAGCCCCGGGGCACGCGGCGGATCAGGGCGGCGACGGCCGACCACCGCCCAGCCGACGCCGGCCAGGCACGCCGGCCCGCCTGGCGCTCGCCTGATCCGGCCGGTCCTATGGCCTGCGCACCTCGTAGAGGAAACAGCCGTACTCGACGGCCCGGACGTGGACGAGCGCCACGGACGGGTCGTCGAACGCGTTGCGCAGGACCTCGTCGTCGACGGCGTCGACCAGTTGTCCGCCCAGGATGTGCCCGTCGGCCGAGTAGCGGCGCACGGTCCGGTGGGCGCCCGTGAAGGGGTGGCCGTCCCCGGACGGCCCCGCGCACTCCTCGGCGTGGACGAAGACGGGGCCCTGTTCGTCGTACGCCCCCGGGCGCGCGCCCGTCTCGGCCGCCCAGCGGCGCAGGGGGGCGTAGGAGACGAGCGCGATCCGCTCACCGGCCCCGCTGCGGCGCAGACAGCACCTCAGGGGCGCCCCGCCCTCCTCGTCCGTGAACGGGGACGGTGCGCGGCCCGCGTCGTCGGCGACGCGGAGTTCCTTGAGGACCAGGGGTTCGACGGGCAGTGCGGTGTAGGTCGTCATGGGGTCCAGGCTGGCGCGGCCCGGCCGGATGGACCGGCGGAAATCGGACGTGACCCTCCCAGCCCCAACGAAACCGCAGGGTATTCCCTCGAACCGTCGGAGACAGTTCGTGGAAGGATGACCGAACCGCCGAACTGACACATGACGAGGAGATGACCGCGTGCCTGGCACAAACCTGACTCGCGAAGAGGCACAGCAGCGGGCGAAGCTGCTCAGCGTCGAGTCCTACGAGATCGATCTCGACCTCTCCGGCGCGCAGGAGGGCGGTACCTACCGGTCCGTGACCACGGTGCGCTTCGACGTGGCCGAGAACGGCGCCGAGTCCTTCATCGACCTCGTGGCCCCCACCGTCCACGAGGTCACTCTCAACGGGGACCCGCTCGACCCGGCGGAGGTCTTCGAGGACTCCCGTATCGCCCTGCCGGGTCTGCTGGAGGGCCGCAACATCCTGCGGGTCGTCGCGGACGCCGCATACACCAACACCGGTGAGGGCCTGCACCGCTTCGTCGACCCGGTCGACCAGCAGGCGTATCTGTACACGCAGTTCGAGGTGCCGGACGCCCGCCGCGTCTTCGCCTCCTTCGAGCAGCCGGACCTGAAGGCCACCTTCCAGTTCACCGTGAAGGCGCCGACCGGCTGGACGGTCATCTCCAACTCCCCGACACCGGAGCCGAAGGACGACGTCTGGGTCTTCGAGCCGACCCCACGCATCTCGTCGTACATCACCGCGCTGATCGTCGGCCCGTACCACTCCGTGCACAGCGTGTACGAGAAGGACGGCCAGTCCGTGCCGCTCGGCATCTACTGCCGTCCCTCGCTGGCCGAGCACCTCGACTCGGACGCCATCTTCGAGGTGACCCGGCAGGGCTTCGAGTGGTTCCAGGAGAAGTTCGACTACGCGTACCCGTTCAAGAAGTACGACCAGCTGTTCGTGCCGGAGTTCAACGCGGGCGCCATGGAGAACGCGGGCGCGGTGACCATCCGGGACCAGTACGTGTTCCGGTCCAAGGTGACCGACGCCGCGTACGAGATGCGTGCCGAGACCATCCTGCACGAGCTGGCCCACATGTGGTTCGGCGACCTCGTGACCATGGAGTGGTGGAACGACCTGTGGCTGAACGAGTCGTTCGCCACCTACACCTCCATCGCCTGCCAGGCCTACGCCCCGGACAGCCGGTGGCCGCACTCCTGGACCACGTTCGCCAACTCCATGAAGACGTGGGCGTACCGGCAGGACCAGCTGCCGTCCACGCACCCGATCATGGCCGAGATCCGCGACCTGGACGACGTGCTGGTCAACTTCGACGGCATCACGTACGCCAAGGGCGCCTCCGTGCTCAAGCAGCTCGTCGCCTACGTCGGCATGGACGAGTTCTTCGGTGGTGTGCAGGCGTACTTCAAGCGCCACGCGTTCGGCAACACCCGCCTGTCCGACCTGCTGGGCGCGCTGGAGGAGACCTCCGGCCGCGACCTCGGCACCTGGTCCCAGAAGTGGCTGCAGACGGCCGGCATCAACGTCCTGCGCCCGGAGATCGAGACGGACGCGGAGGGCGTGATCACCTCCTTCGCCATCCGCCAGGAGGCGCCCGCGCTGCCCGCCGGCGCCAAGGGCGAGCCGACCCTGCGGCCGCACCGCATCGCGGTCGGCCTGTACGAACTCGACGACGAGAGCGGCAAGCTGGTCCGCGACGAGCGCGTCGAACTGGACGTCGACGGCGAGCTGACGGCCGTGCCGCAGCTGGTCGGCAAGCGCCGTCCGGCGGTCGTGCTCCTCAACGACGACGACCTCTCCTACGCCAAGGTCCGCCTCGACGAGCAGTCGCTGGCCTTCGTCACCGAGCACCTCGGCGACTTCGAGTCGTCGCTGCCGCGCGCGCTGTGCTGGGCGTCGGCGTGGGACATGACGCGTGACGCCGAACTGGCCACCCGCGACTACCTGTCCCTGGTGCTGTCGGGCATCGGCAAGGAGTCCGACATCGGTGTCGTGCAGTCGCTGCACCGGCAGGTGAAACTGGCGATCGAGCTGTACGCCGCCCCCACCGCGCGCGAGACCCTGCTGACCCGCTGGACCGACGCCACGCTGGCCCATCTGCGCTCCGCCGCGGCGGGCAGCGACCACCAGCTGGCGTGGGCGCGGGCGTTCGCGGCGACCGCCCGGACGCCGGAGCAGCTGGACCTCCTGGAGGGGCTGCTCGACGGGTCCCAGGCCGTCGAGGGACTGGCCGTCGACACGGAGCTGCGCTGGGCGTTCGTGCAGCGGCTGGCCGCCGTGGGCCGCTACGACGAGTCGGAGATCGCCGCCGAGTACGAGCGGGACAGGACGGCGGCGGGTGAACGGCACGCGGCGACCGCCCGTGCCTCGCGGCCCACCGAGGAGGCGAAGGCGGAGGCCTGGGCGCAGGTCGTCGAGTCCGACAAGCTGCCCAACGCCGTCCAGGAGGCCGTGATCGGCGGCTTCGTCCAGACCGACCAGCGTGAGCTGCTCGCGCCGTACACGGACCGGTACTTCGAGGTGGTCAAGGACATCTGGGAGTCCCGCTCGCACGAGATCGCCCAGCAGATCGCGGTCGGTCTCTACCCCTCGCTCCAGGTCTCCCAGGAGACCCTGGACAGGACGGACGCCTGGCTGGCCGCGGCCGAGCCGAACGCCGCCCTGCGTCGGCTCGTCTCCGAGTCCCGCGCGGGCGTGGAGCGGGCGCTGAAGGCCCAGGCGGCGGACGCGGCGGCCGGGGAGTAGGGCGGACGCGGTCGCACGGACCGGGCGGGAGGCGGGTGGCTTCGGTCATCCGCCTCCCGCGCACACCAGCCGGGCGGTGTCGAGCATCGTCCGGACGTGCAGCGCGGTCTGCGTGGCCACCGGGACCCAGCGCAGGTCGTACGTCTTCTCCAGCTCCTGGCTCCACTCGCGCACCAGGTCGTCGAGGATCTCGACGGTCCGGGGCTCGGTGCGGGCCAGTGCGCGGCTCGCCATGGCCGCCACCCTGAGCGGGATGCGGCGGGCGGAGATGCCCCGGGTCGCGAAGTGCCCGTGGAACCCGCCGGGTTCCTCCGCGGCCCAGCACTCCACGATCGACGGCGACACGTCGAGGAGCTCCCGCGCGGCATCCCGCAGCGGTGCGAGCTCCGCCGGTACGGCCCCGTCGTCGAGCCGTGTCCCGAGGACCGTGGCGAGCTCCTCGATCCGTCCCAGCAGCACCTCGCCGAGCCGCGCGGCCTCGCGGTCCGGGTCGGTGACGGGTCGGGCGTCGCTCACCGAGGGCACGGCCCAGGCGGGCGTCTCGATCAGGGTGGTCAGGGTTCCGTGGCGGCGCGGATGGAACCAGGTGCTCTCGGCGACGAACCCGCTCGGGTCTCGTTCCCCCTCGCCGTGGCCGTCGGGCAGCACCAGGACGCCGGGCGCGTCGAGGCGCCAGTCGGGGCCGTCGACGGGGTGCCGGTCGACGGGGACGCGCAGCTGCGCCGCCGTGCGGCGGAAGGCCTCGGCGGCGCCGGGCACCTCCCGCGTCATCATCACGAAGGCACCGCCGAACTCGATGCCGTGCAGGGTGAACTGGGCGGCCGGGCGCAGTTCGTCGAGGAGCCGGACGAGCGCGGTGGACTCGGGCAGCGGCTTCCCCGGGGGCACGGGCAGGGACTCCGGCTGACGGGCGAACGCGGGCCGGTAGAAGTACCGGTGACATTCGGTCAGGGACGGCTCCGGCTCCTCCGGCTGCCAGCCGTGCGCGAGGTGTGCTCCGTCGGGGTCGAGGCAGAGCAGGAAGTGCCAGGTGCAGCCGAGGGGTTCGAGGACGCCGGGCCGGCGGGCGAAGAGTGCGGCGAGCCGCAGCGCCGAGGCCCCGCCCACCGGTTCGTTGGCGTGGGCGCCGGCGACGGAGAGGACGTGGCGGTCGCCGTGTCCGGCGGACAGCAGCCACAGCGGGCGCCCCGCCCGGCTCTCCCCGACCCGGCTCAGCCGCAGCAGACCGGGGGCGGCGCGGGCCAGCGTGCGGGCCCTTCGCTCCAGTTCGTCGACTGCCGGATAGAGCGAAGTCCGCACGCCGGTCCTCCGAACGCTGGTGGTCCGATCAAGCACCCTGGGAATTACTGTCCCCAGTGGTCTCCTTCTTGTCCAGCGGGCGAATCACGATCTTGACGGTCATGTGAGCTCCTCTCAGCTGCCGCCGTTGCCACCGCTGTCCCCCGTGGTCTCCTTCTTGTCCAAGGGGCGGATCACGATCTTCGTCGGCATCTCAACTCCTCGTTTCAGTACGGGATTTGACCTTTTCGAAGCGATCGCTGACCGCTCTTGTCAAGGCTGTGCCGAGGGGGTCAGAGTGTCAAGGAGGTGTGCGTGTGACGGGCAGGGGGGCCTGATGACGGAGGCGGCTGCGGTGACGGTCGAGGCGTTCGGGCGGCCCCGGATCAAGCCCGAGCACCGCGCCTACCGCACGGTCGACGGCAACGTCCGCGTCGGCAGCGTGATCCACGGCATCGGAGCGGAGATCGCGGATCCGCAGGGCTGGGTGTGGACGCTGGTCGAGGCGATGGACGGGACGCGGGGGCCGTCCCAGGTGGTCGAGGAGGTGCTGCGCACGCACCCGGACCTGACCGGCGAGGACGCCCGCGAGGCGATGGCGGACCTGCTGGCCGCCGGTTTCGTGGACGACGCTGCGGCGACCGCCCCCTTGCCGCCCCGCGAGGAGGACCGCTACAGCCGCGGCGTCCCCCTGCTGCGCTGGATGGACCTCGCCCCGCGCACCAGCCCCTGGGACGCCCAGCTCCGCCTGCGCGAGGCCCGCGTCCTGCTGATCGGCGTCGGCGGCACGGGCGGCCACGCGGCCCAGGCCCTGGTCGCCTCCGGAGTGGGCCACCTGCACTGCGTGGACCCGGACGTGGTCGAGCTCTCCAACCTCAACCGCCAGCCCCTGTACCGCGAACCCGACCTCGGCCACCCGAAGGCGGACACGGCGGTGACGACCCTGCGGTCACTGAACTCGGACGTGAGGGTGACCGGGGAGCGGCGGGAGGTGCGGGGGCCGGAGGATCTGACGGAGCTGGTGGCCGGCGCAGGGAAGCCGGTGGCCGGCGCAGGGGAGCCGGTGGCCGGCGCAGGGGAGCCGGTGCGCACACCGTGCGCGGCGGGACGGGTTGAGGACCCCGCGGGGCGGACGAAGGGCCCGGGCGGGCGGACGGGCTCGGCGCCTGTCGGCAGCGCCCCTTCGGACCGGCGCGGACCGGTGGGATCCCTCGGCGGCCCCGGGCGCGCGGCCTCCTCGTCCCCGCACGCGCCCGCTCCCCCGCCGTCCCCTTCCTCCCCCTACGACCTCCTCGTCCTCGCCGCCGATCGGCCCGAGGCGATCCGGCGGTGGGTCAATCGGGTCTGTCTGGCGGCCGGTCTGCCGTGGGTGGACGCGGGATACAGGGGGCCGCTCGTGACCGCCGGTGTGTACGTGCCCGGGCGGGGGGCCTGCTGGGAGTGTCTGCGGGACGGGGAGATGGCCCGGCGGGATCTGCGGCTCGGGCCGGGACAGGACCCGGAGGTCGCCTCGCCGCGGATGCCGTGGAACCCGGCGAGTGCCGTCACCGCCGGGCTCTCGGGAGCACTGCTCGCGCATGCCGCCCTCGCCCTGCTGACCGGGGCCCCCGCGATGGAGCCGGGGTTCCGCTTCGGCGTGAACCTCATGCTCCCCGGCGACCCCGTCCACCAGCGCACGCCCCGTCGGCCGGACTGCCCGGCGTGCGGGGAGCGCGGGTGAACCGGGTACGCCTGCACCCGCTGGACTCCCGCCCCGACGGCGACGAGTGGATCGTGGGCCGCAGGGCGACCGGCCGCTTCGTCGCCCTGCCCGAGGTGGGCAAGCAGGCCCTCGATCTGCTCGGCCAGGGCCTGACCCCGGCCGAGGTCGGCGAACGGCTCCGGGCCCGGACCGGCGACGACATCGACGTGGCGGACTTCGTGGAAGCGCTGCTCGGACTCGGGTTCGTGGCCGAGGTCGACGGCCGGGAGATCGACCAGGAACCCCCGCCGACACCGACGCTGGCGTGGATACGGCCCCGCCATGTGCGCCTGCTGCTCAGCCCCGCCGTTCCCGTGGCCCTCGCCCTGCTCATCGCGGTCACGCTGCTCAGCCGCCCGCCCGTGCCGCTCGACCACCGGACCCTGCTGTGGAGTCCGCACGGCAGCGCGGTCGTCGCCCTCGGCGCGGGTGTCGGCTGGAGCCTGCTGCTGCTCCACGAGTGCGCCCATCTGCTGACCGCCCGCGCGACCGGGGTGGCGGGGCGGATACGGCTCGGCACGCGGCTGCAGTTCCTGGTGATGCAGACGGACATCAGCGGCATCGAACTCGCCCCGCGTCGCCACCGGTTGACCGCCTACCTCGCCGGTATCGCGACCAACCTGACGGCCGCGTCCCTCGCCGCCCTCGCCGCGGGTGCCACGACCGGCACGCCCCGCCGCGTCCTGGCCGCCGTGACCCTGCTCGCCCTGCTTCCCCTCCCCTTCCAGTTCCTGGTCTTCATGCGCACGGACCTGTACTTCGTCCTCCAGGACCTCACGCGCTGCCGCGACCTGTTCGGGGACGGGGTGGCGTACACGAGGTACCGGGCCCGGCGGCTGCTGCGGCGCCGGGGCCGCCGTACGGGCGAGCCGGACCCCAGTCGCCACCTGCCCGCGCACGAACGGCGGGCGGTCCGCGTGTACAGCGTGGTGCTGGTCGTCGGCACCACGCTGTGTCTCGCGTTCTTCGCCGCCGTCACCCTGCCCGCGGACGCCGTGCTCCTCGCCCGCGCGGCGGCCGAGTCGGTCACCGGGGACTCGGCCTGGGACCGGCTCGACGGGATCGCCGTGGTCGTCGTGCTCGGCGCACTGCACGCCCTGTGGCTGCGCACCTGGTGGCGGGGGCGCCGGCTCAGACGGACACCATCCCGCCCGTCGCGTTGACGAACGTCCCGGTGATGCCGCCCGCGTGGTCGCCGGCGAGGAACACCGCGGTGGCGGCGACCTCCGCGAGGGTCGGGTTGCGGCGGGTCAGGCGCATCCCGGCGAGCTGGTCGACGATGCCCCGGACGGCGCTCTCGTCGATGGCGGGGTTGACCGCGGAGAGCTTCTCGACCGTGAACGTCTCCGGCACCCCCGCCACCCACAGCCCCACCGCACGCACCCCGCGCGGCCCCAGCTCGATCGCCAGGTTGCGCACCAGCGTGTCGATCGCCCCGTCCGCGGGGCCGGTGCCGCCCATCATCGGACTGCCGTGCGCGGAACCGCTGTTGAGGGCGATGATCACACCCGAGCCGCGTGCGGCCATCCGGCGTCCGGCGGCGCGGGCGGTGATGAGGTTCGCGCGCAGACCGTCGACGACCGGCCTCATGAAGTCGTCGACCGCCATGTCGGTCAGGGGCGCGCCCTGCACATCGCCGCGCGTGACCAGGTTGACGGAGATGTCGATGTCCCCGACCCGCTCGGCGTGCGCCTCCACGGCCGCCTCGTCCAGCGCGTCCACGACGGCGACCTCGGCGTTGTCGATGTCGGCGGCCACCGCCTCCAGGGTCTTGCGGGTGCGGCCGACGAGGTGGACCCTCGCGCCCTGCTCGGCGAAGGCGCGGGCGACGGCCCCGCCGATGGATCCGCCGGCGCCGTAGACGATCGCGGTCTTGTCGGTGAGCAGCATGCTGAGCTCCTTGGAAGAGGTGCGTACGTGACCTCCATGCAGACGTACGACCCCGCGGATGCTCATCGGTCGGGGGTCACAGGCGCAGGGGCAGCCCGAACGCGGGGAAGAGGTGCGGCTCGAAGGAGGTGATCTCCGCGATGCGGTCGCCGTGGCCGTCGTCCCCGAAGCGCAGGACGTCCAGGACCTGGGCGCGGTGGACGCCGGTGCCGGGCCTGCGGACGTAGTGCGCCGTGGCTAGCTGGCCGTTGGCACGGGTGGGCAGGCTGCGCCAGTGCCCGAAGAACATCGGGGAGGCGGGATCGAGGCTGACCCGCACGAAGTCGACTACCGCGTCCCGGCCCACGAACCAGAACGGGTTCGGCGGCATGGTGAGGGTGATGTCCTCGGTGAGCAGCGCGCCCATCGCGTCGAAGTCGAGGCGTCCGACGGCGGCCATGTACCGGTCGAGCACGGCCTGTTGACCGTCCGTGGGCACGGTGGGCCGCCAGTCGGCACGCTCCCGGGGCAGGTGCTCGCGCAGGGTGGGCCGGGCCCGCTGAAGTGCGCTGTTGACGGAGGCCACGCTGGTCTCCAGGGCCTCGGCGGTCTCGGCGGCGGTCAGCCCGAGGGCGTCGCGCAGGACCAGTGCGGCCCGTTGGCGCGGGGGCAGGTGCTGGATCGCGGCGAGGAGGACGAGTTCCAGGGTCTCCCGGGAGACGGCGGCGGACTCGGGCTGCTCGTGCTCCTCGGTCAGGGGCATCTCGTCGTCGGGGTAGGGCTGCAACCAGGTGACGCGGACGGGCGGTTCCCCGTCGCCGTGGTTCATCCCCGGCACCGGTTCGTAGCGCTGCGGGCGGCGCGCGGTCCGCCGTAGAAGATCGAGACAGGCGTTGGTGGCGATCCGGTACAGCCAGGTCCGCGCGCTCGCCCGCCCCTGGAAACCGTCCCGCGCCCGCCAGGCCCGCAGGAAGGTCTCCTGAACGAGGTCCTCGGCCTCGTCGTACGACCCCGTCATGCGGTAGCAGTGCACCTGGATCTCACGGCGGTACTGCTCGGTGAGGGTGGCGAAGTCGGTCTCGGTGAGTTGCGTAACGGGGGTGGCCGTTACGGCTCCGGCTGTCACGGGGGTGGCCGTGACGGAATCCCCGGTGTCCTGGGCGGTGTCGCGTGCCGTGCGCGCCACCCGCCTCAACCGCGCGACCGACTCCGACAGTTCGGTGACGGTCGCGTAGAGCGCCGCCGCCGGCCTGGGCGCCAGCCGCCCCGCCTTGCGCCCGATGTCGTCGATGAGCCCCTGCACGGTCAGCCCCTGCGGTTGCCGCCGTTCCCGGTACGCCTTCTGCCGGCAGGCGGCAGAGCAGTACACGGAACCACGACCGGTACGCCCGGCCCGCGCGGCGAGCGCCTTCCCGCACACCGGGCATCCGCCTGCGACCATGTGCGCCTCCGGGAGTTTCGTAACGCGCTGCCGCAGTGACGCTACAACGCCTCGCGGCCTCGGCGCGCCCTCCTACCGGCGCGGCGAGGGCAGGGCCAGGTCCGTCGGGCTCTTCCGGTGGCCCCGCCCGGAGGAACCGAAGGACTGCCGGACGGGCGGCCGCACCCCCGACTGCCCCGCCACCGTCGCCCCGAAGGCGAGCGCCATGCCGGCCAGCTGGACCGGGGTCAGGGTCTGGTCGAGCGCCGCCCAGCCGACGACCGCGGCGGTCAGCGGGGACAGGGGGCCGAGGAAGGTGACCTGGGTGGCGGTGAGGCGGCCGATGCCGCGGAACCAGAGCCAGTACGCCACCGCCGTGTTCGCCAGCGCGAGGTAGAGGTAACCGCCGACCGCGCGGCCGTCCAGGGCGGGCGGGGCGCCCTCGACGAGGAGGGCGAGCGGCGCGATGAGCAGGCCGCCGGCGGTGAGCTGCCAGGCGGTGAGGGCGAGCGGGCCAACACCCTCGGGGCGGCCCCAGCGCTTGGTCAGCACGGTCCCGGCGGACATCGAGGCGGCGGAGGTGAACGCCGCCGCCACGCCGACGGCGTCGAGGGCCCCGGCCGCCTTGAGCACGACCAGGCTGACACCGAACGCGGCCACCACACCGGTGAGCACGCTCCGCGCGGTGGGCCGCTGCCCCAGCAGCACCGCCGACAGCCCGACGACGATCAGCGGCCCCACCGATCCGACCACGGCGGCCATCCCGCCCGGCAGCCGGTACGCCGACAGGAACAGCAAGGGGAAGAACGCCCCGATGTTCAGCGCCCCGAGCACCGTCGCCTTCCCCCACCAGACCCCGCGCGGCAGCACCCGGGCCAGGGCCAGCAGCACCAGCCCGGCGGGCAGCGCCCGCATCATTCCGGTGAACAGGGGCCGGTCGGGCGGGAGGAACTCGGTGGTGACGGCGTAGGTGGTGCCCCAGGAGACGGGGGCGAGGGCGGTGAGGAGGATGACGGCGGGGCGGTTCATGGCGGGCCCTTCATGATTAGCTCGACAGAAAGTAGCTTACTCCTAAGCTACTTTCCCGCAAGCCACTTTCTTGCGGGCAACCCTGCACCCACGGATACTCGACCCATGAGTGCACAGCGCAAGGACGCCGTCGACGCGATCATCGACCAGTGGGCGGCCGCGCGACCCGACCTCGACACCGGGCCCATGGAGGTCTTCGGGCGGATCTACCGCCTGGCCCGCATCATGGGCGACCGCACGGAGAAGGCGTACGCCCCCTACGGCATCTCCCGCGGCGAGTTCGACGTCCTCGCCACTCTGCGGCGGGCCGGCGAGCCGTACACCCTCTCCCCCCGTCGGCTCTCCTCGACGCTGATGCTCACGACGGGCGGCATGACGGGCCGCCTGGACAGACTGGAACGCGCCGCCCTCCTCCGCCGCTCCCCTGACCCCCACGACCGCCGGGGCCTCCAAGTGACCCTGACGGAGAAGGGGTTGGCCCTGATCGACGAGGCAGTGGAAGCGGGCCTGGCAGCCCAGACGGAGGCCCTCTCCGCCCTCGACGAGGAGAAGGCCGACCAACTGGCCTCCCTGCTCAGGGAGTTGCTCGAGGGGACCCAGAACTCACCGGAGTGAACCCGTGAACCGGGCCTTCCGCGGCCCCTTACCGAGAGCCGTCCCCGGGCTTCACCCGACATGCCTCGCGAGCGCCGCCTCGATCTCCCGCCCGGTCGCTCCCTCCGCCGCCCACGCCGCATAGCCGTCGGGCCGCACCAGCACGGTCGTACGCCGTTCGCTCGCCCAGCGCTCCACGGCGAGGCGGTCCTTGCGGGTGGCGTGGTCGTCGTGGGGCTCGGGGGTGATCAGGACGAACCTGCCGCCGCGCAGGGACTCGTGAAGGCGACCGCCGCCGGCGAGGGCCACGTCCGGGACGCGGGTGCCGGTCAAGGGGTGGGCGCCGCGGGGGACGGGGTACCGGTAGCCGATTCCGGTGAGCCGGCCGAGCATCCTGCGGCGGGCCGGGGCGACTCGGCCGAGGACCGCCGTCAGGGCCGCGCGCAGGGCCAGTTCCCAGGGGCGCTCGGCCATCGCGAGGCGGACGATGCCCCCGCTGCTGCGCAGGACCGCCCTGCCGACCGGGTGGCGTTCGGCCTCGTAGGTGTCGAGGAGTCCCGGCGCCGCGTGGCCGCCCACCACCTGGGCCAGCTTCCAGCTCAGGTTCGCCGCGTCCTGGAGGCCGGTGTTCATGCCCTGGCCGCCCGCCGGGGTGTGGACATGGGCGGCGTCGCCGGCCAGGAAGACGCGGCCCACCCGGTAGGCGGGGGCCTGGCGTTCGTCGCTGTGGAAGCGGGACATCCAGCGGGCGTCGTGCATCCCGAAGTCGCGGCCTAGCGCGAGCCGGGTGACCTCCCTGATCTCGTCGAGGTCGAGGGGCGCGCTGTCGGGGACGTCGTGGGCGCGGTTCCAGGCGATCACACGGTGGTAGCCGTCGCCGAAGGGCGCGATGAAGGCGAAGGCGTCACCCACGGTGTTGACGGTGAGCAGGGTCTCGGGCTGCTCGGCCAGGCGGACGTCCGCCAGCACCACGGAGCGGATGACCGAGCGGCCGGGGAAGGGCAGGCCGATCGCGTCGCGCACGGCGCTGCGCATGCCGTCGGCACCCACGACGTACGCGGCCCGCAGGGACCGAGTGCCTCCGTCGGGGTCCCTGACCTCGACCGTCACGCCGTCCTCGTCCTGGGAGAGGCCCGTCACCTCGGTCTCGTACCGGAAGGCGACGCCCGCCTCCACCGCCCGTCGCTCCAGTGCTTTCTCGACCTCGTACTGCGGGAGGACGAGGAGGTGGTTGAACCGGGAGGGGAGGTCCGCGAGGTCGATGGTCAGGCTGCCGAACAGGCGCAGTTTGTCGAGGCGCTGCCCGAGCGCCTCCAGTCCGTCGGCGAGACCGCGGGAGTCGAGCTGTTCGAGGGTGCGGGCGTGCAGGACGAAGGCGCGGGAGAGGTTGCTGATCCCGTGCGGGCGCTTCTCCACGACCGTCACGGGGACGCCCGCGGTGGCCAGGTCACCGGCCAGAAGGAGGCCGGTGGGGCCTGAGCCGACGACGATCACGGGGGTGCCGTTCATGAGGACCTCCTGTGGCCAACACTTGTTTGCCAACGCTTGTTGACGAAGGTAGCGGCGGCCAGGAGGCGAGTCAACAGTTGTTGGCCTACAAGCGTTGGCATACGCTTGCAGGCATGGACGAGAACCCCCGCCGCCGCTCCGACGTCACCCGTACCGCGATCCTCACCGCCGCCCGCGAGCGTTTCGCCGCCGACGGCTACGAGCGGGCCACCATCCGCGCCATCGCCAAGGACGCGCGCATCGATCCGTCCATGGTGATGCGCTACTACGGCAACAAGGAGGGCCTCTTCGCGGCGGCCGTCTCGGTCGAACTGGGACTGTTCGAGGCCGCCGCGCTGCCCCGGGAGGACATCGGCCGGGCGCTCGTGACGCGCTTCCTCGACCTGTGGGAGGAGAACGAGGTGCTCACCGCCCTGCTGCGGGTCGGCGCGACCAATCAGGCGGGGGCGGAGCGGATGCAGGACATCTTCCGGGAGCAGGTGATGCCGGTCGCCCTACGGGTGTGTCCGGACCCGGAACAGGCCCCCGCGCGGGCCGCGCTGACCGCCACGCAGTTGCTGGGGCTCGCGCTGACCCGTTACGTGCTGCGGTTCGCGCCGACCGTGGCGCTGACGCGCGAGGAGATCGTGGCGTGGCTGGCGCCCACGGTGCAGCGGTATCTCACCGCACCGAGCCCCTGAGGACGCGCGGCGGGGCCCCTGAGAACGCACGAGGGCGCCGGCCTCGCCCCCGTACGGCCGGTGCGCGTACGGAGGGCGGGGTCGGCGCCCCGGAAAGGTGGGGTCAGGCCTTCGAGCCGGCCTTGGCCTCGGCCTCGGCGGGCTTGGTCTTGATGTTGCGGCTGGTCACCCGGTGCTCTTCCTTGGACTTGTCCAGGACCATCACCAGGCCGGCGATGACCCCGAACAGCACGAGCGGGGCCACGACGAAGAGGCCCAGCGTCTCGATGACGCTCAGGCCCGTGCCGGGGTCGTCGCCGTCGTCACGGGTCAGCGCGGAGGCGGGGGACGACATGAGCAGCATCATCAGCGTCGTACCGGCCACCAGGGCGCCGGCGCGCAGGGCGTTCTTCTTGTCCACGGAGTCAAAGTATCCAACCGTGGTTCGGGCCGCGCGTCCGGGGTGCCGTATGAGGCGCCCGGGTGTCGGGGCACCCGCCCGTACGGCACCCGCGCGCACACGCGGGATCCTGCGGGCACCACCCCCTACGGCGCCCGCAGCACCTCCACCAGCGCGTGCAGCCGGGCCGACGCAGCCAGGTCCTCCAGGGTCACCGCCCGCCCCTCCCCGTCCGCGATCGGCAGCCGCCAGTTCGGGTACTGGTCCCACGTCCCCGGCAGGTTCTGCGGCCGGCGGTCGCCCACCGCGTCCGGCAGCCAGACGCCCACCATCCGCGCCGGAGTGTGCAGCAGGAACCGGTGGACGGCCTGGATCTGCGCCTCCTGCGAGGACGGGTCGCCGCCTGCCGTGCCGTGCAGCAGACCCAGGCGGGCCAGGAGCTCCAGCCACTCCCCCGTGTCCGCGGCGGCCTCCGCCCGCTCCTCGGACAGCGGCCGGGTCAACAGGCCCAGGCTGTCCCTCAGTTCGACGTGTTCGCCGGTGAGCCGGGAAGCGGTCGGCGGCAGGTCGTGCGTGGTCGCGGTCGCCAGGCAGTCCGCCCGCCACCGCTCCGGCGCGAGCGGACGCCCGTCGCCCTCCCAGTCCCGCTCGAACCACAGCACCGAGGTGCCGAGCACACCGCGCTCGCGCAGCGCCTCCCGCACACCGGGTTCGACGGTGCCGAGGTCCTCGCCGATCACCACCGCCCCGGCCCGCGAGGCCTCCAGGACGAGCACGGCGAGCATCGCCTCCGCGTCGTAGCGGACGTAGGTGCCCTCCGTCGGCGGATGCCCCTGCGGGACCCACCACAGCCGGAACAGGCCCATGACGTGGTCGATGCGCAGCGCGCCGGCGTACCGGAAGAGGGCGCGCAGCAGCTGCCGGTACGGCGCGTAGCCGGACTCCGCCAGCCGGTCCGGGCGCCACGGCGGCAGGCCCCAGTCCTGGCCGCGGGCGTTGAAGGCGTCCGGAGGCGCTCCCACGGACATCCCGGCCGCGAAGTACGCCTGCTGGGCCCACGCGTCCGCGCCCTCGGGGTGCACGCCCACCGCGAGGTCGTGGACGACGCCCACCGGCATCCCCGCCTCCCGCGCGGCCCGCTGGGCGGCACCGAGCTGGCTCTCGGTGAGCCAGGCGAGACGGCAGTGGAAGTCGACGCGGTCCATCAGCTCGCGGCGGGCGCGGGCCGTTTCGGCGGATCGCGGGTCGCGCAGGCCGGCCGGCCAGCCGCGCCAGTCGGAGCCGTGCACCTCGGCCAGCGCGCACCAGGTCGCGTGGTCCTCCAGCGCCTGGCCGCCCTCGGCGAGATAGTCGGCGTAGGCGGCGCGACGGCCGGGTCCGAGGGGGACCTCGCGGACGAGTTCGAGCGCCTCCCGCTTCAGCTCCCACACCGCGTCCCGGTCGATCAACGCGCCCTTCTCCAGCACGGCTTCACGCAGCCGCTCGGCCCGCTCGCACAGGGTCCGCAGCCGGTCGGGGTCCGTGACCTGGGTGCACTCGGGGATGTCCTCGATCCTCAGGTGGACGGGGTCGGGGAAGCGGCGCGAGGACGGGCGGTAGGGGGACGGGTCGGTGGGGGCGCCGGGCACGGCCGCGTGCAGCGGGTTGACCTGGACGAAGCCGGCGCCGAGGGCACGCCCCGCCCAGGCGGTCAGTTCGGCGAGGTCACCGAGGTCGCCCATGCCCCAGGAGCGGTGCGAGAGCAGGGAGTAGAGCTGGACGAGGAGTCCGTACGACCGCCTCGGCGGGGCCGGCAGCCGCGGCGGGGCCACGATCAGGTGGGCCTGGGCGGTGCGGCCGTCGGGGGCGGTGGCGGTCAGCCGGTGGACGCCGGGCGGGAGTTGGTCGGCGGCGGCGCGCAGCTCGCCCTGTTCGGTCGCGATGCGCAGCCGGGTGCCCTCGGGCAGGCCGGCGAGGAAGGCGGGCGGGCTGCCGCTCCAGCAGACCACCGTCGGCGGCAGCAGGCGCTCGCTCAGTTCGCGTTCGCGGGCCGCGAGGGCGGCGGCCGGGTCGCCCGCCTCGACGCCGAGGGCGGCCAGGGCCAGCGTGACGGCGGTGGCGGAGGCGGCGACCGTACGGTCCGGGGAGGGGCGGTAGGAGGTGGCGATGCCGTACGACTCGGCGAGCCGGGACAGCTCCGGACCGGGGGGCACCGCCATCTAGGGCTCCAGGTACGCGTCGGACTCGCTGGTCAGGGGGGCGGCGTCGGCGAGCGGCGGCTCGCTGGTGAGGGGCTCGGCGTCGGGCAGGGGCGGTTCGCTGGTGAGCGGGGTCTCGGTGCAGGCGCCTTCGGCGCTGAAGACACAGAAGTGTTCAGCGGGCGCCTCGGGTTTGGACAGGGCCGGGAGCAGAACGGGTGCCGATGCGGCCACGGGGGCCTCCTTGTCGAGTACGACGACGGGGGTTACCGCAGCCCTACCCAGTGCACGCGACGGCAGACGTGCGGGAGGGGAGAACGTGCTGTTCGTCATGTTCCGGGTCGCCGCCGCCCCCGTCCACCGAATGTCGTCCGACCACTCGCCGGCGCTCACTATTCACTGAGTACATATACGTGGTGCATACTGATCGCCATGAGCACCCGTCACATCCTGCTGGGGCTGCTCGCCGGAGGACCGAGCCATGGCTACGACCTCAAGCGACGCCACGACGACCGCTTCCCCGAGGCCCGCCCGCTGGCCTACGGGCAGGTCTACACGACCCTTCAGCGCCTGGTCAGGGACGGTCTCGCCGAGGTCGACGGCACGGACTCGGACGGCGGTCCCGAGCGCACGAGGTACCGCTCGACCGAGGCCGGGGCACGTGAACTGGCCGAGTGGGCCGGCCAGGTCGCCCCGCCCGCGCCCTTCGTGACCAACGAGATCTTCGCCAAGGTCGTCGTCTCGATCCTGTCGGGCGGCGACGCGGAGGCCTATCTCCGGGCCCAGCGCGCCGCCCACATGGCGCGGATGCGGGAGCTCACGGCGGTCAAGACCGCCGGCGGGGCCGACCTCGCGACCGTGCTCTCGGCGGACTACGCCCTCAACCACCTCGACGCCGACCTCCGCTGGATGACCACCACGGCGGCCCGGCTCACCACTTTGACCGCGGAGGTCGACTCGGCATGAGCACCAGGGGGAACACACCGATGCCACTTCTCGAGGGGCGCGGCCTCGGCAAGACCTACGGCAGGACCGAGGCCCTGCGGGGCGCCTCGCTGCGACTGGACGCGGGAGAGATCCTGGCCGTCACCGGCACCAGCGGCAGCGGGAAGTCGACGCTGCTGCACTGCCTGGCCGGGATCGTCCGCCCCGACACCGGCTCGGTGTCCTACGGCGGCGAGCGCCTCGACGCGATGGCCGACAAGCGGCTGAGCGAACTGCGCCGCACCGAGTTCGGCGTGGTCTTCCAGTTCGGCCAGCTGATCCCGGAGCTGACCGCGCTCGACAACGTGGCGCTGCCGCTGCTGCTCGCGGGCACCTCCCGCACGGACGCCCACGCGCGGGCCGGTGAGTGGCTGGAGCGGTTCGGCGTGCGCGGCCAGGCGGATCTGCGCCCCGGCGAGATGAGCGGCGGCCAGGCCCAGCGGACCGCGCTGGCCCGGGCCCTGATCACCGGCCCGAAGGCCGTCTTCGCGGACGAGCCGACCGGCGCGCTGGACTCCCTGGCGAGCGAGCAGGTCATGACGGCCCTGGTCCACGCGGCCCGCGAGTCCGGCACGGCGATCCTGCTGATCACCCACGACGCCCAGATGGCGGCCTACGCCGACCGTGAGGTCCGGATGACGGACGGCGCCGTGGTCCCGGCGGAGGTGACGGCATGAGCACCGGACGCACGGCACGCACCGCAAGCCTTCTGCTCGCCGATCTCCGGATGGCCTGGCTGCTCACCCGCGGTTCCGACCGGCGGGAGTGGTGGCGGGTGGGTCTCACGGCCGTGGGCGCGGCGCTCGCGACCGGGTTCGCGCTGGCCGCCGTGTGTCTCGCCGCGCTCCGGGGGCAGTACGCCATCTCTTTCGGCGCGGGCCTGCTCGACCAGCCGGGCACCCGCTCCGGCGTGGTCGTCGCCCTGCTGCTCCTGCTGGTGCCGGTCCTCGGTTTCCTCGGTCAGTGCGCCCGGATCGGCGCCGTGCACCGCGACCGGCGGCTCGCGGGGCTGCGGCTGGCGGGCGCGTCGTCCGCGCAGGTGCGGCGGATCTCCGCGCTGGAGACGGGCCTGGCCTGTCTGCTCGGCTCGGCGCTCGCGACGGCCGGCGCGGTGGTGGTGATCCTGAGCCGGTGGCAGAGCCCGGCCCCCCTCGCCTGGGCCGGGATCGCGGTCGTCGGCGTCGGCGTGCCGGTGCTGGGCGCGTGCGCGGGCGCGGTGGCGCTGCGCCGGGTGGTGGCCTCGCCGCTGGGGTGGGTACGGCGGGTGCGGCCGCGGTCGGGACGTGTCTCGGGGCTGCTGCTCGCGGGCGGTGCGCTGCTCCTGGCCGCGTTCGCGGCGGTCGCCGTGGCCGTCACGTCCAGCGGTGCGCCGCGGGGCAGCAGGCCGCCGTACGGAGGGCTGCCGCTGACCGTGGCCGGTCTGCTCGTCGTCGTCGGCGCGGCCGCCGTGGGGCTCGCCGGGGGGACGGCCGCGCTGACGGGGCACGTGCTCGCGCGCCGGGCCCGTACGGCGGCGACGCTGATCGCGGCGGAACGGCTGCGCGAGGACCCGTGGGCGGCGGCCCGCACCCATGCGGCGGTGCTGCTGGTGACGGTCGTCGGGACCGGGTTCGTGGGCGTCCGGCAGGCAATGACCGCCCGCCTGGGCCGGATGGAGCATCTCGCCGCGGACCCCTCCTTCTACACGGCGGGCCTCGATCTGACGGCCGCCGCCGTCCTCGTCGCCCTCGCGATCACTCTCGGCGCGCTCGCCGTCGGCACCGCCGAGTCCCTGGCCACCCGGCGCCGGGGCCTGGCCGCGCAGACCGCCGCCGGGGTGCCGCGGTCGGTGCTGGGGCGGGCGCTGCTCCTGGAGACCGCCCTGCCGCTCGCGCCCGCGCTGCTGCTGGGCGGGGCCGGGGGCATGGCGATCGGGGTCTGGTACGCCCGGCTCACCGCGGACGGCTCGCCCGTCACGCCGTACGCCGCCCTCCTGGTCCCCCTCGGGGTGTACGCGGCCTGTCTCCTGGCCGCCGCGGCCTCACTGCCCCTGCTGCGCCGCTCGGTCCGGCCGGCGGAGCTCAGGTACACGTGAGCCCATGAGCGTCCGGTCCCGGAGGTACGGGGGGCCTCCGGGGCCGGAACGGAGCCGCGTACGGCAACACAAAGGCCCGGATCGTCGTCAGGCTGAGATGCCGTCGATCCGGGCCATGGCGTCCTCCGCGCCGAACGGCTGCAAGTACGGCAGCCAGCGCGGGTCCCTATGCCCGGTGCCGATGATGCGCCAGGCCAGACCGGTGGGCGGAGCGGGTTTGTGGCGCAGCCGCCAGCCGATCTCGAACAGATGGCGGTCGGCCTTCACGTGGTTGCAGCGGCGGCAGGACGCCACCACGTTGTCCCAGACGTGCTTGCCCCCGCGGCTGCGCGGGATGACGTGGTCGACGCTGGTTGCGACGCCACCGCAGTACATGCACCGGCCCCCGTCGCGCGCGAAGAGCGCCCTGCGGGTGAGGGGGACGGGCCCCCGGTAAGGAACCCTGACGAACCTCTTGAGCCGGACCACGCTGGGTGCGGGGACTGTGACGGTCGCGCTGTGCATGAAGGCGCCGGATTCCTCGAGGGAGACCGCCTTGTTCTCCAGGACGAGGACGAGCGCGCGGCGGAGCGGTACGACGCCGAGAGGCTCGTACGACGCGTTGAGTACCAGGACATGCGGCACGGATGCCTCCTTGGGCGTCGGCGGCGCGTGGCTCGCGCCGGGACGATCTGCAGTCAGTCTCCCCTCTCGGCCGGGAGAAACGCCACCATGTGCCGGTAACGGGCTGAGAGTGTTTTCGACCACACCATTCTTCATCCCCAGGTGAGAGCGGTCTCTCCCCCGGACATTGCAACGATCCACACACGATGCACCGTTAGTGTGGTGAGCCTGCTTTACCGGTGACCTTTTCGTGACCTTGACCGCCGTACCGGAAGGCAGACGCAGCACCTGGAGGTACCTGCCGTGTCCTTGTCCGCCGTCCTACTGGCCGCGAGTCCGTCGCCGTCGCCGTCCCCCTCGGACACCTCGACGCCGGCCGTGCCGAGTCTCCAGGACGCCCAGGAGAGCGCGACGAACGCCGCGAGCTGGGTCGAGCAGAACTGGTCGACCTGGCTGGCGATCAGTCTGAGGGTCCTGCTGATCCTGGTGATCGCCGGGATCCTGAGAATGGTCGTGCGGCGGGCCATCACGAAGCTGATAGACCGGATGAACCGCACCGCCCAGGCGGTCGACGGCACCGCGATCGGCGGTCTGCTCGTCAACAACGAGCGCCGCCGGCAGCGCTCCCAGGCCATCGGCTCGGTGCTGCGCTCGGTGGCGAGCTTCATCATCATGGGCACCGCGGCCCTGATGGTCCTGGGCGCCTTCGAGATCAATCTGGCCCCGCTGCTGGCGTCGGCCGGTGTCGCGGGTGTCGCGATCGGTTTCGGCGCCCGCAACCTCGTCACCGACTTCCTCTCCGGGGTCTTCATGATCCTGGAGGACCAGTACGGCGTCGGCGACACCATCGACGCGGGCGTGGCCTCGGGCGAGGTCATCGAGGTCGGCCTCAGGGTGACCAAGCTGCGCGGTGACAACGGCGAGATCTGGTACGTCCGCAACGGCGAGGTCAAGCGCATCGGCAACCTCTCCCAGGGCTGGGCGACGGCCGGCGTGGACGTGACCGTGCGGGCCTCGGAGGACCTGGACAAGGTCAAGCGGGTGCTGGGCGAGGTCGCGGAGAAGATGAGCAAGGAGGAGCCCTGGAACGAGCTCCTGTGGAGCCCGATCGAGGTTCTCGGCCTGGACAGCGTCCTGCTGGATTCCATGGTCGTGCGGGTCTCCGCCAAGACGATGCCCGGCAAGTCCCTCACGGTCGAGCGCGAGCTGCGCTGGCGCATCAAGCGGGCCTTCGACGCGGCGGACATCCGGATCGTCGGCGGCGCCACCGTGCTGCCCGAGGAGGAGGCCGCCGACCCGACCTCGGCGGTCGCGGCCCCGTCGGTCTACTCCAACTCCGAGTCCCCGCAGTCGGCGGCGGCCTCCCCGCTCGCGGCGGCACCGATCCAGCGTCCGGCGCCGAAGTAGCCGAACTCTCACCACTTCCACGTGAAGGGCACATTCCCTTTACAAGCATGATCATCTAACGTCACCCGCACGACGGGCCCTTGTTCTGGAGCGCAACGCCCAGGGGCCCGTTTCGAATGTGGGGAACACATGAGAAAGCTCGCCATAGGCATCGCCGCGTCCGGTGCCCTGGCCCTGACCGGCCTGGTCGCACCCGCCGCCTCGGCCGCCACCGTCCCGGATCTGTCCTTCTCCGCGGTGACCGTGAACAAGGGGAAGGCGATCGTGGTGGGCACGACCGCCACGGTGAAGGTGCCGGTCTCCTACACGCTGACCCGGCCGTCCGACCTGACCCTCGACTACAAGACGACCTTCGCGGGCGTCACGATCTACCGCGGCCGGCTCGCGTCGCCCGAGAACACCGTCGAGCCGGAGACCGCGCCCTCCTGCACCACCACCGCGACGACGGCCACGACGGTGACCCAGGCCTGCACGGAGACGCTGACCGTGACCCCCGAGGACTCCCTGTTCGAAACCGCGGACGCCACCACCTGGCGGGCGGCCGGCTTCTACAGCCAGATCGACCAGGACGACGACGACTCCGACGGCCACATCAGCTTCGGCTACAACTACGACATGTGGGGGCCCCTCGGCAGCGGCGTCCAGGTCAAGCGCGCGGCGAAGCTCACCGCCGACGCCTCGCCCGAGCCGGTGCAGAAGGGCGCGACCATCACGGTCACCGGCAAGCTGACCCGTGCCGACTGGGGAAGCGGCAAGTACACCGGCTACGTCTCCCAGAAGGCCACCCTCCAGTTCCGCGCCAAGGCGTCGAACAGCTACACCACCGTCAAGACGGTGACCTCCGGGACCGGTGGCGCCCTGAGGACCACGACGAAGGCCACCAAGGACGGCTACTACCGCTACGTCTTCGCGGGCACGGCCACCACCGGCTCGGCGACGGCCGCCGGCGACTACGTCGACGTGCGCTGACCGCCCACCCCTCCCCGACCGCCCCCACAGGTAACGACTCAGTTTCCTGTGGGGGCGGTTTGTCGTTTCCCTCTTGACGGACAGGTGGTCCAGACCTAAGTTCCCTGCATCCGATAGGAAACCTTCCTAACAGTCGCCGGACAGTAAAGTCGTCCGGCAGTCACGGAGAGGGGCACCCATGGCAGGCACACCACGCACACTCCGCGCCATGAACGACCGTGCCGCGCTCGACCTCCTGCTGGAGCACGGCCCCCTCTCCCGTACGCGGATCGGCAAGCTCACCGGCCTCTCCAAGCCGACCGCGTCCCAGCTCCTGGCCCGCCTGGAGGCGTCGGGGCTCGTCCTCGCCACCGGTACCAGCGAGGGCAGGCCGGGTCCCAACGCCCAGCTGTACGAGGTCGACCCGACCGCCGCGTACGCCGCCGGGCTCGACGTCACACCCGAGCGCATCCTCGCCGCGGTCGCCGACATCACCGGCCGCGAGGTGGGCTCCTACGAACTGCCGACCCCGGGAAGGCGACCCGCCCAGCCCGTCGTCCGGCAGGTCACCGACGCCCTCGACGGCGCGGTGAAGGCGGCGGGGCTCGCGCGCGGCGACGTCCACCGGCTCGTCATCGGCACCCCGGGCGCCTTCGACCCGGGCACGGGCCGGCTGCGCTACGCCTCCCACCTCCCCGGCTGGCACACCCCGACCCTCCTCGACGAGATCGCCGCCGCGCTGCCGATGCCGGTCGAGTACGAGAACGACGTCAACCTCGTCGCCGTCGCCGAGCAGCGGCTCGGGGCGGCCCGCGGACACGAGGACTTCGTGCTGCTGTGGAACGAGGGCGGTCTCGGTGCCGCCCTGGTCCTCGGCGGCCGACTGCACCGCGGCTGGACGGGGGGCGCGGGAGAGGTGGGTTTCCTGCCGGTTCCCGGAGCACCCCTGGTACGACAGGTGACCAAGGCCAACAGTGGCGGCTATCAGGAGCTCGCGGGCTCCCAGGCCATTCCGGGCCTCGCCCGCGAGCTCGGCATGACGGACATCCCGTCGGGGCCGTACGCCGAGGTCGCCGCCGCCCTCGTCGAGCGGGCCGCCACCGAGGACACCGTCCTGCACCGGCTGCTCCTGGAGACCTACGCCACCCGTCTGGCCACCGGTCTCGCCTCCCTCGTCTCCGTCCTCGACCCCGAACTCGTCGTCCTCAGCGGTGCCTCGCTCACCGCCGGCGGCGACACCCTGCGCGCGCTCGTCCAGGCCGAACTGGAGGAACTGGCAGCCTCCCGGCCCCGCCTGGTCGTCGGCGACGTCCACGAACACCCCGTGCTGCGCGGCGCGCTGGAGAGCGCGCTGGCGGCCACCCGCGACGAGGTCTTCGACACCTCGCGCTGACCCCCGTACTCCCCCACACCCCTCATCTCACCGCCCGTCCCTGGGAGACCCCGTCATGCGCACAGCCATCTCCTCCGCCATACCCTCAGCCGCCCGAAAAGCGGCCTTTGCCCTGACCGTGTCCGCGGTGCTCGTCACCACCGCCTGTACCGGCCAGTCCTCCTCCGGCGCCGACGACGACGCGTCGAAGGAGACGACCATCAACTTCTGGCACGCCTGGAGCGCGGACTCCGAGGTGGCGGGAGTGAAGGCCCTGGTCGCCGGCTTCGAGAAGGCGCACCCCAACATCCACGTCAACGTCGTCGGCAACATGACGGACGACAAGATCAACCAGGCGCTGCGCACGGGCGGTGACAAGGCCCCGGACGTCATCTCGTCGTTCACCACGAACAACGTGGGCAAGTTCTGCTCCTCGGGCGCGCTGGTCGACCTGAACCCGTTCTTCAAGAAGTCGGCCATCGACCCGGACAAGACCTTCCCGGCCGCGATGAACGAGTACACCCAGTTCGACGGCGACCGCTGTGCCGCGCCGCTCCTCGGCGACGCGTACGGGCTCTACTACAACAAGACCGCGTTCGAGAAGGCCGGCATCACCTCGCCGCCCAAGACGTGGTCCGAGTTCGAGGCCGACGCCAAGAAGCTGACGATCGCCCAGGGCGACTCGTTCAAGCAGCTCGGGTTCATGCCGAACTACCACGGCTGGGAGACCACGACCGAGCACTACATGGGCCAGTTCTCGCCCACCTACTTCGACAAGGCGGGCAAGTCCACGATCGCCGGCGACCCGGCCGTCGCCGCCTCCTTCACCCTCCAGAAGAAGCTCGTCGACGACCTCGGCGGCTACCGGAAGCTGGAGAAGTACCGCGCGGGACTGGGAGACGAGTGGGGCCCCAAGCACCCCTTCCAGACCGGCCAGGTGGCCATGCAGCTGGACGGTGAGTGGCGGCTCGGCATGGCCGTGGACGCCAAGCCCGGCTTCGAGATCGGTGTCGCCCCGCTGCCCGTCCCCGACGACCAGGCGGACCAGTACGGCAAGGGCTACATCACCGGCACCATCGCCGGCATCGCCGCCAACAGCACCAAGCAGAACGCGGCCTGGGAGTTCCTGAAGTACATCACCACGGACACGGACGCGGTGGTCGGCTTCTCCAACGCCATCCACAACGTGCCCTCGACGCTCGACGCCCTGAAGTCCCCGAAGCTCAAGTACGACCCGCGCTTCAAGACCTTCCTCGACATCGCCGCCAACCCGAACTCGACGACCGCCCCGTCCTCGATCAACGGCGGTGTGTACCTGACGACGATCCAGGAGCTCGGCTACGCCTACGAGAGCGGCAAGGTCACCGACCTGAAGAAGGGCCTCGCCGACGCGGCCAAGCAGATCGACACGGACATCGCGCAGGCGAAGTAGCGATGAGCACCCTCACCCTGGCGTCGAAGCGCCGCAGGTCGGCGCTTCGCACGGCCGCCTTCATGTCGCCCTGGCTGATCGGCTTCACGGTCTTCTTCGCGTACCCGCTGCTGTCGACGCTCTACTTCTCCTTCATGCACTACGACGGCTTCAAGCCGCCGACCTGGAGCGGGACGAAGAACTGGACCTACGTCTTCGAGCACTACCCCTTCTTCTGGCCCGCCCTGCGCAACACCCTGTGGCTGGTCGTCGTGATGGTCTCGCTGCGGGTCGTCTTCGGACTCGGGATCGGCATGCTGATCACGAAGATCAAGACGGGTACGGGTGTCTTCCGCACCCTGTTCTACCTGCCGTACCTGGCCCCGCCGGTGGCCGCCACGATGGCCTTCGCGTTCCTGCTCAACCCCGGTACCGGCCCGGTCAACTCGATCCTGGAGAAGGTCGGCATCCCGGCGCCGGGCTGGTTCAACGACCCCACCTGGTCGAAGCCGGCGCTCACCCTGCTCGCCCTGTGGGGCATCGGCGACCTGATGGTCATCTTCATGGCCGCGCTGCTCGACGTGCCCACGGAGCAGTACGAGGCGGCCGAGCTGGACGGGGCGTCGGCGTGGCAGCGGTTCCGGTTCGTCACCCTTCCCAACATCTCGCCGATCGTGATGTTCGCCGTCGTCACCGGCGTGATCCAGACCATGCAGTACTACACACAGCCGTTGATCGCCGGGAAGGTCGCCTCCGGGGTGATCCAGGGCGCGGGCACGCAGTTCGAGCCCGGCTACCCGGACAAGTCCACGCTGACCCTGCCCCAGCTCGTCTACAACCTCGGCTTCCAGCGCTTCGACTACGGCTCCGCGTGTGTCGTCGCCCTCGTCCTCTTCGCCCTGTCGATGGTGTTCACCGCGTTCCTGATGCGGCGCCGGGGCGGTCTCATCCAGGCAGGTGACTGACCATGACCCAAGTACTGGACCGGCCGGTGGAGCTGAAGACCCCGGCGTCCCCCGCCGAACGCACCGCCCGCCGCAAGGCACTCCTCGAATGGGTCGCGATCCACTCCCTCGGCATCGCCGCCGCCCTGTTCTTCACCCTGCCCTTCGTGTTCGTGTTCCTGACCTCGCTGATGAGCGACAGCCAGGCACTCAGCCGCGATCTCGTCCCGCACACCTGGGAATGGGGCAACTACCGGAAGGTCTTCGACACTCCGGGCTTCCTGACCTGGTGGAGGAACACACTGATCTACGCGGGACTGGGAACGGTCCTCACCGTCGTCTCGTCGATCCCGGTGGCGTACGCGCTCGCCAAGTTCCGCTTCCGGGGCCGCAATCTGTCCCTGATGCTGGTGATCTCGATGATGATGCTGCCGCCGCAGGTGGTCATCATCCCGATGTACCTGTTCTGGGCGAAGCAGCTCGACCTGTCGGGCACGCTGTGGCCGCTGATCATCCCGATGGCGTTCGGGGACGCCTTCTCGATCTTCCTGCTCCGGCAGTTCCTGATGACGATCCCCAACGAGTACGTGGACGCGGCGAAGGTGGACGGCTGCGGCGATCTGCGCACCCTGTTGAAGGTCGTCGTCCCCATGGCCAAGCCGGGGATCGCGGCCGTCGCCCTCTTCCAGTTCTTCTACGCCTGGAACGACTACTTCGGCCCGCAGATCTACGCCTCGGAGAACCAGAACGCCTGGACGCTGAGTTACGGCCTGGAGTCCTTCAAGGGCATGCACCACACCGACTGGAACCTCACCATGGCCGCGACCGTGCTGGTCATGGCCCCCGTGATCCTCGTGTTCTTCTTCGCGCAGAAGGCGTTCGTCGAGGGCGTCACGCTGACCGGAGTGAAGGGTTAACCGCGTATGAAACTCACCGTGGTCGGCGGAGGCTCGACCTACACCCCCGAACTCATCGACGGTTTCGCCCGCCTCAGGGACACCCTGCCCGTCGAGGAGCTGGTGCTCGTCGACCCGGCCGCCGAACGTCTGGAGCTGGTCGGCGGCCTCGCCCGGCGCATCTTCGCCAAGCAGGGCCATGACGGCCGTATCGTCACCACGTCCGACCTGGACGCCGGCGTCGACGGCGCCGACGCCGTCCTGCTCCAGCTGCGCGTCGGTGGCCAGGCCGCCCGCGAGCAGGACGAGACCTGGCCCCTGGAGTGCGGCTGCGTCGGCCAGGAGACGACCGGCGCGGGCGGCCTCGCCAAGGCGCTGCGCACGGTCCCGGTGGTCCTCGACATCGCCGAACGGGTCCGCCGCACCAACCCGGACGCCTGGATCATCGACTTCACCAACCCGGTCGGGATCGTCACCCGTGCCCTGCTCCAGGCCGGGCACAAGGCGGTCGGGCTGTGCAACGTGGCGATCGGCTTCCAGCGGAAGTTCGCCGGACTGCTCGGCCTCACCCCCTCCGACGTCCATCTCGACCACGTGGGCCTCAACCACCTCACCTGGGAGACCGGGGTACGCCTCGGCGGCCCCGAGGGCGAGGACGTCCTGCCCAAGCTGCTCACCGAGCACGGCGACGCGATCGCCGGCGACCTGCACCTGCCGCGCCCGCTCCTGGACCGGCTCGGCGTCGTCCCGTCGTACTACCTGCGCTACTTCTACGCGCACGACGAGGTCGTGCGGGAACTGCGCACCAAGCCGTCCCGGGCCGCCGAAGTGGCGGCGATGGAACGGCAGTTGCTCACGATGTACGGCGACCCGGCCCTGGACGAGAAGCCGGAGCTGCTCGCCAAGCGGGGCGGCGCCTACTACTCGGAGGCGGCGGTCGACCTGGCCGCCGGGCTGCTCGGCGGGGGCGGCAGCCCCTACCAGGTGGTCAACACCCTCAACCGGGGCACCCTGCCCTTCCTGCCCGGCGACGCGGTGATCGAGGTGCAGGCGGCGGTGGGCCCGAAGGGGCCGACCCCGCTGGCGGTACCGGCCGTGGACCCGCTGTTCGCGGGCCTGATGGCGCACGTGACGGCGTACGAGGACCTGGCGCTGGCGGCGGCCCTGCGGGGCGGCCGGGACCGGGTCCTCAAGGCGCTGCTCGCACACCCCCTCGTCGGCCAGTACGAGTACGCCGAGGGCCTCACCGACCGACTGATCGCACACAACCGGGAGCATCTCGCGTGGGCCTGACCGCATGCGTCCTCGCCGTCGACGCGGGCAACAGCAAGACCGACGTCGCGGTCGTGGCGGCCGACGGAAGCGTCCTCGCCACGGCCCGCGGCGGCGGGTTCCGGCCGCCCGTGGTGGGCGTGGAGAAGGCGGTGGACACGGTCGCCGACGCGGTCGGGAGGGCCTTCGCCGCGGCCGGGGTGAGCTCCGTGGAGCACGTCTCGGCGTGTCTGGCCAACGCCGACTTCCCGGTGGAGGAGGAGCAGTTGGCGGCGGCGCTGGGCACGCGCGCGTGGGGCCCGGACGTGGAGGTCCGCAACGACACCTTCGCCATCCTGCGGGCCGGCGTCACCGAACCGCGCGGGGTGGCCGTGGTGTGCGGCGCGGGCATCAACTGCGTCGGCATGCGGCCCGACGGCCGTACCGCCCGCTTTCCCGCGCTCGGCCGGATCTCCGGTGACTGGGGCGGCGGCTGGGGCCTCGCGGAGGAGGCGCTGTGGCACGCCGCCCGCGCGGAGGACGGGCGGGGCGTCGACACCGAACTCGCGCGCGTGCTCCCGCACCACTTCGGGCTGCCCACGATGTACGCGCTCATCGAGGCCCTGCACATGGAGGACATCGCGCCCGCCCGGCGCCACGAACTGACGCCGGTGCTCTTCGCCACGGCCGCCGCCCAGGACCCCGTGGCCCGCTCGATCGTCGACCGCCTGGCCGAGGAGGTGGTGTCCATGGCGACGGTGGCCCTGACCCGCCTCGACCTCCTCGACGAGGAGACCCCGGTCCTGCTGGGCGGCAGCGTCCTGGCCGCACGCCATCCCCAACTGGACGACGGCGTGCGGGAACTGCTGGCCGCCCGCGCCCCCAAGGCCGTACCCCGGGTGGTGACGGCGAGTCCGGTCCTGGGCGCCGCGCTCCTCGGCCTCGACCGGGCGGGGGCGCCCGCCGAGGTGCAGGCGAGGACGCGGGCGTACTACGAGACCTGAGCGAGCACCGCGTCGGCGACCTCGGGGACGGCCATGCCGTCACGGACGTCGACGCGGGCCCGCCCCAGCCGGTCGACCGCCTCCACCATGAGCTCCTGAAAACGCACGCTCCGGGCCAGGAACGTGTCCATCAACGCCCGCTCCGCCCGCGACGCCTCGTCGTAGCGCCCGGCCGCACGGATCCGGGCGCGTACGACGTCCTCGTCGGCGGTGAGCCACACGGCGGCCGCGCGCGGCACGTCCGGCGTCGCCACCCGTTCCGGCCACAGCGCGGAGCCCTCCAGCACGAGGCCCGGCCCGTCGGCGTGCGCCCTGACGAGTTCCTCGATGCGGGGCCACAGCCGCGCGTAGTGGGCGAGGACCGAGTCGATCAACTCGTCGACGCCGAGCGTCGCGTAGTGCTCGGCGACATGCGGCGGCACCTCACGCTCCGGCGTGCGCCACGGCCGCCCCGGATGTCTCGCCAGCAGGTCCGTCGACCGGTGCTCGAAGCCGAGCCGTTCGGCGATCGCCGCGGCGACCGTGGACTTGCCGGTATGGGACGTTCCGCCGATCATCAGCACTCGTACCCCGCGCACGACGGCGACCCTACGCGCCCCCGGGGGGAACCGAACCGATTCCGGTGGCGTATTCATGGGCAAGGGGTGGTGCGGGGGGCGCGGCCGGGCGGGCGAAGCACTGCGATCCGATCAAGATCGAGTGAAGCCCGGTGCGGATGTCGGTCCCGGCAGCGATACTTGCGGCGACGGATGACCATGGGGGAGGTCAAACAGTGACACACCCGCCGAAGAGCAGCACGGCGCCACCGGGTTCCGGGGTGCCCACGATGCCGGCCGTGCCGCCGCAGCCGGGTCCCCCGGCCCCGCAGGCACCCCCGCCCGCCTCCGCGCCGGACAGGGCGCCCGCCCGCCGTACGGCCTTCGCCGAGGGCTTCGACCAGGTGCGCGCGGCCGCCACCACCGAGCCCGGCCGGCTGCGCATCATCGGTGCGGCGCTCGCCCTGCTCGTCGTCCTCTTCGGCGCGGTGACCGCCTGGCAGACCAACGACCGGGCCGCCGCCGCGGACGACGTGCTGCACAAGAGCCAGCCGCTCAGCAGCGCCGCCGCCGACATCTACCGCTACCTGGCCGACGCCAACACCGCGGCCTCCAGCGGCTTCCTCGCCGGCGGCCAGGAGACGGACGCGTCCCGCAACCGGTACGAGACGGACATCGACCGGGCCGCGGCCGGTCTGGTGGAGGCCGCCTCCAACTCCGACCCGGACTCCCCCGCGGCGAGGACCGTGGCCGAGCTCAACACCCTGCTGCCGGAGTACAAGGGCCTGGTGGAGCGGGCCCGTACGTACAACCGCCAGGGCTTCCCGGTCGGCGGTGCGTATCTGCGCTACGCCAACGAGAAGATGCAGGAGGAGATGCTCCCGAAGGCGCAGAACCTCTACACGAGCGAGAACCGGCGGCTGCGCGCCGACTACGCCGAGGCCACGCCCTACCCGTGGGCGGCGATCGGCCTCGGCGTCCTGGCGCTCGCCGGGCTCGCCTGGGCCCAGCACCGCAACTACCGGCGCACCAACCGGGTCCTCAACCACGGCCTGGTCGCGGCCACCGCGACGGCGACCGTGGTGCTGCTGTGGCTGGTCGTCGGCCACACCGTCGCGCGCGCGGGGCTCAACGACTCCTACGACCACGGAGTGCGCTCGCTCAACGTCCTGCACGACGCCCGCATCGCCTCTCTGAAGGCGCGCGGCAACGAGAACCTCACGCTGGTGGCCCGCGGCGCGGAGACGGTCGTCAAGAAGGACGCCCAGGGCAAGGACGTCACCTACGACGCCTACGACTACGACTTCAACAAGGACATGGACACCCTCGGCAAGGGCCTGGCCGAGGCGTCGAAGCTCGCCGACGACAGCAGCGGCAAGAAGCCGGTCACCGATGCCGAGGGCAACATGACCGTGTGGAAGCAGCGCCACACCGCGGCCCGCGAGCAGGACGACTACGGCAACTACGAAGCGGCACTGAACCGGGTCATAGGCGACAAGGACGCGACGGGCGAGTGCTTCGACAGCGTCGACCGGAACCTCGCCATCGCCCTGACCCACGAGGAGGCCGAGTTCCAGCGCTCGGCCGGTGACGGTCTGGGCGCCATGACCGGCCTGTCGGTGGGCGCCGCCGTCCTGGCGGTGCTGGGCGCGGCCGGCGCGGTGCTCGGCATCGGGCGCAGGCTGTCGGAGTACCGGTGAGAGGGGGCGTGACGATGCGGATGCGGATACGTGGACGGGTGCGGGCCGGTCTCAGGGGCTGGGGCGGTGTCGGGGCGATGGCGGCCGTCTGCACCCTGGTGCTCGCCTTCGCGCTGCTGCTGCCGCTGACCCAGCCGCCCACGGACGGCAGCACGGGCCTCGGCGGCCCGGGCGTGACCCGTGCCGAGCAGGCGGCGGACGACGATCCGTGCGACAACCCGGCGATCAGGACGCACCCCGAGGAGCAGACACTGTCCCCGTCGAGCGCGGACGGCCCGACCATAGAGAAGATCAAGGCCCGCGAGGGCGAGAAGCGCAAACTGATCGTGGGCGTCGACCAGAACAGCTACCGCTGGGGCTACCGCAACCCCAACGGCGGGCCGCACGCCGATCTGGAGGGCTTCGACATCGACCTGGTGCACCGGATCGCGAAGGACATCCTCGGCGACGCGAACGCCGTGCAGTTCAAGGCGATCCCCACCAACCAGCGCATCCCGGCGATCCAGAACGACCGGGTCGACATGGTCGTCCGCACCATGACGATCAACTGCAAGCGCCTGGCCGACGTGGCGTTCTCCGCGCCCTACTTCAAGACGGGCCAGCAGGTCCTCGCCCCCAAGTCCTCCGACATCAAGGGCTACGACGACACGCTGGCGAAGAAGAAGATCTGCACGGCGGAGGGCTCCACGGCGAACACCAAGCTGGTGGACGACAAGAAGGCCAAGGAACTCGTCTCCTCCGCGATCATCTATCCCCCCGTCCCCAACCAGCTCGACTGTCTCGTCAGGCTTCAGCTCGGTGAGGTCGACGCCGTGGTCACCGACGGCGCCCTCGCCGCCAGCCAGGCCGCCCAGGACCCCACGGTCGAACTGAAGGGCTCCCCCTTCACCACCGAGTACTACGGCGTGGCGATGAAGAGCGACGCCGACGATCTGGTACGCCGGGTCAACCAGATCCTGGTGGACTACCGCAAGGACACCACCGCCGGCTGGCAGGCGTCGTACGACAAGTGGCTGTCGGCCACACTGAACAAGGACTCGGCGAAGTCCGAACCGCCCCCGCCCAAGTACCTGCGCACGAGCTGACGCATCCTCAGAGGAACACCGGCACCACCACACAGGGCACAACCCCCAGCAACCCTTCAGCAGCGAGAGGTGATCGATGGGCGTCACGGGACCCCCCGGGCCGGTGATGGACCGGGACGAGGTGGACCGTGCGCTGGCGCGGCTCGGCGCGGAGCACGAGGCGATCGAGACCTCGCTCCTCGCCCTGCAGGACCACGCGGGCCGCAGACTCCTGGAAGGCGCCGAGCTCACCGGGCTCACCAAGGAGCGCTGGGAGTCCGCCGACGCCTCGATCACCCTGCTGTGGGCGTACTTCGACGCGTACGCGGACGCGCTGCGCTCCGCCCGCGAGATCCGCTCCCGGCGCCGCTGGTCCAGCCGCGAGGACCTGGCGGAGCTGACCGAGCTGCTGCGCGGCGAGTCGGTCACGGTCGCGGGCTCGACGACCGCCACGGCCAACGCGCCCACCCTGCACGGCGGTTCGGGCAAGCTCAGCGAGCGGTTCTCGCTGGTGACGCTCGTGGAGCGGATGAACGAGCTGTACGCGACGAGCCTGGACATGGTCGTCGCCGCCGACGCGGTGTGGTCGGCGCTGCCCGCGCGGATAGATTTACTGGCCGCCGAGCTCCAGCGCACCCGGCAGCTCGCGCACTCCGTCGGTGTACGCCCCGGGGAGCACCCGGCCGGCGACGACCTGGAGCGCATCACCCGCACCCTCACCTCGCTGCGCGAGCAGGTGATCTCCGACCCGCTCGCCTTCTGGCAGCGCGCGCAGGGCAGTTCGGCGCCCGGCGGCGGGAAGCCGGACACCACGGCGTACGACCGTGAGGCGCGCGCCCTGGAGGACGTGCGCCGGGAGATCGACGCGGTGCTCACGGTGCGGCAGGACGCGGAGGCGCGGCTGGTCAAGCTGCGGGACGTGCTCTCCCGCGCGGACCGCACGCTCGCCGAGGCACGCCTCGCGCGCGGCGAGGTCCTCGCGAAGATCGCGGCCACGGAGGTGCCGGTCGTCAGTGGTCCGCCGACCGCGCTGCAGGAGCAGCTGGCGACGGCCGCCGAGTACCGCAGACACGCCCAGTGGCACCGTCTGTCCCCGCTTCTGGAGTCCCTGGAGCAGAAGGCGGAGGACGAACTGCTGCGCGCCCGCGAGTCGTTGACGGCGGTCACCGCGCCGCTCGCGGTCCGCGCGGAGCTGCGGGGCCGGCTCGACGCGTACAAGGCGAAGGTCGCCCGGCACGGTCTGGCCGAGGATCCGTTCCTGATCGAGCGGTACGACGCGGCCCGGCGGATGCTGTGGAGCGCGCCCTGCGACCTCAGGGTCGCCGAACAGGCCGTGCTGCGCTACCAGCACGCGGCCGCCGAACTGCTGGGCGCCCCGCGGGTGCCGCAGAGCGGCCCCGAGGACCGGAGGGGGCCCGGAACGTGAGTGACGAAGGGGGTGCGGCGACCATGAGCCAGGAACAGCAGCCCTGTCAGCGGCCCGGCTGCGAGGGCACGTACGAGGACATGGGCGGCGGCGAGCTGTACTGCGACACGTGCGGTCTCGCCCCGGTCGTCTCGGGGGGTGCCTCGCTCGGGGCGGGCCGGGCCGGCTCGGTGCCCACCGGCGGCGGCAGGGACTCGCAGGGCAGCGCCGGTTCGCGCTCCACCGGCCGCGGTTCCTCGCGCACGTCCTCCCATTCGGCGAAGTCACGGCGCTCGGTGTCGGGACGGCTCTCGCGGTCGGTGTCCGGGAAGTCCACGGGCCGTTCGGTGTCGGTGCGCAGCTCCGGCTCCTCGACCGGCTCGTCCGGGCGCGGTCGGCTCGGCGCGGGCCTGGTGGAGGTGCCCGGGGTGCCGCGGCCCGATCCGCGCGGGATGGTCCTGGAGAACCCGGAGGTACCCGAGCGCAAGCGGTTCTGCTCGCGCTCCGACTGCGGGGCGCCGGTGGGGCGTTCGCGCGGGGACCACAAGGGGCGCACGGAGGGCTTCTGCACCAAGTGCGGCCACCCGTACTCGTTCGTGCCGAAGCTGAAGTCCGGCGACATCGTGCACGGGCAGTACGAGGTCGCGGGCTGTCTGGCGCACGGCGGGCTCGGCTGGGTCTATCTGGCCGTGGACCGTGCGGTGTCCGACCGCTGGGTGGTCCTCAAGGGCCTGCTGGACACCGGCGACCAGGACGCGATGGCCGCCGCGATCTCCGAGCGGCGCTTCCTCGCGGAGATCGAGCACGCCAACATCGTGCGGATCTACAACTTCGTGGAGCACCTCGACCAGCGCACCGGCTCGCTCGACGGCTACATCGTCATGGAGTACGTCGGCGGCAAGTCGCTGAAGGAGATCGCCAACGGCCGCCGCTCCACGGACGGCAAGCGGGACCCGCTGCCGGTGGAACAGGCCTGCGCCTACGGCATCGAGGCCCTGGAGGCGCTCGGCCACCTGCACAGCCGCAACCTGCTGTACTGCGACTTCAAGGTCGACAACGCCATCCAGACCGAGGACCAGCTCAAACTCATCGACATGGGCGCGGTGCGCAGGATGGACGACGAGGAGTCGGCCATCTACGGCACGGTGGGCTACCAGGCCCCCGAGGTCGCCGATGTGGGCCCCTCGATCGCCTCCGACCTGTACACGGTCGGCCGCACCCTGGCCGTGCTGACCTTCGACTTCCAGGGCTACACCAACGTCTTCGTCGACTCGCTGCCCGACCCCGACAACATCGAGGTCTTCCGCCAGTACGAGTCGTTCTACCGGCTGCTGGTCCGGGCCACGGACCCGGACCCGGCCCGCCGTTTCGCCTCCGCGCAGGAGATGTCGGAGCAGCTGACGGGCGTCCTGCGCGAGGTCGTCTCGCTGCAGACGGGCCGCGCCAGGCCCTCCTTGTCGACCCTGTTCGGGCCCGAGGTCCGGGTCACGGACACGGAGCTGTTCCCGAAGCTGGACGGGGAGGTGTCGCGGCTGGGCGGACGGATGGTGCCCTCCCGCAGGACCCCCGTCGGCACCGCAGGCGCGGTGCGGCCCGGCGGCGCCCTCAATGCCGCCGGTTCCCTCGTCAAGCCGCCCGACGCCGCCGTCGCCGCGCTGGCGCTCCCCGTCCCCCACGTCGACCCCGCCGACCCCAACGCCGGTTTCCTCGCCGGGCTCATGACGACCGCACCGGCCGAGCTGCTCGGCGCCCTCGCGGCCGCGCCGGCCCCGTCGGCGGAGACCCGGCTCAGGCAGGTGCGGGCCTGGCTGGAGAACGGCGACGCGCACACCGCGGACGAGGCGCTGCGGCGGCTGGAGAACGAACGGCCCGACGACTGGCGGGTGGTCTGGTACCGGGGCGTGGCCGCGCTGGGGACCGGCGACCACGAGGCCGCCGCGCTCGCCTTCGACGCGATCTACGACGCCTTCCCCGGCGAACCCGCCCCCAAGCTCGCCCTCGGCCTGTGCGCGGAGGTGCTCGGCCAGCTCGACAACGCCGCCGAGTACTACCGGCTGGTCTGGTCGACCGACCCGAGCTATGTGAGCGCCGCGTTCGGCCTCGCGCGTGTGCAGCTCGCGACCGGGGACCGCCGTAGCGCCGTGAGGACGCTGGAGTCGGTGCCGGAGTCCTCCATCCACTACACCGCCGCCCGCGTGGCTGCCGTCCGCGCGCGGCTGCGTGGACGCACCGCGACCGCGGGCGACGTACCCTTCCTGGACGACCTGACCGCCGCCGCCGGGCAGGTCGAGGCGCTGGACGCGTACGGACTGGACCCGGCGCGTCGCGAGCAGTTGTCGGCCGAGGTGCTGGGCGCGGCCCTGGACTGGATACTCTCCGGTGGCCAGGACTCCGTCGCCCCCGCCACCGGGGGACGGGCGCTGCTCGGCAGCGGACTGGACGAGCGAGGACTGCGCTTCGGCCTGGAGCGTTCGTACCGCACGCTGGCCCGGCTCGCGCAGGGCGGCGAGGAGAGGATCGACCTGGTGGAACGAGCCAACCGTTACCGCCCCCGGACGTGGGTGTAGTTGATGTCCCAGATGCCCCAGCAGACCGCCCTGTCGAGGTGTCCGAGCTGCGAGGAACCCCTCGAGTCGGGCGACCGTTTCTGCGGTGCGTGCGGATACGACCTGTCCGCCGTCCCGGCACGGCCGGACGACAGCCCGACCATCGCCCTGAACGGCGCGCCCCCGGGCGGCCCCTGGCCACAGGCCCCGCACCCCCCGGCCGAGCTCCATCTGCCCACCGACCTCCGGGCCGCGGCCTCGGGCGAGCACGAACTGCCCCCGGTGCCGCCCCCGTCGGGGCCGGTGCTCGGGTCGCCGGTCTCCCCCGCCTCCGGCGTGCGCTTCGACCGGCCGCCGGAGCCCGACGAGTACCCCCTGCAGGCGCCCGACCCGCGAGTGGCCGCCGGCCCACCCACTCCGGCCGAGGGCACCAAAGTGTGCGTGGCCTGCCGTGCCGGCCGGGTCGACGACGACGGCTACTGCGAGAACTGCGGGCACGCGCAGCCCCGCGAGCGCGACCACATGGAGCAGGAGGCCGGCCCGATCGCCGCCGTCAGCGACCGCGGCCTGCGCCACCACCGCAACGAGGACGCGTTCACGCTGGGCACCGGCGTGCTCCCCGACGGGCAGCCCGCGACCTTCGCGATCGTCTGCGACGGCGTGTCCTCCGCGACCCGCCCCGACGACGCCTCCCTGGCCGCCTCCCGGGCCGCGGCCGAGGCGCTGCTGGCCGCGCTGCCGCAGGGCACCCACCCCCAGCAGGCCATGCACGAGGCGATCGTCGCCGCCTCCCGCGCGGTCAACTCGCTCGCCGCGGAGCCCGCGACGGCCCGCGAGCACCAGCCGCACCAGAACGCCCCCGCGTGCACGATCGTCGGTTCGGTCGTCACCCCGAGTCTGCTGGTCGTCGGCTGGGTCGGCGACAGCCGGGTCTACTGGGTGCCCACGGACCGCAGTTCACCCCCGGCCCGGCTCACCGAGGACGACTCCTGGGCCGCGCAGATGGTCGCCGCGGGCCTGATGAACGAGGCCGAGGCGTACGCCGACGAGCGGGCCCACGCGATCACGGGCTGGCTCGGCGCGGACGCCTACGAACTCGACCCGCACACCGCTTCCTTCAAGCCGGACCGGCCTGGTGTGGTGGTGGTGTGCACCGACGGCCTGTGGAACTACGCGGAAGCGGCCGACGAGATGGCGCAGGCCGTCCCGGCCGACGCCGCCGTCCGCCCGCTGCACTGCGCGCGGGTCCTGGTCGGTCATGCCCTGGACGGCGGGGGCCACGACAACGTAACAGTGGCCGTCGTACCGTTCCCGACCCCTCCGCAGGGGGCAGGATCGGCCTGAGGCCGGACGAACGGGGACGCCTCAGCGGACCGGAGGGGACCGGTCCGCACTTCAGTCATCGCCCCACGCATGTGGGGTTCGCGAGGGGGATTTGAGTAGGCATGGCCAATTTCTCGAAGTCGAACGTGCCGCAGTTCGCGATGGACGTCTACCAGAACGAGTACCTGCCCGAGGGCGGCCGCGAGGTCAACGCGATCGTGACGGTGACCGCGACCGGTGGCGGCACGATCGGAAGCGCGGTCGCGGCCCCGCACCTGTGGTCGGCGGGACAGGGCCCCTCGGCGGCGGTCGCGATCATGGTCGACTGCTCGGGCTCCATGGACTACCCGCCGACCAAGATGCGCAACGCCCGCGACGCCACCGCCGCAGCGATCGACACCCTGCGCGACGGTGTGCACTTCGCGGTCATCGGCGGCACGCACGTGGCCAAGGAGGTGTATCCGGGAGGCGGCCGTCTCGCGGTCGCCGACGCCACCACCCGTGATCAGGCCAAGCAGGCGCTGCGCAAGCTCAACGCGGGCGGCGGTACGGCCATCGGCACCTGGCTGCGCCTCGCCGACCGGCTGCTGTCCTCGGCGGAGGTCGCCATCCGCCACGGCATCCTGCTCACCGACGGCCGCAACGAACACGAGTCGCCGGAGGACCTCAAGGCGTCCCTCGACGCCTGCGCGGGGCGTTTCACCTGCGACGCCCGGGGCGTGGGCACCGACTGGGAAGTGAAAGAAGTCACAGGGATCGCCTCCGCCCTGCTCGGCACCGCCGACATCGTCGCCGACCCGGCCGCTCTCGCCACCGACTTCACGCAGATGATGGAGACGGCCATGGGCAAGGAGGTCGCCGACGTCGCGCTCAGGGTGTGGACCCCGGTGGGCACCACCATCAAGTTCGTCAAGCAGGTCGCGCCCACCGTCGAGGAGCTCACCGACCGCCGCACCGAGGCCGGTCCGCGGGCCGGGGACTACCCCACCGGCTCCTGGGGCGACGAGTCCCGTGACTACCACGTCTGCGTCGAGGTCCCGGTCGCGAACATCGGCCAGGAGATGCTCGCCGCCCGGGTGTCGCTGGTCGTCCCGCAGCCCGACGGCGGCACGCAGAACCTGGGCGCCCAGGGTCTCGTGAGGGCCGTGTGGACGGACGACATGGTCGCCTCGACGTCGATCAACCCCCAAGTCGCCCACTACACCGGCCAGGCGGAACTGGCGCAGGCCATCCAACAGGGGCTCGATCTTCGCAAAGCGGGCGATATCGATGGAGCAACGGCCAAACTGGGCCGGGCCGTCCAGCTCGCGAACGACTCGGGGAACGCCGATACTGCGAAACTGCTTTCGAAGGTGGTCGACGTGGTCGACGCCACGACAGGTACTGTGCGACTGAAGGCGAAGGTCGAGGAGGCCGACGAGATGACTCTCGAGACCCGGTCGACAAAGACTGTTCGTGTAAAGAAGTGACGTAATAGTTCCCTGATCCGAGAGGGGGAAGCGCCGACATGCCGACCTGCCCGAACGGACACCAGTCGGGTTCCGACGACTGGTGCGAGGTCTGCGGTCACCGCATGGCCGGTGCCGTGCCTCCGCCCCCTCCGCCGCCGCCCGGTCCGGGTGGAGGCGGCTACGGCTTCCCGCCGCCCGGCGGTCCCGCCGGCCAGCCCGGCGGACGTCCGCATCTGTCCGCCGTACCGGACGCCGAGCCGGAGCTCTGCCCGCAGTGCCGCACCCCCCGCGAGGGCGGTGCGCCCTTCTGCGAGGAGTGCCGGTGGAACTTCCTGACGAACACCGCGACCTCCTACACCCCGGCCGCCCCGCGCCCGCCGGCCGGTTCCGGCGGCCCGCCCTCGCACTTCCAGCAGCAGTCGGGCCCCGGACCCGGTCCGTCCTTCGGTGGCGGCGGTGACTCCTACGAGTACCAGGGCTCCCGCCCGTCCCAGGTGAACCGCCCTGCGGAACCGATCCCCTTCGGCTCGGAACCGTCGGGCCGCACCGGTCCGGGCGGTCCCGGTGGCCCCGGAGGTCCGTCCGGCTTCCCCGGTGACCCCTCGCGCCCCGGCCCCGGCGGCGGACCCGGCTCGTCCGGCCCTTCCGGTTTCCCCGGCGGCCCCGGTGGACCGGGCGGTCCCGGCTCCTCCGGTTTCCCGGGTGACCCGTCCCGTCCCGGCGGGCCCGGCCCGTCCGGACCCGGCGGCTCCCAGGGCTTCCCCGGTGACCCGGGACGCCCCGGCTCCTCCGGTTTCCCGGGTGACCAGTCGCGTCCCGGCGGGCCCGGTGGTCCGGGCGGCGGCCCTGGTGGTCCCGGTGGCCCCGGCGGCTACGGCTATCCGCAGCCCGGCTCCACCCAGCCCGGCCCCGGCGGCCCCGGCGGTCCCGGTGCCCCGCAGGGCTTCGGCGGCCCGCCCACGCAACCCGGCCCCTCGGGTCCCGGTGGCCCGGGCGCCCCGCAGGGCTTCGGCGGCGGTCCCGCGCAGTCCGGCCCCGGCGGCCCGCAGGGCTTCCCGGGCGACTCGGGACGCCCCGGCCAGCAGGGACCTGGTGGTCCCGGAGGACCTGGTGGCCCGCCGAACTTCGGCGCCGACCCCTCCCGTCCGGTCCCGCCGCCCCCGGGTCCGACCCCGCCCGCCGGCCCCGGCGCCACGAGCGGTGCCCCGCAGGGCTTCCAGGCACAGGGCGCCCCGCCCGCCTTCCCGCAGGAGACCAACCGTCCGCAGCAGGGCGGTCCGTCCTTCGGCGGCGGCGCCGACGACTGGGTCATCTCCCCTCCCGGTCCCACCGCCCCCGGCGGTCCCGGCGGCGGGCCCGGTGGTCCTGGCGGTCCTGGCGGCTACGGCTACCCGCAGCCCGGCTCCACCCAGGCCCCGCCTGCGCCCCCCGGCCCGTCCTTCCCGCAGCAGCCGGCGACCTGGACGGCGACCATCGGCCCGGACCGCGATTACTTCATGGCGATGATGCAGCGCTCCGGCCCCGAGGCCGCGGGCCTGAACCTGCCCGCGTACTCCCCCGAGCAGCAGCGCACGCTCACCGGCAACCAGGTCACCATCGGCCGCCGCCGGCACTCCACCGGCGACACCCCCGACGTCGATCTGTCGGTGCCGCCGGAGGACCCGGGCGTCTCGCACCAGCACGCGGTGCTGGTGCAGCAGCCGGACGGTTCCTGGGCGGTCGTCGACCAGAACTCGACGAACGGCACCACGGTCAACGGCGCCGAGGAGCCCATCACACCGTTCGTGCCGGTGCCGCTCCAGGACGGCGACCGGGTGCACGTCGGCGCCTGGACGACGATCACGATCCGTCGCGGCTAGCCGTCACGGCGGAGAACGGCCACGTCACCGGAGGGGCCACGCATACGGTCCCTCCGGGTCGTCCAGCCACGCCCACTCCCGGTCGCCGCTGACCGTGATGCCGTACCGCTCCCGACGCGGCTGCCCCTCGCGCTTCCACAGGGCGTGAGCCTCCTCCGGTTCGAGGCTGCCGCGGCTCAGGGCCAGCAGGAAGCGGAACAGTTCGTTCTCCCGGGCCGGGCGCGGGACGCCGCCCAGCTCCGCGGGCTCCGGGTCCGGCCGTCCGGTGCCGCGCAGTGGCACGAAGTAGGCGGGCGTGTGCAGGAAGCGCCCCTGCGCATGTCCCGCGTCCCGGACCGTCAGGGCGATCAGGCCGGTGGCGAGCGGGCTCAGGATGAGGGCGCCGGGGCGGCACTGGGCGAGCCAGGCGGTCGGGACCTTGGCCAGGGTGCAGGTGGCGATGATCCGGTCGAAGGGGGCGCGTTCGGGCACCCCGCGCGCGCCGTCGCCGGTGACGACGGCGGGGTGGTAGCCGGCGGCGGCCAGATGTCCGCGCGCCGCCTCGGTGATCTCCGGCTCCAGATCGACGGTGGTGACGCGGTCGTCGCCGAGCCGGTGCGCGAGCAGGGCCGCGTTGTAGCCGGTGCCGGCGCCGATCTCCAGGACCCGGTCGCCGTTTCGTACCCGCAGTTCGGCCAGCATCATCGCCATCAGCGAGGGCTGGCTGCTGGAGGAGACCAGCTCGCCGTCGCGCAGCCGGGTGGCGAGCGGGGCGTCGGCGTAGGCTCCGCGGACCCACTTCTCCCGGGCGCGCGGGTCGGGACTCTCGCCCCAGCGCCGCTCGTAGCCCCCCATGACACCGACGTAGTAGTACGGCACGAACAGGTGCCGGGGCACCGCCTCGAAGGCCTCGCGCCATCCCGGGTCGGCGGCCCAGGCCCCGCTCGCGTCGATCTCCCGCACCAGCGCGGCCCGCGCCGAGTCGGCGAGTTCGGCGAGGTCCCGGTCGAGAGCGTGCGCGCCCATACCTCCACTCTGCACCCTGCGCCCCGGAGGTCCTAAGCCTTGAGTCCTGGTCCACCCCGTCTGAGACCATGGTTGACGTGAAAGAGATCCGGCGCGGCACGCTTCAGACGCAGACCTTCTACGAGCAGGTCGGCGGGGAGGAGACCTTCCGCCGCCTCGTCCACCGTTTCTACGAGGGGGTGGCCGAGGACCCGGTCCTGCGGCCCATGTACCCCGAGGAGGACCTCGGCCCGGCCGAGGAGCGCCTCACGCTGTTCCTCATGCAGTACTGGGGCGGCCCCACGACGTACAGCGACAACCGCGGCCATCCCCGGCTGCGGATGCGCCACGCGCCCTTCGCCGTCAACCGCGAGGCGCACGACGCGTGGCTGAGGCACATGCGGGACGCCGTCGACGAACTCGGCCTGTCCGAGGAGCACGAGACCCAGCTGTGGAACTACCTGACCTACGCGGCCGCTTCGATGGTGAACACCGCCGACTGATCACCCCTCCGTGACCATGGCTCACTGATTGCCGGATTCCGGTCGCACTGCGCCGGATTCCGGTCACAATCAGGTCAAGTCCGGGCTACAAGCGCTTACTCGCGACCATCGCCTCTGACATCCTCGCCGGAGATCTGCACAACACGGCGGGGGGGCCGGGTGACGGGGTTCGGGGGAATCGCACGTTTGGTGTTCCTGCGTGCGCGGGCGCACCGGCTGCTGCTCGCGGCCGCCCTGCTCACGGTCCTGCTGACCACAGCGGTCTTGGCGACACTCACCGCCTACTCGGGCGCGATCGGCGACGCGGCCCTGCGCCACGCCCTCCAGGACCGGCGCAACGCCGCCGACACCTCGCTGGTCGTCAAGGCCGACGTCCCCGGGGAACGTCGTAGGGCCGCCGACAACGCCGTACGCACCGTGGCGCGACAGACCTTCGACGGGCTGCCGGTGACCGTGCGGACGCTGCTCAGGTCGGGCCCGTACGCGCTGCCGCGGTCGCTCCAGCCCGAGTCGCGGCGGTCCGGTGACCCGGATCTGACGCACTTCGCGGCGCTGGACCGCGGGCGGGTGCGGCTGGTCGAGGGGCGGCTGCCGCGCGCGGCGGACGGGCTCGTCGAGGTGGCGCTCCCGCAGACCGCCGCCCGCACCCTCCACCTCGCCCCCGGCGCCCGCTTCACCCTCACCGACCGGCTGCGCGGCCCCTCGGTGCAGGTCACGGTGACCGGCGTGTACCGGCCCGTGCGCGTCGACGACCCGTACTGGCTCCTCGACGACCTGCACGGGCGGGGCATCAACAAGCTCGACTTCACGACGTACGGCCCGCTGCTCGCCGATCCCGGCGTGCTCACCGACGGGACGGTGAGCGCCGGGTCGGCGGGCTGGCTGGCCTCCGCCGACTTCGGGACGGTGACGACCGCGCGCACCGACGCCCTGCGCGAGACGGCACTCGCCGGGAACGCGGCGCTGCGCAAGGAGCCCTCCCTCGGCGGCGCCACGACCGCGTCGACCTCGCTGCCCGAGGTCCTGGACCGCACCGACCGCTCCCTGCTGCTGTCCCGCTCCACCCTCCTGATCGTGGCCCTCCAACTGGTGCTGCTCGCGGGCTGCGCCCTGCTGCTGGTGGCGGGGCTGCTGAGCAGTGAACGCACCGGTGAGAGCAGGCTGTTGCTGGCGCGCGGCGCCTCCCGCGGCCGGATCGCGGGCCTCGCCGCCCTGGAGGCGCTGCTGCTCGCGCTGCCCGCGCTGCTCTGTGCCCCGCTGCTGGCGCGCCCGCTGACCCGGCTGCTGGCCGGGCGGGGCCCGCTGGCCCGGATCGGCTTGCGTCTGGAGGTGCCGTGGGACGGGCGGCCCGGGGTGTGGCTGGTCGCGTCGGGCATCGCGCTCGGGTGCGCGCTGGCGGTGACGCTGCCCGCGCTGACCTCCTCCTTCGCGCGCGGCCGGGCGGGGGCCCTGCCCGGTGCGGTGCGCGCGGGCGCGGACATCGGGCTGCTCGCCGTGGCCGGGGTGGCGTACTTCCAGCTCAGCCGCCAGACCTCCGGTGCCGTGAACGACAACAGCTCCGGCGTGCTGGGCGTGGACCCGCTGCTGGTGGCGGCACCCGCGCTGGCGCTGCTGGCCGGGACCGTGCTGACGCTGCGGCTGCTGCCGCCGCTGGCCAGGCTCGCCGAACGCCGGGCGGCGGGCGGGCGCGGGCTGAGCGCGGCCCTGGCGGGCTGGCAGATCGCCCGCCGCCCGATGCGCGGCGCGGGCCCGGTGCTGCTCCTGGTCCTCGCGGTGGCGCTGGGCATGCTGGCGATCGGACAGGGCGCCTCCTGGAACCGTTCGCAGTCCGACCAGGCGGACTTCCGCGCCGGGGTGCCGGTGCGGGTCCTGGCCTCCGGCGACGGGGGGATCGGCCGCACCGAGCAGTTCGCGGCCGTCCCCGGTGTGACGCGGACCGCGCCCGCCGCCCGGTCCGAACTGCCGCTGTCCGGCGGCCGGGTGGCGACGGTGCTGGCGCTGGACACCTCGCGCGCCTCGATGCTGATCCGCTCCGACCTGCACTCCGGGCCGTTCCTCCAGGGACTCGGCCCCAACGGCGCGACAGCGGGCGTCGAGGTGCCCGCGGGCACGACCAGGCTGCGGCTGACCGCGACCCTGCGCAGTCCCGTCCAGGGCATGACGGCGTCGGCCACCGTCACGCTGGTGGACCACTACGGCACCCCCTACCGGGTCCCGCTCGGCCAACTCCCCGGCGACGGACGGGCCCACGCGCTGAACATCGAGCTGCCCGGTGTCCCGCTGACCCTGACCGACCTGGAGCTGTCCGTGCCCGTCCCCAGGGGAAAGGCCGAGCGACACCGCTTCACCGTGAGCGAGTTGACGGCGCGGAGCACCGACGGGACGGTGCGCCGACTGCCGTTGCCCACCTCCTGGAAAGTCACCTCGCAGAGCGAAGGGGTGACCTCGACTCCCGACGACAAGAACAAACCCGCCCCACCGCGCATGAGTTCGGAATCCGGGAGGCTGTCGGTGGACTACGGCACCGGGTTCATCCCGCTCGACGACACCTGGAGCGTGGGGGTGGTCACCGTCCGGATGAAGGCCCCGCAGCCGAGCGCGGTCGGCATCACGGCTGTCGCGACCGAGCGCTTCCTGACCTCGGCGGGCGCCTCGGTCGGGGAGAGCCTGCAGGTACCGCTGGGCGGCGAGAACCTGCCGGTGCGCATCGTGCGGACCGTGCGGGAGCTGCCGACCGCCGCGGAGAACGGCGGGGCCCTGCTGATCGATCTGCGGTCCGTGAACCGGCTGCTGCAGGAGCAGTACTCCCAGGGCGTGGAGCCGACCGAGTGGTGGCTCACCACCGCGCCGGGCGCCACGGACCGCGTCACCGCGGCGCTGCGGGCCTGGCCCGACATGGACCCCGCGCAGATCGTGGCGCGGGACGAACTCGCCGGGCAGCTGCGCGACGACCCGTTCGGCGCGGGCCCCGAGGCCGCGTTCACGGCGGCGGCCGGGGTGGCGGCGGCGCTGGCCGCGGTCGGGTTCGCGGTGAGCGCGGCGGGCTCGCTGCGCGAGCGCGGCGGCGAGTTCGCCGTACTGCGCGCGCTGGGGGCCCCGCGTCGGCGGGTGGCCCGGGCGGTGGCCCTGGAACAGAGCGTCCTGGTGGCGCTGGCCCTGCTGGTGGGCGCCCTGCTGGGCACGGTGCTGACCCGGGCGGTGGTCCCTCTGATCGTGCTCACGGACGAGGCGACCCGTCCGGTCCCCACGGTCCTGATCCAGCTCCCGCTCACACGGGTGGCCGCGCTGCTGGCGGCGGTGGCACTGACCCCGCTCCTGGTGACGGCGGCGCTGGCGCTGCGGCGGGCGGATCCGACGCGGGCGCTGCGTGAGGGGGTCGAGTGAGATGAGGTTCTTCAGGAGGGGTGAGGCGAAGAGCCCCGGAAGCACGGCGCCGGGGGCCGGGGCCCGGGTGAGCGTGCCCTGGGTCCGCACCCGACTGCGGACCGCGCCCGGCGCCGCGTGCGCGCTCGCACTGCTGGTCGCGCTGACCGCGTGCCTCGCGGCCGCGTTCCCCCGCGCGGTCGACCGCTACGAGGACACCGGGCTGCGCCGGGCCGCCGAGCAGGCCCGCCCCGACCGGTCCGGCATCGAGGTGTACGCCCCGCCGCCCTCGCCGCTGGACACCACCCGCATGCGCGAGGACGCCCTGCGCCCCGATGCGCTGCTCTCGCAGTACACCGAGATCCGCGCACAGGTCCCGGCCCCGCTCGTCATCGACCGGGACCAGTCGTCGTACGGTGTGCGCACCAGTGAGAACCTCGAGGCGCCGGACCCGTGGCTGCCGATGCCGACCGGCAAGCCCGCGCGGATGACACTGATCGCGCAGTCGGATCTCGCCGGCCATTCCTCCGTCGCACAGGGACGGTTGCCGCGCGCCGACGACCAAGTGACCTCCGGGACGAGCGAGTTGGAGGCGGCGGTCACCACTGAGACGGCCAAGTCCCTGCACATCAAGGTCGGTTCGGTGATCCACGCCGGCAGCTACACCGTCCGGGTCACCGGCATCGTCACCCCGCGCGACCCCCGGGGCGCGTACTGGTCCACGAAGACCATCCTGCGCACCCCGGCCCTGCTCCGCGAACCCATACCGTCCACCGACATGTACTGGGTCGGCGCCCTGCTGCTCTCCCCGAAGGCCGCCCCCGCCCTGCTCGCCGGTTCCGGAAAGCCGGAGCGCTACTGGCAGTTGGCCCCCGAGATGGGGAACCTGCGGGCCCGCGACCTGACGGCCCTGCGGTCCGCGATCGCCTCCCTGGAGGCAGGTCCGGCGCTGCGGGAGATCCGCCGGGAGGTCGACGGTCCGTCGACGGAGTTCGCGGAGATGTACGGCAGCACCGAGGTCACCACCGACCTCGACGAGGTCTTCATCGCCTACGACCGGCTCCGTGCGGGCGTGGCCCCGCTCGTCGCCGTCGCCGCCGTCGGCACCGGCACGGTCGCCGCGGTCGTCCTGCTGATGGCCGGGGGCCTCACCGCCGACCGCCGCCGCTCCGAACTCACCCTGCTGCGCGCCCGGGGCGCCTCCCTGCGGGGGCTCACGGCCCGCCTCTGCGCCGAGACGGCGGCCGCCGCCGTCCCCGCGGGGGCGCTGGGCCTGGCCGCCGCGGTGCTCGCGATCCCCGGCGGCCGAACCGGCCACGCCGTCTGGGCCGCGGTCGCGGTCACCGCCGTCACCTGCGTGGCCCTCCCCCTGCGCGCCGCGGCCGCCCACCGTCTGGTCCGCGTCCACACCGGCCGCGAGGACGTCTCCGCCGTACGACCGTCCCCGCGCCGTACGGTCGCCGAGCTGACACTGCTGGTGCTGGCGGCCGGGGCGGTGGAGTCGCTGCGCCGCCGAGGCGCCTCGGGTTCGGCCGGCGATCTCGTCTCCCTGGCACCCGTGCTGGTGGGGGTGATCGCCGCACTGATCCTGGTCCGCCTGTACCCGCTGCCGCTGCGGGGCCTCGCCCGCCCCGCCGCCCGCCTTCGCGGGGCGGTGGCCCATCTGTCCCTGGCCCGCGCGGGCCGCACCTCGGCCTCCGCCGTGCTGCCCCTCCTCGCGCTGCTGACCGCCCTGACCACGGCGGCCTTCGGCGGCTCCGTTCTCGCCGGAGTGCGGGAGGCCCGCGACCACGCGGCCCTGCTGTCGGTCGGCGCCGACGCCCGCGTGGAGACGGCGGCCCCGCTCCCGTCCGGGCTCCCGGACCGGGTGCGCCGCACTCCCGGCGTGAGCGAAGTGTCCGCGGTGAGCGTCAGCTTCGAGGCGAAGCCGACCGACGGGGCACAGTCGGTGCCGCTGGTCGGGGTGAACCCAGGCGACTACGCGGCCCTGTCGACACGGACGGGCCTGGGCCCCTTCGCACAGACCCGGCTGAAGGCGCAGGCCTCCGGCGGGGCGATCCCCGCCCTGGCCTCCGAGGCCACCGCCCGCACCTACGGCACCCGCCCGTTTTCGGTCCTGCTCCCGGACGGCAGCACTCTCACCGTCCGCATCGACGAAGTCCTCGAACGCACCCCGGCAGTCGCGGGCACGGACTTCCTGGTCGTGAACCGCGCGGCGCTGAGCGCGGCGGTGGCCCGGCCGACCGCGCTGCTGCTGACGGGCGAGAACCTGGACGGGGCCGCGCTGCGCAAGGCCGCCCCCAAGGACGCGTCCGTGCGCCTGAAGTCCGAGGAGCGGGAACGCTACGTCGACTCCCCCCTCCAGACCGGCGCGGAACGCGTCTACACGACGGCGGTGGCGGCCGGCACGGGATACGCGGTCCTGGCCCTCCTCCTCACCCTGCTCCGCACGGCCCCCGAACGCACGGCGCTGCTGGCCCGCCTCCGCACGATGGGCCTCACCCGGGCGGCGGGCCGCCGCCTCCTGATCCTGGAGTCCCTGCCCCAGGCGGTCCTGGCCGCCGTGGGCGGCACCCTCACGGGTTGGGCCACGATCCGCCTCCTCTCCCCCGGAATCGACCTGACCGCCATCGCCCTCCCTTCGGCCCAACCCGACGCGGGGGCCGTGGAGTTGCGCATGGACGCCCTGTCCCTGGCCGTGCCGGCGCTTGCGGTGCTGCTGCTGGCGGTGGGAGTGGGGGTCGGACAGGCGTGGTGGTCGGGGAGACGGGGGTCGGTGCGGGAACTGAGAGCGGGTGAGACCCGGTGACCGCCTTGCCGAAGACCCACTCCCCGGCCGGCCCCGACACCGGACCACCGTCCGGGAGACGCCCATGACGACGGACCACCGTCCAGGAGACGGCTCATGACCACGGACCACAGTCCAGGAGACGGCCCATGACGACGAACCCCACCCTCACGGACCTGGCCGAGAAGGCGACCGCCGCCCGCAACCGCCCCACCTACGGCCACGACGCCCTGATCACCTGCGACCGGCTCGTCCGCATCTTCACCACGGACGGCGTGGAGGTCCAGGCGCTGCAGGGCCTCGACCTGCTCGTCCGGGAGGGCGAACTCCTCGCGCTGGTGGGCGCGTCCGGCAGCGGCAAGTCCACCCTGATGAACATCCTCGCGGGCCTGGACACCCCCACCGCCGGGGCGGCCAGAGTCGCGGGCCACGACCTCCTCACGATGACCTCGAAGGACCGACTGGCCTACCGCCGCACGACCGTGGGTTTCGTCTGGCAGCAGACCTCCCGCAATCTCCTGCCCTACCTCACCGCGGCCCAGAACATCACCCTGCCCATCCAGCTCTCCGGCTCCCGGACGGCCCGCCGTGCCCAGACCGAACGCGCCCTGGAACTACTGGAGTTGCTGGAGGTGGCGGACTGCCGCAACCGTCGCCCCCACCAGATGTCGGGCGGCCAGCAGCAGCGCGTGGCGATCGGGGTCGCGCTGGCCAACAACCCCGCTGTGCTCCTCGCCGACGAACCGACGGGCGAACTCGACTCCCACACCGCGGAACAGATCTTCGCCGCTTTCCGCAAGGCCAACGAACAGCTCGGCACGACGATCGTCATCGTCACCCACGACCAGGCCGTGGCGGGAGAGGTCCGCCGCACGGTGGCCATCAGGGACGGCCGTACCTCCACGGAGGTCCTGCGCCGCAGCGAGGTGGACGCGGCGACGGGTCACGAGACCCTGGTGGCGAGGGAGTACGCGATGCTCGACCGCGCGGGCCGCCTCCAGCTCCCGAAGGAGTACACCGAGGCGCTGGGCATGCGGGACAGGGTGGCGCTGGAACTGGAGCCGGACCACATCGGCATATGGCCGGACGACAGCGAGCGCAACGGGTGACGGGGCGGGGTGCCTCCGGCGGCGGCTCGGCGGCCCGGCGAATGGGCGGCCCGGCGGCTCGGCGAATGGGCGGCTCGGCGGCTCGGCGGCTCGGCGGCTCGGCGGCTCGGCGGCTCGGCGGCTCGGCGGCTCGGCGGCTCGGCGGCTCGGCGGCTCGGCGGCTCGGCGGCTCGGCGGCTCGGCGAGGGTAGGCACACCCTGATACCGGCGAATCCAAACCCGGCCCGACGCAGGACGAGCGCCCGGGCCGATCACCCGGCGACCCGATCACCCGGCCACCCGGCCACCCGGCCACCCGGCGACGGTCAGCGCACGCTGACGTCGAGGGTCCCGAGTCCTGCCTGGCGTACGGCGATTGAGCCGTAGGGGGTTCGCAGGCGCAGCCAGGCCCCTGCCGACAGGAGCGCCAACTGCCCTCCGGGCCGCAGGAATCCGAGGGACTGGGCCGCGTGCACGGCCCGCACGGGCAGCCGCGTCGGACCCACGGTCCGGGACCAGATCTCCCGCCCGATCCGGTCGAGTTCGGCCCGGGTACGCTCCTCGGCGCTCAACTCCTCGGTACGGGACCGGAATTCGGCGACCCCGGAGTGCACGAGCGCCCGCAGCGCCTCCGGCTCCGGCAGCCCGGTCACCGCCTGCCATCCACCCCGCGGCGGCAGCACCCCGGCCCACGGCGGCCCGGTCACCGCCGCCGGCACGACAGCCGTACCCGCGCTCTCGTCGACGGACTCCAGGAGCTCACCCGCGGACACGGTCACGTCGAGCGTGACGTCGAGCCCGTTCTCGTACGGCTTGGCCAGGCGTACCGCCCGGATCGCCAGCACCTCGAAGGACGGCGGGCGTCCGAAGACGGCGAGCGCGGTCCCGGTGACCTGAAGACGCACCGCGGCCGAGCGGTCGTAGCGGAGCAGCCGGGAGAGGAAGGCGGCGAGATCCGCTGCCTCCCCCTCGTCGGCAAGGTGGAGCACCGTCATGCGGCGACGGCCTCCTCCTCGTCGTCGTCCCGGTACCCCTCGAGGAACTCCCGTTCCTCCGCGGTGATCCGGCGCGGCCGCTGGGCGGTGAAGTCGAACGGCACTATCACCGTCGAGGCCCGGACGTAGACCTCGTCGCCGTCCTTCACCTCGTAGGCGATGGTGAAGGACGCCGCGCGGATCTCGGTGACCCACAGCTCGATGTCCACGGGCGCGTGCCGGTGGACGAGCTGTCGCTTGTAGTCGATCTCATGGCGTGCCACCACGGACCCCTGCTGGAAGTCCTTCTCCGGGCGGAACAGGAAGTCGATACGGGCTTCCTCCAGGTAGCGGAGGAAGACCACGTTGTTGACGTGGCCGTACGCGTCCATGTCCGCCCAGCGCAGCGGGCAGCGGTAGATGTGCCGCAAGATCAGCCCCGGGTCAGCTTCTTGTAGGTGGCGCGGTGCGGGCGGGCCGCGTCCGGGCCGAGCCGCTCGATCTTGTTCTTCTCGTACGACTCGAAGTTGCCCTCGAACCAGAACCACTTGGACTCGCCCTCGTAGGCGAGGATGTGCGTGGCCACCCGGTCCAGGAACCAGCGGTCGTGGGAGACGACCACGGCCGCACCCGGGAACTCCAGCAGCGCGTTCTCCAGCGAGCCGAGGGTCTCGACGTCGAGGTCGTTGGTCGGCTCGTCGAGGAGCAGCAGGTTGCCGCCCTGCTTGAGGGTGAGCGCGAGGTTGAGGCGGTTGCGCTCACCGCCGGAGAGCACGCCGGCCGGCTTCTGCTGGTCGGGGCCCTTGAAGCCGAAGGCGGAGACATACGCACGGGACGGCATCTCGACCTGGCCGACGTTGATGTAGTCGAGCTCGTCGGAGACGACCGCCCACAGGGTCTTCTTCGGGTCGATGTTCGCGCGGCTCTGGTCGACGTAGGAGATCTTGACGGTGTCGCCGACCTTGATGGTGCCGGAGTCCGGCTCCTCCAGGCCCTGGATCATCTTGAAGAGGGTGGTCTTGCCGGCGCCGTTCGGGCCGATGACCCCGACAATGCCGTTGCGCGGCAGCGTGAAGGAGAGGTCGTCGATGAGCACCTTGTCGCCGAAGCCCTTGGTGAGGTTGGAGACCTCGACGACGATGCTGCCGAGCCGCGGGCCCGGCGGGATCTGGATCTCCTCGAAGTCCAGCTTCCGCATCTTGTCGGCCTCGGCGGCCATCTCCTCGTAGCGGGCGAGACGGGCCTTGGACTTGGCCTGGCGGCCCTTTGCGTTGGACCGCACCCACTCCAGCTCTTCCTTGAGCCGCTTGGCGCGCTTGGCGTCCTTCGCACCCTCGACCTTGAGACGCGTCTGCTTGGTCTCCAGGTACTTGGAGTAGTTGCCCTCGTAGCCGTGCAGGCGGCCGCGGTCGACCTCGCAGATCCAGCCGGCCACGTTGTCCAGGAAGTACCGGTCGTGGGTCACGGCGACGATGGTGCCGTCGTACTTGGCGAGGTGCTGCTCCAGCCAGTTCACCGACTCGGCGTCGAGGTGGTTGGTGGGCTCGTCGAGAAGCAGCAGGTCAGGGGCCTCCAGCAGGAGCTTGCACAGCGCCACGCGGCGGCGCTCACCACCGGAGAGGTTGGTGACGGCCCAGTCGCCGGGCGGGCAGCCGAGCGCGTCCATGGCCTGCTCGAGCTGCGCGTCGAGGTCCCACGCGTTGGCGTGGTCGAGCTCCTCCTGGAGCTTGCCCATCTCGTCGAGGAGCGCGTCGGAGTAGTCCGTCGCCATCAGCTCGGCGATCTCGTTGAACCGGTCGAGCTTGCCCTTGACCTCGGAGACACCTTCCTGGACGTTCTCCAGGACGGTCTTCTCCTCGTTCAGCGGCGGCTCCTGCAGCAGGATCCCCACGGTGTACCCGGGCGACAGGAAGGCATCGCCGTTCGACGGCTGCTCCAGGCCCGCCATGATCTTCAGAATGGTCGACTTACCGGCACCGTTCGGGCCGACCACACCGATCTTCGCGCCAGGCAGGAAGTTCAGCGAGACGTCGTCAAGGATGACCTTGTCGCCGATTGCCTTGCGCGTCTTGCGCATGGTGTAGATGTACTCAGCCAAGAGAAACCGTCCGGCAGCTTGAAATCTGGCAGTGGGCAGATACACCCCATCTTGCCTGAGGTCCACCCTCGGGTGGTAACCCGTTTGGTCGGGGGGCTGTGACCTGGGGGTTCGTCGGGGGCGGCGGTGCGGTGTCCGCCCCGGCCCTCCGTACCCCGCCCACCCGCGCAAGGGTGCTGCAAGAGACATGCAAGGAAAGCGCTGTGTGCGCCGGGAACTCCCCTGCCGTCCGTTGTACGTCGCGACGAGCGATGGGGGATCGCGTGTCTGTCGGAACGACGAGATCAGCACTGATCGAGCAGGGGCACTGGCTGACCGTACGGGACTGCAAGCGGGTCCTGGTCGTCGTGCACACCGTGACCTTCGCCCAACGGCTGCGCGAGGTCTTCGAACTCCTGGAGACCGACCTGCGCGTCCAACTGGTCTTCACGGTCGCACCGCACGCCTTCGGCAACGGGACCACCGAGTTCCTGGAGAGCCTGGGCATCAGCGCGGTGCCCTGGGAGGAGGCACTGCGGGCCGAGTTCGACCTGGCGCTCGCCGCGGGCTCCCGCGGAGTGCACGAACTGCGGGCTCCCGTCGTACGCATCTCGCACGGGGCGGGCCAGATCAAACTGCTCACCGACGTCACCGCGCTGGCGCCGGGAGAGCCGAGGCCGCCCGGGATGCTGAGCCGCCGGCATCTGCTGCACGAGGGACGGCTGGTCCCGGCGGCGATCGTCTACGCCCACGACCGGGACCTGGACGAACTCTCCCGGTCCTGCCCGGAGGCGTTGGCCGTGGCCCATGTGGCGGGCGATCCGTGCGTCGACCGGATCATGGCGGGCCGACCTCGTCGCGATGTCTACCGCCGTGCGCTCGGCATCGAGGACGGGCAGCGGCTCGTGGTCGTCACGTCCACCTGGGGACCTGCCTCGACGTTCGGGCGGCTCGACTCCCTGCTGCCGCAGCTGCTCGGCCAGTTGCCGGGCGACGGCCACCGCGTCGCGATGCTGGTCCATCCCAACGTGTTCGCGGGCCACGGCACCCGGCAGGTGCACGGCTGGCTGTCCTGCTGCCGGGACCGAGGGCTCGCGGTCGTCCCGCCGGAGGCCGACTGGCAGGCACTGCTGATCGCGGCCGACTGGATCATCGGGGACCACGGATCGCTGACCGCGTACGGCACCCTCACGGACGCGACGCTGCTGCTGACCGCCGGGCCCCGCCGCGAGGTGTCCGCCCACTCCCCGGCGGCCCTGCTGTCGGCCGTGGCGCCCGTGGTCTCCCCGGGGTATCCGCTCGCGGAGCAGCTGGACTACGCGGCACAGCTGCACCGCCCGGGGCAGTACGACCATGTCGCCGCCTCGCTCTCGTCGGCGCCGGGCCGGTTCCACCGGCGGATGCGCTCGGTCCTCTACGGCCTGCTCGGGCTGGGGGAACCCGCTCGTCCGCCCTTTGTCGCGGCACCTCCGCCGCCACCGCCGCTGACCAGGTGGGAGATCCGCGCGGGCAGCGGTGCGGCATGACGAGCGCCCCGCGCCCGATTCCGGACGCCGGGTGGTCCACGGTGTGCTTCCGCGCGGCACGGTCAGGTGGGACACATCGCCGTGGCGGCTCGCCCGCTCCGGCTCTCTCTCATGACGGCTCGCACGAGCGGTCGTCTCTCCTCGTCTGGCGTTCGGACACGGCGCACGGTGCGGTTCTCGTACGGTCCGATCCGCTGTCCCCGTCCACGGGGGACCGCGGACATCCGTATCCCGTGCCCTGCGCGCACGGTCCCAACGGCCCGTTTCCCTGCGACGTGCACCTGTGGGTGGACGCGGACAGCCCGGCACGGGCCGAGCTCGTGATGCACGCCGACGTACTGGTGAGCCGGGAACCGCTGCCGACCGGGGCGGCACGTCGGCGGGTGCGCGCGTTGCTGGACGGTCGTCCCGGCTGCCTTGCCGCCGCCGTGCCCGACACGGCCACGACCTGTGTCGTCGGGGTACGGGAGAGAACGGGCGCCGTGTCCTTCGTGCGGCCGACACGAGGCAGGGCCGACGCTCCGCCGCCGCACGCGGTCGTCTCGGTCGTGCACGCGTGGACGGTCTCCGGGAGATCACCGGGCGCGTTGCTCTCCCTGGCTCCGGTGCCATCCCGCTGACCGGTGGGACAGCCGGCCGCGGCGGTGATCACCGCTGCCGCGGCCGGTCGTCCAGGCGCTGCGCGTCCTCGGGGCTCAGACGGCGGAACAGAGCGCGGGCGGCCTCGTAGTGGCGTATCGATTCCTCTTGATCACCCCGCGCCTCGGCGGCCTGGCCGAGCCATTCCAGGCAGCGTGCCTCCCAGTGCTCGGACCGGGCGTCTCCGGACCGGAAGCGCGCGAGCGCCTCCCGCAGCCGCCGCTCCCCGCCGTCCATGTCCCCGCCACGCTCCAGGACATGGCCGAGAAGGGCCAGGACGCGGGTCGCCTCGTACGTCTCTCCCATCCCGTCCAGCTCGGTACCTGCCCGGCGCAGTTGCTCGGCGGCCGTGGCCAGGTCGCCGGCGGCGAGCGCTGTCTCGCCCAGGCGCCGCCGGGAGAGGGCGGCGCCGCGCCGGTAGCCGATCGACTCCCTGAGCCGCAGGGCGTGCTCGAAGTGCTCGCGTGCCTCGTCGAGCCGGTGGGCCAGGAGTCCGACGTGTCCCAGTCCGCTCAGGGCCTGCGCCTGTTGACGTACGTCGTCGTCCGCCCTGGCCAGCTCCAGCGCCTGCCGGTACCACTGGGCCGCTTCCGGGTACCGGCCCGCGTTGCGCAGCCCGATCGCGCCGGAGGTGAGCATGCGGCCCTCGCCCTGCCTCGATCCGCTCCGGCGTGCCGCTTCGAGGCCGAGGCGATGCGCCTCGATCCACATTTCCGAAGGGCGCAGCCGCAGGAAAAGAGGCCACATGAGGTCCGTCAGACGCCAGCAGGAGGAGTCCCAGCCGAGCCGGGCCGAAAGGCGTACGGCGCCCATCAGTCCGTGGCGGTGCGTGTCCAGCCAGGTCAGTGCCGCCTCGGGGCCGTCGAGCGGGGTCGCGGGCGCCGTCCCCGCGGGGAGGTCGTGCCCGGGCAGCCGGTGGCTGGGGGTGAGGATGCCCTCCGCCGACGCGGCGGTGGCCAGACACCAGTCGACGAACCGCCGCAGGGTGCGTTCGCGCGGGCCGGGGTCCTCTCGTTCTTCGCCGAGCCGGCGGGCGTGCGGCTGGACGAGGTCATGGAAGCGATAGGTGCTCGGACCCGTCTCCTCCAGCAGGTTCGACTCCACGAGCGCGCCGACGGCGATGTCGGCGGCCTCGGCGGTGTCGCCCTCCTCGTCCTGTCCTTCCCCGTCGCCCGCGAGGGCGATCAGCAGCGAGAGGTCGTGGCGGTCGGCGGGCAGCAGTCCCATCCGGCGATAGAGCGCACGGCTCTCGTCCGGGAGGACGGCGTACGACAGATCGAGCGCCGTGCGCATCACGGCCTCCCCGTCCACGCGCAGCGCGTCGACAGCGCCCCGCCCGCGGGCGAGGCTGTCGGCCAGGGCGGACACGGAGCGGTGGGGGCGCAGGGCCAGCTGGGCGGAGGCCAGGGCCACAGCCAGGGGCAGGCGGCCGCACAGTCTGACCACCTCACGCGCGGCGGCAGGCTCCCGTGCCACGCGGGTCCCGCCGCCGACGGCGAGGAGCTCCACGGCAGACGCGGTGGGCAGCCCCTCCAGCCGGTGCACAAAGGCGCCGTCCACGCGCAGTCCGGTCAGGTTGTTCCTGCTGGTCACCACGGTGAGTCCGGTCGGTGTGCCGAGCAGGAGCGGGCGTACCTGAGCGGCCGTGAACGCGCTGTCCAGGAGGACGGCCAGCCGCAGCTGCGAGGTCGTGGAACGCCACAGCGCGCTGCGCTGCGCAGTTCCGGCCGGCACCGAGGAGGCGCCCAGTGCGATCAGGAAGGCTTCGAGGACGGTGGCCGGGGAGACGGGTCCGCTCTCGCCGAGGGTGCTCCGGCCGCCGAGGTCGGCGTAGAGGAGGCCGTCGGGAAAACTGTCGGCGTGCTCGTGGAGCCAGTGGGCGGCGAAGGTCGTCTTTCCGACGCCCGCGAGCCCGCTGACCACCAGGACCTGCGCCGCGTGCGCGGGCCGTTGGGCACGCAGGGCGTCGAGTGCTCGCCGGTCCGCCTCCCGACCGATGAACCGTGCGGTCACCGGCGGCAGTTGACGGGGAACGGGGCGGTGGGGCGGCGCCGCGGGGGCGGGCGCGTGGAAGTGAATGCCGCCGTGGATGTCCCGGGCCTGGACGCTGGGGCCGTGGACCACGGAACTGCCGCCGATGACGTTGGAGGTCGCCGCGGGGGCGAGGGGTGCGGGGACGGATGCGGGCGGTGTCCCCAGGGGTGTGGGTGGTGAGGGGACCGATGCGGGGGACGGCGGCTGGGACATGGGTGGCACGGGAGCCGATGCCGGGGAGGCCGGCTGGGACGCGGACGGCACAGGAGCCGACGCGGGGGACATCGGCTCGGACGCGGATGCCACAGGAGCCGACGCGGGGGACATCGGCTCGGACGCGGGTGGCGTGGAGGCCGATACCGGTGGCGTCGGCGTGGGGCCGGGGTGGTCGTGCAGCCACTCGGCCAGCGCCTGCCCTGTCGCCCGGTCGCGCGCCGCCAACTCGCTGAGTTCCTCGGCCAGTTTCTGCCAGAGCGCCGCCTCGACCGGTCGCCCCCGCACCCGGTGAGGGGGCCAGAGGCGTGTCAGTGAAGGGTCCACTCGGATCGCGGTGTCCAACACCCTGGCCAGTTCGCGCCAAGCGGGTGACTCCGGGTCGGCGCCGCACGCGGCCATGGCCGCCGGCAACGCCTCCGGTTCGTCCGAGGAGAAAGCACGCACGTACACAACTCCTTCCGGCCCCACGGGAGCCCCCTCCCCACCGCGGACAAGATGTGAACCAATACGGCTATTTATCAGTCAACTTTGAGCTCATAGCGCCCCCTTATGGTCATTCGCGCCAGGTCCATGACACTCTCGAATGCTCGGCAAGCACAGGTTCTACCGGCGGGGAGGACGCTGGTGGAGTTCGAGATCAGGCTTTCGGGATCGGTGGAGATCCGAACGGCGGGCCGCCGCAGCGATCTCGGATCGACCAAGACACGCTTGACGCTCGCCGCTCTGGCCTGGGACGCGGGTCGCACGGTGAGCGTGGACACCCTGATCCACCGCATCTGGGACGAGCATCCGCCCGCCAAGGCCCGGGAAGCGCTCCATGCCCACATCTCCCGCATCCGGGGCGCCCTGCGCATGGCCGGGGGCGACGCACCCCCGATCGTCAGCCGCACGAACTCGTACGCCCTGGAGGTCGATCCGGAACGGGTGGACCTGCGCTGCTACACGAGCTGCGTGGAGCGAGCCCGTTCGCTGCGGGACAACGGCGACGAGGAGTCCGGCCTGCGCCTGCTGGACCGGGCGGAGGCGCTGTGGCACGGCGAGCCGCTGGCCGGGATCACCGGGTCCTGGGCCGAGCATCTGCGCGCCGCCGTGCGCGAGACCGGGCTCGTCGCCGCCATGACCAGAGCCGAAATCCTGCTGGACGCGGGGAAGTTCAGCGACGCCGTACCCGTGCTGCTGCCACTCGCCGAGGCACACCCCGTGGACGAGGCCCTGGCCGAACGGCTCGCCGTCGCCCTGCACGGCAGCAACCGTACGGCCGAGGCGACCAGGCTGCTCCAACGGACCCGGCAGCGCGTGGTCCGCGACATCGGCCTCGACGCCGGCCACGGGTTGCACCGGGTCCACCAGGGAATCCTGGCAGGCACCCCTGCCAGGGACCTCCTCCCCCGCGCCGGGGCCGAGGACGGACGCCCCCCGCGGCCGACCCGCCGGGTCCCGGACAACCTGCCGCGCGATGTCCCGTGGGCCGGACGGCGCGATGAACTGCGGCGGCTCACGGCAGCGCTCTGCGAGGGACGGGGAGGCTCGGACGTCGTCACCGTCGAGGCGATCCACGGAATGGGCGGGGTCGGGAAAAGCGCCCTCGCCGTCCACCTGGCCCATCGATTACGTGACCGCTTCCCGGACGGCCGCATCCACCTTCACCTCGGCGGCTGTTCCACCGACCGGACACCGCCGACCCCGGCTCGCGCCCTCACCGAACTGCTGCGGCTGCTCGGCCTGGCCACCAAGGAACTACCAAAAGAACTGGACGAGTTGGTCGCGCTGTGGCGCTCGATGGCCCGGGACCGCCGGATGCTGGTGATCCTCGACGACGCGACCTCCTCCGAGCAGATCCGCCCCCTTCTGCCGGGGGCGTCCCCCACGGCGGTCGTCGTGACCAGCCGCCGAAGGCTGCCCGGACTGCCGGGCGTACGGCCGGTCTCGCTCGACGTACTGCCCCCCGAGGACGCGGCGGAGCTCTTCGCACAGCGACTGGGCCGAGCACGCGACACGGATCCCGCGGAGGTGGCGGAGATCGTCCGGATCTGCGGACACCTCCCATTGGCGATCGAGATCGCCGCGAGCCGCTTGCTCGCCCGCGCCTCGTGGACCACGTCCGATCTGTTGCGCCAGCTGGGCGAGGGCCGTGGCCACCTGACGCAACTCCGCGACCTCGACCGGACGTTGACCCAGGTCTTCGCGATCTCCTACGAGGCCCTGAACGCCGAGCAGCAGCTGGTCTTCCGCCGGATCGGGCTGCACGTGGGGGTGGATTTCGGGCCTGGGGCGATCGCCGCCCTCACCGGACTCCCCCAGACGACGGCTGAACACGTACTCGAGGAACTGCTGGCCCATCACCTCGTGGCCGAGCCCGTTCCCCACCGTTTCACCATGCATGATCTTTTACGGGACTACGCCAGAACGTTGATCGAATCGGGCGGCACCGAATCCGAGGACGATGTCCGACAGGCCGTACAAAGCCTGGTGAAGCACTACCTTCACACCGCGGACCGGGCCGACCGGCTGGCCTATCCCTTCCGTTCGCGCACCGATCTCGACGACGGTGATCCCACCCCCGCACCCTGTCCGGAAATCGTCGACGCACAGTCGGCGGAACAATGGCTGATCACCGAGTCGGCCAATCTTCTGGACACTTTGAACTGGCTTGTACACCATGGCACCGAACAGCAACTCGCCCTTTCCGTCCATGTGTTGGCGGGATTCCTGGACATGGAGGGACACCTCGCGGCAGCCGAGCCGCTGCTGATACGGGCCGCCGCTCACTGGGACGCCGCAGGTGACAGTCCAGCCAGGGTGCGAGCCCTGCTCGACCTCTGCGCGGTGCACACCCACGGCTCCCGTTACGACCGGGCGATCTCGACCGCACAGGAGGCGCTCGGTATCGCGCGGTCACTGCGGGACCGGGACCTGGAGTGCGAGTGTGTGCACCAGCTCTCGATCCCCCTGTGGCAGACAGGGCAGTACAGGTCTGCCCGATCCCTCCTGCAGGAATCTCTGAATTTCCTTTCGCAAACAGGCGATCCGCTCCGCATCGCGCGCTGCCGCAATTTACTTGGAATAAATCTCCTCCACCTGGCCGAGAACGAGAAGGCCCTGGCGCACTTCACCTCGGCACTGAGCGATTTCACGGAGATAGGAGACGAGCGGGGAAAATACAGCGCACTGAACAACATCGCGGAACTCCACAAAAGAGCAGGAAACCCGAAGGCGGCGGAGCTCGCCTATCGGCAAGCAGTGGTTGTGGCGGAGCGGATGGGGAATCCGCGCGACCGGGCGACACTCCAGATGAACATGGCGTCCGTGCTGGACGCGCTCGGCAGAGCCGATGAAGCCCTCACGCTGTACGGCCTGGCCCTCCCGGTGCTGCGCGACGTCGGAGACCGGCGCGCCGAGGCCATCGCGCTCACGCGCATCGGCCGGGCGCACCGCAAGGCGGGCCGCACCGAGGAGGCCCTCCGCCAGCACATCGCCGCACTTGAGATGACACGTGCCATTCAGGCGGCGGGCGAGGAGGCCGAGGTGCTCTACGACTTGGCCCTGGCCGAACGGGACGCCGGGCTCACCACCCGGGCCCTGGCCCACCTGGAACAGAGCCTGGCGGTGAGCCGGAGCATCGGAGCCGGTGCCGAAGAGGTCCGGGCCGCGGGTCTCCTCGCCGAACTGCGTGGCGAAGTCCCGGCCTAGCCAATTCCCGTCGGGGCGCTGCCGGGTATAGGGGTACGCGCGTAAACCAGAGCGTCGTTCGACCCGGTCTGCCATCAGGCGCACACACACTCGATCGACACGCTAATGTTCCTGCGTGCGACGAGGCACTTCCGCTGCCACTCCTGGCCGCTGTTGTGCCTTGCCCGCACTTCAGGCACAGCCCGGCGCTCCTTGAAAGAACGAAAGGTAAAAGGCTTCGTGAGATACCTGCACCATGTCGTGGTACTGACCTGCATTGCATACGTGATTGCCAGCAGTCACGGTACGGCGTACTACGGCATATGATCCGCCCGGTGTCCGGTACCCGTCTCGTGGATCGGTACCGGGCACCGGCCCCCGGATGTGGCCGATGGTGATCGCTCCTGTCGGCGCCGGCTCTGGGACGATGACGTACCTGCCGACGCGTTCGACTCCGTTGCGCGACTGGGGGTACTGGCATGGATCCGATCTCGGCGAGCCTTCTCGTGGCGGCGGCGACCGGAGCGGGCGGTGAGATGGGGCGTCAACTCTGGTCGGCACTGCGCGGGTTGGTGCGTACCGGCCCGGCGACCGGCGAGGCCGAACTGACCGCCCTGTCTGAGGACCCGCAGGACATGGAGCGGGCGCGGGCGCTCAGTGCGGCCCTGAACCGCCGTGCCGAGCAGGACCCTTCGTTCCGTGCGCACTTGACGCACTGGCAGCAGCAGGCGCACCTGCTGCGCACCGGGGACGGGGACACGCACAACACCGTCAGCGGCGGCACCCAGAGCGGACCGGTCGTGCAGGGGCGCGACTTCTCCGGCATCACCTTCAACGCCCCACCACCCGGCGACCGGTGAGCCCGGGCAGCCCGGTCCGGCACTCGTGACCGGGACGAACAGCCCTCCACCGGAACGCCGTCAGGGATAGCCTGACGCCATGCCGGATGCCTCTGACCACTCGCCCTCCTCGGCCGCCCCCGATCTCCACCGGCTCTCCCCCCGCGACGAGTCCCGGGTCGCCCTCGCCCTCACGCTGCGCCAGCTCGCCGACGCCGTGCTCGACGCCGTGCCCGTCGAGCCCGAGGCCGAGCCCGGGGAACTCCTGCGTACGGCGCTGAAGCTCCAGCGCCGGACCGAGGACGTGGTGCGGGAGGCCGTGGTGGCCGAGCGGGAACGGGGAACCACCTGGGCCGAGATCGGGGAGGTCGCCGGAGTCACCCGGCAGTCCGCCCACGAGAAGTGGTACAGCGATGTGCACGCCTGGGCGGCCATCGGCCGCAGCGCCCTGCCGCCGCACCTGAAGACACTGGAGGTGGCGGCAGAGGCCGACGCCCGGTACGCCGCGCTGCGCCCCGACCGGCCGCACGCGGTCACCTCGGGACTGGACGCCGTCCGGTTTCCCGGCTCGCACGCCTACGAGGCCGGCCTGCGGGTCCGCGGTGCCGCTCTGCACACCCGGCGCACGAAACTGGACGCACGGGCCACGAAGCTCAACGAGGCCTACAGCGCGCTGCACGCGCACGGCCCCGCCAACTCCCCCATCGGTGACGATCCCCTCGCCATCGACGCCCACCGGGGCCACGCGGACGCCGTACGCGCCAACCGGCTCGCCATCGCGGCCGTGCACAGCGAGATCGCCAATGTCTACGACCAGCTCGTCACCGCCGAGCCCTCACTCGCCGAGGAACACCGCACCCAGTGCGACTGGCATCGCAACGCCTCCGCACAGGCCCGCAGCTACGCCGACCTCCTGAACGGCGCGGATCACCGCAGCCGCGACCTCTGAGCGGCCCCGAACGGAGCACCCGACCCTCTCGGGACCCGGAACACGTCGACGCCCGCACCCGCGAGCCCCTGTCGGGCGCGGCCCGCCCGCCTGCCGCCCCGGGACCAGGCCGGTCCGCGACCTCGAACCCTCCGCAGCCTTGGCGGGCTACCGGCCCCGACGGCGGCGAGCGCCCTCTAGTCGTCGGCTCCGCTCCGCACCGCCAGCCACACGGCGGCGCCCACCGCCACCGCCCCGGCCGCCCCCGCGGAGCGCATCAGCCCGCCGGACGTCCGCCACGACAGCACCGACCACTTCGACTGTGCCGACAGCAGCGACCCCGTGCTCAGCCAGGAGCCCGCCGAGATCAGGGACAGCGCCGAACCGATGGAGCCGACGGACAGGGCGCTGCCGATCGAGCCGACCGAGAGGGCCGAGCCCACGGAGCCGATGGACAGCACCGAACCCACCGACCCGATCGACAGCACCGAGTCCTGTGACCACAGGGACAGCACGGAGTCCGAGGAGCTGTGACGCGCCGGTGATGCGGATCGCTTGGTCATGACGCCATTCTGCCCGTCACCGACGCGCCACGGTCAGTCCTGCGCCCGGTTCTGCTTCCTGCCCGTGAGGACCAGGAAGCCGCCGCCGATCACCACCAGGGCGATCGCGGTACCGGCGATCAGCGGCGTCGTGGCGGAGCCGCCGGTCTCGGCGAGGTTGACGTCGGTGGTGGGCACGGCCACCGTGGCGGGGCTGGGCTCGCTGAGGGTCTGGGTCGTGGCGCCCGTCTCGCTGCTGCGGGTGCGGCAGTCGAGGACGCCGGTGAAGCGCTTGGCGAGACCGTCGGGTCCGGTGATCGTGAAGTCGTACGCCTGGTCCTCCTGCAGCGGGACCGTCACCGTGCGGGACTCGCCCGCCGCGATGGCGTACTCCGTGCCCATCAGCTCGAACGCGAACTCCTCGTCGCCCTGGTTGACGGCCGTGATGTCCAGGCCGCCCTCGGTGCAGTTCCGGGCGGCGGAGAGGGCCGGTACGGCACCCTGCTTCGCCCAGGTCGCGCTCGCCGCAGCCGAGACCGTCGACTCGCTGGAGCCGGCGAGGATCTGGGTCTGGCTCCGGCTCTCGGAGGCGAACGCCCGGCCGACCGGCACGGTGGTCGAGGCCTGCACGGTGAGGTCCGCCGAACCCGCCGCCGCGTCCTCGGGGACGTCGAAGTAGAGCTCGCTGCCGTTGCTTGCCGAGGTCAGCGGCTTGCCGTCCTTGCCGACGATCCGCACGCCGCTCGTGGCCGCGTCCGCCGGCGGCGTGACCGTGACACCGGCCGCGTTGGTGTGCACCGTCACCGGGCCCAGCAGCTCGCCGGGGTGGCCGGAGACCGCGGGCGGGTCGAGCGTCAGCGAGGCCGCCGGCTCCACGACGTCACGGGCGCTCTTCTGCAGGTAGTCCGCGAGCTTCTCGGCCTGCGGGTCGGCGGCGTCGACGTCGGCGTGGTCCGAGTAGCGCCAGATCGCCACCTGGGTGCCGGCCGCCGCGTCCTGCTCGGTCAGGCCGGCCGCGATACCGGCCTTGGCGGCGAGGGAAGCGAGATCGTTGACCTGGGGGTATGAGTTCTCCAGGATCCAACGGATCCTGCCGGCGTCCTTGTTGGTGCCGAGCGAGGTGCCGCTCCAGTCGGTCTCGTGGTACTTGGCGTCCTTCTGCGTGGGGTTGTAGAGGTCGACGCAGTACGTCTGCAGCGTTCCGCCGCCCTCGACGGACATCTCGAACAGCCCGGCCGGCACCTGCAGATCGCCGTCGGTGTCGTGTATGACCGCGTCACCGTAGGTCTTCAGGCCCCCTATGGTGGCGGTCGCCCCTCTCTGGTTCTGCGCCGCCTCGTCCGCCGACGCCGTGTCGGCGACGGCCACCGTCGCACCGGCGGCGAGCAGGCCGGAGACGAACGTGACGGCCGCGAGGCGAGCCGCCCCCCGTCCGCGCACGGACAGCGCAGAGAACGCAGAAAACACGGAATTCCCCTTCGAACAGGACCCGTTGACGAGCGGGGTGGCGGTCCCACCAGCGGAATCAATAGCCCCGGGAGCTGTGTTCGGCATCCTAGGGACGCGGCCGCCCCGCTCTTCCCGGGGATGCGGTCGGAAGATCGATCCGACTCGGAATCGTTATCGCGCAGACCCTTCATCCGTATGGCTTATCGACAAATCGACCGGAGATGTCCGGGGCGCATTCGCCGATAAGCCGCACTTCGGTCGGAGCCGTCGCGCTACGGTCGGAGCCGTCGTCGCGCTTCGGTCGGAGCCGTCGCGCTTCGGCTGACGTCACGTCACCGCGACGGCTTCCTGTCGGTCCGCGGCCTCGCCCGGCGGTGTCTCCCAGGCCGGTTCCGGCTGCGCGGAGGCCCCCGCGACGGAGCTCTCCGGCCGCTGGGTGCGCCGGAACGCCGAGGTGCCGCGCGCGAGATCGTGCCCGATCGCCACCGCGTCGATGTCGGCCGAGGTCCAGGCCGGCTGGCCCTCGCGCACCTCCGAACGCACCTTCAGCCGCCCCTGGACGACCACGGGATCACCCACGTTGATCGACCCCGACACGTTCGTGGCGAGCTGGCGATTGGCCCACACCGTGAAGAAGTTGGTGTGCCCGTCCGTCCATTCGTTCTTCTCGCGGTCCAGATAGCGCGCCGTCGCCGCCAGCCGGAACCGCACCGACGCACCCGTCGCCAACTCCCGGTACACCGGCTGTGTCGCCACGTTGCCCACCGCGCAGATCATCGTCTCGTTCATCGCTGGAATCCCTCCCGGACATGCGTACGGGCCCGTCCCGTACGGCCGCTGCTGTCTGCGTGCCGACCACGTCACCGCGATCGCCGCGAAGCCAGACTGCCTCCGCCGGGCCGAGCCCGCTGCGCCCTGTGGACCGTCCACGGGTTGTGGAAAACCCCACCACCCGAACGAGGGACCCGGTCCACAGGAACACCCGTCACCCCACCGCCGCCACGCCCTCACCCCACTCCGACGACCCGCCCGTACTGCTCCCGGACCTCCCGGTAGCGCAGCAGCTCCGCCGCCACCGGATCCAGCACCCGGGCCCGCCCGCACCCGGACGCCGCCTCCCGCAACCGCCGTTCCGCCTCCACGCCGTACCGCCGTGCGGGCCCCCGCGCCGCCATCCGGCAGCTCCACTCGACGAGCGGGCCGCCGATGATGCCTGCCACCATCAGCAGCACCGGAACACCCAGGTTCGGTGCCATGACGCCGACGATCTGGCCCACCAGCCAGAGCCCGCCGACGACCTGGAGCAGCGTCATGGACGCCTGCGCCAGCACGGCCGCGGGCCACCAGCCCGGACGCGGCGGACGGCCCGGTGGCAGCCCGGCCCGGGCGGTCAGCTCGTCGAGCGCCTCGGGCAGCCCCTGGGAGCCGCGTACGGCCGCCTCGCGCACCGCCTGCGCCCACGGCGCGGGCAGCCCCGCCGAGGCCCGGTCGGCGAGCGTCCGTACGGCCTGCTCGACACGCTGGCGCGCGGTCGCCTCCTCGTCGGGCTGGGCGCGCAACGGCAGCCGTCCCGTGGGAGGTTCGCGCCGGTCCTGGTACCAGCGCCACAGCCGCAGCCAGGGCGTCCCGCACGCGCGGTTGGCGTTGCGCAGCCAGGCGCGTTCGGCCGCCTCGCCCGCCGCGGTGGCACCGACCGCGTCCGCGAGCCGCGCGGCGAAGTCGTCGCGCGCCTCCTCGCTCAGACCGGTACGCCGGCCGGTCGCGTAGACGGGCCGCAGCCGCCATGCCGCCGCGTCCACGTCGGCCGCGATCCGCCGCGCGGGCGCTCCGCGCTCCGCCACGAACTGACCGAGCGCCTCCCGCAGTTCCCCGAGGCCGTCCCCGGTGAGCGCCGACAGCGCGAGCACGGTGGCACCCGGTTCGCCGTACTCCCCGAGGGCGATCCCGTCCTCGTCCAGCAGCCGCCGCAGATCGTCGAGGACCTGCTCGGCAGCCTCGCCGGGCAGCCGGTCGATCTGGTTGAGGACGATGAACATGACCTCCGCGTGGCCCGCCATGGGCCGCAGATAGCGCTCGTGCAGGATCGCGTCGGCGTACTTCTCGGGGTCGACGACCCAGATGACGGCGTCGACGAGGGCCAGGATCCGGTCCACGTGCTCGCGGTGCTGGACGGCGGCCGAGTCGTGGTCGGGCAGGTCGATCAGGACGAGCCCGCGCAGCTGGGCCTCCGACTCGGCACTCTGCAGCGGCCGCCGTCGCAACCGGGGCGGGATGCCGAGCCGTTCGATGAGACTGGCCGAGCCGTCGCTCCAACTGCACGCGATCGGCGCGGCCGTGGTGGGCCGGCGGACGCCGGTCTCCGAGATGGCCACCCCGGCGAGCGAGTTGAACAGCTGCGACTTGCCGCTGCCCGTCGCGCCGGCGATGGCGACGACGGTGTGCTGCCCGGAGAGCCTGCGCCGGGCTGCCGCCTCGTCCAGTACCTGGCCGGCCTCGGCGAGCGTCCGGCTGTCGAGCCGGGTCCGCGAGAGCCCGATCAGCTCCCGCAGCGCGTCCAGGCGGGAGCGCAGGGAGCCGTCGTACGCGAGCGGGGCGGCGGGCGGGGCGTTGTGGCCGCGGGCCTCCACGACGGCGGCCTGCTCGGTCTCGGCGGTCACCCGCCGCGCGATCAGCCCGTCGTCCCAGGAATCCGCGGAGTCGCCGTCGGCCGGCCCACCGGGGGCCTCCACGACGTCCCCACGCACGCGACCGGCTTCCTCCCGCAAGCGACCGCCTTCCCCACGCACGCGACCGGCTTCCTCCCGCACGCGACCGGCTTCCCCACGCGCGCGACCGGCCTCGTCCCGGACACGAGCGGCCTCCTCACGCGCGTGCCCGGCGTCCGCCCGCCCGGACCCGGAACCCCTGTCGGAACGTCCGTCACCGCCCTCCGCGCCCTCCACGTCCTTCGCGCCTCTCACGTCCCCCATGCCTTCGACACCCTCCACGCGCGCGTGCTCCGCCTCCCCGCCCGAGTCCGCCTCACCCTCCGACTCGGGTTCCTCGACCCGCCCCTGCTGGTCCTCCGATACGGCGCCCCCGGACGCGACCTCGCCCGGTACGGCGTCCCCCGATACGGCGTCCCCCGCCCGCTCCGTGTGGTCCTGATCCGTGACGGCGGTCATCGGTCACCTCTCCTTCTGCAGTACGGACAGCGCGGCGATGAGTTCGGCCTGGGGTTCGGGGTGTACGTCGAGTGCGTCGAGCGGGGCGAGCCTGCGCTCGCGTTCGGCGTGCACCACCCGGTCGAGGTGCTCGGTGAGCAACCGTCCGCCCCGGTCGCGCAGCCGCAGGGCCCCGTGGGCGCCGATCCGCTCGGCGAGCCCCTCGCCCGCGACCCGTGCCCGGCGGCCACCGAGCAGCGCGGTGGCGACGAGGGCGGCGACCGTCTCCGGATCGGGCGCGACCCCGCGATCGAGGTCGCGGATCTCCTCCTCGGCGTACTCCTCCAGCTCCCGCCGCCAGCGCCGTACGGCCATCCCGATCCGGTGCTCGGCGCTCTCCGGGGTCGGATCCCGGTCCGTCAGTTCGGGCGCGGCCGCGGCCGGTTCGCGCCGCCAGGCCTCGTCGACACGCTCGTCGGCGGCGGTGACCGCGCACAGCAGGAGCGCGCCCAGACTCTCCACGAGGGCGTCCAGGAGCTCTGCGGCGGTGCAGTCGAGGGGGAAGGCCCGCCAGCGCTTGAGGGCGTCACCGGCGAGCACAGCACCGGCCTGGAGCCGGCCCCGCACGCGCGCGTACTCGCTGTCGTACGCCCCCTCGACGGCGGTGGTGAGTCGCAGCGCGGCCGCGTACTGGGCGGCGGCCGCACCGGCCAGCTCGGGCATCCGGGACTTGAGGGAGTCGAGGACACCGTGGGCCGTTCGGGCGACGGTGTGCTGCCGCGCCGCGGGGTCCTGCACCTGGTGGACGAGCCAGGTCCGCAGCGATGCCACGGCGGTGGCCGGCAGCAGCCCGCCGCCCCAGGCCGACTCGGGCAGTTCCGGCACCGTGAACCGGGGCACTTCACCGAGGCCCGCCTTGGTGAGCAGGGCGCCGTACTGCCGGGAGACCTCGGACACGACCTGGTGCGGCACCCGGTCGAGAACGGTCACAAGTGTGGCCTTGTACTCCTTTGCGGTGCGCAGGAGATGCCAGGGAACGGCGTCGGCGTAGCGGGCGGCCGTGGTGACCATGATCCAGACGTCGGCCGCGCAGATCAGTTCGGCGGCGAGGACGCGGTTGTCGGCGACCAGGGAGTCGATGTCGGGCGCGTCCAGGAGCGCGAGGCCCGGCGGGAGGGTGTCGGCGGTCTCGATGCGCAGCACGCGCGCGGGGTTCTCACCGGGCAGCAGGAGTTCGTCCCCCGGCTCCTGGTGGGGCACCCACACGCGCGTGAGGTCGGGCAGCACGCGCATGCCGCTGAACCAGTGATGGTCCTCCGGATGGCAGACCAGTACCGGTGTCCGCGTGGTCGGCCGCAACACGCCCGCCTCGCTCACCCGCCGTCCCACAAGGGAGTTGACGAGGGTCGACTTGCCGGCCCCGGTGGAACCGCCCACCACGGCCAGCAGCGGCGCTTCGGGGTCTCTCAACCGGGGCACCAGATAGTCGTCGAGCTGGGCGAGCAGTTCGTCGCGGTTGGCACGCGCGCGTGGAGCCCCCGCCAGGGGCAGCGGGAAGCGTGCGGCGGCGACACGGTCGCGCAGGGCGGAGAGTGCGTCGAGCAGCTGAGGCCGTACGTCCAAGGTCACCACATGTGAAGAATGCCCAATTTTAGGGGAATTCTGAAGCATATGAGCATGTCTGCGCGCCGACCGGACACAAGGGGCGGAAGGGATGACTGGGACGCAGGCATAGTCCAGGCATAACGAGTGCACAACACCCGGTGCGCGAGGCGCCAAAAGCGATGCACGATTCGTACCTGCCTGCGATTATCAGGACCGCTTCACTGAACCTCCACATCGAGCCACGGAGGCGAAGCAACAGGGACAAGGTCGTGGGAGCCCTATCCTTGTCCCCGGCAACGTCACGGAACGGCCCACACCCGGGCACCCAAGACAGAGGCCACCACACCCGGCCCCCGTAGCTCAGTGGATAGAGCAGGCGCCTTCTAAGCGCTTGGCCGCAGGTTCGAGTCCTGCCGGGGGCGCAAGTCTCCGCCCTCCCATCGGGAGGGCGTTTTTGCTGCTCAGAGCGGGTATCGCTCGGTACGACGAAGCCCCGGGCACTCCCCTGACGATCAAGGGAGGACTCCGGGGCTGTCCGGCTGTCACCGGATTTTTGCGGGTGGCTGTGTCGAATACGTGTCGAAGTTCTTTGGCCGAAGATCAACCAGCGTCGGGCAGCTCGGGGAGGTCTCCGGCAGCTTCGAGACGCTTCTTCAAGTCCGGCAGCTGCCCGTCGACGCACCGGGCGTAGGTGGCAAGCAGCACGGGGACGCTGTTGCCGGCCCACTCGGCAACCTGCGCGGGCGGGATCCCGTTGTTCAGCCATTTGGTGAGGCGGGTGTGCCGGATGTCGTACACGCGCTTCCCGGTCGGCGAGTCGAAGACGTGCGGAGCCAAGGCCGCCTGACGAGCACTACGCCAGGCACGGCGGATCACGGAGCCCGCGAGGATGCCGCCGTTCTCGCCCTGGAACAGCAGTTCACCCGGCTTGAGCCCTTCGTCTTCGATGTGCTGCCGCAGGATGCGAGTCAGGGCGGGATGGCCCGGCACGGACCGTGTGTCGCCTTCAGCCCGGCCCTTGAGGTCGCGCCGTTCGTGGATCTCACCCGTATCGGTCCATTGCTTGCCGACCTCGGGAGTCGCGGCGTGGATCATCAGTTCGCACCACTGGTCGTCAGCGTCGATGTCGGGCAGGTGCACGTCCCGCACATGCATGGCGACAGCCTCTTCGGGGCGCGGTCCGCAGTAGTACAACGTGGCGAAGAAGGCGTGCAGTCGCTTGCCTCCCCGGGGACGCCGGCGAATCCAGTCGAGGAGCGAGGCCGCCTGGTCGGAGTTCATCAAACTGCGCTTGTCCACGGCGTTGCTCGTCTTGGTGGCAGTCATCCCTTCCTTGCCCTTGGGGAGGGGGTTGCCCCGCAGGATCCGCCGCCTGATGGCGTACTTCATGACGACGTTGAGGATGCGGCGATGGCGTTTGCGGGACCAAGCTGCCGCCTGTTTGCCGTCGAGCCGGGTGTCGATGGCCCGTAGGACGTCGTCGACCTTCTCCGGGTCTTCCCAGACAGAGACCGGAAGGGAGTTCCGCTCAACCCACCGCAGGATGGTCACGACGTCCCGCGGAGCATCCGGCCGGCGACCCGAGTTGAACGCCCACTCGCGCAGCGCCGTGCGCACGGCCATGGCGTCGAATTGGGCGGGCTGGGTGCGGAGTAGGGCGATGGTGGCCGCTGTGAGGGTCTTGGCGGTGTTCTTGCGGCTGTTGCCTCCAAGTTGGGACCAGCGGGCATCGACGTACTGAACGGCGAACGTGTACCAGCTCATCGCCGCCGACTTGGAGCGATGGGACACGGGCAGCCCGGTCGCGATGACGAAGGCTTCACCCTTGCCCGTGGCCTGGATCAGTTCGGAGCGGAAGCCCTCGGCGAGCGCGACGGTGTCGAAGGGCTCGCGCCAGCGCTTGCCGGCGACCACCCAGCGCACCGTGTACGTCGTCTTGCGGGCACCCTTGTACGTGAGGATCTTGTAGATCTTGACGTCGTATGTCGTCTCCATCAGGCGGCGTCCTCACGGTCATCGAGCCAGTTGTCGAGGTCGCTCCGCCGTATCCGCAGATCCCCGTTCGGGAGCTTGATGCAGCGCGGCGCACGCCTCTTGGCCCGCCAGTCGTAGAAGGTCGAGCGCGAGATCTTCAGCTCTTCACACACCTCAGCGAGGGTGAGCATGTTGCGTGTTCGGAGGGCCGTGGTCATGCTGCGCTCCCTTCGCTGCGCAGAACTTCGCGGGCTGTTTCGCGGTTGAGTGCGAGGTCGTGGGCGATGCTGGCGGCGAGGGCAGATTCGCCGGGGGTGTGGCCGTGGCCGGCGTACTGCCAGTCAGCGAGCACCAGGACGGTGTCAGGCTCGCGGACGTGGAGGCCGAGGGCGGCGCGTTCTTGGGCGGCGCGGTAGTCGGCTCGGGTCTGGCGTAGTGCGCCGAGAGTGGTGGAGTAGCGGCGGGATTTGGAGCTGAAGTGGCCGCGGAAGCCGAGCATGTGGGCCCAGGCCCACAGGCGACGGTCGGGGTAGAGCGGATCGAGGTCGCGGCATGCGGTGATCAGACGCCGGGCATGGTCGGAGACGCCGTGGCGGTCGAGTTCGGCGAGTTCGCCGATGCGCCGGTCGAGCGTTCCGGTTTCCTCAGCAGCCTTGGTGGCGTACTTGGCGATGTAAGCGGCGACCTTCTGCTCGGTGATGTCGTCATCGTCGCCGAACGCCTTCACGGGTTGTACGTCGAGCTTCGTGCCCCACTGGAAAGTGCGGGCGGGTTGGTCGCCGCGAGCCGGGACGCTGACGCTGGTATAGGGGTGTGTGGCGGCGGCGCGGATGGCGTCAGTGAGCAGTTCGGTGCTGGCCCAGGAGGGCGGCGGGGAGTCGGGTCCATCAGGTCCGTCGAGGCGGATCACGGCATGGAAGTGGATGGCGCCGCGCTTTTGGAATTCGGCGACCTTGCCGTAGGAGAGCCGGCAGGCCTCTTTGAGTTCGCGCTGTGAGAGGCCGGCGCGGGCGGCGATCTCGCGGCGGAGCCGGTTGGTGAAGCGCTGCCACAACTCGCCTGCGTGGTTGTTGAACAGCACGGCGGCGGCGTAGTCGTAGGTGTGGGGGTCGAGCGGGGTGCCGATCGCGGGGTCGTCGTCGTGGTGGCGTTGGCCGCAGCGGCATCGTGCGTGGTCGGGTTGGTTGTGGACGGGCCCGAAACTGGGTGCGGTGAGGGTGGCGAAGACCCGCGGGTGATCCCGGACGGCACTGGGGATGTTCCGGTCGGGTGCTCCGGCGAGGCCGGCGCGGATGAGGTGATAGGTGTCGCCGGCGTAGGTGTACGCGCAGGAGGGGCAGCGAGAAGCGCGGCGGTTGCCGCACGCGATCCGCAGCCGGCTCCCGGGTTCGTTTTGGGTGTTGTAGTGGTGCAGGACCTCACCGGTGCTCTTGTCGGTGTGGGTGGTCCAACCTTGCAAGTGAATGGGGTCGGCACAGCCTCCGGTGCGGTGGATCTGCTGCTGCCAGCGCTCGAAGTCGGGGGCGGAGGCCACCCGCAACAGGTCGTTGAGGGTGACCGGGTCCATGAGGAGGTCAGGCACGGGCCGCCTCCCGCACCGAGTCGAGGAGGGTGGGGGCAGGGGTCCACAGGCCGCGGGCGCCGGGGCAGGGCACCGGTCGCGGCAGGCGGTGAACGTCGGACAGGTGCCAGTGCCACTGTCCGCGGACGGACCACAGGGTGCACATGCCGTCGTCCGCGTGGCAGTCGTTGAGGCGGGCCCAGCCCAGGACGGCGCCGATCGGTTGGGGGCGGTTGAGGAAGGGGCGGGCCATGACCGCGTACTTGGCGGCGGGGTCGATGGTGACGCCGGCGTGGATGAGGATCCAGCCGCGGTAGTCGGTGGACCAGCGGCGGTTTTCGATCCGCTTGGTGCCGTACGCGATGGCGGAGGCCCAGGGCTGCCACAGAGTCAGTGCCCGCACTTCGGGCCGCTCGAGTGTGGTCATGCGGCCACCTCCACACCCGCGGCGGTGAGGCGGGGGCGCAGGGGCAGGGTGCCGGTGCCATGGCAGATGCCGCAGTCGACGTGGAGCAGGACGCGGGTGCCGTCGCGGTGACGGGCGCCAGAGGGAATAGCGACGGTGGCGAAGCCGTCGCAGTTCGGGCAGATTCGCGCCGGGGTGTGCGAGGCCGGGATGTGGCCGGTCATGATGGAGGTTCCTTCCGGATCATTGGTTCGGAGTGGGACGGCGCCCGGAGCGGACGAAGTTTGGCGACAGAGGCCGCTCCGGGGGCCGGTCAACGTCGGGTGTCCGTGCTGAGGATCGAGCGGACGACCAGGGCGCACACGGCGACCGAAGCACCCGTGACAGCAACGGCGAGCAGCATGGAGACCAGCACGGCACCGACCACGAGCACGACCGCGGTCCCCATTCCGGCGACAGCGACGACGGCGCCGGGGGTGAGCTGGACGGTGGGCCGCGAGGGCGTCGGAGCCGGCGCCATCGGCGCGGGCGGCGGAGTCGGGGCGCCGGGGGTGATGCTGGTCGGCTGGATAACGGCGGGCGGGGTGCTCAGCCCGGACGGGGTCGGGTTGACCGGGACCTTCGGTCGGATCATGGCGGGTTCTCCTTACTTGGTTGCGGTGTCGATGGCGGGAGCGAGGAAGCTGTCAGCGAGGAGATAGCCGCCGATCAGCAGGACCAGGACGAGCCACCAGGGCGGGCGGACGAGCTTGACGCCGACCAGGCCCAGGCAGGCGATGAAGAACCACAGCGGCACGGACATGAGCGGTCTCCCTTCAGCAGGTCAGCGGACGGGGCAGCGGTGGCCGCGGGCGGCGACCATGGCAGCCTCGTAGGAGTCGTAGGCGGACGACCATCCGCAGTCCTCGGCCTCGCAGGCGGCGACGTACTTCATCTCGCCGGTACGGCGGTCGGGTCCGCCGCCGATCGCGGTGGTACCGATGCGGTGCATCTCATTCCAGATCTGATAGAGACCCATTAGGGGTCAACTCCTTTCGGGTTCAGGCGAGTTGGGCGGCGATGGCCTCCGCCATGGGGGCGGGTACGCCGAGGCGGGTGCGAAGGGTGTCGGTGTCGATCGGGGTGCCGGTGCGGGCCGTGTGGTCGGCGGCGATCTTGCGGGCGTGTTCGACTAGAGCGGCCGGAACCGGCACAGAGGAGACAGGAGCTGGCGCTGACTTGGCGACGGGCAGGGCTGGAGGTTCCTCGGTCGCGGGCACCGCTGTCCGCGGCTCCGGGGTCGAGGCGGGGACGGCTTCGCGTTCCACATCGAGACCTGCCGGAGCAGCGACCGGGGTCGTTTCGGTTGTGTCTGCGGGGTGGTCGGGGGCGTGGGCGAGGAGCGTGCCGCCGAGGAAGGCGAGGGCGGGCCAGCCGGCGACGCCGAAGCGCAGCCAGGCGGGCGGGTGGGCGAGGTCGAGGAAGCCGGCCGTGGCGACGTTGGCGCCCAGCGAGGCGATCAGAGCGATCAGGAACCAGCACCAGGCCAGCCGGGACGGCCCATCGGCGCGAAGCCGGCGCCATGCGGCCACCAAGAGCAGGTCGACGCTGATCGGGTAGGCCCAGGCTTTCCAGCCGGTCTGTCCGGCAGCGGCGGCGAGGTCGTGCAGGTGGGCGAAGGACAGGGCGCCGGCGATCACGGCCTGTACGAGCACGGCGTCCGGGCGGATCGAGCGGGTCATGTCTTCACCTCCTTCAAGGGGTTGGGCGAGGGCGGGGCGGGGATCGAGTCCGGCCGCCCCGTCCTGGCGGGTTCAGTCGGTGGGGGCTTGGCCGGAGCCCCAGCACGTCACGCAGAGGGCGGCTTGCTGGTCGTCGGTGAGGCGCTTCTTACGGCCGCCGACCTGGACGGTTTCGGTGATCTCGCCTTTGCCGTCGCAGTCCGGGCACTTGGCCGGCTCCGGCTTCGGGGCGGTGGCCTTACGGCGGGCGGTCGTCCTTTTCGCGGCGGTCACGGGGTCCACCCCTCGCCGGGGTAGTCGGGGCCCTCGTTGGGGTCGTAGCCGGGCGGCAGGAAGCCGGGTGGGGGTTCCGGCAGGGACGCGGCGAGCGAGGGGCCGACGAGTTCCACGAACAGCAGGTCGGAGCCGTCGGCGTCGGCGTACAGGGCCAGGGAGCCGAGCATCCGCACGGTGCGGGCGAAGTCATCGCAGCGGGGGCACATGACAGGCTCTCCCTCCTTCAGGCATGGCTCGGGTAGGGATCTGGCGCGAGGGCGGTCGCGCCGGCCGTGGAGCGGGGAGAGTTCAGGCGGCTTCGGTTACCGCGGGCGCCTCGACAGGCGCGAGGTCGAGCAGCGGGCGGAAGCGGGCCAACTCCGGGAGATCCGGGACCAGATGCGCGTACTTGTTGCAGGCCGCCACGGCTTGCCGCATGGTCGTGTGCGGGGTACGGATGCGCACCCATTCACCGGTGGAGTAGCCGACCACGGCCATCCCGCGCCGTTCGTTGGGGATCTGAATCGCGGCGAACACGGCGTGCGGGGAGATGTCGCCGAACGCCATCTTGGCGGTGGATTCATCGTTGACGCGGTGCACCATCCGCCCGGTGAGCTGGGCACGCAGCATGGTGATGCCGTCGCCGAGTTCGGAGCCGAAGCGCTGCCCGTAGATGTCGAGGAAGATGCCGGCCGCACGGCCGAGTTGGGCAAGGCGGACGAGAGCCTTGACGATGCGGTCGCGGCGCGGGTCGTTCTTCTTCGTGCTCAGCGCAAGTTCGGCGATCTCATCGATGGTGACCACGATCGGCACCGGACGCAGCTTCTCGGGCAGGTCCCAGATGTTCGCGGCGATGTCCGCATCCGGAGTGTCCGCGCTGATGCGCTGCGCGCGGCGGATGACGTCGTAAGTGACTTCCATCCGGGCGATCAGGGCTTCGAGGAGATCGGCGGCATCGTCGGGGTTGTCGACCAGAGCGGAGAACCGACGTGCGAGCGGGCCGAGTTCGACGCCCTTCTTACAGTCGATGCCGACCAGGGCGACCGGTTGCGGGGCGAGTTCCTTGATCAGGGTGCGTTGGGTGACGGACTTGCCAGTGCCGATCGCACCGACCGTGATCGAGTGGGGCACCTGTCGGTAGTCGCGGTAGTGCACGCTGCCGTCCTCGACCAGCGCAAGCGGGATCTTCAACAGATCACGCTCCGTCGTGGCCGGCATCTGCACCCGTTTGAGGACGTCGTAGCCGGTGAGCGCGATCTCGATGACACCCGGCTTGATCTCGCGGGAGGTGACCTGATGGACGCCGAAGGAGTGGCGCAGCCGATCGGAGGCGGCGGCGAACTCGAACGCATCCTGTCCGGGCCACATCTTGATCCGAAGCCGCAGACCGGTCCGGGTCGGGCGGATCCACAGCAGCCGCGGCACCCGCTGTTGCGGAACCGGCTTCTTCATCCACCGGGCCAGCGCCCGACGCATCCGCGAAGCGGGCACCGTCAGATGGCAGGCTTCCATGACCGACGCGTACCGCCAGCGCACCCGCACCACGGCGAGGACGATGCCGAAGCTCAGCCAGTACCAGACCGGGCGGCGCCACTTCAGCAGCAGCGCCAGCGCGACCAGGACCGCTAACGCGATCAGCGGCAGCTTGGCCACGGCGATCAGCCCTTACCGTTGGAGCCGGCCGGTGTGAGCTGCTTCGCGGCGACCGCGATCGCGCGGTAGGAGATGCCGTGCCCGAAGTCGTTCTCCCACGGGCGGGCCACCAGCCCCGGCAGCTCAACCGGCATGCCCGGCATGAGGTCGGTCTGGATGCCGTCCTCGGCGACCACGATCGTCACGGCGTCGGGACGACCGTCCACGATCACGGCGACGTTGACGTTGTAGAGCACCTTGCCCGACGTCTTGTCGACGGCGATCTCACCGGTCTCGCGGTTCTTAACCTTCTTCTCCGGAACCTGGATCAGCATGACCGTCATCGCGGACGTGTCGACGGGGATCTGACGCATTGTCTGTTCTCCTGATCTTGCGGGGAGTTGAGCCCGACGGTTCGTCGGTGAAATCAGAAAACCGCGAAAGGTGGCGGACGCATCACGGTCCGTATGGACGTTTGGGGACGTCTGAGCTATCGTCAAAACGTCCCCGAGACGTCCCACGGGAGGGTCCGTCATGGCGAACGAGCGTCTACGCGCAGCGATTTCAGCCAAGGGTGAGACGATCCAGTCAGTCGCTCAGCACGTCGGAATCGACCCGAAGAGCGTGGAACGTTGGATCACGACGGATCGCACCCCGCACCGCGGCCATCGTTGGAAGGCCGCAAGCTACCTCGGAGTTGATGAGGTCTACCTCTGGCCCACAGTCCAGAAGCAGTCTGAGACAGCAAGTACTTCCGAGCTCATCACGTACTACCCCCACCGCGGAGCAGTCCCGACGGCTCTATGGGCATCGCTCATCGAGAAAGCGAAGGACCAGGTCGACATCCTCGTTTACGGAGGGACGTTCCTGTTCGACGGGTTCCCTGATCTCCCGTACGAGTTGGCCGACAAGGCGAAGGCGGGCGCCCAGGTGCGCGTCATGCTCGGCGACCCTGACTCCGAGATGGTGCGCCAGCGCGGCGAAGAGGAGGGCATTGGCGACGATCTGGCAGCACGTGCCCGGATCACCCGCCGTTACCTCGAACCAGCAGCTAAAACGCCTGGAATCGAGATCAAGATGCACGACACGATCCTCTACAACTCGATCTACCGGTTCGACGACGACATCTTGGTGAACCCACACGTCCTCGGCGCACCCGCAGGGCAGAACCCAGTCCTGCACTTCCGCTACATCCCGGGAGCCCGGACGTTCCGGCATTACATGCGCAGCTTCGACTACGCATGGGAGCGCGGCCGCCCCGCGTAGGTGAGCGCCGACACCTTCGAGGCCGGAGCTGCGGGCGCCAACGGAACCAGCGTCCAAGCCCCGGCAGGCTCGACCCGGCAACTGAACGTGCGACGCTGGAGACATGGCCCGAGTCGACTACTTCAACGATCCGAACGCTCCGAAAGCAAACAGCATCGTGCCGTCCGTTACCGCCGTCGCGCTGAACGAGGCTGGGGAGGTCCTGCTGATCCACAAGACGGACAACAACCTATGGGCACTGCCCGGTGGTGGGGTGGACGTCGGCGAGTCAGCACCCGATGCCGCTGTTCGGGAGACCAAAGAAGAGACCGGCTTCGACGTCGAGGTGACAGGCCTGATCGGCATCTACACCAACCCAGCCCATGTCATGGCCTACGACGACGGCGAGGTACGCCAGCAGTTCTCCATCTGCTTCCACGCGCGCATCATCGGCGGCGAGCGACGCACCAGCAGCGAGAGCAAGGAAGTGGCATTCGTGCACCCGAGTCGACTCGACGACCTCAACATCCATCCGTCGATGCGGATGCGGATCGATCGAGGGTTGACCAAGCAGGCTGAGCCCTACATCGGTTGATCGCTAAGGCGAGCGCGTGTGCGTGCAACAGCACCTTCGAGGTACGGACGCGCCTTACTGATCGCGTTGTGCACCTCGCTACCGAGCTCGTACCGTTCCAAGATTTCGTCGATCCGTCGGTCGAAGTCGAAGGTCTGACCAGCCGGCCCGGTCGTCATGTCCGCATAGATCAACGCGTCAAGGACGGCGGAGTCTTCGCGCTCGTATGCCGCCAACTCGGCTGTCAGGTCGCGTTGTTCGGCCTCATATACAGCGCCGGAGTGGTGGGCGACCAGGCGAACGAGCCGGGACGGCGCTCCAAGCGTCTCCAGGTACCGCGCACCATCGAGGGGGTGAAAGCCCGTATCTCTCAGCTGCGGGGCGTAGCCAATGTCATGCAGCCAAGCAGCAGCGACGAGCAAATCACGTTCCTCTTCGGACACTGCCCCCGAAACCTCGCCAGCGCGCGCCGCCACCGCCTGAGTGTGCAGCCAACGGTTCCCGAGCGGGGGCAAGAGCGATTCGGCCAGCTCGGCCGCACCTTGGGGCGTGTCCAGTCCTGAGGGCATAGATCGCACGGTAGCCGACTCGGCAGACATCCGGACAGCCCGGCACCAGCCGCTCCGGATCATGCGCGGTAGAACTTTCCCTACTTCATCAAGGCTCGCTTCGCTCGCTCGTCAGCCGGCGGCGCTTGTCAATCATCGCCAACCCGACCTCCGCACACTCCGCCCTGGCGCATCAACGGCCGCTTGCGGCTCGCATGTCACCGCCACCACGATCCGGCCTCAGGAGGAGAATTCCAACCGCGGCTAGACCTCAACGCCCCGCTTCCGGGGCCACGCCGCACCTCTTTCCACCCGGTTGCCTAACACCGTTAGATCGGACCAACCGAGGGCCGCGTCAAGCGCGGCGGCGACGGTCGGTCGCCGCCGCGCCGCCTCCATGTCTTCGCCACCGGCGCACGTCGCCGCCCGCCCGTCGCCGCACGCAGCGGCCACATTCCAACACGGGCACAGGCGCGAACGTTGATCCCCAATGGTGCAGGTCAAAGACGCTTTGTGTTTACCGAATGAGGCCGGATCGTGGTGGCGGTGACATGCGGGCCGACGCTGCCAGATGCACGGGCGTTCATACGGCCCACTGCGCGCCAGGCCGCCGGCCGGAGGGCGGGCGCGGCCATAAGAGGGGAGAACCCGCTGTGGCTGGGGCGGTCGGCTCCACGACTTTAGCCAGCCACTTTGGCGCGAGCCTCGAAGATCATGGCCCCAACGTCGTGCTTTAACGGGCAGGTCCACAGACTGCCCGACGCGCCGGAAGCTTACGGGGCCATGATCACTCGCGCCAAAGCAGCTCCCGGCCAAAGTCGCTACGCCGACCTGGTGGCCATCAGACGGCCGATTCGATTACTCTCCAGACTCCCCAAGCCACGGTTCTTCTCCAATTACTCGACGGAGAGTTTCCGCGGTCTTCAATATGTCCTGACACAATTCAGGTAGCGCCTCTTCTGAATATACGCGCAAAATCGAGTGCGGCAGACTTGACCCAGACACCCTATTGCGCCACACAATAGTCCCTGAAGTGACTCTTGTCAGGTCTGGACTCCCGGAGGAATCGAGCACGCATTTGTACATGGGCGAGTCCACGACAATAATCGGAACCGCAATCTGGAGCGCCAAGTTTCCTGGCGCGCTGTATTTGTTCGCCACACCGAATGCCGCTTTGGAAACGCTTGTCATTGCCGAGTACGCCACGTCTTCTCGACTCTTTCCGAGACTGCTTCTAACTGCAGAATATGAAGGATTCCCCTCTACCTCAAATAGAGGCAGTTCCCCTCGCATCGCTGGATTCTGGCTAAGTTGCCGCGCAAGACGAAGCCAGTACGAAGTCGCATTATTCAGAGTAAACCTTTGAGCGATCTTCGCTGCGGGCGCCAGTTGCAGTCCCCCGCCAAACAGGATCCAGGGCTTTCCTGGAGAGCTCTTACACTCCACAATTGGGCAAAGGTACGTCGAAATCTGACGGGATCCACTTTCGGGGGAGAGTAGGCGAATTCTCCCCGCAAGGTCTATTTCGCGCTGATTTCCCGATTCTCTGTCAAAGTAGTAATCAGATGGCACCGCAGGAATGCCGTGCCTCTTGAATACGCTAGCCACCCGCATTTCAAGAGGGTAGCCCTGCTCCGAAAGCCAGGTCTTGATTTTAGCGGCGAGTGGATCCTCCTCGCGCACTTCCTTTGGAATCTCCACGACCCCTCAAATTCAAATAAGCCGAGCATGCTGCACATGTGAACGAAAAGTGAAGCCGAGAGCGAGTGACTCGCAGTTTCGCCGGTGCGCCTGTCAGCCCGGCTTCCTATGCGACGTCAGTTTCCACTTCATCCACAGGATCCCACCGCGCCCCCTTAGCTCTATTGCAGGCCCTATGTAGCAGCTGACCGTTCCCTTCGACCGTCTCGCCGCCCTCTGCGAAAGGTTTAATGTGGTCAACCTCAGCTTCTTCAAAGCGCATTGGATGATCACACTCTGAACATTTGCGATCTTCGGCAGCCGTTCGATCCCATATGTTCTGCTTCTGTTGCAGCGTAAAGAAACGCCGACGACGCCCCTCCGGGATATCGCTAAGCGCTATACGGATAGCAGCATCATATCTAGCAAACCTGAACTCTACGTTCGGCTTACCTGTGGTACCTCGCTGGATGGCATCATTGAAACGCTCATTGTAGACATGCAGCCGCTGCACAGCGTCGATGATTTCGCTGCGCCGTTCTCGGATAGCTCGGTCAAAAGACCCGGCGTCTTTGAAGCCATACCGCGAATGATCGAGGAACGCCCACACCTGAGCCTCCATTAGTGCCCGGTTCAGCGTCCTAGCCCATTCACCGAAACTGCGATCCGGGATGCGGTACGGCCGGAACCTAAGCTCACCAAACACAAGTATTACGCGATCTAGGGCCTTTTCGATCAGTTTGAATCGACGTTCTCGAACATCTGGATCTTCTGACTTCCCTACAATCATTTCTTCGTTAAGAAATTGATTTAGGCGCTTATTCGGGAAGTCCAGGTATCCTCGACGCTGGTACGCGAGCAGTCGCGAGAAGTACTCAACATCCTTCATGCGGCTCCACTCGGCATCAGAAACCCTCAGTTTTTCTCTGAGCCGCTCCGAATGGCCCTTAATTTGCCGGAGATAATCACTATGGTGTACCGCATTCCGGAGTTCCTGGTCCGATAGAACCGTACTCTTCTGGTTAAGTCGCTTAAACAGTTCGAACTTGTCCGCGCGGGCATCTATGGGGATAGTGGCGGTTGAAAGTTTGAAGTTCTTGAATCCTGCCTTCAAGCCAGGCTTCAGATCAACGAATCGTCGTCCACGAAGCTCTTCAACGACAGAATCCTCGGGAATTGTTAGGGTTCCATCATAGAACTCTTTCAAAGATGTAAGCCGCTGCTGTCCGTCAACTACCTCGCGAACTGGCACCGACTCGCCATCCATATTTATCTCTGCATCTGCTAGATAGATCAGAGGGAGGGGGAGGCCAAGAAATACAGACTCGATGAGGGCCGACTTCTTTTTCCTGTCCCAGAAAGCGCGGCGCTGGTAGGGCGGCTGTAGTACTACTGAGCCATCCTTTACCGACGACAGGACTGAAAGGATCGTCTCGGTTACTGGCGTGACTATCTGAGGCTGCTGTCCGATCTTAATCATGCCGGCTGTGCTGATGTCCGCCACTTGATCGCTCGGGTCCTCAGCGATGCCTTCGAGCTCATCGAGATCTGCCATGGCGGCAACCTACCTCAGCGATGGGGCGTTTGTGCAGTACAAGTCCATTGAAGCAAGGTGAGGTTGGCGATGAGTCGATGCCTGGCGCCCGGCCAGCTCACTCAGTTGATGGGTCCTTCCGGCCTCACAGGGTCGGTGGCCGGCCGTAGCCTTCGGTCATGCATCGAGGAGCAATCACACGGGAGTCCGTACCCAAGGCCATCGCTGAGCATGACGAGTTGGGCCGCGAGGCCTTCTTGACGGCCTACCACTTCGGTAAGGCCCGTTCGTACGTTCTCCTTCACGAGGGATGAGAGTACGACTCGAAGGCCATCGCCGGAGTCGCGCACAAGTGGGACCAGGGGCGACTGGCTCCCGACGAGTTCAGCGGAGGGAAGGACCACGCAGCCGCCTGGTTGAAGCGCCTCGACTTCCAGGTCAGGGCCCACGCAACTTAGCGTTTAAGCCCTTGAGCAGCGCGTTTCCCGTAAGGTGAAGGGCCCTCCGGAGTCGCGTGCGCAAGTTCCGACCCGCCAGCCGACATCACCATCACCGTCTTCAGTTCACAGCCGGCCATACGGCTGGAGGGCAATTTCAGTGGATGATGCCAGCGCCGAGCGGCATCCTGGGGCGATGAACGAAGACGAGGAGCTCCTCAACCTGCCCCGGCCGCGGTGGAGGCTCCACGAGATCGCAGTTCTGGGTGGCTACGAGGACGACCTCACCATCGCTGCTGGCTACTTGGAGGTAGCCGAGATCGCGGCACGGCACTGGATCGAGCGCGGCCCGAACGACGGTCTGCCCATACCGATCCTCTACAACTACCGACACAGCATCGAGCTCAGCCTTAAGTGGCTAATCCGGCTCGCCGCACGCTGCCTGATCCGTGGCGGGTACACGGGAGAAAACCTCAGCGCCGACACCCTCAACAGGAAGCTCCACACTCACAACATCAAGAAGTTGGCTGACAGACTCAACCGGTACATGGAACTCCTGGATCTGCCAGAGCCGAACAACCGGATCGACACCGCGTCGTGGAACCTACTGACCTGGCTGGACAGCGAAGACGAGACCGGCGAGACCTACCGGTACGCCACGGTTGGCCACGGCCCCCGGAGTGCGCCGGCGCGACCAGGCCAGGTAAACCTCAACTTCTATGAGCAGGTCAATGAGCTGCACAAGCTTGCCCACCTCCTGCATGCGGGTTACTCGGGATACCTGGAGGCGTTCGAAGAGAATCAGATCGAGTTCTTCGCTGAAATGAGGCAGGAGCTGGACCAGGAGTGGTGATGACGGAGCATGGTTGCGTGGTGCGCCTCTCTGTCCGCCAGAGTCGAATGCGTGTCGAAGCTGGCGGCCGGGAGGTCCTGACCCTGACAGCCCGGCAGGTCAGGGTGCTGCGGCACCTCAGACACCAGGCGCCTTCTAAGCGCTTGGCCGCAGGTTCGAGTCCTGCCGGGGGCGCCACAACCCTTCTGAGCAGGCAGAACAAGCCAGAAGGATCTTTGCGGGCCGCGTGACTCGCCTACCGGACTCGGTTGCGGTACGGCGCCTGGCGGACTGCACCAGGCCAGGAAGCCACCTCTCGCAGCTCCTCAGGGAACCATCAGGACCACCGCGCTCCGGGAGCACCCGCAGCACGCCTCACTCGATGAGCGGCCCTTTCAACCCCGCACCCGAGGCGCTTCGTTGGATCCCTTCCCCACCCACACCGGTGTCGACGCCGACAAGCTCGCCCCCGCCCGGTTCGGCACCCGGAAGACGCGCACCGGCTGAGGCGAAGCCCACTCTTCCCCACAGCGGCACAACGCCACCGCGACTCCATCGCAGCAGCCCGAGAGGCCGACAATGCGGCCGTCGTTCAGCCAAGACACCCGTACCGGACAGAGGCTCCATTCATGTCCGACCCCTGCGGCACCATGTGACCAGGCGCCTTCGGGCAGCCGTCCGGCGGAGGTCGTCTCGGTTCCGGTGGGCCGGCTCGTCGGTGGGCTGGACGACTTCTCCCATCTGGAGGTCTCGTACCACTTCGACCGGGTGCCGGTGGAGAGGATCGAGACCGGTGCACGCCATCCGCGCGGCAACACCGACTGGCCGCTGGTCGGCATCTTCGCCCAGCGCGGCAACACCGACTGGCCGCTGGTCGGCATCTTCGCCCAGCGCGGCAAGAGCCGCCCCAACCGCATCGGCATCCCCCGCTGCCGGCTGCTGCGCACCGACGGCCTCGACATCCGCGTCGAGGGCCTGGACGCCGTCCACGGCACCCCGGTCTCGACGTCAAGCCCTACCTGGCCGAGCTCGGCCCGCAGAGCCGCAAGGACCAGCCCTCCTGGGCGACCGAGATCATGCGCAACCACTACTGACAGTGCCGCTCCTGCTGTCAGTGCCGCGGCGTAGAGTCGATCACCTGAACCAGATCCAGCCCGACCGGATCAAGCAGGGGGGAAGGACCGACATGCGTCTGCGCTGCGCCGTGCTCGGCGACTTCCAGCGGGCGGCGACCGGCTTCGCCGACTGGTCACCGCTCGCGGACCGGGTCGAAGTCGTCTCCCACGACACCCACTTCGCCGACGAGGACGCCCTGGCCGAGGCCCTCGCCGACGCCGACATCGTGGTCACCCTGCGCGAGCGCGTCCCCTTCCCGGCCTCCCTCATCGCCCGCCTGCCCCGGCTGAAACTGCTCATCGCCTCCGGCATGCGCAACTCCGTCATCGACTACGCGGCCGCCGAGGCACACGGCGTCACCGTCTGCGGTACGGCGAGTGCGTCGACCCCGCCCGTCGAGCTGACCTGGGCACTGCTGCTCGGCCTCGCGCGCGGGATCGTCGAGGAGAGCAACGCCCTGCGCGCACAGGGCCCCTGGCAGTCCACCGTCGGCGCCGACCTGCACGGCCGCCGGCTCGGACTGCTCGGCCTCGGCAGGATCGGCAGCCGCGTCGCGCGGATCGGGCTCGCCTTCGGCATGGAGGTCTGCGCGTGGAGCCAGAACCTCACCAAGGAGCGCGCCGAGGAGGTGGGCGTGCGCCTGGCCGCGTCCAAGGAGGAACTGCTGGCCGAGAGCGACTTCGTCTCCGTCCACCTCGCCCTGGGCGACCGCACCCGAGGTCTGCTCGGCCCCGCCGAGCTCGCCCTCCTCAAGCCCACCGCCTACCTGATCAACACCTCGCGCGCGGCGATCGTCGACCAGGACGCGCTGATCGCCGCCCTGCACGAGGGCCGGATCGCCGGAGCGGGCGTCGACGTCTTCGACACCGAGCCCCTCCCCGCCGACCACCCGATGCGCACGGCTCCGCGCCTGCTCGCCACTCCGCACCTCGGCTATGTCTCGCAGGCCAACTACACGACGTACTACGGCCAGGCCGTCGAGAACATCCAGGCCTACCTGGCGGGTTCACCCGTACGACAGCTGCCCTGAGCCCTCGTCCACCGGTTCACGACGGTAGATCCCCTCGCTGCGGCGCAGATGGTGCAGGTCCACCAGGTAGCGCCGCAGCGTCACATGGTCGATGTCGTCGCTGTCCTCGCACCAGGCCCGCAGCTTTTCGTCGACGACCCGCTCCGGGTAGGCGACGCCCGGCTCGAAGGTCTGCTCGGCGATGTGCCGCAGAACCAGCTTCTTGCGGTTCCACTGGGCCGGCAGCCGCACCAGCCGCCCGCCCCGGACGAAGGTCCGCAGGACGAGGGTGTCCCCCGAGGCCGGCCCCTCCTCGGAGCGCTCCCGCCGCGCCGCCTCCCGCGCGTACTCCCGGAACAAGCCGTACGCCACGCCGAGGGTCCCGTCGTCCCCCTCCGCCACCACGCCCTGCTCGCCCAGCCGGTGCAGCGCCACGGCCGTCTCCCGCGCGGACAGTCCGGACGCCCGGGCGACCTCCGCGGGGCTGCCGGCGCCCAGGGCCACCGCGGCGAAGGCCCGCACACGGTTCTCCTCGGCGAACAGACGGATCACTCGGTCGACCGGTTCGGTGTCGGTGGTCATGGCCGGAGGCTAGTCGAGGACCCCTGACCGGTCCGAGCGAATTTCCCTCGCACACCAGGGCGGTACCCGGCCCTCAGCTTCAAAAAGGGTGATCCCCACATGAACGCCGTTACCAGGAGTGAGCCTTCGCGTTGAAGGGGGAGTGCGACGGCGCGTCCTGCCGTTTCACCCACCGAGTCAAAAGGAGAACGTGATGTCTCGCATCGCGAAGGCAGCGGGTGTCGCCCTCGGCACCGGTGCCGTGGTCATCGGCGGCGCCGGCCTGGCGCTGGCGGACGCGGGCGCCCACGGCGAGGCCGTCGGTTCGCCCGGCGTCCTGTCCGGCAACCTCGTCCAGGTCCCGGTCAACATCCCGGTCAACGTGTGCGGGAACACCGTCGACGTGATCGGCCTGCTGAACCCGGCCTTCGGCAACAAGTGCGTGAACGACGGCGGCCACAAGGGCAACCCCGGCCCGGGTGGACACGGCGGCTACGGCTACGGCGGCTGATCGTCCGTACGCGGCACAGAGCCCCGGCACCTCGAGCGCCGGGGCTCTTCCCATGCCCAAATCCTCACGCGTACCGGTAGATCCCGCTGACGTCCTCGAGCTGATCGGGCGTCACGCCCCACGGCGGCATCTTCTCGTGGCGGGCCACGATCCGCTCGTACTGCTCGCTCGCCGGACCGGGCGGCCTGGCCGGCTGATAGCGGGTGCCCCCGTGCCGCCGCTGCCAGCGGTACCAGCACAGGTCGATGAAGGCGTGGTGCATCCAGAACACCGGGTCGTTGACGGACGCGCCGCCGACCATGGCGCCGCCGACCCAGCGGTGCACCCGGTTGTGGTTGCGCCAGGCGACGCTGCCCCGGCCGCTGCCCCACCCCTCCAGCCGGTTGCGGAACCCCCGGGAGACCGTCGAGTCCCAGGGCGAGACGTCGTAGACCGGGTCGGCGAGCGCCCCCTCCAGCTCGCTCTTCGTGGGCAGCGCGAGGGGAGCGGCGGCGCGGCCGAGGTCCCGGGTGAGGAACTCCCCGTCGGTGACGCCCTCCTTGAGCGTCCAGTTGCCGGTCGCGTAGGCGAACGGCCCCGACATCACCTGCCGGTCCGAGCGCCGCCCGTTGCCTCCGAGGAGGTCCGCGGTCCAGGGCGCGGACGTCGTCGTACGGTCGCGGGTCCAGTCCCAGTACGGCACCGTCACCGACGAGTCCACCCGGCGCAGCGCCCGCTCCAGGTCCAGCAGGAAGCGGCGGTGCCAGGGCAGGAAGGACGGCGCCATGTGGGCCGTACGCAGGCCGCCCTCGCCGTCGGAGGTGTAGTACTCGATGTGGGTGCGCACGAACTCGTCGTACTCGCCCCGCCGTTTCACCTCCAGCATCGCCTTCACGAACCGCCGCTTCTCGGCGGCGGTCAGTGTGCTGACATCTTTACGCGTGTACGCCATGGTCTCCCCCCATGTGTTCCGGTCCTCCCTCGCGCAGTTGCCGCCCGGGGCCGAGCTCGTCGACCGCGGCCCGGGCGGCGGCGAGCGGTGTGTCGTACGACCTGTAGTGGTCGATCATGCTCAGCCAGGTGCCGTCGGCGCGGCGCATCAGATGCAGGGGCCGTCCGTCGACGGTCACCTGCCACTGGGCGTCGCCGAGGACCCGGCCGGCGGAGCTGGCGGAGGTGCGGATGCCGCGGATGCGGCGGCCCCGGTAGGTCTCGTCGAAGACGATGTCCGCGGGCGGTTCGGCCGCGCGGATCGAGCGGGTGGCGGCGACGACCGGGACGAACGCCGCGGCCACGGCCGCCGGGCCGAACAGCCCGAGCAGGACGTCCCGCCGGCTCACCCGTGCGGGCCCGCCTCTCTTGCGCGCCGTCCCCACCGCCGCCACTTCGACACTCACGACCATCGCTGCTCCTCCGGTTCGGGTTGTCCCTACCGGTAACCGCCGCACCCCCCACTCGGTCACCGTCGGAGGGCCGGGAAGGTGAACGGGCGGCGCGCAGCATGCCGAAGGGCCCGGGGCGACGGCACCCGGGCCCTTCGGGGCGACTGGGTTCTACAGGCCCGGTCCCGTCACCAGGTCCGCGCCCGGAACCGTCCGGAGGACGGGGGCCAGGACGCCCACCTGGGGGAGCTTGGTGTCCGGGAGGCCGTAGTTGTCGGGGTTGGGCGCGGTGAGCGGGGCGTCCACGCTCAGTCCCGGCGCCAGGGTCCGCAGGTCGGAGGCGGGGGCGGCGAGGCCGACGTGGTCGAAGTCGTCACCGAGGACGTGCGGCAGCGGGGCGCGCAGACCCGCGCCGGGCAGCGCACCGCCGATCGGCACCTGCGGCAGCACCCGCTCCGGGATGAGCCGCCCCTCGACGTACTGCGGGCCCTCGGGCGCGCCCGGCGTCAGCAGCGGAAGCTCCGCGCCCAGCTTCGGCAGCTGCATGTTGAGGGAGTTCTCGACGCCCTCGAGCGGCACGGGGACCGGGACCGTGTCCACCGCGGCGGCGGGGGTCGCGGCGCCCACCGCGGCCGCTACGCCCGTGATGACGGCGGCAATGGTTCCTCGGGTGGTCGACTTCATCTCAGGTACGGTCCCTTTCAGGAATCGGCGAGCTCAACGTCCGTACCTCGTAACGATTCCGGGGCGGGGACAGCGCAAGATTCCCCCGACTGCCGCAGTAGTCGGACTTACGCCAATCAGCTCGTCCAGAAGTCCCACCAGCGCGTCAGGACCAGCATTCCGACGATCCCGATGTGCAACAGCGGCAGCAGCCAGGTGAATTCGGCGAGGAAGGACCGCAACGCGCCCGGCGCGGGCAGGAATCGGTGGCGTACGTCGAACGAGGTCACGTACCAGAACAGGACGATCGTGGCGACCCATGCCAGGGCGCACCACAGGCACAGGGCGTTGATCCGGTACAGCGACTCGAACTGCAACCAGGACACGAACCCGACGCCGAACAGACAGCCGGCGTCGAAGGTCACCCAGTACCAGCGGGGGAAGCGGGCGCCGGTCCACAGACCGACGCCGACGCAGACGACGATGCCGTAGGCGACCAGGCCCAGCATCGGGTTGGGAAACCCGAAGGCCGATGCCTGGTCGCTCTTCATGACGCTGCCGCAGGACACCACCGGGTTCAGGCTGCAGCCCGGGGTGAAGTCCGGGTCCTCGAGCAGCTTGAACTTGTCGAGGGTGATCACCCAGGAGGCGAGGAGTCCGGCCGCTCCCGTGATCACCAGCAGCGCGGCGAACGCGCGACTGCCGCCTGCGGTCCGCTCCATCAGCCGCGCAGGCTGCGGGCCGGCAGCACGATGTGCGCCGCCGCGTTCAGCGTCTCCTCGGCACCGGCGAAGGCGGCCAGCGCCTCGGGGTCGACGGGCTTGCCCGGCTCGGCCTCGGGCCAGGGGCGGGTGGTGAACACGAAGTAGGCGAAGCCGCGTTCGCCGACCGCGTCGAGCCACTCCTGCGGCGGGACGCACTGGGCGTTGAAGCCCGGCATGGTGACGACGGCGGCACCGGACTCGACGAGCAGGCTGACGGGGAGGCTGGGCCGCGCCTTGCCGTCGACGAGGTCGCCGCCGACCGGCAGGTCGTTGTTCTCCAGCAGTGCCTCCACGGCGGCCGTCGAGCCCTCCGGGCCGGCCGCGCCGTCCCCGAGGGAGTAGGCGAGGAGGTAGGGCATGTCGCCGTCGGGGGCTTCGCCGCTCCAGGCCATCACGACGAGCGTGCCCAGGTCGGGGGCGTGGAAGGGGCGGGTTTCGCTTGAGGTTGAGGTCACCGCGCGACCTTATCGACGCGCCGGTCGGCCGCCGGCCGCCTTCTCACCCGACCGGGCGAGCGCCCGCGCCCGCTCCACACGATCGAGGGAAGCGCCTCGAACAGGCTGACAGGGCCGGTTCCGTGCGGGGTGGAACCGGCCCCGAGAGCGCGAAAGGAACGTCAGTGCTGGAGGGGCAGACCGCCGAGCAGACCGCTGGAGTTCAGCGTCGTGGTCGCGCCCTTCACGGTGTTGAGGACGGAGTCCTTGTTCTCGGTGTCGAGCGCGTCCGACTGGTGCTGGAGCGGCATCACGTCGGCGGGCTGCATCCGGCCGCTGGTGAGCGTGTTCACGGCACCGTTGAGGCTGGTGGGCGTGATGTCGGCGGTGTTGTAGGCGAACGCGGGCGCGGCGGCACCGGCGAGGGCCAGGGAACCGGCAACTACGGCGGCAGCCTTCAGGGACTTCATCGGGTTCCTTTCTTTCGGCAACTCACGTCGCCAGAGGGAATTCGGGCGACTTGTCCAACGATCTCCGCCCGGTACGGAAACCCCGCCGCGAGTAATTGGGCTTTCATGAAAAAGCCGTTGTGCCGGCCTCGGAAAAGGCCGGCACAACGGAACGGCTCGAACCCGCTCGCGCTACGACGCGGGCAGCACCCCGGCGGTCGGCAGGGAGCCGGTCGGCAACGAGCTCGCCGGCAGTCCGGGCAGCGCCGGCGGAGCCGGCAGCGCGGGCAGTCCTGGCAGGTTGGGCAGCGGCAGCTTCCCGCTCAGCAGCGTGGCGGCCAGGACGTTGACCAGGCCGGTCAGCACGCCGGTGACGGCCGGGACCACCTTGGCGACATCGCCGGAGGTGACGGCTTCGAGCAGCGTGTCGACCGCCTTCGAGAGGGCGGCGTACGCGTCGGCCACGAGGTCGGCCGGGAGCTTCGCGGAGGAGGTCGACAGGGCCTTGGAGTCGTCCCCGCCCCTCGCGAGGGAGGGAAGCGTCGGGAGCGAGCCGGTGGGCAGGGCGGCCGTGGGGAGCGAACTCGTCGGCAGGGAACTCGTCGGGACCTGCGGAAGGGCCGGCGTGACCGGCGGAACCGCCGGGGTCGCCGGAACCGCCGGGGTCGCCGGGGCTGCCGGAGCCGCCGCGGTGATCTTGGACAGGGCGCTCTTCACGGCGTCACCGAGCTTGGTCGCCTCCTCGGGCGAGAGCTGGCCGTCGTCCGCCTTCAGTACGGCGTTGAGCAGGTCGGTGACCGGAGTGAGCACGGCTCCCAGGTTGCCCAGGCCCTGGACCTGGGCCAGGAGCGCGTCGGCGCCGGGGACGGGCGCCGCGGAGGCCGTGTGGACGCGCTCCCGCGCCGATTCGGTCTCGGCCGCCACCGCGGCCGGCCCGGCGAGCCCCACCAGGAGGGCACCACAGAGGGCGGAGGCGGCGATACGCCGGACGGGCAGACCACGCATGGGTGTTCCTTTCGATGCACGAGGATCTTGTGCCCACCGTGAAAGCGCCCATCGCGCACTGCAACCGATCGACTACGGAACGCGAGCGCCCCGATCGCGTCAACCCGGCGTTCCCGCTGGTGAGGGCCATGACAAACGCGATCGACCGCTTCGAACACCTGCCCCCCGTTCGGGGTAACGGGGAAACGAGAACCGGCCGGGCTCCCGTGATGGAGTCACGGGAGCCCGGCCGGCAAAGGGGGTGACGCCGACGTCAGTCGTTGGCGCACTCGTTGCCGAACGCGGGGTTCAGCAGACCGATCACGTTGACGGTGTTGCCGCACACGTTGACCGGCACGTGGACCGGAACCTGGACGACGTTGCCCGACAGCACGCCCGGGGAGTGGGCGGCAGCGCCCTGCGCGCCGGCGTCGGCGGCGGCGATGCCGGCGGTGCCCGCAACGGCGGCGGCCGCAACGGTGGTCAGGGCCAGGCCCTTCGCGATACGCGACATGGAGAGGTGCTCCTTGGGGGTTGACACAAACACCCGGGCGGGGATGCCCGGCGCTGTGTCAACGCGCAACGCGCCCCCGGGTTGTGCCCCCAAAGGGGTGATCTCGGGAGAGCCGCCGCTTCAGCGACTCGACACACTTGTCGCCTTTCACCCGATTAATACGCATAGCGGCTAGTGTGGCGGGCCTCCCGACCCCCCTATAGGCAGCAAATCGCACCCATGGGACCGCACTTTCCGGAAGGGCGACATCGGTCATGGCCACCACCTGCATCCGCCGCCACACGGGTGACTCGCTCACCCTTTCGACGGACCGCCGGGTGGGTGTCGCTCCTGCCGACGCCGCCAACCCCCGTACGGGCGTACCGAATTCGACCACCGGTGAGCCCCGACCAGCGCCCTCGCGGGGTGTGCCCTCCGCTTCGAACGCCCACGGCCACTCCTTTGATGTGTTCGATCCCGGCAAGGCGCCCGGGTCGGGCGGTGACCAGCTGGCCTTCCGGCTCGTTTCCCAGCGCGACGTTGCGTGGGCCGGCGTGCTCTTCGCCGCTGTCGACGCCCGCAAGTGAGGCGCGTTCCCGCCCCTCTTGAGCACCACCCGTGAGCGAGGAAACCGCGCATGCACCAGTCAGCCACCGACCCTCGGCCACGGGTCCTGCACCTCACCCAGCCGGTGGACGGCGGGGTCGCCCGGGTGGTGACGGACCTGGCGCGAGCCCAGCTCGCGGCGGGTCTGCACGTCACGGTCGGCTGCCCGGGCGGCCCGCTCGCCCCCGCGCTCCGGGCGCTCGGCGCCGACGTGCGGGACTGGCAGGCGACGCGCTCCCCGGGCCCCGCGCTCCTTCAGGAGGTACGGGGGATCTCCCGGCTGATCGACGCGGTACGGCCCGATCTGGTCCACGCGCACAGCGCGAAGGCCGGACTCGCGGGCCGGCTCGCGGTGCGGGGGCGCATCCCGACCGTGTTCCAGCCGCACGCCTGGTCCTTCGAGGCGGTCGGCGGCCTCACCGCGGCACTCGCGCTGCGGTGGGAACGGGAGGGGGCGCGCTGGGCGCACCGGGTGGTGTGTGTCAGCGAGGCGGAGCGCACCACCGGCGTGCGCGCCGGGATCTCCGGCCGCTGGAGCGTGATCCCCAACGGCATCGAGCCCGAGCGCTTCCACCCCGCCGCCGTCGGCACCGTACGGGCGGCGCTGCTGCCCGAGGTCGATCCGGCCGCCCCGCTCGTGATGTGCGTGGGCCGGCTGTGCCGGCAGAAGGGCCAGGACCTGCTGCTGCGGGCCTGGGAGGCCATCCTGGCGCGGGTGCCGGGGGCGCGGCTGGTGCTGGTCGGTGACGGTCCTGACGCCGACGCCCTCAGGACCAGGGCACCCGGGTCCGTGGTGTTCGCGGGCGCCGTCCACGACACCGCGCCCTGGTACCAGGCCGCCGACCTGGTCGTCCTGCCCTCGCGCTGGGAGGGCATGGCGCTGGCGCCGCTGGAGGCGATGGCGTGCGGGCGGCCGGTCGTGCTGACGGATGTCGCGGGCGCCCGGGAGAGCCTGCCCCCGGGTCTCGCGCCGCGCTGCCTGGTACCGCCGGGCAGTCCGGCCGCCCTCGCGCGGGCCGTCTCCGATCTGCTGCTCGACCCGCTGCTGCGCGAGTCGCTCGGCCATCAGGGGCGGCGGCACGTGCTGGCCACGCACGACGTACGGCACACGGCCGGGGCGGTGGCGGACGTGTACCGCGAGCTCCTCGGCGGCGACGCAGGGCGCCTCGCGCCCACCGAGTACAGGGAGTCCATCCACTCGTGACCGCGGAAAGTACCGTCCCCTCGCCCGGCGGGCAGCCACGGGGTCTGAGATTCTCGCCCGTCTCGGTCATGGCGCCGCGCGGCACCACCACCGGCTTCCGGTTCCCGCTGCGCCGTCCCCCGGCCCGGCCCGCCTCGCCGGTGCCGCTGCTCGCGGCCGACGTCTTCGCCGCCCTGCTGGGCACCTGCGCGATCCTGCGCCATCCGCTTCTCGTGGCGCTGCTGGTCGCCGTGTCGGCGCTGCTGCGCCCGCACCTGTCCCGGCCGGTGCCGGGCGTCCTGGACGAACTGCCCACCGTCTGCGGCCGGATCGCGGTGGCCTGGCTCGCCGTCGCGGCGCTCGTGGCGGCGCACGCGCCGGAACACGCGCTGAGCGCGACCACGCTCGCCACCGGCTTCCTGATCCAGTCGGTGGTGGCGTGCACCGGCCGCGGCATCGTGCACGGTCGGCGCCGCATCGCCCGGCTGACCCGCCCGCGCGCGGCACTCGTGGTCGGCCCGGCGCGCACCGCGCAGCGGGTGGCCGCCGCCGTGCAGCGCCATCCGCAGTGCGGGGTACGGCCGGTGGGCGTGGTGGCCGACGAGCCGGACGGCGGCGACGGTCTGCCGGTGCTGACCGCGGGCGAGGAGGTCGAGCGCGCCCTCATCCAGAACGGCGTACGGGACGTCCTGGCCGTCCATCCCTCCGTACGGTCCGAACAGGGGCCGCTGCTCAGGGCGCTCGCGGAGTCGGGCTGCACGGTGTGGGAGGTGGACGCGGACTCGCCGTCGTACGAGACGCGGCACCAGCTGGCCGGCTTCTCCTGCCGCCGCCTGGACCTGGGTGTACGGCGACACGGCAGCGTCGGCAAGCGGCTGCTGGACGTGGCCGTGTCCGGGACGCTGCTGCTGCTGGTCAGTCCGCTGCTGCTGGTGTGCGCGGTGGCGCTGCGGCTGATCGACGGGCCCGGAGTCGTGTTCCGCCAGGAGCGCATCGGCAAGGACGGCAAGCCGTTCACGCTGCTGAAGTTCCGCACCCACCGCCCGGTCGACGAGCACGAGGCCGCGACCCGTTGGAGCGTGGCGAACGAGATCCGGATGTCGTGGTTCTGCCGCTTCCTGCGCAAGACCTCGCTGGACGAGCTGCTCCAGCTGTGGAACGTCCTCAGGGGCGACATGAGCCTGGTCGGTCCGCGGCCCGAACGCCCCTACTTCGTGGCGAAGTTCAGCCAGACCTACCCCGGTTACGCGGCCCGGCACCGGATGCGGACCGGCATCACCGGTCTCGCCCAGATCAACGGGCTGCGCGGGGACACCTCCATCGAGGACCGGGCCCGCTTCGACAACGCCTACATCGACAACTGGTCGCTGTGGCAGGACATCTGCATCCTGCTGCGCACCGCGGCAGCGCTCGTGCGTCCGACGGGGAGCTGAGCCGCGATGACCCACGCGCCCGGGGCAGCGGCCGAGCCTGCCCCGCCCCCAACCCCGCCACTGCTGTCCCGCGTGCGCGAAATGCCCCCGGTGCTACCGGTGTTAGCGGTGGTCGCCCTGCTCGCGCTGCCGCTCGGTCCTGGCGGTGAGGGCGGCGCGGGGCCCGCCGACGCGGTCTCCGCACTGGTGGTGCTGTACTGCGTGCTGCGGCTCGTACGGGAGCGGCGGCGGCCCCTGTCCGGTACGGCCGCGGTGCTGCTGGGCCTGCCGGTGGCCGGGCTGGCCGTGGCCGCGATGGGGGCCTCGTCCGCCGGAGCCGGGCTCACCGGCATGGGCCGCTACCTCCAGATCTTCGTGCTGGTCCCCGCGGCCGTGCTGCTGCTGATCCGGGGCCGGGCCGACTTCCGGCTGCTGGCCTGGGCGTTCGTGGGGCTCGCGCTGGGGCAGGGGGCGCTCGGGGTGCACCAGTTCCTGACCGGGACCGGCGCCTCCTACCAGGGCGAGGAGATCCGGGCGGTCGGCACCTTCGGCGCGCAGGACGTGATGGGCATGGCGACCGTCGTGTCCTTCGGACTGGTGTGCGCGGTGGGTCTCGCGCTCGGCCTCAATCCCCTACGGCAACGGATTGTTGCCGCCTGCTGCGCGCTCGCGCTGCTGGTGCCCCTGGCGTTGTCCTTCAGCCGGGGCGCGTGGATCGCGACCGTGGTGACGATCGTGGTGCAGCTGGTGCTGGCCGGGCTGCGGCGGGCGCTGAAGGTGGGGGCCGTGGTGGCCGCCCTGGGCGTGATCCTCGTCGGCGGTTTCGGGGTCGGTTCGGCGATGCTGCAGGAGCGGGTCGACAGCATCACGCAGGTCACCGACGCGCCCGACCAGTCCGTCACCGACCGCTACACCATGTGGGCGGCGGCGGTCGGGATGTGGCGCGAACACCCGCTGACCGGTGTGGGGTTGAAGGGCTTCCCCGAGCACCGGGACGCGCACGCCTCGCTGGCGCTGTCCGCGGGCAGCGACACGGAGGGCGCGGGCGCCGCGTTCCGCAGGCAGCCGCTGCTGTCCCCGCACAACATGTACCTGCTGATCCTCGCCGAGCAGGGCCTGATCGGGCTGCTGGCCCTCGCGGGCGGCTGGCTCGCGCTGCTGGTGTGCGGGCTGCGGCGGCTGCTGCGGGCACGGCGGCGGTCGGGGTCGGGCCTGGACTGCGGGCTGGTCGCCTGCGGGCTGCTCGTCTGGCAGTTGACCGACTTCGCCTACGCCGACATCGGCGGCCCCTCGACCGTACTGACGGCGGTGTGCCTCGGCCTGACGGCATGGTGGTCCCTGTCCTCACCCGCCCCGGCACCCCGGACCGCTCCCAGCCCCCCGCTCCGCGAACCGGCCGAGAAGGCCACGCTCCGATGAGGGTGACACGCCCACGGACGCCCCGGGACGCGGGGCCATCCCAGGGCACGCGAGCGTCGGTCCCAGCCCCGGACGCGCAGCCCTCGGAGCCGACCCGGGACACGCGGGCATCGCAGCCGCCGCGGGACGCGGGGGCATCGGGGGCAGCCCCGAGCACACGGGCGTCGGAGGCGGCCCGGGACGGTCGGGCCTCGGACCCAGCCCAGGACCCGCTGCCTTCACAGCCACCCAGGGACACACAGGCATCGGGGGCAGCCCCGAGCGCGCGGCCTTCGCAACCGCCCCAGAGCACGCGGGCCTCGAACCCAGCCCGGGACGCACAGGCATCGGACCCAGCCCGGGACCGGCGGGTTTCGCAGCCGCCCCGGGACGCGCAGGCATCGGGGGCACCCCCGGCCACGCGGGCTGCACAGCCACCTCAGCGCACGCGGGCGTCGGACCTCGCCCCGGACACACAGCTTTCGAGCCCCGCCCAGGACCCGCAGCCTTCGCAACCACCCCAGAACACGCGGGCCTCGAATCCAGCCCGATACGCGCAGGCCTCGCACCCAGCCCAGGACCCGCGAGCTTCGCAGCCGCCCCGGAACACGCAGGCATCGGGGGCAACCCCGGGGGCCCGTACGACCGTAGAGCCCACTGCGCCGAGCGCCGCCGGCCCCCCTCGTGGGACCGGTCGGGAGTCGGCCCGCGGGACCTCCCAGGGACCGGCCCACGGATCCTCCTGGGAACCAGCCGACGTGACCGCCCAAGCACCGCCTGCGCCGACCGGCCGCACCGTTCGAGGTGTCGGGTCCGCTCGTCCGTCCGCCGCCGGCCCCGCCCCGTCCTCCGTGCTCGCCCCCGTTCCCCCCGCCCGCTCCGCCGAGACCGGCCCGCTCGCCGGGCAGGACACCGAGCTCGCCCCCGTCTCACGCGGGTTCCTCGCCAAGGCCACGCTCGTCACCGCCGTGCTGTCCATCGCCGGTGCGTTGCTCGGACTGGTCCGGGACCAGGCGCTGGCCCGGCTGTTCGGGGCGGGGAGCGAGACCGACGCGTTTCTCGTCGCGTGGACCGTCCCGGAGTTCGCCTCGACGCTGCTGATCGAGGACGGGCTGGCGTTCGCGCTGATCCCGGCGTTCAGTCTGGCACTGGCCCGGCGGGCCCAGGGCGCCCCCGGCGACCCGGTCCGCTCGCTGGTCGCGAGCACCCTGCCCCGGCTGTCGCTCGCCTTCGTCGCAGTGTCCGCGCTGATCGTCGCCACCGCCCCCTACCTCGTGGCGGCACTCGCTCCCGGCCTGCCCGACCCCGCGCTCGCCGTCGACTGCACACGCCTGACCGCCCTGTGCGTACTGGGCTTCGGGTTCACCGGCTACTGCAGCGCGGCCCTGCGCGCCCACCGCCGGTTCCTGGCGCCGGCGGCGATCTACGTGGCGTACAACACCGGCATCATCACGGCGATGTTCGTCCTCGGCGGGCACTGGGGCGTGCGATCGGCGGCGATCGGGGTCGCGGTGGGCAGCGGACTGATGGTCCTCATTCAACTGCCCTCTTTCGTGAGGCAGTTGTGTCGCAAGCGGGTGACCCGGACGGAGCCCGTGGCCAGCACCGAGCGGGCGGTGACCGCCGCCCTCGTCGCGACCGTCCTGCTCTTCGCGCTGTGCCGCCAGTCCCAGGTCCTCATCGAGCGCTTCCTCGCCTCGACCCTCCCCGCCGGCGCCATCTCGCACCTGAACTACGCGCAGAAGGTCGCCCAGATCCCGATGACGCTGTCGCTGATGCTGTGCACGGTCACCTTCCCGGTGGTCGCCCGCGCCCTCGCCGACGGGGACGTCGAGCGAGCCCGCAACCGGGTCGAACGGGACCTGGCGCTCGCGGCCTGCATGGTGCTGCTCGGCGCCGCCACGGTGATCGCGTGCGCCCCGCAGATCATCGAACTCCTCTTCCAGCGGGGCGCGTTCACCGCCCGGGACACGGCGGCCACGGCGGACGTGATGCGGGTGTACGCCCTCGGACTGCTCGGCCAGACCATGACCGGCTGCCTGGTCCGCTCGTACTTCTCGGCGGGCCGGCCCAGCTGGTACCCGGTCGCCGCGATGGCCGCCGGGATCGTCGTGACCTCCTGGGTCGGCGCCTGGACCGTGGCCCCCTGGGGCGTCCTCGGCATCGCCGCCGCCAACGCCTGCGGCATCACCGTCACGGCCGCCCTGCTGCTCGCCGGGATGCGCCGCCGCAGCGTCCCGATCCGCACCCGGCCGGTGCTGGCCGAGCTGAGCAGACCGCTACGGGCGGCGGCGGTCGCGACCCTGGCGGGCGCCTGTGCCGCGAGCATCGCAGAAGCCCCCCTGACCGGCCTGGTCATCGGCGCGACGACCGTCCTCATCGTCTTCTGCCTGCTCGCCCGGGCTCTCGGCTCCCAGGGCTTCGCCCCCGTCCTCCAGTCCGTCCGCTCCGTCACACGAAGGCTCGCTCATGGCCGCACCCATTGAATCCACCCCGTGGATCGCGATGTACCACTCGGTGGGCGACCGCTCCGACGACCCCTACCGCGTCACCGTCACCCCCGACCGCCTCGACGGCCAGCTGGCCTGGCTGCGCCGCCGCGGGCTGCGCGGTGTCTCCGTGTCCGACCTCCTGGCCGCGCCCAGCCGCAAGGGCCTCGTCGGGCTCACCTTCGACGACGGCTACGCCGATTTCCTCGACCACGCCCTGCCCGCGCTGCGCAGCCACGGCTTCGGCGCCACCCTCTTCGTGCTGCCCGGTCTGCTCGGCGGCGACAACGCCTGGGATCCGCTGGGCCCGCGCAAGCCGCTGCTGAGCGCCGGCGGCATCCGCGAGGCGGCCGAGGCCGGCATCGAGATCGGCTCGCACGGGCTGACCCACGTGGACCTGACGACCGCGGACGACGTCCTGCTCAAGTCGGAGGTCGTCGAGAGCCGGGCGGTGCTGGAGGAGCTGACCGGCGCCCCCGTCGAGGGCTTCTGCTACCCGTACGGCAGTCTCGACCGACGCGCCGTCGACACCGTCCGGGACGCCGGGTACGCCTACGCCTGCGCCATCGACCCCGGCTCGATCGACAGCCCGCTCGCGCTCCCCCGCGTCCACATCGGGCAGAGCGACACCGCCGTACGCCTCTTTCTCAAGTACCGGCTGCACCGGCTGCGCCGCCGTCCGGTGGAGGGGATCTGAGGTGAGGGCCCTCCATGTCATCACCGGCCTCGGCGTCGGCGGTGCCGAGCAGCAACTGCGGCTGCTGCTCAGGCATCTCCCGGTCGACTGCGAGGTCGTGACGCTGACCAACCCGGGCGCGGTCGCCGACGGGCTGGTCGCCGACGGCGTACGGGTGACGCACCTCGGGATGGCCGGGAACCGGGACCTGGGCGCCCTGCCCCGGCTGGTCCGGCACATCAGGTCCGGCGGCTACGACCTGGTGCACACCCACCTCTACCGGGCCTGCGTCTACGGCCGTCTCGCCGCGCGTCTCGCGGGGGTCCGCGCGATCGTGGCCACCGAGCACTCCCTCGGCGACTCGCAGATGGAGGGCCGCAGGCTCACCGAGGGGGTGCGCGGGCTCTACCTGGCCAGCGAGCGCCTGGGCCGGGCCACGGTCGCCGTCTCCCCCACGGTCGCCGCCCGCCTGCGGCGCTGGGGTGTGCCGGAGCCCCGGATCGAGGTCGTCCCGAACGGGATCGACCTGGACCGGTTCCGCTTCGACCCGGCGCGACGGCTGCTCACCCGGCAGCGGCTCGGCCTGCCCGAGACGGCGTACGTCATCGGCGGCATCGGGCGCCTCCACCCGGGCAAGCGGTTCGACGTCCTGATCCGCGCCCTGGCCCAACTCCCCGACATCTGCCATCTGCTGCTGGTCGGCGGGGGTCCCGAGGAGTACGTCCTCCGGCGCACCGCGCACGAGGCGGGCGTCGCCGACCGGGTCCTGTTCACCGGTGAACGTCCCTACGACGCGGGCGGCTCCCACGGATCCGATCTGCCCTCCCTGACCTCCGCGATGGACCTGTTCGCCTCCCCCTCCCCCGAGGAGGCGTTCGGGCTCGCGGCCGTCGAGGCGCTGGCGGCCGGGCTGCCCGTGCTCTACGCGTCCTGCCCGGCGATCGAGGACCTCCCGTCGCGCGCGAGCGGCGCCGCCCGTCAAGTGCCGTGCGACATCGACGCGTTTGCCCGCGCCATCGCGGCCGCCCGCACCCGCGGCTGCGGCCCGCGCACCGCGCCCGACGCCGCCCACCACTACAGCATCACCCGCAGTGCCGCCCAGCTGATGGACGTGTACGCGGCCGCCGTGGCCGCCCCTTCCGTGTCCCCGTCACCCCAGGGAGCAAGTTCCCCATGACCTCCGTAACCGAAGACAGCCCCCGCCGCCCCTCCCCGCTGGCCCGCGCCAAGGCCCTTCCGCCCTGGTCCCTGATCGCGGCCGGCGTCCTCGCCGGCGGGCTGCTCGGCGGGGTGTACGGCCTGGCCCAGCCGCCCGCCTACACGGCCACGGCCTATGTCGTCGCCGTCCCGACCGAGAAGTCCGACTCGGCGTCCGCGCTCGGTTTCGCGCAGGCCTACGGCCGGGTCGCCACGCAGGTCGCGGTGCTCGGGGACGCCCAGGTGTGGGCCGGCGTGCCGGTTCGGACGCTCAAGTCCAGTGTGCAGACGGCGACGTCGCCGGACGCGCCGATGGTCTCGATCACGGCCACGTCCTCGCGCCCGGATCTGGCAGCCGACATGGCCAACGCGGTCTCGCGCGCCCTGACCCGACACGCGAACGACACCAAGAGCGCCACCAACGTCGAGCTCCAGCAGTTCGCCCGCGCCACCAAACCCACCGAGCCGTCCTCCGCCTCCCCCGCGGTGACGGGCCTGGTGGGGGCGAGCGCTGGCGGGCTGCTCGGCGGCCTTGTGCTGCTGGCCCGGCCGCGACGGTCCGGTGCGGACCGGGACGGGGGCCGTCCGGCGTCAGTGCCCGCGCCCGCCGCGGCCGCCGAAGCCCACGGCCAGCTGTGACGTACACGACCGACCTCGTCACCGACGAGCGGGCCTTCGCCGAACTGGGCCCGGAGTGGGCCGGGTTGTACCGCAGGTGCGAGGCCGCGACCCCGTTCCAGAGCCACGCCTGGCTGCACTCCTGGTGGCTGTCGTACGGCAGGCCCGGCCGGCTCAGGCTGGTGCTGGTCCGGCACGAGGGCGAGCTGGTCGCCGCGGCCCCGCTGATGCGGGTGGGCCGCCCGGTGCCGTCCCTCGTGCCCCTGGGCGGCGCGATCTCCGACTACGGCGACGTGCTGCTGGACGACGCCTGCGACGAGGAGGCGGTGGCCGCGCTCACCGGGGGCCTGGCCCGGGCCGCCCGCACCGCGCTGGTCGACTTCCGCGAGGTGCGCCCGGGCGGCGCGGCCGAGCGGATCTACGACCACTGGAGCGGGCCCCGGCGCCGGGTCGGCGACTCGGTGTGCCTGGAGCTGCCCGCCGTACCGATGGACGAGCTGGTTGCCCGGCTGCCGTCCACCAAGGCCCAGCAGCGGGTGCGCGCCAAGCTGCGCAAGCTGGCCGCGCTCGGCGTCGAGCGTCATGTCGTACGGCCGGACGAGGTGGACTCGGCGCTGCGGCGGCTCATCGAGCTGCATCAACTGCAGTGGCAGGGGCGGAAGGTGACGTCGGAGCATCTGCGGCCGCGGTTCTGCGACCACCTGGTGCGCTCGGTCGGGCCGATGGTGCGGTCCGGGGACGCGGTGGTCACCGAGTTCCGGCTGGACGACGACGTGGTGGCCGTGGATCTGACGCTGCTGTCGCGGCGACTGGCGGGCGGCTATCTGTACGGCGCCCATCCGCGGCTGCGGGAGCGCAAGGCGGACGTGGCGGTGATGCTGCTCGACGCGTGCGCCGAGCACACCCGCGAGGCCGGTCCGGGCACGCTGAGCCTGCTGCGCGGCAACGAGCCGTACAAGCACCACTGGCGGCCCGAACCCGTCCTGAACCAGCGGCTGTTGCTGGCCCGGAAGCGCACCGCCCCGCTGCTGGGCGCGGTCGTCTGTGACGTGGCCGCGCGGCGGCGGGGCAAGGAACTGCTGCTGCGCTGGAAGGAGCGGAGGGAGCGTGCCGGTGGCGGCAGGTCCTGAGAGGGCCTGCCGCCACCGGTCGCGGCGGCTACCGGTGGCGCGAGAACCAGTCGAAGCGCAGGCACAGCTTCCCGCCGATCCAGTACTCCACCCACTCGCCCAGCTCCACGGGCGAGCAGTTCGGCGGGGTCGTCGGAGCGGGCGGCGTGGTGGGCGGCTTCGTCGGCTCGGTGGGCGGTGTGGTCGGTTCGGTGGGCTTGGTCGGCTCCGTGGTCGGCTCACCGGTGCGGCCGAAGAGCACCGACCGGTAGACCTCGGACGCCTTGGGGTTGTCCTCGCACTGCCACACACCGTGCGGGCAGTAGTCGGTCAGCGTGTTGTACAGCGGCTTGTGCTCGTCCATCCAGGCGAGCATGCGCTTCATGTACTCGGGATTGTCGCCGTTGCGGAAAAGCCCCCATTCGGGATACGAGATGGGCTTCTTGTGCGCCTTGGCGAAATCGACGTGTTCCTGGAGACCGTAGGGCTCCTTGACCTGCTGGTCGAAAGTGAGGCCCGACGGCTGGTCGTAGGAATCCATGCCGACGATGTCGACGGTGTCGTCCCCGGGATAGCACTCGGTCCACGGAACGGCGTCCCGGCCGCGGGTGGGGGTGAAGTCGAACTTGAACTTCTGGCCCGGGACCGACCGCATGGTGGTGACGATCCGGTTCCAGTACTTCTTCCAGGACGCCGGGTCCGGACCGCAGCGATGGGTGTACGTGATGCCGTTCATCTCCCAGCCGAGCACGATCACCGTGTCCGGCACCTTCAGGTCGACCAGGCGCCGGGCGAGGGTGCGGTAGTGCTCGTCGAACTGGCCGGCCGCGCCCCGGCGCAGCAGGAGACGGACCTCGGCGTCGGAGACGTGGTCCTCGTTGCGCTCCAGCATGGGGACGTTGAGGACGAACATCCGGTCGGCGCGTTCGTTGCGCCACCCGGCCCAGGTCTCCAGGAAGTTGGGCCTGCCCTCGATGTTGCTCCAGCGGTCGCCGGGCAGATAGGTGTGGCCGACGCGCAGGTCGGCGTTGCCCAGCCAGCGGCTGAGCTCGGCCATGCGGGTCACGCCCCGGGGGCCGTAGTCGAGGTAGGCGCCGAAGGCGGGCATGGCCTCGGGCGCGACCGGCTCGACGGGTGCGACGGGCTCCACCGTCTCCACGGGTGCGACCGGTTCGACCGGCGCCACGGGCGGAACGGGTGGCACGGGCGTGACCGAGGGCGTCGGAGCGGGAGGATCTCCGACCGCCCCCACGGCGAAACCCGGACCCGACGCCAGGGCGGCCGACGCGGCCACTGTCGCCGCGATGAACGCCAGCCGTCCGGCACGAGCCCGTCTCTGCTGTGAGTCCATTCCTGCTCCTTTCTCCACTCATGCGCTTTCCGGACAGTCCTACGACACGTCTTTTCGACTAACTGACACTCAGTCATATCGCCATGCGTTCTGCCACCGCGCCTACGGCTTTCGAGTGCCGCGATGGACCGCACGAGTGAACCGACCCGAAGGAATAGCCCGTGTCGCTGTTCGACACCCGAGTCCCCGCCGTGCTGCTGCGGATCGACCGGAATCCCTTTCACCACGGCACCCTGGGTGCCGTGCGCTCGCTCGGCCGGGCCGGCGTGGACGTGCATGTGGTCGCCGACTGCGCGGGCAGTCCGGTCCGGGTCTCCCGCTTCGCCCGGCAGCTGCACCCCCCGCCGCCCCCGGGCGCGTCCCCGCGCGACATCGCCGCCGTGCTGCGCCGGGTGGCCGCCCGCGTCCCGCACCCCGCCGTGCTGATCCCCATGGACGACGCGAGCGCCGTCGCGGTGGGAGCGCTGCGCGAGGAGCTGGCCCCCTCCTATCTGCTGCCGCAGCAGCCCGCCGCGCTCTCGGAGCGGGTCGCGGACAAGGCGCAACTGGCCGAGGTGTGCGCGGCGGTGGGCGTGCCGCATCCGGTGACGCTGGTCCCGGAGAGCGCCGAGCAGGCCGCCGCGCTGGCCTGGCGGCTGGGGCTGCCGGTGGTCGCGAAGTGGAGCCGGCCCTGGCTGCTGCCGACGGACGGCGGGCTGCGCAGCACGGTGGTCGTGCGTTCCCCGCAGGAGGCGCGCGAGCTGTATCTGCGCACCGAGGAGGCGGGGAGCCGGCTGCTGCTCCAGGAGTTCCTGCCGCCGGGGCCCGACCACGACTGGTTCTTCCACGGGTACGCCGACCGCGCCGGCGTGCTGCGCGCGGGCGGCCCCGGCGTCAAGGAGCGGTCCTGGCCGCGCGGCGCCGGCCTGACCGCGGTGGGCCACTGGCGGCCCAACCCGAAGGTGCGGGCACTCGCCGAGCGGCTCGCTGGGGCGCTGGGCTACCGCGGCATCCTCGACCTCGACTTCCGGCGCTGCGGGACGACCGGCGACTACCACCTGCTGGACTTCAACCCGCGGCCCGGAGCCCAGTTCCGGCTCTTCACCGACAGCGCGGGCCTGGACGTCGTCCGCGCGCTGCACCTGGACCTGACGCACCGGGCGCTGCCGGAGGGGGTGGCGTCGGCCGGGCGGGCCTTCGTGGTGGAGAACTACGCGCCCCTGACCGCGCTGCGCCCGGCGTCCGGCGGGCGCGAGCTGGCCTGGCACGCGGCCGACGATCGGGGGCCCGGCTGGGCGATGTGGGCGCTGTGGGGCCGCCATGTGTGCCGGCGTCTGCTCGGCAGACTGCGCCGGCTGTGCGTGCGGCGCGGGAACCGGGGAGCCGCGCGCGTGGTGCGCCAGGCGGCAGCGCCGGTGGCTTCCCTGACCGGCCTGACCCCACCGGCAGAGCCGGCCGACCTCCCCGGTGACGAGAAGGCGAGCAGTCGCTGAGGGGAAACACCGGCGCCGGGTGCCGGGCGGTCGAGGCCCGGCACCCGGCGACGTACTACCGGCGGGACGCGGCTCGGCCTCGTCGGTACAGAACGGCGCCGGCCACGATCATCGCGGCGCTGACACCCGAGGCGGCCAGCATGGCCTCACCACTGCTGCCGGTGTGGGGCAGGTGCGGCGGCGTGGTGGGGGGTGTGGTGTGCGGCGGCCCTGTCGGGGGCGTTGTGTGTGGCGGCCCCGTGGGAGGCGTGGTGTGCGGGGGCGTCGTGTGTGGCGGCCCCGTGGGAGGCGTGGTGTGCGGGGGCGTCGTGTGCGGCGGCCCCGTCGGAGGCGTGGTGTGCGGAGGCGTCGTGTGCGGCGGCCCCGTCGGAGGCGTGGTGTGCGGAGGCGTCGTGTGCGGCGGCCCCGTCGGAGGCGTCGTGTGCGGAGGCCCCGTGTGCGGAGGCTTCGTCGGCGGCGTCGTCTCGCCGCCGCAGTCCTCGCCGTAGCCGCCGTAACCGCCGTCGGTGTCGCACTCGTCGTCACCGTAGCCGTGGTCATCGCCGTAGCCGTGACCGTGACCGCCGTGACGGCCGTGGGAGCCGCCCTTGTGCGCGGCCGGGGCGTTCGCGCAGGAGTTGCCGAACGCGGGGTCGAGCGCGGCGATCACGTCCACGGAGTCACCGCAGGCGTTCACCGGCACCTGGAGCGGCGCCTGCACGGTGTTGCCGGACAGCGCGCCCGGCGAGTCCTTGGCTGCCCCGCCCGCGTGCGAGTCGGCGATCGCGGGACTGCCGCACAGGGACAGAATGCTCGTCGCGGCGGCGGCCGCGACCATTCCCTTGCTCAGGGTCTGTCGCAATCTCGTTGTCTTCCTGCTTGAAGAAGTGGGAAAAGCCGGCCCCGAACGAATGGAAGACGTCCGAGGCCGGCCATGGCACAGCCGGGCGGCTGGCGCGTTACGTCGTCAGTCGTTGACGCACTCGTTGCCGAACGCCGGGTTCAGCAGGGCGATGACGTTCACGGTGTTGCCGCACACGTTGACGGGAATGTGCACCGGAACCTGAACCACGTTGCCGGACAGGACACCCGGGGAGCCGATCGCGGCACCCTGGGCACCGGCGTCGGCGAAGGCCGGGGCGGCCATGCCGAGGGCCATGATCGCGCCCGCGACGACAGCAGCGGTCTTCTTCATGAACTTTCCCTTCTCTGCGGTCATGCCTCTATGACGGTCGAAACCGAGCGAGCACAGTCGGAACGGCTCGCACCATGACCTGCAGGCTGTAGAACGAGGAATAGACAGCAGAAGAAACTACGGAACGTGTGTCGCGAGGTAATTCACTCGAACGCCTTGAAAGAAACGCTTCATTTGACTAGTCACAGGCATTTTGACGGTGTATCAGCGAAAAAAATCGCCCGGGCGAACGCCCGGGCGACTTCATGACGAAGGGTCAGCCGTTGGCCGCACCGTTGCCGGCGAGCACCGAGATGTCGTCCAGGATGTGCGAGGCCGGCTCGTCACCCTTGGCCTGGGTGGAGTTCTCGGCGCACTGCTGGTACTGCGGGGCCGACAGAACGGGGATGTCCTGGACACCCACGTTGACGAGCGCGAGGATCGACTGGGCCTGGGCCTTCGCCGGCAGGCCGACACAGAGCTTGTTGACCGAGCTCTGCACGAGGGTGGCCTGCGGGCTCATGTCGCCCTTGGTCACCTGGTTGCCGAACGCGCTGTGGGCACCGTTGCCGCTGGCCGACTTGGTGCCGCTGTCGTCACCGATGGCAAGCGCCTGCGGGGCAGCCGCCGCCGAGGCACCGACGACGGACGCGGCGACCGCCGCCACGGCCATTGCCTTCTTCAGCATTTCGCTTTCCTTTCCTGGGGCACAAGACGCACTGTTCCTGCCTCCGCATCAACCGGTGGCAAGGGGATTGGTTTCGACGCTTCACCCGAACGGCCCGCACCGGGTGCGGAATCGACCAAAACCCCCTATGGGCCATCGGAGTGAATGGCAGGAACCATGCGGGGCCGCAGCAGTTGACCAGAACGCTCCGGTGGACGGGGTTTCCTCAGAAGGGACTAGCAAGTGATCAAGAAGGTTCTGGCCTCTGCCGCGGTCGCCGCTTCCGTCGCGGGTGTCGCCTCCCCCGCCATGGCCATCGGCAACGACGGGGGCACCACGTCGGCCAGCGGAAACCACGCTTCGCAGTCGTTCGGCAACTCGGCCACGTACGGCAACATGAGCCCGCAGATGGCGCTCATCCAGGGCTCCCTCAACAAGCCCTGCATCGGCCTGCCGGCGAAGCTGAACGCCCAGTCGATCGCCGCGCTCGTCAACGTGGGTGTCCAGGACATCCCGATCCTGTCGGCCCCGCAGAACCAGCAGTGTGTCGAGAACTCGACCCAGGCCAAGGGCGACGAGCCGCTGTCGCACATCCTGGACGACATCTCGGCCCTGTCCGGCAACGGCACCGGCAACCACTGAGCCCTCGCTCACCGCGGGCCGATGAGCCCTGGGGCTGGTTTCTGAGCCCTCGTCAGCGGGCCGCCGTATCCACGGCGGCCCGCTGACCTACTTTTCGTCGCGTGACGATGAAGAGAACCCTTTCCTCGGTCGTCCTGGCGACCTCCGCCCTGCTGCTCGGGGGCGCCGCCGTCCTCCCCGGTGGGGCTACTTCCGCCCCGCACGGCACGAACATCCTGGTGATGGGCACGGACGGCCGGGACACCATCTCCGCAGCGGAGAAACGGAAGTACCACGCCGGCGGCATCGCCTGCGACTGCACGGACACGCTGATGGTGGTCCATGTGTCGGCCCGCCGGGACCGCGTGAGCGTCGTCGCCCTGCCGCGGGACTCCTACGCCGACATTCCGGCGTACCGCGACGAGGCCACCGGCGCGAAGCGCCCCTCGCACCCCTCGAAGATCAACGGCGCGTACGCCGAGGGTGGCCCCCGGCTCACCGTGGCCACCGTCGAGTCCATGACCGGGCTGAACATCCACCACTTTCTCCAGCTGGACTTCCGGCGGTTCATCGACGCGGTGAACGACGTCGGCGGCGTCGAGGTGTGCACTCCGCGGCGCCTGAAGGACCGGGCCACCAAGCTGGATCTGAAGCCGGGTGCCCACCGGCTCGCCGGCGGGCCCGCGCTGCAGTACGTCCGCTCCCGGCACGTGGACCGCGCGGCCGACCTCGGCCGGATCCAGCGGCAGCAGCGCTTCCTGGTCCAGGCGCTGCGCGGGCTCCGGGCGAAGGGCCTGCTGACCGACCCGGCGGCGACGGCCCGGCTGGTGCGCGTGTTGCTCGGTTCCGGGCAGGTCGACCAGGGCTTCGGCGCCCGGGACCTGGTGGAGCTGGCGGCCGCGCTGAACAAGGTGCCGGCGAGGAACACCGAGTTCGCGGCGGTGCCGGTCGCCGGGTTCAACGAGACCCGGCCGGACGTCGGCTCGACGCTGGCCTGGGACCGGGCGAAGGCGGACGCGATGTTCGGGAAGCTGCGCGAGGACCGTCCGCTGCTGAGGGCGGGGGCGCATCCGAAGCCGTACGACCCGCCGCGGCTGATGCGTTCCGTCACGGTGCGAGGGAGTGCTTACGCCTGCAGATGAGGGGCGCTCGCGGGGGGTCGTGCGCGCGCTGGGCCAATCGGGGCAAAGCCCGCAACCCCGGTGGGGGTTCGGGCGTTCTCGATCATGCAGCTCCTCCCCGGAGTCCGCTTTTCGAAGGGAATGAACATGAAGAAGCTGTGGGCAACCGCGGCTGTCGCCGCGTCCGTCGCCGGTCTCGCCGGAGCGGCCGCCCCCCAGGCGCTTGCCATCGGTGACGACAAGGGCACCACGTCCGCCAGCGGCAACGGCGCCTCGCAGGAGTTCGGCAACTCGGCCACGTTCGGTGACATGAGCCCGCAGCTCTCGCTGGTCCAGGGCTCGCTGAACAAGCCCTGTGTCGGCCTGCCGGCGAAGGTCAACGCCCAGTCGATCCTCGCGCTCGTCAACGTCGGCGTCCAGGACATCCCCGTCCTGTCGGCCCCGCAGAACCAGCAGTGCGTCGAGAACTCGACCCAGGCCAAGGGCGACGAGCCGCTGTCGCACATCCTGGACGACATCTCGGCCCTGTCCGGCAACGGCGCCGGCAACGGCTGAGCCTCGGCTCCCCCGCGACGGCGGGTCACCGGTTCTCCGGTGGCCCGCCGTTTCGCATGTCCTGGGGCCAACGGTCGGCTCACTTGCGGTAGATCGCCTCGATCTCCTCCGCGTAGGCCGCCGTCACCACGTGCCGTTTGATCTTCAAGGACGGGGTGAGCAGGCCGTTGTCCTCGGTGAACTCCCCCTCGACCAGCCGGAAGGCGCGGATCGACTCGGCGCGGGAGACGACGAGGTTGGCGTGGTCGACGGCCTTCTGGATGTCGGCCCGCAGCCGCTCGTCCTGCACCAGTTCGGCGTGCGGGGTGTCGGCGGGCAACCCTCGCACCGACAGCCAGTGGGTCATCGCCTCGGGGTCGAGGGTGATCAGGGCGGCGACGAAGGGGCGGTTGTCGCCGACGACGAGGCACTGGCCGACGGGGGCCCGGCTGCGCAGCCGGTCCTCCAGGACGGCCGGGGAGACGTTCTTGCCGCCGGAGGTGACGATGAGGTCCTTCTTGCGGCCGGTGATGGTGAGATAGCCGTCCTCGTCGAGGGCGCCGAGGTCGCCGGTGGCGAACCACTCGTCCTTCAGGACCGCGTCCGTGGCCTCCGGGTTGTTCCAGTAGGCGCCGAAGACGACCCCGCCCCTGATGAGGACCTCGCCGTCGTCGGCGATGCGGATCGCGGTGCCGGGGATCGGCTGGCCGACCGTGCCGGGGCGGGGGCTCAGCGGCGGGACGATGGTGGCGGCGGCGCTGGTCTCGGTGAGGCCGTAGCCCTCGTAGATGATGATCCCGGCCGCGGCGAAGAACAGGTTGAGCTCACGGTCGAGGGGGGAGCCGCCGCTGAGGGCGTAGCGCATGCGGCCGCCGAGCTCCTTGCGGATACGGCGGTAGACCAGCAGGTCGTACAGGCCCCAGGCGGCGTAGAGGCCGGGTCCTGGCCCCTTGCCGCGGCCCAGGAACTTGTTCAGGTACGCCTCGCCGAAGCGGACGCCGATGCGGTGGGCGCGGTCGAAGGAAGCGGCGCGGCCCATCTTCTCGGCGGTGGCGCGGCCGGTGGCGTGGATCTTCTCGAAGAGGTACGGCACGCCGACGAGGAAGGTCGGGCGGAACTCCTTGAGTGCCGGGCGCAGTTCGTCGGGCTTGATGCTCGGGCAGTGCCCGATCTCGATACGGCCCATCAGGCAGGCGATCTGGAGGGTGCGGCCCATGATGTGGGCGAGCGGGAGGAAGAGGAGGGTGGAGGCGGTCTGGTCGGTGACCTCCTTGAAGATGGGGTGGAGGAGTTCGACCGTGTTGGCGGCCTCGGCGTGCAGGTTGGCGTGGGTGAGGACGCAGCCCTTGGGGCGGCCGGTGGTGCCGGAGGTGTAGCAGACGGTCGCGATGGTGTCGGGGGTCAGGGCGGCTCGGCGCTTGGTGACCTCCTCGTCGGGGAGGCCGTGGCCGAGGGCGGTGAGTTCGTCGAGGGCTGCCGCGTCCAACTGCCAGACGCGGGGCGGGGCTTCGTGGTCGGCGGTGCCGGTGGCCACGGTCGCCGCGTTCTCGGCGTTCTCGGTGACGACATGGCGGGCGCCGGAGTCGCGGACGATCCACTCCACCTGCTGGGCGGAGGAGGTGGCGTAGACGGGGACGGTCTGGCCGCCGGCCGCCCAGATGGCGAAGTCGAGGACCGTCCACTCGTAGCGGGTGCGGGACATCACGGCGACCCGGCCGCCCGGTTCGACGCCTGCCGCAATCAACCCCTTGGCCACGGCGGTGACTTCACGGGCGAAGGCGGCCGCCGTGACCGGCCGCCAGGTGTCGTTCTCCTTGCGGTGCAGGACCACGGCGTCGGGTGTCTCGGCCGCATTGGTGAACGGGAGGTCGGCGATGCTGCCCGTGGTCGGGGGCGGGGCGAGGGGCGGTGTGCGGGCCTCCCGTACGACACCGCCCTCGTCCTTGACGACCTCGACCCTGGTGCGGCCCGCCAGGTGTTTCGCCCTCTTCAGATCCCTGCGTACGCCCATGGTGGCTCCCCGGTCGGCTCCGACTGGGCCGCTAACTTACTCTCAAGTAAGAAAAGGTCAATGGGTGCGGTGTCAGTCCGCGAGGTGCCGGGCCTGCCGGATGGTGTCGGCGAGTCCGCGTACCGTGCCGTCCTCGGTCCGGTCCGCCAACTCGTCTGCCCAGTCGGCGAGTTCCCGCATGGACGGCCGTCCCGGAAGGCGGTCGTCGGTGGAGGTGTCGCGCAGGGCGTCGGCAAAGTAGGCGGCGACCGCGTCGACCTGGAAGCGGGGGTTCGCCTCGCGCAGCGAGTCGTCGATGGTCTCCAGTGCGGCCGACCTCTCGTGCGGGGCGCGGGTGTCGGGGTCCTGCCAGCGGACGGTCGCGGTGGCGAGGTGGCCGTCGGCGCCGGGCTCGGTGCGCACCGCGTAGAGGGCGGTGACGGTGTGGCCGGGGCCGACCTCGCCGCCGTCCACGCGGTCGTCGCGGAAGTCGTCGTCGGCGACGCGACGGTTGTCGTAGCCGATGAGGCGGAACTGGCGGACGGTCCGCGGGTCGAAGGCGACCTGGGCCTTGGCGTCGCGGGCGGTGAGGTCGATGTTCTGCGGGAGTTGTTCGCAGAAGACCTTCTCGGCGTCGTCGGCGCCGGAGACGTAGACGGTGTGGCCGTCGCCCTTGTCGGCGAGGCGTTCCATCAGGGCGTCGCCGTAGTCGCTGCCGACCCCGACGCCGAAGAGGGTGATGCCGTGCTCGCGGCGGGCGGTGTCGATGCGGTCGAGGATGGAGTCGGGGTCGGTGTCGCCGTCGTTGGCGAGGGCGTCGGAGATGAGGACGACCCGGTTGGTGGCGCCCTCGCGCAGGCCGTCCACGGCGGTGCGGTAGCCGGTCTCGACGCCGGCGCCGAGGTTGGTGGAGTACGTCGGCTCCAGGCTGTCGACGGCCTCCTGGATCCGCTCGCGGTGGCCGCCGAGGCGGGTCATCGGCAGGACCGTCTCGGCCTCGTCGCTGAAGGTGACGAGGGCGACGGAGTCGTCGTCGCGCAGGCGGTCCGTCATGGTGGTGAGGGACTGCTGGGCGAGGTCGAGCCGGCCGGGTTCGGACATGGAGCCGGAGATGTCGATGACGAAGGTCAGGGCGGCCGGCGGGCGCCGGTCCGAGTCCTCCTCGGCGCTCCTGGTGGCGAGGCCCACGCGGATCAGGGACCAGTCGTCGCGGTCGGTGCGGGCGCCGTCGACGGTGACCGTGAAGCCGTTGCCGTCGGGGCGGTCGTAGTCCTGGCGGAAGCTGTTGACGAACTCCTCGGGGCGGATCGTCGACGGGTCGGGGCGGCGGCCCTCGGCGAGGGTGCGGCGGGCGTAGCCGTACGAGGCGGTGTCGACGTCGAGGGCGAAGGTGGAGAGGAGGTCGGGTGTCTCCCGGTCCGGGGAGTCGTGGTCGCGGGACTCGTCCGAGTCCTGTTCGCCCCGGGGCTGGTCCGGGGCCGGGAAGGCCGAGCCGTACGAACCGCCCCTGGAGCCGTCCGCGCTGCTCTTGCCTCCGCTGTCCTCGCCCCCGCCGCAGCCGGTGAGCAGCAGGCCGCCCGCCACTGCGAGGGCGAGCACCACCTGTCGTGTCCGCTGTCGCTCCATCGTCCCTACCCCCTGGGCCCGTTGACGTCGGCTTCTGCGACTGTGACGGGCCGGGGGGCCGGAACGTGCGCCACGGAGCGTTGCGGATGGGTATCGAAGGGGGCACGGAGACGGCCCGTCGAGACCGGTGGGTGATCTTCCGTTGACCTAGGAGACCACGTCCTTGCGGGCGAAACCCCGGAAGGCCAGGGCGAACAGCACCAGGGCGAGCGTTATCGACAGGGAGGTGCCCTGGATCATGTCGGACCACCGCAACGTCGGCTGCACGGCGTCCAGCCAGGCGTACTGCCAGTGCGAGGGGAGGAAGTCGCGCCAGTCGCCGAGGGCCGTCACCTGGTCCAGCACATTGCCGACGATGGTCAGCCCGACCGCGCCGCCGACCGCGCCGAGGGGGGCGTCGGTGCGGGTGGAGAGCCAGAACGCCAGGGCTGCGGTGACGAGTTGGGAGATGAAGATGTACGCCACCGTGATCAGCAGGCGTTGCGCCGCTGTCCCCGGTTCCAGTGCGCCGCCGGTGGGAAGCTGGAGCGGGCCCCAGCCGTAGGCGGCGGTGCCGACCGCGAGGGCGGTCAGCGGGAGCAGGAGCATCGCGGCCAGGCTGAGGGCGAGGCCCACAACGAGCTTCGACCACAGCAGACGGGCCCTCGGCACGGGTGCCGCGAGGAGATAGCGCAGGGAGGACCAGCTGGCCTCCGAGGCGACCGTGTCCCCGCAGAACAGTGCGACGGGGACGACCAGGAGGAAGCCCGCGGAGGCGAACAGGTTCACCGCGGCGAAGTTCGCCCCGGACACCGTCGCCGTGTCCATCAGGTTGACCCGGGTGTTGTCCGAGCCGGGGCCGCCGCCCAGCTGGAAGGCGATCAGCAGGACGAAGGGCAGGGCGATCAGGATGCCGAACATGACGAGGGTGCGGCGGCGCTTCAACTGCCGTACCAGCTCGACCCGGATCGGCAGCGTGCGGCCCGCGCGGTAGCCGTCGGCCACCTCGACGGGCGCCGCGCGGTCGGTCACCGTGCTCATGCGGAGTCTCCGATCAGGGTGAGGAAGGCGTCCTCGAGGCGGCGGTGGGGGCCCACCGACTCCACGGGGACCTCCAGCCGGACGAGTTCGGCGACCAGGTGTGCCGCGCTGCCGTCCGCGTCGAGCCGTACGAGAAGGCCGTCGTCGGTGGTGATCGCCGAGGCCACGCCCGGGAGGGCCGCCACCTTCTCGGCCACGGGCTCCTCGACCGGTACGGCCGTGCCGACCAGGAGGGTGTCGCCGGAGCCGACGATCTCGGCGACCGGGCCCGCCTGGACCAGCTTGCCGTGGTCCATGACGACGAGGTGGGTGCAGGACTGCTCGACCTCGGAGAGGAGGTGGCTGGAGACGATGACCGTGCGGCCGGCCGCCGCGTAGCGGATCATCACCTCGCGCATCTCGCGGATCTGCGGCGGGTCGAGACCGTTGGTCGGCTCGTCCAGGATGAGCAGGTCCGGCAGGCCCAGCATGGCCTGCGCGATGGCCAGGCGCTGGCGCATGCCCTGGGAGTAGGTGCGGACCGCGCGGGCCAGGGCGTCGCCCAGGCCGGCGATCTCCAGTGCCTCCTCCATGTGGGCGTCCTCGGACGGGCGGCCGGTGGCCCGCCAGTACAGCTCCAGGTTCTCCCGGCCCGACAGGTGCGGCAGGAAGCCCGCGCCCTCGACGAAGGCGCCGACGCGGGAGAGCACGGGGGCGCCGGGGGCGATCGCGTGGCCGAAGACGCGGATCTCGCCGCCGTCCGGCTTGATCAGGCCCATCAGCATGCGCAGCGTGGTGGTCTTGCCCGCGCCGTTCGGGCCGAGCAGGCCGAGGACCTGGCCCTTCTCGACGCGGAAGGAGAGGTCGCGGACCGCGTACCGGTCGGCGGACTTGGCGTACCGCTTGCTCAGGTCGGTGATCTGCAGGGGGACTTCCGCCAGCTCGGGCTCGGGGGCGGCGGGGGCCGTCGTACGGCGGCGGCCGGTCACCACGAGGATCAGCGCGAGCACGGCGCCGGCCAGTGGAAGCCACCACACCCAGGCAGGCAGGGGGGCCTGCGTGTTCTTCTCGCTGAGCGCGGTCGGGACGGACAGGTCGCTCTTCAGGGAGACGGTGTACGTCGCCGGGGCTGTCGGGGAGGCGTAGCCGAGGTCCGTGGAGGCGAGGACCAGCCTGAGGCGGTGGCCGTCCTCGATCTCGTGGTCGATGGCGGGGAGCGTGATCGTGACGTCCTTGCCGGCCTTGGCTCCCTCGACCCTGATCGGCTCGACGAGTTGGGAGGGCAGCGTCTGCCGGCCGTTCGCGTCGACGTCGTACACCTTGGCGAACAGGACCGCGTCGTCGCTGGTCGACTTCACGTGGACGGTGACGGTCGGCGAACCGGTGATCTGGAGGTCGTCCCTGGCCGGTGCCGACTCGAACGCGGCGTACTGGCCCGGGAAGTCGAGGGAGACGCCGACGCCGAGGGAGGAGAGCTGGGAGAGGCCGCCCCCGCCCAGGCCGGGGAGGGCCGAGACGGCGGGCGGTGCCGCTCCGGCCGGGTTGGCGAAGTCCTGCTCGCGGCCGGTCAGGGCGATCCTGCGGTCGTCGCCCTCCAGGCCCGGGTACGTGTCGGCGGTGACCCCTGCGAGGCGGGTCTCGCCGTCGCCGGTGCCGGTGCCGAGGGTGCGGGTGACGCGGAAGGCGGGGCCGGTGTCGGCGCTCTTGTCGTCCTTGAGATAGCGGTCGAACCAGTGCGTCACACGGGACTGGACGCGGCTGGTCTCCAGGTCGCCGCCGTCATGGCCGCCCGCGATCCAGTCGACGTCGACGGGGGCGCCGTTGGCCCGGATGGCCTTCGCCGCCTGGTCGGCCTGGTTCAGAGGGAAGAGGGAGTCCGTCTGGCCCTGGAAGAGGAGGGTGGGGACCTTGATGTCCTTGGCGACGGCCGACGGCGAGCGTTCCTCCAGCATCTTCTCGGCCTGCGCGTCCGGGACGCCGGACTGGGCCACCCGCTCGTACATCGCGCAGATCTGCGGCTCGAACTTGTCGCAGCCGCCCGCGGAGTTGACGAAGATGCCGGCCCAGAGCTTCTTGAAGACGCCGTTCGGGAAGAGGGCGTCCGAGAGGTTCCAGTACGTGATCGAGGGGGCGATCGCGTCCACGCGGTCGTCGTGGCCGGCGGCGAGGAGGGAGATCGCGCCGCCGTAGCTCGCGCCCGCCACGCCGACTCTGGGGTCACCGGGCTTGTCGAGCCGGACCTGGGGCTGCTTCGCGAGCCAGTCGATCAGCCTGCTGACGTCCTTGACCTCGGCGTCGGGGTCGTTGAGGCCGACCTTGCCGGTCGACCTGCCGAAGCCGCGCGCGGACCAGGTCAGGACCGCGTAGCCGTCTCTCGCGAGGTCCTGTGCCTGTTGGCGTACGTCGTTCTTGCTGCCGCCGAAGCCGTGGCCCAGGAGGACCGCCGGGCGCCTTTCGGTGCCGTTCGTCGTGAAGAACGAGGTGTCTATGCGGACGCCGTCGATCGCCATGATCTGGTCGTCGCGGTGCACCGGGGGTGGGTCGTCGGAAGCGGCGGCCGTCCATGTCCCGGCAGCGGCGAGGACGACGACGGAGGCCGCGGCGGCGATCCACCGCGGCCTCCGGAGGCGTCGAAGATCCATGATTCAACGGTACGGGGTGAAACTGTCGGGGAGTTGTCGACCGAGGGCTGAACTCCGGGCCATCCTGGGGGTGGACTCGGTCGCGTCTCGTACAGCAGGTGCGGTACGGCCATGAGCTCGGGGGCTTCTGTCGTGTGCCGGCTGCTGCGCCGTTGTGGTTGGTCGCGCCCACGCGGCGGAGCCGCACATCGATGCAGCCCCGCGCCCCTGGGCAGGTCTACTCACTCGGAATCGAGACCAGCCACCTCGTGTCCCTGCGGGGGCGCAGGTACAGGGCCCAGTACAGGGTCGCCGCCGCGGTGATGCCGCCCGTCCACAGCAGGTACTCCGTCTCCTGCTGGGTCAGGATGTAGGCCAGTACGGCTATCAGCAGGATCGGCATCGCGGGCCACAGGGGCATGCGCCAGGCCGGGGTGTGCTTGTGGTGGGGGCGGCGGGAGAGGAGGGCCGCGACCGCCACCAGGAGGTACATGCCGGTCACCGAGACGCCTGTCACGCCGTACAGCGTGTCGAGGTTCACGAAGCACAGGGCGGCGCCCGGGACGCCCACCGCCAGCGTGGCCACCCAGGGGCTGCCGAAGCGGCCGAGCTTCGAGAAGAGGCTGTTGACCGGGGACGGCCAGGCCTTGTCCCGGGCCGAGGCGAACAGGACCCGGGAGTTCTGGATGACCATGACGATGCCGGCGTTGATGATCGCGAGGGCGACGCAGAGGCTGACGAAGGTGCCGACCGCCGAGTTGGACCAGGCCGTGACCATGGTGCCGATGTCGCCGCCGGTCAGCTCGGACAGGTCGGAGGCGCCCAGGGTGATCGCGACCACCGGGACCAGGATGATCACGGTGGAGATGGCGAGGGTGGCCAGGACCGTACGGGCCACGTTGCGGCGGGGGTTCTCCAGTTCCTCGGAGAGGTAGACGGCCGTCGAGAAGCCCTGGGTGACGAAGAGGGCGATCGCGAGGCCGGAGACGATCAGCATGGCCGTCACCGCGTCCGTGCCGCCGTTCGCGCCCGCCACCTGCATGGACAGCAGGCTGCCCGGGCCGCGTTCCGCGTGGGTGAAGCCCAGCAGCGCCACCACCGCCGCCGCGATCACCTCAAGGACCAGGAAGATGCCGGTGATCCAGGCGTTGGCGCGCAGGTCGAGGAGGCCGGCGAGGGTGGCCAGGAGCATGACCGCGGCGCCCGCGAGGGAGGGGTCCAGGTGGATCACGGGGGCCAGGTAGTCCGCGGTGCCCATCGCGATCACCGGCGGGACGATCATGACGACCAGGAGGGACAGCACGAAGACGAGCCAGCCCGCGAGCCGTCCCGCCAGCGTCGAGACCATCGCGTACTCGCCGCCCGCGCTGGGGATGAGGGTGCCCAGCTCCGAGTAGCAGAACGCCACGGCGACGCAGAGGAGGGAGCCGATGGCGATCGTCAGGGCGGTGGCGGTGCCGAGCGTGCCGAAGAGATCGGGGACGACCACGAAGAGCGTGGAGGCCGGGGTCACGCAGGACAGGGTCAGCAGGGTGCCGCCGACCACGCCGATGGAGCGGTTGAGCCTGGCGTGGCCGTGCTCCCGCGCCTCTGGGACGGCGGTGTCGGCAGGGCGGAGGGTGTCGGTCATGGTGCTGCATGGAACCCCGACGAAAACCAGCGCGTCAATAGGTGTCCTGCTGCGAAATCCGTAGATCGTGAGCCACGAGAAGGGTGAATACGACAGTTCCGCGTTATGGGTTCCGCGATTTCCGGGGTGCGGGAATCGCAGTGGCGGCGTGAAAAAACGTACCGCTAAAGTCACAGCTCACAGATGGTTCACAGGGGGGCACATGAAGCTCAAGTACACCGCTGCCTGCGTGGGGTTGACGGCGGCGGCGATGGTCGCGGTCACGGGGTGCGGCTCGGACGGCGTGCAGCGGGCGGCGGACGTCGTCGACAAGTCGGACGCGATCATGGCGGCGCTCGCGCGGGCGACCGACCGGACGGAGAACCTCGGGTCCGCCGAGGTGAGGATCTCCACGGCGACCGCGGGCACGGCTCCGATCACCATGGAGGGCACCTACTCCTGGGGCGCCGGCTACGCCTTCGACGTCGAGATGGACACGAAGGCCGCACAGATGCAGCTGCTCCAGGACGCCCCGACCATGCGCATGCTGTTCGTGGACGGCGCCTACTACTACGACGTCGACCCGCAGCGCTCCGGCCCGCTCAAGGGCAAGGAGTGGATGAAGGTAGACGCGTCGGCCGTGTTCGGCGAGAAGGGCGCGCAGGCGTTCAGCGGGGGTGGCGGCGGGAGCCCGGCGGCCTCCATGAAGAGCCTCAAGTACGCCAAGAACGTCAAGGATCTCGGCAAGGAGACCGTCGACGGGCAGAGCACGACCCACTACCGGGCCGAGCTCGACCAGGCGCAGCTGGGGAAGTTCAAGGACGCCTACGGCGACGCGGACAGCCTCGCCGGTTCGATCACCGGCGGAGCCACCTCGATGACCATGGACATCTGGGTCGGCGGCAAGGACCTGCCGGTGCGGCTGAAGCAGAGGATCGGCACGATGACCGTGACCATGGACTTCGAGAAGTTCGGGAGGACGGCCGTGGTCAAGGCGCCGCCGGCCGCCGAGACCGGTGATCTGAGCGATGCCCTGAAGGACGCTTCCGCCAAGCAGTGAGCACGGCCGGGCGCCGGACACGCGTGTGCGTGCCCGGCGCCCGGAAGAGCCTCAGTGGTTGCGGGGGAAGCCCAGGTCCACGCCCGTGGGGGCGTCGGCCGGGTCGGGCCAGCGGGTGGTGACGACCTTGCCGCGGGTGTAGAAGTGCGTGCCGTCGTTGCCGTAGATGTGGTGGTCGCCGAAGAGCGAGTCCTTCCAGCCACCGAAGGAGTGGTAGCCGACGGGGACCGGGATCGGGACGTTCACGCCGACCATGCCGGCCTCGACCTCCAGCTGGAAGCGGCGGGCGGCGCCACCGTCCCGGGTGAAGATCGCGGTGCCGTTGCCGAAGGGCGAGGCGTTGATCAGCGCCAGGCCGTCCTCGTAGGTGTCGACGCGCAGGACGGTCAGGACCGGGCCGAAGATCTCGTCCTGGTAGGCCTTCGCCGTGGTGGGGACCTTGTCGAGGAGCGAGATGCCGATCCAGTGGCCGTCCTCGAAGCCCTCGACCGTGTGGCCGGTGCCGTCCAGGACGACCTCGCAGCCCTCGGCCGCCGCACCCGTCACGTAGGAGGCGACCTTGTCGCGGTGCACCTTCGTGATGAGCGGGCCCATCTCGGAGGCCGGGTCGTTGCCGGGGCCGATCTTGATCTTCTCGGCGCGCTCGCGGATCTTCTCGACCAGCGTGTCACCGATGGAGCCGACCGCGACGACGGCGGAGATCGCCATGCAGCGCTCGCCGGCCGAGCCGTAGGCCGCGGACACGGCCGCGTCGGCGGCGGCGTCCAGGTCGGCGTCCGGCAGGACCAGCATGTGGTTCTTGGCACCGCCGAGGGCCTGCACGCGCTTGCCGTTGGCGGAGGCCGTGGTGTGGATGTAGCGGGCGATCGGGGTCGAGCCGACGAAGGAGACGGCCTTGACGTCCGGGTGCTCCAGGAGGCGGTCGACGGCCACCTTGTCGCCGTGCACGACGTTGAACACGCCGTCGGGCAGACCGGCCTCGGCCAGCAGCTCGGCGATCTTGACGGAGGCCGACGGGTCCTTCTCGGAGGGCTTGAGCACGAAGGTGTTGCCGGTCGCGATGGCGATCGGGAACATCCACATCGGGACCATCGCCGGGAAGTTGAACGGCGTGATGCCCGCGACGACACCGAGCGGCTGGCGGATGGACGCGACGTCCACGCGGCTGGCGACCTCGGTCGACAGTTCGCCCTTGAGCTGCACGGTGATCCCGCAGGCCAGGTCCACGATCTCCAGACCGCGCGCGACCTCGCCGAGCGCGTCGCTGTGCACCTTGCCGTGCTCGGCGGTGATCAGCTCGGCGATCGCGTCCCGGTTCGCCTCCAGGAGCGCCCGGAACTTGAACAGGATGGTGGTGCGCTTGGCGAGGGACGAGGTGCCCCAGGTCTGGAACGCGTCCTTCGCGGCGGCTACGGCGGCGTCGACCTCGTCGACCGAGGCGAACGCCACGTTGGTGGTGACCGCGCCGGTCGCCGGGTCGGTGACCGGCCCGTAGTTCCCCGACGCGCCTTCGACGGTCTTGCCGCCGATCCAGTGGTTGACGATCTTCGTCATGACCGAGTACTCCTTCACAGATGGCGGCGTCGGGTAGAGACGTGCCGTTCGTACAGCTCTCGGGCCTTCACCGCGGACGGTCGGGTCGCGGTCTCGGCCACAGGTACATCCCACCAGGCCTGCGCCGGAGGCGCGCCCGACACTGTGTCTGCCGTTTGCGTCTCGACGTAGACACATGTGGGAGTGTCGGCGGCCCGCGCCTCTTCGAGGGCGGCGCGGAGGTCTCGTACGGTCTTCGCGCGCAGCACGCGCATACCGAGGCTGGCCGCGTTGGCGGCCAGGTCCACGGGCAGCGGAGCGCCCGTGTAGGTGCCGTCCTCGGACTGGTAGCGGTACGCCGTTCCGAACCGCTCGCCCCCGACCGTCTCGGACAGACCGCCGATGGAGGCGTAGCCGTGGTTCTGGATCAGGAGCATCTTGATCGCGATGCCCTCCTGCACGGCCGTGACGATCTCCGTCGGCATCATCAGGTAGGTCCCGTCGCCGACCAGCGCCCAGACGTTGCGGTCGGGAGCGGCCATCTTCACACCGATGGCGGCCGGGATCTCGTAGCCCATGCAGGAGTAGCCGTACTCCAGGTGGTACTGGTCCCTCGACCGGGCGCGCCACAGCTTGTGCAGGTCGCCGGGGAGGGAGCCGGCCGCGTTGATGATCACGTCGGACTCGTCGACCAGCGCGTCGAGGGCGCCGAGGACCTGCGGCTGGGTCGGCCTGATGTCGGGCTCGTCGGCCTCGAAGCATGCGTCGACGCGCTGCTCCCAGCGCTCCTTGTCGAGGGTGTACTCGTCGATGTACCCGCCCGGGACGCGGTGCGCGTGCAGCTGCAGGGCCTCGGTGAGCTCCTGGAGGCCGCTGCGGGCGTCCGCCACCAGGGGCTGACCCGCGAGCTTGTGGCCGTCGTAGGGCGCGATGTTGAGGTTGAGGAAGCGGACGTTCTCGTCGGCGAACAGGGTGCCGGAGGCCGTGGTGAAGTCGGTGTACCGGGTGCCGACGCCTATCACCAGGTCGGCCTGGCGGGCCAGTTCGTTGGCGGTGGCGGTGCCGGTGTGGCCGACGCCGCCGACGTCCTGGGGGTGGTCGTGGCGCAGGGAGCCCTTGCCGGCCTGGGTGGAGGCGACCGGGAAGCCGGTGGCGGCCGCGAACTCGGCGAGGGCGTCCTCGGCCCGGCTGTGGTGGACTCCGCCGCCGGCGACGACCAGGGGGCGGTGCGCCGACCTGATCAGGGCGATGGCCTCGGCGAGTTCGGTGGGGTCGGCGCCGGGACGCCGTACGACCCAGGTGCGCTCGGCGAAGAACTCCTCGGGCCAGTCGTACGCCTCGGCCTGGACGTCCTGGGGCAGCGCGAGCGTCACCGCGCCGGTCTCGACGGGGTCGGTGAGGACGCGCATGGCCTGGAGGGCGGCCGGGATCAGGGCCTCGGGCCGCGTGACACGGTCGAAGTACTTCGACACGGGCCGCAGACAGTCGTTGACGCTGATGTCGCCCGCGTACGGCACTTCGAGCTGCTGGAGGACCGGGTCGGCGACGCGGGTGGCGAAGATGTCGCCCGGCAGGAGCAGGACCGGGAGGTGGTTGATGGTCGCGAGGGCGGCGCCCGTCACCAGGTTGGTGGCGCCCGGGCCGATGGAGGTCGTCACCGCGTGCGTGGAGAGGCGGTTCGACTGGCGGGCGTAGCCGACGGCCGCGTGCACCATGGACTGCTCGTTGCGGCCCTGGTGGTACGGCATGTCGTCGGCGTACTCGACGAGCGCCTGGCCGAGCCCCGCGACATTGCCGTGGCCGAAGATGCCCCAGGTAGCGGAGATCAACCGCTGTCGTACGCCGTCGCGTTCGGTGTACTGGGCGGCCAGGAAGCGGACCAGCGCTTGTGCGACGGTCAGGCGGGTGGTCATCGGTACCCCTCCGTGTGGTCCGGGTGGAAGCAGATCCGCCACTCCCGCGTCTCACCCGGTCCCGCCATGACGTTCAGGTAGTACATGTCGTGGCCGGGCTGGGCGATGGACGGGCCGTGCCATCCGTCGGGGACGAGGACGGCGTCACCGGAGCGGACCTCGGCGAGGACGTCGGATCCGCCCTCACGGGAGGGAGATACGCGCTGATAGCCGAAACCGTTCGGGCCGTCGATCTCGAAGTAGTAGATCTCCTCCAGCTCGGCCTCCACGCCCGGCCGGTGCTCGTCGTGCTTGTGCGGCGGGTAGGAGGACCAGTTGCCGCCGGGGGTGACCACCTCGACGGCGATGAGCTTGTCGCAGTCGAAGGCGTCGGCGGAGGCGAAGTTGCGGACGTGCCGCAACTGGGTGCCGCTGCCGCGCTGTTCGACGGGGACCTCCGGCGCGGGGCCGTAGCGGGCGGGGAGTCGTCGCTCGCACTTCGCTCCTGCCAGGGCGAAGCGGCCTCCCGCGCCGGAGGCGATCGATGCCTGGGCGTCCCGGGGCACGTACGCGAAGTCCGAGACTCCGGCGAACACGCTTTCCCGGCCCAGGAGTTGGAGCTCTTCGGTACCTACGTGGACGGTACAGCCGCCTTCCAGCGGAAGCACGATCCACTCGCTGTCACCGGAGGTGAAGGTGTGGGTGCCACCCGGTGCCAGCTCGACGATGCGCAGGCTGCTGTGGGTCCAGCCGGCCCGCTTGGGGTCGATGTCCACCGCGTACTGGGCGTTGGTGGAGGCACCCTTGGGGACGTACAGCTCGTTCTGTGTCATGCGGCGGCCCTCACAGCAGTCCTACGGCGGTGTCCACGGCGGCGGCCACGTCGCCGTCCGCCGGGTACAGCAGCGAGCGCCCGACCACCAGGCCGCGCACGGTGGGGAGTTGCAGGGCGCCGCGCCACTTCTCGTACGCGCCGTCCTGGTCGTCCCCGACCTCGCCGCCCAGGAGCACGGCGGGCAGCGTGGAGGCGGACATGACCTCGCCCATGTCGTCGGGGTTGTCGCAGACCGGGACCTTGAGCCAGGTGTAGGCCGAACTGCCGCCCAGGCCCGAGGCGATGGCGATCGACTTGGTGACGGCCTCGGCGGACAGGTCGTTCCTGACCTTGCCCTCGGTGGTGCGGCCGCTGATGAAGGGCTCGACGAAGACGGGGAGCCTGCGTGCGGCCATGTCGTCGATGGCGCGGGCCGTGGACTCCATGGTGGTCAGGGAGCCCGGGTCGTCGTAGTCGATGCGCAGAAGCAGCTTGCCGGCGTCGAAGCCGAGCCGCTCCATGTCCTCGGGGCGGTGGCCGGTGAAGCGGTCGTCGAGCTCGAAGCTCGCGCCCTGGAGACCGCCGCGGTTCATGGAGCCCATGACGACCTTGCCGTCGAGGGCGCCGAGCAGCAGCAGGTCGTCCAGGATGTCGGCGGTGGCGAGGACGCCGTCCACGCCGGGGCGGGACAGCGCCAGGCACAGGCGCTCCAGCAGGTCGCCGCGGTTGGCCATGGCCATGCGGTTGCCGCCGACGCCGAGCGCGCCCCGGGCGGGGTGGTCGGCGGCGACGATCATCAGACGGCCGCTGTCGTTCAGCAGCGGCCTGCGGGGGCGGCGGGCGGCCGCCTCGGCGATCGCCTCGGGGCGTTCCGCGCGCAGGCGCACGAGTTCGGTGATGTCGACGCTCACTTGACCGCTCCCGCCGCGACCGCGCTCTCGATCTCGTCGGTGGTCGGCATCGCCGAGCTGCACTCCAGACGGGAGGCGACGATGGCGCCGGCCGCGTTGGCGTGGCGCATGATCTTCTCCAGGTCCCAGCCGGCGAGGAGGCCGTGGACCAGGGAGCCGCCGAAGGCGTCACCGGCGCCGAGGCCGTTGAGGACGTTCACGGGCAGGGGCGGCACCTCGGCCTCCTCGCCCTTGCTGTCGACGGCGAGGACGCCCTTGGGGCCCTGCTTGACGACCGCGAGCTCGACACCGGCGTCCAGCAGCGCCCGGGCCGCCTCGCGGGGCCCCCGCACTCCGGTGGCGACCTCGACCTCGTCGAGGTTCCCGACGGCGACGGTGGTGTGCTTGAGGGCCTCGACGTAGAAGGGGCGGGCCTCGGCCGGGTCCTTCCAGAACATCGGCCGCCAGTCCAGGTCGAAGACCGTCGTGCCCGCCTTGGCGCGGTGGGCGAGGGCCGCCAGCGTGGCCGTACGGCTGGGCTCCTCGCTCAGCCCGGTGCCGGTGACCCAGAAGATGCTCGCCTCGCGGATCGCGTCGAGGTCCAGCTCGTGGGCGTCGATCTCCAGGTCCGGGGCCTTGGGCTGCCGGTAGAAGTACAGCGGGAAGTCGTCCGGCGGGAAGACCTCGCAGAAGGTGACGGGGGTCGGCAGGCCCGGGACCGGGGTGACCCAGCGGTCGTCGACGCCGAAGTCCCGCAGGGCCTCGTGCAGGTAGGTGCCGAACGGGTCGTCGCCGGTGCGGGTGATCACCGCGGTCCGCCGTCCCAGGCGTGACGCGGCGACCGCGACGTTGGTCGCCGAGCCCCCGAGGAACTTGCCGAAGGACGTCACCTGCGGCAGCGGGACACCGGTCTGGAGTGGATACAGGTCCACACCGATCCGCCCCATGGTGATCAGGTCGTACGCCATCGGCTTCCCTTCGTACCTGCGTCGGCTCTCTGGGCGTTTGTAGCCCCGTACGCCGAGCCCTGTCAATGTTTTGTCCAGACATTCGGACGAGACCTTGACAGCGCTTGCTGTCCGAACCGAAGCTGACCGGCATGACAGCGCCCGCACCTCAGCCCTCACTGTCCCGCATCCGGATCGGCTCGGCTCCCGACTCCTGGGGCGTGTGGTTCCCCGACGACCCTCAGCAGGTCCCCTGGCAGCGCTTCCTCGACGAGGTCGCGGACTCCGGTTACGAGTGGATCGAGCTGGGGCCGTACGGGTACCTGCCCACCGACCCCGTCGTCCTCACCGAGGAGGTCACCCGGCGCGGCCTGAAGGTGTCCGCCGGCACCGTCTTCACCGGCCTGCACCACGGTGAGGCCGTGTGGGAGAAGACCTGGGCCCATGTCGCGGACAACGCGGTGCTCGCGCAGGCGATGGGGGCCAGGCACCTGGTCGTGATCCCGTCGTTCTGGCGGGACGACAAGACGGGCGAGGTGCTGGAGTCCGACACGCTCACGCCCGAGCAGTGGCGCAACCTCAGCTCGCTGACCGAGCGGCTGGGGCAGCGGGTGAAGGACGAGTACGGCCTGCAGATCGTCGTCCACCCGCATGCCGACACCCACGTCGACAGCGAGGAGAACGTGGTCCGCTTCCTGGACGCGACCGACTCCTCCCTGGTGTCGCTGTGCCTGGACACCGGGCACTACGCGTACTGCGGCGGCGACAGCGTCAAGCTGATCGAGACGTACGGGTCGCGGATCGGGTACCTGCACCTCAAGCAGGTGGATCCGGAGATCCTGGCCGATGTGCGGGCCAAGGGGACGCCGTTCGGGCCGGCCGTGGCCCAGGGCGTGATGTGCGAGCCGCCTTCGGGCGTGCCCGCGCTGGGTCCTGTGCTGGAGGCGGCGCAGAAGCTGGACGTGGACCTGTTCGCGATCGTCGAGCAGGACATGTATCCGTGCGAGCCGGATCGGCCGCTGCCGATCGCTCAGCGGACCAGGGCGTTCCTGAGGTCCTGCGGCGCGTAGTCGTTCGACTGCGGGTGCGTAGTCGAACGACTGCGGGTGCGTGGGAGGGCTGTGGCTGCGGGTGCGTGAGGGCTGGGACTGCGCGTGCGTGAGGGCTGGGACCGCGCGTGCGTGGGGGCTGGTCGCGCCCACGCGGCCAAGCCGCATGCCGATACGGCCCCGCACCCCCGAAGGGTGTCGGTGCGGCCCTTTCGCTGCAAAGCTGGGGCGATGGCGTTGGTCCGTACCGGGAGTGGGCCAGGTGGTTCGTGGGAGTTCGCCCTCGGGGCGCCTCACCCTCGGCTGCGGCCCGGGGTGTTGAGCTACCGCGGGGTCCGGCTGGCCATGGACCGGCCTCGACGGCGGCTCGAGACGCCGGTCGGGGCCGCGACCTTGCTGCTGGGGTTCGAGCAGCCGGTGCGCATCACGCGTGCCGGCCGGCCGCCGGACACCCTCGTCTCCGTCTACTGCGGGCCCACGACCACTCCCGCCGTCGGGGAACACGGGGGACGGCTCTCCGGCATCGAGGTGATGCTCGCGCCCTGGGCGGCCTTCACTCTCTTCGGGACGCCTCAGTACGAGCTCGCCGACCGGACCGTCGATCCCGACGTGCTCCCCCATGCCCTGGACCGGCGCGTCGGTGAACTCGCCGGTGCACTGGCCGTGCTGCCCTCGTGGGAGGAGCGGTTCCGGCTGCTGGACGACGTGTTCGCACGGTGGTGGGAGGTCGGTACGCCCTGCTCGGCGCGGGTCGTGCGGGCCTGGGCCGAGCTCGTGCGGACCGGTGGGGCCATGCCGGTGCGGCTGCTCGCCGAGGAGGTGGGGTGGAGCGTGCGGCACCTGGAGAACCGGTTCCGGGAACAGATCGGGCTGGGGCCCAAGGCGGCGGCGCGCGTCCTGCGGTTGCAACGGGCCCGGCGGTTGCTCGCCGCGGGGCACGGGCAGGCGGACACCGCGGCGGCCTGCGGGTACTACGACCAGGCGCATCTGAGTGGTGAGTTCAAGGCGATGACGGGGTGCACGCCACGGGAGTTCACCACGGCCCGGCGGCTGCCGTTCGCCGCCGCACCGCCCCGGGACCGGATGGACGGGGAGGCGACCAGCCTGGTCCTCGCGTCCGGTGCTCCGGAAGGCGGAGCGGAAGGCGGAACGGAAGGCGGAGCGGATTTCTCGTATTTCTCCAAGACCGGCGGGCCCGCCTGATCGCACGCTGTGTGCGTCCGGGGGAGGCCGGTGGGCCGGGCCCGACGCAGCGGGCCCGGCCCACCCGGGCGAAGTGCGATGTCAGTGGCGGCGGTCAGCGTTCCGGCACGGGCGACTTCGTGTGCACTTCGACCGGCCCGTGCCACCCGACCTCCTCGCCCGCCTCACCGACCGTTCCCGGCGCGGCGAGCGGCAGATCAAGCACGTCGTGGACGGCGGACTGCGCAGCGCGGTCGGCCTCCAGGGCCGTAAGTCAACGCGCCGCGCCCTCGCGCCCGCGTGCGCCTTTGCGTCACCTCTGTAACAAACGCCCCCTCCGTGTCACACATGTCGCGTGTACGCGGGTTCCCCGTCACACCCGGCACACAGGCCCTGACCGACGGTCACCGCGTGTCGTTCACGGGGCACAGGCTTTGTGATCGCCAGCGCAGCGCCCGGTACCCCCGACGGCCGTTCCCGGTCGCCGCCGTGGTGCGCGCGAGGAGGTGCACCACATGACCGACCGAAGGCTCTGGTCGTACAAGGAGATCGCGGCGCACATCCGTGTGCAGCCGGACACCGTGCGGTCGTACCGCAAGCACGGGCTGTTGCCGCCGCCCGACCATGTCGAGGGCGGCAAGCCCTTCTGGTACGCGGACACCGTGCGCACGTGGGTCGCGTCCAGACCGGGCAACCGGGGGCGCAGAGAGGACTGACGGCAGACCCGCGCCACGACCCCGGGTGCCCGCTCCCCCGCGGGCACCTCGCCCCCCCCGGAAAATCCCGGGCCGCGAGGAGCCGGTGTCTGGCACAGTCGGGCCATGAGCGACTTCTCCGTCAAACCTGTGCTGACCGGTGAACGGACCGTGCTGCGGCCGTTCACGGAGGCGGACGCCGAGGTGATGGGGGAGATCATCGACGACCCCGAGGTCCGCCACTTCACCGGAGCCCCCGCCGACGAACCGACCCCCGAGGGGCTGCGGTCCTGGTACGGCTCCCGGTCGGACCGGTCCGACCGCCTCGACCTCGCCGTCACCGACCGCGCCACCGGCGAACTCGTCGGCGAGGTCGTCCTGTACGAGTGGGATCCCGCCGCCCGCAGCTGCACCTTCCGCACCCTCGTGGGCCCGCGCGGACGCGGCCGGGGGCTCGGCACCGAGGCGACCCGCCTGATCGTGGGGTACGGCTTCGAGCGACTCGGCCTGCACCGGATCTCGCTCGAGGCCTACGGCTACAACGCCCGTGCGCTGCGGGTGTACGAGAAGGTCGGCTTCACGGTGGAAGGGATCCGGCGGGAGGTCGAGTTCAGGCACGGCGAGTGGGTCGACGAGGTGCTCATGGCCGTCCTCGACCACGAGTGGGCGGCCCTCAGCTCCACGGCTCGATGACCGTCACCCCCGCTCCGGGCGCGGTGCCCATGGCCGCGAGGGCGGCCGGGGTCGCGTCCAGCGGGATCGTGGACGTGACCAGCAGGTCCGGTCGCAGCACACCCGCCCGGACCAGTTCCAGCATCGGCGGATAGGTGTGGGCGGCCATGCCGTGGCTGCCGAGGAGTTCGAGCTCCAGGGCGATCGCGCGGGCCATCGGGACCGGGGTCGTGCCGTCCGGCGAGGGCAGCAGGCCGACCTGTAGGTGCCGGCCGCGGCGGCGCAGGGAGTTGACGGAGGCCGCGCAGGTGGCCGGGGAGCCGAGGGCGTCGAGCGAGAGGTGGGCGCCGCCGCCGGTCAGGTCGCGGATCGCCGCCGCGGTGTCCCGCGCACCGCCCGCGTCCACGCACTCCGCGGCACCGAACTTCCTCGCCAGGGCGAGGGCCTGCGGCGACACGTCCACGGCCACCACCCGGGCTCCCGACGCCGCCGCGATCATCACGGCGGACAGGCCCACTCCACCGCAGCCGTGCACCGCGACCCACTCCCCCGCGGCGACCCTGCCCTGCTGGACGACCGCCCGGAACGCCGTGGCGAAACGGCAGCCCAGGGACGCGGCCGTGGTGAAGGACATGTCCTGCGGTACGGCGACCAGATTCACGTCCGCGTGGTCCAGCGCGACGTACTGGGCGAACGAGCCCCAGTGGGTGAAGCCGGGCTGGGTCTGGCGCTCGCAGATCTGGTGGTCGCCGGCCTTGCAGGACGGGCAGGTGCCGCAGGCGCAGACGAAGGGGACGGTCACACGGTCGCCGGGGTGCCAGTTGCTCACACCGGGGCCGACCGCCTCGACCGTGCCCGCGAGTTCGTGGCCCGGTACGTGCGGGAGGGTGATGTCGGGGTCGTGGCCCTGCCAGCCGTGCCAGTCGCTTCTGCAGAGGCCGGTGGCCTCGACGCGGACGACCACTCCGTGCGGGGCCGGTTCGGGGTCCGGGAGCTCATGCACCTCCAGAGGTTCGCCGTAGTGTTCGAAGAGAGCCGCTCGCATCTGCCGTCCCATCGCCGTTTTCGTCCGCGGGTTCGTCCTGGCCGGTCGCGCCCCGCGGCGGAGCCCCATGTCGGTACAGCCCCGCGCCCACAGGGAGTGTCGCTTCCCCTTCGCTCAATCCGAACCGGTCATGCGCCTTGCGCAACATCCTCGGCGCCCACCACGTCGCCCGTCCCGTCAGTTTCATCACGGCCGGGACCAGCAGGCTGCGGACGATCATCGCGTCCATCAGGACCGCCAGGGCGATGCCGAGGCCCAGCATCTTGGTGTTGGTGACCCTGGACGTGCCGATCGCCACCATCACCACCGCCAGGATGATCGCCGCCGCGGTGATCAGGCCGCCGGTGCGCTTGAGGCCCTGGCGGACCGACTCCTCGTGGTCGCCCGTCCTGTCGTACTCCTCCTTGATGCGGGAGAGGAGGAAGACGCCGTAGTCCATGGAGAGGCCGAAGGCGACGCAGAACATCAGCACCGGGAGGGTGGTCTCTATGGAGCCGGGGCTGGTGAAGCCGAGGAGGCCGGAGAGGTGGCCGTCCTGGAAGACCCAGACCACGGCGCCGAACATCGCGGTGAGGCTGAGGGCGTTGAGGAGGACCGCCTGGATCGGGATCAGGACGCTGCCGGTCAGCAGGAAGACCAGGAGCAGGGTGACGATCGCGATGAAGGCCGCCGCCCAGGGGAGCCGGTCGCCTATCGCGTGCTTGGAGTCGACCAGGACGGCCGCGGTGCCCGTCACCTTCGTGGTGAAGGGCGCTTTCGTGGCGCGCAGTTCGCCCACCAGGTGTTGGGCCTGCGGGTCCACCGCCTCGCCCTCGGGCTGCACGGTGAAGTACGCCGAGTCGGCCTTCACCAGCGGGCCGTCGACGCGCAGCACTCCGGGCAGGGCCGTGATCCGCTCCTTGTAGGCGGCGTACTGCGCCGGCGTCGCCTTCCCCTCGGCGAGGACTTCGAGGCCACCGCCGGGGCTGCCGGGGAAGTTGTCGCGGAGATGTTGCTGGACGACGTGGGACTCGGCGGACGCGGGCAGCTGGCGGTCGTCCGCGGTGCCGAACTTCACGCCCAGGAAAGGGAGTCCGAGCAGGACCAGGACGGCGGTGGTGCCCAGGGCGAAGAACGGGGCGCGGCGCATCACGAGGTTCGCCGTGCGGGTCCAGCCGGTGTCCGGGCTCTTCGAGGGCGACCGCCCGCGCCGGAACAGTCGGCGCAGGTCCAGGGAGTTGACCCGGTGGCCCAGCAGGAGCAGGGCGGCCGGGAGGAGGATCAGGGCGGCGGCAGCGGCCAGGAGGACGACGGCCATGCCGGCGTAGGCGAAGGACCGCAGGAAGTACTGCGGGAAGACCAGCATCGCCGCCAGGGAGACCGCGACGGTGAGCGCGGAGAACAGGACGGTGCGGCCCGCGGTGCGCAAGGTGGTGGCGACCGCCTGCAACGGGTCGGCGCCGCTGGACAGTTCCTCGCGGAAGCGGCGAACGATGAACAGGGCGTAGTCGATGGCCAGGCCCAGTCCGAGGGCCGTGGTGAGGTTCATCGCGAAGACGGAGACGTCGGTGAACTCGGTCAGGCCGCGCAGCACGGCGTTGGTCCCGAGGATCGCGACGATGCCGATGCCGAGCGGCAGCAGGGCGGCGATGGCGCTGCCGAAGACCATCACCAGCAGCAGAAGGGTGATCGGCAGGGCGATCATCTCGGCCCGGGTGAGGTCCTCCTGGATGATCGTCTGCATCTCGTGCCGCACCGCGACGATGCCGCCGATCTCGACCTTCACCGGTCCGTGTGTCCCCCGGAGGGCGGGGGCGACGCGGTCGAGGGTCTCGCCCATCTGCTTCTCGTCGCCCGTGATCCGGGCAGCGATCAAAGCCTCATGGCCGTCCTCGGCGCGCAGGGCCGGTGACTTGGCGGACCAGTAGGAGCCGACCCCCGTGACGCCCCGCTCGGCGGCCAGACGGGCGGTGAGGCGCTTCGCCTGCGCGGCCACCGCCGGGTCGTCCACCGAGGCGCCGCCGGCGTCGACGAGCAGCAGGAGGTTGGGCTGGGAGTCCGGGAACTCGCGCTCCAGCGCCTTGGTGGCGTACGTCGACTCCGCGGCCGGGTCCTCCCAGCCGCCCGCGCCCAGGCGGTCGGCGACCCCGCTGCCGGCCAGCACGGCGAGGACGGCGAGCACCAGGGCCGCGAGCAGCGACAACCTGGGGCGGGCGGTGACGAGGCGGGTCCAGCGGCCCACCTGAGGCGGGCTGTTGACTTCGGTCATGGTGCGGTGTCCCCTTCACCGTGGAAACCGTAAAATGGAAAACACGAGAGATCGCTCGCGTTTCCAGAATGCGAGCGGCCGCTCGTGTTTGTCAACCGTGTGCGGAGAGCTGGGGATAACGCGTGCCCGAGAACGAGGAGAAGGAACAGCCGCGCCGCCGTCAGGCGCGCGGCGAGCGCCGGATCACCCAGCTCCTGGAGGCGGCGGCCAGCGTCTTCGCGACCACGGGCTACACCGCGGCCAGCACCAACGCCATCGCCCGCGAGGCGGGTGTCTCACCCGGCACGCTCTACCAGTTCTTCCCGAACAAGGAAGCGATCGCGATCGAGCTGGGCGGCCGGCTGATGCACGAGATGCAGACGGCGTACGGCGAGGCCCTCGCCCCGGTCGACCCCGCGACCCCCCTGGAGGAGGTGGTCGGCGCGGCCGTGGACCGGTTCATGGCCTTCAACTGCGACCACCCGGTGTTCTTCGTGCTGATGCACGGCCCCGACGTCCCCGGCCGGATGGCGGAGGACCACGACGCGCTGCACGCGGGTCTCATCAACCGGCTCGAGACGCTGATGACCTCGCTCCTGCCCGAGGCGGCCCCGGCCGAGGTCACCCGCACCGCCCACATGGTCCTGGGCCTGTACAAGGCGGGCCTGGAGCTGGTTCTCGCCCACGAGGGCGCCGAGCGCGAGGCGTACGTCCGGGAAGTGAAGAACGCACTGGTCCGCTACCTGGACCCCCTGGTCGGCGACCGGCTCGGCCGGACCGGCCTCACCAGGACCCCCTAGCCCCGGACCCGCTCGGGACCGCAGCGGCACCGCCCGGGAGGCAGGCTCACGACCCCGGGCCCGGCGGACCCCTCTTTGAGAAATACCCCCTAGGGGTATAGTGTGGGCACCATAGACCGTGCACACCTCTCATGAGTCATCAGGAGAACGACATGACCACTCGGACCGACACCGCCGGCTCCGTCACCGCCGTCTACAAGGTGAGCGGGATGAGCTGCGGACACTGCGAGGGGGCCGTCTCCGGGGAGATCTCCGAGATCGACGGAGTCAGCTCGGTGAAGGCGGTCGCGTCCAGCGGCGAGGTGACGGTGGTCTCCGCCGCACCGCTGGACGAGGAAGCGGTACGCGCCGCTGTGGACGAGGCCGGCTTCGAGCTCGTGGGCAAGGCTTGAGAAGCGCCCCGTGAAGCGCCACAGCAGGGTGTCGGGCGACCGACGGTCTGCTGTGGCCGGTCGCGCGGTTCGCCGCGCCCCTTGAGGAGTTGCAGTACATGTCCGGCGACACCGAAACCCCAGCCATAGCGCCGACCTCCGAGGTCGAGCTGCTCATCGGCGGGATGACCTGCGCCTCCTGCGCCGCCCGGGTGGAGAAGAAGCTCAACCGGATGGACGGCGTCAGCGCCACCGTCAACTACGCGACCGAGAAGGCCCGGGTCAGCTACCCCGCGGGGACCGAGGTCGCCGACCTCGTCGCGACCGTCGTGAAGACGGGGTACACGGCGCAGGAGCCGGCGCCCCCGGCACGGCGGCCGCAGGATCCGGAGGAAGGGGATCCCGAGCTCGCCCCCCTCCGGCAGCGTCTCGTCGTCTCCGTGCTGCTCGCCGTCCCCGTGATCCTGCTCTCGATGACGCCCGCGCTCCAGTTCGACAACTGGCAGTGGCTCGCGCTCACCCTCGCCTCGCCCGTCGTCGTGTGGGGGGCGTGGCCCTTCCACAGGGCCGCCTGGACGAACGCGCGGCACGCGGCGGCCACCATGGACACCCTGGTCTCCGTCGGGACCCTCGCGGCCTTCGGCTGGTCGCTGTGGGCCCTGTTCCTCGGTGACGCGGGGATGCCCGGCATGCGGGAGCGGTTCGAGCTCACCGTCGGCGGCATGGATGGCGCCTCGACGATCTATCTCGAGGTGGCCGCCGGAGTCACCGCCTTCATCCTGCTCGGCCGCTACCTGGAGGCCCGTGCCAAGCGCCGCGCGGGGGCGGCCCTCCGGGCGTTGCTGGAGCTGGGGGCCAAGGACGTCTCCGTGCTGCGGGACGGGCGGGAGGTGCGGATTCCGGCGGAGCGGCTGGGTGTCGGGGACCGGTTCGTCGTACGGCCCGGGGAGAGGATCGCGACCGACGGCACCGTCGTCGAGGGCGTCTCGGCCGTGGACGCCTCCATGCTGACCGGCGAGTCGGTGCCGGTGGACGTGGGCGTCGGGGACGCCGTCACCGGCGCGACCGTCAACGCCGGCGGGCGGATCGTCGTGGCGGCGACCCGGGTGGGCGCCGACACGCGGCTCGCGCGGATGGCGCGGCTGGTGGAGGACGCGCAGAACGGCAAGGCGGAGGTGCAGCGGCTGGCCGACCGGGTCTCCGCGGTCTTCGTGCCGGCCGTCCTGCTCATCGCCGTGGCCACCTTCGGGGGGTGGCTCGGCGTCACCGGGGACACCGTCGCCGCGTTCACCGCGGCCGTCGCGGTGCTGATCATCGCCTGTCCGTGCGCACTGGGGCTGGCCACGCCGACCGCGCTCATGGTCGGCACCGGGCGCGGCGCGCAGCTCGGCATCCTCATCAAGGGGCCCGAGGTCCTGGAGTCCACGCGGCGCGTCGACACCGTCGTCCTGGACAAGACAGGCACCGTCACCACGGGCCGGATGACCCTCCAGGAGGTCCATGTCGCCGACGGCGCCGACGAGAAGCAGGTGCTGCGGCTCGCGGGCGCCCTGGAGCACGCCTCCGAGCATCCCGTCGCCCGGGCGGTCGCCCTGGGCGCCGAGGAGCGGGTCGGGCCGCTGCCGGCCGTCGAACGGTTCGAGAACGTCCCGGGGAAGGGCGTACGCGGGCACGTGGAGGGCCGCGAGGTGGCCGTGGGGCGGCTATTCGACGTGCTGCCCGCCGAGCTCGCCCGCGCGAAGGAGGAGGCGGAGCGGGGCGGTCGTACGGCTGTCGTCGTCGGGTGGGACGGCGCGGCACAGGGCGTCCTGGCCGTCGCGGACGCGGTCAAGGAGACCAGCGCGGAGGCGGTGCGGTCCCTGCGGGCGCTGGGGCTCACGCCGGTGCTGCTGACCGGGGACAACCGGGTGGTGGCCGAGGCGGTGGCCCGGGCCGTCGGGATCGACGAGGTGATCGCCGAGGTGCTGCCCGAGGACAAGGTGGACGCGGTACGGCGGCTGCAGGGCGAGGGGCGGGTCGTCGCGATGGTGGGTGACGGAGTCAACGACGCGGCCGCGCTCGCCACCGCCGACCTGGGACTCGCCATGGGGACCGGGAGCGACGCGGCGATCGAGGCGGGGGACCTGACCCTGGTGCGCGGGGACCTGCGGGTGGCCGCGGACGCAATCCGGCTCTCGCGGCGCACCCTCGCCACGATCAAGGGCAATCTCGTGTGGGCCTTCGGCTACAACGTGGCCGCGCTGCCGCTGGCCGCGGCCGGGCTGCTGAACCCGATGATCGCCGGGGCGGCGATGGCGTTCTCCTCGGTGTTCGTGGTGACCAACAGCCTGCGGCTGCGTGCCTTCCGTTGAGGATTCCTTTGTGGGACCCCCTCTGGAGTCCGCGGCCACGCTCACATAAGCTCTTCACAAGACTCGCGCATCGTCCTTACGCTTGGGTCCCGTTCGCTGTATCCGGGCTCTTGCGCATCTAACGGACATTTGCAAGAGACGCAGATCACAGTGATGCGAACGTAACCATCGAAGGGGTTCGAAGGTCTAAGTTGGCGATGTCAGGCAGCGTCTTGGGGGGCGTTGACCTGGCGTCTGAGGATGTCTTGGGGGACTTCCTCGGAGCTGCGTTGCCGGGGCACGCACTTAGGGAAGCTTTGAGCGGCCCTCCCGACCGTGCGCTGTCCCGGCAGACCGCACACATGAGTAGTACGAGGAGTTTTGCTCGTTCTGCTCAACAGCAGTGACAGCAGTACCGGAAAGACAGCGATTCAGGCGCTGGTCTCTCAGACGCCCGGCCGGATCCCGTGGGGGGAATCCGCACCGGGACATGGGAAGGCGCCCTGGACGCCGGCCCGTGGGGGGACCGTCGCCAGGGCGCCTTCCGCTTTTCGCTCCGCGGATCGAGCCGGGCTGTTCGTGAAACTTCAGGTCGTCGCCCGGCCACCCGCCGGTGGGGGCTGGTCGCGCAGTTCCCCGCGCCCCTGAAGAAGCAGGTCAGCCCCGGCACCGGCGTCCGTCAGCGCTGCTCCACCGGCACGAAGTCGCGCTCGACGACGCCCGTGTAGATCTGGCGCGGGCGGCCGATGCGGGAACCGGGCTCCTTGATCATCTCGTGCCACTGGGCAATCCAGCCCGGGAGGCGGCCGAGGGCGAACAGGACCGTGAACATCTCGGTCGGGAAGCCCATGGCGCGGTAGATCAGGCCCGTGTAGAAGTCGACGTTCGGGTAGAGGCTGCGCGAGACGAAGTAGTCGTCGGAGAGCGCGTGCTCCTCCAGCTTGAGCGCGATGTCCAGCAGCTCGTCGGACTTGCCGAGGGCCGAGAGGACGTCGTGCGCGGCGGCCTTGATGATCTTCGCGCGCGGGTCGAAGTTCTTGTAGACCCGGTGGCCGAAGCCCATCAGCCGGACGCCGTCCTCCTTGTTCTTCACCTTGCGGATGAAGGAGTCGACGTCACCGCCGGAGGTCTGGATGCCCTCCAGCATCTCCAGGACGGACTGGTTGGCGCCGCCGTGCAGCGGGCCCCACAGCGCGTTGATACCGGCGGAGATCGACGCGAACATGTTCGCCTGGGACGAGCCGACGAGGCGGACCGTCGAGGTCGAACAGTTCTGCTCGTGGTCGGCGTGCAGGATGAGCAGCTTGTCCAGGGCGGCGACCACGACCGGGTCCAGGTCGTACTCCTGGGCGGGGACCGAGAAGGTCATGCGCAGGAAGTTCTCGACGTAACCCAGGTCGTTGCGCGGGTAGACGAACGGGTGACCGATCGACTTCTTGTACGCGTACGCCGCGATCGTCGGAAGCTTGGCGAGCAGGCGGATCGTCGAGAGGTTGCGCTGCTTCTCGTCGAAGGGGTTGTGGCTGTCCTGGTAGAACGTGGACAGCGCGGAGACGACCGACGACAGCATGGCCATCGGGTGGGCGTCGCGCGGGAAGCCCTTGTAGAAGTTCTTGACGTCCTCGTGCAGCAGGGTGTGCTGCGTGATGTCGTTCTTGAAGACCGAGAGCTCGTCGACGGTCGGAAGCTCACCGTTGATCAGGAGGTAGGCGACCTCCAGGAACGTGGAGCGCTCGGCCAGCTGCTCGATCGGGTAGCCGCGGTACCGGAGGATGCCGGCCTCGCCGTCGAGGTAGGTGATGGCGGATTTATAGGCGGCGGTGTTGCCGTAGCCGCTGTCCAGGGTGACCAGACCGGTCTGGGCGCGGAGCTTCCCGATGTCGAAGCCCTTGTCGCCGACGGTGCTGTCGATCACCGGGTAGGTGTACTCGCCATCGCCGTACCGCACTACTACAGAGTTGTCGCTCACGTCATCCCTCACCGACGTTGTGCCTCTTCTTCGAGGTTGCCCTGACTGTCTCTACCATCCCCCATTTGGCGCAGGAGAGTGCACTCGGGGTCGGCCGTTGGGCGTATCAGCGGCACTGAGTGCCGCCAACTTGCTCATCCTGCCCCTCCCCACCCGCTTCCGGAAGGGCTCTGTGACCCACGTGACTCATTTGATCGATCATTTTTTGCGCTGTCTCACCATTGACGCTCGTCACGGACCCGAGAGCCGGAAGTCCAGCGCCGTGCAACGCCGTCCCGCCGAGACCGTGCGCACCGCCTGACCGATCGCCTTGCGCGAACCGACGAGGACGACCAGCTTCTTCGCCCGGGTGACCGCCGTGTACAGCAGGTTCCGCTGGAGCATCATCCAGGCGCTGGTGGTGACGGGGATCACCACGGCGGGATACTCGCTGCCCTGGGAACGGTGGATGGTCACCGCGTACGCGTGGGCCAGTTCGTCCAGCTCGTCGAACTCGTACGGCACCTCCTCGTCCTCGTCCGTCAGCACGGTAAGGCGCTGGTCGACCGGATCGAGCGAGGTGACCACCCCCACCGTGCCGTTGAAGACACCGTTGGTGCCCTTCTCGTAATTGTTGCGAATCTGGGTGACCTTGTCGCCGACCCGGAAGACCCGGCCGCCGAACCGCTTCTCGGCGAGGTCGGGACGGCCCGGCGTGATGGCCTGCTGCAGCAGGCCGTTGAGACTGCCGGCGCCTGCGGGGCCTCGGTGCATGGGCGCGAGCACCTGGACGTCCCGGCGCGGGTCGAGGCCGAATTTGGCCGGAATCCGACGGGCCGCCACATCCACGGTGAGACGGCCGACCTCCTCGGTGTCGTCCTCGACGAAGAGGAAGAAGTCCTTCATGCCGTCGGTGACGGGGTGCTGCCCGGCGTTGATCCGGTGCGCGTTGGTGACGACACCGGACTGCTGGGCCTGCCGGAACACGCGCGTGAGACGCACCGCGGGCACCGGGCCGCCGTCGGCGAGAAGGTCGCGCAGGACCTCTCCGGCACCGACGCTGGGCAGCTGGTCGACGTCCCCGACGAACAGCAGGTGCGCGCCCGGCGGGACGGCCTTCACCAGCTTGTTGGCGAGCAGCAGGTCCAGCATGGAGGCCTCGTCGACGACCACCAGGTCGGCGTCGAGCGGGCGGTCCTTGTCGTAGGCCGCGTCGCCGCCGGGCTTGAGCTCCAGGAGGCGGTGGACGGTGGAGGCGTCGGCGCCGGTGAGTTCGGCCAGGCGCTTGGCGGCGCGCCCGGTAGGGGCGGCGAGGACGACCTTGGCCTTCTTGGCGCGGGCCAGCTCGACGATCGAACGGACGGTGAACGACTTGCCGCAACCGGGGCCGCCGGTGAGGACGGCGACCTTCTGCGTCAGCGCGAGCCTGACGGCGGCCTCCTGCTCAGGCGCCAACTCCACGCCCGTACGGCCCTTCAGCCAGGCCAGCGCCTTGTCCCAGGCCACCTCCCGGAAGGCGGGCATGCGGTCCTGGTCGGTGCGCAGCAGACGCAACAGCTGGGCCGAGAGGGAGAGTTCGGCGCGGTGGAAGGGGACGAGGTAGACGGCGGTGACCTCATGGCCGTCGGGGCCGGGGACCTTCTCGCGTACGACACCGGGCTCCCCCGACTCCTCGTCCGGCTCGGTGAGTTCGGCGAGGCACTCGATGACCAGGCCGGTGTCGACCTGGAGGAGCTTGACCGCGTCGGCGATCAGCTGTTCCTCGGGGAGGAAGCAGTGCCCCTGGTCGGTGGACTGTGAAAGGGCGTACTGGAGGCCCGCCTTGACGCGCTCCGGGCTGTCGTGCGGGATGCCGACGGACTGGGCGATCTTGTCGGCGGTGAGGAAGCCGATGCCCCAGACGTCGGCGGCGAGCCGGTAGGGCCGGTTCTTCACGACGGAGATCGAGGCGTCGCCGTACTTCTTGTAGATGCGCACGGCGATGGAGGTGGACACCTCGACGGTCTGGAGGAAGAGCATGACCTCCTTGATCGCCTTCTGCTCCTCCCAGGCATCGGCGATCTTCTTGGTGCGCTTGGGGCCGAGGCCCGGGACCTCGATGAGGCGCTTCGGCTCCTCCTCGATGATCTTCAGGGTGTCCATGCCGAAGTGCTGGGTGATGCGGTCGGCGAAGACGGGGCCGATGCCCTTGACGAGGCCCGAGCCGAGGTAGCGGCGGATGCCCTGGACGGTGGCGGGCAGGACGGTCGTGTAGTTCTCGACGGTGAACTGCTTGCCGTACTGCGGGTGGGAGCCCCACCGCCCCTCCATCCGCAGGGACTCCCCCACCTGGGCACCGAGCAGCGCGCCGACGACGGTGAGCAGGTCACCGGCGCCCCGGCCGGTGTCGACCCGGGCGACGGTGTAGCCATTGTCCTCGTTGGCGTACGTGATGCGCTCAAGTACGCCTTCGAGTACGGCCAGTCGTCGTTCACCCGTGGAGGCCCCCGCCAGATTGGACATGATCCGACGGTACCGCCCGGCACCGACAGCACCCGGCGGTACGCCGGACCCGGGCGGCCCTCTTCGGTCGGGGCCCCGCGGATCAGGTCGGCCGGGAGCGAGGAGAAGGCGCACTTCGACCCGGATGGGCGAGGGGCGGATGCCGGCACGCCGGTCTGCACGGGCGGGGCCGGACGCCCGCACGCCGGTCCGTCCTGGCACCTACACACGAGTCCGGGTGCGCGACACGACATCACGATCCGGTCTCGGGGTCTTGATTACCGCCGTGTAATCGATTCCAATCCTCCGTACACGGAGTCGTGTAATCGATTCCACAAGTTCCACGAGGAGGTGGAGCGGCGATGGCGAGCATCAAGGACGTCGCTGCCGAGGCGGGGGTCTCCGTCGCCACGGTGTCGCGGGTCCTGAACGACCATCCGTCGGTCAGCGCGGACGCACGCACGCGCGTGCTGGCCGCCGTCGAGGCCCTGGGCTACCGCCCGAACGCCGTCGCCCGCTCCCTGCGCACCGACCAGACCCACACCCTCGGCCTGGTCATCAGCGACGTCATGAACCCCTACTTCACCGAGCTGGCCCGCTCCGTGGAGGAGGAGGCCCGTGCGCTGGGCTACAGCGTGATCATCGGGAACGCCGACGAGCGCCCGGAACTGCAGGACCACCACGTACGGAACCTGCTGGACCGGCGGATCGACGGACTCCTCGTCTCCCCCACCGACGGCGGCTCCCCGCTGATGCTGGACGCCGTACGGGCGGGGACGCCGATGGTGTTCGTGGACCGGTGGATCCCCGGCGTGGCCGTACCGGTCGTCAGGGCCGACGGGCGGGCCGCCGTGCGCGACCTCGTCGCCCATCTGCACGGGCTGGGGCACCGCAGGCTCGCCATCATCGCGGGCCCGGCGGCGACGACCACCGGCCAGGAACGTGTCGTGGCCTTCCGGGAGGCCCTCCAGGCGTACGGCCTCGAACTGCCCGACGCCTACATAGGGCAGGGCGACTTCCAGGCCGAGAGCGGACGGCGGGTCACCGAGGGCTTCCTCGACCTGCCGGAGCCGCCCGAGGTCGTCTTCGCGGCCGACAACCTGATGGCGCTCGGTGCGCTGGACGCCGTACGCGCGCGTGGGCTGCGCGTACCCGAGGACCTCGCCCTGGCCGCGTTCGACGACATCCCGTGGTTCGTGCACACCGATCCGCCGATCACCGCGATCGCCCAGCCCACCGGCGAACTGGGGCGGGCCGCCGTGCGCGCGCTGGTGGACCGCATCGAGGGGCGGCCCCCCGAGTCGGTCACCCTCCCCGCCCGTCTCGTCGTGCGCCGCTCCTGCGGCGAGAACCCGCACGAGAACCCCGTAACGAACAGGAGCGAGTCGTGAGCAACGAGGACGAGTTGCTGCGCATCGAGGGCATACGCAAGTCCTTCCCCGGGGTGGTCGCGCTCGACGGCGTCGACTTCGACCTGCGCCGGGGCGAGGTGCACGTGCTGCTCGGCGAGAACGGCGCCGGCAAGAGCACGCTGATCAAGATGCTGTCGGGCGCCTACCACCCCGACGAGGGCCGCGTTCTGGTGGACGGCGAGGAGGTGCACATCCGCGGGGCGCAGGACGCCGAGCGGCTGGGCATCGCCACCATCTACCAGGAGTTCAACCTCGTCCCCGACCTGACGGTCGCCGAGAACATCTTCCTGGGCCGGCAGCCGCGCCGCCTCGGGATGATCGACCGGAAGACGATGGAGGCCGACGCCGAGGTGCTGCTGAAGCGCGTCGGGGTCAAGGTGTCGCCCCGCGCGCGGGTGCGTGAACTCGGTATCGCCCGGCTCCAGATGGTCGAGATCGCCAAGGCGCTGAGCCTGAACGCGCGCGTGCTGATCATGGACGAGCCGACCGCCGTGCTCACCTCCGAGGAGGTCGACAAGCTCTTCGCGATCGTGCGCACGCTGCGCGAGGACGGGGTCGGGATCGTCTTCATCACCCACCACCTGGAGGAGATCGCCGCCCTGGGCGACCGGGTCACGGTCATCCGGGACGGGAAGTCCGTCGGACAGGTGCCCGCCACCACGCCCGAGGACGAGCTCGTACGCCTCATGGTGGGCCGTTCGATCGAGCAGCAGTACCCGCGGGAACGCGGCGACACCGGGGCGGCCCTGCTGAAGGTCGAGGGGCTCACCCGGGACGGCGTCTTCCACGACATCGGCTTCGAGGTGCACGCCGGTGAGGTGGTCGGCATCGCGGGCCTGGTCGGAGCGGGTCGTACCGAGGTCGTGCGGGCCGTGTTCGGCGCGGACCCGTACGACAGGGGAACCGTGAAGGTCGCCGGGACCGCCCTCAGGGGCCATGACGTGGGCGCCGCCATGGCGGCCGGGATCGGCCTCGTCCCCGAGGACCGCAAGGGCCAGGGCCTGGTGCTCGACCAGAGCGTCGAGGAGAACCTCGGGCTGGTGACCATGCGAACCGCCACGCGCGCGGGGCTCGTCGACCTCAAGGGGCAGCGGGAGGCCGCCGCGCGGATCGCCGAGCAGCTCGGGGTCCGGATGGCGGGCCTGCACCAGCATGTGCGGACGCTCTCCGGCGGCAACCAGCAGAAGGTCGTCATCGGCAAGTGGCTGCTCGCCGACACCAGGGTGCTGATCCTCGACGAGCCCACGCGCGGCATCGACGTCGGCGCCAAGGTCGAGATCTACCAGCTCATCAACGAACTCACCGCGGCCGGTGCCGCCGTCCTCATGATCTCCAGCGATCTGCCCGAGGTGCTCGGCATGAGCGACCGGGTGCTGGTGATGGCGCAGGGCCGGATCGCGGGCGAACTCGACGCCGACGAGGCCACGCAGGACTCCGTGATGGCACTCGCCGTCAGCACGAACACCGTCAAGACCGACAAGGAGGCCCCTCGTGGCCACTGACACGCTCAGGAGCGGAGCGAGCGCGGGTGGCCTGCGCCGTCTCCTGCTCGACAACGGCGCGCTGACCGCGCTGATAGTCCTCGTCATCGCCATGTCGGCGCTGTCCGGCGACTTCCTGACCACCGACAACCTGCTCAACGTCGGCGTCCAGGCGGCCGTGACCGCCATCCTCGCCTTCGGTGTGACCTTCGTGATCGTCTCGGCGGGCATCGACCTGTCGGTCGGCTCGGTGGCGGCCCTGTCGGCCACCGTGCTCGCCTGGAGCGCGACGCAGCACGGAGTACCGGTCTTCATAGCGGTGGTGCTCGCCGTCATCACCGGCATCGCGGCCGGTCTCGTCAACGGCTTCCTGATCGCGTACGGCAAGCTCCCGCCGTTCATCGCGACGCTGGCCATGCTCTCCGTCGCGCGCGGTCTGTCGCTGGTGATCTCCGAGGGCTCCCCGATCGCCTTCCCCGACTCGGTCTCGCACCTCGGTGACACGCTCGGCGGCTGGCTGCCGGTGCCCGTCCTCGTCATGATCGTCATGGGGCTGCTCGCGGCCTTCGTGCTGGGACGGACCTACATCGGCCGCTCCATGTACGCGATCGGCGGCAACGAGGAGGCGGCCCGCCTCTCCGGACTGCGGGTGAAGAAGCAGAAGCTCGCCATCTACGCCTTCTCCGGTGTCTTCGCGGCCGTCGCGGGTGTCGTGCTGGCCGCCCGGCTGTCCTCGGCGCAGCCGCAGGCCGCCGACGGCTACGAGCTGGACGCGATCGCCGCGGTCGTCATCGGCGGCGCCTCGCTCGCGGGCGGCACCGGCAAGGCGTCGGGGACGCTGATCGGCGCGCTGATCCTGGCGGTGCTGCGCAACGGCCTCAACCTGCTGAACGTGTCCGCGTTCTGGCAGCAGGTCGTCATCGGTGTCGTCATCGCGCTGGCCGTGCTCCTCGACACCCTGCGCCGCAAGGCGGGGGCGACCCCGGTGGCCGCGGGCGCCGGCGGGCCGGGCGGCAAGGGGCGCCAGGCGGCGACGTACGGTCTGGCGGCCGTGGTCACCGTGGCGATCGTCGGCGCGACCTCGTTCCTGCACAACGACTCGTCCTCGACGGCGAATCCGAAGGTGGGTCTGTCGCTGTCGACCCTCAACAACCCCTTCTTCGTGCAGATCCGGTCGGGCGCCCAGGCCGAGGCGAAGAGGCTGGGCGTGGACCTGACCGTCACGGACGCCCAGAACGACGCCTCCCAGCAGGCCAACCAGCTGCAGAACTTCACCAGTTCGAACCTCGGCGCGATCATCGTCAACCCGGTGGACTCGGACGCGGCGAGCAACTCGGTGAAGGCCGCCGACAAGGCGAAGATCCCGGTCATCGCGGTCGACCGCGGTGTCAACAACGCGAAGACGGACGCCCTGGTGGCCTCCGACAACATCGCCGGCGGTGAGCTCGCCGCCAAGACCATCGGCGAGAAGCTGGGCGGCAAGGGCAAGATCGTGATCCTGCAGGGCCAGGCCGGTACCTCGGCGGCGCGTGAGCGCGCGCAGGGTTTCGCCCAGGGTCTCAAGGACTACCCGGGCATCCAGGTCGTCGCGCAGCAGCCCGCCGACTTCGACCGCACCAAGGGCCTCGACGTGATGTCGAACCTGCTCCAGGCCCACCCGGACGTCCAGGGCGTCATCGCCGCCAACGACGAGATGGCGCTCGGCGCGATCAAGGCGCTGGGTTCCAAGGCCGGCAAGTCGGTCTCGGTCGTCGGCTTCGACGGCACGCCGGACGGCCTGAACGCGGTGAAGGACGGCACGTTGTACGCGTCTGTCGCACAACAGCCGTCGCAGCTGGGCAAAATCGCGGTGGACAACGCTCTGAAGGCGCTTGAGGGCAAGAACGTCGAGGAGACGATCAAGGTGCCGGTGAAGGTGGTCACGAAGGAGAACGTGGCCGGGTTCACGGGCTGACGACGGCGCACCGGGCGGGCGGTCACTGCGACCGCCCGCCCCGCGTCACTGACTAGGGGAGTCATTCATGTACGACTACGACCTTCTGGTCGTAGGGTCGGCCAACGCCGACCTGGTGATCGGCGTGGAGCGGCGGCCGGGGGCCGGCGAGACGGTGCTCGGCTCGGACCTGGCCGTGCACCCCGGCGGCAAGGGCGCCAACCAGGCGGTGGCGGCGGCCCGGTTGGGCGCCCGTACGGCGTTGCTGGCCCGGGTCGGCGACGACGGGCACGGCCGGCTGCTGCTGGACTCGCAGCGGGCGGCCGGCGTCGACACGGTGGGAGTGCTGGTGGGCGGGGCGCCGACGGGGGTCGCGCTGATCACCGTCGACCCGTCGGGGGACAACAGCATCGTGGTCTCGCCGGGTGCCAACGGGCGCCTGACGCCGGGGGACGTGCGGGCCGCGGTCAGCCTCTTCCACGCCTCCCGGGTGGTGTCGACCCAGCTGGAGATCCCGCTGGAGACGGTCCTGGAGGTCGTACGCAATCTGTCGCCGGACAGCCGGTTCGTGCTGAACCCGTCGCCGCCGCAGCCGTTGCCCACCGAGATCCTCGCGGCCTGCGATCCACTGATCGTCAACGAGCACGAGGCGAAGGTGATCCTCGGGGACGCGTGCGTGAGCGACGTGCCGGAGGACTGGGCGCGGCTGCTGCTCGCGAAGGGGCCGCGGTCGGTGGTGGTGACGCTGGGCGCCGAGGGGTCGCTGGTGGCGTCCTCGGCGGGGGTGACCCGGGTGGCCTCGGTGAAGGTGGACGCCGTGGACACGACGGGTGCCGGTGACGCCTTCACGGCGGCGCTGGCGTTCCGGCTGGGGGCCGGTGCCCAACTGGCGGAGGCGGCCGCGTACGCGTCCCGGGTCGGGGCGGTCGCGGTGACCCGCAAGGGTGCGCAGGACTCCTTCCCGACGTCGGAGGAGGTCGAGGCCCTGTGAAGAAGGCCGGAATACTGAACCGCCATCTCTCCGGCGCGCTCGCCGAGCTGGGCCACGGGGACGGGGTGCTGGTGTGCGACGCCGGGATGCCGATCCCGGACGGGCCGCGCGTGGTCGACCTGGCCTTCCGGGCCGGGGTGCCGTCCTTCGCGGAGGTCCTCGACGGGCTGCTCGCCGAGCTGGTCGTGGAGGGGGGCACGGCGGCGGAGGAGGTCCGCGACGCCAACCCCGCGACCGCGGAGCTGCTGGACGCCCGGCTGCCCGAACTGCACCTCGTCTCCCACGACAAGCTCAAGGAGCTGTCGGCGGGCGCCCGGCTGATCGTGCGCACGGGCGAGGCACGGCCGTACGCGAATGTGCTGCTCAGGTGCGGGGTGTTCTTCTGAGGTCGGAGCCTCAAGGTGTCTGAGGTCGGAGCCTCAAGGTGTCGGGAAGGCGAGTCGCAGGCCGTACGCCTGCTCGGCGCGCCGCAGTGCCGGTACCAGGGCGGCGCGCAATGACCGGATCTCCTCGGCGTGTTCCCTGAGGAACCGCTCACGCGCTTCCCGCCGGACCGGTTCGCGTGCGGCCTCGACCGGGCCCATGCAGGTGGCGTAGGCGCTGCCGAGCGCGCTGTCCACGCGCGCGTAGTCGGCCGCGGGAGCGTTCATCAGGCGGGAGTCGACGAGGGCGAAGAAGGCGTTCTCGTCGCGGACCCGGTAGCCCCGCTCCGCGAGACAGCCGGGCAGGTCGTCCAGGGCGCGAGTCGCCTTCGGGGCGCGGCGCGCGGCGGAGAGTTCACCGAACCACGCCCGCTGCAAGGGCAGGTAGACCTTCCGCACCGCCTGCGCGGCGGCCTCCCCCTCGGCACGGCAGCGGCGGGTCTGCGCGGCGCTGCCCGACCGGGCCGGAGCGGTGCCGGTGGCCGACGTGGGCGCGGGTGCGGGCGGGGGCACTTCGGTGCCGTGTCCGAACCCGTGGCGGCCGAGGAAGTCGAGGTCGGGAAGTTCGGCGTACGAGATGAACGCGAGGGGGGCCTCCTCGGGCAGCCGGATGCCCTCGGTCCGTGCGCAGTCGGCGGCGGCGGTGCGCGCCACCTGCTGTCCGAGGACGTCCAGGCCCTGGGTCCAGCGGCTCTCGGCACCGGTCACCGGGAGCACCATGCGCACCGGGTCCTTCGGCAGGGCGTGGGTGACCCGCGCGGGGGCCGCGGCCGTCGTCGGCGCGGACGGCGCGCTCGGCCCGTGCCCGGACGAGCCGGCCGCCGTGCCGCACGCGGCGGTGATCAAGACGGTGGCCGCGACGGCCGCGGTGCGGGCGAGGCTGGTCCGGTTCACGTCCGTCCTTCCGCCGGCCGGGGTGCCGCGAGGACGCGGCACCCCGGGACCGGGAGTCGGGGTCAGTGGGTGATGGTGACGCTGTCGCCGCCCTCGAGGAGGCTGGCCACGCTGAACGGCGTGTTGTCGTTGACGTCGGTGCACAGCCAGTACGTGGAGTCGTTGATGCTGTGGCTGCCGTCGTAGGCCTGCACGTAGCGCTTGGCGCAGGTGAACCAGGTGCCGTCGGAGCGGCGCAGACGGCCCGCGTAGTAGTCGTAGGTGCGGGACGTGCTGTTGAACGAGTAGGTCAGGTTGAGGTCGCCGCAGGTGCTGGTGGCGGACTTGTTGCGGACGGTGCCCTGGCTCTCGTACTCGCCGGTGGTCAGCGACGAGGCCGTGCAGGCCTGCGGGGCCGCGGACGCGGCGGGGGCGAGCACCAGGCCGGTCGCGGCGGAGACGAACACGAGTGCTCCCGCGACGACGGCCCGGTGGCTGCGTTCTCTGTTCGGCATGTCTGGATCCCCTGTTCCGGTGGGTGGTGGTGCCGCCGGAAACAGTCGCAGCGCGGGCCCCGTTCGAACCACGACCTTCGAACAGTCTCGAAAGTCGCAGGCGGAGCAGCGGAGTTCGTCGCTCCGTCGCGGTGGGTGCGACTGCCGGGGTCGATGAGCCGGACGATGCCTGTGGTGCCGGGCACCGTTGACTAAAAGTCGCTCGGCACCGCCGCCCCGGCGCGCTCGGCCGGGGAGGGGCGGCGCAGCATCGCCGCACCGAGCGGGGTGAGGGTGTGCAGAACGGTGTTCTGGAGGCGCCGGCTCGTGCTCAGGCCGGCGTCGCGCAGCACTGTGGTGTGATGGGCGGCCGTGGCCGGGGACACCCCCAGGAAGCGGGCCAGTTCCGAGGTGGTCATGCCGAGGGCCACCGCCCGCAGCGCGGCGGCCCTGGTTCTGCCCAGCAGTGCGGAGAGAGCGGCCTCGGGCATGGCGGGGGCGGGTGGTCGGGCGCCGTGCACGGGATAGACCAGCACCGGGCGGAGGGTGTCGTCGGCCAGGGCCATCGGCAGCTGCCAGCAGAAGTAGGAGGGGATGAAGCGCAGTCCGCGTCCTTCGAGATACAGGTCACGGTCCTCGACGTAGTCGACGTGCAGCACGGGCGGCCGCCAGCTCATGGCGGGTGAGAGCCTGGCGAGCAGTCCGCCGACGCCCACGTCCAGGGTGGAGCGGGCGAGGATGACACGCTCACCGGCAAGCGCCTCGCACATGCGGTCGTGATGGGGGGCGACGACGGCGTCGTGGTACGCCCGCAGCAGGCGCACCAGTTCGTCCCGGCAGGTGCGTTCCGCGAGTCTGGGTGCCCAGTCGGGGGCGCCGCTGATCCGCTCCAGCAGGTCCATCTCGTGGGCGACGCGGTCGGGCGGGGTGTCGAGGATCGCCGCCAGCCCGCGCTCCAGTCCGTCGGCGGACTCCTCCGGGGTGAGGAAGTCGGGCAGATAACGGGCCCTGGGCAGCACCGGGATGAGCAGTCGGCTCACGGCGGTGCCCAGCCGGGTGCCGGAGAGCGTGGCGCGGGTGCTGCGGTGCCAGTCGGCGAAGGCCCAGCGGCCCTGCGAGGTCTGGAGCCGCTGGAGACTGAAGGTGATCTCCCACAGCGGGTCGGGAGTGCTCGCCACCCGGATGCGGGTCAGGTCATCGGGGGTGAAGTGGATGCGCAGCACGGAACGGTCCCCCAGGATCGTCGGAAGTCGTGCTCGGCAGGGAGCAGCCTGGGGCCTCGGGCGTCACACGGGCAACGTATGGATTCGGTCGCTTCCCTGTGTCACGACCTGTCGCTGCCTGTCACCGCCGGCTCCGCGAAGTCGGTGCGGAAAAAATTCGGTGAGCCCGTACAACCCTCCCCCGACCTCGCGGGTCGTACTTGGCATCAGGACTCTTGGAGGGGGATCTGGGGGGATCGCGGGGGTTCTGATGGGGAGGGGAAACCCGAGGGGGCCCGGTCATCGACCGGGCCCCTTCGAAATGTCCGGCCCGCTTCACCCGGTGTGTGCCACGAACCGTTCCGCCGTCTCCGCGAGGACCTCGCGGCCGTCGCGGGCCCACAGCGCGTCGTTGAACAGCTCGACCTCGATGGCGCCCGTGTAACCGGCCGCCTCGACGTGGCCCTGCCACTCCCGCATGTCGATCGAGCCGTCGCCGATCTGGCCGCGACCGGTGAGGACGCCCTCCGGCAGCGGGGTCGTCCAGTCCGCGAGCTGGAAGGTGTGGATACGGCCGCCGGCGCCCGCGCGGGCGATCTGCGCGGGCGCGTTGTCGTCCCACCAGATGTGGTACGTGTCCACCGTGACGCCGACCTGCTGAGCGGGGAAGCGCTCCGCGAGGTCGAGGGCCTGGGCGAGCGTGGAGACCACGCAGCGGTCGGAGGCGAACATGGGGTGCAGCGGCTCGATGGCGAGCCTCACCCCGTGCTCCTCTGCGTACGGGCTCAGGACCGCCAGGGCGTCCGCGATGCGTTCGCGGGCGCCGTGCAGGTCCTTGGAGCCCGCCGGGAGGCCGCCGGAGACCAGCACCAGGGTGTCGGTGCCGAGGGCGGCGGCCTCGTCGACCGCGCGCCGGTTGTCGTCCAGGGCGGCGGCCCGCTCGTCCGGGTCGATCGCCGTGAAGAACCCGCCACGGCACAGGGTGGTGACCGTCAGGCCCGCGTCGCGGACCAGCTTGGCCGTCTCCTCGACGCCGTACGACTGGACGGGCTCGCGCCACAGACCGACGTTGCCGATGCCCAGATCGCGGCAGGCGTCGACCAGTTCCGGCAGGGACAGCTGCTTGACCGTCATCTGGTTGATGGAGAAGCGGGAGAGGTCGCCGGTCACTGGTTCACCCCGTACAGGGACAGCAGGTTCTTCATGCGCTCCTCGGCCAGCTTCGGGTCCGGGAACAGGCCCAGGCCGTCGGCGAGTTCGTAGGCGCGCGCGAAGTGCGGGAGGGAGCGGGCCGACTGGAGCCCGCCGACCATCGTGAAGTGCGACTGGTGGCCGGACAGCCAGGCGAGGAAGACCACGCCCGTCTTGTAGAAGCGGGTCGGCGCCTGGAAGAGGTGCCGGGACAACTCGACCGTGGGGTCGAGGAGTTCGCGGAAGCCCTTGGCGTCCCCGGTGTCCAGCACCCGGACCGCCTCGGCGGCGAGCGGGCCCAGCGGGTCGAAGATGCCGAGCAGGGCGTGGGAGAAGCCCTGCTCGTCGCCCGCGATCAGCTCGGGGTAGTTGAAGTCGTCGCCGGTGTAGCAGCGCACGCCCTGCGGGAGCCTGCGGCGGATGTCGATCTCGCGCTGCGCCTCCAGGAGCGAGACCTTGATGCCGTCGACCTTGTCCGGGTGGGCGGCGATGACCTCCAGGAAGGTGTCGGTCGCCGCGTCCAGGTCGGACGAGCCCCAGTAGCCCTCCAGGGCCGGGTCGAACATCGGGCCCAGCCAGTGCAGGACGACCGGCTCGGCGGCCTGGCGCAGGAGGTGGCCGTAGACCTCCAGGTAGTCCTCGGGGCCCTTGGCGGCCGCCGCGAGGGCGCGGGAGGCCATCAGGATGGCCCGGGCACCGGACTGCTCGACGAGGGCGAGCTGCTCCTCGTAGGCGGCCCGGACCTCGTCCAGGGTCGCGGGTCCGGTGAGCTGGTCGGTGCCCACTCCGCAGGCGATGAGGCCGCCGACCGACTTGGCCTCGGCGGCGCTGCGCCGGATCAGCTCGGCCGCGCCCGCCCAGTCCAGGCCCATCCCGCGCTGGGCGGTGTCCATCGCCTCGGCGACCCCGAGGCCGTGCGACCACAGGTGTCGGCGGAAGGCGAGGGTGGCGTCCCAGTCGACGGCGGCCGGGGAGTCCGGCGTGGAGTCGGCGAACGGGTCGGCGACGACATGCGCCGCCGAGAAGACCGTACGGGAGGTGAAGGGGGTGCCGGGGGTGGCGGCGAGGGGTTCCTTGCGGGGCTCGTAGGCCCTGAAGCCCCCCTGGAAGTCGGGGAGTCGGATCGTCACAGCTGGATCTCCGGTACGTCGAGACGGCGGCCCTCCGCCGAGGACTTCAGGCCCAGTTCGGCGAGCTGGACACCGCGGGCGCCGGCGAGGAGGTCCCACTGGTAGGGGGCGTCGGCGTAGACGTGCTTGAGGAAGAGCTCCCACTGGGCCTTGAAGCCGTTGTCGAACTCGGCGTTGTCCGGGACCTCCTGCCACTGGTCGCGGAAGACCTCGGTGGCGGGGATGTCCGGGTTCCAGACCGGCTTCGGGGTGGCGGAGCGGTGCTGGACGCGGCAGTTGCGCAGACCGGCGACGGCGGAGCCCTCGGTGCCGTCGACCTGGAACTCGACGAGCTCGTCGCGGTTGACGCGGACGGCCCAGGAGGAGTTGATCTGGGCGATCGCGCCGCCGTCGAGCTCGAAGATGCCGTAGGCGGCGTCGTCGGCGGTGGCGTCGTAGGGCTTGTCGTTCTCGTCCCAGCGCTGCGGGATGTGGGTGGCGGTGAGGGCCTGGACGGTCTTCACACGGCCGAACAGCTCGTGGAGCACGTACTCCCAGTGCGGGAACATGTCGACAACGATGCCACCGCCGTCCTCGGCCCGGTAGTTCCAGCTCGGACGCTGGGCCTGCTGCCAGTCGCCCTCGAAGACCCAGTAGCCGAACTCGCCGCGGATCGAGAGGATCCGGCCGAAGAAGCCGCCGTCGATGAGGCGCTTCAGCTTGAGCAGACCCGGCAGGAAGAGCTTGTCCTGGACGACGCCGTGCTTGATGCCCTTCGCCTCGGCGAGGCGGGCCAGCTCCAGGGCGCCGTCGAGACCGGTGGCGGTGGGCTTCTCGGTGTAGATGTGCTTGCCGGCGGCGATCGCCTTCTTGATGGCCTCCTCGCGCGCGGAGGTCACCTGGGCGTCGAAGTAGATCTCGACGGTCGGGTCGGCGAGGACCGCGTCCACGTCGGTGGAGACGTTCGCCGGGTCCAGGCCGTGCTGCTCGGCGAGGGCCTTCAGCGCGTGCTCACGGCGGCCCACGAGGATCGGCTCGGGCCACAGCACGTTGCCGTCACCGAGGTCGAGGCCGCTCTGCTCGCGGATGGCGAGGATGGAGCGGACGAGGTGCTGGCGGTAGCCCATGCGCCCCGTCACACCGTTCATGGCGATACGCACCGTCTTGCGTGTCACGTCATTCCCTTCACAGGAGTCGTACGCGGTTGTGCGCGCCGCGCACGCCCTACTGATGAGCGTTACAGCAAGCGCTTTCTATTCAAGAAGAAGCTAGCCTCTCAGCAGCGGTCTGGACAAGACCGCGAACGGGGTGAGTTGTTCGAGGGGGCGAACAACTGGGGGTAATGGCCTTAAGGTCGGCTCGGAACCGGGCCCTGGATGCCCGCGTGTACGACGGAGTACGACTGAGATGCGCTGCGGCGCGCGACCGGAGGACGACGAGATGACGGTGACCCTGGCGGACGTGGCGGCCCGCGCCCAGGTCTCCCCCGCGACGGTGTCGCGCGTGCTGAACGGGAACTACCCCGTGGCCGCGTCCACCCGTGAGCGGGTACTGCGGGCCGTGGACGAGCTGGACTACGTGCTGAACGGGCCGGCGAGCTCGCTGGCCGCCGCCACGTCGGATCTCGTCGGGATTCTGGTGAACGACATCGCCGACCCCTTCTTCGGGATCATGGCCGGTGCGATCCAGTCCGAGATCGGCGGGCCGGGCGGGCGGGCGGGCGGCGAGCGGCTCGGGGTCGTCTGCAACACCGGGGGCTCTCCGGAGCGGGAGCTGACGTATCTGACCCTGCTCCAGCGGCAGCGGGCGGCGGCGGTGGTCCTGACGGGCGGGGCGGTGGAGGACGCGCCGCACAAGGCGGCGATGTCGGCGAAGCTGCGGAAGCTGGCGGACGCGGGGACGCGGATCGTGCTGTGCGGGCGGCCGCCGGCGCCGGAGACAGGGGCGTTCGCGCTGACCTTCGACAACCGGGGCGGGGGTCGCGAGCTGACGGAACACCTCATCGGGCTCGGGCACCGCCGCCTCGGGTACATCGCGGGTCCCGAGGAGCGGACGACCACCCGGCACCGGCTGGAGGGACACCGGGCGGCGCTGGAGGCGCACGGGATCGAGGAGGATCCCCGGTGGACGGTCCACGGGCGGTACGACCGGCGGTCCGGGTACGAGGCCACGCTGGAGCTGCTGCGGCGGGACCCGTCGCTGACGGCCGTGGTGGCGGCCAACGACTCCGTCGCGCTGGGGGCGTGCGCGGCCCTGCGGGACTCCGGGCTGCGGATCCCGGAGGACGTGTCCGTCGCCGGGTTCGACGACCTCCCGTTCAGCATCGACGCGGTGCCCGCGCTGACGACCGTGCGGTTGCCGCTGGCCGAGGCGGGGGCCCGCGCGGGCCGCATCGCGATGGGACGCGAGGAGCCGCCGCCGGGAGGGATCGCCACGGTGCGGGGCGAGTTGATGGTTCGGGGGTCCTCGGGGGCACCGCGGGGCTGAGGGGTTGGCCGTGGGCTGAGCTCGGGGGTCGGCGTGGGGGTCGGCGTGGGGGTGGGCTGAGCGCGGGGCAGTCAGCGCGGCTGTGGGCTGAGCGCGGGGGTCAGGGCGGCCGCGGGCCGAGTACGGGCGTCAGTGTGGGCGACGGCCGAGTACGGGCGTCAGCGCGCGCCGAATACGGGGCAGTCAGCGCGGCTGTGGGCTGAGCTCGGGCGTCAGCGTGGGCGAGGACCGAGTACGGGCGTAGGCGCTGGCAGAGCGTAGGCGTGGGCCGAGCGCGGGCGTGGGCCGAGCGCGGGCGTGGGCCGAGCAGGCCGGGGGGCTGCCCCCGGCCCCCCACACACATCCGCTCGTGTCGACAGGCGCTCACCACCCGGGTGTCACCGCCGACGGAATCTCATCAGCGCCGCCTGCAGAGGGAGTTCGTGGCAGGCGGCGAAGTCGAAGCCTGCCTCGTCCAGCAGTTGGCGGTAGTGCTCCTCGGTGCGTTCGCGGCCGCCCACGTTGCACAGCATGTGCAGGTCCCAGGCGACGGCGAGGGAGAGGCGGGCGTCCGCCGGCAGGAGCCGCTCCACCAGCAGGAGTTCGGCGCCGGACGTCATGGCCTCGGCGCAGCGGCGCAGGATCGCCAGGCACCGGCTGTCGTCCCAGTCGTGGAGGACCCGGGACAGCACGTACAGGTCGCCGCCGCCGGGGACCGCGGACGTGAAGTCCCCGGCCACGAACCGGCAGCGGTCGGCCAGGCCGGCCTCCGCGAACGCCTTCTCCGCGGCCTCGACGGCGTGCGGCCGCTCCAGCAGGACACCGCTGAGGTGCGGGGCCGCGCGCAGCAGCCGGCCGAGGAGTTCGCCGTTGCCGCCGGCGACGTCCACCACGACCCGGTGGGCGGACAGGTCCACCAGCCCGGCCACGGGGGCGAACATCGGCGCGCTCGCCGCCATCGCCCGGTCGAAGAGGTCGGCGAGTTCGGGGTGACGGGCGAAATAGGGGAAGTGATGCTCGCCGAAGACCCGCGCGAACGCCTCCTCCCCGGTCCGCACGGAGTGCGCGAGCCGTCCGAAGGAGCGGTAGAACGGGCCGCCGTAGAGGAGCGCGAGCGGCTGGAAGGAGTCCTCGGCGCCGGTGCGCAGCGGTCCGCCCAGCTCCGTCAGGTGGTACGAGCCGTCGGGGTCGGCCGCCACCAGGCCGAGCCCGGCGAGGTAGCGCAGCAGTCGGCCGAGGCTGTCGGCGTGGCTGCCGGTCAGTTCGGCGAGGAGGGCGAGGTCGGCGCCGGGACGGGTGTCCAGATGGTCGGCGAGCCGGAGCCGGGCGGCCACGGCGATCGCCTGCGTGGTCCAGGCCCCCGTCATCAGATGCAGCAGACGGTCCCGCGGGGGGCCGTCGGGGGCAGGGGCGGACCCGGCACGGTCCGGTGTCCCCCGGTCCGCCGAGCGGCGCAGGTGGGTGGCGAGGAGTTCGGGGTGCCGGCCGGGGACGTAGAGCTCGATGCGGTGCTCGCCCGCGCGGAAGTAGAGCACGGTGGAGTTCTCGTGCGGGTTGTGGCCACCGCTGTCGGCGAGGGCGCCGGCCCGGTCGAGCAGCAGGGCCGTCAGGCCGTGCAGGACCACCGGCGTGGGCGCCACGACCTCGAACGCGATGTGGGCCTCGTGACCGGTCGCGCGTTCGGCCGCCGCCAGGGCCTGGAGGTCCGAACCGTCCGGCACCTCCAGGGCGAAGATCTCGATCTCGCCGCGTCCGTCGGGGGTGTCCGGGACCGCCGTCCTGAGGATGCCGACCGGCAGGGTGCCGGCCGGTCGGCCGTGACGCCGGGCGAGCCGGCCGCGGACGACCACGCTCGGGGTCGCCTCGCCCGCGCGCAGGCCCCGTTCGGCGAGTTCCTCGCGCAGGCCCGCGAGAGTGCGGGGGAAGACGAGCAGGGCGGTGTGGGCCAGCCGCAGCAGACCGCCGAGCGCCTGCCGCTCCTGCGCGGTCAGGGCCGGCAGCAGGGCGTCGAGGGCGCTTGCCGTGTCGTTCCTGCGGACGAACTCCGCCGCCTGCTCGATGCGGTCGAGGTCCGCCGGGGGGAGGGAGCGCTCCGGTGCCGACGCGAGGGGCATGGGTGTCCTCTGGTAGTGGTGAGGGACGGAAATGAGAGGTGGGGGCGAGAGGGTGGGAGCGAGAGGGTAGGAGCGAGGGGTGGGTCCGGGTGCGGGCGGGCCCTGAAGTGCCCTACACGCCCACGTAGTTGTCGGCGAAGGAGTGCTGCTGGACGGGTGAGGTCCGCAGGCTCTCCAGGCGGGAGTCGCGCAGGGCGCGGAGGAAGCGCGACTCCTCGTCGTCCCCGCCGGGCGCGTGCAGCAGGCCGATCATCCAGTGCGAGAACTCCTGGGCCCGCCAGATCCTCGGCAGACAGGTGGCCGAGTACCGGGCCAGCGGCCCTTCGTCCCCCTCCCGGACGGCTGCGGTGAACGCCCGTGCCAGGGTCTCGGCCGCCATGACGGCGAGGTTGGCGCCCTTGGCGGCCGACGGGCTGATGAGGCCGGCCGCGTCACCCGCGAGGAACAGCCGCCCGTACTGCATCGGGTCCAGCACGTCGGACTCCAGGTCGACGACGGCACGCTCCAGGACGGGTCCCCTGCGCAACGGGCCGAATCGTTCCGCCCGCATCCGCAGGTCGAGTTCCTCCCAGATGGCCGCCTCGCTCCAGGAACCGGGGTCCGTGCCCGGCTCGCACTGGAGGTAGTAGCGGGTGACGGAGGGGGTGCGGGCCATGTGCCCGGCGAAACCGCGCTCGTGCACCGCGTAGGTGACCGCGGGCAGCGACGGGGGTGTCTCGACGAGCAGCGCGAGCCAGGACACGCCGTGCCGCCGCCGGTGCGAGCGCACCTCGGCCGCCGGGACCTGCCGTCGGCACGCCCCGTGTCGTCCGTCGCAGCCCGCGAGGTACCGGCCCGTCAGACGGTACGGCCCCTGCGAGCCGTGGGCCACGAGCCACGGTCGCTCGCCGTCCAGCCCGCCCACCTCGCTCACCGGCGTCCCGAACCGCAGGTCACCGCCGCGGCGCAGGAACTCGGCCACCAGGTCGGTCACCAGGTCCTGCTGCGGGTAGACGGTGTGGGCCTCGCGGCGGCCGAGACCGCCGTACCGGAGGGCGAACTCCCCGCGTTCGGTGCGGAAGACGCAGGTGTCGTGGGCCCGGCCGCGCGCCAGCAGACCGGCGCCGAGGCCGTTGTCGACGAGCACGCGGACCGTGTCGGCCGCCAGGAAGCCCGCGCGCGCCCGCCGTTCGACGTGTGCGCGGCTGCTCCGCTCCACGATCAGGCAGTCGACGCCGGCCGCCAGCAACAGGTTGCCGAGCACCAGCCCGGCGGGTCCCGCACCGACGATCAGTACTGTCGCCCCACCCTCGGAGGACCGTTTTTCCACCTTGCTCCCCACCTCTTCGACGATCAAGGAGGATTCAAGCAAGTTGCGAAGAACAGGTGAATACAGGGCATTGGTCCGAATGGGCAGACCGGCCGCGCGGTTGACGCGCCCTACCGCCCATGACCTGGGACGGTTCCGGCTCCGTCCCCATGCCGCGCGACGGCTGTTTCACCCCTTCGAGGGGAGCGACGGTCACCGACCGAGACCGCCCGGGGCCCACCGACGCCTGCCCCGGCTCGGGGGCGGCCGGATCCTCGGACCGTCCGTTGTCAGTGGCCGCCCCTATCGTCCGGGCATGGTCTTTTCGCTGCCCGACGGGCTGCCCGCGGGGCGGTTCGAGCAACGGGGTCCGACGGAGGTCTGGTTCTCCGACGAACTGCCGGACGACATCGAGGAGTTGTGGCCGGATCTGCTGAGGCGGGCCGCCGTCACCGGGCTGCATCCGCACCTGTGCCGGCCAGCAGACCCCGCACGGCCCGCGGATCCGGCCGCCGCGGACGCCGTACGGCTCGAGGAGGTCCTCGCGGCCGACTTCGCGGAGTACCGGCGTCGGCGACTGCCGTACTGGTCGGACCCCGGCTCCGCGGAACCGGTGGACGACGACACCCCGGAGGACGTGGAGGCCTGGCCGCACGACCCCGGGCCGCCGTTCGAGAGCTGGCCGGGGCTCGCGCCCGCAGGTCCGGGAAGCGGTGGTCCGGGGGACGGCGGCGGTTCGGGCGGAGGCGACTCGGGCCCCGAGGCGGCCGCGGCCCGTACGGTCGCCGAACTGCTGCGCGGCGAGCCGTTCGCGGCGTCCTTGGCGCTCGCCCTGGTCCCGGCCCGCCGCTCCGCCGACGTGCCGGCGGTGCTGGGCTGGTCCCACGGCGGTCCCCTGCCGCTGCTGGGCGCCCTGCTGCGGAGCTGGGAGGACCGGTTCGGGGCCCGGGTCGTGGCCGCGTACGGCGGCGAACTGCATGTCTCCGTCGCCCGGCCGCCCCTTGTCCCGGCGGACGCGGAGCGGCTCGCGCTGGAGCATGTGCTGTCCACCGCCGACAACATCGTGGACGACCCGCCGACGCCGTTCCCGGAGTACGCGCGCGACCTCGTGGGGCGCACGGAGTGGCGGTTCTGGTGGGACTGACCTTCACGGCAGTTCCCGGGGCCGCGTCGTCACCGTAGGCTCGGCCCACCGGTGCGTCCCGGTCCGGTGGGCCATGTGCCGGTGGGCCATGTGCCGGTGGGTTCGTGTGGCGGTTGGCCCAGGCCCCGTGGACCCGGTCCGATGAACCCGGGACCGGTCACCCCCGCGCCGATGAGTTTCGCCCCCCGCCCCGGTCTGCAATGCCGTAACCGACCAAGGAACTGGAGTGAGTCCCATGCGCATCGTGGTCAGTGAGTTCATCAGTCTGGACGGCGTCGTACAGGCACCCGGCGGCCCCCAGGAGGACACCGACGGAGGCTTCGCGCACGGTGGCTGGTCGCACCCCTACTTCGACCCGGAGGTGCTCGGCCCGGCGTTCAGCGAGGGCATGGAGCGGGCCGAGGCGCTGCTGTACGGGCGGCGGACCTATCTGACGATGGCGGGGGCCTGGCCCGAGCGGGCCGGGGATCCGTTCGCGGACCGGCTCAACTCCCTGAAGAAGTACGTCGTGACGGACACCCTCGACGACTCCGAGCTGACCTGGAACAACACCGAGCGGATCCCGGGTTCCGAGGCCGTGGAGCGGATCCGTGCGCTGCGCGGGACCGAGGGCGGCGAGCTGGCGATGATGGGCAGCCCCACTCTCGTCCGCACGCTGATCGCCGAGGGACTCGTCGACGAGCTCCAGCTCATCGTGATGCCGGTGCTGCTCGGCGGCGGCAAGTCGATCTTCCCGGAGGACGGGGCGAAGCGGCCGTTCGAGCTGGTGTCCACGGTCACCGGGAAGACCGGCGTGCAGGTGTGCGTCTACCGGCCCGCGCCCGAGGCCGATCAGTCGCAGGGGTAGCCGCGCGGGGCGCGGGCGTCCTACGCTCAGTCCATCGATATCTCTGACTGAGTCAAGCATCCGGGGGTCGACCGCCATGACCGTCCAGGACATCCGCGCCTTCAACCGCTTCTACACGAACGTCATCGGCGCCCTCGACTACAGCCGCCGGCTGTACGCCCCGTACACCCTCACCGAGTCCCGTGTCCTGTACGAGCTCGCGCACTCCCCGCGCACCGACGCCGCCGACCTGCGCACGGAACTCTCCCTGGACGCGGGGTACTTGAGCCGGATCCTGAACAAGTTCGAGCAGGACGGGCTGATCGAGCGCACCGCCTCGGCCCGTGATCCTCGCCGGCGCCGGGTCACGCTCACCGCGCGCGGCCGGGAGATCGCCGCGCTGCTCGCCGAGCGGGCCGACGAATCGGTGGGGGCGCTCCTGGCTACCGTCCCCTCCGCCGACCGGCCCCGGCTCTCCGAGGCGATGCGGACCGTTCGGACCCTCCTGTCCGACGGACGCCCGCCGCGCCGCGAGGACGTCCTGCTGCGCGAGCCGGGACCGGGTGACCTCGGCTGGATCGTGGCCCGCAACGCGGCCCTCTACGCCGCCGAGTACGGCTTCAACGCCGACTACGAGGGCCTGGTCGCGAGGATCGTCGCCGACTTCGCGGAGGATCACGATCCGCATCTGGAGCGGGTGTGGATCGCCGAGCTGGACGGGCGTCCGGTGGGGTGCGTGATGTGCGTCAGGGACGACGCCCCCGCGACCGCCCGGCTGCGGCTGCTCCTCGTCGAGCCGGAGGCGCGCGGGCTCGGCATCGGGGACCGCCTGGTGGCGGCCGTCGTCGACTTCGCGCGCGGTGTCGGCTACCGCGACCTGGTCCTGTGGACCAACGACGTCCTCGCCGCCGCCCGCCGCGTCTACCAGCGCCACGGTTTCGTGCTGGCCGCCGAGAAGCCCCACCGCTCCTTCGGCAAGGACCTGAACGGCCAGGACTGGCGTCTCGACCTGACCGGCACGGGCAGGTGAGCGGGGCGGCCGGACTGGACCTCACCCTCTCGCCCGGGTGAGAGTAGGGCGCATGAAACTGGCGTTCTCCACCCTCGGTGTCCCCGGCCTGCCCCTCACCGACGTGCTGCGGCTCGCGACCACGTACGGCTATCACGGCGTAGAACTGCGCGCGCATCCGGAGGAGCCGGTGCATCCCGGCATCGGGCTCGCCGAACGGGCCGACGCGGTCGCCGAGTTCAAGGCGGCGGGCGTGGAGGTCCTCGGTCTCGCCGGGTACGCGCGGGTGGCCGCGCCCGGCGACGACGAACCCGTCGTGGAGGAGATCCACCGCCTCCTCGACCTCGCCCGCGATCTCGGCGCCGGCTACGTCCGCGTCTTCCCCGGCGCCGCCTCCGACCAGTCCCGCGAGGACGCCGACGCCACAGCCGCCCGGCGGCTCGGCACGGCCGCGGAGTACGCCGGCGACCTCGACGTGCGCATCCTCCTCGAGACCCATGACTCGCACCGGACCGGCGCCGACGCGATCCAGATCCTCGGTCCGGTCGGGCACCGCCAGGTCGGCGCGCTCTGGGACGTCATGCACACCTGGCTCGGCGGCGAACAGCCCTCCGAGACCTACGCGGCCCTCTCCCCGCACCTCGGATACGTCCAGGTCAAGGACATCGCCTCGGCCGAGGACACCACCCCGGTCGGCCTCGGCACCGGTGTCCTGCCACTCGCCGAGTGCGTGGAGGTCCTCTCCCGGCACGGCTGGGACGGCTGGCTGTGCTGGGAGTACGAGAAGCGCTGGTACGAGGCTGCCGCGCCGCTGGAGGAGCTGCTGGGAGCGGGCCGCGAGCATCTGGCCCGGCTCCTGAACGACTCCGCCTGAGCGCGAGACGGTTCCGTCCGACCGCGATCATCCGTCCACCCGTAATCAATCCGGTGGCCCCGGCGGGGACGGGCGGATACCGTCCCGGGGTGCATCAGCCCGCCCCGTTCCCGCTCCCCGTGTCATGAGCCTCAGCCGTACGTTCCTCGATGTACGGCCGCTGCGCACCTCACCCGTCTTCCGGCGGCTGCTGTTCGGGCGCACGGTGTCCACGCTCGGCACCTTCATGACCATGGTCACCGTCATGTACCAGGTCTGGGACATGACCCACAGCACGGTCTGGAGCGGCGCGGTCGGCATCGCGCAGGCGGTGCCGATGGTGGGGGTCAGCCTGTTCGCGGGCGCGTGGGTCGACCGGGCCGACCGGCGCCGGGTGTACCTCACGGGCACGGTCGGCTCGGCGGTCTGCTCCCTGCTGCTGGCCGTGCAGGGTTTCGCCGGGCACGCGCCGGTGGCCGTCGTCCTGCTGCTGGTCGCGGCGCAGACCTCCTTCGCCGCGCTCGGCGCGCCCGCCGCCGGTGTGTTCGTACCGCGGCTGCTGCCCAGGGAGCAGGTGGCCGCCGGTCTCGCGCTCCAGCAGGTCACCGGCCAGGCGATGATGCTGGTCGGCCCGGCCGTCGCCGGTGTCGTGCTCGGCTGGTGGGGCATCGGCGTCTGCTACCTCCTGGACACCCTCAGCTTCACGATGTCCTTCTACGGCGCCTACGGTCTGCCGGCGCTGCCGCCCGAGGGCGAGAAGTCCCGCCCCGGGGTGCACGGCGTCCTGGACGGGCTGCGTTTCCTGACCGGCCACCGGGTGGTGCGCGGCGCGCTGCTGACCGATCTGGCCGCCACCGTGCTGTCGATGCCGGTGAGCCTCTTCCCGCTGGTCAACGAGGAGCGCTTCGGCGGCGACCCGCGCACGCTCGGGCTGTTCCTGTCCGCGCTGGCCGTGGGCGGTGTCGCCGCGACGGTCTTCTCCGGTCCGGTCACCCGCCTGGCCCGTCCCGGCCCGGTGATGCTGTGCGCGTCGGCGGCCTGGGGCGGGGCTCTCGCGGTGTTCGGTCTGACCACCAGCGCGTGGGCGGGCCTCGGCATCCTGGCGCTGGCCGGCGCGGCGGACGCCCTCGCGGTCCTCTCCCGTACGACCATCGTCCAGACCCTCACCCCCGACGCCCTGCTCGGCCGGGTCACGGCCGCCGAGACGATCGTCGGCCAGGCGGGCCCGCACCTCGGCAATCTGCGCGGCGGCCTGGTCGCGGGCTGGAGCTCGGGGGTGACCGCACTGATCGCGGGCGGCCTCATGTGTGTGGCGGCGGTGGGCTGTGTCGGGGCGAGCACACCGGAGTTGCGGGGGGTTCCGGCCGCGGACGAGGTGTGAACGTCACCAGCGCTCGACGACGAACTCCGCGTTCATGGGCTGCAGCGCGAGTGCCGGTCGCGGGTGGACGGCGTCGGGATCCTTCAGGCGTAGCCGGTGGGCGGACCAGACGGCGCCCAGCAGGAGCACGCTCTCGACGGTCGACAGGGCGGCACCCACACAGGTGCGCGGGCCCAGGCCGAAGGGGAAATAGGAGCCGCGCGGAATGGCGGACGTCTCTTTCCCGAGCCAGCGTTCCGGAAGGAATACGTCCGGCTCCCGCCAATACCGCGGGTCGCGGTGATTCACCCACTGGCTCACCGTGACCGTGGTACCGGCCGGAATGAGATGGTCACCGAGTTCCACGTCGACCCGGGCGTCACGGCTGGTTATCCAGACGGGCGAATACAACCGGAGGGATTCCCTCAGCACCGCGTCGGTGAACGGCATCGCGTTCAGCAGCGCCATTCCGCCCAGGTCCTCCGCGAGTGCCTTTCCGGCCTCCTGGTGCACGCGTTCCGCGGCCTCGGGGTGCCGGGCCAGCAATACGCTCGCCCACACCACGGCGTCATTCGTGGTTTCGAATCCGGCCATCAGCAGGGTGGCCAGTTCGTCACGGATCTCGTCCCGACTCGGTGCCGGGGTGCCGTGCAGCAACGCGTGCAGGACGGGCGCCGCCCGGGGGTCGCCGGCCGCCGGGGCGGAGGCGACCTGCTCCAGAGTCCGGACGACCCGCTTGAGGTGACGGCGGATCCTCAGCTTGGGCCGCGTCGGCACCCACTCCGGCAGCACCACCGGCGAGGTGGACAGCTCCATGATGGGGGCGACGAGTCCGGCGACGTCCGCGATCTCCTCGTCCGTGTACTCCGTGCCGAACATCAGCCGGGTGACCAGGCGCAAGGTGACGACGGAGACGTCCTGCTGCAGGTCACGCACCTGACCGGGACGCCAGGACGCGAGCATCCGCTCCGCCTGTTCCGGCATGGCCGCGGCGGCGCCGGCCGACAGTTCACGGCCGAAGGCGCCGTGGATGCGGCCCCTGCGGGCCTTCCAGTCCTCGCCGTCGCTGCTCATGGTGGACAGCGGCAGCGACTGCCGGCGGCCCGCGCGCCGGGTCCCCGGGCCCTGCTTGACGAAGTCGGACCCTCTGTCGACGAGCATGCGGACGGCGTCCTCGGGGGACGCCAGCAGGACGTTCTCGGGACTGAGCCTGACCGCGTCGCCGTACTCCCTGGCGCACCGGGTGAGGAAGCCCAGCGGGTCCGCCGAGAAATCCGTCAGGTTTCCGAGAACCCGTCCGCCGTCGGGTCCCGGCATTTCGGCCAGCGTACGCAGTGCCATTGCGCCCCCATCTGTCCGGAATTCGCAGTCGCCGCCCTCAAGGAAACACCGGGGTGCGGACATCTCCGCACCCCGGCTTGTTTCAGGTACCGCTCAGGCCCTCAGTAGTACATGTACGGAGCCGTGAGTCGGTCCTTGCGAGTGAGTCGAGCGAACAGTGCGCCCGTAAGAATCAGCTTACGCATAGCGATGCACCCCCTGACATACAACTGGCGTAGTAGATCTATGGCACGGCGAGGCTATACAGCGGTCATGATCCGGTCAAGGGTGCAATAATCGCCATATTCAACGGTCGGCGGAGCCGTACGCCGTAAATCCGGCCACGCGCCGCTCCAGCCGGGTCCGGCACTCCGGCCATTCCTCCACCGTGACGGAGAAGATCGCCGAGTCCCGCAGCCGTCCGTCCTCGCCGGGGGCCCAGGAGCGGGACCAGTTGCGCAGGACGCCCTCGAAGCGGGCGCCGACGCTCTGGATCGCCGCCCGCGAGCGGTCGTTGCGGGCGTCCGTCTTCAGGTCGACCCGCGAGACGCCCCACACCTCGAAGGCATGCCGGAAGAGCAGCAGCTTGGCCTCGGCGTTGATGCCCGTGCCCTGGGCCGAGGCTCCCAGCCAGGTGAACCCGACCTCGATCGCGTCGAGCCGGTCGTCCGAGCGCCAGCAGCGCGGCTCCCAGAACGACGTGGCCCCCACCGCCCGCCCGGTGGCCACCGAGACCTGCGCGTACGGCGCCAGCCGTCCCGCCGCCGCCCGCGCGAGCTGGGCGTCGACGTAGTCGCCGACCTCGTCGGCTCTCGGCACCCAGGTGAACGCGTAGGTGCCGCGGTTCTCCTCCGCCGCCACGGCCAGGTCCGCCGTGTGCGCGTGGTCCAGCGGTTCCAGGCGCACCAACTCGCCTGCCAGGACCGGTCCTTCCAGCTGGAAACTCAACGCCCGTTCAACCCCCGATGCCCCTTCGCAGCTCGGCGAAGGCCTCATGGAAACCGGGGAAAGTCTTCCGTACGCATCCGGGGTCGTCGAACGAGATTCCGGGGACCCGCAGGCCGGTGACCGCGAAGGACATGACGATGCGGTGGTCGCCGTACGTCCTGATCTCCGTGCCGGCCGGAGCGGCGGTCCCCGGGTGGATCTCGATCCGGTCCGGGCCCGTCGACACCCGCACGCCCAGCCGCCGCAGGTTCTCCGCGCAGGCCTCCAGCCGGTCGCACTCCTTGACCCGGGTGTTCGCCACGTCCTCGATGCGGACCGGGGAGGAGGCGAAGGGGGCGATCGCCGCCAGCGTCGGCATCGTGTCGGAGATGTCCCGCATGTTGACCGTCAGACCGCGCAGTTCGCCGGTGCCGCGGACCGTGGTGGAGTCGGCGCCGACGGACACGTCCGCGCCCATCCGCCGCAGCACGTCCACGAAACCGAGGTCGCCCTGGAGCGCGCCCGCGCCCAGACCCGGCACCGTCACCTCGGCGCCGGGGGTCACGGCCGCCGCGGCGAAGAAGTAGCTCGCCGTGGACGCGTCCGGCTCGATCGCGTAGGTCGTGGCGCGGTAACCGCCCGGCGGGACCACGAAGACGTCGCCCTCCTTCGCCACCTCCACCCCGAAGGCCCGCATCATCGCGAGGGTGATCTCGACGTACGGCGCCGACACCAGGTCCGTGACGCGGATGCGCAGGCCCCGGCGGGTCAGGGGGCCGAGGAGCAGGAGCGCGGTGAGGTACTGGGAGGACTGGCCCGCGTCCAGCACGACCTCCCCGCCCTCGACGCCCGCCGCCCGCACGGTCAGCGGATGATGCCCCTCCGCCTCCTCGTGGCGCAGGTCCACGCCGAGGTCCCGCAGTGCTCGCGACAGCGGCAGCAGCGGGCGCCTGCGCATCTGGGGCGAGGCGTCGAAGCGGTACGTGCCGTGGCCGGCCGCGGCCAGGGTGGGCAGGAAGCGCGCGGTCGTCGCGCCGTCACGGCAGTACACGTCCGCCTCGGCCACCGCCGGTCCCTGCGGGCGGCCGTCCACCTGCCAGGTGTCCGGCGTACGTCCGACCCGGTAGCCGAGCCGTACCAGGCCCTCGGCGAAGCCCTCCGTGTCGTCCGAGCGCAGGGGGCGTACGAGGGTGGTCACTCCGTCGGCCGCGGCGGCCAGGAAGAGCGCGCGGGCGGTGACGGACTTCGAGCCGGGCAGGAGGAGGGTCTGCGGGGCAGGCGTGTCGACGGGCATACCCCGCATGATCGCCCGCAGGCCACCCCCGACGCCGGACCGTCCACGGGATGGACCCCGGTCAGGCGCGTCGCCCGGAGCGCGGCCCCCGCTTCCACCGGTCGTCGGGCAGCGGCGTCCTGCGGTCGGTCTGCACCTGGATCTCGTGGTACGAGTCGGCCGCGGTCCCGTGGAACGCCGCGTCGTGCGCGGCCAGCGCCCCGCGCAGGGCGCCATCGGCCGTGCCCCGTCGCCGGACGTGGCCGGCCAGGGCGGCGAACAGACCGAGCACCACGACGAGTGCACCGACGACGATCACGAGCGGCAGCAGCGAGCCCATGCGGCGACCCTACGCCGCACAAGTCGCGGCATCATCCGTCCCGTTGGCCCCGGCCTCCCCAACTTGGAGAAATCGGGCCGGAGCCGGGAACCCCGCCCCGGCCCCGCTCGTCCAATCCGCACGCTGCCGGAGAGTCACCGCGGTGCGGCGTCGGCCTCGCTGCTGGCTGCGAACGCTGACCAACCCTCTCCTCCGTACTGCGGCCGGCAGCACGCCGTCATCGGCGCGCCCCCCTCCAACAGCGCCGATGGCGGCCCCTTCCGGTTACTGTGCACTCCCTTGACTGGCAGAAACTTCCCGGTTATTGGTGACTTCTCGGAAGTTTCCTTCAGCGGATCACCTCCGGAAGGAGCGCACGTGCCCTCCAGACGTACCGTCCTCGCCGCGACGGCAGGCGTCGCCGCCTCACTCGCCGTCAGCGGGCCCGTCCACGCGAACGACAACAAGCTCCGCTCCCTCATCTCCCGCATGACCCTCGAGGAGAAGGTCGGCCAGCTCTTCGTGATGCGGGTCTACGGCCACTCCGCCACCGCCCCCGATCAGGCCGACATCGACGCCAACCTCAAGGAGATCGGTGTCCGTACGGCCGCCGAGCTGATCGCCAGGTACCGGGTGGGCGGGATCATCTACTTCACCTGGGCGCACAACACCCGTGATCCGCACCAGATCGCCGACCTCTCCAACGGCATCCAGAAGGCGTCGCTCCAGCAGCCGCGCGGGCTGCCCGTCGTCATCTCCACCGACCAGGAGCACGGGATCGTCTGCCGGGTCGGCGAGCCCGCCACCCTCTTCCCGGGCGCCATGGCGATCGGCGCCGGCGGGTCACGCACGGACGCCCGTACCCTCGGTCGTGTCGCCGGGCAGGAGCTCAGGGCCATCGGCATCCGGCAGAACTACTCGCCCGTCGCCGACGTCAACGTCAACCCGGCCAACCCGGTCATCGGCGTCCGCTCGTTCGGCGCCGACCCCGCGGCCGTCGCCGGGCTCGTGGCCGCCGAGGTCGCCGGGTACCAGGGCGCCGGAGTCGCGGCGACCGCCAAGCACTTCCCGGGGCACGGGGACACCGCCGTCGACAGCCACTACGGCTTCCCGGTCATCACCCACAGCCGGGAACTGTGGGAGAAGCTGGACGCCGTGCCCTTCCGGGCCGCGATCCGCGCCGGCATCGACTCGATCATGACCGCGCACATCCAGTTCCCCGCCCTCGACGACTCCGGCGACCCGGCGACCCTCTCCCACCCGATCCTCACCGGCATCCTGCGCGGCGAACTCGGCTACGACGGGGTCGTGGTCACCGACTCCCTCGGCATGGAGGGCGTCCGCACCAAGTACGGCGACGACCGCGTCCCCGTCCTCGCCCTCAAGGCCGGTGTCGATCAGCTCCTCAACCCGCCCTCCCTGGACGTGGCGTGGAACGCGGTGCTGAGGGCCGTGCGGGACGGAGAGCTCACCGAGGCACGGCTCGACGAGTCGATCCTGCGCATCCTGCGGCTCAAGGCGAAACTGGGTCTCTTCGAGAAGCCGTACGTCAGCCAGGGCGGTGTCACGCGGACCGTCGGCACCCCGGCCCACCTCGCCGCCGCCGACCGCGTAGCCGAGCGCACGACGACCCTGCTGGTCAACGAGAAGCGGCTGCTGCCCCTGTCCCGGCGCACCCACCGCAAGCTGCTCGTGGTGGGCGCCGACCCCGCCTCGCCGTCCGGCACGACGGGCCCGCCCACCGGGGTCCTCGCCGCCGCCCTCACCGAACTGGGCTTCACGGCCACCGCCCTGTCGACCGGTACGGCCCCTTCGGCGGCCACCGTCGCCCAGGCGGTCGCCGCGGCCCAGCAGGCGGACGCGGTGATCGTGGGGACGTACAACCTCACGGCCGCCCAGAAGACGCTCGTCGAGCAGCTCGTGGCGACCGGGAGGCCGGTGGTGGCGATCGCGATCCGCAACCCCTACGACGTGGCCCAGCTGCCCACCGTCCCGGCCTTCCTGGCGTCCTACTCCTGGACCGACGTCGAACTGCGGGCGGCGGCACGGGTCGTCGCCGGGAAGGCGGCACCGCGCGGGAGGCTGCCGGTGCCGGTGCAGCGGGCGGAGGACCCGGCGCGGACGCTGTACCCGGTCGGGTACGGGCTGTCGTACGGCCGATAGCGCGGGGGACGTAGTTCCCGTACGACTCGCAACTCGCACATCCCCCCCGAAAGGCGCAAAGGACCCCACACGTCTGGCGTGGCCCCGCCGCGACGGTCACGCTGGACGCGGGGGTATCCGGGGGGATTGCGATGCGCGACAGGTTTTCCACGGGGGTGGTGTGCGTTCTGCTGACGCTGCTCGCCGCCCTGCTGACGGGGTGCACACAGTCGGCGGCAGGTGGGCAGACGGACGAGGGGTCCCGTGCCCCGGCGTCGGTCCCGCCGTCCGCGACCCGGGCCTCCGGGTTCGGCGCGGTCTTCCTCGCGGTGGACGAGTGCAGTTCCTTCGGCAAGGCCAGCTTCACCGAGGTGCCGTGCACCAGTGAGCGGGCGGCGGCACGGGTCGTGGCCCGGCACGACGGCACCCCGGCCGCCGGTCCGCCGTGCCCGGCGACCACCGACTTCGTGCTGCACATCAGTGAGCAGAGCCGGATCTCCGACGAGGACGGCGACGGGGCGGTGCCCCAGGGCTACGCCTGCATGCGCAACCTGCAGCCACCGCACCCCGGCGACCCGGGCGGCGGGGGCGGGCCGCGGACCATCGTCGGCGACTGCGTGTACAGCTCGGGCAGCGGACAGGTCCGGGAGACCGCGTGCGACGGCAAGGGCCCTCGGAAACCGCAGTACAAGGTGGTGAAGGCGGTCGCCGAGCGCGCCCGGTGCCCCCTGTCGACGGCCCTGTACGTGCAGCTCGGCGGCCCCCAGCCGGTGGGCTGCGCCCGGCCGTTGTGAGACCCGGCCGGGCGCGGCGAGCGGACTACGGACGCAGGGTGGGCTCCCGCTCCACGTCCCGTACGTCCAGCTTCCTGTCGAACTTCGCGAGCGGCTTGGCCTCGGTCACGGCCGTGGCGGACACGCCCGCCCAGGTGAGGATCCTGGATGTGGCGAACGCCTTCTGGTCGGCGACCAGACCGGCGACGTTGGCCCCGTGGTTCATGCCGGGCGCGGTGAACACGTACGAGTCCTTCGCCCCCTTGTCGACGCGGAACCGCTCCGCGCCCCACGGGTCGTTCTGGCCGTACACGTAGAGCATGTGACGGGCGTTGCCGCGCACCCAGGTGTCGACGTCCCGCATCGCGTACGGCTGGAACTTCGTCGGGATGCTGCGCGGGACGAAGTTGCGCGGCGGCTGGTAGCCGTAGCGGATGTACTTCTTCTCGATGTGCGGGAACTTGATCGTCGGAGCGCCGAGCTGCGTGGCCGCCTGGTAGTAGTACGGCGTGTACGTCTCCAGGCCCTGGTCGGCGTAGGCGGAGAAGCCGGAGATCGTGTCGATGGAGTTCCAGATCTGGTCGTCGGTCGCGGTCTTGGCGTCCGCCGGGATCAGTTCGTCGTCACCGCAGTTGGCCAGCAGGTTGTACTGCCAGAAGCCCCAGACGTAGTCGAGCACGACGGCCTCGTACGCCTTGTCGAGGCTGCCGACGGTGGTGAAGGTGAGGCCCTCCGCCGCCGCGTAGTCGGCGTACTTCTTCTCCAGCGGCTCGCGTCGGACCAGGGCCTCGCGCTGCACCGCGTTCAGCCGGTCGCGGCACTCCTTGGTGCCGACCTTCGCGAAGAAGCGGTCGTAGGCCGAGTCCTCGTTGTTCACCACGTCGTTGGGGGCCACGTAGGCGACGACGCCGTCCATGTCCCGCGGGTAGAAGCGCTCGTAGTAGGTGGCGGTCATGCCGCCCTTGGAGCCGCCCGTGGAGATCCAGTTCTTCGAGTAGATCTTCTTCAGCGCCTTGAAGATGCGGTGCTGGTCGCTGGCGGCCTGCCAGATGTCCAGCTTGCTCCAGTCGGCCGGGTTGGGCCTGGAGGGCGTGAAGAAGCGGTACTCCATGGAGACCTGGTTGCCGTCCACGATCTGGGTCGGCTCACTGCGGCGAGGCGTGGTGGAGACGTTGTAGCCGCCGGTGAAGAAGACCGTCGGCCGGCTCACGTCCTTGTGCAGCACGGTGATGCGCTGCTGGAACGTGCCCTTGGACGGGTGCCGGTGGTCGACCGGCTGGGTGTAGTTCAGGACGAAGAAGCGGTAACCGGTGTACGGCTTCTCCTCGATCAGGCTCATCCCCGGGATGGCGAGGAGCTGATCCTTGATGTCGGCGGTGGCACCGGTGCCATGGGCCTCCGGCTCGGCGGCGGTGGCCGCCCCTGCCGTGCCGACCGTGCCTATGAGCACGACCAGCGTGAGAAGCCATCTGAGCGCCTTGCGCATGCACCCTCCCCTGTGAGTACAGATGTGCGCCGGACGCTAGCGGCGCAAGTGCGGTCCGCACCAGGGGAGATGGCGCCTCGATGGGGAAAACCCTGTGAGAAATCTGTGCGTCAGAGCCGGATCCAGCCCTCGGAGTCGTACTTGCCCCGGCCGACCTGGCCCTTCACCCACACCTTCCGCTGCCCGGCGTGCACGGTGACGGGTCCGGCGCGGTACTTGTACTTGTCGGCGTCCTCGACCGGCCGCAGCCCGTACGCCCGCAGGCTCACCATCATGTACTGGCGGACCCCGGGACGCTTGGGAAGCGTGATCGCGCACACGTAACCGCGCCGCTTGTACACCTCCACGGTGCCGGTGGCGAACGGGAACGACCTGACCTTGCGCCCCTCGCACGACGTCGCCGCGGCATGCGCGTGCCCCGGTACGGCGACCGCCAGCATCCCGGCCGCAGCCGTCACCGCCAGCCCCTGCGCCAACCGCCGTATCGCTCCACTCTTCACTGCCGTCCCTCCCGCAGCTGTCCGGGCGTACAGGTGTACGGACGCACAACGTATGTCCGACGGTTGCACAACCGTCAGCGCCCCACCTCCACCGGCTCCCCCACGAACGTCCGCCACAATCCGGCGTACCGCCCGTCCAGCGCCAGCAGTTCGTCGTGGGTGCCGTCCTCGACGACGCGGCCGTGGTCCATGACGACCACCCGGTCCGCGCGGGCCGCGGTGGTGAGGCGGTGGGCCACGACGAGGGTCGTGCGGCGGCCCGCGAGCCGGTCGGTGGCCTGGTTGACCTGGGCCTCGGTGGCGAGGTCCAGGGCTGCCGTGGCCTCGTCCAGAAGGAGGATGTCGGGGTCGACCAGCTCGGCGCGGGCCAGGGCGATCAGCTGGCGCTGGCCCGCCGAGAGGTTGCGGCCGCGTTCGGCGACCTCGTGGAGGTAGCCGCCCTCCAGTGTGGCGATCATCTCGTGGGCGCCGACCGCGCGGGCCGCCGCCTCGACCTCGGCGTCGGTGGCCTCCGGGCGGCCGTAGGCGATGGCGTCGCGGATCGTGCCCTGGAAGAGGTAGGCCTCCTGGGGGACCACGCCGAGGCGGTGACGGTAGGACGTCAGGTCCAGCGTGCGCAGGTCCGTGCCGTCGACGGTGACCCGGCCGCCCGTCGGGTCGTAGAACCGGGCGACCAGCTTGACCAGGGTGGACTTGCCGGCGCCCGTCTCCCCGACGAACGCCACCGTCTGGCCGGCCGGGATCCTCAGGTCGACCCCGCCGAGGGCCTCCTCGTCGTCCCCGTACGCGAAGTGGACGTCCTCGAAGGCGACTTCGCCCCGCAGGGAGAGCACCTCCAGCGGTTCCTCGGCCGCCTTCGTGGACGTCGGCTCCTGGAGCAGCTCCTGGATGCGGCCCAGGGAGACGGTCGCCTGCTGGTAGCCGTCGAAGACCTGGGAGAGCTGCTGGACCGGGGCGAAGAACAGGTCGATGTAGAGGAGGTAGGCGACCAGCGCGCCGGTCGTCAGGGTCGCCGCGTCCACCCGGCCCGCGCCCGCGATCAGCACGGCCGCCGCGGCGACGGAGGACAGCAGCTGCACGAAGGGGAAGTAGATCGAGATCAGCCACTGCCCCCGGATGCGGGCCGCGCGGTAGCTGTCGCTGCGCTCGGCGAACCGGCGCCCACCGTCGCCCTCGCGCCGGAACGCCTGCACGATCCGCAGCCCGGACACCGACTCCTGGAGGTCGGCGTTGACCACCGAGACGCGTTCCCGGGCGAGTTCGTACGCCTTCACGCTCGCCTTGCGGAAGAAGTACGTGGCGACGATCAGCGGCGGCAGCGTGGCGAAGACGACCAGCGCCAGCTGTACGTCGATCACCAGAAGGGCGACCATGATGCCGAAGAAGGTGACGACCGAGACGAACGCGGTGACCAGGCCGGTCTGCAGGAAGGTCGAGAGGGCGTCGACGTCCGTCGTCATCCTCGTCATGATCCGGCCCGTCAGCTCCCGCTCGTAGTAGTCGAGTCCGAGCCGCTGGAGCTGGGCGAAGATCTTCAGGCGCAGGGAGTACAGGACCCGTTCCCCGGTGCGTCCGGTCATGCGTGTCTCGCCGATCTGCGCCGCCCACTGGACGAGCACCGAGAGCAGGGCGAGCAGGGTCGCCGTCCAGATCGCGGCCATCGCCATCCGGGTCACGCCGTCGTCGATGCCGTGCCGGATCATCACCGGGAGGAGGAGGCCCATTCCGGCGTCCACCGCGACCAGACCCAGGCTGATCAGCAGCGGGGCTCCGAAGCCGCGCAGCAGCCGCCGCAGCCCGTACGACTCCTCGGGCGTGACCGCGCGGGCCTCGTCGATGTCCGGGACATCCGTCGCCGGGGGCAGCGCCTCGACCTCGGCGAGGAGTTCGGGGGTGGCCGGGGTGCCGGCGAGAGCCGTGTCCTTGGGCTCGCGGTCACCGGTCCACAGACGGGGGGTGACTCCGCGCTCGGCGTCGAACTCGGCGTCCAGTTCCTCGCGTACGGAGGTGTCCTCCTGGACGGCGACCGGCCGGGCGTGGCCCGGGGAGACGCCGCCGAGGCCGTCGGGGTCGGTGAGGAGGCGCCGGTAGAGGGCGGAGCGCTTCTGCAGCTCCTCGTGGGTGCCGACGTCGGCGAGGCGGCCGCCGTCCAGGACGGCGATGCGGTCGGCGAGGTTCAGGGTGGAGCGGCGGTGGGCGATGAGGAGGGTGGTGCGGCCCTCCATGACCTGCTTGAGCGCCTCGTGGATCTCGTGCTCGACCTGGGCGTCCACGGCGGAGGTGGCGTCGTCGAGGACGAGCAGGCGCGGGTCGGTGAGGATCGCCCGGGCGAGCGCGACGCGCTGGCGCTGGCCGCCGGAGAGGGTCAGGCCGTGCTCGCCGACCTTGGTGTCGTAGCCCTCGGGGAGCTCGGTGATGAAACGGTCCGCCTGGGCGGCGCGGGCGGCCTTCTCGACCTCCTCCCGGGTCGCCTCGGGACGGCCGTAGGCGATGTTGTTCCGGACCGTGTCCGAGAACAGGAAGGAGTCCTCGGGGACCAGGCCGATCGCGGCCCGCAGGGAGTCCAGGGTGAGCTCGCGGACGTCGTGGCCGCCGATGAGGACGGCGCCGTGGGTGACGTCGTAGAAGCGCGGCAGGAGCAGGGAGACCGTGGACTTGCCCGAGCCGGAGGAGCCGACGACCGCGAGGGTCTCGCCGGGGCGGATCTCGAAGCTGAGCCCGTCGAGGACGGGGCGCTCGTGGTCGTAGCCGAAGGAGACGTCGTCGAACTCGACGGTGGCCGGAGCGTCGGCGGGGAGCTCCTTGGTGCCGTCCTTCAGGTACGGCTCGGTGTCGATCAGCTCCAGGACGCGCTCGGTGCCCGCGCGGGCCTGCTGGCCGACCGTGAGGACCATGGCGAGCATGCGGACCGGGCCGACGAGCTGGGCGAGGTAGGTGGAGAAGGCGACGAAGGTGCCCAGCGTGATGTGGCCGCGGACCGCGAGCCAGCCGCCGACGGCCAGCATCGCGACCTGGCCGAGGGCGGGGACGGCCTGGAGGGCCGGGGTGTACTTGGAGTTGAAGCGGATCGTGCGCAGGCGGCCCGCGTAGAGGCGGCGGCCGACCTCCCTGAGCTTCCCGGTCTCCTGGTCCTCCTGCCCGAAGCCCTTCACCACGCGTACGCCGCTGACGGCTCCGTCGACCACGCCGGCGACGGCGGCGGCCTGGGCCTGGGCGTACCAGGTGGCGGGGTGCAGCTTGGAGCGGGAGCGCCTGGCGATCCACCACAGGGCCGGGGCGACCGCCAGGGCGACCAGGGTGAGCGGGATCGACAGCCAGGCCATCACGACCAGGGAGATCAGGAAGAGGGCGAAGTTGCCGATCGTCATCGGCAGCATGAAGAGCAGGCCCTGAATCAGCTGGAGGTCGCTGGTGGCCCGGCCGACGACCTGGCCCGTGGACAGCTCGTCCTGGCGGCGGCCGTCGAGGCGGGTGATCGTGCCGAACATCTCCGTGCGCAGGTCGTGCTGGACGTCGAGCGCGAGGCGGCCGCCGTAGTAGCGGCGGATGTAGGTGAGGACGTAGACGAGGACCGCGGCGACGATCAGGGCGCCGGCCCAGGGGGCCATGTCCCGGGTGTGGCCGCCGATGACGTCGTCGATGATCACCTTGGTGATCAGGGGGACGACCGCCATGACGGCCATGCCGCCGAGGGAGGAGACCAGGGCGAGTACGACGTCCTTGGGATAGCGCCAGGCGTACCCGGCCAGCCGTCGTGCCCATCCCCGTTGCGGATCCACGCGGGTGTCCTCCGTCGTTCAGAAGTCCTGATCTGCCGGAAGACACCAACGCGGATCACAGCGGATTTCATCCCTCCGCAACAGATCCGGGGGTCAGACCCGGACCCTCAGGAAGTAGAAACGGGTCGTCTGCACCGCGTTCTGGTTGTCGTCGCTGACCAGGAGGACCTTGAGGCGGCCCTTCTCGTGGCCCGTGACCACCATGCCCTCGATGTTGTCCAGGAGGGGGTTCGGCTGGGGCTGCTTCGCCGTGGCACCCAGGCTCGGGCAGCTCGCGATGTCCGTGAGCAGGGTCTTCCTGATCAGGCGCACGCCGGACTGGCCCGTGAGGTTCTCGATGCCGCTCGTGTCCGTGGCGCGGCGGGGATCGGCCAGGTAGAGGCGGACCGTGTTGCCGACGCCGGAGGTGAAGCCGCGCTCCAGGACCAGGAGGCGGCCGTCGGGCAGGGCCTGGACCTCGGGGACGCCGAGGAAGGCGGCGTCGGTGCGGTAGGCGTACTGGGCCGCGGGCTGCCAGCTCTTCCCGTGCCGCTGCCAGGTCTGGAAGCGGACGGTTCCGGTCGTGTCGCCGGAGAGGGCGTACTCCATGGAGGCGAGCAGGGTGCGGCCGCCGTTCATGAGGGTCAGACCCTCGAAGGTCTGGTTGGAGGTGGCGCGGCCCGCCGGGGCCACCTGGAGGGAGGCCGGTACGGGGAGCCGGTCGAGGATCCTGCCGTCGGCGCTGTAGCGGCGGATCGACGGCTCGGTCTCGGAGGTGACCAGCCGGGTGCCGTCCCGGTCGATCACCAGGCCCTCGGAGTCCAGCGCGGCACCGTTCTCGTCGGCGAGCGGGACGACCTTCCTCGGCGCGAGGGTCCTCGCGTCCAGGCCGAAGAGGGCGGAGCGGTCGGAGAGGGCGGCGAGCGAGCCGTCCCGGTCCACGGCGAGCGCGGAGAGGTTGCCGACGAAGGTGCCGTCGTACGTCGTCTTGTCGAGCGCGTCGGAGAAGCGGTCGAGGGAGACGGACGGGGAACAGGCGTGGCGCACCGGGGCCGAGGCGGCGGCGGGTCCTGCCCCGGTCAGGCAGGCCGCCGCCGCCAGGGCCGCGGTGATGGTCGCGAATACGGTTCTCAGCTGCATGCCCGTCACCGTAGGGCGGGTTCGTGACGCACGGGAGGCCGTGTCGTGAAGGGCCGTCCTGGCCGGTGACGGGCGGGAGTCCGGCAGGTGTCAGCTCGCCGCGAGGTCCTTGTGGATGACCTTGGCGACGCCCTGGATCGTGGTGATGCCGTAGTTCATGGTGCTGTTGCCGTGCGTGAGCACCGTGATCATGTAGTCGTGGCCGCCGCCGGTGAAGGTGCCGACGCTGTGCACCCGCCAGCCGTGGGTGGAGCGCTGGAGCCAGCCGTTCTTGACGTGCCAGGAGATGCCCGATCCGGCGCCGTACGGTGTGCCCCAGCGCTGCGACGAGACGACCTGGCCCATCAACTTCAGGATGTAGGCCCGGGAGTTGTCGCTCAGGACGGTGTTCTTCGCGGTGACCAGCTTGAGCAGTTTCTGCTCGTCGGTGACGGTGATCTGGGTCAGGCCCCAGTAGCCGTTCGCGCCCGGCTTGGTCTGGGTCATGCCGGCCGCGCTCAGGAAACCCTTGATCTTCGTCAGGCCCAGCTGGCGCCACAGCTTGCTGGTGGCGTCGTTGTCCGACTTGGTGATCATGGCCTTGGCGAGGTTGCTCTCGGTGGTGGTCAGATACCGGTTGTGCTTCTTCGCGTCCCACAACAGCGTGGCGAGGACGGTCACCTTGACCACGCTCGCGGAGTCGTAGGCGGTGGAGGAGCGCAGGGTGCAGGTGGTCTTGGTCGTACGGTCGTAGAGGCCCACCGCGATCGTGCCCGAGCGGTTGGAGACGGCCGACGTGATGTCCCGCTTGAGCTTGTCGGCCAGGCCCGCCTTGGCGGACGTGCAGCTGACGGTCGGTGTGGTTGCCGCGGCGGCCGGAGTGGCGGCGGCGACGCAGGCGGCCAGCGCACCGGCCGCGATCCATTTCGTGTGTCTGAATATCCCCCGTGTCATGCCCTGTTGACTCTCGCGCGGGGGCGGATGGTTGTACGCATGGGGAATGGTTGTACGACTTGTTACCCGGCGCTTGGTGTTTTCACAGCAGGACGCCAGGTGCGTCACAGTCCCCACCCACATCGCCTCTGCACGATGCCCGGGTGACATCTGCCACCGATCCCCACCCCCGCTCCGAGACCCTGTCCGCCGACCGGCCACCGACGGCCCCACCCGCGGCCCCACCCGCGGCGCCGCCGGACAAGGCCCCGCGCTGGTCGCTGCCCGCGCTGCTCGCGATCCTGGTCCTGGCCGGCGTCCTGTACGGCTGGAACCTGAGCGGAAACAGCCTCAACAGCTTCTACAGCGCCGCGGTCTACAGCGGTACGCAGAGCTGGAAGGCCTGGTTCTTCGGTTCGCTCGACGCGGGGAACTTCCTCACCGTCGACAAGCCACCGTTCGCGCTGATGGTCATGGGGCTGTCCTGCCGGATCCTCGGCTTCGGCACATGGCAGATGATGCTGCCCGAGATCGGTGCCGCCCTCGGCACGATCTGGATCCTGCACACCTCCGTGAAGCGGGTGTTCGGGCACGCGGCGGCCGCGATCGCCGCGCTCGTCCTCGCACTGACCCCGATCACCGTCGCGATCAACCGCGACAACAACCCCGACACGATCCTGGTGCTGCTGATGGTCGGCGGCGCGGCCCTGGGGCTGCGCGCGGTGCGCACGGACAGGCTGCTGCCGCTGATCGGCTCCGCGGTCCTGTTCGGGCTCGCCTTCAACACCAAGATGCTCCAGGGCTACATCGCCCTGCCGGCCGTCTTCGCCGTGTACGTCTACGCGTCGAGGCTCGGCTGGAAGAAGAAGGCCGTCAACCTGGCCCTCGCGGCGGTGGCGTTGGCGGTGTCCAGCCTCTGGTGGGCGACGGCGGTGTCCCTCGTCCCGGCCGACGACCGGCCCTACATCGGGGGTTCGACCGACGGCTCCGCCTGGAACCTGATCATGGGCTACAACGGCCTGGGCCGGGTCCTCGGCGGTGAGGGCAACGGCGGAGGCGGCGGAGGCGGCGGGGGCGGCGGGGGCGGCGGAGGCGGCACCTTCGCCGGCACCGCGGGCATCGGCCGCATGTTCAACGACGTCCTCGGCGGCCAGATCTCCTGGCTGATCCCGTTCGCCTTCCTCGCGTTCGTCGCAGGACTGGTGCTGTGCGGCCGCGCCCCGCGCACCGACGCCACCCGCGCCGCGCTCGTGATGTGGGGCGGGTGGCTGGTGCTGCACTACCTGACCTTCGCCATGGCCGAGGGCACCATGCACCCGTACTACACGACCGCGCTCGCCCCGGGCATCGCGGCGCTGACCGGCGGGGGCGGCGTCCTGCTGTGGCGCGCCTTCCGCGGCGGTGACGGGCGATGGTCGTGGGCACTGCCCGCCGGTCTGGCCGTCACCGGCCTCTGGGCGATCGTGCTGCTGCGCCGGGCGACCGGCTGGAACACCTGGCTGTGGCCGGTGGTCGGCGTGGTCATGGTCCTCGCGATCGCGGGCCTGTTCGTCTTCCGTACGGCGGGCTCGGGGACGCGGCTCCGGCTGCTCGGGGTGTCGGTCGCCGCGGCGATCGTGGCGGCCCTCGCGGGTCCGACGGCGTACGCGGCCTCACCGGCCTTCTCCGCCACCACCGGCGGCATGGGCGGCACCAACCCGACGGCGGGTCCGTCGACCGGGGGCGGCATGGGCGGTCCCGGCGGCGGTGGCGGCCGAGGCGGCTTCGGCGGCAGCGGTGGCAGCGGCGGCCCCGGTGGTCAGCTGCCGGGCGGCACCCAGCAGGGCGGCGGTCAGGCGGGCGGGGAACTCCCCGGCGGCAACGGCGGTGGCGGCAGCGGCCAGATGCAGCCCGGTGGCGGCAACGGTGAGCTTCCGCAGGGCGGGGCGCAGGGCGGGGCGCCGGGCGGCACGACCGGGGAGCTCCCGGGCGGCGGCACGGCTCGCGGCGGCACGGGCACCGGCAGTGCGGGTGGCGGCCCCGGCGGTGGCGGCATGGGCGGTGGCGGCATGGGCGGCAACGTCGACAGCGCCCTGGTCTCCTACCTGGAGAAGCACCAGGACGGCGCCAAGTGGCTGCTCGCGGTGTCCAATTCACAGAGCGCCGGCCAGCTGATCCTCAGCACCCACAAGCCTGTCATCTCCATGTGGGGCTTCACCGGCACCGACCGGGCGATGACCCTCGCCAGGCTCAAGGAACTGGTGAAGAAGGGCGAGTTGCACTACATCCAGCTCGGCGGCGGTGGCATGGGCGGCAACAGCGGCCTGAACCAGGAGATCACCAGCTGGGTCCAGAAGAACGGCACGGCGGTGAAGGAGAGCGACTACAGCACGAGCAAGAGCAACAGCTCGACCTCGGGCACCGGCTCACAGACGGGCAGCACGTCGACCGTGTACCGCCTGGACCCGTCGGACGTCGGCTGACCAAGTACATCGACTGACCAAGTCCCACCGAACGGCCCCCGATCACCCGTCGGGGGCCGTTCGGTGTGTCAACTCGCGTAGACAAGCCCCGATTTGCCGTTTCAGGTCACTCAATGGACACGTGCCATCCATTTACACGGCCGCATGTCCATGTCACGCTCCCATCTGCCGCCTCCATTCAACCCGCGTAGATGGGACCCCCTTTATGCTGGCGACACGTATCCGCAGCTGGAAGTCGGTGGCGCTCACCACCGCCGCCGTGCTGGTCGGGCTCGCCGCGCCGGTCGTGACCACGACCCCGGCCGCCGCCACGACGACCGCGTACGACTCGACGTACTACAAGAACGCGATCGGCAAGACGGGCACGAGCCTCAAGTCGTCCCTGCACACGATCATCAGCGCCAACGTCTCGAAGATCTCGTACTCCGCGGTCTGGGACGCGCTCAAGGTCACCGACCAGGACCCGAACAACACCAGCAACGTGCTCCTGCTGTACAGCGGCGTCTCCCGCAGCAAGTCCCTCAACGGCGGTGACGTCGGCGACTGGAACCGCGAGCACACCTGGGCCAAGTCGCACGGCGACTTCGGCGAGGTCACCGGCCCCGGCACCGACCTGCACCACCTGCGCGCCTGCGACGTCCAGGTCAACAGCACCCGCGGCAACCTGGACTTCGACAACGGCGGCAGCGCGGTCACCAACGGCGGCGGCTCCACCGTCGACTCCGACTCCTTCGCGCCGCGCGCCGCGGACCGGGGCGACGTGGCCCGCATGATCCTCTACATGGCCGTGCGCTACGACGGCGGCGACGGCTTCGCCGACCTGGAGCCCAACGAGAAGGTCGGCAACGGCTCCAACCCCTACATGGGCAAGCTCTCCGTCCTGAAGGCCTGGAACGAGGCGGACCCGCCCAACGCCTTCGAGGAGCGCCGCAACCAGGTCATCTACGACACCTACCAGCACAACCGCAACCCGTTCGTCGACCACCCGGAGTGGGTCGAAGCGATCTGGTAGAGCCCGGCTACAGGTGCGTGGGTGCGAACATCCGCAGCACCGCCGGAAGCACCACCACCGAGGGCCCCGGAGTGCCGAGGGCCTTCGCGAGGTCGTCCGACAGGGTCCCCGGGGTCGTTCGGATCCCGGGGACGCCGAAGGACTCGGCCAGGGCCACGTAGTCGGGGCGGGACAGTTCCGTCGCCGTGGCCTGGCCGAAGGCGTCCGTCATGTACTCGCGGAGGATGCCGTAGCCGCCGTCGTCGACGATCAGCCAGGTGACGTTCAGGTCGTACTGGCGGGCCGTCGCCAACTCGGCGATGGAGTACAGGGCCCCGCCGTCGCCCGAGACCGCCAGGACCGGGCGGGTGGGGTCCGCGACCGCCGCGCCGAGGGCCGCGGGGAAGCCGTAGCCGAGGCCACCCGCGCCCTGCGCCGAGTGCAGGAGGTTGGGGCCCTTGGCGTCGAACGCCGACCAGGCCCAGTACGCCAGGATCGTCATGTCCCAGAAGGACGGTGAAGCAGCGGGCAGGGCGCGGCGGATCGACGCCAACAGCTCCTGTTCCAGGGTGAGTTCCTGGGAGGCGATGCGGTCCGCGACACGGGTCAGCACCTCGCGCACCCGCTGCGGCGCCTTCTCGTCCTCCCTCGGCGTCACCGTCTCCAGCAGCGCCTGCAACGCCAGTCGGGCGTCCGCGTGGATGCCCAGCGCCGGGTGGTTGGACTCCAGCTTGCCGAGGTCCGCCTCGATCTGGATCACCCGGCCGCGCGGCTTGAACGTGTGGTAGTTCGAGGAGAGTTCACCCAACCCCGAGCCCACCACCAGCAGTACGTCCGCGTCCTCCAGGAAGTCTGTGGTGTGCCGGTCCTCGATCCAGGACTGGAGCGAGAGCGGGTGCGTCCAGGGGAAGGCTCCCTTGCCGCCGGGGGTCGTGACGACGGGGGCCCGAAGCGTCTCGGCCAGCTGTCGCAGCTTGCCCGAGGCGTCGGCCCGTACGACTCCCCCACCCGCGATGATCGCCGGGCGAGCCGCCCGCGACAGCAGGTCCGCCGCCACCGCCGTGAGTTCGGGACGCGGCGGCAGCTCCTCCGGGAACGCGTCGCCGCCCGTCACCACCGGGATCAGGGTCGGCGAGAGCAGCACGTCCTGCGGGATCTCCACCCACACCGGGCCGTGCGGGGCGGTCAGGGCCGACTTCCAGGCCGCCTCGATCGCGGAGGGGATCTGGGACTGGGTACGCACGGTGTGGACCGACTTCACCACGCCCCGGAACGAGGCCGACTGGTCCGGGAGTTCGTGCAGATAGCCGTGGCGGCCGCCGCCCAGGCCGGCGGTGGGGATCTGGCTGCTGATCGCGAGGACGGGAGCGGAGGCCGCGGCGGCCTCCTGGAGCGCGGCCAGCGAGGTCAGCGCCCCCGGCCCCGTCGACAGCAGCAGCGGCGCCGCCTCCCCCGTGATCCTGCCGTACGCGTCCGCCGCGAAGCCCGCGTTGTTCTCCACCCGCAGGCCGATGTAGCGCAGGTCGGAGCGGCGCAGCGCGTCGAACATGCCGAGCGCGTGCTGACCGGGCAGGCCGAACACGGTGGTCGCGCCGAGCGCGGCCAGCGTCTCCACGACCAGGTCTCCGCCGTTGCGGCCGGGAGGAGGGTTGAGAGCAGCGGAAATCTGCGCCTCCGTCGGACGGAGCACCAGGTCGTGGTCGTGAGTCACTGCGCGCGGGCCTCTGCAATCTGGCGGGACATGATCGTGGTCAGTTCGTAGGCGGTGTGGGAGGCCGCCACCGACGTGATCTCCGCGTGGTCGTACGCGGGGGCCACCTCGACGACGTCCGCCGACACCAGGTTGCACGATGCCAGACCCCGCAGGATCTCCAGCAGCTCGCGGGAGGTCATGCCGCCCGCCTCGGGGGTGCCGGTGCCGGGCGCGTGGGCCGGGTCCAGGCAGTCGATGTCGATGGAGATGTAGAGCGGACGGTCCCCGATGCGCTGCCGGAGCTGGTCGGCGACCTCGTCGACCCCGCGCCGCATGACGTCCGCCGAGGTGACGATGCCGAAGCCCAGCTTCTCGTCGTCGTCCAGGTCCTGCTTGCCGTACAGCGGCCCGCGGGTGCCGACGTGGGAGAGGGCGGAGGTGTCGAGGATGCCCTCCTCCACCGCCCGCCGGAACGGTGTGCCGTGCGTGTACTCGGCGCCGAAGTAGGTGTCCCAGGTGTCGAGGTGGGCGTCGAAGTGCAGCAGGGCGACCGGGCCGTGCTTCTTGGCGACCGAGCGCAGCAGGGGAAGCGCGATGGTGTGGTCGCCGCCCAGGGTCATCAGGCGGGCGCCGGTGCCGAGGAGGTCGTCCGCGGCCGCCTCGATCGTCTCGACGGCCTCGTTGATGTTGAAGGGGTTGACCGCGATGTCCCCGCCGTCCGCGACCTGGGCGAGGGCGAAGGGGGACGCGTCCTGCGCCGGGTTGTACGGGCGCAGCAGCCGGGACGCCTCGCGGATGGCGTTGCCGCCGAAGCGGGCGCCCGGCCGGTAGGAGACACCCGAGTCGAAGGGCACCCCGACCACGGCGACGTCGGCCCGGCCGACCTCGTCCAGGCGCGGCAGCCGGGCGAAGGTCGCGGGTCCGGCGTAGCGCGGGATGCGGGAGGAGTCGACGGGGCCGCGGGGCGTCTCGGGGGAGCTCATGGTCGTGTGCCTTTCTTCTGTCTTCTGTTCGCTGCCGTCCGGTCTACCGGGGTGCCGGGACCGGTTCGAGAACCTCGCCGCGCCCGGCGAGGCGCTCGCGCCACGCTTGGAGTACGGCGGTGTCGGTCGCCGGGGTCGCCAGGGATACGGCGACGTAGACGACCAGGGATGCCGACAGGCCGTAGTACACGGGCTCGTTGGCGAGGATGCCGTAGCCGGCCATCAGGCCGATGACGGCGAGACCGCCGACGATCACGGAGGCCAGGGCGCCCTGGGCGGTGCCGCGCTTCCACAGCAGTCCGCCGAGGATGGGGACAAGGAGACCGCCGACGAGGAGGTTGTAGGCGACGGTGAGGGCCTCGACGACGTTGTTGAGGGCGATGGCCGTGCCGATGACGCCGAGGCCCATGACGAGGATGAAGGCCCGGTTGCCCCGTACTTCGTCGTGGTCCCCGGCGGGCGCCCTCCCCCGCAGCCGCGACCAGATGTCGTTGTTGGCGACGGTCGCGCAGGCGATCAGCGCGCCGGAGGAGGTGGACATCACGGCGGCGAGCGCGGCGGCCAGCACCAGGCCCCGTACGCCGATGGGGAGTTCGTCCTTCACGATGGTCGCGAAGGCGTCGTCCGCGTTGGCGAGGTTGGGGTAGAGGACCTTGGCGGCGGTGCCGATGACGGCGCCGGCGAGGGCGTAGGCGAGGCAGTAGGTGCCGGCGACGGTCCCGCCCCACCTGGCCGTCCTGTCGCTGCGGGCGGTGAAGACGCGCTGCCAGATGTCCTGACCGATGAGCATGCCGAACGTGTAGATCAGGACGTAGGTGAAGATCGTCTCGCCGCCGATGCCCAGCGGGTCGAAGTACGTGGTCGGCAGCTGGGCCCGCATCTCGCCGAAGCCGCCCGCCTTGACGACGGCGATGGGCAGGAGCAGGAGCAGCACGCCGATGGTCTTCACCACGAACTGGACCATGTCGGTCAGGGTGATGGACCACATGCCGCCGAGGGTCGAGTAGGCGACGACGATCGAGCCGCCGAGGACGATCGCGAGGGTCCGGTTCATGTCGAAGAGGACGTCGAAGATCGTGGCGTAGGCGATCGTCGAGGTGACCGCGAGCATCAGGGTGTACGCCCACATGACCACACCGGAGATGACCCCGGCCCGGCCGCCGTAGCGCAGGTCCAGCATCTCGGAGACGGTGTAGACCTTGAGGCGGGCGATGCGGGCGGAGAAGAAGACGGACAGGGCGAGCAGGCCGAGGCCGATGGTGAAGACCATCCAGGCACCGGAGAGGCCGTACCGGTAGCCGAGGCCGACACCGCCGATGGTGGAGGCGCCGCCGAGGACGATCGCGGCCATGGTGCCGGAGTACATCGCGGGGCCGAGTCGCCGCCCGGCGACCAGGAACTCGCTCTTGGACCTGGCGCGGCGCATGCCCCACCAGCCCATGGCGAGCATGCCGACCAGATAGACGACGATCACCGTGTAGTCGACGGCCATGCCGGAGCCCTCCTTCTGCCGGTCTGCACCTTGCCGGTTCGCGCCCTGCGGGTCCGGGCCCTGCCGGTCTGCGTCGACACTAGGTGGCCGGAAAGCGACTGCGAAGTGTACGTTTCATCCATTCACGCGGTACTGGATGGAGGGAACATCCACCATGCCGGACCCGGCTGTCCCACCCACCCCACCGGTCCCGCTGGCCGCACTGCTGGCCCGCGAGGATCTCGGGCTGCGGCAGATCGCGGGGCCCTCGGACCCCTCCGCGGTGATCCACTGGGCGCACACCTCGGAGATGGCGGACCCGTACCCGTATCTGCTGGGCGGCGAGCTGCTGCTGACGGCGGGGGTGCACATCCCGGAGGCGGCGGGCTCGGGCACCTACTTCGACGACTACGTCTCCCGGATCGTGGCGGCGGGCGGCGCGGCCCTCGGCTTCGGCCTGGCCCCGGTCCACGACACGGTCCCCCGCGCCCTGGTCGCCGCCTGCGACACGTACGAGCTGCCCCTCCTGGAGGTCCCGCCCCGGACCACCTTCTCCGGGGTGGCCCGCGCGGTCTGGCAGCTGATGGCCCAGGCCCGCCACGCGGAGCTCCGCCGTGTCACCGAGGCCCAGCAGAGCCTGGCCGCCGCCGCGTCCCGCCCGAACCCGGTGCCGTCCGTGCTGCGTCAGCTGGCGCAGCGGCTGGGGGGACGGGCGGTGCTGTTCGGCCCGGACGGGGCGGAGCTGGCGTCCGCGGGGCGCCCGGCACAACCGGTCGCCCGGGAGGCGCTGGTCGAGCTGGCGCAGGTCGTACGCCCCTCGGGTCCCGGTACGCCGACCGCAGCCACCCATGTCACCGCCGGCACCCACCTCGCCGCCTACTCCCTCGGTGCCGGGCACGGGTTCGTGCTCGGGGTCGCCGTACCGGGGCGGGAGGCCGGGGACCACACCATCGCCTCCGTCGCCGCCGTGCTGCTGTCGTTGCTCACCGGTGAGCATCAGAGCGGGTCGGGGGCGGCACGGGCGTCCGCTCTCGTACGGCTGCTGCTGGGGGCGTCCACCGAGGACGTGGCCCCCCTCCTGGGCGCCGGGGAGTGGATCGTCGTCCATGCCCGGCCCGACCCGCCCACCGCTCCCGACCCCGTCGCAGCCTCCGCGCTCGGTGCCGCGCTCGGGTCGCCGCTGGTCGACGTGGCACGGGACGTCGTACGGGTGCTGCTGCCCGCCGAGCGGGAGCCGGGCCCGCAGCCGGGGTGGACGCTCGGGGTCAGCGCCGGCGCCGGACCGGCTCAATGGGCCGTCGCCGACGCCCAGGCGGGGCGTGCCCTGGCCCGCGCTCGGGCCACCCGCGCCGCGCTGGTCCGGTACGGGGCCCGGCCGGCACTCGCCGACCTGGTGGCGGAGGAGGACGCCGAGGCGCATGCCAGGTCCCTGCTGGCACCGCTGGCCGCCCCGCTCCCCGAGACCCTCCGCACCTGGCTGTCCCTGCACGGCAGCTGGGACCGTACGGCGGTCGCGCTCGACGTGCACCGCAACACCGTGCGGCAGCGGATCGCGAAGTGCGCGGCGCTGCTGGAGGCGGACCTGGACGACCCCGACGTGCGCATGGAGCTGTGGTTCGCGCTGCGGCGACCATGATCACGTGACCCGCGTCCCAGCGTGCGGGATGCGCGGTGATCTCGTGAAGGCGTGCATCAGAATGGGGGGCATGCCGATACCCGGGACACCCAGCCGCGCCGAGCTCGTCGACCACCTCGTGAGGACCCGTATCGCGGGCGAGGTGGCCACCCCGCGTGAGAACAACCTCTCCCACTACCGCCAGCTGGCGAACGGCAACCGCCACTACTGGCTCGGTCTGGAGCTGGGCGACCGCTGGACCGACGAGCAGGACGTGCTCGCGGTGATGGCGGAGCGGGTGGGCGTCAACGACGATCCGGAGTACCGGTACGGCCAGGACACCATCGACCCGGAGCTGACCGTCGGCGGCCTGGACCGGATGGCGGCCCGGCTGCGCAAGGCCGCGGACGGGCAGCAGCGGGTGCTGTTCGCCACCGGCCACCCCGGCGGGCTCCTCGACGTCCACCACGCCACCGCCGCCGCACTGCGATCGGCCGGCTGCGAGATCGTGGTCATCCCGGACGGGCTGCAGACGGACGAGGGGTACGTCATGCAGTTCGCGGACGTGGCGGTCCTGGAGCACGGCGCCACGCTGTGGCACACCCACTCGGGCGAACCGATGAAGGCCATCCTCACGGCCCTGGAGCGCGAGGGCCGTCCGCTGCCCGACCTGGTCGTCGCCGACCACGGCTGGGCGGGCTACGCCGGACAGCACGGCGTCGACTCGGTGGGCTACGCCGACTCCAACGACCCGGCCCTCTTCGTCGGCGAGTCGGAGGGCACGGTCCAGGTGACGGTCCCCCTCGACGACCACGTGGTGAGCCCGCGCCACTACGACCCGATGACGGCGTATCTGCTCGGCGAGGCCGGGCTGCTCTAGGGCCTGCCCGGCGGCGGAGCCGAGGCGGTCGGCCGCTGCCGCGGCGGGCGAGCGACTCGGCGGGAGGGCTGCCGTGCGAGTCGTCCGAGCCGGGGAAGGCGAGGGGCGGCGCCCGACTGCGAGGCTGCCGGGGTCACCGCGTCGGGGAGACCGCGCACCGGGTCCCGTGACGCCGGGCATGATCCACCGGACGGGCCCTGGGCGGGACCGGGACGCTCAGGCTCGCCGCGGTGCGCGGACCACGCCCTCCTGGATGACCGAGATGGCCAGTCGGCCGTCCTGGGTGTAGATGCGGGCCTGGCCGAGGCCGCGGCCGCCGGAGGCCGACGGGGACTCCTGGTCGTACAGGAGCCATTCGTCGGCGCGGAAGGGGCGGTGGAACCACATGGCGTGGTCGAGCGAGGCCCCGACGACGTCACCGACGGCCCAGCCGCCCCGGCCGTGCGCCAGCAGGATCGAGTCGAGCAGGGTCATGTCGGAGACGTAGGTGGCGAGGACGACGTGCAGCAGCGGGTCGTCGGCCAGCTTGCCGTTGGTGCGGAACCAGACCTGTGAGTGCGGTTCGCGCGGCTCGCCGAACTTCCCGAACGGCGGTTCCTCGACGTAGCGCAGGTCGATCGCCTCGCGGGCCTCCAGGAACCGCTCGACGACCCTGGGGTCCAGGTGGTCGTAGCCGCGCAGCCGGTCCGCGGAGGTGGGGAGCGTCGCCGGGTCGGGGGCGGAGGGCATGGGGGCCTGGTGGTCGAAGCCCTCCTCGTGCCGCTGGAAGGACGCGGAGAGGGCGAAGATCGGCTGGCCGTGCTGGACCGCGAGCACGCGGCGCGCGGTGAAGGAACGCCCGTCGTTCATCCGGTCGACCGTGTAGACGATCGGCGCGCCCGGGTCGCCGGGGCGCAGGAAGTACGCGTGCAGGGAGTGGGCGAGACGGTCCTCGGGGACCGTCCGCCCCGCGGCGACCAGCGCCTGCGCCGCGACCTGCCCGCCGAAGACGCGGGGGACGACGGCGGGGCGGGAGGCGCCGCGGAAGATGTCCTCCTCGATCTGCTCGAGGTCGAGCAGATCGAGGAGGTCCTGGAGTGCCTGGCTCATGGAGTCAGTTGTATCGGGCAGTAATTGCGCGCGGCTTACAGGCCCATGTCCTTCGCGATGATCGACTTCATGATCTCGCTGGTGCCGCCGTAGATCCGGTTGACGCGGTTGTCCGCGTACAGGCGGGCGATCGGGTACTCGTTCATGAAGCCGTAGCCGCCGTGCAGCTGGAGGCAGCGGTCGATGACGCGGTGGGCGACCTCGGTGGCGAACAGCTTGGCGCTGGCGGCCTCGGCGGGGGTCAGCTCGCCCGCGTCGAGGGCCTCCAGGGCGCGGTCGACGACGGCCTCGGCCGCGTCCACCTCGGCCTGGCAGGCGGCCAGCTCGAACTTGGTGTTCTGGAAGGAGGCGACCGGCTTGCCGAAGACGGTGCGCTCCTGGACGTACTCCTTGGCGAACCGCACGGCGGCCTTGGCCTGCGCGTAGGCGCCGAAGGCGATGCCCCAGCGCTCGGAGGCGAGGTTGTGGCCGAGGTAGTAGAAGCCCTTGTTCTCCTCGCCGAGGAGGTCCTCGACCGGCACCTTGACGTCGACGAACGCCAGCTCGGCGGTGTCGGAGGTCTTCAGGCCGAGCTTGTCCAGCTTGCGGCCGATGGAGTAGCCCTCGGACTTGGTGTCGACGGCGAAGAGGGAGATGCCGTGGCGGCGGTCCTCGGCGGTCGGCGCGGAGGTGCGGGCGCAGACGATCACGCGGTCGGCGTGGACGCCACCGGTGATGAAGGTCTTGGAGCCGTTGAGGACGTAGTGCGTGCCGTCCTCGGAGAGCTTGGCGGTGGTCTCCATGCCCGCGAGGTCGGAGCCGGTGCCCGGCTCGGTCATCGCCAGGGCCCACATCTCCTCACCGGAGACGAACTTCGGCAGGAAGCGCTTCTTCTGCTCGTCGGTGGCGAGCATCTTGATGTACGGCAGTCCGAGCAGGACGTGCACACCGGAGCCGCCGAACTGCACACCCGCGCGGGCGGTCTCCTCGTACATCACGGCTTCGAACTTGTACGAGTCGATGCCGGCGCCGCCGAACTCCTCGTCCACGCGGATGCCGAAGACGCCGAGCTCGGCGAGCTTGTAGTAGAAGTCGCGCGGCGCCTGGCCGGCCGCGAACCACTCGTCGTAGACGGGGACGACCTCGGCCTCGATGAAGGCGCGCAGGGTCTCCCGGAACGCCTCGTGGTCCTCGTTGAACACCGTACGGCGCACCGCCGCCACCTCCACCTGACTGAGAGTCCATGTCTAAGCGCTTGCTCAGATGTTCAAGGTACCGGCCGGTAAGGAGACGCGTCCAGAGGAGATCCCGTAACGCTCGTCACGCCGCCGCGGCCGCGAACGCGCCCCGGGCCATGCGGTGCAGCAGCTCCGCCGTGGCCCCGCGGCCCGGAATCGAGCCGGGGCGGCCCAGGTGCGGAGTGGAGTTCAGGAGCCCGAAGACGGAGTGCACGGCCGAGCGGGCCGCGGGTTCGGCGAGCGCGGGGTAGACCTCCCGCAGGACCTCCACCCACAGCTCGACGTACTGCCGCTGGAGCTGCCGCACCAGCTTGCGGTCGCTGTCGCGCAGGCGGTCCAGCTCCCGGTCGTGCAGGGTGATGAGGGGACGGTCGTCGAGGGCGAAGTCGATGTGCCCCTCGATCAGCGAGTCCAGCAGCGCCTCCGGGTCCCCGCCGTTCGACTCGGCCGCCCTCCGCTTGCCGCCCGTCAGCAGCCGGCCGCTGATGCCGACCAGCAGCTCCGCCAGCATCGCGTCCTTGCCCGCGAAGTGCCGGTAGAGCCCGGGTCCGCTGATCCCGACCGCCGCGCCTATCTCGTCCACGCCCACGCCGTGGAACCCGCGCTCGGCGAACAGCCGCGCGGCCTCCTTGAGGATCTGCTCGCGGCGGGTGGGGGCGTCGGTTCTGGTGGCCATGGAAGCAATTCTAGACAGGGAGGTTAGCGGTCGTTAACCTGAAGGAAATGGTTAACGCTCATTAACAGGCGATCACTGGGTGAGGGGACCGCGGGACATGGATCAGGCACCCGAGCTGACGAGCGCGGCGGACCCCGCGTCGGAGGCCTGGAAGGCCAACGAGGAGGCCCACCGGGCCCTCGTGGACGAGCTGCGGGCCAAACTCGCCGCCGCAAGGCTGGGCGGCGGGGAGAGGGCGCGCGAGCGGCACACCGCGCGCGGGAAGCTGTTGCCGAGGGACCGGGTCGACACACTCCTCGACCCCGGCTCGCCCTTCCTGGAGCTGGCCCCGCTCGCCGCCGACGGGATGTACGACGGACAGGCCCCGGCCGCCGGCGTCATCGCCGGGATCGGGCGGGTGAGCGGGCGCGAGTGCGTCGTCGTCGCCAACGACGCCACCGTCAAGGGCGGCACCTACTACCCGATGACGGTGAAGAAGCACCTGCGCGCGCAGGAGGTCGCCCTCGACAACCGGCTGCCCTGCGTCTACCTCGTGGACTCCGGCGGCGCCTTCCTGCCCATGCAGGACGAGGTCTTCCCGGACCGCGAGCACTTCGGGCGCATCTTCTACAACCAGGCCAGGATGTCGGGCGCGGGCATTCCGCAGATCGCGGCGGTCCTCGGGTCCTGCACGGCCGGGGGCGCCTACGTCCCCGCCATGAGCGACGAGGCCGTCATCGTCCGCAACCAGGGCACGATCTTCCTCGGCGGGCCCCCGCTCGTGAAGGCCGCCACCGGCGAGGTCGTCACCGCGGAGGAGCTCGGCGGCGGCGAGGTGCACTCGCGGATCTCGGGCGTCACCGACCACCTCGCCGAGGACGACGCGCACGCGCTGAGGATCGTCCGGAACATCGCCGCGACCCTGCCCGCGCGCGGGCCGCTGCCCTGGTCCGTCGAGGCCGCCGTGGAGCCCAAGGTCGACCCCCACGGCCTCTACGGCGCGGTCCCCACCGACTCCCGCACCCCCTACGACGTCCGCGAGATCATCGCGCGCATCACGGACGGCTCCCGGTTCGCCGAGTTCAAGGCCGAGTTCGGGCAGACCCTCGTCACCGGCTTCGCCCGGATCCACGGGCACCCGGTCGGGATCGTCGCCAACAACGGCATCCTGTTCTCCGAATCGGCCCAGAAGGGCGCCCACTTCATCGAGCTGTGCGACCAGCGCGGCATCCCGCTGCTGTTCCTGCAGAACATCTCCGGCTTCATGGTCGGCAAGGACTACGAGGCCGGCGGCATCGCCAAGCACGGCGCCAAGATGGTGACCGCGGTCGCCTGCACGCGCGTGCCCAAGCTGACCGTGGTCGTCGGCGGTTCCTACGGCGCCGGGAACTACTCCATGTGCGGCCGGGCCTACTCCCCCCGCTTCCTGTGGATGTGGCCCAACGCCAAGATCTCCGTCATGGGCGGCGAACAGGCCGCCTCGGTCCTCGCGACCGTCAAGCGGGACCAGTTGGAGTCCCGCGGGGAGGACTGGGCCGCCGAGGACGAAGAGGCCTTCAAGGACCCGATCCGCGCCCAGTACGACCGCCAGGGCAACGCCTACTACGCCACCGCCCGCCTCTGGGACGACGGGGTCATCGACCCGCTCGACACCCGGCAGGTGCTGGGACTCGCCCTGACCGCATGCGCCAACGCGCCGCTGGGCGACCCCCAGTTCGGCGTCTTCCGGATGTGAGGACCCATGTTTGACACAGTGCTTGTCGCCAACCGGGGCGAGATCGCGGTCCGCGTCATCCGCACCCTGCGCGCGCTCGGTGTGCGCTCGGTGGCCGTCTTCTCCGACGCGGACGCCGACGCGCGGCACGTCCGGGAGGCGGACACCGCGGTACGTCTCGGACCGGCGCCGGCCTCGGAGAGCTATCTGTCCGTCGAGCGGCTCCTGGAGGCCGCCGCCCGCACCGGAGCCCAGGCCGTCCACCCCGGCTACGGCTTCCTCGCCGAGAACGCGGCCTTCGCGCGCGCGTGCGCCGACGCCGGGCTCGTCTTCATCGGGCCCCCCGCGGACGCGATCGCCCTCATGGGCGACAAGATCCGCGCCAAGGAGACCGTCGAGGCGGCCGGAGTGCCGGTCGTGCCCGGCGGCCGGGACCCCGAACTCGCCGAGGCCGCACGCACGTTGGGCGCGCCGGTGCTGCTCAAGCCCAGCGCGGGCGGCGGCGGCAAGGGCATGCGGCTGGTCCGGGACCTGACCGTCCTGGAGGAGGAGATCGCCGCCGCCCGCCGCGAGGCCCGTGCCTCCTTCGGCGACGACACGCTGCTCGTGGAGCGGTGGGTCGACCGGCCCCGGCACATCGAGATCCAGGTCCTCGCCGACGGCCACGGCCAGGTGATCCACCTCGGCGAGCGCGAGTGCTCGCTCCAGCGACGCCACCAGAAGATCATCGAGGAGGCGCCCAGCGTCCTCCTCGACGAGGGCACGCGCGCCTCGATGGGCCGGGCCGCGGTCGAGGCGGCCCGCTCCTGCGGCTACCGGGGCGCGGGCACGGTGGAGTTCATCGTGCCGGGCGACGACCCGTCCTCGTACTACTTCATGGAGATGAACACCCGCCTCCAGGTGGAGCACCCGGTCACCGAGCTCGTCACCGGCCTGGACCTGGTGGAGTGGCAGCTGCGGGTCGCGGCGGGCGAGCGGCTGCCGTACGGGCAGGAGGACGTCCGGCTGACCGGGCACGCCGTCGAGGCCCGCGTCTGCGCGGAGGACCCCGCGCGCGGCTTCCTTCCGTCCGGCGGCACGGTGTTGAAGCTGCGCGAGCCCCAGGGCGACGGCGTCCGCACCGACTCCGGGCTCAGCGAGGGCACGGAGGTCGGCAGCCTGTACGACCCGATGCTGTCCAAGGTCATCGCCTACGGCCCGGACCGGGAGACCGCGCTCAGGAAGCTCAGGGCGGCCCTCGCGGAGACGGTGACGCTGGGCGTGCAGACCAACGCGGGGTTCCTGCGGCGGCTGCTGGCCCATCCGGACGTGGTGAAGGGCGAGTTGGACACCGGGCTCGTGGAGCGGGTGGTGGACGACCTGGTCTCCACCGACGTGCCGGAGGAGGTGTACGAGGCGGCGGCGGCCGTACGGCTCGCACAGCTGCGGCCCGAGGGCGGCGGGTGGACGGACCCGTTCTCGGTGCCGAGCGGCTGGCGGATGGGGGGCACCCCGAAGCCCGTCGGCTTCCACCTGCGGGTGCAGGACCCCGTCGAGCACGTCCCGCGCGGCGCCCACACCGTCACCGAGGACCAGGTCTCGGTCACCCTCGACGGTGTCCGTCACACCTTCCACCGGGCCGGCGACTGGGTCGGCCGGGACGGCGACGCCTGGCAGGTGCGGGACCACGACCCGGTGGCCGCGTCCCTCACCGGGTCCGCCCACGCAGGCGCCGACTCGCTCACCGCCCCCATGCCCGGCACGGTGACCGTCGTGAAGGTGGCCGTCGGGGACGAGGTCGCCGCGGGACAGAGTCTGCTCGTCGTCGAGGCGATGAAGATGGAGCACGTCATCTCCGCCCCGCACGCCGGCACGGTCGCCGAGCTGGACGTCACCCCGGGCACGACGGTCGCCATGGACCAGGTGCTCGCGGTCATCACCCCGGTGGAGGAGGAGAAATGACACTCCCCATGGTCGTACCTGAGGCAGGGCTCCCGGCCCGCGTCCGCATCCACGAGGTCGGCGCCCGCGACGGACTGCAGAACGAGAAGTCGACCGTGCCGACGGAGGTCAAGGCGGAGTTCGTCCGACGCCTCGCCGAGGCCGGACTGACGACCATCGAGGCGACGAGCTTCGTCCACCCGAAGTGGGTGCCCCAACTCGCCGACGCGGAGCAGCTGTTCCCGCAGGTGAGCGACGTCCCGGCCGACCTCCCGGTGCTGGTGCCGAACGAACGCGGCCTGGACCGCGCCCTCGCGCTGGGCGCCACCCGCGTCGCCGTGTTCGCCAGCGCCACCGAGTCCTTCGCCAAGGCCAACCTCAACCGCACGGTCGACGAGGCGCTGGCGATGTTCGAGCCGGTGGTCGGCCGGGCCAAGGCCGAGGGTGTGCACGTCCGCGGCTACCTGTCGATGTGCTTCGGCGACCCCTGGGAGGGCGCGGTCCCGGTCCCGCAGGTCGTCAAGGTCTGCCGCGCCCTGCTCGACATGGGCTGCGACGAGCTGAGCCTCGGCGACACCATCGGGGTGGCGACACCGGGGCACGTACGGGCGCTGCTCACCGAACTCGACGTCCCCGTGGAGAAGGTGGGCGTGCACTTCCACGACACCTACGGCCAGGCCCTCGCCAACACCTACGCCGCCCTCCAGCACGGCGTCACCACCGTGGACGCCTCCGCGGGCGGCCTCGGCGGCTGCCCGTACGCCAAGTCCGCCACCGGCAACCTCGCCACCGAGGACCTCGTGTGGATGCTTCAGGGCCTCGGCATCGACACCGGTGTCGACCTCGACCGTCTCGTCGCCACCAGCGTCTGGATGGCCGAACACCTGGGCCGACCCAGCCCGTCCCGCACCGTCCGCGCCCTCTCCCACCAGGAGTGAACCCCCGATGGACCACCGCCTCTCCCCCGAGCTGGAAGAACTCCGCCGTACGGTCGAGGAGTTCGCCCATGACGTAGTGGCGCCGAAGATCGGCGAGTACTACGAGCACCACGAGTTCCCGTACGAGATCGTCCGCGAGATGGGCCGCATGGGCCTGTTCGGGTTGCCGTTCCCCGAGGAGTACGGCGGTATGGGCGGCGACTACCTGGCCCTCGGCCTCGTGCTGGAGGAACTCGCGCGCGTGGACTCCTCGGTGGCGATCACCCTGGAGGCCGGCGTCTCCCTGGGCGCCATGCCGATCCACCTCTTCGGCACCGAGGAGCAGAAGCGCGAGTGGCTGCCCCGGCTGTGCTCGGGGGAGATCCTGGGCGCCTTCGGGCTGACCGAGCCGGACGGCGGCAGCGACGCGGGAGCCACGCGTACGACGGCCCGCCTCGACCCCGACACCGACGAGTGGGTGATCAACGGCACCAAGTGCTTCATCACCAACTCCGGCACCGACATCACGGGATTGGTCACCGTCACCGCGGTCACCGGCCGCAAGCCCGACGGCAAGCCCCTGATCTCCTCGATCATCGTCCCCTCGGGCACCCCGGGCTTCGGAGTCGCGGCGCCGTACTCGAAGGTCGGCTGGAACGCCTCCGACACCCGCGAGCTGTCCTTCTCCGACGTGCGGGTCCCGGCGGCGAACCTGCTGGGCGAACAGGGCCGCGGCTACGCCCAGTTCCTGCGCATCCTCGACGAGGGCCGGATCGCCATCGCGGCGCTCGCGACCGGACTCGCGCAGGGCTGTGTGGACGAGTCGGTGAAGTACGCGAAGGAGCGGCAGGCGTTCGGGCGGCCCATCGGCGCCAACCAGGCGATCCAGTTCAAGATCGCCGACATGGAGATGAAGGCCCACACCGCGCGCCTTGCCTGGCGGGACGCGGCCTCGCGGCTGGTCACCGGCGAGCCCTTCAAGAAGGAGGCGGCCCTCGCCAAGCTGTACTCCTCCACGGTCGCCGTGGACAACGCCCGTGACGCCACCCAGATCCACGGCGGCTACGGCTTCATGAACGAGTACCCGGTCGCCCGCATGTGGCGCGACTCCAAGATCCTGGAGATCGGCGAGGGCACGAGCGAGGTGCAACGGATGCTGATCGCACGGGAGTTGGGCCTGGTGGGTTAAGCCGCAGCTCACAGAGCACCCACAGCTCGGACGGGGCGGCGCCCCACCCTCTGGACATTCACTGAGGTTAGGCTAACCTACATTGAACTTGTCCGGCGGGCGCTCCGCCCCGTTCGAAAGCAGCCACACATGTCCAACGCAAGAGCCGCCCACCTCACCCGCCGTGGCATCCTCGCCGCGGGCGGCGCACTCGGCCTCGGCGCCGTGCTCGCGGCCTGCGGTGACGACGACTCCAGCAACGAGGGCTCTGGCAAGGGGACCACGGCCGCCAAGTCCGGGGCGTGGACCTTCAAGGACGACCGCGGCACGACCGTGAAGCTCGACAAGGTCCCCACGAAGATCGTCGCCTTCGTCGGCGTCGCCGCCGCGCTCCACGACTACGGCATCGAGGTCAAGGGTGTCTTCGGGCCCACCAAGACCAAGGACGGCAAGGCCGACGTCCAGGCCGGCGACATGGACGTCAGCAAGCTGACGGTCTTCGGCAACGTCTGGGACCAGTTCAACGTCGAGGAGTACGCGGCCTTCGCGCCCGAGGTCCTCATCACCACGACCTTCGACAGCGCCGGCACCCTCTGGTACGTTCCCGCGGCCTCGGCGTCCAAGATCGCCAAGCTGGCGCCCAGCGTGGCCGTGTCCGTGTACGACCGTCAGATCACCACGCCGCTCCAGAAGGTGTGGGAGCTGGCCGAGTCGCTCGGCGCGGACATGACGGCGGCGAAGGTCACCGACGCGAAGAAGCGGTTCGAGTCGGCGTCGGAGCGGCTGCGTGCCGCCGCCAAGGCCCACCCCGACATCAAGGTGCTCGCCGGGTCCGCGGCGCAGGACGTCTTCTACGTCTCCGGCTCCAACCTCTCCGTCGACCTCGAGTACTTCAAGGCGCTCGGCGTGAACTTCGTGGAGCCCCCGGCGTCCGTGCTCAAGGCGTCCGGCGGCTGGTACGAGTCGCTGAGCTGGGAGAACGTCGACAAGTACAAGGCCGACATCATCATGATGGACGACCGCACGGCGACGATCCAGCCGGCCGACATCACCGAGGCGACCTGGAAGAAGCTGCCCGCGGTGAAGGCGGGACAGGTCATCGCGCGTTCCCCCGAGCCGATTCTGTCGTACGACAAGTGCGTGGCCATGGTGGAGAACCTGGCGAAGGCGATCGAGACCGCGAAGAAGGTCAGCTGACCCCCCTGCACCTTCCTGAACGTCAGGAGACTCGCATGACTACGGCCGTGGCCGCCCCGTTCCGCTTCTTCTCCCTCCAGGTGGCACGGACGAGGCGGCTCGGCCCGTCTCTCGTCCGGGTCAGCTTCACCGGGGAGGACCTCCAGCACTTCTTCTCCCACGGACACGACCAGTCGCTGTCCCTGTTCCTCCCCGCCGAGGGGCGGACCGAGCCGGGGGTTCCCGTCGAGCTGGGGGACGGGTGGTGGCAGGCCTGGCGGGAGACACCGGAGGCGGAGCGGGCCGTGATGCGCTCGTACACCCTGCGAGGTCTCCGCCGCGATCCCGACGAGATCGACATCGACTTCGTGCTGCACGAGCCCGCCGGGCCCGCCTCCCGGTGGGCCGCGCGGGCCTGCGCGGGCGACCGGGTCCAGTTGCTGGGTCCCGCCGTCGCCGACAACCGGGCCATCCGGTTCCGGCCCCCCACGGACACCGACCTCGTGGTGCTCTGGGGGGACGAGACCGCCCTCCCCGCCGTCTCCGCGATCCTCGAGGCCCTCCCCGCCGGACAGCGCGCCCGCGTGTGGCTGGAGGTGCACGACGCCGGGGACATCCAGGACCTGGCGACCGAGGCGGACGCCGAGATCACCTGGCTCGTCGCCGAGAAGGACGGTGCCGAGTGCTCCCCCATGGCGCTCGGCGCCCTCCGGGACACCCCGCTCCCGCCCGCCGAACGGCCGTACGTCTGGATCGCCGGCGAGTCCGGGTGCGTGAAGGAGCTGCGCCGGCACTTCGTGCGGGAGCGGGGGGTCGACCGGCGCCGGGTGACCTTCGTGGGGTACTGGCGGCAGGGGATGACCGAGGAGCAGTTGCGCGCGGCCGAGTGACTCCCGCAGACGTGACTTCGGTCACGGGCAGGGCGGGTTTCCGCGCAACTTAATTAGGTTAGGCTTACCTAAGTTGAAGCCGGGATCTCCCCGCTCCTGCCTTGTCCCGCACGGACTGTCCCCACCGGAGGGCCCCACATGCGCTCGCACCTGCTCAATGACACGACCGCGGAGAGCTACCGGCGCTCCGTGACCGAAGGAATCGAGCGGGTGGCGGCCAAACTCGCCACCACCACAAGGCCGTTCACCGGCGTCACCGTCGACGCACTCACTCCCCGCATCGACGAGATCGACCTCGACAAGCCCCTGCTGGACACGACGGCGGTGCTCGACGAGCTGGAGGACGTCTACCTCCGCGACGCGGTCTACTTCCACCACCCCCGCTACCTCGCCCACCTCAACTGCCCGGTCGTCATCCCTGCCGTGCTCGGCGAGGCCATCCTCTCCGCCGTCAACTCCTCCCTGGACACCTGGGACCAGTCCGCCGGCGGCACCCTCATCGAACGCAAGCTGATCGACTGGACGACCGCCCGCATCGGCCTGGGTCCCGTCGCGGACGGCGTGTTCACCTCGGGCGGGACGCAGTCCAACCTCCAGGCGCTGCTGCTGGCCCGCGAGGAGGCGAAGGCCGAGTCCTTCGCCGACCTGCGTGTCTTCGCCTCCGAGGTCAGCCACTTCAGCGTCAGGAAGTCGGCCAAACTCCTTGGCCTGAGCGCCGATTCGGTGGTGTCCGTCCCCGTCGACCACGACAAGCGGATGCAGACCGTCGCCCTCGCCCGGGAGCTGGAGCGCTGCCGCCGCGACGGCCTGGTCCCGATGGCCGTCGTCGCCACCGCCGGCACCACCGACTTCGGCTCCATCGACCCCCTGCCCGAGATCGCCGAGCTGTGCGAGCAGTACGACACCTGGATGCACGTCGACGCCGCCTACGGCTGCGGACTGCTCGCCTCGGTCAGGCACCGGGACCGCATCGACGGCATCGAGCGCGCCGACTCGGTCACCGTGGACTACCACAAGTCCTTCTTCCAGCCGGTGAGTTCGTCCGCCGTGCTGGTCCGCGACGCGGCCACGCTGCGGCACGCCACCTACCACGCGGAGTACCTCAACCCGCGCCGCATGGTGCAGGAACGTATCCCCAACCAGGTGGACAAGTCCCTCCAGACCACCCGCCGCTTCGACGCGCTCAAGCTGTGGATGACCCTGCGCGTGATGGGCGCCGACGGCATCGGCCAGCTCTTCGACGAGGTCTGCGACCTGGCCGCCGAGGGCTGGAAGCTGCTCGCCGCCGACCCGCGCTTCGACGTCGTCGTGGAGCCCTCGCTGTCCACGCTCGTCTTCCGCTACATCCCGGCCTCCGTCACCGATCCCGCGGAGATCGACCGCGCCAACCTGTACGCCCGCAAGGCACTGTTCGCCTCCGGGGACGCCGTGGTCGCGGGCACGAAGGTCCAGGGCCGCCACTACCTGAAGTTCACCCTGCTCAACCCCGAGACGACGGTCGAGGACATGTCCGTCGTCCTCGACCTCATCGCCGGCCACGCCGAGCAGTACCTGGGAGAGTCCCTTGACCGCGCGTCCTGACAACCCGTCCACCGTCCACGACTTCGTGGGGATCGGCCTGGGCCCGTTCAACCTGGGCCTCGCCTGTCTCACCGAGCCCATCGACGAACTCGACGGGATCTTCCTGGAGTCGAAGCCCGACTTCGAATGGCACGCCGGCATGTTCCTGGACGGCGCCCACCTCCAGACCCCGTTCATGTCGGACCTGGTCACCCTCGCCGACCCGACCTCGCCGTACTCCTTCCTCAACTACCTGAAGGAGAAAGGGCGGCTGTACTCGTTCTACATCCGCGAGAACTTCTATCCGCTGCGGGTGGAGTACGACGACTACTGCCGCTGGGCCGCGAACAAGCTGAGCAGCATCCGCTTCGGCACCACGGTCACCGAGGTGACGTACGAGGACGAGGACGAGGTCTACGTCGTGAGGACCACGGCCGGTGCGGAGTTCCGCGCCCGCCACCTGGTCCTCGGCACCGGCACCCCGCCGTACGTGCCGGAGGCCTGCAAGGGCCTGGACGGCGACTTCATCCACAACTCCCGCTACGTGCAGCACCGTTCGGAGCTCGTGAAGAAGGAGTCGATCACCCTGGTCGGCTCGGGGCAGTCCGCCGCCGAGATCTACCACGACCTCCTCGGCGAGATCGACGTCCACGGCTACCGGCTGAACTGGGTCACCCGGTCACCGCGCTTCTTCCCCCTCGAATACACCAAGCTCACCCTGGAGATGACCTCCCCGGAGTACATCGACTACTACCGCGAGCTGCCCGAGGCCACCCGCTACCGGCTCACCGCCGAGCAGAAGGGCCTGTTCAAGGGGATCGACGGCGACCTCATCAACGAGATCTTCGACCTGCTCTACCGGAAGAACCTCGGCGGCCCGGTCCCCACCCGGCTGCTCACCAACTCCTCGCTCAACAGCGCGCGGTACGAGAACGGCACGTACACGCTCGCCTTCCGCCAGGAGGAGCAGGAGAAGGACTTCGAGATCGAGTCGCAGGGCCTGGTCCTGGCGACCGGCTACAAGTACGCCGAGCCGAAGTTCCTGGCGCCGGTCAAGGACCGCCTGGTGTACGACTCCCAGGGCAACTTCGACGTGTCCCGCACCTACGCGATCGACGTGACGGGCAGAGGCGTCTTCCTGCAGAACGCCGGCGTCCACACCCACAGCATCACCAGCCCCGACCTGGGCATGGGTGCCTACCGCAACAGCTGCATCATCCGCGAGCTGCTCGGCACCGAGTACTACCCGGTCGAGAAGACGATCGCGTTCCAGGAGTTCTCCGTATGACCTTCACCTTCCGCCCCCTCGACCCGCTGAAGGACGCCGAGTTGCTGCACGGGTGGGTCACCCACCCCAAGGCCGCGTTCTGGATGATGCAGGACGCGAATCCGGAGGACGTCGAGCGCGCCTACCTGGACATCGCGGCCGACGAGCACCATCACGCGCTGCTCGGCCTCACCGAGGACGGCGTCCCCGCCTTCCTGATGGAGAAGTACGACCCCGCCCACCGCGAGCTGGTCGGGCTGTACGAGCCGCGGCCGGGGGACGTCGGCATGCACTTCCTGACCCCGGCGACCGACCGGCCCGTGCACGGGTTCACCCGGTCCGTCATCACCGCCGTGATGGCCCACCTCTTCGAGGACCCGGCCGTCCGGCGGGTGGTCGTGGAGCCGGACGTCTCCAACAAGGCCGTCCACGCCCTCAACGAGGCGGTCGGGTTCGTGCCCGAGCGTGAGATCCAGAAGCCGGAGAAAAGGGCCCTGTTGAGCTTCTGCACACGGGAACGCTTCTTTGAGATTCAACACGGCGTGGCCGCGACGGGGGTGTCCGCATGAGCCTCGCCGACGCCGTGTCCCACCTCTCCCCCGAGCGCTGGGAGACGGCCAACCGCCATCTGGTCCGCAAGGGTCTCGCCGAGTTCGCGCACGAGCGGCTGATCGAACCCGAGGAGACGGACAAGGACCAGTACGTCGTCCGCAGCGACGACGGCAAGACCCGCTACGACTTCACCGCCGTACGCCGCTCCCTCGACCACTGGCAGGTCGACGCCGACTCCATCACCCGGCACCGCGACGGCACCGAACTCCCCCTCGCCGCGCTGGACTTCTTCATCGAGCTGAAGCAGACCCTGGGCCTGAGCGACGAGATCCTGCCGGTCTACCTGGAGGAGATCTCCTCCACCCTCTCGGGCACCTGCTACAAGCTCGCCAAGCCGCAGATCCCGGTCGCCGAACTCGCCAGGAGCTCCTTCCAGGACATCGAGACCGGCATGACCGAGGGCCACCCCTGCTTCGTCGCCAACAACGGCCGGCTCGGTTTCGGCATCCACGAGTACCTCTCGTACGCCCCCGAGGCCGCGAACCCGGTCCGCCTGGTCTGGCTCGCCGCGCACCGCTCCCGCGCCGCGTTCACGGCCGGGGTCGGCATCGAGTACGAGTCCTTCGTACGGCAGGAGCTGGGCGAGGAGAACGTCGAGCGGTTCCACGGCGTCCTGCGCGCCAAGGGCCTCGACCCGGCCGACTACCTCCTCATCCCGGTCCACCCCTGGCAGTGGTGGAACAAGCTCGCCGTCACCTTCGCCGCCGAGGTCGCCCGCGAGCTGCTGGTCTGTCTGGGCGAGGGCGACGACGAGTACCTGGCCCAGCAGTCCATCCGGACCTTCTTCAACCGCTCGCACCCCGAGAAGCACTACGTGAAGACGGCCCTGTCCGTCCTCAACATGGGCTTCATGCGCGGACTCTCGGCCGCGTACATGGAGGCGACCCCGGCCATCAACGACTGGCTCGCCGGACTCATCGACGGCGACCCGGTGCTCAAGTCCACCGGTCTGTCGATCATCCGCGAGCGGGCCGCCGTGGGCTACCGGCACCTGGAGTACGAGCAGGCGACGGACCGCTACTCGCCGTACCGCAAGATGCTGGCCGCACTGTGGCGCGAGAGCCCGGTCCCCTCCCTCCAGGACGGTGAGTCGCTCGCGACGATGGCCTCGCTGGTCCATGTCGACCACGAGGGCCGCTCCTTCGCGGGCGCCCTCGTCGAGCGGTCGGGACTCACCTCGACGGACTGGCTGCGCCGCTATCTGCGCGCCTACTACACCCCGCTCCTGCACAGCTTCTACGCCTACGACCTGGTGTTCATGCCGCACGGCGAGAACGTCGTCCTGGTGCTGAAGGACGGCGTGGTCGAGCGGGCGGTCTACAAGGACATCGCCGAGGAGATCGCCGTCATGGACCCGGAGGCGGTACTGCCGCCCACGGTCGAGCGGCTGCGCGTCGAGGTCCCCGACGACAAGAAGCTGCTGTCGATCTTCACGGACGTCTTCGACTGCTTCTTCCGCTTCCTCGCCGCGAACCTCGCCGCCGAGGGAATCCTGGAGGAGGAGGACTTCTGGCGCACGGTCGCCGAGGTCACCCGCGACTACCAGCAGTCGGTGCCCGAACTGGCCGACAAGTTCGCGCAGTACGACATGTTCGCGCCCGAATTCGCGCTCTCCTGCCTCAACCGCCTCCAGCTGCGCAACAACAGGCAGATGGTGGACCTGGCGGATCCGTCGGGCGCACTCCAGCTGGTCGGCACGCTGCGCAACCCCATCGCGGGTCTGTAGCACGGCCCGACCACCAGGCGGGGCCCGAAAGTACGGTCCTTTCGGGCCCCGCCCATTTCCGGCTCTTCTCGTGCCTCTTGAGCACACGGCGTGCACAGCATCGTCATAGTGAGTGCCACTACGGTCCCCATCCTGCCGGGACCGCGCTCCTTGGGGGAGACGAGACGATGATGTCCGAGCACACGCCACAGCGGGTCCTGCACGAGTCGGCGACCGCGATCCCCGCGGAGGACGTCGCGGCCGTCCACACCTACGCGGGCGCGTTCTGCGGCAGGCCGGCCGCGGCGGCGGACCTCGCGGCGGCGGTGCTGGACGGACAGCGGGAACCCGCCGCGCGCCACACCCTCCTGGCCGACGTACGGCGGACGGCCTTCGGGTGGCTGCGGGACGACCGCGCCGGACTCCTGCGCCCCGCCTTCCGGGAGTGGGCGCGGCAGGCGGGCGAGACCTTCGGCACGGCGGACACGCTGCGGCGGGTGGAGCACCACGCGCTGCTGCTGCGGGCGTTCGCGGAGCTGGCCGACCAGTCGCGGGCCGCGCTGTGGCTGTGCCTCGCGGAAGGTGAACCGGACAGCGCCGCCCGGGTGCTGAACACCTCGCGGGACTTCGCCGCCTCGATGGCCGAGACGGCCCGCTCCCGGCTCGCGGACACCTTCCTGCGGCTGCGCACCGAGCACACGGCCGACGCCCGCTGTGTGCACTACGGCGGCATGCTGGGCGCGATCGCCCGCGGTACCCATCGCGAGACCCCGGCCGATCTCGAACAGCACCTGGATGCATGCGAGTTCTGCACCCACGACATCGCGCTGCTGCGCACGCTCACGTCAGGGGGCACGCGGGAGTTACGGCCCCTGCTCGTCGACCAGCTCCTGGTGTGGGGCGGCCCTGCCTACCGTGCGGCGCGGCCCGGCCGGTCCGACGGGGCGGTTCCGGCGCCCTCGGAGAGAGCCGAGCGGGCCAAGCGGGGCTCGTGGGCCGCGGTGGCCTCGCGGGTCACGGCAGGACGCGGGACGGGGACGGCGACGGAGCCGCCGGCAGCCGCGGCCCCGTCAGCGGAACCGGCCGGCGCGCCCCGGACCTCCCTCGCGGCTCCCCCGCCCGGCACCGCGCCCACGCACACCGCCCCCGCCGTACCGGCGCCACGCCGTCCCGTGCTCGCTCTGGTCCTCGCCGTCCTGGTCACGGCCGTCGCCACCGCCGTGACGCTGAACCTGCTGTCCGACACCGGGACCGGAGCCGCCGTGGATTCCTACGGTCCGCCGCCCGCCGGTCCCCCGCGCTCCCCGGCCGCCTCGCCCTCGGCCTCCCCCCGGCAGGCGGGAACCGTGCTCGCGACCGTCGCCCTGAAGAGCGCGGCCGGGGCCGGGAGTTGTGTCGGTGCCGCCGCCGGTGGCTCCCCGGCGCCGGCCGCCTGCGACGCGGGCACGACTCAGCGGTGGCGGGTCGTCGACATCGGGAGCGGGGCCGTGGCCCTCCAGCACGTGGCGTCGACGTTCTGTCTGGACATCGCCGGCTACCGGGCCGTGGGCGACCCCATGCAGCTGCGGCCGTGCGCCTACGCGCAGGGAGACTCCGCCCCCTACCCGGAGGACCAGGCGTTCCTCCTGGAGACCCGGCAGGACAGGACCTTCGCACTGGTCTGCCAGGACAACCCCGCCATCGCCTTGGGAATCACCGGCGGCGAGCTGCGCATGCTGTCGGCCAAGGCGGCCGGGAGCGCGATCCGCTTCGTCCTGGACGACGCCCTGGCCGGGGCGCTGGCCAACTGAGCCCCGAATGCCAGAATTTCCCCATGGCGGAAATCCTCCAGAAGGACGGCACATGGGTCTTCGACGGCGACGCTCTGCGGCTGACCCCCGGAAGAGACAAGAACGTCGGACTGCTCCGCAAGACCCTGGGCGAACTCGTCGTACCGTTGGGCGCGTTGGCGGGCATCTCGTTTGAACAGGGCCGGAAGACGGGCCGGTTGAGGCTGCGGCTGCGCGACGGCGCCGACCCGCTGCTGCACGCGACCGGCGGCCGGCTGACCGAGCCGCACGACCCCTACCAGCTGACCGTCGAGTCGGACCGCTACGGCGTCGCCGAGTACTTCGTGGACGAGGTGCGCAACGCGCTGCTTCTCGACCAGGTCCCGACCGCCCCCGTGGACGGGTATCTGCTCCCGGGCCCGGCCGTGCCTCTCGCGGTGTCCGCCGGGGACGGCACCGCCGGCTTCGACGGCGAGCACATCCGTCTGGAGTGGAACTGGAAGACGGAGGACGCCAAGGCCTCGGCAGGCCCCCGCACCCTCGCCCTGACCGACGTCGTCGCCGTGGAGTGGCAGCCCGCGGCCGGCCTGGAGAACGGCCACCTGCGCTTCACCGTGCGGCACGCCCCGACCAAGGCCCCGCCGAAGTACGACCCCAACGCGGTGGAGCTGTGGGGCTTCAAGAAGGACCCGCTGATGGCGCTGGTCGCGGCGGCGGTCCAGGCCAGGCTTCCGCACCCGGCCCGGGCCGCCGCCGTCGACGTACCCGCGAAGAAGGAGCTGCGACCGGAAACGCCTTCTTCTCCGGTCGCCTCCGCCGAGGACGGCCACGACGCCCTCCTGCGCCGACTGCGCGAGCTCGGCGAGCTGCACCGCACGGGTGTCCTGACGGACGAGGAGTTCACGATGGCCAAGCAGGCGATCCTCAAGCGGATGTGACAGCCCCTGCCGAGGCGGCTACTTCGCCCTGCGCGCCACCGTGAAGTGGTCGATGCGGTCACCGGTCTCGGCGATGCCCGACACCTTCAGCCTGGCGTAGTGGCCCTTGGAGGCGGGTTCCACGTCCACGCGCAGGAAGGAGTAGTTGAGGTAGCGCACCCGGGACCAGGCGACGGTCTCGTTGACCTTGCCGTCCTTGGTGTTGATGAAGGAGGCCACGGACTCCTGCTCGTTGAGGTGCCCCTCGTAGGAGTCCGGCGCGGTGAACGCGTACAGGCTGCGGCCCGCGGCGCCCGCCGTGACGTAGACGACCCCCTCGGTCTCGGGGTACGCGGTCTCGCCGATCGGGAGCTTCTTGGCGACCTTGTCGCCCTTGATGACGTCGGTGCGCTCGTACTGGTGGTTGTGGCCGTTGATGACCAGGTCCACCGTGTACTTCTCGAACAGCGGCACCCACTCCTGGCGCACGCCCCCTTCCGAGGCGTGGGCGGTGGAGGTGCAGTAGGCGCAGTGGTGGAAGAACACGATGATGAAGTCGATGTCCTTCGCGGCCCGGTACTTCTTCAGCTGCCCCTCGAACCAATTCGTCTGGGTGCCGCCGGAGAGGCCGAGGTTGGCCGGGATCTCGAAGGAGACGTCGTTGGGGTCCAGCGAGATGATCGCCGTGTTGCCGTAGACGAAGGAGTAGACGCCCGGCAGGTGTGCCTTGTCCGGCCCGTTGTCGGGGAGCGTGAAGCGGGCCTCCTCGCCACCGTAGCCGTTGGGCGAGTACCAGGCCTCCATGTCATGGTTGCCGTAACTCACCATCCACGGCACGGACTTGGCGACCGACTCGGTCTGGGCCAGGAACTGGTCCCACACCCGCGAGTCGAAGCCGGTGTCGGCCGACTTGCCCTGGCCCGTCGGGTCGGCGTAGGCGATGTCGCCGGCGTGCAGGTGAAAAGCCGGGTTCTGGCCGAGGAGCAGGCTGTCGTTGGCCAGGCCGTGGTAGCTGACGCCCTGGTCGCCGAAGGCCGTGAAGGTGAACGGCTTCTTGTGGGCGGGCGCGGTGGTGAAGGTGCCCAGGGTGCCGGTCAGGTGCGGTTCGGCGGGGTCGAAGCCCTGGTGGCCGACGCCGTAGTAGTAGGTCCGGCCCGGGCGCAGCCGGCTCAGCTTGGCGTGCACGTAGTACTGGGTGTGGTCGGCGCTCGCGCCGACACCGGCCGGGGTGTACAGGGTGCGCACCTCGGCCTCGATCTTGCGGGAGAGGTCCCAGGGGTGGGCGCCGATCCGGATGAACGGCTTCTTGACCGCGACCGGCACCTGCCAGGAGACGGTCATCTCCGTGCGCGGGTCGTTGCCGTAGGCGAGGTGACGGCCGAAGGGGGCGACCAGGGCGCCGTCGACGGTCGTGGCGGAGGCGAAGGTCCGGGTGGGTGTGGCGGCCTGGGCGACGGCGCCCGGCACGAACGCGCCACCGGCGACGGCGCCCAGCGTGACGGCGCCGCCCCTGATCATCGTGCGCCGGGAGAATCTGGTGCGCAGGTACTCGTGCTGCTCGGCCATGCTCATGCGCTCGGCGAGCTGCTCGGGTACGCCCATGCGAGGAATGTCCATGGCGTCTGAAACTCGTCCCCATGGGCAACGAGGTGTGGGACGCAGAATGGACAGCTCGCGAACAGACGTTCATAAGAACATCAACAGTGTCCTGCCCGATATCGGGCAGGATTCTTGCGAAACGGCTTCCGTTACCCCAGGATCTACCGGGTGCACGACGAACTTGTTGATCATCTGACGCGGTCCACGCCCCTGAGCCGGGGCGAGGCGCTGCGGGTGATCCAGGACGTGCTCGCCTACTTCGACGAGACGACCGTGGAGTTCGTCCGTCGCCGCCACCGCGAGCTCCAGGCCCAGGGCCTGGTGAACACGGAGATCTTCGGACGGATCGAGGCGGACCTGAAATATCGAGCGGTGGCGCCGCCGGAGCTGACGCTGAGGCAGCTGCGCCGCATGGTCTACGGCTAGGGGACACATCTTTATGTGCGGAATTGTCGGATACATCGGGAGGCGCGATGTCGCCCCGCTGCTCCTGGAGGGTCTGCAGCGCCTGGAGTACCGCGGCTACGACTCGGCCGGCATAGTCGTCACCTCGCCGAAGACGGCCGGCCTGAAGATGGTCAAGGCCAAGGGCCGCGTCCGTGACCTGGAGGCCAAGGTCCCGGCCCGCTTCAAGGGCACGACCGGCATCGCCCACACCCGCTGGGCCACCCACGGCGCCCCCTCCGACGTGAACGCCCACCCGCACATGGACGCCGAGGGCAAGGTCGCCGTCGTCCACAACGGCATCATCGACAACGCCTCCGACCTGCGCCGCAAGCTGGAGGCGGACGGTGTCGAGTTCCTGTCCGAGACCGACACCGAGGTCCTCGTCCACCTGATCGCGCGCTCCCAGGCGGAGAAGCTGGAGGACAAGGTCCGCGACACCCTGCGGGTGATCGAGGGCACCTACGGAATCGCCGTGATGCACGCCGACTTCTCCGACCGCATCGTGGTGGCCCGCAACGGCTCCCCCGTCGTCCTCGGCATCGGCGAGAAGGAGATGTTCGTCGCCTCGGACATCGCCGCGCTGGTCGCCCACACGCGGCAGATAGTGACTCTCGACGACGGCGAGATGGCCACGCTGAAGGCCGACGACTTCCGCACCTACACGACGGAGGGCACCCGCACGACGGCCGAGCCCACCACCGTCGAGTGGGAGGCCGCCTCCTACGACATGGGCGGCCACGACACCTACATGCACAAGGAGATCCACGAGCAGGCCGACGCCGTGGACCGCGTGCTGCGCGGCCGCATCGACGACCGCTTCTCCACCGTGCACCTCGGCGGCCTGAACCTGGACGCCCGCGAGGCCCGCCAGATCCGCCGCGTGAAGATCCTCGGCTGCGGCACCTCGTACCACGCGGGCATGATCGGCGCCCAGATGATCGAGGAGCTGGCCCGCATCCCCGCGGACGCCGAGCCGGCCTCGGAGTTCCGCTATCGCAACGCGGTCGTCGACCCCGAGACGCTGTACGTGGCGGTCTCCCAGTCGGGCGAGACCTACGACGTCCTGGCCGCCGTCCAGGAGCTGAAGCGCAAGGGCGCGCGGGTCTTCGGCGTCGTGAACGTGGTCGGCTCGGCGATCGCCCGCGAGGCGGACGCCGGCATCTATGTGCACGCGGGCCCGGAGGTCTGCGTGGTCTCCACGAAGTGCTTCACCAACACCACGGTGGCCTTCGCCCTGCTGGCCCTGCACCTCGGCCGGACCCGGGACCTGTCCGTCCGTGACGGCAAGCGGATCATCGAGGGGCTGCGCAGGCTCCCGGCGCAGATCACCGAGATCCTGGAGCAGGAGGAGGAGATCAAGAAGCTGGCCGAGCAGTTCGCCGAGGCCCGCTCGATGCTCTTCGTCGGCCGTGTCCGGGGCTACCCGGTGGCCCGCGAGGCCTCCCTGAAGCTCAAGGAGGTCTCCTACATCCACGCCGAGGCATACCCGGCATCCGAGCTCAAGCACGGCCCGCTGGCCCTCATCGAGCCCGCCCTTCCCACGGTGGCGATCGTCCCCGACGACGACCTGCTGGAGAAGAACCGCGCCGCGCTGGAGGAGATCAAGGCCCGCAGCGGCAGGATCCTGGCGGTCGCGCACCAGCACCAGGAGAAGGCCGACGAGACGATCGTGGTCCCGAAGAACGAGGACGAACTGGACCCCATCCTGATGGGCATCCCCCTCCAACTCCTGGCGTACCACACGGCGTTGGCCCTGGGCCGGGACATCGACAAGCCGCGGAACCTGGCGAAGTCGGTCACCGTCGAGTAGCGGATCCTCGCAGGACGGACCCCCATGTGATGCCACCGCTCACAGGGGGTCCGCTCGATGCGCCGGGGCCGCCCAATAGCCCGGCGCCGGCTGCCACTTGGCCGGTGACCGTCACGCCCCGGCAGGCAGCCGTCGGTGACCGGTATATGCCCTTCACAAGGGCACGAACACCTCTACGCGCGGGTAGGTTCGCTCATTCCGCCTGCACGGAAGGGGAGTTACGGGATGACGATGACGGGCCGCTTCGCCCGCTTGGCGAGCCGCCCCGCGACGGAGCCGAAGATGCGCCCGACGATGCCGTGGGTGGAGCCGACGACGATCGCGTCCGCCTCGTACTCCCGCCCGACCTCCTCGAGCTCGTGGCAGATGTCCCCGCCGCGCTCGACGAGAATCCAGGGCACCTCGGCCAGGTAGTCCGCACAGGCGAGCTCGAGGCCGAGCACCTCGGTGCGATGGTCCGGCACGTCGACGAAGACCGGTGGCTCGCAGCCGGCCCACACGGTGGTGGGCAGCCGGTTGGCGACATGCACGATGATCAGGCCCGAGCCGGAGCGATGGGCCATGCCGATCGCGTAGGCGAGGGCGCGCTCGCTGGACGTGGAGCCGTCGAAGCCGACCACGACGCCGTGCTTGAAGGCGGGGTCGCAGGAGTGGCGTGGCTCTTCCGCCGCCAGGGGCTCGGCCGCCGTAGGGTCGGCGACGGGCCGCTTGCGGTCCGCTGGTTCGAAGAATTCGTGACCGGCCATGGCTGTCTCGGCGTTGTGATCCTTGTGTGGGAGGGACGACCGTGTGCGGCGGAGCTGTGTCCGGGAATCATCTTCCCAACCCCATACCCCCAAGGGTACGGCGGCACGCCTCCTTAGCCCAGATCCCGACCACGGTGCGTGGGGGTTCCAGGGAGCATGCACGAGGGGGCGCCCGTAACGCAATGGTTGCTGCGCTGTACAGGCGGTTTGCACAGGATTCACGCGCCGCCCGCGCCCCGTTCCCACCGGACGGCCCCTCGACACAGTGACCGACGGGTCGAACACGCGTTGAACCCCGTGAGCCACGCCGCAGGGGGACGCCACAGGGAGCACGCGATGACCGGACACCGACCGCCCTCCGAGGACTCCACCACGGACGTGGTCCGCTGGGCCGCCTTCAGCTGCGTCCTCGTCCCCGTGGTCCTCCTCGGGTACGGCACCTCGCTGGCCGGCGCGACGGGCACCGCCCTCGGTCTGGCCGCCGTCACAGCCGTCTGCCGTATTCTCCTGCGCCAGTCGGAGCGCGGCGCGGCCCGCCTGCACGCCGAGGAGCGGGCGCCCCATCGTGGCCGTCGTCACAAGGGCGGTACCGGGGCCCATCGAGGCGGTCGTCACACTGGGGGAAATACACCGGTCGGCTGACCGGTTTCCATGCACCGCGACGATTCTTTTCAGCCAACTTCCAGGTTGGGCGTGTCCCTTGCCCCGACCACCCCTCAACCCCCGTTCCACCTGCACGGATAGGGTCTCCGGGGTCCTGTGCACCCTACGTGGATTAGCCACTGCCACAAGGCGCACTTCCCTGCACGGCCCACGAGTGCAACGCTTCGTGATCGAATGCTTTACGCCAAGTTGCCAAGTCGACAATGTGCCGGATGACGAACTGGTCACGCCGACACCACGGGACACAGTAGATTCGATCTTGACGTCTTACGGCGGGGGACTCGTGCCGGACCGAGGGGAAACGTGCTGGAGCGACATGCCCGACAAGTTAGGGGCGCCGCGACCACCGAGGGGGGCTTAGCAGTATGAGCCACGACTCCACTGCCGCGCCGGAAGCCGCGGCCCGGAAGCTCTCCGGGCGACGCCGCAAGGAGATCGTCGCGGTGCTGCTGTTCAGCGGCGGCCCCATTTTCGAGAGTTCCATACCTTTGTCGGTGTTCGGGATTGACCGCCAGGACGCCGGCGTGCCGCGCTACCGCCTATTGGTGTGCGGCGGCGAGGAAGGCCCACTGCGGACCACAGGGGGCCTGGAACTCACCGCACCGCATGGCCTGGAAGCGATCTCGCGCGCGGGCACGGTCGTCGTGCCGGCCTGGCGCTCGATCACTTCTCCGCCACCGGAGGAGGCGCTCGACGCACTGCGCCGAGCCCATGAAGAGGGTGCCCGCATCGTGGGCCTGTGCACCGGCGCCTTCGTGCTGGCCGCCGCGGGCCTGCTGGACGGCCGCCCCGCGACGACACACTGGATGTACGCACCGACACTGGCCAAGCGCTACCCGTCGGTGCACGTCGATCCACGAGAACTCTTCGTGGACGACGGCGACGTACTGACCTCGGCCGGTACCGCGGCCGGAATCGACCTCTGTCTCCACATCGTGCGGACGGACCACGGCAACGAGGCGGCCGGCGCGCTGGCCCGCCGACTCGTGGTCCCGCCGCGCCGCTCGGGCGGTCAGGAGCGCTACCTCGACAGGTCTTTACCAGAGGAGATCGGCGCCGACCCGCTCGCCGAGGTCGTCGCCTGGGCGCTGGAGCACCTCCACGAACAGTTCGACGTGGAGACGCTGGCGGCGCGGGCGTACATGAGCCGTCGTACGTTCGACCGCCGGTTCCGCTCGCTGACGGGCTCGGCCCCGCTGCAGTGGCTGATCACCCAGCGGGTGCTGCAGGCGCAGCGGTTGCTCGAGACGTCGGACTACTCGGTGGACGAGGTCGCGGGTCGCTGCGGCTTCCGCTCGCCGGTGGCGCTGCGCGGGCACTTCCGGCGGCAGCTGGGCTCGTCCCCGGCCGCCTACCGGGCCGCGTACCGCGCCCGCCGTCCGCAGGGCGACAAGCCGGTGGACAGCGACGGTCCGATGGGGGGCCCGGCAGGTCCGGCGCCCGGCGCGCCCGTGCCGCTGCACCCGGACAGCGGTCCGGTACCGCTCCAGACCCGTCGCACCCCGGCCCCCGTGGGCCCGTCCTCCGACAACGGCCGCGAGCTGTACGTCGGCGGCGGCCGGGCCAGCCTGCCGGGGCAGCGCAGCGGAGCATGACGTCCTGACGCCGGGCGCGGCCTGTGAAGGCCCCGCCCGGCGTTCCGGCCGCCCGGCACCGACATGGGGCGCCACAAAGACGGACGTCAGCCGTAGGGTGTTCGCATGAACGATCGCATGGTGTGGATCGACTGCGAGATGACCGGCCTCTCGCTGTCCGACGACGCGCTCATCGAGGTTGCCGCCCTCGTCACCGACTCCGAGCTCAACGTGCTCGGCGACGGTGTGGACATCGTCATCCGCCCGCCGGACCAGGCGCTGGAGACGATGCCGGAGGTGGTGCGTCAGATGCACACCGCGTCCGGGCTGCTCGACGAGCTGTCCGGCGGCACGACCCTCGCCGACGCCGAGGAGCAGGTCCTCGCCTACGTCCGCGAGCACGTCAAGGAGCCCGGCAAGGCCCCGCTGTGCGGCAACTCCGTGGGCACCGACCGCGGTTTCCTGCTGCGGGACATGCCCACCCTGGAGGACTACCTCCACTACCGGATCGTGGACGTCAGCTCCGTCAAGGAGCTCGCCCGGCGCTGGTACCCGCGGGCCTACTTCAACAGCCCGGACAAGAACGGCAACCACCGCGCCCTCGCCGACATCCGCGAGTCCATCGCGGAGCTGCGCTACTACCGCGAGGCGATCTTCGTCCCGCAGCCCGGGCCCGACTCCGAGACCGCGAAGACGATCGCCGCGAAGCACGTGCTGCCCGCGCGATAAAGCCGGGCGCGAGCACCCCTTCAGACCCTGTACACTTTTTCTCGGCCGGTCGGAGAAATCCGAACAGCCGAACATGGTGGGTGTAGCTCAGTTGGTAGAGCACCTGGTTGTGGTCCAGGTGGCCGCGGGTTCAAGTCCCGTCACTCACCCCATTCACCTCAGCCGGTGACCTTGGAAACAAGGTCACCGGCTGAGGTCGTTTCAGGAGCCGGGCGCCTTGAGGACGGTGCGCGCGGCCTTGCGGAAGGCCGTGACCAGCCGGCTCCGCTCCTCGGCGCGGGTCGCGAGGACCACATGGGCCGGCTCGACTCCGTGCAGCGGGACGGCGGTCACATCGGGGCGCAGCGCGCCGGCCCGGGGCAACGCCGTGATGGCCAGGGCCTGTCCGGAGGCGACGAGTTCGAACTTGTCCTCCAGGGCGTCGGCCAGAGGGCCGTCGGGCGCCGGGCGGCCGTCCGGGCGGGGGTCGATGCGCCAGTACGCGTTCCAGGCCGGGTCGGCGACCCGGACCAGCGGTTCGTCGGCGATGTCGTCGAGGGTGACGGACTCCTTGCCGGCGAGGCGGTGGCCGACCGGGAGCACCAGCACCCGGGGCTCCTCGTAGAGAACCGTCACCTGCGCCCCCTCGGTCGGGAAGGGCAGCCGGGTCACCAGGACGTCGACCTTGAGCTCGGACAGGGCCGTCGTCCGCTCGCTCCAGTCGACGTGCGCGGTCCTGACCTCGGCGTCCGGGTACCGCTCGCGCAGTGCGCGCACCGCCGGGGTGACGATGATCCCCGCCGTGTACCCGACGGTGATCCGGCTGGGCTCGGCGGCCGCCCGGGCGAGGCTCGCCGCCTGGGCCGCCGAACGCAGCAGTGCCTTCGCCCGGGGCAGGAAGACCTCCCCCGCCTCGGTCAGCCGGCTCCCCTGCGGGGTCCGCTCCAGCAGCCGCGCGCCCAACTGCTGCTCCAGCCGCCGGATCTGCCGGCTCAGCGACGGCTGGGTGATGTGCAGCGCCTCCGCGGCCCGCCCGAAGTGCCGGTGCTCGGCGACGGCCGTGAAGTACCGGACCAGCCGGAGGTCGAGGTCGGTCATGCCTGAAGCGTACGCCCGGGGTCACGACCGCTTCTCCGAGAAACAGGGCCTCACCTGCTGTCATGCCTGTTGCGTATTGCGCTATGCGGAACAAGCCTTGGACCCGCGCGGCCGCTCCTTCGCACGCTGGAACTCCTCACTCACCACAACGAAGGATCACCATGCGTGTGTTTGTCACCGGTGCGACCGGCTTCGTCGGGTCCGCCGTCACCCGTGAGCTTCTCGACGCCGGGCACGAGGTCGTGGGCCTGGCCCGTTCTGACCGGTCCGCCGAGGCACTGAAGGCGGCGGGAGCGGAGGTGCACCGCGGGGACCTGACCGACCTCGACAGTCTGCGCCGGGGCGCCGAGGCGGCCGACGGGGTCGCCCACCTGGCGTTCATCCACGACTTCACCAACCTGACCGCCTCGGGGGAGGCCGACCTCGAGGCGGTACGGGCCATCGGGGAGGTGCTCGAAGGCAGCGGCAAGCCCTTCGTGGTCACCTCGGGGCTGCTGACCGCGCCCGGACGCCTCGGCACCGAGGAGGACCCGGCCGACCCGGACTCCCCCGCCAAGCACCGGCACGCCTCGGAGTCCGCGACGCTCGCGCTCGCCGAGCGCGGGGTGCGGTCGTCGGTGCTGAGGCTTCCCCCGAGCGTGCACGGCGAGGGCGACGCCGGCTTCGTGCCCATGTTCATCGACTTCGCGCGGGAGAAGGGCGTCTCCGGCATGGTCGGCGACGGCTCCAACCGGTGGGCGGCCGTCCACCGGCTCGACGCGGCCCGGCTGTTCCGGCTGGCGCTGGAGGCGGCACCGGCGGGCGTACGGCTGCACGCGATCGGCGACGAGGGGGTGCCGTTCCGCGAGATCGCCGAGACGATCGGGCGCGGGCTCGATGTGCCGGTGGTGAACGTGGCCCCCGAGGAGGCGACGGACCACTTCGGCTGGCTGGGCCGCTTCGCCGCCATCGACATGCGGGCCTCGGGCGCCCGCACGCAGAAGCTGCTCGGCTGGCGGCCGGAGCACTCCGCGCTGATCCCGGATCTGGAGGCGGGCCACTACTTCAAGACCGACTGAGCACTTCGCCGGGACCCCGTTCACGGAAGGAACGGAACGCACGCCGGGCACGGGCCCGTGGCCTCAGGACGACGTCCGCGGGACCTGGCCCGTGGCCTCAGGACGACGTCCGCTCCACCAGTTCCGTGGCCAGTACCACCTGGCGGCGTTCCAGGCCCCGGGAGACCGCGGGGCGGCGGTCGGCGATCTCCGAGAGGAGAAGGTCGATCATGTGGCGGCCCATCTCCTCGATGGGCTGGCGGACGCTGGTCAGGGGCGGGTCCATGTGCCGGGCTATGGCCGAGTCGTCGTAGCCGATCAGGGCCACGTCCGAGGGGATGGCCCGGCCCTCCTCGCGCAGGACCTGGCGGGCGCCCGCCGCCATGACGTCCGAGCCGGCGAAGACCGCGTCCAGGTCGGGGCGGCGGGCCAGCAGCTTCGTCATCGCCCTGCGGCCGCCCTCCTCCGTGAAGTCACCGGCCTCGATCAGCCGCTCGTCCACCTCGTGCCCGGCGTCGAGCAGCGCGTCCCGGTAGCCGTCGACGCGTCGCTGGGCGCCGTACACGTCGAGGCGGCCCGTGATGTGCGCGATCGTGCGGCGGCCGCGGGCCAGCAGGTGCTCCACCGCCGAGCGGCCGCCGCCGTAGTTGTCGGAGTCCACCGACGGGAGCGTCTCCGCCGCCGAGCGCGGGCCGCTGATCACCGCCGGGATCTCCAGCTGGGACAGCAGGTCGGGCAGCGGGTCGTCGGCGTGGACCGACACCAGCAGCACCCCGTCGACCCGGTGCGCGGCCAGGTACTGGGCCAGCCTGCGGCGTTCGCGGTCGCTGCCCGCGAAGATCAGCAGGAGCTGCATCTCGGTCTCCGAGATCTCCGCGCCGACGCCCTTGAGCATGTCCGAGAAGTACGGCTCCGCGAAGAACCGTGTCTCCGGCTCGGGCACGACCAGCGCGATCGCGTCCGTGCGGTTGGCCGCCAGGGCGCGCGCGGCCGTGTTCGGGACGTACCCGAGCTCCGCCACCGCCGCCTCGACCGCCGCACGGGTGGCGTCGCTGACCCGGGGCGAGCCGTTGATCACCCGGGAAACGGTGCCCCGGCCGACGCCGGCGCGCGCGGCGACCTCCTCGAGGGTGGGCCGGCCACCGCTCCGGCTCCGCGCTCCGTGGCTTGCCATGGGCTCCGCCTTCCCCGCCGTGTCTCTTAGCTGGCCTGGAATCTAACAGTCCTGCCTGCTGAGGTGGACGGCACCGGGGGCTGCCGCCTCCGGACCCCCGCCTCGGCCCCGAAAGGCCTCGTCCCCGGGCTCCCCGCTCTCGATCTCGCTCGCGCGGGGGGACCCCAGGACGGCCTGAACTGGGGCCAGTTAACAGGCTGATAACTGAACGCATATCTCCGCGTCGACTCCCTTGACACCCTCGCTCCAACCCGCGAACCTTCAACACATCACGAGTGGGAGCGCTCCCACGGTACCTGACACATAAACATCCCGCACGTTCCCCGCCCGAGCCGCAGCAGAGAAAAAACGGGTCCAACAACGCCGTTGGCCGGGGGGTCGGCACGTCAGGCAACAGGAGGACGCAATGCGCACGACTACCCGCCGGTCCCACCGGCTGTTGGCCCTGGCGGCCGTCGCCGCACTGACCACGGGAGTGCTGGCGGGCTGCGCCGGCGACTCCGACGACGGCGACTCGTCGGGCTCGGGCAACAACGCCGGAGGCGGCAAGACCACACTGACCATCGGCACCTTCGGGGTCTTCGGTTACAAGCAGGCCGGACTCTACGACGAGTACATGAAGTCGCACCCCGACATCACCATCAAGGAGAACGTCACCACCCGCACCGACGTCTACTGGCCGAAGGTACTCACCCGGCTCCAGGCCGGCTCCGGCACCGACGACATCCAGGCCATCGAGGTCGGCAACATCACCGAGGCCGTGCAGACGCAGGGCTCCAAGTTCGTCGACCTCGGCAAGGACGTCGACAAGTCGCAGTGGCTGGACTGGAAGAACGCCCAGGCCACCACCGCGGACGGCAAGCTCATCGGTCTCGGCACCGACATCGGCCCGATGGCGATCTGCTACCGCAAGGACCTGTTCCAGAAGGCCGGTCTGGAGACCGACCGCACCAAGCTCGCCGCGCAGTGGAAGGGCGACTGGAACAAGTACGTCGACCTCGGCAAGCAGTACATGAAGAAGGCGCCCAGCGGCACCAAGTTCGTGGACTCGGCCTCCTCGGTCTACAACGCGGTCCTCAACGGTGAGAGCGAGCGCTACTACGACAAGAGCGGCAAGGTCGTCTGGGACGAGTCGACCGGCGTGAAGAACGCCTGGGACGTCGCGATGTCCGTGGCCACCAGCAACATGTCGGCGAAGCTCAAGCAGTTCGACAAGCCGTGGGACCAGGGCTACGCGAACGCCTCCTTCGCCACCGTGGCCTGCCCCGCCTGGATGATCGGCTACATCCAGGAGAAGTCCGGTGACGCGGGCAAGGGCAAGTGGGACGTGGCGGCCGCGCCGACCGCGGGCAACTGGGGCGGCTCCTTCATCGGCGTGCCGACGGCGGGCAAGCACCAGAAGGAGGCCATCGAGCTCGCGAAGTGGCTGACCGCGCCCGAGCAGCAGGCGAAGGTCTTCGCCAAGCAGGCCAGCTTCCCGTCGACCCCGTCGGCGTACTCGACCCTGAAGCCGGCCGCCGCCACCACGGAGTTCTTCAGCAACGCGCCGATCACCCAGATCTTCTCGGACTCGGCGAAGACGATCCCGGCGCAGGTCTTCGGCGTCAAGGACCAGCCGATCAACACCGCGCTGACCGACATCGGCATCCTCCAGGTCGAGCAGAAGGGCAAGTCCCCCGAGCAGGGCTGGGACGCTGCCACGAACGAGATCAAGGACGTGCTCGGCCAGTGACAAGCCCGAAGCAGGCACTCGCGCATCCCGCGTCGAGCGCCGAGGCCGCGCCCGGCTCCCAGCCGGGCGCGGCCCGGGGCGCTCACGGTGGCGGTACCCCGCCAAAGGGCCCGAGCCCCTGGCGGAGCAAGCTGTACCGCTGGGACATGAAGGCGTCCCCGTACGTGTTCATCGCCCCCTTCTTCGTCATCTTCGGGGCGTTCTCGCTGGTCCCACTGCTGTACACGGCCTGGTACTCGCTGCACGACGTACAGCTGTCCTCGCTGGACACCCAGACCTGGGCGGGCCTGGACAACTACCAGAACCTGCTGTCCTCGGACTTCTTCTGGAACGCCCTCAAGAACACCTTCACCATCGGTGTGATCTCGACCGTGCCGCAGCTGATGGCGGCGATCGGACTCGCGCATCTGCTCAACTACCGGCTGCGCGGCTCGACCATGTGGCGGGTCGTGATGCTGACCCCGTACGCCACCTCGGTGGCGGCGGCGACCCTCGTCTTCACGCTGCTGTACTCGTGGGACGGCGGCATGGTCAACTGGCTGCTCGACTTCGTCGGGATCGACCCGATCAACTGGCGTGAGTCCGACTGGGGTTCGCAGTTCGCGGTGTCGTCGATCGTGATCTGGCGGTGGACCGGTTACAACGCACTGATCTACCTCGCGGCGATGCAGGCGATCCCGGCCGACCTGTACGAGTCGGCGGCGATCGACGGGGCCAACCGCTGGCAGCAGTTCATCCATGTGACGGTCCCGCAGCTTCGGCCGACCATCCTGTTCACCGTGGTGATCTCCACCATCGGCGCGACCCAGCTCTTCGGTGAGCCCCTGCTGTTCGGCGGGGTCAGCGGGTCCAAGGGCGGCTCCGAGCACCAGTACCAGACGCTCGGCCTGTACATGTACGACCAGGGCTGGATCATCGGCAACCTCGGCAAGGCGTCCGCGATCGCCTGGTCGATGTTCCTGATCCTGTTGATCATCGCCGCGATCAACCTGCTGGTCACTCGACGGCTGAGGAAGTCCCAATGACCACCAGTGAACTGACTCTCCCTCAGACCCGTAAGCGGTCCCGCAGGGTGATGGGCGCGGGCAAGCAGCTGCACGCGGGCCCGGTGACCTATCTCGTCCTGGCGGTGTTCGCGCTGATCTCGCTGGCGCCCCTGGTGTGGACGGCCATCGCCGCCTCGCGCACCGACCGCAGGCTCGCCGAGACGCCGCCGCCGCTGTGGTTCGGTGGGAACCTGTTCAAGAACATGCAGACCGCGTGGGACGAGGCCGGTCTCGGCACCGCGATGCTGAACAGCGTGATCGTGGCGGGTGCCATCACGATCAGCACGGTGCTGTTCTCCACGCTCGCCGGATTCGCCTTCGCCAAGCTGCAGTTCAGGTTCTCGGGCTTTCTGCTGCTGCTGACGATCGGCACCATGATGATCCCGCCGCAGCTGGCGGTCGTACCGCTGTATCTGTGGATGGCGGACCTCGGCTGGTCCAACCAGCTCCAGACGGTCATCCTGCCCACCCTCGTGACGGCCTTCGGCACCTTCTTCATGCGGCAGTACCTGGTGCAGGCGCTGCCCAGCGAGCTGATCGAGGCGGCGCGGGTGGACGGCGCGAGCAGTCTGCGCGTCGTGTGGCACGTGGTCTTCCCGGCCGCACGGCCCGCGATGGCCGTCCTGGGCCTGCTGACCTTCGTGTTCGCCTGGAACGACTTCCTGTGGCCGATCATCGCCCTGAACCAGCAGAACCCGACCGTGCAGGTCGCCCTCAACTCGCTCGGCACCGGTTATGTCCCCGACCAGGCCGTGATCATGGCGGGCGCGCTGCTCGGCACGCTGCCCCTGCTGATCGCCTTCATCCTGTTCGGCAAGCAGATCGTGGGCGGCATCATGCAGGGCGCGATCAAGGGCTGACAGCCCGTTCTACGACTCCTGGGGCCGGACCGCCGTCGCTCCGGCCCCTCCACTCCCCCTCCCCCTCTATCAGTCGGTCTTCCACGACCTTCGATGGGAGCGCTTCCATGCCTGAACCCGAATCGCCGGCGACCCCGGTGACGTTTCCCCCCGCCTTCCTGTGGGGCGCCGCGACCTCCGCCTACCAGATCGAGGGGGCGGTGCGGGAGGACGGCCGTACGCCCTCCATCTGGGACACCTTCAGCCATACGCCGGGCAAGACCGCCGGCGGCGAGCACGGTGACATCGCTGTCGACCACTACCACCGCTACCGCGACGACGTGGCGCTCATGGCCGACCTGGGCCTGACGGCGTACCGCTTCTCGATCTCCTGGTCCCGGGTGCAGCCGACCGGCCGGGGCCCCGCGGTCCAGCGGGGACTGGACTTCTACCGCCGGCTGGTGGACGAGCTCCTCGCGCACGGCATCAAGCCGGCCGTGACGCTCTACCACTGGGACCTGCCCCAGGAGCTGGAGGACGCGGGCGGCTGGCCGGAGCGCGACACCGCGTACCGATTCGCGGAGTACGCGCAGCTCGTCGGCGAGGCGCTCGGCGACCGGGTGGAGCAGTGGATCACCCTCAACGAGCCGTGGTGCGCCGCCTTCCTGGGCTACGCCTCCGGGGTGCACGCGCCGGGCCGTACGGACTTCGCGGCCTCGCTGAAGGCGGCGCACACCCTGAACCTGGCGCACGGGCTCGGCACTTCGGCCCTGCGCGCGGCGATGCCGGCCCGCAACTCGGTGGCGCTCAGCCTCAACTCCTCGGTGGTGCGGCCCTTCTCGCGGGACGCGGCGGATCTGGCGGCGGCGCAGAAGATCGACGACCTGGCCAACGGGATCTTCCACGGGCCGATCCTGCACGGGGCGTATCCGCAGACGCTGTTCACGGCGACCGAGCTGATCACCGACTGGTCGTTCGTCGAGGACGGCGACCTCGCGCTGATCAACCAGCCGCTCGACGCGCTGGGCCTCAACTACTACACGCCCACGCTGGTGTCGGCCGCCGACGCGGACACCGCCGGACCGCGCGCCGACGGTCACGGCAACAGCGCGCACTCCCCGTGGCCGGGCGCGGACGACGTCACGTTCCACCAGACGCCGGGCGAGCGCACGGAGATGGGCTGGACGATCGACCCGACCGGCCTGCACGACCTGATCATGCGCTACACGCGCGAGGCCCCGGGTCTGCCGCTGTACATCACGGAGAACGGCGCGGCCTACGACGACAAGCCCGACCCCGACGGCCGCGTCCACGACCCCGAGCGGATCTCCTACCTGCACGGCCACCTCGCCGCCGTCCGCCGCGCGATCGCCGACGGCGCGGACGTGCGCGGCTACTACCTGTGGTCCCTGCTGGACAACTTCGAGTGGGCGTACGGCTACGAGAAGCGGTTCGGCGCGGTCTACGTGGACTACACGACGCTGGAACGGACACCCAAGTCCAGTGCCCTCTGGTACGGCCGGGCGGCCCGCTCGGGCACGCTCCCGGAGGTCCACAGCATTCAGTGACCACTGCGGAGGCGGGGGACGGGGAAGGGGCGCGGCAGCCGAGGGGGGTGCCGCGCCCCGCCGGCTGTCACCGCAGCAACGCCACCGCCAGCACCGCGGCCAGCGTCACCAGGACCACCGAGACCGTGGCGACGGCGGCGAAGTAGCGGACGCGTTCCGAGGTGGGCCGAGAGACGACCTCGATGCCGGTGCGGGAGGGGAAGGCGAAGTAGTCGCGGTGCGGGTCGGCGTGGACGCGCACCTGGGCCAGGGGGAGGCGGCGCAGGGTCGCGCGGCGGGCCACCTCGTTCTTGCGCGGGGTCAGATGGGGCGCGATCAGGGCTTCGTCCGACTCGTCCAGGTCGTCCGGGAGTTTGTCGGTGGTCCTGCGCAGGACGTTCTCGTGCCAGTCGCCGGTGTTGCCCGTCGCGCGTCTGAGGTCCGCCCGGCCGGGTCTGCGCTCCCTGGCCCGGTGCGGGGTGTGCCGGATCCAGCCCTCGGTCCACACGGTGAAGCGGCCGGTGCCCCGGCACTCCGGGTGCGTGACGCGCTTGGTGCCGGAGCACGCGGTGCACTCCACCTGGCCGCTCTTGCGGCAGTCGGGGCAGTCGAGTTGGCGTCGGCCACGGCACTTCGGGCAGGCCACGTCGTCGATACGGCAGCGCGCGCAGCGGACCCGGGCCGCCCGGTCGGCCGCGCTCGTCCCGGCCCGTGGACGAGCCCGGTCGGCCGCGTTCGTCCCGGCCCGTGGACGCGGGGGCTTCCGGGAGCGCGGGCGGCCGGTGCCCTCGCACTCCCAGCAGGCGTCCGGGCCGGCCTCGCAGACGGGGCAGTCGACGAAGCGGGGGCAGTCGAGGACGCCTCGTCCGCGGCAGGGCCCGCACTTGTTCGTGCCGCCGTCGCAGTCCGGGCAGCGCTCCTCGTCGAGCGACCCCTCGCGCACCAGCAGCATGCTGCGGGCCTGCTCGGGGTCGTCGGGCGGCGGAACCGGGTGCGAGTCGAGGACGGTGTAGGTCGGGCGGTTCGCGATGTCGTCCCGGCTGCCCGGTTCCCGCATCGGACGCTCGCCGCGTGTCTCGAGCGACCGGACGATGCGGAAGTCCAGCAGGATCGTCCAGGTCAGCGCGGCGGCGCCGGGATCGGTCAGACGGCCGGCGACTCCCCGTCGGCCGGCATGGGCCTCGACCGCCTCGAGTATCTCGGTGTCGGACGGTCTTCCGGCCATGGCCGCTCCCCCTGTCGACGACCGGACGGTCGGACGATCAGGGTAGGAGCGGCCCGCCCGGTCGGCAAGGTCGCCTCAGCGTGCTTCCCGTACGACCGCCACCTCGCCCGGCGCGACCGTCACCCGGCCGCCTTCGGCACTCCTGCCGCTGAGCAACTCGGTTGCCGATCCGGCGACTTGGATCTCGGCGTGCCGCTCACCGTGGTTGATCAGGAACAGGTAGTCGGCGTCCTCGCCCCTGCGCAGCACGGCCTCGACACCGTCCGGTGTCTCCCGCACCGGCTCCACGCCCGCCTCCCGGCTGATGCGGTCCAGCAGGCCCGCGAGGGTCGCCGGGTCCGGGTGCGTGGCCAGGTACCAGGCCGTGCCCTCGCCGTGGGTGTGCCGGGTGACCGCCGGGACTCCGGCCAGGGGGCCCGAGGTGTACGACGTGACGGCCTCCGCGCCTTCCAGGTGCACCCGCTCCGACCACAGGGACGCCGTGCCCCCGTCGCTCAGGCCGAGGGACTCGCCGGGCAGCAGCGGGAAGAGTTCGTCCGTGCGGACCCCGAGGGGCTCCCGGAACGCGCCGGGGTAACCCCCCAGGCGGACATGGCAGTTGGCGTCGACGGCTCCGCTGTGGAAGCCGACGACCAGGGTGCCGCCGGCCGAGGCGAAGGTGGTGAGGTTCGCGGCGCCGGCGTCGTCGACCAGGTACAGCGCCGGGGCCAGCACCAGCCGATAGGACGACAGGTCCGCGTCGGGACGTACGAAGTCCACCGCCACCCCGGCCCGCCACAACGGCTCGTACCAGGAGCGGACCACGTCCAGGTAGCGGACGTTCTCGCTCGGTTGGGAGGGCAGCTCAAGGGCCCAGCGGGCGTTCCAGTCCCAGGCGATGGCGACCTCGGCGGCGCTCCCGCTGCCCCGGACCTCCGCCAGCGACTTCAGGTCCGCGCCCAGCGCCACCACGTCACGCCAGATCCGGCTGTCCGTGCCCGCGTGCGGGAGCATCGCCGAGTGCCACTGCTCGGCGCCCGCCTTCGCGGCCCGCCACTGGAAGTAGGCGATGCCGTCGGCACCTCGGGCGACATGCCCGAGAGCGTTGCGGCGCAACTCACCTGGATTCTTCGCCCTGTTGACCGGCTGCCAGTTCACCGCGCCCGTGGAGTGCTCCATCAGCAGCCACGGGCCGCCCGCCAGGGAACGGACCAGGTCGCCGCTGAGCGCGATGTCGATCTGGGACTCGGGGTCGGTGGAGCGCAGGTAGTGGTCGTTGGAGACGACGTCCAGCTCGGGTGCCCAGCGCCAGTAGTCGAGCGCGTCGAAGTTGTACATCACCATGAAGTTGGTGGTGGCCGGCACGGAAGGGGCGGCCTCCCGCAGCACCTCGCGCTCCGCCTTGCACAGCGCCAGCAGCTCGTCGCTGCAGAAGCGCCGCCAGTCCAGCCGGTGGGTCGGGTTGGGCACGGCTCCGGTGGCGCGCGGCGGGATGATCTCGTCCCAGTCGTAGTACCACTGGCTCCAGAAGGTGGTTCCCCAGGCGTGGTTGAGGGCGCCCAGGTCGTCGTCGTACTTCCGACGCAGCCAGCCCCGGAAGGCCTGGGCCGAGGTGTCGCAGTGGCACTCGGCGTTGTGGCAGCCGTACTCGTTGTGGATGTGCCACATCACCACGGCCGGGTGGTCGGCGTACCGCTCCCCGAGGACGCGGGCGATCCGCAGGGCCGCCTCCCGGTAGGCGGGGCTGGAGGGGCAGAACGTCTGGCGGCTGCCGTACGACAGTCTCCTGCCGTCCTTGTCGACGGGCAGCGCGTCCGGGTGCTTGCGGAAGAACCAGGCCGGTGGGGCCGCCGTGGGTGTCGCCAGGTCGGCGGCGATGCCGTGCTCGTGGAGCAGGGCGAGGATCTTGTCGAGGCGCGTGAAGTCGTACTCGCCCTCGCGCGGCTCCAGCAGCGCCCACGCGAAGATGTTGACGCTGACCATGGTCACGCCCGCCTCGCGCATGAGGCGTACGTCCTCGGCCCAGACCTCCTCGGGCCACTGCTCGGGGTTGTAGTCGCCGCCGTAGGCGATGCCCCCGGGGATCATCGGGTGTCTCCGCCGAGCAGCCGGCGGGTCGTCTCCACGCCCCACTGGTCCAGGGACAGCAGGCGGTCGCTGGACGCCATGAGGCCGCCCGTCGCCTCCACGTGGGCCGCCCAGCGCTCGCGGGTCTCCACGGCCGGGCGGGCCATCAGGCAGTCGGGGTCGTTGACCCAGAGCCGGCCGTGCTGCCACTGGCGGCCGACGCCGGTGAACTCGGCCGGGTCCTGGCCGGGCTGGCTGAAGTCGTCGGCCTCGGGGCGCCGGTGCGGGGCCGTGTCGGGACTGACCCGCATGGCGTCGAACAGGCCGATCGAGGGCAGCAGGGGCGCCCCGCAGCCGAGCAGGTAGGCGTCCTCGCCGATCGCCTCGCGGATCAGCTCGATCCCGGAGCGGTACGCGGTGAGCGCGTCCGCGGAGGAGTGCCGTACGCCTTCCAGCGCCCCCGCGTACAGGAAGTCGACCTTGAAGTAGTCGTAGCCCTCGGACACCAGTGTCCTGAAGACCGACGCCAGGTACTGCGCCGCGTCGGGGTGGGTGGTGTCCAGGACGCACAGGTCGTGGCCCCAGTTGCGGCCGGCGTGCAGGAAGCCTCCGTCGAGGTCCTCGACCAGCCAGTCGGGGTGCTCGGCGGCCAGGTCGCCGGCCGGGTCGACCAGGAAGGGGGCCGTCCAGATGCCGGCGCGACGGCCCCGCGCCCGGATGGCGTCGGCGATGCCCGCGCGGGAGCGGAAGCGGCCGGAGAGGGTGAGCCAGTCGCCGAGGGCCTTCTGGTAGCCGTCGTCGATCTGGACGACGTCGACGGGCAGGTCGAGGGTGTCCATCGCACGGAGGTTCTCGTGGATGTCGTCCTCGGTGACGCCGGTGAAGTACTCGTACCAGGAGCACCAGACGGTGGGCGCCGGACGAGGGGCCGGGACCCCGAGTCCGGCGGCCCACTCGGCCAGCGTCGCCTGGATGTCCGTGCCGGTGAACTCCTTCACCGGGCCGTCGGCGCTGATCTCCGCGAGGTCGCCGTCGACGGTCAGCCGGATCGACGGGACCTCACGGGTCGGTTCCGCCGCCGCCCACAGCCGTACCGGCGAGCCGTCGCCCGGGTCCAGCGCCAGCAGGCCCTCGCCCTGGAAGGTGCCTTCGGGGACGGTGACGCCCGGCCGGTAGCAGACCGTCGCCCAGTTGTCGTTCGCCGGGCGGTACGGCCTGTCGCCGAGGGCGTAGGCGCCGCTGGGGCTCCAGGACTGCCAGCCCTCCTCGTGGACCCGGGCCCCGCGGGGATCCACGGGCACGGAGGCGAGCGGGGTGAAGGGGTGGGGCACGGTGGTTCTCTCTCAGGTGCGGGCGGTCAGCCCTTGTTGGCGCCGAGGGTCAGTCCGCTGACGAACTGGCGCTGCAGCACGAAGTAGACGATCAGAGTGGGGATCGCGGTGAGCAGGGCGCCGGCGGCGACCAGGTTGGGGTCGGTGAAGTACTGGCCGGAGAGGTTGTTCAGGGCCGAGGTGATGGGCATGTTCTCGCCGGTCGAGATCAGCACGATGGCCCAGAAGAAGTCGTTGTAGATCCAGATGGACAGCAGGGTGCCCAGCGCGGCCATGGCCGGCTTGCACAGCGGGAGCACGATCTGCCAGTACATCCGCCACACCGACGCCCCGTCGACGAGCGCGGCCTCGGTCAGCTCGTGGGGGAGCATCCGCATGTAGTTGCTGAGCACGAAGGCGCAGAACCCGGACTGGAAGGCCACGTGGATGAGGACCAGGCCGAGGGCGGAGTCGTAGAGCTTGCCGCTCATGGTGATGCCGGGCAGGTCGACAAGCAGGTACAGCCGGTACAGCGGGGTGATGATGACCTGCTGCGGCAGCAGGTTGCCCGCGGTGAAGACCAGCAGCAGGAAGATGTTCAGGCGGAAGTCGAAGCGGGAGACGTAGAAGGCGACCATCGACGACAGCAGCAGCGTGACCAGGACCGCGGGCACGGCGATGATCAGCGTGTTGCCGAAGTAGTGCAGCATGTCGGACTGCTGGAAGGCGTTCTTGAAGTTGTCGAAGTTCAGCGTGTCCGGCCAGGACACGTAGCCCTTGGTGCTGGTCTCCGAGTAGGGGCGCAGGGCGGCGAAGACGGCCCACAGCAGGGGGGCGAGCCAGGCCAGTGCGGTGCCGGCGAGGAAGACGTGCAGCAGGACCCGGGCGGGGCGCACCGGCGTCCTGGTCTTGAGAGCGAGGGTGCTCACGCTTGCCGCTCCTTCCGGAAGGTCGCGATCAGGTAGGGGATGATGACCGCCAGGGAGATGACCAGCAGGACCACGGCGATCGCGGAGCCGTAGCCGATCCGACTGGACTCGCCGATGATGTTGTTGGTGATCAGGATCGACAGCAGCTCGGTGCCCTGGGCGCCCTTGTTGAAGACGAACACCAGGTCGAAGGCGCGCAGGGCTTCGATGATCGTGACGACCAGGACGACGGTGTTGGTGGGGCGCAGGGTGGGGAAGATGACGTTCTTGAACGTCTGCCACTCGTTCGCGCCGTCCAGCGACGACGCTTCCCGCAGGGAGGGGTCCACGCCCTTGAGCCCGGCCAGGTAGAGGATCATCATGTAGCCGGTGTGCCGCCAGGACGCGGCGATCAGCACGGCCCACAGGTTCAGGTCCGGGTCGCCGATCCAGTCGATGTAGTGGCCGGGCTTGTTGGCCCCGATGAGGCTGTTGATCAGGCCGGTGTCGGGGTTGTAGACCAGCTGCCACACGAACCCGGTCACCGCGAGGGAGACCACGACCGGCAGGAAGAACGCGGTCTGGTAGACGCGGGAGAAGCGGATCTGCTTGTCCAGCTGCACGGCCAGGAACAGGCCGAACGGCGTCGGGATCAGGATGAGCACGACGAACCAGATGATGTTGTGCTCGACCGCGGGCCAGAACTGCGGGTTGTCGGTGAACAGCTGACGGAAGTTGTCCAGCCCGACCCACTTGATGGAGCCGAAGCCGATGCCGTCCCAGCTGGTGAAGGCCAGCGCGATCGACGCCAGCGCGGTGACCCAGACCAGGGCCACGTGCAGGACCGTGGGCACGCCCGCCATGAAGGCGAGCGTGATGCGGTCACGGCGGGTCAGCAGGCGCTTGTGGCCCTGCGGGACCCGCTTGGCAGGGGCAGGGCCCGAAGGCGGCACGGCGGCCGCCTCCGGGCTCTTCGTGTTGATGTCGGTAGTCATTCAGCCGCTCAGCTCAGGAGGACGCGAAGATCGTCTTCTTCTGGCGTTCGATCGAGGACAGCAGGCTGTCGACGCCCTTGGGGTTCTGGAGGAACTTCTGCAGCGAGGGCTGCATCACCGTCGAGGTGAAGTCGGGGCGCGAGTCGCGGTCCATGAACTGCGTCAGGCTCTTGGCGCCCGAGATCATCTCGTATGCCTTCTTCTGCAGCGGCGTGTAGGAGGAGGTGTCGGCCTTGCTGGAGGCGGCCACCACGCTGGAGTCGGCCTTGAGGTAGATCTGCTCGGCCTCCGGGGTGCCCAGGTACTCGAGCAGCTTGGTGACACCGGCCTTGTTCTTCGGCGCCTTGGAGACCATGAAGCCGTCGGTGGGCGCCTCCACGGTGTCCTGGCCGTACGCGGGGTTGATCTCCGGGAAGGCGAAGAAGTCCAGGTCGTCCAGGTCCGCCTTGTTGCTGAACTGCTGCGCCACGAACGAGCCCAGCAGGTACATGCCGGCCTTCTTGGACACCAGGGTCTGCGCCGCGTCCTGCCAGGTGCGGCCCATGAAGCCGTCCTGGTGGTAGGGCAGCAGCTCGGCCCAGTGGTCGAAGACGGCCTTGACCTTGGCGTCGGTCCACGCGGCCTTGCCCGCCATCAGCTCGACGTGGAAGTCGTAGCCGTTGAGGCGGAAGTTGATCTGGTCGAAGGTGCCCATCGCCGGCCAGGCGTCCTTGTCGCCGAACGCGATCGGGACCAGGCCGTCCTTCTTCATCTGCTTGGACAGGGCGACCAGTTGGTCCCACGTGGTCGGAACCTGGTAGCCGTGCTGCTGGAAGACGCTCTTGCGGTAGAAGATCGCCCACGGGTACGTGTACAGCGGCACGAAGTAGTACTTGCCGTCGGCGCCCTTGGACAGCTTCTTCATCGCGTCCGGGAAGTTGTCGCCTATCTTCCCCCACACGTCGTCGATCGGGGAGGCGAGGTTCTTCGCGGCGAAGAACTGCATCCGGTACCCGGCGAACCAGTTGAACACGTCGTCCGGCGTGCCCTGCAGATACGAGTTGATCTGCTCCTGGAACGTGTTGTGGTCCTTGGTGTTCACGTCGACCGTGATCCCGGACTGCTTCTTGAAGGCCGCGTAGATCTCGGCGAACGCCTTCTTCGGCACCGCGTCCGACGCGTTCGACCCGAGGCTCACGGTCTTCGGGTCGCTGGAGCTGCCGCTGCTGCCACAGGCGGACAGCAACGGGATACCTGCTCCGAGGAGGGCGGCACCGCCCACCCCCTTGAGCAGACCACGACGGCTGGGCGAGGGAAGGGAAGACGAGAGGTCACGCATCGACGGCTCCTGAAGGGCAGGGGTTCAGTCACGGAGGGATTTGAAGACCGGTCGTAATCAACCAGAAATCAACTTGACCGAACACGGTGGCGCAATGACAGCGGTATGTCAGGTCATGCGTCAATAGCTATCGACCCGATTTGTCGAAACGTGACCGACATCCCTGCCTGCCGGTGACACAGGAGCCTCACGGGGAGGGAGTTCAGTTGTAGGCGGCGAAGGCCCTCGAGAAGGCGAACGCTTCCTGGGCGATCGAGCTGCAGGTCGCGTCGGCGGAGGGCTTCGCACCGCCGGGGCACTGCTTGTCCCGGGTGGCGGACCACATCGACAGACCGCCCAGTCCCTTCGCCTTGGCGAAGGTCACGAGCTGGGAGGCGTCGTCGACCGTGAAGATCTCCGAGGCCACGTCGTTGACCCCGATCATGGGCGTCACGGCGACCGCGCTCCAGGCCGCGCTGTCGGGCAGCCCCAGAACGCCCTTGACCTGAGCCTGGGTGGCGGTGGCGGCCTGCTCGGCGTAGGTCCCCATGTCTCCGCTGTACGACGGCCCGTAGTCCATGGCCATGATGTTGACGGTGTCGATGCCGACGCCGTTCGCCTTGGCGTTCGCGAGCAGGTCCACACCGTCCTGGGTGAGACCCTCGGGCATGACCGGGAGGGTGTAGGAGACGTCCAGTGCGGGGTGCGCCGCCTGGAGCTTCGCGATCGCCTGCGCCCGCCGGGTGTTCGCGGCCGTGTTCGGCAGCGCCCCGCCCTCCACGTCGAAGTCGACCTTGGTGAGGCCGTACGCGTCCACGACCTTGCCGTACGCCGCCGCCAGCGCGTCCGCCGAGGAGCAGGTCGTGGCCAGCTCCGAGCCGGAGGCACCGCCGAAGGAGACCCGGACGTCACCGCCCTTCGCCCGCAGTGCGCCGATCTGCGCGGCCACGGCGTCGCTCGCCAGGTCGGTGACCCCGCCCCACTTGGGGGTGCAGCCGCCGCCGTCGGTGACGAAGGCGAGGTTGTAGTCCTTCACACCGGTGGCCGCCGCGCTTGAGAGGAGGTCGAAGGCGGGGTGGAGGGAGGTGTCGACGTACGGGGCGAAGCCGGCGCTCCCCGCGGGCGTGGAGGTCGGCGTGGGCGTGGGAGTGGGGGTGGACGTCGGCTCGGGTGTCTCGCCGGCGTCGGCGGAGCAGTGGGCGCCGTCGACGCGACAGCCGGTGGGATCGCCCGTGCCGTCGACCACGAAGCCGACGGTGACCGACTCGCCGGCGGCCAGCCCGTCCGTGTCCCACTTCGCGGAGGTCACGGTGACGTGCTGCCCGCTGACCGCCGACTCGGCGTTCCACAGGGAGCCGAGGCGGGTGCCCGACGGCAGGTCGAACTCCAGCTTCCAGTCCTTGTCCGCGCTGGTGTCATTGTTGGTCACGACGTACTGCGCGGTGTACCCCGTCGACCAGCCGCTCGTCCTCGTGTACGCGGCGCCGATCCCGGCCGCCTGGGCGGTGCCGCTCAACAGGACCGCGCCGGTCCCCACCACGGCGGCGGCGACCACCCCGCCGATCACCTTGTTCCTGCCGTTCACTGTGCGCCGATGCATGCTCATGACGCGGCACGCTAGCGATCCGGAATCGGGCAAATGACCTGATCAGGGCGGGCGTTGAGGATCTTAGGGCGCGCTTAAGGAAGGGATCGGGGCCGGTTAAAGGTCGAGACCAGTCTGCCCGTCCGGCGTCGGCGCACCCGGTGTCCACGGCGCACCGGTTCCCGTCCGTCCAGCTGGATCCAGATCCGCACCTCGGTGCCGCCCAGCACCGACGAGCCGATCCGTACGTCCCCGCCGGTCGCCTCGGCGAGCCGTCTCACGATGTCGAGCCCGAGCCCGGTCGACCCGGTGCTGCCGGACCCCCGCCCGCGCGCCATGGCGGCCTCGGGGTCGCGGATGCCGGGGCCCGCGTCGGAGACGAGCACGATCACGGCGTCCTCGCCGTTGTGCACGTCGACCGCGAAGGCGGTGCCCTCCGGGGTGTGCCGGAAGACGTTGCCGAGCAGGGCGTCGAGGGCGGCCGCGAGGTCCGCCCGGGCCACGGGTATGCGCACCGGCCGCTCGGTGCCGGCCACCCGCCACTTGCGGCCCTCGTCCTCGGCGAGCGCCGACCAGAACCCCATCCGCTCCCGGACGACTTCGGCCGCGTCGCACCCGGCGCCGGGCCCGGCGGCCGCGGTCTGCGGCTTGGCCTCCCGGGCGGTACGGATGATGGTGTCGACCTCGCGCTCCAACTGCGCGACCGCGGCCCGGGTCTGCTCGGCGGCGGGACCGTCCCCGAGCGAGGCCGCGTTGAGCCGCAGCACGGTCAGCGGGGTGCGCAGCCGGTGGGACAGGTCGGCGGCCAGCTCCCGTTCGTTCGCGAGCAGTTGGACGACCTGGTCGGCCATGGAGTTGAACGCGACGGCCGCCAGCCGCAGTTCGGTCGGCCCCTCCTCCGGCACCCTCGCGCCCAGCTTCCCCTCCCCCAGTTCATGGGCGCCCTCGACGAGCTTCTGCGCGGGCTGCACCATCCGGACGCCGAGCCGGTCGGCGACCGCGACCGAGCCGACGACAAGCGCGATGCCGACGCCCGCGAGCACCGCCCAGGCCGTCGCGACGCCGTTGCTCACCTCGGACTCGGGGACGTACACCTCGACGACGGCTATCTCGCCGGAGCTGAGCGCGACCGGCTGGAGCAGGGTGGAGCCGCCGGGCACCTCGGTGGTGGAGGCCCGGCCCAGCCTGCGCACGGTGGCGATGTCGTCGGCGGCGGCCCGCCGCCGTCCGATGTCCACGGCCTTCTGCTCGCTCCCGCGGTCACCGGCGGCCGGTATGTGGACGGCCATCCCGGAGTCCGAGCCCGCGGAGGCGACGACCCGCTCCAGCTGGTCGCGGTCGGTGGTGATGGACAGGGCGGGGGCGACGGCGGCCGCCTCCCGCTCGGCGTTGGAGAACGCGCGGTCCCGGGCCATCTCCTTGATGACGAGGCCGAGCGGGATCGCGAAGGCGACCACGACCATGGTGGTGACCGCCAGGCAGACCTTGACCAGAGCCCATCTCACAGCGGCAGCCCCCCGCCCGGTGGTTCCAGCTTCACGCCGACGCCCCGCAGGGTGTGCAGATAGCGGGGCTGTGCGGCCGTCTCGCCCAACTTGCGCCGGAGCCAGGAGAGATGGACGTCGATGGTCTGGTCGTCGCCGTAGGACTGCTGCCAGACCTCCGCGAGGAGTTCCTTGCGGGGTACAACCACCCCGGGGCGGGCGGCCAGGAAGGCGAGCAGGTCGAACTCGCGCCGGGTGAGGTCGAGTCGGACGCCGTCCAGTTCTGCCTGGCGGCGCAGCGGGTCGACGCTCAGGCCGCCGACCCGCAGCACGGTCTCGGGCGGGGCGTCACCGCCGGCGGCCCGGGACCGTCGTAGGACGGCGGCCATCCGGGCGGAGAGGTGTTCGACCGAGAAGGGCTTGGTGAGGTAGTCGTCCGCCCCGGCGTTCAGCAGGCGGACGATCTCCGTCTCGTCGTCCCGCGCGGTGGCGATGATGACCGGGACGTCGGTGATCCCGCGCAGCATCTTCAGGGCCTCGGAGCCGTCCAGGTCCGGCAGTCCGAGGTCCAGGATGACCACGTCGAAACGGAAATGGGCGACCTCGCGCAGCGCCTCCAGCGCCGTGCCGACGCTGCGCACGGTGTGTGCCGCGTCGGTCAGGTGCCGGATGAGCGCCGAGCGAACGAACTGGTCGTCCTCGACCACGAGCACACTTGCCATGCGCCGCACCGTACGCGATTCGGACGAGCGCGGTCGGGGCCTGTGGATAACTCAGTCCCCGTGCGGCCCGTGAGGCGCGTGGGGCAGTATGGCGGGCGATGCGCAGAGGACTCGTACACGTACTGGCTTGGACGCTCGCCACGGGCGCGGCGGTCACGCTGTCGTGGTGGGGTGTGCACACGGTCATGGCGGGCACGGCCTACGATCCGCCCCGCGCCCTGCCCATCACGGCGGGCCGGGCGACGACACAGGAGTCGAAACCGCTGGCCTCGCCCACGCCGACGCCCTCGAAGCGGGCGGCCCCGTCGCGGAGCCCCTCGCCCACGCCGAGTGCCTCGTCGGCGCGCCCCACCCCATCGAAGAGCCCTTCGCCGACCGCCTCGGGACAGGTCAGGAGCTACGACACGGACGGCGGCCGCGCGGTCTTCGACCTCGGTGAGACGTCGGCGAGCCTGGTGTCCGCGACGCCGGGCACGGGGTGGTCGATGCAGGTGTGGAAGACGGAGTCGTGGATCCGGGTGGAGTTCAGCTCGGGCGCGGACCGGGTGTCGGTGTTCTGCACCTGGCACGACGGGCCGCCACGGGTGGAGATCGGCACCTACTGACCTAGCGGAAGACCGAGGGGGGCGGCGCCGGGGAGGCCACGGCATCGGCGTCCGTCACGGGTACGGCCCCGCCCGTGAAGTCGAGGAGCGCCCTGCCGTGTTCGAGGCGGCCGGGGTGCGGGTCGGAGGCGGCGCGGCGGGTCAGTTCCGCGATCGGCAGGGGGGTGTCGGAGGCGACCAGGACGGCGTTGCCGAAGCGTTTGCCGCGCAGGACCGTCGGGTCGGCGACGAGGGCGAGTTCGGGGAAGCGGGCGGCGGCGGTGGCGATCTGGCCGCGGAGATGGGCGAGCGGCGGTCCGTCGGCGAGGTTGGCGGCGTAGAGACCGCCCGGCCCGAGGGTCCTTCGGACCTCGTCCAGGAATTCGGTGGAGGTCAGGTGCGCGGGGGTCCTGGCCCCGCTGAACACATCGGCGATCACGAGGTCCGCCCATCCGTCGGCGATCTTGGCGAGTCCCTCGCGGGCGTCGACGGACCGCACACGTATCCGGGCGGTCGGCTCCAACGGCAGTTTCTGCCGGACCAGTCGGACGAGGGCCGCGTCCCGCTCGATCACCTGCTGGGTGGAGCGGGGGCGGGTGGCGGCGAGGTACCGGGCGAGGGTGAGCGCGCCCCCGCCGAGGTGCACGGCGTGCAGGGGTTTGTTGGGGGGTGCGGCGAGGTCGATGACGTGGCCGAGGCGGCGCTGGTACTCGAAGGAGAGGTGCCGCGGGTCGTCAAGGTCCACGTGGGACTGGGGGGCACCGTCGATGAGCAGGGTCCAGGCGTGGGGGCGCTCGCGGTCGGGGATGAGCTCGGCGAGGCCGCCGTCGACCGCTTCCACGACGGGTTCGGCGGCGGTGCCGCCGCGCCGGGGACTTCTGGACTTGCCCATGGGCCCATTATCGGGCGCCGTGACGGGGTCGGCCCGGCCAGTGCCGTCACCGGCAGTTGTCCGCGGCCTCGATCAGCCGTGCCGCCTCGTCCAGGGCCGCCCGCAGCACCGCCGGGTCCGTCGCGAGGTCCGCGTCGCCCGGGGGCAGCAGCCAGTCCGCCCCCTCCACCGGAGGTTCCGGAGCCAGCCGCACACCCCGTCCGTCCGTCTCCGTGCACGTGCTCCCCGGCACGTCCCAGCCCGCCGCCGTCCCCGGCGGCACCAGGAAGCCCAGCGTCTGGCCACCGTCGTCGTGCAGCACCGGGCCGACCCCCTCGCTCACCCCCCGCCGCAGGATGTCGACGGCCTCCAGGCCGTGTCGCGTCGGCACGGTGACCACGTCACACGACACCGGCGTACAAGGATCGACGCTCCGGCTGATCTCCATCGCGGCCTCCACCCGAGGAACCCTCGTCCGACTCCATGGAGTTCAACGCGCGCCCGCGTCAACGGCTACGGCGGAAGACCGCCGCAAAGGATGGCAGTTCATGGCAGATCCCGTATGAGATATCCGGTTTGTAGCCAAACCCCGCATGGCGACCCGGACACAGCAGGTACGTTCTTGCCCGCCGGAAACAGGGCGTCACACTGACAAACCAGTCAACTCGCCCCGCCTCCGGCATGGTTCGACGGTTCGCACGAGAGGACCCGGCCATGGCGTCGTCAATGGTGACCTCGTCCCAGTCCCCCACACCACCGCGGCCGAACCTCGCGTTCCGGCGCCTGCGCGGACAGCGCTCGCCGGCCGAGTTCGCCGCGGCGGTGCGACGGGCCGCGCGCGAGATCGGTGAGCGGGTCAGCTGCGACGCACGCTATGTGGGCCGCGTCGAGGCGGGCGAGATCCGCTGCCCCAACTACGCGTACGAACGGGTGTTCCTGCACATGTTCCCCGGCCGCACGCTCACCGACCTGGGCTTCGCGCCCCGCTCCGCCGTACGCGGCCGCCGGGCGCGCGGCGCGGATGAGACGCCGGGGACGCACGAGCCGTATGACACGCAGGACACGGACGACACGTACGACAACTACGAGGAGAGCGACGTGCTGCGTCGCGCATTCATGACCGGCGGGGGCGCCACCGTGGCCGCCGCCTCACTGGGCCCCCTCGGGCTCGCCGCCGACGCCACGGCCGCCGGACGGCCGGTCCGCCGCGCCGGGACGGGCGAGGCGGGTGCCCTGGAAGAGGCCGTGCGCAGGATCCGGCTGCTGGACGACCGGCACGGCGCGGACGGCCTGTACCGGCGCGCGGCGGCTCCACTGCGCGCCGCCTACGCGCTCCTTGACGCGGGCGCGACCCGGCAGACGACCGCCGACCGGCTGCACTCGGGCGCGGGCGAACTCGCCATCTCGGTGGGCTGGCTCGCGCACGACTCCGGACGCTTCGACGACGCCCGCTCGCACTACGCGGAGGCGCTCGCGACGGCCCGGGTGACCGGCGACGACGCCCTGGAGGCGCACGCGTTCTGCAACACGGCCTTCCTCGCGCGCGATGCCGGACGGCCGCGCGAGGCGGTACGGGCCGCGCAGGCCGCGCAGCGGGTCGCCCGCCCCCTGGGCTCGCCCCGGCTGATGTCGCTGCTCGCGCTGCGCGAGGCGGGCGGCTGGGCGGGGCTCGCCGACCGCACGGGATGCGAGCAGGCTCTCGCCCGCGCCCAGGCCTTCTTCGAGCGAGGCCTCTCGGACGCCGACCCCGAGTGGATGAGCTTCTACGGCGAGGCAGAGCTGGAGGGGCTGGAGGCGCAGTGCTGGTCCACGCTGGGCGACTGGCGCCGGGCCGCCAGGCACGCGCGCCGGGCGGCGGATCTCCAGGACCCGCACTTCACCCGCAACATCGCGCTCTACACCGCCGAACTGGCCGACGACCTCGCGCGCGGCGGCCGGCCCGACGAGGCGGCCGCGGCCGGGCTGCGGGTTCTGGAGCTGCTGGGCGAGGTCCAGTCCTCCCGCATCCAGACGATGCTGGCGGGCACGGCAAGAGTGCTGCTGCCGCACCGCAGGGCGTCGGGGGTGTCGGCGTTCCTGGAACGCCATGCGTCGACGCCGAGGACTGCGTGAGGGAGTTCTGTTCGGCTGCCGGCCCCCACTCAGCCGCAGCGGAGCACCTAGCCCAGATGGCCCAGGTCGTTCCAGCTCTCGATCGCCGGCTCGCCATAAGCCCAGCCCAGCACCGAAAGGGACGTCGGATTGAGCCGCACCCGCGCGGCGAAATCGATCGGCAGCCCCAGCCACCGCGCCCCGATGGACCGCAGGATGTGCCCGTGTGCGAACACCAGCACATCCCGGTCCGAGGAGCGCGCCCACGCGACGACCTCGTCCGCGCGAGAGGTGATCTCCCCCAGGGACTCCCCCTCGGGGACGCCGTCCCGCCAGATCAGCCAGCCCGGCCGCACCGCCTGGATCTCGTCCGGGGTCATGCCCTCGTACGCGCCGTAGTCCCACTCCATGAGCGTGTCCCAGGTGGCCGCCCGCTCTCCGAACCCGGCGAGTTCGCAGGTCTCACGCGCGCGTGCCAGGGGGCTGGTGCGTATCTCGACCCCGGCGAGCCCGTCGTACGGCGCCCGGTGCAGCCGCTCCCCGAGCAGCTTGGCACCCTGGCGACCCTCCTCCAGGAGCGGCACGTCGGTCCTGCCGGTGTGCTTGCCGGACAGCGACCACTCCGTCTGTCCATGCCGGGCCAGCAGGATGCGCGGTGCCATGAAGAAACCTTTCCGGGGGAAAACGGAGGCGGAACCCCTCCATCATCGCGCACCCTGTGGGAGGGCAACCCGAGGGGCGATCTCTGCGTCTTCGAGGACCGGAGGCGCTGCGTGGGGGCACTCCACAGGGGCCCGCACATACGCCGTAAAGTGGCACGACCGGACAACGACCGCCGGACGCCGCGCGAAACGAAGGGGGACAGGATCGGATGCCGCAGACCGAGACACCAGGCACCGAGGCAGTCCCGGACAAACGGCTGCGCTGGTGGACCGAGCTGCCCCTGATCCTGCTGGTGTACGCCTGCTACAGCGCCGGACGGCTCCTGGCCAGGGGCGATGTCACGGGCGCCGTGGACCACGGCCTGACGATCCTGAAGATCGAGAAGGTCCTCCGCATCAACGCCGAGCACCCGCTGAACCGGCTGTTCACCAGCGAGACCTGGATCGGCGTGCCGGCGGACTTCTGGTACGCCTCGCTGCACTACCTGGTCACACCGGCCGTCCTCATCTGGCTCTTCCGCTCCCACGCCGTGCACTACCGCGCGGCCCGCACCTGGCTGATGACGTCCACGTTCATGGGCCTGATCGGCTTCACCCTGCTGCCCACCTGCCCGCCCCGCCTCCTCTCGGCGAGCCACGGCTTCGTCGACACGATGGCCCAGTACAGCTCGTACGGCTGGTGGGGCGGCGAGGCGAGCGCACCGCGGGGCATGGGCGGCATGACCAACCAGTACGCGGCCATGCCGAGCCTGCACGTCGGCTGGGCGCTGTGGTGCGGTGTGATCCTGTGGCGCTACGGCAGGACGCGTACGACGAAGGCGGCGGCCGTCGCCTATCCGCTGATCACCACGATCGTGGTCATGGGCACCGCGAACCACTACTTCCTCGACGCGGTCGCGGGCGCGGCCGTGATGGGGCTCGGGTTCCTGCTCGCGCCGTACGTCAGCCGGGTCGCGGAGCGGGCCGCGGCGGGCATCCGCGCCCGGATAGCCCCCGTCTCGGTCGCCTCTCGGGACACAGAGCCCTCAATTGTCAGTGGCGGATGCCAGACTTCCGCGGGTGAGCACATTCCACGGCAGCGCGAGTCACGCTTCGGAAGCGGAGTCGAGCCCAGTGCCGCTCCCACGGACGCGGGGGACGGCGCTCCGGCAGCGGCTCGCTGAGCTGCGCGGGCCCGGGACAGCGGCCAAGGCACTGGACGCGCGCGCCCTCGCGGCCCTCGCCGCCAACCCCGGCTGCAAGCGGCGCGCGATCCTCGACGGCGCCGGGGTGAACAAGACGGCGCTGGCGAGCGCGCTGGGCGCGCCGTCCGCCTTCGGCCAGTCGCAGTTCGCCCTGACGCGGGGCAACGCCTTCGAGGCGAAGGTCAAGGCGGACGGCGGCGCGGAGCTGCTGCGGCTGGTGCACGAGCGGCTGGACCGCGGCGCCGAGCCCCCCGCCCGCGCGCAGGTCCCCGATCTCACCGCGATCGGCCCCGAGGGCCGTACCGCGCGTACGGCACTGGCCCTGCGCGAGGCCACCGAGGCCTCGGGCACCTGGACGCTGCTCGACCACCCCATGCTCGCTCTCGACGTCGCCGGCTCCCCCGCGTTCCTGGAGCCGGACGCGGTGGTCGTGCACCCCGACGGCAGCTGGACGGTCGTGGAGATCAAGTCCTTCCCGATGCTGGACGGTTCGGCGGACCCGTCGAAGGTCGGCGCCGCCGCCCGCCAGGCCGCGGTGTACGTCCTCGCCCTGGAGGAGGTCGCCGCCCGTCTGGACCCGGCCCCGAAGGTCCGCCACCGGGTCCTGCTGGTGTGCCCCAAGGACTTCTCCAACCTGCCCACCGCCTCGGCCGTCGACATCCGCAAGCAGCGCGCGGTCACCGCCCGCCAGCTGGTCCGCCTCACCCGCGTCCAGGACATCGCCGACACCCTCCCCGAGGGCACCTGCTTCGCCCCCGACCTGCCCGTCGCCGAACTGACCGCGGCGGTCGAGTCGGTCCCGGCGACCTACGCCCCCGAGTGCCTGTCCGCGTGCGAACTGGCCTTCCACTGCCGGGACCGCTCCCGCGCGGACGGCGCGGTGACCTCCCTGGGCCGCTCGGTGCGCGCGGAGCTGGGCGGTCTGACGACGGTGGAAGACGTGCTGGCGGCGGCCCGCGGCGAGGCCTGCGATCCGGACGACCCGGCGGTGGCGGCGCTGCGCAGAGCGGCACAGCTGCGGGCGGAGGCCCTGGGGGTGACGGCATGTCGCTGATCGCCACCCTGGCCCGGCTGGAAGCCGTGAGCACCGGCCGCGCCCAGCCCGCCGCGACCGTCCGGCACCGGCATCTCTCCGACCACCCCCTCGTCCTGGTCCCGCTCACCACCGCGGGCGAGGCCGGTGCCCCACTGGGCGCGCTCGTCGGCACCGACCGGGACGCCCCGCACCTCCTGGTCGTACCGCAGCCGCGCGACCGCGACCTCAGGTTCGCGTTCCTGGCCGAGCTGGCGGACATCGTGCTGCCGTACCTCGACGCCTACGCCGAGTCGGTGGAGGCCGCCGAGCGCAACGAGACCGATCCGGAGACCGGCAAGCGGGTCAAGGTCGAGGTCGAACTGTGCGCGGACGCCCCGCAGCTGATCCTGCCGAGCCGCGCGGGCGTCGATTTCGTACGACTGCTCGGGCGCTCCATGCGTTTTCGGCGCACGGCGGAGCAGGACCCGGAGACCCCGTATCCGGCCCCGCCCCGGGTGCCGTTGCTGGGCCGGTGGCTGACCCACTTCGGGGAGCGGGCCAGGGTGCCGGGCTCCTCGCTGCTGCCGGCGATGACTGACCTGCTGGCCCGGCACTGGTGCACCGGGCAGTCCACCCTGGAGGACCAGCACCTGGGCGCGCTGCTGGCGTGGATCGACCCGCCCGAGGGCCGTTCCGGCGCCGAGGCCGCGCTGGAGGCCGAGCTGGCCCGCGACGCACAGGGCCAGCTGCTGCACCCGCCGGCCGGCCCGGCCACCGACCCGGCGTTCGACAACAAGCTGCTCGCTCCCGCCTTCGAGCGCTACAACCGCGCGCGGACCGCCCTGGCCGCCGCCGAGGACGGTCTGGAGGCCGACGACCGGCTGGGCGCGCTCACCGCCGCCGAGCAGGAGATCCGCGCCCTCGTCCTGAGCCGCACGCGCCCGACCTGGGACGCGGTGTGGCGGGGCCTGGACCTGCTGCGGGCGCTGCCCGAGGGGGCGCATGTCGAGGAGCGGTGGACGCGCGACCGCTGGTCGTTCACGAGCCACCGCGACCGGGTCGTGGCGGGCGAGCCCCCGCAGCCGCGTCGCGACGACGCGGTCACCGCCGCCAACAAACTCGCCTCGCGCGAGCGCGAACAAGCGCGCCTGGAGGCGCAGGAGGCGCTCGACGACCCGCTGGTGATGGCGGGGCGACGGCTGGCCGGGGAGGCGTTCGCCGGGGAGGTCACGGACGTCGTGATGACGTACAGCGAGGGCAAGCGGCCGAGCCCGCGCCCGCTGGTGACCGTGCGGACCGACGACCGGCCGCATCTGGGCGAGCGGGCCAAGGTGTACCGCTCGCTGGGCGGCAAGCCGCAGTCGGCGGAGTTCGTGGGGTACGAGGACTCCGCCGAGGACTTTCCCGACGGCTCCGCCGACGGCAGCGTGCTCGTCGTCCTCAAGATCCTCGACAAGATGGGCCGCGGCAAGGAGCCGGAGACCGGGTCCGTACCCGAGAAGGGCGACCGGGTGTGCTTCACGCTGTTCGAGCACGAGCAGCGGGGCGGCGCGAAGCTGCCCGACCCGGAGGACACGCCGTGGACGCACGGCGGGCCGCCCGGTGAGGCCGTGCAGGAGACCGCCGACCCCGTGACGCCGGAGGACGTGCTGTGACCACCCAGGCCCCCCGGGACCACCGGGCCTTCGACCCCGGTGCCGAGGCCGCGCGGGCCACCGACGCGATCCTGGACGACACGCTGCACGGCACCGCCCGCGGTGTCGTCGTCGACTCCCCGCCCGGTGCCGGCAAGTCCACCCTCGTGGTCCGCGCGGCGCTGGAACTGGCCGACGCGGGGCGCCCGTTGATGGTGGTGGCGCAGACCAACGCCCAGGTCGACGACCTCGTGCTCAGGCTCGCCGAGAAGAACCCCGAGCTGCCGGTCGGGCGGCTGCACAGCAGTGACGCCGACCCGTACGACAAGGCGCTGGACGCGCTGGCGAACGTACGGAAGTCGGCGAAGGCGGGTGATCTGACCGGGTTGCCCGTCGTGATCTCCACGGCCGCCAAGTGGGGGCATGTGAAGACCGACGAGCCGTGGGCGCACGCGATCGTGGACGAGGCGTACCAGATGCGTTCGGACTCGCTGCTGGCGGTGGCGGGGCTGTTCGAGCGGGCGCTGTTCGTGGGCGACCCGGGACAGCTGGACCCGTTCGCGATCGTGGGCAGCGAGCAGTGGGCGGGGCTGTCGTACGACCCGTCGGCCTCGGCCGTGACGACCCTGCTGGCGCACAACCCCGAGCTGCCGCAGCACCGCCTCCCGGTCTCCTGGCGGCTTCCGGCCTCGGCGGCGCCCCTGGTCTCGGACGCCTTCTATCCCTACACGCCCTTCCGCAGCGGCACCGGCCACGAGGACCGCCGGCTCGCCTTCGCGGTCCCCTCCGACGGCTCGGGCCCCGACCGGGTGATCGACGCGGCGGCGGAGTCGGGCTGGGGCCTGCTGGAGCTGCCCGCGCGGCACACCCCGCGCACGGACCCCGAGGCGGTGCGGGCGGTGGCGGCGGTCGTACGGCGGCTCCTGGACCGGGGCGGGGCGGCCACGTCGGAGCGGGCGCCGGACCCGACGCCTCTGACCGCCGAGCGCATCGCCGTCGGCACCGCGCACCGGGACCAGGCGGCGGCGGTCCGCGCGGCGCTGACCGACCTCGGCGTCATGGACGTCACCGTCGACACGGCGAACCGTCTCCAGGGCCGCGAGTACGACGTCACGGTCGTCCTCCACCCGCTCTCCGGCCGCCCCGACGCCACCGCCTTCCACCTCGAGACGGGCCGCCTGTGCGTCCTGGCCTCCCGCCACCGCCACGCGTGCATCGTGGTGTGCCGCGCGGGCGTGAGCGATCTGCTGGACGACTACCCGTCCACGGAACCGGTCCAGCTGGGAACCCTGGTGAAGTTCCCGGACGGCTGGGAGGCGAACCATGCGGTACTGGCACGGCTGGCGGAGCACCGGGTGGGGTGGCGGCCCTGAGCGGCGACTCCCACCCCACCCGCCCGACGGAGTCCGGCCCGCCGCCGGAGGCGGCCGATGGACACAGCCCGGACGGCTGGGAGGCGAACCATGCGGTACTGGCACGGCTGGCTGAGCACCGGGTGAGGTGGCGGCCCTGAGCGGCGATTGCCCGCGGCCGGCGGGGCACTGGGCGGTGTGGCGGCCCTGAGTCGAGGCCGCTTGCGGGAACACCGCGTGGGTCGTGGGGCTTGGTGTCGCCGGAGGCGTCCGGCCCTCTTGCATGGGCGCGGGACAATGGACGGTGGCCCATGCATCTACGGGCCGTCGGTACGGACGACGTACGAGGAGGATGAAGACATGGCGGAGCCCACGCCGCGTCGGAACGAACCGCGGCTACGCCCCGCGCCCCTGCTGTTCGAGCCCACCCAGGTGGCCGACGACCCGGAGCACTTCTTCGACCTGGAGTCGATCGACGACCCGCGTGCACTGCTGGCCCGTTCCACCGAGCTGGCGCACGCCTTCCGCGCGGCGGCGGACCGTGCCGTGGAGTTCCAGGCGATGGCGGCGGCCCAGTTGGCCGACCCCCGCCGCTTCGACCGGCTCACGACGGCGGACATCGCCGAGCGGGCCGAGTGGACCGAGGACTACGCGAAGAAGATGGTCGAGTTCGGCCGGGATCTGCTGCGCGGCGCGGAGGGCGGAGCGGGGCACGCCGACCCGGTGTGAGCCGTCGGCACAGCCATGGCCGTAGCCGCCGTAACCGCCTGGCCGCCTGGCCGCCTGGCCGCCTGGCCGCCTGGCCGCCTGGCCGCCTGGCCGCCGTAAACCATCCCTGGCATATGCCAGGTGGGCAAGATACCCCTCTCCCCTCTCTCCTGTCCCGTTTTCCCGCAACTCTGCGGAGCCGCACACTCACACCCGGTAGATGTAAGTGACATGAGCACTCGCGACGAACCGTTCTCCGACCGTTTCGACGTCTCCGGTGTCACCGCCGACGGAGCCGCCTGGCTCGCCTCGGCGGGAACGTATCCGCGCAGCACCCTCTCGCTCTGGGAGGAGCACCCCGCCGCCCCGGTCGTGCTGCCCTGCGGCACCGCGTTCGACGTGGTCAGCGTGCCCGCGATCTTCGGGCGCCGGATGCTCGACCGGCTGTGGGACGAGGGGCCGGGTTCGGGCCCGGTGGCGACGCTGCGGGGCCGGATGCTGCTGTTCGCGGCGCCGGGCACGGCACAGCGGCTGCCGTTCCTGCTGCGCTGGGAGGAGTTCGGACGCACGGCCGAGATCCCTCCGCTGCTGTGCCACGGCACCGGCGACGCGGTGACCGTCCCGGCCCCGCTGAGCGCCGCGAAGTCCGGACTGACCTCGCGCTGGCTGGTCGCCCCTGACACCCGCCACCCCTGGCTGCCGGGCCCGGAGATCCTGGTCTGGGCGGCCGTCCGGGCGGCCCGCGCGGCGGTGCGGATTTCGATTTTTCCCCCGGCCGATCAGGATGCTAAGGTCTACGACGTCAGCAGGCGCCGCTAGCTCAGTTGGTTAGAGCAGCTGACTCTTAATCAGCGGGTCCGGGGTTCGAGTCCCTGGCGGCGCACAGACAGTGAAGGCCCCTCGCAAGCGCGAGGGGCCTTCGCCTTTGGCGGCACTGCGGGGCGGCCGGGAGGTCACCCGACGCCGATCTCCACGTCCCACGCCCCCGCCGTCGTGCGTCCCGTCACCTTCACCCGTACCTTCTCCCCCGGCACCGTGAAGCTCTCGCCGGCCTGGACGGGGGCGTCCGCGAGGGGTGGGTAGACGGAGTTCTCCCAGCAGGCCTCGGTGCGGGGGTGGGCGTCGATGACCTGGATCGGGCCGCCGCCGGACGCCGCGCCGCCGTGGACGCGGTAGACCAGCACGCCCTGCCGGCAGACCGCCTGGTCGTTGCCCACCGCCCCGCGCGCCTCGAAGGCGAGCACGCTGTCGGTGCCGGTGCGGACGACCGCGAGCCTGGTGCCGCGTCCGAGCCCGAAGATCCCGGCACTGCCGGGACCGGCCGCCACCGGCTCCAGCGTCAGCCGCGTCGGCCGCGGCCCCCGTACGCACACCACCTGCCGCCGCTCCAGCCAGCCCAGCTTCCACTTGTGCCAGGCGAACAGATCGGGGGCCAGTCCGAACTGGCTGCCCATCAAATCCCAGTCGCCCACATAGGTGTCCCAGTCCCCCTTGCCGTCCATCGGCCGGTGGTACAGGTCCGGCAGGTCGAAGACGTGCCCGGTCTCGTGAGCCAGCACCAGCCGGTCCGGCGGGTGCTTCTCGAAGACGGTGACGACCCGGCGGATGTCCGTGCCGTCGGCCCGCAGCGGCACGTCCAGGTTGACGACCTTCGTGGCGTCCGAGTCGACGCCGGGCGCGTCCGGGTCGGCGACGAAGTAGACGACGTCGTAGCGCGAGAAGTCCACCTGACCGTCGGCCGCGGCGAGCGCGTCGTGCAGATAGGCGCCCCGGTCCGCGGCACTCCAGTCGCGCTGTATGGCGTACGCGGTCGACGGGCGCGGCATCCGGATCCAGTGCCGCAGCGGGTGCGGGCGCAGGGTGAAGCGGCCGTAGGAGGCGCGCTCGAAGAAGCGGGTGGTGGCCGGGAAGTGATCGGCGGTCAGCTGGGCCGGGGTGGTCATCGGCGGGGCGTCCGGGAAGGACAGGAACACCATCACCGCGTCGAGGGCGCGGGCCGGGCGCGGATAGGCGGTGTTCCAGGTGTCCAGGCCCTCCGAGTGGTGGGCCGCGGTGCGTTCCAGCGTGCAGGGGGCCGAGGAGAACGGTTCGGCGACCGAGGGGCCGGTGACGAGGGAGGTGGCGGCGAGGGCCGCCATGGTGGTGAACACGGCGGCGGTGCTGCGCAGTCGGGGGCGCGGAAAACTGCGCGGAAACGGGCGCGGCAACGGGACCTCCGGGAGCGGTTCACGGGACACCGCACCCAGCCTGTGTGAGTTTGCGGTAATACGCCCTGTTTATCTGCACCGGACGAGTGACTTGGCGTGACCTGGCAAACCGGCCGACACCCCCGAATCGCTCACGGAACGTCACAAGCGGTCCTGGGCCCGAAGAACCCGTCCAGGTGCGGGCAGAAACGATCTGCCAGAAGGGGTTGCCGGTCCGCGAGACTGGGCAATGGCTGGAAGGGCCTCAGGGCAGCCTCTATGATCGGCACACTTTCCTGCGCGGACAGCGATCGAGTGCACTGCGGGAGCTAGCGGTGAACGGAACGTCCGAAGGGCCGGCGCCCGCGGCAGACCTCGACGGGTCAGCCGTAACAGAGAGTGACATTGCGACAGCTGCTCGTACCGAGCCCCCGTCGCATCGCGCGGCCTTCGCGGCGGCGCCGCTGGCCATGGCCGTGGTGGACCGCGAGGGCATCGTCGTCGATGCCAACCCCGCCTTCGGCGAACTGCTCGGCGCCGCACCCCGGGAGTTGACCGGGGCCCTGGCCGCCGATCTGGTGGACCTGGGCTCGGACACGCGCACCTGGCACAGTTACCGCGAGGTGCTGCGCGGCCGGCAGGCGAAGCTGCGCTGCAAGCGGCGGCTCAAACACCCCGACGGGCACTCCATGTGGGCGCAGATCACGGTCACCCCACTGGCCGACGGGACGCCCGGAGTGCTGCTGTCCGTCGCCGACATCACCGCCCGGCGCGAACTCCAGGCGCGGCTGCGGCACTTGCAGATGCACGACCCGGTGACCCGGCTGCCCAACCGCACGCTGTTCTTCGAGCGGCTGACGGCCGCGCTGGAGCCGGAGTCGTACGAGCAGGGCGGCACGGGCCGGATCGGGCTGTGCTATCTGGACCTCGACGGCTTCCAGGCCGTCAACGACACGCTCGGCCACCGGGTCGGCGACCGGCTGCTGGCCGCCGTCGCCGAGCGCCTCACGCGCTGCGCGGACGAGGCGGGCCACGGCCGGGCGACCACTCCCCTGGTGGCGAGACTGGGCGGCGACGAGTTCGCACTGCTCGTCGAGGACTCCACCGGTACGGAACAGCTCGCCGACCTCGCGGAGTCCCTGCTGAAGGCGATCCAGGCGCCCTTCGACGTCTCCGGTCACCGCATGTCGGTGTCCGCGTCGATCGGGGTCGTGGAACGGCAGGCGGAGGGCACCTCGGCGACGGGTCTGATGCAGGCCGCCGACACCACGCTCTACTGGGCCAAGGCCGACGGCCGGGACCGCTGGACGCTGTTCGACCCCGAGCGCAACGCCCACCGCATGACCCGCCAGGCCCTCGCCTCCACCCTGCGTCCGGCCATCGAACGCGGCGAGTTCCAGCTGGAGTACCAGCCGCTCGTCGGCATGGAGGACGGCCGGCTGCGCGGGGTCGAGGCGCTGGTGCGCTGGAACCACCCGCAGTTCGGGATGCTGACGCCGAATCGGTTCATCGCACTGGCCGAGGAGGACGGCTCGATCGTCCCGCTCGGCCGCTGGATCCTCGCCACCGCCTGCCGCCAGGCCCGGCAGTGGCAGCTGGACCACCCGGGCGAGCCGCCGATCTTCGTCAGCGTCAATGTGGCGGTCCGCCAGGTCTGGGACTCAGACCTGGTCGCGGACGTGGCCAAGACCCTCGCCGAGACGGGCCTCGCCCCCCACCTCCTCCAGCTCGAACTCACCGAGTCGGCCGTGATGGGCTCGGCGGGCCGGCCGCTCCAGGCCCTCCAGGCGCTGAGCGACATGGGCGTCGGCATCGCGATCGACGACTTCGGCACGGGCTACTCGAACCTCGCCTACCTCAGCCGCCTGCCGGTGTCGGTGCTGAAGCTGGACGGCTCCTTCGTACGGGGCTTCCAGTACGAGGGCGAGGGCGTCCCGCCGAACCCGGCCGACGAGGTCGTCGTGGAGGCGATGATCCAGCTGGCCCACCGCCTCGGCCTCACCGTCACCGCGGAGTGCGTCGAGACCTCGGCCCAGGCCAGCCGGCTGCGCCGCATCGGCTGCGACACCGGCCAGGGCTGGCTGTACTCGCGGCCGGTGTCGCCGGATCGTATCTCCGGGCTGATGGGCGTGAAGACCTAGGAGGCCGTGGGGGCGGCGGGCGCCGTGGGCAGTCCGTAGGTGTCCGCGACCAGTTCGTACGAGCGCAGGCGTACGTCACCGCTGTGCGCGTTGCCCGTGAGCATCAGCTCGTCGGTGCCGGTGCGCTTGTGGAGGTCGTCCAGGCCGGAGCGGACCTCGTCGGCGGTGCCGTGGATGACGTTGGCGTTCCAGGAGTTCGCGAACTCCTCCTCCATGGGGCTGAACTCGTGGGCCTCCGCCTCCTCGGGCGTGGGAACCAGGCCGGGGCGCCCTGTGCGCAGCCGGATCATGCTGAGCGCGGCGGCGCGGACCTGGCGGCGGGCCTCCTTCTCCTCGTCGGTGGCGAGGACGGAGACGCCGATGAGGGCGTACGGCTCGTCGAGGACGGCGGAGGGTCGGAAGGACTCGCGGTACAGGTCCAGGGCCGGGATGGTGTTCTGCGCCGAGAAGTGGTGCGCGAAGGCGAAGGGCAGCCCGAGCGAACCGGCCAGTCGGGCGCTGAAGCCCGAGGAGCCGAGCAGCCAGATCGGCGGGCGGTGCGGGGACTGGACGCCGCCGGGAGAGGTCGACTGGATCGGGCCGGGCACCGCGTGGATACGGCGGTAGGGGTGGCCGTCGGGGAAGTCGTCGTCCAGGAAGCGGGTGAGCTCCATGAGCTGCTCGGGGAAGTCGTCGGCGCCCTCGCGCAGGTGGTCGCTGCGGCGCAGGGCGGCGGCGGTGGCGCCGTCGGTGCCCGGGGCCCGGCCGAGGCCCAGGTCGATGCGTCCGGGGGCCATCGCCTCCAGGGTGCCGAACTGCTCCGCGATCACCAGCGGGGCGTGGTTCGGGAGCATGACACCGCCCGAGCCGAGCCGGATGCGGGTGGTGCGGGCGGCGAGGTGGGCGAGGATCACCGCCGGCGAGGAGGAGGCCACGCCCGGCATGGAGTGGTGCTCGGCGACCCAGTAGCGGTGGAAGCCGCGCGCCTCCGCGAGTCCCGCGATGGCGACACTGGTGCGCAGGGCGTCGGTGGCCGTGCGTCCGGCGCCGACGGTGACCAGGTCCAGTACCGAGAGAGGTACGGGGGCGGTGCCCTGTGCGGTACCTCGGATCTCGTCTTCCGCCACGGTGGGGTGCCTCCTGCTCATGAGCCGTGCGCTGTCTTCCGGGCAACAACAGGAGAGTGTCCCCGGTTATTCCCGGGTGCCGCCGCGGCCCGGCTCTGGAACGCCGACTTCCGTATCCCGTACGGCACTTGACCGCTTGCCGCACGATCCCGCGGGTACCCAGGGCGCCACAACCTCACAGACCGGAGGGATCGCCCATGACACGGGAGAACACTTCGCGGCCGTCGGACCTCGGACCGCTCGAGCCCGGCACCAGACAGCGCGCCCAGTTGTCCATCCGCATCGCCGACATCGCGTGGACCGCGCTGAGTGTCGTCGCCGCCCTGTGGGCGGTCCTGGCCGTCGTGGACGCCGTGCGCGGCACCGGCTCGTGGGCCTACTGCGCGGTGTCCCTGGTGCTGCTGGCCGTCGGCCTGACGATGCGGTTGCGCGCCGTCCGCCGCCGCGACCGGATGTGACGGGGGCCGCCGTGGAACGCGTCAACTCCTTTCTCGGCAAGCACCTCTGGGTCCAGGTCGTCCTGTCGCTCCTGGTCGCGTGCGTCGTGGCACTGCTGCTGTCCCCGCGGCGCTCGGCCGCCTCGACCCTGCTGTACGTGGCGTTCTCCTCGATAGGCGGCATCGGGGTCCTGCTCGCCGTGCGGCGCAGGGAGAAGCGGGCCGCCGGAGGCTCGGTGGACGGTCTCGTGACCCTGGACCGGAAGCTGCGCCGGGGCGAGGTCCCCACGGCTCCCGAGGAGCGGCGGGCCATGCGCGACCTGGTCGAGAACCGTCTGCACCGCGGCCGCCACCGGGTCGCGGCCCAGATCGGCCTCGCCGTCCTGTCCTGCGCGGTCGTGGTCGCGACGGCCCTGACCGCGAACCTGCCGCGGACCCTCGGCATCGCTCTGTTCACCGGGGTCTTCCTCGGCTGGCTCGTCCTGTACGGGAACCGCCAGTACCGGCGGCTGCGCGCCATGCACGCGGAACTCACCGCCGGAGCCGCCGGAGCCGCCGGAGCCGCGGGAGCGGCCGAAGCCGCCGGAGCTGCCGAAGCCACGGGAGCCACGGGAGCTGCCGAAGCCGCCGGAGCCACGGGAGCCGCCGGAGCTGCCGAAGCCGCCGGAGCCACGGGAGCCGCCGGAGCTGCCGAAGCCGCCGAAGCCACGGCAGCCGCCGGAGCTGCCGAAGCCGCCGAAGCCACGGCAGCCGCCGGAGCTGCCGAAGCCGCCGGAGCTGCCGGACCGGCCGAGGTACCCCGGGCCACCGGCGAAACAGCCCGGGACGCCCGCGAAACAGCCCGGAGCCCTCGGCGGTGAGTACCCGCCCGAGGCCCTCGGCGGTGAGTACCCGACCGAGGCCCTCGGCGGTGAGTACCTGACCGAGCAGGCGCGCCTCACACCTGGACGAGGGGCTCCCTCGTGAACAGTGCCCCCATGGCCGGCGCGTTCACCCGGCGGTCCGTCAGCCTGAGGGCCTCCCAGACGGTGACCTGGTTCGCGGTGAGGACCGGCTTGCCGAGCTCCTTCTCCAGGGCCGGGATGTGCCCGGCCGTGTGCAGCGCAGTGTCCGGGAGGAGCACCGCCTCGGCGTCCGGCGAGTCGGCCTCCCGGGCCAGCGCGAAGACCTCCTCCTCGCCCCAGGTGCCGACCTCGGCCGCGGTGATGATCCCGGCGCCGCGGACCTGGAGGACCTCGACCCCGCCCGCCCGCAGGAACTGGGCGAACAGGTCCGCCACGTCGTCCGGGTAGGTCGCCGCGACCGCCACCCGCCCGGCCCTGATCTCCTTGGCCGCGTGCACGAAGGCGAAGGACGTGGAGGAGGCGGGCATGCCGGCCGTGCGGGCCAGGGCGCGCACCTGCTCGTGGGCGCCCTCCCAGCCGAGGACGAAACTGCCGCTGGTGCAGGCCCAGACGACGGACTCGGCGCCCGACATGCGCAGTTCCTCGACGCCCGCGGCGAGCCGTTCGGCGGAGCCCATCTCCAGGAGCGCGTCCACCCGGTGGGCGTCCGTGCCGATGTCGGTGTGGACGACGTCCAGGCGGATGTCGCTGCCCAGGAGCTGTTCGATGCGTGGGTACTCGTCCTCGGCGGAGTGGCCCGGGTAGAGGAATCCGAGTGCGGTCATGTCCAGCCTTCCTGCTGCTGTTCTTCGTCCGGCAGGCCCCGGACTTCCGGCAGACCCGGTATCTCCGGGCTCAGGCCCGGAATCCCCGGGCTCAGGCCCGGTAGCTCCGGGCGCACGGGACCGGTCCTCGCCGCCGGATCGATCAGCGCCTGGTACGGTCCCACGGCTCGGGTACCCAGTCGGCGCAGCGCCGCCCACATGGTCACCTGGTTGGCCGAGATCACCGGTATGCGCAGTTCCGCCTCCAGTTGCGGGATGACGTCGTAGGTCGGCAGGTTGGTGCAGCTGATGAACAGCGCCTCGGCGTCGGCCCGTACGGCCTTGTGGGCCATCTCGGAGACCTGCCGGTAGGGCACTTTCCAGATGTGCCGCGTCAGGCCCATGTAGGCGCACCCGGTGACGGTGACGCCCGCCTCGGCGACGTACTCCTCAAGCGACCTGGTCACCGACACCGTGTACGGCGTCACCAGCGCCACCCGGCGGACGCCGAGCTCGGCGAGGGCGTCCAGGAGGGCGCCGGACGTGGTCAGGGAGGGCACCGCGCCCGCGGTGGTCATGGCCGCGCACATGGCGCGTTCCCCGGCGACCCCGCCGACGAAGCTGCCGGAGGTGCAGGCGTAGGCGACGACCTCGGGGGCGATGGCGTTGAGCGTGCGCACGGCATCGTGCAGGGTCTCGTGCTCGCTGACCAGCCGTGCCAGGTCGAGGCTGACCTCGACGGGGACGTACGGGGTGCGGGTCAGATGGAGCGAGATCTCGTCGGGGACCCAGCGCCACAGCTCGCGATCCAGCGCGAAGTCGAAGGGGGCGACGACACCGACACCGCGCTGCGGGCGCGGACCACCCAGAAAGGAAACGTCCATGGCAGGGACCGGCCTCACGCTGAGAGACGGGGGGACAGCGGAACGTGCGCAACGCCCGTGTTGACGAAGGTAGGTTCGGGTGCGAGCGTGGTCAATCCGCCCCTGTCACGCTCACGTCACGCCGGAGTTGCAGCCGGTGTCCCCGCCCACGTCAGACGCTCGGCCGCGCCGCGGAAACCGGCCGAAAAAGGTCGCCCGCCCTCGCAGGAATACGCTGAAGACGCCCGCGCAGGTCTCCGTGGAACCGCGCAGATCTCCGTAGAAACGGTGCCCCGATGTCCGCCCCCGCGCCTGTCCCCACCCTCCTCGTCCTCGACGCCGACCCCTTGCCCCGCCTCGGCCGGCTGACCGGCCGGGCCCGGATCGTGCACGCGGACGCGCACACGCTCGCCGAGCGGCTGCCGTCCGCCGACGTGCTGCTGGTCTGGGACTTCACCTCGACCGCGGTGCGCGACGCCTGGCCGGGCGAGGGCCCGCGGCCGCGCTGGGTGCACACGGCGAGCGCGGGCGTGGACCATCTGATGTGCCCCGAACTCGCGGCCTCGGACACCAGGGTGACCAACGCGCGCGGTGTCTTCGACCAGCCGATCGCCGAGTACGTCGCCGCACTGGTCCTGACGATGGCCAAGGACCTGCCCCGGACCCTGGAGCTGCAGCGCGAGGGCGTGTGGCGGCACCGGGAGTCCCAGCGGGTCGCGGGCACGCGCGCGTGCGTGGTCGGTTCCGGGCCCATCGGCCGGGCGATCGTCGCCACCCTCAAGGCGCTCGGCATCACCACCGCCCTGGTCGGCCGCCGCTCCCGCACCGGGATCCACGGCCCCGACGACCTCGACCGGCTGATGGCCCGAGCGGACTGGGTGATCGCGGCCGCCCCGCTCACCCCGGAGACCCAGGGCATGTTCGACGCCCGCCGGTTCGGGATGATGCAGCCCTCCGCGCGGTTCATCAACATCGGCCGGGGCCAACTGGTCGTCGAGGAAGCCCTGGTGGAGGCGCTCACCAAGCGGTGGATCGCCGGAGCCGCCCTCGACGTCTTCGACACCGAACCCCTGCCCTCCGAGAGCCCGTTGTGGCACGTCCCGGGACTGATCGTGTCCCCGCACATGAGCGGCGACACGATCGGCTGGCGCGACGAACTCGCAGCGCAGTTCGTGGAGATGTACGACCGCTGGGAGGCGGGCAGATCACTCACGAACGTGGTCGACAAGAAGCGCGGGTACGTACCAGGGCACTGAACGTCGAAGCGGAGGGGCACATGCGGGACCTCAACCTCACCGAACTGACCGCCGTACAACTCGTCGAGGGCTACCGCAAGGGCGAGTTCAGCCCCGTGGACGCGACCCGGGCGGCCCTGGAACGGGCCGAGCGGATCCAGCCGGAGGTGAACGCGTTCGTACGGCTGACCGGCGACAAAGCCCTCGCGCAGGCCCGCGCCTCGGCCGACCGCTGGCGGCGCGGGGAGCCGTCCGGCGCGGTGGACGGCGTCCCCGTCACAGTGAAGGACATCCTGCTGACGCGCGGCGAGCCGACACTGAAGGGCTCCAGGACGATCGCGGAGAACGGGAGTTGGGACGAGGACGCCCCCTCGGTGGCCCGGCTGCGGGAGAGCGGCGCGGTGTTCCTCGGCAAGACGACGACCCCCGAGTTCGGCTGGAAGGGCGTCACGGACTCACCGCTGTCGGGCGTGACCCGCAATCCGTACGACCCGACGCGCACCGCGGGCGGCTCCAGCGGGGGTGCCGCGGCGGCCGTGGCGCTCGGTGCGGGCCCGCTCGCGCTCGGCACGGACGGCGGCGGCAGTGTCCGCATCCCGGCCGCGTTCTGCGGGATCTTCGCCCTGAAGCCGACGTACGGCCGGGTGCCGCTCTACCCCGCAAGCGCCTTCGGCACCCTCGCCCACGTGGGCCCGATGACCCGCGACGCGGCCGACGCGGCGCTGCTGCTCGACGTGATCGGGGTGCCGGACTCCCGTGACTGGTCGGCGCTGGGCCCGGCGTCCGGCCCGTACACGGCGGCCCTGGCGGGCGGGGTCCGCGGGCTGCGGGTCGCGTACTCGCCGTCCCTCGGCGGCCAGGTGGCCGTGCAGCCGGCGGTGGCCGCGGCGGTACGGCGAGCCGTGCAGCGCCTGGCCGAACTCGGCGCGTACGTCACCGAGACCGACCCCGACTTCGCCGACCCGGTGGACGCCTTCCACACCCTGTGGTTCAGCGGGGCGGCCCGGGTGACCCAGCATCTCGGGCCGCACCAGAGGGAGCTGCTGGACCCGGGGCTCCGGGAGATCTGCGCCCTGGGCGCGCGGAGGAGCGCGCTCGACTACCTCGCCGCGGTGGACGTACGGATGGAACTCGGCCGCCGGATGGGCCGGTTCCACGACTCCTACGACCTCCTCGTCACCCCGACCCTGCCGATCACCGCGTTCGAGGCGGGCATCGAGGTCCCGAAGGGGTCGGGGCACCGCCGCTGGACGGGCTGGACCCCGTTCACGTACCCCTTCAACATGACCCAGCAGCCCGCCGCGTCCGTCCCGGTGGGGACCGACGGCGACGGGCTGCCGGTGGGACTGCAGATCGTGGCGGCCCGGCACCGGGACGACCTGGTGCTGCGGGCGTCCCACGCCCTGTACGAGGCGGGCGCGGCGGGCATCCGTCCGCCCGCCCCGGCGCCCGCGAGTGAGCGCTAGGCCCGGCTGAAACGCAGGCTCTCGCCGAGGGCGCCGGCGCGCCACAGGTCGTTGCAGCCCTCGGCCAGGGCGTCCAGGCCCTCGACCACCTGACCCCACACGATGCCCGGCACCCAGCCGACGTCGCCGTTCAGGAGCAGGTTGTTGCGTTCGTAGAACAGGGCCAGGTCGACGACGGTCGTGCCGGCGCGGACCTCGCGGTCGTAGCCGTAGGACTTGGTGCCGAGTTCGGCGCCCGCGAAGGAGAAATAACAGAGATCTCCGGGAATCGGGGTAACTGTCGGATTTTCCAGAGGTGGTTCCGATTCTGCGAAAGGTGGGAAAAGTGCGTAGATCTCGTTGCGTGCGTACTTCGCGTGGTAGACGTCACCGGCGAGCGGGAGGGCATCCCATACGGCCGCACAGGTGATCGGCGCCCGATCGTCCAGGAGCTTTGCCGTGGCGGTGATTCCCCGCTTGACCAGCGAGACTTCGATGTAGCGGTCAGCCATGCACTCCATGGTCCCCCGCCGGTCAAGAGGGCCTCGGTGGAAAACGGGGCTCAAATCGATCTGCATAAGTCGCATCCGGTCGGGTAGCCGCGCCGCCATGGCTCCACCACTGGAACATGGCGAACACATATCCGGGACCACCCGCCGGTCGCTGCTCGCGGGGGTCGCGGCGCTCGGCGCGCTGGGCGCCGCGGGCTGCTCACGCGTGGCCACCGCCTCGACCTCGGGCGGCGGTGAACTGCTCGACCGGCTCAGGGCGGCAGGTGTCGTACGGCTGGGAATCGCGGGCGAGATCCCCTTCGGATACATCGACAAGAACGGCGACCTGACCGGTGAGGCGCCGGAACTAGCGAGGGTCATATTCAAGCGGCTCGGGGTGGACAAGGTGCAGCCCGTGCCGACCGAGTTCGGCTCGCTCATTCCCGGGCTGAATTCGCAGCAGTTCGATGTCGTGGCGGCCGGGATGTATGTCACGCCGGAACGCTGCGAACAGGTGATCTTCGCCGATCCCGACTATCAGATGCTCGATTCCTTCATCGTGCGCAAAGGAAATCCAAAAGGTCTTCACAACTACAAGGACGTCGTCGAGAAGAAGGCGAGGTTCGCCACCGGTACCGGCTATGCGGAGATCGGGTACGCCGTCGAGGCGGGGTACAAGGAGAGCGACATCCTGATCGTTCCGGATCAGGTCGCCGGGCTGAACGCCGTGGAGGCGGGCCGCGTCGACGTGTTCGCCGGGACCGCGCTCACCACCCGTGAGGTGGTGAAGAAGTCGGCCAAGGCGGAGGCGACGAAGGCCTTCACCCCGACCGTGGGCGGCAAGCCGCACGTCGACGGGGGCGCCTTCGCGTTCCGCCGGACCGAGACGAACCTGCGGGACGCCTTCAATGCCGAGCTGCGGAAGCTGAAGAAGAGCGGGGAGCTGTTCCGGGTCCTCAAGCCCTTCGGGTTCACGCAGGCCGAGATGACGGACCTGACCGCGAAGGAGCTCTGCGGCGGATGACCTCCGGACTCTGGGAACTGGTGTTCAAGGGCATCTGGACGACCGTCCAGCTGCTGTTCTTCAGCGCGATCCTCGCCGCCGCCGTGTCCTTCGTGGTCGGCGTCCTGCGCACCCACCGGATGTGGATCGTCCGCTTCCTCGCGGGCTTCTACACCGAGGTGTTCCGTGGGACCTCGGCGCTGGTGATGATCTTCTGGGTGTTCTTCGTGCTGCCCCCGGCCTTCGGCTGGCAGCTGGTGCCGATGTGGGCGGGCACGCTCGCGCTCGGGCTGACCTACGGGGCGTACGGCTCCGAGATCGTGCGCGGGGCGCTGGGGGCCGTCGACCCGGCGCAGCAGGAGGGCGGGATCGCGCTGAGCTTCACGCCCTGGCAGCGGCTGCGGCTGATCCTGCTGCCGCAGGCGGTGCCGGAGATGATCCCGCCGTTCTCCAACCTGCTGATCGAGCTGCTCAAGGGCACCGCGCTGGTGTCCGTGATGGGCATGGGCGACCTGGCCTTCAGCGGCAACCTGGTGCGGCTCGCGCTCCAGGAGAGCGCCGGGATCTACACGTATCTGCTGCTCATCTACTTCGTGATCGCCTTCCTGCTGACCCGGCTGATGCGGGGTCTGGAGAAGAAGCTCAAGGCGGGGGTCGGCAAGGCGCCCACCCGTGAGGTGAAGGTGCCCGAGCCGGTCGGAGGTGGTGTCTGATGGAGTGGGACTGGAGCGCCGTGAGCGACTTCATGCCGCAGTTCTGGGACGGTCTGCTGGTCACCCTCCAGGCCCTCGCGCTCGGCTCGCTGATCTCCTTCGCGCTCGGACTGGTGTGGGCGCTGCTGATGCGCGCCCCCTCACGCTTCGTGCGCTGGCCGGTCGGGGTGGTCACCGAGTTCGTGCGCAACACCCCGCTGCTGGTCCAGCTGTTCTTCCTCTTCTACGTGCTGCCCGAGTGGGGCGTGACCCTCTCGGCGCTGGCCACCGGTGTCATCGGGATCGGGCTGCACTACTCGACGTACACCATGCAGGTCTACCGGGCCGGTATCGAGGCGGTGCCGGCCGGCCAGTGGGAGGCGGCGACGGCGCTGAACCTGCCGCGGGTGCGCACCTGGCAGGTGGTGATCCTGCCGCAGGCGATCCGCCGGGTCGTGCCGGCCCTCGGCAACTACGTGATCTCGATGCTCAAGGACACGCCGATGCTGATGGTCATCACGGTCCTGGAGATGCTCGGTGAGGCGCGGCTGTTCGCCCAGGAGCACTTCCAGTTCACCGAGCCCCTGACCGTCATCGGGGTGGCCTTCATCGTCATCTCCTATCTGGCCTCCCTTCTTCTGCGATCCCTGGAGCGACGTCTTGTCCGCTGACACTCCCCTCATGAAGGAACCCGACGCGAACACCAACCCGCCGGTGGACGGCAGCGAGCTGATCCGCTTCGAGGACGTGACCAAGCGCTTCGGGTCGAACACGGTCCTGGACCGGCTGAACTTCTCGGTCGACTCCGGCAAGCACGTGACGCTGATCGGCCCCTCCGGGTCCGGCAAGACCACGATCCTGCGGATGCTGATGACCCTGACCAAGCCCGACGAGGGCACGGTCACCGTGGGCGGGGAGAAGCTGTTCCCGGCGCCGGAGAAGCAGCTGCGCGAGGTCCGCAAGAAGATCGGGATGGTCTTCCAGCAGTTCAACCTGTTCCCGAACATGTCGGTCCTTCGGAACATCACCGAGGCCCCCGTCACCGTCCTCGGAATGTCCAAGGACGAGGCGGAGGCACGCGCGCGTGAGCTGCTCGACCTGGTGGGGCTCGCCGACAAGGCCGACGCCCGGCCGACCCAGCTGTCCGGCGGGCAGCAGCAGCGGGTGGCGATCGCGCGGGCGCTGGCCATGCGGCCGCGGGTGCTGCTGCTCGACGAGGTGACCTCGGCGCTCGACCCCGAGCTGGTCGCCGGCGTCCTGGACGTGCTGCGGGACATCGCCCGCACCACCGACATCACGATGCTCTGCGTGACCCACGAGATGAACTTCGCGCGGGACATCTCCGACCAGGTCCTGATGTTCGACTCGGGCCGCATCATCGAGTCGGGCCCACCGGAGCGGATCTTCAGCGAGCCCGAGCAGGACCGCACCCGGGAATTTCTCAGCGCGGTTCTCTGACGACAAGAAGTGAACGGTGTTCAACCTTCGAGGTCCCGGACCCGGGTCATGTCGCTGGCATATGCCAGCGTGTCAGCGCCCCTGCTGAGAGGCCCGGGCCGGGGACGGAATCTCGCCAACAGCCGCTCACTGCAACCCTTTTGCCGGTTATCGTGGAGGGGATCGCTGTCTGGATTACGGCCCAGTAGTAGTGCGTCCGAGCGAGCGCAGGGGGAACACCGTGGCGCTGAAGCACGAACCGACCGCGCCGTACCACTCGGCCCAGGACGCGCTCCGCGTCCTGGAGACCGTGGCGCGGCACACCGCCGGAGTCACCGACACCGAACTGGCCCGTACCACCGGCCTCGACCCGGAGCGACTGACCGCGCTCCTGAGGATGCTGCGCCGCGAGGGGTACGTCGAGCAGGTCGCCGACGGCGCGTATGTGACGGGGGACGCCCTGACCAGGCTGACCTCCGTCCAGGACCGTGACGAGGCGCTGCGCGACCAGCTCCAGCGCACCCTCGACGAACTGCGCGACTCGATCGGCGCGGCCGTATACATCAGCCGGTACGTCGACGGCGAGGTCACCATCGCCCAGTACGCCGACGGTCCCGCGACCCCGGCGGTCAACGAGTGGGTGGACTTCCGCTCCTCCGCGCACGCCACCGCGCTCGGCAAGAGCCTGCTCAGCCAGCTCGACCACAACGGCCGCCGCGACCATCTCTCCCGGCACCGCATGACCCGCCTCACCTCGCGGACCATCACCAACGACAAGCTGCTGCTCTCCCGCCTGGAGACCCAGCCGCCGACGGTCCCCCACCTCGACCTCCAGGAGTACGCGGTGGGCACGGTGTGCGCGGCGGTGCCGATCACCGCGGGGTCGTCGGTGGGATGCCTCGCGCTGTCGCTCCCGGTCGAGCAGGCGCACCGCCTGCGGCAGGCGACGGACCGGTTGAACCGGGGGGCGGCGCCGGTTCTCCTGTCCCTCGCGATCTGAAGCACACCGCGCCGCCCGCGAGCCCCTCCGTGGGCCCCTTGGCGTGGTCAGAAGCACCCCTCAGGACCGGGTAGTATTTTCTCGTCGCCAGCCGCCGAGAGGCGGACGGCGAGAGTCATGCGCCGCTAGCTCAGTTGGTTAGAGCAGCTGACTCTTAATCAGCGGGTCCGGGGTTCGAGTCCCTGGCGGCGCACTTCGGAAGGGCCTCTCGTGGGAGCGAGAGGCCCTTCGATGTTTACCCGCGCACCGACGAGAACGACGGCCGGGGGTCTGGGGGTCGCCCCCCAGAAGACACAGCATCAGCGGGTCCGGGGTTCGAGTCCCTGGCGGCGGACCGGTGCGGGGCCATTCGTGCGAGCGAGACGCCCTTCGGTGTTGTGGGGTTCGTATGCCGTGCTGCCCGGTGGGCGCCACCACACCGGGTCGGTGCATTCGGTGCCCTCCTTCCGCAGCAGTGCTCGGTGGATCTTGTTCGTGGCCGTGACCGGTATCCGGTCCACCACCCGCACGTACCGGGGCGCCATCTTCGTCCCGAGATCGGGCTGGGCGGTCAGGAAGTCCGCGAAGGCCACCGGATCGAAGGTCCCCGCGATCGTGGCCATCACCTGGTCCCCGGTCACCGGGTCGGGCACCGCGTACACGGCGACGGCCACCGCCCCCTCGTAGCGCGCGAGGATGTTCTCGATCATCGCCGCGGCCAGGTTCTCGCTGTCGACGCGGATCCTGTCGTCGGTGCGTCCGGCGAAGTAGAGGTAGCCGTCGGAGTCCCGGCAGAACAGGTCACCGGTCCAGTACCACCCCTCCCGGCGCCGCTCCGCATCCGCCTCCGCGTTGCGCCAGTACCCCTCGAAGGGGTTCGGGCCCCTGTTCACCAGCTCACCTATCGCCTCGTCCCCGTTCAGCAGCCGCCCGGCCGGATCGAACACCGCCGGCGGACACTCCGCACACGTCTCCTGATCCAGTACGACGAGCCCCGGCCCCGCCCGACCGACCGCGCCCCGCGGAGTCCCCGGCGTCCACTGGATCGCCGCGCCACCCTCGGAGGACCCGTACCCCTCCACAAGGCGCACCCCGAACCGCCGCTCGAAGGCCGCCGCGTCCACGGCCCCCGCCTCGGTGCCGAAACCGAGCCGCAGCGGGTTGTCCCGGTCGTCCTCGCGCTCCCTCGTGGCCAGGACGTACTGGATCGCCCGGCCGACATAGGTGAAGTACGTCGCCCCGTACGCGCGCACGTCTGCCAGGAACCCCGAGGCCGAGAACCGCCGCCTGAGCGCGACGCCCGCCCCCGTCGCCAGCGCGGGCGCCCAGTCGGCGATCACCGCGTTGCCGTGGAACATCGGCATGCAGATGTAGTGCACCCCGTCCGGGCCGAGCCGGAACTGCTCGGCCAGCGAGCGCCCGGCGGCGGCCAGCCGGCCCTGGGAGCAGAGCGCGGCCTTGGGGGCGCCGGTGGATCCGGAGGTGAAGTAGAGGAGAAGACGGTCGTCCGGGGTGGCGCGGAAGGCGTCCGGTTCGGCACCGGCGTAGGGCGCGAGCAGGGTGTCGTACTCCTCGGTCCCGGCCACCAGGAGGCGGACGCCGGGCAGGTCGAGACCCCGCAGCAAGGGGAGCCGGGCCGGTTCCGTGATCAGCAGGCGGCACTCGGTGTGCAGGATGTCGCGGGCGAGCTCGGAGCCCCGGCGGGTGGGGTTGATACCGGCAACGGCGGCGCGGGCGAGGGCAGCGGCGCTCAACCACATCGGGTATTCCGGGGTGTTGTCGAGGAGCACGCCGATGTGGGCGCCGGGGCCCGGCAGCAGGTCACCGAGCAGTGCCGCCCGCGCGGCGGCACCGGCCGCCACCTCGTGGTGGGTGAACACCCGCCCCTCGAACCACAGTCCGGGCCGGTGGTCCCCCCACCGCCCGGCGACGAGCTCCGCGACCGTACGCCTCCTGGAGTCCATGGGGGCGTACGGTAATTGACGGACCGTCAGATGTGGAGGGCTAGGACATCGCGGCGAAGGCGACCATGAAGCCCCCGCAGACCAGCACGACCAGACCGGCGAAGGCGAGCACCGCACAGGCGGCGCACCCGTGGCCGCCCCGGCCGGGACGGGCCGTGGCCACGACGTCGGGGCCGTCGGCGTAGTGGACGGTGACGATGTCCCCCTCGAGCGTCGTCCCCGGACCGCCCTCCTCCTCGAAACGGACGACTCGGCCCTCGCGGGTTCTGAACTCGTACACATGGCGCAGGCTCGTGCGCACCCGCGTGTCGCCGCCCCCGTGCGCCATCGCGTACACCCGCAGGCACTCCGCCTCGGCCGTCAGCCCGCTGCGCCAGGCCCGGCGCATCCGGAGCCAGCGGCGCACCATGAGGTACGCGCCGAAGAGAGCCACGGCCATGATCAGGCCGGGAACAAGGTAGAAGAAGGCGCCCATGGCAGATCCCCCGAGGTCAGGCACCGATCGCTTGATCGTGTGGGGGAACCTACCCCGGGGGAAGCCTGGACTGTCTCAAGCGATGCTCAGAACGTGACGTCCGAGCAGGCGTAGAACGCGTTCGTCGTGTCGGCGATCGTCCACACCGCGACGATCACATGCCGTCCGCTGAGCCCGGACGGCAGGGTGCCGCTGTGCGAGAGGGTGGAGGGAGGCCGCTGGCCGTTGTAGGGGACGGTCAGGAACGGGGTCAGGTTGAGGTCGGAGCGGGCCAGGTTGTGGTTCTGGTTCCAGCCCGCCTTGGTGACGTAGTACTTGAAGTCGGTCGTCGCGTGCATCGCGGTGAACTGCCAGCGGAACGTGTAGCTCTGACCGCCGGTCACCCTGGTCGCCGGCCAGGCGCCGCCCGACGGTGTCCTCGGCGCGCTGAGCTGGCTGAACTGACTCAGACCGGCGTTGCATATCTGCCCGTCGGCCGGACCGCCGGCCGGGAAGCCCTTCGGGCCCTCGACGCTCTGCGGCTCCCACTGGATCGAGCCGCAGTTCGTCACGGTGCCGTTCTGGCAGAGCTTCTGCCTGCTGATGGGGAGGTCGGTGTAGCCGTGGCTGCTGGCGCCGCCGGAGGAGAGGACTACGGCTCCGGTGGTGGCGAGGCCCACCACGGCGGCGTACCACTTGGTCTTTCTGCGCATGCTGCCGCTCCTGGAGAACGTGGGGGATGTTCCGTGAGGGGTGCAGGTCTAGACCAAGTCCCAGATTATTGCCGGTTGTTGAACATGTCCATACCAGTCACGCCCCCTGTTCTCCGCGCCCCGCGCAGAACGCCACCGTCAAGTCCTTCACCAGAGCCTTGCGTTCGTAGTCGTCCAGTTCCACCAGACCCCGCATGGTCAGCCGGGTCACCGTGTCCTCCACCGAGTCCACCACCGACGTCAGCATGGTGGCCCGGTGCTGGGCGTCCAGCGCGGCGATGCGGCGGCGGTGCATCGCGGCGGCGACCTCCGGGGCGTACTCGACGCGCAGCGGCTGGACGGAGAACACCTGGACGCCGACCGGCGCGGTCTCCGCGGCCACCAGCCGGGTCAGCGCCTCCCCCGCCGCGTCGACCGAACCGCGCCCCGAACCCGGCGCCTCCACCGGGACCCGGGCCAGCGCGGCCTCGACGCACTCGCGCAGGTACGTCTCGTGGTCGTCCACGCCGAGCGTGGCCCGCGCGGTGTCCCGCACCCGCCACACCACCAGGACGACGACCCTGAGCGCGACCCCGCTCGCGTCGGCGGCCGGCATCGGCTCACCGCGCCAGTGCCGCAGCCGCACGTCGACCCGGCGGCGCAGCAGCAACGGGTTGACCCACAGCAGGCCGGTGCGCCGGACGGTCCCCCGGTAGCGGCCGAACAGCCCGAGCACCCAGGCGCGTCCGGTGCGGCCCCGGGCCAGCCCGCCGAAGCCGAAGAGGCCGAGGGCACCGGCTCCGGCGTACGCCGCCCACTGCGCCGGACCGAGCCCCGCACCCGCGGACGCCGGGACCCGGAGGGCCTCCAGGACGAGCGGGGGCAGCAGTCCGGCCCACCACGAGGTGACCGCGCACCCGGCCAGCCCGCAGGCACCGGCGAGGACACCCACCGAGCCCGGCAGCACCCGCGCGGGGCGCTCGGCCAGCTCGGGGTCGACGTCGGGGACGGGGCGGGGGGTGACCTGGCCGGGTCGGCGCAGGCGCGGCTGCTCTCCGGTGCCCTGTCTGCGGGCCACCACTGCCGGCTTGAGCGGGACCGACACCGGGTCCGGGTCGTCACGGAAGAGCAGATGGACCGGGATCTCAGTGGTCGCCTCGTTCTGGATGAGCCGGGCGGGCCTGGACGGTCCCTCGGACTCGGGCGTGTGTGAAGTGGTCGTGCTCATGAGTGCCTCCAGCCTCCGCGCCAGATGCGTCACAACAGGTGATTCGAGCGGGTGATGCGGGCCCGGGTGACAGCCGGACCGGGTGATACGGGCCCGGGTCGTAACTGGGCCACGTACTGGCGGCCCGGGTGGTAGCCGGGCCAGGTGCGACGGCCCGGGTGGCGACCGGACCGGGTGATGCAGGCCCGGGTGATGACCGGGCCAGGTGCCGGCGGCCCGGGTGACGGCCGGGCCGGGCGGTCATGAGAAGAGTCGTCGCCAGGTCTCCGGACCCGGGTAGCCGTCCGCCGCCCCGCCCCGCCAGCCCTGGGCGCGCTGGAACGCCTCGACTCCTCGCCGGTCCGGCTCGCCCCAGCGCGGTCCCGGCCCGGTCGTGTAGTACTTGCCGAACCCTTTCTTCACCAGCTGTCTGCCGAGCTGGGTGACGTACTTGTTGCTCGCGCCGGGCCGGAACATCGCGCGTCCCGGGTAGCCGGGGACGCCGTGCGAGGAGGGTGCGGGCGGGCCCGCCGCCCCGGCCCGGCCGCCCGCGGCGATGTCCTTGCCGCCGCCGGTCACCAGCAGCGTCCAGGTCTGCGCCCCGGGCAGCCCGTCCGCGTCCTCGCCCCGCCAGCCCTGCGCCTGCTGGAACGCCTGGGTGGCCCTGCGGTCCGCGTCCGTCCAGCGAGGACCGGGACCGGAGGTGTAGTAGCGCCCGGCGCCGCGCTCCACGAGCATGCGGCCCAGCTGGGTGACGTACTTGTTGTTGGCCCCGGGACCGAAGTAGGCGGCCCCCGGGAACGGCGTCGCCTCCGGCGCCGCCGGCTTGCCGTTGTCCGGCTCGGCCGGGTCCGGTTCCGCGCCCGCCGCGGCGCCCGCGAGCCCCTTGTACCGGTAGGCGACGTACCGGTCCGAGTTGCTCCAGTAGGCGTAGGGGGTGGCCTGCTTGCGGGCGTACGGGCGGGTCTCCTCGTAGGCGAGGTAGTAGGTGTGCGTGTAGTCCGTCCAGCCGCCGAAGATGACGACGTGGGAGCCCTGCTCGGGGTTGGCCGGGTTGTGGAAGAGCAGGATGTCGCCGGGCTGGAGGTCATCCTTGGCGATCTTGATGCCGTACTGGTCGAGGCTGCCGGTCCACTCGTTGCGCGGCAGGCTCCAGGCCATGGACACGAAGCCCGAGCAGTCCTGCCGGTAGCCGTCGCCCCAGTAGGTGGACATGCTGTACGGCACCCGCGCGGCGACCCACTGCTTGGCCCGCCGGATGATGTCGGCGCGGGTGGTGGTCGGCGTCTTCACGGCCGCGGGCTTTCCCCCGGGGCCGTGCAGCGGGGCCTTGTCGCCCTGCGGGGTGTCGGGCTCGTCACGCGCGGGGACGCCGGGGCGGGCCGGGACGTGAGGGGCGGCGAAGGCCGGGGCCGCGTGGACCATGCCGAACGCGGTGGAGGCCGCGGTGGCGAGGATCACGGCTCGGGCGGCGGCGGGGTGAGCGCCGGTCGACCGGGGGAGAACGCGTCGCCAGTGGACGCAACCGGGGCAGTCGCAGTCGCTCGCGGGATCGACTTCCTCGAATACCGGAGTCTCCATGGGACGCCCCTCACACTCCAGGTAGAAATGTCCGCAACTGTGCACATTGGTCAGTTTCTCAACTGTCGCCCGGACGCGCATGCTGACGGTCCGAATGATGTACGCCACCCCCGGGGTGCGGTCCCGAGCACCCGTCGACGTCCGGTAGAGTCGTGCAGGTCAGCAGGCGCCGCTAGCTCAGTTGGTTAGAGCAGCTGACTCTTAATCAGCGGGTCCGGGGTTCGAGTCCCTGGCGGCGCACGCATGATCGAAGGCCTCCCGCGAAAGCGGGGGGCCTTCCGCGTGTACCGGATCGGGGTGGTGGCCGTGCGGAGGCTCGAGCGGATGTGCACAACGGGTCCACAAGACCCCCACAGGCGCCACAATGAACGCGTATGACCGGTAAACACCGCGTTTCGCATCTTGCGATCATGATGAGCACCGTAGAACCCTGGCTTTTCAAGATGCTGCGGATACGCGGCAGTTGGGGGGCAAGGATCCGGTTGCCGGAGTTGCGGGGAAAGGGGCCCCGCTTCGGAGGATGCCGAGGGGGGCGTCTGCAACCGGAAGGTCGCTGTTACCTGTCTAATGCTGTGAAGATTGTGGTGACTGCGGCCCACCACTGATACGTCTGTGAAGGTCGAGGGGGACCAGAGCAGTCGTAAGGAACCGACGACACGCGGCTCGTCCGCGTGTGGGGGGATGACTCATGACGTCGACGCCGACGGGCGCCCGGCAGAACTTCGACCCGTCCGACACCACACAGCTCAGGCTGCCTTCGCATCGGACCGGCACACTGCGCCGGATAAAGAAAACCCTTCCGAAGTACGACTACGAGCACTACAGCAGACTCGCCGGTCCCCTCACGCAGCCCGACCCGGGCAAGCCCTACAAGGTGCAGTACCGCTCGCTGATCTCGCAGGAGCCGCACCGCATCCGGGTCGCCCTGATGCTCGCCGCGGCCCCGCTGCTCTCGCTGGTCCTGCTGGCCTGGCTGCTCCAGCCGGAGCACTGGACCGAGCGCGACTACCCGGCCTTCTCGTGGCTGCCGGCCCTGGACATCGTCATGCTCGTCTCGATCGGCCTGATCGAGTTCTTCCGCTGCATGAACGTGCTGTCCAACGCGCACGCCACCCTGGTCGCCCGGGACCCGGTCCCGGTGGTCCCCGAGACCGGCACCAGAGTCGCCTTCCTCACCTCCTTCGTGCCCGGCAAGGAGCCGCTGGAGATGGTGACCAAGACCCTGGAAGCCGCGGTCAGGATCCGGCACCGCGGCCTCATGCACGTCTGGCTCCTGGACGAGGGCGACGACCCGGCGGTCAAGGAGGTGTGCGCCCGGCTCGGCGTGCACCACTTCTCCCGCAAGGGCGTCGAGAAGTGGAACCAGCCCAAGGGCCCGCACCGCGCCAAGACCAAGCACGGCAACTACAACGCCTGGCTGGACGCGCACGGCGACCAGTACGACTTCTTCGCCTCGGTGGACACCGACCACGTGCCGCTGCCCAACTACCTGGAGCGGATGCTCGGCTTCTTCCGCGACCCGGACATCGGCTTCGTGATCGGCCCGCAGGTCTACGGCAACTACGACAACTTCGTCACCAAGGCCGCCGAGTCCCAGCAGTTCCTCTTCCACGCGCTGATCCAGCGCGCCGGCAACAAGTACGGCGCCCCGATGTTCGTGGGCACCTCCAACGCCGTACGGATCAGCGCGCTGAAGCAGATCGGCGGCCTGTACGACTCGATCACCGAGGACATGGCGACCGGGTTCGAGATCCACCGCCACAAGAATCCGGCCACCGGCAGGAAGTGGCGCTCGGTCTACACCCCGGACGTGCTCGCGGTCGGTGAGGGACCGAGCGCCTGGACGGACTTCTTCACCCAGCAGATGCGCTGGTCGCGAGGGACGTACGAGACGATCCTCAAGCAGTACTGGAAGGGCTGGTACTCGCTGCCGCCGAGCAAGCTCTTCAACTACACGATGATGATCATCTTCTACCCGATGTCCGCCCTCAACTGGATCCTCGCGGCCCTGAGTTGCGCGCTGTTCCTGGGCCTGGGCGCCTCGGGTGTGAACATCGACCCCACCGTGTGGCTGATGCTCTACGGCAACGCCTCCGCGCTCCAGATCGGCCTGTACATCTGGAACCGCCGGCACAACGTCTCCCCGCACGAGCCCGAGGGCTCCGGCGGTGTCGCGGGCATGGTGATGTCGGCCCTGTCCGCCCCGCTCTACGCGAAGGCGCTCGTCGACTCGCTGCTGCGGCGCAAGAGCAAGTTCGTGGTCACGCCCAAGGGCGACTCGGCCAGCCCCGACCGGTGGTTCGCGACCTTCCGCTACCACTGGTACTTCATCCTGATCTTCGGTGGCTCGATCGGCGCGGGCATCGCCCTCGGGCACTCGCACCCCGCGATGATCATCTGGGCGACCTTCGCCATGCTGATCACCGCGACACCGATCTTCACCTGGCGGCACATGCTGCGGCAGGCGAAGAAGCGGCCGGCCGCGACCGCCGAGGAGCCCCAGGGGCCCGTGGTGCCGGCGCAGGTTCCGGCTCAGGTCGCGGCGCAGTACCAGCCGCAGCCGCTGCCGACCCAGCACGCGCCGGCCCACAAGCCGACCTGGGCTGCCGCGTCGGCCCCGGGCAGCGCGGGCGGGGGCGACGGGGGCAACGACCAGACCATGCAGATCGCCCTTGGTGGACTTGGGGGACGTAAGGAATGAACGACCGTGCAGGCCGCCGCCGCGCCCGTCGACTCGCGATCGGTACGGCGGTGGTGCTCGCGCTGGCCGGGATGAACGGCCCGTGGCTGTACCGCTTCGGGACGGCGAAATACCACCAGTACCAGATCAACAAGCCCGAGTACAAAGCCGAGAACGGCAAGTGGGAGATCGTCGACTTCCCCGAGAAGTACCGGCAGAACACCATCCACGCGGCGCTGCTGCGCACGGGGAAGGTGCTGCTGGTGGCGGGCTCGGGCAACAACCAGGACAACTTCGACGCGAAGAAGTTCGACACCCGGATCTGGGACCCGGTCAAGGGCACGATCAAGAAGGTGCCGACCCCGAGCGACCTGTTCTGCACCGGGCACACCCAGCTCGCGAACGGCAATCTGCTGATCGCGGGTGGCACCAAGCGGTACGAGAAGCTCAAGGGTGACGTCACCAAGGCCGGTGGCCTGATGATCGTCCACAACGAGAACCCGGACGAGCCGATCACCCTGCCGGCGGGCACCAAGTTCACCGGCAAGGAGAACGGCCGGACCTTCGTGTCCAAGGACCCGGTGGTCGTGGAGCGGGCCACGAAGGTCTTCGACAAGGCGACCGGCAAGTTCCTGCGCAACGACCCCGGGCTCGGGCGCATCTACGTGGAGGCGCAGAAGAGCGGCGCCAAGTACGAGACGGGTACGCAGGACAACTACCGGATCCAGGGTCTGACCGGGGCGGACGCGCGCAACACGTACGGCATCGCGCAGAAGCTCGCGCTCGACAAGAAGGACTTCCAGGGGATCCGGGACGCCTTCGAGTTCGATCCGGTCGCCGAGAAGTACATCAAGGTCGACCCGATGAAGGAGGCCCGCTGGTATCCGACGCTCACGACCCTGAGCGACGGGAAGATCCTCAGCGTCTCCGGGCTCGACGACATCGGTCAGCTGGTGCCGGGCAAGAACGAGGTCTTCGACCCGAAGACCAAGAAGTGGACGTACACGTCGAAGATCCGCCAGTTCCCGACCTACCCCGCGCTGTTCCTCATGCAGAACGGCAAGATCTTCTACTCGGGGTCGAACGCGGGGTACGGGCCGGACAACGTGGGGCGCGTACCGGGCGTCTGGGACGTGGCCAGCAACAAGTTCACCAAGATCCCGGGGCTCAGCGACGCGAACGAGATGGAGACCTCCGGGACCGTGCTGCTGCCTCCGGCGCAGGACGAGAAGTTCATGGTGATCGGAGGCGGCGGGGTCGGCGAGTCCAAGCTGTCCAGCAACCGCACCCGGATCGTGGACATGAAGGCGGACAACCCGAAGTTCGTGGACGGGCCGACGCTGGAGAAGGGGACCCGGTATCCGCAGGCGTCGATCCTTCCCGACGACTCGGTGCTGGTCTCCGGGGGGTCGGAGGACTATCGCGGGCGCGGTGACTCCAACATCCTGCAGGCCCGGCTGTACCACCCGGACACCAACACGTTCGAGTCGGTGGCCGATCCGCTGGTGGGGCGCAACTACCACTCCGGGTCACTGCTGCTGCCGGACGGGCGGGTGATGTTCTTCGGGTCGGACTCCTTGTACGGGGACAAGGCGAACACCAAGCCGGGGGTCTTCGAGCAGCGGATCGAGATCTACACGCCGCCGTATCTGTACCGGGACTCGCGTCCTTCGCTGTCCGGGGGGCCGCAGACGATCGCTCGGGGTGCCTCCGGGACGTTCACCTCTCCGCAGGCTTCCGTGATCAAGAAGGTGCGGTTGATCCGGCCCAGTGCGTCGACGCATGTGACCGACGTGGATCAGCGGTCCATCGAGCTGAAGTTCACGGTCTCCGGTGACAAGGTGAAGGTGACGGTGCCGGAGAACAAGAATCTGGTGCAGTCGGGGTGGTACATGCTGTTCGTCGACGACGACCAGGGGACGCCGTCGAAGGCACAGTGGGTTCGAGTGCCGTAGGACCAAGAACGCTCCCGCACCCTGATCTCGGGTGCGGGAGCGTTGTGGTTGGCCGCGCGGTTCCCCGCGCCCCTAGGGTGTTGAAGCCTGCGCCAGCTTCAATGCGTACGTCGGCCACCACTCGCCCGCCTTCGGGCCGCCCTTGCACTCGCCGTCCGACTCTCCGGGGCGCTTGACCCAGAGGTAGGCGTCCACCAGCGGGTCGGCCGTCTTTATGGTCGGCGTCTCCCCCAGCGCCCTGCCCGGCGGGTTGCACCAGCGTTCGTTCTCGTCGCCGCCCTTGTACGGGCCGTTGCCGTTGCGGCTGGTGTCGATGACGAAGTGCTTGTTGCCCACCTTGGCGGAGAGCTGCTTGCCGTAGGCGATGGAGTCCTCGGTGGAGTAGAAGTTGGAGACGTTCACCGAGAAGCCGTCGGCCTTGGCGATTCCGGCCCACTTGAGGGGCTCGAAGATCTGGTCGGGGTGGCCCCAGCCCGCGTTGCCCGCGTCCAGGTACACCTTCGTGTTCTTCAGGGACTTGAGCTTGTCGATGGCGCCGGTGAGCAGGTCGTAGCGCTCCTCGTGGAACTCGTCCTTGGTGCAGCCGTCGACCAGGTGCAGAACCGCGTCCGGTTCGAGGATCACCGTCGCCGAGCGGTCGCCGATGCCCGCCGCCACCCCGTCGATCCAGGTCCGGTAGGCGTTGCCGTCGGCGGCGCCGCCCTGGGAGTACTGGCCGCAGTCGCGGTGCGGGATGTTGTAGAGGACCAGCAGGGCCGTACGGCCGGCCTTGTCCGCGGCCTCGGTGAAGCCGCGTGCCTCCGGCTCGGGGCTCTCCGGGCCGATCCACTCGCCGGTCGGCTGCTGGGCGATCTTGCGGATCTGTTCGGCCTCGTCGTCCTTGCCGCTCTTCGCGTAGGCCGCGACCTGCTTGGCCGCGTTGCCGTCCGGGTTGACCCAGAACGGGTCGGCCTCCTTGGGCTGCTGGGTGATCCCGGCACTCGCCTTGTCGCCCTCCCCCTCTTCGTTCCCGTCTCCCGAGGACGAACACGCGGCGAGCAGCAGTGCCGCCCCCAGCACCGCCGCACCGAACCGCGCGCGGGCCGCCCTCCTGGCCCCCCTGCTGACGTACATCCAATTCCCCCCTGGGTGCACCGTGGCAAGTCTCAATCGTGACACACCGGTCGCGCCGCCCACGAGGTCGCCCGAGCCTTGTCCAGGAGCTGTTACAGCCTCGACGGTCGGGGTAGGTGCGCGTCGTGAAGGGGCGCTCGTCGATGAAGGGGAGTGCTCAGCGATGCGGTACGCCACCAGGGAGATCCGGCTGGCCTCGGCACTGGTGGAGGCGGCGGACACCCTCTTCGAGGGTTTCGAGGCTACGCGGTACTTACAGACCGTGTCCGACCACTGTGTGGAACTGCTCGACGCCCTGGCGGCCGGGGTGATGCTCATCGACGGCGGCCGGTCGGTGTCGCTGGCCGCCAGCAGCCGGCACGAGCGGATGGCGCTGGACCTGCTGGAGGCACAGCACGGCGGCGGGCCCTGTCTGGACAGCTACGACTCGGGGGAGCCGGTACCGCCGGTCTCCATACGGGTCGCCCACGCGGACGCCCGCTGGCCCGACTTCACCGAGCGGGCCCTCCGGCACGACGTGGTGACGACGTTCGCGGTCCCGCTGCGCCGCCGCGAACACCTGCTGGGCGCCCTCAACGTGTTCGTGCCGACGCTGCCCGACCCCACCCCGGCCGACGACGTCCCCTCCGAGCTCCAGGTCGCCCAGGCTCTCGCCGACGCCGCCGCCCTCGGTCTGCGGAACCGTCACGCCTATGCCCAGTACCGCACCCTGTCCGGCCAGTTGCAGGAAGCGCTGTCGAGCAGGGTCCGTATCGAACAGGCCAAGGGGATGCTCGCAGAGCGCTGGAGCGTTGCCGCCGACCGCGCGTTCATGGCGCTGCGGCAGTACGCGCGACGGCACCGGCTGCCCCTGGAGCGAGTGGCGAACGCGGTCATCGAGGGTGTCGCCGACGACGCCGAGCTGCGCCGGGAGATCGGCTCGAGCACTGACGATCCCCCGTAGAACCCTGAACCACCAGCGCGTATGACGCAGAGCCACAGGGACGGGACTTGGCGTACATCAGCCTCTAGGCCCGGGCGCTCATCCGTTCTAGAGTCTTCTCATACGCATACGGCCCCAGCCCCTGGCCGCAGTCATCACCACCGAGCTTCCCAGACCTCCCGCGCCGTCGCCGGGTTACTCCCGCAACCCGAGCGCGCGCGGTCGAGGACCAGCCCGGTCGGCGGCTTCGGGGGGAGCGGGTCGCCGACCGGGCCGGGTGCGGCCGCCCGAGGTCTCGGACATCCTGTGTCCCGAAGTCCCGAAGTCCCGAAGTGCTAGAGGCCGGTGCCGGTGAGATACGCCGAGACGATCACGTTCGCCGTGTAGCTGCGGCTCGCCCGGTCGAAGGTGCCGCCGCAGGTGATCAGGCGCAGTTCGGCGCGGCCCGACTCGCGGGAGCCGTAGGCCTGGTGGGCGTCGAAGTCGTCGCGGGTGAGGACCCGCACGTCGTCGACGGTGAACTCGGCGACCCTGCCGTCGTCGCGGATCACCCGGACCGTCTCGCCCGGCTTCAGGGCGCTGATCTTGTAGAACACCGCGGGCCGGGTCTCGGTGTCGACGTGTCCCACCATCAGCGCGGTACCGGCGGCCCCGGGCTTGGCGCCGGCCGCGTACCAGCCGACGATGCCGGGCTGGTCGAAGGGCGGCGGGTCGAGGGCGCCCCGGGTGTCCAGGCCGCGGGCCACCACGGGCGCCTGGACCCCGAGCTCCGGGATGTCCAGGCGCTGCGGCAGCGCCCCCTTCAAGGGTCGTGCGGCGGGCGGCAGTTCGACGTTCTCGGGCGGGCGTCCGACCGCGGCCACGTCACCGGTGGTCGGCGCGGACCCGCCGTGCCGTACGTCGGTCACCTCGCGCCCCCACAGCCACAGCCCGAGCAGCAGCATCGCCCAGGCCACGCCGGTGAGCAGCCGTCCGGTCCCGGACCCGCGCTCGTGCGGGGCGCGGTCGCCCTCCTGGTCGCTGAAGCGGTCGGAGAAACGGTCGGACATGGCCGGTCAGTCCGTCCCGCGGCTCCGGCGGCTGCGGCGCAGCACGACGGCGACCGCCGCGACCCCGGCGAGCACCAGACCGGTCACCGCGTGCCCGGTGCCGGGTCCGGTGGCGTGGGGCTCCATGCCGGAGAGATGGGTGGCGGTCCAGCCGCCGCCCGCGTTCACCGGGGCGGCGGGGGTCGCGGGGGCGGTGGCGTGGTCGCCCTTCGCCGCTACGACCGTGATCCGGCCCTTCACCTGGAAGTCGGCACAGGTGATCTTGACGTCGTAGGAGCCGGGCTCGATCGAGGAGCGGACGCGGGTCTCGCCCGCGAGGCTGCCGCCGGACCCCGTCAGCCGGGCGTCCGCGACGAACGCGGCCGAGGCGGCGGTGGCCGTCTTCCCGGCGCAGCCGGTCACCCGCAGCGCGAGGTCGGCGCCGGCGGCGGGGGTCGAGGGGGTCACGGAGACGCTGCCGCCGTCCGCGGCCTGCGCGGCCGGGGCGAAGGCGGCGACAGCCAGGACCGCGGTACAGAGAGTGACGCGTGTGGAACCCATCGTGAACCTCCAGATATCTGGAGAGTCCCCCGGTGGGTCGGGCCGTGCATCCCGGGACGGCCCGACGCTGCTCCACACGGGTGAGCCGTGCGGGCAGCGGGTCGTGCGCGGGTGACCGCGGGCTGAGACGGCGGAAGCAGGGGCGTTGCCGCCCTGGGGCGACTGCATAGCATGGTCGTCTCACACGTTCGTATGCACCAGGAGTCCGCACCCATGACAGAGCGCAAGCCCATCGAATCGTGGCTCACCGACATGGACGGGGTGCTGATGCACGAGGGCATTCCCGTGCCGGGCGCGGACGCCTTCATCAAGAAGCTGCGTGACTCGGGACGACCGTTCCTGGTGCTGACGAACAACTCGATCTACACGGCCCGTGACCTGCACGCCCGGCTGAACCGGATCGGCCTCGACGTGCCGGCGGAGAACATCTGGACCTCCGCCCTGGCCACCGCCAGCTTCCTGGACAACCAGCATCCCGGCGGGACCGCCTATGTGATCGGGGAGGCGGGGCTGACCACGGCCCTGCACGACACCGGGTACGTGCTGACCGACTCCGATCCCGACTTCGTGATCCTGGGTGAGACCCGGACGTACTCCTTCGAGGCCCTGACCAAGGCCATCCGGCTGATCAACAACGGTGCCCGCTTCATCGCCACCAACCCCGACAACACCGGCCCCTCCCCCGAGGGCGCGCTCCCGGCGACCGGTTCCGTGGCCGCGTTGATCACCAAGGCGACCGGCAAGGAGCCGTACTTCATCGGCAAGCCCAACCCGCTGATGATGCGGACCGCGCTGAACACCATCGGCGCGCACTCGGAGACCAGCGCCATGATCGGCGACCGGATGGACACGGACGTCCTGGCCGGTCTGGAGGCCGGGATGGAGACCTTCCTCGTGCTCACCGGGCTGACGACCAAGTCCGACATCGACCGCTACCCGTATCGGCCCACGAAGGTCGTGGACTCCATCGCCGACCTGGTCGACCGCGTCTGACCGTCACCGGCGTCTGCGCGCCAGCAGGATCACCCCTCCGGTGACGAGGAGCGCCCCCGTGGCGGCGAGTGCGAGGCCGGGGGGTGAGCCGAGGCCGGTGCGGGCGAGTTCGTCGGCGAAGAGGAGGGGGGCGTCGCTGCTGTCGGGGGTGGGCGTACGGCCCGGTTCGGCGTCGATGCCGAAGCGGTAGTCGTTGGACTGCCCTACCCAGTCGCCGTCGTCCTCGTGGCGCTGGACGACGGCCGCGTTGACGGTGACGGTGTCGGGGGCGGTGTCCGAGGTGAGGGCGAGACGGACCCTCACGGTGAGGGTCTTGCCCGGCGGGACGGTGAACCCGGGGAAGCCGTCGTCGAAGGCGCCGACCAGCTCGTCGGCGTCGGTCTTCTCGAAGCGCACCGGGTGGGGGCGGTCGCCGTCGTAGAACTCCAGACGGGGCTGGGCGGGTTCCAGTGCGCGGCGGTCGTCGACGAGAACGACGACCGGGTGGATGCCGGTGCGCGGGTGGGCGGTGGTGTTGGTGAGGTCCAGATACCAGGTCCCGAAGCCGCCACCGGCCGTGTAGGTGTCGGGGCCGCCGTGGATACGGGTGGTGATCGGGAAGTCGCGTCCGTCGGAGCCGGGGTCCGCGTGCGCGGGGGATGCGGACAGGGAGAGCAGGGCGGCTGCCGCCGCGAGGCCGAGGGGGGCGGGCGTATGGGCGTGCACATACCGTCGCATGAACACATGACCGTGCCGGGCGGGGGCGGCGGATCGGGGATGCCGCTCCGGTAGGCCCGGGAAGTCCCCTCGATCAGCGGACGTCAGGCGTCGGCTCGCCCGAACAGCGGGGCCAGCACGAGCTGTGCCGCCCCTTCGGCGACCTCGCCGACCGCGGCCCGGACGGGGACCGTCTCCTCGCCGGTGCGCCGGGCGCGTTCGTCGAGGACCGCCGCGACTCCGCGCACGAAGGCGTCCGGGGCGGTGGCGACGGTACGGCCGCCCAGCAGGACCAGGTCGATGTCGAGCAGGGCGACGAGGTTGCCGGCCGCGATGCCGAGGACGCGGGCGGCTTCGGTGAGGTCGCCGCGGGCCACCGCCGTGAGGCACAGCGCCTCGACGCAGCCGCGGTCACCGCAGCCGCAGGGCGGACCGTCGAGCTGAACGACCTGGTGGCCGAACTCCCCGGCCGCGGTCCGCGCGCCGCGGTGCACGGTCCCGTCGATGACGAGCCCCGCGCCGAGGCCCGTGCCGAGATGCAGATACGCGAACGATCCACGCTCCCCCGCGACCGCGAGCCCCAGTGCGGCCGCGTTGGTGTCCTTGTCGACCGCCACGGGCACCCCGAGCCGCCGCACGAGCGCGTCCCGCAGAGGGAACCCGCCCCACTCGGGAAAGCCCGTGACCCGGTGCAGCACGCCCCGCGTGTGGTCGAGGGGCCCGGGGAGCGCGACGCCGACGCCGAGGAGGAGGGGGGCCGGGGCAGAGGTCGAGGCTGGTTTCGGTAGGGGGGTCGGGGGGTGCGTGGGGGCGGGTTCCTGCACGGAGGCCGGGGCCGGGGGTGAGCCCGGGTCCGGCACGGAGGCCGGGGGTTGCGTGGGGGCCGGGGGACGTGCGGAGGCCGGGGCCGAGGGCGAGGCTGGTTCCGGCGGGGAGGCCGGGGCCTGCGCGGAAGTCGCAGCCGAGGCCGAGTCCGATTCCGGCACGGCGGCCGGGGGTTGCGTGGAGGCCGGGGGCCGTGCCGAGGGCGAGCCCGGGTCCGGCGGGGAGGCCGGGGCCTGCGCGGAAGTCGCAGCCGAGGCCGAGTCCGATTCCGGCACGGCGGCCGGGGGTTGCGTGGAGGCCGGGGGCCGTGCGGAGGGCGAGCCCGGGTCCGGCGGGGAGGCCGGGGCCTGCGCGGAAGTCGCAGCCGAGGTCGAGTCCGATTCCGGCACGGCGGCCGAGCGCAGGGCGGAAGCCGGGGCCGGTGCGGAAGCCCGGGCCGGTGCGGAAGCCCGGGCCGGTGCGGAAGCCCGGGCCGGTGCGGAAGCCCGGGCCGGTGCGGAAGCCCGGGCCGGTGCGGATGCCCGGGCCTGCCCGGAGGCCTCTGCGGTGGAGCCCCCAGCCGTGTGCGCCGCGACCGCGGCCGCTGACCCGGCGTCCGCCCCTGCCGAGATACCGGCCGCTGGCCCGGCGTCCCACCCTGCCACGATTCCGCCCGCCGACCCGGCGTCCGCCCCTGTCGCGCCACCGGCCACTGAACCGGCGTCCGCCCCTGCCGAGATACCGGCCGCTGGCCCGGTGCCCAGCCCAGCACCCCCCGCTCCACGTCCTCCCCCCGCCCCCGCACCCACCCCGTTCACCAGCGCCTCGACCTCCCCCGCGACCGTCTCCACGACGGCCTCCGCCCCCGCGCCCAGGTCCAGCGCGGTGGAGCGGTCCGCCAGTACCGTTCCCGCCAGGTCGACCAGCACCGCCCGCAGGGCGTCCCGGTCCAGGTGGATGCCGATCGCGTGGCCCGCTTCGGGCACCAGCCGCAGTACGGTCCGCGGCTTGCCGCCCGTGGAGGCGCGGTGGCCCGCGTCCGCCACGAGGCCCTCCTCCCGCAGCCGGGCGGTGATCTTGCTGACGGCCTGGGGGGTCAGCCCCGTGCGTTCCGCGAGTTCCAGGCGGCTGATCCCCCCGGCCCCCGCGGACCGCAGCAGGTCGAGCACGAGCGCGGTGTTGTGGCTGCGCAGGGCCAGGAGGTTGACGCCACCGTTCGTCCTGTTCACGTCTGCCATTGTCCGCCACGCTTGCACTTTGGCAACAGCGTTGCGAAAGTGGAGTGCATGACTGCTGCTGACCTCCGCGTGGGCCTCGTCGGCTACGGCCTCGCGGGCTCCGTCTTCCACGCCCCGCTGATCGCCGCCACCAAGGGCCTCACCCTCGACACGGTGGTCACCTCCAACCCCGAGCGGCAGGAACAGGCCCGCGCCGAGTTCCCGGACGTCCGTACGGTCGCGGACGCCGACGAGCTGTTCACCCGCGCCGGCGACCTGGACCTGATCGTCATCGCGTCCCCCAACAAGACGCACGTCCCGCTCGCCACCACCGCCCTGAAGGCCGGCCTGCCGGTCGTGGTCGACAAGCCCGTCGCCGGTACGGCCGCCGAGGCCCGCGAACTCGCCGGCCTCGCCGAGGAGCGCGGACTGCTGCTCTCGGTCTTCCAGAACCGGCGCTGGGACAACGACTTCCTGACCCTGCGCAAGCTCCTCGACGAGGGCGAACTGGGCGAGGTGTGGCGCTTCGAGTCCCGTTTCGAGCGGTGGCGGCCGCACCCCAAGGGCGGCTGGCGCGAGTCCGGCGACCCCGCAGAGATCGGAGGTCTGCTCTACGACCTCGGCAGTCATGTGGTCGACCAGGCCCTGACCCTCTTCGGGCCCGCCGCCTCCGTGTACGCCGAGGCGGACGTCCGCCGCCCGGGTGCCGAGGTCGACGACGACACGTTCATCGCGATCACCCACACGAGCGGCGTCCGCTCCCACCTCTACGCCTCGGCCACCACCGCCCAACTCGGCCCCCGTTTCCGGGTGCTGGGCTCCAGGGCGGGCTATGTGAAGTACGGCCTCGACCCGCAGGAGGCGGCCCTGAGGGAGGGCGAGCGCCCCGGCACCGCCGCCGACTGGGGCCGGGAGCCCGAGTCGCTGTGGGGCCGACTCGGTGCTGGGGGTACCCCCTCTGAGGGAGAGTCCCCCGTGACGGGCAGCGGCCGCCCCGTCCCCACCCTCCCCGGCGACTACCCCGCTTACTATGCGGCCGTGGCCAGGGCCCTTTCCGACGGCGGCACCAACCCGGTGACCGCACTGGAGGCGGCCGCCGCCCTCGACGTACTGGAGGCGGCGCGCCGTTCGGCCCACGACGGAGTGGCGGTGAAGCTGTGACGCACAACACCGAGCTGACCCCGAAGTTCCATCCCGAACTCACCCCGCCCCTGGAGGAGCTGGAGGCGCAGGAACGCCGTCTGGTCTTCCGGCAGTTCACGTACGAGGACGCGTGGGCGCTGGGCACGCTGCTGGTGGAGATGGCGCGGGAGCGGCAGGCCCCGGTGGCCGTCGACATCCACCGCGGCGGCCAGCAGCTCTTCCACGCGGCCCTGCCGGGCTCCACCCCGGACAACGACGCCTGGATCGATCGCAAGCGCCGGGTCGTGGAGCGCTACGGCTCCGCCTCCTACCTGGTCGGCGCCCGTTTCCGCGCCAAGGGCAGCACCTTCGAGGAGTCCTCGCGTCTGGACCCGGACGAGTACGCGGCGCACGGCGGCTCCTTCCCCATCACGGTGGCGGGCGTGGGCGTCGTCGGCACGGTGACGGTCTCGGGCCTGCCCCAGCTCCAGGACCACCGCATGGTGGTCGAGGCGCTGGAGGAGTTCTTGGGCAAGAGTCTTTAGCGGAACAGGAATGAGCGCCGGGTTCTCCCGCGTTGGCACCTGCCATGAAGGAGACCATCGGAAAGTTCGGCATCTGGAACGGCGGCGGTCTGCGCGGGGAGGACCCATCGCAGCAGGGTGAACGCGCCGAGGCCGCCGCCGAGTTGGAGGAGCTCGGGTTCGGCGCGATCTGGCTGGGCGGCAGCAGTTCCGCCGCCCACGCCGCCCCGCTCCTCGAGGCGACCTCGCGGATCGTCGTCGGCACCAGCATCCAGAGCATCTGGGACCACGAACCCGAGGCCGCCGCCAAGAGCTTCACCGACCTGAACGCCGCCCACTCCGGCCGCTTCGTCCTGGGCCTGGGCGTCAGCCACGCCAAGCTCGCGGAGCAGTACCGGCGCCCGTACTCCGCCCTGGTGGCCTACCTGGACGGCCTTGACGAGGCGGGAGCGCCTGCCGAGGGGCGCGTCCTGGCCGCGCTGGGCCCCAGGACCATCGAGCTGGCCCGGGACCGCTCGGCGGGCTCGATCCCGTATCTGATCACCGCGGAGCAGACGGCAGCGTCCCGCGAACTCCTGGGCGAGGCGCCCCTGTTGGCGCCCGAGCTGAAGGTGGTCCTGGAGAGCGACCCGGCCCGCGCCCGCACCCTGGCCCGCGACTACCTGGCCATCTACCTCGGTCTGCCCAACTACACCAACAACTTCCTCCGCAACGGCTTCACGGAGGACGACCTGAAGGACGGCGGCAGCGACCGTCTGGTCGACGCCGTCTTCGCCTGGGGAACGGACGAAAGGATCCGCGCCCGCATCGACGAGTTCATCGAAGCGGGCGCGGACCACGTGGCCCTGCAGATCGTGGACGGCGGCCCGCGCTACGACCTCCCGAGGGAGGCCTGGCGCAGGCTCGCGTCGCTACTGGCGTGAAGATGAGCTACCAGGGGCGCTGGGGAACTGCGCGACCAGCCGAAGACGGCCCGCAGTCGCAAGGCAACGTGCATCCCCGGCTCACCCAGCGGAGCGTCTACGCGTCCTTGAACTCCTGGCGCTGACGCCCCAGCCCCGAGATCTCCAGCTCCACCACGTCCCCGGCCCGCAGATACGGCTTGGGCTCGGGCTCGCCCATCGCGACCCCGGCCGGCGTGCCCGTGTTGATCACGTCACCGGGGTACAGCGTCATGAACTGGCTGACGTAGCGCACGACTTCGCCCACGGGGAAGATCTGCTCGGCGGTCGTGCCGTTCTGCTTCAGGTCCCCGTTGACCCACAGCTTCAGCGACAGGCTCTGCGGATCGGGGACCTCGTCCGCCGTCACCAGCCACGGTCCGAGAGGGTTGAACGTCTCGCAGTTCTTTCCCTTGTCCCAGGTCCCGCCCCGCTCGATCTGGAACTCCCGCTCGGACACGTCGTGCGCCACCGCGTACCCGGCGACATGGGCGAGCGCCTCCTCGACGGAGGACAGATACCGGGCCGTACGCCCGATCACGACCGCCAGCTCGACCTCCCAGTCGGTCTTCACCGACGTCCGGGGCACCAGGACCGTGTCGTAGGGCCCGACCACGGTGTCCGCGGCCTTGAAGAAGATCACCGGCTCGGCGGGCGGCTCGGCCCCCGTCTCGCGCGCGTGGTCGTGGTAGTTCAGGCCGATGCAGACGATCTTCCCGATCCGGGCGAGCGGCGGCCCGACGCGGAGCCCGGTGGCGTCCAGCGCCGGCAGCTCCCCGGCCTCCGCGGCCGCGCGGACCCGGCCGAGTGCCGCGTCGTCGGCGAGGAGCGTCCCGTCGATGTCGTCCACGACACCGGACAGGTCCCGCAGGACTCCGTCGGCGTCGAGCAGCGCGGGCGTCTCCGTTCCCGCCGTACCGACTCGCAGCAGCTTCATGATCACTATCTCCCTTTATCGCGGGGCGCCCGCCGACGGGTGCAGCCATCGGATGACTGGTCGATCCTCCAAGCTGAGTGTCCGGTCCGCAATACCCGGTTCACGGACTGGACCGGCCCGGGCCGGTCAGCGGTAGAGGGCGGCCCTCTCGACGGCGGCCCAGGTAGAGCTGGTCACCACGTACAGCGCGGCCGCCAGGGGCACCACCGCCACCGTGAAGAGCGTGAAGAAGGACATGAACGGCATGGCCTTGGTCATCGCGCCCACCCCGGGGACCGGCTGCCCGTCGGTCACCGGCACGACCGGGTTGGCGGCCATCATCCGCTTCGTGCGGCGGTAGTTGAAGGTAGCCACCACGACCACGAACGCGAAGAGGCAGACGTACACGAGCCCCGCTCCCCCGAACACCCCGCCGTTGCCGAGCGCGTCCGCCCAGCGTCCGCCGAGCGGCGCGGCGAACAGCTCGTGGCCGAGCAGTTCGTTGGCCTGCCCGCCGATCGTGGTGTTGGAGAAGAGGTGGTACAGCAGGAAGAACGCGGGCAGCTGGAACAGGCCGGGCAGACAGCCGGACAGCGGTGAGACCTTCTCCTCGGCGTGCAGGGCCATCACGGCCTTCTGGAGTTTCTCGGGGCTGTCCTTGTGCTTCCTGCGCAGCTCGGCGATCTTCGGCTGGAGCTTGGTGCGGGCCTTCTGGCCGCGGGCCGCGGCGCGGGACAGGGGGTGCACGAGCAGTCGTACGAAAGCGGTGAACAGGACGATCGCGGCGGCGGCCGCGGTGGCGCCGAACAGGGGGTGGAGCAGGTCGGCGAGATGCTGGACCAGATCAGCGAAGACGGACATGGGTGAGCCCTCCGGGGGTCTCGTCGTGCCGGAAGCGATGAAGGCGGCATGACGACCCGCGTGGGGTGTCCCTGAGGAAGTGAGCCCCTACGCGGCGGTCGCCGGGAGGGCGTGACCGGGCGCTCGGGGGCGGGGGCGGCCCTTGGCGTCGGGGTCGCGTTGCGGCAGGAAGGCCGTGCGGCGGTCGCGGTCGCGGATGGCCGTACGGACCCGGGTGGGCGGTACGGCGGGTGCGCAGCGCGAGGCGAGCAGCGAGCAGGCGGCGAGCGCGGAGCCGGCCGCCGCGGTCGCGGCGAGCGCGACGGCGGCGGAGAGGCTGCCGGCGTCGAGCAGGACGAGGTCGAGGAGGAGGAAGAGCAGCACGGCGGCAGGACGCGGTGTCGTCCAGGTGCGTGTCACGGCCACTCCCCCTCTCGCTGCGGGTCCTCCCCCGGTTATACCTGATCGACCGCGATCGGCTGCAAGAGCCTCTTGGACTTGAGCAGGGCGCGGCTGAGCGGGTTCGCGGGGTCGGGGTCGAGTCCGGGGCCGGGGAGCATGAGGACGTCCGCCACCGGTACGACGACCGCGCAGGCGGGGCATTCGCCGTAGGAGCCGAGTTCGGTGCCGCACTCGGCGTGCCGGAAGACCAGCAGCACAGTGTCGCCGTGGTGCTCGCGGCCCCAGCAGCCGAGGGCGCGCAGGGTGGGCCCGAGGGCGATGCCGCGGTCGGTGAGGACGTACTCGTCGCGGGGCGGGGCTCGCTGGACGCGGGGTCCTGGGTACGGCTGCTGCCGGGCCTGGTGATCGCCGGCGTCGGCAGCGGCCTGCTCAACGCGGCACTCCCGCTGCTCGCCGTGGAGTCCGTCCCCGCCTCGCGCGCGGCGATGGGCGCGGGCGCCCAGCAGACCTTCCGCTACATCGGCTCCTGCGCCGGAGTCGCCCTGACCATCGCGATCGCCACCTCCTCCGGCGGCGGCCTCGCCCACGGCGCGGACATCGCGATGCTGGTGTCGGCGGGGCTGGCACTGGTGGCGGCCGCGAGCGTGGCGGGACTGCGGGAGCGGTGACGCCGGGAGCGGCCTCGTCACCGCGGCCGCATCGAGACCAGCCTGCCCCACACCACCAGCCGGTACCGGGACGTGTACTCCGGGGTGCACGTGGTGAGCGTGATGAAGTAACCGGGCGCGGTGTAGCTGTAGGAGGGATGGACCGTCGAGCGCGGGACCGAGCGGAGCACTCCCGAGTCGCGGGCCGAGGTCTGGCGCAGGGTCCTGTCCACGGCGTACGTGTACACCGCGCTCCGCGTCTCCACCCGGACGGTGTCCTCGGGCTCGAGGCGGTTGATGTACCGGAAGGGCTCGCCGTGGGTGTTGCGGTGCCCGGCGAGCGCGAAGTTCCCGGCCCGGCCGGGCTGCCCGGTGCCGGGGTAGTGGCCCACGTACCCCTTGTTGAGGACGCTCTGCCTGCCGACGCCTTCGGCGACGGGGACGCGCAGGTGGAGTCGGGGGATGTCGAGGACGGCGTACGCCTGCGAGAGGTCCGGCGGGGTGGGGTTCCGGTCGGCGGTGCTGCGGAGTCGCCGGTCGGCCGGGGACTCCGAGGGGCCCGCGTACTCCCGGTCGGAGGACGGGAACCCGGAGTCCGAGGAGGTACCGGAGTCGCCTCCCCCGTCCCGGCCCCACTCCCGCTCCAGCGCCTCGACTCCGCGCCGGGCGCCCTCCTTGGCCTCGTGGTTGGTCCACCACAGCTGGTGCGCGACGAGCAGCAGCAGGACGACGCCCACGGTGACCAGGAGCTCGCCGCCGGTCCACACCGCGCGTCGGCGACGCTCGCGCCGGCGCCGGGCTCCGTGGTGCATGATGCGCTGCCGCATGGGTCACGCCTCCTCGGACAAGGCCGCCCGCACGATAAGGGGCGGGCCCTCAAGTCACCAGGGCCGAGGGGCTGTCCGGCATACCGAACTTCCTCCACAGGTTTTAAGAAGGGCTGTCAGAACTCTCGACAACCCCATTGGCCACACCCGATGCTTCGTCTGGCATGAACGGGGCAGGCCACGACGCGGGTCAGACGGCCGCGTCGATCCATCGGAGTTCGGAGTAGCCATGATCCGACGCAGAACGCTGCTGACAGCCGCAGGAGGCACCCTCCTCGGCAGCGCGCTGGCAACCGGTACCGCCCGCGCGGACGCCACGATCGCGGTCAGCCCGGGGACCTCGTACGGCACCTGGGAGGGCTGGGGCACCTCCCTGGCCTGGTGGGCCAACGTGTTCGGCGCCCGGGACGACTTCGCCGACATCTTCTTCACCACCAAGTCGACGACCTACAACGGCACTTCGCTCCCCGGACTCGGCCTGAACATCGCCCGCTACAACCTGGGCGCGTGCAGCTGGAACTCCGTGAACGGCGAGTCGATGGTCGCCTCCGCCAACATCCCCGCGTTCAAGCAGATCGAGGGCTACTGGCAGGACTGGAACAACGAGGACCCGACGTCGAGCGCCTGGGACTGGACGGCGGACGCCAACCAGCGGGCGATGCTGGTGAAGGCCACGTCCAGGGGCGCGACCTCGGAGCTCTTCGCCAACTCCCCGATGTGGTGGATGTGCAGCAACCACAACCCGTCGGGCGCCTCGGGCGGCGGCAACAACCTCCAGACCTGGAACTACCGCCAGCACGCCTCCCACCTGGCCGCGACCGCGCTGTACGCCAAGAACAACTGGGGCGTGAACTTCTCGACGGTCGACGCCTTCAACGAACCCTCCTCGTCCTGGTGGACGGCGACCGGCACGCAGGAGGGCTGCCACATGGACGCGACGGTCCAGTCGGCCGTACTGCCGTACCTGCGCAGCGAGCTGAACAACCGCGGCCTGACCGGCGTGAAGATCTCGGCCTCCGACGAGACGAGCTACGACCTCGCCCGCACCACCTGGAACTCCTTCAGCTCGACCACCAAGGGGTACGTCAACCAGGTCAACGTGCACGGCTACCAGGGCTCGAACGGCCGCAGGGACCTGCTGTACACGGACGTCGTGACCACGGCCGGCAAGAAGCTGTGGAACTCCGAGACCGGCGACGGCGACGGCACCGGCTACACCACGGCCTTCAACCTCCTCTACGACTTCCGCTGGCTGCACCCCACGGCCTGGGTCTACTGGCAGGTCATGGACCCGACGGCGGGCTGGGGCGTGATCAAGTACGACGCCGGCACCCTCCAGGCCGGCGCGATCGAGACGAAGTACTACGTGCTGGCCCAGTTCAGCCGCCACATCCGCCCCGGCATGAAGATCCTCGACACGGGGGTGAGCAACGCGGTCGCGGCCTACGACTCCTCGGCCAGGCGCCTGGTCATCGTGGCCCTGAACACCGCCACCTCGGCCCAGACCCTGACCTTCGACCTGTCCCGCTTCACCACGGTGACGGGCGGCTCCGGCGGCCTGGTCCCGCGCTGGAACACGGTGACCACGGGCGGCGACAAGTACGCCTCGTACTCCAACACCTTCCTGAGCGGGAAGTCGGTGGCCGTGCCGTTCGCGGCGAAGGCGGTGCAGACCCTGCAGATCGACGGCGTGACGATCTGAGGACGCGGGTGCGGGCCGGGCCCCGGGCTCTTCCCCCGTTGACCGGGCCTGGCCTGCACCTCTCTCTTCTTTGACACTGATCGGCAGTACGGTGTCACCCATGCGCCCCGACACGCCTGCCGAAAACGTCGACCACAACGCCGAAGCGGCGCGCCTGGAGCGGACCGCCGACCGGTATCCCGAGGACGCCGAGGCCCTGCTCCTGCAGGCCGCGGCCCATCTGGAACTGGCCGGCGACCGCCCTGCCGCGTCCTCTCTCTACGACCGCCTGCTGGCCGCGCAGGACGGTTTGGAGAACCCGTTTCTCGTCCGCGCCCTGAAGGCCGCGAACCTCTGGGAGTACGGCCATGAGGCCGAGGCCCGCGCGATCATCGAGGGCGTCCGGGCGGCGGCACCGAAGGACCCGGCGCCCTGGGTGATCGTGGCGGAGGCCCTGGAGTCCCACGACGAACTGGAGCAGGCGCAGGAGACCTTCACGGAGGGCGCGAGGATCCTCCTGACGGACGTGGCGGAGCCGCCGTACTCCACGCATCCTTTGTTGTTCGGCCGTCACCGCGTCCGGAGGATGCTCGGCCTGGCCCACGACGAGTGGGACACCCTGGCGGACACCCTCCACTCCTCGCCGGTCTCCCTCGACGAACTGCACGACCCGAAGCGCGTCTGGTCCCTCGGCTCGGAGAACCCGGCGGAACTGGAGGCGGAGATCTCCCGCCTGCGCGCCGAACTCGGCACGTACCGGGAGGCGTTGTCCCGCCCGTTCCCGGTGGCCGTCCTGCACTGGCCGGCTTCCGAACTGTCGGAACTGCTGACGGCGTACCCCTCGCTGGAGTCGGAGTACCCCTCCCACGAGGAGCACCTGGCGACGATAGAGGCGTCCCTGCGCGAGCTCGCCGCCTCCGGCACCCCGAACCTGGGCATCGTCTCGGGCACGGTCCCCTCCTACGAGGCCTTCGCAGCCTCGGAGGGCACGTCCCCGACGGAGACCTCACTCCTCCCCCAGTACGCGACGACGCTGGCGGCCCGGGGCCGCGCGGTGGAGTGGCCGCCGCAGCGGGGGACGGCTTGCTGGTGCGGGTCGGGACGGATCTACGGGGAGTGTCACGGAGGTTGAGCGGCTGGGTGACGGGGCGGGCTTCACCGGAGCTGTCGACCGCTCCGGGCCCGTTCCGGCGCTGCCGGACCGCTCAGCACCACGCCCCCGACAGATGCCGGGTGACGACGGCGCTGAGCGTCCGCACCCCCCGCGTGGAACCGGGGTCGATGTCCGTGAGCTCGCGGACCCGGCGCAGCCGATAGTCCAGCGTGCGGGTGTGGACGTTGAGCGCGGTCGCCGTGGCACCGCGGTGCATGTCGTGCCGGTAGTACGCGTCGAGGGTGACGAGGAGATCGGGACCGGGCTCCAGCCGACGGGCCACCGCGCGGAGCCAGTCATCGACGAACGGCACGTCCGCAACAGCGAGTTCGACGAACACGTCGGCCAGGGAGTGCGGCCGCAGCCGGGCGGAGGGTCGGCGCACCGGCGCCGCCAGAGCGATCCGCCGGGCGCGCTCCAGAGCCTCGGCCAGCTCCGCCGACGGTGCGACGGCCGTGCCGACGGCACAGGGGCGGCCGAGGGCATGGGCGAAGTCCCGTACGAGGTCCGGCAGATGGCCGGGTTCGAGGTCGGGTAAGAGATCGGGAACGACGTACGGCGGTACGTCCGCCGCGGTGCCGGAACCGGCTCCGGCTCCCACTCCGGGGATCAGGGGAAGCAGGGCGATCAGCTCGCCGCTCCCGTCGCCGCCCTCCGGTCCCCACAGGACCGGTGCCCGGCAGGTCTTCACCAGTGCCCCGATCTCGTTTTCCAGGAATCGATCGACGACGGGGCGTTCCGGAAGCCGGAACACCGTCACCGCGTAGTAATCCGACAGCTCCATGTCGACGGCTTCGGCGAGTTCTTCCGCAATAGGATCTCCGCTCAACAATGACCTGGCCAGCAGGGCGACCTGCTCGGTATACGGAATTCGGCGGCGGAGTACGCGTACGAATCCCTGGCGATAGGCACCGATGCCACGTTCTCCCTGCGGTGCGAACCAGGCCATCATGCGCATGAGTTCGTCGACGTCGCCGCCGCGCTGGGCCTCGGTCGCCTCGTTGATCTCGCGCAGCATGAGCGCGGTGTGCACGCCCAGCACCCGCTGCCGTGTGTCCAGCGACATCCCGGCCGCGGCCCGCAGCTCCCCCATCGAGGCGATGTAACCGAGATCGCTCTGACTCAACTCGCTGTTGTCCGGAGACAGTTCGACGGTTCTTCGCCGGAGCCACATCGCGTGCTCCAGCGTGTCGACCCGTGCCCGCGGATCCTTCACGAGGAACCCGAACTCCGGGATCTCCCGCGTGTACGTCTCGACCTCGCGGCGGGCGTTGGCCGACGCCTGCCGGGCCAGCTCGGCGAAGAGACTCCCCATGGGCGTGAGCATGCCATTCGGGACGAACGGGGCGACAGATGAGATCCGGACGAGGTTCATCACTTGGCACAAAAGGCCGGAACACACACCGGCAGCCTCTTTGTCACTGTGCGCAAAATTCCCGGACCAGGGCGTTTCCGTCACTCATTTCACTTGTGGAGGAGCTGTGAAGCGACCTTAATGAGAACCGCGTGGACACCCGCACCGATAAGCGCGGCGCGAATCCGCCCACATTCTTATCCGGACGCCTCGCATGGCGCACGGTCAAACGGGAGGGAAACTCGATGAAAGCAGGAACGAGAAAAAGAGTCATGGCGGCGGTCGCGGTCATGGTCACGTCGACGGCACTCATGCTCGGCACACCGGGCACCGGTTCGGCAGCTCCCGCCGCCGCGCCCAGCCTGCGGGCGTTCGGCATCAGCGGCGACGGAACCCTGATGGCCACATTCACCACGGACCGGCCACAGGTCCTCGACTGGGTCAGGGCGGTCACCGGCCTCAGCGGCGACACGGGCCTGATCGGTATCGACTTCCGGGTCCAGAACGGCCTCTTGTACGGCGTCGGCAACAAGGGCGGCATCTACACGATCAAGCTCCCGACGGGCACCATGGACGTCGTGGTCACCAAGGTGTCCCAGCTCCAGTACGCGCTGAACGGCAGCAACTTCGGCGTCGACTTCAACCCTGCGGCCGACCGCCTGCGTGTGATCAGCGACAACGGCCAGAACCTGCGCCACAACCTGAACGACCACACGACCATCCAGGACCTGAACCTCACCACCCCACCGATCGAGGGCACGACCAAGGGGGTCTCGGCCGCCGCCTACACCAACAACGACCTCGACGCGACCACCGCGACCACGCTGGTCGACATCAACACGACCAGCGACCAGGTCGTCCTCCAGTCCCCGGCGAACAACGGCACGCTCGCCCCGACCGGCAGCCTCGGCCTCGACGCCGGCCTCAACGCGGGCCTGGACATCTACAGCACCCTGTCCGGCGGCAGGACCACCGACAACGCCGCCTTCGCCACCCTGACCCCGAACGGCGCCGCCACCCCGTCCCTCTACACCGTCAACGTCTTCACAGGCCAGGCCACCTCGATCGGCCAGTTCCCCCTGAACATCACAGACCTGGCCATATCCCTGACGGGCTCCTGACCTGCGGAGAGGGGGGCGAGCACCTTCCTCACCCCCCTCTTCCACGGACTGGTCGTGATGGGTCGCCGACAGGGATCAGCCGCACCGGATGTCCGGGGTGCTGAGGGTGTACTTCACCCCGCCCCGGACCAGTGACCCGCTCAGGTGGATGCACTCGTTGGTCGCGTCGAACCAGGTGTAGACCGGCCCGGCGTAGTAGTGGTAGTTCGCCGGGTGCTCCGGCGGCGGGTCGGCGGTGTAGTCGCCGCTCTCGTCGTGAAGATAGAGCGTGATGTTGGACGCCAGTCCGTCGTAGGGGCTGGAGAAGAACTTCGCGCAGTTCCGCTTGGTCGAGGCGTTCCAGTAAGTGCGCGCGTAGCCGCCCCCGCTGGCCCCTGAAGGGCTCTTGGCCCAGTAGCTCTTGCCGTCCCAGCTGCCACTGCACTCAACGGCCGCGGGAGCGGCAGCAGTTGCGCCCCCGGCCGGCGCGGCCTGCGCGGCCGGGGCGGCGACCAGCCCGAGCAGCAGCCCCATTACACCGATCCCCAGCAGCTGTGTTCTCCGCAGACGCTTCATCCGCAACTCCCGTGATGAGATGCCGTCGATCCGGTACATGACAGGTGCACACGGAATGCTCTGCCTGCCGCAGGATGAGCATCGTCCTTTTCACGAAATCTCCGCCCGAAGACGACAAGTCGGCGGGCCCTGGGCTCCCGGCACGGAGACACGGGCGAAGGGGTGCTTCACCCCTGCACCCGTAACCGCAGCATCACATCGACGAGTAAAGAGCCGCTGGTCAACCGGCCCTCATCGCATCCGAGATGGACTTGACCCCGCCGTGCGCGCTGAGCCCGCCGTCGACGGGAATCTCCGCCCCCGTGATGAACGAGGACTGATCGGAGATCAGAAACACCACAAGCGGAGCGATGTCATCAACGGTCCCGCTCCGCCCCAACGGCGTCTCCCCGAGCATCGCGTCCCGGAAAGTCTCCGTGGCCCCGGCCGTCATCTCGGTCTCGATGTACCCCGGATGCACGGTATTGACCCGAATCCCCCGAGGCCCCAACTCCATGGCGGCAACCTTGGACACCCCGCGCAGAGCCCACTTGCTGGCGGTGTACGCAACGGGGTAGTACCCGGTGAGCGCAGCAGAAGACCCGACGTTCACGATGGACGACCCGGGCGGCATGAGCGGCGCAAGGTACTGAATCCCCAACAGCGGCCCAACGGTATTCACGGCCTGCACCTGCGCGAAGTCCGCAGCCCGAACACTGTCGATCCGATCCCGCTGAATGACCCCGGCATTGTTGACCAACCCGTGCACCTGACCGTGGACCTCTTGCAACTCGGCAGCCAGCTCGGCCCAGTCGTCCTCACGACTGACATCCAGCCGCCGACAGTCATCACCTTCTGGCCGCACGTCCGTCCGGACCACCGTGGCCCCAGTTCGAGCCAACGCAGCAGCCTCAGCGGCACCTTGCCCTCGGGCTGCACCGGTAACGACTACGACCTTGCCGGCCAGGGTTTGGGGATGCTGACTGGTTCCCGGGATCTGAGTCATGGCGGACAAGATATCCGCGGCGGGAAGGCACCCAGGACCTGGACCGGAGGCCACCGGACCGCTCGCCCGACCCTAGAGAGAAGGGGGCGGACCGCAGCAACCACGGAACGAGCGGCCTTTACGCACATCTTCCACACCCAAGGCCCACGGCTTGAAAACGATCACTTTTCAGCAGAGGGCCTCCGATTGTCAGTGAGTGCTGTTACAAAAGATCCACAGCGGCACATGGGAACGAAGGAGCGGTCGTGGCGGAATCGGGGGACCTCAGGGCTGGCGTCCACGAACGGCTGATCACTCGGGAACTACACGATCAGATAGAGGGACTCGAGGCTGCGGGCTGGAAAACCATCGACGCAGAGGTCAGTGCAGAGTCCACGCCACACGTGCTGGCCAGACACATCAGTGAGGTCCTCGGCCGCCGGTTGGCTCAGCTGCCGCAGAAGGAGCAGGTAGCGGTCGCCAACCAGATCATGCAGTCGCTCACCATCAGTGCGCCCGAACCGAATGAAGACGCACACAACGGCGCCATCGTCGACGGCCCCCGGCAGTTGCTCGCCCTCGCGGAGCAGGAAGCCCCTGGCGTCTATGCAATCCGCCCCCTGACGCCTCTCTCCGAAACCGCATTGATCACCAACGCTCCGGACGATCCCAGTCTGGGTGCCGAACTGCGCGCGGAGCTGGCCACGGCCGACCGCATCGACCTGCTGTGCGCGTTCGTCAAGTGGTACGGCATCCGCGTCCTGGAGAGTTCACTCCGTGAAGCCGCACACCGAGGCGTGCCGATTCGCGTCATCACCACGACGTACATGGGTGCCACCGACCGGCATGCCCTCGACCGTCTCGTCCGAGACTTCGGCGCCGAAGTAAGGGTCAACTACGAGACTCGCTCGACTCGTCTGCACGCCAAAGCTTGGCTGTTTCGCCGCAACAGCGGCTTCGACACCGCGTACGTAGGCAGTTCCAACCTCTCCAAGGCTGCTCTTCTCGACGGCTTGGAGTGGAACGTACGTCTGTCGTCTGTCGCGACTCCAGCTGTGCTGAACAAGTTCGAAGCTAGCTTCGACTCCTACTGGAACGACATCGCTTTTGAGGCGTACGACCCCGATCGTGATGCCCGTAAGTTGGACGAAGCGTTGGGCGTGGCTGGCGGCTCGTCGTCTCAGCAGGACTCAAAGATCAGCCTCTCGGGCCTTGAGGTTCGGCCGTACCCCCATCAGGCCGACATGTTGGAGCGTCTGCGCGTCGAGCGTGAAGTCCGCGGTCACCATCACAACCTGTTGGTCGCCGCAACCGGAACGGGCAAGACCGTCATGGCCGCCCTTGACTACCGCAATCTGCACAAGCAGTGGGGCGGCAAAAAGTACCCGCGGCTACTCTTCGTAGCTCACCGCAAGGAGATCCTGAAACAGTCATTGCGGAAGTACCGGGAAGTCCTCGACGATGCCTCCTTCGGTGAACCGCTCTTCAGCGGTGAACTGCCGAGGGACTGGCAGCACGTCTTCGCCAGCGTCCAATCGCTTACCGACCAGCGACTCGACCAGTTCGATCCGGAGCACTTCGACATCATCGTCGTCGACGAGTTCCATCATGCTACGGCTACGACGTATCGCCGCGTTCTCAACCATTTCAAGCCGAAGCAGCTCCTCGGTCTGACCGCCACCCCTGAGCGAGCCGACGGCCTCAATGTGCAGAACGAGTTCTTCGAAGGCAGGATTGCCGCCGAGATGCGCCTCTGGGAGGCGCTGGATAACGACCTTCTCTGCCCGTTCCACTACTTCGGCGTGCCGGACGGGACGGATCTGACCCGCCTCAACTGGCGTTCTGGAACGTACGATCAGAGTCAGCTCGGCGACCTGTTCTCGGCCGATCATGCTCGGGCTCGTATCGTCCTCAAGCAGGTGAGGGACAAAGTATCCGACCCGATGAGCATGCGGGCACTGGGATTTTGCGTGACCAGGAAGCACGCCCACTTCATGGCGAAATGCTTCCAGGAAGCGGGAATCAAGGCTGAAGCCTTGGACGGCGAGTCAAAGCCCGAAACCCGTGACCGGATCCTCGCCGAACTCAAGGCCGGTGAGATCCAGGTCATCTTCTCCGTAGACCTGTTCAACGAGGGCTTGGACATCCCCGACGTCGATACGCTCCTACTCCTCCGCCCAACGAGCAGCGCAACCGTCTTCCTCCAGCAACTTGGCCGAGGACTGCGGCGCACACAGGACAAACCAGTACTCACTGTTCTGGACTTCATCGGCCAGCATCGAGCCGAATTCCGGTTCGAGGAGCAGTTCCGCGCGATGACAAATTTGTCGCGCAACCGACTCCTCGACCATGCCGAGCACGACTTCCCGCTACTGCCCTCGGGCTGCCAGATCATCCTTGAAGGCAAGTCCAAGGACATCGTGCTGGACAATATTCGCACCCAGATCAAGGCAACCGTTCAGACTCTCGCCAAGGAAGTCAGGGACTTCGATACACGGCTCCTCGCGGACTATCTCAGGGAAAGCCGCCGCGAAGTCAAGGAGTTGTACAAGTCGAGCAACTCATGGACGTCCGTCCTGCGGCGAGCTGGCCTAGCCGACCTGCCTGAACAGGACGGCGAAGAGGACCTGTTGAAGCGGGTACACGCCTTCCTGCACGTCGACGACCCTGAGCGCGCCGCGGCATACACCCGCCTGCTGAGCGATGACGCCCCGACGTACGAGGCTCTGGACCCGAGGAACCAGACCTACGCTCGCATGCTCTTCTTCAACCTCTGGGACAAGGCCGGCGGCTTCGGCTCGTACGCGGAGGGACTTGAGTCTCTTCGCGAGCAGCGAGCGCTTCGTAGCGAGCTACGTCAGGTGCTCCACCACGTGATGGGCCAGACCGATCACTTCCCCATTGCCTTGGAAGCCCCGCACGCACACATCCCTCTGAAGATCCACAGCGCATACAACCGCTCGGAGATCCTGGCCGCGCTTGGCGTTGCTCGCCTCAACGGGCAGATGCCCGGCTCGTTCGCACAGGGCGTCCTATGGGACCAGCCGAACCAGACGGACGCGCTACTGATCACGCTGGAGAAGAACGAGAAGGACTTCTCCCCCACTGTCAGGTACAAGGACTATGCGTTGAGTCCTTCTCTCTTCCACTGGGAGTCGCAGAGCACCACCGCAGAGACCTCACCCACCGGTCTGCGCTACCAAGAGCACGTGAAACGCGGTAGCCATGTGCTCCTCTTCATGAGGCGTTACAAGGACACCGACATCGGCAAAGCGCAGCCGTGGATGCTGCTGGGCCCCGCAACCTACGTCCGACATGAGGGCAGCAAGCCCATGGCCATCACTTGGCAGCTGCATCATGAGTTGCCTGCGGATGTGTGGTCGTACTCAGCCATCGCCGCCGGCTAACAAGCGACAACCCTGGCTGCGCAGTGGGCCCTGGAGGACGTGTCTCGGGCACTAGCCAACTGGTTGACGTGGGTCACGAATGATCTCGCCAGCTCGATGGAGGAAGGTCGCGTGCGCTTGCACCATCTCACTCCTAGCCCGCTCAAAACTGGACCAATCCGCGCTAGCACCTGAAGAGCTCATGCTCTCGATATGCAGCAAGGTCCGCATGGCCGCTACCGACTTGCCCGTGATCGCATAGGCTAATGAATTTGCCTCACTTGGTCCCCATAGCGCCAATTGGCTGGTTTTGGCTTGTAGTTCAAGGGCACGTTCTTGCATCTCACGCCCTGCGGGTTCATCCAGTCCAGTCCCACTTCGCACCTCAGGCTCGATACGGGCAAGCACCTCATCAAGAGCGGCATAAGCCGCAAGGAGGGCGGCAAAGGACTGGTGCCGCTGGCTACGCACCCACTGCCAATGCTCGGCTGCTGCCTGACCGTGCACTTGCGTCAGCGCTGCCTCGACCGCCTTACGTCCACCAGTTTCCGCCCCACGTTTGGCGTACCTGCCAGCGATCACAGCACCGATGACCGCGGCAGCGAACGCGATAACGCCAGAGATGACCGTCCCCGTTGCATCACTCATCGCACCATCCTCGCCCGAGCCCAGTGCGACCACAACGTCCTCCGGGGCGCCCCGCGTCACCCCCTGCACTCAGCGAGCGGGGAAGCTATTAACCTCGACCTATGACAACACCCATACCCGAGTTTCAACCCGGTGCAGTCCTCACACGCGCAGACATTCATCCCGTACTTGGCGGCAGCGGCTACGCAGGAATCTGCCCAGCGAAGGAGAAGCGGAACGTCCTCCTGTTCTCCGACAGCAAAATTGGGGAGCGTTACGGATACAGCGATGGATGGCTCGCCGAGGATGACGACATCGGCCCCATATTCACCTACACCGGAGCTGGTAAGCGAGGCGATCAAACCCTTAGTGGCGGCAACTCGGCGATCCTGGAAGCCGCCAACAAGGGCCGCACATTACACTTATTCATTGCAGTCGGCAAAATTCCGGGCAGCGATACGCGAACACACAAGTACATAGGGAAGTTCAGAGTTGACGAACGCAACGCATTTGAGATAAAGGAAGCAAGAGACGAACTAGGCCAGAACCGCAACGTCATTGTCTTCCGATTGCGCCCTATAGGCCCTCACATCCGTGACGCTTCCGACACGCTTCAGCCGGCGCCTCAGTCTAGGTTTCGGCTACACCAGACCGCAGGCCGTATTGCCCGGGCGTATCGACGCGCGAGACGTCAGCAGCAGCCAACCAATCCAGAACAGGTAGCTACGGCCACACGTGATGACTTGGCAGATGCCTTCGAGGATCGCGAGACTGCCTCTGGGGAAAACATCGTGCAACTCGAGCTGTCGATGCGGAACTCGACATCTCAACTGGTATTTGACCTCTACAACCAGACGAACAACACGCTCTATGAGCCGACCGGCAGCGCAGCAAATGAGTCAATCACTCAGGCTCTTGCGCAACTCCTCCAAGCACGGCACCACTTGAGGCGCATAGCCCACCAGCAGCCTCTTCACCTGATGGTCCTCACTCCGTCACTCCCCCGCGAAGACCTCCGTGACCTGCTCGCCGAACACGGGATTGGTATCGTGTATAGAAATGAAAGCGGCAATTTCTCCGAGTTCGAGGCGCATACACCGACGTCGATCCCCTCTCAAGGTCTCCGCTGCATTGACTGCCCTGTACTTGCTTCCTGAGCCTCGCAGTTGCTGACGGAGCTACTGTTGGTGGATTGGCGGCGCCTGCATCAAACGCCGCCAATCCACCGAACGCCCGACAGCGCTACTCAACGTCCGCCTCGAAGCGGGTCTGTGCGCGTTCAAGGGCCTCGTCGACGTCGCACCCGTGAGCCCACAGCCAATGCAGGATGTCGACAACGACATCGATCGCTACGTCCTCCACCACTGATACGGCTCCGGCCCCCGCCTCCCGCCATCGATCTTGTCCGGAGCCGTAGCTGCTCAGCAAAGCTTCTACTCGGTTCACGCGCGTCCCCCCGGAGTGCCCCTCCGCTGAAGGCAACCCAGAAGGCAGCTCACACCAGGTCACCTTCTGCTCGGCCTGGAGCTGAACGCCCCAGCGATCGGTAACCGCACTGACCAGTGCCATACCTCTACCCGACTCAGCGTCGAGCCCGCCGTCGAGGAGCGTTGGCAGAGCGCGAGGGTCCGGGTCGTACACCTCGATGCGTACGCGACTACCCCTCATCGAGACGACCAGCGTGGTAGGGGTACCGGCGCCTACGTGCTTGATGACATTCGACACGAGTTCGCTCACACAGAGCTGAGCCGCGTCGATCACACCGTGAAGACCCCACAGCCCCAAGTGAAGCCGCATGATCCGCCGGAGCGCCGCGACCTCCTGCGGTTCCGCGGTGAAGGGAAGGCTCCAGGGCTTCCTCAGGACACCAGCAATGCAGTCCATCCACCAACACCTCTACCTTCGAGTGGAGTTACAGGGTGCAACTCATCACATACAGAGAGTTGCATTGGAACTCTCAAAATGGAACTCTCATTTCTGACCTCTGGTGGTGGAGGCATGCGACGAGCGCCCCCGGCGCGCGCCACCTTGCCGTCCCCTTGGGACAACCAGGACGATCTGCTAGGTCGACACGAAGGGCCGTAGGCATGGCAGTTGGACCCACAACACGAAGGCGCCAACTCGGCGCCGACCTGCGCCGTCTCCGCGAGCGGAGGGGGTTGACCCTTGAGGAGGCGGGCACCCGCGTCGGCATCTCGAAGGCGACCTTGAGCCGCTACGAGACCAAGGAAGGGTCCGTCAAATGGCCCGCTGTCGATGCCCTCTGCCGCGAGTACGAAGCCTCCGACGAAGAACGCCTCGCCCTCGTAGAGCTCGCGAAAGGCGCCAAGATCCAGGGATGGTGGCGGTCTCTGGACGACCCCATCCCCGAGTCGATGAACCTCATGCTCACGCTCGAGGACGAAGTCGTACGCGAGGACCACTACGCGTGTATGTACATCCCCGGTCTTCTACAGACCCGCGCCTACGCGGAAGCCGTCCACCGAGCCTCGGAAGTGCAGTGTCCCGAGCGCGAGGTTCAGCACATGGTCGACATCCGCATGAAGAGGCAAGAGCTTCTCGAACGAGACGACCCCCCGCTGCTGTGGTGTGTGATCGATGAGGCGGCGCTGCGGCGCAGGGTCGGTGGCCGAGAGGTCATGCAGAACCAGCTCCAGCACCTACTGACCATGTCGCGCCGACCGCACGTCACCGTCCAAGTACTCCCCTTCTCATCGGGCGCGCACGCGGCTTCCGTGGGCAGCTTCGCCGTCCTGAGAGGGCCGGCTCCGGAACTGGACGTGGTGTACGTGGACCTGCTCGGCGGCGGCCTCTTCATGGAGAAGCAACGGGAACTGGAGCGTTATAGATTGGCGTTCGAGTACCTCAGCGCCCAGGCGCTCGACCTTGAGTCCTCGGCGGCGGTCATCCGCCGTATAAGCAAGGAGCTTTGATGACGACGGCCCCGACGCTCCAGTGGTTCAAGTCCTCCTACAGCGGAGGCAGCGGAACCGAGTGCGTGGAGGCCGCCTTCGTTCACCCCGAGGTCCTCGTACGAGATTCAAAGGCACCGGAACGCCCGTACGTCGCCGTGTCGGTGAGGGCCTGGCGGGACTTCCTAGCCGGAGCACGTCGTACTGCTCCCAAGGACTTCGAATGACCACCGTGACCGGCATCGCCCCCCGCGGGACACAGCACTGCGAGACCTCAACCCTCGGCGTCCTCCTCCGGCACCAGGGAATCGACCTCTCCGAACCCATGCTCTTCGGCCTCGGCCGCGGGCTGTCCTTCATCTACTGGGACAGCAAGAGCATGGACTTCCCCTTCCTCGGGGGGCGGGTCAAGCCGTTCGAGCTCACGCGGAATCTGGCGGAGGCGCTCGGGGTGGAGCTGTCGGTGCGGGAGACCAGTTCGCCGCGCAAGGCGTGGGCCGACGTGGTGGAGGCGATCGGCGCCGGTCGACCCGTCGGTCTGCAGCTGGACTGCTATCACCTCGACTACTTCACGGCGAAGGTGCACTTCGGGGGGCATGTCGTCGCCCTGTACGGCTATGACGACCAGGTTGCCCATCTCGTGGACACCGAGCAGCAGGGCGGTGCCGTGGTCACCAGTCTGACGAGTCTGGCCGAGGCCAGGGCCGCGCGTGGGCCCATGACCGCCAAGCACCGGTCCTTCACCCTCACCGCTCCCCAGGAGCTGCCCTCTCCTCACGAAGCGATCGTGCCCGCCATCACCGCCTGCGCCCACACCTTCCTCAACCCGCCCATCGCCAACCTGGGTCACCGGGGCATCGAGAAGAGCGGCAAGCTCGTACGCACATGGCTGCGGCGGAGCGACGACCCGGGGCGGGATCTGCCTCAGGCCGCCCTGCTGATGGAGAAGGCCGGTACCGGCGGTGCCCTGTTCCGCAACCTCTACCGTGACTTCCTCGCGGAGTGTGCCGAGTTCGTCGACAGTGATCATCTGCGCACCGGCCACCGGTTGTACGCCGAGGCGGCCGCGCTGTGGACCGAGGTCGCGGTGCTGATCACCAAGGCCGGTGAGTCGGGCGAGGAGCAGCACCTCGCGCAGGCGGGTACCGCCCTCCTCGAACTGTCACGCATCGAGCGCGAGGCCATGGAGGCACTGAGCCGCCTGGAGGGCTGAACCGACTCCCGGTCCGGCCCGGGAAGCATCGACACTCGGTGCCGGGGGCGGCTGCGTGGATACTGCCCTCAAGCACCGATCCCGGAAGGCGACGACACCATGCTCATCCTGTTTGGCACCAAGGGGTACCTGTACCAGCTCGCGATACTCACCCTGGTGTGCGGGCGGTGCGGGAACCCGGCCGCGCACACCCTGCGCAAGCGGGTCACGAAGTTCACGCTGTTCTTCGTGCCGCTGTTCCCGATCTCCACCAAGTACGCGATGCAGTGCACCTTCTGCGGTGCCGAGAGCAAGCTCAGCGCGCAGGAGGCGGAGCAGCTTCAGGCGCAGGCCGCCGCCGGTGGTGGGCAGGGCGGGCAGGTGCAGGGCGGACAGGCCCCGCAGCAGCCGTACCACCAGTGAGGCCGTGCGGGTTCAGGGCGCCTGATCGGCGTCGGCCGGCGCGAGCTGTCGGTTCGCCGGTTCGGCTTCCCCCTGTGTGAGGGGTTTGCCTGGTGGGGGCTCGTCGCCGCCGCAGCCTCCGCCGGACGGGGGCGGCGTCTCGGAGGGCTCGGGGGCGGGCGGGGGCTCCGAGTACGTCGGCGGGTCCGGTGTCTTCTCGGCCGGCGGAGGCTCAGCGGACGGAGGCTCTGTGGGAGTCGGGCTGCTGGGCTCCGGTGTGGGCGGGTCCTCCCCCGGTGGGGGTTCGACAGGGCTGGGACTGGGGTCCGGCACCTCCGGTGCGGGCTTCACGGGGGTGGGGCTCGGGTCCGGCACCTCCGGTGCGGGCTGATCCGTTGGCCCCGAACCTCCCCCGGATCCACCGGACCCACCGGACCCACCGGAGTCCTCGGGCTTCCCGGCCTCCCGGCCACCCCCACCCAGCTGTACGCCTGCCCCGTCCCCCGCTACGACCGTCCCCGCCCCGCCGTCCCGGTTCCGGCCCCGCTCGGCCGTGACCGTTCCGGGGCCTGCCGGTGTCTCCGCCACGGCACCCTCGGTCGACCCCACCACAGGTCCGACCAACGGCCCCTGAGCCACCGGCTCCCGCCCGGGCGAAGTCACCGTCGAGGGTGACTCGTTGACCCCGAGGGTCAGGACGATCGCGATGGCCGCGGCCGCCGCCGTACCGGAGGCGAGCGCCGCCTTGGTCTTCGGGCCCGCCGCACGGACGGTCCGCACAAGACCCGACCCGGCCGCCGAAACACCTCCCGCAGACCCCGTAGCGGACCCGGCGGACCCCGCAGCCCCTGCCACGGACCCGGCAGACCCCGCCGCGGCTCCCGCCGTCGCCCCCGTCCCCGCCCCGACGACCCCCGCCGTCAGCGACGCCAAGAACTTCCCCGTGGCCCCCGCGCCCACCGCGAAGACCAGCAGCGCGGGTCCCGTGAGGGCGGGCAGCCGGTTGTTGGCGCTGATCAGGACGGCGAGGCGCCCGCGGCAGTCGTCGCAGGCGTCGACGTGGGCGAGGAGGCGCTCGGACTGGCGCGAGGTCGCGTTGCCGCGGACGTAGGCCGGCATCCGGCTCCAATGGACCTGGCACGCGGGATCGTCGGGCGCCTCGGTCTGGGAGCGCAGGAACGCCTGGCGCATGCCTTCGCGGGCCCGGTGCAGCAGTACGGCCGTCGCGCCCTGCTTGGCGCCGATCTGCCGGCCGACCGTCTCGAGCGGCTGGCCCTCGGCGTCGGCGAGCCACAGGGCCCGCACCCAGCGTTCGGGGAGTTCACCGAGGACGCGGACCAACAGGTCGGTGGCGGAGACCTGTTCGGCGGGGTCCTCCCCGTGACCGGTGGACGCCTGCTCGGGGACCTGGGGATCCCGAGGGGTCTCGTGGGTCGCGCTCGCGACGGAGGACGCGAGGTGCCGGACGGTCGTCATGAGGTACGCCGGGACGTTGTCGATCTCGTGCCCGGCGGACAGCCGCCGCCAGACGCGGAAGTGCGCCTCGGCGACGAGGTCCTCGGCCGCCCAGGTGTTGCGGGTGAGCGAGCGGGCGTACGCGACGAGGCGCGGCTGTTCCTCCTCGTAGACGCGCACGTAGGCGGCGGTCGCGGAGGAGGACGTCTGAGCGGGCACTCTGGCGGGTTGGTCGGTCATGCAGGAACGCTCCAGTTCCCGGCGGTCGGGGCGCGGAAGAGTTTGTCAGCGTAGATGACAAAAGTTTCAATCATTCAGTTCCGGCCGTGACTCAGATCACAGGAAGGAACGCGAGCCTCCGCGTAATCAAGGGACACTCCCGCGGCTCGACAGGGCAATCGACACACAACCGCCATACCTCGCACCCGAGACGGAGACCCGCCGCCATGCGCCTCACCACCCTGGAACAGACCGTCCGCGCCCGTCTGATCACCTCCGACCACCCGGAACTCCCGGTGCGTCCCACGCTGCGCTACAGCTCCGCCGAGCCGTTCGCCGTGCACATCGACTTCCCCGCGCACGTCTCGGCCGACGGCGAGGGCGTGACGTGGATGTTCGGGCGGGCGCTGCTGGAGGAGGGGCTCGGGACAGCGGCCGGGGAGGGGGACGTACGGATACGGCCGTGCGGACGGGCCAGAACCGTCATCGAGTTCCACTCACCGCTCGGCCTCGCCGTGATCCGCTTCGGCACGGCCACCCTCCGCCGCTTCCTGCTGCGCTCCTACGACGTCGTCGAGCCCGGCACCGAGGACCTGGGCCCGGATCTCGACCACGGTCTCGCGGCGCTGCTGGACGAGGTGTGAGGCGGCACTTGGCGGCAGGAGACTCGACAAGGGACTCGGGAAGGCGCTCGGAAGGGGGCCCAGGAGGGGGCTCGATTCCGCCCTGTGGGCTGCGGCGGCCGTTGTCAGAATGAGGACCGGGCGAGTTTCACGCTCATTCCCTGACAGGCGCTCACAGTTCCCTGGCGAAACCCGCGACCGCGTCGAAGTCCGGGGCGCGCAGGCCGACTCGGGGATCGACTCGACGCAGCAGAGCCCGGCCGTCGTGGTGGCGGGCGACGAACTCCTGGTCTCTGTGGTCCAGTTCGTCGTCCAGCCAGACGAAGGGACGGCCTGCCGCGTGGGTGACGAGGTGGCGGGTCTTCCAGAAGGTGCCGTCCGGGCCGGGCACGAGTGTCGTGGGCCAGTCGACGACGGGGAGGGGCGGCAGGCCGAGGACGGGAGCGATGAAGGTGTTGGCCTCCTGGCGCCATGTGGTCGCCCAGACGAGGTCGTAGCGATCCGTCAGGGCCAGCAGTGCGCGTCCGTGGCCGGGGTTGAGCCAGACCCGCAGGGGCTTGACGGCCGACGGCGACAGGCCGGGGTGCTGGGCGATCCAGCCCTCGGGCTTCATGCGGTGGGTGGTGTAGCCCTCGGGACGGCGTTCGGGCCGGGCCGCGTAGGGGTTGAGGGGACCGTCGACGTCGAGGTAGAGGAGGGCGCGGTGCACGCTGTCGCCTCCCCGGGGACCGGACGACTGAGGTTCGGGGCGAGCATAACTCTCATGAACTGCGTTGCGCAGCGGCCGGGTTGAGCACCACGACCGGAGCCGCCGGCATCGGTCGACGTCACCTGCTACGGCCGCTATGGCCCTCTCGCCCCTGCCCCGGGCCCTGGCTCTGGCTCTGCCCCTGCCCCTGCCCCTGCCCCTGCCCCTGCCCCCTACGGACGCTGCGCGCGCTCGTCTGTGACAGCCCTGTTGCCGGAACTGTGGGCTCCGTCACAGCCGTTCGGTCAACGGGCTGCTGGACTCGGCGGGCCCGGGAAGGCGAGTGGTCAGGGGGCCGGGATGTCGTCGCTGATTCGGCGGCTGCGCGGAGTCGCCACGCTGGCGGCGTTCGTGGGGCTCGTCGTGTACATCTGGGGCTTGCTGCATCTCGCCGGCTCGATCCTGGAGGCGGAGGACGGCGGCGCGAACTCCGCGCCGCTGCCGCCGTGCCGTGGGAACGCGCAGGTCGTCCATGTCATCGACTACTCGGTGAGCTTCCTCCCCCTCTCCTTCGACTGCGAGACGACGGGCGGTGGCAGCTACTCGGCCGGGGTGATCCCGGGGTACGTCAATCCGGTCGCCGTGGGCTGCGCCCTCGCCGCCGTCGGCTGTGCCGTCGCCTCCGCCTATATGGCGGAGTTGCAGCTGCGCGCCGGGGCACGCGAGGGCGGGGCCTCCTGAACGGGGCGGCGGGTCAGCCCATCGGCACCAGCTCCGCCTTGCCGAACAACAGGGCGTAACCGGAGGGCAGTTGGGCCAGCACCCGGTCCACCAGCTCGTCGCCCACCAGCTCGGGCAGCACGCTCAGGACCGAGCTGACGTGCCAGCGGGCCGTCGCCGGGGTCGCGTCCTCGAGCCGGCCGGCCACCGTGTCGACGAACTCCGGTGCCGTCAGGGGTCTGTTGAGCGGGATCCGGGAGGCGACAAGCCTGGCGGCCTCCTCGGGCAGGGCCCGGGCGAGGTCGACACGTTCGTCGCCGGTGACCAGGCCGCCGAGGGCGGACAGGACGACACGGACGACCTCTTCCGCCTCCGCCGCGGTCGTGTACTGCCCGGCGTCCCGCACGGCGTCGACGAGGACGCTCCACCGTGTCGTACCGGTCGCTCGTTGCGCGCTGAGTGCGCTCATGTACGGATCTCCTGGGGGTCGTTGCGCCCCCGCGGGCGGATGCCGGCCCGCGGGGGCGCGACTGCCTGGGTACGTTCTTCGGCCGCCGCGATCAGCGGCTGATCTGCTTGCGGTCGCTGTCGCCGCCCGTGATCCGGATGCGGCGCGGCTTGGCCTGCTCGGCCACCGGGATGCGCAGGGTGAGGACGCCGGCGTCGTACGAGGCGTCGATGCGTTCCGTGTCGAGGGTGTCGCCGAGGAAGAGCTGACGGGTGAAGGAGCCAGTGGGGCGTTCGGCGACGATCATCTCCGCGCCCTCGGGGGCGGGGACTCGGCGTTCGGCGCGGACGTTCAGGACGTTGCGTTCGACGTCCAGGTCGATCGTCTCGGGGTCGACACCGGGGAGGTCGAAGTGGACGACGAAGTCGTCCCCCGACCGGTACGCGTCCATGGCCATCGCGGCGGGACGGTTGCTGGAACCGAGGACCTGCTGCGCGAGCCGGTCGAACTCACGGAAGGGGTCGGTACGCATGAGCATCACAGTCCATCTCCTTTCCACAGACTCTGCGGTGCGATGCCCTACGCCTTCTTATATAGCTCGAAGCCAGGAAACTTGACAAGCCCCGACTCAGGTTCGGGTGACGGTCCTGATCCGGAGTTAGCCTCGGGACACATCGACCGAGGAGGCAGACATGGCGAGGGTTCCCAGCGCGGTGGTCGCGGCGGGCGGGCTCGTCGGCGGGTACGGCGTGGCCCGCTGGACGAAGAAGCGGCAGCTGGGCGGGGCGGTGCTGGCCGTCGCCGGGGCCGCGGCGGCCCAGCAGTGGCGGGCGCGGGCCGGCTCGAAGGCGGCCGGGGCACTGTCGGCCGCGTACGTCGCCGCCTTCGCGGGCTCCCACCCGCTGGCCAAGAAGGTGGGCGCGTGGCCCGCGGTGTTCGGCGTGGCGGGCGCGGTGGCCCTGGCGTCGTGGGCGGTGGCGGACCGCAAGGCCTGAGAGCCGCCGACCCCTGCGCCTGAGCGGCCGCCGACCGCTACGCCCGAGGGGCCCCCGACCGCCACACCCGAGAGGTCACCGGTCTCCTCCGTCCCGGTGGGTGAGCACGTTCACCACCCGCCCGTTCGGATCCCGGACGAAGAACCGCCGTACGCCCCACTCCTCGTTCCGCAGCTCCCGTACGACCTCCGCGCCCGATGCCACGACCCGCGCGTACACGGCGTCGACGTCCTCGACCTCCACGCTCAGGTCGGGGACGACGGGCGCGGTGCGCTCCTCGGTGAGGAAGCTGATCTGGGCGGTCGGGTTGGCGGGTGAGGCCAGTGTCACGACCCACCCCATGTCCATGACCTCCTCGAAGCCGAGGAGGCCGTAGAAGTCGCGGTTGGCGCTCAGGGCCTCCCCGGACCTGACATGGATGTCGGGCATGATCCTGCGAATACTCACGGGCGCGGCTCCTTCGCTGTTCCTTTTCCGTTATCGACCGTCCCACCCTCGCGTCTCCTGACCGTCCCAGCCACCGGCACGCGAGGAATGACGTTCGTGACTTCGACTGCACAGATCAGCCGCCGCAGCATGCTCAAGGCGGCGGGAGCCACGGGGGTCGCGGTGACCGCCGCGACGGCCCTGCCCGCCACCGCCGCCGACTCCGGCTTCGCGCACCCGGGCCTGCTGCACACGCGGGCCGACCTGGCCCGTATGGCCGCGAAGGTGAAGGCCGGCGCCGCGCCTTACACGGCCGGTTTCGCGAAACTGACGGCCAACCGCCATGCGCAGAGCGGCTGGACGCCCCAGCCGCAGACGACGGTGTACCGGGGCGCGGGCAGCCCCCAGAACTACGCGACGCTCTACAACGACATCCACGCCGCCTACCAGAACGCCCTCCGCCACCACGTCGGCGGCGACGGCGCGCACGCCGACACGGCCGTGGCGATCCTCAACGCCTGGTCGGCGCGACTGACGTCACTGGCCGGGTCCGCGGACCGCTTCCTCGCCGCCGGGCTCTACGGCTACCAGTTCGCCAACGCCGCCGAACTCGTCCGCGACCACCCGGACTTCGACCTCGCCCGCTTCCAGGAAATGCTCACCAAGGTCTTCGCCCCGCTCAGCGAGGACTTCCTGGCCCGCCACAACGGCGCAGTCATCACCAACTACTGGCCCAACTGGGACCTCACCGCCATGGCCTGCGTCCTGGCCACCGGCATCTTCTGCGACGACCGGTCCCAGGTCGCCCGCGCGGTCGACTACTTCAAGCACGGCGACGGCCTCGGCTCCCTCCGGCACGCCATCCCCGTCGTGCACGACGACGGCCTCGCCGAGTGGCTGGAGGCGGGCCGGGACCAGGGGCACGCGCTCCTCGGGGTCGGCCTGATGGGCACGTTCTGCGAGATGGCGTGGAACCAGGGGTACGACCTCTACGGCCACGACGACAGCCGGTTCCTCAAGGGGGCCCAGTACGTGGCGAAGTGGAGCCTGGGAGGGGAGGTCTCCTACACCGCGAACACCCGCGCGAAGGGGGCGGTCGGGGGCTGGTCGGGCAGAGAGACGGCATCCGCGGCGGCCGGCGTCGACCCCGCGATGACCCGGCCCATCTGGGCGATGATCGCCAACCACTACACCAAACGCCGCGGACTTCCGGCGTCGTACGTCACCCGGATCGCGGCGAAGTCGGCGCCGGAGGGGGGCGGCGGGGACTACGGCCCCAACAGCGGCGGCTACGACCAACTGGGCTTCGGCACGCTGGCGTTCACGCGGGACCGAGCGGCGTCGGCCGGGGCCGCTCCCGTCCCCACGACCAGCGCGAGCGCCTCCTCGACGCCGACCGCCGGGCGGGACCTCGCCGCCACCGGTTCCTCCGACATCGTCGGGTGGTCTGCGGCTGCGGGGATCACTGCGGTCGCGGGGGGACTGCTTCTGCTGCGGCGGCGGGATCGGGTTCGGCAGGGGGAGTAGGGCGCCTATGGGGGTGCCGGGTTCGGTTGTCGGGCGGCTACCGGCCGGTGGGGGCTGGTCGCGCAGTTCCCCGCGGGCAGCTGCGCTGGGCTTGGGCCGGGCGCCTATGGGGGTGCCAGGTGAGGTGGTCGGGCGGCTACCGGCCGGTGGGGGCTGGTCGCGCAGTTCCCCGCGGGCAGCTGCGCTGGGCTTGGGCCGGGCGCCTATGGGGGTGCCAGGTGAGGTGGTCGGGTGGCTACCGGCCGGTGGGGGCTGGTCGCGCAGTTCCCCGCGCCCCTGGGGAGCTGCAGTGACCCAGCGCCAGGACGGGCCGTTCGCCACCACGGACCGAAGGCCACCTCGCACGCCACCACGAGCCGTTCGCCGGACCGCGCGGCACCACCAGCCGTTCGCCGGACCGTGCGGCACGGCGGGCCGCAAGCCGCCGACGGCGCGCAGGGGACGGGGTGGGGGGTGTCCGCCCGCAGCGGCCGGCGTCCGTTATCCAGACCAGACCAGGCAACAGCAACCGCCGGACCGAGGACGGATACCCCCCCCACCCCGGCCCCGACCCACAACGCACCCGCACGCGCTACGCACGCCCCCACCCCACCCGCACAGGCCGCCGCAGGCTCACGCAGCCGTGAGCGGCTTCGCGATGTCCTCCAGCGACCGCTGCTCCGCCCGCACCGCGAGGAACGCCGCCACCAGCCCCGCCGCACACATCAGCCCCGCCCCGATCTGGAACGCCAGCACCGTGTCCCCGACCTTCCCCGTGCTCGTGAGGTCGGCGAACAGCAGCGGCCCGCTGATGCCACCCGCCGCCGTGCCCAGCGCGTAGAAGAACGCGATCGACATCGCCCGCGTCTCCATCGGGAACACCTCGGACACCGTGAGATACGCACTGGACGCCCCCGCCGAAGCGAAGAACAGCACCGCACACCAGCACGCCGTCATCGTGCCCGCGCTCAGCGACCCCCGGTCGAACAGCCACGCCGTCCCGAACAGCAGCAGCCCCGACAGCAGATACGTCGACGAGATCATCACCCGCCGCCCCACCGTGTCGAACAGCTTCCCCAGCAGCAGCGGCCCGCAGAAGTTGCCGACCGCGATGACCGCGAAGTAGTACCCCGTGTCCCCCGTCGGCACGTCGAAGAACTGCGTGAGGATCGCCCCGAACCCGAACGTGATCGCGTTGTAGAGGAAGGCCTGCCCGATGAACAGCGAGAACCCCAGCACCGACCGCCGCCGGTAGTCGGAGAACACCGTCCGCGCGATCTCGGCGAAGGAAACACTCCGCCGCTGGTGGATCGTGATCTCCCCCTCGGCCCGCGGCAGAGCCTCACCACCCCGCTCCGCCTCCACCCGCTCCTCGATCGAGGAGACGATCCGCTCGGCCTCGTCGTCCCGCCCGTGGATCAGCAGCCACCGCGGACTCTCCGGCACATGCCGCCGTACGAGAAGGATCACGAACGCCAGCACCGCGCCCAGCGCGAACGTCAGCCGCCACCCCACGTCCTTCGCGAAGAAGTCAGTGTTCAGCGCGACGATCGACAGCAGCGAGCCGCCCACCGCGCCCAGCCAGAAACTCCCGTTGATCATCAGGTCGACCCGGCCCCGGTACTGCGCCGGGATCAGTTCGTCGATCGCGGAGTTGATCGCCGCGTACTCCCCGCCGATCCCGAACCCGGTCAGAAAGCGGAACAGGAAGAACCACCACGACTCGAAGGCGACCGAGGTGAGCGCCGTGGCGGCGAGATACACGGCCAGCGTGATCATGAACAGTTTCTTGCGGCCCCACTTGTCCGTGAGCCGCCCCCAGAACAGCGCCCCCAGGCACGCCCCGGCCACATACAGCGCCGCGGCGATCCCGGTGACCTGCCCGGAGGAGATGGCCAGCCCGCTCCCGGGTTCCGAGAGCCGGCTCGCGATGTTGCCGACGACCGTGACCTCCAGGCCGTCGAGGATCCACACGGTTCCGAGTCCGATGACGATCGTCCAGTGCCAGCGGGACCAGGGAAGCCGGTCGAGCCGGGCGGGGATGTCTGTCGTCACGGTGCGGCCGGTACCGGCCTGGGCGGTGGTCACGGATGGGCTCCCTCCTCGTCGAGCGAACCTCACGCGGGTGCCCCCGACCAGCCCGTCTACGCCCCCAGCGCCCGCGCCACCGTGTAGATCAACAGTCCCGCGAGCGAACCGACCACCGTGCCGTTGATCCGGATGAACTGCAGATCGCGGCCGATGTGCGCCTCGATCTTCTTGGTGGTGTGCTCGGCGTCCCAGCCGGCCACGGTGTCCGTGATCAGGGAGGTGATCTCGCGCCGGTAGGTGGTGACCACGTACACCGCGGCCCCCTCCACCCAGCCGTCGACCTTCGCCTGCACCTTCGGGTCGACGGCCATCCGCGCGCCCAGTGACAGCAGCGAGGCCCGCACCCGCAGCCGCAGCTCGCTGCGCTCGTCCTCGGCGGCGGCGACGATCATCGACCGTACGGCGGTCCAGGCGGACGCGATCAGGTCCTGCACCTCGCCGCGCCCCAGCACCTCGCCCTTGAGCCGCTCGACCCGCGCGCGGGTGTCGGTGTCGGACTGGAGGTCGGAGGCGAAGTCCGTCAGGAACCGGTCCAGCGCACCGCGCGCCGGATGGGACGGCATGTCCCGCATCTCGGTGACGAACCGCAGCAGCTCCTTGTAGACCCGCTCGCCGACCTTCTTGTCGACGAACCGCGGGGTCCAGCCGGGCGCGCCGCCCTGCACGGCGTGCATGACCTGCTCGTCGTGGAGGACGAGCCAGTCGTGGGCCCGGGTCACCACCAGGTCGACGACCCGCCGGTGCCCGCCGTCGGCGACGACCTTCTCCAGCATCTTCCCGATGCCGGGCGCGATCTCCTGGGCGTCGGCGCGCCGGGTGATCGCCTCGCCGACCACGGCCTGGACGTCGGAGTCCCGCAGGACGGTCAGGGCGCCCCTGAGCGCGGCCGACAGCTCGGCCGTGACCCGGTCGGCGTGCTCGGGCTCGGCCAGCCAGGCGCCGAGCCGGCTGCCGATCCCGACGGCACGCAGCCGCTGCCGTACGACGTCCTCGGAGAGGAAGTTCTCGCCGACGAACTCGCCCAGTGAGACCCCCAACTGGTCCTTCTTGGTGGGGATGATCGCGGTGTGCGGGATGGGCAGGCCGAGGGGGTGACGGAAGAGGGCGGTGACCGCGAACCAGTCGGCGAGCGCGCCGACCATGCCGGCCTCGGCGGCCGCGGCGACGTAGCCCGCCCAGGGGCCCGCCCCGGAGTTGTGCGCCCACTCGGCCAGGACGTACACGACCGCCACGAGCAGCAGCAGTCCGGTCGCGGTGAGCTTCATGCGCCGCACCCCGCGCTGCTTCTCCAGGTCCGCCTCGCTGAAGGTGTTCATCGCGCGGACGGGCGAGGCGGGGGCGGCACGGCTCGCGGACGGCATCGGTCCGTCCGTCCGCGCCCGTCGCTCCACGTCGGACGGTCCCGTGTCCTCAGGTTTCGTGCGTTCCATCCGCTCCACCCGTTCGGTGATCCTCCACACATTGTCCCTTCCTGACCTACTCCCGGAACGGAACAGGAGTTCCCGGCGTCAATCCGGACGAGGGAACCTGAGGGGGTCACGTCACTTGTCCCCCGGTTCATGCCTCATCATGGGTTGATCAGATCGGAGCCTCGGGCTCCCATCGCCCTAGGAGAACAGCACCACATGACTCGGCGTCATGGTTACGCCCTTCTCGCCGCGATCGTCGCCGTGATCGTGGCCCTGTCCACCGCCATCTACGTCGGAGTGGCGGCCGACAACGGCACCGCGGACCGGACCTCGCTGTCCGGCTCCCGGCCCGCACGCCCCTCCGCCGCACCCGCCTCCGCCGGAGTCTGGGTCGGCACCTGGTCCGCCTCCCCGGTCGGTGCCGAGCCCGGCACCGAGGCCGAGGGCATGACCGGCCGTTCCGTCCGCAACGTCGTCCACACCAGCGTCGGAGGTACGAGTGCCCGCATCACGCTGTCCAATCTCTACGGCCGGACCGCGCTGACCATCACTCACGCCTCCCTCGCCCTGGCCGCCGGCACACGGACCGCCGCGGCGCAGCCCGGGACCATGCGCCGGCTCACGTTCGCCGGGAACACCACCGTCGTCATCGCGGCGGGCGGGCAGGTGCTCAGCGACGCCGTCGCCCTCTCCGTCCCGGCCGGCGGCGACGTCCTGGTCACCACCTACTCCCCCACCCTGTCCGGCCCGGTCACCTACCACCCGACGGCCCGGCAGACGTCGTACGCCGGCGAGGGCGACCTCACCGAGGACGGCAGCGGGACGGGGTACACGCAGCAGGTCGACCACTGGCGGTATCTGACCGCGCTGGACGTGCTCAGCGACGAGGCCGACGGCACGGTGGTCGCGTTCGGCGACTCGCTGACCGACGGCAAGAACTCCACCGCCGACGCGAACGCCCGCTGGCCCGACTTCCTGAACCGGCGCCTTCGGACCGCGCTCGCCGCGGGCCAAAATCTGCCCCGCTACAGCGTGGTCAACGAGGGGATCGGCGGCAACCGGGTCCTCGCGGACGCCCGCGGACGCCCGCTGGAGAACCAGGCCGGCATCCGCCGCTTCCGGCGGGACGTGCTCGACCGGCCCAACGTCAAGATCGTCGTCATCGACCTCGGCATCAACGACATCCTCCGCACACCGGGCACCGTCGACCCCCAGAAGCTCCTCGCCGGCCTGCGCGACCTGGTCCGCCAGGCCCACGCCCGCGGCATCAAGGTCGTCGGCGCGACCCTCATGCCCGTCGGCAGGCGCACCACCTGGACCGAGGCCCGCGAGGGCGTCCGCCAGACCGTCAACGCGGAGATCCGTTCGGGCCGGGTCTACGACGCGGTGATCGACTTCGACAAGGCGCTGAGGGACCCCTACAACCCCCGCAGTCTCCTCGCGATGTACGACTCGGGGGACCGGCTCCACCCCAACGACAAGGGGTACGAGCGGATGGCGGCCGCGTTCGAGCTGCGGTTCCTGAAGGGGTCGACGGCGGCAAGGCTGTAGCCACGGGCCGGCGGGGGGCCGATCACGCCCCCGCCCCCGACCGCTGGTGCTCCCCCGCCCCCGACCGCTCAGTGCTCCCCGCGTCGCAGCTCCCGGGCCGCCTCCCGGCGCTCCAGCCTCTCCTGCCGCCGTTCCTCCCGCAGCCGCTGCCGGTCGGCCTTCCTGAGCTTGCGCTCGACCCCGACCCCGCCCCAGAAGGCGAACCCGGTCACGATCACGCGAGGCGCCCCCGGCTCACCCGGCACGCCCTCCTCGCGCTGGTCGAAGCCGCCCATGATCCCGATCCCGCGCACCACGACCTCCACCCCCGGCGGCACGATCACCTGCAGTCCGCCCATGATCGCGACACAGTTGATCACGACCTCCCGGTCGGCGAAGTTCGCCTCCCGCAGGTCGATCTCCCCGCCGCCCCAGAAGGCGAAGCAGTTGAACCGCCGGGGCACGGTCCACCGCCCCCTGCGCTGGAACCCGGACAGCACGGCGACGGCCCACGTCGAGGAGCCCTCCCCGCCGACGATCCGGGACGCCCAACTCCCGTCCGGCTCGGGCCGCTTCTGCATGTCCACCTTGGGAGCGACCACCTGGCCGACCGGCAGATCCCGGGTGATCGGCGCGAGCTCGCCGTACGTGCGCGCCTTGTACGTCGCCTCCAGCCGCTCCTCGAACTCCTCCATGTCGAGCCGCCCCTCCGCGAGGGCGTCCCGCAGGACCTCGGCGACTCGCTCACGATCGGCGTCGGAAGCACGCAGCTCCGGGAGTTCTTCCGTCATACGAAGCAGCCTACGAGGTACCTCACCGCACGGCTACGACACCGCTTTCTCCGCTTCTCCGGACGGGGGTTCGGGGGCGTCCCCCAATGAATGCAGCATCTTCGCGATCACCGCCTCGATGTCCGGCTCCCGCACCGACAGATCCACCAGCGGATACTCCGCCGCGACCCGCGCCACCAGCGCCGCCGCCGACTCGGACGCCGGGAACGCCAGCCACTGCCGCGGCCCTTCCACCCGCACCACGCGCGCGGGCGCCGCCTCGATCGGCGGCAACTCCCGCTCCAGGTCCACCACCAGCGTGCGCTCGCTCTCGCCCACCTCGTGGAGACCGGCGAGCGGACCGTCGTACATCAGACGGCCGTGGTCGATGACCATCACACGCGAGCAGAGCTGCTCGATGTCCTGGAGGTCATGGGTGGTCAGCAGGACCGTGGTGCCGCGCTCGGAGTTCAACTCGCGCAGGAATCCACGCACCTTGGCCTTGGAGATGACGTCGAGCCCGATGGTCGGCTCGTCCAGGTACAGCACCTCGGGGTCGTGCAGCAGTGCCGCCACGATGTCGCCCCGCATCCGCTGCCCCAGGGACAGCTGGCGCACCGGGACGTCCAACAGCTCGCCCAGTTCGAGGAGTTCGACGCAGCGGTCGAGGTTCTCGCGGTAACGGGCGTCCGGGATGCGGTACATGCGGTGCATCAGCTTGTAGGAGTCGATCAGCGGCAGGTCCCACCACAGGGTCGTGCGCTGCCCGAAGACCACGCCGATGCGGTGGGCCAGGCGCGTGCGCTCACGGGACGGGTCGATGCCCGCCACCCGCAGACGGCCGCCGCTCGGCGTCAGGATGCCCGTCAGCATCTTGATCGTCGTCGACTTCCCGGCGCCGTTCGGGCCGATGTACCCGACCATCTCGCCGCGCGCCACGGTGAAGGAGATCGAGTCGACCGCGCGCACCTGGCGCCGCTCCCGTTTCAGGAAGCCGGTCTTCTTGCGCACGTCGAAGACCTTCTCGACGCGATCCAGTTCGATGAAGGCATCCATCGCCACGTCCACCACTAACTCCCCGTACTCCGATACGACCCGAGCCCCGCCCGCCACGCGAACCCGGCGAGCGCACAGCACGCCACCGCCACCAGCGGCGGTGCGAAGGCCGCCCACGGCGGCAGATCCAGCGGGTACGGCCTGTCCAGCACATAGGAGGCCGGCACCCAGTTGACGAAGGCCAGGGGCAGCACGAACGTCACCCCGCGCACGAAGTCCTTCCCGAACACGCTCGGCGGGTACTGCAGCAGGGTCGTACCGCCGTACGTGAACGCGTTCTGCACCTCGGAGGCGTCCTGCGCGTAGATCTGGAAGGCCGCGCCCGCCACGAACACCGCGCAGAAGATCACCGCGCCGCTGACCACCATCACCGGCACCAGCAGCACCTTCGCCGCGCTCCAGGAGACGTCCACCGAGGCCAGCGCCCAGACCAGCACCACCGTGCCCTGGGTGATCCGGCCCAGCCGGCGCACCGCGAAACGGTCCGCGCCGATCTGCGCGAGCACCGGCGCCGGCCGCACCAGCAGGATGTCGAAGGAGCCGTCACGGATCCGGGAGCCCAGCACGTCCATCGAGCCGAGCACCAGGTCGGCGATCCCGAAGGCGGTCACCGAGAGGCCGTAGAGGAAGGCGATCTCGGGCAGCCCCCAGCCGCCCAGCGAGTCGACCTGCGAGAACATCAGCAGGATCCCGGCGAAGTCCAGGCCGGTCATCAGCAGGTTTCCGCACATCGTGACGACGAAGGAGGTGCGGTAGGTCATGGCGGAGCGGATCCACATGCCCGCGATCAGCCAGTAGGCGCGAACCCCCTCGCCCAGCCGGGACGTCTCAGCCACCCTGCACCACCACCCGCCGCGTCGCCGCCGACTGCAGCAGCCGCCCGGCCGCCAGCAGCACCACCGCCCACGTCGCCTGGAAGGCGTACGCCCCGAGCGGGTCGGTCTCCCCCATCAGCACGTCCGCCGGCATCTGGAGCTGCGCCGCCCACGGCAGCGCCCGCACGATGTCGCCCAGCACCCCCGGGAAGGCGTTGAGCGGGAACACGATGCCCGAGCAGAAGACGCCCGTGATCATCACGGCCTGCATGATGCCCATGCCGTCCATCAGCCAGAACACGCTCAGCGCCGCGAGATAGCGGATCCCGAAGCTGACGATCATCGCGAGCAGCAGCGACACGAACAGGGCCGCCCAGGACATGACGTCGGTGGGCAGCGCCATCGGGAAGAACAGCGCGCCGAAGGCGAAGGGGATCACCCCGCGCCCGATCAGCTGGAACAGCGAGCGGCCCAAGTCGCTCGCCAGCCACCACAGTTGGAGGTCGGCAGGACGGTACAGGTCGACCGCGATCTCACCCGTGCGGATCCGCTCGATCACGTCCTTCTCGGCGCCGCCGCCCTGGAGGGCCAGCGTCGAGTACAGGCACTGCCCCAGCCAGACGTAGGTCACCGCCTGCGCCTGGTCGTAACCTCCCAGGTGAGGCTTCTCGTCCCACAGCGCGAGATACGTGTAGACGAGGATCACACCGAAGACCGTGTTGGTGAACACCCCTGCGAACGTGGCCGCGCGATACGTCGCGTACCGTCTGAATCCCCCTGCCGCGACGGCCGCGTACAACCGCCAGGAACCCACATCAACAGCCCTCCTCGGCGCGCCGACACCAAAGCGCAGGAGCCTAGTGCGCAGGTGATGGGGCGAGCCACCCATTTTCCCGGGCGAGACGCGCGCCATATCCGGGAACGGAACGCATGGTGCGAGAGTCTTCAACAGGGGACGCAGAAGGCGTAACGAGGTCGTACGGGAACGTACGACGCGAAACAGGAGTCCGTGCACGAGATGAGCGACCAGCCGCAGCAGCCGACCGAGGGCTGGGCACCGAGAGAGACGCAGCAGGCTGAAGAGCCCGGCGGGAAGAAGAAGGCCAAGCGGCCCAAGCGGACCGGCTGGCGACGGCTGATCCCGACCTGGCGCATGGTGCTGGGCACCTTCGTCCTCGGGCTGATCGCCCTGGCCGGACTGTTCTACCTCGGCTACTCCATGGTCAAGATCCCGCCGGCCAACGCGCTCGCCACCAAGCAGTCCAACGTCTACCTGTACGCCGACGGCAGCCAGCTCGCCCGCGACGGCGAGGTCAACCGCGAGAACGTCTCCCTCTCGCAGGTCTCCAAGGACGCCCAGCACGCCGTCCTCGCCGCCGAGGACCGCGACTTCTACACCGAGTCCGCGATCGACCCGAAGGCCATGCTGCGGGCCGCGTGGAACACCGCGACCGGCAAGGGCAAGCAGTCCGGTTCGACGATCACCCAGCAGTACGTGAAGAACTACTACCTGGCCCAGGAGCAGACGGTCACCCGCAAGGCCAAGGAGTTCTTCATCTCGATCAAGCTGGACCGCGAGAAGTCAAAGGACGAGATCCTCGAGGGCTACCTCAACACCAGCTACTTCGGCCGCAACGCCTACGGCATCCAGGCCGCCGCCCAGGCCTACTACGGCGTCGACGCCGTGGACCTCGACCCGGCCCACGCCGCCTACCTCGCCGCGCTGGTCAACGCCCCGAGCGAGTACGACGTCGTCGCACACCCCGAGAACAAGGCGGCGGCCGAGGCCCGCTGGAACTACGTCCTGGACGGCATGGTCAAGAAGGGCTGGCTCGCCCAGTCCGCGCGCACCGGCCTGAAGTTCCCGATGCCCAAGGAGCAGACCCTCTCCACCGGTCTGTCCGGGCAGCGCGGCTACATCAAGGACGCCGTCGAGGACTACATCATCAACAACAAGATCCTCACCAAGGACCAGTTGGAGGCGGGCGGCTACCGCATCACCACCACCCTGCAGAAGAGCAAGCAGGACGCCTTCGTGAAGGCGGTCAACGACCAGGTGATGAAGAAGCTCGACAAGAAGGACAACAAGGTCGACAACTACGTCCGCGCGGGCGGCGCCTCCGTCGACCCGAAGACCGGCAAGGTCGTCGCGATGTACGGCGGCATCGACTACGTCAAGCAGTACACGAACGGCGCGACCCGCGGCGACTTCCAGGTCGGCTCCATCTTCAAGCCCATCGTGTTCGCCTCGGCCGTCCAGAACGACTCCGAGACGCAGGACGGCCAGACCATCACCCCGAACACCTACTACGACGGCACCAACAAGCGTCCGGTCGTGGGCTGGAGCGGCGGCAACTACGCCCCCGAGAACGAGGACCAGGGCTCCTACGGCGAGATCACCGTGCGCGAGGCCACCGACAAGTCCGTCAACTCGGTGTACGCGCAGATGGCCGTCGACGTCGGCTCCGACAAGGTCAAGCAGACCGCGATCGACCTGGGCATCCCGGCCGACACCCCGGACCTGACCGCGACCCCCTCGATCGCGCTGGGTGTGAACACCGCGAGCGTCCTCGACATGGCGGAGGCCTACGCGACACTCGCCAACCACGGCAGGCACGGCACGTACACGATGATCGACAAGATCACCAAGGACGGCCAGGAGACCGTGGAGCTGCCCGCTCAGAAGACCCGTCAGGCCATCAGCCGCGAGGCCGCCGACACCACCACCTCGATCCTGCAGAGCGTCGTCGAGAACGGCACCGCCACCGCCGCCCAGGGCGCGGACCGCCCCGCCGCGGGCAAGACCGGTACCGCCGAGGAGGACACCGCGGCCTGGTTCGCCGGCTACACCCCCGAACTCGCCACGGTCGTCTCCGTGATGGGCCAGGACCCGGTGACCGCCGCGCACAAGTCGCTGTACGGCGCCATGGGCCTGGAGCGCGTCAACGGCGGCGGGCCGCCCGCCGAGATCTGGGCGCAGTACACCAAGGCCGCCCTCAAGGGGAAGTCGGTCAGCGACTTCGACCTCGAACTCCAGCCGGGCGCCGAGCAGCGGGCCCCGAGCACCCAGGCCCCCGTCGACCCGAGCACCGAGGGCCAGGACAACGGCGGCGCCACGGGCGACACCACCGGCGGCCAGGAGACCCCGGGCCAGACGCAGGGGCAGACCCAGGGCCAGTCCCAGGGGCAGACCCAGGGCCAGGACAACGGCGGCACCACCGGCGACACCACGACCGGCGGCGACACCGGCGGCACGACGACCGACGGCGGCACGACGACGGGCGGCACCGCCGGGGACACCTCGACCGGTGGCGGCACGACCGACGGCGGCACCACGGGTGACGCGACCGGAGGCACCACCGGGGACTCACCGAGCGGCGGCGCGGCGACCGGCGGCCAGAACCTGGTGGGCACGACCCGGCGGGAGTGACCGCGCCTCAGTGCCCGCGGTCGCCCCTCAGTGACCGGAGGTCGCCTTCAGCCCCACGACGGCGACCACCAGCAGACAGACGAAGAAGATCCGGGCGGCGGTGACCGGCTCACCCAGCACCACCATGCCGAGCACCGCCGCCCCGGCCGCCCCGATCCCGACCCAGACGCCGTAGGCGGTACCGATGGGCAGGGACTTGGCGGCGTACGACAGCAGCAGCATGCTGGCGACGATGCCCGCGCCGGTGAACAGGCTCGGCACGAGCCGGGTGAAACCGTCGGTGTACTTCATGCCGACCGCCCAGCCGACCTCGAGCAGACCGGCGACGACGAGCAGAACCCAGGCCATGACGAGCACCTCCGAGACTTCGATCTCTGACAGGGAGTGCGTCGTCTTTGCCTACGGCTGTTTCCCGTCCCGGTACGGCGCGTCTCGTCGGGCTGGCACTTTCAAAACTAGCAAAGGAACGACAAAAAGGGCTGGTGACGATGGTCACCAGCCCTTTTGAACCGCTGAATCAGAGGTAGAGGCCGGTCGAGTCCTCGGAGCCCTCGAACCGGTCGGCCGCCACCGCGTGCAGATCGCGCTCACGCATCAGGACGTACCCGGTCCCGCGCACCTCGACCTCGGCCCGGTCCTCCGGGTCGTACAGCACCCGGTCCCCGGGCTCCACGGTCCGTACGTTCTGACCCACGGCGACGACCTCGGCCCAGGCCAGCCGGCGTCCGACGGCCGCGGTGGCGGGGATGAGGATGCCGCCGCCCGACCGCCGCTCGCCCTCGCCGTTCTCCTGCCGGACCAGTACGCGGTCGTGCAGCATCCGGATGGGCAGCTTGTCGTGCGGGGTGTCGTTTCTCTTGGCGCTCACGCCACTGAACCTACCTGTCCTCGGCGGCCGTGTACGCGGCCGGGTCAGCCCTTGCGGCGCCGGGTTCCCAGGGCGAGCAGCCCCACGAGTCCCACGGCGACGAGGGCGACGGGCACGACACGCTCCAGACGGGGAGCGCCGTCCTCGTCCACGAACTGGGCCTTCACGTCGGTGACCGCCTTGTTGACGGAGACGTAGGCCCGCCCGAGCGTGTGGTCGATGTTGGAGACTACTTTGGCCTTGGCATCGCCGACGATCGTCTTCGGGTGCACCCGCACCCCGATCTCGTCGAGCGTCTCGGCCAGCATGTCGCGGCGGCGCTTGATGTCCGCCTCGATCTGCGCCGGGGTTCTGATGTCCGACGTGTCCGCCACGGTAGAGCCTCCGGGGTCGCTTCTGCTTGTCCTGGACAGTCTGTCAGTTCCGCGCGCGACTGCACTGTCAGGACCCCCGGTTACTCTGGCCCAATGAGCGAGCGACTCCAGCCCGGGGACGTGGCCCCCGCCTTCACCCTGCCCGACGCCGACGGCCACGAGGTGTCCCTGTCGGACCACAAGGGCCGCAAGGTCATCGTCTACTTCTACCCGGCCGCGCTGACCCCCGGCTGCACGAAGCAGGCCTGCGACTTCACGGACAACCTGGAGGTGCTGGCCGGCGCGGGCTACGACGTCATCGGCGTCTCCCCGGACGCTCCGGAGAAGCTGGCGAAGTTCCGCGAGAAGGAGTCCCTGAAGGTCACCCTCCTCGCCGACCCGGAGAAGACCGTGACCGAGGCCTACGGCGCCTACGGCGAGAAGAAGAACTACGGCAAGACCTACATGGGCGTCATCCGCTCCACGATCATCGTGGACGAGGAGGGCAAGGTCGAACGGGCCCTGTACAACGTCCGCGCGACGGGCCACGTGGCGAAGATCATCAAGGACCTGGGTATCTGAGCCCCCACGTCCCCCTGCCGAGCGGCTCGCACCGGAACACCCGGGGCGAGCCGCTTTACGTTTCGGGCGTGACTGTCCGATAAGCGGTTCGTTACTCCGTACGAGGTCGCGAACATGCGGTCGGGGACGGAGGGGGTTCGGTGGGGGCCAGTGCGTACACCAGGGAGCGACTGGAGGAGGCGGCTCGGGGAGCTCGGACCTTGTCCGAGGCGTTGCAGAGGTTGGGGGTGGATCCGCGGAGTTCGACTCGGCGGTACGTCGCCGAGCGGATGAAGAAGCTGGGCGTGGACATCTCGCACTTCGAGCGGGAGGGGGTGAAGTGGACGCGGGAGATCCTCCAGGAAGCCGTCTCGGCGTCGACGAACATGTGCGAGGTGCTGCGTCGGCTGGGACTCGAGGTGGTGGGCGGGCACCACACACACATCAGCCGGCGGATCAAGGCGTACGGCATCGATGTCTCGCACTTCCAGGTGCCGATCCAGCGGGGGGACGCGTTGCGTCGCCGGACGCCGGGCGAACTGCTCACCGAGCAGCCCGCGGACAACGCCCGGCGCATCCATAGCGATCGCCTCAGGCGGGCGATGACGAGCGTCGGTGTACCCGAGCGGTGTGCCCTGTGTGGTGTCGAAGCAGTCTGGCGGGGGTATCCGCTGCCCCTCGAGGTCGACCACATCGACGGCAACTGGCGGGACAACCGCGCCGAGAACCTGCGGCTTCTGTGCCCCAACTGCCACTCGACAACGGACAATTACCGCGGGCGCGGCAAGGGGCGCGCTTCATGAGCAGCGGTGTGCAGTACACCCGGGAGCGGCTGGCCGAAGCCGCAGCACGGTGCTCCGACATCGAAGAGGTCATCGCCTTCTTCGGTACCCAGCCGTACACCACACTCCGCCGCTACCTCATCCGACGGTTCGCGCACTTCGGCATCGACGTCTCGCACTTCAGCCCCAACGGCGGGCAGCGCCGCCCCACCCCCGACGACTTGCGCGGCGCAATCGCCAGGTCCAAATCCATCGCGGAGGCGCTGCGCCGCTTGGAGCGCCCGGACAACGGCAGGCAGCGCGCGCTGTTACGTCAGTGGGTCGCCGAGGAGGGCCTCACAACTGCGCACTTCTTGGGGCAAGCCCATCAACGAGGGAAGACTCGCCCAGCCGTCCTCAAGCACCCGGAGGAGATCCTGGTACAACACGACGGCAGGCGCCGAACGAGGACCCACCTGCTGCGCCGTGCTCTGTGCGAAGTCGGCGTCCCCGAAGAGTGTGCGGACTGCGGCGTCGGCCCCGAATGGCTCGGCAAGCCCATGACCCTGGAGGTCGATCACATCAACGGGGACTGGAGCGACGACCGGCGCGAGAACCTGCGGTTGCTCTGCCCCAACTGCCACGCGATCACCAGCACCTGGTGCAGGGGAGGCAACAGGCGCCGAGCGGCTCCCGGTACGATGGCAGACGCCTAGCGGCGGTGGTGCAATGGCGACACAGCAGACTTAGGATCTGTGGCCCTTGATCGGGCTTGAGGGTTCGAATCCCTTCCGCCGCACACAAACGGCCTGCGAATCGAAGGATCGATGCGCAGGCCGTTTCCGTACGCACCTCAGCCCGACAACTCCCGCACCACCGGCACCAACGCCCGAAACGCCTGCCCCCGGTGGCTGATCGCGTTCTTCTCCTCCGCCGTCAGCTCGGCGCAGGTCCGTGTCTCGCCGTCCGGCTGGAGGATCGGGTCGTAGCCGAAGCCGTTCGTGCCCACAGGGGCGTGGCGCAGGACGCCCCGCAGCCGGCCCTCGACGACCCGCTCCGTACCGTCCGGCAGGGCGAGTGCCGCCGCGCAGGCGAAGTGGGCGCCGCGGTGTTCGTCGGCGATGTCCGACAGTTGGGCCAGGAGCAGGTTCAGGTTCGCGACGTCGTCTCCGTGCGTCCCTGACCAGCGGGCCGAGAAGATGCCGGGGGCGCCGTTGAGGACGTCCACGCAGAGGCCCGAGTCGTCGGCGATCGCCGGCAGGCCCGTGGCCTGGGCGAGGGCGTGGGCCTTGAGGAGGGCGTTCTCGGCGAAGGTGACGCCGGTTTCCTTGACGTCGGGGATCTCGGGGTACGCGTCCGCGCCGACGAGGTCGAAGGGCAGACCTGCGTCGGCGAGGATCGCGTGGAGCTCGTTGATTTTCCCGGCGTTGCGGGTGGCGAGGATCAGGCGGGTCATGCCCACCAGTATTACGGCGTGCAGACCTTGGTCAGTTCGCCGGCCGCGTCGGTGATGGGGCTCAGGTCCGGGGTCTCGTCGCCGTTCTTGACGGCCGTACGGACGTTGGTCACGGCTGTGCCGAGGTTGTCGACGGCCTGGTTGACGTCGGCGTTGTCGGTCTTGTCGCCGATCTCGTCGAGGTTCTGGTCGATGGAGGTGAGGGCCTCGTCGATCTGGGTGGGGTCGTTCGACGCGTTCTCGACGGCCTGCTGGAGGTCGGTGACGCTGTCGGCGACGGCCTCGGCGGTCTGGACGCAGTCCAGGGCCTTGCTGACGGCGTCGCAGCCTGTGGTGAGGCCGACCGTGAGTCCTACGGCGGCCACCGCTGCGGCGATGGTGACAAGGCGACTACGGCGGCGTCGGCTGGCGGCCATGGATCTGTTCCCTCCCTGTGGCAGGCCTCAGGAGGCCCCCGTTGACTGGCCGGGCGCCCGTTGTGCACAGCGGGCGCCCGTACTCCCGAAGACGCCGGGACGGCCGGTCGGGTTGCGCGTACCGGCCCACCGTTCTTGGCGGTCCCTTTACCTTTCGAGGACCGTATCAAGCGCCTTGCTCTGCAGGGCGGCGAGTTCGGAGCAGCCGAGGACGGCGAGGTCGAGGAGGGAGTTGAGCTCGTCGCGGGCGAAGGGTTCGGCTTCGGCGGTGCCCTGGACCTCGACGAAGCGGCCGTCTCCGGTGCAGACGACGTTCATGTCGGTGTCGGCCTTGACGTCCTCCTCGTAGCGGAGGTCGAGCAGGGGGACTCCGCCGACGATGCCCACGGAGACCGCGCTGACGGTTCCGGTCAGGGGTTTGCGGCCGGCCTTGATCAGCTTCTTGCCCTGGGCCCAGGAGACGGCGTCCGCCAGTGCCACGTAGGCGCCGGTGATGGCCGCGGTGCGGGTGCCGCCGTCGGCCTGGAGGACGTCGCAGTCGAGGACGATGGTGTTCTCGCCGAGCGCCTTGTAGTCGATGACCGCGCGCAGGGAGCGACCGATGAGGCGGCTGATCTCGTGCGTGCGGCCGCCGATCTTGCCGCGGACGGATTCGCGGTCGCCGCGGGTGTTGGTGGCGCGGGGCAGCATGGAGTACTCGGCGGTCACCCAGCCCTCGCCGCTGCCTTTGCGCCAGCGGGGGACGCCTTCGGTGACGGAGGCGGTGCAGAAGACCTTGGTGTCGCCGAAGGAGACGAGGACGGAGCCCTCGGCGTGCTTGCTCCAGCCGCGTTCGATGGTGACAGGGCGGAGTTGTTCGGGGGTGCGGCCGTCGATTCGAGACATGGCGCCGAGCCTATCGGCACCAGGGGAAAGGGCCCCTCCCGCGGTGGGAAGGGGCCCTTTCAAGTGAACGGGTGGTTCACATCATGTCCTCGATCTCCGCGGCGATCGGGTCGGCGTCGGTGCCGATGACGACCTGGATCGCGGTGCCCATCTTGACGACGCCGTGGGCGCCTGCGGCTTTGAGGGCGGCTTCGTCGACCTTGCCCGCGTCGACGACCTCGGTGCGCAGGCGGGTGATGCAGCCCTCGACCTCTTCGATGTTCTCGATGCCGCCGAGTCCGGCGACGATCTTCTCTGCCTTGGTGGCCATGTCGGTCTCCTCACGCACAGTTGGCCCAACTTCGCGAGCGATTGCGCCGTACGTACCGAAAGATGACGTCACAGCAACCCAATCGTCCGTGACTGGTCTACACCACCTGACAGGCGGTCGCCAACTCATGAGCCAGCCCTCAAGCGCCGAGACCGAGGTCTCTCCCGCGCGCCGACGGTGGCAGTCGGCGTTCCAGGGACTGCAGAAGATGGGCCGCAGTCTGCAGCTGCCCATCGCCGTGCTGCCGGCCGCGGGCATCCTCAACCGGCTGGGCCAGCCGGATGTGTTCGGGGACGACGGCCTGGGGTGGACGAACGTCTCCAAGGTGATGGCGGGAGCGGGCGGTGCGCTGCTCGACGGTTCGCTGGGGCTGCCGCTGCTGTTCTGCGTGGGTGTGTCGATCGGGATGGCGAAGAAGTCTGACGGGTCGACGGCGCTGGCCGCGGTGGCCGGATTCCTGGTCTATTTCTCGGTGTTGCGGCAGTTTCCGGAGGACTGTCCGAGCGGGTCGACGACCGTGCAGGGCATCGGGTGCCAGGCGACGGTGGACCACACGGTGGTGTCGTTCACCTATCAGAACCCGGGGGTGTTCGGCGGCATCGTGATGGGGCTGCTGACGGCGTTCTTCTGGCAGCGGTACCACCGCACCAAGTTGGTGGACTGGCTCGGGTTCTTCAACGGGCGGCGGCTGGTGCCGATCATCATGGCGTTCGTGGCGATCGCCTTCGCGGCGCTGTGTCTGTGGGTGTGGCCGCCGATCGGGAACGGGCTGGAGAACTTCAGCGACTGGCTGAAGGGCGCGGGGTCGTGGGGTGCGGGGCTGTTCGGTGTCGCGAACCGGGCGTTGCTGGTGATCGGTCTGCACCAGTTCCTGAACGTGCCCATCTGGTTCCAGTTCGGGACGTACACCAAGCCTGACGGCTCCCAGGTGCACGGTGACATCAACATGTTCCTGGCGGGCGATCCGAACGCGGGGCAGTTCACCTCGGGGTTCTTCCCGATCATGATGTTCGCGCTGCCGGCCGCCGCGCTGGCGATCACGCACTGCGCGAAGCCGGCCCGCCGCAAGGAGGTGGGCGGTCTGATGCTCTCGGTGGCCCTGACCTCTTTCGTGACGGGGATCACCGAGCCGATCGAGTACTCGTTCCTGTTCATCGCGCCGCTGTTGTACGTGGTGCACGCGGTGCTGACGGGTGTGTCGATGGCGGTGACGTGGGGGCTCGGGGTGCACGACGGATTCAGTTTCTCGGCCGGGCTCATCGACTACGTCATCAACTGGAATCTGGCGACGAAGCCGTGGGCGATCATCCCGATCGGCCTGTGCTTCGCGGCCGTCTACTACGCGATCTTCCGGTTCGCCATCACCAGGTTCGACCTGAAGACGCCGGGCAGGGAGCCCGAGGAGGAGGTCGAGGACGTCACCAAGCTGTAGTCCTCCGGTTGCAGAACTGACGGGTTCCTTATAACGCCCCCATCGTGTACAACAGGTCTACACCACTGAGTGGTGTAGACCACCACCCGATGGAGGAAGCGTTATGAGCACCGCCACCGAGACGGCGGCCCCCGCCAAGAAGCGGGGATCCGGTCTTTTCCAGGGCCTGCAGAAGGTCGGCCGAAGCCTGCAGCTCCCGATCGCCGTGTTGCCGGCGGCGGGGCTCTTGCTCCGGTTCGGCCAGCCCGATGTGTTCGGCAAGGACGGCTTCGGCTGGGACAAGGTCGCGTCCGTGTTCGCCACCGCCGGTGGCGCGATCTTCGACAATCTGCCGATGCTGTTCTGTATCGGCGTCGCGATCGGCTTCGCCAAGAAGTCCGACGGCTCGACCGCACTGGCGGCCCTGGTCGGCTTCCTGGTGTACAGCAACGTCCTCAAGGCGTTCCCGGTCACCGAGGCGAAGGTCCAGGCCGGCGCCGACATAGCCGCGACCTACAACAACCCCGGCGTCCTCGGCGGCATCCTGATGGGGCTGCTGTCGGCCGTGCTGTGGCAGCGCTTCCACCGCACCAAGCTGGTGGACTGGCTCGGGTTCTTCAACGGCCGCCGCCTGGTGCCGATCATCATGGCCTTCGTCGGCACCCTCATGGGCGTCTTCTTCGGGCTGGTCTGGGAGCCGATCGGTGAGGTCATCTCCGACTTCGGTGAGTGGATGACCGGTCTCGGCGCCGTCGGTGCGGGACTGTTCGGCCTGATCAACCGCGCGCTGATCCCCATCGGCATGCACCAGTTCGTGAACACCGTCTCCTGGTTCCAGCTCGGCGACTTCAAGGACGCGACGGGCACCATCGTCCACGGCGACCTGAACCGCTTCTTCGCCGGCGACCCGACGGCCGGCCAGTTCATGTCCGGCTTCTTCCCGATCATGATGTTCGGTCTGCCGGCCGCCGCGATCGCGATCGCCCACTCCGCCCGCCCCGAGCGCCGCAAGGCCGTGATGGGCATGATGATCTCGCTCGCGCTGACCTCCTTCGTGACCGGTGTGACCGAGCCGATCGAGTTCTCGTTCATGTTCATCGCGCCGGTGCTGTACGCGATCCACGCGGTCCTGACCGCCGTCTCCATGGCGGTGACCTGGGCGCTGGGCGTCCACGCGGGCTTCACCTTCTCCGCGGGCGTCATCGACTACGGGCTGAACTGGAACCTGGCCACCAAGCCATGGCTGATCATCCCGATCGGCCTGGTCTTCGGCGCCATCTACTACGTCGTCTTCCGCTTCGCCATCGTCAAGTTCAACCTCCCCACCCCGGGCCGCGAGCCCGAGGAAGAGGTCGAGGACCTCACCAAGGCGTAGGCCGGCCGTACGGCATGCGAAGGCCCCCGGAGCCCTGAACCGCTCCGGGGGCCTTCGGCATGTCGCAGGGGCTAGATGTCGTACGACACCCTCGGCGCCGCCAGGGACACCGGGCCGTCGAACACCGCGCGCGCGTCGGCGAGGTTGACCTGCGGGTCGGTCCACGGGGGGATGTGGGTGAGGACCAGGCGGCGGGCTCCTGCCCGGGTCGCCGTCTCACCCGCCTCGCGGCCGTTGAGGTGCAGGTCGGGGATGTTCTCCTTGCCGTGCGTGAAGGCGGCCTCGCACAGGAACAGGTCGGTGTCGCGGGCCAGTTCGGTCAACGCCCCGCTCAGCCCCGTGTCGCCGGAGTAGGTCAGCGACTTGCCGCCGTGCTCGACGCGGATGCCGTACGCCTCGACCGGGTGCGCCACGCGCTCGGTGTGGACCGTGAACGGCCCGATGTCGAAGGTGGACGGCTTGACCGTGTGGAAGTCGAAGACCTCGCTCATGGAGGAGGCCGTGGGGGTGTCGGCGTAGGCCGTGGTCAGACGGTGCTCGGTGCCTTCGGGGCCGTAGACCGGGATGGGGTCGCAGCGGCCGCCGTCGTGGCGGTAGTAGCGCGCGACGAAGTACGCGCACATGTCGATGCAGTGGTCGGCGTGCAGATGGCTGAGGAAGATCGCGTCGAGGTCGTAGAGACCGCAGTGGCGCTGCAGCTCGCCAAGGGCACCGTTGCCCATGTCGAGAAGCAGCCGGAAGCCGTCGGCCTCGACGAGGTAGCTCGAGCAGGCCGATTCCGCGGACGGGAACGACCCCGAGCAGCCGACGACGGTGAGCTTCATGAAACAGAAACCTCCGCTGGCGGGACTTTTCTGGGATAGAGACGGGGGTCGTGCGGTCCGTCGAGCGTAAGGCGCAAAACCTCCGGTCGCTCCTCCGCCAAGGGCTGTTGTGGGGGAACTCACCTGTGGTGTCACCGGTTCGGCTGGACCAGGGGCGCGTGAGGAGTGAGAGAGGGATCACGGGTTCCACAGAGGGCGCGCGGGGCAGATCGCGCGCCGGTAACGTCGTCCTCATGGACACGTCCTGGTGGCTCGCGCTCGCCGCAGTCGTGCTGCTCGCGCTGGTCGCCACGCTGGTGGACGGGTGGGGGCGGGGGCATCGGCCCCGAGGGCGTGCGGACCGCTCGACTCGGCCGGCCGGGCGTACGGGGCTGCGGCCGCGGCCCGCGGAGATCTGGTGGGCGAACGTGCCGTACGAGGACGGGCCCGGTGGCAAGGACAGGCCCTGTCTGGTGCTCCTGGTGCGCGGCGAGCGGGTGACGGTCGCGAAGATCACCAGCAAGTACCACGACGAGCGGACCGGGGTGATCCCGTTGCCGCCGGGTGCCGTCGGCGATGCCCGGGGGCGGGCCAGCTTCCTGGAGACGGACGAGCTGCGGGAGGTGCCGGTGCGGGACTTCCGGCGGAAGGCGGGTGTGGTGGACCCGGTCCTGTGGGACCAGGTCCGTCACCTGGCGACCTAGCGGGTCAGGCCCAGAGCTGGCCCTGCAGCGTCGCGATCGCTTCCTCCGTCGTGGCCGCCGTGTAGACGCCGGTTGACAGGTACTTCCAGCCGCCGTCGGCCACGACGAAGGCGATGTCGGCGGACTCCCCCGCCTTGAGCGCCTTGTTGCCGACGCCGATCGCCGCGTGCAGGGCGGCGCCCGTGGAGACGCCCGCGAAGATGCCCTCCTGCTGGAGGAGCTCACGGGTGCGGGTGACCGCGTCGGCCGAGCCGACCGAGAAGCGGGTGGTGAGGACGGAGGAGTCGTAGAGCTCGGGCACGAAGCCCTCGTCGAGGTTCCTGAGCCCGTACACCAGGTCGTCGTAGCGCGGTTCCGCGGCGACGATCTTCACGTCCGGCTTGTGCTCGCGCAGGTAGCGGCCGACGCCCATGAGGGTGCCGGTGGTGCCGAGGCCCGCGACGAAGTGCGTGATCGAGGGGAGGTCGGCGAGGATCTCCGGGCCGGTGGTCGCGTAGTGGGCGCCCGCGTTGTCGGGGTTGCCGTACTGGTAGAGCATCACCCAGTCGGGGTGCTCCGCGGACAGCTCCTTGGCGACCCGTACGGCGGTGTTGGAGCCGCCCGCTGCGGGGGACGAGATGATCTCGGCGCCCCACATGGCGAGCAGGTCCCGGCGCTCCTGCGAGGTGTTCTCGGGCATCACGCAGACGATCCGGTAGCCCTTGAGCTTGGCGGCCATGGCCAGCGAGATGCCGGTGTTGCCGGAGGTGGGCTCCAGGATGGTGCAGCCGGGGGTGAGGCGGCCGTCCTTCTCCGCCTGCTCGATCATGTGCAGGGCGGGGCGGTCCTTGACCGAGCCGGTGGGGTTGCGGTCCTCGAGCTTGGCCCAGATGCGTACGTCGGCGGACGGCGAGAGCCGCGGCAGGCGCACCAGAGGGGTGTTGCCCACCGCGGCCAGCGGGGAGTCGTAACGCATCGACGATCAGGCCATGCCGCCGGCCACGGCCGGCAGGATCGTGACGTTGTCGCCGTCGGTGAGCTTGGTGTTGATGCCGTCGAGGAAGCGGACGTCCTCGTCGTTCAGGTAGACGTTGACGAAGCGGCGCAGCTCGCCGCCGTCCACGATGCGGGCCTGGACGCCCGCATGCCGGGTCTCGAGGTCGGCGAAGAGCTCGGCGAGGGTGTTCCCGGTGCCCTCCACCGCCTTCTGGCCGTCGGTGTAGGTGCGGAGGATGGTCGGGATGCGGACCTCGATGGCCATGGCTCAGGGCTCCTGTCGGATGGTGTCTGGTCGGTGGGCGCGCGGCAGCGCTGGTACAGCAGGTCGTGCATGTGTGGCGCGCCGCGGCTCACGGCCGTGCGGCGGCAGGGGCAGCGTCAACAGATGGCGCTGGCGAGCCTGCACAGGTCGACGTGCAGCCGCGCCACGAGCAGGGCGCCCGGCGTCTTCTCGCTCACGTCGTTAGAAACCATGGGCTCATCGTATCGATTCCCGGCCGGGGTCCCGGAGTGTGATCTCGCATGCTGGATGAATTCTGACCGAACTGTGAGATCAGTAGGTCTCTACGACCGTGACCTCCTCCTCGGTGACCTCGCCGTCCACGATCCGGTAGGAGCGGAACTGGAAGTCGCCGAGGCCGTCGGTGTCGGCGGTGGAGACGAGGACGTAGTGGGCGCCGGGCTCGTTGGCGTAGGAGATGTCGGTACGGGACGGGTAGGCCTCGGTGGCGGTGTGGGAGTGGTAGATGACCACCGGCTCCTCGTCGCGGTCGTCCATCTCGCGGTAGAGCTTCAGCAGGTCGCCGGAGTCGAACTCGTAGAACGTGGGCGACATGGCCGCGTTGAGCATGGGGATGAAGCGCTCGGGCCGGTCCGACCCCGCCGGTCCCGCGACGACTCCGCACGCCTCGTCGGGGTGGTCCTTGCGCGCGTGCGCGACGATCCGGTCGACGAGGTCCTGGGTGATGGTCAGCATGGGGAAAAGGATAAGCAGAGGGCCGCTTCGTACCGAGGGACGGTACGAAGCGGCCCACATGCCGGACACTCACCCGCGCAGCCGCGGCCGGCGGGCTAACCGATCTTCTCGAACTCCGACTCCGGCCGTGCGGCGATCCCCGGGTTGCGGGACTTCAGCACGGCCCAGCCCACGCCCAGCGCCGCGGCCCAGCCGGCCATCACGTACAGGCACACCCGTGAGTCGGCGTCGTACGCGATCAGGCAGGTCACGAAGAGCAGGAACACGATGGCGATCCAGCTGCCGACCGAGCCGCCCGGGGCCGGGAAGGAGGAGGCGGGCAGGCGGCCGGCCACCACCTCGCGGCGGTAGCGCACATGGCTGATCAGGATCATCAGCCAGGTCCAGATGCCCGCCGCGGTGGCGACCGAGACGACGTATCCGAAGGCCTTCTCCGGCACGACGTAGTTCAGGACCACGCCGATGCCCATGAAGAGCACGGAGACCGTGATGGCCAGTGCCGGGGTGCGGGTCACGGAGAGCTTGTTGAAGGCCTGCGGCGCCTCTCCGCTGTCGGCCAGGGTGCGCAGCATGCGGCCCGTGGAGTACATGCCGGAGTTGCAGGAGGACAGGGCCGCGGTGAGGACGACGAAGTTCACGATGCCGGCGCCCGCCGGGATGCCGATCACGGCGAACGCCTTCACGAAGGGGCTGACGCCGGCCGCGAACTCGGTCCACTTGACCACGCACAGGATGACGGTGAGGGCGCCGACGTAGAAGAGGCCGATCCGCCAGGGCAGGGTGTTGATCGCCTTGGGCAGGGTCTTCTCGGGGTTCTCGGACTCACCGGCGGTGACGCCGACCAGCTCGACGGCGAGGTAGGCGAACATCACGCCCTGCAGGGTCATCAGGGACGAGCCGATGCCCTTGGGGAAGAAGCCGTCGAAGGCCCAGAGGTTGGAGACCGCGGCGGTGTCACCGGCGGCGCTGAAGCCGAAGGTGAGGACGCCGAGGCCGATCACGATCATGCCGATGAGGGCGGTGACCTTGATCATCGAGAACCAGAACTCGATCTCGCCGAACAGCTTCACCGAGATCAGGTTGGCCACGAACAGGACGACCAGGAAGACCAGGGCCGTCGTCCACTGGGGGACGGCCGGGAACCAGTAGTTGACGTAGATCGCGGCGGCGGTGAGTTCCGCCATGCCGGTGACGACCCACAGCAGCCAGTACGTCCAGCCAGTGAAGTAGCCGAAGAACGGGCCGAGGAATTCGCGGGAGTACTCCGCGAAGGAGCCGGAGACCGGGCGGTAGAGCAGCAGCTCGCCCAGTGCCCGCATGATGAAGAAGATGATCACGCCGGCGACGGCGTACATCAGGATGAGGCTCGGACCCGCCTTGGCGATGTTCGCCCCGGCGTTGAGGAAGAGGCCGACGCCGATGGCGCCGCCGATCGCGATCATCTGGACCTGGCGGCTGCCGAGTCCGCGCTCGTACCCCTCTTCGGAGGTCTTCTCCGAGTCCGAGCCTGTGTCGACCTGAGCGGAGGTCATGTGGTGGTGCGCCTTTCTCCATGCCGAACCGGGCCTCTCGTCGGCCTCGGATCGGTTCTCGATCCCCCCGGATGATGGAGCGGTGCCTGGCCGGCGATCACCGGCTCGGTGGCGCACCCGGCCGAACATTCGGGTGGTGTTCGCCCGGGCGGTCGTGAAGATTTATCACGGCCGCAACGTTGATCGCCCGAGCGGCATGTGGCGCAGGACACAGGAAGAAGCGGACAAACGGCGCCCGGAATGCGCGAAAGCCGTCAGTGCGGTGACGTGATCGTTATCCGGATTTGAGCGTCCTCTGAGCGAACACAGAACCGTCACATTTCACGGCATAAGCGTTGTCACGAGGGTCTCCTGGAGGCCGCCCAGCCACAGATACGCCATCACCATCGGCTTGCGGGGGTCCTCGTCCGGGAGCCGGTAGAGGAGGTCGGTGTCCTCCTCGTCGGTGATGTCGAGGCGGGAGCCGATCGCGAGCCTCAGGTCGTTGAGGGCGCCGAGCCACTGCTGGGACTCGGGCGTGGACAGCTTGAGGACCGCCCCGCCGTCGCCCGCGACATGAAGCGCGTCCAGGGTGCGGACCACCGCGAGGGCGTTCTCGCGCTTGCCGGCCCGCAGGTCGTTCTCGGTGTAGCGGCGGAACTCCGAGGAGTAGGCCCGCTGCTCCTCGGCCTGCTTGGCCTCGGGGGTGCCCTCGGGGTCGCTGTAGGCGTCCGGGAAGAGCCGCTTGAGCACCGGGTCGGAGGGCGGCTCGCTCGGCCCGTCCGCGAAGAGCTCGGCGAGCGGGTCGTCGGGGGCGTCCTCGGCGGGCCCCGGGCCGATGAGTTCCAGGAGCTGGACGGCCAGCGACCGGATGATGGAGATCTCGACGTCGTCGAGGGCGACGGCCGCGCCGCCGCCGGGGAGCGGTTCGAAGGTTCCTGGCATCAGGGTTTGTCGCTACTTCCGGTCCTGCTGAAGGGTGGCCCACAGACCGTAGCCGTGCATGGCCTGCACGTCGCGTTCCATCTCCTCGCGGCTTCCGCTGGAGACCACCGCGCGGCCCTTGTGGTGGACGTCGAGCATCAGCTTGGTGGCCTTGTCCTTCGTGTAGCCGAAGTACGACTGGAAGACGTAGGTCACGTAGCTCATGAGGTTGACCGGGTCGTTGTGGACGATCGTGACCCAGGGAACGTCCGGCTCGGGGACGGCGAAGACCTCTTCCGCCGACTCGGTGCGTTCGATCTCTACGGGAGCGGGTGACGTCACACGGCCCATGCTGCCACGCACCCCACAAATCGTCACACTGACGCGAAGTGGGGTAGCATCTCTTGTTATGAACACAGCGGACCTTGGGCTGCCGGTGGACGTTCCCTCGACGGCGCTCTTCACGGACCAGTACGAGCTGACGATGCTGCAGGCCGCCCTGAAGGCGGGTACCGCCGAACGGCGCAGTGTCTTCGAGGTCTTCACCCGGCGGCTGCCGGACGGGCGGCGCTACGGCGTCGTCGCGGGCACCGGCCGGGTGCTGGACGCGGTGGAGAACTTCCGTTTCGACGCGGACGTGCTCGGCTTCCTGCGGGAGCGGGACATCGTCGACGAGGAGACCCTGGACTGGCTCGCCTCCTACCGCTTCAGCGGTGACATCTGGGGCTACCCGGAGGGCGAGGTGTACTTCCCCGGCTCGCCGATCATGCGAGTGGAGGGCTCCTTCGCCGAGTGCGTGCTCCTGGAGACCGTGATCCTGTCGATCCTCAACCACGACTCCGCGATCGCCGCGGCCGCCTCCCGGATGTCCTCGGCAGCGGGCGACCGGCCGCTGATCGAGATGGGCGCCCGCCGCACCCACGAGCTGTCCGCGGTGGCCGCCGCCCGCGCCGCCTACGTCGGCGGTTTCGCCACCACCTCCGACCTCGCCGCCGGTTTCCGCTACGGCATCCCCACGGTCGGCACCTCCGCCCACGCCTTCACCCTCCTGCACGACCAGGAGCGGGACGCCTTCCAGGCCCAGGTGGACTCGCTGGGCCGGGGCACGACCCTGCTGGTGGACACGTACGACGTCACCGAGGCCGTCCGTACGGCCGTCGAGGTCGCCGGGCCCGAGCTGGGGGCCGTGCGCATCGACTCCGGAGACCTGCTCCTGGTCGCCCACCGGGTGCGGCAGCAGCTGGACGAGCTGGGCGCGAAGGGGACGCGGATCATCGTCACCTCCGACCTCGACGAGTACGCCATCGCCTCGCTGGCCGCGGCCCCGGTGGACGCGTACGGCGTCGGCACCCAGCTGGTGACCGGGTCCGGGCACCCGACCGCCTCGATGGTCTACAAGCTGGTCGCGCGCGCCGAGTCCGACGACCCGAAGGCGTCGCTGATCCCGGTCGCGAAGAAGTCGTCCGGGGGCAAGACCTCGGTCGGCGGCCGCAAGTGGGCGGCCAGGCGGCTGGACGCGGAGGGGTACGCGGAGGCCGAGGTGGTGGGCACCGGGCCGGTGCCGCCGGGGCTCGCGGAGCGGCAGCTGCTGGTGGAGCTGGTCAAGGGCGGCGAGGTCGTCGCCCGCGAGCCGCTGGACGTCGTACGGGACCGGCACGCCGCCGCCCGGGCCAACCTGCCGCTGTCGGCGACCCAGCTCTCGCGCGGGGAGCCCGTCATTCCGACGGAGTATGTCAACGGGCGCACGGGTAACTAGCGGCTGTCGCCCCGAACGCGCCCGTCCATGCCCCCTCCCGCCCGGTCCCCGAAGTCTCTAGGCTCGTAAGTTCACTCTTAGTCGAAGGACACCCACCATGCGCCGCGCCTTGATCGTCGTCGACGTGCAGAACGACTTCTGCGAGGGAGGCAGTCTCGCGGTGGCCGGAGGTGCCGATGTGGCCGCCGCCGTCACCGAACTGATCGGGCAGGCGGCGGGCTCCGGCTACCAGCACGTGGTGGCCACCCGCGACCACCACATCGCCCCCGGGGGCCACTTCGCCGACAACCCCGACTTCGTGCACTCCTGGCCCGCGCACTGCGTCGCCGGGACCGAGGGGGTCGGCTTCCACCCGAACTTCGCTCCGGCCGTCGCCTCCGGGGCGATCGACGCGGTCTTCGACAAGGGGGCGTACGCGGCGGCGTACAGCGGCTTCGAGGGCGCCGACGAGAACGGCGTCACGCTGGGCGACTGGCTGCGGGCGCGCGAGGTCTCGGAGGTGGACGTGGTCGGGATCGCCACGGACCACTGCGTACGGGCCACCGCCCTGGACGCGGCCCGGGAGGGCTTCCGCACCCACGTCCTCCTCGACCTCACCGCCGGAGTCGCCGAGGCGACGACCGAACGGGCGATCGAGGAGCTGCGGGAGGCGGGCGTGGAGCTCTCCGGGAAGCCGGTCGTCTAGGGAACGGCCGCTCGGCGGGAAGCAGGTCGTCCGGAGCGGCCGCGCGGTGGCGGGGCCGGCGCTCAGACCGGTGCCGTCGGCCTCCTCAGCAGTGACCTGATCGGATGCCACAGCTCCTGGACCAGCTCGGGTCCGCCCGCGACAGCGTTGTCAGGGGCAGTACGCCATATCAGCCCGTCCGGGTGGTGGAGCACGGCCGTGATCTCGTCCGGGGTCGGGGGCGCGCCGTTGCCGCGCAGGTACACCGCGCGCAGCCCCAGATTGCGCAGCCTGGTCAGGGCGCGCGCCCGGTTGTGGGCGTGGACGAGTACCCGCACGCTGCCGTAGCCGTCGGCGGGCGGGCGGGGCAGGTTCAGCGCCACCACCACCCTGCCGTTCGGCAGCTTGCAGAAACCTCCTGCGGCCATGCGGTCACACCCCCGTGTGCGTCGGTGTCAATAAGGAAGCCACAGGACGCACCTAAACACGATCGGCGGCAACCCGCCAGGGGTTGCCGCCGATACGCTTCTGACCTGCGGTTTTACTTCTTCTTGGCCGAAGGTCCGACCTGGAGCGTGATCGTCGAGCCGTTCAGGGGCTCCTTGACGATCTTGATCCGGGTGTTGGTGTCAGTGATGTTGACCCCGGCGAGCGGGTTCGTCGCGTCGTAGTAGTTCGACGTGCCGTCGTCGAAGACCGGGACGCCCGGCTTGGACTTGATCTTCGTCGGGACGTCGGCCTTGTGGAGCGTGATGCCGTCCGTCGGGTACCAGCTGAAGGTCGAGTCGTAGGCCTGGATGCGGTTGCGCATCAGCGTGCCGTCGGACCACTTCAGCGCGGTCGGGTGGGAGTCGATCGGCAGGATCAGACCCCGGCCGGGGTGGGCGCTGGTGTTGTCGTCCTTCTGGGAGGTGTCCCACTTCCAGATCAACAGGCCGTTCTGGTAGGCGTAGTGCTCCACCCAGTCCGGACGGGTCGTGGAGAACCCGTAGTTGTACGGGCCGACCTTCAACACCTTGTCGTACGACACGTATTGGCGGTTCTCGGCGATGTAGTACTGCGCGTACTCATCGGTGAAGGACGCGCCGACCCGGCGGAAGCCCTTCGCCGTCCAGGCCGTGTCCGCGCTCTCCGCGTTGTCCGAGAAGAGGGCCGTGCCGTCCGCGGTCACCGTGATCTCGTCGGCCGCGAAGCCCTTGAGGGAGGTGCCGCCGTCGGTGGCGTAACGGAAGCGCAGGCTGACCTTCTTGCCCGCGTAGGCGTTCAGCGGGTAGGTCAGCTTCTGGTAGGCCTCGACCGAGCCGGTGAGGGCCGGCTTGCCGCTGCCGTCCCGCGGGATCGCGGTGCCGTCGGCCAACGTGCCGTCGATCGGGGTGTAGTTGGCGCCGCCGTCGGTGGAGACCTCGGCGTACAGGTAGTCGTAGTCCTGCTCGATGTCCCACCAGCCGTCGAGGGTGAGAGACGCGGCGGACTTGCCGGTGAGGTCGACCGTGCGGGTCAGGGTGTTCTCGAGGTCGTCGCCGGTGTCGCTCCACCACTGGGTGGCGCCCTGCGCCGGGGTGGTCACCTCGGTGGTGACCGACTTCTTCGGCAGCTGGACCACGAGGGCCTGCGGGTTCTTGGTGTTGTACTCCGCGACGCCCAGCTTGTGGCTCGAGCGCTTGCCGGCCTTGGCCACCTCGTAGTCCAGCCAGCCCAGTTGGAGCTTGTCCCAGGCGTTCATGTCGCCGGGCAGGTCGCCGATCGAGTCCTTGCCCGTGCCGAGCCAGGAGCCGGAGGACATCAGCGTCCAGAAGCCGGTGGAGTTCTCGCCGCCACCGGAGGTGTCGTACTCGTCGGGCAGGCCGAGGTCGTGGCCGTACTCGTGGGCGAAGACGCCCAGGCCGCCGTTCTCGGGCTGGATGGTGTAGTCGCCGACCCAGACGCCGGTGTCGCCGATCTGGGTGCCGCCGCGCTTGTTGGTGTCGGGGCCGGTGACACCCTTGTCGGTGCCGAACGCGTACCAGCGGTGCGCCCAGATGGCGTCCTCGCCCTGGGCGCCGCCGCCCGCGGACTCGTCCTCGCCGGCGTGCACGATCTGGAAGTGGTCGATGTAGCCGTCGGGCTCGTTGAAGTCGCCGTCGCCGTCGAAGTCGTAGCGGTCCCACTGGTCGAACTCGGCGAGTTCCGCGGATATCTCGGCGGCCGTGTCACCGGCGGCCTCGCGCTCCGCGACCCAGGCGTTGACGCCGTCCTGGACCGCGTACCAGGCACCGGTCGCGGCGTCGTTGGAGCCGTAACGGGCCTCGTTGTAGGGCACCTTGACCCAGTCGGTGACCTCGCCGTCGACCGAGTAGCGGCCCGAGGACTGCTTCTCGTAGTACGACTTGAGCGTGGCGTTGCCGTCGCCGAAGTACAGGTCCTGGTAGTGGGCCCGGTCGAAGTCGGCCTGCCAGTCGGTGCTGTTGTTCGTCTTGCGGTCCGGCGCCTCTATCCGGTTGTGCAGCGGGCCGGGCGTGCCGCCGTAGCGGGGGTCGACCTGGTCGCCGAACTCGACGAGGATCGTGAAGATCTTGTCGGTCTTCTCGCGGCCGAGCTCGACGTACTTGCTGTCGCCCTTGCGGCCCTTGAGCTGGACGACCTTCGAGCCGTCCTTCTCCTTGACCGTGGCCTGGCCGGCGATGACCTGCTGGAGCGCCTCCTCGCGCTGGGCGTCCTGTGTACGGCTGTAAGGGCCGTCGAAGTCGTGCTCCCTGGCCTTCGCCGGCTGCGGGTCCTGCCGGTCTGCCGCGGAGGTCTTCGCGGGCTTGTCCGCGGCCTGTGCGACGGCGAACGTCGAGAACGTGGCCGAGGCCGCGGCTATCGCCACGACCGTCGCGGCCGTCCTGAACGTCCAGGATCTGTCAGTCACTTGTACCTCTCCCCTATCAGGCAAGTGACCGGTATTTGACTAAAGGTTGGGGAGAAAAGACAGACCTTGACTTGGACCCGTCAAATGTATTATCGGGAGCTGGTGTTCGTATTGCGGACACATGACCGCAACAGAACGGGCGCGCACAGATGTCCACTTGGTGGACGCCATGACTCCGTGCGCCCCCTGTGCTCCGGCACTGTTGGTTAGGTCACGCTTACCGTTCGTTCCACTCGGGCAGACAGGCGATTAGAGTCGATTGGCGGAACGCCCGGATGTCGGCGGAATGCCAGGCCGACACCCCCCGTGGACCCCCAATTCCGAGGACACGATTGCCATGCCTCGTCCGACCGCCGCACAGCTCGCCTACGGTTCGATCACCGTCATCTTCTCGACGCTCGCCATGCTGCTGCTGTCAGAGACGAGTTCGGCCGTGGGGACAGCGGTCATCGCCGTCTCGGCGCTCGCCCTCGGCCTGCTGGTCGCCATGACGGTGCCCCAGCCCAAGCCCCGCGTCGTCGCGGTGAGCAGGCCCGTCGAGCAGCCGACGCAGGAGCCCGTACCCGCGGCGGCCACCAGCTCCAAGACGGCCGCCTGAACCCGAGTTCGCCGCACCGCGCGCCGCTCTCCGGGGCGAACTGGACCGTACCCCCCGACCCCTGCGCTGAGTGTGGCGACCCGAGGTCACGGTCTGGGCGCGCCGCGCGGGGCAGTTGCCCAGCGCCGGCGGCCACCAGCTCCAAGACGGCCGCCTGAACCCGAGTTCGCCGCACCGCGCGCCGCTCTCCGGGGCAAGCTGGACCGCACCCCCGATCCCTGCGTCGAGCGCACCGACCGGAGAACACGACCCGGCGTTCCAGCACCACGCCCCCGGGCCACGCCGACCCCGGCTCACACCGAGCGCGCCGGCCCGAAGTCACGGCTCTGGGCGCGCCGCGCGGGAGCAGTTGCCCGGCGGCTGCGCCCATGTTCCGGGCCGTGGGTGCCCCGGGAGGCGGTGGGTCAGACGGTGACCACCACCGTCTTCGCCGCCTTGTCGTGCAGGCCCTGCTTGTAGGGCTTGTCGAAGTAGCTCCAGCCGCCGGAGATGGCGGTCCAGATGCAGGCGCAGCAGAAGGCGAAGGGGATCCACAGGACCGCCGAGCGGATCAGCGTGGTCTGCACGGAGGGCGTGGAGCCGTTGTCGAGGTTCGCCACCCGCATGCCCAGCCACTTCTTGCCGAGCGTCTGCCCGGACCGGGACATCAGGACGGTGTCGTAGGCGATGTAGAGCACCGCGGCGAGCGCCGACTGGGCCAGCGACTTGCCGTACTGCATGTCGTCGCTGTCCACGTTGTACTCGCTCACCCCGAAGCCCCAGGTGATCAGCCAGACGACGATGCCCACCAGGATCAGGTCGATGATCCGGGCGAGCGTGCGCCTGCCGCTGGGGGCCAGCGGGGGCATGCCGGCCAGCGGGTCGGTGGGTCCGCCGCCGTACGGGTCACCGGCGCCGTAGGGACTTCCGCCGTACGACGGCGGTGGCGGTGGGGTGTTGTACGGCGATCCCGAGCCCTCGGCAGGCGGGGGCTGCTTCCTGAACGGGTCGTCATCCGGCTGCTGCGGGCCGGGGCCGGGGGGCGGTTCACTGCTCATGGCCCGAGTCGACCGCGAACCCCCCGGCTCCGCATCCGGCGAGCGGCCGTCCGGAGTACCGAATCCTGTACGCCGTTCGAGGGACCCGCTCAGCCCGCCACGAACGTATGCGCCGCTTTGTCGTGCCAGCACTGGTGCCACGGCCGGTCGAACAGGCACCAGGCGACGCCCACGAGGCCGATGCCGAGCAGGCCCGGAACGCTGTAGACGAGCCAGCGACGCAGGGACGCGCCGAACTCCGGGGGCTCGTGGCCCTCGATGTCCCGCACCTCCAGACCGAGCAGCTTCTTGCCGAGGGTGCGGCCCCACTTCGCGGTGGGCAGCGCCTCGTACAGCACACCGGCGACGAGGAGCACGGCGACCACGATGCCGAGGTACACCGACGTGGTGCCGTCGAGGAGCCAGACCGTCACGGTCCGCCCGGACAGCTTGGCCGCGTCGATCTTCTCGTTGATGTGGTCGGCCGCCTTGGTGCCGAGGGGGACGGCGGCCACGGCGGTGATCGCGCCGACGACCAGGGTGTCGAGGAGCCGTGCGGCCAGACGCTTGCCGAGTCCGGCGGGCCTGGCGGAGGCCTGGCGGCGGGCGGCGGCCTGAAAGATGTCCTCGACCGGCGGCTTCCAGGGCGCGGGCTGCTCCTCGTCGGGCCCGGCGAGCCGGTGCACCTGCTGCGCCCAGGAGGGCTGACCGCCACCGGGGCCCTGGCTCATGGGGGTGGCGGCCACCTGGGCTCCGACGCCCTGCTGGGGCACGCCCGGAGGGGCCGTCTGCGGGCCGGAGGCGGGGGCGGACTGCTGGGGGCCTGGCAGGGCCGTAGCGGCGGCGGAGGCGGGACCCTGGGGGCCCGCGGCGGCGCGCTGGGCGGCGGCCTTGCCGGCCCCGAAACCGGGTGCACCGGAGTTCTCGGGGGTGGCGGTGCCGCCCGCCGCGGAGGGCTGGGCGCCGACGGCGGGGCCGCCCTGCGCGGTGGGACCGGAATACGCGGGTCCGGGCGTGCTCCCGTTCTGCGCCCCGGGACCCGCGCCCTGCTGCGCCGTGCGCGGGGAGAGCGCGCGGAACGTCATGGTGCCCTCGTCGGACTGCCGGGCGGCTCCCGCTCCCCCGGACGCGGCCGCGGGCCTGCGGAAGACGCGGGTGCCGCCGTCCTCGTCCGGCTCGGCGGGCGGGATCGTCGCCGTGCCGTCAGTACGGGCCGCGTGCCCGTCCGGCCGGGCCGGGGAGGAGTCGCCGACGGGCCGCCCCGGGCCGGGCACCCTGGGGTCGGCGCCCTGCGGAGTCTGTGGCACGCCGTGCTGAGCGCCCTGCGGCCCCTGCTGGGCCCCTTGCGGAGGAATCCCCTGAGGCGTCCCCTGCTGGGCCTGCGGGGACCCCCACGAGACCCGGCGGTCCTGGTCGCCGCCGAAGCCCGCCTGGTGGGCCCGGTCGGCGGCCCACGCGGACGCGGGTTCGGGACGGCTGCCGTGCTGGGTGTCCGGGTGCGGGGGTGCCTCGGCCGGGTCCTCGTCGAAGAAGTGCGGGCCCGTCTCTTCCACCGGCGACGGGGCCGGCGCGGGGCCGCTGCCGGGCGGGGGCGCGAGCGGTTCGCCGTCCGCCGGGGCGGGACGGCTGGTGCCCGGCACCCAGGAGGCGCCGTTCCAGTAACGGACATATCCAGGAATGGACGGGTCCGGGTAATAGCCCTCGCGGGGCCTGTCGTCACCGGGTGCCGGGGTTGGGGCGCTCATGTCCGTCGTCCCGTATCTGCTCGGGGGTCAATAGAGGGGGCTCCACATCTATCAGACCGGCGCAAGACCCACCGCCAGTCCCACCGGACCCACCCCTTTTGAGCACGAGCGTGATACCGCCGGAAAAAAGTTCGCCGAACCCGCGTAATGATCCCGGCCCCTCCCCTCTCTCCACTCGTACGGGCCCACCGCAGGACCCGCACGAGAGCCGAGAGAGGAACGAACGACATGCACCACACGGTGGTAGAGCGCGAACTGGAGCTCAAACTCATCCTGTCGCCCGAGCGCAGCATCCCGGTCCCGGCCCGGCTGGGCTACCGCAGCGACGACCCCTTCGCCGTCCACGTCACCTTCCACATCGGCTCGGACCACCCGGTCCACTGGACCTTCGCCCGCGAACTCCTCGTGGAGGGGGTGTTCCGCCCGTGCGGGCACGGGGACGTGCGGGTGTGGCCGACGAAGGTCGCCGGCCGCGGTGTCGTGCTGATGGCGCTGAGCTCCCCCGACGGCGACGCCCTCCTGGAGGCCCCGGCCGCCCAGGTCTCGGCCTGGCTGGAGCGCACGCTGAGGGCGGTCCCCCCGGGCTCCGAGGCGGAGCAGCTCGGCATCGACGACGGCCTCGCCGAGCTGCTGGCCCGTACCCCGGCCGACGACCTGTGGCTGTGCGACCCGTGGCCGAGCGACGAGTCGGCGGACGGGGAGTGAGCCGTACCGCGAGGTCTCAGAACAGCTTGCCCGGGTTCAGGATCCCCAGCGGGTCGAAGACCCCCTTCACCGCCCGCTGCATCTCCAGCCCCACCGGTCCGATCTCGCGCGCCAGCCACTCCTTCTTCAGTACGCCCACCCCGTGCTCCCCGGTGATCGTGCCGTCGAGCTCCAGGCCGAGCGCCATGATCTCGTCGAAGGACTCGCGGGCCCGGCGGGACTCGTCCGGGTCGGCGGCGTCGAAGCAGACCGTGGGGTGGGTGTTGCCGTCTCCGGCGTGGGCGACGACACCGATGGTGAGCCCGTACTTCTCGGCGATCCGCTCGGTCCCTTCGAGCATCTCGCCGAGCCGCGAGCGGGGCACGCACACGTCGTCGATCATCGTGGTGCCCTTGACCGCTTCGAGGGCAGTCAGGGACAGCCTGCGGGCCTGGAGGAGCAGCTCGGACTCGGCCGCGTCGTCGGCCGGGACGACCTGGGTGGCGCCCGCGGCCTCGCACAGCGCGCCGACGGCGGCGAGGTCGGCCGCCGGGTCCGTGGTGTCGAAGGCGGCCAGGAGGAGCGCCTCGGTGGTCTCCGGGAGCCCCATGTGCGCCAGGTCGTTGACCGCTTTGACCGTCGTACGGTCCATCAGTTCGAGGAGGGACGGCACGTGCCCGCCCTCCATGATCCGGCACACCGCGTCGCAGGCGGCGGCCCCGGAGGCGAACTCGGCGGCCAGCACCAGCTGCGCGGGCGGCTTCGGCCGGAGCGCCAGGACCGCCCGGACGACGATGCCGAGCGAGCCCTCGGAGCCGACGAAGAGGCGGGTCAGGTCGTATCCGGCGACTCCCTTGGCGGTGCGGCGGCCCGTGGACATGAGCCGTCCGTCGGCGAGGACGACGTCCAGTCCGAGGACGTACTCCGCCGTCACCCCGTACTTCACACAGCACAGCCCGCCGGACGCGGTGCCGATGTTGCCGCCGATCGTGCACATCTCCCAGCTGGAGGGGTCCGGCGGGTAGTAGAGGCCGAGTTCGTCGACCGCGCGGGAGAGGGTCGCGTTGACGACGCCTGGTTCGACGACGGCGATGCGGTCGACCGGGTTGATCTCCAGGACGCGGTCCATCCTGGTCAGGGACAGCACGATGCAGCCGTCGGAGGCGTTGGCCGCGCCCGACAGGCCCGTGCGGGCGCCCTGGGGGACGACGGGGACGCGCAGTTCGGTGGCGACGCGCATGACGTGCTGGACCTGTTCGACCGTGCGCGGCAGGACGACCACGGCGGGGATGCCGGCCGGGCAGAAGCTCGCCATGTCGTTGGCGTAGGCGGCCGTGACGTCCGGGTCGATGAGGACGGCCTCGGCGGGCAGACCGCTGAGCAGGCGGTCCACCAGGTTGCCGGTGACCTCGTCGCGGGGGGCTTCGATACGGCTCATGATCACAGCGTCGCACCGGGGGCCATCGGTGTGAACCCCACCAACGGCAGCTGCCGGATGCCGGGGTGGGCTCGTCGTACTGACGCACAGTGAGCGCCATGGAGAACCAAGCCACGCAGAACCGGCCGAAGGAGCTGCCGCAGGAGCGCCCGGAGGAGCGCCGGGCCCGGCTGCACGGACGGGTGGTGATCGCCGCGCTCGCGGGCTGCGCGGTGCTCGGTACGGTGCTGATGCTGCTGCCCGCCGAGCCTCCGGCGGCCCGCGCTCCCGCCCCGGCCCCGGGGGCCCAGGCGCTGACGGCGGTCACGGCCGGGGTGCCGGCCGCCCTGCCCGACCTGGCGGCGCTGATCGGTGAGCGGGAGAGCCATCTGCGCGGGCACCCCGGGGACGCCGAGTCGTGGGCGGTGCTGGGGACGGCGTACGTCGAGCAGGGGCGGCGTACGGCCGACACGGCGTTCTATCCGAAGGCCGAGGACGCGCTGCGGACGTCCCTGAAGGTGCGCAGGAGCGCGGGGGCCCTCGGAGGTCTGGCCGCTCTCGCGAACGCGCGCCGGGACTTCGGGGCCGCGCGGACCTGGGCCGAGGCGGCACGGCGGCTGGAGCCGAAGCGGTGGACGACATATCCGGCGCTGATCGACGCGTACACCGGGCTCGGCGACTACAAGGCGGCCCATCGGACGCTGGAGCGGCTGCTGGAACTGCGCTCGGGTCCCGCGGTGATGGCCCGGGCGGCGGCCGTGTACCGGGACCGTGGGTGGCGTGAGGACGCGGCGGCTCAGCTGTCCGACGCGGCGGCGGGGGCGCGGGCGCCGGCCGAGCGGGCCGCGTATCTGGAGCGGGCGGGGCAGCTCGCGTGGGAGCGCGGCGACCGCGAGAACGCGCTGCGGTACTTCCAGGAGGCGGTCCGGCTCGACCCCGACCAGCGGGCCGCGCAGGCCGGGCAGGGGCGGGCGCTGGCGGCGCTGGGCCGCACGACGGAGGCCCTGAACGCCTACCGGATGGCGTTCGCGAAGCAGCCGCTGCCGCAGTACGCCCTGGAGCTGGGCGAGTTGTACGAGTCACTGGGGCTGGGGCAGGCGGCCCGGGTGCAGTACGACCTGCTGCGGGCGGCGGCGGAACGCGCGGCGGCGGGCGGCGCCGACGAGGAGCTGGTGCTCGGGCAGTTCGAGGCGGACCACGGCGAACCGGCCGCGGCCGTACGGCGGTTGCGGGCCGAGTGGCGACGGCAGCCGGGGATCGCGGTGGCCGACGCGCTGGGCTGGGCGCTGCACCGGGCGGGCGCGGACCAGGAGGCCCTGCGGTACGCCCGGATCGCGACCGACAAGGCGCACGGGGGCGGGGTGCGCAGTGCGCCGTACGCCTATCACCTGGGCATGATCGAGCGGGAGCTGGGACAGTACGCCCCCGCGCGCCGGCACCTCGAGGAGGCCCTGCGGATCAACCCCTGGTTCTCGCTCTCGCGGGCGCGGGCGGCGCGGGAGGCGTTGGCGGCCCTGGGGGACGTGCCGGACGAGGGCGTGCCGGTGATGGACGCGAAGGGGGTCACACCGCGGCCGTACCGATGAGGGCGTTCCGCGTCACCAGCGCGGCGAGCTCCTGCTCGCCGAGTGCTTCCGTGCCCTCGGGCCTGCGGGGCAGGACCATGTAGCGGGTCTCCGCGCTGGAGTCCCAGACCGTGATCTCGGTGTCGGCGGGCAGTTCCAGGCCGAACTCCCGCAGGACGGCACGGGGTTCGCGGACCACGCGGGAGCGGTAGGCCTCGGACTTGTACCAGCTGGGGGACGGGCCCAGGAGGCGGAGCGGGTAGCAGGAGCAGAGGGTGCAGACGATGACGTTGTGCAGGGACCCGGTGTTCTCCACGACCCGCAGGCGCTGGTACGAGCCGTCCATGAAGCCGAGTTCCTGGACGGCGGCGGTGCCGTCCGCGAGCAGGCGGGCCCGGTAGGAGTCGTCGGTCCAGGCGCGGGCCACGACCTGGGCCCCGTTCGCCGGGGAGGACTCCGCGAGGAACGCGTCGATCGCCTCGTCCAGCCGCTCGCCGGTGATCAGCCCCTTCTCCTCCAGGAGGGTTTCCAGTCGCCGTACCCGCCGGGCGATCGTCGCATCGGTGTGGTGGTCACCGCTCATCGGGCCCCGCTCCCTTCGTCCGCTTCCAAGTAGCTTTCCCACAGGTCCAGTACGACGTGGTGGTCGCCCTCGCCCCACAGGTCGCGGGCCTCGAAGCGGACCGCGTAGATCTGCTCGACGGGTGCGTCCCCGCGCCCCCGGGCGCTGATGTCGGGCAGTTCGTCCGGGCCCTCCGGCTCGACGACCACGCCCTGTTTGCCGCGCGCGTACCGCGGCAGGCGGGTGTGGTGGGGCGGGTCGTGGCGGTAGGTGCGGACGCGGGTGCCGGGCGGGAAACGGTCGGGGGGTGCCGGGTGCGCGTCAGTCATCGAGCTCACCCGGCTCGAGCACGCCCTTGCGTTCCAGCAGGGCGCAGATCGCGGTGAACCAGCGCTCGTAGTAGGACGCCGCCAGGTACTCAGCCGGCGGCATCGACTCGATCGCGTCCCGGAACTCGTTGGTGTTGAAGAGCCCTTGTGCGCGCAGGGTGTTGAAGAGCCCGACCACCCGGGCCTCCCAGTCCGCGTGGAAGGGCTCGGTGTCGTCGGTGGTGTCGATCGCGCCGAACCCCTGCGTGCCGCCCACGTCGTTGATCCTGGCCATACGGCCAGCCTACGAGCGTTCCGCGGACTGCGGCTTGCGGTAGAGCGAGAATCGCCGGATGCCCACCGGACCCGAGGCGAGCCCCGGGTACAGCCGTGGGGTGCCGGCCAATGGGTACAAGTGGTCGCTGTAGAGGGCGTACCGCGGCGTGGTCGCGGGTCACGAAGGCGTCGAGGTCCCGGGTCCGGTGGCGGGGCTCGTTGTCGACGCGGTGGCGGACAGCCACGCGCTTCGACGTCATGCACACCGACGGCTGGTTGTCGGTGGACCCGGCGATCGGCCTGCGGACGGCGACGTCCTCGCCGGTGCGGGTGGCGCCGTCGAGGAGGCGGAAGCGGGTGACGCGCTGGCCGTAGCCCTTCTGCGCGGCGGCCTCGGCCCGGATCCACACGGTGCCGTCGGCGGCGTTCTGCGCGCCCATGCGGGTCGCCCTGCTCGCCGCTGCCCGGCGCGAGTTCGTCGCAGGCGAAGGACTGGAGGACCGTGGCCTCGTGGAGCGGCTTCTTCCGCAGCCGGTGGTCGGCCGGTACGGACAGGTCGAAGCGGTCGGTCACGGTCCCCCTTCGATCATCGGGGGCTAGAGGTTGCCCCGCTTCTCCTGCTCTCGTTCGATGGCCTCGAAGAGCGCCTTGAAGTTGCCCTTTCCGAAGCCCATCGAGCCATGCCGTTCGATGAGTTCGAAGAACACGGTGGGCTTGTCCTGGACCGGCTTGGTGAAGATCTGGAGCAGGTAGCCGTCCTCGTCGCGGTCGGCGAGGATCTTCAGCTCCCGGAGCGTGTCGACGGGGACGCGGGTGTCGCCGACCCACTCGCCGAGGGTGTCGTAGTAGGAGTCCGGGGTGTCGAGGAACTGGACTCCCGCCGCCCGCATGGTCCGCACGGTCTGCACGATGTCGTTGGTGTTCAGCGCGATGTGCTGGACGCCCGCGCCGCCGTAGAACTCCAGGTACTCGTCGATCTGGGACTTCTTCTTGGCGATGGCGGGCTCGTTGATCGGGAACTTCACCTTGAGGGTGCCGTCGGCCACGACCTTCGACATCAGCGCGCTGTACTCGGTGGCGATGTCGTCGCCCACGAACTCCTTCATGTTCGTGAAGCCCATGACCTTGTTGTAGAAGCCGACCCACTCGTTCATCCGGCCGAGCTCGACGTTGCCGACGCAGTGGTCGACGGCCTGGAAGGTGCGGTGGGCGGGCGGCTCCACGATCGGGGCGGCCTCGGTGTAGCCGGGCAGGTACGGGCCGTCGTAGCCGCTGCGCTCGACCAGGGTGTGGCGGGTTTCGCCGTAGGTGGCGATCGCGGCGAGGACGACGGTGCCGTGCTCGTCCTTCAGCTCGTACGGCTCGGCGACCGAGCGGGCGCCGTGCTCGACGGCGTAGGCGTGGGCGCGGCGGGCGTCCGGGACCTCGATGGCGAGGTCGATCACCCCGTCGCCGTGCTCGGCCACGTGCTGGGCGAGGAAGTGGCCCCAGGGGGTGGCGGGCTTGATGACCGAGGTGAACACGAACCGGGCGGAGCCGTTCTCCAGCACGTAGCTCGCGGTCTCGCGGCTGCCGTTCTCCGGTCCGGAGTAGGCGACGAGCCGCATGCCGAAGGCGGTCGAGTAGTAGTGCGCCGCCTGCTTGGCGTTGCCGACGGCGAAGACGACCGCGTCCATTCCCTTGACCGGGAAGGGGTCGGCCTGCCGGGCGGTGTCGGGAGTGCGGTGTGTGGTCTGCGTCATGCTCGAAGCCTGGCTCCGCCCGGCAAGGTGCGCAATAGTTCGCATATCCACTGGACAATCTGTTCAGCAGTACGGCCGTGAAGACGGCCTTTCTGTACAGGATGACCAACGCTGCGGGAGGCTGCCGTGGGGATCGACGAGCTGGACGGGCGGATCATCGTGCTCCTCGCGCGCGAGCCGCGGATCGGGGTGCTGGAGATGTCCCGGCGACTGGGGGTGGCCCGCGGGACCGTACAGGCGCGCCTGGACCGGCTTCAGTCGAACGGGGTCATCCGGGGATTCGGTCCGCAGGTCGATCCGGCGGCCCTCGGCTACCCCGTGACTGCGTTCGCCACGCTCCAGATCCGGCAGGGCCAGGGGGCCGACGTGCGGGCGCACCTGGCGACCGTGCCGGAGGTCCTGGAGCTGCACACCACCACCGGCAGCGGGGACATGCTGTGCCGACTGGTGGCCCGCTCCAACGCCGATCTCCAGCGCGTGATCGACCGGGTCGTCGGTTTCGACGGGATCGTCCGGGCCGCCACCGCGATCGTCATGGAGAACCCCGTTCCGCTGCGGATCATCCCGCTGGTGGAGCAGGCGGCGGATCCGGCCCTTCGGGAGTGACCGCGCGAGTTACAAAGAAGCCGTTGCAAAGGACTCTTTGCAACGCTATCTTTGTACGCATGCCGGAAGAGCCAGACGTACGGAAACTCGACGCCCGTTCACTGCGCGGGCTGGCCCATCCCCTGCGGATGGAACTGCTCAACGCCCTGCGCCGGCGCGGTCCCGCGACCGCGTCGATGCTCGCCGAGCGCCTGGGCGAGTCCAGCGGCGCGACCAGCTACCACCTGCGCCAGCTCGCCGAGCACGGCTTCATCGCGGACGCCCCGGAGCACGGGAAGGGGCGCGAGCGGTGGTGGAAGGCCGTGGACCAGGGACTGACCTTCGACACCGCCGAGTTCGAGGGCGCGGGACCGGAAGTGCGCGGGATGGCGGAGATCTACCTGCACGAGGTGGCCGCCACCCACGCCCGCGAGCTGTCCGGCTGGCTCAGCACCCGGGACCGCTGGCCGGCCGAGTGGGCCCAGAGCTCCGACATGAGCGACATGACGCTCCAGCTCACCCCCGAGCTGGCCGCCGAACTCATCGGCAGGATGCACGCCCTGATCAACGACTACCGCGGCCGGGTCACCGACGAGGACCCCGGCACCGAGCAAGTACGCGTCCACACGCACCTGTTCCCCTCCGCCACGGACTGAAGGAGCCCCGCCATGCACACCGGAACCCACCTCGCCCAGCACCACCTCCGCGCCGCGGACCTGCGCGCCGAGGCCGACGCCTACCGCCTCGCCGCCGAGGCCAGGCGGCCGCACGCCATCCGGACCCGGCTCGGCTGGACCCTCGTGGAGGTCGGACTCCGGCTGGCCTCCTCCCCCCGGCCGGCCCTCGCGCACTAGCAGGCGGGGACGGACCCCTTCCCCGACTCCAGTGCGGTCAGCGCACTCACCGCCCCCTTCAGGGACTTCACCGGAATCAGCCGCAGCCCCTTCGGCAGCTCCGCCTTCGCGTCGGCGCACTCCTCCTTCGGGACCAGGAACACCGTCGCCCCGTCCCGCTTCGCGGCCTGCGTCTTCAGCGCCACGCCGCCCACCGCTCCGACCGTGCCGTCCTCGTCGATCGTCCCCGTCCCGGCGATGGTGCGGCCGCCCGTGAGGTCGCCCCCGGCGCCGTCACCGTCGAGCTTGTCGATGATCCCCAGCGTGAACAGCAGCCCCGCGCTCGGCCCGCCGACGTCCGCGAGCTTCAGCGTGACCTTCACCTTCCCGTCGTTCAGGTCCAGGTACTTCAGCGCCGCCTCGGTCGCCGCGTCCTGGGACTCCTTCATCTGCGCGGTGTTGTGCTCCTCGATCTCCTTGACGCTCTGCCCGCTCGGGTAGACCGCGTCACGGGGCATGACCGCCCGGTCGGTGCGGAACCAGCTGTCGAAGAGGTCACCGAGCGAGACATGGGTGTCGGGCCCGGTCGCCTCGATGGTCGTCATCCGCAGCTGCCCGCTCGTCGCACGGGTTCTGGCCCCGGCGATCGTGATCACCTCCGCGCCCTTGTTGTCGCCGAGGACGTTCGCCGTCATCCCGGGCTGCGCCAGCGAGAACGGCAGCGGCACGAAGAGGGCCGTGGCGATCAGCGCCACGACGGGCAGGGCACAGACGGCGACGGCCCGGGGGCGCGTGAGGCGAGAGAGCACGGGATCAATCTAACGCGGCGGTCACTTCCGGCCACGAGCCGGTCAGCCCCCGTACAGGTCCCGCCGCGCGCGTGTGAAGCGCCGCAGGACATCGGGCAGCGGTTCCACACCGATGCCCGGGGTGCGCGGTACCGGCAGGTGGCCGTCCTCCAGGACGAACGGCTCGGTGATGTCCTCGGCGAAGTAGCGGGCGGACGCCGAGGTGTCCCCGGGGAGCGTGAAACCGGGCAGGGCGGCCAGGGCGAGGTTCGGGGCGCGGCCGATTCCCGTCTCCAGCATGCCTCCGCACCACACCGGCACGCCGTGGGCGCGGGCCACGTCGTGGATGCGGCGGGCCTCCAGATAGCCGCCCACGCGCGCGGGCTTGATGTTCACGACCCGGCAGGCGTCCATCGCGATCGCGGAGGCGGTGTCCCGGGCGTTGTGCAGGGACTCGTCGAGGCAGACCGGGGTGGCGATACGGCTCTGGAGGCGCGCGTGGCCGTACAGGTTGTTCTCGTCCAGGGGCTCCTCGATGAGCAGCAGGCCGAACTCGTCGAGCCGCCGCAGGTGTTCCGCGTCCGCGAGCGTGTACGCGGTGTTGGCGTCGACCTGGAGGGGCAGCCCGGCGCCGAAGCGCTCGCGCACGGCCCGTACGGGCTCGAGGTCCCAGCCCGGTTCGATCTTCAGCTTGATCCGGACGTACCCCTCGGCGAGATACCGCTCGACGTCGTCCAGCAGTTCCGGCACGGAGTCCTTGATCCCCACCGACACCCCCGCCGGCACCCGCTCGCGCACCGCGCCCAGGTACACCGCCAGCGGCATGCCGTACGACCGCAGCTCCGCGTCCAGGACCGCCGTCTCCAGGGCGGCCTTCGCCAGTTCGTGCCCCTTGATGCCGCTGACGGCGGGTCCCACCAGCGGTGCCGTGAGCGCGGGCAGCGCCGCCACCCTCGGCACCAGGAAGTCCCGCAGCACCAGCTCCGCGCCCGCCACGAACTCCGAGCAGTACCGCGGCTGGGGGTCGGCGGCGAACTCCGACCAGCCCTCGGCGCTGTCCGTGACGACGTGCAGCAGGAAGGTGTCCTTCGTGGTCATCGTGCCGAAGGAGGTACGGAAGGGGCTGACCAGCGGGATCGCCACGTGGACGACCTCGACGCGTTCGAGTTTCATACGGTGCCTTCCTCGTCGTGGTCGCGGGTGAGCGTGTACCAGCCGTCCCGGGACATCCCGGTCGCCCTGAACCCCTGCCCGAACGCCTCCGTGAACACCTCGCGCACAGCCCGCCGCCAGCGCAGCGCGAGCTGCGGGTCGGCGGCCCGCAGCCCGACGACATCGTCCGGGACCCGGCACCAGACATGCACGTCGGCGAGGTCGCGGCGGGCGAGGGCCGCCCCGTCGGGGGCACGGTGGGTCACCGGTGCGGCCTCGCGGCCGGGGATCTCGTACGGCTGCGCGGGCGCCGCCAGGTCCCATGTCACGGTCAGCCGGTCGCTCTCGTCGCCGCCGTTCACGCCGTCCCGCATGGGGCCGTAGAAGTCGACGAGGTACTCGGTGCCGGCCGCGCCCAGCTTGGCCAGGTTGAAGCGGGCGTTGCGGGCGACCAGCGGGTCGAAGGTCCAGCGCATGGTGCGGGCGCCGAGGCCGAGCGCCCAGGCCCGCTGTGCCTGCTTCACCACCTGGCCGAGCCCGGGCTCCGCGGCGGCGACCAGGGAGTACGCCTCTCCCGAGCCCGGTGGCCCGAACACCGCGGCACAGGCTCCGGCGAGGCGCTCGCCGTCGTGGGCCGCGTGCACGGCGCCGCCCGCGTGGACCAGGCTGTGCAGCACTTCGGCCGGATAGGGCGGGGCCGACGGGGTCCGCCACACCCTGCCGAAGTACGCGCTGACGGCATCGAGGCCGGCGACGTCGTGGACGGTACGGATGCTCACTGCGGTCATGTGCCGAGTCTTGGGCCCAGTGGGGCATCCTGGGTTGTGCGGCCGTACAACATCTGCGGACCTTGCTTTGCGGATCGGCCAAAGCTCGCGCGGTCGGCCACTGCTTCCTCTGGAGCTGCCCATGGACGCCTGCACCCTCGGTGACCTCTTGGACGTCGTCGGCGGGACCTCCGTACGCCTGCACACCGCGCCCGCCGGGCTCACCGCGCCGGTCACGGAGGTGCTTCTCCACGACGCGGGCGCTCCGCTCCCCCCGGTGCCCGGCGCGCTGCTGCTGGCGGTCGGGGTGCGGGCGGCCGCGGCCGGGCCGCTGGTGCGGGCGGCCGCGGGGGCCGGGATGACCGGCCTGGTGGTCCGGGGTGCGGACGGGCCGACGGCCGAGGCTCAGACGTACGGCGTGGCACTGCTGTCCGTCCCCGGGGACCTGGCCTGGCACCAGGCGCACCTGCTGCTGGCCTCGGCGATCGGCGCCCGGCCCGCCTCGTCCACGGGCGGCCACGGCGACCTCTTCGCGCTCGCCGACGCCATCGCGGCGGCGACCGGCGGGGCCACCGCCGTGGAGGACCCGCGCCAACGGATCCTCGCCTACTCCACCGTCCCCGGCCAGCCGGTCGACGAGGACCGCCGGCAGGGCATCCTGGGCCTGCGGGTGCCGGTCAGCCTGGACAACTCCGAGCAGTACCGGGAGCTGTTCGCGGCCGAGGGCCCGGTGCGGCTGCCCGCGCTGCGCGACGGTGTGCTGCCGCGTCTCGCGGTCGCCGTCCGGGCCGGCGGGGAGACCCTCGGCTCGGTGTGGGTCGTCGACGACGGCACCCTCGCGGCGGACGCGGCGGACACACTCGCCCAGGGCGCGTCGACGGCGGCACTGCTGCTCCTGCGGGCCCGTGCGGCACGGGAGCTGGCGCGGCACCGCGACAGCGATCTGCTGCGGCGGGTGCTGGACGGCACGGCGGACGCGGCGACGTCCGCCGTGGGGCTGGGGATCGAGGGTCCTGTGCGGGTGGCGGCCTTCGTCCTGGAGGCGGCCGGCCTTCCGGACGCCGAGCAGACCGGGATGCGGCTGCTGGACGTCGTACGGCTGCAGTGCGAGGCACGGTACGGGCGGCACGCGTGTGTCCTGGCCGACGGGGTGGTGTACGCGGTGCTGCCGGCGCCGGGGGCCCGCCACAGGCGGCTGGCCGAGGACATCGTGGCGCGGGCCGGGCAGGCGCTGAGGGTGCCGGTGCGGGCCGGGCTGGGCGAGGTGGTGGCGGGGCTCGCGGAGGTGACCGCGTCACGGGCGGACGCCGATCTGGTGCTGCGGGTGCTCGGGCCGTCGCTGCCGGTGGCCACGATCGACGAGGTGCGGCCACGGGTCACGCTGTTGCGGCTGACCGAAGTGCTCGGCGAGCGGCGGGAATTGAGCGCCGGAGCATGGCGGCGGGTGCTGGCGTACGACGCCGGGCACGGCACCGACCACGCGCGCACGCTGATGAGCTGGTTCGACGCCGGATGCGACATGGCGGGCGCGGCGAAGCTGCTCGCCGTGCATCCGAACACCTGCCGCTACCGGCTCAAGCAGGTGCGGCAGCACATCGGGATCGACCTGGACGACCCCGACGAACGGCTGGTGCTGTGGCTGCAGCTGCGGACACTGGCCGGGCTCGGACGCGGCACGCCGGCCGGTTGAGCCCAGGAACGTCAGCGCAGCGCCTCCGCGACCTCCCGGGCCGCGTCCACCACCCTGGGCCCCACCCGCTCCGGCACCGCGTCCGCCAGCATCACGACCCCGACGCTGCCCTCGACGCCGGTGACCCCGAGCAGAGGAGCGGCCGCCCCGCTGGCGCCGGCCTCCAGCTCCCCGTGCGTGAGCAGGTAGCCCGGCTCCCCGAACCCCTGCTGCCGGGCCGCGAGGATCGCCCGCCCGGCGGCACCCCGGTCCAGGGGATGCCGGAACCCGGCCCGGTAGGCCACGTGATAGTCCGTCCACGTGGGCTCCACGACGGCCACGGCCAGTGCATCGGACCCGTCCACCAAGGTGAGATGAGCCGTCGCCCCGATGTCCTCCGCGAGCGAGCGCAGGGCCGGCAGCGCGGCCTCCCGTACCAGCGGATGCACCTGCCGTCCGAGCCGCAGCACTCCGAGGCCCACCCGGGCTCGGCCGCCCAGATCACGCCGGACGAGGGCGTGCTGCTCCAGGGTGGCCAGCAACCGGTACACCACGGTCCGGTTCACCCCCAGCTTGTTGGACAGCTCCGTGACGGTGAGCCCGTGGTCCGTGTCGGCCAGGAGCTTGAGGACACGCAGTCCCCGGTCAAGCGTCTGAGAGGTCTCCGCGGTCACGACGCCCACTCCTCCAAGTGGTGAGGTCGACAGCCTCCGAGCGGCAGTGCGTCACCGAGTCCCGTCGGTCACGCGCTTCAGAGGCCGCCGATCGGCCGGCGACCCGGTCTCTTTCCGGGCCGCGTCGCTTCACGGCTGCGCTCCGCGGCGGCGCTGCCACGGGGCGTGTGCGTAGCGGGACAGTAGCGAAGCGGGTTCGCTCAGCGGAAGCCTCCGTCCAGAATCCGGGCATCTGCCGGTACGGACCACTCCGTTTGTCCTGATACGTACGGTCCGCTGCCGCGCCCCGGCCGGCGGTCCGCGTCACCGCATCCGGGTGGCCCACTCCTGCACCTTGGCGATCCGCTGCCGCAGCTGCCCGGCCGTGGCCTCGGCGCTCGGCGGCCCGCCGCACACCCGGCGCAGCTCGGTGTGGATCACGCCGTGGGGCTTGCCGCTCTGGTGGACGTACGCGCTGACCATGGTGTTGAGCTGCTTGCGCAGCTCCATCATCTCCTTGTGCGAGACGACGGGGCGTCGCTCGGCGGGCAGCTCGAGGAGGTCCGCCTCGGTGTCCGGCTTCTTGCGGCTGTGCGCGATCTGCCGGGCCTGCCGCTTCTGGAGGAGCAACTGCACCTGGTCGGGTTCGAGCAGGCCCGGGATGCCGAGGTAGTCCTGCTCCTCCTCGCTCCCCGGGTGCGCCTGCATACCGAACTCGGCACCGTCGTAGAGGACGCGGTCGAAGACGGCATCGGACTCCAGCGCCTCGAAGGCGAACTGCTCCTGCTCGCCGGTGTCCTCGTCCTCCTCCTTGTTCGCCTCCTCCATCTCCTTCTCGGACTCGGCGTAGGGGTCCTCCTCGCCCTCCTTCTTCGGCTTGTCGAGGGCGTGGTCGCGCTCGACCTCCATCTCGTTGGCGAAGGTGAGGAGGTCCGGGACGGTCGGGAGGAACACGGAGGCGGTCTCGCCGCGCCGCCGGGACCGTACGAAACGCCCGACGGCCTGGGCGAAGAAGAGGGGCGTGGAAATGGTGGTGGCGTACACCCCGACGGCCAGCCGGGGCACGTCGACGCCCTCGGACACCATCCGCACGGCGACCATCCAGCGGTCGTTGCTCTCGCTGAAGTCGTCGATCCGCTTGGACGCGCCCGCGTCGTCGGACAGGACCAGGGTGGCCTTGTTGCCCGTGATCTCGCGGATCAGCTTGGCGTACGCGCGCGCGGAGTCCTGGTCGGAGGCGATGACGAGGGCACCGGCGTCCGGGATGGCCTTCCTGACCTCGGTGAGCCGCTGGTCGGCGGCGCGCAGCACGCTCGGCATCCACTCACCGCGCGGGTCCAGCGCCGTACGCCAGGCCTGGCTGATCGCGTCCTTGGTCATGGGTTCGCCGAGCCGGGCGGCGATCTCGTCACCGGCCTTGGTCCGCCAGCGCATCTGCCCGCTGTAGGACAGGAAGATGACGGGCCGGACGACGTGGTCGGCGAGCGCGTTGCCGTAGCCGTAGGTGTAGTCGGCGGCCGACCTCCGGATCCCGTCGTTGCCCTCCTCGTACGTCACGAAGGGGATCGGGTTGGTGTCGGACCGGAAGGGCGTACCGGTGAGCGCGAGCCGGCGCGTGGCGGGCTCGAAGGCCTCCAGACAGGCCTCGCCCCAGGACTTGGAGTCACCGGCGTGGTGGATCTCGTCGAGGATGACGAGGGTCTTGCGCTGCTCGACGCGGTTGCGGTGCAGCATGGGCCGGACGCCGACGCCCGCGTAGGTGACGGCGACGCCGTGGTAGTCCTTGCCGAGGGGCCCGGCGCTGTACTCGGGATCCAGCTTGATCCCTATCCGCGCGGCCGCCTCGGCCCACTGCTTCTTCAGGTGCTCGGTCGGCGCGACGACGGTCACCTGCTGCACGACGTGGTGGTGCAGCAGCCAGGAGGCGAGGGTGAGGGCGAAGGTCGTCTTGCCCGCGCCGGGCGTCGCGACGGCCAGGAAGTCACGCGGCTGCTCCTGGACGTACTTCTCCATCGCCCCTTGCTGCCACGCACGCAGCTTGCTGGCGGTGCCCCAGGGGGCACGGCCGGGGAAGGCGGGGGAAAGGTGGTGGCTGGAGGAGGCGGCGGTGGTAGTCACGGTCTCCGTCGGGGTCGAGCGGCTCAGCGGTGTCTTGTTCTGCGGCGTCTGGTCGGCTGCTTCTTCTTCTGCGGCTTCTTCTTCTGCGGCTTCTTCTTCTGCGGCTTCTTCTTCGCCTGTGTATGACGACCGGGTCACCTTACCGGCGGCCCGGCCGCGTCAACGCGCGGACGGGGCCGGGTCGGCGTTGGGTGGGACCGAGGTCACAGTCATCGCGCGGAGCGCGTCGGACGTCGGACGCGCCGTGAGTCCGGGTACGCCGGAAGCGGCCCTGGCAGACGTCCGGCGCGAACTGCTCGGCCCCGGCACTAGGTCGTACCGCTCGGCGTCGGCGCCGTCCTGGCGTGCAGCCGCGTCGTCACCCACGCCCCCACCAGCGCGACGCCCGCCATCGGCAGGAACACCACGGCGAACGCGGCCGGGTGCGAGCCGGACGCCTCCGTCGCCGTGTGGCTCACCGTGCCGCCGCCCAGCGCAGCGAAGGCCGCCCCGCCCGCCGCCAGCAGCACGGAGTTCGAGAGACCGTCGGAGATCTGGAGGGCGGCGGAGTTGGTGCCGGCCTCCTCCGGGGCAGACAGCTGCAGCAGCAGCACACTGGTGGAGGAGATCACCAGCCCCATCCCGAAACAGCCGAACCCCCAGGCCACGGCGACGATCCAGACCGGCACGGCGTCGATCAGCACACTCGGCGCACCGGCGATCGCGGCCGCGACCAGCACCATCCCCACGGTCATCAGACGCTCCCGGTACGGCTCCACCCGCGCCCGCGACTGCACCCACGACCCCAGCGCCCACGTACCCCCGCCCGCCGCGAGCGAGAACCCGGCCAGGGTCGGCGACAGCCCCCGCTGGGTGACCAGCATCAACGGCACGAAGGACTCGGCGGCCACGAAGGACCCCGCCGCGACCCCGCGCAACAGCACGACGGAGGGCAGCCCGCGCGCCGCCCGGTACGTGCCGCGCGGGAGCAGCCCGAGCACGGCGGGCACGAGCAGTGCGACGCCCGCGAGACCGGGGAGCACGGCGAGGGGACGCAGATCCTGGGCGGCGTACTGGAGGAGCCCGGCGCCGAGGGAGATCCCGAGGGCGAGCCGGATGCGCCGCAGGTCGAAGGAGGCCCGCCCGGTGTCGGCGTCGACCGGGCCGCCCGCCAGCCGCCGTATCTGCGGGAGGGCGAGCACCAGCGGAAACACCACGAGCACCGGGATCCCGAGGAACACCCACCGCCACCCGAGGTGCTCGGTCACCGCCCCGGCCGCGAGCGGCCCCACGATCGAGGGCACCACCCAGCCCGCCGCGAACGCGGCCATGATCGCGGGCCGCAGCCGCTCCGGGTAGGCCCGCCCCACGACCACGTACAACGCGACGATGACGAGCCCGCCCCCGAACCCCTGCACGGCCCGCCCGAGAATGAACAGCCACATCGCGCCGGCCGTCCCGGACAGCAGCAGCCCGGCACCGAATCCGGCGATCCCGGCGGTCAACGCCCCGAGCGGCCCCTTCCGGTCGGCCCACTGCCCGGCCAGCACCATCCCGAACAGGCTGGTCGTGAAGTACCCGGAGAACGCGAACGCGTAGAGCGCCACCCCGTCCAACTCCCGCGCGGCGACCGGCATGGCGGTCCCCACGGCGGTCGCCTCGAACGCGATCAGCAGCACGACGGAGACGATGCCGATGCTCAACGCCCGGTACGAGCGCCCCAGCACCCCCTCCTCCCGCTCGTCGACGGACGGGACCTCAGGGTCATCGGTGACACCGGCGTCACGCGGTTCCAGGACAGCCATGCCCGCCAGCGTAAGGTCCACAGCCCCCTTTGACCCCTGTCGAAAGCCCGCTCCGGCCTGAGACCTTGGTCGTACGACCACTGCCGCCCCGCGTCCGTTCATGAACGGCGTGTGGCAGTCCCGTTGCAGCCCCCGGGCTCCCCTTGAGCCCCTCCTCACCCCGGCCGTACGGTCATTCCACCGAGCTCGGCAGGAGCACCCACTCCCACCGACCCGGCCGTGTGCCCGAGTGGTTCAGGGACTCGCCTGCAAAGCGAGTTACGCGGGTTCGATTCCCGCCACGGCCTCAAGTGTTTGACCAGCCAGGACTGAAAGGGCGGCACCCGTGACGGGTGCCGCCCTTTCAGTCGTCCGTCTCAGTTTCTGTCTCGGTTTCCGGCTCGGTCGGTGTCAGGGCGCGCTGGTACCAGATGCCGGGTTTGCCGCCCAGGTGGGACGGGTCGGCCGGGCCGATCGGGGTGAAACCGGCCTTGGTCAGTACCTTGCGGGACGCGGTGTTCTGGTGGGAGGTCGCCGCCCGGAGTGTGTGCAGCCCGTACTCGGTCGCCGCCCGTCGGCACAGTTCCCGGACGGTCGCGGTCGCCACGCCGCGGCCGGCGGCACGCTGGGCGACCCGGTAGCCGAGTTCCGCGGTGTGGTCCTCGATGTCGACGAGGTTGAACCTGCCGAGAACCGATCCGTCCTCGGCCACGAGCACATGGAACGCGCAGATGCCGGCCTCCTGCTCGGCCAGCAAGGCCTCGAACCGGGCGGTGAACTCCGCGAAGAAGGTGTCCCCGCGGTCGGAGATCGAGGCGGCGAAGTAGGCGCGGTTCGCCACCTCGAAGGCCAGGACCGCCGGGGCGTGACCGGGGTGGAGCCGCTTCAGCTCGGGCATCGGGCGACCCTATCCGGATAGCGCGCCGTGGCCACCTGAGTTTTCGCGCGTGGATCCGTACGGCGCGTAAGGACGGCTGGGCCGGCTCACGGCTGCGGCAGTTCCAGGTCGGGCATGTCGTAGGCGAGGGGGGTGCGTCGCATGTCGAGCCGGCCGAGGGTGATGGCGTGGGTCCGGTGCCTCACAGCACCCCGCCCACCTCGTCCTGGAACAGCTCCGTCCAGTAGTGCCAGTCCGCGTCCGTCGTCGTGCCCGTGGGGTCGATGGTCGACAGGGCCCGGATCATCGTCTTGGCGACCTGGGCGTACAGCGTGTTCGTGAGTTCGTGGGCGAGCGACTCGTCCATCTGGCGTTCCCGGTGCAGGAGCCAGAGGGTGAACGCCAGGGTGGAGATGTCGGTGTTCAGGGGGTGGAGGGTCCCCTCGCGCTCGCTCCAGTTCAGGACCGCGCCCGTCGCGCCGTCGACGACCAGGGTGTTGTCCTCGATCAGATGGCCGAGGACGATCAGGTGTTCGGCGCCGGCCGGCAGGGCGACCAGCCGGTCGGCCTGGTGCTCCGCGAGGGTCGGCAGCGGGGCGTCCGGGTCGGTGTGGAAGAGGACGCCGTCCTCGGGCAGGCCCGTCTCCGCCAGGAAGCGGCGGGTCGGGGCGTGGGTGAGCGTGGAGGGGAAGTCGATGTCCTCGAAGCGGGCGACCCGGTTGCGGCCGAACTCGTGGTCCAGCAGGCGCGGCGGGAGGTCCAGGGCCAGGCCGGAGTCGGTGCCCGGGCCCGCCACCAGGGCCAGGGGGCGGATCAGCGCCGCGATCCTCCAGAACGTCGGCACCTCGCCGCCCGTGCCCTCCTCGAACACCGTCATCAGCTGACGCGTGGCGTCCTCCACGGCGGTGGGGCCGAAGCGGCCGGCGTAGGCGGCGAACTGGCCGCGGACCTCCGTCAGTTCGTCCGTCGCCGTCACGAAGCGGACCAGGGTGGGGAGCGACGGGGCCAGTGGGGTGCGGCCCATCAGGTCGGGGCGGGCGGGGAAGAACGCCGTCGTCGAGACCTCGCCCGTCACCCCGTCCAGCAGGACCGACTCCGTCTCCCGGCCCCGCAGGTCCGTGAGTCCGCCGATCACCAGCTGGCGGCGCAGTTCCTCGCTGAGCCGTCCGCCCGGGTCGTCCGTCGCGTCCGCCACCGTCCGCAGGCCCTCGCGGCGCAGCTCCTCGAAGGTGAACAGGTCGCTGTCGCCGGGCAGTCCGGGGCCGCTGAGCCAGCGGCGGGTGGACACATGTGAGATGTACGGCTGCAGTTCGTCCTCGGTCAGTGTGATCGCCGCTACGGCGGCTTCGGTCGTGCTCATGGCTCCCCCGTGTGCTTCGTACGCAGTCCCCTGGCCGGGCACGGCACGGCGAACCCGTCGGGCCTGCGCTCGTCCCCCACTGCTCGAAACACTACGCGCCGCCACTGACAACGCCCCCGTACCAAGGAGACGTCAGAGCACCTGCGCGCGTTCCCGCCCCGCGAGGATCGCCTCCACCGTCTGGTCGGGGGTCTGCGCGGAGGTGTCCAGCCACAGGCCGATCCGCGGAGTCGACGTCCGCAGCGCCTCGTCCAGCGCGGGGACCGTCCAGGCCTCGCCGTCGTAGCCCGTCTTCGGCCGGCCCGCCTCCCGGGCGGCCACCGTCCCGGGGTCCGGTGCCAGGACGACGACGTACAGCGGCCGGGTCCTGACCAGCCCGGTGTACGTCGTCAGGTCCTCGCCCAGCACCACGTCCTGCACGACGGCCGTGAACCCGGCCTCGGCGTACGCGTCCGCCGTCGCGGCCGACAACCGGTACCGCAGCCGGAGTTGGGCCGCAGCCTCGTCGGTGGCCCCGGGCAGGTACTCCGCGCGCCCGGACACGATCATCCGCCGGAACACGTCCCCCCGGACATGCGCCGCCCTCGGCAACCGCTCGGCCAGCGCCTGCGCCACCGTCGACTTCCCGGCCGCCATCACGCCCGTGACCACCACGACCCCGCGCATCACGCGAAGTACACGCCGCCCAGCACGACCACGATCGCCGCGACCACGAACAGCAGGATCCACAGCGCCAGCTTGCCCAGACCGGGCGGCGGTTCGTACTCGCGGGGCTCCTGGCCGCCGGGAGAGCTCATCGGTCCGTCACCACCGCGGCCTGCGGTCGGATCGGGAGCCGGTTGACCGGACGGCCCGTGGCCGCGCGTACGGCGGAGGCGACGGCCGCCGGTGAGGTGACCACCGGCACCGCGCTGGCCGCCTTCGCGCCGAACGGGGCGACCACGTCCCGCTCCTCGACGAGCTTGACGATCCGGATCTCCGGCGCGTCCAGGGCCGTCGGCAGCGCGTACCCCGTGAGGTCCGGGTGGCGGATCAGCCCGCGCGCGGTGCGCAGGTTCTCCGTGAGCGCTATCCCGACGCCCTGGGTGACGCCCGCTTCGATACGGGCCTCCAGCTGGGCGGGGTTGAGGATCCGGCCGACGTCCTGGGCGAGCGCCAGCTCGACCACGCGGACGGAGCCGAGTTCGATGTCGACGTCGACCACCGCGCGGATCGCGCAGAACGCCATGCCGACGAAGGCGTCGCCCTGGCCGGCCTCGTCGAGGGGCTCGGTCGGGTGCGGGCGGCACTGGGCGGTGGCCCACAGTTCCTTGCCGTCCATGGCCTCGGTGACGGTCGTCGACAGGACGCCGTCGTACGAGGTGATCTTGCCGTCGGTGATCTGGAGCAGCTCGGTGGACATGCCGAACTTGTGCGCCAGGGGCTGGAGGAGCTGGGTGCGGACCATCTTGGCCGCGCGCTCCACCGCGCCGCCCGAGACCCAGGTGTGGCGGCCGCGGCAGCCCGGGCCCGCCGGGGGCTGGTCGGTGTCGACGGGGGCCACGTGGACCTCGTCGATGCCGAGCGTCTCCTGGACGATCTGACGGGCCAGGGTGGTGAAGCCCTGGCCGGTCTCGACGGCGGCGCACAGGACGGTGGCGACGCCGTCCTGGACCCTCACGGTGGCTGTGGAGACCTCGTCGGCGCCCTCCGCGCCGAGCATGTGCACCATGCCGAGGCCGTAGCCGACGCCCCTGCGGATGGCGCCCGGTTCGCCGGCGCCCTCGGGGCCGCCGGGCAGCAGCCACTCGTCCTCGGGGGTGTCCTTGGGCAGCGCGGGCAGTGGGAAGTCCCGTACGGCCTGGAGGAGTTCGGCGACGGGGGCCGGGCAGGTGACCGTCTGGCCGGTCGGCAGGACGTCCCCGGTGGCGAGGGCGTTGCGCAGGCGCAGTTCCGCCGGGTCGACGCCCAGCTTCTTGGCCAGCTTGTCCATCTGCGCCTCGTAGGCGGCGCACACCTGCATCGCGCCCTCGCCGCGCACATGGCCGGAGGGCGGGTTGTTGGTGCGGACGGCCCAGCCCTCGATGAAGGCGTTCGGGACGACGTACGGCCCGCAGGCGAAGCCCACGGCGGCGGCCAGGGCCTCCGAGGAGGTGTCGGCGTAGGCGCCCGCGTCGAGCAGGATCTGCGCCTCGACCTTGACCAGCTTGCCCTCGGCGTCGGCGTGGTGGCGGTATCTCAGCAGCGTGGGGTGGCGGTGGACGTGCCCGAGGAAGGACTCCTCGCGCGTGGCCGTCAGCTTGACCGGGCAGCCGGTCTTGAGCGCGAGCAGGCCGAGCGGGAGCTGGAAGCCCTGGTCCTCGCGGTCGGCGGTGGCGCCGGGCACACCGGTGACGACGATCTTGACGCGCTCGGGTTCGAGGCCGTAGCAGGCGGCTGCCGTGTCGCGGTCGGTGTGCGGGTCGGTGGAGGCGAGGTAGAGCTCGACGCCGCCGTCCGGGCGGGGCACGGCGAGGCCGGCCTCGGCGCCGATGGGGGCGGGGTCCTGGCGGCCGATGCGGTACTGGCCCTCCACGACGATCTCGCCGGTCACGGAGGGGTCGCCGTGCTGGAGCGGGATGTGCCGGACCAGGTTGCCGTCGGGGTGCAGCGGCTCGGCCTCGAAGGCCTGCTCGGGGTCGGTGACCGGGTCGAGCACCTCGTACTCGACGATGACGGCGGCCGCGGCCATGCGCGCGGTGTCGGGGTGGTCGGCGGCGACGGCCGCGATGGGCTCGCCGTGGTGGCGCACGACCTCGGAGGCGAACACCGGGCGGTCGGCACGGCCGCGGCCGTGCACCGGACTGCCGGGCACGTCCTCGTGGGTGACGACCGCGCGGACTCCGGGCATCTCGCGCGCGTGGGAGGTGTCGATGGACACGATGCGCGCGTGCGCGTGCGGGGAGCGCAGGACGGCCGCCCACAGCAGGCCCTCGGCCCACAGGTCGGCCGCGTACGGGAAGGTGCCCTCGGTCTTCGCGCGCGCGTCGGCGGCCGGCAGGGAGACGCCGATGCCGTGCGGAATCGGCTCGGGGGCGGGTGCTGCCTCCGCGGCGGTGGTCGCGGTGGCGGCTTCGTTGCTCACGCCTGGCCTCCGTCCTGTCCCTGTCCGTACGCCTGCTCATGCGGTCCGGCGGTGCCCGGGAACCCCGGGGAGTCGAACGCCGACGGGTTGACGCCTCCGGCGCCGGGACCCGCCTGGTGCGGAATACGTGCCTCGTCGCCGTCCGACTCAGCGTCGCCCGTCGCGTGGGCCTCGCGCTCGGCGACGACCTCCTTGACGGCGTCGACCACGCCCCGGTAGCCGGAGCAGCGGCAGAGGTTGCCGCACAGCGCCTGGCGGGTCTCCAGCTCGGTGGGCGCGGGGTTGCCCTCCAGCAGGTCGTGCACGGTCATCGCCATGCCGGGCACGCAGAAGCCGCACTGCACGGCGCCGCACCGGGCGAGCGCCCGCTGCACGTCGGAGGGGCGGCCGTCCTCGGCGAGTCCCTCGACGGTGCGGACCTCGCTGCCTGCGGCGGTCACGGCGGGCACCAGGCAGGAGGCGACGAGCCGTCCGTCGACCTGGACGTTGCACGCCCCGCACTCGCCCTGCGAGCAGCCGTCCTTGGCGCCCGCGAGTCCGAGGCGCTCGCGCAGCACGTAGAGCAGCGACTCGCCGATCCAGGCGTCGGTGACGGGGCGGTCGACGCCGTTGACGCGCAGGACGTAGGAGGCGAGGGGGTGTTCCTCGCCGGGGTGCGCGGGAGCCGGGTCGTCGGGGTCCTCGTCGGAGTCGCCCGCGTGTTCCTCCGTGCCCTCCGGCGCCGCTGCGTCGACGCCGTCGGCCGGGGCGTGCTCCGCGCCGGGCTCGGCGGGGCTCTCAGCGGCTTCCACGGCCTCTTCGGCGCCCTCGGCGGCCTCTTGGACCACCGAGGCCCCGCCAGGGCCGGGTGAGGGCTGTGAGGCGGCTGCGGAGGCGCTGTCCGGGTAGGACTCGGCGGAGTCGTGGGGCTGGGCGGTGTCGTGCGGGTCGGCGAGCGTGGCGCCGTGGCCGTCGCCGTGCGGGTGCGCGGGGCCGTGGGAGGCCTCGCCCGCCTCGGGGGGCCGCGGGGCGTCCGGGTGCGCGGCGGACGGCGGGTGCGTGTCGTCCGTCACGGCGTGCGCGGCCGCGGCCGGGTCTCCGTGCCGTTCGTCCGCCTCGCCGTCCGGTCCGTCGGCGGGCACGCGCGGGTGGCCGTCGCCGCCCTGACCGGTGGGACCGTCGACGGCCGGACCGCCCTGACCGTTGTCGAAGCCGCCCGTGTGCCCGTCACCGTGGGGCAGGTGCGGGTGCCCTTCCCCGGCGGGTCCACCGTGCTCGGGTCCGGCTCCCGGGCCGCCCTGGGGCTGGTCCCCCCACGGCTGGACCTGGGGGGTCGCCCAGGGTGCGGCAGCCCCGCCCGGCAGGGTCGCCGGCGGGGTGCCGCCCCACTGCTCGACCAGGGACGACGTGGTGAACTCGCCCGATTCGTCCGGGAGGTCGCCGCCGGCGACGGGGATCGACCACTGGCCCGTGACGTCGTGGCCCGGCGCGGGCGCGGCCGCGGTCTCCTCGACGTTCCACTGCTGGGTGGTCGCGGGGTTGTACGTGAACTGCCCGGTGTGGCCCTGCGGAAGGGTGCTCGGGTCCGGCCACTGCGCGCCCTCGGCCGGTACGGCCCAGCCGCCGTTGCCCGCCGGGTCGGTCCCGTCGCCCGGCGCGGCCGTTATCTGCGGCGGCACATAGCCGTGACCGGGCGCGGCGAGCGGACTGTCGGCGGAGGCCAGGAGGGCGTCGATGCCCCCTTCGGGGAGCTTCACGAAGGCGGTCGCGCCGTCGTCGTAGTCGCCCTGAGGGAGCGGGTCCCAGCGGCCCGCAGCCCGGGGCGTGCCCTCTCCGTGCTGGTCGTCGGTCACGAAAGTGCCCTCCCCAGTGCTCGTCGGGCCAGCGCGGCGACGGTGCGCCGCAGGTGCAGTACTGCGGGCGGATGCTGCGACACGGAGCCGTCCGGGCCCGGTGCCGGGTCGGGGATGCAGGCCGCGGCGACGTACTCGCCGAAGGCCTCCAGGGCCTCCGGGACGATCGCGCGGTTGTTGTCCCAGTCGATGAGCCGGGCGACCCACTGCTCGGCGTCCAGGGGCCGCAGCGGCATCGGCGCTATGGCACCGACGGCGCACCTGACCCCGCGCCGGGCCGGGTCCAGGACCAGCGCGACGGAGGCCATCGCGCGGCCCGGTCCGGTGCGCCCTGTGACCTTGAGGAAGACCTGCGGGGCGTGCAGCAGCGGCACGCGCACGTAGCCGATGAGTTCGCCGGCGCGCAGCATCTCCATGCCGGCCAGCAGGTGCGAGACCGGCATCTCGCGGCGGGCTCCGTCGGGGCCCGCGATGATCAGGGTGGCTTCGAGGGCGGCGAGGACGGGCAGCGCGTCGCCCGTGGGGGCCGCCGAGGCGATGTTGCCGCCCAGGGTGCCCGCGTTGCGGATCTGCGGCGGGCCCGCGGCGCGGGCGGCTGCGGCCAGCGCGGGGATGAGCGCGGCGAAGTCGGGGCGGCCCATGCGCGCGTGCGTGAGTCCCGCGCCGAGCAGGGCGTGCCCGTCCTGGTACTGCCAGCCGCGGATCTCGCTGATCCGGCCGAGGCCGACGAGAGCGGCGGGCCTGAGCTGTCCGGAGTTGACGGCGGACATCAGGTCGGTGCCGCCGGCGACGGGCACGGCGGCGGGCATGGCGGTCAGCGCCGCCACGGCCTCGTCCAGCGTCGTGGGCAGCGTGACGGCCTGCGCCGCCTGCGGTGCGTGCGTGGTCAAACCGGCTGCCCCTTCCCGCTGCCCCACCTGGTCCTGCCCTGTTGCTGCCGTACGGTACGTGCTGACAGGGCGGACGTGGCAACTCTGGCACATCTTCGCAACACCCGAAGACAGGGGTCCGCTAGGAGGCGTTCGGCGGCTTTCGCCCGCCCCATCAGGGAGATGTTCCGTTTTCGCACGGCATCACCGGCACGCACCGATTGACACTCTTCGGTGACTCTTGAGGTCTTTTTCCCCTACCTGTTCGGGGGCGCCCCCTCGATGGGCCGGCCGAGCACCCCGGGCCGCTTCTGCCACGGGTGCGGACCCGTGGGCGGCCGGTAGCCGACGCCCAGGGCGTCGAGCAGCTCGTAGTGGGCGGCCATCCGCCGCTCGAAGTCGGCGAAGTCCCGTTCCGCGGGGGCGGGCAGAGGGCTCCAGGCCACTTCGGCGAAGGCCGCCAGCCGGGGGAAGGTCTGGTAGTCGACGCGCCCCTGGTCCTCCATCACCTCGGTCCACACGTTGGCCTGCGCGCCCAGGACGTGCACGGCCTCCTCGGGCGTCAACTCCGGTGGAACGGGCTCGAACCGGTAGACGTCCTCCAGGGTGCGGACGTAGGCGATGGGGACCGGCTCGTCCGTGCCCGCGTCCTGCCGGTAGTCCAGGTACACGTGCTGCTCGGGGCACATCACGACGTCGTGGCCGGAGCGGGCGGCGGCGATCCCGCCCTCGTAGCCGCGCCAGGAGGAGACCGCGGCGCCGTCGGCCAGCCCGCCCTCCAGGATCTCGTCCCAGCCGATGAGCCTGCGCCCGCGCGCGGAGAGCCACTTGTCGAAGTGCCCGATGAACCAGGACTGCAACTCGTCCTCGTCCGCGAGGCCGAGTTCCTCGATCCGGGCCTGGACGAGAGGTGACTCCCGCCACTGCTCCTTGGCGCATTCGTCGCCGCCGATGTGAATGAACTCGGAAGGGAACAGCTCCAGCAGTTCCTCGAACACGCCCTCGTAGAAGCGAAGGGTGTTGTCAGTGGGGGCGAGTACGTTCAGAGAGATGCCCCAGCTGTCCCAGACCGTGAGGGAGGTCGTGTCGATGACATCGGTGTTGCCGAGTTCCGGGTACGCGGCGATGGCCGCCTGCGAGTGCCCCGGTACGTCGATTTCGGGGACGACGGTGATATGCCGCTCGGCGGCGTAGGCGACGATCTCGCGGATGTCGTCCTGCGTGTAGAAGCCGCCGTGCGGCTTCTCCTCCCACAACGGCGAGGCCCGGTGGCCGAATTTGGTGCGCGCCCGCCATGAGCCCACCTCGGTGAGCCGGGGGTACCTCTTGATCTCGATGCGCCAGCCCTGGTCGTCCGTCAGGTGGAAGTGGAAGACGTTGAGTTTGTGCGCGGCCATCAGATCGAGGTAGCGCAGCACGCCGTCCTTGGGCATGAAGTGCCGGGACACGTCGAGCATGAGACCGCGCCAGCGGAATCGCGGGGCGTCGCGGACGGTGACCGGGGGCACTTCCCAGGCGCGCGAGGAGGTGACGGGGGCGCGCCGGAAAGCGGCGGGGCCGAGCAGCTGACGGAAGGTCTGGGCGCCGTGGAACAAGCCCTGCGGGCTCGCCCCTTCGACGACGACCTGGTGCTCGTCCACGGTGAGGCGGTACGCCTCGGGGCTGCCGAGTTCCTCGGCGAGGGGCGGCGAGATCCGCAGCTGGATGCGGCTTTCGCCCGAGGCGTAGGGCTCCAGGGGCAGGCCCGTGGCCGCGCCGACCGTCGTGCGCAGCCAGCGGGCCACGCCTCCGGCGCCGGGGCCGGCCTCGATCTCGGTGGCCTCGTCGAGGACGAACACCTGCCCGTCCGAGGTGTCGACGCTCGACGGCGCCGGAATCAGTGACGTCACGTCAGTCCTTAACCGCTCCGCCCAGTCCCGAGACCAGGCGTCGCTGTACGAGTACGAAGAACACCAGCACCGGAATCGTCATCACCGTGGACGCGGCCATGACCCCGCCCCAGTCGGGCTCGTCCGGCTTGTAGAAGACCAGCAGGGCCATCGGCAGCGTCGACTGCGAAGTGTCGCTGATGATGAACGACTTGGCGAAGAGGAAATCGTTCCAGGCCGAGATGAAGGAGAAGACGCTCGTGGCCACCAGGCCGGGGAGGACGAGCGGGAACAGAATCTGCCACAGGAATCGCGCACGGCTCGCCCCGTCGATGTACGCGGCCTCTTCCAGGGCTTCCGGAACGGCCTTCACGAACCCCCTCAGCATCCAGATCGCGAAGGGCAGCGAGAACGCGATGTGGGGCAGGACCAGCGAGCCCAGCGTGTTCAGCAGACCGAAGTCCCGCATCTGGAAGAACAAGGGGATGGTGAGGGCCTCCACGGGCACCATCTGGGCCACCAGAAACATGATCAACAAGGTGCTCCGGAAGCGGAAGCGGAATCGTGTGACAGCGGTCGCCGCGAGAAACGCGATCAACGCAGAGACGATCACGACACTGCACGCGACGACAAGGCTGTTGACGAAATACCGACCGAAATCCTGCTGCTCGAACACGCGCCGGAAGGAATCCAGCGAGGGCGCGAGCGTCCAGGGCCGGGGCGCGGTCGACTCGATTTCTCCGGCCGGTTTGAAGGCGCCGAGCACCATCCAGTAGAGGGGGAAGGCGACGACGACCGCGATGAGCAACGCAGATGCCTCCGCGGCCAGCCGCCAGGGACGCCGTAGAGGATTCACAGCTCCTCCCCCTGGCGGTGCAGCAGTCGCAGGTACACCAGCGTGACCGCGAGCAGGATGAGCAGCATCACCACTCCGATCGCCGAGCCGAGGCTGTACTGCGAGGAGGCGAAGGCCTGCTGGTAGGCGTAGACGTTCAGGACGAGGTTCTGGCCCGCGATGCCGCCGCCGTTCGTCATGACGTAGATCTGGGTGAAGACCTTGAAGTCCCAGATGACCGACTGGATGGTCACGACGGTCAGGATCGGCCGCAGCATCGGCGCGAGGACCGACCGCCAGACGCGCCACTGCGAGGCCCCGTCCAGCGCAGCGGCCTCCAGCACCTCGGCCGGTACGGCGCGGATCCCGGCGTAGACCGTGACCATGACGAACGGGAAGGAGCACCAGACGACTTCGAGCAGGACGAGGAAGAACGCGCTGAGCCTGCCGTACGTCCAGGAGTGCTCGCCGAGCCCCAGCAGCCGGTTCACCGGGCCGAAGTCGGGGTCGAAGAGGAAGAGCCAGACCGTCGAGCCGGTCACCGCCGGGGTGGCCCAGGCCCCGAGCGCGGCCAGCATCAGCGCCAGCCGCGGCACGGCGCGCACACGTGTGAGCAGCACGGCCAGCGCGCACCCGACGGCGAGCGTCGAGCCGACACAGCCCGCCGCGAAGAGCACGGTGGCCAGCAGCACCCGCCAGAACTCCGGGTCGGAGAACAGCGCGGAGTAGTTCCCGAACCCCTGGAAGGTGGTCGGTTCACCGCCGCTGACCTGGGCCTGGGTGTACTGGAAGAAGGAGATCAGGCCGAGTTGCCAGACGGGGTAGACGAGGAGTCCGCCGAGGACGACGAGAGCGGGGGCGAGATAGAGCCAGGGTGTCCAGGTGGTGCGGTGGTTCACAGAGGTCACCCGGCGGATCCGAACGCGGCGTTCATCTTCTTCGCGGCTTCCCCGGAGGCCGCCGCCACCCCCTTCTTGCCGCTGATGACCTCCTGGAACATCGTCGGCAGCACCAGCGAGGAGTCGATCTGCGACCAGGCGGGCGACGCGGGCACGAACTTCGTCCCGGCCGCGAGGGTCTGTGCGAACGGCTTCACGTACGGCTGGTCGGCCGCGGCCTGCTGCCGGACGTCAGCGAAGGTCGGCAGGAACCCCATCGCGTCGAACATCGCCGCCTGCGTCTTCTTCGAGGTGAGCTGCTCCATCAGCTGAACCGCCAGCGTCCGGTGCGAGGTGCTCTTGAGCACTCCGATGTTGTTGCCGCCGGCGAACGCGGGTGCGATCGAGCCCGCGGAGACCCCCGGCAGCGGCACCACCGCGTATTTGCCCTTGACCTTCCCGGCCTCCACCGCCGTATGGCTGAAGTCGCCCCCGATCGCCATGCCGGCCTTGCCGGCCGCGAACGCGGTGATCGTGTCGTTGCCGCCCATGCCGGCGCACTTGGCGGCGGGGCAGTTGTCGTCGGTGAAGAGCGAGGTGTACTCCTTGATGCCCTTCTGCGCGGCCGCGGTGGAGATCGCGGAGGCGTAGGAGCCGCCCTTGCCGGTGGCGAGTTCGCCGCCGTTGGCCCAGATGAAGGGCATCGCGCCGTAGGTGTAGGCGCCGCCGACGACCAGGCCGTACAACTCGGGCTTCGCGGCGCGGATCTTGCGGGCGGTCACCGCCAGCTCGGCCATCGTCCTCGGGACCTGGAGACCGAGGGCGTGAAAGACGTCGGTCCGGTAGTACAGGGCGCGGACGCCGACGTAGAACGGCGAGCCGTACACCTTGCCGTCCACGGTGACCGACGTCCTCGCCGTGGGGTCGGTGTCCTTGGCCTCGCTCCAGTCGCCGAACTCCTCGGTGACGTCGAGAAGTCCGCCGTCCTTCACATAGCCGGCGGTGTCGGTGTTGCCGAACTCCATCACGTCGGGCGCGGAGGAGGGGTCGTTGAAGGCGGCCTTGACGCGCTGGGCGCGGGTCTCCACGGGGATGTACTCGACGTCGACCTTGGTGTTGTCGTGGGCCTTCTCGAAGGCGGCGACGACGGAGTCGACGACCTTCTCCTTCGGCTTGTTGCCGACCTCCTGGAAGAGCCAGACGCGCAGGGTGCCGTCCTTCTCGTCCTTGTCGGAGGAGGAGTTGGAGGAGGTCTGGGGTGCGCAGGCCGTGACCACCAGGGCGGTCAGGAGCAGGGCGGGGATGCGGGGGGAGAGCTTCATGGAGTGATTCCTCCGGAGCATGCGTTGCAACATACGCAATGACGATTTCGCTCAACGCAACGGAGGTTATGGCTTGCATGAACACGCCCACAAGAGGTCTCAACCACTTCGTGACACGCGAGAGGCCCCCGGGGCGCACGAAACGCGCCTCGGGGGCCTCGCGAAGCTCAGCCGGACGGCAGTCCTACTTGTCGCCGCCCTTGTCGTCGTCCCCGGAACCCATGGACTCGTAGATCTCCTTGCACATGGGGCACACGGGGTACTTCTTGGGATCGCGGCCCGGTACCCAGACCTTGCCGCACAGCGCCACGACGGGAGTCCCGTCGAGGGCGCTCGCCATGATCTTGTCCTTCTGGACGTAGTGGGCGAAGCGCTCGTGGTCGCCGTCGCCGTGGGAAGTCTGCGGCGTGGGCTCGACGAGGGTCCCCGTACCAGTCCCGCGCTCGGGCTCGAGAGTGCTCATATCGCCAAGAGTACTGAAGGTCACATGGATCAGTTCAGCGAAGGGTCGTCCGGGTACGTGGCCACCATCGCCAGTTCGTTGCGCTGGCGGCGCAGGACCTCGCGCCAGAGTCTCTCGGGGGACGGGGAGGAGACGTCGCCGGGTTCCGACTCGACGACGTACCAGGCACCCTCCACCAGCTCGTCCTCCAGCTGACCGGGGCCCCAGCCGGCGTACCCGGCGAAGATGCGCAGGCTGCCGAGGGCCGAGGCGAGCAGCTCGGGCGGGGCCTCCAGGTCGACCAGGCCGATCGCGCCGTGCACTCTGCGCCAGCCCAGCGGGGCTCCGTCGACGGCCCCGCCGCCGGGGATGACGGCGACCCCGAGGGCGGAGTCCAGGGAGACCGGGCCGCCCTGGAAGACGACACCCGGTTCGCCCGCGAGCTCGGCCCAGCCCTCCAGGATGTCGCCGACGTCCACCGGGGTGGGCCGGTTGAGGACGACACCGAGGGAGCCCTCCTCGTCGTGGTCGAGAAGGAGCACCACCGCACGGTCGAAGTTCGGGTCCGCCAGGGCGGGCGTTGCCACGAGCAACCGCCCTGTGAGCGAGGACACCTCGGTCATGCCAGACATGATCCCGCATCTTCCCTCCGCGTGGGGAGGCAATGCCTGTTCGGCGGTGGATGCAGCTCAGAGCGCACCGATGCGCCGTGAGCGCACGCCGGGCGCCGGTGACCCCATGTGCCCGTCGGCTAGCAGGCCGTGTTGTGACAGAGCTATGACGTGGCTGGGCGGCACTTGGGCTTACGGAAGGGGGGTGGGCGGCGATTACCCTTGTCCCTTCTGGCCCCTGCCCGACTCATCGGAACGCGAGATACATGACCGTCAACGGCTCTGACGACGTACTGCTTGTCCACGGCGGAACCCCGCTGGAGGGCGAGATCCGTGTCCGCGGTGCGAAGAACCTCGTACCCAAGGCCATGGTCGCCGCCCTGCTGGGCAGCGAGCCGAGTCGACTGCGCAACGTTCCGGACATCCGTGACGTGCGTGTCGTACGCGGTCTGCTGCAACTGCACGGGGTGACGGTCCGTCCGGGTGAGGAACCGGGCGAGCTGGTGATGGACCCGACGCATGTCGAGAGCGCCAACGTCGCTGACATCGATGCCCACGCGGGTTCCTCGCGGATCCCGATCCTCCTGTGCGGCCCGCTGCTGCACCGCCTGGGCCACGCCTTCATCCCCGGCCTCGGCGGCTGCGACATCGGCGGCCGGCCCATCGACTTCCACTTCGAGGTGCTGCGGCAGTTCGGCGCGACGATCGAGAAGCGCGCGGACGGGCAGTTCCTGGAGGCGCCGCGGCGGCTTCGGGGTACGAAGATCACGCTGCCGTACCCGTCGGTGGGCGCGACCGAGCAGGTGCTGCTCACCGCGGTCCTCGCCGAGGGTGTCACCGAGCTCTCGAACGCGGCGGTGGAGCCGGAGATCGAGGACCTCATCTGCGTGCTGCAGAAGATGGGCGCCATCATCGCGATGGACACCGACCGAACCATCCGCGTCACGGGCGTGGACCGGCTCGGCGGCTACAACCACCGCGCCCTGCCGGACCGTCTGGAGGCCGCCTCCTGGGCGTCCGCGGCGCTGGCGACCGAAGGCAACATCTACGTCCGCGGCGCCCAGCAGCGCTCGATGATGACGTTCCTGAACACCTACCGGAAGGTGGGCGGTGCCTTCGAGATCGACGACGAGGGCATCCGGTTCTGGCACCCCGGTGGCCAGTTGAAGTCCATCGCGCTCGAAACGGACGTGCACCCGGGCTTCCAGACGGACTGGCAGCAGCCGCTGGTGGTCGCCCTCACGCAGGCCACGGGACTGTCGATCATCCACGAGACGGTGTACGAGTCCCGCCTCGGCTTCACCTCCGCGCTCAACCAGATGGGTGCTCACATCCAGCTGTACCGCGAGTGCCTGGGTGGCTCGAACTGCCGCTTCGGCCAGCGCAACTTCCTCCATTCGGCGGTCGTCTCGGGCCCCACCAAGCTCCAGGGCGCCGACCTGGTCATCCCGGACCTCCGAGGCGGCTTCTCGTACCTCATCGCCGCCCTCGCGGCCCAGGGCACGTCCCGCGTCCACGGCATCGACCTCATCAACCGCGGCTACGAGAACTTCATGGAGAAGCTCGTCGAGCTGGGCGCGAAGGTCGAACTGCCGGGCAAGGCACTCGGCTAGCCGCAGCAGTCATACGAACGCCGATGGGGCGGTCACCCGAGTCCGGGTGACCGCCCCATCGGCGTTGTGCTGAGCGCCCCGAAAGGGCGCGGGGAACTGCGCGACCAGCCACGGCGATCCCGTCAGCCGAAGGACGGCCCGCAGTCACCCGGCGCTCGAAGCGGAGCGCTTACTTGCCCTTGGCGGCTTCCTTGAGCTTGCTGCCCGCCGAAACCTTGACGCTGTAGCCGGCCGGGATCTGGATCGGGTCGCCGGTCTGCGGGTTGCGCGCGGTGCGAGCGGCACGGTGGGTGCGCTCGAAGGTCAGGAAGCCGGGGATGGTGACCTTCTCGTCACCCTTGGCGACAATCTCGCCGACGGTCTCGGCGAACGCGGCCAGAACGGCGTCGGCGTCCTTGCGGGTCACCTCGGCGCGGTCGGCCAGCGCGGCCACCAGCTCACTGCGGTTCATGTTGTTACTCCCGTGTTCTTCTTGCCGTTGGGGTGTGCCTCGCGGCGGTGCCGCACACGAGGCACAGCGAAGCCGATGCGCTCGCGCCCAGGGACGCATCCTGCCCCTACCTGCTGCGGGAAAGCCAATCCGGCACCCGTAGGACTCGCATGAACACCCTAGGGGGTCACACGAACAGAGGCCTGGGCGTGGCGCCACCCTAGAGGGTGCCGCGAAGCGCCCGGTTCCGCGACGCGCCGGGCCGAAGGACCGCCGTGGCGATCCTCACAGCCGAACAAACATACGACGCCCACTGTAGACGCGGGGCCGGGGCCCCCGCCCGCTGGCCCTACGCCGTCGCCCCCGCGGCCTTCGCCGCGTCCCGCACCGCCCCGGCCACCGCGCCCGCGACCTTGTCGTTGAAGACGCTCGGGATGATGTAGTTCGGGTTCAGCTCGTCCTCGGTGACGACGTCCGCGAGGGCCTTCGCGGCCGCGAGCATCATCTCGGTGTTGACCGTGCGGGACTGGGCGTCCAGCAGACCGCGGAAAACACCCGGGAAGACCAGCACGTTGTTGATCTGGTTCGGGAAGTCGGAGCGGCCGGTGGCCACGACGGCCGCCGTCTGACGGGCGACCGCCGGGTCGACCTCGGGGTCGGGATTCGCGAGCGCGAACACGATCGCACCCTCGGCCATGGCGGCCACGTCGTCGCCGTCCAGGACGTTCGGGGCCGAGACACCGATGAAGACGTCGGCGCCGCGCACGGCCTCCTTCAACGTCCCCGTCAGGTTCTCGAGGTTGGTGTTGTCCGCGATCCACCGCAGCGCCGAGCCGGGAGCGGCGTCGACGAGGTCCTCGCGGCCGGCGTGCACGACACCGTGGATGTCGGCGACGACGGCGTTCTTGACGCCCGCGGCGATCAGCAGCTTGAGGATGGCCGTACCGGCCGCGCCGGCACCGGACATGACGACCCGGATGTTCTCAATTGCCTTGCCGGTGACGCGAAGTGCGTTCGTCAGGGCGGCGAGGACGACGATCGCGGTGCCGTGCTGGTCGTCGTGGAAGACGGGGATGTCGAGGGCCTCGCGCAGCCGGGCCTCGATCTCGAAGCAGCGGGGCGCGGAGATGTCCTCGAGGTTGATGCCGGCGAACCCGGGGGCGATCGCCTTGACGATCTCGACGATCGCGTCGGTGTCCTGGGTGTCCAGGCACAGCGGCCAGGCGTCGATGCCGGCGAACCGCTTGAAGAGGGCCGCCTTGCCCTCCATGACCGGCAGGGCGGCCTTGGGGCCGATGTTGCCCAGGCCCAGCACGGCCGAGCCGTCCGTCACGACCGCAACGGAGTTGCGCTTGATGGTGAGGCGGCGCGCGTCCTCGGGGTTCTCGGCGATCGCCATGCACACGCGGGCCACGCCCGGGGTGTAGATCATGGAGAGGTCGTCACGGTTGCGGATGGGGTGCTTGGACTGCATCTCGATCTTGCCGCCGAGGTGCATGAGGAACGTACGGTCGGAGACCTTGCCGAGCGTGACGCCCTCGATGCCGCGCAGCTCCTCGACGATCTCGTCGGCGTGCGTGGTCGAGCTGGCCGCGATCGTGACGTCGATCCGGAGCTTCTCGTGACCGGACGCGGTGACGTCGAGGCCGGTCACCGAGCCTCCGGAGGACTCCACGGCGGTGGTGAGCTGCGAGACAGCGGTTCCGCTCGCGGGCACCTCCAACCGGACCGTCATCGAGTAGGAGACGCTGGGCGCCGTTGCCATGGCCGACTTCCTCTGCTTTCACCTGCGGAGCTGTATGCCGTCCGATGGTCGCACCTACTGCCGGGTAGGCGTTAGCCGCCCTGGATTGCGAACGTTTTGTTCATGTGGTCGTGCATGAGAAAGAGGCCCACGTCACATGGACGTGGGCCTCTCATCAGCCAAGTGGCACCGACCCGCCATGCTCGCCTCGCGGCAAGTGGTCCCTCTGAGGGACGAAGGTTGGGCCCGGGGGCTTGGATCGGGCCGGTGCCACATCCAGGCTAACAAACAGATCCCGTAAGGCCATTCCCGTCTCGACAGTTCATCGGGATCAGTCCCTGAGAGTCATCGGATCAGTCCCTGAGAAGGTCCGGGACACCCTGGGTGTCCGGCTGGTCGCGGTCCCCGGAGACCACGGTCAGCTGCTGGGTCGCCCGGGTGAGGGCGACGTACAGCACCCGCAGCCCGGCCGGCGACTCGTCCGCGATCTCCGCGGGCGACACGACGACTGTGGCGTCGTACTCCAGACCCTTGGCCTCGAGACTGCCGAGCGCCACCACCCGGTCGCCGAGTCCGGCGAGCCAGCGCGCGGCCTCCTCGCGGCGCTGCATGGCGACGACGACGCCGACGGTGCCGTCGACGAGTTCGAGCAGGCGTGCGGCCTCGGCGCGGACGGTCTCCGCCAGGGACCGGCCCACGGCGACGAAGCGGGGCTCCACGCCGGTGGACCGTACGGCCCTCGGGGACTCGGAGCCCGGCATGGCCAGTGCCAGCACCTTCGCCGCGAGGTCGGCGATCTCGGAGGGGTTGCGGTAGTTCACGGTGAGCTGGAAGCGGCGGCGGGGGCGGGTGCCGAGGGCCTCGTCGCGGGCCTCGGCGGCCTCGTCGGGGTCGGACCAGGAGGACTGGGCCGGGTCGCCGACGACCGTCCAGGTGGCGTGCCGGCCGCGGCGGCCGACCATGCGCCACTGCATGGGCGTGAGGTCCTGGGCCTCGTCGACGATGACGTGGGCGTACTCGACGCGCTCCTGGGCCAGCCGCTCGGCGCGCTCGCGCTGGGTCTCCTCGCGGACCGGCATCAGCTCCTCCAGGCCGGTGAGCTGGTCGAGCGGGTCGAGCTCGCGCCGTCTCTTCGGGCGGGCGGGGACGCCGAGGACCGCCTGGAGCTCGTCGAGGACGGCGATGTCGTGGACGGAGAGGCCGTCGCGTCGGAGCGAGCGGGCGACCCTGCGGACCTCGCCGGGGTTGAGGATGCGCCGGGCCCAGCGGCCGAGCCGCCGCTCGTCGGCCATGGCGGCGAGCACGTCCTTCGGGGTGAGCTCGGGCCACCAGGCGTCGAGGAACTCGATGAAGCTGTCCTCCGAGACGATGTCCTCGTCGAACGAGGACCGCAGCTCGGCGGCCAGCTCCGGATCGGTGTGCCGGGACCCGGCGCCCGACCGCGCCCACAGCGCGTCGAGGAGCAGTTTGCGGGCCCTGGGGCGCAGCAGGTTGACGGGCGCGGTGCCGCTGAGGGCGTTGCGGCGGATGCGTTCCAGCTCGTCCGCCTCCAGCTCCAGCCTCCGCCCGAAGGCGACCACGCGCAGGCGGGTGGGGGGTCCGGACTTCGGGGATACGGCGGTAGCGGCGCCGTTCCCGCCCCCGGCACCGTCGTCGGGATCACCGGAGTCACCGAAGGCGAGCTGCCCGGAGTCGGAGGACCGGCCGGGGGCCCGGCCGGGGGCCCGGCCGGAACCGTCGGCGCCCAGTTCCAGCGCTCCGCGCGCGGCCTTCCGCAGCACCTTCAGCATCCGGTACGACCCCTTGGCGCGGGCGACGGCCGGGGAGTCGTACAGGGTGGCCTCGACGCCGTCGACCAGGGAGCCGATCGCGCGGATGGCGACCTGGCCCTCCTCGCCGAGGGAGGGCAGGACGCCCTCGGTGTACGCGACCAGCAGGGGGGTGGGCGAGACGATGAGGATGCCGCCCGAGTAGCGGCGCCGGTCCTGGTAGAGGAGGTACGCGGCGCGGTGCAGGGCCACGGCGGTCTTGCCGGTGCCGGGTCCGCCCTCGACGTAGGTCACGGAGGCGGCGGGGGCGCGGATGACCAGGTCCTGCTCGGCCTGGATGGAGGCGACGATGTCCCGCATGGTGTGACTGCGGGCCTGGCCCAGTGCGGCCATGAGGGCGCCGTCGCCGATGACGGGCAGCTGGTGGCCGTCGAGGAAGGCCCTGAGCTCGGGGCGCATGAGGTCGTCCTCGACTCCAAGGACCTTGCGGCCCTTGGAGCGGATGACCCGGCGTCGTACGACACGCCCGGGATCCACCGGAGTGGACCTGTAGAAGGGGGCTGCGGCGGGGGCCCGCCAGTCGATGACGAGGGGCGCGTACTCGGAGTCGAGGACTCCGATCCGGCCGATGTGCAGGGTCTCCGCGATGTCCGCGGTGTTGTCGTCCCGTACCGCGCCTTCGGCGGGTTCCACGGCGGTGTAGGCGCCGTCGGGACCCTTCTTGCCGTCCTTGCCGAGGAGCAGGTCGATCCGGCCGAAGAGGAAGTCCTCGAACTCGTTGTTGAGCCGGTTGAGGTGGACGCCGGCCCGGAAGACCTGGGCGTCCCGCTCGGCGAGCGCGCCGGGTGTGCCGACCTGGCCACGCTTGGCCGCGTCGTTCATCAGGAACTCCGCCTCGTGGATCTTCTCCTCGAGGCGCCGGTACACCCGGTCCAGATGTTCCTGTTCGACGCTGATCTCACGGTCCCGAACCGAGTCCTGAACCGAGCCGACCGCAGTTGGTTGAGCCTGAGCGGCCACCGGGCCCCCTTCTGACGTGCTGGGCAGCCGTCAACCGTACGCGAAGGGGGCCCCGGAAGCTACGCGTCGACCTGGACGAGCTTGTTGCCGTCGGAGTCGACGACCTCGAAGTGGTCGATCTCGTTCTGGGCCGGTGCGACCGCGCCGCCGATGTAGAGCGGCTTCTTGGACTCCGGGGTCTTGCCGTCCGGGAGGCCGTAGCCCCACTTGCCGACGGACCAGGTGGAGGCCGTCCAGCGCTCGCCGTTGGTGCCCACCGCGATCAGGGAGCACTTGAGCGGTCCCTTGACGCCCTTGAGCTCCAGGCCGAGGGAGGTGCCCCAGTTCTTCTGGGCCATGGCGACGGTCGCGCTGACGCCGGTGGAGGAGTCGGTCGCCGACACCTTGTCGGGCATGGAGTTGAAGAGCTCCTGAGGGGTGGCCGCCAGGACCTGTCCCTGCTTGGCGCCGCCGCCCGAGTCGCCGCCGCTCGCCGCCATCGCGACGAACGGACCGCCGATGATCAGCGCGGCCGCGGCCGCGACCATGTAGAAGCTGCGTCGCCGCTTCTGCGCACGGCGCTCCGCGACCTCGTCCACGAGCTTGTTCACGATCCGTGGACTGGGCTTGGCGGAGAGCGACTCACCGATCGCGGGGGTGCCGGAACCCGGCAGGTCCGCGAGGGCGGCGAGCATCGGCTCCATGCCGGCCAGCTCGTCGAGCTGCTGGGCGCACCATTCGCAGGTCGCGAGGTGCGCCTCGAAAGCGGTGGCCTCGGCGTCGTCCAGGATCCCGAGGGCGTAGGCACCGACGGTCTCGTGCTCGTTCGGCACCGGAGATCCCATCATGGAACCAGACATACCCGAACCACCTGTGCCGAATCCCTGGTTACCCCCGTACACACCCATCACGCCGTCACCCCCCGCTCCTCCAGTGCGAGCTTCATCGACCGCAGGGCGTAGAACACCCTCGAGCGGACGGTGCCGCTGGGAATGCCCAGCGTCTCGGCCGCCTCGTTGACGGTACGCCCCTTGAAGTACGTCTCGACGAGCACCTCCCGGTGGGCGGGGGTCAGGTCGTCGAGCGCGTCCGACAGCGTCATCAACCACAGCGCCTTGTCGATCTCGTCCTCCGCGGGGATGACCTCCAGCGGTGACGGATCGACCTCCTGCGGCCGGGCCTGCCGGCTGCGGTGTCCGTCGATGACGATGCGCCGGGCGACCGTCACCAGCCAGGGGCGTACCGATCCGGTCGCTCGATTGAGCTGTCCGGCGTTCTTCCAGGCACGGATGAGCGTCTCCTGCACCACGTCCTCGGCTCTCTGGCGGTCGCCCGCAACCAACCGAAGGACATACGCAAGGAGAGGCCCGGCGTGCTCTCTGTACAGGGCACGCATCAGCTCCTCATCAGGTTCCGAGGGCTGGGACATGCGATGTCGGGCCCTCGATCCACGTTCATTGGCCACGACGGAATCCTTGCGCACGCCCACCTCCGATGTCCCGGGTTCCCCCAGTCGGTCGCTCGACGAGAGGTACGCACGCGAGGAGTTGGGTGTTCAAAGTGCGACGACAGTTTTCTTCTGAGTGACGTGACGAGACAGGACATGCGCGCACATTCCCGCCGCGCGATCTTTACATTTCCGCCACACAGGCAAGATCGCGACTACGGCCCGTGAGGTTGAGTGAGTAAACAAGATGTAATCGAAATCACTTCGACAGCACCTCCACAGAAGGGACATAACGACCAGTCAGTTGCGCGAGAGAGCCGCGCGTCGACGATGCCGGGCCACTCTTTCGCGGTTCCCGCAGACCTCACTGGAGCACCAGCGCCTCCTGCGCCCCCGTGACGTGTCCAGGTAGACGATGGGGCAGTTGTCCCCTTCGCACTCCCTGATCCCGGCCCTCGCGACCGGGTCGGTCAGCAGCCCCACGGCGTCCCTGGCGATGGCCCCGAGCAGCGCCGCGCAGCCGGGCGGACCGTCCAACTCGCGCACCAGCGCACCGCCTTCACCCGGTACGGCCCGGGGGGCGGGGGGCGCGGCGCGGGCGGCGTCGTTGACGTGGGCGAGCGCGAGGTCGTAGCCGTGGCCGGGGGCGCCTCGCACCAACTGTCCGATGCATCGCCGCAGTTCGCGGAAGCCGAGGAGCCAGGAGGGATCCGCGTGCGTCAGGTCCGTGCCCTCCGGCACCAGCCCCGAGCCGACGATCCAGGCGCCGAGCACCTCCGTCGAGTCCAGGCGTTCCTCGGGGTGGGTGGTCGCGAGGAGATCGAGACAGATCCGTCCGGCGTCGAACCGCAGCTCGTACGCGACCGTGGCCGTACCCAGTGCCATGTGCCTGTCACCGCCTAGGGGTGCCCCGGTCGTATGGGGTCGGTGAGGTGCTTCGAGGCTGTGTGGGGCTGTTCCGGGGCTCCCTCTTACAGTGCCTTCCCGCCCGCGCCGCCGGAACCCCTCGTACCGGGAGCGATGCATGGACGGACACGTATGCGGCGGCGCGTCTCGGCCATGTCGGCGCGGTGGGGTGGCGCCCTTGACTTGAGACATGACACAGACCAGCAGGAGCAGCCGATTCGTCCTGGGCGCGGCCACGGCCGCCACCGGCCTGATCGCCGGGGCCTTCTACATCTTCGCGTGCGCCGTGATGCCCGCCCTGGCGCGAAGCGAGGATCGCGTCTACGTCGAGGTGATGCGCGACATCAACGAGGTCATCCAGAACCCGGTCTTCTTCCTGACCTTCCTGGGCGCACCGGTCCTCACGGCGATCGCGGCCTGGCAGGCGCGGGGCAGGGCCCACCGACGATGGGTGTGGGCGGCCCTGGCCGCCTCCGTCCTGGCCTTCCTCGTCACCGTCGTCTTCAACATCCCCCTGAACGACGGCCTCACGAAGAACGACTCCTACGGCGCGCTCAGCGAGGAGTTCGAGGACCCGTGGGTGGCGTGGAACGTGGTGCGGACGGTGTTGCTGACGGTGGCGCTGGGCCTGCTGGTGAAAGCGACGGGCACGGGCGGTCGGGCCGCCGGCGCGACCGGTCGGCCGACCGGCTAGGCGTCGGAGTACCGGCTAGGCGTCGGAGTACTTCGCGTCGGCCGCCGGGTCCAGGGCGAGGCGGTAGCCCCGCTTCACCACCGTCTGGATCAGCTTCGGGGCACCGAGGGCCGTACGGAGGCGGGCCATCGCCGTCTCCACCGCGTGCTCGTCCCGGCCCGCGCCAGGCAGCGCCCGCAGCAGCTCCGCGCGCGAGACCACCCAGCCGGGCCGCCGGGACAGCGCCCGCAGCAACGACATCCCGGCCGGCGGCACCGGCCGCAGCCCCCCGTCGACCAGCACCGCATGGCCCCGGATCTCCACCCGGTGGCCGGCGACGGGCAACGACCGGGCCCGGCCGGGAAGCTCCTGGCACAGCAGCTGCACGAGCGGCCCGAGCCGGAAACGCTCGGGCGACACGGTGTCCACGCCCCGCGCCTGCAACGGCAGCGCGGTCACCGGCCCGACACACGCCGGCAGCACGTCGTGGCTGAGGGCGGCGAGCAGCTCCGGCAGCAGCCCCCGGTCCTCGGCCCGGGACAGCAGCGAGGCCGCGGCCGGCGCGCTCGTGAAGGTCAGCGCGTCCAGACCCCGCGAGACCGTCGCGTCCAGCAGCCGGTCCACCGGCCCGATGTCCTCCGGCGGCATCCACCGGTACACCGGCACGCCCACGACCTCCGCTCCCCCGGCCCGCAGCGCCTCCACGAAGCCGGGCAGCGGCTCCCCGTGCAGCTGGATGGCGACCCGGCGCCCTTCGACGCCTTCGTCCAGCAGCCGGTCAAGGACCTCGGCCATGGACTCCGACGACGGCGACCAGTCCTCCGTCAGCCCGGCGGCCCGTATCGATCCCTTGACCTTGGGGCCGCGCGCGAGGAGTTCCACCCCGCGCAGCCGGTCCAGGAGCGCCTCACCGAGCCCCCACCCCTCGGCCGCCTCGACCCACCCCCGGAACCCGATCGCCGTGGTGGCCACCACCACGTCCGGGGCCTGGTCGATGAGGTCCTTCGTCGCCGCCAGCAGCTCGCTGTCGTCGGAGAGGGGCACGATCCGCAGGGCGGGCGCGTGCAGGACCGCGGCCCCGCGGCGCTGGAGCAGCGCACCGAGTTCGTCCGCCCGGCGCGCGGCCGTGACTCCCACGGTGAACCCCGCGAGGGGGCCGTGCTCTGCCTGCTGTTGCTCGTACATGGCTCTCGTCCCGCACTCGAGTCGTCGTACACGGTCGTACGTGGGTCGTCCCTACATGCCGACCGAGCCTGTCAACGGCTCGTGACAGGCTCGGTTCCGGTTCATGTCGCCAGTGTTACGTCACACCTCGGCGTAGCTGAGCTGCGGCTTCGTCTCCGCGGCGGCCGTGGCCTGGCCCTGGACGGCCGTACGGCGAAGGTATACGGCCCAGGTCACCCCGAAGCAGAGGGCGTAGTAGAGGAGGAAGGTCACGAAGGCGCCGGTGCCGGAGCCGTTGGTGAGGAAGGACTGGCGGAAGGCCAGGTTGATGCCCACACCGCCGAGCGCGCCCACGGCGCCGATGAGGCCCATGGAGGCACCTGAGAGGCGCCGGCCGTACGCGGCGGCCGCCTCGCCCTCCAGGCCCTTGGCGAGCGCCTTGGTCTGGAAGATGCCGGGGATCATCTTGAAGGTCGAGCCGTTGCCGAGCCCGCTGAGGACGAACAGCACCACGAAGACGCAGACGAACAGCGGGAGCGACTTCTGCATGCTGGCGACGATCAGGATGCCGGTGGCGGCGGCCATGGCGACGTAGTTGTAGAGGGTGATCTTCGCGCCGCCGTACTTGTCGGCGAGCCAGCCGCCGAAGGGACGGATGAGGGAGCCGAGCAGCGGGCCGATGAAGGTGAGGTACGCGGCCTGCAGCGGGGTACGGCCGAACTGGACCTGGAGCACCTGGCCGAAGGCGAAGGCGTAGCCGATGAACGACCCGAACGTCCCGATGTAGAGGAAGGACATGATCCAGGTGTGGGCGTCCTTCGCGGCGTCCTTGGCGGCGCCGGTGTCGTTCTTCACGGACGAGAGGTTGTCCATGTAGAGGGCGGCGAGGACGGCGGCGACCAGGATCAGCGGGATGTAGATCCCGAGGAGCACGCGCGGTCCGCCGCTGGCACCGATGATGGCGAGCGCGATCAGCTGGATGACCGGGACACCGATGTTGCCGCCACCGGCGTTGAGCCCGAGCGCCCACCCCTTCTTCTTGAGCGGGAAGAAGGCGTTGATGTTGGTCATGGAGGAGGCGAAGTTGCCGCCACCGATGCCGGCCAGCAGGCCCACCACCAGGAAGGTGGAGAAGGAGGTCCCCGGCTTCATCACCGCGAAGGCGGCGATGGTGGGGATGAGCAGGAGACCGGCCGAGATGATCGTCCAGTTCCGGCCACCGAAGATGGCGACGGCGAAGGTGTAGGGAACCCGGACCACGGCGCCGACCAGCGTCACCATCGAGGTCAGCAGGAACTTGTCGGCCGGGGTCAGCCCGTACTCGGGGCCCATGAAGAGCACCAGCACGGACCACAGGGTCCAGATCGAGAATCCGATGTGCTCGGAGAGCACGGAGAAGAAGAGATTCCGCCGCGCGACCTTCTCGCCGGTCTCCTTCCAGAAGGTCTCGTCCTCCGGATCCCACTGCTCGATCCAGCGGCCGCCCCTGTTCTGGGGTGCGGGGGCTGTACTAGGGGCTGTCATGACGCCTCCACGGTGCGACGGGTCTCAGGTCCTGCTACGAGTGACTGACCCCGAAGGTAGGGAGGGCGCGTTTCCTGCCTGTGTTTCACCGGGTGACCGGAAAGGAACTTCGCTCTCACCCCGGGGACGGGCGGGATGAGAGGTCGTGGGTACTTTGTGTTACGAAAACCTCCGCGTCAGTGTTCACCGTCCTGAGAGTCGTCGTACTCCTCAAGGATCCGCAGCCCGAGATCGGACTCCCAGTCCAGAGCCCATCGCCGCAGCTCAGCGATGCCTTCGGGGCTGAGCCCACAGGCGGCGAACTCCTCGTCACCGACCCATACGACACTCTCGAGCCGCTCCCGCAGCTCCCCCAGCTCCCACGGGTCGAGCTCGCCCAACTGCTCCAGCTCTATCGCGGAGCGGTATTGGCAGGCCGCGTGCACGTCGATCACGTCTTGGGGGAGACCGCGGTCGAGGAGGGTGCGCATCAGCAGGGAGAAAGGGCTCGGGACGGCGTCCACTACTGACCTCGAATCTCTCCAGCTTGGTCTGGTGCCCGGTGAGTGTCTGGCCCACCTCGTGGATGACCAGGGTCCCAGCCGTCCTGAAGGCGATGGCAGCCGACTTCGCGCGACAACACGGGGATCCCTCCGGCACCAACCAGATCCGGCCCGCCATCCCGGCCGACGGGACCGCGGCTCGCTCACTGTCCTGCCTCGGCCTGGCACACCGGTTCAAGGAGTACGGCGTCGAGATCGGCTACGGCCAGGACACCGGGGTCTGGTCATCGGCGCGAACGGGGCGAGCTTTGTTACGTCACCGGTTACCCGCACGGTCGTGCGTGAGACACGTCGCAGGTCAGCGCATGATTTACGTTCTGCTGGCGTCCGTGGTTGTGCGGGAGAAGCCGTGGGGGTTGCTGTCGCTACCGCCGTCAGGAGTCGGGCGGCTGGCACTGGTGCCATTGCTCGCCCGCCGGTCACCACGGAGTTTGTCGGGCCACCGTGTACGCGGTTGGGCCGGTGAGTCCTGTCCCTGTGACGTCGAGCATCTAGAACTGCCGATCATCGTTGACACCTGGGTCTCCGATCACTACAGAGATCCACATGCCGAAGCCCAGCCCAACCATCCGCCCCTTGACCGTGAGACCGAGCGGCGCCTGGCGGTAATACACCACGTCGAAGAGGTCACCGGCAACGTCGCGATGTCCTGACAGGTACTTCGGGATCAGCTGGCAGGCGTACTGCACCTGGTACCGCCGCTACCGGGCCGAGGGCGTCGAGGGCCTGCGCCCCCGTTCCAAGGCCCCCAAGCACAGCCCCACCGCGACGCACGTCGAGGTGGTCGGGAAGATCATCTACCTGAGGCAGAACTACCACTTCGGGCCCGAGAAGATCGCGATGCACCTCAAGCGATACCACGACGCCACCATCAGCAAGTCGGGTGTGTGGCGGATCCTCAACCGCCTGGACATGGGCCGCCTGCCGACCTCCCGGCGCTACAAGCGCCACGACCGCCGATGGAAGCGCTACGAGAAGCAACTGCCCGGCCACCGCGTGCAGATCGACGTGAAGTTCATCGAACCGCTCGCCTCGATGCCCCGGGGCCGCCGCAGCGGTCGCAACAAGTACTTCCAGTTCACCACAATCGACGACTGCACGAGGCTACGGGTGCTGCGGATCTACCCGACCTTGAACCAGGCCACCGAGATCCAGTTCCTCGACTACGTCATCCAGCGTCTGCCGTTCCAGATCAAGGTGATCCAGACGGACAACGGCGCCGAGTTCCAATCTGCGCTCCACTGGCACGTTCTGGACAAGGGCATTGCCCACACCTACATCAAGCCGCCCACCCCGCGCCTGAACGGCAAGGTTGAGCGCTCTCCCCGGATCGACGCTGAGGAGTTCTACCGGCTCCTCGACGGCGTCATCATCGACGATGCCGAGGTCTTCAACGACAAGCTGCGTGAGTGGGAGGACTACTACAACTACCGTCGCCCGCACGGCGGTCTCGGCGGCCAGACACCCTACGAACGCCTCAAGCGGAAGACCACGACTCAGGCGTAATCGGTGATAGTCAGCTGCACACGCCGCATCGCCCTTCCCACCCGCTGCGTCCAGTCGCTGAAGCTCCAACACAAGCAGCGGCAGCGTGAGGCCACGGGCATCACATGGCAGCACGACGGGCACGCGTTTACCACCACACAGGGCCGACCGATCGACCCGACCAACCTCACCCGCACCTTCCTCACGCTCCTCCACAAGGCCGGCCTCCGCCGCATCCGCTTCCACGACCTCCGCCACTCCACCGCCACCCTGCTCCTGGACACGGCGTCGAACTCATCGTGATCAAGGAACTCCTTGGCCACGCCTACATCGGCGTCACCGCCACCGTCTATGCCCACGTCCGACTACGCCTCCAGCGCGATGCCATCGACCTCCTCGGCCGCGCCCTCGGCCGTCCCTGACATACGCACGGCAACGGCGGCGGACGCGTGGTGTCCGCCGCCGTTGCCGTCAACTACTGCCGTCAGGGGCGCTCAGGAACGCCGTCCCACACAAGGGAAACCAAGTCAAATTCGCATGGCAACCCTCCGACGCGTGCTTCCGTGTTGCGCCGTCAGAAGCTCCCTGCTGCGTACGCAGAGATCCGCAAGATCGTCGCTTCGTCCGCGGCGCCTCGAAGCCTTACGGAATCGGATTCGGCGGAGAACTGAAGCAAGCCGCTCTTTTCCACCTTCAGATCACACAAAGAGTTGGTCGCCAGTCTGTCAATCGAGATCTCATGCAGACCACCAAAGGAGACTTCGAGCTGAACCACGTTCATGCCATCGCGCCGCCATTTCGCAGGGGGCTGCCCTGGGAAAGTTGGCAGATCGAATCGCAGGCGAAGCGTAGGACCATTCGGACTCAAGCAGATCTCTTCGATGCGTACACCCTCGAGCGCAGGTACGTCTTCTCCGTAGATGGCCAGCACCGGCTTCGGGTTGCTGATGGCGTCAATCCACTGCAACTCAAACACCCTCTCTAGTACTCATAATGCTGAGCCGTACCCGGGACCTTCCCAGTCCTCGGATTGCTGTACGGGCGGACATTGAAATGCGCCCCTTGATCGCCCACGCCCCCTTCGCCGTAGTAGTGGCCGTATGAATGATCCTGAATGATCACGCGATCGCCGCCGCCGCGCGTGAATACGTATTCGCGGGTCATCACTCGAGTTCCGTCGGGGTTCAAGATATTTTCCCCCTTACGGTTCGTCATTGGCACCATGTTCAACTCGTCAGGCTGCTGGCCGTTCGGAATCCCAAGATCCCTCTTCGCCGCCCTGAAGGCCGAGCTACGACTCGGGAGGGTCCGAACCTCGGGCACACAGTTGCTGTTGTGAACAAGTACCGGCGTTGCCCCCGCCAGCACATAGTACGTGTGCAAGTCGTCGACGGTGAGGTTGTAAGTACGTGCGTACTTGGTGAAGGCACGGTTGCCGGTGACGATGACGGTCGCACCCTCATCGGTGAGCAGGGTCATGCCCGACTTCAGTGCCCCCGCGTCGACCCAGTCACCTTCGGACGGAGACCAGAACGGATGCTCGAAGGTGGCCGTCAGCTTCTCGATGCCGTCCCCTGTTGCGATGGACAGCTCGTTGAATTGCTTGTCGTCCTCCGTGACGATGAGGCGGGTGACCTTTCTGGGGCCTGACTCACCAGTCCGGGGATCCGTGGCCTCAACCTCGTCACCGAGCTTGATGTCCTCGATGTCCTTGGTGGTCCCGTCAGCCATCAGAACATCGGCGCCTGCCAGGAAACACTGGGTGCAACCGCCCGCCGGTTTCCTGGAACTGCCGCCCGACATCGGTTTTTCTGCGCTGGCGTGCAAGGGGCTGCCCGCTACAGCACTGACCGCACCGCCATATCCCATGGACATGTCGCGGAATTGGGTCATCACACTCTTGGGGCACGACTTCATGGACCAGCAAACGTTCAGACCCCAGTAGCCCAATTGGTTTGCGGCCGCCTCAGGGTTCGTTCCGTCGGTCAGATATCCCGGCAGACGACCGTTGGTGGATTTGACTGTGTTCACGTAGTAGTAGAAACGCCGGATGAACTCGGCGCGCCCATTCCACTTCGTCGGGACAGTGACACCGGGGAATACCTCAGCCGGGTCGTAGTGGTAGCTGGCCTGTGGGCCATTGCAGTACGAGCAGGGCTTCTCGCCCTTGCGCTGGCCCGTGTAACCCGCCCGCTCCCCGTCTCCGGCCACCGGATAGCCGTCTCCGCAGATGTCTCGCCTGCACAGGCCCGAAGGGTCGCTGAAGCTGACCGGGCTGTTGTTCGAGTACGCGTAGCCGTTCATCTGAAGCGGGTCCGCGAGGTCGATGATCGGGTCTGCGGAGAGGAAGCGACCGCTGCTCTGGTCGTACTCCCGCGCTCCGATATGGGTCAGTCCGGTTGCCGAGTCGTCGACACCGACTCCCAGGTAGCTCCGCTTGTTCGGCCAGGACGCCGGCTTCGCTCCGCGTACTTCGCCGTACGGCTTGAAGTCCCGTCTGGTGACCGTCTGGCCGCTCGCCACGTCCACCGAGGTGTTCGCCGTGCCCAGGTGGTCGGTGATCAGGACACTGAGCTTGTGACCGGTCGTCGAACCGTTCGTCGCCGTACGGACCACCGTGGGAGCGCCCGCCTGGGCGTAGGAGCGGGATGCCTTCGTGACCGTGCCTGTGGCGTTCGTCGTGATCTCGGTCTCGCCGAGGTACAGGGTCGAGCCCGACGGCGAGTTCTCCAGCAGACGGTTGCCGTCAGCGTCGTAGACGTACGTCGTCGTCGTGCCGTCGTCGGTGATGGTGCCGAGCTTGTTCTCGGCGGTCCAGGTGAGGTTCTGCGTGGAATCGGCCAGGGCCCGGTCCGTGGTGTTGCCCGACGCGTCGTAGGTGTACGAGCTGCCCTTTCCTGAAGGGTTCGAGCTGATCGACACCATCGTGTGCGGCTGAGTCTTGTACGCCGGGGTGGTCGGCGTCGCGGCGATTGTCGTGCCGTAGCCGTACGTGTAAGCGGTGTCCCCGTCGGTCATCGCGGCGCGGTTGCCGAGCCAGTCGAAGGTGTAGGACTGGCGATAGGAGGTGCCGCCGGTGGAGATGCCGGCCGAGTCGGGGGCCGCTGCGGAGCGGGAGGCGGACAGAGCGCTGTCAGGGGTGGAGGTGTCCGCTGCCGCATCCGGAGCCTCGGCCACCGGCCCGGAGGAGGCCGCGTAGTCCGTGCGTGGACCCCAAGTGGTGCCGTTCGCCGACTTGCAGCCGGTGCCCTGGCCGTTCGGTGTGGTCCCCGAGGTCCAGGCGTGGACCAGCTCACCCTGCACGTCGTAGGTGAAGCACTGCGTGTCCCAGGCCGCGTCCGACAGTTGGCGGGCCTGGGAGGTGATCGTGCCGGCGATGTCGTAGGAGTAGTAGCTGTCGGTGATGCGGTGCGGGTCGGCAGTCTCGCGGTCGGTGACCGTGCGCTGGAGACGACCCGTGTGCGGGTCCACGAAGTTCGTCGTCCAGACGCGGTAGGGCTGGGCGGCGGAGACCGTGCGCAGGACTTCGCCGTAGGGCGAGTAGGTCGCGTCGCTCGTGTACCAGGTCTGACCGGAGGTCGACTCCGGCAGGCCGTCGCCGGTGTAACGGGTGACTACCTTCTCGCGCGCCAGGCCGCCCACGGCGGGCAGAGTGACGGATAGGGGCTTGCCCGTGGAGGTGTACGTGTAGGTGTAGGCGTACGTGCCGGAGAGGCCGGTGGTCATCGAGTTGGCCGGGATGACCGTCTCGGCGCCCGTGAGGTGGTACTCGGCGTCGTAGCCGGTGACACGACTGACGTAGTCACCGGTGTCCGTGTGGCGCTTGGTGGAGGTCGGTCGACCGATGCCGCCCGGTGCCTCGTCGTAGAGATATTCCTTGGAGGGTGTGGCGGTCGCCGAGCCTTGGCGTACGTAGCGCACCCGGCCGAGGACGTCGTACTCGGTGAAGGTCTCCTGACCGCGCGCGTCTCGCACCCGGTTGGGGCGGTCAGCGGCGTCGTACCAGGTGTCCGTCGTGCCTGTGTCGGGGTCGCCGGCGGAGGTCACCCGGCCGCGGGCGTCGTAGGTGTACGTCCAGGCGTTGCCCGCCGGGTCGGTGACCTTGGAGCGGTTACCGCGAGCGTCGTACTCGTAGTTGGTCGTGCGGCCCGCGTCGGAGGCGCTCTGGGTGAAGTGCTTGACGGACGTGGTCCGGCCCAGCGCGTCATTGAACGTCTGTGTCTTCGGCGTCGTGGACCCCGCCGGATCCTCGATCACGCTGTACAGGCCGTACGTGGTCGCTGTCGAGTACTCGAAGCCACCTTCGTGGTAGACCGAGGCACGCACCTGGCGTTCCAGGCCGTCGTAGCGGTACTTGGTGAAGGACGGCACCAGCGTCTTCGACCGAGGAGCGAACATGACCGGCTCAGGTTGGCCCTTCGCCAGGTAGCCACTGGTCTTTTCGTAGACCAAGCCGTGGTCGTCGTAGGTGGTGTCCACAATGACCCGGCCCGGGCCGTGGGCCTCGGTCTGCTGCTGGACCTCGCGGTTCAGGCCGTCGTAGAGGGTGATGCCGGTGCTGTAGGAGCCGTCGTCCTTGAGGGTTCTGACGGTCACCGCGGCCGGCCTGCTCCCGTCGGAGCCGGCGGTCGCGGGCTGATAGGAGATCGTCACGTTCGGCGACAGCCCGCCGGAGCGGGACGCTGACCAGCCCTTCACCAGGCGGCCGAGCGCGTCGTACTCGGTGCGCGTCACCCGGTGGTTGGGATCCTCGGTCGTCAGCGCAAGGCCGCGTCCGGGTTCGAAGGTCGTGGTGGTGGCCTGACTCTTGGCGTTGATGGTCGTGGTGGCGGTGACCGGGCCGCCGCCCGCCGGCGTGTACTGAGTCTCGGTGGTACCGAGGCCCGGCTGGGTGACCGTACGGACGCGGCCGAGATCGTCGTACGTAGTAGCGGTGACGACCGAGTGCGAGGTGCCGGCCCCGTCGATCTCGGCTGTCGAGGTGACCATGCCCTTGGTCGGCGCCGCCCCGTAGGCAAGGCTGTCGTAGGTGTAGCGGGTCGAGGCCATGAGCTTGGTGGCCGGGTCTGCGGTGGCATAGCCGGAGCAGGAGGTGGCGGTGGTGCGTTGTTCCGTGGGCAACCCGATCAACCACGCCGTGGTGTTGTGAACGTACGACGTCTTGGTGCACGTCTGGTTGGAGAGGGTCTCGCCGCTGCCGTTGGGCTTGACGACGGACGTCTCGACCTGAGTGGGCAGACCATAGGTGTCGTCGACCGTGGTGAGGGTCCGGACGGCTCGCCAGTTGGTCCAGCCAGTGGCCTCCAGTCGCTGGAACTCGTCGGAGCGCTTGACGCCCGTGCGGTGGGCGAGCAGGGGGTCCGCGGTCGTGCCGTCCTCGTTCTCGCGGGCGCGGGAAGCGGTCTGCTTCGACCACGGGTAGTTCAGGGTGCGCCTGAGGTCCTGGCCGTCGGAGTCGCGGTAGGTGACGGTCTCGGCGGCCATGCCGGCGTATTGCGGGGCGTCGTCCGCGAGAAGCGTGTAGGTGCCGGTGGAGTCCTTGACCTCGCCGCCGGTGCCCTGGAAGTAGCGGGTCGCGGAGAGGGACTGGGTCTGTCCTTCGCCCACCGTGGACTCAAGGTGTGCGCCCTTGATGGTCTTGACCTGCCGGTAGCCGCGCCAGTCGCTGTAGGTGCGCAGCGAGGGACGGGAGAACTCGTCGTCGCTTCTGGCCCAGGCCGCTCCCTCGTACGAGTAACTCGTGGTGATCGGCCTGCCATGCGAGGTGACCTTGTCGATCTCGGTCACGGAATCGACGACGTACTTGTTGAACCACGCCTTCGCTGGAGTCTTCTCATCGCCGTCGGGGGACCAACGCACCGGGTAGCAGGTGCCGTTGGCTTTGCCTTTGTCCTCAGCGGGCGGACTGGCGCAACCACCCGTGTACTCGACTTCGATGTCACCGCCGCTCTCGGTGGAGACGACACCGATACGGGGGCGGGTGAAGCCGGGGCGCTGGTCGTTCTTGCCGTTCAGCACCAGGCCGGGGAGTTGGCGGTCCTTGAGGCGGGAGGCGAGGGGGGAAGTGGAGCCAACCGTGTACGGCGCGAAGCTGACGCCCTGGCTGGACTGGAGTGTGCCGGTGGTGTCGCCGGGCGCGTATCCGGTGCGGGTGATGGAGTTGAGCCACAAGCCGGGCGCCGTGTCATACCAGTCCTCCGGGAAGGACTGGCGGAGCGTGTACTTGTCGACCGGACCCAGGCCGGTCTGACCCGCGCGGGCCGCCTTGGTCGTCACCGTGTCCAGACGCATCTGGGTCCAGAACGACGGGAACGCCGGGCACAGCTTGGACGTGGACTTGCAGTTGAGGTTGCCCGGAGTGTCCCACCAGGCGCGGTAGGCGCCCGGGTCGTCGGTCTTGGCGAAATTGGTCGCCGCGCACGCCGTGTCCGACTTGAGGCAGCGCTGCTTGACGCCGAAGTCCACGGTCGCCGACGGTTTGGTCAGCCCGTCCGGGCGCATGCCGTATTCGATCGACGTCGGGTAGGCATAACGGTCGTACTGCTCGGGCGCCTTGAACTTCTTACGGACGGCGTACCAGTTGGACTCCTGCGCCCAGTTGAGGATCATTGTGTTGCCGTGAACGTCCACGACCTTGTCCAGGCCCCAACGCCAGGCCTGCTGCTTTCCTGCGCCGCAGCGGGAGTCGGCGAAGACCGAGGCGTTGCAGGGCTCGCCCGGGTGGTTGCCGAAGACCGGGACGGTCGACACGGAGTTGGTGGTGGCATGACCACCGCCGACCGCGTTCAGACCGTAGTAGTACTGGTTGCCATCGGTCGTGGTGACCACCCAGTACTCGCCGTTGTTGTCGTCGTTGGTGCCGCCGACGCGATGCTCGACCCGGGTGCCGTCGTCCTGCTGGAGACGATAGGCCTCGGTCTCCGACTCGGGCTTGCTTCCGGATGGCGCGTCCCTGACCAGCTCGGTGGTCTTTCCGCCCAACGACATCACCGCGTTGTACGACACCCAGCACAGGTCGGATGTCTTGTCCTTCTTGGCTGTGTTGTTGGGAAGACTCGCGCCGAGGGTCTTGCGGTCGTCCTGGCAGGGACGGTAACGACGCTCGATGTAGCCGGGGTCATAGGACCAGCCCTCGCCGATCCAGGACGCCTGGGGCGAGGAGACGGCCGTACGCCCGTCCACGGTCTGCGAGTTGTAGTTGAAGGCGATCTGGGGCGCCGGTCCGCCCGGCGGCTCCGGCACTGTCAGCGGGTACGAGAAGGAGAACGCGCCTGACGACCCGCCCGCCGTCCACTTGCCGTCCGTGGCAAGCGGGGTCGCCTTGAAGGTGCCGCCGCCACCGGTGCCGGAATCGATCGCACCGACGACCGCGGTGCTACTGCCAGCGGCGGCGATCTGTGCCGTCTTCCGGTAAGCGGCTTGGAAAACCCCGGAGTTCGCGGACGGCGTGGGCTTTACCGAGGCCGGTGTCACCGTGCCGTCGGCCGCAGGGTCGACGGTGGCCGTCGCGGATGCCGAGGCCGGGTCGTTCGAGGTCTCCAGTTCCTCGTACGTCTGGCATGCCTCGTCGTCCGGCGTGGTCAGGTAGCAGTCGGGGAACTGCACGAAACGCAGCCGCGATGCCCAGTCGGCGCCGTAGAGACTCTCGAACTTGTTGTAGTCCAGTTTCACCGAGATCGGGACCGCCCCGGCGGCGGGGGCTTCTACGACGATGACGGCGCCGTCGACTCCCTGTGCCGTCGAAGCGGTGCGCTGCGGGATCGTGACCTGCCAGGTGCCGGTCGGCGCCGGCTGGCCGGCCGCCTGCCCCAGGCTCACTGGCAGGGTGCCAGCAGGTGTCAGCGCGGTCTGTGACGCTGTCGGTCCGGCGGTTCGGGCCGAAGCCGTCGTCGTGGTGGAACCGAAGGTGACGGGTGCCGATCCGGCGGGCGTGATCGTTGTGTTGGCTGCCGCTTCGAGCTGGTCCTTGGGTACTTCGGCGCGCAGTGTCGAGCGATCCGGGCCGGAATCCTTGCCCGGGATCGGCTTCTCCTTATCGAGATCCTCCAGGGTCAGGGTCTCTCGGCCGACCTCCGCCTTCGCCGGATCCGGGGGGAGCGCCATCGCCTGGGCGGGCAGCAGCCCGACCAGCAGCGCCGCAGCCGTGACCGGGACGGCTGCGCGTGCCATACGGCGCCTGCGAGCATGCGAAAGTCGATCGAACACGACCAGGTCCCCCCGGACCACTTGAAGCGGGACCGGTGAAGGACCACGCGTGACGACTTATCAGAGAGCACAGATTCTGTGATCACTCTGTGAAAAAGCGCCAGATATGCGGGATCGATGTGATGATCATCGCCGTGCGTAACGCATCATTACTTTACGAATGCGCCGCAAGGTGGAATATGAACTTACCTGGGCTTGACTTCACCCTTATCGCCCATTGAGAAAATTTAGAACCCTTGCTTACGTAAGCCCCCTCAGTGCAGTCAAATTGTCCCTTCTCGCGTATTTCGAGGACTTGAACTCGCGGATGTTTGGCGCTTCAGGCGGGACGCCAAACCGGCACCACGCAAGCACCTCCAGAGATCTCCACAGGGTGACGACAGTTCCCCCATAGGTCATCATCAGCTGGCCACACGAGGGGGAAGGGGAACCCGCCCGATGACGCACAACCGGCGCCGCCTGCCCGGCCGTCGGGCCGGAGCGGCACTGCTCGCCGCCGCGGTCACCACGACCGGTGTCGTCTACGTCGGCTTCCGGCTGACCGACGACGCCGCTCACCAAGGCACCCACCGCGGTCCCAGCACTGCGACAGTCACCGAATCCACGGCGCTCACCCAGGCGATACGGACGGGGAAGGCCGTCGAGGTGACCGCTGCACGGACCGCGCGCAGTACCACTTGGGCCCGGCCCGACGGCCAGATGACGAAACAGCTGTACTCGTCCCCGGTTCGGGCCAAGGTGGGTGGCGAGTGGAAGAAGATCGACACGAGTCTGCGCCGCACCGATCGAGGGTGGGAACCGAAAGCCACCAACACCCGGATGGTGTTCTCAGCCGGGTCGGAGGACCGGAGCGGGCAGCGGGCCTCACGCGCGACCGTACGCCGTGTTTCCCTGCTCAAAGACGCCGCTGACGCCGGGACCCCACTCGTCACCCTCTATGTCGGCGAGAACGACGGCTACCAGGTCCAGCTGACCTGGCCAGGCACGGTACCGACACCCATAGTCGACCGCGACCGCATCCTGTACCCGGAGATCTTCCCGGGCGGCGACCTGGTGCTGACTGCGGACGACGACGGCTTCGGCCAGGTGGTCGTGGTCAAGAATCGTCAGGCCGCCTCCGACCCTCACGTCCAACAACTCGCCTACGGACTGAACTCGTCCAACCTCAGCTTCAGTCTGGACCCCCTGTCAGGTGTGGTCACCGCGGTGAACGGCTATCGCGACGAGGTGGCCGTGTCCCCCACCCCGCTGATGTGGGACAGCAGCGGGGCCCCCGCCGTCACCGACGGCGCTGTCGGCGCCACCGCGCAGCCGACAACGTCCGAGTCCCCGAACCCGACCGACTCACCAACCATCTCGGACAGCCCCAGCGCCTCCGAGGATGAAGAGGTGGAGTCAGACGAACAGAGCGATACGGACATCGAGACCTTGCCGCCGGCGACCGACGGCCCGGCACCGAGCGTCTCGGAGTCTCCACTGCCCACCGCGCCGGCCGAACCGACCCCCGCGCCCTCCCAGAGCGGCTCCTCCGCGACGCTGGGCCTGACGTCTCTCGACGGTCCTTCGCCGGACTCACGCGGTGACGTGGTGAAGGCCGGCCTGTCCGCCGGGCAGTGGACGCTCACCCCGGACCAGGACTTCCTGACCGACCCTGCCACCACCTACCCGGTCTTCATCGACCCCTCGGTCAAGAAACACACCCAGAACTGGACGACCGCCTACAACCGCTTCCCGAAGGCCACGTTCTACAACGGCAAGGGCTTCAACAAGGGCGGCACGCACGAGGCACGGGTCGGCTTCGAGTCCGACACCTGGGGCACCTCACGATCGTTCTTCAACATCCAGTTCGACAAGGATCTCAAGGGAACCAGGATCACCAGCGCCAAGCTGCGCATGCTGGAGACCTACTCCTGGTCCTGCCAGGCACGCTCGATGAGCGTGCACATCACGGGCGAGATCGACTCGCACACCAACTGGAACAACGCGCCCGAGCTCCATGACGGGAACAAGCTTGCAACCAAGAGCTTCGCGCACGGCTACAAGTCCGGCTGCCGCGATGCCTTCGAGACCTTCGACGTGAAGAAGGGCGCACAGAAGCGGGCCGACAAGGGTGAGAGCATGATCACCTTCGGCTTGCGCGCTCGCGACGAGAACGCCCAGTACGCGTGGAAGAAGTTCCAGGCGAACGGCGACTACGCTCCCGTGCTCGAACTGGTCTACAACCGCCCGCCGTCGATCGTCTCCGACTCTCTCGACCTCGGCCCGGACGGCAGGTGCACCACCACGAAGCCTTACGTCCGTATGGGCTCCGGTGACCTGACCTTCACGGCCAAGGCCACGGACAAGGACAAGAACCTCGACTACTTCGACTTCGACTTGTGGGAGACGGAGAAGTGGGACTCCACCGGTGACTTGTTGAAGACGACCGGCAAGGTCTCCGTGGGCGGTGACACCAGCACCGCGCTGCGCACCACCAACGGATTCGCCACCAGCAAGCTCAAGAGCGGCGCCACGTACTCCTGGCGAGTCCGAGCTCTCGACGACGCTGGAGTCACCTCCGGCTGGTACCCGAAGACACCCTGCCGCTTCGTCCTCGACACCACCGCACCGCGCCCGCCCGTGGTGACGTCCACCGACTTTCCCAACGCGGACGCAAGCCAGAACGGTTTCGGCAGCGGCGGTGAGGACTCCAAGTGGTCCGTCAAGAAGTTCGGCACGGCAGGCAGCTTCTCCGTACGTGCCGTGAACGCCGACGTGGTGCGCTACGAGTACGGCTACAACTCAGCCTCGTACTCGGGCAGCGTGTCACGCACCAACGGCACGTCCACCAGCGTCTCCGCGACCATCGGGAATGCCAAGCCACCCGCTGCCGGGCCCAACGTGCTCTATGTCCGAACCATCGACGCCGCCGGCAACATCTCCGAGCCGACCAAGTACTTCTTCTACGTCACTCCCCGTGACCAGGCCGACAAACCCGGCGACTTCACCGGTGACCAGTTCCCCGACATGATGGTCGTCACTGACGAGGGCAATCTCGCGCTGTACCCCTCCGAAGCGACAACGACGGATGCGGACAAGGGCTCGGGCGATCTGAACTACTCGATGCCCGGTGCCTATTGGCCGAACCCCGACAAGGACCCCAACGGCACCGACAATCTGCCGCCCTACGTCGCCGCCCCCAAGGACCACTTCAAGGGTGCCCTGATCACCCACAACGGCGACATCTACGGCGGGGACGGCCTCCAGGACCTCGTCGTCCGGGTGGATGGCAGGCTCTGGGTCTATCCGGGCGACGGCTACGGTGCGGTCAACATCGACAGACGTCAGGAGATCCTGCTGCCGTCGGGTGCTCCGAGCCCTTCGGCCCTGACTCAGATCGTCGCGGCCGGAGACGTCACCGGCGATGGCCGGACCGACTTCTTCGCCACCGCCGGGGATGAGTTGTGGGCCTTCACCGGTTACCACGGGGCGACAGTCGACCAAGCAGTCCTGCTGTCCGGTGGGTGGACCAGCCGTGATCTGGTGACCGTCATGGACGTCAGCGGCGACACCATCGCCGACATGATCTACCGCACCGACTCGTCCGGGCGGCTACTGCTCCGCCAGGGAATCGCCGCGAGCGCAGGAGGCACCGACCTCAACTCCCTGGCCTCCGCCGCCAATTCCTCGGGCAAGATCGACACCGAGTACGGTGCGTCCGGCTGGTACACCGCCGACGTTCCACTGCTGATGGGCACACCTGACGCCAACAGTGATGGCATCCCCGACATCTGGGCCGTCGCGGCCAACGGTGCCGTGATGTTCCATCCAGGGAGCAAGACCGCGTTGTCCGGCTCGGGTACGCAGGTCATCAACCCGAACACCTACTGGCCGAAACGGCTCTCCATCGGATGAGCACGGCCGGGCTCCGCCTCCCGCAAGGGGCGGAGCCCGGAGCGGTCAGGCAGCCTCTTGTCCCGCAGTCGCCGCGCGCCGGGCCCGACCCCGCCGCGAACCGTTCGGCCACAACCTCGGCCTCCGCTTCGCCGCCAGGTCCTCGATCCAGCCGAATGCCAGGATGGCGAGCCCGATCAGCGGCCACACCAGGAAGAACATCCACAGGGTGTCCGTCGAGTCGAGGGCCGCGACCGCGCGGTCGCTCTGCATGAAGGGCAGGTCGTAGGCCAGGTCGATGATCGGGACCGTGGCCATGATGAGCAGGTTGTGCCAGAGGTAGATCGTGACGGCCCGGTTGTTGGAGAGGGTGACCAGCTTGTCCCAGCGGGCCAGGCGGCCCGGGAGTTCCTGCCAGGACGGGGAGTACTGGAGCAGGATGACCACGAAACCGAACGACCAGGCCGCCTGGGCCAGCGGGATGTCGTTGAGGTCCCAGCCCTCGGGGCCCAGATGGCCGGACGCCCACCACAGGCCGAAGGCCATCACCAGGAACGAACCGGAGACGGCGAGATAGCGCGGGACCTTCGCCAGCACACCCTCCTGGTGCGCGAAACCGAGGACCCAGCAGCTGCCGTAGACCGCGAAGTCGGTGACCGCGTTGCCCAGTTCGCCCGGGATGGTGACGATTCCGGTGCCCACGACCGCGGTCAGGGCCAGCGGGGCGAGCAGGGTCGCCCACGGCACCCTGCGGAACGCCCACAGCAGCAGCGGGGACGCCAGCACGAACCAGAGGTACGCGCGGAGGTACCACAGCGGGCCGACCGCCTGGTCCGCCCACGTGGTCTCCAGCAGGTCCTTCGGGAAGCCGACCTCCCAGGGGTACGGCGGCGCCCCGATCGGGATGACGTAGTTGACCAGCTCCAGCAGGCCCCAGGTGCCGCTGTGGTCAGGGTCCTCCGAGAGCTTCCAGCCGCCGACGAACATCAGCGGCAGCACCACCGCGCTGAACGCCCAGAGGGGAGGCAGGAGTCGGCGGATCCTGCCCCTGATCACGCTCAGCGCCGGACGGTTCAGCGAACGGGCCATCAGCGAGCCCGCCAGCGCGAACATCACGCCCATCGACGGGAACAGCACGGTCAGCCAGGCCCAGCCGAACAGGTGGTAGAGGACGACGCGGACCAGGGCGAGGGAGCGGAGGAGATCCAGATAGCGGTCCCGGCCCGGTGCCTTGGGCGCGGCGGTCGCCTCGCGCTGTTCCCGCTGCCCCGCCGTGCCCGTGTACTCCTGCGTCATCCGACCGGCCTCCGCTCGTCGCTCTCACTGCGTGCCCGCTGCCTCGGCACCGGTCCGCCCGGTGCCTCGACGACCCCCGTGCGGCGCAGCTTCTGCCAGCGCAGCCGGCCCCCGGTGAGGGCCGTGATCCAGGACTGGAGCAGCACGACGTACATGAGCTGGCGGTAGAGGATCTGCTGCAGGGGCAGCGAGATCAGATGGGTCATGCGTTCGCGGTCCAGGCGGAACGCGTAGGCCGCGCAGACCAGCTGGATCGCGAGGACGCCCAGCCAGGCCACGATCGTCTTCTCGGTCGGGCCGAACACGACACCGTAGAGCAGGAACACGTCGATCAGGGGGGCCAGCAGGGGGGCCACGACCATGAACAGGGAGACCAGGGGCAGGCCGACGCGGCCGAAGCGGCCCGAGGGGCCCCGTTCCACCAGCGCCTTGCGGTGCTTCCAGATCGCCTGCATGGTGCCGTACGACCACCGGTAGCGCTGCGACCAGAGCTGCTGGACCGACTCCGGTGCCTCCGTCCAGGCGCGCGCCTTCTCGGCGTAGACCACGCGCCAGCCGTCCCGGTGCATGGCCATGGTGATGTCGGTGTCCTCGGCGAGCGTGTCGTCGCTCATGCCGCCGACGCGTTCCAGGGCGGACCGGCGGAAGGCTCCGACGGCGCCCGGGATCGTCGGCATGCAGCGCAGGATGTCGTACATCCGGCGGTCGAGGTTGAAGCCCATCACGTACTCGATGTGCTGCCAGGCCCCGATGAGCGAATCCCGGTTGCCGACCTTGGCGTTGCCGGCGACGGCGCCGACGCGCGGGTCGCCGAAGGGCTGGACCAGTTCGCGGACCGTGGACGGCTCGAAGACGGTGTCGCCGTCCATCATCACGACGATGTCGTAACGGGCGTTCGCCAGACCGCGGTTGAGCGCGGCGGGCTTGCCCGCGTTGAGCTGGCGCACGACCCGGACGTTCGGCAGGCCCATCGCCTCGACGATCCGGGCGGTGCCGTCGCTGGAACCGTCGTCGATGACGAGCACCTCGATGGGGTGCTCGCTCGCCATCAGGGAACGCACGGTGTTCTCGATGCACTTGGCCTCGTTGTACGCCGGGACCAGCACCGACACGGGCTCGACGACCGGCTCTCCCCAGCGGAAGTCCTTGCGGCGCACCCGGCGGGCGTGGACGCCCGAGAGCAGCAGCATGAGGACGAAGCGGCCGATGACCAGGGAGCCGATGATCGAGAGGCCGACGACGAGGACGTCGGTGATGTGCTCGGAGGCCTGGACCAGGAAGATCCACGCCTTGCCCTTCCACAGCTCGGGCCCGGCGACCGTGGTGTGCGCGCTGGGTGAATCGAGGGCCTCGGTGAGGTTGTCGAACTCGTAGCCCTTGTCGCCCATCTCCGGCAGGAACCGGTCGAGGGCCTGGACCGTCTGGTGGCGGTCGCCGCCGGAGTCGTGCATCAGCACGATCGCGCCCTTGCCGTTCTTCGGCGTGGCGTTGCTGATGATCTTCTGGACGCCGGGCTTCTGCCAGTCCTCGCTGTCGGTGTTGTTGACGACGGTGATGTAGCCGCGGGTGCCGATGTACTCGGTGACCGGCCAGGACTTGTTGTCCATGGCGTCGGCGAAGGAGGAGTACGGCGGACGGAAGAGCGAGGTGCGGATGCCCGCCGCGCCGGCGAGGGCGAGCTGGTTCTGGGAGAGCTCCCAGTCGATGCGCTTCTTCGACTGGAAGGACAGGTCGGGGTGGTTGAAGGTGTGCAGGCCGATCTCGTGGCCCTCGTCGACCATGCGCTTGACCAGGTCCGGGTAGCGGGAGGCCATGGTGCCGGTGACGAAGAAGACGGCGTGCGCGTCGTGCTTCTTCAGGACGTCCAGGACCTTCGGGGTCCAGGTCGGGTCGGGGCCGTCGTCGAAGGTGAGGACGAGCCTGTGGTCCGGCATCTTCAGGCTGGTGGCCTTGCCGCTGCGGGTGTCGATCACCGGCCCGCCGTCGATGATCTTCTCCGGCACCTTGTCCGAGGAGGCCTCGGCCTGGATGCGGTGGTCGGCGAGGATCTCGCTGTGGACGTAGCCGCGCAGCATCAGCATCGCCATCAGGGCGACGAGGATGAGCACGGGCAGCAGCAGGCGCATGGGCAGGCGACGGCGCCTGGAGCCGTCGGGGGCTCCTGGTGCGGTCCCCGGGCGGCGGGTGCGGGATGCCATCAGAGGATGTTCTCCGGGGACGGGGAGGAGAGCGGGGCGCCGGACGGCGCGGGGGCCGAGGTGCCGGAGGTCTCCGACGCGATGGGCGAGGGCTCGGCCGGCCCGTTGGCGACCGTGCCGGGGCCGGCGCTGTCGCCGCCCGTGGTCTGGGTCGGGGCGACCGACGGGTCGGGGCTGGTGGTGACGGGCGGGGTGACGGAGGGGCTGGGCGGCGGGGTGGCCGACTGGGTCGGCTGGGTCGACGGGTCGGCGCTGGCCGACGGGTTGCCGCCCGGCTTGGTGGCGGTCGCCGAGGGGGCGCCGGACACGCCCGAGCTGCCCGGGCTCACGGTGGCTCCGGGCGCGGTACCACTGACACCGGGCGCCGGGGTCACCCCGCCGCTGACCGTCGGGGTGGTCCCCGGGATCACCCCCGTGGGGACGGAGGACTCGGCGGACTCGGCCGGCATGGGGCTGGAGTCGACCTTCCCGGCCGGGGCGTCGTCCTTCGGGCCGGTCACGGGGAGCCAGGGCGCGTTGGAGTTGCCGGACAGCAGGGTGACGACGATGACGACGGCGTAGACCGCGCAGGCCAGGCCCACGGCGATGCCGATCCGGCGGAAGCGGCGGCTGCGGCGGCCCGACTCGTCGACGAAGACGGGGCCGTCGGAGCCCTCGGAGCCGCTGTCGCCCGCAGGGCCGCCGCCCTCGATACGGCCGTCGCCGTTCATGCTGATCGCGTCGAGCTGGACGGTCACCTCGTGCGGGTCGTGGGTGTGCCCGCCACCGCTGCCGGACTCGTCCCACGGGTCGCGTACGACGGCTCTGCGGCCGGCCGGTTCGAGGACGTCGTCCCCGCGGTCCGCCCTCGGAGCCCCCGGGAAGTCCCGGTCGCCGCTCTCCCCGGACAGCACCTCGGTGCGCTCGGGCGTCGGTTCGGGCCCTTCGGACGCGACGGAGCCGGCGGACTCGGCCGAGTTGACGGATCCGGCGGACACGGCCGAGCCGAAGGAGTCACCGGACGCGGCCGAAGCGGACGCGCCATCGGACGCGGCCGAAGCGGCCGGTCCCGCAGACGCGGTCGAGCCGGAGCGGCGTTTCGACGGAGCCGCCCCGAAGAAGTCCACGGCCGGCTCTCCACTCACTCCGGCCCCACCACTCGCGCCGCTGCCTCCGGCCGAGCGACTGCTTCCGGCAGAGCCGGTGCCTCCGGGAGAGCCGGCCGCCTTAACGGCTCCGCTCGCTCCGGTTTCCGGGAACGTCTGCGTCGCGCCCCCCGTTGTCGCCATGTCCTGGGTGCCTGATGCGACCTCGGGCCATTCCGGTTGGGCTTCTTCTCGCCACTTTTTCACGCGCACGCAAATCCCCCCACGGGCTGTTCTGGGCGCGTTTCGACCTTGAGCACACGTCGGCTGAACCGGGCCCCCACCCGGTCCGAGCGCCCCCCTTACCACACCGTGCTCAGGCCACGAATGTAGCGCACACGGAGGATGCGTGTTTGCCACGTGTCATTTGTGGATGTTCATATCGGGCTCATCGGTGGCTGGAATCCATCCATCGACGGGCCGATGAAGCCAGCCATGTTCGACGGAGAGTTCGATTGCGGCTCGCCGGAGCGCGTCAAAAGCGGGGTGCACCAGACCCTTGCGCCACACCAGCGACACCGGCGACAGCGGCACCGGCTCGACCAGCGGACGCAGCACGGTAGCGGGCATGGCCGGAAAGTCCACGACCGCGAGAATGGGGTTGCGGGTCTTCGCCATGATGCGCCGGAACTCCTCGTCGCCGATCGCGAGCGGGGCCGGCGGGGCGATCCGGATGCCCCGTCCTTCGAACAGCCGACGAGCGAGATCGGTCCATTCCGGAGTGCGGGGATTTCCGGCCCCGGCGTAGACGGTCTCGCCCTCCAGGGCGGCGAGCGGCACCCGCTCCAGGCAGGCGAGCCGGTGGTCCTCGGGCAGGACGACAGCCATGGGCTCGTAGCGCACGGGCTGGTGGCCAAGGCCGGCCCGCAAGGCCGGGGCCAGACCGGTGAACCGGCCGAAGGACGCGTCGAGGCGACCGGCCAGCAGCTCCCCCGCCGCGCCGGTCAGCCCGCTCTCGTAGCGGGCCATCAGCTCCTGCTCAGGGGCGAGTTCCCGGGCCCGCAGCAGCACGGCACGGGCGGTGGCCTGGTCGGGGAAGTTCAGGTCCACGAGCAGGGGGCGGGCCTCGGCGAAGGCGGCGAGCAGCTCGTCCTGGGCGTCCAGGGCCCGGCGGGCGTACGGCACCAGCCGCTCACCGTCGACGGTGAGCGCGACCTGCCGGGTGGTGCGCACGAACAGCTCGGTGCCGAGCTCCCGTTCCAGCCGCCGTACATCGCGGCTGAGGGCCTGCTGGGCGACGTAGAGCCGGGCCGCCGCGCGCGTGAAGTGCAGTTCGTCGGCGACGACGAGGAAGGCGCGCAGGAGACGAGGGTCGATGTGGTGGCCGTGGGGGCCGGGGCTCGGGCTGGGCACGGACATCGGGCGAACTTACAACACAGGTGCGTGAATCGGTGCGGAGAAGGTGTTGGACCCCTTGATCGTCTCCACGCGACGGTAGGAGCATGCCGCAACCCGACCGACCGCTGCTGTTCACCACGACCGCCGACGCACTCGTCGTGGTCGATTTCGGCCCCAGAGGCGCCGCCCGCGCCCCCGGCCCCTACCGCCGTCTTCTCGCCACCCCCGGAGCCCGCGCGTTCACCATCGGGAATCTCCTCGCCCGGCTCCCCATGGGCATGTTCAGCGTCAGCGCGGTCGTCATGATCGCCGGGACGCGTGGGTCGTACGCCCTCGCCGGCGCCGTCGTCGCGGCCGGACTGGCGGCCACCGCGGTCGTCGCGCCGTGGACCGCGCGGCTCGTCGACCGTCATGGACAGGCCAAGATCGCCGTACCGGCCACGGTGCTGGCCGCGCTCGGCTCGCTCGCCCTGCTGCTGTGCGTCCGCCTCGGAGCGCCCGCCTGGACGCTCTTCGTGTCGTACGCCGCCACCGCCACGACCCCCAACCTCGGCGGCATGTCCCGCGCCCGCTGGGCCCACCTCCTCGCCGGCGACGAGAGGTCGCTGCATGTCGCGAACTCCTTCGAGCAGGCCGTGGACGAGGCGTGCTTCATGCTGGGCCCGGTCCTCGCGGCCTTCCTGTGCACGGCGTTGTTCCCGGAGGCGGGCACGCTGGCCGGGGTGGTGCTGCTGGTGACGGGCGCGCTGGTGTTCGCGGCTCAGCGTTCGACGGAGCCGCCGGTGCACCGGCACGGCCTCGCGAAGTCGCCGTTCCGCGCGCCCGGCATCCCGCCCCTGCTCGCCGTCTGCCTCGCCATGGGTGCCGTCTTCGGCTCGATGGAGGTCGTCACCATCGCCTTCGCCGACGCGCAGGGGCACCGTTCGGCGGCGGGGGTCGTGCTCGCGCTGCAGGCGGCCGGTTCGTGCGCGGCGGGGCTGGCGTACGGGGCGGTGCGACGGACGGGGTCCGCCGAGGACCGGTACGTGTGGTGCGTCGCCGCCATGACGGCCCTGCTGACGCTTCCCCTGCTGGCCGCTTCCCTCACCGGCTCCCTGCTCGCCCTGGCGGCCGCGCTGCTGGTCGCCGGGATGGCGACGGCCCCGACGATGGTCACCGGGATGACCCTGGTCCAGCGGCGCACTCCGCCGGGCCGGCTCAACGAGGGCATGACCCTCGCGGTGACCGGTCTGCTCGGCGGAATCGCCTGCGGCAGCGCGGCCGGCGGCTGGACGGCGGAGCACGTGTCGCCGGTGGCGGGCTTCGGCGTCCCGGTCACCGCGGCCGCGACGGCCCTGATGATCGCGCTCACCTGCACGAAACCCGCACGGCCACGCCCCGCGCTCTGACGGCCCCACCCTGCCGGGCCCGCCCGGAGCTACGCGACCGGCGGCCGTACGCCCAGAGCACGTCCCCCGGCGGCCGTACGCCGGAGCACATCCCCCGGCAGCGGACCGCCCCCAGCCGGCCAATGCCCCAGCCCGCAGCCCCCGCCACAGCACCCGCGCGGCAGCGCCGATCCCCCCGCTCGCGACACCCCAGTCGTCGAACCGCTTCACCTGATCCTGCATAACCCATTGACGACCCTTGAAGGGGGCACATACGTTCCTTCGTCGAAGCGCTTCGACAGGGGTCGTCGAATCGAGTCGATTCGACGACTCCTGCGCGGCGCCCGGCCCGAAGCACCATCCGACTCCCCGGAGGTACGGGATGTTGACGGCACGAAGGCGTGCGGTGGCGACGGCGGCGGTCCTGACCGGATCGCTGCTGATGACCTCCTGCGGAGGCTCCGACAGCGGGTCCTCCGACGGGAAGACACTGCGGCTGTGGCACTACGAGGGCCCGAGCAGCGCGATGGGCATCGCCTGGAAGGAGGCCATCAAGGAGTTCGAGGCCACGCACCCCGGGGTGAAGGTGGAGTTCGAGGAGAAGAGCTTCGACCAGATCCAGAAGACCGCCCCGATGGTCCTCAACTCCTCGGACGCGCCCGATCTCATGGAGTACAACAAGGGCAACGCGACCGCGGGCCTGCTCTCCAAGCAGGGCCTGCTCACCGACCTCACGCAGGAGGCCGCCAAGCGCGGCTGGGACAAGAAGCTCAGCCCCAGCGTCCGTACGACCAGCCTCTACGACACCAACGGCGTGATGGGCTCCGGCAAGTGGTTCGGCATCCCGAACTACGCCGAGTACACGCTGGTCTACTACAACAAGGACCTCTTCAAGAAGTACGGCATCGCCGAGCCGAAGACGTTCGACGAACTGACCGCCGCGATGGACACCTTCGTCGAGAACAAGGTCACCCCCCTCGCCAACGGCGGCGCCGCCTATCCCGCCCAGCAGTACCTCTACCAACTGGCGCTGTCGAAGGCCGACCGCTCCTGGGTCGACGCGTACCAGCTCTACAAGGGCAGGACCGACTTCCACGACGCGGCCTGGACCTACGGCGCCGAGACCTTCGCCGACTGGGTCAGGAAGGGCTACTTCAGCAAGACCTCCAGCGGCCAGAACGAGGAGGCCGCCGGGGTCTCCTTCACCTCCGGCAAGGCACCGATCCTGTTCTCCGGCACCTGGTGGTACGGCCGCTTCAAGACGGACAGCAAGTTCGACTGGGGCACCTTCCGCTGGCCCGGCTCGAAGCTCACCCTCGGCTCCGGCGGCAACCTCTGGGTCGTGCCGCAGGGTTCGAAGAACAAGGACCTCGCCTACGACTTCATCGACATCACCATGTCGAAGAAGATCCAGAACCTGCTCGGCAACTCCGGTGGTGTCCCGGTCGCGGCGGACGCCTCCGCCATCACCGACCCCCAGTCCAAGACCCTGATCGAGAACTTCAACGCCCTCTCGGAGAACGACGGCCTGGCCTTCTACCCCGACTGGCCGGTCCCCGGGTTCTACGACGTCCTCGTCTCCGGGACCCAGAAGCTGATCACCGGCAGCGAGAAGCCCGACGGCTACCTCGACGACCTCCAGGACGCCTACGACAAGGGCGCGCCGAAGCAATGACGGTGACCGTCGAACGCGGTGCGCGGGCGGTCGGCAAGGGCAGCGCCCCCCGGCCCCCGCGCCGCCCCCGCGACTCCTACGCCCTCTTCCTCCTGCCGGGCGCCCTCGCCTTCGCCGCGATCATCGTCCTGCCGTTCGTGATGAACACGTATGTGAGCTTCACGGACTGGCAGGGCGTGGGCTCCCCCGAGTGGTCCGGGCTCGCCAACTACCGCGAGCTGATGGACGACGCGGAGTTCTGGGCGTCCTTCCGGCACAGCCTGTTCATGGTCGTGGCGATGGCGGCGATCCCCACGGCTCTGGGACTCGTCCTCGCCGCCGCCCTGTTCGACTACGTCGGCAGGCACTTCGGCACCCGGATCGCCGCCGTCCTGCGCGCCTGCTTCTACCTGCCCCAGGTCCTGCCGATCGCGGTCGCCGGCATCGTCTGGAGCTGGATCCTCGCCCCGGACAACGGCTCCCTCAACGCGCTCCTCAAGGCGATCGGCCTCGGCTCCTGGCAGCAGGACTGGCTGGGCGACCCCGACCTCGCCCTCTACAGCGTCATGGGCGTCATGGTCTGGGTCCAACTCGGCTTCCCGCTGGTCGTCTTCATGGCCGGCCTGCAACGCGTCGACCCCCAGCTGCACGAGGCGGCCGAGCTGGACGGCGCCGGCTGGTGGCGCCGCTTCTGGCACATCACGCTGCCGCAGATCCGCCCGGAGATCTACGTCGTCCTGACCTGGTGCTCGATCGCCGCGCTCAAGGTCTTCGGCGCGGTGTACGTCCTGACCAAGGGCGGACCCGGCGGCGCCACGAACGTGCCGTCCTACTTCTCCTTCACCACGTTCTTCGAGAAGACGCAGGTCGGCTACGGCGCCGCGATCTCCACCGTGCTGACGGTGATCATCCTGGCGCTCTCCCTGATCGGTCTGCGGCTCCAGGAGAGGACCGACGCATGACCACCGCCCTGCGCCGCTACCCGGTGCTGATCGCCCTGTGCCTCGCGGCCCTGTTCATGGTCGTGCCGTTCCTCGTCGTCACGGTCAACGCGTTCAAGTCCCCCGCGGAGTACGCCCAGAACGGCCCCCTCAGCCTCCCCGACGGCCTCTACACGCAGGGCATCAAGGACTTCTGGGAGCGCGTCGACTTCGGCCGGAAGCTGGCCAACTCGGTCCTGATCAGCGGCTCGGTGGCGGTGCTCGCCGTGGTCCTGTCGGTCCTCAACGCCTACGCGATCGGCATCGGCCGCATCAAGGGCCGCACCTGGGTCCTCGCCTTCTTCGTGCTGGCGAACATGCTGCCGCAGGAGGCGCTGGTCTACCCGGTCTACTACCTGAGCAAGGAAGTCGGCCTCTACGACACCAGGCTGAGCGTGATCATCGTGTTCACGGTGATCCAGGCGGCCTTCGGCACGTATCTGCTGGCCTCGGTGCTCGGCCAGTTCCCCCGCGAGATCCTCGAGGCGGCCCGCATCGACGGCGCGAACAAGTGGCAGGTCCTGTGGCGGATCGTCGTCCCCGTCAGCCGCCCCACCCTCGGGGTGCTGCTGGTCTTCTTCTTCATCTGGACCTGGAACGAGTTCCTGCTCCCCCTGGTCATGCTGATCTCCAACGACAACCAGACGGTGTCCGTCGCCCTCGGCGTCCTCCAGGGCCAGCGCCTGATGGACGCCACGATGACCAACGCGGCCGCCCTGCTCGGGGTGCTCCCCGCGATCGTGTTCTTCCTCGTCTTCCAGCGAACTCTCACCCGCGGTATCGCCGTGGGTGCCGTGAAGTAAGGACCCCCCACCGATGAAGTTCACCGACGGCTACTGGCTGCTGCGCGAGGGCGTCACCGCGGACCATCCGGCCGTGGTCCACGAGGTCGTCGCCTCCGACGGCGGCCTCGAGATCCATGCGCCGTCCCAGCCCATCCGCCACCGCGGCGACCTGTTGAAGGGACCGGTCGTGACGATCAGCGCCCACGCCCCGATGCCCGACGTCATCGGCGTCACCTTCACCCACTTCGAGGGCGAGCAGCCGGACCGCCCCGAATTCGAGCTCAGGAAGGAGGAGTTCGCTCCGCACACCGGGTCCGACGAGGACTCCGCGACCCTGACCTCCGGCACCCTGTCGGTCCGGTTCGCCCGCACCGGCCCCTGGCAGGTCGACTTCCTCGCCGACGGCCGGGTCCTCACCAGCAGCGGCACCAAGAACATGGGCATCCTGCGGGACGCGACCGGGGCGCACTACCTGCGCGAGCAGCTCAACCTGACCGTCGGCACCTCGGTCTACGGCCTCGGCGAGCGCTTCGGGCCGCTGGTGAAGAACGGCCAGGTCGTCGACATCTGGAACGCCGACGGCGGCACGGCCACCGAACAGGCCTACAAGAACGTCCCGTTCTACCTCACGGACGCGGGCTACGGCGTCTTCGTCGACCACCCCGGCAAGGTCTCCTTCGAGGTCGGCTCGGAAGCGGTCTCCCGGGTCCAGTTCAGCGCCGAGACCCAGGAACTGACGTACTACGTCATCCACGGCCCGTCTCCCAAGGAGATCATCCGCAAGTACACGGCCCTCACCGGCCGTCCGGCGCTGCCGCCCGCCTGGTCCTTCGGTCTGTGGCTGTCGACGTCCTTCACGACGTCGTACGACGAGGAGACGGTGACGTCGTTCATCGACGGCATGAAGGACCGCGAACTGCCCCTGTCCGTCTTTCACTTCGACTGCTTCTGGATGCGCGAGTTCAACTGGTGCGACTTCCAGTGGGACCCGCGGGTCTTCCCCGACCCGGAGGGCATGCTCGCCCGGCTGCATGCGCGGGGCCTGAGGGTGTCCGCGTGGATCAACCCGTACATCGCCCAGAGATCCCCGCTGTTCGCGGAGGGCAAGGCGCTCGGCCACCTGCTGAAGCGCCCCGACGGCAGCGTGTGGCAGTGGGACCTGTGGCAGCCGGGCATGGCCCTGGTCGACTTCACCAGCCCGGCCGCCCGCGACTGGTACGCCTCCAAACTGGAGGCCCTGCTCGCGCAGGGCGTGGACTGCTTCAAGACCGACTTCGGCGAGCGGGTGCCGCTGGACGTGGAGTGGTCGGACGGCTCCGACCCCGAGCGGATGCACAACTACTACACCTACCTCTACAACCGGACCGTCTTCGACGTGCTGCGCAAGCACCGCGGCGAACAGGAGGCGGTGGTCTTCGCCCGCTCGGCGACCGCGGGCAGCCAGCAGTTCCCGGTGCACTGGGGCGGCGACTGCGAGGCGACGTACGAGTCGATGGCCGAGTCGCTGCGCGGCGGGCTGTCCTTGGGGCTCTCCGGCTTCGGCTTCTGGAGCCACGACATCGGCGGCTTCGAGGGCACCCCGACGCCGGCGCTGTTCAAGCGTTGGCTGGCCTTCGGACTCCTCTCCTCCCACAGCCGGCTGCACGGCAGCTCCTCCTACCGGGTGCCGTGGCTGTTCGACGAGGAGTCCGTGGACGTCCTGCGCCACTTCACCCGCCTCAAGCTGAAGCTCATGCCGTACCTCTACGAGGCCGCGCGCACCGCCCACGCCGAGGGCGTGCCGGTGATGCGGGCGATGGTCCTGGAGTTCCCCGACGACCCCGGGTGCGCGCACCTGGAGCGGCAGTACATGCTCGGCCCGGACCTGCTGGTGGCGCCGGTGTTCGACGACGAGGGCGAGGTCTCCTACTACGTCCCCGAGGGCACCTGGACCCACTTCGTGACCGGGGAGACGGTCACCGGGCCGCGCTGGGTGCGCGAGAAGCACGACTTCATGAGCGTGCCGCTGCTGGTCAGGCCGGGTGCGGTGATCCCGGTCGGCGCGGTGGACGACCGCCCCGACTACGACCACGCCGACGGGGTGACCCTGCGGGCCTTCGGTCTCGGGCGGGGCGAGCAGGTGACGGTACAGGTCGACGGGGTCGCCTTCACCGTCGTACGCGAAGGGGACACACTGCGGGCGTCCTGCGGTGACCCGTCGGCGCCCTGGGGCCTGGCGGCCGGGGACAGGGCGGCGCGGGCGCGGGCCGGGACCGGGTTCCTCTCCCTGGAGCTGGGCTGATGGTGAAGATCACGGATGTGGCGCGGCGGGCCGGGGTCTCCCCCAGCACCGTCTCCTACGCCCTCAGCGGCAAGCGCCCGATCTCCGAGGAGACCCGGCAGCGGGTCGAGGACGCCATCCGGGAGCTGGGCTACCGGCCGCACGCGGGCGCCCGCGCCCTGGCCGGCCGGCGGTCCAACGTGCTGGCGCTGGTCGTGCCCTTCCGGGACGGGATCCATGTGCCGACCGTGATGCGGTTCGCGGTCTCGGTGGTGACGACGGCCCGGAGGTACGACCACGATGTGCTGCTGCTGACCCAGGAGGAGGGCGAGGACGGGCTGACGCGGGTCGCGGACACGGCACTGGTCGACGCGCTGATCGTGATGGACGTCCAGCTGGACGATCCCCGGCTGCCGTTGCTGCGGTCCCTGGACCTGCCGTCGGTGCTGATCGGCTTCCCTGCCTCTTCCGCGGGCCTGACCTGCGTCGACCTCGACTTCAGGGCGGCGGGCGAGGCGTGCGTGGAGCATCTGGCGAGGCTGGGGCACCGGTCGGTGGCCCTGGTGGGCTCCCCGCCGGAGGTGTACGTGCGCCGGACGGCCTTCGCCCAGCGGGTCGTCGAGGGCTTCACGGCGGCCGCGGACCGCGGCGGGATGGCGTCGACCGTCCACCCCTGCAAGCCGGGCGCGGCCCGCGAGGTCGCCGAGCGGCTCCTGCGCGAACAGCCCGCGCTGACGGGCGTGGTCGTCCACAACGAGGCCCTGCTGGAGCCCCTGCTCGACGCCTTCGCCGACCTCGGCCTACGGGTTCCGACCGACCTCTCCGTCACCGCGATCTGCCCCGACGACCTCGCCGCATCGGCCCGCGTCCCGATCACGTCGGTGACGCTTCCGTCGACGGAGGTGGGTGAGCGGGCCGTGGAACTCCTGATGAAGAAGCTCGCCGGAACAGCCGTACCGGAGTCGACACTGCTGCCACCGAGAATGACGGAACGGGCAAGCACGGGGCGACGGACGGTGGCGTGACGGGTCGGCGAGGGGCGGACTGCAAGCCGGTGAAGGCCGGACATGACGAAGGCCCCGCTGCCGTGAAGCAGCGGGGCCTTCGCCCACATGGGGTTGTCCCCGGAGGGACGAGTGGAGATGGCGGGAATCGAACCCGCGTCCAACGGTGCAGAATCAGGGCTTCTCCGTGTGCAGTTCGCTGCGATTTTCTCGGCCCCGGCGATCACGCGAACAAGTCGCCGACGGGCCCAGTCACTGTTTGATTTCCCATTGAACCCCGTGACCGGGCTCAATGGTTTAGTCCCCTAGATTATGCCAGGGTCCGGGTCGGGAACACCCCCGGGCTGACACCCGTTAGGGCCTTCACTCACTGCTTATTAGGCAGCGAGGGCGAAGGCGCGGGAATCGCTCTTGGAATTGGCGATTATTGGTTGCGACATATGGTTAACGAGATCATTGCCGCTTCCTCGACACGCTTCCCCTGCTTCAACAGCCGCTGTCGAAACCGATCATCCCCATGTTGTGTTTTCAATGCGCCCACCGACCACGGCCGGTGTTGACTCCATCGTACGTGACCAACGCACGCCGATGCCACCGTATTCCCGGCGGCCTCGCCCTACTGGCCCCGCTCCTTGCGCTTGGCCGCCGCGATCGCCCGGTCCGACTCCCGCCGGTCCTGCTTCTCGCGCAGCGTCTGCCGCTTGTCGTACTCCTTCTTGCCTCGGGCAAGGGCGATCTCGGCCTTGGCCCGGCCGTTGCTGAAGTACAGGGCGAGGGGCACGATCGTGTGACCCGTCTCCTGGGACTTCGACTCCAGCTTGTCGATCTCCTCGCGGTGCAGCAGCAGCTTGCGCTTGCGGCGCGCGGAGTGGTTGGTCCAGCTGCCCTGGTGGTACTCCGGGATGTGGGCGTTGTGCAGCCACGCCTCGCCCCCGTCGATCTGGACGAAGCCGTCGGTCAGGGAGGTCCGGCCCTCGCGCAACGACTTGACCTCGGTGCCCATCAGGACCAGCCCGGCCTCGTAGGTGTCGATGATCGCGTAGTCGTGCCGGGCCTTCTTGTTCTGGGCGACGATCTTGCGCTTGCCGCCCTTCTCCCCGTCCCGCGCCTTGCCGCCCCCGCCACCCTGCTTCGGCTGGGACTCCTTCGGTACGTACATTCCCTTGCTCATAGTCCCCCCATTTTCGCACTACGAAGGGGGGCCGGGGCCAGCCCTTAATCGAGCGGCGAACGGACCGCGCCCGAGAACGCCTCTCTCAGGCGCCCAATCCCGCGATCACCGTCTCCGCCTGCTGCAGGGCCTGGTCGTCCGCCTCCAGATCCGGCGTGATCCCCCGCCCGTCCACACCTCGCCCGGACGGGGTGCGGTAGTGCCCGACGGTCAGCTCGGCGACGGAGCCGCCCGGCAGCGGGCTGGGCATCTGCACCGAACCCTTGCCGAAGGTCCGGGACCCCACGACCACCGCCCGCCCCCGGTCCTGAAGGGCCCCAGTGAGCAGTTCGGCCGCGCTCATCGTCCCGCCGTCGACCAGCGCGACCAACGCCCTGGTGGTGTCCCCGCCGGGCTCGGCGTGCAGCGCCTGCTGCTCCCCGTCGACGTCGTAGGTCGCGACCAGGCCACCGTCCAGGAAGGCGGACGCCGTGGTGACGGCCTCGGTGACCAGCCCGCCGGAGTTGCCGCGCAGGTCGAGGATGATCCCGCCGCCGGCCGGAGCCTGCCGTACGGCGTCCCGGACCTCGTCCCCGACGCCCTTGGTGAACGAGTCGATCCTGATGACGGTGATCCCGCCGGCGAGTTCCCGGACGGCGACCGAGTCCGTGGACAGACGGGCCCGCCGCACGGTCCGCGTCCACGCGTGCGTGCCGCGCTCCAGGCCCAGCCGGACCGCCGTACCGGCGGCCGCGTCGGTGGCGTCGCCGCGCAGTAAGGAGACCACCTCGGTGACCGGATGCCCGTCGACCCGCTCCCCGTCGACGCTGCGCAGCCGGTCGCCCTTGCGGATCCCGGCGGCGGCCGCGGGCGAGTCCGAACTCACCCTGGTCACCTCGATACGGCCGTCCCGCTCGCGTCGCGCCCACAGGCCGACGCCGGTGTACTGGCCGTCGAGAGCCTCCTCGAACTCCTCGTACTCGCCGCGGGAGTAGACGGCACCCCAGCGGTCCCCGCTGCGGCTGACGGCGCGCTCGGCGGCCTCCTTGGGGGGCGTGCCCTCGGCCATGGCCTCCTCGGCCGCCCTGGCCACGTCCTCGTGGTGACCCACGGGTGCGGCCGAACGAGCCGGGTCCGACGAGGACTTGCGGTCGCCGCCGTCCGCCTCGGGAAAGGAGCCGGTCGCCGCGCCGGCCACCAGCACGCTCGCGAACACCAATGTCAGGGCCGCCCCGCGGCGGATGCGGCGGGGCTGACAGAACAGATCTCGGCCCGACATGCCGGTGAGTCTAGGACAACGCAAGAGGGCCGCACGGCCGGTTGACCGTACGGCCCTCTTGGCATGCGTCACACCTTCAGGTACTTGCGCAGCGCGAAGAACGCGGCCAACGCGGGCATCAGCACGCTCGCCGCGAGAATGAGCGGCAGCTTGGTCAGGACGGCGTCCCAGCCCACGAAGTTGATCAGGTTGAGCTTGGAGGCCAGGGCCATGCCGTGATCGACGGTGAAGTACCGGCCGACGACCAGGAAGACACAGGCGAGCCCGCCCCCAATCGCGCCGGCGACGGCGGCCTCCATGATGAACGGCGCCTGGATGTAGAAGCCGGAGGCGCCCACGAGCCGCATGATCCCGGTCTCCCGCCGACGGCTGAACGCCGAGACACGCACCGTGTTGACGATCAGCAGCAGGGCGACGATCAGCATGAGCGCCATGACGCCGAGCGCGGCCCGGTTCATCAGGTTCAGCATGGTGAAGAGGTTGTCCAGGATGCCCTTCTGGTCCTGCACGGACTGCACGCCGTCACGCCCGTTGAAGGCGGTCGCGATGACCTGGTACTTCTCCGGGTCCTTCAGCTTGATCCGGTACGACTCCTGCATCTGGTCCGGGGTGAGGGACGCGGCCAGCGGGGAGTCGCCGAACTGCTCCTTGTAGTGCTTGTACGCCTCGTCCTGCGACTCGTGGATGACCGTCTCGACGACCGACATCTTCTTCAGGTCGGAGAGGATGTCCTTCTTCTGGTCCTCGGTCACCGCGCCCTTGGCGCAGTTGGGGTCCGACTCGGCGTCGCTCTTGTTGCAGAGGAAGATCGAGACGTTGACCTTGTCGTACCAGTAGCCCTTCATGGCGCCGACCTGGTCGCTCATCAGGAGCGACCCGCCGAACAGGGCGAGCGACAAGGCGACGGAGACGATGACCGCGAACGTCATCGTCAGGTTGCGACGGAGACCGACACCGATCTCGGAGAGTACGAACTGGGCGCGCATGGCGTCTTCTTCAGGCCTTTCCGGGGACTCTACGAACGGCGGTCAGTGCTGGTAGCCGTAGACGCCGCGTGCCTGGTCGCGGACGAGGCGGCCCTTCTCCAGCTCGATGACGCGCTTGCGCATCTGGTCCACGATGTTCTGGTCGTGCGTCGCCATCAGCACGGTCGTGCCCGTCCGGTTGATCCGGTCGAGCAGCTTCATGATGCCGACGGAGGTCTGCGGGTCGAGGTTGCCGGTGGGCTCGTCGGCGATCAGCAGCTTGGGCCGGTTCACGAAGGCCCGCGCGATGGCCACGCGCTGCTGCTCACCACCGGACAGCTCGCCGGGCATCCGGTCCTCCTTGCCGCCGAGCCCGACGAGGTCGAGCACCTGCGGCACGGACTTGCGGATCTCGCCGCGCGACTTGCCGATGACCTCCTGCGCGAAGGCGACGTTCTCGGCGACGGTCTTGTTCGGCAGGAGCCGGAAGTCCTGGAACACCGTGCCCAGCTGGCGGCGCATCTGCGGCACCTTCCAGTTGGACAGGCGCGCGAGGTCCTTGCCCAGGACGTGCACCTGCCCCTGGCTGGTCCGCTCCTCGCGGAGCACCAGCCGCAGGAAGGTGGACTTTCCGGAGCCCGAGGATCCCACCAGGAACACGAACTCGCCCTTCTCCACTTCCAGGGAGACATCCCTGAGTGCGGGGCGGGTCTGCTTGGGGTAGACCTTGGATACGTTGTCGAATCGGATCACGGATGCACCACGGTAGGCCGGGGGTAGATGAGCGTGACCATACGCGAACCGGGTGCGGGAGCGCAGGCGCCGGTTCGGGTTGCGTATCGGATGGGCGGTTTTGTGCCGACCTGGAATCCCATGCTTCGGCAGCGCACAGGCGGCTCCCGGAGGAACCTGGCACAGTAGGGAGGGGAACGTTCTGCGACCCGGAGGCGTTCTCCCCAGTGGACAGCATTCGCAGGAAGGGTGACGCGCATGACGTACGACCGCCTGGTGTGCGCAAACTGCGCGGCGCCCGTGAGCGAGGGCCGGTGCCCCGTGTGCCGCGCGAACCGCGAGCGGCTGCAGCAGGAGAGCCCCTTCGCCGGCCTGAACCCGATGGCCCTGATCGCCCTGCTCGCGGTACTGATCGCGGCGTTGGCGCTGCTGGCGCACCAGACCGCGTAGCCGACGGCCGAGGACATACGGAAGGGCCCGGAGCGGACACGCTCCGGGCCCTTCGTCGTACAGCACGCGCACGCTAGGATGTCGTGCGACTACCGGGTGTCACCGTCAGGCGGCAGCGCCACCGCGGCCGCCCGCCAGGCGCGGCAGGAGGCGGAAGCCGACACCGCCGGCGATCATCGTGGCGGCACCGATCACCAGGAAGGCGGTCTGGCCGGCACCGGTCTCGGCCAGCTGCTGGCCGTTGCCCTGGGCCGAGGTGTTGGACGTGGTGTCCGTGCCGGTCTCGGTCAGGGCCGAGGAGCCCTCCTCCTGGGTGGAGGTGTTGGAACCGCCGTCGGGGCTGGTGTTGCTGTTGCCGCCCCCGGCGTTGCCGTTGCCGTTGCCGTTCCCGTTGCCGTTGCCGTTGCCGTTCCCGTTGCCCGGGTCGGTCGGGTCCTCGGTGGGCTCGGTGGGCTCCTCGGTCGGGTCGGTCGGCTCCTCGGTGACCGGCGGCGTGGTGACCGGGTCCGTCGGCACCTCGGTGCCGGGGTCCGTGGGGAGTTCGGTGCCCGGGTCCGTCGGGATCTCGGTGCCGGGGTCGGTCGGGTCGTCGCCGAGGCCGGTGTCGACGTTCACGCCGACCCCGCTCTCGTCCACGCTCACACCGATCTCCAGCGCGGAAGCGGCGCCGGCGGCGGTCAGCGATGCACCGGCCGCGATCACGGCACCGGCGGCTATGCGCGCGATCCGGATCCGCGTCTTCTTCGTCATGTGGTTGCTACCCCCAGTAGCTCATCGTCAATGAGGCGGCGCTCGGGGCCGTGATCGACGGGAGAAGGTAGCTGTGTGCTCAAGTCCCCCGGTTCACATGCGCCCCAGAGATACGCATGCCGCGCTTTACCTTTCCCATTTTTCAAAGCAACGTCAAGGCCGTTGCGGGCACGATGTCCTGGTAAGCGCTCTTTGCCGGGGAAAGCGGTCTGTGAGTGTGATGTAAAACCCAGACATAAGGCAACTGCCGCCCGATGGGCGGCAGTTGCACAAGGATGGTCAAGTCGACAAAGTTACTTCTCCTGCTGCTTGCGCCAGCGAATCCCGGCCTCGATGAAGCCGTCGATCTCGCCGTTGAACACGGCCTCGGGGTTGCCGACCTCGAACTCGGTGCGCAGGTCCTTGACCATCTGGTACGGGTGCAGGACGTAGGAACGCATCTGGTTGCCCCAGGAGCTGCCGCCGTCCTTGAGGGCGTCCATCTTGGCCCGCTCCTCCTGGCGCTGCCGCTCCAGCAGCTTCGCCTGGAGGACGTTCATCGCGGTCGCCTTGTTCTGGATCTGCGACCGCTCGTTCTGGCAGGAGACGACGATGCCGGTGGGGAGGTGGGTCAACCGCACCGCGGAGTCGGTGGTGTTGACGCCCTGACCACCCGGCCCGGACGACCGGTACACGTCCACGCGCAGTTCGGACTCGTCGATCTCGATGTGGTCGGTCTGCTCGACCACGGGCAGGATCTCGACGCCCGCGAAGGACGTCTGGCGACGGCCCTGGTTGTCGAACGGCGAGATCCGGACGAGCCGGTGGGTGCCCTGCTCCACGGAGAGCGTGCCGTAGGCGTACGGCGCCTGCACGGCGAAGGTGGTCGACTTGATGCCGGCCTCCTCGGCGTACGACGTCTCGTAGACCTCGGTCTTGTAACCCTTCTGCTCCGCCCAGCGCAGGTACATCCGCTGCAGCTTCTCGGCGAAGTCGGCCGCGTCGACACCGCCGGCCTCGGCGCGGATGTTGACGAGCGCCTCACGGGAGTCGTACTCGCCGGAGAGGAGGGTGCGCACCTCCATCTCGTCGAGCGCCTTCTTGACGGCGGTGAGCTCGGACTCGGCCTCGGCACGGGTGTCCGGGTCGTCCTCCTCCTCGGCCATCTCGAACAGCACGGAGAGGTCGTCGATGCGGCCGCGCAGCGCGTCCGCCTTCCTGACCTCCGCCTGGAGGTGGGACAGCTTGCTGGTGATCTTCTGCGCCTCGTCCGGGTTGTCCCACAGGGACGGCGCGGCCGCCTGCTCCTCGAGCACGGCGATGTCTGCCCTCAGCTTGTCGAGGTCCAGAACGGCCTCGATCGACTCCATGGTCGAGGAGAGGGACTTGAGCTCTTCGGATACATCGACGACTGCCACGCCCTCCAGCCTAACGGCTGTGGCAACCGACCTCGCCCGTCCACCGTCGTCACCGGGGGCCGCCGCCCCCGGTGCCGCTCACGGCGAAGCGGGCGCCGAGTTGCCGCTGTCCTGCGGAGAGGCCCCCGCGTCGTCCCCCGACGTGGCCGCCCACACCCCGATCCCCGCGGCGACCGCCAGCAGCAGCGCCGCGGCCCCGACAGCCAGCCGGCGCCGCCGCGTGGCCACCCGGTGCCGGGCCGAACCCGGACGCGGCGCACCCGCGGCCCGGGGCGCCCGGGCGGTCCCCCGCGCACCCCCGGCCAGTTCGTCGGGCGCCGGCACCCGCATCGACGTGTGCGTGTCCCGGTTGGAGTCGGCCGGCTTCGCGCCCGGCACCAGCGGCACGGCTCCGCGCCGCACCGGCCGCCCGGAGGGGACCGGCTGCCCGTCGGAGGCGGCTGTCGGCGCCTCGCCCTCCGGTTCCTCCTCCGACTCCGCGTCCGGCTCGTCCACGTCCAGCGGGGGCATCCCGGCCAGCAGCGGCAGCAGTTCCCGCAGCCGCGTTCCCAGCTCGGACGCCCGCAGCCGCGAGGCGGGGGCCTTCGCCAGGCACTGCACGATCAGCTGCCACAGTTCGTCGGGGATGCCGGGCAACGGCACGACCGTCTCCGTGACGTGCCGCCGCAGCACCGCCCCGGGGTGCCCGCCACCGAACGGCGTGAACCCGGCCAGCAGCTCGTACAGGACGGTCGCGAGGGCGTAGATGTCCACGGAGGCCCGCGGCGGCAGTCCCTCGACGATCTCCGGCGCCAGGTAGTCCGGCGTCCCGATGATCTTCGTGGCCCGGGTCCGGCGCGGCGAGTCGATGAGCTTGGCCACGCCGAAGTCGGTCAGCAGGGCCGGGTGCGCGCCGCCGGGGCCGAGCGGTCCCTGCATGTCCAGCAGGATGTTCTCGGGCTTCACGTCCCGGTGCACGACCCCCGCCGCGTGGGCCGCGGCCAGGCCGTCCGCGACATCCGCCACGATCGCGACCGCCGCCTCGGGGGCGAGCCGTTTCTCTCGGTCGAGCCGGGTGCGCAGATCCGTGCCGCGGACCAGGTCCATGACGAGCGCGAGGTCGTTGCCGTCGACCACGAGGTCCCGTACGGAGACCACATGGGGGTGCTCGAGCCCGAGCAGCGCCGTGCGCTCCTGGACGAAGCGGCCGACGAGTTCCTGGTCGGACGCGAGATCCTCGCGCAGCAGCTTGACGGCGACGGGCCCCTCGGGTCCCTCGCCCAGCCACACCGTGCCGGCGCTGCCCCGCCCCAGGATCTGGTTGGCGGTGTACCGGCTGCCGATCTTCCGTGCCAAGACTGCTCCTACAGACGCGTGTTGTCGCTAAAGCTACGCGCCGGAGGAGCCAACCTTCACCGCGGAGACGGAAATCACCCGCCGGATGTCGACAAATCCCCAGACTTACTGCTGACCTGAGGAGTTTCCGCCCAGATCCCCGATCCACTTGCTCACGGTGTCGACGATGTCCCCGAGCTGCTGCCAGTAGCTCTTGCCGGTGCCGATCCACTCCTGGAGCGGGCTCAGCTCCCAGATCAGCCAGCTCGCGACGAAGAGGATGACGAGCGTGAACAGGCAGCCCTTGAGGCAGCCCAGACCCGGGATCCTCATCGGGTTGGCGCTGCGCTGGCGCGGCTGCCGGGGCTCGCGCGCGGGGCGCTCGGGCTGCGGCGGGGGCGCGTAGCGCTGCGGCTGTTGCGGGGCGTACTGCTGGGGCTGCTGCTGCGGCTGACGGCCGTAGCCGCCCTGCTGGGGCCGCTGCGGGGGCCGCTGCTGCCGCTGGGGCGGCTGCTGTTGCTGCGGCCTGGCGACCTGCCGCTGGGGGCGGCGGCGCAGCGGGTCCTCGTTGGGGTCGAGGTACTGGACCTGCGTCTGTTCGTTGCGGTCCCGGGCCGCGCGCAGCTGGTTCTGCCAGGGGTGCGGGTCCTCGGGTCCACCGGACTGGCCCTGCTGGCCCTGCTGCCCGTACTGGCCCGGCTGTCCGGGCGGCACCGGCGGCATGACGGCGGTCGGGTCGGCCGCACCGCCCCGGTTCGTCGGCAGTACGGCGGTGGGGTCGGCGGCGCCGACCTGGTGCCCGGGGTGGGTGTGCGGCAGGAAGCTGGTGGCGGCGTTCGGGTCGACGGCACCCGCGCCGTGCGGCAGCACCTGCGTCGGGTCGGCGGCGCCGGGCGTCTCCGGGACGGCCGCCGGGTCCGGGTCGGGCAGCAGCAGCGCGCCGACGTTCTCCGCGGCGGCGATCTGTGCCGAGTTCGCGTGCACGCCGATGCCCTCGGCGACGACACGCAGCCCGCGCGCGAGGTTCTCGGCGCTGGGACGGCGGTCCGGGTTCTTGCTCAGGCAGCGCTCTATGACCGTCCACAGCGGGTCGGGGACCGTGGAGGGACGGCGCGGTTCGGCGCTCAGGTGCTGGTGCAGGACTTCGAGGGCGGAGCCGCCGGCGAACGGCGGACGGCCGGTGACCAGCTCGTACAGCAGGATCCCGGCGCCGTAGATGTCCACGGCGGAGGTCTGCGGGCGGCCCTCGGCGGACTCGGGCGCGACGTACGCGGGCGTGCCGACGAATTCCTGGGTCCGGGTCAGGCCCGGGGAGTCCGCGAGGCGCGCGATGCCGAAGTCGGTCAGCAGGGGGTGCATCTGGCCGCCGTACTGCCGCAGCAGCACGTTGGCCGGCTTGAGGTCGCGGTGGACCACGCCGTCGGCGTGGCTCGCGGCGAGGGCGTCGGCGATCTGGGCGGTGATCAGAGCGGCGCCGACCGGGCTGAAGGGGCCGTTCTCCCGCAGGTAGCGGTGCAGGTCGGGACCCTCGACCAGGTCCATGACCAGGGCGAGCAGATCGCCCTCGACGACCAGGTCACGCACCCGCACGATGTTCGGGTGGGTCAGCCTGAGCAGGACGGAGCGCTCGCGCAGGAACCGCATCACGATGTCCGGATCGCTCGCGAGCTCCTCCTTGAGGACCTTGATCGCGACGGTCTCGCCCGGCTGCCCGGGTACGGCGGCCTCGGCGCCCGCGGTCTCCCGCTGGCGGGCTCGCCACACGGTCCCCGTGGCACCGCGTCCGAGCGGCTCCTCGAGGAAGTACTTGCTGCCTACCGGCCGCACGTCATGCACTCCCTGCTGCTTGCTGTCGTTCCGACCCACTTCCGACCCACTGTAGTGCCGCTCCTCCTGGCACTACGTAAGCGTTGCCAAGCACGTTCGAAGGAAAGACGCTCCGTCCGGGTCTCCCGGTTGCCGGACGGTTGACGTGACCGATCTCAAGTGATCGTCGGCGCTGCACTGGTCAGGCACTTTTGGGGGCAGAGCTGACCAATCAAGATCACTTGCCCTCGGGCGGCGGGCGCGTTGTCAGTGGCAGGTGCGAGGATGCCTACCGTCAAGGCCGACGAACTTGGGCGCGTGCTTGTCCGCGAACTCGTCCGCGCAGAAGGGACCGCTGACGGCGATGCAGATCCGGCTGACCGTCGTAGACCCGCTGGGCCCGCCCGACCGGGCCCGGGGCCGCGCCGCGAGCTGCGACGTGCTGGTCACGGCTCCCGTCGGCACCGCGCTGGCCGCGGTGGCGACCGCCCTCGCCTCCGTGGTCCCCACCGACGGGAGCACCTCCCGCGCGGGCGAGGCCGAGCGCGGGGGCGGCCCGGTCGTGCTGTACGCGGACGGGGAGCGGCTCGACGCCCAGCGCGCCACCCTGGGCGAGCCGCCGCTGATCGACGGCGCCGTGCTGTCCGTGGGCGCCCCGGCGGCCCCCGAGCCCCACCCCGAGCTCGACGAGGCCCCCACCCAGCTCCATGTGGTCGCGGGGCCCGACGCGGGCGGCGTCCATCTGCTGCACGGCGGCCAGATCCACATCGGCCGCTCCGCCGACGCGGACGTCCCCCTGGACGACCCCGACGTCTCCCGCCTGCACTGCGCGGTCACGGTCGGCGCCGACGGCCGCGTCTCGGTGGCCGACCTGGACTCCACGAACGGCACGACGCTGGACGGCGCCCGCGTGGGCACGCGCCCGGTCCGCTTCCCCCCGGGAGCGCTCCTGAGGATCGGTGAGTCGGTGCTCCGGCTGTCGCCGAGCGGAGGGCGACGGCTCGGGACGGAACCGGACGGCGAGGGCCATGTGCGCGTGACCCCCGGCGGGGACGGCCCCGCGCAGGGCGACGAGCGGGGCCCCGGAGGCGCGGACGCCGCGCGGACCGGCCGCGGCGGGCAGACGCAGAGCGGAGGCCGGGCACCCGCCCCGGCAACGGCGAGCGGGTCGGGCAGTGCCGGTCATGGCACGGGCGTGATCGGGGCGCGCGGGGGTTCGGAGCGTGCCGCCGGATCCGGCACGGCGGGGTTCCGCCCCGGCGCCGGTCAGGCTGCGGGCGGCGCGTCCGCCCCGGTCCCCGCACAGGCCGAGCGTTCGCCCCGAGCGCGGGGCAGGGTGTCGGCCGGCGCCTCGGACACGGGGTCGGCCGAGGGCTCGGCACGCGCGCGGGGCGGCCGTGACACAGGCGACGCCTCGCCCGGTGCACCCGCCGACCGGACCCATCACGCCTACGGCTCCGCGAGCTGGGGCGCGTCGGGCGGCGGCCCCGAGACCACCGGGGCGCAGGGCCACGGCCCCACCGAGCCGTCGTTGGTCGTACCGGGTCAGGGCGGCGCACCCCGGATCGAGCGCCGGGCCGACACCGGCGGCGTTCCCGGCGGGGACACCCACGGCGGCCGGTCCGGACCGGGCTCCTTCGAAGTGACCCGCACGACCGCCGTCCCCCCGCCCCCACCGGCCGACCAGGCCCCGCCCTCCGCGACCGCCGTCCCCGACGGCCCCTACGCCCCTGCGGCCGACGCCCCGGACGCCCCCGCCACCGACCGCCGCAAGGGCACCCCCCTGCGCGGCACCGACGTACCGCAGGGCGTGCGGCGGCGCGGCGGGCTGTCCGCGTGGGCCCGGCGACTGGCCGGCGGGCGGGGCGAGCAGGAGATGCCCGAGCGGGACGAGGCGTACGACGATGCGGCCGCGCCCGTCGCCCCGGTGCCGTCGGCCACCGCGGCCCAGGTGCCCGAGGTCTGGCCCGATCCGGCGGCCCTGCTGCTGACGGCTCTGGGTCCCGGCGCGCGTCTGTGGGAGCGCGGGCCCGGGCATCCGGAGGCCCTCACCGTGCGGCTCGGCACCGCCGACCGGGCGGCCCCCGACGGCTCGGGGCTGCTGCCGGCCGTTCCGGTCACCGCGGATCTGCGCGAGGCCGGCGCACTGGGCCTGGCCGGTCCGCGCGCGCGGCTCGCCGGGCTGGCCCGCGCGGTGGTGGCCCAGCTCGCCGCCCTGCACGCGCCCGAGACCCTGGAGATCGTCCTGATCAGCACGGACCGCTCCCGGTCCGCGCAGGAGCGCACCGCCGAGTGGTCCTGGCTCGGCTGGCTCCCCCATGTCCGCCCCGGGCACGGCCAGGACTGCCGGCTGCTCCTCGCCCACGACCGCGAACAGGCGGCGGCCCGTACCGACGAGCTCCTGCGGCGCCTGGACGACCACCTGGCCGACGCGACGCTCGCCCCGGCCCGCGGGCCGATCCCGGCCGCCCGTTCCGGCGCCTCCCAGGACCGCCCCCGCACCACCGCCCGACGGCCCTCCTGGGCCCGGGACGACGCGGAGGACGAGACGGGCGGCGGCTTCCCGGGCCCCTACACCGTGGTCGTCGTCGACGGCGATCCCGGCGGCGCGGATCTGCGCAAGGCGGTGGCGCGGCTGGCGGCGGAGGGCCCCCGGGCCGGCATCCACATCGTGTGCCTGGCCGAGACGGCCCCGGCCTCGCCCGCCTCTCCGGTGACCGAGACCTACGAAGCGGCGTGCGCGGCGGCCCCGACGTTCCGCGAATGCGGCGCGGTCGGCCTGCTCAGCGGCGACGTGGCGACGGCACTGCGGCTGATGCGGGTGGCCCGGGCGGGGGTCCCCGCGGAGACGGGCCCCGGTCCCGACGACACCGGTGCCGCCGCCCATCGCCCCGTGCCCGACGGCACCGGCACCTCCCGCGACCGCACGGAGCCCGGCCGCCCCGACTCCGACGCCTCCCGCCCCGGCACCGCCCCGTCCCCGGTCGGCGCACGCCACGCGGAGGCGCCCCGCAGCGGCGCAGGGGCCCGCACCACCGGCGCGGGCACGCGCGGCGACACCGACACCCTCCACCTCACCGCCGCCCCCGTCCCGGCCCCGGTCGGCCACGGCACGGTCGCCGCCGTGGACGCCGTCTCCGCCGCCTGGGCCGAGCGGTTCGCCCGGGCGCTGGCCCCCCTGCGGACGGACGGGACCGCCGGCGCGGGCCACGCGCGCGTGTCCTCGCCGTTGCCCCAGTCGGCACGGCTGCTGGACGAGCTGGGTCTGGCCCGGGCCACCCCACCGTCGCTGATGACCCGCTGGGCGGACGCGGCCGACGACCCGGAGTCGCTCGGCGGCCGGGCGTGGGCCGTGCTGGGGGCCGGACCGCGCGGCCCGGTCTGCGCCGACCTCGTGGCCGAGGGCCCGCACCTGCTGATCGAGGGCCCCGCGGGCAGCGGCCGTACGGAACTGCTGCGGGCGGTCGTCGCCTCGCTGGCCGCGGCCGAGCGCCCCGACCGCCTCAGCGTCGTCCTGATGGACGGCCGGGACAGCGTCGGCGCCGGGGGTGCCGGGGGTGCCCCCTCCGGAGCGGGCGGCCACGGCGAGGGTCTGCACGTGTGCACGGACGTACCGCATGTGACCACCCATCTCACCGCCAACGACCCGGTCCGGATGCGGGAGTTCGCCCAGTCCCTGAGCGCCGAGCTGAAGCGGCGCGCGGAGCTGCTGGGCCGCTCCGACTTCGCGGAGTGGCACACCGGACGGGAGCTGTCCGGCCGTATGGTCGCCCAGCGCACGGCGTCCCCCCGGGGCACGGCCGGCACCGCGGGCGCCGGCACCGCGGGCGCCGGCGGCGACCCAGCCGCCGCCGACCTCGACTCACCGCCCAGCTCCACGATCCGCCTGCGCCCCGGGGCGGCCCGCCGCAGGACGGAGACGGCACCCCCGCTCCCCCGGCTCGTCGTGATCGTGGACGACCTCGACGCCCTGGTCTCCCCGCCGCTCGGCTCCCCCGGCCGGCCGGCCGCCGGCTCGGTCATACGCGCGCTGGAGGCGGTGTCCCGCGAGGGCGAGCGCCTGGGCGTCCACCTGGTGGCCGCGACCGGCCCGGGCGGCCGTACGGCGGAATGGGAGGCGGCCCGCCGGGCCACCCTCCGCGTCACCCTGGACGCCCAGGCCACCGGCCCGGACGAACCGGCGCCCGGCCGCGGCCGGCTGACCTGGTCCGACGGCCGGGTGACGGCCTTCCAGGCGGGCCGCGTCACGGGCCGTATCCCCCGTACGGCGACCCTGCGCCCGACGGTCGTTCCCCTGGAGTGGGAGCGCATGGGCGACCCCCCGACCCGCCGCCCGGTCCGCGAGCTGGGGAACGGCCCGACAGATCTTGCTCTGCTCGCCAGCGCATTGGAACGGGCAGCGAGGGAAGTCGCAGCAGCAGAGGTGCCGTCACTGCTTTAGCCCAATCAGGCTGCCCCTCTTTGTCGTGTGCCCGGACGCGCCCGTACTGGTCACGAGGCCGCAACGATCTCCCGCTTGACAGCCGACGCGCCCTTGCCGACCCCGTTCTCCCGGCGTAGACCAGTTCGCACGGGACACCCTCAACGTTCGACGAGGAACGAGGAACGGGGACGTGATGCGCAGCACGAGCAGCACAAACCGCAAGCCCAGGGCAGCGAGGACCGCGGCGGCCGCCCTCGCGGCAGCCCTCGCCCTCTCGCTCTCCGCATGCGGCGGAGACGACGACAAGAGCAGTGACACGGGCGCGACCGGCGGCAAGGAGACCGGCACCGGCGTCACCCTCCCCAAGCTGAACGGACAGAGCCTCCAGGTGGCCGCCGTCTGGAGCGGCGAGGAGCAGGCCAACTTCAAGAAGGTCCTCGCGGAGTTCGAGAAGCGCACCGGCGCCAAGGTGACCTTCGTGCCCGCGCAGGACCCGATCGTCAACTTCCTCGGCTCGAAGGTCGCGGGCGGTCAGCCGCCGGACGTTGCGATGCTCCCGCAGCCCGGCGCGATCAAGCAGGCCGTGGACAAGAAGTGGGCGAAGCCGCTGGGCGCGGAGGCCAAGGCGGAACTCGCCAAGAACTACTCGCAGGGCTGGCAGGACATCGGCAAGGTCAACGGCACCCAGTACGGCGTCTACTACAAGGCCGCCAACAAGTCCCTGATCTGGTACAACGCCAAGGTCTTCGAGAACGCGGGCGCGACCGAGCCGAAGACCTGGGACGAGTTGCTGACCACCGCGCAGACGGTCTACGACTCGGGCGTGACCCCGTTCTCCGTGGGCGGCGCCGAGGGCTGGACCCTGACCGACTGGTTCGAGAACGTCTACCTGTCCCAGGCCGGCCCGGAGAAGTACGACCAGCTGGCCAAGCACGAGATCAAGTGGACGGACCCGTCCGTGAAGGACGCCCTGACCACGCTGGCCCAGGTCTGGGGCAAGAAGGACTACGTCGCGACCGGCGCGCTCCAGACGGACTTCCCGGCCTCGGTGACCCAGACCTTCACCGGTGGTGACCAGCCCAAGGCGGCGATGGTCTACGAGGGCGACTTCGCGCAGGTCAACATCCAGACGGCCAAGGCGGAGGTGGGCACCGACGCGAAGGTGTTCCCCTTCCCGAAGGTCGGTGACACCGCCCCCGTGGTCTCCGGCGGCGACGCGGCGGTGATCCTGAAGGACTCCAAGGCGGCGCAGGCACTGGCCACCTTCCTGGCCTCCCCGGAAGCGGCGACGATCCAGGCCAAGCTGGGCGGCTACCTCTCGCCGAACAAGAGCGTCGACATCTCGGCGTATCCGAACCCGGTGCAGCAGAAGATCGCCAAGGCCCTGATCGAGTCGGGTGACGACTTCCGCTTCGACATGTCCGACCAGGCCCCGCAGGCCTTCGGCGGCACGCCCGGCAAGGGCGAGTGGAAGGCGCTCCAGGACTTCCTGGCCAACCCGAAGAACGTCGCGGGCACCCAGGCGAAGCTGGAGGCCGACGCGGCGGCCGCCTACGGGAACTGACGCGATGACGTCGGCCACCGAGGCAGGGGTCCCACCGACCCCTGCCTCCCCCAAGTCGCGCAAGAGCGTGACCGGCACGCGCAGGACCGTGGCAGCGCTGTTCCTGCTGCCCGCCCTCGTGCTGCTGGGCGCACTCGTGGTCTACCCGATCGGGTACTCGATCGTCCGCAGCTTCTACAACCAGTCGGGCGACGGCTTCGCCGGGATCGACAACTACAAGGCCCTGTTCACCGACGACGGCATCCGCACGGCCCTGAAGAACAACGTCATCTGGGTGGTGTTCGCGCCGACGATCGCCACCGCTCTCGGTCTGATCTTCGCGGTGCTGACCGAGCGGATCCGCTGGGGCACGGCGTTCAAGCTGGTCGTCTTCATGCCGATGGCGATCTCGATGCTGGCGGCGGGCATCATCTTCCGCCTCGTCTACGACCAGGACCCGGACAAGGGGTTCGCGAACGCGGTGTGGGTGGGCGTGCACGACACGTTCGTGCAGTCCTCGTCGTTCCCGAAGGCCCACCCGGGCCGGGACTCGCCGCTGGTGGCCCAGGGCGGCGGCTTCATCACCAAGGCCACGGTCCAAACCGGCGGCACGGTCACGCTGCCGCTCGTGGGTGTCGCCCCGGAGCAGATGCCTGGCGACGCCAAGAAGGCCGTGGCGCCCCAGGCGGACCCGGGCCGGATCACCGGCACCACCTGGCAGGACTTCACCCGCGGCAAGGGGGTCGGCAAGCTCGGCGGGGTCGACCCGAGCGAACTCGGCTACCCCGGCATGAAGATCGAGGCGGTCAAGGACGGCAAGGTCGTCGAGACGGCGAAGGCGGGCGACGACGGCACGTTCTCCTTCTCGGAGAAGGCCGACGGGGCTCAACTACGGCTTCCGGCGAGCAACTTCAAGGAGGCCTACAACGGCCTGGACTGGCTCGGCCCGTCGCTGGTGACGCCGTCGATCATCGGGTCGTACATCTGGATGTGGGCCGGTTTCGCGATGGTGCTGATCGCGGCCGGGCTCGCGGGCATCCCCCGCGAACTCCTGGAGGCGGCCCGGGTGGACGGCGCGAGCGAGTGGCAGGTGTTCCGCAGGGTCACGGTCCCGCTCCTCGCACCCGTCCTCGCGGTCGTCACCGTCACCCTCATGATCAACGTCCTGAAGATCTTCGACCTCGTCTACATCATCGCCCCCGGCTCCTCGCAGGACGACGCGAACGTCCTCGCGCTGGAGCTGTACCGCAAGGGCTTCTCCGAGGACCAGCCGGGCATCGCGAGCGCCATCTCGGTGTTCCTGCTGCTGCTCGTCATCCCGGTGATGTGGTTCAACATCCGGCGGCTCAGGCGGGAGGTACGGCGATGACGACCCAGGCCGAAAGGCTTCCCGAGACGGCGTCGGCCGGGGACACGAAGGTGAAGCAGTCCCTCGGCTCACGGCTGGTGGAGCGGGTCAGCGGGGGCGTGATCAGTGTGCTCCTCGTGCTCGTCGGCCTGTTCTGGCTGGTTCCGACGATCGGCCTGCTGATCTCCTCGCTGCGCAGCCCCGAGGACATGACCGCGAGCGGCTGGTGGACGGTCTTCACCAAGCCGTCCCAGCTCACCCTCGACAGCTACGACAAGCTCCTGCACAACAGCGACATCACCGGCTCCATCGTCAACACCATCCTGATCACGGTCCCGGCGACGATCCTGGTGATCGTCATCGGCGCGCTCGCGGGTTACGCGTTCGCGTGGATGGACTTCCCGGGCCGCGACTGGTGGTTCATGGGCGTGGTCGGTCTGCTGGTGGTGCCGGTGCAGGTGGCGCTGATCCCGATCGCCGAACTCTTCGGCAAGCTCGGCCTGTTCGGCAACATCTTCGGCGTGGTCCTCTTCCACACCGGCTTCGGCCTGCCGTTCGCGGTGTTCCTGCTGCGGAACTTCTTCGCCGAGATCCCGCGCGAACTCCTGGAGGCGGCCCGGCTCGACGGTGCGGGTGAACTGCGCCTGTTCGCAAGGGTGGTGCTGCCGCTGGGCGCGCCCGCGATCGCGAGCCTGGGCATCTTCCAGTTCCTGTGGGTGTGGAACGACATGCTGATCGCCCTGGTGTTCACGGACGCCGACAGCCAGCCCATCACGGTCGCCCTGCAGACCCAGATGCGTGCCTTCGCCGACAACGTCGACGTGCTGGCACCAGGCGCGTTCATCTCCATGGTGATTCCGCTGATCGTGTTCTTCGCGTTCCAGCGGCAGTTCGTCTCCGGTGTGATGGCGGGCGCGGTCAAGTAGCCCGTACGGAAGCCGACTTGAGGGGGCGGGCCGACACCGGCCCGCCCCTTCGCGTTCGCCCGAATGCCGTACGGGCCGTAACCAAGCGCCTTCATGGGGCGTTCCCGGGCAGAACTCCCGTGCCGACCCATGGATGTGCCGTGCCCAGGTTCAGTGTCATCGTCCCCGCGTACAAGGTGCAGGCGTATCTGCCCGGTTGCCTGGAATCGGTGCTGTCGCAGTCGTACGAGGATCTCGAGCTGATCGCGGTCGACGACCGCTCGCCGGACGCGTGCGGCGAGATCGTCGACGAGTTCGCGGCCCGCGATCCACGGGTCCGGGCGGTCCACCTGGCGCGGAACACGGGCCTCGGCCCCGCCCGCAACGCCGGGACGGCCGTGGCGACGGGCGACTACCTGCTGTTCCTCGACGGCGACGACACCCTCGCCCCGCACGCGCTGCGAGCGATCGCGGACCGGCTGAAGGAGACCGGCGAGCCGGACGTCCTGGTCCACGACCACGAGCTCGCCCACTGGTCGGGAGAGACCGTCCGCGACGCCTTCGCGGGGCAGCTCACCGAGCAGGGCCCGGCGCCGTTCCGCCTGGAGGACCGCCCGGGGCTGCTGCGGGTGCCGCCGGTGGCCTGGAACAAGGCGTACCGCAGGGAGTTCGTCGAGCGCGGGGGCTTCGCCTTCCCGCCCGGCCAGCACCCGGACCTGCCCTGGACCTACCCGGTCCTGACGACCGCCGAGTCGATCGCCACCCTGGACCGGGTCTGCGTCCACCACCGGCGGCGCCGGCACACCGAAACCGCCGCCACGGCCGGCCACTTCGACCTCTTCGACCAGTACGACAGGGTCTTCGCGCACACCGACGCGCACCCCGAACTCGCCCAGTGGCGGCCGCTGTTGTTCCGCCTGATGGTGGACCACCTGTCGGCGGTGTTCACCGACCGCGCCCTCCTTCCGCGCGGCAGCCGCGCCGAGTTCCTGAAGCGGGCCCGCGACCACTGCCGCGCCCACCGCACCCCGGGCCACTCCGTCCCGGCGCGCTCCCGGCTGCGCCACACCGTGATCCGCCTGGGTCTGTACCGCACCCAGCGGCTCGCGGAACTGGCCCAGGGACTCGGCCGAGGAACGGCCCGCCCGCTCGTCCGCCTCGCGAAGGCCCTGCACGCGACCGCCCTGCGGCTCCACTACCGCGTCCAGCTCCGTCTTCCCCTGCGCGCGGACCGTGCCGTCTTCGCCGCCCACGGGGGCCGCGGCCACGGCTGCAACCCAGGTGCGCTGGAGGAGGCGTTCCGCACCTTCGCCCCGCACATCCGCACCGCCTGGATCGCCCGCCCGGAGCACCACCACACGATCCCGACCGCGACCGCGAGGCTGCGCCCCGGCACGGCCGCCTACTGGACGGCGCTCGCCCGCTCCAAGTACCTCGTCGCCAACGACGGCTTCGACCGCCGCCTGGTCAAGCGCCCCGGCCAGATCCTCGTCCAGACCCAACACGGCACGCCCCTCAAGCACATGGGCCTTGACCTCCAGGAACGCCCGGCCGCGGCACGGGACCTGGACTTCGACGCGATGCTGCGCGACGTCGACCGCTGGGACTACTTGCTGTCGCCCAACCGCCACACCACCCTGACCTGGGAGCGGGTCTACCCCGGCGGCTACACCACGCTCCCCTACGGCCAGCCGCGCAACGACGTGTTCCAGCGGGCGACTTCGGAGGACGTACGGCGGCTGCGCGAACTGCTCGGCATCCCCGAGGGCTCGGTCGCGATCCTGTACGCGCCCACGTACCGCGACTACCGGCGCACCCAGCACACCACACTCGACCTGGACCGCCTCGTGCGCCGCCTGGGCCCCCGCTTCGTCGTGCTGGCCCGCGCCCACCACCGCCACGGCGGCCCGCTCGTCTCCCCCGCGAGCGGCCGGGTCATCGACGTCACCGGCCACCCGAGCGTCGAGTCCCTGTGCCTGGCCTCGGACGCGCTGGTCACCGACTACTCGTCCCTGATGTTCGACTACGCCAACCTGGACCGCCCGATCGTGATCCACAGCGACGACCGGGAGGCGTACGAGGCGGCCCGCGGCACCTACTTCGACCTGCGGTCCTTCGCGCCGGGGGCGATCGCGCGCAGCGAGGACGAGCTGACCGACATCTTCGCCACCGGCCACTGGCGCGGCTCCCGCTCCACCCAGCTGCGCTCGGCGTTCCGCGAGCGCTTCTGCCCGTACGACGACGGCCGCGCCGCCGAACGGGTCGTACGCCATGTCATCCTGGGCGAGACCGAGCTGCCGCCGGTGATCCCGCCGGCCGACCGGCATCCGGTGCCGTCGGCGGCGGCCGCGCTCGAGCGTCCTCCGCTGACCTCCGTGCCGCGCCCCGCGACGGACACGCCCGTCACCGAGACCCTCTAGGAGGGGCGAAGCATGCCGCGCAGCACGTCCCGGCCCACCCCGACCCGCCCGTCCACCTGGCGCCCGGTGGGGCGGCCGGGGCGCCGGACGTCGCGTGGCCCGGGCGGCCCGCCGTCGCCCGCCGCTATCCCCGGGCCGCCTCCGGATGCAGCCGCACCCATCCCTCCCACGCCGACGTGATCATGTCCTGGACGTCGTGCTTGGCCTTCCAGCCGAGTTCGGTGGCCGCCAGGTCGGCGGAGGCGACGACTCGGGCCGGGTCGCCGGGGCGGCGGGGGGCGACGGTCGGGGGGCGGTCGTAGCCGGTGACCGCGTTGATGTGGTCGATCATCTCGCGGACGGAGACGCCCTCGCCGCGGCCGATGTTGACGGTGAGGTCGCGTCCGGGGGAGGTCTGCAGGGTGCGGGCGGCGGCCACGTGGGCCTCGGCCAGGTCGGCGACGTGGATGTAGTCACGGACGCAGGTGCCGTCGGGGGTGTCGTAGTCGTCGCCGAAGATGCGCGGGGCCGCGTCCTGCGTGAGCTTCTCGAAGACCATGGGGACGATGTTGAAGACGCCTGTGTCGGCCAGCTCGGGGCTTCCCGCGCCCGCCACGTTGAAGTAGCGCAGACAGGCCGTGGCGAGGCCGGTCGCGCGGCCCGTGGCGCGGACCAACCACTCGCCGGCCAGCTTGGTCTCGCCGTACGGGGACATCGGCGCGCACGGGGTCCGCTCCGTCACCAGCGGGACGTCCGGCATGCCGTACACCGCCGCGGAGGAGGAGAAGACGAAGGAGGGGACCCGGGCCGTCGTCACCGCCTCCAGAAGGACGCGCAGACCCTCGACGTTCTCCCGGTAGTAGTGCAGCGGCAGGTCGACCGACTCGCCGACCTGCTTCTTCGCCGCGAGGTGGACCACCCCGGTGACCTCGTGGTCCGCGAGGGTGTGCGCGACCCGCTCGGCGTCCAGCGTGGAACCCACCACCAGCGGCACGTCGGCCGGCACGCGCTCGGCGACGCCGGTGGACAGGTCGTCGTACACGACCGCCTGCTCGCCCGCCCCGGTCATCGCCCTCACGACATGCGCCCCGATGTAGCCGGCGCCGCCGGTGATCAGCCAGGTCATGTACGGCCGTCCCCTCTTCGGTTGACCCGTGTCCGCGCATCATTCTCCCCTCCCTGGAGGGAAGGGGACTCCTGGATCGGGCCGGGCACCACCGCAACCAGGACACTCCGCGCCGGAACCGGCCGATGGGCGCCACCGCGGGGACACCTGCGGTGCCGGCACTGATTCTCGGTGAGTGGCCGCCCCGTCAGTTCTCGTCGGGCAGCTCGGCGTGCACCGCCGCGTCCAGGGCCGAGGTGAGCTGGTCCAGGCGGGCCCGCAGGTCGCGGATCTCGTCCACGTCGAAGCTGGTCGCCGAGACGATCCGGCGCGGCACCTGCACCGCGCGCTCGCGCAGGGCGACGCCCTCCTCGGTGAGCCGCACCTCCACCGAGCGCTCGTCACGGGCACTGCGCTCGCGCCGGACCAGGCCGGCCGCCTCCAGGCGCTTGAGGAGCGGGGACAGGGTGCCCGAGTCGAGCCGCAGGTGCTCGCCGAGCTTCTTGACGGGCAGGTCGCCGTGCTCCCACAGCACCAGCATCACCAGGTACTGCGGGTAGGTGATCCCCAGGTCCTTGAGGATCACGCGGTAGACGCTGCCGAAGGCACGGGAGGCCGCGTTCAGGGAGAAGCAGATCTGCTGGTCCAGACGGAGCCAGTCGATGGCGGCCGGAGTGGCGGTCGGGGACTTGTCCATGCGTCCAGGATAGCCCTTGCGAGCCATTTAGTTGTGCGCAATTGAATTGTGTGCTCTACTTACGACCGTGAGGCGGCCGCGGAAGAGCCGCCGGAACAGACTTCGAGAGGGATGGTCTTTCATGGACGCGCTCTACACCGCTGTCGCCACCGCCACCCACGGCCGCGACGGCCGCGCCTACACGAACGACGGCAAGATCGACGTCGCGCTGGCCCCGCCGGTGGAGCTGGGCGGCAACGGGCAGGGCACCAACCCGGAGCAGCTGTTCGCCGCCGGTTACGCCGCCTGCTTCGGCAGCGCCCTCGGCCTCGTCGGCCGCCAGGCCAAGGTGGACGTCAGCGACGCCGCCGTCACCGCCGAGGTCGGCATAGGCAAGCAGGGCGAGGGCTTCGGCCTCAAGGTCTCCCTCCGCGTCGAACTCCCCGACTCCGTGGACGCGGCAACCGGCCGCAAGCTCGTCGAGACGGCCCACCAGGTCTGCCCCTACTCCAACGCCACCCGCGGCAACATCGAGGTCGAGCTGGTCATCGAGTAGGTCCTTCGGGCGCTGCCTTTTCGGAAGGTCGATTCGGGGTGCCGGGGGGCGCACGGGACCCGAGCTTGATGCCGTGGGATCCGGTCCCGGTGGACCGGGACCCCACGGCATCAGCCGTGGCGGAGCAACGGACAGTTCCCCCGCTTACCCCCGTCTTTTCACGAGTTGACGGAGGCGGCGCCCACGACCGGCGCCCACTCGCGGACCGCGCGGACCTCGACTCCGGGAGTGGACCGGTAGTACGGATCCGCCGCCAGGATCTCCTCCAGCTCGGCCCGCTCCACCGCGAACACCAACATCGCCCCCTGGTCGTCCGCCCACGGCCCCGCGGCGAACAGCTTCCCCTCGGCATGCAGTCGGCCGAGCGCCGCACGGTGCGCGGGCCGGGCGGCGAGGCGTTCGGGCGCGGGCGTGAAGGCGAGTTCCACGACAAGCACAAGGTCCCCTTTCCAGGCAACGAACCGACGCGCCGACGCTAGGCTCGGGCCGCCCCACAGGTCTGTATCAGCCGATACAGCGTGGAAAGGAGCCGTCGCCATGCCCACGGCAGCCGACTGGCGGCGGCTGCAGCACGTCCCCCTGTTCGCCGCACTCCCCGAGCCCGACCTGCGCCGCCTGTGGGACACCTCGGTCCCCCGCCACTACGCCCCCGGAGAGACCCTGCGCGGCCGGGGCAGCCCCGCCGACCATCTGCTCGTCCTGCTCGACGGCACCGCGTCCGCGTCCGCCACGACCACCACCGGGCGGGTCGTACGGTTCGGAACCTGGACCGGACCCTGCGCCCTCGACAAGGTCGCCCTGCTCGACGGAGCCGGCCACACGGCGACCTTCACCGCGCTCACCCCATGTGCCGTACGGGCCGTCCCCCGCGCCCGCTTCACGGCCCTGCTCGACGACTCCGCGGCCGTACGCGCCCACGTCCTCCGGCTCCTCGCCGGCCAGGCCCGCGCCCAGCAGGAACGGTTCACCGACACGGCCACCCTCCCCTGCGAGGCCCGCCTCGCGGCCTGGCTCCTGGACGGGCTGAGCCAGGCCGGAACCGACGGCCACGTCCCCCTGCCGGGCGGCCAGCGCGAACTCGCCGACCTCCTCGGCGTCACCCGCGTCACGGTCAACCGCGCCCTTTCCCGGCTCCGACGGGACGGACTGATCGGCCCCGCCGACAGCGGTGGCGGCGGCCGGATCCGGGTACTCGCCCCGGAACTCCTCGCCCTGCGGGCGGCACCGGACGCCGACGGGCCCGGACAGGGGCGGGGGCGGCGGCGGGGGCAGGAGCGGGGGCAGGGGCAGGAGCGCTGAGGGTCAGAGCGCCTTCAAGGCTTCCGTCGTCGCCCGGGCCAGCGCCGCGAGATACCCCTTCGGCAGCTTCGGGCTGCGGATCACCACCGAGCGCCAGTACAGAGGGCCGGAGATCAGATCCAGGGCCAGCTCGTCGTTGAAGCCCGCGCGGAGCTCCCCGCGCCGCTCGGCCGCCGTGATGATGTTGCTGGCCACACCCTCCTGGCCCTTCTGCAACGCGTTCTGCAGAGCCTCCGCGATCTCGGGGTTGCGGGCCGCCTCGGCCTGCAGGTCCGGGATGATCTGCGAGGCCACCGGATGCCGCAACGCCCGGGAGGTCACCTCGTACAGCATCCGCAGATCGTCCTCCAACGAGCCCGTGTCCGGCACCGGCAGGCCCATCACCGCGATCTCCGAGACGACATCGAGGACCAGGTGCAGCTTGGAACGCCAACGGCGGTAGACCGCGGTCTTGCCGACGCCCGCGCGGCGCGCGATTCCCTCGATCGACATCCGCGCGTAGCCGACGGCCGCGAGCTCCTCGAAGACGGCGGCCCGAATGGCTTCCGTCACATCCTCACGGAGTACGGCGGCTCCTGCCGGGGCACGGCGGCGCGGACGGGTCTGCGGCGCGTCGGCGTTGGTCGTCATGCGGACCAGCATAGGGCGTAGCGACGAAACGGTCCCGTTCCGACGCGAGTCGTGGCGACGAGGCGGTTTCGTCGTGACGCGGCCCACCGCGACGTGCGCGTCGCGACGATACGGTCGCGTCCCGACGTAATCCGTGACGACGAAACGGTTGCGTTCCGACGCTCACTCGTCCTACGCTCACGTTGCGACGATACGGTCCCGTCCCGACGTAAGAAAACGTGAAGAGTCACGTAAGGAAACGGAGGATGACGGGCACGCCGGCCGCACGCGCACCACCCCCACCCCCCGAGTGAAAGCAGCGGATGTGAGCCAGGTCCTCGACACACCGCCCCCGACAGCGCCCCCGGCCGAAGGCGACCTCTCGGCCCTGGCCGCCCGGCACGGCCTCGCGGTCAGCGGCGCCCGCCCCTCACTGCCCGTGTACGTCCGCCAGCTGTGGGCACGGCGTCACTTCATCACCGCGTTCTCGACCGCCAAGCTCACCGCGCAGTACAGCCAGGCGAAGCTGGGCCAGGTCTGGCAGGTGATGACCCCGCTGTTGAACGCGGCGGTGTACTACTTCATCTTCGGTGTGCTGCTGGGCACCAAGAGGAATGTGCCGGACTACGTCCCGTTCCTGGTCACGGGCGTGTTCATCTGGACGTTCACGCAGAGCTCGATCATGGCGGGCACCCGCGCGATCTCCGGCAACCTGGGCCTCGTGCGCGCACTGCACTTCCCGCGGGCCGCGCTGCCGATCTCGTTCGCCCTCCAGCAGCTCCAGCAGCTGCTGTTCTCGATGGCCGCCCTGGTCGTGATCCTGCTCTGCTTCGGTGTCCCGCTCGCCGCGTCCTGGCTGCTGGCGGTCCCGGCGCTGGTCCTGCAGTCGGTCTTCAACGCGGGCGTCTCGATGATCATGGCGCGGATGGGCGCCAAGACGCCGGACATCGCGCAGCTGATGCCGTTCGTCCTGCGCACCTGGATGTACGTCTCGGGCGTGATGTGGAGCATCGACAAGCTGGCCAAGGGCCACCACGACTGGCCGTCCTGGGTGGTGCCCGTCCTCCAGGCCAACCCGGCCGCCGTCTACATCGACCTGATGCGCTACTCCCTGATCGACAGCTTCCACGCCAGCCAGCTGCCGCACCACGTGTGGGCGATCGCGGTGGGCTGGGCGCTGGTCGCCGGCGTCGGCGGCTTCATCTACTTCTGGAAGGCTGAGGAGACGTACGGCCGTGGCTGACATCGCGAACGACCAGATCCCCACCGTCGTGGTCGACGGCGTCGACATCGTCTACCGCGTCAACGGCACCGGCGCGGGCAAGGGCTCGGCGACCGCCGCCCTCAACCGCATGCTGCGCCGGGGTCAGGCCGAGAAGGCGGCGGGCGTACGCAAGGTGCACGCCGTCAAGAACGTGTCGTTCGTCGCGTACAGGGGCGAGGCGATCGGGCTGATCGGCACCAACGGTTCCGGCAAGTCGACCCTGCTCAAGGCGGTCGCGGGCCTGCTCCCAGTGGAGAACGGCCGTATCTACACCGACGGCCAGCCCTCCCTCCTCGGCGTCAACGCGGCGCTGATGAACGACCTCACCGGCGAGCGCAACGTCCATCTCGGCGGCCTCGCGATGGGCATGTCCCGCGAGCAGGTCAGGGACCGCTATCAGGAGATCGTCGACTTCTCCGGCATCAACGAGAAGGGCGACTTCATCACCCTCCCGATGCGCACCTACTCCTCCGGCATGGCGGCCCGGCTGCGCTTCTCCATCGCCGCGGCCAAGGACCACGACGTCCTGCTCATCGACGAGGCCCTGGCCACCGGTGACCGTTCCTTCCAGAAGCGCTCCGAGGATCGCATTCGTGAGCTCCGCAAGCACGCGGGCACGGTGTTCCTGGTCAGCCACAGCAACAAGTCGATCCGTGACACCTGCGACCGGGTGCTGTGGCTGGAGCGCGGCGAACTGCGCATGGACGGCCCCACCGACGAGGTCCTGGCGGCCTACGAGGACTTCACGGGCGGCCCGGACAAGGCGAAGGCGCAGCCGAAGGTCGCCGCCTGAGCCTCCGTCCCGGCGGCTGACCGCACGAGCGAGGGCGCCCCGAGCCATCCGGCCCGGGGCGCCCTCGTCGTCGTATGCCTACGCCGTATCGATCACGTCGTACCGATTACGAGTGCTGCCGCAGCAGTGTCCTCATCGTGCGCATCGCGACCGACAGGTTGGCCAGGTCGAACGCGTCCGAGCTCTGGATCTCCTCCAGGGTGGTGCGTGCGCGGCTGAGGATCGGGGCGTTCTTCTCCTCCCATGCCTTGAAGCGCTGTTCGGGCGTCGAGGTGCCGTTGCCGACCGCCAGGACGTCCGCGGTCAGCGCCGAGTGGGCCGCGTAGAGGTCCTCGCGGATGGAGGCGCGGGCCATGGACTGCCAGCGGTCGGCGCGGGGCAGCTCGATGATGCGGTCCATGAGCTGGGTGATGTGGAGGCGGTCGGCGAGGTCGTAGTACACCTCGGCGACATCCATCGGGTCGCGGCCCATGCGGTCGGCGACCGAGACGATGTCCAGCGTCGGGAAGGCGGAGGAGAACCCGGCCACGCGTGTGGCGAGTTCGTCCGGGACGCCGGAGCCGCTCAGCTCGTCGTAGATCTTCTGGTACCACTCCAGGTCGGCGCCGCGCAGCAGCTTCGGCAGCTGCGACCACACCTGTTCGACACGGTCGGCGAAGAACTCGACGGTCTCGGTGAGCTGGAGCGGCTGCGGCCGGTTGTTGAGCAGCCAGCGCGTGCCGCGCTCGACGAGGCGCCGCGAGTGCAGGCGGATCCGGGTGAGTACGGCGGCCTCGACCTTGTTGTCGAGCGACTCGACCCCGTCCCAGACGACGCCGGAGCGGAAGATCGCGCGGGCCACGGTCTGCGCCCGGACGATCTCCTCCAGAGAGGCGCCGGTCTCCTCGCGCAGGCGGTGCAGGTAGGTCGTACCACCGGTGTTGACCGTGTCGTTGACCAGGACGGTCGTGGTGATCTCGCGGTGCAGCGGGTGGTTCTCGATGTGCTCGGGAAACTTCTCGCGCAGCGCGGACGGGAAGTACGCGTGCAGCAGCGTGCGCAGGTACGGGTCGTCCGGCAGGGAGGTGTGCAGGAGCTCGTCGGCGACCGTGATCTTCGTGTACGCCAGCAGCACGGCCGTCTCCGGGCCGGTCAGGCCCTGTGCGGCGCCGAGGCGTTCGCGGATCTGGCGGTCGGTGGGCAGGAACTCCAGGGCCCGGTCCAGGAGTCCCTCGCGCACCAGGTGGCGCAGGTACCGCTGCTGGGCGTGGAGCATGTCCTTGGACTGAGCCAGCGCGTTGGCGATCGCGATGTTCTGCGCGTAGTTGTTGCGCAGGACCAGGTGGCCGACCTCGTCGGTCATCTCGGCGAGCTGCTTGTTGCGCTGCTTGACGGTCATGTCGCCGTCGGTGACCAGGCCGTTGAGCAGGATCTTGATGTTCACCTCGTGGTCGGAGGTGTCCACGCCCGCGCTGTTGTCGATGGCGTCGGTGTTGATCTTGCCACCGTGCAGCGCGAACTCGATCCGGCCGAGCTGGGTCAGGCCCAGGTTGCCGCCCTCGCCGACGACCCGCACGCGCAGGTCGCCGCCGTCGACGCGGATCGTGTCGTTGGCCTTGTCGCCGACGTCCGCGTGGGTTTCGGTGGACGCCTTCACGTACGTGCCGATGCCGCCGTTCCACAGCAGGTCCACCGGCGCCTTGAGGATCGCCTTCATCAGGTCGGCCGGGGTCATCTTGGTGACCTTGTCCTCGATGCCGAGGGCCTCGCGGACGTGGGCGTTGACCGGGATGGACTTGGCGGTACGGGGGAAGACGCCGCCGCCCGTGGAGATCAGCTCGGTGTTGTAGTCGGCCCAGCTGGAGCGCGGGAGGTCGAAGATGCGGCGGCGCTCGGCGTAGGAGGTGGCCGCGTCGGGCTTCGGGTCGATGAAGATGTGCCGGTGGTCGAAGGCGGCGACCAGGCGGATGTGCTCGCTCAGCAGCATGCCGTTGCCGAACACGTCACCGGACATGTCGCCGATGCCGACGACGGTGAAGTCCTCGGACTGGGTGTCGAGGTCCAGTTCGCGGAAGTGCCGCTTGACGGACTCCCAGGCGCCGCGGGCGGTGATGCCCATGCCCTTGTGGTCGTAGCCGGCGGAGCCACCGGAGGCGAAGGCGTCGCCGAGCCAGAAGTTGTACGACTCCGCGACCCCGTTGGCGATGTCGGAGAAGGTCGCGGTGCCCTTGTCGGCGGCGACGACGAGGTAGGTGTCGTCCTCGTCGTGACGTACGACGTCGGCGGGCGGGACGACTTCACCGGCGACCATGTTGTCGGTGATGTCGAGCAGGGCCGAGATGAACATCTTGTAGCTGGCGATGCCCTCGGCCAGCCACGCGTCCCGGTCGACGGACGGGTCGGGCAGCTGCTTGGCGACGAAGCCGCCCTTGGCGCCGACCGGCACGATGACGGTGTTCTTCACCATCTGGGCCTTGACCAGGCCGAGGATCTCGGTGCGGAAGTCCTCACGCCGGTCGGACCAGCGCAGCCCGCCGCGCGCGACCTTTCCGAAGCGCAGGTGCACGCCTTCGACGCGCGGCGAGTACACCCAGATCTCGAACGCCGGGCGCGGGGCCGGGAGGTCGGGGATGGCCTGGGGGTCGAACTTCATGGAGACGTAGTCGTGCGGGTTGCCGCCCGCGGCCTCCTGGAAGAAGTTGGTGCGCAGGGTCGCCTTGATGACGGTGAGGAAGGAGCGCAGGATCCTGTCCTCGTCCAGGGAGGCGACCTGGTCGAGCGCCGCGTCGAGCTCCTCCAGGAGGGCGTCGACGAGTTCGTGGCCGGCGCGCTGGCGGTCCGGCGACATCCGCGCCTCGAACAGGGAGACGAGCAGCCGGGTGGTGTGGACGTTGTTGCGGAGGGTGTCCTCCATGTAGTCCTGGCTGAACGTCGAGCCCGCCTGGCGCAGGTACTTGGCGTACGCCCGCAGCACCATCGCCTGGCGCCAGTTCAGACCGGCGCTCAGCACCAGGGCGTTGAAGCCGTCGTTCTCCGCCTTGCCGGTCCAGGTGGCGGAGAAGGCCTCCTGGAAGCGCTCGCGGCCGTCGTCGCCCAGGTAGTCGCTGCCGCCGTTCTGCGACTTGGGCATGCGCAGGCCGAAGTCGTAGATCCAGGCGACGCTGCGGTCCGAGCAGCGCAGTTCGTAGGGCCGCTCGTCCATGACCTCGACGCCGAGCCGGTTGAGGACCGGCAGGACGGCGGACAGGGAGATGGCGTCGCCCTTGCGGTAGATCTTGAAGCGGCGCTCCTCGGGGGCCGCGCCCACCGGCTCGTACAGGCTGAGCGCGAAGGAGTTCTCCTCGGTGAGCCGCTCCAGGTGGACCAGGTCGGCGACCGCGGAGCGCGGGGTGTGGTCGGCCTTGTAGCCCTCGGGGAAGGAGTTGCCGTAGCGGCGCGCCAGCTCGGCGGCGTGCTCCTCGCCGAGTTCGGCGTTGAGCGCCTCGGCCCAGCCGTCGGCCCAGGAGCGGGCGGCCTCGACCAGGCGGGCCTCGATGCGCTCCTTGTCGCCGTCGCTGAGCTGCGGCAGCTCGGTGCCCTGCGGGACGCGGACCACGAAGTGCAGCCGGGACAGGATCGACTCGGTGTTCCAGGCCGTGAAGTCGACGCTGATGCCGTCGAGTTCCTCCTTCAGGATGTCGATGATCCTGAGGCGGACGCCGGTGGTGTAGCGGTCGCGGGGCAGGTAGACGAGGGCCGAGTAGTAGCGGCCGTACTCGTCCTGGCGCAGGTAGAGGCGCAGCCTCCGCCGTTCCTGGAGGTACAGGACGGAGGTGGCGATGGACTCCAGCTCGTCGGCCGGGGTCTGGAAGAGTTCGTCGCGCGGGTAGGTCTCCAGGATCTGGAGCAGGTCGCGGCCGTCGTGGCTGTTGGGCGAGAAACCGGCCCTTTCGAGCACCTCGTCCACCTTGCGCCGAATGACCGGAACCCGGCGCACGGATTCGGTGTAGGCGGCGGAAGAGAACAGGCCGAGGAAACGCCGCTCGCCGACGACATTGCCGTCAGTGTCGAACTTCTTGACGCCGATGTAGTCGAGGTACGACGGCCTGTGCACCGTCGCCCGGCTGTTCGCCTTGGTCAGCACGAGCAGCTTGTGCTCACGCGCCTTCGCGCGGGCGTCGGCTGGCAGCCGCTCGAAGGACGGGCTGACGGGGTGGCCCTCCTCGCCGGCGTGGTGCGGGTCGGATCGCAGTATGCCGAGACCGGTGCCGGGGACGGCCGCGAGCGAGTCGTCCGCCCTGAGCTGGTACTCGCGGTAGCCGAGGAAGGTGAAGTGGTCGTCGGCCAGCCAGCGCAGCAGCTCGCGGGCCTCCTCGATCTCCATGTCGCGCAGGTCGGTGGCGATGGGCTCGGCGGGCAGTTCGTCGGCCATCCGCAGGGCCGCGTCCCGCATCTTCTCCCAGTCCTCGACGGCCTCCCGGACGTCGGACAGGACACGCAGCAGGTCGGCGGTGATCTGCTTCAGGTCGCCGCGGTCGGTCTCACGGTCGATCTCGACGTGGATCCAGGACTCGGTGTGCGCGTCGTGCGGGAGGTCGCCGGCGGAGGGCGGGGCGGTGAGAACCTCGATCAGCTTGCCGGTGACGTCGCGGCGGACGACGACCTGGGGGTGGATGACGACGTGGATGCCGCGTCCCTGCCGGGTCAGCTCGTTGGTGACTGAGTCGACGAGGAAGGGCATGTCGTCGGTGACGACCTCGACGACCGAGTGGGTGCACGTCCAGCCGTTCTCCTCCACGGTGGGCGTGTGCACCCGCACGTTGGCCGTGCCCTGCGGGCGCGTCTCGCCCAGCCGGAAGTGGGAGAGAGCGGCTCCGTAGATGTCGACCGGGTCGCGGTCGGCGAGGTCTTCCGGGGCCGTGTGCAGGTAGTAGCGCTGGAGGAACGCGAGCACGGTCTCGCTGTCCGGGGTGTCCGGGGTGCGGGGGGTGCCCTCGTCCGTCGTCCCAGTCGGTAGGTGCCCCCCGGCCGGGCTGTTCTCAGCTACCCGCGCGGCCCTCTCGAGCAGCTCGGCCTTGGCTTCGTCCAGCTTGGTCTGCATTGTCCTCTGACTCCTGTCGCGCGCCGTTGCGTGACGTAGAAGGAAGTACGGCCTCTTCCCCTGCGGCTCGACGCCACGGCCCGGGGTCTCCGGTCTGCTCCGACGCTATGCCGCAAGGTGAGATGAGCGGGGGGATATCAGCCATTCTCGACACGCCCGCCAGGTGTGACGCTGCTCTCTGCCGCGCCGGTGACGAGGGTGTGCTCGGCGTCATGAGGGCCCCTACGGCCCCGTCCCGCCCGCGAGGACCAGCGGCCGCCGCCCGGCCACGGAGGTGTTCCGTGCTCACCGGGCGCGGGGCGGGAGCCACAATGCCCCCGCGAACTATCGCGCTGATCACGCCACCAAGGCTATCGCTCCTCACAGGGGGCCCGTCATGAGCCGTATGTGTACAAAACCAGGGGTGGAACTTTGACACTCTGCACAGTGTCTGCGCCGCATCCAGGCCATGACCTTCCTCCCTCCCCTTCGCGCGCCCTCTTGGCAAGTGCGTCCTGTCGGTGCACTTTGCCGACATGACCGCAAAAATCCTCATCGTCACCGGTGACGCAGCAGAGTCACTGGAGGTCCTGTACCCCTACCAGCGCCTCCGCGAGGAGGGCTACGACGTCCACATCGCAGCCCCTGCCCGCAAGCAGCTCCGGTTCGTCGTCCACGACTTCGAACCCGGCTTCGACACCTACACCGAGAAACCCGGCTACACCTGGCCCGCCGACCTGGCCTTCGCCGAGGTCGACCCCGGCCAGTACGCCGCGCTCGTCATCCCCGGCGGCCGCGCCCCCGAGTACCTGCGCAACGACCCCGAGCTCCGCAAGATCCTCAAGTCCTTCTTCGACGCGGACAAGCCGGTCGCCCAGATCTGCCACGGCCCCCTGCTCACCGCGGCGATCGACAGCCTCCGCGGCCGCCGGGTCACGGCCTATCCGGCCCTGGAACCGGACATGCAGTCCGCGGGCGCGGCCTTCCAGGACACCGAGGTGGTCGTCGACGGCACCCTGGTCTCCTCCCGCGCCTGGCCGGACCACCCGGGCTGGATGAGGGAGTTCCTGACAGTGCTGAGGGCGAAGGCGCCGGTGACCTAGCCGACGAGGCGCGTATACCGCCCTTCCGGGGTCGCGGGGCTGACGCGAACCGTCACGCGGCTATTCGCTCGGCCTCCGCGACCGCCTCGGCCAAGGTGTCCACCACGGGCACCCCCACCCCCTCGAGGCTGGCCCGACTGTGCGACCCGCCGGTGTAGAGCACGGCCCGTGCCCCCACCCGCATCGCGGCCACCGCGTCGTCCGCGGCGTCCCCGATCACCACGGTCCGAGTCGCGTCCACTCCCGCCAGCGCGGCGAGATGCCGCTCCATGTGCTCCGCCTTGCTGCCGCCGGACGGTCCGGTCCGCCCCTCCACCCTCAGGAAGTGCGCCTCGATCCCGAACCCCCGCACCAGCGGGACCAGCTCGTCGTGCACGTACATGCTGAGGATCGACTGGCTGCGCCCGGCCGACCGCCACCCGGTGAGCAGCTCCACCGCCCCGTCGGTGAGCCCGCACCCGACCCGGTGCTCGGCGTAGTACCGGTGGAAGGTCTCGTCCATGACCTCCCACTCCGCGTCGGTGGGCAGCCGGCCGAGCAGTCGCTCGTAGAACTTCGGCACCGGCACGCAGTACAGCGCCCGGTACTGCTCCATCGTGATCGGCGCGAGCCCCAGCTCGCCGAACGCCGCGTTCGTCGCCCCGATGATCGCGTCATTGTCGTGGAACAGCGTGCCGTTCCAGTCCCAGACGATGTGCGCCCCTGTCAGCTTCCCCATGCCAAAAACGTACCCGCCCCCACTGACAATCATGAGACGAGCAGGTCACAGCGGGTAAAGACATGACCCGGCACGCAGGAGAACAGGCTCAGCCGCCCAGACCCACCAGGTTCGGGATCTCCTGCGTCGCGTACCACAGCAGCTCGTGGTCCTCGGCGCCGTCCACGACGAACTGCGCGTCGTCGTCCCCGGCGTCCGCCGCCTTCAGCGCGTCCACGGCGGCGGTGACGTCCTCCACCGCGTCGTCCGCGTCGACGTGCACCGCGGCCGCCTTGGCCAGCCTCACCGTCCCGGCGACCTTCACCTCACCCAGCGCGGCGGGATCCAGAGCCCGGTCGGGATCGGCGGCCGCCGCCCCGTCGGCCACGTCGACGGCCACCACGACCCGGCGCCGCACCGCACCGGCGTCCGCGGCGAGCAGCCGCAGCGATGCCAGCGCGGCCCGGTTCAGCGCCGCGTACTCCAGCTCCTCGATGTCGTCGGAGAGGTACCACTCGCGCAGGCCGGGCGTGACGGCGTAGGCGAGGAGCGGTCCGGGCCCCAGCTCACCCGTCTTGTACGCCTCGGCGAGACCGGAGAGGGTCAGGGGGACGTAGACGCGCATGGCTGGCCGCTTTCGTGGTCGGAGAACATCATCGGAGGGGCTCCGCGACGGCCTTCAGGATACGTGCGGGCGTCCCCTTTCGAGTCCCCGCCCAGACCCCCTCGGGCGTCCACCCCGGTCCCGGAATTCACCCTCCCCGCCCCCGCAGCCACGGGCCGCCACCCCCTCAGATCACCCTGATAGGTGAACATTCCGGCCGCCCGACCCGGCCCGCCGCTTCCTTGCCGCAGCGGCCCGCGGCCCCGTACAAGATCCCCAACGAGAAGTTACTGCCCGGTACTCGCCGGGCCCGCAGAACGGGGATCCCATGAACAAGGTCATGACCAGGGCCCAGCACCACCCCGGCACCCGCCCGCCGGCCCGCCGTGACTCCCGCCGCCCGGGCGGCACACCGCCCCGAGCCCCCGGCGGCAGCACGCCTCGCACGGCCCCCGGCGACGGCCGCCCGCCGGGCTCCCCCAACAGCTCCCGCACCCGCACGGGCCCCGCGGACAGCCGCCCGCACGGCACCCCGGGCCGACCCGAGACGACCACGACAGCCCCACGACGCGCCACGACGAACGGCACCACCCCCACGGGCACGCGCGGCACTGCTTCGGTGGCCACGAAGACGGCAGGCAGCGGCAGCACCGCCTCGGCCGGCACGAACACCACGGGCACGCACATCACCGCCTCGGCCGGCACGAACACCACGGGCACGCACATCACCGCCTCGGCCGACACTGCGACCACCGGCACGAGCACCGCACCCACCGGCCCGAGCGGCAGCGCCACCAGCATGCACAGCACCACCACAACCCCCGCCCCCTCACCCGCCGGCCCCCGCCCCGCCCCCGCACTCACCCCGGTCGTCCCAGCCCAGACCCCGCGCCGCCCAGCGGCCCTCCAGCCCGTCCCCCAGCCCCGCCCCACCGATCTCTTCGCCGATCTCCTCCTCGCGGTCCTGAGCGGCCAGCGCCCCGTCCACTCGATGCTCCGGCACACCGCGGGGCGTGCCTACGACGAGCTGGCGCGGCTCGCCGAGCGCGGCCCCCTGCGCACCCGCGGCACCCGCCCTGTCGTCCGGGACATCGGCTACTACGTCCCCCGCCAGGGCGCCGTGGAGGCCTTCGCCCGCATCGGCGCCGGTGACCAGCTGCGTGCCATGGCCTTCCGCCTGGAACAGGGCCAGGACCTCCGCTGGCGGTGCACCGCGGTCGAACTGGGCGGCCCCCGGGCTCCCCGTCCGGACGACGACTGACAGGCCCGGAGAAGCCCGCGCGTCGCTCTCACGCCGAAGGGCCGGCCACCCGCAGGTGACCGGCCCTTCGTTCGCTACGGCGCTCCGGGCGCCGTCACGTCGATCCGCCCGGCGCGACAGGCGCCGTCACGTCGATCCGCAACAGCGCCCCTCGCACCGTAGGCACTACTTCTTGCGCCGCCCCCGAGCACGGGACTGCTTGCGACGCTCCGCGCGCGTGAGGCCGTCCGCCTCGGAGCGCACGGGCTCGTCGTCGTCGGAGAACTCGCCCTCGATGACACCGCCCTCGCCGTCCACGGTCGGCGCGGAGAAGTGCAGGTCCCTGCGCTGCGGGGCGTCGAGCCCCTTCGCGCGGATCTCGGGACGCGAGCCGCCCTGGGCCGGGACCGCGTCCTGCTTGGCGAGGGACGGCTTCTCGTCCTCGACCGGGACCTCCTCGACCTGCTGCTCGACCTGGACCTCCAGGTTGAACAGGTAGCCGACGGACTCCTCCTTGATGCCCTCCATCATGGCGGTGAACATGTCGAAGCCCTCGCGCTGGTACTCGACCAGCGGGTCCTTCTGGGCCATCGCGCGCAGGCCGATGCCCTCCTGGAGGTAGTCCATCTCGTAGAGGTGCTCGCGCCACTTGCGGTCCAGGACCGACAGCACGACCCGGCGCTCCAGCTCACGCATGATCTCGGAGCCGAGCTGCGCCTCACGCGCCTCGTACTGCTCGTGGATGTCGTCCTTGATGGACTCGGAGATGTACTCGGCGGTCAGGCCCGCGCGGTCGCCCGCAGCCTCCTCCAGCTCCTCGACGGTGATCTTCACCGGGTAGAGCTGCTTGAACGCGCCCCACAGCCGGTCGAGGTCCCAGTCCTCCGCGAAGCCCTCGGCGGTCTCCGCCGCGATGTACGCGTCGATCGTGTCGTCCATGAAGTGCACGACCTGCTCCTGCAGGTCCTCGCCCTCCAGGACGCGGCGCCGCTCGCCGTAGATGACCTCGCGCTGGCGGTTGAGGACCTCGTCGTACTTCAGGACGTTCTTACGGGTCTCGAAGTTCTGCTGCTCGACCTGCGACTGCGCGGACGCGATCGCGCGCGTGACCATCTTGTTCTCGATCGGGACGTCGTCCGGGACGTTCGCCATCGACATCACGCGCTCGACCATCTGGGCCTTGAACAAGCGCATCAGGTCGTCGCCCAGGGAGAGGTAGAAGCGGGACTCGCCGGGGTCGCCCTGTCGGCCGGAACGACCGCGCAGCTGGTTGTCGATACGGCGCGACTCGTGCCGCTCGGTACCGAGGACGTAGAGCCCGCCGAGCTCCTTGACCTCCTCGAACTCCGCCTTGACCGCCTGCTCGGCCTTCTCCAGGGCGGCGGGCAGGGCCGCGGCCCACTCCTCGATGTGCTCCTCGGGGTCGAGGCCGCGCTGGCGCAGCTCCGCCTCGGCGAGGTCTTCGGGGTTGCCGCCGAGCTTGATGTCGGTACCACGGCCAGCCATGTTGGTGGCGACGGTGACGGCGCCCTTGCGGCCGGCCTGGGCGACGATCGTCGCCTCACGGTCGTGCTGCTTGGCGTTCAGCACCTCGTGCTGGACGCCGCGCTTGCTGAGCTGCTGGGAGAGGTACTCGGACTTCTCGACCGACGTCGTACCGACGAGGATCGGCTGGCCCTTCTCGTGCTTCTCGACGATGTCGTCGACGACCGCCTCGAACTTCGCGACCTCGGTGCGGTAGATCAGGTCCGACTGGTCCTTGCGGACCATGGGCCGGTTGGTCGGGATCGGGACGACGCCGAGCTTGTAGATCTGGTGGAACTCGGCGGCCTCGGTCATCGCCGTACCGGTCATGCCGCACAGACCGGGCTGTTCCTTGCCGTTGTGGTCGTGGCGCTTGTACAGGCGGAAGAAGTTCTGGAGGGTGATCGTGGCGAGGGTCTGGTTCTCGTCCTTGATGTCCACCCCTTCCTTCGCCTCGATCGCCTGGTGCATGCCCTCGTTGTAGCGGCGGCCGGCGAGGATACGGCCGGTGTGCTCGTCGACGATCATGACTTCGCCGTCCATGACGACGTAGTCCTTGTCCTTCTTGAAGAGCTCCTTCGCCTTGATGGCGTTGTTGAGGTAGCCCACCAGAGGGGTGTTCACCGACTCGTAGAGGTTGTCGATGCCCAGCCAGTCCTCGACCTTGCTGACACCGGACTCGTGGATGGCGACCGTGCGCTTCTTCTCGTCGACCTCGTAGTCGCCGGTCTCCTCGATGCCCTTGAGCGGGTTGCCCGCCTCGCCCTTCTTCAGGCGCAGGACCAGCTTGGCGAAGTCGCCGTACCACTTGGTGGCCTGGTCGGCCGGGCCGGAGATGATCAGCGGCGTACGGGCCTCGTCGACGAGGATGGAGTCGACCTCGTCGACGATGGCGAAGTTGTGGCCGCGCTGGACGAGTTCGTCCTTGGACCACGCCATGTTGTCGCGCAGGTAGTCGAAGCCGAACTCGTTGTTCGTGCCGTACGTGATGTCGCAGGCGTACTGCGCGCGGCGCTGGGCCGGCGTCATGTTCGCGAGGATGCAACCGACCTCGAGGCCCAGGAACTTGTGGACGCGGCCCATCATCTCGGAGTCGCGCTCGGCCAGGTAGTCGTTGACCGTGATCAGGTGGACGCCCTTGCCGGACAGCGCGTTCAGGTACGCGGGCAGCGTGCCGACGAGGGTCTTGCCCTCACCGGTCTTCATCTCGGCCACGTAGCCGAGGTGGAGGGCGGCGCCGCCCATGATCTGCACGTCGTAGTGGCGCTGACCGAGCGCGCGCTTGGCGGCCTCGCGGACGGTGGCGAACGCCTCGGGGAGCAGGTCGTCCAGGCTCTCACCGTCGGCGTACCGCTGCTTGTACTCCTCGGTGAGGGCCCGCAGCTCGGCGTCGGAGAGGTCGACGAAGTCCTCTTCGATGGAGTTGACCTGGTCCGCGATGCGGTGCAGCTTGCGCAGGATCTTGCCTTCGCCTGCACGCATGATCTTCGAGAGGACGGACACGGGGGTTGGTCTCCTTGCCGGTCGGGCCTGGGACGGTCGGTTTCCATTTGGCTTGCTGAGCAACGGCCATCGTATGCGAGGACACCACCGCGTCGGGAGGCCTGCCGGGTACGCCGACTGTCAGCTCTTTCAAATCTGTTTCAAAGGGGACAACGGACGGGGAACGCCGATGGTGCCGCGGCACGCTCACGAATTGCGCGAATTGTGATCACCCGCTCACTCACAGCAAAAACATGGCGCCACCACCGAACACCCGAGCAGAATCGGCTGATGGAACACGTCACCCTGACCACAGACCGTCTCCTGCTGCGCACGCCCACCCCGCGGGACACCGAGACGGTCCTCGCGGCCGTGCAGGACCCGGACATCCTGCGCTGGACCACGATCCCCTCGCCCTACCTGGTCGAGCACGCCCAGGGCTTCACGGAGCAACTGGTCCCGGAAGGCTGGGCGAACGACACGATGTTCACCTGGGGCATCTTCCTCCCCGAAGGGGAGGACCTGGTGGGCATGCTGGGTCTGTCCATGCGTTCGGGGGGCATGGCCGAGATCGGCTACTGGGCCACCAAGGAACACCGCGGCAACGGCTACGTCACCGAGGCCGTGCTCGCCGCCTCCCGCTGGGCCTTCACGTTGCCCATCGACCGTGTGGAATGGCGCGCGGAAGTGGGCAACCAGCCGTCCCGCGCGGTGGCGGAGCGCGCCGGCTTCGTCGTCGAGGGCGTCCTGCGCTCCGGCATGGTCCACCAGGGCGTGCGCCGGGACTGCTGGGTGGGCGCGCTGCTGCCCTCGGACCTTGGCCTGCCGTCGACGGCGCAGTACCTCCCCGCCTCCGGGTAGATCCGCAGATCATCTCGCGTTGTCAGTGCCGGGCCCTATCTTCTGATCCATGACGACCCCGCCTCCCACCACCGACCTCTCGGCCGACGAGGCACGCCGCATCGCGCTGCGTGCCCAGGGCTTCCTCGGCACCCCCGACCGCCGGGCCGGAGTCCGCGGCGTCCTGCGTCACCTCGGCGCGGTCCAGCTCGACACCATCTCGGTCCTCGCCCGGTCCCACGAGCTGATCCCGTACGCCCGTCTCGGCGCGGTGGGCCGCAGGACGGTGGAGAACGCCTACTGGACCACTGCTCCCCTCGGCGCGTCTCCGGCACGGCCCCATGCCTTCGAGTACTGGTCGCACGCGGCGTGCATCCTCCCGATCGAGGAGTGGCCCCACTTCGCCTTCCGCCGACGCGCCTACCGCGGCCGCCCGCACTGGAACCACCAGCTCCCGGACGGCACCTACGACCAGGTCATCAAGCAGCTGCGCACCGAAGGCCCCCTCACCGCCACGGAACTGGGCGGCGCGAAGAAGACCAGCGAGTGGTGGGACTGGTCCGGCACCAAGGTCGCCGTCGAGCGCGCGCTGATGTACGGCGAGGTGGTCTGCGTGGAGCGCCGCGGCTGGAAACGCGTGTACGACCTCGCCGAGCGCGCCATCCCAGCCGATCTGCTCCACGACGAGCTGGACGACGCCGAGTGCCTGCGCCGTCTGGTCCGTCTCGCCGGGCAGTCCCTGGGTGTCGGCACCCGCGCGGACATCGCCGACTACCACCGCCTCAAGGGCGAGCAGGTCGACGCCGTGATCGCCGACTCTGGCCTCGTGCCGGTCGCGGTCGAGGGCTGGGGCAAGCCCGCCTGGGCCGACCCCGCGGCCTTGGAGACGCCCCCGCGCGGCCGCCACCGCACCACCCTGTTGTCCCCGTTCGACTCCCTGATCTGGGAACGCGCGCGTACGGAGCGGATCTTCGGCTTCACCCACCGCCTGGAGGCCTACGTCCCCAAGCCCAAGCGGATTCACGGCTATTTCGCGATGCCGGTGCTGGCCGGTGGCCGTCTGGTAGGCCGCGTGGACCCGGCCCGGGAGGGAACCACGCTGGTGGCCAGGCAGGTCACCCTGGACGGCCCGAAGGCGGTCCCGGCGGTGGCCCAGGCCCTTGCCGAAGCGGCGAGCTGGGTGGACTGCACGGGCATTCGGGTCGATCGGGTGGACGCTCCCGAACTCCACGCACCCCTCGTGAAGGAACTAGCGGATCTCTAGGATCTTCTCGCGCATCGCGTAGACGACGGCCTCCATCCTGGAGTGCAGCTGCAGCTTCTCCAGGATGTTGCGCACATGGTTCTTCACGGTGTTCTCGGAGATGAACAACTCCTTCGCGATATCGCGGTTGTTCATACCCGTGGCGACGAGCTTGAGGACTTCGAGCTCCCGATCCGTCAGCCGCGGAGCCGGCACCAGCCGACGCTCATCGGTCCGCTGGATCATGGATTTGAACTCGGTGAGCAGTTTCGACGCCATGGACGGGCTGATCTGCGACTGCCCGTCGGCGACGGCGCGAATGGCGGTGGCCACCTCGTCCGTCGAGATCTCCTTCAGGAGATATCCGGTCGCGCCCGCCTTGATCGCGTCGTAGAGGTCGGCTTCCTCATCGCTGATCGTCAGCATGATGATCTTCGCGCTGGGGGCCACTTCCTTGATGGAGGTGCAGGCCTCGATCCCGCCCCGCTTGGGCATCCGCACATCCATCAGAACGATGTCCGGCAGCAGGTCGGCGGCCTTGTCCACGGCCTCGGCGCCGTCACCCGCCTCCCCCACGACCTGGATGTCCTCCTCGGCCGCGAGCACGATCTCCAGTCCACGCCGGAAGAGTGCATGGTCGTCCACGACAAGCACCCGGATGGGCTCCTTGCGTGCAGAGCCCGCTTCCGCGTCCATGCCGACGACGCCGTCGCCGGCATCCTCGCCGTGCAGCGGTCCGAAGCTGTCCGCCATCATTCCTCCCCCTGAAGGCTGTGGCTGATCCTGTGCCATCGCCAACCCAAGGCAACGACCCACCGGTTGGGCCGGTGCGGCCATGATTTCATGCCCGGACGACAGTGAGGTGACAGAGCGGGTCGCGAAGTGGTCGCACGCGGGTGCCCCTGGGGGCGCACACGCGCTCCAGGGGCACCGGCTCAGCTGTCATCCGGGAGGGTCAGCTGCCCGTCGTGTCGCCGGCCGCGGGAGAGTGCGCCCGGGCGACCATCGGGTCCGTGCTCAGGTGGATGACGCCGTAGTCGTAGGCGTGCCGCCGGTAGACGACACTCGGTTCCTTGGTCTCGGAGTCGACGAACAGATAGAAGTCGTGCCCGACCAGTTCCATCTCGTAGAGCGCCTGGTCGAGGGTCATCGGGGACGCGACGTGGGTCTTCTCACGGACGACGAGGGGGCCTTCACCCTTGATCTCCAGCGAGCCGATCTTCTTGGTGGGTACGCCGTCCGACTCTTCCTGGTGGACGACATGGCCGTTGCCGTTGAGCGTGGCCGCGTCCGGAACGTGGTCGGCGACCTCAGCGGCCGTGAGCCGCCGTGCGCCCCTGCGTGTGTGGCGCTTGTCGTGCTCCTTGCGCAGCCGCGCGTCCAGCTTCTCCGCCGCCAGGTCGAGTGCCGCGTACGGGTCGCTGGCTGCCGCTTCCGCCCGGATCACCGGACCGCGGGAGCGGAGCGTGATCTCCACTCGGTCACAACGGTCGGCCTGTCGGGGGTTCGGCTCCTTGGACACCTCGACGTCGAGGCTGATCACCTTGCCATCGAGCTTCTGGATCTTCTCCAGCTTCAGCTTCTCGGCCACGTGCTTGCGGAACCGCTCGGGCACCTCGGTCTTGCGGCCCTTGACGACGATGTCCACGCAGAACTCCGTTCCCGGATCGCTCCGCCTCGATGCGGAGCGTCTCCCTTTTGCACCAGGCTCCGGTGAGCCCCGGAACCTCGGACTCGGTGACTTCCACCTCCTCCCCCGCGGGCAAGATCTCCATTCCACCGTCGCGGGTGATGGTGGAAATCCCGCGGGCACGGCATTCGGATTTGCGAGGTGTGGCCTGCGCCTTTCTCTCACAACCGAACATATCTCGCCTGGACGGATGTCGTCACCCTCTACTGCGGCGTACCTCCGTTCAGGTGAATTGACCCTCTCGTAACCTGCAACGATGCAACTACACAGTCAGTTCCGGTTTATTTCGAAAGAATCCGGCGAGGCCGCGACCACAGCCGCGCAGATCACGTCGCGGACGCAACCGGCGTCCGCCGCTGTCGCCATGCAGCGCTCCCGGGCCGTGTCCTCCTCCGTCACTGGAGTCATCCGTTCCCCCATGCTTTCCCGCGTTGCAGCGGTGTACACGAGGCCCGACCCCTCATCGCCGCTTCCAGCCACCACTCGTCCACCACGGGGTCCGCCCAGGTCCTGCCGCCGCTGCCCTTGCCGAGCCCCCGCCTCCGACCGACACTCACCGGACCACGCACCCCCCTCCGACGGCCGACCACCATTGCGGCCTCCTACCCCCTGTTGCCGTAGATCACGGTGTCGCACCGCCATCTGTTCACCGCAACACCCAAAGTCGTCCTGCCTGCTGGCGCCCCGGCCTTCTGGAAGGCTCGCCTCCCGATCCTCCCGAGCCCTCGTCTCCGGGTTCTCCCGCACCCTCCCCTCACGAACGGCCCGCGCCGCCTCCGCCAGGGACGCGCCCGTGGTCATCAGGTCGTCGACGAGCACGACCAGCCCTTCGGCAAGGAGCCGTCCGCCACCCGGAACCACCGTCAGCGCACCGGCGAGATTGTCGAGCCGCTGGCGGGAGTTGAGCCCCGACTGGTCGGCAACCCCTCGCCGTTGCCGCAGTGCGGCCACCACCCGCGCCGGAGTCCCCGCCCGACGCAGCTCCCGGGCCGCCGCGAGCGCGATCCGCCGCGCTGGATCATGCCCCCGAGCCCGAACGGCCCGCCGCGCGGACGGCACGGGAACGAGCAGCACCGGCACACCGAACTCCTCCCCCGTCCACCCGCCACCGCACGCCTCCCGCACTCCCGCCCGCACAGCCCCCGCCAGAGCCGTCCCGAGCGGCCCCGCGAGGCCCAGCACACCCCTCTCCTTGTGGGCGAGCAACACCGCCCGTACCGAGTCCTCGTACCGAGCCGCCGCGTGCACGACCGGCAGACCGGGCGGCTCCGGCACCGGTCGCACCCGGCTCGGTGCGGCCCCGTCCAGGGCGGCACGGCACTCCGGACAGAGAACCGTGCGAGGCATCCCGCAGCCTCCGCACTCGGCCGGCAGCACCAGATCGGTGAGGTCCTGCCACCACCCCCGCATGCCCACCACTGTGCCAACGCCGAACCTGACCGGCCACCCCTGTGGATAACTCCCTGTGGAAAACCCCACCCCCGGAACGAACAACAGTTCCCACCACAAATACCGGCCCCATACAGCCAACCGATACAGGCGCCCGGTCGGCCGAACAAAGCCCGCGCCTCGACCCTCGTACGACGAATCCGCCCCGTGCCCGCCCAGCGAACACCCCGCCTCACAAAAGGCGGCCACCCCCACCAGAGCCTCACTCACCCCGGCAAAAGCGGCCGCTCCGACAGCGCGGTCCCTCACGTCATCACGTCATCCCGGATAGACCGGCGCCGTCCCGTCCGCGTCCACCTTCTGCCACTGCGCCCCGGACGGCAGCCGTACGATCCCGTCCTCCGAGTACGCCACCAACGGCATCTCGTCGTCCTCGGACGCGGCGATCTCCTTCACACCGGTGAGCGCGGCCGGCGGCGGCCCCTCCGGCGTGGACCCGTCGACCTGGACGTAACGCGTCTGCTGCACACCGCCCTGTTCGCGCCCGACCACCACGAGCCTGCTGTCGCCGGCCCACGACATGGTCGTGACCTCCTCCAGATCCGGTGTCGTGGAGCGCAGCTCCCGCACCGAGACGCTCTGCGGATCCCCGGTCCTGCCCTCGCGCTCGATCCGCCCGACGAACAGCGACTGCTTGCCGCCCTTCTCCACGACGAGCGCGATCCGCACCCCGTCCGCGGCCACCCGCAGATCCTTGATCCGCCCGTCCAGCCCAGGAGTCGCCACCACCAGCGGCTTGCCGGCGCCCTCCTTGAACAGCAGCAGCCGCTCATCGGCGGGGTTCCGGTCGGCCACCCACAGGTCGCCCTCGGTGTCCCAGCTCGGCGTTGTGAGCCGGTCCTCGGCCGTCTTGCCGCTGCTGACCAGCACCGGCTCCCCGAGCGACCCGCCCGACACCAGCGATCCGACGTACAGCGAGGTTCCGTCGAGGCTGACACCGGCCGCCGTGTGCTCGTCCCGGGACACGGCCACCGACCTCAGGTCCTTGTCACCCTCTCCCAGCGCCCCGGGCACCGGCACCGGCACGGCCTTCGCACCGCCGCCCTGCGGCTCGGCCGGGATCCGTACAAGCCGGTGCTCGCCGTTGACGAAGTAGAGGAACTCGGGGTTCTCGACCGAGCCGCGCGTGGCGTCCCCGTTGGCGTCGCTCTCGGTGGCGGAGCACAACTGCTTGCCGCCCGCCTGCAGGTCGACGTCGTCCACGGCGGGGGTGAGGTTCTGCAGGGTGAACAGCAGCTGGGCCGCCATCGCCTTGCACTGGTCCGAACCGACGTTCCTGGCCTTGGCGTTGAGCGGCACCGTCAGCGTGTTCCGGTCGTCGGGCGCCAGGGACACGCCCTTCCTGAGGGCCGTACCGGTGGGAAAACTCGTCCTGACCACAGGGTCGAGCCAGCTCGTCGGCCCGTTGAGCAGGGACCGCACCAACTGCGTCATGGGGTCCACGCGCTCGCGTACATACACGGGATCGGCGACCGCCACGGTCTCCGGAGCCGTCACCGCCCTGGTGTTCGAGGCGAAGTAGTACTTGTTGGCGGCCATGTAGTTGCGCTGGAAGTCCGACTTCCCCATGACGACACCCTGCGGAAGGCTGTCGATCCGCCACTGCTTGGTCTTCTTGTCGTGCACCAGGTGCACGGTCTCCCGGTAGGCGCCGGAGGCGGGCGCATACGACTGCTGCCCGTCCACCACGGCCACCTTGGTGCCGAACAGCATGAACGACGTGTCGTCGCCCTGTTCCCGGTCCGCGGGCCGCAGGACGTCGGCGCCGGGTCCGTCGTCGAGCACCGTGGTGGACAACCCGGGCTGCCACTGCTTCGCCGCACTCCCGGTCAGGTACTTGCGGGCGGTCTCGTAGTTCGGATCGTCGCTGGTCAGTGCCTCGAGAAAGCCCTGCACGATGTCCGTGGGCTCCGCGTCCTCCTGCGGTGGCATCGCGAAGACCCGTACCTGCGTGTCCTGCCGCGGTGTGGAGTCCACCCCGCGCAGATCGCCGCTGTCCGGCATGGAGGCACACCCCGCCAGCAGTACGACTCCACAGGCGGCGTACACCGCCGCACGCCCCGGCGTACGCCGGCCGCCACCCTCGCGGTCAGCGCCCACGGAATGCCTCCCCCTGCTGTTCGTACGACTCCTGCGGCCCGGCGTCCGGACCGCCCGCGGTCTCACCGCCGGGCGCGTCCCCTGCGGACGTGCCGTCCGGCCGTCGCGCACTCGACGTCGGCCGGGGCACCACGCGCGCGCCGTTGCCGGGCAGCGCCGTCGGATCGGCGGTAGGGGGCATCGCGGCCGCCCGGGGTGTTATCGGGTCCCGGGAGATCACCTGGTCGCCCTTCGGCTGGACCGGCACGGTGGCCGCCTTGTCCGCGCCCCCGCGCGGCAGGCCGGCGTCGTCGAGTCCGCGGTTGCGACGCGAGTCCTTGGGCTCCAGCGGTATCGGCGAGCCCCGCAGCGGCTCGTCAGCCGTCCTGGGCAACGTCAGCCGGAACTGCGAGCCACCACCCGGCTCACCCCACGCCTGGAGCCAGCCGCCGTGCAGCCGCGCGTCCTCCAGGGCGATGGACAGACCGAGGCCCGTACCGCCGGTGGTACGCGCGCGTGCCGGGTCGGCCCGCCAGAAGCGGCTGAACACGCGCGTGGCCTCGCCGGGCTTGAGCCCGACACCGTAGTCGCGCACCGCGATCGCGACCGCCCCGCCCGCCGAGGCCAGCTTGACCACGACATCCCTGCCCTCGCCGTGCTCGACGGCGTTGACGACGAGATTGCGCAGCACCCGCTCCACCCGCCGGGCGTCGGCCTCGGCGACGACGGGCTGCTGGTCTCCCACGATCCGCACCGTCGTGCCCTTGCGCTCGGCGAGCGGCTCGGCGCCGCTGACGACCCGCCGCACGACCTCCCTGAGGTCTATCGGCTCCGCCTCCAGCGCCGCCGCACCCGCGTCGAACCGGCTGATCTCCAGCAGATCCGCGAGCAGCGTCTCGAACCGGTCCAGCTGGTCGGCAAGGAGTTCGGCCGACCGCGCGGTCATCGGATCGAAGTCCTCGCGCGCGTCATGGATGACGTCGGCGGCCATCCGCACGGTCGTCAGCGGCGTCCGCAGCTCGTGCGACACGTCCGACACGAACCGCCGCTGCATCCGCGACAGGTCCTCAAGCTGCTGGATCTTCAGCTGGAGGTTCTGCGCCATCTTGTTGAAGGCCTCACCGAGCCGCGCGATGTCGTCCTCGCCGGTGACCTTCATCCGCTCCTGCAGCCGCCCGGCGGACAGCCGCTCGGCGATCCCGGCCGCCATCCGCACCGGCGTGACGACCTGCCGCACCACGAGCCAGGCGATGGCTCCGAGGAGTACGACGACGAAGAGCCCGGCGGTCGCCAGGGTGCCCTTGACCAGGCTGAGCGACTTCTCCTCCTGGGTGAGCGGGAAGAGGTAGTACAGCTGGTACGGGTCGCCGTTGGGGTCGTTGACCTGCTTGCCGATGACGAGGGCGGGCTGGGACTCCTCGTCGGCGTCGTAGACGATGCGGGTGTAGCTCTGGGCGGCCGCCGTACTGTCGTCGACCTTCTCGCGCAACGCCTCGGGAACGCTGGCCGCCGGATCGACGTCGCCGGAGGCCCGCGGCCCCCGACCGCTGCCGCTGTCGCCGCCCACGGGCAGGGTCACCACGTCGAAGGCGCCCTGGCCGCCGCTGGACAGCGAGTAGACGAGGTTGCTCATCCACTCGATGACGAACTGGTCGGACTGGCCGTCGGCCGTGGCCGCGTCGTCGGTCCCGGCACCGGCCTCGTCCGCCTTCTGCTTGGCCACCGCGAACCCTCCGGTGGCCTGGCTCTGCGAGGCCTTCACCTTGGCGTCGAGGAGCCCGTTGCGCACCTGCCCGATCACGACGAAGCCCAGCAGGAGAACCACGCCGAGCGACATCAGCAGGGTCGTGGCGACGACCTTGAGCTGGATGTTGCGCCGCCACAGCCGCATCACGGGCAGCAGCGGCCGGCGCACCCATCGCATGAACAGCCTCAGGACAGGGCTGCCCTGAACTCCGCCCTGGAGCAGGCCGCCCTCGAAGAACCGCCTCCAGCGGGAGTCGGCCTTCGCCCTGCCGACAGGCCGCCCCGCACTCGCCCCGGTCCGCCCGGGCGACGAAGCGGCACTGTCTCCGGACATGTCAGCTGGGCCCTGCCTTGTAACCCACACCACGGACGGTCACCACGATCTCCGGCCGCTCCGGGTCCTTCTCGACCTTGGAGCGCAGCCGCTGTACATGCACATTGACGAGCCGGGTGTCGGCGGCGTGGCGGTAACCCCACACCTGCTCGAGCAGCACCTCACGCGTGAACACCTGCCACGGCTTGCGCGCGAGCGCGACCAGCAGGTCGAACTCCAGCGGCGTCAGCGCGATCGACTGCCCTTCCCGCTTCACGGAGTGCCCTGCCACGTCGATGACCAGGTCACCGATGGCGAGCTGCTCGGGAGCCGGCTCCTCCGACCTCCGGAGCCGCGCCCTGATGCGGGCCACGAGCTCCTTCGGCTTGAACGGCTTCACGATGTAGTCGTCGGCGCCGGACTCCAGCCCCACGACGACATCCACGGTGTCGCTCTTGGCCGTCAGCATCACGATCGGCACCCCGGACTCCGCCCTGATCAGACGGCACACCTCGATACCGTCCCGGCCGGGCAGCATCAGATCCAGCAGCACCAGATCCGGCTTGGCCTCACGGAACGCGGCCAGCGCCTTGTCACCGTCGGCTACGAAAGACGGCTCAAAACCTTCACCACGCAGCACAATGCCCAGCATCTCGGCAAGTGCGGTGTCGTCGTCGACGACAAGGACTCGTCCCTTCATAAACGACATCATCCCATTCTCATAACAGTGGTGAAGGCAGTGGTGAGACAGCTCACCGATCAGTGACCTTAGTCGTACCGGACGGTCACTGTCTGCCTCGATCACCGCCGAGGACGCAAGCCGCGGTTTCGGACGGCATACGCGGCGACCACATCCGGATCAGCTGATCGTCACCTCCCCGGACCTCGCACACAACTCCGCGAGGGCCTCGGCCGTCACCGGCGACACCACGCCCTCCTCCGTCACGATCGCCGTCACCAGCTCCGGCGGCGTCACGTCGAAGGCCGGGTTGTACGCCTGCGTGCCAAGGGGTGCCACCGGAATCCCGCCGCCCGCCCCGGTGCCCGCCACCGGCACCTGGGGCGCCACGATCTCGGTCACCTCGTGGCCGGCTCGCTGCTCCACCTCGATCGACGCCCCGTCCGGCGTGCCCGGATCCACCGTGGTCACCGGGGCCACCACGATGAACGGCACATGGTGGTACCGGGCGAGCACCGCGAGCGGATAGCTCCCCACCTTGTTCGCCACCGAGCCGTCGGCCGCGATCCGGTCGGCCCCGATCAGCACCGCGTCCACCTCCCCGGCCGCGAACAGCGAGCCCGCCGCGTTGTCGGTCAGCAAGGTGTACGCCATCCCGCTGCGCGCCGCCTCGTACGCCGTCAGCCGGGCTCCCTGGAGCAGGGGGCGCGTCTCGTCCACCCACAGCCGCCGCAGCCGCCCCACGCGGTGTGCCGCGAGCGCCACCGCGAACGCCGTCCCCTCGCCGCCCGACACCAGGGAACCGGTGTTGCAGTGCGTCAGGATCCGGTGCCCGCCGCCCGGCAGCAGCTCGTCCAGCAGCGCCAGCCCACGCTCGGCCATCGCGGCACTCGCCGCCGCGTCCTCCCGGTGCAGCCGCTGCGCGGCCGCCAGCGCCGCCCCGGCCGCCCGCTCCTGGTCACCGCTCTTCCCGAGCTCGGCCCGGTACGCGGCCTCGGCTCTGCGCACCCCGACAGCGAGGTTCACCGCGGTCGGACGCGCACCCGCCAGCACGGCCGCCGCCTCGTCCACGTCGAACCCCCGCGCGGCGGCGAGCGCGACCCCGTACGCCCCCGCGATGCCGAGCAACGGCGCCCCGCGCACGGCGAGCGAACGGATCGCCTCCACCAGCGCGGACGCGTCCGTACAGACCAGTTCGACTTCCTCCGCCGGCAGTCTCGTCTGGTCGAGAAGCACCAGCACGGGACCTTCCGGTGGCTCCTCCCAGCGGATCGCCGGTATCTCGGTGGGCTTGCTGTCCTCGCCGGATTGCACGTACTGATCAGCCATGCGGTCAGTCTGCCCCTTGTCCGCCGGAGTATTGAAGGTGTGCAGCCCCTACCGCGGCTGGTCCGTCGCCGACCACCCCATGGCACGATGGCTGCCAACCTGCCGCCGCGACCGCGGACGGGCACCGTGAAGGAGCGACGATGAACGACACTCCGGGCTGGGCCTCGCCCGGATCCGCCCCGTCCGACGGGCAGGAGCCCGGTACGTCCGGTTCCGCCGAGCCCGCCGCCCGGCCCGACACCGCGAACCCCGCGCAGCAGCCCGAGGACAATCCGCAGGACGCAGGCTCGAAGTGGTCCCAGGAGCAGCCGCCACCCGCTCAGTGGTCCGCTCCCACAGGCCCCGCCGCTCCCGGCCAGGCTCCTCCGCCCCCGCCGCCCGGCCCCGGCTGGGGGTCCCAGCCCCCCGCCGGACCGCCCGGAGGCTACGGCCCTCCCCCGGGCTGGGGCGGCGGCTGGGGCGGCCCTCCGCCCGCCGCCAAGCCCGGCGTGATCCCCCTGCGCCCCCTCGGCGTGGGCGAGATCCTCGACGGCGCGGTCTCCACCATGCGCACCTACTGGCGCACGGTCCTCGGCATCTCGCTGACCGTCGCCGTCGTGACCGAGGTCCTCGTCATCCTCCTCCAGGGCCTCGTCCTCAACGACAGCGCGGGGACCGAGGCTCTCAACGACCCGAGTGCCAGCGCCGACGAGCTGACCCGCGCCCTGGGCGAGACCATGCTCGGCAGCACCGTCGTCTTCCTGATCTCCCTGATCGGCACCGTCGCCGCGACCGCGCTGCTGACGACCGTCACCAGCCGGGCCGTGCTCGGCAGGCCGGTCACCACCGGTGAGGCCTGGCGCGACGCCCGCCCGCAGGTCCCCAGGCTGTTCGGCCTGATCTTCCTGCTGCTGCTCATCACCTTCGGCATCCTCGCCGTAGGCGCACTGCCCGGCATCCTGGTCGCCGCCGCGGGCTCGAACGGAGGCGGTATCGCCCTCGTGATCCTGGGCCTCCTCGGCGCCGGTGTCGTCGCGCTGTGGCTGATGATCCGCTTCTCCCTGGCATCGCCCGCGCTGATGCTGGAAAAGCAGAGCATCGTGAAGTCGATGAGCCGCTCCACCAAGCTGGTCCGCGGCTCCTGGTGGCGGGTCCTGGGCATCCAGCTGCTGGCCGGGATCATCGCGAACATCGTCGCGGCGATCGTCGTCATCCCCTTCACCTTCCTCGCCGCGGCACTCAGCGGCGAAGGCGTCGGCGGCTTCGTCAACGGCACCGGCGACCTCGGCTGGACCTTCCTCATCATCAGCGGAATCGGCTCGGTGATCGGCTCCATGATCACCTTCCCGATCACGGCGGGTGTCACCGTGCTCCTGTACATCGACCAGCGCATCCGCCGCGAGGCCCTCGACCTCGAACTGGCCCGCGCGGCCGGCGTCCAGGGCTACGGCACCGGCCCCACTCCCGGGAGCTGATGCGGTGAACCTGCCGGGGGGAGCGGTCACCATGCTGCGCGCCGTCGACAGCCTTGTGCTGTCACCGGCACGGTTTGACGACGAACCACCGCTGACGATCCCGCGCGACCCCGCGCGGGAGGCGGCACGCCGCGAGCTGTCCAAGCGCATGTACCACGAGAACGACCCGAGCTGGTTCCAGCGCGCCCTCAACGCGTTCTGGGACTGGGTCGACAAGCTGTTCAACGCCGCCTCGTCCGCGACACCGGGCGGACCACTCGGCCTGGTCGTCGTCATCGCCGCCGTCGTCCTGGTCGTCGGCGCACTGTGGTGGCGCCTGGGCACTCCGCGCCGCGGACCCGCCTCCGCCGCGGCCCTGTTCGACGACCGCCCCCGCAGCGCAGCCGACCACCGCGCGGCCGCCGAGGCCCACGCCGCCCAGGGCCACTGGAACCAGGCCGTACAGGAGCGCATGCGCGCCATCGTCCGCTCCCTGGAGGAACGCGCCCTCCTGGACATCCGCCCAGGCCGCACCGCGGACGAGGCCGCCGCGGAGGCAGGCCGCGCCCTGCCCTCCCACTCGGACCGGCTGCGCTCCGCGGCCCGGGACTTCGACGACGTCACGTACGGCGGCCGAGCCGCGACCGAGCAGTCGTACCACCGCATCGCCGAAGTCGACCGCGACCTGGAACGCACCAAGCCGGTCCTCGCGAACAGCACGAGCGGCACAAGCAGCACGAGTGGCACCGGCGGGACGGGTGGCATGAACAGCACGAGCAGCAGCCCCAGCGCGGACCACAACGCCCGCCCGGGAGCCGCCGAATGACCACAGAGGCCACGCTCCCGTCCACCTCGGCCTCGCCCACCGCTCGCCAGGTGTGGAGCCGCACGCGAGGGATCGTGATCGCCCTGGTGCTGCTTCTCGTCGCGGCCGTGGCGATCGCGGCGATCCGCTCCAGCGAACAGCACGGCAGCCTCGACCCGCGTTCCGCCGACCCCTACGGGAGCCGCGCCGTCGCCGAACTCCTCGCCGACCGAGGCGTCGACACGCGCGTGGTCACCACCCTGAGCGAGGCACGCGCCGCGGCCGGCCCCGACACCACGCTTCTGATCGCCGTACCCGACCTCCTGACACACCGCCAGCAGAGCCAACTGCACTCCGCGACCGCCGACTCCGACGGCCGCACCGTCCTCGTCGCCCCCAGCAGCTGGTCCGTGGAACGGCTGGCGCCCGGCGTCGTCGCGGACCCCGCCACCAGCCTCGACTCCACGCTCTCCCCCGACTGCGGCCTTCCGGCGGCCCGGCGCGCGGGCCGCGCCGACACCGGCGGCGTCCGCTACACCGTCACCCACCCCGGCAACGACGAGTGCTACCCCAGCGAGCGCCTGCCCACCCTGGTGCGCATCCCGGCGACCTCCGGGGACGGCGACACCGTGGTGCTCGGCGCGCCCGACATCCTCCGCAACGACACCCTCGACGAGCAGGGCAACGCCTCGCTCGCCCTCCAACTCCTCGGCTCCCGCCCCCATCTGGTCTGGTACCTCCCCTCGCTCTCCGATGTGTCCGCCACCGACCCGAACGAGGAAAAGGGCTTCCTCGATCTGCTCCCCTCGGGCTGGCTCTGGGGCACACTTCAGCTCTTCTTCGCGGCAGCACTCGCCGCCCTGTGGAGGGCACGCCGGCTGGGCCCGCTCGTGCCCGAGAAACTCCCCGTGGCGATCCGCGCCTCCGAAACCGTCGAAGGACGCGCCCGCCTCTACCGCAAGGCCAACGCCCGCGACCGCGCGGCCACGGCTCTTCGCTCCACCACCCGCACCCGCCTCGCCCCCCTCGTAGGCGTCCCCGTCGCCCAGGCGCACGCACCCGAAGCCCTGCTGCCCGCCCTGTCCGCCCATCTCCGCTCCGACGGGGACGGGCAGCCCCTGCACTCCCTGCTGTTCGGCCCGCCGCCCGGCGACGACGCAGCCCTCATCTCCCTAGCCGACCAACTCGACGCCCTCGAAAGAGAGGTACGCCGTTCATGATGGACCCGACCACTGACAACGCCGGGACCACCGGGAACCCGGACACCGCCCGGGCCTCCCTGGAGGCCCTGCGCGCCGAGATCGCCAAAGCCGTGGTCGGCCAGGACCCCGCCGTGACCGGTCTCGTCGTCGCCCTCCTCTGCCGCGGACACGTACTACTGGAAGGAGTCCCCGGGGTCGCCAAAACGTTGCTCGTCCGCGCCCTCGCATCCGCACTCGAACTCGACACCAAGCGCGTCCAGTTCACCCCCGACCTCATGCCGAGCGACGTGACGGGCTCCCTGGTCTACGACACCCGCAGCGCCGAGTTCTCCTTCCAGCCCGGCCCGGTCTTCACCAACCTCCTCCTCGCGGACGAGATCAACCGCACCCCGCCCAAGACCCAGTCGTCCCTCCTGGAGGCCATGGAGGAGCGCCAGGTCACCGTCGACGGCACCCCCCGCCTCCTCCCCGACCCGTTCCTGGTCGCCGCGACCCAGAACCCCGTGGAGTACGAGGGCACCTACCCCCTGCCCGAAGCCCAGCTGGACCGCTTCCTCCTCAAACTGACGATCCCGCTCCCCTCCCGCCAGGACGAGATCGACGTCCTCACCCGCCACGCCGAAGGCTTCAACCCCCGCGACCTCAAGGCCGCCGGCGTACGCCCCGTGGCGGGCCCCGCCGACCTCGAAGCCGCCCGCGCCGCAGTAGCCAAGACCACGGTCTCCCCCGAGATCACGGCCTACGTCGTCGACATCTGCCGCGCCACCCGCGAGTCCCCGTCCCTCACCCTGGGCGTCTCCCCCCGCGGCGCCACGGCCCTCCTGGCCACCTCTCGCGCGTGGGCGTGGCTGACAGGCCGCGACTACGTCATCCCCGACGACGTGAAGGCCCTGGCCCTCCCCACTCTCCGCCATCGCGTACAACTGCGCCCGGAGGCCGAGATGGAAGGCGTGACAGCCGACTCCGTCATCAACGCGATCCTCGCCCACGTCCCGGTCCCCCGCTGATGCCCCTCACCGGACGCGCGGCCCTCATCGCCGCCCTGGGCTCCGTCCCCATCGGCATCTGGGAACCGAGCTGGACGGGCATCCTCGCGGTCAACGCCCCCCTTGCGGTGGCCTGCGCCTGCGACTTCGCCCTGGCAGCTCCCGTACGACGGCTCGGCCTGACCCGATCCGGCGACACCTCCGCCCGCCTGGGCGAGACAGCCGACGTCACCCTCACGGTCACCAACCCGTCCGGCCGCCCCCTCCGCGCCCAAGTCCGCGACGCCTGGCCTCCCAGCAGCTGGCAGCCCGGGACGGAGGTAGAGGCCTCCCGTCACCGACTGACGGTCCCCGCCGGCGAACGCCGACGCCTCACCACTCGCCTGCGCCCCACCCGCCGCGGCGACCGCCAGGCCGACCGAGTGACGATTCGCTCCTACGGCCCACTCCGGCTCTTCTCCCGCCAGGGCACCCACAAGGTCCCCTGGACGGTCCGTGTCCTGCCGCCGTTCACCAGCCGTAAGCATCTCCCCTCGAAGCTCGCCCGCCTGCGTGAACTGGACGGCCGCACCAGCCTCCTCACCCGCGGCGAGGGCACGGAGTTCGACAGCCTGCGCGAGTACGTCCCCGGCGACGACACCCGTTCCATCGACTGGCGAGCCACGGCCCGTCAGACCTCTGTCGCCGTGCGCACCTGGCGCCCCGAACGCGACCGCCACATCCTCGTGGTCCTCGACACGGGCCGCACATCGGCCGGACGCGTGGGTGACGCACCTCGCCTCGACGCCTCCATGGACGCGGCCCTGCTCCTGGCCGCCCTGGCCTCCCGCGCCGGCGACCGCGTGGACCTCCTCGCATACGACCGGGGAGTTCGCGCCCTGGTCCAAGGCCGAACAGCAAGCGATTTGCTCCCCGCCCTGGTCAACGCGATGGCCCCGCTCGAGCCCGAACTGGTCGAGACGAACGCCCGTGGTCTCACGGCCACAGCGCTGCGTACAGCCCCTCGCCGCTCCCTGATCGTGCTGCTCACCAGTCTCGACGCGGCGCCCATCGAAGAGGGCCTGCTGCCCGTGCTTCCTCAGCTCACCCAACGGCATACGGTCCTGCTGGCCTCAGTGGCGGACCCTCATATCGCCCGTATGGCAACGGCCCGCGGCAACGTCGACGCGATCTATGAAGCCGCGGCTGCCGCCCAGGCCCAGACGGAACGTGATCGCACGGCAGAGCAGCTTCGCCGCCACGGAGTGACTGTTGTCGACGCGACTCCGGACGACCTGGCGCCGGCACTGGCCGACGCATATCTGGCGTTGAAAGCAGCTGGGCGTCTGTAAACAAAAGAAGGGGGCGCACAGCGCCCCCTTGCGTCAAACGGACTTGAAACGCAGAAAACCCCCGTGCTGAATGGCACGGGGGTTTTCCCAAAAATTGTTCGGCGGTGTCCTACTCTCCCACAGGGTCCCCCCTGCAGTACCATCGGCGCTGAAAGGCTTAGCTTCCGGGTTCGGAATGTAACCGGGCGTTTCCCTCACGCTATGACCACCGAAACACTATGAAGTTAGACCGGAAACACAACACGGTCGTTGCCTCAGAACTAACACAGTGGACGCGAGCAAATATGGACAAGCCCTCGGCCTATTAGTACCGGTCACCTCCACCCATTACTGGGCTTCCAGATCCGGCCTATCAACCCAGTCGTCTACTGGGAGCCTTAACCCCTCAAAGGGGGTGGGAATACTCATCTCGAAGCAGGCTTCCCGCTTAGATGCTTTCAGCGGTTATCCCTCCCGAACGTAGCCAACCAGCCATGCCCTTGGCAGAACAACTGGCACACCAGAGGTTCGTCCGTCCCGGTCCTCTCGTACTAGGGACAGCCCTTCTCAATATTCCTACGCGCGCAGCGGATAGGGACCGAACTGTCTCACGACGTTCTAAACCCAGCTCGCGTACCGCTTTAATGGGCGAACAGCCCAACCCTTGGGACCGACTCCAGCCCCAGGATGCGACGAGCCGACATCGAGGTGCCAAACCATCCCGTCGATATGGACTCTTGGGGAAGATCAGCCTGTTATCCCCGGGGTACCTTTTATCCGTTGAGCGACGGCGCTTCCACAAGCCACCGCCGGATCACTAGTCCCGACTTTCGTCCCTGCTCGACCCGTCGGTCTCACAGTCAAGCTCCCTTGTGCACTTACACTCAACACCTGATTACCAACCAGGCTGAGGGAACCTTTGGGCGCCTCCGTTACTCTTTAGGAGGCAACCGCCCCAGTTAAACTACCCATCAGACACTGTCCCTGATCCGGATCACGGACCCAGGTTAGACATCCAGCACGACCAGACTGGTATTTCAACGACGACTCCACCTGAACTGGCGTCCAAGCTTCACAGTCTCCCAGCTATCCTACACAAGCCGAACCGAACACCAATATCAAACTGTAGTAAAGGTCCCGGGGTCTTTCCGTCCTGCTGCGCGAAACGAGCATCTTTACTCGTAGTGCAATTTCACCGGGCCTATGGTTGAGACAGTCGAGAAGTCGTTACGCCATTCGTGCAGGTCGGAACTTACCCGACAAGGAATTTCGCTACCTTAGGATGGTTATAGTTACCACCGCCGTTTACTGGCGCTTAAGTTCTCAGCTTCGCCACACCGAAATGTGACTAACCGGTCCCCTTAACGTTCCAGCACCGGGCAGGCGTCAGTCCGTATACATCGCCTTACGGCTTCGCACGGACCTGTGTTTTTAGTAAACAGTCGCTTCTCGCTGGTCTCTGCGGCCACCCCCAGCTCATGAAGTAAATTCAATCACCGGTGATGGCCCCCCTTCTCCCGAAGTTACGGGGGCATTTTGCCGAGTTCCTTAACCATAGTTCACCCGAACGCCTCGGTATTCTCTACCTGACCACCTGAGTCGGTTTAGGGTACGGGCCGCCATGAAACTCGCTAGAGGCTTTTCTCGACAGCATAGGATCATCCACTTCACCACAATCGGCTCGGCATCAGGTCTCAGCCACAAGTGCGACGGATTTGCCTATCGCACGGCCTACACCCTTACCCCGGGACAACCACCGCCCGGGCTGGACTACCTTCCTGCGTCACCCCATCACTCACCTACTGCAAGTCTGGTTCGTCGGCTCCACCACTCCCCTTTGCCCGAAGGCTCCGGGGCGGCTTCACGGACTTAGCATCGCCTGGTTCGATGTTTGACGCTTCACAGCGGGTACCGGAATATCAACCGGTTATCCATCGACTACGCCTGTCGGCCTCGCCTTAGGTCCCGACTTACCCTGGGCAGATCAGCTTGACCCAGGAACCCTTAGTCAATCGGCGCACACGTTTCCCACGTGTGTATCGCTACTCATGCCTGCATTCTCACTCGTGAACCGTCCACCACTAGCTTCCGCTGCAGCTTCACCCGGCACACGACGCTCCCCTACCCATCACAGCCGCCGTTGGGCGTATTGCTGCAATGACACGACTTCGGCGGTACGCTTGAGCCCCGCTACATTGTCGGCGCGGAATCACTAGACCAGTGAGCTATTACGCACTCTTTCAAGGGTGGCTGCTTCTAAGCCAACCTCCTGGTTGTCTCTGCGACTCCACATCCTTTCCCACTTAGCGTACGCTTAGGGGCCTTAGTCGATGCTCTGGGCTGTTTCCCTCTCGACCATGGAGCTTATCCCCCACAGTCTCACTGCCGCGCTCTCACTTACCGGCATTCGGAGTTTGGCTAAGGTCAGTAACCCGGTAGGGCCCATCGCCTATCCAGTGCTCTACCTCCGGCAAGAAACACACGACGCTGCACCTAAATGCATTTCGGGGAGAACCAGCTATCACGGAGTTTGATTGGCCTTTCACCCCTAACCACAGGTCATCCCCCAGGTTTTCAACCCTGGTGGGTTCGGTCCTCCACGAAGTCTTACCTCCGCTTCAACCTGCCCATGGCTAGATCACTCCGCTTCGGGTCTTGAGCGTGCTACTCAAACGCCCTATTAGGACTCGCTTTCGCTACGGCTACCCCACCCGGGTTAACCTCGCAACACACCGCAAACTCGCAGGCTCATTCTTCAAAAGGCACGCAGTCACGAGAATGAAAGCAAGCTTTCATTCCGACGCTCCCACGGCTTGTAGGCACACGGTTTCAGGTACTATTTCACTCCGCTCCCGCGGTACTTTTCACCATTCCCTCACGGTACTATCCGCTATCGGTCACCAGGGAATATTTAGGCTTAGCGGGTGGTCCCGCCAGATTCACACGGGATTTCTCGGGCCCCGTGCTACTTGGGTGTCTCTCAAACGAGCCGCTGATGTTTCGACTACGGGGGTCTTACCCTCTACGCCGGACCTTTCGCATGTCCTTCGCCTACATCAACGGTTTCTGACTCGTCTCACAGCCGGCAGACTGTGAAAGAGAGATCCCACAACCCCGCATGCGCAACCCCTGCCGGGTCTCACACGCATACGGTTTGGCCTCATCCGGTTTCGCTCGCCACTACTCCCGGAATCACGGTTGTTTTCTCTTCCTGCGGGTACTGAGATGTTTCACTTCCCCGCGTTCCCTCCACATACCCTATGTGTTCAGGTATGGGTGACAGCCCATGACGACTGCCGGGTTTCCCCATTCGGAAACCCCCGGATCAAAGCCTGGTTGACGACTCCCCGGGGACTATCGTGGCCTCCCACGTCCTTCATCGGTTCCTGGTGCCAAGGCATCCACCGTGCGCCCTTAAAAACTTGGCCACAGATGCTCGCGTCCACTGTGCAGTTCTCAAACAACGACCAGCCACCCATCACCCCGGAGCAACACTCCGAGTTCACTGGGGCCGGCATCGAGGGGGTTCATTCCCTCAGACACCCAACAGCGTGCCCGACCAGATCCCGTCCGGAGATCATGCTTTCCACGCTCTTGCGAGCAGTACTTGCAGCCTCCGACCCGTGAAACCGGCCGAATAATCAACGTTCCACCCATGAGCAACCACCGCAGAACGTTTGCCTGCGTAATGGCCCTGGACCACCAAGCACGCTTGGCGGCCTAGATGCTCCTTAGAAAGGAGGTGATCCAGCCGCACCTTCCGGTACGGCTACCTTGTTACGACTTCGTCCCAATCGCCAGTCCCACCTTCGACAGCTCCCTCCCACAAGGGGTTGGGCCACCGGCTTCGGGTGTTACCGACTTTCGTGACGTGACGGGCGGTGTGTACAAGGCCCGGGAACGTATTCACCGCAGCAATGCTGATCTGCGATTACTAGCAACTCCGACTTCATGGGGTCGAGTTGCAGACCCCAATCCGAACTGAGACAGGCTTTTTGAGATTCGCTCCACCTCACGGTATCGCAGCTCATTGTACCTGCCATTGTAGCACGTGTGCAGCCCAAGACATAAGGGGCATGATGACTTGACGTCGTCCCCACCTTCCTCCGAGTTGACCCCGGCGGTCTCCTGTGAGTCCCCATCACCCCGAAGGGCATGCTGGCAACACAGAACAAGGGTTGCGCTCGTTGCGGGACTTAACCCAACATCTCACGACACGAGCTGACGACAGCCATGCACCACCTGTACACCGACCACAAGGGGGGCACTATCTCTAATGCTTTCCGGTGTATGTCAAGCCTTGGTAAGGTTCTTCGCGTTGCGTCGAATTAAGCCACATGCTCCGCTGCTTGTGCGGGCCCCCGTCAATTCCTTTGAGTTTTAGCCTTGCGGCCGTACTCCCCAGGCGGGGAACTTAATGCGTTAGCTGCGGCACCGACGACGTGGAATGTCGCCAACACCTAGTTCCCACCGTTTACGGCGTGGACTACCAGGGTATCTAATCCTGTTCGCTCCCCACGCTTTCGCTCCTCAGCGTCAGTAATGGCCCAGAGATCCGCCTTCGCCACCGGTGTTCCTCCTGATATCTGCGCATTTCACCGCTACACCAGGAATTCCGATCTCCCCTACCACACTCTAGCTAGCCCGTATCGAATGCAGACCCGGGGTTAAGCCCCGGGCTTTCACACCCGACGTGACAAGCCGCCTACGAGCTCTTTACGCCCAATAATTCCGGACAACGCTTGCGCCCTACGTATTACCGCGGCTGCTGGCACGTAGTTAGCCGGCGCTTCTTCTGCAGGTACCGTCACTTTCGCTTCTTCCCTGCTGAAAGAGGTTTACAACCCGAAGGCCGTCATCCCTCACGCGGCGTCGCTGCATCAGGCTTTCGCCCATTGTGCAATATTCCCCACTGCTGCCTCCCGTAGGAGTCTGGGCCGTGTCTCAGTCCCAGTGTGGCCGGTCGCCCTCTCAGGCCGGCTACCCGTCGTCGCCTTGGTGAGCCATTACCTCACCAACAAGCTGATAGGCCGCGGGCTCATCCTTCACCGCCGGAGCTTTCAACCACCACAGATGCCTGCGGTAGTGGTATCCGGTATTAGACCCCGTTTCCAGGGCTTGTCCCAGAGTGAAGGGCAGATTGCCCACGTGTTACTCACCCGTTCGCCACTAATCCCCACCGAAGTGGTTCATCGTTCGACTTGCATGTGTTAAGCACGCCGCCAGCGTTCGTCCTGAGCCAGGATCAAACTCTCCGTGAATGTTTACCCGTAATCGGGTGCACACACACGAGAGCGGAACAACCACCGGAATAAGGCGGTCGTTCACAGCGTCCTCGCTGTGTTTTCTTCAAAGGAACCTCGCCCTCTCGAAACCGAGAGAGACGGGGTATCAACATATCTGGCGTTGATTTTTGGCACGCTGTTGAGTTCTCAAGGAACGGACGCTTCCTTTGTACTCACCCTCTCGGGCTTTCCTCCGGGCTTTTCCCTTCGGTCTTGCACTTCCGACTCTATCAGACCGTTTCCGGTTCCGATTTCCTCGGTGCTTTCCAGGTTCCCGCTCTCGCGTTTCCCTTTCCGGCGCTCCCAACATTATCAGAAGTTTCAGACCGGACTGACCGGCCATCTGTTTCCGATTCATCGGGATGGGGGCTTCTTTGAAATCAGGATTTCTAGAAGCAGACAGACACTCACTACTGCCGAGCGGGATGAACCCGGCTCCAGGCAACTGTTCGAATCTACCTCCCCGCATGGGCCGTGTCAACGGCTCCTGCGGGGCGAAGGAGACAGTAGCAGTTCAGCGCGGCCCCTCGCACATCAGGCGGCGGTCGGGACCGTGGCGCTGCGTTCGGCCGCCTCGACGTCACCCGTGTCACCGGCGCGGGCAGCTCGTCCGCCCAGGACAAAGACGTAGGCGAGGAAGGCCAGTTCGGCGAGGATCCCGATGGCTATGCGGGCCCAGGTGGGCAGGCCGGAGGGGGTGACGAAGCCTTCGATGGCGCCGGAGACGAACAGGACAAGGGCGAGGCCTATTGCCATGCCGACGGCGGCTCGGCCCTCCTCCGCAAGTGCGGTGCGTCGCGTGCGGGGGCCCGGATCGATCAGCGTCCAGCCGAGACGCAGGCCGGTGCCCGCTGCGACGAAGACCGCGGTGAGTTCGAGGAGGCCGTGCGGGAGGACGAGACCGAGGAAGGTGTCGAGACGGCCGACCGAGGACATCAGACCGGCACCGATGCCGAGGTTGAGCATGTTCTGGAACAGGATCCAGAGGACCGGAAGTCCCAGGAAGATTCCCAGGACCAGGCAGGTGGCAGCGGCCTGTGCGTTGTTCGTCCAGACCTGGGCTGCGAAGGACGCCGCGGGATGGCTGGAGTAGTACGTCTCGTACTGGCCGCCGGGGCGAGTGAGCTCGCGCAGTTCGCTGGGGGCCGCGATCGAGGACTGCACTTCGGGGTGGGTACCGATCCACCAGCCCAGGAGGGCCGCGACGGCGGTGGACAGGAGCGCGGTGGGCACCCACCAGTGGCGCGATCGATAGACGGCGGCGGGAAAGCCGTACGCGAGGAAGCGGGTGACATCACGCCAAGAGGCGCGGCGCGTTCCCGTGACGGCGCTGCGGGCGCGTGCCACGAGTTGGCTGAGCCGGCCGGTGAGCTGCGGATCCGGGGCGCTGGACTGGATCAGGGACAGATGGGTGGCGGTGCGCTGGTAGAGGGCGACGAGTTCGTCCGTCTCGGCGCCGTTGAGGCGGCGCTGGCGCCTGAGCAGGGCGTCTAGGCGGTCCCACTCGGCTCGGTGGGCGGTGACGAAGACGTCGAGGTCCATCGGTTTGCCTGCTCCTCGGCTGATCGTCGGCGGTCCGTCGTGGATGTCAGCTTGTCGTACTGGGGTGCGATGCGCCCTCAGCTTGGCAGACTGGCTGTTCACGAGGCAGGTCAGGGGAAGGACGGCAGGCGTTGAGTGAGCTGGTGACGGGCGAGGCGGTGGCGCTTGAGTTGCGCCCTGCGAGGCTGCCCAGCAGGGCGTTGGCCGTACTGATCGATCTGATCGTGGCCGTGGTCGTGTACATCGCCGTGACCATCGCGTTGGTGGCCGCTTCCGCTTCTTTGGACGACGCGGCTCAGATGGCGCTGTCGATCGCCGCGTTCCTGCTCGTGCTGGTGGGCGGCCCGATCGCGGTCGAGACGCTCAGCCACGGGCGGTCGTTGGGGAAGCTCGCCGTGGGGCTTCGCGTGGTGCGCGACGACGGCGGGCCGATCCGGTTCCGGCATGCGCTGGTGCGGGGTGCGATCGGCGTGGTCGAGATTCTGATGACCTTCGGGGTCGTCGCCTGTATCGCCTCGCTCGTCTCGGCGCGTGGGCGTCGGCTCGGTGACGTGTTCGCGGGGACGCTGGTCGTGCGGGAGCGGATTCCCGTGGCGCCCAGCGGATTCGTGCCGCCGCCTCCGCCCTGGCTGGCCGGACGCTTCTCCGAGCTCGATCTGTCGGCGGTCCCCGACGGCCTCTGGCTCGCCGTCCGCCAGTACCTGACGCGGATGCACCAACTCGATCCGCAGGTCGGCTGGGCCATGGCGGAGCGGCTGGCGTCGGATCTTGCGGCACGTACGGGGGCTCCGGCGCCCCGGGACGTGCCGCCGGGTGCGTATCTGGCGGCGGTGGTGCAGGAGCGCCAGGCCCGCGAGTCCCGGCGGGCCTTCGGCAGCGGTACGACGCAGACCGGGGCGTTCCCTGCGGTGGGACACGGTCCTGCGGTGGGACCTGGTCCGGCGGTCGGGGCGCAGGGCGGTTACCCGTATCCGGGGGTGCAGTCCGCTGCCCCGTCCTCGCCTCAGCCGCCTGTCGCGTCACCTTTCGTGCCGCCTGTCTCGTACGGCGTCGAGGCGGCCGCGGTCGGAGAGCGTCCTGGGCGCCCCGGGGTTCCGGTCGATGGAACATCGCCCGCGGAGTCCTCCAACGGGCCTCGACCCGCCGTCTCGTCGGAGGACAGGCCCGCGTCCGGGTTCGTTCCTCCGGCTTGATCCCGCAAATGCCCGGGACGCCGCGGGGCCCGGGACGCCGCAGGTGGCAGGTGTCGGCTCGGGCGTCTGCTGACGCCGATTCAGTCCCGCGGTGTCTCAGGGAACGTCGACGGCGGTGATTCGAGGTCCTCCAGCTCGATTCCGGGGGCTGCGAGGACCACGTCCCCGGCGAGGTGCACGGTGTGCTGCTCGCCGGTGTCCAGGGCTGTGACCTGGTATTCCTCCACGGTCAGAGGGCCGTTGTCAGTGGCGTGTGCTTCTCTTTTCAGCAAGGTCCAGGACTGGTCCACGGTGCGCGGGGCGAGGACGGGGTCCGTGAAGGCCACGAGACGGACGCGGGTTGCTGATGCGGAGGGGGTGAGGCGCAGGAGACGGGTGGTGGCGACGAGGAACGCCGGGGATGTGCCGGTGAAGGCGTGGGCGGGGACATTGCCTTCCGTGGCGTGGGTTCCGGTGGGGTCGGTGCGGACCCAGGTGACGCCGTCGAGCGCGGCACCGCGCACCTGCCAGCTCGCCGCGTGCAGTTCTAGGCGGATGGGGCGGCCGAGTTCGTCGAGGGTGAGGTCGACCGAGCCGCTGTGATCACCCGCGGGGGTGGTGACTTGAGAGACGTAGCGCCAGCCGGACGGGCCGGGGGCGCACTGGAAGTGTTCTTCCGCAAGGGGGGTGTGATCGTGCGGATCGTGGAGCGAATATCGGCCGCGGGGCATGGGGGTCCTGGGTTCTGACGGGTGCGGCTGTGGGGCCTGTCCGGCCTGACGGTCGCCCGGTGAGGGAGCCGGCCGAAGCGGGGTCACAAGGCCAAAGGGGCAGGCCCCCGGCACGGGGGTGCGGGGGCCTGCCTCGGAGGAACTGCTGCTGTGCCGTACGGCTCAGTAGCGGTAGTGGTCCGGCTTGTACGGGCCGTCGACCTCGACGCCGATGTACGACGCCTGCTCCGGGCGCAGCTGGGTCAGCTTCACGCCCAGGGCGTCCAGGTGGAGGCGGGCGACCTTCTCGTCGAGGTGCTTGGGCAGCACGTAGACGTCGGTCGGGTACTCGGACTGCTTGGTGTACAGCTCGATCTGGGCCAGGGTCTGGTCCGCGAAGGAGTTGGACATCACGAACGACGGGTGGCCGGTGGCGTTGCCCAGGTTCAGCAGGCGGCCCTCGGACAGGACGATGATCACCTTGCCGTCGGGGAACGTCCAGGTGTGGACCTGCGGCTTGACCTCGTCCTTGACGATGCCGGGGATCTGGGCGAGGCCGGCCATGTCGATCTCGTTGTCGAAGTGACCGATGTTGCCGACGATCGCCTGGTGCTTCATCTTGGCCATGTCCGCGGCCATGATGATGTCCTTGTTGCCGGTCGTGGTGACGAAGATGTCGGCCTTGTCGATGACCTCGTCCAGCGTCGTGACCTGGTAGCCGTCCATCGCCGCCTGCAGGGCGCAGATCGGGTCGATCTCGGTGACGATGACGCGGGCGCCCTGGCCGCGCAGGGACTCCGCGCAGCCCTTGCCCACGTCACCGTAGCCGCAGACGACCGCGGTCTTGCCGCCGATGAGGACGTCGGTGGCGCGGTTGATGCCGTCGATCAGGGAGTGGCGGCAGCCGTACTTGTTGTCGAACTTCGACTTGGTGACGGCGTCGTTCACGTTGATCGCCGGGAACAGGAGGGTGCCGTCGCGGTGCATCTCGTACAGGCGGTGGACGCCGGTCGTGGTCTCCTCGGTCACGCCGCGGATCTCCGAGGCGAGCTGGGTCCACTTCTGGGAGCCGTCGCTGATGGTGCGGTTCAGGAGCTCCAGGATGACCCGGTGCTCCTCGTTCTCGGCGGTGTCGACCGAGGGGACCTTGCCGTCCTTCTCGTACTCGACGCCCTTGTGGACCAGGAGGGTGGCGTCACCGCCGTCGTCCAGGATCATGTTGGGGCCGCCGGTGGGGGTGTTCGGCCAGGTCAGAGCCTGCTCCGTGCACCACCAGTACTCCTCCAGGGTCTCGCCCTTCCAGGCGAAGACCGGGACACCCTGGGGGTTGTCCACGGTGCCGTTCGGGCCGACGGCGATGGCGGCGGCCGCGTGGTCCTGGGTGGAGAAGATGTTGCAGGACGCCCAGCGGACCTCGGCGCCCAGGGCGACGAGGGTCTCGATGAGGACGGCGGTCTGCACGGTCATGTGCAGGGAGCCGGTGACGCGGGCGCCGGCAAGCGGCTGCGCTTCGGCGTACTCCTTGCGGATCGCCATCAGGCCGGGCATCTCGTGCTCGGCGAGGGTGATCTCCTTGCGGCCGAACTCGGCCAGGGAGAGGTCGGCGACCTTGAAGTCCTGTCGGTTCTCGACAGTCGTCATTGCGAGCTGCTCCTCGGGGTTGGGGCGAGGTGGGTACGGCTGGTCTGCGCGGCGGCGGACACAGGGGTGCCCGAAGAGGACACAGGCATGCCCGGTGCGCGCAGCGCAGTCCGTCGGAGGCCCTCTCTCCCTCGGTCGGTCCGCGGTGGGACCGCCCGACCGCCATCAGCAGCGACGTCTGGCTCCGTCCCAAGCTACACCGGTCGGCCGGGCCACCCCAGTCCGTCTCCGAATACATCAAGCCGATCACAGGGTGATGTCGGGAACAACGCCGGGGTGCGACCGGGTTCCGGGGCGGGCGCGGATCGGGTGGCAACGGACCAGGTCACCGAGGGGCTTTTGTCCTTGGGTGGCCTGGGCAGGTGCGGGAGGATGCACAGCGATCGGCGCAGCTGATCGATCTTGCGGGGCGCTCGGGACGGCGTTCCCGCGTGACAAAGGCGTGAGGAGATCGACGTGACCAGTCCAGCCGGGCCTCCCCCCACGGGCGGCGACAGCGACGGGCAGCGGTTGAAGCTGCTCGCGGTGACCGCGTGCCCGACCGGCATCGCTCACACGTACATGGCCGCGGAGAAGCTCGCGCAGGCCGCCGCGAGCCGTGGCATCGACATGAAGGTGGAGACGCAGGGATCGATCGGGGCTGAAAATGTCCTCGATGACAACGATGTCAGCACCGCGGACGGCATCATCGTCGCCGCTGACAAGGACGTGGACCTGAGCCGTTTCGTGGGCAAGCGGGTTCTGACCGTGGGCGTGGCGGAGGGAATCCACCATCCTGAGCGGTTGATCGAGCGGGTGCGGTCGGCGCCCGTGCACAGGGCCGGCACCCCCCGGGACGTTTCTGCGTCGGGCGGCGGCAAGGAGCGGAGTGTCGGGTACAAGGCGCTGATGAACGGGGTCAGTTACATGATCCCGTTCGTGGTGGTCGGCGGGCTGCTGATCGCGATCTCGCTCTCGCTCGGCGGGCACACGGACCCGTCCGGCGGCCTGGTCATCCCGAAGGACTCCTTCTGGATGGACATCAACAACATCGGCGTGATCGGCTTCACGCTGATGGTGCCGATCCTTTCCGGGTACATCGCCTACGCCATCGGGGACCGGCCTGCCTTGGTCCCCGGCATGATCGGCGGGTGGATCGCGAACACGGGGTCGTTGTACGACTCGAAGGCGGGCGCCGGGTTCATCGGGGCGATCGTGACCGGGTTCCTCGCCGGGTATCTGGTGCTGTGGATCAAGAAGGTCAAGGTTCCGAAGTTCGCGCAGCCGATCATGCCGATCATCGTGATCCCGATCGTGGCGACGACGGCGCTCGGGCTGTTCTTCATCTACGTCATCGGGAAGCCGATCTCCTGGGTGTTCGAGCACCTGACCGACTGGCTCAGCGGGATGACCGGCACCAGTGCGATCCTGCTGGGCACGATTCTGGGGCTCATGATCGCGTTCGACATGGGCGGGCCGGTCAACAAGACGGCGTTCCTGTTCGGTGCGGGGCTGATCGCGACCGGCAACCAGACGGTCATGGGCATGTGCGCGGCCGCGATCCCGGTCATGCCACTGGGACAGGGGCTGGCCACGCTGATACGGAAGCGGCTCTACACCGAGCAGGAGCGGGAGACCGGGCTCGCCTCGCTGTTCATGGGCTGCTTCGGTATCTCCGAGGGTGCGATCCCCTTCGCGGCGGCGCGGCCCGCGCAGGTCATCCCGGCCAACATGCTCGGTGGCGCGGTCGCCGGTGCCATCGCCGGCGTCGCCGGGGTCGAGGACGCGGTGCCGCACGGCGGGCCGATCGTCGCGGTGCTGGGTGCGGTGAGCGGGGTGCCGATGTTCTTCGTGGCCGTGCTGATCGGCGCGGCGGTCACCGCGCTGACGACGGTCACGTTGGTCGACATCAGCGAACGGCGGCGCACGAGTGCGGCGCCGGTGGCCGGGCCGGATGCGGCCGGGCCGCTGGAGCCCGAGCTGGTCGGGGTGGGCGTCGGTGCGACGGCCGGTGGAGCCGCCGCTGCAGTGGTGGCGCAGCGGGTCGTGGCCTCGTCGAGTACGGCCGCCGCGGAGGCGGCACCGGCCAGGACTCCCGCGGCTACGGATCCTGCTGCACGTACCGAGCGCGCACCTCATGCCGAACCCGCAACTCGTGTCGGACACGGAGCCGCTGCGGCGGCCGACGGTGGGACGGAAGCCCGCGGCACCCCTTCTGCCGAAGCCGAAGGCGAAGCCGACACCAAGGCCACTGCCGAATCCGACGCCGACGCCGACGCCCGACCGGAACGCGAGGTCCTCTCCGGCTACCTCACCGAACAGACCGTGAAGGTCGCTCTCGACGCCCGGGACAAGGAAGCCGCGATCCGGGAGATGGCGGCGCTGCTCGCCCGGACCGGCAAGGTGGCGGACCTGGACGAGCTGGTCGCCACCGCACTGCGGCGGGAGGAGCAGGGCACCACCGGGCTCGGGGAGGAGATCGCGATCCCGCACGCCAAGACGGATGCCGTGACCGCGCCCGTCGTCGGGTTCGCGCGGTCCGCCGAGGGCGTCGAGTGGGGCTCGCTGGACGGTACGAAGGCCGGGCTGGTGTTCATGATCGCCGTACCGGAGGCGGCCGCGGGCGACGAACATCTGCGGATCCTGGCGCTGTTGTCGCGGAAGCTGATGGATCCCGAGTTCCGGGCGCGGCTCGTCGCGGCGCCGGACGAGAGGGCCGTCCTTGAGGTGCTGAGCGAGATCAGGTGACGGGAGGGCCCGCGTCCCGGTGGGGACGCGGGCCCGTACAGCCGTCGCGGTCCGGTGATCAGTGCTCGGCGGGATGCGGGGCCGGTCCGCCCGGGGTCGCCTCCCGGTCGGCACCCTTGGCGGCCTCGGACTCGCTGTAGATGTCCGGTTCGAGGTAGATGACGCGAGCGATCGGGACGGCCTCACGGATGCGGGACTCGGCGGCGTTGATCGCGGAGGCGACCTCGGCCGCCGTGTCGTCGTGCTGGACGGCGATCTTCGCGGCGACGAGCAGTTCCTCGGGGCCGAGGTGAAGTGTGCGCATGTGGATGATGCCGGTGACGGTGTCGCCGTCGACGATCGCGGTCTCGATCTTCCGCACGGCATCGAGGCCGGCGGACTCGCCGAGGAGCAGGGACTTGGTCTCCACGGCCAGGACGAGCGCGATCAGGATGAGCAGGATGCCGATGCAGAGGGTGCCGATGCCGTCCCAGACGCCGTCTCCGGTGAGCAGGGCCAGGCCGACGCCGCCGAGGGCCAGGATCAGACCGACCAGGGCGCCGAAGTCCTCCAGGAGCACGACCGGGAGCTCGGGCGCCTTGGCGCGGCGCACGAACTCCTTCCAGGAGAGGTCGCCGCGCAGCGGGTTGGACTCCTTGATGGCCGTCCGGAAGGAGAAGCTCTCGGCGATGATCGCGAAGACGAGGACGCCCACCGGCCAGTACCAGTGCTCGATCTCGTGCGGGTGCTTGATCTTCTCGTAGCCCTCGTAGACGGCGAACATGCCACCGACGGAGAAGAGGACGATGGAGACCAGGAACGCGTAGATGTAGCGCTCGCGGCCGTAGCCGAAGGGGTGTTGCGGGGTGGCCTCGCGCTGGGCCTTCTTGCCGCCGAGCAGCAGCAGGGCCTGGTTGCCGGAGTCGGCGAGGGAGTGCACGCCCTCGGCGAGCATCGAGGACGAGCCGCTGAACGCGAACGCCACGAACTTCGATGCCGCGATCGCGAGGTTGGCGCCGAGTGCCGCCACGATCGCCCTGGTTCCGCCTGACGCGCTCATCTGGTCGCGTTGTCCCTTCGCCTCAAGTGTCTCTACGCCGTCCAGGCCTTTGCCCGTCCTTTGCCGGTGGGCCATTCTTGCAGCCTCGCCCGGCACGGGCGTCTCATCCGTCCACAGGGCCGGTCATACGATCACACGTCACCGTCCCACTCGCCTTCGCCGCCGTCGCCGTCACACGATCACGGTCGCCCGGAAGACCGTGCCGGTGCCGGACACCTCGGCCTTCTCGCCCGCCGGGACGAAGACCGACTGGCCGGGGCTCAGTTCGTGTTCCCCGGCTCGCACGGAACCTGCCGTGCAGAGCAGGATCTGTGGGGTCGGACGGGTCAGGTCGTGCGTGGCGGCGCCCTCGGGGAGGACATACCGGGACAGTCGGAACTCGTCGATGGGAGTCTCGTAGACCTCCTCGCCGTCGGGGGACGCCTCGGGGCGGAGCACGCCCGGGTCGGCGGCCTCGAAACGGACGATGCGCAGGAGTTCGGGGACGTCGACGTGCTTGGGGGTCAGGCCGCAGCGCAGGACGTTGTCGGAGTTGGCCATGATCTCGACGCCCAGGCCGTTCAGGTACGCGTGCGGGATGCCGGCGCCGAGGAACAGGGCCTCGCCGGGCTGGAGCCGGACGTGGTTGAGGAGCATCGCGGCGATGACGCCCGGATCGCCCGGGTAGTGGTGGGCGATGTCGGCGTAGGGAGCGTGGTCACCGCCGAGGCGGGCGCAGGCGGCCGCGGCCTCCGTGACCGTGTGGGCCATCTCCTCGCGGTCGGCGGTCAGAACGGCCGTCAGGACCTCGCGCAGGGCCGCCTCCTCGGGACGGGCGTGCAGGAGGTCGACGTACGGCTTGAGGGAGTCGACGCCGAGTGCGTCGAGCAGCTCGGCCGCGCGCGCGGGTTCGCGGAAGCCGCACAGGCCGTCGAACTCGGTGAGCGCGCAGATCAGTTCGGGCTTGTGGTTGGCGTCCTTGTAGTTGCGGTGTCCCGCGTCCACGGGGATGCCCCGGCGCTCCTCGTCGTCGTAGCCCTCTTTCGCCTGGGCCAGGTCGGGGTGCACCTGGAGGGAGAGCGGGGCGCCCGCGGCCAGGATCTTGAGCAGGAAGGGCAGGCGGGGGCCGAACCTGGAGACCGCCTCGGCGCCGAGTTCCTTCGCCGGGTCCGCGTCGATGACCTCGACGAGCGTGCCCCGGCCGGTGCGTGAGGGGGCGCCCGGGTGGGCGCCCATCCACATCTCCGCCTGCGGCTCACCGGTCGGCCGGACGCCGAGGAGTTCGGGGATGGCGGTGGTGGAACCCCAGGCGTAGGGGCGGATGGTGTTGTCGAGGCGGTCCATCAGGCTCTTTCTGTACGTACGGCGATCAGGGCGTCCTGGGCAACGTCAGGCCCCCGAGGCGAGCGCCAGGTAAACGGCGGCGAAATCGGTGACGGCGATCAGTTCCGCGAGGGTCTCGATCTCGCCGCCGGCCTCCGGTTCCAGCTCGCTGATCGGCGTGTCGTGGCTCAGGGCCAAGTCGCGGGCGGACGGGGCGGCGCTGAGGCCCCCGATCGGACGGTCGCGAAGGAGCACCACACGCGCGTGCAGCGCGGGAGCCTCCTCGACGCGGTCGCGGAAGAAGTCGTCGGGATCGGCACTGGCGGCCAGCGGTCCGGCGAGCAGGGTGCTGTGCGCGGCGAGGGCCTCGGGCAGTTCGGAGACCACGGCGGGGCGACCGGAGAGCTCGGCGAGGGCGGCGGCGAAACGACGGCCCGCGGGACCCGCGGAGGTGCCCTCGGTCCAGATCACCGGGAGCGCGTCGGCGAGTTCGGCGGCGAGGGTCTTGGCGGGGTTGCTGTAGGTCGCGATGGCGGGTCCGCAGCGCTCGGCGATGTGGTCGAGGCGGTCGGCGATCTTCTCCAGCGCGTCGGGCGGGGCGCTGAGCAGGCCGGCACGGTCGAGGATCGCGAGGAGCGGGGTGAGCAGGGCCCACAGGACGCCGGGAGCGGACGCGGTGAGGGCTGTGTCCTCCTCGTACGGCGCGGTCGCCATGGACACGAACAGGCCGTGGGCGCCCTCGACCGCTTCGGCGAGCGGGGTGCGGGCCGGAGCCACGGCGACGACGGTGCAGCCGCGGCGGTACGCCTGGTCCGCGAGCAGGGACAGACCGGGTTCGGTGCCGTCGGGGGTGGCGATGAGGAGCAGGTCGACCGAGCCGGCCCAGCCGGGGAGTTCCCAGCGCAGGGCGCCCGCGGCGGGGGCGACTCCGGTGGGGGCGAGGCGGGTGACGGGGCTTCCGGCGCCGGCGAGTGTGCCGAGGAGGTCGGCGGCGCAGGTGGCGGCGGCGCCGGGCCCTGCGATGAGGACGGCGCGGGGGCGGCCGTCGGGCTTCAGGTCGTTGACGCCGGCCTCGGCGGCGTGCCGGGCCGCTGTGCGGACGCGGGCGCCGGCCTCTGCGGCGCCGCGGAGCAGGCCTCGGCGGTCGGCCTCCGAGAGGGCCTCGGGGGTGTCGAGCAGCGATTCGTCGAGCATGGGGCGGCAGCCTCCGATCGCCGGGTCTCCGGGACGCCGGATTGTCGCTCCGGGTCTCCGGGACGCCGGATTGTCGCTTCGCCGGGTCCTTGGGACGCCGAGTTGTCGCTTCGCCGGGTCGTCGGTCGGGCGGGTCCGGGACGCCGGTGGTCGCTGTGTCGTTGTGGCTTACGGGAGCCGGGGCGCTGTCTCGCCCACGGCAGCGGGTCGCTCACGCGGCCGCGGGGCGCTCACGCGGGGCGGCGGGCCTCGTCGACGAGGAGGACAGGGATGCCGTCGCGGACGGGGTATGCCAGGCCGCAGTCCTGGCCGGTGCAGATCAGCTCGGTGTCCTGCTCCTTGAGGGGGGCGTGGCAGGCCGGGCAGGCGAGGATCTCCAGGAGGCCGGCTTCGAGCGGCATGGGGGTTCCCTTCGGGAGCGGTACGGCTGCTTGTGCGGATGTGCCTGGTCAGGGTACCGCCGGGGAGAGGGGGGTGCCGGGGTTGGGGCGAGGTCGGGGTCGGGGGCCGTGGGGGATTTTCGCCCCGCCGCCCCTACCCGGCCCGTCCTCCAGGGGCGCTGCCCCTTCGACCCCGTCCTGGGGGCTGCGGCCCTCGTTCCCCGCCTCGGCCCTGAAGGGGCCTCGTCCTCAAACGCCGGACGGGCCGAGGGAAAGGGACTGAGGCCGGAAGCCAAGCCCCGAGGGGCGGGACGGAGGTGGGCCTCGGCCTCCCACGCCGGACGAGCGCAACGGCCGGGACCGCACCCCCAGAAACCCAACCCGCGAGAGTGGGTGGGAGTTCGAGAGGGAAGTGGGCCTCGGCCTCCCAGCCGGACGGGCTCAAGGACCGGAACCGCACCCCCAGAAATCCGACCCCGAGAGAGGGAGGGAGTTCGAGACAGAAGTGGGCACCGTACTTCCGACCGGCGCAAGAGCTGAGACCGCAAACCAGAAGCCCAGCCCCCGAGACCGAGACCGAGGTCGGCCTCGGACCCGCCCGGCCGGCTCAAGGACTGGGACCGCACCCCAGACGCCCCCCGGGCAGCGGGCGATGGCGGAGCGCGGTGTTTCGACCCCGGCTGTCTTCCGCGAGTTCGACCAGCTCACCGAGGGCCTCGACGTCCCCGAGCCCGTCGCCTCCGAGGCACTCCTCGACGCACTCGCCGAGGGCGACCCGGAGGCGCTCGCCGCCGCCGTCTCCGCGGTGCAGGCTCCGGGGTCGGACGGCGAGTGATGGTGGCGCCCCCGCCGCGGCGCGGGCGCCCGGCGGTCACGCCCTGATGATCGCCAGGACCTCGTCCCGGATCTTCGTCATCGTCGCCTCGTCCCGGGCCTCCGCGTTCAGGCGCAGGAGGGGTTCCGTGTTGGACGGGCGGACGTTGAACCACCAGTCGGCGGCGGTGACCGTGAGGCCGTCGAGCTCGTCGGTCGCGATGCCCTCCTGGCCCCCGTAGGCGGCCTTGATCGCCGCCACGCGGTCCGCCTGGTCGGCGACCGTGGAGTTGATCTCGCCGGAGCCGACATAGCGGTCGTACTGGGCCACCAGGGACGACAGCGGGCCGTCCTGGCCACCGAGCGCGGCCAGGACGTGCAGGGCCGCCAGCATGCCGGTGTCGGCGTTCCAGAAGTCCTTGAAGTAGTAGTGCGCGGAGTGCTCGCCGCCGAAGATCGCGCCGGTCCTGGCCATCTCGGCCTTGATGAAGGAGTGGCCCACGCGCGTGCGTACCGGTGTGCCGCCGTTCTCCTCGACGACCTCCGGGACCGACCAGGACGTGATCAGGTTGTGGATGACCGTGCCCTTGCCGCCGTGCTTGGCGAGCTCCCGGGAGGCCACGAGTGCGGTGATGGCGGACGGGGAGACCGGGTCGCCGTGCTCGTCGACGACGAAGCAGCGGTCGGCGTCGCCGTCGAAGGCGATGCCGAGGTCGGCCCCCTCCTCGCGGACCCGCTTCTGCAGGTCGACGATGTTGGCCGGGTCCAGGGGGTTCGCCTCGTGGTTCGGGAACGTGCCGTCCAGCTCGAAGTACATCGGGACGGTGTCCAGCGGCAGTCCGGAGAAGACGGTGGGGACGGTGTGGCCGCCCATGCCGTTGCCCGCGTCGACGACGACCTTCAGGGGGCGGATGGTGGCCAGGTCGACCAGGGAGAGCAGGTGGGCGGCGTAGTCCTCCAGCGTGTCCCGCTGATTGATCGCTCCCGTGGCGGCCGCGGACTCCGGGGCGCCCGTCTCGCTCCACCGCTCGACCAGTTCACGGATCTCGGCCAGGCCGGTGTCCTGACCGACCGGGGCCGCGCCCGCCCGGCACATCTTGATGCCGTTGTACTGGGCGGGGTTGTGGGAGGCGGTGAACATCGCGCCCGGCAGGTCCAGCGCGCCGGAGGCGTAGTACAGCTGGTCGGTCGAGCACAGGCCGATCTCGGTGACGTCCACGCCACGGGCGGCCGCTCCGCGCGCGAAGGCCCGCGACAGGCCCGGGGACGTGGGCCGCATGTCGTGACCCGTCACGATGGCGCTCGCCCCGGTCACCTGGACGAAGGCGGCGCCGAAGAGCTCGGCGAGCGTCTCGTCCCACTGGTCGGGAACGACTCCGCGCACGTCGTACGCCTTCACGAGCTGTGACAGATCAGCCACGGCCAACCCTTCTGAAAGTCCTGTCGGTCACCACAAACTACCCGCACGCACTGACAGCGCGTCGTGCGGGAGCTCACCGGACGCCGGCCGTTGTCTGAGGTCAGGGCTTCAGGGCAGCATCCAGCCCAGCACGGGCGAGCTCTGACCGACCACGATCAGGCACATCACCAGCAGCAGTCCGAGGCTCCAGGGCAGCACCTTGCGCAGCAGGTCCCCCTCACGGCCGGCGAGCCCGACGGCCGCGCAGGCGATGGTGAGGTTCTGCGGCGAGATCATCTTGCCGAGCACCCCGCCGGAACTGTTGGCGGCGGCCAGCAGTTCCGGCGACAGCCCGGACTCGCGGGCCGCCGTCACCTGCAACGCGCCGAACAGCGCGTTGGCCGAGGTGTCCGAGCCGGAGACCGCCACCCCGAACCAGCCGAGGACCGGCGACAGGAAGGCCAGCCCGGCGCCCGCGGCCGCCACGAAGTGACCGATGGTGGCGGCCTGCCCGGAGAGGTTCATGACGTAGGCGAGCGCCAGCACCGATGTCACGGTCAGGATCGCGAACCTCAACTCGTGCACGGTGGCCGCCCATTCGCGGACCGCCACGCGCGCGTGCACGCCGAGCACGAGGGCCGTCAGGATCCCCGCGAGCAGCACGAGGGTGCCGCCGGTGGAGACGACCGGCCAGGTGAAGACGTTGCCGCCGACCGGATCCCCGGCGGGGTTCACGACGTCGAGGAAGGGCCAGTCGTACGTCTGGGTCGTCTTGGCCAGCCAGTCCTTGACGACGGGGATCTGCGCGACGGAGAAGATCACGACGATCAGCGCGTACGGCGCGTAGGCGCGCAGGACTTCACCGCGCGGGTCGGCCTCGTCGAGGTCCTCGCTGCGCGTGCCCGTGAGGACGGCGGCGCGGACCGGTTCGGCGGCGGGCCTGCGTGCGAGCGGTACGGCGACGAGGGCGCCCGCACCGGCCAAGGCGGCGCCGATGTCGGCGAGTTGCGCGGAGAGGTAGTTGGAGGCCGCGAACTGGGCGACGGCGAAGGCAACTCCGCAGACGAGGGCCGGCACCCAGGTCTCTCGCAGACCTCTCCTGCCGTCGACCAGGAAGACCAGCACCAGGGGCACCACCAGGGCGAGCAGAGGCGTCTGACGGCCCACCACGGACGCTACGTCGTCCAGCGGCAGCCCGGTGACCTGAGCGAGTGTCACGACCGGGGTGCCCATGGCGCCGAAGGCGACCGGGGCGGTGTTGGCGACCAGGGCGACGACCGCCGCGCGGACCGGGTCGAAGCCGAGGGCGACGAGCATGACCGAGCAGATCGCGACCGGGGCGCCGAACCCGGCGAGGGCTTCCAGGAGCGCGCCGAAGCAGAAGGCGACGACGAGGGCCTGGATGCGTGGGTCGTCGGAGAGCCGCCCGAAGGAGCGTCGCAGGATGTCGAAGTGCCGGGTGCGGACGGTCATCCGGTACACCCACAGGGCGTTGACGACGATCCACAGGATGGGGAAGAGGCCGAACGCGGCTCCCTGGGCGGCGCTGGAGAGCGTCTGGCCCAGTGGCATGCCGTAGGCGAGCCAGGCGACCAGAGCGGCCGCCAGGAGGCCGGTGAGGCCCGCCAGGTGCGCCTTCACGCGGACGCCGCCGAGCAGGACGAGGACGATCACCAGCGGCAGGGCCGCGACGAGGGCGGACAGGCCCAGCGAGCCGGCGACGGGTTCGAGTTCCTGGACGTACACGGGCGCCTCCCCGATTCCGTCATGCGGAAAGCGATTTCTCACTTCGGCTTACGGAATGGTCGTGTCCGCGCCAAGGGCCCGTCAATGGGCGTGCGTCACCGAGCCGAACGCACACCGAACGCACACAAGGGACAGGTCAGTTGTCGGGAGAGCGCAGCACCCGGAGATGGCCGCGGCGCGCGACCTCCATCGGGTCGGCCCTGCGAGCCCCGCCACCTGCCTCGGCGGCGCGCTCCTGCGGACGGGCCGCCTCGCGCACGGCGTTGGCAAGCGCTTCCAGGTCGTCCCCGCTGGGCCGGGCCGGGGCCGAGCCGTCGAGGAGCCGCACGACCTCCCACCCGCGCGGGGCGGTCAGGCGCTCGGAGTGCTCGGCGCACAGGTCGTAGCAGTGGGGTTCGGCGTAGGTGGCGAGCGGGCCGAGGACCGCGGTCGAGTCGGCGTAGACGTACGTCAGCGTCGCGACGGCGGGACGGCCGCAAGCGGTGCGCGAACAGCGACGTACAGGGCTCACGACGTTGGACGGTACCGCACTCTTGAGCGGGCCGCGACGACTCTCCCCCAGGTCACTCCACCGTGTCGTGCTGTGAGACGCCCCACACGCAACTCCGATCACACGGCCATGACCTGCGCCGACAGCCGTTTTCGAGGGGCCGAACACACCTGCACCCGGTCACCACTTGGCGCAAACCATGTCAATTGCCTTGAGTTCGACGGTCTTGGAGAGATACGGAATCGAGCCCAACCTTGGCTGGAATGGTCAACTGCCGACATGCCGTACGAGGCGCCCGTACGTCGTTTCGGGCCACGTCCGGGGTACCGCGTGGGTGCCGGGCGCGGGAGTGCGGCGGGGATTACCCTTCACCAGTGATGGACAACCCTGTACCGCCCCGCGCCACCGGCCCCGGGCCCCGCCGCCGTGATCGCCACGGACGAGGCATGCGCGGCCCGATCGCCCCGCCTCAGGTACCGCTCGCCGCGAGCCGGGCCGAGGCGTTCGCGGACCTGGTGCAGGACTCCGTGGAGCGCCTGGAGCGGCGCTGGCCGCAGCTCGCCGACATCGATTTCCTGGTCCTGGAGGTGCCCCGGCTGGACGGGCGGTCCTGGAACGACGAGGCGGTGCCGCTCGGCGGCACGATCCCGGCGCGCGAGGGACGCCCCGCGCGCGTGGTCGTCTACCGGCGGCCCGTGGAGATCCGCACCAAGGGACGCGACGAGCGAGCGGCGCTGGTGCACGAGGTCGTCGTGGAGCAGGTCGCCGAGCTGCTGGGACTCACTCCCGAGACCGTCGATCCGCGGTACGGCGAGGACTGAACCGCCCGCGGATCGTCCCGGGCTACTTCTGGAGCACCGAGAGGTCCTGGTCCGCCTCCGGCACCGCCACCAGGCCCCGGTCGTCCGGGAGGGTCTGGACGGTGAAGCCCGGGACGCCGTCCTCCGTCGCCGCCAGGGTTCGGGCGCCGTAGACGGGCCCTCCTGAGACGTGCTCCACCGTGAGGGCGTAGGTGCCCTTGAGGCCGGTCGGGGTCGGGGCCGACACGTTCTCCGTGGTGCCCGCCTTGAGGGTGAACGTCTTCGAGACGGCCTCGCCGCCCTCGCTGCCCGCCGAAGCCGTGACCTTGACGGTGGCCGCGCGCGTGGGGGCGGTCAGCGAGAGGGTGGTGCCCTTGGCGCTGTTGTCGGCGACCGTCGCGCGCGTGCCCACGGGCCGCGTGGCCGGGATGAAGGCCGTCTCCTGGTCGTCGCCCTTGCCGCGGACGACCCGCAGCGCGGCGACCACCGGCACGGAGGAGTCGGTGGGGGTGAGGACCAGCGAACCGGCCTCCCCGCGGGTGACGTCACCAAGGTCGGCGGAGGTCGTCATACCCGCCTTCACGTGCAGTGTCTCGTTGCCCGCGGGGGTGATCAGGCCGGTCGGGGAGGCCAGCTGCACCTTCAGGTCGGCGTCGGAGTCGCCGGGCGCGAAGGCGACCAGGCGCACGGCGGTGGCGTCCTTCGGGATGCCGGGCAGCACCAGGCTGCCGGACGGGTCCGTGGAGGCGGCCAGCCAGTCGCCGCCGAGCTTGTCGTCCAGCGCCTGCACGGCCGCGCCCACGCGCCCGCTGCGGACGTTCACATGGACGGTGAGGTTCTCCTGCTTCTCCTCGGTGAGCGTGGACAGCAGGATCGGGTCGCTGGAGTGCGGCGCGACGGTGATGCTCTCCCCCAGCGTGGAGTCCAGGGCGCCGTCCTTGCCGTAGAGCTCGATGTCGACGACGGCGGCGGAGTCGTCGGGGTTGGTCAGATGGACGTAGTCGGTGCGGTCGGCGGCCGTGCTCGCGCCCGGGAACCAGAACTCGGTGTCGGGAGCGGAGCAGTTGACGCCCTGCAGCCCGCGTCCGGAGCCCGCAGCGACCTCGGTGGTCTCCTGGACGGTCCAGCCGGGTGCGAACTTCCCCTCGGCGGTGCCCACGAGGGCCGGCGCGTCGCCGCCGGAGGTGTCACCGGTGGCGGGCTTGCCGGGTTCCGCGGGCTTGAGGACCGGCTTGGCGGCCTTCTTCCCGCGGGCGCTCTTGCCGTCCGACTCCTCGGCGGCCGCCCGGAGTTCGGCCTTGCCGCCGCTGCCCGCGTCCTTGGTGACGGGCGTGAACGACGTGTACGCCGTCTCCGCTATGTCGGAGGTGCTCGGCGTCGGGCACAGCAGGCTGGTGCGCTCCACGGGCAGCTCGGCGGCCGTCCTGGCGGTCTTCTCGGCCTGCGGCGGGCTGAGCGTGGCGAATCCGGTGACGGCGGCGAGCGCCGCGGTGCCGGCGATGAGGGACACGGTGGTGCGGTTCACTGCTGACTCCCGTCGGGGCGCTCGCTGCCGGGGGCGCCCGGGTGCTGCTGCGCCGGGTCGTAGGCGGGGTCGTAGCCCTGGTCGTACTGCTGCTCGTACTGACCGCCGTACGTCTGGTCGTACGGCGTCTGCTGGTTCTGCCCGCCGTAGGCGTACGGGTCGTACTGGCCGCCCTGGTAGGGGTCCGCCTGGTACGGCTGCTGGTCGTAGCCGCCGGCCGGGTACTGCTGGGCGGCTTCCTGGTACTGGCCGTCGGCGTAGGTGCCGTACTCGGCGTTCGCGTAGCTCGGGGCGTCCCAGTCGCCGTAGGACTGCTGCGGAACCGCGGCGGGGGTCTCCTGCTCAGGAGCGGGGAAGTCCTCCGGCGCGCCGGTCTCCTCGGCCTCGGCCTGGGCGCGCAGCCGGCGGGCGCGGCGGCCCTCTCCCGCCACGGGCTGGGCGGGGACGACCTGCTCCTCGGGGAGGTCGTCGTCGACGTCGCGGCGGCGGCCGGGCAGGGCCATGACCACGAGGACGACGGCGAGGGAGCCCTGGATCCACAGCCAGAGGGTGTGGGTGAAGGGGTCGTCGAAGGTGACGTCCAATGTGCCGCCGGAGGCGGGGAGTTCGAAGCCCTGGGCCCAGCCGTCGACCGTGGTGGGGGTCAGCGGGCTGCCGTCGAGGGTGGCGGTCCAGCCCTCGTCGGCGCTGTCGGCGAGGCGCAGGATCCGCCCCTCGGCGCCGGACGGGACGGTGGTGCGGATGTCGACGGGGCCCGCGGCCACGGGTGTCGCGGTGCCGGAGCCGGACTTGGCGACGATCGTGGCGCGCGCGACCTCCTGGTCGACCCGCCACAGTCCGCTGCCGTCCTGCTGGCTGAGCCGGGTCAGGCCGGGTGTGGCGTCGAGCACGCGTGTGACCTCGCGGGGCGCGCCCTTGTGGACGAGGACGTACCGCACGGCGAAGCCGCCGAGCTGGTTCGCCTGGTCGGCGCCGGAGCCGGCGACGAGGTTGGCGACGACCTTGTCCAGCTTGTCGTTCTCCCCGTCGGCCGCGGCGAGTTCGGCGTCGCCGAGGCGGGCGCCGGAGCCACGCACCAGCATGTAGCCGACGTGGGCGGCGGAGTCGCTGTCGAGGACGAGGGTGCGGGCCTGGTCGCGGGTGCCGCTCTCCTCGGCGACGAACGCGGGCACCTGCACGGGGTCGCGGCGCTCCAGCGGTCCGTCGGCGCCGCCGAGCATCCAGCCGGCGGCGACCAGCAGCGGGCCCGCCGCGGAGGCGAAGGCGATCAGGGCGGCGACCGGCTGGCGCCAGCCGAAGCTCTGCTCGGCCACACGCGCGCGTGCCCCGTCGGCGCCGAGCATGGCGGCGGCCAGCAGGGCGAGGCCGTAGACGAGGGTGGCGGGGCCCGCCCAGGTCGATTCGTTGGACAGGACCGCGAAGACGAGTCCGACCAGGGCCACCGCCCAGGCCGTCCAGATGCCGAACTGGCGCTCGGTGCGCAGCAGGGCGGCGAGCGCGGCCAGCACGATGCCGATGAGCATCAGCCCGTCGACGGTGCCGGGGCCGCCGGGGCTCGCGCCGAGCAGGTCGAGGGCCGAGGCGGTCGAGGAGCCGTACTCCAGGCCCGCCTGTTCGAAGAAGCCGAACGGGAGCAGCGTCAGGGACCAGGGCGCGAGGACCAGCAGGGGTGTGCCGAACTGGGCCAGGAAGCGCAGGCCGTAGGCGGTGATGTCGCCGCGGCGCACCACCAGCAGGCCGATGCCGAGGATCAGCGCGATCGGCCAGATGATCGGCGTGAACGCGGTGGTGATCGTGAGCAGGAGGGCGAACGCCCAGGTGGCGCGCCAGCTGCCACGCGTGCCCGTGCTGTTCGTCAGCCCGCCCGCCGCGACGCCCGCGCGCGCGATGAGCGGCAGCAGGACGGCGAGGACGGAGGTGCCGACACGGCCGCCGGCGAGGGCGCCGGTGGCGGCGGGCAGGAAGGCGTAGACGACGGCCGCCCACGCGCGCAGGAGGCGGGACTCGACGAGCGGGCGGGAGGCGAAGTAGGCCGTGAAACCGGCCAGCGGCACCGAGCAGATCAGCAGGAGCGTCAGCGCGAGGCCGGTCGAGCCGAACAGCACGGAGGACAGCGCGGCGATGATCGCCAGGTACGGCGGCGCGGACGGGGTGCCGCCGGCGCCCACCGCGTGCCACGCGTCCGCGTAGCGCGACCACAGCTCGCTCGCGTCCGCCGGGGCGGGCAGCAGGGCGCCGCCGGAGAGCGCGCCGCCGCCCAGGAGGTTGCGGCAGGCGACCAGGGCGATGAGCAGCAGCGTCAGGAAGAGCACCGGTCCCGGCTTGCGGGCGATGCGCTTGAGGCGGGCGAACTGCTCGATCTCCAGGAACTCCGCGTCGTCGCCGCCGGGCCCGGACTCGATGCCGCCGCCGTGGCGTCCGGCCGTGGAGGTGTCCGTGTCGGAGCCGCCGAAGAAGTTGCCCGCGACCTGCTCCACGGTGGCCCGCACGGTCGCGCCGGGTGGCGGGAACAGCTGTCTGAGCTCGGCCTTGTCGACGACCGGCGTGCCGCGCCTGCGCCGCCCGGCGATGATCCGCTCGGGCCGCAGCAGGGTGCCGAGGAGACCGCGGATCTCGTCGAGGGCCTGTCCGGGGACCTTGCCGACGAGGTACGCGACGGTCCGCAGCAGGGTGCCGACGACCAGCCGCACCAGCACCCAGGGCAGCGCGGCCGTACGGGTGTTGACGAGCAGGGTGTAGACGGCGCCGGCCTTGTCGACCTTGTGCGGGGAGGCGGTGGTGCGGCCCGCGCAGTCGACGGTGCGGCGCTCGCGGGAGGCCGCCTCGGCATGGCGGACGACGGCTTCGGGGGCGATGAGGACGCGGTGGCCCGCGGCCTGGGCGCGCCAGCACAGGTCGACGTCGTCCCGCATGAGGGGCAGGCGCCGGTCGAAGCCGCCGAGCTGCTCGAAGAGGTCGCGGCGGATCAGCATGCCGGCGGTGGACACCGACAGCACGGACCTCACGTGGTCGTGCTGCCCCTGGTCCTGTTCGCGGCGGTCCAGGCCCGTCCAGCGGCGGCCGGAGTGGGCGATGGAGACGCCTACCTCCAGGAGCTGGCGCTTGTCGTACCAGCCGCGGAGCTTGGGGCCGACGACGGCGACGTCGTCGCGGCCGAGCTCCAGTTCGTTGTCCACGACGCGCAGCAGCTGGGCCAGGGCGTCGGGTTCGGGGGCGCAGTCGTCGTGCAGCAGCCACAGCCACTGGACGGGCTCGCCGTGCGGCAGCTCCGGCATGTCGTAGGCGTCGTCGCGCCAGGTGCGGGTGACCGGGTCCCAGCCGCTGGGCCGTTTCAGATAGGGCAGCTCGTCCGGGGTCAGGACCGGCGCGGTGCGGGCGGCCTCCTCGACGGCCTGGCCGAAGCCGGTGCGCCGGGCGAGGTGCAGGACCCGGTCGGCGCCGAGGGCGTCGGTGACCAGCTGGGCGGAGTCGTCCGCGCTGCCGGTGTCGGCGGCCATGGCGAACTGCACGGGGCGCTCCTGGCCGAGCAGCCCGGCGAGCGCGTCGGGCAGCCAGCGGGCGCCGTCGTGGGAGACGAGCACCGCGGTCACCACATGACGCGGGAACTCAGGAGTGGCAGCGTGGTCTTGGGCTGCCGTGTGGCTGTGCACGGACATCGAGGTACGGGCCCCGGTTCGGTGGACTGCGGTGGACGCCTGTGCCCTGAGGGGGCGGCGAGGCGTCTCGGACGAGCGCCCACACTATCGGCTGGGCAAGACGGCGGCCCGCCGCCTGTGGATAACCCAGGTGCGACGGGCCGTTCGGTTGCGTGCGAAAAGGGCGGCGAGGCGGGTCTCGCCTCAGACGGCGGCCTTCTTCAGTCTGCGGCGTTCGCGTTCCGACAGGCCGCCCCAGATGCCGAAGCGCTCGTCGTTGGCGAGGGCGTATTCGAGGCACTCGGAGCGGACCTCGCAGGAGAGGCAGACCTTCTTGGCCTCGCGGGTGGAGCCGCCCTTCTCGGGAAAGAAGGACTCGGGGTCGGTCTGGGCGCACAGCGCGCGCTCCTGCCAGCCGAGTTCCTCGTCCGCGTCGTCGACCAGCAGTTGCTGCACCAGCTCGGTCATGTGCGCCCCTCGTCTGTCTTCGCGTCCCCGTGTGACGGCCGTTACCGATTTCGGCTGAACGACACGAGTGAAATTACAAGTGTGCTGCTCCGGGCGAGTCAAGCCGAGATCTGCTATTGGGCCCCTTATTCACTCTGCGGAACCAAGGCCTTGCTGAAAGTGTTCAAATCGGCATAAACCTTGACAAGCAGAGGAGACCCCAGAGGGCCGCCGAACCGCGCCAGGCCTTTCGGGCCTGTACGGGGAAGGACGCCCATCAGTTCGAACTCGTTCCGTAAGCGTGCGGGGAAGTCGTGCGAAGTCGCGCGGCCCGAGCGCCCGGTCGTGCGCACCATGTGTCCCGGTCGGCGCCTGCACAAACCTTTCACCATGGAGATGGACCGGATGAGGTGAAACATGTCCCACTCGCAGGGTGTCGAGTTGACAGTGAAGGTGTGAACCGCTGTCCTTGTGGGCATGCTCGCGAACTTGGCGCTCACCTCGACCCGCACGGCCGGGTCCCACGGTGCTGCCCGCGCTCGCTGTAGCTGTTGTTGCTGTTCCAGCTGTTGAGCCCAACGCGCTCCGGCTGTCCCTGAGTCCACCGTGACTCGGCTGCTTGTTCCCGCCCGCACCCGGGCCCTCCTGTCTCCCCGCGACCCGGGGGACGGACGCGACACCCAGCCAGCCCCCACACTCTTCGCCGAGGACCCACCGCACCCCATGAACAGCGACAACGACCTCCAGATCGCCGGCGACCTCCTCGAGGTGCCGCACCTCCTCCAGGCGCCCCGGGAGCACCCGGCCACCGTCGCCGACTTCGTCGGACTGGCCCGTGCCATCGCCGCCGACCGCTCGCAGTGGGCGCATCTCGTCCGGTTCGACGCGACCAGCCGCTGGTACCACCGGCTGCGGACCGGGCCCGGCTACGAGGTGTGGCTGCTGTCCTGGGTCCCGGGCCAGGGCAGCGGGCTGCACGACCACGGCCGCTCCTCCGGGGTCCTCACCGTCCTGGAGGGCGCGCTGACCGAGCGGACCGAGCGGGGCACGCGCGCGCTGGGTGCCGGGGCGCAGCGGGTGTTCGCACCGGGGTACGTGCACGAGGTCGTCAACGACGCGCTGGAGCCGGCGGTGAGCCTGCACGTCTATTACCCGGGCCTGACCGAGATGCCGATGCACACGGCCTGCACCGCTCCGGCGCACTACGGCGAGGTGGACGCCGTAACCGCGTGACACGTTGTCGTACCCGCCTGCGAGACTGGATTCCATGCGAATCGTGGTTCTGGCAGGCGGCATCGGCGGTGCCCGTTTCCTGCGCGGTCTGAAGCAGGCCGCGCCGGACGCGGACATCACGGTCATCGGCAACACCGGGGACGACATCCACCTCTTCGGCCTGAAGGTCTGCCCCGACCTCGACACGGTGATGTACACCCTCGGCGGCGGCATCAACGAGGAGCAGGGCTGGGGGCGGGCCGAGGAGACCTTCCACCTCAAGGAGGAGCTCGCGGCGTACGGGGTCGGGCCCGAGTGGTTCGGGCTCGGGGACCGGGACTTCGCCACGCACATCGTGCGCACGCAGATGATCGGTGCCGGATATCCGCTGAGCGCGGTGACCGAGGCGCTGTGCGACCGGTGGAAGCCGGGGGTGCGGCTGATCCCGATGACCGACGACCGGGTCGAGACGCATGTCGCGGTCGAGATCGACGGTGAGCGCAAGGCCGTGCACTTCCAGGAGTACTGGGTGCGACTGCGGGCGTCCGTGCCGGCCCACGCGGTCGTGCCGGTGGGCGCGGAGCAGGCCAAGCCCGCGCCGGGCGTCCTCGAGGCGATCGCGGAGGCGGACGTCGTGCTGTTCCCGCCGTCCAACCCGGTCGTGTCCGTCGGCACCATCCTCGCCGTGCCCGGGATCCGCGAGGCGATCGCCGAGGCCGGGGTGCCGGTCGTGGGCCTGTCCCCCATCGTCGGGGACGCGCCCGTGCGCGGCATGGCCGACAAGGTCCTCGCGGCGGTCGGCGTCGAGTCCACGGCCGCGGCGGTCGCCGAGCACTACGGCTCGGGGCTGCTGGACGGCTGGCTCGTCGACACCGTGGACGCGGGCGCGGTCGACCGGATCGAGTCGGCCGGCATCCGCTGCCGGGCCGTACCGCTGATGATGACCGACCTCGACGCGACCGCGCGGATGGCCCGGGAGGCGCTGGAGCTGGCGGAGGAGGTGCGCGGAGCTTGAGCGAGAAGCCTGCCGAGGCCGACGGCTACCGGGTGTGGGCCGTCCCCGGACTTCCCGAGGTGCAGCGCGGGGACGACCTGGCCAAGATGATCGCCGCCGCCGAGCCCGGGCTGGCCGACGGGGACGTCCTTCTCGTCACCTCGAAGATCGTCTCCAAGGCGGAGGGGCGGGTCGTCGAGGCCGCCGACCGGGAGGCCGCGATCGACGCGGAGACCGTGCGGGTCGTGGCCCGGCGCGGGCCGCTCAGGATCGTGGAGAACCGGCAGGGGCTCGTGATGGCCGCCGCAGGGGTGGACGCGTCCAACACCCCTTCGGGGACCGTGCTCCTGCTGCCCGAGGACCCGGACGCGTCCGCGCGGGCGATCCGGGACGGGCTGCGCGACGCCCTCGGGATCGACGTCGGGGTCCTCGTCACCGACACCTTCGGGCGGCCCTGGCGCGCCGGGCTCACCGATGTCGCGATCGGGGCGGCCGGGGTGCGGGTGCTGGACGATCTGCGGGGCGGGACGGACGCGTACGGCAATCCGCTGAGCGCGACCGTCGTGGCGACGGCCGACGAACTGGCCGCCGCCGGTGATCTCGTCAAGGGAAAGGCCGCCGGGCTGCCCGTCGCCGTCGTGCGTGGGCTCGCGCCGGTCGTGTCCGAGGAGCACGGGGAGGGGGCGCGGGCCATGGTGCGCCACGCGCGCGACGACATGTTCCGGCTCGGCACCTCGGAGGCGGTGCGGGAAGCGGTCACCCAGCGCCGTACCGTGCGGGCCTTCACGGACGAGCCGGTCGACCCCGCAGCCGTGCGGCGGGCCGTGGCCGCGGCCGTCACCGCGCCCGCACCGCACCACACCACGCCGTGGCGGTTCGTCCTCCTGGAGTCCGAGGACTCGCGGACCGGACTGCTGGACGCCATGCGGGACGCCTGGATCGCCGATCTGCGGCGGGACGGGAAGTCCGAGGAGTCCATAGCCAAGCGGGTCCGCCGGGGTGACGTCCTGCGGAAGGCGCCGTATCTCGTCGTGCCCTGTCTGGTGATGGACGGCTCGCACAGCTACGGCGATACGCGGCGGGACGCGGCCGAACGGGAGATGTTCGTCGTCGCCGCGGGCGCCGGCGTGCAGAACCTCCTCGTCGCGCTGGCCGGGGAGCGGCTGGGTTCGGCGTGGGTGTCGTCCACGATGTTCTGCCGCGAGGTGGTGCGGGAGGTGCTGGGGCTGCCGGCGGACTGGGATCCGATGGGGGCCGTGGCGGTGGGGCATCCGGCGGAGGCGCCCCGGCCCCGGCCGGAGCGGGACGCGGGGAGCTTCATCGAGGTGCGGTGACATGCGCCGGTTCGGTCGAGGTGCGGTGGTGGGCCCGGTCTTGCGCCTAGTCTCGTAGGGCTCCCACCGGTTCCTCTCGTATCCCAGGACTTCACTCGTGGCAGGACGCTTCGCTCCGCGGCCCACCCGTACGACCGTGCGCGGTGGCGAGGTCGTCGTACCCGCGGCGCGGCGGGCTCCGGCGCCGACGGAGGCCCCGCTCGTGCGGAAGTGGTCGCCGGGGTGGCCCGTCGATCTCGGGCTGGTGCTCGGGGCACTGCGGCGGGGGCCCGCGGATCCCACCTTCCGGGCGCTTCCGGACGGGTCCGTGTGGCGCGCCAGTCGTACGCCCGTCGGGCCGGGGACCCTGCGGGTCCGTGTGTACGGCGGTGAGGTGCGCGGCGAGGCGTGGGGGCCCGGGGGCGAGTGGCTGCTGTCGCGGTTGCCCGAGCTGCTCGGCGCCGCGGACGACCCTTCCGCCTTCGTGCCCCGGCATCGGGTCGTGGCGCACTCCTGGCATCGACGGCCGGGGTTGCGGCTGACGCGGACCGGGCTGGTGCTGGAGTCGTTGATTCCGTCCGTGCTGGAGCAGAAGGTCACGACCGACGAGGCGTATCGGGCGTGGCGGTTGCTGGTGCGGAAGTTCGGGGAGCCTGCGCCCGGGCCCGCGGCGGGTGGGCGGTTGTGGGTGATGCCGGCGCCGCGGACGTGGGCGTTGATTCCGTCGTGGGAGTGGCATCGGGCCGGGGTGGACAACAAGCGGGCGTCGACGATTCTGCGGTGCGTGCGGGTCGCCGCGCGGCTGGAGGAGGCGGTGGGGATGTCTCCTGCTGCCGCCCAGGCCCGCTTGGAGGTGGTGCCGGGGGTGGGGCCGTGGACCTCCGCGGAGGTGGTGCAGCGCAGTCATGGGGCGGCGGACGCGGTGACCGTGGGGGATCTGCATCTGCCGGGGATCGTGGGGTTCGCGCTGGCGGGGGACCGGGACGCGGATGACGCGGCGATGCTGTCGTTGCTGGAGCCGTATGCGGGGCAGCGGCATCGGGCGGCTCGGTTGATCCTGTTGAGCGGGCGTACGCCTGCTCGGCGGGCGCCGCGGATGACCCGGGGGGACATCGGGAGGCTGTGACGGAGTGGGGTGCCGGGGGTTTCTCGCCCCCGCCGCCCCGACCCCAACCCCCTACCCGTCGCGTCCCGTCCCGTTCACCGGTCCTTCGATGGGGCCCGGCTCACTGGTCCGACGAGAAGCGGACCGCTCCCGCCGGGATGCGGGCGTCGCACCAGATCCGCACGCCGTCCCGTAGTTCGTTGTCGGCGCCGATGACCGCGCCGTCGCCGATGACCGTGCCGGTGAGGACGGAGCGTTCGCCGATGCGGGCCCTGGTGCCGATCAGGGAGTCGGTGATGACGGCGCCCGGTTCGATCACCGCGCCCGGAAGGATCGTGGAGCCGAAGACGCGCGCGCCCTCCGCGACGTACGCGCCCTCCCCCACCACCGTGCCGCCCGTCAGCTTCGCGTCGGGGGCGACCCTCGCCGTGGGGAGGACCAGGCGGTCGCCGCAGCGGCCGGGGACCGCCGGGGACGGGGCCCGGCCGAGGACCAGGTCCGCCGAGCCGCGGACGAAGGCGGCGGGGGTGCCGAGGTCCAGCCAGTACGTCGAGTCCACCATGCCCTGGAGATGCGCCCCGGCCGAGAGGAGCTCGGGGAAGGTCTCGCGTTCGACCGAGACCGGACGGCCCTGCGGGATCGTGTCGATGACCGAGCGGCGGAAGACGTACGCCCCCGCGTTGATCTGGTCGGTGACGATCTCCTCGGGGGTCTGGGGTTTCTCCAGGAAGGCGAGGACCTTGCCCGTCCCGTCCGTGGGGACCAGCCCGTAGGCCCGGGGGTCGGTGACCTTCGTGAGGTGCAGGGAGACGTCGGCGCCCGTCGTCTCGTGGGTGCGCACCAGGGCCCTGATGTCCAGGCCCGTCAGGATGTCGCCGTTGAAGATCAGGACCGGGTCGTCGGGGCCGGAGTGCAGACGGGCGGCCACGTTGCGGATCGCGCCGCCCGTGCCGAGGGGCTCCTCCTCGGTGACGTACTCGAGGTGGAGCCCCAGGGACGAACCGTCGCCGAAGTGCGGTTCGAAGACCTCCGCGAGGTAGCTCGTCGCGAGGACGATGTGGTCGACGCCCGCCGCTCTCGCTCTGGCCAGCTGATGGGTGAGGAAGGGGACGCCCGCCGCACGCACCATGGGCTTCGGGGTGTGGACCGTGAGAGGTCGCAGCCTCGTGCCCTTGCCGCCGACCAGGAGGATCGCTTCTGTCACCTGTCGTCTCCGCTTCCTGCCGGGACCGGCCCGAACTGCCTTGCGACCGGCCAGTGTATGCAGACCGTTGTGCGGCACCTTCGGCGGCCGTGCGGCATTCGCGCCTGCCCCCCGACGGCGGTGAAACGGGTGGTACGAGCTCTCCTGCGCGCTCTCCTCGGTCCCCAGCGACCGTCAACGACCTTGGAGACGGGCAGCTGTCGTGCGGGTGGACCCGAGCTTGCGGTAGAGCTGCCATCCGGGGCACTCCGTGGCGAAGCCGTCCCGGTGACCGGAGATCACGTTCAGTCGTACCTTCCTGCCCTTCGGGTAGAGGTTGCCACCGCCCGACTTCAGGTACGTCTTGCCCTTCGGGTTGGCGCCGTGCAGACCGAGCTTCCACGCGCTGAGCCGTGCGACGGCCTTCGTGACGGCGGCGGGCGGCTTCTTGGAGCCGTAGCTGCCGAGGACGGCGATCCCCATGCTGTTGCTGTTGAAACCGAGAGTGTGGGCGCCGAGGACCGGTTTCGCCACGCCACCCGCCCGGCCCTCGTAGATGTTTCCGCACTTGTCGACGAGGAAGTTGTAGCCGATGTCACGCCAGCCCATGCTCTTGACGTGGTACCGGTAGATACCGCGAATGAGCGAGGGCACCTGCGTACAGCGGTACCCGTTGCCGGACGCCGTGTGGTGCACGAAGGCCGCCTTGACCTTCTTCGTGTACACGAACTTCCGCTCGCGCAGCCCCTCGTCGGCGCCCCAGCCGCGCCGGGTGACGATGCGCGGGCGCGGCCCGATGTACGGCTTCACCCGCTGCTGGGCCGTCAGTTCCCCCGCACGCAGGGCGAACAGCTCCTGTTCGGTCTGCCGCCGGTCCAGTGCGGGGATCTCCGTGGCGCCGAGGCCGGCCAGACCGGCGTTGGCGGCGGCCGCGTCCATCGCGGCGCGTGCCTCGGCCGGTTCGGCGGTGGGTGCGGAGCGGGGCGCGACGGCTCGACGGGCGGCGCCCGCCCCAGCCGTCCCGCGCTGGGCGGCGCCCGTCACCTCGGTCTCCCGCCGGGTGGGCGCCGGTGCGCTCTCCCCCGGGTCCACCAGTTCCAGACGCAGACCCGTCGGAAGAGCAGCGGTCGTCGTCGCCGTACGGGATCCGCGGGCGGTGTCCTCGGTCCTGCGGTCGGCCTCGGCGCGGACCCGCACCTCCACACCGTCCGAGTCGCCCACCCACAGCGGTGCCGTGGCGCCGTGGACGCGGCCGGAGGTGCGCTCGGCCGTGCCGGGGTCGGCGGCGTCGTCGTTGTGGGTCTCCAGGTCCTGCCAGCCCGACCAGGTGTCGGTGCCGACGGCACGGGTGCGGACCTGGACGCGGCCGTTCAGCACGGCGTCCGGGTCGTCCCAGATCACGCCCACGAGGGAGAAGTGCCGTACGTCCCGGCGGGGCAGGCCCTGTTCGGCGACCGGGGCGAGGGTGCGGTCGCGGGAGGCGAGGGGCGCGAGGGGCAGCGACTGCGTGCCCCCGAGGGCTTCCGCGGCCGGCGCTTGTCGCACGGCCGCCGGCCCGGCGGCCGCCGGGGACGCCGGTCTCGCCGCGAGCGCGGGTGAGGTGAGGGGCAGGGCGAGGGCGGCGGCGCAGGTGACGCCGATCGAGGAAGCAAGAAGTCCACGCATGTTCCCGATCCTGGACATAGTCATATAAATCTGTCCATTGGGGAACTGACGGACCGTCGGGTGCTGTTGCGCCGAACCGGTGGCCCCGCGCGGGGGTGTCCGGCCGCGGGCCCGCGTACCCTTTCGCGGGTGAACGCCACCGATCGCACCCCTGCCGACCTGCTGCGTTCCGCGCTCGCCGCGGATCCCGGCCGCCCCCTGGTGACCTTCTACGACGACGCCACGGGCGAACGTGTCGAATTGTCCGTGGCCACCTTCGCCAATTGGGTGGCCAAGACCTCGAACCTCCTCCAGGGCGACCTCGCCGCCGCGCCGGGCGACCGGGTGGCGCTGTTGCTGCCCGCGCACTGGCAGACGGCGGTGTGGCTGCTGGCGTGCGCGTCGGTGGGGGTGGTCGCGGACGTCGACGGGGATCCCTCCTCGGCCGATGTCGTGGTGAGCGGGCCGGATGCGCTGGAGGCGGCGCGGGCCTGTTCCGGGGAGCGGGTCGCGTTGGCGCTGCGGCCGCTGGGCGGACGGTTCCCGCAGCCGCCGGACGGGTTCGTGGACTACGCGGTGGAGGTGCCGGGGCAGGGCGACCGGTTCGTTCCGTTCGCTCCGGTGGATCCTGACGAGCCCGCGCTGGTCGTGGCCGGGCGGGAGTTCAGCGCGGCGGAGGTCGTGGAGCGGGCCCGGGCCGAGGGAACCGGGGACCGCGTGCTGTCGGGGCTGCCGTACGACACGTGGGACGGGCTGTGCGCCGGGTTGTACGGGCCGCTCGCCACCGGGGGCTCCGTGGTGCTGTGCCGGAATCCGGAGCAGCTGGGCGAGGAGGCGCTGGCCAAGCGGATCGAGGACGAGCGGGTGAGCGTCGTGCGCCGCTGAGAGAGGCGGTCTCGTCCGGTCTGCGGCTGCGGCTCGTTCGCGGTCGGCCACGCCCGCAGCCGCACCCTGATCTCACGGTCGGCCACGCCCGCAGCCGCACCCTGATCTCGTGGCTGGTCACGCCCCACGCGGCGCAGCCGCGCATCGACAGAGCTCCGCTCCGCCCGGCCGGAGCAGTCACCCGAGTGGAGCAGTACCGGCGCCCCTCGGGAACCGGTCCGCGTCATGGTCGTAGGAACAGATCCCTACGCCATGAGGGGTGGGCCGACCCGTGACCGACAGCGCTCACCCCCTCGGACCCGGCCTCGGGGCGTCGGCTCACGGTGAAGGGCTCGTACGGCGGCGTCGGCGGCGGTGGCTGCGCGGTGCCGGGCTCGGCGCCACCGTGCTCGTCCTCGTCGCCGCCGGTGCCGGATGGGCCGTCTACGCCAAGCTCGACGGGAACATCACGCCGGATGACGCGGCCGCCGCCGAGCTCGCCCGGTACGAGAGCGAGCGGCCGACCTCGCTCGTCAAGGACGCACAGAACATACTGCTGATCGGGTCGGACTCGCGGTCGGGGGACGGCAACGCGCGCTACGGGCGGGACTCCGGGACCGAACGGTCGGACACCACGATCCTGTTGCACCTGGCCGCCGGGCGGCGCACCGCGACCGCCGTGTCGCTGCCGCGGGACCTGATGGTGGACATACCGGCCTGCCGGGGCCCGGACGGGAGCCGCGGCCGGCCCGTGTTCGCGATGTTCAACCACGCCTTCCAGAAGGGCGGTTCGGCCTGCACGATCCGGACCGTCGAGAAACTCACGAACATTCGCGTGGATCATCACATGGTCGTCGACTTCCACGGGTTCAAGGACATGGTGGACGCCGTCGACGGAGTGACCGTCTGCCTCGACGAACCGATCGACGACAAGGCCGCCAAGCTGCGGCTTCCGGCGGGGCGGGTGACGTTGAACGGCGAGCAGGCGCTCGGTTATGTGCGGGCCCGCAAGTCCCTCGGCGACGGCAGCGACACCGACCGGATGGACCGTCAGCAGCGCTTTCTCGGAGCCCTCGTCAACAAGGTGCAGAGCAATGACGTACTGCTGAATCCGGTGAAGCTCTATCCCGTGCTGGACGCGGCGACTTCCTCGCTCACCACCGATCCCGGTCTGGCGAGTCTGCGCGGGCTCTACGAACTCGTGCGCGGGCTGCGGCACATCCCCACCGGGCATGTGCAATTCCTTACCGTGCCGCGGGAGCCGTACGTCCACGACCGCAATCGTGATCAACTCGCGGAACCCGAGGCCCGGCGGCTTTTCGAACGGTTGCGCAAGGATGCGCCGGTGAAGGTGACGGAGAAAGCCCCGAGGGTTTCAGAACATTCGCATGACGAAGAACCCTATGAAGAAACTGAGAACGGCGGCGGGACGCCCACCTTCCGCGGCAACACGGCCGCCGAGGACACCTGCGGGTAAAGCGTTTACCAAGGCGGGGAAGCGGTGTCCGAGCAAATGGGCGGATTGCCCGGTTGTAGGGACGTGGAATTTGTCACCGTCGTAACCTGTCGGCGAATCGGGCGGCTAGTGTGAGCGCTCCGGTGCATCCGGCCGACGGAGGATTCAGCAACCGTGGACGCACAAGGCCGTGGGCGGGCGGGCGACATCGACCCCGCAGACCAGTGGGTACTCAACCCGCACACCGGTGAATACGAACTGCGACTGACCCCTTCCGCACCGCAGTCAGGTGTTCCCGGTCCCCGTGGATCCATGCCCTCCCCGAGCAGGGCGGGCGTGCCCGCCGGTCGTACGACCACCCCCGTGGCGCCCGGCCGTGACGTGCCGCCGCCGCGCAGGCGGCGGGGTGCCCCGCCCGAGGAACCGCTGCCGGGCCGGCGGGGACGCCGGCCGGTCAAGAAGAAGTCGACGGCGAAGAAGGCCCTGCTGTGGACCGGCGGCACGATGGCGTTCGTGCTGATCGCGGCCGCGGGCGGCGGCTATCTCTACATCCGCCACCTCAACGGGAACATCACGTCCGTCTCCGACGACGGCGCGAGCACCGGTGGCTTCCAGACCGACAAGGCGATCAACATCCTGCTGATCGGCACCGACAAGCGCACCGGCGCGGGCAACGAGAGCTACGGCGACAAGAACAGCGTCGGCCACGCGGACACCACGATCCTGCTGCACGTCTCCAAGGACCGTACGAACGCGACCGCGCTGAGCATCCCGCGCGACCTGATCGTCGACATCCCCGACTGCCCGACCACCCAGGCGGACGGCAGCACCAAGGTCATCCCGGGCACGGACAACGTCCGCTTCAACACGAGCCTGGGCCAGGACGAACGCACGCCCAGCTGTACCGTGCGGACCGTCACGGAACTCACCGGCATCCAGGCCGACAACTTCATGGTGGCCGACTTCAACGCGGTCAAGACGCTGACCACGGCGGTCGGCGGGGTCGAGGTCTGTCTCGGCAAGGACATCGACGACGAGGACTCCAAGCTCAAGCTGTCGAAGGGCACGCACACCATCTCGGGCGAGCAGGCCCTCGCGTTCGTGCGCACCCGGCACTCGGTCGGCTTCGGCGGTGACCTGAGCCGGATCGGGCTCCAGCAGCAGTTCCTGAGCGCGCTGATGCGCAAGCTGAAGTCGAACGACACGCTCACCGATCCGACGAAGATGATCAAGCTGGCGGAGGCGGGCACCAAGGCGCTGACCGTCGACTCGCAGCTCGACAGCATCTCCAAGCTGAAGGACCTCGGTCTGGAGCTGGGCAAGCTGAACGTGAAGAACCTGACCTTCACCACCGTGCCGGTCGTCGACAACCCGGCGGAGAAGGTGAAGGCGACGGTCGTCCTCAACGACGCCACGGCCCCCACGGTCTTCGACATGATCAAGAACGACGTGTCCTTCACCGAGGTCAAGAAGAAGGCGAGCGCGTCCAAGAGCGCCGAGGCTGCGAAGGAGGCGGCCCGGCTCAAGGGCACCAAGTCCGCCGCGTCCGAGGTGCGGGTGCGCATCCTCAACGGCGGTGCGGCGGCGGGCAGCGCGCAGGCCGAGCTGGAGTACCTGCAGAACGAAGAGGGCGTGCTGAAGTCGGAGAACGCGGGCAACGCGGGCACCTCGCTCGCGAGGACGACCCTGGAGTACGCCCCGGACCAGGCCGACCAGGCGCGCCGGCTCGCGGCCATCCTGGGCCTGTCCGGAGCGCAGCTGAAGCCCGGCAAGAGCGTCACCAACTCCCAGGGCCTGCCCACGATGACGCTGACTCTGGGCAAGGACTTCAAGGGCGCCGGCGTCTCCTTCACCACGGCGACGAAGGCCCCCGAGGGAGTGCAGCAGTCCACGGCCGACAAGGTCGAGTGCGCCAAGTGAGGTGACCTGAGAGGCCGGTCGCGCGTCGGGGCGGGCGGGTGCCGAAGCGTCCGCCGCGGGCGAGCGCGCGGTGTCCGAGCGGTCCCGGCAGGGGCCGTCGGGCGTTCGTTTCGGGCGGGGCGGCGCAGGTGGGAGCGTGTTCGCCGGTTCCGCGGTGACCTCAGGGGCCTGTAATGCGTCTAAGAGGACGCACGACAGGTCTTTTCGTTGGTTCGGCGTGAGGGTGGGGAGACAGGGGATGGCGCACAGTGGTGTGCACGAGGAGGGGACGCGGCCGGTTTCCCGGCCCGCTCCAGGGCCGCGGGAAGCCGACGGGGGCGGCGGGAGCGGGGGCACAGGGGACGGCGGCGGGCGGCACGGGCGGCGGCGCGGCAAGCGCAAGCACCGGGTGCTGAGATGGGGGGCGACCACGCTCGCCGTGCTGATACTCGGCACGGCCGGCGCCGGATACCTCTACTACCAGCATCTCAACGGCAACATCCGCAAGGGCGAGCGCAGCAGCGGTGACTCCAAGGCGCACAGGACCGAGGCCAACGCGGCCGGGCAGACGCCGTTGAACATCCTGCTGATCGGCTCGGACAGCCGTAACTCCGACGAGAACGTGAAGCTCGGCGGCAGCCGGGACAACCGCGGCGACCCGCCGCGAGGCGACGTGCAGATGCTCATCCACCTTTCCGCGGACCGCAAGAGCGCCGCCATGGTGAGCATCCCGCGCGACACCCGGGTCGACATCCCCAGGTGCACGGACCCGGACACCGGCAAGACCTTTCCGGCGACCACCGACATCATCAACGCCTCCCTGGCCCGCGGCGGCGCCGGCTGCACGCTCGCGACCTGGCAGAACCTCACCGGCGTCTACATCGACCACTGGATGACGATCGACTTCGCGGGCGTGGTGCGGATGGCGGACGCCATCGGCGGGGTCAACGTCTGTGTGAAGCAGAACGTGTGGGACCGCCCCACGGCCGCGGTGCCCGGCGGCTCCGGGCTGAAGATGCGGGCGGGAACGCACAAGGTCCAGGGCAAGGAGGCCCTGCAGTGGCTGCGCACCCGGCACGCCTGGGGCAGCGACCTGATGCGGGCCAGGGCCCAGCACATGTACCTGAACTCGATGATGCGCACGCTGAAGGGGCAGAACGTCTTCACGGACACCCCGCGGCTGATGGGTCTCGCCGAGGCGGCCACCAAGTCCCTCCAGGTCTCCGAGGAGATCGGCTCGGTCAAGAAGCTCTACGACCTGGGCATGCAGCTCAAGTCGGTGCCGACGGACCGCATCACCTCGGTGACGATGCCGAACGTGCAGGATCAGCAGAACCGCGATCACGTGGTGCCCGACGGCGCGAACGCCGACAAGCTGTGGGAGATGCTCCGCGACGACGTGGCCCTCGACAAGAACGGCAAGGCGTCCTCGGGCGGGAAGAAGAAGGCCCAGCCCACGAAGGCCCCTTCCGCACCGGACCGCGAGATCGGCGTCCTCGTGCAGAACGCGACGGCGACCTCCACGCTCGGCCCGGTGAGCGGACGGGCGGGCACGCTCGCCCAGGAGCTCGTGCAAAAAGGTTTCTCGCAGGCGTCCAAGGACGCCACGGCGGGGCTCTCCGAGGACCGGACCGTCGTGCGCTACCCGAGCGCGGACCTGGAGGGCGACGCCCAGCGCATCGCCAAGTCCCTGGGAATCCCCATGAGTTCGGTGAAGAAGTCGACCGACGTCTCCGGGGTCACCCTCGTCGTGGGCGCCGACTGGCGCGAGGGGACGACCTATCCGAAGCGCCCCGAGGCCAAGGCCGGTGACATGCCGGGCAACGTGGACGCCATCAACGGTTCGGACACCGGGCAGTGCATGGAGGTCTACTGGGTCTACCGCTGGTAGTCGAACGGAACGGGCGGGGGCCGAACGGAGCGGGCCGGGCGTACGTACATACTTACAGGATCGGAGCAGGAACAACTCACGTCGCTCAAGGCCCAACCGGGCGGATAGTGTGAGCGATCCAGCGATCGCCGCGTGGCCCTGACGGAGGATTCGGACAACGTGGACGCACAAGGCCGTGGGCGGGCGGACGACGTCGACCCCGCAGACCAGTGGGTGCTCAATCCGAACACCGGCGAATACGAACTGCGACTGACCCCTTCCGCACCGCAGTCGGCCGTGCCCGGTCCGCGCAGACCCGCACCCGTACCGAGCAGGACGGGTGCGCCGAGCGCCCGTACGACCACGCCCGTGGCCCCCGGCCGGGACGTCCCGCCGCCGCGCAGACGGCGGGGCGCGCCGCCCGAGGAACCGCTGCCGGGGCGGCGCGGCCGGCGTCCGGTCAAGCAGAAGTCGAAGGCGAAGAAGGCCCTGCTGTGGACCGGCGGCACGATGGCGTTCGTCCTGGTCGCCGGTGCCACGACGGGCTACTTCTACCTCAAGCACCTGGAAGGCAACGTCGGCACGACCGATGTCGGGGACGCGGCCGCGAGCAACTTCAGCAAGGACGAGGCCTTCAACATCCTCATCATCGGCACCGACAAGCGCACCGGCGCGGGCAACGAGGGCTACGGCGACGCGGGCAGCGTCGGCCACGCGGACACCACGATCCTGCTGCACGTCGCCAAGGACCGTTCGAACGCGACCGCGCTCAGCATCCCGCGCGACCTGATCGTCGACATACCGGACTGCCAGACCAAGAAGGAGGACGGCTCCGAGACGGTCGTCGCCGGGCTGGACGGCGTCCGCTTCAACCGGAGCCTCGGTGAGGCCGGCCGGGACGCGGGCTGCACGATGCGCACCGTCGAGGCGGCCACCGGCATCAAGCCGCACCACTTCGTGATGGCCGACTTCAACGCGGTGAAGACCCTCACCACGGCGGTCGACGGGGTCGAGGTCTGTGTGGAGAAAGCTGTCGACGACAAGAAGTCGAAGCTCGTCCTGCCCGCGGGCAAGTCGACCGTGGAGGGCGAGCGGGCCCTCGCCTTCGTGCGCACCCGGCACGCCTTCGGCAACGAGGGCGACCTGGACCGGATCAAGGTGCAGCAGCAGTTCCTGGGCTCGCTGATGCGCAAGATGACCTCCGGCGACACCCTCACCAGCCCCACCAAACTGCTGAAGCTGGCGGAGGCCGCGACCAACGCGCTGACCGTGGACACGGCCATCGGCAAGGTCGGCACGCTCAAGGACATCGCGCTGGAGCTGAAGAAGGTGCCCACGAAGAACATCAGCTTCATGACGATCCCGGTGGTCGACAACCCCGCCGAGAAGATCAAGGCGACGGTGGTGGTCGACGAGGCGAAGGCCCCCGCGATCTTCGAGGCGATCCGGACCGACGTCTCCTTCACCGAGGTCAAGGCCCAGCAGAAGAAGGAGAAGGCCGAGGTCGCGGCCCGGCTCAAGGGCACCAAGTCCGCCGCGTCCGACGTACGGGTGCGCATCCTCAACGGCGGCGCGGCCGCGGGCAGTGCCCAGCAGCAGCTCGCCTACCTCCAGACCGAGGCGGGTGTGCTGAAGTCCGACAACGGGGGCAACGCCGAGGCGACGCTGGCGAAGACGACCCTGGAGTACGACCCCGACCAGGCCGACCAGGCCCGCCGGCTCGCGGACATCATGGGCCTGTCCGGCTCGGCTCTGAAGCCCGGCAAGAGCGTCACCAACGCCCAGGGCCTGCCGGCCATGACCCTGACCCTGGGCAAGGACTTCAAGGGCGCGGGTGTGAAGCTCAGTTCGTCCACGGCCGCTCCGAACGTGGACAAGTCCACCGCCGACAAGCCGCAGTGCGCGAGCTGAGGTCCACGGGGGACCGCGAGCCGGTCCCCAGGTCCGGCACAGGTTCGTAGGGCAACCTCACGGGCCCGTCGTATGTCTAAGACGTGCGGCGGGCCCGTGGCATGGCTGCGGGTCCGGTGGGGTGGGTGGGGAGGACAGGAACGTTGACAACGCAATACAGCGTGCAGGAAGTCGCTCCGGAGACAGAGGCGGACGGCGGACCCGGCAGTCGGAGGGCGCCGCGCAAGCACCGGGTGCTCAGATGGTCCGCGGCCACACTGTCGGTGCTGATACTCGCGGTGGCCGGGACCGGCTACCTCTACTACCGGCACCTGAACTCCAACATCGAGCAGGACGACCTGAACCTGGGCGACAACAAGGTCGCCGAGCCGACGCCGAACGCGGCGGGCCAGACCCCGCTGAACATCCTGCTGATCGGGTCCGACGCCCGCGACAGCAAGGAGAACCAGGAACTCGGCGGCGCCAGGGAGACCTTCGGCTCCACCCCGCTCGCGGATGTGCAGATGCTGCTGCACCTGTCCGCCGACCGCACCAACCTCTCGGTCGTCAGCATGCCCCGCGACACCCTCGTGAAGATCCCCAAGTGCACCGATCCGGACGACGGCAAGGTGTACGCGGCGAGCAACGGGCGGGCGATGACCAACCAGAGCCTCGGCCACGGCGGCCCGGGCTGCACGGTGGCCACCTGGCAGGAGCTCACCGGCATCCACATCGACCACTTCATGATGGTCGACTTCTCGGGCGTGGTGTCGATGGCCGACGCCATCGGCGGTGTCCCGGTCTGCGTGGACGCCAACATCCTGTCGCGGGACAGCCAGGGGCACGGCTCCGGCCTGAAGCTCGAGGAGGGCACCACCTCCGTCAAGGGCAAGCAGGCCCTGCAGTGGCTGCGCACCCGCTACGGCTTCGAGGACGGCAGCGACCTCGCCCGCGCCAAGGCCCAGCACATGTACATGAACTCGATGGTCCGCGAGCTGCGTGCCAACGCCACCCTGAGCAGCCCCAACAAGCTGCGCAAGCTCGCCGAGCAGGCCACGAGGGCCATCACGGTCGACTCGGGGCTCGGCACCGTGAAGGAGCTCTACGACCTCAGCAACGAACTGCGCAAGGTCGAGCCGGAGCGCATCACGATGACGACCATGCCGAACCGATACGTCGGCGCGCGCGTGGAGCCCACCGAGGACGCCGAGCAGCTGTTCCGGCTGGTGCGCGAGGACATCGCGCTGGACGGCAAGGACGCGAAGAAGGCGACCGCCGAGAAGGCGGAGGAGTCCTCCACCGACCCGGCCGCCGCCAAGGACGAGATCGGGGTCCTGGTCCAGAACGGCACCCGCACCAGCGCCCTGGCCGCGGCGAGCGGCCGCGCGAGCACGGTGGCCGGACTGCTGGCGGAGAAGGGCTACGACAAGGCGGTCTCCGACCGGACGGGGTCCCTGACCGAGGCGAAGACGCTTGTGCGCTACCCGAGCGCCGAGTTGGAGGGTGATGCCCAGGCGGTCGCCAAGTCCCTGGGCATTCCGCTGAGTTCGGTGAAGAAGTCGACCGATGTCTCCGGGGTCACGCTCGTCGTGGGAGCGGACTGGCGCGAGGGTACGACGTACAGGGCGGCCAAGAAGGACGACACCACCCCGAAGACGGCTGAGGCCCTCAACGGGGCGGACGAGTCGGCCTGCATGCACGTCAACCCGGGGTTCACCTGGTGATGCGACTCACGCCTCGTTCAGCACCGCGGGCCGGCGCGAGGCGATGACCCGCTTCGCGAGGGAGCGCGGGCTGGTCAGAAAGCCGTAGCCCCACGACATGTGCATGGTGGCGAGGGCGACGGGGATCTGGAGGCGGGCCTTCAGCGGGAGGCCCTTGCCGGCCGGCAGCGAGCCCAGCACGATCGCCGCGAGGTAGCCGCCGGGGATCACGAAGCCGAGCGGGGTCAGCGCGGCGCCCACCACGATCCCGGCCGCGATCGCGCACACGGCGGTCGGCGGGGCGAGGTAGCGCAGGTTGATGGAGCCCTCGTGGTAGCGGGCGACGACGTGCCGCCAGCGGCCGTAGTCCTTGTACTGCTTGGCGAGGGCCTTCACGCTCGGCCTCGGGCGGTACGACACCCTGAGCTCGGGCGAGAACCAGATGAGCCCGCCCGCCTCGCGGATCCGGAAGTTGAGCTCCCAGTCCTGGGCGCGGATGAACTCCTCGTTGTAGCCGCCCTGTTGCTCCAGCGCCTCGCGCCGGAAGACACCGAGGTAGACCGTCTCGGCCTGCTGGGCCTCGCCGCCGGTGTGGAAGGCCGCGTTGCCCACACCGATCTTCGAGGTCATGGCGGCGGCGACCGCGTGCTCCCAGTCGTTCTCGCCCTCGGCGTGCATGATGCCGCCGACGTTCTGCGCGCCGGTCTCCTCCAGGAGCCGTACGGCGGTGGCGATGTAGTTCGGCGAGAGCATGCCGTGCCCGTCGACGCGGACGACGATCGGGTGGCGGGAGGCCTTGATCGCGGCGTTGAGGGCGGCGGGGGTGCGGCCGGTGGGGTTCGGGACGGTGTGGACGCGGGAGTCCTCGGCCACGAGCCGGGCCGCGATCTCGTCCGTGCGGTCCGTGGAGGGACCGAGGGCGATCACGACCTCCATCTCACCGGCGTACTCCTGCGCGAGGATCGCTTGGACGGCTCCGCGCAGATGCCGCTCCTCGTTGAGGACGGGCATGATCACAGATACGGCGGGGAGCCGCACATCGGGCTTGGCGTTCATAGGGGGCTCACGTTACCGCGAACGGGGGACACCGATGCGCCCCGCCCGGGGCGGTGCCGGTCGTCGCAGATCGTATGGGCCTACGGTGCTCAGGATCCCTCGTTCGGCTGTTCCTCGCGGAGGTGTCCCCCCATGCCCGCCACACCGCCCCGCCCCTCCGCCACCCGTCCCCGCCCGCCGCAGCGCCGGCCCGCCCGGCCACCCGTACGACGGAAACGGCCCCGCTGGGCCATGCGGGCGGCGACCACGCTGTCCGTCGTCGTGCTGGCCTCCGCCGGGATCGGCCACGCGGTGATGACCAGCCTCGACGCGGACATCGCACGCGTGGACCCCTTCAAGGACATGAAGAACCGGCCGCGCGCCGGGCACGGCATGAACGTGCTGCTGGTCGGCACCGACGGGCGCGACAGGATCACCGAGGCCGAACGGCAGAAGTACCGGCTGGGCGGGGCGCCCTGCCACTGCACCGACACGATCATGATCGTGCACATCTCGGAGGACCGGGAACGGGCGAGCGTGGTGAGCCTGCCGCGGGACTCGTACGCGATGACGCCGGCGCATGTCGACGGGACCACGGGGGAACGGCACCACGGGCACCCCATCAAGCTCAACGCGGCCTACGCGGAGGGCGGCCCGCAGCTGACCGTGCGGACCGTGGAGAGCATGACCCATGTGAAGGTCGACCACTATCTGGAGGTCGACTTCACCAGCTTCATGAAGACGGTGGACGTGCTCGGCGGGGTCGAGATCTGCAACGCCGACCCGCTGAAGGACGCGTACACCGGCCTCGACCTGGCGGCGGGCCGGCACCGGCTGATGGGCGGGCAGGCCCTCCAGTACGTCCGCTCCCGGCACGCCGACGGCTCCTCCGACCTCGGCCGGATGAAGCGGCAGCAGCGGTTCCTCGCGGCGCTGATCGAGCGGGCGACGTCGTCCGGGATCCTGCTGAACCCGATGAAGTTCCGCGACGTGACCCGGGCCGTGCTCGGCTCCGTGCGCGCCGACAAGGGCTTCGGCACGGACGAGCTGCTCGACCTGGGCCGGGCGATGCGGAACTTCTCCCCCTCCTCGTCGGAGTTCACGACCGTGCCGATCGGGCAGATGGGATACGCCGTCAAGGGCGTGGGGTCGACCCTGAAGTGGGACCCGGTGAAGTCGGCGCGGCTGTTCAAGTCGCTGCGCGAGGACCAGCCGCTGGCCGCGTACAAGCCGCGCAGCAAGGCGCTCCTCGTCCCCGTGGCCCCGCAGCAGATCCGCGTCCAGGTCGAGAACGGCACGGCGACCGGCGGCCTCGGCAAGCGGGTCGACGCGGCGCTGGCGTCGACGGGCTTCCGCACGACGGGGAACCCGGTGAACTCCGCCGACCACACCGTCAAGCGCACGGTCGTCGCCTACGACCCCCGCTGGGACCGCTCGGCCCGCTCCCTGTCGGCGGCCCTGCCCGGCAGCGAGCTGCGGGCGGTGAAGGGCCAGGGGGCGGTGCTGAAGGTGATCGCGGGCACGGACTTCGAACGCGTACGGAAGGTCCGCGCCGAGGACGAGCTCCAGGGGGAGTTCGGAGTGGTGACGGGGGACGAGGTCGGCTGCGCGTAGGCGAGGAGCCGGAGTCCGGGTCCGCCGCGGCAGCGGGCACGCGCCCGCCCGGAGGCCGCGGCCCGGCGCGCGGAGATCGAGGGACCCTCGTCGTGCCCGGTACGGCGTCGGGGGTGGGTGCGCGGGCCGGGACGACGGTGCTGGTGCGGGAATGCGCCCGCATGCACCGACCGCGCCCGTGCGGAGCGGAGGACCGGCGCCGGAGGCGGTGGGGAGGAGGGGCGGCGACCTGTCAGTCCTCGAAGCCCTCCGCTGCTCGCTTCTCGCGCAGTTCCATGATCGCCCGGCGGCGTGCCAGGCGGTGGGTGCGGCGGATCTGGGCCTCCTGGTAGCGGCGCTTGTCGCGTTCCGTCTCCGGGAGCACCGGCGGGACCCGGCGCGGCCTGCCCCCGGCGTCGACCGCGGCGAAGACGAGGTAGGCGGAGCCGACCTGGGTGGCGGGCGTGGACTCGTTCCAGCGCTCGGCCAGAACCCGCACCCCGACCTCCATCGAGGTCCGGCCGGTCCAGTTGACCTGGGCCTTCACATGGACGAGGTCACCGACCCTGACCGGCTCCAGGAACGCCATCTCGTCCATGGAGGCGGTGACCGCGGGCCCGCCGCTGTGCCGCCCGGCCACTGCGCCCGCCGCGTCGTCCACAAGCTTCATGATCACGCCGCCGTGCACGGTACCGAGGAGGTTGGTGTCGGCCTGGGTCATGATGTGGCTCAGCGTGGTGCGGGACGCCGAGGTGGGCTTGCCCGGGATCTCCGGAGTCCCCGGTTCGGCGGGGGTGGCGGTGGCCTGGTCTGTCATGCCCCCACCCTATGCCGTGATGACAATCCGGGAATTTGTGTCAGCTTGGCAACAGCGCTGCCCTGATTTTCCGACGACCCTTGTATAGGGCACAGCAGGTACCGGCACACTGGGGCGCATGAACGATTGGCCCGAGGGATGGTCCGGCGACAACCGCGGAGACCGGTACGGACGCGGCAGCGCGAGCGCACAGCCCGAGAGCGCCCGCGTGATGCGGCAGGTCCGCCGCGGTCAGGCGGCGCCCGGGCAGGGCGCGTACGGCCGCCAGGGCCCGTCCGCGCCGCCGTACGGCAACGGCGTACCGCAGCAGCAGCCGTCGTACGTCGACGGCCAGGGCTACGGCGGTGACTACGACAGCGGCTACAACACCGGTCAGGTCTACGGCAGCCCCGGCGGCGGTGGCTACGACGGCCCCGGCGACCCGGCCGGCGGCCGGGGTCCGCGGCCCGCGCCGAACTGGCGCAAGCGGATCAAGTGGACCGCGATCGTCGTGATCACCGGGCTGATCGTGACGACCGTCTCCACCTACTTCTGGGCCGACTCCAAGCTCAACCGCGAGGTCGACCTGTCCAAGGTCATCGACCGGCCGGAGCAGGGCGACGGCACCAACTACCTGATCGTCGGCTCGGACAGCCGCGCCGGGCTCTCCTCGGAGCAGAAGAAGCAGCTGCACACCGGCTCCGCCGAGGGCAAGCGCACCGACTCGATGATGATCCTGCACACCGGCAGCAACGGCGACACGCTGATCTCGCTGCCGCGTGACTCGGACGTGGAGATCCCGACCTTCGTGGGCTCCGAGTCCGGCAAGACGTACAAGGGCACGGGCCGGCACGTGAAGCTGAACGCCGCGTACGCCGAGGACGGGCCCGAGCTGCTGGTGCGCACGGTGGAGTTCAACACCGGGCTGCGCATCGACCACTACGTCGAGATCGGCTTCGCGGGCTTCGCGAGCATCGTGGACGCGGTCGGCGGGGTCGAGATCGACATCGACAAGGGCTTCAAGGACAAGTACTCCGGCGCCGACTTCAAGGCGGGCAAGCAGAAGCTGAACGGCGACCAGGCGCTCGCCTTCGTCCGCACCCGGCACGCGTTCGCCGCGTCCGACCTGCAGCGCACCAAGAACCAGCAGAAGTTCCTCGCGGCCCTCGCCCACCAGGTGGCCACCCCCGCCACGGTCCTGAACCCCTTCAAGCTCTACCCGACGCTCGGCGCGGGCCTGGACTCGCTCATCGTCGACAAGGACATGGGCCTGTACGACCTGGGGTCCATGTTCTTCGCGATGAAGGGCGTCAACGGCGGCGACGGCACCTCGCTGAACATGCCGATCTCCGGGTCCAGCGGAGGCAACCTCGTCTGGGACAAGGCGAAGGTGAAGCAGCTGGTGCAGGAGCTGAACAACGACGAGAAGGTCACGGTCACGGGCAACTGAGGGCGAGGAGTCACCGTGCGGGGCCGGTCCGGCGGGCCGGCCCTCTCGTCATGTCCGGCCTGCGCCCACCGCCCTACGCCCGCCGCCCGGAGCCGAGCAGCGCGGTGTACGGCAGCACCAACCGGCCTTCTCCGTCGGCGAACTCGGCCGCGAGACGGTCGTACTCCCGCCTGATCCGTACGACGGTCTCGGGGCTCTGCGAGGTGACGATCAGCCCGATGGTGCCGATGCCCGCGGCGGCCCCGCTCCACCACTCCTCGGCGCTGGGGCGGTGCTCCCAGACCACTTCCGCGCACCGGACGTCAGCGAGGCCGGCTTCCGCGAGCAGCGCCGCGAACCCCTCCGCCGTACGGCCGAAGTCCTCCTCGGGGGCGAGGCGGGGCAGGTGGTCGGGCGGTACCGCCCCCGCGGCCTCGCAGGCCCGTCCCAGCAGCTCCATGCCGCTCTGGCGGCCTCCGGCCCACACGGTCAGGGCCGTCGTGCCGCCCGGGCGCAGCACCCGCCGCAGCTCCGCCAGCGCGGTGCGGGGACGGCCGACGTGGTTGAGGACGAAGTTGCCCACGACGGCGTCGAACTCGGCGTCCGCGTAAGGAAGTTCGGGCAGTACGCCGATCCGGGCGTCGACCCCCGCGGTCCGGGCCGCCGCGACCATTCCGGCGTCGGCGTCCACCGCGCTCACCCGTGCCCCGCGCGCCCCCGCGGCCGAAGCCGCCGTACCGGTGCCGGTGCCTACGTCCAGGACGCGCGTTCCCGCCCCGACCCCGGCGGCATCCAGCAGGGTCTCCACGGGGTGGGCGCACAGCCGTGCGAAGCTGCCCGCGTACGCCTCGGTCCGCCCCGACCACATCGTCCGCTCGGTCGCGTCGAAGGTCTCCGTCGCATCAGTCATGGCGCCAGCCTGCCCAAGGCACGGTCGAGGGCACCCAGAAGGGTGCCCCCGACCACGGCCGGCCGGTGTCACATCGCCATGCCCGCCATCGCCCGACAGGTCTCCACGCAGCGGCGACACGCCTCGGCGCAGCGCATCAGCTGGGGATCGTCCGGCATGGACATACACGCCTCGGCGCACATCTCGCACGCCTTGGCGCACATCGCGCACATCTCCGCCGACATGGGCGAGCGGCGCATCATCATGTCCGCGCACATGCGAGTCATGTCGGCGCAGTCGATGAGCGCGCGCATGATCGGCATCTGCCCCTGGCCGCCCATCTGCATGCAGGAGCTCATGGTCTCCTCGCAGACGCTGTGGCACTCCATGCACGCCGCCACGCAGTCCTGCATCTCCTTGCTCATCGCGGACATGCTCTCGGCCTGGGTCATGGCTCCTCCTGGGGGACGCGGGAGCCCGGGGCGGGCCCCGTGTCCTTCCGTCCTACGCCCCTGCCCCGCCGGGCGCCATCGGGCGGACGCCAACAATCCACCCCGAAACACCCCACCCGCATCACGACAAAAGCCCCCGGAACACGTCCGGGGGCTCGGTCGTCGGCCGGTCGGACCGGCTACGGCAGGTTGCGCGCTACGGCAGGTTGCGCGCCATGACGATGCGCTGGACCTGGTTCGTGCCCTCGTAGATCTGCGTGATCTTGGCGTCGCGCATCATGCGCTCGACCGGGTAGTCACGGGTGTAGCCGTAGCCGCCGAGGAGCTGGACGGCGTCCGTGGTGACCTCCATCGCCACGTCCGAGGCGAAGCACTTGGCCGCCGCGCCCTGGAAGGTGAGGTCCTTGTCGCCGCGCTCGGAGGCGGCCGCGGCCTGGTAGGTCAGGGCGCGGGCGGCGGCGATCTTCATGGCCATGTCGGCGAGCATGAACTGGATGCCCTGGAAGTCGGCGATGGCCTTGCCGAACTGCTTGCGCTCCTGGACGTAGCCCTTGGCGTAGTCGAGGGCGCCCTGCGCGACACCGAGGGCCTGGGCCGCGATGGTGATGCGGGTGTGGTCCAGGGTCTTCATCGCGGTGGCGAAGCCGGTGCCCTCCTCGCCGATCATGCGGTCGGCGGGGATGCGGACGTTGTCGAGGTAGACCTCGCGGGTCGGGGAGCCCTTGATGCCGAGCTTCTTCTCCGGGGCGCCGAAGGAGACGCCCTCGTCGGACTTCTCGACGACGAACGCCGAAATGCCCTTGGAGCGCTTGGAGGGGTCCGTCACGGCCATCACCGTGTAGTACTCGGACTCGCCCGCGTTGGTGATCCAGCGCTTGACGCCGTTGAGGATCCAGTGGTCGCCGTCGCGGACCGCCTTGGTCTTCATGCCGGCCGCGTCGGAGCCCGCGTCGGGCTCGGAGAGGCAGTACGAGAACATGCCCTCGCCCTTGGCGAGCGGGGTCATGTACTTCTTCTTCAGCTCCTCGGAGCCGGAGAGGATCACCGGCAGGGAGCCCAGCTTGTTCACCGCGGGGATCAGGGAGGAGGAGACGCAGACGCGCGAGACCTCCTCGATCACGATCACCGTGGCGAGCGCGTCGGCGCCCGCGCCGCCGTACTCCTCGGGGACGTGCACGGCGTGCAGGTCGTTCGCCACCAGTGCGTCCAGCGCCTCGCGCGGGAAGCGGGCCTCCTCGTCGACCGCGGCGGCGTAGGGCGCGATCTTCGCCTCCGCCAGCGAACGGATGGCGTCCCGGAGCATGTCGTGCTCCTCGGACGGGCGGTACAGGTCGAAGTCAGCCGATCCGGCCAAGGTCTCTCACGCTCCAAGGACGCTGCATTGCCTGCGCTAATTACCGTTAAGTAACTCAAATTTTAGGGGTCCGCCCACGGGAGTGATACGTGAGCTTGGCGACAGCGGGAAAAATGCCCGCCAGACGCTCCGACTATGCTCGGGCGCGCACAGGCCCGTCCCCCCGTCTGGAGTCTCCATGGCCCTCAAGATCACCGTGATCGGCACCGGCTACCTCGGCGCGACACACGCCGCGGCCATGGCCGAGCTCGGGTTCGAGGTGCTGGGGCTCGACGTGGTGCCCGAGAAGATCGAGATGCTCCAGCGGGGCGAGGTCCCGATGTTCGAGCCGGGCCTGGAGGACCTGCTGCGCAAGCATGTCGCCGGGATCGAGGGCTCCACCGGCCGGCTCCGCTTCACCATGGACTTCGCCGAGGCGGGCGCCTTCGGTGACGTGCACTTCGTGTGTGTGAACACCCCTCAGCGGCACGGCGAGTACGCCTGCGACATGTCGTACGTCGACTCCGCGATCGCCTCGCTCGCCCCGCACCTGACCCGGCCCGCCCTCGTCGTCGGCAAGTCGACGGTGCCGGTCGGTTCCGCCGACCGGCTGGCCCGCTACCTGGCCGACCACTCCCCCGCGGGCGCGGACGCCGAGCTGGCCTGGAACCCGGAGTTCCTGCGCGAGGGGTTCGCGGTGAACGACACGCTGCACCCGGACCGGATCGTGGTCGGTGTGCGCAGCGAGCGCGCGGAGCAGCTGCTGCGCGAGGTGTACGCGACGCCGCTCGGCGAGGACACGCCGTTCGTGGTGACCGACTTCCCGACGGCCGAGCTGGTGAAGACCTCCGCGAACTCCTTCCTGGCGACCAAGATCTCCTTCATCAACGCGATGGCGGAGGTGTGCGAGGCCGCGGACGGCGATGTGGCCAAGCTGGCGGAGGCCATCGGCTACGACGACCGGATCGGGAAGAAGTTCCTGCGGGCCGGGATCGGCTTCGGCGGCGGCTGCCTGCCGAAGGACATCCGCGCCTTCATGGCCCGTGCGGGAGAGCTCGGTGCCGACCAGGCGCTGACCTTCCTGCGCGAGATCGACTCGATCAACATGCGCCAGCGCGGTCAGATGGTGGAGCTGGCCCGGCAGATACTGGGCGGCGGGCCGTTCCTCGGCAAGCGGGTCGCGGTGCTCGGCGCCACCTTCAAGCCCGACTCGGACGACGTCCGGGACTCGCCCGCACTGAACGTCGCCGGGCAGATCCACCTCCAGGGCGGTCAGGTCACGGTCTACGACCCGAAGGGCATGGACAACGCCCGCCGCCTCTTCCCCACCCTCGGCTACGCCGACACCGCGGTGGACGCGGTCCGGGGCGCCGACGTCGTGCTCCACCTCACGGAGTGGCGTGAGTTCCGCGAACTGGACCCGGCGGCCCTCGGCGAGGTGGCGGCGGCCAAGGTCGTCCTCGACGGCCGCAACGCCCTGGACCCGGCCCTGTGGCGCAAGGCGGGCTGGACGTACCGGGCGATGGGGCGGCCGACGGCCTGAGGACGGGCGGCTCCGGACGCAGGACGGCGTCCGCGCGGGCATGTCTCATGGGTGAACGCCGTTCCGGCCGAGGCTCAGTCGGCCGGAACGGCGTCCACGGCCATTCTCCACACCCCCGCCACATTTCGGGAACCGCTTTCCGAGGAGTTGGGGATGACACCCGTCACCCTGTCCTCTCACTCCCCGTCCTCTCACCCTCTGGCCCGGTACCGCCGCATCTTGGCGCGCGCCCCGCACACCTGCATCGAGCACCAGCGGCCCCGCCCCGCCGGACTCCGGTCGTAGTACGCCCAGTGGCAGTCCACGGCCTCGCAGGCCTTCAGGCGGCTCCACGTCCCCGCGACCAGTGACTCGGCGACGGCGGCGGCGACGCGGGAGAGCAGCGGCCCGGCGTCGGCGGGAGCGAGGGCGGCCGCGCCGTCGGCCTCGGCGACCGTGAGCAGCAGCGGCGCGCCCGCCAGCAGCTCCCCCAGCGGCGTCACCGCGCGGTGCGGCGGGTGTCCCGCGTGGGCCAGCAGAGCGACCCGCAGCGACTCCCGGAGCTCACGCGCCTGCGCCAGCTCCCCCTCGGCGATCCGGAACCGCGCCCGCCCCTCCGCCGAGTCCAGCGCGTCGGCGCCCGACTCCAGATCCACCGTGTTGACCAGGGACTCGACCAGGACCAGCCCCCCGGGCGCGGGCGATCTCTCACTCATGACTGCAGGCCACCTAGCTAGGGAATTCCCTTGCGACGTTACCCCCGATGCGGGAGCATGCGGTAACCGTTACTGGTTACTCGCCTCTACAGGTAACCGCGCTTCAAGGAGGAAGCCATGGCCGTAGCCGAGCTCGGAGCCGTCGTACTGGACTGTCCTGACCCCCGCGCGCTCGCCGGGTTCTACGCCGGTGTCCTCGGCGGGACCGTCGAGGGGGAGGGCGAATGGGTGGACCTGAAGACCCCGGCCGGACCGTCGCTGGCCTTCCAGGCCGCCCCCGGTTTCGTACCGCCGAAGTGGCCCTCGGCCGACGCCTCGCAGCAGTTCCACCTGGACCTGACCGTCCCGGACCTGGACGCCGCCGAGAAGGAGGTGCTGGCCCTCGGGGCGAAGCCGCTGGACACCGAGGACCGCTCCCGCACCTTCCGTGTGTACGCCGACCCGGCGGGGCACCCGTTCTGCCTCTGCGCCTGCTGAACCGCCCGCCGAACAGGAGGAAGCTCTCGTGACCGTCGCACGTTTCCGTTCCGTCGTGCTCGACTGCCCCGACCCCCGCGCGCTCGCCCGCTTCTACGCCGGCATCGTGGGCGGCACCCCGGAGGACGACGACCCCGACTGGGTCGTCCTGCGCGTCCCAGGCGGCCCCCGGCTGGCCTTCCAGAGCGCGCCGGGACTCACCCCGCCGGAGTGGCCGCGGGCGGATCGCAACTCCCAGCAGTTCCACCTGGACTTCGACGGCGGGTCCACATGGGAGGAGATCGACGCGGCCGAGGCCAGGGTGCTGGAGCTGGGCGCGCGGCTGCTGCACGCCGAGGACAAGGAGGACTTCCGGGTCTACGCGGACCCGGCCGGCCACCCCTTCTGCCTCTGCCGGATCGACCCGGTGTAGCGCCGGCCGTCATCCGCCGGTCCGGCGATCCGCCGAGGCGACCCGTGCCGGACCGGCCCTGAGCCCCGGGCGGCGGCGCCGGCCGGCCGCCCGGGCTCGCGCTCACGCGTGACCGGATCGATTCCGCACCGCGAAGATCGCCGGGCCGCCCGGCCGGGCCGTCCCACCCGCCACCGGATCGGTCCCGCACCGCGCCGTCCGCTAGCCGTCCAGCCCGGCGATCTTCGCGGTGGACGGCTCGCGTCGCTGCTGTGCCGCTCTCGCGGTGAAGTCGGACTCGCGCAGCACCCGCTGGACGTTGCCCCAGGTCAGCAGCGCGAGGTCGGCCTCGTCCCAGTCACGGCGCAGGAGTTCGGCGACGAGGTGCGGGTAGCAGGAGGCGTCGCCGAGTTCCTGCGGGTGGGCGGTGCCGGCGTCGTAGGTGCCGGACAGACCCACGCACTCGGCGCCCGCGACCGCGCGCACATGGTCGAGATGGTCGGCGACGTCCCGGACCGTCGGGCCGGTCTGCTCGGCGGTCAGCGGCACCATGCACAGGCCCTTGGCGGCGCCCAGCTCGGCGAGCAGGTCGTCGGGCAGGTTCGCGGGGTGGGGGCGCAGGGCGCGGGCCGCGGAGCGGGTGAACAGCAGGGGCGCCTTGGACACCGCGAGGGCCCGCCGGATGGTGGCCTCGGAGGCACCGGAGAGGTCGGGGAGGACTCCCAGCCGGTTCATCTCGCGCAGCACCTCCTCGCCGAACCGGGTGAGCCCGGCCTCGCTCGCCCAGGACACCCCGGACAGCGTGAGGGCGCGCAGACCGAGAGCGTGCAGGGAGCGCAGGATGCCGAGCGAGTCGCCGAGGGCGGCGGCACCGGCGGGGCCGAGCAGGACGGCGGCGCGTCCGCAGTTGCGGGCGTCGGTGGTCTCCCCCGCGGTGCGGGCCAGGCGCAGCCCCTCGGGATGGTTCCGTACGACCGTCTTCACCAGGTCGAGCTGCTCCAGGGTGGCGCCGACGGCACGGTCCCCGTCGAGCCCCTCGGGCAGGTGCAGCGACCACATCAGGGCGCCCACGTGTCCCTCCCTGAGCCTCGGCACATCGGTGTCCACGGCGCTCTCGCCGAGCTCCAGGTCGAACCAGGGCAGGTGCCGCAGGGCCCAGGGCAGTCCGCTGTAACCGTCGGCGACGGGGTGGGCGGCGAGAATCGCGCGGGCGCGCTCCAGGGGCTCGGCGTCCGGGTCGGAGACGGGCGTGTACAGCTCCGGCACGGCGTCGAAGAGCTGGGGCAGCTCCTCGACGCCGGCCGGGGGGTGCAGTTCGTCCTGGAGATCTGCCATGACGGGCTCCGTACGTCGTGATCTTCCTGATCGCCGTACGGTCACCGTCGCACGGAGCGCGAGGGGCTTCCTGGTGGGCGGGGCGTTCGGGGGTACGGCCGTCCGGGCGCCGTGGGCCGCCCCGCCACCAGGTCGAAGGTGCCGCGGGAGCTCAGCCGTCGAGCTCGGAGAGGGTCGCGTTGGACGGCCCCCGCGTGGCCTGGAGGTCGCGTGCCACGTCCTCCGCCGCGCCCAGTACCCGCACCGCGTTCTGCCAGGTGAGCTTGGCGAGGTCGGTGCGCGACCAGCCGCGGTCCAGGAGCTCGGCGATGAGGTTCGGGTAGCCGGAGACGTCGTTCAGGCCGTCGGGGGTGAAGGCCGTGCCGTCGTAGTCGCCGCCGATGCCGAGGTGGTCCACGCCGGCCACCTCGCGCATGTGGTCCAGGTGGTCGGCGACCGTCGCGACCGTGGCGACGGGGCGCGGGGTGCGCTCCTCGAAGGCGCGGTGCACCTTCATCGCCTCGGGGGTCGTCGCGAGGTGGTGGAAGCCGTGCTCGCGCATGTTCTCGTCGGCCGCGGCCGTCCAGTCGACGGCGGCCTGGAGGACGAACTTCGGGACGAAGGTCACCATGGCCATGCCGCCGTTGGACGGCAGGCGTTCGAGGACGTCGTCCGGGATGTTGCGCGGGTGGTCGCACACGGCGCGCGAGGAGGAGTGCGAGAAGATCACCGGCGCCTCGCTCGCGTCCAGCGCGTCCCGCATGGTCGTCGCCGCCACGTGCGAGAGGTCCACGAGCATGCCCTCGCGGTTCATCTCCCGGACCACCGCGCGGCCGAAGGCCGAGAGCCCTCCGACGCCGGGTTCGTCCGTCGCCGAGTCCGCCCAGTCCACGTTGTCGTTGTGGGTGAGGGTCATGTAGCGCACGCCGAGCGCGTACAACGCGCGTAGCGTGGCAAGGGAGTTGGCGATCGAATGACCGCCTTCGGCCCCCATGAGCGAGGCGATGCGGCCCTGTGCGCGCGCCGCCTCCATGTCCGCGGCGGTGAGCGCGGCCCGCAGCTCCGCCGGGTACCGCGCGATCAACTGCCGTACGCAGTCGATCTGTTCCAGCGTCGCCGGCACCGCGTCGGGCAGGTCCGAGCGGACGTACACCGACCAGTACTGCGCGCCGACCCCGCCGGCCCTCAGGCGTGCCAGGTCGGTGTGCAGGTGGGCCGACTGGTCCGTGGCGATGTCACGGGCGTCGAGGTCGTAGCGGACCTGTTCGCGCAGCGCCCAGGGCAGGTCGTTGTGGCCGTCGACGACCGGAAACTCGCGCAGGAGTTCCCGGGCCGTCCCCAGCGTTCCCGCGGCCGTCACTTGCCGAAGCCGAAGCCGTTGGAGCCCTCGACCTTGGACCGCAGGCGCTTGCCCTTCTCGGTGGCCTGGTCGTTCAGTTCCTGCTGGAACTCCCGCATCCGGCCGAGGAGTTCCTCGTCGTGGGCGGCGAGGATGCGGGCCGCGAGCAGACCGGCGTTGCGGGCGCCGGCGACGGAGACGGTCGCGACCGGGACGCCGGCCGGCATCTGCACGATGGAGAGCAACGAGTCCATGCCGTCGAGGTACTTCAGCGGCACCGGGACGCCGATGACGGGGAGGGGGGTGACGGAGGCGAGCATGCCCGGGAGGTGGGCGGCTCCGCCGGCCCCCGCGATGATGACCTTCAGGCCGCGCTCGGCCGCCTGCTCGCCGTACGCGATCATCTCGCGCGGCATCCGGTGCGCGGAGACGACGTCGACCTCGTACTCGACCTCGAACTCGTCGAGGGCCTGCGCGGCGGCCTCCATGACGGGCCAGTCGGAGTCCGAACCCATGACGATGCCAACAACGGGGCTCATTCGGTGATCGTGCCTCTCAGGTAGCCGGCAGCGTGACGTGCGCGTTCGAGAACGTCGTCCAGGTCGTCGCCGTAGGTGTTGACGTGGCCGACCTTGCGGCCGGGCTTCACGTCCTTGCCGTACATGTGGATCTTCAGCTTGGGGTCGCGGGCCATGCAGTGCAGGTACGCGGAGTACATGTCGGGGAAGTCGCCGCCGAGGACGTTGACCATGACGGTCCACTTCGCGCGGGGGCGCGGGTCGCCGAGCGGGAGGTCGAGGACGGCCCGGACGTGGTTGGCGAACTGGGAGGTGATCGCGCCGTCCTGCGTCCAGTGCCCGGAGTTGTGCGGGCGCATCGCGAGTTCGTTGACGAGGATGCGGCCGTCGCGGGTCTGGAACAGCTCGACGGCGAGGTGGCCGACGACGTCCAACTCCTTGGCGATGCTGAGCGCCATCTCCTCGGCCCTGAGCGCGAGGGCCTCGTCGAGCTCGGGCGCGGGGGCGATCACGGTGTCGCAGACGCCGTTCACCTGCTGGGACTCGACGACCGGGTAGGCGACGGCCTGGCCGTGCGGCGACCGTACGACGTTGGCGGCGAGCTCGCGGACGTAGTCGACCTTCTCCTCGGCGAGGACGGGCACTCCGGCCCGGAAGGGGTCCGCGGCCTCCTCGGCGGAGTCGACCACCCACACGCCCTTGCCGTCGTAGCCGCCGCGGACGGTCTTGAGGACGACGGGGAAACCGTCGCCCTCGGCCGCGAACGCGGCGACGTCCGCCGGGTCGCTCACGATCCGGTGCCGTGGGCACGGCACGCCGATCGCGTCGAGCCGCGCCCGCATCACGCCCTTGTCCTGGGCGTGCACGAGCGCGTCGGGGCCGGGGCGCACGGGGATGCCGTCCGCCTCCAGGGCTCTGAGGTGCTCGGTGGGTACGTGTTCGTGATCGAAGGTGATCACGTCGCAGCCCTTCGCGAACTCGCGGAGCGTGTCGAGGTCGCGATAGTCGCCGATGACGACATCGCTCACCACCTGCGCCGCGGAATCCTGAGGGGTGTCACTGAGAAGCTTGAACCTGATGCCGAGCGGGATGCCTGCTTCGTGTGTCATACGCGCGAGCTGGCCCCCGCCGACCATGCCGACTACCGGGAACGTCACGACGACAGGGTATCGGTCACGCCACGGCGGCCGGATTCCGCGCCTCTTACCGGTCCTCTTACCAGCTTGTTTCCCTGTGTGTGAGTTCATCCACAGGCAACGGGTAGAGGGGATGGTTAGCATGAGTGAGTTGACGAAATCACTCGACTGACCGACCCGACTGGGGGACTGTACAACCATGGGACATGGTTCCTCAGGGCTGCGAAGGATCGTTCGCGAGGTCGCCAAATTCGGTGCGGTGGGCGGCGCGGGGCTCCTCGTCAACCTCGTCGTCTTCAACCTCGTCCGCCATCTCACCGAGCTTCCGGTGGTCCGGGCGAGCGTGATCGCCACGGTCGTGGCGATCATCTTCAACTACATAGGGTTCCGTTACTTCACGTACCGCGACCGCGACAAGAGCGGCCGTACGAAGGAACTGACCCTGTTCCTGCTGTTCAGCGTGGTCGGCCTGGTCATCGAGAACGGCATTCTGTACGCCGCCACCTACGGCTTCGGCTGGGACAGCCCGCTGCAGAGCAACATCTTCAAGTTCGTCGGCATCGGCATCGCGACCCTCTTCCGCTTCTGGTCCTACCGCAGCTGGGTCTTCAAGACCCTCCCGGCCCGCGAGGCCGTGGCGAGCGCGGAGTCCTTCCTGGAGGAAGCGGAGCAGGCGGCGAGCAGCAAGCCGACCCGGCCCAAGCAGCGGGTGCTCTGAACTCCGTCCACGCGCACGGGCTCGGGCGCACCGAGGGACATCCCCGACACCGGCTCGGCGCCCGGCCCTCCTGAGCGTCCCTGGGGACCGCGAGAAGCCGGCTGGACCGGAGCCCAGGCGTCCGACGCCGTGCGACAGGCCTCTCGAAGCCGAGGGCCCGCGCCCGGCATCGAGGCGGTGGGTCCACGGCGCAGACCCCTGGTCGACGGACAGCGCGATCACCAGCCGCTTCGCCCACCATGCCCGCGCGCTCCCGGACCTCCCGCTCGGCGATCCGGCGCCTGCACAGCGTCCCGCGCCACGAACCGGCCCGGTCCGGGCCAGACCCGGCTGCCGGGAGGCCCTGCGATATCGACCCGTCCGCGCACCGCCCCCGTCAGCACACCACCCGACACCCGCCTCAAAGCCGCACGGCCCGCGCCACGAACCGGCCCGGGGCCCCGCCCCACGTCCAACTGCCGCCAGGCCCTGCACACCGACGCCGTCAGCGCCCCGCCCGCCACGCGCCCCGAACCGGCCCAGGGCTCCGCCCACGTCCGGCTGCCGACAAGCCCCGCACACCGCCCGACACACGCCTCGAAGCCGCGCGACCCGCGCCCCGGCGTACGCCCCTACGGCCCGCCCGCCAGGTCGGCCCCGTCGGGGCGGCACTCGGCCCCGTCGTGGCGCGCGGGGCTCCGTGGGTCAGCGGACCATGGGCTCGTCGTCGTCCAGGGGTGTCGACTTCAGGGGGGTGCGGGAGAGGAAGAGGCCGAAGACCGGGGGTTGGGCCTGGAGCATCTCCAGGCGGCCGCCGTCGGCCTCCGCAAGGTCCCGGGCCACCGCGAGGCCGATGCCCGTGGAGTTGCGGCCGCTGATCGTGCGTTCGAAGATGCGGGCGCCGAGGTCGGCGGGGACCCCGGGTCCCTCGTCGGTGACCTCGATGACGGCCTGGTTGCCGGTGACGCGGGTGCGCAGCGCCACCGTGCCACCGCCGTGCATGAGGGAGTTCTCGATCAGCGCGGCCAGCACCTGGGCCACCGCGCCCGGCGTGCCGACGGCCGTGAGGTGCCGTTTGCCCGAGCTCACGATCGCCCGGCCCGCACTGCGGTACGCCGGCCGCCACTCGGCGAGCTGCTGCTGGATGACCTCGTCGAGGTCGAAGGTGACGGCGTTGCCGGCCCGCGGGTCACGGGAGTTCGTCAGCAGCCGCTCGACCACGTCCGTCAGCCGCTCCACCTGGGTCAGCGCGACGTTCGCCTCCTCCTTCACCGTGTCCGGGTCGTCGGTGAGGGTGATCTCCTCGAGCCGCATCGACAGGGCGGTCAGCGGTGTGCGCAGCTGGTGGGAGGCGTCGGCGGCCAGGCGCCGTTCCGCCGTGAGCATGCGGGCGATGCGCTCGGCGGAGGAGTCCAGGACGTCGGCGACCCGGTCCAGCTCGGGGACGCCGTACCGCTTGTGCCGGGGTCGCGGGTCGCCCGAGCCGAGGCGTTCCGCGGTCTCGGCGAGGTCGGTCAGCGGCGAGGCCAGCTTGTTGGCCTGGCGGATCGCGAGCAGCACCGCGGCGATCACCGCGAGCAGCGCCACGAGCCCGATGATCAGGAGGGTTCGGCCCACCTCCCGGGTCACCGAGGAGCGCGGCTCCTGCACGGTGACCGTCTCGCCCTCCTCGCCCTTCTCGGTGGAGCTGATGACCTCACCGGAGGGCCTGGTGCCGACCTCGATCGGATCCTTCCCGGGGATCCGGATCACGGCGTACCGTTCCTGCGCGACCTGGTCGCGCAGGATCTCGGTGGTCACGTCCTCCGCGGCGAAGAGCCGGCTGTCCACGATCCCGGCCAGCCGGATCGCCTCGGAGTCGACCCGCTCCTGAGCGCTGTTGCTGATGGTGCGGGTCTCGACGATGACGAGGGAGACGCCGAAGACGGCGATCACCACGAGCACCACGGCGAGCGTGGACTGGATCAGTCGACGGCGCATGTCCTCTTACCTGCTAGACGGATACCCCCGACCAACGCCCCGGGGGTTCAGCTCTTCTCGAAGCGGAAGCCCACGCCTCGTACCGTCGCGATGTACCGGGGGTTGGCCGCGTCGTCGCCGAGCTTCTTGCGCAGCCAGGAGATGTGCATGTCGAGGGTCTTGGTCGACGACCACCACGTGGTGTCCCAGACCTCGCGCATCAGCTGGTCCCTGGTCACCACGCGGCCGGCGTCCCGCACCAGCACCCGCAGCAGGTCGAACTCCTTGGCGGTGAGCTGGAGTTCCTCGTCGCCCATCCACGCCCGGTGCGACTCGACGTCGATGCGCACCCCGTGGGTGGCGGGCGGCTGCGCCGGCTCGGCTGCGCCGCGCCGCAGCAGCGCCCGGACCCGGGCGAGCAGTTCGGCGAGCCGGAAGGGCTTGGTCACGTAGTCGTCGGCGCCCGCGTCGAGCCCGACGACGGTGTCCACCTCGTCGGCGCGCGCGGTCAGGATGAGGATCGGTACGGCGTGGCCCTCGGCGCGCAGTCGGCGGGCCACCTCGAGGCCGTCCATGCCGGGCAGACCCAGGTCGAGAACGACCAGGTCGATGCCGCCCTGCATTCCGGCGTCGAGTGCGGTGGGACCGTCCTCACGCACCTCGACCTCGTACCCTTCCCGGCGCAGGGCGCGGGCCAGCGGCTCCGAAATGGACGCATCGTCCTCGGCGAGCAGTACACGGGTCATGAGCTGATGGTAGACCGCTCTTGACAGATGCTGGGGTGTGATCGCAACCCCATGATTCTTACCTTTCATGGATCCGGTGTGAACCTGTGAGTGTGGGGTGCCAATCCTGTAAGGGCCTTGGATTTCGGGTGTACGGTTCCTCGGTCACCTGTGATTCAGCTCTCAAGTCCTTCCATTTCCGTCAGTATCCTGTCGTATGGTGAATCAATGCCTGTCGCATCGTGGGGACCTTTGGCGCGTATCTGTCGCTGAAGGTCTCTTTTGTGTGCGGTAATCCCCACCAGCAAGGAACGACCATGGCGTCCAGCCTGACGAAGGACTCGGTGACTCCGGGCACCCCCGGTTCCGACACAGCCTTCTTCGGCCACCCCCGCGGACTGGCCACCCTCTTCATGACCGAGATGTGGGAGAGGTTCTCCTACTACGGCATGAGGGCTCTGCTCCCGCTGTACCTCGTCGCCCCCGGCGGCCTGCACCTCAGCGCCGCGACCGCGACCGCGATCTACTCCGTGTACGTGTCGCTGGTGTACCTGCTCGCGATGCCGGGCGGCTGGTTCGGCGACCGCGTGTGGGGCCCCCGCAAGACCGTCGCCGTCGCCGGTGCGGTGATCATGCTCGGTCACCTCACGCTGGCGCTGCCCTCCTCGGGCACCTTCTACGCCGGCCTCGGCCTGGTCGCGATCGGCTCCGGTCTGCTGAAGGCCAACATCTCCACGATGGTCGGCCACCTCTACGAGGGCCCGGACGACGCCCGCCGCGACGGCGGCTTCACCGTCTTCTACATGGGCATCAACCTCGGCGCCTTCGCCGCGCCGCTGGTCATCGGCACCATCGGCGAGAACGTCAGCTGGCACCTGGGCTTCGCCCTCGCCGCGGTCGGCATGGCCCTGGGTCTCGCCCAGTTCCTGATCGGCAGCCGCCACCTGGCCGACCGCTCCAGCGTCGTCCCGACGCCGCTGTCCCCCGTGGAGAAGGCCGCCACCCTGCGCAAGGCCGCGATCTGGGCCGGCATCGCCGTCGTCTTCTACGCGATCGTCGGCTTCTCCGGCCACTACACGCTGAACTGGATCCTGGTCCCGCTGACCCTGCTCGGCGTGATCATCCCGGTGATGGTCCTGGCCAACATCAAGCGCGACAAGGACCTGGACCGCACCGAGCAGAAGTCGATGTCCGCGTACATCTGGTTCTTCGTCGCCGCGGCCGTGTTCTGGATGATCTACGACCAGGGCGGCTCGACCCTGTCGATCTTCGCCGAGTCCTCCGCCGAGAACAGCGTCCTGGGCTGGACGTTCCCGGTCTCCTGGTACCAGTCGGTCAACCCCGTCCTCATCATGGCGCTGGCCCCGGTCTTCGCCTGGTTCTGGCTGGCGCTGAACCGGCGCGGCAAGGAGCCGAGCACCGCTGTGAAGTTCGCCTCGGGCCTGGTGCTCGTCGGTGCGTCCTTCTTCGTGTTCCTCGCGCCGCTGGCCATCGCGGACGGTGGCCACAAGGCCGCCGCGATGTGGCTGGTCGCGATCTACTTCGTGCAGACCGTGGGTGAGCTGCTGCTGTCCCCGGTGGGCCTCTCGGTGACCACGAAGATGGCTCCCGCGAAGTACGCCTCGCAGATGATGGGCGTCTGGTTCCTGGCGGTGACCGCTGGTGACGCGACGACCGGGTTGCTGTCCATCGCCGGGGTCGACCTCAACAAGACCGGCGTGGTGGCTCTGGAGGCCACGCTCGCCGTGCTCGCCGGTGTCGCGGTGTGGATGTACCGCAACCGGGTCAAGGAGCTCATGGGCAGCGTGCGCTGACACGACGTGCACGGAAAACCGCGGGGCGTCGGGATCCTGGTGGATCTCGACGCCCCGTCGGTTTCTGTGGGGTGCGCGGTCCCGCGCGCCTCAGAGCCTCCTGCGCCTGGGCATGAACGTGAAGATCGCGCCGCCCAGCAGCAGTGCCGTCCCTGCCACCAGACCCAGCGCCTTCAGCGCCGCGTGGTCGTCCGCGCCGGTCGCGGCCAGGCCGCCGCTGGTCGACGTACCGGACGACGATCCGCCGGAGCCCGACGAACCGCCCGACGCCCCGCCCTCCTGCTCCTCCGTGGTCAGGGTCAGGGAGACGGTCGTGCTGTCCGGCTTGCAGGTCGTGGTCGTGCCCAGGGCCTCGATCGTCAGGACACCCGGCGACAGCGTCGACTCACCCGTCGCACCCGGCTTGTACGTGCCCGTCATGTCCGGGATCTCTATCGGATCGCCCGACTTGATGGCCGCGGAGTTGGTGGGTCCCTCGACATGGACCGAGCCCTTGTCGTCGCCGCCCAGGGTCACCTCCATGGAGGGCTTGACCGAGTCGGCGGGGATGTCGGCGGGGCTGTCCATCGGGGAGTTCTTGAACTGCACGGTGAGGCCGTAACTGCCGCCGTCCTTCTTGGCGTTGATCTGGATCGTGGAGGTGGCCTTCTTCTCGCCGAGGGGCGACTGGCAGGTGTAGGGGATGTCGACCGCCTTGCCCGTGAAGTCGGTCTGGCCGTCGTCCGAGGACTTGGTCGGGCTCGGCGTCGGACTAGCCGTGTCGGTCGGCGTCGGGGTGGCGCTGTCCGTGGGATCCGAGGTCGGTGTGGGTGTCGGGGTCGACGAACCGTCTCCCTGCGCCACTTCGACCGTCCCCGCCGCCGGCACCGTCTGCGTCGGCGTGCACACCGTGTTCGTGCCCATCGCGTTCACCGTGTACGCGCCCGGCGTCAGCGTCACCTGCCCGGCCGCCGTCAGCTTCAGCGTGCCCTTCATGTCGGACAGCACCATGGCGCCGCCCTTGGGGATGGCCGGGTTCTCGCGCGGACCGGACATCGCGAGGTCGGCGGTCTGGGCGCCGCTCACCTTCAGCGTGCCGGTCGGCTGGACCGAATTGGCGGGCAGATCGATGATGTCGGGGTTTTTCGAGGCGGCCTGGGTGAACTTCCACACCACGTCGATCTCGTCCCCGACCTTCGCGTCCGCAGGCGCGGTGATCTCGACCTTGGTGGTGCCGTCGACGGGGTCGAGCCCGACGCCCGCGGGCGGTACGCACCGGGTCGCGAACGACACCTCGGCGGCCTGGGCGGGTCCGGCGGCGAGGCCCAGCACCAGGCCCGTGCCGACCAGTACCAGCGCCGCACCCGCCGCGCTCGCTCGTCTCGGCCCGCCGGCTGGTGGGACTCTCCTTCGCATGCTCACGTGGAACCCTCTCTGGTGGGAGTCGTGGGACTCGTCGGGCTGTCGTCGTGCGGTGCGGAGAGCCGGCCACCGACCGCGCCCGGATCTGCGTCCGGGGTGAACCACGGCAGGGTGGACGTCGGGGTGGCCGCGTGCGCGGCCGTGGAGGGCTTGAACCCCGGCAGGCGCAGGGCGAGTTCGGGCAGCCGCAGTCCGCGGTGCCGGATGCCTCCGGCCGGCCGTGGCCGTACCCGGTCCACCACCGCCATGCCGATGCGGAACAGCGCCGCGGGCACCACCAGGCAGACCAGGATCCAGAACAGGGTCACGCCCCAGGGCCGGCCCACGCCCCAGGGCTGCTCGGCCAGCACCTTGCCGCCGTACTTCAGCGACACGGTGTACTCGCCGTGCGCGCCGCCGGTCAGCTCGACGGGCAGTTCGATGCGCGCCTTCCCGCCCGGCCGGATCGTGCCGCGCCACTGCTGTTCCTCCCACTGCGGGGCGAACACGCCGTGCGCGGTGCCGACTTGGAAGACCGGGTTCCTGATGTCGGAGGTGCCGACGTTGCCGACGGTGAAGACGAGGGTGCGGGCGGGGGGCGCCCCGAACCAGGTCAGCAGGGAGCCGGAGCCGTCGAGCCGGGTGTCGGTGAGGACGGACAGCCGCCCGCCGCCCGTGTCCGCGGGCAGCGGTTCCACGGCGTGCCCGGCCACCTGGAAGATCGCGTCGGCCTCGGCCTTCGCCCCGGTCACGGTGGCCACGTGCACCACACAGGGGCAGGGCACCGGCGGCTCGGCGACGGGCAGCTTCCTGCTGAAGTGCCCCTTCGCGTCCGTGGTGACGGCCCGACCGTCCGCGTTGGCGCAGGAGTTGGTGCCGCCGGGCACCCCGCGCGAGGGCACCGCCTGGCCGCAGACCAGGATCATCAGCAGCGCCCGCGCCCGCCATCCGCTGCCGCTCACGGTGATCGAACCGCCGGTCCCCGCCTGGGCCTTGGACAGCTCCACCGTCGGCCTGTCGGCCGCGGTCGCCGTCCCCGCCAGGGGTGCGAACAGCAGCGCGAGCACCGCCACCAGCACCGCCCACCGCGCCTTGCCGCTCGGGCTCACGTCGTCGCTCCCGTCAACTCGGCCTCCGTACACGGGGATTCGGGCGCGCGTCCGGCCGTACGAGGCCCTCGACGCCGTACGCCGGACGAACCGCCCCCGGCCGGCACGCCGTCGGGCGCACCGGGCGACCCGTCGACGGCACGGTCCGGCGGGTCCGGCGCGGGTGGGACACGGGTGGGGGACGGCATGGGCGGCTCCAGCTGTCGTACGAGAGCGGACCGGGCCGCTCAGCGGCGCGCGCGGGCCGTCTGGTTGCGCCGGGTCAGCCACAGCGCGCCCGCCGCACCCGCGAGCAGCACCGTGCCGCCGAGCGTGCCGAGGGCGATCGCCGAGTCCGCAGGGCCGGTCTGCGGGAGGGCGGCGCCCTCGTCGCTGCCGCTGTCGCTCCGGGTGCCGCCGGAGGAGCCCGAGGCGGCGGTGACGTCGAGGGTCAGTGCGGCGCCGGGGCTGTTGGTCGGCGTGCAGGTGGTCGTCGTACCGAGCGCCTTGATGGTGAGGACGCCCGGCGTGAAGGTGACCTTGCCGGACTTCTTCGGGGTGTAGGTCCCGGTCAGGTCGTTGATCTTGATGGGGGTGTTGGCGGGGACGACGGCCTGGTTGGCGGGGCCCGTCACGTTCATCGTCCCGCTGTCCGCGCCGCCCAGCTTGATGGTGGCGCTCGGGTTCATCGCGCCCTTGCCGAGATCGACCGGGCTGGACGACACGCCCTTCTGCCACGACATGGTGATCTTGTAGCCGGCGCCGCTCTTGACGCCCTCGATGTCGATGGGCGAGACGGCGCTCTTGTCCCCGATCGGCGTCTTGCACTGGTAGTTGACGTTCACGACCTCGGCACGGGCAGCGGGGGCGGCCATCAGCACCGCCGAGCCGGCCAGAGCCGCGACGGACGCGAGCGCGGCGGTTCGTTTCGGGTACGACACGGTTCCGCTCCCCTTACTCGTTCCTGACGGCACATCAGATCGGCCGTCAAGGTACGCCGGGGCACCGGAGGAAGGAAGAGAAAGTAAGTGTCGGAACTGTGGGGACGGCTCCGGGTGAACACCGCGGGGATGCTAGGCGGGTGCTCCGAGCTCCGCCCACACGGTCTTGCCGATCAGCCCGGGAGCCCGTACGACTCCCCAGTCCAGGCAGAGCCGCTGCACGATGAACATGCCGTGCCCGCCGGGCCGTCCCGCCCGGTGCGGAGTGCGCGGCGCGGGCTGTCCGGTCCCCCGGTCCGAGACCTCGAGCCGGATCACCTTGTTGTCGCAGGAGATCTGCAGCTGGTCCGGGCCCTCCGCGTGCAGGCAGGCGTTCGTCACCAGCTCGGAGACGACCAGCAGCACGTCCTCCGCCGCGGCCCGCCGGTCGGCGGACGCCGCCGGCAGCCATCCCCACGCGTGCAGTGCCTGCCGGGTGAAGTCGCGTGCGAGCGGGACGACCCCGCTCTCCCCCTCGAAGCTCAGCCGACGGACCTGCCGTCCCGTCGGCACCTCGGCTTCGCCGCCAGGCTCCACGCTGGGCTCCGGGTCACGGTCGCCCGGCGAGTAGGGCCGGGTGGTGCTCATCAGCGCTTCACCTCACCGATTCACCGGTTCACGATTCAAAACGTCACTGCATGGTCGCTCACCGAACAGTCAGTACGGATGTCTCCTGCCCGGGCGGACCGGTGGAACACCCCCGCATTCGGGACGTTTGTCCGCCACGAGAGGTGTGACACCCGCTGGACACCGGCCGCACAAGACGAACGGGGCCACCAACGGGACCGCCGCGGCCGCCGCCCGGGTCACCGCCTCAGCCGCCGGTCTCGCCGGCCAGGGCCTCCTCCAGCGTGTCGTGCACGGTGAAGACCGCGTCGGCCCCCGTGATCTCGAAGACCCGCGCCACGACCGGCAGCATGCCCGCCAGATGCACGCCACCCCCCGCCGCCTCGGCCTTCAGCCGCGCCCCCAGCAGCACATTCAGTCCGGTGGAGTCACAGAACTCCAGCCGTGTGCAGTCGACGACAAGCCGGCTCTTCCCTTTGGCGAGGCATTCCTCGAGTGGCTCACGCAACAAATCGGCCGTGTGGTGATCCAACTCACCTGCTGGAGTCACGACGGCACTGGAGCCCTCTTGCCGCACCTCAACCAGAAGCCGGCCAGACTGTGCGCTGCCGACCGTCCCGCGGTCCATGCCGTCTCTCTCTCCCGACGTCGTGGCTGCTGATGACGCCCTCGAACACTACGCCTTCTCCACACCCTCCGACACCCGAACAATCACCCACAAACGGACATAACCACACAGAACACACTTGCGGTCGTGTCGGGGAACCGGGTAGGGCTAGTAGAGACACGTACTCGACACGGCCGGCTTTGGAGGCGCCGCACACCGCAGTGCACGAACTGGCTTCGGCAGCCATATGCCGAGAACGATGGAGGACATCATGTCACCCCGGCTCGACGCCTCGCATACCCATCAGGCGACGTCGACATCCCCCCCGGAACATCTGGATCCCATCGAGCAGGACAGCGAAGGCGATGTGCTCGCCGGGCTTCCGGAGATCCCACCGTTCGAAGAGGTGGGGGCGGTGGACGCACGAGCGCTCTCCAAGACCCTCTTCGCGCGCCTGGAGTCGCTGGAGGAGGGCACGCACGAGTACTCGTACGTCCGCAACACGCTCGTCGAACTGAACCTCGCCCTGGTCAAGTTCGCCGCCTCCCGGTTCCGCTCCCGCAGTGAGCCGATGGAGGACATCATCCAGGTCGGCACCATCGGCCTGATCAAGGCGATCGACCGCTTCGAACTCAGCCGTGGTGTGGAGTTCCCCACCTTCGCGATGCCAACCATCGTGGGCGAGATCAAGCGCTTCTTCCGCGACACGTCCTGGTCGGTGCGGGTGCCGCGCCGTCTTCAGGAGCTCCGGCTCGACCTGGCCAAGGCCGGCGACGAACTGGCCCAGAAGCTCGACCGCGCCCCCACCGTGGCCGAGCTCGCCGAGCGCCTCGGGCTGTCGAAGGAGGAGGTCGTCGAGGGAATGGCGGCGTCCAACGCGTACACCGCCTCCTCGCTGGACGCCCAGCCCGAGGAGGACGACTCCGAGGGCGCGCTGGCCGACCGCATCGGCTACGAGGACCACGGGCTCGAGGGCATCGAGTACGTCGAGTCCCTGAAGCCGCTGATCGCCGAGCTCCCCTCCCGGGACCGCCAGATCCTCTCGCTGCGCTTCGTCGCGGGCATGACCCAGTCGGAGATCGGCGACGAGCTCGGCATCTCCCAGATGCATGTCTCGCGGCTGCTGTCGCGGACTCTGGTACGACTGCGCAAGGGCCTGACCGTCGAGGAGTGACACCTCGGCACCACTGACCTGCGCGTGTGCCCGGTGTCCGGTGGGACACCGGGCACACGCGCGGGCGGGCCCCTCGTGTTACTCGGAGAAACCCTTTCCCCAACGGTTCGCTTCCCCCACTATGGTCCCTCACAGACTGGCCGGTACGTCAGGAGGAGGGTGCGCAATGGCGCGTGCCGACGGGGCCGGGGACGGTGTGCGCGCCGGAAATCACCACGACGCGTCCGACGCCCGGCTCACCCAGCTGCTGCGCGCCGACACGGGCACCGCGTACGCGGCCCTCCTCGAGCTCCGCGCCCGCCACCAGCCCTCGGTCCTCGCCTACGCCCGGCTGTGCACCGCCGGGGAGAGCGGCGCCCGGCAGCTGGCCGCGCAGACCTTCACCCTCGCGGCCCGGGAGACGGCCCGCGGGGTCGACCCCGGCGTCCCCTGGCGCCACCGGCTCCTGCTGCTGACGGCCCGGTCGGCGGCGGCCTGGGCCGGGGACGCGCGGGCGGCGGGCCTGGACCCGAACGTCCTCCTGCTCCTGAACACCGCGGGGCCCGGCGGCCCGGTGCCGCCCATGCTCACCGCCTTCGAGTCCCTGCCGGCCCGCACCCAGGGCCTCGTCTGGTACGGCCTGGTGGAGGCCGAGCCCGAGTCCCGCACCGCCGGCCACCTGGGCGTCACCCGCGAGGACGTGGTCTACGGCACGGAGGGGGCCCTGCAGGCCCTGGCCCGGGAATGTCTGCGACTGCGCCTCGCCGCCTCGGACGATCCCCAGTGCGCGGACTTCCGCCGCCTCATCGAGGAGTCCGTACGACCGGACAGCCCCCGCGCCAGCACCGACCTGCACACCCACATGAGCCACTGCCCGCACTGCGCGGCGGCCCACGCGGAGCTGTGCGCGCTGCGGGACACCCCGCGGGCGGCCCTGGCGGAGGGGCTGCTGCCGTGGGGCGGGACGGCGTACGCGGGGTCGCGGCAGGGCACGGGCGAGCCGGGGCCGGAGAAGGGCGCGGACGGACCGGGGGTGGGCCGGGGCGCGGGTGTGCCGGGGGCGGGGCGGCGTGCGATGTCGCGGGCGCCGTCGGGCACCTGGCCGCGGCCGCGTCGGCTCGTGCTGGCGTCGGCGGCGCTGGGGGTGGCACTGGCGCCGCTGCTGGTGTTCCTGGTGGCGCAGGGCGGCGAATCGTCCTCCGGGGCGGCGTCACCTCCGGCGTCCGCTCCGGGCGGCGGCGCGCTGCCGGGTCCGCCCCAGGTGACGGTGACGGCGACGCTCACGCCCTCCCCCTCGCCGTCCCGGTCCGCCACCAGCAGGCCGCCGTCGCCCTCGCCGTCGAGGAGCACGGCACCGCCGCGGAAGGCGAGCCCGCCCCCGTTCCGCGCGCCGGGCGGCGCCTACGCCCAGGTGGTCAACGTCTCCACGGCGCGCTGCCTGGACGTCTCCGGCGACTTCGACAACGGCGCGGACGTCGTCACGGCCCCCTGCTCCTCGGCCGGCTCCCAGCGCTGGCGTGTCGACACCGCGCGCGGAGTCCTCCAGTCCGCGGCCGACCCCGACTTCTGTCTCGACAGCCGCGGTGACGTCGACAAGGGCCTCGGCATCTGGTCCTGCGACTCGGTCGAGGGCGACAACGGCGACAACCTGCGCTTCACGGTCGACCCCGACGGGGTGATCCGCCCGGCGATCGCCATCGCGACGGGCCTGACGCCGGGAGGCGGGGGCGGGGTCTCACTGGAGCCGCTGACCGGGGGTGCGGAGCAGCGGTGGCGGGCGGGGGCGAGGTAACGGGGGCCCGTCGTCCTGCCGTTACGGCTTGCCGATGTCCACGACCCACACTCCCGTACCGTCATAGGCGTCCGGCGTCGCGGTCAGGATCTGCCCTTCGACAGTGCCGGAGGCGGCGGCGTAAACCGCGTGGCCGAACGGCCAGTCCAGACCGGCGGACACGACCTGTTCGACGGCAGCGGCCCCCGCAAAGTCGAGCGTCAGGAACTCCAAACCCGGCAGGGCTCCGACATGGGCTGCCACACCGGGCCGCTCCAGGCTGGCTGCGACGAGGCACAGGGCAGGAACATGCGCTCGCTGGGCCGGATCGTCGACCTCCACGACTGCCAGCCCTGACAGCAGCCGGTGCCCACGACAGAGGGCAAGGACCGCGGTGTGATCCAGAATGATCACCTACGACTCCCCACTTGGCCGGAGGCGATCGCCGCCCGCCAATCCTGTGCCTCCCGCACGTCGTCCTCGGTGAAGTCCTCGCGCAGGTGGGCGCGCACATAGGCCACCGCCCGAGCCGTCCGCTCGGCACGCTCGACCTCAGTGGGCGTGGCGGCGACAACCCGCTCGACGTATGCCCGCGTACTCAAGCCCCGCTCTTCTGCCAGCATGCGAAGGCGGTCCCTTATTGATTCGCTGATCTTGATCGTGGTGTCAGCCATAGACGGAGAATACATCTGAATACCTGAGTGGGTCAGCCCTTACGGCGAGTCCTGTACGCGTCGAGGTCCTTGAACGCCACTTCGATGGCGCGCTTTAGGTGGTTGCCCGCATGCATGCGCCGCTCCATCCGGGCCTCACGCTCTTCGACGGAATATTCGGTCGGCGCCGGCCCGGCCACCGCAAGGTACTTGGCAAGCCTCGACTCCAGTTCTCGCGCGCACAACTGCAGTGGCTGGGGCAGCCGGTCAGGAGCCAACTCAGCCTTCACCTGCAGATCACGCAAGGGCTTGAGGTCAACCTCCGACACCACTTGCCCAAGTACCCGATGCCCCTCCAGATTGATTTCGTCGACCAGTGCCTTGAAGTCACGCACTGCCTCAGCCGCCCGATCCTGGTAGCGATCGCCCCGCCCGATCCGGTGGATAAGCAGGGACAACGCCAGAGGGAGCAGGAGGGTTGCCGCCCAGGGTAGCCACCCTCCTGGCGGTGCCCCAGCGGCGAGATCGCCCCCGCTGATGGCCGATGAGGCGACCTGTAGGCCCACCTAATGCTCCTGTGCGTCCGAAAGAGGAGCCAAGGAGCCAATACGCACCTCCGTGGCTAGATAGTCGAAGACGATACCCAAGTACGCGCTTCTGCATGGCCGTTCGGCCGTCAGATCGTGAACCAGGAACGCTTCAAGGCATCTTTAGCGCTCCAGTGGCTCCCCCGCCCTGGAAAAGCACACCTACTGCGCGGACGACGAGCAAAGTGCGGGCCCCGCACTTGCTCTCATCCTGCTACGCGTCTTGGCCGAACCGGATCCATCGGTACCTCTCCGACTCCGGATCCTCCAGGGCCGTTGCCGTGCGCGAACCCGAATCCTTGACGCCCCCCGCCAGAGAGAAGGTTCCGTTACTGGTGCGCTTGCCGCAGATGCCGTCCCAGTACTTGGGGTCCCTGGCCCACTGGACACCCTTGAGTAGCTCCATGAGCTCGTTCAGACTCCGATGTGGAGCGGCGGCCCAGGGCATGGACCGGTGGGCGACGGCGCCCAGCGCGGCGAACACCGCTGGGGCCGCGATGACATGCCGGGTCCGGTCCGCGAAACAAAAGGCGAACTCGTCGAAGAGCAGGCCGAGGACCTCTGCGATGGACTCCTCGGCCTGCTCCCGGTCACAGTGCTGAGGCAGGTCATGGATCGATCCGCTCGTCCGCTCGAAGCCGGCTTTGCCGAAGATCGCAGTCACCACGAACGAACGCAGCGTGGACAAGGTCATCCATGCGTGGTCAGCGGCCTTCAGTTGTCGCTGCCGCACGGCGATCAGTTCCTCCAACAAGACCGCCTCGCCCGACTCGGGGTCCACGACGGACATCGTCGCCAGGAGTGCGTTCGCGATCTGGGTCGCCTTGTTCAGTGAGTCCGAGGCCAGGGCCACGTTCTTGTTGGGGACGACACCGAGCAGGTTGCGATCGTGGAAGATCTGCCTGGCTGCGCTCAGTTCGATGCCGTGGTAGATCTCCACTCCGACCGTCCGCCCGTTGACCTGCTGTGCCGTCACGCCGTAGGCGGCGGGGTCGTCCAGAAGCAAAAAGTGCGCCAGGTGCTGGGTCTCCGCATCGACCAGCACCCCGGTCACCGAGTACGGCAGATAGACCAGGTGATCGACGCCGAAGGGGCTCCTTGCCTTGACGGTGGTCAACTGATCGTCGGTCCACAGCGCAAAAGGCGGAGTCGCCCAGTGCTCGCCACGCTCACCCCGTATGACGTTCGCCAGGTAACGGGCATAGTCCTTGGCGTTCTCCGCCTTCTTCGTGGACTTGATGACGCGCTGCACCTGAGTACGCACATCGGCCTGTCGCTGCACCTCAGGGGAGAGAGCCTGGAGCACGCGCACGTTCTCCGAGAGCCGTGGATCGGGCACGATCTGCCGCAGCTTGCCCCAGGGCATGCTTGCCAGAAGCCGAGTAGGGCTCATTTGTAGGACTCGCAGTGGTTCGCCGAGCCCCGGGTCGATTTCGTCCACGTACTCTGCAGCCAGATGTTCGGCCACAGGCCGCCCCTCTCCACTCAACCGACGTCGAGGCCACGAGATGTCCGGCCCGGACCCGAATGACCCAAGCGTAGTCAACGTCAGTCAACTGCGGGGGGACTATGGGGCAACTGCGGGGATCACCCTGCTACACGCACGCCCTTCCGCCACACCCCGCTGACCAGCGGCACCCCCGGCCGGTACGCCAGGTGCACATGGCTCGGGGCGTCCAGGAGGATCAGGTCGGCCCGGGCGCCCGGGGTGAGGCGGCCGATGTCCTCGCGGCGCAGGGCGGCCGCTCCGCCCGCCGTGGCCGACCAGACCGCCTCGTCGGGGGTCATCCCCATGTCGCGCACCGCGAGGGCGACGCAGAAGGGGACGGAGGAGGTGAAGGAGGAGCCCGGGTTGCAGTCCGTGGACAGGGCGACGGTGACGCCGGCGTCCAGGAGGCGGCGGGCGTCCGGCCACTCGGCGCGCGTGGAGAACTCCGCGCCGGGCAGGAGCGTGGCGACCGTACGGCTGTTCGCCAGGGCGTCCACGTCCTCGGCGGTGAGGTGGGTGCAGTGGTCGGCGCTGGCCGCGTCGAGTTCCACCGCCAGCTGCACACCGGGGCCGTAGGAGAGCTGGTTGGCGTGGATGCGGGGGTGCAGGCCCTTCGCCCGGCCCGCCGTGAGGATCGCGCGGGCCTGGTCGCCGTCGAAGGCGCCCTTCTCGCAGAAGACGTCGATCCAGCGGGCGTACGGGGCGCAGGCGTCGAGCATCTCGCCGGTGACCAGCGCCACATAGGCGGCCGGGTCGTCGGCGTGGTCTGGCGACACGATGTGGGCGCCGAGGTAGGTGACCTCGTCGGTGTGGGCGGCGGCGATGCGCAGGGCGCGGGCCTCGTCCTCGACGGTCAGGCCGTAGCCGGACTTGGTCTCGAAGGTGGTCGTGCCCTGGCGGAGGGCCTCAGCGAGGTAGCGGGTGAGGTTGCGTTCGAGTTCGGCGTCCGTGGCGGCCCGGGTCGCGGCGACCGTCGTGCGGATGCCGCCCGCGCTGTAAGCCCGACCGGACATGCGGGCGTTGAACTCCTGGGTGCGGTCGCCCGCGAAGACGAGGTGGCTGTGGGAGTCGACGAAGCCGGGGAGGACCGCCCGGCCACCTGCGTCGACCCGATTGTCAGTGGCGGGTGCTTTGCTTTGATCACCGGTCCACACGACGCGGTCGCCCTCGATGGCGATCGCCGCGTCCTGGACCAGTCCGAGGGGGGATCCGTCACCTAGGGAGGGGTCGTTGGTGACCAGGGCGGCGATGTTGGTGATGAGCGTGCTTGCGGTGCTCGCGGAGTGGGCGGGGCTGACGTTCGTCGCGTTGCTCATGGCGTCCTCGGTGGCCTGGTCGGCGGTGGGGGCGGGTTCGGGGGCGGGCCGCCGCGGGGGCGGGCGGCCCGGAGTCATCCGTGCAGCGCCGCGACGGCGTCCGCGAGGGCTCTCGGCACATCCGGCACCAGCGCGTGCACCCCGTCCCGGACGACGTGCCGGCCTCCCACGACCGTGTGCGACACGTCCGCTGCCGACGCGGCGAATACGGCCGTCTCGGCCCCGAGCCGCGGAAGCGGCCCTGCCGTCCTGACCGAGTCGAGGGCGATGGTGGTGAAGTCGGCGAGCGCGCCGGGCTCCAGGGTGCCCGCGCCGTCCCAGCCGAGGGCCGCGTGGCCGTCGGCCGAGGCCGCCCGCAGGAGGGCCGCAGCCGTCCAGTGACCTCGTCTGCGGGTGCGCAGGCGCTCGTTGAGCTCCATCGCGCGTGCCTCTTCGAGGAGGTCGATGACGGCGTGGCTGTCGGAGCCGAGGGACAGCGGTGAGCCCGCCTGCTGGAGGGCCACGGCCGGTCCGATGCCGTCGGCGAGGTCCCGCTCGGTCGTCGGGCACATGCAGGTGCCGGTGCCGCTGCCACCGATCAGGGCGATGTCCTCGTCGGTGAGGTGGGTGTTGTGGACGCCGGTGGTGCGCGGCCCGAGGACACCGTGATCGGCGAGCAGCCGGGTCGGCGTGCAGCCGTGGGCGGCGCGGCAGGCGTCGTTCTCGGCGGTCTGCTCGGACAGGTGGACGTGGAGCGGGGCCCGCCGCTCCTCGGCCCAGCGCGCCACGGTCGCCAACTGCCCGGCGGGCACGGCCCGTACGGAGTGGATCGCCGCACCGATCCTCGCGTGATCCCGGTCCTTGAGAACTGAACAGCGTTCGGCCCAGGCCTGTGCGGTGCCGTCGGAGAAGCGCCGCTGATGGGTGTCGGGGGGCTGTCCGAAGCCGGAGGAGAGATAGGCGGTGTCGAGGAGGGTGATGCGGATGCCTGCTTCGGCGGCGGCCTCGATCAGCGCCTCGCCCATGGCGTTGGGGTCGGCGTAGGGGGTGCCGCCGGGGGCGTGGTGCAGGTAGTGGAACTCGCCGACCGCCGTGACCCCCGCCAGTGCCATCTCCGCGTAGACGGCACGGGCGAGGTCGCGGTAGGTGTCCGGGGTGAGCCGGTCGGCGGTGGCGTACATGACCTCGCGCCAGGTCCAGAAGGTCCCGGAGCCGACCTGGACGGTGGAGCGCAGGGCCCGGTGGAAGGCGTGCGAGTGGGTGTTGGCCAGGCCCGGGAGCGTCAGTCCGCGCAGGATCTCGGCGCCGGGGGGCGGGGCCTCGGTGCCGGTGCGGACGGTGGTGACGCGGCCGTCCGCCACGTCCAGCGCCACGCCCGGCTCGACGTGGGTGTCGAGCCAGGCGTGCTCCAGCCAGTACGTCTTCGCTGTCACCTGCAGGCCAGCCCTTCCAGTACGTCGGCGAGCGCGAGGACTCCGGCCACGCAGTCGTCCTCGGCGGCGAACTCCGCCGGGGAGTGCGAGACGCCGGTGGGGTTGCGCACGAACAGCATGGCGGTCGGGATGCTCCCGGAGAGGATCCCGGCGTCGTGTCCGGCGCCGGTCCCCAGGACGGGCACGGTGAGATCGGTGTCGGTGCCCAGGATGCGGGCGAGCTCGTCGCGCAGGGCGTGGTCGAACTCGACGACGGGGGTGAAGGACTCCCGGACGATGTCGAGGGCGATGCCGTGGGCGTCGGCGTACTCGCGGGCCGCCTTCTCGATGCCGCCGACCACCTGGTCGAGGCTCTCCTGGTCGGCGGCGCGGGAGTCGAGCCAGCCGCGCACCAGGGAGGGGATGGCGTTGACTCCGTTCGGCTCGACGGCGATCTTGCCGAAGGTGGCGACGGCACCGGCGAGTTCGGCCTCGCGGCGGGCCGCGAGCACGGTCTCGGCGTACGACAGCATGGGGTCGCGCCGGTCCACCAGGCGAGTGGTCCCGGCGTGGTTGGCCTCGCCCCGGAAGTCGAACCGCCAACGCCCGTGCGGCCAGATGGCACTGGCGATACCGACCCGGTCGCCGGAGAGGTCCAGCGCCCTGCCCTGCTCGACGTGGAGTTCGACGAAGGCGCCGATGCGGGCGAGCCGCTCGGGGTCGGCTCCGATGCCGTCGGGGTCGTAGCCGGCGGACTCCATGGCCCGTGGCAGCGTGACGCCGTCCCCGTCGGTCAGCCGGTGCGCCTGCTCGACGGTGAGCTGCCCCGCGGTGAGCCGGGACCCGACGCAGGCGAGCCCGAAGCGGGCGCCCTCCTCGTCACCGAAGTTGACGAGGGCGAGGGGCTTGGTGAACTCGGCCCGCCGCGCCCGGAGTTCGTCGAGCGCGGCGAAGGAGGACACGACTCCGAGGGGGCCGTCGAAGGCGCCCCCGTCGGGCACGGAGTCGAGGTGCGAGCCGGTGACGACGGCGTCCCCGGCCGTGGGGTCCCCGAGCCAGGCCCACTGGTTGCCGTTCCGGTCCACCTCGTAGGTCAGTCCGCGGGCTTCGGCCTGTTCCCTGAACCAGGCCCGGCACTCGGCGTCGGGCCCGGTCCAGGCGAAGCGGCGGTAGCCGTGGGATTCGGGGTGCCGGCCGATGGTGCGCAGCTCGCCCCACATGGCGTGGAAGGAGCGGCCCGACCCGGTTCCGGCCGGCGCCGAGGAGTTCCCGCAATCCGTCACGCCGAGTCACCTTCGCGCATCGGGACCCGCACGCCCCGCTCGTCGGCGACGGACTCCGCGATGTCGTACCCGGCGTCCACGTGCCGGATGACGCCCATGCCGGGGTCGTTGGTCAGCACCCGCCGGACCTTCTCGCCCGCCAGCTTGGTGCCGTCGGCCACGGAGACCTGGCCTGCGTGGATGGACCGCCCCATGCCGACGCCGCCGCCGTGGTGCAGGGACACCCAGGAGGCGCCCGAGGCCACGTTGACCATGGCGTTCAGCAGCGGCCAGTCCGCGATCGCGTCGGACCCGTCGAGCATGGCCTCGGTCTCGCGGTACGGGGAGGCGACGGAGCCGCAGTCGAGGTGGTCGCGCCCGATCGCCAGCGGTGCCGCGAGCTCGCCGCTCGCCACCATGTCGTTGAAGCGCTCGCCGGCCTTGTCGCGCTCGCCGTAGCCGAGCCAGCAGATCCGGGCGGGGAGGCCCTGGAAGTGGACCCGTTCCCCGGCCATCTTGATCCAGCGGGCGAGGGACTCGTTCTCGGGGAAGAGCTCCAGGATCGCCTTGTCGGTCTTGGCGATGTCGGAGGCCTCACCGGACAGCGCGGCCCAGCGGAAGGGGCCCTTGCCCTCGCAGAACAGCGGCCGGATGTAGGCGGGCACGAACCCGGGGAAGGCGAACGCCCGCTCGTACCCGGCGAGCTGGGCCTCGCCGCGGATGGAGTTGCCGTAGTCGAAGACCTCGGCGCCGGCGTCCATGAAGCCGACCATGGCCTCGACGTGGCGGGCCATCGACTCGCGGGCCCGGGTGGTGAAGCCCGCCGGGTCCTTGGCGGCGGCGTCGGCCATGTCCTCGAAGGCGATGCCCGTCGGCAGGTAGGCCAGCGGGTCGTGCGCCGAGGTCTGGTCGGTGACGATGTCGATGGGCGCGCCTTCGGCGAGCATGCGCGGCAGCAGCTCGGCGGCGTTGCCCAGCAGGCCGATGGAGAGCGGGCGGCGGGCGTCCCGGGCCTCGACGGCGAGCTGGAGGGCGTGCTCCAGGCTGTCGGCCTTCACGTCCAGGTAGCGGTGCTCGATGCGGCGCTCGATGGCGCGCGGGTCGCAGTCGATACAGATCGCCACACCGTCGTTCATGGTGACCGCGAGGGGCTGGGCGCCGCCCATGCCGCCGAGGCCGGCGGTGAGGGTGATCGTGCCGGCGAGGGTGCCGTTGAACTTCTTCGCGGCGACGGCGGAGAAGGTCTCGTAGGTGCCCTGGAGGATGCCCTGGGTGCCGATGTAGATCCAGGAACCGGCGGTCATCTGGCCGTACATGGTCAGGCCGAGGGCCTCCAGGCGGCGGAACTCCTCCCAGTTGGCCCAGTCGCCGACGAGGTTGGAGTTGGCGATCAGGACACGCGGGGCCCACTCGTGGGTCTGCATGACGCCGACCGGGCGGCCGGACTGGACCAGCATGGTCTCGTCCTGCTTGAGGGTGCGCAGGGTGCGGACCATGGCGTCGAAGGAGCGCCAGTCGCGGGCGGCCTTGCCGGTGCCGCCGTAGACGACGAGCTTGTCGGGGTGTTCGGCGACCTCGGGGTCCAGGTTGTTCTGCAGCATCCGCAGGGCGGCTTCCTGCTGCCATCCCAGGGCGCTCAGTTCCGTACCGCGCGGCGCTCGTACGGGGCGGGGTCCTGACATGGTCTGCCTCCTGGGGACTGTGCCGCGGATGGCCGCGTGCCGGTTGTTGCTGCCGATATTCACATCCTGGCTTTCTGAATAGAACTAGTCAATACGTTCTCGCGTCAGCGTCGGTGGGGCAGGGATGTTTCGCTGGACATCCGAGGCGCGGGTGGCAAGGAGGACGGGGACGTGATGGACGAGTACGACAGCACCGGTGAAGGGCGGGCCGCCCGCCGGGACGAGGCGGTGCGGGCGGCCGTGGAGCAGGGTCTGCTGGGGCCGGACTCCCCCGTCGTCGGGCTTCTCGACGTCACCGGCATCCGGGAGTCGGCGGCGGAGCTGCGCGCGGCCTTCGACGAGGTCACCGCGCCGGGTACCCCGGTGCTGCACGCGTTCGCGGTGAAGGCCGCCCCGCTCGTGCCGGTGCTGAGGCTGCTGCGCGAGGAGGGCATCGGCGCGGAGGTGGCGAGCCCGGGCGAACTCGCGCTGGCGCGCGCCGCGGGGCTGCCACCGGCCTTGACCGTGCTCGACTCGCCCGCCAAGACACCGGCCGAGCTCAGGGAGGCGCTGGCGCTGGGGATCGCCGTCAACGCGGACAACCCGCAGGAGCTGGACCGCATCGACGCCCTGATGCGTTCGGCCGTCAGCCGCTCCCCGCTGGGGATCCGGGTCAATCCGCAGATCGGCGGCGGTTCCATCGGCTCGACCTCCACGGCCACGGCCACCTCGAAGTTCGGGGTGGCGCTGCGGGACGAGGGGGCGCGCGAGTGGGTCGTGCGGGCCTTCCTCGACCGGCCCTGGCTGAACCGGCTGCACGCGCACACCGGCTCGCAGGGCATCCCGCTCTCCCTGATGATCCAGGGAGTCGCGGAGACGTACGCGCTGGCCGAGGAGATCAACCGGAGCATCGGGCGGCCGCAGATCGACACGATCGACATAGGCGGCGGGCTGCCGGTGAACTTCGCCTCGGACGTGACGGCACCGACGTACCGGGAGTACGCGCGGGCGCTCAGGGAGGCGGTGCCGGGGCTGTTCGACGGGCGGTACGGGCTGGTCACCGAGTTCGGCCGGTCGCTGCTGGCCAAGCACGGCACGATCGTGGCGCGGGTGGAGTACGCCAAGAGCGCGGGCGGGCGGCCGGTCGCGGTGACGCACGCGGGTGTGCAGGTGGCGACGCGGACGGTGTACGTGCCGGGGTCGTGGCCGCTGAGGATCGCGGCGTACGACGGCAAGGGGCGCCCCAAGAGCGGGCCCGAGGTGGTGCAGGACGTGGCCGGACCGGCCTGTTTCGCGGGCGACCTGCTGGCCGAGGGGCGCGCGCTGCCGCTTCTGGAGCAGGGGGACCACGCGGCGGCGCTGGACACGGGCGCGTACTACTTCGCGCACCACTACGCGTACAACTCGCTGGCCCGGCCGGGCATCTACGGCTTCGTCCCCGACCCGCAGGCGGGAGGGGTTCGCTTCGCGACCGTGCGGGATCCCCAGACGATCGCCTCGATCGTGGCCGAATCCGGAGGGGCGCACGTCGGTGCGCTCACCACCCTGCACGCGCCCGGGAGCCATTGACACGCACCGACGGATCGAGTGATCAATGTGCCCGTGAACAAGGCAAGTTGACCCACTCTAGCCACCCTGAGCATGTTCCACCGGAAAATGCCAGATCCCTCACCCCTCGCGCACACGTTGCGTAGTTTCGGCGTCACTCAGCCGAACCCCAGGCGGGAGGGGAGCCACGGTGCAGGGAATCGACGAGTGCCTGCTGGAAGCCATGCGGCTGCCGGGTGCGCGGGGGGCCGCGCTGGTCGACTGGACGAGCGGGCTGGCCCTGGGCGCCGTGGGGGAATCCCCCGGCGGCGACCAGGAGGCGGCCGCCGCGGAGGCCGCCGAGCTCGCCCGGCTCGCCGCCGAGCAGCGCGCCTTCGCCTCCGAGAGCCAGGCCGCCGAGGAGGGGGACGCCGGGGACGAACCGGACCCTCCGGTCGAGGACCTCATCCTCAGCAACCGGGACAGCTACCACGTCCTCAGGTTCGTGCCGACGTCCTTCGACAGCAGCGTGTTCCTGCACCTGTGGCTGGCCCGCGCGGAGGGCAACCTCGCGCTGGCCCGGATCCGGCTCGGTGAGATGGCCGGACGGCTGGAGCTCGGATGACGACGGTCCGCACCACGCCCGCCACCCCGCCGCCCCGGCTGCCGGTGCGCGACAAGGCGGCCGCCCTGGACCGCGGCTGGGGCGGGGTCTCGCCGATGCTGACCCGGCTGGCCGCCGAGCGCGCCACCGGTGTCCTGGTGCGCGAGCGCGGCACCCTGCACCTCGCCGACGGCAAGGTGGTGCACGCCGAGAGTCCGGCCGCTCCCGGCGCCGACGTCCTGCTCGCCGCGCACGGCACGCTGGACGCCGACGTGTGGCGGCAGGCCCTGGCCGAGAGCATCGCGAGCACCGGGAGCGCCGGTACCGGGGTGCGCCGCCTGACCGGCGCCGAGGCCGTGCACCGGGCGGGCCGCCGGCTGGTCGCGGGCGGGCTGCTCACCCCGGGCGCCCTGGAGATGTGCCGGCTGACCGCGCTGTACGACGCCGCCTACTTCGCCCTCTCCCCGAGCAGCACCCCGGGCCGCTTCCGCTACGGCTCCGAGGACGGACCGGTCGAGCCCGCAGACGAGCCCGACGGCCCCGGCCACACCCCCGGCGTCCCGCACCCCGTCCCGGTCGCGGACCTGGAGCGGGAGACCCTGCGCCGCCGGGACCTGCTCCACCACATCTGGCCCGACGCCCTGCCCGACGAGGTGCCGCTGACCCGTGAGTACCGCCCCGCGCCCCCGCTGCTCCCGGCCCGGCGACAGGCCGTGCTGGCCCGCGTCGACGGTGTCCGCACGGCGTCGGAGATCGCCCGCGAGCTGGGCCGCCCGGCCTTCCACACCCTGGTGGACGTACGGCGGCTGGTGGCGGCCGGAGTGGTATCGCCCCGCCCGCCGGTGTCCCTCACCGACCCTCGGACCGGACCGCCGGGCGAGGGTTCCCCCCTGGAGCCCGTCGATCCCCACGTCACCTTGCTGAAGAGGCTCAGGGATGCGCTGGAGGCCCTTTGAGCGGCAGCGGACCCGCGCCGAGAGGAGAGACCTGATGGCAGCAGCTCAGGACGCGATCCTGGAGGAGCTGCGCCGGCTCAGAGCCCGGGTGCCACAACTCACCGGCGCTCTCGCGGCCGACACGGACGGTCTCGTCCTGGCCCAGGACACCCCGGGCGTCGACCCGGAGACGGTGGCCGCGCTCACCGGGGCCACCCGGACGCTCGCCGTCCAGCTGGCCGACGAGACCGGCCAGGGAGACCTGCGCGAACTCCTCGTACGGGGCGTGTACGGCTACGTCGCCACGTACCCGGCGGGCGCCGGGGCCGTCGTCACGCTGCTCGCGCAGGACCGGGTCAACGTCGGCCGCCTCCATCTGGAGGGCCGGCGGGCGGGGGCCCGAATCGGGGAGCTCGTCGCCAGCGCGGCCACCGAGCCCGCACAAGCCATCGCGAAGGCGCCCGCGAAACCCGCTCCGGCCCGCGCCAGAGCGGCCCGCACGTCCCGGGCCAAGCCCGTGGACACCCGCGCCGCGGCCACCGCACCGACGGCGGCCCGCACCACCACCGAAAGTTGAGAGAACCGAGGAGACACAGTCATGGCCAACACCGAAACAGCACTGAAGGAGGCCCTCGCCTCCATCGAGGGCGCGACCGGCGTCGCCCTCGTCGACTACACCAGCGGCATGGCGCTCGGCACCATGGGCGGCAGCAAGGGCTTCGACCTGAACGTGGCCGCCGCCGGCAACACCGACGTGGTCCGCGCCAAGATGCGCACGATGGAGCACCTCGGGCTCAAGGGGCAGATCGAGGACATCCTGATCACCCTGTCCGACCAGTACCACCTGATCCGTCTGATCAGTGGACGCGGGGGCAACGGCCTCTTCCTCTACCTGGTCCTGGACGCCAAGCGGTCCAACCTCGCCATGGCCCGCCACCAGCTGCGGTCCATCGAGAACGACCTGGAGGTGTGACCCCGGACCACCCGCTCCACCCGTTCCACCGGAACCACCCGTTCTAGACGAGTGTCGTGGTGCGGCGGCGCGCGCCTCCAGGGGCCGCGTCGCCCGCCGCGATTCCCGTGCTGCGGTACGCCTTGACCGCCTTGCCGGCCGGGCGTCCGCCGTTCGCGGCGAGCCAGTCCACCCGCACCCACAGGAGCGCGTCCCCGTCCCGCTCGCGCCGCCCGAGCCAGGCGGCCTTGAGCGCGAGGCCCGTACCGCACCCGGCGAGCAGCAGGCCGCCCGCGACGGGCACGGCGAAGTTGCAGCCCAGGGCGACCAGCCAGGCCGACAGCAGCCACCAGCGGTGTCCGCGGCGCCAGTTGCGCACGCTGACCGCGCGGTCCTGGAGCACGTCGTGCTTCCCGGCCCGGGCGGCGACCCGTCCCAGCGTGGTGTACCGCCTGCGGCGGCCGTACGACACCACGGCCACCGCGACGACGAACAGCGCGGCGCCCGCCATCACCCCGATCCGGCGGCCGGTCAGCCCCGGAATCAGCAGCCCGACGCCCGCCGCGAGCACTCCGAGCCACCACAGGGGTGCGGCCCCGGCGCGCACGACGACGGCCACCCGAGCCAGCCCCTGAGCCCTGCGATCTGCGCGTGCCACGTCCTGCCTCCTTGTCGTCCCGGCACAGTCCTGCTGGGCGGGGAGGCTAGTGGGCGAACGTGAGACGAGTCTGAAAAAACGCCGCCGGGAGGAGGCCGGCTACTCCACGAAGAGTCCTCGTGCCGCCGCCCGCGCGTCGAACTCCTCGAGGCGGGCCTGCGCGTCCGGCAGGTCGTCGCACATCGCCTCCAGCAGCACCCGGCCCAGGAGCATCGGCGCGCAGGCGGTGTCGAAGGCGAGCCCGGTGCCGACGGCGGCGGGCAGCAGGAGGTCGGAGACCTTGGCGACCGGCGCGAAGGCGGAGTCGGCGACCGTGACGACGGTCAGCCCCGCCTCCTTGGCGTAGGCGAGGGTGTCCACGACCTCGCGCGGATGCCGGGGCAGCGCGAAGCACAGCAGGGCCGAGGCGCCCGCGCGGACGGCGGCGTCGATGCGGTCGTGGATCATCGTGCCGCCCTCGTGGAGCAGCCGTACGTCCGGATGGACCTTGGCGGCGAAGTACGCGAAGCCGTAGGCCTGGGAGGCGGCGGCCCGCAGGCCGAGCACCGGCAGGGGGCGGGAGGCCGCGAGCAGCCGGCCGGCCTTCTGCACCGGGCGGGGGTCGGCGAGGACCTCCGCCAGATGCCTGAGGTTCTCGATCTCGGCCTCGACGGCCTGCTGGTACTCGTTGTACGAGGCCGAGTCCGCCGTCTGCTCGGCCGGCGCGACCTCGCGCAGGTGCCTGCGCAGCGCGGGGTAGCCGTCGAAGCCGAGGGCGACGGCGAAGCGGGTGACGGAGGGCTGGCTGACCCCGGCGAGCTCGGCCAGCTCCACGCTGGACAGGAACGGCACGTCGGCTGCCCTGCGCACCATGCTGTGCGCGATGCGCCGCTGGGTCGGCGTGAGCCGGTGCCCCTCGAACAGTGTCTGAAGCCGTCCCGCGGGAGTGTCCGCCACACCCATGTCGCTCATGCCTCGATCCCCCTCCAGATGTCCGTGAACCGGTCGAGCAGTGCGGCCGCCGCCGTCACGTCGCCCGTGAGCGGCCGGTCGGCCGTGTCCTCCTCCAGCACCGCCTCGGCGAGTTCCAGCGCGCGGCCCACCGGCAGTTCCGGGTCGGGCCGCAGGTCGCGCTGGCGCAGCGCCCGTACGGCGGCGACGAGTTCGCAGCCGACGACGAGACGGTACGCGCCGCACGCGCGCAGTGTCTGACGGGCGGCGAGCGAGGCGAAGCTGGCCTGTTCCTCGACGCCTCGGGAGAGTACAGCGTGCCCGAGGGAGGCGGGCGCGGAGAAGGCCCGCAGGTCGCCGAGGGCGGCTCCGGCGGCGTACTCCAGGATCATCACGCCGGAGGAGGCGGGCTCCGGGTCGGCGAGGAAGGGCCTGAGGCGGGTGAAGGCGGGCTCGTTGAGCGTGGAGAGCCGGGATGTGGACAGGCGCGCGACCTGGGTGAGGGCGAGCCTGAAGTGGTCCAGGGCGAGGGCGAGTTGGGCCTGGTAGAAGCCGCCGTGGTGGTAGGCGGCCATGTCCTCGGGGGAGATGAGGGGGTTCTCGGCGGCCGCGTTGATCTCGATCGCGAGGACCTCCTCCAGGGCGTCGGCGGCGTCATGGGCGGGGCCGTGGATCTGGGGCAGGCACCGGAAGCCGTACGGGTCCTGGATGCGGCCGAGCGGTGGGGTGGGCCGGTCCTCGGCGCCGATCAGTTTCCGCATCCGCCGGGCCACTTCGGCGGAGCCACGGTGCGGGCGGGCGGTGTGCACGGGGGCGGCGTACGCCTCGTGCGAGCCGTCCACGGCCAGCAGGGAGAGCGCCCCGACGACCTGCGTGGCCTCGATCAGGCCGCGCAGTTCGTGCAGGGCGAGGGCGGCCTGTCCGAGGGTGAGGGCGTTGCTGCTGATGAAGGCGAGGGCGTCGTTGTTGTCGAGGGGCTGGGGCCGGGGTGCGCCGACGACGCCCCGCCACGGGTGTTCCCCGGTGAGCGCCAGCCCCGCCTGGGCCAGCGCCGCGATGTCCCCGGTGCCGACCGAACCGAACTCGTTGACGACCGGGTACGCCCCGTTCTCCAGCGCCTCGCACAGGGCGGTCACCACCGTCGGCCGCAGCCCGGCCCCGCCCGCGAGGAGCTGGTTGGTGCGGACCGCGAGCATCGCGCGGACCTGTCGGGCCGGGAGTTCCTCACCAATGGCGCCGGCGTGGCTGCGCAGCAGCCGCAGTCCGTGCTCGGCGGCCGCGTCGGTGGGTACGTCCTCGTTCCGGTTGGCGCCCACTCCGGTCGAGCGGCCGTAGACGCGTCCGGTCGCGGCGATCTGGCGGGCGGCGTCCCAGGACTCCGTCACGCGCTTCATCGCCTCGGTCCCGGGCACCGGTCGCGCGCTTCCGTCGGCGAGACGGGTGACGTCCGCGACACCGAGTCCGATCCCGTCGAGGACCACCAGACCGGTGTGCCCGGTGGCGACGGGATCCGGCGTGTCCACGATCCGAGACGACATAGAGCCCAAACTCCCCTCAATGCGGACACTTGATCTTGCTTGTCGGTCATCAGTTACCTCGGATTAACACCGAACCGTTGACAACCTATTCAGCTACCAAGAACTCTGCATGACGTTATACAGCCGGGCAAGGGACATCTCATGATCCAGTTCGACGCGGTCCACAAGCGCTTCCCCAACGGCACGACAGCCGTGCACGACCTGACCCTCGACATGCCGGAAGGCGGCGTGACCGTCCTCGTCGGATCCTCCGGTTGCGGCAAGACGACCACCCTCAGGATGATCAACCGGATGGTCGAACCGACCTCCGGCACCATCAAGGTCGGCGGCAAGGACGTCACCGACCAGGACGCGGCCGAACTGCGCCGCTCCATCGGCTACGTCATCCAGCAGTCGGGCCTCTTCCCGCACCGCACGGTGCTGGACAACATCGCCACCGTCCCGCTGCTGCTCGGCCACGGCCGCAAGAAGGCCCGGGCCCGGGCGGCGGAACTGCTGGAGACCGTAGGCCTGAGCGCCGAGGCCGGCAAGCGGTACCCGCACCAGCTCTCCGGCGGCCAGCAGCAGCGCGTCGGCGTCGCCCGCGCCCTCGCCGCCGACCCGCCGGTGCTGCTCATGGACGAACCCTTCGGCGCGGTCGACCCGGTGGTGCGCACCCAGCTCCAGGACGAACTGCTCAGACTCCAGAAGGAGTTGAACAAGACCATCGTCTTCGTCACGCACGACGTCGACGAGGCCGTCCGGCTCGGCGACCGCATCGCGATCTTCCGCACCGGCGGCCACCTCGTCCAGTGCGCCCCGCCCGCCGAACTCCTCGCCCGCCCCGCCGACGACTTCGTGGCCGACTTCCTCGGCGCCGAGCGCGGCCTGAAGCTCCTCTCGCTGAAGTCCCTCGCCGAGGTCCCCCAGGGCCCGGCCCCGGACGGCGGCGCCTGGACCCTCGTACGCGACGAAGCCGGAAAGCCGACGCACTGGCGCTCGGCGGAAGGCGCGGAAGCCCTCGACATCCCCCTGCGGCCGCTCGGGGACGGCGACTCGCTGCTCGCCGCCCTCGACGAGTCGGTGGCCTCCCCCACCGGCCTGGTCGCCCGCGTCGACGCCGACGGCGTCCTGACCGGGGTCACCTCCCGCGACGACATCCACCGGCACGCGGGCCTGGCGCACACGGAAGCCCGGGTGGCCGCATGACCATCGACTGGTCGTGGATCTCCGGCCACACCGACGACCTGACCACCCTCACGGTCTCCCACCTCCAGGCGGCCCTCAGCGCCGTTTTCCTCGGCCTGCTGATCAGCCTGCCCCTGGCCGTGGTCGCCCACCGGATCCGCCCTCTGCGCGGATTCCTGCTCGGGCTCTCGAACGTCCTGTTCACGATCCCGTCCATCGCGATCTTCGTGCTCCTGCTGCCGGTCAGCGGCCTGACCAGGACCACGACCGTGATCGGCCTGACCGTCTACACCCTGGTCGTCCTGCTGCGGAACACCGTCGAGGGCCTCGACTCGGTCCCCGCGAGGACGAAGGAGGCGGCGAAGGCCATGGGCACCCGGCCCCTGCGCACCCTCCTCACCGTGGAACTCCCCCTCGCGCTCCCCGTGATCATGGCGGGTGTGCGGATCGCGACCGTCATGTCGATCTCCCTCGTCTCGGTCGCCACCTACATCGGCGACGGCGGCCTCGGCCAGCTCTTCACCGACGGCTTCCAGCGCGACTTCCCGACCCCGGTGATCGTGGGCGTGGTCCTCACGCTCCTGCTCGCCGTGGTCGCGGACGCCCTGCTGGTGGCCCTCCAGTACGTCCTGACCCCCTGGCGGCGGAGGCGAGCCTGACATGTACGAACTCATCAAGAACCTCGGCTCCTGGCTGACCAGCGGCTCCCAGTGGGCCGGCACCGACGGCATCGCCCACCGGCTCGCCGAACACCTCCAGTACTCGCTCCTGGCGACCCTCGTCGCCGCCGCGATCGGCCTGCCCCTCGGCCTGCTGATCGGCCACACCGGCAAGGGCGCCTTCGTCGCGATCAACCTCGCGTCCTTCGGCCGCGCCCTGCCCACCGTCGGCCTGGTCGTGCTGGTCTTCCTCGCCGGCGGCCTGTCCATGCTCCCGGTCTACGTCGCCCTCGTCGCCCTCGCGGTCCCGGCGATCGTCACCAACACCTACGCCGGCATGACCGCCGTCGACCCCGATGTCAAGGACGCCGCCCGCGGCCAGGGCATGCGCGGCCACCAGGTCCTGTTCCAGGTCGAGCTGCCCCTCGCGCTCCCCCTGATCATGACCGGCCTGCGCCTGGCACTGATCCAGGTCGTCGCCACCGCAACCATCGCCGCCTACGTCTCCTTCGGGGGCCTGGGCCGCTACGTCTTCGACGGCCTCGCCCAGCGCGACCTCGTGCAGGTCCTCGGCGGGGCGGTGCTGGTCGCCGTGATCGCCGTCGCCCTCGACCTGCTGCTCTCCGGCCTCCAGCGCTTCCTCTTCCGCCACCGCACTGCCTAAGGACCCCTCCGATGAACCGTCGCACCCTCCTCGGCGCCCTCGCCGGAGCAGCCGTCACCGTCCCCGCCCTCTCCGCCTGCTCCAGCGGCATCACCTCGCTCGACGGCGGCGGCACCACCTCCGGCGGCAGCGGCTCCAGCAAGGGCGGAGTCACCATCGGCACCGCCAACTTCACCGAGAACCAGGTCCTCGGCTACCTGTACGCGGCCGTGCTCCAGCAGGCCGGCGTCAAGGTGAAGGTCCGCCCCAACCTCGGCACCCGCGAGATCGTGATCCCCGCCCTCAAGGCGGGCGACATCGACCTCCTTCCCGAGTACCAGGGCGCCCTCCTCAACTACCTCGCCCCCAAGGACGCCTCCGCCGAGCCCGGCACCATGCAGAACGCCCTCACCCTGGCCCTGCCCACCGGCCTCCAGGTCCTCCCGTACGGCCAGGCGGCCGACTCCGACTGCTTCGTCGTCACCCGCGCCACCGCGAAGAAGTACGGTCTCGTCACCCTCGCCGACCTCGCCAAGCGGAACGGCGAGCTGGTCATCGGCGCAGCGCCCGAGGTGAAGAAGCGCCGGGTGGGCGCGGTCGGCCTCAAGGACGTGTACGGCGTCGAGTTCAAGGAGTTCAAGTCCCTCGACTCGGACGGCCCGCTCGTCAAGGGCGCCCTGAAGAAGGGCGACGTGGACGTGGCGAACCTCTTCACCACCGACACCGACATCGCCGCCAACGACTGGGTGGTGCTGACCGACCCCAAGAACCTCATCCCCAGCCAGCACATCGTCCCTCTCATCGCCGACCGCAAGGCCGACGACACCGTCCGCAAGGCCCTCGCCCGCCTCGGAAACATCCTCACCACCGCCCAGCTCACCCAGCTCAACAGCCAGGTGGACAACGACAAGAAGGACCCCGAGGACGTGGCGAACGCCTACGCGAAGCAGCACGGACTGACCACGGGCTGACCTGGGAGGGGCCCCCGCCGCAACAGGGGGGCTAACCCCAGTGCAGCGGGCCCTCCGGCTGCCTACCGTGGGTTCCATGACCGGAATGGACGCGCGGGACCCCGAACTCAAGAAGGAACTCGACGCCACCCTGCAGGCCCGCAGGGAACTGGGCGAGGAGTACGAGTCCGCGCTGGTCGACTCGTTCCTGGAGAAGGTCGACCAGCGGATCGACGGCGCCGTGGACCGACGGCTGCGCCGGCAGCTCGCCGAGCAGCAGATGGTGACGGCCCGCAGCGCCCGCTCGCCCAGGCCCACCGACTCCTTCGGCGAACGCTTCGGCTTCGGCATCGTCTCCCTGGTGCTGGCGATCCCGCTCTCCGGGATCGGCGCCGGCGTCGCCCACCTGCCCGGCCTGCTGGTCACCTGGCTCGGCATCGTCGGCGTCAACGCCTTCCAGGCCCTGCGCCTCAACCCCGACCTCTTCCGCGGCGGCCGGCGCACCGGGCCGACCTCCCAGGACAGCGACTGGGAGGGCTGACCCGGCGCTCACACCTGCGCGGTCGGCAGCACCATGACCTGGCGCAGGTTGACGTGCCGGGGCCGGCTGGTGACGTAGGCGACGAGGTCGGCGAGCTCTGCGGCCGCCAGCGCGCCCATCGCCTCGAACATCCCGCCGATCTGCTCCCGCAGCCCGTCGTTGTCGATGTGCGTGGCCAGTTCGGTCTCCGTCAGCCCCGGCTCGATGTTGGTCACCCGCACACCCCGCGGCCCGAACTCGTTGCGCAGCAGCGCCGAGAGATGGGTGACGGCGGCCTTCGTCGCCCCGTACACGGCGTAGTTGGTGAAGCCGGTGATGTGCGCGCCGATGGAGGAGACGTTGACCAGGTCCGCGCTGCGCCCCTGCTCGGCCGCCTCGTACAGGTCGCCGGCGAACGCGCCGATGATCCGCAGGACACCGGTGACATTGGTGTCGATCATCCGCTGCCACTCGTCGACGCGGGCGTCCGCGATCGGGTTCGGCAGCATCACCCCGGCGTTGTTCACCACCAGGTCGACGCTCCCGTAGGCCGCGTGGACGCTCTCCACGGCGGCCGCCACGGACGCGTCGTCGGTGACGTCGGCGACCACCGCCAGCGCCTGTCCGCCGTCGGCCCGGATCTTCCCGGCCACCGCGTCCAGCCGCTCACCGCGGCGCGCGAGCAGCGCGACCCGGGCTCCCTGCGCGGCCAGCAGCACGGCGACCGCCTCACCGATCCCGCTCGCGGCCCCGGTGACGACCGCGGTACGCCCTGAAAGGTTCTCGTACGACATGGAGTTGCTCCTCGGATGGGATGTCCGCCGGGGTGCTGTCCCCGGCCTCGTTCTCACCCTGCGCCGGTCTCGCGGCCCTACCCAGGGATGTGTTTTTCCTGGGTCTGGCAGTACCAGGTTCCGCGGCCCCGGCTCCCCTATGCTCGACCGCATGGACGGGGACCTCGGAGATTTCCTGCGCTCGCGTCGCGCTCGCATCCAGCCGGAGGAAGTGGGGCTGCCCTCGCACGGCCGGCGCCGGGTGCCCGGGCTGCGCCGCGAGGAGGTGGCGCAGCTGGCCGGAGTGAGCGTGGACTACTACATCCGGCTGGAACAGGGCCGGGGTCCCGGGAGCACCTCCCGGACGAAGTCCGCGGGAGTGTCGGACGCCGTCCTGGACGCCATCGCCCGTGTGCTGCGTCTGGACGAGACTGAGCACGCCTATCTGCACGCCGTGGCCCGGCCGCCCAAGACGGCCGAGCGCAGGCGCTCCGCGCCCCGCGTCCGTCCCGGGATCCAGCTGCTGCTCGACAGCATGGAGCGCACCCCGGCCTTCGTCCTCGGCCCCGCCATGGACGTCCTGGCCTGGAACGCCCTGGCCGACGCCGTGCTCGGGTTCAGCCGCATCGCCCCCGCCCACCGCAACACCGCGCTTCAGCTCTTCCTCGACCCCGGGACCCACGACCTGTACCCGGACTGGGCCGCGGTCGCCGCGCAGACCGTCGCCCACCTGCGGCTGGGCGCCGGCTCCCACCCCGAGGACCGGCGACTGCGCGAGGTCGTCGGGGAACTCTCCCTGAAGAGCGAGGACTTCCGCCGACTGTGGGCCGACCACCAGGTCAAGGCGTGCATGTACGGCGTCAAACGGGTCCGGCACCCGCTGGCGGGCCTGCTGACCCTGCCGTACGAATCCCTGGTCCTGCCGGAGACCCCGGACCGGACGCTCGTGGCATATACCCCGGAACCGGGCTCGGAGACCGCGGAGAGGCTGACGCTGCTGGGCAGTTGGGCCAGTACGGGCGCCTAGGAAGAGCCTGGAAAGAGATGTGCGCGGGGACCGCCGCACCCCCGTTACCGGGGGGCGGGACGACGGCGGTCCCCGCGAAGGACGTCGACCGGGTCAGGCCGGGTCTCACGTCCGGCGTCCATGGAGGTCCGGGAGCCGCTCCGGAGGTCCTTGGACGTTCGGCGTCGGCCGGGGCGGGGAGCCGCTCCCGCCCTGCCGACACCCACTACTGTGCCGAACCCGTGTTAAGCGTGTGCTGCGCGGACGTGACGCCCTCGTACCAGTTCCGCGAAGTCCACCCATTCGGTAGGAAACCGCAAGTCCGCCGCCGGCACCCCGGGTTCACCGGACGTTCACCGCTACTTCCCGCCCTTGGCGAGGAAGGCCAGCAGGTCCTGGCGGCTGATGACGCCGGTGGGCTTGCCCTCCACGAGGACGATGGCCGCGTCCGCCCGGCCCAGGACCGACATCAGGTCGCCGACCGGCTCGCCGGAGCCGACCTGGGGCAGCGGCGGTGACATGTGCTTCTCCAGCGGGTCCTCCAGCGAGGCCCGCTGGGCGAACAGGGCGTCGAGCAGCTCGCGTTCGACGACCGAGCCGACGACCTCCGCGGCCATCACGTCCGGGTGACCGGCGCCCGGCTTGACGATCGGCATCTGCGAGACGCCGTACTCCCGCAGGACCTCGATGGCCTCGCCGACCGTCTCGTCGGGGTGCATGTGGACGAGGGAGGGGATGGCTCCGTGCACCTTGTCGTTCAGGACGTCGGCGACTCGGGCGCTGGGGCCCTCGTCCTCCAGGAAGCCGTAGTCGGCCATCCACTCGTCGTTGAAGATCTTCGAGAGGTACCCGCGTCCGCTGTCCGGGAGCAGGACCACGACGACGCCGTTCTCGTCGAGGCGCTCGGCGACCCGCAGGGCCGCGACGACGGCCATGCCGCAGGAGCCGCCCACCAGGAGGCCCTCCTCCTTGGCGAGGCGGCGGGTCATCTGGAAGGAGTCCTTGTCGGAGACCGCGACGATCTCGTCGGCGACGGTCCGGTCGTAGGCGGTCGGCCAGAAGTCCTCACCGACGCCCTCGACGAGGTACGGCCGTCCCGAGCCGCCGGAGTACACCGAGCCCTCCGGGTCGGCGCCGACGACCTGGACCTTGCCGTCGCTGGCGTCCTTCAGGTACCGGCCGGTGCCGGAGATGGTGCCGCCGGTGCCGACGCCCGCCACGAAGTGGGTGATCCTCCCCTCCGTCTGCTCCCACAGCTCCGGGCCGGTGGAGTGGTAGTGGGAGAGCGGGTTGTTGGGGTTGGAGTACTGGTCGGGCTTCCACGCGCCGGGCGTCTCGCGGACCAGCCGGTCGGAGACGTTGTAGTAGGAGTCCGGGTGCTCGGGGTCCACGGCGGTCGGGCAGACGACGACCTCGGCACCGTAGGCCCGCAGGACGTTGATCTTGTCCGTCGAGACCTTGTCGGGGCACACGAAGATGCACTTGTACCCCTTCTGCTGCGCCACGATGGCGAGCCCGACCCCGGTGTTGCCGCTGGTCGGCTCGACGATGGTGCCCCCGGGCTTCAGTGCGCCGCTCTCCTCCGCCGCCTCGATCATGCGCAGGGCGATGCGGTCCTTCACGGAGCCGCCGGGGTTGAAGTACTCGACCTTGGCCAGGACGGTCGCCTTGATGCCCTTGGTCACGCTGTTGAGCCTCACCAGCGGGGTGTTGCCGACGAGGCTGATCATCGAGTCGTGGAATTGCACCGTTGTCTCCGGATGCTTGCAAAAGAAGTGGTCCTAGTGGTCCAGCCAGCCTATGGCCTGTTCGGGCGCCATGACGGCCGATCACTCCCCGTTGGGATTGGGCCACGGTCCGTGCGGGGCAAGGAGTGGGTGTAGCGGGTACGACGGAGGTGGCGGCAACGTATGACGAGCATGTCGAGGGCGAGGGTGGCCCGTCGGATCGCGGCCGGCGCGGCGTACGGCGGCGGCGGGATCGGCCTGGTCGGCGCGGCGGCCATGGGTCTGCTGCTGGCGGAGGTGCGGCTGGCGAGACGGCAGGTGGGCAACGGCACGACGCCGCACGTCCCGCAGGCCGAGGGCCGGTACGGCCATGTCTACGCCGCCCTCGGTGATCCGCCGCTGCGCCTGACGATGCTGGGCGACTCCACGGCCGCGGGCCAGGGGGTGCACCGGGCGGGCCAGACACCGGGCGCGCTGCTGGCGTCCGGGCTGGCGGCGGTGGCGGAGCGCCCGGTCGAACTCCGCAATGTGGCTCTGCCCGGGGCCACCTCGGACGATCTGGAGCGTCAGGTGGCGCTGACGCTCTCGGATCCCGACCTGGTCCCGGACGTCTGCGTGATCATGATCGGTGCGAACGACGTGACGCACCGGATGCCGGCGACGCGTTCGGTGCGCCATCTGTCCTCGGCGGTACGGCGGCTGCGCACGGCCGGTGCCGAGGTCGTGGTCGGCACCTGTCCCGACCTGGGCACGATCGAGCCGGTGCAACAGCCGTTGCGGTGGCTGGCCCGCCGGGCCTCGCGTCAGTTGGCGGCGGCGCAGACGATCGGCGCGGTGGAGCAGGGCGGTCGCACGGTGTCGCTGGGCGACCTGCTGGGCCCGGAGTTCGAGGCGAATCCGCGCGAGCTGTTCGGCCCCGACCACTACCACCCCTCGGCGGAGGGCTACGCGACGGCCGCGATGGCGGTGCTGCCGACGGTCTGTGCGGCCCTGAGCCTGTGGCCGGCCGACGAGGACCGCCCGGACATCTCCCGCCGCGAGGGTTTCCTACCGGTGGCGCGTGCGGCGGCGGAAGCCGCGTCGGAGGCGGGCACCGAAGTCGCGGCCGCGATGCCCACGGGCCCGACAGGCCCGTGGGCCCTGCTGAAGCGGCGACGCAGGCGCCGGGTCAAGGAGGCAGAACCGTCACCCACCAGCACGACGGGCGCCCAGTGACGAGCACGGGGCCGGAGACGCCCTGCCCGACGGGCGCGCGGTGACGAATGCCGGGCCGGAGACGGGCGTGCCGTCAACGGCGTCGGTTCGGGGACTCCCAGCCCGTCCGGCGTTTGAGGACGAGGCCCTTGGGTCGATGGGGGCCTGGGGGCGCAGCCCCCAGGACGCCCGCCCCCACCGACCCGCGCCACGACCGGCCCACGCCCCGACCCGCTCAATCGCCGGAGGCCAAAGCAAGCGCTTAGACATAGGTCACACCGCCACCCCCGTGACCCAGGCCATACGTCCGGGTAACTTCCCAAGGAGCCCCGTCCAGGAAGAACAATTCCGTACGCCAATGGAGCCGTGATGCCCGAAGCCGTGATCGTCTCGACCGCCCGCTCCCCCATCGGCCGCGCTGTCAAGGGCTCGCTCAAGGACCTGCGCCCCGACGACCTCACCGCCACGATCATCCAGGCCGCCCTCGCCAAGGTCCCCGAGCTGGACCCGCGCGACATCGACGACCTGATGCTCGGCTGCGGCCTGCCCGGCGGTGAGCAGGGGTACAACCTGGGCCGTATCGTCGCCGTGCAGATGGGCATGGACCACCTGCCCGGCTGCACGATCACCCGCTACTGCTCCTCCTCGCTGCAGACGAGCCGCATGGCCCTGCACGCCATCAAGGCCGGCGAGGGCGACGTCTTCATCTCGGCCGGCGTCGAGATGGTCTCCCGCTACGCCAAGGGCAGCTCGGACGGTCTGCCGGGCACCACGAACCCGCTCTTCGACGAGGCCCAGGCCCGCACCGCCGCCACCGCCGCGTCCGAGGGTTCCACCTGGCACGACCCGCGCGAGGACGGTCTGCTCCCCGACCCGTACATCGCCATGGGTCAGACCGCCGAGAACCTGGCCCGCGTCAAGGGCGTCACTCGTCAGGACATGGACGAGTTCGGCGTCCGCTCGCAGAACCTCGCCGAGGAAGCCATCAAGAACGGTTTCTGGGAGCGCGAGATCACCCCGGTGACGCTGCCCGACGGCACGGTGGTCAGCAAGGACGACGGCCCCCGCGCGGGCGTCACCCTCGAGGGCGTGCAGGGTCTGAAGCCGGTCTTCCGCCCCGACGGTCTCGTCACGGCCGGCAACTGCTGCCCGCTCAACGACGGTGCCGCAGCAGTCGTGATCATGTCCGACACCAAGGCCCGCGAGCTCGGCCTCACCCCGCTCGCCCGCATCGTGTCGACCGGTGTCTCGGGCCTGTCCCCCGAGATCATGGGCCTCGGCCCGGTCGACGCGAGCAACCAGGCGCTGCGCCGCGCCGGTCTCACCATCGACGACATCGACCTGGTCGAGATCAACGAGGCGTTCGCCGCCCAGGTGATCCCCTCGTACCGCGACCTGAACATCCCGCTGGAGAAGCTGAACGTGAACGGTGGCGCGATCGCCGTCGGCCACCCCTTCGGCATGACCGGCGCCCGCATCACCGGCACGCTCATCAACTCCCTCCAGTTCCACGACAAGCAGTTCGGTCTGGAGACCATGTGCGTGGGCGGCGGCCAGGGCATGGCGATGGTCATCGAGCGTCTGAGCTAGCAGGCGCCGAAGCGTCAACACTCCGTATCCGTACGGGAACTCGCTGTCACTCTTTGGCCCAGAACCCAGGAAACTCCAAGGTTCTGGGCCGATTTGTGATCCAATCTCCCTCAGGATGTGACCTATCTCCCTTCCGGAAGGGATTTACGCAGGTCAGAGCCGTTTCACCACTAAACCCCGGGCCCAAAGTCCTGTCCGTTTCGTGACGTTACGCACTGACAGCTGGATAGTCCGCCCTTCAAGCTGATGTAGGAAGTCGGGGGTCGACTTTGAACCGGGAGTACGTCAGTGAGCGCCATGCCGATCGCCTTGTTGGTCACCACGGCCGCCACGGGCGCCGTGGGCGTCGCCGTCCTGCGCACCCTCATGGTGCTGCGCCGACAGGTCGCCGCCCTGCACACCGAGCTCGCCAGGAACAACACCGCGCCCGTACGGGGTCTCGTACCGGCCGCCCGCCCCGCCGCTGACGTCGACGAGATACGCGCCGCCGTGGCCGAGGCCCTCGCCGAGGAGCGCGAGCGCGAGCTCGCCGAGGCGCGGGCCTTCTGGGCGGCCCAGGAGGCCCGTGACGCCTCCGACGCACCCTCGCTGCTCGGTCTGCCCGACAGCGATCTGTTCCTGCCCCGGCAGGCCGATTTCGTGGGCCTGGAGCCGGTGTCGGAGCCGACCGTCGACCTGGACGAGTTCGCGGGCGACTCCCCAGAGCTGGCCGCGGCCCGCCGCCGGCACCCGAGCCACCCGGACTTCGTCCCGGTCGGTTCACCCGTCGTGAACGACCATGAACGCACGGTGGCGACGCTGGAGGAGCTGGCCGCCTCCGGCACCGAGCTCGCCGACGTCCGCCCGGGCCCGCTCGGCACCCTCGACGTCTATGTCTTCGCCGACGGCACGACACTCTGCATGACCCCGGGCCACCGCGAGACGGCGGAACGCCTCTCGGCGGCCCTCCGCGCCGGCGAAACCCCGGTGCTGCTGGGCGGCTCGGGCATCTCGGGCGCGTACACGCTGACCTTCGCGTGCGGCGAGGAGAACGTCTACATCCTGGCCGACCGGGTCATAGCGTCCCTGTAGGAGTCACACTCCGGCACGCTGCTGGGCCTGCGCCACCAGCTCCAGCGCTTCTTCCACTTGGCCCTCGTCCGTCAGGACGAGGGCCAAGTCGTGCACGGCCACGGTGATTTGGTCGGCGGCGGCGAACATCCCCGCGTCCGGCATCTCGCGCGGAGCGGTCCCCGGCTCCTCCAGAACCTGCGTCCGGCGGGCGAACTCGCGGGCCAGGCCCAGCGCCTCGGCGGCCGCACCCCGTTGCAGCCGGCTCTGCGGCGCGGCCCGCAGACGGTCGGCGAAGTGGTCCACAGCCCGGGTCAGACGTGTCGTATCAGCCACCCGGCAACCGTACGCGTCCCACCGGGACTGTTGCCAACAGGCGAACGCTCAGGCACGGTGACCTGAAGGACCGGCTTACATCCCCTTTGCGTCCGGAGGCGCCGATGTCCCACGTCCTCTCCGAGGAGACCCACCGCAACATGCTCGCCCGCATTCCCCACTGCACCGGTCGTGAAGTGTCCGACTGGCTCCGCACCGTCGACGAAGGCCCAGCCCTCTTCCGCTTCGAGGAAAAGGTCAGCTGGCTCCGCCACGAACACAACCTCGCGTACGGCCACGCCAAGGCGATCATCCACGAGTACGACCTGAGGAGGGCCGCGCGCAGGTACTTCTGAGCTGCGCACATGCCGAAGGGCCCCCGGTTCGACCGGGGGCCCTTCGCCGTACGACCGTCGAGGACTAGTCGTTGCTGTTGAGGATCGCGATGAGGCGCAGGAACTCCATGTAGATCCAGACCAGCGTCAGCGTCAGACCGAACGCCGCCAGCCAGGCCTCCTCCTTCGGCGCACCGTAGGCGATGCCGTCCTCGACCTGCTTGAAGTCGAGGGCGAGGAAGCACGCGCCGAGCAGGACGCCGATGATGCCGAACAGGATGCCGAGGCCGCCGCTGCGGAAGCCGAGACCGTCGCCGCCGCCGAAGGCGGCGAAGAGCAGGTTGACGACCATCAGCAGCATGAAGCCGAGCGCGGCCGCCATGACGAAGCCGTAGAACCGTCGGTTGACGCGGATCCAGCCGGCCTTGTACGCCACGAGCACGGCGGCGAAGACCGCCAGTGTGCCGATGACGGCCTGCATGGCCGCACCGCTCGCGATGCGGTTGTCGACGATGCTGGAGATCACGCCGAGGAACACGCCCTCGAACGCGGCGTACGACACGATCAGCGCGGGCGTGGCCGTGCGCTTGAAGGACTGGACGAGCGCCAGGACCATGCCGATGACCGCGGCGCCGATGCCGATGCCGTACGAGCGGCCGATGTTGGCGTCGTCGACGGGCAGCAGCGCCCAGGAGAGCGCGGCGGTGACGATCAGGATGCCGAGCGTAGTGCCGGTGCGCATGACGACGTCGTCCATCGTCATCCGGCCGGTGGTCACCGGGGCCTGCGGCGGCGCTCCCTGCTGCAGGTCCTGCTGGGCGTAGGGGTTGGTCGCGTACGGGTTGCCCTGCGGCTGCGCGTAGGGGCTGCCCTGCGTGCCCACGGCTGCTCCCCCGGCCTGCGGCGCGGTGTTGAAGCCCGCGTAGCCGTTGTCGCGGCTGAACCCCCGTCGCGAGAAGACCGGGTTGCTGCTCCTCATTTCACTCCTCCATGGCCACCGTGTGTGGACCTTGCCTCAAGAGTAATGGGTAGGCAAAGGAATGACCCTAGTGCTTGAGGAGGATCTTCCCTCGTTGTGCTGGCCAACACGCTACGCGCGGGCGTGATTCCCGGCACCGGAGGGGCCCTCATCCGAAGGCGAAGCCGGTGTACCCCTCGGCGAGGTCGGTCTCGGCGGCCCGCGACCCGGCGATCCGCTCCAGCCGGGCCAGCTGCATCCGGTCCTCGAAGGGAGTGGCGTCGGGCGCCCGGTGCAGGAGGCCCGTCATGTCGTACGAGAACCGTTCGGCCTGCCAGACCCGGCGCAGGCAGGTCTCGGAGTAGGCGTCCAGGCGTTCGGCCGAACCGGTCTCCTTCTGGTGCGTCAGCGCCCTCGCGAAGGTCACGACGTCCCCCACGGCGAGGTTCAGGCCCTTGGCGCCGGTCGGCGGGACGATGTGGGCCGCGTCACCGGCGAGGAAGAGCCGGCCGTGGCGCATGGGCTCGTGGACGTAGGAGCGCATGGGGGTGACGGACTTCTGGGTGATCGGGCCGCGCTCGAGGGTCCAGTCGTCGTCCGTCTCGAAGCGCCGCTCCAGCTCGTCCCAGATCTCCTCGTCGCCCCAGCTCTCGGCGTCCGTTCCCTCGGGGACCTGGAGGTAGAGGCGGGAGACGGACGGGGAGCGCATGGACAGCAGGGCGAAGCCGCGGTCGTGGCGGGCGTAGACGAGTTCGTCGTGGGAGGGCGGGACGTCGGCGAGGATGCCGAGCCATGAGAAGGGGTACGTCCGCTCGAAGACCTTGGTCAGTTCGGCGGGAATCGCCTTCCTCGCGACGCCCCAGAAGCCGTCGCAGCCGACGACGTACTCGCACTCCAGGACGTCCTCGCGGCCCTCGTGCCGGAAGCGGACGCGCGGGTTGTCGGTGTCGGCACCCTCGACGGCCAGGGCCTCCGCCTCGAACAGCAGGGGGCCGCCGTCCTTCAGCTGGAGGGCGATGAGGTCCTTGCAGACCTCGGTCTGGGCGTAGACCATCACGGACCGGCCGCCGGTGAGGGCAGGGAAGTCGACGCGGTGGCGCTGCCGCGCGTAGCGCAGCTCGATGCCGTCGTGGTTCAGCCCCTCGCGGTCCATGCGCTCGCCGGCGCCGGCCGCGCGCAGCACGTCGACCGTGCCCTGCTCCAGGATCCCGGCGCGCTGGCGCTGCTCGACGTAGGCGCGGTCGTGGCTCTCCAGGACGACCGAGTCGATGCCGGCGCGGTGGAGGAGCCGGGCGAGGAGGAGGCCGGCGGGGCCGGCTCCGATGATGCCGACGGTGGTACGCATCGAGCGTTCCCTTCGGAGGGCTGGGGTACTGGCCGCCATTGCGGATGTTCGCACAGTGAAGTTTTTTTCACTTGAATGTGCCGAGTTTGCGCCCAGGGACTGCCGATGTCAACGGTCAGCGCGGCCGTCCGGCCCGCGGGTGGCTGCCGCGGGCCGGACGGCCGACGGGTCAGCGGCCGGGCCAGCCGTCCAGGTGGCGGCGCATGGTGACGTCCTCCTGCGCATCGCCCTTCGGGGCGTCGGCCACGGCGTCCCGGAGGACGGAGTTGACCTCGGCGGCGAGGGCGTCGGCCCGGGTGCGCAGGTCGGTCGCGGGGACGTCGGAGCGGGTCAGCGCGTCCAGCCTGCGTTGGATGTCGGCGAGTTGGCGGCGGTGGGCCGAGTCGAGGGTGAGCGGGGTGGGCGTGGAGACCACGAACTGGTAGGCGCCGGCCAGGGTCTGGCAGCCGGTGCAGCTCTTGTTGGTGGCGTCGCTGAGGTTCACGGCGTTCAGGCGGGTGTGCTCACCCGCGATGGTGACGATCTGGAACGACAGCGCGACCGAACGGCAGGCGTCGTCGGCGGTGCAGCCCGAGGAGACCGCGTTGGCCTGGTTGCGCACGGAGGCGGCGTTCACCTTGCCGAACTGGCGGATGGTGAAGGAGTCCTTCTCCTCCTCGTGGTCGAGCCGGTCGGCGTGGCTGAAGACATGGTCCGACGCGACGGCGACCTTGGTGGCGGCCCCGCCGGTGGCCGCCTGCGCCGGTACGGCGGTCGCCACACCGGCGACACCGGCGGCGAACAGCCCCACGCGAACGGCACGTCGGGTGAACGGGGTGGAGGTACGGGGTTTTCGGTGGCTGCTCAAGGAATCTCCTCGGGTGGTGGATCAGTAGGGATGTGGGGGTGCGGGTGGCCTGGATGCGGGTTGTCGGAGTGCGGGGGGCCTGGATGCGGGTTGTCGGAGTGCGGGGGGGGGCCTGGATGCGGGTGGCCCGGCTGCGGGGAGGGCGACGAGGAGGGGCCCGGAACCGGCCGTGACGCCGGGCGCCGGGCCCGCGGGCGGCCGGGACGAGGCCCGAGCGCCGACCCGCGTGAGGACCACACACGCGGGTCGGCGCAGACCGCCGGACCACCGGGCCGCGGGGCAAGGGCCGAAGGCCCCCTCGGGCCAGATCCGCCGACCGGACCGCTTGACGCGGATCGACCGGCCCCGACCCCAGGCCCCAGGCCACCGGCCCTTGACCCTCGTCCCTCCTCCCTCGGAAGGCGCTGCCCGACCTCGCCCTCCTCGGGCCAGATCCGCCGACCGGACCGCTTGATGCGAATCGACCGGCCCCGACCCCAGGCCCCAGGCCACCGGCCCTTGACCCTCGTCCCTCCTCCCTCGGAAGGAGCTGCCCGACCTCGCCCTCCTCGGGCCAGATCCGCCGACCGGACCGCTTGACGCGAATCGACCGGCCCCGGCCCTCGGCCCCGGGCCCCGGCTCCCGGCCCCGGAAAGAGCTGCCCGACCCGCCGTCCGTGGGATGCGAGGCCCCTCTCCCCGCTCCCGCCCGGCCCCGGCCCCACGCAGGTGGTCCGGCAGGACGCCCCCTTCCGGGAGGGATCTGGCCGGCCCCCGTGGCGGGAGCCGGCCGTGGCGGGCCGAGGGTCTGCCTCGGGTGGGGCGGACGGTTCCTCCCGGGCCCCGGACCCGGCCCCGGCCCCGGTGTCCGGGAAGCCCGGCGGCCGGGTCGCCGCCGTCCCCTCCTCGATGCCCGGGCCGGAAGCCTGCGCGGCCGGTCCGTCTCCGTCCCGCCCCCTCAGGACGCCCCGGGTGTTCCGCTGGCCGGCGGTGGGGAGGGGGTGTCCGCCGGGGACGCCGGGATGCTCTCCGACGGGATCGGGGACGGGGCCTGGCTCGACGGGCCCTCGCCCGTGCCCGGCGACGAGGGTTCCGGGCCCGCCGACGTGCCCTGGCTCGGGGACGCCGGTTTCCGGGAGGAACCCCCGCTCGCCGCACCGGGCGGTGTCGCGGACGACGCCAGGGAGGCGGACGCCGAGGCGGCGGAGGCACCGGCGGACGGGGCGCCGGAGCCCGAGGCACCGCCCCCCGCCGATGGCGGGACCGCTCCCGGTCCGGTGCCCGACGGATCGCCCGACGGATCGTCGTCCGAGGTGGACGCGTCGCCGTCCGGAGTCGTGGCCTGCCGGGGCTGCGGTTCCTCCGTCGACACCCCGGGCTGGAGGATCGGCGCGATCGGCGGCTTCTTCGGCAGCGGCTGGGGCGTCAGACCCGACGTCCATGCGTAGCTCAGGCCGGTCAGCCCGGCGAGGACCACCCCGCACAGCGCCACCCTCAGCACGGGCCGCCCCGCCGTGGACCGCTTGGCGGCACGGAAGATCCGCCCCCCGATCTTCACGGAGAGATAGACGACCCCGCCCATCGGGATGAGCAGCATCAGACAGCCCAGCACCCCGACGAGGCCCTCGACGATCTTGCCGTCCGCGAAGGCCGACCCGGTGCCGGAGAACTGCTCGACCATGGACCGGGTCATCGTGGCGATGATCCTCGGCAGGTTCCACAGCGCGTAGGCCATCTCGCCGATGATCAGCGGCACCATGGTGAGCACCCACGTGGCCACGATGGTCCGCGCCGACTTCTTCAGGCCGGCGACCTCTTTCCGCGCGGCCCGCCCCTTCCTGCCCGGCACCAGACCGAGCAGGATCGGCTTGATCTTGCCGTAGAGGTCGGGCACGCCCGCGAGGTCGCCCAGGATGTAGTAGCCGTCCAGACGCACGGCCGGCATCAGCTGTTCGAGGATCTCGAAGTGCCCGAGGTAGACCGCGGCCAGGAAGAAGGGCTCCCCCGTGGCGAAGTACAGCCCGGCCATGCCGAGCATGAAGACCACGTTGAAGTAGACCCCGCCGAGGTCGGTCCTGATCCGCCCGCCCCGGCCGATCCGGTAGACGTCGGTGACGTCGGTGTACATCGACGGCCAGATCAGGAAGATCCCGCAGCCGATGCACCCGGGCCGTGCGCCGCCGTATCTGCACGCGGAGGCGTGGCCGAACTCGTGGAACACGAGCGAGGCCACGGTCAGCAGGAAGACCAGCAGGATCAGCAGCGGCTGGTCGAGGACCTCCAGGACCGGCTCGATCGCCCCGTAGAAGGCGAACAGCCAGACGTCCATGGCGACGGCCGCCGCCATCATCACCAGCACCACGACCGGCCGGTGCAGCCACGCGAACGTCCGCGCGATCCGTGCCGTGCGCCGCTCGTCGAAGATGACCCGGTGGCCCTTGAGGGCGAGCAGCAGATCGGAGCGCGGGGCGTCGACCTCGTCGCTCTCCTGGCCCTCGGGGACCGTCACCCCGAGCGGTTCGAGCTTCTTCTCCACCAGGAAGCGGATGTTCTCGCCGCTGACCTCGCGGCCGAAGCGCGCGCTGACCCGGTGGGCGATCGACTCCGCGTCGCGGACGCCGTCGACGGACGACGCCACGAGATACAGCAGCCGTGACAGCTGCACGACCTGCCCGTCCCCCCGACGGGCGATGTACTTGGGTTCGGTGAAGCCCGAGCCCTGGTACTCGCCGTGCAGCCGCAGCCCCGCGCTCAGCCGTGGCACGAGCCGCTGTTCGACGACCGGCAGGCTGCCCGTGGCCACCTGTTCGTAGGTGACCGGCCAGCCGCCCGGCCCGGGCACCGGCCCGGGGTCGTACAGCGTCGGGGGCCCGTCTCCGAGCACTGTCATATGTGGTCTCCCCCCACGTCCTCCCCGTTTCCCCCCTTGCATGGCCGTCGGGGCGGACCGCACCGCTGGTACGGGCGGTCCGCCCCGACGGCCGTGATCACGTCGTCGTTACTGCTTGACGACGATCGACTGCGAGGCCTGCGACTCGGCGACCGAGTAGGAGGAGTGGTCGTTGAGCGCCGCGGACTGGTTGTCCGCCTGGATGTTGGCGATGTGCTTGGTGACGTTGGTCGTCTTGTTGAAGCTGAACTTCAGACGACCGAGGGCCTCCCGGCCCGGCAGCAGCTCGGCGGACTCGGTCTCCAGCTCGTGCATGTCCATGCTCATGACGGACGTCCTTTCAGGTGATGCGGATCGGGTTCGAGGTGGTGCGCGGGTGTTACTGGGTGACGGTGATGTTCTGGCCGGCCTGGGAGGCGGCGGCCGAGGCGAAGGAGTGGTCGTTGACGGCCATCGACGTGTTGTGCGCCTCGACGTTCGCGATGTGCTTGGTGACGTTGGTCGTCTTGTTGAAGCTGAACTTCAGACGACCGAGGGCCTCCCGGCCCGGCAGCAGTTCCGCGGACTCGGCCTCGAGCTCGTGAGCGTCCATCATGATCAATTCCCCCTCAGGGATGGGCATTTCCGGTCGGACCGAGTCAGGTTCCCCCCACACTCTGTCCAACTTGGTCGGACGTGCTGTCCAACGAGATTGGACACTAGGGCCTCGCGGGGCCGCTGCGCAACCCGTTCGGGGAATCACCCTTTCGGAGGCGGGTGGACCCGCCCGTAGAATCGGCTCCGACATGGACGGTTCCGCCGAGCGGCGAGCAGGAAGTGACCCACCCGTGGCCAACGCACTCCAGCAGTTGATCCGTGAGCGCCTGGACCTCAAGGGCTGGTCCTACGGCGAGGTGGCGCGCCGCGGTGGCGTCCCGCGCTCCACCGTCCACCACCTGGCGACCACGGACCGGGTCGTCCGCATGCCCCAGTCGACGACGCTGGAGGGGCTGTCCAAGGGGCTGGAACTCCCGTTGGACACCGTCCGCCGCGCCGCCGCGGAGGCCTGCGGCATCCACGTCTACGGCACGCCGGCCGCCCAGAGCGCCGAGGGCACGGCCCTCCACCCGGCCGACCCCGAGGTGGACCTGCTCATCGCCAGCGTCCAGAAACTCTCGGCCGACGACCGCCGCCACGTGGCCGCACTGGTGGAGTCCCTGCTGGACCGCACCCCGAAGAACTGACCACCGCCGTCCGGCCCCGCCAAAGTCACCCCGCCCGGCCCCGCCAAGGCGACCACGACCACCGCCCGCCCGACACGGCGAGCCCTCTCCTGCCCCACCCCGAGCCACGCCGGCAGCCCGGCGCCGCGCGAACACGAGCGGCTGCCCGATGAGCATCGGCGTCTGCGACGGGGCCCGGGCCGTGCGCGTCGGTTCGCGCCACAGCACGCTCGCCACGTCCGCACCCGCACCCGCACCCGCACCCGACGCCACGAGCCCCCTCCGGCCCCCGGAAAGGGCCCCGGACATCGGCCCACCGCACCCCTGCGCCCCGCACCGACGCGACGGTCCCGTCGAGCCCGTCACTCGCACCGGCTCGGTCGGCACTCCGGCCCCCCTCCGCGCCCCGGCACCACGAACCCCGTCCGTCCCCGACCGACCGCCCAACCCCCACCCCTGGCCAAGGAAGTGACCGTCCGGAAGCCGGGTGTCGGCGGTCCGCGATCGCGGATGTTCACTCTTTCGTGCAGTCGGAAAAAGAATTCGACTGTGGCCGAAAGCGCCGGACTCCCCCGCTAGTCTCTCGTCCTGCCCGAGGAGCGAGAGCCGCACGACCCGGGCTCCCAGGGGGGAATGTGTTGTTCGTGCATGGCGGACCGGCCACGGCCGTGGTCCGCGGGCCCGCCGGAGAATCGGTCGTACTGCTCTCCGGTGAGCTGCCCGAGGTACTGACCGACCGGTCAGTGACCGAACTCCTGGAACTGGCCGCCGCCGTCCTGGACGCGGACGAGCTGCCCCTGTTCCACACCTGTCTGAGAAGACTGCGCCGCGACGGCATGCGCGCCGGCCGCCGGATCGAGATCGACGGTGCCGTACTCACCGTCTACGAGGGTTGAAGACGGGATGCCGGCCCACGCGTGAGTACTCATCGCGTGGGCGGGAAAGTGCCCGGAGCCGGACTTGAACCGGCACGCCCGCGAAGGGGCAGCGAGGTTTAAGCTCGCCGTGTCTGCATTCCACCATCCGGGCAGGCCATGGGCTCCGCGTCGAGGTTCCGAGCCTATCGGGGTGCATCCCCCCAACCCTGGTCGAGCGGACCGATGTTGTCTTATTTTATTGAGTTCTGAGGGTGCATCAGACCATGGAACACGCCATCCGCACTTGCCAATAGCGTTACGTGCGACACCCGGACGCGCATGTGGAATGACGGAATTTCACCGCCCGAACGAGGACGCTCCACCTGTTCTCTGCACGCGGCCCCTCATCAGGGGTCGCCGTCATCCCCAGGTATGACACCGAGCGCCGCGGTCCCTCCGAAGTCTGCCTTCGGAACCAGAACTGCGGCTGACTACACGGCGGGCTCCGGCCACCACGATGGAAGACGTCCTTCAACGATGTCGTCCCGCTAGGAGTTCCATCCCGTGACCACCACCCCCTCCCCCGAACTTCGTCCGGGGGTGCCCCCGGCCGGCCGGACCACGGCCGTGGCCGCGCGCGCCACGGATCTGTCGAAGATCTACGGACAGGGCGAGACCCAGGTGGTCGCCCTGGACCGGGTCACCGCCGAGTTCCGTCAGGCCGAGTTCACGGCGATCATGGGCCCCTCGGGCTCCGGCAAGTCCACCCTGATGCACTGCGTCGCCGGTCTCGACACCTTCTCCTCCGGTTCGGTGCGCATCGGTGAGACCGAGCTGGGCTCCCTGAAGGACAAACAGCTCACCAAGTTGCGGCGGGACAAGATCGGCTTCATCTTCCAGGCGTTCAACCTGCTGCCGACCCTGACGGCGCTGGAGAACATCACGCTCCCGATGGACATCGCGGGCCGCAAGCCGGACAAGGAGTGGCTCGACTCGGTCATCCGGATGGTCGGCCTCCGGGACCGGCTCAGCCACCGCCCCGCGCAGCTCTCCGGCGGTCAGCAGCAGCGCGTCGCCGTCGCCCGGGCCCTCGCGTCCAAGCCCGACATCATCTTCGGCGACGAACCGACCGGAAACCTCGACTCGCGCTCCGGCGCCGAGGTGCTGGGCTTCCTGCGCAACTCCGTGCGGGAGCTCGGGCAGACGGTCGTCATGGTGACCCACGACCCGGTGGCCGCGGCGTACGCGGACCGGGTGGTCTTCCTCGCGGACGGCCGGATCGTGGACGAGATGTACAAGCCCACGGCCGACAACGTGCTCGATTTCATGAAGCAGTTCGACGCGAAGGGCCGCACCTCCTGATGTTCCGCACCGCCCTGCGCAACGTACTGGCGCACAAGGCCAGGCTGCTGATGACCGTGCTCGCCGTGATGCTCGGCGTGGCGTTCGTCTCCGGCACCCTCGTCTTCACCAACACCATCTCCGAGGCCTACCAGAAGAGTTCGGCCAAGGGCTTCGACCAGGTCGACGTCGCCGTCACCGCCGAATGGGACGAGAGCAAGGGCAACACGATCGGCAAGCGCCACGAGCTGACCCAGGCCCTCCTCGACCGGAGCGCCAAGGTCCCCGGCGCGTCGAACGCCATCGGTGTCGTCAGCGGCTTCACCGCCATCGCCGACAAGGACGGCAAGCTCATCGGCGGCGGCTTCCAGTCGCAGGGCGGCAACTACTACGGGGCCAAGGACCCCCGGTACCCGCTCGCCGAGGGCACCGCCCCGCACGGTGCGAACCAGGTCGCGATCGACTCCGAGACCGCGAAGCGGGCCGGCTACAAGGTCGGCGACACCGTGCGCATCTCGGTCGACGGCCCGGTCCTCAAGCCCGTCGTCACCGGCATCTTCACCACCGACGACGGCAATGTCGCGGCCGGCGGCAGCCTCGCGCTGTTCGACACGGCCACCGCCCAGAAGCTGTTCGGCAAGCCGGGGACGTACGACGAGATCGACGTGAAGGCGGCCGCAGGCACCTCCCAGACCGCGCTGCGGGCCGCGCTGGACAAGGCGCTCCCCGCGGACCTGGTGGAGACCGAGACCGGCAAGGAACTCGCCGACGAGCAGGCCGAGATGATCTCCGCCTCGATGAGCGGCCTCAAGCAGGGTCTGCTGGTCTTCGCCGGCATCGCGCTCTTCGTCGGCACCTTCATCATCGCCAACACCTTCACCATGCTGGTCGCCCAGCGCACCAAGGAGCTGGCGCTGCTCAGGGCGGTCGGCGCGTCCCGCAGGCAGGTCACACGGTCGGTGCTGATCGAGGCGTTCGTGGTCGGTCTGGTCGCCGCGGTGACGGGTCTGGTGGCCGGTATCGGCATCGGGGCCGGGCTCAGGTCGCTGATGGGCACGCTCGGCGCGACCGTCCCGGACGGCCCGCTGATCATCACTCCCGGCACGGTCGGCACGGCCCTCGCGGTCGGCGTCCTGATCACCATGCTGGCGGCCTGGCTCCCCGGTCGCAGGGCCGCGAAGATCCCGCCGGTCGCGGCGATGAGCAGCGTGCACGCGAAGGCGACGACCAAGTCGCTGGTGCTGCGCAACACGCTGGGCGCGCTGTTCAGCGGTGCGGGTGTCGCCGTCGTCCTGGCGGCCACCACGATGGAGGGTTCGGACGGCCAGGCCCCCATGGGTCTCGGCGCCGTCCTGCTGATCATCGGCGTGTTCATCCTCACCCCGCTGCTGTCCCGTCCGCTGATAGCGGCCGCGGCCCCCCTCATGCGCGTGTTCGGCGTCTCCGGGAAGTTGGCCCGCCAGAACTCGGTGCGCAACCCGCGCCGTACGGCCGCCACCGCCTCCGCGCTGATGATCGGTCTCACCCTGATCACCGGCATGACGGTGATGGCGGGCAGCCTCCAGAAGTCGATCGACAAGATGGCGTCGGCGGCCGTCAAGGCGGACTACGTGGTCTCCATGGCGAACGGCAACGAGCTCTCGCCGGACGTCGAGCGCAAGCTGGCGAAGGTCGGCGACGTCACCGCCGTCAGCCCGCTGCGCAACGGGCCCTCCCGCATCGACGGCGAGACCGAGTACCTGACCGGTGTCAACGGCTCCGCGATCGGCGAGCTCACCGACCTCAAGGTCGACGACGGCTCGTTCAAGGTCGGCGGCACCCAGGTGGTCGTGGACAAGGACAGGGCCAAGTCCTTCGGCTGGAAAGCCGGTTCGACCTTCACCGTCCACTACGAGGACGGCAAGGCGCAGCGGCTCACGGTCGCGGGGGTCTACGAGGGCAACGAGCTGATCAGCGGCATCCTGCTCGACACCGCCACCCTCAACCCGCATCTGAGCGACCGGTCCGACATGCAGGTCATGCTGAAGACGTCCGACGGCGCCTCCGCCGCCACCAAGGACAGGCTGGAGAAGGCCCTCGGCTCCAACCCGGCCATCAAGGTCCAGGACAAGAAGGACCTCTCCGACTCCATCGCCCAGATGTTCACGCTGATGCTGAACATGCTCTACGGCCTCCTGGCCATGGCGGTGATCGTCGCGGTCCTCGGCGTCATCAACACCCTGGCCATGTCGGTCTTCGAGCGGTCCCAGGAGATCGGCATGCTGCGCGCGATCGGCCTGGACCGCAAGGGCATCAAGCGGATGGTCCGTCTGGAGTCGCTGGTCATCTCCCTGTTCGGCGGGGTCCTCGGCATCGGCCTGGGTGTCTTCTTCGGCTGGGCGGCCGGTGAGCTGCTCGGCACGAAGATGGCGACGTACGAACTCGTCCTGCCCTGGGCCCGGATGGCGGTGTTCCTGCTCCTCGCGGCGACGGTGGGCATCCTCGCCGCGCTGTGGCCGGCCCGCCGGGCGGCCCGTATGAACATGCTGGCGGCCATCAAGGCGGAGTAGGGGCACGGCGCTCGGGGCCCGTCACGGAGGGGGTGGCGGGCCCCTTCTTCGTGCGGGTCAGTTCCAGGTGCGGGATCTCAGCGGCAGCCCGGAGGCGCCGGAATCGGGAGTTCTGACGGCGAGGACCTGGTTGACGCCGATGCGGTTGCGTTCGAAGGCGAGGGCGCTGGCAGCCATGTACAGCCGCCACACGCGGGCCCGCCCGGGGCCGGCGATCCGGACCGCGCGCTGCCACTGGGCCTCCAGGTTGGCGACCCAGCGGCGCAGGGTGTGGGCGTAGTGCTCGCGGATCGACTCGACGTCCCGCACTTCGAACCCGGCCCGCTCCAGCATGGTCACGGTGGTGCCGAGGGGGGCGAGTTCGCCGTCGGGGAAGACATAGGCGTCGATGAACTCGTCGACGTGGTACGCCGATTCGTCGCGGTGCGGACGCCGGGCGATCTGGTGGTTGAGCAGCCGCCCGCCGGGCCTCAGGAGCTTCAGCAGGTCCTCGGCGTACTCCAGGTAGCGTTCGGCGCCGACGTGTTCGGCCATGCCGATGGAGGAGACGGCGTCGTACGGCCCGTCGATGACATCCCGGTAGTCCTGCACCCGGATCTCCACACGGTCGGTGAGCCCCTCCTCGGCGACACGCTTGCGGGCGTAGGCCGCCTGCTCCTGGGAGAGGGTGATGCCGACGACGCTCACGCCGTACTCGCGGGCCGCGTGGACGGCCATCGAGCCCCAGCCGCAGCCGACGTCGAGGAGCCGCTGCCCGGCTGTCAGGCCGAGCTTGCGGCAGACGAGATCCAGCTTGTCGCGCTGGGCGTGCTCCAGGGTGCCCTCGGGCTCGGGGGCCTCCCAGTAGGCGCACGAGTACACCATCGACGGGCCGAGGACGATCTCGTAGAAGCCGTTGCCGACGTCGTAGTGGTGGCTGATGGCCCGCTTGTCGCTGCCTTTGGTGTGCAGATGGCCGCGGGCCCTCCGGACTTCCTCCGGCGGCGGGGCGGGCGGCAGCGGAGGCCCGGCGAGGGCGAGCAGTCCGCGTACGGCGGAGCGCACCTCGGGGTCGCGCAGGGCCTGCAGGAGGCTCCTGGCGTCCTCCCCGCGCTCCCAGACCAGCCCCGAGATCAGGTCGAGGGCGGTGTAGAGGTCGCCGTCGATGTCCAGGTCTCCCGCGACCCAGGCACGCGCCAGCCCCAGCTCGCCCGGCTTGAACAGCAGCCGGCGGACGGCCCGCCGGTTGCGCACGACCAGCGCGGGCGCCTCGGGCGGCCCGGCCTCCGAGCCGTCCCAGGCACGGATCCGCACCGGTAGCGGCACTCCCAGCACCTGAGAGATGAGGGTTCTGAGCCGCAGCGCGGCATCTGCCATGGCGCACACCTCCGTGACGAGGATCCCGGAATTGTCCACCTCGGTAAACAACGCCACGGCCATGGTCAATCCCGAAACCACCGAAAGGCCCCCTGCACCACGGATGGCAGGGGGCCTTTCGGTCCGTTCAGCGACCGGTACGGGTCAGGAGGCCTTGGCCTCGGTCTTCTTCGGCTCGGCGGCCGGCACGGGCCGCGCTGCCTCGTAGAACTCCTCGCGCGGGTGCTCCATCGCGCCGAGGGAGACGACCTCGCGCTTGAGGAACATGCCGAGGGTCCAGTCGGCGAAGACGCGGACCTTGCGGTTCCAGGTCGGCATGGCCAGACCGTGGTAGCCGCGGTGCATGTACCAGGCGAGACGGCCCTTGAGCTTGATCTTCATCTTGCCCATGACGATCATCGCGACGCCCTTGTGCAGGCCGAGACCCGCGACAGCACCCTTGTTGGAGTGGCTGTACTCCTTCTGCGGGAAGCCCCGCATGCCGGAGATCACGTTGTCACCGAGGACCCTGGCCTGCCGCAGCGCGTGCTGGGCGTTCGGCGGGCACCAGGCGTTCTCGACGCCGGCCTTGCGGGCGGCGACGTCCGGGACCTGGGCGTTGTCGCCGGCGGCCCAGATGTAGTCGGTGCCCTGGACCTGGAGGGTCGGGGCGGTGTCCACGTGACCACGCGGGCCCAGCGGGAGGCCGTAGCGGGAGAGGACCGGGTTGGGCTTGACGCCGGCGGTCCACACGATGGTGCTGGAGTCGACCTCCAGGCCGTTCTTGAGGACCACGTGGCCGTCGACGCAGGAGTCCATCGAGGTGGAGAGGTAGATCTCCACGCCCCGGCTCTCCAGGTGCTCCTTGCCGTACTGGCCGAGCTTGGGGCCGACCTCGGGAAGGATCTTGTCGGCGGCGTCGACGAGGATGAACCGCATGTCCTCGCGCGAGACGTTGGTGTAGTACTTGGCCGCGTCGCGGGCCATGTCCTCGACCTCGCCGATGGTCTCCGCACCCGCGAAGCCACCGCCGATGAAGACGAAGGTGAGCGCCTTGCGGCGGATCTCCTCGTCGGTCGTGGAGTCGGCCTTGTCGAGCTGCTCGAGGACGTGGTTGCGCAGGCCGATGGCCTCCTCGATGCCCTTCATGCCGATGCCCTGCTCGGCGAGGCCGGGGATCGGGAAGGTGCGGGAGACCGCGCCGAGCGCGATCACCAGGTAGTCGAAAGGCAGCTCGTACGCCTCGCCCACGAGGGGGGCGATCGTGGCGACCTTGCGGTCCTGGTCGATGGTGGTGACCCGGCCGGTGAGAACCTCCGCCTTGGGCAGCACGCGTCGCAGCGGGACGACGACGTGGCGCGGGGAGATGTTGCCGGCGGCGGTTTCGGGGAGGAAGGGCTGGTAGGTCATGTACGACCGGGGGTCGACGACCGTGACGGTCGCCTCGCCGTAGCGCATCTTCTTGAGGATGCGCCGAGCTGCGTACAGGCCTACGTACCCACCGCCTACTACGAGGATCCTGGGACGCTCCGTGGTGCTCATGCCATCGAGTATCCACCCGCCTCAGGGGGGTCGCTCGTGCGCCCCTTCACAAGCTCTTGCAAGGGGTGTGTTATCCTCCGCCGCTCGCGTGATCCAGATCATGAAGCGGGACGGGAACCACGGTACCGGGCGACCCGTTGTCAATGCCGCGTGAGCTGCCTCTCCGTGCCGGAAGCCGCCCCGTGAGGGGCCCTCACAGGCCCCTCGCAGACCCCTCGCCCGAGGTCCGCATCCCACCGTTTTGAACGTGTTCACAGGGGTGTTGAGCCCCCGGAAGGGTCAACCGGACCACATTCGTCGTCCGACAGGGCCCAATTCCTTGTGAAGAACTTCACGAACTTTCCCGGCGCCACGTCGAAGAGGGGCCCCGAAGGACCCCTCTGACGCGCTCATACGTTGTTCTCCCTGCTCAGCAGAGGTGCCCGGGAGGGGCTACGCGACCGACCACGCGATGCCGTCGAGGATGTCGTGCTCGCTCACGACGACTTCCTCGGCACCGATCCGCTCCATGATCGCGAGAAGGACGAGGGCCCCGGCGCCGATGACGTCCACGCGCCCCGGGTGCATGGAGGGGACGGCCGCGCGCTCGGCGTGGGTGGAGCGCAGCAGCCAGTCGGTGATCTCGCGGACCCGCTCGTGGGGGACCCGGGAGTGGTGGATGGCCTCGGAGTCGTACTCGGGCAGCTCCTGGGCGATCGCCGAGACGGTGGTGACGGACCCGGCGAGCCCCACCAGCGTGCGCGCCTCGCGCAACGGGACGGTCTGCTCGGCGAGGTCGAGGGCGGCCTCGATGTCGGCGCGCATCGCGGTGATCTGCGCGGCGGTGGGCGGGTCGCTGACGGCGCCGTCCTGGACGAGGTGCCGCTCGGTCATCCGCACACAGCCGACATCCACGGAACGTGCGGCGCGCACATGGTCGTCGCCCACGACGAACTCCGTCGAACCGCCGCCGATGTCCACCACCAGGTAGGGCTTGGCGAGGTGGTCGCTGCCGGTGAGCTCCTTGGTCGCCCCGGTGAAGGAGAACTCGGCCTCCTGGTCCCCGGAGATGACCTCGGGCTCGACGCCGAGGATGTCGAGGACGCCCCGAACGAAGTCGTCCCTGTTCTCCGCGTCCCGGGAGGCGGAGGTGGCGACGAAACGCAGCCGCTCGGCCCCGTGCTCCTTGATGACCGCCGCGTACTCCCGGCACGCGGCGAAGGTCCGCTCCAGCGCCTCGGGGGCGAGCCGGCCGGTCCGGTCGACGCCCTGCCCGAGCCGGACGATGGTCATACGGCGGTCCAGGTCGACGAGTTCGCCGGTGGCCGGGTCGCAGTCGGCGACGAGGAGGCGGATGGAGTTCGTACCGCAGTCGATGGCGGCGACGCGGGTCACTGGTCGTTCTCCTCGGTATCGGCGAGGGTCACGCACGCCCCCTTGCGCCACCACTCCGGCAGCATCGCGATCGCCTCGTCGCCCAAGGGGTTCACGCCCGGGCCCGCGGCCAGCGAGTGGCCGACCAGGACGTGCAGGCACTTCACCCGGTCCGGCATGCCGCCGGCGCTCGGGAAGCCCTCCAGGACCTCGATGGCGTCACGGCGGGCGATGTAGTCCTCGTGCGCGGCCCGGTACGCCTTGGCGAGCTCCGGGTCGGTCTGCAGGCGCTCCGTCATCTCCTTCATGACGCCGTTCGCCTCCAGCGTGCCGATCGCCGAGGCGGCGCGCGGGCACGTCAGGTAGTACGTCGTCGGGAAGGGCGTGCCGTCGGGGAGGCGGGGGGCCGTCTCCACCACGTCCGGCTGACCGCAGGGGCAGCGGTGCGCGATCGCGCGCAGTCCGCGCGGCGGCCGGCCGAGCTGCTGCTTGAAGGCCTCGACGTCCGCGTCGGTGGGCTCGGTGCGCGGGGTGGAGGGCGGGGGCGTTTCCATGCCTGTCTTTCTATCGGTCCATCGGTCGGTTCACTGGTCCGAGGCGTCGGACTTGTCGACGCCGTCCCAGACGTTGGAGTACCAGGGGCGGTCGGCCGCCCCGAGATCGGTGCGGGACTGCTTCGCCGCGTCCGGGTCGACGACGATGAAGCCCGTCTCGCCCGGCATCACATAGTGCAGCCGCTGCCGGATCTGCTGCTCCGCGTACGCGTCGTCCTGCCAGCGCGCCTTGAGATCGCGCAGCTTCTCGACCCGCTGGGCGGCCTGCGCCTTCTCCCGCTGGAGATCGGCGATCTCGGCGCGCTGGGAGACGTACTGCCTTATCGGGTACGCCAGCGCCACCACCAGCGTGCACAGCACGAGGGCGAGCAGCGCGGCCCTGCCGGTGAGCCGGGAGCGGCGGGCCTGCCTTCTGGTCTGGGAGCGGTAGACACGGGCCGCGGTCTGCTCGCCGAGCAGCCTGATCCTGGTCGTGGTGGAGAAACGGTCCCGGTCCTTCACGGCCATCGGCTCTCCGCCTCCCCTTCTACGTGCGTACGTCCCCGCACACGGTACGGGACCGGTACGGGGACGTACGTACGACTGGCTAAGGATTGGCCCTGTAGGGGTCAGCCCTTGACGCTGCTCAGCCCTTGAAGCGGGGGAAGGCGCTGCGGCCGGCGTACACCGCCGCGTCGTCGAGGATCTCCTCGATGCGCAGGAGCTGGTTGTACTTGGCGACGCGCTCGGAGCGGGCCGGGGCGCCGGTCTTGATCTGGCCGCAGTTGGTGGCGACGGCGAGGTCGGCGATGGTGACGTCCTCGGTCTCGCCGGAGCGGTGGGACATCATGCACTTGAAGCCGCTGCGCTGGGCGAGCTCGACGGCGTCGAGGGTCTCGGTCAGCGAGCCGATCTGGTTGACCTTGACGAGCAGCGCGTTGGCGGCGCCGTCCTCGATGCCGCGGGCCAGACGCTCCGGGTTGGTGACGAACAGGTCGTCGCCGACGATCTGGACCTTGTCGCCCAGCTTGTCGGTGAGGACCTTCCAGCCGGCCCAGTCGTCCTCGAACAGCGGGTCCTCGATGGAGACGAGCGGGTAGGCCGCCACGAGCTCCTCGTAGTACTCCGTCATCTCGGCGGCCGAGCGGTCCTTGCCCTCGAACTGGTACTTGCCGTCCTTGTAGAACTCGGAGGCGGCGACGTCCAGCGCCAGGGCGACCTGCTCGCCGGGGATGTAGCCGGCTTCCTTGATGGCCTCGAGGATGAGGTCGAGGGCGGCGCGGTTGGACTCCAGGTTCGGCGCGAAGCCGCCCTCGTCGCCGAGGCCGGTGGACAGGCCCTTGCTCTTCAGGACCTTCTTGAGGGTGTGGTACACCTCGGTGCCCCAGCGCAGCGCCTCGGAGAAGGACTCCGCGCCGATCGGGGCGATCATGAACTCCTGGATGTCCACGTTGGAGTCGGCGTGCGAGCCGCCGTTCAGGATGTTCATCATCGGCACCGGCAGCAGGTGCGCGTTCGGGCCGCCCAGGTAGCGGAAGAGCGGGAGGTCGCTGGCCTCGGAGGCGGCGTGGGCGACGGCGAGGGAGACGCCGAGGATGGCGTTGGCGCCGAGCGAGCCCTTGTTGTCGGTGGCGTCCAGGTCGAACATCGCCTGGTCGATCAGGCGCTGCTCGGTGGCGTCGTAGCCGACGAGCTCCGGGCCGATCTGCTCGATGACCGCGAGGACGGCCTTCTCGACGCCCTTGCCCTGGTAGCGGTTCGGGTCACCGTCGCGCAGCTCGATGGCCTCGAAGGCGCCCGTGGAGGCGCCGGACGGGACGGCGGCACGACCCGTGCTGCCGTCGTCGAGGCCGACCTCGACCTCGACGGTGGGGTTCCCTCGCGAGTCGAGGATTTCCCGGGCTACGACGACGTCGATGGACGGCACGAGCATCTCCTTCTTGGGATGTGACACGGTCCGCCGGGACCGCGGTGGGTTCTGCGAGACCGAGCCTAACCGGCTCCGGGGGATCGGCCACCGTGTGGACCGCCCCGTGGACAGAACCGAGAGTAAATTGTTTCTGAACTGAACAAAGACGTCCCGGCAAGCGCGCACAAAAAACCCCGCCCCGGTGCGTACGGGGGAACACGCACCGGAGCGGGGAGCCCGTGGGGACGGGGGGGGGAACCCTCACGAGGTCCTTCAGTATGAGGACCACGGATGTGAGGGCGCTGTGGTTCAGCTGAGCGTCACTTCAGGTGCAGCTGCTGGCCCGGGTAGATGAAGTCGGCGTCGGCGATGATGTCCTTGTTCAGCTTGAACAGCTTCTGCCAGCCGCCCTTGACCTTGTGCTTCTCGGCGATCGAGCTGAGGGTGTCGCCCTTGACGACCTTGTACTCGCCGTCGCCCTTCTTGACCTTCTTGCCGGTCGGGGTGGTGACGGTCTTCTTGGCCGCCGGGCGGTCGGTCGAACGGGAGGCGCTCTGCTCCTCGGTCGAACGGCTGCTCGTGTTCGAGGAGCCGGAGTTCGAGGAGGACGAGCTGCTGCCGCCGTTGTAGGTGGCGCTGGACAGGCCCGTGCCGCAGACCGGCCAGGCACCCTTGCCCTGGGAGGCGAGGACCTTCTCGGCGACGGAGATCTGCTGCGACTTGCTGGCCTGGTTGGCCTGCGCGGCGTACTGGGTGCCGCCGTACGCGGCCCAGGTGGAGGCGGAGAACTGCAGGCCGCCGTAGTAGCCGTTGCCGGTGTTGATGGACCAGTTGCCGCCGGACTCGCACTGGGCGACGGCGTCCCACTCGGAGGCGGTGGCGGCGGAGGCACTGCCGGCCGCCATCAGCGGGGCGGCGATGGCGACACCGGTGACACCGGCGAGCGCGGCGGCACGGGTGGCCTTGGACGGACGACGGTGCTTGCCCTTACCGGAAAACAGCATGGTGGATCCCCTCACCGACGCCTGCGAGGTGAGCTGTCGGGTTCGGGCCGGTTGAGTTGCCCGGTCACGCGAGCTGCGTGACTTCACCCCAAGCCGGTCCAGCGTGAACTGCTGGGTCCGGCACTTACCTTGGGTCCCCCGCTCCTGCCTACGGCGCATGACGCGACGACTGTTCCCGTACGGCCGCTGGCAGGATTCGGCGTTGCGACAGACGGGGCTCGGGTTGCCGAGCGGTGACGACCGTAGACACGCGCTCGGCGGAATTTCAAAGACGATCAGGGCTTCTGAGACTCATCCCACACTTTCACCAAAGTGGACATTCGGTGCGAAGTGTGACGTGAACTCGCGCTGTTTTTCAGGCCTTTTCGGCCCTATTCAGCCCCTGTGTCGAGCGTCTGACCGGCGACGATGTTGCTCGGGTCGGCCCCGATGCGGTCCTTGTTCTCGGCGTAGAGGGCACGCCATCCGCCGTCGAGACCAAGGGAGTCGGCGATGGAGACCAGCGAGTCGCCCTCCTGGACCGTGTAGGTGCGGGCGGCATGACGGCCGCCAACCGAGGACGGGGCCGCGCTCTTCGTCACGGCCTCCTCGGCACTGTCGCCGCGGTGCTTGCCGGAGCCGAGGGCGCCGACGTCCACGAGAGCCGAAGAACTGCCCTCCTGCCACGACTTGTCCGCTTCATCCTCATCCGCGCTCACCACGGGCGAGCTGTCGGAGGACTGCGCCTCCCCCGTGGCGGAACCCTCGGATCCCGAAGAGTTCTTTTTGTCCGAGCTGTCGGAACTGTCCTTGCCGCTGGAGGGAGTGGCCGACGGCGAAGGCGTCGCGGACGAGCCGTCCAGCGCGTCGAGCAGTCCGGAAGAATCCTCGGAGCCCGACGAGTTGGATGAACCGGAGGATCCGGAAGAACCCGACGAACTAGAGGAACCGGATGATTCAGACGATCCGGACGCCGAGGCCGAGGGCGTCCCGCTGCCCACGCCCGTGTCCACGTCGGCCGAGCTCGAGTCCTTGCTGAGGCCGTTGAGCAGACCGCAGGTCGGCCACGCGGCGATGCCCTGGTCCGCGAGGAGCTTCTCGGCCACGGCTATCTGCTGGTTGCGGCTGGCCAGGTCGGCGGTCTTGGCGTACTCGAGGCCGCCGTACTTCTCCCAGTTCTCCTGGGACATCTGGAGGCCGCCGTAGTAGCCGTTGCCGTCGTTCGCGCTCCAGGAGCCGCCGCTCTCGCACTCCGCGACCCGGTCCCACGTGGTGCCGGTGGCGGCGCTCGCCCCGGTCGCCCCGAGCAGTGGGATCGCGATGGCGGATCCCGTCACACCGGCCGCAACGAGGAGAGCCGGAGCCTGACGGGGGCGACGGTGACGACCGTTCCCGGAGAGCATGGGGGGACCTTTCCCGAGAGAGCAGGGACCAGCGCGGCAGGTGGTACAGGCACCGCGCTGGTCCGTGAACGTATAGGGATTCGATCACTTGTCACAAGTTAATGCCGCGTAGATCACGTGAAGATCACAGACTTGAGGGCACGTCATGTTTAGGCGGCCCCCCTCGGGGATACGCCGGACCCCTCGGTCCATTACCGGACGGGCGTGAACTCCACGGGCAAAGTACGCAGTCCACGCATGATGAGCCCACCACGCCAGCGCAAATCAGCCGAATCCACCGCGAGTTGAAGGTCCGGGAGCCGGGTGAGGAGGGTGGCGAGCGCGGTCTGGCCCTCCAGACGGGCGAGCGGGGCACCGAGGCAGTAGTGGATGCCGTGGCCGTAACCGAGGTGCTGATTGTCACGGCGGGACAGATCGAGCACATCGGGGTCGGCGAACCGCTCCGGATCCCGGTCCGCGGCGGCGAGCACGACGAGCACCGGGTCGCCGACGGCGATGTCCTGTCCGCCGATGCGGAGGGGTTCGGTGGCGAACCGCCAGGTGGCCAGCTCGACGGGGCCGTCGTACCGCAGGAGCTCTTCCACCCCGGTTTCGAGCAGGTCCCTGCGGCCCTCGGCGAGGGACTGCTGGAGCCTTTGGCGCTGCCCCGGGTGGGTGAGGAGGGCGTAGGTGCCGTTCCCGATGAGATTGACGGTGGTCTCGAAGCCCGCGAACAGCAGGATGAAGGCCATCGCCGCGGCCTCGTTCTCGGTGAGGTGCTCGCCGTGGTCGGAGGCGCGGATGAGCGCGGAGATGAGGTCCTCACCCGGAGCGGGCTCGTCGGGCAGCGCCTCCCGCTTGCGGTGGATGAGTTCGGCGAGATAACCGCGCATCTTCTTCACCGACCGCGCGACCCCGCCCCGCGGCCCCCCGCTGTGCCGGATCATCATGCCCGCCCAGTCCCGGAAGTCGTCCTGGTCCTCGCGGGGGACGCCGAGCAGGTCGCAGATCGCGTAGATGGGGAGCGGGAAGGCGAACTCGTGGATGAGGTCGGCGCTTCCGGTGGCCGCGAACCCGTCGATGAGACGGTCGGTCAACTCCTGCACCCGGGGCGCGAACTCGGCGACCCTCCTGGGTGTGAACGCCTTGCTGACGAGCCGTCGGAGCCTGGTGTGGTCCGGTGGGTCGATGTTCAGCAGATGCGTCATCAGGTCCGCCTTGCGCTCCCCCGGGATACCGGTCCTGCCCCTGGCGTGCGCGGGTTCGTCGTGATGCGCCGGGTTCTTGCTGAGCCGCTGGTCGGCGAGAGCCTGCTTGGCATCGGCGTACCGGGTGACCAGCCAGGCCTCCACCCCACTGGGCAGCCGGGTCCTGTGCACCGGCGCGTGCTCCCGGAGCCAGGCGTAGGCGGGGTAGGGGTTGGTGGCGAACTCCCAGGTGAAGAGGTCGGGGGCGGGAGTTGGAGAGGGAGAGGGAGAGGGGGAGGGGGTGGGGGTGGGGGTGGGAGAGGCGGGGTGGTCGGTCACTCTCTGACGGTATCCGGGATTTTCCGGGGCGCTTCCGGGGGCTTCCCGGGGGCACTTTGTCTGGCGGGGCCGTCTTCTCGGCGGTCGGAGGTGTCCCCCCTCCCCTCCCCTCCCCTGTCGCCGGCGCTCAGCTCCCCTGTTCCGCTCGGAGGACGGCATCCCGGTACGCCCGTGCCGCCGCCCGCAGGGCCGCCTCCGGGTCCACGCCCTCCGCCTCCGCGTGCGCGGCCAGGGCGAGCAGTCGGTAGCCGATGCCCTCCCCTTGGGGCAGGGGTACCTCCAGCCCGGCCGTCCGCACCCGCGACGCCAGCTTGGCCGCGAGGGCGAGACCGGGCTGGCCGAGGGGGACGCCTTCGGTCACCGAGGTGCGCTGTTTCTCTATCGCCTTGGTGCGCAGCCAGTGCGCCTTGACCTCCTCGGGGGTGCTGGCCGTCTCGTCGCCGAAGACGTGCGGGTGGCGGTGGATGAGCTTGGTGACGATGCCGCCAGCGACGTCGTCGATGGAGAAGGGGGCGTCCGGGTCGTCCTCGGCTATCCGGGAGTGGAAGATCACCTGGAGCAGGACGTCTCCCAGTTCCTCGCGGAGTTCGTCGCGGTCACCCTCCTCAATGGCCTCGACGAGTTCGTACGCCTCCTCGATGCCGTACTTCGCGAGGCCCTTGTGGGTCTGCTGGGAGGACCAGGGGCATTCGGCGCGGATGCGGTCCATGACCTGGACGAGGTCGAGGAGCCGGGCGCCGGGCAGGTCGTAGGAGGCGGGGAGCAGCTCCAGCTCGGGCATCTGCACGCGTCCGGATCCGGCGAGGCGGGCCAGACCGTCCGTGAGGGCCGGCTCGCCCTCGCCCGTGGCCACGACGACCACCGTCCGTCCGCCCGCGCACGCTCCGACCAGTTCCTCGGCGGTCGGGGACGTCTCGTCGACGGCTGTCCCCGCCTCCCGCAGATAGGGCAGCTGGGGGTGGGCGCCGTCCGCGCACAGAACCCGGTCGGCGGCGTGCAGCGCCTGCCAGGCGGGCCAGGACAGCAGGCCGGGGGCGACGCGGTGGCTGGTGGTGAGCAGGACGATGCGGCCGGGGGCGGACGCCGTGTCGGGGTCCTGGTCGGGGGCGGGCTCGAAGCCGGTTGCGTTCACGATTCGAAGCTAACGCACGGCGCCGACGGGGCGATCAGTTTGTCCACAGGCCGGGGGCGGCGGGGTGATCGTACGATCATCCGTCCACGGTGGGGGCCTGGTGGTGGGGGTGCCATGCCGTGGGGGCGTCATGCCGTGGGGGCGCCTGGTCGTCGGGGCGCTTTGCGGCCGGGGCGCTCGGTGATCGGGATGCCTTGCCGCCCGGACGCCCGGTGGTCGGGACGCCTTACCGCCCGGACGCCCGGTGGCCGGGACGCCCAGTTGTTGGGGCGCCTAGCGGTCGGGACGCGCGGCGGTCGGGGCGCCCGGTGGTCGGGGCGCCTAGCGGTCGGGATGCCCGGTGGCAGGGGTGCCTTGCGGTCGGGATGCCTTGCGGTTGCGGTGGGGGCGTCCCTCAGTGCTCTCGGCCGCCCCCGGCCCGCTAGGCGCTCTGTTCGCTCCCCGTCGCCGTGACCTCCCGTACCCACGGGGTCTTCGCGTCGACGCGGGTGCTCTTGGTCACGTCCCAGGTGCCGTAGCGCGGGTTGAGGTCGACGTCGAGTTGCTTGGACGCCTTGCTCAGGGCGCCCCAGAACGCGGGGTCGCTGGTGTCGGTGCCGAGCTTCGCGGCGAGTTTCTGGGCCTCCAGCTGGAGGCGGAGGTTCTCGTCGAGGCGCTCGGGTGCGATGCCGTACTGCTGGAGCCAGGCCGTCTCCAGGCCCTTGGCGCCGCCCGCCTGCTCCTCCAGGCCGGAGCGCAGCTCCTGGACCTGCTTGCGGGTCACGCTCACGCCCGCGTCGGCGGCCGCCTGGTGCAGCACCCGGTCGAGGACCATCCCGTGCAGGACGTCCCGGGTGAGGGTGCCGGTCTTGGCGATGGCCTGCTTGTACTGCGCCTCGTCCGTGACGGCCGCCCGCTGCGCGTCACGCACCTCGGTCACCCGGTTCTCCAGCTGGGCGACGGTGATCCGCTGCCCGCCGACGACGGCCGCCGCGCCGGGATGCGCGTCGCTTCCGCAGGCGGTGAGCAGGGGTGCCGCGGCGGCGAGCGCGGCGGTAAGGACGAGCGCGGTGCGACGACGGCGGTGCAAGGAGGCCTCCCGAGGAGATTGTGCGACGGTGCACAAGGTCTTGCGGTGATCGATGGTAGGCAGGGGACAGGCTCTGGCCAACCCATTCGACCAACGATTCACCAGGACTTCGGGCACCGCCGCGCTGCGCGGCGCGCGCAGCACCGCATGCAGCACTGCACGCACACGCGCGTGCCGGGGTCAGCCGGTGACGGCCACCGGGCCGTCCCAGGCGTCGCGGTCGACGGTGATGGTGTAGCCGTTCCGCGTCTCCTTGCTGTTGACCAGGTACTGATGGCCGCGGCTGTGATCGGTGTACTGGGTCCTGCCGAACGGCCAGTCCGTCGTCGTGGTGTTCTGCTTGTCCCACAGCGCGTACCAGAGGTTGCCCGGCAGGTCGGTCCTGTCCGTCGCGTTGGCGATCGCCTTGGCGCTGGAACTGGTGAAGCCGTAGAAGCCCGCGCGGTACGTCTTGGCGCGCAGGGTCTTGTCGAAGGCGCGCACATAGGTGAGCACGGCGTCGTTGCACGCCTTGTTCGTGATGTCGTACGCCTCCATGTCCAGGTAGATCGGGCTGCCGATCCTCATGCCGAGCGCGGAGGCCTTGGCGACCGCGTCCGCGCCGTCGGTCGCGCCGAGGGAGGAGGCGGTGGAGGCGGTGAGTTTCTCGGGGTTGGAGCCGCTCTGGCAGGGCGGCTGGGCGCCGACGTAGAGCGGGATGAGCTTCCAGCCGGCGGTGCTGACCGACTTGACCCAGGAGGCGGTGAGGTTGGGCTGGGAGCAGCCGCGGTTCTTGCCGCCGACGTAGACGGCGGCGGCGCCGTAGAGGCCGCCGTGCCAGGCCTTCATCGCGGCCAGGGAGGGGGCGGCGCAGGTGTCGAAGGCGCGGCCGGTGTACGTCTTCTGCGCGGGCCAGGTGGTCGCGGCCATCGAGCTCTGCGCGGCGAGGCCGGCGCCGGCGACCACTGCGGCCCCGGCGACGCCCCAGGTGATGTATCTGCGCTTCTTCGACTGCCGATGGCTGGACCTGGACGACATGGACGACCCCACCCCTGGTTGTGCTGTGCATGGCTGAAACGAAACGCAAAGCTATCCGGCTCCCGTCCCGCCTTTCGGAAACGCAAGCCCCGCCAGGGGGCAATTTTCCCTCTGGGTACGGCAAAGTCCGGTGCGTGCTCCAGCCGCGTGCCTAGCCGCGTACCTGGCCGAGCCACTGGAGCGTCCGGCGGATCTCCACCGCGAGCGGGTCGCCCGGTCCATGGAGCCGTTCCACGTCGTGCAGCAGGCGCGCGAGGGTGTCGTGGGCGGCGGCGCGGTCGCCGAGGGCGAGCAGAAGGTGGCCGATGCGGCGGCGGACGTCATGGGCGAGCTGGGGGTCGCCGGCCACGTACTGGTTCTCGTAGTACGGCAGCAGGGCTCGGTATTCGGCCAGTGCCGCCGCCGGTTCGCCGAGCTGTTCCAGGCACTGGGCGGCGTCGTAGCGGAAGCGCAGGGACTGCGGGTCGGCGTGGCCGGCCTCGGCGGCCCGTTCGTCGGCCAGGCGGCGCAGTTCGGGCAGTGCGCGCCGGTACTGGCCGTCGTCCATGAGGGTGGCGGCGTACTGCTTGCGCAGGGTGCGTACGACCGGGGAGTTCGCGCCGTGCTGCTCGGCGGCCGTGGGCAGGATCGCGCCCAGGATGTCGACGGCCTGGGTGATGCGGCCCTCGCCGAGGAGTCGCTTGACCTCGTCGACCGCGCGCGCGACATCCGGCTTCTCGGCCTTCTCCGGGACCGGTGTGACCGGAGCGGGCTGGGGCGCGGGCGTGCGGGCGCGGTCCGGCCACGGGGCGTGCGGGCGCAGGAAGGGGCGCGTGGGGTCGAGGGGTGCTCCGGTGGGCATCCCGCGCGCGGGCAGGAGGAGCGCCAGGTCCTCGTACACGTCCTGCGCGGACGCCGGGCGGTGCTGCGGGTCCTTGGCGAGCAGCCTCAGGACGAGCGCTTCCAGGGCCTCGGGGACTTCGGGGCGGGTGCGGCGCACGGGCAGCGGGGGCTCGTACAGGTGCCGGTGCAGCACGCCGAGCGCCGTGGAGCCCGCGAACGGTACGTCTCCGCTGAGGAGTTCGTGCAGCAGTACGCCGAGTGCGTACAGGTCGGTGTACGGGCCGACCGCGCCGCCCATCGCCTGCTCGGGGGCCATGTAGGCGGGCGAGCCGATCGGGGAGCCGGTGTGGGTGAGGCGGGTGGTGTCGGTGTCCATGACGGAGGCGACTCCGAGGTCGAGGACGGTGACGGTGCCGTCCTGCTTCACCATCACATTGCGCGGCTTGAGGTCGCGGTGGACGATCGGCACGGCGTGCACGGCGCTGAGCACGGCGCACAGTTGCGCGGCGACCGCGACCGCCCACTGCCAGGGGTACGGGTCGTGCTCGGCGAGATGGTCGGAGAGGTCCGCGCCGTCGACGTACTGCATGACGAGGAACAGCTCCTCGCCCTCACTGCCCGCGTCGTGCACGGTGACGAGCCCGGGGTGGTCGACCTGCGCGGTCACCCGGCACTCCCGCACGAACCTGCGGCGCAGCTCGTCCGCCTCCTGCCCGGCGACCTTGTCGGGGCGCAGCAGCTTCACCGCCACGCGCCGGTCGAGTCGCCGGTCGTACGCCGTCCACACCTGGCCCATGCCGCCCTGTCCGATGAGCGTGGACAGTTCATAGCGGTCGGCGACGACTCGCCCTGTCGCCACGGTCACCTGCCGCCGTCGTGGTTGCCGCCGGTACCGCCCTCGTGCTTGCGCAGATAGTCGCTGAGCTCGTCGAGCTCAGCACGCACCTGGTCGATGCGGGCGGGCGCGGGGCGCTGCGGCGGGGGCGGGACGACGCCGGGGGCGGGGACCGGAGGAACCGGCGGCTGCGGCTGCGGCTGCGGCTGCGGCTGCGGCTGCGGCTGGAGCGTGGACGTGTACGGGGGCGTCGGCTGGTGCTGCGGCGACGGGGGCGGATAGCCGTAGCCGGTGTGGACGGTCGGGCCGTGCGGCGGCGGGTAGCCGACGACCCGCCTCTCCTGGTGCACCCGGATGTCCATCACCAGGAAGTACACGCTGCTGAAGAGACCGAAGAGCAGGACCAGCGCCATGGCGACGTCGGTCCTGCGGTCGCTCTCCGGCAGCGCGCCGACCACCGCGAAGCACGCGATGGACAACGGCAGGCTCGCCCAGGCCAGCACCCAGTCGACCCACCGTCCGCGCAGGAAGGCGACGCGGAACAGCGGTGCGCAGGCGAGCAGACCGCACGAGAGAAAACCGACGGCGGCGAGCACCACGCGCAGGGTGATGACCGTGCCCGAGTCGCGGGCGGGCGGCGCCGCGCCGTGGCCGTACATGAACGCTCCTGAACCGGGATTCGATGTGGGGTTCGAGCGTATAGGCCGATACCGACAACTGGTCACGGGTTGTACCGAACCGTTGTCGTCCTGATCAGTCCGGCGCGACCGTTCCGTCCGTGAGCCCGTCGTACATCCCGCGCACGAGCTGCTCTCCGAGCCGGCCCGCGTGCCTGAGCGCCCGCTCGAACTCGTCGAGCACGCGGAAGCGTTCGCCGTAGCGTCGCTGCTCGTCGAGCGGCAGCCGGGGCAACTGGAGTCTGCGCACGTCCAGGCGGGTCGCGGTGGACGCGTAGCTGCTGGCCTGACGGTTGTTGGCGGTGCCGCGCAGGAAACCGGCCAGGAACCAGGGATCTAGCGCCGCCGGATCGGGGCGCAGCAGCACGAGGTTGCGCCCCAGGGCGGCGCCCCGTGTCGTCTCGTCGATCACCCGCGCCACCGAGCCCCCGCCGAGCACCGGTACGACGACGTCGCCCGGTTCGGTCAGCACGGCCTCCTCCTCGCTCTCGGGCAGCGTCCCGGAGGGGTCGCTCCCGGAGAGAACGTCGTGGTCGGTGAGGACAGGCACGCGTGCGTGGCCGCCGTTTCCGCCCGTGCGCAGCATCAGTGCTCCCCCGCGCGCGAGTTCGCCGACGGTGGTGAGCGGCCACCGCGCGGGGTGCGCGGAACCGGTGCGCGGCGCGGTGAGGTCCGCGGTCAGGCGCAGGGTCTCGCCCAGCCGCTCCCGCACGGCCGTGAGCTGTTCGGCGCCGTCGGCCGCCGTGGGGGGCGGCAGGTGGCGGGCGGGGGCGAGGTCCACGTCGTCGTCGAGGAGGTCGATGACGGGCAGCGCGCGGGCCAGGCCGGGCCGTTCGGTGAAGCGGCCGGGCCGTCCGAAGGCCTGCCAGGCGTCGAGGACGGCCTCGCGCACGGCCCGCCAGTCCGGCCCGCCACGCCCCTCGCCGGCGAACTGCCCCACGTCGACGAGCAGCACCTCGGGCTGCGCGGGCGCCCTTTCGGGGCGGCGCAGCACCCACAGGTGCAGCGGGATGTTGTACGGCGGTGCCGCCCCGACCGGCAGGGCGATCACGGCCCGCAGCGCACCGCGGCGCAGCAGGTCGGCACGGATACGGCGGCCCGAGCGGCGGGATGCCGCCGCGGGCGGCATGAGCAGGACGCCGGCGCCGCCGTCCTTGAGGCGGGCGAGTGCGTGCTGGACCCAGGCGAGCTCGGACTCGGTGCGGGCCGGGAAGCCGTACTCCCAGCGCGGGTCGTAGGCGAGTTCGTCGTGGCCCCAGTTGCGCTCGTTGAACGGCGGGTGGCACAGGACGGCGTCGGCGCGCAGCTGCGGGTGGGCGTCGGCGCGCAGGGTGTCGCCGGTCGCGCCGCGCACCGTGGACCACGTGTGCAGGGCGAGCCGGAGCGTGGTGAGCGCGGCGAGTTCGGGGGCGCTGTCCTGTGCGTAGAGCTTCTGGTCGGGCCGGGTGGCGGCGGCCCGCAGCAGGGCGCCGGTGCCGCAGGCCGGGTCGAGGACGGTGCGGGCGGGGCCGGCGAGGTCGGCCATGAGACCGGCCAGGTCGGCGGGGGTGAGCGTGTACTGGCGCGGGTTCGCGTCGAGGTGCCGGCCGAGCAGGAACTCGAAGGTCTGGCGGGCGCCCAGCTCGGCGGCGAGTTCGGCGACGCCGCGCAGGAGGGGGACGGAGGGGAGGAGTTCCGCGCCGGTCGGGGTGTGAACGGCAGGGTGGGGGGTGGCGGGGAGTGCCGGGTGGGGAGTGGCGGGGAGTGCGGGGTTCACGGTGTGTGGGGCGGCGGCGTTCGCAGCGCTCTGGGCTTTCGCGCCGTTCTCGGTGTTCACAGCCGCCGTGGTGTTCACGGCCGACTCCGGCCCGAATCTCGGCGTGAACACCTCCCGCAGCACCCCGGGCAGCGTCTCGGCGAGGCGCTCGTCGGAGCCGGCGCTCACCTCCAGCCAGACCGGCGGCCGGTCGTGGATCAGGAGCAGGACGCAGCCCGCGTGGGTGAGGGCGGTGACCGGGCCGTCGGGGTGGCCGGAGAGCTGCTGCCAGACGCGCTCCCGCAGCGGCACCTCGGCGAGTTTCCCCTGCTTGCGGAGCCAGGACTCGACCTCGGCGAGCGCGAAGGACGGGCTGGTCTCGGTGCCGCCGACGGGCCTCGGGAAGTCGGCGTGCCGACGGCGCCAGTTGCTGACGGCGGCGCGGCCCACACCTGCCAGCCGTGCGATACCCGCGGCGGTCACCTCAGTCGCGTCGTCCTGCACCGCCTGCTCCCCTCGTCGTACCGCACCAGGCCTGCGCCCCGCGTGTGACGCCGAGCATACCGATGCACGCAAGATCCACCCCTTCACGGCCGTGTACACGATGGAAGATGTGAATCGTGTTGACTCGGTTCACAGGCTCTGGTCTTATTGACCCAGCGAACGAGCGGCCGCTGATCGGCGGTGGTCGCCGCGTCGGAGGGGGACACAGTCATGGGCATGAAGGGCAAGATCGCGCTGGGTGCCGTCGTGGGAGTCGTCGTCATCGGAGCCGTGTCGGCGAACGCCGGGGACAACGGCGACGGTGGCACCTCCGGCGGCACCGGCAAGGGCTCTTCGGCGTCCGCGGAACGCTCCGCCGGGAGCAAGAAGGACGGCAAGGGCACCAAGGGCACCGACAAGGCCGAAGTCGCCGAGAAGAAGGCCGCGTTCTCCGGGGACGGCGACTTCCAGGTCGGTTCGGACGTCAAGCCCGGCACGTATCGCACCACCGGCAACAGCGACGGCATGTGCTACTGGGAGCGGGCCAAGGACGCCTCGGGCGAGATGGACTCGCTGCTGGCCAACGACAATGTCACCGGCACCAGTTACGTCACCGTCAAGGCCACCGACAAGCTCTTCAAGTCGAGCGACTGCAACGACTGGGAGGCCGTCGACAAGAAGGCGAAGGGCTCCCCCGCCTCCCGGATGTCCGGCGACGGCGGCATGTTCGGCGTCGGTGCGGACATCGTCCCGGGCACCTACAAGTCCACCGGCAATGCCGACGACTCCTGCTACTGGGAGCGCACCAAGGACGCCGACCACGGCATCGACTCGATCCTCGCGAACGACAACGTCAACGGCACGGCCGTCGTCAGGATCAGCGCCTCGGACGCCTACTTCAAGACGACCGGCTGCAAGGACTGGAAGAAGACCGGCTGAACCGGCCCGTCCCCCTTCGCTCCCCTCTCGCTCCCGGTCTCCTCTTCGCTCACCACGGGGGCGCGCCCCGCACACAGGGCGCCCCGCACCTCATCACCTCACCGCATCCCCATCAAGGAATCACCATGCGTCGTACCGCACTTGCCGCTCTCTGCATCGCCGCCGCGGCCACCGCCGGACTCACCGGCTGTCAGCCGGGTCAGGACAAGGCGGACAGCAGGTCGAGCGCGTCCAGCTCTTCCGCCGAGCCGGGCACGTCGGCCGCGAAGAAGGAGGCCTTCGCCGGGCTGACCGGCGGCGAGATAGCCGACCGTGCCACGAAGGCCACGACCGGCGCCTCGTCGCTGCGCATGAAGGGCGACATCCCCGACGACGAGAGCGGGGGCACCATCAGCCTCGATGTCCTCCTGAACAAGAAGGGGGAGTGCGCCGGCACCATCGGCATGGGCGGCAAGGGCAAGGCCGACCTGATCAAGACCGGTGACGTCGTGTACATGAAGTTCGACGAGGCGCTCCTGCGCGAGCAGAGCGAGGGCGAGTCGAAGGCGGACACCGACGCGGCCGTGGCCATGCTGGCCGGCAAGTGGACCAAGACGAAGGCGACGGGTGCGGACGCCAAGGAGTTCGAGGACTTCTGCGACCTGGGCTCGGTGCTCGACGGAGCCGAGGGCAACGACTCCGACGCGAGCCGCGGCAAGACGGCCACCGTCGACGGGGCGCCGGCGATCACGCTGCACGAGAAGGACGGCAAGGACCGCTACACGCTGTACGTCGCTACCGAGGGCAAGCCGTATCTGCTGCGCATCGACAGCACGACCGGAGCGGACCGGGGGTCCGTCACCTTCAGCGACTTCGACGAACCGGTCCCGACGCAGAAGCCGGCCGGCGAGATCGTGGACCTCGACGCCCTGGGCGGCTGAGCCACCGGGACCGACGGACACGAGGACGCGGCACGCTCGAGCACACTCAAAGGGCGTGCCGCATCCACACGTTGGGCTCGACGTACACCGCGTAGCCGCGTTCCGGCTCGCACCGCACCGGCACCAGTGCCCCGGGCACCTCGACATCTCCCCGGGTGTCGAAGGGCAGCCCGGTCCAGCGGCGCCACTGTGCCAGCGAGCCGGACACCGTCATGGAGGCCGGCGCCACCGCGTGCACCGCGGCACCGGCACGGACGTGCACCCGCAGCCACGGGTCGTGCGGCAGGCCGTCGGGGCGTACGCGATGGGCGTACTCCTCGATCGGGGTGTGCGGTTCCAGGTGCTTGGCGCTGGGGCGGACGGGGGCGACGACCTCGCTGAAGCCGTGGGCGCGGGCGTTGTCGCGCATCGCCGAGAGCATCCGGGCGGACAGGCCGTGGCCCTGCGCGCGCGGGTCGACGACGACCGAGATCGCGCTGACCGTGTCGGGCCGTACGCCACGCCGCAGATCGCTGAAGGCCCACACGAGCACCTCGTCCCAGCCCCGGGCGGGCAGTTCACCGCGGTCCTCGGCGTGGAGCGCGAAGGGGACGCTGTGGGCGTGCGCGACGATCTCACCCCGCTCGTCCTCGGCGAACAGCACGTACTCGGGGAGTTCGGCGGAGATCCGTGCGTAGTGGGCGTTGCCCACCAGGTCCTCGGTCACGAACTCAGGCCAGCTGTTGGCCATACCGAGAACGCGCTCCCGCATCTCGGGACGCTCGGCGAGACTCGCGATCCTCAGTTCCATACGATCACCGTAAGCGCGGGTCCGCCCACCGTGAAAGCGCATTTCCCGTTCGCTCCGGTGCCCGCCACGGGCCCACGACTCGTGATCTCGGGCCCGTCAGTCCGCGTGGAACCGCGGTGGCGCGGCCGTCGGGTTGCCACCGGTCGGGAGCTTCTGGCCGGGGCAGCCCGTGAGGACCTTCTTCATCGCGGACTTCTCCGCGGCCGTGACCCACAGGTCGTACTTCTTCTTCACGGCGACCTGGGCGGCCACATAGGTGCACCGGTACGCCTTGTTCGGCGGCAGCCAGGTCGCCGTGTCGCCGTCCCCCTTGGAACGGTTGGTGCTCGCGTCGACGGCCAGGAGGTTGAGGGGGTCGTTGGCGAGCGCTATCCGCTTGCCGGGGTCCCAGTACTTGGCCCCCTTCTGCCAGGCGTCGGAGAGCGCGACCACATGGTCGATGTCGACCTGACTGCGCCCGCGCCGGTAGGTCACCTCCTTGCCCGAGTACGGGTCCGACTCGAGCACGCCGTAGGAGACCTTGCAGTCCCCGCGGGTGAACTTCACGTCCTCCAGGTCGCGTTTGAGTATGTCGTCGCGGGTGTCGCAGTCGTTCGAGTCGGTGTCCGCCCACGCGGTGCCGAACCTCTCCCGCTCATACCCCGTCTTGGGGGCCCGCCCCTTCACGGTGAGCGACTCGGCCGCGGTGAGGGCAGCACCTGAACCGCCCGCGCCCCCGGTCTCCGGCGGCCCGCCGGACCCTGTGGTCGTCTCCGCCTTGCACCCGGCCACGGCGAACACCAGCACGACGGCGGCCGCGGCCCCGCCCCTCAGACGCATCACGTGCGCCCCTCCCCTTGCAACCCGGTCCGCCCCCGCAGGGAGCGCCTTCCCTCGTACGACGTCGCGCACACCGTAGCGAGCGGGCGCACCGCGGCGTTCAGGAGGTCCGGGCCTCACTCCTTTCGAGTGGCCATGATGGACATATCGGTCGTATCGTCATTGCTGAGTCATCTCCGGAAGGAGCTCTGGATGGGCATCTTCGACAGGTTCAAGAGCAACCGCCAGATGCAGGACAAGGCCAAGGACATGTCCGACATGGCGGAACGGAAGGTCAACGACCGGACGGGCAACAAGTACGAGAGCCAGGTCGACGGCGCGCAGCAGAAGATCGAAGGGTCGCTCGGCATGGATCGTGACAGGCCCGAACAGCCGTAGACCCCAGGACTCACCAAGGACAGCGGCCCGCCGGGCACGACCCGAGCGGGCCGCCTCCGTACTCGTCCACCGCGTGCCGAACGGGAGTCGCACCGGCGGTCACGCGGGTGGGTCGGCCGGCCATGGCAGCACCGTGAGCTGTGGCCATTCCCCTTTCCAGCGTGCGGACTTGGCCTCATAGACCTCTCTCGGAGCCAGCACCGGGTTGGGGCGGACCACGAGGTTGAACACGTCGGACAGTCCGTGCGGCGCGTAGACGCGCCACTGCCCGTCGGGGTCCAGCCGCACGCCCAGACAGCAAGTCGTCGCGGCGAAGCGGTCGATGGCGGACTCGGTGGAGTCGAACGGCGGGCAGGGCACGTTGAACTTCTGCTCGTACCAGAGGTGCACCCGGGCCTCGTTGCGGATCTCCACCTCGGCCCGCAGGCCGGCGAACACCTCCTGCCCCTTCCTGATCACGGTGTCCTCGGCCTCCCAGGAGAGGTCGGTGTCGTCGAAGTAGAAGACGTCGTAGTCCCTGATGCCCTCCGTCGGGGGCCTGCCGGTGACCTCGTTCCACACCGTCTGGAACAGGCAGCCCGCCGTCACGTACCAGCCCGGCAGGTCAAGCGTCGCCGTCCCGGTCAGCACCTCGGTCAGGGTCTCGTTCCGGCAGAGCACGGAACGGAACGCGTCGAGTTGTTCCGCGAGGGGAAGTCGTCCGAGCATCCGTCCTGACTATCACGGTCAGACCTTGCCGATGCCCAGGGTCGTCTCCGACGGGAGCAGCCCGGTGGACAGCACCGCGACCCAGAAGTCGCCGAGCAGATCCGCGAGCCGGTCGGCTCGGGCCGCTCCGAGCAACCGCCACGGGGCGGCGGCCAGTTGGTCTGTGTGGTGCTCCACGCGATGGCGCAGGTCGCGGCCGGCGTCCGTGGCCTCGCCGTTCCCGTGGACCAGGCCGCGGGCCGTCAGCCACTCGCGCGCGGCCTCCCATTCGCCGGCGCTCCAGCCTCGGCTCTGGAAGCGCTCCACGGACGCGGCGCCGATCGCGGCGAAGGAGACCAGCGACTCGACCGGGTCGAGTCCGGCCACGAGCAAGGCCGCTGTGTGGCCGTCGCCGCGGTGCTCACGCAGGATCGTCGCCGCGTGCCACAGCTGGAGGTGAGGGGCCTCGGGCCACTGCGCCTCGGCATTGGCCGCGGCGAGCGGGCGGCCCGCCGTGTTCGCCGCCTCGGCCGCGCTCCGGGCCAGAGCGGCGGCCTCCGCCAGCTCAGGACTGTCGACGCGGTCGCCGAATATCGCGCGGTAGGCCCGGTCGATCCCCCGCAGCCTCGCGGCCAGCACCGCACCGGGTTCGGCGATCGCCCACGCGGAGTCGATGTGCTGGGCGACCATCCGGGGACTGAAGCTGTAGAAGGCGGACGCCACGCGCTCGGCGCCCACCGGTCCCAACGGCGCGGCCCGCAGCGGGAAGTAGCTCGGCCAGCGCTCCTTCGTGTCGTACCCGAGCGCGGCCGCCTCCTCGAAGACCTCCGGTGCGTAGTACAGCACCGCGTGCAGGGGCTCCAGCAGATGCCAGAGCCGGCGCACCTGGCTCAGCTCCACCGCACCCGCATCGATCCCGTCGCCGTGCATCGACATGACACAACCCCCGTCGCATTCGCCCATCGAGAACTTGACACTGACTAGATTGCCTCGACCCGTCGAACTTGTCAATGCCTAGATTGCGGGTACGCTGCCGACCATGGCACCTGCGGAAACCGAGAAGCCGAACCGCCCCTACCACCACGGCGATCTGCGCCACGCGATCCTCACCGCCGCCCTCGACGTCATCGCCGTGGACGGCCCCGCCGGGCTGAGCCTGCGCGACCTGGCCCGCCGCGCCGGTGTCTCGCACGCGGCCCCGGCCCACCACTTCAGGGACCGCACCGGACTGCTCACGGCGATCGCCGCGGACGGTTTCGCGCTGCTGGCGGCCGCGGTCAACGACGCCTCGGACCTCAAGGACGCGGGCGCGCGCTACGTACGCTTCGCCCGCGAGCACCCGGCCCACTTCCAGGTGATGTTCGCGCCCGAACTGCTGCGCGCCGACGACCTCGAACTCACCACGGCCCGCGCCCTGGCCACCGAGGCCCTGCGCACCTCGGTCTCGGCGGTGCGCGCCGACGACTTCGGCATCGACAGCCGCCTCGCGGGAGTCGCCGCCTGGTCCCTCGCCCACGGCTTCGCCACGCTGCTCCTCAGCCACAACCTGGACGGCCCGGTCGGCGACAGGGACGCCGAGGAGGTGTTCCGGACTCTGGCGACCACGCTCTTCCGCACGCACTGACCCCGGAGGCCTCAGCCGCCGGAACACCGGAACGCGGAACACCGGAACGCGGAACACCGACGTCCGCCCGAAGCCGCCCGGCGCCAGGGCGACCACGCCCCACGGCATCGCCGACCAGCGCCAGCACAGGCAGCACAGGCACCGCAACCAACAGCAGCGCCGGCACTGGCGCCGGCGGCCAACGCCGAGGACTCACCCCCGTCGGGCCACCGGCTCCCACACGCGTCCGACGGCCCGACCGCACCTCACCTCGTCACGACCCCAGGATCGACGTGAGGAACTCCCCCACCCAGCCGAGCAGTTCCCGCCCGACCAGCGGCTTCCCGCCGACCTTCGCGGTCTTCGGGCGCGGCACCAGCACCTGGTGCACGGCCGGCTTGATGACGGTGCCCGGATAGAGCCGCTTGAGCCGCAACTCCTGCGACTCCCGCAACTCCACCGGTGCGAAGCGGATGTTGGTGCCCTGGAGGACGATCTCGCCGACGCCACACGCGCGTGCGAGCATCCGCAGGCCCGCCACCAGCAGCAGGTTCTCCACCGGCTCGGGCAACTTGCCGTACCGGTCGACGAGTTCCTCGCGTACGGCCTTGATGTCCTCCTCGGTGTTCACCGAGGCGATCGCGCGGTAGGCCTGCAGGCGCAGCCGCTCGCCCGGCGCGTAGTCGTGCGGGACGTGCGCGTCGACCGGGAGCTCGATCTTGACCTCCAGCGGCGGCTCCTCCTCGACTCCGCCCTCCAGGGAGGCCCGGTAATCCGCGACGGCCTCGCCGACCATCCGGACGTACAGGTCGAAGCCGACGCCCGCGATGTGGCCCGACTGCTCGCCGCCGAGGAGGTTGCCCGCGCCGCGGATCTCCAGGTCCTTCATCGCTACGTACATGCCCGCGCCCATCTCGGTGTGCTGGGCGATGGTCGCGAGCCGCTCGTGCGCGGTCTCCGTGAGCGGCTTCTCCGGCGGGTACAGGAAGTACGCGTAGCCGCGCTCGCGGCCACGGCCCACCCGGCCGCGCAGCTGGTGCAGCTGGGACAGGCCGAAGTTGTCGCCGCGCTCGACGATCAGGGTGTTCGCGTTGGAGATGTCGATGCCCGACTCGACGATCGTGGTCGACACGAGCACGTCGAACTTCTTCTCCCAGAAGTCGACGACGACCTGCTCAAGGGCCTGCTCCGACATCTGGCCGTGCGCGGTGGCGATGCGCGCCTCGGGGACGATCTCGCGCAGGCGCGACGCCGCGCGGTCGATCGACTCGACCCGGTTGTGGATGTAGAAGACCTGGCCCTCGCGCAGCAGTTCACGGCGGATGGCCGCGCCGATCTGCTTCTCCTCGTACGGCCCGACGAACGTGAGCACCGGGTGGCGCTCCTCCGGGGGCGTGGTGATCGTCGACATCTCGCGGATGCCGGTGACCGCCATCTCCAGCGTCCTCGGGATCGGCGTCGCGGACATGGTCAGCACGTCGACGTTGGCGCGCAGCTTCTTCAGCTGCTCCTTGTGCTCGACGCCGAAGCGCTGCTCCTCGTCGACGATGACCAGGCCGAGGTCCTTGAACTTGGTCTCCGAGGAGAACAGCCGGTGGGTGCCGATGACGACGTCCACCGAGCCCTCGCGCAGCCCCTCCAGGACGGCCTTCGCCTCGGTGTCGGTCTGGAAGCGGCTCAGCGCCTTCACGACCACGGGGAACTGGGAGTACCGCTCGCTGAAGGTCCCAAAGTGCTGCTGCACCAGCAGGGTCGTCGGGACGAGGACAGCCACCTGCTTGCCGTCCTGTACGGCCTTGAAGGCGGCCCGCACCGCGATCTCCGTCTTGCCGTAGCCGACGTCGCCGCAGATCAGACGGTCCATGGGGACCGACTTCTCCATGTCCTCCTTGACCTCGGCGATGGTGGTCAGCTGGTCGGGCGTCTCCGCGTACGGGAAGGCGTCCTCCAGTTCGCGCTGCCACGGGGTGTCCGGGCCGAAGGTGTGCCCGGGGGCCGCCATCCGCGCGCTGTACAGCTTGATCAGGTCGGCGGCGATCTCCTTGACGGCCTTCTTGGCGCGCGCCTTGGTCTTGGTCCAGTCGGCGCCGCCGAGCCGGTGCAGGGTGGGCGCCTCACCGCCGACGTACTTGGTGATCTGCTCCAGCTGGTCGGTGGGGATGTAGAGCCGGTCGCCGGGCTGGCCGCGCTTGGCGGGGGCGTACTCGACGACGAGGTACTCGCGCGTGGCGCCCTGCACGGTCCGCTGGACCATCTCGATGTAGCGGCCGACGCCGTGCTGCTCGTGGACGATGTAGTCGCCCGCCTCCAGGGTGAGCGGGTCGATCGTCTTGCGGCGCCGTGCGGGCATCCGGGCGCCGTCCTTGCCGGCCGCCTTCTGCCCGGTCAGGTCGGTCTCGGTCAGCACCGCGAGTCTCAGCGCCGGGTCGACGAAGCCGTACTCGATGGAGCCGCACGCCACGTGCACGACGGAGGGGCTGAGGGAGGCGAGTTCGGCGTCCAGGCGGGCCGCGATGCCCTCGCCGCCCAGCACCTCGACGGTACGGGCCGCGGGGCCGTGCGCCTCGGTCACGAAGACCGCGCGCCAGCCGTCGGCGAGCCAGCCCTTGGTGTCGGCGAGGGCCTTGGCGGTGTCGCCGCGGTAGGTCTCGGGCGCGTGCATGCCGAGCTTGAGGGTGTCGGCCTCCAGTTCGAGATCGGCCGCGAACGGGGAGACCGACCACCACATCATGTCCAGCTCGCGCGCGCGGTCGCGGACGTCGGCGATGGACCACAGAGAGGCCGCGCCGACGTCGATGGGCGCCTCGCCGCCGCCCGCGGTGGCCGCCCAGGATGCCTGGAGGAACTCCTGCGAGGTAGCCACGAGGTCCGACGCGCGCGTGCGCACCCGCTCCGGGTCGCACACCACGGCCATGGCGCCCTTGGGCAGGACGTCGATCAGGAGCTCCATGTCGTCGACGAGGACGGGAGCCAGGGACTCCATGCCCTCCACGGCGATGCCCTCGGCGATCCTGCCGAGCAGTTCGCCGAGCTCCGGGTGCTGCTCGGCGAGGGCACGCGCGCGTGCGCGTACGTCGTCGGTCAGGAGCAGTTCGCGGCAGGGCGGGGCCCACAGGCCGTGCTCGGCGACCTCCAGGGAGCGCTGGTCGGCGACCTTGAAGTAGCGGATCTCCTCGACGTCGTCGCCCCAGAACTCGACGCGCAGGGGGTGTTCCTCGGTGGGCGGGAAGACGTCGAGGATGCCTCCTCGGACGGCGAACTCGCCGCGCTTCTCGACGAGCTCCACGCGCGCGTAGGCGGCTGCGGCGAGGGCTTCCACGATCGTGTTCAGGTCGGCGGTCTGGCCGGTGCGCAATGCCACCGGTTCCAGGTCGCCGAGGCCCTTGACCTGCGGCTGGAGCACGGACCGTACGGGCGCGACGACGACCGAGACGGGGCCGGTCTCGGGGTCGTCGGGACGCGGGTGGGACAGGCGGCGCAGGACGGCCAGGCGGCGGCCGACGGTGTCGGAGCGGGGGCTGAGGCGCTCGTGCGGAAGGGTCTCCCAGGACGGGTACTCCACGACCCCCTCGGGCGGGAGCAGGGAGCGCAGTGCCGCGGCCAGGTCCTCCGCCTCGCGGCCCGTCGCCGTCACCGCGAGGACCGGTCGTCCGGCCTCACGCGCGAGCGCGGCGACCGCGAAGGGGCGGGCCGCCGGGGGGCCGACCAGGTCGACGTGCATGCGGTTGCCGTCTTGGGCCGCCGTGATCGCTTCCGCGAGGGCGGGGTCCTTGACGACGGCGTCGAGCAGACCGTGCAGGCTCATTCGGGGCGGCTTTCGTCCGAGGGGGGCTGGGCTGGGCGTGGGGGTGGGCAACGCGAAGGGCCCGACACAATCAAGGGCCGGGGGGTCTCCAGCCTACGACGGCGCCGCCCCGACCGTCGGAGCCTGTGGACAACCCCGGCTGTCGCACCAACCGGGCGATGAACCCCTGGCGGACGGCCGCCCGACCGGGGCGGTAGCGGCGTGCCCGGCGGCGAAGCGTGGCTGATGCCTCGCCCGTCCGGCCCAGACACCGGTCGGCTCCACTCGCCGCTCCCCTTCACGACGGACTCGATCCGGTTCGCTCACGCCTCACCCGCAACACACGTACACAGAAGGGCAGTTGTCGATCCTCGGCTGTCATATTCGTGAAGCTGGCGTCGATTAGACATGTGTCATCCGGGTAGCTACCTCATAGACGACACTAGTCCGACTATCAGCACACAGCGAGCGGTCGAGTAGGGTGTGGCTCCCCAGAACCTGTCAATTCGCCGCCTTCAAGTCGCTGCATGTCGACTCGCGCCGTCACATTCGAAGGAGCATCATGCCCACCGCTTTGGATCCCAGCCTCAACCGCCGGAAGCTGCGTCTCGCCCTGAGGAGCGCTCGCGACAAGGCTGGACTGACACAGCGAGACGCAGCGGAGGCCCTGGAATGGTCACTCAGTAAGATCATCCGAATTGAGGCCGGGACGGTAAGCCTGTCGGTGACGGATCTTCGGGCCATGCTCCGGGAGTACGGCGTCACCGATCAGGAAGCCGTCTCCGAGTTGGAGGAAGCCGCTCGCGGCAGCAAAGGGCAGTCGTGGTGGTCGGAGTACAGCGACGTCATGACTCCGGTGTTCACCCAGTTCCTGGGCTATGAGAGCGCTGCGACCCTGATCCGCGCCTACCACCCCAGCCTGGTCCCCGGCCTCCTCCAGACGACGGACTACGCAACCGCGCTGTTCGAAACCAGCCCGATGGACACCAGGCGCATGCAGCGCACGCTCGACATGCGGCTCGCACGGCAGGAGCGCGTCCTGCAGGAGGGCGGCCCCAAGGTGGAAGTGATCCTCGACGAAGCGGCGCTCCGCCGCCAGATCGGCGGTCCCGCGACGATGCGGCAACAGGTGTCGCACATCAAGGAACTCGCCTCCGGCGAGCAGGTGACCGCCTACATCCTGCCTTTCACCGCGGGGGCTCACGACAGCCTGGAGAGCAGCTTCTTCCTGCTCAGCTTCCAGGACGAGGAAGACGCCCTCTACCTGGTGGGCCCCGGGGGAACCCTCACCAACCGGGACGACCGGGAAGTCATCGCCCGGTACCAGGAGTGCTACGAGGACCTGCGCAACAAGGCGTTGTCGGAAACAGACACGATCGCCCTGCTCGACGAACTCGTCGAGTTCCATCACACCCGAAGCTAGAACGCACCCTCACAGGGGGGAGGAACGCCGTGACCGCCGGCAGGAAGAGCAGGAAGGGACGCGAGCCGCGCCCCTGCCCGAGTTGTTCGGCGGCCGGTGTCCGCCCCCCTGAGGCTTCGGATCGTGACCTCACCCGCAACCCCACCCACAACTCGTTGGTGCAGCAGGGAATGGCCAGCAATGCGGCTTCCTCGCGCCTTCGGAAGATCAGCGGCTCCGAAACCGACGACAGAATCAGACAACGCCATGCCCACGTCGACGATCTGATACGGGTTTTCCGGAACGTCGCCGCGATGGCCGTGTTCGCCCTGGTGACCCTGACGGTGGTCGCCTACGCCGGCATAAAAGCCGGGATCCCTCCGGAAGCGTGCGTCGTCGGGGGCGTGACCAGCGCCTCGCTCCTCGTCAGAGCCTTCACCAGGATTTTCGATGTGGTGCGGTCTTCACTGCCGGACGCACCAGTAGACCGACCGTCCAACGACGAGCGGTAGTGGGGTCGTGATTCCACCACCACGCGGCGCCCACTGTGGTGGCGATCAGGACAACCGCCCATACGACAACGCGAGCGACGAGCCCTGCAGCGAGCAACGACGCCGCCGCTCCCAGCGCGGTGGCGGCCATCCCCATCACGATGCAGTAGAGGCCGAACCCGGAGTGGGCCGGCGGACAGGTCTTGCGTTTCTGGCCGTTCATGTTCACGTCCGGCTGTCTCGCCATCACTTCCCGACCGGTCCTGATTCCATCCGGGACCCTATGTACCGCACTACCGCGTGCCATGCCTGCGGGGTGAACGACAGTACGCCAGAGCCGGGCACCTTGGAATCGCGGACCAGGACCCGAGCTGCCGTGAAAGCGACCTCGCAGCAGGTCCCAGCTTCTGTGCTGTAGCTGCTCTTCCGCCATGTGAACGTGCTCCCGCCACGACGCAACGCTGCCCCCCTCTCGCTGCTCAAGGCGCGTTCCTCATCGACCCCTGACGTGCGACGCGACCCCTCGGACACCAGGACACGGCGTCACGGGCCGCCATCGCGTCTGAGGATGGATACCCCGCATGGCATCCCGGAGAACGTCCCCGGCTGGACGGCTTGAAGTCGGCCGGAAGACGCACGCCCGCGCACAGCAGTGGCCCGCACACGCCTCGGAGGACCGCACACGCAGAACCCGGCGCCGAGAAGCCCCCCGTGGCTTCTCGGCGCCGGGCGTTCCCCCGTGCTCCCCCGTCCCCAGGGGCGGCTACTCGGTCGCGATCGCGTTCAGGACGTTCATCCGGCCCGCCCGGAACGCCGGGATGAGGGCGGCGAACAGGCCCACGAAGGCCGAGCCGATGAAGACCGCTGTGATGGTCGGCCAGGGGATGTCCAGGACCTTCAGGCCCTCCAGGGCGAGGAGCTTCTGGGCGGTGGCGCCCCAGCCCATGCCCAGTCCCAGTCCCAGCAGGGCGCCGAAGAGGGCGATCACCACCGACTCCAGGCGGATCATCCGTCGCAGCTGGCGCCGCGAGAGGCCGATGGCCCGCATCAGGCCGATCTCCCGGGTCCGCTCGACCACCGACAGCGCCAGGGTGTTCACGACACCCAGGATCGCGACGATGATCGCGAGGGCCAGCAGACCGTAGATCATGTTCAGGAGCTGCCCGATCTGGTCCTTGAAGGCCTGCTTGTAGTCGGTCTGGTCGCGCACGGTGTACTGCGGGTAGTCGTGCAGCGAAGCCTTCAGCGACTTGTACGCGGCGTCCTGCTGACCCTCCTTGGCGTTGGCGAAGACCAGCTGGTCGAGGGGCATCTTGTCGGCCGGCACGTACTTGGCGAGCGTGGCGATCGAGATGTACTTCGAACCCGCGTCGATGACGACGTCACTGCTGGTGATCGCCCGGACCGTCAGCTCGGCGGTCGCGCCGTCCTTGAAGTCGACCTTGATCTTCGAGCCCAGGTGGATGCCGTGCGCCTTGGCGAACTTCTCGTGCACGGACATCGAGTCCGGCCGGTAGGCGTCGGCGAGCTTCCCGGCGACGGTCTTGGTGCGCAGGTCGGTCGCGTAGGACGGGTCGGCCGCCGTGATGTCGGTGTCCTTGAGCGTCTTGCCGTCGGGGGTCGTGTAGTCGGCCTCCGTGATCCGGTACTCGGTGACGTGTTCGAGGCCAGGCGTGTCCTTGACGGCCTTCACCGCGGCCGGCGTGACCAGCTGCCCGCTGTCGGACTGGATGATGAAGTCCGTGCCGACCGACTTGTCGAGCTCTTCACCGGCCGAGGCGACCATGGACGAGCCGACGACCGACAGACAGGCCACCAGCGCGAGGCCGATCATCAGGGCGGCGCCCGTGGCTCCCGTCCGGCGCGGGTTGCGCAGGGCGTTGCGCTCGGCCAGGCGGCCGACCGGACCGAACACCCTGAGGACGACCGCGCCCAGGACGCGCACCATGCCACCGGCGAGCAGCGGGCCGATCACGACGAACCCGATCAGGGAGAGCACCACGCCGAGGCCGAGCCACAGCGAGCCCTCCTTGGCCTTGTCGGCCGCGGCGGCCAGGTAGAGCGCGTAGCCGCCACCGGCGGTCAGGACCGTGCCCACCAAGGCCCTCACCCGGCCGGCCTTGGCGTCGGCGGGGGCACCCGCGTCCCGCAGGGCGGCCATGGGCGAGACCTTGCCCGCGCGGCGGGCCGGCAGCCAGGCGGCGAGGACGGTGACGACCACGCCGAGGAGCAGGCCGACCACCGGGGTCGTCCAGGCGACCGTCAGATCGCTGGTCGACAGGTTCATCCCGATGGAGCCCATGAGCTTCATCAGCCCGACCGCGAGCCCGACGCCCGCGGCGACCCCCAGCACCGACCCGAACACGCCCAGGAGCAGCGCCTCGACCAGCACGGACCGGTTGACCTGCCCGCGGGAGGAGCCGACGGCCCGCATCAGGCCGATCTCCCTGGTCCGCTGCGCGACCAGCATCGAGAAGGTGTTGATGATCAGGAAGATGCCGACGAGGAAGGCGATCCCGGCGAAGCCGAGCATCGCGTACTTCATGACGTTCATGAAGCCCTCGACGTCCTTCTGGTTGGCGTCGGCGGTCTCCTTGGCCGTCTGCACCTTGTACGCGCCGCCGAGCTCGCCGGCGACGTTCTGCTTCAGCTGCGCGTCGGTGACCCCGGACGCGGCCGTGACGTTGACGTTGGTGAACACGTTCGGCTGGCCGACGAGCGCCGCCTGGGCGGTCTTGGTGTCCAGGTAGAAGATCGCCGCACCGGGGTTGGTGACCTGGAACTCGGCGATGCCGGAGATCTTCGCCCGGTGCGTGCCGACCGCGCTGATCACGCCGATCTCGTCACCGAGCTTCAGGTGGTGCTTGTCGACGGTGTCCTTGTCGACCATGACCTGGCCGGAGTTCTTCGGCGCCGCACCGGAGGTGATCTTCATGGTGCGGGCGTCATTGCCGTTCCAGCTGCCGACGATGGTCGGGCCGCCGCCGGACGGCGAGAGGCTGTCCTTGTCGGCGTCCACCACGGTCACCGAGGTCGAGAAGACGGTCCCCTCCGCCGTCTTCACGCCCTGTGCCTCGCGCACCTTGCCGAGCACGGAGGCCGGCATGACCGGCGGCTTGCCGTTGTCCGAGGTCGTCTCGCCGCTGTCGGAGGCGCCCTTGGCGCTCACCGTCACGTCCGAGGACGTGGCCGCGAAGAGCTTGTCGAAGGTGGTGTTCATCGTGTCGGTGAACACCAGCGTCCCGCAGACGAAGGCGACCGACAGCAGGACGGCCACGGCCGACAGGGCCATGCGTCCCTTGTGCGCGAAGAAGTTGCGCATCGAGGTCTTCATGACGGTCATGACGTGCGCCCCCGGGCGTCGAAGTCCTTCATGCGGTCCAGGACGGCCTCCGCGGTGGGCTTGTACATCTCGTCGACGATCCGGCCGTCGGCGAGGTACAGCACGCGGTCCGCGTACGAGGCGGCCACCGGGTCGTGCGTGACCATCACGATGGTCTGCCCGAGCTCGTCGACGGAACGGCGCAGGAATCCCAGCACCTCGGCGCCCGCGCGCGAGTCGAGGTTTCCGGTCGGCTCGTCACCGAAGATGATCTCGGGGCGGGCGGCCAGGGCGCGGGCCACGGCGACACGCTGCTGCTGTCCGCCGGAGAGCTGGGTGGGCCGGTGCCTGAGCCGGTCCGAAAGTCCAACGGTGTCCACCACGCGCGCGAGCCACTGCTTGTCGGGCTTGCGTCCGGCGATGTCCATGGGCAGCGTGATGTTCTCGAGCGCGTTGAGCGTCGGCAGCAGGTTGAACGCCTGGAAGATGAACCCGACCCGGTCCCGGCGCAGTTGCGTGAGCTTCTTGTCCTTCAGGCCGGTGATCTCGGTGTCGTCCAGATGGATCTGACCGCTCGTCACGGTGTCGAGACCGGCGAGGCAGTGCATGAGGGTGGACTTGCCGGACCCCGAGGGCCCCATGATCGCGGTGAACTGTCCGCGAGCGATGTCCACGTCCACATGGTCCAGGGCGACGACGCGGGTCTCGCCGGACCCGTACGCCTTGACGACCTGCCGCGCCCGCGCGGCAACGGCCGTACGCCCTCCAGTGCCCCCGTGCCTGGTGATTGTTACAGCCGATGTCACGGTATGTCTCCTATATCGGTCAGTCAATGAGCCGCCGGGACCGCCCGGCGTTCGGTAAGTGGTGGTGCCCGCTTGGGTACGGCGTTCAGTCTGGTCCCGCGGGACGGTCCGGCGCGCTGGTGCTCAGCACCCTCTTCTACGGGGGAAAACCCCACCCCCGTCGATCCGGCCGCCCCTCCCCCACCGCTCCCCAGCGGCGTAAAGCCAGGTTAAGGACGGGCCAGGGCCCTTCTCGTCCTCCGACGGTACGAACCCTCCCCGAGCCCTGGTACGGAGGTACCCCTAGGGGCAGTCCACCGACAGGTGGAGGCGATCTAGGGGTCGGCTCCACCCTTCGGCCCACCGAGGCTGCACCCTGCCGCCACGTGAGGGTCAAGTGGGAGAGTGGTCGGCGGCAGATAGATGCAGGGGGAAGGAATCCGCGTGGACGACACGAAGCCGGCGATACACGAGTCCGCGCGGCAGGTCTCCACGAACCGGCGCGGAGCCGTCGTGGCCGCCCTGATGCTGGCGATGGCCCTTGCCGCCCTGGACGCCACCATCGTCTCCACGGCGGTCCCGCAGATCGTCGGCGACCTGGGCGGCTTCTCGGTCTTCTCCTGGCTGTTCTCCGGCTATCTGCTGGCCGTGACGGTCACGCTGCCGCTGTACGGCAAGCTGTCCGACACCTTCGGGCGGAAGCCGGTGCTGATCGCGGGCTCGGTGCTGTTCCTGCTCGGCTCGCTGCTGTGCGCGCTGGCGTGGAACATGGGGGCGCTGATCGCGTTCCGGATCGTGCAGGGGCTGGGCGGCGGGGCTCTTCAGGGCACGGTCCAGACGCTCGCCGCCGACCTCTACCCGCTCGAGGAGCGTCCGAGGATCCAGGCCAAGCTGTCCACGGTGTGGGCGGTGGCGGCGGTCGCGGGGCCGGGGATCGGCGGCGTGCTCGCCGCGTACGCGGACTGGCGGTGGATCTTCCTGGTCAACCTGCCGATCGGCGCGGTGGCGCTGTGGCTGATCGTCCGTCATCTGCACGAACCGGTCCGGGAAGCACGCTCCACGCGCGCGCGTGTCGACTGGGCGGGCGCGCTCGCGGTGTTCGCGTGCGGGGGTGTGCTGCTGACGGCGCTGGTGCAGGGCGGGGTGGCGTGGCCGTGGTTGTCGTGGCCGTCACTGGGCCTGTTCGGCACCGGACTCGCCCTGGTGGCCGCCGTGGTCCTGATCGAACGCCGGGTGGCCGAACCGATCATTCCCGGCTGGGTGTGGCGCCGCCGCACGATCGCCGCGGTGAACCTGGCCCTGGGCGCCCTGGGCCTCCTCATGGTGGCGCCCACGGTCTTCCTGCCGACGTACGCCCAGTCGGTGCTCGGCCTCGGTCCGGTCGCGGCCGGATTCGTGCTGTCCGTATGGACGTTGAGCTGGCCGGTCTCCGCGGCGCTGAGCCAGCACGTGTACCGGCGCATCGGCTTCCGCCGCACGGCGATGCTGGGCATCGCCGCGGCGGCCCTGATCCTCTTCGCCTTCCCTCTCCTCCCCTACCCGGGCGCGGCCTGGCAGCCCACCCTCCTGATGCTGCTCCTGGGCGCCGCGCTGGGCCTGTTCCAACTCCCCCTGATCGTGGGGGTCCAGTCGACGGTCGGCTGGGCGGAACGCGGCACGACCACGGCGTCCGTCCTCTTCTGCCGCCAGACCGGTCAGACGGTCGGCGCGGCGGTCTTCGGCGCGGTCGCCAACGGCGTCCTGGCGAGCCGGCTGGGCGGGGCGAGCGATCTCGACTCCGTCACGCGCGCGTTGGACGCCGGTACGGCCCCGGAGGCGACCCGCGCGGCGATCGCGGACGCGGTGCACGCGGTGTACGTGGGGGCGGGGTGCGCGGCGGCGCTGGCGTTCGGGGTCCTGCTGGTGCTGGCGCCACGACGCTTCCCCGTGCTCAAGGAGCAGTGAGCGCCCGAGGCCGTGGCGGAGTCCACGGGGCGGTCGACGACACGGTCGCCGGGATCGCCGTACATGCACCCGTACATGCACCCGACGTAGGCGCCCGAGCACGCTCCGGTGAGGCCAAAAGTCCGAGTTAACGCGGGTAACACCGCAGGTCAGCGAAGTAAGCGCATACCGACCAATCAGTTTGCTGAAAGGGCTGTGCAATTCCGAACCGCCGAGTAACGTGCGGGGCTCCGCTCCCCCGTCCACCCCCCAACTCCCTGCGGCCCGCCGCGCCGGGCCCGAGCCACGCAAGGAGCAACGGGATGTCTCACCACCCGTCGCAGCCGTATCCCACCTATCCCTGGCAGCCCCCCGCCCCACCGCCCGAACCCGCCCCGCACCGCTCGCGTCACCGCTCCCCGCTCGGCCACCACAGCGATCTGCGGATCCTGCGCAGCGCCTACCGCTGGCAGCGGCGCACCGCCACGCTCACCGCGCTCGGCTACTTCACGCTCTTCCTCGTCCTGTCCGCGTACGCGCCGTCCTTCATGGCGAGCAGCATCACCGACGGACTGCCCACCGGCCTGCTCCTGGCCCTGCTCCAACTGCCCGTCACCTGGCTGGCGATCGCGGTGTACGAGCACACCGCGCGGCGCTACGTCGACCCGCTCGCGGACCGCATCCGCAAGCAGTCCGAGGTGGACGCCAGGCGAGAGGCGGCGGCCCGATGACCGGCTTCAGCGACTCCGCGCAGGCGATGAGCCTGGTGGCGTTCTCCGCCGTCGCCACCATCACGCTCCTGCTGTGCGTGATGACCGGCCCGGACGGCGACGACCTCGACGAGTTCTACACCGGCTACAGCTCCCTGTCCGCCATGCGCAACGGCCTCGCCATCGCGGGCGACTACATCTCCGCCGCGACCGTCCTCGGCACCGGCGGGGTCATCGCGCTCTACGGCTACGACGGCATCGTCCTCGCGCTCAGCACGGCCCTGTCGCTGATGCTGCTGATGTTCCTGCTGGCCGAACCCCTGCGCAACGCGGGCCGGTTCACCATGGGCGACGCCCTCGCGCGCCGGATGCCGGGACGCGCGGTGCGCATCGCCGCCTGCCTGGTCACCCTCGCCGCGCTGCTGCCGCTGATGCTGGTGCAGCTCGCCGGGGCCGGCCAACTGCTGGCGTTCATCCTGGGGTTCTCCGGCGACTCGCTGAAGACGGGCTTCATCATCGGCCTGGGCATCCTGATGATCAGTTACGCGGCCATCGGCGGCATGAAGGGCACCGCCCTCATCCAGATCCTGAAGATGGTCATGCTCCTCGGCTCGGGCGCCGTGATCGCCGTACTGGTCATGCACCGGTTCGACTGGAACCCGGCGGCGCTGTTCGACACGGCGGCCCGGCAGAGCGGGGTGGGGTCCGACTTCCTGCAGTCCGGGCTGGAGTTCGCGGGCGGGCCGTACCCGCGCGTCGACATGATCACCGCGCAGCTCGCGGTCGTCATCGGCGGGGCCTGTCTGCCGCACGTCACCATGCGCATGTACACCGCCTCCAGCGCCCGTCAGGTACGGCGTTCGATGTCCTGGGCGGTGTCGGCGGTGGCCGTGTTCATCCTGGTCATCACGGTCGTCGGGGTGGGAACGACGGCGATGATCGGGCGGACGGTGATCGCGGAGGCGGACCCGCAGGGCAACACGGCGTATCTGCTGGGCTCCCGCGCGGTGTTCGGGCCCGACGTGTCGACCGGGGAGACGTTCCTGTTCACCACGGTCACCACGGCGCTCTTCCTCACCCTGCTCGCCTCCGTCGCCGGCATGATCCTCGCCTGTGCCAACTCCCTGGCCCACGACGTGTTCGCGGCGCGGGCCCGGTCGATGCCGCCGCAGCGCGAGATCCTCCTGGCCCGGGTGTCGGCGCTGGCGGTCGGCGTCCCCACGATCTTCCTCGCGACGCTGATCCAGCACCGCAGTCTGCAGCCGCTGGTGATCCTGTCCTTCTGCGTCGGCGCGTCCGCGCTGGCGCCCGCGCTCGTCTACACCCTCTTCTGGCGGCGCTACACCCGCACGGGGCTGCTGTGCACGCTGATCGGCGGCACGGTGACGGTGCTCCTGCTGATGCCGGGCACGAATCTCGTGTCGGGGTCGCCTGTGTCCGCGTTCCCCGAAGCCGACTTCAACTGGCTGCCGTTCACGACGACCGGGCTGGTGTCCATTCCGGCGGGGTTCTTGCTCGGGTGGCTGGGGACGGTGATCTCGGGCCGCCGGAAGGCGGAGGAGCAGCGGCAGCAGTACGAGGCCGTGGAGGGGTGGATTCTGGCGGGGGCTGTGCGGAGGGGGTGACGGGGCGTGGGGCCGGGTCCGGGCGCCTGGGGTCGTGTGTCGGGCGCGGGCCGGGTGGGGGCTGGTCGCGCAGTTCCCCGCGCCCCTGGGTGGGTGTCCGGCCTGTTGCCCTGTGCGGCGGGACCGACTGTCCTGGCCGCCCGGCCGCTGCCACGTCCCCCGACCGGCCGCCGTCCCAGCCGCCCCGCCGCCCTGCGCCGTCCCTGCTGTTACTCCGTCGCCGCTCTGCCCGTGAGTGCGGTCAGGCTGCTGCGGACGTGGTCCATCTGGGCCTGGACCTCGTCCCAGCGTTCGCCGTGCTCGCGCAGCACCCGTTCCGTGTCCCGGGCGATCCGTTCCGCACGGGCCCGGGCCTGGGCCAGGATCTCCGCCGCACGCGCGTGTGCGTCCTCCTCGCCCTGTTCCACCGATGCCTCGGCCTCGGCGAACCCCCGCTTCGCCTCCGACAGCGCCGCCTCCGCGCGCGCGACCCGCTCGGCGCCCCACACGTCCGCCTCGGCCGCCCGCTTCTCCTCGGCCCGCTCGACCTCGGCCCACCGTGCCTCATGTTCCTTGGCCTGCTCGGCGAGCATCCCGATGGTGCGCTGGCGTACGTCACGCAACGCGGCGAGCGCCTCCCCGCGCCCCTCCTTCACCTCACGCCGGGCGGCGACACGGATCTCGTCGGCCTCGGCGCGCGCGGCGAGCAGACGCTGACGGGCGCGTTCGTCCGCCTCGGCGCGCACGGTGTCGGCATGCGCCTGCGCGGCATCCCGTACGCCGTCGGCGTGCGCCCGCGCTTCGTCCACCAGGTGTTGTGCCTCCTGCCGCGCCCCCTCCCGGACGGCCTCGGACTCCTCCTGGGCCAGGGCGAAGAGCCGCCGGGCCCCTTCGCCGAGGCTCTCGTACGACTGCGGGGCCAGTGCCGCCACGACCTCCCGCAGACCGACCGCCTCGGCCTCCATCTCCCTGGCGAGCACGGTGAGCCGGGCGGCCCGTTCCCAGGCGGCGTCACGGTCCCGGGACAGGGCGGCGGCGAACGCGTCGACCTGTTCGGGGCGGTAGCCGCGCCCCCGTACGGCCACGAACCCCTGGGGCGACACCGGTGCGCTGCTCATCCTGGAACCCCTCTCCGCCGAACGACACAAACGGACGCGAAATGATGATTTCGCGCACATCTTGATGTATCGGACGGAAATGTTCATAACGCGACACTCCGCGCACAGGTCACGGGCGTCACGGATCGCCGCGTCGGCGGGTGCACACGAAAAGGGGCCGGACCCGGTCCAGTGCGACCGGGTCCGGCCCTCCACGCGCGCGTGGATCAGCGGCGGCGGGGCGTCACAGCAGCCCGTCCCACATCTGCTCCAGCAGCACCGACCACCAGCTCTCCGGCGAACCCAGCGCCGCCGGATCGAGCGAGGCCAGCTGGGCCTGGAAGTCGACGGTCCAACGGCCCGCCTGCTCCTGGTTCAGGCCGAAGCGCAGCCGCCACATCCGGCCGAGCAGTGCCAGGCAGCGCTGGAACTCGGGCAGGCCCGTGTTCACGAACTGCGGCGGTACGGGCGCACCGCCCGGCCCCGCCTCCACGGGCACGGCGACGATGTTCGCCGTGCCGTACTGCACGCAGATCGCCTTGCCGAAGTCGCTGCCCATGACGAGGTACGAGCCCGCGTCGGAGGCCGGCTGCACCCCGCGCTCGGCCGCCAGTTCCGCCAGCGTCGGCACCGGCCGCCCCGGCTGGGCCTGCGCCCAGAAGAACGGGCCCATGTCCAACGGCAGCCCCGCGACGACCAGTGAGTGCGCGACGACCGGCGGCACGCCCTGGCGGTCCACCGCGACCTGCTCGAACCGGAAGATCCCGGGACCGAAAGCCCCCGCCAGCTCCTGCGCCACGCCCTCCGGCGGGATCGGCGGCGCGGCCTGGACGGGCGGCAGCGGCGCGCGCACCGGTGCGGGGCGGGCAGGGCCGTCCGCCACCTGGTGCAACTCGCCCTGGTGAGCCAGCAGTTGCTGCATGCCCTGCTGCCGGCTCGCGTGATCCGTGCCGTACGGTGCGATGCTCGCGATCCGCGCCTGCGGCCACTGCTCACGGATCATCCGCGCGCAGTACGCCCCCGGCAGCTCGCACGACTCCAACTCGGTGTGCAGCTCCAGTACTTGGTCCGGGGGCACGTTCATGCCGCGCAGCTCGTGGAAGATCTGCCACTCCGGGTGCGGAGTCCCCGGCGCCGACCGCCGGATCAACTGCTGCTCCGACCCGTCCTGCGCCCGGTAACGAAGCACGGCCTGGTACCCGGGACCGACGGTGGGCTGCGACTGCTGGGGGTAGCCGTAGGCCGGGGGCGGGGTGGGAGCGGTGTGGCCGGGACCGGGGTGTCCCGGCATCGGCTGCCCCGACGGCGGCTGTCCCGGTACGGGGTGCCCGGGCGCGGGATGGCCGGACGCGGGATGGCCCGGCGCAGGATGGCCCGGCGCAGGGTGGCCCGGTGCGGGGTTGCCCGGTGCGGGGTTGCCCGGCGGAGGTACCGGGCCCGGCGACGGTACGGCGCCGGGAGGCGGGGGCGGCATCGTGCCGGGCGGGATCGGCTGCGGAGCGCCGGGGGCACCGGCGCCGACTGACCCACCGGGGGCGCCGGGGGCTTGCGGCGGCGGAGGCATGCCGGGGCCGCCCACCGGGGGCGACGACAACACGGTTTCCGCGTGATGCACGGCTCCGGGCGCATTCCGGGGAACCCCGGGCGCACCGGGCGGCTGCGGCGCACCAGGCATACCGGGGGCGCCAGGAGCCCCCGGAGCTCCCGGGAACTGCGGAGCACCGTGTCCACCGGAAGGCTGCGGCGGTGCACCCGGGAACGGCGATGCACCCTGACTGCCGGAAGACTGCGACCCGGCAACACCTCCCGGCGCTCCGGAAGCACCGGCCGACTGCGGAGCACCGGCCCCACCCGGGCTCCCAGGAGCACCCGGGAACCCCGGACCAACTGGCCCACCCGGCATCCCCGGCGCGCCCGGCGGAGGCGGAGTCGGTGCGCCGGGAACCGGCGGACCCGGAGGCTGTGGTGCCCCCGAGCCCGAGGGGCCCTCGACACCCGGCGCCGACACGAACTGGGTGGGCACGTAGCCGCCCCCCGGCGCGCCAGGCGCGGGCGGCGGAGTCGCACCACTCGGCTGCGCACCGGGCACGCCGGGAGCCCCCGGCGGAGGCGGCGGTGCCGACCCTCCGGCCGGCCCCCGCGACGGAGGCGCCAGCTTGCTGGTGGCGACATCAGCGATGTCCCCGGCACTCGGCGCGGGCCCCGGAGCCGCGGGCACACCGGCCCCGGGCCGGCCGGCGGGCCCCTGCGGATACCCGTACGCAGACGCACCCGGCGCAGGCGGAGCCGAAGGAGCCGCGGCACCCGGGGCCTGCGGATAGCCGTACGAAACCTGACCGGGCGCAGGCGGAGCCGGAGGCGTGGCCCCAGCCCCAGCCCCAGCCCCAGCCCCAGGAGCCTGCGGATACCCGTACGCCGACCCACCCGCCGACGCATCCCCCGCCGTCTCCGACAAGCCCGAGACCTCCGTGACCTCCGAGCCCTCAGACACCTCCGACAACTCGGAAACCTCAGCGATCTCCGAAGCCGACGAAGCCGACGAAGCCGCAGAACCCTCCTCCTCGCCCCCACCGGCATCGTTCACCGGCGGAGCCGAGAACACTGTGTCCGGCAACGCCACGGAGAGGTCCTCGCCCCCGTTGGTGTCGGTCCCCGTCCACGGCCTCGCCCCGGCAGGCACCTCCGACGCCCCCGACGCGGCACCCGAACCCGAACCCGCTTCGGCACCGGCACCTGCACCGGCCCCCGACCCTCCGTGCCCACCGATCCCCAACTTGTCCGCCGCGTCCTGCAACCACTCCGGAGGCGTCAGCAGGAACGACGTCTGGTTCAGATCGACCCGGGACGCCGCGGACGCGCCCCCCGCGCCCCCGTCGACAGCCTCGTCCTCGCGCCCGTACTCCTCCTCGTACCGGCGAATCACCTCACCCACCGGCAGCGAGGGCCACAGCGTGGCCTCCCCGCTGTCCCTGGCGATCACCAGCCGCTGCGCTCCCCCGTCCGAACGCGGTCCCTCCGCACGGTCCTCGGCCCACACCACGAATCCGAGGCCGAACTCCCGTACCCGCACCTCACGATGCTGGTACGACGGAACGTCCCCGTTGATCCACTCCTCCGCGCGCTCCTGCGCCTGCGCGAACGTCACCATCGGTCAGTTCACTCCCCAGCCACCGCAACGGACCGCGCGAACCCGCCGTCCACCATCAGGTTCGCCACCGTCTCCAACTCCGGTGGATTACCGGCCAGTCGGGACAGGAACACGTCGAAGTCCGCACCGCAGGGCAGCAGCAGGCGTTCCACCCGCTCGGCGGGCGGCAACGCCGGATCGACGTCGCGCGCGTCGTCGTACGCGCAGAACCACACCGAACCGATCCCCCCGCCCTTCACCTTCACGGCCAGCAGACCGCCCTGGACGAAGCCGACGCCGAGATAGTCCTTGGTCAGATGGTCCCGCAGGCACTTGTTGACGTAGACGAGGTCGTTGACCGCGGCCTCGTCCCGCACCGTGAAGAACGGCTGGTCGACCAGGAGCCCGAGCTCCGCGTCCAGCGCGGCCCCCACCGGCGCCGACCCGCCCGCCGCCTTCAGGAAGGACCGGTACGCGCCCGGCAGCCGGTACCCGAGGTCCTCCTCGACCCCCTGCACCTGCGACTCCGTCACCGCGACCGCGGACTTCGGCAGACCGAAGTGCGCCGGACGCGTCTCCTGCAACGGCCGCGTCCCCCGCTTGTTCTGGTCGACACGTGTCGTCGCGATCCCGCCGTGATGCCGCAGCAGCGCCTTCACCTCGACCGGGATCAGCTCGAGCCGCCGCGAGTTCACCACGTGGTGCCACGTCCAGCCGTGCGGCGTCGCCACCGCCGGCACCGTGTCCCACAGCTCGTGCCCGGTCGCCGCGAGCGCCGCGTTCGCCGACACGTAGTCCGTCAGCCGCAACTCGTCGACCCCGAACCCCTCCGGCGGCTCGGCGATCTCCGCGGCGGCCCGCGCGTAGGGCGAGAAGTCGGGGTAGCCACGCTCGTCCACCCGCACCCCCCTGGGATGACGCGCGGCCCGGACCGGATCCGGGAAATGCACGACCTGCCCGGCATAGGCCGCGTTCGGCGGCGCGGCTTGTTGCCCGAGCCGACCTGTCGTCATGGCGAAAGCCCCCTGCGGCGCTCTGGTACGACCCGCGGCGACCCCTTCGGCAAAGCAGGGCCGTCACGCGCCGTATCGACTGTCTCGTCCGTCTCCACGCGTCAACCGCGCGCATCGCGGCGACCACTTGGATCGCGGTGCCGACAGCCTATGCGGTACGACGACACCGGTCACCGGGCACCGGCCAGCCCCCCTCCGCTTCCGTGACCAGCCGTCACCCCGCCGTGACAGCCCGCCCAAACCCGGGCGTGTCGCACCGCCCCAGCTTCCGCACCAGCCACGCCATTTGGCAGTCTGTGACCTCCGGGGGGATGCTCGGGAGGGGATGACGATCATGAACACGACGCAGACGGGACCGCACACAGGGCCGCACACGGGCAGGACGACCGGCACGAACACCAGCCCGCACGCCGGCGCCAACGGCGATCCCCGCATCGGCTGGAGCAGTGCCGAAAGACCCCACGCGCCCGCCCTCCGCCACCGCCGCGACGGCATACTGCCCACCGTCGCCGCCGCCCTCTCCGTCCGCGGCGCCACCCTCACCTCCACCGCCGCCCGCGGCGACCAGGCCCCGCCCCTGCACCCACTCGTCCAGGACTTCCTCGACACCCTCGGCAGCGACCGGCGCGACCGCTTCACCGGCCGCTGCGCCGAGACCATGCTCATATCCCGGCACATCGCCGCGGCCGACGAGGCCCGCAGCAAGCGGGCCGCCCGCAAGCCGATGACCAACGGCGAGGCGCGCCGCGCCCTGAAGCAGGCCAAACTCACCGCCCGCCGCATCCGCGAGGACGGCGACCCGCTGCACGGCAGCTTCGCCGCACCCTGCCGCGCCTGCACCGCCCTGAGCGCCCACTTCGGCGTACGCATCGTCGACCCGACGGCGAACGGCGGCTGACTCCCCCACCACCCCCAGCACCCCCGCACCCCACCGCCCGAACGACCCGCACGACCCGAACGACGGCGCCCCACGCACCTCGGCGCCCACCCATGACCTCGACGAACGCGAAGGGCAGATGCACCCCGACCGCACCAACAGCACCCGCTTCCCCGTCCCTGTCGACGCCGTCCTGCGCGCCGCCGGCTGGCAGCCCGGACGCTGGGACATAAAGCAGGCCGAGATCTGGGCCGACGCGCTGCGCGAACACACCTCACCCGCCGGACACCGGCACGCGGTGTTCCCGGCCGCCGTCGAGGCCTGGGCCGAGTTCGGCGGACTGCATCTGACCCCCACCGGCCCCGGCCGCCAGGTCGCCCCCGCCCACCTCCACCTCAACCCGCTGCACGGCCTCCACATGGCCCGCACCCTCGCCGACCTCGGCCGCGCCCTCGACACCGAGGTCTGCCCCCTCGGCGCCGAGACCGACACCCAGGCGCTCCTCGCCATCGACACCGACGGCCGCGTCTACGCCCTCGACCACACCGGCGACTGGTACCTCGGCCCCGACATCGACCAGGCCCTCGCCGGCCTCGTCTCCGGCATCGAACCGGCCCGCCTCACCGCGGGCTGACCCCTGCGGCTCCCCGCCGCCCTACACCGCCGGAATGACCGCCGACACCCGAAAGCCCCCCGCCTCCGTCGGCCCCGACACGAACACCCCGCCCAGCGCGGAGACCCGTTCCTTCATCCCCACCAGGCCGTTGCCCCCCGACGGCAGCCGCGCCGACGTGAGGGCGGACACCTCCGGCGGCGGTTCGTTCTCCACCTGCATCGCGATCTCCGACACCCGGTGCGCGAGCCGTACGTGTGTCTTCGCACCCGCCGCGTGCTTGTGGACGTTGGTCAACGCCTCCTGCACCACCCGGAACGCCGTCTGCTCGATCTGCGCGGCATACGACCGCACGTCGCCCTCCACCGACAGGTCCACGGCCATCCCCGCCTCGGCCGACTGCCCGATCAGCGTCTCCAGATCGTCCAGGCAGGGCCCCTCGGCCTCGTCCGCCACCCGCGAGGCGGCCGCGGCCGCCGCCACCCCGACCGCGACGAGCGGGACCGGCGTCCGCTGCTGCCGCCCGAGACCGTCCCCGCTGCGCAGCACTCCGAGCATCTCCCGCAGTTCGGTGAGGGCCTGCCGCCCCATGTCCCCCACCAGGGCCGCGTTCTTCACGGCCTTCTCGGGGTCCTTGCGGGCCACGGCCTGAAGCGCGGCCGCGTGCACCACCATCAGGCTCACCCGGTGCGCCACCACGTCGTGCATCTCGCGGGCGATCCGGGTCCGCTCCTCGCCGCGCGCCCACTCCGCCCGCTCCTCGGCCCGCTCGGCGAGCAGCTGCAGCTCCCGCTCGAGGTCGTCGGCCCGCTCCCGCAGGCTCTCCATGAGCCGGCGCCGGGCCCCCACGTACAGCCCCAGCAGCAGGGGCGGCGCGGTCATCCCGATCGCGGTCGTGATCGACGCGAAGGGGACGAACCAGTCCCCCAGGTCCAGTTCGCCGTGCGCCATGTCCTGCCGCACCCGCACGAACATCACGATCAGCATCCCGACCAGCGACATCCCCGCCAGCGAGCCGATGATCCGGCGCGGCAGCTCGGACGCGGCGAGCGTGTACAGGCCGACGATGCCCATGAGATAGCCCATCTGGGCCGGTGTGATGGCGATCGAGACCAGCACGACGGCGATCGGCCACTTGCGGCGGACGACCAGCACGGACCCCGCGAGCACTCCGAACACGATCCCCGCGGCCATCGGGATCCCCGCGTCCTCGGCGAACCGGACCCCCTCGAACGCGCACTCCACCGCGGACGCCGACGCCAGGCCCACGTCCAGTACCGCACTGCGCCACCGTGACCACCACCACGGCCCCGTCTGAGCCGCGGTGGTGTCTTCCCCCGTCGTGGTCATGCCTCCAGCCTACGTTCGGCGGTGCGAGGTTTTCCGGTGCATTTCGACGACTGGCCTACACCACCCTGAGTGACCGATCGACCACGAAACCGCCCGATATCCCTCGAACTGCTGAATCGCTCACTGTTCGATGCCGGAACATCGCATTCCGCCCGGACGGTACGCCCATGACACATCTGCGGAGCGGATACGCCGACCTCGAGCGTCAGCGTCGTCGATCTGTACCGTCGCATGGAGGGCGCCCGGTACGGCATAGTAGGAGCCGCCACTCGGCGACCTGACTGATTGTCCGGTTCAGTCGAATTCATTCCCCCGTGGTGTAATTGGCAGCACTGTGGCTTTTGGTGCCATCTGTCCGGGTTCGAGTCCTGGCGGGGGAGCCACACCCTGTTCGGGCCCTGACAGCACTGTCCGGGCCCACTCTCATGTCCCCCACGAAACGCCCCGGTATCCTGCGGATGTCACCCCACCCCCTCCACAGCCGAAGGGCATCCCGTGAGCGCCATTCGCCCGGCAGCCGTCGTCGTTCTCGCAGCGGGTGAGGGCACCCGTATGAAGTCGGCCACACCCAAGGTCCTGCATGAGATCTGTGGCCGCACCCTGGTGGGGCATGTGCTCGCCGCCGCCCGCGAGTTGGACCCCGAGAACCTCGTCGTGGTCGTGGGGCACGCGCGCGAGAAGGTCACCGCGCACCTCGCCGGCACCGACACCGACGTACGAACCGCCGTGCAGGCGCAGCAGAACGGCACCGGGCACGCCGTGCGGATGGCGCTGGAGGAGCTCGGCGGGCGCGTCGACGGAACCGTCGTGGTGGTGTGCGGGGACACTCCGCTGCTGACCGGCGAGACGCTCAACTCCCTTGCCGCCACGCACTCCGAGGACGGCAACGCGGTCACCGTGCTGACCGCGCAGGTGCCGGACGCGACGGGGTACGGGCGGATCGTGCGGGACGAGGTCTCCGGTGCCGTGACCGGCATCGTCGAGCACAAGGACGCCTCCGAGGCGCAGCGGGCCATCCGGGAGATCAACTCGGGGGTGTTCGCCTTCGACGGGCAGTTGCTCGCGGACGCGCTGGGCAAGGTGCGGACCGACAACTCGCAGGGCGAGGAGTACCTCACCGATGTGCTCGGGATCCTCCGTGAGGCCGGGCACCGCGTGGGCGCCTGTGTCGCCGCCGACCACCGCGAGATCGCCGGGATCAACAACCGTGTGCAGCTGTCCGAGGCGCGGCGGATCCTGAACGACCGGCTGCTGACCGCCGCCATGCTCTCCGGTGTGACCGTCGTCGACCCGGCGACGACCTGGGTCGACGTGACCGTCACCTTCGGCCAGGACGCCGTCGTGCACCCGGGGACGCAGCTGCAGGGCGCGACGCATGTCGGTGAGGGCGCCGAGGTGGGCCCCAACAGCCGTCTGCGGGACACGGTCGTCGACGCCGGCGCCCGGGTCGACAACACCGTGTCCGACCGCGCCCACATCGGCGCCGGTGCGACGGTCGGCCCGTTCGCCTATCTGCGTCCCGGCACCCGGTTGGGTGCGAAGGGCAAGATCGGGACGTACGTGGAGACGAAGAACGCCTCCATCGGGGAGGGGACGAAGGTTCCGCATCTCTCCTATGTGGGGGACGCGACGATCGGTGAGTACACCAACATCGGCGCCGCGAGCGTGTTCGTGAACTACGACGGCCAGGACAAGCACCACACGACCGTGGGGTCGCATTGCCGCACGGGTTCGGACAACATGTTTGTGGCGCCTGTCACGGTCGGGGACGGTGCGTACACCGCCGCAGGGTCGGTGATCACGAAGGATGTGCCGCCCGGTTCGCTGGCCGTGGCCCGTGGCCAGCAGCGGAATATCGAGGGCTGGGTGGCCCGGAAGCGTCCGGGGAGCGCGGCGGCGAAGGCAGCCGAGGCGGCTTCCCGGGAGGGCGCGAGCGAGGACTGACCGGAAACACGTGCGCCGAAGTCGTCGTACCGTGATAAGTGCACACCCGCACCCCACCAGCTGAGACGGCCCGTCGCGCCCAGCGGCGCGGTCTGTCGGCATCAAGCTGTGACACCTCTGAGGAGACAGTGCTGTGACCGGGATCAAGACGACCGGCGAGAAGAAGATGATGTTCTTCTCCGGCCGCGCCCACCCCGAGCTTGCCGAGGAGGTCGCCCAGCAGTTGGGTGTCGGGGTCGTCCCGACGAAGGCCTTCGACTTCGCCAACGGTGAGATCTACGTCCGTTACCAGGAGTCGGCGCGAGGTGCGGACTGCTTCGTGATCCAGAGCCACACGGCTCCGATCAACCAGTGGATCATGGAGCAGCTCATCATGATCGACGCGCTGAAGAGGGCTTCGGCGCGCTCCATCACGGTGATCGTGCCGTTCTACGGTTATGCGCGGCAGGACAAGAAGCACCGTGGCCGTGAACCGATCTCGGCGCGGCTGATCGCGGACCTGATGAAGACGGCGGGTGCGGACCGCATCCTGACCGTGGATCTGCACACGGACCAGATCCAGGGCTTCTTCGACGGGCCGGTCGACCACCTGTTCGCCCTTCCGCTGCTGGCGGACTACGTGGGCAGGAAGGTGGACCGGAACAAGCTGACCGTCGTCTCCCCGGACGCGGGCCGGGTGCGGGTCGCGGACCGCTGGTGCGACCGCTTGGGCGCGCCGCTCGCGATCGTGCACAAGCGGCGTGACAAGGACGTGGCGAACCAGGTGACCGTCCACGAGGTCGTGGGTGAGGTCAAGGGTCGTGTGTGCGTCCTGGTGGACGACATGATCGACACGGGTGGCACCATCTGCGCGGCCGCGGACGCGCTGTTCGCGCACGGCGCGGAGGACGTCATCGTCACCGCGACGCACGGCGTGCTCTCGGGTCCGGCCGCGGACCGGCTGAAGAACTCCCGGGTGAGCGAGTTCGTGTTCACGAACACGCTGCCGACCCCGGGTGAGCTGGGCCGGGACCTGGACAAGCTGACGGTCCTGTCGATCGCGCCGACGATCGCGAGCGCGGTGCGTGAGGTGTTCGAGGACGGGTCCGTGACCAGCCTCTTCGACGAGCAGTAAGCCGAAAAACGCTTCTGCATGATCGATTTTTCTGTGGCCTCCCTGGCTGAGTAGACTGTCCAAGTTGCTCGGCGAGGGAGGCCGTATCCATGGATACGGCGATCCGTTATCGACGCGCTCTTCGTAGCAGGCCGTTCGTGGCCGGGTGACCACGTCCGTTCTCTTTCTACGAGGAGTGATCCGCATGTCCGAGGTCAAGCTCACCGCCGAGACCCGCACCGAGTTCGGCAAGGGCGCCGCCCGCCGTATCCGCCGCGACAGCAAGGTCCCCGGTGTTCTGTACGGTCACGGTTCCGACCCGCTGCACCTGACCCTCCCGGGCCACGACCTGCTGCTCGCGCTGCGCACGCCGAACGTCCTGATCTCCCTGGACATCGACGGCAAGACCAACGAGCTGGCCATCCCGAAGTCCGTGCAGCGCGACCCGATCAAGGGCTTCCTGGAGCACGTCGACCTTCAGCTGGTCAAGCGCGGCGAGCAGGTCAACGTCGAGATCTACGTCCAGACCGAGGGCGAGCTGGCCCCGGGCGGCAACCTGCTGGAGCACGTCCTGAACGCGCTTCCGGTCGAGGCCGAGGCCACCCACATCCCCGAGTCCGTCACGGTCTCCGTCGAGGGTCTGACGGCCGGTGACTCCGTCCTCGCCAAGGACATCCCGCTGCCCAAGGGCACCAAGCTGGCTGTCGAGGAGGACACCGTCGTCCTGCAGGTCCTGGCCGCGCAGGCCGAGGAGTCCGAGGGCGAGGCCGCCGAGGGCGACGAGGCCGCGGAGGCCTGACCGGCGGTTCGGCCGTGACTGTCGTGCCGCCGCTTCCCCGGCGCCCGGCAGTGCGGTAGCGATATACGCTCCAGCCGCCGCCCCCTGTCCAGGGGGCGGCGGCTGCGGCTTGTGCAGAGGAGAGATGGACGTGACTACCCCCGCCAACGCCCCCTGGCTGATCGTCGGCCTCGGGAACCCGGGGCCCGAGTACGCGGGCAATCGGCACAACGTGGGTTTCATGGTGGCCGATCTGCTGGCCGAGCGGGTCGGGGGCCGGTTCAAGCGGGCCGGGAAGGCGCAGGCGCAGGTCGTGGAGGGGCGGATCGGGCCGCCGGGGCCGGGGAACCGGCGGGTGGTCCTGGCGAAGCCGATGTCGTACATGAACCTGTCCGGTGGTCCGGTGAACGCGCTCAAGGACTTCTACAAGGTGCCGGTCGCCAACATCGTGGCGATCCACGACGAGTTGGACATCGACTACGGCGTCCTGCGGCTGAAGCTGGGCGGCGGGGACAACGGCCACAACGGGCTGAAGTCGATGACGAAGGCGTTCGGGGCGGAGTACCACCGGGTGCGGTTCGGGATCGGGCGTCCTCCGGGCCGTATGCAGGTCGCGGACTTCGTGCTGAAGGACTTCTCGTCGACTGAGCGCAAGGAGCTCGACTACTTCGTGGACCGGGCCGCCGACGCGGTGGAGGCGCTGGTGATCGAGGGTCTGGAGCGGGCACAGAGCACCTACAACTCCTAGCCCGCATTGACTTCGAGCGATGCCATGGCCAATGATCCCGGCCATGCCTGCCATCGCCGCGTCAGCCCGCCAGACCTCGACGGCCGCGCTGCGGTTCGGGCGGTTGGCGTCGATGGGCACGGTCGCGCTGGTGATCCTGATCGCCGGGGTGTGGGCCTCCTGGGGCAGCGCCCAGTACGTGATGCTCACCAAGGGCCGGGAGCGCGGCACGATCGAGGTCGCGCGGTGCTCGCAGGACCAGTGCAGCGGGCCGTACACGCCGCTGTCGCACGGGTCCGAGGCGCGGGACCGGGTCGCCATCGAGAAGACGGTGGCCGTGCGCAAGGGGCGGACCTACACGGTGGTGGTCAAGCCCGGCACCGATGACGTCGTACGGTCCGGACCGGCCGGAGTGCTCTATTCCTGGGTGCCGATGGGCGGGGCGCTGCTGCTCGCGTCGGTGGTCGTGGCGGGCGGGCTGCGCAGGACCCGGTTCGCGTGGGTGCTGGCAGGGTCGGGGGTCGCACTGCTCACGGCGGCTTTCGTGACCATCTGACAGCTTTCGCCGTTCTCTGTTTCTGTGGAGAACGTGACTGTTGTCTGTTCGTGATTGACCAGAGGTCAATGGGGGCTGGAAGCTGAGCCGCCCCCTCCACATCTTCCCGTTTCACTCTCGAAGATGGATCACTGCCCCATGCGCACCCTCACCCGCTTCGGCGTCCTGTCCGCTGTCGCCTCGGCGGCCTTCCTGGTCGCGCCGGTCGCCCACGCCACCGCTCCCGGTGACAACGGAACCGTGAAGATCCACGACGCCACCACCGGCGAAGAGCTCCGCAAGAACGAGCCGCACGTCTGCACCTTCTATCTGGACGCCTTCGGCTTCGACGCCGTCCAGGAGGTCGACTGGCACATCGAGGCCTGGGCCCCGACGGCCGACGTCAAGGGCGAGACCGTGAAGTCCGGCGAGATCACGCTGGACGCGGACGGCCACGGCCGCACCGAGGACCTGTCGCTGCCCGACGGGCACTACAAGCTGTTCTGGAACTTCGACGGCGAGAAGGGGGCCGCCAAGCACAAGGTGTTCTGGACGGACTGCGAGGACGAGCAGGGCGGTGGCGGCGGTACGGCCACGCCCACCACGTCGGCCACCCCCACCGCCTCGGCCACCCCCGGCCAGTCCGCCTCGCCCACCACCGGGCCCGGCGCCGAGCCCAGCGAGTCCACCGAGGCCGGCGCCTCCGCGTCGGCCTCCTCCTCCGCCTCCGCGCAGGGTTCCACCGGCGACCTCGCCGAGACCGGCAACGGCGCTCCCGTCGGCCTGCTCTCGGGGCTCGCCGCCGCGCTGGTGGCGGCGGGCGGTTACCTCGTGGTCAGGCGGCGCCGGGCCTGACGCAGACGGCGGAAGGCGGTGCCCCCGGAATCCCGGGGGCACCGCCTTCCGCCTTTCTCCGTGCGGAGGTCAGCCGGTGTTGCGCAGGCCGGCGGCCACGCCGTTGACGGTCAGCAGCAGCGCGCGGGAGAGCAGCGGGTCGGGCTGTTCACCGGCCGCGGCCGCGTCGCGCTGACGCTTGAGCAGGGCCACCTGGAGGTAGGAGATCGGGTCCAGGTAGGCGTCGCGGATGGCGAAGGTCTGCTTGAGGACCGGGGTGGCGTCGAGGAGTTCGGACTCGCCGGTGATCCTCAGGACCTCGCGGACGGTGAGCTCGTGCTCGGCCTCGATGTCGGCGAAGACGTGCTGGAGCTCGGCGGGGACGAGCGTCTCGACGTAGTGGCGGGCGATGCGCAGGTCCGTCTTCGCGAGCGTCATCTCGACGTTGGAGATGAAGTTGCGGAAGAAGTGCCACTGCTCGTGCATCTCGTCGAGCACGCCCTCTCCCCCCAACGTCGCGGTCGGGCCCGCCTCGCGCAGCGCCTTCAGCCCCGAGCCGACGCCGAACCAGCCGGGCACGATCTGCCGGGACTGGGTCCAGCCGAACACCCACGGGATGGCGCGCAGTCCGTCGAGGGAGACGCCCGAGCCGGGACGGCGGGCGGGCCGTGAGCCGAGGTGCAGGTCGGCGAGCTGGTCCACCGGCGTCGACGCGAGGAAGTACGTCGGCAGGTCCGGGTCCTCGACGAGCCTGCGGTACGCGGCGTGGGCGGCGTCCGACACGATGTCCATCGCGGCGTCCCAGCGGGCCAGCGCCTCGTCGGACTGACGGGGAGCCGTGTGCAGGGCGGACGCCTGGAGGGTGGCCGCGACCGTCAGCTCCAGGTTCTCCCGGGCCAGCGAGGGCACGAGGTACTTGTCGGAGATGACCTCGCCCTGCTCGGTCACCTTGATCTCGCCCTCCAGGGTGCCCCAGGGCTGGGCGAGGATCGCGTCGTGCGAGGGGCCGCCGCCGCGGCCGACGGTGCCGCCGCGGCCGTGGAAGAGGCGCAGCCGGACCCCGTAGCGGTGGGCGACGTCACGCAGGCGGCGCTGCGCCCGGTGGATCTCCCACTGGCTGGTGGTGATGCCGCCGAACTTGGAGGAGTCGGAGTAGCCGAGCATGACCTCCTGGACGTCCCCGCGCAGCGCGACCAGGCGGCGGTACGACGGGTCGGAGAGCATGTCCTCCAGGATGGTGTCGGCGGCCTTCAGCTCGTCGGTGGTCTCCAGGAGCGGCACGATGCCGATCTTCGCCCACCCGGCGTGCAGGTCGAGCAGACCGGCCTCGCGGGCCAGCACCGCGGCCGCGAAGACGTCGTCGGCGCCCTGGCACATCGAGATGATGTACGACTCGATGACCTCGGGTCCGAAGACCTCCAGCGCCCGCTTCACGGTCTGGAAGACCCCGAGGGTCTTCTCGCCGGCCGCGTCCACCGGGGCCGGCGTGGGCGCCAGCGGCCTGCGGGAGCGCAGCTCCTTGGCGAGCAGCTTGGCGCGGTACTCGCGGGGCATGTCCACGTACCGCCAGGACTCCTCGCCGAGACGGTCGAAGAGCTGGCCGAGGGCGTGGTGGTGGGCGTCGGCGTGCTCGCGGACGTCCATGGTGGCGAGCTGGAGGCCGAAGGCGGACAGGGTGCGGATGGTGCGGTCCATCCGGCCGTCGGCGAACAGGCCGCCGCGGTGTTCCCTGAGCGAGGTCTGGATCAGGGTCAGGTCGTGCAGCAGTTCGCTGGTGCCGAGGTAGTCGCGGCCGTCCTCGTGCGGGATGCCCCTGGCCAGCCGGGTCTTGGTGTTCTCCAGCTTCTGCCGGATGCAGGTGGCCTTGAGCCGGTACGGCTCCTCGGCGTTGAGCCGCTTGTAGCGGGGGCTGATCTCCGGGAGGCGCTCCAGGTCGGCCTGCAGGGACTCCAGGAGTTCCTCGGTGGCGCCGGTGTAGCGGATGGAGTTCGACAGGAAGCCGCGCAGCTCGTCGATGAGGTCGAGGGCGTCGTTGATGCCGTGCTCGTGCTGCAGGATCAGGACGTCCCAGGTGACCTGGGGGGTGACGTTGGGGTTGCCGTCGCGGTCGCCGCCGATCCAGGTGCCGAACGTGAGCGGGCGGGTGCTGTCGGGGATCCGGACGCCGACGCGCTCCAGTTCCGCCGTGAGGTCCTCGAGCACGTCCCCGACGGCGCCGGCGTGCAGCTCGTCGAGGTAGTAGATGGCGTTGCGGGCCTCGTCGGCGGGCTCGGGGCGCACCACGCGCAGTTCGTCGGTCTGCCAGACGAGGTCGATGTTCTCGGCCAGACGGGTGTCGTAGCGGCGCCGGTCCGCCTCTATGACCGGCGTCTCCAGGAGCGCGGCGATCCGGCGGAGCTTGTTCAGCACCGAGCGGCGGGCGGCCTCGGTGGGGTGGGCCGTGAACACCGGGCGGACGTTGAGGTTGGAGACGGTCTGGCGCAGGTGCTCGGGGTCGGCGTCCTTGAGCCGGTCGGCCGTGCGGGCGAGCAGTCCGCCCTCGGCGGCGCGCCGGGCCCGCAGCTCGCGGCCGCGGTGCACCTGCTCGGTGACATTGGCCAGGTGGAAGTAGGTGGAGAAGGCGCGCACCAGCTTGGCCGCGGTCTCCAGTTCGGTGCCACGCAGCAGCTCGGCGGCGGCCTCGCCGTCCTCGCGGGTGAGGCGGCGCACCTTCTCGACGAGTTCCAGCAGCTCGGGGCCCTCCTGGCGGACGAGGGTCTCGCCCAGGAGGTCGCCCAGCCGGCGGATGTCGGCGCGCAGCTCGCTACTGGTCGACGTGGCGCTCGTAGTCAGGTCGTCGGCACTGCTCACAGGTGCGGCTCCTTGCAGTGTTGAAGCTCGTCTGGAGGGAACCCGGAGGTCGGTCGTGCGGCAGCCGCCGCATACGGGCCGGACATCCGGGAAGAAATCAGAGCGGACCGCGCTGTCCGACCGACTCCAAGGATAGGTGTCCATGCGGACGCGCAGACTCTCGGGCTCTTGCCGCAAGGCGCCGCACTGCCATACTTACGACGCCGTAGGTTACGGAACCGTAGGGACCGTCGTAACGGACCCCGGGAAGGATTCCCGCAGCCCGGCACTTGTCTCAAACCCTCGAAACCCCACAGGGGACGCCCATGACCACGCGCTCCGATGTGATCGCAGACGCCCCGAAGGCGACCGACGGCTCGACACCGCCCTCCGCGACCCTGGGTGGTGAGCAGAAGCGCTCGCTCGAGCAGATCACGCTGCTCCTGTTCATCACCGTTCCGTTCCTCGCCCTGCTCGCGGCCGTGCCGCTGGCCTGGGGTTGGGGCGTGAGCTGGCTCGACCTGGGCCTTCTGGTCTTCTTCTACTACCTCGGCTGTCACGGCATCACGATCGGGTTCCACCGCTACTTCACCCACGGTTCCTTCAAGGCCAAGCGCCCGCTCAGGATCGCGCTGGCGATCATGGGGTCGCTGGCGGTCGAGGGGCCGCTGGTGCGGTGGGTGGCCGACCACCGCAAGCACCACAAGTTCTCCGACGCCGAGGGCGACCCCCACTCGCCGTGGCGGTTCGGCGAGACGCTCCCGGCGCTGATGAAGGGCCTGTGGTGGGCCCACATCGGCTGGATGTTCGACGAGGAGCAGACCCCGCAGGACAAGTACGCGCCGGACCTGATCAAGGACCCGGCGATCCGGTCGATCTCCCGCCAGTTCATCTACTGGACGATGCTCTCCCTCGCCCTGCCCGCCGTGATCGGCGGACTGGTGACGATGTCCTGGTGGGGCGCGTTCACCGGCTTCTTCTGGGGCTCCCTGGTCCGCGTCTGCCTCCTGCACCACGTGACGTGGTCGATCAACTCGATCTGCCACGCGGTGGGCAAGCGGCCCTTCAAGTCCCGTGACCGTTCGGGCAACGTGTGGTGGCTGGCCGTGCTGTCCTGCGGTGAGTCCTGGCACAACCTGCACCACGCCGACCCGACCTCGGCCCGGCACGGTGTGATGCGCGGGCAGGTGGACTCCTCGGCACGGATCATCCGCTGGTTCGAGATGCTCGGCTGGGCGTACGACGTGCGCTGGCCGTCACGCTCGCGTATCGATTCACGCCGGAACACGGGCGGGGACGGCTCCCGGCGCAAGGAGGAGACCGCCGAGGCGGCATGATGGACGCCGTGGCGACCGACTCCAGCAGTACCCCGAGCAACGAGGCGAAGCCGCGGCGTGCCCGGCGCACCCGGATGACGGGTGCCGAGCGTCGCGCCCAGCTTCTGGAGATCGGTCGCACGCTCTTCGCCGCGAAGGGCTTCGAGGCCACGTCGGTGGAGGAGATCGCGGCGAAGGCGGGCGTCTCCAAGCCGGTGGTGTACGAGCACTTCGGCGGCAAGGAGGGCCTGTACGCGGTGGTCGTGGACCGCGAGATGCGGCGCCTGCTGGACATGGTGACGAGTTCCCTGACCGCCGGGCACCCCCGTGAACTGTGCGAACAGGCGGCCTTCGCCCTCCTCGACTACATCGAGGAGTACACGGACGGCTTCCGCATCCTGGTGCGCGACTCCCCCATCCCCCAGTCCACGGGGTCCTTCGCCTCCCTGATCTCGGACATCGCGACCCAGGTCGAGGACATCCTGGGCCGCGAGTTCAAGCGACGCGGCTTCGACCCGAAGCTCGCCCCCCTCTACGCCCAGGCCCTGGTCGGCATGGTCGCCCTGACCGGCCAGTGGTGGCTGGACGTGCGCCGCCCGAAGAAGGCGGAGGTGGCGGCACACCTGGTGAACCTGGCATGGCACGGCCTGGACGGCCTGGAGGCGAAGCCGCGCCTGATAGGACGCCGGAAGAGCTGACCGACACGGTGGTACCCCGCGCCCCTCGGGGACGCGGGGTACCACGTGAACCGCTGATCCGGTCAGCGCACCACCGTGCCGAAAGCCACCCCCGCCGCGGGCACACCGTCCGCGCCCGGCGCGTACGTCACGACGGTCTCCGCGCCCGCGTTGGTCACGTTGCCCCACGGCACCGCGTAGGCGGACCCGCGCGTGCCGGGCCCCTTGGGCATGCCCAGGTACAGGTGCGTGGCACCGGCGGCGATGTACCCGCCGAGCTGCTGTCCCGCCCCCGCCGCACCGGGGACGCCGGCCTTGCCGGGCTCGACGACCACCTCGTTGTCGCCGGGCGCCCCGATCGGGGTGAAGACCGTCACGGATCCGGCGTCGGCGACGGTGCCGATGTCCTCGCCCGGGACGCCCACCGCGATCAGCGTGTTCTTCGTCGAGGCGACGGCGCCGGGCGCGAGCGAGACCGCGGAGACCTGCTCGCCGAGGCGGTCACCGGTCTCGGGGTCACCTGACACGTTGGCCGAGCCCTGGTTGAGTTCGGCCAGCTCGCTGACCGCGCCCGCGGCCGTGATCCGCAGGTTCACCACCCGGCCGGTGTCCGCGTCGGTGCTGTTGTCCTCGCCGGGCGAGCCGACCGCGAGGATCGAGTCGGTCGCGGCGGTGGAGGAGGACGCGGTGGCCCGGTAGGACGTCATCGCGAGGGAGAAGCCGAACTTGTCGCCGGCCTCCGAGGCACCGCTGATCTCGGGCGCGGTGCTGTCCTGGTCGATGCCCGCCAGCGGGGTCGGGATGCCGTCCGCGCTGAGCGTGTGGCTGAGGATCTCCAGGCCGCCGGAGTCGTCGGCGGTGCCGATGGCCTCGTACGGCGTGCCGATCGCGAGGTGCTGCGGCGAGGCGGCGACCGTGGTGCCGAAGCGGTCCTCGGCCTCCACCGTCCCGTGGACTCCGGCCGAGCCCTGGTTGATCGCCCGGTTGGTGGAACCACGCAGGTAGAAGCTGCTGCCCGCGTTGGCCAGTCCGTCGAGGTCCTCGCCGGGGACGCCGATGACGAGGTAGGGGTCGCCCGCGGTGGTGACGCCGGCGGCGAGGGAGTGGCCCATGCGGTCGCCGGCCTCGGAGGCGGAGGCGAGGATCGAGCCGGCGCCCTGCCCCTGTTCCAGGGCGAGCTCGGCGGGGCCCTTGGTGAGGCCCTCCGCCGAGCCGTACAGCACCTGGACGAGACCGGCGTCGGCGGCGCTGCCGATGTCCTCGGCCGGGGTGCCGACGACCAGGTCGGTGTAGCCGTCGAGGTTGTGGTCGACCACGGCGAGCGCGGAGCCGAACTGGTCGTTCTCCTCCGCCCCGCCGCTCACGCCCGCGGTGTTCTGGGACAGGGCGAGGGTGCCCTTGCCGCCGCCCAGGACGATGTGGACGACACCTGCCTTGGCGACGGTCCCGACGGCGGCCTGCGGGTCCGCCATCGCGGTGTCGCGGACGCCGTCGCCGTTGAAGTCGACGACGTGGGCGGCCTGGACGCGGGTGGTGACCCAGTCGCGGATGTCGTCGAGGCGGGTGGCGACGGCGCCGGTGCGGGTCTCCGTGGAGTTGAAGCAACCGCCCTGCCAGGAACGGCTGTTGACCCCGGCGAGCTGTGTGCTGCCGTTGACCGTGCGGAAGAGGGGGCCGCCGGTGTCGCCGGCGCAGATCGCGTCGCCGTCCTTGCCGGTGACGGCGAGGGTGGTCACGCCGACGGTGTCGGCGGTGAACGTTCCCTGGTGCATGCGCAGGGGCGCCCACTCGGTGGCGGTGCGGCCGTAGCCGGTGCTCACGAGACTCTCGCCCGCGGTCGGCATGGCGGTGGCGATCGCGGCCGGGGCGATGCCGGTGACCGGCCTGTTCAGCCGGGCGAGGACGAGGTCGCGGTCGGTGCGCGGGGCGAGCTCGACGACCGTGCGGGACTGGCCGCTCGTGGTGGTGGTGTCGGTGCGGCCGATGACCGCGGTGGTGGCCTGGGCGGGCTTGCCCGCGCGGATCTGGAAGCTGCCGGAGGGGTCGTCGGCGAAGCAGCTCGCGGCGGTCAGCACCCAGTACGGGTCGACCAGGGCTCCGGAGCAGCGGCGGGCGCCGTCGCCGATGTCGAGCCGGGCGGTGAAGGCGTACGCGCCGTCGGCGGCGGGGTCGCCCGCGACGGCGTGGGCGGCGGGCGTGAGGCCGGCGACGCCGAGCGCGACGGACGCGGCGAGCAGGGCGCCGGTGAGCGCCGTACGGGGTCTGTGGTGGGCCACGGTGAAGTTGTCCCTTGTGAGTCGGGTGCGCGGAGGTCAGCCGGTGACGCGGAGTTCGAGCAGGATGGTGGGGGCATCGCCGACGCCCTCGCCGACGCCCTTGAACTCGCCCTTGGCGACGTCGACGGTCTGGGTCTGGCCCTCGGCGCTCAGTTCGGCGCGGACCGCGCGGGCCTCGGTGGCAAGGGCGTAGACCTCGGGGATCTCCAGGGTGAGCCAGCCGGTGGCGGCGGTGGAGCGGAAGCAGAACTTGCCGTCGGCGCTGTTCCGGGTCCAGACCTCGATCTGGTCGGTGGCGGCCGCGTTGCAGGCGGCCAGGGTGATGCGGCCGTCGCCGCGCTTGAGGGTGATGCCCTGCTCGGCGAGGATCTTCGCGGCGCCGGGGTAGTTGAAGTCCTCCACGGCGACCGGCGGGACGTCGTCGGCCGCGGTCCGGACGGCGTCGGGCGGGGCGGCGACGGCGTAGGCGGCGGCACCGACCAGGACCGCGGCACCGGCGAGACCGGCGCTCAGCAGCCTGCGGGTTCTGGATATCACAAAGTTTCCCTTCCGGTGAATGCGCGAAATAGGACGCAGCAGGAATGAAGCAGAAAAAGGAAAGGAAAAGTGATGTGCGTCACTCGCCACACAGAGCGAATGACGAAAGCCCCCTTTGCCCGCTGTAACCGCAGGGCATCCGCCTCCCCGTTGCGGAAAGCGAACATAACAAAGCACGGAGCAAAAACAAAGCGCTCACAAAGCAGAGGCAAAGCGTATGCTCTCCCGGTCGAGATCCGACCCCCGGCCAGGGGAACGGCCGGGAAGCGGAAGGTTGCTTCTCAATTGAGAAATAGACTGCTCGGCAGGGGGAGGCGGCTGACCACGGCCGTCGGTCTCTCCCTGCTGCCGGCCCTGTTGGCAGGGCTCTTGTCCGCCGCGCCCGCCGCGGCCGTCGACGACCCCGTCGAACCCGAGCCGACCGGCCTGGAACACATACCGGCGACCGACCGGGGCAAGGTCGTCGCACTGTGGAAGACCGGCGGGCCGGGAGTGCGCGCGGCCGCCGAGGCCGCGCTGACCGGCAGTGACACGGCCGTACGCCGCTTCCTGGACCAGGAGCGGGTGGTCGCGCAGCTCAGTGACGACCGGGTCGCCACCGTGCAGATCCTGTCGATGGGCGGGCGGGCGGTCCGCGAGGCCGCCGAGACCGCGCTCGCGGGCACGTCCGAGCAGCTGACGGCGTTCCTGAAGGACGGCTGGAAACAGCCTCTGGAGGAGGACCAGCGGGTCCAGGCCGCACGCGTCGTGGCCTTCGGCGGCCGTGAGGTGCAGGCCAAGGGCCGGGCGGCGCTGAACGGGAGCATCGACGACGTCCGGGCCTTCCTGAACGAGGGCCAGTACGCGGCCCGCGACAACGACGACCGCGTGGCCGTGGTGCAGATCATCAGCACCGGCGGCCAGGCCACCCGGGAGGCGGGCCGGGCGGCACTGAACGGCACGATGGACGACGTACGCGAGTTCCTCGCCGTCGGCCAGCACATCGCCCGCGCCCGTGACCAGGAACAGGCCACCATCGCCCAGCTCGCGGAGCAGGCGACGGAGGCCGGTCGGCAGGCCGCCGAGGAGACCGAGGCCGCGAAGGACGCCTCGGAGAAGGCGATCGCGGCGACCGAGCTCGCCAAGGAGGCCGCCGAGAAGGCCGCGCGGGAGACCGAGGCCGCCAAGGACGACGCCCAGCGGGCCTCCGGCGCCGCGGGCCGGGCGGCGGACGCGGCCCGGGGCGCGGCCCGCGCCGCCGAGCAGGCCATCGCCTCCGCGCGCGCCGCCAACACCTCGGCGCGCATCGCCGCGAACGCCGCCGCGCAAGCGGCCTCGGCCGCCGCGGCTGCCGCCCAGGCCGCGTCGAGCGCGCGCTCGGCCGCGGCGGACGCGGCGACCGACGCGACCAAGGCGGACGCCGCCAACAAGGCCGCGGCGAAGGCCCGGGACGCGGCCAAGGGCGCGAAGAAGGCCGCCGAGGCCGCGAACCACGCGGGCGTGGCCGCCACCGAGGCCGGCAAGGCTGCCAAGGCCGCCCTCAGCGCCGGGGCCAACGCGGACGCGGCGGCCGCGGCGGCGACGGCCGCGAGCGGATACGCGGGCGTGTCGGACGCCCAGGCCCAGCGGGCCCGGGACGCCGCCGCCGACGCCCGTCGGCACGCGGCGGACGCGACCGCCGCCGCCAACCGGGCCGAGGCGCTGGCCACGCGCTCGGCGCAGGCGGCCTACGAGGCGCGGGACGCGGCCAACTCGGCCGCCGTGCACGCCGAGAACGCGGCGACCGCCGCCGAGGAGGCCGCCAAGCACGCGGGCGACGCCGCCAAGGCCGCCGAGGAGTCCACCAAGCACGCCAACGCCGCCACCGAGGCCGCCAACGCGGCGACCGCGGCCGTGGCCAAGGCCCGTACGACCTTCGACCTGGCCCGCGAGGTGGAGGCGGCCGAACTTGCCGCCCGCAGCGCGCAGTCCACGGCCCGCGCCGAGTACCTGAAGCGGCTGACCGAGGAGCGCGAGGCGCGCGAGCGGGCCAAGGCCGAGGAGGCCCGGGCCAAGGACGCCGAGGCCGCCGCGCTCGCCGAGGAGGCGGCGTCCCCCGCCGTGGAGATCCCCGAGGCCGCCGCCAAGGGCCGCAAGGTGGCCCTGCACATCGCGGACACCCGCGGTCCGTGGAGCGTGACGGCCGCCGAGGTCGCGCTGTCCTCCTCGGACACCGAGGTCGTGGCGTACCTGCGGACCGACCTGAAGCGGGCGCAGGAGCAGGACGAGCGGGGCCGCGTCGACCAGCTGGCCACCGACGCGGGCTCCGCGACCGTGCGCACGGCGGCCGAGACGGCACTGGACGGGGACACCGCCGCGATCCGCGCGTTCCTGACGACCGGCCAGCACAAGGCCGCGGCGAACGACTACCGCGTCGAGATCACCAAGCTCCTCGACGGGGCCGGTCCCGGCGTCAAGGAGGCCGGGCAGGCCGCGCTGGACTCCAACTCCACCGACCGCATGCGGGAGTTCTTGACCACGGGCTACTTCACCGCCCGGACCACCGACGAGCGCGTACGGGCCGTGCAGCTGAAGGAGAGCGGCGGGCCCGAGCTGTCCGCGGCCGCCCAGGTCGCGCTGGCCGGACCGCCGGAGGTGCTGCACGCGTTCATCGAGGTCGGGCAGTTCTCCGCGCTGCGCGCCGACCGGCTGACGGCCACCCATGTGGCCCGGGTACAGGGCCTGATCGCGGGCGCGGCCCGGGTGGCGTGGACCGCCCAGGAGAACGCGGCCCTCGCCCAGAAGGTCGCCGCCGAGGCCCGCAAGGCCGCCGAGAAGGCCGCCGAGTACTCCCAGCAGGCGAAGGACTCGGCCGCGCAGGCGAACGTGTACGCGGACCAGGCACGCACCTCGGCCGCGGCGGCCGAGAAGTCGGCGGCGGACGCGGCGGCCTCGGCCCGCACGGCCCGCGCGGCAGAGGCGGACGCCCACGCGGCTGCCCGCCGCGCCTCCAACTCCGCGGCGCAGGCCACGGCTTCGGCTGCGGCGGCGCAGGGGTCGGCGGGTGCCGCATGGCAGGCGGCCGACGAGGCACGGGCCTCGGCGAACGCGGCCGGAAAGTCGGCGGAGGAGGCGCAGAAGGCGTACACCGAGGCGATCGTCGCCACGGCGATCAAGATCTGGGAGGAGGCCGAGGCCAAGCGCAAGGACGAGGAGTTCCGCAAGGACAAGGCGGAGGCCCAGGCCCTGGAGGACGCGCTGGCCGACCTGGCGGCCGAGGAGGGCGACTGGTGGGACTACGTCTCCGGCGCCGGGCACCTCGTCCTGGACACCGCCGGCCTGGTCCCCGGCTTCGGTGAGGCCTTCGACCTGATCAACTGCGGCTGGTACGGGGCCGAGGGCGATGCCCTCAACTCCTCGCTGTCGTGCGCCGCGGCGATCCCGATCGTCGGGTGGGGCGCGACAGCGGGCAAGTGGGGCAAGACCGGCATGGCGGCGGCTGAGGCGTTCGCGAAGTCGATGCGCGCCGAGGGGAAGATCCCGCACATCTGGACCGCGAACCCGCGCAGGGGTCTGTCGAACGCCCAGAACGCGGCGACGCACTGGGGCAAGCACAAGGCGGAGTTCCCCGAACTGTCCTCCCTGTCGGAGTACGTCGAACTCGCCCACCGCTACAGCGCACTCGGCCGCAACGCGATCAAGAACGGCCAGTCGGTGCCCGGTTACCGGATCTACCAGCAGAACGGCGGATCCGTCGCGGTCTTCGACGAGGCGAGGGGGGCGTGGTCGGCGTTCACCCCTGACGGTATTCCGCAGACCCTGTACAAGCCGCGCCCGTACGACGCGGCGACCAACCCCAACGGTTACCGGGGCACGCTGGAAGACTGGCTGCGGGAACCCGCACGTGGATCGGAGCTCAGGTAGATGCACACGGAGGACACCGGACAGCCGGCCAAGGACCTGTCGGAGACGGTCTGCCGGGTCTGCGGCCGCGATGACGGCTCGCTCCTGTGGGACCGCCACGGCGTGCCGCAGTACGTGATCTGCGACTGCTGCGGCGTCGAGTCCGGTCTCGGCGACGACCATCTGTCCAAGGTCCGTGAGACCCGGGGTTACTGGGTGGCTCAGGGCGCCCCCTGGGACGTACCCGCGAACCGCCCCGCGGGCTGGGACGTCCTGGAGCAGTTGTCCCACATCCCGGCCGAGTGGCGCTGACCGCTCACCCGGACGTACGTCGGCCCGTGCACCTATGCGGTGCACGGGCCGACGCGTTTGCGTACGGTCAGTACCGTCAGTGCTTGAAGGTGTCCTTCGCCTTCTCCTTGGCCTGACGCGCGTCCCCCTTGGACTGCCCCGCGCGGCCCTCGGCTTCCATGCGCTCGTTGCCGACGGCGCGGCCCACGGTCTCCTTGGCCTTGCCCTTGGCCTGTTCCATCTTGGCCTTGGCCTTCTGGTCTCCTGACACCGTTCTCACTCCCAGCGATGGACGATTGCGCTGTCATCACTGCGGGTGACCCGGACAGCCGAGGTCAAACCAGGAACTCCAGCCGGTTGCCCACGGGGTCGCACGAGTGGAAGCGCCGGCGCCCCGGCACACCGTCGTCCCAGCGCACCGGCGCCCCGTGCGCCTGGAGCCGCGCGGCGCACGCCGAGATGTCCGTGACCCTGAGCCCGGGATGGGCCTTCCCGGACGGCCGGAACCCCTCCTCGATCCCGAGGTGCAGCTCCACGGCTCCCGCCCGGAACCAGCACCCGCCCCGCACCGCGAGCACCGGCGGCTTGGGGATCTCGGTCATGCCGAGGACGTCGACGTAGAAGGCGCGCAGCAGGTCCTCGGAGCCGGGAGGCGCGGCGAGCTGCACATGGTCGACGGCGACGAGCATCACCCCTGCTTCCGGGCCACCGCGAAGATGCGGCGGAACGGGAAGGGCGTGCCGTGCGGGCCCGCCGGGTACGCCTCGCGCAGCGCCGCCCGGTACGCGGTCAGGAACTTCTCCCTGGTCTCCGGGTCGTCGGCGAGCGCGGTCAGGACGGGGCGCAGGCCGGTGCCCTTGACCCAGTCCAGGACCGGGTCCTCACCCGGCAACAGGTGGACGTACGTCGTCTCCCACGCGTCCACCTCGCAGTCCAGGCCGGTCAGCCGCGCCAGATAGTCCTGGGGGGCGAGGACGGCGTCCTCGTGGCGGAGGGTCTCCGCGAGGCCCAGGGACTCGGCGAGTTCGCGCATCAGCCGGTGGCTCGGGGAACCGAAGTTGCCGGGCACCTGGAAGGCGAAGGTGCCGCCGGGGGCGAGCCCGTCGATCCAGTCGGCGAACCGGTCCACGTGCCCGGGGACCCACTGCAGCGTGGCGTTGCTGACGATGAGGTCGTACGGCTGTGCGGGCGTCCAGGTGCGGACGTCGGCGTGGGCGAAGTCCAGCCGGCCGCCGCCGGACGTGGGCCCGGCGTACTCGACCCGCGCCTTGTCGAGCATCTCGGGCGAGTTGTCGTAGCCGGTGATGCGGGCCGTGGGCCAGCGTGCGGCGAGCAGCGCCGTCACGTTGCCGGGGCCGCAGCCGAGGTCGGCGATCAGGGGCGGGGCGCCGGGCAGGTCCGGGACGCGGGCGAGGAGGTCCGCGAAGGGGCGGGCGCGGTGGTCGGCGTGGCGGAGGTACTGAGCGGGGTCCCAAGTCGTCATGGGACTCACTGTTCCCCCGTTTTTATCTTGATGTCAAGAGACTTCACGTCAAGAGACTTCACGTCGACACAACCACTACACTGATCGTCATGGAGGACGAGGTCGATCGGCTGGTCGCTGCGTGGCGCCGGGAGCGCCCTGACCTCGACGTGGAACCGCTCGAGGTGCTCAGCCGGGTGAGCAGACTGGCCCGGCACCTGGACCGGGCACGCCGGCTGGCCTTCGCCGAGCACAGTCTGGAGCCCTGGGAGTTCGACGTGCTGACCGCGCTCAGGCGCGCGGGGACGCCGTATCAGCTCTCCCCCGGACAGCTGCTGACGCAGACTCTGGTCACCTCGGGCACCATGACCAACCGCATCGACCGGCTGGCCAAGAAGGGCCTGGTGGAGCGGCTGCCCGACCCGAGCGACCGACGCGGGGTGCTGGTCAGGCTCACCGAGGACGGCAAGGACCGCGCGGACCAGGCCCTCGCCGGTCTGCTGGAACAGGAACGCGCGATCCTCGCCGAGCTGTCGCGCGCCCAGCGCGGGGAACTGGCCGGGCTGCTACGCCAGCTGACCGCCCCGTTCGACAACATCCCCGGCTAGGTCGACCGGCCCCACACCCGCGCGCCGCGCGAGAGCGACGGCGGCCAGGGTGGAGTGGACGCCCAGCTTGCCGAGGACGTTCTGCATGTGGGTGCGCACGGTGTGCGGGGAGAGGAACAGTCTCTCCGCGACCGCCTTGCGGCCGAGCCCGGCCACCATGCAGCGCAGCACCTCCCGCTCGCGCGGAGTGAGGGACTCCACCAGCCGCTCGCTCTCGGTGCGGTGCTTGCGGGCGGCGGTGAGCTCCCTGAGCACGCCGGTGAGCAGGGCGGGAGGCAGATGGGTCTCGTCGCGCAGCACCCCCCGGATGACGGTGAGCAGCCGGGACAGCGAGCAGTCCTTGGCGACCCAGCCCGAGGCGCCGGCCTGCAGGGCGAGCGCGGCACGGCGCGGATCGTCCTTCTCGGCGAGCACGACGATCCGGACCGCCGGCTGTCCGGTACGGACCCCGGCGACCAGCGATATGCCGTCGACGAGACCCTCCTCGCCGCCGTCCGGCACGGACACGGCGGGCCTGATGCCCTGGACGTTGCCGCCCAGGTCGGCGTCGACGAGCAGCACGTCGAAACGGCGGCCCTCGGCGGCCGCGCGCTCCAGCGAGCGCAGCGCGGCGGGACCGCTGCCGGCCGCGGAGACCTCCACGTCGGGCTCGGCCGCCAGCGCGGCGGCGAGCGACTCGGCGAAGATGCGATGGTCGTCGACGACCAGGACTCGGATGCGAACCACGAAACCCCCTTCCCCAAGCTCTCGAAGAGCAGGGGATACCCCATCGTCTTCGTCTGAGGACGACTCGGGAGACGACACCGCCGCGGGTACGACGCCCGAAGCACGATGGCCGCACGGCCGCCGCCGCGCAAGAACTGCTACCCCCACTTCGGGCGCCGTACCCGACTGTCTCGCCCCCTGATCAGCACCGGCCCCCACCGGTGCTGTTCATCAGGGTACGGCCGGGGGGCAGGAGCGGAAGGTTATTTGCAGAACTGGCTGTCCGGGGCGTTTATGGTGGGCCGCATGTTTCGTCTGGAGACAGAAGTCGACAAAGCCCGGCAAGATCTGCTCCGCAAACAGCTGCGGGACACCAATACCGCCGCCTCCCCGATCCTGCGCGCACTGCGCGGAACCCCAGGTGAACGAGAACTTCCGCTCCACGTATGGGCGTTGGACGACTCCGGCGCCCTCGCCGGCGGACTGGTCGGCCACACCTGGACCAGCTGGCTGCACGTGACCTATCTGTGGGTGGACGGACGGCACCGCGGGACGGGCCTGGGTTCGCAGTTGCTCGCACAGGCGGAGCGAACGGCGCGCGGCGAGCGGGGCTGCGCCTTCGCGCGCCTGGAGACGTGGGACTTCCAGGCGCCGGAGTTCTACAAGAAGCAGGGGTACGACGTGGTGTGCGTGATCCCGGACTATCCGCCGGGGATCACGGAGTACACGCTGACCAAGCGGCTCACTGCCTGAAGCGCCAGGAACCCGGCTCGTCCCCGGGTTCCAGACCCAGCTCCCCCGCGATGCCGGCCGCGCGGCGGTGGGAGACGTCGGGGTAGTGCGCGGGGTGGACCTCGACGAAGCCGTGGTCGTCGGCCAGGGCCGTGCGGAGCGCCTCGCGGAGCATGTGTTCCTGCTCGTCCAGCCGGGCGCGTTCCCTGGTACGGCGGGCGACGGCCGCGCCCCGGCGGGCCGTGGCCGCGACGACGCCGAGCGCGATCAGCGCGAACGCCCCCACACCGAGGACGTCACCGGTCGCGTCCGCGTCGCCCGGGGTCCGGGGGCGCAGGACGCCGTCGGGGTCCGCGAGCACGGTGACGGTCTGGCCGACGGCCAGGCTGCCGGACTTCGCGCGGAGGGCGGGGCCCGGGAGCCTGGTGCCGTCGCGGCGGGCGAGGGCGTAGTCGTAGGTGTCCGTCCGGTGGCCCTGGTCCGGGGCGGGCCAGTCGCGCAGGACGGTGGCGGTGACGCGTTCGCCGCGCCGCTCCAGGGTGAGGTCGTCGCGGGCCAGGTCGGCGATGTACACGGCCACCAGGGAGGCCCCCACCACCAGCAGCGCGGCGGACAGGCCCGTCTCGTCCGCGCACAGCTTCGTCAGCAGGACGGCGAGCAGCACGCCGTGCGCGATCCACAGGGGCACCAGGAGACCGCTGCCGTGATGGTCGGCCAGGAGGAAGAAGCCGACGATCACGGCGAGCGCGTAGCAGCCGATGCCGATCGCCGACAGGATGCGAAGGTGCCCTCGACTCACGCTCCGACGCTACTGGGAGGTACGTCAGGGAGAGGCCCGGCTTTCCCCAAGTTCGGATCAAGCCGGGCAAAACAGCGGTCAGTCGGTCTCAGACCAGGCGCCGCGCCCCCGCCGAGGGCACTGCCTCGAACACCCGCGGAGCGGTGAACTCCGCTGCTGCGAAGGCCTCTTGGACCGCCTTGGCGATGGTCTCCACGTCCGCCGCCTCCGCCAGCACGATCGCCGAGCCGCCGAAGCCGCCGCCGGTCATCCGGGCGCCCAGGGCGCCGGAGGCGAGGGCGGTGTCGACGACCAGGTCCAGCTCCGGGCAGGAGATCCGGAAGTCGTCCCGCAGCGAGGCGTGGCCCGCCACAAGGATCGGGCCGATCGCGCGGGTGTCGCCGCCGGACTCCAGCAGGGCGACGACCTTCTCGACCCGCTCGTCCTCGGTGACCACGTGCCGGACCAGACGTACGGCCTCCTCGTCGTCACCGAGCCGTTCGAGGGCCGCGTCGAGCTCGCCGTAGGGGATGTCCCGCAGGGCGTCGACGCCGAGCAGGGCCGCGCCCCGCTCGCAGCCCGCGCGGCGCTTGCCGTACTCGCCCTCGCTGTGGGAGTGCTTGACGCGGGTGTCGACGACCAGCAGGACCATGCCCTCGGCGGCGAGGTCGAAGGGGATCTGCTTCTGGGCGAGGTCCCGGGTGTCGAGGAACAGGGCGTGGCCGCTCTCGCAGCAGGCGGACGCGGTCTGGTCCATGATCCCGGTGGGGGCGCCGACGTAGACGTTCTCGGCGCGCTGGCACAGCCGGGCCAGCTGCCAGCGCTGGAGGCCCAGCTCGAACAGGTCGTTGAGCGCGAGCGCGATCACGACCTCCAGGGCCGCCGACGAGGACAGGCCCGCGCCCGCCGGGACCGTCGAGGCGAGGTGGACGTCCGCGCCGGTGACGGGGTGCCCGGCCTCGCGCAGGGCCCAGACGACACCGGCCGGGTAGGCGGTCCAGTTCCGGTCGCTCTCCGGGGCCAGGTCGTCCAGGCGCAGTTCGACGACACCGCCCTCGACGTCGGCCGAGTGGAGGCGCAGGACGCCGTCCTCGCGCCGTGAGACGGCCGCGACGGCGGTGTGCGGCAGCGCGAAGGGCATCACGAAGCCGTCGTTGTAGTCGGTGTGCTCACCGATGAGGTTGACGCGGCCCGGCGCCGACCAGACACCCTCGGGCTCGGTTCCGTAGAGCTCGGTGAAACCGTCCCGGACCTGCTGTGCCGCCACTACTGCTCCCTTGCTGCGCTGATGGTCTGCGCGAACTCCCAGGCGTCCGCGACGATCCCCGCGAGATCCGCGCGGGACGGGTTCCAGCCCAGCTTCTCGCGGGCGGTGGCGGCCGAGGCGACCAGGGTGGCCGGGTCGCCGCCCCGGCGCGGGGCCACGACCTCGGGGATCGGGTGGCCGGTCACCTGGCGGACCGTCTCGATGACCTGGCGGACGGAGAAGCCCTCGCCGTTGCCGAGGTTGCAGATCAGGTGCTCGCCCGGCTGGGCCGCCTTCAGCGCGAGGAGGTGGGCGTCGGCCAGGTCCGCGACGTGGATGTAGTCGCGGACGCAGGTGCCGTCCGGGGTCGGGTAGTCCTCGCCGAAGACGGAGATGGCCTCACGCTTGCCCTGGGCGACCTGGAGGATCAGCGGGATGAGGTGCGACTCGGGGTCGTGGCGCTCGCCCTGCTTGCCGTAGGCGCCCGCGACATTGAAGTAGCGCAGGGACACGGCACCCAGCCCGTGGGCGTTCGCCTCGCTGGTGATCATGAAGTCGACGGCGAGCTTGGAGGCGCCGTACGGGTTGGTCGGCCTCGTGGGCGCCGACTCGACGATCGGCACCTCCTCGGGCTCCCCGTAGGTGGCGGCCGTGGAGGAGAAGACCAGCCGGCGCACTCCGGCCTCGCGCATGGCGCCGAGCAGGGCCATGGTGCCGCCGACGTTGTTGTCCCAGTACTTCTCGGGCTTCACGACCGACTCGCCGACCTGCGAGAACGCGGCGAAGTGGAGCACGCCGTCGAAGGAGGAGTCGAGCCACTTGGCGGCGTCGCGGATGTCGCCCTCGATGAAGGCGGCGCCGGCCGGGACGCCCTCGCGGAAGCCGGTGGAGAGGTTGTCGAGGACGACCACCTCGTGCCCCGCCTCGAGAAGGTGCTGGGCCACGACCCCGCCGACATAACCCGCGCCACCTGTCACCAGGTACTTCATTGACTCGCTACCTCTCGCAGTCGCTGTGCCGCGGCCTCCGGCCGGATGTCGTTGATGAAGACGTTCATGCCGGATTCGGAGCCCGCGAGGAACTTCAGCTTGCCGGACGTACGGCGAATGGTGAAAAGCTCGAGATGCAGCGCGAAGTCGTCACGGCTGACGCCCTCGAACTCCTCCAGCTGCCCGAACGGCGCCTGGTGCCAGGCGGAGATGTAGGGCGTCGGAGACTCGCTCTCACCGAAGATCCGGTCGAAGCGCCTCAACAGTTCCAGGTAGACCTTGGGAAACTCTGTGCGGGCCTCCTCGTCGAGCCCGAGCAGGTCGGGCACCCGGCGCTTGGGGTAGAGGTGCACCTCGTACGGCCAGTGCGCCGCGTAGGGCACGAAGGCGACCCAGTGCTCCCCCTCCAGGACGACCCGCTCGTCGGCGAGCTCGCGCTCCAGGACGGCGTCGAAGAGGTTCTCCCCGCCGGTCGCCTCCTTGTGCGCCGCGAGGGAACGCAGCATGAGGGCGGTGCGGGGCGTGGTGAAGGGGTAGGCGTAGATCTGGCCATGCGGGTGACCCAGAGTCACACCGATCTCCGCACCCCGGTTCTCGAAACAGAACACCTGCTCGACGGAGGGCAGATGCGACAGCTCCGAAGTCCGGTCGGTCCAGGCGTCGAGAACCAGCCGCGCCTGTTCCTCGCTCAGATCCGCGAAGGAGGCGTTGTGGTCCGAGGTGAAGCACACAACCTCACAGCGGCCCGAGTCGCCGGCCAGCGAGGGAAAACGGTTCTCGAAGACCACGACGTCGTACGACGAGTCCGGGATCTCGCTCAGCCGGTCCCCCTGCGAGGGGCACAGCGGGCACTCGTCCTTGGGCGGGTGATAGGTGCGCCCCTGTCGGTGCGAGGCAATGGCCACGGAGTCGCCGAGCAGCGGATCCCGACGAACCTCGGACGTGGTGACGGTCCGCTCCAGCGGACGCCGGTCCACGGCCTCGCGGACGGTGTCGTCGCGCAGGTCGTAGTAGATGAGCTCGCGACCGTCGGCCAGCCGGGTCGAGGTCTTCTTCACCGCTGAACTCCTTCACCCAAACATAACTAAACACAAGTAACCATAACCACCCACCCGCGTCAACATCGGAATCAAACAAAGCGCATCAGTCGAGGTGTTCAATTGCTGACTATGCAAAACCCCACAAAAGGCGCAGAAGCCGCATACCTCGCGGCCGAGCTGAGGCTCCCGACCAACTGGCTCGACTACACGATCCTCGGCATCTACTTCGTCGTCGTCCTGGGCATCGGCTTCGCGGCCCGCCGCTCGGTCAAGACGAGCCTCGACTTCTTCCTCTCGGGCCGCTCGCTGCCGGCCTGGATCACGGGCCTCGCCTTCATCTCGGCCAACCTGGCCGCGACGGAGATCCTCGGCATGGCCGCCAACAGCGCGCAGTACGGCGCGTACACGGTCCACTGGTACTGGATCGGCGCCATCCCGGCCATGGTCTTCCTCGGCCTGGTGATGATGCCCTTCTACTACGGCAGCAAGGTGCGCTCGGTCCCCGAGATGCTCCTCCTGCGCTTCGACAAGTGGGCCCACCTGTTCAGCTCGGCCCTGTTCGCCTTCGCGGCGATCCTGATCGCGGGCGTGAACCTCTACGCCCTCGCGATCGTGGTCGAGGCCCTGCTGGGCTGGCCGCAGTGGGTGGCCATCGTCGTCGCCGGCGCCTTCGTCCTCGCCTACATCACGCTCGGCGGCCTGTCCTCCGCGATCTACAACGAGGTCCTCCAGTTCTTCGTGATCCTGGCGGCCCTGATCCCGCTGGTCGTCCTGGGCCTGAAGAAGGTCGGCGGCTGGGGCGGCCTCACGGACAAACTGACGGCGCAGCACGGCGAGAACTTCACGACCGCCTGGGGCGGCACGGGCATCGGCAGCGCGAACCCGCTGGGCGCGAACTGGCTGACGATCGTCCTGGGCCTCGGCTTCGTGCTGTCCTTCGGCTACTGGACGACGAACTTCGCGGAGGTCCAGCGCGCACTGTCGGCGAAGAACCTGTCAGCGGCCCAGCGCACCCCTCTGATCGCCGCGTACCCGAAGATCTTCATCGTGTTCCTGGTGATGATCCCGGGCCTGGTGGCAGCCGCCCTGATCCCCGGCTTCGGCACCACGAAATCGGGCTACCAGTACAACGACGCCATCCCGTACCTGATGGAACAGCTCCTGCCGAACGGCGTCCTCGGCATCGCGGTCACGGGCCTCCTGGCGGCCTTCATGGCAGGCATGGCGGCGAACGTCTCGTCCTTCAACACGGTGTTCACGAACGACATCTGGGGCCGCTACGTCGTACGGGGCCGCGAGGACGAGTACTACGTCCGCTTCGGCCGCCTGATCACGGTGATCGGCGTCTGCGCCTCCGTGGGCACGGCCTTCCTCGCCTCGTCCTTCTCGAACATCATGAGCTACCTCCAGACGCTGTTCTCCTTCTTCAACGTGCCGATGTTCGTCGTCTTCATCGTCGGCATGTTCTGGAAGCGCGCGTCCGTGAAGTCCGGCTTCTGGGGCCTGCTCGCCGGCACGGTCGCGGCGATGGTGAACTACTTCTGGATCTACAAGCAGGGCATCATCGACATCCCCTCCGACCAGGGCGCCAACTTCGTCTCCGCGATCGTCGGCTTCGTCGCCGGTGGAGTGGTCATGGTCGTCGTGTCCCTGTTCACGGCCCCGAAGCCGGCCGAGGAACTCCAGGGCCTGGTCTACGGCACGACGTCCCCCGGCATGTCCGAGCCGCCCGCCGCCGGGGACGACGCGTGGTACCGCAGGCCGGCCCTGCTGGGCTGGGGTGCGGTCGTCCTGGCCGCCGCCTGCTACATCCCCTTCTCGTTCTGATCGCGGAAGAATCGAGGAACCATGTCCGCGGAGCACCACGACTACTCCGAACACGACGTCCAGCGGGAGGTCACCGACCTCCAGGCCAAGTCCGCCACGGCGGCCCGCATCTTCGACCTGCGCCGCATCATCGGCGGCCTGTTCGTCCTCTACGGCATCATCGTCACGATCGCCGGAATCAACCCCTCCGACTCCTCCCTCGACAAGTCGGAGGGCATCAACATCAACCTCTGGACCGGCCTCGGCATGCTGGCCCTGGGCATCTTCTTCCTGACCTGGCTGAAGCTGAAGCCTGCGGTGCCTGTGCGGGTGGACGAGGAGGAGGGTGACGGCGCCTAGGCGGTGCCGGGCAGCTGCGCTGGGCTTGGACCGGGCGCCTAGTGGGGTGCCGGATCAGGTGGTCGGGCGGGTGCGGGTCCGTCGTGGCCGGTCGCGCAGTTCCCCGCGCCCCTGGGGAGTTGCAGTGACCCGGCGCCAGGACGGGCCGTTCGCCCGACCGCCCGGCACGACGGACCGAGGGCCACTCGCGCCACCGCGAGCCGCTCGCCGGACCGTGCGGTGCCGCGGGCGGTTGGCCGCGTACGGCGGCAAGGGGACGGGGTGGGGGGTGTCCGCCCGCAGCGGCCGGCGTCCGTCACCGAGCACATCTCAAGGCACAGCAACCGCCGGACCGAGGACGGACACCCCCCACCCCGGCCCCGACCCACCCACCGAACCCGACGCGCTACAACAACCCCCACCGAACCCGCAGCTGCGCCGCAGGCATCACGGCCCCGCCGCCGGAGGCTGAAGCTGGGCCTGTGCCACCGGCCCCGCCCGATCCAGCAACCCCGTCCGCGCAGCCAACGCCGCCGCCTCCAACCTCGACCCCACCCCCAGTTTCATCAGCACCCGCTGCACATGCGTCCGAGCAGTGGACGGCGCTATCCCCATCCCCGCCGCGATCAGCCGCGTGTCCTCCCCGTCGGCCACCCGCACCAGCACCTCCACCTCCCGAGGCGTCAGCATCTGCAGCAACCGCTGCCCCTCGTCGTCCGGCTGGGCCGCGGGATTCAGCAGCTCACTGAACGCCCCCTGCAGCAACTGCGGAGCAACCGCCGCCTCCCCCGCCCGCGCCTTCATGATCGCCCGCTCGACCCCCTCGATGCGCTCGTCGTGCCGGACGTACCCCGACGCCCCCGCCGCGAACGCCGCAGCGATCCCCCGAGGACTCGGCACCGGCCCCAGCACCAGCACCGCCACCTGCGGCCGCTCCCGCTTGATCTTCACGACCGGGTCGAACATCCCCGGCTCGGCCGGAGTCGCCGTCCCCAGCAGGCACACCTCAGGCGCCCGGCTGATCACCAGCTCCGCCGCCCCCGCCGCCGGCGCCGCCGCCGCGAGCACCCGGTGCCCGCGCAGTTTCAATGCCGAGGCCAACGCCTCGGCGAGCAATCGGTGGTCGTCGACCACCATGAGCCGAACTCCCATCGAGCAACCCCCCAGTCCCCCCAATGGATCCGCGTGAATGCCCCACTATGGATGCCCACTGATCCGCACGGGCAGAGGCCCTCTCCCGGCACTCCCGCCCTTCATGCCCCCGGAAGCTACACGCTAGTTCGACGTTGCGCTCCCCCTACCGGTGAGAAGTGTCCCGGAAGTGCTGAATTCCTGGCTTTCCTGTCGTTCGAGGACGATGTGCCGCACCTTCACGCGTCCTCGGCGAGCTCCAGCCACCGCATCTCCAGCTCCTCGCGCTCCCCGGCAAGATCCCGCAGTTCGGCGTCGAGGGAGGCCACCTTCGCGAAGTCGGTCGCGTTGTCCGCGATCTGAGCGTGCAGCTTCGTCTCCCGCTCGGAGATCTTGTCGAGCTGCCGCTCGATCTTCTGGAGCTCCTTCTTCGCGACACGCTGATCGGCGGAGCTCTTCTCCACGGCGGGCTTCGACACCACGGGCACCGAGGCGGCGGCCGCCTCCTCCATCCGCTGCCGTCGCTCCAGGTACTCGTCGATGCCCCGCGGCAGCATCCGCAGTGTGGCGTCGCCGAGCAGCGCGAAGACCCGGTCGGTCGTCCGCTCGAGGAAGAACCGGTCGTGGGAGATGACGACCATCGAGCCGGGCCACCCGTCGAGAACGTCCTCCAGCTGGGTCAGCGTCTCGATGTCCAGATCATTCGTCGGCTCGTCCAGGAACAGCACGTTCGGCTCGTCCATCAGCAGCCGCAGCAGCTGCAGCCGCCGCCGCTCACCACCGGACAGGTCCCCCACCGGCGTCCACTGCTTCTCCTTGTTGAAGCCGAAGGTCTCGCACAGCTGCCCGGCGGTCATCTCGCGCCCCTTGCCGAGGTCGACGCGCTCCCGCACCTGCTGGACGGCCTCCAGCACCCGCAGCGCGGGGTTGAGCTCGGCGACCTCCTGGGAGAGGTAGGCGAGCTTGACGGTCCTGCCGACCACGACCCGCCCGCCCACCGGCTGGGTCTCGCCCTCGGTCCGCGCGGCCTCGGCCATGGCCCGCAGCAGCGAGGTCTTGCCCGCGCCGTTGACGCCGACGAGACCGATCCGGTCGCCGGGACCGAGCTGCCAGGTCACATGCTTGAGCAGCACCTTGGGCCCGGCCTGGACGGTCACGTCCTCCAGCTCGAAGACGGTCTTGCCCAGCCGCGAGGACGCGAACTTCATCAGCTCGCTGCTGTCCCGCGGCGGCGGCACGTCCTTGATGAGCTCGTTGGCGGCCTCGACGCGGAAGCGCGGCTTGGACGTCCGGGCGGGGGCACCCCGGCGCAGCCAGGCCAGCTCCTTGCGGACGAGGTTCTGCCGCTTGGTCTCCTCGGTGGCGGCGATCCGCTCCCGCTCGGCGCGGGCGAAGACGTAGTCGGAGTAGCCGCCCTCGTACTCGAAGACGTCGCCCTTCTGCACGTCCCACATGCGGGTGCAGACCTGGTCGAGGAACCACCGGTCGTGGGTGACGCAGACGAGTGCCGAGCGCCGCTCGCGCAGGTGCTTGGCCAGCCAGGCGATGCCCTCGACGTCGAGGTGGTTGGTGGGCTCGTCGAGGACGATCAGGTCCTGTTCCTCGATGAGCAGCTTGGCGAGGGCGATACGGCGGCGCTCGCCGCCGGAGAGCGGCGCGATGACGGTGTCGAGGCCCTGCGGGAAGCCGGGCAGGTCGAGTCCGCCGAAGAGTCCCGTGAGCACGTCCCGGATCTTGGCGTTGCCGGCCCACTCGTGGTCGGCCATGTCCCGGATGACCTCGTGCCGGACGGTCGCCGTGGGGTCCAGGGAGTCGTGCTGGGTGAGGACGCCGAGGCGCAGTCCGCCGGAGTGCGTGACGCGTCCGGTGTCGGCGTCCTCCAGCTTGGCGAGCATGCGGATCAGGGTGGTCTTGCCGTCGCCGTTGCGGCCCACGACGCCGATGCGATCGCCCTCGGAGACGCCGAGCGAGACACCGTCCAGCAGGGCACGGGTGCCGTACACCTTGCTGACGTTCTCGACATTGACCAGATTGACGGCCATTTCTCTCCTGCCCAGGGGGATCGATCGACCCTCCAGGGTAGTCCGACCGCTACGCCCGGATCACCGTCGCACCCGGCACCGGCCCCGAGGCCGTACGCACCGCCCGGCAGGTGCCGGAGGCACGCAGTGCGTCCGCGATCTTCGCCGCCGACTCCGGGTCGCGGGCGAGGAAGGCCGTGGTGGGGCCCGAACCCGAGACGAGCCCGGCGAGAGCACCGGCCGAGCTGCCGGCCGCGAGGGTGTCGGAGAGTTCCGGGAAGAGCGAGAGGGCGGCGGGCTGGAGGTCGTTGGAGACGGCGGCGGCGAGCGCCTCCGGGTCGCCCTCGGCGAGCGCGTCGAGGAGTGCCTCGGAGGCGACGGGCTCGGGGACGTCGAGGCCCTCGGCGAGCCGGTCGAACTCGCGGAAGACGGCCGGGGTCGAAAGACCGCGCTCCGCCATCGCGAACACCCACGAGAAGGTGCCCCCGACGTCGAGGGTGCGCAGCTTCTCCCCGCGTCCCGTCCCGAGCGCGGCCCCGCCGACCAGGCTGAACGGCACGTCGCTGCCCAGCTCGGCGCAGATGTCGAGGAGTTCCTCGCGGGAGGCGCCCGTGCCCCACAGCGCGTCGCAGGCCAGCAGCGCGCCGGCGCCGTCCGCGCTGCCGCCCGCCATGCCGCCGGCGACGGGGATGTCCTTGGCGATGTGGACGTGCACGGCGGGCTCGATCCCGCGCCGCTCGGCGAGGGCGATCGCGGCCCGGGCGGCGAGGTTCGTACGGTCGAGGGGGACCTGGGCGGCGTCCGGGCCCTCGCAGGTGACCCGGAGCTCCTCGGCGGGTGTCACGGTCACCTCGTCGTGGAGGCCGACCGCGAGGAAGACGTTGGCGAGGTCGTGGAAGCCGTCGGGGCGGGCGGCGCCCACGGCGAGCTGGACGTTGACCTTGGCGGGGACGCGGACGGTGACGCTCACTGCTGGACCGGCCCCTTCTGCTGCGCGTGCTCGGCGATCCGCGCGAACTCCTCGACGGTGAGCGCCTCGCCGCGGGCCTGGGGCGAGATCCCGGCCGCCACGAGGGCCGTCTCGGCCGCGGCGGCAGACCCGGCCCACCCGGCGAGCGCGGCCCGCAGGGTCTTGCGGCGCTGGGCGAAGGCCGCGTCGACGACGGCGAAGACCTCGCGCTTGGACGCGGTGGTCTTGATCGGCTCGGTCCTGCGGGTGAGCGCGACGAGCCCGCTGTCGACGTTCGGGGCGGGCCAGAAGACGTTGCGGCCGATCGATCCGGCCCGCTTGACCTCGGCGTACCAGTTGGCCTTCACGGACGGGACGCCGTACACCTTGGAACCGGGCGGCGCGGCGAGCCGGTCGGCGACCTCCGCCTGCACCATGACGAGGGTGCGCTCGATGCTCGGGAAGGTGTCGAGCATGTGCAGCAGCACGGGTACGGCGACGTTGTAGGGGAGGTTCGCGACGAGTGCGGTGGGCGCGGGGCCCGGCAACTCGGTGACGTGCATGGCGTCCGAGTGCACGAGGGCGAACCGGTCCGCGCGCTCGGGCATGCGGGCCGCGATGGTGGCGGGCAGGGCTCCGGCGAGTACGTCGTCGATCTCGACGGCGGTGACCCGGTCCGCCGCCTCCAGCAGCGCGAGCGTGAGCGAGCCGAGCCCCGGGCCGACCTCGACGACCACATCGCCGTCCCGGACGCCGGCGGTGCGGACGATCCGGCGGACCGTGTTCGCGTCGATCACGAAGTTCTGGCCGCGCTGTTTGGTGGGGCGCACGCCGAGCACGGCCGCGAGTTCGCGGATGTCGGCGGGACCGAGGAGGGCGTCTGAGGAGGGGCTGCTCACGTGGACAGCCTAGCCGCGGGCCGGTGGGGGCCGGTCGCGCCCACTCATCCGTGCAACCGGCCGCCGCAGTGCGGCCACGGGCTCGCTCCCCGTCGTACGTACAGCTTCTTCGCGCGGAAGGTCTGTTCCGCCGCGGGGGCGTCCTGCGGGCGGCCGGAGCCTCCGAGCCCCTGCCAGGTCCTCGTGTCGAACTGGTACAGGCCGCCGTACGTCCCCGAGGGGTCCACCGCGTCGGGGCGGCCGCCGGACTCGCAGTGCGCGAGGCCCTGCCAGTTCAGATGGTCCGCGCCCTGCACGGACGTGGGCATCGGCCTCGTGCCGACCCGCACGACCTGCGTCCGGGGCTCCCGCACCGTCTCGACCCTGATCCGCCGGGGCTTCTGCCTGACCCCGTTGACGGTCCGCAGGGAGTACGTGACCCGTCGCACCCCCGGTGTCCCCACCTGGTCGATGACCTCGGTGCCCTTGAACAGGGAGGCGTCCGCGCTCCGCTCCTCACGGAAGGGGATCCGCTCCTCGCGGACCTCCCTGGTCCCGGTGATCCGCAGCACGGTGACGGTCTGGCCGTCGCGCGGGAAGCTCCCGGGCGCCACCGAGGTGGTGTCCATCCCGCTCAGGGTGACCCCGGCCTCCTGGACGGCCTCCCCCACGGTCGCCGCGTTCGTCCGGATCGTCCGCGCCCGGCCGTCGGCCATGATCGTCACGGACCGCTCGGTGCGCACGTCCAGCGCGAGCCCCTCCCGCCCGATGGGCCGGGAGCGCGAGGTGGACAGATACGCGCCCTCCGCACGCACCCCGAGCTGTTCGAGGGCCCCGTCCACCGTCCGTGCCGTGGTCCACACCTCACGCCGGTGGCCGTCGAGGGTGAGCCGCAGGGGACGCCCGTAACGCACCGCGACCTCGTCCCCGCTGGCGAGTTCCTCGCCGGGCGCGGGCGCGACCATGTCGTGCGCCCCGACCTCGACTCCCTCTTCCGCGAGCAGTTCGGTCACGTCGTCCGCGAAGGTGTGCAGGGTGCGCGGTCTGCCGTCGACGGTGAGCTCGATCGCCTTGTCCTTGGCGACGAAGGCGGTGGTCCCGCCCGCCAGGAAGGCGACCACCAGCGCCTGCGGAAGCAGCCGGCGCATCGCGCTGTCCGGCCGCTCCGCGGACCGCGTCCGGCGCCGGCGGGCGGCCCGCCGCCCGGCCGTCTGCCGCGGAAGCATCGACTCCGGCACCTCGTACGCGGGCCGGTAGGTGTCCTCGTACGGCAGGGTCAGCGCCGTCTCCGGAGCCCCGTGGACCCCGTACGCGAGGGTCTGCGTGGTGTGCGGATCGGTGGGGGGCGTGTCGAAACCGCCGTACGGCAGGGGTTCGTACGGCTCGTACGCCTGATACGTCTCGTACTGCGAGTTGCTCACGCCGACACGCTCCAGGGGCCGAGGGGTCCAGAGGGGTCCGGATCGGGCCCACAGAACCTAGCGGAGCGATCGTCACTCTCCAAAGCGACGCGGCTACCCGGAGTTACGTTCGAGAGGGTCAGTACCCGAAGGCGCGTGCGGTGTTGGCGGCGAGTGCCGTGGCCAGCGCGTCCTCGTCGATGCCCCGCACGGCGGCCATGGCGCGGACCGTGACCGGAATGAGATAGGGGGCGTTGGGCCGTCCGCGGTACGGCACCGGCGTCAGGAAGGGCGCGTCGGTCTCCACGAGGAGGAGCTCCAGCGGGGCCACGGCCACCGCGTCCCGCAGGTTCTGGGCGTTCTTGAAGGTGACGTTGCCGGCGAAGGACATGAAGTATCCGGCGCGGGCGCAGATCTCCGCCATCTCGGCGTCACCGGAGTAGCAGTGGAAGACGGTGCGCTCGGGGGCGCCCTCCTCCTTGAGCACGCGCAGGACGTCCGCGTGGGCGTCGCGGTCGTGGATGACGAGCGCCTTGCCGTGCCGCTTGGCCATCTCGATGTGGGCGCGGAAGGACGCCTCCTGCGCCTCCTTGCCCTCGGGCCCGGTGCGGAAGTGGTCGAGGCCGGTCTCGCCGACGCCCTTGACCTGCGGGAGCCCGGCCAGGCGGTCGATCTCGGAGAGCGCCTCGTCGAGCGCCGGAGTGCCCCCGGCCTCGCGCGCCCCCTGGCGGGACCAGCCGTCGGGGTCGCCGTGGACGATCCGCGGCGCCTCGTTGGGGTGCAGGGCGACGGTGGCGTGGACGGCGTCGTACCGGGCCGCCGTCTCGGCCGCCCACCGCGAGCCGCGCAGGTCGCAGCCGACCTGGACGACCGTGGTCACCCCGACCGACGCGGCTTTCGCGAGCCCCTCCTCCACAGTCCCGTCCTGCATGTCCAGGTGGGTGTGGGAGTCGGCGACCGGAACCCGCAGGGGCGCCGGGAGCGGGGGTGCCGCGTTCTTCTCGCGGGGGCTGTTCGAAGGCATGCCCCGATCCTACGAAAGGGGCATGCCCGTCCGGGTTCCGGAGCTCAGCTCGCCTTGCGCTGGAAGACGTGCAGCAGGTCGGCGAGGTGCCAGTGGTGCTCCTGGCCCGGCTCCCGCGCCGGGTCCCCGGCCGTCGGTGCCGCCACGGGCCCGGCGGGAGGCGTGCGGTGTGCCGCGTCACGGGCGGACGCGACCCGGCCGGGCCGCATGATCCGTACGACGTGGTGGTCGCAGTTCGCGCATGTGGGCTTGGAGAGCGGCGAGGGCACGACCCGTCCGTCCACCACGTACTGCACGAACTCCCGGCCGTCGCCGTCGATGTGGTGCTCTATCTCGTACGACTGCTCCCACCCGTGCCCGCAGCGCATGCAGGCGAAGGAGTAGGACTCGTTGACGACTGCCGTCGCACCAGGGTGCCCTGCGATCTCGCTCATGCCAGCTCCTGTGTGTCCGCTGGTTCGAAGGACGGGTACGTCCCTCACCCCAGTGGACGCCTCCGGGGACACGATGGCGACAGCCCTGTCGAGTGTTGGCTCCGACTTGGACGTTCCTTGCCGAAACGCCCTGCGGGACCACGCGGAGCTTTGCATTCCGAGACACCGCTTTGCCGACACATGGGGCGCACGCTCACACGTCATGCGCCCTGCTCAGAGGGGGTGTGACCCACCTCATGCGGCACTTCAGGAAGAGGTGTTCTTCGCGGCCACGACCGCATCGAAAACGACCCTCTTGGGCACTCCCACCTCGACGGCGACCGCCGCGATCGCCTCCTTGCGCCGCTCCCCCGCCTCCTCGCGCACCCGCACTCTGCGCACCAGCTCCGCGTCGTCGACCTCCTCGGCGCCCTTCTCTGGCGCCCCCTCGACGACGACGGTGATCTCCCCCCGGACCCCCTCGGCGGCCCACTCGGCGAGCGGACCGAGCGCCCCCCGCTTGACCTCCTCGTACGTCTTCGTCAGCTCCCGGCAGACCGCCGCCCGCCGCTCGGCCCCGAACACCTCGGCCATGGCCGCCAGCGTGTCGTCGAGCCGGTGGGGGGCCTCGAAGTACACGAGGGTGCGCCGCTCGTCGGCGACCTCCCGCAGCCGGGACAGCCGTTCACCGCTCTTGCGCGGCAGGAACCCCTCGAAGCAGAACCGGTCGACGGGCAGCCCGGACAGCGCGAGCGCAGTGAGCACCGCGGACGGCCCCGGTACGGCGGTGACGCGGACGTCCTTCTCCACGGCCGCGGCGACCAGCCGGTACCCGGGGTCGGACACCGACGGCATCCCCGCGTCGGTGACGAGCAGCACACGTGCGCCACCGAGGAGTTCCTCGACCAGTTCGGGCGTACGGGCGGCCTCGTTGCCCTCGAAGTACGACACGATCCGCCCCTTGGGCGTCACGCCGAGGCCCTGGGTCAGGCGCCGCAGCCGCCGGGTGTCCTCGGCCGCGACCACGTCGGCCCCGGCCAGTTCCTCCGCGAGCCGGGGAGGAGCGTCCGCGATGTCGCCGATGGGGGTGCCCGCCAAGACAAGGGTTCCAGTCACGTCCCCATCCTCCCAGGGGCGCCCCGAACCGGACGCATCCGCCCATGCACGGGACTCACACAGCACGGTTCCCTACGATGGCGCGGTGACCAGTACCACGTCCTCCACGGACACCCGGCAGGACCAGGCCCCCCAGGACCGGCGGCCGTCGTGGCAGCAGAGGCTCCGCCGATTCGGCTACACGGCCGAGACCGGAACCGATGTGCGTGACCGCCTGGTGCCGCCCTACGTCGTGCCGAGCCCACGGATGTGGCAGGTCCTGGGCGTGCCCCGGGTGCTCGCCGAGCGGATCACGCGCTGGTCGGGCTGGCTCGGGCCGCTGCTGGTGACGCTGGTGGCGGGGCTGATGCGGTTCTGGAACCTGGGCAGCCCGAAGAAGGTGATATTCGACGAGACGTACTACGCGAAGGACGCGTGGGCGCTCGTGCACCGGGGCTTCGAGCTCAGCTGGGGCAAGAACGTCGACAGCCAGATCCTGTCCTCGAACGGGCACGTCCCGCTGCCGACGGACGCCGCCTATGTCGTGCATCCGCCGGTCGGCAAGTACGTCATCGGGCTCGGCGAGCTGATGTTCGGGTTCGACCCGTTCGGCTGGCGGTTCATGACGGCGCTGCTGGGGACGCTGTCGGTGCTGATCGTGTGCCGGGTGGGCCGCCGGATCTTCCGCTCCACCTTCCTGGGCTGTCTGGCGGGCGCGCTGATGACCGTGGACGGCCTGGCCTTCGTGATGGCGCGGACCGCGCTGCTCGACGGCGTGCTGATGTTCTTCGTGCTGTCCGCGTTCGCGTGCCTGGTCATCGACCGTGACAGGGCCCGGGAGAAGCTCGCGGCAGCGCTGCCGGCCGACTCCCACGGCCTCGTGCGCCCCGAGGCGCACATCGCGGACACCCTGCGCCTGGGGTGGCGCCCCTACCGCTGGCTGGCCGGTCTGCTCCTGGGCCTGGCCATCGGCACCAAGTGGAACGGCCTGTTCTTCCTCGTCGCGTTCGGCATCATGACGGTCCTGTGGGACGTCGGCTCGCGCCGGGTCGCGGGCGCGCGGCACCCCTACGAGGCGGTCCTCAAGCACGACCTCGGCATCGCGTTCCTCGCCATGGTCCCGGTCGCGGTCGTCACCTACTTCACCTCGTGGATCGGCTGGATCCTCTCGCCCGCTGACGGCACCGGCGGCTACTACCGCAACTGGGCCGCGACCGACGGCAAGGGCGGCAGCTGGACCTTCCTGCCCGACTGGTGGCGCAGCCTGATCCACTACGAGCACGAGGTCTACAAGTTCAACGTCGGCCTGTCCTCGCCGCACACGTACATGTCCAACCCGTGGAGCTGGATCGTCGACGGCCGCCCGGTCTCGTACTTCTACGAGTCCCCCTCGCCCGGCACCGACGGCTGCCCGGTGAACGCGGGCGAGAAGTGCGCGCGCGAGGTGCTGGCGATCGGCACGCCCCTTCTGTGGTGGGCCGCCTGCTTCGCGATCCTCTACGTCCTGTGGCGCTGGTTCTTCCGCCGCGACTGGCGGGCGGGTGCCATCGCCTGCGGCATCGCGGCGGGCTACCTGCCCTGGTTCAACTACCAGGAACGCACGATCTTCTTCTTCTACACGATCGTCTTCCTCCCCTTCCTCTGCCTGGCCGTCGCCATGCTCATCGGCGCCCTCCTCGGCCCCCCGCGCGCCTCCGAGACCCGCCGGGTGGCGGGCGCCACGGCAGCGGGCGTCCTGGTCCTCCTGATCGCCTGGAACTTCATCTACTTCTGGCCCCTGTACACCGGGACCACCATCCCGATCGACGACTGGCGGTCGCGGATGTGGCTGGACACCTGGGTCTAGCGGGCTGGAGTTCACCTATGTGATTGAGCACCCGCCCCGAGGAATCAGAAAACTCTTACCCCGCTTGCCACACCTCCCGCTTAGAGTTCCCACAACAACGGGGAATCGGGGAGGGGGCCAGATCATGGCCAAGGGGGTGAAGGTCGCTGTCGTCAGCGCGGTGTTCGCCGTGATGGTCGGCGGGGCCGGATACGGGGCGTACAACTTCGTGTCGGCGATGAGCGACGACGGCAGCGGTGGGGTCGGGGACGCCAAGCGGAGCGGGCCGCCCAGTGCCGACGAGGTCAAGGAGACCTCCGAGAAGTTCTTCGCGGCCTGGGAGAAGGGCGACGCGGCGATCGCGGCCGCCCTCACCAACAACAGCACGACGGCCGAGGTCCTGCTGACGGACTACAAGGCGGACGCGCACATCGGTGACGTGAGGATCACGCCCGGCAAGGCGACCGGCACGACCGTGCCGTACAGCGTGCAGGCGACCGTCTCCTACGGCGGGAAGTCGAAGCCGCTGGCGTACCGGAGCAAGCTGACCGTCGTGCGCGGGGTGACCACCGGGAAGGCGCTCGTCGACTGGCAGCCCTCCCTGGTCTACCCGAAGCTCCAGCGGGACGACCGGCTCGTCACCGGCGAGTCCGCGAACCCGGCCATCGAGGCGGTGGACCGCGGCGGCAAGGTGCTCACCAAGGAGAAGTACCCGTCGCTGGGCCCGGTCCTGGACGCCCTGCGCGAGAAGTACGGCAGCGAGGCGGGCGGCACCCCCGGTGTCGAACTGGTCGTCAAGCACCCCGACCAGAGCCCCGACACCTCCCTGCTGACCCTCGCCGAGGGCAAGCCGGGCAAGCTGGAGACCACGATCAGCGCGACCGCGCAGGCGGCCGCCGAGAAGGCCGTGAAGCTGTACAAGCAGTCCTCGGTCGTGGCCGTCAAGCCCAGCACCGGCGAGGTGCTGGCCGTGGCCAACAACCGTACGGACTCCTTCAACGCGGCCTTCGAGGGCACCAAGGCCCCCGGCTCCACGATGAAGATCATCACCGCCGCGATGCTCATCGACAACGGCGTGACCTCGATGAACGGCCCGGCGCCCTGCCCGCCCGACGCCGTGTGGCAGGGGCAGACCTTCAAGAACCTCACCGGCATGGAGCCCAACGAGAACGCCACGCTCGCCAACAGCTTCATGCGGTCCTGCAACACCGCCTTCATCAAGCTGATCGACGAGAAGCCGCTCACCGACGAGTCGCTGACCCTGGAGGCCCAGAACCGCTTCGGGATCGGCGAGGACTGGAAGACCGGCATCGTCTCCTTCGACGGCAAGGTCCCCGCGGTCAGCGGTCCGGACCGGGCGGCGAACGCGATCGGCCAGGGCCAGGTCCAGATGAACCCGCTGAACATGGCCTCGGTGACGGCCACCGCCATCACCGGCACCTTCCGCCAGCCCTACCTCGTCTCGCCGAAGCTCGACGACCGCGAACTGGCCACCGCCAAGGGACTGCCGTACAACACGGCCTCCCAGCTGAGGCAGATGATGCGGCTGACCGCGACGCAGGGCACCGGGGCCAAGGCGATGGCCGGCCTCGGCGGGGACATCGGCGCGAAGACCGGTTCCGCGGAGGTCGACGGACAGCAGGTGTCCAACAGCTGGTTCACCGGTTTCCGCAACGACGTGTCGGCGGCGGCCATGACCGAGGAGGGCGGCCACGGCGGCGACGCGGCGGGCCCGATTGTCGCAGCTGTGCTACGAGCCGCAGGCTGACGTCACCCGCGCAGGGCAGGGACTCTAGTCTGTTGCCGTCGTTGGGATGGATGAGGGCAACGGGGACCCTGGGAACTGGCGGAGGAATCGGAAGCCGTGGGTAGCAGAAGGCGCGTCGCCGAGCGACGGAAGACCAAGCCCGCCGTGGTCGGCGGGATGATCGCCGTCGTCGTCGGCGGCGCCGGCCTCGGCGTCTACGCGCTGTACGGCGCCGGAGCGGCGGCCGACGACCGGACGCAGAACACGTCCGCGGCCGCCGACCACAAGCCGAAGGTCAAGACCGGACCGCTCTCGGCGGCCGAGGTCACCACCACCGCGACCACCTTCCTGACCTCCTGGCAGCAGGGCAGGGTGAGCACGGCCGCCGCCGCGACCAGCGACGCCAAGGCGGCGACCGCCCTCCTCACCGGCTACACCAAGGACGCCCACCTCACCGGCGTCACCCTCACCCCGGGCACCCCCACCGGCGACAAGGTGCCCTTCTCCGTCAAGGCGACGGTGACGTACAAGGGCCTCAGCAAGCCGCTGGCGTACGGGAGTTCGCTGACCGTCGTCCGCAACACCACCACCGGCAAGCCCCAGGTCGACTGGACCGCCTCGGTCGTCCACCCCGACCTCAAGGACGGCGACACCCTGGTCACCGGCGAGTCCGGGACCCCGCCCATCAAGGCGGTCGACCGGGACGGCGGCGAGATCACCGAGGCCAAGTACCCGTCGCTGGGCACCGTGCTGGACGGGCTGCGCGACAAGTACGGCAAGAAGGCCGGCGGCAAGGCGGGCATCGAGCTGCGGGTGATCCGCGCCAAGGACGCCGACTCCTCCGAGCCCAAGGACTCCGACAAGACCCTGGTGGAGCTCAGCAAGGGCACCCCGGGCACCGTGCGGACGACCCTCAGCCCCACGCTCCAGGCGGCGGCCGAGGCCCAGGTGGAGAAGCAGGCGCGGTCCTCCGTCGTCGTCCTGCGCCCCTCGACCGGCGAGATCCTCGCGGTGGCGAACGCGGGCCACGGCTTCAACACCGCCTTCCAGGGCTCCCTCGCCCCGGGCTCCACGATGAAGGTCGTCACCTCCTCGCTGCTGATCGAGAAGGGCCTCGCGTCTGCGGACAAGACGCACCCCTGCCCGAAGTACTTCACGTACGGCGGCTGGAAGTTCCAGAACGACGACAAGTTCGAGATCAAGGGCGGCACCTTCAAGGCGAGCTTCGCCCGCTCCTGCAACACCGCCTTCATCAGCCAGGCGGGCAAGCTGGACAACGACAGCCTGACCAAGCAGGCCCAGCAGGTCTTCGGTCTGTCCATGAACAACTGGGCGATCGGCGTCCCGTCCTTCGACGGCGCGGTGCCGGTGCAGAGCGCGGCCCAGAAGGCGGCCTCGCTGATCGGTCAGGGCGGGGTCCGGATGAATCCGCTGAACATGGCGTCGGTCTCCGCCACCGTCGAGTCCGGCACCTTCAAGCAGCCCTACCTGGTGTCCCCCTCGGTCGATCACCGCACCCTGGCCACCGCCTCGCGCTCGCTGTCCTCGGGCACTCTGTCGCAGCTGCGTGAGCTGATGGCGTACACGGCGGGCTACGGCACGGCGGCCGAGGCGATGTCCGGGGTCACCGGCAACGTCGGCGCGAAGACCGGTTCCGCGGAGGTCGACGGCCAGAAGAAGCCGAACGGCTGGTTCACCGCGTACCGGGGCGACCTCGCGGCCGCGGGCGTCGTCCAGGCGGGCGGCCACGGCGGCGACACCGCGGGCCCGATCGTGGCGGCCCTGCTGAAGATGGGCGGCTAGCCTCTCCGGCCGGCCCTCCCCCGCTAGCCGCGCACCGCGGCGGTGGCCGTGTAGGTGCGCCGCAGGAACCTGAGCAGTGCCTTCTGCTCGAACTGCACCACCGACACCCCTTGCGGCGAGTGGAACTCCACCACGGCCTGCACCCGCCCGCACGGCCACACCCGTACCTCACCGGTGCCGACCGGGGCCCTGAGCCCCTGCTCGAGCAGTGCCCGGGAGAAGGTCCACTCGTGGGTGCCCGGCAGTCCGACCCGTACCGAGCGCGGGTCGATGTCCGGGTCGTAGCGCAGGACCACCGGGATCGCCTCGTCCTCCGCGATGTCCGCGTCCGAAACGATGTGGGCTCGTGCGTACTGTTCGACTACAGACATCGTGACGGCCCTCTCACGCTGCGTAACCTGTGCGGAAGCTGTGCGTCCATTCCCTACCCAGCGTCGCACATTTCGTGCGTTCCGCTCCCCGGGCCGAAAGCTTGTCACTTGCTGTTCGTGGCGCAGCTCTCTTGCAAAGAGTTCGCAACAAGCCACTATCATCGAACGGTGCATGTGCCTGACGGATTCATAGACGCCCCCCTCTCGGCAGCGACCGGAGCGGTCGCCGCGGCCGCCGTCGCGGTGAGCCTGCGCGGCGCCCGCCGTGAGCTGGACGAACGCACCGCGCCGCTGGCCGGCCTCGTCGCGGCGTTCATCTTCGCCGTGCAGATGCTCAACTTCCCCGTCGCCGCGGGCACCAGCGGACACCTGCTCGGCGGGGCGCTGGCCGCGATCCTCGTGGGCCCGTACACGGGTGTCCTGTGCGTCTCGGTCGTCCTTCTCATGCAGGGCATCCTCTTCGCGGACGGCGGCCTGACCGCGCTCGGCGTGAACATCACCGACATGGCCGTGGTGACGACGGTCGTGGCGTACGCCGTCTTCCGCGGGCTGGTGAAGGTGCTCCCGCGCAGGCGCGGTTCGATCACCGCGGCCTCCTTCGTGGCCGCCGTGCTCTCCGTGCCCGCCGCGGCCGTCGCGTTCACCCTGATCTACGCGGTCGGCGGCACCACCGACGTCTCCATCGAGAAGGTGGCCACCGCCATGGTCGGCGTCCACGTCCTGATCGGCATCGGCGAGGCGGTCATCACCGCGCTGACCGTCGGTGCCGTCGTCGCCGTACGCCCCGACCTGGTGTACGGCGCGCGGGGCCTCCGGCAGAAGCTCAAGCTGCGGGTCGGCGGCGAACTGGTCGACGTGCCGGACACCGCGCCCGTCGCCGCCCGCTCCCACCGCAAGGTCTGGATCACGGGCCTCGTCGCCTCCCTGGTGCTCGCCGGATTCGTGAGCTTCTACGCCTCCGCGAACCCCGACGGGCTGGAGAAGGTCGCCGCCGACAAGGGCATCGACGCCAAAACCGAGGAGCACGCCACGGCGGACTCGCCGCTCGCCGACTACGGCGTGAAGGACGTCGAGAACGCCCGCCTGTCCGGGGGGCTGGCGGGCGTGATCGGCGTCGGCGTGACCGTCGTCGCGGGCAGCACGGTGTTCTGGGCGGTCCGCAGGCGTCGTACGGCCGACGTCTCGCCGGCGAGCACGAGCGGCGTCTGAGATGGGGGCGGGGCACGCGCACCGGCTCTACCGGCACGGGCACTCGCCCGTGCACGGCCTGCCGCCGCACACGAAACTCGCGGCGGCCTTCGCCTTCGTGGTGGTCGTCGTGTCGACCCCGCGCGAGGCGATGTGGGCGTTCGGCCTGTACGCCGTCCTGCTGGGCGTCGTCGCGTACCTCGCGCGCGTGCCCGCCGGTTTCCTGCTGAAGCGGCTGCTGATCGAGGTGCCGTTCGTGGCGTTCGCGGTGCTCATGCCGTTCGTCGCGGAGGGCGAGCGGGTCGAGGTGCTCGGGATGTCCCTGAGCGTGAGCGGGCTGTGGGGGGCGTGGAACGTGCTCGCCAAGGGCACGCTGGGCGTCGCCGCGTCGGTGCTGCTGGCGTCCACCACCGAACTGCGCTCCGTGCTGCTCGGACTGCAACGGCTCCGGCTGCCGCCGCTCCTCGTCCAGATCGCGTCCTTCATGATCCGCTACGGCGACGTCATCACCGACGAGATGCGGCGGATGCGGATCGCGCGGGAGTCGCGGGGGTTCGAGGCGAGCGGCGTCAGGCACTGGGGCGTCCTCGCGAAGTCGGCCGGCGCGCTGTTCATCCGCTCCTACGAGCGCGGCGAGCGGGTGCATCTGGCCATGGTGAGCCGCGGTTACGCCGGTTCGATGCCCGTCATCGACGAGGTGACCGCGTCCCGGGCGCAGTGGTCGTACGCCCTCGCGCTCCCCGTCGCCGCCCTTGTCGTCTGTGTGTTGGGATGGGCCCTGTGAGCACTGCTTCCCTGGAGGTCTCCGGCCTCGCCTTCGCCTACCCGGACGGGCACCAGGCCCTGTTCGGCGTGGACTTCTCGATCGCGCGCGGCGAGCGGGTCGCGCTGCTCGGACCGAACGGCGCCGGCAAGACGACCCTCGTGCTGCACCTCAACGGCATCCTGAGCGGCGGGGTGGGCACGGTCAGGGTCGCCGGACTGCCCGTGGGCCGACAGCACATGGCGGAGATCCGGCGCAGGGTCGGGATCGTGTTCCAGGACCCCGACGACCAGCTCTTCATGCCGACCGTGCGCGAGGACGTGGCGTTCGGGCCGGCGGCGGCCGGGCTGAAGGGGCCCGAGCTGGAGGCACGCGTGCGGACCGCTCTGGAGCGGGTCGGCATGGCGGACTACGCGCAAAGGCCCCCGCACCACCTCTCCTTCGGGCAGCGGCGCCGGGTGGCGGTGGCGACCGTGCTCGCGATGGAGCCGGAGATCCTCGTCCTGGACGAGCCCTCCTCCAATCTCGACCCGGCTTCCCGCCGCGAACTCGCCGACATCCTGCGCTCGTTGGACGTGACGGTCCTGATGGTCACGCACGATCTGCCGTACGCGCTTGAGCTGTGCCCGCGCTCGCTGATCCTGAGCGAGGGCACCATCGCCGCGGACGGGAGGACCGGCGAACTCCTCGCCGACGACGAGCTGATGCGGGCCCACCGGCTGGAGTTGCCCTTCGGATTCGATCCGCGGTCCGTGACAATGGGCGCGTGACGAACGAAGAGGACGCCGGCTCGCTGCTGCTCGACGACCAGTTGTGCTTCGCGCTGTACGCCGCCCAGCGCGCGGTGACCGCCGCGTACCGGCCCCTCCTCGACGAGCTGGGGCTCACCTACCCGCAGTACCTCGTGCTGCTGGTGCTGTGGGAGCGCGGCGAGACGACGGTGAAGGAGCTGGCCGGCGCCCTGCGCCTCGACTACGGCACGGTCTCGCCGCTGCTCAAGCGGCTGGAGAGCGCGGGGCTGGTGAGCCGGGAGCGCGCGGCGAGCGACGAGCGTTCCGTGCGGGTGGCGTGCACGGGACGCGCACAGGACCTCAAGGAGCGCGCGGCAGCCGTCCCCGGCGCCCTGCTCGCGGCGACGGCCCTCGACAGCACGGAGGCCGCGCGGTTGCGCGAGGAGCTGCACCGGCTCGCGCAACGGGCGGACGCCGCGGCCGAACGCCCCCGCTGACCTTCTGTTACCCGAAGTCACTACCCCCTGGTAACCCGACCCCGACCTACCGGCCGGTACCTTGTGCACGATGTACTTGCGCGCACTTCTCCGGGGGGAGATCAGCCATGCCTGAGGAAACAGCCGTCGACACCCGGCCGACGAAGATCATGTATGTCGCCGAGGCCACCGCGCACGGCGGCCGGGACGGCTATGTCACCAGCCAGGACGGCCAGATCGAGCTCAAGGTCGCGATGCCCCCGGCGCTGGGCGGGGACGGAAACGGCACCAACCCGGAGCAGTTGTTCGCCGCCGGATACAGCTCCTGCTTCCACAACGCGCTGATCCTCGTCGGCAACCGCGAGGGCTACGACCTGACCGGTTCCACGGTCGCCGCGAAGGTCGGCATCGGCCCCAACAAGCACCGCGGCTACGGCCTCGCGGTCGCCCTGAGCGTCTCCCTGCCGGTCCTCGACGCGGACCTCGCGGCGAAGCTCGTGGACGCGGCCCACGAGGTCTGCCCGTACTCGAACGCGACCCGCGGGAACATCGACGTGACGATCCTGCTTGGGTGACACAGGAACACCCGCACGCAGGAAGGGCATGCACGTGGACGTGAACGGCACGGTCGCCGACGGCTTCGAGCCGGTCAGGGACGTGTTCGCGCGCAACTTCGAGGCTCTCGGGGACCGGGGCGCGGCCGTCGCCGTGTACCGGGACGGCCGCAAGGTGGTCGACCTGTGGGCCGGCACCCGGGACATCGACGGCACCGAGCCCTGGGAGCGCGGCACCGCGCAGGTCGTGCGCTCGGCCACCAAGGGCGTCGCTGCCGCCGCAGTCCTGCTGCTGCACCAGCGCGGGGAACTGGACCTGGACGCGCCGGTCGCCGAGTACTGGCCCGAGTTCAAGGCGCGCGGCAAGGAGCGGGTGCTGGTCCGGCAGGTGCTGAACCACCGGGCCGGGCTGCCGGTGATCGACCGGCCGCTCACCCCCGAGGAGGCCCTGGACCCGCTGAAGGGCCCCGAGGCGGCCGCCGCCCAGGCACCCGTCTGGGAGCCCGGCACGGACCACGGGTATCACGCGCTGACGTACGGCTGGATGCTGGACGAACTGGTGCGCAGGGTGACCGGGCTCGGCGCCGGTGCGTGGATCGCGCGGGAGATCGCCGGGCCGCTGGGGGCCGAGTTCTGGCTCGGGCTGCCGCCCGAGGAGGAAGCGGCCGGACGGGCCGGACGGGTCGGGCGGGTCGAGGGACCGGAGCCCGCCGGCGGCCTGCGCGCCCGGCCCAGGCGCTCCGTCACCGAGGCCTACGAGGACCCCGGCTCCCTCACCCGTCGCGCCTTCGCCGCGATCACCCCCTTCCCCGATCAGAACACCCCGGCGTACCGGGCGAGCGCCCTGCCCGCGACCAACGGGATCGCCACGGCCGACGGCCTGGCGCGGATCTACGCGGCGATGATCGGCGAGGTCGACGGGGTGCGCCTCCTCGACCCGGCCACGGTCGAACTCGCCCGCGCCGAGGAGTCGGCGGGCCCGGACCGGGTGCTCGTCGTGAACACCCGGTTCGGCCTCGGCCACATGCTGCACGGCAGCGCCTCGCCGTTCCTCGGCGCGGGCTCCTTCGGGCACCCCGGCCGCGGCGGCTCCCTCGGCTTCGCCGACCCGGAGAGCGGCATCGCCTTCGGCTATGTCACCAACGGCTTCCGCAGGACGGTGACGGCGGACCCCAGGGCGCAGGCCCTGGTGAGGGCGGTGCGGGCGGCGCTGTAGCGGCTCACACGTTGATCGAGTGGGACGTCCGACCGGACGCCGCGTCGATCTCGTCGTGGGCCTTGGTGAGCAGTTGCATCGCGAGTTCGTTCAGCGCACGGGCGCCGGCGACCTCCTCTCCCACCCTCGGCTGATTGCTGTCGGACCGGTGGCGGGTGGCATGCCCGTGCGTGCGCACCTCGGTGCCGTCCGGCAGCCGTACCATCGCGGCCGCCCGCGTGTGCTGGTCGTCCTCCTGGAACTCCAACTCGATGTGCCATCCCACAGTGGTGTGCGTCATGACGATCACCTCCGAAGCGTGTGCTTCCAGGGTGCTCCTCGGAGAGCCGCGGCGCACGGGGCGCTGGACCGGCAGCACACCGGCCACTGATTCCCGGTCGCCGGTCAGCCGTCGGACTCCGGTGACGGGAGGTAGGCGCCGGGCACGTCGTTCGGCGCGTACACCTTCCTGTCGCCGGGGTACGGCTCGGTCCAGGCGTGCGTCTGGTACCAGGTGTAGCGGTTCATCTGCTCGGCGTTGGCGTAGTCCGGCACCGCGTGCGCACCGGTCAGGCGCTGGTGCGAGGCCCATGTCTTCCACTGCGCGGCGAGGTTCCGCCGGGCCTCGGGCACCGCGGCGGTCGTCGGCGCGGGGGCCGCGTCGGCGTCCTGGGCGGCCGGGGTGTCCGCGCCGCACGAGGGCGTGGGGCTCACGCCGAGGGTCAGCGAGGTGCGGTTGGGCACCGCGGTGAACGGGGTGTCGTCCGGCTTCCCCGTGAACGCCCCGTACATCGGTGTGGCCGCGCTGTCCTTCTGGTTCATCGGGTGGATCCCGAGGATCTGCTCGACCGTGCGGATCATCGTGATCTGCGTGTAGTAGTGGCTGTCGACGGTGCCGTGCTGGGCGTAGGGGCTGATGATCTGGACCGGCGCCCGGTGGCCGTCGACGTGGTCGAGGCCGTTCTGGGAGTCGTCCTCGACGACGAAGATCGCCGAGTCCTTCCAGTACGTGCTGTGGGAGATCTCGTCGACCATCCGGCCGACCGCGAGGTCGTTGTCGGCGACCTCGGCGGAGGCGTTGGCCGGGCCGCCGGTGTGGTCGTCGGAGAACCAGAACATGTTCAGGTTCGCCGGGCCGTTCTTCTCGAAGTCCTGCTTCCAGATCTGTTCCTTGTAGATGTCCGGGACATCGAGGTCGAACATCGGGAAGCCCTGCACGGAGACCTCGTTGAGCGAGGGGATCGCCGAGCCGGTCCGGATGGGGTACTGGGTCGGCGCCCCGGTCGCGGCCATGGTCTTCGAGTCGCAGTACAGGTTCTGCCAGGTCGCGCCGGAGGGCTTGGACTCGATCGACTGGAACTCGCCGAAGTCCTTGACCGACTTGCCGGCCGCCTGCGCCCCGGTCCACAGGAACCCTGACTTCTGGTGGCCGAGGACGTCGTTCTCGGTGTCGTAACTGCGCGTGTACTCACCGGCGGAGGACTCGGTGTACTCCGGGTTGTCCGACTGCATCAGCCAGTTGTGGCCCTCGGCCGAGTTCGTGCCGATGTCGTAGAAGTTGTCGTAGAGGCCGAACTGCTGGGCCAGGGCGTGCTGGTTGGGTGTGACGTTGGCGCCGAAGGTGGCGAGCGCCGCGTCGCCGTCGCCCTGTGCCATGTCGCCGTAGACCTGGTCGTAGGTGCGGTTCTCCTTGACCAGCAGGAAGACGTGCTTGATCGTCGAGGGGTCGCCGAGGCGGGCGGGGACCGGCACCGGCCTGGCGTGACGGGTGCCCTTGGCCGTCGTGACCGAGCCGGGCGTCCAGCCGTTCTGCCGGAAGACCGTCGCCGTCTGCGCCCTGATCACGAGGTCGCTCGGCAGCGTGAACTGCGTGAGGCTCGACGTGGTGTCGTGGGTTCCGTGACCGGCGGCCGTGGTGGGGCGGCGGGCGTCGATGCCGCGGGTGTTGGAGACGACGACCTTCCCGCCCACGGTGGTGATCTCGGCGGGGAAGTAGTCGGTGGGGAGCAGACCGACGTAACTCGCCGGTTCCTGCGCGGACTTGTACCGGTAGACGGCAACCGCGTTCGCGCGGCCCAGCGTCACCAACAGCCGGCCGTCGTCGGTGAGGGTGACCGCGTCGGGCTCGTAGCCGACCTTCGCCTCGGGCCAGGGCTGGGTGGCGATGGTCTGGACGACCTTGTTCCTGCGGGTGTCGATGACGGAGACGCTGTTGTCGGCGGTGTTGGTGACGAACACCGTGCCGTTCTCTGCGTAGACGGCGGTCGGATGGAGGCCGACGGTGAGGGTGCCGACGGCCGCGGCCGGGTGCGCGGTGTCGATGACACTGACCGTGCCGGTGGTCGAGGCGCCCGTCTCGGGGTCGGCAGGCACCTGTGTGCCGTACGAGTTCATCGTGGTCTCACCGGCCCTGGCCGGGCGGCCGCCCTCGTTGCTGACGTACAGCTTGCCGTCGACCAGGGCGAGACCGCGGGGCGCGGTGCCGACGGCCCAGCTCTGCTCGACGGTACCGGTGGCCGCGTCGAGGGCCACGACCTTGTTCTGGCCGTTGACCGCCGCGTACACGGTGGAGCCGTCGGCGGAGAACACGGCCGCGCCGACCAGGGCCTGCTGGGTGCCGACGGTCGGGATCGGGACGGCCACCGGATCGGCGAGGGTCCCGTCCGCTGCGACCGTGAACTTCGTGTAGCCGGTGGCCTGTCCGAGCCACAGCTGCTTGCCGTCGGGCGAGTAGGTGGGGCCCTCCTGGCCGACCGAGGCGGCGGCGATGCGGAGGTCGTCCGCCGCGTTGGCGCCGATCCTCTGCTTCACCTGCCCGGTCGCGAGGTCCATGATCACCAGTGCGGCGTCGCCGTCGGTGACCGCGGCCGCGAGGTGGGTGCCGTCCGGGCTGACCGTCGACGACATGATCTTGCCGTCGTCGATGACGGTCCGGCTGCCGTACGGCTTGAGGAACTGGTCGCTGGAGATGACCTCGCCGTCGGCGGTGTTCTGCGCGACCTGCTGGGTGCCGAACCGGTAGGTCGAGGCGACCGCGGTGCCGGTGACGCCGAGGGCGACGGCGATGCCGGCGGCCACCAACAGGGTCCGGCGTCCGACCGGCTTCTTCTCTCTGATACGCCGTGTCACATGCATGGACCTATCCCTTCGAGGTGGTGTCGAGCAGCTCGACGTTTCCGTCGAACTGCCACAGCGGGTTCGGGGCGTCCCCGGTCTCGGTCCGCACCAGGAAGTAGCCGTTCACTTCCTTCGGACCGTCCCCGTCGGCCACGAACCGGCCGTCCGATCCGACGTCGAGTTGGTAGATCGCGGTCCCCGTGACCGCGGTACCGGGCAGGTGCCAGGTCACGACACACCGCCAGTCGTTGCCCGCTCCCTGTTGAGCGGCCTGGCCGTCGCTCTTGGTGCACGCCGCCGACGCCCTGAGCCGGGCCTCGGTGACGGCGGGGCGGTGCAGTTGTTCGGTCTGTGTGCGGTACAGGTGGGCGAAGGCGGTGGCGAGCGATCGCTCCACTTTGGCCTGCGTGATGCCCGTCGAGGGAGCGGCCACCGCGAGCACCGCGACGGTGACAGCGGTCAGCGCGGCGAGCGGCAGCACGCCCACCGTGAAGGCACGGCGCCCGGCACCGTCGTAGGCGGGATTGGTGAAGTCCCGCCGGAGGAACAGCAGATGGGCCATCGCGGTCGCGAGCACGGCCCACGCCAGGCTGACGGCGACCCCGATGAGGAGCGGGGCGAGCTGGAGCGGTGCGGTGAACAGGCCGTTCCAGGAGATGAAGGCGTAGCCGGGCAGGGCGAGGCGTACGGCGACGGGCAGCGGCAGCATCTGGGCGACCTGCGTGCCGAGCGCGACCAGCGGGGGCAGCAGCAGCCCCGTCGGGGAGCGGCCCAGCGCGACCGACCCGAGCAGGCCGATCGCGGCGAGGGCCAGGGTGGGGGCCAGGGCCGCGACCCAGGCGAGCAGGACCTTCTCCGCCGCGTCACCGGGCGCCAGAAGGTGGCCGTCGAGGCCGACAAGCGGCTGACTGCCGACGGACGCGAGCCCGCCGAGGGCACTGGAGCAGGCGAGCCCGGCCACGAGCACCAGGATCACGGTGAGGCCGGCCAGCACCTTCGCCGCGAAGATCCGCCGCGGTGAGCGGACCGCCACCAGCAGGTGCCGCCAGGTGCCGAGCCGGTCCTCGGCGGCGAACACGTCACCGGCGACCACCGAGGTCAGCAGCGGCAGCGCCCAGGTGCCCGCGAAGCCCAGCATCACCAGCGGTCCGGCCCATCCGGTGGCGTGCATCCAGCGGCCGAAGAGGGTGTCGGAGGGAAGGGTGCTCTGCTGGCCGACCCCGGCGACGAAGAGTCCCGGCGCGATCCAGCAGGCGAGGACGAGGAGACGGACGCGCCACTGGGAGACGAGCTTGACGAGCTCGAAGCGGTAGCCGCGCGGGACCGAGACGGGCCGGGCGGCGGCGGGGGCGGGGGGCGCGGTGACCGTGGTGGTCATCTACCGGCCTCCTGTCCCTCGGTGAGGGCCAGGAACGCGGCCTCCAGGGGCGAGACCACCGGCGCGAGTTCACGCACCGCGACACCAGACGTCACCAGCCCCGCGACCAGTTCGTCGAGGGCGGGCACCAGGGCGCGGACGACGAGCACACCGGCGTCCCGTGTCCGCCGTCCGCCGTCGTCGACGATCCGGATCCCGTCCGTCGCGTCGGCCAGTCGCCGCGCGGCCTCCGGGTCGGACGTCCGTACCCGGTAGTCGAGTTCACGGCTCTCGGCGGCCAGTTTGCCGAGCGGGCCCGAGAACACGACCCGGCCGGTGGCGAGGATGGTGACCTCGGAGCACAGGGCCTCCAGGTCGTCCATGCGGTGGCTGGAGAGCACGATGGCGGTGCCGTTCGCGGCGAGCCGTTCCAGGACGCCGTGCACATGGCGTTTTCCCGCCGGGTCGAGGCCGTTGGAGGGTTCGTCCAGCACGAGCAGCCGCGGCCGGGTCAGCAGTGCGGCGGCGAGCCCGAGCCGTTGGCGCATGCCGAGGGAGAAGCCGCGGGTCCTGTCGTCGGCGACGTCGGTGAGCCCGACCTCGTCGAGCACGTCGTCGATGCCGGCCGTACGCGCGTCCCGGCCGCGGAGTTCGGCCAGCGCGGCGAGGTTCTGCCGGGCGGTGAGCGAAGGGTAGAGGCCGGGTCCGTCCACGAATCCGGCGACCGAGCCGGGGACGGCGAACGCCCGGCCGACCGGCGTCCCCAGGATCTCCAGGCTGCCGCCGTCGGCGACGGACAGGCCCAGCAGGAGCCCGAGCAGTGTGGTCTTGCCGGCGCCGTTCGGCCCGACCAGGCCGTGGATCTGTCCCCGCGTCACATCGAGGTCGACGCCGTCGAGCGCCACGACCTCGCCGAAGCACTTGGTGATCCCGCGGGCCCGGACGGCGTGGAGTGCGTCCATGAGTCCCTTGCGTCCCTTCTCTCGCGGTCCGCAGGGACCTTAGGGACGACACCCGACCCGGCCCCGGACGTCCGCCTGAACGCCCAGGGAACGAACCGTCAAGGCCTCGGCAAGTAGGCAAACAAAGGACCGCTGTTGGGCGGGACTTGGGCAGCGCTTGGGACAGACCCGCGGGGCGGACGGCTAACTGGCGTGCAGCATCAGCCCGATGCCCGCGACCAGCAGCCCCGCCGCGAGGATCCTCGGCGCCCCGAAGCGCTCCTTGAAGAACACGGCGCCGATGGCCGCGCCGACGATGATCGAGGATTCGCGCAGGGCGGCGATGGGGGCGAGCTCGGCCTTGGTCTGGGCCCACAGGACGAGCGCGTAGGCGGCCACGGAGAGGGCGGCGCCGACGAGCCCGATCCGGGCGAACGGCCTGAGGACCGCGACGAAACCGCCGCGCCACCGCGTCAGCGCGTACGCCGGGATCACGACCCCCTGCACCGCCATCAGCCAGGCGATGTACCCGAGGGAGGAGCCGGAGGCGCGCACGCCGAGCCCGTCGACGACGGTGTACGCGGCGATGGTCAGCCCGGTCGCCAACGCCGCCCCGATCGCGGCCCAGTTGGGCCGGCGGCCGCGCAGCCCCCACAGGGCGACACCGGTGAGTCCCGCGCAGGACAGGGCGATTCCGGCGGCGGCCCACCGGTCCGGCACCTCGTGCGCGAAGAGGGCGGCGAGCACGGTGACGACCAGGGGCGCGGTGCCGCGGGCGATCGGATAGGCCTGCCCGAAGTCACCGAGCCTGAAGGACGTCATCAGCAGCGCGTAGTAGGCGATGTGGATACCGGACGAGACGAGCAGATACGGCCACGCGGCCGCCGCGGGAAGCGCCGTGAACGGGATCATCATCAGCCCGATGAGCATGCCGCCGCCCGAGATCAGCGTGAACCCGACCAGCTTGTCGGTGATCCGGTGCGCGATGGCGTTCCAGCTGGCGTGGGTGAAGGCGGCGAGGAGAACGGCCGCGGTGACGAGCGGCGTCACGTGGTGCGCTCGCGGACGTCCACGAGGGTGGCTCCGGCGTGGGCGACCAGGTCCTGGGGCGCGATGGGGAACACGGCGTGCGGGTTGCCGGCGGCGGCCCACACGAGGTCGTGGGCGAGCAGCGAACGATCGGCCAGCACCCGGGTCCTCGTCCGGTGCCCGAAGGGCGGCACGCCCCCGATGGCGTACCCGGTCGTCTCCCGTACGACATCGGCCCTCGCCCGGGTGACCTTGCCCGCGCCGAGTTCCTCCCGGACCCGTTCGAGGTCGACGCGTGAGGCCCCGTCCATCAGCACCAGCACGGGCACCCCGTCCGCCGCGAAGATCAGCGACTTGCAGATCTGGCTCAGCTCGCACCCGACGGCCGCGGCGGCCTCGGCGGCGGTACGGGTGGCGTCCGGGAAACGGCGGATCCTGCCGGTGAGTTCATCGAGACCGCGTTCCCGCAGCGCCTCGGCGAAACGGGGGTGGGCGGCCTGGGAGCCGTCGGCGTCGGTGGTCGTCATGCACGGCACGCTAGCGGTGGGTGTACGGGGCACGCGACCCTGTTTCGACGGTCCCGACTGCCCTTAGGTCGGGCAGGATGCTGGGATGACCCCGTCTCCCGCCGTACGCCCCTACCGCCCCGAGGACCGTGACGCCCTCGAGGAGATCTGCGTCCGCACCGCCCACGTGGGCCAGGACAGCCGGCCGCACTACCAGGACCCCGGTGTCTTCCCGGCCGCCTTCGCGACGCCGTACGTCCATCTCGAACCGGAGCTGGCCTTCGTGCTGGACGACGGGGAGGGCCGGGCCGTCGGGTACGTCGTCGGCGCCGCGGACACGCCCCGGTTCGTCGAGGACTACCGGGCGAAGTGGCTCCCCCTCGTGGCCGACCGCTACCCGGAGCCCCGCCACGAGCCGCGCACTCCCGACGAGGAGATCGTCGCGCTCCTGCACCGCCCCGAGCGGATGCTGGTGCCGGAGGTCGCCGCCTACCCCGCCCACCTGCACATCGACCTGCTCCCCGGGTGGCAGGGGCGCGGGTACGGGCGGGCGCTCATGAAGGCCCTGCTGGATGCCCTGCACGAGCGGGGCGTTGCCGCCGTGCATCTGTGCATGCTGACCGCGAACACCCCCGCCCGTGCCTTCTACGACCGTCTCGGCTTCCATGAGATCGCCGTGCCGGATGCCGGGCCCGTCACCTATCTCGGGCGGTCCACGGCAGAAGAGAGCCGGTGAGGACACCCCGTCCCCACGGAGCCCTCACCGGCGGTCCTTCTCACTTGGCGTGCGTCAGACGCGTACCAGCTCCCGGTCCTCGTCCGGGTCCGCGTCCTTCTCGGCCTGTGTGCGCAGTCCCTCACCCTCGACGTCGACGTTGGGCAGCGCGCGGTCCAGCCACTTCGGCAGCCACCAGGCGCGGCGGCCGAGCAGGGCGAGAACCGCGGGGACGATCGCCATGCGGACCACGAACGCGTCGAAGAAGACGGCGATCGCGAGGCCGAAGCCGATCATCTTGATCATCGACTCGCCGGAGCTGATGAAGCCTCCGAAGACGGCCATCATGATGACCGCGGCGGCGACCACGACCCGGGCGCTGTGCTTGAACCCGGTCACGATGGCCTGACTCGGGGACTCGCCGTGGACGTAGGCCTCGCGCATGCGGGTCACGAGGAAGACCTCGTAGTCCATCGCGAGCCCGAAGACAACGCCGACCATGAAGATCGGCATCATCGACATGATCGGGCCGGTCTCCTCGACGCCGAGCAGCCCGCCCAGCCAGCCCCACTGGAAGACCGCGACGACGGCGCCGAGCGCGGCGAGCACCGAGAGCAGGAAGCCGAGGGCCGCCTTCAGCGGGACGAGGATCGAGCGGAAGACCACGATCAGCAGGAGGAAGGCGAGGCCGACCACCAGGGCCAGATACGGGATGAGGGCGTCGCTCAGCTTCTGCGAGAAGTCGATGTTCATCGCGGTGGTGCCGGTGACCAGGACGTTCGCGCCGGTGTCGGACCTGACCCCGGCGCCCTGGTCGCGGATGGCGTGCACCAGGTCCTCGGTCTGGGCCGAGGACGGCTTGGAGCCGGGGACGACCGTGATGGTCGCGGTGTCGCCGGCCTTGTTGAAGGCCGCCGGGGTGACCGTGACGACGTCCTTGAGGCCCTTGATCCCGTCGGTCACCGTGGTGGCCGCGGCCTTGGGGTCGTCGCTGTTCCTGGCGTCGACCACGATCATCAGGGGTCCGTTGAAGCCGGGCCCGAAGCCCTCCGAGAGGAGGTCGTAGGCGCGGCGCTGGGTCGTGGACGTCGGCTGCGAGCCGTCGTCGGGCAGGCCCAGTTCGAGCTGGCTGACCGGCAGCGCGACGGCACCGAGACCGAGCACGCCGAGCAGCAGCACGGCGGCCGGGCGGCGGATGACGAAGCTGGCCCAGCGGGTGCCGAGGTTGGGCTTCACCGACGTGCCCGGGGCCGCGGTCCTCCCGCGCTTCTCGCCGGCCGGACGGACCTTGCGGCCCGCGTACCCGAGCAGCGCCGGGATCATGGTCAGCGCGATGAGGACGGCGATGACGACGGTGCCGGCCGCGGCGAGGCCCATCTTGGTCAGCATCGGCACGTTGACGACCGCGAGACCGGCCAGCGCGATCACGACGGTCAGGCCCGCGAAGACCACCGCCGAACCCGCGGTGCCGGTGGCCCGGCCCGCCGCCTCCTCGCGGTCACGGCCCTCGGCCAGCTCGGCGCGGTAGCGGGAGACGATGAACAGCGCGTAGTCGATGCCGACCGCGAGGCCGATCATCCCCGCGAGGGTGGAGGTGGTGTCGCCGAGGTCGAGCGCCTTGGCGAGGGTGGCGATGGTGGAGACGCCGATCGCGACGCCGATGATCGCCGTCAGCAGCGGCAGCCCCGCCGCGACCAGCGAGCCCAGGGTGATGACCAGGACGACCGCGGCGATGGCGAGACCGATGGCCTCACCGATCGCTCCCGTCTCCGGCTCGGCCTGGAGCACGTCACCGCCGACGTCGACGGTCAGCCCGGTGTCCCGGGCCTCGTCGGCGGTCTTCTCCAGGGCGTCCCTGGTCGCGTCCTTGAGCTCCATGGCGGGGGCGTCGTAGCGCACCGACGCGTAGGCGACCGTGCCGTCCTTGCTCACCGCGTTCGTGGTGAACGGGTCGGTGACGGAGACGACCTCGGAGCCGTCGCCGAGTTCCTTGACGGTCTTCGCGACGGTCGCGCGGTGGGCGGCGTCGGTCATCTTCTCGCCCTCGGGCGCCTTGAAGACCACGCGTCCGGTCGCGCCGTCGGCGCTGGCCCCGGGGAAGCGCTGTTCCAGCAGGTCGAAGGCCTTCTGCGCCTCCGTGCCCGGAATGGAGAAGGAGGTCGATCCGGCGGCGGGGGCAGTGGCCGCGCCGACGCCGGCGAGCGTCAGCAGGGCCACCCACAGCAGGGCGACGAAGTGCCGTCGCCGGAAGGCGAGCCGGCCGAGCTTGTAGAGGAAAGTGGCCACGAAGGCGTACTCCCGGTCAGGTCGTGGGGTCTTCAGGGCAGGGGTGATCAGCCCGACGACGTGAGCGGTTACGTCAGGTGGAGGGCTTGCTGGGGAGACTGCGGGTCAGTCGTTCGAGACGCCGAGGGCGGGGAGGACCACGGCGTCGATGTACGAAAGGAGGAATTCCTGGGTCGGCGGCAGCTCGTCGATCATCGTGCGAGCCGCGAACCCGCCGAGCATCATGTGGATCATGAAGTCGATCGCCGGGTTGTCGGGGCGTACCTCGCCCCGGTCGATGGCCCGCTGCACCAGTCGGCGGAACTCCGCCGTCTCGGGTTCGATGAGATGCGCGCGGAACGCCTTCAGGAGGTCCGGGTTGCCGTGGACCGCCATGGCCAGGCCCCGCATGAGCGCGGAGTTCTGCTCCATCGTGCAGTCGTCCGAGCGCAGGGTGAGCGCGTGCAGGTCGCCCTTGAGCGACCCGGTGTCGATCTCGTCGAGACCGATACCGCCCGGCTTGGTGTGCCGCACCGCCTTCGCCACCAGTTCGGCCTTGCCGCCCCACTGGCGGTAGAGCGTGGCCTTGCTGGAGCGGGTGCGGGCGGCAACGGCGTCCATGGTGAGGGCGTCGTAGCCGACCTCGCGGAGCAGTTCGAGCACGGCCTCGTAGAGCTCGGCCTCGCGCTCGGGGGTGATGCGGCTGCGACGCGCGGTCGAGACCTCGGTCATGACACTCACCCTTTCCGCTCCGGAACTCCGAACGACACTGTTTCGTACGACACGAATGTAGCGCATCCTCGATCGAAACGAAACGGTTTCGTTCGTGTTATGGGTCACCTCGGTTTGCGCCCGGGTCACTCCCGGCCGATTTTTCATAAGTTGCTCCGGTCCATCCCCCGGAAAAGCATGGGGAGGTGAGCTATCTGCGCCTTCCGCACCTGAGCGGCGACCTGCTGTGTTTCGTGGCCGAGGACGACCTCTGGCTGGCCCCCCTCGACGGCCCGGGCCGCGCCTGGCGCCTGACCGTGGACCGCACCAAGGTCGGCCACCCCCGCTTCTCGCCCGACGGCCGCCACATCGCGTACACGAGCTGGCGCAGTCTCGCGCCCGAGATCCACCTCGCGGACGTGGACGGCGGACCGGGCCGCCGGCTCACCTACTGGGGTTCCACGGACACCCAGGTCACCGGCTGGACCCCGCAGGGCACCATCCTCGCCGTCGCCTCCCACGGCGAGCCCTTCTCCTACTTCACCTGGGCGTACAAGGTCCCCACCGACGGCTCCCCCGGCCGCAAGCTCCCCTGGGGCCCGGTCTCCGACATCCAGGTCGCCGACCGCAAGACCCTCCTGCTCACCGGCACCCCACCGCACGAACCTGCCGCCTGGAAGCGCTACCGGGGCGGCGCCACGGGCCGCCTCTGGCTGCACGGCGAACGCCTGCTGCCCGACCTGGGCGGCCATCTCCACTCCCCCATGTTCGTCGGCGACCGGATCGCCTTCCTCTCCGACCACGAGGGCGTCGGCAACCTCTACTCCTGCGCCCCCGACGGCTCCGACCTGCGCCGCCACACCGACCACGACGCCTTCTACGCCCGGCACGCCGCCAGCGACGGCACCCGGGTCGTGTACCAGTGCGCGGGCGACCTGTGGATCGTCGACGACCTCGCGTCCGCCGAGCCGCGCAAGCTCGACGTACGGCTGAGCGGGCCGCGCGCGGGACGCCGTACCCACCAGGTGCCGGCCGCCCAGCACGTGGACGGCATCTCGGTCGACGAGACGGGCCGCGCCAGCGCCGTCGTCGTCCGCGGCAGCCTGTACTGGCTGACCCACCGCGACGGCCCGGCCCGCACGATCACCGACACCCCGGGGGTACGGGTCCGGCTCCCGGAGATGCTCGGCTCCGTCGGCCAGGTCGCCTATGTGACGGACGCGGAGGGCGAGGACGCGATCGAGATCGCCTACCTGCCCCGGGCGACCGGGGACCGGGCACCCCGTCGCCTGGCATCCGGGAAGCTGGGCCGGGTCCTGGAGCTGGTCGCGGACCCGCGGGGCGAGCGCCTGGCCATCGCCTCGCACGACGGACGCCTGCTGCTGCTCGACACCGCGGAGGACTCCGACGGCGAGGTCACGGAACTCGTCCGCTCGGTCAACGGCCCGGTCCGGGACCTGGCCTTCGCCCCGGACGGCTCCTGGCTCACCTGGTCGCATCCGGGCATCGGCCGCTCCCTGCGCCAGATCAAGATCGCCCGCATGAAGGACCGTTCGATCGTCGACGTCACCAACGGCCGCTTCGAGGACGAGAACCCGGTCTTCACCAGGGACGGCCGCTATCTGGCCTTCCTGTCCTGGCGGGGCTTCGACCCGGTGTACGACGTCCACACAGGCGACCTGTCCTTCCCGCTCGGCTGCCGCCCCTACCTCGTCCCGCTGTCCTCGGCCACTCCCTCCCCCTTCGCCCTGAACCCGGAGGGCCGCCCGGCCGCCGGGGGCCTGGACCCGGTCGAGGACGAGAGCGGCGACGGCGGGGCGGTGACGGTCGAACTCGAAGGGCTGGAGAGCCGGGTGACCCCCTTCCCGGTCCCCGCCTCCAAGTACTCGGCGCTGCACCCGGTCGCGGGCGGTGGCCTGGTCTGGCTGCGCTGGCCGATCTCGGGCGCGCTCGGCGAGACCTTCGTCAACCCGGACGACACCTCCGAGCGCCCCACCCTCGAACACTTCGCCGTCGGCAAGGCGAAGAAGACCGAACTCGTCGAGCACCTGGACTGGTTCGCGGTCAGCGGCGACGGTTCGAGGCTGGTCGTGGTCGACGAGGGCGAGCTGCGCGCCACGCCCGCCACCGAGTCCGGCGACAGCGACTCGAACGTCTGGATCGACCTGCGCCGCATCCTCCACGAGGTGGACCCGCCCGCCGAGTGGCGCCAGTCCTACGAGGAGGCGGGCCGGCTGATCCGGGCGTACTTCTGGGACCCGGGGATGTGCGGCATCGACTGGGACGCGGTGCTCGACCAGTACCGCCCGCTGCTCGAAGGGGTCGCCTCCCCCGACGAGTTCGCCGACCTCCTGCGCGAGGTCCTCGGCGAACTGGGCACCTCCCACGCCTACGTCACCGCCGCCCGCCGCAACGAGGGCCCACCGCACTACCAGCGCCGCCAGGGCCTGCTGGGCGCCAACTTCGTCCTCAGGGACGGCGGCTGGACGGTCCGGCGGATCCTGCCCGGCGACTCCTCGGACTCCAAGGCCCGCTCCCCGCTCGCCGGCACGGGCATCCGCGAGGGCGCGGTCCTCACCCACGTGGACGGCCGCCCGGTCGATCCGGTCACGGGCCCGTACCCCCTCCTCGCGGCGGCGGGCGGTACGACGGTGGAGCTGACCTTCACCCCGGCGGGCGAGGGCAGGTCCCGGCGGGTCGCGGTGGTCCCCCTCCTCGACGAGAGGCCGCTCCGCTACCAGGACTGGGTGGCCAAACGCCGTGCGGTGGTCCGGGAGTTGAGCGGCGGCCGCTGCGGCTATCTGCACATCCCCGACATGGGCGGATCGGGCTGGGCCCAGTTCAACAGGGACCTGCGGATGGAGGTCTCCCGCCCCGCCCTGATCGTCGACGTACGCGGCAACGCGGGCGGCCACATCAGCGAGCTGGTGGTGGAGAAACTGACCCGCACGATCCTGGGCTGGGACCTCACGCGCAACGCCCAGCCGGTGTCGTACGCCTCCAACGCCCCCCGCGGCCCGGTGGTCGCCCTCGCCGACGAGGCGACCTCCTCGGACGGCGACATGATCACGGCGGCCTTCAAACTCCTGAAACTGGGCCCGGTGGTGGGCCAGCGCACCTGGGGCGGAGTGGTCGGCATGACCGGCCGCCACCAGCTGGGCGACGGCACGGTGATCACGGTCCCGATGAACGCGGCCTGGTTCGACGCCTACGGCTGGTCCATCGAGAACCAGGGCGTCACCCCCGACCTGGAGATCCTCCGCACCCCGCTGGACTGGGCGGAGGGCCGCCACGCCCAACTGGACGACGCGGTGACGCTGGCGCTGAGCCTGCTGGAGACGAACCCCCCGGCAACCCCACCGGACTACCGGGACGTACCGGACCGGTCGAGGCCGAAGTTGCCGCCCAGGTAAGGGCTTTTGTTCTCAGGGGCGCGGCGAACTGCGCGACAAGCCCCCACCGGCCGGCGCCAGACACAAAACGCAGGGTGCCCCCCAACAAACAGAGGGCACCCTGCGCTTCGAGCAGTGACTACATGTCGTAGTCGGGGTCGAGCCGCTCCTGCTCCTCGCGACGGAGCCGCTCGGACTCCTCGTCCCGCATGCGCTCGTCCTGCTCGCCGCGGCGACCGCGCTGGGCCTGCTCCCGGCCCTCCTGGGCCTTCTGCTTGGCCTGCTGCTGCCACTGCTCGGACTTGTCCTGGAACTGGTCCTTCATACCCATGTGGGTTCACTCCCGTGGGGGTGAGGGGAAGAGCCCCTGGCCGGGGCCTCGACCAGATTCACACGCCCGGACAAAGAACGCATTTCGATCAACTACGGTGCGTAGCGCGCGCTTCCTCATCCGCCGCCCCACCTGCACCGACGAGTCCCACCCGCATGCCCTCCAACCGCTCCCCGAACCGCCGCATCTCCCGCTGCCCGACGGTCCCGATGAGCCCCGGCAGATACCCGCGCATCCCCTGCATCCCGCGCAGCCACCCCTGCCCGTACACATGGCTCGACCGCCGCTCGATCCCGGCCACGATCCGCTCCACCGCGGGCCCCAGCGGATAGGTCTTGTTGGCCGGCCACGGCAGCCGCTGCCTGAGCTCCCGCATGACGTCGTCCTGGTCGGCCCCGCGCACCATGTCGGTGTCGGTCCACGACAGATACCCGACCCCGACCCGCACGCCCTTGTGCCCGACCTCGGCCCGCAGGCTGTGCGCGAACGCCTCCACACCGGACTTGGACGCGCAGTACGCGGTCATCATCGGCGCCGGGGTGATCGCGGCGAGGGAGGCGATCTGGAGCAGATAGCCCCGGCTCTCCATCAGCACCGGAAGGAACGCCCGGGCGGTGACGGCCGATCCGATGAGGTTGACCTCGATCACCCGCCGCCACGCCTCGGGATCGGAGTCGACGAAGGGTCCGCCGGTCGCGACCCCCGCGTTGGCGACCACGATGTCGACCTTCCCGAACCGCTCCTTCACCTCCCCCGCCACCCGTGCCATCGCCTCGTGGTCCGTCACGTCGGCGTACCAGTGGTCGCTGTCGCCGTGCAGCCGCCCGGACAGCTGCTTGAGCGCGTCCGCCTCCAGGCCGACCAGCGCGACCTTCGCCCCGCGCGCCGACAGCTTGCGGGCGAGCAGCTCGCCCACGCCCCGCGCGGCCCCCGTGACGACCGCCACCTGTCCTTCGAGTCCGACCCTGCTCATGCGCCCTCCTTGACCTGGACGTAGGTGGTGACGAGTTCCCGGATCCGCGCGCTGACCAGTTCGGGCGCCTCGACCGGTGTCATGTGGCCGAGACCCGGCAGTTCGGTGACCCCGAGGCAGTGGGGCAGCGCGGCGGCCAACTGGTGTGCGTGCACGGGCGGGGTGAGCCGGTCCGCGGTACCGACGACGACGGCCGTGGGCACGGTGAGCTGCCGTACGCCGTGGTCGAGATCGAGCAGATCGAGGACCTGCGACCAGGCGTGGCGCACCTTGCGCGGGCACGCATGCACGATCCGCGCGCACGCCTCCACCATGTGCGGGGCCGAACCGGGGCCCATCGTCCCGTACTTGAGGATGCGCCGGGCCAGCGGTGTGACCGGCCCGAGCGGCGCGCGCGCCCCGAGGACGTGCCGGGTCAGCCAGGTCCGCAGCCGGCCGGCCCGGATCGGCACGACGGTCGACTCGGCGACCAGCCGCGACGAACCGGTGCTGCACAGCAGGACGGCCGCCGCGTGTCTGCGGAACCCCGGGCGCCCGGCCGCGGCCATGACCGTCATCCCGCCCATGGAGTGACCGACGACCACCGCCTTCTCGTCGGCCGCGAGGGTCGCTTCCAGTACGGTTTCGAGGTCGTCGGCGAGCCCGTCCGCACTGCACGCCGGGCTCGCCGGACTGCGTCCGTGGCCGCGCTGGTCGTAGGCGATGACCCGGTGGTCGACGGAGAGTTCGCGGATCTGGGCGGCCCAGAAGGCGGTGGAACAGGTCCAGCCGTGGGCGAGCACGACGGGCGGCGCGCCCTCGGCCCCGTGCACCTCCACGTGCAGGGACGCTCCGTCGGCGGAGAGGGCGGTGAGTTCACGCGCCGGGGCGGGCGGGGCGTACGGCCCGGAGACGACATGCGCGGTGCGGCTCATACGGCGGCCTCCGCGCTCTCGTCGGCGACCTTGCTGCCCTTGCTGCTGCCACTACTGCCGCTGCTGCCGCTGTCCCGCTCGGCGGGCCGCAGCACCTCGTACTCGGCGAGGTCCACCCGCCGGGTCGCGCTCCGGAACTCGCTCGTCGTACCGGGCCAGACCGTGCTGTTGCGCCCGTTCGCGTCCAGGTACCAGCTGGTGCAGCCGCCGGTGTTCCACACCGTGCGCTTCATGCGCTCCTGCACCCGGTGGTTCCAGTCCCGCACGGCGGAGGGCCGGGCGTCGAGGGCCACGCGGCCGCCGAGGACGTCGAGCTGCCGTACGTAGTCGGCCAGGTAGTTCAGCTGGGACTCGATCATCAGGATCATCGAGGAGTTCCCGAGGCCGGTGTTGGGCCCGATGATGCTCATCCAGTTCGGGAAGCCGGCGGCGGAGGCACCGCGCAGCGCCTCCATCCCGCCCTTCCACGCCTCGGCGAGCGTCCGCCCGTCCGCGCCGACGACCCGGTCGGCGATGGGCATGTCGGTGACGTGGAAGCCCGTGCCGAAGACGATCGCGTCGACCTGGGCCTCGGTGCCGTCGGCGGCGACGAGCGTCGACCCCTCGACACGGCTGAGCCCGCTGGCGACGACGTCCACGTTCGGCTGGGCGAGCGCCGGGTAGTAGGTGCTGCTCAGCAGGATCCGCTTGCAGCCGATGCGGTAGTCGGGGGTGAGCCTGGCGCGCAGCGCCGGGTCCTTGATGGCGCGGGCCATGTTGCGCTTGGCCAGCTGCTCCACCGCGCCGAGCTCATTGGGGTGCTTGGTGAACGCCTGGACCTGCAACTCCCTGATGCCCCACAGCAGTCCGCGCCGGGCCTGGGCGGTGAAGGGCAGCTGCCGGTGCAGCCAGCGCTCGGCGCCGCTGATCGCCCGGTCCATGCGGGGCATCACCCAGGGCGGGGTGCGCTGGAAGAGCGTGACGTTCCGGGCCAGCGGCTGGATGGCCGGGACGATCTGGATGGCCGAGGCCCCCGTCCCGATCATGGCGACGCGCTTGTCGCGCAGGTCGTAGTCGTGGTCCCAGCGGGCGGAGTGGAAGACCTTGCCCGGGAAGGAGTCCAGCCCCGGAATGTCGGGGATCTTCGGATCGGACAGCGGCCCGGTGGCGGAGACGACGAGGTCGGCCGTCAGGGAGCCGCTCGCGGTCTCGATGTCCCACCGCAGCTTCTCGCTGTCCCAGGTCATCCGCCGCACCTCGGAGTTGAGGCGGATGTGCGGGCGGAGGCCGAAGACGTCCGTCACATGCTCCAGATAGGCGCGGATGTGCTCCTGCCCGGAGAAGGTGCGCGGCCAGTCGGGGTTCGGCGCGAAGGAGAAGGAATACAGATGGGACGGCACGTCGCACGCACAGCCCGGATAACTGTTGTCCCGCCAGGTGCCGCCGACGCTGTCGGCCCGCTCCAGCACGACGAAGTCGGTGACGCCCTCCCGCCGCAGCCGGACGGCGGCCCCCAGCCCACCGAACCCGGACCCGACCACCGCCACCCGCACATGCTCGTGTTCGGCCATGCCGAAGCCCTTCCCTCCACGACTCCGCCAGTGAACACTGGCGCAATGGGAGGGTAGAGCAGGCTCCGTACCGATGGGTAGGGGTCGGGGGGAAGGAAACTTACCCGGGGTACGACATAAAGTTCGGGCGTGACGGAGAAGCGCGAGTACCGCATGGAGGAACTGGCCCGCCTGGCCGGCATCACAGTGCGCACCCTGCGCTTCTACCGCGAACGCAAGCTCATCCCGCCGCCCCGCCGCGAGGGCCGTATCGCCTGGTACGACGACCACCACCTGGCCCGTCTGCGCACCATCGCGGCTCTCCTGGAGCGCGGCCACACCCTCACCGGCATCGCGGAACTCGCCGAGGCCCTCGACCACGGGCGCGATGTCGCCGACGTCCTGGGGGTGACACCTCCGACAGAGGAGGAACCGGTCCGCCTCACCCCCGAGGAACTCGCCGCCCGCTTCGAGGGCGAAGTCACCGCGGAGAACCTCGCGGCCGCCCTCGACCTCGGCTACCTGGGCACCGACGGCGACGAGATCGTCCACATCAGCCGCCGCCTCCTGGACGTCTCCTCCGCCCTGGTCCGCGAGGGCATCCCTCTCGCCGAGGTCCTCGCAGCCGGCGAACAGGTCCGCGAACACGTCGACGCCCTGGCCGAGATGTTCGCCGAACTGGTCCTCCGTCACGCAAGCGAGAACGACCTCCACCGCCTGCGCCCCCTGGCCCGCAGCGTGGTGGAGGCGGAACTCTCACTGGCACTGGACCGGCGGTTGCGGAAGCGGGACTAGAGGTCGTAGACGACCGTCACGGGCGCGTGGTCCGACCAGCGCTCGGCGTGCGTGGCCGCGCGCTCGACGTACCCCTTGACGGCCTTGGCGGCCAGCCCGGGCGTGGCGAGCTCGTAGTCGATGCGCCATCCCGAGTCGTTGTCGAACGCCCGCCCCCGGTACGACCACCACGAGTACGGCCCCGCCACGTCCGGATGCAGAGACCGTACGACGTCGACGTAGCCGCCGTCGGTGGGGTCCAGGACACGGCTCAGCCAGGCCCGCTCCTCCGGCAGGAAGCCGGAGCTCTTCTGGTTGGCGCGCCAGTTCTTGAGGTCGGCCTGCTGGTGGGCGATGTTCCAGTCGCCGCAGACGACGACTTCACGGCCGTCGGCGGCGGAGCGCGCCCGCAGGTCCTTCAGGTACGCGAGGAACTCGTCCATGAAGCGGACCTTCTCGTCCTGCCTCGCGGTGCCCACCTCGCCGGAGGGCAGGTAGAGGGAGGCGACGGTGACGCCGGGCAGGTCGGCCTCGACGTAGCGCCCGCTGGTGTCGAACTCGGCCGACCCGAAGCCGATCCGGACGCGGTCGGGCTCACGGCGGGTGTAGAGGGAGACACCGGCCCGCCCCTTGGCGGCGGCGGGCGCGTGCACGACGTGCCAGCCCTCGGGAGCCCGGACGCTCTCGGGCAGCTGCTGCGGCTCGGCACGCACCTCCTGCAGGCACAGCACATCGGCGGAGGTGTCCGCGAGCCACTCCACGAAGCCCTTCTTCGCGGCGGCACGCAGCCCGTTCACATTGGCGGAGGTCACAGTGAGCACCCCGGCACGATACCGGCACACTGGAGGGCATGATGATCCGCCGTGTCCCCTTCGACCACCCCGACGCCGTGAAGCTCAACGACCAGGTCCAGGCCGAGTACCACGTCCGCTACGGCGACGGCGGCGACGCCACCGAGCTGGCCCCGACGGACTTCGAGCACCCGAACGGCGTGTATCTGATCGCGTACGACGCGAGGGACAGCCCCGTCGCCACGGGCGGCTGGCGCGCCCGGGACACCAACGGCGAGGGCAACCTGGACGGTGACGCCGAGCTCAAGCGCATGTACGTGATCGAGGAGATGCGCGGCCGCGGTCTCGCCCGCCGTGTCCTGTCCGCCCTGGAGGACGACGCCCGCGCGGCCGGCCGCCTGCGCATGGTCCTGGAGACCGGCATCAAGCAGCCGGAGGCCATCGCCCTCTACACGTCCAGCGGCTACGAACCCTGCGTGAAGTTCGGCTACTACCGCTTCCACGAGGACAGCCGCTGCTACGCCAAGGCGCTGTGAGAGGGCCCTCCACATGGCAGAAGACCCGCTCCTGAATCAGGAGCGGGTCTTCATGATGCGTGGACCTGAGGGGATTTGAACCCCTGGCCCCCTCGATGCGAACGAGGTGCGCTACCGGACTGCGCCACAGGCCCTTGCAACGAGTGAAACTCTAGCATCCCCGTCCGGGTGCTTGGAAATCCGTTCCCGGCTGGTCAGGGCGCGGTGATCCCGGCGCCGTTGCTCACTCGTTGGCCGCGCGCGGCCGGTCGCCTTCCTCGTACTGGTCGAAGAGCGGCGTACGGCCGCGCTCGCGTGCCCGGCGTGCGGAGGCGGCGCGACGGGCGTCGGTGCGGCCGTCCGCCGCGGGCCTGTCCTCCGCGTCGGCGGACCCGTCCTCCGATCCCCCGTCCTCCGCGACGGGCGTCGCCTCGTGGCCGGTCTGCTCGGGGGCCACGGCACTGGACCGGGCCGAGCTCCACGCGTCCGGCGCCCCGAGGTCCACGTCCGCGGTGGCCCGCGGAGCGACCGGCGCGGTCACGTACGTCGGCAACGGCACCGGAACCGGGTCCCAGCTGTCCCCGTGCCCCGGCCTGCGCTGCCGCTCGCGCTGCTGGTCGACCCACTCGGCGTGATCGGTCTGCTCGACGAGGGCGCGCCGGTCGGCGGCGAGTGCCGAGAGCCCGGGATCGGTCTCGGTCCCTGGTCCCTCGTCCGGTTCGTCGGCGTCCGCGCCGGTGCTCACGGAGGCGCGCCGGCGCGGCTGGCGGGCACGCTCCCGCAGGTGCTGCGCGGCGGCCTCGGCCCGGCGTCGGTCCATCTGGTAGGCGAAGCGTCGGCGTTCCTGGGAGCGCAGGTAGGCGATGTACGCGCTGAGCATCACGGCGGGCACGCCGGGCGCCCACAGGAAGGCCAGTCCACCGACGGCGGCGACGATCGCGCCGAGCGTGAAGGCCAGGAAGAGCATCACCGTCGTACGCCGTCGGCGCGCGAGCACCTTGGTACGCCGGGCGCGGGCCGCGGCCGCCTCGGCGGCGGCCGTGCGCCGCGGGGCGGGGGCGTGTGCCTGGCCGGTGGACGCGGGTGTCTGCTTGCGCGTCGGCGCGCCGCCGTGTTCGGCGGCGGGCGTGCTCGTTTTCGCGCGTGCCGGGTCGCCGTGCCCTGCTTCCCGCGCGGGCTCGCGGGTCGCCTCCCGGCGTTCCGAAGCCGACGGCTGGACCGTCGCCTGGGTCTGCGGACGGGTCGGAGGCATGGCGAAGGCCCGGACGTCCACCGAGTCGGTGACGGCATCCGGTTCGTCGGCGCCGTGCTCCCCCTCGTCGGTGGAGCGCGCGCGCAGGTCCTTGGCGTAACGACGCTCCATGCCCGCCCGTCCGGACAGCAACCGGATGGCGGTGCTGAAGCGTTCCGTCGGACGGGCCTCGTTCAGCTCGTCCTGCCTACGGAGCCACATCGGCACCAAGTAGGCGGCCCAGGCCCCGACAATGACTGCGTAGATGAGGCCGCTGCTGCTCACGCCTCACACGGTAGAGGGGTTTGCGTGAGGCCATCTGCCAATTGCGCCGGTGTGTCGCACGATCTGGCTGATATTTCGAGCTTTTTTTGTGACCGATCCGATCAGCAGGCCGCCTCAGTCGCGAATTCAATGCCCTGAGACGGTCATGCACCGATCATTTTCGAACACTTATTCAATTTCCGGGTCTCGGTCATCGGCTATGCGGGATTGTCGTGCGGCGTACCACTGGAGCGTGCCCGCTGCCAGCGCCTCAGCAACCCGTCGGGCACCTCTTCCGCGGTGAGCGCGAACACGAGATGGTCCCGCCAGGCCCCGTCGATGTGGAGATAGCGGGGCCGCAGCCCCTCCTCGCGGAATCCGAGTTTCTCCACGACCCGTCGGCTGGGTCCGTTCTCGGGGCGAATGCAGACCTCGATGCGGTGCAGCCCCACGGTTCGGAAACAGTGGTCCACGACAAGGGCCACAGCGGTCGGCATGACTCCGCGCCCGGCGACCGACTGGTCCACCCAGTAGCCGACATGTCCCGAGCACATCGAGCCCCAGGTGATCCCGGCGACCGTCAACTGCCCGACCAGCTGGCCCCGGTACTCGATGACGAACGGCAGCATCCGGCCCGCGTTCGCCTCGGACCTGAGGTGGCGGACCATCTGGCGGTAGGTCGGCCGGTGTGCGATCGGGCCGCTCGGGGTGGGCGGCGGGATGGTCGCCTCCCAGGGGCGCAGCCAGTCCCGGTTGCGCCGGTTGACCTCGCGCCACACCCGCTGGTCACGCATCTTTATCGGCCTCAGGACGACATCGCCGTCCGCCAGTACGACGGGCCAGGACGGGCTGTTCAGCTCGCACCCCCAGTGCCGGCGCCGGGTCTTGGGTGGTCGCCGCCGCGGAGCTGGTCGACGGCGTGGGTCAACAGGGGCTCCAGGACGGCCAGTCCGTCCTTCACCCCGCCACTGGAACCCGGCAGGTTGACGATCAGCGTGCGTCCCGCCACCCCGGCCAGGCCCCGGGAGAGCACGGCGGTAGGCACCTTCTCCCGTCCGAACGCCCGGATGGCCTCCGCGATGCCCGGCACCTCGTGGTCGATCACCGCGCGGGTCGCCTCGGGGGTGCGGTCGGTGGGCGAGATGCCGGTGCCGCCGGTGGTGACGATGACGTCGTACCCGGCTCGCGCGCCCGCGCGCAGGGCGGCTTCCACGGGGTCGCCGTCGGGCACGACCTGCGGCCCGTCGACCGCGAAGCCGAAGCGCTTGAGGCCGTCGGCGACCATCGGGCCGCCCTTGTCCTCGTAGACACCGGCGGCGGCCCGGTTGGAGGCGGTGACGACCAGGGCGCTGTACGGCGCGAGGAGCGCGCCGCCGGTCGATCCGTCGGCCGTCACGACCGGCTCCAGTCGCCCGACTTGCCGCCCGTCTTCTCCTCCACCCGTACGTCCGTGATGACCGCTCCCTTGTCGACCGCCTTGACCATGTCGATCACGGTGAGCGCGGCGACGGAGACCGCCGTGAGGGCCTCCATCTCGACACCCGTGCGGTCCGTGGTCTTCACGGTGGCCAGGATCTCCACGGCGTCGTCCGCGACCGACAGATCCAGTTTCACACCCGACACCGACAAGGGGTGGCACAGCGGGATCAGGTCCGGGGTGCGTTTGGCGCCCATGATGCCCGCGATCCGCGCGGTGGCCAGGGCGTCGCCCTTGGGGACGCCCTCGCCGCGCAGCAGCTCGATCACCCGGGGCGACACGAGGACACGTCCACTCGCGCGCGCGGTGCGGGCGGTGACGTCCTTGCCGGAGACATCGACCATGCGGGCGGCTCCCGCCTCGTCGATGTGTGTCAGTCGGTCCTGCGTACTCATGGTTGTGCGGCGCTCCCGGTCCGGCCTGTTGTGCGCGACACGGTACCGCCAACCAGAGGTGCTCAGCCGAGCAGGACCACTTCGACCTCGGCGCCGGGCTCGACGGACTCCACGTCCTCCGGTACGACGATCAGTGCGTCCGCCTGCGCGAGGGCGGCCACCAGATGGGAACCGGCGCCGCCGACCGGGCTGACCGAGCCGTCGGCGTACGCACCGCGCAGGAACTGCCTGCGGCCCTTGGGCGAGGTCAGTGCCTTGTCCGCGGTCAGGGTGGCGCGGGTCCGCGGCCGGTGGATGTCGTCGAGTCCCATGAGGGTGCGGATGGCGGGGCGCACGAACAGCTCGAAGGAGACGTACGACGACACGGGGTTGCCCGGCAGGGCCAGCAGCGGGGTGTGGTCGGGGCCGACGGAGCCGAAGCCCTGGGGCTTGCCGGGTTGCATGGCGAGCTTGCGGAAGTCGACGCCGCTGCCCGGTTCGTCCTCGTCGGCGACGGAGGACAGCGCCTCCTTGACGACGTCGTACGCGCCGACGCTCACACCGCCCGTGGTGACCATGAGGTCGGCGCGGACGAGCTGGTCCTCGATGGTGGAGCGCAGGGTCTCGGCGTCGTCGGCCACGGCGCCCACACGGTAGGCGATGGCGCCGGCGTCCCGGGCGGCCGCGGTGAGGGCGAAGCTGTTGGAGTCGTAGATCTGGCCGGTGCCGAGGCTCTCGTCGGGCTGGACGAGTTCGCTGCCGGTGGACATGACGACCACGCGCGGGCGCGGGCGTACGCGTACGGTGCCGCGGCCGATCGCGGCGAGCAGGGCGATCTGCGGTGGGCCGAGGACGGTGCCGGCGTCCAGGGCGCGGTCGCCTGCCCGTACGTCGCTGCCCTTGGCGCGCACATGCGCGCGTGCCTCGGCGGGCCGGTACACATGGACGTGTCCCTCGGCGCCCTCGGGGGCGAGGCTGCGGGCGCGCATCCCGCTGACCGGGCCCTCGCCGAGGCCTCCGTCGGTCCATTCGACGGGGACGACGGTCTCGGCGCCGGGCGGCAGCGGGGCACCGGTCATGATGCGGGCGGCCTGCCCCGGGCCGACGTGCAGCAGCTGCGCCTCGCCGGCCGCGACGTCCCCGACGACGTCGAGGACGGCCGGGAACTCCTCGCTCGCGCCCGCCACGTCCGCGACCCGCACCGCGTACCCGTCCATGGAGCTGTTGTCGAACGGGGGCAGGGACACCGGGACCGTGACGTCCTCGACCAGGACGCAGCCCTGGGCGTCGAGCAGTTGCAGCTCGATGGGTTCCAGGGGGCGGACGGTCGCGAGGATGTCCTCCAGGTGTTCGTCCACCGACCAGAGGTGGTCCTGGTCGGCGGGGCGGGGCGCGGCGCTGCTCAAATGCCTACATCTCCTCGGCTACGTAACTGCGAAGCCAGGTCCGGAAGTCCGGGCCCAGGTCTTCACGTTCGCACGCGAGTCTGACAATGGCACGCAGATAGTCGCCGCGGTCGCCGGTGTCATAGCGGCGGCCCTTGAAGACGACGCCGTGCACCGGGCCGCCGACCTTCTCGTCCTGGGCGAGCTGCTGGAGGGCGTCGGTGAGCTGGATCTCGTTGCCCCGGCCCGGCTCGGTCTTGCGGAGTATGTCGAAGATGTGCGGGTCGAGGACGTAGCGGCCGATGACCGCGTAGTTCGACGGGGCGTCGGCCGCGTCCGGCTTCTCGACGAGGCCGCTGACCTTGACGACGTCGCTGTCCTCGGTCTCCTCGACGACGGCACAGCCGTAGAGGTGGATCTGCTCGGGCGCGACCTCCATGAGCGCGATGACGCTGCCGCCGTGCTGCTCCTGGACCTCGATCATCCGCTTGAGGAGCGGGTCGCGGGCGTCGATCAGGTCGTCGCCGAGGAGGACGGCGAAGGGCTCGTGGCCCACGTGGGGGGCCGCGCACAGGACGGCGTGACCGAGGCCGCGGGGGTCGCCCTGGCGCACGTAGTGCATGGTGGCGAGGTCGCTGGACTCCTGGACCTTGGCGAGCCGGCCGGCGTCGCCCTTCTTCTGAAGAGCGGACTCGAGCTCGTAGTTGCGGTCGAAGTGGTCCTCCAGGGGGCGCTTGTTGCGTCCCGTGATCATGAGGACGTCGTCGAGGCCCGCCGAGACGGCCTCCTCGACCACGTACTGGATCGCCGGCTTGTCGACCACCGGCAGCATCTCCTTGGGAGTGGCCTTGGTTGCCGGCAGGAAGCGGGTACCGAGCCCGGCTGCCGGAATGACAGCCTTGCTGATCCGAGGGTGCGACTGAGTCATGTCCGCAACCCTATCCGGTGCCTTTGCCTGGAATCTGGGGCTCCGGTTAATAAGCTCTTATATGAGCGTATTGGAAGGGTACGGGTGCAGATTTGAGTCACGTCGGACGTCCCAGCGAGCCTGACAAGCGAACGTTGCGCCGAGAGTACCTGGCGGTGAGGAACAGGTTGACGGCCGATGACGTGCGGGAAGCGGCTTCCGCGCTGGCCGGCCGTGCTCTTGGGCTGCCCGAACTGGCGCGTGCGCGCACGGTGGCGGCGTACGTCTCCGTCGGGAGCGAACCCGGCACGCTCACGCTCCTGGACGCGCTGCGCGAGCGGGGCGTGCGCGTCCTGCTGCCCGCGCTGCTGCCGGACAACGATCTGGACTGGGCCGCCTACACCGGCGAGGGCTCCCTCACGCGCGTCCAACACGGCGGAAAAATGACCCTCTTCGAACCCTCCGGCGAGCATCTGGGCCCGGACGCGGTGACCGGTGCCGACGTCGTGCTGCTGCCGGGCCTGGCGGTGGACGGGCGAGGGATGCGCCTGGGGCGCGGCGGGGGGTCGTACGACCGGGTGCTCGCGCGCCTGGAGCGCGCGGGCGCACGACCGGCGCTGGTGGTGCTCCTGTACGACGCCGAGGTCGTCGCGCATGTGCCGGAGGAGGCGCACGACCGGCCGGTGCACGCCGTGGTGACGCCGTCGGGCGTGCGCCGCTTCCAGGGCCCGGAATGAGGAAGGGCCCCTCCACACGCGTGTGGAGGGGCCCTTCCTGAGCGCTACGGCTTCAGGACCAGGGTGTCGGATGTGCTCTTGTCGACGGCCTGGTCGGAGAACGCCCAGTCCAGCAGTTCGCCCTTGGCCCACTTGCCGGTCTGGTCGGTGTAGTGCGCGCTGTAGGCGTGCCCCGAGGCGCCGGTGAGGTTGATCCACTTCGACTTGTCGAGGTCACCGAGGTTGACCACCATGCGCATCGACGGCACCCAGACGACGCCGTAGCCGCCCGCGGCGTTCCAGCCGGTCGCGTTGACCGTCGCCTCACCGCCGCTCAGCTTCCAGGGGCCGCGGTTGAGCATGTACTGGAGGAAGCCGGGGCCCTCGACGCCCAGCGTCTGGTTCTTCAGGAACAGGCGGTGCAGCCGGCCCCAGCTCCAGGTGTCGATGTCCTTGCCGAGCTTGGCGGTCAGCTCCCAGCGGGCGTCGATCATGGCGCGCTTGAACAGCTCGTCGCGGTTGGTGGCCGCGGGACGGTCGCCGATGCCCTTCGGGGTCTGCCACCAGTCGCTGTTGGGGTCGTCCATGAGCTTGCGCACGACCTCGAACCAGCGGTCGCCGCCGTCGGGCTGCGCCTGGTCGGCGTCGCGCTGGCCGCACTCGCGGACCTTGTCCGTCTGGTCGGCGGGCCCGGTGGTGTTGACGGGGTCCACCCACAGGCACTGGCCCTTGACCCGCAGCTCCTTGGGCAGCTTGTTGCCGAAGGCGAGCTTGAGGATGTTGCGCCAAACGGCGTTGAAGTAGGCGGCCGCGGCCGAGTCGGCGTCCTGGGTGTAGTCCCAGCCCTCCAGGAGCTCCTGGGCCTGACGGACGTCCTTGTCGGCGACGTCGATCTTCAGCAGCTTGGGCACCAGCAGCTTGGCGATCTCGCTGCTGTTGTCGAGCTGCATCTGGCGCATGTCGTCGGTGGAGATCTTGCCGCCGCCCTTGATCTTCTGCTCGATCAGGTCGGTGATGCGCTGGCTGCGGGTGCCGTAGCCCCAGTCCGTGGTGAGCGTGTAGGGGTACTTGTCCTTGTCGATCACGGCCTGGTTGGCGGTGACGATGTAGCCGCGCTCCGGGTTGTACTCGTAGGGCAGTTCGTCCTGCTCGATGTACTTGCCGGTCCAGCGGTACTTGGGGTCCCAGCCCGGGGCCGGGATGGCGCCGGTGTCGCCCTTCGCGCGGATCGGGATACGGCCGGGCAGCGTGTAGCCGATGTTCTCGGAGTCGGCGTAGACGAGGTTCTGCGAGGGCACGTCGAACAGGGCCGCCGCCTCGCGGAACTCGCTCCAGTTCGACGCCCTGTCCATCGCGAACACGGCGTCCATGGAGGTGCCGGGGTCGAGCGCGGTCCAGCGCAGGGCGACGCCGTAGCCGTCGCCGCGGTCGGGGGCCGCGTTGTCGACGGTGGCCTTCTTGCCGACCTTCACGAGTTCGTCGTAGCGGTCGGAGAGCAGGGGGCCGTTGTTCGTCTCCCGGACGACGATCTTCTTGGACGCGCCGCCGGCGACCTTGATGGTCTCCTCGCGCGTGATGAAGGGCTTGGTCTTGCCGTCGTAGAGGTAGCCGTCGCCGGAGAGCTTCTCCAGGTAGAGGTCGGTGACGTCGACGCCGGAGTTCGTCATGCCCCAGGCGATCTTCGCGTTGTGGCCGATGATCACGCCGGGCATGCCCGCGAAGGTGTAGCCGGAGACGTCGTACTGGCACTTGCTGGAGACGGTCCGGCAGTGCAGGCCCATCTGGTACCAGACGGACGGCAGCGAGGCGGACAGGTGCGGGTCGTTGGCGAGCAGGGGCTTGCCGGTGATGGTGTGCGAGCCGGCCACGACCCAGGAGTTGGAGCCGATGCCCTGGCCGTTGACCCCGACGGCCGTGGGGACGTCGTCCAGGACGTTGTAGAGGCCCGAGAGCTGGCTCTGGAGGGCCGAGGCGGTCGAGGCCGACGTGCCCGTCGCGGTGCCGCTCGTGGACGTTCCCGAGCCGCTCGTGGAGGTGCCGGTGCCGCCGGTGGACGTTCCCGAGCCGCTGGTGGACGTTCCCGTGCCGGACAGGCCGTTGTCCTCGGAGCTGCCGTTCTGCTCGAAGGTCTGGGTCAGCTCGTTGTACTGGCCCTCCTGGACGATCGCCTGGTTACGGCTGTACGGGTAGTCCGGGTACAGGTCGGCGATCTGCTTCGGGCCGAGGCGGCTGGTCATCAGGGCGCGGTCGATCTCGTCCTGCATGTTGCCGCGCAGGTCCCAGGCCATCGCCTTCAGCCACGCGAGCGAGTCGACCGGGGTCCACTTCTCGGGCTTGTAGTCGTTCTCGAAGCCGAGCGCCGCGTACTCCAGGGAGATGTCCTTGCCGCTCCTGCCCTGGAGGTAGGCGTTGACCCCCTTGGCGTAGGCCTGGAGATACTTCTTGGTGGAGGCCGACAGCTTGGTGTCGTACTCCTTCTTCGCGACCCGGTCCCAGCCCAGCGTGCGCAGGAACTCGTCGTCCTCGACCTGGCCCTTGCCGAACATCTCCGACAGTCGACCGGAGGTCATGTGCCGGCGCACGTCCATCTCGTAGAACCGGTCCTGCGCCTGCACATAGCCCTGCGCCATGAACAGGTCCGCGTCGGTGGAGGCATAGATCTGCGGGATGCCGTAACCGTCGCGCTTGACGTCCACGGGGCCCGACAGTCCTTCGAGCTCGATCGAACCCTTGGTCTGCGGGAAGGACGCGCGGACCGTGCTCACCGACCAGTACCCGCCGAAGGCGAGACCGCCGATGACGGCCAGTACGAGCACGAGAACGACCAGGCGGGCTCTGCGCCCCTTCTTCCTGCCGGACTTGCCGGGCTTCTGACCCGATGAGGCGGTGGTGGTGGGGGGCATCGCTGTCCTTGCTGTCCTAACGCGAGCGGCAGGGCGGGCTGTGCTGGCGACTGAGCGCTGGAGCAACCATAGGCGCAGGGCCTAGGCGGACTTGACGCGGAGTGGGGAACGAACGCGGACGAGCGTTCGATCTCACCTCGCGAAGCGTCAAGAAATCGTCAAGAGTTAGGTAAGGTAACGAAGTACTTGGATGCGGAGCTCCCTCACTTCGTGTCCTATGTACGTGAGCTCACGCGCGCGTGATGCGGGTGAGCCAGGGAAGGGAACGGCCGCTGACTGTCCACCACCTCAACCAGCTCCTGCTCGTCTGCTCGCTCGTCCTGCTCGTCGCCGTGGCAGCGGTCCGGATCTCCTCGCGCAGCGGGCTCCCCAGCCTGCTCGTGTACCTGGGGATCGGCATCGCCATGGGCCAGGACGGCATCGGCGACATCCACTTCGACAACGCCGAACTGACCCAGGTCATCGGGTACGCGGCCCTGGTCGTGATCCTGGCCGAGGGCGGCCTCGGCACGAAGTGGAAGGAGATCAAGCCGGCCCTGCCGGCGGCCACGGTGCTGGCGCTGGGCGGGGTCGCGGTGAGCGTCGGGGTCACGGCGACGGCCGCGCACTACCTGATCGGCCTCGAATGGCGCCAGGCCCTCATCATCGGCGCGGTCGTCTCCTCGACGGACGCGGCGGCGGTCTTCTCGGTGCTGCGCAAGATCCCCCTGCCCGCGCGCGTGACGGGCACGCTGGAGGCCGAGTCCGGCTTCAACGACGCCCCCGTGGTCATCCTGGTGGTCGCCTTCTCCCAGACCGGCCCGGTCGAGCACTGGTACACGCTGATCGCCGAGATAACCCTCGAGCTGGCCATCGGTGCCGCCATCGGCATCGCGGTGGGCTGGCTGGGCTCCTGGGGGCTCAGGCACGTCGCCCTGCCCGCCTCCGGCCTCTACCCGATCGCGGTCATGGCGATCGCCGTCACCGCGTACGCGGCGGGCGCGCTGGCGCACGGCAGCGGGTTCCTCGCCGTCTATCTCGCCTCCATGGCGATGGGCAACGCCAAGCTGCCGCACTGGCCGGCCACCCGCGGTTTCGCCGACGGGCTCGGCTGGATCGCCCAGATCGGCATGTTCGTCCTGCTCGGCCTGCTGGTCACCCCGCACGAGCTGGGCGACGACGTCCTGCCCGGGCTCGTCATCGGGCTGGTGCTGACCATGGTGGCGCGGCCGCTGAGCGTCTTCCTGTGCCTGACGCCGTTCCGGGTGCCGTGGCAGGAGCAGACCCTCATGTCCTGGGCCGGACTACGGGGCGCCGTGCCCATCATCCTGGCGACCATCCCCATGGTGAGCGGTGTCGAGGGCAGCCGTCGCGTCTTCAACATCGTCTTCGTCCTGGTCGTCGTCTACACCCTGGTGCAGGGTCCGACGCTGCCCTGGCTGGCGCGCAAGCTGCGCCTGGGCGGGGACTCCGAGGCCGCCGACCTCGGCATCGAGTCGGCGCCCCTGGAGCGGCTGCGCGGGCACCTGCTGTCCGTCGCGATCCCCGAGGGCTCCCGGATGCACGGCGTCGAGGTCAACGAGCTGCGGCTGCCCGCCGGAGCCGCGGTCACCCTGGTCGTCCGCGACGAAAAATCGTTCGTTCCGCTGCCCACGACGGTGCTGCGGCGCGGGGACGAACTGCTCGTCGTCGCCACCGACCCGGTCCGCGACGCCGCCGAACGACGGCTGCGCGCGGTGGGCCACGGCGGCAAGCTGGCCGACTGGCTGGGCACGGGCGGCAACGGCGGCGCACGTTAAGAGCGTGTTTCGCGCCCCCTGTACGATGGGGGCGCACTCCTGATCGAACCAACTCTGCCTGACGCAGAGCTGGCGCGACCGTATGGCGGCCGGGACGTCCCTCGTGACGTGGTCTTCGGCATCTACCGCAGTCCGCGCAAGAGGACAGCTCTCGGCGCCCCCTTCATGCCAAGGGGCCGCGCTACCAGGCGGCAGAAAGGCACGGGCCGTGGCATCCACGGTCACCTCCTCCCGCCCGGGATACGGGCAGCTGCTGCGTACCCGCGGCGCCTGGACGTTCCTGCTCCCCGGCTTCGCGGCACGCCAGCCGTTCGCGATGCTCACCCTCTCCCTCGTGCTGCTCGTGCAGCACACCACCGGCTCCTACGGCGCGGCGGGCGCCGTCGCGGCCGTCACCGGCGTCTCCATGGCGCTGTTCGCGCCCTGGAGCGGCCGTCTCGCGGACCGCCACGGGCAGCGTGCCGTGCTGGTCCCCGGTGTCCTGCTGCACACCCTGGCGGGCCTGTCCCTGACCGCCCTCGCCCTCGCGCACGCGCCCTTGTGGGCCCTGTTCGCGGCGGCCGTGCCCACGGGCGCCTCGGTGCCGCAGATCGGGCCCATGGTGCGTGCCCGCTGGGGCGTGAAGCTCCAGGACTCGCCCCTGATGACCACGGCGGCGGCCTTCGAGTCCGTCACGGACGAGCTGACCTTCGTCTTCGGCCCGCTGCTGGCCACCGCCCTGTGCACCGCCGTCCACCCCGCCGCCGGCCTGTTGACGGAGGCGTCGCTGACGCTGTTCGGCGGCCTGCTGTTCGCCGCGCAGAAGAGCACGCAGCCCTCCGTCGCTCTCGCGGAGCACATGCGCGTGGAGCGCACCTCGGCGCTGCGCGTCCCCGGCGTGCGCGTCCTGATCGTGACCTTCCTGGGCATCGGTTCCGTCTTCGGGGGCATGCAGGTCTCCCTGGCCGCGTTCAGCGAGTCGATCGGCGAGCCCGGTCTGAACGGTGTCCTGTACGGCGTCTTCGCCGCGGGCAACATGCTCTCCGGGCTGGTCTGCGGGGCCATCGCCTGGAAGGTGGCCCCCCACCGGCGCCTGCTCGTCGGCTACGGCGCCCTCGCGCTGACGGCCTCCGGCCTGTGGGCCGCGCACTCGGTGCTGGTCCTGGCCGGCCTCGGCCTCCTGGTCGGCATGTGCATCGCGCCCGCCCTGATCACCGGATACACCCTGGTGGAGAACCTGGTCCCGGCCGGCGCCCGCACCGAGGCCTTCACCTGGCTGACCGGAGCGGTGGCCCTCGGCCAGGCGGCCGCCGTCACGGTCGCCGGGCAGCTGGAGGACCGCTTCTGGGGCGGGGCCGGATTCCTGGTCCCGATGGGTGGCACTCTGCTCGCGCTGGCGACCTTGGTGGCCCTGCGGTCCCACCTGGTGGCGCGGCCCCGCGGCCGGACCGTCGCACGTGGCATCGGTCACCGAGTGCCGGTGGCAGTGGACTGATCCTCGGGAATACGTCACTATGGACCCTCGTTAGCACTCATTGAGTGAGAGTGCCAGGAGGAAGACAGTGCCCACCTACCAGTACCAGTGCACCGAGTGCGGCGAGGGCCTCGAGGCGGTGCAGAAGTTCACCGACGACGCTCTGACCGAGTGCCCCAACTGCCAGGGTCGCCTCAAGAAGGTGTTCTCCGCGGTGGGCATCGTCTTCAAGGGCTCCGGCTTCTACCGCAACGACAGCCGCGGCTCCTCGTCGAGCAGCTCGCCGGCGTCGTCGTCCTCGAAGCCGTCGACGTCCACCTCGTCGACCGACTCGAAGTCGTCCTCCTCGGACGCGAAGTCGTCGAGCTCGAAGTCGTCGAGCTCGGGCACCTCGTCGAGCAGCAGCTCCGCCGCATAGGTCTCACTTCCGAAACCCTGCCGTCGTACCGGACGGCAGGGTTCTTGGTGTACCCGGAGCCGCTCGCCGCGGCATTTCGGGGCCGGATACTGTGCTGCTCATGGCGAACGCAGAGATCGGCGTAATCGGCGGTTCGGGCTTCTACTCGTTCCTCGACGACGTGACCGAGGTACAGGTGGACACCCCCTACGGGCCGCCCAGCGACTCCCTGTTCCTCGGCGAGGTCGCCGGCCGGCGGGTCGCCTTCCTGCCCCGGCACGGACGCGGCCACCATCTGCCGCCCCACCGGATCAACTACCGGGCCAACCTGTGGGCGCTCAGGTCGGTGGGGGCACGGCAGATCCTCGGCCCGTGCGCGGTGGGCGGGCTGCGTCCCGAGTACGGGCCGGGCACGCTGCTCGTGCCGGACCAGCTGGTCGACCGTACGAAGTCCCGGGCCGCGACCTACTTCGACGGGCTGCCGCTGCCGGACGGCACCGTGCCCAACGTGGTGCACGTGTCCCTGGCCGACCCGTACTGCCCCGTCGGGCGGGCGGCCGCGCTGAAGGCGGCCCGCGGACGCGACTGGGAGGCGGTGGACGGCGGCACGCTCGTCGTGGTCGAGGGTCCGCGGTTCTCCACCCGCGCCGAATCGTTGTGGCACCAGGCGCAGGGCTGGTCGGTGGTGGGCATGACCGGCCATCCCGAGGCGTCCCTCGCCCGTGAACTGGAGCTCTGCTACACGTCGTTGACCCTGGTCACCGATCTCGACGCGGGTGCCGAGACCGGTGAGGGCGTCTCGCACGACGAGGTGCTGCGGGTGTTCGCGGCGAACGTGGACCGGCTGCGCGGCGTGCTGTTCGACGCGGTGGCGGCGCTGCCTTCCAGCGGGGAGCGGGAGTGCCTGTGCGTGAACGCGCTGGGCGGGATGGATCCGGGGTTCGAACTGCCGTAGCGGCTGCGGAAGTCCTCGTTCGGGTGGGGGAGTTCTCCACAACCCGTGGGTGGTCCACCGGTGTCGGCGGGATCCGGCGCGAAGCCTCATCGTGGCATCGCAAGCCGATCTCTCGTCGCTGGTGGTGGTCCTCGTGCCCTTCGCTCCCTCCCTCTCTCCCCTCGCTCCGTACCCGCCCGGTGCGGACGCTCCCCCGACCCGCGAGGTCCCGCACTTCGCACCGGTGCGGGTGCGCGGCGGGCGATATCACCTGCGGCGGCTCGTACGGCATCGCCGACGTGCCGTGGCCGTCGGCCTGGTCGTCACCGCGGCCGCGCTGGTGGCGGCGGCCCCGCGGTACGGCGACGGGGCGCGTGGCCATCCGGTGGCCGAGTCCGTGCGGGAGCACCGGAAGGCCGCCACGGTGTCGGCACCGGTGCGGATCGCCGACGGGGAGACCGTGCGGCTGCTGCGGCCCGGCGACCGGGTCGACGTGATCGCCGCGGAGGGGCCGGCGGCGGGCGGCGGCGCGCAGGTGGTCGCGCGCGGGGCACGTGTGTCGAAGGTTCCCGCAGCGCCGGACGGCGCGGGCGACAGCGGGGCCCTGGTCGTCCTGTCGGTGCCGCGCTCCACGGCGGCACGCCTCGTCGGAGCGAGTTCCACGGCCCGGTTGGCGGTGACGCTGTGTTGATCAGCGGCGCCCCTCTGTTGCGCACTCTTGCGTCAAGTCCCCCTTTCGAGCTACCCAATTGGACAGGGTCACCTCGCGTTGACGTAGGTTGCGGAGCTGTTTGTTCCACAACCTGTGCGTGCGAGAAGAGGCCTCTAGGTGAGCGAGAAGAAGCCGAGCGTCTGGGAGGGCTTCAAGGCCTTCCTGATGCGCGGGAACGTCGTCGATCTGGCAGTCGCGGTGGTCATCGGCGCGGCCTTCACCAACATCGTGAACTCGGTGGTGAAGGGGATCATCAACCCGCTGGTGGGGGCGATCGGCACCAAGAACCTCGACCACTACAGCTCTTGTCTGAGCTCCTCGTGCAAGGGCGAGCAGGGCATCACGATCCTGTGGGGCTCGGTGCTCGGCGCCACCCTCAGCTTCGTGATCACCGCGGCCGTCGTGTACTTCCTGATGGTGCTGCCGATGGCGAAGTACCTCGCCCGGGCGGAGGCTCGCCGGAAGGCGAAGGAGAGCACCCACGAGGTCATCGAGGTGACCGAGCTGGAGGTCCTCAAGGAGATCCGCGACGCCCTGGTCGCACAGCGGGGCTCGGGCCACGACGGGCGCTAGCGAGCCGGGCCCGGCACCTCGCTCAGAGGTGGTGGGGCGGCTTCTCGTCGAGGAAGCGCTTCAGGTCGGCCGCGCTGTCGCCTTCGGTGCGCGGCCGGTCGCCCCAGCCCCGGTCGGTGTCGTCCGCGGACTGCTGGTCCAGCGGATCGTCGAAGACCAGCGCGGGCTTCGGCTCTCGGGGCTCGGGGTGGCGGGCGCTACTCATGGATCCAGGGTACGGCCCCGTCCGACGCACGCCGTGCGGCCGGCGGCCGCCCCCGCATCCCGGTCCCGGTGCCGGTCCCGGTGCCGGTCCCGGTGCGGGTGAACCGGTGCCGGTGAACACGTCCGCAAGCGTTTCCGGACGGTATCTGCTGTGCTTGGCCCCATGACGTCCCGTCCCACGCGCAGTCCACTGCGCAGACTCACCGCCCGTGGCCGCGACGAGGCCCACCGGGTCGCCTCGCCGCTGGAGCTCTTCTTCGACCTGTGCTTCGTCGTGGCCATCGCCCAGGCGGGCGTGGGCCTTGTGCACGCCGTCGCCGAGGGGCACGCCGGCGAGGGCATCCTCAACTACGCGATGCTCTTCTTCGCCATCTGGTGGGCCTGGATGAACTTCACGTGGTTCGCCTCGGCGTACGACAACGACGACGCGCTCTACCGGGTCGTGACCCTGCTGCAGATGGCCGGTGTCCTGGTGCTGGCGGCCGGGGTGTCCCGGGCGTTCGACGACCACGAGTTCCTGGCCGTGTGGCTGGGCTACGTGATCATGCGGCTGGCGCTGATCGCGCAATGGCTGCGAGTGGCGCGCTCGACGGAGGGCGCGGAGCGGACGATGGCCCTGCGATACGTGTTCGGCGTGCTGCTGTGCCAGGTCGGCTGGCTGGGACTGCTGGTGCTGCCGGAGGGCGGGCGGCCCTGGGTCTTCCTGGTGATGGCGGTGCTGGAGATGTGTGTGCCGCCGTTCGCCGAGCGGGACCATCCGACGTCGTGGCACCCGCACCACATCGCGGAACGCTACGGCCTGTTCACGATCATCGTGCTCGGCGAGACGATCGCCGCCGCCACGGTCGCGGTGAAGTCCGGCATCGACGAGAACGACGCGCTGGACGAGCTGTTGCCGATCGCCGCGGGTGGACTGCTGATCATCTTCGCCGCGTGGTGGATCTACTTCGTGGTGCCCATCCACGGCCATCTCCGCTCCAACAGACAGGCGTTCCTGTGGGGATACGGCCACTACCTGGTCTTCGCCTCGGCCGCCGCGATCGGGGCGGGCCTGGAGGTGGCCGTGGAGCAGGCCGTCGGCAAGGCGCACATCTCGACACTGGCCGCATCGGCCTCGGTGACCCTGCCGACCGCGCTCTACCTGCTCACCGTCTGGCTGCTGCACTCGCGCTACTTCAAGGTGGGCATCGCCCAGCAACTGGTGCTGCCGGTCACGGCGTTGCTGGTGATCTGCTGCACCTTCCTGGGCGACTGGGCGGTGTTCGCGGCGGGCATCGTGGCGGCGCTGGCCGTGGTGACCGGGACGACGCTGACCGCGCGGATGGCGGTGCGGGAGCGGGAGGAGGCGGTTCGGGCGGCGTGACGGCCACGGGTCCGGGGGTGGCTGGACAAGACTGGGGACATGACAGTTGACGCTCTGACGGACGTGGCGGGAGTGCGCGTGGGGCACGCGACGCGCACCGGCGGTGGTTGGCTCACCGGGACCACGGTGGTGCTGGCCCCAGAGGGCGGGGCGGTCGCGGCGGTGGACGTGCGTGGCGGAGGGCCCGGCACCAAGGAGACCGACGCGCTCGATCCGCGCAACCTGGTGCAGAAGGTCGAGGCGATCGTGCTGACCGGGGGCAGTGCGTACGGGCTGGACGCGGCCTCCGGGGTGATGGCCTGGCTGGAGGAGCGGGGGCGCGGGGTGCGGGTCGGGCCGGACCCCTCGCAGGTGGTACCGGTCGTGCCGGCCGCGTGCGTCTTCGACCTGGGGCGGGGTGGGGATTTCCGGGCCCGGCCGGACGCGGGCACCGGGCGGGCCGCGGTCGAGGCGGCCGCGGCGAGCGCGTTCGGTGCGAGGGTGGCGGAAGGGTGTGTGGGGGCGGGGACGGGGGCCGTGGTCGGGGGGATGAAGGGCGGGGTGGGGACGGCGAGTGTCGTGCTCCCCTCGGGGATCACCGTGGCGGCGCTGGTGGTGGCCAACGCGGTGGGGGAGGTGGCGGATCCGGAGACGGGGGCGTTGTACGGGGAGCTGTTCCAGGGGCGGGTGCGGTATCCGCAGGAGCAGGTGCATGACGCTGCGCGCCGACGGCTCGCCGAGGCCGGGGCGGGGAATGCGCCGGCCCCGTTGAACACGACGCTCGCGGTGGTGGCCACGGATGCGGAGCTGTCGAAGGCGCAGGCCCAGAAGGTGGCCGGGACGGCGCACGACGGCATCGCGCGGGCCGTGCGGCCGGTGCATCTGCTGCACGACGGCGACACGGTGTTCGCGCTGGCCACGGGGGCGGTTGCGCTGGACGCCGGGGATCCGCTCGCGCTCAACCCTGTGCTGGCCGCGGGGGCGGATGTGGTGATGCGCGCGATTGTGCGGGCGGTGCGGGCGGCGGGGTCGGTGGAGGGGGTGGGGGGTGCGTGGCCGGCGTATGAGGCGCTGTACGGGGGGCGCGGTGGTGAGGGCTGATGCGGGTGGTGCCTGCGGCGGCCTGTTTCGGTTCGGTGGGGGCGTGCGTAGCGCGTGCGGGTGCGTTGTGGGTCGGGGCCGGGGTGGGGGGTGTCCGTCCTCGGTCCGGCGGTTGCTGTGCCTTGAGATGTGCTCGGCAACGGACGCCGGCCGCTGCGGGCGGACACCCCCCACCCCGTCCCCTTGCCGCCGTACGCGGCTTGCGGCCCGTCGTGCCGCACGGTCCGGCCACCGGCTCGTGGTGCCGCACGGTCCGGCCAACGGCCCGTCCTGGCGCCGGGTCACTGCAACCCCCCAGGGGCGCGGGGAACTGCGCGACCAGCCCCCACCGGCCGGTAGCCGCCCGACCACCGAACCCGGCACCCCCATAGGCGCCCGGCCAAAGCCCAGCGCAGCGGATTGTCCTGGTTCTGTTACCGCATGGCATTCGTTGGGCTGGCGGGGAACCCGGGCGGGGACCGGGTCCCTCTTTCTTCACGGAGTGGAGCGGACTACGCACATCACACGAGAGTGGAGCAGACCTTGACAACGCCGGACATAGCAGCACGGCGCGCACTGGGGGCCTGTGCCGTCCTGATGGTCGGCGCCCTCACCCTCACCGCGTGCGGAGGCGGATCCGACGGCAAGAGCGAGGGCAAGGGCGGCAAGGAGTCCTCGACGGCGTCCGAGGCGGAGATCGTCATCTCCGCGAAGAACGGTTCCACGGGCGCGTCGATCAACTCGACCGGTGTGAAGGTCAGCGACGGCACGCTGACCGGCGTGAAGATGAAGGTGGCGGGCACGGGGCAGGACGTGCCGGGGTCGCTGGCCGCGGGCGGGACGAGCTGGAAGCCCGGGGAGCAGCTGGAGCGGGGGACGAAGTACGAGATCGCCGCCACGGCGAAGGACTCGGACGGGAAGGCCGTGACCGCGAAGTCCGTCTTCACGACCGTCTCGAAGGCCAACAGCTTCATAGGGACCTACACGCCGGACAACGGGACGACGGTCGGCGTGGGGATGCCGGTGTCGTTCAACTTCGACAAGGCCATCAGCGACAAGAAGGCCGTGCAGTCGCACATCACCGTCAGCTCCAGCAGCGGCCAGCAGGTGGTGGGGCACTGGTTCGGGGAGCAGCGGCTCGACTTCCGCCCCGAGGAGTACTGGAAGGCCGGCTCCAAGGTCACGATGAAGATCGACCTGGACGGCGTCCAGGGGGCCAACGGGATCACCGGTGTGCAGGAGAAGACCGTCAGCTTCACCGTGGGGCGCTCGCAGGTGTCCACCGTGGACGCGGACACGCAGACCATGAAGGTCGTGCGGGACGGGACGACCGTCAGGACCGTGCCGATCTCCACGGGGAGCCCGGAGTTCACCACCTACAACGGGCAGATGGTGATCTCCGAGAAGTACAAGAAGATCCGCATGGACAGCCGGACGGTCGCGCTGGCCAACGCGTACGACATCCCCGATGTTCCGGACGCGATGCGGCTGACGCAGTCGGGGACCTTCATCCACGGCAACTACTGGTACAACAAGGGCAACCCGCCCTTCGGGCGCACCGCCACCAGCCACGGATGCGTGGGACTGCAGGACGTCAAGGGTGGTCGAGCGAACACTCCGGCGAAGTGGTTCTACGACAACTCGATGATCGGGGACGTGGTGATCGTCAAGAACTCCCCCGACAAGACGGTGAAGCCCGACAACGGACTGAACGGCTGGAACATGTCCTGGGGCGAGTGGGTCGCGGGGAGTGCCGTCGGTACGTCCTGATCGCCGCAAGGCGCCTCTGACCGGGGGTTTTTGACGGATCATCGGGTCGCGTGGGAACTTCCTGCGCGGCCCGGGCGTTTTCCGGGCGTACGTTTTCTCGGTTCCCGGACATGATGTCCGACCGAGGGGCTACGGTATGCACCCACAAGGTGACATGCAGCAACGCCGGGAGAAACCTTGAGCGTTCCGTACGAGACGGCAGCGTACGAACCACCCGAGTCGCCCGAGTCTCCGGAGGAGCATCTCGCGCGGCTCCTCGGTCGTGCCCTGAACTCCTTCGAGCTGCCCGACGAGACGATACGGCGTCTGGACTGCGCGCTGGCGCACGACAGTTCGCTGCACTCCGCGCACCACAGCGCGGGGCTGCACCGGGAGACGTACCGGCACACGTGGCTGCTCGCCGACGGCTCGGCGCTCACTCTGTGGGAGCTCGTCCACAACACCGCGCGGGACAGCGTGCCGCAGCACGAGGTGTACGTCGACGAGGAGGAACTGCGCGCGGCGACCGGCCGGTTGCCGCTGCCGCCCGACACCCCGGACTTCGAGCTGCCGGTGACGGTGCATCTCGCGCCCGTGCAGGCGCCGCGGCACGCCTACGTGCCGGACGACTCGGCGGACCACGCGCGCCGGCTGCTGCGCCGTGCGGAGAACACGGACCGGCCGGGCCAGGAGACGGCCACGCTGCTGACGGAGGCGTTCGCCCACCAGATCACGCAGGCGTTCGGGCGCCCGTGCCGTGCGGGGCGCGCCGGGCTGGGCTTCTCGCTGTACGAGCACGCGTTCCTGCTGCGCGACGGCGCGGAGGTCTCCCTGTGGGAGGTCGAGCACACGGCGACGCCCGACGGGCGGCACATGTGCGAGGTGTACGTCACCGAGGACGCGGCCCGCGACGCCATGGAGCGGCGCGCGGCGCACCTGTCCTGAACCGGTCGGCGGTCCGGCTCAGCGGCCGCCGCTGAGCTGTCGTACCAGACCCGCGAACGCGTCCTCCTCCGCCGGTGTCAGCTGGACGCACTCATGGCCGGGGGCGGCCAGGCGCTGGCGGGGGAAGGCGGGCAGGCCGTGGTCGACGCGCCATGTGACGGCCTCGTGGCGGCCGTGGCGCAACATGTAGGCCAGTCCCGCTGTCCAGGCGGCAACCACCAGGACGAGCAGGGTCACACCAAGCAACTGGTAGACGGAGACGTGCTCAGGCATGCGGTCCAGTAGACACCACGGTCCGGGACTTTGGCCCCGGACCGTGACGTATCTCGCAGGTGCCGTGAACACCTCACGGCCGCCCCAAAGGGGCAGGGATCATGCGGCGACCGGCTGCTTCCGCTCTGCCTCCGGGACGGCGGCGTCCGTCGCCGCGGCGGCCGTGGTGCCCTGCGCCGGCTTGCGCATGCTCTTCAGGACGATCACCAGTGCGGTCGTGACGCAGACGCCCGCCGCGATGGCGATCAGGTAGAGGAACGGGCTGCCGATCAGCGGGACCACGAAGATGCCGCCGTGCGGGGCACGCAGGGTGGCGCCGAAGGCCATCGACAGGGCGCCGGTGACCGCGCCGCCCGCCATGGAGGCCGGGATGACACGCAGCGGGTCGGCCGCCGCGAACGGAATCGCGCCCTCGGAGATGAAGGACGCGCCGAGGACCCAGGCGGCCTTGCCGTTCTCGCGCTCGGTCTGGGTGAAGAGCTTCTTGCGGACGGTGGTCGCGAGCGCCATGCCGAGCGGCGGGACCATGCCCGCGGCCATCACGGCGGCCATGACCTTCATCGCGGAGTCGCTGGGGTCCTGGACGGCGATGCCCGCGGTGGCGAAGGCGTAGGCGACCTTGTTGACGGGGCCGCCGAGGTCGAAGCACATCATCAGGCCGAGGAGGACGCCGAGCAGGATGGCGTTGGTGCCGGAGAGGCCGTTGAGCCAGTCCGTCATGCCCTTCTGGGCCTCGGCGATGGGCTTGCCGATCACGACGAACATCAGGAATCCGACGATCAGCGAGGAGATGAGTGGGATCACCACCACCGGCATGATGCCGCGCAGCACCGGCGGGATCTTGATCCGCTGGATCGAGAGGACCACACCACCCGCCAGCAGACCGGCGACCAGGCCGCCGAGGAAGCCCGCGGCAATGTTGGAGGCGATCATTCCGCCGACGAATCCGGGGACGAGACCGGGGCGGTCCGCCATGCCGTACGCGATGTAGCCGGCGAGGACCGGGATGAGGAAGCCGAAGGCGACCTGGCCGATCTGGAACAGCAGGGCGCCCCAGCTGTCGATCTCGGTCCAGGAGAAGTGCTTCATGACCGAGGGCGCGCTCGCGATCTGCCAGCCGCCGATGGCGAACCCGAGGGCGAGCAGCAGACCGCCCGCGGCGACGAACGGGACCATGTAACTCACGCCGGTCATCAGCCACTTGCGGAGCTTGGTGCCGTAGCCGTCGCCGGGCTCGCCGGCCCGCTCGACCGGCGTACCGCCTCCGGCGGCGCCCGCCGTCACCTCGCCGCGCGCGGCCTTCCCGCGCACTTCGGTGATGAGTTCGGCGGGCCGGTTGATGCCCGCTTTCACGCCGACGTCGACGGTGGGCTTGCCGGCGAAGCGGTCCTTGTCGCGTACGGGGACGTCGTGCGCGAAGATCACGCCGTCCGCGGCCGCGATGACCGCCGGGTCGAGCCGTTCGAAGCCGGCCGAGCCCTGTGTCTCCACGACGAGTTCGACGCCCGCCTCGCGGCCCGCGTTCTCCAGGGACTCGGCCGCCATGTAGGTGTGGGCGATGCCGGTCGGGCAGGAGGTGACGGCGACGATCCGGAAGGGGGCTTCGGGAGCGTCGGGAGTGGAGCCGGCCGTTGCGGCATCGGCGGAGGCCGCCGCCGATGCCGCAACGGAGTCCTCGGTGGCACCCGCGGTGGCCTCTGCGGCCGCCGGTGCCTCGTCGCCGCGGATCAGCGCCGCGGCGCCCGCCGCGTCCCCGGCCGACCGCAGCGCGTCGGTGAACTCGGTGTTCATCAGCTGCCGGGCCAGGGAGGACAGGATCGTGAGGTGGGCGTCGTCCGCGCCGGCCGGTGCGGCGATCAGGAAGATCAGGTCGGCGGGTCCGTCCGGCGCGCCGAAGTCGATGCCGGCTGCGCTGCGTCCGAAGGCGAGGGTCGGCTCGGTGACGTGTTCGCTGCGGCAGTGCGGGATGCCGATGCCGCCGTCGAGGCCGGTCGGCATCTGTGCCTCGCGGGCGGCCACGTCGGCGAGGAAGCCCTCCAGGTCGGTCACCCGGCCCAGGGCGACCATGCGCTCGGCGAGGGCACGCGCCGCCGCTTCCTTGGTATCGGCGGACAGGTCGAGGTCGACCAGGTCCGCGGTGATCATGTCGCTCATCGCGGGCTCCTTCGCACGCGTATCGCCCGGGGAATGGGGTGGGCGAGGGTGGGGACGGGGGTGCAGCGGTGTGGGATTTCGGGGGTGGTGGGGGCGGGACCGGGGAAGCTCCGCCCCCACCGGGCGGCAGGGCGGCTCAGGTGGCCCCGCCACCCATGGGCCGCGGCGAGTAACAGGGAGCCTCGCCGCCGCATCGACGCCGTCCGGCACAACAGGGACTCCGCCACGACACCGGCCACTTCCGAGGCCACCACGGCACGGACTCCCGCAGAATCAGCCACCGCACCGACCCCTTCCGAGGCCACCGCGGCTCGGGCTCCTTCGAACGCCGTCATGACACCGGCCCCTTCCAAGACCGCCGCGGCACGAGCCTCGGACGCCGGCACAACACCGGCTCCCGCAGCACCCGCCACCGCACCGACCCCTTCCGAGGCCACTACGGCACGGACTCCCTCGGACGCCGTCACGACACCGGCTCCCGCGGCATCCGCCATCGCACCGGCCCCTTCCGAGGCCACCACGACACCGGCTCGCTCAGAACCCGCCACCGCACCGACCCCTTCCGAGACCGCCATCGCACCGGCCCCTCCAGTAGCCGTCATGACACCGGCTCCGTCAGTACGCGGTCCACCGGTACCTCGGACGTGACCGTCACCGCGGTCGGGTTCAGGTCGGCCGGGGTCGGCATGACGCTGCCGGGCAGTTGGACGGCCGCGGCGCCGTGTGCGACCGCGGAGGCGAGGGCCTCGGGGCCGTTGCCGCCGGCGATCAGGAAGCCGGCCAGTGACGAGTCGCCGGCGCCGACATTGCTGCGTACGGCCTCTACGCGCGCACTGCCGAACCAGGTGCCCGAGCCGTCCACCAGCAGCTGCCCGTCGGCGCCCAGGCTCGCGAGTACGGCCCGTGCGCCCATCTCCCGCAGTTCCTCGGCCGCCTTCACGGCGTCGCCCACCGTGGACAGGGGGCGCCCGACGGCCTCCGCGAGCTCCTCCGCGTTCGGCTTCACCACGTCGGGCCGTTCACGCAGTGCCTCCAGGAGCGCGCGCCCCGAGGTGTCCAGCGCGATCCGGGCACCACCGGCGTGCGCCCGCGCGACCACCTCGGCGTACCAGGACGGCGCGAGCCCCCTGGGCAGGCTTCCGCAGCACGCGATCCACGAGGCGTCGTGCGACTGCGTGCGGACCGTCTCCAGCAGCGACTCCTGCTCGGCGGCCGACAGTTCGGGACCCGGCGCGTTGATCTTCGTGAGCACCCCGTCCGCCTCGGCGAGCGCGATGTTCGACCGGGTCGCTCCGGCGACCGGCACCGGCGCGACCTCGATGCCCTGCGCGTCGAGCAGATCGGCGACGAGCGCCCCCGGCGCACCTCCCAGGGGCAGGACCGCGACCGTGCGCTGCCCGGCGGCCGCCACCGCGCGTGAGACGTTGACGCCCTTGCCGCCGGGGTCCATGCGTTCCCCGGTGGCGCGGATGACCTCGCCGCGCTCCAGGGCCGGGACCTCGTACGTACGGTCCAGGGACGGGTTCGGGGTGACGGTGAGGATCATGCGCGCACTACTTCCGTGCCGCCACGCTCGATGGCGACGGCGTCTTCGGGGCTCAGCCCGCTGTCGGTGATCAGCAGGTCCACATCGCTCAGGTCACCGAAGCGGGCGAAGTGCTCCTGGCCGTGCTTGGCGGAGTCGGCGAGCAGCACCACGCGGCGGGCGGCGGCGATCGCCGCGCGCTTGACCGCGGCCTCGGCGAGGTCGGGGGTGGTGAGGCCGTGGTCGGCGGAGAAGCCGTTGGCCGCGACGAAGAGGACGTCGGCCCGGATCTCGCCGTACGCCCGCAGCGCCCAGGCGTCGACGGCGGCGCGCGTACGGTGCCGTACGCGCCCTCCGACGAGGTGGAGCTGGATGCCGGGGTGGTCCGCGAGGCGGGCCGCGATGGGCAGGCTGTGGGTGACGACGGTGAGCGAGGCCTCCAGCGGGACGGCGGCGGCGAGACGGGCCACGGTCGTGCCGGCGTCGAGGATCAGGGTGCCCTCGGTCGGCAGTTCGGCGAGGGCCGCCTTGGCGATGTGGTCCTTCTCGTCGGCCGCGGTCGTCTCGCGCTCGGCGAGGTCCGGCTCGAAGTCGAGGCGCCCGGCCGGGATCGCCCCGCCGTGCACCCGGCGCAGCAGCCCCGCGCGGTCGAGGGCCTTCAGGTCGCGCCGGATGGTCTCGGCGGTGACCTGGAACTCCTCGGCCAGGGAGACGACGTCCACCCGCCCGCCGTCACGGGCGAGCCGGAGGATCTCCTGCTGCCGCTCCGGTGCGTACATGTCCGCTCGCCTCCGACTGATGCCCGAACGTGTGGTTTCAGGTCGGAGGCTACGCCGGGATTTCGGGAAAGTAAACAGGTTCGGGCGTGATCCGGGCATGAACGGACTTCCGCTTGTGTCCGAGTACGACAAGAAGGCCCGGTACCTCAGCAGGTACCGGGCCCCTCACCTCACTGTTCAGGAGACCAGCTCGGGCTCCTTCTCCTCCACCGCGGGAAGCTCGGCGGCTCCCTCCACATGCTGCGCGGGCCGCTTCGGCAGCGCGAACATCAGCAGGAAGATGACCCCCATCACGGCCGCGACCCACCCGAGCGCGTGCTGGAAGGCGTCCACGAAGGCCGGGCCGAGCTGCTCCGGCCGCAGGTTGTCGCCGATGACGCCGAAGAAGACGACCGACACCAGCCCGAGCCCCAGCGCGTTGCCCATCTGCTGCACGGTGTTGATGAGTCCGGACGCCGACCCGGCGTGCTCCTTCGGCACCTCCGACAGCACCGCGTCGGTGAGCGGCGCGACGATCAGGCCCATGCCCACGCCCATCACGACCAGCGGCAGCGCCATCTGCCACGAGCTGATCGACATGCCGTACCGCCCGGCCTCCCAGAGGTAGAGCAGCACGCCCAGCGCCATCAGCAGCGCGCCGGCCTGGAGGACCTTGCGCCCGAAGCGGGGCACGAGCTGCTGCACGGAGAGACCGGCGGCGGTGGAGACGGCGATCGAGAACGGCACCCCGGTCAGCCCCGCCCGCAGCGGGCTCCAGCCGAGGCCGGTCTGCATGTACAGCGTCCACACCAGGAAGAAGATGCCGAGGCCGACACCGAACACGGTCTGCACCGCGATCCCGGCCGCGAAGCTCTTCACCCTGAACAGCGACAGCTCGACCAGCGGCGAGCCGTCCCGCGCGGCCTTGCGCCTCTCGTACGCCACCAGCGCCGCGAACACGAGGGGCGCGCCGGCCATCGACACGTACCCCCACAGCGGCCAGTCCAGCTCCTCGCCGCGGGTCAGCGGGTAGAGCAGCATCAGCAGTCCGAGGACGACCATGCCGACGCCCACCAGGTCCAGCTTCAGGGCTCGCGGGGCCTTGGACTCGGTGATGAAACGGCTGCCGAGCACGAGCCCCATGATCCCGACCGGCAGGTTGATGAGGAAGATCGGCCGCCACTCGAGCCCGAAGAGGTTCCACTCGGTCAGCAGGGCCCCGAGCAGCGGACCGGACACGGCACCCAGTCCGACGACTGCGCCGAACAGCCCGAACACCTTGCCCCGCTCGTGCGCGGGGAAGGTCGCGTGCACGATCGACAGGACCTGCGGCACCATCATCGCCGCCATGGCGCCCTGCAGGATCCGGGCCGCGACCAGCATCTCCGGGTTGGCGGCGAAGCCGCACAGTGCCGACGCGAGCGTGAACCCGCCGATGCCGACGAGGAACAGCCGCTTGCGCCCGTGGATGTCCCCGAGCCGCCCTCCGGTGATCAGTCCGGCCGCGAAGGCGAGGGCGTAACCGGCGGTGATCCACTGGATCTGGCTGACGGAGGCGCCGGCGTCCTGCCGGATGGACGGGATGGCGATGTTGACGATGGTGACGTCGACCAGGTCCATGAAGGCCGCGGTCATCACGATGGCGAGAGCGAACCAGCGACGCCGGTCGCCCGCGGCCGGCTGTACGTCGGAGCTGTCCGAAAGAGAGGTCTCGGTGGAGGTCATGTCATCAACCTATGAGCCCATTAGGTCAGATCGTGTCCTACTTCTGCGGCATTCTCGAACTCATGACGACGGACACCCCGGCACGGCTCCTGACGCTCCTCTCCCTCCTCCAGACGCCCCGCGAATGGCCCGGCGGCGAGCTCGCCGACCGCCTCCAGGTCTCCCGGCGCACGGTCCGGCGGGACATCGACCGCCTCCGCGAACTGGGCTACCCCGTCCAGGCGACCAAGGGTTCCGACGGCGGCTACCGGCTCGTCGCGGGCAAGGCCCTGCCTCCGCTCGTCCTCGACGACGAGGAGGCGGTGGCCATCGCGGTCGGGCTGCGGGCGGGGGCGGGGCACGCGGTCGAGGGGATGGACGAGGCCTCGGTGCGGGCCCTGGCGAAACTGGAACAGGTCCTGCCGTCCCGCCTGCGGCACCGCGTTTCCACCTTCCAGGCCGCGACGACCGCCCTGACCAGTGGGGACGGGGCGACCATCCCGACCGAGACCCTGACGGTGATGGCGTCCACGGTCGCAGGGCACGAACGGCTCCGCTTCGCCTACCGCGCGAAGGACGGCGCCGAGTCCCGGCGGGTGGTGGAGCCGCACCGCCTGGTCTCCACCGGCCGGCGCTGGTACCTCATCGCCTACGACCTCGACCGCGGCGACTGGCGGACCTTCCGGGTCGACCGGGTGAACGACCCCTTCGCCACGGGGGCCCGCTTCGCACCGCGGGAGCTGCCGACGGGAGGTGCGGCGGAGTATCTGCGGCAGTCGATGCAGCGCCGCCAGGAGACGTACGAACTGGTCGTCACCTTCGAGGGCGATGTGTCGGTGGTGGGGGCCCGGATTCCGGCGTGGATGGGGGTGCCCGAGTCCCTCGGCGAGGGCCGGTGCCGGTTGCGGGCGGCCGTAGGGGACCCCATGGAGTGGATGGCGGTGCGCCTGGCGATGACCGAGGTGGAGTTCCGGGTGGAGGAGCCACCGGAACTCGTGGCAGCGGTGCGGGAGTTGGGGGGCCGTCTGATGCGGGCGTCAGGGCAAGTCGTCTGAGGGGGTGCGGGGTTCGGGATGCGGAGCGACCGCGGGTGCCGCCGCCGCAGGCCCTCAGGGGCACGGGGAACGGCTCGAAACACCCGCCCCGCCGCACGCGCGCCCGCCCAGGGACCGCCTGTTCGACCGCCGGAGGCACCTCCGCCGGTGTGACAGAATCTCCCCTTCGGTGGGTCACCCCGTGGTTCAGGTACGGGGTGACCCACCGTTGCACGTCCGGGGACGAAAAAGAGCCGGACCCCGGCGCCCGGGGGGAGGGGCGCCGAGATCCGGCTCTGGGAGAGTCCCGGCGCCGGGGGGGGATTGCGTCGGGACTTGGTTCAGGTGGGTCCGGAGGCAGGACCTCCGGGACCCGAACACCTGGACCCTGAAGTCTTGTTCCCAGGGTCCGGCCGTTTGAAGCGGCCTAGTACAGCCATGTTTACGCGGTCTTTCGCCACCCGGCGTACGCGGGCACATGCCCGCCTACGCCGCCGCGTCGAACCCGGTGCTGCGCGCCAGCTTCTTCAGCTCCAGCAGAGCGTGCTTCTCGATCTGCCGGATCCGCTCACGCGTGAGTCCGTGCTCCTTGCCGACCTCGGTCAGGGTGCGCTCGCGTCCGTCCTCGATGCCGTACCGCATCTTGATGATGGAGGCGGTGCGCTGGTCGAGGCGGCCGATGAGGTCGTCCAGTTCCTCGCTGCGCAGCAGCGTCAGCACCGACTGCTCCGGCGAGACCGCCGAGGTGTCCTCCAGGAGGTCACCGAACTGGGTGTCGCCGTCGTCGTCCACCGACATGTTCAGCGAGACCGGGTCGCGGGCCCAGTCCAGGACGTCCGTCACGCGCTCCGCGTTGGAGCCGAGCTCGGCGGCGATCTCCGCGGGCTCCGGGTCGCGGCCGTGCTCGCGGTTGAACTCGCGCTGCACACGGCGGATGCGGCCCAGCTCCTCCACGAGGTGGACGGGCAGCCGGATGGTGCGGGACTGGTCGGCGATGGAGCGGGTGATGGCCTGACGGATCCACCAGGTCGCGTACGTCGAGAACTTGAAGCCCTTGCGGTAGTCGAACTTCTCGACCGCGCGGACCAGACCGGCGTTGCCCTCCTGGATCAGGTCGAGCAGGGGCAGTCCGCTGCGGGGGTAGCGGCGGGCCACGGCGACGACCAGGCGGAGGTTGGAGCGGATGAACACGTCCTTGGCGCGCTCGCTCTCCTCCACCAACGCCTCCAGCTCCTCGCGGGTGGCGTCCGCCTTGGCCTCCTCGAACCCGTCGAGGACCTGTCGGGCGAACACACCCGCCTCGATGATCTGGGACAGCTCGACTTCCTTGGCGGCGTCGAGCAGCGGCGTACGCGCGATCTCGTCGAGGTACATGCCGACCAGGTCGCGGTCGGCGATCTCGCCGCCATTGGCGCGAACACTGCGGGCCGCGTCGGTCGACCCGCCGGTGGCGGACTTACGACGGGCGACGGCACGGGTTGCCATGCGTGCTCCCTTGCGATGTTGGGTCAGCGGGTGGTCCTTCGGACGCTGGGTCCCGGCTCCGGTTGCTCTCCGGACTCTCCTCGGGTGCCCTGCATCCGATGGAAACAACGACTGGAAACCGGACAGAATTCCCAAGGCGTGCCGCTATTTTTCTGATCTTGCAGTACCCTGTCCGGCCACATGGGGAGGCGTGATGTCGTCGGAACGTACAGAGGTGCAGGTCAGGCCGGGAGTCGACAGCGACCTCGGACCGCTCACCGATATCTACAACCACTACGTTCGTGAGACGCCCATCACATTCGACACCGCTGTCTTCACCCCGGAAGAGCGCCGCCCTTGGCTGCTCTCCCACCCTGAAGACGGCCCGTACCGTCTGATGGTTGCCAGCGACACGGACCCGACAGGAACCTCACAGCGGATCCTCGGGTACGCCACATCCAGCCCGTTTCGCGTGAAGCCCGCGTACGCGACCTCCGTGGAGGTCACCGTCTACCTCGCCCCGGACGCGGGGGGCCGCGGTGTCGGCACCCTCCTGTACAAGGCGCTCTTCGAGGCGCTGTCCGGTGAGGACCTGCATCGGGCCTACGCGGGCATCGCCCAGCCGAACGAAGCGTCCACGCGGCTTCATGAACGCTTCGGGTTCCGGCACGTCGGCACCTACCGGGAGGTGGGCCGGAAGTTCGGTCGCTACTGGGACGTGGCCTGGTACGAGAAGGACCTGTAGGCCTGCGCGGGAAGGCTCAGCCGAACTGCACCGACCGCTTGGCCATTCCCATCCAGAATCCGTCGATCACCGACTTCTGCGCGTCCAGCTCACCGCTCACGTCCGCCGCGCCCATGGTGACGAAGAGCGGCGCGAAGTGTTCGGTGCGCGGATGGGCGTAACGCCCGGCGGGGGCCTTGTGGAGGAAGTCGAGCAGGGAGTCCACGTCCCGCGCCTCCAGTGCCCGCCGGCCCCAGTCGTCGAACTCGGAGGACCAGGTGGGCACTCCGGAGCCGACGTGACGCAGGGCGGCGAGGTTGTGGGTGAAGAAGCCGGAGCCGACGATCAGGACGCCCTCGTCGCGCAGCGGGGCGAGCTTGCGGCCGATCTCCATGAGCCGGACCGGGTCGAGGGTCGGCATGGAGATCTGGAGGACCGGGATGTCGGCCTCGGGGAACATCTCGACGAGGGGGACGTAGGCGCCGTGGTCCAGCCCGCGGTCCGGGATGTCCTGCACGGGGATGCCGGGGGCGCGCAGCAACTTGCGCACCGAGTCGGCGAGTTCGGGGGCGCCGGGGGCGCCGTACGTCACCTTGTAGTAGTGCTCGGGGAAGCCCCAGAAGTCGTAGACGAGCGGGACGGTCCGCACCGCGCCGAGGGCGAGGGGGGCCTCCTCCCAGTGGGCGGAGACCATGAGGATCGCCTTGGGGCGGGGCAGGTCAGCGGACCAGGCGGCGAGCTCGCCGGGCCAGATCGGGTCGTCCGCGAGTGGCGGGGCGCCGTGGCTCAGATAGAGGGCGGGCATGCGCTCCAGCGTGTCGGCGGACATGGCGGCGGTTCCTCCGGTGCGTCAGGGGTACTTCATGGACACTTCGGCAATGTGCTTCAAATTTAAAGCTTCTGCTTGCACTGACTGTACGCCTCATTTGTTTAAGCTTCAAGGAGAGAGCTCGTAGAGTGGGATACATGAACACGGCATCGGTCCCCGACGGGGAGCCCCAGTGGCTCGACGACGAAGAGCAGCGCATCTGGCGCTCGTACGTGCACGCCACGACCCTGCTCGAGGATCACCTCGACCGCCAGCTGCAGCGGGACGCGGGCATGCCGCACATCTACTACGGGCTGCTCGTCGGACTCGCCGACGCGCCCCACCGGCGGCTGCGGATGACCGAGCTGGCCATGAAGTCGAAGATCACCCGGTCCCGGCTCTCGCACGCGATCGCCCGTCTGGAGCGCAACGGCTGGGTGCGCCGGGAGGACTGCCCGGACGACAAGCGGGGCCAGTTCGCGGTGCTCACGGACGAGGGCCGGGAGATGCTGCGGGGCGCCGCGCCGGGCCATGTGCGGGCCGTGCGCAACGCCGTCTTCGACCGGCTCACCCCGGAACAGCAGAAGTCCCTCGGCGAGATCATGCAGATCGTCGCCGAGGGACTTCAGCCGGACGAGGCCGGCGCGGATCTGCCCTGGCTCCGCTGAGCCGCTCACTCAGCGCAACCAGGGCAGTTCCTGGGGTCGTACGTACGGAGCGTCCCCTCCCCGTACGTACGAGGTTCTCGAAGGGGTACCGCGGGGCGGTCGCCGTCAGTGGGCGACGACCGGCACCGCCAGCTCGTCCTCGGCGCCCTCGGCGGACCCGGCCACGGCGGTCGTGTCCGGACGGCCGGCGTTGACGAGGGTCACCACGATCACCGCGGCGAGCACCAGCATGCCCACGGCGAACCAGATCGCGTTGGTGTAGCCGTGCACCTGGCCCTCCAGCGCCACCAGCTGCTGCTGCGACTTGGAGGTCGCGGAGCCGATGTGGTCGGCGATGTAGGAGGTGGTGGCCGAGGCGGCGATCGTGTTCAGCAGGGCCGTACCGATCGCGCCGCCGACCTGCTGCGAGGTGTTGACCATCGCGGAGGCGACACCGGCGTCACGGGGCTCGACGCCCAGGGTGGCCAGGGACATGGCGGGCATGAACGCCGTACCCATGCCGAGACCGAGCAGGAGCATCGCGGGCAGGATGATCGAGGCGTACGACGAGCCGATCTCCAGCTGCGTCATCAGCAGCATGCCGACCGCGGCGACCAGGAAGCCGGGGCCCATCAGCATGCGGGCCGGCAGCCGGGTCATCAGACGGGTGCCGATCTGGGTCGAGCCGACCATCATGCCGACGATCATCGGCATGAAGGCGAAGCCGGTCTTGATCGGCGTGAAGCCCTTCACGATCTGCAGGTAGTAGGTGAGGAACAGGAAGGTGCCGAACATCGCGATGATCGCGATGCCGAGGGAGAGGTAGATACCGCCGCGGTTGCGGTCGGTGATCACGCGCAGCGGCAGCAGCGGGGCCTTGACCCTGGCCTCGGTGACGACGAAGGCGATCAGCAGCACGGCCGACGCGACGAACATGGCGACGGTCACGGAGTCGCCCCAGCCGTCGGACTCGGCGCGGGTGAAGCCGTAGACCAGCGCGACCAGGCCCAGGGTGGACAGCAGGACGCCGGGGATGTCGAGCGGGTTGCGGTTGCGGCCGCCCTCGGGCTCACGGATGACGAAGTACGCGCCGAGCGCGGCGACGATCGCGAACGGGATGTTCACGAAGAAGGTCCAGCGCCAGTCCATGTACTCGGTCAGCACACCGCCGAGGATGAAGCCCACGGCACCGCCACCACCGGCGATCGCGCCGTAGATGCCGAAGGCCTTGGCGCGCTCCTTGGCGTCCGTGAACATCACGGCGAGCAGGGAGAGCGCGGCGGGCGCGAGCAGTGCACCGAAGACGCCCTGGAGGGCGCGGGCGCCGAACATCATGGCGCCGGAGGTGGCGGCACCGCCGAGCGCGGAGGCCGCGGCGAAGCCGATCAGGCCGACGACGAAGGCGTTCTTGCGGCCCCACAGGTCGGCTATGCGGCCGCCGAAGAGCAGGAGTCCGCCGAAGGCGAGGGCGTAGGCCGTGACGACCCACTGCCGGTTGCCGTCGGAGATGCCGAGGTCGGTCTGGGCCGACGGCAGGGCGATGTTCACGATGGTGGCGTCGAGGACGACCATCAGCTGGGCGAGCGCGATGAAGACGAGCGCTTTCCAGCGGTTGGCGTCACCGGACGGTGCCGGTGCGCTCGGAGCCTTTGCGGCTGTTTCAGACATGGGGGTACCCACTTCGGGACTTCGGTTCGGAAAAAGGTCTTCGAGGACGTACTAGGGACTGGTCTGGTGTTCTGAACTCATCGGCGCCGGATCAGGTCAGGCCTGGCGCAGGTCCTCCAGGGTCGAGGCCGTGCCCGGGAGGATGGAGCGGGCCGGGGCCCGCAGTCCGTCCAGGAACAGCTGGAGATGGCGGTGGACGAACCGGTCGATCTGGAAGCAGGCGGTGCCCGCCGGCGGCCGGCTGAGCTGGGCGACCACGATCAGCAGGTCACCCGAGTCCACGTCGGTACGGAGCTGGCCGGCCGCCTTCGCGCGGTTCATGAGCTCGACGACGAGCTCCTCGCACCGCACGCGCGCGGCCTCCAGGTCCGGATGGTTCTGGTCGAAGGTGCTCTGGATCATCGGGCACAGCGCGCTGAGCCGCTCGTCGGCGGCGGTGTGCACGAAACGCTCCAGGGCCTCGAAGGCGTCCCCGGTCTCCGTGAGCGCGATCTCGGCCGCCTCGGTGGTGCGGTCCATGACCGAGCACACCACCTCACGGACGAGCGCGTCGCGGTCGGGGAAGTTGCGGTACACCGTGGCATTGCCGACGCCGGCCCGGCGGGCGATCTCGTCGAGCGGCACGTCAGGGCCGAACTCGGTGAACATCTCCCGGGCGGCGGTGACGATCCGCTCGCGGTTGCGCAGGGCGTCGGCGCGGGGCCGGGGCGCCTTGCGCTGCGCGGTCGTCGTGGCGGTCACGGTGCACTCCTCTGGTCGAAGACTTGAGACTTCACGATCCGGGGAGCCGTTCCCCGCTTCGCTCGGACACAGGTCTAAACGGGGAGACGCTCCCCGGTTATTTCGGGTTGAGGAGAAAATATGTTGTGACCTGAGTCACAGGCTTCCGGATACCCACGTTCGGTCTCCTCCAGCGCGCGTCCACCCCTCCCCCGGCAGAGGGTGATCGAAAAGGTGCAGCCTTCGGACCAGCGGCTGCCGCGCTCCGGAGGGTGCCCGCATGCCGTGGACCAGACGTCGCATACGACCGCGCCGCATCGCCGCCCTGGCCTCCGTGACCGCGCTGACCCTCGCGGTCAGCACCTCGGCCGGCACCGAACCCGCCGCCCCCGGGGCCACGACCGCCGGCCCGATCTCCCTGGCCCGCTCCGGCACCCACGGGGCCTGCCTGATCAGCGGCGGCCCGGCCGTCCAGATGTCCGAGGGCCTGCCCACACCCGACGGATACTCCCGCTCCACCGGCACGGTCCGCGCCCTCACCCTGATGATCGACTTCTCCGACGCGCCCGGCTCCGGCAGCGCACTCGACCGCTTCCGCGAGTTCTTCCCGCAGACCCAGGACTGGTTCCGCACCAGTTCCTACGGCCGCCTCGACTACCGCCCCGAGACCCCGATCACCGACTGGCTGCGCATGCCGAAGTCCTTCCGGGCCTACGGCATAGAGCGCGGCGCCCCCTTCGACCCGGGCTACCGCCGACTGGTCCAGGACATCGTGACGGCCGCCGATCCCAGGGTGGACTTCCGGTCGTACGACTTCCTGAACGTCCTGGTGACCCCGAACGCCGGACCCTCCGCCCTCGACACGGTCCTGTCGGTGACCTTCGCCGGCAACCCGGACGCCCCGGTCGCCGACGGCGTCCCCGTCGCCAACGCCTCCTTCGTGTACTCCCGCCAGGACGACGGCTCCGGCTCGTTCCCGAAGACCGGCTACCGGGTGCTGCCCCACGAGAACGGCCATGTCTTCGGCCTGCCCGACCTGTACACCCAGAACGGCGGAGGCGCGGTCGGCCACTGGGACATCATGAGCGAGGACTGGGGCGCCGACAACGACCTCCTCGGCTGGCACAAGTGGAAGCTGGGCTGGCTGGACGCGACGCAGGTCAACTGCGTGACGGAGCCCGGGACTTCGGAGTACACGCTGACCCCGCTGGCCCGGGCGGGCTCCGGCGCCAAACTCCTCTTCCTGCCCCTCGGCAGCCGCAGCGGCTACGCGGTCGAACTCCGCACCCGCGAGGGCAACGACGAGACCGTCTGCCGGCCGGGCGTCCTCGTCTACCGGGTCGACGCGGACGTGGACACCGGCCGGGGTCCGGTGCGCGTGTACGACGCGCGGCGCAACAGCGGGGGCTGCACCCGCAGCCCCAACGTCCACGCGGAACTCTCGGACGCGCCGTTCACGACCGGAGAGGAGTTCCGGGACCCGGGCCGGGGAATCCGGGTGCGGGTACTGGGGCCGGACGGGGACGGGAACCAGCGGGTGTGGGTGACGCGGAGGTAGCGGGGGCGGGCGCCGTGGGCGTGCCTCCACCGCCGGACGGATTACCGTAGGCGTGCCGCGATCCCCGTACCGGAGAACCGCAGGCGTGCCGCGATCGCCGTACCGGAGAACCGATGCCCGCTGAGACGACCACGCCGCTGTCCGCCGTCGTGCCGGACGAGGCGGTCGCACCGCTGATCCGGGGGGTCGCGGTGGTGCGGGAACTGACCGAGGCGGGCGGGACGCTGAGCCTGAGCGGCCTGGAGCGGGCGACGGGCCTGGCACGTTCCACGGTCGACCGCATCACGTCCACGCTGGCCCGCATGGGATACGTCCGCCTGGACGGCCGGGACGCGGTGGCGACCCCCCGCCTCATGGAACTCGGCAACGCCTATCTCGCCGCCCTGCGTCTGCCCGCCCTGCTCTCCCCACGGGCCGACGCCCTCGCCGACGAGCTGGACGAGTCGGTGTCCCTGGCGGTCGCCGACCGCGACGGCATCCGCTTCATCCACCAGGCCACCCGCCGCCGCGCCATGTCCCTCAGCTTCCGCATCGGCGACCTGCTCCCCGCCGAACGCACCGCGCCGGGGCCCCTGTTCGCCTCCGAGTGGACCGACGCCGAGTGGCGGGCCTGGCGTGCGCGCCGGGCGGCGGATCCTCAGGACCTGGCCTTCACCGCCGTACCTCCCCGGGAACTGCCTTTCCCGGACGGGGAGTTCGAGCGCCGGGCGGAAGCGGCGGGCCGGAACGGCTGGGCGCTGGACGACCAATTGATCGAGCCGGGCCTGGTGGCGGTCTCCGTCCCGGTACGGGACCCGCGCACCGCCCGGATCGCGTGCGTGGCGAACGTCGTGAGCCACACCAGCCGGCACTCGGCCACCGACCTGCGCGACACGCTGCTGCCGCGGCTGCGGGCGACGGTGGCCGAGATGGAGCACGAGCTGGCGACCGCCCCCGAGCCGGACCCGGGCCCGCCCCCCTCGGACCTGGCCTCCTGGATCGGCGCGTCCAAGCACGAACTGGGCAGGGACTTCATCGAGTCCCTCGCGCGGGGCCTGACGGTCCTGACGGCGTTCGGCGCGGGCCGGGCCGCCCTGACGCTGACGGACGTGGCGCGGGCGACCGGGCTGGCACGGGCCACCGCCCGCCGGGCCCTGATCACCTACGAACACCTGGGCCTGGTCCGCCAGCAACCGGAGTCCCGCACCTTCACCCTCACCCCCCGGGTCCTGTCCCTGGGCTTCCCGCCCCTGTCCCGTACGACCCTCCCCCGCATCGCCGCCCCGCACCTGGCGGACCTCTCGGCACGGGTGAAGGAGTCGACGGCGCTGGCGGTCCTGGTGTCCTCGGGGTCGAGCACGGAGATCCAGTACACGGCACGGGCGGTGTCCCCGCGGATCATGGGCGTGGACATCCGGGTCGGCACCCGGCTGCCGGCCTCGGCGACCTCGCTGGGCCGGGTGCTGCTCGCGGACACGGAGAGCTCGGCCGACCTGGACCGCGTCCGCACCCAGGGCTACGCCCTGCTCGACGAGGGCTGGGAGGACGGCCTGCGCACCCTCGCCGTCCCGCTGCGCGACCGTACGGGACGGGTGGTCGCCGCCGTGAACGTGGCCCTGCACGCGGCGGGCCGCACGGAGCGGGAGTGCGTCGAGGAGATCCTCCCGGAACTGCGCCGCACGGCGACCCGCATCGAGGAGGAACTCCACGCGGCGGGCCACTTCACCCGGGTTCCGCTGTTCTGACGCCGGCGCACGTTTCCTTCGACTCCTTGCGTCCAGGGCTACTTGGCCGACTTGGGCGACTTTCTTCGGGCGTACGGCCGTCGGTGGCCACGACCGCCGCGTGGCGTTCAGACGGATCAGGTGGTGACGCCGCCGTCGACGACGAGGTCGTGGCCGACGACGAAGCTCGACGGTGTCCGTGGTGCCGGGGCTCACCGCGTTGATGCACCCGTTGTCTTTGATGTGGTCCAGGGCGGCGACTCGAGTGAGCGAGTCGCTTGACGCAGCAACAACGCCGCATCGTGACGCCTCGCCTGTCAGCTACCGCGTGCTGCCGTCGTCGAGTCCAGCGATGACTCTGATGTCCCCTTCGGACATGCCCAGAACCTTGGCAATCTCCTGGGCGAGAAGCGGTTCCGGGTTGTGGCTGCCGCTGCGGAGCATGTGGATGGTGGACATCGATCGTGCGGTCTCCCTTGCCATCCCCTTGACCGGAATCCCGCGCAGGTCCATCAACCCGGTGAGCACTCTTGCGAACTGATGTGGCTCCAGTCGCCCAGCAGGGGCAACGGCAGGACCGAGAACCACGTCGCCGATCTTGGCCTGGAAGCGGATCAGCCGGTCGCCCGCAAACCCGACCTTCGCGACGAAAGCCAGGCTCTCACCACCGCTGGAACCGACCGTGCCCGGCACTGACACCTCCGTGAACCTTGAAGGGTGGCCGTGGTGATCACTCTCGATCTCCAGGGGAAGACCCGGCTCGACATCGCGGACCTTCCAGTCGCGGTTCCACCAGGGAAGTTCCTGCAACACCTCGTTGAAGAAGGGAGGCAGAACCGTGAGATCCACCGGCTCCGGAGGGTTTTTCTGACCTCCCCAGATGACACCGGGCCAGTACCTCAGTGCCGCGATCACGTCCACCGTCAGCGTGCGGTCGGCAATCTCCATGGCCACACTCTCCCACCAGTCGACAGGGCCATCTCTCCTGACCAGGCGAAGGTTCTCTACCGCGGCACGAGTCTCATCAGGGCTGATCGTCCACCTCTTCGATGAGCTCCGCCACGGTGGCACCCGGGCTTACTCGAACATCGAAGTTGTAGCCCTGATCGCAGAACACCAAGTCGACGGAGTCCGGCATCCACTGGCGAAGCAAGCACGCGAACTGCGCAGAGTCCGCCATGGCCGCATCCAAATAGAGGCCCGTTTCATCTTCCGGCATAGATACCTCACACGGACCTTCATCCGTGCAGAAGCCCCAGCTGAAGGCACATGCCTCGCTACGTCGCGTCGGGTCGACTTCGACCTCCGGCCAAAGGTCCGTGATCGCGGCAGTCACGACGGCTGAGCTGACCCTCCAAGTGGTGGTCGAGCCGTCAAGAACCCGCAGGGCGGCGCCGAGCATGCCCAGACGCTGCTGGGAGCGGTGCACGAGTCCTTCGCCCACGCCATCGCCCACACCAGCCTCATCGGCGGCATCATCATGGCCGCCGGAACCTTGATCGTCATCGCCGTCCTGCCCGGCCGCAAGCACACAGCCGAGCACGGCTAGGACGAAGCGGTGCGGACGGCCGAGGAGCAGACCGAGAACGCGGGCGTCTGAGCCCGCCCTCACACCGGAGGCCGAAACCCCGATTCCGACCTCCTCCACCCCCAGGACGGGCCGTGCGTTGAGCGGCGCACGGCCCCCTTTCCTTCTTGTCCGCTGGGTTCCTTCTTGGTGACAGTGAGCGCGAGCTCGGCATGTCCGCCGTGCGCTGGGCAAGAAGCCGTGCGCTGGGCGAAAGCGGAGGCGCGCATGAGAAGACCCCGGCGCCTTGGGCACCGGGGTCTTTTCGATGTTCGGGGTGAACGGCAGAGTCGAGGCTCAGTCGCCGGGGACGTCCTGCGTCGCGACCACGTCGTGGACCACGGACCGCGCCTGCTGCTCCGGAACACCGGCCGCGATGAGCGTGGTCACGGCGACCCGGGAGCCGTCGTCCTCCAGAGCCCCGGAGTTGACCTCTTCCAGCAGGGCGACCGTCATCGCCTCCAGACCGGCGCTCAGCACCGAGGCCGGAAGGTGGGAATGAAACACTCCGTCCCGCTGCCCCCGCTCCACGATGGCCGTCACCCTGACCCGAGCGGGCTCCAGAATCCCGGCGACACGCTCCATGCCGAGGTCCCGCCGGGCCAGCGCCAGGAGCATCCGGTACCGGTCGCCCACGGGCCAGAGCGACAACGAAAACTGTGCGAGCGCCCGATCCGCGGGCTCCGCCGCCTCCGCACCGAGATCCACCGCGGCCTGAAGCGCCTCGGCGGCCTCCTCGGCCAGTGCGTCCAGGAGCGCCGCCCGCCCGGGAAAGTGCCCGAACAGCGTGCGCCGTACGACACCGGAGGCGCGGGCGAGCTCCTCCAGCGTGATGTCGGGGTTCCGCCCCAGCTCCTGACGCGCGGTGGCCAGGATGCGCGCCCGGTTGGACCGTGCGTTGCGTCGCTGAGGCACACGGCCGACGGACTGGGACACGGAAGAAACCTCGAGGAAGCCAGTACGGAGAACGGACTTCTCCATTCTGGCACGCGGACGGGACCGGCCCGATCCGCGACCGCGAGCTGGGATCGGGAGGGGCTCCGGCCAGACGGGAAGCCCCTCGGCGTCGGAAGACTCCGGCGTCTCGATGATGTGGAACCGGTGGCGAAGCCCGCTGGAGTCCGCGTTTCAAGAAGGCCCGAACACCTGCGGCCGATCACGTCAGACTTACGCGTCGATGGCAACGTGTCCCCGACTACGACGCCAACGTCGGCCTGCCGATCTGCATCGGCCACGCCCGGGTCAACAACTCCATCACCCACGCCCTCGAACAAGAGCCACCCGGTCTCGCGACTGCCCCGTCCCCCACAGACCACCGCCCGTGCCGCCCAGCCAGAGCGGGGGCCGGCGCCCAAGATGACCAACCCTCCGGCCGCCACCACGCCAGCCGCTACACTGTGGGCGGTGGCACAACTGCACGCCAGTCATGCCACCGCACCACTGCCGGGAACACGTCTGAGCCCGTGCCATCAGGGCACTCATCTCAGACACGTTCTCCGACAGTTCCCCGCCTTCGTAGCTCAGGGGATAGAGCACCGCTCTCCTAAAGCGGGTGTCGCAGGTTCGAATCCTGCCGGGGGCACCAGCCAAAAGGCCCCGGACCGAACATGGTCCGGGGCCTTTGACATCAACGGGTGCGGTCACTGACGACCGGGACGCCTCTTGAGCAGCCGATCCATGTGACTGATGGCCTCCCGCTGGGTGTCCTGCACGACGTGCGTGTACACGTCCATGGTGATGCTGATCTGGCTGTGCCCGAGGATCTCCATCACGACGCGGGGAGCCACCCCGGATGCGGTGAGGAGGGTGGCGGTGCCGTGCCGGGCGTCGTGCAACCGGATCACGCGGAGGCCGGCGGACTGGGCGACGCGCGTGAAGGAGCGGTACACGTTGCGCGACTCGACCGGGCGGCCGTTCCGAGTGGCGAAGAGCCAGCCGCCGTAATGGCCGGGAGCGAAAGGCAGCTCCCTACCTGCGCATACAGCTTCAACTTTCCCATCGGTCCCTATAAGGCTCCACCGAGGAGGTCACTCGGGCACCCGCCCGGCAGTGAACCCTTCACCATCCTGGAACTCGATCAATGACCCGCTGTCTGCGAGGTAGACCCAGCACGCGAAGCAGCACTCCAATATCGCCTCGGCGTGCCTCGCGACCAGGCCGACTCCCAGGGCGAGGGAGGGCACCGCCAGATTGCTCCAGAACACGACGGCCAGCTCATCCGGACGAGAAAGCCCGCGCAACAGCGCCCGCAGCCCATCCCCATCGAACACTGGAGAGCGATGGAGTACCTCAACACCGCTCCAGTCCAGCCGTGACGACCCCACAGAGCCAAAACGGCCCAGGCTCAGCGCGGCGAACGACCTGTCCTCGTCATACGACAGCACCGACCCTGCATCCCCAACGACCGCGAGAAGCGCCGCGAGGACATCAGGCTGAGTCCCATAGCCAGCCTCTGCGCTCAAGTCACTGCCCCGTCTCCATTGCCCCTACGACCCAAGAGCCCCCAGGCCGCTCAACACCAAACCATGAGAACCGCCCCAACAGGGGGCGGCATTTTGGAAGCAGTAGCCGCCACAAATCCAAGGGTGCCAGCACTTGAAGATTTCGGGATCTTCGCAAAGGAAGTACTTGAGGGAACTCGATAGATCGCTGAAGCCCGAAGGATCGCTGAGGCGGCCGTAGCGGCAGGACTGATGTGCCGATACGGGCCGCTACGGCCCCGCACCACAAGCGCACCAGATTATGCAGGGAAGAGCGGGGAATCACGGTGAAAGCAGTCTCGCTCGGCGAGACCACCGCGATGCTGTTCGCCCAGCTCAGCGCCCCAATCGTCTCTGAGTGCCCCCAGCTTCCCAAGCTCGTTGTGCAGACCCCGCTGAGTCGCGGCATCGACAAGAGGAACCGCGTCGCTGAGGATCCTGGGGTGACTGATGACGAACTCGTCCTGGCGGTCCGTTCGCATGTGGCCGGCCGGGGGCTGCCCAGGCCCGCATCTGCGGAGGACGTCACCGCCTTTGAGCGGGTAGTAGGCAATCCGATGCCCGACTTGTTGAAGCGGATGTATCTCGAAGTCGCCAACGGCGGCTTCGGGCCCCGGCAGGTGGTCTCGCTGACCGAGACCGACGACTGGTTCAGCGACTGCGCGGACACACCATGGCCTACCACGCGTTCGGCGGCCCCGATGAGGATGCCCTCCCGTCGGGACTCGTCCCGCTGATGGACCGAGGCTGCGCGATGTGGGCACTGATCGACTTTCGTACGCCCGACGGCCAGATGTGGGACTGGGACCCCAACGTGTGCTGCATCCGGCACGCTCTTGCACCACTCGGACAATCACTCGCACAGTGGCTCACCGACTGGGTGCGAGGCGAGGCGCAAGAGGGCCCCCTTCCGCACCACGTGCCTGCCGACTCCGCATGTCACAACCCGTGAGGCCGAAGGCGGCCCCGTCTCAGTTTCCGTCTCATTCATCGGCGTTCACATCCGTTGAGGCAAGACCATGAGCCGTGTAACGCACGGGGCCCGGCTCTCCATGAACGCAGGTGAACACCCCTGTACCCGATCCGCCACCTCACTACCACAGTGGGAAAGCGTGTGGCTTCTTACGGTTTCGCCGAGACCTGGCGGGTGGTTGCTGAAGCCGAGGTCCTGACGGCTATGCAGACTCTGGCACAGCAGTTTCGCCAGCAGAGCGCGAACGTCTGCGAACCATCAGTGCAGGTGAAGGCCACACCACTCCGCTAGGGTGCGCCGCATGACCGGCGACGTCCCCGCTTGCCCTGAGTGCAGCCAACCCCTGGCGTCCGGCGGTCTCGTGCTGTCCGGACGAGACGACGACGGCGGGAGGATCTGCCGCTCTCTGTGGCGGTGTGCTGGTCGGCACACCTGGTGGCGGTGGGCGGATCGGCCTGAGGAACCGTTGGAAGTCTGCCCACTTCCGGAGCTGTTCCGTTGACATCCGAGGCTGACATCAACAGACCAGACGGCGGCGTACAACAGCAGCCTTGGGTGAACGTCGGGCCAGCCGACGAAGGCACGGGGGCCGGACGTATGTCGAGCCTCCAAAGCGGGTGTCGCAGGTTCGAATCCTGCCGGGCACACAACGCGGTACAGGGCTGACCTGGGTTCCCTCAGGAGGCGCTCCATCGGCCTCGGCCTCCTCAGGATGACCACGCCGCGAGGAGTTCCTCCGGGCCGTACGCGGCGTCGAGGCCCGTGCAGTCGGTTCCGCTGCGGGAGACAGCAAGGACGGGTACGGGAGCAGGTGTGAGTGCGGCGCGGTGTCGGTGCAGGGCTGCGAGGTCGTGTCGGTCGAACGGGGAGTTCTCCAGCCACTTCACCGAGCCGACGAACAGCAACTCCTTGGCGATCGGTGCGCGGTCCGCTCCGACGATGTCGATCTCCACATCGTTGGTGCGGGTCCAGTAACCGCCGATGGCGGGAGCCGCGGGAAGGTTCGCGTCGGGCAGCAGTCGTGCCAGCGCCTCGCGGACCAGGGGTTCGACGGCCTTGCCACGCCAGCTGGTCCAGTTCTCACGGATGCGCTGCAGCGTCAGATCGCTCCGGCCCCGCTCGATCTCTTCCATCGCCGGGCCCAGCAGCTTCAGCCAGAAGCGGAGGTAGGGATCCGCGACCCGGTAGCGCCGATCCCTCGAAGGCCGTGTGGACACGGGAAGCTCCGCCGCGATCACCCGCTTCTCCGCAAGGGTCCCCAGCGACCGCTGCAGCGGGGTCGCTCCGATCCCGCCGGCGGCGCGGGCGATGTTGGAGAACGTCCGCTCACCGCTGCCGATCGCCGAGAGGACGGTGCGGGCCTGGACCTGCTGGGGGAACTCCGCGGCGAGCGAGCGCTCCGCCGACACCAGCAGAGCGGAGACCGGGTCGCTGAGTGCCGCCTGCAGGAACTCCCACATCCCGGCGCCGTGCGGCCACTCCGCGCAGATCAGCGGAAGTCCACCGGTGATCAAGGCCGCGTCGAAGGCCGAGGCGGGATCGAGGCCGAGCATCCCGCCCACTTCCGCGGGGTTGAGCGGACCCAGCACCATCTCTCTTCCGCGCTGGTGGAACGGGCGTCCATAGCTGTTGAGCGCCTCCATCATCGACAGGTCGGAGCCGATCAGGATCAGCAGAACCGGCTTCTTCTCCAGCACTCGGTCCCAGGCCCGCTGCAGCACGCCTTCGAAGGCACCCCGCGCGTCCATCAGGTAGGGCACCTCGTCCATGACGACCACGCTCACCCGGTCGTGCGGCAGTGCCGCCGCCAGTACGTCGAAGGCGGCATCCCAGGTCGCCGGGCGGGCCGCGGACAGCAGGTTCGCCAGCGGAAGGCTGGACGACTGCGCATCCTGGCTGAGCCGCGCCAGGTCCGCCTCCGGCGACGCCCCCGTGGCGGCGTAGAAGAGGAACGGCGCACCGGACCTCTCGGCGAACCGCTCGACCAGCCGCGACTTGCCCACCCTGCGACGCCCTCGAAGCATCACGCAGCGTCCGGGCCGCTCCCCGCCCACCGCGGCCGTCACCTTGGCCAGCTCGCGGTCCAGCGTCTCGAGCTCGTGCCGCCTGCCCACGAAATCCGCCATGTCGCCGCCTTCCCAGTGCTCCCAAGGATGCAGATACTGACATTCAGGTTAGCAACATTCATGTTAGCTACGGCGCCTGTCAGGAGGGCGGCTCCGCCCCCGTGCGGCTCCTACACAGGCGTCGGATGTACAAGGCGGCCGTGGAAGATGAGTGACGCAGCCTGTTTCAGGCGGCGGACGCGGATGCTGACCTCGTAGCCGTCGATGCCGTCGATGGCTGCGACGTCGGTGGTGAGGTAGCGGTAGAAGTCCTCGGCGTCACGGCAGATGACGCTGGCCATCAGGTTGTGCCGACCGCTGATGGCGCCGGCGAAGGCGACCTCGGCGTGCCGGGCGAGTTCCTCGCCGGCCTGTTTGAGGTGGGCGGGGGCGACGCGCAGCCAGAGGGTGGCGTTGAGGGTGTGGCCCAGGCGCTCGGGCAGCAGCTCCACGTCGTAGGAGAGCGTGCCGGAAGCCTCCAGAGCCTCCAGTCGACGGGCGACGCGCGCGTTGGACCAGCCGGTGAGCTCGGCGAGGCGGGTGTGGGTGGTGCGGCCGTCCTCGGCGAGGGCGTCCAGCAGCGGGGTGTCCTCGTCCGTAGGGGGCCGCGGCGGCCCGGCGGGGGTGGGCGGTCGGTCGCCGGTGAGCCGGCGTACCTGGTCGGGGGTGAGGCCGGCGCCGTAGCCGGTCCATTCGCTGGTGCCGGTCTCGCCGAAGGGGTGCAGGACCAGGTCGATGCTGACGTCGAGGACGGAGGCCGAGCGGGGCAGCTGGCGCAGCAGGACGTCGTCGCGGTGGGCCTCGACGGCGGAGCGGATCATGCAGATGATCTCCGAGCCGCCGGAAGCGAGGTTGGCGTAGGCGATGTCCGGCCGCTTGGCCAGCGAGTCCGCCAGGGGCCCGACCCGGTCGGGGCGGGACCGGATGCGGGCCACCCAATGGGCCTGCCCGTACACCGCCGGGTCGACCTGGCCGATCACCCGTATCACCCCGCTGCGGCGCAGGGCGTGGTAGCGGCGGGCGACGGTCTGCTCCGACACGTTCGCCACCTCCCCGATGCGCCGGAAGGGGGCGCGGGGCGCACATTGGAGTGCGTGGAGGATTTTTCTGTCCACTTCGTCGTTCACGGGGTGATTCTGCCAGCCGGTGCCATCCAGGTAGAGGTTTTTGTACGTCTCGGGCTGCACAGTTCATGGTCGGAGGCGGTGAGGCGGATGCTGGGGCGTGTCCTCGAGGAAAGGACGTGACTCCCATGAGCACGCGGTTGGTACCGGCGGTGGTCTGCCTCGGCACGTTCGTCCTGCTGATGTCCCTGACCACGGCGGGTGTCGGGCGCCCCCACCAGGTGGCGTCCCTCACCGGTGCCTCCCGCGTCCAGCGGGTGGTCGCCGACGTGGCCCCGGCACCGGTGGCTGTGCTCGGGAGCTTCTGCGGGTGGGCTGCGCGGCGGGGTGTCGCTGCCGCTCCCTGACCGGCCCGGAGCGCTCCTGGCCCTTCGGACAGCCGGAACACACCGACTGGCTCGACGCGAGCCCGTCATGCGGAGATCCCCACTCACCGAACCCCACCCACCGACGTCTGCGGGCCGCCACCGGCGACATCCCGCAGGTCAGGGCTGCCCGCCCCCGGCACGGCAGCCCCCGTGCACGAACCCCTGCCCCACCCAACCGACCGCGGCCCACCACGCCGCACGGGAGAAAGCGGAATTTCCGTGAACGCCACCACAACGGCGATCAGGCCGACCGACCGGCGGGCGGCCACCATCGTCATGGCCTGCCTCGGCGTGTTCGTCGCCTACCTGCCGATCACCACGGTCGCCGTCAGCCTGCCCGCCATCCAGCGGGCACTGAGCACCTCGACCGCCCAACTCTCCTGGGTCCAGGACGCGTTCGTCCTGCCCATGGCCGCCTTCATCCTGACCGCCGGCGTCTTCGGTGACGTCCACGGCCGCAAGAAGGTCTTCCAGGCGGGCCTGTTCTGCTGTGCCGCGGGGGCGGCGGTCGCCCTGTGCGCACACGACATCCAGACCCTGTGGGCGGGGCAGGCCCTGGCCGGTCTGGGCTCGGCCGCGCTGCTGCCCACCACGCTGGCGCTGATCAGCCACGCGGTGCCCGACTTCCGCGAGCGCGGCAAGTTCATCGGCATGTGGGCCATGGCCATGCTCGCCGCCCTGGCCGTGGGCCCGGTCATCGCCGGTGTCATCCTCGACCACTTCTCCTGGCGCTGGATCTACCTGCTGTCCGTCCCCCTCGCGCTGATCGCGATGGCCGTCGCCGCCCCGCTGCTGACCGACTCGCGCGCCCCGCACGGCCGCAGGCTCGACTGGCCCGGCCAGATCACCGCGGCCGTCGCCGTCACCGCCCTGGTCTACGGCGTGATCGAGGGCGGCGCCGACTCCTTCACCGCGACCAAGGTGATCGCCGCCCTGGCGCTGGGCATCGTCGCGCTGATCGCGTTCGTCGTGGCGGAGAAGCGCAGCGCCAGCCCGATGCTGGACCTGGCGGTGTTCCGCAGCGCGGCCTTCACCGCCACCGCGCTGGTCGCCCTGATCACCTTCCTCGGGCTGATCGGCTTCTTCTTCGTCCTCAGCCTGTACTTCGGCATGGTGCAGCAGCTCGGCACGCTGGAGGCGGGCGCGCGGCTGCTGCTGGTCCCGGTCGCCGCGATCGTGGCCGGAGCCCCGGCCGGACGGCTCATGCACCGCGTCCCGACCCGCTGGATGATCAGCGGCGGCCTGCTCCTGATCGCCGGGTCCCTGCTGGCGATGACCAACCTCGACGCCGACACCTCCTACGGCTCGATCGCCTGGCGGCTGATCGTGCTGGGCGTCGGCCTGGGCCTGGTCACCACGCCGATGACGGCCACCGCGGTCGCCGCCGTGCCGCACCACCTGGCGGGCATGGCCTCGGCCGCCAACAACGCCTTCCGCCAGGTCGGCGGCGCGCTCGGCCCGGCCGTCCTCGGCGCCCTGCTCTCCACCCGCGCCGTCCACAGCCTGCCCGGCCACCTCGCCGACGCCGGCGTGACCGGAACCCAGGCCCACACCGTCGTGGCCACCGCGAAGGAAGGCGGCCTGGGCGCGGTCGCCGGGATGAACCTCGGCTCCACGGCCCACCAGGTCTACGGCGCCCTGGGCGACTCCCTCCTCGACGGCATGCGCCTGTGCCTCGTCGTGGCAGCCGCCCTCGCCCTGACAGCCGCGGTCTGCGCGGTCGTCCTGCTGCGCCCCAAGCATCGGACCGGCACCGGCGCGGCACGGACCGCCGACACGACACAGCACGGCAACCCGGCATCCTCCGCCGACAGGGCACAACACCGCACCCCGGTCGCCTCCGCCGAGACCGCCCAGGCGCCCGGCACCGCCGAGCCCTCGGGACAGCGGCGCGGCTGACCGGGCGGCGCAGCAAAGGGCATCACCCGGCGGTCCGAACACGCCGTGGGCGTCCCGCACCCCCTCCGGAGCGGTTTCCGGAGGGGGTGTTCCGTGCGTCCGATTCGGGTGGGGTTGGACGGCGTCGCACCGGCTATAAAGCCAGGGAGTGCGATGTCGCGATCGGGGGACGGATGACGCAGCTCAGACCCCTGCAGCCACAACTGATCGGTGCCGTCTTCCGCGTGCCCAGGCCGCTCGGGATCCGCCGGGTGACGAGGCTGCTGCGCAGGGTGCCGCTGCCGTTACGGGGTGCGGCCCGGCTGCTGGTCCGGCTCTGGTACTCGCCGCTGACGCCCAAGACGAAGTTCCTGCTGATCAGCCTGTTCGCCTCGATGACCCTGCTGGGGCTGGCCGAGGCCGGCGACGTGCTCGTGGCGCCCACGGACGGGGACGCGCGGCCGGCGCTCGCCTATCTCTTCTCCGACCATGCGCGGCCGAGCGCGGTCAGCCTGCCGTTGCTCCAGGACCCGGCCGGCCTGATCGTGCTGGCCGTGGTCTTCGTCACCCCGATCTTCTACTGCCAGCAGGTCCGGGCCATCGCCGACTTCGTGCCGATGAACGAGCGCAACGGCGGCGCGGCCCACCTGTCCGCGCGGCAGATACAGCAGCACAACCGGCTGGTCGCCAGGACCAACCGGTCGTTCACCACGCTCGGCCGCCGGGCCGTCTCGGTGGCCATCATGGCGGTCGTCGCGGTGGGGACGGTCCTGCTGTTCGCCTTCGTCAACGCGTACGGCCTCATGGAGACCTGGAACTCCACCATGCTCCCGGACGCGGTCTGGCGCTCCGAGGTGTACGCCGGCTGGTGGGCCAACCTGCACACCCACCCCGAGCTGGCTCTGACGCTGTGCGCGTCCGGGACGTACGCCTTCTACTTCCTGACCAAGCAGCTGGCCATGGGCGTGGTCTTCACGATCTATCTGAAGCGGTCCGCGGCGCTGGGCTTCGGGGTGACGCCGAACATGACGTTCGACAGCGACGGGTTCCGCGGGCTGCGCACCCTGCGTCAGTTCATGCTGTGGACCTACGGCTCCGCCCTGGCCCACATGATCGGTCTGCTGGCCCTCTCGCTGGTCTGGCTGCCGGCCTCGCCGTGGATGCTCTTCGTGGTGGTGGGAGTGATGGTGGTCGACACGGTCGTGATCATCTATCCCTCCTCGATCGGCTACCACTCCGCGCTGGCCGTCAAGGAGTCCTATGTCAGGTCGCTGCGGCCGACGGAGCTGTCCTCCGCCGACCGTGACGCGGCGATAGCCCAGGTGTGGTCGGTGCCGGTGCTGCCCGTGGCCACCCGCAAAGCCATCACCGGGCTCACCCTCTATCTGCTCGTGCCCGCTGTCGTCGCGCTCGTCCCGGAGGTGATCCAACGACTATGAACGGCCTTTCACCACGGCCGTCAGCCCTTCCCACCCGCACTCGTCAGGACCACCAGCCGCTGCGTCGCCCTGGTCATCGCCACATAGCGGTCCACCGCCCCCTCGACACCGTCGCCGAAGTCCTGCGGGTCCACCAGGATCACCAGGTCGAACTCGAGGCCCTTGGAGAGGGACGGGGTCAGGGAGCGGACCCGGGGGGTCGGGCGGAACGACGGGGAGCCGATGACGCAGGCGACGCCTTCCGGGTGGGTGGTGAGCCAGGTGTCCAGCAGTGCGGGCAGGTCCGTCAGCGGGCCGTACGTCACCGGTGTGCCCGTGCTGCGGATCGACGTGGGGACGTTGGCGTCGGGGAGGGCGGCGCGGATGACCGGCTCGGCCTCCTTCATGATCTCTTCCGGGGTGCGGTAGTTGATGCTCAGGGAGGCCATCTCGACGCGGTCGAGGCCCACGCGTCGAAGCCTTTCCTGCCAGGACTCCGTGAAGCCGTGCCTGGCCTGGGCGCGGTCGCCGACGATGGTGAAGCTGCGGGAGGGACAGCGCAGCAGCAGCATCTGCCACTCCGCGTCGGTCAGTTCCTGCGCCTCGTCCACGACGACGTGCGCGAAGGGGCCGGCGAGCAGGTCGGGGTCGGTCACCTGCAGCGCGCTCTCGTCGACCAGGGCGTGGTGGAAGTCCTCGCCCTTGAGCATGGTCACCAGACCCATGCCGTACTCGTCGTCGGCGACCGCGCTCAGGTTCTCCACGACCGTGGCCATGCGTTCGCGTTCGGCGGCGACGGTGGCCTCGTTGCGGCGCTTGCGGAGGGAGGCCTTCGGGTCGCCGAGCCGCTGCCGGGCCGCGTCCAGGAGCGGCAGGTCGGACACCGTCCAGGCCTGCCCGTCCGCACGCTGCAGGGCCGCCGTCTCGTCACGGTTCAGCCAGGGTGCGCACATGCGGAGGTAGGCCGGTACCGTCCACAGGTCCGAGACCAGGTCGGCGGCCTCCAGCAGCGGCCACGCGCGGTTGAAGGCGGTGAGCAGCTCCCTGTTCTGGCGCAGGGACCTGCGCAGCAGCGCCTCCGGGGCGTCGCCCTCGTGCTTGTCCACCAGGATGGTGAGCAGTTCGTTCCAGACCTGGTCGCGCGCGTCGTTGTGCGGGGCGCCCTCCGCCGCGTCGAACGCCTCGGCCCAGTCGGCGGCGGTCAGCCGGATGTCGGACCAGTGGGTGGTGACGGTCATGCCCTCGGTGGGGGGCTCCTCGTAGAAGCGGACGGCCTTCTCGATCGATTTCACCAGGTCCGCCGACGACTTCAGGCGGGCCACCTCCGGGTCGCTCTCCACCCCGGCCGTGGCGCCCTCGGCCACCAGGTCCCGCAGGACGCAGGTCTGTACGCCCTCCTCACCGAGGCTCGGCAGGACATCGGAGACGTAGGCCAGATACGGCCGGTGCGGGCCGACGAACAGGACGCCGCCGCGCCGGTGGCCGAGGCGCGGGTCGGAGTGCAGGAGGTAGGCGGAGCGGTGCAGGGCGACGACGGTCTTGCCGGTGCCGGGGCCGCCGTCGACGACGAGCGCGCCGCGAGAGCCCGCGCGGATGATGGCGTCCTGGTCGGCCTGGATGGTGCCGAGGACGTCCCGCATCCGCTCCGAGCGGTCGCTGCCCAGGCTGGCGATGAAGGCCGACTGGTCGTCGAGGGAGGCGTGGTGCCCGGCGAAGCCGTCGGCGGCGAACACCTCGTCCCAGTAGTCGCCGATACGGCCGTTCGCCCAGCGGTACCTGCGGCGGCTGGCCAGCCCCATCGGGTTGGCGTGGGTGGCGCCGAAGAAGGGCTCGGCGGCGGGGGAACGCCAGTCGACGAGCAGCCTGCGGCCCGTGCTGTCGGTGAGGCCGAGCCGCCCGACGTACACCGGCTCGGACTCGTCGGCGGCGACCATGTGGCCGAGGCACAGGTCCAGGCCGAAGCGGCGCAGGGTGCGCAGCCGGGCGCTGAGGCGGTGGATCTCCGTGTCCCGGTCCATCGCCTCCTGGCCGATGCCGCCGGGTGCCCTGAGGGTGGCGTCGAGGGTGGCGGACAGTTCGGCGATCGTCTGCTCGAGGCACTCCGCGATGGCCGCGAAGTGCCGCTCGTCGGCGGCGACGAGTGCCGGGTCGGCCTTGGCGGCGAGGCGGTCGGGGAGGTCGAACACGCTGGCGGGCAGGGAATTCAAGTCAGCAGCTCCGGTTTCGGGTACGGCCGGTAAGTGTGCGCCCACCCGGGGGCCTTGCCGCAAGCCCCCCAGTGCGCTATAGGTTGAACATGGCAAGGAGGTGGTGTCCTCCCTGCCTTTTTCTTTTGCCCTGGACCTCCGGAAAGCCTTCGAAACATTCGAAGATCCGATGACCTTAGCAGCCCTCACCCTCTGCGATCTTCCGAAAGATTTCGGCGATTTCCTCAGGTGAGAGGGATCTCGAAGCATTCGAAACATCTGCCGAAACTGTTGACGCTTGACAGGGGCAGACCAAAACTGTGGGGCATGACTGACACACCCGCACACCCGACGCGCCGCAGCGTCTGCGGCCTCCTGCTGGCCACCGGGGCCACGCTGGCCCTGCCCGGCACCGCCGAGGCGGCCACGGTCGTCACCACGAACCAGACCGGGACCAACGGCGGCTACTACTACTCGTTCTGGACCGACGCCCAGGGCACGGTCTCCATGACCCTCAACTCCGGCGGCAACTACAGCACTTCCTGGCGCAACACCGGCAACTTCGTGGCCGGCAAGGGCTGGAGCAACGGCTCCCGCAGGACCGTGAGCTACTCCGGCAGCTTCAACCCGTCCGGCAACGCCTACCTCGCCCTCTACGGCTGGACGTCGAATCCGCTCGTCGAGTACTACGTCGTCGACAACTGGGGCACCTACCGGCCCACCGGGACGTACAAGGGCACCGTCTCCAGCGACGGCGGGACGTACGACATCTACCAGACCACCCGCTACAACGCCCCGTCCGTGGAAGGCACCAAGACCTTCAACCAGTACTGGAGCGTCCGGCAGTCGAGGCGGACCGGCGGCACCATCACCACCGGCAACCACTTCGACGCGTGGGCCCGCGCCGGCATGCCGATGGGCAGCTTCAAGTACTACATGATCCTCGCGACCGAGGGATACCAGAGCAGCGGCAGCTCCAACATCACGGTGGCGTGATGAGGGCCCGGGCGCACCTCCCGTTACTGGCCGCGGCCCTGGCCGCCGCCGGCACCCTCGCCGTCCCCGCCGCCGCTGCTCCCGCGCAGCCCGCGGCCTGCACCGGGTACGTCGGCCTCACCTTCGACGACGGCCCCGGCAGCGGCACCACCGCCCTGCTCAACTCCCTGAAGCAGTACGGCCTCAGGGCCACCATGTTCAACACGGGCCAGAACGCCGCCGCGAGCCCGGCACTCGTCAGGGCCCAGGTCAGCGCCGGAATGTGGGTCGGCAACCACAGCTACACGCACCCGCATCTGACCCAGCAGAGCCAGGCCACGATCGACTCGGAGATCTCCCGCACGCAGCAGGCGATCGCGAACGGCGGCGGTGGCACACCGAAGCTGTTCCGGCCGCCGTACGGCGAGACCAACGCGACGGTGAAGGCCGTGGAGGCCAGATACGGGCTGACCGAGGTCCTGTGGCAGGTCGACTCGCAGGACTGGAACAACGCCAGTACCGACGCGATCGTCGCGGCGGTCGGGCGGCTCACCAACGGGCAGGTCGTCCTCCTGCACGACTGGCCCGCCAACACCCGCGCGGCGATTCCGCGCATCGCGCAGACCCTGGCCGCCAAGGGGCTGTGCGCGGGCATGATCTCGCCGCAGACGGGGCGGGCGGTGGCCCCCGGCTGAGCCCCGGCCTCTCGGGCACCCCGGCAGCGCCACCATCAGGTACCGCGGCAACCCGGTCCCGGCACGGCGGTCACACCCGCACACCACCGTGCCGGGCACCGGGAAGCGAGCGGTACCGACCCGTACGAGGCGTACTCGTCCGTACGAGGACCGCACACGCGGCGTCTCCCGGCGGCGATCAGAGTTTGCGGCCGACCCCGCAATACGCGTCCACCCCGGCCGGGCCGGCTTCCTCGGGGCGCCACTCCGTCACCCGCACCACGCCCGGCGCGACCGGTTCCAGGCCGTCGAAGAACGCGGCGATCTCCTCGACCGCCCGCACGTGGTACGGCACCGCCCCGCTGGAGTTGTACGCCTCCGACGCCGCGATCATCCCCTCGCTCGTGGCCGTGCTGTCGCTGATCACCAGGTAACTGCCGGGCGCCAGGCCCGACATGAGTCGCCGGACCAGGTCGAGGGCCCGGTCGTGGTCGGCGACGTGGCCGAGGGTGTTGAGGATCATCAGGGCGACCGGCCGGTCGAGGTCGAGGGTGTCGGCGGCGGCCCGGAGGATGGACTCGGGGTCGTACAGATCGGCCTGCAGGTAGGCCGTCCTGCCCTCGGGGGCGCTGGTGAGCAGGGCGTTGGCGTGGGCCAGCACGATGGGGTCGTTGTCGACGTAGACGATCCGGGCGTCCGGGGCGACCCGCTGGGCCACCTCGTGGGTGTTGTCGGCGGTGGGCAGGCCGGTCCCGATGTCCAGGAACTGCCGTACCCCCTGCTCGCCCGCGAGATGGCGGACCGCGCGGCCCAGGAAGCGCCGGCTGGTGACCGCCACGTCGACGAGCCCGGGGAAGATCTCCTTGATGTGGTCGCCGATCTCGCGGTCCACCTCGTAGTTGTCCTTGCCGCCGACGAAGTAGTTCCAGAAGCGGGCGGAGTGCGGCTTGCTGGTGTCGATCGGGGTGTGCGGCACGGCGAGAACTCCCGGGGCGTGGTGGGACGGGTGACTCCGTTCGGCTGTGAATGCCGCGATTCCCCGGCCGGGGGCGCGGCTTTGCCGCAATCATGAGCGGCAAGTGGGTCAGCCACGTCCCACTGAATGCCATTCGCACCACAACTCACAAGATCCACAGCCGACTTGACGCGTTTTCGACGTGTCGCTCCGGAGGGAAGACGCAGCCATGGCCACTCCTCTGTCCGCCGCGAAGATGCTCGCCGCACTGAAGGCCGAGGGCCTCACCGTGCACGAGCACGCCGGCTGGAAGACCCACAACCGCGACGCGGCGTCCGGCAAGTCCTTCGGTCCCGTCATCGGGGTGCTGATCCACCACACCGGCGGGCACGACGACAAGGAGCTCTGCTTCAAGGGCAGATCCGACCTTCCGGGACCGCTGTGCCACGCCTGGCTCGGCAAGACCGCGGGCCTGTGGATGATCGGCAACGGCCGTACCAACCACGCCGGTTACGCCGACATCGATGTCCTGAACGCGCTCCGTGAGGAGAAGCCGCTCCCGCACGACGACGCGGCCGGGGCCGACGGCAACGACTGCCTTTACGGCCTGGAGATCGAGAACCGCGGCAAGGGCGGGGACCCCTACCCGCAGGCGCAGTACCGGCAGGCCGTGCTGTGGGCGGCGGCGATCTGCCGGGCGCACGGGTGGAGCGAGAAGTCCGTCGCCGGGCACAAGGAGTGCCAGCCGGGGAAGATCGACCCGAGTTTCGACATGGACGACTTCCGGGCCGCCGTGAAGAAGCAACTGGCCGCGGGGCCCGGCAAGTCGGAGTCGACGAAGCCGGCGGGCAAGCCGCGCGTCGACCTGTCCCGGCTGGTGAAGGCCGCGAGGACCGACCCCGGGGCCAAGCAGGGCCACGTCAGCTACATGGCCGGAACCAATCTCACCGAGGCGGCCCTCGTCGAACTCGGCTATCTCTCCCGGTCCTACGCGGGCGACGGCTCGTTCGGCACCACGACGATCGCCGCCTACGCCAAGTGGCAACGCCACCTGGGCTACACGGGCGCCGACGCCAACGGCGTCCCGGGCAAGATCTCCCTGTCCCGGCTGGGCGAGAAGACGGGACTGTTCACGGTCGTGGCCTGACCGCCGGGCCCGCCGCCGACCCGCCACCGGGCGCCGAGTTGCGGGTCGGCGCGGTCCTTGAGGTACTGGCTGTATCTACCGAGCAGTCGCGGGGTCCTCTCTACAGGGAGAGGAGGCAGGAAATGGCCAAGCGTCTGGTGGTCTGCTGCGACGGGACGTGGAATCTCGCCGACCAGCCGAGCAAGACAAATGTCGCCAAGGTGGCCCTGGCCGTACGGCGACGCTCCGCTGCCGGAACGGAACAGCGGGTGTACTACCACAGCGGGGTCGGCACGAACCGGCGGGAACGGCTGCGGGGCGGGGCGTTCGGAGTGGGGCTCTCGCGCAATGTGCTCGACGCCTACCGCTTCCTGGTCCACACCTTCGAGCCCGGGGACAGCCTGTACCTGTTCGGCTTCAGCCGGGGCGCGTTCACCGCGCGCAGCCTGGCGGGGCTGGTGCGCAACTGCGGCATCCTGCGCCCGGAGCAGGTCGATCGGATCGGTGAGGCGTGGGCGCTGTACCGCAGTCGCGCCGACAAGCCGACCAGCGTGGCCGCGACCCTGTTCCGCAGGGCGTACTCGTACGAGACGGAGATCCGTTTCGTGGGCGTGTGGGACACGGTCGGTTCCCTGGGCATCCCGGTTCCGGCGCCCTGGTTCCTCCAGCCGCTGGTCGACCGCTTCAACCACCGCTGGGCCTTCCACGACACCACCCTCAGCAAGTCGGTGAACGGCGCCTTCCAGGCCCTGGCCGTCGACGAGGAGCGCTCGGCGTTCCCGCCGACGCTGTGGCAGCAGGAGGAAGGCGCCGACCGGGACCAGGAGCTGCTGCAGGTGTGGTTCTCCGGGGTGCATCTCTCCGTCGGGGGCGGCGAGAAGGACTCGGGTCTGTCCGACATCACCCTGCTGTGGATGGTCAGGCAGGCCATCCGGTACGGCCTGGAGTTCGATCCCAAGGTCCTCAGCGCTCAGGGACCGGACGTCATGGACCCCGACAAGTGCGTCGACTTCGCCGTCCAGCCGAACCCGCTGGGCCCGTGGGTCCCCTCCCGCAAGGGCTTCTACCGGGTCTTCAAGCCCCTGCACCGCCCCATCGGGCAGGAGAGGGACAAGGAGGGCCGTCTCGTCGGGCACGAGTACCTGGCCGACACGGTCCTGCGCCGCCGCGCGGGCGACCCCCGCTACCGCCCGCCGGCCCTCGAGACGTACCTGGAGGACGTCGGGGAACGGTTCGTCAGGACGGTCCCCCTCGCCTTCACCGAGGAGCCGGTCGGTACTCCGTAGGGTCCGCGGAGCTCACCCCGCCGGGCCGACGGGCCGCACGCCTCTCCAGCACGTGGAGCGTCAGGGTCACCGCGAGCGACGCGATCGCCATCAGGGTCATCGCGGTGGCCGGGGAGGTGAGTTGGGCCAGGGAGCCGGCGAGGAGCGCGCCGATGCCCTGGAGGGCCACCATGCCGGTGGTGTGGAGACCCAGCGCCTGGCCCGCGAGTTCGTCGGGGGTCAGGGCCATCAGGCGTTCCTGGAGGACCAGCGAGGCGGCGAAGCCCACCGAGGCCACCGTGGCGGCCAGGACCGACAGGGGCACCGACGGCCGTAGGAAGAAGAACAGGTACGGCACCGCCAGCAGCAGGCGCAGCGGGGTCGCGAGACGGGGGCGCAGGGCGGGCGGCACCAGGCGGCCGACCGCCAGGTCGCCCAGGAACATGCCCAGCGCCCCGCAGGCGTACATCGTGCCGGCGGCCGCGGGGGCGTAGGAGACATAGAGCGAATCGCCGCCCACCACCAGGCCGTTGGGGACCCACAGGCCGAGGAACACCAGACGGCGGGGGCGGGAGGACCACAGGAGGGCGTTGGTGGCCCAGGTCGCGGAGAAGGAGGGGCGGCCTGCGGAGCGCGGCGGGCGGGCTGTGAGGCCGAGGCGGGTGACGAGGGCCGACAGCACGTACATCGCCGTCGCGAGGAGCAGACACGTCCGTGGGGACAGGAGCGCCAGCAGAGCGCCGCCGGCCGCGAACCCGGTGATCTGGACCAGGCCCCAGAGCATGTTGAAGACCGAACGGCCCAGGACGTAGCCGTCCTTGGGCAGGATCTCGTTCATCAGGCCGCCGCGCACTCCCCCGCCCAGCGACGCGACCAGGCCCTGCAGGAGCAGGACGACGAAGACCGCCCCGACCGGCAGACCGGGCAGCGCCAGCACCGCCGTACCCGCCGCGAAGGCGAGGGAGATGACGGTCAGGAGGGCACGCGGGGGCAGCCGGTCGGCACCCGAGAGCAGGAACGCGGCCCCCAGCAGCTGCGCTAGCTGCGGTCCGAACATGCTCACCGCCGACAGGAGCGGGGAGCCGGTGGCCCGGTAGACCAGCGTGGCCAGGGCCAGGCCGCCGATCGTCTGGGCCGCCGCGTGGGCGGCGAAGGAGAGCAGGAACGGGGTGAACTCCGGGATGCGGAACAGGGTTCGATAGCTGCGCATGCGCAGGAGTCTGAGAGCGCTCCGCACGTGACGGTTATTGTTTCGCGCGTCCGCGAAAGCTCCGGGGGTGCGCATGGGTTGGTGGCAGCTGAGCGCCGACACCCTCGTCCGCAGCCGGTTCGTGGTCTGCCCGTTCACCGAGACCTTCGCGACCCTGCGACTGCTGCACACCGGCACCGCCGCGCATCCCGGCGAGGAGGCCTGGCTGCGCGCCCACCTGCCCGGCTACCGCGCGCTCCTCGCGGCCGACCCGGTGACCGCGCTGCTCGTGCGCTCCGGGATGGGCACGTCCTGGATCGCCGACTTCCTCGCGCCCCTGCCGCGTGACGGCACACCCCTGGAGGAGACGCTCGCGCGGATCCGGGCGACCGACCCCGCCGAGGCCCGCGCCGACGTCCGGGTCTCCCTGCGCGGCCCGCTCCCGGCCGCCCTGGAGCGGGACGACCTCCCGGAGCGCGCCGCCGCGCTCCTCGCCCACGTCTGGACGCGGACCGTGGAGCCGTACTGGGACCGCCGGCGGCGCATCCTGGAGGCGGACGTGGTGGCCCGGACCGCGCAGGTGAGCCGGGGCGGCTGGGCGGCCGTCATCGACTCCCTGCTGCCGGGCCAGACGCGCTGGCTCGGCGACAACCGGCTCCAGGTGAACCGGCACGAGCGCCCGCCCCGCGACATCCGCGGCGCCGAACTCGTCTTCCTGCCGGTCACGCCGGGGCGCGGCTGGGCGACGTGGGAGGAGCCGGGCCGGTACGCCATCGTCTACGGCTGTGCGGGCGCCCTCGCCGACCCGGGTGCCCGGAGCGTGCCCGCGAGCCTCGGCACGCTGCTCGGCACCGGGCGGGCCAAGGTGTTCGTCCTGCTGGACTCCCCGCTGAGCACCAGCCAGCTGGTCGCCGTGACCGGGCAGGGCCTGGGGTCGGTGGGGCGGCATCTGCGGGTGCTGCTGGACGCGGGGCTGGTGGAGCGGCGGCGGGCGGGGCGGTCGGTGCTGTATGTGCGGACGGCGGCCGGCCAGGTGCTCATGGAGGCATCGGGGGCCGGGGCCGGGGATTCACCGAGCGGAGTTAGCATCCGCTCATGACGACTACAGATGCTTCCTCTCCCCTGGCCGTCGAGATCGGGGCCCTCACGGGCGGTTCCGCCGAGCTCGCCCAGTACGCCGGCAAGGCGGTCCTGATCGTGAACGTGGCTTCCAAGTGCGGGCTGACCCCGCAGTACAACGGGCTGGAGAAGCTCCAGGAGCGGTACGCGGAGCGGGGCTTCACGGTGCTCGGCGTGCCCTGCAACCAGTTCCTCGGGCAGGAGCCCGGCAGCGCCGAGGAGATCGCGGAGTTCTGCTCGGCGACGTACGGCGTGACCTTCCCGCTGACCGAGAAGGTCGAGGTGAACGGGGAGGGCCGGCACGCGCTGTACGAGCGGTTGGTGGACTTCGCCGACGCGGAGGGGCACGCCGGGGACATCCGCTGGAATTTCGAGAAGTTCCTGATCGGCCGGGACGGGAAGATCGTCGCCCGCTTCTCGCCGCAGACCGAGCCGGAGTCCGACGAGGTCGTGACGGCCGTGGAGAGCGCCCTGGGCTAGGCCGTCGGTCGAGTGCGGGCCGGTGGGGGCTGGTCGCGCAGTTCCCCGCGCCGCTGAGTGGGTGCGGTGGAAACGCGCCTGGCCATACCCGCCTTCCCACGCCCAAAAGCGCCGCAGGCCCCCTCGGCAAGGACGGCGATCTGGTCGAGAGGGCTCTGTGGTGGTGCTTGTGCAGTTGTAGTGGTGTGGCGTGGTCTCACACCTTGACCGAGGTCACGAAGGCGCTCCACGCCTCGGCGGGGAAGGCCAGCTTGGGACCGTCGGGAATCTTGGTGTCGCCGAGTTCGAGTGCCTCCTCTTCGGTCGACCTCACCATCAGGCACGCCCCGTTGGCGTTGGTGTAGGTGGAGGTCGTCCATGTGTCGAGGTTGCCCAGACGAATTGCCATATTCGCTCCGTAGCCAGATGCGCAGTGTTCGGATTACGCCAACCTTTACTGATCGTTGGCGTGATCGACGCTACTCGCCGACTTCCTCTTTCGGAGCAGTCATTCACTCTTATGGCGGCATATTCCAAGGGACTCTTCCAGACGGACGTGTCCGGGGTGTACTATCCGGCCCGCCCTGTCGGGAAGAGGCTCAGAAGCGGTTCAACGGGCGTACTCCCGGGCGTACTCCTTGGCGATGTCCTCGATCAGCTGACGCGACTGGTCGACGTTGAGCGCCTGCGCCCTCAAGTGCTCGTACATCACGGTGTACTTCTGCACGTCGTGCGCCTTCTCCAGGTACAGGTCGCTGGTGACGCCCTCGATGTAGACGACGCTGGAGTCGGCCGCGTCCGAGAACTCCAGGATGGAGTACTGCCCGCTGAGCCCGGGGTGGGCGCCGACGTCGAACGGCAGTACCTGCACGGTGATATGGGGCTGCTGGGACATCTCCACGAGGTACTCCAGCTGCTCGCGCATCACCTGCCGGTTGCCCACGACGCGGCGCAGGGCCGCCTCGTCCAGAACCACCCACAGGCGCAGCGGCTCCCGTTCGGCCGCGACCCGGCTCTGCCGGCGCAGCCGCACCTCCACACGCTTGTCGTTCTCCGTCTCCGTCGCCTCCGGCGCGCCGCCGCGCACGATGGCCTCGGCGTACGGCCGGGTCTGCAACAGGCCGGTGATGATCTGGGGTTCGTACACCCGCAGCGACTCGGCGTCGGTCTCCAGACCGATGTAGACGCTGTACGGGATGTCCCCGAAGGCATGCCACCAGCCTTGCTGGCGCGAGTCCTTGGCCATCTGCATCAGGGAGTCGACGATGCGCTGGTCCTCGACCTCGTACACGCCGCACAGGTCGCGGACGTCGCGCTGGCTGATGCTGCGCCGGCCGTTCTCCAGCCGGCTGATCTTCGACTGCGACACGAGCAGCCGCTCCGCCACCTCTTCGGCCGTCATGCCCTTGAGCTCGCGGAGCCTGCGCAGCTCCTGGCCCAGCCGGCGTCGCCTGACGGTGGGATTGACATTGGACGCCACGGGACGTGCACCTCCGGCTGCGTGCCTCGTTCTTGACTTTGCGTATCTGCTGTTGAGCAGACTGCCACCAAGGTGCTTATTACCGCTGGGAAACGGTGTATATGCGCCGCGTGCACATCGGTCGGGCCGGCAACTCGGCCTCCCGGGCCCGGACATGCGGCCGCGCGGGGCGCCGGAACCATGCGACGCCCGATGTACGGACGTCGCGGTTCCGTCACCCCGCGCGGCCAGCGGCTCCCGAACCGGTCTCTGGGGACTGACGGTGCGGCGGCTCAGTGGTGCGGGTGGTGCGGTCGTGCGGGTGGTGCGGTCGTGCGGGTGGTGCGGTCGTGCTGTCGGCGGTGCGTGCCGTGGGACTGCGGCTCAGTGAGCCACGGCGCGCGCCATCGGTCCTCGGCGCGGTTGCATCGGAACGCCGCGGGCGGGTTCCGGCGCGGGCCTGGCTCCGGGGGCGGCCTGACGGCCGGCCGGTGCCGGGCTACGACGTGGCTGTGCTGCCACACCGTTCTGGACGTCCATCACGGCGTGCGCCACGAGTCCGCCCATCGGGTCGTGCCTGATGAGGTCCCGCAGCCGGGAGCGCGAGGAACGGCCCTCGTTGCCCGGATACAGGTGCTTGCCGAGGCCGACCGCGTGTGCCAGGGCGGCGAGCGCCGCGGTCCGCGGGTCCGGCGGTACGCCGGTGCGGATCGCCGAGTCCAGTCGGGACCTGATCTCCCGGCTGATCTCGTTGTCGGTCGCCTGGTAACGGGTCGTCGGCAGCACTCCGCACATCTGACCCGCCACGGCATGCACCATGCCGCACCGCTCCAGATGCGAGAGGTAGGTCTGGCGGAGCCCAAGGCGCGGCCCGCCGATCCAGTTCACTGCCCGCACGGGAGCGCCACGCCTTCGCAGCAACTCCAACGCGCAGTCCAAAGTCGGATCTCCAGTCGGCCGTGGGGCTACCACGGCGATACGATCCCCGTCTGGGGCTATCCGTCCGGCCAGCGCCAGCTCCACTAGCTGTGCTCCGGCCAGACCGAGGTCGAGCGACTGCGGCTGTGCGGTGGTACCCGTGGCCGGGTCCAACGCCAGCAGCAGAAGCTCCTCCGGAAGTGTTCTGCGGCTCCTGCCCATCCATGCCTCCCCGCGTGGATGAAAGACAGGGTGACCCCTCTCACATTGGTCTGTCGAGGGTGCGTGACCTGTTTGTAGTGGAACCGGTAGGTATGTCGTTCTCGTCTACCGCTTGGGGCAAGGCCGCACACAGGACACTGGTACATGGTTCGGACAGCGGGGTGCGGCGGCTGCCCGGGCGGCGGTTCAACGGTTCGGCAGACGCAGGGTGACGGAATCCCGATCACCCGCGACACATGGAGGAGGCATCGGTGGCGGGCGAGTCCCCCGACAGGTCGAAGCAGCGCGAGTCGTCGGCAGAACCGACGTCGGGGAGCGGGAGTCCGGTTCCCGAGGCGAGGAGTTCCGCCCGCGATCCCCGGCTCGCGGTGGCACGGGAGTCGATCTCCCTCGGAGGCCTCGACACGGCCACGAGGGTCTTCTCGGTGCGCGACCTCCCGAAGACCCCCGAGACCCCCGAGAACGCCGACGAGAGCCCCGCAGAGGCAGGAGCGGCCGGTTCCGGGACATCGGACCCCGAGGACGCACCCGCGGCCACGGAGAAGCGCCCTGAGGACGCCGCCGGCCCGGAGCCCGCGGACGAGCCCGGCACGGCCGAGGTCTCGGACGACGCCGAGGGCGACTCCGGCGACGCCTGCACGGTCGAGGGCTCCGGTGAGGCCGACAGCGGCTCCGAGGACACCGGCACGGCCGAGGGTTCGGACGACTCCGAGGGCGACTCCGCTGACGCCGACGGCTCCGGCGAGCGGGACGAGTCGGCCGCGGAGCGTGACGCGCGGCTGCGGGACGTGGTGGCGGCCTGGGTGTCCAAGGGGGACGCGAGCCGGGCCGATTCCGAGGACGGTCCCGGCAAGGCGGAGCCCGCGGAGCAGCCCGAGGACAAGGGCACCGAGCCCGCCGACGAGACCCCCGAGGACGAGCCCGTCCGGGACACCGAGGCGAAGACCGACCCGGAGACCGACCCGGAGCCCGACAGCGAACCGGCACCGGCCACCGACGCCGCCGAGACGGCCGTAGCCGAAGAGGCCCCCCGTCCCGACACCACCGACCCCGACACCCCAGGGGCGCGGGGAACTGCGCGACCCGCCCCCACCGACCCGCGGACGGACGACGAGCCCGACGAGGCTCCCGAGGACGCCGTGCCCGGGAAGGCTCCCGAAGACGCCGTGCCCGAGGACGCGGACGTCGATGACGCGCCCCCCGTCGACCAGCCCACCGCCGTCTTCAAGGCCCCCCGGCCCCCCGTGGACCAGCCCACCACCATGCTGAAGCTCGGCAAGGCCGCGGAGTCGAAGCCGGCGGAACCCGCGGAAGCGAAGCCCGCGGAAGCGAAGCCCGCGACGCGCAAGCCGGAGGCCGAGGCCGAGCGGACGAGCAGGTTCGTCGCGCTGAAGGCCCTCGACGAGCCCCGCGAGTCGCGGCCGAAGGCCGACGTGACCGCCGCCGTCCCCCAGGTCGGCCCGGAGCGCACCACGCAGCAGCCCCTGCCGCCGAAGCCGCCCCTGGACCTGCTCGCGGAGCTCACCAACACTCCGCCGCCCCCGCCCAGCCCGCTGCGCACCTTCGGCCGCCGGGTCAAGATCTGGACCCCGCTCCTCATCCTGCTGGTCGTCGTGTTTGCGATCGTGCAGGCCCTGCGCCCGCTGCCGGAGCCCACCCTCAGCCTGACCGCCAAGGACTCCTACACCTTCGACGGCAGCAAGGCGGCCCTCCCGTGGCCCGAGCAGGGCCAGGGCTGGATGGACGTCGAAGGCGTCGGCACCATGGGCGACTTCGGCAAGCAGACCCCCGTCGCGATCGGCTCCGTGGCCAAGGCCATGACCGCCTACATCGTCCTGAAGGACCACCCCCTCAAGTCCGGCGAGGAGGGCGCGAAGATCACCGTCGACGCGCTCGCCGAGAAGGAGGCCGGCTACAACAAGCAGGGCGAGTCCACCCTCACCACCGTCAAGCAGGGCGACGTCCTCACCCAGAGGCAGGCGATCGCGGCGATCATGATCCCGTCCGCCAACAACATCGCCCGGCTGCTCGCCCGCTGGGACGCCGGTTCCGAGGCGGCGTTCATCAAGAAGATGAACGACACCGCCAAGGAACTCGGCATGAAGAACACGAAGTACACCGACGCCTCGGGCCTGAAGGAGAGCACCGTCTCCACCGCCGAGGACCAGGTGAAACTGGGCAACGAGCTCGTCAAGATCCCGGCGCTGATGGAGATCACGTCCATGGGCCAGTGGATCGATCCGTCCGGACAGAAGTGGTACAACTACAACTATCTGGTCCCCTACAACGGTGCCATCGGCATCAAGACCGGCACCACCACCGCGGCCGGCGGCAATCTCCTCTTCGCCGCCCGCAAGGAGGTGGGCGGCGAGACCGTCACCCTGGTCGGCGCGATCCTCGGCCAGCACAAGTCGCCGATCATCAAGACCGTCAATGACGTCAGCCGGGTCGCCATGCTCGCGGCCCAGGACGAGCTGACCTCGGCGAAGATCCTGAAGAAGGGCGATGTCGTCGGATACGTGGACGACGGCCTCGGCGGCCACACCCCCGTCGTGCTGACCAAGGACGTCACCGCCGTCGGCTGGGCCGGCTTCGAGGTGAAGCTGTCCTTCGCCGCCGACGACGTACCGCACACCGCGAAGGCCGGCACCAAGGTCGGCACCCTCACCGTCGGAGACGGCGAGGGCGGCGCGGTCAAGGTCCCGGTAACCCTCCAGAAGGATCTGGCCGAACCGGGTCTGACCGACAAGCTGACCCGCCTCGGCTGATCCGGAAACGGCACGGACGCCTCACGCGGCCCGCCGCCCGGACCCCGCCCGGGGTTCCGGACGGCGGGCCGCGTGCTAGCGTCACGAACCGGGGCAGGTCGACGCTGGGGCGCGGCCGAGAAAAGAAGACGGGACACCACGGGGAGTGCCTTCAGGTGGCCACTGCGGAGCCGACACGCGCCGACGAGACCGACCCGGGCCCGGGTACCGGCCCGCGAATACGCGTGCCCGCGGAACCCGGGAGCGAGAACGGCGGTCCCCCGAGCGGCCTCAGGGCCAGGACCTGGGCCGCCCTCCTCGCGCTGCGTGAGCGGCTGCTGCGCCACCCCGTCCTCTCCATGACCGCGCTCTCCGGCGCCCTGCACATCGTCTGGTTCTTCACGTTCGCGAACAGTGGCGGGGACCTCGCGGCGCAGGACGCGTGGGCCGAGTTCGTCGGCCGGCACCCGGACTCCGCGTACAACCTGGCGTGGTACGGCGGCATGCATCCGGTGTCGTACAGCATCGTCTCGCCGTATCTGATGTCGGTCCTCGGCGTCCGTACGACGATGATGCTGGCCGGCACCGTCTCGGCCGGGCTGCTGACGCTGATCCTCATCCGCAGCCGGTCGGTGAAGAACCCGCTGTGGGCCTCGCTGGCGGGCGTGTACGCCTTTCTGTGCAACGCGGCCTCGGGCCGGGTGACCTTCGGCCTCGGCACGGTCTTCGCGCTCGGCGCGGTCGCCGTCGTCTTCTGCTGGCCGCACCGCTGGCGCTACAAACGCTGGGCGAAGGCCCTGTGCGCGGCCCCGCTCGCCGCGCTCGCGACCATGGCCTCACCGGTCGCCGGCCTGTTCGTGGGCCTGGTGGCGGTCGCCCTCTTCCTGCAGAAACGGCGTCCGGGCGCCTGGGCGCTGGGTCTCGCGCCCACGGCCGTGGTCGCCCTGTCCGCCTGGCTCTTCCCGTTCGCCGGCACCCAGCCGATGAAGATCGCCTCGGTGCTCCTGCCGCTGGCGTACGGCGTCCTCGTCTTCCTGCTCGTCCCGCGCGAGTGGTCGACGGTCCGGATCACCGCCGGGGTGTACAGCCTGTCGGTCGTCCTGGTCTGGCTGGTGAGCTCCCAGATCGGCTCCAACATCTCGCGGCTGTCGATGCTGTTCGCGGGGGTGGCCCTGGCGGCGGCGCTGCCGTTCACGGTGCCGCGCACCCGCAAGTGGTACGCCGTCGTCATCACCTTTGTCGGCTTCACCGTGTGGATCGGCTTCAAGTCCGTCGACGACGTCGTCCACACGACCCCCACGGCGTCCTGGGCCCGCGAGCTGGCCCCCCTCGTCAACGAGCTCCAGGAGGTCGGCGCCGAGAAGGGCCGCGTCGAGGTCGTGCCGGCCGCCTCCCACCGTGAGGCGTCCGCGCTCGCGCCGTACGTCAACCTCGCCCGGGGCTGGAACCGGCAGGCCGACATGGAGCGCAACCCGCTCTTCTACGACGACACCCTGAACTCCGCGAACTACCACGAGTGGCTCCAGCGCTGGGCCGTGCACTTCGTGGTGGTGCCGAAGGACGAGCCGGACGGGGACGGGGGCGAGCGGGAGCGGGAGCTGGTCCAGCGCGGGATGCCGTATCTGAAGCAGATCTGGGGCGACGCGAACTGGCAGCTGTTCCAGGTGACCGACCCGGCGCCGCTGGCCTCCCCCGACACGGTGGTCGACCGGGCGGCGCAGGGTGAGATGACCATGCGGGTGAAGAAGGCCGGTCGGATCCTGATCCGGATCCCGTACTCGCCCTGGCTGTCGATCGTCGACGCGGAGGGCAAGAAGCTGAAGCCGCCGCAGGAGACGGACGAGTCGAAGGAGCGGGGGGACGGGGAGCCGAAGGTCTTCGACAACGTCAACGGGTGTCTGATGGAGACGCCCGAGGACGCGGACGGGGACAAATGGACGATGCTGCTGGCGCCGCATGCGGGGACGTACCGGTTGGCGGCGCCTTACACGGTGCCTCGGGGAACGCCCTGTCCTGACGAGCTGAAGTAGCCGGCCGGCTGCCCGGGTCAGCGCAGCCGGTCCACGTACTTGTCCGTGCCCGGGACCGTCGGGATGAAGGGCGCCAGTAGTTCTCGGCGGCCCATGGGCGGGTCCTCCGAAGTCGTGAAGTACGGGTCCCAGCACTCCCTCGGGTCCGTTTCCAGGAACCACAGCAGGGTGAGCCGGGTGTCGACGCCCTCGACCTGCTTCACGTAGGTCATGCGGTCGCCGGGCAGGGGGGTCGGGCGGAAGACCGTCACCATGGCCGCCGGGGAGCCCGCCACGCGCTTCGGCAGGTGGCGGGAGACCAGCCACTCCAGCAACTCCCCCCGCTGCTCGGGTGATTCGGCGTCGACGACCTCCAGCACCAGCCCGGCGTAAGGGTGGTCCAGGGCGTGGAAGTCCCTCGGGCCGGCGGCTCCGTCCCGGTACACCGTCGCCTCGTGGTCCTGGAACGCCGTGAAGACATGGGTGCGGTCGCGGTAGACGCGAGCGTCGCGGTTGAGACGCTTGTTGATGGCCACCGTCCACCTCATGTGGTCGTCGTAGCGGCCGTCGGTGACCCAGTAGGTGGAGAGGTAGCAGCCCGCGGTCACCGGCTGGGCCACCGCCGACTTCTCCGGCACGCGCAGGAGTTGGAGGTCCCGGGTGGCCACCCAGCGGCGGCCGGCGAACATCCACGGCATGGCCATCGCGCCCGCGTAGTAGTGGTCGTCCTCGTACCAGCGGTTGTAGGCGTACTCGTGGCCGGGATGCGGTTCGACCATGGTGATCAGCGCGTGACCGGGGCGGACTCCGTAGGGTCCGGTGGCGGCCAGCTCGGCGTACGTCTCGCTGCGGGTCTCTTCTGACATGGGACCTTCCCTCCTCCAGCACTCGCCCATACTCTGACGCCCCGTCAGATAATGCGCCAGAGCCAGGAACCAGGCAGGAATCAGGGAGGCCGCCGGTATGTCACTTCTCTCCGGGAAGACCGTCGTGGTGTCGGGAGTCGGGGCCGGGCTCGGTCACCAGGTCGCGGCCGCCGTCGTGCGGGACGGCGGGAACGCCGTGCTGGGGGCGCGGACCGAGGCGAACCTCGCGAAGAGCGCCGCCGAGATCGATCCGGACGGGGCGCACACGGCGTACCGCTCGGCGGACATCACCGACGAGCGGCAGTGCGCGGCGCTCGCGGAGCTGGCCGTGGAGCGGTTCGGACGGCTGGACGCGGTGGTGCAGGTGGCCGCGTGGGACAGCTACTTCGGCGGCCTCGAGGACGCGGACTTCGCGACCTGGCAGTCGGTCATCGACGTGAACCTGCTCGGGTCGCTGCGGATGACTCGGGCCTGTCTGCCGGGACTGCGGGCGGCCGGCGGCGGTTCGGTGGTGTTCGTCGGGACGCAGTCGGCGGTGGCCGCCCCCTCGCAGGTGCGGCAGGCCGCGTACGCCGCCTCGAAGGGGGCGCTGACCAGCGCGATGTACTCGATGGCGCGGGAGCTCGGCCCGGACCGGATCCGCGTCAACACCGTGCTGCCGGGCTGGATGTGGGGGCCGCCGGTGCAGGCGTACGTGCAGTTCACGGCGCACACGGAGAAGGTGACGGAGGGCGAGGTCCTGAAGCGGCTCACCGATCGGATGGCGCTGCCCGATCTCGCGACCGACGGGGACGTGGCGGACGCGACCGTGTTCCTGGCCTCGGATCGGGCCCGGGCGATCACCGGACAGTCGTTGCTGGTCAACGCCGGGGAGCTGATGCGATGAGTTCATGTAGGTGAACGCAGGCCATCATCTCGAATATCTTTACCTCCCCTTGACCCGACACCAGCTTGTCGTGTCCACGCGGTGGCGCCCACGATGAGCGCCGGGCTGATCCCTGGGAGGGCGCATATGAACGGTCTCGACTGGGCCGTGCTCATCGGCTATTTCGGTGTGATGGTCGCGATCGGCATCTGGTCGCACAAGCGCGTGGACGACGTCAGCGACTTCTTCACCGCGGGCGGCAAGATGCCCTGGTGGCTGTCCGGCATCTCGCACCACATGTCGGGCTACAGCGCGGTGATGTTCACCGGGTACGCGGGCATCGCCTACACCTACGGCGTCACCTCTTTCATCACCTGGTCCTTCCCCATCGCCCTCGGCATCGCGATCGGCTCGAAGCTGTTCGCGCCGCGCATCAACCGGCTGCGCTCACGGCTCCATGTGGCGTCCCCGCTGGAGTATCTGAAGAACCGTTACGACCTCAAGACCCAGCAGGCGCTGGCCTGGTCGGGCATGCTGCTGAAGATCGTGGACGTGGGCGCCAAGTGGGCCGCGATCGCGACCCTGTTGTCGGTGTTCACGGGCATCTCGCTCAACCAGGGCATCCTGATCACCGGCGCCATCACGGCCGTCTACTGCACGATCGGCGGCCTGTGGGCCGACGCCCTCACGGAGTTGGGACAGTTCGTCATCCAACTCCTCGCGGGCATCGCGATGTTCATCGCGGTGGTCCTCAAGCTCAACGACAAGGGCATCGGCTTCTTCGGCGCCTGGGACGAGCCGGAGCTGCAGGGCCACGGAGAGCCGCTGGTGGGGCCGTACGGAACGGTCTTCCTGCTCGCCTTCCTCTTCATCAAGCTCTTCGAGTACAACGGCGGCATGCTCAACCAGGCCCAGCGCTACATGGCCACGGCGAACGCGTACGAGGCCGAGCGCTCGGCGCGGCTGTCGGCGATCCTGTGGCTGGTGTGGCCGGTCGTGCTGTTCTTCCCGATGTGGATGTCACCGCTGCTGGTCGACGCGCAGAAGCCGGACGGGTCCGACTCCTACGGTCTGATGACCGAACAGCTGCTCCCGCACGGCCTGTTGGGTCTGGTCATCGTCGGCTTCTTCTCGCACACCATGGCCATGTGCTCCTCCGACGCCAATGCGATCGCGGCGGTCTTCACCCGTGACTGCGCACCGGTGGTGTGGCGCAGGGCGCGCAGTTGGAGCCAGGGGCAGGGCCTGCGGGTGGCCCGCATCACCACCGTGGTCTTCCTCGGTCTGTCCATGGCGGCGGCGACCCAGGTCAACTCGCCCACCTTCAAGGACATCATCACGGTGGTCATCCGGTGGGTCGCCGGCCTCATGGGACCGATGGCGATCCCGATGATGCTCGGCCTGCTCCGCCCCTTCCGCCGCTCCGGCCCCACGGCTGCGCTCACCAGCTGGTCGATGGGTCTGCTGGCCTTCTGGCTGGTCAACTACCCGATCAGCTGGAACGTCGAGGGCGGGGTCCCGCTCCAGTACCAGGTCTCCATCCCGCTGGCCGTCTCCCTGGTCCTCTACATCCTGGTCGGCTTCATCAAGCCCGAGGACACCCCGGAGCGCCTGGCGATCATCGAGAAGATCAACACGGACGGCGACGACGACTCGGCGGCCGCGGCGATCCCGGTTCCGGCGGGCGGGGTGGACGACGTGATCGGTACGAGGGCGAAGGACTAGCGGGCGAAGGACCGGCGGCGGAAGGACCTGCCTGCGCCTCAGCCCCTCGGGTAGCGGGCGAGCCACCCCGGGGAGGCCCCGGCCGGCCCGTGCAGGGCCGGGCCCTGGGTCATCTCCATCGCGAAGTCGTCGGCGAGTTCGAGCAACGTGGGACGGCCCTCCAGTTCGGCCAGCCAGGCCGGCGGGAGGGCCGTCTCGCCGTGCAGGGCGCCCAGCAGGCCGCCGGTGAGGGCGCCGGCCGCGGCGGAGGGGCCGTCGTGGTTCACGGCCAGGCACAGACCGTGCCGTACGTCCTCCCCGACCAGCGCGCAGTACACGGCGGCGGACAGCAGCCCGTCCGCCGAACCGTCGGCCGCGAGTTCCTCCACCCGCGCCGGGGTCGGCATCCCCTGCCGTACCGCGCCCAGCGCGTGCTGGAGCGCGTCCGACACGGGCTCGTGCCCGGGCCGCGCGGCCAGCAGCGCGAGCGCCCGCTGCACCGCCCCGTCCAGGCTTTCGCCCAGGGCCAGCGCATGCACGATCACGGCGTACGCGCCCGCCGACAGATAGGCGACGGGGTGCCCGTGGGTCTGCGCGGCGCACTCCACGGCCAGCTGTACGACGAGCTGCGGCTCCCACCCGACGAGCAGCCCGAAGGGCGCGGAGCGGGCCGTGGCCTCGGGCCCGAGTTCGTTCGGGTTCTTGGGCGACTCCAGCGTCCCCATGGTGTCGTCGCCGAACCCGATGAGCAGGGACCGGGTCGGGTCGCGGCGGGCGTACAGCCACTCCTCCCGGGCCAGCCAGCCGTCGTCCTTGCGCCGCTCGTCGGGCCCCCAGTCGCGCTGGGTGGCGGCCCACCGCAGATACGCCCGGTGCAGATCCGTCGGCGGATGCCAGGCCCCGGTGTCCCGCCGCACCTGGGCCCGTATGAGCCCGTCCACGGTGAAGAGGCTGAGCTGGGTGAGATGGGTGACGGCGCCGCGCCGGCCGTACCCGAATCCGAGGTCCACGAGCCCTTCGGCGCCGTACGCCTCGCGGATCTCGTCCAGTCCGAGCCCGTCCACGGGCGCGCCCAGTGCGTCGCCCACGGCCACCCCGAGAAGCGTCCCGCGCACCCGGCTACGAAAGTCCTGCTGCTCGGCACGCCCCCAGACGACGGCCCCGGCTGTCGCACCCACCAAGACCTCCCCGTGGCGACCGTCCGTATGTACGACGCTCAGCACTGTAATCGACGGGGGGTGCGGGGTTCAGGGGGCGAGTGGGTATGCGCCCCTTTCTCCGGTCCTGGGGGGCCCTACGCGTGCCGGGAGCTGATCGCGTCCCGGGCGGCGACCACCGCCGTCAGGCGGGCGTCGAGGCGGGGGCGGTCCGCGTCGGGGCCCGCCCGGAGCTCGGTGAGGATCTCCGCCAGGACGGCGAGGTCGTCCCATTCCGGGTCCAGGGCGAGGAGCTCGGACAGCCCCCGGTCCGCCCCGGCCCAGTCGGTCAGCGCGCAGCCCAGGAAGCAGTGGGCCTGGGCGCGCGTCAGGGGAGTCATGTCGGGGTCCCGCTCGGCCAGGAGGGACAGGTCGTGCCAGAGGGGTTCGGCGGCGGCCGGTCCCTCGGAGCGGTGCACCGTCATGGCCAGCTGGAAGGTGCCGACGACGGGATCCGTGGTGCGCAGCTGCTCGGCGAGAGCGCGGGCCTGCGCCCACCGGCCGAGGTGGCGGTGGAGTTCGGCGCGCAGGTCGTCGAGGTCCGGGTCGGGGTTCGCCGCCAACCGCTCCCCCGCCTCCTCCCACCGCTCGTGGAACAGCAGCAGTTCGATCGCCGTCCGTCGCTCCCACGGCATCTCGGGATCCAGCGCCGCACAGCGGTCCAGGTCGGCAAGGGCCTGCTCGGTGCGGCCGATCGCCAGGTTCACCCGGCCCCGCCGGCCGTGGGCCCAGGCGTACTCCGGGTCGGACGTCAGGGCGCGGTCCAGGTGGTCCAGGGCCTCCTCGTAGGACCTGCGGGCGTGGTGGATCGCGCCCAGGCCCGCCAGACAGGTCGCGTCGGCCGGGTCCTGTGCCAGGACGGCGTGGAAGAGGGGCAGCGCCTCCTCGTGGCGGCCCTCGAACCGGTACGCCGAAGCCAGCTCGGCCTGGATCCAGTAGGTCTCCGGTTCCGCCGCGACCGCCCGCCGCAGGTCCTCGAGCACGCCGTCCCGGTCGCCCAGTCCGCGCTTCACCCGGGATCTCATCACCAGCGCCCAGGCGTAGTCGGGGATCAGCTCCATGGCCCGGTCGAGGTCGGCCAACGCCTCCTCGTTGCGGCCGAGTTCACTCAGCGCCTGCCCGCGGCTCGCCAGCGCCGACACGTAGCCCGGCTCCAGCTCGACGGCGCGCGCCAACTCCGCCACGGCCTCCTCGTACCGCCCCTCGATCCGGTACGTGTCACCGCGTTCCGACGCGATCCAGGCCCGGTCGGGCGCGAGCGCGGCGGCCCGGTCGAGGTCGGCGAACGCCTTGTCCAGGTCGCCGCGCGTACGGTGCAACCGGGCCCTGCGCACCAGCGCCCAGAGGTACTCCGGATCGATGGCGAGCGCGCGGTCGAAGTCGGCGAGGGACTCGTCGAGCCTGACCAGGCCGTGCCGGCATGCCGCCCGCCCGGCCAGGGCGATGTCGTCGGTGGGGTCGAGGGCGAGGGCACGGGTGTAGTCGGCGTCCGCTTCCTCGAAGCGGGACGCCAGGCGGTAGGTCTCGGCCCGCTCGGAGAGGATCCACGCCGCGTCGGGGGCGAGTTCGACGGCGCGGTCGAGGGCGGTCAGGGCCGCCGGGTAGTCCTCCAGCAACTGGTGGGTGAGACCCCGGCCGTAGTGGGCCAGGGGCTGGAGCGGATCCAGCTCGATCGCGCGGTCGTACTCCTGGAGGGCCCGCCCGTACTCCTGGTGCCTGCGCAGTTCCCTGCCGCGCAGCGCGTGCGCCTCCGCCCGGCCGGCCGGGTCGAGGCCGGGGCGGGTCAGCAGCAGGTCGAGGGCCGCGCTCACCCCGGTCTCCTCGTCGGCAAGTGCCGCGCCCGAGGAGCGTCCCCACTCGCGCAGTACGTCGTGGTCCGCCGCTTCCCCCGCCTCCTCCAGCATGCGTGCCCAGCGGCGGGCGACGACCTCGTCCTCGCGGCAGGCCACGACGAAGCCGCGCAGCGCCTCGGCGAGCGCCGCGGGCGGGCGGGCGCACAGCAGGTGGTACACCTCCTCGAGGCGCAGGTCCCACCACTCCTCGTCCGTCCACAACTCCTCGGCGCGGCGCCCGAATTCGACGTCCTCGCGCCACTCGGCGTACGCCTGCGCCAGCCTTCGGTGCCGGGTCGTCCAGTCGGTGCGCGACCGGCGCCGCTCCAGCCGCAGCATCTGCGCGCGTACGACGTCGTGGTACTGGAGCCGCTCGCCGCGCTGTCCGACGAACGGCAGCCCCGTCAACCACGCGTACAGCGCGTCCAGTTCATCTGGAGAAACCGGGGATTCCAAGGCCTCCGGGGAATCCGGGGCGGGGACGAGCAGCCTGAAGACGTCCGCGTCCAGCCGCCTCGGCAGCGCGCAGGCCCTGGCGACCTTGCGGCGGGCCTCCGGTTCCGGCTTCAGGAACCGTTCCACCGCCGTCGCGCTCGGGTCGATCACGTTGTCGGGGCCGTCGGGCCGCTTGGCCGCGAGGGTCGACACGAGGACCGGGAGGCCGCCCGTCAGGCGCAGCACCTCCTCGACGACCGGCTCCGCCACGATGCCCCGCGCCGCGAGCAGTCGGCGCGCCTCCACCTCGGTGAACGGGACGAGCGGCAGCTCCGCCACCGCGTCCAGGCCACCCCAGCGGGAGCCGTCCAGGGGGCGCTGACCTGCGGTGACCACGACGAGTCCGGCAGGCAGCCGGCCCTGCTCCCGGGGCCTGGTGAGGACGTCGTGGAGCCACGGGTCGAGGAAGGGGCCGGTCCGCTCGTACGTGTCGAAGAACAGGACGATCCACGGTACGGCGGTCGCGGCGGCTCGCAGTTCGTCGAGCAGCACCGGGGTGAGGACCCGTTCCGGGGCGAGGACCAGGTCGACGTCGTCGGGGTTGCGGAAGCGGGCGCCGAGGCCGGCCCGCAGCCGGTCGGCCGCCTGGGCGAGCCGGTCGGCGGGCAGGGCGCGGGTGACGAGACCGGCTCCGGGAAGCGCGGTCTCCAGGGCGCCGAGGCCGAGGTCCACCGCCATCCTGCTTCCGGCCGAGGCCGCTGCCGGGGCCGTCTCCGTCGAGGACTCCGGCGCGAGCGCGGCGAGGGCGGCCTCCGCCTCGCGCCGCCGGTCCCGCCAGGTCGCCAGGCGCCGCTCCAGATCCTTGAACCGCCTTCGCCGGTCGGCGAATTCACGGCACAGGGCCTCCATGGCCTCCGGCACGCTGCCCACTCCGTCGTCGACGTAGGCCGTCAAGGCACCGCGTTCGCGGGCGAGATGGGCCAACTCCTCGACGAGGGAGGTCTTTCCGACGCCCGCACTGCCGTGCACATGGAAGCGGAAGCGGTGCCGTGCGTCGCCGGGCGGGATGTCGAAGTTGCGCAGGAACGCGACCCGTTCGGCCTCGCGGCCCACGAAACCCGCCCGTGTGCGCTGCAGGATCAACTCCTGCAGCGACGGCTCCGCCTGCGCCATGCGTCCGTCCCCTCGTCGCGGTCCGTCGGCCTCTCATTCTGGCGCAGTCGATCTGGAACACACCGCCCCGCCCGGGGAAGATGGCCTCCATGGCATCGACACCCCCACGCACCACTCGAAGCGCACTTCACCTCTCCGCCACCCTGCTCACCGCGAGTGTCGCGCTGTACATCGCGCTCGTCGCGTTCGGGAACATCACGGATTTCGGGACGAACCAGGCGTTCGTGCAGCACGTGCTCGCGATGGACACGACGTTCAAGGACGACGATCTGATGTGGAGAGCCATCACCAGCAAGGGACTTCAGAACACGGCGTACGTCGCGATCATCGTCTGGGAGACGCTCGCGGCGCTCGTGCTGATCTACGGCACGTATCTGTGGGTGCGCCGGGACGACCGGGCCGCCCGGCGGTTCTCCACCTACGGTCTGCTCATGCTGATGCTGCTGTTCGGCGCCGGGTTCATCGCGATCGGCGGGGAGTGGTTCTCCATGTGGCAGTCGGACACCTGGAACGGGCTGGACGCGGCGCTGCGGGTGTTCGTGCTGAGCGGGATCGTCCTGCTGGTGGTCAACCTGCCCGGCACCACGGAGAAGCCGGCTAGTTGACGACGACGACCTTCGTCCCCGTCTCGCCGAACGTCCACAGTGCCGACCCGTCCGCCGTCCTCATGCGGATGCCGCCGGTCCGGGCGCCTGCGGCGGGCGGGGGCGAGGAGCCGTCCACCGCGTTGGAGAAGGCGACGTTCACCCCGTCCACGGCGGTGAAGTACACGATGTGCTCGATCCGCACCCCGTCGGATCCGGTCGTCGGATCGCCCCGGCGCAGCGAGACCGAGTAGGTGCCGGGGGCGGGATCGACCGTCCCCGGCCAGACGGCGAAGGTGCGCCGGGCCGCCTCGCTCGCGTCGACCAGCCACACCCTCTTGTCGCCGAGCGAGTAGACGATCCGGCGGCCGGTGCCGGAGCTGTCGGGGACGGCGGTCGCGGACGGTTCGGGCTGCGCGGACGCCCTCGGGGACGCCGACACGCTGGGCCGGTCGCTGACGTGGGCCGCGGTCGGCTTCTTTCCGTTGTCGGCCTGTACGGCCAGGACGACGACAGCGGCGACCGCCCCCACGGTCAGACCCGTCACCCAGACCTTCGGGGCTGGCACGACACGCATCTCCTCGGCTAAGGATCCCCGTCGAACGGGGGTCGGATCATCGTACCGGCCCCCGCCGAGACACCTTCCTCCCAGATTCCCCTCGGACCGTCTCAGTCCAGCACCGGCAGCAGCTCCGGCAGGTGCCCGTCGGAGACCTGCGCCGCCTTCTGCCGCTCCTGCGACACCTCCCCGTACAGGGTCGTGCGCGGACGGGCGGGCCGGCCCGCCGCCTCGGCCACCGCGATCAGGTCCTTCACCGACTTGTAGGAGCCGTACGACGAGCCCGCCATCCGCGAGATCGTCTCCTCCATCAGCGTGCCGCCCAGGTCGTTCGCCCCGGAGCGGAGCATCTCCGCCGCGCCCTCGGTGCCCAGCTTGACCCAGCTGGTCTGGATGTTCGGCACCCAGGGGTGGAGCAGCAGGCGGGCCATCGCGGTGACCGCCCGGTTGTCCCGCATCGACGGGCCGGGGCGGGCGATGCCGGCCAGGTACACGGGGGCGTTGGTGTGGATGAAGGGGAGCGTCACGAACTCCGTGAAGCCGCCTGTGCGTTGCTGGATGCCGGCCAGGGTGCGCAGGTGGCCCAGCCAGTGGCGGGGCTGGTCGACATGGCCGTACATCATCGTCGAGCTGGAGCGGATGCCGACCTCGTGCGCGGTCTCGATCACCTCGATCCAGGTCGCCGTGGGCAGCTTGCCCTTGGTCAGGACCCATCGGACCTCGTCGTCGAGGATCTCGGCGGCCGTGCCGGGTATGGAGTCGAGGCCGGCCTCCTTGGCGGCGGTCAGCCACTCGCGGATGGACATGCCGGTGCGGGTCGCGCCGTTGACGACCTCCATCGGCGAGAAGGCGTGCACATGCATGCCGGGGACACGGGACTTGACCGCCTTCGCGATGTCGAAGTACGCCGTCCCGGGCAGGTCCGGATGGATGCCGCCCTGCATGCAGACCTCCACCGCGCCCACCTCCCAGGCCTGTTGGGCACGGTCGGCCACCTGGTCGAGGGAGAGCGTGTAGGCGTCGGCGTCGGTGCGCCGCTGGGCGAAGGCGCAGAAACGGCAGCCCGTGTAGCAGACGTTGGTGAAGTTGATGTTCCGGGTGACGATATACGTGACGTCGTCGCCGACCACCGACTTGCGGACGTCGTCGGCGATCCGGGTGAGCGCGTCCAGGGCAGGCCCGTCGGCGTGCAGCAGCGCGAGGGCCTCGTCGTCGGTCAGCTTCGTGGGGTCGTCGGCGGCGGTCCGCAGCGCGTCGCGTACGTCGGTGTCGATGCGCTCCGGGACCATGCCGGGGGCGGCCGCCTCGCGCAGGGCGCCCCAGTCGCCGTAGACCTCGTCGAAGTCGTCGCGGCGATCCGACGTACGGCCCTCGGTGTCGATCGTGGCGTGCAGATCCGTGCGGCCGGACGGGACGAAGACCTCCTCGGGCTCCTGCCAGGGCAGCCCCTGCGGAAGGGCGTCGGGGCGCGCCAGTCCGGTGGCCGGGTCGGCGAGGGCCGCCACGTGCGGCCGCAGCCTCGGGTCCAGCCAGGGCTCACCGCGCTGGACGAACTCGGGGTACACGCACAGGCGTTCGCGCAGCTCGAAGCCCGCGGCCCGGGACCGCTCGGTGAGCTCCTCGATCTGCGGCCACGGGCGCTCGGGGTTGACGTGGTCGATGGTGAGCGGGCTGACCCCGCCCCAGTCGTCGATGCCCGCCCCGATCAGCCGCTCGTACTCGCTGTCGACGAGGTTCGGCGGGGCCTGGATGTTGGCGGCCGGGCCCATGATGAGGCGGGCGACGGCCACCGCGGCGACCAGCTCGTCCAGTTCCGCGTCGGGCATGCCGCGCATCGCGGTGTCCGGCTTGGCGCGGAAGTTCTGGATGATCAGTTCCTGGACGCTGTGGTACGACCGCGCTGTGCGCCGAAGTGCGAAGAGGGACTCGGCGCGCTCCTCGTACGTCTCGCCGATGCCGATGAGGATGCCGGAGGTGAAGGGGACGGAGGAGCGGCCGGCGTCCTCCAGGACCCGCAGGCGCACGGCGGGTTCCTTGTCCGGGGAACCGTGGTGCGGGCCCCCGGGCTCGGACCACAGCCGGGTCGCGGTCGTCTCCAGCATCATGCCCATGCTCGGGGCGACCGGCTTCAGCCGCTGGAAGTCGGTCCAGGAGAGCACGCCCGGGTTGAGGTGGGGCAGCAGGCCCGTCTCCTCCAGGATCCGGATGGAGATGGCCCGGACGTAGGCGATGGTGTCGTCGTAGCCGTGCGCGTCCAGCCACTCCCGGGCCTCCGGCCAGCGGTCCTCGGGCTTGTCGCCGAGGGTGATCAGGGCTTCCTTGCAGCCGAGCGCGGCGCCCTTGCGGGCCACGTCCAGGACCTCGTCGGGGGACATGAACATGCCGTGGCCGGCCCGGCGGAGCTTGCCGGGCACGGTCACGAAGGTGCAGTAGTGGCACTTGTCCCGGCACAGCCGGGTCAGGGGGATGAAGACGCTCTTCGAGTACGTGATGACACCGGGGCGACCCGCCTGTTCGAGTCCGGCGTCCCTGACCCGGGCGGCGGACGCGGTGAGGTCGACGAGGGCCTCACCGCGGGCCTGGAGCAGCACCGCCGCCTCTGCCACGTCCAGGGCGACGCCGTCCCGGGCGCGTTTGAGAGCGCGACGCAGGGAGTTCTCGGTGGGGCCGGTACCGCCAGGGCGGTCGGTGGGGCCGGTTCCGGAGGTCGCGGAAGTCGTCATCCTTCGAGCATACGAGCGGTGTGATCAGGGCCGAGGGGCTGCACGAAGGTGGGTGAGGTCACACATCACCGCCGCCACCCTGGACATAACCGGCATACTCGTCGAGCACCTTCAGGACCTCCCCCTCACCCGCCGGAGGCAGCTGCACCACGACCTCCTCGATGCCGAGGTCGGCGTAGTGCGCGAGCTTGCCGGGGTTCGGGAAGACGGCGTACGGCACCACCTGCAACGCGTTCGGGTCGCGGCCCGCATCGGCCCAGGCGGCGCGCAGCACGGGCAGGGACTCGGTGAGGCCGCGTCCGCCGATGGGCAGCCAGCCATCGGCGTACTCGACGATGTGGGAGAACAGCTTGGGCCCGGCGGCGCCACCGACCAGGGTCCGCCGCCGGACCGGCTTGGGGAAGGCGTGGCTGGCCCGGACGCTCCCGAACTCCCCTTCGTAGGCGGTCGGTTCGTCCGCCCAGAGCGCCTGCATGAGGGCCATCCGGTCGCGGACCAGCTCGCGCCGGGTGCGCCACTCGACGCCGTGGTCGGCGGCCTCCTCGACGTTCCACCCGAACCCGAGCCCGAGCGTGAACCGCCCGCCGGAGAGGTGGTCGAGGGTCGCGATCTGCTTGGCGAGGTCGATCGGGTCGTGCTGGGCGACGAGCGTGATGCCGGTGCCGAGACCGAGCCGCTCGGTGACGGCGGCGGCCTGGCCGAGCGCGACGAAGGGGTCGAGGGTACGGCCGTACTCACGCGGCAGGTCGCCTCCCGCGGGGTACGGGGTGACCCGCTCGACGGGGATGTGGGTGTGCTCGGGCAGGTACAGCCCGGCGAAGCCCCGCGCCTCCAGCTCACGGGCGAGCCGGGTCGGGGTGATGGTCTCGTCGGTGAGGAAGATGGTCACGGAGATTCGCATGGGTGCATCTCTACCGGGCCGGGGCGGGGATGTCCATACCGACTGGTCGGCATCGTTGGCGGGAGGGTGGTCTGCGGGGCTGTAGGTCGCCTGTCGGGGCTGTGGGGTCTATCGCGTGTCAGGGCTGTAGGTCCGCTGTCGGGGCTGTAGGTCCGCTGTCGGCGGTCTGTCGACGGGGGCCCGGAGCCTTGCTGGAGACGGCCGACCGGAGTCCACCGGGAGGCCCCCTCCCGAAGGAGCCACCCACCATGACGACCAGCCCTGTCACGAACAACCATGTCCTGAAGAGCCCCGTCACGATCATCGGCGCCGGACTCGGCGGCCTCACGCTCGCCCGTGTCCTGCACGTGAACGGCATCGCGTCCACCGTCTACGAGGCCGAGGCCTCGCCGACGGCCCGGGCGCAGGGCGGGATGCTCGACATACACGACTACAACGGCCGGCTCGCCCTGGAGGCGGCCGGTCTGACGGACGAGTTCGACGGCCTCGTCCTGGCGGGCCGGGAGGCCGCGCGGCTGGTCGACCGGGACGGGACGGTCCTGTTCGACCAGCCCGACGACGGCACCGGCGGCCGCCCCGAGGTGCAGCGCGGCGAACTGCGACAGCTCCTGCTGGACTCGCTGCCGGCCGGTACGGTCCGCTGGGGCCACAAGGTCAGCGGCACGCGTGCGCTCGGCGGGGGCCGTCATGAGGTGACCTTCGCGGACGGCTCCGTGGTCACCACCGACCTCCTGGTCGGAGCGGACGGCGCCTGGTCCCGCGTCCGGCCGCTGCTCTCGGCGGCGGTGCCGGAGTACACCGGTATGTCGTGCGTCGAGGTGTACCTGCACGACTCCGACACCCGGCATCCGGCCAGCGCGAAGGTGGTCGGAGGCGGGGCGCTGTACGTGCTGGCGCCGGGGAAGGGTTTTGTGACGCACCGGGAGAGGGGCGGCAACCTGCACACCTACGTGATGCTCGCGCGGCCGCAGGACTGGTTCGCGGACATCGACTTCACCGACTCGGCGGCGGCCGTCGCGAGGATCGCGCGGGAGTTCGACGGCTGGGCGCCGGAACTGACCGCGCTGATCACCGACGCCGACACCGCACCGGTGCTGCGTCGCTTCGCCGCCCTGCCCGCCGGGCACCGGTGGGAGCGGGTGCCGGGAGTGACCCTGATCGGCGACGCCGCCCACGTCGCCGCCCCCAACGGCGAGGGCGCCAACCTCGCCATGCTCGACGCCGCCGAACTCGCCCAGGCCCTCGCGTCCCACCCCGACGACATCGAAACCGCGCTCACCGCATACGAACAGCCCATGTTCCCCCGCAGCACGGAAACCGCCGACGAGGGCACCGAGCTCTACGCCCTCATGTTCGGCGACGACACACCGCATGGGCTGATCAGGATGTTCACGGGGGAGGACCAGGGCTGACTGCTTGCGCCCAACCCCTTCTCCCCTTGCCGTCAAGGCCCCGCGTACGGCTCGCAGGCCACGCCGTCACCGTCCCTGTCGAGATGCGGCCCATATCCGGGGTCGCCGCGGTGGAGGGGTGCAGCGCCGGCGGCCCGAGCCTCGTCACAGTTCTCGTAGTACACATCAGGGGCTGGGGCCGTCGTCCTCGGTTCGGGGTCTTCGGCCGTCTTCGTCACGGTCTTCGTCGGAGGGGGAGAGGGGGCGACGGTCACGGTCTCGGTAACCGCGACGGTCGGCATTTCGACGGGGTGCGACGGCAGGGCGGTCGAAGCGCCGACTGCCGGAGTGTCGGAGGTCGCGGGCGAGCCGGGCTCGCTGTCAGATGAGTCGACGGCGCTGAGAATGCCCCCTAGGAGCACAAAGGTGGCGAGCAACCCAAGGGCTACGGTCAGGATCCGTCCCAGCAGGCCCAGGGATGCCCACTTCCGTCGCAGTCGCCATAGGGGGCCGCGTCGTCTGCCGTTGCCGATCATCGCAACGTCCTTGCTCGATCAGATCCAGTCTCCAGTTCAGCACCTGGTCAGGTGCACCGCACGTCGGAACAGCTGGGACAGCTGACGTAGGGACGGACCCCACACGGCCTTTGGACCACCACCGTCCACCGGGCCCGGAGTGCGCCAACTGCCTGACCGTCGCACGCTGAAGCCATGAACACCCCGCCCCCGTCAGGGCCCCCTGACGGGCCACTGCACATCCGGGTCCGTGACGACGCCGCTCAGTCACCACATCCCACGCGCTCACGTAGAGGCGTCCTCACCCACGCAGGCGCGGCCCTTGCCGGCTTGTTGGCCGGTGTGCTGATCGGTGTCACGGCGGACTCCGGTGGTGCCGACAAGACGATCCCCTCGGCGACGGCCACCACGACAGTCACCAGCGCGGAGACCGTCACCGCCACCCCCGGAGCTGACGTGGCGTCGGCCCCAGCGCCTTCGTCGCCGAAATCCTTCGCCTTCGGAGACACCTGGAAGCTGGACAACATCGACCCGGCGAAACCCTTCGAAGGCAGCCTGACCGTGCTCGATTACGAACAGGGCTTCACCTCGGTCGGCAAGGCCGACGAAGAGGCGGGTGAGCCCGGCTATGTGTGGGCGTACGCCGAATTGAAGTTGTGCGGCACCAAGGGCTCGTACACCGACGACACATTCAGTTGGACGCTGTACTACAGCGACGGCAGCCGCGTCAGCCCGTCCGGCACCACCTACGGTGACTTCCCGAAGCCGCAGTTCCCGTTCGAAGTCACGGTGACCGCCGGCAAGTGCGCTCGCGGGAAGCTGGTGTTCCCCGTCCCGGGCGACAAGCGCCCGGAGTCCGTGCTGTACAAGCCAGACGGCTTGGGCGAGCCGAGGGAGTGGACCGTCCCCAAGGCGTAGTGGCGGGTGCCTCAGTCCACCACCTGTGGATCACGGAAGTAGTAGACGACGGTGACCCCCAAGCCCGGTGTGTGGGTGTAGACGACCGTGATCGCCTCAGCAGAGTCGGAGGCAAGGGGGGTGGTGTACGTGTACTCGACGGAGGGCGCCAGCCGGGGATCTCTCGGCCCACCGAGGTGGGATCTCATTCACGTACGGCCGCCTCCGCCACGGGCGTCTTCCAGTGCCGTCATGATCTCGGAGGAGTTCCTGATCAGGACGCGATGCCGATACGCGCGGACCACGGCTGCGGCGCCCGCGAAGTCGTTCGTCGGAGAGGCTCCTATGGCTGCCGCCAGTTCCTCCTCGAAGCGCTCCCGGTCACCGGGAAAGCCGTAGCGGCTGAGCGCGCTGCGCAGGTCGTTCACGGTCCGGATCTCCGGGAGGGGCATCGCTCCCCAGCCGTGCTCGGGCTGTGCGCTCATGATCGCCTCCTGGTGAACAGCGGTCGCTCCACCTCTCGGTATGGCCCGGCTCACCATCCCGGCACCCCGCACTCCGCCCACAGCAGCTTCCCTCCTCTCGACGCGCCCAGTTCGCGCAGTACCGACACGCCCGTCGCGTCCGCGCAGGCCCTCACCAGGTGCAGGCCCCTGCCGTGCTCGGCGTCCGGTGCGGCGGGGGGCTTGTCCGTCGTGAAGGCGGGTGGGACCCGGGGGTCCGTGTCCCAGACGGCGACCCTCACCCTGCCGGGGGACGGGGAGAGGAGGCGGAAGGCGTACGGGCCCTTCGTATGGAGGTGCGCGTTCGTGAGGAGTTCCGCCGCGAGCAGCTCCGCGGTGGGGGTCAGGTCCGGGAGGTCGTGGGCGGCCAGGATCAGGCGCAGGGCGCCTCTCGCGATACCCGGTGCGCGTGGATCGTGCGGAAGATGCAGGGTGTAGTTCCAGGACGGGGATACGGTGGCCAACGGAAGTCTCCGATCACCGAGGGGAGTTGGACGGGTGCCTGGTGTCTCCGCCGTGGCGTCCCACGGTGCGCTTCCAGGTGGTGCGGCGCCTGAACATGAAGATAAGGGCTCAGCAAATGTCATTTGCTGCCCCCGGAGATACTTCGGTTCATTTTCCTTCGTGTGGGTGACCTACCTTTGGAACGCGCGTCCGGGAGGAGTGCACGCATGCCTGCCAGACCCCCGCTGACCGCCCGCCGCCTCCGGATTGCCGTCGAGCTGCGCAAGATGCGGGAGCGCTCGGGCATGACGGCGACCGAGGCCGCACGCACGCTCGGTACAAGCCAAGGGCAGCTCAGCAACGTGGAGTCGGGCCGCTTCGGGGTGAGCCCCGAGCGCATCCGTTCACTGGCCGGCATCTACTCCTGCCCGGACCCCGGCTTTGTCGAGGCCCTGGTCGAGATGGCCACCGACAGGACCTTCGGCTGGTGGGAGTCGTACCGCGAAGTGCTGCCGTCCGGGCTGCTCGACCTCGCCGAGCTGGAGCATCACGCCATCGCCGTACGCACCGCGTACACCTCCCACATGCCTGGCCTGCTCCAGACCGCTGACCACGCGCGTGAGATCTTCCGGCACGTAATCCCCGAGCCCGCCCCGCCCGAGATCGAGCACCGGGTCTCGCACCGGATCAAACGACAGGGGCTCCTCCACGGCGCGGACCCGACGCCCTACCGCACGACCGTGCACGAAGCAGCGCTGCACATGCGGGTCGGCGGCCGGGACGTGGCCCGGGCCCAGTTGCGGCATCTGATCGACATGAGCGAACAGCAGCACATCACCATCCGCGTGCTCCCGTTCGACGTCGGCGCCTTTCCGGGTTCGGGCCAGTCCATCAACTACCTGTACGGGCCCGTGCCACAGCTCGACACCGCGCAACTCGACCAGTTCCACGGGCCGGTGCTGCTCGATGCGGAGGCCCTGCTGACGAAGTACCGAAATCTGCTCGACGTCGTGGAAGGCACCGCCCTCAGTCCCGAGAAGTCCCGGGATCTGATCCGTTCCATCGCCCAGAACCTGTGAAGGAGCCGACATGATCACGAACCGCTGGCAGAAGTCGTCCTACTGCCAGGAAGGCGACGCCTGCGTCCACATATCCGCCGCCCCCGACGGAGTCCACATCACCGACTCCGATGCCGCCCGGACCGTCGTCACGGTCAGCCGTGCCGCCTTCGCCGCCCTGCTGAAGTCGCTCTGACCCCTTCGTCAGGTCACCACGGCCCGTGGTCCAGCAGGCCCAGGACCAGGACGGCCGCCGCCGTGGTCAGGAACACGATGCCGCCCACGATGTTGCGGGAGCCGACCCGCAGGTGGGCGATGATCGCGCCGATGAAGTACAGCACCAGGCCGGTGGCGGCGAGGGTGCCCAGGAGCGGTACGGCGAGGCCGGCCAGCAGTCCCACGGTGCCCGCCGCCAGCAGCGCGCCCAGGACCGGGACGTACTTCCGGGGTATGCCCTTCATGTCCGCCTGGGTCTTGGGGTATTCGTGACCGATCAGGTAGGTGACGGCCGCGGCGCCGTTGAAGACCGCGCCGAGGATGGTGACCGTGAGGTAGGCGGCGAACACTAAGGTCCCCGTTCTGTAGACGTGATACTGCCGCCAGGACGACGAGCGGGCGACGCGATGTGTGACATCGCCCGGCAGCCACGGCGCCCCGGAGCCGCTCAGGCCCGCGTCGACGCCAGGTCCGCCACCACCGCCGCGTGATCCGACGGCCACACCCCGTCCACGGGGCCGTCCCCCGCGCGGCGTACGTCCAGCACGTGGCCGAGTCCGGACGGCCCCGGCGGGCCCACATGGATGTAGTCGATACGGACCGGAGGGTCCACGCGGATGTACGGGTTCGCCGGGTCCCAGGTCGCGGAGGGGGCCGTCGGGTCCGCGTACTCCCAGGCGTCCAGGAACAGTTGGCCCGGTGCGGCCGGGGCCGTCCTGTAACCGCCGAAGAGGCGGATCTCGTCGGAGTCGGGCCAGGCGTTGAAGTCGCCGGTGATCACCGGGGGGAAGTCGGTGCCGGAGCGGTGCGCGGCCACGAACTCAGCGAGCGCCGTGACCTGTTGGCAGCGGACCGCCGAGGCGGTCGGGGCCGAGGTGAGATGGGTGGTGAAGAAGGGGATCTCGTACGACGGTCCCGCGAGCCGGGTGTGGAAGGCGAGGCGGCCGTCGTCCAGGTCGGCGGGCACGGGGAGGCGCAGGACCGCCTGGTCCAGAACCGGCCAGCGGCTCAGTACCGCGTTGCCGACCTCCACCCCCGTCTCGCCTATCCGCCGCTGCCAGCGCTCGGAGGCCGGCGAGGGCGCCCACGCCCAGTGCAGGCCCAGTTCGCCGGCCAGCCACTCCGCCAGGTTCTCGGTGCCCGTCGCCCACACCTCCTGCAGGCCCACCACATCCGGCCGCAGCTCCCGCAGCACCGCCAGGATCGCCTTCTGCCGCTGCTCCCACGGCCCGAAGCGCCACCACAGGTTCCAGGTCACCACACGCATCGCCGACACCCCTTCGTCCGCCCGGCCCGCACCCCTGAGATCATCGAGGCCGCCGGGAAGGATACGGAAGACGAGCGACGGGAGTCTCAACGTCATGTCCCCCACCGCCGAACGCAAGTACCGCGTCGCCAGGGCCGTCCAACGAGTCCTCAACCCCGTCATGCGCCGCCTGCCCCTCCAGACCGTCCTGGAGACCACTGGCCGCACCTCGGGCCTGCCCCGCCGGACCCCCGTGGGCGGCAGGCGGGTCGGCGACTCCTTCTGGCTGGTCTCCGAGTTCGGGGAACGGTCGCAGTACGTCCGCAACATCAAGGCCGACGCGAGGGTCAGGGTGCGCATCCGGGGGCGCTGGCACGCCGGGACCGCGCATCTGATGCCGGACGACGACATCGCCGTACGACTGCGCTCGCTGCCCTCGATGAACAGCGCGGCCGTACGGGCCATAGGGACAGGGCAGTTGACCGTGCGGGTGGATCTGGAGCGCTGACGAGCGGTACGGCGGTGGCCGCCGCGGGAAGCGGGGCCACCGCCGCGCTGTTCAGAGACGCACGCGCCTCACTTCGCCGGCTTGTAGAAGGCGTACGTCGCGGTGTACGCCACGCTCACCTGGTCCGTGCCGGTGCAGGCGCCGGCCGGGGCGACGCCGCCGGTGGTGTTCAGGCGCTGTATGTAGGAGACGCCCGCGAAGACGCCCGAGCCCCGGGTCGCGGTGGCCTGGAGCAGGAGCTCGGGGATGGTGCCGGTCTTCGGGGAGGTGGCGATCGCGGCGGCGTTCACCGCGCTGCCGTCCACCGTGGAGACCCAGACGGGGCCGCGGGAGTGCAGGGCGACGGTGCGGCCTCTCCGGTCCGACAGGGTGGCGGCCGGCTCCAGGAGCTTCCAGGCCCCGTCGGTGCAGGTGTAGGTCTGCACGCCTCGGGCGCCGTACACGCCGGTCAGCTTGTTGCCGTCCGGCACCTTGAGTGCCGCGGGGGCCTTCACGGGCTTCGGCGCGGGGTCCGAGGGGGTGGCGTAACCGGTGGTCGTGCCCAGCAGGGCGGCCGCGGCGGCGAGGCCCGCAGTGGTCAGGGCGAAACGCTTGGTGAGCTTCAAGTCAGTTCTCCGGAACGGTTCTTGACTGATGGTCAGAGCGCCGACATCGATGTCCGCGCCCTCCGCTCCGGGACTCTACGGGCCCACCCCCGGGTTACCGGCCAGTTGGCCGAACACATTCCCCGGACCCCCTCACCCCGGCCAGACGATCGACTGCACCTCGCTGTAGGCGTGCAGCGCGTACGACCCGCAGTCCCGGCCGACCCCGCTCCTGCGGAAGCCGCCGAACGGTGCCTCCATGTTGCGGCCGACCGTGTTGACCCCGACTCCCCCGGCCCGTAGCCGCCGTGCCACGCGGAAGGCACGGGCCACGTCGGCCGACCACACGTAGTCGATGAGGCCGTAGTCGCTGTCGTTGGCGAGCGCGATCCCCTCCTCCTCCTCGTCGAAGGGCGTCACGGTCACGACCGGGCCGAAGATCTCCTCCCGGACCACCCGCATGTCGGGGCGGCAGTCGGCGAGGAGGGTGGGCCGGACGTAGAACCCCCTTTCCGAAGAGGGCCGTTCACCGCCCGCCACCACGGAGGCGCCCTCCTTGCGGCCGAGTTCGACATACGACTCCACGCGCTCCCGGTGCGCCGCCGAGATCACCGGTCCGACGACCGTCCCGGCCTCCCTCGGGTCCCCCACCTTCAACCGGCCCGCGTAGGCCGCCAGTTGTTCGACGAGACGGTCGTGGAGACCCCGCTGCACCAGCACCCGCGTCGGTGCCGTGCAGATCTGGCCGCTGTAGAAGGAGAAGGTGGTGCCGATGCCCGCCACGGCAGAGGGGAGATCCGCGTCCTCGAAGACGACCGCCGCCCCCTTCCCGCCCAGTTCCATCAGCTGCCGCTTCATGGAACGCCCGCACACCTCGCCGATGCGCTGTCCGACCGCCGTGGAGCCGGTGAAGCTGACCATGTCGACGTCGGGTGAGTCGACGGCGGCCTCGCCGACCTCCACGGAACGCCCGCTGACCACGTTCACGACTCCGCGCGGCACACCGGCGGCCTCCAGTGCCTCCGCCATGCGGTACACGGAGAGGGGGTCCTGCGGGGCGGGCTTCACGACCACCGTGTTGCCCATGGCGAGCGCGGGGGCGATCTTTCCCGCGGGGTTCGCCCACGGGTTGTTGTACGACGTGATGCAGGTGACGACCCCGACGGGCTGGCGGACGGCCAGCGCGCCCATCACCGCGGCCCTCCCCATCGGTCCGGCCTCGTTGACCTGCGGGGGGATCGCCCACTCGGCGGGCTCGGTCTGCGCGTACCGCCGGAAGCGGGCGGCGGCGACACCGACCTGCATGCCACGGGCCACACCCGTGGTCGCGCCCGTCTCGGCCTGGGCCAGTTCGGCGTACGGCACCAGGTGGGAACGGATGAGGTCGCCGGCCCGGGCCAGCACGGCGGCCCGCTCCTGAGGTGCCGTGCGCGACCACGGCCCGAAGGCCTCGCGGGCCGCGGCGCAGGCCGCGTGCACCTGATCCCGCGAGGCCTCCGGAGCCCACCCGACGGTCTCCTCGGTGGCCGGATCGACCACCGCGTAGTGCCCGCCGACCGGCTCGACCCACTCGCCCCCGACGAACAGCCGCTGCTCGACCGGGGAACCGGCGGACCTCACCTCGTCGTCACGATCCGCCGGGCTCACCTCGTGCTCACCGTCCGTGTGTCCCTCCCGGAGCGCAGCACCCGGCCCGGTACCGCCCCGCTCACCACGTCGTCCCGGATCGCCTCGACCCCGTTGACCCACACGGCCCGTACCCCGATCGCCTTGGAGTCCAGCCGCGGACTGTCACCCGGCAGGTCGTGCACCAGGGTGGCCGTGCCCGCGGCGATCCGTTCCGGGTCGAAGAGCACGAGGTCCGCATGGAAACCCTCCTCGATCCGGCCGCGCTCACGCAGTCCGAACAGCCGGGCCGGGTCGTCGGTGAGCATCTTCACGGCCTGCTCCAGCGAGGTCAGCCTCCGGCCGCGCAGACAGTCCCCGAGGAACCGGGTCGTGTACGGCGCCCCGCACATCCGGTCCAGGTGCGCGCCGGCGTCGGACCCGCCGAGCAGCACATCCTCGTGCTGCCAGGCCTCGGCCCGCATCGCCCAGGACGCCGGGTCGTTGTCGGTGGGCATGGGCCACAGGACCGTACGGAGCGAGTCGGCCGCGCAGATCTCGACCAGGGCGCCGAACGGCGTCTGCCCGCGTTCGGCCGCGATGTCCTCCACGACCCGCCCGCTGAGCCCGCGGTTCTCCTCGCTGTAGGTGTCCCCGATGACGTACCGCCCGAAGTTGGTCAGCCGCCGGAAGACGCCCGCCTCCTTGGACTCGGCGAGCCGCACCAACTCGGTCTGTACGTCCGGGTCGCGCAGCTTCTCGATCCGTTCGGGCACGGGCAGGGCGAGGACCGGTCCCCACCCGGGGATCAGGTTCAGCGCGCAGAAGGTGCCCAGGGACATGTTCATCGGGGTGAGGATCGGCATAGTCAGGGCGACGACCCGGCCGCCCGCCTTGCGGGCCTGCTCGCTCGCGAACAGTTGCCTGGGCACCCGCTCCGGCACGGACGAGTCGATGGTCAGCACGTTCCAGTTCAGCGGCCGCCCCGCCGCCGCGCTCATCTCCACGAACAGGTCGATCTCGGCGTCGCTGAACTGGTCCAGGCACCCGGCGACGATCGCCTCGATCTGTGTGCCCTCGTGCTCCCCGACGGCCCGTGAGAGCGCGAGGAGTTCGGCGGGCAGGGCGTGCCGGGAGGCGACGGGTTTGCCGTCCCCGTCGGAGTGCGTGGAGGACTGGGTGGTGGAGAAGCCCCAGGCCCCGGCGTCCATGGCCTCGTGGAACAGCCGCAGCATCTGGGCGAGTTGCTCCTCGGAGGGCTGTCCCCCGACGGCGTCCGGTCCCATCACGTACCGGCGCAGCGCGCAATGCCCGACCATGAAGCCGGCGTTGACGGCGATACGGCCCTCCAGGGCGTCCAGGTAGTCCCCGAAGGACTGCCAGTTCCAGGGCGCCCCTTCCTCCAGGGCGACCAGGGACATCCCCTCGACCTTGGACATCATGCGGCGGGTGTAGTCGGCGTCGTCCGGGCGGTCCGGGTTCAGGGGCGCCAGGGTGAAGCCGCAGTTCCCGGCGGCGACGGTGGTGACCCCGTGGTTGAGGGAGGGCGTCGCGTAGGGGTCCCAGAACAGCTGGGCGTCGTAGTGCGTGTGGGGATCGACGAACCCGGGGGCGAGGACGAGACCGCCGGCGTCCTCGCTGGTCCGGGCCTCTTCGGTCACCTGCCCGACGACGGCGATACGGCCGTCCCGGATGCCGACGTCGGCGGTGCGGGCGGGCGCACCGGTCCCGTCGACGACGGTCGCTCCCTTGATGAGGTGGTCGAGCATGGAACCGAACCCCCTTATGCGGACTCGCGGAAACGGGTCGTGCGATGCACCGGATCCGTGTCGATCTTCGGAATCACGTGCTCCCCGATCAGCCGGATCGTCTGCAGCGTCTCCTCCTTGGGCACCCCCACCGGCAGCCCGAAGCTCAGCTGGTCGGCCCCGGCCTGCTCCCAGCGCTTGCACTGGCGGACGACCTCGTCGGGGTCCCCGCAGATCAGCAGCTCCTCCTCGATGAGCACCTCGACGAACTCGGCGGTGTACTCGGGCAGCGTCTCCGGCCACACGGGGAAGCCCTCGGGACGCGGGAAGGTGTCGTGGTAGCGGAAGACCAGGGACGGCAGGTAGTGCAGCCCTCCGTTGACCGCGATCTCGATGGCCTCCGCGTGCGTCGGCGCGCAGATCGCGGTGGTCGTCACCATCACGTTGTCGTTGACGAAGTCCCCGATCGGCTCGGCGTCGACCACCGCCGTCTTGTACTGCTCGAGGACCCACTCCATGTCGGAGACCTTCTGCACGCTGAAGCCGAGCACCCCGAGCCCCTTGCGGGCGGCCATCGCGTACGACGGCGGCGACCCGGCGGCGTACCACATCGCGGGGTGCGACTTGCCGTACGGCTTGGGCAGGATCTTGCGCGGCGGCAGCTGCCAGTGCTTGCCCTGGAAGCCGGGGTACTCGTCCTGGAGCCACATCTTGGGGAACTCGGCGATGGTCTCTTCCCAGATCTCCTTGGTGTAGTTCATGTCGGTCACCCCGGGTATGAACCCGAGGATCTCGTGCGATCCGGCCCCGCGGCCGCTGCCGAACTCGAAGCGGTTCTCGCTGAGATGGTCGAGCATGGCCACCTTCTCGGCGACCTTCACGGGGTGGTTGACCTGGGCGAGCGGGTTGAAGATCCCGGAGCCGAGGTGGATGCGGTCGGTGGCGTGCGCGAGGTACCCGAGAAAGACGTCGTTGGCGGAGAGGTGCGAGTACTCCTCCAGGAAGTGGTGCTCGGACGCCCAGGCGTACTTGAAGCCGGACCGGTCCGCCTGGATGACGTACTCGGTCTCCTCCATCAGCGCCTTGTGCTCGGCCAGCGGGTCGGTCTCGGCGCGCTTGCCCACGTATCCCTGTACAAAGAGCCCGAATTCCAAGGAGGTTCACCGTCCCCAGTCTGTCTCTGACACTCCCGTTATCTGACACTCCGTCAGATTGCCGATCTGCCGCCGACTGTGGCACCGGGCGCACAAGGGGTCAATACCTGATGGCCGGTCAGATGACGGAGACCCCGGCGAGCCAGCCGCCGTCGATCACGAACGGCTGCCCGGTGATGTACGAGGAGTCCGCGGAGGTCAGGAACAGCGCGAGCCGTGCCACCTCCTCGGGCCGTCCGATCCGGCCGAGCGGCACGATCTTGCGGTAGAACCGGTCGAGTCCCCGGGAGGCCTGCTCCCCGTCGGCGGACGGGTCGAGGAGGGCCGGGTTGGACATCGCGGTGTCCACGGCCCCGGGGCACATGGCGTTGACCCGGATGCCCCGCGGTGCCAGCTCCAGCGCGGCGACCCGGGTGAGCCCGAGGACGGCGTGCTTGGAAGCGGCGTACGCCCCCACGCCCGCCATGCCGGTCACCCCGGTGTAGGAGGCCGTGTTGACGATCGTGCCTCCGTCGGTCAGTACCGGCCCGACGGTCTTGACACCGAGGAAGCAGCCGACCTGGTTGACCTGGAGGACCTGCATGAACTCCGCGAGAGGTGTGTCCAGGAGGGTGTTGAAGCGCAGGATGCCGGCGTTGTTCACGAGCCCGTCGATGCGCCCGTGCTCCTCGACGGCGGCCTGGACCGCCCGCCGCCAGTCCTCCTCCCGGCCCACGTCGAGGTGCACGTACAGCGCCCCGATCTCCTCGGCGAGCACCTTCCCCTGCTCGTCCAGCACATCCGCCACGACGACCTCGGCGCCCTCCTCCCGGAACAGCCGGGCCTCCTGCTCGCCCTGCCCACGTGCCGCGCCGGTGACGAGGACGACACGTCCGTCCAGCTTGCCCATGCGGTGACTCCTCAGAGGTGGGGGGCCAGATCGGCGCCGAACGCGGAGATCTGGTCGATGAGTTCGGCCCGGCCGCGGCTGCGGAACCGCACCTGGATCTGGTCCACGCCCATCGCGCGGTAGGCACGCAGGGACTCGGCGAGCTCGTCGGGCGGGCCGCTGAGCGTCCGGCGGCCGACGTCCCACGCGGGCGTACCGACGTAGAGCGGCTCGGCGATGGCCCCGACGGTGAACGGCCCTTCGAGGCCCGCCTGTGCCCGCAGCCGCCGTATCCGCTCGATCTGCGTGGGCAGCCGGTCCCGGGGGTCGCCCTGGGGCAGCCAGCCGTCGCCCTTGAGGGCGGCCCGGCGTACGGCGGCCGGGGAGGAGCCCCCGACCCACAGCGGGACGTGGGACTGGGTGGGCCGGGGACGCTGGCCGAGGTCCGCGAAGTCGTAGAGCTTGCCGTGGTGTTCGGGGAACTCCTCCGGGCCGAGCGCCTTGCGCAGCGCGTCGACCGACTCGTCGAGGACGGCTCCGCGGCCGGCGAAGTCGACCCCGAGCACCTCGAACTCCTCCTGGACGTGCCCCGCGCCGACCCCGAGGATCAACCGCCCGCCGCTCAGATGGTCGAGGGTGGCGTACTGCTTGGCGGTGAGCAGGGGGTGCCGCAGCCCGACCACCGCCACATGGCTGAGCAGCCGGACCCGTTCGGTCACGCCCGCGAGGAAGGCGAGGGTGGCGACCGGGTCGTACCAGACCGTGCTCATCGCCGGCGCCAGGCGGCGCGGGATCGCCACGTGGTCGCAGGCGGCGATGTACGCGAACCCGGCACGGTCGGCGGCCCGGGCCACCTCGGCGAGATCCTCCGGCCCGGCGGCGGCCTCCCAGGGCTCGGCGTAGATCGTGCTCTGGGACTGGACGGGCAGCTGGATGCCGTACTCGGTCACCGCGGCCCGCCCCAGAGGCCGTCCGGGGTGAGACCGAGCAGCTCGATGGCGTTGCCGCGGACGATCCGCTCCACCACGTCGGCGTCGAGGTGCCCCATCTGGGCCTCGCCGACCTCGCGGGACTTCGGCCAGGTCGAGTCGGAGTGGGGGTAGTCGGTCTCGTAGAGGACGTTGCCGACGCCGATGGAGTCGAGGTTCCTGAGCCCGAAGGCGTCGTCGAAGAAGCAGCCGTAGATGTGCTCGGTGAAGAGTTCGGACGGCGGGCGGTGGACCTTGTCGGCGACGCCGCCCCAGCCGCGGTTCTCCTCCCAGACCACGTCGGCGCGCTCCAGGATGTAGGGGATCCAGCCGATCTGCCCCTCGGCGTACATGATCCGCAGGTTCGGGAAGCGCTCGAACTTGCCGCTCATCAGCCAGTCGACCATCGAGAAGCAGCAGTTGGCGAAGGTGATCGTGGAGCCGACGGCGGGCGGGGCGTCGGCGGAGGTGGAGGGCATACGGCTGCTGGAGCCGATGTGCATCGCGATGACCGTGCCGGTCTCGTCGCAGGCGGCGAGGAAGGGGTCCCAGTCGTCGGAGTGGACGGAGGGCAGGCCGAGGTGCGGGGGTATCTCGGAGAAGGCGACGGCGCGGACGCCGCGGGCCGCGTTGCGCCGGACCTCGGCAGCCGCGAGCTCGGCGTCCCAGAGCGGGATCAGGGTGAGCGGTATGAGGCGGCCCTGCGCCTGGGGGCCGCACCACTCCTCCACCATCCAGTCGTTGTAGGCCTGGACGCACAGCAGGCCCAGTTCGTGGTCCTTGGCCTCGGTGAAGGTCTGGCCGCAGAAGCGCGGGAAGGTGGGGAAGCAGACGGCCGACTGGACGTGGTTGACGTCCATGTCGGCGAGGCGCTGCGGGACGTCGTAGGAGCCGGGGCGCATCTGCTCGTAGGTGATGACCTCCAGCTTGATCTCGTCCCTGCTGTAGCCGACCGCCGTGTCGAGACGGGTGAGGGGGCGCTGGAGTCCCTCGTACAGCCACCAGTCGCCCAGGGGTCCGTCGTCCCCGGGGGCGCCCATCACGGGCTTGAAGCGGCCGCCCAGGAAGCTGATCTCCTTGAGCGGGGCGCGGACTATGCGGGGGCCGGTGTCGAGGTACTTCTTCGGGAGCCGGTTCTGCCAGACGTCGGAGGGCTCCACCGTGTGGTCGTCGACGGAAATGATCTTCGGAAGTGCCGTCGTGGTCTCCATGGCGCCCACGGTAGCGCCGATCTGACGGTCCGTCAGCTGTGTGGACGGGGGCTGCGCAGCGGGCGGGCTGCGGCGTGGCTGGGCGGAGTGGACGGGGTGCGGAGGTGGATGGGGTGCGGAGGCGGACGGGGTGCGGGCGGCGACCGCCGCCGGGGTGATCAGTCGGGCCAGGCCGTCGCCGAGGATCGGCGGCACGGGAGGCCGCCGTGAGACTCGGCGTCAGGGCGGGCGAGGCGGGCGGGGGGCTTGCTCGGGGGTGGAGTCGCCGGACGTCCGGGGCTTGCTCGGCGTGGAACTGCCCGGCTGCCGGGGCATGTTCGGCGTGCAGCCGCCGGACGGCCGGGGCTTGCTCAGCGTGGAACTGCCCGGCGGGCGGGGCTTGCTCGGCGTGCAGCCGCCAGACGGCCGGGGCATGTTCGGCGTGCAGTCGCCGGACGGCCGAGGCGTGCTCGGCGTGGAACTGCCGGACGGCCGAGGCGTGCTCGGCGTTTAACTACCCGGCGCCTTGCGGACAGTGGGGACGTCGCCGGTTCCCGAACCCCCCGCGGACCGGTCGAGTCGGCTCCGCGGGAACCGTACGCGTGGCGCGTGGTGTCGTGTCCGGGGCAGGGGTGTCGCGGGTGTTCCTGTGCGGAAGTGTGCGGAGAGAGAGTGAGGGGCTTGTGATGTCCCGCGCGTCCATCTGTGATCAGCCTCTCCACAGCTGACGCATCCGCCATGGACAAGGCAGACTGACGGGGTTGTAGACAGGCCCTAGGGGGACGGCGATGGACGGTGTACCGCGGGTGCCGGAGCAGAGGCGTCCCGGCTTCTCGGCGCAGGCCGGGGAGGAACCGGGACACCCGGCGGAGCCCGCGCCGCTGCACTTCAGTGTGCTCGGCCCGGTGCGTGCCCGGCGCGGTGAGGAGCTCCTGAACACCGGCTCCCCCCAGCAACGCGCCCTGCTCGCCGCCCTGTTGCTGCGCGAGGGCCGTACCGCCACCGCCGCCGAGCTGATCGACGCCCTGTGGGGCGAGGAGCCCCCGTCGCAGGCCCTGGCCGCCGTACGCACCTACGCCTCCCGGCTCCGCAAGATCCTCGACCCCGGCATCCTGGTCAGCGAGTCCGGCGGTTACGCGATCCGCGGACTCGGCGAGGACGCGCTCGACCTGGCCGCAGCCCAGGAACTCGCCACCCGGGCCGAGAAGGCCCGCACCGCCGGCGACCTGTGCCACGCCCGTGACGTGCTCGGACGGGCGCTGGCCCTGTGGGACGGCGAGGTGCTCGCGGGCGTGCCCGGGCCGTACGCCGAGGCCCAGCGCGTGCGCCTGCAGGAATGGCGGCTGCAACTCCTCGAGTCCCGCCTGGACATGGACCTGGAGCAGGGCTGCCACGCGGAGGCGGTCTCCGAACTGACCGCCCTCACCGCCGAACACCCCCTGCGCGAGCGCCTGCGCGAACTGCTCATGCTGGCCCTGTACCGCTCCGGCCGCCAGGCGGAGGCCCTCGCGGTCTACGCCGACACCCGCCGCCTCCTCGCCGACGAACTCGGCGTCGACCCGCGCCCCGGCCTGCGCGAGCTCCAGCAGCGCATCCTCCAGGCCGACCCCGGCCTCGCGGCCCCCTCCTCCCCGCAGCCCGAACCGGTCGCGGCCCCCGTCCGCCCCGCCCAGCTCCCCGCCACGGTCCCGGACTTCACCGGCCGCGCGTCCTTCGTCACCGAACTGAGCGAGGTGCTCGCCTCCGGCTCCGAGGGCCGCGTGATGGCGGTCTCCGCGCTGGCCGGCATCGGCGGCGTCGGCAAGACGACCCTCGCCGTGCACGTGGCCCATCAGGCCCGCCCGGCCTTCCCCGACGGGCAGCTCTACGTCGACCTCCAGGGCGCCGGCAACCGGGCGGCCGAGCCGGAGACGGTCCTGGGCGCCTTCCTCAGAGCCCTCGGCACCGCCGACTCCGCGATCCCGGACTCCCTGGAGGAGCGGGCCGCCCTGTACCGCTCGGTCCTGGACGGCCGCCGGGTCCTCGTCCTGCTCGACAACGCGCGCGACGCGGCCCAGATACGGCCCCTGCTGCCCGGCACGGAAGGCTGCGCCGCCCTGGTGACCTCCCGGGTCCGGATGGTCGATCTCGCCGGGGCGCACCTGGTCGACCTGGACGTGATGTCCCCCGACGAGGCCCTCCAGCTGTTCACGAAGATCGTCGGCGAGGAGCGGGTCGCCTCCGAGCGCAAGGCCGCCCTCGACGTGGTCGCCGCCTGCGGCTTCCTCCCCCTCGCCATCCGTATCGCCGCCTCGCGCCTGGCCGCCCGCCGCACCTGGACGGTGTCGGTCCTCGCGGCGAAGCTCGCCGACGAGCGGCGCCGCCTCGACGAACTCCAGGCCGGCGACCTCGCGGTCAAGGCGACCTTCGAGCTCGGCTACGGCCAGCTGGAGCCCGCTCAGGCCCGCGCCTTCCGGCTGCTGGGCCTCGCGGACGGCCCGGACATCTCCCTCGCCGCGGCGGCCGCCGTACTGGACCTGCCCGTCGAGGACACCGAGGACCTCCTGGAGGCCCTGGTCGACACCTCGCTCCTGGAGTCGGCGGCGCCCGGCCGCTACCGGTTCCACGACCTCGTACGCCTCTACGCGCGTGCGTGCGCCGAACGCGACGAGTGGCCGCCGTCCGAGCGGGAGGCGGCGCTGTCGCGGCTCCTGGACTTCTATCTGGCGACCGCGGCGGCCGTGTACGCCATCGAGCGGCCCGGGGACCGGCTGGTGGAGCACCTGGAGGAGATCCGCCACCCCGGGCTGTCCTTCGCGGACCGCCACAGCGCCCAGGACTGGCTGTACGCGGAGGCCAACGCGCTGCTCGCGTTCGTCCAGCAGTGCGCGAAGGGGGCGCTGCTGCGACGCGCGGTGGACCTGTTGTGGGTGGCGAAGGACCTGGCCGAGTCGGGGGCCAACTCGAAGCAGTACGAGGTCGCCGCCGTCGCCCTGCGGGACGCGGCCGACGCGGCCGACGACCCGCGCACACGCGCGCGTGCGCTCACCACTCTCACCAACGTCCACCTCGTCGCCGGCCGCTTCGAGCAGGCGGACGCGGAGGCCCGGCTGGCCATGGAGCTGGCCCGCGCGGCCGGCGACCTGGCGCCCAGCTGCTGGGCCGCCAACGACCGCGGCATCATCGCGCTCTACCAGGGGCGGCACGCTGAGGGCGAGGCATGCCTGAAGGAGGCGATCGAGAGCTTCCGGCTCGACCGGAACCTCGCGGGCGAGGCCAGCGCGCTGTGCAACCTCTCCCGTATCCACCTGGCCATGGGGCAGAGCACGAGCGCGGTGGAGCTCGCCCAGCAGGGCATCGTCATCTACGACCGGCTGGGGCACGCGCTGCGCGGTGCCAACGGGCGGTACGCGCTGGGGCTCGCGCTCACGGGTCAGGGGCAACTGGACGCGGCCGTGGACCGGTTGACGGAGGCGCTGGAGGTCTTCCGTGACAGCCGGCAGCGGCTGTGGGAGGGCATGACGCTGTTCCGGCTCGCCGAGGCGCACCTCGCCGGCCGCCGTCCCGCGCAGGCCGCCGCGCTCACCGAGCAGGCCCTGGCCGTCCTGCGGGGCATCGGCGGCGAGTGGCGGCGCGGCAACGTCCTGACGGTCCTCGGCCGCGCCCTCAGCGGTCTCGGCCAGCCCGGCCGGGCGGAGGCCTGCTGGCAGGAGGCCCTCGCCATCTTCGACCACCTGGGCTCACCGGAGGCCACCCAGGTACGCCACCTCCTCACCCCGTCGGCCGCCGCGTAGCCCCTCCGGCGGCAGGGTCCCGCTCCGGGGGCGCGGACCGACGGGGAGCGTCGTCGACCGGCGCGGACCGACGGGGAGCGTCGTCGACCGGCGCGCCACACCGGCAGCCGACCACCACGGGCGACCGAGGGACGGTCCGGACGAGCGGGCGTCGCCCACGGCAACGGTCCGCACCGCCACGAACCGCCGTGCGGCACGGCCCGGACCACCACGGGCGGGCCCGGGCAACTTGCCTTCCGGCCCTGTCGGCGGTGGTCGTCCGGCCGGTGCCGATGCCGGGATCCCCATGCCGGGATCCACGGCCCGCACCCGCGTGCGGCACACGTACCGGGCAGGCGTTCATCGTTCGTTTATCGCGGCGCGGGAAGCTCCTGGTGTCGATCCGTCGCGTCGGGGGGCAGACGGGTCAGCGGTGGTCCCCATCGCTAGGGTTACCGACCCTGACAAGTCCGCCCGGCGGCCCTCGGGGGAGCCGCCGGGTGGACAGCGCCCATCACCGGAACGGGAGAGTCACCACCCATGAGTGCAACCGAGAAGCAGGACGGCACGGTCAAGCCGCTCGACAACCACGCCACGGGCACCGAGGACGAGGTCAAGCCGCTCGACAACCACGCCACCGGCGCCGAGAAGGTCGTCACCCTGGCCGCCGGCACGACGGACGGCACGGTCAAGCCGCTCGACAACCACGCCACGGACGAGAAGGCCTGACAAGGACTTTCCGGACACGGGGATCGGCCGCGGCGGCGCGGAGGGGGAGCCGTCGCGGCCGAGGCGTGTCCGGGGCCGGTCGTTCAGGGCCGCCGCAGCTCGCCCTTGACCACCTTCCCGCTCGCGTTCCTGGGCAGTCGGGCCACGAACTCCACCGTCCTGGGCACCTTGTAGTTCGCCATCTCCCGGCGCGCCCACGCGATCAGGTCGTCGCCGGTCAGGACCGAGCCCGGGCGCCGGACCACGTACGCCTTGCCGACCTCGCCGAGCCGTGCGTCGGGCACGCCGATCACCGCCACGTCGGCCACCGCCGGGTGCAGCCCGAGGAGTTGCTCTATCTCCGCCGGGTACGCGTTGAAGCCGCCGACGATGAACATGTCCTTCAGGCGGTCGGTGATGCGGAGGTTCCCGGCGGCGTCCAGGACTCCGACGTCGCCCGTGCGCAGCCAGCCGTCCTCCGTCACCGCCTCCGCGGTGGCGGCCTCGTCCTCGTAGTAGCCGCGCATCACGTTGAAGCCGCGGACCAGGACCTCACCGGGCTCCCCGGGCGGCGCCTCGACCCGCACCTCCGTCCCCGGGATCGCCCGCCCGGACGTCGACGCGATCACCGGCAGCGGGTCGCCGCGCCGGCACATCGTCACGATGCCGCTCGCCTCCGAGAGGCCGTACGCGGTCAGGACGGTCTCCACACCCAGCTCGCCGTGCAGTTGCTCGACCAGCCTCAGTGGAACCACGGCCGCGCCCGTGACCACCAGCCGCAGCGCCGACAGGTCGTGGGAGGACCGCGCCGGGTGGTCCAGGAGCGACTGGTGGAGGGTGGGCGGGCCCGGCAGCACCGAGACCCGCTCCGCCGCGATGTTCGCCAGCACGGTGTCCACGTCGAACACCGGCTGCGGGATCATCGTCGCCCCGCGCATCAGACAGGCGATCACCCCGGCCTTGTAACCGAAGGTGTGGAAGAAGGGGTTGACGATGAGGTAGCGGTCGCCCTGTCGCAACCCGGCCAGCTCGCACCAGACCTCGTACGCCCGTAACGTCTGCTCGTGGGTGATCACCGCGCCCTTGGGACGGCCGGTCGTGCCGGACGTGAAGACGATGTCGGACGGCCAGGACCCCTCGACGGCCGAGGCCCGCGCCCGCACCTCGGCCTCCCCCACCCCGTCGCCGCTCGCCAGGAAGTCCTTCCAGGTGCGGTAGTCGGCGGGGGCGTCGTCCGACAGCACCACCACCTGCTCCAGGTCCGGCAGTCCCGGCCCCTCCGCGACCGCCCGGCGCAGGGACGCCACGTACGAGGTGCCCAGGAAGGTGCCGGTGACGAACAGCAGCCGGGTCCCGCTCCGGCGCAGCACGTCCGCGGCCTCGGTGCCCTTGAAGCGGGTGTTGAGGGGCACCAGGACCGCCCCCGCCGACACCGCTCCCAGTGCCGAGACCATCCAGTCCAGGGAGTTGGGGGCCCAGACGGCCACCCGGTCCCCCGGCCGTACGTCGTTGGCGACGCACGCGGCGGCCGCCCGCTCCACGCGGGCGCCCAGCTCCTCGAACGTGATCCGGTTGCGGCCCTCCACCACCGCCTCCGTGGCGGCGTACCGCCGCGCGGCCCAGCCGACCAGCTCCGGGATGCTGCGCCACTTCACATCGGCCTCCCCGAAAGCGGAAACGCATTAGCTGACTACCCGTCAGATTAGCTGTAGCCTGACGGGCTGTCAGCAGGCCTCACAGTGTGCGGAGGTGCGTGCAGCGTGACCCTCAAGGACGCCACGGCGATCGTCGGTATCGGACGGACCCCCTTCGCCAAACACCTCGCCGAGGACGAGAGGACCCTGGCCTGCCGGGCCGTTCTCGCCGCCCTCGACGACGCCGGGATCGCCCCCGGCGAGGTCGACGCCCTGGCCTCGTACACCATGGAGGAGACGGACGAGGTCGAGCTCGCGAAGGCCGTCGGCTTCGGCGACCTCACCTTCTTCAGCAGGATCGGCTACGGCGGCGGCGGTTCCTGCGCGACGGTCGCCCACCTCGCGGCGGCGATAGCGAGCGGACAGGCCACGGTCGGGGTCGCCTGGCGCTCACGCAAGCGGGGCTCCGGCCCCCGCCCCTGGACCAACACCACCGTCCAACTCCCCACCCCCGCCCAGTGGACGAGACCCTTCGGCCTGCTCCGGCCCGCCGACGAGATCGCCATGCTCACCCGCCGCTACATGCACGAGTACGGCGCCACCCGCGACCACCTCTTCAACGTCGCCCTGGCCTGCCGCAACCGCGCCAACCAGAACCCCGCCGCGATCATGTACGAGCGCCCGCTGACCCGCGAGATGTACATGACCTCCCGCTGGATCAGCGAGCCGCTGTGCCTCTTCGACAACTGCCTCGAGACGGACGGGGCGTTGGCCTGCGTGGTCGTCAGCAGGGAGCGGGCCCGCGACTGCCCCGCCACCCCCGTCTACGTCCACTCCGCCGCCCAGGGCCTGCCCGCCCAGCACCACGGCATGGTCAACTACTGGAACGACGACCCGCTCACCGGCCCCGCCTGGACCGCCGCCCGGCACCTGTGGAAGCACGCCGACTTCACCCCGCAGGACGTCGACGTGGCCCAGATCTACGACGCGTTCACCTCCCTCGTCCCGCTCTCCCTGGAGGGCTACGGCTTCTGCGGGCGCGGCGAGGGCGGCGCGTTCACCGAGCAGGGGGCCCTGGAGATCGGCGGACGGCTGCCGATCAACACCGGCGGGGGCGGGCTCTCCGAGGCCTACGTGCACGGCTTCAACCTCATCGACGAGGGCGTGCGGCAACTGCGCGGGACCAGCACCGCCCAGGTCCCGGACGCCGCCACCTGCCTCGTCACCGCCGGCGAGGGCGTCCCCACCTCCGCCCTGCTGCTGACCAACAGGAGCTGACATGCTCGAACCGGTGAAGGACGCCACGGGCGCCCCCTTCTGGCAGTACGCGGCCCGGGGCGAACTGCGCGTCCAGGCCTGCGCCGACTGCGGCGAACTCCGCTTCCCGCCCCGACCCTGCTGCCCGCACTGCCAGTCCTTCGGGTCCGAGTGGCGCCCGGTCTCCGGGCGCGGCCGGGTCTGGTCCTACGTCGTCCCCCACCCGCCCCTCCTGCCCGACTACGCGGCGCAGGCGCCGTACAACGTGATCGTGGTCGAGCTGGAGGAGGCCCCGCGGATACGGCTGGTCGGGAACCTGGTCGGCGCGGCCGGGGCGCGGCTCGACTCGTTCGATCCGGGCCGGATCCGGATCGGTGCCCGGGTGCACGTGGTGTTCTCCGACGGGCTGCCGCAGTGGGTGCTGTCGTGACCGGGCTGCGGGTCGCCGCCGACAAGGACACCGGCGTCGCGGTCGTCACCCTCGACCGGCCGCACCGGCTCAACGCCATCGACCTCGCCCTGCGGGACGAACTCGTGTCGGCCTGGCGGGAGTTGCGGTTCGACGACACCGTACGGGCCGTGGTGCTGACCGGGGCCGGGGAGCGGGCCTTCTGCACCGGCCTGGACCGGGACACGGACGTACCGCAGCCCGACTCCCCCTACATGGCGGACGATCCGCTGCTGCACGTGGGGCCGAAGTCCTGCAACCTCTGGAAGCCGGTCATCGCGGCGGTGAACGGGATGGCCTGCGGGGGTGCCTTCTATCTCCTCGGCGAGAGCGACTTCCTCGTCGCCGACCCGGCCGCGACCTTCTTCGACCCGCACACCACGTACGGCATGGTCAGCGCCTACGAGTCGGTGCTCATGGCACAGCTCATGCCGCACGGCGAGGCCGCCCGGACGGCACTCATGGGGACGGCGGAACGGCTCTCCGCCGAGCGCGCCCACGCCATCGGGCTGGTCACCGAACTCACCGGGCCCGGCGGGGCGTTGACGGCCGCGACCGCCGCCGCGTCGGTCATCGCCGGGTATCCGGCACAAGGGGTGCAGGGCACGGTGCGCGCGCTCTGGGCGGCCAAGGAGGCGGCCGTGCAGCGGGGGTTCGCGCAGGCACCCCACCTCGTCGCGCTCGGGAATCTCCCCCCGGAGCGGCAGACGGAACTGTTCCGTTCACGCCGGCCCGAGTTCCGATTGCGTTAGCAATGTAGGTGCCCTATACAGGCGTATGCTCACCCCCATGGTTGAACATCGCATGGTCGACGTGAACGGCATACGGCTGCACATCGCGGAGGAGGGCGAGGGGCCGCTCGTCGTGCTGCTGCACGGTTTCCCGGAGTCCTGGCACTCCTGGCGCCACCAGTTCGGCCCGCTGGCCGCCGCCGGGTTCCGGGCGGTCGCGCCGGACCAGCGCGGATACGGCGCCGGCGACCACCCCGAGGACGTGTCGGCGTACAGCATCCTCCACCTGGTCGGGGACGTCGTCGGGCTGGTCCACGCGCTGGGCGAGGAGACGGCGTTCGTCGTCGGGCACGACTGGGGAGCGCCGGTCGCCTGGCACACCGCGCTGTTCCGGCCCGATGTGGTGCGCGGGGTCGCCGGGCTGAGCGTGCCGCCGCCGTTCCGGGGCGAGCGGCCCCCGCTCGTGACCATGCGCGAACGGTTCGACGGCCACTTCTACTGGAACTACTTCGAGCGGCCCGGGGTCGCCGACGCCGAGTTCGGCGCGGACCCCCGCTCCGCCCTGCGCAGGCTGCTGGTCGGCGCCTCGGGCGACGGCGAGGGCGGCGGGCGCTACGAGCAGGCTCTGGTGACCGACCCGGACCGCGGCTGGCTCGCCGACATGCCCGACCCCGAGGTGCTCCCCGCCTGGCTCACCGAGGCCGACCTCGACGAGCTCGCCGGAAGCTACGCCAAGGGGTTCACCGGCGCCCTCAACTGGTACCGCAACCTGGACCGCAACTGGGAACTGACGGCGCCCTGGCACGGCGCGCGGGTCACCCCGCCCGCGCTCTACGTGTACGGCGACCGCGACCTGGTCCCGGCGTTCCCGGGCACCCCGGAACTCATCGAGGCGCTCCCGCGGCTGATGCCCAACCTGGTCCGCGACCCGGTCCTCCTGCCGGGCTGCGGCCACTGGACCCAGCAGGAACGGCCGGACGAGGTGAACGCGGCGCTGGTGGAGTTCCTGACGGGGCTGCGGGGCTGACGGTCAGTTCGTCACGTCGGCTTCCGGTGCGACCCGGCAGTGGTCGAGCTTCGCCAGGACGGCGGCGCCCGCCTTCACCTGGAGGTTCGCCGTGCCTTTCGCGGGCACCGTGATCTGCCTGGTCTGCGAGCTCAGCGCCGTGCCGGACGCGTCGTCGAAGGCGAACTCGACCTCGAAGGCGGCCTGGCGGCTGTTCGGGTTGGTGACCTCGACCGTCGCGTACGGGGTCGCCTTCGTCGCACAGCTCACCAGCACCGCTGTGCCGTCCCGGAGCGCCGAGGCGCGGCGGGTGCCGGTGGTGCGGGACGGCGTGTAGCTGTCGTGGTCCTGGCTGGAGCTGCTGCACCCCCCGCCGCCGTCACTGTCCCTGTGGCTGCTCTTGTGCCGCCCGCTGCTCTTGTGGCCGCTGGAGAAGCCCGTCAGCGCGAGCACCACCGTCGCCATGACCGCAGTGAATCTGAGAACACGCCCCCGTGAATGCATGCGATCACTCTAATGGGCGGCACCGACACCCGGCTCAGGTGGCCCGGGCCGTCCCCGTCCCCTTCTCCGCGTCCAGGGCGTACACGCACCGGTCCTTGCTGCACGCGTACACGACCCCGTCCCTGACCACCGGTGAGCCGGTGATCTCCCCGCCGGTCGCGAGCTTCCACCGCAGACGGCCGTCGTCGGCCTTCAGGGTGTAGAGCAGATGGTCGGTGGACCCGAAGTGGATACGGCCCTCGGCGACCGCCGGCGCCCCCACGATGTCGCCGCCCGCCTGGAACCGCCACTTGGGCGTGCCGGTGACGGCGTCCAGCGTGTACAGGCCCTTGCCGCTGCCCACGTGCACATGGCCCCCGGCCACCAGCACCGGCTCGACCGAGGCCCGGGCCTCGGTGGCGATGCGCCAGCGGTCGCGGCCGTCGGTCGCGTCGAGGGCGTACACCGTGCCGAGGTAGTCGGCGAGGTACACCCCGCCGCCGGTCACGGCCGCGCCCGGCACGAAGGTCGGCGGGCACAGGAAGACCGCGGGAGCCTCGAAGTGCCAGCGCACCCGTCCGCTCGCCACGTCCAGGGCCATGACGCGCGTCCCGGCCGAGATGTACACGAACCCGTCGTGGGCCTGGGCCACCCGGACCGGCACCCCGCCGCAGGAGGCCGCGTCACCGATGGGGAACGCCCAGCGCTCCTCGCCGGTGCGGGCGTCCAGGGCGCGCAGGCGGCCCTCCTGCCAGACGTAGACGGTGCCCTCGTGGAGCGCGGGGCCCGCCTCCGGGGACTCGAAGTCGGTCTGGCAGCCGGCGATCTCCCAGAGCTTCTGCCCGTTGGAGGCCTCCCACGCCTGGACGCCGCCGCCGCGCGTGCCGGTGATGACGGTGCCGCGCTCGGCCTTGAGGGAGTACACCCAGGCGTCGGTGTTCAGCCGCCACTGGTCGGCGCCCTCGCGGGCGTCGAGGGCGAAGAGGGTGGGGCCGTCGGAGGCGTGGATACGGCCGTCCGCGACCGCCATCGACCAGGCCACGTCCCGTGTCTTGAAGCGGCGGCGACCGGTGCCGACGTCCAGGGCGTGCACCTCGAAGGAGGTCACGTAGACGAGGTCCCCGGCGACGGCCGGGGTGCCCCACACGTCGTTGGACATGCGGAAACGCCAGGGGCGCCAGCCGGTCGCGGTCTCCGGCGGCGCGGGCGGGGGCGCCGGTACGGCAGGGCCCACGGCGGCGTCGGTGCCGTTGACACCGGGACGCGGCCGGGACCAGGAGGCGACCAGGCCGGCCTCGGGCGGGGGCGCCTTCACGGCGGCGGCCCGGGCGTCGGCGACGCGCGGTCCGGGCCCGATGGGCACCTGCGCGCCGGCGAGGCGCACGGGGCCGGTGTCGGGGGCGCCGACGGGCGCGGGGGCGGGCGGCGCCGGATCGTAGGAGGGCGGCGGCGGTACGGCGGCGGGGCGGCCCCCGCCGCTGCGGGCACCGCCGGTCTGGGTGGGCGCCGGGCGTCCGCCGCGCCGCGTCTCGATGAGGGCCACGGCCTTCTCGGGCAGCCACGCCGAGGCCGTACCGCTGTCGTCGGAGCCGGAGCCGAAGAGGTGGGGTGCCAGCTGGGCCTGGAGGTCGGCCGGGTTGGGGCGGGCGGTGGCCTCCATCTGCATGCAGGACTCGATGAGCGGCCGCAGCTCGTCCGGGAGGCCTTCGAGGTCGGGGCCCTCGCGGAGCAGCATGAACACCGTCTCGACCGGGTTGGCGCCGTGGAAGGGCGGGTGGCCGGTGGCGGCGAAGACCAGCATGGAGCCGAGCGAGAAGACGTCGCTGGCGCCGGTGACGCTGCGGGAGTCCTTCGCCTGCTCGGGGGACATGTAGGCGGGGGTCCCGACGGCGACGTTGGTCATCGTCAAACGGGTGTTCGAGACCCCGGACGCGATGCCGAAGTCGATCACCCGGGGGCCGTCCTCCACGACGAGGACGTTGGAGGGCTTGAGGTCGCGGTGGACGAGACCGGCGCCATGGATGGACTGCAGGGCCTCCGCGACACCCGCCGCGAACCAGCGCACCGCCTGGGCCGGGAGCGGCCCGCACTCGTTCACTATCTCCTCGAGGGAGGGCGCGGGGACGTACGCGGTGGCCAGCCACGGCACGGCCGCGCGCGGGTCTGCGTCGACCACGGCCGCCGTGTAGAAGCCGGAGACCGCCCGGGCCGCCTCCACCTCGCGGGTGAAGCGGACGCGGAAGAGCTGGTCCTCGGCGAGCTCCGTGCGGACCGTCTTGATCGCCACCCGCCGGCCCGACGCCGAGCGCGCGAGATAGACCAGCCCCATGCCGCCGGCACCCAGCCGCCCCAGTACCTCGAACGGCCCGATCCTGCGCGGATCGTGCTGCGTCAGCTGATCCACCACTCTGCCTGCCACCTCCCCGTACAAGCCGCGCCACCCACATATGTACGCGACCCCGTGCAGCGTCTCACCACCGCACCGCCATGGCGGCACGCGACCCTGATTCTTCCTGGCCGGAGGCCTGGTGGCGAACCCGGGGTCAAATGGGGTGTCTCACATCAAAGCAGGCACCTTCTACCGCCCGGGCCGCTCCATGATGGCGAACGACGCCCCTTGATTGTCGGTGACGACGGCCACTTTTCCGTACGACGTCTCGAATGGCGGCGCCTGGACCCGTCCGCCGAGCCGGCCGACCGTCCCGAGCGCCTCCTCACAGTCCTCGACACCGAAGTGCACGAGGAAGTGGGGCGGCATCTCGGCGGGGAAGACGTTGGCGACCGGGGCACGGCCGAAGTCGGGGTGGGCACCGGGGCCGAACAGGGCCTCGTGGAAGAGTCCGCCGTAGAAGGTGTTGGCGGCCTCGGTGTCCCGGGCGTACAGCTCCGCCCAGGTGAAGGCGCCGGGCTCGTGCCGGACCCCGAAGCCCTGGTGGCTGCCGGGCTCCCACAGGGCGAAGACGGCCCCCTCCGGGTCGGTGACCAGCGCGGAGACGCCCAGGTCGCCCACCGGCACGGGCGCGGTGACGACCTGTCCGCCGGCCGCCCAGATCCGGTCCGCGAGGCCCTCGATGTCCGGGGTGGAGAAGTACACCGTCCACACGGTGGGCATCCGCCCGTCCGTCTTGTGGGCGAGGGCGGCGACGGGGCGGCCCTTGTGGTGGGCCCACACGGAACCGCCGTGGGCGTCCTTGAACGTCCACCCGAAGAGCTCACCGTAGAACCGCTTCCCGGCGGCCACGTCGGGCAGCTGCGCGTCCACCCAGCAGGGGACGCCCTCGCCGTATCCCGTTCCGTCTGCGGATGCCCTGTTTTCGGCCATACCGTCAAAGTAACGGCGACGCACGCACCCCGCAGGACCAGGCACACCCGCCTCCCGGACCCCGTGCACCCCATTTGCAGTCGGCCGAATCGCGCTCCGATCACCCCTCGGTAAGCTGACGGCATGACAGGACAAGTGCGTACCGTCGACGGCCGTGTGGCCGGTCGGCGTGGGCAGGCGACCCGGCAGAAGCTGCTCGACTGCCTCAGCGAGATGCTCAGCTCCTCCCCTTACCGGGACGTCAAAGTCATCGATGTCGCCCGGAAGGCGGGCACTTCACCCGCGACCTTCTACCAGTACTTCCCCGACGTCGAGGGCGCCGTACTGGAGATCGCCGAGCAAATGGCCACCGAGGGCGGCCAGTTGACACAGTTGCTCGACGGCCGGTCGTGGGTCGGCAAGGCGGGCTGGCAGACCGCGCAGGAACTCGTGGACGGTTTCCTGGAGTTCTGGCGCAGGAACGACGCCATCCTGCGCGTGGTCGACCTCGGGGCCGCCGAGGGCGACAAGCGCTTCTACAAGATCCGCATGAAGATCCTCAATTCGGTGAACAACTCCCTCGCGGACGCGGTCGCCGAGCTCCAGTCCAAGGGCAGGGTCGACAAGGACGTCAACCCGGCGGCGGTGGCCGGTTCGCTGGTCGCGATGCTCGCGGCGGTGGCCTCGCACCAGAAGGGCTTCCAGACCTGGGGCGTCAAACAGGCCGAACTCAAGCCGAATCTGGCGCTGTTGGTGCACCTCGGCGTGACCGGCAAGAAGCCGACGAAGTAACGGCCCGGTTCGAGTCCTGTCTGACGGGCGGCTGTCCACACCGGTGGGCGGCCGCCCGTCGTGCGTCCGGGATCACCTCCGGGCGATCCTGAAGAGCCGGATCTCCCGCTCCACCCGCGCCTGATAGGTGGCGTACGGCGGCCAGAACGCCAGCGCGGTCTTCCAGACGGCCGCCCGCTCCTCCCCCGTCAGCAGGGTCGCCGTGACCGGGATGTCCGCGCCCTTCCAGCTGACCTCGGCCTCGGGATGGGCGAGGAGGTTGGCGGTCCAGGCGGGATGACCGTCGCGGCCGAAGTTGGAGCCGATGAGGATCCAGGTACGGCCCTCCTCCTCGGGCATGCAGGCGAGCGGGGTCCGCCGGGCCAGCCCGCTCCGCGCACCCGTCGAGGTGAGCACCACCCCCGGCAGCATCTGCGCGCTGAGCAGGACCTTCCCCCGGGTGAGCCGGTGCACGGCCCGGTCCAGGGCCGGGATCACATGGGGCGCCACCTTGGCGAAGCCGCGCGTGGACGACACCTTCTGGACCACTCTCGCGCCGATCACACCGACACCTCCGTCCGTGAGAAGAGCCGCGCGGTGTCGGCGGCGTGTGCCCGCAGCCGGTGCGTCGGCCCGAAGAGCAGATCATCTCCGGCGGCCCGTTTGAAGTACAGCTGCGCCTGGTGCTCCCAGGTGAACCCGATGCCCCCGTGCAGCTGGATCGCCTCGGCGGCGGCGGTGCGCAGGGCCTCGAGGGCCTGGGCGAGGGCCAGCCCGCCGACCCGCTGCTCCTCGCCGGCGGCGGCCCAGGCGGCGAAGTAGGCCGCGGAGCGCGCCGCCTGGAGCTGGACGTACACATCGGCGAGCCGGTGCTTGACGGCCTGGAAGGACCCGATCGGCCGCCCGAACTGCTCCCGCTGCTTGACGTACTCGACGGTCGTCTCGAGCGCGCGGTCGGCGGCCCCGACGGCCTCACAGGCCAGGACGGCGGCGGCGGTGTCCCCCACGCGGGCGAGGGCCCCGGGAACGGCGTCCCCGTCGTCGCCGAGCAGTTCGGCCTCCACGTCCCGGAGTTGGACACGGGCCTGGGGGCGAGTGGCGTCGAGGGCGGTCTGCCGGGTGCGCACCAGCCCGGGGGCGTCACCGGGGACGAGGAAGAGCAGGGTGCGGGAGCGGGCGAAGCCTCCGGCATGCGCGGCGACGAGGAGGAGCCCGGCGCTGTGCCCGTCGAGCACCTGGTCGACCTGGCCGTAGAGCCGCCAGCCGGGGACGGAGGGCCGTCCCGCGGACCCGGGGCCCGGATCGGCGACCCTGTCGGCCGCGGTGATGCGGCGGGCCTGGACGCCGCCCGCGCGGCCTCCGCCGGCCCACTCGCCGGTGTTGTCGGCGGTCAGTCCCAGCGCCGCGCCCGGCGGTGCCGCCAAGGTCGCGGTCAAGGTGCCCGAGGCGATCCGGGGCAGCAGGTCCGCGCGCTGCGTGTCCGTGCCGAGGGCCAGCACCAGTGGGGCCGCCAGTACCGCCGTGCCCAGCAGCGGCGAGCCCGCCAGTACCCGGCCGGTCTCCTCGCAGGCCAGCGCCAGTTCGGTGACCGAGCACCCGACACCGCCGTACGCCTCGGGAAGCGCGAGCCCCGGCAGGCCCAGCTGTTCGGCGAGGGCCGTCCACAGTGCCGGGTCGTGGCCCGCCGGGGTGTCGACCGCGCTCCGCAGGGCCTCGGGTCCGCACCGCCTCCGCAGCAGTTCCCGCAACGCGCTTCGGATCTCGTCCTGTTCGGCGGTGAAGCGAGCGTCCATGGCTCTTCCTCTTCCCTCCCGATCTGACGGTCCGTCATATTAGGAGCGCCCGCACCAGATGCCCAGAGGCAGGAGCCCTTCATGCCCCCAGGGAGCCGGAAAGTCGCGATCACCGGCGTGGCCCTGGCCGACTGCGGCCGCGTGGACGGCACGACCCCCTACGCCCTGCACGCCCAGGCCGCCCGCCGCGCCCTCGCCGACGCGGGCCTGGACCGTGAACTGGTCGACGGCCTGGCCTCGGCCGGCACCGGCACCCTCGCCCCCGCCGAGATCGCCGAGTACCTGGGCCTGCGCCCCACCTGGGTCGACTCGACCTCGGTGGGCGGCTCCACCTGGGAGGTCATGGCGGCCCACGCGGCCGACGCGATCGCCGCCGGACACGCGAACGCCGTCCTGCTGGTCTACGGCTCCACGGCCCGCGCCGACATCAAGGAGGGCCGCCGCACCGGAACCCTCTCCTTCGGCGCCCGCGGCCCGCTCCAGTTCGAGGTGCCCTACGGCCACACCCTGATCGCCAAGTACGCGATGGCGGCCCGCCGCCACATGATCGAACACGGCACGACCATCGAGCAGCTGGCGGAGATCGCGGTGCAGGCGCGGGCCAACGCGGCGCTCAACCCGGAGGCGATGTTCCGGGACCCGATCACGGTCGACGACGTCCTGTCCGGACCGATGATCGCGGACCCCTTCACCAAGCTGCACTGCTGTCTGCGCTCCGACGGGGGCGCGGCGGTGCTGCTGGTGGCCGAGGAGTACGCACGGGACTGCCGCACCGCTCCCGTCTGGGTGCTCGGCACCGGGGAGTTCGTCTCGCACGTCAGCATGTCCGAGTGGCCCGACTTCACGGTCTCCCCGGCGGCGGTGAGCGGACGGCTGGCCTTCGAGCGGGCGGGGGTGCGCCCCGAGGAGATCGAACTCGCCGAGATCTACGACGCGTTCACCTACATGACACTGGTGACGCTGGAGGACCTCGGCTTCTGCGCCAAGGGCGAGGGCGGCTCCTTCGTGGAGAAGGGGCGGCTCAGGGTCGAGGGCGGGGACCTGCCGGTGAACACGGACGGCGGCGGACTGTCCGCCCAGCACCCCGGCATGCGGGGGCTGTTCCTGCTGGTGGAGGCCGTACGGCAGCTGCGCGGCGAGGCGGGGGCCCGGCAGGTGCGGCGCCGGGACGGCTCGGCGCCGGGGCTGGCGGTGGCGTCCGGGACGGGGGGCTGGTTCTGCTCGTCGGGGACGGTGGTGCTGGGCAGTTAGGGTCCGTCATCGAGGGACTCCCACGTTTGCCGGCAAGGTCCACGTGGACCGCCAACTGCCGTGGCCGAAGGGGGCATTGGCACTCCTCGGCCACAGGAATCCCTTGAGCCGGTTTCGGCGCAGCGCCCACTCTGATCACTGGCTTCCGCTCACCAGGCCGGAAGCGTCGTCAGTGTTCAGGGGAGGACGCCACCCATGCGAAGACACCACGCCTTCTGGGCCGTGGCAGGAGCGGCCGGACTGCTCGCGGGCGTGATCACGCCCGCCGCGGCCGGTCCCGGATCGCAGGTCACCGCACCGGAATCCACTCCCGTGCGGAGCGGCACCGGGACCGGTGCGACGAGTACGCAGACCGTCACCCTCATCACCGGTGACACCGTGTCCCTCAGCACCGGACCGGACGGCAAGCAGGCCGTCGACGTCCGGCGCGGCAAGGGCCGCGAGGCCGCCACCTTCCTGTCCAGCGAGAAGGACGGCGAGGTCAGTGTCCTGCCGTCGGACGCGATCCCGCTCGTGAACGCGGGCCGTCTCGACCCGGCCCTCTTCAACGTCACCCAGCTGGTGAAGCAGGGGTACGCCGACACGAGGACCGGCGACACCCCGGTGATCGCGACGTACACGAAGGGCAGCGCGACCCCCGAGGGCGCGCGCCGGACGCTCGCGCTGCCCACGATCGACGGCGCCGCGCTGAGCGCGAAGAAGTCGCCCGCCTTCTGGGCCGACATCGCCCCCGCGCTCGGCACCGAGCCCACGGCGAAGGCCGCGAAGACGCTCGGCGAGGGGATCGACAAGATCTGGCTCGACGGCAAGGTCGAGGCGTCCCTCGACGTCAGCGTGCCGCAGATCGGCGCGCCCGAGGTGTGGAAGTCGGGCTACGACGGCAAGGGCGTCAAGGTCGCCGTCCTGGACACGGGCGTGGACGCCGGTCATCCGGATCTCGCCGGGAGGATCGCCGGGTCGACGAGCTTCGTGCCGGGCCAGGCGGTGCAGGACGGCCACGGTCACGGCACCCATGTGGCGTCCACGATCGTCGGCTCGGGCGCGGCCTCGGACGGCAGGCGCAAGGGTGTGGCGCCGGGCGCGGAGCTGCTGGTCGGCAAGGTGCTGGGCAACGACGGCCGCGGCCAGGACTCCTGGATCATCGCGGGCATGGAGTGGGCCGCGCACTCCGGCGCGAAGATCGTGTCGATGTCGTTGGGCGGTGACGCGTCCGGCCCCTCGGACGTGCTGAGCGAGACCGTCGACGAGCTGTCCGCGTCCACCGGCACCCTCTTCGTGATCGCGGCGGGCAACTCCGGCCCGACCGAGCAGACCATCGGCACTCCGGGCATCGCCGACTCGGCGCTGACGGTCGGCGCGGTCGACAAGTCCGACAAGCTGGCCTCGTTCTCCAGCCGGGGCCCCCGTATCGGCGACTACGCGGTCAAGCCGGAGATCACCGCACCGGGCGCGGCCATCACCGCGGCCCGCGCGGCCGGCACCACCATGGGCACGCCGGTCGACGACTACTACACGACGTCGAACGGTACGTCGATGGCGACCCCGCATGTCGCGGGCGCCGCCGCGCTGGTCGCGCAGGCCCATCCGGACTGGACGGGACAGCAGATCAAGCAGGCGCTGGCGACCACCGCGAGGACGAACACCGTCAACTCCGTGTTCGAGCAGGGCGACGGCCGGGTCGACGCGGTACGGGCCGTCGACCAGGGCGTGTTCGCGACACCGACGCTGAGTTTCGGCACGTACGAGGAGAGCGACGCCGAAGCCGACAGCAAGGACGTCACCTACACCAACACCACCGACAAGGCGGTGGAGTTGAAGGTTGCCTCGTCCCTGCCCGGTGCCGCCCTGAACGCGGACACCGTGACCGTCCCGGCGAAGGGCACCGCCACCGTGGGGGTGACGGTCGACCCCGCCGAGGAGGCGACGGGCCGGTACACGGGCCACATCACCGCGAGCGCCGACGGCGTCCGGGTCACCACCGCCATCGGCTTCGAGAAGCTGGCCAAGACCTACGATCTGAAGGTGTCGCTGGTGGGCCGGGACGGCAAGCCGTCCACCTCGGCGTCGATCTTCATGCTCTCGGAACTGAACGGCGCGTATCCGGACGTCCACGGGTTCCTCGGCAGCGGCTACACGTTCAAGGTGCCGGCCGGCACGTACAACATGGCGTCGTGGATCTCCCAGCGGGACGCGGCCGGACTGGAGGTCAACACCTCCATCGTCGGCGATCCGGAGGTCAGGGTCGACAGGAACACCGAGGTCGTCCTCGACGCCCGCAAGGCGGTCGAGATCAAGCCGAGGACCAAGGAGGACTCCGAGTTCCAGGGCTTCAGCACCAGTTGGCACCGGGAGGGCCCGGGCAGCGCATGGGGGCTGACCTACAGCCAGGGCTGGTGGACCGACCACGTCTACGTGGCGCCCACCGAGAAGGTCACCCAGGGCATGTTCGAGTTCTCCCCGAAGTTCCGTCTGTACGCCAAGGAGCTGACGGCGAGCGTCATCAGCCCCGAGAAGTACGCGCTGCCCCTCGACTACGCGCAGACGGACACCGGTTTCCCGGTGCGGATCAGCGGTGACCGCACGGTCCGGGCGGTGGACGCGGGCAGCGGCGCCACGGCCGACTTCGACGGTCTCGACGTCAAGGGCAAGGTGGCGGTCGTCCGGGTGGGCGCCGGAAAGACGGCGGACGAGGCGCTGGCCAACGCGACCGCGGCCGGGGCCGGTTACGTCCTCGCCTACCACGAGACGCCCGGCTACTGGATCTCCTGGGTGAAGAGCGCGTCCATCCCGTTGATGACCGCGACCGGCGAGGACGGCGCGAAGCTCGGCGCCCTGCTCAAGAGCGGGAAGAAGGTCCAGCTGAAGCTGACGGGCACCGCGGTCAGCCCGTACGTGTACTCCGTGATGTTCCCGCAGCCGGGCGCCGTCTCGGCCGACCAGACGTACGACCTGAACAGCTCCAACACCGTGAGGCAGACGGTCCGCTACCACGGGGACCGGGCCGGCCGGATCGGCAAGGACTCCGTGTACCGGTACCGTCCCTGGCAGAGCGCCGACATCGAGACCAGCAACAACGTGCAACTCGGCACGGAGCGCACCGAGTACTACAACGTCTCCGACAGCCGGATCTGGCACGCCGTCCATCCCGACGCGAACGCGACCAAGCCCCAGTGGGATTCCGTGCAGACCTTTGACAAGGCCGGCAAGGTGCCCTCCGAGGACTGGCTGCGCCAGATCGTGCGCCCGGCGACCAGTGAGCAGTACGGCCTCTCCCAGCGCACCGGCGACAAACTGACCCTCGCGATACCGGAGTTGAGCGACTCCACGCCGGGGCACTTCGGGTCGGTGGACAACGCCCAGGACACCGCGAAGGGCAAGCTGTACGCGGACGGACAGCTGGTCGGCGACACCAAACTGGGCGGACTCGGCACCTTCGACGTCCCGGCGGCGAAGGCCTCCTACCGCCTCGTGCTCGACGCACGGCGCACGGCCGGCTGGGGCGCGTACTCCTCCGGCACCCATACCGAATGGTCCTTCGCCTCGGCACACACGGACCAGCGGACGGCGCTGCCGCTGCTCTCGGTCGACTACGGCGTGGCCGGGCTCGACCTCCTCAACCGCGCCGACCGCAAGCACACGTCGCAGCTCCGGGTCTCCGTACGAGACCAGTCGGGCAGCGTCAAGGCCGGTGCCCTGAAGGCGTGGGTCTCCTACGACGACGGCACGTCCTGGAAGGCGGTGAAGGTGAAACACGGCGAGCTGCAGCTCAAGCACCCGAAGGGCGCCCGGTTCGTGTCGCTGCGCGTGCAGGCAGCCGACAGGAGCGGCAACGGGGTCGATCAGACCGTGCTGCGGGCGTTCGGACTGAAGTAGCGGTGCCGACGGGGACGGCTCGAAGCCGACGCGCCGGAGGTCAGTACAAACAGCCTTAACAAAGGTCGCCTACCGTGCCGAGCCATGGTGAACACGGCGTACGACACGGCAGGGCAGACCCCCGCCGCGAGCCCCTGGGCCGCGGTGGGGGTCTCCGCGTTCGACGAGGTGCTGTACCAGGCCATCCTCAACCAGCCCGACGCCGGCGCGGCCGGCTGGGCGCTGCTGACCGGCGCCTCCCCGGGCCTGGTCCGCGAGGCCTGCAACCGGCTGCTCACGCTCGGGCTGCTGCAACCACCGGACTCCATGGGCGGGTTACGCGCCGTCGACCCCCGGGTGGCGATCCGCGCGCTGATCAGGCGGCGCGAGACGGAGTCCGAGCTGCTGGCCGCGACCGCCGAGGAGATGGCGACCGCGTACGAGGCGGGGCTGCTGCGCGAGGAGCCGTCCCGGCTGGTCGAGGTGGCCTCCGGCGAGGGCGCCATCGCGGCCCGCCTGGAGGAGATGTACGCGCGCGCGGAGCACGAGGTGTGCCTTTTCGACACACCGCCGTATCTCGCCCCGGCCGGTCCACAGGTGGACCTCCAGGCCGATCTCCTCAGCCGCGGGATCGTCTCTCGTGGGATCTACTCGGCGACCGGCCTGGAGGATCCGAAGACCCTGTCCCGCGCCTTCAAGATGGTCGAACTCGGCGAGCAGGCGCGGGTGTTGCCGTCCGTGCCGCTCAAGCTGCTGGTGGTCGACGGATGCCGGGCGTTGCTGCCGCTGACCGCCTCCTCGGCCGGCGGCTACTGTGCCGTCGTGGTGTGGCACTCGGCGGTGACCGAGGCCCTGCAGAAGCTCTTCGAACTGGCCTGGCAGCAGGCTGCGCCGCTGGGCCAGGCGGTCGACGACGGTGAGCTCTCCGAGAGCGAGCGGACCTTGACCCGGCTGCTGGCGGCTGGAATGAAGGACGAGGCGGTGGCCCGCCATCTGGGGGTGAGTCTGCGGACCCTGCGGCGGCGGGTGAGCGAGCTCCAGGAGCGGCTGGGTGCGGCGAGCAGATTCCAGCTGGGGATGCGGGCCTCCCAACGGGGCTGGGTGTAGCGGCGCTCGACCAGGGACGCGAGGAGGAGGACCACGGCCGCGCCAACTGCCTTACCCGACAAGCGATTCACCGCATCTCCTCCGTCCGGCCGCCGAAGTACCCTGCACTGTATGGCCCTGACTCGCGAACAACGTGAACAGTTCCTGGCCGAGCCGCATGTCGCCGCGCTGGCGGTCGACGCGGGAGCGGGGCGCGCCCCGCTCGCCGTGCCGATCTGGTACCAGTACGCACCGGGCGGCGACCTGTGGATCCTGACCGGCGCCGGGTCCCGCAAGCACCGGCTCATCGAGGCGGCCGGCCGCTTCTCCCTGCTGGTGGAACGCGTCGAACCCACCATCCGGTACGTGTCCGTCGAGGGCCCCGTCCTCGACACCGTCCCGGGCACCCTGGCCCACCTCCAGGAGATCTCCGCCCGGTACCTGCCGGCCGAGAAGGTCGAGGGGTACGTCAAGTTCGCCTCCGAGAACCACGGCGAATCAGTGATCATCCGGATGCGGCCCGAAAGGTGGGTGACCTCCGACCTCGGTACCGTCTGAGGCATGGCAACGGATCTTCACGAGCTGCTCAGATCGCTGCGGGTGTGGGACCCGCAGGTCACCTCCCTGCCCTCCTTCGACCCCTCCGCGGCTCCCGCGACCCCGCTGGAGCTGTTCACCGCCTGGTTCGCGGAGGCGGTGGCGGCCGGGCAGACCGAGCCGCACACCATGTCCCTCGCGACGGCGGACGCGGAGGGCCGGCCGGACGTCCGCACCGTGATGCTGCACGGCGCGGACGAGGAGGGCTGGGCCTTCGCGAGCCACTCCCACAGCCGCAAGGGCGCCCACCTGGCCGAACGGCCGTACGCCGCCCTCGGTTTCTACTGGCCGGTGCTGGGCCGGCAGGTGCGGGTGAAGGGACCGGTGACCGCCGCGCCCTCCGGGGAGGGGCAGGCCGATCTGCACGCCCGCTCGACCGGCGCGCTGGCCGCAGCGCTCACCGGCCGGCAGAGCGAGGTGCTGGGATCCCTCGACGAGTTGGCGCGGGCGTCCGAGGCGGCCTGGGAGCGGGCGCAGCGGGAACCCGGCGCGCCCGTCCCGTCCTGGACGCTGTACCGCCTGCTTCCGGACGAGGTGGAGTTCTTCCAGGGCGACGAGCGCAGACGTCACGTACGGCTCACCTACCGCCGCACGGAAGGCGGTTGGGCTCAGGAGCTGCTCTGGCCCTGAAAGTCGTACACCGCGAAGTCCGCCACCGGCCGGTAACCGATGCGCTGGTAGAGGCCGTTGCTGGTGGAGTTGGCCAGGTCGGTGAAGAGCAGCACCTCGTCGGCGCCCCGCTGCCGGGCGAGCCTGCTGACCTCGGCGGTGGCGGCACCGGCATACCCGCGGCCGCGCAGCGGGGCCGGGGTGTAGACGGGCGCCACCCGGATCTGGCCGGCGATCTGCGGGGTGAGGCCGGCCATGGAGACGGGGCTGCCGTCGGGGGCCTCCCAGAGGGTGACGCCGCCGTAGGCGAGGCGGGCGTCGGCCCAGGACTCGGCGCGCACGCCGTCGCTCTCGCCGATGTCCCTGCTGAACTCGGCGAACCAGCGCACCAGAAGCTCCCGGTCGCCCTCCTCGGCGATCCGCGCCCGCCCCTCGGGCGCGGGCCGCGGGACGGTGAGCGTGTCGAGCCGGTACAGCCGCTGCCGCTGGTACGGCACGGCTGTAGCCCCGGTGTGCCGCCGCCAGGCCTCGGCGAACTCGGCGGCGGTCCCGGCCTCGGCACTGACCCCGGGCAGGGTCCGGCCCAGGGCCGCCAGATGGGCGGCGAGGGAGTCGGCCCGCGCGGGGGTCAGGGGTGTGAGATACAGCCGGTACGGCGGGGTCCGGAAGCAGGCCCCGCGCACGCTCCCGTCCTCCTCCAGCAGCCCGAAGAAGGGGGCCTCGTCGCCGTACGCGTGGAGCCCGCGGGTGCGCAGGCCCTCGGTCACGGTGAGCAGGACGGTGTGCAGGTCCGGCCGGGAGTGCAGGAAGTCCCCGGCGCGGGCGAGGAACGCGTCGAGGTCGTCGGTGGAGTGCCAGGCTGTGGGAGGCATGCCTCATGATCCTGCGCGGGCGCGCCGGGCGCCCGCGAATTATGCCGGTTCCGGATCGGTCGCCAGTCGCGCGTGCAGGTGCAGGTCGCGGAAGGTGTCGTGGCGGCCGGCCTCGAACATCGCGCCGCGCAGTGTGCCCTCGTAGCGGAAGCCGCAGCGTTCGGCGACGGTGCAGGAGGCGCCGTGGCCGAGGGCGTGGCCCAGTTCCAGTCGGTGCAGGCCGAGTTCGGTGAGGGCCCAGTGGGCGGCGAGGCCGAGCGCGCGGGTGGCGACGCCCCGGCCGCGGGCCTCGGGGAGCACCCAGTAGCCGACGCGGGCGGTGCGGAAGACGTGGTCGATCATGTTGACGCCGACGTGCCCGAGCGTCGTACCGGTCGACTCGTCCGTGATCCGGTACGACGCGCTCGTGCCCTGTGCCGCCTGGTCGGCCTTGCGTCGCATGGCGGCACGGGCGCCGTCGAGGTCGTGGATCAGGGTGAGGGGGGTGTTCCAGCGCCCGAACTCGGGGTCCAGGAAGGCGCGCAGCCAGTCCCGCACCTGGGCGTCGGAGTCCGCGTCCCAGGCGCACAGGCGCAGGCCGTGGCCGTGCAGCGGGGTGAAGGGGCGGGCGAGGTGCTGGTCGTCGACGTCGGTCATCCGCCCATTCAAACCGCCCCGGACGTCCCGTGCGGCCTGAATTTCGGCACCCCGTCCGGGAAGACGGCCTCCAGGTCCAGCCCGGCCCGCAGGTCCTCGTGCGCGCAGTCCACGATCTCCGTCATCATCCGGGGCCCCTCGGCGAGGTCGACGACGGCGGCGACGTACGGGGTGCGGTCCTTGAAGGGCGGCAGGTCGTTGCGGTGGACGACGGACCAGGTGTGGAGCGTGGCCCGGCCGGTCGCGGCGGACCAGGAGACGTCCTCGCTCCAGCAGCGCGGGCAGAACTCCCGCGGGTAGTGGTGGACTCGGCCGCAGGTTCCGCAGTGCCTGAGCAGCAGGACGCCCCGCGCCGCCGCGTCCCAGTAGGTCCGCGTGAAGGCGTCCGCCTCCGGCAGGTCGTACCGCGCGCCCATCAGAACCAGCCCAGCGCGGCGTCCAGCGACCAGGTCTGCCAGGACATCGCGAACAGGGCCACGACCGAGATGAGGGCCATCATCGAGTTCTGCCCCTGCTCGGCCCAGTCGTGGATCATCAGGGTGAAGTAGAGGACGTTCAGGAGCAGGCCGCCGACGAGGGCGAGCGGGGTCAGGAAGCCGAGGATCAGGCCCGCGCCGAGGGCGAGTTCGGCGTACGCGACGACGTACGCCATCGTCCTGGGGCGGGGCGCGACCACCACGTCGAAGCCGCTGCGGACCGGGGTCCAGCGGTGCTTGGCGGCGATGTCCGCGGCCCAGGTGATGCCGCCGCCCTCGAACCACGTGCTCTTGTCCTTGTGCCGCCAGCTCTCCAGCCACCACAACCCGAGGCCTATGCGCAGGACGGCGAGCCATTCGGCTCCGGTGAGCCAGATCGTGTCCATGAAATCTGACGGTACGTCAGATCACCGGTTCCGGGAAGCCTGTACGCCGGCCGTGAAGCTGTGCATCCTCCATGAATGACCACGGATTGTTGGCAATTTTGTCTGCACTCTGGCTACGTTCGCAGACGTCAGCAGAAACCGCCGAGGGAGCGAACCGTGAAGCACAGGTCAGTCAAGCGCAGGAGCGTCGTCATGGGGATCGGCGCGACGGCGGGTGCCGTGGCGGCAGGAGGCCTCGCCCTCAGCGCCAACGCGTCGACCGGCAGCACCTCGACGTCCACGGACGACGACCTCGTCTTCGATCCGGACGCCTGGACGAAGCTGACGACGACCGTCACCGACACGCAGGGCGCCGAGCACTCGGTCACCTACCACTTCTGGAAGGCCGTCACCTACGTCTCCAAGCCGGTCGACGCGACCTACCAGTCCCTGATCGTCAGCGCCCCGGTCGAGATCGACGGCACCGCGGTCGACGCGAGCAACGCCCCGATCCTGCTCGCCAACTCGATCGGCGGCTACATGCCGTCCTCCGTGGCGGACGCCACCGGCGTCGGTGCCGGAGGCATGGGCGGCGGCATGGGCAGCGGTGCCCCCACCGGCAGCGCCGCGCCGAGCGCCTCGGCCGCCCCCGGCGCCAACGAGAACACCAACGCCAACGGCGGGGCCACCAGCAGCAACCAGCTCCTCGCCCTGGCCGCCGGGTACGTCGTGATCGAGCCCGGCGCCCGCGGCCGTACCCTCAAGAACTCCGCCGGCGAGTACTACGGCACCGCCCCCGCCGCGATCGTCGACCTCAAGGCGGCCGTGCGCTACGTCAAGGCCAACAAGGGCCGCATCCCCGGCGACGTCGAGCGGATCGTCTCCGCCGGCACCAGCGCGGGCGGCGCCCTGTCCGCGCTGCTCGGCGCCTCCGGCGACAGCCCCGTCTACGACAAGGACCTCGCGGCGATCGGAGCCGCCGACGCCTCCGACGCGATCTTCGCGGTCGGCGCCTGGTGCCCGATCACCGACCTCGAGCACGCCGACGGCGCCTACGAGTGGAACTGGGGCACCAACGTCACCGCGTCCACCGGCAAGACCGTCGACCAGACGGTGTCGAAGGAACTCCGGTCCCAGTTCGCCGAGTACCAGGCGAGGCTGAAGCTGCGGGGCCTGAACCGCTTCGGCACGCTGACCGCCCGCAACTACGACGAGTACCTGGTCAAGCAGTACCTGGAGCCCTCCGCGACGACCTACCTGGCCGCTCTGTCGGACTCCGACCGTGAGACCTACCTCGCCGCGAACACCTTCATCACCTGGTCCGGCGGCCGGGCGAGCTTCACCTGGGACGGCTTCCTCACCCACGTCGGCGCCCGCAAGAAGACCGCCCCGGCCTTCGACGCCTTCGACCTGTCCGCCGGCGAGAACAACCTGTTCGGCGCGGGCACCACGGCGAACCGCCACTTCACCGCGTACGGCGCGAAGAACGACAGCACAGGGCTGTCCACCAAGCGCGTCGCGAGCGACATCCCCGCCAAGCTCGACCGGATGAACCCGATGTACCACCTGGTGGAGAAGGTCAACGGCAGCCGCTCCAAGCACTGGTGGATCCGCCTCGGCACCAACGACACCGACACCTCGCACGTCGTCTCCGCCAACCTCGCGGCCGCCGCCGCGGGCCTCGGCGACGAGGTCAACCACCTCTACTACTGGGACCAGGGCCACGGCGCCAACACCGACCCCGGCGACTTCATCACCTGGATCGCCAAGGTGACCGGCCACAAGAAGGCCAAGAAGGCCAAGTAGCACCCACGCCCGCGGCCCGGTTTCCCGTCGACTTCCGGCCGCCGCACGCCACGGCGCCGGCTCCGCACCCGCGGAGCCGGCGCCGTGGCCTTTTCCGTACCCGCACAACCAGGTGACCTACGCCACAGGCCCCACCCACCCCTCCTACAGGCGTGATCGATCCGCAACCAATTCCCGTCTTGACCGAGACCCATCAACGCGCTGTCTGATTACGCTCGCGCTCATGGCCGACTCCGCACCCGACCCCGCCCCCGCAGACCGCCCCGACCAGCCCGATCGACCCGTGTACGTCATCGGCGGCGGCCCGGCCGGCCTCTCCGTCGCGTACGCGCTGCGCGCGCGGGGTGTCCGCGCTGTCGTCCTGGAGAAGTCCGAGCACGTCGGCGCGTCCTGGCGGCGCCACTACGACCGACTCCACCTGCACACCACCCGCCGGCTGTCGGCCCTGCCCGGCCTGCCGATGCCGCGCCGCTTCGGCCGCTGGGTCGCCCGCGACGACGTGGTGCGCTATCTGGAGAAGTACGCCGAGTTCCACGAGCTGGAGACCGTCACCGGAGTCGAGGTCTCCCGCGTCGAACGCACCCCCGACGGCACCGGCTGGCTGCTGCACGCCACCGGCGGCCGCGAGCTGACCGGCGCCGCGGTGGTCGTCGCCACCGGCTACAACCACACCCCGCTGCTGCCGGACTGGCCGGGCCGCGAGGAGTACAAGGGCGAGCTCCGGCACGCCGGCGAGTACCGCAACCCCGAGCCGTACGCCGGCCGTGACGTGCTCGTCGTGGGCGTCGGCAACACCGGCGCCGAGATCGCCGTGGACCTGGTCGAGGGCGGCGCCGCGCGGGTCCGGCTGTCCGTGCGCACCGCCCCGCACATCGTGCGCCGCTCCACGGCCGGCTGGGCCGCCCAGTACACGGGCGTCCTCGTACGACGGCTGCCGGTCGGCCTCGTGGACCGGCTGGCCCGCCCCATGGCGAGGCTCAGCGTGCCCGACCTGTCCGCGCACGGACTGCCCCGTCCCGACACCGGGCTCTACAGCCGGGTCAAGGAGGGCGCCATCCCGGTCCAGGACGTCGGCCTCATCGATGCGATCCGCACGGGCAAGGTCGAGGTCGTGGCCGCCGTGGAGGGCTTCGAGGACGGCGAGGTGCGCCTCGCCGACGGCACCCGCATCACCCCGGACGCGGTGATCGCCGCCACGGGGTACGCCCGCTCGCTTGAGGACCTGGTCGGCCACCTCGACGTCCTGGACGCGCGCGGCGGCCCGGTCGTCAACGGCTCCCGTTGCCCCGAGAACGCCCCCGGCCTCTACTTCAGCGGTTACGTCACGCCCATCAGCGGCACCTTCCGCGAGGTGGCGATCGACGCGGAGAAGATCGCGAAGGCCGTGGAGAAGGACGGCGCGGGCAGGCTCTCGCGCCTTCCCGTCTGACGCGGAACGCCCCAACTCGCTTCACCAGCGCTCCTGTTACATGTGTGAGAGATGTGGCAGGAGCGTTGTCGTGTGCCCTCGCACGGGGCCAGAATGTGAACACTTCTCATGTTCTAGCTCCACACTCTCTCCACCACGGAGGACGCACGTGGCACGCGAAAGACAGCTCCCCTCGCTCTCCCCGCTCCCCCGGCTCTCCCGGCGCTCCCTGATCGGCGGTGCCGCCGCCGCGGCCGGGGCCGCCGCCCTCACCGGCACCGCCGCCTCCCCCGCCTCCGCTGCGACCACCCGGGACGTGGACGTCGCGATCGTCGGTGCCGGTCTCGCCGGGCTCACCGCGGCCCGTGACCTGGTCGCGGGCGGGAAGACGGTCGCCGTCCTGGAGGCCCGTGACCGCGTCGGCGGCCGGGTTCTCAACCTGCCCCTGGCCAACGGCGGGGTCACCGAGGGCGGCGGCGAGTTCATCGGCCCCACCCAGGACCGCATCAAGGCGCTCGCCGACTCGCTCGGCGTGGGCACCTTCGCCACCTACAACACCGGCAAGAACCTGCTCTACAAGGACGGCAAGAAGACCGCCTACGCCACCGACGGCATCCTCGGTTCGGTCCCGCCGATCGACGCGGCCGGACTCGCCAACGCGGCCATCGTGCAGGCCTCCCTCGACGACATGGCCAAGACGATCCCCCTCGACGCGCCCTGGACGGCCGCCAAGGCCGAGGAGTGGGACCGCCAGACCTTCGAGACCTGGCTGCGCGCCAACGCGGTGATCCCGTCGGCCAAGTTCCTCCTGGACGTGGCCTGCACGTCGATCTTCTCGGCCGAACCCCGTGAACTCTCCCTGCTGTTCGTCCTCTTCTACATCGCGGCCGCCGGCAACGAGACCACCCCCGGCACCCTGGAACGCCTCACCGAGACCGCGGGCGGCGCCCAGGAACTGCGCTTCGTCGGCGGCTCCCAGCTGGTCCCGATCAAGCTCGCCGCCACCCTGGGCGACCGCGTGGTGCTGAACGCCCCGGTGCGCACGATCGCCAAGTCCGGCTCGAAGTACGTCGTCACGGCCGACGGCGTCACCGTCACGGCCAAGCGGGTCGTCGTCGCCGTACCGCCGCCGCTCGCGGCCCGCATCACCTACGACCCGCTGCTGCCCGCCGCCCGCGATCAGCTCACCCAGCGCCTGCCGATGGCCTCGGTCGGCAAGGCGATCGCGATCTACGACACCCCCTTCTGGCGGGCCGACGGCCTCAACGGCCAGGTTGTCAGCGACACCGGCGTGATCAGCTCGACCTTCGACAACTCCCCGCCCGACGCCTCCTACGGCGCCCTGATGGGATTCATCGAGGCCGACGAGGCCCGCAAGTTCGACGCGGCGAGCGAGGCGGAGGTCAAGGCGGCCGTCCTCAAGGACTACGTGACGTACTTCGGCTCGAAAGCGGCCTCCCCCACCTCCTTCGTCCTGCAACGCTGGAACAACGAGGCCTACACCCGCGGCGGCCCCGTCTCCATCGGCGCGCCCGGAGTCCTCACGCAGTACGGCCCGGCCCTGCGCGCCCCGGTCGGCGGCATCCACTGGGCCGGGACGGAGACGTCGATCCACTGGATGGGCTTCATGGACGGAGCCGTCCGCTCCGGTGAGCGGGTGGCCAAGGAAGTGCTCTCGGTGCTGTAGTCCGCACGTCAACTTTGCGTGCACGCCCGTTCCTGACACAGCGTCAGTTCTGTAATCTGACACTGCGTCAGTTATTCACGCTGTCACACAGGAGCGGGCGGACCGATGCTTGGATCAACCCACGGCACCCTCACCACCGACTCCCGCCGGGCCCGGGTCATCGCGTGCGGCGAGCAACCCGGGCCCGCCGTCCACGGCAGGCCCGCCGAGGTCGACGATCTCGACGTAGGCGGCCGGCCACTGTATGCCGACGTCCCCGATCTGGACCGCTTCTTCCGGCCGGAGTCGGTCGCCGTGATCGGCGCCTCGGACACCGAGGGCCGCCCGAACACCGGTGTCACCCGGCAGCTGATCGACTGGGCGGGCCGGGTGGGCGCCCGGCTGCACCCGGTGCACCCGACCCGCGAGGCCGTCTTCGGCATCCCCTGTACGACGTCCGTGGCCGAGCTGCCCGAGCAGGTCGATCTCGCCGTCCTGCTGGTCGCCGACCCCCTCCCGCTGATCGCGGAACTGGCCGAGGCCAAGGTGAAGTTCGCGGTCGTCTTCGCCTCCGGGTTCGCCGAGACCGGCGAGGAGGGAGCCGAGGCGCAGGAGCGGCTCGCGGCCGCGGTGGCGGAGTCCGGGATACGGCTGCTGGGCCCCAACACCAACCTGAACGCCTTCTCCTCGTTCCGCGACGACCTCGACGGTCCCGGTATCGCCCTGATCACCCAGTCCGGCCACCAGGGCCGCCCGGTCTTCGCCCTCCAGGAACTCGGCATCCGCCTCACCCACTGGGCGCCCACCGGCAACGAGGCCGACCTGGAGACCGCCGACTTCCTCTCGTACTTCGCCGAGCGTCCCGAGGTCGGCGCCATCGCCTGCTATCTGGAGGGCCTCAAGGACGGCCGCTCCTTCCTGCTCGCCGCCGACCGGGCCGCCCGCCGCAAGGTGCCGGTGGTCGCGGTCAAGGTCGGCCGCACCGAGACCGGCGCCCGTACGGCCGCCTCCCACACCGGCAAACTCACCGGCGCGGACACCGTGGTGGACGCGGCGATGCGGCAGTACGGCGTGATCCGCGTCGACGGCCTCGACGAACTCCAGGACACCGCCGCCCTGTTGGCCCGCGCGAGGCCGCCGCAGGCCGAGGGGGTCGTCGTGTACTCGATCTCCGGCGGCACCGGCGCGCACTTCGCCGACCTGGCCACCGAGGCGGGGCTGAGCCTGCCCGCCCTGTCGGAGGCCAAGCAGGCCGAACTGCACCAGTGGATACCGGAGTTCCTGAGCGTGGCCAACCCCGTGGACAACGGCGGGCATCCGGTCGGCGACTGGCGCGGCCGGAAGATCATCGACGCGATCCTCGCCGACCCGTCGGTCGGGGTGCTGATCTGCCCGGTCACCGGCCCGTTCCCGCCCCTGAGCGACCGGCTGGTGCAGGACCTGGTGGACGCGGCCGAGCAGACCGACAAGCTGGTGTGCGTGGTGTGGGGCTCGCCGGTCGGCACCGAACCGGCCTACCGCGAGGCCCTGCTGGGCTCCTCCCGGGTGGCCACCTTCCGCACGGTCGGCAACTGCATCACCGCCGTGCGCGCCTACCTCGGCCACCACCGCTTCGTCACCGGCTACCGCTCGCCCTTCGACGAGGCCCCGCGCACCCCCTCGCCCTCCTTCCGCAAGGCACAGGCGCTGATGCGCCCGGGCCAGCAGCTGAGCGAGCACGCGGCGAAACAGCTGCTGCGGGCGTACGGGATCCGGGTGCCGCGCGAGCAGCTGGTGACGAGCGCCGCGGCGGCCGTCCGCGCGGCGGGCCTGGTGGGCTACCCGGTGGTGATGAAGGCGTCCGGCGCGAAGATCGCCCACAAGACCGAACTCGGCCTGGTGAAGATCGGCCTGACCTCCGCGAGCCAGGTCCGGGACGCGTACCGCGAGTTGACCGACATCGCCCGCTACGAGGACGTCTCCCTGGACGGTGTCCTGGTCTGCCAGATGGTCGAGCGGGGCGTCGAGATGGTCGTCGGGGCCGCGCACGACGAGCTGTTCGGGCCGACGGTGACGGTCGGTCTCGGCGGGGTCCTGGTCGAGGTGCTGCGGGACACGGCCGTACGCGTGCCGCCCTTCGGCGAGGAACAGGCCAGGGACATGCTGGAGGACCTGCGCGGACGGGCTCTGCTGGACGGGGTCAGGGGGCGGCCCCCCGCCGACCTCGACGCCCTCGTGGAAGTCGTGCTGCGCGTGCAGCGCATGGTGCTGGAGCTCGGCGACGAGCTCGCGGAGCTCGACATCAACCCGCTGATGGTGCTGCCCAGGGGGCAGGGAGCGGTGGCGCTCGACGCGTTGGTGGTGTGCCGGTGAGCGAGGTGCTGCACGCCGTCGACGGCCAGGTCGCGCATCTCACCCTCAACCGGCCCGAGGCGCTGAACGCCATCACCCCCGGCCAGCGCGAACGCCTCATCCAGCTGCTCGGCGAGGCATCCGCGGACCCCGGCGTCCGGGCCGTGGTCCTCACCGGCACCGGGCGCGGTTTCTGCGCGGGGGCGGACCTGCGGGGCGGTGCGGCGGCGGGCGAGCGGGTGGCCGGTGACGTGGCCCGTGTGATCCGTGACGGCGCGCAGCGGCTGATCGCCGCCGTCCTCGACTGCGAGAAGCCGGTGATCGCGGCGGTCAACGGCACGGCGGCGGGCCTGGGCGCCCACCTGGCCCTCGCCTGCGATCTCGTGCTGGCCGCCGAATCGGCCCGGTTCATCGAGGTGTTCGTACGCCGGGGTCTGGTCCCCGACGGCGGCGGCGCCTACCTCCTGCCGCGTCTCGTCGGCCCCCGGCGGGCCAAGGAGCTGATGTTCTTCGGCGACGCGCTGTCCGCCCCGGACGCCGAGCGGCTCGGTCTGGTCAACCGGACCGTCCCGGACGGGGAGTTGGACAAGACGGCCCGCGCATGGGCGGCCCGTCTCGCGGCCGGCCCGACCCGCGCCCTCGCGCTGACGAAGCAGCTCGTCAACGCGTCCCTCGACAGCGACCGCGCCACCGCCTTCGCCGCGGAGGCCGCCGCACAGGAGATCAACATGACGACGGCGGACGCACAGGAGGGCGTGGCGAGCTTCGTGGAGCGCCGGAGCCCGGAGTACCGGGGACGCTGAGGCTCAGGGGGCCTGCGTCAGGATCCGCACGTCCGGCGCGTCGGGGTCCCCGAACGGCACGAACAGCTCGGGGTCGGTCTCCGTCCCGCCGATCCTCCAGTACGTCTCCTGCCCGCACCCGCCGTCCAGCCGTACGACGACGCCGTCCCGTCCCTCCCTGCGCAGAGCCCAGGATCCGGTGCCGTCGCACACGGTGAAGGGCGGCTCGGCGTACCAGTCGCCGGACTCGGACTCGGTGGGCAGGGCGGTGAGCTCGGCCCGGCCGTCCGGACGCAGGTGCAGGATCGCGCCTTCGTCGCCTCGCCAGACCCCGGTGAGCTGTCCGGCGGACAGGACGGGAGGCTCGTACTCCTCGACGAGTCCCGTGACCGTGGCCAGCACCCCGCCCAGGAACGTCAGCAGGAACAGCCCGACGGAGGCGAACAGGGAGGGCAGCCACACTCCCCAGAAGCCGCGCGTCCGTCTGCGCAGCCACCCGAGGCCGAGCACCGGAAGCACGCCGAGGGCCGCGAAGAGGGGTGCCGTGGTGGTGAACGGCCAGTCCCACAGCAGCACGGCGACCGCCGCCCAGGCCGCGCCGAGCACCGCGGTGAAGCACAACTGCCAGGCCCACACGGGCCCGCGCGTGCGACGGGCGGCCCGGCGGGCGAGCGTCTGCGCCGGCAGCACCTGCACGACGGCGTGCGCGAGGCCGAGGACCGGCAGGACCAGCGGCGCCACGGCCAGGAGGCACGCCAGGGCGAACACCGCGAAGACCCCGTAGGCGCCCCCGTAGTCGTAGTCGTCGCCCAGCTGCCCGCTGATCCACCAGACCAGCCCGATCGCCGGAAACTGCACCGCGCACACCGCGGCGGCCTCGTTGAGCCGCCTGTTCCCCCACCCCATGGACGCAGCGTACGTGCGGCCTTCGCGGGGGTGCCCCACCCCTTCCCATCTGACGCACCGTCAGCTTCAATGGGGATGTGATGGGACAAGCAGGAATGGCGGAAGCCGCCGTCCGTTACCTGAGGTCGACGGGGACGCGGCCGGTGGAGGCGCTTCCCCGGCCCGAGCTGCGGTGTGTTCGCGAGGACGAACGCGCGCCGCTCGACCCGGCCGAGTTCCGGCGCGTGCTGGGGAACTTCGCGACCGGGGTCACGGTGATCACCGCCCCCGGCACGCCTCCCGCCGGCTTCGCCTGCCAGTCCTTCTCGTCCCTCTCCCTCGATCCGCCGCTCGTCGCCTTCATGGTGGGCCGTACGTCGGCGACCTGGCCGCGCATCGCCCGGGCGGGCGTCTTCTGCGTGAACGTCCTGGGCGCGGACCAGGGCGGGCTGTGCCGGGCGTTCGCGGTGAGCGGCGCCGACAAGTTCGCGGGCGTGACCCACACCCCGGCCCCGGTCTCCGGCTCCCCGCGCCTCGCGGGCACGCTCGCCTGGATCGACTGCACGATCCACGCGGTCCACACCGGCGGGGACCACCTCATCGTCGTGGGGCGGGTGGACGCGCTCGGGACCGGCGAGGACGGGCAGCCCCTGCTGTTCCACCGGGGTCGCTTCGTCTGAGGGACCGGGCCCGCGCGGGCGGTCGCGGAGGGGGCCCTCCGAGCCGCCGTCAGGCGGTCGCGGGCACGGGGGCGGCGGGCCGGCGCCGGATCACCAGGGCCATCAGCGCCGCCGCCGCGCACAGCGCGCCCGAGGCGTACCAGACCATGTCGTACGTGCCGAACACGTCCCGGGCGACTCCGCCGAGGAAGGCGATCAGGGCCGCGCCGACCTGGTGGGAGGCGAGGACCCAGCCGAAGACGATCGCGCTGTCGTCGCCGTACTGCTCGCGGCACAGGGCGACCGTGGGCGGGACGGTGGCGACCCAGTCGAGGCCGTAGAAGACGATGAAGAAGAGCATCGGCGGGTGGACGGAGGGGGCCAGCAGCATGGGCAGGAAGAGCAGCGAGATGCCGCGCAGGGCGTAGTAGACGGCGAGCAGGCGGCGGGGCTCGAAGCGGTCGGTGAACCAGCCGGAGGCGATCGTGCCGACGACGTCGAACACGCCGATCACCGCGAGCAGCGAGGCGGCGGCCGTGACAGGCATGCCGTGGTCGTGGGCGGCGGGCACGAAGTGGGTCTGGATCAGGCCGTTGGTGGAGGCGCCGCAGATCGCGAAGGTGCCGGCGAGCAGCCAGAAGGGGCCGGTGCGGGCGGCCTTGAACAGGACCGTGACCGCTCGGCGCGCGGCGCCCTGGACCGGCGCCGGCTTCGGCACGAACTCCTTGGCGCCGTACGGCTTCAGGCCCACGTCGGCCGGGTGGTCGCGCAGCAGCAGCCAGACGAAGGGGACGACCGCGAGGGCGGCGAGCGCGACCGTGATCGCCGCCGGGCGCCAGTCGTGCTTCTCCACCATCCAGGACAGCACCGGCAGGAAGATCAGCTGGCCGGAGGCGGAGGCGGCGGTCAGGATGCCGGTGACCAGGCCGCGCCGCTCGGTGAACCAGCGGTTGGTGACGGTCGCGGCGAAGGCCAGCGCCATGGAGCCGCTGCCGAGGCCGACGAGCAGGCCCCAGTAGAGCATCAGCTGCCAGGCGGCCGTCATCCACACGGTGAGGCCCGAACCGACGGCGATCACGGTCAGCGCGACCGCGACGACCCGCCGGATGCCGAAGCGGTCCATCAGCGCGGCCGCGAAGGGCGCGGTCAGGCCGTAGAGGGCGAGATTGACCGAGACGGCCGCGCTGATGGTGCCGCGCGACCAGCCGAAGTCCTCGTGCAGGGGGTCGATGAGAAGGCCCGGCAGGGAACGGAAGGCGGCCGCGCCGATGATCGTCACGAAGGTGACGGCGGCCACGAACCAGGCACGGTGCGGTGACACTCTGCGGCTCCGCCGCGGGCGAGAGGTCGGCTGCTTCTCCGGGTGGGCTGCCTGCACGGCGGCTTCGGTTGTCTGGGTCACGACATAGAGCGTGCAGCCTGCGGCTTCCCGGTTCCATTGGCCCGAAGGACAGCATTCGTTAGGATCGGGCCATGAAGCCGCACCGCGTGGTCGTCCTCGCCATGGACGGGGTCCTGCCCTTCGAGCTGGGCATCCCGCACCGGATCTTCGGCCGCCCCCGGGACGCCGAGGGGCGTCTGCTGTACGAGGTCCTCACCTGCTCGATCCGCCCGCCGGGCCCGGTGCAGACCGACGCGGACTTCGCCATCCAGGTCGAGCACGGCCCGGAGCTGTTGGCCACCGCCGACACCGTGATCGTCCCGGCGTCGTACGAACTCGGCCCGGTCTTCGAGCAGGGCGTGCTGACCGGGGAGCTGGCCGCCGCCCTCGCCCACATCCGCCCCGGCACCCGGCTCGCCTCCATCTGCACCGGCGTCTACGTCCTGGCCGCCGCAGGGTTCCTGGACGGCCGCCCCGCCACCACGCACTGGGCCGACTCCGACCGCCTCCAGCGGCTCTTCCCGCAGATCAGGGTCGACCCGGAGGTCCTGTTCATCGACGACGGTGACGTGCTGACCTCCGCGGGCGTCGCCGCGGGCGTCGACCTGTGCCTGCACATGGTGCGCCGCGACCACGGCACGGCCGTCGCCAACGAGGTGGCCCGCCGCACCGTCGTGCCGCCGCACCGCGACGGCGGTCAGGCGCAGTACATCCACCGTCCGGTGCCCGACCCCCAGCAGTCGACCACCACCTCGGCCCGCGCCTGGGCGCTGGGCCGGCTGCACGAGCCGATCCAGCTGCGGGACATGGCCGAGCAGGAGGCCATGTCCGTGCGCACCTTCACCCGCCGCTTCCGCGAGGAGGTGGGCGTCAGCCCCGGCCAGTGGCTCACCCAGCAACGCGTGGAACGCGCCCGCCACCTCCTGGAGTCCACCGACCTCTCGGTCGACCAGGTCGCCCACGACGCGGGCTTCGGCACCGCCCAGTCGATGCGCCAGCACCTGCAGACCGCCCTCGGAGTCACCCCGACCGCGTACCGGCGCACGTTCCGGGCGGGGGTCCTCCGCTAGAAGGTCAGCACGCCCCGGGCCACCCGTCCCGCCTCCGCGTCCCCCACCGCCTTCTCGAAGTCCTCGATCGGGTAGGTCTCGGTGACCAGTTCGTCGAGGAGGAGGCGGCCCTGCCGGTAGAGCTCGGCGTACAGCGGGATGTCGCGTTGCGGGCGGGAGGAGCCGTAGCGGCAGCCCAGGATCGACTTGTCCAGGTAGAGGGAGGAGACGAGGAAGGAGGCCTCGGCCCCCGCCGGGGGCACGCCGAGCAGCACCGCCTGGCCGTGGCGGTCGAGCAGGTCGATCGCCTGGCGGATCAGCTCCACGCGGCCCACGCACTCGAAGGCGTGGTCGGCCCCCGTGGGCAGCACCTCCCGCGCCCCGTCGGCCGAGGTCAGGAAGTCCGTCGCCCCGAACTGCCGGGCCATCGCCTCCTTCGCCGGGTTGGCGTCCACCGCCACGATCCGTGACGCCCCCGCGATCCGCGCGCCCTGGATGACGTTGAGCCCGATCCCGCCGGTCCCGATCACCAGCACGCTCTCCCCCCGGTCCACCCGGGCGCGGTTGAGCACGGCTCCCACCCCGGTCAGCACCCCGCACCCGATGAGCGCGGCGGACGGCAGCGGGATGCCCTTCGGGATCCGGACCGCCTGCACGGCCTTCACCACGGTCCGTTCCGCGAAGGCGGAGTTGGACGCGAACTGGAACACCCTCTCCCCGCCCCGCGAGAAGGGCCGCTGCGGACGCCCGATGGCCTTGCGGCACATGGTCGGCCGCCCCCGGTCGCAGTCGGCGCAGGCACCGCAGTTGGCGAGCGTGGACAGGGCCACGTGGTCACCGGGCCCGACATGCGTGACCCCCTCCCCCACCGCCTCCACCACACCGGCGCCCTCGTGCCCCAGCACCACCGGGACCGGGAACGGAATCGTCCCGTCCACCACGGACAGATCGCTGTGGCACAACCCGGCCGCCGAGATCGCGACCAGCACCTCGCCCGGCCCGGGTTCCCGCACCTCCAGATCGTCGACGACCTGGATCTGCCTCCCGTCGAACAGCACGCCGCGCATCAGACGACCCCCTTGGGTTCCCTGGGCAGACCGAGCACCCGCTCGGCGATGATGGTGCGCTGCACCTGGTCCGAGCCGCCGTAGATGGTGTCGGCCCGCGAGAACAGGAACAGCTGCTGAAGCGCGTCGAGTTCGTACGGCGAGGAGGCCGACCACTCCCCGGGCCCGACCGTGGCCCGCTCCCCGCGTACGAGCATCGCCAGCTCCCCGAGCCGCTGGTGCCACCCGGCCCACAGCAGCTTGGCCGCGCTGGAGGCCCCGGCGTCCCCCGAACCCCCCAGCGTCCGCAGGGCGTTCCACCGCATGACCCGCAACTCGGCCCACTGTCGCACGAGCAGGGCGCGTACGACGGGATCGGCGACCGCGTCGGTCTGTACGGCGGCCCGCACCACCTGCGTCAACTCCTGTGCGAAACCGATCTGTTGGGCCAGCGTGGAAACCCCCCGCTCGAACCCGAGCAGGCTCATCGCCACCCGCCAGCCGTTCCCCTCGCCCCCGACGACATGGTCCGCGCGTGCCTGCGCCCCGTCGAAGAAGACCTCGTTGAACTCACTGGTCCCGGTCATCTGCCGGATCGGCCGCACCTCGATGCGCCCCGGCTGGTCCATCGGAACGAGGAGAAAGGTCAGCCCGTGGTGCCGGGTCGAATCGGGGTCGGTCCGGGCGAGCACGAAGCACCAGTCCGCCTCGTGCGCGAGGGACGTCCAGATCTTCTGCCCGCTGATCCGGTACGTCCCGTCCCCGCCAGGTGCGGCCTTCGTCCGCACCCCGGCGAGATCGGACCCGGCGCCGGGCTCGCTGTACCCCTGGCACCACAGCTCCTCCCCGGCGGCGACGGGAGGCAGGAACCGGGCCTTCTGCTCGTCGGTGCCATGGGCGAGCAGCGTGGGCGCGAGCAGCTTCTCCCCGATGTGCCCGGACCGCGCGGGCGCCCCGGACCGCGCGTACTCCTCGGCCCACACGACCTGTTGGGTGAGCGTGGCGGTGCGGTTTCCGTAGCCGCCCTCCGGCCAGCCGATCCCGATCCATCCGGACTTGCCGAGGGTGCGCTCCCAGGTACGACGGTCCTGGGTCCCGTCAGCATGACCGGCGAGCCATTCCCGAGCTTCCCCCCGAAACGCCTCATCCTCAGCGGCGAATGCAAAGTCCACGGGTTCTCCTCTCCATACCGGTCGCGGTGAACTGCCCAGGGGCGCGGGGAACTGCGCGACAAGCCACGGGCGACCCGCAGCCGCCCCACATCAATCACCGCCGAGCTATGGGGCGCCCGGCCCCGATAGCAACGGCATCGGATCCACCCCGACGCTCCCCGGCAGGAACTCCGCGATGGTCTCGGGGGTCCACCCGCCGGAGGCGTACGCGGCACGCAACTCCCGGGGCTGCGCCCACACCGCGATCTTCGCGCCCGCCACCGTGTACACCTGCCCGGTGATCTCCCGGGCCCGTTCGGAGAGCAGATAGACCACCATCGCGGCCACGTCCTCCGGCTCCCCGATCTCCGCCAGGTCGAAGGGCACGTTCGCCGACATCCGCGTACGGGCGACGGGCGCCACGGCATTCGCGGTCACCCCGTACTTGTGCAGCCCGAGGGCCGCACTGCGCACCAGCGAGATGATCCCGCCTTTCGCCGCGCTGTAGTTGGCCTGCGAGTAGGACCCCTGATGGTTGCCGCTGGTGAACCCGATCAGTGTCCCCGCCCGCTGCTGCCGCATCACGGCGGAAGCCGCCCGGAAGACGGTGAACGTCCCCTTCAGATGGGTCGCGAGGACCGGGTCCCACTCGTCCTCGGTCATGTTGAACAACATGCGCTCGCGCAGGATCCCGGCGACGCAGACCACACCGTCGAGCCGCCCGTAGGAGGACAGCGCGACATCGACGACCCGCTGCCCGCCCGCCATCGTGGAGATGTCGTCGGCCACGGCGACGGCCTCGCCGCCGGCCGCCTCGATCTCCTTCACGACACCGGAGGCCACGTCACTGGTGGGAGAGGCCCCGTCCACGGAGACGCCGTAGTCGTTGACGACGACCCGCGCGCCCTCCGCCGCCGCGGCCACCGCGACCGCCCGCCCGATCCCCCGTCCCGCGCCCGTCACGGCGACGACCCTGCCTGCCAAGAAGTTCCCCACGCCCGGCCCCTTCCCGCGGTTTCTGACGGACCGTTAGATTTTATGACCCGTCAGATGTGCGGACACAAGCCCCGGGGAGGGCCCGATGTCACTTCCGGCCGCGTTCCACGACATTGCCAAGCGCGTGAACAACTGGGGCCGTTGGGGAGCGGACGACGAGATCGGCACCCTGAACCTGATCACCGACGAGGTCGTCCGGGAGGCCGCCGCGACCGTCCGCACGGGCCGCCGCATCCCGCTCGCCCTGCCCCTGCGGCAGGACGGCGTGCAGACCGGGATGATGCCGGGCCGGGTCAACCCGCTGCACACGATGGTGCAGATCAACCAGGAGCTCTTCGGCCCGGGGACCGTCGCGTGCAGCGACGACGCGGTGACCATGGGCCTGCAGGCAGCCACCCACTGGGACGCGCTCACCCATGTCTCGCACTCGGGCCTGCTCTACAACGGCCGTCCGGCAGGCACCATCACCGCGCACGGCGGTGCCGAGTTCAGCGGCATCGACAAGGCGCGGCACGTCGTCTCGCGCGGGGTGCTGCTCGACGTGGCCCGCGCCCGGGGCGTGGAGCGGCTCGACGGGGGGCACGCCGTGACCCCGGAGGACCTGGAGGCGGCCGAGGAACTCGCCGGCACACGGGTGCGCGCCGGGGACGTCGTGCTCGTACGGACCGGGCAGGTCCAGGTGTATCTCGCCGGGGACAAGGAAGCGTACGCCTATCCGTCGCCGGGTCTGTCGGTCCGCACTCCGGAGTGGTTCCACGCGCGCGATGTGGCCGCGGTCGCCAACGACACGCTCACGTTCGAGATCTTCCCGCCCGAGATCGAGGACCTGTGGCTGCCGGTGCACGCGCTGGACCTGGTGGAGATGGGGATGCTGCAGGGCCAGAACTGGAACCTCGAAGAGTTGTCCACAGCCTGTGGAGAAGTCGGCCGGTACGCCTTCCTGCTGTCGGCGATGCCCGAGCCCTTCGTCGGCGGCACCGGAACGCCCGTGGCCCCGGTGGCCGTTCTCTGAAAGGTCGGCCGGCGGCGCGCAGGGCCGCCCCGAGCCCGGCATCGCGCGCCGCCGTCATCGACTTCCTTCCGCCCTGAGGAAATCGACACCGCGTCACGATCCGCACTCGTCGAGGGCTTCCGTCACCGAACCCCTCGGCGTCCCCTCGCGGCGAATCGCTGACCACCAGCGTCATCAATCGAACACGCTGCGTCAACACCCCTACGGGGATTTATTGCTTACGACCCTTTTGTCACGACCGCGCACAGGTGCACATCCCGGCGCACCGCCCCTTCACCGAGGCGGGGTGCGGGGGACCCTTGCGACCGTGCGCCGGTCACACCGCCTCGAACGCCAGGCCCTCGTAGGCCGAGGCGTCGATGCCGCAGGCCTGTGCGCCCCGCCGCGGCTGCTCGCAGCGGTCGAGTTCGCACCAGATGCTCTTGCCCGCGCCCTCGGGGCTCCAGCCCCAGCGGTCCGCGAGCCCGTCGACGAGGGCCAGGCCGCGGCCGCCGGTGGCGTCACCGTCGACACAGCGCGGCACGGGGGCCCGGCCGCTGCGGTCGGCGACCTCCAGGCGGACGGTGGCCGACTCCGCCTCGGCGCCCGGCAGGGACAGCCGCAGCACGGCCGGACGGCCGGTGTGCACCACGGCGTTGGTGACCAGTTCGGACACGAGCAGGATCAGGGTCTCCGCGAGCGGCTCGTCCACCCCTATCCCGGACACGGCGAGCCGCGAGCGGGCCCACCGCCGGGCTCGCCCCACTTCCGCGGGGTCGGGCCGGATCTCCAGCTGCACTTGAAGCACCTGCACCGCTCACACCATCCGAACCGGCGGGCACATGGCCTCGCGCCTCACGAGGGCCACGATCGTAGCCATTTTTTGCATGACCAGAACAACGACCAAAGCCGGGGTCACAGAACGTGAATCCCTTACGGGACAGCATGGTTGACGTACAGTCACGCCAACAAGCGCTTCGGGCATATTCCAGCGCGAAGGAGTACCCGTGCGGGATACTGTGCGACGCTCGCCGCAGGGAGTCGAACAGGCGGTGGACACAGGCCTTCCCGCCCTGCGAGCAGCGGCGCGCACCGCCGGACCCGGGGCCGCCTCATCGGCAACACCGGCATGGCTCGTGCTCGGAACCCCTCGCATCCCACACAAGGTACCGGAGCCGGACTCCGACTCCAGGACGTGACGAGTCACACATAGGACACAACCCGATATCAACGCTCCGTGATTCCGGTATGCCACAATCCGCGACATCCGCTCGGGGCGTGCCCCGGAGCGGGCCGGCCGAGGCGCCTCAGGCCGACAGATCGACGGCGAGCAACTCCTCGCTCTCCGCCCCGCCGCCGCCCCGCCGGGCCCGCACCCAGGCCCGCTTCAGATGCAGGTGCACCTCGCACTCCCAGGTGAAGCCCATCCCGCCGTGCACCTGGAGACAGTCCCGGGCACCCCGCTCGGCCGCCTCGTCGGCCAGCAGCCGGGCCGCGGCGATGTCCACCGGGTCGGCGGTCACGGCGGCCGCGTACACCGCCGCCCGGGCCGTCTCCGCCCGCACCAGCATCCCCGCGCACAGATGCTTCACCGCTTGGAACGCCCCGATCGGCTGCCCGAACTGCTCTCGCGTCCGCGCGTGTTGCACGGCGAGCTCACACACGCGCGTGGCGGTGCCCAGCTGCTCGGCGGCGGTCAGGAGCACGGCGGCCGGGTCCACGGCGGCCGGCGGCGGGTCGGGCACCCGGTGCAGCGGGGTGAGCGGATCCACCGAGTTCAGGGACACGGCCCCGGCGGCCTCCCCCCGGACGACATCGGCCTCCTCCAGCCACTCCACGAGCCCGCCGGGATCGACGTCCGCCACGACGGTCTCCCCCTCGGCGGCCCCGTCCACGACACCCGCCGCGAGGTGGGTCGCCACCAGCGGCCCCGGCAACAGCGTCCGCCCGGCCTCCTCGAACACCAACACGGCCTCCGGCAGCCCGAGTCCGACGCCGCCGCCCGCCTCGGGCACCCGCAGTGCGAAGAACCCGGCGGCCCCGAGCTCCCGCCACAGCGCACGGTCCAGCCCGGGAGCGTCCATGGCGGCGCGCAGTGCCGCGCCGTCGAACCGACGCGCGAGCAACCCACGCACTCCCTCCCGCAACGCCAGTTGATCATCAGTCAGTTGGAACCGCACGTCACGTCCTCCTCCCGACCGCTAGCGCCCCTTCGGCAACCCGAGAACCCGCTCGGCCACGATGTTCCGCTGAATCTGCGAAGTCCCGGCCGCGATCGTGTACGACAGCGAGGACAGCCGGTCCAGCACCCAGGACCGTTCGAGGTCCAGCGACTCGGCGCCCAGGACCTCCGCCGCCGCGTCGTACAGCTCCTGCCTGGCGTGCGAGTACCGGAGCTTGAAGACCGAACCCCCCACCCCCGGCACCCCGCCACTGGCCTCCGCCTCGCTCACGTTCCACTGCGTCAGCCGCCACAGCGCCCGGAACTCGGCGTTCAGCCGCCCGAGCCTGCGCCGCAGCACCGGATCGTCCCAGCGCCCGTTCTCCCTCGCCGTACGGGCGAGTTCGCCCAGCACCCGCCGGCAGGCGACCACCTCGCCCACGAAGGCCGTCCCGCGCTCGAAGGACAGCGTCACCATGGTCACGCGCCAGCCGTCGTTCTCCGCGCCCACCCGGTTCGCCACCGGCACCCGCACCTCGTCGAGGAACACCTCGGCGAACTCGGCGGATCCGGCGAGCGTGCGCAGAGGCCGCACCACGACCCCCGGCGCGGACATGGGCATCGCCAGCCAGGTGATGCCCCTGTGCTTCGGAGCCGCCGGGTCGGTGCGCACCAACAGCTCGCACCAGTCGGCGACTTCGGCGTGCGAGGTCCAGATCTTGGAGCCGCTCACCACGTAGTCGTCGCCCTCTCGGTGCGCGCGTGTGCGCAGCGAGGCGAGGTCGCTGCCGGCGTCCGGTTCGCTGAACCCCTGGCACCAGACCTCCTCGCCGCGCAGGATCGGGGGCAGCCAGCGTGCCCGCTGCTCGGCGGTGCCCTCGGCCGCGATCGTCGGGCCGGCGTGGAGGAGTCCCACGAACCCTGCGCCCACATAGGGGGCGCCCGCGGTCTCGGTCTCCTCCAGGAAGATCAGCCGTGTGGTGGGGGAGGCGTCCCAGTGCACGTGCGCGTACCCGGCGTCGTGGAGCATGCGCTGCCAGCCGAGGTCGTACGCCCGCCGTCCGGGCCAGTCCAGCGGGGACGGCTTCGGCGGCAGCGCGGGGAGCGCCTTGGCGAGCCACTCGCGCAGCCGCGCGCGGAACTCCTCCTCCTCCGGCGTGTACGCGAGGTCCATGACAGCCGCCCCTATCTGATGAGCCGTCAGATTCTGGAAGGCTAAGTCCCGCACCCCTGGACCGACAAGGCGTCCCGCCCTACGCTCTGCCCACGATCTGACTGTCCGTCAGTTCCACAAGGGGGCCGCCGTGACCGACACCGCCCACGCGCTCAGCGCGTCCCGCACCCTCTGGGAGCTGGTCGCCCGCCGTGCCGACCTGACCCCCGACCGCCCGGTCCTCCTGCAGGACGAGCGCACACTCACCTTCGGCGAGCTGCGCACGCGCGGCGAGCGGGTGGCGGCCGGCCTGTACGACATGGGCGTACGCCCCGGCACGGTGGTCGCCTGGCAGCTGCCCACCCGTATCGAGACGGCCCTGCTCTCCTTCGCGCTCGCCCGCCTCGGTGCCGTGCAGTCGCCGGTCATCCCCTTCTACCGGGACCGCGAGGTCGGCTTCGCCCTCAGGGAGTCGAAGGCGGAGTTCTTCGCGGTACCGGGCCTCTGGCGCGGCTTCGACCACACGGAGATGGCCCGGCGGCTCGGCGCCAAGGGTGTCTTCGAGGCGTACGACGACCTCCCGGACGGCGATCCGGCCGTGCTGCCCGCCCCGCCCGCCGACGGCACCTCCGTACGGTGGATCTACTGGACCTCGGGCACCACCTCCGACCCCAAGGGCGTGCTGCACACGGACCGTTCACTGATCGCGGGCGGCTCCTGCCTCGCGCACGCGCTGCGCCTGACGGCGGACGACGTGGGGTCGATGGCCTTCCCGTACGCGCACATCGCGGGCCCGGACTACACCGTGATGCTGCTGCTGTACGGCTTCCCTGCGGTGATGTTCGAGCAGTTCGCGCTGCCGGACGCGCTGGAGGGCTACCGCAGGCACGGGGTGACGGTGGCGGGCGGTTCGACGGCGTTCTACTCGATGTTCCTCACCGAGCAGCGCAAGCAGCCCGGCGTGCCCGTCATCCCCTCGCTGCGACTGCTCGCCGGCGGCGGGGCGCCCAAGCCCCCGGAGGTCTACCACGCCGTCGTCAGGGAGTTGGGGGTGCAGCTGACGCACGGGTACGGCATGACCGAGGTGCCGATGATCACCATGGGAGCCCCGGACGACACGGTGGAGAACCTGGCGACGACCGAGGGCCGGCCGCCGGAGGGGATGTCCGTGCGGATCGTCGACGGTGAGGTGCGGCTGAAGGGGGAGGCGGTCTGTCAGGGGTATCTGGATCCGGCGCAGACGGCCGAGGCCTTCGACGCGGAGGGGTACCTGCGCACGGGTGACCTCGGACATCTCACGGACAGCGGCCATCTGGTGCTCACCGGCCGCCTCAAGGACGTGATCATCCGCAAGGGCGAGAACATCTCGGCCAAGGAGATCGAGGACCTGCTGGCCGCGCATCCGGATGTCGGGGACGTGGCGGTGATCGGGCTGCCGGACGCCGAGCGCGGGGAACGCGTGTGTGCCGTCGTGGAACAGCCCGAAGGGGCCGGACAGTTGACCCTGGACGCCGTGACGGACCATCTGCGCGCGGAAGGGCTGTCCCCGCACAAGCTGCCGGAGCAGCTGGAGGTGGTGGACGCCCTCCCGCGCAACGAGACCCTGCGCAAGGTGCTCAAGTACAAGCTGCGGGAGCGCTATTCGGGGACGGTGAAGTAGCGCGCGAAGGCGGGCACGATCTCGGCCTCGCCGACCTTGCCGTCGCCGTCGGCGTCCAGGGTGGCCGCGGCGGCCCGCGCGAGATCCTCGCTGACGCCCAGGATGCGCAGCACGCGCGCGGTGTCCTCGACGGTGGCGCGTCCGTCGCCGTCCTGGTCGGCGACGTCGATCGCCGCGTGCAGGAAGGGGCGGGCGATCTCGGCGAACCGGTCCGGGTTGTCGCGCAGCCGCTTGAGCGCGCCGTTCACGAACTCGTCGCGGGTGATCCGCTGGTCGCCGTCCCGGTCGGCGATCCCGGCCATGCCCTGCCAGAACGCCTCCGCGCCGAGATACAGCGCCTGTCCCTTGTCGGAGCGTGCCGCCGTACCGAACTCCGTGAGCAGCGCCTTGGCCGCCACGTTGAAGTCCTCGCGGTCGATGTAGCCGTTGCCGTCCTGGTCGAAGGTGGCGAACCGGCCGGCGATCCTGCGCTCGTACTCGCTGCTGACCATGTCTTTTCGGGCCGCCTCACATCACGTCGGGTGCATCTCGCACGGAGCGTACGACGCGAGCGACGCCCCGGGGACCGGAAGACGGCGCTTGTGCCAGGACCGGGGGAATTTTGGGACAACGATGTGGCAGTCGGGGTGCCCCGGGTCACAGCCGTGCGGAGTGGAACGGGTACGGGTGTCCGGGCTCAGGCGGACAGTGGTCCCGCCTCCTCGTCGGTCGCCGAGTCCAGGTCCGGATGGACCTCGAACAGCCGGCGGACGCCCAGGGCGCCGAGGACGCGGTTGACGTGGGAGCCGTCGGCGGCTCCCTGCGCCGGGAGGATCAGTCGCAGGTCGCCCCGGCAGGAGCGGATCAGGCGGCGGGAGGCGATGAGGACGCCGACACCGCTGGAATCGCAGAAATACACCTCGGAGAGGTCGAGGACGAGACTGTGGCGGCCCTCGGCCACCGCGTCGTGCACCCGCTGGCGGAGCACCGGCGAGGTCACCAGGTCCAGCTCGCCCGACACACTGAGCACGGTCCAGTCGCCCTGCTCGTCGCCGGTCACATTGAACGCCACCACCATGCCCTTCATTCGCCGGAAAGCAACCGGAAGCCTTGCTTTCGCTTCCTTGCAGCGTGGCTGCCCAGCGGCGGTTCCCTGAAACACAGACCGAGAAACGGAAACCATTCGAAAGAGGCTTGTTTTAGTCGGCTTCGATCCTGTTCGATCAGGTCTGATCAATGAGTGACCGGGTAGGGGAAGGTCCACTACCACCTGCGGCCCCTCCGGGGGCGCGCATTGGAACAAAGGGGCGTGCGCTGTCGGAGGTGCCGACTACATTCGAGAAGACGGTCGGCGCAGGCTTGACCCGGACACTTCCAGGGGTGAGGGGGCCGCATGGCGAAGAAGGACGCACCGCCCCGCTGGGACCGCAAGATGCAGCAGCGGCTCGCACGCGGTGAGGCGGCCGCCCTCGGCGAGCTCTACGACCGTTTCGCTTCGTTGGTGCACGGTCTCGCCCACCGGGTGCTCGGAGACGAGCGCGCCGCCGACGGCATCACGCGCGACGTCTTCGCCCATGTCTGGGAGCACCCCGAGGCCTACGACCCCAAGCAGGGCCCGCTGCGTTCCTGGGTCGCGGGCCTGACCCACCGCCTGGCCGTGCAGCGGCTGCGCGCCACCGAGGCCGCCGCGCTCGACCGGGGCGGCGAGGGCTCCGCCGAGGAGCTGGAGCGCAAGGTGCGGCACGCCTCGGTCGCCGCCCGCGCCGACTACATCGTCCAGTCCATGCCCACCCCGCTGCGGGCCGCCCTGGAGCTGGCCTACTTCCAGCGCCGCGACTACCGCCAGGCGGCCACCGACCTCAGCATCACCGAGGACGAGGCCCGCCGCCGCCTCCGCCTGGGCCTCCAGCTCCTGTCCACGGCCCACGACACCGGAGCGCCCGGTGCTCCACCGGGATACGGGGGCGCGGCGTGAGCGACCGTTTCGAGGCGTACGAGGAGCGGGACGGGTACGCGGGCCACGGGACCTCTCCCGGGGGGACCGGTGAACCCGACGGTGCCGCGAGCACCGGGGGTACCGGGGAAGGCCGGGGCACCGGGCAATCCCGGGGGACTGAGGAAGGCCGGGGACTCGGGGAAGGCCGAGGGCCCGGAGAAGCCCAAGAACCCGGAGAAGGCCGAGGACCCGGAGAAGCCCAGGGATCCGGGGAAGCCCAAGGACACGGGGAAGCCCAAGAACCCGGAGAAGCCCAAGGGCACGGGGAAGTCCCGGGATCCGGGGACACCGGGCACACGGGCGGCCTCGGGAACGAGGGCGGTGGCGGGAACGGTGACGGTGGCATGGGCGGTACGGACGCCGGCCTCGGCGGGTCGAACCGCCCCGGCGCGGGCGACGACGGCCCGGGGGACCCCGGTGCCGGCCATGGCGGCGGAGCCGAACCCGGCCGTCCGCCCCGGATACCCCTCCCCCGCGCCTCCGTCGAGGACACCGGCCGCCCCCTTCCGGAACTGGACGAGCCGCCCCCGCCCGCTCCCCTGGTCCTGGAGCACCGGGTGCTGAAGTCGCTGCTCGGGGCATGGGCGCTGGCCGCGTGTTCCGCGCAGGAGACGGCCGCCGTGGAGGACCACCTCGGCGTCTGCGGCCCCTGCGCCGACGAGGCGCTGCGGCTGCGTGGCGCGGTGGGCCTGCTGCAGCGGCCGGAGAGCCTCGACCTGGACCCCGGCCTGCGCACCCGCGTCCTCGACGGCTGCCTCGACCGGCGCCCGCCGCGCATCCCGATTCCCGCGTGGGCGAAGCCGTACGACGCCGAGACCGCCCGTCTGGACGCCCTGCTCCAGGACTTCGGCGACGCCGAGTGGCACGCCCCGGTCAGGCTGCGCTGGTTCGACGCCGACGAGGCCACGAGCCGCCGTACGACGGTCGCCGGGGTCATCGCCCACCTGCTGTCGGTGGACGGCCTGGTGGCGGTCGCGCTGGGCCTGGACGACCCGATGGGCGAGGTCCCCGCGGACGCGCCCACGCCGGCCGGCCGCACCGAGGCGTACTGGCGCGCCTCGCACTTCCCGCCGACCCGCTCCGTGCGGGCCCCCTGGCGCGAGCAGAGCCACGACCTGGTCCGCACGGTGTCGTTCACCGGCGGCACCGCAGGCAAACTCGAGGTGGCCTACGGCGACTTCACGCTCCCCCTCCACGACGCGATGCTGGACCGCGCCTTCGAGTGCTGGGTCCACGCGGAGGACATCGCGGAGGCGGTCGACTACCCCTACGACCCCCCGTCCCCCCGCCACCTCAACAAGATGATCGACCTGGGGGCGAGGATGCTGCCGGCTGTGCTGGCGGAACGGCGCCGGCGGGGCCTGGCGTCACCGGCCCTCGGCCGGCATCTCGTGAGCGCGGGGAATCCCGGCCGCACACTGCGCCTGGAGATCGAGGGCCTGGGCGGCGGCGAGTGGCTGATCCCCCTGGACTCCCCCGCGGCGGTGGGCTCGGCGGACCACGAGGTGGCGCATGTGGCGCTGGACGGCGTGGAGTTCTGCCGGCTGGCGGCGGGCCATGTGCCTCCGGCGGAGGCGGCGGCGGGGCAGCGGGGTGATCGTGAGGCGATCAGGGACGTCCTGTACGCGGCGGCGAGCCTGAGCCGGATGTAGGGGCTGGTTGCGGTTCGTCGGCGGCTGCGGATGGTGGGTGGTTGCTCGCGCAGTTCCCCGCGCCCCTGAAAAACACGTTCAGCTGAACTCGCTCAAGGGGCGCGGGGAACTGCGCGACCGGCCCCCACTCGCCCGCAGCCGCCCGACGCCGAACACCCCCGAGCTCCTAGGCGAACACGACCGTCCGCCGCCCGTTCAACAGAATCCGCCGCTCCGCATGCCACTTCACGGCCCGCGCCAGCGCCTGGCACTCCACGTCCCGCCCGATCGCCACGAGCTGGTCCGGCGTCACGTCGTGTCCCACCCGCTCGACCTCCTGCTCGATGATCGGCCCCTCGTCGAGATCCGCGGTGACGTAGTGCGCCGTGGCCCCGATCAGCTTGACCCCCCGCGCATGAGCCTGGTGATAGGGCTTCGCACCCTTGAAGCTCGGCAGGAACGAGTGGTGGATGTTGATGATCTTCCCGCTCAGCTGCTTGCACAGGTCGTCGGAGAGCACCTGCATGTACCGGGCGAGCACGACCAGCTCGACGTCCTGCTCCCGCACCAGCTCGAGGAGTCGCGCCTCCGCCTCGGCCTTGTTCTCCCGCGTCACCGGAATGTGGTGGAAGGGAATGTCGTACGACCCCACGAGCTCGGCGAAGTCGGTGTGGTTGGAGACCACCGCGGCGATCTCCACCGGCAACGCACCGATGCGCGCGCGGAAGAGCAGGTCGTTCAGGCAGTGCCCGAACTTGCTGACCATCAGCACGACCCGCATCCGGTCCTCGGCCCGGTTGATCTGCCAGTCCATGTGGAAGGAGTCACCGATCGCCGCGAACGACGCCCGCAGCTTGTCCACGGTGACCGGCGGCTCCGCCGAGAAGTGGACGCGCATGAAGAACAGACCCGTGTCGTGGTCGCCGAACTGCTGGCTGTCCTCGATGTTGCAGCCGGTCATGAAGAGGTAGCTCGACACGGCGTGCACGATGCCCTGCTTGTCGGGGCAGGACAGGGTCAGGACGTACTGCTCGGCGGGGGCGGACTGCGCATTCATGCAGGACAGGGTCGCATATCCGCCCGCGCGCCCCACACCGCGTCCGTCACGCGGACCGGGTCATGATCTGGAGCACCTGGAGCGTGCGGGGCGGCGCGTCGGGATCGTCCCCGTCGGCCACCGCCATGCGTACGTGCGCGTCCCGCGCCGCCCGCACCGCGTCCGGCCACCCCGGGTTCTCCATGTACACGGAGACGGGGGCGTCGGGACCGACCTGGTGCATGATCCGCAGCACCCTGAGGACGGCGGTGTCGACGAGGGCCGCTTCCTGGGAGTCCCGGAAGATCGTGCCGACGTATTTCTCGGCGGACCAGTTGTCCAGCCAGGTGTCCTCGACGAGGCGGTACACGGCGTCGGTGACGTCCCCGTACCCCTCGACGCCGGCCAGCCAGACGTTCTGCTGGAAGGTGGGGTCGGAGAGCATGTGCAGCGCGGAGCGCACATTGCTGCGCCAGCGCCACCACGGCATGTCGTTGAGTGGCATGCCGCCCATGGTGGAGGAGCGACGGCCGCGACGGGAAGAGTTCTCCGAACCTTGCACGGTCACCGATCGTACGTTCTTCCCCCATACGTGCCGCGCAGGCCCCCGCTGTTCACTCTCACGTCACCATCCGTTGACCGAGGGTCACATTCGAGTTGGCGATGTGACGGAAGCGTGTGTGCCCATGACTGGCAGGCGATTCATGCGAAGCACCTTCCTCCTCAGGCACCACCGGCCCGTCAGAGCCACCCTCCTCGCGGCTGGGGCGCTGGTGACCTGTGCCTCGCTCGCCGTCGGCTGCGGGGTCGTCCCCGGTACCACGGGGGGTGCCGGGGGCGACCCGATCAAGGTCATGACCTGGGCCCCGTCGGACACCAAGTCGACCAACAAGCCCGGCATGCCCGCCTTCGCCCAGGCCTACGCGCGCTGGATCAACTCCAGGGGCGGTATCAACGGCCGCAAGCTCACCGTCCTGACCTGCAACGACCACAACGACGGCGTCTCCGCGGCGAAGTGCGCCCGGCGTGCGGTGAAGGAGAACGTCGTCGCGGTCGTCGGCTCCTACAGCCAGTACGGCGACTCCTTCTTCCCGCCGCTGGAGGGCGCGGGCATCCCCTACATCGGCGGTTACGGCGTCACCAACGACGAGTTCACCAGCCCGCTGTCCTACCCCGTCAACGGCGGCCAGCCCACCCTGCTGGCCGGCCTCGGCAAGGAGCTCGCCGCGGCCTGCGGCAACGTCACCCTGGTACGGCCGGACACCATCGTGGGCGACGAACTGCCCGTGCTGCTGGACTCCGGGCTGACCACCGGCGGGCACCGGGCCGCGAGCGACGTGCCGGCGGCGGACGACGCCACCGAGTACTCGGCGCAGTCGACGAAGGCACTCGACGGCTCCACGTCCGGTGCCCCCGGTTCGGGGTCCGCCAAGAAGGGGTGTGTGGTACCCGCCCTCGGCGACCGCACCAGCACCTTCATGGACTCCTTCCGGCGCGCCCGCGAGGACTACCCGGCCGTGCGCACCGCCATGGCGATGGGCAGCGTCGACCAGACGGTGATCGACGCCTCCGGCGGGGCGTCGGGGCCCTACGAGGGGTCGTACATCACCGGCTGGTACCCGGTGGAGAGCGACGCCCGCTGGGACGCGATGAAGAAGGTCATCAACGCGGAGGCATTCGGCGACAACCGCATCGACTCGGCGGACGCGGGGGTGCAGACCACCTGGATCGCCTACACCGTGTTCACGAAGGCCGTCGAGTCGCTCGGCGGCGGCGAGGTGTCCGCCGACAGCGTGCGCGCCACCCTCAACGACGGTCTCAAGATCCCGACCGGCGGTCTGACGCCGACCCTCCAGTGGACCACCCGCGACACCTGGAGCTCCGCCGACGACCTCGCCTCGGTCGGCTTCCCGCGCATGGTGAACGCCCATGTGACGCTCCAGGTGGTGCGCCAGGGCCAGCTCGTGGCGGCGCACCAGGGCTTCACCGACGTGACGAAGACCCTCCAGAACGCGGACGTCAACTGACCCGCGGGGGGCGCCTCGACGCCCCCCGCGAACCGCTCACAGCTGGGTGGCCGCGCGCTCGGTCAGGCTGTACTTCCTGGCGATCGCGTTCCACAGCTGGGCCGCCCTGGCCTTCTCGGTGCTCGCGGTGCCGCTGTCCCGGTTGCCGGCCTGGGTCTGGCCCGTGACGCGGGCCTGGCCCTTCTTGCAGCCCTTGCGGCCGGCCGCCTGGTCCGCCCAGGCCGCGTAGTGGTTGTCGGCGGACGCGGACGCCTGCCAGGCCTTGGTGAGGGAGTCGGTCAGCTCGGCGTGGCCCGGCAGTTGGCCGACGGACAGCGCCTTGAGCCGGGTCACCAGGCCGGTGCGCTGGGCGGCCGCGTCCCGCAGGTCGTTGGCCGCCTGGCCGAGGTTCTTGCAGGACTTCACGTTCGCCACCGCGCTGATCACCGAGGAACGGCTGTTGCCGCTGTCGGCGAGCAGCTTGTCCAGCTCGACGGCCTGCTGCTTCGCGGCGTCGGAGGACGGCGAGGCGGAGCCTTCGGTCGCGGGGGCCGTCGCCGACACGGTCTGGTTCTTGTCGCCCCCGTCGCCGCCCCCGCCCCCGGCGAGCAGCGCGCCCGCGCCGATGCCGAGCACGACGATGCCGATGCCCACGGCGGCGATGACCGGCACGCGCGAGCGTCCGCGGCCGCCCCGGTCGCCCTCGTCGTGGACGTCACCGCCCTGCGGGCCGTACGGCGGCTGGGCGCCGTACGGAGGTTGCTGGGCGCCGTACGACGGTTGGGCCCCGTACGACGGCTGCTGGGCCCCGTACGCGGGCGGTACGGCCTCGGGCTGGGCGAACCGCGGCATCTGCTGTGTGGACGCGGCCCCGCCGTCACCGCCGCGGAAGAGGTTGTCGAAGTCGGAGGGCGGCTGCCGCTCCCCGCCGTAGGGCGCGCCGGGAGCCTGTCCGGGCACGGGCGCTATGAACTGCGTGGCCTCGGCGTCGGGGCCGGTCCGACCGCCGTACGGGGCCTGCGGGTGCTGTCCCGGGAAGTGCGCCGCCTCGGCGGACACCTCGGGCGGGAGCGCGCCGGGGCGCACGGGCGGCAGGAACTGGGTGGCTCCCTCCGGGCCGGCGGGAGCGGCCGTGACCGGCGGGATGAACTGGGTGGCTCCCTCGGGACCGGCGGGGGCGGCCGTGACCGGCGGGATGAACTGGGTGGCGCCTTCGTCGGCGGGCGGCAGCGGCGCGGAGGCGGGGGTGCCGGGGGCCGAGGGAAGGGGCTGGCCGACGGGCGGCAGGTAGTAGGAGGTCGGCTCGTTGGTGTCGTAGCCCTGCGCGGGCTGCTGCTGCGCGCCGGTCCCGGGAGCCTCGTAGGACGCGACCTGACCCTGCTGCGGGGGCAGCGGCTGCGACTGCGGCTGGGCCTGGGGGGCGGACTGGCCCACGGGCGGCAGGTAGTAGGAGGTCGGCTCGTTGGTGTCGTAGCCCTGCGCGGGCTGCTGCGGCGGCAACGGCTGCGACTGGGGCTGGGCCTGGGCCGGTCTGGCGTCGGGCTGCTGGGGTGTGCCCCAGTCCTGGGCGGGCGGCTGCGACCAGACCTGGGTCTGCGGCTGCGCCTGGCCCTGCTGCGGGTCGGGGCCCCACGGGGTGCCCCAGGACTGGGCGCCGGGCGGCTGGCCGTAGGCGGGGTCGGCGACCGGACCGGACTGACCGGTCTGCGGAGGGCTGCCGTAGCCGCCCTGCGCGGGGCCGCCGTAGCCGCCCTGCTGCGGGGGGCCGTATCCGGGCTGCGGACCGCCGCGTCCACCCGTCTGTCCCGGCAGCAGGGGTTCCCCGCCGTCGGAGGGCAGCACGATGCCTTCGCGCGCTTCGCGCGCCGAGGGCTGCTCGCCCTGTCCACTCTGCGTCACCGGGACTCCTACTTATGGGGGAACTTCGGAATCGTCGGCTCACGCTACCGGGTCCTCCGAGCCCGGTGCCACGTAGCACAGGACGTGACCTGCGTCCCTGTGACCGCAGTAACAAATCCCGGGAGATCACGTGACAGTTCCGGGCCCGTGTCCGCTGTACATGTCCTCCTTTACGCGGCGGCCTGAAGGTCCAGCCGGGCCCCGAACTCCCGGACGACGGCCTCGTCCCGGAACGGCTCCAGGCGCTGCTGGAAGTCGTCGAGGTACTCCGCGCCCCGGTTGGAGCGGACGGTCTCCAACAACTCCACCGCTTTCAGGCCGGTGTTGCAGGCCTGCTCGATCTCGCGCTGCTGCACCTGCGCCGAGGCCAGGAGGACCAGGCCGATGGCCCGCCGGCGCGCCTTGTTCTCGGGGAGTCCGTCCAGCGACTCCTGCGCGCACCGCGCCGCCGCGTCGGCCTGGCCGAGGTCGCGGTGGCAGTGGGCCAACTCGTCGGCGAGGTAGGCCTCGTCGAAGTGCGCGATCCACGCCGGGTCGTCCCCGGAGGAGGGGTCGGCCGCCTCCAGTGCGTGCACCGCCCGCCCGGACGCCGCCTGGGTGGCCCGCACGTCGCCCATGAGCGCGTGCCCGCGGGCCTCCGCCGCGTAGAACATCGCCTCCGCGCGCGGTGTCACCCGGCCTCGCGCCCCTTCCTGCGCCGCCCGCGCCAATTGGGCGATCTCGCGCGGGTTCCCGAGCTGTGCGGCCAGGTGGCTCATGGACGCGGCGAGCACATAGCCGCCGTACCCGCGGTCGCCCGCCGCCTGCGCGAGCCGCAGCGCCTGGATGTAGTACCGCTGGGCCAGGCCCGGTTGGCCGGTGTCGATGGCCATGTACCCGGCGAGCTCGGTCAACCGGGCGACGGCGGCGAAGAGTTCCCGCCCGATCGCCTCGCGGTACGACCCCGCGAGCAGACCGGAGACCACGCTGTTGAGGTAGTGCACGACGACCGGGCGCACATGCCCGCTGCCGTACTGGTGGTCCAGGTCGACGAGGGCCTGGGTCATCGCGCGCACGGCGGCCACGTCGGACTGCCCCACGCGCGGGCCCGCCTGGCGTGCCACCTGCGAGTCGGGCGAGGAGATCAGCCAGTCGCGGCTCGGCTCGACCAGCGCGGACGCGGCGACCGAGGAGCCGGACAGGAAGTCCCGGCGTCCCACGTCGCTGCGCCACAGCTCACACACCTGCTCGATGGCGCCCAGTACGGTCGGCGAGAACTGGAGCCCGACGCCGGAGGCGAGGTTCTTGCCGTTGGCCATGCCGATCTCGTCGATCGTGACCGTACGGCCGAGTTTGCGTCCGAGGGCCTCCGCGATGATGGCGGGCGCCCGGCCCCGCGGCTGCTGTCCGCGCAGCCAACGGGCCACGGACGTCTTGTCGTAGCGCAGGTCGAGGCCGTGCTCGGCGCCGCACATGTTGACGCGGCGGGCGAGCCCGGCGTTCGAGCATCCCGCCTCCTGGATGAGCGCCTGCAGCCTTTCGTTCGGCTGCCGCGCGACGAGCGGCCTTGCGGCCATTGGCGTACCCCCTGTGGCTGCGGTGCCTGCCCACGCACCGAGTTGACGTGTCTTCCACCGAAAAGTTCCGGCCGTGAAGATCAATGCCCCGCCAACGTGTCGAAAATGCGAGGCATGCGAGGATTGCCGGGGTAAAGACTCGTACCGACCCCACACGTGGCTACCCAGCTCACGTCGCGGTTCCCCCTCTGCGCCCCCACACATGCATCCATGCGCCCCGGATGCGAAATCGATGCGCTTCCCCCGCGCGCGCAGGTCCTGGCCTGGCCGTAACCCGAGGTGGGTGCGGGAGTTGTGCTCTGCGTGGAAGAGACGATCGCGGGTACCGAAGCCGCTCAGATTCCGAAGCAGCGCGGGGAATCGCTGCTGGAGACAGCCGTACGATACGCCGAGGAGCGCCACTGGGACGTCTTCCCCGGCACCTGGCTGGAAGCCGACGACGGGGTCCAGCGGTGCTCCTGCGGTGAGACCGCGTGCGCCGCGCCGGGGGCGCATCCCGCTCGGGAGGACTGGGCGACGCAGGCCACCGGCAGTGCGACGGTTGCGCGCCGGATGTGGCAGAAGCAGCCGACCGCGTCGATCCTGCTGCCCACGGGGCGGACCTTCGACGCGGTGTCCGTCCCGGAGACCGCCGGGTTCCTGGCGCTCGCGCGGATGGAGCGGATGGAGTTGACGCTGGGGCCCGTGACGTTGACACCGGACCGCCGGATGCAGTTCTTCGTGCTGCCGGGGGCGTCGGTGAAGCTGCCGGACCTCATTCGGAAGCTGGGCTGGGCCCCCTCGTCCCTCGATCTGGTCGCGCTCGGCGAGGGGGCGTACGTCGCGGCGCCTCCCACGCGGTTCGGTTCCTCGGGGGCCGTCCAGTGGGCGTGCCGTCCGACGCCCGCGAACCGCTGGCTGCCGGACGCGGAGGAGCTGATCTCGCCGCTCGCCTACGCGTGCGGCAGGGACAGGTAGCGGACGCCCGCGCGGCGGCGGCCGCTCATGAGCACAGCCAGGCGCCCCTAAGGTTGACGTTCATGACGTCGGCTGTGAGTGTGCGTGGGCTCTGGAAGCGGTTCGGGCAGCAGGTCGCTGTCGCCGGGATCGACCTGGAGCTGCCCGCCGGTAAGTTCATCGGGCTCGTGGGGCCCAACGGGGCGGGGAAGACCACCACCCTCTCCATGGTGACCGGGCTGCTCCGCCCCGATCAGGGCAGCGTGGAGGTCGTCGGGCACGACGTGTGGCGGGACCCGGTCACCGTCAAGGCCCGGATCGGCGTCCTGCCCGAAGGACTACGGCTGTTCGAGCGGCTCTCCGGGCGGGAACTCCTCGCCTACTCGGGGCGGTTGCGGGGGCTGCCCGGTGCCGAGGTGGACAAGCGGGCCGGTCAGCTGCTGGACGTACTCGATCTCGCGGGGGCCCAGCACAAGCTGGTCGTCGACTACTCGACCGGGATGCGGAAGAAGATCGGGCTCGCGGCCGCCCTGCTCCACAATCCCGAAGTGCTGTTCCTCGACGAGCCGTTCGAGGGCGTCGACCCCGTCTCCGCGCAGACCATCCGGGGAGTGCTGGAGCGGTACACCGCCTCCGGCGCCACCGTCGTCTTCTCCTCGCACGTCATGGAGCTCGTGGAGTCCCTGTGCGACTGGGTGGCCGTCATGGCGGCCGGCCGCATCCGCGCCCACGGGCCGCTCGAGGAGGTGCGCGGGGCCGCGCCCTCCCTGCAGCGCGCCTTCCTCGAACTCGTGGGGGCGCAGGGGCAGGACGCCGGGGCGAACCTCGACTGGCTGGGCGGCGGCGGGGCCCGATGACGACGGACATCACCCCGGTCGTCGTACGGCTGAAGCTGTCGCTGCTCAGGAACGGACTGCGGCAGTCGGGCGGGCGGCGGGCCGCCTACATCGGCTCGGCCGTCGCCGTGCTGCTCTTCTCCGCCCTTCAGCTGCTCGGTCTCATCGCCCTGCGCGGCAACGAGCACGCGGCCTCCGTCGTCGTCCCGCTGGTCGCCGTGCTGGCGGTCGGCTGGGCGGTGATGCCGCTGTTCTTCCCCGGCGGTGACGAGACCCTCGACCCCACCCGCCTGGTGATGCTGCCGCTGCGGCCCCGGCCCCTGGTGCGGGCCCTGCTCGTGGCCTCGCTGGTCGGCATCGGGCCGGTGTTCACGCTCTGCATGCTCGTCGGGTCGGTCGTCTCGGTCGCGCACGGCGGGACGGCGTACGTCTTCGCCGTGCTCGGTGTGGTCCTCGCGCTGCTGGTCTGCGTGGCCCTCGCGCGGGCCGTCGCCGTCGCCAACATCCGGCTGCTGACCAGCCGCAAGGGCCGCGATCTGGCGGTCCTGAGCGGACTCGTCATCGCCGTCGGCGCGCAGGTCGTGAACTTCGGTGCGCAGCGGCTCGGTTCGGGCGGCCTGGGGCAGCTGGACGGTCCGGCCGATGTGCTGAAGTGGGTGCCGCCCGCGTCGGCGATCGGGGCGGTCGACTCGGCGAGCGAGGGGTCGTACGGGATCGCCGTGCTGCAACTCGCCCTGTCCGTGCTCGCGTTGGCGGGCCTGCTGGCCCTGTGGTCGCGCCACCTCACCCGGCTGATGACCTCGCCCGACGGCTCGACGCTCCCCTCCGCGGAGGGGGCCGCCCGGGAGCGGGGTTCCACGGGACTCGCCCGGCTGCTGCCGGCCGGACGCACCGGCACCGTCATGGAGCGGAGTCTGCGCTATGTGTGGCGCGACCCGAAAACCAAGGCCGCGTGGGTGACGTCGCTGGCCATCGGCCTGATCGTGCCGGTGTTCAACGCGGTGCAGGGCACCGGGTCCATCTACTTCGCGTGCTTCGCCGCGGGGATGCTGGGCGTGCAGATGTACAACCAGTTCGGGCAGGACACCTCCGCGTTCTGGATGGTCGCGATGACGATCTCCTCCACGCGGGACGCCTACGTCGAACTGCGCGGGCGTGCGCTGGCGTTGCTGGTGATCACCCTGCCGTACGCCACGCTCGTCACCGTGGTCACCACCGCGCTCATCGACGACTGGCCGAAGCTGCCCGAGGTGCTCGGGGTGTCCTTCGCGCTGCTCGGGGCGATGCTGGCGACCGGGGCGTGGACGTCGGCGCGCTTTCCGTACTCCATTCCGCAGGAGGGCTACAAGAACGTGGCCCCGGGGCAGTCCGGACTCGCCGCCGCCGCGGTCGTCGGCGGGATGGTCTCGGCGGCCCTGCTGTGCGCCCCCGTGATCGCCCTGACGATCTGGGCCAACGTCAGCGCGAACGGCGACGAATGGAGCTGGGTCCTGCTGCCCGTCGGCACGCTGTACGGAGCCGCGATCACTTTCGCGGGGCTACGACTGGCGGCCCCCCGCACGGCCCGGCAACTGCCGGAGATCCTGATGGCGGTCAGCAAGGGCTGACTCCCGGGCGGGGTGCACGGGCCACGCGGCAGGGGGTGGTGGGGCGCGGACCCGGCGGTCCTCAGCCGGTGCTCTCGGCGTTCTCGGTGGCCGGGCCGTCCGGGCCGTCCAGTCCTTCCAGTCCGTCCAGGAAGGGCTCTATGGCCGCCCGCCATGCCTCCGGCTGGTCGTAGTGGACGAGGTGGCCGGCGTCGGCGACCTCGGCGTACTCGCCGCGGGGCAGGACGCGGACCATCTCCTGGGCCTCGGCGCGGCCCAGCTCGCCGTCGAGGCCGCGGACGACGAGGGCGGGGCACCTGACCTGGGTCAGTTCCTCCCAGTGGGCGTCGTAGACCCAGGTCTCGCGGGAGGACAGCATCTGCTCGGGCTCGAAGACGGGACGCCAGCCGTCGGGGGACTCGGCCATCACCTCGGCGTAGAACTCGCCGCGCGCCGGGTTGGGCCGCTCCACCCAGGGGTCGTCCTCGCCGAACCACTTGCGTACGTCGGCGAGCGTGGCGAAGGGGACGGGCCAGGCGCGGAACCACTCGCCCCACTCCCGCTGCGAGGCTGCGCCGAGTGCGGAGGCCCGCATGTCGCAGATGATCACTCCGCGGACCAGGTCGGGTCGGCGGGCGGCGAGCTGCCAGGCGGTGAGGGCGCCCATCGCGTGGCCGATGAGGACGGTCGGGGCGAGGCCGAGCTGTTCGAGGGCGGCCTCGGCGTCCTCGACGTACGCGTCACGGGTGAAGGCGGCCCGTGGGGGCTTGTCGCTCTGGCCATGACCTCGCTGGTCGAGCGCGACGGCCCGGTAGCGCTCGGAGAGCCAGCGGGCGGTGGACGCCCAGTGCGAGGCACGGCCCATCAGGCCGTGGAGTAACAGCACCCCGGGTGATCGTTTCTCCGGGGCGTGCGAGGTCTCCCGCGCCGGATCCGTCGGGTCGGTCTTGGGAGGGTCACCGAACTCCCAGGCCGCAAGACGGACGCCGTCCGCCCCGGTCACGTCGATGCGCCGCGCCATTGGCACCCCCCTAGCTCCGCTCGGGCCGTCCGCTCCCGCTCGGGCCGCCCTGTGAACCGTGTCCTGACTGCCGTGCCTGTCCTGTCCGTCGTTGCTTTCCGTACACCTCTGCAGCGCACGTCCCCCGCGCCCCGTCACCCACAGGCTATCGAATGCGTATTCGAAAATGGGTCCTCGGCCGCCAACACCCCTCGTTCGAGTGACCTCGCTCAAGGAATGATCGCCGCGACCGAGGGGAGATCTTCAGCGGGAGGCGGACCGCTCGGGGAAATCGGTCCGAGGGGAATGACCCTGGGAGCTCGGGGCTCCGGGTCAGCACAGGGGAGGACCGGCCCCGGCACCGAAGGGTGCCGGGGCCATCCATACGTCTACGGCACATCCGCCCGCCCCCCTCAGGTCATATGCCTCACGCGACAGCCTCGCACGACAAGCGTCGAAGCGCTGCGATTCCGCACGGGGAATCTCGGATCGACGAGCCCCCGGGCGGGCCGGGACACGAGGCCCCGAGAAACCCCAACCGCCCTGCGGGAACCGGCGATCGACCCTCCGGGCGAGCTCAGCGCTTGGCGACGAACACGTGCGAGGCGACGTCCGACTCCAGCTCGGCGGCCTCGCCACCGCTGCCCACCAGCACCCCGCCGGCCGACTCGGTCACGCTCACCACCGAACCGGGCTGCACGCCCGCCCGGCGCAGCGTGTACATCAGCTGCGCGTCCGTCTGGATCGGCTCGCCGATACGGCGTACGACGACCGTCTTGCCGTCGAGACCCGGGTCCAGCTCGGCCAGCGACACCATGCCCTCGTCCAGGAACGGGTCGGCGCCGTCCTTCTCGCCCAGCTCCTCGAGGCCGGGGATCGGATTGCCGTACGGCGACTCGGTGGGGTGGCGCAGCAGCTCCAGCACCCGGCGCTCCACCGCCTCGCTCATCACGTGCTCCCAGCGACACGCCTCCGCGTGGACCTGCTCCCACTCCAGGCCGATCACGTCGACCAGGAGGCACTCGGCGAGCCGGTGCTTGCGCATCACGCGCGTGGCCAGCCGCCGGCCCTCGTCCGTGAGCTCCAGGTGGCGGTCGCTGGCGACGGACACCAGTCCGTCCCGCTCCATCCTCGCCACGGTCTGGCTGACCGTCGGCCCACTCTGGTCCAGTCGCTCGGCGATCCGGGCGCGCATGGGGACCACACCTTCCTCCTCCAGCTCGAGGATGGTGCGGAGATACATCTCCGTGGTGTCGATCAGTCCGGACATACGTGCCCCTTGATGAGATCTGCCGGAAGCACGACAGCTTCCCGGCTCGTGCGCTGGCCCTGGCATCAATTCTGCCGGATGCCACTGACAAGCGTGCCGCGCCGTTGAAACCAGGGGGTTACGAGCAGGCGCGCGGCCGTATTGACATCCCACTGGTCCAGACCGCACGGTGATCCGCGACACGGCGACGAAGGGTTGGACGACGCATGGGCGAGACGGGCTCCGCGAGCGGTGAAGGCAAGCTGTCGGGACAGTTCCTCGACGCCGCGATCGGGCTGCTGCGAAGGGTCCGCGACGAGGAGGCCGGGTCCGTCACGGCGGCCGGCGAGCTCCTCGCCGACACCGTCGCCGCCGGGGGCCGCCTCTTCGCCTTCGGCGCCGGGCACTCCTCGCTCGCCGCGCAGGACCTCGTCTACCGGGCCGGCGGACTCGCCCTGATGAACCTGCTGACCGTGCCGGGGGTCGTGGGCGTCGACGTCATGCCGGCGACCCTGGGCTCCGCCCTGGAACGGGTCGACGGCCTCGCGAGCACGGTCCTGAGCTGCTCGCCCCTCCGCGCCGGCGACGCCCTGGTGATCATCTCCCTCTCCGGCCGCAACGCGCTTCCCGTGGAGATGGCCATGAGCGCCCGCGCCCTCGGCGTGAAGGTCATCGGTGTCACCTCGGTCGCGTACACCACGGCGACCGAGCCCCGCCACAGCTCGGGCACCTTCCTCAAGGACCACTGCGACGTCGTCCTCGACTCCAAGATCGCCCCGGGTGACGCGGAGCTCTCCCTGGACACCGTCCCGGCCCCCTTCGCCCCCGCCTCCACGGTCGTGACCTCGGCGCTCCTCCAGGCCGTGATGGCGACCGCGGCGGGCTGCCTGGCCGACCGGGGGATCGAGCCGCCGCTGCTGCGGTCGGGGAACGTGGACGGCGGGCTGGAGTGGAACGAGCGGGTGTTCGAGGAGTACGGGGACCGGATCTTCTACCGGCAGTAGTCCGGCAGCGGTCCGGCAGCAGTCCTAGGCCCGCTTCACCACTCCGCCCAGATCCAATGCCGAGGCGATCCGGACCGCGACGTCCTCCGCGTACACCGCGTCGCCCCGCTCGAACTGGCCCCTCCCGGACCCCCGCAGGAACGTCACGACGCCCAGCGTCCGCCCCCGGCTGCGCAGCACCGCGCACAGCGCGTGCACCGCGTCCGAGGGCCACTGGCGGGCCTCCGCCCACTCGCGGGCCCGGTCCCCCGGCACCGACCCCACACTCGCCCGCACCGCCCCGACCCGGTCCACGCACTGCAACGCCGGATGGCCCTCCCCGTACCGCACGGGCAGTCCGGCCGCGCCCGACGCCTGCAGACTCGGTCCGGGCGCCCCGGAGGGCGTGGCGGCGACCCGCACGAGACGGACCGGCCCGGTCTCCTCGCCGTCGGCCACCGCGCCCCCGGCCACTCGGTCGATGAGCGCGTGGTCGGCGAACCCGGCCAGGGCGAAGTCCAGGTGGACGACGGCGGCCTCGGCCGGGTCCTCGCACTCCGCGGCCGCCCGGGCCGCACGGTGCAGCTGGTTGGTCCGGAACCGCAGCAGCGAGGCCTCCTGCTCGCTCTGCTTGGCCTCGGTGACGTCCTGGAACAGCCAGCCGACGCCCAACGGCACCGGCTCCTCCGCCAGCGGCGAGGCCAGCCGTACGAACCCGCAGCGCCAGCAGCGCCGTTTCTCGCCGTCCGGGGTCCGCACCCCGACCCAGATCTCGGCCGGCGCCGGCGGCGCGCCCTCGGCCAGTACATGGGTGAGCGCGCTCTCCAGCTCCTCCACGCCCTGCGCGAGGAGCTCCCCGAGGGGCCGCCCCAGCACGGAGGTGCGGCCGATGCCCAGGGACCGGGCCGCGTGCGCGTTCACCACGGCGGGCCGCAGGTCGGCGTCGACGAGCACGACACCCCACGAGGCGTCCTCGAACAAGGCCTCGCTGAGCGCGATCGACCGCTCCAGGTCGATCTGCGTGTGCACCTCGCTGAAGGCGCAGTACAGCCCGGCGGGCCGGCCGTCGGGTCCGCGAACGGCCGCGGACTGGGTGCGTACGAGGACCCGGCCGCCCTCCTTGGTCAGCAGTGCGAACTCGTGCACCTGCCGTCCGGGCGCCCGCATGGCGGACATCAGCCGCCCCTCGACCTCCTCCGCGTCCGCCGGCCGCACGGCCCACCCGGCGAACCCGTGCCGTCCGACGGCCTCGGCCGCGGTCCAGCCGAGGATCCGCTCGGCCTCGCGGTTCCAATGGGTGACCACGCCGTCCGCGTCGAAGGCACACAGTGCCGCGTCCATGCCGTCCAGCAACGCGGCGAGCAGATCCGAACCGCCCGGACCCTCCGGCCCGGGGCCGTCCGGCCCCAGCTCGTCGGTGGTCCCACTACGCCGGGAAGCACTCACCTGGACCCCCTGCCAGCCGCTCACTAACAATCATTCAACTCGAACGTGACGCAGCACACACCGGGTTCCTGCAAGATTGAGGGAATCGTTGTACGCCGGAAACGTGCCGAATCCCCCTAAGCGGTCCACCTGTCCGGCTCCAGCCGCAGGTCGATCCACTCGTCGCTCCCGCCGTCCAGCACATACCGGTCGACCTCCACGAACCCGCGCGCCAGCGCGAACCGCACTCCGTCGCCGTTGACGGCCAGCACACACGTCTCGATCACCCGGGCGCCGAGCACACGCGCATGATCAAGACCCTTCTCGTACAGAGCCGTCCCGAAACCCCGTCCCCGGTGATCGGGCAGCACGCGCGCGATGACGGTCGCCACGGCGTCGTCCCCGCTCGGGGGCCGGACGGTCGAGCAGCCCACCAGCGTGTCCCCGAGATACGCGTTCTCCAGCCGGTTCCGCCCGACGCGCTCACGCACGTCCTCGGTGCTCATGGCGGCCGGCGGAACGATCACGTTGTGCACGTGCCGCCACTGTTCGGCCATGTCGTCCCCGACGACCGGCTCGATCCGCAGGTCAGTCACGATCACCACTCCCCCTTCGCACGAGGACCGCTCGTCGTTCCTCGTGCGCGGCACGCTAAATGATCTCGGCCCCCGAAAAAAGTGGTTGATCGGGCGGGCGTCGGTTCCTAGTGTGTTGGCTACACGAGAAGGGAGGTGGTTCGGCAGATGTATGAATACCGGACGCGTGAGGTGACTGCGGGCTAGCGGCTCGCCACCACACTCAGTGCGGTGCCGGACCAGCACGCGAAGGATGTGTGCAGCCGGCCCAATCCCAGCAGTCACCCGACCCGCGAGCTCGCCGGTACGTCCGGCCGGCTCCCCCGCCGTCAGGCGGAGGGATCCAGAGCTCGCGGGTCGCCTGCGTTCCAGGGGGCCTCGGCTCAGGGGCTCAGCCGCTCCACCCGCCAGCTCCCGTCGGGCTCCGCCACGTACCGCAGGCGGTCGTGGAGGCGGTTCTCGCGGCCCTGCCAGAACTCGACCGTCTCCGGCGCCACCCGGAAGCCGCCCCAGTGCGGCGGGACCGGAACCTGCTCGCCCTCCGGGTAGCGGGCGGCCAGCTCGGCGTAGGCGGTGTCCACCCGCTCACGGGTGTCGATCACGGAGGACTGCGCGCTGGCCCAGGCGCCGAGCTGGGAGCCGTGCGGGCGGCTGCGGAAGTAGGCCGCGGTCTCGTCGCGGCCGGTGCGGCGGGCGAGGCCGGTGACGATGACCTGGCGGGCCATGGGGTGCCAGGGGAAGAGCAGCGAGACGTACGGGTTCCGGGCGAGGTCGGTCGCCTTGCGGGAGCCGTAGTTGGTGTAGAAGACGAAGCCCTCTTCGTCGAACTGCTTGAGCAGGACCGTGCGGGAGCTGGGGCGGCCCTCGGCGTCCGCGGTGGAGACGACCATGGCGTTCGGCTCGAAGAGGTGCGCCTCGGTGGCCGCCTGCTTGAACCAGCGCGCGAACTGTTCGACGGGCGTGGCGGCGAGGTCGGCCTCGGCGAGACCCTCCGCGCGGTACTGCTTGCGCATGGAGGCGGGGTCCGGGGAGACGGCGTGTGCGGCGTCGGTCACGTCGTCATCCTGCCGTACGGATCGCTTCTCCACGGACGGTGGCACTGAGTGCCGCTTGCTCTCCCCAAAGGTGGCACTCGGGGATATCGTGGCGTCATCCGTCGTACACATCATGAGGAGCCGCCTGATGTCCGACCTCGACCCCGGCCGCGGTTTCGTACCCGGCCTCGAAGGAGTCGTCGCGTTCGAGACGGAGATCGCCGAACCGGACAAGGAGGGCGGCGCGCTGCGGTACCGGGGCGTCGACATCGAGGATCTGGTCGGCCATGTCTCGTTCGGCAACGTGTGGGGGCTGCTGGTCGACGGCGCCTTCAATCCCGGTCTGCCGCCCGCCGAGCCGTTCCCGATCCCGGTGCACTCCGGGGACATCCGGGTGGACGTCCAGTCGGCGCTGGCCATGCTCGCCCCGGTGTGGGGGCTCAAACCGCTGCTCGACATCGATGCCGGGCAGGCGCGTGCCGACCTCGCCCGGGCGGCCGTGATGGCGCTGTCCTACGTCGCCCAGTCCGCGCGCGGGCAGGGCCTGCCGATGGTGCCGCAGCGGGAGATCGACAAGGCGCAGTCGGTCGTGGAGCGGTTCATGATCCGGTGGCGCGGTGAGCCGGACCCGAAGCACGTGGCGGCCGTGGACGCGTACTGGACGTCGGCCGCGGAGCACGGCATGAACGCGTCGACGTTCACCGCGCGCGTGATCGCCTCGACCGGCGCGGACGTCGCCGCCGCGCTCTCCGGGGCGGTGGGCGCGATGTCGGGGCCGCTGCACGGCGGGGCGCCCTCGCGGGTGCTCGGGATGATCGAGGAGATCGAACGGACCGGGGACGCCGAGGCGTACGTCAGGCAGGCGCTGGACCGCGGTGAGCGGCTGATGGGGTTCGGGCACCGGGTGTACCGGGCCGAGGACCCGCGCGCGCGTGTGCTGCGCCGTACGGCACGGGAGCTGGGGGCGCCCCGGTTCGAGATCGCGGAGGCGCTGGAGAAGGCGGCGCTGGCGGAGCTGCACGCGCGACGGCCGGACCGGGTGCTCGCCACGAACGTGGAGTTCTGGGCGGCGATCGTGCTCGACTTCGCGGAGGTGCCGGCGCACATGTTCACGTCGATGTTCACGTGCGCGCGGACGGCGGGGTGGTCGGCGCACATTCTGGAGCAGAAGCGGACGGGGCGGCTGGTGCGGCCTTCTGCGCGGTATGTGGGGCCGAGTTCTCGGAATCCCGGGGACATCGAGGGGTACGAGGGGATCGCCCACTGAGTCGGGTGCCCAGGGTGCGTGGGCGGAAGGCCTAGGGCAGCACCTCGTCCAGCAGTACGGCCCACTGCGCGACCACCCTCTCGCGGCGAGCGTGGTCGTCGGTGAGCAGGTTCGCCAGGCCCAGGCCCCTCGCCATGTCCAGAAGGCCCTGGACCGTTTCGCGGGCGCCCGGTTTCGACTCGTCCGCGCCGAGCAGGTCGACCGCGATCCTGTGGGTCTCCCGGCCCACCCGCGCCTCCAGCTCCGTCACCTGGGGGCGCAGCTGTTCCTCGTTGGAGGCGGCGACCCAGAGGTGGAGGGCGGCGCGGAAGAGGGGGCCGGTGTAGAGGTCGACCAAGGCCGAGATGACCGCCCGCCGGTCATCCGCCGCGCCCTGCGGGAACAGGGCGCGCAGGGCCGTGGAGCGTTCCTCCGCCACGTACTCGACCGCGGCCGTGAAGAGGTCCTCGCGGGTCGGGAAGTGGTGCTGGGCGGCGCCCCGGGAGACACCGGCGCGTTCGGCGACCACCGCAACCGTGGAGCCGGCCCAGCCGTGTTCGGCGAGGCAGGCCACGGCGGCTTCGAGGAGGCGCTGCCGGGTGGCCCGGCTGCGGTCCTGCTTGGGCACGCGGTCGGCGCGGTCGCCGATCGTGGTCACACCACCCATGAGGGATCCCGTCGTTCTATGAAGGCCGTCATGCCCTCGCGCGCGTGCGGCGAGGCGAACAGCCGGGCCGAGAGCGCGGTCAGGTGGGCCGCGTCCCGGTCGAAGGTCTCCAGCACCCTAGCCGTGAGCAGCCGTTTCGTCTCGGCCAGGGCCTCCGGGGCGGACCGGCGCAGGCCGTCGAGGATCGGTTCGAGTACGGCGTCCACGTCGTCGCCCGCCGCCGTCACCAGGCCGGTGCGGGCGGCCTCGGCCGCGTCGAAGCGCTCGCCGGTGAGGTAGTGGCGGGCGAGGGCGCGGGGGTCGGTGCGGGGCAGCAGGGTCAGGGAGATGACCGCGGGGGCGACTCCGATGCGTACCTCGGTGAAGGCGAAGGTCGACTCCGTGGAGGCGGCCGCGATGTCGCAGGCGGCGAGGAGACCGAGGCCGCCCGCGCGGACGTGGCCGGTGACGCGGGCGACGACCGGTTTGCCGAGCTCCACGATCTGCCGCAGGAGCCCGACCAGGGCGTCCGGGTCCGGGGGGTCCTTCAGGTCGGCGCCCGCCGAGAAGGTGTTGCCGGTGTGGGTGAGGACGACCGCGCGGACGTCCGGTTCCTCGGCGCAGTCCGTCAGCGCGGCCGCCAGCTCCCCCACCAGCGCCCCCGACAGGGCGTTGCGGTTGTGCGGGGAGTCCAGGGTGAGGGTCTGAACGGCACGCGCGCGCGTGCGGGCGATCAGTGTCATGGGCGCTCCCTGAGCTGCCGTCGCAGGATCTTGCCGGAGGCGGCCCGGGGCACCTGGTCGATGAAGGTGACCTGGCGGACGCGTTTGTAGGGGGCGACGCGTTCGGCGACGTACATCATGACCTCGCTCTCGGAGAGTCCGGCCGCGGCCTGCTGGCGGACGACGTAGGCGCGCGGGACCTCGTTGCCGTCGTCGTTGTACACGCCGATGACGGCCGCGTCGGCGATGCCGGGGTGGGTGAGCAGGAGGGCCTCCAGTTCGGCGGGGGCCACCTGGAAGCCCTTGTACTTGATGAGCTCCTTGACCCGGTCGACGACGAACAGCCAGCCGCCGGCGTCGACATGGCCGACGTCCCCGGTGTGCAGCCAGCCGTCGGGGTCGATCATCGCGGCGGTGTCGTCGGGGCGGCCGAGGTAGCCCTTCATGATCTGCGGGCCGCGGATGAGGATCTCGCCGGGCTCGCCGATGTCGAGGTCCTTGTCGGGGTCGTCGAGGGAGACGATCCGCATCTCGGTGCCGGCGATGAGCTTGCCGACGGTGCCGGGCGGTGCCTCGCGCATGGCCGACAGGGGGACGACGTGGGTGCCGGGCGAGAGTTCCGTCATGCCGTACGCCTGGCCGACGGGCGGCAGACCGAGCCGGGCCGAGCAGGCGGCGGCGAGCTCGGCGTCCAGGGGGGCGGCGGCACTGACGATGTAGCGCAGGGACGAGAGGTCGTACCGCTCGATCAGCGGGTGCTTGGCGAGGGCGAGGACGATCGGCGGGGCCACGTACAGGCCGGTGATGCGGTGGTTCTGGATGGCGGCGAGGAAGGTCTCCAGGTCGAAGCGGGGCAGGACGACGACCGAGGCGCCGAGGCGCAGGGGTGCGTTCATGAGGGCCGTGAGGCCGTAGATGTGGAAGAAGGGCAGCACGGCGAGGACGCGGTCCTCGGGGCCCGCCGACATCAGCTGTTCCAGCTGGGCGAGGTTGGTGGCGATCTGCCGGTGCGTGAGCATCACGCCCTTGGGGGTGCCGGTGGTGCCCGAGGAGTACGGCAGTGCCGCCACGTCCGTCGCCGGGTCGATGGCGATGTCCGGCTCGGGGGCCGTCGAGGCCAGCATGTCGATCAGCGAGCGGTGGCCGGGAGCGCTGTCGCAGACGAATATCTCCCGTACCCCGCCAGCGAGTTCGGCCGCCCGGCGGGCCGTCTCGAGGAGCGGGGAGACGGTGACGATCCAGCGGGCCGCGGAGTCGGAGAGCTGCTTGGCGAACTCCTCCGGCGTGGACAGCGGGTGCACGGTCGTGACGGAGGCACCCGCGCGCGTGGCGGCGTAGAACGCGGTGGGGAAGGCGATCGTGTTGGGGCTGTGCAGCGCGAGCACGTCCCCCTTGGTGACGCCCGCCTCCGCGAGGCCCGCGGCGACCCTGCGGTGGAACCGGTCGAGCTGGGCGTAGGTGAGGGTGGTGCCGTCGGTGCCGTCGATCAGGGCGGGCGCGTCACCGTACTCGGCGGCGCGGGCCAGCACGGCGTCGTGGATGGGGAGTTCTATGGGCTGGACGTCTGCGTACTCGCTGCGGAACACGGTTCCTCCATGACGGCCTAGTACGACTTGGGCAGGCCCAGGGTCTGGTGGGAGACGTAGTTGAGAATCATCTCCCTGCTGACCGGTGCGATACGAGCCACGCGCGCGGCCGTTATCAGCGAGGCGATCCCGAACTCCCGGGTGAGGCCGTTGCCGCCGAGGGTGTGGACGGCCTGGTCCACGGCCTTCACGCAGGCCTCCCCCGCGGCGTACTTCGCCATGTTGGCGGCCTCTCCGGCACCCGCGTCGTCGCCCTCGTCGTAGAGGTGGGCGGCCTTCTGCGTCATCAGACGGGCGAGTTCGAGGTCGATGTGCGCCTGGGCGAGGGGGTGGGCGATGGCCTGGTGGGCGCCGATGGGGGTGTTCCACACCGTGCGGTCCTTGGCGTAGGTGATCGCCCGGGAGAGCGCGTAGCGGCCCATGCCGATCGCGAAGGCGGCCGTCATGATGCGTTCGGGGTTGAGTCCGGCGAAGAGCTGGAGGAGGCCCGCGTCCTCGTCTCCCACGAGGGCTTCGGCGGGCAGGCGTACGTCGTCGAGGGTCAGCTCGAACTGCTTCTCCACCGCCTGGAGTTCCATGTCGATCCGGCGGCGGGTGAAGCCGGGGGCTTCGCGGGGGACGATGAAGAGGGCGGGCTTCAGACGGCCGGTGCGGGAGTCCTCCGTGCGGCCGACCACGAGGGTGGCGTCGGCCAGGTCCACGCCGGAGATGAAGACCTTGCGGCCGGTGAGCAGCCAGTCGGAGCCGTCCTTGCGGGCTGTCGTCGTGATCCGGTGGCTGTTGGATCCCGCGTCGGGTTCCGTGATGCCGAAGGCCATGGTGCGGGTGCCGTCCGCCAGGGCGGGCAGCCACTCCTGTTTCTGGGCGTCGGTGCCGAAGCGGGCGATCACGGTGCCGCAGATCGCCGGGGAGACGACCATCATGAGGAGGGGACAGCCCGCGGCCCCCAGCTCTTCGAGCACGATGGAGAGTTCGGCGATTCCGCCGCCTCCGCCCCCGTACTCCTCGGGGAGGTTGACGCCCAGGTAGCCGAGCTTGGCCGCCTCGGCCCACAGGGCCTCTCGGTCGTAGTCGCGGCCGTGCCGTTTGCCGAGGGCGGACACAGCTGTCCGGAGGGCTTTGTGCTCGTTCGTTTCGATCGTGGGCATGTGTGGCTCCTTCAGGTGGACCGGACTACTGCCAGCAGGGAGCCGACCTTCACCTGTTGGCCGACGACTGCGTTCAGCTCGCTGAGCGTTCCTGTGTGCGGTGCCGTGATCCTGTGCTGCATCTTCATCGCCTCCAGCCACAGAAGGGGCTGGCCTGCTTCCACGGCGGAGCCCTCCGTCAGGCCGTCCGCGACCCTGACGACCGTCCCCGGCATGGGGGCCAGGAGGGAGCCCGGGGCGTGCTGGGCCGTCGGGTCGGGGAAGCGGGGCAGGGGCTTCAGGGCCGTGCCGCCGACATGGAGCTCGTCGCCGTACCGCGCCACCTCGAACGTCCGCCGCACGCCGTCCACTTCGAGGACGACCGCGCTCGGGTCCGCGTGCACGACCCTGACCCCGTCCGCCTCCAGGCCCCTGCTCGTGTGGCGGTAGTGGACCTCGTGCTCCTCGCCCGCCATCTCGTAGCGCTTGGTCTGCGGGGCGGAGTGCAGGTTGCGCCAGCCGCCGAAGCGGGAGCGGCCGACCGCGTCCGCGAGGGCCGCCGCCAGGGGGGCCAGCGGGTCGGGGGCGGCCGCGGTGAGCTCGGGCAGGTGGCGGTCGTAGAAGCCCGTGTCCATGCGGGCCGAGGTGAACTCCTTGTGGCGCAGGGAGTTCACCAGCAGATCCCTGTTCGTGGTCGGGCCGTGGAGCGTCGCCCGCTCCAGGGCGCCGGCCAGTTTGCGGACCGCCTCCGTACGGGTGGGTGCGTGGGCGACGACCTTGGCGAGCATCGGGTCGTAGTGGACGCCGATGTCGTCGCCGTCCTCGTAGCCCGTGTCGAGGCGGACGGACGGGGGGACCGAGAGGCGGTGCAGGGTGCCGGTCTGCGGGGTCCACTCCCGTGCGGGGTCCTCGGCGTAGAGGCGGGCCTCGACCGCGTGGCCACGCGCGTGTGGGGGCTTGTCGCCCAGCTCGTGCCCTTCGGCGACCCGGATCTGTTCCGCGACCAGGTCGATGCCGAACACCGCCTCCGTCACCGGGTGCTCGACCTGGAGGCGGGTGTTCATCTCCAGGAAGTGCGCCTGGGTGCCGGAGACGAGGAACTCGACCGTGCCCGCGCCCACGTAGTCGACGGCTCGTGCCGCCCGTACGGCGAGTTCGTGCAGCCGAGCCGTGAGGTCCTGCGGGAGTCCGGGGGCCGGGGCCTCCTCGATCACCTTCTGGTGGCGGCGCTGGAGGGAGCAGTCGCGGGTGCCCAGGGCCCACACCGTGCCGTGGGTGTCGGCGAGGATCTGGACCTCGACGTGGCGGCCGTCCTCGACGTACGGCTCGAAGAAGACCTCACCGTCGCCGAAGGCGCTCGCGGCCTCCGCGCGGGCGCTCTCCAGGGCGGCGGGCAGCTCCTCGAGACGGCGTACGACGCGCATGCCGCGGCCTCCGCCGCCCGCGGCCGCCTTCACCAGCACCGGCAGGTCGGCCCGCGTCACCTCGCCCAGGGGGGCCAGCCCCATCAGTTCCTTCGCGCGGGTCTTGGACGCCATCGCCTCGATCGCGGACGGCGGCGGTCCGATCCAGACCAGGCCCGCGTCCAGGACCGCCCTCGCGAAGTCGGCGTTCTCGGAGAGGAAGCCGTAGCCGGGGTGCACGGCGTCGGCGCCGGAGGCGAGCGCCGCCTTCACGATCAGGTCGGCGCGCAGATAGGTGTCGGCGGGGGCGGCTCCGGGGAGTCGTACGGCCGTGTCCGCCACGCGCGTGTGGAGGGCGTCCGCGTCCGGGTCCGAGTGCACGGCGACCGTCCGGATGCCCAGGTCACGGCAGGTGCGGAAGATCCGGCAGGCGATCTCGCCCCGGTTGGCCACGAGGAGTGCAGAAATCACTGGGTTTCCCTCACATCCGGAAGACGCCGAAGCCGCCGCGCGCACCCTCGTAGGGCGCGGTGTGGATCGCGGACAGGCACATGCCGAGGACCGTCCGGGTGTCGCGGGGGTCGATGACGCCGTCGTCGTAGAGCCGCCCGGACAGGAACATGGGCAGCGACTCGGACTCGATCTGCTGCTCCACCATCGCGCGCAGGGCGGCGTCGCCGTCCTCGTCGTACGGCAGTCCCTTCGCCGCGGCCGACTGGCGGGCGACGATGGAGAGCACGCCGGCGAGCTGCTGGGGGCCCATGACGGCCGACTTGGCGCTGGGCCAGGCGAAGAGGAAGCGGGGGTCGTAGGCGCGGCCGCACATGCCGTAGTGGCCGGCGCCGTAGGAGGCGCCCATCAGGACGGAGAGGTGCGGGACCTTCGAGTTGGAGACCGCGTTGATCATCATCGCGCCGTGCTTGATGATGCCGCCCTGCTCGTACTCCTTGCCCACCATGTAGCCGGTGGTGTTGTGCAGGAAGAGGAGCGGGATGTCGCGCTGGTTGGCCAGTTGGATGAACTGGGCCGCCTTCTGGGACTCCTCGGAGAACAGGACCCCTCGGGCGTTCGCCAGCACGCCCACCGGATAGCCGTGCAGCTCGGCCCAGCCGGTCGTCAGGCTCGTCCCGTACAGCGGCTTGAACTCGTCGAAGTCGGAGGCGTCGACGATCCGGGCGATCACCTCGCGGGGGTCGAACGGCACCTTGAGGTCGCCGGGGACGATCCCCAGCAGTTCGTCGGGGTCGTGCTTCGGTGGTTCGGCGGGGCCCGGATCGCCGTACGCCTTGCGGTGGTTGAGGCGGGCGACGACCCGGCGGGCCTGCCGCAGCGCGTCCCGCTCGTCGATCGCGAAGTAGTCCGCGAGGCCCGACACGCGCGCGTGCATCTCGGCGCCGCCGAGGGACTCGTCGTCGCTCTCCTCGCCGGTGGCCATCTTGACCAGGGGCGGGCCGCCGAGGAACACCTTGGCCCGCTCCTTGACCATGATCACGTGGTCGGACATGCCGGGGACGTACGCGCCGCCCGCGGTGGAGTTGCCGAAGACGACGGCGACGGTGGGGATGCCGGCCGCCGACAGCCTCGTCAGGTCCCGGAAGACGGCACCGCCCGGGATGAAGATCTCCTTCTGGGAGGGCAGGTCGGCTCCTCCCGACTCCACCAGGCTGATGCAGGGCAGCCGGTTGGCGAGGGCGATGTCGTTGGCGCGCAGGGCCTTCTTCAGCGACCAGGGGTTGCTCGCGCCCCCGCGCACGGTCGGGTCGTTGGCGGTGATCAGGCACTCCACGCCTTCCACCACCCCGATCCCGGTGACGAGGGCGGCGCCGACCGCGTAGTCGCTGCCCCAGGCGGCCAGCGGGGACAGTTCCAGGAAGGGTGTGTCGGGGTCGAGGAGCAGCTCGATGCGCTCGCGGGCGAGCAACTTGCCGCGCTTTCTGTGCCGTTGGATGTACTTCTCGCCGCCGCCGGCGAGCGCCTTGGCGTGTTCGGCGGTCAGCTGGTCCAGCTTCGCGAGCATGGCCTCGCGGTTCGCCCGGTAGTCGGGGCCGGTCGTGTCGAGGGTGGTCGGCAGGATCGTCACAGCAGGGCCTCCGGGATGTCCAGGTGGCGGGAGCGCAGCCATTCGCCGAGGGCCTTGGCCTGCGGGTCGAAGCGGTGCTGGGCGGCGACGCCCTCGCCGAGGATCCCCTCGACCACGAAGTTCAGGGCGCGCAGGTGCGGGAGGTCGTGCCGGCTGATGTTCAACTGCGCTGTCTCCGGCAGGAGTTCGCGCAGGCGGTCGACGGTGAGCGTGTGGGCGAGCCACCGCCACGCCTCGTCCGTGCGGGCCCACACCCCCACGTTGGCGTTCCCGCCCTTGTCGCCGCTGCGGGCACCGATGACCAGCCCGAGCGGAGCCCTGACCACGGGCCCTTCGGCGAACGGCTCCGGCAGGGGCGGCCGGGGGACGTCTTCGAGTACGGCGGTCTCCTGGGCCGGCGCCACCGGGATCCGTCGCCCGTCGTAGAGGACGGCCACATGGTCCACGGCCCCATGGGGGACGTACACCTCCTCGAAGACCCCATAGGGCGAGCCCTTTCCGGGTGGTGCCAGCACATGGAACCCGGGGTAGCTGGCCAGGGCCAGTTCCACGGCGGCCCCGCTGAGCACGCGCCCGACCGACTCCTGGTCCGTGTCCCGGACGACCAGCCGCAGCAGCGCGCTCGCGGTCTCCTCGGTGCCGGCGTCCGGGCGGTCGGTGCGGACCAGGTCCCAGCGCACCTCGGCGACCTTGGCGAGGGCCGGTTCCAGTTGTTCCCGCACCAGGGCGGCCTTGGCCTCGATGTCCAGGCCGGTGAGGACGAAGGCGACCTCGTTGCGGAAGCCGCCCAGCCGGTTGAGGCCGACCTTGAGGGTGGGGGGCGGGGGTTCGCCGCGTGTGCCGGAGATGCGGACACGGTCGGGGCCGTCCTGGGTGAGCCGGACGGTGTCGAGGCGGGTGGTGACGTCGGGACCCGCGTACCGGGCGCCCTGGGTCTCGTAGAGCAGCTGCGCGGTGACCGTGCCGAGGTCCACGAAGCCGCCGGTGCCGGGGTGCTTGGTGATGACGGCGGTGCCGTCCTCGTGGAGTTCGGCGAGGGGGAAGCCGGGCCTCCGCAGATCGTGCCCGTCCTCGGCGAAGAAGGCGTAGTTGCCGCCGGTGGCCTGTGTGCCGCACTCCAGGACGTGTCCGGCGACGACGGCCCCCGCGAGGCGGTCGTGGTCCGTCGGCGACCAGCCGAAGTGGGCGGCGGCGGGCCCGGTGACCAGGGCGGCGTCCGTCACCCTTCCCGTGACCACGACGTCGGCGCCCTCCCGGAGACAGGCGGCGATGCCGAAGCCGCCGAGGTAGGCGTGGGCCGCGAGGGAACCGGGGTGTGCGCGGGTCAGGTCGTCGCCCTCGACGTGGGCGACCCGGACCGGCAGGCCGAGCCGGTCAGCCAACTCCCTTGTGCGGGCGGCGAGTCCGGCGGGATTGAGGCCGCCCGCGTTGGCCACGATCCGGACACCCCGCTCGTGTGCGAGGCCGAGGCATTCCTCGAGTTGGCGCAGGAAGGTGCGGGCGTATCCGCCTTCGGGGTCCTTCAGCCGGTCCCGGCCGAGGATGAGCATGGTCAGCTCGGCGAGGTAGTCGCCGGTGACGACGTCGAGTTCGCCGCCGGTGAGCATCTCGCGCAGGGCGTCGAAGCGGTCGCCGTAGAACCCGGAGGCGTTGCCGATGCGGAGGGGGGTCACCCGGCCGTCCCCTTGGGTGCGCGCCCCTTGCCGGGCGGGCCCGCGAAGGCCTGGGCGATGTCGAGCCAGCGGTCGGCGTTTTCCCCGGCGGCGGTCAGGGCGAGGTCGGCGCGGTGCGCCCGCTGGGTGACCAGGAGGCAGAAGTCGAAGGCGGGGCCGGTGACGCGGTCGGCGGCGTCCTCGGGACCGTAGGCCCACAACGCGCCCGAGGGGGCGGTCAGTTCGACGCGGAACTCCTCGAAGGGCGGCGTCAGCGCGTGCACGCCGAAGGAGAAGTCCCGGGTGCGGACGCCGAGGCGGACGATGTGCCGGATCCGGTCGGTCGGCGCGCGGCTCACCCCCAGCGCGTCGGCGACGTCCAGGCCGTGGGCCCAGGTCTCCATGAGACGGGCGGTGGCCATGGAGGCGGTCGACATGGGCGGGCCGTACCAGGGGAAACGGGCCTCCTCGGGGGCGTTCCGCAGGGCCTCCGCCAGGTCCTCGCGTCCCGCCCGCCAGTACGCGAGCAGCCGGGCGGGGGGCTTTCCCGCGCCCTCCTCCGCGCCGTTGTCCACGAAGTCCCCGGGTGCCGCGAGCGCCTTCTCGACCTCGCGGGAGAAGGCCTTCGGGTCGGTCACGGCCAGCAGGGAGGAGTGGTCGGTCCAGGCGAGGTGGGCGATCTGGTGGGCGACGGTCCAGCCGGGGGCGGGGGTCGCGAGCGCCCACTGCTCGGCACTCAACTCGGCCACGAGCAGGTCGAGTTCGTCGCTCTCCGCGCAGAGGTCGTCGATGACGGGGGTGGGGTCGGCCATGGGGCGAGGATGGCAGCGGGCCCCAAAACAAGCAAGCGTGCTTGCATTAATTCTTCGCCAGGACATAGCGTTCACCGCTTGCTCATTGCAATGATCGACCGGGGCGACGTTGCATTAATCGGTCAGCCGTTGCAATGAAATTGCTGCTTTCACCTGCATATATTCAGGTTGTGCGCGATAAATAAGTTGCCAACTCCATAAACGCAACGTAGCTTTTCCAACATCGGAAACAGCAACGCGGAAGGAGTCCCTGGTGAAGTCACCGCTCGCACAGCAGCAGGCCGTGACGGCGGCACCGGCCACGCCGGGCCCCCTCGCCGCATTCCTGCGGTTCGTGGTCCTGGGGGGTGGGGTCGGAGTCCTCTCCGGTCTCGCCGTACCCCTGCTGGCCATGGCCGCGCCGTGGGCGCTCGCCAACGCGGTCGTCACCGTCGTCTCGACCCTGCTGTGCACCGAACTGCACGCCCGCTTCACCTTCGGCGGGGGGCGCCGCGCCGGCTGGCGCGAGCACTGGCAGTCGGCGGGCTCGGCCACCGCCGCGTACGCGGTGACCAGCATCGCCGTGCTCGTCCTGCACCTGGCGCAGTCGTCCCCCGGCCTGCTGACGGAACAGCTTGTCTACCTCGGCGCGTCCGGCCTCGCGGGCGTGGGGCGCTTCGCGGTCCTGCGGGTGTACGTCTTCGCCGCGCGCCGCGAGGAGGCGGGGCCGCGGCAGGACCAGGCATCGGCCACAGCACCGGTCCTGCTCGCGGCCTAGGGCACCCGGAGAACCGGCACGGCCACGTCGGCCCGGCCCGTCCGCGCGGGCCGGGCCCCGGCACCCGCCCCGCGCGGACGGTCTCGCCGGGGTGACCGAGGTACGCGAATCGGTGACCGGGGCCCGCAAGCCCCAGCCCGTCCGCGACGACACCGGGCCATCGACAACCGACGAACCTTACACACCAGGAGCGGTCCCCTCCCCGCCCCTGTCGGCGGAAATTCGCGCGCGGCCGTCCCCTCCCGCGCAGTACCGTCCTGCGGTGACCGATCAAGACGGCTACTTCCCCGAGTCGATTGCCGCGACCTACGACGAGTCGCTCGCGGACATGTTCGCCGCGGACGCGGTGGCGCCCGCAGTGGATCTGCTCGTGGGGCTGGCCGGTGCCGGGCGGGCCCTGGAACTGGGCATCGGCACCGGGCGCATCGCGTTGCCGTTGGCCGCGCGGGGTGTCGAGGTGCACGGGATCGAACTGTCCCGGGCGATGGCGGACCGGTTGCGGGACAAGCCCGGTGGGGACGCGATCGGTGTGACCCTCGGGGACTTCTCGACGGCCACCGCGCCCGGAAGCTTCTCCCTCGCCTACCTGGTCTTCAACACGATCATGAATCTGACCAGCCAGGACGCCCAGGTGGACTGCTTTCGCAATGCCGCCCGGCACCTGGCACCGGGCGGGACCTTCGTCGTCGAGGTCATGGTCCCCGATCTGCGGAAACTGCCACCGGGACAGAACACCGTCCCCTTCCACGTCGGCGACAGCCGCCTCGGGTTCGACACGTACGACCTCGCGACCCAGGCCATGTCCTCGCACCACGTCAAGGTCACGGAGGACGGCCAGGGCTCCTTCTGGTCCATCCCCTTCCGGTACGTCTGGCCCGCCGAGCTCGACCTGATGGCCCGGCTGGCGGGCATGCGGCTGCGGGAGCGGTGGGAGGACTGGGGGCGGACGCCGTTCACCCACGACAGCCGGCAGCACGTCTCCGTGTGGGAGAAGCCCGCCGGCTGATCGGCCCCGCTACCGCGGGGATTCCCGGGGAGTTCCCCGGTCACCGCGTCCCACCTGCGTACGGACCGCTCCCATGCTCGCCGCGATCACGAGCGCGATGGCGAGCGCCTGGACCGCGGACAGCGCCTGGTCGAGGATCAGGAAGCCCGCCAGGGCGGCCAGGGCCGGTTCCAGGCTCATGAGGATCGCGAAGGCGGACGCGGGCAGCGTGCGCAGGGCGAGGAGTTCGAGGGTGTAGGGCAGCACGGAGGACATCAGGGCCACCGCCGCTCCCAGACCCACGGTCACCGGGTCGAGGAGCTTGGCGCCCGACTCCGCGATGCCCAGCGGCAGGAAGGCCAGCGCGCCGACCGCCATCGCCAGGGCGAGGCCGTCGGCCTGCGGGAAGCGGCGGCCGGTGCGCGCGCTGAAGACGATGTACGTCGCCCACATGGCACCGGCGGCCAGGGCGAACACCACGCCCCACGGGTCCAGGGCACCGAAGTCCCCGCCGCCGAGGAGGAAGACCCCGGCGAGCGCGAGTCCGGCCCAGACCGCGTTCACCGCACGGCGGGAGGCCAGCACGGAGAGCGTGAGAGGGCCCAGGACCTCCAGGGTCACCGCGGCGCCGAGCGGGATGCGGTCGACGGCCTGATAGAAGAGGCCGTTCATCGCGGCCATGGTGAGACCGAAGACGACGACCGTGCCCCAGTCGGCGCGGGAGTGGCCACGCAGCCGGGGGCGGCACACGATCAGCAGAACGACCGCGGCGGCCATCAGCCGCAGCGTCACCACACCGAGGGCCCCCGCCCTCGGCATCAGCAGGACCGCCAGCGCGGCCCCGAACTGCACGGAGACCCCGCCGGCCAGCACCAGCCCGACGGGACCCAGGGAGGTACGGCGCCGGGGCGTGCCGACGGCGGCGGCCGCTGTCGGGGACGGGGAGACGCGGGCCGGGGTGGCGGTGTCGGGCGTAGTCACGTGCGGTCCAGTTGCTCGGCTCGGAGTGGTCCGGTGCGATGCACCCCGCTGTCCACCAGGATGCACCTAGCAGTCCAGAGTAATGGACTACGTCAGGCGCGTAAACTCCTTATGCCACTGTCTCGGGGCATGAGACATCGGCCCCCGGGCCACCCGCCCGGACGGGCCCCGCGCCCGGCCGCCGGACCATGAAGACGTCCACCGGGTCCTCGCTCTCCACGGTGAACCCGTGCCGCTCGTACAGCCGCCTGGCCGCGCTGCCCTGGAGGACGTTCAGGCGGACGGTCCCGCCGGTGGCGTCGGTGCGGGCCAGCAGCGTGCGCAGGACGGCCGAGCCGAGGCCGCGGCCCTGGAGGTCCGGGTCGAGGAAGAAGTGCTCCAGCCAGTGCGCGTCCTCGGCGGGGCGCAGCGCGACACACCCCGCGAAGCGGCCCTCGGCCAGGATGACCGACGCGTGCGCCGCGACGAAGGAGTCCCGGAACCGCTGCCGCACCCGGTGCTCGTCGAACCGCCCCAGCCGCTCCAGGTCCGGGCGCATCACCACGGCCCGCAGCTCGGCGATCGGCTCGACATCGTCCTGCTCCGCGGGACGCAGGGTCCACGTGCTGGTATCCATGGCCGGAGTCTCTCAAGCCACGGATCCTCCTGAGTCCGCCCGCTCACCGCCCCGGGTCGGTTCCCTCCGGCAACGCGTCCTGCAACGCGTCCGCCAGCACCTCCGCCAGATGCCGCCCCCGCAGCCCCGCGAGTTGTTCCAGCTGGGTGCGGCAGGAGAAGCCGTCGGCCAGCAGCACCGCGTCCTCGGGGGCCTCGCGCACCGACGGGAGCAGTTGCTCCTCCGCGCAGCTCCGTGAGACCTCGAAGTGCCCTTTCTCGAAGCCGAAGTTGCCCGCCAGGCCGCAGCAGCCGCCGGTCAGTTCGCCGGTGAGGCCGGCGGCCTCGCGCAGCCGGCGGTCGGGGGCGTCGCCGAGGACCGCGTGCTGGTGGCAGTGCGTCTGGCCGACGACCGGGCGGCCCAGGACCGGTGGCCGCCAGCCGGGGGCGAGTCGCTCGAGGGCCTCCGCGAAGGTCAGGACCCGGGAGGCGAGAAGGGCGGCGCGCGGGTCGTCGTGCAGCAGCTCCGGGAGGTCGCTGCGGAGCGCGGCGGCGCAGCTCGGTTCCAGGACGACGACCGGGGCCGAGGTCTCCAGCACCGGGCCCATCAGGTCGAGGGTGCGGCGCAACACCGTACGGGCGCGGTCGAGTTGGCCCGTCGAGACGTACGTCAGACCGCAGCAGACCCGGCCCCGGCCGCGCAGCAGGGACACCGGGTCGAGGGCGACCGTTCTGCCGTCGCCCACCGGTGCCTTCTCCAGGTGCACGGTGGGCGGTAGCGCCACCCGCAGCCCCGCCGCCTCCAGCACCCGTACGGCCGCCTGCCCCACGGCCGGCGAGAAGTGCTCGGTGAACGTGTCCGGCCACAGGACGACCAGGTCACCGGTGCCGCGGGCGGTGCGCCCGTCCCACCACCGGCTGAACGTCCGCGCCGCCACCCTCGGGATCGGCCGCTCGGCCGCGATTCCGCCGAGCCGTTTCGCGACGGCGGCCAACGGCCTTACGGAGACGAGGGAGTTGACCAGCGGGGCCAGCCGCAGTCCGTCCACCCAGCGCAGCCACTCCGGTAGCCGGCCCATGCTGTGGTGGGACGCCGGGCGCCGTCGTCCCGCGTAGTGGTGGTGCAGGAACTCCGCCTTGTACGTGGCCATGTCGACCCCGACCGGGCAGTCGCTCCGGCAGCCCTTGCAGGACAGGCACAGGTCGAGGGCGTCGCGCACCTCGGTCGATCGCCAGCCGTCGGTCACCGGGCCGCCCGACTCGCCCGCCAGCATCTCGTGCAGCAGCCGGGCACGACCGCGCGTGGAGTGCTCCTCCTCGCCGGTGGCCCGGAACGACGGGCACATGACGGCGGGCCCGGTCACCGACGTCGTACGGCATTTCGCGACCCCGACGCAGCGTCGTACGGCCGCCGAGAAGTCACCGCCGTCGGCCGGGTAGCCGAAGGCCACGTCGACCGGCTTCCGGGGCAGGACGGAGAAGCGGAGGTTGGTGTCGAGGGGCGCCGGGCGGACCAGCATCCCGGGGTTGAGGAGGTCGTCCGGGTCCCACACCGCCTTGGCCCGCTCGAACAGGGCCACCAACTCGGCGCCGTACATCCGGGGCAGCAGTTCGGCGCGCGCCTGTCCGTCCCCGTGCTCCCCGGACAGCGACCCGCCGTGCGCCGCGACCAGGTCGGCGAGTTCCTCGGAGAAGCGACGGAAACGTCCCACGCCGGCCTCGGTCAGCAGGTCGAAGTCGATGCGGACGTGGATGCACCCGTCGCCGAAATGGCCGTACGGCGTCCCGCGCAGCCCGTGCGCGCCCAGCAGCTCCCGGAAGTCCCGCAGGTACGCGCCCAGCCGATGCGGCGGCACCGCGCAGTCCTCCCAGCCGGGCCAGGCCTCCGAGCCGTCCGGCATCCGGGTCGCCGTACCGCTCGCGTCCTCGCGGATCCGCCACAGCGCCCGCTGTCCGGCCGGGTCGGTCACCACCAGCGCGTCGAGGACGTCGGCCGCGCGCACGATCCGCTCCGCACGCGCGCGTGCCTCGGCCGCCGTGGCACCGCCCGTCTCCACGAACAGCCAGGCGCCGCCTCTGGGCAGCGAGGCCGCCGAGGGCACCAGGTCGGCCGCCATGCCCTCCACCGTCAGGGGGCGGTGCGTCAGCAGCCCGGCGGCGGCCTCGGCGGCCGCGCCCTCGCCCGCGTACCCCAGCACCGCGAGCGCGGTCGCGTGGGGCGCCTCGACGAGTCGTACGACCGCTTCGGTGAGGACGCCGAGGGTGCCCTCGCTGCCGCAGAAGGCCCGGGCCACATCGGCCCGGTGCTCCGGCAGCAGGGCGTCCAGGGCGTATCCGGAGATGCGGCGGGGCAGCTCGGGGAAGCCGGTCCGCAGCCGCGCGAGCTCCCCGTCGACCAGCTCCCGCAGCCCCGCGGGCGCCCCGGCCCACCCCTGTCCGAGTCGCAGCCGCTCACCGCGCGCGGTGACGACGTCGAGCTCGCTCACGCTGTCCGCGGTGGTGCCCCACGCCACCGAGTGCGAGCCGCAGGAGTTGTTGCCGATCATCCCGCCGAGCGTGCAGCGGCTGTGGGTGGACGGGTCGGGGCCGAAGCGCAGTCCGTGCGGGGCGGCGGCCTCCTGGAGCCGGTCGAGCACGAGCCCGGGCTGGACGACGGCGGTACGGGCCTCGGGGTCCAGGGAGACCAGCCGGTTCATGTGCCGGGTGAAGTCGAGCACGACTCCGGTACCGGTGGCCTGTCCGGCGATGGAGGTGCCGCCGCCGCGGGGGACGACGGGTACGCCGTGCGCGCGGCAGACCTCCAGCACGGCGGCCACGTCGTCGGCGTCCCGCGGGGCGACGACCCCGAGGGGGACGCGCCGGTAGTTGGAGGCGTCCATGGTGACCAGGGCCCGGGAGGTGACGTCGAAGGCGACCTCACCGCGGACGGCCTTGCGGAGATCGGCCTCAAGATCCGTCATGACTCCAGCAAACCAGTCCGGTCAACACCGCCGTCTCACCCGACGGACTACGTTTCGACCAGGTTTCCCCACCCGCTAACCTCACACCGTGGCTGAGATCCAGATTCCCGCTGACATCAAGCCCGCCGACGGTCGATTCGGCGCGGGCCCCTCCAAGGTGCGGACGGAAGCGCTGGACGCGCTGGCCGCAACCGGTACGTCTCTGCTCGGTACCTCCCACCGCCAGGCCCCGGTGAAGAACCTGGTCGGCAAGGTGCGCGAGGGCATCAGTGAGTTGTTCTCCCTTCCCGAGGGCTACGAGGTCGTCCTCGGCAACGGCGGCTCGACCGCGTTCTGGGACGTGGCGACGCACGGCCTGATCGAGAACAAGTCGCAGCACCTGACCTTCGGCGAGTTCTCCTCGAAGTTCGCGAAGGCGTCCAAGCTGGCCCCCTGGCTGGCGGAGCCGACCGTCGTCTCCTCCGACCCCGGCACGCACCCGGAGCCGCGGGCCGAGGCGGGCGTCGACGTGTACGCCTTCACCCACAACGAGACCTCGACGGGTGTCGCGGCCCCGATCAAGAGGGTGGCGGGCGCGGACGAGGGGTCCCTGGTCCTGGTCGACGCGACGAGCGGCGCCGGCGGCCTGCCGGTCGACATCACCGAGACGGACGTCTACTACTTCGCCCCGCAGAAGTCCTTCGCCTCCGACGGCGGCCTGTGGATCGGCGTGTTCTCCCCGGCCGCGATCGAGCGCGCCGAGCGGATCCACGCGTCGGGCCGTCACATCCCGGAGTTCTTCTCGCTCCCCACGGCGATCGACAACTCCCGCAAGAACCAGACGTACAACACCCCGGCGCTGGCCACCCTCTTCCTGCTGAACGAGCAGCTGGAGTGGATCAACGGCCAGGGCGGTCTGGCCTGGTCGACGGCCCGCACGAAGGACTCCTCGACCCGCCTGTACACCTGGGCGGAGGAGTCCAAGCACGCGACCCCGTTCGTCACGGACCCGGCCAAGCGCTCGCAAGTCATCGGCACGATCGACTTCTCGGACGAGATCGACGCCGCCGCGGTCGCCAAGGTCCTGCGCGCCAACGGCATCGTCGACACCGAGCCCTACCGCAAGCTGGGCCGCAACCAGCTGCGCGTGGCGATGTTCCCGGCGATCGACCCGGCCGACGTCGAGGCCCTGACGAAGTGCATCGACCACGTGATCGAGAAGCTGTAGCCGTATCCAGGATTACGACGACGAGGGGCGCCCGGCGAGCACCGGGCGCCCCTCTTCGTACGTCGGCTCGCGGTCAGCCGCGGAAGCCGAGCAGCTGGTGCAGCTCGTCACCGCCGGTGGCCGCCGTGGCCGGCGTGGAGGCGCCGGTCAGGGCCGACGCCGTGGCCGGCTGGGCCGCCGCCGGCGTCGGGTCGGGGAGCTTCTTGCAGACCGCGTCGGCGGTGCCGTGGCCGCGGGGGACCGTGCCGTCGGTCAGGTACTTCGCGAGGTACTTGTCCAGGCAGGCGTTGCCGCTCAGCGAGATGCCGTGGTTGCCGCCGCCCTGCTCGACGACCAGGCTGGAGTGCTTGAGCAGACGGTGGACGGTGACACCGCCCTGGTACGGGGTGGCCGCGTCGTTCGTCGCCTGGAACAGCAGCACCGGCGGGAGCTTGGAGTTGGCGACGTTCACCGGCTTCAGCGTCTTCGTGGGCCAGAACGCGCACGGCGCGTTGTACCAGGCGTTGCTCCAGGCCATGAAGGGAGCCTTCTTGTACACGGCCCAGTTGTCCTTCTGCCACTGCTTCCAGTCGCGCGGCCAGGAGGCGTCACGGCACTGCACGGCGGTGTAGACGCTGTAGCCGTTGTCACCGGAGGCGTCGATCGCGGCGAGGTTCTCGTACGCCTCGACCAGCGGGGCGGCGTTCTTGTCGTTCACGTACGCGGCGAACGCCTTGGCCAGGTCGGGCCAGTAGCCGTTGTAGTAGCCGCCCGGGATGAAGGTGTCCTCCAGCTCGGCCGCGCCCACCTTGCCGCCCGCCGGATTCTTCGTCAACTCGGCCTGCATCGCGTACCACTTGGCCTCGATCTTGGCCGGGTCGGTACCGAGCTCGTACGTGGAGTTGTACTTCGCGATCCATGCCATCAGGGCCTTCTGGCGGGCGTCGAAGGCGTAGTCCTGCGAGATGTTGGCGTCGTACCAGACCCCGTCGGGGTCGACGATCGAGTCGAGCACCAGCCGGCGCACGTTGCCCGGGAAGAGCTTCGCGTAGACCTGGCCCAGGTAGGTGCCGTACGAGTAGCCGAAGTAGTTGATCTTCTTCGCGCCGAGGGACTTGCGGATCGAGTCCATGTCCTTCACGGCGTTGATCGTGTTGATGTACGGCAGCACGCTCGCGTACTTGCGGCCGCAGGCGGCGGCGAAGGACTTGGCGCGCTCCAGGTTCGCCTTCTCGATCGCGGGCGTGTTCGGGACGCTCGCGGGGCGGACCGGGTTGAAGTGGCCCGGCTTGCAGTCGAGGGCGGGCGAGCTCTTGCCCACCCCGCGCGGGTCGAAGCCGATGACGTCGTACTGGGCCGCGACCGCCTTGGGCAGGGCCGAGGCGACGAAGCCGGCGAGCGTCAGACCGCTGCCGCCGGGGCCGCCCGGGTTGACCAGCAGCGGGCCCTGGTACTTCTTCGCGGTGTGCGGGACCCGGGACAGGGCCAGGGTTATCTGGCGCCCCTTGGGGTGGGCGTAGTCCAGCGGCACCTTCACCGACCCGCACTGCAGGGTCGGGTAGTTCTCGGTGCCGCACTTCTTCCAACTGACCTTCGCCGACAGGGCGGTGACCGCGGTACCGGAGGTACCGGCCTCGGCGGGGACGGCCGTGACGGCTCCCGCCAGGACGACGGTCGCACCACACAGCACAACTGCGCTTCTTCTCATGAAGCCGCATCCTGTCGAAGAAATCTTCGGATGAGAAACCTCTGAGCGAAAGATTTGAAACTCCTTTGATCCGGAGGCGCTTGGCACACACCAAGCACCTCCGTCACACGGCGCCCATCCGCCCTCACGCAGCCGTGCAGCTCACACTCGGCACACCCCCGCCCCCGGGCGCGCCCCCGAACCCGAAGCTCGCCGAACCGCCCACGGCGACCGCCCCGTTGTGCGAGGCGTTCGTGGCGGTCACGGTGGATCCGCTCTGGGTGTACGACGCGTTCCACATGGAGGTGACCTTCTGCGCGCCCGGCCAGGTCCAGGTCACCTTCCAGGAACTCAGCGCGGTGGAGCCGGAGTTGGTGACCTTGACCTCGGCGTTGAAGCCGCTCCCCCAGTCGCTGCTGACCGAGTAGGAGGCGGTGCAGGCCGCCGTGCCGCCACCCGGGTCACCGGGGTCGCCCCCGCCGCCCGAGCCCGGGAAGCCCGGCGCCTTGACGCTCGCCAGGTACCCGTCCTTCACGGTGTCCACGGTCTGCCAGTCGTCCTTCAGGATGCCTCCCGTGTCACCGGAGTTGGGGTTCCACGACCAGAAGGTCCAGTGGAAGGCGTCGGCGCCGTAGGTCGAGGTCGGCCGCAGATACGAGACCAGCGCGGCCAGCCACTTCTGGTCCACGGTCGACTGGAGGGTGGTGCCGAACTCGCCCACCCACACCGGCGCGATGTTCTGCTTGAAGATGTAGCCCCAGTACTTGTCCCAGATCCCCGGCATGTTGGCGGGGAACGAGGGATCGCTGAACCAGCTCTGCTGGGCCACGCTGGTCGCGTAGTCGTGGGCGGAGTAGACGACCCGGTTGGCCACGTTCAGCTGCACCGGGTACTGCGCGACACCCATCAGGTTGCCGCCCCACCAGCCGGAGACGCCGTTGAAGGTCTGCACGCCCTCGACGAAGATCAGCAGGTCGGGGTTGATGCCCAGCACCGCGTTCCCGGCCCGCTGGGCGGCGAGGCGCCAGTCCGTGGCGGTGTCCCCGCAGCCCCAACAGGCCGGATCGTGCGGTTCGTTGTGCAGGTCGATGCCCACGACCGTGTCCTGACCCTTGTAACGCGTCGCCAGGGCCTTGAGGTTGGCGATCCACGTCGACTCCGGGACCGCGGCGGTGTACCAGAGCGCCGACTGGCCGCCGGAGTCCGGGCGGTGCCGGTCGAGAATGACCTTGAGACCGTCCTGGCCGGCGTACGAGACGATCCTGTCCAGGACGCCGAGGGAGTTGAGGCCCTGGAGGCCGGCGTTCTTGCCGCCGGAGAAGTCGATGCTGTTGGGGACGGTGCCCGACTTGAAGATGTCGTCGCTGAACGGGATGCGGATCGTGTTGTAGCCGAGCGACTTCATCTGGTCGATCATGGACTTGTAGTCGCGGGACCAGAGGCCGTGGACCACGTTGTTGCCGGTCTCGAAGCCGAACCAGTTGATCCCGGCGATGCGGACCGGCTGCCCGGACGCGTCCAGGATCTGGCGGCCGCTGGTGTGCCAGTAGCCGGCGCCGGCCGACTCCGCGGCGTGGGCCGGTTGGAGACCGGCGGCACCCAGCGGCAACAGGAGCGCCGCCGCCACCGCGCACAGCACTCTTCGCAAGCTGCGGAACATGTTCGCTGCTTCCTCTCGGGAGGCGCGGGCCCGGAACGGTGGGAGCGCTCCCACCACCCTGCACCTCCCATGGAAGTCAGGTCACATGGACACGTCAAGACGCTGGACGTCACCTACTGAGCTTCTGGAACCTCCGCACCGCCAGCGGCAGGAACACCGCCGTGAGCACCACCGGCCACACCCCGGCCATGAGCAGCGCATGCTGCTCGACCCAGGAGTCCCCGCCGCCCACCGGCGTCCCGAACAGATCACGGGTGGCCGCCGCCGTCGAGGAGATCGGGTTCCACGCGGCCACCGCGCCGAGCCAGTCGGGCATCAGCTGGGGCGCGACGAAGATGCTGGAGATCATCGTGAGCGGGAAGGCGACCGCGAACAGCCCGCCCGCCGCCTCCGGGTTGGGGACCATGAGCCCCAGCCACACTCCGATCCAGATCAGCGCGAACCTGAGCCACAGCAGCAGCCCGAAGGCGGCGAGGAAACCGAACCCGCCGTCCGGACGCCAGCCCATCGCCACCGCGGTGAGCATCATGATGGCCAGCTCGGCGCAGGCGACGAGGAGATCGGTCACCCCGCGCCCCGCGACGACCGCGGCCGAGGCCATCGGCATCGAGCGGAACCGGTCGATCACGCCCTTCGTGGCGTCGTACACCACCAGGGTCGCGGTGTTGATGAAGCCGAAGGCCATCGTCATCACGAACATGCCCGGCATCAGGAAGTCCTTGTAGTCCCCGCCGCCGGGCACCTGCATGGCGCTGCCGAAGACATAGCCGTAGAGCAGGACGGAGAGGATGGGGAAGCCCAGCTGCCAGGCGATGTTGACGGGTTGGCGCTGGTAGTGGGTGAGTCCGCGGCGGACGATGTTCCAGACGTCGGCGAGGACCCAGTAGGTGCGGCCGTGGACGGCCTCCGGTGTGCTCATGCCGCTGACTCCTTCTCCGTGCGGTGTCCGGTCAGGCGCAGGAACACGTCGTCGAGGCTCGGCCTGCGCAGTCCGATGTCCTCGACCCTCACCCCCTCGTCCTGGAGGGTGCGGGCCACCTCGGTGAGCGCCGAGACGCGGTCGACGACGGGAGCGTGCACCCGCAACTCCCCTTCCTCCGACTCGGGTTCGCCGTCACTGACCCGGGAGACGACCTTCACCACGCGCGGGATCTCCGACCGTTCGGCGACCACGACCTCGATACGGTCACCGCCGACCCGGTCCTTGAGTCCGTCCGGTGTGTCGTCGGCGATGGCCCGGCCCTGATCGATGACGGTGATGCGGGAGGCGAGTTTGTCGGCCTCCTCCAGGTACTGCGTGGTCAGCAGCACGGTGGTGCCGCTCGCCACCAACGCCCGCACCGACTCCCAGACCTCGCCGCGGCTGCGGGGGTCCAGGCCCGTGGTCGGCTCGTCGAGGAAGAGCACGGCGGGCGCGAGGATCATGGACGCGGCGAGGTCGAGGCGGCGCCGCATGCCGCCGCTGTACTTGCCCACGCCCTTGTCGGCGGCGTCGGTGAGGTCGAACTGCTCCAGCAGCTCGGCGGCCCGCCGCTTGGCCCGCTTTCCGCCGAGGTGGAACAGCCGCCCGAACATCTCCAGGTTCTGCCGGCCGGTCAGGACCTCGTCCACGGCGGCGTACTGGCCGGTGAGGCCGATCCTCGAGCGCACCTCGTGCGCCTGCCGGACCACGTCCAGCCCCGCGACGGTGGCCCGGCCGCCGTCCAGCCGGATCAGCGTGGACAGGATGCGGACCGCCGTGGTCTTGCCCGCGCCGTTCGGCCCGAGCAGGCCGTGCACGGTGCCCTCGCGGACGGCGAGGTCGAAGCCGTCGAGGGCGTGCTTCTCGCCGTAGCGCTTCTGCAGGCCCTCGGCGTGGACGGCGTACCCGTCGTCGGTCATGGGGTCCCCCTTCTCCTTCTCAACTGAGTACACCGTACCCGATTACGCGTACACTGTACTCAGTTTTTTGCCGGAACTAAGCTGCCCCCATGACGAGCAGCGGGGAAACCAGTGGCGCCGGGGACATCGTCCGCACGCTCGAACTGCTGTGGGACGGCGGACCGCGGCCCAGCCGGGGCCCGAAGCCCGGTCTGACGCTGGACCGGATCGTGGAAGCAGCCGTCCGGATCGCGGACGAGGAGGGGTTGGGCGCGGTCTCGATGCGGCGGATCGCCACCGAGCTCGGCACCGGCGCGATGTCGCTGTACCGGTACGTCCCCGGCAAGGCCGAGCTGCTCGACCTGATGCTCGACCGCGTCCAGCGCCCGTCCGAGAACCCGGCCGACCTCGGCGACGGCACCTGGCGTGCCGCCCTGGAGGCCATGGCCCGCGCCACGCTCGCTCTCTACACCCGCCACCCCTGGCTGCTCGGCGTCAACCAGGCCCGGCCGCTGCTCGGCCCGAGCGCGCTGGACGGCATGGAGAAGATCCTCGGCCGGATCCGCCCGATGGGGCTGACCGATCCGGAGCTGGTGTCGGCGGTCATCATGGTCGACGGGTACGTCGTCGGGGCCGCGCGCACGCAGGTCTACCAGCGGGAGGCGGAGCGGACGACGGGCATGACGACCGCCGACTTCTTCGCCGCCCAGGCCCCGTTCCTCGAGAAGGTCATGACCACCGGCCGCTACCCCGTTCTCGAGTCCGTCGCCGAGGACACCTGGAGCCCGGCGTTCGACCACTTCGAGTTCGGGCTGCAGCGGATCCTGGACGGCCTGGAGGTGTTCGTGTCCGGCCGGCGCGAGGGCTCAGGAACGGCGGAATAGCCGGCGGAGACCGAAGAGGGCGGCGACAGCTCCCAGGGCGAGGGCGCCGATCTTGATGGTGCCGTCGGAGTTCCCGCCGCCGTCGCTTCCGGAGGCCGCGGAACTCCCGCTCCCGGAGGGCGAGTCGGACCCGCCGCCACCGGGCGCGTCCTGTGCCTCCACCTCGCTGTCGGCGCCCTCCATGCCGAGCAGGATCTTGGTTCCGTCCGGGGAGTAGGAGACAGACTCGCCCTGCCCGAGGGGCACGCTGATCCGCCCCTTCTTCTCGAGGTCGCCGCCGTTCCAGTCGTACCAGATGCCGCCGAAGTAGCCGCGTACGACGAGCCGTTCGCCGTCGGGTGAGAAGGCGGCGTCGGTGGCCCACAGGTCGACGGCCTTGACGGGCTTGAAGACGTTCGTGCCCTTGGGGGAGAGGGTGGCGGGGCCCGCGTAGAGATGCCCGCCGTTTTCCTGCTTGTCGATGATGTAGACGCGTCCGGTCCTGGGATGGACGACCATCGACTCGGCGTCGCGCGAGCCGTCGGTGTACTTCACGACGTACTGGGTGGCCTTGACGGACTGGTCCTTCAGTTCCTTCGGTTCGGGCAGCTTGTAGATCCACACGTAGGGCCAGGTGACCCCGTCGTTGTCACCGATGTCGCCGACCCAGATCTGGTTGTCGGGCCCCATGGAGATGGCCTCGACGTCCCGCGGGGTGCCCACGCCGGTCATGGTGATCCGGGCGACGGTCCTGCCGGTGGCGCTGTCGACGGCGTACAGGTAGGCGCCGGTGTCCTGGTCGTTGTGGGTCCAGTAGATGCCGGGGTGCCGCCGCGAGGCGGCGAGCCCGCTGGACTCGGTGATCCGGGGGTCGCTGATGGTGAACCCCTCGTCCCCCTTCCCGTCCCCGCCGGCAGCGGAGGCGGGCACGGCGGCGGCGGGCAGGCCGAGGCCGCCCATGAGCAGGATCCCGACGATCAGACCAAGGCGTCGACGCATGCCCCAAGCCTGCCATCCCGGCGGGCGATCGAAGGGGCGGGGAGGGGGAGGGGGGAGGCTGCGTCGGGCGTGGGTGGAGGGGCCGGGTCGGGGGCGCGGTGGGAGGCGGGGGCGCGGACGCGAGGGTGCGAGGCCGGACCCGGGGGGCGCGGTGGCAGGCCGGACCCCAAGAGGCGCGGACGCGAGGGGTAAGAGGCCGGACCGCGGGGGCGCGGGCGCGAGCGCCGCCCCGAGAGCACCGTCGCGGGGGAGGCACCGGCGGCTGATGCCCGGCAGCGCGGCCGTGGTCGTGGGCGTCGGCGTCGGCGTGGTCGGGCTCACATGCCACCGTGGCCGTCGATGATCCATCATGAGCGGATGCTCAGATTCATGCCGGTCGGCGATTCGATGACGATCGGGAGCGCGGGTGAGCACACCTGGCGGTACCGGATGTGGCAGCACCTGCGAGGCACCTACGGCGGGCCCTTCGCCCTCGTGGGCCCGCGCGAGACGCTGTACGACAAGGCGGCCGACGCCCCGACGTCGTACGAGTACGCCGATCCCGACTTCCCCCGGGCCCACCTGGCCGGCTGGGGCGAGGGCTGGCTGCACATGGCCCCGTTGATCGGCGACGCCGTGCGCGCACACCGGGCGGATGTGCTCCTGGTGTCGCTCGGCCTGATCGACCTGGGCTTCTACACGAACGCGGAACAGACCTCCGAGAACGTCCGTGCCTTCGTCGCCGAGGCCCGCCGGGCGAACCCCCGGATCCGCATGGCCGTCCTCCCGGTGATCCCGAACGTCCGGGCCGAGTCGGACCCTCCCTTCGCCGCGGAGGTCACCCGCTTCAACGAGCTTCTGGCCAAGGCGATCGCGGACCTGGACGAGCCCCGCTCCCCCCTGCTGCCCGCCTCGCCTCCGTCGTCGTACGACATCAACCACGACACCTACGACGGCACCCACCCGAACGCGAGCGGCGAGCACAAGATCGCGGCGGCCTTCGCGGCGGCCATGCACCAGGCGTGGGACCTGGGCGAGCCCTACGAGGCCGGCTGAGGGGCCGGCCCCTCCCGACGGCTCAGCCGAGGCGGTGCACCCGCTGGGTGGTCAGCTCGTAGCGGGCGCCCACCACGGCCAGTTCGCCCGAGTCGACCTTGGCGGCGAGATCGGGTTCCGCCGCGAGCCGTGCCCGCACGAGCCGTATGTTGGCGTCGACCGTCGAGTCGACGCGGGCGTCCCCGGACTTCGTACGGTCGATCGCCGGACTGATCTGATCGGCCAGGTACTGGATGTGGGCGGGTAGTCGGGCACCCGACTCGTCCGCCTGGACCGTCGCCTTCACGGCCCCGCACGACTGGTGGCCGAGCACCATCAGCAGCGGGATCCCCAGTTCGAGCACCCCGTAGGCGAGGCTGCCGAGCACGGCCTCGTCGAGTACCTGGCCCGCGGTGCGCACGGTCATCAGATCTCCGAGGCCCTGGTCGAAGACCAGTTCCGGCGCCACCCGGGAGTCGATGCAGCCGAGCACCAGGGCGAAGGGGTGCTGAGCGGTCGTCAGCGACTGCCGGACGGCGGGTGTCTCGTCGGGGTGCCGCTCGCGGTAGGCGCGCCAGCGCCGGTTGCCCTCGGCCAGCTCGTGCAGGGCCTCCTCGGCGGTGGTGGGCCGCTTGCGCGGAGCAGGCGCGGCGGGCATCGAGGGCGCGGCGACGGCGGCCGGGACGCCTGCGGCGAGGCCGGTGCCGAGGGCCGCGGTACCGGTGAGCGCGGCGCGCAGGAGGGCGCGCCGCGCGGTTGTGTGGGGTTCGTGATCAGAGTTCACGCAGGGGAACGTACGTCCGAACCGATCCCTTTCCCTTCGGATTGCCCTTTCATGGACGGGCGTTGCCGTTTCATGGGCAGGGGATGAACTGTTCTTGGTCGGCGCCGGACCGCTCAACCTGCATGCGGGGCGCGGGAGTTGGCCCGCGCCCCGCACCCTGCCGGTCACTTCGGGTCTGCGTTGAACTTCGCGGTCGACCAGCGGTAGCCGAGTACCGCGAGGCCGAGGCACCAGGCGACGGCGAGCCAGCCGTTGGCGCCGATCTCCGTGCCGAGGAGCAGACCGCGCAGGGTCTCGATGGCCGGGGTGAAGGGCTGGTACTCGGCGATCGGCTGGAACCAGCCCGGCATCGCGTCGACCGGCACGAACGCGCTGGAGATGAGCGGCAGGAAGATCAGCGGCATCGCGTTGTTGCTGGCGGCCTCGGCGTTGGGGCTGATCAGGCCCATGCCGACCGCGATCCAGGTGAGCGCCGTGGCGAAGAGCACGAGCAGTCCGAAGGCCGCGAGCCATTCCAGGGCGGTGGCGTCGGTGGAGCGGAAGCCGATGGCCACGCCGACCGCGCCGACGAGGACCACGCTGATGACGGACTGGAGCACGCTGCCGACGACGTGCCCGACCAGCACCGAACCGCGGTGGATCGCCATGGTGCGGAAGCGGGCGATGATGCCCTCGGTCATGTCGTTGGAGACGGAGACGGCCGTGCCGATCGTGGTGGAGCCGATGGTCATCAGGAGCAGGCCGGGGACGAGATAGGCGATGTAGTCGGAGCGGTCGCCGCCGCCGATGCCCGCGCTCATGGTGCCGCCGAAGACGTAGACGAAGAGCAGCAACAGCATGATCGGTGTGAGCAGCAGGTTCAGGGTCAGCGAGGGGTAGCGCCGGGCGTGCAGGAGGTTGCGGCGCAGCATCGTGGACGAGTCGCGCACGGCGAGGGAGAGCCGTGACGGGCGGGCGGGGGCCGGAGAGGTGCTCATCGGACGGTCTCCTTGGGCTGGTCGGTCCCGGTCAGGGCGAAGAACACGTCGTCCAGATCGGGGGTGTGCAGGGACAGTTCGTCGGCCTCGATACCGGCGGTGTCGAGCCGGTCCAGTACGGTGCGCAGTTCGCGTTGGCTGCCGTCGCTGGGGAGTTGGAGGGTGAGCGCCTCGTCGTCGCCGACGGCCTCGCCCAGGGCGGAGGCGGCGCTGCGGTAGGCGGCCGGGTCGGTGAAGCGGAGCCGGACATGACCGCCGGGGATGAGCCGCTTCAGTTCCTCGGCGCTGCCCTCGGCGACGATCCTGCCGTCGTTCAGCACCGCGATACGGTCCGCGAGTTCGTCCGCCTCCTCCAGGTACTGGGTGGTCAGGAAGACGGTCACCCCGTCGGAGACCAGCTCGCGGATGATCTGCCACATGTTGTGGCGGGCCCGCGGGTCCAGGCCGGTGGTCGGCTCGTCGAGGAAGATGATCCGCGGACCGCCCACCAGCGTCATGGCGATGTCCAGACGGCGCTTCATCCCGCCGGAGTAGGTGGAGGCCGGCTTCTTCGCCGCGTCCGTCAGGTCGAAGCGCTCCAGCAGTTCGGCCGCCACCCGACGCCCCTCGCTCTTGGGCAGGTGGTGCAGGTCCGCCATCAGGAGCATGTTCTCCTCGCCGGTGATCAGCCCGTCCACCGCGGAGAACTGGCCGGTGACCCCGATCGCGGCCCGCACGGCCTGCGGATCGCCTGCCAGATCGTGTCCCGCGACCTGGGCCCGACCGCCGTCGGCACCGATCAGCGTGGACAGAATCTTCACGGCGGTCGTCTTGCCCGCCCCGTTCGGCCCGAGCAGGGAGAAGATCGTGCCCGTCGGCACCCGGATGTCGATGCCGTCGAGGACGGTCTTGTCCCCGTAGGACTTGCGCAGTCCGTTCGTGGCGATGGCCAGGTCGGTCATGGTGAATGCTCCTTGTGGGGGCTGCGGGTCAGAGGCTGCGGGCGGTGATGTCGCCCTGGGAGGTCGTGGCGCGGATGGTGAGGCCGGCCTCGGCGCCTTCGGCGTTCTTGAGGGTGTTGTGGACGCGGCCGTAGGAGGTGCCGGCGTCCAGTGAGGCCGAGGCCGAGGCGCCGACGGTGATGTCGCCCGACTGGGTGCTGAGGACGACCTCGCCGGTGACGGCCTCGTTGACGGTGATGTCGCCGCGCTGGGTGCTGATCTCGCCGGATCCGGTCAGCCGGCCGACGGTGATGTGGCCGTCGGCCGCGGTCAGGCGCAGGCTCGCGGCCTCGTCGATCTTGACCGGGCCGTGGGCGCCTTCGAAGGCGATGTCACCGAGGCGCCCCACGGCCCGGAACTCGGCGGCGGCGGCCTTGGCCCGGACGTGGGAGCCGGCGGGCAGTTGAACCGTGATCTCGACGGAGCCGGAGGGGCCGAAGTACTGGTTCCTGGCGGCCGGGGCGCTGATCCGCAGGACGCCGTCGCGGTGGTCGACCTCGAACTGTTCGGCGGCCTTGGTGTCGCGCTTCCTGGCGGGGTCGGTGGGCCGGATCTCGACGGTGGTGTCGGCGCGGTCGGCGGCGATGACCTGGAGGCGTCCGGCGGGGAGGTCGATGACGGTGGTGACGGGGGTGGTGGTGTCGAACTTCTGCATGAGGTGCTCCTGCACTCGTCGCTGTTTCCGATGAACGAAAAGCTACGTTGCGTTCACGGATTAGGCAACGCACTTGTTGCGCACGTCCCTAATCACCGCAGGTTAGAGCAGCAATTTCATTGCAACGATTCTGAAAGTAACGCAACGCCCGCCATGCGCTCGTTGCAATAGAGTGGCAGTGAACGCTATGCTGCGGACACCAGGAACCACGAAGGAGACCGCGATGCCGGGAGGCAGGCTCACCCAGCAGGAACGCCAGGAGATCGCCCTGGGAGTGGCCGACGGCCTCGCCTACGCGGAGATCGCCCGCCGCCTCGATCGCCCCACCTCGACCATCACCCGCGAGGTCATGCGCAACGGCGGTCCCACCGCCTACCGCGCCGACCTCGCCCACCGCGCCACCGAACGCCGCGCCCACCGCCGGCGGCAGGCGGCACCCCGCGGGCCGCAGGCCCCCCAGCAGGCCCACGGGCGCGACCCCGAGGCGGTGCGCGAGTACGAGGAGACGTTCACCACCGTCCTCATGCAGACGGGCGCGCCCAAGATGATGTCGAGGGTGCTGACCTGCCTCTACACCAGCGACACCGGCAGCCTGACGGCCGCCGAGCTCGTCCAGCGCCTCCAGGTCAGCCCGGCCTCCATCTCCAAGGCCATCAGCTACCTGGAGAACCAGGGCCTGGTCCGCCGGGAACGCGACGACCGGCGCCGTGAGCGCTATGTCGCCGACGACGACGTCTGGTACCAGTCCATGATCGCCAGCGCCCGCGGCACCATCATGCTCGCCGAGACCGCCCGGCAGGGTGTGGGGGTCCTCGGCCCGGGCACCCCGGCCGCCACCCGCCTGGAGAACATCGCCCGCTTCCTCGACTTCGTCTCCGAGAGCATCACCCGCGCCGCGGACCAGGCCCGCGAGGTCCTGCACACAAAACCGGAGACACCCTCGGACGCACCGGAGAACCCCTCGGACGAGTCGGAGAGCCCCGCGGACAGCGACAACTGAGCGTCGGCCTCGCCCTCAAAACGGATGAGTTCCCCCGCGGTCGGCTGACAGAATCCGCCGCATGGCGATCATCCACAACACCACCCTCGAGCCCACCAAGCTGGAACTGCTCACCGCCTGGCTGCCCACCCGTCCGTGGTACACCGGCACCGGCACACCGGAGTTGGCCAAGGCCGGCGGCTTCCGGCTGGACGACCCGGAGGGCGAGGTCGGCATCGAGTTCATGGTGGCCGTCGACTCCTCAGGCCCCGAACCCGTCGCCTATCTGGCCCCCTCACCTACCGCGCCGCCCCGCTCCCCGGCGCCGACCACGCCCTCGTCGGCACCATGGAACACGGCGTACTGGGCCCCCGCTGGGCCTACGACGGCTTCCACGACCCGGTACTGCGCACCGAACTCCTGGCCCTGTTCGAGGGCCGCGCCCAGGCGATGGCCCAGAGCATCAGCGACACCCCCGACCACGAGATCACCCACGCCTGCACGGTCTCCGGTCTCCCTGTCCCCGAGGGCCCCGTCGAGGTCACCGAGGACCAGGACGGCACCGGGTTCGCCCTCCCGGACGGCACGGCCGTCCGCCTGCACCGGCGCCCGCGGCCCACCGCCCCCGAGGGCGCGACCGGCCAGGTCTCCGGGGTCTGGGACGCACCGGACGGCACCCGTGCCCGAGCCGTCTTCGTGAGCCTGCGCACCCCCTGACACCGGCCGTGTCACAGCGGCGGAGGCTGTCTCGTCCCGAGAGGTGAAGGCACGCCTCGACCAAGGAGTGGACGATGAACCTCGCGCTGTGGATCGCCGCAGGACTGCTGGCCGCCGTGGCCCTGACCGGTGGTGTCACCAAGACCTTCGTGCCCCGGGAGAAGCTGGCCGCGGCGCACGGCGGAGGGTGGACGGGAGACGTCGGCCCGGCCTTCGTCAAGCTGCTCGGCATCCTCGAGATCCTGGCCGCGGCGGGCCTGGTCCTGACCGCCGCGCTCGACATCGCACCGGTTCTCGTCCCCGTGACCGCCGTCTGCTGGGTCCTGCTGATGGCCGGTGCGATGATCACGCACGGCCGCCGGGGCGAGTCGGGGCTCGTCGCACTGAACCTGGCGTATCTGGCCCTCGCGGTGTTCATCGCGTGGGGCCGCTTCGGCCCCGAGTCCTTCACCGGCTGACCCACGACGACCGAGGAACCGTGATGAGCAGGACCGAGGAGTTCCAGGCGCTGCAACCGCTGCTGTTCTCGATCGCCTACCGGATCCTCGGCAGCGTCGGCGAGGCCGAGGACGCGGTCCAGGAGACCTGGCTGCGTTACGAGGCCACCCCGACCGAGCCCAGGTCCGTGAAGGCCTACCTCTCGACCACGGTGACCCGGATCGCGATCGACGTACTGCGCTCGGCGCGGGTCCGCCGCGAGCAGTACGTCGGGGACTGGCTGCCCGAACCACTCCTCGACGACCCCTACGACGATCCCGCGCGGGCGGCGGAACTGGCCGACTCGGTGTCGATGGCGGCGCTGCTGCTCCTGGAGCGGCTCAGCCCACTGGAGCGCGCGGTGTTCGTCCTGAGGGAGGTCTTCGACTTCGGCTTCCCCGAGGTCGCGTCGGCGGTGGGCCGCTCCGAGCAGGCCTGCCGCCAGCTCGCTTCCCGGGCCCGGCGCCACATGGCGGCGGGCCGCCCCCGCTTCGCGGCGGACCGCGCGGAACGCGAGGAGCTGGCGTCCCGCTTCTTCGACGCCCTCCGCGAGGGCGACATGGCCGGACTCCGGGGGCTTCTCGCCGCCGACGTGTCCATGGTCGGTGACGGCGGCGGCAAGGCACCGCAGCTCGCCAGGGCGATCACCGGCGCGCAGAACGTGGCCCGGCTGCTCGGCTCGGTCTTCCCCCGGATGGCCCGCGCCGAGGTGACCTTCGAGCCGCACGAGCTGAACGGCCAGCCGGGCGCGGTCTTCCGCGACCGTGACGGCAGGGTCCTGCACACCCTGGCCCTGGACATCCTCGACGGCCGCGTCCGGACGATCCGCACGGTGATCAACCCCGACAAGCTGCGGCACCTGGGCCCGGTGGCGGACGCGTGGGCCGTCGACCGGGAGGTCCGGGCGGGCCGCCCCCGGGGCTGACCGTCGCCGACCGGGGTCAGAACCCCACGTCCGCCGCCCGGTACGTCGGCGCCCGCCGCACCCTGCTCGCCCGCTCGTACGCGTACGCGAGCCGCAGCAGCACCGGCTCGCTCCACGCCGTCCCCATGAACGTCACCCCGACAGGCAGGCCGAAAGCGAACCCCGCCGGCACACTCACCGCGGGGTAGCCGGCGAGGGCGGCGGGCGTGGACGCGCCGCCGCCGTAGGTGTCGCCCCGGATCAGGTCGATCTTGGCCGGGGGACCGGACGTCGGCATGACGAGGGCGTCGAGGCGGTGTCGGCGCAGTACCGCGTCGATGCCCTCCGCCCGGGACAGCCGACGGTTCACGGCCAGCGCCTCCTCGTACTCCCGCTGCGAGAAGTCCAGCCGCTCCACCGTCTCCAGGCCGTCCTGCCGTGCGTAGCGCAGCTCACGGTCGGCGTGCGCGCGGTTGAAGGCGATCAACTCCCTCAGGTCGCGCGGGTGTTCACCGCCGGCTGCGGCCAGGTAGGTGTTCAGGGCGCGCTTGAACTCGTAGGCCTGGACGACCATCGAGCCGGGCAGGTCCTCCAGTTGCTCGGCCGTGGGGATGTCCGCCGGGTCGACGACGACGGCACCGGCCGCGCGCATCACCGCGATCGCCCGTTCCGCGATCTCGTCGGCGTGGTCGCTGTAGCCGAAGTACACGGTCCGCGGGACGCCGATCCGGGCCCCGCGCAGTCCGTCCGCGTCCAGGAAGCGGGTGTAGTCGCGGTGGGAGTGTCCCCGGCTCGCCGCCGTCGCCGGGTCCCTCGCGTCGACGCCGACGAGCGTGCCGAGCATGATCGCCGCGTCCCGGACCGTGCGGGCCATCGGACCGACGCTGTCCTGGCTGGGCACTCCGGGGATCACCCCGCCGCGGCCGACCAGTCCGACGGTCGGTTTGACCCCGACGACGCAGTTCGCCGACGACGGGTCGATGATCGAGCCGTTGGTCTCGGTGCCGATGCCGGCGACGCACAGGTTGGCCGCGACGGCGACGCCCGTGCCGGAGCTGGACTCGTTGGGCGAGCGGTCCAGCTTGTACGGGTTGCGGGTCTGGCCGCCGCGCGCGCTCCAGCCGGCGTGGTGGGTGAGCGAGAGGCCACCGGCCCACTCGCTGAGGTTGGTCTTGCCGAGGATGACGGCACCGGCGGCCCGGAGCCGGGCGGCGACCGTGGCGTCCCGCGTGGGCCGGAGCCCTTCCAGGGCGAGGGAGCCGGCCGTGGTGTGCATCCGGTCAGCGGTCTCGACCAGGTCCTTCAGGACGACGGGCATGCCGTGCAGCGGGCCACGGGGTCGGCCGCCCGCGTCCAGCCGCCGTGCCTCCCGCAGCGCGTCGGGGTTGACCTCGATCACGGCGTGCAGGAGCGGATCGATGCGCTCGATCCGCTCCAGGTAGTGGCGGGTGAGCCGCTCGGCGTCGAGCCGTCCCCGGTCCATCAGGGCGCGCAGCTCGGTGATGCCCAGCTCGTCGAACTCCCCGCCCCCGGTGTCGGCCCGGGCCGGGGCCGTGCCCAGCCAGGGCGTGGCCGCCGCCGCGGTGCCGAGCGCCAGCACGCTCCGCCGGGTGGCGCGGATTCCCTCCGTGTGTGTCATGCACTGCACGTTAGAGACGAAACCGTCCCAACTCCCTCCGGCTGCCCCCCGGTTCCGCAGGGGAGCAATCCCCCGGAAGGACATGCTTGCCTTGAGCGCACTCGAAGGCGTTGGCTGAGGGGTCATGAAGTACACGCAGCTCGGACGCACCGGACTCAAGGTCAGCCGACTCGTCCTCGGCACCATGAACTTCGGCCCGCAGACCGACGAGACCGACTCCCACGCGATCATGGATTCGGCTCTCGACGCGGGAATCAACTACTTCGACACCGCCAACGTGTACGGCTGGGGCGAGAACAAGGGCCGTACCGAGGAGATCATCGGCAACTGGTTCGCGAAGAGCGCCGCCAACCGCGACAGGACGGTCCTCGCCACCAAGGTCTACGGCAACATGGCCGCGGACGGCGAGGCATGGCCGAACCACGACAAGCTGTCGGCCCTGAACATCCGCCGTGCCGTGGACGCCTCGCTCAAGCGGCTCCGGACCGACTACATCGACATCTACCAGTTCCACCACGTCGACCGCGCCACTCCCTTCGAGGAGATCTGGCAGGCGATCGACACCCTCGTCCAGCAGGGCAAGATCCTGTACGCCGGGTCCTCCAACTTCCCCGGCTACAAGATCGCCCAGGCCAACGAGATCGCCGCGCGGCGAGGCGGCACCATCGGACTGGTCAGCGAGCAGTGCCTGTACAACCTCGCCGAGCGGCGTGCCGAGATGGAGGTCATCCCGGCCGCCCAGGAGTACGGCCTCGGCGTGATCCCCTGGTCCCCGCTGCACGGCGGTCTGCTCGGCGGGGTCATCAAGAAGGAGGTCGAGGGCGGCCGCCGCGCCTCGGGCCGCGCCGCCGACACCCTCGCCGACCCGGCCAAGCGCGCCCAGATCCAGTCCTACGAGGACCTGCTGGAGAAGCACGGCCTGGAGCCCGGCGAGGCGGCCCTGGCGTGGCTGCTGACCCGCCCCGGCGTCACGGGCCCGATCGTCGGCCCGCGCACGGCGGAGCAGCTCGAGTCGGCGATCAGGGCGGTCGAGCTGGAGCTGAGCGAGGAGGTCCTGGCGGGCCTGGACGAGATCTTCCCGGGCCCGGGCCCGTCCCCGGAGGCCTTCGCCTGGTAGCGCACGGAAGCGGTGGCGCCCCTGCAGGGGTGCGGGGAACTGCGCGACCGGCCACGACGGCGCGGCAGCCGGAGGACCGGCCGCAGTTCCCCGGCGCTACCGCCCGAGCGCCGCGGCCAGGACAACAACGACGAACATCATCACCAGTACACCGGCCATGATCCGGTTCCGTGTCTTCGGGTCCACGCGTCGAGCCTAACCGGCCCCGCCCAGCGCCCAGCGCCCGACCACCTCGTACCGGGGCTGCTCCCCCGGCACCCCGGCCTTCGGCAGATTGCTCCGCACCAGCGCCAGCTCGTCGACGGTCCAGGTGCGGCTGGTGAACCCGTCGAGCACGTCCAGACACGGCCGTACGTCCACCGCCTCCCGACTGCGCGCCACGGTCAGATGCGCCTTGTACCGCCGGTGCTCCCCCATCTCCACCCCGGCCTTGCGCGCCGCCGCCTCCGCGCGCTCGGCGAGCAGCCGCAGCACCGGCAGCTCCCCGTCCGCCCCCGCCCACAGCGCCCGCCCGTGCCCGAACTGCCCGCCCCCGCGCACGGCCAGCGAGAAGGCGGGCGTCCGCCGGGCCGCCCGCTCCAGCCGCTCCGACAGGTCCGGTACGACGTCCTCGTCGACCTCGCCGTAGAAGGCGAGCGTGAAGTGCCAGCCGGCAACGCCGGTCCAGCGCAGCCCGGACGCTCCGGGAAGCCGCCTCAACTCGGCCACTTTCAGGGCGAGTTCGTCGGACACGTCCTGCGGGGGCAGCACCGCGGCGAAGAGTCTCATGAGGGCAAGCCTGTCACCATGGGCGCATGGAGATCAGCATCAGGGACGGCGGCCGCGACGACATACCCGTGATCCTCGGCATGCTCGACAGCTGCGTGGAGTGGCTGGTCGCGCAGGGACGCCCCGGCCAGTGGGGGACCGAGCCGCTGTCCGGGAGCCCCAGGACGGTGGAGTCCGTCGCCCGGTACGTCGACGAGGGCAGCGTGTTCATCGCCGAGGCCGACGGCGTGCCGGCCGCGACTCTCACGATCACCGACTCGCCGGGCGCCTACCTGGCCCATCTCCCGCCGCCCGGCGAGCCCGAGCGGTACATCCACTGGCTGGCCTCCGACCGCCGCTTCAAGGGCCACGGCGTGGGCAGCGCCCTCCTCGCGCACGCCGCCGAGGCGACCCGGCGCGCGGGCGTCGACCTGCTGCGGGTGGACTGCTACGCCGGTGACGACCGCAAGCTGGTCGCCTACTACGAGGCCAACGGCTTCACCCCGACGGAGACGTACACCGCCGGGGTGAACCACGACTGGCCGGGCCAGGTGCTGGCCAGGCGCGTGCGGCCGTAGGGCTCAGGCCGCCGCGGCCAGCTGCTCCTGCGTCTCGCGCGGCACGAACCGGACCTGCGGGTGGCCGCGGTTCCAGCCGACGGACAGCCGCAGGTTGCCGACGCGGGCCAGGACCAGACCGATCGTCACGGCCGCCACGGCGGCGATCGCGCCGCCCACCGCGAGGCCGGCGCGGACGCCGTACGCGTCGGTGATCCAGCCGGCGATCGGCGCGCCGATCGGGGAGCCGCCCATGAACACCATCATGTAGAGGGCCATCACGCGGCCCCGCATGGCCGGGTCGGTGGCCATCTGGACGCTGGTGTTCGCTGTGACGTTGACCGTCATGCCGAACATCCCGATCGGGGCCATGAGCAGGGCGAACAGCCACAGGGAGGGGGCCAGGGCGGCCACCATCTCCAGGGTGCCGAAGGCCACCGCGCCCACGACCAGCACCCGCATGCGGGCGGTGCCGCGCCGGGCCGCGAGCAGCGCGCCGGCCAGGGAGCCGACCGCCATCACCGTGTTGAAGAGGCTGTAGGAGCCGGCGCCCGCGTGGAAGACGTCGTCGGCGAAGGCCGAGAGGTAGACGGGGAAGTTGAAGCCGAAGGTGGACACGAACCCGACCAGGACGATGGTCCAGATCAGCTCCGGCCGCTTGGCCACGTACTGCAGGCCCTCCCGCAGCTGTCCCTTGCCGCGCGGGGCGCGCTCGACGACGTACAGCTCACGTGCCCGCATCATCAGCAGCCCGACGAGCGGGGCGACGAAGGACAGTCCGTTGGCGAGGAACGCCCAGCCGGTGCCCACACCGGTGATCATGACGCCGGCGACGGCGGGGCCGATCAGGCGGGCCGACTGGAAGTTCGCGGAGTTCAGGCTGACCGCGTTCTGGAGCTGGTCGGGGCCGACCATCTCGGAGACGAAGGACTGGCGGGCCGGGTTGTCCACGACCGTCGCGAGGCCCACGGCGAAGGCGGCGAGGTAGACGTGCCAGACCTGGACCTGGCCGGTCAGGGTGAGGACGGCGAGCGCGATACCGGTGGCGCCCATCGCGGACTGCGTGAACAGCAGCGCGCGGCGCTTGGGCAGCCGGTCGACGAGGACACCGCCGTAGAGGCCGAAGAGCAGCATCGGCAGGAACTGCAGGGCGGTCGTGACGCCGACGGCGGTGGCGGAGCCGGTGAGGCTGAGCACCAGCCAGTCCTGCGCGATGCGCTGCATCCAGGTGCCGATGTTGGAGACGACCTGGCCCATGAAGAACAGGCGGTAGTTCCTGACCTTCAGGGAGCTGAACATGGATGACTTGCGGGAGACAGAGGTAGAAGGGATCGGTGCGGGGGCGGAAGGTGCTCCGGGTCCCGTACTCAAAGTGCAGTCGCCTCCTCGTTGCGGCTTACAGATGTGCGAGTTTCTCCAGCACGGGGGCGGCGGCACGCAGTTTCGCCCACTCGTCCTCGTCGAGGCCGTCGACCAGGGTGGCCAGGAAGGCGTTCCGCTTGGCGCGGCTCTCCGCGAGCATGGCCTCGGCCTGCTCGGTCTTCGTGACGACCTTCTGGCGCCGGTCCTCGGGGTGCGGCTCCAGCCGGACGAGTCCCTTGGCCTCCAGCAGTGCCACGATGCGGGTCATCGACGGCGGCTGGACGTGCTCCTTGCGGGCGAGCTCGCCCGGGGTGGCCTTGCCGCAGATGGTGAGGGTGCCCAGGACCGACATCTCGGTGGGGCTCAGCGACTCGTCGACGCGCTGGTGCTTGAGCCGACGGGACAGTCGCATCACGGCTGATCGCAGGGAGTTCACGGCGGCAGCGTCGTCGCCATGGGTAAGGTCCGGCATCTCTTTAGCGTAACTCATTACTCTGGCTAAACAAGCTGGCGGGGGCCGGGATTCCCGTGACCCAGGCCACTGAAACCCGATCTTCACCCATACGAGTGAGTCGACAGCGGAAAGTGAACGCCGCTCCCCGTCGGCGGCGACCCTCGTGTTCATGGGGACCAGCGTGCTCAGCCTGCGGATAGACGGGGAGCTGCTCGAACGGCTCCGGGACCATGCGGCGAAAAGGGGAATGAGCGTCCAGGACTATGTGATCCGGACGCTCATTCGAGACGACTTCGACGAGCGGTTCCAGACCGCCGTCGACGAGACCGAGAAGTTCTACGGGGTCACGTGAGACCCAGTGCCGGCATCAGGTAGTAGAAGGCGAAGACGGCGGAGACCACGTACATCGCCACCGGGATCTCCCGGCCCCGTCCCGCCGCCAGGCGCAGCACCACGAAGGCGATGAAGCCCATGCCGATGCCGTTGGTGATCGAGTAGGTGAACGGCATCATCACCATGGTGATGAAGGCCGGGATCGCGATGGTGTAGTCGGCCCAGTCGATGTCCGTGACCGAGTTCGCCAGGATCATGAAGCCCACCGCGAGAAGAGCGGGGGTGGCCGCCTGGGACGGGACCATCGTGGCGACGGGCGTGAGGAACAGCGCGATCGCGAAGAGACCGCCGGTCACCACGTTCGCGAAACCGGTGCGGGCGCCCTCGCCGACACCCGCGGTCGACTCGACGAACGCCGTGGTCGCCGACGACGAACTCGCACCGCCCGCGGCGACCGCGAGGCCGTCGACGAAGAGGACCTTGTTGATGCCGGGCATCTGGCCCTGGGCGTCGGTGAGCTTGGCCTCGTCGGAGACGCCCATGATCGTGCCCATCGCGTCGAAGAAGCACGACAGCAGGACCGTGAAGACGAAGAGGACACCGGTCAGTACGCCGACCTTGTCGAAGCCGCCGAAGAGGCTCACCTTGCCGAGCAGGCCGAAGTCCGGGGTGGCGACGGGGTTGCCGGGCCACTTCGGGATCGTGAGGCCCCAGGACGGGACCTTGGCGACGGCCTCGATGATCACCGCGAGGACCGTCATCGTGACGATCGAGATCAGGATCGCGCCGGGGACCTTGCGGACGATGAGGGCGAGGGTGAGCAGGACGCCCAGGACGAAGACCAGGACCGGCCAGCCGTTGAGGTGACCGTCGGCGCCGAGCTGGAGCGGGACGGTGGTCTGGGCGGCGTCCGGGATACGGGAGACGAAGCCGGAGTCCACGAGGCCGATCAGCATGATGAACAGGCCGATACCGATGGAGATCGCCTTGCGCAGCCCGAAGGGCACCGCGTTCATCACCCGCTCGCGCAGACCCGTGGCGACCAGCAGCATCACGATGAAGCCCGCCAGGACCACCATGCCCATCGCGTCCGGCCAGGACATCCGGGGCGCGAGCTGGAGCGCGACGACCGAGTTCACGCCGAGACCCGCGGCCAGCGCGATCGGGACGTTGCCGACCACGCCCATGAGGAGCGTGGTGAAGGCGGCGGTCACGGCGGTCGCGGTGACCAGCTGGCCGTTGTCCAGGTGATGGCCGTACATGTCCTTGGCGCTGCCGAGGATGATCGGGTTCAGCACGATGATGTAGGCCATCGCGAAGAACGTGGCGAAGCCGCCCCGGACCTCCCGGGGCAGGCTGCTGCCCCTCTCGGAGATCTTGAAGTAGCGGTCGAGGGCGGTCGGCATTGGATGTTCCTACGAGCAGAAGTGGACAGACACAAACCGTTTCAGTATGAACGTATAAGGCCGGGGTGACCATCTCCGCGCGTAGATGTGATCGCCTCGTAAGCTGGGTCCATGGCCGGCTTCTTCTCGGGACCCATCAAGCACGAGGCGCCGGAGCCCCTGGAGGGCCCCGTCGTCGCCACCGTCACCGGTGGCACGATCCTCTGGTTCGTGCTCTTCCTCGTGCAGCTTCCCTTCTACGGCTGGTTCGCGGACCACGGGCACACCTGGTGGCTGTGGACCTGCCTGGCCGGGGGCGGGCTCGGGCTGTACGGCATCTGGTTCGTCCGCAAGCGCGAGGCCGCGATCAAGCGGGCGGCGGCCGCGGAGCCTGCTGCCGAGTGACGAGCACTCCCTAGTACCACGGCATCATTCGCCCGTTCCCGTCTCCTCCCCAGGTCGGAACTTCCGGTCACTCGGCGGGTGAAGCCGCAAAACCGCACGTACCGTCGAATGCATGACGCACACCGACGCGGGCGCCGAACTCGACCCTGTGCATCCCACGACACTCCCGGCACCGGCGGCGGGCGGTCTGACCGCGTCCGAGGTCGCCGAGCGCGTGCGGCGGGGCCAGGTCAACGACGTGCCGGTGCGCAGCAGCCGGTCCCTGGCGGAGATCGTCCGGGCGAACGTCTTCACCCGGTTCAACGCGATCATCGGTGTGCTCTGGCTGGTCATGCTGTTCGTCGCGCCGTTCCAGGACAGCCTGTTCGGGTACGTCATCCTCGCCAACACCGGGATCGGCATCATCCAGGAGTGGCGGGCGAAGAAGACCCTCGACTCGCTCGCGGTGATCGGCGAGGCCCGGCCGACCGTACGGCGGGACGGGACCGCGTCCCAGGTCAGCACCTCGGAGATCGTCCTGGACGACGTCATCGAGATCGGGCCCGGCGACAAGGCCGTGGTCGACGGGGTGGTCGTCGAGGCCGACGGCCTGGAGATCGACGAGTCACTGCTGACCGGCGAGGCCGACCCGGTCGTGAAGCGGCCCGGCGACCAGGTGATGTCCGGGAGCTTCGTGGTCGCCGGCGGCGGCGCCTTCACGGCGACCAAGGTCGGCCGCGAGGCCTACGCCGCCCAGCTCGCCGAGGAGGCCTCCCGCTTCACACTGGTCCACTCCGAACTGCGCTCCGGCATCTCCACGATCCTCAAGTACGTGACGTGGATGATGGTCCCGACCGCGATCGGCCTGGTCATCAGCCAGCTGTTCGTGAAGGACAACGACCTCAAGGACTCCATCGCCCGCACGGTCGGCGGGATCGTGCCCATGGTCCCGGAGGGGCTGGTCCTGCTGACCTCCGTCGCCTTCGCCATCGGCGTCATCCGACTCGGCCGGAAACAGGCGCTCGTCCAGGAACTCCCGGCCATCGAGGGCCTCGCCCGCGTCGACACCGTCTGCCTCGACAAGACCGGCACCCTCACCGAGGGCGGCATGGACGTCACCGAGCTCAGGCCGCTCCAGGGTGCCGACGAGTCGTACGTGCGCAAGGTCCTCGGCGCCCTCGGCGAGTCCGACCCGCGGCCGAACGCCTCCCTCCAGGCGATCATCGACGTCTACCCGGACGCCGAGGAGTGGCGCTGCACCGAGTCGCTGCCCTTCTCCTCCGCCCGCAAGTACAGCGGCGCCACCTTCAGCGAGGGCGACGGCGAGTCCAGTACCTGGCTCCTCGGGGCGCCGGACGTGCTCCTGCCCCCCGACGATCCCGCCCTCGCCGAGACCGGGCGGCTCAACGAGCAGGGTCTGCGGGTGCTGTTGCTGGCCCGCGCCTCCCGCGACCTCGACGACCCCGAGGTCGCCCGGGGAGCGCGGCCGACCGCCCTCGTCGTCCTGGAACAGCGGCTGCGGCCCGACGCTGCCGACACCCTGCGGTACTTCGCCGAACAGGACGTGCGCGCCAAGGTCATCTCCGGGGACAACGCGGTGTCGGTGGGGGCGGTGGCGGCCAAACTCGGGCTCACCGGCAGCACGGTGGACGCCCGGCGGCTGCCCACCGACCGGGACGGCATGGCGAAGGAGCTCGACGAGGGCACGGTGTTCGGCCGGGTCACCCCGCAGCAGAAGCGCGACATGGTCGGGGCGCTCCAGTCACGCGGGCACACGGTCGCGATGACCGGCGACGGGGTCAACGACGTGCTCGCCCTCAAGGACGCCGACATCGGGGTGGCGATGGGCTCCGGGTCGGAGGCCACGCGGGCGGTCGCGCAGATCGTGCTGCTCGACAACAGCTTCGCGACCCTGCCGTCCGTCGTCGCCGAGGGGCGCCGGGTCATCGGCAACATCACCCGGGTCGCGACGCTGTTCCTGGTGAAGACCGTGTACTCGGTGCTGCTGGCGATCCTCGTGGTGTGCTGGCAGGTCGAGTACCCCTTCCTGCCACGGCACCTGACCCTGCTGTCGACGCTGACGATCGGCGTCCCGGCCTTCTTCCTGGCCCTCGCGCCCAACAAGGAACGCGCGAAACCGCACTTCGTGCGGCGGGTGATGCGGTACTCGATCCCCGGCGGGGTGGTGGCGGCGGTCGCGACCTTCGTGACGTATCTGATCGCCCGTCACCACTACACGGGCGAGGGCGCGTTGGACGCGGAGACCAGCGCGGCGACCCTGACCCTGTTCCTGATCTCGATGTGGGTCCTCGCGATCATCGCCCGCCCGTACACCTGGTGGCGGATCGCCCTGGTCGCGGCGATGGGCCTCGGCTTCGTCCTGGTCCTCGCCGTGCCCTGGCTCCAGCACTTCTTCGCGCTGAAGCTGGTCGGCGTGACGATGCCGTGGATCGCGGTCGGCATCTCGGTGGTGGCGGCGGCCACCCTGGAGCTCCTGTGGAGGTGGGTGGACCGCCGCGGTTCCGCTTAGCCGTGCTACTGGACGTCGACGAAGTCGCCCGTCGCGCTCACGGACGACGTGGTCGTCGTGCCCGCGAAGCTGTACCGGTAGTAGCCGTCGGCCGTCGCCGTGGTCGTCGTCTTCAGCGTGCCCGTGGACGACGTCTTGATGGTCTTGAGGGTCGTGTAGGTGCTGCTGCCCTTCTTGCGGAACTGCAGCTTCACCGGCTGGGTCGAGTAACCCGCGTACTTGTTGGTGTCCCAGTTCGCGCGAGCGAGCTTGCCCGTGACGGTGATCGTCCTGCCCTTCTTCACCGGCTCCGGGGAGGCGTCGGTGGTGAGGGTGGCCCTGCGCTGGAGGTGGGTGCTGCCGAGGCCGCCCTGCCAGGTCATGCCGCCGTCGCCGTCGACCGCGAGCGCGCCCAGCTTCCAGGTGCCGGCCTCGCTGCTGATCAGGTCGCCGTCCTCGTCGGAGCCCTTGGGGCGGAACTGGATCTTCGCGGTGCACTTCAGGACCGTCGAGGAGGATGTCGTGCAGGTACCGGGTTCGTCCCCGCCGAGCAGGTCGTCGGAGTTCAGTCCGAGGGTGGCACCGCGGTAGAGCACGGGCCCGGTCTGGAAGGAGCTCGCGCTCAGGTTCGCGGGCTTGGTCACGGTGTAGGTCGCCGAGACGGTGACCGTCGACGTCGTGCCGACCACGATGTTCTTGCCGCTGTTGACCTTCAGGTTGGAGAAGGTGACCGCGGGCCCGGCCGTGGCGGCCTGGGCGGACGGCACGGCGAGGGCGGAGAGTGCCACGGCGCCGGAGGCGGCGAGGACGAGGGCGCGTATGCGCATGTGCGTTCCCCATGAGGAGAGAAGGATCTCGGAGTCTGCTGACTCACTCCCTAGATCCGTGACTCAGGGGACTGGTTGTACGGCTGGGGCATGATTTTGGCCGCACATGCGCAACGCTTTGCCTCGGGCCGACCTACTTGACGTCGATGAAGTCACCCGCGGCGTTGACCGCCGGGGTGGTGGAGGTGCCCGCGAAGCTCCAGCGGAAGAAGCCGTCGACCGTGGCCTTGACCGTGGTCTTCAGGTCTCCCTTGTTGTTGGTCTTGACGGTCTTCACGGTGGTGTAGGTGTCGGAGTCCTTCTTGCGGAACTGCAGCTTCACCGGCTGGGTCGAGTAACCGGCGTACTTGCGGGTCTCCCAGTTGGCCCGGGTCAGCTTGCCGGTGACCGTGATGGTCTTGCCCTTCTTCACCGGCTCGGGGGAGGCGTTGGCGGTGAGCTTCGACAGGCGCTGGATCCTGTGGGTGCCGTAGAAGTCGTTCCAGTAGTCGCTGCCGGCCTCGTCGGCGGCGATCGCGGCGGCCGTCACATGCCAGGTGCCGGCGAGCGAGTTCATGTACAGGTACCGGCCGGCGTCGATCGTGATGGTCAGCTTGCAGGTCGAGGTGGTGGTGCTGACCGCGGTGCAGGTGGCGGTCTGCTCGTTCGGCCCGAACACGCCGTCGACGTGGGCGCGGTCCCTGCCGTGCCACAGGTCGATGTACGCGTCCTCGATACCGGCGGAGTGGCTGGCGGTCAGCGACACGGTGTAGGTCTTGACGCCCGTGTAACCGGCCACGATGGCCTTGCCGCCGTTGACCTTCACGTTGGAGACGACCGGCGGTTCCGCGTCGTCGTCGGCAGCGCTCATCGCGGCTCTGGACACGCCGAAACGCTCCGCGGCCGTGGGTTTGTGCAGGCCCCCGCCGTCGGCCTGAGCGACCGGGACGGCGAGGGCGGCGAGGACGAGACCGCCGGAGACGGCGGCCACGGTGGTGCGGATGCGCATGCGTTCCCCCAGGGACTGGTCGTGGAGCCTGGCGGCTCGTGGGGTCAGATGCGAGCCGCGGCCGACTCGTTGCAGACCTGGTAAGAAATTTGTGTGAGCGTCCTCGCTCAGTCGAACCAGCGGTCCCGTGCCAGTTCCTCCGTGCGGGTCGGGTCCTCCAGGAGGGCCGCCACCTCGAAGCGCCGCGGCCACTGCCCCGCAGCCCAGGCCAGTCCCGCGGCCACGCCCTCCAGGGTGGAGGCGTGCAGGACGCCGTCGGTGGTGAGGCGCCAGTCGATCTCCACGCCGTCGACGACGAGTTCGTCGTGCTCGACGTAGGTCGACGGGGTACGGGCACCCAGCAGCACCCCGACCGGCTCCGGGACGTCGTGCTCGGTGCCCTCGGAGTCCACCGAACCCGTCACCGACTCACTCAGGCGGCGGACCTGGAAGAGTTCGGCCAGTTCGGCGGCCCGGGACGGGCGGACCGGCAGCAGGGGGACGCCCTCCGTGAAGGGCAGCAGGTCCGGGGAGTCGACGACCACCGCGTCGGTGGCGTCCACGACCCCGACCCGGCCGTCGGTCACCGCGCGCAGCTCGTCGGGCAGGGTCACCTGCTCGGGGTCCAGGTCGGCCAACGCGCTGTAGAGGGCGTGCAGTTGGGCGCCTGTCACCGGGCGGTCGGGGTCGGCGAGGCGGTCCAGGAGTTCGGCCGCGCCGCCGGGCTCCTCCAGCAGCGCGGCCACCGACGTCCGTACGCCCAGCGCCCGCAGGACCTGCTCGTCGTCGAACCCGGTCGCGTCCGCCTCCTCGTACAGACCGCGCAGCAGGGGGTCTCCCCCGGCCGCCAGCAGACCGGCGGGGCGGCGGCCGTCGAGCACCGGATGCCCGCGCAGCCACCAGGCGGTGTACGGCCGTACGACCTCGTGCGTGCCGTCCGGCAGCAGGATGCGGACCGGCTGGGTGAGGGCGTCCCTCAGCGGCGGCTGGGCCAGCAGGGCCAGTGCCTCGGGCCACTTGTCCTCGTCGACCAGGTCGAGATCGCGTACGGCGATCAGCTCGGTGGCGACCGGCGGTACCGGTGTGTCCGGGAAGCGGTCGAGGATGTCCTCGCACCACACGTCCACCGCGTCGAGGAGCCCGGCGTCGTCCGGTTCGGCGAAGTCGCCCTCGCGCGGCTCCAGTTCGTCCGGGTCCAGCACCACGTCCGTGGCCCGCACCAGGGCGAAGCCGGCGAGCACACCGCAGGCCGCCAGGGGCTGTTCGCCCCACTTGGCGGCCAGTTCGGCGTCCACGAAGGCGAGTTCGCCCTCGCGCATGATCTGCGCGAACGGGCTGCCGGGCAGGACGAGTTCACCGGCGGGGGCCAGTTCCCCCTCCTCGTCGGGCAGGGCGAGCGCCCCCAGCCACGGCTCCTCGCCGGGCTCCAGGCCCGCGTCCCGGACGAGCGCGAGGACCGTGTCGGCCAGCTCCTCGGCGTCCGGGGTGTCCTCCTCCCAGCTCATCCCGCCGTCGTCGTCCAGGGAGGCGGCCACCGCGGCCCGCACCTGGGGCGTGGTGAGCACCGCGCGCGGTGTCGCGGGCAGCGCGCCCAGCTTCTCCAGCAGCGGGTGGGCGGCGGCCGGGTGGGCGACCTTGAGGCCGAGCCGGGCGAGGATCTCGGGGTCGGTCAGGGACCCGTCCGAGGTGGGCAGCAGCACCTGCCGGGGCCCGATGGTCGTACGGCCTCCCCCAGTGCCGAAAGCCTGGGAGGTGCCCCCAGCCAGCGGCACGGGCAGACCGGTCAGCCGGTCGGGGTCGACGCCGGCGAGGCTGTCGTAGAGCCGCTGCCACCACTCCGGCTCCTTCTCCAGGCCCGCGAGCCGGTCGATCGCGTCGGTCAGCGGGACCCGGGCGACGCCCAGGGTGCGCAGTTCCACGCGTCGTTCGAGACCGGCGGGCAGAAGGGTGGGCAGGACCTCGGCGAGCACCCGCACGGTGTCGGCACCGGCGCCCTCGACGACCTCGGCCTCGCGGGGACGCAGGGCCTCGGGCAGTTCCGAGTCGTCGCCGGGCTCGAGTGCGGGCGCGTGGAGAGCCGGAGGAGCGGGTGGGAGAGCCGGGAGGGCGGGTGGGAGGAACGCGGTTCGCGGGAGGCGGTCGAGGATCGCCTGCCGCAGCGCCCCGTCCAGCTCGCCCTTGCCCAGCGGGCCGGGCACCAGGGCGATGATCCCCTCGCTCACCGGGCGCCAGCCGGCGAGGAGTTCGGCGTACACGTCCGCCGCGCGCTGGACGAGGAAGTCGGTGAGCGGTCCGGGCGACGCGTGCCGGCGGGTGGTGTCCAGCGGGAAGGACGCGATGAGCAGCGCGGGCACGCCGAGCGGTTCGTCGCTGGGCGTCGGGGCGTGCACGACGGGGCTGGTCCGGGGGTGGGCCGGGGTGCCGTCGGGGTCGGCCGGCACGGCCCAGGTGAGGGACCAGTGCGGTCGCAGCCGCTCCTCGACGGGCCGGCCTGCGAGGAGTTCGGGGGTGAGCGGGCCGTGCGCGGACGCGGTACGCCACCGGGTCGTACCGTCGCGCGAGTCCTCCACGACGGTCAGGCCGTCCTCGGTGCGGCGGCTGAGGGTGCGGGTGGTGTCCGTCTCGATGACGACCTCCTCCAGCCCGGGGAGGGCGAGGAGGAGCGCGTCGTCGACGGCGTTCAGGAGGCGCTCGGCGAGGTCGGCGGCCGCGGTGTCGCGCAGCGGGAGGATGACGACGGTGTCGTAGGGGTCGGGTGCGCTGCCCTCGGCGGCGAACGGGAGCCGCAGCAGCGGGACATGGCCGTCGCGGCGGCGGATCTCGTCGCCGAGGCCGGGGCTGTGGCGGGCGGTGTCGGCGGCGTGGTCGCGGGCCTCGGCCAGTGACCAGCGGACTCCGCCGTGGCGGCCGACGACGGCGGGCTCGTCGGTGACGGCGAGCACGGCGGCGAAGCCGACACCGAAGCGGCCGACCGAGCCGTCGGTGTTGTCGCGCTTGGCGGAGGCGCGCAGCGTGGAGAGGGATTCGACACCGGCCGCGTCCAGCGGGGCACCGGTGTTGGCGGCGAACAGGACGCCCTCGCGAAGGGTGAGCCGGAGCCGTCCGGGCACGCCCGCCCGGGCCGCCGCGTCGGCTGCGTTCTGTGCGAGTTCGACGACCAGTCGGTCCCGGTACCCGCCGAGGACGAGGTCCTCCTCGGCGTTGGCGTCCTCCCGGAACCGGGCGGGGCTGGTGGCCCAGGCGTCCAGGACCCCTCGCCTGAGCCGGGCGGTCCCGAACGGGTCGGCACCCTCGGCTGCGGGCCGCACGAACTTGCTCACGTTGACTCTCCTCATCGGCGTGACGATGAAGGTACCGCGACGGGCGAGGACGGTGACTCCGCCCCTCGCGGCCCTCGCACCCCGGCCCCGGGGGAACCGGATTCCGGCGAGCGGCGAAGTACGGGTGAAAGCCCGAGCTTCAGAGCGTTACAGCGACGAAAGGAGCCCCGATGACCGTCGAACCGGGCGTCAGCGTGGGACAGGACAGCGACGCCGCGGTGATCGAACGGTCGTGGGAAGAGCCCGAGGCGTTCGCCGTGCTCTTCGACCGCCACGCCGACTCGGTGCACCGCTACGCGGCCCGCCGGCTCGGTGCGGAAGCCGCCGAGGACGTCATGGCGGAGACCTTCACCACCGCGTTCCAGCAGCGCTTCCGGTACCGCACGGAAGCGGCCGACGCCCGCCCCTGGCTGTTCGGCATCGCGACCAACCTCGTCGGCCGCCACCGGCGTGCCGAGGCCCGGCGGCTGAAGACGCTCGGCCGGCTGCCCCCGGCGGCCTCCGGCGGGCAGGCCGAGGAGACGGTCGCGGACCGGGTGGCGGCACGGGTCAGCGCCCAGGCGGTACGCGGCGAACTCGCCCGTGCCCTCGGCCGCTTGCCCGCCCGGCACCGGGACGTGCTGCTGCTGGTCGCCTGGGCCGACCTCGGCTACGAGGAGGTCGCGGCCGCCCTCGGTGTGCCGGTGGGGACGGTCCGGTCACGGCTGCACAGGGCTCGCAGAAAACTTCGTGAGGCATTGGGCGGATCCGATCCGACCGCTCTTCGAGAGGAATCCGACGATGAATGAGATCGAGCTCCTGAGGGAGTGGGACGCGGACGCGCCCCCGCTCTCGGACGCCGCCCGCGCCCGCGCCCGCTTCCGCCTCCACCAGGCGATGCAGGGACCCACCGCCCCCGTCGCCGTGCCCGGCGTCGGCCGCCGTCCGCTGCTGCGGATCGCCGTGGCCGGCGTCGCCGCGGCGGCCGTCACCGCGACCGTGGTGGTCGCCCAGAACACCGGGGAGCAGGCCCCACGCACCCAGACGGTCAGCGCGACCACCGTGCTGCGGGGGGCGGCCGCCGAGGCCCTGCGCACCGAGAAGCCCGTCGCCCCGCGCGACGACCAGTTCATCTACACCAAGGAGGTCATCGAGCGCAGGCCGGTCTCCGGCGGCCCCGTGAAGAAGTGGGTCGACGAGAGTTGGAGCTCGGTCGACGGGTCCAAGAAGGGCTACGTCAGCGAGCTGGGCTACAAGCAGTGGGTGCCGGCGTTCAAGCCGGGTCAGGGCACCTGGCCGCCGACCAAGTGGTCCGAGCTGAAGGAACTGCCCACCGACCCGGGGAAACTGACAGCCACCCTGCGCGACATGGGCGGCAAGCCGGACTACGGCCGGCCGACCAGGGCCGACGAGTGGCCGATGGTCGAGATCTTCCTCTCCGGACTGCTCCGCCACTCCGTCCTGCCCAAGGGGCTGCGCTCCGCGGCGTTCGAGGCGCTCGCCGCAGCCCCCGGCGTCAAGGTGCTGCCGGGCCGAACCGAGTTCAACGGACACACGGCCCTCGGCGTCCAGTACGTCATCGGCCCGCCCGGCACCTCCTGGAAGGACGGCGGGCGAACGCTGCTCTTCGACGCGAAGACGTACCGGTACCTGGGGTTGCGTGAGCGGACCACGGCGAAGCTGACGACGAAGGTCTACGACCAGTCGCAGTACGTCGTCGCCAGCGGCGTGGTGGACCGGGTGTTCCAGCGCCCGTGAGCCGTAGGGCCCTGAGCCCTACGAGTGGCCCAGCTCCGCCGACGCCTCGTCCGTGGTCTCCGGCACCGAGCCGGAGTCCCGGGCGGGGCGCAGCGGGAACGGGTCCACTCTGGTCTCGTCGATCACCGGCTCGGCCGGCTGCGGGGGCTTCGGCATGACCGCGGCCTCCGAGTGGCCGCCGCAGCCGTACGACAACGACACGACCCGGCCGTCCGCCGGGGCGAACTCGTTGGCGCACAGGCCGAAGGCCTGGCCCAGCGAGCCCCCGAGCGGGACCAGGAAGCCGCAGCTGACGCAGGGCGCCGGGGCCGCCTGGGCCATCGGCGTCTTCGCGCCGAAGGACTCCTCCCAGCGGTCGGCGGCGACATGGAGGCCGTAGCGGGACAGGACGCGGGCCCGGCGCATGCCCAGTTCCTCGGCGACCGCGGCGATCGAGCCGCGGGTCGGGACCACCGGGAGGTGGGAGGGGGTGCCCGCGGTGAGGTCCGCGTCCTCCGCCTCGACCAGCTCGGCCATCTCCTCGGAGACCGGCGCGCTCGGCAGGGGCTCGTCCTCGCCGGTGTACCCGGGCTCCAGACGCAGGTCCTCGGCGTCGGTGGGGAGGAGATCGCCGGGGCCCATGTCGCCGGGGCGCAGGCGTTCGCTCCACGGCACCCACTCCGGGGCCAGCAGCGCGTCCGGGCCGGGCAGCAGGACGACCTCGTCCAGCGTCACCAGCTTCGCGCGGGAGGCGCGCGCCACCGTCACGGCCCAGCGCCAGCCCCGGTACCCGAGCTCCTTGCACTCGAAGTAGTGCGTGACGACACGATCGCCCTCGGAGACCAGGCCCGCGTGCTCACCCACCACGCCGGGCGCGGCGGCCTCCTCGGCGGCCGTGCGGGCGAGGTCGACGGCCTCGGCGCACAGGCGGTCGGGGGTGCGGCTTCGCGTTGTCGCTGCGCTCACAGGTATCGCTTCTCTCCTACGCCGTCACTCGGGTGCGCCGGCCTGAAGGCGGCGGATGCGGACGGAGCGGACCGGAGGACCGCGTCGACGTCCGCGCCCGATCGCGCTCGGGCGCACCTGCTCCCATCCATTCTGCGGGATGTCAGAGAGGCGCGCGGCCGAGAACGTTCGCCACGGCGCGCTACGCACGCTACCTGTTCGGCGCCGCTCGGCCTACACCGACGTGATGGTTCGTTGCCTCCAGAGGTGCTCCAGAGGTTTTCCGGAGGTGCTCCGGAGGCGCTTCATATGCGTTCATACGCGCGGTAACCGCACTACTCACAGCTTTCTCGGGGCACTATGACGGGGTGGCAGCCACGAGGACACCCCAGGGAGCCACCGGAATCGGTGGCGGTGCGGGCCGGATGTCAGGGTCCGTGCGCGCCGTCGGCCGTGCCCTGCACTTTCCGTTCACCGGTACGGCCCGCGGCATCCGCAAGGCGACCCACGCGCACGGTGCGGGCGAGTCCGGCCTCGGCAAGCTGATCGAACTGCACGCCGTCAACGGCGCGGGGGACGTGATGATCACCGTCGCCCTCGCGACGACGGTGTTCTTCTCCGTGCCGACCGACGAGGCCCGCGGGCGCGTCGCCCTGTACCTCGCCATCACGATGGCGCCCTTCACGGTCCTCGCACCGGTGATCGGTCCCCTCCTCGACCGTCTTCCGCACGGCCGCCGGGCCGCCATGGCGGGTGCCATGCTCGCCCGCGCGATGCTCGCGCTGATCATCGCCGGGGCGGTCGCCACAGGCAGCCTGGAGCTGTATCCGGCGGCCCTGGGCGTACTGGTGGCCTCCAAGGCGTACGGCGTGGTCAGAAGCGCGGTGGTACCCCGCCTGCTCCCGCCCCGCTTCTCCCTCGTCAAGGCGAACTCCCGCGTCACCCTCGGCGGCCTGCTCGCCACCGGCATCGCGGCCCCCATCGGCGCGGGACTGCAGGCCATCGGACCGCGCTGGCCGCTCTACGGCGCCTTCGTGATCTTCATCGCGGGCACGTTCCTGTCCTTCTCGCTGCCGCCGAAGGTCGACTCGGCCAAGGGCGAGGACGTGGCCCTGCTCGCCGCCGACGAGGAACACCTGCACGGGCCGCACCTCAAGCCGGTCAAGCGGCCCGGGCTGCGCACGGTCGGCATCGCCGTCACCCACGCCCTCGGCGCGAACGCCACCCTGCGCTGGCTGTCCGGCTTCCTCACCTTCTTCCTCGCCTTCCTGCTGCGCGAGCATCCGCTGACCGGGGAGAGCGCGGCGGTCTCGCTGGGGTTGGTGGCCGTGTCGGCGGGCGCGGGCAACGCGCTCGGTACGGCGGTCGGGGCCTGGCTCAGGTCGAGGTCGCCGGAGATCATCATCCTGACCGTGGTGGCGTTCGTGCTGGGTGCCGCGATCACGGCGGCGATCTTCTTCGGGGCGTTCCTGGTGGCCTGTCTGGCGGCGGTCGCCGGGTTCGCGCAGGCGCTGTCCAAGCTGTCCCTGGACGCGCTGATCCAGCGGGACGTGCCCGAACTGGTCCGCACCTCCGCCTTCGCCCGCTCCGAGACCCTGCTCCAGGTGTCGTGGGTGTTCGGCGGGGCGGTCGGCATCGTGATGCCCCTCAACGGCTACCTCGGTCTCTCCGTGGCCGCAGCCGTCGTCGCGGTGGGCTGGCTGAGCACCGCGAGGGGGCTGCTGAGCTCGGCACGGCACGGTGGCTCGGCCAAGGCTCGGGTGGCGTAACCCGCCCCCGGCGGGCGGCACGCCGCACCCCGCATAAAGGGACTGTTGCACCCGCCCGATAGCCTTCCGCCATGACCACGCTGCAATCCGATGTGCGACGCCGCCGCGCCGTCGCCGCCGCCGGCCTCGTTTCCGCCGGACTGCTCGTCCTGTCGGCCTGCGACAAGCCGACGCCGCGCGTCACCGTCACGGTCGGTTCGACCTCGGTGAGCTCCGAGGCCGTCTGCTACGACGACGGCAATGACCTCGGCAAGGCCAAGGCCGCCAAGTGCGCCCTGGAGAAGTCGGACGTCAAGACGATCAAGGTCAAGCAGAGCGAGACCCTGCGCGTCGGCGTCGACCCCGAGGTCGCGGACACCGGCTGGGCGCTGTGGATCAACGGCCAGCAGATGACGTACGCCTACAAGAAGACGTACTACTCCTTCGACGGCGTCGACCTCTTCGCCCAGCAGCAGGGCCAGGCCCCGCAGAAGACGCTGTACATCAGCATCGTCGAGCAGGACAAGCAGTCCTCCGGCGAGAGCAAGGCGTACAAGGGCGTGTGGAACTTCAAGCTGGAGAACTCGGACTACTGATCCGCCGCATCCGAATGCGCATCCTCGTGGCCACCGCGGTCCCGGTCGAACGGGACGCGGTGGCCCGTGCGTTCACGGGCCCGGCACCGGCCGTCGACGTCCTCGCGGTGGGGGTCGGGCCCGCACTCGCCGCCGCCGCCACCGCCACCGCGCTCACCCGGGCCGCCCAGGAGGGCTCCGGCTACGGCCTCGTGGTCAGCGCCGGGATCGGCGGCGGGTTCCTGCCGCACGCCCCGGTCGGCTCGCTCGTCGTCGCCGACGAGATCACCGCGGCCGACCTCGGGGCCGAGACCGCCGACGGGTTCGTGCCGGTGACCGAGCTGGGGTTCGGGGCCGTCACCCACCGTCCGCCCGCAGCACTCGTGCGCGCCGCCGCGGCCGCGACCGGGGGACGCGCCGGAGCCGTGCTCACCGTCTCCGCGGTGACCGGTACGGCCGCCCGTGCGGACGCGCTGCGCGAACGCCATCCCAGCGCACTCGCCGAGGCCATGGAGGGCTTCGGGGTCGCCGAGGCGGCCCGGCTGCACGGGGTGCCCGTGCTGGAGATCCGGGCCGTGTCCAACCCGGTCGGCCCGCGCGACCGGGCCGCCTGGCGCATCGGCGACGCGCTCGCGGCCCTGACGGAGGGGTTCGGGAAGCTGAGGCCCGTACTGGAGGGTTGGAAAGACCATGACGACTGAGCCGACGACCGAGCAGACCACCGCAGCGCTGAAAATCGCGTACTCACCCTGCCCCAACGACACGTTCGTCTTCGACGCCCTCGCCCACGGCCGCGTCCCCGGCGCGCCCGCGCTGGACGTGACCTTCGCCGACATCGACATCACCAACGGGATGGCGGAGCGCGGCGAGCTCGATGTGCTGAAGGTGTCGTACGCCGTGCTGCCGTACGTCCTCGACGAGTACACGCTGCTGCCGTGCGGGGGCGCGCTGGGGCGCGGGTGCGGGCCGCTGGTGCTGACGCGGGAGGCCGGCGTGGACCTGACCGGCCGTACCGTCGCCGTCCCGTCCGAGAGGTCGACGGCGTATCTGCTGTTCCGGCTGTGGGCGGCCGACGTCCTGACGGGCGGTGTCGGGGAGATCGTGGTGCTGCCGTTCCACGAGATCATGCCGGCCGTGCGGGACGGGAAGGTCGACGCGGGGCTCGTGATCCACGAGGCCCGGTTCACCTACCAGAACTACGGTCTGCACAAGCTCGCGGACATGGGCGAGCACTGGGAGTCGACGACCGGGCTGCCGATTCCGCTGGGTGCGATCATCGCGAAGCGGTCGCTGGGTGCGGAGCGGCTGTCACTGCTCGCCGAGTCGATCCGCACGTCCGTGCGGGCCGCCTGGGAAGAGCCCGAGGTTTCCCGGCCTTATGTCATGGCCCATGCGCAGGAGATGGATCCCGCCGTCGCCGATCAGCACATTGGTCTGTACGTCAACGAGTTCACCGCGAACCTCGGCGAGGACGGATATGCGGCGATTCGAGGGCTGTTGACCCGGGCGGCCGCGGAAGGACTCGTACCCGCTCTGGGGCCGGACGCGTTGTCGTTTATCTGACGCGCGCCTTTGGGTCGTACGGCCATTGGGCCAGTTTCAACATTCCCAGGACCCGGTGGATCAGGAAACCCGCGAGCGGGAGTTCCACGCACACCGCCAATGCGGCGGACCACCAGACGTCCGGGGTGCCCAGGGCCAGCGAGACGTCGAACCAGGCGTCGCAGACCAGCAGGGCACCCGTCGCCACGGCCGCCACCACGACCCCGCGGCGGCGCCGCCAGCCGAGCAGGGCGGTGGCGGCCATCGCGAGGAGGAGCAGGACGTCGAAACCGACCCAGGTGGTGCGCCACTGACGGACCGTGTAGCCGCTGGGCAGCGTGAACGCCAGCAGCACCGTCCAGGGGACCAGGCCCACGGCGCACACGGTCAGCAGTTCCAGCGTGTGGCGCCGCTGCCGCCGGACCTGCTCCAGCAGGTCCGGGGACGGCGCCTCGGCCCGTATCTCGCTCACTACACGTCGAGTTGGTCGGCGACCGCTCGCAGGAGACCGGCGATCTTCTTGCCCGCCGTCTTGTCGGGGTAGCGGCCGCGCTCCAGCATCGGGGTGATGTTTTCCAGGAGGGTCGTCAAATCCTGGACGATGGAGGCCAGTTCGTCGGGCTTCTTGCGCGTCGCCGCCGCGACCGAGGGAGTCGGGTCGAGGACGGTCACCGAAAGGGCCTGGTCACCGCGCTGCCCGGCGACCACTCCGAACTCCACCTTCTGTCCGGGCTTCAGCGTCTCGACTCCGGCGGGGAGGACCGAGGAATGGACGAAGACGTCACCGCCGTCGTCGCGGGAGAGAAAGCCGAAGCCCTTCTCGCTGTTGAACCACTTGACCTTGCCGGTAGGCACGTCTGTCCTCGTCCTCGTACTCGTCGGAAAACTGCTTCTGAAAGGGCCCTTGATAGCACTGGGGCGGGTCGTCGGGACCCGCCGGTACCAAGGCTAATGGTCTTCAGGCCGGTGACAAGACGTCGCCCGGTTGTTCCTTCGGGCAGGGAACTACCCTGGTCCGGTGCGTGACAAAACCCAAACGAATTCCGCCGCTCCCGGTGACCGACTGATCCGTGCCGGAGCCATCGTGTTCTTCATCGGTGCGGTGGCCACTCTGGTCACCGTGGCCCCGTTCCTGCTCGGAACGACGCCATTTCCGACATACATGTTCGGATTGAGCATGCTCATGGCCGTCGGATTCGTGGTGGCCGGTGCCGGAGTCCTGCAATCGGTCGCGGCGGGAAGGCGTCAGGCGCGGGCCGGACGGTAGTCCGAAAACCACCCCGGGAACTCAGTGAGATCGCCGAGGACGACATCGGCTCCGGCCGAGGCCAGTTCCTCGGCGGTGCACGGACCGGTGGGCACCGCGACCGACAGCGCCTCGGCGATCCGCGCCCCGCGCACATCGCCCGTGTGGTCGCCGACGTACACGCTCGCACCGTGCTCGCGCAGCGCCTCGCCCTTCCGCTCGGCCCACAGGTTGCCGATCACCGCGTCGGGCGCCAGGCCCAGGTGCTTCATGTGCAGCTTGGCGTTGGGCTCCCACTTGGCCGTCACGACGATCGCCCGCCCGCCGGCCTCCTGAACGGCGCCGATGGCCTCGCGGGCGCCCGGCATCGCCAGGGTGCCGGTGATGGCGTACGTCGGGTAGAGCTCGCGGTAGAGGTCCGCCATGGCGGGGATGCGGTCCGCCGGGAACCAGTACGCCATCTCCTCCTCCAGCGGCGGCCCGAGCCGCGTCACCACCAGGTCGGCGTCGACGTACGTCCCCGTTCGCCCGGACAACTCCACCCAGCAGGCGTGGATGCCGGGGCGGGAGTCGATGAGCGTCATGTCGAGGTCGAAGCCGACGGTCGGGGCGGAGATGCCTGTAGAAGCCATATGAGCCATTGTGCCCAAGCGGTACGACGGTCGGACAGCGATTTCCCGTGCCCTACCGCCGCCGCTGCGAGCGCCACACCAGGAACAGCGCCGACGCCACGGCCGCGCCCCGCACGACCCACGGCCAGGTCTCGGCGACCGCGTCGTTCATGTGGCCCTGGGCGATGGGCTCGCCCCAGCGGCCCTCGTTGCGCCCCCACAGCCAGACGAGCCCCGCGGTCAGCGAGAGGGCCGGCAGGAACACCACGGCCCACTTGGTCTCGGCGTCGGTCAGCCGGCGCGAGGCCCACGCGATGAGCCAGCCGACGACGAGGACGAGGAGGTTGCCGAGCACGGCACCGGCGACGAGAAGCGCGGCGGCGAGCAGCAGCAGGGGGTTGCTCCAGCTCCCGGCACCGGCAAAGGGGCGCCGGCGGGCCGGGGCGGCCTCGACGACCGGCTCCGCGGCCTTGGCCCCGCCGGCCGTCCTCGGCTTCCACCAGGCCGTACGTGCCTTCACCACCGGCACCTGCGCCGCCTGCTCCACGGTGGGCGCGGGCTCGGGCTTCCGCTCCTCCTTGGGCGGCGGAGGCTTCAGCAGCTCCGGGATCTCCACTCCGCCGACGAAGCCCGGCACGCTGTCGCCGACCCCGAAGGGGCTGCTGTCCACCCGCCACCAGTCGGGCTGTGCCGCGCTGTCGCCGAGCTCGTCCAGGCCGGCCAGGTGCGGCCCGTGGGACAGGTCGCGGTCGGGAGCGGGCGGCGGGGTGTCGGGGCGCTGCCGGGGGACGACCTTGCGCAGCCCCTTGGGCCGCTCGGTCTCCTCCGGTTCCCGGTCCCGCTGGACGGGCATGGCGACGACCGGCGCCTGCGGGGCGCTGCCCGCCGTGCCTCCGGCCGCGGTGACCACCTCGTCGGGGCTGCCCAGCCTGGCGATGATCCGGCGGACGGCGGCGGGCGAGTCCACGGTGACCTTGGCGCGCCGCCGGTCGATCTCGTTGCGCAGTTCGGAGACGAGCCGCATACGGGTGGACGACGGCAACTGCCGCTGCTGCGCGACATCGCCGACGCGGCTCAGATACTCGTAGACGACCTGGTCGCTCTCGATACCCACGAAGTCCCCTCCGGGGCGGGTGCGTTGGATACCCCGTGGGACGAAACTAGCGCAGGTGGGGTCCATCCGGTCCACAGGGGAGGAACGCAGGTCAGCGATATCCGGTCGGTCCCCGGGCGCGCCCCTGCTCGGCCCGGCCGCCGCGGGCGACCCGCTACCGTTGGTCGGATGAGCAACCCGGCCGTACCGCCGCGCTCCCTCGCGGAAGCGCTCCGGTCCAGGGACGACGTCTCCCTGGCAGCGCTTCTGCGTGCCCGCCCCGACCTCATCACGCCCGTGCCCACGGACCTCACCCAGCTCGCCACCCGGGCCGGGACACGGGCGTCGGTGGTGCGGGCGCTGGAGCGGCTGGACCGGTTCGCGCTCCAGACGGCGGAGGCGCTGGCGGTGGCGGCGGACCCGGCGCCGCTCGAGGAACTGCGGGCCCTGCTGACCGGTGACGGCGGCGATCCGGCGGTCTCGGCGGCGCTCCCGCGTGCCCTCGCCACCCTGCGGGAGCAGGCCCTGGTGTGGGGCGACGACGACCGGCTGCGGCTGGTCCGCACGGCCCGTGAGCTGCTCGCGCCCTCACCGCAGCACCCCTCGCCGACCGGGCTCGGCCCGACCGTGCAGGAGGCCACGGCGGGGATGTCGCCGAACCGCATCCAGGACATCGTCACGGCGGCGGGCCTCGGCTCGACCCACGACGCGGTCTCCGCGGTGGCGTCGCTGACGGCCCTGTTCACCGACCGCAAGCGGATGTCGGCTCTGCTCGACGGGCTCCCGGAGGAGTCGCGGGAGGTGCTGGCGCGGCTGGTGTGGGGGCCGCCGTACGGCCAGGTCACCGCCGACCCGGCGGCCCGTCTGCGGCGCCTGCTGGACCTGGGGCTGCTGGTGCCGACGGCGCCCGGGACGGTCGTACTGCCGCGGGAGGTGGCGCTGCACCTGCGCGGGGGCCGTGCGCACCGGGAGGTGGAGCCGGTGGCGCCGGTCGTGGAGCCCGCCGCGACCCACCGTCCACAGGTTGTGGACGCCACGGCGGCCGGGCAGGCCTACACGGCGCTCGCGACCGTCGAGGAGCTGCTGAAGGACTGGGACGAGGGCGGGCCCGCGGTGCTGCGGGCGGGCGGCCTGAGCGTGCGCGACCTCAAGCGCACGGCCGTCGCCCTGGACGTGGCGGAACCGGTCGCCGCGTTCTGGGTCGAGCTGGCGTACGCGGCGGGCCTGCTGGCCTCCGACGGCGAGGCCGACGAGCGGTACGCGGCGACCCCGGCGTACGACGAGTGGCTGGAGCAGCCCGCGGCACAGCGCTGGACCCGGCTGGTGGAGGCGTGGCTGCCGGCGACGCGGGTGTCAGGCCTGGTGGGCGGCCGGGACGCGAAGGACCGCACCCTCTCCACGCTGGGCCCCGGACTCGACCGCGGCGCGGCGCCGGAGGTACGGCACCGGGTGCTGACCCTGCTGGAGGGCCTGCCGGAGGGGGCGGCACCGTCGAGGGAGTCGGTGCTGGCCCGGCTGCGCTGGGAGCGTCCGCTGCGGGGGCCGCAGCGCGAGGACGATCTGCGGTCCCGGCTCGCCGAGTGGACGCTGGCGGAGAGCGAACTGCTGGGAGTGACGGGGCGGGGGGCGCTGTCGGGGCACGGGCGGGCGTTGCTGGGTGCGAGGGCGGGCGGGAGCGGGCCGAGGTCGGGTGCGGCCAGGACGGGCGGGAGCGGGCCGAGGTCGGGTGCGGCCAGGACGGGCGGGAGCGGGCCGAGGTCGGGTGCGGCCAGGACGGGCGGGAGCGGGCCCACGTCCCCGTCGGGAACGCCGGACGGGATGCGGCATGGCCCCGGTGACAAGCTCCCCGTGCACCACCACCGGCTCCCCGTCGCGGAGCCCCTGTCCCCGGCCGAGCAGGCCACCGCTTCCGCGGCGGCCGCCCGGCTGCTCGCGCCGCTGCTGCCCGAGCCGCTGGACCACGTCCTGCTCCAGGCCGACCTGACGGCCGTGGCCCCCGGCCCCTTGCAGCGGTCGCTGGCCGAGGTGCTGGACGTCCTGGCCGACGTGGAGTCGAAGGGCGGGGCGACGGTCTACCGCTTCACCCCCGCGTCGGTACGCCGTGCCCTGGACGCCGGACAGTCGGCCTCCGACCTGCACGCCTTCCTCGCCGCACACGCGCGCACGCCGGTGCCGCAGCCGCTGACGTATCTGATCGACGACGTGGCGCGCAGACACGGCCACCTGCGGGTGGGCGCGGCCTCCGCGTACGTCCGCTGCGACGACGACGCCCTGCTGAACGAGATCCTCGCCGACAAGCGGGCCGCAGGCCTGCGGCTGCGCCGTCTGGCCCCGACGGTGCTGGCCGCGCAGGCCGACCCGGCGTCCCTGCTGGAGGGCCTGCGCGCGATGGGCTTCGCGCCGGCCGCCGAGTCCGCGGAGGGCGACGTCCTGATCACCCGCGCGCACGCCCACCGCACCCCGCCGCGCACCGCCCCCGAGCCCGTCCCGGACGGCCCCCCGGTCCCCGACGCGACCCTCCTCTCGGCGGCGATCCGAGCCGTCCGAGCCGGCGACCTGGCCTCGACGACCCCTCGCAAACAGACCGACGCTCCCCCGCGAGCCACCGGCGAACTCCCCCGCACCGGCTCCGCCGAGACCCTCGCCACCATGCAGGCCGCCGTCCTCACCGGCGAGGCCCTCTGGATCGGCTACGTCAACGCCGAGGGAGCCGCCAGCCAACGCGTCATCGCCCCCATCCGCGTCGAGGGCGGCTTCGTGACGGCCTACGACCACACGGCGGACGAGGTCCGGACGTATCCGCTGCACCGGGTGACGGGGGTGGCGGAGCTGGCGGAGGAGTAGGGGCGCGTCAGCACTCCGTGACCGGGGCGTCCGCAGACAGGCCGAAGTGCGACCGGGCCGCGGATTCCAGCGGGGCGGCGGGCACGGCGGTGTCAAAGACGGCGGGGGTGGCGCGGCCGAAGTGGGCCGTCAGCCACTCCGCGTTGCCCGCGCCGTCGGGCGGCTCCTCCTGCGACACGACCGCGTAGTGGCCGTCGGTCTCCCGCCGCAGCCGCAGCACCTGCGGGGTCTCGGCGCCACCGCACTCCACCAGGTCGCCCGCCCGGACCCCGTACTCCATGCACAGGGTGCTGACACCGGCCCGCACGAGCCCGTCCCGCTCGTCGAGGTCCACCGCCTCCGCCCGGCAGAACCAGCGCGCCCCGAGCCCGGGTTCGCTCTCCCCGTACCCACCGCCGCGCGACTGCTCCACGAGCCGCGCCTCGATGACCGGCCGCACCCGGCTCCACAGATCCGCGTCGACCGTCGCCGACGGGCGTGCCCACACCGCCGTCGCGACCAGCACCACGACCGCTCCCCCACCGACCGCGTACCTGACCACCGCCATGGCCATGCGCCCTCCCCTCGACTCTCCCCGCCCGTCAAGACAGCCGAAAAGCGGTCAAGGTTGCACAGGACCCGGGCGAAGCACCGCCTCCCTCACACCCATCTCGCGCATCTTGTTGACACTGAAAACACTATGTTCATAAATGCCCTATATCGATCATCTTGGCTGTGCTATCCCTGACTCAGCTCCGCACGGGGGAACGAGGAGGGGGACCTCGATGAGCGACGATTCCGCGTCCGGGCAGACCGGCCCACAAAGCCCGCACACCTCTCACGGACCGGGCAGAACGGGACTCTGGATCGCCGTGATAGGTCTGCTCGCCGCGGTGGCCGGCCCCCTGGTGCCTGTGCTCGTCGCCCGGTCCGAGGACGCCGGCGAGCCGCCCGCACGGTCCACGGCGGTGGCCGTGTCCACCCGGACCCCGACCGAGCGACCGACGGACACGTCCGAGCCGCCCGACGAACTCACCGGCACCCCGGACGCCCCCACCACGGACGAGGACGCGCGGACGCAGGCACTGATCGGCCTGATCGCCACCGGCGAGAGCACGCTGACCGGCTGCGAGGAGTCCATCAACCTCGACGACCAGCCCCTCGCGGCCGTCTCCTGCGACACCACCGGGCAGAACAGCCCGGGCCCGGTCCAGGTGTACTCCTTCGCCTCGAAGTCCGACCTCGACAGCTGGATGACCGATGAACTCACCCTCTACGGGGAGCCCGACGGCACCACGTGCGAAGCGGGGGGCACCTGGAGGGGGCGCTGGTCCCACGACGAGGTGGCGATCGGCGACCTCGCCTGTGGCCCCATCGACGACCAGTACTGGATGACCTGGTCCTTCGACGAGGAGTTGATCGTCGTCGACGTCGGCCATCCCGACGCCGACCTGCTGTACGCCTGGTGGGACTCCGCACCCCTCACCTTCTGATCGTCCACGCCCGTTCCCGGTCGCATACGGCACACTGGACGTTTGGCCCGTGCGGAAGGATGCATGTACGTGAACGGTCCTCTCATCGTCCAGTCCGACAAGACCCTGCTGCTCGAGGTCGACCACGAGCAGGCCGACGCCTGTCGGCGGGCCATCGCGCCGTTCGCCGAGCTGGAGCGGGCGCCCGAGCACATCCACACCTACCGGGTGACCCCGCTGGGCCTGTGGAACGCGCGCGCGGCCGGGCACGACGCCGAGCAGGTGGTCGACGCGCTGGTGCAGTACAGCCGGTATCCCGTGCCGCACGCCCTGCTCGTCGACGTGGCCGAGACGATGGACCGCTACGGGCGGCTCACCCTCAGCAAGCACCCGGCGCACGGACTCGTGCTCACCACCACCGACCGCCCGGTCCTCGAGGAGATCCTGCGCTCGAAGCGGATCACCCCGCTGGTCGGGGCGCGGCTCGACCCGGACACCGTGGTCGTGCACCCCTCCGAGCGCGGGCAGATCAAGCAGACGCTGCTGAAGCTGGGCTGGCCCGCCGAGGACCTCGCCGGGTACGTGGACGGCGAGGCGCACCCGATCGAGCTGGCCGAGGACGGGTGGGCCCTGCGGCCCTACCAGAAGCAGGCCGTGGAGAACTTCTGGCACGGCGGCAGCGGGGTCGTGGTGCTGCCCTGCGGTGCCGGGAAGACCCTCGTCGGGGCCGGGTCCATGGCGCAGGCCAAGTCGACCACGCTCATCCTCGTCACCAACACCGTCTCCGCCCGGCAGTGGAAGCACGAGCTGGTGAAGCGGACCTCGCTGACCGAGGAGGAGATCGGCGAGTACAGCGGGACCCGCAAGGAGATCCGGCCCGTCACCATCGCCACCTACCAGGTGCTCACCACCCGGCGGAAGGGCGTCTACCCGCACCTGGAGCTCTTCGACTCCCGGGACTGGGGGCTCATCGTCTACGACGAGGTGCATCTGCTGCCCGCGCCCGTCTTCAAGTTCACCGCCGACCTGCAGGCCCGGCGCCGACTCGGGCTGACCGCGACCCTGGTGCGCGAGGACGGGCGGGAGTCGGACGTCTTCTCGCTCATCGGGCCCAAGCGCTTCGACGCGCCGTGGAAGGAGATCGAGGCGCAGGGCTACATCGCGCCCGCCGACTGTGTCGAGGTCCGGGTGAACCTCACCGACTCCGAGCGGCTCGCCTACGCGACGGCCGAGCAGGAGGAGAAGTACCGCTTCTGTGCCACGACCGCGACCAAGCGCAAGGTCACGGAGGCGCTCGTCAAGCGCTTCGAGGGGCAGCAGATCCTGGTGATCGGCCAGTACATCGACCAGCTCGACGAGCTCGGTGAGCATCTGAACGCCCCCGTCATCAAGGGCGAGACGTCCAACGCCCAGCGCGAGAAGCTCTTCGAGGCCTTCCGGCAGGGCGAGATCAGCGTGCTGGTGGTGTCCAAGGTCGCGAACTTCTCGATCGACCTGCCGGAGGCGACCGTCGCCATCCAGGTCTCGGGGACGTTCGGGTCACGGCAGGAGGAGGCTCAGCGCCTCGGGCGGGTTCTGCGCCCGAAGGCGGACGGTCACCAGGCGCACTTCTACTCCGTGGTCGCCCGCGACACCATCGACCAGGACTTCGCCGCGCACCGGCAGCGGTTCCTGGCGGAGCAGGGGTACGCCTACCGGATCGTGGACGCGGACGAGCTGCTCGCGGAGAGCTGACCGGGGGCGGGTCGCGGCTGCCGGCGGCTACTTTCGGCGGACGCCGGCTTCCTCGCCGTACTCGCCGAGTATGACGACGTCGAAGGCGGCACCGGCGAAGACACGGACGGCGCGCAGGGCGTCGCCGAGGCGGTGGGTGGTGTGGCCGCCCGATACAGGGGTCGCGCCGGACGGGCGACCGGGGGCTGGGGTGAAGGTCGCTGCACTCATGTATCCATAGTGGCTGACCAGGCATAAAGAGGGCATCGGTCCCAGGTCCCCCTTTCCCGTGCTACCTGAGTACAACCTGCGGGTGGAGGCTCCCCCAGCGGACTGAGGGAGCATCCCCTAGGGGACGGAAAAAACGGTTGGCGGCCTGCCCTGCTCCTCCTCTAAAATCTCCGCTCTTGCCCGCCTCCCTCCCGGAGCGCCGCCGACCGGACGGAAACCGGTCGGCACCTCGCTGCCACCCACCCGGCAGCCGCCCACCCCGCAGCACCTTCGGAGGCACCCCCTTGTCCAGGCCGTCCACACCCGTGCCCGCAGCCGACGACCCCCTCGCCCGCGAACGCTCCCACCTCGCCGGCTCCCGAGCCGCACTGCGCGCCATGCGCGAGGACGTGGAGTCGCTGGACATCAAGGACGTCACCGCGAACTGGGTCAACGCCGAGGTGCTGGCCCGCCAGATCGACGAGCGCATCAAGGCGCTGGCCGACCTCAGCGACACCCCGCTGTTCTTCGGCCGCCTCGACTACCTGCACTCCCCCGGCGCCGACCGGGCGGAGGGCGCGGAGGGCGAGCGCTTCTACATCGGCCGTCGGCACGTTCACGACCACGACGGCGACCCGATGGTCATCGACTGGCGGGCGCCGGTCTCGCAGCCGTTCTACCGGGCGTCCAAGAAGGACCCGATGGACGTCGGGCTGCGCCGCCGCTTCGGCTACACGCGCGGGGACATCACCGCGTACGAGGACGAGCACCTCTCCGACCCCGCCGAGGCCGCGACCACCAGCAAGCTGCTCCAGCAGGAGATCGAGCGCCCGCGCGTCGGCCCGATGCGCGACATCGTGGCGACCATCCAGCCCGAGCAGGACGAGATCGTACGGTCCGGTCTCGGCGGCACCGTCTGCGTCCAGGGCGGTCCCGGCACCGGGAAGACCGCCGTCGGCCTGCACCGGGTCGCCTATCTCCTCTACGCCCACCGCGAGCGCCTCGCCCGCACCGGCACCCTCGTCATCGGACCGAACCGGTCCTTCCTGCACTACATCGAGCAAGTGCTGCCCGCCCTGGGCGAGTTGACGGTGAAGCAGGCGACCGTCGACGACCTGGTGGCGCACGTCGAGGTGCGCGGCACCGACGAGGCGCCCGCCGCGGTCCTCAAGGGCGACGCGCGGATGGCGGAGGTGCTCAGGCGGGCGGTGTACGCGCATGTGACCCTGCCCACCGAGCCGGTGATGGTCGTGCGCGGCTCGCGCAGATGGCGGGTCCCGGCGTACGAGATCGAGGAGATCGTCCGGGAGTTGCTGGACCGGGGCATCCGGTACGGCGCCGCCCGCGAGGCCCTTCCGCAGCGCATCGCGCACGCCGTGCTGGTGCAGATGGAGCGGTCGGGGGAGGCGCCCGACGACCGGGTGCAGGACGCGGTGGCCCGCAATGCGGCGGTGAAGGCGGCGGTCAAGGCGATCTGGCCGCCCGTCGACCCGGCGAAACTCGTCCTGCGTCTGCTCACGGACGCGGACTTCCTCGCCGTGCACGCGGAGGGGATCCTCGACGAGGACGAGCAGAAGACGATCCTGTGGGCGAAGCCGGTCCGGTCGGTGAAGTCGGCCAAGTGGTCCGCCGCGGACGCGGTGCTGGTCGACGAGGCGAGGGACATCGTGGAGCGCACGCACTCGCTGGGGCATGTGGTGCTCGACGAGGCGCAGGACCTCTCGCCCATGCAGTACCGCGCGGTCGGCCGCCGCTGCTCCACCGGTTCGGCGACCGTCCTCGGCGATCTCGCGCAGGGCACCACGCCCTGGGCGACGCGGAGTTGGGACGAGGCGCTGGCCCACCTCGGCAAGTCCGACGGCGTGATCGAGGAGCTGACGGCCGGTTTCCGGGTGCCGACGGACGTCATCACGTACGCCTCCCGGCTCCTCCCGCACATCGCGCCGGGCCTGACCCCGGTCGCGTCGGTCCGTGAGAACCCGGGCTTCTTCGACCTGCGCGAGGCCTCCGGTACGGCCGAAGTGGTCGCCGCGTGCGAGGAGTTGCTGCGCAACGAGGGCTCGACCGGCCTGATCGCGGCGGACGCCCGGATCCCGGAGGTGGCAAAGGCCCTGACGTCGGCGGGGATCCCGTATCTCGCGCCCGGCGAGGAGACGACGGCCGACACCCGGCTGACTCTGGTCCCCGCCTCCCTCGCCAAGGGTCTCGAGTACGACTACGTCGTCCTGGACGAGCCGCAGGCGGTGGTGGACGGCGAACCGGACGAACGCACCGGCCTGCGCCGCCTGTACGTGGCGCTGACCCGAGCGGTGTCGGGCCTGATCGTGACCCACGCGTCCCCGCTGCCCACGGCACTCGCCGGATAGGTCACCGCGTCCCGTCGTCCGCCGAGCGCGGATGCGCGGGGGGCCGACCGCACGGTTCCCCGCGCCTCCGAGGGGCCCTGCTCACCCCTGGCCCGGGGGGCGGGCCGGGGGGCACGGTGGCGACTCGCGCGGCCCCGCCGGCTCTGCTCCGGGTGAACCCCTGCTCACGCCCCGTCCAGGTCGTAACAGGGGCAGGGCCCTTCCGCTCATTCAAGCGCCCGTACCCGCCCGGGCCCCCGCAGCCCCGACCGGGCCCCGGGAGCTGTACCCACAGTCCCCGCACCCAGGCAGGCCCCCGGGCCTGAACCTTCAGCCCCCGGCCCCTCCGCGAATGCCCCGCTCACCCCTCGTCCAACACGTCCCGCCACTCCCGTACCGCCTTCGCCGAGACCGGTGTCTCCCAGCCGCCCGGTCTCGCCGCCCCGCCGATGTGGAAGGCGTCGATCCCGGCCGCCCGGAGCCCCGGTACGTGTTCCAGCCGCAGTCCTCCGCCGACCAGGAGCTGCTGCCCGTATCCCGGCTCCCCCGCGCGCGCCGCCTCGGCGAGCAGTACCGCGAGCCCCTCGTCGACGCCCGCCGCCGAGCCCGCCGTGAGGTAGGTGTCCAGGCCCGGAAGGTCGGCCAGCTGCTTGCGCAGGGCGTCCCGGTCGGCGGCGTGGTCGATCGCCCGGTGGAAGGTCCAGCGGCACCCGTCCAGCACCTCGACGACCCGCTCCACGGCGGCCAGGTCCACCGCTCCGTCCACGTCCAGGAACCCCAGCACGAACTCCTCGGCGCCGGCGCCCCGCAGCTCCCGGGCCGCCTCGGCCACCCGCGAGACGTCCCCCGCCGCGAACCCGCCCGACAGCCGCAGCATCACCCGCACCGAGATGTCCACGGCCCCCCGGATCCCGGCGACCGTGGCGACCGTCGGCGTCAGACCGTCCGCCGCCATGTCGGTCACCAGTTCCAGCCGGTCCGCGCCTCCGGCCTGGGCGGCGACCGCGTCCTCGACGTCGAGGGCGATCACCTCCAGGACTGCACGCTTGCTCATGGGACCCCATTCGTCGACGATCTCGGGCGGCTACAGGTCTAGTCCAATTCCAAGAATACGCCGCTACGGGTTCCTCCTCACCAGTGCGTCTCGGCCGAAGACGGTCAGCGCCTCCGCCTCCGCCCCTCCACCGGCCGTGGCGTGAGGGGGGACAATGAGGCCATGGCCGATCTCGACGACCTCCGCGCCCGTTTCGCCGCCGCCCTGGACGGAGCGAGGGGCACCGGCGGCCCCGACCCGCTGCCGTACGCCGACAACCTCCTCGCCCGCTGGCAGGAACCGCAGCGGCGGTACCACACGCTCGCTCATCTCGGGTCGGTCCTCGACCACGTCGACGTACTGGAGGAGTACGCGGACGACCCCCACCTGGTGCGCCTCGCCGCCTGGTTCCACGACGCGGTCTACCTCCCGGACCGCTCGGAGAACGAGGACCGCTCCGCCCGCCTGGCCGAACGCGCCCTCCCCGAGGCCGGAGTCCCGGACGAGAAAACGGCCGAGGTCGCCCGACTGGTCCGCCTCACCACCACCCACGCCCCCGCCGACGACGACCGCAACGGCCAGGTCCTGTGCGACGCCGATCTCGCGATCCTCGCCGCCCCGCCCTCCGGGTACGCCGCCTACACGGCCGCCGTACGCGAGGAGTACGGCTTCGTGCCGACCGACGCCTTCCGGGCGGGCCGGTCCGAGATCCTGCGGCAACTGCTCGCTCTGCCACGGCTGTTCAGGACGCCGTACGGGGAGCGGGAATGGGAGGCCACGGCCCGCTACAACCTCACCTCGGAGCTGGAAATGCTGTCGCTCTGAGACCCCCGGCGCCTTAGCCTGCCCGCATGGCAGACATGGGTGCGGAACAGGTGACGGAGGCCGTCGCGGACGCGGTGGCTGCGTTGCGGACGGCGGTGGACCGGGACTGGGCACAGGTACCGGCCGGCCGGCTGGAGTGGAGCTGTCTGAAGGCGGCCGAGCACATCGCGAGCGATCTCATCGCGTACGCGGGGCAGTTGGCGGGCCGGGCCCAGGAGAGGTACGTCCCCTTCGAGATCCTCCTGGAGGACGGCACGGACGCCGAGGGCGCCCTCCAGGTGATCGAGACGGCCGGCACGCTGTTCGCCGCGACGCTCCGCACGACCCCGCGCGAGGTCCGCGCCTTCCACCCGTACCCCTTCCGCAGCGCGAACCGCGTGGGCTTCGCCGCGATGGGCGTCGCCGAGGTCCTGCTGCACTCGTACGACATCGCGGAGGGCCTGGGCCTGACGTACGAGCCGCCCGCCCACCTGCCCGAGTACGTCCTGACCCGGATCTTCCCCGAGGTCCAGCCGGGACCCGACCCCTGGCGCACCCTGCTGTGGGCCACCGGCCGCGGCGACCTGCCCGGCCGAGCGCCGCGCACGCAGTGGCGCTGGAGCAACAACCTGGTCCTGCCCACCGAACGCCTCACCCTGCAGGGCGTCACCCCCGCCTCCGCCGCCGAACTGGCCGCGGGCGGCGACGGTGACTTCGAGTGGGTCGAGGACGGCCCCTTCGACGGCACCCGCGAGGCCGCCGGAATGACCCTCAAGGCCTATGAGGCCGGCGTCCACCGCCCGGAGTTCGGCCTCTTCGCCCTCGTACGGCGGGAGGACGGCCGCGCGATCGGCGGCATGGGCTTCCACGGCGCCCCCGACGAGGACGGCCGCGCCGAGGTCGGCTACGATCTCGCCCCCTCCGCCCGCGGCCACGGCTACGCCACGGAGGCCCTGCGCGCCCTGAGCGACTGGGCCCTGGCCCGCGACGACGTCCACAGTCTCTGCGCCACCATCGAGCCCGACAACGCCGACTCCCAACGCGTGGTCGCCCGCGCCGGCTTCGCCCGCGCGACGGTGGAGGAGGAGCAGGCGTACGGCGAAGCGGAACCGGGCCTGCGGCTGTACGTCCTCCCCGGCCGGGCCGGCTAACGACCCTTGGGCCGCCGCAGTCCCGCCCCCGTCAGCAACCGCACCACCTCCCGGCTGCTCACCTCCGTCGCCCCCGCCGCCACCACGTCCGCGTAGCGGTGGGACGGGATGTCGTAGTGGTCGCGCTCGAAGGCGCGTCTCGGGACGCCCAGGCCGTCGGCGAACGCGTGCAGTTCGTCGAAGGAGACGTCGCTGATGAGGTGGGACCACATGCGGCCGTGTCCCGGCCAGTCGGGCGGGTCGATGTAGACGGTCACGGCGAGGAGACCCCGCCCGTCGCGGTCCCGAGCGAGCCGACCGGCGCGACCCTCACACCCGCCTTGTGGCACACCCAGTGCGGGTCGGGGCCGAGTTCCGGCTCGACCTCCAGGGCGTGCGGGTCACCGGAGCCGCACACCGGGCACAGGGGCCAGCGGCCGTACGCCTCCAGCAGCGCGTCCTGGACGTCCTGGGCGACCAGCCCCGCCACGAACTCGGCGCCCTCGGGCCACTGCTCCACCCACCAGCGCCGCTGCACGACGGAGTCCTCGACCATCGACACCACGTCCGCGGCGGCGACCGCGCTCGCTGCCAGGTCGGCGAGGACGAGGGCGCGTGCCGTGTGCAGGGTCTGCTCAAGTGGACCGATGGACTCCATGCAGCCATTGTGCGGGCTCTTGACCACGACACCGAGCCGAAAATATCTTTCATACGTGCCCCAGGAAGTGAAGGAAATTTTCGGCAGCGCTCTCGCCGCGAAGGTGCGCACGCTGGGTCCGTCCATGACCCGTTCCATGCAGCGGGTCGCCGAGGCCGTGGCCAACGACCCGGCGGGGTGCGCGGCGCTCACCGTCACGGGCCTCGCGGAACTGACCGGGACGAGCGAGGCGACCGTCGTGCGGACGGCTCGGCTGCTGGGATATCCCGGCTACCGCGACCTGCGGCTCGCCCTCGCCGGGCTGGCCGCGCAGCAGCAGTCCGGGCGGGCACCCGCCATCACCACGGACATCGCGGTGGACGATCCGATCGCCGACGTGGTCGCCAAGCTCGCCTACGACGAGCAGCAGACCCTCGCGGACACCGCGGCCGGGCTGGACACCGCGCAGCTGGGCGCGGCGGTCGCCGCGACGGCCTCCGCACGGCGGATCGATGTGTACGGGGTGGGGGCGTCCGGTCTCGTCGCGCAGGACCTCACGCAGAAGCTGCTGCGCATAGGGCTGATAGCGCAGGCGCACAGCGATCCGCATCTCGCGGTGACGAACGCGGTGCAGCTGCGGTCGGGGGACGTCGCCATCGCGATCACGCACTCGGGGTCCACCGGCGACGTCATCGAGCCCCTGCGGGTCGCCTTCGAGCGCGGGGCCACGACCGTCGCCATCACCGGGCGGCCGGGCGGGGCGGTGGCCCAGTACGCCGACCATGTGCTGACGACGTCCACGGCCCGGGAGAGCGAGCTGCGGCCCGCCGCCATGTCGTCCCGGACCAGCCAGCTGCTGGTGGTGGACTGTCTGTTCGTGGGTGTGGCGCAGCGGACCTACGAGACGGCGGCACCGGCGCTGGCCGCGTCCTACGAGGCGCTGGCGCACCGGCATCGTCGCTAGAAAAGAGTCACCCGGCAGACGTTCGAAGAAAGAGCCGCTCCTCCATGACCTCCACCTCCGACCCCCGTGATCTGCAAGCCCAGTTGGAGTCGCTGACCACCGAGGCCTTCCGGCCCGAGCTCGCCGACATCGATCAGTTGCCCACCCTCGACCTCGCCCGGCTGATGAACGGCGAGGACGCCTCCGTGCCGGCGGCCGTGTCCGGGCAGCTGCCGCGGATCGCCGCCGCCATCGACGCCGTAGCCGAGCGCATGGCCCGCGGCGGCCGGCTGATCTACGCCGGTGCCGGGACCGCCGGGCGCCTGGGCGTGCTGGACGCCTCCGAGTGCCCCCCGACCTTCAACACCGACCCGGCGCGGGTCGTGGGCCTGATCGCCGGTGGCCCGCAGGCGCTGGTCACGTCCATCGAGGGGGCCGAGGACTCCGCGGAGCTGGCCCGGGCCGACCTGGACGCGCTCGCGGTGACGGCCGTGGACACGGTGGTCGGGGTGTCCGCGTCCGGCCGTACCCCGTATGCCGTGGGCGCGGTGGAACACGCCCGCGCGCAGGGCGCGTTGACCGTCGGTCTGTCCTGCAACGCGGACAGCGCGCTCGCCGCGGCCGCCGAGCACGGCATCGAGGTGGTCGTGGGTCCCGAGCTGCTCACCGGCTCCACCCGGCTCAAGGCGGGGACCGCGCAGAAGCTCGTCCTCAACATGCTGTCGACGATCACGATGATCCGCCTCGGCAAGACGTACGGGAACCTGATGGTCGACGTCCGCGCCTCCAACGACAAGCTGCGCGCCCGCTCCCGCCGCATCGTCGCCCTCGCCACCGGCGCCGACGACGAGGAGATCGAGCAGGCCCTGGCCGCCGCGGACGGCGAGGTCAAGAACGCGATCCTGACGATCCTGGCCGACGTCGACGGGCCCACGGCGGCCCGCCTGCTGCAGGAGTCGGGGGGCCACTTGCGGACCGCGCTGGCGGCCGGCCTCCACTGACCGGACCTTCCCCGGTGTTCCTCAGCGGCGGACCAGCAGCGCGTGGGTGACGTTCGGTGAGCTGACCAGCTCGGACACCCGGTAGCCGTCGATCCCCTCGCCCAGGTCGTCGAGCAGCCGCTCACCGCGCCCGATGAGGAGCGGCGCGATCACCAGGTGGAGTTCGTCGATGAGCCCGGCGCGCAGATACTGCCGGATGACCGCCGCCCCGCCGCCGATCCGTACGTCCTTGCCGTCCGCGGCGTCGAAGGCGCGCCGCAGCACGGCCTCGGGTGTCTCGTCGGTGAAGTGGAAGGTGGTTCCGCCGGCCATCTCCAGTGCCGGGCGCAGATGGTGGGTGTGGACGAAGACGTCGTGGTGGTAGGGCGGGTTCTCGCCCCACCAGCCCTGCCAGGACTCGTCCTCCCACGGCCCGCGCTGGGGGCCGAACATGTTCCGTCCCATGATCGTGGCGCCGATGTTCTCGTCGCCGCGGACGAAGTGGTCGACGTCGATCCCGGACTTCCCCGCGGCCGCGTCCTGGGACGCGGACATGAACCAGCTGTGCAGGTCGTCGCCCCAGCCGACGCCGTCACCGAACGGAGCGTCCAGCCGCTGGTTCGGCCCGGCCATGAAGCCGTCGAGGGAGATCGTCACGTTGTGTACCCGGACCTTCGGCATGGTCTTCGCCTCTCGTGTGATGTCGTGCTCTCACCTTGGCGTCGTTCGAAGCCTGCCCGGATCGACATCCTCCCGCAATTTCTTCCAGACGAGGGTGTAGCGCCAGAAGAGCCGCCGCCTGAGCCGGGCCCCGGGGAGAACGCGGCGGGCCTCGCGGACCAGCTCCGTGTACGGGACGTCGGGCCGGCGGGTCACGGCGGTCATCGCGACGGGGAGAGGAGCCTTTCGCCCCCGGTTCTTGATCCAGCCGGAGATCAGGTTGAGCGGGACGGAAACGAGACCCAGCAACTGCTGGGCACGGGTGTCCTCCTCGGCACAGCCGACGATCACCAGGGTTCCACCGGGGGCCAGTTGCCGCCGGAAGTGGTCGAGGGTCTCGGTCAGGGGGAGGTGGTGGAGCACGGCGACGCAGGTGATGACGTCGTAGGGGGCGCCTCGGTCGTACGACCGCCCGTCCGCGACGGCATAGACGACGGGGAGGCCGGGACCGGTCGCCTCCCTCGCCTCGCCGATGATCCGCTCGTCGCTGTCGATGCCGTGCACCTGGCCGGCCCGGGTCGCCAGCAGCCGGGCCAGCTCACCGGAACCGCAGCCGACGTCGAGGGCACGGCCGAAGCGACGGGGCAGCCGGCGCATGATCCACGGGTGGAAGTGGGCGTTGTGGCTCCACGGGTGGGCGTCGTTGAAGCAGGCAAGGGTGTCCAGGAGGGGCATGGGCTCATTCCACAGGCCTTCGTCCCGGGGCACCATGGGGGGAGGAGGCGCCACCACGACCCCGGCACCGCCCGGCGTCCGCCGGCGTCACCCCGGATACCGAAAATCTCGAGGACTGCGCAGACTGACACCATGAACCACGCCCAGCTCACCGCCCTAGGCCGTGCCCTGCGTCTCCTCGGCGAGCACGGCGACGCTCTCGCCGGTGACACCCCGGACGCCAAGCTGCACGAGATGAAGGCCGATCTCAAGCGGGCCCTGGACCTCCTGGAGGACAGCGTCACCGCCGCCGCCCCCACCACCCGCTGCGCCGAGCACCCGAACGGGCCGGTTGACGAGAACGCCCCCGACCTGTGCCTGCTGTGCGAGACCCGGCGCCGGGCGGCCCGCCGTGCCGAGATCAACGGGCCCGGCGCGCGCCCGAGGACCGCCGGACCCGCCCCCTCCCGGTACGGGGTGCGGGAGGACCGGCCGCAGCCCCAGCAGCGCTGGCTGCCGGAGCAGTGGACCGGCCAGGAGTGGCAGCTGTGCGGGACGCCGAGGCGGGACCGGCACGAGGCGGAGCTCTACATCCACGCCCAGCGCCGTGCCCCGCGCGCCGCGATGGCGTACCGGCTCGTCCACGAGTTCACCGACTACGAGGTGCTGCGCGTATGGGGCACCCCGGTGCGGGTGGACATCGAGCCGCTCGGCAACCTCTAGAGCCCCAGAGCCCCGGCGCCCTGTTTCAGCAGGGGCAGCGCCCGGAAGTCGTACCCCTCCCACAGCCGCCGCGAGACCTCCTCCGGGTACGGCCGCACCTCCGGTGCGACGTCCAGGACCCGCGTCGGGCGGCCCTCGCCGTCGTACGCCGGCCACCCGGGGTCCCCGGTCCGCGCGAACCCGGTCCATGCCGACTGGAAGTGCGAGGTCAGCGCCCTGGCCTCGTCCGGCACCCCGGTCCCCGCGAACAGCAGACTCCCGAGATCGGCGTCGTACGTGCCGAACAGCAGCGGAATGTCCAGCCCGTGGCACGCGCCGAGCGCCCCGCCGAACGCCGGTGCGGACCAGGTCAGTTCGTACAGGTGGGCCCGGCCGCCGCCGGTGCCCTGCGCCTCCGCCAGCCGCAGTGACGGCATGGCGAACAGCCAGTCCGTCTGGACGCGCTCGTACAGCTCGGTCGGTGTGGCGTCCGGGTGGGCCGCGCGGTAGGAGTGCTCTCCGCCCGGGCCCGGCGCGTACCTCCGCAGCGCCGCGGCCGCCTGTTCCTCGGTGATCCTGCCGAGCCGATCGCCCAGGGCGAGGAAGAGCCGGTACTCGTCCCGGTTGTGCCCGACGAGCAGCTCCACGTCCCGTCCCGCGCCCGCCGCCAGCGCCTCCCAGGGCGTGCACGGCAGCACCTCGCCGTCGACGACGGGAGCGAAGGGGGTGGCGGTGGGTGCGACCTGCCCCCAGCGGTCGCCGTACTCGCGCATCCGCAGGCTCAACCGCTCCCCCACCACGGGCAGTTCACGCGGGTCCACGGCGGACAGCGCGGCCGCCGTCGCGGCGAGTCCCGCCTCCTTGCCGAGCTCCACCGCGATGTCCCCGGCGAGTTCGGCGGAGAAGTACGTACCGGGCACGCTCTGCGTGACGGCCCGCCCGAACAGCCCCCGGGCGGCGGGCATCGCCAACAGCGAGGCCACCGACCCCGCCCCCGCCGACTCCCCGAAGACCGTGACCCGGCCGGGGTCCCCGCCGAACGCCGTGATGTTGTCCCGCACCCATTCCAGCGCCGCGACCTGGTCCAGCAGCCCCCGGTTCGGGGGCGCCCCCGCCAGCAGGGCGAACCCCTCGATGCCGACGCGGTAGTTGAGGGTCACGACGACCATGTCACCGGCGCGCGCGAGGTGCTGGGCGTCGTAGCCGGGGCTGCCGGCGTGACCGAGTTTGTAGGCACCGCCGTAGATCCACACCATCACGGGCCGGCGGGCCTGCGGGTCCGTCGTGGGGGTCCAGACGTTGACCGTGAGCCAGTCGTCGCCGGCGGGCGTCGCAGGCGCGTCGGCCCGGCTCCCGAAAGCGGACTCCTGCGGGGGCGGAGGTCCGAAGGCATCCGCCTCCCGGGTCCCCTCCCAGCTCCTGACGGGCCGTGGCGCCTGGAACCGGGCCGTTCCGACCGGGGGTTCGGCGAACGGGATCCCGCGGAAGACCACCAGTCCGTCCTCGGCGCGCCCGCGCACGGCACCGGCCGCGGTGCGCACGTCGAGTTCCTCGGCTGACGTCATCGTCCGACTCCTCACAGGTAGGGGCTGCCGGCTTCACTCCAGCCCACTTCCCTTGCCTGAGTCAACCAAGTCGGCGCGGGGGCCTCCACATGGTCGTGACCACCTGCCCGCCCGCGAGGACGATCTCGTCCCGCACACCGAAACCGACGCTCTCGTAGCACCCCAGGTTGGCGGGGTTGGTCGACTCCAGGTAGGCGGGCGCGCCGAGTTCGTCGATGCGACGGAGACCCTCGGCGACCAGCCCCATGCCGAGCCCCTTGCCGCGATGGTCCGCGTGGGTGCCGAGAATGGTGAGGCAGAAGAACGGCTCGGTGGGACGGGCCTCCTCGAACCGCTCCCCCACCGCCATGATCGCGCGAGCGGTGGCGGGATCCGTGGCCGCCGCCAGCCGCCCCTCCAGCCCGGCCGCCTCCTCCGCCGTGAGCTCGGTCCCGTCCGGCGGGATCCACACGGCGGCGGCCTCGACGCCGGGCGTCACCAGGGTCCACGGGTACCGGACCGCGGAGGCGGCGTAGACCCGCCACATGACGGCGGCCTGCTCGGCCCGTCGCCCCTCGTCGGGGAAGGCGGCCGCTCCCCAGACGGGGTCGTGCAGGAAGGCGCTGGTGAAGACGGAGACGAGGGAGTCGACGTCGGAGGGGGTGGCGGTACGGGCGGGGGTGTGGGCCATGCCGCCATTGTCGGCCCGCTCCGGGAGCGGGACGCCGGCCCACACCCACCTCATACCGTCAGCTCAACGACTTCAGCGCGGACGCGTCGTACGGCTGGAGCTCGTCGAAACGGCCGGCGAGCACCTTCGCGGCCCACTCGGGGTCCTGGAGCAGCGCCCGGCCGACGGCGACCATGTCGTACTCCTCGCGCTCCAGGGCGTCGAGCAGGTCGTCGATGGCCTTGACCGGGGAGCCCTCGCCCATGAAGCCGCGGATGAAGTCGCCGTCGAGGCCGACCGAGCCGACGGTGATGGTGGTCCTGCCGGTGAGCTTCTTGGTCCAGCCGGCGAGGTTGAGGTCGGAGCCGTCGAACTCGGGGAGCCAGTAGCGGCGCGTGGAGGCGTGGAAGGCGTCGACACCGGCCGCGGCGAGCGGGGCGAGGATCGCCTCCAGCTCCTCGGGCGTCTCGGCGAGGCGCGCCTTGTAGGCCTCCTGCTTCCACTGCGAGTACCGGAAGATGATCGGGAACTCGGGCGATACCGTCTCGCGTACGGCCGCCACGATCTCCGCCGCGAACTTGGTGCGGGCGACCGGGTCACCGCCGTAGGCGTCGGTGCGGCGGTTGGTGCCCGCCCACAGGAACTGGTCGAGGAGGTAGCCGTGGGCGCCGTGCAGCTCCACGCCGTCGAAGCCGATGCGCTCGGCCGCGGCCGCCGCCTCGGCGAACGCGCCGATGACGTCGTCCAGGTCGCGCTGGGTCATCGCCTTGCCGGTGGGCTCGTCGGCGCCGATGCGGATGCCGGAGGGGCCGACGGCGGGGGCGTCGGCGTAGGGCTGCTGCCCCTGCTCGCGGACCATGCCGATGTGCCACAGCTGCGGGACGATGGTGCCGCCCGCCGCGTGCACCTGCTCGGCGACCTTCGCCCAGCCCGCCAGCTGCTCCTCACCGTGGAACCGCGGGACGCTGCCGCTGTTCCCGGCCGACTCGTGGCCGACGTAGGTGCCCTCGGTGACGATCAGGCCGACTCCGGCGGCCGCGCGGCGGGCGTAGTACGACGCCACGTCCTCGCCGGGGATGCCGCCCGGGGAGAACATGCGGGTCATGGGCGCCATCGCGATGCGGTTCGGGACGGTCAGGCCGTTGATGTGGGCCGGGCGGGAGAGGATCTCGGCGGCGCGGGAGGTGGCCGGAGGGGTGGCGGGGGCGGTCACGTGGGGGTACTCCTCGGTATGTGCATGCGCATAGACAGTTCCCCTACCTCAACCGCCACGCACGGCACGGCATTTCCGACCGGTCCGTGATCCAGCGCACACATGAGGAAAGCCCGCCCCACTGTCGTGGGACGGGCTTCTCGCGGAGCGCCGGGCAGGCCTTGCACCTGCATTTCCCCGCAGGAAGCGGGGCGTCTTTCCTTGGACCACCAACGCGTAGTCGACCGACGGAGCTTCACGTCGACCGGCTCGTGATCAATCATAGCGCAGAAAAAACCGCGGGCGGCACACCCCGCTTCCGGGAAGTGCCGCCCTCGGCAAGGACGTTGATCAACCCTCAGGTCGATCAGAAGTCCATGTCACCGCCCGGCATGCCGCCACCGGCAGGCGCGGCGGCCTTCTCCGGCTTGTCGGCGATGACGGCCTCGGTGGTGAGGAAGAGCGCGGCGATGGAGGCGGCGTTCTGCAGGGCAGAGCGGGTCACCTTCGCCGGGTCGATGATGCCTTCGGCGATCATGTCGACGTACTCACCGGTCGCGGCGTTCAGGCCGTGGCCGACGGGCAGGTTGCGCACCTTCTCGACGATGACGCCACCCTCGAGACCACCGTTGACGGCGATCTGCTTGAGCGGGGCCTCCAGGGCCAGCTTCACGGCGTTGGCGCCGGTCAGCTCGTCACCCTCCAGGTCCAGCTTCTCGAAGACCGAGGAGGCCTGGATGAGGGCCACGCCACCACCGGCGACGATGCCCTCCTCGACGGCCGCCTTCGCGTTGCGAACGGCGTCCTCGATGCGGTGCTTGCGCTCCTTGAGCTCGACCTCGGTCGCGGCACCGGCCTTGATGACGGCGACGCCACCGGCGAGCTTGGCCAGGCGCTCCTGGAGCTTCTCGCGGTCGTAGTCCGAGTCGCTGTTCTCGATCTCGGCGCGGATCTGGTTGACGCGACCGTTGACCTGGTCGGACGAACCGGCACCGTCGACGATGGTGGTCTCGTCCTTGGTGATGACGACCTTGCGGGCGCGGCCCAGGAGGTCCAGGGTCGCGTTCTCCAGCTTGAGGCCGACCTCCTCGGAGATGACCTCGCCGCCCGTGAGGATGGCGATGTCGCCGAGCATGGCCTTGCGGCGGTCACCGAAGCCCGGGGCCTTGACGGCGACGGACTTGAAGGTGCCGCGGATCTTGTTGACGACCAGGGTCGACAGGGCCTCGCCCTCGACGTCCTCGGCGATGATCAGCAGCGGCTTGCCCGACTGCATGACCTTCTCCAGGAGCGGGAGCAGGTCCTTGACGGAGCCGATCTTGGAGTTGGCGATGAGGATGTAGGGGTCGTCGAGCGACGCCTCCATGCGCTCCATGTCGGTGGCGAAGTACGCCGAGATGTAGCCCTTGTCGAAGCGCATACCCTCGGTGAGCTCCAGCTCCAGACCGAAGGTCTGGGACTCCTCGACGGTGATGACGCCTTCCTTGCCGACCTTGTCCATCGCCTCGGCGATGAGCTCGCCGATCTGGGTGTCGGCGGCGGAGATGGAGGCCGTGGAAGCGATCTGCTCCTTGGTCTCGACATCCTTGGCCTGCTCGAGCAGGGCGGCGGAGACGGCCTCGACAGCCCTCTCGATACCGCGCTTGAGGGCCATCGGGTTGGCGCCGGCGGCTACGTTGCGCAGGCCCTCGCGGACCAGCGCCTGCGCCAGAACGGTCGCGGTGGTCGTACCGTCACCGGCGACGTCGTCCGTCTTCTTGGCGACTTCCTTGACCAGCTCGGCGCCGATCTTCTCGTACGGGTCCTCGAGCTCGATCTCCTTGGCGATGGAAACACCATCGTTGGTGATCGTGGGGGCGCCCCACTTCTTCTCGAGGACGACGTTGCGACCCTTGGGGCCGAGCGTCACCTTGACGGCGTCCGCGAGCTGGTTCATGCCGCGCTCGAGGCCGCGCCGCGCCTCCTCGTCGAACGCGATGATCTTGGCCATGTGAAGTGGTCCCTCCAGGACTGGGGGTGATTCCTTCGGACCGCGCCCGCGCCCGCGACGGACGGCTCGCACACCTCGTGGGTTCCTTCCCCACCTGGCCTGCGGGCCTCACCGACCCGGTCCTTCGTTGTCACTCTCACCTTCAGAGTGCTAACGCCAATGATTAGCACTCGGCATGGTCGAGTGCAAGCGCCTCTCAGGGAACGGCCAGGAACGACAGGGGGTGCGAGGGGTGTGCGAGGGGTGTGGCAGGGGTCCCGGCGGGGCCCCGGGACATGCCGAAGGGCCCGTACCCATGACTCCCCATGGGGTACGAGCCCTTCGAAGAAGAACGAAGAACGACGCTGTTGTTACCCGGCGCGTGCTTCAGCCAGTCGCGAGACGGACCATGTCCGCCTGCGGCCCCTTCTGACCCTGCGAGATCTCGAACTCGACCCGCTGGCCCTCTTCAAGGGTGCGGTAGCCGTCCATCTGAATCGCGCTGTAGTGGACGAATACATCCGCACCACCGTCGACCGCGATGAAGCCGTACCCCTTCTCCGCGTTGAACCACTTGACGGTGCCCTGAGCCATGCCTAACTCCCCTATTACTGGCCCTTGCACGGATCCACACTTCGTGGATCCGGGTCAGACCTCACCCCCCACATGGTTGGGGGCGTGCGCCGGAACGCGTCGACCGCGGCTGAATGTATCTGTCCAACTGCCGTCTGCAACAGGTCAATCGGACGAGAATTCTGGACGGAAGGGGTCCGGAATGTAGCGAGAATTCGCCCGAATTCGGGGCAAGTCGGGCCCCACAAAAGGAGCATAAGACGCAAAGAACCCACACACTTTGGCTACTTCTCGTCGCATCCGAAGTCGGCACTCATATGCGCCCGGCATGAAGGAAGCAGCAGCTTCCCCAACTGTACCGCGCTCAACCATAGAGAATTGCCCCCTCCGCTTCTCTCGCGGAGAGGGCAATCGGATGAACACTCGGTAATTACTGTTACCGAAGGTAATGACCAGTCATACGGTCACCCGCCGGCGACCGCCGGGATGATGGAGACGCCGGCCCCGTCGGGCGTCGCCGTCTCCAGCCCCTGCTCGAACCGCACATCGTCGTCGTTCACGTACACATTCACGAACCGCCGCAGCTTGCCCTGGTCGTCGAGAACGCGGGCGGCGATACCGGTGTGGTTCTTCTCCAGGTCCGCGATGACCTCGGCGAGGGTCCCGCCCTCGGCCTGCACCTCGGCCTGGCCGCCGGTGTAGGTGCGCAGGATGGTGGGGATACGGACGGAAACGCTCATGTTCAGACCTCCGGTCGGATAAGGCTTTCAGGGGGCTCGGGGAGCTGCGCGACCTGCCCCCACCGGCCCGCGGACAGACGACTACGCGAGGCCGGCCTCGCGGAACGAGTCGAGGTTGGGGCGGATGGTCGCGGTCAGTCCCGTACCCGCCACCGCGTCCAGCGTCTTCAGACCGTCCCCGGTGTTCAGCACAACGGTCGTCAGCGAGGGGTCCAGCACCCCGTTCTCGATCAGCTTGCGGGTCACGCCCACGGTCACGCCACCCGCGGTCTCCGCGAAGATGCCCTCCGTACGGGCGAGCAGCTTGATCGCGTCCACGACCTGCTCGTCGTTCACGTCCTCCACCGCACCGCCGGTGCGACGGGCGATGTCCAGCACGTACGGGCCGTCCGCGGGGTTGCCGATGGCCAGCGACTTGGCGATGGTGTTCGGCTTCTGGGGCCGGACCACGTCATGGCCCGCCTTGTACGCGACCGACACCGGCGAGCACCCCTCCGCCTGCGCACCGAAGATCTTGTACGGCCTGTCCTCGACGAGCCCGAGCTTGATCAGCTCCTGCAGACCCTTGTCGATCTTCGTGAGCTGCGAGCCGGAGGCGATCGGCACCACCAGCTGGTCGGGGAGCTTCCAGCCCAGCTGCTCGCAGATCTCGTACGCCAGGGTCTTGGACCCCTCCGCGTAGTACGGCCGCAGGTTGACGTTGACGAAGCCCCAGCCCTCACCGGCCGGGTCGCCGATCAGCTCGGAGCAGAAGCGGTTCACGTCGTCGTAGTTGCCCTCGATGCCGACGAGCTCGCCGCCGTAGATCGCGGCCATGACGACCTTGCCCTGCTCCAGGTCGTGCGGGATGAACACGCAGGAGCGGAAGCCGGCCCGGGCGGCCGCGGCACCCACCGCGCCGGCCAGGTTGCCGGTCGAGGAGCAGGAGAGGGTGGTGAAGCCGAAGGCGCGCGCCGCCTCCAGGGCCTGCGCCACCACGCGGTCCTTGAAGGAGTGCGTGGGGTTGCCGGAGTCGTCCTTGATGTACAGACCGCCGGTCACGCCGAGCTCGCGGGCGAGGTTGTCGGCCTTGACGAGCTGGGTCCAGCCGGGGTTGATGTTGGGCTTGTCCGCCACGTCCGCGGGGACGGGCAGCAGCGGGGCGTATCGCCAGATGTTCGCGGGTCCCGCCTCGATCTGCTTGCGGAGCTCCTCGGTGTCGTAGGCCGAGAAGTCGTAGGCGATCTCGAGCGGGCCGAAACACTCCTCGCACGCGAAGACCGGGCCGAGCGGGACGCGGTGACCGCATTCGCGGCAGCTCAGCGCCGCGGCGGGACCGAGGTCGACGGTCGTGGAGTCGGTGGTGCTTGCAACAGTCTGCGCAGCCATGGAGGCGAGGCCCTTTCTCCTCATCTTCCTCACGACGCACTTCGCCGTGAGACGGATTTGGCACCTTCCCGAGCCGGGAGCCTCGCGGAGACGATCGTCAGTGATCACTACGAGAACCGACTGGAGGGTTGCCGGGGCTTCATCGGGCCGTATCCCTCTGCCCCTCTGGATGAGCGGTATGAAGTTGTGAACGGCGGGCCACCCTGGACATGCGATGGTCATCCGCGTTGTTCAAGACTGTAACCGACGACCAGGACAGTTGAGAGAGTCGTCCGAACCGCGAGATGGATCACAAGTGAGGAGCCGCCTACGTGCTGGAAGAAGTCGAGCGCTGGCTGAGCACCCGCTCCTGGTCGCTGACCGACCGGCCGCTGCACCGGATCATGGCCGCCAAGCAGCGCACCGGACAGCGGGTCAGTGTCGTGCTGCCCGCGCTCAACGAGGAGGAGACGGTCGGTGACATCGTCTCCGTGATACGTCACGACCTGGTGCGTCAGGTTCCGCTGGTCGACGAGATCGTCGTCGTCGACTCGGGGTCGACCGACCGCACCTCGCAGGTGGCCGCCGCGGCCGGTGCCACGGTGGTGCACCGCGACGAGATCCTGCCCCGGCTGCCCGCCCTGCCCGGCAAGGGCGAGGTCCTGTGGCGCTCCCTGCTGGTCACCACCGGGGACATCGTCTGCTTCATCGACGCCGACCTGAAGGAGTTCTCCTCGGACTTCGTCTCCGGCATCGTCGGCCCCCTGCTCACCGACCCCGAGGTCGACCTGGTCAAGGGCATGTACGACCGTCCCCTGGGCGGCGCCGCCGGACAGGGCGGCCGGGTCACCGAGCTCATGGCGCGCCCGCTGCTGAACATGCACTGGCCGCAGCTGGCCGGTTTCGTGCAGCCGCTGGGCGGCGAGTACGCGGCCCGGCGCTCGTTGCTGGAGCAGCTCCCGTTCCCCGTCGGCTACGGCGTGGAGCTCGGCATGCTGGTCGACGCCCTGCACCTGGTGGGTCTCGACGCGCTCGCCCAGGTCGACGTGGGGGTGCGCAAGCACCGTCACCAGGACGGGCAGGCCCTGGGCCGGATGTCCGCCGCGATCTACCGCACCGCGCAGCTCCGGCTGGCCCGCGGCCACATGATCCGCCCGGCCCTGACCCAGTTCGAGCGGGGCGAGACGGGCTTCGAGCCGCGCACGTACTCGGTGGACACGGAGGAACGGCCGCCGATGCGGGAGATCACGGAGTACATGAAAAGAAGGGTCGCGTAGTCCCGCCCGGAGACCGGGGGAACTGCGCGACCGGCCGCCACCGTCCCGCGGCCGAAGGTCCGGCCGCAGCGGACGGGAACGTTTGAGCGGTTGGGTGCCGGGCTAGGTTTCGAGGCATGGCTTCTTCGCACAACGCCCGCGTCCTGGTCGCGTCCAATCGAGGTCCCGTCTCGTACGACGTGGGCGACGACGGCTCGCTGCGAGCCAGGCGCGGCGGCGGCGGCCTCGTCTCCGGCCTGTCGGCGATCGGGCCGGAGTCCGACGCGCTGTGGGTGTGCTCGGCCCTGTCCGACGGCGACCGCGAGGCGGTGCGGCAGGGGGTCGGCGAGGACGGCGTCCGGATGCTCGCGATCCCCGCCGACGTGCACGCGGACGCGTACAACGGCATCGCGAACTCGGTCCTCTGGTTCGTACACCATCTCCTCTACCAGACCCCGCTGGAGCCGACCTTCGACGCGGAGTTCCGGCGGCAGTGGGCGTCGTACGAGACGTACAACCGCGCCTTCGCGGAGGCGCTCGCGGAGGAGGCGGCCGAGGGGGCGGCGGTCCTGGTGCAGGACTACCACCTGTGCCTGGTGCCGGGGATGCTCCGCGAACTCCGCCCCGACCTGCGCATCGCCCACTTCTCGCACACGCCGTGGGCGCCGGTGGAGTACTTCCGGATGCTGCCGGACGACATCGCGGAGCAGTTGCTGCGCGGCATGCTCGGCGCCGACCGGCTCGGCTTCCTCACCCACCGCTGGGCGGACGCCTTCACGGCCTGCTGCACGGCGCTCGTGGACGGGCTCGGACGGACGCGGATCGGGGTGCACGGCCTTGGCGCGGACGCGGACTTCCTGCGCGCCCGCTCCCACGAGGCCGACGTCGAGGAGCGGATCGTCGCCCTGCGCGAGGAGATCGGCGAGGGCCGGAAGACCATCGTGCGGGTGGACCGGACCGAGCTGTCCAAGAACATCGTGCGCGGGCTGCTCGCCTACCGAAGGCTGCTGGAGTCGCGGCCCGAGTGGCGGGAGCGGGTGGTGCACGTGGCGTTCGCGTACCCGTCTCGGCAGGACCTGGCGGTGTACCGGGAGTACACCGCCGAGGTGCAGCGGCAGGCGGAGGAGATCAACGACACCTTCGGCACCCCTGGCTGGACCCCGGTCCTGCTGAATCTGAAGGACGACTTCGCGCGCTCCCTCGCCGCCTACCGGCTGGCCGACGTGGCGCTGGTCAACCCCATCCGGGACGGCATGAACCTGGTCGCCAAGGAGGTGCCGGTGGTCTCCGACGAGGCGTGCGCGCTGGTGCTGTCGCGGGAGGCCGGGGCGTACGAGGAGCTCGGTGACGAGTCGATCGTGGTGAACCCCTTCGACGTGGAGCAGACGGCGGCGGCCCTGCACGAGGCCCTGACGATGCCGGCGCACGAACGGGCCGAACGCGCGAAGCGGCTGGCCGCGGCGGCGACGGCGCTCCCCCCGGCCCAGTGGTTCCTGGACCAGCTGACCGCGCTGACCGCGCTGAACGGGTGAGCATGAACCTTCCTGTGCCCCTCAACTCCGCCGGGCGGGACGGCCTGCGGGCGATCCTCGCGGAGCCGCACCGGGCGGTGATCGGCCTGGACTTCGACGGGACGCTCGCGCCGATCGTGGCGGACCCGGAGAAGGCGTTCGCCCACCCCGAGGCGGTGCCGGCGCTCGCGGCGCTCGCGCCGAAGGTGGCGTCCGTGGCGGTGATCACCGGCCGCCCGGCCGCGGTCGCGGTCCGCAACGGCGGTTTCGCCGAGGTGCCGGGCCTCGAGCACCTGACCGTGCTCGGCCACTACGGCGCCGAGCGCTGGGACGCGGCGACGGGCGAGGTCACGGCCCCCGCCCCGCACCCGGGAGTGGCCGCGGTCCGGGCCGAGCTGCCGGAGCTCCTGGCCGGGACCGGCGCGTGGCTCGAGGAGAAGGGCGGCCGGGCGGTGGCCGTCCACACCCGCCGGGCCGCCGACCCCCAGGCCGCCTTCGACGCCCTCCAGGGACCCCTCACCGACCTGGCCGTCCGCAACGGTCTGATCGTGGAACCCGGCCGCCTCGTCCTGGAGCTCCGCCCGCCCGGCATGGACAAGGGGGTGGCCCTCCTGAAGCACGTGCGCGAGGTCTCCGCCCGGTCCGTGCTGTTCGCCGGCGACGACCTGGGCGATCTGCCCGCGTACTCCGCGGTCGACGAACTGCGCACCGGCGGCACCCCCGGGCTCCTGGTGTGCAGCGGCAGCGACGAGGTGACGGAACTGCGCACGCGGGCCGACCTGGTGGTGGACGGCCCGCAGGGCGTGGTGGGGCTGCTGCGGACGCTGGCGGAGCGGCTCGGCTGACGCTCAGCGCTCCGACCGCCGGGCCTCCCGCACCCTGCGCAGCCGGTTCACCGTGACCGGGTCGAAGGCCAGGGCACGTTCGTCGTCGAGGAGGGCGTTGAGGAGCTGGTAGTAGCGGACCGGGGCCAGGCCCAGTTCCTCCCGTATCGCACGCTCCTTCGCGCCGGGCCCGGCGAATCCGCGGCGCTCCAGCGCGAGCACGTCCCGCTCCCGGCGGTCGAGTTCCGCATGCTCCATGCCCCGACCGTAACGCCCCCCACTGACAAGCGGCCACGGCGGCTGCCGCGGCCGCTTCCGCGCCTACTCCGCCTTCTGCGCGGTCAGCTGCAGCCCGCGCAGCACGTCCGCGGGGCTCCCGTTCGTACTCACCGCCGATCCGATCCGCTTCTTCACGGCCGCGCTGACCGAGGCCCAGGACGTCTTGCCCACGGGCGGCAGCTCCGAGCTGGGCAGCGCGTTCAGGAAGGGCTTGAGGTCGGCGTCCTGGGAGTCCCCGCTCATGGCCTCGGACGCGGAGTTGGTCACCGGCAGCAGGTCGTACTCCCGCGAGAACGCGAGCACGTTCTTCTCGCTGTAGACGAAGTCGAGGAAGTCGCCCACCTGTTCGGCGTGCCCGTTCTGCCGGAAGCTCATCATCCAATCGGCGACGCCCATGGAGTTCTTGGTCCTGCCCTCGGCGCCGGGCATGGGCACCATCCCGAACTTCACCCCCTTCGCGGCGGCCATCTTCATCAGCGAGGGGTGCCCGTTGAGCATGCCGACGTCCCCGGCGGCGAAGGCCGCGAACGCGGCGGCCCGGTTCAGGTTCTCGGGCGCGACGGGGCCGGTCAGTCCCTTGCCGACGAGGTCGTCCTTGAGCCAGTTCAGCGTCGTGACGTTCTCCTCGGAGTCGATGCCGTACGTGCCCATGGAGTCGACGTAGCCGCCGCCCCCGCTCAGCAGCCACTGCATGGTCTCGGCCTGTGCCTCCTCGGGGCCGAGCGGCAGCGCGTACGGGTACTTCACCCCGTCCGCCTTGAGGGCCTCGGCGTCGGCGGCCAGCTGCTTCCACGTCGTCGGCGGGGTGAGGCCGGCGTCGGCGAAGAGGGTCTTGTTGTAGAAGAGCAGCCGGGTCGACGCGGCGAACGGCATCCCGTACTGCATCCCGTTGATCCGCCCGGCGGAGGCGAGCTGCGACACGAAGTCGGCCTGCTCCCGGATGCCGAGCAGGTCGTCGGCCTTGTACAGCAGCCCCTTGTCCGCGTAGTCGGCGTAGGCGCCGATCTGCGCCATGTCGGGCGCCTGCCCCGCGTCGACCAGCTCCTTGACCTTGCGGTCGACGTCGGTCCAGGAGTACACGCTGACGTCGATCTTCACGCCGGGGTGCTGGGCCTCGTACTCCTTGACGAGCTTGTCCCAGTACTTCTGGGAGCTGTCGGCCGAGCTGTCGCCGTAGTCGGCGGCGACCAGCTTCAGCGTCACCTCACCCGATCCTCCGCCGAGCCCGCAGCCGCCGAGGACCGCCGTCATACCCAGTGCGGACACCGCCGCGATCGTTCCCGTCCTTCGCCGCCGCACCGACAACCGCCCCACACTCACGTTCGAAAGCTTTCGAAAAGTCATACATATCTTGGAACTAAGGTCTACACCACGTGAGTGGACTAGACCTCTTGCGGGTCCAAGGGTCACACTGTCCCCCGTGAGACATGTCATCGCCCTCGACGTGGGCGGCACCGGGATGAAGGCGGCCTTGGTCGGCGCGGGCGGCGAGCTCCTGCACCGGGCCCGCCGGGCGACCGGCCGCGAGCGCGGACCGGACGCGGTCGTCGACGGCATCCTCGACTTCGCCGCCGAGCTGCGCGCGTACGGCACCGAGCACCTCGGCGCCCCCGCGGTCGCGGCCGGTGTCGCCGTCCCCGGCATCGTCGACGAGGAGCGGGGCATCGCGGCCTACTCGGCCAACCTGGGCTGGCGGGACGTCCCGCTGCGCGCGCTGCTCGCCGAGCGGCTCGGCGGTGTCCCGGTCGCCCTCGGCCACGACGTCCGCACCGGCGGTCTCGCCGAGGGCCGCATCGGAGCGGGCCAGGGCACCGACCGCTTCCTCTTCGTCGCCCTGGGCACCGGCATCGCGGGCGCGATCGGCATCGCGGGCCGGGTGGAGGCGGGCGCCCACGGCTTCGCGGGCGAGATCGGCCACATCGTCGTACGGCCGGGGGGCACCGCCTGTCCGTGCGGCCTGCGCGGCTGCCTCGAGCGATACGCCTCGGCGGCGGCGGTCAGCGAGGCCTGGGCCGCGGTCACCGGGAATCCCGAGGCGGACGCGGCGGACTGCGCGAAGGCGGTGGAGGCCGAGGACGCGAGGGCCCGGGAGGTCTGGCAGCACGCCGTGGACGCCCTGGCCGACGGCCTGGTCACCGCCCTCACCCTCCTGGACCCCCGCACCCTGATCATCGGTGGCGGCCTGGCCGAGGCGGGGGAAACCTTGTTCACACCGCTGAGGGAGGCGGTCCGCAGCCGGATCACCTTCCAGAAGCTCCCGACGATCGTCCCGGCCGCCCTGGGCGACACGGCGGGCTGCCTGGGTGCCGGCCTGCTGGCCTGGGATCTCCTCGAGACAACGGACCGTACGGAGGTAATTCCCTGATGGCAACGCCGCTAGGGGCGCGGGGAACTGCGCGACCAGCCACGACGAACCCGCACCCCGCGCCGGCCGGAACCCCCCTGGTGCTCTCCGGCGCCAACGTGGTCCTGCCCACGGGAACGGTCGAGAACGGCCAAGTGGTCGTCGAGGGCACGCGAATCACCAGCACCGCCCCCGAGAACGCCCAGGTCGTCGACGTCACCGGAAACTGGCTGGTCCCCGGCTTCGTCGACCTCCACAACCACGGCGGCGGCGGAGCCTCCTTCACCTCGGGCACCACGGACGACATCCTCAAGGGCATCCGCACCCACCTGAACCACGGCACCACCACCCTCGTCGCCTCCACCGTCACGGGCGAGATGGACTTCCTCGCCCACCGGGCCGGCCTGCTGAGCGAGCTCGCCGAACAGGGCGACATCGCCGGCATCCACTTCGAGGGCCCGTTCATCTCCCCCTGCCGCAAGGGCGCGCACTCCGAGGAGCTGCTGCGCGACCCCGACCCGGCGGAGGTCCGCAAGCTGATCGACGCGGCGCGCGGGCAGGCGAGGATGGTCACGCTGGCCACCGAACTCCCCGGCGGCATCGACTCCGTACGGCTCCTCGCCGAGCACGGCGTCATCGCGGCGGTCGGGCACACGGACGCGACGTACGAGCAGACCCTCGAGGCCATCGACGCGGGCGCCACGGTGGCCACGCATCTCTTCAACGCGATGCCGCCCCTGGGCCATCGCGCCCCGGGCCCCATCGCCGCCCTCCTGGAGGACGAGCGGATCACGGTCGAGCTGATCAACGACGGCACGCATCTGCACCCGGCCGCACTGCAACTGGCGTTCCATCACGCGCGTTCCGCCAGGGTCGCGTTCATCACCGACGCCATGGACGCAGCCGGTTTCGGCGACGGCCGTTACATGCTCGGCCCCCTGGAGGTGGAGGTCAGCGAGGGAGTCGCCCGGCTCGTGGAGGGCGGTTCGATCGCGGGCTCGACGCTCACACTGGACCGTGCCTTCAAGCGGGCGGTGACCGTCGACCGGCTGCCGGTCGCGGACGTGGTCGCGGCGATCTCCGCCAACCCGGCCCGGCTGCTGGGCATGTCCGACCGCATCGGCTCGCTGGAGCCGGGCAAGGACGCCGACCTGGTCCTCCTCGACCATCAATTCGACCTCAAGGGCGTCATGCGCCGGGGTGAATGGGTGATCGATCCCCAACTGGGGTGATGTGTCACGCTGTTGAGGCCGGGGACGTCCTGGGAGAATGGCCGGGCACATTTCCGTCTTCGGGGGAGGTCGGCCCGGGTGATCCTCACGGTCACGCTGAACACCGCGCTCGACCTCACGTATCGCGTACGGTCGCTGCGGCCGCACACCAGTCACCGGGTCACCGAGGTCACCGAGCGCCCCGGCGGCAAGGGGGTGAACGTGGCCCGGGTGCTGGCCGCGCTCGGCCATGAGGTGACGGTCACCGGCTTCACGGGCGGTGCCACGGGCCGCATGGTCCAGGACGCCCTCACCGCCGTACCGGGCCTGGTGGACGCGCTCGTCCCGGTGACCGGCGCGACCCGGCGCACGATCGCCGTCGTGGACGAGCAGTCCGGCGACACCACCCAGCTCAACGAACCGGGTCCGACGGTGACGCCCGCCGAGTGGTCGGCCTTCCAGGAGGCGTACGAGGATCTCCTCGCGTCCGTCTCGGCGGTGGCCCTGTGCGGGAGTCTGCCGCCGGGGGTGCCGGTGGGGGCGTACGCGGGCCTGATCCGCACGGCGAAGGCGGCCGGGGTTCCGGTCCTCCTCGACACGAGTGGAGAGGCCCTGCGCCGCGGGGTCGCCGCCCGCCCCGACATCCTCAAGCCGAACACCGAGGAACTGTCCGAACTGACGGGCTCCCACGACCCGCTGCGCGCGACCCAGGACGCGCGTCGCCGGGGCGCCCGGGCGGTGGTCGCCTCCCTCGGCAGGGAGGGCCTCCTCGCGACGACCCCCGAGGGCCGCTGGCGCGCCGTCCCGCCGGCCCACAGCCACGGCAACCCGACGGGCGCGGGCGACGCGGTGGTCGCGGGCCTGCTGTCGGCCCTGGTGGAGCACCTCCCGTGGCCGGCCCGCCTGTCCCGGGCGGCCGCCCTGGCCACCGCGACCGTACTGGCCCCGACGGCAGGCGAGTTCGACCACACGACCTACGAGAACCTGCTGCCCCGGGTCACGGTCACGGGGGAGGTCAGCGCGGCGTGACTACTAATGGTCGACGTTCTCCGTGACGGTGAACTGGTCGAGCAGGGCGTTGCACTGGTTGCCCTGCTGGCACGAGAGCTGAATCGTGTTGGTGCCCTTGGTCAGGGAGACCTGGGCCCAGGTCTCCTGCCATTCGTTGGCGGGAAGCCCACCGAAGTTCTTCATGTTCAGCGGCCGGGAAGCAGCCTTCCCGTTGACCGTCATCGTCCCGTTGGCGTCCTCGGCGGGCAGGCTGTAGCGGACGTAGACCCGATAGGTGCCGGCCTTCTTGATGCCGTTGACCGTCCAGGTGACCGAGGCGCCGACCTGGTTGAAGCCCTGGACGTAGACGCCGCCGTCGGACTTGGCGCCCTTCACGTCGGACGCGAGGGTGGTGCCGCCCTCGAGCCGCATCGTCTTCGCGTCGGCCTTCGGAAGCTCGGCGGCCTCCGACGACGACGCGGACGGACTCGGCTCCGAGCTCTGCGACGTGCTCGGGGTCGTCGAGGACTTGCCGCCTGCGTCTTCCTTCTTGTCGCCGCCGTTCGCCATCGCCACGCCGATGCCGATGACCACCGCGGCGACCACCGCAATCGCACCGATCAGCAGCCCCTTGGTGTTGGGGCCGCCACTGCGGCCGCCGCCGCTGCGGCCGGGCATGGACTGCTGCGTGGTGGCGGCGCCGCCCGGCAGGGTCTCGGGGGCGGCGTAGTGCGCGCTGGGCTGGCCGTAGCCGCCCTGGGCCTGCTGCTGCGGGACCTGGCCGTACGGCGCGGTCGGCGCGGTGGGCGCCTGCTGCTGGCCGTACTGGCGCTGGCCGACCGCGCGGACTCTGTTGACGGAGTTCGGGTAGCCGTAGCCGCCGGAGGGCGGTTGGGCCCCGTTGGCCTGGCCGTCGGCGTAGAGGTAGCCGAACGGGTCGTCGTCCTCGGGCGTGCTCGCGCCGTTGTTGCCGGACGTCATCCCTTGGTACTCCTCAAACAGGTGCGGATCGGATGCGATACGTGGAGTCAGAATGGCGAGCCTACCCGCTTCTGATGGCCCAAACGGGTGACTCGGATCGCATCAGCTCACTGACCTGGGGCTCAGCCCGCGCGTCGGTGTTGTTTGGGACGAGATCGTTTCTCGACGTACATCCGCTCGTCGGCTGACTTCAACACTTCGTCCGCCGTCATGCCGCAGTGCGCCCAGCCGATACCGAAGCTGGCACCGACCCGCACGGCCCGTCCCTCGGCGCGGATGGGCTGGATGATCTCGTTGCGCAGACGCACCGCGAGGTCGGCCGCGTCGGCCTTGCCGAGCCCGTCGGCGAGGATCACGAACTCGTCGCCGCCCAGCCGGGCCACGGTGTCGCCGTCGCGCACGCACTGGGACAGTCGCCGGGCCACCTCGATGAGGACCGCGTCGCCCGCGTTGTGCCCGAACCGGTCGTTGATGGACTTGAAGCCGTCGAGGTCGCAGAAGAGCACCGCGAGCCCCTTGGTGCCGTCGTCGCGCTCCCCCTCGGGGGCGACGGTGTGCACATGGTGGTCGAAGGCGTCGTACGCCTCGACGCCGCCCTGCCGGAAGTCGAAGCCGTGGCCGTTCGCGTCGAAGGCCGGGTGGCCGAAGGCCGCGTCGACGGGCTCCAGGGCGCCGGTGTGGGTGGGGCGCTGGCAGAGCCGGGAGGACAGCCGCGAGCGCAGCTCGGCGGAGTTCGGCAGGCCGGTGAGGGAGTCGTGGGAGGCGCGGTGGGCGAGCTGGAGCTCGCGGCGCTTGCGCTCCTCTATGTCCTCGACGTGGGTGAGCAGGAAGCGCGGGCCGTCGGCGGCGTCGGCGACCACCGAGTTGCGCAGGGACACCCAGACGTAGGTGCCGTCCCGGCGCCCGAGGCGGAGCTCGGCCCGGCCGCCCTCCGCCGAGGTGCGCAGCAGGGTGCCTATGTCCTCGGGGTGGACCAGGTCGGAGAAGGAGTAGCGGCGCATCGCGGACGCGGGGCGGCCGAGGAGCCGGCACAGGGCGTCGTTGGTGCGCAGGATGCGGCCGTGCTGGTCGCCGCCCATCTCGGCGATGGCCATGCCGGAGGGGGCGTACTCGAACGCCTGCCGAAAGCTCTCTTCACTGGCTCTGAGGGCCTGCTGCTCCCTTTCGAGCCTGACCAGTGCGCGCTGCATGTTCGCGCGTAGACGCGCGTTGCTGATCGCGATGGCGGCCTGGAACGCGTACATCTGGAGCGCTTCGCGACCCCAGGCTCCGGGCCTGCGGCCGTTGCGCGGCCGGTCCACGGAGAGCACGCCGATCAGTTCGCCGCAGTTGCCGCCGGGCACGCCCGGCGTGTACATCGGCGCGAACAGCCGGTCGGAGGGGTGCCACTCGTCCTCGAAGCGGGGCGCGGGCCCGTCGGTGTACCACTGCGGGACGTCGTCGTCGTCGAGGACCCAGCCCTCGGTGTGCGGTATGAAGACCAGGTCGCCCCAGGTCTCACCCATGCTCAGCCGGCGCTCCCAGGACTCGCGGGAGCCCACCCGGCCGGTGATCAGGGCCTCGGCGGCCTGGTTCCCGGAGAAGGCGGCGACCACGAGGTCGCCGTCGGGGCGCACGAGATTGACGCACGCCAGTTCGTAGCCGAGTGCGGTGACCACGCCGTTCGCGACGGTCTGCAGTGTGTCGGCCAGGCTGCGGGCCGTGTTCATGTCGGCCATGACCTGGTGCAGCTGTCGCAGGGACGCAAGACGGACGTACGGCTCCGACTCGCTCTCCATTGCCTGCCCTCCCCCCGAGACCTCGCAGCGAATCAAGGGTCATCTGTCCCGCCACTGAATCACAGCGCGCTGCCCGCTCGGTACACAGGGTCAACAATTGGCACCTCTTGTGACTCAAGTCACAGCGAAAGATGAGCAATTGAGCGGGGTTTCTGTGTTTTTCCTGTGCGTTTAGCGCACACAAATTTTGGGCGTTTATACAGGTTCCGGCAGGCGGCCCGTCGGGAGACCTAGGTCCCGTCTCGGGCGAAGGCCCGATGCGGCGGGCGCGGCGCCGAGACTAGCGTTTCCGACGTGTCGAACACTCCCGCCCCCACCGTCCCGATGATCCCTCCGCCCGCTTCCGGGCATGCTGTGGGGGTGAGCAACGACGAGTTCCGCGCCGCCATGTCCCGGCTGGCCGCGGGCGTGGTCCTGGTGACCGCGTTCGAGCCCCCGCTCGACGCCGAGGGCCCCAAGGGCGAGGACGTCGGCATGACGGCCACGGCGTTCCTCTCGGTCTCCCTGGACCCGCCGTTGGTGCTGGTCAGCCTGCGTACGGGCTCCCGTATGGACGACCTTCTCGACGAGCAGCCGCTGTGGGCGGTCTCCGTCCTGTCGGAGAGCCAGCGGCACATCGCCGGCCGCTTCGCCATGAAGGGCCGCATCAGCGACCGGCTGCTGTTCGAGGACATTCCGTACGTCCGGGGCGCGGCGACCGGCGCCGTTCTGGTGGGCGGCGCCCTCGCCACCCTGGAGTGCCGCACCGAACAGCGGGTGGCGGCCGGCGACCACACCCTGGTGATCGCCCGCGTCCTGACGGCCGACGTGCCGAGCGCCGACGGCGGTCCGCTGGCCTATTTCCGGGGCCGGTACCGGCAGTTGGGATGAATTCCGTGGCAGCGCGCCGCCGGCTCGTCCTAAGGTCCGCGCATGACATTCGCACCGCGCCTCGAAGAGATCACACCCGGGAATTTCGAAACCGCCACCGGCATACGCGTCCACCCCGAGCAGGAATTCGCGGTCTCCCCGGTGATGCAGTCCCTCGCCGAGGCCTACATCCATCCCCCGGGCGTCGCCTGGCCCCGCCTGATCGTCGACGGTGACCGCACGGTCGGCTTCCTGATGGCCTTCCTGGACATCGACTGGCGCGCCGACGGCGGCAGCGTGCGCCGCTCCGGCCTGTGGCGGCTGAACATCGCGGCCGACGCCCAGGGCAGGGGCTACGGCCGTTTCGCCGTCGAGTCCGTCGCCGCGGAGCTGCGCCGCCGGGAGACGAAGGAGTTGTACGTCACCTGGCACGAGGGCGAGGACGGCCCGGCGGAGTTCTACCTGCGGCTCGGCTTCCGCCGGACCGGGGAGCTCAGCGGCAGCGAGACGGTGGGGGTCCTGGACCTCGCCTAGAGCAGCGTTACGTCCAGTTGTGCCGCCCTCGCCGGGTCCGTGGTGATGTCGATCACGGCGATCCGGTCGTGTACGAACGTGAACGCGAGCGTCCGCTCGACCCGGCCGTCCCGCAGGAGCGCGATGCCGGTACGGCCCTCGACGAGAGCCGGTACGGCGATGCCGGAGAGGTGCCGCGAGCAGTCGGCCGCTCCCCTGGCCACGGCGAGGGCCCCCGTGGTCACCCCGGCCTCCGTGCGCACCACGACATCCGGGTCGAGGAGGGCCGGCAGCCCCTCGCGGTCCCCTGCACGTGTGGTCATGAGGAAGGCGTCGACCAGTTCGCGCCGACGGGCGGGTGAGACGGGTGCGGGGTCCGCCTCCCGCGCGCCCCGCACCCGTCGCCGGGCCCTGCCGACGAGCCGTCGGGTGGCTGCCGGTGAGGTGCCGATGACGTCGGCGATCCCGTCGTAGGGGACGGCGAAGAGGTCGTGGAGGACGAACGCCAGTCGTTCGGCCGGGGTGAGGGTGCCGAGGGCGACGAGGAGGGCTTTGCCGACCGAGTCGGCGAGGAGGCTGTCGTCGTCGTCCATGGGTCACCGCTCTCGTCGTGGTCGGCCGTCGATGAGTTGACGGTCCGCACGGGGGAGTTGTGACACGCGCGGGTGGGTCGACGGGCGGGTGCTACCCCCAGTCCCTGCCCTGCCGGCCCCGCTTGGTGTCCGAGCGCTGCTTCTTCTCCCGCAGCCTGCGTTCGTTGATCCCGCGCGGGATGCGGGTCGGCCGGCGGGGCTTGGGCGGGGGCGCGGTGGCCTCGGCGAGCAGCGCCGCGAGGCGCACGGCCGCGGTCTCGCGGTTGCGCCACTGCGAGCGGTGCTCGGAGGAGCGGACGGTGACGACCCCGTCGACGAGCCGTCCGGCCAGCTTGGCCAGCGCCCGCTGCTTCCACACGTCGGGCAGCGACTCGGTGCGGGCCAGGTCGAAGCGCAGCTCCACCTGGGAGTCACTGGTGTTGACGTGCTGGCCGCCGGGGCCGGAGGAGCGCGAGAAACGCCACATGAGCTCGGCCTCGGGAAGGGAGACGGAGCCGCGGATGACGTAGGGACCGGACATGGGGTCCATGTTCCCGCCCGTGACCGGTCCACGTCACCCCAATATCCCCCGTCCGCCGCACGCTTCCGCTTGGGTAAAGAAAGTAAAGAAGCGGGGAACCTTCGACACCAGTCGCGGCGTTCATAGAGGTAGCTGTAGCTTCGTGCCCGTTACTTAACGAGGGAAGGGACTCCCAACAATGGCTGTAAGCCTGTCCAAGGGTGGCAACGTCTCGCTCACCAAGGAGGCTCCGGGCCTGACCGCCGTCACCGTGGGCCTCGGCTGGGACGTCCGCACCACCACCGGCACGGACTTCGACCTCGACGCCTCGGCGATCGCGGTCAACACGCAGGGCAAGGTCTACTCCGACGCCCACTTCGTGTTCTTCAACAACAAGCAGACCCCGGACAGCACCATCGTCCACACCGGTGACAACCGCACCGGCGAGGGCGCCGGCGACGACGAGGCGATCAACGTCAACCTGGCCGGTCTCCCGGCCGACATCGACAAGATCGTCTTCCCGGTCTCGATCTACGACGCGGAGAACCGCTCGCAGAACTTCGGCCAGGTCCGCAACGCCTACATCCGCATCGTCAACCAGGCCGGCGGCGCCGAGATCGCCCGCTACGACCTCTCCGAGGACGCGGCCACGGAGACGGCGATGGTCTTCGGCGAGCTGTACCGCAACGGCGCGGAGTGGAAGTTCCGCGCGGTGGGCCAGGGCTACGCGTCCGGCCTGGTCGGCATCGCGCAGGACTTCGGCGTCAACGTCTAGTCACTGCGATTCGCTGCGCTGAGCGGGAGCCCCTGGTCGTACCGGCCGGGGGCTCCGGCGTCAGGTCTGTGACACGAACGCGGCCCAGCTGGCCGGGGTGAAGGCCAGGCGGGGGCCGGTGGTGTCGTGCTTGGAGTCACGGACGTGGACCGTGCGGGGCGCTGCCGCGATCTCTACGCAGGAGTTGCCGTCCGTGCCGCTGCTGTAGCTGCTCTTGAACCACACCAGCTCGGAGGCTTCCCCGGCAGCGGACTTGCGGATCATGTCTCTCCCAGCAGTTGATCGATGAAGGTCAGCGACTCCCGTGGCGGGAGGGCCTGAGCCCGGATGGTGCCATACCGCAGATCAAGGATGCGGAGTTGTTTCGGGTCGGTGATGGGGCGGCCATTGAAGGCACCGTCCGAACGTCCCACCGCCGTCCCGTCCGGAAACTTCAGCAGCTCGATCTTGCCGTCCAGACCCGGGTGGGCGTCGCTGTTGGTCGGCATGATCTGAAGCCTGGCGCTGCGCAACATTCCCACCTCCAGCAGACGTTCGAGCTGCTGTCGCCACACCATTGTGCCTCCGACCGGCCGACGTACGACCGACTCCTCCAACACGAAGTGGATGGACGGAGCCGGGTCACGATCGAAGACGGACTGCCGGGCCAGGCGGGCAACCACCATCCGCTCCACGTCGTCCCGCGAGTACGGCGGCTGGGCTGCTTCGAACAGTGCCCGAGCGTGCTCTGGCGTCTGCAACAACCCATGGATGCTGTTGGACTCGTAGACCCCGATCTCGACAGCCTGCCCCTCCAACTTGGCCAGCTCCCGCACCTTCTTCGGGTACCGGACCTTCTTGACGTCCTCCCAAGCCGCGGAGAGGAGCCCACCGGCCCCCAACACCTCGTCCGCTCTGTCCAGATACTCCTGCCGGGGAATCCGCTTGCCGCCCTCGATCTTGTAGACGAGGTCCTCCCCGTACCCGACCGCCTCCCCGAACTCGGCGGCCCGCATCCCCACGGCCTCGCGCCGCAGCTTCAACTGCCGCCCGACCGTGGCGATGACCGCGACACCCCACTCGTCGTCGGGATCGACCTCCCACCCGGGTTCGACCGCCGCGTCCACACTCATCCCACACCCCTCCGTCCCCGACAGCCCGGACACGACCGGACAGACTCCGGACAGTCACCGTACGCATCGACTCAGTCACTGTTCACGGTAAGCGAGCGCCACCACGCTGAGTGACGTGAATCAAGAAACCGCCGTCATCAGGAACTTCAGCGTCCTGCTCTCCCCCACACCACGCGGGGCCCGCCTGGCCCGACTGCTGGCGGTCGAGCAACTCCGCGAGTGGGACCTCCCGTTGCACCCCGCGGAGCACATCGTGGCGGAGCTGGCGGTGAACGCGGCCACGCACGGCCGGGTCCCGGGACGCGACTTCCGGGTGACGCTGTACGTCGTCGGGGACATCCTGCGCATCGAGGTCACGGACACCCGGGGCGACCGTCTACCGCGTGTCCAACCCCCGGTGCCGGGGGCCGAGTCGGGCCGGGGACTGGCACTCGTGGACGCGTTCGCCGACCGCTGGGGTGTCGCGCCGGGGCCCCGTCCCCGCAAGACGGTGTGGGCGGAAATCGATGTCTCACCGCGTCCCGAGAACCCGTACTTCGGAGGCGCAGGCGGCCTTTCCCAAAGAACTCCGGGCTGAAAGAAACCCCACCAAGCCCCACCCATCCTCCCGCCGCGAAGTCGCAGCTCACTCGCCTCACTCGCCCGAGTGAACATTGCCAACTCAGCTGGATTTCGGCCCGGTTGCTTGCTCTACGCTCAGCGCGACACAACCGCAGACCTGCCGCGGACATACAACGGCCCTCGCTGGGACTGGCATCCCTATGCGAGGGCCTGACCACCAAGGAAGAAAGCCCCTTCCCGGTGGCGCCCACCAAGGAAGAAAAGAGCTTCCCGATGGACATGCAAAACCCTAGCGCGCCGCCGCGCCCCCAGTCCCGTGCAGCGGGCAAAAACCACTCTCACGCGGGTGGCCTCGTGCACGAGAACGCCCGTCACACCGAGCGCTTCACGGTGATCGGCAACCACCTCGCCCAGCACCCGGAGCTCTCGCTCGTGGCGAGAGGGCTGGCCCTGTACATCCAGTCCCTTCCCGCCGGTGCTTCCGTGGACATCAAGACCCTCGCGTCCCGCTTCCCCGAGGGCCGGGACCGTATCGCCGCCGCCCTGCGGGACCTGGAGACCCACGGCTACCTGCGCCGCACCCGCGAACGCATCCCCGGCGGCCGTATCGTCACCCGCACGGTCTCCTGCAACCGGCCGGGCCACCGCGGCCGGACCGGAGAGGACCAGGCCCCCGGACCGCCGAAGAAGCGGCAACCGCCCCGCAAGAAGCTCCTGCCCGCCGTACCGCAGCCGGGCTACCCGGCCCCCGCACTCATCCAGCGGGCGATCGACCTGCTCAGCACCCTCCGCCGCCACGACCCCCGCCTGCTCCTGTCGGCCACGGACACGGAACACCTGGCGCCCGGAGTCGCCGCGTGGCTGGAACGGGACCTGACCCCCACCGCCGTACGGGACGCCCTGACAGCGCGCCTCCCCATGGAACCCCTGCACCGCCCGGCAGCCCTTCTGGCCCACCGCCTCACCGCCCAGCTGCCACCCCTGCCCCCGATCCGGCCCCCGGCTCCGCCCCGGGAGATCGTGCACCCGCTCCAGAACTGCGACGGCTGCAACCGCGCCTTCCGCGCCCCCGACCCCGGCCGCTGCCGCGACTGCCGAGGCGATCTCCCGGGGGCCGCCTAGCATGGACGGGACGATCCTGGCCCCTGGGCACAGACGAGGAGCGAGCGCCATGACCATCGCACCGGACGACGCGCAACGGAGCGGCTCCCACATCTACCGGGCGATGCGAGATCTCGTTCAGTCCATGGGCGACACCATCCCTGGCAAGTTCGAGATCACCCAGGAAGGGATCGTCCACGACATGATCTCGCCCATTGGGCCGCACGAACTCACAGTGCTGCGCCTCAGGAAGCGTCTGGAGAAGGTGATGCCGGAAGAAATCGTGGCGCACACAGGCGAGCCGGATGTGGAGGGCCAGTCCGAAGGCATCATGCGACGTCCCGACGTAATGGTGATCGCCGAGGTCGACATGGAGACCGAGGGAACCTTCGATCCTCATACGGTTCGCGCCGCCATCGAGGTCGTCTCCCGCTCCAACCCCGACAACGACTGGGTCGGCAAGGTCCGCGACTACCCCCTGATCGGCATCCCCGTCTACGCGATCTTCGACCCCCGCACCGCCACCGGCGCCGTCCTCACCGACATCCACTCCACCCCCGGCGGCCCCCGATACGCGACCCGCAAGGACTTCGTCTACGGCGAGGACGTCACCATCGGAGACTGGACGATCTCGACGGACGACCTGCCGCGCTACAAGGACTGACCGGCATGCGGCAGGGAGCAACTACTCTGCCCGCCATGCTCCTCACCCCCCTCGACCTCACGCCCGACCACGACATCCCGGCTCCGCTCCTGACCGAGCTCACCGCCCTCTACGCCGCCAACCACGAGTTCTTCGCGCTCAGCGGTGACTTCCCGGACCCGGACGACATCCGGCCGGAGCAGGTGGCGGCGGCGCTGGCCGAGGAGCTCGCGCATCCGGACGCGGAAGTACTGCTGGCGCGCAGCGAGGGCCTGCTGGTCGGCATCGCGATCACCCTCGCCCACCACCCCGACCCGGCCGACCCGGACCCGTGGATCGGGCTGCTGATGATCGATGCGGGCGTGCACCGGCAGGGCCACGGGCAGCGGCTGGCGCGGCTCGTCGAGGACCGCCTCCGCGCGGAGGGCCGCACCGCCGTACGCCTCGCCGTCCTCGACGGCAACACGCGCGCCCTCGGCTTCTGGACCACCCTCGGCTACGAGGTCGTCGACCACCGGCCGGACCGCGAACACGGCCGCCCCTGCTCCGTGCTCCGCAAGGCGCTGTCCGCCGACGGGGACGGCACACAGGGCTGAGGGCGTCACGGGCCGGGGCGCGCGGGCTTTCCCTCGCCGTACAGCCAGTCGTCCCAGACCGGGCCGAAGTCCTCGTCGGGGGCGAGGTCCTCGACGTACGACGTGAAGTCCTCGGTGTCGGCGGTGCCGTGGCGGTGGGTCGTTGGCCAGTCGCGGAGGAGGGCGAAGAAGGCGGTGTCGCCGAGCCGGCGGCGGATCTGGTGGAGGACCATCGCGCCGCGCTGGTAGACGGGGCTGTCGGAGATGTGCGCCGCGCTCGACGGCTTGCCGGGCGGGAAGGACCAGAGGTCCTCGTAGTCGTCCTCGCCATGGGCGTACAGCGCGTCGAAGGTCTCCTGGGCGCTGTCCCCGCCGTGGTCCTCGTCCCACAGCCACTCGGCGTAGGTCGCGAAGCCCTCGTTGAGCCACATGTCCCGCCAGGTCTTCGGCGTGACCGAGTCGCCGTACCACTGGTGGGCGAGTTCGTGGACGAGGGTCCCGATGTCGGGGGCGCCGGGGAAGAAGGGGCGGTTCTGCGTCTCCAGCGCGTACCCGGCGTCGCCCTCGCGGCCGACGATCGCCCCGGTGGAGGAGAAGGGGTAGGGCCCGAAGTTGTCCTCGGCCCAGGCGATCACGGCCGGGATCCGTGCCAGCACCTTCCGGCTCGCCTCCGCCTCAGCCGGGTCGACGGCGGTGTGGACGGGCAGCCCTTCGGGGGTGGTGGTGCGGTGGACGTCGTAGTCGCCGATCGCGAGCGTGGCGACATAGCTCGCCATGGGTTCGGCGGTGTGCCAGGTCGTGGTGGTACGGCCGCCGCTGGTCCGGCTCGCCGTCAACTCGCCGTTGGAGACGGCCTGGAGGCCCTCGGGCACGGTGATCGTGAGGTCGTAGGACGCCTTGTCGGAGGGGTGGTGGTTGCCGGGGAACCAGGTCATCGAGCCGGTCGGTTCGCCGAGGGCCACCGCGCCGGTCCCGGTGGGCAGCCAGCCCTCCTCCGAGCCGTCCGGGTCGGTGAGCGTGGCGGGGGTGCCGGAGTAGTCGACGGTCACGCGGAAGATGCGGCCCTCGTCGAGGTCGTCGGGCGGGCGCACGGTCAGCTCCTGGCCGGTGCGGTTCCAGCGGGCCGTCTCGCCGCCGACGGTGACCTTCTCGACGTCCAGGCCGTCGAGGTCGAGGTCGAAGGCGGACAGGTCCTGGGTGGCGCGGGCGGTGAGGGTCGCGGTGCCGGACAGCTTCTCGGTGTCCGGGTCGAAGGCGAGGTCGAGGTCGTAGTGGGTCACGTCGTAGCCGCCGTTGCCGGCCTTCGGGAAGTACGGGTCGCGCAGGCCCGAGCCGCCGGGGGTGCCGTGCACCCCGCCGTCGCACGCGGTCAGGGCGAGGGCTCCCGCCACGAGCAGGGCGGTGGGGATGCGCAGGGCGACAGGGACGGGCGGCGCGGATCGGGGCACGCGGTGATCCTATGAGAGGCCGCGTGACACCATCGCGTACGTGCTCGACATCGGCTATGCCCTCTCCAACCGCTTCCCGGACCCGCCGCAGACCGACTACCGCCGCGCGGACGTCCACGCGCTGCGGCACGACCTGTTCTGCGGGGACGTGTACCTCGCGGACACCAAGGAGGACCGGGAACTGTCCACAGCCTGGGGATGGGTGCCGGTGCTCGACTTCGCGTGGGCGCTGTGCGACATCGTGGAGCGACTGGACCGCGACCCGGCGGGCTCCCGCGCCTCCCGCCCCCAGCACGCGGAGCTCGACTTCACCGAGTCCACCGACCGCATGCTGTTCGAGCGCCGCTTCGGGTGGGTGGACATCGAGGCCGACTGGATGCGGGCCGAGGAGCCGCCGCTCACCTTCTCCCACACGGATCTGCGCCGCGAGGCCCGCGACTTCCTGCACGACCTGATCGCCGACCTGACCGACCTGCACGAGGACCTGGGCGAGAACCCGGCGATCTGGACGCTCCAGGCGCGCTTCCCGAGAGTGAAGTGATCACCGGGGGCGGCCCCGGTCAGCCCTCCACCCGAATCCCCAGCTCCGCCGCCAGCACCGGTGCCAGGTCCAGGAGTTGGGACGGGCTGACCACCGCTCCCGCGAGGCGGTCGACACCGCGGGCGATCTCCAGTGCCGCGACGCCTCTCAGGTCGACGTCCTTCAGGGTCGCCGCCGTGAGGTCCACGCCCTTGAGCGCGCAGTCGACGAACTCCACGCGCTCCAGGCGGGCGCCCCCGAAGTCCGGCTCCACCAGGACGCAGCTCTCGAAGACGACGTCCTTCAGCACCGCCGTGCGCAGGTTCAGGTAGTCGATCTTGCCGCCCCGGATCACGACCCGCTCCAGAGCGGCGCCGTGCAACTGCACCCCGCCCAGGCGGGCGTCGATCAGCTCGACGTCCCGCAGGGTCGACTCCGCGAGGTCGGTGCCCACACCCCGGATGCCGGTGAGGACCGAGTCGAGGAAGCGGGCGTGGTGGAGCCGGGTCTCGTCCAGCGCGCAGCCTCTCAGCGCACAGTCCATGAAACGGGCCCCCGCCCCGTCCTGGCCCGCGAGGTCGCGCTCCAGGAACTCCAGGCCGTCGTAGTCCCCGTCCGGCTCCAGCTCCGCCTGGCCGGACGGCTCCAGCGGCGGCAGCCGCACCTCCGGCCGCCGCGCCCCCTTCACCCTGCTCGCACCGCTCGCACCCGCCGCTCGCCTCACCATGCCCCCATCCTGCACGCCGCCACTGACAATCCCCCCTGACCTGCGCCGACAGCCCTCCATGTCACATTCCGGTGCCCCTGCTCCGTCATATGGCAGACGGACCGGCGAAGGACCGGCCCGGAACCGGCCCCGAGCAGAGGGAGATCCCCAGCCATGCACCGCATCACCGTCATCGGCGGCGGCCTCGCCGGGCTCACCGCGGCGATCACCGCCGCTGAGGCGGGCGCCAAGGTCACCGTGTACGAGGCCCATCACACCCTCGGCGGCCGGGCCAGGACCGCCGAGGCGCCGTACCGGACGAACGACGGCCCGCACGCCCTCTACAACGGCGGCCCGCACTGGTCCTGGCTCCGGCAGCGCGACCTCATCGGGCCGCTGGCCCCGCTCCCGCCCCTGGAGGCGGCCCGGCTGCGCCTGCGGCACAAGGGCGTGCTGCGCCGCACCCCGCCCTTCGCGATGCTCAAGCTGCTGCGCCACAGCTCCCGACAGGCCCCCGTCGACGTCGACTTCCTGTCCTGGGCCACCGGACAGGCCGGCGAGGAGGGCGCCCGTGCCGCCGCCCACTACTCCGCCGTCGCCCTCTTCCACCACGACCCCGGCACCCTGTCCGCCGCGTTCGTGCAGGAACGGCTGCGGCGTGCCACCAAGCTGCCGCCCGAGGCGCACTACCCGCGCGGCGGCTGGGCGGCCGTCGTGGACCGGATGGCCGCCCGCGCCTGGAACCTGGGCGTGCGGATGGAGACCCTGTCCCGCGTCGACGCACTGCCCACCGACTCCCCCGTCGTGGTCGCCACCTCCCTGGACGCGGCCCGCCGTCTCCTCGGCGACGACTCGCTGACCTGGCCGAGCGGCCGTACGACACTGATCGACCTCGCCCTGCGCACCCGGCGCGGCGACGCCTTCGCCGTCTCCGACCTCGACTCCCCCGGCTGGATCGAGCGGTTCACCGCCCAGGACCGCACACTCGCGCCCGCGGGTGAGCAGCTCCTCCAGGGTCAGATCCCGATCGCCCCGCACGAGTCCAAGGCCGACGGGGTCGCGCGCGCGGAGCAGCTGCTCGATCTCGCCTTCGACGGCTGGCGCGAACGCGTCACCTGGCGGCGCGAGTCCGTCGCGAACGGCCGTACGGGAGCCGTCGACCTGCCCGGCACCAGCTGGCGCGACCGGCCCGCCGTGGACCGCGGCGACGGCGTCTATCTGGCGGGCGACCAGGTCGCGGCGCCCGGGGTGCTCTCGGAGGTGTCGTTCAACAGCGCGCTCACCGCCGTGTCGCTGGCGCTCGGCCGGCACGCCCTTGACCTCAAGCATGCTTGAGGTCGGAGGGTGGGTGTCCTGCCGCAGAAGCCCGTCCACTGAGGGAGTTCCTTCCATGCACGCCATCCGCCTGCACGCCTTCGGCCCCGCCGAGAACCTCACCTACGAGGAGACCGAGGATCCGGTACCGGGCCCCGGCCAGGTCCGTATCGCCGTACGGGCAGCAGGAGTCCACCTCCTGGACACCGCCCTGCGCGAGGGCCACCAGGGGCCGCTGCCCCGGCCGACCGAGCTGCCCACCGTCCCCGGCCGCGAGGTCGCCGGCACGGTCGAGTCCCTCGGCGAGGGGGTCGCCGGACTGTGGCTCGGCAAGCGCGTGGTCGCCCACCTCGGGTTCGCGCCCGGAGGCTACGCCGAACTCGCCGTCACCGAGGTCGACCGCGTCCACGAGATCCCCGAGAACCTCGACTTCGCCCAGGCCGTCGCCATGATCGGCACGGGCCGTACGGCGATGGGGATCGTCCAGTTCGCCGAGCTCGGCCCCGACTCCGTGGTCGTGGTCCCGGCGGCCGCCGGAGGCATCGGCACCCTGCTCGTGCAGTACGCGAAGAACGCCGGGGCCACCGTCGTCGGACTCGCGGGCGGACCGTCGAAAACGGCCCGGGTGCAGGCCAACGGCGCCGACCTCGCCGTCGACTACCGGGACTCCGCGTGGCCCGGGAAGGTCCGCGCCTTCCTCGGCGGCCGGCCCGCCACCGTGGTCTTCGACGGCGTGGGCGGGGAGGTCGCCCGCGAGAGCGTCGGTCTGCTGGACGGGAACGGCCGGCACATCGTCTTCGGCTGGTCCGGCGAGGGCATCCACGACGGCGGGCCCTACCTCGTCGAAGGGGTCTCCGAACAGGTCCTCGGGCCCGTCATGGCCCGGAAGGCCGGCGGCCCCGACCCCATCCGCACCCTCGAACTACGTGCCCTCACCGAGGCCGCAGCGGGTCGTCTCACCCCTGCCGTACAGCGTTTCCCGCTCGCCGAGGCGGCCGCCGCGCACCGAGCGCTGGAGACCCGCGGCACAACCGGAAAGGTAGTCCTGGAGCCATGACACGCCCAGATGCGACTCATCCCGATTCATGGTCTTCTGACCAGGTGAATGTCACCCGAACAGGTGAAGATCCCCGTCGCTGGTGGGGCCTGGTGGTCATCGCCCTCGCGCAGCTGATGGTTGTCCTCGACGCGACCATCGTGAACATCGCGCTCCCTTCCGCGCAGCAGGACCTCGGCATGTCCGACGGCAACCGGCAATGGGTGATCACCGCCTACACGCTGGCCTTCGGCGGTCTGCTCCTGCTCGGCGGCCGCATCGCCGACCTGGTGGGCCGCAAACGCACCTTCGTGATCGGCCTGGTCGGCTTCGCCGCCGCCTCCGCGCTCGGCGGCGCCGCCACCGGCTCCGGCATGCTCTTCGCCGCCCGCGCCCTGCAGGGCGTGTTCGCCGCCGTGCTCGCCCCTTCCGCACTGTCCCTGCTGACCACGACCTTCACCGACCCCAAGGAACGCGGGAAGGCCTTCGGGATCTACGGCGCGCTCGCGGGCTCCGGTTCGGCGATCGGGTTCATCGTCGGCGGGCTGCTCACCGAGTACCTGAACTGGCGCTGGTGCCTCTACGTCAACGTGCCCATCGCGGTGATCGCCGTCTTCGGCGCCCTCGTCCTGCTGCACGACCGTCCCGGCCACGCGGGCGCCCGCCTCGACGTGCCCGGTGTGCTGCTCGGCTGCGGCGGCCTGGTCGCGATCGTCTACGGCTTCAGCGAGGCACAGCCACGGGGCTGGAGCGACCCCCTGGTGGTGACCCTGATCGCGGGTGGCGTCCTGCTGCTGGTGGCCTTCGTGTGGTGGCAGGCCCGGGCCCCCTACCCCCTGCTCCCGCTGCACATCGTCAAGGACCGCAACCGCGCGGGCTGCTTCCTGACCATGGGGCTCGCCGTCATCGGCATGTTCGGCCTGTTCCTGTTCATGACCTACTACCTGCAGGTCGTGCTGGCCTACTCCCCCGTGCGGACCGGGCTTGCCTTCCTGCCGATGACCGCGGCGATCATCGTCGGCTCGACCCAGATCTCGGCCCGCCTGATGAACCATGTCGCACCGCGCGTGCTCATGGTGCCCGGCATGGTGCTCGCGGCGAGCGGCATGCTGATCCTGACCCGGATGACCGTGGACAGCTCGTACACCACCGAGATCCTGCCCGCGCTGCTCCTGATGGGCCTGGGCATGGGCCTCACCTTCATGCCGGTGTTCTCCACGGCCACCGCGGGCGTCGCCCCGCAGGACTCAGGAGTGACCTCGGCGACCGTCAACACCTCGCAGCAGGTGGGCGGTTCCATCGGCACGGCCCTGCTCAACACGATCGCCACCACCAGCAGCACCGCCTACGTCACCGCCCACCTGACCGACCCGTCGAAGAGGGCGCTGATCGTCAAGGAGGGCGTCGTGCACGGCTACACCGTCGCCATCTGGTGGGCCGCCGGCATCATGCTCCTGGCCGGCCTGATCGCGGGCCTGATGGTCACGGCCAAGCCGCCGAAGCAGGGGGCACCCGCGCAGGCACCGGTGCCCGAGTCCGTGGCATGAGGAAGGGGCGCCCCCGGAACACCGGGACCGCCCCTCCCCACCGGCCGTCCGGGCGGACTTGAGCACCAGCGAGGACTTGATGATCCCGCCGATCGCCCTGCCGTCGGCGTACCACTGGTAGGCGTACGAGGCCGCCGTCCCGCTCTTCCAGCCGCTCCTGACCGCGGTGACGGTCACGCTGAGCTGCTTGCCCGCCACCGACGCGGCCACGGTGCAGGTGCTCGCCGTGGCCCCGCCGATCGCCCTGCCGTCGGCCTTCCCGGAAAGCGTTGTCCGGTCAATGCCGCCCGGCGATCCGGTCCGCCCACCGGGCCAGTCGCGAGGACTGAGCGCGGTGGCTCGTCGACTCCCGACGGTCCGCGGTGTGGTACGTGGCGTACATGCCCTGCACACCCAGCCACCGCAACGGCTCCGGTTCCCACTTGCGCACCTTGTGGCCGACCCACGGGAGTTCGGTGAGCTCGGTCCGGCCGCCCTGTCCGGAGTCCTGCTGGACGAGGTCCCGCAGGGTCCGGGCGGCCAGGTTGGCGGTGGCGACGCCCGAGCCGACGTAACCGCCCGCCCAGCCGATGCCCGTCGAACGGTCCAGCGTCACCGACGCGCACCAGTCGCGCGGCACCCCCAGCACCCCCGACCAGGCATGCTCGATCCGCGTCCCGGCCAGCATCGGGAAGAAGCCCACGAGGATGTCCCGCAGCGCCTGGACCGTCTCGCCCTGCGTGCGCCCGTCGTTGTCGGTGCGCGAGCCGAAGCGGTACGGCACCCCGCGCCCGCCCAGCGCGATCCGCCCGTCGGCGGTGCGCTGCGCGTACATGTACGCGTGCGCCATGTCCCCCAGCGTCTGCAGCCCCTCCCAGCCGATCGCCGCCCACTGCTCGTCGGTGAGCGGCTCGGTGGCGATCATCGAGGAGTTCATCGGCAGCCAGGTCCGCCGCTGCCCCTTCAGCGCGGCGGTGAAGCCCTCGGTGCAGCGCAGCACATAGGGCGCGCGGACGGTTCCGTACGGCGTCACCGCGTGCTTGGGCCGAATCTCCGTCACCGGCGTCTGCTCGTGGACGACCACACCCAGCGCCTCGACGGCCGCCGCGAGCCCCTTCACCAGCTTCACCGGATGCACCCGCGCCCCGTGCGGCGTCCACGACGACCCGACCGCGTCCGCGACCCGGATCCGCTCCGCCGTCTCCCGGGCGCCGTACAGCTCACGGTCCTTCTCGCCGTACGACAGCTCGTGCTCGTGGAAGGCCCGCAGCCGCGCCAACTGCGCGGGCGTACGCGCGACTTCGAGCACGCCTCCCTTGTGCAGCCCGGCGTCGAAGCCCTCCTCGGCGACCGCCCGGATCACCTCGTCGACGGTGTCGTTCATGGCCTTCTGCAGCCGTACGGCGGCTTCGTGGCCGTGCAGCCGCGCGTACCGGTCGCGGCCCGCGATGCCGTTGTAGAGCCAGCCGCCGTTGCGCCCGGAGGCGCCGTAGCCGCAGAACTTCTGCTCCAGGACGGTGATCCGCAGAAAGGGCACGGCCTTCTTCAGGTAGTACGCCGTCCACAGACCCGTGTACCCGCCGCCGACGATCACCACGTCCGCCGAGGCGTCACCGCCGAGCGGCTCCCGCGCCTCGGGGAAGCCGTCGTCCGCGTACCAGAAGGAGATGCCGCCGTTCACGACCGTGCTGCTCATGGCCTGGGACGTTAACCCGCCGGCACACCTGCTGTCTCCTTCGGATTCCGTGCTTTTTCCCGCCCGCGGACCAGCGGAAGACACCCGAATCCGATCAGTACGGAGGTGAAGTGCCCCAGGTCCGTAAAGGTCCGCCCGGTCACCAGGGGCACCGCGTACACGACGAGAACCGCGAACCCGTAGACGTACCGCCACGGCTCCGGGACCCGGTACACCAGCACCCCGACCACCCCGGCCAGCGCGTAACTCACCCCGATGTCCAGCGTGTTCACCGCCGACGCCGGCGCCATCCCGTGCCGGATCCCCCACAGCAGCGCCCCCTCGCTGATCAGCGTGGCCAGCACATGAGCCGCCGCGCACACCGCCAGCCAGCGCGCCGTGCCCAGCCACCGCTCGGTCTGCGCGTGGAACACCGAGTAGAGGACGACGTACGGCAGCCAGTGCCCGCCGTCGATCCACATGGCACTGGAGACCAGGACCCGCACCGGATTGCTCGACAGCTCATGGATGTTGGTCGAGCGCTGCCGCAGGAACTCCTCCTCGAACTCCGGCGACATGTGGTGCAGCGCCACCGTCGTCACGAAGAGAACGGCCAGCCACACATAGGTGCCGGGGGCGCTGCGGACGTACGCCCACACCCTGTGGACACCCCGGTTAATTCGCATGAGGCGATTCACCCACGCCGGTAGGGTCCGGCACGTGATCGACATCCCGGAGGAACTGGCAGCGACACAGGAGCTTTACAACGGCGACAGGGGACGGGAGTTCATCGCCGCACTGCCCGCCCTGGTCGAGGAGTTCCTGGAGCGCTGGCAGCTCAGACCGGACGGCACGCCCATGCACGGCGTCACCGCGCTGGTCCTGCCGGTCGTCCGCGCCGACCCGTACGCCCCGGCCGTGCTGAAGTTCCAGCTCCTCGACGAGGAGAGCGCCGGCGAGCCCGTCGCCCTGCGCCTGTGGGACGGCGACGGGGCCGTCCGCCTCCTCGACCACGACCCGGTCACCCACACCATGCTCCTGGAGCGCCTCGACTCCACCCGCATGCTCTCCACCCTGCCCGGCACCCGGGACGCTGTCGTCGTCATCGCCGAACTGCTGGCCCGTCTGACCGCGACACCCGCCCCCGCCGGGTTGCGCCGGCTCGGCGACATCGCGCAGACCATGCTGGACGAGACCCCCGAGGCCCTCGAACACATCCCCGACCCGCGGATGCGCCGTACCGTCGCCGACTGCGCGGCCGCCGTACGCGAGGTCGTCGACGAGCCCGGCGACCGGCTTCTGCACTGGGACCTGCACGACGAGAACGTCCTCGCCTGCGACCGCGCGCCCTGGCTCGCCATCGACCCCAAACCCCTCGCCGGCGATCCCGGGTTCGAGCTCTGGCCCGCCCTCGACAACCGCTTCGACGCCGACGAGATCATCTGGCGCTTCGACGCCATGACCGACATCCTCGGCCTGGACCGCGCACGCGCGCGTGCCTGGACGATGGGACGGCTCCTCCAGAACGCCCTCTGGGACATCGAGGACGGCCGCCCCCTGGAACCCCGCCAGTTCGAGATCGCCCACCGCCTGCGCACCCACCGGAGCCGACAGCCGTGATCCGCCCCGCCACCCCCGCCGACATCCCCGCGATCCACACCCTGATCCGCGAACTCGCCGACTACGAAAAGGCCCTGGAGGAGGCGAGGGCGACCCAGGAACAACTCCACGAGGCCCTCTTCGGCCACCGTCCCGCCGCCTACGCCCACGTGGCGACCGACCCCGCCGGTGCGGTGGTCGGCTACGCGGTCTGGTTCCTCAACTTCTCCACCTGGCGCGGTGTCCACGGCATCTACCTGGAGGACCTCTACGTCCGTCCCACGGCCCGCGGCGGCGGCCACGGCAAGGCCCTGCTCACCGAACTCGCCCGCATCTGCGTCGAGCGCGGCTACCAGCGCCTGGAGTGGTCCGTCCTGAACTGGAACACCCCCGCGATCGACTTCTACGAGGCCCTCGGCGCCCGCCCCCAGGACGAGTGGACGGTGTACCGCCTGACCGACGAGGCCCTGGTGAAGGCCGCGGGCGCGCGCTGAGGAGACCGGCGGAAAGCCCCGCACGTGGCCGTCGTGCTCACCAGTTGACGGTGGCCGCCACCGGCCGGTGGTCGCTGCCGGTGGCCGGCAGCACCCGGGAACCGACCGGTTCCACCCCGCGCACCAGGATCTGGTCGATCCGCGCCACCGGGAACCTCGCCGGCCAGGTGAAGCCGAAGCCGTCCCCGGCCGCGTCCTGGACCGAGCGCAGCCGCGAGGTGAGACCGGCCAGGGCGCGGTCGTCCGTGGTGCCGTTCAGGTCGCCGAGCAGCACCACCCGCCCGTTCGGCTCGGCGGCGACGGCCTTGGCGAGCGCGTTCGCGTTGCGGTCCCGGCTGTCCGTCCAGAAACCGGTCCTGGGCAGCACGCGCACGGACCCCAGATGGGCCACGTACACCGCGAGCGGCCCCCGCTCGGTGGCCACGGTGGCCCGCAGCGCCCGGTTCCCGGGCAACTTCTCGGCGGCCGACTTGGTGGCCCCCAGCGGCCCGTAGTCCATCGCGGTGTCCACCGCCCGCATGTCCGACAGCGGCAGCCTGCTCCACAGCCCGACCGTGCCCAGCACCGTGTGATAGGGGTACGCCTTCGCCAGCGCCCTCTCGTACACCGGCCTCGCCTGCGGGGTGATCTCCTCCAGACCCAGCACGTCCGCGCCGGAGGCGACCAGGGCACGGGCGGTGCCGACGGGGTCGGGGTTGTCCGCGCCGACGTTGTGGCCGACCACGAGCAGGTCGCCGCCCGCACGGGACCTGTCGCCCAGCTGCCCCCCGAACAGGCCCAGCCACACCGTCACCGGCAGCAGCAGTGCGAGCACCGCGGCGGCGGAGCGGCGCCACAACGCCCCGGCCAGCAGCACCGGCACACCCAGTCCGAACCACGGCAGGAACGTCTCCACCAGGCTGCCGAGACCGCCGTGGTCCGTGATCCGCGCGTGCAGCAGCAGGAGCAGGCCCAGCAGCAGCGCCAGGACCACGAGTACCGGGCCGCGCTTCCAGGGGCCGGGGCGGGAGCAGAGGTGGATCATGCGGCGGACGCCCGTGCGCCGCACGCCGGAGAGGGTGGCCCGGGTGGCCCGGGTGGCCTCGATCGTCGGGTCCGCTGTGCTTGGCGAGGTCGGGGTCGAGGGCGCGGGCGCGGGCGCGGGCGAGGGTGCGGGCGCGGGCGCGGGCGAGGGTGCGGGCGCGGGCGCGGGCGAGGTGTGCGTCATACGGCCAGTCAAGGCGGCACGGTGTTGCCGGCCCGTATGCGGTTTTCGATACGCCCGCGATACGCGACCGCTCGTAGCATCGATGACATGCGTGTGCTGATCGTCGAGGACGAGCCCTACCTAGCGGAAGCCATCCGCGACGGTCTGCGCCTGGAAGCGATCGCGGCCGACATCGCGGGCGACGGCGACACCGCTCTGGAACTGCTGAGCATCAACACCTACGACATCGCCGTCCTGGACCGGGACGTGCCGGGTCCCTCCGGCGACGAGATCGCCAAACGCATCGTCGCCTCCGGCAGCGGCATGCCGATCCTCATGCTCACCGCGGCCGACCGCCTCGACGACAAGGCCTCCGGCTTCGGACTGGGCGCCGACGACTATCTCACCAAGCCCTTCGAGCTCCAGGAACTCGCTCTCCGGCTCAGGGCACTGGACCGCAGACGGGCGCACAGCAGGCCCCCCGTGCGGGAGATCGCGGGTCTGCGACTGGACCCCTTCCGCAGGGAGGTCTACCGGGACGGCCGCTACATCGCGCTGACCCGGAAGCAGTTCGCCGTCCTCGAAGTGCTCGTCGGCGCCGAGGGCGGTGTCGTCAGCGCCGAGGAACTGCTCGAACGCGCGTGGGACGAGAACGCCGACCCGTTCACCAACGCCGTGCGCATCACCGTCTCGGCCCTGCGCAAGCGCCTGGGCGAACCCTGGATCATCGCCACCGTGCCGGGCGTCGGCTACCGCATCGACACCGAGCCGGGGCCCCGGGACCAGGGAGCGGACCATGGATAGGGCGCCCGGTCTGAGCGTCCGCCTCAAACTGGCCCTCAGCTACGCCGGGTTCCTCATGCTCGCGAGCGTCCTGGCCATCGCCGCCGTGGGCGTGTACCTCCTGCGGAACGGACAGCTCGGATACAACGAATCCGGGGCGGTGCAGGCGACCCCGGGCACCTTCTTCCTGAAGGGCTTCGCCCCGACGGCGGCCGCGGTCATGGCGTTCCTGCTGGTGTTCGGCCTCCTGGGCGGCTGGATCCTCGCCGGCCGCATGCTCGCCCCCCTCAACCGCATCACGGACGCCACCCGCACCGCCACGACCGGCTCCCTCTCCCACCGGATCCGGCTGCCGGGCCGCAAGGACGAGTTCCGCGAGCTCGCCGACGCCTTCGACGCGATGCTCACCCGCCTCGAGGCCCACGTCACCGAACAGCGCAGATTCGCGGCCAACGCCTCTCACGAACTGCGCACCCCGCTCGCGATCTCCAAGGCCCTCATCGACGTGGCCCGCACCGACCCCGACCAGGACACCGGCGAGGTCCTCGACCGCCTCCACACCGTCAACACCCGGGCGATCGACCTCACCGAGGCCCTGCTCCTGGTCAGCCGCACCGAACAGCGGTCCTTCACCCGAGAGCCCGTCGACCTGTCCCTCACGGCGGAGGAGGCCACCGAAACCCTCCTCCCCCTCGCGGAGAAGCACGGCGTCACCCTCGAGACCCACGGCGACATCGCCCCGACGACCGGCTCCCAGGCGCTCCTGCTCCAGCTCACCACGAACCTCGTGCACAACGCGATCGTCCACAACCTGCCCGACCGGGGCACGGTGTGGATCACCACCCACGTCCGCCCCGGCACGGTGGCGCTCACCGTCGAGAACACCGGCGAGCGGCTCGCCCCGGAACTGATCCCGACCCTCACGGAAGCCTTCCAGCGCGGCACCGAGCGCATCCACACCGACCACGCGGGCGTCGGCCTGGGCCTCGCCATCGTCAAGACCATCACCCACGCCCACGACGGCACCCTGACCCTCACCCCCCGCCCCACGGGCGGCCTGCACATCAGCGTGGAACTACCGAGGGCAACCCCACCCACGCACAACAAAAGCCCAGGTCAGAAGTGATCCGACCTGGGCTTCGCCAGAGCCCCCTGTCGGATTCGAACCGACGACCTACGCATTACAAGTGCGTTGCTCTGGCCATCTGAGCTAAGGAGGCGTGCGCGGTTACCGGAACCGGGCGCCCGAGCAGTGTACCCAGGTCGCCGTGGGGCCCTGTCGAAAATTTCCGCGAAGTTCACAGTCGCTCAGGTACTGACATACCGATGAACGCCGGGTACCGTCCTGACCCAGTCCACCTGTGTGGACTGGACCACCACCTTCCTACAACGGATCGTCCGGCACGTTCCTGCCGGTAGAAGGGGGCCTCAGAGCCATGGCCACTGTTTCGTTCGACAAGGCGACTCGGATCTACCCGGGGTCGACCAAGCCCGCCGTCGACGGTCTCGACATCCACATCGAGGACGGCGAGTTCCTCGTCCTGGTCGGTCCGTCCGGCTGTGGCAAGTCCACCTCGCTCCGCATGCTGGCGGGGCTCGAGGACGTCAACGGCGGCGCCATCCGCATCGGTGACCGCGACGTCACGCACCTGCCGCCGAAGGACCGGGACATCGCCATGGTGTTCCAGAACTACGCGCTGTACCCGCACATGACGGTAGCCGACAACATGGGCTTCGCGCTCAAGATCGCCGGCATCAACAAGGCGGAGATCCGGCAGAAGGTCGAGGAGGCCGCGAAGATCCTCGACCTCACCGAGTACCTGGACCGCAAGCCGAAGGCCCTCTCCGGCGGTCAGCGCCAGCGTGTCGCCATGGGTCGCGCCATCGTGCGTGAGCCCCAGGTCTTCCTCATGGACGAGCCGCTGTCCAACCTGGACGCCAAGCTCCGCGTCTCCACCCGTACGCAGATCGCCTCGCTGCAGCGCCGCCTCGGCATCACCACCGTCTACGTCACCCACGACCAGGTCGAGGCCATGACGATGGGCGACCGCGTGGCCGTGCTCAAGGACGGTCTGCTTCAGCAGGTCGACTCCCCGCGCAACATGTACGACCGCCCGGCGAACCTCTTCGTGGCCGGCTTCATCGGCTCCCCGGCGATGAACCTCGTCGAGGTTCCGATCACCGACGGCGGCGTGAAGTTCGGCAACAGCGTGGTGCCCGTCAACCGCGAGGCCCTCAAGGCAGCCTCCGACAAGGGTGACACCACGGTCACCGTCGGTGTCCGCCCCGAGCACTTCGACATCGTCGAGCACAACGGCGCCGCCGCCTCGGCCCTCTCCAAGGACACCGAGGACGCCCCGGCCGGTCTCGCGGTCTCCGTGAACGTCGTCGAGGAGCTCGGCGCCGACGGCTACGTCTACGGCTCCGCCAAGGTCGACGGCGAGCTGAAGGACCTGGTCGTCCGCGTCAGCGGCCGCGCGGTCCCGGAGAAGGGCGCCACGCTGCACGTCGTGCCGCGTCCGGGCGAGACCCACGTGTTCTCGACCTCCACGGGCGAGCGCCTCTCCGACTGAGGACGAACGGCGACAATTCACCCAGGTTGACGAGAAGGGCCCCGCGGAGCATCCGCGGGGCCCTTCTCGCGCCCGGAGCCCGCCGGAGGTTGTCGACAAATACCCCGGCACACCGGTCATTTCGAGCAGTGTGCGTCAACGCCCTACCCAAAGAACGGCACCATCTCATCCCCCGAACCGGTGACTAAATGTCGCCAAATCATTACCGCACGCTACCCTCACACGCGTGAAGCACTCCACTTACCAACAGACGCGACGCGGCCGGGGCCCCGCCCGCCGTATCGGCCGCTCCCTCGCCCTTGTCCTGCCGGTCGTCCTGGTGCTCTCCGGGACCCTCGCGGTCACCCGAGTCAACTGGTCGGGGGATCCCTCGAGCTCCTCGGTGCTCACCGCGTCGGACGCGACCGTCTCGGACAGCAAGCCGCGCGGCGCACGCCTCGCCCCGCAGGACGTCCTGCGGGAGCAGCTCCTGACCGAGCTCCAGGAGAAGAACCCGGGCACCGCCCTCACGCACCTCCAGGAGGCCGTGAACGAGCGACCGTCGCTCGCCAGGCACTGCGTGTCCATCGCGAGGGCCCTGGGCCGCGCCGCGGTCCGTGTGTACGGCCCCACGCGCGCGCAGTCCTACGCCCGCCCCGTCTGCGACACGTCCTTCGCGACGGGTGTGGCGGCGGCGCACAGCTGACCTCCGCGAGAGAGGACGCCGACCGAGGTCGGGAAAGGGGCGCGCCGTACAGTTCCGGTCATGACCGATCCGAACGCCGCGTCCCGTCCGACCCAGGCCGTGATCCTGGCCGGCGGCCAGGGCTCCCGGCTGCGTCCCTACACCGACGACCGGCCCAAGCCGATGGTCGAGATCCCCGGTACGGGAACTCCGATCATCGGCCATCAGCTCGTCTGGCTCGCCGAGGAAGGCGTGACCGACGTGGTGGTCAGCTGCGGGCATCTCGCCGAGGTGCTCCAGGACTGGCTGCGGACGGCCGACCTCCCGGTGCGCGTCAAGACCGTCATCGAGGCGGAGCCGCTCGGCAGGGGCGGCGGACTGAAGTACGCGGCGGCCCATCTGCCGCACCCCGACCGCGCCTGGTACGCGACGAACGGTGACATCTGGACCCGGTTCTCGCTGCGCGACATGGCGGACTTCCACACCGAGCGCGACGCGGTCGCGACGCTCGCGCTGGCGCGGCCGCGGATTCCGTGGGGGGCCGTGCAGACCGACGGCTTCGGGCACATCACGGACTTCATCGAGGCGCCGCCGTCGACGTTCGAGATCAACGCCGGTGTGTACGTCTTCTCGCCCGCGTTCGCCGGGTTGCTGCCGGAGCGCGGGGACCATGAGCGCACCACGTTCCCGACGCTCGCGCGTGAGCTGCGCCTTGCCGGGTTCCCCATCCCCCAGGGGGCGTACTGGCGCGCCATCGACACCGCGAAGGATCTGACCGAGGCGGCGAGGGAACTGGCAGCGCTCGGTCGGTAGCCCCGCGCCCCTGACAGCGCCGCGGCTCCCCTGCATCAAGAAGTCCCGCACGATCCTCCGTGCGGGACTTCTCGTCGTACGGGACTTCTCGTCGTGCGGGACTTCTTGTCGTGCGGGACTTCTTGTCGTGCGGGCGTCTCTCTCAGCCGGTGGGGTTGCCCAGTACGTCGCCCACCGGCCCGCCTACCCCAACAGGCCGCCCACCAGGCCCGGTTCACCGGAGGAGGAGCCTCCTGTGCCGGAGCCGCCTGTCGAACCGCCGGAGCTGCTGGTGCCGCCGGTGGGGCCGGACGTGGTGCTGGGGGCCTGCTGGACCGGCGAGGACTGCTGGGGTGAGGTCCGGCCCGTGGTGCCCTGGGTCTGGCTGGGCGAGCCGCCGGTGCCGGTGCCGGTGTCGCGGGTGGCGCCGGGGGCGGCCGAGGTGCCGGCGGACGGGCCGCTGGTGGCGCCCTGGCTGGGCCGGGTGGACGCCGAGGGGCTCTTCTTGCGGGCCTTGGCGGAGTCCTGCGGGAGCGGGGAGCCGGGCAGTTCGTTGCGGGGGGCCTCGCCGGGGCCGGGGACGATGACCCGGTCGGCGTCCCGGACGGCACCGCCGAGGACGGAGCCGATCAGGAGGGTGAGGCCGGTGACGATGGCCGTGATGAGGGCGCCGCGGCGCAGGACGTAGCGGCGCAGCTCCCAGATGTCGGAGCGGGGCCCGAGACGGCGCCAGGCGGCGCCCGCGAGGCGGCCGTCGATGGAGTAGACGGGGGCGCCGGCGATGATCAGCGGGGACCAGGCGGCGAGGTAGATGATGTCGGGGGTGTCGTAGGCGGGAACGCTCTTCCAGCTGACGGTGACGAGGAGCGCGGCGGAGAGGCCGGCGCCGACGACCGCGGCGACCCGCTGCCAGCAGCCCAGGATCGTGAGGACGCCCACGATGACCTGGAGGAAGGCGATGACGAGGCCGGAGCCGACGGGGTGCTGGAGGGCGAACTGGCGCAGCGGCTCGGCGACTTCCCACGGGTGCAGGGTGTTGAGCCACTTGACCATGGAGCCGCGTTTGCCGCCGTCGAAGTAGACGGGGTCGCAGAGCTTGCCCATGCCGGCGTAGATGGAGATGAAGCCGAGGAAGATCCGGAGCGGGAGGAGGACGACACCGAGGTTCATCCGGCGGCCCGGGTAGTACGCGTGCCGCGCGGCCTCGTCGCCCTGTCGCCTGGTGGCGCGGTCGGCGCGGGCCTCGTCGAAGCCGTCGTCGAACTCCTCGCCCGCGTAAGCGGGTTCGTCGTACGCGCTGCCGACCGGGCGCATGTCGGGCAGGAGTCGGGTGCCGTCGCCGTCGGGCGTGCGCTGGGCGCCGACGACCGGGGTCTCCATGGTCTGCGCCAACTCGCCGTCGTAGTCGGCCTGGTAACCGTGCTCGACGTCGATACGGGGGATGACCTGGGTGGCTCCGGCGTCGGCGGCGGGCGGCTCGGCATGGCCGACGCTGCCGCCCCGCACGGCCTGCAGCAGGCGGTGGGCGCCGGTGTCGTCGGGGGCGGACCTGCCGCTCCACACGACGGGCCGGCGGCGCCCCGCGGCTCCGACGGCCGGCATCCGGGCGGTGTCCTCGGCGGCGATCAAGTGCCGTGCGATCCGCGGGGATTGGGCGCGTCTCGTCGACGCGCCCAACTGCACGCGGAAGCTCGCATGATTGACGATGATCTGCGCCGGATCGCTCGGCACCTTCACCATGCTCAGCGCGGGAGCGTCGTCGAAGCCCGACGGGCCGTCCCCCGTGGGTGTGCGGGGTGTTCTGGTGTCCACACTCATCTAACCGAGTGACGTGTGTTTAGGACACTGCTTTGACTCGCCGGATCTGTCCGGACCCCGTCAAGCTTGCCCCGTACGCCAGGAATACCCCATGTGAGTGACGAGGTCGAACGGCCGTTCAGTCCCGCCGGTGAGCCGCCTCGTACAGCACGATGCCCGCCGCCACACCGGCGTTCAGCGACTCGGCGCCACCCGGCATCGGGATCCGCACCCGGTAGTCGCAGGTCTCGCCGACCAGGCGGGACAGGCCCTTGCCCTCACTGCCCACGACGATGACGACCGGGCCGCCGAGGGCCTCCAGGTCACCGATCTCGTGCTCACCGTCGGCGGCGAGGCCGACGACCACGATGCCCTGCTTCTTGTAGGCCTCCAGGGCGCGCGTCAGGTTCGTGGCACGGGCGACCGGGGTGCGGGCCGCCGTACCCGCGGACGTCTTCCACGCACCGGCGGTCATGCCGGCCGCGCGCCGCTCCGGTACGACGACGCCGTGGCCGCCGAAGGCGGAGACCGAGCGGACGACCGCGCCGAGGTTGCGCGGGTCGGTCACGCCGTCGAGCGCGACGATCAGCGGGTCCTCGCCGTCGTCGTAGGCGGCCGCGGCGAGGTCCTCGGGGTGCGCGTACTCGTACGGCGGGACCTGGAGGACCAGACCCTGGTGGTTGAGCCCGTTGGTCATCCGGTCGAGCTCGGGACGGGGGGCCTCCATGAGGTGGACGCCGCCCCGGTCGGCGACGAGCTGGAGAGCCTCGCGCACCCGCTCGTCGTTGTCGATGAACTGCTGGACGTAGAGCGTCACCGCGGGCACGCCCTCGCGCAGCGCCTCGACGACGGGGTTGCGCCCGACGACCATCTCCGAGGTGCCCTTGCCGCCCCGGCCGCGCGGCGCAGGACGGCGCACCGACTGCTTGGCCTTGGCGTTGGCGATTCGGTTCTTCTTGTGGCCCTTGCGCATCTCGGCGGGCGGGGTCGGCCCCCTGCCCTCCAGGCCCTTGCGCCGCTGGCCGCCACTGCCGACCTGCGCGCCCTTCTTGCCGGACATGCGGCGGTTGTTGGCTGCCATGACCTACCTGTTCTGCGTGGGTGTCTACGTCGGTGAAACGTTCGTACGTCTATGCAGTGTGCCGCCCGGAGGCCCGGGCGGCACAATCGATCAAGAAAAGAGGGGCCGGACTAGCGCGGACCCAGCGTCCAGCGTGGCCCCTGCGGACCGTCCTCGATGGTCAGCCCCGACTGGCCGAGCTGGTCGCGGATGGCGTCCGCGGTGGCCCAGTCCTTGCGGGTGCGGGCCGCCTCCCGCTGGTCGAGGACGAGGCGTACGAGGCTGTCGACCACTCCGGCGAGGTCCTCACCCCGGTCGGACTCACCGGACCAGTGGGCGTCGAGCGGGTCGAGGCCGAGGACGCCGAGCATGGCGCGCACCTCGGCGAGGCGGGCGACGGCTGCTTCCTTGTCGTCGGCCGCGAGCGCGCTGTTGCCCTGACGGACCGTGGTGTGCACGACGGCGAGCGCCTGCGGGGCCCCGAAGTCGTCGTCCATGGCCTCGGCGAAGGCGGGCGGCACCTCGGCGGACGGCTCGACGGGGCCGGCCTTCTCGACCACCCGCTGCACGAAGCCCTCGATCCGCGCGAACGCCGACTCGGCCTCGCGCAGGGCGTCCTCGCTGTACTCGATCATCGAGCGGTAGTGCGGGGTACCCAGGTAGTAGCGCAGCACGATGGGGCGCCACTGCTTGACCATCTCGGAGACCAGGACGCTGTTGCCGAGCGACTTGGACATCTTCTCGCCGCTCATGGTGACCCAGGCGTTGTGCACCCAGTACCGGGCGAAGTCGTCGCCGAAGGCCTTGGCCTGGGCGATCTCGTTCTCGTGGTGCGGGAAGATCAGGTCCAGGCCGCCGCCGTGGATGTCGAAGGCGGAGCCCAGGTACTTGTGGGCCATCGCCGAGCACTCCAGGTGCCAGCCGGGGCGGCCGCGGCCCCACGGGGTCTCCCAGTCGGGCTCGCCGGGCTTGGTGGCCTTCCACATGGCGAAGTCACGGGGGTCGCGCTTGCCGGAGACGCCCTCGTCGGGCTGGCGCAGGTCGTCGATGTCCTGGTTGGACAGCGACAGATAACCGGGGTAGGAGCGCACGTCGAAGTAGACGCTGCCGTCGGCCTCGTACGCGTGGCCGCGCTCGATGAGGCCGCGCATCATCTCGACCATCTCGGTGACATGGCCGGTGGCCCGCGGTTCGTACGTCGGCGGGAGGCAGCCGAGGGCGGTGTAGCCGTCGTTGAACGCGCGCTCGTTCTCGTACCCGATCGACCACCAGGGGCGGTTCTGCTCGGCCGCCTTGGCGATGATCTTGTCGTCGATGTCGGTGACGTTGCGGATGAACGTGACGTCGTAGCCGCGGTACTCGAACCAGCGGCGCATGATGTCGAAGTTCAGGCCGGAGCGGATGTGCCCGATGTGCGGGGCCGCCTGCACGGTGGCGCCACACAGGTAGATCGAGACACAACCCGGCGTGAGCGGGGCGAAGTCACGGATCTGCCGGGCGCTGGTGTCGTACAGGCGAATAGTCACGGGACCTAGGGTAGTGGGCCGAAGGGGGTGCGTGGAGCAGTCCTTTTGTCACCCTTCTCTTACGGCCGGTTGTCACCCTTCTCTTACGACCAGGGCCGTCGCCACGGCCATCAGGCCCTCGTCGCGGCCCGGGAAGCCGAGGCCGTCCGTGGTCGCCCCCGACACCGAGACCGGGGCGCCCGCCGCCTCCGACAGGATTTTCTGGGCCTCGTCCCGGCGCTTGCCGATCTTCGGCCGCGGACCCACCACCTGTACGGCGATGTTGCCGATCCGGAAGCCCGCCTCGCGCACGATCCGGGCGGCCTCCGTCAACAGCGTGACTCCGGATGCACCCGACCACTCGGGGCGTCCGGTGCCGAAGTGCCGGCCGAGGTCACCGAGCCCGGCTGCGGAGAAGAGGGCGTTGCAGGCGGCGTGGGCGACGACGTCCGCGTCGGAGTGGCCGGCCAGGCCAGTGCCCTCGCCCTCCCACTTCAGGCCCGCGCACCACAGCTCGCGGCCCTCCTCGAAGGCGTGGATGTCGGTGCCGATGCCGACCTGGGGCAGGATCACGGGCTGGTCAGAAGCCATCGTTGAGCCTCCTGCGGGCCAGGACCGCCTCCGCGAGGACCAGGTCCAGCGGGCGGGTCACCTTGAATGCCTCCTCGTGACCGGGCACGACCACGACGGTGAGCCCGAGCTGTTCGACCATGCTCGCGTCGTCGGTGACGTCCTCGGTGACCGTCTCGTGGGCGCGGATCAGGGTCGCCCGGTCGAAGCCCTGCGGTGTCTGCACGGCCCGCAGGCGGGCCCGGACCGGGGTGGCCACCACCGGCTCCGGCTCACCCGCGGTGGTGGCCGGCTCGACCTCCTTCACGGTGTCCGCGAGGGGCAGCGCCGGGACGACGGCGGGCGCGCCGTCCCGTACGGCCTCGATGACCGCGTCGACGGTGTCGACCGGGACGAGCGGGCGGGCCGCGTCGTGGACCAGGACGATGTCGAAGTCGGAGGGCAGGGCGTCCAGGCCGAGCCTGACCGATTCCTGGCGGGAGTCGCCGCCGGGGACGACGAGGAAGTCCGTCCGCTCGGGCAGCGCGTGCGCGTCGAGGAGCGACTTGACCTCGCCGGCGCCGTCGGGCGGGGCCACGACGACGACCAGGGAGACGGCACGGGAGGCGGCCATCGCGCGGACCGCGTGGATCAGCATGGGGGTGCCGTTCAGCGCGCGAAGCGCTTTGGGGGCGCCCGGACCAAGGCGTACGCCCCTTCCGGCGGCCGGAATCACCACCGCGGTGCGGGCCTCCACACGTGCTTCGGCGGGCGAAGGGCGCGAAACGTCAGACATCGGTTCCTGTCAGGTTTGTGTGCTCGGCCAACGTGGGTACGGAGACAGCGTGCCGGGCGCGACGCCTTGACCGGACCCTTCCGTGACACCGGTCGAGCCTGCTGCCCGGGCCCGGCACGCCAAGTATCGGGGGATCTTTCTCCGAGAGGAACATGCACACGGCAATCCGGAGTGCCGTGGATCCGGAAATCCGTTCCGGCATCTGTGACTCCGGTTTCCGCTGGGGCTCCGGTTTCCGGAGACAGACATGCCGCAGCGCCCGGCGACAGCTGTTGCGTCATCGGGCACCGCGGCATTTCAGTGCGGCACTTCTATTGCAAGGATTCAGTGGTGTTCTGAGCTGAGCGGGCGAGGTGCCTGCACAGGGGCGCTCAGGACGCGAGAACCTCGTCGAGCAGCGCCTCGGCCTTGTCCTCGTTGGTGTTCTCCGCGAGAGCGAGCTCACTCACCAGGATCTGCCGAGCCTTGGCGAGCATGCGCTTCTCACCTGCGGAGAGTCCACGCTCGCGCTCACGACGCCACAGGTCACGCACGACTTCCGCGACCTTGATGACATCGCCGGAGGCGAGCTTCTCCAGGTTTGCCTTGTAACGACGGGACCAGTTAGTGGGCTCCTCGGCGTACGGCGCGCGCAGCACCTCGAAGACCCGGTCCAGCCCGTCCTGACCGACCACATCACGCACGCCGACGAACTCCGCATTGTCCGCTGGCACACGTACCGTCAGGTCACCCTGGGCGACCTTCAGCACCAAGTAGGTCTTGTCCACGCCTTTGATCTGGCGAGTTTCGATGGCCTCGATCAGCGCGGCCCCGTGATGGGGATAGACCACGGTGTCGCCAACCTTGAACGTCATGTGACAGGTACCCCTTCCGTGGCTATCCAGGGTAACACGGAAACTGCGGGTTCTGAATGGCGTTTTCGCAGGTCAGGGCATATCTCGGGGCTTGACAACAGCAACAGGAACGTGCTGCGGAGGCCGAGCGGAAGAAGGTATTCGCAGGTCGGAGCGGCTCTCCGGGGGAGGTGAAACGCGTACGTTACACACATCCGGAGGCTCCTCCGAGCGGGCTAACGTCCACAAATGTCCGTTTCCAAGTGTGCGAGTTCCGCTACTCCGTTCGGTGGCCGGAGTCACTTCCGCGCCGAATCCGGAATTGATCACGCGAGGCCGGTGGATCAGGTGGTGATCAATTCCGGAGGCGATCACGCATTCCTTCACGGAAGTTTTGCCACCGGGCGCGAACACTCTTATGTGAATGCCGGACGAGCGCCGGAGTGCGGGGTACAAGTGACCCACGGGTCACTTGTGAACCGGGATGACACGCCTCTTGGGGAGGGTCGGGTGCGGACCGGCGGGAACGGCTCGGTAACCTAAGGCCGCTGACAGACACTTAGCGCGGCTTTACGGGCCGCCCCGCTCAAGTCAAGGAGTTGCCGCCGCCGTGAGCAGCAGCCTTCGACGCGGCGCCCTCGCCGCCTCCGCCCTCGCGTTCTCGATCGCCTCGCTCTCCGCGTGCGCGGCCGGCAACAACGCCCAGACCCTGGAGGTCAAGCCCGACAACGCCGAGACGAGCGTCGGCGACATCAAGCTCCAGAACGTCCTGGTGATCACCCAGCCGACCGCCGAGGCCTCCGGGGAGACCAAGGGCCCGGCCGTGATCTCCGCGACCCTCTTCAACGCCGGGGACAAGGCCCAGACCCTGGACTCCGTGAGCGTCGAGGGCGGCGGCAGCGCCGAGATCAAGCCCGCGAAGGGCAAGGGCAATGTGACGGTCCCGGCCCACGGTTCCGTCATCCTCGGCGGCCGGGGCAACGCCTCCGCCGCGGTGAGCGAGATCGGCGAGAGCGTCAAGAACGGCAACGCCCAGAAGGTCACCTTCACCTTCAGCACGACCGGTGAGGTGAGCCTGCGCGCCTTCGTGGTCCCGGCCGACAGCTACTTCAGCAAGTGGGGGCCGAGCGCGATCCCGTCGGCGCCCCAGACCTCGGCGAAGCCGACCGGCTCCGCGACCCCGACCGGTTCGGCCACGCCGAGCGGCTCCGCCACGCCGACCGACGCCGCTTCGGCGAGCGCCACGGCCACGGAGTCGGCCGCGACCCGCTGAGCAGCCGTACGAGACGGTCGTAGCCGTCGTACGACACGAAGGGCGGGACCTCCGAGGAGGTCCCGCCCTTCGGCGTGCAGCAGTTCTCTTTACGGCTCGAACTTGTAGCCGAGACCGCGCACCGTCACCAGGTACCGGGGGGCGCCCGGGTCCGGCTCGATCTTGGCGCGCAGGCGCTTGACGTGGACGTCGAGGGTCTTGGTGTCGCCGACGTAGTCGGCACCCCAGACACGGTCGATGAGCTGCATGCGGGTCAGGACGCGGCCCGCGTTGCGCAGCAGCATCTCCAGCAGGTCGAACTCCTTGAGGGGCAGGTCGACCTTGGAGCCGGAGACCGTGACCACGTGGCGGTCCACGTCCATGCGGACCGGACCGGCCTCCAGCGCGGCCGGGGTGACCTCCTCGGGCTCGCCGCGGCGGCGCAGGACGGCGCGGATGCGGGCCACGAGCTCGCGCGAGGAGAACGGCTTGGTGACATAGTCGTCGGCTCCTATTTCCAGGCCGACGACCTTGTCGATCTCGCTGTCCTTGGCGGTCACCATGATGACGGGGACGTTGGAGCGGCCGCGCAGCTGGCGGCAGACCTCCGTGCCGGGCAGGCCCGGCAGCATCAGGTCGAGGAGGACGAGATCGGCGCCGTTGCGCTCGAACTCGTCGAGTCCGTCGGGGCCGGTGGTCGCGATCGCGACCTCGAAGCCCTCCTTGCGAAGCATGTACGACAGGGCGTCGGAGAAGGACTCCTCGTCCTCGACGACGAGCACTCGGGTCACGGAAGGACCTCCGGGGCGGGAAGCGGGTCGTAAGAAGCCGACTCGGGAGTGGGCCCGTCCTCGTCGTCGAGGTCGGGGTGCTGGAGCGCGCGGTCGCGGGCCGCGCCCGCCTCCGGCAGCCTGAGGGTGAACGTGGAGCCCTGTCCCTCCGAGCTCCACACCGTGACCTCCCCGCCGTGCGAGGCGGCCACGTGCTTGACGATCGCGAGACCGAGGCCCGTGCCGCCGGTCTGGCGGGAACGGGCCGGGTCGACGCGGTAGAAGCGCTCGAAGATGCGCTCCTTGTCCTTGTCGGAGATACCGATGCCCTGGTCGGTGACGGCGACCTCGATCAGGTCGCCGCCCGGCACGGACACCCGGCGGGCGGCTATGCCGACACGGGTGCGGGCGGGTGAGTAGTTGACGGCGTTCTCGACGAGGTTGCCGAGAGCGGCGGCGAGCTGGCCGCGGTTGCCCCAGACCCGCAGCTCGGCCGCGCCGGCGGCGGCCATGGTGATCTGCTTGGTGCCGGCCTGGTGGCGGCAGCGGTCGATGGCCTCGGCGACCAGTTCGTCCACGCGGACCGGCTCGGCGTCCTCCAGCGGGTCGTCGTTCTGCACCCGGGAGAGGTCGATGAGCTCCTGGACCAGGCTGGTCAGCCGGGTCGCCTCGATCTGCATACGGCCGGCGAACCGCTCCACGGCCTCCGGGTCCTCGGACGCGTCCATGACGGCCTCGGAGAGGAGGGAGAGCGCGCCGACCGGTGTCTTGAGCTCATGGCTGACGTTCGCGACGAAGTCCCGTCGCACCGCTTCTATCCGCCGGGCCTCGGTGAGGTCCTCCACGAGGAGCAGCACCAGCCGGGAGCCGAGGGGCGCGACCCGGGCGGAGACCGCGAGGGCCTCCCCGCGGCCGGTCCCCCGCCGGGGCAGGTCCAGCTCGACCTGGCGTATCTCCCCGTCCCTCCTGGTGTCCCGGGCCATCTGGAGCATGGGCTCCACGGAGAGCTTGCCGCCGCGGACCAGCCCGAGGGCGTACGCGGCGGAGCTGGCCTTGACGACCGCGTCGGCCTCGTCGAGGACGACGGCCGAGGAGCGGAGCACGGAGAGGACGGTGTCCACGCCCGGCGGAAGCACCGGATCGGTGTGCAGGGAGGTGCGGGTGGGGCGCTTCTGCTCCCGCTCGCTCCAGCGGAACGCCAGCACGGCGATGACGCCGGTGAGCACACCGGCGATCGCTGCCGCTGCGGCGACCGCCGCGTTCACGTCCATGCCTCCAGGTTAGGCATGGGATCCGTCCTGGCCACAGCCGTCCGAGTGCGAGCTCGAACACTCGTCGCCCAGAGTTCACCTTGGAGCCAGTATTGGTTCATTTGGGAGGGCGGAAACGGACGCGTACAGGGTCGAACGTGGGAGCGTGGGGTACGCAGCACCGGTTTCGCGGCCGGTTTTGGCCCCTGGAACCCACAGGAATGACGTACGAGAGGGAACCGAAGATGCGGGACGCGTACCACGAGGAACTTGATTCGATCGGGGACGGTCTGGTGGAGATGGCCCGCCTGGTCGGCTCGGCGATCGGACGCGCCACCACGGCCATCCTCGACTCCGACCTGAAGCTGGCCGAGAGCGTCATCGAGGCCGACCAGAAGGTGGACGACCTCCAGCACGACCTGGAGGCCCGGGCGATAGCACTGCTCGCCCGCCAGCAGCCGGTGGCGACGGACCTGCGGATCGTCGTGACCTCCCTGCGCATGTCGGCCGACCTGGAGCGTTCCGGCGACCTGGCCCAGCACGTGGCCAAGCTGGCCCGCCTGCGCTTCCCCGAGAAGGCCATCCCGCACGACCTGCACGCGACCATCCTGGAGATGGGCCAGCTCGCCCAGCGCCTGATGGCCAAGGCGGCGGAGGTCATCATCACCAAGGACGTCGACCTGGCGCTCCAGCTGGAGCAGGACGACGACGAGATGGACCTGCTGCACCGCACGCTCTTCCAGCACCTGCTGGACGACAAGTGGAAGCACGGCATCGAGACGGCGGTGGACGTCACCCTCCTCGGCCGCTACTACGAGCGGTTCGCCGACCACGCGGTGTCGGTGGCCAAGCGCGTGGTGTACCTGGTGACGGGTGAGCACGCGGACGAGCTCCAGCAGGAGATCCAGCCGGTGACGGGCGTCGAAGGGGCCTGAACCGGCGCCTTCGGGGCTGTTCGGGGCTGTCCGGGGCGTGTGCGAGCCTCTGTGCGCCGTTGATGCGCCCAGGGGGGCGGGCATGCAATGGGTGCAGGGCCCGGCGCGGCGGTCGGTGCCCGATCCGACGGTCGGTCCGGCGGTCGGCATGTTCTGGCTCTCGCCTCGAGGAGGGACCCATGGCCGAATCCCCCAGCACTCCCCAGCCCGACCCCACGCAGGAACGCCCGACCGAGCAGCCCACCGCGATCAGGACCCTGACGGTCATCGGCGCCTGCGGCTGCGGGTCGGGGTGCGGGTGCGGGTGCCAGTCGGGCAATCCGTGCCAGTGCGGCTGAGACTTCTTGTACGACGGTGAGGGGCCCCGGGTGATACCGGGGCCCTTCGTCGTGTCGGGGGTCGGTGGTGGTGTGCCGGTGCCCGGTGGGGGGCGGGAGTGTTCGGGTCGACCGGACGGGTGGGGAGGGGGAGCATGAGAGGGCGGGGGCGCAGGGGAACTGTTCCACTCGGGGACGGCAGGAAGGCGGAGCCATGGCTCGCTTCATGGACGTACACCACGGGATGCAGGGCATCACGGCCGACCAGCTGATGGAGGCCCACCAGGCCGACCTGGCGATAGAAGGGGAGGAGGGCGTGCACTTCGAGCGCGCCTGGGCGGACCCCGAGTCCGGCGTCGTGTACTGCCTCTCGGAGGCGCCGTCACCGGAGGCGGTCCAGCGGATCCACGAACGGACGGGGCACAAGGCGGACGAGATCCATCCGGTGCCGTTGTCGGTCTGAGGGCGGCTGCCACGGCTTACGGCCTGTTCGGCGGGGCTGTCGGCACAGTGGTCGGGGCGCGGCTTCCGGTCTGCCGACAGGGACGGGCCGAACCCGAGGGCACCGCTCGACAGACAGGCTCGACGGACGGGGACGCCGCCGTCCCCGTCACGCCGACTCGAGGTACGGCATGGACATCGAGCTGACGTACAGAAGAGGGCTGCTGCGCAGCATCGGCGGGGTGCAAGTGTCGTACGGCCCACGGGAATGGCTGGACAGCACGCCGCGCGCCCTGGGTGCCTGGCCGCTGGAGTACCAGCGGTTCAGCACGATGCTGCGGTCCGTGGCCGGCATTCAGATCACCTACCGCAGATGGACGGCCCTGCCGCTCAGTGTCGGCCAGTGGAACTGCGAACACAGCAGATTCGGCAGCCGCATGCTGCGCCTCGGCCCCTATGAGCTGAGCCACGACAGGGGCGGCAGCCGCGTCCGCACCCTCGGCCCGCTCGAGATCTCCTACGACCGCCTCGGCAGCCGCCCCATCCGCGCCCACCTCCCCGGCGAGACGGCCCAACTGTCCCCCGACCTCCTCCTGGCCCTCTTCCTCACCCTGTTCTGGCAACAGCAGTCCTGGGAGGCCGCCCAGAGAAGCCGGTCGTAGGCGCGGGCCGGGGGCGGGGGCAACCGACAGCGGCCCGCACGAGTCGGCCCCCGGGGCGAGTTCCACGGATGAGCGTGACGACGGGCTGTGCCGCTCGTTACGATCACGGCCCAGCGCTGACCTGGGCCTTATGACGACGAAAGGCTCGACGCGCCGCCATGGCCCGCCCCTCGCACGACCACATCCTGGCCAGCTTTGACGACGAGACGCCGGCATGGGACGAGGTGCCAGTGCCACCGGCCGTGCATCCCAAAATGCTGCGGGACGAACTCATCGCGGCAGCGGAGTGGGTCTGTCAGTACCTGAGCCACCTTCCTGATGCCCCGGTGAGCCGTCCCATGCCCCCGCGTCAGCGCGCCGGGCTGCGTGACGCCTCGCTCGGCCGTACCGGTGGCGAGCTGAGCCGGATCCTGGACTTCGTGTGCGAGGAGATCGCGCCGTTCCCCACCGGGAACGGACACCCGGCCTTCTTCGCCTGGATCAACTCCCCGCCCGCACCCGCCGGCCTGATCGCCGAACTCCTCGCTGCCGCCGTCAACGCGACCTGCGGCATGGGCGACAACGCCCTCATGGACCTGGAACGCGGCACCCTACGCATCCTCGCGGACCTGGCCGGACTCCCCGCCACCACCGGTGGGGTGCTGACCAGCGGCGGCTCCATGGCCAACCTGCTCGCCCTGGCCACCGCCCGTACCTGGTTCCTCACCCGCCGCGGGTCCGCGGACGGCCCCGCCTACGACCGTGATCATGCGCGCCTGACCCTCTACTACAACGACCAGGCCCACATGTCCGTGGTCAAGGCCGCAGCCTGCATCGGCATCCCCGCCCACCGGCTACGTCCCATTCCCAGCGACGCCGAGCACCGCCTCGACCCCGCCGCGCTGCGCGCCGCCGTGGCCGTGGACCAGGCCGCCGGGCTGCTGCCGTTCTGCACCGTCACCACGCTGGGCACCACCGCCACCGGCGCGATCGACCCACTCGAACCGGTCACTGCCTTGTGCCGAAGCATCGGGATGTGGCACCACGCCGACGGGGCCTGGGGCGGGCTCGGCGCGATGGTGCCTGCTCTGGCACCCCTCTACCAGGGCGTCGCCGACGTCGACTCGATGACCGTGGACCCGCACAAGACCCTCAGCGTGCCGGTCGGCTGCGGCGCACTCCTCATCAGAGACTCCGAGCACCTGCACACCGCGTTCGCCCACCGTGCCTCCTATCTCACCCCCGGCGAACCCGACACACTTCCCTGGCTCTCCCACGCCACCATCGAACTCACCCGCCCCGGCACCCGGGCTCTCGCCCTGTGGGCGACGCTGCACCACCTCGGCCGCGACGGTGTCACCGCCCTGCTCCAGCACTACCTGACGCTCGCCGACCGGCTCCGCGAGAAGATCACCGCCAGCCCCCGCCTGGAACTGGTGGCCGGCGGCCCCTGGCCGGTCGCCTGCTTCCGCCTCACCGACACCGGCGCATCGGACCTCGACACCCTCCACACTCGTGTCGCTCACCACGTACAGACCGGCGGACGTGCCTACCTCGCCACCGTCAGCGTCCACGACCGCACGGTCCTGCGTGCCTGCCTGTGCAACTACCGCACCAGTGAGAGCGACCTCGACCTGCTGCTTCGCGAAGTCCTCCGCGCTGCCGACTCCGACCGGACGGCACCCGCCCGATACAGCGTCGAGTAATCACCAGCGCCGGGCCCGCCGTCTTCGCACCGCCGAAGGGCGGCAAGCCGGCCACTCGGACCCGGGTCTGGCCGTCCGCGTGTACGCGCACCTGATGCCGTCCAGCCAGGAGCGCACTCGAGAAGCCGTCGCTGTGCGCAAGGTGACCGGGCAGAGCTTGTGGCACAGCCGGGTCCTTGCACGCCAAGCGCCCGTCACCCTCCTTGGGGGTCTGTCTGCGTACAGGGCCCAGTCCGCTGTCGCCGTGCTTTTGAGCGCCCGCGCCCGAGCGGAGTGGAGACAGGAACCGGAGCCCGGAGAGCGCACGGCCCCCTCCCCCTGACGGCCCGGAGACTGGCCCGGAGACGGCGAAAAGCCCCCTCCCGGCGGAGAAACCGCAGGCAGGGGGCTTGTTCGTGGGCGCTTACTTCTTCTTGCCCTGGTTCTTGACCGCCTCGATCGCCGCCGCGGCCGCCTCCGGGTCGAGGTACTTGCCGCCCGGGGTCACCGGGGTGAAGGACGCGTCGAGTTCGTAGTAGAGGGGGATGCCCGTCGGGATGTTGAGGCCCGCGATGTCGGCGTCGGAGATGCCGTCCAGGTGCTTGACGAGGGCGCGGAGCGAGTTGCCGTGGGCCGCGACCAGGACCGTGCGGCCTGCCAGGAGGTCCGGGACGATGCCGTCGTACCAGTACGGGAGCATGCGGACGACGACGTCCTTCAGGCACTCCGTGCGGGGGCGCAGCTCCGGGGGGATGGAGGCGTAGCGCGGGTCGGCGGACTGGGAGAACTCCGTGCCGTCCTCGAGGGGCGGGGGCGGGGTGTCGTACGAGCGGCGCCACAGCATGAACTGCTCCTCGCCGAACTCCGCGAGGGTCTGGGCCTTGTCCTTGCCCTGGAGGGCGCCGTAGTGGCGCTCGTTCAGGCGCCAGGAGCGGTGGACCGGGATCCAGTGGCGGTCGGCGGATTCGAGGGCCAGCTGGGCCGTGCGGATCGCGCGCTTCTGGAGGGACGTGTGGACCACGTCGGGGAGGAGGTCGGCGTCCTTCAGGAGTTCGCCGCCGCGGACTGCCTCCTTCTCGCCCTTCTCGTTGAGGTTGACGTCCACCCAGCCGGTGAACAGGTTCTTCGCGTTCCATTCGCTCTCGCCGTGGCGGAGGAGGATCAGCTTGTACGGTGCGTCGGCCATGCGTATGAGCGTAATCCACACCTTCGGTCCGGGTAATGCCCGCTCGACAGACGGACGGTTGACGGGATCTGTTAATTGAGTGGCCCGCCCCAGCCCCGCCTTCGTAAGTTGTGCCTGCCGTCTGAGCCACTTACGTACGAAGAGCCACCGTGGGGGAACCGTCATGCCACTCGCCGCCCTGAGACGCGCCACCCGTGAGACCGTCTCCGGGCTCCCCCGCGAGTTCTGGTGGCTGTGGACCAGCACCCTCGTCAACCGCCTGGGCGCCTTCGTCGCCACCTTCATGGCCCTCTACCTCACGCTCGACCGCGGCTACTCCGCCTCCTACGCCGGTCTCGTCGCCTCCCTGCACGGCCTGGGCGGGGTCGTCTCGTCGATCGGCGCCGGGGTCATGACCGACCGGCTCGGGCGGCGGCCCACCCTGCTCGTGGCCCAGGCGTCGACCGCCGCCTCCGTCGCGCTGCTCGGCTTCATGCACCACCCCGTCGCCATCGCCGCCGTGGCCTTCCTCGTCGGCATGACCTCGAACGCGTCCCGGCCGGCCGTGCAGGCGATGATGGCCGACATCGTGCGCCCCGAGGACCGGGTCCGGGCCTTCTCGCTCAACTACTGGGCCATCAACCTCGGATTCGCCGTCTCCTCCATGGCCGCCGGGTTCATCGCCGAGTACAGCTACCTCGCGGGCTTCCTGATCGAGGCCGGGATGACCGCCGTCTGCGCCGTCGTCGTCTTCCTCAAGCTGCCCGAGTCCCGGCCCGGGACCCCGCACACGGAGAAGCAGACCGACGACGTCCGCCTCGGCACCGTCCTGCGCGACGGGCGGTTCATGAGCGTGGTCGGGCTGTCCTTCCTGGTCGCCGTGATCTTCCAGCAGGGTTCGATCGGGCTGCCGGTCGCGATGGGCGAGGCCGGGTTCACACCCGCCGACTACGGACTGGCCATCGCCCTCAACGGCGTCCTGATCGTCGCGCTGCAGATCCCGGTGACCCGGTTCATCCAGGACCGGGACCCGCAGCGGCTGCTCGTCGTCTCGTCCCTGCTCGCGGGATACGGCTTCGGACTCACCGCCTTCGCCGGGTCCGTCGGCCTCTTCGCCCTCACCGTGTGCGTGTGGACCCTGGGCGAGATGATCAACGCCCCCACCCAGACCGGTCTCGTCGTCCGCCTCTCCCCCACCCACGGTCGCGGCCGCTACCAGGGCATGTACACGCTGTCCTGGTCCGTCGCCGCCCTCGTGGCACCCCTGATGTCCGGTTTCGTCATCGACCGGTTCGGGGCGGAGTGGCTGTGGGGGCTGTGCGCGGTCGTCGGGACGGTGGCGGCGGTGGGGTACGCGGCTCTGATGCGGCACCTGTCCGGGGAGACGGCCGCCGAGGTCGCCGTACCGGCGAAGTCCGCCGCCACGGAGGCCGGCAAGGCCACCCCGGTCTGACCATCACCCCCGGCTGACCGCCGCCCCCGCCTGACCGCCGCCCCCGCCTGACCACCACCCCCGTCCTGGCCACCGCCCTCGTCCGACCACGTCACGGATGCATCCGCGCACCCTTGAGCACCTTGTCCACGGCGTTGCGCGGCCCGTACACCGCGAGCCCCACCAGGTCGAGCTCCGCTGTCGCCACCGCGCGTACGGCCGCGCGGTTGTCCCGGTCGTTGCCGGTCGCGAAGAGGTCGCTCGTGAAGAGGGCGCGCGGGAGCGAACGGGACAGCACGCGCGCGTGGGCCGTCTTCAGCAGCTCCTTGGTGCCCTCGAAGACCAGCACCGGCTGGCGGAACATCGGCAGGTAGGGCACGCCGTCGGCGTCCTCGTACGGCTCGCCGACCACCTCGGGGGCCTGGCTGCCGAGGCCGCTGACGAGGAACGCGGTGACGTTCAGGCGCTGCCAGGTCTCCAGGTCCTCGCGCAGCAGGACGGCGATCTTGGTGTCGAAGCGGATGGGTTCAGTACTCATGCCACGAGACTGGCGGGACTCGTACGACCTCGTCTTGTACGTTCTTTGCATGGCGGCCCCCACCATGCCCGCGCAGGAAGTCACCGCGTGGCGCCCCGCCGTCCCGGGCGTCACCGAGGTCTTCCACGCCCATTTCACCGAGTACGCGTATCCGATGCATGTGCACGAGGCGTGGACGCTGCTCATCGTGGACGACGGGGCCGTACGGTACGACCTCGACCGGCATGAGCACGGCACGCCGGACGACACCGTGTCGCTGCTGCCGCCGCACGTCCCGCACAACGGCTCGCCCGCCACGCCCGGCGGCTTCCGCAAGCGGGTCCTCTACCTCGACCACACCCACCTCGGCGACGAGCTCATCGGGCCCGCCGTGGACGGTCCCGATCTGCGCGACCCCCTGCTGCGGCGGCGGGTCGGGCAGCTGCACACGGCGCTGACCAGGCCCGGCGAGGAGTTCGAGGCGGAGAGCAGGCTGACGCTCATCGGCGACCGGCTCCGGACGCTCCTGCGGCCGCCGCTGCACGACGGGCCCGCGCGCCGCGACCCCGCCCTCGCCCGCCGGCTGCGCGAACTCCTCGACGAGCGGGTCGTGGAAGGGCTGTCGCTGGAGGCGGCCGCGGAGGCCGTCCAGGCCCATCCGGCGCATCTCGTACGGGCGTTCAGCGGCGCCTACGGCATCGCGCCGCACCAGTACCTGACCTCGCGCCGCGTCGACCGGGCCCGGCGGCTGCTGCTCGCGGGGCGCGGTCCCGCCGAGGTCGCCGCGCTCACCGGGTTTCACGACCAGGCCCATCTCACCCGGCATTTCAAGCGGTTGGTGGGGGTGACGCCGGGGCGGTACCGGGCCAGCACGAGCAGATCGACGGAAGGCGTCCGTCCGGTGATCGTCGGCGGTTAGCGTCGCGGGATGGATGACAGACAGAGCACGGGAGACAGACAGAGCACGGGTGACCGGCAGAGCACGGGTGACAGGCAGAGCACGGGTGACGGACAGAACCAGGACGGTCGGCAGAAGTCCTTACCGTTCGGACGTCTCTCCGTCGCCGTCGCGGGGGCGGCGGTCCTGGTCGCGGTGAGCGTGGGCGGTGCCATCGCCGCGAGTTCGGACGACGGGCCCGGTGCCGAGCCGAGTGCGTCGAGCACCGTCCCGTCGGACGAGAGCGGGACCGACGGCGGCACGGTCGGCGGCAGCGGAGGCACCGGCGGGGATTCCGGAGGCGGCACCGTCGGCGGGGTGGACCCCAGCCCCTCCCCCACGTCCCCCGACGAACCCACGGAGGAACCCACCGAGGAACCCTCCGGGCAGCCCTCCACCCCGAGCGAGCTGGAGGAGCTCAACCGGCGTATCGCCGAGCTCGACAGGAAGGTCGACGAGCTGCCCACCAAGAAGGAACTCGCCGACGCGCTGCGGGCCTTCGCCGACCAGTTGGACAAGCCGGCCGGTCCCGAGAACCCCGGCCCGAGCCACGAGCCGACCAGCGAGCCCCAGCCGTCCAGCTCGCTTCCGCCCCACTAGGGCGCCTCCGAAGCCCGGAGTCAGTCCTGCGAGCGCTGGGTCAGATGCGCGAACGCGTCCAGGTTGCGCGTCGACTCGCCGCGGGCCGTGCGCCACTCGTACTCCTTGCGGATCGCGGTGGCGAACCCCAGCTCCAGCAGGGTGTTGAAGCTGCCGTCGGCCGCCTCCAGGACCTGGCCCAGGAGGCGGTCGACCTCGTCGGCGGTGATCGCGGCGAGGGGGAGCTTGCCGGTGACGTAGACGTCGCCGAGCCGGTCGACGGCGTAACTCACGCCGTACAGCTTGAGGTTGCGCTCCAGGAGCCAGCGGTGGACGCCGGGTTCGTTCTCGTCGGGGTGACGGATGACGAAGGCGTTCAGGGAGAGGGAGTGGCGGCCGACCAGGAGCGAGACGGTCGTCTTCAGCTTGCGGGTGCCGGGGAGTTGCACGACGTAGTTGCCGGGCGCGGGGCTCTCCCACTCGACCTCGGCGTCCTTCAGCACGCCCTCGATGACCTGCGCCGCCTTCTCTGCCTCAGCCATGGAGCGAGCGTACGTGACGCCGGTACGACTGTGCCGCGGCCACGTACACGTCCGCCGTCGCCGCGGCCGCGGTGTCCCAGCCGAAGGACTGGGCGTGCCGGGCGGCCGCCGCGCCCATGCGGGGCGAGAGGTCGGGGTTGTCGGCGAAGTCGCGCAGCACGCGCGCGTAGGCGGCCGGATCGTGTCCCCGTACGAGGAAACCGGTCCGTTCGTCGGCCACGGCCACCGGCAGCCCGCCGACCGCCGCCGCGAGCACCGGGGTGCCTGCCGCCTGGGCCTCTATGGCGACCAGGCCGAAGGACTCGCTGTAGGAGGGCATGACCAGCACTGACGCGGCCCGGAACCAGTCGGCGAGCTGCTCCTGGCCGACGGGCGGGTGGAACCGTACGACATCCGCGATGCCCAGGCGGGAGGCCAGCTTCTGCAGGCCCTCCGGCTTGGCGAGGCCGCTGCCGCTGAGGCCGCCGACGACCGGGACGAGGATGCGGGAGCGCAGGTCGGGGCGCTGGTCGAGCAGGACCGCCACGGCGCGCAGGAGGACGTCCGGGGCCTTCAGGGGCTGGATGCGACCCGCGAAGAGGGGGATCAGGGCGTCCTGGGGCAGACCGAGACGGTCCCGGGCCGCCGCCCGGCCGTCCGCCGGGCGGAAGCGGTCGAGGTTCACGCCGGGGTGAACCACGGCGACCTTGGCGGGGTCGGCGGCGTAGTGCCGTACGAGCTCCTCGCGCTCCTCGGCGGTGTTCGCGATGAGGCGGTCGGCGGCGGCGACGATCTGGGTCTCGCCGATCACGCGGGCGGCGGGCTCGGGGGTGTCGCCGTCGGCGAGGTTGGCGTTCTTGACCTTGGCCATGGTGTGCATGGCGTGCACGAGGGGGGTGCCCCAGCGCTGGGCGGCGAGCCAGCCGACATGGCCGGAGAGCCAGTAGTGCGAGTGGACCAGGTCGTAGTAGCCGGGGCGGTGGCCGGCCCAGGCCTGCATCACACCGTGCGTGAAGGCGCACAGCTGGGCGGGCAGGTCCTCCTTGTTGAGGCCCTCGTAAGGGCCCGCGTCGATGTGGCGGACCAGGACGCCGGGGGCCATCTCGACGACCGGCGGCAGACCGCCCGTCGTCGCGCGCGTGAAGATCTCGACCTCGATGTTGATCGCGGCGAGGCGCTGGGCGAGCTCCACGATGTATACGTTCATGCCGCCCGCGTCGCCGGTGCCGGGCTGGTGGAGCGGGGAGGTGTGCACCGAGAGCATGGCGACGCGGCGGGGGCGGCGGTGCAGGCGCAACCGATGGGGTGCGGCCTGGGAGCGACGCTGGAGCCTGCTGACGTACTGGCTCACGTTGCGTTCCTCCTTGCTGCGGGCATGCCGGACGGGGGCCGTGGGGACCCTCCGAGGGAGGCAACACCGGAGGGTTGCATTCCCATTCCGGGCGGGGCGGTTTTTGCCGAGGTATTACCGGGGGTCGCTCAACCGTTCGAGGGTGGGGTGCGTCGAGTGCCTTGGGTGCGTTGCGGTGTCTTGGGCACCTTGAGCGCCCAGGGTGTGTCCTGAGTGCCCCGGGTGCGCTGCGGGGACGGCTCGCACGTCCGTCCCACGACCTCCGCATACCCTCGTAGGCATGACATCCCGCGCCGCCTCCCGCCCTGTGGGCACGGTCACGCGCGGGACGACCAACCCCAACCGGCTGCGCCGCATGGACCGCTGGATCGCGGCCACGCACGGCACCGAACTGCGCGGCGCCGCCGATCCGGTCGCCGTCGACCTCGGATACGGCGCGGCGCCCTGGACCGCCGTCGAACTGCTCGCCCGGCTCCGTGAGGCGGCTCCACGCACGCGCGTGGTCGGCGTCGAGATCGAACCGGCGCGGGTCGCGGCGGCGAAGCCGTACGAGCGGGACGGGCTCGTCTTCCGGCACGGCGGGTTCGAGATCCCGGTCCGCGAGCGCCCGCTGCTCATCAGGGCGGCCAACGTGCTGCGCCAGTACGACGAGGCCGAGGTGGCCGCCGTGTGGGAGCGACTGTGCGCGCGGCTCGCGCCGGCCTCGGACGGGTCCCGTGGTGGGCTGCTCGTCGAGGGGACCTGCGACGAGATCGGGCGTCGGCACGTGTGGGTCGCGCTCGGCCCCGAGGGCCCGCGGACGGTCACCTTCGCGACCCGGCTGGGTTCCCTGGAGCGCCCCTCCGACCTCGCCGAGCGGCTGCCCAAGGCGTTGATCCACCGCAACGTCCCGGGCGAGCCGGTGCACTCCTTCCTGCGCGACTTCGACCGCGCGTGGGCGGCCGCCGCGCCCTACGCGTCGTACGGCGCCCGCCAGCGGTGGATCCGCACGGTACGGGCCCTGACGACCGACTGGCCGGTGACGGACGGGCCCTCCCGGTGGCGACAGGGGGAAGTGACGGTGACGTGGGGGGCGTTGGCGCCGCGCGGGGTCGGGGTGGGGTGAACTCCGGTACGGCGGGGCGGGGGTGCGGGCGCCGTGACGCCGGCGGGGGGCGGGGGTGCGAGCGAGGTGACTCCGGTGCGGGTCGCGGGGTGCGGGGTGCAGCCTGCGTGACTCCGGCGGGACCGCCACCGACTCCGGTACGGATCGCCGGGTGCGGCCGGACCGACTCCCGTACGGGTCACAGGATGCAGTCTGCATGACTCCGGCGGGACCGCCACCGACTCCGGTACGGATCGCCGGGTGCGGCCGGACCGACTCCCGTACGGGTCACAGGACGCGGCCTGCGGGAACTTCGGTATACACCTCGCGTGAACTCCGGGGTGCCGCCTGGGACGTGGCCCCGCGTGAGTCCGTGCAGGCCGTTGGCGTGGTCGGCATGCGGCTCCGGTCCCCCTCGTGGGTGAACCCGTCGCGGGGCGTGACCTGCTGGGAACGATCTGTGTGAGTCGTTCGTCACAAAGGCGGGGAGATCGTCTTCGGGGGGCGGGGAGCGGGGGAGGCACCGGGAAGCGCCGGTTGGTGAAGGGGTTCGCCGGGAAGGCCTGCCTCTGTCACTTTCGGCCATGACGTGGCACGATCCCCCGAGCACCGTAAGTTACTGACGGTAAATCAGCTTTGGGGGCACGTGTATGGGGACGGGCAAGCGCGGTCTGATCGCTACGGCCGTGACCGTGATCGGCGCGGTGGCCGTACTGGCGGCACCGGGCACCGCCTTCGCCGCCCCGAGTCCGACCCCCTCCCCCACGGCCTCGCCGACCGCCGTGACCAACAAGGACATCGAGGCCGTACGCAAACAGCTGGACGCGCTTTACCACGACGCCGCCGTCGCCACCGACGCCTACAACGCCGCCGAGGAGAAGTCCGAGCAGCAGTCGGCGCAGATCGTCGCCCTGGCCCGGAAGATCGTCAAGGGCCAGGAGAAGCTGGCGAAGCTGAAGGCCCGTGCGGGCGCCGCGGCGGCCGCCCAGTACCGCGCCAACGGCCTGCCCGACGAGGCCCAGCTGATGCTGAGCGACGATCCGCAGGAGTTCCTGGACGCCACCGGCCGCGTACTGCAGGGCCAGCGCGCCACGAAGGCGCTGATCGCCGAACTGACCCGGACCCAGCAGGACTTGAAGCAGTACGCCGACGACGCCTCCGCGCAGTGGACCAAGCTGGAGGCGAACCGCAAGGCGAGGGCGGCGGCCAAGAAGAAGGTCGAGCAGCAGATCGCGGCGGCCGAGAAGCTCGAGTCCCAGCTGGAGGAGAAGGAGAAGAAGCGCCTCGCCGAGCTGGAGGAACAGGCCGCCCACCAGGCACAGACCGCCTGGCTGGACTCCGGCATCCTCGAGGAGATCAACGGCAAGGCGAGCGCGGCCGGCAAGACCGCCGTCGCCTACGCGACCGACCAGATCAACAAGCCGTACGAATGGGGCGCCGAGGGCCCGGACTCGTACGACTGCTCCGGACTGACCTCACAGGCCTGGGCGAGCGCCGGCAAGCCCATTCCGCGCACCTCGCAGGAGCAGTGGCGGCAGCTCAAGCACATCGACGTCAAGGACATGCGGCCCGGCGACCTGATCATCTACTTCGACGACGCCAGCCATGTGGCGATGTACCTGGGCGACGGCGCGATCGTGCACGCGCCGCGGCCCGGACGGACGGTGACGATCGCCGGGGCAGGGTCGATGCCGATACTCGGAGTGGTGCGGCCGGACGCGTGAGCATCGCGGGGCGACCGGATGAGCGTTGCCGGTGACCGTATGAGCGCCGCCGGTCGACCGGATGAGCCTCGCGGGGCGGCTGGATAAGCCCTCGCCGGTGGACCCGTGAGTGAGATCCAGGTCATGTGATGCGGGGCACGCATCAACGTCCCGCAAACCTGACGTGAACGTGACGTTCGTCATCCCTGCGACACCCGCCGCTTGTCCAACTGCGGTGGATAACGCGGCATATGACAGTGGCCACCGGCCAAGCAGCGTGTCTCACGCCATTCCTTTCCCGGCCCGGCACCCGCTATGGTCCCCGTCGGTGGATCGAGGTCCCTCGCTCCACCATGCCCTCGGGGGGAGGGAAGGAATCCGAGACCATGCCCGTACCCATACCGCGGCAGCGAGCGATCCCGGCCGTGGAGAGTGGTCAGGCGCCGGCCGTACCCAAGGACGACCCCTCCAAGGAAGAAGCCCCGCGCAAGGAAGCCACGGTCGACAACAACGCCGCCACCCAACTGAGCCTGCTGGTGATCGAGGACGATCCCGGCGGGTCCACGGTCGTCCCCGAACTCCGGGACTCGACCGGCAAGCCGATCCGCGTCCGCACCGCCCGCAACCTCACCGAGGCGGAGCGGCTGCTCACGGACGACGTGCACTGCATCCTGCTCGACCTCGCGCTGCCCGCGCCCGGCCGGCTGGATGACGACGACGAGCTCGCCGTACTGCGCCATGTCCTGGAGCTCGCACCCCGGCACGCCGTCCTCGCGCTCACCGCGTCCGGTGACGCCGAGCGCGGCGCGGAAGCGGTGCGGGTAGGCGCCCAGGACTACCTCTTCCGGGACGAACTGGACGGACGGCTGTTGAGCCGGGCGATCCGCTACGCGGTCGAGCGGAAACGTTCCGACACGGCGGAGCGCAGGCTGGCCGAGGGACGGGTGCGCGCGCAGGAGAACCGGCGCCTGGAGCGCGGGCTGCTGCCCACGCCGCTGCTGGAGGGTTCGTCGCTGCGGTTCGCCGCGCGGTACCGGCCCGGCCGCTCCCGGGCACTGCTCGGCGGGGACTTCTACGACGTCGTACGGACTCCCGACGGGACCGTGCACGCGATGATCGGCGACGTCTGCGGGCACGGCCCCGACGAGGCGGCGCTCGGCGTGGAGCTGCGGATCGCGTGGCGTGCGCTCACCCTGGCGGGGCTGTGCGGGGACCAGCTGCTCGGCACGCTGCAGGAGGTGCTGGAGCACGAGCGCTCCGACGACGAGATCTTCGCGACGCTGTGCACGGTCGACATAGCTCCGGACGGGCGGCGCGCGGGGCTGTGCCTCGCCGGGCATCCGTCACCGCTGGTGGCCCGCCCGGGGCGGCCCGCCCGCCTGCTGCCGTACGAGAACAACGGGCCCGCGCTGGGCCTGCTGCCGGGGGCCCGGTGGCCGCGGATGCAGGTGGATCTGGGGGCCGAGTGGAGTCTGATGCTCTACACCGACGGGCTGATCGAAGGTCGTGTCGGGCAGGGCGGGGAACGGCTGGGGCAGGACGGGATGGTGTCCATGATCCGTCGCCAGCTGTCCGAGGGCCTGCGAGGAGAGGCGTTGCTGCGGGCCGCGGTCAACGAGGTCCGATCGCTGAACGGCGGCGAGCTGGCGGACGACGTGGCGGTACTGCTGCTCGACCGGGACGGGTGACCGGCGCGAGCCGGGGCTCGCGTTCACTACTGGTCCGCAGCCCGCGCCCCTGACGGGGCGCGTCTCTAGCGGCCGCCGTTGTACGGGCCGTAAGGGCCGTCGCTGCTCGAACCCCTGCCCCGCCCGCTGCGGCCGCCGCCCGGGAGCGCGCGGATCGCCGGGCGGACGTCGACCATGTAGACGATCGTCGCGATGAGACCGATGATCGGCAGGAACGACAGGATGTTGAAGATCAGGTTCACCACGAAGGCGAGCCCGAGGATGATCAGCCAGAAGGGCTTGGTCTTCTTGTCGGCCGCGCGGTAGGCGTCCTCGCGGCGGATGGCGGCGTCGAACAGCGCAAAGCCGCTGAAAACGATCAGGGCCATGCTCAGCAGCCACATGAAGCCTGCGAACCCCTGCATCAGCACAACGTCCACCACCTGACTCGGCTCGTCATTTCGCGATTACGCGGTCACCGTACCCGCTCCCGTGAGTCCGCTACCCGCAGAACGGGCCGGGCACTCGGTAAGTGCCCGGCCCTGACTTCCGAGGTGTCCCGCGGTGCCTTACTTGGCGGGCGGGGTCTTCTTCGCCGTCGTGGTCTTGCGCGGCGTGCTCTTCTTGGCGGCGGGGGCCGGCTTCTTGGCCGCGGCCGGGGCCGGGGCAGCAGCCGCGGGGGCCGGCTTCGCGGCCGTGTCCGGGGTGGCGACCTTGATCTCGCCCGGCTCGGCGTTCGGCTCGACGGCGATGGCCAGTTCCTCGATCTCCTCGGCGGCCTCGCCACGCCAGGTCTTGACGGCCTGCTCGCCGTGCTCGGCGACCTTCTCGTAGGTCTCACGGGCCTTCACGGCGTACTCGGCGGCGACGCCGACACCGCGCAGGGCGATGTCCTGGGCGGACTCGCCGAGCTTCTTCAGGTCCGCGTCGATCGTGCTGCCGAGCTTCTTCAGGTCGCCGTCGAGGGTGCTGATGAACTCGCCGACCTTGGTCTGCAGGGTCTCCTGCGTCTCCTTGACCTTGGCGCCGGCCTCCTTGGCACGGGCCTGGGCCTTCTCCTGGACCGCCTTGGGGTCGGTGCCGCGCACGGCCTCGATACGGGCCGGGGCCTCGGCGCGCAGCTGCTCCACCAGACCGGGCACCTTCTTGGCCTCCTGGAGGGCCAGGTCACCGGCGCCGGCGAGGAAGTAGAGCGGGGTCGGGTCCGTAACGGCCTTGCGGATGTCGTCGGTGATGGCCATGGTGATGGTCCTCCCGGGTCGCATTCTGATGAGGGTTTTGGGTCCCGCGGTGCCTGTCGGCGCGGGTCGAGCCAGGTCGGGTGGTGCCGGGCTCAACTGGCCGTCTGCTGCGGGTCGGCGTCGCTGCCGTCGGTCTTCTTACGGGTCCTGCGCGGCTTGCGGGTGTCGCGTACGACCGTCTGTGCGGCGGTGTCGTCGTCGGGCGCGGCCACGTCGCCGACGCCGTCCTGGACCTCGCCCTGGGGTTCCACCGCTCCGTCGCCCGGCGCGGGAGCCGCGTCCGCAGGGGCGATCTCGAAGCCGTTCTCCTTGCGGAAGGACTCGTAGATCTGGAGCAGCACCTGCTTCTGCCGCTCGTTGAGCGTCGGATCGGCGAGGATGACCGCACGTGTCTCCACGTCGTCCCGGTCGCGCTCGGCGTCGAGGATGCCGGCTCGCACGTACAGCGTCTCGGCGGAGATCCGCAGGGCCTTGGCGACCTGCTGCAGCACCTCCGCGCTCGGCTTGCGCAGCCCGCGCTCGATCTGGCTCAGATACGGATTGGACACCCCGGCGGCATCGGCGAGCTGCCTGAGCGACAGCTGCGCGGTGCGCCGCTGTTCACGCAGATACTCACCGAGATTGCCGACGTTGAGCGATGCCATGCCTCCACTGTGCACCACCCGTGCTAACTATTGCAAGCGGATGCTTGCAATAGTGTGCCACGCCACTCGGACGGAGGCGGGCGGGCCCTGTGCCGGGAGGTCTCCACTCTTGCGCGGCAGGGCGGCCGGAGACGGCGGGACACGTCGGGGCAGGTCGCAGAATCCGGGATCATGGCAGCGCGATCGCCGTTCCGGAGCACGACGGAGGTGCCCGCGATGCCCGACCTCGACAGCCAGACCCCTTACTGGGACGCCGCGGCGACGACCAAGACGTTCACGCATCCGCTGCACATGCCGTGGCTGGACGACGTCGACGAGCGTGCCGCGATCCTGGACTACGGCTGCGGTTACGGCCGGGTCCTGCACGCCCTCGAACAGCAGGGCTTCACGAACCTCACCGGCGTCGACGCCTCGCCGGGGATGATCTCCCGGGCACGCGCCCTGCGTCCGACGATGCCCTTCGCCGTGCTGGACGCACCGCCGGCATCGGCCCATCCGGACGCAAGCCTCGACGTGGTGGTCCTCTTCGCGGTGCTGACCTGCATACCCGGCGACGACGCCCAGCGACGGCTGGTCGGCGAGCTGCGCCGCGTCCTCGAACCGGGCGGGCTGCTCTACCTCAGCGATCTGCTGCTGCAGGACGACGAACGCAACCGTGACCGCTATGCGAGGTTCGCGGAACCCTACGGAACCTACGGAGTCTTCGAGACCGGCGACGGGGCAGTCTGCCGCCACCACCCGAGCGACTGGTTCACCTCGCTGCTCGCCGACTTCGAGATCGCCGACACCCGCCGCATCACCGTCGCGACCATGAACGGACACGCGTCGAAGGGAATCCAGATCCTGGCTCGCCGAGGCTGACCCGGCTCCCCGTGGGCGGGACAGGGCGCAGCGGCCCGTGCGGAAGGCCGGACCGGATGGTGCTGGTTGACGACGCCGGTTCTCTCGCGCCTCGCGGTCAGTGGACCTGGTCGAAGACGGCGAGGGCCTCGGTGGGGTCCGGGCTCACCAGGCGTTCCAGCCCGGCCGTCGTGATCTGCGCCCACTTCGAGGCCCGTGCCCACATCCGTTCCTCGAAGGCGCGGACGGTCCCGTCCGGATCTTCGGGGCAGGCGGCGAGGGACTCGGCGAGTTCGGCGCCTTCCAGCATCGCGAGGTTCGCGCCCGCCCCCAGGGGAGGCATCAGGTGGGCGGCGTCGCCCATCAGCGTCACCCCGGGCACGTGGGCCCAGGTGTGGGACACCGGCAGCACGTGGAGGGGACGGTGGACGAACGCCGTGCCATGGCGCAGAAGGTCGAGAACGGGAGCGGCCCAGCCGTCGAACAGGGCCAGCAGACTCGACCGGACGGCCTCGGCGTCGCCCGGCTCCAGGTCCGTGTGCCAGTCCAGCGGTGCGCGGAACCGGGCGTACACCTTGACGTGGCCGCCGCTGTTGCGCTGGGCGACGAGAGACCGGTTCACGCCGTACGCCGCCACGGAGCCGTCGCCGATCACGCGGGCGAGGTCGGGGTGGCGGTTGTCGACGTCGTCGAGGGAGGTCTCGACAGCGGTGACGCCGGTGTAGTGCGGCGTCACGGGGGAGACCGCCGGGCGGGTCCGGGACCAGGCGCCGTCCGCGCCGACCACGAGGTCGAAGGTCTCCTGTCGCCCGTCCGCGAACCGGATCAGTGCGCCACCGCCCCGGCCCTCCCCCGGCACCACCCGCGTCACGTCCCGTCCCCATTGGACGTCGAGGGGGCCGAGCAGCAGGTCACGCAGGTGCCCGCGGTCGATCTCGGGATTGGCCCGCTCGTCCGGTCGGGCCGGCCAGTCCCGCAGGACCGTCCCGTCCGGGTCCAGGATGCGCATGGCCTGCCCCTCGGGACGCGACAGCTTCCGGAACTCCGCCGACAGCCCCGCCTTCTCCAGCGCGAGCTGGCCCAGCCCTTCGTGGAGGTCCAGCGTGCCGCCCGGGGGGCGCGCGTCGGGCGCGGGATCGCGTTCGAGCACGGTGACGGGGCAGCCATGACGGTGCAGGACACGGGCGAACGTGAGGCCGGCAGGGCCGCCCCCGACCACTGCGATGCGTTGTCTCATGTCGATACACTGTATTGCTGCAATACGGCGTATCGCAACAGTACGATGTGTCCATGACTGTGTGGGACCGGCCGGAGCCGCCGACTCGCCCCGTGCCGCTCGACCGGGAACGCATCGTCGCCGCCGCCGTCGCGCTGGCCGACGAGGGCGGCCTGGATGCGGTGTCGTTGCGCAAGGTCGCCGCGAGGCTGAACGCCGGCCCGATGCGGCTGTACGGATACATCTCCACCAAGGAGGAGCTGTTCGACCTCATGGTGGACGAGGTCCAGGCCGAGATCCTGCCCGAGGAGCAGCCGGGCGACTGGCGGGAGGCCCTGCGCGTCCTCGCCCACCGCACCAGACAGGCCGCCCTGCGTCACGAGTGGCTGGCCGACCTGCTCGGCGGCCGCCCGAGCCTGGGCCCGAACGGCCTCGCCGTCACCGAGGCCACGCTGACCGCCCTCGACGGCCACGCCGACATCGACACCGTCATGCGGGCCGTGGAGACCGTCAGCGCCTACTTCACCGGCGCGATCAGGCGCGAGATCGCGAACCTGCGGGCCGAGCGCGCCACGGGACTGTCCAAGCGCGACTGGCAGCGCGCCCACGGTCCGCATGTGACGAGGATGCTGGCCACGGGCCGTTTCCCGGCGCTGGCCAAGGCCGTGCACGACGGCACGGACGTGGACGCCGAGACATCCTTCGCGACCGGGCTGGACTGGGTCCTCGACGCCGTATCCGCAAAACTCGTCCGGCCGCCGGCGTGACGCCCTTGCCGAAGGCGGGTGCGGGGAGCGGGCGTCCGGCCGCCGGCGTGACGCCCGTCCCTTGCCGAAGGCGGGCGCGGGGAGTGGCACACCCGGGCACGGCGCACGCATCCCGCCCCGGCAGCTCAGAGCGGCCGCCCGAGCCCGCCAGCGGTGGGACCACTGCCTTCCTCGTGCGGCTACCGGGGCAGCTCGGAGAACCGCACCCGCACGGCGACGAGCGCACCTGACGGATCGAGGTCGGCGAACACCGGGAAGCAGCCGTCGCCCCAGCTCGTCATCGCGCAGAGAAGCCGGGCACCACCGACGTCCACGGTGCCGGCTTCCACGTCCGAGGCGCGGACCTGGCGCATCACCTGCCAGTGGTGGGAGTGCGGCCGGAAGTCCACAGCCATGCGGCTACCGCTCTCCTCCTTCCACCTCAGCAGAGTGCGGGCCTTCTCCATCGCCTCCGGTACGGCGAGCCCGCTCCACCCACGGACGCCCTCCTCACCGGGTTCGCCCAGTTCGGAAGCCCCGAACACCGTGGCGGCGGTGTCCGCGGCGGCACCCCAGAACGCGACGTCGGCCAGGCCGTCCACGGGCTCCTCGTGCTGCCAGGCGTTCAGGGCGTCGGCATCACCGAAGAGGAGCCGGGCCCAGTCGACTCCGACGTCACCGAGCGGTACGGACGACTCGACCGGGGCGTTGCTCATCCGGACCGACATCTCCGACCAGCGCGGCCCCGTCCCGTCACCGAAGTCGACCCGCGAAGCCGACACCGGCAGATACCGGTCGCGAGGCACGCCGCCGACCGCGACGACGGGCACCCCGAACATCAGGAAGCCACCGCCGCCTCCAGCAGCGGTGCGGCGAACACGGTGGGCGTGCGGTTCGCGCCCCGGCAACGCTTCCAGGTGTGCGTCCAACCCGGCGGCCAGACAGTGCGCTTCGAACCGGGCCCCGAGCTCCGTCGCCCGGGAGGCCGGGATGTCATGGAGAAACACGCCCGGCCGGCGACCGAAGCCGACCGTCGCCGCGGCCGCGTCCGGGCCGACCACCGCGAAGTCGACCGCGCCGAGGACGTCGTCAGCCACAGCCGCGTCGTCGATGCCGAGAAGAGCGGGGTCGATCTCCGCCGGCGACCGCTCGCCGCTCCACAGGCCCAGATGACCGCCGTCGATGACGACCAGGATCCCGGACGGGCAGCTGATGTCACCGAGTTCGAAGATCTCTTCCATGGCGCGGGAGTCTATGGCCGCCCCTCCGGCAAGATCGGGCGGCCCGGGCCGACGCCCCTGGGGCGACCGTCCGAACCCGCGCGGGACGGTGCATAGGATCGCCGGCATGGCGCTGCGACCTGTGCACGTGAACATCAAGGCTCTCGACGGAGCGGCGGTCGGACGGTTCTGGGCGGAGGCGCTCGGGTGGAGTGCCTACAGCCCCGGCGTGACCACCTACGTCGGCCCCGCGGGCGGACTTGTGTGGCCGGACCCGGTCTTTCTCGGTCTCGACGTCGTTCCCGTCCCGGAGGGCAAGAGGGCGACGAAGAACCGCGTGCACCTCGATCTCGCCACCACCTCCGCGGCCCATCAGGCGGAGTTGGTGGCGCGGCTGACGGCGCTCGGCGCGATGCCCGTCGACGTGGGCCAGGGCGAGGTGCCGTGGACCGTGCTCGCCGACCCAGAGGGCAACGAGTTCTGCGTGCTGGAGCCCAGGGACGTCTACCGGGACACCGGGCCGATCGCCGCCGTCGTGGTCGACAGCGTGGATCCGCGGGCCATGGCCCGGTTCTGGGGAGAGGCGTTGGACTGGACCCTGCACGAAGTGACCGACGAGCAGGCCAGGTTGCGCTCCGGCGCGGGTGTCGGCCCGTATCTCGAGTTCCTCCGCACGCCCGACGTGAAGACCGTGCCGGACCGCGTCCATCTCGACCTGCTGCCGTGCGCCGGTGACGACAAGGCCGTGGAGGTGGCCCGGCTGCGTGCCCTGGGCGCCACCGACCTCGACCTCGGCCAGGGCGACGTCCCGTGGACGTGCCTGTCCGACCCGGAGGGCCACGAGTTCTGCGTACTGGCTCCGTCCTGAGCTCCGTCCGGGCGCCCGCAGCACCACCGGGGCATTGTCAGTGGCGTGTGCGACGCTCGGCGCATGGGGTTCTTTGACGATCTGGTGCTTGCTGAGGAACCGGCCGTCGAGCAGGCCGTGTTGGTGCGGTTACGACCGCCTGGGGACGACGAGGGACGGTACGCACCGCCCGTCGACCGGTTCGCGCCCGCGCTGTTGCCGCAGCTGGAAGTGGCCGGTGCGGGGACCGGGACGCGGATCCTGGTGACGGGGTGGTCCGTGTGGCCGCGCTCGGTCACCCTGCATCTGTCGGTGTACCGCAGGACCCGCACACAGGGCGGGGACCAGCGACGGCAGTCCGGACTGCGGGTGGGGCTGCTGTTCTCCGACGGCCGCCGGGTCACCTCGCTGGACGGCACCGTGACGCTGAGGATCCCCTTCACCGGGCCGCAGGGTGAGGCACGGGAGGCGGCGACCGAGCAGGCGATCGGCCTGATCCCCCTGGATCCGGGCCTGCACCACAGCCGCAGATCCCTGTTCAAGACGGACGTCGACCTGTATCTGCCGGAGCTCCCCCCGCCCGGGCAGGCGCAGTTGGTGGTCGAGTGGCCCGACGAGAGGGTGCCCGAGACCCGCACCGCGGTGGACGCGGACGCGCTCCGTGCCGCCTCGCAGCGGGCGGTCGAGATCTGGCCCGGACTCGAGGAGCCCGAGCAGGAGGGGCTGTCGGGAGCCATCGCGACGATGGAGATCAGCGGCCCCCCGGCGCTGCTGGCACCTCCCCTCGACCGGTGGCAGCGCGAGGAGTTGAGGCGTGCGGAGGAGGCCCGGCAGCGCTACGTACCGCAGGCCGACTGGCAGCGCATGGGCTACCGCGACTGGGGCGACGCGGCCCTGGTCAGGGCCCGGTTGGCGGCGGGCGCCCCGCCCGACGCCCGCGCCGGATGGCACGGCGCCACCCCGCTGCACCTCACGGCGGAACAGGGCGCGGCGGACGCGGTGGCCGCGCTCCTGCCCCATGTCGCGGACGTCGACGTACGCGACGACGACGACCACACCCCCCTCTGGTACGCGGTCCACAGCATGGACGAGGCCACAGTGCGCGCACTGATCGAGGCCGGCGCGGACGTGTGGACACCGCAGGCCGAACACTGGTCCCCGGGTCGGCTGCTCCTGACCACCGCGCTCGCTCCGCTCGTCCGGCACCTGCCGGGAGCGGTCGAGCTGCCGGCCGGGGAGGTAGCCGCCCAGCAGGCCGCGGACGCGCTCATCGCGGCCTTCGGTACGGAGCCGATCTGGACCGAGGGGCTCGGCGTGTGCTTCGTACGGGATCTGGACGAGGACGAGTTGATACGACGGCTCGGTGCCGATCCCGAGCAGTGCCCGCTCGCCGATCCCGACGACGCGCCCTTCGACCCGTTCGACTACGACGAGTCCCTGCGCTACGTCGGCGTCAGAGGCGTCGAGGGTGCCCCCGGCGGCTGTGTGATCACACAGAGCGGATACATGCCGAGCGACGGTGCCGTGATGCGGGCGATATCGGCGGGCACCAGCGCCTACGGGGTGTACTTCAACGCCAAGGGCGGCACCTTCGGCACCCTGGCCCGCGACGGCGAGATCGTCGCGAGCGACGAGATCCACATCGGGCCGCACGACTCGGACCCGGACGCCTACTGGACGTTCCGTTTCTGGCAGCGCAAGCACGCGTTCCCCCACGACGCCGACGTCCTCGCCTACTGCTGCGCCGCGGCCGGTCTGCGGATCAGCGACGGGCGCGACGTGGCCGACGGCGAGACCGCGCGCCGCTGGGTCCCCCTGCCGACGCGGCTTCAACGCTGACCGCGAGACCACCGGGAGCGGCACGGGCTGCGCGGCCCACTCGGCCAGGTAGCCCACTGGCCCGCTAACCCGCTACGGCCGCCGCGCCACGAAAACCAGCTCCCTGCCCGGCCGGTCCGGCGCCCCCCGTACGTCCTCCACCACGAACCCCCGCGCGCCCAGCTCCGCCTCGATCTCCGCCCGCTCCCGAAAGCGCAGGGTCGAGTCCGAGGTCAGCGTCCGCCCGTCCGAGGCGAACACATACGTCCACCGGAAGGTCACCAACTGCCCGTCCACACCGGTGACGTCGACCCAGCTCTCCACCACCCCGGCACCGGGCACGTCCGTCACGGCGTACGACGACTCCCGGTTCCACTCCTCCCAGGCCCGCCGCGCCGGGTCCCGCGTCTCGAACACCAGGCGCCCACCTCGCCGCAGCGCCGCGTACGCGCCCCGCAGCGTCGTGCGCCACGCGTCCGCTCCTACGATCTGCTGGGCGACGTTGGCCGTCATGGTCACCAGGTCGACACACAGCGGCGGGAGTCCGGACGCGTCCCCATGGATCCAGCGCACCCGCTCGCTCCCCGGCTTCCCCCGGGCCACGTCGAGCGACGCCAGGGCGGGATCGACGCCGACGACCTCGACGCCCCGACCGGCCAGCAGCAGCGCGAACACCCCTGTCCCACAGCCGACGTCCAGCACCCGCCGCGCCCCGAACTCCTCCACCATGCGGAGGTACGCGACGAGGTCCCCGCGATCGGGATCGAGCGCGTCGTAGATCGCGGCGAGCCGCGGATGCGTGAAGCCTTCGTCAGCCATGCGGGCGACCGTAGGGGGAGCGGGTCTCGGGCGACCACTCGATATCACCTGCCGCCTCCCCCGCGATCCACCGCTCCAGCACCGCGAAGTCCCCTTCGGTGAGGCCGACTTGGTGGTGCACTCGGTGCAGAAGCGCCCGCCCGGGATGCCGGTCCGCCACCCAGGCCCGGTCGACGTCGGTGATCTCGTCATCAACCCAGACGAACGCCCGCCCGGCCGCCCAGGAGACGAGGGGGCGGGTCTTCCAGTGCAGGCCCGCCTCCACCTCCTCGTCGTCCGAGTCCGGCCAGTCCACGAGCGGCAGGCGGGGCAGCCCGAGCCACGGCGCCAGATCAGAGTTGGCGTCGTCCCCCCAGGTCGTGGCCCACACCAGCGCACAGCCCAGCGACGTCAGACGCGCGCCGAGCACGGGATCGACCCGGCTCAGCAGCGGATGGTCGGCGACCGTCCCGGGCAGCGGAAAGGCCGGCTCGTACAGCGGATACGGCCCCGCCGCCCCGAACGGCACCACCGTCCCGTCGACATCCAGAAAGAGAAGCACCTCAGCCCTCAAAGCCGCCCTCCGCGAGGAGTTCGTCGATGCGAGCCCGATGTGCCGCCTCCCACGCGTCGAGGGACTCCGCCGCCTCCTTCGCCAGCTTGGCGCGGGCGGCCGCGAGGATGTCGGACCGGCGGGCGGCGGGGACGGACACGACGCCCTCCTCGTCGGCGACCATCACGTCCCCGGCCTCGACCGGCACCCCACCGCACCGCACCCGCCCGCCCAGCGGCGCCACGGCCCGCTTCGCGCCCGGGATCGGGATGACCCCCCGGGCGAACACCGGGAACCCAGCCTCCCGCACCTCGGCGAGGTCGCGGATCAGCCCGTCGAGGACGAACCCGGCGATTCCCCGCCGCTGCGCGACCGCGCACACGTTCCCGCCGGCCAGGGCGTAGTCGAGGTCCCCGGACTCGACCACGATCACCGAGCCGGCCGGCGCCCGGTGGATCGCCGCGTGCAGCATGAGGTTGTCGCCGGGAGGGCACCGTACGGTGAAGGCCGGCCCCGCGACCCTCGGCACCGGCCCCCACAGCGGCCGGATCCCGATGTCCATGACCTGGTCACGGCCGAGCAGATCGGCCAGGGTGGTCGTGGGAATGTCCGCAAACTCGGTGGTCTCGATCACGCCCGGGACGTTACCGTGCGTGCATGACTGCCGGGTCGGCCTTGTGCCGTGAGCGAGTTGGGTGCCCGGCCTCTGAATGAGGCCCGGGCGGGCCAGGAGCCCGCCCCTTTCTCTCCGCCTTCGTCTCCATCAAGACCAGCGAAGACCAGTGAGAGAAAGAAGAGAGAGTGCCCAACCCCTTCCAGGACTTCAACCAACGGATCATCGACGAGTTCCGCGCGAACCACGGCCGCGTCGGCGGCCCCTTCGAGGGCGGACGACTGATCCTCCTCACCACCACCGGCGCCCGCACCGGCACCCCGCACACCACCCCCGTCGGCTACCTCCCCGACGGCGGCGACCGCATCCTCGTGATCGCCTCGGCCGGCGGCTCGCCCCGCCACCCCGACTGGTACCGCAATCTCGTCGCGCACCCTCAAGTGACCGTGGAGAGCGGAGTGTTCACCTACGAGGCGCGGGCGGTCGTCCTGGTGGGCGAGGAACGGGACCGGGCGTTCGCGCGGGCCGTGGAGTCGGACCGCGGCTGGGCGGCGTACCAGGAGAAGACGGAGCGCGTCATCCCCGTGGTCGCCCTGCACGAGATCGCCCGACCCGGCCCGCCGAACATCAACGCCTCCTCCCCGGGCGAGGCCATCAGGCTCGTCCATGACGTCTTCCGCCGCGAACTCGCCCTGATCCGCGAGGAGATGGCGACAGGCGGCTCGACCTTGGGCGCCCAGCTCCGCGTCAACTGCCTGACGCTCTGCCAGGGCCTGCACAACCACCACTCCGGCGAGGACCAGGCGATGTTCCCGTTCCTGGCCGAGCGCCACCCGGAGGCCGCGCCGGCCCTCGCGCGTCTGCGCGCCGAGCACGAGCACATCGCGGCGCTGGTCGAGGAGTTGCGCAAGGCACTCGCCGACAGCGACCCCGCCTCCGTGCGCTCGGAGGTCACCCGCCTCACGACCGATCTGGAGGCCCATCTGACGTACGAGGAGGAGCAGTTGCTCCCGCTCCTCGACCGCGTCTGATCCACCTGCGGGCGGCCGCCCCGTTTCCACCCGCGGGGCGGCCGCCCCTGACCCACCCGCGGGCGGCCGCCCCGCGCTAGAACGGCAGCGGCCGCCCGTGCACCACCACCAGCCGTGACACCGCCCGGGTCAGCACGACGTACAGCCGGTGCAGCCCCCGTTCCTCCGCCTCCGCGATCGCGGCGGGCTCGACGGCCACGACATGGTCGTACTCAAGTCCCTTGACCGCACTGGCCGGTACGACGCTCACCCGGGCACCGAGCTCGTCCGGTCCGGCGTTGGCGATCCCGGCCGCGTCGAGTGCCCGCCGTACGCGTTCCACGTCGGCGTCGGCCGCGACGACCCCCACGGACCCCTCATGGCCGAGCGACTCCCGTACGGCATCCACGACCGCGCCCGTCGGATCGTCCGCGTCCGCCGCCCTGATGCTCAACTCTCCGTCCCCGCGCAGGGACCGCCCCTCCGGCACCCGCACGTCCAGCCGGTCGAGCAGCCGGTTGGCGAGCGCTACGACGGCCTGCGGCACCCGGAACCCGAGGGTCAGCGGTACCACGGCCGCGTCCGGCTTGCCGAGGTGCCGCAGGACGGTGTGCCACGAGCGGGCCGCCCAGGGTGTGGTCCCCTGCGCCAGGTCGCCGAGCACGGTGACCGACCCGAAACGCGCCCGGCGTGCGATGGCCCGGCACTCCATCGGGGACAGGTCCTGCGCCTCGTCGACGACGAGATGGCCGTACCCCTCGGGGTGCTCCATCAGCCCGGCGACCTCGTCGAGCAGCACCAGATCGGCGGCCGACCAGCGTGCCGACTTCCACGACCGCGGCGGCTTGGCCCACAACAGGCGCTCCTGCTCCTCGACTTCGAGGATCCCGTCGGCGGCGGATGCCAACTCCGCGCGATCAGAGAGCAGTTCGGCAACGACCTCCTCGGGCCGCACCTTGGGCCACACGGCGTCGAGGAACTCCTTGAGCGCCCTTGCCCTCGACACCCGTTGCACCCAGGCGCCGTTCTGCGGCCCGGCCCGCCGTTCGGCCTGCATCTGCACACTGCGCACCACCCGGCTGCGCACCCGCTCCCGCCCGGTCAGGTACGGCGGTTCCTCCTGCCGTACGTCCGTCACGATCCGCGCGAGTTCACCGGCGCCGACCCTCCAGTGGTACGAACCGTCCTTGATCTCGACGGAGTCGACCCGTGCGGTCGACACCCGCGCGTACAGCGCCCGGCGCAGCACCTCCGCCATCCGTGGATCGTGCTTGAGGGCGGCGGTGGCGCGGGAGTCGGTGCCGGTGACGGGATGGCGGGCGATCTCGTCCTGGAGCGTGGACTGCCGCACGCCGCTCTCGCCGAGCGCGGGCAGCACCTGGGAGATGTAGGAGAGAAAGGTCCGGTTGGGCCCGAGGACCAGCAGTCCCCCGCGTCGCATCCGCTGCGGGTAGGTGTACAGCAGGTAGGCGGCCCGGTGCAGCCCCACGGCGGTCTTGCCCGTCCCGGGAGCCCCCTGGACGCACACGGAGAGGGCGAGGTCGCCCCGTACGAGATCGTCCTGCTCGGGCTGGATGGTGGCGGCGATGTCCCGCATGGGTCCGACGCGGGGCCGTTCGATCTCCCGGGTGACGATATCGCTGACCTGCGGAGTCTCCCCGTCGCCCAGGGACTCGTCCTCCAGTGCGGTGAGGTCGGCGGAGTCGCCCTGGCTCCCCGGAGCCCACCCGAACCGCCGCCGCACGGCGACGCCCTGCGGATCACGGGCGCTCGCCTGGTAGAAGGCTCGGGAGACGGGCGCACGCCAGTCGACGACGAGGGGCGGGGCGGCGGGATGCTCGGTGATCCGCAGCCGGCCGAGGTGATACGCCTGCCCGGCATGCTCCCCCTTGCCGAACTCCAACTTGCCGAAGAACAGGGGCCCTTCGGGCAGCTCCCGCATCTCCTTGGCCTGACTGCGCAGCTGGCACCCGAGGACTTCGGCGTCCGCCCCGGAGGCGGAGACGTCCTCACCGACGACGACCTGCTCCTGAGCACCCTCGACCATGGCGGCGAGGGCGGTCCGGCAGCGGTCGTGGTGGGCGCGCTCGCGATGCAGGGACTCTTTCAGGGCGGGAAGGGCGGAGGGAGCGTCGGAGAGATCGGGGTCGGCTGACGTCATGGGGACGAGCGTACGCGAGAAAACGTAACCGGGTTAAATATTTTACTGTCGCTCATGTCTCGTTCAGCGGAGCCAGGGCAACCCGTCCGCCAGCACGCCGAACGCCCGCTCGGCCGCGACGACGGCATCCCGCCGCACGTCTTCCACCGCCTCTCCCTTGGCGATCCGCCGCCAGTTCTCCATCGCGAGAATCCGCCGCACGGCGATGATCTGCCCGGCGGCCAGCCGCGCATCGAGATCACCCCCGAGCGCCACGGCGAGCGCGGCCTCCTGCCGCTCGATGTGACCGTGAGCACGGGCGACGAGGGAGGGAGTGCCGTAGAGAAGCCTGTGAAAGGCGAGAACCTGGGGATGATCACTGAGCCCGGTGACGGGATCGCCCCGCTCCAGCCCGTCCAGGAAATGCCGCCGCAGGGCGACGAGGGGAGGCTCGTCGGACCCGGCCACCACCCGCGCCGCCTCGTCCTCATGATCGGCGATCCGGTACAGGACGAGATCCTCCTTCGCCGGGAAGTACCGGAACAGGGTCGGCTTCGAGACCTCGGCCGCGGCGGCGATCTCAGCCACGGAGACAGCGTCGAACCCCTTCTCGAGAAACAGCCGGATGGCGACCTCGGAGAGGGTCTCGTACATCCGCCGCTTCTTGCGCTCACGCAGGCCGGGGTGGGGCGTTTCGGTCATGGGGCCGAGCGTACGGAATCACGACGCCTTGAGCAGGGCGGGCGGTTTCGGTGCCCCCCGCCTCCGCAGCCCCAGAAAGCCCAAGGCGACGGACAGCGTCATCTCATACCCCTCGACAGTTCGCCGCACATTCGGAGCGTCCAGCGCGACCCCTGTGGTGATCCGGTCCAGGTCGACGTAAGCCGAGCGAATCTGCTCGATCCAGCGGTAGACACGCCAGTCCTGCTCCCATCCGGTGACACACCCGGAGGGGAGCTTCCTGCTCCAGCGCTCGAACATGCGCGTCCGCATCTCGGAGCGGGTCGGCGTCAGATGCAGATGACGTACGAGGTCGTACAGGGGATCGCCGATCATCCCCATCTCCCAGTCGATGATCGTCAGTCCTCCCTGGCGTCCGGCACGCACCAGGTTCCAGGGATTGAGATCGCCGTGCAGCAGAACGGGAGTGCGCTCGGTCACCTCGTAGCGGCCGAGGACCTGGCGGAGCACATCACCGTCGGGCAGGCCCCGTTGCGCGGCGGCCGCCGCGGTCTCTGCGGGGAGTTCCTCGACGAAGTCGACGAGACGTCCGACCAACCAGTGGTAGAAACTCTCCTTTGGCTGGTCATACGGCAGGGACGAGTGGTCCACCTGCGCAAGCGCGGCGAGTTCGTCGACGAGTTCATCCGCCTCGGCGGGCAGCAGCCCGAGCACGGGATGTTGCGGGGCTCGGTCCTCGGAGCCCTCGTACGTGTGGATCGCGAAGTGGCGCCCGCGATCGTCGTACCCCAGCGCCAGGATGCGCGACGCCCGGACCAGTGCACCGGACCGCTCGATCGCCTGGAGGACAGCGTGTTCAGCGAAGGGCCCCTGCTCGCGGCGAGGAGTTCCCGCGATCTGGCGACGGATCACCACAGGCTGTGAACAACGCTCCAGATGGACCACCGTGTTGAGATGGGCGGTCCCGCGGAAGACGCGGCCGGCCGGGGCGAGGCCCTCCGCAGCCAGCGCATGGCGCACCAACTCCGTTGAGAAGTCCGTCCGCTCCGGAACACGTTCGTCGCGCCGCCACTGGAACAACGTGGCCGGTAACCGCTGGGCCTCCCTCGCGACACGTGCCGCCTGCCATCGGAACACCGCGTCAGCCGTCTCTTGCTCGGAAGGGATTTCGGCCATACCGAGCAGAGCGGCTGCGCTCTCCAGGGAGGTCCTGATGTCCCGGGCCGCCGCCATCAGCCGCTGTTCGTCGCAGGAGTCACCGAGCGACTTCGCCACCCGGGTCACTTCGTCATAGGCGGCGTCGATGCGCTCGAATTCGACGTAGTACCGAAGGTCCCGGTCGAGACCTCTGTCAGCCAGGGGCCTCGTGCGCTCGGTCTCGGACTGCCACTGGTGGACGACGTCGTCCACCTGGTGCTCGGGATAACGCATCCGCACGACGTGGCTGGCAAGACCGTGCAGAGGGTCACCGTACGACGCGGAGGTCCAGTCAAGACGGGCCAACGAGAGCCTGGGGCCCTCCAGGACGATCACATTGTCCCGGGTGAGGTTCGTGAGCAGGAGTCCGTAGGGACGGCGGACCATCGATGGAAGTCGGTCGGTGAACCGGGTCAGTGTGTCGCCGGGCACACCGAGCACGGCGAACAGCCCGCTCATCGCCGTTCTGTCGGGGTCGAACATCCGCTGCCTCGCCCCGCGTACGAGCATGTCCAGGTAGGCCCTGCTGTCCTTCTCGTTCCGGGGCCATTCGACCGACAGTTCAGGCAGGGCCTGCTTGCGCACGAGGGCCAGTTGGGTGGACAACTTGGCCAGTGCGCCGACGACCAAGGGGTCGACGGGTTTGCCGGCTGGGCATGTCCTGGCCAGCACGTCGGCCCCCGGCCCGTGAGAGGCTCCCGGCACTCCTGCGGAGATCTCACTGATATATCCGTTCCGACGGAAGGCCCTGAGGACCTTTGCCCGGACTTCGTCACCACGGTCAGACCAAGGCCCGATGGCCAACTAGGCTCCCGTAAACGCTAGTTTCACCACATCGCAAGCGATGCGCCCAGAAAATTGATGCACACCATAGCGGTGCGCGCCCCGTCGCACGGCCTCGATACGCTCTTTGGAGCGAGATACGAGGGGCCCTCCGGGATACGCCGGGTTTCTTAACGTCCGCGAGCCCGCTTCGTTACGTCACGAGGAGCCACCACACCGAGTCGAACCACGCGCCTACGGCCTGAACTAACGTGTTCGGAGTCGTTCTTGGTGGATGCGGAAAACAGACCTGTCCGTCGTCCGATCTTTCACGTCGCTGAACAGTTTCCGGCCGACGCCTTCTCCCGGTGCGCATCCGGTAGCGCCAGCGCGAGATAGGGGTTGGCCGTCGTCTTGGCGCTCAGCCCCAGGGTTGCGGTCGCCGCCGTCAGAGTCATCGCGTACGTGTCCACCGCCCGGCTGACATTGGGCGCTTCGAGGCTGTCCCTGGTCACCAGCCGGTCCAGATCCACGTAGGCGGAGCGCACGGTCTCGATCCAGCGGTATACACGCCAATCGCGACGCCAACCTCGGGTGCAGTCCTCCGGCAGCAGCTGCGACCAGCGGTCGAACAGGCGGTTTCGGATCTCGGGGAGCGTCGGCGTCAGATGGATGTGACGGACCAGGTCGTACAGGGGATCACCCACCACGGCCATTTCCCAGTCGATCAGAATCAGCCCCGTGCCGTCCTCGCGTCGGATCATGTTCCACGGGTTGAGGTCGCCGTGGAGGAGTACGGCACGTCGAGAGGCCACCCGGTGGCGGCCAAGAATCTGCCGGAGGCGGGAAATACTGGTGGGAAGGCCGAGTTGCCCTGCCAGTTGAAGAGTTTCCTTCGGAAGAACCGACACCATCCGGATCAGTTCCTCGCACAGTTGCTCGTGAAATCCAGTGAAGGGGACGCGCGAGTCCGTTCTCAGTTTCGCGCAGTCGACCCGTGTGAGGGCATTGAGCTGGTTCACGAGATCATCCGCCTCGTGTGGCAGAAGGCCGCCCTCAGGGTGGTCGGGAGGCCTGATCTCTCCCGACGCCCCTTCAAAGGAATGGATGGTGAACTCGTCGCCGAGTTCACTTGTTCCCAGCGCCAGCACGCGCGGTGCGTGTACCGCCACATGCGAGTCCTCGATTGCCCGCAGGACGGCGTGCTCGTTCAGGAACCGGCGCTCACGCAAATCGCCGGCACCCACCTTTCGCCGCACCATCACCGGGTACGGCACGCCCGCCACCCGCACCGCGGTACTGAGATGTGCCGTCCCCTTGAACACCCGGTCGGCCGAGGCCGCCCCCTCCTCGAAGAGCGCTTCCTGCACGGCCGCCCCGGAGAACTCCCGATGTTCGGGGACCCTCTCGTCCCTCTCCCAGGAGATCGACGACACCGCACGATCGCGGCTGTGACGCTTGCCGTGGGACACGTTCCAACGGAAGAGAATGCGCTCGATGGCCTTCTCGTCCGGAACGTTCTTCAGCCGCAGCGGCTCCTCCGCCGCATGCAACGCCCAGTACACGGCTTCGGTCGCGGCCTCCAGATCCTTCTGGTCGAAGGATTCGCCCAGGGATGTCGCGGCACGCATGACGTCCGGGTAGACCGACTGGGCGCGCTCGAAGGCGACGTAGTGACGCAAGTCGCGTTCCAGCCCGTTGACAGCCTTGGGGCGCCTCGACATCATCGCCGAGCGCCAGGCCTCGACCGCCTCGTCCCACTGGCTGTCGGGGTAGCCCATGCGCACCAGATGGGTGGCGAGATCGTGCAACGGGTCACCGTAGGTGGCAAGTTCCCAGTCCACACAGATCAACGGTGGGCCGGCCTCGTACGAAACGATCACGTTGTCGCGATGCAGGTCCGTGTGGAGCAGGCCGAACGGACGGCTGATCATGGCGGGTACGCGTTCCGCGAAGCGGACCATGGCGTCCTCGGGAATGCCGAGGGTGGCGAACAGGCCCCCGAACTTCTGCCAGTTGCGCTGACGGACCAGCGTCTCCGTGGCCAGTGCCAGCGTGCGCAGAAAGGCCCGGCTGTCTCTGCTGGACCGCGGCCAGAACTGCGGCAGCGACGGCAGCTCCTTGCGCCCCACCTGGGTCATGTCCGCCAGCAGTTCGGCGAGGGCCCGGACCAGATGCTGATCCACCGCCTTGCCATTGGGGCAGACACTCGATAGAGGTACACCGTCCACGTAGCTCATGACCGTGATGTCGCCGTACTTCAGCAGGCATCGCGGGACATGCGGCAGGGAACTGCCGATCGCCCTGAGGATCTCCGCCTCGTCCTGCCAGGTGCGGATCACGACGGGCAACGCGGCACGTTGACGCTCACGCACCATGACGAACTTGTGGTCCGCCTGCGGGTCTAGCCAGTTCGGGGTCGGAACGATGTAGTTCAGGTTGTGATGTCCGCGTGTGAGTCGCCCCTCCGACTTGGCGTGGGACACCAGCTCACCCAGCGCCTCGCGGGCCGCCCGCCCCGCGAACGCGGCAACGGGCCCAGTCGGACCACCCACGGGCACTCCTGAGCAACTATGCAGCGCCTCCGATTTTCATGCGCAGCAAGAGAGGGACGACACTGTAACGCCCAAGCGGTCGCGACACGCGGGTTATTCGGAACTAACTACCCAGCTCTGCCAAGTTTCACTCCTTGGCTTCACTTCGTTCGCGGACTGTGGACGAACGAGGATGACGGTCACTTCGTGTCATAGCGGCGCCAACAGGAGTTGAACCAATCCTGCCAACTCTGCATGAATACGGAGCCAATGGCGTTGGGGTCGCCTCCGTCATGGACGAGTCGTATCAAGGTCGAGCCCAGCCCCAACACGTCCCAGGCGTCGATCTCGGTGTCATCGTCCATCAGGATCGTGCGCTCCACGATCTTGTAGGGGCCGATCAGTCCTTCGACCCCGCGTCGCAGGTAGAGCTTGTGGGTCGGCACGAGCGGCACTTCCCGGACCGCCACCTCCACGTCCGGCACCAGGCCGTCCGTCTTGAGGTTGCGCAGGGCATTGCGCAGCGACGAGGTGTGACGTCTGAGGATCTCGCGAGTCCGGGCCTGGAGGACCCGGTCCAGTTCTTCGGTGGTACGGGAGTTCTGCGGCGCCCTGGCACGCGGATACGGCAACTCGACCTCCTCGGAGGGCAGCAGTATCCGCAGGGCGATGCGCTCGGGGGCGCGGATCTGTCCGTTCCGAATCGCCTCGGCCTGTACCCGCATATGGGTGTCGAGGCTCTCGGAGGTGAACGTGAAGACGTCCAGTTCCACGACGGGCTGCTCGAAGGCGCGGGCGACGAAGGGCCCCAGTGCGATGCGACCCGGGGGCACCTTCGGCTGGGTTGTCACATGGATGGGTAGCGTCGCCCTGACCTTCGAACCGCTCCCCTGACGGGATTCGATCCAGCCTTCGGTCTTCAGCTCCTCCAGAACCCGCTGGATGGTGTCGCGTGAGACACCGAACTCCGTGGCGAGGGCGCGTTGAGCGGGCAGGTTGTGACCCGGCCGGTACTCGCCGCCGGAGATCCGGGACCGCAGCGTGGCCAGGATGGCTGTTCCCTTGCCGCGTTCTTCGCTCACATCGCGACCGTACCTCCGCCACCGGCCACCCAAACCGGTTTCGGTCCACCAGCAGTCATTTCAAGGCAGTCAACTGACCAGTTTTTAGCGGTTGGTTAGTCGATCAACCAGTCAGGGCACAACCACTTTCGAGGAGATCAGTCCAATTGGACCGCAAGTTGATCAGCCTCGATGAAGTGGACGGGGGAGGGACTCAAGGTGGACCGGTTACAGGTACGACACCGTGCAGTCGCTTCCTCAGGGAAAGCTCGGCAGGACGTCGAGCACCTGCTCCAGCGAGCCCACCACGACCTCGGCGCCCGCGTCCCTCAGGACCCGCGCCTTGTCGTCGTTACGCGCGTAGCCCAGGAACTCGACCCCGGCCTGTTGCGCCGCTTGCAGGTCGGTGGCCGCGTCTCCGATCATCAAGGTCGCCGACGGGACTGCTCCCATGGCCTTGATGGCCTGCTCCAGACAGTGCGGGTGCGGCTTCATGAGGTCGAGGTTGGGCGTGCGGCCGTAGACGAAGGGGAAGCAGTCCGCCAGCCCACGGCTCTCGACGTAGGCCATTGCCGCGACGGCGGCGTTGTTGGTGGTGATCGCGAACCTGGCACCGCGCGCCGACCACGTCCGGATCAGCGGGTCGGCGTGGGGGGTGGGCATTGCCTTCGGAACGGCCTCCAGTTCACGCCGGGTCAGCCACTCCTCCAGCGCGAGGACCAGATCGCTTCCGCGATGCCGCTCATGGACGCCACGGAGTGCCACATGCGGATCGTCGCCGGATCGTTCCTGCTGGGTCAGCAGGGCCCCCATGCCCAACCCGTCGATCATGGCGACCAGTTGACCGGCTATCTCGTGCGCCGGATATCCGGCGAACAGCCGGCAGATCGGTCCGTCCATGTCCCAGAGCACGTAGCGAGCGGAGGCGACCAGTGATGCGAGTCGTGCTGTCTCTGCTGTCACCGGTTCAGTGTGCGTCGTCTCAGGAGTCACTAGGAGAGTGTCAGGTCCGTCGTGATGGTTTCCCAGAGGGCGTTGAACCACTTCTGCGATTGATCGACGAACGCGGCGTCACGTTCTCCGGCGCCCTTCTCGAAGGAGAAGAGGAGCGACTCGGTGCCGAGGACGTCGTACATGTCGAGCATTCCGCTGTCGGAGAGTTCCTCCCGCCGCGTGACCATGTAGTACGCGATGAGAGCCTCCGTGTCGTTGAGCACGTACAGCTTCACCGGCGGCGTGAACGGCAGTGCCCGGAATCTGACGTTGACGTCGATGCCGTGCGAGGAGCGCAGGGCGCGGAGGTTGTGGCGCAGGACGTGACCCTGGGCGTTGCGCATCTCCAGCCAGCGCTGGTGGACCGGGTTGTCGTCGTCGGGGGTCTCCACCGGGACCGGGAAGGCCAGGTTGATGTCCCGGGAGGGGAGCAGGATGCGGACGTCGATGGACTCGGGGCGTATCCGGCCCTCGTGGATGTGGCGGACCGGCTCGCTCAGGGCCACCATCAGGGTCTCCGCGGTCAGACAGGCCGCGTCGATACGGACGTGCGGGGTGGAGAAGGCCTCCGTGAGGCGGGGGGCCAGGCCGACCATCGTCGGCTGGGGCTCCCCCGACAGCCCCGGCACCCGCTCCGCGATCCGCGGCGGACTCCCCTTGCTCACATTGCTGAGCAACCCGTCCTCCTGCAGAGCGCGCAGCGCCTGGCGGACCGTGCCCCGTTCCACGCCGAACTCCTCCGCGAGCTCGGCCTGGGTGGGCAGGCGGTCGCCGGCCTTGAGGTCGCCCGTGCGGATGCGTTCCCGCAGGGTGTCGGCGATTTCCTGGGGCGAGAGCCTTCTGCTGCCGTTCACTGCCACGTTCTCCTGGGTCACGACCAAACGTTACAACTCCAATCCATCTATGGGGAGTTGTTCTGAAGTTGTTTATCAACCCCAACCAAGTGGGGACAACATAAGTAGAGTTGGTTGCCAACTTCTTTGAGTTGGTGGAAGTTTTGCCTCCACTCCGCCTCGTCCGCCCAGAAGCTCGAAGGGGGAACCACCATGCCGGCCCTCGCCCTCCTCTCCGCCGTCTTCGTCGTCGGCGTCGAGCAGACCCTGCAGTGGAAGTACGGCGCCAGCGGCATCATCGGGATGCTGCTGCTGACGATCGGCATCAAGGCCAAGAACCCCGCCATCAGTTCGACGGGGGCGGTCGTCCTCGCTCTGCTGGTCGCGGGACCCGCCCTGTGAGGGACAGGAGCATCCGGTCCACCCCCGTGGGAGACCTCAGCTCGTGAGCACCAGCTCCGAACTGATGGTCTCCCACAGTGCGTTGAACCACAGGTGGGACTGCTCCACGAACGTCGTGTCCCGCAGGCCGGCACCCTGCTCGAAGGCGAACAGCATCGACTGGGTGCCCTCGGAGTCGTACAGCTCCAGGTGCTCGTCGTCGATCTCCTCCTTGCGGCGGGCCAGCGTGTAGTACGCGAAAAGCGCCTCCGCGCCGTTGAGCAGGTACAGCTTCACCGGGGGCGTGAAGGGCAGGGCCCGTAAGGTGACGCGGACGTCGATGCCGTGCGTGGCCCGCAGGGCCAGGAGGTTGTGCTGCAGGACCTGCCCCTGCGCGTTGCGCTGGGCCAGCCAGCGCTCGTGGACCGCGTCGTCGTCACCGCGGTCCACGACCGGGACCGGGAAGGCGAGGTCGATGTTCCGGCCCGGCAGCAGGACACGGACGTCGATCTTGGCCGGATTCAGTCGTCCGGCGTGAATCTGGCGCAGCCCCTCCCCGAGGGCGAGGTTGAGGGACACCGACGTCAGGCACAGGGCGTCTATCTCGACGTGCGGTGCCGCGAGAGCGGCGGCGATCCGGGGGCCGAGGGCGACCATCGTGGGCTGCGGCGCGGCCGCGGGGCCGGTGTGCGCCCCGCTGAGCCCCAGGTCGGGGGCGACGGTCGCCGGGCTTCCCTTGGAGACGTTGGTGAGCAGGTGTTCCGTCTGCAGCAGGTGCAGCGCCTGCCGTACGACTCCGCGCTCGACGCCGAACTCGTCGGCCAGCCGCGCCTGGGTCGGCATGCGCTGACCTGCCCGCAGCGTGCCGGACCGGATCCGGGCGCGGAGCTCGTCGGCCACCTCACGATGGGACTTCTGTGGCCGCTGTGACCTCTTCCGTCCATTGACGGAGGCGTGTTTCGGGTCCACAACCAAACACTACAACTTCCCGCCATCTTTTGGCAGTTCACCGGAAGGTGGTTATGAGCCGCTTCCAAGCGGAGATAAGTACAGTGAAGTTGGTCGCCAACTTGGGCAACCTTGAGAAACATGGTCAAAACTTCACAGGGTTGGCCAACTCAGCGGCCGACAGGGGCCACCGTCCCGAAGGGGGGACCGTCATGCCGTTCATCGCAGTCGCCATCGCCGCCCTCGCCGTCGGCTTCGAGGCACTCGTCCAGTGGAAGTGGGGTGCGATGGGCATCGTCGCGTTCGTCGCCCTGACCGTCGGCGTGAAGTCCAAGAACCTCGCGATCGGTGGCATCGGAGCGGTCATCCTCGTGATGCTGCTCGCCCAGTCCGGATGACGCCCGCCCGCCGGGCCCAGGATCCGGCTGACCGGGCTCCCTCCTGGAGGGGAGCCGGGAGCCCGGTCGGTCTGCACAGCCACAACTGAACACCGTCAGGACCAGCACAGTCACAACTGAACAGCTCCATGGGGGAGCACCCGCACAGCCACAACTGAACACTTCGCTACGGATGCGAGAACACAGCAAAAGCACAGCACGGTCAGGAACACAGCCGCCGGAAGGGAGAGTTCAGAACATGTCCGGGCACCAAGGTCGCCTGGACGTCCGCAGCAGGGCGTCGGCCCCCCGGCCGGCGCCCGCTCGTTCTTCCCGCACCCGCCCCAGCGCCGCGAGCCGCTCCACCGACTCGTCACCGAGCCACAGCGCCGCCAACTCGCGCACGTCCAGCGTGAGATCGGGGCTCGCGGAGGTCGTCGTACAGGAGGCGCCCTCGGGTGAGGCCTCCAGCCGGTAGCGGCCGCCGGCCAGTCCTGCGGCGTCCACCACCTCCAGCACCAGGGCACCCTCGCCGTCGTACGTCCGCGCCTCCAGGGCCCGTACGACATCCAGGATCCGCACCCACAGCCAGTCGGCCTGGGTGGTGATCCGGGCGGCGCGCGGGTCCGGCAGGAGGTGCGGGAGCAGGTCGTCGGGGGCGCGGGGGCCGCTCCTGACCTGGTTGACCCAGTCGATCGAGCAGAGGTAGTGCCACAGGGCGCGCTCGGCGGACGGGGTGGAGGCGAACATCGACCGTACGCTCGCCGTGTTCAGCGGCTGCTTTGCGTCGCCCCACTTGTCGTCGACCTCGTACGCCAGCAGGCCCTCGACGGTGCCGTCGCCCGCCCGGTACACCGCGAAGAACGGTTCGGTCCACTTCGGGTCGACGCGTACGGCGCCCGTCTTGAGCTGCCACAGCCAATCACCGCGGCTCACGGCGCCCGGCGTGGCGCGGCGGACCCGGTCGTGCAGTTCGGGGCCGAGCTTGCGTACGTCCTCGGGGTCCACCAGGTCGATACGGCCGCCGTCGGACAGGCCCGGGCCGCGGGGGTCGAGGCCGGTGCGCGGGACGTCGACGGTCCACTCGGCGGCGGTGGTCGCGGGGCCGAAGCCGTAGCGGCCGTAGATCCGGTACTCGGCGGCGATCAGCGTGGCCACGACGTCGCCGCGCTCCTTCGCCTCCGCGAGGTCCTGCCGCATCATCCGGGTGAGCAGACCGCGCCGGCGGTGGGTGGCGGTCACGGTGACGGCGGTGATCCCGTCGGCGGCCACGGGCTGACCGCCGACCGCCGTCACCTCCTGTGCGAAGGACCGGAAGGTCGCCACGCAGCGGTCCCCGTCGAAGGCCCCGACGAAGCGCCCCGGCTCGAACTGACTCCGTCGTGCATCCAGCTCCGCCTCGCTCACGGCCGGCTCCCGCAGGAACCCGGCATGCACCGCCCGCAGCCACTCGGGATACTCGGCCTCGGTGATCGGACGGACGTCTATGTCGGCTGGGGCGCTCATGGGGCCACGGTAGGCGGGCGGGAAAGTGGGTGTCTCGTCGATTTCGGCGCCCGGCCCGGCCGTACGGTTCCTAGGTCAGCAGGTCCTCCACCTGTGCCTCCCCCTCCCGGTACCGCCGTGCGATCTCCCCGCTGGACTCGTCCGCCGTCCGCTGCAGGCGCTGGCGGCGGCCCGACACCTGCTGCTCGTACCGCACGAGGCGGCCCATCGCGGTGCTCAGTTCCAGGTCGGTCCGCGCGGAGAGGTCCGAGAGTTCGACCTCGGCGAGCATCTCGGCGGCCAGCAGCCGGTACTCCTCGCTCTGCGGGGTGCCCAGCGTGACATGGCGGGCCGAGGAGCGGTGGCGGGCCGGGGCGTCGGTGAGGATCTCCGGGAGCCGCTCGACCACCGAGGCCTCCGGGAGCCGGTCCGGCAGCGAGCCCGTCGGGGACCGGCGGGCCAGTTCCGCGCGGAGGATGTCGATACGGCCCTGCAACAGCCGTCGGACATAGCTGAGATCCGCCTCGTCGCGCTGGGCGTCCCGGCGCAGGGTGCGCAGTTCGGGCAGGCTCAGGACGCCGAGATCGTGCTCGGGCGGCTCCGGGGGCAGCAGGGGGCTGTCCGTTCGCTGTGCGGGCGGCCGCCGACTGTCCAGCCGCCCGGTACTCGGTGTGCTCATGCGCCTCTACCGTCCCCTCGACCGCGTGTGGAAGCATCGTGCCACCCCAAGTGGCCGCTATGTGACCGAGTGCCCCCGAACGGCCCCAGATGGGGGGTTAAGGATCAAAAACAAACCCGAACACGGCCCCTTTTCACCGGACCGGCATGATGGGCGCATGCGTGCAGTGGTGCAGAGGGTGGACGGCGCGAGCGTCGTCGTCGACGGTGAGACGGTCGGGGAGATCAGCGGCGAGGGCCTGTGCGTCCTCGTCGGGGTCACCCACGAGGACACCAAGGAGAAGGCGGCCCAACTCGCCCGCAAACTCTGGTCGGTGCGGATGCTGCACGACGAGAAGTCGTGCAGTGACATCGACGCCCCGCTGCTCGTGATCAGCCAGTTCACCCTGTACGGCGACGCCCGCAAGGGCCGCCGCCCCACCTGGAACGCCGCCGCCCCCGGCGACATCGCCGAGCCCCTCGTCGACGAGGTCGTCGCTCAGCTCCGCGCCCTGGGCGCGACGGTGGCCACCGGCCGCTTCGGCGCACGGATGCGGGTGTCCCTGACGAACGACGGCCCGTTCACGGTCCTGCTGGAGATGTGACCCGTCCCGGCCCTGCCGTGATCCCTCACGGTCGGACCGGCGAAACGCGCAGGAACTCCCGGCAGTCCCGGGCCACGGCGGCCATACCGAGTTCCTCGGCCGTGGTGAGCGCGGTGCGGGCCAGGTCACCGGCTTTGGCCCGCACCGCGGGACTGCGCGAGCTCGACCGTGCGCGGGCCTCGTCCAGGCGCAGCCGGGCCATCTGGGCCGGCGAGTGCTGGGCCGGCCGCACCGCCCGGCGCAGATGCCCGAGCGCGGTCTCCGGCTCCCCCGCGACCAGCGCCAGCAGTCCGCTGAAGCGCGCCGCGGGGCCCAGCAGGACGGTCGGCCAGCCGGCGAGGACCAGGTCGCCGGGGTGCGCGTCGAGGAGGGCGCGCAGGGGTGGGACGTACGGCAGCCATTCCTCGACGCGTACGTCCCGTGCGGCCAACTCGGCGCAGGCCTGGGCGAGTACAGCGGCCGTGGGCAGCGCCCAGCCGTTCGGCGGGAACCCGGTGAAGCCGCCGGTGTCCGCGGCGAAGGCGAGCACCTGGTCGGCCGCCTGCTCGTGGCGGCCGGTCTCGCACAGGGCGAGTGCCAGGCCCGCCCGCCACACCGGGAAGTAGTCGCGGCGCCGGACGCCGGTCATGAGCGGGGAGCCGAACAGGTCGGCCATCCGGCCCTGTTCGTGGCGCAGCCAGTAGGCCTGGCCCAGACAGGTCTGGCTCAGGGTGTCGGCGGGTACCGACAGGTTCTCCTCCATGGCCTCGGCGATCGTCCTGGACTCGCCGAGGATCCACTCCTCGGCGGCGGCGAACTCGCCCTGCCACAGGTTCATCAGGGCGTCCAGCGTGCCCTGTTGCCAGCGGGCGAGGGTGCTGTGCCGGTGGGCCGCGTGCTCGCGGTGGCGTCGTACGGTCGCGTCCGCGGCGGTCACGCGGCCCACGCGTAACTGGTCGATGGCGAGGGCGACGAGGGCCTCGCCGATGAAGTACATCGAGCGGGAGCGGGTGGCGACGTCCCGCAACTCGGTGGACAGCGCGAGGAGTTCACCGGCGGGGGCGAAGTCGTAGAGGGCCCAGCGGCATTCGGTGAGCACCTCGCAGTGGGTCTCCGCGGTGATGCCCGGCAGGCGGCCCCGCAGTTCGCGCAGCGCTCCCCGGGCGCGGTCGACGCTGGTGCCGGGCTCGGCGCCGGGGACGGCGGTGTCGTCGCCGACGCCCATGGTGAGCTTCTTCGCGCGGTGCGCGGTCAGGCGCAGCCGCAGCTCCACCGCCGTGAGGTCCTCGCGGCCGGCCAGCATCCTCAGGCATTCGTCGATCCGTGCGATGAGGTCCCGGTCGACCTGGCCGGGGTCGGACCAGCGGCGGGCGCAGCGGACGATCGCGTAGGCCCGCGCCAGGTCGTCGCCCTCGGCGGCCCGGTAGGCCGCGAGGTAGAGACGCCCCGCCTCGTACATGTCGCCGAGGAGATGGCGGGCGTCACCGCGCCGGATCAGCTGGTCGAACTCGGCGCCGAAGGTGTTGAAGGCGGTGAGAGCGCCTGCGGAACCCGGGCCGGCAGCCGGGCCTGAAGCCGAGCCGGCCGAGACGGCCGTGCCGCCCGAGGCAACCGAGGCTGCTGAAGCGCCCGCGACCCCGCCCCCGTCGGTTCCGTCGGGGGCGGCTCGCCGGGCCCGTGCCCCGGGGACGGGACCGCTCCGCCGTTGTCCGGACTGCCCGGACCGTCCGGACCGCCGGGGCCCCTCGGGTGCCGCCGTCCGGTCGGGCAGGAGGCCCAGCAGCTCCCCCTCCGCGTGCAGGGCCGTGTCGCACTCGCGGGCCAGGGCCGGGCCGGCCGTCCGGCTGCCGTTCTCCACCCTGCTCAGATAGCTCTTGCTGTAGTTGACGAGGCGTGACAGGCCGCCGAGCGAGAGCCCCGCCGCCTTTCTGCGCAGGCGCAGGGCCTCGGCGAATTCCTCTTCCGGTGTCATGGCGCCTCCCCCGGGGCCCGGCATGTCGCCGGCTCGTTCGCCGAACACTCGCTCCCTGTGCCCGTACCGTCGCTGCCCGTTGCCAAATTATGGGTTGTCAACGGCATATCGCGCCCTGTGTTTCCAGCCTGACTCACTCTGGAGGTGGAGAGCGCCCCGCGCGGGGGGCGGGGCGCTCACGACGGGGGAAAGTCAGGGCATGCCATGAGCACACACATCAGGGGCGGGGAGCCCCGGGCGCGGGACGGACGCTCCGACGAGGACCGGGAGCCGCAGTCGGGCCCGCAGAGCATCCCGCGTGCCGTCCTGCTGACCGGGTTCCTGATCACCGCGCTGGGCGGGCTGACCGGCATCGCCGCGGTGGTCTCGGCGCTCACCGGGCTGGGCGGGGGCGGCGAGGAGCAGCAGGGGGCCGCGCCGCCCTCACCGGCCACGACCACCGGCACGGCCATGGTCCGCATCCAGTACCCGCAGCAGGCGGCCCCGGTACGGCACCACCAGAAGGTCTACGGCGTCGCGGTGATCCCGCCGCACCACAGCCTGTGGCTGGCGAGCCACAAGAAGGGCGAGAGCGCCCTGTACCTGCTGGGCCGGGCGCACATCGTCAAGCAGGGCACCGGGCGGACCGGTCCGTCGAGCTGGGACGCCTGTCCGCAGATCGGCGACTTCCCGGCACAGCGGGGGGCGAGCTTCGAGATCGTCGCGGCGCTGGTCCCGGACGACGTCTCCGACTACCTGCTCGGTGCCACGACCTACACCGGCGGCCGGCTGGTCCCGGCGAAAGCGGGCGCGGGCGTGGCGGGCCTGGTCAGCGACCGGCTGCCGCCGGGCACCGACACGGCCCACCAGACGTCGGTGTGGGTGACCCTCGACCGAGGTGGCGAGAACTGCGCCACCGGCTGAGGGCGCGCACCGGCCAGGACTCCGAACCGGCCGAGGGGCTGTACCGGCCGAGGGGCTGTACTTGGCGAGGGCCTACGGCTCCACGACGACTTCCTGCGCCGCGGCCGTAGTGTCGGCGACGAGCCGCGCGTCCAGGGGTACGTTCCGCTTGATCAGGGCGAGGGCGACCGGGCCGAGTTCGTGGTGCCGTACGGACGTCGTCACGAAACCGATCTTGCGGCCGTCGGGCCCCTCGTCCGCCAGCCGGATGTCGGTGCCGGCGGGCGGCAGGTGCACCTCGCTGCCGTCCAGGTGCAGGAAGACCAGACGCCGCGGGGGCTTGCCCAGGTTCTGCACCCGGGCGACGGTCTCCTGCCCCCGGTAGCAGCCCTTCTGCAGGTGCACGGCCGTACCGATCCAGCCCAACTCGTGCGGGATGGTGCGGTGGTCGGTCTCGAAGCCGAGACGGGGGCGGTGGTGCTCGACGCGCAGCGCCTCGTAGGCGAGCAGACCGGCCGCGGGCCCGGACTTCTCGGCGTACGACTCCAGGTCCGCGCGCGGCAGGAACAGATCGCGGCCGTACGGCGTCTCGCGTACGACGACCCCCTCCGGCACCTCGGCGATGGAACCGGCGGGGAGGTGGACGATCGCGAACTCGTCGGTGCGGTCGGCGACATCGACCCGGTAGAAGAACTTCATCGACTCCAGGTAGGCGATCAGCGCGCCCTGGGTGTCGGGTTCGACGTGCGCCCAGACGGTCGTGCCGTCGTCGACGAGATACAGGGCGTGCTCGATGTGGCCGTGCGCGGAGAGGATGAGGGCCTCGGTGGCCTGCCCCTCCGGCAGGTCGCTGACGTGCTGGGTGAGCAGCAGGTGCAGCCAGCTGAGGCGGTCGTCGCCGGTGACGGAGATCACCCCGCGGTGCGAGAGGTCGACGAAGCCGATGCCGTCGGCGAGGGCGCGCTGTTCGCGGAACAGATCGCCGTAGTGCGCGGCTACGCCTTCGTCCACGCCCTCGGCGGGGACGGCGCCGGGCAGGGACAGCAGAGGGCTCTTCATATGCCTAAGCCTACGACTCGGTAGTTGAAGCCTTGAGAGAACAGTCCTTGCAGCGGCCGAAGATCGCGAAGTGCTTCATGTCGGTCTCGAAGCCGAAGGTGTCGCGCAGCTTGGCCGTGAACTCGGCGGCCACCTTGATGTCGGCCTCGATGACGTTCTCGCAGTCGCGGCAGACCAGGTGGATGTGGTGATGGCGGTCGGCGAGGTGGTACGTCGGCGCCCCGTGCCCGAGGTGGGCGTGGCTGACCAGACCGAGCTCCTCCAGGAGCTCCAGGGTCCGGTACACCGTGGAAATGTTGACCCCCGACGCCGTCTTCTTCACTTCCGTGAGGATGTCGTCGGGGGTCGCGTGCTCCAGGGTGTCCACGGCTTCGAGGACAAGCTGGCGCTGCGGCGTCAGCCGGTAGCCGCGCTGCCTGAGGTCGCTCTTCCAGTCGGTGCTCACCACACTGGAAGTCTAGGACCTCCCGGCGCGGGGGCCGCCTGAATCGGGCGGGGCCTACTTGAAGAAGGCGATGCCGTCGTCCGGCATGTCGTCCGGGAGGGCCTTGGCCCAGCGTTCGACGTCTTCCGGGGTGACGACCTTCTTCAGGTGGGCCGACATGTAGGGGCGCAGCTCGACCTCGGGGGTCTGCTTCTCGCCGACCCACATGAGGTCGCTCTTGACGTAGCCGTAGAGCCGCTTGCCGCCGCTGTACGGGCCCGAGGCGGCCGTACGCGCGACGGCGTCGGTCACCAGGTCGATCTGCGGCTTCTGGTCGGCCATCTCGCCGTACCAGATCTCGACGACTCCGTCGTCGCGGACCATCGTCACCTCGACCTTGCGGTCGGCGTCGATGCGCCAGAAGCCGTGCTCGGTCTCCAGCGGGCGGACCTTGTTGCCGTCGTTGTCCAGGACCCAGGTGTGGGAGTGGTACTCCAGGAAGTCCCGGCCGTCGTGGCTGAAGGTCACCTCCTGGCCGAAGTTGCACTTCTCCGAGCCCGGGAAGTCGTGCACGCCCGCGCCGGCCCAGTTGCCGAGCAGGAAGGCGAGCGGGACGAGGCCCTTGTGGAGGTCGGACGGGATCTCGATCATGAGTGGCGGTTCCTAGAGGGGGTCAGCGCTGGCCCTGGTACAGCTTCTTCACGGTCAGTCCGGCGAAGGCGAGAACGCCGACGCAGACCAGGACCAGCAGGGCTTCGAAGAAGATCTCCACGGGGTGCTCCTCGGATGAGCGTGGTGCGGTGCATGTACACGGGCCGGGCCCCAGCTTACGCGGCCGGGGCCCGGGGGCCGGTGCGAGGTTCCCTTACCGGGGCTCAGCCCAGGAGCTGGCTCTGCAGGGTCACGGTCTGCTGGAACGGGACGGGGTTCGCGGCGCCCTTGCGGGACTGGACGACGAGGGCGAGGACGTCTCCGGCGCTGATGTAGGCGTGGCGGGTCTGTTCCCCGCCGTACGGCTTCGACTCGACGTAGACGGAGGCGGTGATGTCCTGGATGCGGGCCGCGTCCGGGAAGTGCTCGTCGGAGACGGAGTCGGGGGCGTCGCGCAGTGCGTGGTGAGGGCTGCCGTAGGGGGCGAGGACCCTGCCGAAGAGGTCGTCCGCGACGGCCGCGGTGTCGAACTGGAGCAGGTAGATCCGGGTGTGCGTGCCGTCGGGGGTGCTCCAGCCGCGGGCCGCGATGTGCCGCAGGCCGCTCTCGGACAACTGCTTCCCGAGCTCCTCACGGTCCTCCTTCTCGGCGTACTCGGAGAGCAGGTCCTTCGTCGCCAGCCAACCGTCGGTCCCGCTGAGCGCCTTGTCGACGGTCGCCCCCTGGGGCGCGGGCAGCACGAGCGCCCTCAGATCGGCGTAGTGGCTGCCTGCCTTGTTCTCCGCGTCGAGCGGCCCCGGGCTCCCGGAGGGCAACGGCGCCTTCGTCAACGTCGGATAGACCCACCGCCCGTCCGACACCGTCCCCAGCCCCGGCACGTCCGTCCGCTCCATCCCGGCGATCCCGTACGCGGTCCCGGCCCCGAACGCGGCGAAGGCGAGGACGGCAGCGGTCCAGCGGAGCGTTGCCCGCAGGACACGGCGGTTCTTGGGGGCGGGGTCCGGAGCGAGGGCGGGATCGGCCGCGGGCGCCGGGCCGGAATCGGACGCGGATACCGATCCGGGCTCGGACACGGGTGCCGATCCTGACGCGGGCACGGGTGCCGATCCGGGCTCGGACACGGGTGCCGATCCGGGCTCGGGCACGGCCGCGAGCTGCGCTGCGACCTCACGCGTGGGCTCCGCCACGAGCCCCGACACCGGGGCTGGCACGGGCTCGGCCACCCCCTCGGGCGCCGCCGCGGACTCAGGCACACGCGTGGGCTCCGCCACGAGCCCTGACACCGGAGCCGGCGCGGGCTCGGCCACCGGCGCTGGCGCCGCCGCGGACTCAGGCGTCCTCGCCGGCTCGGGCCGGGATGTGGTCGTGGTGGCCGGGGGTTCGGCGGGCCGGGGCGGCTGCACCCGGGCCTGCGGATCGCTCCGGTCGGGCTGGTCTGCGTCCTGAACCCCGTCGGCCCGGTCGGTCGCCCCGGTCTGATCCGGCGTCCCGACCTGCCCGGCCTCGTGGACCGGTACCGCCGCCTCGGCCCGAGCGGTCTCCACGCCCGGGTCCGGCAGCTCGGACTTGTCACGATCGGCGGCCGGAGCCACGGGCCGGGTCGGCTTCTCTTCCGTCTGTTCCGTCATACCGACTCCCCCGGTTCCGCGATGCGGTCGAGCTGTTCCCGCAGAAGCATGGCGACACCGTGCTGCTGCATGGGCTTCGCGCTGTCCGCGGTGAGACTGACCAGGACGTTGCCCTGCCGGGCCGAGCAGTACATCGAGTCGAGCTTCTCGTCCTTGTCCTCCGGGGCCAGGAAGCAACGGGCGTCCTTGTGACCCTCGATCCGGGGCCCCTCGCGCAGGAAGTCGCCGAGCGCGTCGTAGAACCCGTTCTGGAACCGGGTGATCGACCGCGCGGCCGCCTTGTTGTCCAGCTGCACCAGCGCGATGGTCACCGTGGAGGCCTGGTCCGTGTAGACGGACGAGAGCTCGTCGGTGCTCACGTAGCTGCGCATTGCGACACCCGTGAGGCGCTGCTCGTCGATCTGCTTCTCCAGCGCCTTGCGCCGGCTCCGCGGCAGCCCGCTCAACGACTCCTTGCGCAGCGCGGTGGCCTGGGCACCGCTGAGCTGCGCGTCGGCCCCGTACTCGCCGATGTCGGGCCCCCGGCTCCAGCCGTCGGCGCCGTACGGGACGAGCATCGCCGACAGCCCCTTCGCGGGGGCGGCCTTCTCCTTGCCGGCCCGTTCCTTGGGGAACTTCCACACCGGAGCGCCCGCGTCGACGTCCGCGCCTTCGACGGTGACCACCGTGCAGGCGACCCCCGCGACGACCGCCCCGGCCAGCACCACGGACCCGATCACCGCGGCGACACGACCCCGACGTGCGGGCCGCCTCACGGACGCGACCGGCTCGGTGGAGGCCGTGAGTTCGGCGGGACCGGCCTTGCCCGCCTGCCGGCTCTCGCTCTCGCTCTCGCTCACAGCTTCTTCACCTGCCGCTCGGCCAGATCCATGATCTTCGCCTTCGGGACGGGCTTGGTGTCCCAGACGAAGACCAGCATGAGAATGTCCCCGCGCCAGGCGACGGCCCCGGCGTTGTACTGGGGCAGATAGCCCGGCTTGGTGTCCGGCTTGGTGTGGATGTACACCCTGGCGTTGTCGCTCCCCGGCACCGGCCAGCTCTTGCTGCCGGACACGGAGTCCTCGTAGCCGTTCTTGCCGTCGGCCATGTCGGCGGCCTGGAGCGTCTCCTCCTGCCGGTACTGGACAAGGCGGATCTCGACGCCGGAGCCGCTGCCGAGCTCCCAGCCCGTGTCGGCCGCGCGGCGGAACTCCTCGGAGACCAGGTCGCTGAACGCCTCGGCCGGGTGGTCGGCCAGCCGCGCGAGATCGGCCGCCGTCATCCAGTTGTCGTCGCCCGTCCAGTCACCGTCCTTCGCCCCGGCCGGCTTCTTCAGCAGCAGCTTGCGCAGGTCACCGTCCGTCTTCACCCGGCGGTCCTCGGAGGCGGACAGGGGTTCGGGGGCCGGGCCCTTGGCCTGGGCGAGTTCAGGCTGCGAGAGCGGGGGCAGCTTCGTCGGGGCGCGGTCGGCCTGGATCAGGTATCCCGTGCACGTCCCGGCGACGACACCGAGTGCGGCCGCGGCGGCGATCAGCAATGTCGTACGGCCCCGGCGGCGCCCACCGGATCTCTCTTCGGGTACTTCCAACGCGTCTCCCACAAGACGTGAAGCGCGCATTCCGTATGCGCGCTTCACAGGTGACTTCCGGTCAGCACCCCGAGTTGTGCGGCAGGTGATCACGATCCGGACACAGGGACGAGGAACACGGTCCGAAGCTCGTCCCGCGCGCCGGATCAGGCCAGGAGGCGGCTCTGGAGGGCCACTGTCTGGGCGAAGGGCACGGTGGCCACCGTGCCCGCGCGGGACTGGAGCACCACGGCGAGGACGTCACCGGCGGACAGGTAGGCCTGCCGGACGTGCTCGGTGCCGTACGGCCGCGGCTCGTCGTACACGGCGCGGCGGATCTCCGCGATGCCGGAGACGTCGGGGAGGTCCTCGTCCGGGACGGACCGTTCCGCCCCGCGCACTCGGTGGCCGGGGGCGTCGCGCGGCGCCATGTGCTGGTGGAAGAGGTCGTCCACGACCGCGGCCGTGCCGAAGCGCAGCAGGTAGACCCGGGTGCGGGTGCCGTCCCCCGTGGTCCAGCCGCGGGCGGTGATGTGGCGCAGTCCGGTGTCGACGAGCAGCTGCCCGAGGGTGGCCCGGTCCGGCTCGGCGTACTCGGACAGGAAGTCGTCCGTGGCCGACCAGCCGTCCCGGCCGCGCAGGGCCCGGTCCTCCACCGCTCCCTCGGGCGCGGGCAGTACCAGGGCCCGCGGATCCGCGTGGTGGACGCCCGGGTCGTCCTCGTCGGCGAAGGGGGCCGGGCTGTCGGAGGGCAGCGGCGCAGCGGTCAGGGGCGGGAACTCCCACAGCCCGTCCGCCTCCGCCGGAAGTCCGGGGACGTCCTCCCGGTCCAGCCGGGTGATCCCGTACGCGGTCGCCGTCCCAGCCACGGCGAGGACGGCGACCGCGACGATCCAGCGCAGGGCGGAGGCGGCCCGCGGAAGACGTCCACGTGACGCCGGCGCCCCGGCGTCCCCGTCCCCCTGTGACTCCGGCACGCCGACCTCCTCCCGCGACTCCGGCACCGCGCCCTCGCCCTGCGAAGCCGGCACCCCGGCCTCCCCCCGCGACTCCGGCACCGCGTCCTCCCCCCGCGACTCCGGCACCGCGCCCTCGCCCTGCGAAGCCGGCACCCCGGCCTCCCCCCGCGACTCCGGCACCGCGTCCTCGTGCTCCGGTGTCCCTGTCCCACCGCTCTTCGTCGCGCTCACAGCCGCTCCATCTGCCGTTCGGCCAGATCCATGATCGTTCTCCAGGGGATCGGGTCGTCGCCGTAGACCCAGACGTGCAGGGAGAGGTCGCCGCGGGACGCGTGGGCCTCCGCGGTGTAGAAGGGGGCGCCGCCGGCTTCGCGGACCGGCTTCGGGTGGACGTACGCCTTGCCCTCGCCGGTGCCGGGGATCGGCCGGGTCCGCACGTCCGGGTCCGTCTCGGCCCAGTAGCGGGCGCTGCCGCTGTCGTCGGCGGGTCCCGTCGCGGCCTCCCGCTGCTCGAACTGGGCCAGCCAGATCTCCACGTCGTCGCCGTCGGCGCTCCAGCCCGTGACCGCCGCCCGGAGAAACTCCTGCTCCTCGAGCCTGTCGTAGGCGCTCTCGGGGTCCTCGCGCATCTCGGCGTAGGTGGCGAGGTCCATCCAGCCCTGGGGCTCCACCCAGTCCGGCGTGCTCGCACCGCCCGGCTTCCGCAGCAGCAGCTCGCGCAGGTCACCGTCGTTCCTGACCTTGCGGTCCCGCTCGGCGGAGAGCGGCTCCGGCTGCGGGCCGTGGGCGCGGGGGAGCTCCGGCCCGCCGAGCGCGGGCATCCGCGGCTCCCGGCCGGACTGGACCAGGTATCCGGCACCCGTCCCGGCGAGGACACCGAGCACGGCCGCGACGGCGACCAGCGAGGTCGTACGGAACCGGCGGGGCGGAGCCGGCTCCACCGTCCCGGCCCGCGCGTCGGCGGACTCTTCGTCGGGTACTTCCACTGCGTCTCCCACAGAGCACGAGGCACGCCTTCCGCGTGCGCGTCCCCCAGGAGACCCCTGGTCGGCGCCCGGAGTTGCAGAGTCGGCCATCACGATCCGGCCACGCGCCCCGGGCCCCCGTACGCACTACGCTGCCCGCATGGCGAAGAAGCTCGTGATCAAGGTGACCGCCGGGGCCGACGCACCCGAGCGGTGCTCACAGGCGTTCACCGTGGCGGCGGTGGCCGTGGCCAGTGGGGTGGACGTGTCGCTGTGGCTGACCGGGGAGTCGGCGTGGTTCGCGCTGCCGGGACGGGCCGCGGAGTTCGAGCTGCCGCACGCGGCGCCGCTGCCCGACCTGCTGGACTCGATCCTCGCGGGCGGGCGGCTCACCCTGTGCACGCAGTGTGCGGCCCGCCGGGACATCACGGAGAAGGACGTCATCGAGGGCGTACGGATCGCGGGGGCGCAGGTGTTCGTCCAGGAGGCGCTGGCCGACGGGACGCAGGCGCTCGTCTACTGAGCGGACCGAGTGGACCCGCGGCGCCTGTCACAGGTGGTCGACAATTCAACGGGCGCCTTACCCGGCGGGGTTAGTCTCACGCTCGACGGCCACTCGTCCGTCGACACCACCGCCGCTCTGGGGGATCCACCGCATGCGCGCCCTGCGAATACTTCTGATCATCACCGTGATTCTCGGTGGGCTGTTCGTCGCCGCCGACCGTCTGGCGGTCCACTTCGCGGAGGGCGAGGTCGCGGACCGGCTGAAGACGCAGGAGGGGCTGACCACGACGCCGAGCGTGGACATCAAGGGGTTCCCGTTCCTGACCCAGGTGGCCGGCGGTGAGCTCGACGACGTCGAGGTCGGGATGAAGGACTACGACGCGGACACCGGGACCAGCGGGGGCACGATCCGCATCGACGACCTGAACGCCGCCATGAAGGGCGTCGCCTTCTCCGGCGACTACAGCTCCGCCACCGCCAGCACGGCCGCCGGGAGCGCGACCATCGCCTACGACCAGCTGCTGAAGGCGGCCAAGTCCCAGGAGGCCCAACTCCCGTTGGGCGTCACCGCCAGGGTCACGGGCCTCTCCGACGGCGGGAACGGCAAGATCAAGGTCGACATCGAGATCAGCGCCCTGAAGGAGCCCGTCTCCGTGCTCAGCACGGTCAGCGTCGTGGACGGCGACACGGTGCGGGTGCACGCCGACTCGATCCCCAGCTTCGGCAGCCTCACCCTCGCCGATTCCGACTTCCGTTCGATCGCCGACTTCGACCAGAAGATCGAGGGTCTGCCGGGCGGTATCAAGCTCGACCGGGTCGAAGCAGGTGCGAACGGTGTGGAGATCGCGGTGAAGGGTTCGGACGTCAAGCTCGCCGGGTAGGACGAGCCTCGGACCGGGCGCCCTACGTCCGACAGGCGAGACGGCGACGTCCGTACCGTAGATGTGATGACGGCTACAGCCGCCCGGGAACCGTGGGACCACGGCCCGGGCGGCTTTCTGGTCTCACATCCCGGACGATCGCATCTCAGCATGCGACACACCGGTGACATGCCGGTATGTCCGTCCCTACGATCGACCACTATGAAGCGACAGGCGGATCTCACGAAGCGGCGGGCAGTAGACCTGTGCCGCGTCGCCGCCATGCTCTGTCGCCCCTTCTGAGCGGACGGCACCGACCTCCGCATCCCCCTGCCCTGGACTCTCAGGCACCCGTGCGCCCCGCGCACCCTTCCGCACGCCCCGCCGCAACTGCCCCGGAGGAGAACGAGCATGAGCCGCAGCGACGTCCTGGTCGACGCCGACTGGGTCGAGGCCAACCTCGACAACCCGAACATCGCGATCGTGGAGGTGGACGAGGACACGTCCGCCTACGAGAAGAACCACATCCGCAATGCCATTCGGATCGACTGGACCAAGGACCTTCAGGACCCGGTCCGCCGTGACTTCGTCGACCAGGAGGGCTTCGAGAAGCTCCTCTCGGCGAAGGGCATCGCCAACGACACCCTGGTGATCCTCTACGGCGGCAACAACAACTGGTTCGCGTCCTACGCCTACTGGTACTTCAAGCTGTACGGCCACGAGAACGTCAAGCTGCTCGACGGCGGCCGCAAGAAGTGGGAGCTGGACGCCCGCGAGCTGGTCGAGGACGTGCCCGAGCGCCCGACGACCGACTACAAGGCCAAGGCCCAGAACACGGCCATCCGCGCCTTCCGCGACGACGTGGTGGCGGCCATCGGTTCGCAGAACCTGGTCGACGTGCGCTCCCCCGACGAGTTCTCCGGCAAGCTGCTCGCCCCGGCCCACCTGCCGCAGGAGCAGTCCCAGCGTCCCGGTCACGTCCCGTCCGCGCGCAACATCCCGTGGTCGAAGAACGCCAACGACGACGGCACCTTCAAGTCGGACGAGGAGCTCAAGGAGCTCTACGCCGAGGAGCAGGTCGACCTCGCCAAGGACACCATCGCGTACTGCCGTATCGGTGAGCGCTCGGCCCTGACCTGGTTCGTGCTGCACGAGCTGCTCGGTGTCGAGAACGTCAAGAACTACGACGGTTCCTGGACCGAGTACGGCTCCCTGGTCGGCGTTCCGATCGAGCTCGGCGCCAACAAGTAAGACACCCCGTTCGACCCGACCGGCCTTCCTTCCGGTCAGACCCTTCTGAATCTGGAGAAAGACATGTGTGGAGCGAAGGCCGGCGGCCCCGACGCCTCGACGATCAAGCCCGGTGAGACCACGATCCAGGGCCAGGTGACGCGTGACGGCGAGCCTGTCGTGGGCTACGTCCGCCTCCTGGACTCGACCGGCGAGTTCACGGCGGAGGTCCCCACCTCCGCGACGGGCCAGTTCCGCTTCTACGCGGCCGAGGGCACCTGGACCGTCCGCGCCCTGGTTCCGGGCGCCACCGCCGACCGCACGGTCGTCGCCCAGCAGGGCGGACTGGCGGAGGTCGCGATCGCGGTCTGAGGCAGTTGAGCAGCGGAAGGGCCGTACCCCCTGGGGTGCGGCCCTTCGGCCTGTGCGGGCCTACGCTGGAGGCATGTTGGCGCGACGACGGCGTGTCTACTTCGCCATGATGGGCACGTGCATCGGTCTGTTCGTCCTGGCCTGGGCAGTGGTGCGGCTCTGGTCGATCCCGGTGGCCGTGGGGATGTGCGTGGTCGCCATGGTGATCCCCCCGCTCGCCGCGATGGTCGCCAACCGGCGCGGGCCCGACGACCGCTGGTGGGACGACCCCTCCGGCGACCCGAAGTCCGACGAATGGTGGGACGAGCTGGACGGGAAGAAGCGGCGGCAGTAGGAAGGCGCTCATGTCCCCTTCCGCGAGGCTGTCCACCGTCGTCCTCGACGCCCACGACGCCCATGAGCTCGCCGCCTTCTACCAGCGCCTGCTCGGGTACGTGGTGCGCGCCGAGGAGCCGCACTGGGTGCTCATCGGCCCGCCGCCCGGCACCGAGGGCACGTCCCTCGCCTTCGAGACCGAACCCGAGTACGTCCCGCCGGTCTGGCCCACGCGCAAGCCCGGCGACCAGCAGATGATGCTGCACCTGGACATCGAGGTCGACGGCGGCCCGGACGGCCTGGAGACCGAGACCGCGCGGGCCCTGGCGGAAGGGGCGCGGCTCGCCGAGTACCAGCCGCAGGACGACGTACGGGTGCTCTACGACCCGTCCGGGCACCCTTTCTGCCTCTGGGTCGAGACGCCTAGCTGATCGCCCGGCCCAGCACGTACACCGCCGGAGCGGCCGCGGCCAGCGGCAGGGCCACGCCCGCCGTGAAGTGCACGAAGCGGGACGGGTAGTCGTAGCTCGCGACCCGGTGGCCGATCAGCGCGCACACCGCGGCACCCGCGCCGAGCAGGGCGCCCTTCGCGCCGAGGCCCGTCATCCCGCCGACGGCGATGCCCGCACCGGCCGCGGCGAGCAGGGAGACGACCACGGAGGCCGGGGTCGGCAGGGGCAGCGCGCGGGCCAGGACCGCCACGGCCACCGCGGCCGCGCCGACCGTCACCGCGTCGGGGTCCGCCGCGAGGTGGCCGGTCGCCATGATCGCCAGGGCCGCCGAGGCGACGGTGGCCATCAGGCCGTACATCCGCTCGTCGGGGTCGGCGTGCGAGCGGAGCTGCATCACCAGGCTGAGCAGGACCCAGACGCCGAGGGTGCCGAGGATCGCGGCGGGCGCGTTCTCCCGGCCGGCGGTCAGCAGTGCCGCGTCCGCCACCAGCGCGCCGAGGAACGCCAGCGCGATGCCCTGCCGGGCGGGCCACATGCCGTTCAGCCGGAACCAGCCGGCCGCGGTGACGGCCTGGAGGACGACGAGGGGCACGAGGAGGGCGTACGACCCGACCGCGGCCGTGCCGGAGAGCAGCAGGCCGAGCAGCGCGGTGAGCGCGGCGGGCTGGATGCCGGGCTCGATGATCGGGGACCGGCCTTCGAGCCGGGCCCGCTGGGCGTCGGTGACCCGGGTGTTCCCGGCGAGAGTGGCGGGGCCGTAGCCGGAGGAGGAACCGGCGGCACCGGGAGCCCCCTGGACGGCGCCCCCGCCCACCGGGGCGGACCCGTGACCGACGGGACCGTGAGCGGCCGGACCGGCCGCCGACGCGGAGCCGTACGCATCCGGCCCGGGCGTCCCGGCCGCGGAACCGTAGGCCGAGGGACCGGGAGCAGGGGCGGGCGGCGTGGAACCGTAGGCCGCAGGGCCGGAAGGCGTCGGCGCGGAGCCGTAGGAGGCCGGCCCCTGTCCGGCAGCGGTGGGCGCCTGCTGTCCCGCGCGGTAGCTCTGGGGCTCCGCGCCGAAGCCCTGCTGCTCACCGCCGAAGTTCCGGGACTCCCCGCCGAAGCCCTGCTGCTCACCGCCGTAGCCCTGCGACCCGTACCCCTGCGCCCCCGCGTCGTGCTGCTGCTGGGGCAGGTACGCCGTCTCCGCGGCGCCCACCACCGGGGTCCGGACCTGGGTGTCCCAGGTCTGGCCCTGCCACTGCTGGGTGTGGTGCTGGGGGGCCTGCGGGTCGTCGTGGCCCTGCTGGGCGTGGGCGGGCCAGCCCTGCTGCGGGTACTCCTCGTAGCCCTCGTACGGCTGGTTCGTCATCGTCACCCTCCTGCGAACGGCGGGAGCACCTCGACCGTGCCGCCGTCGGCCAGCCGTACCGTCTCATGTCCGCGGGTGCCCACGGGGTCACCGTCGACGAGGAACGAGCATCGCTGCAGGACGCGCACGAGTTCGCCGGGGTGTCGCTCGCGTGCCGCGTCCAGCGCCTCGGCGAGCGTGGCCGCGTCGAACGGCTCCTCGGCGATCCCGGCCGCGGCCTTCGCGGCGGCCCAGTAGCGCACCGTGACCTTTGGCATCCGCTTCCTCAATCGATCGGTGGTGTACGGGGCCAGGCTAGCCGCCCGCTGCGACAGCCCAGTCCCCGATACGGGCCAGCAGCTCGTCGCCGGCCGCGTGCTCGGCGTGACCCATGGGCTCGATCCACAGCTCGGCGTGGCCGCCGGAAGCCTCCGCGAGCATCCGCGGGTGGTCGAGCGGGAAGTAGCCGTCGCGGTCGCCGTGCACGATCAGCAGGGGGGTGGGGGCGATCCCCGGTACCGCCTCGACCGGGGAGAGGGGCACGGGATCCCACTCGCGGTGGTGGATGCGGGTGCGGAATCCGTAGCGGCCCACCACGCGGCCCGCGGGACGGGTTACCAGCCAGTGGAGTCTTCGCATAGGGGCCGTGCCCCGGTAGTACCAGCGAGCCGGTGCACTGACCGAGGCCACCACGTCCGCGTGCGCGCCTGTGCGCCCTTCGCGCCCCTGTCCGTCCGGACCCCCGTCCGCGCGGTACAGCGCCGCGTGCCGCAACACCACCGAACCGCCCATGGAGAAGCCGACGGTCACCACGCGCGCGTGGCCGAGTCCACGCGCCCACGCCACCGCGGCGGCCAGATCGAGCACCTCGCGGTCGCCGACCGTGGAGCGTCCGCCGGAGGCTCCGTGCCCGCGGAAGGAGAACGTGACCACGCCGCCGTACTGCGTGAACGCCTTCACCACCCGGCGAACATGTGGGCGATCCACATCGCCGGTGAAACCGTGCGCGATCACGAACACCAGGTCACGCGCGGATGGCCGGGAGGCGTCGTATACGAAGGAGGGCGGATCGTATACGGAATCGATCGTCACACCGTCGTCGGTGTGCAGAAACGTCCGTATAGGTGCATGTCTGTGTGTCTCAGAGTGCGGACTTACGGTGGAACGCACCACACGACCTGCCGGATCAATGCCCATGTGGGCTATTCTCCTGGGAAGAGGACTCGGGCGACGCAGCCCCCGGGTCCTTTCGTGCTTTCGGATACCCCCGTATACGAAAGCCGTGACCTCGCGGGACCGAGGAGGAACCAGACGTATGAGTTCTCTGCTGCTCCTGACCAACGCCCTCCAGCCGTCGACGGAGGTGCTGCCGGCCCTTGGCCTGCTGCTGCACAACGTGCGCGTGGCACCGGCGGAAGGCCCCGCCCTCGTCGACACCCCCGGTGCCGACGTCATCCTCATCGACGGACGCCGTGACCTGCCCCAGGTCCGCAGCCTGTGCCAGCTGCTGCGCTCGACCGGGCCCGGCTGTCCGCTCATCCTCGTCGTGACCGAGGGCGGCCTTGCCGCCGTCACCGCCGACTGGGGCATCGACGACGTCCTGCTCGACACGGCGGGCCCCGCCGAGGTGGAGGCGCGGCTGCGCCTCGCCATGGGCCGCCAGCAGATCGTCGCCGACGACTCCCCCATGGAGATCCGCAACGGCGACCTGTCGGTCGACGAGGCGACCTACTCCGCGAAGCTCAAGGGCCGGGTCCTCGACCTCACCTTCAAGGAGTTCGAGCTCCTCAAGTACCTCGCCCAGCACCCGGGCCGCGTCTTCACGCGCGCGCAGCTGCTGCAGGAGGTCTGGGGCTACGACTACTTCGGCGGCACCCGGACCGTGGACGTGCACGTACGACGGCTGCGCGCGAAGCTCGGACCCGAGCACGAGTCGCTGATCGGGACCGTCCGGAACGTCGGTTATCGATTCGTTACGCCCGAGAAGGGCGACCGGGTCGGCGACGAGGCGAAGGTCGCGGCGGACCGGGCAAAGCCGGAGGATGCGGACGAGAGCGCCGCTCTCGAGGACGTAGAGGCGTAGCGGGTCCCGCGCATGGGCAGAGCTCCGGCACCGACGCACGCCCGCCAGCCCCTCGGCGGGGGTACCGGGACCTGCTTCACGCCCTGCCCAGGGCGGGTCCATCCGCGTAGACTCCGCGCGTGGCCAAGGTAACCAGGGATGACGTGGCGCGGCTGGCGGGAACGTCCACCGCCGTAGTCAGCTATGTCATCAACAACGGACCCCGGCCGGTTGCCCCGGCCACGCGCGAGCGTGTCCTCGCCGCGATCAAGGAGCTGGGGTACCGGCCCGACCGGGTCGCCCAGGCGATGGCGTCCCGGCGCACGGATCTCATAGGCCTGATCGTGCCGGACGCGCGCCAGCCGTTCTTCGCGGAGATGGCGCACGCGGTCGAACAGGCCGCGTCCGAGCGCGGGAAGATGGTGCTCGTCGGGAACTCCGACTACATCGGCGAGCGCGAGGTCCACTATCTGCGGGCGTTCCTCGGAATGCGGGTCTCCGGGCTGATCCTGGTCTCGCACGCGCTGAACGACAACGCCGCCGCCGAGATCGACGCATGGGACGCCCGGGTCGTGCTGCTGCACGAGCGGCCGGAGGCCATCGACGACGTCGCCGTCGTCCTCGACGACGTCACCGGCGCGAAGATCGCCGTGGAACACCTGCTGGGGCACGGCTACCCCTACGTCGCCTGTATGGGCGGCACGGCCGACACCCCCTCCGTCGGCGACCCGGTCTCCGACCATGTCGAGGGCTGGCGCCAGGCCATGCGGGAGGCCGGGCTGCCCACCGAGGGACGGCTCTTCGAGGCGCCGTACAACCGCTACGACGCGTATCAGGTGGCGCTCGGGCTGCTCGCCGGACCCGATCGCCCGCCGGCCGTGTTCTGCTCCACCGACGACCAGGCGATCGGCCTGCTGCGGGCCGCGCGCGAGCTGCGTATCGACGTGCCGGGCGAGCTGGCGGTCATCGGGTTCGACGACATCAAGGAAGCCGCGCTCGCGGATCCGCCGATGACGACCATCGCCTCGGACCGGTCGGCGATGGCCAGGGCCGCGGTGGACCTGGTCCTGGACGACGGACTCCGGGTCGCCGGGTCCCGCCGCGAGCGCCTGAAGGTGTTCCCGTCCCGCCTGGTCGTACGGCGGTCCTGCGGGTGCGAGTGAGTTCTCTGAAGAACTCCTGAGAGCGCCGGGACCACACCCAGCGACGGCCTTATATCGGGCATACGAGGTTCTGCCGGGCTTCTCAGGAAGCACTCAGGGAGCTCTCATGGTCGCGGGACAAGCTGAGTGTCATGACCGAGAGCTTCCGCCGCGACGGCGAGTACGAGCAGTACGACAACCCCCACCAGGGCGCCCAGCAGCAGCACGCTTCGTCGCCCGTGAACCCCGAGTGGCCGCCCCCGCCGGCCCAGCCGCCCGTGACACCGGTCCAGCAGCCGGCCGCCGAGCCCCACGCCGGGTGGCCGGGGCAGCAGCAGGCTCAGCCCACCCCCTTCGCCTCCGGCGGCGCCGGTTCGTACGGCGGTGACGGGGGCGGCGGAACCGCTCTCCTCACCGCGCCCCCCGTGGAGCCCGGAGCGCCCGCGCCGGCTCCGAAGAGGCGCACCCGCGGCCCCCTCGCCCTCCTCGCCGCCGTCGCGATCGTCGCCGCGGCGATAGGAGGCGGCACCGCCTACGGCATCCAGGAGCTGGCCGGCAACGACACGGTCGCCTCCAGCAGCACCAGCACCAACGTGGTGCCGTCCTCCGCCAAGGGCACGGTCGCCGGGGTCGCCAAGGCGGTGAGCCCGAGCATCGTGGAGATCAACGCCACCTCCAACGCCGGGGAGTCCACCGGTTCCGGCGTGATCATCACCAGTGACGGCGAGATCATCACCAACAACCACGTCATCTCCGGCGCCGACTCCATCAAGGTGAGCACCAGCGACGGCAAGACCTACACCGCGAAGGTCGTCGGCACCGACAGCAAGAAGGACCTCGCCCTGATCAAGCTGGAGAACGCCTCCGGCCTCAGCGTGGCCACCCTCGGCAACTCCGACGGCGTCCAGGTCGGCGACCAGGTCGTGGCGATCGGCTCCCCCGAGGGCCTGACCGGCACCGTCACCAGCGGCATCGTCTCCGCCCTCAACCGTGACGTCACCGTCTCGACGGACGAGAGCCAGGGACAAGGGCAGGGACAGGGTGGCGGCGGACAGTGGCCGTTCGAGTTCGGCGGCCAGCAGTTCAACGGCGACACCGGCTCGTCCACGACGACGTACAAGGCGATCCAGACGGACGCGTCCTTGAACCCGGGCAACTCCGGCGGCGCGCTGATCGACATGAACGGCAACATCATCGGCATCAACTCGGCGATGTACTCGGCCAGTTCGGACTCCTCGACGGCCGGCAGCGCGGGCCTCGGCTTCTCCATCCCGATCAACACCGTCAAGTCGGACCTGGCCACCCTGCGGGCCGGCGGCGCCGACAACTGACACCTCCCGGACCGTCGTAAGGAGTACGCCATGATCGAGCAGGTTTCGCACACGGTGGCCGGTACCGACCCGGCCGGGTTCGCCCTGGCCCTTGAGGTGGCGTACGCACTGCACGCCCCGGTGCCCCGGGCGCCCGAGGTGGCGTCCACGGCGGTGGCCCGCCGCGGGGCCGGCGCCGCCCGCAGCCGCCGCCGTACCGTACGCGGCTGACGCCCTGAGCACGACCTTCAGCGCCGGCAGGGAACCGTGCGAGGCTGAAAGCGTTCACTACCCTCAGTCCCGTGTCGTTCCCATCGCACCCGAGGAATCAGCAGCCATGAGCCCCGCCGAAGGCGACCGTGACCCCCAGCGCATTCTGATCGTCGACGACGAGCCGGCGGTGCGCGAAGCACTCCAGCGCAGTCTCGCCTTCGAGGGCTACGACACGGAGGTCGCCGTGGACGGCGCCGACGCACTCGACAAGGCGACCGCCTACCAGCCGGACCTGGTCGTCCTCGACATCCAGATGCCCCGCATGGACGGACTCACGGCCGCCCGCCGGATCCGGGGCGCCGGTGACACCACGCCCATCCTCATGCTGACCGCCCGCGACACGGTCGGCGACCGGGTCACCGGGCTCGACGCGGGCGCCGACGACTACCTGGTCAAGCCGTTCGAGCTGGACGAGCTGTTCGCCCGGGTGCGTGCGCTGCTGCGGCGCAGCTCGTACGCGGCGGCGGCCGGGGCGGCGGCCGCCGTGGACGACGAGGCGCTCACCTTCGCGGACCTGCGGATGGATCTCGCGACACGGGAGGTGACCCGGGCGGGGCGGCCGGTGGAGCTGACCCGTACCGAGTTCACGCTCCTCGAGATGTTCATGGCCCACCCGCGCCAGGTCCTCACCCGCGAGCAGATCCTGAAGGCGGTGTGGGGCTTCGACTTCGAGCCCTCCTCCAACTCCCTGGACGTCTACGTCATGTACCTGCGCCGCAAGACGGAGGCGGGCGGCGAGCCGCGGCTCGTGCACACGGTGCGGGGCGTGGGGTATGTGCTCCGGCAGGGCGGGGCGGAGTGAACAGGGTCGTACGGCGGTTCCGCACGCTCTCCATCCGGGCGCGGCTGTCGATGCTGGTCGCGGCGGCCGTGGCCTTCGCGGTGGCGGCAGTCTCGGTGACGTGCTGGTTCATCGTGCAGGGGAAGCTGTACGACCAGGTCGACGCCGATCTCAAGGGGATGCAGCAGCCACAGCGGTACGACCAGGTCGTGGGACTCCTCAGCAGCTGCCCTCAGGCCCCCCAGACCGACCGGACCTACCGGGCCGGCACCAATGACCTCGGGACCAGGAACGCCTACATCCAGCTGGTCAAGTCGAACGGCAAGGCCTGTGTCTCGGCGACCTCGGCGGGAACGGTGAAGGTCACCGGCGCCGACAAGGAGGTCATCAAGAACGCCTCCCTCACCGGCGAGAGCATCATCCGCAACGGCACCGACGGCGACGGCCAGGCCGTGCGCGTGCTCACCATGCCCCTGCTCGTCCAGGGCCCGAACAGTCCGCCCCAGATGTACCCCGCCACCGCCCTCAGCATCGCCGTCTCCCTCAAGGGCACCCAGTCCACACTGAACGATCTCGCCCTCATCCTGCTCCTGGTCTCCGGCGTAGGCGTCCTCGGTGCCGGGGCCGCCGGGCTCGCCGTCGCCCGGGCGGGGCTGCGGCCCGTCGACAAGCTCACCGAGGCCGTCGAGCATGTCGCGCGCACCGAGGACCTCGGCATCCGCATCCCCGTCGAGGAGGACGCCGAGGACGAGGTGGCCCGGCTGTCCCGGTCGTTCAACTCGATGACCTCCTCCCTCGCCAACTCCCGCGAGCTCCAGCAGCAGCTGATCGCGGACGCGGGGCACGAGCTGCGCACCCCCCTCACCTCCCTCCGCACGAACATCGAGCTCCTCACCCGGAGCGAGGAGACCGGCCGCCCCATCCCCGAGGCCGACCGCAAGGCACTGCTCGCCTCCGTGAAGGCGCAGATGACCGAACTGGCCGCTCTCATCGGCGACTTGCAGGAGCTGTCGCGGTCGGAGGGCCAGCGCGGGGAGCGGGTGCAGGTGGTGTCCCTGGAGGACACCGTGCAGTCGGCCCTGCGCCGGGCCCGGCTGCGGGGCCCGGAGCTGACCATCGACGCCTCGCTGGAGCCCTGGTACACCCGCGGGGAACCGGCCGCTCTGGAGCGCGCCGTGGTCAACATCCTCGACAACGCAGTGAAGTTCAGCCCCGAAGGCGGCACCGTCGAGGTGCGGCTCAGCGGCGGTGTGCTGACCGTCCGGGACCACGGCCCCGGTATCCCCGCCGAGGAACTCCCGTACGTCTTCGACCGCTTCTGGCGCTCCCCCGGCGCCCGCGCCCTGCCCGGCTCCGGTCTCGGCCTGTCCATCGTGGCCCGTACGGTCCAGCAGGCCGGCGGCGAGGTCGCCCTCGGCCACGCGGAGGGCGGCGGCACCGTCGCGACGGTACGACTGCCGGGGGCGCCGACTCCGCCGCCGGAGACACCGACGCCGTAGAACGGGCAAAGACTGACAACAGGACACCGCTTTCTGTCAATGTCCTGTCATCCCTCACGCGATTTCGACCCTACTCGCGGGTTCTCTGCAATCTTCCAGGGCTGTCAGACAGGTGCCCCACGCATCTGTGCTCAGCACTCGGGAGTGAGCCAACCCCCATGCGACTCATCCGTACGTCAACTCTGAGAAAAACAGCCCTCGTTGCCGCCTCCACCGCCCTCGCGCTGGCCGGTGTGCTGGCCGGCTCGGGGGCCGCGCAGGCCGCCGGTCCCGGCGGGGCCCAGAACGTCCGGGGCGTGGACCCCGGGAACACCGACGTCATGCTGGACCGGCTGTGCGCCCAGGAGGGCAGCCTGACCGGTGTCTACGGCGCGCTCAACGTCGACACCGGCGAGTTCAAGACGCAGGACGAGTACCTGCGGGACGTCGTCGGGCTGTGGGTGCCCGCCGGGCCGTGGGAGCTGTTCCGCGGCTGGTGCGGGTACGCACAGGCCTCCACCTGGTCGGTGAAGGGCGAGCCCGTCCGCACCTCCGAGTGGACCGGCAACCACGGCACGACCGAGGACAAGGTGACCTTCGTCAGCGGGTACAGCACCAAGACCTTCGCCAAGAAGAGCGTCGGCGCCAACATCAGCCTCTCGCTGGCCAAGAGCATCTTCTCCGGCACCGTGGGCGGCAGCGCCGGCTACGAGTGGGGCTGGGAGAAGACCTCGTCCTTCGAGCGGCGCAGCGAGAAGTCGATACCGCCGTGCACCCAGGTGGCGACCACCTGGACGCCGTACCAGCGGGTGGTCCGGGTGAACCCGGTGTTCTACGTCGAGGACTACCAGTGGAACAAGGGCGACGGCGAGGTCACCGCGCACACCTGGCGTGGCCGGGACGCGAGCTGGAAGACGATCTACTCGTACGGCTACTACATCGACGGCATCTCCGACAAGCTCCTGCCCAACGGCCAGCCGGACGGCCGTGAGGACAAGTGGCAGGAGAATCTCGACCCGAAGTCCTGCGCCAAGTAGGCGAGTTCGGGCGGCAACCATCCGTGCGGGGGCGGCGACTGCACTGCGGTCCCTACCCCCGCACGGAACGGATGACCTCATGGCCCAGCATCGTCGACGCCGAACCACCGCCCTCGCCCTCGGTGTTCCGCTCGCCCTGACGGCCGCCGGAGGGCTCGCCCACGGCTTCCTCCCCGGGGCCCAGCCCAGGGCCTCCGCCGCGACCACCGCCGCGCCGGCCTGGGCGACCGCCGCCGCGGACGGCTTCGCCTCGGTCGACGCACTGGGCCAGAACGGGACTTACGGCGGCCGGGACGGACAGATCGTCACCGTGAGGACGCTCGCCGACCTGGAGAGGTACGCGACCGCGAGCGAGCCGTACGTCATCGTCGTCGCGGCGACCATCACCATGAACCCGGTCGGGAAAGAGATCAAGGTCGCGTCGGACAAGACCATCGTCGGGTCCGGGACTTCCGGGCAGATCGTCGGAGGCGGCTTCTTCCTCGGCCCCGGAGTGCACAACGTCATCATCCGCAACCTGACCATCCGGGACGCCTACCAGGGCGTGTGGAACGACAAGGACCACGACTTCGACGCCGTCCAGATGGACGGCGCCCACCATGTGTGGATCGACCACAACGACCTGCGGCACATGGCCGACGGGCTCATCGACGTCCGCAAGGACAGCACCTACGTGACCGTCTCCTGGAACAAACTCAGCCAGGACAACAAGGCGTTCGGCATCGGCTGGACGGAGAACGTCGTCACCGACATCACCGTCCACCACAACTGGATCCGCGAGACCGAGCAGCGCAACCCCTCAACCGACAACGCCGCCCACGCGCACCTCTACAACAACTTCCTGGAGGACGTGGCCGGGACGGACATCAACTCCTCCTACGGCAACTACGCGCGCGGCGCGACCAGGATGGTCCTGGAGAACTCCTGGTTCCAGGGCTTCAGGAACCCGGTCATCAAGGACAGCACCGCGAGCATCGTCCAGAAGGGCAACACCTTCGTCGGGACGAGCGGCAGGAACGAGAGCGGGGGCACCGCCTTCGACCCGAGGACGTACTACGCCTACACGCTCGACAGGACCACCGACGTGCCCGCCCTGCTCAAGTCCGGCGCGGGGCCGCGCAGTTCGATCGGTACGACGACGGCCACGACCAAGGCGGCGGCCACCACGCTCACCGTCGCCAAGGACGGCAGCGGGCAGTACTCGACCGTGCAGGCCGCGGTGAACGCCGTACCGGCGGGCAACACCTCCCGCGTGGTGATCTCGGTGAAGCCGGGGACCTACCGCGAGCTCGTCAAGGTGCCGTCCAACAAGCCGCACGTGACCATCCAGGGTTCGGGCTCCAGCCGGAACGACACGGTGATCGTCTACAACAACGCGTCCGGCACGCCCAAGCCCGACGGCTCGGGCACCTACGGCACCGGCGGCAGCGCCACCGTCGCCGTGGAGGCCGACGACTTCCAGGCCCGCAATCTGACGATCTCCAACGACTTCGACGAGAAGGCCCACCAGAACATCGCCCAGCAGGCCGTCGCCCTGCGCACCGCCGCCGACAAGGTGTTCCTCGACTCGATCATCGTCAGCGGCGACCAGGACACACTGCTCGTGGACACCGCGTCCAAGGACAGGCTGGGCCGGGTCTATACGAGGAACTCCTACGTCATCGGCAACGTCGACTTCATCTTCGGCCGGGCCACCGCGGTGATCGACAAGTCCGTCATCACGCTGAAGAAGCGCTGGGACGGCTCCTCGGCCGGCTACATCACCGCGCCGAGCACCGCCGCGAACCGCAAGGGCATCCTCATCGCCAACTCGACGGTGAACGGGGACGTCTCGTCCGCGAGCTTCTACCTGGGGCGCCCCTGGCACGCGGGCGGTGACGCGAGTCTCGACCCGCAGGCGACCGTCCGGAACACGTCGTTGAGCGCGGCCGTCAAGTCCGCGCCGTGGACCGACATGAGCGGCTTCTCCTGGAAGGACGACCGGTTCGCGGAGTACAAGAACAGCGGCGCGGGCGCGGGCGCGGCCTCGGCCGACCGACCGCAGCTCAGCGACGCGCAGGCCACCGGTCAGGAGGTCGCCGACTGGCTGGGCGACTGGACTCCGAGCACCTCCTGACCTGCCGTTTCCTCGACCCTCCGGTCCTGTGTCAGACCCTCGATCCCGGCTGGTTCCGTAGATCAAGAGTCGGACGGGGGAGCGGAGCAATGGTGCGTATCGAAAGGCATCGGGTCGGCGAGGCGGCCGTTTCGGCGGTGCGGAAGGACTTCGCGAACAGGATCGGTTCGCAGGTCCACTCCATGTCCAAGGCCGGCCCGGTGACGGCGTGGGAGTGGTGGCTGATCGCCCAGGAGTTCGTCGAGTATCTCGGCGCGCTCTCGGTGGAGAGCCCCGGCGACGGCACCGCTCAGCGGCGCAGGGTCATCGTGTCGTCCGGCAGTTTCCGCAGGATCATCGTGTCCTCCGGGAGCGGGCCCAGCAGGCGGGCGTAGGAGCCCCGGCGGGCCACCAGTTCGGCGTGTGTACCCGCCTCCACCAGGCGTCCGCCGTCCACGACCAGGATCCGGTCCGCGTCCGGGGCCAGGCTCAGATCGTGGGTGATCATGATGGTCGTACGGCCCGACATCAGGCGGCGCAGGGGCTGCACCACCTGGCGCGCGGCGACCGAGTCGAGGCCTGCGGTGGGTTCGTCGAGGACGAGGACGGGCGCGGCCCGCAGCATCGCGCGGGCGATGGTGATCCGCTTGAGCTGGCCGCCCGACAGGGCCGCCGCGCCGGGGGCGATCTCGGTGTCGTAGCCCTCGGGGAGGGCCTCGATGAAGTCGTGGGCCGCGGCCGCGCGGGCCGCCTGCTCGATCTCCCCGTCGCTCGCGCCCGGCCGGCCGGTCCCGATGTTCTCGCGGATCGTGCCGTTGAGGATCAGCGTCTCCTGGGGCAGCAGGGCGATCTGCTCGCGCAGGAACTCCAGGCCCATGTGCGGGAGCGGGACGCCGTCCAGGGTGATCACGCCCGCGGCGGGGTCGTAGAAGCGCGTGAGGAGCTTGGACAGGGTCGACTTGCCGGCGCCGCTCGGGCCCGTGATGATCACCAGTTCGCCGGGGGCGGCCGAGAAGGAGACGTCGGTGAGGGAGTCCCTGAGGGCGTTCGGGTAGCGGAAGTGCACGCCGTGGAAGCCGACCCAGCCGCGGACCGGCCAGACCGGGACGGGTTCGGCCGGGTCGCCGACCGACGGTTTCGCGTCCAGGATCTCGTTCAGGCGCTGGGCGCCCGCGGTGGCCGCCGTGAGGGTCAGGCCGAGCCGGCCGAGGTTGCGGACCGGCGGGTACAGGTAGCCGATGAAGGCGGCGAAGGCGAGGAGCTGACCGAGGGTCATGCGGTCGGCCGAGATCTCCCACACGCCCAGACCGATCACGGCGAGGACGCAGAGCGTCTCGACGACCTCGACGAACTGCTCGTACATCTCACTCAGCCGGGCGCCCCGGACACTGGCCCTCATCCAGGCGCGGGCCTCGCGGTCCAGGCGCCTCTCCTCGTCGCGACGGCGGTTGTACGCCTGGGTCAGCACGACATTGCCCAGCGACTCCTCCACCACGGAGGTGATCGCGCCGTCCGCGACCCGCTCGTCCCGGGAGGCCTCCTTGATGCGGCCGGAGAAGCGTCGGGCGGCGAACAGGAACAGGGGTGCGAGGACGAAGGTGGCCAGGGCCAGGTCCCAGCGCAGGTACAGGGCGGCCGCCGAGTAGAAGACGGCCGAGAACGCGGCGGCGACCGTGCCGACGACACCGGACACGACCATCTGCTCGATCGCCTCGACGTCACCGGTGAGGCGTTCGACCAGGTCGCCCTGGCGGTGCTGCTGGAAGAAGTGCGGGGGCAGGTCCTGGATGTGCCGGAAGACCTTCGCGCGCAGTCTGAGGACGAATCTCTCCGCGGTCCAGGTCGCGAGCGAGTTGCCGAAGTAGCCGACGAGCGCGCCGAGTGCGGCCACGGCGAGCCAGGCGCCGGCCGGGCCCCAGAAGGCGGAGAGCGAACCGGCCTTCAGGGCGGTGTCGGTGAGTTCCGCGAACAGCAGGATCGCGGCGGTCTCGGCCAGCGCGGACACCACCACGCACGCGACGATCGCCGCCAGCCACCTGCGGTCGCCGCGGGTCAGCGGCCAGAAACGGCGGAAGGCCTCGCGGACTTCCCTCATGACGACTCCTTCGGGTACGGCGGTCCCGGGCGGCGGGGACGGCCGAGGCGGGGCCCCCGGCGCGAGACGTGCTCGCCGGCCGGTGACCCCGCCTCGTGGCGTGCCGTCTCAGCCCTGGTGGGCGACCGGGCGGCGCTTCGGCGCGTGCTTCTTCGGCGGGGCCTTCTTGGGCGCCGGAGCGGGCTTACGGGTCTTCTTCACCGGGGCGATCTTGTGGAAGCTCATGTCTGCATCCTTCTCCGTCCTGGTTCTGCAACAGTTCCTCTACCGATCTGCTGCAATACCATTTGAATTACCTGGCTTTACTTAAGGGAATTGAACATCAGCCCTTGTGGGCGATCGGGCGACGCTTCGGAGCAGCCTTCTTCGCGGGCTTCTTGTGCGGCTCCAAGGCGGGCTTGGGGGCCTTCTTGACGGGGGCGATCTTGTGGAAGCTCATCGTGCTCTCCTTTGCGTTTGTGTCGTTCGCTTTCGACATGGAAAACACTACGGCACTCCTGCGGTCAAAAAAGCCATTCCGCCTTAGACCTCAATAAGACTGGATGTGCATAACCTGAGAATCGAAAGGCTGACACAGAATTTAAGGGCGGACATCTACGGACCGACCGCCAGTCCGGAGCCCTCGACGCGCACCCTGATGCCGTCCTTCGCCACGCGCACGTCCCGCAGGCGCAGTTCGCCGCTGGGCGGCTCGGGCAACTGGAAGCCGAGGGAGAGCCGGTCGGCGAGGACCGGGCGGGTCAGGCGGGAGAGCGCGCCGAGCAGCGCCGGGTCCAGGCCCAGACGGTCCAGGAGTTCGGGGTGGGCCAGGGCGAGGTCGAGAAGGTTCAGGCGCATGGCCTGCCGGACGAACTCCGGGCGGCCGGTCAGCCGGGACAGCGCGGTGTCGGACCGCTGCGCCTCGCGCACGGTGGCGTCGGGCACGCCCAGCGCGCGCACGACGGACGGCACCGCCAGCACGGCCCGGGCCTTGCGCGTCTCGCGCGAGAGGGCGGCGGCGGACTCCCGGGTCAGATGCAGGCCCTCCGAGGCACGCGTGCCCGGCCGGTAGGTCGCCAGGTCCCCGATGTCCAGGCGCATCCCGCCGATCCGGGTGTCGACACCCCGTTCGCCGTCGCGTGCCACGCGTACGTCGGCCCGCAGCCGCAGATCGTGCCCGGCGACCGGGAGGGTGCCGCGCACGGCGACCCGGTCACGGCCGGCTCCCCTGAACGTCACCTGGGACGCGCCGAGTTCACGGTTCATGTCGGCGAAGGAGAGCAGGACGTCACCGTGCAGCTCGGGAACGCGGGCCCCGCGCACGGAGGTCGGCCCGTCACCGTCGAGCCGTATGTCATGAGCTGTCGCCGAGACCGCGGCCAGGGTGACCCGGTCGGCGGCCACGTCCGGGACGGTCACCTTCACCGACTCCAGGTGCCTGCCCACGAGTTGGGGGAGGAAGGGGAAGCCGCCGATCTCCACCTCGGGCGCCGCGCTCAGCCGAAGCCGGTCCTTGAGGGTGTCCGCGGCCCTGTGCTCGGCGTAGAGGACGGCCCAGCGGTCGGCGAGGGTGAGGAAGGCGGCGAGCGTCAGCAGCGCGGCGACCGTCCTCAGCGCGAGACGGCCCCGCCGAGGGCGCCGGCGACTGCGGCGGTGGTTCGGCGGGGCCGGCTGTTCAGGCTCTTCGTAGGAGTACGGGTGGGGATGCGCAGGTATGGGATGGGGGGAACGCATCGATCCATCCGATCATGCGTACGCCCCCCACCCGCAACCCGTGCAGGGACTCTGCGACTCAGCTCACGGTCTACTGAACGATCGTGATCCGGTTCGCCACCGGCGGCGCGATCGGGGCGGCCGCCGACGAGTTGGCCGTCAGGTACGCCACCAGCGCGGCGAGGTCGTCGCCGCCGACGAGGTCGTTCGTGCCCTGGCCCAGGGTGGTGAAGCCGTCGCCGCCGCCCGCGAGGAAGCTGTTGGTCGCGACGCGGTAGGTGGCCGCCGGGTCGACGGCCGTGCCGTTCAGCTTCACGGAGTCGAGGACGATCCGCTCCGCGCCGGTCTTCGTCAGGTCCAGCGTGTAGGTGAGGTTCGCCGACGGCTGCAGGATCTTCGGCGAGGCCGTGTTCGACCCGCTCACCTGCTCCTGGAGCACCTTGAGCAGCTGGGCCCCGGTGAAGTTCTGGAGGTTCACGGTGTTGGAGAAGGGCTGCACGGTGAAGCCCTCGGCGTAGGTGACCACGCCGTCGCCCTCGGTCCCCTTGGCCGCGTAGGTCAGGCCCGCCCGGACTCCGCCCGGGTTCATCAGCGCGAGGTCGGTGTCGGGGTCGAGCCCCTTGCCGTAGGCGAGTTGGGCGTCGGCGATCAGGTCGCCCATCGGCGACTCGGTGCCGGTGCTCGGGACGTCGGCGGAGATCCAGCCGACCGGACGGTTGCCGATGGGCGCCGCGAGGGTGTTCCACTTGCTGATCAGCTCGGTCATGTCGGGCGCCTTGGGGACGGTCCGGGTGACCACGTGGTTCGCCGACTTCACGGCCGTGCGGGCGATGTCGCCGGTGAAGCGGTCGTACGTCAGCGTCGTGTCCGTGTAGAGGCGGCCGAAGGAGGCGGCCGAGGTGACCATGCGGGGCTTGCCCGAGGGGTCGGGGATCGTGCAGACGTACGCGGCGTGCGTGTGGCCGGTGACCAGTGCGTCGACCGACGGGGAGATGTTCTTCGCGATGTCCACGATCGGGCCGGAGATGCCGTCACCGGCGCCCGGGGAGTCGCAGTTGTAGTTGTAGGAGCCGGAGGCGGGCTGGCCGCCCTCGTGGATGAGGGCCACGATCGACTTCACGCCCTGCTTCTGGAGCACCCGGGCGTACTTGTTGATCGTCTCGACCTCGTCCTTGAACTTCAGGCCCTTGACGCCCTCGGCGGAGACGACACCCGGGGTGTCCTCCAGGGTGACGCCGATGAAGCCGACCTTGACGTCCTTCTTCTTCCACACCCAGTAGGGCTTGAGGATCGGCCTGCCGGTCTTCTCGTCCAGGACGTTGGCGGCGAGGTAGGGGAAGTCGGCGCCCGTGAACTTCTGGTCGGTGTAGCAGCCGGCGGTGGGGTGACAGCCGCCGTTCTGCAGCCGGGCCAGTTCCTTCGCGCCCTCGTCGAACTCGTGGTTGCCGACGGACGTGACGTCCAGGTCGAGCTTGTTGAGCGCCTCGATGGTGGGCTCGTCGTGGAAGAGACCCGAGATGAGCGGGGAGGCGCCGACCATGTCACCACCGGCGGCGGTGACGGAGTAGGCGTTGCCCTTGCGGGCCTCACGCAGATGGGTGGCGAGGTACTCGACGCCCCCCGCGTCGATGGTCTTCGTCGTCCCGTCGGCCTGGAGCTCGGTGACCCGGCCGGAGGAGCCGGACGGCGGCTCCAGGTTGCCGTGCAGGTCGTTGAAGGACAGCAGCTGGACGTCCTGGTAGCGGCTCGGCAGCGGCTTGCCGTGCTTGTTGTCGTGCGCGCCGGCGGGCAGTGCGGCGGCGAGGGCTCCGACGGTGGCGAGACCGGCGGCGGCCGCGACCAGACGGTACGTACGACGTCTGCGACGGCCGGCGTCCGACCGGTACGCCTGGTCCGACTGGGATATGGCTGGCATACGCCCCCCTGTGTTCCGGATGTGAGAGTGGCCCCCGTTCCGGCGCAGCCTAGGGTCAACGCGCGTAGCGCGACAGGGGTTTCGTGGTTACATCCTGGTTGCTTCTTTGCCGCCGCTTTGCCGGGACCTCCCCTTACCCTCGTAGCCATGACCAGCGACGACAGCGCACGCCCCGGCATCTCCCGCTCCCTCGAGACCCTTTCGGCGCTCTCACCGGACCAGACCGAGGCCGTCCTCGGACTCCTCACCGAGGCCGCGCGCGAGGACGGCCGGCAGGCAGTGTCCGAACAGGGCCGGTTGCAGCTGCGGGGCGGTGCCCGCGAGGGCGTCTCCCACCTGCTCCTTTCCGTGGCGGACGAACTGGTGGGCTACGCCCAGCTGGAGGACACCGACCCGGTGGAGGCACCGGCGGCGGAGCTGGTCGTCCACCCCGCCCACCGCGGACACGGCCACGGCCGGGCCCTGGGTTCGGCGCTCCTGGCCGCCTCCGGCAAGCGGCTGCGGGTGTGGGCCCACGGCGGCCACAGCGCCGCCCGCCATCTCGCCCAGGTCCTCGGCCTCACCCTCTTCCGTGAGCTACGGCAGATGCGGCGCCCCCTGTCCGGCCTTGAGCTGCCCGACCCGGTGCTCCCCGCGGACATCACGGTCCGCACCTTCGTCCCCGGCGAGGACGACGCCGACTGGCTCGCGGTGAACGCGGCCGCCTTCGCCCACCACCCCGAGCAGGGCTCGCTGACCCAGCGCGACCTGGACGACCGCAAGGCCCAGCCCTGGTTCGACCCGGCGGGCTTCTTCCTGGCCTTCCGGGAGGGCGAGTTGGTCGGCTTCCACTGGACCAAGGTGCACGCGGAGGAACAGCTCGGCGAGGTCTACGTCCTCGGCGTCCGCCCCGGCACCCAGGGCGGCGGCCTCGGCAAGGCCCTGACGACGATCGGTCTGCGCCACCTCGCCGCACAGGGTCTGCCGACGGCCATGCTCTACGTCGACGCCGACAACAAGGCGGCGGTGTCGGTCTACGAACGGCTCGGCTTCACGACGTACGAGACGGATCTGATGTACCGCACGGAGACGTGAGACCGGTGAACCTGAGCGCACTCGTCGCGCTGGTCCTCGCCGACCTGTCGGCCGGAACCTCCGCGAGGCCGACGGTGTCGTACTCCCCCCTCGACGAGGGCATGGTCGAGGTGCTCCTCACGGACGACGACGGCATGGGGGTCGGCTTCGGGGTCCAGCCGGACCGGTCCGAGGCCGACGTGCTGTGCGCGCTCGCCGACCGGATCCCGGACGCCTTCGTCGAGTTGTACGCCGTCGGCCTGCCCCTCGTCCCCGGCACCCGGCGCCCCGCCCGGGCGGACGTGGTGGACGGGGTCGCGCTCTGGACGGACCCGGCGGGCGGCCCGTGGTCCTGCCCGGTGGGCCGGTACGGCGAGACCGTACGGCCCCACGGCGGGCCGTAGCCCGGGACGCCGTACCGCCCGGGCCGCCGGTCCACTCGGGGAGGGCACAGTACGTCGAGCCCCCGCGCCGCCCGCGCCGCCCGTCAGGGCGCCGGTCGTGGCCTGAGACTCCGCACCGGTTCCAGCGCGCAGGCCGCCGCCAGCAGGAGCGCGCCGACCAGTACCGCGGTCCAGCGCTGGTGGGCCGCCTCCCAGGCGGGGTCTCCGACCTGGACGAACAGGTCCCAGCGGGCAGGGAGCAGGAGGGGGGCGAGGAGGGCGACGGTGAGCAGGGCCGCCGCCACCGACGGGCCGGGCTGCGGCTCGTCGGTGCAGCGCACCGCGAGCGTCGCGGCGGCCAGGCCGAGGGCGGCCGTGGCCGCGGCCTCCAGGGTGATCGCACCCACCGGGGGGCGGGCCCCGGCCGGCAGGAGGTGCAGCGCGGCCGTCCACCACAGCGCGGCGACCGGCGCCACCAGCGCGACCCGCAGTCCCGTCCGGACCCAGCGCCGGGTGGGGACGGGGGTGGTGAGCTGCCGGGCCGGGTCGTCCAGGAGGAAGGCCAGGCCCAGGGCGAAGACGAGCGCGGCCCCCCGGAGCAGGGCGAGACCGAGCCACGCGTCCACCGTCACGGACAGCAGCCGCGGCAGACCCGCCACCAGCAGTCCCACGGCCGCCCCGGCGCCGACCGCCCGCCAGGGCAGGGTCCGTGCCACGGCCACCACCAACGCCCCGCTCACGCCCGGCACCCGCGGCCTGCCGTGCCCCGCCCCGGTGTCCCCGTCACTCGTCCGCACAGTCCTTCGCCCCCTTCGGCACCTCGGTCCCCAGCACCCGCGCCACCTGGGCCGTCGAGACCCCCGACGCGGTCAGCTCGGTCCAGTGCCGCTTGACCGACGCCGTCACCTCGGCGCGCGGCCGTTGCAGCAACTCCCTTACGACATCGGTCTGTCCGGCCGACATCGACAGCCCGCTGGTCGGGGCGAGGACGTACGCCGACCCGGTCACGCTGTCGTCGAGGCGGACGTTGGCGAGGTCGGCCATCGGGTCGGGGTCCCGGCCCAGGGCCAGCCACATCGCGGTGACCACCCGCCCGTCGCACAGTTCGCTGCCCTTCGACTCGTCACCGGCGACCAGCACATAGGCGACGGCGACCGCGAACTCGGGGACCCGGTTGCCGCCCCAGCGGGAGCCGACGGTCACCTGGTTGGGCGCGGTGAGCGGTTCGATCGCCGCGTCACCGTCCAGCCCGTAACGGGCATCGATCCGCTGCCGTACGAGCAGGGACTGCCCGGCGGCCGTACCGCCGGCCAGGGCCCGGACGCGGTCCACGACGCCGGCCCACTCGCCCGCCCGGCCGGTCCACTCGGGGAAGGCGCAGTACGTCGAGCCCCCGCGCCGCACGCACGACTGTTCCTGCTGCGGGGAGACCGTGGCCCGCTCGCGCGCGGCCGTCAACTCCGGTGACACACCCCCGGACTGGCCCACCGCGCCGGTCAGGGTCAGCGCCAGCGCGCCCGCGGTCCCGGCCCTCAGGTACAGCGTGCGGCCACCGCTCACCAGCACCGCGCCGAGCGCCAGGAGCAGGATCAGACCCGTCAGATACAGCGCGTGCCAGGCCGCCGGGCGGCCGATGAGGTCCGAGGGGAGCACCGTGTTGTTGCTGGTCTCCTCCACGACCGGCGACAGCCACCGCGACCACTGCGCGTCGGCGGTGCCCGCGGAGATGAACACGCTGAGGACGAAGAGCGCGATCACGCCGAACGGTGCCGCGAACGTGGACGGGACCAGCCGGGCGAGCAGCACCCCGAGCGAACCGCACAGCAGCACGTACAGGGGGCCGACGGCCAGTTCGGCGAGTGAGCCGTGGCCCACCGCGCCGGGCCTGAGGGCCTGCCAGGTGAACTCGCCGAGCACGACCAGCGTGGTGACGACGGCGAAGGGCACCACCGACAGCACATGGGCGACCGTCCGCCGCCACGGCTCCATGACCAGCACGTCGAACTGCCGGTCGGTACCGCGCTTGCGGGAGCGCAGCGTGCAGCGGTTGACGCACACGAACAGGGCGACCCCCAGCAGCAGGGGCCCGCTCTGGGTGTGGCGGTCGGCGTTCTGGAGGGCCGGGAAGGCGTCCATGCCCTCCTTCGAGTCGAACAGCGTCCAGGCGGTGTAGCCGACGTACAGCACGAGAGTCACCAGCACCGGGATGTACCGCAGCAGGTCGCGTGCCTCGAAGCGGGCGAGGGCGAACACGGCGGCCCACGACCGCCGTGGTGCGTCCTCGTGCACGGCGGCGGACTCGGCCACCGTCTGTGTGGTCAGGCTCATGCCGCTGCCGCCTTCGCGTCCACGCCGTCCAGGGTGAGCAGGTAGCCGTCCTCCAGGGTGGGTTCGAGGAGTTCGGCACCGGCGGGCGGGTCGCCGACGTTGCGGAAGGAGCCGGTGCCGGTGCGCCAGCCCGCCTTGGCGCCGGGGGCGCGTTCCGTGCTGCTCCAGACCCGGCCGGCCGCGCGGGCCATGAGCTCGGCGGGGGTGCCCTCGAAGAGGATGCGGCCGCGGGCCATGACGAGCACGCGGTGACAGAGCATCGCCACGTCCTCGGTCTGGTGGGTGGACAGCAGCACGGTCCGGCCCTCTCCGGCCTGCGCGATCAACTCCCGGAAGCGCATGCGCTGTTCGGGGTCGAGGCCGACGGTCGGCTCGTCGAGGACGAGGAACCCGGGGTCGCCGACGAGGGCGGCGGCCAGTGCGACCCGCTGCCGCATCCCGCCGGACAGCTTCTTGATGCGCCTGGCGCGTACGTCCCCGAGGTCGACCTCCTCCAGCACGCGCCGCACCTCGCGGTGCCGGGCGGTGCGGTCGGTGAGCTCCTTGAGGATCGCCACGTAGTCGACGAACTCGAAGGCGCTGAAGTCCGGGTGGAAGCCCGGGGTCTGCGGCAGATAGCCGAGCGAGCGGCGGACCTCCTGGCGGCCGCGCGAGGTGCCCGGGTCGTGGCCGAGGACGGTGAAGGTGCCCCGGTCGGCGGGCACGGCGGTGGCGAGCACCCTGAGCAGGGTGGTCTTTCCGGCCCCGTTGGGCCCGAGCAGCCCGGTCACGCCCGGCGTCAGCCGCAGCGACACGTCGTCGAGGGCGCGGGTGCCGCCATAGCGGAGATGGAGCCCGGAGGCGAGGACGGCGGCGGTCATGCGGCGCTCCCGTTGAAGAGGTCGAAGCGGTCACGGAGGAGGAAGAGCAGCCCGGTGGCGAGCGCGGCGACGGCTCCGGCGATGCCCTGCCCGGCCGCGGTGAACGGCGCGAGCGGGTCGGCGGCCGTGTGCTGCACGGTCTGCGCGGCCAGCAGTACGGCGACCCAGGCGCCGCCGACCAGGGACGGTCCGAGGACCGGTCCGAGTCGCGGGGTCAGGGCGAGGCCGGTCCCGGTGAGGGCGAGCGCGGGCAGCAGCCAGGCCAGGGCGCGCAGGCCGTAGCCGGGCAGGGCGAGGGTGGCGAGCCCGTTGAGGCCGAGGCCCGCGACCAGCACGGCGATCGTGCGGATCATCAGCAGCCGGAAGCCGTGGGTGGGCGCGACGACGGCCATCTCGTACGTCGGGTCCAGCGCCGGGCCGTAGGACAGTGCCACGCCGGCCAGGGGCAGCAGCGGGGCGAGGGCGAGGAACAGGGTCGGCGACTCGGTGGTGTGCACCGCGCCGACGGTCGCCAGCAGCAGGAACACCACGGACGCCAGCCAGGAGCGCCTGAGCACCGGCGTGGCCGCGAGCAGCCGCGCGGTGTGGTCGGCGATCCCGACCCGGGTCAGCAGCGACTCGAACCACCCCGGCCGGGGCGCGTCCAGCTCCGCGTCCAACCGCTCCCAGGCGGCGTCCAGCGCCACCGGGTCGGTGACACCGGCCAGCAGCCCCCGGCACTCGGCGCAGGCGGCGAGATGGGTGTCGGCGGACCAGAGCAGGGGGGCGGCCAACTCGCCCCGGGCATAAGCCCGCAGATCCTCTTCGGCCACATGCCACGTCATGCCGCCACCTCCTCCACTCGCACCCACACCACACGTTGCGCCCGACTCTGCGGACAGCTCAGGGGTCGACCCTGCGACCGGCTCAGCTGTCGGTCCTGCGACCGGCATTGCTGTCGGTCCTGCGATCCGCCCTGCGACCGGCTTTGCGGACGGTCCTGGCGACGGTCCTGCCACCCGCTTTGCGGAGCGCCCTGCGGCCGGTCCTGCGATCCGCCCGGCGATCGGTCTCGCAACCGGTCGGGCGATCCGTACGACGTCCAGCCCCGCAGCCGATCCAGCGATCCACCCCGCGGGCGACTCCGCCCCCGGCGACGCGACCCGTCCCTCGATCCGTCCTGCGATCCGTCCAGCGCCCCGCTCTTCAGCCGGTCCGACGTCCGGCCGCCCTGTGGGCAGCCCCGCGTCCGGCCGTCCCGGTGGGCTGGACCTCCCTCTCCCGCCGACGCTCGCGCCGCGGTCTGACCCTGTCGTTCGTTCGGATTCATGCGAGGGCCTCCCTCAGCTGCTTGCGGGCGCGCATCGCGCGGGTCTTGACCGTGCCGGGCGGGATGCCCAGCAGGACGGCGGCCTCGCGGGTGGTCAGGCCGTCGATGACCGTGGCCTGGAGGACCGCCCGCAGTTCCGGCGACAGCCGGACGAGGGCGCCCGCGAGGTCCCCGTGCTCCACCCCCGCGAGCACGCGTTCCTCCGCGGACGCCTCGTCCCGGTGCCGCAGCCGGGACAGGGCCTGCCTGAGCCGCCCCCGCGCCCCGTCACCGCGCAGCGCGTCGATCAGCCGCCGCGAACCGATCCGCCACAGCCACCCGGCCACGTCACCTTCCTCGCGATAGCGCGCGGTGCCCCGCCACACCGCGAGGAACGTCTCCTGCACGACGTCGTCGACCAGGCCCGGATCCGCGCACCGGCCGCGCAGCCGGGCCGACAGCCAGGGCGCGTACCGCCGGTACAGCTCCTCGAAGGCGCGCCGGTCCCCGTCCGCGGCGATGGCCCGCAGCAGATCTCCGTCGCTTCTCGTTTCCCTCACGCTCCCTCATCGAACGAGCCCGGCCGACCGGTTCATCCAGCGACAAAGAAATCACGCTTGACTTTCCGGACCCCCTTCCATCACCCTTTCACTACTCAATTAGTGAAAGGGTGGTTGTCCGCGTGGTCGAGTACCGCATCGACCGGCGCTCCGGCGTCGCCACCTACATGCAGATCGTCCAGCAGACCAAGCAGGCCCTCCGGCTGGGCCTCATCGAACCCGGCGACAAGCTCCCCACGGCCCGCGAGGTCGTGGAGGCCACCGCCATCAATCCGAACACCGTGCTCAAGGCGTACCGCGAACTGGAGCGGGAGGGCCTGGTCGAGGCCCGCCGCGGCCTCGGCACCTTCGTCCGCAGGACGCTCGGCACCGCCGTCCAGGCCGCCGACACCCCCCTGCGTGCCGAGCTCGAGGACTGGGCCGCACGCGCCCGGTCCGCGGGCCTGGGGCGCGAGGACGTCGACGCGTTCTTCACCGCCGTACTCGACGAGCATTTCCCGAAGGGGGACCAGTGAGTTCCACCAGCACCACCCCGGCCGTCGCCCTGGAGGCGTCCGGCCTGGGCAAGCGGTACGGCAGGCGGGCCGCGGCCCTCGACGGCTGCTCCTTCCGGCTGCCCGCGGGCCGCATCAGCGCGCTGGTCGGCCCCAACGGCGCCGGAAAGTCCACCCTCCTCGCGATAGCCGCGGGACTGCTGCGACCCACCTCCGGCACGCTCACCGTCCTCGGCCAGGGGCCGGGCGAGGCCCGCGACCGGATCGCCTACCTCGCCCAGAACAAGCCGCTGTACCCCCAGCTGACCATCACCGAGACCCTGCGCATGGGCGCCGAGCTCAACCCGGCCCGCTGGGACGCCGACCGCGCCTCACGGATCGTGGAGCAGGGCGGCCTTGACCCGAAGGCCCGCATCCGCGGCCTCTCCGGCGGCCAGCGCACCCGCGTCGCCCTCGCCCTGGCGCTCGGCAAGCGCCCCGATCTGATGCTCCTCGACGAGCCGATGGCCGACCTCGACCCGCTCGCCCGGCACGAGCTGATGGGCACCCTGATGGCGGACACCGCCGAACGCGGCACCACGGTGCTGATCTCCTCGCACATCGTCGCCGAGCTCGCCGACGCCTGTGACCACCTGCTGCTCCTGGGCGGCGGCCGGGTCCGGCTCGGCGGCGGCATCGACGACCTGCTCGCCGCGCACACCCTGGTGACCGGCCGCGGCACCCCCGCCGACCTGGCCCCGCACACGGTGGTCGAGTCCCGCACCGCGGGCCGCGGCCTGACCGCCCTGATCCGCCGCGACGGCCCCGTCGGCGAGGGCTGGGCGACCGAGGAGCCCTCGCTGGAAGAGCTGCTGCTGGCCCACCTGCGCGCCCCCGACGCCCCCGCCCTGCTCACCCCGGGCACCACCGCGGCCCCCGAGGCGGTGACGGCATGAGCACCACGACCCTCGAAAAGGCACCGCGGGCGGCCGTCCGACGGACCCCGCGCGGCCCGGTCCCCACCGTCCTGCGCCTGCACCGCACCGCCCTGTGGATCTGGCTCACCTTCGTGGCCGGCACCACGGGTCTGCTGCTCTGGCTGCACGGCCCCGGCGCCGACGTCGCACAGCGCGCGCTCGACACCTACGGCTACTCCGGGCTCATCATGGCCAGGGGCTCGGCGGACGAGTACAGCAGCTGGTTCTACTACCCCGACACCCTGCTCACCCTGGGCTCCTTCGCCATCGCCCTGTTCGCCGGCGGCCCGCTGATCGCCCGCGAACTGGAGAGCGGCACCGCACAGCTCGCCTGGACCCAGTCGGTCTCCCCGGCCCGCTGGCTCGCCGCCAAGCTCGCCGTGCCCGCGGCCTTCATCGTCCTCGGCACCTGCCTGCTCACCGCGGTGTACCGGCAGCTGTGGTCCGCCCACAGCAATCTGCTGATCGCCGGCATCGGACCGCGCTCCCTCTACTTCTCCCTCGGCCCGGCCACCGTGGCCGCGCCGCTGCTCGGCCTCGCCCTCGGCGTCCTCGTCGGCCTCGCCGTCCGCCGCACCCTGCCCGCGCTCGCCTTCAGCGGCTTCGCGTACTTCCTGGTCTACGCCTTCCGCGGCAACCACTGGCCCTTCCAAGGCCGCTACCAGCAGCCCGAGCTGCACTCCCGCAGCTGGGCCATCACCTCCGGCGGCGCCAGGATCCAGGACCCGGGCTGCTACGACGACAAGGCCTGCATCGCGCAGCACGACATCGTCCGCTTCTCCCGCGAGTACCTGCCGTCCTCCGACTACTGGCCCCGCCAGCTCCTGGAGACCGGTGTCCTGCTCGCCCTCACCGCCCTGGCCGTCGCCCTCGCGTTCGGGGTCCTGCGCAGGCGGGCCGCCGGATGAGCGCGCCGGCCGTGCTGCCCTGGGGGCTCACCCGGACCGTGCTGCGGCTGCACCGCACGGCGCTGATCGTGTGGGGCGTCTTCGTCCTCGCCTCGGTCGGCTGCCTGGTCTGGCTGACCGAGGTCACCGCCGACTCGGTCCACGCGACTCTGGCCGCCTGCCGCGACGACGGCCCGGGCCTGTGCGGCATCGGGGCCTGGCGCGACTATTCCGAGCCCATGGGCTGGATCAGTACGTTCATGTACTACAGCTTCTGGGCCGTGGCCGCCTGGGCGGGCGGCGCGCTCACCGGCCGCGAGCTGGAGAGCGGCACGGCCCGGCTCGCCTGGTCGCAGTCGGTCTCCCCGGCCCGCTGGCTCACCGCCAAGCTCGCCCTGCCCGCGGCCGCGCTCGTCCTCGGCGGCGCCGTGTTCGTGGCGGTCTACCGCTGGGCCTGGTCGGCGCACCGGGACCTGCGGGGCGACAGCCTGCTCTTCAACGACGTGTTCGCCGACCACGGCCCCCTGGTGGTGTCCTACGGCCTGTGCGCGCTCATGGTCGGCGCCCTCACCGGCCTGCTGCTGGGCCGCCCGCTGCCCGCCCTGGCGATCTCCGTGGCCGTGATGACGGTCCTGAACCAGTTCCTGGAAGCCCGCCGCCCCGACTCACTGCCCGCCTCCGGCTTCTGGTCCGCGCACCTCACGGAGACCGCCGTCGTCCTCACGGCCGCCGCCCTCGCCTGCGCCGCGGCCTTCCGGGTACTGCGCCACCGCACCGTCTGACGGGCCGCACGCCCCTCGGCAGGAGAGGGCGTGCGGCCCGGGTCGCCTGCGCACCGGCCCCCGGACCGCGGCGGTGGACGCCCGGGAGCCGTTCCGCGATATCCCGAACGCCATGTCGCCGTAACCATTGGTTCAGACGGGCTTGCGACGCTCACCGAATGAAGCCCGCCGTGCCAGAGCCCGCGCCGCCGCCCGAGGGGTCCACGGGGAACGAGGACGCCCCGGCCGTCCCAAAGGTCGCCGTCGTGCTCCCGCTCGCTGCATCCGACGCGCCCGTTTCGCTCCTGGCGCGGAAGAATGGGTCCATGAGCCAGTCGAACACCCAGGCAGAGGTCCAGCACGTGCAGCCCTCCGTGGGCTCCATAGCCGCGCACCGCCCGCACACCGTGTCGGCCACCGTCTCCGATCTGGAACCCGACCTCGACGCCGATCTCGACGCGTACGAGGAGATCCCGGTCGACGGCGCCGCCCAGCTCCCCCAGGGTCGTTTCCTCGACCGGGAGCGCAGCTGGCTCGCGTTCAACGAACGCGTCCTGGAACTCGCCGAGGACCCGAACACGCCCATGCTGGAGCGTGCGAACTTCCTCGCGATCTTCGCCAGCAACCTGGACGAGTTCTTCATGGTCCGGGTGGCCGGACTGAAACGCCGTATCGCCACGGGCGTCGCCACCCGCTCCGCCTCCGGCCTTCAGCCGCGCGAGGTCCTGGAGATGATCTGGGCCCGCTCCCGCGAGCTGATGGCCCGGCACGCCGCCTGCTACCACGAGGACGTCGCCCCCGCACTCGCGGAGGAGGGCATCCACCTGGTCCGCTGGAACGAACTCCAGGAGAAGGAGCAGGCCCGCCTCTTCACCCTGTTCCGGCACCAGATCTTCCCGGTCCTGACCCCCCTCGCGGTCGACCCGGCGCACCCCTTCCCGTACATCTCCGGCCTGTCGCTGAACCTGGCCGTCATCGTGCGCAACCCGGTCAACGGCAACCGCCACTTCGCCCGGGTCAAGGTCCCGCCGCTGCTGTCCCGCTTCCTGGAGTCCTCCCCCGGCCGCTACGTCCCCATCGAGGACGTCATCGCCGCCCACCTGGAGGAGCTGTTCCCGGGCATGGAGGTGCTGGAGCACCACACCTTCCGGGTCACCCGCAACGAGGACCTGGAGGTCGAGGAGGACGACGCCGAGAACCTCCTCCAGGCCCTGGAGAAGGAGCTCATGCGGCGCCGCTTCGGGCCGCCGGTGCGTCTGGAGGTCGAGGAGTCCATCGACCGCGAGGTGCTCGACCTGCTGGTGCGCGAGCTGAAGATCTCCGAGGCGGAGGTCTACCCGCTGCCCGGCCCGCTCGACCTCACCGGTCTCTTCCGCATCGCCGGTCTGGACCGTCCCGAGCTGAAGTACCGCAAGTTCGTCGCCGGCGTCCACCGCGACCTGGCCGAGGTCGAGTCGGCGTCCGCGCCGGACATCTTCGCCGCCCTGCGCACCCGTGACGTCCTGCTGCACCACCCCTACGACAGCTTCTCGACGTCCGTCCAGGCCTTCCTCCAGCAGGCGGCCGACGACCCGGACGTCCTCGCCATCAAGCAGACCCTGTACCGCACTTCGGGCGACTCCCCCATCGTCGACGCCCTCATCGACGCCGCCGAGGCCGGCAAGCAGGTCCTCGTCCTGGTCGAGATCAAGGCCCGCTTCGACGAGCACGCCAACATCAAGTGGGCGCGCAAGCTGGAGGAGGCGGGCTGCCATGTGGTCTACGGTCTCGTCGGCCTGAAGACCCACTGCAAGCTGTCCCTGGTGGTCCGTCAGGAAGGCGACACGCTACGGCGGTACAGCCACGTCGGCACCGGCAACTACCACCCGAAGACGGCCCGGCTGTACGAGGACCTGGGCCTGCTCACCGCCGACCCGCAGGTGGGCGCGGACCTCTCCGACCTCTTCAACCGGCTGTCCGGCTACTCCCGCCGCGAGACCTACCGCCGTCTGCTGGTGGCGCCCAAGTCCCTTCGCGACGGACTGATCTCCCGTGTCAACAAGGAAGTCCAGCACCACCGCGCAGGGCGCCCGGCCTTCATCCGCATCAAGGTCAACTCGATGGTGGACGAGGCGCTCATCGACTCGCTCTACCGGGCGTCCCAGGCGGGCGTGCCGGTCGACGTCTGGGTGCGCGGCATCTGCGCGATCCGCCCGGGCGTCGCGGGCATGTCCGAGAACATCCGGGTCCGCTCGATCCTCGGCCGGTTCCTCGAGCACTCCCGGGTCTTCGCCTTCGGCAACGGCGGCGAGCCCGAGGTGTGGATCGGCAGCGCCGACATGATGCACCGCAACCTCGACCGCCGGATAGAGGCACTGGTCCGGGTCACCGACCCGGCCCACCGGGCCGCCCTCAACCGGTTGCTGGAGACCGGCATGTCCGACACCACCGCGTCCTGGCATCTCGGCCCGGACGGCGAATGGACCCGGCACGCCACGGACGCGGACGGCCAGCCCTTGCGCAACGTCCAGGAGATGCTCATAGACGCCCGGAGGCGCCGGCGTGGCACAGCAACACCTTGAACCGACGGAATCCGTGTCCGGGCACGTCGGGCCGTCCCCCGCTCTCGGCTCCGCCCGAGCGGCAGGGACCCCCACCGGGGACGCCCTCGCGGGCTACCTGCGTTCCCAGGCCACGGAGTTCCTCCGCGCCCTGCGCCAGCACCGCGAATCGGGCGGTGCGGCGGCGGGCGCGGAGGATCCCGTCGACGCGGCCCGGGCCCTGCGCCGCTCGGTCCGCCGCATCAGCGCCAGCCTCCACACGTTCCGCCCGCTCCTGGACGCCGACTGGTCGGAGTCCCTCCGCCCGGAACTGGCCTGGCTCTCCGGCACGTTGGGCATGGAGCACGCGTACGAGTCCCGCCTGGAACGGCTGTTGCTGGCGCTGCAGAGGCTGTCGGGCGCGGTGTTCCCCGTCCAGGGGGCGGGCTCCGCGACCCACCCGGCGGCCTCCCCCGACCGCGGCAACCTCACCGTGGGCGCGGCCAAGGCGGGCGCCCTCCTCGACCGCCAGCTCACCCTCGCCCGCACCCGGTCCCACAGCACCGCCCTCCAGGCCCTCGGCTCCTCCCGCTTCCACGCCGTCGCCGACAGCATCGCCGTACTGGCCAGCGAGGTCCCCCTGACGAAGACGGCCGTCACCACCGACCTCCACCCCCTGGCCACCGCCGCCCAGGAGCGCCTGGAGGACGCCGCGACCGCCCTTCCCCTGGTCACCGCGGGCCACCCCTACAACGCCGAGGCCCTCGTCCACGGTCTGTCCCCCGACCCCTCCCCCCACCCCCAGGACGCCCCCTGGCACCAGGTCCGCCTCCTGCTGCGCCTGCACCGATACGCGCGAGAGGTCCTCTGCGGCTCCGACCCCCCGGTGGACCTGCGGCTCCTGACGGCGGGCCAGGCCCTGGACCGGCACCGGGACGCCTCGGAAGCGGCGGCCGCGGCGGCCGCCGCGGCCCGCACCCCCCGCATCGCCCCGGCCACCGCCTACGCCCTCGGTGTGCTGCACGCCGACCAGCGCCACGAGGTGGAGGCGGCTCGCTTCGCGTTCCAGCAGTGCTGGCAGAAACAGGCGGTGAGCACATGACCCATCCCGGTGACGGCAACGACCCCGTCGTCCAGGCGGCCGGCTGCGTCCTGTGGCGCCGCTCCCCGGTCGACGGCGACCTTGAGATCTGCCTGGTCCACAGGCCGAAGTACGACGACTGGTCGCACCCCAAGGGCAAGTTGAAGCGCGCGGAGGACGCCCTCACCGGCGCGCTGCGCGAGGTCGAGGAGGAGACGGGCTACACCGCCGATCCCGGGACCGAGCTGCCCTCCGTCCGCTACATGGCCAACGGCCGCCCCAAACGGGTCCGTTACTGGGCGGCCGAGGCCACCGGGGGCCACTTCACCCCGAACGACGAGGTGGACCGCATCCTGTGGCTCTCCCCCGCCGCGGCCCGCAGCCGCCTGACGCAGTACCGCGACCGCACCCTGATCGACGAGCTGCTGCCGCTCTAGCCCGGGACGGCGTGCCCCTCGGCGTCCGCCCGCGCCTGGCTGCGGGCTCTGCGTGCCGGCCCGCGCCAGCCGCAGGTGCACCGGGCCAGACAGAAACGGCCCTGTTCGACCATCTGCGTCCGGTGGGTACTGGAGTCGGAAGGAGGTGGGGGGATCCTGTCCTGCTGCGCCACACCGACAACGTTACCCACCCCGGGGGCCGTGCCAATCGACTGCCCGGCACAGCGGCGCCGGTGTACGCGTGACGGCTCCCGCCCAGCCGTCGTTAGTCGAGACGACACGGGTCCCCGACGGGACGTATCGGCTGGGGGTAGGCGGCGATGGCGGAGCGGCAGCAGAAGCAGGCCGGCGGGTCGGTCGTCGTCGCGGCGGTGCTCATGGCCTGCGCCGGCGGGTGTTCGGGCACCGGCGCCGCCCTGGACGACGCACGCTCGGCCGACCCCGTCGGCACCCTGCGCCGGGCCGCCGACACCCTGGTGGACGCGGGCAGTTCGAAGGCGCGTACGTCGATGGAGATGGCCACCGGCGGCACCCGGGTCACCATCCGGGGCGAGGGCGTGTACGACTACCGCGAGCGCCTCGGCCGACTGCGGGTGCTGCTGCCGCAGGACCCGGCCGGCACCAGCGAGCACCGGCCGATCACCGAACTCCTCGCCCCCGGCGCCCTGTTCATGAAGAACCGGGGTGCGGGTGTGCCCGCCGACAAGTGGGTGCGCGTCGACACCACGGCCCTGTCCGACGGCAACCTCGTCACCGGCGGGGCCACCGATCCGCTCGCCGCCGCCGAGGTGCTGCGCGGGACCCGGACGGCGACCTATGTGGGCGCGACCGAGCTCGCGGGGACCGAGGTGCGGCACTACCGGGGCACGGCGGACCTCGCCGCCGCCGCGAGGAGTGCCGAAGCCAACAAGGGTGTCCTGGCGGCGGCGGCGAAAGGCTTCGCCACGGCCGCGGTGCCCTTCGACGTCTACCTCGACGACCAGGGCCGCATCCGCAAGATCCGGCACCGCTTCAGCTTCGTCAACGGCGGGCAGCCCGGCACCGTCGCGGTCGCCTCCACGACCCTGCTGTACGACTTCGGGGTCCCGGCGGACGTACGTCTGCCGGCCGCCCGGGACATCTACGCCGGCAAGATCGCCGAGGGGTGAGCAGTCGTGACGGGCGTCAAGAACTAGCCCGTCCGTGCCATGCGCGGTGTGTAGGGCGCTCCCTACTCTAGGAAGTCGGTAACGGCAGAGAAGAGGTGATGCGCGTGGCTCCGGTCGGCGGTACGGCGGTTCAGGACCACGTGGCCCTCGCCGAGATCGAGCTGTGCGGAGAGTTGATCATCGCGGCGTCGGCCGCGGACGACCGGCTCAGCCTGGAGAGCATCGACGAGGTGCTGAAAGTGGCCGAAGAACGTGCGAGCGCCCCCGGCGAATGAGCCGGGGGCGCCCGTCCCGTCGTGGGCGGAGAGGGATCAGGTCCGCAGCAGGCGGCCGATCGCCTTCGTGGCCTCCTCGACCTTCGCGTCGATCTCCGTGCCGCCCTTGACGGCCGCGTCCGCGACGCAGTGCCGCAGGTGTTCCTCCAGGAGCTGCAGGGCGAAGGACTGCAGGGCCTTGGTGGAGGCGGACACCTGCGTGAGTATGTCGATGCAGTAGACGTCCTCGTCGACCATGCGCTGCAGGCCGCGGATCTGGCCCTCGATCCGGCGCAGGCGCTTGAGGTGCTCGTCCTTCTGCTTGTGGTAGCCGTGGGTGGCGGGCTCGTGGGTCTCGTGGGGGCTGTTTTCCGCCACTGTCTCGGAGGGCGCCTTGGCGCCGGCCTCGGTCGTCGTCATCGCGTCCTCCACATCACGGCCACACCCTGAGGGAATCACATACCCCTCCTGGGTATATCGTACCGAAGTTTCCCGGGTATAGGGCCTGCGGACGGCCCCCGTGCCAACCACTGTGCCTGATGGGCGACACTGGGGGACGGCCCATTAGCCGTGGCCGGATGATGCACTTAGCATCACCCTGACCGAAACCGATGCACCCCGAGGACCCCTTGTGCGCTTTCGTCTGACCCCCAGGGAGACGAGCTTCTACGACATGTTCGCCGCCTCCGCGGACAACATCGTCACGGGCTCGAAGCTCCTGATGGAACTGCTCGGGGCGGACACCGCCGGCCGGGCCGAGATCGCAGAGCGTATGCGGGCCGCGGAACACGCCGGTGACGACGCCACCCACGCGATCTTCCATCAGTTGAACTCGTCGTTCATCACACCCTTCGACCGCGAGGACATCTACAACCTGGCGTCCTCCCTCGACGACATCATGGACTTCATGGAGGAGGCCGTCGACCTGGTCGTCCTCTACAACGTCGAGGAACTCCCCAAGGGCGTCGAGCAGCAGATCGAGGTGCTCGCGCGGGCCGCCGAGCTCACCGCCGAGGCCATGCCGAACCTGCGGACCATGGACAACCTCACCGAGTACTGGATCGAGGTCAACCGGCTGGAGAACCAGGCCGACCAGATCCACCGCAAGCTGCTCGCCATGCTCTTCAACGGCAAGTACGAGGCCATCGAGGTCCTCAAGCTCAAGCAGATCGTGGACGTCCTCGAAGAGGCCGCGGATGCGTTCGAGCACGTGGCGAACACGGTGGAGACCATCGCCGTCAAGGAGTCCTGAGCCCTTCCATGGACACCTTTGCTCTGGTCGTGACCATCCTGGTCGCGCTCTTCTTCACGTACACGAACGGCTTCCACGACTCGGCGAACGCGATCGCGACCTCGGTGTCGACACGGGCACTGACCCCCCGGGCCGCGCTCGCCATGGCGGCGGTCATGAACCTGGCAGGAGCCTTTCTGGGCTCCGGGGTCGCCAAGACCGTCAGTGAGGGCCTGATCGAGACGCCGGAGGGCTCCAAGGGGATGGGAATCCTCTTCGCGGCACTGGTCGGCGCGATCGTGTGGAACCTCGTCACCTGGTACTTCGGACTGCCCTCCTCGTCCTCGCACGCGCTCTTCGGCGGCATGGTGGGCGCCGCGCTCGCGGGCGGCACCGAGGTGCTCTGGAACGGTGTGCTCGACAAGGTCGTCATCCCGATGTTCATCTCGCCGGTCGTCGGTCTGGTCGCCGGTTACCTGGTGATGACCGCGATCATGTGGATCTTCCGGCGGGCCAACCCGCACAAGGCCAAGCGGGGTTTCCGGATCGCGCAGACCGTGTCCGCGGCCGGCATGGCCCTCGGGCACGGCCTCCAGGACGCGCAGAAGACCATGGGTGTCGTGGTGATGGCCCTGGTGATCTCCGGCCACGAGACCTACGGCGACCCCATTCCGGTCTGGGTGAAGATCGTCTGCGCGGTGATGCTGTCGCTGGGCACGTACGCGGGCGGCTGGCGCATCATGCGCACCCTGGGCCGGAAGATCATCGAGCTGGATCCGCCGCAGGGGTTCGCCGCCGAGACGACCGGCGCGGCGATCATGTTCACCACCGCCTACCTCTTCAAGGCGCCGGTCTCCACGACCCACGTCATCACCTCGGCGATCATGGGTGTCGGCGCCACCAAGCGCGTCAACGCGGTCCGCTGGGGCGTCGCCAAGAACATCATCCTCGGCTGGTTCATCACCATGCCGGCGGCGGCGATCGTGGCCGCCTGCGCCTACGGCATCGTGAACCTGGCGTTCCTGTAGGAACCGAGCGGGGTGTACGACAACGGGCCCGCCCCCGGAATCCGGGGGCGGGCCCTCTGTGTCCTCGCGGTGGCACCGCCATGCAGCACCGCGAGGGGTCTTCGAGGGGCTCGGCTCAGCCGAAGCGGCCCGAGATGTAGTCCTCCGTGGCCTGGACCGACGGGTTGGAGAAGATCCGCTCCGTCTCGTCGATCTCGATCAGCTTGCCGGGCTGCCCGACCGCGGCCAGGTTGAAGAAGGCCGTCCGGTCGGAGACCCGGGCCGCCTGCTGCATGTTGTGCGTCACGATGACGATCGTGAAGCGCTCCTTCAGCTCACCGATCAGGTCCTCGATGGCGAGCGTGGAGATCGGGTCGAGGGCCGAGCAGGGCTCGTCCATCAGCAGGACCTTGGGCTCCACCGCGATCGCGCGGGCGATGCACAGACGCTGCTGCTGACCACCGGAGAGACCCGAACCCGGCTTGTTCAGACGGTCCTTGACCTCGTTCCAGAGGTTCGCGCCCTTGAGGGACTTCTCGACGACGTCCGACAGTTCCGACTTCTTGTACGAGCCGTTCAGGCGCAGGCCCGCCGCCACATTGTCGAAGATCGACATCGTCGGGAACGGGTTCGGGCGCTGGAAGACCATGCCGACCTCGCGGCGGACGGACACGGGATCTATGCCCTGGCCGTACAGGTCCTCGTCGTCGAGGAGCACCTTGCCCTCGACCCGGCCGCCCGAGGTGACCTCGTGCATCCGGTTGAGCGTGCGCAGGAACGTCGACTTGCCGCAGCCGGAAGGGCCGATGAAGGCCGTCACCGAGCGGGGCTCGACCGTCATCGAGATGTCTTCGATCGCCTTGTGGGAGCCGTAGTAGGCGGTGAGCCCACTTACGTCGATTCGCTTGGCCATGATTGCTTCACTTCCAGATCTCGGTCGCTGTGTGGCCGCGTCAGCGACCGGTCTTCGGGGCCTTCCAGCGGGCGATGCCGCGAGCCACCAGGTTCAGGATCATCACGAAGGCGATCAGCGTCAGGGACGCCGCCCACGCACGGTCGTACGCCGCACCGGCGCCCGCGCTGTTCGCGTACTGCTGATAGATGTACAGCGGAAGCGACTGCTGCGCACCCTCGAAGGGGTTGGCGTTGATGAGCGAGTTGCCCCAGACCAGGAGCAGCACCGGCGCGGTCTCGCCCGCGATACGGGCCACCGCCAGCATGATGCCGGTGGTGATGCCGCCGATGGAGGTCGGGATGACCACCTTCAGGATGGTCCGCCACTTCGGGATGCCCAGCGCCAGGGACGCCTCGCGCAGCTCGTTCGGGACGAGCTTGAGCATCTCCTCCGTGGAGCGGACGACGACCGGCATCATCAGGATGGCCAGGGCGAGCGACCCGGCGAACCCGAAGGGCTCCATGTCGAACATCAGCATGATCGAGAGGATGAACAGACCCGCGACGATCGACGGGATGCCCGTCATGACGTCGACGAAGAACGTGACGGCCTTGGCGAGCTTCCCGCGCCCGTACTCGACCAGGTAGATCGCGGTGAGCACACCGATCGGCGCCGCGATCAGGGTGGCGAGGGCGACCTGCTCCAGGCTGCCGAGGATGGCGTGGTAGATGCCGCCGCCCGGCTCGTCGTCGGCGACCAGGCCCATCGAGTGGGTCAGGAAGTAGAAGTCGAGGACCTTCACACCGCGCGAGACGGTCGACCACACCAGGGAGACCAGCGGCACGACGGCCAGCAGGAAGGCGACCCAGACCAGCGAGGTGGCGATCCGGTCCTTGGCCTGACGGCGGCCCTCCACACGGGCGGCGATGACATACGTGCCGAGGACGAACAGCAGCCCGGCGATCAACGCCCACTGGATGCTGCTGTTCAGGCCGGCGGCGAAGCTGATGCCGACGCCGAGGGCGACGGAGCCCGCGGCGATCGCGTACGGCGCCCACTTCGGGAGGCGGGCACCCTTCAGGGTGCTGACGGTGGCTGCGGTGCTCATGCGTTGGCCCCCGAGTACTCCTTGCGGCGGGCGATGATCATGCGGGCCGCGCCGTTGACCAGCAGGGTGATGACGAACAGGACCAGACCGGAGGCGATCAGCGCGTCCCGGCCCAGCTCGCTGGCCTCACCGAACTTGCTGGCGATGTTCTGGGCGAAGGTGCCGCCGCCCGGGTCGAGCAGGCTGGCCTGAATGTCGAAGGACGGCGAGAGCACGGTGGCCACGGCCATCGTCTCGCCGAGCGCGCGGCCGAGACCGAGCATCGACGCGGAGATCACACCGGAGCGGCCGAAGGGGATCACCGCCATGCGGATGACCTCCCAGCGGGTGGCGCCGAGCGCCAGGGCCGCCTCCTCGTGCATCTGCGGGACCTGGCGGAAGACCTCGCGGCTCACGTTGGTGATGATCGGCAGGATCATGATGGCGAGCAGGATGCCGACGGTGAGCATCGAGCGGGGTGCCCCGCCCTGCCAGGAGAAGATGCCGGTCCAGCCGAGGTAGTCGTTGAGCCAGCCGTAGAGGCCGTTCATGTGCGGGACGAGGATCAGGGCGCCCCAGAGGCCGTACACGATGGACGGCACGGCGGCGAGCAGGTCGATCACGTAGGCGATCGGGCCGCTCAGCTTGCGCGGGGCGTAGTGCGTGAGGAACAGCGCGATGGCGACGGCGATCGGGACAGCGATGGCCATGGCGATGATCGAGGAGACGATCGTGCCGAAGACCAGCACCGCGATACCGAACTTCGGCGGGATGAGCTGGGTGTTCCACTCGAACGCGGTGAAGAAGTTGGCCTCGTCCTTGCTGATCGCGATCGAGGCGCGGTAGGTGAGGAAGCCGGCGATGGCGGCCATGATCACCAGCAGCAGGATGCCGGAGCCGCGGGAGAGACCGAGGAAGATCCGGTCACCGGGGCGGGTGGCGCCACGGGCCGCGCGCTTCTGCTCGACCGTGGGGGGTTGGGGTACGGGGGGTGGTGCGTCTGTTATCTGTGTGGTGTCCATCGGGTTCTCCGGTCTGCTGAGCCGCATCTGTGGTGCGGCTCCTGGCGGCGGTGCACCGGACGGTGCGGTCCGGACCGGGCCCCTCGGTTCGGGGTCCGGGCCGGACCGCACACTCAGGTCAACTCAGGCTCTCGATGGTGGTGCGAACCTTGGCGATGATGTCCTCGGGGATCGGCGCGTAGTCGTTGTCCGCGAGGACCTTCTGGCCGTCCTCGGAGGCGGTGTAGCGCAGGAACGCCTTGGTGGCGGCCAGGGTGTCGGCCTTGTTGCCCTTGTCGCAGACGATCTCGTAGGTGACCAGGACCATCGGGTAGGCACCCTCGGCCTTGGTCCCGTAGTTGAGCTCCAGCGCGAGGTCCGAGCCGGTGCCGACGACCTTGGCGTCGGCGATGGCCTTGGTGGCGTTGTCGACGGTCGGCTCGACCGGGGCGGAGGCGCCGGTGTTGATGCTGACCGGCGTGATGCCGTCCTTGGCGTACGAGAGCTCGAAGTAGCCGATGGCGCCGTTGGTCTGCTTCACCTGCTGGGCGACACCGGAGGACTGCGCGGCGGACTGGCCGCCCTTGGCCACCCAGGTCTTGCCGTGCTCGTAGGGCCAGTCGCTCTTGGCGGTGGCGATCAGGTACTTGGTGAAGTTGTCCGTGGTACCGGAGTCGTCCGAGCGGTGGAACGCCTGGATCTTGAGGTCCGGCAGCTTCACGCCCGGGTTCAGCTTGGTGATCGCCGGGTCGTTCCACTTGCTGATCTTGGCGTTGAAGATCTTGGCGATGGTCGGCGCGTCCAGCGTGAGCTTGTCGACGCCGGAGATGTTGATACCGAGGGCGATCGGGCCGCCGACCATCGGGAGGTCGATGCCCTGGCCGCCGGAGCAGACCTTCTTGGAGGCCGTGACCTCTTCGGGCTTCAGCGCGGAGTCGGAACCGGCGAAGGCGACCTGGCCGTTGTTGAACGCGGTCACACCGGCGCCGGAGCCGCCGCCCTTGTAGTTGATCTGCACGCCACAGGCCTGCGTGAACTGCTTGACCCAGGCGTCGATCGCGTTCTTCTGCGCGGAGGAGCCGTCGGCGAGCAGCTGACCCTTGGCATCGTCGCACTTGATGTTGCCGGCGGCCGCGGTGGCGGACGCGCTGCTGCCGCTGCCGCCGCTCGTGTCGTCGGAGCCGCACGCCGTGAGGGCCAGGGCGCCGGAGACGGCGAGAGCACCGAAGGCGAGGGCCCGCCGGTTCTTGCGCTGAAGCTTCACTTGAGTTCCTTCCGGGAGCCGCCGTCCTGAATCCGGCGGCGTGCGCGAAGTCTGGGTGACACGGATGCGCATTCGAGACGCACCACGCATCGCGTAAGGCCGAAATTAGGCAGATCAGGTGAAGGCGTTTATGGCCGGAAGTGAACGGGGGGTGAACCCCTGCAGAAGGTGCGGTGAGGTCACGGAACGCTTACGTCGAGGGCACAGTGTGATTCCGGAACCCACCCGGGAACCCTCCCCCCCACAGTCCCGTCTCGTTCCACGGAAGCCGACGAGGCCGACGAAAGGCAAGGACGCATGGAACGGCGTACGTTCATCGGGGCCGGCGCGGCCGCGATCACGGCAGTGGCCACGACCGCGTGCGACGGCAGCAGCAGCAGCGCCGACGCCACGCAGAGCACCGTCGGCAGGTCTCCATCCTCCCGTACGCCCGCGACCTCCGCGAACTGGAACGCCCTCGCCCGCGATCTGGACGGCACCCTGGTCCGCCCCGGCGAGGCGAACTGGGCGACGGCCCGGCAGCTCTACAACACCCGCTTCGACTCGCTGAAGCCCGCGGCGGTGGCGTACGTGGCGAACCCGGACGACATCCGCACCACGCTCGCCTACGCCCGCGCCCACGGCGTCCGGGTGGCGATCCGCAACGGCGGCCACTCCTACGCCGGCTGGTCCTCGGGAAACAACCGGCTGATCGTCGATGTCTCCAGGCTGAACCGCATCCGCGCCTCGGGCGGCACCGCCGTGGTCGGCGCCGGCGCCAAGCTGATCGACGTCTACCGGGCCCTCACCGCCAAGGGCGTCACGATCCCGGCGGGCTCCTGCCCGACCGTCGGTGTCTCCGGACTGACCCTGGGCGGCGGGCACGGCGTGGCCTCCCGGGCCTACGGGCTCACCTGCGACAGCCTCACCCAGGCCACCCTGATCACGGCCGACGGCAAGCAGATCACCGCGAACGCCACCACCGACAAGGACCTCTTCTGGGCCCTGCGCGGGGCGGGCAACGGCAACTTCGGCGTGGTGACCGAGCTGCACTTCAAGACCCACCCGGCCCCGCAGGGCGTGACCGCGTACGCGACCTGGCCGTGGTCGAAGGCGGCCGCCGTGGTGCGGGCCTGGCAGGAGTGGGGCCCGGTGCAGCCCGACGAGATCTGGTCCTCCTGCCACCTGGAGAACGGCGGCTCGCCCTCGGTGGCGGTCGCGGCGTTCTCCCTGGGCACCTACGGCGAGCTCCAGAACGCCCTCGACCGCCTGGCCGACCGGGTGGGCTCACCGGCCCGCAGCGTGACGCTCCGGCGGCACTCCTACGAGAGCGCGATGGAGGCGTACGCGGGCTGCTCGTCCTTCTCCACCGACGCCAAGTGCCACCTGCCCGGCTCCACCCCGGGCCGCTCGCCCCGGGGCGCCCTCGGCCGGGAGACCTACGCGGCCCACTCGGACTTCTTCGACCGCTCGATCCCGGCGGCCGGCATCCAGACCCTGCTGAGGCAGGTCGCCTCGGTCCGGGGCGGTTCGGGCAGCATCGCGCTGACGGCCCTCGGCGGCGCGGTCAACCGGGTCTCCCCCACCGCCACGGCCTTCGTGCACCGCCACTCCCGCATGCTCGCCCAGTACATCGCGTCCTGGAGGGCGGGAACGACGGGCACGACGGCCCAGTCCTGGCTGACGGGAGCCCACAACGCGATGAGGCCGTACGCCTCGGGGGCGGCCTACCAGAACTACACGGACCCGACGCTGCGGGACTGGCGCACGGCGTACTACGGCGACGCGGCGACCAAGCTCGCCAAGGTGAAGAAGGAGTACGACCCGCAGGGGTTCTTCAGCTTCCCGCAGGCGCTGTAGGTCCCAGGAGGTCCGGCAGCTACGCGGCGAGGTCCCGCTCGGAGGCAGGGGCCTCCTGCCGGGCCCCGGGAATCACCGAGGCCCCCTGCCCCGCTCCTCGCGCGCGGACGATCCACGCCCCCTTCGAGGACCCCTCGACCGCCTTGGCCACCGGCGTGAGAAGAGCCATCGCGAGCGGCGACAACAACAGGGCCACCGCCGTGCCGAGGGCGAACCCGCCGATCACGTCCGTCGGGTAGTGCACGCCCATGTACACCCGGCAGAACCCTTCGAGCAGGGCGAGGGCGATACCGAAGAGCCCGAACTTCCGGTTGGCCACGAACAGTCCGACCGCCATCGCCATGGTGATCGTGGCGTGGTCGCTCACGAACGAGTAGTCGGTCTTGCCGGAGACCAGGACCTCGAGCCCCTCGTGCGTCCGGAAGGGCCTGGGCCGCTCGACGAATCCCCTTATGGGCACGTTCACCAGCACGGCCAGCGCCGCGGCGAGCGGCGCCCACACCAGCGCGGCCACGGAGGAGGCCGCGTCCTCACCCCCACGCCGGCGCACGGACCACCAGCACCCGAGGATGAGCAGGACCATGCCCAGCAGGATCCCGTACTCCCCGACGTACTCCATGACCCGGTCGAACCAGTGCGGGGCGTCCTTGGCCAGGCCGTTGATGTCGTAGAGCAGGTCGACGTCGGGGTTCGACCCGGACTCGGCGAGAACAGCCATCGTGCTGCGGCCCCTTCGTCGTCTTTCCCGGCGTACCCATGTGCGCTCGGCTACGCCCTCAGGAACGCACGGCTCCCGTTAATACGTTCCACACTCCACTGAATGATCACGCAGACGTTATCGAAGAGAGACACATCGCCGCAGCTCAGGGGGTGGGTTTCACGCTCGGTCACACCGTGGTGGGCAATGCTTTCGCGCCATCTTCGGTGACCCGGGTGGCGCCGAAGTACTCAGAAGTGTCGATCGGGTCGAACCGGATCACAGCACCTGTTCTCGGTGCGTCGATCATGTATCCGCCGCCCACATAAATCCCTACATGGTGGATGGCGCGCGAATTTGTCAGGTCCTTGGAGAAGAACACCAGGTCCCCCGGCAACAGTTCACTTCTGGCCGGATGCGGGCCCGCGTTGTACTGATCGTTGGCGACACGCGGCAGCGTGATTCCCACGCTCTTGTACGAGGCCTGCGTCAGCCCCGAACAGTCGAAGCGCCCACCCTGCTCGGCGGTACCGGTCCCGCCCCACAGATAAGGGGTCCCGAGCTTCTTCTGCGCGTAGTAGATGGCGCCGGCGGCCTGCTTGGAGGGATCGACTCGGGTCGTGGGGGCCGCGAAGCTCTCCTCCAGGGTCGTGATGGTCTTCACGTAGTTCTGGGTTTCCTTGTACGGCGGCACGCCCCCGTACTTGATGACCGCGTAGGCGCCCGCGTTGTAGGACGCGAGCATGTTCGCGGTGATGTTCCCCGGAACGTCCTTCACATAGGACGCGAGCGAGCAGTCGTACGAAGCCGCCGAGGGAATCGCGTCATTCGGATCCCATACGTCCTTGTCGCCGTCGCCGTCCCCGTCGATCCCGTGCGTGGCCCAGGTCCCGGGAATGAACTGCGCTATTCCCTGCGCCGCCGCGGCGCTCTGGGCCTTCGGGTTGAATCCGCTCTCCTGGTAGAGCTGGGCGGCGAGCAGGGCGGGATTGATGGCGGGGCACAGATTGCCCCACTTCTGCACGAGGTTCTGGTACGCGGCCGGCACGGCCCCCTTGGCCAGGGCCTTCGTCGCCCCGCCCACGCCGTTCGCGAGGTTCCCGGCGACGACGTAGACCCCCACGACGAGCAGCATCACGAAGGTGAGCCCCGTCCCGAGAACGGCGCCCGCCACGAGCCACGCCTTACGCACCGTCAACCGCCCCTCGCCCGCCGGGAGTCCGCCCGCGTCAGTCTAGGAGCTTCCCCGTCGAAAACCGGGGTACTCGGCGGGGTCGGCACAAAGATCAGCAGACCGTGTCCCGGTAGAGCGCAGCGGCCTCCGCCCCGAGGACCACGCTGTACGACACATCGGCCGTCACCCCGCCCTGCTCGTGCCCGCCCAGCACCCCCACGACCCGCCCGTCGCCGTTCACCCACGGGCTGCCGCTCGTACCCCCCGTGAAGCCGGGGCACTCGATCCGCTGCTGCGTACGGCTGTGCGCGGTCGGCTTGTTGGTGCAGCTGATCGGCACGTCACGGGAGGAGGGGTACCCGGTGACGGTGACGGCAGTGGCCCCGGTGGCGGTGCCGGTGGCGAACAGGTTCGCGCCGACGACGTCCTGGACGTCCCCCGCGACCGTGGCGAAGGCGACGTCACTGTCCTCGCTCTGCCCTGTGGACCACCCCTCGGGCAGATACCGCTTCCTCACCTTCCATCTCCCGTACGGCGCCGCGCCGGCCCGGTATCCGGGCACGAACACGAGGTCGTCGCTGTCGTCGAGACAGTGCGCGGCGGTGACGATCAGGTCCCGGTGCGGGCTGCGGACGACGGAGGCGGTGCAGACGTGCTGCTTGCCGTCGAACAGGGCGCCCACGCGGGCGTTCTGCCGGGTCGCCACGGCCACCGCCGTCACCCCGAAGGGCCCCGCCCCGTCGTCGGCGGCCGCTTCGGAGGCCGAGGTGACGGTGAGCAGGACGGCGGCGGCGTGGAGAGCGATACGTGGCGTGCGCTTCACGGAGGGCAGCATTCCGCACGAAGGTGAGAGAACCGTCAACGGGCGCGCACACGGCGGGCGGGCACGCGACGGCCGGGTACACCTGGCCGGGTACGCCTGGATCCCGCCGCCCCGGGCAGCCGAGTCCCGACGACCGAGCCCGGGAGGCTGCCGTGTTCGACGGTTTCGAGCTGACGCGGTGCGAGGGCGAGGACGGCGTCCGGCTGCGTGTGCGGCACGGCGGCAGCGGCCCCGCCGTGCTGCTCCTGCACGGACATCCCGTACCCACGCCACCTGGCATCGTGTCGCCCCGCTGCCGGCCGCGGCCGGTCACGACGTCCTCGGCGTGTGGCGCGACTGGGCGGGCGACCGGCTGGAGGGCGGGCCCGTCGACTCCGGCCACCACATGGCGGAGGAGGCCCCCCGAGGCACTCGTCGCCGCCCTGCGCGCCTTCTGGAGGAACGGCGGAGAACCGGCCCGGCCGCTCTGAGCGAGTTGTGTGCGACGCGTGTAGATGGTCAAGCCGTGACCATCCCCCGCCCATCCGCCCGCCATTGATCAGCAATCCCCCAACGCCCTTCGGTAAGGCGGGAGTCAGGATTCCGGAACCCGTCTTGTTGTCACGTACTCAACAAGGCGATGGTCTACGCGGGTCGCCGCCCCCACCGGGAACCTCACCGGTGGTCCCCCACTGCAGGCCTCTGCAACCACTCTCAGGAGGCTGTACGTTGCGTACTTCCAACTCCCCCCACATATCCGGCAGATGGCGTCGGATCGGCTCCACCGCCGTGGCCACCGGCGCCCTCGTGTTCGCCGGCCTCGGCACCGCCGCCCACGCCACCGCGCTCACCCCCCACCACGTGAGCGCCAAGGCCGTCGCCACCGCGGTCGCCAAGGCGCACGTGCAGTACGAGAGCGCGTGTGACGCCACCCCCAAGAAGGGCTACGCCGCCTGCAACGCCCTGCGCGTCACCGCCGGCACCACCGCGTACATGGAGAAGCAGGCCGCGCTCAAGGGCGTGACCGCCAAGACGCTCAAGCCGAACGCCACCGCCGCCACCCCGACCGGTTACGGCCCCAGCGACCTCCAGGACGCCTACGGCCTGACCGACGCCTCCGCGAACAACGGCTCCGGCGAGACCATCGCCATCGTGGACGCCTACGACGACCCCAACGCCGCGGCGGACCTGGCCACCTACCGCAGCTACTACGGCCTGCCGGCGTGCACCGTCGCCAACGGCTGCTTCAAGAAGGTCTCCCAGACCGGCTCCACGACCTCGCTGCCCACCGCCGACAGCGGCTGGGCCGGTGAGATCTCCCTCGACCTCGACATGGTCTCCGCCATCGCCCCGAACGCCAAGATCCTGCTGGTCGAGGCGAGTTCGTCGAGCATGGCCAACCTGGGCAAGGCGGTGAACGAGGCCGTCTCACTGGGCGCCAAGTTCGTCTCCAACTCCTACGGCGGCTCCGAGTCGTCCTCGGACACCTCCTACGACTCCTCGTACTTCAACCACCCCGGCGTCGCCATCACCGTCTCCGCCGGCGACGAGGGCTACGGCGCCGAGTACCCGGCCGCCTCCAAGTACGTCACCGCGGTCGGCGGCACCAAGCTGTCCGCCTCCTCCACCACCCGCGGCTGGACCGAGAGCGTCTGGAAGACCAGCTCCACCGAGGGCACCGGCTCCGGCTGCTCCGCCTACGACGCCAAGCCGACCTGGCAGACCGACGCGAGCTGCACCAAGCGCATGATCGCCGACGTCTCCGCGGTCGCCGACCCGGCCACCGGAGTCTCCGTCTACGACTCCTACGGCTCCGACGGCACGGGCTGGAACACCTACGGCGGCACCAGCGCCTCCGCCCCGATCATCGCGTCGGTGTACGCCCTCGCGGGCACCCCGGGCAGCAGCGACTACCCGGCCGCGTACCCCTACGCCGACACCTCCGCCCTCAACGACGTGACCTCCGGCAACAACGGCAGCTGCTCCGTCAGCTACTACTGCACCGCCAAGTCGGGCTACGACGGCCCGACCGGCCTGGGTACCCCGGCAGGCCTGGGCGCCTTCACCGGCTGATCCGGCCCTTGAGTGTCCCCGTCGGGTCAACGGGGGCGCCGCCCTTGAGAGGGGGACGTGGGGTCCCCTCGGCGGCACAACGGCAACGGGCCGCGACATCCGGTCGCGGCCCGTTCGCCGTGTCCGCCCGGGTCAAGTGACCATCGCCCGCAGTCCATCGAGCCGCCATGCACGAGTAAGCCCGGGACAACTTTCGGTATGGCGGAGGTCAGAATTCCAGCCAATCTCTGTTGTCGCGTACGGAACAAGGTGGACCGTCTTCGCAGGCCGCCGCCCGCCGCCGGGGACACCGCACCGACGGCACGCACCCGCACCGCCCCTGTTCCACCACCATCAGGAGGCTGCACCTTGCGTACCAACTTCCCCCACACCCGCCTGAGATGGCACCGCGCCGGCTCCGCCGTGGCCGCCACCGCCGCCCTCGTCCTCGCCGGCCTCGGCACCGCCGCCCACGCGGACGCCACGAGCTCCACCAGGGTCACCTGGACCGCGACCCCCTGCGCCACCCCCAAGAAGGCCGGCGAACTCGCCTGCAACTCCCTGCGCGTCACCGGCGGCACCACCGCCTTCCAGAAGGCCCGGGGCATCACCCCGAAGGCCGCCGACGCGGCCACCCCCTCCGGCTACGGCCCGAGCGACCTCCAGTCCGCGTACGGCCTGACCGCCGCGGCCGCCTCCCAAGGCTCCGGCGAGACCGTCGCCATCGTCGACGCCTACAACGACCCCAACGCCGAGGCCGACCTCGCCAAGTACCGCTCGTACTACGGCCTGCCGGCCTGCACCACCGCCAACGGCTGCTTCAAGAAGGTCTCCCAGACCGGCTCCACCACCTCGCTGCCCTCCAGCGACAGCGGCTGGTCCGAGGAGATGTCCCTCGACCTCGACATGGTCTCCGCCATCGCCCCCAACGCCAAGATCCTCCTCGTCGAGGCCAAGTCCGCCTCCATGGCCAACCTCGGCACCGCGGTGAACGAGGCCGTCAAGCTGGGCGCCAAGTTCGTCTCCAACTCCTACGGCGGCTCCGAGTCCTCCTCGGACACCTCCTACGACTCGTCCTACTTCAACCACCCCGGCGTCGCCATCACCGTCTCCGCCGGCGACGAGGGCTACGGCGCCGAGTACCCGGCCGCCTCCAAGTACGTGACCTCGGTCGGCGGCACCGCCCTCTCGGCCGCCTCCAACAGCCGCGGCTGGACGGAGACGGTCTGGAAGACGAGCTCGACGGAGGGCACCGGGTCGGGCTGCTCCTCGTACGACGCCAAGCCGAGCTGGCAGACCGACGCGAGCTGCACCAAGCGCATGATCGCCGACGTCTCCGCGGTCGCCGACCCGGCCACCGGAGTCTCCGTCTACGACTCCTACGGCGTCACCGCCGGCTGGTACACCTTCGGCGGCACCAGCGCCTCGGCCCCCATCATCGCGTCCGTCTACGCCCTCGCCGGCACCCCGGGCAGCAGCGACTACCCGGCGCAGTACCCCTACGAGCACACGTCATCCCTCAACGACGTGACCTCGGGCAACAACGGCAGCTGCTCGACGAGCTACTTCTGCACCGCCCGGTCGGGCTACGACGGACCGACCGGCTGGGGCACCCCGGAGGGAGTGACCGCCTTCACCGGCTGACTCTCCGTCAACGAACGGGCCGCGGACTCCCCTACCGCGGCCCGTTCGTCATACCGGTGGCCCTCCGGGTTAGCCTTCACCCGCAGAACATCGGTGCCAGAAGCGCCGCAGGTCGTAAGAGGGGTCAACGACGGAACCACACGCCAGGTTCCGCTCAGGCCTCATTGCCCGGCGTTACCTGCCGTGATACACAGAGTGACCAGACAGTCATTCGTACGAAACCCGCCAACCAATGCCGCCAAGTCGACATACGACGGCGGAATTGTCGGCGACAATGAGGCCTGACCTCTGCGCCCATGCAGGGGAGACGGAACTACCCACCAGGGGCGGTGACTTACATGCTCTTTGCGGCCGACAAGGGAGACATCAACACCATCATCGGCGGGATCGCTCCGGACTGGGGCCCCTTCGGGGCACTGGGGACCGAGGCGAAGACGATGATCCAGGTCGTCATGGCGGTCGCCATCCTGCTCTGCCTCGGCATCGCCATCTGGGGTGCCGCCAAACAGCGCATCGGCGCCACCGCACTGCGCGACACCTTCAGCGCGGAACAGGGCAAGGGCCTCATCATCGCGGGGCTGACGGGAGTCTTCATCATCGGCTCCCTGGGCACGCTCTTCACCATCGTGTACGGCATGGCCGTATAGCCACCGCGTCCGGTCGACGCACCTCCGCTCCGGCCGGGCGCGCCCCGGTACCCCCTCTACCCCACCCGTCCGCAGTGCCCACCGGCTGAGGTTGCGTTCCCTGATGTCGAGTCACCACACCGCACCCGCGCGGGAACCAGCGCGGCTACCGTCGTACTCCTACGGGTTCTCGTACGACGTCGAGGGGGCGTGAGCGGCATGAGTCTCGGAGACGACCAGGAGGGCTACGGCGGCGCGGGCCAGACCCGCACCCGCTACCCCGACCGCCCCGCCGACGTCTACGGCGGCGCCCGCCGCTCCCCCCGCTCCTCCTCCAGAAGCCTGGTCACGGTGGTCGGCGTCATCGTCCTCCTGATCGCAGCAATCGCCTTCGCGAACCGGGGGGGCGACGATTCCTCGTCTTCGGCGGAGGGGGCGGGGGGGCAGCCGAAAGCGTCCTCCACGGCGGCCAGCGGGGACCAGCCCGTAGCGACACAGTCGGCCGGGATCCCGTCAGGTTTCGCCCACACCACGCAGGGTGCTCAGAGCGCTGCCGCCAACTACGCGACGGTGCTGGTTTCCGCCGACATCCTCAAGCCGACCCGACGAGCCGAGATCGTCCAGCAGGTCTTCGTCAGCGACAAGCAGGCCGCTCTGACCGACAAGTTCAACCAGGCCTACTCCGCGGCGTTCCTCAACAAACTCGGCCTCGACCAGAACGGCAACGCGGCCGCGGGCCACACCTACGTGTCACGCACCGTCCCGATCGGAACCAAGGTCACGAGCTCGTCGGAGACCACGGCGGCCGTCGAGGTCTGGTGCACCGGCCTGTACGGCACCGCCGGCGCCGACTCGACCGATCCGGTGACCAGCGACTGGTTCACCATGACCCTCCGGCTGCGCTGGACCGCCGGCGACTGGAAGGTCGACAGCTTCTCCCAGAAGGACGGACCCGCGCCGGTTCCCGGCGACGACAAGGCGTCCAGCGCCGACGACATGGCCAAAGCCGTCGAGGAATACGGAGGGTTCACGTATGCCCGGTAGCCCGCGCCGCGTCCTCAAGGTCGCCGCCGCCCTGACCACCGTGCAGTCCGCAGTGCTGCTGCTGGCCACCCGGGCCGCCGCCGCACCCACACCGTCTCCGACGCCATCCCCGACAGCGTCCAACGACAACTGCGACCTCATCGTCGGCCCCGCCAAGGAGTACTGCGAGAGCGGCTCCGGGTCCGGAGGCACCACCACCCCGGGTCTCACCTCCACCCTCGACCCCATGTCCTCCCTCGCCAACAGCTGCGCCAAAGCCGCCGCCTGGACCATCGGCAAGCTCAGCGAGGCCGTGAAGGACACTGCGAACGTCGACTTCACCAACCAGAAGTTCCTCCAGCAGTACGCCGTCGTCTTCGCCGCGTCGACCATCCTCACCCTCCTCCTGTGGCTGCTGGCAGTCGCCAAGCGCGCGGTCCGAGGCGTCCCCCTCACCACCGCCATCAGTGAAGCGATCGGGTTCCTCTGGCTGACCGTCCTCGCGTCCGCCTTCACCCCCCTCATCCTCTACACCGTCGTCTCCGCCACGGACGGCGTCTCAGAGGTCCTCGCGAAAGCCACCGGCGACCAGACCGACACCTTCTTCGGCACCTTCTCCGGCGCCCTGGAGAAGGGCAACGACATCGGCGGCGGCCCCATCATGCTGATCGTCGTCTCCCTGGTCAGCATCCTCGCCGCCGGAGTCCTCTGGCTGGAGCTCGTCATCCGCGCCGCCCTCCTCTACGTCGGCGCCCTCCTCGGCACCGTCGTCTACGCCGGCCTCGTCGACAAGAACCTCTGGGGCCACGTCCGCCGCTGGGCCGGCATCATGATCGCGGTCATCCTGGTCAAACCGGTGATCGTCATCGTCCTCGGCCTCGCGGGCGCGCTCTCCTCCGACGACGGCCCCGACGCCTTCTCCGCCGTCGTCTCCGGCCTCGCGATCATCCTGCTCGCCATCTTCGCCAGCGCGATGATCTACCGCTTCGTCCCCGGCTTCGGCGACGAGATCGCCGGCTCCCGCAACAACCGCATCATGCAGAACGCCGAGGGCAAGGCCGCCGCGGTCATCAGCTCCCCGGCCACCCTGGTCGCCCAGGGCATCAAGACCCACAGCTCCCGGGCCGACAACAACGGTCAGGCCTCCGGAGGCTCGGGCGCCCGCCCGAGCAACCCGGCGTCCGGCGGAGTCGCCGCCCACAGCTCGCGCACCCCGAACGGAGGCGGCGGATCTGTCCCCTCCGCCGCTCCCGCCCCCCGCGCGGGCAACCCGGTGAACACCCCGCACGCCAGCAACACCCGCAATGGCAGTAGCAACAGCACAGGAGGTGACGGGCGTTGACGACCGAGTCCCACGTGTCGCATACGGTCACGCCCCGCCGTACATATCTGATCGGCCGCGCCCGGCCGAACGCGATCGTCGGCCGCAACCGCGAGTCGGGCGAGATCACGCTCATCATCGCGGGCGCGTTCCTCGGCATGATGTGCGGGCTCCTCGTCCCGGTGCTCTCCCTGCGCATCGTCCTGCTGATGGGCTTCCCGCTGCTCGCGCTGGCCGCGGTCTACGTGCCGTACAAGCGCCGCACCTTCTACAAGTGGTTCGAGATCAACCGCAGTTACAAGCGCACCCTGCGCCAGGGCACCACCTACCGCTCCTCCGTGATGGAGGCCGGCACCCACGTCGACGGCCGCGAGGTCGAGGTCGGCCCGCCCCCCGGCATCGGCCGGATCAACTGGCTCGCCGCCCCGTTCGGGCCCGACGAGATCGCCGTACTGCTCCACGCGGACCGCCGTACCGTCACCGCCGCCATCGAGATCGAGGGCCCCGGCGTCGGCCTGCGCGACTCCGAGGACCAGGAAGCCCTCGTCGACCGCTTCGGCACGCTCCTCAAGCACGTGGCCAACGGCGACGGCTTCGTCACCCGCCTCCAGATGCTCGCCCGCACCCTCCCCGCCGACCCGGACGCCCACGCCAAGGACGTCGCCGTGCGCGGGGACGACAAGGCACTGCCCTGGCTGCAGACCTCGTACGACCAGCTCCAGTCGATGGTGTCCACCAGCAGCGAGCAGCACCGGGCGTACCTCGTCGCCTGTATGCACTACACCCGTGAACTGGCCTCCGAGGCCCACGCGATGGCGCGCGCCGCCAGCCCCCGGTCCGGCCGCAGGCTGGACAAGGACGCCGGTCTCGCGGTCGTCATGGCCCGCGAGCTGACCGACATCTGCTCGCGCCTCCAGGAGGCCGACATCCGGGTGCGCCAGCCCCTCGGGCAGGGCCGGCTGGCCTCGCTGATCCACTCCATGTACGACCCGGACCACCCCATCGACCACATCCAGGCGATGACCAAGCGCAACGCCTGGCCGGCCGAACTCGACGCCATGGAACCGACGTTCCTGCAGGCGAAGACGAGGGAGTCCTCCACCCGCGCGCCCTGGTGCCACGCCACCGCCTGGGTCAAGGAGTGGCCGATGACCCCCGTCGGCGTGAACTTCCTGGCGCCGCTGCTCGTCCACACCCCGGACGTCATCCGCACGGTCGCCGTCACGATGGACCTCGAACCCACCGAGATCGCCATCGAGCGCATGCTGACCGAGAAGACCAACGACGAGGCGGAGGCGTCCCGCGCGGCCAAGATGAACCGCACGATCGACCCCCGTGACGTGGCCGCCCACTCCCGCCTGGACCAGCGCGGCGAGGATCTCGCGAGCGGCGCGGCCGGGGTCAACCTGGTCGGCTACATCACCGTCTCCTCCCGCTCCCCCGAGGCCCTGGCCCGCGACAAGCGGACCATCCGGGCCTCGGCCGGAAAGTCGTATCTGAAACTGGAGTGGTGCGACCGCGAGCACCATCGCGCCTTCGTGAACACGCTTCCGTTCGCCACCGGCATCCGAAAGTAGGGGACCAAGCATGCGGGATCCGCTGTCCGTCCTCACCGACGCCTTCACGTCCTTCCTCTTCGGAAAGGTCGAGACGACCCGCCTGCCGGTCCGCACCTCCACCGGCCAGGCGCAGGCGGTCTACCTCCCGACCGCCGCGCCGGGCCTCGGCGACTCGGGCGTGATCATCGGCCGCGAGGTGTACTCCGGCAAGGGCTACATCTACGACCCCTTCCAGCTCTACGGCCAGCAGCTCCCCGCCCCGCACTGGCTGGTCCTCGGCGAGTCCGGCAACGGCAAGTCGGCGCTGGAGAAGACCTACGTCCTGCGCCAGTTGCGCTTCCGCGACCGCCAGGTCGTCGTCCTGGACGCCCAGGGCGAGGACGGCGCCGGCGAGTGGAACCTCATCGCGCAGGAGCTGGGGATAACTCCCATCCGGCTCGACCCGATGGCGGCCCTGGACCAGGGCATCCGCCTCAACCCCCTGGACCCGGCGATCACCACCACGGGCCAGCTCGCCCTGCTGCGCACCATCATCGAGGTCGCGATGGGCCACGGCCTCGACGAGCGCTCCGGCTTCGCCCTCAAGGTCGCGCACGCCTACGTCAACGAGACGATCGTCGAACGCCAGCCGATCCTCACGGACATCGTGGAGCAGCTACGGCACCCCGAGCCCGAGTCCGCCGAGGCGATGAACGTCGACATAGAGGACGTACGGGCATGGGGCCTGGACGTGGCCCTCGTGCTGGACCGCCTGGTCGACGGTGACCTGCGAGGCATGTTCGACGGCCCGACCACGGTCGGCATCGATCTGGACGCGCCGCTGATCGTCTTCGATTTGTCCCACATCGACCGCAACTCCATCGCCATGCCCATCCTCATGGCGATCGTCGGTGTTTGGCTGGAACACACCTGGATCCGCCCCGACCGCAAGAAGCGCATCTTCCTGGTCGAGGAAGCCTGGCACATCATCAACAGCCCGTTCGTGGCCCAGCTCTTCCAGCGCCTGCTGAAGTTCGGCCGCCGGCTCGGTCTGTCCTTCGTGGCGGTGGTCCACCACCTGTCCGACGTGGTGGACGGAGCGGCGGCCAAGGAAGCGGCCGCGATCCTGAAGATGGCCTCGACGAGGACGATCTACGCACAGAAGGCCGACGAGGCACGCGCCACGGGCCGGGTCCTCGGCCTGCCCCGCTGGGCCGTGGAGATCATCCCCTCCCTCACTCCCGGTATCGCCGTGTGGGACGTCAACGGCAATGTCCAGGTGGTCAAACACCTGGTCACCGAGACCGAACGCCCCCTGGTCTTCACCGACCGCGCGATGACGGAGTCCTCCGCGGACCGCGACCTGGCCGACGACGCCCTGCGCGCCGCCGAACTGGAGGCGGAGGAGCGGGCGGCGGCCTTCGTGGAACAGCACATGGGCGACTCCGAGTCGACGGTGGCGTAGGAGGCGGGCAGTGGTGAGACCGGACGACCGCCGGCAGGACGCTCGGGGAGCCCAAGGAGGCGTCCCGGACGGCCTGCTGGTCGGCATACTCGCCTTCCTCCTCGGCATGACCCTGCTGGTCTGGACGGCCACGGGCCTCGCGGGCCTGTTCGCCCACGGCGACTGGCCCCGGGGCGTCACCTTCTCCCGCACCCCCCTGGCCATGCGCCACCTCATCGGCCACCCCCAGGACATCCCCGGCGCCTGGCCCGACACCCCGGCCGACCAACTCTCCGGCTACGGCCTGGTCTGGGGCCTGTTCATCGGCCAGCTCCTGATCCTGGTCGTCCTCACGATCTTCGTGATGGGGACTCTGGCCCGCTGGAGAGCCGTACGCGCGAGGACGAGAGCGGAGAAACTGGCGGCCCGGGAAAGGCGCAGGGCCCCGGAACCGGTCCAGGAGATGCCGGTCCAGGAGATGCCGGTGCACGAGGTGCCGGCGGCCCAGGAGGCTCCGGCCCACGAGGTACCGACCCACGAGGTGCCGATCCCGAGACCGACACCCGAGCCGCAGCCGGCCACGGCCCCCCTCTCCGGCGCCGCCGCGCTGCCCGCTTCTCCGCCCAAGGGCGAACGGGTGGGCGCATGGGAGACATCGCGTGCCGAAGGTCCGATCCTCTACGCCCCGCCGGCAACCCGCCACACCAGCGCCACCCAGGCCATCAGAGACGCGGACGGCCCCGCCCTCGTGGTCACCTCGAACCCCGCTCTCTGGCAGGACACCAAGGACGCCCGAGCCAAACTCGGCCCCGTCCACGTCTACGACCCCGCCCACCTCTGCGACACCCCGGCCCGCCTCCACTGGTCCCCCACCACGGGCTGCGAGACCAAGGAAACGGCCAAAGCGAGAGCCGCGGCCCTCCTCGCCCCCGTCCGCCCCACCGCCAGGATCGACCAGGCCGTCGCCGACGTAGCCGAAACGCTCCTGCGCAGCTACCTCCACGCGGCGGCCATAGAGACCCGCACCATCCGCCACGTCCACCGCTGGTGCCAGGGCACCCAGGTACAGGACGCCGTCAGGACCCTCCGCACCCACCCGAAGGCGGCCCCCGGCGCCGCGGGCGAACTCGAGGCCGCTCTCACCGCGCACCCGGAACGCCGGGACATCGCCCAGGAGTTGACCACCAGAGCGCTCTCCGCACTCTTCACGGTCAACATCCGCGAGGCATGCACTCCCAACCGAAATGATGCCCTCGCCTTGGATTCCTTCGTCGACGAAGGGGGCACGCTTTATGTGGTGGGTGAATCCATCGAGGACCCCAGGACCAACCCGGGCGCGATGCCCCTGCTGACGGCCCTCACCTCAAGCGTGGTCGAGCGTGGCCGGCGCATGGCCGAACGGTCATCCTCCGGTCGCCTCGACCCACCACTGACGCTCGTCCTGGACGACGTCGCAGCCGTGGCTCCGCTTCCCCTGCTCCCGGAGCTGCTGGCCACCGGAGCGGACCGGGGGCTACCGACCCTGGCCCTGCTCCGGTCCCGGGAACAGGCCCGCACCCGCTGGCCGGACGCGGACCTCCCGGCGTAGAGCCCGGAGGCCGGCCCCCCCAAGGGCCGTAGTTCAGCGGCCGGAGTGCAGGGCGCAGCGCTCAGAAGTCGTACACCACCCAGTCGACGACCGGCACATATCCGAGCCGCCAATAGAGGGCGTTGCTGATCGGGTTGGCCGCGTCCGTGAACAGCACCACATCCGTGGCACCCGCGGCCAGCGCGGCCCGGCTCACCTCGACCGTCACGGCACCCGCGTACCCACGACCGCGCAGGTGGGCCGGTGTGTACACGGGATCCACCTGAACCAGGCCGGCGACCATCGGGTTGGCGCCCGCCATGGAGACGGGCGTGCCGTCCGGCGTCTCCCAGAACATGTAGCGCTTGTCGGAGAAGCGGGTGCCGGCCCAGGAGCCGGCGTCGACGGTGACGGCCTCCCCCACATCGGCGGCGAACCCGCGGCACAGGCTGATCAGTTGCTCCTGATCCCGCTCACCCACGGCCCGGCCACGCCCCGCCGGGTACGGCTCCGGCGGCACGAGCGTCCCGAGCCGGTGCAGACACAGCCGTACCCGCACGTTCGACGTCGCCCCGGTGTGCCGCTGCCATGCCTCGGCGAAGACGGCGGCGGTCGCGTCGTCCGCGCTGACGGAGGGCACGGAATGCCCCAGCGCGACCAGACGGGCGGCGAGGGCGTCGGCCTGCTCGGCGGTGAGCGGGGTCAGCCCCAGGCCGCGGTGGGGCGACAGACGGTGGAAGGCGGCCTGGACCTCACCCGCCCGCTCCAGCAGACCGAACACGGCACCCTCGGCGTCGTACGCGGCCGCCCCACGGGCGCGAAGTCTCGCGGTCCAGGTCAGCTGCATGATGTGCGGGACGGGGCGCGAGCGCAGGAACTCCCCGGCCCGGGCGAGGAACTCGTCGATGTCTTCGGTCAGGTGCCAGTCGTCCGGACGCATGCTTCATGATCCCTCACGGACCGCACCCGTCAGTCGCGTTCCAGCGCGAACTCCAGCTCCGACTCCCCGTCGGCCGCCGCCAGCGGCACCAGCACCCCCGTGGGCTCGAACCCCACCTTGCGGTAGAAACGCTGCGCCCGCCCGTTGTCCTCGTGCACGATGAGCCGCACCCGCTCCGCCCCGTGCGCCCATGCCCACTCCACGGCGGCGTCGAACAGCACATCGGTGAGCCCGCTGCCGCGCTCCTCGGGCCGCACGAACACCCCGACGAGATGCCCCTGCTTCCGCTCGACCGCAAACCCGGCCCAGTCGGTGGTCCCGGGCTCCTCCAGCAGCACCGTCACCGTCGCGACCCACCGGCCGTCCGGCGCCTCGGCGATGATCGTCTGGGCCCCGTCCGCCCCCTCGGCACCGCCGGCCGTCCGCTCCCGCCAGTAGGAGTCGGGCCGCGCGACGGCCTCCGCATAGGTCTCCAGGAACGCGAGCGGCGCGACCGGGTCCTGAAGAGCCGCGAGCCGCAACTCCTTCGCGGCGGGCCACTCGTCGGCGCGGACGGAACGGATCACGTAGCTCATGCGGGCCACAGTAGTACCCGGGTACTACCCGCCTCACCTGGAATACTGCCCGCGGTCCGACGCCCGCCGACCCGGCCCGCACGAGCATCGAAGCATGATTACGGCACAGGACCTCACGAAGCGGTACGGCGACAGGACCGCCGTGGCCGACCTCTCCTTCACCGTGCGACCGGGCACCGTCACCGGCTTCCTCGGCCCGAACGGCGCCGGCAAGTCCACCACCATGCGCCTGATCCTCGGCCTGGACGCCCCGACCCACGGCCGCGCCGCCGTCGGCGGCCGCGCCTACGTCACCCACCCCGCACCCCTCACCGAGGTCGGCGCCCTCCTGGAGGCCCGCTCGGTCCACCCCGGCCGCACCGCCTACCACCACCTGCGCGTCCTCGCCCACACCCACGGCATCCCCCGAACCCGCGTCGACCAGGTCCTGGACCTCACGGGCCTGACCGAGGTCGCCCACCGCAGGGTCCGGGGCTTCTCCCTCGGCATGGGCCAACGCCTCGGCCTCGCGGCCGCGTTGCTCGGCGACCCCGCCGTCCTCGTCCTCGACGAACCGGTCAACGGCCTCGACCCCGAGGGCGTCCTGTGGATCCGCAACCTCCTCAAGTCTCTCGCGGCAGAGGGCCGTACGGTCCTCGTCTCCTCCCATCTGATGAGCGAGACGGCCCTCACCGCCGACCACCTGGTCATCATCGGCCGCGGCCGCCTCCTGGCCGACACCACGGTCGACGACTTCGTACGACGGTCCGGCGCGGGCACCGTCAAGGTCGTCACCCCGGACGCCGACACCCTCGTGCACCGACTGGCCGCGCCCGGGGTGGACATCGCCCGGACCGGCCCCGAAACGCTGGAGGTCCGCGGCACCGACGCCTGCCACATCGGCCGCACCGCGGCAGCCCACGCCATCCCCGTCTACGAACTCACGCCAAGCCAGGTCTCGTTGGAGCAGGCGTTCATGGAACTCACCCACGACTCCGTCGAGTTCGCCACGCCCCTGGAAGGAGCGATCGCATGACCACCGCGACGACGCCCTACCGGGTCACCCCGGCCCGAGTCCTGCACTCGGAGTGGCACAAGCTCTGGACCCTGCGCTCCACCTGGATCACCCTCGTCGCCACCAGCGTCCTCACCCTCGCCATGGGCGCGGGCGTCAGCGCGGCCTACGACGCCGGCGACGGCGCCCACATGGACACGGTCGTCCTCGTCCTCCTGGGCACCCAGTTCGCCACGGTCAACCTGGGCGTACTGGGCATCCTCTCCACCGCCGGCGAGTACTCGACCGGCCAGATCCGCGCCACCATGACAGCGGTGCCGACCCGTCTGCCCGTCCTGTGGTCGAAGGCCGCGGTCCTCGGCACGATCACCTTCGTCCTCAGTCTGTGGACGAACCTCCTCACCTTCCCGCTGGCCCAGTCCTTCCTCGACGGCACCGAGCACGAGGCCGCCCTCGGCGACCCGGGCGTCCTGCGCGCCCTCACCGGCAACGCGGCCGGCCTCGCCCTGCTCACCGTCCTGGCCCTGGGCCTCGGCGCACTGGCCCGCTCGGTCCCGATCGCGACGGGCGTGTTCATCGGCCTGGTCATGATCCTGCCCGAGGTGCTGGCCATGCTGCCGTACGACATCGTCGACGACGCCGTCCGCCACTTCCCGAACCGCGCCCTGGAGACCCTCACCGCCGCGGACTCGGCCTCCTCGGGCACCGCCCTGCTGGCCATGTCCCTGTGGACGACGGCCTCCCTGGCGGCAGCCGCCTTGACCCTGAAGCGACGGGACGTCTGACGGATGACGGTTCGAGCCCCCACCATGGACCCCGTGACGGAAGAGCGGACGCCCCGGGTGGCGGAGGAACGGGTGACGGAGCCCCTCACCGAGTACGTCCAGCGCGTCACCAGGCGGGTGCGCGCCTTCGACCGGCGCCACCCCCTCCTGTGGGACCTGCACCTGACCGGCTTCTGGGTGACGGCGGCCCTCATCGACTACCTCGGCGACGGCTGGCGCAACATCGCCCGCAACACCGACCTCCCCGGCGGCCTCGTCCTCGCATTGAGCCTGGGCCTGTCCGTCCCGCTCCTGTGGCGCCGCAGCCACCCCCGCACGGTGCTCCTCGCCCTCGTCCCGTTCACCCTGGCCAACGCCTGGAGCGGAGCCGTGCTCCAGGCGGCCCTGCTCCAGATGCTGGTGGTCTTCCACATCGCTCTGCGCCGCCCCCACCGCTCCCTGTGGTGGGCGGTGGCGGTCGTCCTCACCCCGGTCGTCGTGACCGCCGTACGCCATCCCCAAGGCAGCCCGGACCAGGACGTCTTCCCGGCCCTGCTGTTCTTCGTCTCGGCAGCGGCGATCGGCATCACGGTTCGCACGCGCCGCAACCACACCGAGGCCCTGGAGGACCGCGCCCACCGTCTCGAGATCGAGCGCGACCAGCAGGCCCGCCTCTCCGCCGCCGCCGAACGCGCCCGCATAGCCCGCGAGATGCACGACATCATCGGCCACAACCTCTCCGTCATCACGGGCCTGGCCGACGGCGGCCGGTACGCCGCCCGCAAGTCCCCCGACCGCGCGGCGGATGCGCTGAACGCCATCTCCACGACCAGCCGCCAAGCCCTCACCGAGCTCCGTCGCCTCCTGGACGTCCTCCGCGAGGAGGAAGAGCAGGAGGCCGCCCTGTCCCCGCAGCCCGCACTCGCCGACCTCGACCACCTCATCGAGGGCGTACGCGGCGCGGGCCTCCCCGTCCGCACCACGGTCCACGGCACCCCGACCCTCCCCCCGGGCCGCCAGCTCACCGTCTACCGAGTCGTCCAGGAAGCCCTCACCAACACCCTCAAGCACGCGGGCCCCGACGCCACTTCGACCATCGAGATGTCCTACGGCGATGGCGGCGCCGTCACGGTCACGGTGACCGACACCGGCCGCGGCGGCGAGCCGAGCGGGACCGACGGCCGCGGCCTGCCCGGCATGCGCGAACGGACGTCCCTGTACGGCGGCACTCTCGAGGCCGGCCCCCGACCGCATCCCGAACGAGGCTGGCGCGTCAGCCTCCACCTCCCGGAGGAAACCCCGCAGTGACCACCGTCCTGATCGCCGACGACCAGCCCCTCCAGCGCTTCGGCTTCCGCATGCTGCTGGAGAGCCAGGACGACCTGACGATCCTCGGCGAGGCCTCGAACGGCACCGAGGCGGTCCGTATGACGGCCGAGCTGCATCCCGACGTGGTGCTGATGGACGTCCGCATGCCCGGCCTTGACGGCATCGAGGCCACCCGCCGCATCGTCGCCACCGGCGACCGCACCCGCGTCCTCATCCTCACGACCTTCGACCTCGACGAGTACGCCTACGCCGGCCTCCGCGCCGGAGCCTCCGGCTTCCTGGTCAAGGACACCCAGCCGGAGGACCTCCTGTCCGGCATCCGCGCGGTGGCGACCGGCGACGCGGTGGTCGCCCCGAGCCTGACCCGCCGCCTCCTGGACGCCTACGCACACCATCTGCCGACGGACACGACAGTCACTTCCCCCGGCCTCGACCCACGTCTGGCCTGCCTCACGGACCGCGAACGCGAGATCCTCACCGTCATCGGCAGCGGCTGGACGAACACGGAAATAGCCGCCCGCCTGCACCTGGCCGAATCGACCGTGAAGACACATGTGGGCCGCATCCTCGCGAAGACGGGCTCCCGGGACCGAATCCAGGCGGTGATCCTGGCGTACGACACGAGATTGGTTGAGCCGTCCTGACTTAATCTGTCATGAAACGCAGAAAACCCCCGTGCCGAATGGCACGGGGGTTTTCCCAAAAATTGTTCGGCGGTGTCCTACTCTCCCACAGGGTCCCCCCTGCAGTACCATCGGCGCTGAAAGGCTTAGCTTCCGGGTTCGGAATGTAACCGGGCGTTTCCCTCACGCTATGACCACCGAAACACTATGAAGTTAGACCGGAAACACAACACGGTCGTTGCCTCAGAACTAACACAGTGGACGCGAGCAAATATGGACAAGCCCTCGGCCTATTAGTACCGGTCACCTCCACCCATTACTGGGCTTCCAGATCCGGCCTATCAACCCAGTCGTCTACTGGGAGCCTTAACCCCTCAAAGGGGGTGGGAATACTCATCTCGAAGCAGGCTTCCCGCTTAGATGCTTTCAGCGGTTATCCCTCCCGAACGTAGCCAACCAGCCATGCCCTTGGCAGAACAACTGGCACACCAGAGGTTCGTCCGTCCCGGTCCTCTCGTACTAGGGACAGCCCTTCTCAATATTCCTACGCGCGCAGCGGATAGGGACCGAACTGTCTCACGACGTTCTAAACCCAGCTCGCGTACCGCTTTAATGGGCGAACAGCCCAACCCTTGGGACCGACTCCAGCCCCAGGATGCGACGAGCCGACATCGAGGTGCCAAACCATCCCGTCGATATGGACTCTTGGGGAAGATCAGCCTGTTATCCCCGGGGTACCTTTTATCCGTTGAGCGACGGCGCTTCCACAAGCCACCGCCGGATCACTAGTCCCGACTTTCGTCCCTGCTCGACCCGTCGGTCTCACAGTCAAGCTCCCTTGTGCACTTACACTCAACACCTGATTACCAACCAGGCTGAGGGAACCTTTGGGCGCCTCCGTTACTCTTTAGGAGGCAACCGCCCCAGTTAAACTACCCATCAGACACTGTCCCTGATCCGGATCACGGACCCAGGTTAGACATCCAGCACGACCAGACTGGTATTTCAACGACGACTCCACCTGAACTGGCGTCCAAGCTTCACAGTCTCCCAGCTATCCTACACAAGCCGAACCGAACACCAATATCAAACTGTAGTAAAGGTCCCGGGGTCTTTCCGTCCTGCTGCGCGAAACGAGCATCTTTACTCGTAGTGCAATTTCACCGGGCCTATGGTTGAGACAGTCGAGAAGTCGTTACGCCATTCGTGCAGGTCGGAACTTACCCGACAAGGAATTTCGCTACCTTAGGATGGTTATAGTTACCACCGCCGTTTACTGGCGCTTAAGTTCTCAGCTTCGCCACACCGAAATGTGACTAACCGGTCCCCTTAACGTTCCAGCACCGGGCAGGCGTCAGTCCGTATACATCGCCTTACGGCTTCGCACGGACCTGTGTTTTTAGTAAACAGTCGCTTCTCGCTGGTCTCTGCGGCCACCCCCAGCTCATGAAGTAAATTCAATCACCGGTGATGGCCCCCCTTCTCCCGAAGTTACGGGGGCATTTTGCCGAGTTCCTTAACCATAGTTCACCCGAACGCCTCGGTATTCTCTACCTGACCACCTGAGTCGGTTTAGGGTACGGGCCGCCATGAAACTCGCTAGAGGCTTTTCTCGACAGCATAGGATCATCCACTTCACCACAATCGGCTCGGCATCAGGTCTCAGCCACAAGTGCGACGGATTTGCCTATCGCACGGCCTACACCCTTACCCCGGGACAACCACCGCCCGGGCTGGACTACCTTCCTGCGTCACCCCATCACTCACCTACTGCAAGTCTGGTTCGTCGGCTCCACCACTCCCCTTTGCCCGAAGGCTCCGGGGCGGCTTCACGGACTTAGCATCGCCTGGTTCGATGTTTGACGCTTCACAGCGGGTACCGGAATATCAACCGGTTATCCATCGACTACGCCTGTCGGCCTCGCCTTAGGTCCCGACTTACCCTGGGCAGATCAGCTTGACCCAGGAACCCTTAGTCAATCGGCGCACACGTTTCCCACGTGTGTATCGCTACTCATGCCTGCATTCTCACTCGTGAACCGTCCACCACTAGCTTCCGCTGCAGCTTCACCCGGCACACGACGCTCCCCTACCCATCACAGCCGCCGTTGGGCGTATTGCTGCAATGACACGACTTCGGCGGTACGCTTGAGCCCCGCTACATTGTCGGCGCGGAATCACTAGACCAGTGAGCTATTACGCACTCTTTCAAGGGTGGCTGCTTCTAAGCCAACCTCCTGGTTGTCTCTGCGACTCCACATCCTTTCCCACTTAGCGTACGCTTAGGGGCCTTAGTCGATGCTCTGGGCTGTTTCCCTCTCGACCATGGAGCTTATCCCCCACAGTCTCACTGCCGCGCTCTCACTTACCGGCATTCGGAGTTTGGCTAAGGTCAGTAACCCGGTAGGGCCCATCGCCTATCCAGTGCTCTACCTCCGGCAAGAAACACACGACGCTGCACCTAAATGCATTTCGGGGAGAACCAGCTATCACGGAGTTTGATTGGCCTTTCACCCCTAACCACAGGTCATCCCCCAGGTTTTCAACCCTGGTGGGTTCGGTCCTCCACGAAGTCTTACCTCCGCTTCAACCTGCCCATGGCTAGATCACTCCGCTTCGGGTCTTGAGCGTGCTACTCAAACGCCCTATTAGGACTCGCTTTCGCTACGGCTACCCCACCCGGGTTAACCTCGCAACACACCGCAAACTCGCAGGCTCATTCTTCAAAAGGCACGCAGTCACGAGAATGAAAGCAAGCTTTCATTCCGACGCTCCCACGGCTTGTAGGCACACGGTTTCAGGTACTATTTCACTCCGCTCCCGCGGTACTTTTCACCATTCCCTCACGGTACTATCCGCTATCGGTCACCAGGGAATATTTAGGCTTAGCGGGTGGTCCCGCCAGATTCACACGGGATTTCTCGGGCCCCGTGCTACTTGGGTGTCTCTCAAACGAGCCGCTGATGTTTCGACTACGGGGGTCTTACCCTCTACGCCGGACCTTTCGCATGTCCTTCGCCTACATCAACGGTTTCTGACTCGTCTCACAGCCGGCAGACTGTGAAAGAGAGATCCCACAACCCCGCATGCGCAACCCCTGCCGGGTCTCACACGCATACGGTTTGGCCTCATCCGGTTTCGCTCGCCACTACTCCCGGAATCACGGTTGTTTTCTCTTCCTGCGGGTACTGAGATGTTTCACTTCCCCGCGTTCCCTCCACATACCCTATGTGTTCAGGTATGGGTGACAGCCCATGACGACTGCCGGGTTTCCCCATTCGGAAACCCCCGGATCAAAGCCTGGTTGACGACTCCCCGGGGACTATCGTGGCCTCCCACGTCCTTCATCGGTTCCTGGTGCCAAGGCATCCACCGTGCGCCCTTAAAAACTTGGCCACAGATGCTCGCGTCCACTGTGCAGTTCTCAAACAACGACCAGCCACCCATCACCCCGGAGCAACACTCCGAGTTCACTGGGGCCGGCATCGAGGGGGTTCATTCCCTCAGACACCCAACAGCGTGCCCGACCAGATCCCGTCCGGAGATCATGCTTTCCACGCTCTTGCGAGCAGTACTTGCAGCCTCCGACCCGTGAAACCGGCCGAATAATCAACGTTCCACCCATGAGCAACCACCGCAGAACGTTTGCCTGCGTAATGGCCCTGGACCACCAAGCACGCTTGGCGGCCTAGATGCTCCTTAGAAAGGAGGTGATCCAGCCGCACCTTCCGGTACGGCTACCTTGTTACGACTTCGTCCCAATCGCCAGTCCCACCTTCGACAGCTCCCTCCCACAAGGGGTTGGGCCACCGGCTTCGGGTGTTACCGACTTTCGTGACGTGACGGGCGGTGTGTACAAGGCCCGGGAACGTATTCACCGCAGCAATGCTGATCTGCGATTACTAGCAACTCCGACTTCATGGGGTCGAGTTGCAGACCCCAATCCGAACTGAGACAGGCTTTTTGAGATTCGCTCCACCTCACGGTATCGCAGCTCATTGTACCTGCCATTGTAGCACGTGTGCAGCCCAAGACATAAGGGGCATGATGACTTGACGTCGTCCCCACCTTCCTCCGAGTTGACCCCGGCGGTCTCCTGTGAGTCCCCATCACCCCGAAGGGCATGCTGGCAACACAGAACAAGGGTTGCGCTCGTTGCGGGACTTAACCCAACATCTCACGACACGAGCTGACGACAGCCATGCACCACCTGTACACCGACCACAAGGGGGGCACTATCTCTAATGCTTTCCGGTGTATGTCAAGCCTTGGTAAGGTTCTTCGCGTTGCGTCGAATTAAGCCACATGCTCCGCTGCTTGTGCGGGCCCCCGTCAATTCCTTTGAGTTTTAGCCTTGCGGCCGTACTCCCCAGGCGGGGAACTTAATGCGTTAGCTGCGGCACCGACGACGTGGAATGTCGCCAACACCTAGTTCCCACCGTTTACGGCGTGGACTACCAGGGTATCTAATCCTGTTCGCTCCCCACGCTTTCGCTCCTCAGCGTCAGTAATGGCCCAGAGATCCGCCTTCGCCACCGGTGTTCCTCCTGATATCTGCGCATTTCACCGCTACACCAGGAATTCCGATCTCCCCTACCACACTCTAGCTAGCCCGTATCGAATGCAGACCCGGGGTTAAGCCCCGGGCTTTCACACCCGACGTGACAAGCCGCCTACGAGCTCTTTACGCCCAATAATTCCGGACAACGCTTGCGCCCTACGTATTACCGCGGCTGCTGGCACGTAGTTAGCCGGCGCTTCTTCTGCAGGTACCGTCACTTTCGCTTCTTCCCTGCTGAAAGAGGTTTACAACCCGAAGGCCGTCATCCCTCACGCGGCGTCGCTGCATCAGGCTTTCGCCCATTGTGCAATATTCCCCACTGCTGCCTCCCGTAGGAGTCTGGGCCGTGTCTCAGTCCCAGTGTGGCCGGTCGCCCTCTCAGGCCGGCTACCCGTCGTCGCCTTGGTGAGCCATTACCTCACCAACAAGCTGATAGGCCGCGGGCTCATCCTTCACCGCCGGAGCTTTCAACCACCACAGATGCCTGCGGTAGTGGTATCCGGTATTAGACCCCGTTTCCAGGGCTTGTCCCAGAGTGAAGGGCAGATTGCCCACGTGTTACTCACCCGTTCGCCACTAATCCCCACCGAAGTGGTTCATCGTTCGACTTGCATGTGTTAAGCACGCCGCCAGCGTTCGTCCTGAGCCAGGATCAAACTCTCCGTGAATGTTTACCCGTAATCGGGTGCACACACACGAGAGCGGAACAACCACCGGAATAAGGCGGTCGTTCACAGCGTCCTCGCTGTGTTTTCTTCAAAGGAACCTCGCCCTCTCGAAACCGAGAGAGACGGGGTATCAACATATCTGGCGTTGATTTTTGGCACGCTGTTGAGTTCTCAAGGAACGGACGCTTCCTTTGTACTCACCCTCTCGGGCTTTCCTCCGGGCTTTTCCCTTCGGTCTTGCGTTTCCGACTCTATCAGACCGTTTCCGGTTCCGATTTCCTCGGTGCTTTCCAGATTCCCGCTCTCGCGTTTCCCTTTCCGGCGGTTCCGACTCTATCAGATCCTTTCGGGCCTGATTCCCAGTCAGAGGGGCTTGCCTTCCCGGCTGTTGGGCCGTTCCGACGTCTCAAACCTTAGCGGACTCTCGCTGCGGTCCCAAATCGAGGGCTCGCATCCAAATCGAATTGAATTCGGGCACGCCGAATTCATCCCGGCTGGGAGATCGTTTTGATGGTTTGAGTGGCCGCTCTCGCGGCGGAGGCGCTACCGCAGAACCGTTACGGCCCGGTGGCAACCCGAAGAACTTTACGGATCCAGCAGGGGGCTGTCAAGCACCCTCTGTCAAGATCTTTTCAGTCGAGGTCGCTGAGTCGCCCGCCGGCATCCGGCTGTGCGTGCTCCACCCTACGCAGGAGCCGGGTGAGGACGTCGCCGAGGGTGTTGCGCTCGTCCGCGGACAGGTCCTGGAGCAGGTCCTCCTCGAAGACCGTGGCGAGGCGCATCGCCTCCAGCCACTTCTCTCGGCCTTCGGCGGTCAGCTCCACGATCACCCGGACACGGTTGGACTCGTCCCGCTCCCGGGTCACCAGTCCCTCGACGAGCATGCGGTCGATCCGGTGGGTCATCGCGGCCGGCGTGAGACCGAGGCGCTTGGCGAGGTCGCTGGGGCCCATCCGATAGGGGGCGCCGGACAGCACGAGCGCCTTGAGGACCTCCCACTCGGCGTTGCTGATGCCGAGGGCGGCGGTCTGACGGCCGTAGGCGACGTTCATGCGGCGGTTCAGCCGGGACAGCGCCGTGACGATCTGCTCGACCTGGGGGTCGAGGTCCTGGAACTCGCGCTGGTAGGCGGCGATCTGCTCTTCGAGCGTCGGCTCGGGCATGCCAGGGGTCTCGGCCATGGCCGCAGTATGGCACGCACCTGCTTTGCCTTGAAGTCCTTCGGTATGTACTCTTTAGCTTCGAACTTTAGCTTTGAAGTCTTCACATCTAACTAGTGAGAGAGGTGAACGTGACCAGGGCGATGGGCGCAGCGATGCGCCGGATCCACGTGGGCAACGCACTCAGCGCGTTCGGGCTCGGTTTCACCGTCCCCTACCTGTACGTCTACGTGGCGCAGGTGCGGGGTCTCGGTGCCATGACGGCTGGGTCGGTCCTCGCCGTCTTCGCCGTGGCGGCGCTGATCGTGCTGCCGTTCGCCGGGCGGGCCATCGTCCGGCGGGGACCGCTGCCGGTGCTGCTCATCGCTCTGCTCACGGCCGCGCTCGGAGCGCTGAGCCTCGGACTGTCCAGCCATGCGTCGACCGTGCTGCTGTCGGCGGCCGCGCTCGGGGCGGGCCAGGCCGTCATGCAGCCGGCGCTGGCCACGATGATCGTGGACTGCTCCCCCTCGGAGACGCGGTCCCGGGCCTTCGCGACGCAGTTCTTCCTGCAGAACCTCGGGCTCGGCGTCGGTGGTCTCATCGGCGGGCATCTCGTGGACACGTCGAGCGCGGCGTCCTTCACCGTGCTGTTCGCGATCGAGGCGGCGATGTTCCTGCTGCTGGTGGTGGTGATGGCGACCCTGCGGCTGCCGCACTCGCCGCGTATCGAAGGCGCGCCGACGCGGTCCGCCAAGGGCGGCTGGAAGCAGCTGCTCGGCAACCGGGCCATGGTGCAGCTGAGCGTGCTGGGCTTCGTGCTGTTCTTCGCCTGCTACGGACAGTTCGAGTCCGGCCTGAGCGCGTACGGCGTCGAGGCCGCCGGCATCTCCACCTCCGCGCTGGGCACGGCCCTGGCCGCCAACACCGCAATGATCGTGGTCGCGCAGTTCGCCGTGCTGAGGTTCGTCGAGCGGCGGAGGCGGTCCCGGGTGATCGCCCTGGTCGGGCTCATCTGGGCGGTGGCCTGGGTCGTCGCGGGCTATGCCGGGCTCGGACACGGCAGTCGGGAGATGGCCACGGCCGCGTTCGTGTCGACGTACGCCCTGTTCGGACTGGGTGAGGCAATGCTGTCGCCGACGGTGGCCCCGCTGGTCGCCGACCTGGCGCCGGAGGGGATGGCGGGCCAGTACAACTCGGCCTTCGCCCTGGTGAAGCAGCTCGCCCTGGCCGTCGGTCCGGCAGTGGGCGGCCCGATGGGAGCCTCCCTGCACGCGCCGTACATCGTGACGTTCCTGCTGTTCTCGCTGGGCATCACGTACCTCGCGCTGCGCCTGGGCAAGCAGCTGACGCCGGTGCAGAACCAGCCGTCCCTGCGGAAGAGCCGAGTGGTGGCACAGGGCGGAGCAGCGGCGAAGTCTCTGGCCGCCTAGCTGCAGCCCACCCGGGGGCGCGGGGAGCTGCGCGACCAGCGACCGGCAACCCGCGCCCGGGATCGGTCAGGACCCCTGCGGCGCTACCCCTTCGGCAGCACGAACTCGCACCAGACCGCCTTGCCACCCCCCGGCGTCCTCCGCGACCCCCAGTTCGACGCGATGGTCGCCACGATGGCGATCCCGCGACCGGACTCGTCCCCCGGCTCCGCCCTGCGGCGCCGGGGGAGGTGGTCGTCCCCGTCCGTCACCTCGACGATGAGCCGCCGGTCGGTGCGGCGCAGGCGCAAGCGCATGGGCGGGGTGCCGTGCTGGAGGGAGTTGGCGACCAGCTCGCTCACCGCCAGTACGCCCAGGTCGTGCAGCTCGACCGGGAACCGCCAGCTGGTCAGCACGCCGGAGGCGAACGCACGCGCGCGTGGAGCCGCCTCGACGCCGCCCAGCAGTTCCAGCGCGGCGTTGCGGAAGAGTTCGCCCTCGGGTCCCGTGTGGGCCGGGTGCTGGAGGACCATGACGGCCACGTCGTCGTCGTGTTCCGCGGTGACGCCGGCGGAGCGGACCAGGCGGTCGCAGATCACCTGGGGGGTGCCGGTGGCGCCGGCCAGGGCGCGCTCCAGGGCCGCGATGCCCTCGTCCAGGTCTTCGTTGCGGCGCTCGACCAGGCCGTCCGTGTAGAGGACGGCCGTGGAACCCGGGCCGAGCGGGATGGAGCCCGAGGTGTGCATCCAGCCGCCGGTGCCGAGCGGCGGGCCGGTGGGTTCGTCGGCGCGCAGGACCACACCGCTCTCGTCGCGGACCAGGATGGGCAGGTGACCGGCCGAGGCGTAGACGAGCTTGCCCTCGTTCGGGTCGTGGATGGCGTAGACGCAGGTGGCGATCTGGTTGGCGTCGATCTCCGTGGCGAGGCCGTCCAGGAGCTGGAGCACCTCGTGCGGGGGCAGGTCGAGGCGGGCGTACGCCCTGACCGCCGTGCGGAGCTGGCCCATGACCGCCGCCGCGCGGACCCCGCGGCCCATGACGTCGCCGATGACCAGGGCTGTGCGGCCGCCGCCGAGGGTGATGACGTCGTACCAGTCGCCGCCGACCGCCGCCTCCGTGCCGCCGGGGTGGTAGGTGGCGGCGATGCGCAGGTCGTCGGGTTCCTCGAGCTCCTGGGGGAGCAGGGAGCGCTGGAGGGTGACCGCGGTCTCGCGCTGGCGGCGCTCGCTGGCTCTGAGGCGTTCGGCGGCCTCGGCATGGTCGGTGACGTCGGTCGCGAAGACGAGGACACCGCCGCCGCCCCCGCCGCCGTGTCCCTGCGTCACCGGGGTGCAGGTGAAGGTGTAGGAGCGGCCGTCGGGGGCCTTGCGGGACTTGACCGTGCGGGGCTTGCCGCTGCGCAGGACCTGGTCGAGCAGGGGGAGCAGGCCGATCTCCTCGAGTTCGGGGAGGGCTTCGCGGGCCGGTTCGCCCGTGGTGCGCAGGCCGAAGGCGACCACATAGGCGTCGTTGACGTAGGCGAGGCGGTGGTCGGGGCCGTGGACGAGGGCGACGAGGGCGGGGACACGGTCGAGGACCTCGCGTACGGGGAGTTCGTCGACGGCGGGGACCGGCACGGTCAGTTGTTCGGCGCGGGCCGCGGGGACGGCGCCCTCGCTCAGGCGGTCCTCGGTGACCAGTTCGTCGGTCCGCGCTGCGGCGCGGCGCTGCGTTCCGGGGAGGCGGGCGCTCCAGCGCGTGAAGTTCACGAATCCTTGCCTCGTGTCGTCGTCTTCGGCGTCGTCGGGCCGGCTCCGGGCCCGGCCGGGGGGCTGGGGACGGCAGCCCGGGGGTGCAGCACGGTGGGAACCTCTTGGTTCGAGGGGCGGGCGGCTGCCCGTCCGAAGTCGGGCACCAGTCTGGCAGGGTGACCGACCGGGTCGACATTCGTCAGACGCCGGGGCGGTCCGTGGAGTTCCTCGGTCCGGTCAGGACGACCCCTTCGGGTCGTTCGCCGGGTCGTGAGGATGCTTTCCACCGGCCGCGAGTTCGAACTCCGCTCGGGGATGTTCGAGTGAACCGAGGGAGACGATCTCCCTCTTGAAGAGCCCCGACAGGGTCCATTCGGCCAGGACGCGGGCCTTGCGGTTGAAGGTGGGAACCCTGCTGAGGTGGTAGACGCGGTGCATGAACCAGGCAGGGTAGCCCTTCAGTTTGCGCCCGTAGACGTATGCGACACCCTTGTGCAGGCCCAGGGAGGCCACTGAGCCGACGTACTTGTGGGAGTACGTCTCCAGGGGCTCGCCCCGCAGTGCGTGCGCGATGTTGTCGCCGAGGACCTTGGCCTGGCGCACGGCGTGCTGGGCGTTGGGGGCGGTCTCCTTGCCGGGCTCCTCGGCGGTGACGTCGGGGACGGCCGCCGCGTCTCCGGCCGCCCACGCGTGCGTGGTGCCCTCGACGGTGAGCTGGGGGGTGCATTTCAGCCGACCTCGCTCATTGAGCGGAAGATCGGTGGCGGCGAGGAGCGGGCTGGGTTTCACGCCGGCTGTCCACACGACCGTACGGGTGGGGAAGCGGTTGCCGTCACTGAGGACGGCGACGCGGTCCGCGCAGGACTCCAGGCGGGTGTTCAGCCGTACGTCGATGTTGCGGCGGCGCAGTTCGCTGACCGTGTAGCGGCCCATCTCCTCGCCGACCTCGGGAAGGATGCGGTCGGAGGCCTCGACGAGGATCCACTTCATGTCCTCGGCGGGGACGTTGTGGTAGTAGCGCGCGGTGTAGCGGGCCATGTCCTCCAGCTCGCCGAGCGCCTCCACGCCCGCGTAGCCGCCGCCGACGAAGACGAAGGTGAGGGCCGCGTCGCGGACCGCGGGGTCGCGGGTGGAGGAGGCGATGTCCATCTGCTCGATGACGTGGTTGCGCAGGCCGATGGCCTCCTCGACCGTCTTGAACCCGATGCCGTGTTCGGCGAGCCCGGGGATCGGCAGCGTGCGCGCGATCGAACCCGGGGCGAGGACCAGTTCGTCGTACGGCAGCTGCTCGCTGCCCGTCCTGTCCTCCTCGGTGGCGAGGGTGGTGACGGAGGCCGTGCGCTTGGCGTGGTCGATCGCGGTGGCCTCGCCGACGACGACGCGGCAGCGGTCGAGGACGCGGCGCAGCGGTACGACGACATGGCGCGGGGAGATGGATCCGGCCGCCGCTTCGGGCAGGAACGGCTGATAGGTCATGTACGGATCGGGCGTGACGATCGTGATCTCGACCTCGCCCCGGTCGAGTTCCCGTTTCAGCTTCCGCTGCAGACGCAGAGCCGTGTACATCCCGACGTAGCCGCCGCCGACAACCAGAATGCGCGCACGTTCCTTCACCATCCCATGACGCACCCGTCGCTTGAGTTTGTCCACAGCCTCGACAAATTGTGTGACCGGAGTTCATCGGCGCGCCGGGTTGGCCGAATCCTCGGCGCGCGGGGAAGGTGCGCAGGTCAACGGGTGTGCGCCGGGCGGGCGGAGGGGGTGCAATCGGGGCGTTTGGCACTCGTACTCCGATCGGGGGGCGCTCCGTGCGGAACCTGCCCCTTCTGAATTGACCCCCACTCAACTATGTTCGTGTGTCGACGGGGTGTAGGGGGATGCGCTCCGGGTCCGCGACGGGCGGACTCGCGAAACGGGCTTGTTCCGCACGCTCCGGCTTTCGATGGCGGGGAGAGTCTCCGGGGGGAGACGTCATTACCGGGGGATCATTCATGCACATTCAGGACTCTCATTGGTCTACCGCGTCCGCCATCGCACCCGGTGGCGGGGCGATGGGCGGCGCGATGGGCTCGGCGATGAGCGCGGCGGGCAACGGACGCGACGGATCGCGTTCGGCCCCGCTGCGCGTGGACGCACAGCGCAACCTGGAACACGTACTGCGCGCGGCGCGCGAAGTCTTCGGCGAGCTGGGCTACGGCGCGCCGATGGAGGACGTGGCGCGGCGCGCCAGGGTCGGTGTCGGCACCGTGTACCGGCGCTTCCCGAGCAAGGACGTCCTGGTCCGGCGGATAGCCGAGGAGGAGACCTCCCGGCTGACCGACCAGGCACGGGCGGCCCTCGGTCAGGAGGACGAGCCGTGGTCGGCGCTGTCGCGCTTCCTGCGCACCTCGGTCGCGTCCGGTGCCGGGCGGCTGCTGCCGCCGCAGGTGCTGCGGGTCGGGGTCGCCGACGAGGACGGCTACGACGGGGCTCGGGTGCCGCAGCAGCGGACGACACCGGGCTCGGGCGAGCTGCGGCTGGTGTCGGAGGAGGCCCCGCTGGTCTCCGCCGACGACGATGCCGGGGCGGCGGCGCTGCTGGAGGTCGTGGGGCAGCTCGTGGACCGCGCGCGTGCGGCCGGTGAGCTGCGGACCGATGTGTCGGTGTCGGACGTCCTGCTGGTGATCGCCACGGCGGCGCCCTCGCTGCCGGACGCGGCGCAGCAGGCGGCTGCCTCGGCACGGCTGCTCGACATCCTGCTGGAGGGGCTGCGGTCCCGGCCGGTGTGACTCGTAAGGGTGACAGCGGGGCGCGGGCGCCTGTCGTCCGCGCCCCGCGACATTCCGGGTTTTCCGGGCGCGTGAAGCACCGCCGGCACCGGCCGTGACAGTTGAGTCTTCCCCATTCGGGTGATGCTCAGTACTGCTGTGCGGGAAGTCCCCACGGACGAGTGGATGGGCCGTACCGCGGGGCACTGAACAAAAGCCAATATGGCACGCTGACCCGGTGTTCGGGACAGGTTGGGCCGGCGGCGGGGGCATTCCGCGATGAGCGTTGACGGGCGGAACGAACCCCGCGGTGAGGGCGACGGGGAGGCCGGGGGCAGCCCGCAGGTGCCGGGCCAAGGCGGCCGGGCCGGCATTCCGCAGGGCGGCATCCCGGCACAGGGCGGCGAACCCGTCGAGGGCAGCGTCCCGGCGCAGCGCGACCGGCGTGAGGACGGCAGCATCCTGCCGCCGCCCCGGGAGACGCCGCCGTCCGACGCCGACCTGATCGAGCGGATGCGCTCCGGCGACGACACGGCCTACGAGGCGCTCTACCGGCGCCACGCGGAGGCGGTGCGCCGCTACGCCCGCACCTGCTGCCGCGACGGCCACACCGCGGACGACCTCACCGCCGAGGTCTTCGCCCGCATGCTCCAGGCCGTGCGCGGCGGCCACGGCCCCGAGCACGCCGTACGCGCCTATCTGCTCACCAGCGTGCGCCGTGTCGCCGCCGGCTGGACGAAGTCGGCCAAGCGCGAGCAGCTGGTCGACGACTTCGCGGTGTTCGCCGCCCAGGCCTCACGCTCGGCCGAGGTCTCCGACGACGACACGCTGGACCTCGGCGCCGACGTGCGCGCGATGCACGAGGCCGAGCAGTCCATGGCCATGCAGGCCTTCCGCTCCCTGCCCGAACGCTGGCAGGCCGTGTTGTGGCACACCGAGGTCGAGGACGAGTCGCCGAGCGAGGTCGCCACCCTCTTCGGGCTCGACGCCAACGGCACCCGCGTGCTGGCCAGCCGCGCCCGCGAGGGCCTCAAGCAGGCCTACCTGCAGGCCCATGTCAGCGCGACCCTCGCCGCCGACGAGGAGTGCGCCCGCTACGCCGACCGGCTCGGCGCCTACGCCCGCGGCGGCCTGCGCACCCGGGCCGAGCGCGGACTGCGCAAGCACCTGGAGGAGTGCGCCAAGTGCCGGCTGGCCGCGGGCCAGATCAAGGAAGTCGCCGGCGGCATCCCCGCCGTCGTACCGCTCGCGGTCATCGGATGGTTCGGGGCCGCCGGATACGCCAAGGCCATCGGTCTCGTCGCCGGCGGTGCAGGAGCGGGAGCGGCCGGTGCCGCGGGCGCGGCCGCCGCGGCGAGCGGAGGCTCCTCGGGCGGGGCCGGCGCGGGCGGCGCCGCGGCCTCGGAAGGGCTCGGCGCGCCGGTCAAGGCCGGTATCGCGGCCGGTGTGGTCGCCGTGGCCGCCGCTGCGGTGGCCCTCGCGCTGATCGGCGACGACAGCCCGGCCAGGAAGCCGGACGCGAAGCCGCCGGCGTCCGCACCCGTGGTCGAGCCCGCCGACCCCGCGTCCACGCCTCCCCCGAAGAAGCCCGAGCCGGCACCCCCCCTGATCCCCGTCGCGGCCGCCCCGACCCCGAAGCCGAAACCGACGCCGACCCCCACACCCACACCGACCCCGAAGCCCACCCCGCCTCCCAAGGCTTCCCCCACCCCGAAACCGACACCTCCCCCCGAGCCGGCCCCCACGCCCACACCGGCGCCGACTCCCCCGCCACCGCCCCCGCCGGCCGTCTACCAGTGGAGCGAGCTCGCCTACGACGTCTCCGGTGACGGCAGCGCGCCCGAGATGCGGATCGGCGAGAGCAGTTGGGTGTGGCAGCGCTACGGCGTCTCGGTCGCCGGGAAGAAGTACGCCCACGGCGTGACCGTGCACGGCCGCTCCTCCGTCACGATCGACCTCAACCGCGCGTGCTCCTCCTACGACGCGATGGTCGGCGTCGACGACATGACGCTGGGCCTCGGCAAGGTCCACTTCTCCGTCTACGCCGACGGGGTCCGGCTGTGGAGATCCGGGCTGGTCGAGGGCGGGGACCCGGCCGTGCCCGTCCATGTGAACCTCGGCGGACGCAAGACCGTACGGCTGGTGGTCGAGCCGCACAGCCACTTCGACGACCTGATGCTCGCGGACTGGGCCGAGTCGAAGTTCAGTTGCTCCTAGCGCGCCGCGCATCGAGCGCCTCGTCGAGCTCGGCCAGGACCTCGACCGGGGTGAGATCCGCGCCCCGGGTGTGTTCGGCCGCGTAGCGCACGGGTCCCAGGCCGGTGCGGGCGGCTGTCTCCGCGCGCTCCACCGCCACGCGCTCGGGGTGCGGACGCGGATCGCCGCCGCGCCGGCGATCGGCGGCGGCGAGCAGCCGGACCGCGCGTGGAAGGTCGCCCAGGTCGTGGAGCAGGGTCGCCGCCGCGTCCACGAGGGCCGCGACGACCGCGTCGGCGCACCGCTTGTCGATCGCCTCGCGGATGGTGTCGGCCAGCAGCGGCAGCCCGTGCTCGGGGCCCGACTCCTCGGCCGTCACCATCGCGTCGACCGAGTTCAGCATCACGGTGAACTGAGGGGGCGGCACCACCTGCCCCAGCTCCGCGCGGACCTCGTCCACCAGCGCACGCGCGCGTACGGGGTCCTTGTCGTCCAGGGCCATGTGGGCCCGCAGCAGCCGCACGAACGCCCGGGTCTCCGGGACGCCGTACCGGTCGCCGGCCTCGCTCGCCTCCTCCAGGGTGGTCAGCGCGGTCGTACGCTCGCCCGTGCGGTACGCGACCTCGGCGAGCCGGGCGATGAGGAACGGGGTCTCGGCGTACGCCCCCACCTCGTAGGCGAGCTGGAGCGCCGTCTCGTACTCCTCCTTGGCCGCCGCCGGGCGGCCCCGGGCCATGGCCGCCTCGCCGGCCGCGCTGCTGACCTGGGCGCGGAGCCAGCGGTCGCCCACGCGGCGGCTGAGAGTGCGCAGCTCGTCCAGGTCGTCGTCCACGCCGGCCATGCCGCCCGGGGAGTCGACGATCATGTGTGTGCGGAACATCAGGGTCACGGCGACGGACCAGTCGTCGCCGTGCGCCCGGCAGTTGGCCAGGGCGGCCTCCATGAGGGGGCGGATGTCCGTGGAGTCTCCGAGCATGACGCCCACCAGGGGCCAGATCATGCCGGGCAGGCGAGCCGCGTCGGGGCCGCCCCGCTCGAAGTGGTCGCGCACATGGGAGGCATAACGGTGCAGGCGCGGGTCCAGGCGGCCGTCGATGGGCTCCGTCTCGGCTCTGAGGAAGAGGTACAGCATGCGGAGGTTCATCCGGTCGGGTGTCTCCGCGTGCCGGTCGGCGAGGTAGGCTTCCGTCCCGTCCGGGGCCGCCCCGAGACCCAGCACCCGGACCACCCAGGACATGCCCTCCCTGCGGTAGTTGCGCAGCCACCAGAACCAGCCCACGGCGAGGGCCAGGGCCGAGGCCTCCTGCTCCTCACCCGCCGTGATCGCCCGGTCGAGGGCGGCGCGGATGTTGTCGAGTTCGGTCTCCAGGCGAGCGATCCAGGGGAGCTGGTCGGCGGAACGCAGTCGGGGCTCGGCCTCCTCGACCAGTGCGCGCACCCACGCGCGGTGTCGGAGCTCGGCGGCGGCTCGCGGCGCGGGGGACTCGGCGGCGCGCTCGACGGCGTACTCGTGGATGGTCTCGAGCATGCGGTAGCGCATGCCGTCGGAGCCGTCCCGCTCCCACGGGACCGCCACGACCAGGGACTTGTCCACGAGCGCCCCCAGGAGCTCGGCGGCCGGGCCGCCGCACACCGCCTCCGCGGCCTCCAGGTCCCAGCCGCCCGCGAAGACGGACACCTCGCACAGGAACGTCCGCTCCCGCTCGTCGAGCAGGTCCCAGGACCAGTCGACGACGGCCCGCAGGGTCTGCTGGCGGGGCAGGACGGTACGGCTGCCGGAGGTGAGCAGACGGAAGCGGTCGTCGAGCCGGTCCGCGATCTGACGCGGAGTCAGCATCCGCAGCCGGGCCGCGGCGAGTTCGATGCCCAGCGGGAGCCCGTCGAGACGGCGGCAGATCTCGGCGACCGACTCCTGGTCGGCGAGCACGTCGGCCGCGTCGGGGCGGACGGCGGCGGCACGCTCGGCGAAGAGGCGGCCTGCCTGCTCGGGGAGGAGAGGCTCGACCGGGCGCACCGACTCGCCGGGCACGCCCAGGGGTTCACGGCTGGTGGCGAGGACGGTGAGCCCCGGGCAGCGGGTGAGGAGGGTCTCCGCGAGGTGGGCGGCCGCCTCGATGACATGTTCGCAGTTGTCAAGGATCAGGAGTTGGCTGCGGGGCGCGCAGTACTCGACGAGCAGGGCGAGCGGGTCGTCCTGCGGGGCCGTCAGCTCGGTGGTCATGAGCACGGTCCCGCGCAGACCGAGCGCGCTGACCACCGCGCCGGGCACCGCCTCCGGCCGGTCGAGCGGGGCGAGCTCGACGAGCCACGCCTGCGGGAGCCCGGCGGCGGCTTCCTCGGCGAGACGGGTCTTTCCGGAGCCGCCCGGTCCGGTGAGGGTGACGAGACGGGCCCTGTGCAATTCGCAACGGATGGCGTCGAGTTCGGGTTCCCGGCCCACGAAAGAGGTAAGGCGGGGGCGGATGTTGCCGGTGCGTTCGGACGGCGAGCGGGTCGGCAGACCTGTCAGCAACTCGCCGTGCAGAGCGCGCAACTGCGGCCCCGGATCAGTGCCGAGGCCGTCGGCGAGGGCCAGGCGGGCGCTCTCGTACGCGGCGAGGGCGTCGGCGCCACGGCCGCTGTCGCGCAGCGCCCGGATGAGCAGAACACGCAGTGGTTCGTCGTACGGATGCGCTCCCGCCAGCTCTTTCAGCTCCGGTACGACGTCCTGGGCCCGCCCGAGCAGCAGATCCGCCTCGACGCGGGCCCGGGTGGCCTCCAGGCGCAGTGCCTCGGGGCGGGTCGCGGCGGTGCGGTCGGGGAGGTCGGCGAGGGCGTCACCGCGCCACAGGGCGAGGGCGGCGGTGAGGTCCTGGGCAGCCTTGAGCGCGTCGCCGTGGGCCAGGGCGCCCGTTCCTCGCCGTACGAGCTGCTCGAAGACGTACAGATCCACGTCGTCCTCGGTGGCGGCCAGCCGGTAGCCGCCCGGGCCGGACTCGATCGCGTCCCTGCCGACGGCACGACGCAGACGGCCCACCAGAGCCTGGAGCGCGGCGGGGGCGTCCTGCGGCGGATCCTCCCCCCACACCTCGTCGATCAGAGTCTCGGAACTCACGGCACGACCGACTCGCCATGCCAGCGCGGCGAGCAGAGCGCGGACACGGGGGCCGCCGAGGGGTACGACGGTGCCGTCGCCGTCCGCCGCCTGAGAGACACCCAGAATTCTGTACCGCACCGGTTCATTGTCACCGGTACGCATTCGAACGGAGAGGCGGTCGGGCGCCTATGGGGGTGCCGGGTCCGGTTGTCGGGCGGCCACAGCTGCGATGTGGCTGGTCGCGCAGTTCCCCGCACCCCTGGGGAGTTGCAGTGACCCGACGCCACGACGAACCGTTCGCCACCACGGACCGAAGGCCACCACGGGCCGCTCGCCGGACCGCGCGGCACCACGGGCCGCTCGCCGGACCGCGCGGCACCACGGGCCGGTGGCCGGGACGCGCGCCCACGACGGGCCGCAAGCCGCGTACGGCGGCAAGGGGACGGGGTGGGGGGTGTCCGCCCGCAGCGGCCGGCGTCCGTTACCGGGCCCTGCTCAATCGACAGCTACCGCCGGACCGAGGACGGACACCCCCCACCCCGGCCCCGACCCCACCACCGGGGCCCATGCGCTACGCACGCCCCACCGAACCCGCAGCTGCGCCGCAGGCATCAGGGGCGCGGGGAACGGCGCAAAAACCCCCGCCCCCACCGAACCCGCACCCGAACCCGGCTCAACCGCCGGAGGCCCCCGCCCCCAACGCCCCCCGCTGCGGCCGAATCCCCGCCGGCACCGCACGCGCGCGTGCCGGGGTGCCGGTCCAGCAGGTGCCTCGGCGGGCCAGCAGCCGGCCCAGCCACAGCTCCAGCGAGACCAGGTCGGCCAGCCCGTCCAGCGGCAGCGGCTCGCCCTCCGCCGCCGCCCGCAGGGCCTTGCGGACCACCCGTGCCTCCACCAGCCCCGCCTGCGCCAGCAACGGCGTCCCGAACAGGGCCATCAGGGAGTCCGCCGCCACCCGCAACCCCGTGCGCGTCGCCGCGGCCGAGGAGGCGTGCGACGGGGCACCCCAGCCCGGCGGGAGCTCGGGGACGCCCGACCCCTCCAGCACCGTGCGCAGGATCTCCGCGCGGGCCCCCGGCCTGACCCGCAGCGCCTCGGGGAGGGCACGGCAGGCCCGCACCACCTGGTTGTCCAGGAACGGCGCGTGCAGCCGCTGCGAGCGGATCTCCACGGCCTGCTCCAGCACGCGCAGGTCCGAGGCGTGACGGGCGAGCGCCGCCCGCGCCCGGAAGTCGCCGGGATGCTGCCCTGGACCGACCCCGGAGCGATGCGTGGCACCCTGCAGGCGAACCGATACTTCAGCGAGCGCCTCACCCGTCAGCCACCGCGCCGCGGGCCCAGGTCTGGCCCAGGTGAGCGCGGCGAGAGACGCCCCCACCGCACCCCCGGGCTCGTCGAACCGCCGGTGCATGAGCCGGTCGGCAAGGATCTCCAGACCGGCCCGGTACGGCGTACGGGCCAGCTTCCGCGCGGCGCCGTACACGCGCGCGGGGACGAGCACGGAACCGTCCGCCTTGGCGAGGGCGGCCACCGGCCGGACCAGATGGCGCCGCTTGCGGTCCATCAGCAGGTCCGCCAGGCGCGCCGGGTGCGCGTCGAGCACCTGCCGGGCCCCGTAGCCCGTGAAGTGGTCGGCGCTGCCCGCGGCGAGCCGCGCCCGGTGCCGTGCCGCCGTCACCAGGCACGGTCCGGGTTCGTCCGTCAGGGGCCCGTCGAGTTCGGCGTAGGGAAGTGTTTCCTCGCCCCCGGTCACCACCACGTGGTGCAGCCGGGGATTGGCCGCGAGCGTCCCCGCCCGCTCCACCTCGGCCTCCCGCCCGCGCACGGCGAGGTCGTTGAAGGTGACCGCGAGCAGCCGTTCGCCGGCCCCGGTGCCGTGTCCGAGGACGGTCCCCGGCATCCCGGGCAGCCCGGCGGCCAGCAGGGCGAGCGTCCCCGACGCGGGCCCCCCGGACAGGTCGGCCCCGATCCCCGGCACCGGCATCCCGCGCGCGGCACGCCGTTCGGCGGGCCCCATGCCGGGCACCGGGCCGGGATCGATGTCGGGCACATGGCGCGGCGCGGACAGACGCGCGCGTACCGCCTCGACGAGCGCGTCGCGCACCCCGTCGACCGCGCTGTCCGCGTCGGCGGTGGGCGCGGCGACCGCGAGGGAGGCGACGGGTTCGTAGCCGGCGATCTCGCGGGCGCCGTTGCGCAGGATCAGCGCGTGCCCCGGCGGAATGCGGCGGACGCCCTCGTAGGGCGTGGAGTCGTGGAGCGCGGCCGGCACGTCGGGGGCGGCGAGCAGCGCGGCGAGATGCCCGAAGTCGAGGTTGGCCTCGATGAGGTCGGCGAGGGGCAGGGCGGCGGTCGCGTAGGCCGTACCGCCGGCCCAGGGGGTGTAGAACACCGGCCGTGCGCCCGCCAGATCGCCGCCCACGGTGATCCGGCGGCCCACCTGGACCACCGCCGTGTACGCCCCCGACCAGGCCGTCAGATGCCGAAGTGCCCCTCCGCGCGCGGCGAGCAGTCCGATCCTCAGCTGTTCGTCGGAGGCCCCGCAGGTGCCCAGGACCGCGATCCGGGTCTGCGCGTCGACCATGACCACGCGCACCTCGTCCGGGCGCCAGTCGCCGACCGCCCAGAGGGGATCCGGGTCGCCCCACAGGAGGTGTGAGCCCACCGGGTGCACGGTCTCGCCGTCGCTTCCGGTTGCCCCCGCCGCCCCGATTTCGGAGACACCCGCGGCGGTGCTGCTCCATCCCACCAACCACCGCATCGACGCCTCCACAGGCTGTGGACAACCAGTGCACCGTTCGAACCGGTCACCATGCTGCCATGAAGGACGCCTGCCGGAGGGCCGGTGGAGCCGCTGGAGATGTGGGGAACGCGCCCCCGGGAACACCCGCGTACGCCTGCGAACACCCGTACAGGGCAAGGGGTGTGCGACGCGAATGCGCCCCCGATACGCTCCCCAAAAACGCCTAACGCGCCCTCAACTGCCATGGTAGGAGGGCTGATCGCCCGCGAGAACGAGGGTCGATTTTCGGCCAAATCGGCGGCACCGAAGCAGGCTCGCGCACGCTCCGTACACAGGTGGCGCGCCGCCGACGGGCGCGCAGCCCGGGAGACGCCACTTCGCCCCCCGGGCCCTTCCGCCGCCCGCGGGGATGGAGGCGGCGGTGTCCCCCAGCCCACTGGATCCAGTACAGCGGGCCGACCCACGCATCATCCATGGAAGCGCTCCCCTCTTGGCCGGAGAAGAGCGCACGGACGGGCGCACGGCCACACAACGGGAGCACGACGCAACTGCGCGTATCGGACCCGCACTTCAGTACGGACCACAATCCCGCCATCCGGAACAATGCCCCTTAACGCTTGGGATGCGGCGAACTACGCTGGGTTTACGAATGCCGCGTGGTTATGCCAGCGCGGCAGCCGTCTGTGTCGAGGGGTGGCGCATGTCCAGGGAGCAACGCGGGCCGAACGAAAAACTCGGCGCCGTTCTCGCCCTCGCGGGAATCAGCAACGCAGGACTCGCGCGTCGCGTCAACGATCTTGGCGCTCAACGCGGGTTGACTCTTCGCTACGACAAGACGTCGGTGGCGCGCTGGGTGTCGAAGGGGATGGTTCCGCAGGGTGCGGCGCCGCACCTCATCGCCGCCGCCATCGGCCAGAAGCTCGGCCGCCCGGTGCCGCTCCACGAGATCGGCCTGGCGGACGCGGATCCCGCGCCGGAGGTGGGCCTCGCCTTCCCCAGGGACGTCGGACAGGCCGTCAGATCGGCCACCGAGCTCTACCGCCTGGACCTCGCCGGCCGCCGGGCCGGCACGGGCGGCATCTGGCAGTCCCTCGCCGGTTCGTTCGCAGTCAGCGCATACGCAACGCCCGCCTCACGGTGGCTGATAACCCCGGCCGACAGCTCGGTCGCGCGCGAGGTGAACCACTCCGAGGGCTCGGGCGCACCGCTCAAAGTCGGCCACAGCGATGTGCAGAAGCTGCGTGAGGCCGCCGAGGACGCCAGGCGCTGGGACTCCAAGTACGGAGGCGGCGACTGGCGTTCGTCCATGGTGCCCGAGTGTTTACGGGTGGAGGCGGCACCGCTGCTGCTCGGCTCGTACTCCGACGAGGTCGGCAGGGCACTGTTCGGCGCCTCCGCCGAGCTCACCCGGCTCGCGGGCTGGATGGCCTTCGACACGGGACAGCAGGAGGCCGCGCAGCGGTACTACATCCAGGCGCTGCGGCTGGCCCGCGCGGCGGCGGACGTGCCGCTCGGCGGGTATGTGCTGGCGTCGATGTCGTTGCAGGCGACCTATCGGGGCTTCGGCGACGAGGGCGTCGACCTCGCGCAGGCCGCCCTCGAACGCAACCGGGGCCTGGCGACGGCCCGCACCATGAGTTTCTTCCGGCTCGTCGAGGCGCGGGCACACGCGCGTGCGGGTGACGCGGCCGCGGCCGGAGCGGCGCTCAAGGCGGCCGAGGGCTGGCTGGAGCGGTCCCGGGACGGGGACAACGATCCGTCGTGGCTCGGCTTCTACTCGTACGACCGGTTCGCGGCGGACGCGGCCGAGTGCTACCGGGATCTGAAGGCGCCGCGTCAGGTGCGACGGTTCACGGAGCAGGCACTGTCGAAGCCGACGGAGGAGTTCGTGCGCTCGCACGGCCTCCGGCTCGTCGTCTCGGCGGTCGCCGAGCTCGAGTCGGGCAATCTCGACGCGGCGTGCGAGCAGGGCGTACGGGCGGTGGAGGTCGCGGGGCGCATCTCCTCGGCCCGCACCACCGAGTACGTGAAGGATCTCCTGCACCGGCTGGAGCCGTACGGGGACGAGCCCCGGGTGGTGGAGCTCAGGGAGCGCGCCAGGCCGCTGCTGATGGCTCCGGCTTGAGTCCCGGACGACGGCACCGCCCCCCGCGTTTGAAGTGACTGTCAGTGGTGCAGTGCACTATCGGGGGTGGGAGGTGGTGCAGGTGTTGTCCGGGATCGCTTACGACTGTGACGTGCTCGTGATCGGTGGGGGCATCGTCGGGTTGTCCACGGCGTATGCGATCACTCGGGCCGCGCCCGGGACGCGGGTCGTCGTGCTGGAGAAGGAGGCCGGGCCCGCCCGGCATCAGACCGGGCGCAACAGCGGGGTGATCCACAGCGGGATCTACTACCGCCCGGGCTCGCTCAAGGCGCGGTACGCCGTGCGCGGGGCCGCCGAGATGGTCAAGTTCTGCGCCGAGTACGGCATCGCCCATGCCGTCACCGGCAAGCTGATCGTCGCGACCGAGCGCGACGAGCTGCCGCGACTGCACGGACTGGTCCAGCGCGGCCGGGAGAACGGCATTCCGGTGCGGGAGCTGGGCGCCGCCCAGATCGCGGAGTACGAACCCGAGGTGGAGGGTCTCGCCGCCATCCACGTCGGGACGACCGGGGTGTGCGACTTCGTCGGGGTCGCGCGGCAGCTGGCCGAGGCCTCGGGCGCGGAGATCCGCTACGGCGCCGAGGTGCGCCGGATCGACCGCCGCCCGGAGCTCGGGGTCGCCGTCCTGACGGGCGCCGGGGATGTCGTACGGGCGCGGGTCCTGGTGAACTGCGCCGGGCTGCACTGCGACGAGATCTCCAGGATGACCGGTGACGACCCGGAGATGCGGATCGTGCCGTTCCGAGGGGAGTACTACACGCTGGCGCGGCCCGAGCTGGTGCGGGGACTGGTGTATCCGGTGCCTGACCCGGCGTTCCCGTTCCTCGGGGTGCACCTCACGCGCGGGATCGACGGAGGCGTGCACATCGGGCCGAACGCGGTGCCGGCGCTGGCCCGGGAGGGGTACGACTGGGGCGTCGTACGGCCCCGGGAGCTCGGCGCGACACTGGCCTGGCCGGGGTCCTGGCAGATAGCGCGCAGACACTGGCGGTACGGGGCGGGTGAGCTGCGGCGGTCGCTCTCCCGCGGGGCGTTCACGACGGCCGTACGGCGGCTGCTGCCCGCGGTGACGGCGGACGACCTGGTGCCCGCGGCGGCCGGGGTGCGGGCGCAGGCGGTGCTGCGGGACGGGACGCTGGTGGACGACTTCCTGATCAAGGAGGGCGCCCGGGCGGTGCACGTGCTGAACGCGCCCTCGCCCGCGGCGACGGCCTCGCTGCCGATCGGGCGGGAGGTGGCCCGACGGGCCCTGGAGTCGCTTCGCTCGGTGTGACGGGTCCGGGTGCCTTGCCCATCCGAGCGCGCCACCGGGACCCGGGCCGCGAGGACGTGACGAGCGGAACAGCCCTGAGCCGTGTCCGGCCTCGAGGTCACCGTAAAATCGACCCCACTGTGTCTGACTCCCACGCCCCCGAAGCCCCCCTGCCCGCCGACGCCGGCGAGTCCGGCCCGCACGCCCCCGGTGTCTCCGTCCGGCACACCCGGGCCAAAGGGGAGCCGCGGTTTCCCGACGGACCCAGTGCCGATCCCGCGGGGTCGCACTTCGAGCGGCGGATCCGGAGCTTCCAGCCCCGGCGGAGCCGGGTGACGGCGGGGCAGGCGGACGCGTTGCAGCGGCTGTGGCCCACCTGGGGCCTCGACATCGACGGGCAGCGCACGCTGGACCTCGACGAGATGTTCGGCAACGACAACCCCGTCGTGCTGGAGATCGGGTTCGGGATGGGCGAGGCCACCGCACAGATGGCCGCCGCGGACCCCGGCACCAACATCCTCGCCGTCGACGTGCACACCCCGGGCCAGGGAAACCTGCTCAACCTCGCCGAACAGCAGAAACTGAGCAACGTCCGGGTCGGCAACGGCGACGCCATCATCCTGCTGCGCGAGATGCTCACCGCGGACGCGCTCGACGGGCTGCGCGTCTACTTCCCGGACCCCTGGCCCAAGAAGCGCCACCACAAGCGCCGGCTGATCCAGCCGGAGTTCCTGGACCTGGCCGCGACCCGTCTCAGGCCCGGCGCGCTGGTGCACTGCGCGACCGACTGGGAGCCGTACGCCGAACAGATGCTCGACGTGCTCACCGCCCATCCGGCGTTCGAGAACACACAGGCGGGCGGCGGTTTCGCGGCGCGTCCCGACTTCCGGCCGCTGACCCGTTTCGAGGGGCAGGGACTGGAGAAGGGACATGTCGTGAACGACCTGCTGTTCCATCGCGTACAGCACGGCGACCGAACCGACCGATCCGCTCAACCCCCCACCGGCGCCTGAGCGTCCCACCCGGCTGCGGGCGGCGCCTCCGTCTCGTTAAGGTCGATGCTGTGGCCACCTGTCCCCCGTATCCGACGCACCCCGGTGACCCCACCGGTGGCGCCGTGCTGCGGCACGCGCACTGGTGGCAGCGGAAGTGGGTGCGCTACGGCGCGCTGATCACGCTCCTGGCGCTGTCCGGGCTCGTCATCCTCGCCCTGGTCCGCCAGCAGACCGGCACCCAGGGTTTCCTGGTCGGGCTGGGGCTCGCCGTCCTGCCCGTGCCGCTGCTCATCGCCGCGTTCCGCTGGCTCGACCGGGTCGAACCGGGCCCCTGGCGCAATCTGCTGTTCGCCTTCGCCTGGGGCGCCTGTGCGGCCGCCCTGATAGCGATCATCGCCAACAGTTTCGCGACGAAGTGGATAGCGACCGCGACCGCCGACCCGTCCAGTGCGGACACCCTCGGCGCCACGGTGATAGCGCCGATCGTCGAGGAGTCGGCCAAGGCCGCCGCCGTCCTGCTCGTCTTCCTGTTCCGCAGACGGGACTTCACCGGGATCGTCGACGGGGTGGTGATAGCGGGGGTCACCGCCACCGGATTCGCCTTCACCGAGAACATCCTCTACCTCGGCACCGCCTTCGGCACCGACCAGCTCAGCGGGGACCGCGGCATCGCCTCCGTCACCGCCGCGACCTTCTTCGTGCGCGTGGTCATGTCGCCGTTCGCGCACCCCCTGTTCACCGTCCTCACCGGCATCGGCTTCGGCATCTCCGCGCTGTCGGCGGAGCGCCAGCACATCCGGCGGGTGCTCGTCCCGCTGTCCGGGCTGCTGCTCGCGATGGGGATGCACGCGACGTGGAACGGCTCGTCGACGTTCGGGGAGTACGGGTTCTTCGCGGTGTACGCGATGTTCATGGTGCCGGCGTTCGCGCTGCTGACCTGGCTGGTCATCTGGACGCGGCAGCGGGAGCTGAGGACCGTGCGCGAGGAACTGCCCGCGTACGCCGTCGCCGGGTGGCTCACACCGACCGAGCCGTACGTGCTGGGCTCGATGCGGGCGCGGCGGGTGGCGCGGGAGTACGCGCGACGGCAGCTCGGGGGGCGGCCCGCGGGGCGGGCGGTCGCGCAGTACGAGGCGTACGCGACGTCGCTCGCGTTCCTGCGGCGCCGGGGGCGGCTCGGGCGGGCGAACGCCGACTTCGTCGTACGGGAGCGGGAGCTGCTGCACGAGCTGTGGCGGCGGCGGGACGTGGCCCGGCAGGCCCTGGACCACGCGGCCCGGACGACAGCCCCGCCGGTACCGGTGGCCGCGCCGCCTTGGCCGGTGTACGGGGTGTACGGGTATCCGACCCAGCCGACCCATCCTGCCTACCCGGTCCAGCCGGTCCACCCGGTCCACCCCCAGCCGACGGTGCCGTATCCCGCGTACAACCCGTACCGGACGTAGGGCTGCGCGGGGTTCGGCACCGCCGAGCGCCGCCGAGCGCCGTCGCCCTACGCCGACGCCGCCGTCAAGCGCTCCAGTTCCTCCTCCGTCAAGGTCAGGTCCGCCACCTTCAGCAGTGCCGGGAGCTGTTCCACCGTCCGTGCGGAGGCGATCGGGGCTGCGACCGTCGGCTGGGCCGCGAGCCAGGCGAGGGCGACCGTGGCGACCGGGACCGTGTGGGCCTCGGCGATGTCGTCCAGGGCCGCGAGGACCTTCCGGCCGCGGTCGGTGTCCAGGTGCTTTCCGGCGCCCGCGGCCCGCGGACTTGCGACCGTCGCGCCCGGGCGGTACTTGCCGGTGAGGAACCCGGAGGCGAGGGCGTAGTACGGGACGGCGGCCAGGCCCGCGCGGGCGGCCACCGACTCCAGCTCGCCCTCATAGGTGTCACGCGAGACCAGGTTGTAGTGGGGCTGGAGGGCGACATAGCGCGCCAGGCCCTCGCGGTCGGAGAAGGCGAGGGACTCCGAAAGCCGCGCGGCGGAGATGTTGGAGGCGCCGATCGCCCGCACCTTGCCCGCCTTCACCAGCTCGTCCAGCGCGCCGATGATCTCCTCGACCGGCACCTCGGTCTTGTCGAAGTGCGTGTAGTAGAGGTCGATGTGGTCGGTGCCCAGACGCTGCAGCGAGGCGTCGGCGGCGGCCTTGATGTTCCCGGCGGTCAGGCCGGGGAAGTCGGGGTGCTGGCTGACCTTCGTGGCGATGACGACGTCGTCGCGGTTGCCGCGGGCCGCCAGCCACTTGCCGATGACGGTCTCGGACTCGCCGCCGGAGTTCCCGTCGACCCACGCCGAGTAGGAGTCGGCCGTGTCGACGAAGTTGCCGCCGGCCGCGGTGTACGCGTCGAGGACGGCGAAGGAGGTGGCCTCGTCGGCGGTCCAGCCGAAGACGTTGCCGCCGAGGGAGAGCGGGAAGACCTCGAGGTCGGAGGAGCCGAGCTTGCGCAGAGAAGTCATGCCATACGTCAACGCCCGTCCGGGACGCCGCTCTTCCGCTACGGCCGCAAAGTCCTCGTAAACAACCGGAATCACCCCCTCCGGAACTCTGCCCCCACACACGCCGACGGCCCTGGCGTCGGGGGGACGTCGTCAGGGCCGTCGGAAACCGTAGGAAGAGGGAACCTCAGGGGTTGAGCCCCTTGCCCCGCAGCCACGCCATCGGGTCGATCCCGTCGGCCGCGCCGTTCGGGTGGACCTCCAGGTGCAGGTGCGCGCCGGTCACGTTGCCCGTGGCGCCCACGCGGCCGATGACGTCACCGGTGCCGACCTTCTGGCCGACGCTGACGCTGATCGAGGACTGGTGGCAGAACCACAGCTCGGTGCCGTCGTCGAGGGTGAGGATCGTGCGGTAGCCGTAGGAACCGGCCCAGCCCGCCTCGGTGATGGTGCCGCTGTGGATCGCCTTGATGAGCGTGCCCGTGGGGGCGGCGAAGTCGAGGCCCGTGTGGTAGCCGGAGGACCACAGCGAACCGGCCTGCCCGAAGGTCGAGGTGATGGTGTACGACGAGGTCGGCAGCGTGTACTGCTTGGCGAGCTCGGCCAGGCGCGCGGCCTCGGCCACCTTCGCGGCCGCCTCCTCCGCCTTCTTCTTCGCGGCGGCGGCCTGCTCCTGGGCCTCCTTCTCCGCCTTGGCGGCGGCCGCGTCGGCCTCCTTCTCGGCGGCGGCCGCGACGGCCTGGGCGGCCTTGGTGTCGATCTGGTCCTGCTGCTGCTCGGCCTGGGCCAGGATGCGCGAACGCAGCGCCTCACCGGCGTCCGAGGCGCCCTGCGCGGTGTCCGCGGTGGTGGCGCCGACACTGCTGAAGGCGCTCGTGTCGTCCGCGGCCGAGTCGGCGTCGTCCGAGATGAGCGAGCCGACGTTCGGCAGGTCGGGCATCGAGATGGAGACCGGCGGCTTGCCGGTGTTGGCGCTGGCCATACCGCCGGCGCTGACGGCGGCTATGACACCGACGCCGAGAACGGTGGAGCTGCGGGCGAATCCTCCGCCGCGCTGCTTGGCGACGCGGTGCCGGCCTCGTACCGGGGCCAGGGAGTCCGCGGTCGGGTTCCACTCGCCGAGCGGGGCCTCGTCGTCGGCGCGGTAGCCGCCGTACACGAGAGTGCTGCGTGGTACGGACGGGGCCTCGGGGGCAGGCGGGTTGGACGCCACGTGGGCGCGCTCCTTTCCTTCCTTCTCGCCTACCGGGTTAGCTGACGGGTTCGGAGCAGGAAGGTCTCCTACGCGCGTATACCCGCCGTGCTGCCACGGCGGAGTACGAGCGATTCACCCCAAGTTGGTGGTTCCCCGGTTCCCTTGCGGAATTCGGCGCGTGAGCACGGAGCCGTCTCTTGTGACGGCTGGGACGACCGCGCTGCGTTATCGAACGTTAATAGACCCGGGGGGCCGATTCCAAGCTGTTCCGCTTGATCATTAACGAAATCCCGCAGGACTTACGGCCCATGAACGGCTAAAAACGGGCGAGTTGGCCTGACCTCGGGTAACCCACGGACCTTGACGGCACGTCAGACGCTATGCGGAGGGCGGTCGTCCGATCACCCCGCGTCACACAGGCCTTCTCAGGGCGAGCAGGACCATGTCGTCGGTGAGGAAGCCCCCGGAATGCCGGCGCGCCTCGCCCGCGAGGGCGGCGAGCAGTGCGCCCGGCTCCGGGACGGCCCGGCCGGTCAGCCGCGCCTCGGGGTCGTAGAACCGCCCGCGCCCGTCCCGCGCCTCGGACAGTCCGTCGGTGTACAGCAGCAGCGTGGCCCCGCCCGGGAAGCGGTGCTCCTCCGCCAGGTCGGGCCAGGTACCGAGGTCGCCCATGCCGAGCGGCAGCGCGGGGCTGCAGGCGGGCAGTTCGTCCACCGTGCCGTCGCCGTGCAGCAGCAGGGGAGGCGGGTGGCCGCGGTTGACGATCCGTACGATCCCGTCGCCGTGCGGGAGTTCGGCGAGGACGACCGTCGCGAACCCCTCGAGGATGTCGACGCTGTCCCGCCGCGCCGCCTCCCGCTCCAGCGCCCGCTCCAGGCGCTGCGCGACGGCCTCCAGGGTGGTCTCCTGCTCGGCGGCCTCCCGGAACGCCCCGATGACGATCACGACGGCCGCCACCGCCCCCATCCCCTTGCCGCGCACGTCCCCGACGATCAGCCGTACCCCGTGCGGGCTGTCCTGCACGGCGTACAGGTCGCCGCCGATGAACGCGTCCTCCTGGGCCGCCTCGTAGCGCACGGCGATGTCGAACCCGCCGATCCGTCCCGGGGGACCGGGCAGCACCGCGCGCTGGGCGGCCTCGGCGATCTCGCGCTGGGAGGCGAGCTGTTCGCTGCTGCGGCGGACGAGGAGATTGATGAGGACCGCGAGGACGGCGACCGTGATCACGGTCACCGTCTCGGTGACGGCGTCGGCTTCGAGGACGATGCCGAGCTGCAGGTGGACCGCGAGGACGACGAGGACGGTGGCGACGCCGGTGAGGACGGTGCCGCGCCGCGAGTAGAGCGGGGCCGCGACCAGGGGGGTGGCGGTGAACAGGGGCGCCGCGGAGAACTGGGTCGGGGTCAGGTAGTCGTAGAACGCCCCGGCGACGAGCAGCAGCATCGGGAGCACGCGGACGAAGCTGCGCGCGTGCGAGATCCGCCCCTCCTGCTCCACACGTCCAGGTTCGCCCGGTTGCGGTCCGCGGGCGAGCCGGGTGCTCCGGTCGGGGGAAACACTCAGGGCCGGAGTCCAGTGACTGGACTCCGGCCCTGAGCCTTGAGTAGCGGGGACAGGATTTGAACCTGCGACCTCTGGGTTATGAGCCCAGCGAGCTACCGAGCTGCTCCACCCCGCGCCGTTGTGTTCACTACTGTACGCCATCCGCGGGGCGGTTCGCGCCAGGGTTGTCTCACAGGCCCGGGTTCCCGGCGTGGGTGAGGGTCTCCCAGGCGACGAACAGGTTGTCGGTGCCGGCCGGCCGGGTCTCCTCGGCGAGCTTGTGCGCGGCCGGGACCGGGACGTGGAGCCGGTTCTCCAGGTGGTCGAGGGCGACCTCCAGATCGGGGCCCATGGTGCGGACCACCTTGCCGCCGCACAGCCAGGCGGGCGCTGACTCGCCCGACTGGTAGCGGGCGTGGAGGGCGAGCGCCGCCTCGAGCCGGTCGGCGACCTCGCCGTACAGGTCGACGCCCTGGTGCCAGGCGGTCTCGGCGACATGGGCGGTCGCGGCGAGCGCGTACCCCACGTGCTGGAAGTTGCGGCAGGTCTCCTGGGAGACGCCGTCCTTGAAGGCCGTCTGCCCGAACCAGTAGGTGGTCAGCTTCCGCGGGGTGTCGACCGTGCTGCCCGGCGGGGTGAGCGGGACCCTGCCGTCCTTCTCCAGATAGAAGTACGCCGGCACCCGCTCGCGGAACCGTTGCAGGGCGTGGTCGAAGGCCCTGTGGTCGTCGAGGAAGACGGCGATGCCGATGGCCGCGTCCGTCATCACGAGGTCCCAGTTGCCGTTGTAGTCGGGCACCTTCCGGGTGACGGCCGGCAGATAGGCGGTCCGCAGCATGCGCTCGAACCGCCGGACCCGCCCCTCGGGCCAGCCCGCGGTCCCGCCGTGGCGGATGATCTCGGCGGCCCGGGCCCAGGTGGACCCGGCCCAGCCGGTCTGGAGCCCGGAGTCCTCCTCCGTGTGCCGCCGCATGCGCGCCGACCAGGCGTCCATGATCTCCCTGGCCTTCACGGCGTGCTCCCGCTTGCCGGTGACGCCGAACAGGAGGGCCTGCGTGTAGGCGGCGATGGCGTCCTCGCGCTCCTCCACACAGCCGTGCGCGGGCCGGTCGGCGTGGGCGCCGCCAGGGCAGTCGACGCTCGCGTACGGCTCGGGCCGGTACTTGTACGACCCGTACCTGCTGTCCCGCATGGCCAGATAGGCCGTGAGCCACGGCTGCTTCCCCGCCGTGACCCGCTCCCGCACGGTGTCCAGCTGCCGCTTGCCGACGAGCACCCCCGGATGGGTGAAGTGCGCGTCCGCGGGGAGGGCGCGGGCCATCGTGCGGGTGCCGGGGTCGACCGTGCCGCAGGAGGCGAGCAGGAGGCCGAGCAGGGGCGCGAGCAGCAGGGCGGCGGTGTGTCTGGGGGCCATGGGGCCAGGGTGGGACGGCGGGGGGTGCGGCGCAGGTCCGGTTGGGCCGATCGGCCGGGCGGGTCCGGCGTACCGTGACGCCTCTCACGGGAAACGAGGAGGGGACCATGACGGCAGCCGACGAACGGCCGGTGGAGATCGACAAGCGGGACATCCCGCTCTCCGGCGGCCGGACCCTGCGGGTGACGGAGTTCGCCAACGGGAGCATCCGGCTGGCGGTGCACACCGGCTCGCCCTACGTGATCACGAGCCTGGAGCAGATCGACGGCGGAGCCGTTCTGAGGCTCTCGCCCGGCCGCGAGGGGTCGAACGCCCACCGGAACTGGGTCCGCGACCACGGCGACGGCGCGGAGGACCGCCGGGAGTGAGCCGCGTACAGGCCGGACGGCGCGGAGGACCGCCGAGAGTGAGCCGCGTCCGGGCCGGACAGGGCGGAGGCCCGCCGGGAGTCAGCCGCGTCCGGGCCCCGATGGTGTAGCTGGCTGCACCGCGCATCCCGGGACCGGTCCTCCAGCGTGAGCCGCATGTGGAAGGCAGGGCAGCGTGCGGCGACGGCGACCGTGCACCTGGTCGTGGCCGCGGCCATGTGCTTCGGCATGTACCTCTTCGTCACGGTGCTGCTCATCGCCGCCATCGGCACGCTCGCGGTGGTCGGCTGCTGGCTGCTGCCCGAGGCCGTGCTGCTGATCCGGCGGATCGCCGGCGCCAAGCGGAACCTGACCGCCCTGTGGACGGGCCGGGAGATCCCCGAGGCGTACACGCCCATGACCGGCACGCTCCGCGAACGGCTGCGCACCTCGGTGCGCGACCCCGGCACGCTCACCGACCTGCGCTGGATGGTCGCCTCCTACCTCTACGGCGCCCTCCTCGTCCTCGCGCTCCCGCTGTGGCCCCTCGGCCTGGTAGTCGACGGGGTGTGGGCCGGAGCGCTGCGCCGCGACCCCGTCGTCCTGCCGCTGATCGTGCGGCTCGCGGACACCGAGGCCCGCTGGTCGACCGTGCTGCTGATGCCCTCCCCGAAGGCCAGGTGGGCCCGGCGGGTCGAGGAACTGAAGGAGACCAGGGCCGACGCGATCGCCGCGCACGAGGCCGAACTGCGCCGCATCGAGCGGGATCTGCACGACGGCGCCCAGGCCAACCTGGTGGCGCTGTCGATGCGGATCGGACTGGCCAAGCGGGCCTGAGACCGGGACCCGGACGCCGCCCGCAAGCTGCTGGACGACGCCCAGGACCAGGCCGAACAGGCGCTGACGGAGCTGCGGCAGGTGGTCCGCGGCATCCATCCGCCGATCCTCACCGACCGGGGTCTCGTCGGCGCGGTGCGGGCTCTGGCGGCCGCCGGCGGGCTCTCGGTGCGGGTGGTGGAGGAGGGCCTGGACGACGGGACCCGGGCGCCCGCGGCGGTGAAGGCGGCGGCCTACTTCGCGAGCGCGAGGTGCTGAAGCTGATGGCGGAGGGCCACGACAACGCGACCATCTCCAGGACCCTCGTCGTCACCGAGCGCGCGGTCAGCAAGCACATCGGCAACGTCTTCCTCAAGCTGGGCCTCCCGCCGAGCGACAGCGGCCACCGGCGCGTCCTGGCCGTTCTGGCCCATCTGGCGCACACGCCCAGATGACGTTCAGCCGACGCCGAGTTCGGTCAACTCGCCCAGCGGCAGCGTGTGCTGGGTCTGCAGGACCTTCGCGCGCAGGTAGCGGACGTTGTGGGCGGTGGTGAAGACACCGGTGGGGACCCGGTCGCGGACGCCGATGCCGAGGTCGCGCAACTGGCCCGCCTTGTCGGGGTTGTTGGAGAGCAGGTCGAGCTCGCCGATCCCCAGGGCGGTCAGCATCTGCGCGGCCGCCGTGTAGTCGCGGGCGTCCTCGGGCAGTCCCAGCGCGGTGTTCGCGGCGTAGGTGTCGAGACCCTGGTCCTGGAGGGCGTACGCGTCGAGCTTGTTGTAGAGGCCGATGCCGCGGCCCTCCTGGCGCAGGTACAGCAGGATCCCGCCGCGCTCGGCTATGCGCTCGACCGCCTCGCGCAGCTGCGGGCCGCAGTCGCAGCGGGCGGAGCCGAAGACGTCGCCGGTGAGGCACTCGGAGTGCAGGCGCACGAGCGGGACGGCACCGGGGGCGGGGTCGCCGAGGACGACGGCGAGGTGCTCCTGCCCGTCGGCCAGGCCGTGGAAGGTGACGAGCTCGGCGTCTACGCGGTAACCGTCCCCGAAGCGCAGCGGGACGCGGACGCGGGAGCGCTGGGTGGCGGCGGGCAGGTCGGTCATGCGGGTACTCCGGTCCGTAGGCATACCTGCTTCAGATTTGAAGCAGTTCTACTGATCGTGACCCTACCCCATGCTTTAAATTTGAAGCAACGGGTTTATGGCGCGCGTCACGCCGGGTTCCTCAGGAACAGGACGAGGACGACCGCCGCCGCCAGGGCACCTCCTCGGAGGCGCCCTCGTCCCCCTGGAGCCCCTCGGTGATGCTGGTGAAGATCTCCTCCAGCTGTCCCACCTGCTCCGGGGTGAGTCGGTCGAAGAGCGCGGACCGGACCGTCTCCACATGGCCCGGCGCCGCCCGCTCCAGCACCGCCATGCCCTCGTCCGTGAGGACCGCGACACTGCCGCGCTTGTCCCACTGGCAGCTCTCGCGCCGCACCAGCCCGTCCTTCTCCAGCCGGGCGACGGCGTACGTGAGCCGGGGCCGGGTGATCTTCAGCCCCTCGGCGAGATCGGTCATCCGCAGCCGCCGCTCCGGGGTCTCGGAGAGGTTGGCCAGGATGGAGTAGTACACATGGGGCATGCCGGCCTCCTGCTGGAGCTGCCGGTCGATGGTGTCCTCCAGGAGGAGCGAGGCGGCGATGTAGGCACGCCAGGCTCGCTGCTCGTCGGGGCTGAGCCAGCGGGTCGTCATGCCCCCAGTGTAGGTTTGCTTCAAACTTGAACCAAGACCCGCCGCTCCTGAAGCTCCCGCACCCGTTTCCGAGAGGGACCGCACCGATGCCCCACCCCTACGTTCTCCTCTCCGCCGCGGTCTCCCTCGACGGCTACCTCGACGACACCGGCCCCGACCGGCTCCTCCTGTCCAGCCCGGCCGACTTCGACCGCGTCGACGAGGTCCGCGCCTCCGTGGACGCGATCCTGATCGGCGCCGGCACGATCCGCGCCGACAACCCCCGGCTGCTGGTGAACTCCGAGGAGCGCCGCGCGACCCGTGTCGCCGCCGGGAAACCGCCGTACCCCCTGAAGGTCACGGTCAGCGGCTCGGGCGAACTGGACCCGGCGGCGAACTTCTGGCACACGGGCGGCGAGAAGGTCGTCTACACGACGGACCAGGGCGCAGAGCGGGCCCGCAAGGCGGGTCTGGCAGCCGACGTGGTTCCCCTCGGCCCGGCGCTGGACTGGCGCCGCCTGCTGGAGCACCTGAACTCGGTGTACGGCGTCGAACGGCTCATGGTCGAGGGCGGCGGCCGTATCCACACCCAGCTCCTCCAGCAGGGCCTGGCGGACGAGGTGCAGCTGGTCCTGGCCCCGCTGTTCGTCGGCGATCCGGACGCCCCGCGGCTCTTCGGCCCGGGCACCTACCAGGGCGGCCGGCTGCGCCTCGTGGAGACCCGCCGTATCGAGGACGTGGTGCTGATGCGCTACGAACCCACGGCCCCCGGCACGGGCCCGGTACCCTCCGCCGCCGACCACCACTGGCTCGCGCTGGCCTGCGAGTTGGCGGCCCAGTGCCCGCCCTCCCGGACGGCCTTCAGCGTGGGCGCGGTGGTGGTGGCCGCCGACGGCACGGAGCTGGCCCGCGGCCACTCCCGGGAGTCCGGCGACCCCGTCGTGCACGCCGAGGAGGCGGCCCTGGCGAAGATCTCCCCGACGGACCCCCGCCTCGCCACCGCCACGGTCTACACCAGCCTGGAACCCTGCACCCGCCGGGCCTCCCGTCCAGCCCCCTGCGCCCGGCTGATCCTGGAGGCCGGGGTGGGGCGGGTGGTGACGGCGTGGCGGGAGCCCGACACGTTCGTGGCGGCGGCGGACGGGACGGGGATGCTGACGGCGGCCGGCGTGGACGTGGTGGTGCTCGGCGAGTTCGAGGAGCGGGCGACGGCACCCAACCGCCACCTCCTGCCGTGAACTAGCCGATGGCGTAAGCCCGGTACACCGTCTCCACCGAGCGGTCCCCAGCCGCGTCGGTCACCTCCGAGCGCAGGGCGACGGCGCCGGAGGCCGGGTTGCGGACCGACGCCTGCCAGGTCGAACCGGAGTGCCTGACGGTCGCCGCCTTCCAGGTCCTGCCGCCGTCGGCGGACGACCAGACCCGGACGGACTTGGCGGTCACCGTCGTGAACCGCACATCCCCCTGGGAGCCGCGCCCGGCGCTCACGTCGACCGTGGTGGTGCTGTTCGCGGCGGCCTGGTTGCGGCTGTTGAGCCCGATGGGCAGGAAGCGGGTCATGAACACCGGCGCGACCATCGACCTGGCCGGGTCGGCCTTGAAGTGCCAGTCGAGGGTGACGCGCGACGACAGCATCCCGGCCGGGAAGGTGATGCCGGGACGGTAGCGGTGGGCGTCGACGGTCAGGTCGTACCAGCCGGCCGAGCGGATCCCGGCGGAGAACTCGGCGTCGCCGGTGCCCCAGTCGGTCAGGGTCTGCTTCTTGACGGTGGTGCTCCCCTTGGTGAGGACCACCGTCTCCTTGGTCGGGTCGGCGCCGTTCGCCCCGACGTCCGGGTCGCCGATCAGGGCGTCCGGGATGAAGGAGACGGACCTGCCCGCGACCGTCGGCAGGTAGTGCATCGGACTCCACGCGGCCCGCCCGAAGGACTGGGTGAAGCTCTGCCCCGCCTTCAGCGTCCTGACCTTCGGGAAACCGCCGCCGACGTCGTCGCCGTTGTCCGCGAAGAGGTCGTCGCGGGGCTGCCAGGTCCCGGGCGTCACATGGACGGCGGCGCTGTACGGGGCGCTGTCGTCGCGCACCTCGGCCATCAGGTCGGTCGTGCAGTCCTCGGTCTTCGGCGTCGCCTGGAGCGCGGTGTCGTTCTGCGTGGCCATCTGTGTGCCGCCGCGCACCGAGAAGCGCACCGTGGCCAGGTTCGCCCGCTTGTACGACCCACCGGGCGCGGTCGGGATGCCCGTGGTGTTCTTCACCGCGACATAGCTGTCCTTGCCCGTCCACTGCGCCAGGTAGCCGAACTGGAGCAGCTTGGAGGAGTTCGGGATGGCGTATCCGCGGTTCCTTCTCCACGACGGTGTCCTGCACCCCGGGCGCCCCGGTCGCCTGGACCGGTACGGCCGTGCCCACCGGCTCGGTCCCCTTCCAGAAGGGGGACGTCGAGGTCGAGGGCCGCGCGACGGCGACGGACCCGGACTACGACCGGCCGGTCACGGTCGCCGAGACGGTGGCGGTGCGCCTGACCCGGGTCTGATCCGGATCTGATCCCGGGCAGGCAGGCAGGTGGGGCGTGGGGCGCCTTTCAACGCCCTCGGGACCGGTCCGCTGACACGGATGGCACGGCTGGGCCGGGTGACACCGACGGCACGAGTGGCACCGGTGACCCCGGTGTGCCGCGCCCTCTGTGACCCGGCAGGGCGGTGCCGTACCGGTGCGCGGTGATTCTGCCGGTGCGCTGGACGTGGAGCCGGTGCAGCACGTAGGCAGCCACTCCGGTGAGGACGATGAAGGCGTCCGCCGCCTCGAAGGCGTCCATGACGGCCGCCCTCACCTGTCGGCGAGCAGGCGGTCGGCCGGGCCGGTCTCCGTGACCGGCCCGGCCCTGTCGGCCTGTTCGGGGGAGACGCCGGACACCGGGGCGGTGCCGCCGTACCGGGTCTCCTCCGCGGCGATGAGCGCGCTCGCGGTGAGCGGCGGCCCGTCGTGGCCGGACGCGGCGGCCATCAGCCGGGAGGCCGACTCCGCCCCGGTCTCGGGCGGGATGATCAGCAGGTCCCAGCGGCCGGTGCCGTAGGAGAGCAGCAGCAGCTTGTGCGGGTCGATCTCCGGGGTGAACCAGCCGACCTTGACGACGTGGCCGCCCACGGGAACCTTGCGGGGGATGACCGGCCAGTGCTCCGGGTTGACGGCGACACGGGTGATGCGGCCCCACAGGGTGTCCAACACGGCGGTCAGCGCGGGCAGTTCGCTCGGCAGATCCCGGGTGCGGGGCCACCAGGCACCGTCCAGGAGGCCCCGGGAGGCGCCCTCTGTCTTCAGGGCGAGACGCGCGGCCGGGACCGCGGCGGGCTCGGGGGGCGGCAAGGTGGGGAGCAAGGTCGCCGACATGACGCGAACCCGTCTCCGGGCCGCCTCTGCGGCGACCCGGGTTTCATCTCTCGCCGAGGACGACCCGGCGTGGAAGCCGGTGTGCGAAGTGCCCTCGGTACTGTCCACAGTACTCCGCGCGCCGCGGCGACGGGGTGCGACGGCGGCCCTGGGCGTGCAGCGGTCACCGGGTGAACCGACGGCGCTGCCGCGGCGCGAGCCGGAGTTCGCCGGACTGCGTGTCGGGGGCGGACCGCAGGCGCGGGAGGATCTCGTCCTGTCCGTCCGACGGGACCAGCGGCTTCGGCCCCGGCCGACGGCGCTCGGCGGAGAACCGGGCTCGGGAGGCGGGCTACCGGGCGCGCGTCCGGTCGTACCTCATCGGGGGTCGCCTCCCTTCCGCCTGAACACGGATCGGGAGTCGCCTCCGTCCCGCCTGAACGCGCCCTTGGCCTTCTCGACGGCCTGCTTCAGGCCGCCGGAGACCCGATCGGCCCGGCCCCGGCGCTGCAGCCGCCGGTTGCCGGTGACCCGGCCGAGTTCTTCGGTGATCCTGCCCTTCATCGCCTGTGCCTGGTTCCTGGCGTTCCGTGAAACGTTCATGTGGACCTCGCTGTTGTTCGGTGGGTGGGCCTCGCGAGGACTGCGCGAGGCGGGTGGACCGCATGCCCGGTCAGCTCCGACGACTCACCACGCGTCCCCCGAGAGAACGGACGCCAGAGGAAAGGACCTGGGCGGCGGGACCGGACCGGGTGCGCCCGGGGTGTCGCCGGGCGGCGGCACGGGACCGTACGGCCGGCCCAGGAGCAGGAACCCGCAGCCGACGAGGTCGAGGATCCGGGCCAGCATCAGCGGCGGATGATGCAGGCGCAGGGTTCCGCCGACCGCGGTGGTCTGCTGGGCGGCGAGGAGGAACTCGTTGAGTCCGCTGCAGTCGCAGAAGACGACGGGGGTGAGGTCGACGTCGATGGAGCGGACACCGTCCCGCAGGCACTCCTCCAGCGACGCGCGCACCAGCGGCGCGGATTCGAGGTCGATCTCACCGGCCAGGGTGATCAGCGCTCGTGTGCTGCGGTCGTGGCGGTAGACGGTGAGCTGTGGCTGGGGCATGGCGCCTCGGTTCTGAGGGCCGTCCGTCAGCGGGTGCGTCGGGCCGGAGTCCCGGCTTCCTGGGCGCACTCCCGGCGGGGGCGTCTGTACGGCGGAGGCGGAGCAACGGCCGGTCCGAAGCCCTGCACGGCAGGACAGGGGATCCGCCCGGTTCCCTCCAGGGATGCGCCGGATGACAGACGATGGGTCCGCACCCGGCAGCCATCTGTGTTCAGCGAACAGCATGGCGCCAGGGTCTGGGACGTCTCTACGACAGCGTAGTGCTCCCAGCGCTCGACGGAAGGTTGGCGGCGGCCCGGTCCCAGGATGCGGACGGAACGAAAAGCCCCGCGCGCGGCTGCATGTCCGAGCCTTCGCACGGTACTCATGAGATGAAGCCGGGCGGCCGACGGCCGCCGAGTCGGCACTCCGCGCACCGCCCGAGGAGGTGGCTCGCATGACGGAGCCGAATGGTTCAACTCTGCAGAAGTCCGGTCCGGACGAACCCCGCACCCACCTGGGCACCCATCTTCCGGCGGCGTCGGAGCCGCGCGGCAGGACGACCATCGCGGACGGCGTGGTGGAGAAGATCGCCGGGATCGCCGCACGGGAGGTCCCCGGCATCCACGCGCTGGGCGGCGGCTTCTCCCGCACCATGGGAGCGATGCGCGACCGGGTACCCGGTGGACAGCCGAGCGCCGGGCGCGGCGTCAAGGTCGAGGTCGGCGAGAAGCAGACCGCCATCGACCTCCAGGTCGTCGTGGAGTACGGGACGAGCATCAGCGACGTCGCCGCGGATGTCCGGGAGAACGTGATCGCGGCGGTGGAGCGGATGACGGGCCTGGAAGTCGTCGAGGTGAACATCGCGGTCAACGACGTCCACCTGCCGGACGAGGACACCCCTGAGCCCAGCCAGGGGCGGGTGCAGTAGGGCGACGGCCCAGGTCCGCACCGGGGAACAAGGCAGCGCCCGACCCGACCGAAGCCGACTCAGGCGCTGCACGGCAGGTCGGAGGGGGTACCCCCGTGACCCGCACCGTAGGCCCTGTGGGACTCGAACCCACAACCAATGGATTAAAAGTCCTGGCCAAAGCTTGCTGGGTGGTTCCGGACGCTGGTCCGGTGTCCGGAACCACCTGGTCAGAGCATGTGGGTCGTGAGTGCCGATCCGGCGAGCGGCGGGTTGTGCCGCACCGTCCGCTCACGCATCGCTCACGCGTTACACGTCGCCAGGACAGCCGCTGGACGTGATGCGTGGGCGGCAGCCCTCGCGCCGACTTACGAACTAGTTTTGGCACGGGCCGCCACGCGTTCTGCGAGCTTCAGCCGCGCTCGTGAGAGCTTCCTGATTTGCCGCAGTGCTGATTCGGCTCGCTCTGGTGCCGTCAGGCTTGTGCCCTGTTCCCTTTGCTGACGTCCTCGTGCGAGTTGTAGGGACGCCGACCTGTCAGTCAGTCGCTCGTCCAGTCGTTCCTCCGCATGCTCCGCCGCATCAGCGATGGACTCAAGTTGCTTCCTTTCCTCCTCCCCCAGAGTTGCTCCCCGCTGCTCAAGCCACGCGCGGATGTCGCTCGGGTCGACGTCAGCGAGGGCCGTCAGTCGCCAAAGCGCTTGCTCTTCCGACAACAAGTCGAGTGCCGCTGGCAGTACCGTCCACCACGAGACGTCATCGTCCTGCTCCGGCATACGTGCCCTTCGCCATGGGCTTGGTTCCTCCAAGCCGCTAACGACTTGCCTGGCAGATTCGGGAGGCCAGCCCTGCGGCCAATTCGATCGTGCTTCCCAAACTCGCAGGACCAGATCTTCGCAGGTACGCGCGGCTTCTTCCCGAACGGAGGCGTCATCGGCTTCCTCCACATCGCGCATGAGTTGCGCAATGCGCAGAGCCATCCACCTCGACAGCAGCGTGGAGTCGTCTCCGCCGAGCTCAGTTGTGATGCGCAGACCCAAGGCGAATGTGTCAGCTCCGAGGAGATCCTCTGCTGCCTGGCGCTGAGTGTCCTCGGCACTGTTGGTGTGTCTTTCGTCCATGCCGTTCTGAGGCTCTTTTCCGGCTTCGTTGGTCGCCGGCGGGCCAGCGGATGCGGTTGATGTTTCTGCCTCAGCCTTGTCACCTGAGTGGTACGGCTCAGATGGTCTGGTCAACCTCGACGCTGACTCGCCGTCCGTCCTCGTGGAGGACGGTGTAACGGGCTCGCCGGTGTTCATCTTTCGCCTCCTGCTGGCTGCGGTTCATGAGATACACATGGGCGTCTGCTGCCAAGGCGAGGCTGAGGCAGCGTTCCTTGAGATATGCCATCAAGAGGTCGCGACGTACCGAGAGGTAGGAGCCTGAATAGTCGTCGTATGTGTTGCGCTGACCGCGTTTGTTCTCGTCTCCCCAGCACGTCATGTGGGCGGCGATCTTGCCTTTCGGGTCGATGAATTGAGTGCCTGCAGCGTTAGCGGACAGATGAGCCCAAGTGAAGAAGTCCGTGAAAAGTGAGCGTTGAGCGGTAGTGATGCCACCCGTCAGCGGGTCGTCGCGGTCTAGGCCGCCCTCGTCTGACTCGCGATAAACGATCCAGCCGAGCAATTGCAGCTTGGGGTCATCTATTTCGTCTCCCCATGGCGGCCCCTCGCCAGCCCCAGGCAGGCCCTGCGGACGTGTGCTGCTTGCCAGAGCAGCGAGTAGGGCGGTACTGGCTTCTGGGGTTACTAGAGCACTGGTCAACCAGGCCGTACACGAATGGCGGTCAGAATAGGTGGTGATGGATGCGGACACTACGATCATTTCTGGATCGTCATCGAGCATGTCCAGTTCGCGACATGCCTGTCGCGCTACAGCGGCTCCGTCGAATCCCCTCTGAACTGCTGGATCCGGATCAACAGCAGACGTGGAAGCATCCTGAGACGTCGCCGTTTGCACTGAGGTAATGGCGTCGTCTAGCTGGAGCCGATCCCACATACCGAGGGTGAGCGAGCGAGCCGGAACCGGTTCGCGGATATCGGCCAGCCAGTGGGTTGATGAGTGGGGAAGATGACCGGTCAGCCAGCCCGTCCACTCGTCGTCGTCACGCCAGTGTCTGAGCACGGGGTTTTCCCCGTCGACAAGTTCGCCAGCCACCATGTGGAGTGCGTGGTACTCCAGGTACTTCTGGAGCGTTTCCACAATCGGCAAGGAACCATGGTCAGCACTGATCAGCGCCCACGACCGCTCGTGTTGGGCCGCCCTGGGGTCCTGCCGTGTTTCCTCGGAGCTCCGGCCCCACCGCTCGCTGATCCACTTGTCTGCACTCTGCATGACGTCGGCGAGAAACACTCCGTCGAAAGCCTCTGCCAGAGGGGAGTACCAGTACGGTACGACGTCCATAGAGTCGAACTGGAAGCGCGTGTCGTAGTCGCCATAACGCGATCCAACGTTCCGTACGTCGCGTGAGGTGCTGCACAATCGGGGCCGATTCGCGAACGCGAGGTCGCTGACAACGTGCGCAGGCAATGCCTCAGGATGAGCTGCGGCCACGTCGAGCGCCGCTTGGCGTGCCAACTCGCGAATAGCTGCATGGGGCTGACTTCGGTCTACTGCCATTGCGGCTAGTTCAGTGGCCAGCGGCACTAGGACCAGTGGGGCTTCACTGGCTACCCGCGCGAAGACGATGAGCAGCCACTGTTGAGCTGATAGCGGAAAGAATTCAAGCGTGGCGGAACGGAAACTGCCGCCAGTGGAGGATTCCGTTACGCAGCGCCAGAGCGCGTCAGCCACAGAGCTGCCGTCGCTGCTTTGAGTCAGGATAATTCGTGCCGTGTGTGCAGCTCGCCATCGCACGCGCCGGTCGGGATGGCCGAGCAGGGCCCACAATACCGCTGCAAAGAGTGTGCTCGAGTCCTCTGGTGGTTCAGGCAAGGTCTCTCGGGCGGCCTCGATGTCAGCTACGGAATTACTGATCGCCGAAGCAGCGGGAATCCGTGTTATATCGGCGGAGTTGGGTAGAGACGGACGAGAGTCCAAAGCCCATTCGATGATTTGTGAAAGTGTGGACGTGGCCGGCAGTGTTTCTGCCAGTGATGCTGCCAGAGTGTAAAGCTGGTTGGCAGTCAACTCATCGAGGTGAGCAGATGCTGCCGGAAGAAGCCAATTTGACCATCCGGGTTCATTACTCGGCAATTTTAGCAATAGGCCGTAGTTGCCATGCCGATCTAGTCCGGTGGTGAATAGGTCGAGTAGATGTCGCGATACCCACATCGGCAGGTGCTGGCTAGCCCAGTCACGCACGCTCGCGCTCGCACGCCATTCGTAGCATAGCCCGCTCACTACGCGCGCTACCTGGGGTGCGCGGGCGCCCCGCACCCCACGATCGGCGATTTTTAGGAGCTCCTCCAGCGCCGTAGTACGTCCCGACGGGCCGGCGCGATGAGCCGCAGTCGTCAGGTAGGTGACTACGCGTTCATCAGAGGCATAATGAGCGACAAGTACGGGGAGATCCTGATCGGCTCGGATGAAACTCGCCGCACTGACTAGGCCAGCAATGTCCACTGCTTGCTCTTCACCGGATCCTCCCCAGTCCCGTGAGGAGCGGATGGCTGGCCTATTTACGCTTAGGGCGGAGAGTTCCTGTGCACGGGATTGCAGTCGCTGCGCGGCCTGAATCTGGCCCAGTCCCATTTCCTGAATGGCAGTATTGAGATTACGGGCAGCGTCACCTTGTTGGTGAGGCGGTAGATCGCGAACGACCCAGTCGGCAAGCGTTCCGAGGCACGTGACGGCCTGGCTACGACCCGCCGGTCCCTGGTTGAGGAGGCATCTGAGAACAGTGACCGCAGGGGTTACCACATCGGAGTGCTGACTGAGCAGGCGCAGCATCCAGAACGCCTCAAAGCCGCCGACTGTTCCTGTCTCGGCGAGGAGAGGAATGACCGTGCCAATGCCTTCAGATAGGCCCACGTGTCCGTCGTCCTCCCACCGGCAGGCGAGAGCTAGACCAGACGGCCCGTGGAGTCGGCTCGCCACGCTGAGAGCGAGCCGGTATGGCACTTGTTCCCGAGGGTCCGGCACAAAGGGGGTGGCGTCTTCAACTGCGTGGGCGAGCCGACGGGCGATGTGTGCACGGTCTCCGCCTGTTGTGGGGTCTGTTGGCCGATCGGGGATCCGGTCGGCAATCGTGAGCAGAGCCCGTAGCCTCAGGGCGACATCCACGTCCACGCCGCTGGCGGCGTCTACTGCGGCAGCGAACAGGTCCGCGGCCAGAGCCGTGTCAGCGTGTTGCGCTGCCGCCGCTGCGTCCAGGAGTACGTCCCGCCGTTCTGTTGGCGGGACCGTCGCTGCACCCATGACGTCTCCCACCCGCTGAAGTAGCTGAAGAGCAACTTCTCGGGCGACCCCATTTTCAAGGAGGATACGGCTCATTTGCACCCACGCGTATGCCGACCCGTCGGCCAACTGCTGTCCGATGCTCTTCCCTACGTCTGCCAACAGATTTTCGATCTGCATCTGCATGGCATTTGCCTCTATGCTGGTGAACGCGGCCATGGCCCGTGCAGCTGATACCAATGCCTCGACCGCAGCCATGAACCAGACGCGTTGGCGATTACCAGGCCGGTCGAATCTATGCTCTGATCCCTGGGCCTCCACCCGACTACGCACGACCTGTACGACCTCTGCAGTTGTCAGCTCGACATCGTCAGCGCGGGATTTACGATCGGCAGCAACTTTCACACATTCGGCCTGTGTAGTTACTACAGGCAGCAAGTCATTAGCAATCTGCAAGAAAAGCCGGCGTGTGGACTCATTCTTGTCATAACTGCGGTCATTATTGGTCGGTGGCCGCAAATTGTCTGGGAGCAGCTTCTCAGCTGTGATTTTGGAGCCGCGGATGGCGGCTTCCAGGCATGCCGCCTTCAACGGACTAAGCATCTCGCTGCTGCCGGTGTAACTATTGAGGTGAGACGGTACTGGCGGCGCAAAGCGCCGGAGTAGACGTCTCACCTTGGATTTGGCGGCACCATGCGCCAGCGCGATCTCACAGAACGGCATACCCCACTCGGCTGGATGGCTCACCGGGCGCAGAGGCAACCGGTCTAGCCGGTTCGCAACCTGCAGTACCCACCTGACGGGCAGACTTTCCCCAGCCCGTGCGTAGGCGACTACGAACTGGGCCTGGGTCCATGCGCTGGCTCGTACCTGATTCAGGTCCCGAATTGCCTGCTTGACGGGCACATGCGCAGGTGCATGTTGGGCCACGTGCCACGTTACCTTGTCAACGAATTGGGGCGGATTCCAGCCGGCCGCCAGGCGATGGGCGCGATTTAGGCCACGCAACACGTATGCTGCATGCACGCCGTAGGCGATGTCCTCTGCGCTCAGTTCCCAGCCCGCGTCCTGCCGCGACCAGGCCCGCAGCCACGCGTAGGCAAGGTCGAGTTGCTCGACCGCCTCTGCCGTACGTCCGTTCAGCCATGCAAGCATGGCTGCGGCCCGGAAGTGAGCGCGGCCTCGCCAAGTGCCCGATTCTTCTCGCAACAAGATCTCGGCGACTGTGCTCGCATCTGCATGTAGCAATGCGAGTTCCGGCCGCTGACGGACCGTGTCAACGAGGCTGGAATCGGTGCGGGCTGCGTCCCCTGCAGCCAGCAGGAGTCGGACCGCATCTCCGGATGTGTTGTTGTCATTGCGCTCCATGACCGCGCGCAGCGCCAGCGTGAGCCGGGTCCGTTGAGCTTGGGCACGTGCTATGCCGTCTGTGATCGCCGCTGGCGCGCCTTCATCAAGTGCTATGGCGAGCAGTTCTTCGTGGCGGCCGGAGTTAAAAAGATGCTCACCAACCAGTCGTGCTGCTTCCTCGTCGACATGGCGGTGGTGAAGGAAGTCCTCAGCAAAGAGATCGTGGGCCTGGCGTACATCGGACACTGACAACTCTTGACGCAAATGATTCTCGAAGTCCTCGTCGGCGAAACCGACGGCGCCGTCGGAAATTCGCAGCGCCGGAAACAAGTCGTCGCACAGCTGCCGCACGCGGCCTTCGTTGGTCTTCAGTACCCGGGCGAGTGTCGAGGGCCGCGCAGGGCGGGCCATGGCAGCAAGGACGCCCATGTGCTGCTGCCGCACGTCGCGGTCATGGACAGTGGAGAAGGCGCTATCTAGGACCTCGTCGAAGATGGCTGCCAGGCCGGCTTCCGCGCGTACGAGTACGTCCTCGATATCCAGCATGGCTGGGGTTTCGCTCGTGCCTTGTGACCGCTGCTCCCCAGCGCCCAGTGCGTATGTCTGGACGCGCGCCACTCCGTTGCTGGCGGCATGGAAGGCCGCGCATTGGTTCTCCGTTGCGTTCGGATACATCGAACGCAACATCGCCGCGCTGGCCGAGGCATCGAATGCGCCAAGTGCTGTCTCAGTGATACCTGTCTCTTCGGCTCCAGCCAGGACGTCCGAGCGACGAGCGCTGCGTGCAGTCATCAGCACTCGCACGTTAGGTGGCAGTTGCATGTGCCACAGCCCACGCACGAACGGTTCAGCTCCACTACGGTGCGCCGCGAAAACGGCGTTATCGGCAGCATCGACTGCGACAACGAGGAGGGCGGACTCTGGCATTGCGTCTGCCACCACGGTGAGCGTTCTCTCAAGACCTCGCCAAAGCTCACTGTGGACGACTGGCCCATCCGGCACCACAACGGGCAGAGCGCCGCCTCGAACCGCGACGTCGTTTGCGATCTGGACAACGGCCCGTTCGCTGTGCCGGTCGTTGGCCGGATTGAGGTACTGGCCGTCGCCGTAGCAGTCGTACGCAACGAGGATCGATCCTGGCGGCAGTTCGGCTTCCAACGCAGTCAGAACGGTTGTCTTGCCGACACCCGGCCCACCGTGCGCCAGAAGCTTTCCGGCCGGTGCACCCGTTACAGCTGCGGCCAGACTCTGCGGCTGGGCCGTTGGTACAAGCTTCTTAGGCTTCGCCACAAGTGTGGGATAGGGAAATAGCGATCGTTCCCCGCTTGCACCCAACGCGACGATGATGTCAGCGCGACTCAGCCCAGGGTCACCCGCTGTTTCTGGGAGCATCTGCTGGCGCATGAGTTCTATCAGCCCGATGACTCCAGGACGGGACGAGCCGACGAGGAAGGCGGATGCCTCCTGGTGGAGCGTCAGCGTCTGCAGTGCCCGACTGTCAGCGCCACAGCCAGAAAGGTCCAATACCCGAACAAAATCAGTGAACCGACCACTCTTCAGCCCGGACGCCGAACGCAACTTGGTCAAGATCTGCTGGTGAGGCTTGGCCAGTGAAGCAAAGGCGCGTCCCGCGTGCGCACCTAGCGGTCGGTCCGCCAGCGCTGCCTGGGCCGATTTCAGCGCATTGAGGAGGTCGGCGTCGGCTGGCTGGTTACTCACCAGTGCGACATTGACCTTGCTTACTACGGTCGACGCATCCCAGTCTTCTGCTAGCCCGCTGAACATGTCTGCCAAGCGGCGAAGGGGAGGTGCACCGCCAGTGGCCTTGGCCTGGCACAGTCTGGCCGCCGTCCAGGCTCGACCTGAGTGCTTGACGCTGTATTTCAGCTGAGCCAAAACCAGACGATTCGCTGTCGCGAAGGTGTCTCCGCCGTAGTATTCACTCAGGTCGCAGCCCAAGTAGCGATCATCTTCTTCGGCTGCGTCAGCTGGTGATAGCCCCTCCAACCGCAGAATCCTCAGGTCGGCGTGGGGCATCAGGAGTTGCAATGCACGCCGGGCTGCCCATAGAAGGTGGAAATCATCCCCGGCTCGTGATTCGCGAACAGAAATGACTCGCTCCGGACGGATCGGGCACGCAATGCGCGCTACTTGCAGACCTGGTTCATTGTCCCGCAGATCAGCAGACCATGACCCGAGGAGCGAGTAGCGATCCCAAACTGACGGTCAAGATCTACTGCGATCGGCTCTGTAACGAATGGAGAGACGTCGGGATCAGCGAATGATGCGGATCATCACCGTGAGGACTGGCGAAGCCGGTGACGGCTGGCTCTGCCCGATGTCCTCGTACCCCCACGACTTGTAGAGCGCGTGAACCTTTCCATCGCCGGCGGCCGGGTTGACCATGAGCGTGACGTACGGCTCGTCGCGCGTGCTGAGAAGGGCGTCGTGGATGCGGCGGGCGGTGCCGGTCTTCCGCCAGGTCGGCCGGACGCCGATCTCCTTCAGGGCCACGACCGGGCGCTGGGTGTACTTCTCGGCCGGCGTCGGGCTGGTGCGCTGCCAGTAGCGGTCGCCGTGCTCGATGGTGTTGCCGTAGGCATAGCCGACTGGGTGGCCGTCCGCGTACGCGAGGACGGCCGTGAACCCCGGCTCGGTGCCGTGCCGGTCCAGGCGCTCGCCGAACGCGGTGACCGCGTAGTTCGGCAGGTGGAGGAGTGGGGCGCGTACGTCGGCGTACACGTCGAGGAGGTCGCCGCGGGCTGTGTCGAGGGTGGTGAAGGTGCGTAGTTCGATGGCGGGAGCCGTGGTCATGCAGCCATCCTCCAGGTGGCGGTGTGCTCGGTCCAGGTCTGCACGGTGGAGCTGCCCGGTGCGGTGGCGCGCAGTGCGGCCCCGAACTCCTGCAGCATGCGCGTGACCCGGGCGTGCTGGGTGGCGGCTTCGGCGGGGACCTTCATCGCGGTGACCGTGGCGGCGTCGGGGGCGCCCTGGGCGAGCTGGGCGTGGGCGAGTCGGGTGGTGGTGATGGCCCGGGACCGGATCATGTGGGGCCGGAGGGCGGACAGGCAGCGGTGGGCGTGGTACTCGGCGGTCGAGTAGTCGCCGAGCGCCAAGTGCGCGGAGAGGGCCAGGGAGTCCAGCTCGGCTTGGTCGTAGAAGGCGAGCATCCACACCGGCCGGTAGTCGGCGGGATCGGCGCGCAGCATGGCGTCCTGAGCCTGCTCGAAGGCACGGCGGGTGCCCGTGCGGTCCTGTGCCGTGCCGTGGATGGCGCCCTGACGGGCCAGGCCGAGGGACGCGAACAGAGGGTCACGGCGGGTGAGGTGCAGGTTGCGGGCGACGTCGTTGGCGGCGAACGCGTCGGCGGGGCGGCCCATGTGCCGGTACATGGTGCCCGCGTGGCTCCAGATGCGGAACTTGATTGCCTGGTCGCCGGACATCTCGGCGAGGGCCTGGGCCTCGCGCATGTGCGCTTTGGCGATGTCGTAGCGGCGGCCGTCGATGGCGGCCCACATCGCGGAGGAGCGGAAGGCGGCTGCGGAGGCGTAGAGGTTGCTGCGTACGCGCTGGGTGGCGCTGCCGGCGTTCTGGAGGTTGAGTGCCTCGTCGGCGAGGGCGGCGGCCCGCTGTTCGATGCCGAGTTGTCCGCCGTGGCGGTGGTCGCTGGCGATGATCTCGGCGAAGCGCTTGTTGAGGCGGTTGACGTCGCTCATGCCGATACGGCGCGGCGATGTGGTGCCGGGTGCGGCTGCTGCTGCGGCAGCCGCCGCGATGCTGCCGACGAGGGTGCGGCGCTTCATGTCGGGGTCCTCCTGCTGCGGTGGGGCCGGGGTGGACGAAGGCCGGCTCCGTGGCACGAACCCTAAAGCGACGGCGGGTAGTCCGGTGACGTCCTCAAGTGCCTTGCGGGCGGCTGACTTTGGCCACGTGACCCGGCCCGCTTTCCATGCCCGGACCGATGAGCCGTCGAGTCCTCCAGGGCGCCCGGTCAACCGTTCAATGGCGCTGTTCACGGCCTCGGCGAGGCTGTTGGAGCTGTAGCCGTGTTCGGTCATCCACGCCTCAAGAACGGTGTTGCGGGTGGTGTCCATGCGGGCACGGTAGTCCGCGCGATCCCTCCCCACCAGGTAAAGGGCAGGTCAAAACGCCCTAGGCGGGTCCGTCGGCTGAATGCCTGAACGCCCTAACCAGCTTGGTGAGAAAGGGAGTTGTCTGGGTGCTGGTCGCCCGCCGCGCCCCACCGTGCGGGCGGCTGTTGACGGCCCGGCCCGCCCCTGAGGTTCCCCCGCGGGGGCGGGCCGGGCGCCGAGACGACACGAAGGCTCCACCCCAATGACGAGTCTGAGAACACCAGTTGAGGCCCTCTCCGTCGGCCACCCCACGTACAGCCAGACCTTCCCGTGCGAGCCGTCCACGGCCGAGCTCGGCCGCGAACTCGTCCGAGACGTCCTCGGTGTGTGGCACCTCGACGGCCTCGCCGACCGTGCCGCGCTGATCGTCACGGAGCTGATCGCGAACGCCTCCAGGCACACTCCGTGCTCCGAGATCCGCCTCACGGTTGGGCGGCCGAGCGCGACACGACTGCGTGTCGGGGTCATGGACCGGGAACCAGCGCGTCTGCCCATACTCAGCCAGGCGGCTGACGACGACGAGTCGGGGCGCGGGCTGCTCCTCGTCGATGCTGTCGCCGACCGCTGGGGCTACGACCTGCAAGGCTCGGGCAGACGCCCCTGGGGCAAAGAGGTCTGGGCGGAACTCCGTACCGAGGGCGGCAAGTGAGCAGCCCGGCCACGGCACCCTTGCCCCTTCCGGATCTCGCTCGACTCCGGCCCCGGCAGCAGATGGCCACGGACTGCGCCCTCTGCGCCCGGCTGCTGGGAGCGAGCGGTCGACGGCTGGGCGAGATACGCCACCGGGACCTGCTGTTCCAGCTCTGGGCCTGCGCTCCCCACTGCCAGGCCGCCAGATCGACCATCCCGACCAGCTGAGAAAGGGGAAGTCCTTCCATGGAGTGGCCGTGGACCACCGGTGATTGCTGGCTCGGCTGCGGACGTACCGGAGTCCTGGTGATCTGGCTCGGCCCGGTGCAGTGGGACGGGCAGCACGCCCCCTTCTACGCGTGCGAGCCGTGCCTCGATCGCCTCAAGGCCCAGGCGCTCGCCTACTTCATGGAGCGGCGGCCGGCATCCGCTTGATCAGACTCCCGGCACACGACTTCCCGGCGTGAGGCAGCCACCCCGCGAGGACTTCCTACGCGGAGGCCGTCCTCTCGTGCCGGGCGGCCAGGAGCCGTCGGGGAGCAGCCGTCTGGCAACGCTCCCGTGGCGGCACCTGGTGGGCGCTCCAGCCCAGTAACACCACAACGATTACGAGGAGTTGAAGCATGACGCGCAGCACCGTAGTTCCCAGCCGCACCGAAGTACGCCCGCAGATCCCGGGGGCATCGGACGGCTTCGACCTGGACGTCTCCCTCGTCGAGATCGCCGACCCGGCGGGCCTGGTCAACCTGACCGACGACAACTGCGGGTCCACCTGCGGCGCCTGCACCACCAACGTCGCCTGATCCGGCCCCAAGCCATCCCGGTCTGGTGCCGCCGCGTCTCCACGCGGCGGCACCAGCCGCCCGCCCCCTCGCCTACGGAGGTACTTGGTGGTTGCTCCGCCCGCAGCGTTCCGCACCGGTTCCACTGCTCTCGTGCGCGCCGTGGTCCGACCCTCGCTGCCGTTTCCTCCATGCCCTGACCTCGACGACCGCTCGCCCAATGGTTCGTCTGCCCGTGTGGCGTGGCTACGCGCGGTCTGGGCGGACAAGGACGTCGCCGAGGCACTCCAGCACTCCAGCCCGGTCCTGGCCGCGCAAGTAGGGGCCCTGTGTGCGGCCGAGCATCCCGCCCTCCGGGATGTGCAGCGTGCGGCGCTGTCCGTGGCCCGCTACCTGCTGCGGGCCCAGCACCGCGCGACACCCTTCGGCCTGTTCGCCGGCGTGGCCACCGCGGAGTTCGGCCCGCAGGCGCAAGCAGACTGGGGCGAGGAGCACGTGGCCGTGGGCCGCGCGGGGGCAGAGTGGCTGGCGGCCCTGGTCGAACGGTTGGAGTCCTGCCTGGACCTCCTCGAACGGCTGCCCGTCGTCATCAACAACACCGTGACGTCCCGGGGAGACCGGCTCATCGTGCCGTTCCAGCCCGACGTCCAGGACGACCGGACTCGCGCGGTCGAGGCGTCCCTAGCCCTGAGCGGACCGGTGCGCGCGGTCCTTGCCGCGACCCGGGCGCCGATCCGGTTCGGCACTCTCGTGGACAAGCTCCGAGCGGAGTTCCCCGAGGCCGGTCCCGAGAAGGCACGTCAACTGCTGACGGAGCTGATCCGGCGACGGGTACTGATCACGAGCTTGCACGCACCAAGCACCGAGACCGACGCCCTCGGGTATTTACTGGGCCAACTCGACGCGATCGACGCCCGAAGCCTCGCCCCGGTCGCGGAGACCGTACGCGAACTCCACGCGGCTCGGGCGGGCCTGGAGGATTACGCCACGCACGGCGGCCGGGACACCGTGGCGGCGCAGATGCGAGACCTCGTCCCCGGCCTGCGCCGCCACCCCGTCGCGCTCGACCTCCGCTTGGACGCGCAGATCGTTCTGCCGGAAGCGGTCGCACGCGAGATCGAGCGCGCCGCTCTCATCCTGACCCGCTTGAGCAGCCGCCCGTACGGGACCGCTGCCTGGAACGAGTACCACCAGCGGTTCTACGAGCGGTACGGCATCGGCACGATGGTGCCGCTCGCGGAGGTCGTGGCGGACAGCGGCACCGGCTATCCCGACAGCTACCCAGGCGCTCCGGCCGGCGCACGCAGGCCCCGCGTCTCCGCTCGGGACGATGCCCTCGTTCGGCTGGCTCAGGCCGCGGCGCTCGACGGCCGTGACGAAGCGATCCTCACGGACGAACAGATTGAGGCCCTGGACGTGGGGCCCGACGAGCCTCGGCTGCCGCCGCACTTGGAGATCGGGGTGCGGGTGCATGCAGTCAGCCTGGAGGAGTTGCAGCGCGGGCGGTTCCGGCTGGAGGTCATGAGCGTGTCCCGAGGCGCCGGCGTCTCCGCGGGCCGGTTCCTCAGCGTGCTGGCCCCCGCCGAGCGGAAGGCCCTGGCCGCCGAGCTTGCCGACCTCCCGGCCGCAGACGGCAACACCATGCCCGCGCAGCTCTCTTTCCCGCCCCTGCTCCCCGCGAGTGCCCATGTCACTCGCTCCCCACAGGTTCTACCCAACGTGATCAGCCTTCAGGAGCACCGCGCCCCGCAGGGCACCGTCCTCACCCCGGAGGACTTGGCCGTGGGATGCGACGGCCGCCGCATCTACCTCGCCGTCCCCGAGCGAGGCCACCGCATCGAGGCCATCGGGATGCATGCCCTGAACCTCCGCACCCACACCCCGCCACTGGTGCGGTTCCTCACCGAACTGTCCCGCGCCCAGTGCGCGCAGGTCACCGTCTTCGACTGGGGCGCCGCAGCGGCCATGCCGTTCCTTCCACGTCTGCGGTACGGCCGCATCGTGCTGGCCCCGGCACGCTGGCGGCTGGAAGCGCCCGAACTGCCCGGCCACGTCCGCCCTCGGGACGAGTGGGATGCTGCGCTCGCCGACTGGCGTGCCCGGCGGAGGCTGCCGCGCCATGTCCATCTCGTTGAGGACGACCGACGTCTCTTCCTCGACCTCGACGAGGCCGGCCACCGGACGCTCCTGCGTCAGCACCTCGACCGCACGCGTCTGGCCGTGCTGGTCGAGGACCCGGAACCGGAAGCGTACGGCTGGTGCGGCGGGCGAGCTCACGAGGTCGTAGTTCCGCTCAAGGCCACCCGACCGCCGACCTGGCCGCCACTGCCCGACCCCAGCCGGGCCCGTGCCCTGTCTTCGCCCCAGATGCAGACGCCTGCCGCTTCCTCAGTTCTTCTGGCGGCCCTGTACGGCGACCCCCGCCGCCAAGACGTCTTGCTCTCCCGGCATTTGCCCGGCCTCCTCGAACAGCTCGGCAACCCGCCGTGGTGGTTCATCCGCTTCCGAGACCCGGACCAACACCTCCGCGTACGCATCGCCCTCCCCGACCCGGAAGCCTTCGCCGACACGGCCCGAACGGTGAGCGCCTGGGCCGACGAGCTACGAGGCATCGGCCTGCTGGCCGACCTGCGCTATCCCACCTCGTACCGGGAGATGGGCCGCTGGGGCTCCGCCATCGCATGGGAGGCGGCCGAGGAGGTCTTCCGGGCGGACTCGCGCGCCGTCCTGGCCCAGCTCGCACAGCCACAGCGCCCCAGTCAGCGCACGCTGGTGGCGGCCCACACGATCGCCATCGCTTCCGCGTTTCTCGGCACCACCGAGGCCGGGATGCGGTGGCTGATCGACCATGTCTCGCCAACCGCACCCGTGCCCGTTCCGCGCCCGCAGTTCACCGAAGCAGTACGGCTCGCCGACCCGAGCGACGACTGGTCGGTCTTGCGCAGTGTCCCTGGCGGAGACGCCATCGTGTCCGGATGGGTCGACCGGGAAGCGGCACTCGCCACGTACCGGCCGCACCTGCCCGGCCCGGACACCCAGGGCATCGCCGTCGACGACGTCCTGACATCCCTGCTGCACGTCCACTTCGTGCGCCACGTCGCCGTGAACTTCCCGGAGGAAGAGGTGTGCCTCTACCTGGCGCGCGCCGCCGCCCTGGCCTGGACCGCCCGCACCAAGGGGAGGGCCTCGTGAACGCGCACCCCACGCTCGGCCTGGTCGACGCCATCGCCGCCCGGCTCACCGACCCCGAGACCATGCCTCACGGCTCCAGGACGCTGTGCTCGGACCGCCAGCATCTTGCTTACGGGCCACCGGGCATCGCGCTCCTGCACATCGAGCAGGCCGCGAACGGCCTCGGTCCGTGGCACCGCGCCCACGACTGGCTCGCCGCCGCCTCCCGGCAGCCGCTCACCAGCGGCCCGGACAGCCACCCCTTCTACGGAGTGCCCGCGCTCGCCCACGCCCTGACCTGCGCGGCCGACCACCTTCCCGGCTCCTACCAGCGCGCCCTCGACGCGTCGGACGGACAGATCGCAGTCGACGCCGGACGCCGTCTCGACGCCGCACACCGCCGCATCGACGCCGGACGCCTGCCGCATCTCGCCGAGTTCGACGCCATCCGGGGCCTCACCGGATACGGCGCCTACCTACTGCGCCGAAACCCCGGCAGCTCCACGACGCGCGCCGTTCTCGACTACTGCGTACGCCTCACCGAACCGATCACCCACCACGGCGAGACCCTTCCGGGCTGGTGGACGGAGACCGGTCCCTCGGGCAGCCCGGACGACCGATTCCCGGGCGGACACGCCAACACCGGCATGGCCCACGGCATCGGCGGCGTCCTCGCGCTCCTGGCCATCGCCGCTCGGAACGGCTCCGTCACCGACGGGCACCACGCAGCACTGCACTCCATCCTGACCTGGCTGGACCGCTGGAAGGAGGAGGCCGACGGTGGACCGGCCTGGCCGTACTGGGTCACTCACGGCGAGCTGCGAAGCGGGCGTCTCTCCCCGTCCGCGCCCCGGCGGCCCTCCTGGTGCTACGGCACCGCCGGCCTCGCCCGCGCCCAGCAATTTGCCGCACTGGCCCTCGGCGATACCGGCCGCCAGATCGACGCGGAGAACGCGCTCGTGGCCGCCCTCACCGACCCCGAGCAGCTGAAGGCCACGACGGACAACGGCCTCTGCCACGGGTTCGCCGGCCTCGCCCACATCGCCGCACGTACGGCAGACGACGCCCACCCCTCGACCGCGGAGAAACTCCGCGCCGCGATCCCGGCCCTCCTGACTGCGGTCATCCCACCGGGCATCGACCCCGAACTCATGGCCACGGCGCTCATCCAGGAGGAGGAAAGCGGCCCCGGCCTACTCGACGGCGCCGCCGGCATAGCCCTGGCCCTCCTCGCGCCCAGCACCGCCGCACCACCCCGGTCCCCCTGGGATGCATGCCTCCTCATCGCCTGATCCACCGACCGAAGGACCTCAATGCCTCCCGACCGCTGGCAGCAGCACAACATCACCTTCGTCCACCGCGAGATCGCCGAACGCCTCGGCCCCACCCTGATCGAGGCAGAGGCCGATGGGCAGCTCACCGACTGGTGGTTCATGAACAAGCAGCCCTGGCCGCTGCGTTACCGCGCGGACAAGCCCTCACCAGCCATCGAGTCGCTCCTGAGCGATCTCATCGGCGACGGCGTGGCCGTGTCGTGCCTGCCCTGCGTCTACGAGCCCGAGACTGACGCATTCGGCGGCCCGGAGGCCATGGACGCAGCCCACGAACTCTTCCACAGCGACTCCCGCCACCTGCTCACCTACCAGCCGAGCTCGCAGCACTTGGGACGCCGGGAGACCGCCGTCCTGCTGGCGAGCGTCATGATGCGCGGCGCTGGACTCGACTGGTTCGAACAGGGCGACGTATGGGCGAAGGTCGCGGTCCTTCGCCCGGCCGACAATCCACCACCACCCGAACGAGCAGCCGAACTGGCTCCGCCCATTCGGAAGCTCATGACCGCCGATGCCCACAGCCTCTGCCGCCCGGGTGGCCCACTCCACCCTCACGAGGAATGGGTGACCGCCTTCCAACGGGCCGGCGCCACACTCGCCGACCTCTCAGGCCGCGGCGCCCTCACCCGCGGCCTGCGAGCCGTCATCACCCACCACGTGATCTTCCACGCCAACCGCGCCGGTCTCCTCCGGGACGACCAGAGCGCCCTGTCCCACATCGCACGAGAGGTAGTCATGGGAACGAGTGACCACACCGAGTCGCCCACCGAGGCAACGGCCGACATCGATAGCGTCAGCGCGGTGAACACCGACACGATCACCACCACCACGGCGGACGCCGAGCGTCTCCGCAACGCCTTGGTCGACCGGCTCCGCGCGGACGGACACGCCCGCACGTCCGCCGTCGAAACCGCGTTGCGGACCGTGCCCCGCCACGTGTTCGTGCCCGACGCGTCCCTCGAAGACGCCTACGCCAACGCACCGGTGCACATCAAGTACGACACCGACGGCACGTCCATCTCCTGCGCCTCCCAGCCGGGCGTCGTCGCCCTCATGCTGGACCAGCTCGACGCCCAGCCCGGCGAGCGCATTCTCGAACTCGGCGCCGGCACCGGTTACAACGCCGGTCTGCTCGCCCACCTGGTCGGCGAGAACGGACACGTGACCACCCTCGACGTCGACGACGACCTCGTGGAGGGTGCCCGCACGCACCTCGCCGCCGCCGGGATCACCAACGTCGAGGCCGTGACCCGCGACGGGGCACTCGGCTACGCCGAGGCAGCGCCGTACGACCGGATCATCGCCACCGTCGGCGCGCACGGCGTACCGCACGCGTGGCTGCAACAACTCGCCCCCGGCGGTCGGCTCCTAGTCCCCCAGCGCCTCAAGGGCACGGTGTCCCGCTCCATCGCCTACGAGCAGCGTGACGGCCGGTGGGTGTCCCTCGGCAGCGAGATGAACACCTTCATGCCGCTTCGGCGGGGCATCGCCGACGACGACCGCCGAGTGATCCCACTCAGTACGGACGGCACCGTACGACTCCAGGCCCCCGCCGGGCTCAGCATCGACGCCGATGCCCTCGCAGGCGTACTTGACCAGCCGCGCACCGAGGAGTGGACCGGCATGACGGTCCGCGCCATGGAGTCGCCGGAGTGGATGGAACTGTTCCTCACCTGCTCCCTCCCTTCCGGCCTGATCCGGATGCTGTTCCCCCGGAGCGCCAAGGGCACCCTGCTGACGGAGGATCCTTACCCCTCGTCAACTGCGGTCGTCGACAAGGGTGCCGTCACCTACCTCGCCCGGCGCGTGTCCAAGGAGACGACCTCCGAGGGCGACAAGCTCTGGGAGTTCGGCGTCATTGGCCACGGCCCCGGCAGCGACGAGCTGGCCGCGGAGGTCGCCGACACTATCCGCACCTGGGACAGGGAGTACCGAGGCCGTGAGGCCACGTTCGAGATCCAGCCCCTCGACGCCCCCGAGATCGAGCGGCGCCCGGGTCTCTTCGCCCTCGACACGCCGCTGAACCGCATCGTCGTCGACTGGCGATAACACCGCTCGTGTAGCGGACGGTGCCCGTCGGCACACGACCGGCGGGCACCGTCGCCTCAGCAGTCCTCACTCTCGACCCGGGGAATCCATGGACCCACACGGCCCCATAGCCCAGCGTTTCCCGCTCATCGCCCGATTCCGCCCCGCCTGCCTGCCCCTGCCTGAACGCGTGCGCGCACTCGTCGACCTGGCCGACACCGCAGTCAAAGAGACCGATCAGGGGCTCGCATCGGCCGTCTACAACCAGGCCGCGCTCATCGCCTCCGACCTCGACCTCCCCGATCTCGCCCGCGAGATGTGCCACCAGCACGCCGCCGCCTACCTTCATTCCTGCCCCCTGCCCGGCATGAGCGCGATCCGAGGACTGGAACCGGTCGTCAATCTCGCTCGCCTCCAGATCCGCGCCGGCCACGCCGATGAGGGCCGCCAGCGACTACTCAACCTGTACAAGGCCGTCGAGGCGGGCACAGCCGCCCGGTTCGAGGACGTCAAGGTACCTGCGGACCTCACTGCGACCGCCGAAGACCGTCAGGAGGTTCGCGCGTGGCTGTGGCGCGTCCTCCTCGCCGACGGCACGCGCACCCTCACCACCGAGGGGCGATGGGCCGAGGCCCTGGCGCACACCGAAGCCCACCATGGCATCGGACAGCGGATGCTCGACGGTCGGCAGGTCGCCGTACTCACCGCCCTCGTTGCGAACGACACGGCAAGGGCAGCTGGTCTCCTCGCCGACACGATGCCCGGCGACCCGTGGGAGCAAGCCGTCACGGCATGCCTGACCGTCCTGTGCCGCCGCGACGCCGGGCAGCCGATCGACAGCCACCTGGCCGAACTGCTCACGACCTACTCCGGACGGAAGACCGAACCGGGGATGACCGTCTTCGACACCCGCCTCGGACTTACCGTCCTCGACGCGATCGGTTCCGCCGAGGCGCTCGCCGCGCACCGCATCGTCGAGGACCTCCACCGCACGACGACGGACGCCGAGGACGGCTACGCGGCCCGCGAGAACTTGGCTCACCCTCTGTTCACCGAGATCGCCACGGACCGGCAAGTGCAGGACTGTCGCGCGCTGGTGCGCGCCTGCGCCCTCGGCTCAGGGAGCCTCCCGGACGAGCTGCGAGGAGAACTGGCGGCGGCTCTGCGCGCCAGCGACCGCGTGATCAGGGGAAGCCTCGCACGTTCCTCCGATCCCGGAGGGACGCAACCGCTGAGGTTGTGACGGTGTCTATCGGCGCCGTCGGTGCTGTTGTTCTGTAGGCGTCGTGGTCGCTGATGGAAGCTGACCGTTTCCGGTCTGCTGGACGCGGACCGAGGCTGTGATGGTCGAGCGTCGGCGGGCGGCTTCGGCTCGGCGGTTGGGTGCTGGGTTCCGGGCGGTGTGCTGGATGCGGGTGATCAGGACACGGGCGGGCTGTCGTGCAGTGTCCAGTTCGCGCTGAGCGGCGGCTTCCTTGAGGAGCTGGTGGGGTTGGTGCCCTCGGGCTTCGGCGTCGGCGAGGGCGGTGGCGAGCGCGGCCCAGGCCGGGTCGGTGAGGATGCGCTCGGCGTGCTCGGGGACGGCTGCTCGTACGTCGCTGGCGAGAACGCGGCGGGCTTGCTCCCTGGGTGGTCGGGCTGTGAGTTCGGCGAGCGTCGGGGCGAGGGCGCGGTCGGCGGCTGTCTGGAGGTGCTGGACGGCCTGGCGGGCGGCGTCGGCCTGGTGGGCGTGGTGCTTCGCTTCGTGCCAGCACCCAGCGATGATGGTGGCCCAGACGAGGGCCGCGACCAGGGCGGCGAGTGCGCTGCCGTCGGGGCCTGTGGCGGTGTGAACGATGTCGCGGGCCGCGCTGCGCAGCGCGTGGGCGGCTCGGTCCTCGGCCCGGATCTGGGAGCGCTGGGCGCGGGCGAACGTCTTGGCGGCGGCTTGGAGTTCGGCGCGCAGGTGGGCGGGTGCCTTCTGGGCGGTGGCTTCGATCAGTTCGCCGAGGGCGGTGATGTGGGCCTGGGCGTGGGTGTCGTCGGCGGAGCCGGTGTGGAGGGTGTCGAGGGCCTCGGTGGCTTGATGCCAGGGGGTGCTGGGGTGGTTGCGGCGGGCGGTGGGGTGTTCTTCGGGCCAGCTGGATTCGAGGCGGGCCTTGATCTTGGGCAGGGAGAGGTCGGGAGCGATCTTGCCTCCGGGGTGGAAGACCTGCTCGCCGTTCTTGTTGAGGTCGCCGGGTCGGCCGGCGGCGTAGCCGAGGAGGTCGCCTGACGGGCCGCGCCGGACCTAAACCTCGACGCCGCTGGCTTCGAGATAGGCGATGAATTCCTCGGCGCCTGTCACGTGAGGGATGGCGGCGCGGATGCGGTCCTGGAGCCACTCGCGGCTGGGCTGATCCCAGCCGAGGCGGTCGGCCTTGTGCATCTCGGCCTGGGTGGGGCGGCGGGCGCCGGTGCGGTCACCCTTCTTGAGTTGGCGCAGCCCGTAGTCCCGCTCGATCTCGCGGCAAGCGTCACCGACGCGCAGGCCGCTGTCGTGGAGTTTGGGACGGCGGCCGTCTTCGCGGACGGTGGTGGCGAGGATGTGGATGTGGTCATCCGCGTGGCGTACGGCGACCCAGCGGCAAGCCAGGTCATCGCCGGCGGGGGCGATGCCGGCGGACTGGACGATGCGTTGCGCGATGTCGCCCCACTCGGGGTCGGAGAGGTAGCGGTCCTCGGGCGCTGCGCGCACGGGGCAGTGCCACACGTGGTCAGTGACCTTCTGGCCGAACTCGCTGTTGCGCAGCCGCACGGGCTCATCGAGGTAGCGGGCGAGTTCGGTGAGGGTGGCGTTCTCGTCGCGACCGGGGTCGGGCATGCCGAGCATCGCGAATCCCGCGACGATGTGCGGGTCGAGGTGCTCGTCCTGGCGGCCGGGGCCATAGAGGTAGGCGAGCAGGCCGCGGGTGTTGGACCCGGCGGGTTTGATGGCGGCGATCACGCAGACAGCTCCCCTTCCGGCTCAGCCGGTTCGGCGGGCTGGCGCAGGGCCTCGGCGATCAGCTCCAGGAGTTGTTGAAGTTCGGTCAGATGCTGGCGGATGTCGAGGGGTGTGTAGTCGCTGTTGAGGGCGCGAGCGATCTGGTTGACGTTCACGCCGATCCGGTTGAGCTGACGCAGCACCTGAGCGCGGAAGTGGTGGGTGCGGCGGCGGTCCTCGGACAGCGGCAGGTTCGCGGTGAACCGGCCGGTGACGAAAGCGACGACGACGTCGGCGGCGAAGCCGCCCGCGCCCTTGTAGCCGTGCTCGGCAGTGGCCTCCTGGAGGAGGGCGAGCTGATCGGTCGTGAAGCGCAGGGGGCCGACACGCTCCTTGCGTTTGTCTCCGGTGAACCGGCGGATCGTCGGCTGGACGCTCTTCACGACAGGCTCACCGCCGACGCTCTCGGCGGCGTCGGTGGCGCGCACGGAGCGCAGGGTCTCGCGCTGGACGGTGTGGAGCGTGTCCTCGTCGGGGCCGCCCTCGGCCCCGACGTCCTGGCCTGGCGCCCCCTGGCGCTGGGCCTCCTCCGCCACCCCCGGGGCGGAGCCCCCCGAAGCCCGGCCATGAGTCGGACTCGGGGTACTACTGGCTCCGCCCGGGGCAGGTCGTCCAAATGCGCGGCGCCAACGGTCCGTCAGCGTAGGCGACTTTGCCAACGGCGATGGCTCGTCGGGGGCGTTGTCGGGGTGGAGTGGGTCGTGCGTCATGGACGGTTCTCCGGAGAAGGGGTGGGGAGGGGGTGCGGGGCACCGCGGAGATCAGATGGAGTTCGGGCTGCTGTTGCCTCGCCCGCAGGTGTGGACGCTCGCGCGTTGCGCGGGGCGTGACCGGCGGGCCGGGTGACCGGAAGGGTTCCGGTCACCCGGCGGCGGTTTCGGTCAGCCGTCGGCCCGATCGGTGTCGGCTGGGGCTTCGGGTTCGGCCCGGAGGATGTCCATCACCTCGGTCAGCCGCTGGCTGCCGATCGTCAGCCCTTTGCCCTCAACTGCCGTTCGGACGACGGCGCGGGTGAGCTTTCCCTGCTCAGCGGCAGCAGCCCGGCCGATCTCCACGAGTACCTCAAGCGGGGCGCCTGGCGGTCGGCCGCCGCGCGGCTTGCCCTCCACAGCCTCGGAAGGCGATTGCGGCGACTGTACGGAAACGGCAGCCGGCAGCTCAGTGATCTGGCCGGTCTCAACCAGCAGGTCGGCAGGCCGAACACGCTCGACCGGAGCCTCGGCCCACTGGCCGACTGCGGTGGCCGACGCCTCGGTAGGGCCGACGGATGTGGTGGCCGGTGGTTCCGGTACCTGCACGGAATCGGGGGCCGAAGGGTCGACAACGGGCTGTGCGACGAGTTCGTGGATCTGCCGCATCAGCACGCCGAAGGCCACCATCGCGGCAGCCGGAGGCACCGCAGCGACCACGTAGTCGAGCAACGGCACGCTGCCGACTTCGCGCGTGCCGGTCACCCCGGCCACGTTGAGCCCGATGGAGCCGACCGATCCGATGGCGGTGACGCCGATGGCCCATGGGTCGGTGACTCGGCGCAGGCCCGCACGGAGCATGAGCAGCTCGCCTGCGACGATGAACGCGTCCAGCGTTGCGGGCCACGCCCAGCGACGGGTCGGCGAGTCGCGGAGCCCGTGCTGGGCGGCGACCTCGGCCAGGTGCGCGTAGGAGAGCCAGAACGCACCGGCGGTCAGGGCCACGATGACGATGCCGGCCGTGCGGAGCACGTACTGCTCCGCAGTGAGCTTCGTCTTCGTTGGTGGCTCGTGACCGGGCTGGTCGTCCAGCGGCGGGCGGTCGCGGTCTCGGCGACGGGACATGAGCGGGATCCTCAAGCGGGATACTCCTGGGGTAGTGGTGTGGTGCGTCTTTGGCGTCTTGGCCGTTGCAGGCGCAGGTCACAGCGGGTACGGCAACCGCCTCAGCTCTCCGTACTGGCGGGTGCTGCCGGCGTACTGTTCCGAGTCGGAACAAGCGCGGGACGTCCTGGCGGCCCGGTGTCGGTATGGCCGTACCCCGGGTCGAGACGGGGGCATTGCGTCTTCCGTCCCGGTGGTTAGGGCTGTGACCTGCGGCGATACGGCAGGACGGCGGTGGACGGCGCAAGACGGATGCGGGCGGGGTCTTGGCTGCAGGGCGCGATTGATGATCGCGTTTCCGTCTTGGCCCCGGTTGCCGTCTTGACCGCATGCCGTGTGACCTGCGAGATCACGCCAGGGACGGCAAGGACGGCAACCAGGGACGCGGGGCTCAGCCCTCGCTGAAGCCGGAGCCGGAGCCGGGGTCGGTGTCGACGGGGTGGACGGCGGGGCAGTACCGGCGCCAGGCGTCGAGGAACTTGTTGCGCATGTAGCCCTTGCGCTGGGTCCGGTCGGCCATGCGCACGTTGCCGGGCTTGATCTCGAACTCGCGGAGCATCCTGCTCAGCTCGCGGGGAGTCAGCCCGCCGCGTCCCCACTCGGCCCACGGGGCCTCGGGGTCCTGGCGCAGGTGGTGGAGAAGTTCCTCGGTGGACAGGCTGTCAACCTCGCGCTGGGCGTAGAAGACCCGGCCGATGTCGGCGAGGATCCGCGCCCCGCTGGGGTGGTCCTCCTCGGTTGCCGCTTCGGCGGCGACCATCCGCGCACACGCCACTCGCGCCAGGCGGGGCCAGTGCCCGCCGGCCAGGTCGGCGACGATGACCAGGGGTTCCCAGGTGTCCGCGGCACGGTCCTCGACCGGCATCTCCGGCTCCAGGTTCGCCGCCTCGTCCAGCAGTGGCCTGGCCCACGCGGCGATGCGGTCGCGCAGATCGTGCAGGGCCGGGATGTCACGGCGCGAGCGGAAGGGCTTGACCTTCTCGCCCTCAGCCCGGCGCCGCATACGGATCACCACCGCCCGGTCCATGACCGTGTCGGGCAGGTCACCGATCCCCGCGATGGCCGCCATGGCGAACGTCGCGAAGCGGTGCGGGGTGTGGTCGTTGCCGACGACCCGGGTGACGTAGCGGTTGCGCTGGTGGCCGGCGTTGAGCAGGCCGCGCATCTCCTCGTTCTTCTCGGCCATCTTCGGTGTGCCGAAGATGGTGTCCGCCTCGTCCACCAGAAGCGTGGGCGGGTTCTCCTCGGTGATCGACCGGAAGATGGCCGCCGGTGTGGTGTTGATGGTGAGCATCGGTTCGTGGACCGTCTCGGTCAACACGTCGAGAAGACGCGACTTGCCGCACCGCTTCGCCGGACCCACCACCGCCAGGCGCGGGGCGTGCTGCCACGCGGGCTGTAGGTGCGTCGCCACCACCCACAGGGTGATCGCGTCCAGGGCCTCTGGCGAGGGTGGGATCACGAACTGGGCGATCTGCGCCCGCAGTTCATCCAGCAGTTTGGAGCCACAGGTCGGTTCCGCGTCGGGTATCGCCTCCAGGCCGCTCGGCGTCTCCGCCTCGTCGGCGCGGTCAGTCTGCGTGGCGCGCAGGTGGGCGCCGGGTCGGCCGGGGATGGCCGCCGCGGGCCAAACAGCGTGGGCGGGGGCGGAATAGGACTCGGGGTTCTCGGGTTGCACTCGGCAGCTCCTCGTCTGGCGGTGGCGGGCTCGCACGCCCTTGCCGCCGGGTTGGTTCTTCCAGGGCCGTTCGGGGTTGCTCGGGCCTCCGGCGTTGCACCGCCGGGGGCCCACCCCTTTCTCGCGGGCACCAGGCCATCGCGAGGGAACACGGACCGTACGTCCACACCCGGCAACAGTCCAGCATTTCTGTGTCAGCTCAGCGCAGAACGGTCTGCTACGGCTCGCCGCTTTCATGCAGCCAGGCCCAGCAGGGCCAACAGATCTGCGGTCACCACCCGGTAGGCGTTACCCAGCCGCAGCACCCTGCACGGGTACTGACCACGCTTCGCCAGCTCATACCCCTTGCTCCGCCCCAGCCCCAACGCCCGGTTACCTGTCTCCAGGTCAACGGCAGCGGGAAGCTCCAGCAGCTCCTCTCGGCTCATGCCCTTCACTCGGCCGGCGAGTTCGTTCTCGCGCATACGCGCTCCATCCATGACTGAGCCCTCGGCGAACACGGCGATCGCGCTCGTCTCCAGGCCATGGAATCAACGGTAGGGAAGCTAATGTGTCTGCATGACACAACGCGGTTCGGATGCTGGTAGGGACAGGGACGAGGACGACGTCCCGGAGTGGGTGGACCAGGTGATGGCCACGGTGGCCGCCGAGGTCCGCAGACGGAGGAAGGAGCTGCGCATGAGCGCCCAGGACCTGGCCGACCGCTGTGAGGAGATCGGCCATCCGATCCCTCGCAACGTGATCGCCAACATGGAGTCCGGCCGCCGCGCCAACCTGCCCCTGGTCGACGTCCTCGTCCTCGCCGAAGCCCTGCGGACCTACCCCATCTGCCTGCTCTACCCCGTCGGCTACGTCGACCGAGTCCAGCGCCTTCCTCTGCAGTACTCCGAGCCGACCTGGGATGCCATGCGTTGGTTCACCGGCGACAGGGAGGAGCTCGGCATGGAAGACGACATGCTCCGCTCCTTCCGCGCCCACGTCCGCCATCAGCGCGCCGCCCTGGCCGCCCTGAAGGGCGAGAGGCACGAGCGCTGGAAAGCCGAGACAGCACCCAACCAGGCTGAACGCGAGGAAGCCGTACTCGCCCAAGCCGACTACGCAGAAAGGGCGTTGGAAGCCAAGTACCGGCTCCGCAGCGCCCGCGCCTTCATCCGCGAAGACGGCGGCACGCCACCAACCCTGCCGCCAGAACTCGCCGACATCGACCCACCCGAAACCGACCCGGACACCACCGAGGAGAACGATCTTTGAAGGGTTCCACCCACCGCCGCTGCTACTGCCGCGACCCCCACACCGGCAAGCCGCTCGGCAAGAAGTGCCCCAAGCTCTCCAGCCGCAAGCACGGCTCGTACTCCATACGCCAGGAACTCCCGCCCCGCGAAGACGGCACCCGCCGTTCCTTCAGCCGCGCCGGCTACGAGTCCCTCAAGGACGCGCAGGCCGACCTCGACCACGTCCGCTCCCTGCTCGCCCTGGCGGAGAAGGACGACCCCGACAGCCTTCAGCGCCTCGTCGACATGCTGGAGGAGGTCGCGGTCGAGAAGGCTCCACTCCCGGCCATCGAGGAGACCCGACGCCGCCTGAGGGCGGGCCTGGCCCTCCGTGGCAGCCTCACCGTCGGTGAGTGGCTCGACCAGTGGTTCGCCGCGAAGAAGCGCCGCAAGACCACGCTCAACGGCTACGCCTCCCACATCCGCGTCCATCTGAAGCCGCGCATCGGCCACGTACGCCTCGACCGCCTCAACGTCGGCCACCTGGTGGAGATGTTCGACGGGATAGCCGACGACAACGAGGTCATCGCGGCCGAGAACGAGGCCCGCCGCGAGCAGATCGCCCACTGCAAGCCGAGCAAGCCCGGCCGCCCCGTGGGAGCCGAGCGGAAGCTGCTCGCGGCCGAGCGGGCCCAGCTGGCGGAGATGAAGCCGTTCCGGAAGATCACCGGTCCGGCATCCCGCCAGGCGATCCGCCGCACCCTGCGCGCGGCCCTGAACTCAGCGATCGCCCAGCAGCTCATCACCTTCAACCCGGCGTCCCACGTCGAGTTGGAGTCCGGCAAGCGGCCCAAGCCGCTCCTCTGGACCGATGAACGAGTCCGGCGCTGGCGCGAGACGGGCGAGATCCCCGGCCCTGTGATGGTGTGGACCCCGCAGCAGTTCGGCGCCTTCCTGGACGCAGCCGAGGGCGACCGCCTGTACGCGATCTTCCACCTCATGGGTACTCGCGGCCTCCGTCGCGGCGAGGCGGTCGGCCAGGACTGGCACGAGATCGACCTTGAGGCCGGCCTCATCACTCCCGCCAAGGAGATCGTGGTGGACGGCTGGGACCCCTACGAGTCGGAACCCAAGACGGACGGCAGCGCCAACACGATCGCGCTCGACAGCACGACCATCTCCGAACTGCGCGACCACAAAGCCCGCCAGGAGAAGGAGCGCGCGCAGTGGGGCGAAGCCTGGCAGGACACTGGCAAGGTCTTCACGAAGGAAGACGGCTCGTGGCTCCACCCCGGGACGGTCTCCGAGACCTTCCGCCGCATCCTCGCCACGACTGACCTGCCGCCCATCACCCTGCGGGACCTGCGCCACGTCGCCGCCACGCTCACGCACGGAGGCGGCGGCGACATCCACGCCGTGAAGGAGACCCTGCGGCACTCCACCATCACGCTGACCTCTGACACGTACACGAGCCTGCTCCCTGAGCTGGATCGCGAGATCGCCGAGGCCGCAGTAAAGCTGGTACCCCGCGTCCGCGGGCGGAAGGTTGAGGAGAAAAATCAGGGCGCAGCCTGAGGAGAGCACCGAGAGAATGCTGTCGTGGAGAACGAGAGCAATCTTCCCCTCACTCTCATAACGGTCGACCGTGCATCGTCGAGCATGGTCGTCTCCCGCCTGGACGGGAACGGGGCATGGCTGGTTCCAGCCCCGTCCCTGTTCGAGAACACGAGCGTCGTGGCCAAACTGGAGTTCAGCCCAGCGCTACCAGCGCTCCTCGTTACCACCCTGGCGGGGGACCAGATTCTCTTCGAGTTGCCGCTCCGAAGCGCCGCTGATCAGCTCGAAGGACGGCTCGTGGTGTATCTCGACCAGAATCAATGGAGCACTTTGAGCAACGCCTGCCATGACCCGCAGAAGAGTAGCGAGGAAGATCAAGCCGCTGGTCGGAAGCTCAGGGATTGGGTGGACCAGCGTCGGATCATCCTGCCGGCCTCTTCCAGCCACTACTTCGAGACCGGCAAGCGGTTCAGTACGGAAAAGCGTTATGCCCTTGGGCTCACGGTCTTGCAGTGCAGCCGGGGCTGGCAGATGCGTGACCCCCTCCAGGTCCGGCGAAACGAGCTGCACGATGCCTTCTGCCATCGACTGGGCCGCCCCAAGGACATACGCTCCGCCCCGATCTTCACCCTCGATCCGGATGCCCTCTTCTCTCCAATTCGAGGGACTGGCTCCGGACTGCCGCCGACCTTGCTGAGTCAGTTTGAGTTCCACCCCGACGCGCTTGTCGCTGCCTCTGCTTCCATCGACACCATGCTCGACACCGAACGGGTCGGTGAGGGACCAGATACCGGCTGGACGACGGTGAGTCAGCGATTCAGCGACTGGCTGGACGAACTGGATCAGGATTCACAGCAGAAGCGGAGGGCTGTCGACATCCACATCGTTACGGATCTTCAGCAGGAGTTGGCTGAGGAGGCGGCTGCAGCGGGAGTTCCCACAGAGCTGTTCCGGCAGTGGGGCTTCAAGGGATGGGTGCGAGCGATCGGCGAGTCCCCGGCCACCGGCCTATTCCGGGAGATGCTTCATAGTCGGCACCTCAACAAGGGCACGACTTGGCGCCGCAATGACTTGACAGACATGCTGTACCTGTCCTGCGCAGCCGGATACGCGGACTTCGTCGTGTGCGAGAAGCACATGCGTGACCCATTGCAGCGCGGATTGAAGCGCATGGGACTCTCAACACAGGTCTACCGTCGGCTTACTGACGCTGTAGCGGCTATCGAGGAGCTTCTGGAAGCGCCTTCCTCCGCTGTCAATCACGCGCAGTAGCTTTGAGTCTATCTCCCCGATCTTGGCTGACGGGTGGCACTAGTCTCGGTTTGGCAGGTGGTCAAATCCGCTGCAGGGGTGAAGGCACCGGTAGCAACAGACGTCTCTTCCCGTCGGGTCTTCTCCCAAGCCGTGCCGGAGGACCTCCTGGCTCAACTCAATCTTGGTAAAGCGGGCCAAGGGGTCTCTGGGCCGGGACACCCAACTCACTTCGTGGAGCTGCACCTCGGACATGACGGATCGGGGAAAGGCGGAGACGGTCTCACCAACGGTGTGTGAACAGCTGCGCGAGCCGCACACGTTGCATGCTCCGTCAGCGTCATGCCGCACGGTGACGTCGTATCGGGTATCGAGCAGGTGCGGGCAATAATCGATGTCCTGCCCGCACAAAGAGCAGTTTCGAGTCGCGGTGAAGCCGGCGGACATGCCCCATCTGCTGTGCATAAGCGTGAGGCGGCAGACGTCCCAGTAGGTGTCGTCGGAGTACTCGATGTTGCAGTCGAACAGCCCACCTACGAGGGCTGCGACGTGGTGGGCGTGTCGGTGGGCGAGTTCGGAAAGCTCGCTGTCTTCGAGAAAGTTGTAGGCGTCAACGGCACGGGCCAGCGAGGTGCGTGCCGCCGTTTCCAGATCGCGCCACGGATCGACGAGCTGGCGCGTGTCGTGCGGTATGTGCAGAGAACGCGCCATCGCCATGTACTGGCGGTGGCTCCACCGGTCGGAAGTGGGTGGACCGATAGACCACGGAGACGGCGAGGTAAGTGCTGCGATGTTGGCTCGCAGTTGGCGTCGGGCCTGCGACCACACGCGGATAAGGAAGTCCCGTTGTGCGCTCATCGTCCACAGTCCGCGACGGTAGATCTCCTCTGTCGTGGATGTCCAGGACGGAAGGTGGGCCGAGGACAGACCCCAGGTGAGGGAGATGCTGCGACAGCACTGCCCGTACAGGCTCATGGATTCCCGCAGGGCCGTCACGCCGTCCTGGTGCATCATGGCCAGGCGCACAGGGCCTGATGCCGGGGGCAGAGGTACCCCGGTGCGGATGACGAGGCCGGCGAATCTCATCCGGTCGTGTCCTCCGGAGCGGCATCGCCCGGGTCTTCCGGGGGAAGCTCGGTACGAGCCGGGTCGGAAACGGCCGCTTGGATGAGCCTCTCGACGTCTGCCAGCCGGCTGGTGATCTCCAGACCCCGGATGGCCGTTTCATTCTCGGTCCGGACGATCTCAGCGATCTTGACCGTCACATGCGCCTCGTTAACCTCATCGTCAGGGCAGCTGGGCCCCAGTGAGGAGCGTGCCCGCTGCCAGGCAGTCAGAACGATGCTCTTGACCAGGTCGGTGGTGAGCGTGGTGGCGACAGCGATTCCAATGGTGGCCACCACCTCGGTGGCCCCGTACTCGCTGAGATAGCGGCGGTCTTCTCGCGCGTATGCGAAGTCGATGTCCACGCCACGGTGCCGCAGCGTCTTGATCAAGCCGGCCACATCGTCCCGGTAGACGGCCATCCCGTCGATGCTTGAGTCGGGGAGCAGAAGCACGCGGTTGCCGGTGGGGGCAGCCAGCACCACATCGGGCAGATCTGCCGCTGAGATGTCCCAGCGTGTCACAGCACCGGTGATCTCTTTGGCCATCAGCAGGAGCCCTCCGTGATTAAGCGTTGTGTGCGTGCCCAAGCCTAGAGCGGCGTGGGATTCCGCTGTCCCGCACGCAGTAGCACTGAAGTTCGATGTTGAGGTGGCTGCCGTCAGTCATGGCAGATCAGTTGGAAGGTGTGGGCCACTGCTCTGACTTCGCAGGCTGAGAAAACGACGGATGAGCTAGTTGGCTTCAACTGCGGCCGGTCCATCGTCTATCGCAGCGCGGGGCGAGAGGCACCGCGCCGCTGCGACGCCTCGCAGACACGCCCGCAAGGGATCTTGTCAGCATCACCCAACGTGCGGCCCTGATCGAACATCCGCTCACGCATCGCTCACGCAGTGACCCGAAAACACCGCAACGCCCGAGCCAGCCGAAGCCGACCCGAGCGCTGCACCGCAGGTCAGATGGGGTATCCCCCGCCCGCGAACCGTAGGCCCTGTGGGACTCGAACCCACAACCAATGGATTAAAAGTCCACTGCTCTGCCAATTGAGCTAAGGGCCCAGGCGATGTTGCCTCCCCGAGCATAGCCGGACGTGGCCGTGTCTCCGATCGGGTATCGGGGACACGGCCGCGTCGGGCGGACGGAACGGGACGGAAGGTCAGGGATCGACCGGTTCGGGGGCGTTCGCGCGGGCCGCCTCGCGGGCCTTGGTGCGCTCGTGCTCGGGGTTGAGGAACCAGTGCCGGGCCGAGGCCGCCCACCAGGTCCAGGCGAAGCCGAGGACGACGAGGACGGCGACCGGGGCGTAGTTGAAGGTCTCCCAGGTGACCGGGGAGACCTGCGGAAGCATGAACAGGACCGTGATGACGGCGACCCACGCCACCGAGACCACGCCGATCGCGCGCGACCAACGGCCCAGGTGCCAGGGCCCCCGGTCGAAGTCCTCACCCCTGCGCAGCCGCAGCAGGGTCGGGATGACGTAGGCGATGTAGAGGCCGATGACGGCGATGGACGTCACGGCCGCGTACGCCGTCACATTGATCAGGTACGGCAGGCCCAGGACCAGGGCGCCGCCCGCCGCCAGCCACACCGCCGCCACCGGGGTCCTCGTGCGCGGGCTCACCGTGTGCCAGACGTGCGAGAACGGCAGTGCGCCGTCGCGCGAAAAGGCGTAGATCATGCGGCTGTTGGCGGTCACCGAGGCCATTCCGCAGAACAGCTGGGCGCCGATCACGACCAGCAGGAGCAGCTTGCCCGCCGTGGCGCCCAGGGCGTCCAGGAGGATCTGGGCCGGGGGCGCGCCCGTCGGGGAGTTCAGGGCGCCGTCGTAGGACTGGATCGCGAAGGTGAAGCCGAGCAGGAGCACGAAGCCCGCTATCCACGACGTCCAGATCGACTGGACGATGCCCTTCGGGCCCGCGGTGGACGCGTCGTGGGTCTCCTCGGTCATATGGGCGGAGGCGTCGTAGCCGGTGAAGGTGTACTGCGCCATCAGGAGGCCGATGAGGACGACGTAGACCCCGCTGCCCCAGCCCGTGTTGTTCACGAACTCGCCGAAGACGAAGGACGCCGACTGGTGTTTGTCGGGGGCGAAGGTGAGGGCGCCGACGATGACCGCCACGCCGATCACGTGCCACCACACGCTCACGCTGTTCAGCAGCGCGACGATCCGCACGCCGAAGGTGTTCAGCAGGCCGTGCAGCAGCAGGATCGCCGCGAAGAGGAGGATCGTGCGGCCCGGGGTCACCTCGAAGTCGAACTGGAGGTTGAGGTAGGCGCCGAGGAAGGAGGCGGCGCCGAAGTCGATGCCCGCGGTCACCGCGACCTGGCCCAGCACGTTGAACCAGCCCGTGAACCACGCCCAGGCGGCCGCGGTCCGCGCGGGGGCCAGCTTGTGCGCCCAGAAGTACAGGCCGGCCGAGGTCGGGTACGCCGAACAGATCTCGGCCATCGACAGGCCGACGAACAGCGTCATCAGACCCACGGCGACCCAGCCCCAGGTGATGACCGCGGGGCCGCCGGTGTTCATGCCGAAGAGGTAGAGGGTCAGGCAGCCCGACAGCACCGAGATGATGGTGAAGGAGACCGCGTAGTTGGAGAACGCCGACATGCGGCGGGCCAGGACCTGCGTGTAGCCGAGCTGGGCAAGCCGTTCTTCGTCCGACAGGCCGGAAGGACCCGTCCGCCCACTCGCTATGTCGTCATCTGTCATGCCCCCAGCGATTCCCACACCGGGGGCGTGACACACGTCACAACTTGGCCGAGAAGTGCCCCTCTAGAAAAGGCCCTTGTAGACCTGCCAGCCGCTCGCGATCTTCACCCGCGCCCCGAACGACCCCTTGCCGTCGCCGTTGTTGCGGTACAGGTTGCCGGCGGTGTCCCGGGAGACCAGGTCGTTCCTGCCGTCGCCGGTGATGTCACCGACGCCGACGACCACGTTGTAGGAGGTCCCCCAGTTGGAGAAGACCTTCACCCGCTCCCTGACCTGTCCGGCGCCGGTGCCGTCGTAGCGCCACAGCGTCCCGGCCCGGTCCTGCACCAGCACGTCCCCGAAGCCGTCGCCGTTGAGGTCACCGGCGCCGACGATCTTCTTGTACGTGGCCCAGCTGCGGATCTTCACGCCCGGCTTGAGCTTGCTCGCGCCGTCGTTGGCGAACAGGTAGACGTCACCGGTGGACGCCTTGCGGGCCAGCAGGTCGACACGGCCGTCGCCGGTCAGATCGCCGGGGGCGGTCAGGACGTTGTACGCGTTCCAGCCGGTGCCCAGCGAGGTGTGACTGCTCGCCGGGGCGTACGACCCCTCCCCGCACTTGCCCGCGTAGCGGCGCAGCTCGCCGTTCGGCATACGGACCAGCATCTCGGCGCAGCGGTCCTTGCCCATGTCGCCGAAGGGGACGGCGACGGTCCCGGCGGGCCAGCCGGACGCGTTCTGCTTCCAGTCGAACGTACCGCCGCCGTTGGTGTACTGCAGGCTCAGCGTGCCCGAGGAGTTGAGGGTGGCCAGCTCGCCGTAGGCGTAGCCGCCCTGGTCGTGGTGGCCCTGGCGGCCGCCGGTGAGGGAGAGCTTGCCGCTCGTCGTGTACGTGCCCACGCCGTCGGCGGCGGTGGCGGTCAGCGTCCAGTTCTTCGGGCCGTTGTACGCGTACGCACCCGACGCCGTCTTCCCGTCCCAGGCGACGGTGACCGCCGTACCGCTGCCCTTGAGGGTGCGGTCGGTGCGGCCCTGGGCGTCCTTGACCGTGAAGGTCCAGGCTGCCGGCTTGTTCAGCTGGAAGGTGCTGTTCCACTCCATGTTGCCGCTGTTGCGTCCGGCGGCGTCGAAGAGGTTGTCGTCCAGGTCCGACTCGATCTTCGAGAGGGACTGGGCGGGCACCCCGCTCGGCACGGTCCGGATCGCGTGGTCGGTGCCGACGTAGGCGATGCCCCCGCCGAGCTTGTCCACCGACCAGGTCAGCCGCCGCTGGTCGGCGGTGCTCCCGGCCGGCAGGTCGGCGACGGCGCGCGCGGCGGCGGCCGTACCGGAGTGGTAGTCCGTCAGCATCAGCTTTCCGGCGGCGCGGTCGTGCTGGACGAGGTAGCCGTCGCCGACGAGCGCCGGGCCGGAGGGCACCTTGATGTTCTTCTTCGCCGTACGGTCGTACACCCCGGCGGCGCCCGTCGGACCGCAGTTCCAGTAGATCCAGCGCCCGATGACCTGGAGCTCCTTGACCGTGCAGGGGGCGCCGGTGGACACCGTCGCGACCGTCTTCCTCCCCTCCAGGTCGTACTGGGTGACGACGCCGTTGCCGGAGCCCGGCGTCCACAGCGCCGAACCCCACACGGAGGCGGCGGTGACGGAGCGGGTCAGCCGGACGTCGTCGGCGCGGTACCGGTTCACCGCGTCGACGTACTGCTTGCCGGTGGAGGCGGCGTTGTAGACGTAGTAGCGGCCGGTGGCGTCCACGAAACGGCCGCCGGTGACGTCCGGTTCGTCCGAGCGGTAGCCGTTGGGCTCGACCCAGATCTGGGCGCGCTCCTTGCCGTACTCGTCGACCCGGAAATAGCCGACGCTCTGCGTGCCGAGGGAGCGCAGCGGCACGCAGTCACCCGCGTCGCAGGGCACCCGCTGCAGATGGGTGCCGTCGGCGTAGACGCCGGCGAATCCGCGGGTGGCCTGCTCCAGCACGGTGGAGCCGTCGGCCGAGAGCTGCCGGCCGACCACGTACTGCTCACCGTCGGGCCGGTACTCGACGCTGGTCAGATAGCCGCCCGCGTAGTCGATGCCCCACACGCCGTCCGTGGCGATCGGCGTCGGGGTGGTGTCCGCGGCCGCCGGGCCCGCGGTCGTCAGGGTGCCGGCGCTCAGAGCGGCCAGCGAGGCAAGAGTGAGTGCGATCCGGGCATGCCGGGTCAAGGGTCCCTCCCCAGGGAAGTCAGAAAAGGCGCGGCGGCAGGCCTTGTACTCCCCCTCGGCCACTCTCCGCCACGCAATCGAACAGATGTTAACAACCGCCACACAGGCTTCGGTAGTCGATGGCGCAAGCGAAAGGGCCCGCACGACCGAAGTCGTACGGGCCCTTCTCAGCTCACACTGTGTCAGCCGTTGCGCTTCCAGCGCGGCTTGTCGTCGCGGCGGCCGAAGGAGCCGGTGCCGGTGCCGGTGCCACGGTGGTCGTCACGACGGCCGTAGGGGCGGTCGTGGCTCGGGCGGTCGTGGCCGCCGGAGCGGAAGCCCGGGCGGTCGCCCTGACGGTCACGGTTGAACGGGCGGTCGCTGCCACGGTGGCCGCTCCGCTCGTCACGGCGCTCGAAGGAGCGGCCGGCCGGACGGTCGTCACGGCGGAACCCGGGGCGGTCGTTGTCCCGACGCTCGTTGTCGCGGCGGAAGCCACCACGGTCGTCACGACGCTCGAAGGAACGGCCACCACGGTCGTCCCGACGGTCGTCACGACGCTCGAAGGTGCGGCCACCACGGTCGTCACGGCGGTCGTCACGGCGGTCGTTGTCGCGTCGGAAGCCACCACGGTCGTCGCGACGCTCGAAGGTGCGGCCACCACGGTCGTCCCGACGGTCGTTGTCACGGCGGAAGCCGCCACGCTCGCCGTCACGACGGTCGCGGTTGAAGCCACCGCGGTCGTCACGGCGCTCGAAGGAACGGCCACCACGGTCGTCCCGACGGTCGTCACGACGCTCGTAGTTGCCCCGCTCGTCACGGCGCTGACGCGGCTGCTCGTACGCGGGACGCTCGGCGGGCTGCTCAGCGACCACGGTCTCGGCCTCCTGGGCCACGACGACCGCGTCGGCGGCCGCGGCGACCGCTGCCTCCGGGTCCTCGCCGCGCTCGCGGGCGGCCCGGGCGACCAGGCGGTCGGCCTCCTCGCGCAGCTCGGTCGCGCGCCGCTGCGCCCGCTCCAGCTCCTTGGTGAGGTGGGCGACCTCGCGCTCGGCCTGCTGAGCCGCGTTGGCCGCGGACTCGGACTGGACCTCGGTCATCGAACGGGCACCGGTGATCTCGGCGACCTCGGGCTCGAAGGCCGTACCGGAGTTGATGATGTGACGCCCGGCGTCGACGCCCGCGTCCTCCATCAGCCGGAAGATCTGCCGGCGCTGGTGCGGCAGGGACAGCGAGACGACCGTGCCGGTGCGGCCCGCGCGAGCGGTACGCCCTGCGCGGTGCAGGTAGTCCTTGTGGTCACCGGCGGGGTCGACGTTCAGGACGAGGTCGATGCCGTCGACGTGGATGCCGCGGGCGGCGACGTCGGTCGCGACGAGCGCGTTGACGTAACCGTCCTTGAAGTCGGCCAGCGTCCGGGTGCGGGCGCCCTGGGTCATGCCGCCGTGCAGCGCGTCGGCCTTCACACCGGCCTCGCGCAGCTGCTCGGCGATGCGGTCCGCGCCCAGCTGGGTGCGGACGAAGATGATGGTGCGGCCCTTGCGGGAGGCGATGGCCGCGGTGACCGGCGCCTTGTCCTTGGGCTTCACGATCAGGATGTGGTGCGACATGGTCGTGACGTTGCCCTGGGCGCTGTCGACCTCGTGCGTGACGGGGTTGCTCAGGTAGCGCTTGACCAGCGTGGAGATCTCGTTCTCCATCGTGGCCGAGAACAGCATCCGCTGGCCGCCGGCCGGGATCTGGTCGAGCAGCTCGGTGACCTCGGGCAGGAAGCCCAGGTCGGACATCTGGTCGGCCTCGTCGAGGACGGCGACCTCGACGTTCTCCAGGGAGCAGGCGCCGCGGTTGATGATGTCGCGCAGGCGGCCCGGGGTGGCGACGAGGATGTCGACGCCGCGCTCCAGGGCGTAGATCTGGTTGCCCATCGACGTGCCGCCGCAGACGACCTTCATCTTGAGGCCGAGGACGTCGCCGTAGGGCTGGAGGGCGTCCGCGACCTGCATGGCGAGCTCGCGGGTCGGGGTGAGGATGACGGCGCGCGGCTTGTGCTTCTCGGTGCGGCCGCCGGAGAGGCGGGCCATCGTCGGCAGACCGAAGGAGAGGGTCTTGCCGGAGCCGGTGCGGCCGCGGCCGAGGATGTCCTTGCCGGCCAGGGCGTCCGGGATGGTCGCGGCCTGGATCGGGAAGGGGGTGGTCACGCCGTTCTGGGCGAGCTTGCGCACGACGCCCTCGGGGAGACCGAGGCTCGCGAAGGTGACTTCGGGAGTGGCCTCGGTGACGTCCTCGGTGCCCTCGTTCTCGGGCACGACGACGTGATCAGTACTGGAAATGGACATGCGTATGCGAAACCTTCCGGAGTCTCGTCGGCACGCGCCCGTCAACTCCGTGATTCGCAATACGACCGCCTCTATGCGGTCAGCCACGGCAAGGGAGAGAACGCGCCACACGGCGCTCTCTGCAATGGCGCCGGGCAATGGGATCAAACGATCTACCACCATACGCACCCCCCACCTCCCGAGGCAAACCAGAACCTGCCGGTGTAGCGGAGGTCACGTGGCTACCGCCGACTCACACCGGCGATCCGGCTGTCGGCGCCGGCTCCCGCTGGCTCAACTGCGGCCCCGTCTCCGGCTGCGCGGACGACGAGGGCTCCGCGGGCGGCGGGGACGGCGTCGGGGACGCGGGCGGCTCGCTCGGTGCGGGCGGCTCGGGATCGGGCGTGTGCGTGGGCACCGGATCGTCCTTCGTCGCCGAGGGCACCGGCTTCACCGAGGCACCCGGCTTCGCCCCCGGGGAGGCGGGCGCGCTCGCCGAGGCGGACGCCGACGGGGAGGCGGACTCCTTGCCGTCCTTCCCCTTGCCGTGCCTGCCGTGCTTGCCGTCCGAACCCGTGCCGCCGAGCCCCCTGGACCCGCCCGAGTCCGCCGATCCCCCGTCGGGTGCCTTGCCGCCCCGCTCACCGGCGGAGTGCGACGGCTTCGCGCTGCCGCCTCCGTCGTCCCCGCCCACGCTCATGCAGCCCGCTGCGGCGGCGACGGCCATGACCGTGGCGGCCAGACGGACGGGTACGTACAAGGGGCGCACGAGCAGCCACCTCCGAGGGCGGTCGTCAAAGAGTCAACCTGCCCAACTCCCGCCGCCCACAAGAGGACACGCGCCCCGTTCGAAACACCCTCACCCGTACCCGAGTGCATGCAGCCGCTCGTCGTCGATCCCGAAGTGGTGGGCGATCTCGTGCACCACCGTCACCTCGGTCTCCGCGACGACGTCGTCCCGCGTGTCGCACATCCTCAGCGTCGGCCCCCGGTAGATCGTGATGCGGTCCGGCAGCACCCCGGCGTACCACTCGCCCCGGTCGGTCAGCGGAGTGCCCTCGTACAGCCCGAGCAGCTCGGGATCGTCCGCCGGCGGTTCGTCCTCGACGAACACCGCGACGTTGTCCATCAGCCGCGTCAACTCCGGCGGAATCCGGTCCAGCGCCTCGGCGACCAGTTCCTCGAACTCCTCGCGCGTCATCTCCAGCACAAAGCCCATTCTCCGGTACGACCCCGCCGTACGAGAGTCATGAGCACGCCCGCATATCCGCGCGCGGACTTGGGCATACGGGACCAATGGCCCGCGTCCCCGCCGCAGCCCTGACCGTCCGGAGCATCCTGAACGTCCTGTGCAAGCCTCCTCGAGCCCTCGCCCGCCAGTACGGCAGGCGCCGCTCCCACCCGTCCGTCGAGCTCGTCCACCAGCCGCATCCCTGGACCCGCGCCCTCGGCCTGGTCGCCGTCGTCCTCATGGGCGCATGGCTCGGACTGCTGATCGTCGGCAACGTCCGGGTCCCGGTCGGCCCCATGAACACGACGATGACCCTGCGCCCGTCCCTGACCGGCGGCACGAAGATCAACGTCTCCCCGCTGGGCGCGCTCCAGCTGGACAGCCACCAGGCCCCGGTCCGCCTCGACGTCAACGTCGACCAGCTCGACCCGGAGCGCTCCCAGGCCCTCGTCGACCACCCCGAACGCCTCTCGGGCCTCCAGGACGAGGTCGCGACGGACGTCGAGCACGGCACCCTCGACCTGGCCCTGCGCTCCTGCGTCGCCGTGGTGTCGGGCGCCACGGCGCTCGGTCTCGCGGTCTACCGCCGCCCCCGGCGGGCTCTCGCGGCCGGCGGACTCGCCCTCACCCTCCTGGCGGCCTCGGGCGGCACGGCGTACGCCACCTGGAACCCGGAATCCGTCCTGGAGCCGAAGTTCTCGGGCCTGCTCTCCTCGGCGCCCTCCCTGGTCGGCAACGCGCGCAACATCGTCACCGAGTTCGACGTCTACCAGAAGGAGTTGGCCCGCCTGGTGACGAACGTGACGAAGCTCTACGACGTCACGTCCACGCTCCCCGCCTACCAGCCGGACCCCACCACCATCCGGGTCCTGCACGTCTCCGACATCCACCTGAACCCGGCGAGCTGGAAGATCATCGCCTCGCTGGTGGAGCAGTACAAGGTCGACGTCATCGTCGACTCGGGCGACACCATGGACCACGGCACGGCGGCGGAGAACGGCTTCCTCGACCCGATCCCGGACCTCGGGGCGCCGTACGTCTGGGTCCGCGGCAACCACGACTCCCTGACCACCCAGCGCTACATGGAGCGCCTGAAGGGTGTCCACGTCCTCGACAACGGCACGGCGGAGACGATCGCCGGGCTGCGGTTCGCCGGCATGGGCGACCCCCAGTTCACCCCCGACCGCTCCACGAACCCGGGCGCGGACGAGTCCCAGGAGGCGGCGGGCGACCGTCTGGCCGCGGCCCTGCGCGCACAGCGGGCCGCGGGCACCCCCGCCGACCTCGCGATCGTCCACGAACCCTCGGCGGCCCGAGAGGTCGACGGCGAGGTCCCGATGGTCCTGTCCGGGCACCTCCACCACCAGGAGATGGAGGTCATGAAGAAGGGCACCCGGCTGCGCGTCGAGGGCTCGACCGGCGGCAGCGGTCTGCGGGCCGTGGAGGGCAAGTACCCCGACCCCATCGAGGCCTCGATCCTCTACCTGGACCGGGACACCCGCCGCCTCCAGGCCTGGGACGAGATCAGGCTCGGCGGCCTCGGTCTGACGACGGCGGAGGTCAGCCGCCACCTCCCGGAGGACAACCAGCCGGGAGCGACACCCTCCCCCACCGGCTCCCCCTCCCCCACCGGCTCGCCCTCGCCGACCGGCTCCTCCTCGGGCACCCCCTAAACCGTTTTGGCGATACCTCCCGGCATCCCATATGCTTCTCACGTCCCCGACGCGCTGAGAAGCGCCCAGGCGGGCCGATAGCCCTCATCGTCTAGCGGCCTAGGACGCCGCCCTTTCAAGGCGGTAGCACGGGTTCGAATCCCGTTGGGGGCACGCAACACCGTGTGCGACACTGTTCGTGCACAACGCTTGGTCCTGTGGAGCAGTTTGGAGTGCTCGCCACCCTGTCAAGGTGGAGGCCGCGGGTTCAAATCCCGTCAGGACCGCTGAGGTTTCCCCGGAAGCCTCGCGGCTGGGTAGCTCAGTTGGTACGAGCGACCGCCTGAAAAGCGGTAGGTCGCCGGTTCGACCCCGGCCCCAGCCACAGCACAGACCCCGATCCTCGGATCGGGGTCTTGTTGTATGTCGTGACAGGTTGTACGTCGTGACCGGCCGGCCGCCGGAAACAAAACCGTTCGCCAGTAATTTCCCGGGGATGAGATCCTGGATCGCGTATGTCTACGCACCCTGCCCCCGCCCCCGGCGCCCCCTCCTTCGGAGATCTCGCCGCCCGCCTGACCGAGCTGTCCCTGCGTGATGCGCACCGGCTCGGGCGCAGGCTCGAAGGCGCGCGCAGGATCCGCAAGCCCGAGGCACGGGCCGCCGTGCTGTCCGAGATCGAGGCGGAGGTCGGCAAGGGCGAGGAGCGGATGGGTGCGCGCCGGGCGCGGGTGCCCGCCGTGTCGTACCCCGAGCAGCTGCCGGTCAGCCAGAAGAAGGACGAGATCGCGGCCGCCATCCGCGATCACCAGGTCGTGATCGTCGCCGGTGAGACCGGCTCCGGCAAGACCACCCAGATCCCGAAGATCTGCCTGGAGCTCGGCCGGGGCGTACAGGGCATGATCGGGCACACCCAGCCCCGCCGGATCGCCGCCCGCACCGTCGCCGAGCGGGTCGCCGAGGAGCTGGACACCCCGCTCGGCGAGGCCGTCGGCTGGAAGGTGCGGTTCACCGACCAGGTGAACCAGGACGCGACCTTCGTGAAGCTGATGACGGACGGCATCCTGCTCGCCGAGATCCAGACGGACCGCGAGCTGCGCGCCTACGACACGATCATCATCGACGAGGCCCACGAGCGGTCCCTCAACATCGACTTCCTGCTCGGGTACCTGGCCCAGCTGCTGCCGAAGCGCCCCGACCTCAAGGTCGTCATCACCTCGGCGACCATCGATCCCGAGCGGTTCTCCCGGCACTTCGGGGACGCCCCGATCGTCGAGGTCAGCGGCCGGACCTATCCGGTGGAGGTGCGCTACCGGCCCCTCCTCGAAGAGGACTCCGACGACTCCGACCGCGACCAGATCACCGCGATCTGCGACGCCGTGGAGGAACTGCAGGGCGAGGGCAAGGGCGACATCCTGGTCTTCCTCTCGGGAGAGCGGGAGATCCGGGACACCGCGGACGCGCTCGTGAAGAAGAACTACCGCTTCACGGAAGTCCTGCCCCTGTACGCCCGGCTCTCCCACGCCGAGCAGCACCGCGTGTTCCAGCCGCACACCGGGCGCAGGATCGTTCTGGCGACCAACGTCGCCGAGACCTCCCTGACCGTCCCCGGCATCAAGTACGTCATCGACCCCGGCTTCGCCCGTATCTCCCGCTACAGCCACCGCACCAAGGTCCAGCGGCTGCCCATCGAGCCGGTATCCCAGGCCAGTGCCAACCAGCGCAAGGGCCGCTGCGGCCGTACGTCCGACGGCATCTGCATCCGCCTGTACAGCGAGGAGGACTTCGAGGCCCGGCCGGAGTTCACGGACGCCGAGATCCTGCGGACGAACCTCGCCTCCGTCATCCTGCAGATGACCGCGGCCGGCCTCGGCGACATCGAGAAGTTCCCCTTCATCGACCCGCCGGACCACCGCAACATCCGCGACGGCGTCCAGCTCCTGCAGGAGCTCGGCGCGTTGGACCCGGCGCAGAAGGACTCCCGCAAGCGGCTGACCGACACCGGCCGCAAGCTCGCCCAGCTGCCCGTCGACCCGCGCCTGGCCCGCATGGTCCTGGAGGCCGACAAGAACGGCTGTGTCCGCGAGGTCATGGTCATAGCCGCCGCGCTCTCCATCCAGGACCCGCGCGAGCGCCCGGCCGACAAACAGACCCAGGCCGACCAGCAGCACGCCCGCTTCAAGGACGAGACCAGCGACTTCCTCGCCTATCTGAACCTGTGGCGGTACGTCCGCGAGCAGCAGAAGGAGCGGGGCTCCAGCTCCTTCCGGCGCATGTGCAAGCAGGAGTACCTGAATTTCCTGCGCATTCGCGAATGGCAGGACATCTACACCCAGCTGCGCACGGTCGCCAAGCAGATGGGCATCCATCTCAACGAGGAGGACGCGGCCGACCAGTCCGTCCACGTCTCCCTCCTCGCCGGTCTGCTCTCGCACATCGGCATGAAGGACGTGAAGGACGGCAACAAGAACGAGTACCTGGGCGCCCGCAGCGCCAAGTTCGCGATCTTCCCCGGCTCGGCGCTCTTCAAGAAGCAGCCGAAGTTCGTCATGTCGGCGGAGCTGGTGGAGACCTCGCGGCTCTGGGCCCGCGTCAACGCCAAGATCGAGCCGGAGTGGGTCGAGCCCCTGGCCGAGCACCTGCTGAAGCGGACCTACTCCGAACCGCACTGGGAGAAGGACCAGGCCGCGGTGATGGCGTACGAGAAGGTCACGCTGTACGGCGTACCGATCGTCGCCCAGCGGAAGGTGAACTACGGCCGGATCGACCCGGAGTCCTCCCGGGAGCTTTTCATCCGCAACGCCCTCGTCGAGGGCGACTGGCGCACCCACCACAAGTTCTTCGCCGACAACCGCAAGCTGCTGAGCGAGGTCGAGGAGCTCGAACACCGCGCCCGGCGACGGGACATCGTGGTCGACGACGACACCCTGTTCGACTTCTACGACCAGCGGGTGCCCGAACACGTCGTCTCCGGTGCGCACTTCGACTCCTGGTGGAAGCGCAAGCGGCACGAGGAGCCGGAGTTCCTGGACTTCGAGCGGGAGATGCTCATCCGGGAGTCGGCGGAGGCGGTCACCAAGGACGACTATCCCGACTCGTGGCGGCAGGGTCCGCTCAAGTTCCGGGTGACGTACCAGTTCGAGCCGGGCGCGGACGCCGACGGTGTGACGGTCCACATCCCGCTCCAGGTCCTGAACCAGGTGAAGGACGAGGGCTTCGACTGGCAGATCCCGGGCCTGCGCGAGGAGCTGGTGACGGAGCTGATCCGTTCCCTCCCCAAGCCGATCCGCCGCAACTACGTCCCGGCCCCGAACTTCGCGAAGCGGTTCCTGGACACGGCGGTGCCGCTGCAGGAGCCGTTGCCGGTGACCATGGCCCGCGAGCTGAAGCGGATGGTCGGAGTGCCGTTCGAGGCCGAGGACTTCGACTGGTCCCGGGTCCCCGAGCATCTGCGCATCACCTTCCGGATCGTGGACGAGCGGCGGCGCAAGCTGGCGGAGGCCAAGGATCTGGAGGCGCTTCGGCTCCAGCTGAAGCCGAAGGCCCGCCAGGCGCTCTCGCAGGCGGCGGCCGCGACCGCCTCCCGCGAGGGCGGCGAGTCCCTGGAGCGCAAGGGGCTGACGGACTGGACGATCGGCACGCTCACCCGCGTCTTCGAGACCCGTCGTGCGGGCCAGCCGGTGAAGGCGTACCCGGCGCTGGTGGACGACGGCGACACGGTCTCGGTCCGCCTCTTCGACACGGAGGCCGAGCAGGCCGAGGCGATGTGGAAGGGCACGCGGCGGCTGATCGTGCGCAACATCCCGGTGAGCCCGGCGAAGTTCGCGTCCGAGAAGCTGACCAACCCCCAGAAGCTGGCCCTGTCGGCGAATCCGCACGGTTCGGTCCAGGCCCTGTTCGACGACTGCGCGACGGCGGCCGCGGACAAGCTCATCGGGGACTTCGGGGGGCCGGCGTGGGACGAGGAGTCGTACCGGAAGCTGTACGACAAGGTGCGCTCCGAGATCGTCGACACGACGGTCCGTACGGTCGGGCAGGTGCAGCAGGTGCTCGCCGCCTGGCAGGCCTGCGAGCGGCGCCTGAAGACCGTACGGAGCCCGGTGCTGCTGGCGAACCTGGCGGACGTACGGGCGCAGTTGGACGCGCTGGTGAAGCCGGGGTTCGTGACGGCGACGGGGTTGCGGCGCCTGCCCGACCTCATGCGCTACCTGGTCGCGGCGGACCGGCGTCTCCAGCAGATGCCGACGAACGTCCAGCGGGACACGACCCGTATGGAGAAGGTCCACGAGATGCAGGACGAGTACGCCTGGCTCCTGGAGCAGCTCCCCAAGGGCCGGCCCGTGCCCCAGCAGGCCCTGGACATCCGCTGGATGATCGAGGAACTGCGGGTCAGCTATTTCGCCCACGCGCTCGGCACCGCGTACCCCGTCTCCGACAAGCGGATCGTGAAGGCGATCGACACGCTCGCACCGTGACAGCACCTGTACACAGGGTGAGTTCGACCAGGACGTCCCTGCTCCTGTACAGTCCTTCTCGCAGCGCAACGCAGCAATAAGCGCCGCGAAACCTGGTCCTGTGGAGCAGTTTGGAGTGCTCGCCACCCTGTCAAGGTGGAGGCCGCGGGTTCAAATCCCGTCAGGACCGCAGCAAAAAGCAAGGCCCGCTTCCCGGCTACGGGACGCGGGCCTTCTTCATGCACCGAAGGCCGCGCCCGCGGCGGAGCCGCAATCAGACACAGCAAATCCCGTCAGGCCCGCAACAGACGCCAAGGCCCGCCTCCCGGCGACCGGACGCGGGCCTTCTTCATGTGTGGACGCCGGTCCAGGCGTCCCAGCCCGTCCGGCGTTTGAGGACGAGGCCCCTTCAGGGCCGAAGCGGGGGGGCTGGGGGGCGGCAGCCCCCAGGACGGGCACGGCAGCGCCGGGGAGCGGCACGGCGGAAGTTCAGGCGAGCCACGGCGCCCCTCCGAAGCCCTCGGAGAGCCCCGTGGCGCGCCACGCCATCTTGACGGCGTCCCGAAGCCCCGGTACCCAGAAACCAGGCCCCCGTTCCCCGCGGAGCCCGGAGGTGGCGTATGGCGGCATCGGTCAGGCACGAGACGCGGGCATTGCTCCGTGCACATCTGTCGGCCGCGTCGTCCTACCGGCATCTGACCCGCCACTGCCCGATCTGCCACCGCCTGTTGCGGCTGGCGATGGACTCCGCCCCCGGAGCCGCCACGGCCCCGGAGGAGGTCACGGAGGACGAGACCCCCTCCTCGACGTAACTCCCTCTAGCGCACCGGGCGCTACGGCAACAAGGACTCTGGCATGTGACGGGAGTCACCGCATGAGTTTTTGAAACCGTGGAACTTACCCCTCCCCTACAACAGGTCAATTTAATATGTGCAATTGCACCCAGGATCGCACCCCCGCCAGGCGCTCCCCGAGGGCCGCCTCACAGGAGATCCGACACCCCTCCCCAGACTCCGACAAGCCCGCTCACAGGCTCGCCGGCCACCCACGGTGCGCGCACAAAAAAGATCGCGCTGGACTCGGCGGAGTCCAGCGCGATCGACGACGAGCTTGAGAATGGGCCCTGTTGGGGCAGGACCCGCGTCGCTTGTAGCTGGTGTTCGGGCGCCGCAGCCGACTGGGGGGCCGACCGGTTTGCCCGGTTATTCAGTTGTTCAGGCCTCGCTGCGCTGCTGCGGGATGCCCGCGAGCAGAGCGCGGACCTCAGCCTCGCGGTAACGGCGGTGCCCGCCGAGCGTACGGATCGACGTGAGCTTGCCGGCCTTCGCCCACCGCGTGACCGTCTTCGGGTCCACGCGGAACATCGTGGCGACCTCAGCCGGGGTCAGCAGCGGCTCGGCATCAGGGGTGCGAGCGGTCATGAGCGGCCTCCTCGGGAGAACCGAACCTTCTCGGTTCTTTCCTCTAAATTCTGCACCTTGACCCGCGTTGCCCGAAATGGCGGATGCGGGTCGAGTCGGTTATAGGACGAACGGCTTGTCCTCGGCACTACAACTACACCATCTGTCCAGCCGCGTCGGCCAAACCGATGGAATTGCCCCCCAGGTGTTCATCGGCGACGGAAGCCGATGGACCATGCCATAGCGGACAGTCACGCCTCTGTGACGATCAGTCACACAGGCGATCAGGAGTCACCAGACCCCCCAAAGCGGAACCTCCCCCGGGCCCCTTGTCCTATTTTGGCATGAGGAGGGGCAAGAGATGCAAGAGCCGGGTACGTGCGGTCCGTCACGCTTGACACTCCGTGAGGCGTACGCCCGGATCGGGACCTACGTCCCTTGTCGGTGAGACTTCAGGGGAAGTTGAACACCTTGAGCGAGGACGAAACCCCAAAACGGGCGTCAGGTCAAACGCCTGTTCGTGACGTGGCGCACATTCAGTTCGCCGAGCGCCGGTCCCTGACGGACCGCCAGCGCTCCACGAGCCGCCCGTAGGCCTCGCCCGCCGCCACCCCGTCACCGTGCCTGAGCGCCTCGATGCCCTCGGCCACGTCCGCCGCCGAGTGGTCGTCCTCCAGCTCGCCCGTCGGCAGCACATGCACCAGACCGCCGTAGTCGAGCTCGACCAGCGAACGCGGGTGGAACTCCTCCAGCCAGCGTCCGACATCGATCAGGCCGTCGATGAGCGGCCCTTCGTCGACGCCGTCCTTGAGGGCCCGCAGAGCCCGCGCCACGCGCCGCCGGGCCTGCACCATGGGCGTGCGGTAGCGCAGCATCGGCGGGATCTCGCCGGAACCCTTGTCGAAGCGCCGCTCCTCGTCGGAGACGAGCACGAACCAGTTCAGCGGCACCTGCCAGGTCGCGGTGCGGATCCAGGGCCGGGCGTCCGGGTTGCGGGCGAGCCAGCGCTCGTAGTCCTGCGCGGTCTGGCGGCGTACGACCTCGGGCAGCACCGCGTCCAGCACCGGCCCCGGCAGCTCCTCCCCGAGCTCCTCCAGCGCCAGCCAGCCGCGCAGCCGGGTGCGCCACGGGCACACGCACACCACGCCGTCCACGTCGAGCACGAAGGCGTCGCTGCTCTCGTGCACCGGCACCGGGACGGGCGGGACGGGCAGCAGATCGGCCAGGGAACGGCGCAGTTCGTCCTGGTACGAGGGACGGTCCGGGCGGCGGGCGTAGCGCGCCCAGTGGCTGCGCTCGGGTTCCGGGAAGGCGGCCAGCGGTTCGTACACGCGCAGATAGGTCGCGTACGGGACGATCACCGAGGACACCTTGGGCACGCCTGCTCTCTCCCCCGCCGCCTGCCGGGAAAACCTGCGAAACCCGCACACAAACATGCGGGAAAACTATGCAAATCGTCGCACGCCCGTACGCCGCGTGAAGGTGATCCTGAGCACTGCACGGTCAGGGGCCGCCTCAAGCCCTAATCTCGTGCCCAGCAGGCCCCGCCACCCTTACGGGCGCCTGTGTCCCATCGCCGCAATGTACCCAGGAGTCACCACAGTGACCGACGTAACCGGCGCCGCTGCCGATGTGCTGCACACCCTCTTCCACTCGGACCAGGGCGGTCATGAGCAGGTCGTGCTCTGCCAGGACCGCAAGAGCGGCCTCAAGGCCGTCATCGCCCTCCACTCCACCGCGCTCGGCCCCGCCCTCGGCGGGACGCGCTTCTACCCGTACGCGAGCGAGCAGGAGGCCGTCGCCGACGCGCTGAACCTCGCGCGCGGGATGTCGTACAAGAACGCCATGGCCGGGCTCGACCACGGCGGCGGCAAGGCCGTGATCATCGGCGACCCGGAGCGCGACAAGAGCGAGGAACTCCTCCTCGCGTACGGCCGTTTCGTGGCCTCGCTGGGCGGGCGCTACGTCACCGCGTGCGATGTCGGCACCTACGTCGCCGACATGGACGTCGTGGCCCGTGAGTGCCGCTGGACGACCGGACGCTCCCCCGAGAACGGCGGCGCGGGCGACTCCTCCGTCCTCACCGCCTTCGGCGTCTACCAGGGCATGCGGGCCAGCGCAGCGCACCTGTGGGGCGACCCCTCGCTGCGCGGCCGCAAGGTCGGCGTCGCGGGCGTCGGCAAGGTCGGGCACCACCTGGTGGAACACCTGCTCGAGGAGGGCGCCGAGGTCCTGATCACGGACGTACGGCAGGAGGCCGTGGAGCGGATCGTCGGCCGCCACCCGGCCGTCTCCCCGGTCGCCGACACCGAGGCGCTGATCCGGACCGAGGGCCTCGACGTCTACGCCCCCTGCGCGCTCGGCGGGGCCCTGAACGACGCGTCCGTGCCGGTGCTGACGGCGCGGATCGTCTGCGGCGCGGCCAACAACCAGCTCGAGCACCCCGGCGTCGAGAAGGACCTCGCCGACCGCGGGATCCTCTACGCGCCGGACTACGTGGTGAACGCCGGCGGGGTCATCCAGGTCGCCGACGAACTGCACGGGTTCGACTTCGAGCGGTGTCGGGCGAAGGCGGCGAAGATCTACGACACCACGCTCGCCATATTCGCACGTGCGAAGGAAGACGGGATTCCGCCGGCTGCCGCGGCCGACCGGATCGCCGAGCAGCGGATGCATGAGGCGGCCACGGAACGGGCGCACTGACGTTTGACCGGTACCCGTCGGCGCACACTTAGAGAGAACTCTCACGTTCGTCGGCGGGTCGGCCGCGAAGAAGTGGTTAAAATCGCGGTTGACCAGCGGGGACGGGGCTCCCCGCGGGTGCCGGTGCCGGGCCCGTGCTGCGGGCGACGTACCGTATGGGCGTGGGCTCAGGTACCGTGGAAGCCCTACGGACCGGTCTCTCTGCGGAGAGCCCGTTCCAGATCATGAACGCGTGTCAAGACTCTGGGGCCACCGAGCCCCGTATCCGAGGGGGTCGAGCCATGGGGCGCGGCCGGGCAAAGGCCAAGCAGACGAAGGTCGCCCGCCAGCTGAAGTACAGCAGCGGCGGGACTGATCTGTCGCGTCTGGCCAATGAGCTGGGCGCTTCGACTTCGAGCCAGCCGCCGAATGGCGAGCCGTTCGAGGACGACGACGAGGAAGACGACCCGTACGCCCAGTACGCGGATCTCTACAACGACGACGAGGACGAGGACGACGAGTCCGGTCCGTCGTCCCAACACCGCCGCGGCGCTTGACGCTCTAGCTGTGCTCAACCCGGTCCGAGTGGTCCACACCACCGGACCGGGTTTTGCGCTGCCCGTCAGGCTCAGGCGCTGTAGTCGCCCACCATCTCGGCGCCGGTCTCCTTGTCGCCGCGGTCGGTGATCTCGCCCGCGACCCAGGACTCGACCCCGCGGTCGGCCAGGGTGGCCAGGGCGACGTCCGCCGATTCCTCGGGGACGATCGCGATCATGCCGACGCCCATGTTCAGGGTCTTCTCCAGCTCCAGGCGCTCGACCTGACCCGTCCTGCCGACGAGGTCGAAGATCGGGTCCGGGGTCCAGGTGCCGCGGTCGACGACGGCGTGCAGTCCGTCGGGGATGACCCGGGCCAGGTTGGCCGCCAGACCGCCGCCGGTGACGTGCGAGAAGGCGTGCACCTCGGCCGTGCGGATCAGGGCCAGGCAGTCCAGCGAGTAGATCTTGGTGGGCTCCAGGAGCTCCTCGCCGAGGGTGCGGCCGAGCTCCTCGATCCGGGCGTCCAGGGAGAGGCCCGCCTCGTTCAGGAGCACATGCCGCACGAGCGAGTACCCGTTCGAGTGAAGACCCGAGGCGGCCATCGCGATGACGGCGTCACCCTTACGGATGCGATCCGCGCCGAGCAGCCGGTCGGCCTCCACCACGCCCGTACCGGCGCCGGCGACGTCGAAGTCGTCCGGGCCCAGCAGACCGGGGTGTTCGGCCGTCTCGCCGCCCACCAGGGCGCATCCCGCGAGCACACAGCCCTCGGCGATGCCCTTGACGATCGCGGCGACGCGCTCGGGGTGGACCTTGCCGACGCAGATGTAGTCGGTCATGAACAGCGGCTCGGCACCGCACACCACGATGTCGTCCATGACCATCGCGACCAGGTCGTGGCCGATCGTGTCGTAGACGCCCAACTGGCGCGCGATGTCGACCTTGGTGCCCACGCCGTCGGTGGCGGAGGCGAGCAGGGGACGCTCGAAGCGCTTGAGGGCGGAGGCGTCGAAGAGGCCGGCGAAACCGCCGAGGCCGCCGAGGACCTCGGGGCGCTGGGTCTTCTTCACCCACTCCTTCATGAGTTCTACGGCGCGGTCGCCCGCCTCGATGTCGACGCCCGCGGCTGCGTAGCTGGCACCAGTTGTCTCAGACATGGCAGTAGAGAACTTTCGTGTCGTACGGCAGGTGGGACGGGCTGCCTACGGGCGACGGATCGCGTCGGCGGCGGCCGTGGCGGCGGGCCCGGCGGCCAGCTCGGTCTCCAGGAGCTGCTTGCCGAGCAGCTCGGGGTCCGGGAGCTCCATCGGGTACTCGCCGTCGAAGCAGGCGCGGCAGAGGTTCGGCTTGGCGATGGTGGTCGCCTCGATCATGCCGTCGATGGAGATGTACGCCAGGGAGTCGGCGCCCAGCGAGGTGCCGATCTCGTCGATGGTCATGCCGTTGGCGATGAGCTCGGCGCGGGTGGCGAAGTCGATGCCGAAGAAGCAGGGCCACTTGACCGGCGGCGAGGAGATCCGGATGTGGACCTCGGCGGCGCCCGCCTCGCGGAGCATGCGGACCAGGGCGCGCTGGGTGTTGCCGCGGACGATCGAGTCGTCGACGACGACCAGACGCTTGCCCTTGATGACTTCCTTGAGCGGGTTCAGCTTCAGGCGGATGCCGAGCTGGCGAATGGTCTGCGAGGGCTGGATGAACGTACGGCCGACGTAGGCGTTCTTCACGAGACCCGCACCGAAGGGGATCCCGGACGCCTCGGCGTAACCGATGGCCGCCGGGGTGCCGGACTCCGGAGTCGCTATGACGAGGTCGGCCTCTACGGGCGCTTCCTTCGCGAGCTTGCGGCCCATCTCCACGCGGGAGAGGTAGACGTTCCGGCCGGCGATGTCGGTGTCGGGGCGCGCCAGATAGACGTACTCGAAGACACAGCCCTTGGGCTTCGCATCCGCGAATCGGGAGCTGCGCAGTCCGTTCTCGTCGATGGCGATGAACTCGCCCGGCTCGATCTCACGGACGTAGGCCGCACCGCAGATGTCGAGGGCGGCGGACTCGGAGGCGACGACCCAGCCGCGCTCCAGGCGGCCGAGGACCAGCGGGCGGATGCCCTGCGGGTCGCGGGCCGCGTAGAGGGTGTGCTCGTCCATGAAGACGAGCGAGAACGCTCCGCGCACCTTGGGGAGGACGGAATGGGCCCCCTCCTCGATGGTCAGCGGCTTGCCGTCCTCGTCGACCTGGGCCGCGAGGAGCGCGGTGAGCAGGTCGGTGTCGTTGGTGGCGGCCACACGAGGGCTGCGGCCCTCCTGCTTGGGCAGGTCGGCGACCATCTCGGCGAGCTGCGCCGTGTTGACCAGGTTGCCGTTGTGGCCGAGCGCGATGGAACCGTGCGCGGTGGCACGGAACGTCGGCTGGGCGTTCTCCCACACGGAGGCGCCGGTGGTCGAGTAGCGGGCGTGACCGACCGCGATGTGACCCTGGAGCGAACCGAGAGAGGTCTCGTCGAAGACCTGGGACACGAGGCCCATGTCCTTGAAGACGAGGATCTGGGAGCCGTTGCTGACCGCGATTCCCGCGGATTCCTGGCCCCGATGCTGGAGGGCGTAGAGCCCGAAGTAAGTGAGCTTGGCGACCTCTTCACCGGGAGCCCAGACCCCGAAGACGCCGCAGGCGTCCTGAGGACCTTTCTCGCCGGGGAGCAGATCATGACTGAGTCGACCGTCACCACGTGGCACGGCTCCGAGTGTAGGCGAGATCGACCACTGGTCCGAATTCGCGGAGAGTGGGCTTTCTTACTCCGCCCGGGCCGTAACGCTCCTGCCAGGCGCCTTGGTGATCTTCAGCGAATCGTGTTCCTGCTGGTAGGAGACCTTTCCGGAGAGGATCTCGGCGAGTTCGCGCTCGGTCTTCATCACCGGGCCCGCACACATCTTGCGCGTGGTCGCGAGACGCCCGAACTCGATGGTGCCGTCCTTGACCGTGGCCTTGCCGTTGAAGGTGTTGCAGCCGAGGCTGCCGGTGACGGTGTTGTTCTTGGTGAGGATGAGATGGGCGTTCTCGCCGAGGGACCAGCGGGTGCCCTTCAGGGCGGGGGGCTTCTCCTCACGCAGGGTGATGGTGTCGTCCTCCGGGCTGGTGAGGGTGAGGGTCCTGGCGCCCGGGGGCCCGTCCAGGCGGGCCTTGAGGTCGTTGTCGAAGACGCCGACGAACTTCTCCTCGAACTCCCCCAGGGCACCCGGGCAGCCGATCAGCGTCCTGACGAGGTCGGTGACCCTGACGGTGTCGCCGCGGATGTCCACATCGGCACCGATGTTGTTGCAGCCCACGGAACCGCCCGACTCACCACCGCCGGTGTCCGGATCGGGGGTGCCGGTCGCGAAGGTGATCCGGGCCTTCTTGAGGGCGGCCTTCCCGGGCAGGACGTAGTCCTTGCCGTCGACGGTGACCTTCTTGGGCACCCAGGAGGCGTCCGTGATGGTGTCCGCGAGGGGGGCGACGTCCTTGGCCCCGGACCCCGCCGGTTCCGTGCCGCAGGCGGCCAGGACGGTGGTCCCGGCCAGGGCCGCGGCCGCGTACTTGGCGTATGTCGTCCGCTTCATGACTCTTTGACGCATGAGGCGGGCGGTGGGTTCGGGGTTGTTATCAGTCCGTTGTCATGTTCGCCGTCAGGTCATGATCGGCAGCAGTCCGCCGAGGTCCGCCCGCTCCCCGCCGGCGCTCACCTTGGCCTCGTCGAGCGCGTCCTTCCAGGTGAGCCGGCCGGTCGCGAGCCGGATCCAGGTCAGCGGGTCGGTCTCCACGACGTTCGGCGGGGTGCCACGGGTGTGCTTGGGCCCTTCGACGCACTGCACGACGGCGTACGGCGGCACCCGCACCTCGGTCGAGCCGCCGGGCGCCTTGACGGCGAGGGCGTCGGCGAGAAGCCGGGTGCAGGCGGCGAGGGCCTGACGGTCGTGCGGGATGTCGAGGCCGGGCACGGCGGCGCTCAGGTCGTCGGTGTGGACGACGAGTTCGACGGTGCGGGTGACGAGGTAGTCGGCGAGGGGCAGCGCTCCGGCGTTGGTCTCCAGAAGCCGTGTGCCGGGGTGTGCGTCCAGCAGCTCGGCCAGGGTCCGCTCGACGTCGCCGAGGTAGGCGTCGAGGTCGGGGTGCCGTTCGGCGAGGCCGCGGGTGAAGTCGTCGATGGCCGCGGCGCTCGCGGCGGTGGCGAAGGGCCAGTCGAGGAGCGTGGCGTCCTGCCGCGGGGGCGCGGGCCGGTCCAGGCTCCGGTGGACGGCCGTGACCGCCATCCCGATGTGCGCGACCAGCTCGCGCACCGTCCACTCGCCCAGCCGCGTGCGGCACTCCAGTTGCTCGGGGGTCAGGGTGCGTACGGCTGCCCGTACGTTTCCGAGCTGGGCCTGCACGGCCGTGCGGATCTTGACGGGGTCGTAGGTGCGGGCGCGCTTCCTGGCCGTGGGCATGGCGGTGAGCCTAGTCGGCCCCGGAACGCGAGCGGGCCCCGCCCGTCGGGTGCCGGGCGGGGCCTGCTCAGTCGTACGACCGCCTACTTGAGCAGCGCGGGGATCGTCTCCTCGTGAGCCGTGCGCAGCTCCTCCAGCGACAGCTCGAACTCGCCCTGGAGCTCGACCGTGTCGCCGTCCACGACACCGATGCGGGTGACGGGCAGGCCGCGCGCACCGCACATGTCGTTGAAGCGGAGCTCCTCGGAGCGCGGTACGGCGACGACCGCGCGTCCCGCCGACTCGGAGAAGAGGAGCGTGAACGCGTCCAGCCCGTCCGGTACGACCAGACGCGCGCCCTTGCCGCCGAGCAGCGCCGACTCCACGACCGCCTGGATCAGACCGCCGTCGGACAGGTCGTGCGCGGAGTCGATCATGCCGTCGCGGGAGGCCGAGATCAGGATCTCGGCCAGCAGGCGCTCGCGCTCCAGGTCGACCTTGGGCGGCAGGCCGCCGAGGTGGTCGTGGACGACCTGGGACCAGGCCGAGCCGCCGAACTCCTCACGGGTGTCACCGAGGAGGTAGAGCAGCTGCCCCTCCTCCTGGAAGGCGACCGGCGTGCGGCGGGCGACGTCGTCGATGACGCCCAGCACGGCCACGACCGGGGTCGGGTGGATCGCCACCTCGCCGGTCTGGTTGTACAGGGAGACATTGCCGCCGGTGACCGGAGTGCCCAACTGCTGGCAGGCGTCGGCGAGTCCGCGGATGGCCTCCGCGAACTGCCACATGACGGCCGGGTCCTCGGGCGAGCCGAAGTTCAGGCAGTCGGAGACGGCGAGCGGCTTGGCGCCGGTCGTCGCCACGTTCCGGTAGGCCTCCGAGAGCGCCAGCTGGGCGCCCGCGTACGGGTCCAGCTTGGCGTAACGGCCGTTGCCGTCGGTCGCGATGGCGACGCCGAGGCCGGTCTCCTCGTCGATGCGGATCATGCCGGAGTCCTCCGGCTGGGCCAGCACCGTGTTGCCCTGCACGAAGTGGTCGTACTGCGAGGTGATCCACTTCTTGGAGGCCTGGTTGGGAGAGGACACGAGCTTCAGGACCTGGTCCTTCAGCTCCTCGCCGGACGAGGGCCGGGGCAGCTTGTTCGCGTCGTCCGCCTGGAGCTCGTCCTGCCAGGACGGGCGGGCGTAGGGGCGCTCGTAGACCGGGCCGTCGTGGGCGACCGTGCGCGGGTCGACGTCGACGATCTTGCCGCCGTGCCAGTAGATCTCCAGCCGGTCGCCGTCGGTGACCTCACCGATGACGGTGGCGATGACGTCCCACTTGTCGCAGATCTCGAGGAACCGGTCGACCTTCTCCGGCTCGACGACCGCGCACATGCGTTCCTGCGACTCGCTCATGAGGATTTCCTCGGGCGAGAGCGTGGAGTCGCGCAGCGGTACGTCGTCCAGAGTGACGCGCATGCCGCCGGAGCCGTTGGAGGCGAGCTCGGAGGTGGCGCAGGACAGGCCGGCCGCGCCGAGGTCCTGGATGCCGACGACCAGCTTCTCCTTGAAGGCCTCCAGGGTGCACTCGATGAGGAGCTTCTCCTGGAAGGGGTCGCCGACCTGGACGGCGGGGCGCTTCGACGGCTTGGCGTCGTCGAAGGTCTCGGAGGCGAGGATCGAGGCGCCGCCGATGCCGTCGCCGCCCGTGCGGGCCCCGTACAGGATGACCTTGTTGCCCGCGCCGGACGCCTTCGCGAGGTGGATGTCCTCGTGCCGCATGACGCCGATGGCACCGGCGTTGACCAGCGGGTTGCCCTGGTAGCAGGCGTCGAAGACGACCTCGCCGCCGATGTTGGGCAGACCGAGGCAGTTGCCGTAGCCGCCGATGCCGGCGACGACACCGGGGAGGACGCGCTTGGTGTCGGGGTGGTCGGCCGCGCCGAAGCGCAGCGGGTCCACGACCGCGACCGGGCGCGCGCCCATCGCGATGATGTCGCGGACGATGCCGCCGACACCGGTGGCCGCGCCCTGGTAGGGCTCGACGTACGACGGGTGGTTGTGGGACTCGACCTTGAAGGTGACCGCGTAGCCCTGGCCGACGTCGACCACGCCCGCGTTCTCGCCGATGCCGACGAGCAGGGCATCGCTCTGCGGGGCCTTCTCGCCGAACTGGCGCAGGTGCACCTTCGACGACTTGTACGAGCAGTGCTCGGACCACATGACCGAGTACATGGCGAGCTCGGCGCCCGTCGGGCGGCGGCCGAGGATCTCCACCACCCGCTCGTACTCGTCCTTCTTCAGGCCCAGTTCGGCCCAGGGCAGCTCGACGTCGGGGGTCGCGGCCGCGTGCTCGACCGTGTCCAGAGGCGTCCGGCTCATGCGTTGACCAGCTTCTTGAGGATCGAGGTGAAGAAGGGGAGGCCGTCGGTGCGGCCGGAGCCGATGAGCGGCTCCACGGCGTGCTCCGGGTGCGGCATGAGGCCTACGACGTTCCCGGCCTCGTTGGTGATGCCGGCGATGTCGTTGAGCGAGCCGTTGGGGTTGAAGTCCAGGTAGCGGAAGGCGACCCGGCCCTCGGCCTCCAGCTTGTCCAGCGTGTACTGGTCGGCGACGTACCGGCCGTCCATGTTCTTCAGCGGGATGTGGATCTCCTGGCCGGACTCGTAGTCGGCGGTCCAGGCGGTCTCCGCGTTCTCCACCCGCAGCTTCTGGTCGCGGCAGATGAAGTGGAGGTGGTCGTTGCCGAGCATTCCGCCCGGGAGGAGGTGGGCCTCGGTGAGGATCTGGAAGCCGTTGCAGATGCCGAGGACCGGAAGCCCGGCCTTCGCCTGCTCGATGACCGTCTCCATCACCGGCGAGAAGCGGGAGATGGCGCCGGCCCGCAGATAGTCGCCGTAGGAGAAACCACCGGGGAGCACGACCGCGTCGACCTGGTGGAGGTCCTTGTCCTTGTGCCAGAGAGCGACCGGTTCGGCACCCGCGAGGCGGATCGCGCGCTGGGTGTCCCGGTCGTCGAGGCTGCCGGGGAAAGTGACGACGCCAATACGAGCGGTCACTTCGCGGCCTCCGCGACTTCCTCCACCTTGACGGTGAAGTCCTCGATCACGGTGTTGGCGAGGAAGGATTCCGCAAGATCGTGGATGCGGGCGAGCGCGGCCTCGTCGACCGGTCCGTCAACTTCCAGTTCGAATCGCTTTCCCTGACGTACGTCGGAGATGCCTTCGAAACCCAGTCGCGGCAGTGCGCGCTGGACCGCCTGGCCCTGGGGGTCGAGGATCTCCGGCTTGAGCATGACGTCGACTACGACGCGTGCCACTGGCACTCCCGGTGGTGTGGTGCTGAGCAGGTTCCTTCAGACTACCCGCACAAAATTTCTACGCGCGTTGAGTTGTAGGAATCTACGTGACGGCCATCACGGCGCATCACGGACGCGGGCGTCCGCGAAAATTTCCGGGAAAGATCCCAGATCGACACCCGATACCTATTGCGCTCGGACACGCGGAAGGATTTAGTCGAGCTTCACAATGCATTGTCGGGCACTGTACAAATGAATTGGCAACGTGCCGTACGAAGGGACCGATATTCGTGGCGCAGAAGGTCGTGGTCACTCTCTTTGACGACATCGACGGCTCGGAAGCAGCGGAAACGATCGCCTTCGGGCTCGACGGCAAGTCGTACGAGATCGACCTGAATCAATCCAATGCCAAGAAACTGCGTAAGGCGCTCGAGCCCTACGTGGAGGCCGGCCGCAAGCGGTCCAGGTCGGGCAAGGCGTACAAGCAGACCGAGGTCGCTCCCGACCCGGCGGCGGTGCGGGCCTGGGCCCAGGCCAACAAGATGGACGTCCCCGCCCGCGGACGGATCCCCAAGAAGGTCTACGAGGCGTTCGCCGAGGCGCAGTAGGTCCCCGTCGACGCCGGGTCACCCGCCCCTCGGGACAACCGACTTGCGTTGCACCCCACCTGGTCAGCTAGAGTCTGGAGCACGCCGAGGGGCGAGGCCGAAAAGGCCCAGCTCACGGAGTACACGCGGGTGTAGTTCAGTAGTAGAACATCCCCCTTCCAGGGGGAAGGCGCAGTGTGCAATTCCTGTCACCCGCTCTGCACCGCCGGTCTGGACCCTTGTGGATCAGGTAGGCTGGTGCTCGCGCCGATCGGTGAGAGCCGGTCGGATGCAATGCGGACGTAGCTCAGTTGGTAGAGCGCAACCTTGCCAAGGTTGAGGTCGCGAGTTCGAGCCTCGTCGTCCGCTCTGAATCAAGCCCTCCGGTTTCGGCCGGGGGGCTTTTTCATGTCCGAATGATCCACCGGCGTCTGACATTTGTCATACGGAGTGGTGACAGCGCGCACTGCTGTCGCATCCCGTCCGCCGGGACGCTGGGTTCATGAACATCGACGAACGCGAACACGTGATTGAGGTCACCGACCTCCGGCGTGTGTACGGGGGCGGGTTCGAGGCCGTGCGCGGGATCAGCTTCTCCGTGGCACGCGGAGAGGTCTTCGCCCTGCTCGGCACCAACGGCGCCGGCAAGACATCCACCGTCGAACTCCTCGAGGGGCTCGCCCGGCCGACCGAGGGCCGCATCCGTGTCCTCGGACACGATCCGTACGCCGAGCGCGCCGTCGTGCGCCCGCGGACCGGGGTGATGCTCCAGGAGGGCGGCTTCCCTTCCGAGCTGACCGTGGGCGAGACCGCGCGGATGTGGGCCGGCTGCGTCAGCGGGGCCCGGCCGCCCCTGGAGGTGCTGGAACTCGTCGGGCTCGCCCGGCGGACCGACGTACGGGTCAAGCAGCTGTCCGGAGGCGAGCGGCGACGGCTCGACCTGGCGCTCGCACTGCTCGGCGACCCCGAGGTGCTCTTCCTCGACGAGCCGACGACCGGGCTCGACGCCGAAGGACGCCGGGACACCTGGGAGTTGGTGCGGGCACTGCGGGAGCGCGGGACGACCGTGCTGCTCACCACGCACTACCTGGAGGAGGCCGAGGATCTCGCCGACCGGCTGGCGATCCTGCACGAGGGGCGGGTCGCGGTCACGGGGACACCGGACGAGGTGACCGCCGCGCAGCCGTCGCGGATCTCGTTCGAGCTTCCGGAGGGCTACTTCGTGGGGGATCTGCCGCCGCTCGGGGAGCTCGGGATCTGTGGGCACGAGGTCGCCGGGAGGGTCGTACGGCTGCGGACGCATCAGCTGCAGCGGGCGGCCACCGGGCTGCTGATCTGGGCCGAGCGGGCCGGGGTCGAGCTGCGGCGGCTCGATGTGCGCTCGGCCTCGCTGGAGGAGGCGTTCCTCGGGATCGCGGCGCGCGAGGAGGTCGCGGCATGAGCACCCTCACCACTCCCGCCGGACGGCTGGGCTCCCTCGCCCGGGCCGAGTTCACGCTGCTCGGGCGCAGCAAGGCCACGCTCCTCACGGCCGTTCTGATACCGCTCGTGCTGCCCTTCAGCCTGCAGACCTTCGTGGACGGCATGGAGGTCGACGAGGTCGGGCTGAGCGTCGGTCTGGTGCTGCTGCCTGCCGCGATCGGTTTCGCCCTGCTGTTCGGCGTCTACAGCGCCCTCGTCGGGATCTACACCACCCGGCGCGAGGAACTCGTGCTGAAGCGGCTGCGCAGCGGGGAGCTGCGGGACGTCGAGATCCTGTGCGGGACCGCGCTGCCGGTCGGCGCGACCGGGATCGTGCAGTCCCTGGTGCTGGTGGCGGGAAGCACGGTCCTGCTCGACCTGCCCGCGCCGCACGCGCCCCATCTCGCGGTCCTGGGACTGCTGTTGGGGCTGGTCATGTGCGCGGCCCTCGCGGCCGTGACGGCCGCCGTGACCCGGACCGTGGAGAGCGCCCAGGTCACCACGTTGCCGTTCGTACTGATCTCGATGACCCTCTCGGGCGTCACCGTGCCCCTGGAGCTGCTGCCCGACCGGTTCGCGTCGATGTGCGAGCTGCTGCCGCTCTCCCCCGTGATCACCCTGGTCCGCGGCGGCTGGACGGGCGCCCTGTCGACGTACGAGGCACTGGGCGCCCTCGCGACCGCCCTGGCCTGGACCGTCCTGGCGGTGTTTGCTGTGGGACGGTGGTTCCGGTGGGAGCCGAGGCGCTGACGTACGGGGAGAACATGCGCGAGCCGGGGGGCTGGTGGCGGCGGAAGAGCACACCGGCGAAGATCGAGACGTACACGCGGTGGTCGTTCCACTTCTTCGCGCTGGCCGAGGTCGCCGCGGTCGGACTGCCGCTGTTCGGTGCGATGCCGGGCTGGCTGTCCGTCCTGCTGCTGGTGTTGCTGGGCGGGCACGCCGGACTCTGTGCCCTGACCGCGTCCCGGGCGCTGGACTGGACGCGCGGCCGTCGCGAGCAGCCCCTCCACATGCTGTGGACACTCGGCGCGGTCACCGTCGCCGTCGCCGTGACGGCCATCGCGATCACCGAGCACGGGCCCCGCGGGGAGGACGTCGACACCGCGGCCGGGGGGATCTTCGCCGTCGTGCTGATCTTCGGTGCCGGAGTCATCGCGCTGGGGCTGCGCGACCGGAAACGGATCTTCGCCCTCGTCGGCGGGTTCGCGACGGGCGCCGGGGTCATCGCCTTCCCGCTGGGGCTGCCCGGTCCTGCGACCCTGGCGGCGATGGTGGCCGTCCTGCTCGGTGCCGGGTTCCTCGCCTTCACCTCCGTCTTCTCGGTGTGGCTGCTCACCGCCGTCTACGAGCTCGACGAGGCCCGCGAGACCCGCGCCCGGCTCGCCGTGGCCGAGGAACGGCTGCGGTTCGGGCGGGACCTGCACGACGTGATGGGGCGGAACCTCGCGGTGATCGCGCTCAAGAGCGAGCTGGCCGTGCAGCTCGCCCGGCGCGGACGGGAGGAGGCCGTGGACCAGATGACCGAGGTGCAGCGGATCGCGCAGGAGACACAGCGTGAGGTGCGCGATGTCGTGCGCGGTTACCGTGAGGCCGATCTCGAGGTCGAACTCACGGGAGCGCGCGGGGTGTTGATCGCCGCGGGCATCGCCTGCGAGATCACCGGGGAGCCGGGCGAGCTGCCCGCCGAGGTGCAGTCGGCGCTGGGCTGGGTGGTCCGGGAGGCCACCACGAACGTCCTGCGGCACGGGGACGCCAAGCGGTGCACGGTGGCCGTACGGACGGAGGAGGAACGAGTGGAGCTGACCGTGGAGAACGACGGGGTGCTGAGATCGTCGGGCGGTGCCGGCGGGTCCGGGCTCGCCGGACTGCGGGAACGGCTCGCGGCCGTCGCCGGGACGCTGGAGGCGGGACCTGCCCGCGAAGGGGTGTTCCGGCTGGTGGCGCAGGTGCCGCTGCCGGCGACGGAGGCGACCTCGTGAGCGCGCGGGTCGAGTCGCGGATGAGCGCGCGGGTCGAGTCGCGGATGAGCGCGCGGGTCGAGTCGCGGGAAGTGGTCTCGTGACCCTGCGGGTGCTGCTCGCCGATGACGAGCATCTGATCCGGGGAGCGCTGGCCGCGCTGCTCTCGCTGGAGGACGACCTGGCGATCGTCGCGGAGGCGGCCACCGGCCCCGAGGCGCTGGCGATGGCCCGGGCGCACGGACCCGACGTCGCCGTACTGGATCTCCAGATGCCCGGCGCGGACGGTGTGAAGGTCGCCACATCCCTGCGGACCGAACTGCCCGAGTGCAAGGTCCTGATCGTCACCAGTCATGGACGGCCCGGGCATCTCAAGCGGGCTCTGGCGGCCGGTGTGCGGGGGTTCGTCCCCAAGACCGTGAGCGCCCAGCGGCTCGCGGAGATCATCCGCACGGTGCACGCGGGAAACCGTTACGTCGACCCCGAGTTGGCCGCCGACGCGATCTCCGCCGGGGACTCGCCGCTGACTGCCCGGGAGGCCGAGGTGCTGGAACTCGCCGCCGACGGCGCGCCCGTCGCGGAGATCGCCGAACGGGCCGCGCTGTCGCAGGGGACCGTACGGAACTACCTGTCGTCCGCCGTCTCCAAGCTCGGGGCCGAGAACCGTCACGCGGCCGTGCGGCTCGCACGCGAGCGAGGTTGGGTATAGTGGTTCTCGCGCCACGGCGCATGCGAACGTAGCTCAGTTGGTAGAGCGCAACCTTGCCAAGGTTGAGGTCGCGAGTTCGAACCTCGTCGTTCGCTCTGTTTCGGCAAAGGCCCCCGGTTCTCACCGGGGGCCTTTCGCATTACGACCAGCTCGTGCCCGTCAGTCGCTCGTACGCTTCGACGTACTTGGCGCGGGTGCGGTCCACGACCTCCTGCGGCAGCGGCGGCGGGGGCTGCTCGCTCCTGCGGTCCCAGCCGGACTCCGCCGAGGTCAGCCAGTCGCGCACGAACTGCTTGTCGTACGACGGCTGCGCGTGCCCCGGCTCCCACTGGTCGGCCGGCCAGAAGCGGGAGGAGTCCGGGGTGAGGACCTCGTCCGCGATGACGAGGGTGTCCCCGTCGAAGCCGAACTCGAACTTGGTGTCCGCGAGGATGATCCCGCGGTCCCGGGCGATGTCCCGGCCGCGCGAGTACACCGCGAGGGTCGCCTGGCGGAGCTGGGCGGCGGTGTCCGCGCCGACCCGGCGGGCGACCTCCTCGTAGGAGACGTTCTCGTCGTGCTCGCCGACAGCGGCCTTGGTGGCCGGGGTGAAGATCGGGGCGGGGAGCTCGCTGCCGTCCGTGAGGCCCTCCGGGAGGGCGAGGCCGCACACCGTGCGGGACTCGTTGTACTCCAGCAGGCCGGAGCCGGTGAGGTAGCCACGGGCGACGGCCTCCACGGGGACCATCCGGAGCGACTTGCAGACCAGGGTGCGGCCGGCCCAGTCGGCGGGGGCGCCTTCCGGAACCTCCGTGCTCAGGACGTGGTTCGGCATCACGTCGGCGATCTGGTCGAACCACCACAGCGACAGCTGGGTGAGGACGCGGCCCTTGTCGGGGATCTCGGTCGGCAGCACCCAGTCATAGGCGGACAGGCGGTCGCTGGCGACCATCACGAGGTCGCCCGCCTCGTTCTGGTACAGCTCGCGCACCTTTCCGGTGTGCAGATGCACCAGGCCCGGAACCTGGAGCGGCTCGGGCTTTTCTACGAATCCGGACACGGTTCCTCCCCGTGGGTATGTCCAACGGGTCAATTGTCCCGTACAGGCTGCTGACCTTGGACTTGGGGTCTGTTGCGGCTTGTCGGGTGCTCGGCGTGAGCTCAGTCACGCTTGCAGATGCGGTCCAGGAGATTGGCGGTGGCGCGCTGGACACGGGTGTCACGGTGGCCCGGGCGGTCCAGCGCCGGGGACCAGGCGAAGGTGCCGGCGGCGAAGACCAGGGCGCCGGAGGGAGCACGGTAGAGCGACGTCTCCTGGTGGCGCAGGGCGCCCTCGCTGTCGGCGTAGGGCGAGTGGGCGAGCAGGATGCGGTCGTCGTGCTCGGGGAGCGGGGCCCGCGGGAAGTAGCGGTCGGCCTCGCCCGCGACCAGGCCGGCGAGTTCGTCGCCCTCGTGCGCGCCGGTCGCGTCCCACAGCCAGTGCTCGGCGTTGCGGACGATCAGGGGGTGGGGTTCGGGCACCCGTCCCGCGTACTGGATGCCGACCAACTGCTGTTCGGGGCGGTCGACTTCGCGCCAGAGCACCGGTTTTCCCGGCCCCCTGCGTTTTCGGCAGGTCAGCAGGCGGTCGGGGACGCCGGACGGGGAGGGGCTCAACTCGACCTGCCAGTACATGGTGTTGGCGGACAGGAAGACCAGCGAGGTGCCGCTGTCCCTGGCTCGCTCGACCGTGCGGCGCATGGCCGTCGACCAGTACTCGTCGTGGCCGGGGAAGACCAGGCCGCGGTAGCGGGTGGGGTCGAGGTGGCCGGCGTGCAGGTCGCGGGCGTCGGCGTAGGAGAGGTCGTAGCCGTAGCGCTCGGCGAAGCGGATGAAGTCGTAGGCGTGGCCCACGTGCATCGGCAGGCCCGCGCCCGCGTACGGCCGGTCGAAGGAGACCGTGGTCGCCGCGTCGGCCTCGCCGAGGAGCCGACCGCTCTCGTCCCAGGCGTGGTAGAGGCTGGCGCCGGTACGGCCGTCCTCCGGGTAGAGGTTGTACGCCTGCCAGGTCACGTCGGGCAGCAGGAGCAGCAGGTCCGCCGGGTGATTGTCCCGGACCGTGAAGGGGATGTGCGAGCGGTAGCCGTCGACGGTGGTGAGGACGGCCACATACGCCCCGTTGCTCCAGTACGACGGGATCTGCAGCCGCCAGGACAGCCACCAGTGGTGACAGGAGACCGTGCGGTCGGCGGTCAGAGGCGGGGGCTGGACGATGCCGGAGAGACGGGGGCTGGTGGTGATCTTCGCCGCGCCGTCGCCGCCGTAGTGGCCGATGCGGTAGATGTCGACGCCGAACTCCTGCGGCGGGTCGACGGTGATGTGGAAGTCGACGGCCTCGCCGGGGGCGACCGCGCCGGTCGAGGTGAAGCCCTTGATCTGGCGGCGGACGTCGTCCGCGGAGCGGGGGCCGCCGCCGGGGGAGCTGCGCGGGGCGGGGACGCGCGGGGCGCCCTGCTTCGGGGTGTGCGCCGGGTCCGTCTCGACGTACCAGGGCACCACCTGGCCGGTGTCGTCGAAGTACGTCTCACTCCCCCGCAGCCAGGGGACGGGGCCCTGGCCGAAGGGGTCCGTCACGGCGTGCGCGAGTGCTCCCGACTCCCAGCGGCGGATGTGCTCCGGTCCTGGCCCCATGGTCGCTCCCCTCCCTCGTGCCCCCGTTGTTCGTCGTGCGCGGTGCGGTGCGGTGTGCCTGGTCGTGCGCCTGGTTGCCCGCGTGGTCGTGCGGGTGGTCGTGCGGGTGTCGTGCGTCTGTCCTATGGCGCGTGCCCTTGCCAGGTGCGCGATCGGTCCCAGCACATCACATTCCGCACTCAGGCTGTCACTATTCGTTGCGAATTGGCCGAAAGTGGAAGCGGGCATTCCGTCTCGGTCAGACGAGACGGACCGGCTTCTCGGGACGTATCCCCGACTTGACCAGCCAGGCGCGCAGCGGAGCGGGGTCGCCGTCCTCCACGAGGCTCAGGACACGGGGGGCGAGGTCCGCGGCTCGTTCGCCGTTGATGAGCAGTGACGGGCCGTCGAGCCAGTCCAGACCCGGGGCGGCCCCGGCGGTGTCGATCGCGGCGCAGCAGACCATCGCGGTGACGTGATCGGTGAGGAGCTCGCGGGCGCTGCGAGGGGGCTGCAGCGGGAAGAGGGGGAGAGCGGTGTCGTCCCACGGGGTGGCGTCGGGGGTGGTGCGGGACGGGGGTGCGGCGGCTTCCTCACGGGCGAGCTCGGCGGTGAGAGCGGCGGCGAGCGTCTCGGCTTCGCCTTGGATCTCCGGGTGTTCGCTTGTACCGGCGCTTGTATCGGCGGCTGTATCAGCGCTGGTGCCGGCCGGGGTGCCTTCGCCGGCGGGGGTGTGGTCCTGCGGGGTGGTGTCCTCGTCGGAGAGCGCGGGTGCGGCGGCCTCCGCGTCCGGCGTGACCGCGGGCACGTCCGGTGCGGGCCGGTCGGCCGTGGTGAGGGAGGTCGGGCCGGTGGGCCTGGCGGAGGTCTGGTCGGCGGGCCCGTCGGCGGGCGTGCCGAGGGGCGCCACGTCGGTGGGCCGCGCGGGGGCCGTGGAGTGGGGTGTCTCGTCCGTGTGGTGGGGGGCGGAGAGGTGAGTCAGGACTCGGGAGAGGGTGGGGGCGTCGGAGTCCGGTGAGGTGGTGCCCGGGGTGCGGCTGACGCCCTGTGCGTCGAGGACTCGGTGGAGGCGGGCCGCGTCCAGGCGCCACTTCCGGTCCACGACCTCTTCGGGGTACTCCTGCCAGTCCACCGGGGACCAGTCAGGGCCGGTCTCCGCGGGGCCGCCGTGGAAGAGGCGGGCGGCGAGGAGGGAGGCGGCCTCGTCGATCGTGCCGGGCTCCTCCAGCAGGTCGCACGCGGGGCGCTCCCCCAGCCGTGAGGCGAAGCCCTCGGCCAGGCGGTCGCGGCGCGACAGCTCGGTGAGCGCGGCCACCACGCCCGCGTCCAGACGGGAGGGCCAGCGACCCATCCGCCAGGCCGGGAGCGCGACCCGGGTCAGCAGCCGGTCCCAGCCCGCGTACGCCAGGCCCACCTGCTCCTGGGCCACGATCCGCAGGCCGTAGTCCACAGCCTGTGCGCGCTCGGCGGCCGCGGCGGCCACCCCGCGCTCCATCTGGGTCGCGTGCTCCCGGCAGCTGCGCAGCAGGAGGCGGGCCACCCAGGCGACACCCGCGCATCCCGCACGGGTGAGCGGGCAGCGGCCGGGGGCTGAGCCGACGGCCACCGCAGCGTCAAGACCGCGCACGAAACGGCGGGCCGCCGCTATGTCGGGGTGGGCCGAGGGGCCCGTACCGGCGACGACCGGGGCGAGGACCGCGCGCAGTTCGCCGACACGCATCCACCACAGGAACGGCGAGCCGATGACCAGCACCGGTGCGGCCGGCACACGGCGGTGGGAGCCGCGGACGCCCGCGATCTCGTCGTCGCGGCCCTCCTGCGGGGGCGGGCCGTGGGCGGGGTGGGTGCGGTCCTCCAGCCAGCTGTCGCAGTCCGGGGTCAGCGCTATCGCGGAAGGGGCGGGGACGTCCAGGCGGTCGGCGAGGTCGCGCACCATGCGGTACAGGTCGGGCGCGGACTCCTCGGCGATCGCGACGGTCGGGCTGACGGCGGGCCGGGCGCGGGCGACGACCAGGGCCACCGCCCCTGCGGCGAGCAGCACCACCGCCCCGAGCACACTCATGACCAGCCGGGCGGTGTCCCAGAACCCGCCCACGAGATGCCTGGTGGAACCTCCGGCGAGCAGCACCACGGCCACCGCCGCGGGCAACAGCGCCACGGCCAGCGCACGGCTGCGGATGCGCAGCACGGCCAGGGCCCGGGAGCGCGCGACCTGCGCGCCCGCCTCCGCACCGATACCGGTCATGACCGGACCTCACCCCCTCCCTGCCGTCCTGAATGCCCAGCTGTCCTGGTGTTGCTCACTCCCCCACTGTGGCACCCACCACCGACATCGCAATGCCGGTGGGCCAAGTGCCGGACCGCTTGCGCCGCACCCTAGTTGGGCCCCGGGCCCCCGTCAGCCGTATGGAGCCCCGGTCACTCGATGGAATGGCTTTGGGGAGAGGACGATGACATACAGCAAAGATCAGGCCCCGAATCCTTAGACGGATCCGGGGCCGGTCAGGTTGTTCCGGGGCGGGTGATTCGCCCCGGTTCTCAGCACTTCTCAGGCTTCGGACGCCGCCTTCGCCGCGATGTCCGTCCGGTGCTGCGAGCCGTCGAGCCGGATACGGCCCACCGCCCGGTAGGCGCGCTCGCGGGCCTCCGTGAGGTCCTTGCCGGACGCCGTGACCGACAGGACGCGGCCGCCGGCGCTGACGACCGCGTCACCGTCCTTCCTGGTCCCGGCGTGCAGGACGTACGTGTGCGGGGCGTCCTGCTCGGCCACCTCGTCGAGGCCGGTGATCGGGTCGCCGGTGCGCGGAGTGGCGGGGTAGTTGTGGGAGGCGACGACCACGGTGACCGCGGCGTCCTCGCTCCAGCGCAGCGGCGGCAGGTCCTCGAGGTTGCCGCTCGCGGCGGCGAGCAGGACACCGGCCAGCGGGGTCTTCAGGCGGGCCAGGACGACCTGGGTCTCGGGGTCGCCGAAGCGGGCGTTGAACTCGATCACCCGTACGCCCCGGGAAGTGATCGCGAGACCGGCGTACAGCAGGCCGGAGAACGGGGTGCCGCGGCGGCGCATCTCGTCGACCGTCGGCTGCAGAACCGTCTCCAGGACCTCCTCCACCAGCTTGGGGTCGGCCCAGGGCAGCGGGGAGTACGCGCCCATGCCACCGGTGTTCGGCCCCTCGTCGCCGTCGAGGGCGCGCTTGAAGTCCTGGGCGGGCTGCAGCGGGAGCACGGTGTCGCCGTCGGTGATGGCGAAGAGGGAGACCTCGGGGCCGTCGAGGAACTCCTCGATGACCACCCGGTCGCAGGCGTTGGCGTGCGCCGCTGCGGCCTCGATGTCGCTGGTCACGACCACGCCCTTGCCCGCGGCGAGACCGTCGTCCTTGACGACGTACGGGGCGCCGAAGGCGTCGAGGGCCTCGGCGACCTCCTCGGGGGTCGTGCAGACGTAGGAGCGGGCGGTCGGGACTCCGGCCGCGGCCATGACGTCCTTGGCGAAGGCCTTGGAGCCTTCGAGCTGCGCGGCCTCCCCGGACGGGCCGAAGACCGGGATGCCTGCCTCGCGCACGGCGTCGGCGACCCCCGCGACCAGCGGGGCCTCCGGGCCTACGACGACCAGGTCGGCGCCGAGTCGCTGCGCGAGCGCGGCCACCGCCCCGCCGTCGAGGGCGTCGACCGGGTGCAGCTCGGCGACCTCGGCGATACCGGCGTTGCCGGGTGCGCAGTGCAGTGCGCTGACGTCGGGGTCGAGGGACAGGGAGCGGCACAGGGCGTGTTCGCGGGCGCCGTTACCGATGACGAGGACCTTCACGGGGGTCAGCCTAACGGGGTTTTTGTGGGGGCTTCCTAAGGGGTGGAGGGAGCGGAGTCGTAGATTCCTCCAAGGCGCCTTCGGATGAGGCGCCTTGCTCTCTCCCCTTTCCTCACCCACCGCCCCCTTTCCCAGCCGCTACTCGTTCGAGATTTCCTCCACCACGGTCGCCCCGAGCTCCCGCACGATCAGTTCGCGGCCCGAGAGGGCCGACTCGTTGAGGTCGGGGTCGTCGTCCTCGGGGATGTCGTCCTCGATGGAGACCGGCGGGGGTTCCGGCGCGGACCGTGGTGGAGCGGGGGCCGGGGCGGGCGTCGGCGTGGGCTGGGCACTCGGGGCGGGTGTCGGCTGGGGGGAGGCCGGGGCCTGGGGGGCGGGGGCGCCGTAGCCTCCCGTGTTCCCGGTGCCGTAGCCGCCGGGGGTCCCGCCTCCGCCGTAGCCACCACCGCCGCCGTTGAAGCCGCCGGGCGCCGGGGGTGCCGCGCCGCCGCCCGACGGGTCGACGACGGCCTCGATCTTCCACTGGACGCTGAACTGCTCGGCGAGCGCCTGCCGCAGCACCTCCTCGCTGCCGCTGCTCGCGAAGTTGTCGCGGGCCCCGGCGTTGACGAAGCCGAGCTGGAGGGTGGTGCCGTCGAAGCCGGCCACCTGGGCGTTCTGGCTGAGCAGGATCCAGGTGAAGCGGCGGCGGTTCTTGACCGCTTCCAGGATGTTGGGCCAGAGCTGGCGGGGGTCGAGTCCGCCGGCCGGCGGGGCGTAGGCGGCCGGACCCGGCGCGGAGGCCGCGGGGGCGGGCTGGGCCGGTGCCGGGGTGGCGGCGGGCCGGTGCGCCGCGGGCGCCTGGGGCTGACCGCCGCCCGCCGGGGTCGCGGTGGGCCAGCCACCGGGACGCCGGCCGCCACCGGCGGGGGTGGCGGTGGGCCAGGCGCCGGGGGCGGAGGCAGGGGCCTGCGCCTGGGCCGAGGTAGGGGGTGCCGACTGTGTGCCGGACGGCTGGTGGGGCGTGTGGGGCTGGCCCGGGTGACCGGCCGGGGACTCGTCGGAGCCCGGCCCGGCCGGAGAACCGGGAGCCTGGCCGGCGGGAGAGCCCTGCGCCGGCCCGCTGGAGGAGCCCGGGACCGGACCGGCGGGCGTGGCCGCATCGGCGGACGGCGCCGAGTCGGCCGTAGCGCCGGGGAATCCGCCCGGAACGGCGCCGCCCTGGGCGTTGCCGCCGGGCATGCCGCCGCCCTGGATGCCGCTGCCGGGTCCTCCGCCGCCAGGCGCACCCGAGCCCGGACCTGTGGTTGGGCCTGCACCCACGCCGGTGGCCCGCACCGCCGCCCGGGCCGCGGCCGGACCGCCGCCGGACGGGACCGGGGCCGACGACGGCACCGGAGCCGATGGCGGGACGGCGCCTGTCAGCGGCCCCGGGGCAACTCCCCCGTGGGCCTCCGGCCCCGGCACGTAACCCATCGCGGGGGCGCCGCCGGCGGCCGAGAAGTTCACGCCCCGCTCGATGCGGTCGAGGCGGGCCATGACCGAGCGCTCGTCCCCGTAGGCCGCGGGGAGCAGCACGCGCGCGCAGATGAGCTCCAACTGGAGGCGGGGCGAGTTGGCGCCGCGCATCTCCGTGAGGCCTTCGTTGACGAGGTCGGCGGCGCGGCTGAGCTCGGCCGGGCCGAAGGTGCCGGCCTGGGCCTGCATGCGCTCGATGACATCGGCGGGGGCGTCGATGAGCCCCTTCTCCGCGGCTTCGGGAACGGCGGCGAGGATCACCAGGTCCCGCAGCCGCTCCAGCAGGTCGGCGACGAAGCGGCGCGGGTCGTTGCCCCCCTCGATGACTCGGTCGACGACCTCGAAGGCGGCGGCGCCGTCACCGGTGGCGAAGGCCTCGACGACGGCGTCGAGGAGGGAGCCCTCGGTGTAGCCGAGGAGAGAGGTGGCCATGGCATACGTCACACCCTCCTCCCGCGCTCCGGCGAGGAGCTGGTCCATCACGGACATGGAGTCACGCACGGAGCCCTGCCCGGCGCGCACGACGAGCGGCAGCACGCCGTCCTCGATCGGGATGTTCTCCTTGCCGCACACCTCGCCGAGGTAGTCGCGCAGGGTGCCGGGCGGCACGAGCCGGAAGGGGTAGTGATGGGTCCGCGACCGGATCGTCCCGATGACCTTCTCGGGCTCGGTGGTGGCGAAGATGAACTTCAGATGCGCCGGGGGCTCCTCGACGACCTTCAGCAGCGCGTTGAAACCGGCCGACGTGACCATGTGGGCCTCGTCGATGATGTAGATCTTGTACCGGCTGGAGGCGGGGCCGAAGAATGCCTTCTCGCGCAGCTCACGGGCGTCGTCCACACCACCGTGGGAAGCGGCGTCGATCTCGATGACGTCGATGGAACCCGGGCCGTTGCGCGCGAGGTCCTGGCAGGACTGGCACTCGCCGCACGGGGTCGGGGTGGGTCCCTGCTCGCAGTTCAGGCAGCGGGCCAGGATGCGCGCGCTGGTCGTCTTGCCGCACCCGCGCGGACCGCTGAACAGGTACGCGTGATTGACCCGGTTGTTCCGCAGCGCCTGCTGCAGCGGGTCGGTGACATGCTCCTGCCCGATGACCTCGGCGAAGGACTCCGGGCGGTAGCGGCGGTACAACGCGAGAGACGACACGCATACGAGGTTATAGGCGCCCACTGACAACCCGACCCCGCGCGGGCCCGCGGTCCGGGAACGCGAACGCCCCCCACGCACCCGCCAGAGCCAACCTACCCTTGCTGCCTTCCGGCCCTGGGGGAGTTCAGTCAGATAGCGCCGCGTGAGGGGCTGCCCAAACAGTACCCGATGGCGAGGGGTGGGAACGAGTTCGCGAGCACTCCTCAACGTCTTGTATTGTTTGCGGCGGAGGATTCGCCTAGAGGCCTAGGGCGCACGCTTGGAAAGCGTGTTGGGGGCAACCCCTCACGAGTTCGAATCTCGTATCCTCCGCCAGTGCCTCACCGGGCACGATGTCGAAGGGCCCCACCGTTCGCGGTGGGGCCCTTCGACGGTTGCAGTCTCATCTACAGTCTCAACGCGCTCCTGCGGAGCCGTCCGGGCCGCCTTCGTCGGCAGCCTTGGCCACCTCCCAGATGAGACCGCCGACCCGCTGCGCCACGTCTGCCATGATCCCGCTCGTCACGTGCTGGTAGCGGGCCGCCATCGCGGTCGATGACCACCCCATGATCTGCATCACCACCCGTTCCGGAACTCCGAGGATGAGCAGGATCGTGGCGGCGGTATGCCGGGCGTCATGCAGCCGGCCGTCCCGCACCTTGGCATCGGTGAGGAGCTGCTTCCACACGTCGTAGTCCGTGCTGGGGACCAGCGGCTCACCCATGGGAGACGTGAAGACGAAACCGGTCTCACGCCACTCGTGAGCGGCCAGCCGACGTTCCCGGTCCTGCTCCTTTCGGTGCAGTTCAAGCAGTCGGACCAGCTCACCAGGGACACCGATCACGCGGCGCCCGGCCCGCGACTTGGTGTTGGCCGTGTCCTCGTTCTTCCGAACACGCTGCTTGCAGTACCCGGGCTTTCGGCCGCAGTCTCCCCCACAGCCGTGCAGGTACTTCGGCCGCAGCCTGTTCTTTCTCACGCGGAGAATGCCGTTGTGAAGGTCGACATCCGACCAGCGCAGGCCCAGAGCTTCGCCCTGCCGCAGCCCCAGGGCGAGAGCGATGGACCAGCGGGCACTGTTGCGCAGCTTGGCAGCCTCTGTGAGGAGGCGCTGCACTTCCTCGATGTCGTACGGCTCCACCTCCTCTTCCTCAATCCTCGGAGGCACTGCGAGGGTGGCGACGTTCCGGGTCACGTGGCCGCGGCGAAGCGCGTGGTTCAGGGCCGTGCGCATCGTGCGGTGGACCTGATGAGCCGTCGCAGCCTTGCTCCCGTTGAGCTGCATCTTCGTGTAGAAGCGCTCCAGGTGCTCAGGCTCCAGCTTGTCGAGTCGGTGAGCGCCTACGCCAGGAATCAGGTGCACCCGCACGGCTACCTCGTACCCGGCATAGGTGTTCTCGCGTACCGAGGGCTTGGCGATCTCTTCCACCCAGTGCAACAGCCACGCCTTGACGGTCCACGGCCGGCCAGGCTTACGAACCTTCCCCTCGTCACGCTGCTTCTCCAGCGCGCGGACCTTTTTGATGACCTCCGCTTCACTGACCTTGCTACTGACGTGACGCCTGTCAGGCTTCCCGTCGTCGCACACGCCGACCGTGACGCGGCCGTGCCAGTAACCGTCTTTGCCGAAGTAGATGGACGATGCGCCGTCAGGGCGCTTGGCGCGCTTGGCCATTGGACTCCTTACGCGACTGCGTTCTTGGATCGCGATTGCATGCGCTGGGCGAGGTAGTCGTTGAGTGCCTGCACTGGGACTCGACGGCTCCGACCGATCGGCACGGTCTGCACCGCGCCATCGCGGATGAGGGCGTACATCGTGGTTCGGCCGATGCTCAGACGACGGGCGGCTTCCTCCACCCTCACCGCGAGGAGGGTGGGGTCGAAGTCGGCGTCAGAGGGGCTGATGTCGGTACGGACTACGGAGAGCTGGCGGGTCTGGTCACCTATCAAGGTCTCGACTCCTTCGCGGCGCGAAGAGAGAGCCTCCCGGCTCCCTTCCGGGGAATCCGCAACATCCGCCACGCCGCAACATTGCAGGTCAGCGGCTTGGATCTGTGGCGGATGCCGGTTGTGTTGCGGATAGGTGCCGCCACGATCGGCTCGCAGCGGCACCTTGGGGCTGCGGCTGGTCAGCCGGCGATGCGGAGTTGGCGTGTGTCGGTTTCCGCGAGCATGTGGCGGGTCTCGGAAGGGGTATCCGCCACAGATTCACCCCCGTTGACCTGCGGTGTTGCGGCTGTGGCGGATGTTGCGGATCCTCCGGGGTCAGGGGGGCAGTAGCGGGCCCAGGCGTCGCTAAGGTCCTCCGCGTAGTAGCCCTTGGGGGTCGTCGCACCGACCCGGATTCCGCGCGGCTTGATCGGGCTGTTGTCGGGGCGCACGTACTGGCTCAGAAGCTTGGACAGGGCGCGCGCGGTCAGGGGCTTGCTGCTCTGCCCGTCGTCGCTCATGTCGGACCAGGGAGCCTCATCGAGCTGGAGGAGAACCTCCAGAATGGCGGCGGTGGGCATCCGGTCCACGCCACAGAACACCCGGTCGCGCAGGTCCGTGAGCAGCTTGACTCCCAGGGATGCCTGGTCGCCCTCGGATGCGGCTTTGATGAGCGCGATGCAGGCGGCGCGGGCCCGCTCGGGCCAGTGCCCGCCGGCCGCGTCCGCGACCGCGAGCAGCGGCTCCCACACGTCGGCCGGCCGGTCGGTGACACCCTCGGGCATCTCCGGCCACGCGGCCGCGATCTCGTCGTGAATGGTGGCGGTCCACTCCGCGAGCCGGTCACGCAGGACGTGTCCCTGCTTCTCGTGAATGCGGCGCCGGTAGGGCTCGCACTTCTCGTTGGGTGCCTTCTTCCGCATGCGGATGATGACGGACCGGGTCAGGATCGTGTCCGGCAGCGAGCCGAGCCCGGCCATGGCCACCGCGCAGAACGACGGGAAGAACCCTGCCTTCTGCTCAGACCCCTCCCCGACGCAGCGCAGCGACTTGGCGCCGCGCCGGTAACCGGAGTTGAGGAACCCACGAACCTCTTCGTTGCCGCCGGCCTTGGGCCCGAAGACGGTGTCGATCTCGTCGAACAGCAGCGTCGGCGTTCCCGCATCGGCCGCTACCAGCCGGAACAGGGCGTTGGCGGAGGCATTGACGGTGGTCGCGGAACGCGGAGTGAGGGTCTCGATGATCTCCAGTGCCCGCGACTTCCCGGAGCCCGGCTCGGGGCTGAGGAACGCGATGCGGGCGGTGCCGTCGAGCGCGTCGATCAGGTGCGCGTGCGCGTCCCACAACGCGACAGCGACGTAGGCGTGTTCGGTGGGGAACACGTTGAAGCGGCGGTGGAAGGCTTCCACCTCGTCCAGCAGCGCGGCCCCGTCGATGATCTCGGTCATGCGGCGGCCCTCCTTTCGAGCAAAGTTGCGGGCGTCCCGGTGCAGGCGGATTTGTGGGCGGCGTACTCCGCAGCCAGGGCGGCCACCTTCGGTGCCCCGGCGGCGGTGCCGGTCTGCCCGCACGAACAGGCGTAGGCGGCGTTGGGGGTGTCGCCGGGGCGGGTGGACCAGCGGGCGCCGTCCCAGTGATGCCGGTAGACCGGTGGGGCGTAGATGCGGATACCGGGCTGCTCCGGCGTCGGGTCGGGGGTGCTGTGGCGGGCCTGGTTGCTGCGGAACTTCTCAGAGCGACCAGCAGAAGGGACGCCCTGACGGGCGGCGACCTTCGGCACGCCTACAGCCGTCGTGTCCACAGGCTGTGCAGCGGCCGGCGCCCCGTCGTGGCCGGTGAGGCTCTTAGTAGGTGGGGGGCTGCTCATGCCGCCCTCCCACCGGGAGCGTTGTGGGCGATGGACCAGTCCAGACCACGTGTGATGACGTCGTCGTAGTAGCGCTGGGACTGTGTCGCGTTGCCCGATGCCGCCCTACTAAGAGCCTCCTCAACCTCCCCGCGATCGAGGTCGCCGGACGCGATCAGCCGCCCCAGTGCCCGCGCGGCCCGCAGCAGCGTGGCGTTGCGGGTGCCGTCCGCAGCCGTGGCCACGTTGTCCACCTCGCCCCGCAGCGCCGCCGCGGCGTACCCGCTCGCTTGGGTCGTCACGGCGATGGTGCCGCCGTGCGCGGGCCGTGGGCGGGGCTTGAGCAGCGTGTGCAGCCAGTCGGGCAGCACGGCCGGGGGCCGGTCGTCGAGAACCTCGTACGTGCCGTCCGGGGTGGTGCTGCCGGCGGCGACGACGTACCCGCCCCACCCGCGTGTGTCGATCTTCTTCGCGAGGCGTCCGGCGGTGTTGTGCAGCCGGGCGCCGGAGGGTTGGGCGAAGTACAGGTGCTCTCCATCGCGTGCAGTCCGCGTCCGGTAGGTGGCGGGGATGTCCTGTCCGGCGCGCTCGCAGAGCGCCGCGAAGGAAGTCGCGCCGTCAGGCGCTCCTTTCGGCTCTTCCGGCTTGAGCGTGTCCAGATCGACGACCAGCAGCCCGGCGGGGCCGGTGGCGATGCCGACGTTGTAGGGCTGGTGTGCCCAAGCAGCGGTGAGGAGTTCGGTCTCGGTGGTGGCGCGCTGCTCGGGGGTCTTGTGTCCGTCGACGCAGCGGCCGGTGTGGGGGCAGTACTTCTCCGCGTGGCCGGCGGGCCGCTTGTCGCGGGGGTGCAGCGGGATGACGGGCCAGCCGCGTTCTGCCGCTTCCAGCGCCGCGCGCAGCAGCGCGGCCCGGGTGTCATGGGTCATGCTGGTTGTCTCCAGTTCCTTGATGGTGACTGGCTGACAAGGGCGGCCCCGGTTCTTTGGCGAGACGTGGGGGCCGCCCTTGGCGTAGCTACTTCTTCGAAAAGACCTTGAAGGTGATGCCGCCGGCGCCGATCGGCCCGGCCGCGCTGGCGATGACGGTGGCGGTGTGCGCGGCGACGTCCATGAGCCAGCACAGGGCGGCGACCACGCCCCAGGTGCCGAGCGCGGCGGCGCCGGCGATGGCGAACGGGATGAGCAGGCGTTGCCAGGGGAAGGCCGCGGTGGTGTTGTCCTGGATGACGAACACGACCGGCTGTCCGGTCGCCTGCGCGCGCTGGTAGGCGTCGGCGGGGATGTGCGGGGCCATCTGGTCGGGCGGGGTGTGCTGGCTCATTTACGGCTCCCTCGGGGTGTGCCGCGGGCCCGCGCCAAGAGGTGGCGCGGGCCCGTGCGGCGGGGTTGCGTGATGGCGTTGTGCTTGTCGCTTGTCTTGTCGTGCGGCTTGTCGTCTGGCTTGTCGCTTGTCTTGTCTTGTCGCTTGTCGCCTCCCAGCTCACAAGCCGTTTCCGGGCTTCCGGGACCCGGCAGGCGGCATGTTTGAGAGCAGGGGCGACAAGCGACAAGTGATCAGTTGCCGGGGGCGTGGGAGCGGTGGACGTAGCGGGCTTTGGTGCCCTCACCGACGCGGACGGCAGTGCCGTCCTCCATCCACGTTTTCAGCCAGCCCACGACCGTCTGGCGGGTCGTGCCGTAGGCGTCCACGAGCGCCCGGGCGATCGCGGATGCTCCGGTGCCCTCGGGTCCGGCGGCGAGCAGCGCGGCGAGCGCGGCCTGCTGCGCGGGGTTGTCCTGCTCGCCCCGCAGCGCCGACAGGTTCAACCCGCCTGCGGCGGGCGGCGGGGTGTCGCCGCCCGGAGCGTTCGGGTCGGGTGCGGTGGCGAACTGGGCGTCGATCTCCTCGCGGAACCGGCGCGCCAGCTCTTCCTCCGGCGACTCCGGCCGCGGATTCAGGGCCGACAGCCGCAGTCCCGTTCCCGCCCCGCCAGTCGGCACGTCGTTGGCATCGTCCGTGACGACCTGATCGCGCATCCAAGCGATGCGCTCACTGTCCCAGCGCCGCGCGTACGCGGGGCCCGCGGCCTTGACCGACACGTCATCCAGGAGCGGGTGCCGGTCGGAGGTGGCGGCGATGATGTCCCGGATCTGGTTGGGGAGGATCCGCCACGCCTTGAACAGCGCGGCCGGGGATTCGGGGGTGCCCATGAACCCGGCGCCCTTGTAGGGGGCTTGGTCCACGCGCAGGCCGCGGGAGCCGGGGAACATCTTGCCCAGGTCCATGCCCTCGGTCTCCCCGCCGGTCAGCGCGACGCGCACCTTGGCCTCGCGGCGGATCATCAGGTTGCCGAGCACGCTGCCGGTCGCTCCGAGGGCGGTGAGGACGGTGCGCACGCCCATGGCGCGGGCGATCCGGATGACCTCCAGGATCTTCTCCGCGAGCTTGCGCATCTGCCGGTCGGAGCTGGCGAGGATCTCCGCGCCCTCGTCGATGACCAGCATGATCTGAGGAATCCGCGGGCTGATCGGCAGCAGGTCCGTGTTGGCCTTGGACAGCAGGTCCTGATAGCCCATCTTGCGCTGCTTGGCCACGCGTACAGCCGTGTCCAGCATGGTCACGGCTTCGTCGAAGGTGCCGGCGAGCCAGTCGATGCCGGGCCGGACCGGCTTGCCGTCCTCCCGCACGATGTCCCCGTTGAGGGCGGGCAGCACCCAGGGCAGACCAGCCGAACCGGCATTGAGGTCGATCACCCAGGTCAGCACGTCTTCGGCGCGTGCGAATCCGGCGAGGATCGCGTGCACCATGTTCGTCTTGCCTGATCCGGTCGGGCCGACCACCAGCGCGCACTGTTCGCGCAGGTAGGCCAGGATGTGCTCCGCGTTCGTCCGATAGCCCCACGGGATGCCGGTGTGCAGGGACAGAACGCTGTAGTCGGTGGGGTACGTCCGCTCCTGCTCCAGAACGTTGACGGTGGTGACGTCGATGATCACGCGGCCCTGGTGGACGCCGGGGGAGGCGGTGGCGGTGCAGCCGTGCGGCAGGCGCGCGTCAGCGGACAGCCGCGGCGACTCGGCAGCAATCTTGTTCCAGGTCGCCCCGCCGGCCGGGAGTTCGGCGTCGAGGGAGAACCCGGCGCCGGTCTCCCACATCTCCACCCCCACCACGCGCACAGTGATCGAGCACACCCGCTGGATGCGCTCCACCCACTCAGAGGCGATCGCGCGCCGTTCCGCGGACAACTCCGCGGCGACCTGCCGCTGTTCGGCCGCAAGGGCTTCCTCCTCGCGCGCCTCCTCGAACAGCGCGGAAGAGCGGGCCGCCGCACCGATCCCGACACCGATCGTAGCGAGGGAGCCGAGTGCGGCCCAGGTGAGCGGTCCGTGGGTCATGGCCCACGTGGTCCATCCGGCACCCACGAGCCAGGAGGCGGCGCGGGTGGCGAGGGTGCGGCCGGCGTTGCGCACCCGCAGCCCGACGACGGTGTGTCCGAGGGCGCCGGCGGCGCCGACGGCGAGGGCCCAGCCGGGGGGCATGGCGGTTGCGGCGCCGGTGGTGGCGACGGCGAAGGCTCCGGTGGTGGCGGACAGGGCGCCGGTCACGGGTCCGTGACCGGCCGCCCAGTCCAGCACCGGGCCACTGCTCTGCTGCTTCTTGGCGGTGGCGGTGCTGCTCATCTCAGACGTTCCAGCCCTTCTCAGCCTCGGTGCCGTTGCGGGGGTCCTCGTGGCGGGCGATGTCCTGTTCGTGCGCCTGCCGGAACAGCGGGCCCATGTCCTCCGCGACCGCCACGGCGCTCATCACGGCGCCGAAGATGTCGTTGAAGCCGTCCGCGACCTCCTTCTCCAGCGGAAACTCCGAGTCGGAGCGCTCCGCGAGGATCTTCATCACGTTCGCCACCGACGTGAGCGCGGCCGGGAGTCCCTCGACCATGGCGAGGATCTCCATGGCGTTTTCGGGGTCGTACTGGTTGGCGGCCTGCTCCATCTCGGCAGCGGCCTCTTCGAACTGGAAACCGGACACGTGCTCTCCTTCACTCACCTCGGGGACCGTGCTGGTGGGGACGGTGGCCGCGGGGCGTTCGACGCTGTCCGCGATGCCTTCCGTGCCGTCCTTGGCGGCCTCCGCATCGGCGGCGGCCTCCTGCTCGCGCAGGGTCTTGCGGGCTTCCTCGTCCCGCTCCGCGCGCTGCTCGCCCGCGCTCTGCACCATCCGCCGGTACAGGCGTCGGCCCGGGTGGATGAGGGCGGGGATGTTGAGCTTGCGGCCGATCCAGGTGGACAGGCAGCCCAGTAGACCGACCGGCAGTGCGAGCAGCGCGGCGAGCAGTCGCCGCCCGTGGAAGCGGGCTGCGGACTTGCGCAGCGCCTTGCGCGCCGCCGCGCGGGCCTGGGCTTTGCGGATGGTGGCGCGCTGCCCGGCGACCGCGGCGCCGGTCTTCGCGTCGCGCTTGGTGCGCTGCTTGGCGATCGCCGCGTCCCGTGTAGCGCGCGCCTTGCGGACGGCGCCGCCCATCAGGCGGCCCGCCAGACCGGCCCGCTTGCCGAGCCGGGTGTTGCCGGCGGCGGCTTTGGCGTTGCGGCGCGCGTCGGCGACCGCGCGGCGCGCGCTGGTGGTCTGCGCCCGCTGCCCGGCCCGTGAACCCGCTGCGGCCTTCTGCGAAGCGCGCAGCGCCTTGACCTGCCCGACCCGGCCTGCAGCCCCAGCCGCGGTGCGGGTTGCCGGGTGCTTGGACGCGCCGTGACCGCTCTTGCCCAGCGTCTTTCCGCTGGTCGCGGCGCTTGTGGTGCGGCGGTGCTGGCCGGGCAGCTTGGACAACCCGCCACCCGAGCGACCGGTACGCGAACCTGCCGAACGACTTCCGGAGCTGCGGCGGGTGCCTGCTCCGCCACTGCGCAGACCAGCACTACGGGCGGCGGAACGGCCGGCAGCACGGGCCGCGGAACGGCGCGCCTCCCGGCGGGAGTTGGGCTTACGGGAGCGGGTGGCGGCGACCGTGCCGAGCACCACCATGCCGGTGGCGGCGACCGCCGCGGCGATCGGCCCGCCGGCCAGCGAGGCGGCGGCGACCGCTCCCACCGTGCTGTTCGCCCCGGACAGAGCGAGCGGCACGATCGGCCAGCCACCGGGCGAGTGCTCCACCTCCGCCGCATCCTTCGCGGCGGTGGGCGGGGCGTCGGGCGGTGGGGGCGGTGCGGTGGGGGGAGCCGGGGCTACTACCGGCTCGGTGCTGAGTTCCGTCATGCTGTGAGCACTCCTTCAGGGGAGTAGGGCCCGGCCGTGCTGTAGGAGGCGGTGGCCGGGCCTGCCGAATCAGGGCTGAATGCGCAGTTCAGTGGGTGCGGTGGGGGTGCCGGGCGGCGATCTCCTGCCACCTGCGGCTTTCCGCGCTGTCCGCGTGGGTGAGGCTGACGCGGAAGTCGCAGCCGGGCCGCGTGCAGCGATGGGTCGTTGTCGACCAGGCGTCGATCACGCGGAAGAGCAGGCTGGTGAAGGTGGCCAGGCAGGACAGGCAGCAGGCCAGCAGCAGTGCGACGGGCACGCCGTAGGCGGACAGCCGCACGCCGATGGCGATAGACAGGGCCGCACTGACAGCGGCGGCGCCCGTGGTGAGGGCGCGGTGACGCGTGGTTTTCACTCAAACTCCCTTGCAGGGGTGGGGTGTTCAGGCGGCGCGCTGTTCTTCGGCGACCAGGCACAGGCCGCAGATGCCGTGCGAGGTGGGGATGCAGTAACCGACGTCCAGTTGGCAGCGGGGGCAGGTGCGCCGGGCGAGCATCGCCAGCGCGAGAGCGCCCCACTTGCGCGACGTCATCGGACGGACCGGCTTGGCCAGGTCCTCGCGGTACAGGAAGGCCACCCGGGGCGTGCCGCGGCGGCGGTTGATGCGCATGACTTGAGCTGCGATCGGCTGCCCGCCGGGCCGTAAGCCCCTCGTGCGGAGCTGGCGGCGCGTGGCGTAGCCGTCGGGGGCCATGCGCCAGGGGTAGGTCGGTATGCCGAAGCGGGCCCCGTTCGGGTCGAAGCACTTCGCGTATGCGGTGGGCATCAGAGCATCGCCCCGTCAGCCTCGAATACGGGGTGGCCGGCATCGCGGAACTCCTGGTAGCGGGTGGACACCCACCCCACCGACCAACCGCACAACTCGGCAGCGGACCGCACCGACAGCCCCGCCTCGAACGCGGCCTGCACCGTCGCCCGCGCCTGCTCCTCGGGAAGCTTCTCCGAGGCGGGCCCGGCGGCCAGCAGCGCGGCGCGTTCACGCTCAGCCTGTGCCTTGCGCTCAGCCTGTTCACGGCGTTCACGCTCCACCCGCGCGGCCCGCTCCCGCTCGGCACGCTCAGCGGCCTCCCGTTCACGGCGTTCACGCTCCCGAGCCTGCTGTTCACGCTCGCGCTCAGCGCGTTCACGCGCCTCCCGCTCAACCCGCTCACGGGCCGCGGCCTGCTCGCGTTCCTCGCGGCGGGCGGCTTCCTCGCGCTCGGCCTGCTCGCGGATCAGGCGGGCTTCGTGTTCACGCTGTTCACGCGCCAACACTGCGGCGTGCTCGCGCTCCTCGCGGGCCAGCCGGGCGGCCGTCTCGCGCCGCTCGGCAATCACCCGCTCACGGGCCTCGCGCTGCGCCTGCTCCCTCGCCTCCAGCTCGATTACGGCCGCGGCGATCGCGCGCCGGTAGGCGAGCCCGGTTTCCGCGGTGACGATCAACAGCAGCGGTGCGACCGCGTGCACGGCCACCCCGACCAGGTCGTTGTGCAGGGCGGAGTCGGCGACGTTGAGGGCGAGGGTCATGCAGCCGGTCATCCAGCGCAGCACGATCGGCCACTTCCCGCCGTGCCCTCCGAGCCGGGCCAGCACTGCATCGAGGCGGACCACGATGACCACCGCGGCATCCACAACCAGGGGCAGGATCGGGGCGGTCCACTTCCACTTGTCGGGGGTGTGGGCGGCGGCGAGCGGGGTGACGGTCAGGATCGAATACAGCATCGCGCCCGCCACGATCAGCCACGTACCGACCGACAGGGCGCGCTCGGCTGAACGGATCTGAACAGCGTTCACGCTCCCCACCCCTCCCGTGAACGCACCCGCGTCGCGGCGATCAGAACGACCGGCGAAGCGGGGTCCTCCGGGGTGTCGCTGTCCTCGGTCCACTGCCACTCAGCGGCCGGTACCGACTCGAAGCCGAGCACGCTGAGCGCATCGGAGCGCTGCGTGAACGTCGGCACCGCGAGCGAGCCGGCGAAGGTGAACTCCGGCCACGGGTCGGTGGTGTTCAGCAGCACCACGTACAGGCGCCACTGGCCCTTGAACACGGACATCTGCGCCGTGAACGTCTGTGCCGTCACGCCCCGACCCCCGAGGCGGTGACCGTGTGGTTGATCAGTTCCACCCGCGCGGCCAGCGCTCGGCGGCGGGCCCGGCGGATGCGCCGCTGATCCAGCTCGCTCGGGGTGCGGTCGAGGGTGGCGATGTGCGCGTCCAGCAGGTCAATGTCCGCGAGGATGACCGGCATCTCGCGGTCAATCGCGTCCAGCTCCGCATCCGTCGGCTCCATGTAGTCGGCGAACGCGGTAACAGCATCCTGAACAGTCACGATGGGGTTCATTGGGTCGTGGTCCTCTCAGAAGGTGAACGGCCCGAACAGCGGCTCCCGGGTGGCACCCCGGGAGCCGCGCGCCGTTGAAGTCGGTCAATCCGGCTCCCCGCGCTCCCGCCCGTCCCCCGGCCGCAAGGCGGAACGAGGTACGGGCGGGAGAGGCAGCCGGCCGCAGCGTCCAGCGCTGCGAAACCAGGACGGACCGGAAAGAGCAGCAGCGCCGCCGGCCGGTCCATCGCGGCGGCGCCTCGGTATGTCGTCGGCCCATGCCGACCTCCCACAGATCGCAGGGACACGGCTTCACCGGTACGCCGTTGCCACAGCGGACCGGCCCCGAGCCGGGAACGTCGGGCGCGTCATCGTCACTGCTCTGACGCCAGCAGGGCGGCGCGCACCAGGTGGCACCACGAGCGGTTGACCTCCCGAAAGGAAGGGATGATCCGCACGAGTGTTCATCCAGAGCTGGAACGCAGCGGCGGGACAGGTACACCCGCCTTCAAGTGGCCGCCAGCGGCCATCACCCGGGCCGTTGCGGGGACAGGGGATAAGACCCCGTCGACTGACGCTCTGTTCAGTTTTCAACCAACGGCCGCTTCCTTCGTACTCGCCCCTGCGGGCTTTCCTCCGGGCGCTGTCAGCGCAGGCGGACACACTCAATGGTGTTGGACCACCTGCTCAACTTGTTGGTACAAGCTGATGCAGTGATGCTGCACCACGGACAGTGAGTCGTCAAGGGGGTTGGGCCTGCATGTACCAACAAGTTGCGCGAGTGCGTCATGATGAGGGCATGAGCAAGCAGCCGAAGTACCGACAAGTCGCGGACGTCCTACGTCGCGAGATCGCCAACGGCACCTACGCGCCCGGCGCTCGGCTGCCCTCCGAGAACGACCTACAGCAGCGGTTCGACGCGTCGCGGAACACCATCAGGAACGGCCTAAGCCTGCTGGTCGGAGAGGGTCTCATCTCGTCCAGCCAGGGGCTTGGCTACGAGGTGAAGTCGCAAGAAGTGTTCGAACTCAACGCCTCCCGCTTCGAGAACCTGACCTTCCCGCAGAACGGTGACGCCTACAGCACGGACGTGACCAACGCGGGGCGCCGGCCGCACCAGACCTTCCGAGTCGAGATGCTGCCGACGCCGCAAGAGGTCGCTGAGCGCTTGAAGGTCGAGCCCGGTACGACGGCAGTATTGCGGTTTTGTCATCGCTACGTGGACGACGTCCCTTGGTCCACTCAGGCCACCTACTATCCATCGTGGCTGGTCGACGCATCACCGCGACTGGCTGAGCCTGGAGACATCGAAGAGGGCACAACCCGATACCTGGCTGCTCAAGGCATCGAGCAGATCGGGTACTTCGACGAAATCGCCGCGCGGATGCCGACCCCGGAAGAGGCGCGGCTGTTGGAGGTCGGAGCAGGCGTACCGGTCCTGCTCTGGACGCGAACCGGCTACTCGGCTGACCGCCCGATCCGGTGCACCATCACCACCTTCCGGGGCGACTTGAACCGGATGAACTACGAGATTGGCGATCTGGCCGCCCGGAGCGAGAACACGTGATCATCACGCTTGCAGAGCCGCACGATGTAGCCAAGCTGTTGGCCTTCCGCGAGGAGGCCGCTGCTTGGCTACGTGGGCTCGGCTCTGATCAGTGGAGCCGCCCGTATCCGGCTGACAAGCTCCTCGCCACGATCGAAGCGGGCACAGTGTTCATGCTCCGCGACGGACACACAACGGCCGGCACCATCACGCTCACCCCTGACGCCGAAGACGGCCTCTGGACTGACGACGAACTGACCGAACCGTCGATGTTCATCAACAAGCTCACTGTGGCCCGCGAGTACGCCGGGCAGCACCTCGGCGGTCGACTGCTCGACTGGGCGGGCGACCGGGCGCGGCGTGCAGGGGCCCGGTGGATTCGGTTGGACGCATGGACCACGAATGACGCGCTCCAGCGGTACTACCTCGAACAGGGCTTCAAGCACGTTCGTACGGTCCGGGAGGGCGGAGCGGTGAACGGTGGTCCACGGGTTTCCGGTTGGCTCGCACAGCGGCCAGCACGGTTGGCCGATCACGGATTCACGGATCGGACGCCAGAGCCCGCCCGCCTTCCTTTTGCAGCCTGAGTCCAGGCCTCAGCAACCTCTGCGGCCATCCTCCGGCCAAACGGAGGGGGCGCCGCTCCTGGCCGCGGGCACATCGTGGGGAGCGTGGGAGCGAGTGGTGGGTTGAGCGGGAATCACCGATTCAACCACCGGCATCAGCCGCCGCCAAAAGCTCTTGGATCAGATCCTCTTCCGTTGGAATGCTGCGCCGTTCAAGAATCGCACGTACTGTGTGCGTCAAAATACTCCAAGCCTCCATCCAAGGATCCACTCCACCTTTGGTCTTAATGACGCCACCATGGGCCACCTTCGACCGATCTCCATAGGATCTCTTTGCCCGCTGGAAGAAATCTTGCCGATCCCCCAAAGGGGACTGGAGTTGAGCCAGATAAAGGGCAAGCCGAAAGCTGACTTCGGATTGAACCTTAGGAAATATCGATTCCAGGCCAGTCCAGACATGAAGAAGCGATTGCCCGACGTCAGGAACTACTGGGCTGGAAGTCAGAACGCGCTCAAGGAACAAGCAGACTGGGTACCTATCGCGGAGGCCTATCCACTTCTCAACATCCTCAGCCACCTGGGCGAACAGGTTCGGCGTGACGGATCGATTGAGGGCCTCCCTGCGGGTTGAAGAGCCTGAGCTGTATGGCGCCCCCCAAATCTCTACAGACGCCGTGTCGCTGGTGATCCCTTCCCGCAGCCCCTCCGGGAGGAGGTCGATTCCATAGCTCGACTTTCGCGAGCATATCCCTGCATATTCATTTATGGAGTGGCTGGAAATGAACTGGACCGAAAAGGGGTGAAATTCGCGAGCGTACATCATCACATGGAACGGGGCAATTTTCTCTTGCGCATCCTCGATGGACTCCCCCGTTATGGCCAGCTCCAGATTGCAGCCCTTAAGTCGCGTGTCGCCCACCGTGTACGGGATATGGAGATTATGCTTGCTGCCCAACTCCGCCCAATCGAATAGGCTGACCTCCCACTTTCGCGGGACCAACCCATATGCTCCTGCTTGAGTAGGCTCAGAGAACCCTTCCGGAATAAGACCTGCGAGCGGCGCGTAGTACGTACCCATGCGCGATCCTTCCCTATCGCCTGCGTCTAATTATGCGTCAGGCCAAAGGCCCACGTCCGCCCGATTTCGTTTGTCCAGACGTACGAACATGGCGGGCCGTCAATGCCGCGCAGCCCCACGGGACAACACGGTCTCCAAGGTTGTGTCAGTGGCTGGTGCCAAACTTCGATGTATGACTACTCGAAAAGGTTGGCCGCGGGATAGGAACACCGGACCCGGGGGCGGGATGTCAACAGGGCCCGGAGGCGGCATGTCCACCGGTCCCGGCGGCGGGATGTCCACCGGCCCCGGAGGCGGCATGTCCACCGGCCCGGGAGGCGGGATGTCAACAGGGCCCGGAGGCGGGCTCTCCACCGGCCCCGGAGGCGGGCTCTCCACGGGTCCGGGAGGTGGGCTTTCAACTGGCCCAGGAGGGGGACTTTCCACAGGTCCGGGAGGCGGGTTGTCTACTGGTCCAGGGGGAGGCCTCTTCACCGGACCGTGCACCAATCCCTATCGCAGTGTGCAGCCGCCTCGGCATGTTCTTCTGCCGTACCTCAGGGAGCACGGCCTGGGGCACTTCGCCGATCTGTTGGAGAACTACGGGTAGGCGACGTGCGGACCTGTCGTCCAGTCTCAACGGCAGTCTCATCCGTGGCAGTTCACGCTCGTTCAAGACCTAGCCAGCAGAAGGCGACACACAGGATCTGAACGGGCCTGAACTACCAGGAACAGCGACCAGCAGAGTTGGAAAGCGTGTTGGGGGCAACCCCTCACGAGTTCGAATCTCGTATCCTCCGCCAGTGCCTCACCGGGCACGATGTCGAAGGGCCCCACCGTTCGCGGTGGGGCCCTTCGTCGTTGTCCTCAGACCCCGTTGTCCTGGTTTTTGTCCACAGCGGGTGTCTCGGGAGTTCCCCAGATGGCTTCGGCGATCTTCCGGGCCACGTCCTTCAGCATGGCGTCCGGCACATGCAGGTACCTCGCCCGCATGCTCGCGGAGGTGCCCGGCTCCCACCCCATGATCTGATCGATGACCCGGGCCGGGACACCGAGCAGCATGAGCACGGTGGCGGCCGTGTGCCGGGCATCGTGCAGCCGGCCGTCCCGAACCCCCGCGTCTTCGAGCAGACGCTTCCAGTCGTGGTAGTCCGTGTTCGGGCTCAGCGGGCCACCGAGCGGCTTGGTGAACACGTAATCCGACTCGGTCCACAGGTCGCCGGCCGCCTTACGCTCATGCGCTTGCGTCTCGCGGTGGGCACGGAGCATGGCGACCAGCGGGCCAGGCAGGGGCACGGCGCGGCGGCCGGCGCGCGACTTGGTGTTCTTGGTCTCACGCCGCACCTGCACCTTGGCGGGGCAGTACCCCGGTTTCCGGCCACACGGCGAGGCTTCGGGGCACCCGTGCTCGTACCGGGGGCGCAGTCGGTTCCGGCGCAGTTTCAGGTACTCATTGTCCAAGTCGACGTCAGACCAGCGCAGTCCGAGCGTCTCGCCCTGCCGTAGTCCGAGTGCCAGGGCCAGCATCCAGCGGGCGCTGTTCCGTCGTTTGTTGGCTTCGAGCAACAAGCACTGGACCTCTTCGACGGAGTAGGGCTCCACCTCGGATTCGTCCTCCTCCACCCGGGGCGGTTTCGCCAGTGCGGCGGCATTCTTCGCCGCGTAGCCGCGCCGTACCGCCTCCCCCAGCGCGGTTCGGGCGGTGCGGTGGGCCTGGTGAGCCGTACCGGCCTTGCGCTCCCCGTTCGCCTGCATACGCCGGTACAGGCTCTCCAGGTGCTCGGGCTGCAAGCGGTCAAGGCGGTGCTTGCCGATACCGGGCACGAGGTGCACGCGAACGGCGACCTCATAGCCGTCGTAGGTGTTCTCGCTGACGGTCGGCTTGGCGATGTTCTCGACCCAGTGCTGAAGCCACTTCTCTACCGTCCACGCCTTGCCGGGCTGTTGCGCCGAACCCGCGTCGCGCTGCTTCTCCAGCTTTTTGACTTCCTCGACCAGGTCTTCGCGCGTCTTGCGCGTCAGATGCCGGCGGTAGGGCTCCCCGTTGTCCTTGAAACCCATCGGCACGCGAGCGTGCCAACGGCCATCCGCCCCGAAGTAGATCGCGGATTCACCGTTGGCACGGCGGGTGCCCTTCTTCTTCTCTGCCACGGGCAGACTCCTGCTTTCTCGCTGTCAGGACAGGGCGGGCAGTCCCGAAGAACTGCCCGCCGATTCAGGTGGGTGGGGTCAAGCAGCTCGTTGTGCCGCGCGTCGGCGAGCGAGGTACGCGGCTGGCGCATCGGCGGGCACGCGACGCAGACGACCGATGTCGATGGACTCCAGCTCTCCAGAGCGAATGAGCCCGTAGCACGTGGTACGGCCGATCTGGAGGCGCCGGGCGGCTTCCTCGACAGTCAGCAGAACGAGGGTGGTGTCGATGGCGTCGGCGAGCTGGGCCGTGTCCATGCGGAGGACTCTCCTTCGTCGTTCGACCGTGGGGTTCAAGCCCCTCTGGGAATTCGAGGCTCTGGTCATGGCGGGGCTGGCACCTGTCCGAGGTTCGGATTTCTGCGTCACCGCGTCACCTGCGTCATTCAGGTCGCTGACCTGCGGTTATTGGTGACGGAGCACGGTGGGGCTGCGTCACCGCCGCGTCACCTGCGTCACCGGGTGGTGACGCAGGTGACGCACGATGACGCAGACGGGTGGGCTCTGCGTCACCGTCTTCTCTGCTGGTCAGGGGGTGTTTTCCGTCGCTGGTGACGCAGGTGACGCAGCCTTCCCCTACTTAGGAAAGAGAGGGGGTGGTGTCTGTTGTTGTGCGCGGCTCAGAGCGCGAAGAAGGGGCCGCTGCGCGGCACGTCCTTGGGGCGGTGCTGCGCACCGAACAGCAAGAGGAGCACCCATCGCCGCGTCGTGCCGGGTGCTCTTCTTGCTGTTGCGCGGTGACCTCGCGTTCAGAACGCGGGCTCCTGTTGCGGTCCGGGTGCCGGCGCGGGTTCGGTGAGTTCGATGTAGCGGGCCGTTTTGGTGCGTCCCCAGTCGACGATGAGGCCGCGGGCGGCGAGGGTGGGCTGAAGGCGCTTGAGGCGGTCGGAGAGGACCTTGCCGGTGGTCGGCCACCCCTTGGGCAGCGGGCGGCAGTCCTCGCCGCTGTAGAGCCGGGTGAGGAGGTGCAGCCACTCCGCGGACGTCATCCGCTCCTGCGCCCCGGGGTGCATGCCGGCCGCGTACTGGAGCACGGTCTGCGCGAGCAGGTCGCCTTCGATGACGTCGTCGTTGAGGTCGTCCAGCCCGGCCCGGTAGGCCGCCAGAGCCCCGAGACCCATGGCCTGGTCGAGCTGTGCGCACAGGTGGGCGAAGTCCGCCATCCGCAGGTCCGTCGGCGTTACGGCGGTGGCGGCGCGGACCTTGACGGTCAAATCCAGCAGCGAGCCGAGCATGACGGGCAGCGCTTCCGCATATTCCGTCCACAGTTCGGCTTCGGTGCGGCGTACCTTCGGGCGTTCCAGGCGGAGCGGGAGGAGGCGTTCGGCGAGGTCGGGGCGGATGACGCCGACGTCGATGCCGGTCAGGAGCAGGGGGCGGCGGTAGCGGGCGCGGAAGACGTCTCCGTCGGTGAACAGCGCCCGCTTCACGGACTCGGCTCCGGTGACGATGCAGCACATGGCGTCGGACAGGTCCGGGGTCATGTGGGAGAGGTTGTCCAGTGCGGTGACCCATCCCGCGGCCACGGCCGCGATCAGGTTGTCCTCGTCCTTCGGGGCGCGACGCAGGTCTCCCGTCATGCCTTCGATGAGCCGGATCAGCATCCGCCCGCCGGTGGACTTGCCCGCGCCCTGGGGGCCGGTGAGGAAGGGGGCGGGGACGGGCACGGAGGGTTCCAGGCAACCGATCAGCCAGGCCATGGCCAGGCACTCGGTCTCGGCGCCTGCGAAGTTGCACAGCCTGAAAAGCTGGTCGATGCCCTTGCCGTTGGTGTCCTTGGCAGGCAGCGGCAGTTCGCCGGTGAGCTGGGTGCGCCGCCAGCACACTTCGCTCGGGTTGGGGACGGCGATGTCCCAGCCGGTGGGGTGGATGCGCACGGATTGGCCGTCGTTGCGGCCCAGGTCCAGCCAGGTGGCCCCGTCCAGGCCGGGGGCGACGCGGATGTGGACGGGCTGGACCTGCTCGGTGAGGGCGAGTGCTTCGATCAAGTCGAGTGCCTCCTTCATCGCGGTGCCGTTGAACGTGCCGAGTCCGTCCTTGAACAGGCCGACCATGAGTTCCTGTCGGTGGCTGCCGGTGGTGCCCTGGGAGCGGATCGGGCGGGCCACGGGGTGGCCCTTGCGCTGGGCGTAGACGGTGCCGTCCGCGGTGCGGAAGTAGCGAAAGCGCTCTTGCGCGTAGTCCGCGATGACCTTCCGGGCCGGGTTCTTGTCGTCGTCGTCCATGCTCAAAGCCCCAACCGGGTGCGGGCGTTGGTCCACGCGTCGGTGCAGTGCCGGGCGGTTTCGCCCTTGGCCTGAGCGGCGGTGAACAGGCGGGCGATGTGGTCCTCGGTGAGGCAGCCGCACCGGCCGTGCGTGGCGAGCACGGCCAGGAACGTCCGGTACACGGCCGTGTGCACGCCGCTGGACGTCTCGGTGATGCGCTGCTCCGCCATGGCGATGCCGCGTTCGAGGTAGGCGGGGGTGCGGTGGCGGCATTCCCCGCCCCCGGCCGGCGCGGAAACCTTCATGGGTACGGGGCCCGCGGGCTTGGCTGCGGTGAGCGCGCGCACGACGTCGGGCAGCGCGACCAGGGTGCCGGTACCGGACCCGAGCCAGCGGGCGTAGGCCATGGTCGACTTGATGTCCACGCCAGGCCGCACGCCGTTGGCCGACGGCATCGTCCCGAGGTAGAGCCAGTGCTCACCGCGGGTCGTGGGCACGATCCGGGTGGCGGGCAGGCTCTCGCGGGCCCACGCGATAGCGTCGGCGTTGTCGCAGTCCACGACCGTCAGGCCGGCGCCGCCGGGGTGGTAGGCGACCGCCGCGGCGCCCTGCCATGCAGTCGCCCATGCCGGCGAGTTGATGACGGTGGAGTCGGTGGTGGCGGCGGCCCAGCCGTGGCAGGGGGCGGGGCAGGTGCAGGGGCCGGGGGTCTTCATATTCGGGCGCCCGCCGCACGAGGTGTACAGGCACGCGGGGCAGTTGGCGAAGGGCACCTTGCCCTTGCGCAGCGGCAGGACGGGCAGCCCTTCGGCCGCGAGTCGGAGGGCGGTGCGCAGGTGGTTGCTCACGCTGCCACCCCCAGCGTCTGGGAAGCGAGGAAGGCCCGGCCGATGTGCTCGGTGTAGGCGGGTGGCAGGGCCTCGCGCAGATGGAGGTGATCGGTGGACCAGTCGATGCGCTTGGCGGCGCGGATCTCGTCCGCGGTGGCTTTGCCGACGTAGGGGCCTTCGCGGTAGATGCCGTGGCGCCAACCGCGCACGTAGCCACGGTGCTTGGGGTGGGCGGGCTGTGCGGTGGTCCAGCCTCCGAGTTCGAAGTAGCGGTGCATGAGCACCGCCAGGCCGAACATCTCGCCGCACAGGCGGAGGTCTTTGCGGACTTCGGAGCCGGCCACGTTCTCCATCACGAACGGCCGACCCGTCGCGCGCAGGGCGGCCCGGGTCGGGGCGATGAGCCTGGGGTAGGTGCGGCCGATCGCCGCGTTCCTGGCCCGGTTGGTGCCCTTGGTCGGAGCGCCCTCGCCCTGGCAGGGCGGGGAGGCGTGGATGAAGTCGTACTCGTGGCCGTGGGCGCGGATGTACTCGATCGCGTCGCCCTGGTGGAAGACGTCACCGCAGTAGTCCGGCTGCGCCTGGATGTCGACGCCGGTGACGTGGCAGCCGGGCAGCGCGAGCCTGTAGCCAGCGGTGGCGCCGCCGATGCAGCAGTAGGTGTCCAGGACCCGGAAGCGCCGGAAGGCGGCGGGTGCTCGCCGGATGTCGGTGGGTTGGGTCATGCTGAATGTCTCCAGTTCCTTGATGGTGACTGGCTGACAAGGGCGGCCCCGCGACTTTGCCGAGACGGAGGGGTCGCCCTTGGCGTAGCTGGGTGGTTCGTTATTCGATCAGTGGCTTTGGGTAGTGCCCGGGTACTTTCGACCTGGGGGATCGAGTGGCCGACATATTTGGGGTGATTGCGTCCATCGGTGTCGTGGCCTCGTTGCTCGTTTCTGCCTGGCAGACGCGAGAGCTCACGCGCCAGACAGCGATCAACAACGGAATCGCCGGCGCTACGGCGCGGTACAACGGACTTGAACGGTTGCACTACGTCGAGAGCTTCATCGCTGCAGAGCCTGAGCTGCACGGCTACTTCTACGGCGGCCTCGAACTGCCGGCGGAGGGCAACGAGCGATGGCGCGTTCTCAATCTCCTGCGCATGCTCGCCGACACCGTGGACTACGGGCTCATGGTCAACGACCTCAACCCTGAGATCCGCAGCTCCGACGGGTGGCAGGACTACGCACTCCTGCTGCGTGCGTCGTCTCCGGCCTTCGTCTACGTGGTGAACGAACATCCGAACTGGTGGGCAGCACTTTCTGGGCATTGGGCGGCCAACCCGATCGCGGGTGACTGAGTCAGCCGAAGTGGTTGCGCTTGAAGATCGCTTTGCGGATGTTGACCGTGGTCCCGCCCTGGCGTCCGTGCGGCTTGAGGACCTGCACGGCGATCCAGCCGCCGAAGATCACGGCGGCGAGGGTGATGAGTTGGGTGATGAGCGCGGTCAGGGCGGTGATGAAGGTGGTGAGCAGGAGCAGTCCGCCGCACACGGCGAGGAAGCCCACGCCCCCGAGGGCCACGTTGACGGCCGCGCGGGACACGCGCGGCTTCGGTGTGAGGGGTTCGGGCTGTGCGGGGCTGATGGCGTAGCCGGTGACGACGCGGCCGTCGGGCAGGACGATGCTCGCGACCGACGGCACGGCGCCCGGCTGGACGGCGACCATCGGTGCCGGCGTCATCACGGCGGGCTGGAGCGGGGTCGGTTGATGGACTTCGACGGCCGCGGGCCGTTCGAGGTGCCCCATGGGGATTCCTTCCGGGACAGCCGCGGGCCCGCGCCAGGGTGTGAGGCGGGCCCGCGGGCGGGTGTTACGTGACGGTGTGAGGGGTGTGGTCGGCCGCTGTTAGGGCGGGTAACACGTGCGCCTGCCTAGGGGTTTGGGTGTTAGGCAGACGTAACGCGTTACGGGTGTCAGGCGGCCGTGAGGGCGGGAACGATCCGCCACCGACCGGTGGTGTTCGTGGCGTCCAGCCGCCCGTCCTGTGCGGCCTCCTTGAGGCGCAGGGAGACCCAGGAGCGGGACAGGCCGTGCCGGTCGCACCAGTCGGTGAAGTCCTTCGGACCGACGACCATCTGTCCGGCGTCCTCGAACTCGGCCAGCGCCTGAGCGAACAGCCGCCGCGCCTCCTCCGGGGAAGGCTTGCGGCCGGCTTCCTGCCCGAAGATCGGGGAGTCGTCGCCGTCCTCCGCCTCCGGGAGCTCCGCCTCGGGGTCGATGTCCGCATCTTCCGGATCGACCAGCAGACCGCCGTGCTCCATGTCGTCCTCCTCGCGGACAGCGTGCAGCGCAACCGGCCGCGGGCCGGCGCCGGTGTCGTCGGTGGTGCGGCCCGTATAGGCACGGCCAGCCACCGAGGATGCGGCGCCAGCGGTGATCGGGTCGGCGGTGGCGCCGTTGTGCTGCACCCATGCCGCGAGCTGTTCCATGACGGGCACGGCGCGGGTGGTGAAGCGGCGGGTGCGGCCTGGGGAGGGGTAGCGGGCTTCGTCGATCCCGGGGGAGACGAGATAGCAGTAGCCGGGCCTGCGGTTGCCCCACGCGCCGGGGTGGGCGCCCGCGTCGATGACCGTCTCCGGCAGCGCGAACCCCTCATCCCGTGCGTCGCAGCCGAGGGCGATCACGGAGGGGAGGGAGGCGCGGGTGGAGGTGGACATCTGGTCGTAGGACGGCCGCTGAAGCGACACGATCAGGGAGACGCCCGCGGAGCGAGCTTCTTGGGCGATGCCGGTGAAGGCGTCGTCTCCGAGGTTGCGCAGGGTGTTGGCGGCTTCCTCGAACCAGGCGACCAGGAACGGCATCCCCGCGCACCCGCAGGCGCGGCGGTCGGGGCGGCAGGAGTGCTCCGGGTCGTTCTGCTGCTCGGCTGCCGCGGGCACCCACTGGCGGTAGCCGTGGGCTCCGAGCCAGCGCGTGCGGGCCGGGATGACAGCCTCGACAGCCGCAACCAACACCTCGGTCTGGCTGCCGCCCTCGGCAGCCCAGTCCAACCCCGGGCGTAGGGGCGCGAAGTCCTGAAACGCCTTCGGGTCGGAGAACCAGACGATGACGTCCCGGCGGGAGAGCACCTCCGTGAGCAGGTTGAGCGCCGCGTCGCCCTTGCCGGATCCAGACTGGCCCGCGATCAGGCCGTGGGTGGAGTTGCGGCCCGCGTCCGGGTCACCGGGCAGCCACATGACCAGCGGGGAGCCGTCGTCGTAGCGGCCGATGACCAGTGGTTCGGCGATCGATCCTCCGAGGTTGGAGGGGCCCTCCCATTCGACGACCTCGGACAGCATGTCCTCGGGGACGATGACCAGCTCACCGCGGCGCACGGAATCCGGGTCCGGGGTGTAGCGCACAGCGGACGTCGGAAGATCCAGCGCGGACGCGATCTTCATCAGGGCCTTGGTGACGTCGTCGTTGGTCTGCTCGCCGGGCTGCAACGCGATCGGCGCGGTGACCCGGTTGGGCTCCACCTTCGCCGCACCGATCTGCGCCCGCGCGAGTCCGACCTTCTCCAGCAGACCACCGTCCGAACTGGCGGTGGTGCCGTCGGGGTTGTGGCGCATGACCATGCGCACGTTCCACGACAGCGCGACCGCCGGGCCGCCCATGAGGAACAGGTCGTCGATCGGCCCGGCCGTCGGCCCGGCGAGGCAGGCGGCGGTGACCCACGCGGAGCCGGCGGCCGTGGTGATGGCCGCGTGCAGGCGGCGCTGGTTGCTGGTCGACTTGCCCGCCCACCAGGTGGCGCCGGTCAGCGCGACGGAGGCAAGGGTCAGTCCGACGCCGGCGGCGGCGCTCTCGCCCCACTGCCAGTGCCCCAACGTCCCGGCCAGGCCGGTCCCGGCCCAGCCCAGCCAGGGCGGCAGGTGTGGCTTGGCCCGGTTGAGGAGGTAGGCGCGGACGGTGCCGCCCGTCCCGTCGTTCGTGCCGGCGGGGACGGTGAGCGGGTAGCTGCGTCCGTCCTGGTCGGTCCACTGGTGAGCCATGGTGCAACCTCCTTACTGCTGGGCCCAGTTCATGACCGGCTGTGCCGGCTTGCGGGCGCGGTGACGGACGCGGTTGATCTCTTCCTCGAACTCCTGCTGGAAGACCGCGTAGCAGGAGGCGGCATTCTTCGCCGCGTCCCGCAGGGCGTCGGCGGACTTGCGCATCTTGCGGGAGACCTTCCGGGCCCGGACCCGGGAGCCGAACGCGCGTCCCTCCGGGTCCGGCACCGCGGACAGCACGCCCTGGATGATCTCGGCAGCCATGGCCACCTCGATGGACAACATCACGCCGGCCGCCCGCAGGCTGTTGCAGTAGTTCCGCACCTGAGCCGGGGAGCCGAACTCCGGGGAGGGCAGCAGGGACTCGGAGTGCGAGCGCCCCCCGCCCCCGGCGCGGCCGGCGTGCTTGGTGTTGTTGACGGTGACGTTGATCGGGGGGACGAACGAGCCGCCCAACGCGCCGACGAACCCGCCGGCAGCGGCGCCCGCGTTGGCGAACTTGGCGCCCTTGTTCTGCGGGTTCGCGCCGCTGTTGCGGCGGGCGTTGGTGAAGGGGCGGCTTGCCTGGCGCCGGGCGAAGTCGTCGACCTGGCGGGCGGAGGCGTTGCGATTAGCGGCCATCAGGCAGTCTCCTCAGCTAGTGGGTGCGGCGGACGATGAGCCAGGCGGACTGCGCGACGATCAGGGCGATCAGCCACAGCAGTCCAAGCGGGCCGGCCAGCGGGCCGAAGGCAGCGGCCAGCGCCGCCCACGTGCCGGTGAGCGTGGCGAGCGCGGTCAGGCCAATGCGCCAGGCGAGGGTGGAACGGCGGGCGGGGCGGCGCCGCTGCATGACGGCGAGCCAGACCAGCGGGGCCACGGCGAGCGGGGCGAGGACCAGGCCGGACCACCAGCCCAGCACGTGCAGGAGCGCGGTGATGACCAGGGTGAGCAGGGCAAAGCCGGTGGGGGCGAGCGCGCGGCGGAAGCGCCACAGTGCCCGCCCGAGGAATCCGAACACCTCCCGGGTCAGCGAGGGGCGGTCGGGGACGACGATCAGGAACGGCTGCGAGCGGCGCCCGCGCTGGTGCGGGATACGAACGGTGTGGACACCCGCGGCGCGGGTGCGGGTACGGCTGGACACAGCGAAACTCCCAGGAAGTTGGTGGGGGTGTTCAGGCGGCGCGCTGTTCTTCGGCGACCAGGCACAGGCCGCAGATGCCGTGCGAGGTGGGGATGCAGTAACCGACGTCCAGCCGGCAGCGGGGACAGGTACGCCGCGCGAGCATCGCCAACGCGAGAGCACCCCACTTGCGGGAGGTCATCGGGCGGACCGGCAGGGCCAGGTCCTCGCGATAGAGGAAGGCAACCCGGGGCGTGCCCTGGCGGCGGTTGATCAGCATGAGCTGAGCCGCGATCGGCTGTCCGCCGGGCCGTAACCCCTTCGACCGGAGTTGGCGGCGGGTGGCGTAGCCAGCAGGGGCCATGCGCCACGGGTAGGTCGGTATGCCGAAGCGGGCCCCGTTGGGGTCGAAGCACTTCGCGTAGGCGGTCGGCATCAGAGCATCGCTCCGTCAGCCTCGAAGGTGGGGTGGCCGGCGTCGCGGAACTCCTGGTAGCGGGTGGACACCCATCCCACCGACCAGCCGCACAGCTCGGCAGCCGACCGCACCGACAGCCCCGCCTCGAACGCGGCCTGCACAGTCGCCCGCGCCTGCTCCTCGGGAAGCTTCTCGGAAGCGGGCCCGGCGGCCAGCAGCGCGGCGCGTTCACGCTCGGCACGGGCCTTGCGCTCAGCCTGTTCACGGCGTTCACGCTCCGCCCGCGCGGCCCGCTCCTGAGCGACCCGTACGGCAGCCTCCCGCTCAGCACGTTCACGCTCCCGCGCCTGCTGTTCACGCTCGCGCTCAGCGCGTTCACGCGCCTCCCGCTCAGCCCGCTCACGGGCCGCAACCTGCTCGCGCTCCTCGCGGCGGACGGCCTCCTCGCGTTCGGCCTGCTCGCGGATCAGGCGGGCTTCGTGTTCACGCTGTTCACGCGCCAGCATGGCCGCGTGCTCGCGCTCCTCACGAGCCAACCGGGCGGCCGTCTCGCGCCGCTCGGCAATGGCCTGCTCGCGGGCTTCGCGCTGCGCCTGCTGCCGCGCCTCCAACTCAGTCACGGCGGCAGCGATCGCGCGCCGGTAGGCGAGCCCGGTTTCCGCGGTAACGATCAGCAGGAGCGGTGCGACCGCGTGGACGGCCACCCCGACCAGGTCGTTGTGCAGGGCGGAGTCGGCGACGTTGAGGGCGAGGGTCATGCAGCCGGTCATCCAGCGCAGCACGATCGGCCACCGCCCGCTGTGGCCCCCGAGCCGGGCCAGCACCGCATCCAGGCGGACCACGATGACCACCGCGGCATCCACCACGAGGGGCAGGATCGGCGCGGTCCACTTCCATTTGTCGGGGGTGTGGGCGGCGGCGAGCGGGGTGACGGTGAGGATCGAGTACAGCATCGCGCCGGCCACGATCAGCCAGGTGCCGATGGACAGGGCGCGCTCGGCTGAACGGATCTGAACGGCGTTCACGCGATCACCCCCGTCCGTGAACGCACCTGCGTGCCGGCGATCAGGACGACCGGCGAGGCGGGCTCACCGTGGGCCTCGCTGTCCTCGGCCCACGCCCATGTGGCGCCCGGAATCGGCTCGAATCCGAGGACGCTGAGCGCCTCCGTACGCTCTGTGAACGTCGGTACCGGAAGGGCCCGGTCGAAGCCGAACTCCGGCCACGGGTCGGGGGTGTTCAGCAGGACCACGTACAGGCGCCACTGGCCCTTGAACACGGACATCTGTGCCGTGAACGTCTGTGCCGTCACGCCCCGACCCCCGACGCCGTGACCGTGTGGTTGATCAGGTCCACCCGCGCGGCCAGCGCCCGGCGGCGGGCCCGGCGGATGCGTCGCTCGTCCATTTCGCTCGGGGTGCGGTCGAGGGTGGCGATGTGCGCATCGAGCAGGTCGATGTCCGCGAGGATGACCGGCATTTCGCGGTCGATCGCGTCCAGCTCCGCATCCGTCGGCTCCATGTAGTCGGCGAACGCGGTAACAGCCTCCTGAACAGTGACGATGTGTTCCATTGGGTCGTGGTCCTCTCACAGGTGAACGGCCCGAACAGCGGCCCCGGGTCTAGCCACCCGGGGCCGCGCGCCGTTGAAGTCGGTAGTTCCGGCTCCCCTCAGCGCCGCTCGTACGAGACGAGCGGCGGAGGCAACCGGCCGCAGCCTTGAACTGCGGAAAGGTCGGATTGCGCTGTACCGCGCACGGGACAGAACCCGTGCGCGCCCGCCCGCTTGCTCGCGGAGGTGGGGCGGGTCGCCCTCAAACGCTCTGTTGAGTTCTCAAAGAACAGATCCTCCCCAGCAAGCGCGGTAACCCCTGGTCAGAGGGGTTCTCGTCCTTACAAGACCCGCCGGGCGCTCTGCGGTTGTGCAGTTTGAAGCAGCCCAAAGAAGGGCCCTTCCGCTCGCTGTCCTAGGACTGCGGCGGCCTGAGAAGAGAATGCACCGCAGTCCTGGGACTGTCAACAGTCCTAGGACTGTGCTTCACTGGGACGCATCGAAAGGAGGTCTGCGTGGCACCGAAGTGGCGCGAACTGGCGGACAGGTTCGCGGAGCAGATCAGGAGCGGCGAGATCAAGCCGGGCGCCCAGTTGCCCCAGATCAGAGACCTGGTCGCGGCCGGCGAGGGATCGAAGGACACTGTCCACAAGGCGTACAAGGAGCTGGAAGCCCAGGGGCTGGTGACTTCCTCGCGCGGCCACGGCACCGTGGTGCGCCATCAACAGCCGCTCAAACGGCTCGGCATCGCGCGGTACGACAAGGCGAAGTGGCGGGACGGTGATGAGGTCGCGTTCATCGCGGACCGCGTGGCGTCCGGGCGCTCGTACCGCCGAAATGAGCAGACGCAGACGGTCAGTCGAGTCAAAGCATCGGCAGCCGTGGCCTCAGCTCACGGCTTGCCCGAGGGGGCCGACGTCTACGCAAGGGCGCGCGTGGTAAAAGAGGGCACGCAGCCGACTCACACCCTGACCAGCTACTACCGACCCGAACACGTCGAAGGAACCCGCATCGTCGACCCGACCCCGGGCCCTGCGGGGCGAGGCGGCGGGTTCCGTGTCCTGTACGACGCCGGATACGAGATCGACCACATGACGGAGGAACTCTTCGCGCGGGTGCCCACGGCGGAAGAGGCTCAGCTACTCCAGCTCTCGCCAGGTGAGTGGGTGGTGGAACTGCACCGCACCACGTCCACGGCTGATGGGACCGTAGTTGAGTTCGCCATTGGGGTGCATGCGGCGACGCGGTTCGCATGGTCCTACGACTTCAAAGTGCCCGATTCAGCGAAGACGGAGGGTGAGAGCAAGTGATCGCTGCACAGGCATGGGCGGATGCCCGACTTCTGTGGGACTACCACCGCATGCACCACACCCCACGGCCCTGCTCCGTGGCTGTCGGATTGGGCAGTCACGACCTCGGCGTGGCTGACGTGACAGCGGAGCTGTATCACCAGGGCATGGCGCCCGTGATCGTGTTCACCGGGGCTACCAGCCCAACGACCCGAGCACGCATGCCGCGCGGTGAGGCTGTCCACTACCGGGAGCGGGCCTTGCAACTCGGGGTGCCGGATTCTGCCGTACTTCTGGAACCGCGCGCCACGAACACCGGCGAGAACATCGAGTTCAGCAAAGCGGTGCTGGTAGAGGCCGGCGTCCCCGTCTCGTCTGTCCTGCTCGTGAGCAAGCCGTATGAAGAACGGCGCTCGTACGCGATGATGCGGAAGCTCTGGCCGGAGGTTGAGGTCGTATCCGCGTCCACTCCGATGGGCTTGGAGGAATACGCCGATTCCATCGGGGACGTGCGCATGGTGATCGACATGATCGTAGGGGCCCTGCAACGAGTGCTCGTCTTCCCCGGGTTGGGTCTGGCCATCGAGCAGGCCGTGCCGGACACCGTCGTGGCTGCGTACGAGCGTCTCCGCGACCAGGGGTTCACGAGTCGACTCATCCCGGACGCGGCGCAACGTACCTAATGGGGCATGTCCATCAGATAATCCCCGCATACGTCGACAGCCCGCACCGAACGGTGCGGGCTGTCGATGTTCCTGCCTTCGTCAAGGCACGCGGGGTAGCTGGCCGCAGTGACCAGCTACTGGACGAGAGAAAGTCGAGGCCCTGCGGGCGGCGCTTCCTCTGCGCTCGGTAGGCTGCCTCCGCCACGTGCGGTGACAATGAGCCCGAAGACCCAGCTACTGAGCTCTTCGGGATCAACGTGCAGATCACGAGCAATGGCGTGAAGCGTGACGCCTTTCGCCTTCGTGGTAGCGAAGACCTTTTCCAGCAACTGGGAGCTCTCGCGCCGTGGCATGCCGGACGGCTCGCCCCGCCGGTAGCCGAGTTTGCCTAGCTCAATGCAGGTGCGGCGGTAGTGCCAATCAGACAGCATGTCCACGTCGTGCAGCCGGTACGTAAGAGCGAGAGCGGCAACCTTCCAGATCCGCTTGCCGCGCAAGATCTCTTGGACCAAAGGCGTCTTCGGCATGTGCTCCATCACGCTCTGGCGTGGCATGAGGAAGGCACTTGCGAAGGCGTTCGCTTCCTGCTCCGCATGGGGGCCGGCAAGGGAGCGGTCTTCCCCATGGAGAACGAGATGTCCAAGCTCGTGAGCAGCGTCGAACCGACCCCGCTCGGGAGTCTTCAGGGTGTTGAGGAAGATGAACGGAGTGCCGTCCCGCCACATGGCGAATGCGTCGACGTCCGCGTACTCAGGGGGCAGGGAGAAGACGCGTACGCCGTGCACCTCCAAGAGGTGCACCATGTTGCTGATCGGCGCCGCCCCCAGTCCCCAGCGGGCGCGGACCATCTCCGCGGCAGTTTCGGGGTCTGGCCTGCCGAGTGTGGGGATGTCGTTAGCAGGTAGACGGAAGCGTTCTTCGATCCACCCGTGCAACTCCAGAGCAAGCCGGCTTGCCCAGAGCGCGGCATCTCGAGGGCCCGCCGCCAGCTTGCTGCGGGCCCGAAAGGAGACTGCCTCCAGCGGGATGGGCTCAAGGTCGGGCTGAGAGAAGAACGACTCGGGGAAACGCAGCGCCTTTGCGAGCCGAGCCAGGGTGTCAGGGGTGGGCTCTGTGCGGCCTCGTTCGTAGTTCGAGAGGCTCTGCACGCTCACCCCGACGCGCGTTGAAAGCTCCGCGAGCGTGAGGCCGCGCCGCTTCCGGGCAGTGGTGATGCGCGAGGATGTGATCATTTCTCCTCGTCATCGTTGAGGCTGTTGGATCTTGTCCTGCTACCGCTCTTCGACAGGAACGTCGAACTCACCGGTAGTTTCGACAGCGTAGTCGTTCACGCTTTCGAACTCGATCGCGGGGAGGAGGATCCGACTCTGGTAGCTGTCAATCTTCCCCCCAGGACCTACCCGGTTCGGAAGTGACAACTCGCTTCGGACGGTCACGACCCCCGTCTTCCGGGCCTCGTAGCGGTAGGTCAACAGGTACCAGGTCACCATCTGCGCGTACGCATCGACTCCGGACTGTCCCTCGTCTGGCTCAGAAAACTCGGGTTCCTCAAATGCGAACGAGAGTTGGAGCTCCTGGTTGCGGGCGACGGCCTGCTCCTTGGTTGCGCCCGCAGGACGCTTGCTCCGCGGGTGAGGGGAGCCGGGCGAGCCAGTTCGGGCATCTCCGAGCAGAACGCCGATTCCAACCGTCTTGTCGGGGTTGACGATGAGTGGTGCCTGGAGCGGGTCGTAAGGCTCCCAGCCCAGTTCGGTGCGCAGGGTGTATCGGAGCTCGCGAACCCGCGTGAAGTAGTCCTGTGAGCCAGGGGCGTTCTTGGCGTCATCCTTCGTCTTGCCGGCCCGGCGCGCCTGCTCGCTCATCCTTAGACCCGGCTCAAGGTACTTCCAGCTGAGGCCAAGGGCGGCGAGCTGACTCTCGTACCCCCCGGGCTGCCCGCTCGGAAGGGGAACGAGGTTGTCGATCATGGAACCTCCCGCACTCTTATACTCATTTCCCCTCAAGTGAGGGAGAATTTTTTAAAGAGTACCGCGTGATGGTGACTCATAGGTGGTTCATCCGCGAGGAGTTGACGTTCCGTAGCCGCCAGCACTGATCCTTCTGTCGCATCCGCGAGAGGAGCCCTCGGGCGGTCCACTCGATCCGAGTCGGAGGGTTGGTCCCCTCTCTAAGCCGAACATCGGTGGGCCAACCTGCGCTTAGCGGACATCGCAAGCCTGATGGCGGCGCTGCCCTTCGTTGTCCTGGGCTTTGGCCAGTGCGCTGACGGACGCTGCCGTTCGTAGAAGTACGCGCGCCTGGACTGAGCTGGTCTTTCCGAACTGGGGCGGACGTCCGTGAACGCCTAGACGGGCCGAAGGCTACAGATCTCCGGGAGGCGTACAGGCGAGCTGATACTCGTCGACCGCGGGATCCCAGTCCGAGAGGATTGGGGGGCTGAGCTCATCAGCGGGAGCCTGCTCTTCGGTGGCCTGCTCACCCGGCTTGACGGTCGTATTGATCTCGCGGTGATCGTTGGTCATGGCCGCCAGCATGGCAGGCGGCTACAGCTCTTCCGGCCAGCTCGTCAACAGGCTGCCATCGTTCTCGTCGCTGAGGGTGAAGTGCGGCTGGACGAGGTCCCGATGGCTGCCGATCCAGTCGCGGAACTTGTCGCGCGCCACCACTTCGTCGGCCCACCAGCCGCTCATGACCGGACGGCCGGCGGAGGACACGGTGACGCGGAAGCGCCCCTGTTCACTGGTCACGGCGCTGCCTCGCTCGGCGTCCCATCTCCAGCCACTCCTCATGGCTGATGGGCCGCATCGTGAGCCCGAGCTTGGCCGCGACCTCCCTGATGTCCTGGAAAGCCCCCTCCACGGTGGTCGGCATCGTCGGCAGAGCCGGCTTGCTGACGGCGAGCGAGTGGTCCCGGCACAGGTCCACCCAGCGAGGCCCGCAGCCGGGGAAGTCGATCACGCGGGAGGTGCGGTAGTCGATGCCGCACACGCAGCACGGCCGCCATGCGTCCGCGCGGTACCGGGCTCTCACCGGAGGGTCGTTGGTGAGCCGGTCGCCCGTCTCGAGCGGCGCCGGGTCCAAGCCGCCGCCGTCTACGGCGTGCCGCCTGAGCAGCTCCTCGACGTCCATGCGGTCCACGCTGTCTCCTGTGCCCCTCGGGATGCGCGGGCCACGCTACCTCCTAGAATCGAACACATGAACGACTCCGGCCTGTCTCGGCTCGCGCTGCTCCGCTTCCTGGAACGCGTGCAGGTACGGGACCTGGAGCGGACCCGCCGGTGGATCGCGGACGAGGAGAAGCGCGAGGCCGAGCGGCAGCGGGGCATCGCGGCGCGGCCGCCAGCGCCGGACTGGCTGATCGAGCGCGGCCTGTCCCGCCAACACGCCGTGTACGTGCACGTCGGCGACTGCTGGAACGCGGGCTCGCGGTCCAAGGGCGTCGAGCGGGACCAGGCGCTGCGCGCGCTCGCCGACGGCGTGACGGCATGCCCCCAGTGCCGGCCGGACACCGCGCTGGGCATCCTCGACTAGGCGCTGCGCGGCCTGCGTCCGCTCGCCTTCTTCCCCGCGCTCTTCTTCGCGGCGGTCTTTTTGGCCGACTGCTTCTTCGCCGTCTTCCTGGCCGCGGTCTTCTTCGGCAGTTCGTGTACGTCGGCGTCTTCGCCGCGGGAGGCCTTTGCCTTCTCCACCGACTCGTTCAGCGCGGCCATGAGGTCCAGGACCTGGGCCGGCTTGTCGGGCTCGGGCGCCTCGGGGAGCTCGCGGTCTTCCCGCTTGGCCTCGATGATTTTCGCTAGGGCGTCGGTGTAGGTGTCCTCGAACTCGGGGCCGTCGAGGTCGTCGCGTGCCATCGACTCCATCAAGGCGAGGGCCCCCTCGATCTCCTCCGTCGACACCTTCTCGTCCGGCGGGTCGACGGCGCCCGGGGCCCGGATCTCGTCGGGCCAGCGCATCGCGTGCAGCACGATCACGTTGTCGCGAATTCGCAGCAGTCCAAGGCGTTCCCGCCCGCTCCACGCGTACTTCGCGACCGCCACCTTCGACGACCGGCCAAGCGCCTGCACCAGCAGCTTGTACGGCTTCGCCGCCACCGCCCCGTCCGGGGCAAGGTAATAGCCCTCACCGATCTGAATCGGGTCGACGGAGTCCAGCGGCACGAAAGCCTGAATCTCGATGGCCTTCGCCGTCGGCAGCGGCAACTCCCTCAGGTCCGCATCCGAGATGGCGACGACCTGGTCCTTGGCGTACTCATAGCCCTTGCCGATCTCCGACTGAGCGATCTCACGGTCCTCCAGCTCGCACACCTTCTTCACCCGCACCCGACCCATGTCCTCCAAGTGGTACTGGTGGAACTGGATGCTGTGGTTCTCGGTCGCACTCTGGACGTGGATAGGCACCGTGACCAGGCCAAACGAGACGGCTCCGCTCCAGATGGTTCGGGGCATAGCTGACCTCCGCGTGAGCCCCGAGCAGGATCAGCCTACGAGCACCACCACGGCCCCGCATGCGCGCGGGCACCCCGAGTCGCACGCAGGTGACATGACCCCGGCAACCCGTCGTGATCTACCCGCTTGCCGAGGAGGCCAGCCGGCCTACCATCCGGGAAGGCTAGATCGTGCGGGCGGCACACGGAGCGCACCCGCCTTCGAATCATAAAAAGAGAGGCCCTGGTCTGGATGCCAGGACCTCTCCCGCCTTGTCCGTGTCTTCTACGGGGTCACCGTGAAGCTCAGACCTTCCCGTTGGCACGCCTCCGATGGGTGGTGGAGGTTAGCCGACCGCCGACGTGCTCTTGGTCAAGACCTGTTGACGTAGGTCAGGGCCACGAAGATGAAGCCGCCCAGCCCGATTGCAGCTAGAGCCCCTGTGCTGATGGCCTCGTAGTACGAGACCCCCTCCATCGCTCGACGGAGGATCCCCGCGAAGCATCCGCCGATGATCGCGACCAGTATCGTGATCACGGCTTCGGTCTTCCTGTTCCTCGGGGACTCGTCCCCGGGCCCCGAGGTTTGCGGGTTGTTCTGCGTTGCCGTCATGGCTCGCTCAGCCTTCGTCAGCCGCCTGTGAAGGATGACCTGTCGGATTCGGGCTGGCGAAGTTGCCCGGCCGCTGACGCGGCTTCACCCCAAGGGCTGCTCGGCCCGGTCATGGCGTGACCGTCCCGGCGACCCGTCGTGCCTGGGTCCTCCACTCCTGCCGATCCACTCCTGTCGACAGAGCATCCGGGCAGCGGCAGGACTCGGCGTCCGCTCAGATGGCCCCGCCGTCTGTTGACGGGGGCTTGTCGTGGAAGAGATCGTGACGCACGCCACCTCAAAAGTCCCAACGGAATTGGACGTTTGTGGGGATGGTCACCACTAACCCGTTCGATTGTGGAAAATGATCAATCCTCCCTGGTCAAACGGGGGTTGACGTTCCATCAGGCGTGGAGGCGTGAAAGAGGCGCGTCCGCGGGCGCATCGAGGTCAAGGTGGTCTAACCGGCCTAGCGACACGGGCATGGAGGTGGTGCGCCTTGATGCGAATTTCCATTCGGCATGCGGGCCACGGGTTGTAAAAAACGTACAGGAAGTACAGTCATTGGCCGCGCTGCTCCGTGCGGTTGAGGCCGCGGGCGAGCTCCTGGAGAATCTGCGGCTCGGACTTACCAGTCATGTGGGCCAACTGTTTAAGCAGCAGCGCGCACAGAGCCGTCGAACCGTCGGCAACCTGGTCCAGATTCCCGTCTGTGGTACGGCGGTCCGCCATGTACTTGATCATCAGGTCATTGCCGGACACATAGGCGGTCATCGCCTCGATGCCGAGTCGGATGCGGTCGTAGTCGCTCGTCGTCATCGCGTCACACTTCCACGGATGAGGAGCGCGCCGCCACCGTCGCGAACTCGACCCCTGCGCGGAAATGGGGCAGCACGGCCGAGGGCTTCCAGGCCGCTGTCACTGAGTACGCGGCGCGCGTGGTTGTGAGTCTTACGTCGTTTGTTCCGTGTACAGCGACCGTAGATGTTGGCTCAGACGATCCTGAAGGCCTTCCAGGGCGTGGGCCAGACGCGGCGCTCGGATACATCGACTAGGCGAACGTCACTCGCGCGGTCAGCAACCCCTAACCAGCAGGAGTGCTGTCCGATCGGTTCCGCCCTGACGGGCCCCTCACCTTTCGATTCTTGATCTTCTTGGCGGCGACCACAGCAGCCAGTAGCATCACGAAACCCGAGCAGCCCGTCACACTGACGAACCAGGCGAAGAAAACATCGGCAGGCCGGGCGTCATCCGCAAGCCAGAAGATCAGATACGCCTCAGCGAAGATGTGCAGCGTCAGCGCGGCGTACCAGACCGTCTGCAGGTTACGGAGCCCACGAAGCAACGGAGAAGCACTCACCGACTGCATAGCCTGACGGTCAGACAACCCCTCACCACGCGCCGCCTCGATCGCCCGCTGCTCAGTCTCGTCAGCCCGCTTCTCGATTTCGTTGAATTCGACCGTCGCCACCAGCAAGACCACCGGAATGACAGTGACCATCGCCGAGGCGAACTCCCCAGTCATCCTGACACTCACGCCCGCCCCCCGATGCCGGCTCCGCAACTCTGACACGAGCGTAGGACTCGCACAGCCCCCTGTCAGCCGCAGAGGAGCCCTGCCGCTCTGACCCTCCGCATAGAGCTTCAGTCGGCCCGGAGCGGCTCCCAGAGAGCGTCGCCGACTTGCTGAGCGACCTTCCGCAGAGGCGTCCCAGTGACGTGCATGTACCGTGCGCGCATACGGGCCGCTCTCCCGGGCTCCTGCGCTGTCGGTCACGGACGGCGGAGGCTTCGGCACCGCCCCAGAGGTCGAGCGCCAGGACCAGGACGCCGAGCACGGCCGAGGCCTGGGCATGGTCAGCGTGATCGCTCACCGGTTCGTCCACGAGAGCGACGGCGGGTACACGGTCACCGCGGAACTGTTCACGGACCCTCCCGCAGGAGGTCACCTGCGCTGATGGACAAGGCGCAGCGGGGCTACTGGTGCGAGTGCTGGACGAAGACCTCACCGAGGTGACGCGGCCGGTCCTGCGGGCTTCCTTCGATGCATACTCGGCACCGCAGGCCGTCAGGCCCAAAGCCTGCCCGAGTTGCCAGCCAGCGTACGGCCCCCTGATCATGCCCGACCCCAGACCGGGCAGGCCACCGGCCAAACCCGCTCCGCCGACCTTCGCCCGTGCCGGCAGAGACCTCGAAGCTGAAATGATCAACACTTAGGACCAAGGCTCAGTAAGAGCTTTCAGGCTGTTGACCAGTTCGACTGCTCGATCCATGGCTTCGAGATTTCCAACCTGCTCAAAAATTTCATAGGCTTTGGTCGCGCGAGTCAGCGCTCCAGAGAAGTCTCCATAGCTCTTTCTGCAGTTGGCGGAAGCGAAAATGCAAGCCCCCAAAATCGCAGCGGAGCCTAGTGCTTCAGCTTCACGAGAAGCCGACTCGTAAGATTCCCCAGCTTGCTTAAAGTTTCGTTGCCTCGTGTAAATCGCAGCGATCTCAAGCTGAGTCGCTAGGACTTGGGAACTATTCGACTGATGCCGGGCCAAGTCGAGCGCCTCAGTGAGACATCCGAGCGCTTCATCCGCTCTGCCCAAGTTGGCCAAACCATTTCCCATTACCTGCAATGCAGTGATCATTTGCGTCGCATAGGTAGGCATTCTGGTTTCCCCGAGAGCCCGATAGATATCAATCGACTCCCGCAACGCTTCGAGAGAGGTTTGATATTCCCCCGAACCGCTATACCGGATTCCAAGGTTGCTAAGTGAGCCGGCAAGGCCCAAGAGGTAGGCTTCCGGGTTAGCCTCTGCTAGGTGTCGATAGATGGCAACGGATTCCTCAGTTGCAGGCAGGGAATCCTCATGCCGACCCAAATCACCAAGACGAACACCCAGATTATTCAGAGCACTCGCAAGACGAGAAAGGTAAGCGCCGGGGTTCTCGTTTGCCAGCTGTCGATAGATGGCAACGGATTCCTCAGTTGCAGACAGAGAATCCTCATGCCGACCCAAATCACCAAGACGAACACCCAGATTATTCAGAGCACCAGAAAGATCTGAAAGATAGGCGCCGGGGTTCTCGTTTGCCAGCTGTCGATAGATGGCAACGGATTCCTCAGTTGCAGACAGAGAATCCTCATGCCGACCCAAATCACCAAGACGAACACCCAGATTATTCAGAGCACTCGCAAGGCGAGAGGAGTGAGCGCGCGGGTTTTCGCCTGCCAACCTACGAAAGATGAGGAGAGCTTCCTCAGCTACAGACAGGGAATCTTCATACCGACCCAAATCACCAAGACGAACACCCAGATTATTCAGAGCACTCGCAAGGTTGGAAAGATAGGCGCCAGGATTCTCGTTCGCCAGCTGCCGATAAATGGCAACAGCTTCTTCTGTTACCGGCAATCCATCCGCATACCGTCCTAGATCTCCGAGTCGGACCCCGAGATTGTCCAAAGATCCGCCCAGGTTTGGGAGGTACGCGCCAGGATTATCCCTCGCCAATTGGCGATAGATGGCAACGGATTCCTCGATCGCAGTGGCGGCCTCCGCATGTTGCCCCATATCTGCTAGGCGCACACCGAGATTATTCAGGGAGCCGGCCAGGTTCGGAAGATGCGCGGCGGCATTATCCCTCGCCAGATGCTGATAAATGGCAACAGCCTCGCTTGCAGAATCCAGTGCTGAGGGAATATCCCCCGCTCGTGCCATATGGACACCTGCGTTACTTAGAGCCATCGCTAGGGTTGGAAGTTGAGATTCATCCTGGTCGGCCACTCGACGGCAATGCATGAGTACTTCACGAGCTGCAATCTGGGCTGAATCCAAATCACCAGCCTCAGCGAGGCGATTTGCCAGATTCCCCATGACGGCAACTAGGGTGGCGGGATCTTCAGCATCCTCGGATTGCAGAAATAGATGCACCGCTTCTTGGGCTGCTTTCAGCGCCTCGGGAGCGTATCCAGTCCGAGCCGCTCTAATACTCAAATTATTTAGGGCTGCTGCACGCTCCCTCAATGACCCAGATTCATCGACCCCCTTCAGCTGTTCTAGAGATGCAATCTCTTGAATAGCAGGAAATACATCCAGAGCCCCAAGACTCTTGAGCGACTTAGAGATACTTGAGATGGCAGTTTTAAGCTGATCGTTGCTAATCGCTTCATGGCTAGGTCGTGGCAGTGACATCAGGCGCACTGAGAGATCCAGAGACCGTGCCGTAGCTCGCCGCAAAAGCCGATCATCGTTACTACGCAGACACGCGTCCGCCAACACGGGGGCCAACCTGGCGGCACTGTAAAGGTCATTCCTGTCAACAAGATGCCGCAGTGCACTCTCGAAATAAGGGATGGCATCCGAAGGGTTGCCCTCGGCCAGGAGTTCAGCCCCCTTCTTGCGCTGGATTTCAGCCCACTGAGTATCAGTCACTGCGACCCTCCTTCCGGGAGATCTACATTGATCTTGATGTCCTTATTTTGGGAGATCTCGATAGAAAACGGTCTAGATAGAACCTGTTTTCCCAACCGGATGTCGAGGCCGCCGACTCTAAATGCTTCAGAAGTGTCTGACGTCTCCGTACCAGAGTTTACGTTGCCTGACGCGGCTCCCCTCTCCGGAGGGAAATGATTCGAGAAGCACCAAGAAACAGCCTCCCTGAACCACTTGTATGCCTTATCTTCTCGATTTCCCGGTTTGACGATCTCGGAATGAGATCCCCGCACCGTCTTTTTGTAGTCCCGTCCAATGTTCATTCCGCCACTGAATGCATCTACCCATTTATCGGAGGTGCCAAGAACGGCGTAAGTGGGAATTAGGTATTTTCGTGCATCAAACTGAGACGGGTCGACGCATACGCGATCGAGAAATACTGAATTTAGGCTTTCGATTAGGGGTGAATGCGCTTTGAGTGCACGCGCATCTGTGAAGAATGGCGTCAATATCTGAGGTACGCGCATCGAGCCGGCTTGGGGTGTTCCCATCAGCACGAGACCTGAAACGCGATCAACGGCCAGGCTACCGTCACTACAGTGCGTTTGCGATTCGATAAGGTCCTTGATCGTCGCCTTGCATAGAAGGCCCCCCATGCTGTGGCCAACCAGTACCACCGACCGATAATGTGAGTCGCGGATCGTGTCTGCAAGCTCACGTGCATGCACAACGAGTGTGGTGGAGTCCATCTTCGACCAGCGCTGCCAACCGCTGGCGTATGAGTACAGACCTACATCGATGTCAGTACGGTCCTCGAAGAGGAACTTAGGGAAATCTCCCCACGTCTTGTATCGATGGCCGTTTAGGCCGTGGGCAAAGATCAAAAGATTCGGGCATTTCTCAGGATCTCGTGAGTGCACGATCAACGGGCTCAACGCCGCCAGGCCATCCTTGCCGACGGGGGTGAACTCGTTGCCGCTGGCGAAATGCATTCCAGTCGCCTTCGTGAGGAGCGCGCCTGTTGTGGCTTGGGCCGCCCACCGAACGCGGCGGTACGAGCCTACCCCTCACGGGGCGATCACAGGTGTCTCCTCTACGAACAGCCCAGCGGTGTCCAGCGGAACGGACCCAGGGCCGTGCAGATCGCGCGGTGGACCAGGGGCATCAGCAGGTTGGAACGTCAACGACTAGCGTCCTGCACCGGTAGTTCGTCGTCAGATCTGGCGGTCCCACTTTAAACCGCCCGCGGGTCTGCGTTTCAGGCTCTGAGCGGACCGCACGTCAGCCGGTAGGCCTCCTGGGCCCAGGGCTCCTTCGTGTGAGGGTTCACGCCACAGGCCAGGGATGCACCTATATCGCCGAACCAGGTGCTCACGCTGCCGTAGACGTCACGGCCGGGGCAGGACACGGTGAAGCCGCGTCGACGGCCTGGACTTCCTCGGCATCGGCGAAACGCCCCGCGTGCCCGATGAAGTCGACCTTGACGGGGTTCCGCCGACGATCGGCGGACTCCCTTCCCGGAGCGGCCGGTTGCTCGACGACCCACCACTTGAGGTGCTTGATGGAGCCTCACTGCAACCGTTCGCACAGGTCAGCGACCGGACCTGCCACAAAAGCCCGCAGCTTCCCAAGCTGAGAGCGCAGGTTCGGTCGCTCCTCTCCAGCGCCTTACCCAAGGTGGTCTCCAAGCTCCATCAAGGGGTCGCTATCCAGGTATAGACGGCGCCGCCGAGGGAAACGAGCACACCCAGGCACACCAGCACCCTGGAAACCGGATGCATCCAACGGAGTCTCGGCGGCTCGTGGAGAGCTTGTTCGCGTTCGATCAGGCGCAGCGCATCGATGTCGAGAGTCATGGCCAAGTGGTCTTGAATCTTCTTGATCGCTTCTTCAGCCAAGAGCGCCGAGCTCCGAAGCCGCATGCTCTCTGAATGCGCTGCGACGAGGATGACGCCGGCCAGCAGGCTGATCACTCCCGCTGCGCCAGGCATTTCGGCGTTCAAGGCTGCCGCGTAGGCGGTAGCCATGACTGCAAGGCAGACCAGCAGCGCGTTGAGTACCTGGTAAGCCCGGCCTCTGCGGTTCTCAGACCAGCGCCAGGCGTGGTCAAGAGCTAGGGCCAAGGTCTCGTGATCAGTTCCCCGCGGCATCATGAGGGCAAGATGGCAGGCGCCGCCAACGTCGTCCAGAAGACCCCGGGCAGTCTGCGCTCTGGTCTTCGGCCATGACGCGGCAGCCACAGCTGGCAGCGTCCGCCCAGGGCCACGACTCGACCGTCTCAGTTTCCGTCCCATTCAGCCCCGTTCATGGCCGTTCAGGCGAGACCCGCAACCCTCCCGGCATCGGCGACCATCCGTACGTGAACGCAGGTGAACGCCCCTGCACGCAACCCACTACTCCACCACCACAGTTGGCAAGCGTGTTGAGGGCCACTCCCACCCGAGTTCGAATCCCGTATCCGCCGCCAGTGCTCCGTGTGGCGCTGGACCGTCGCAGTGTTCCGGGCCTGTGGGCCATGTGTGGGCCAACGTCACGCAGAAGGAGCCGAAGTAGCGCTTCCGTGCAGGTGAGCAGGGGTTTCGTTCCTGATTCCGCAACGCTCTTGAAAGCCGTCGCTAGGCAAGCGCCGTAGAGGTTTCCCCACTCCTTTCAAGGGCCCGCGCAAAGCGCGGGCTGGCTCCTTGGGCCTGGCCCTCTGCGCCTTCGGCGCCGGGCCTGGCCCCTGGGGCCGCAAGCATGTTACGGCCCGGACGGTAGAGCTCTAGACGGGCAGGCCACGGTCAGAACGATGCCTCCGGCGGGGGATCGGCCGGCACCGGGATGGAGGGGGCGCCGTTCCCGGCTGCGGGTCCGTAGTGGCGTGCGGGGTGCTCCCATCCCGACCACCGCCGACCCAGGCAGAGCCGAGCAGACGCGGCCCATGGCGGACGGGATGGGAGCTGGGGAAGTGGTGGGTGAAGGAAGATCGCTTGTCATCCGTAGCACGCGGTGCCACGATCGGGAACCTGGGCAAGGGGGTTCGATGCTGCACGTCATCTCACTGGTCGCCGGGACGACTGTCGTGGTGCTCTACACCGCGACGGGTGTCCTGGCCATCGCGACCGGCCGCGCCCTGCCATGGAAGCGGGGCTACGTCCTGCGGCCACGGCTGTGGGGCTCCGGAGCCCTGGCGTTCGGCGCGGGGATGGCGCTGGCCCGTTACGGCGGCACGGTGCGCGACCTCACTACCTCCGACGTCGTCTTCGCCTGCAGCGTGCTCATGCTGATCGGCGGTGGGGTGCTGCAGTACGTCGGCCAACGCAGTCCGACCTCCGATCCCAGCCAAACAGCGAAGGGATGAGACGGCCCTTGTCAAGGCCGCGTGCGGCGGCTGACACCAGTGGCTGACACCAACAAGCGCGAACGGCAGCGGTCGAGGCCGGATCTCAGTGAACGATCGGTCGAGGCACAGAGGCGGTTGGTCGACGTTGGCGGACCCCTATGGTCGACCTGGCAAGGATGAGACCACAGGTTCAAGCCTGGCCCTTGCTCGCGTCGGCCAGAGCCAGCCCCGCGATCACGAGGACGAATGACACCGTGCAGATGATCTTCTGTCGACGGCTCCACAGGTCCCAACCCCGTTGTCCCTTGCTGCCGATGGCCACGCCAATCATGCCAACGAAGAATATGGTCAAGCCGATCACCCGATGAAACGTACACCGCAGAGAACCTTGCGTGCCCTCTGCGTGCCGGATCGGCCAGTGAGCGGCGGGGAACCTCGGCGAGTCTTGCCGTAAGTCTCAGGTCAACATCTCGCCAGCTCAGCATCCTTCCGCATACGCGATCCTCCAAACTGGGGCCGGTCGCTCGCGGAACCTTCGCCAGGGATAGCCTTCCGGTCCGTTTGGAACGCTCCGGGAGGCTCCCTGTGCACACTGCCGTCTTGCTGCTGAGGAGCGCGCTTGGCCTAGGTGGCGGTCTTGTGGGCGCATGGGAGCTCAACCGCCAAGCTTCAGGTCCCGGTTGGAGGAAGTGTCGGGTCCTCGCTGCGATGGCGGCTTTGCTCCTCGCCGCTCTGCTCGTCGCCTAGGGAGAACGGCAGCCGGACGCCGGAGAAGAGAGCCCGCATGCGTACAGCATTGAAGTACAGCAATCCCACCGATCGGTGCTGACCACCTGCCCCCCACGGTCTGTCTGACCAGACCTCAGCGACCTCCCCGCCCGTAGTTCGCATCGAGGGGAGTGGCACTGCCCGCCGGCCGTGCCATTCCCGTGCCAGAACGGACGGGGACTCACGGGCAACTGGGGTCCGCAGGGGTGAGTTCTACCAGAGTGTGCCCTAGGCACGGAGTTCGCAGGTCAGGCCCGTGATGGTCCAACCTCGCGCTTTCCCGGAAGACCGCCGTGTCGACACCGGTGCCACCGCACTCGGCGATCGAAGTGGAGCTGACCTGGAAAATCGTGCGGCTTCCTGGAGTCGGCCTGTTCGCTGGCAGCGCCGGCGCATCGCTCTGCGCTAAAGCCCAGCTCACGGCCCGCTCCGTTGTCCTGGTCTTTGTCCAGTACGCCGACGGCCGCCACTGTTCGCCGTCCTACGCGCACCCCATCTGACGTGCTCAGTGAACCCCCACGGACACTGCCGGACGGCCGCGCGGACAGTTGGAAAGCGTGTTGGGGGCAACCCCTCACGAGTTCGAATCTCGTATCCTCCGCCAGTGCCTCACCGGGCACGATGTCGAAGGGCCCCACCGTTCGCGGTGGGGCCCTTCGTCGTTGTCCGTCTCTTTTTCCGTCTCAGCCGGCCGCGCGCTGCTTGTCGGGGTGGGGGACAACCGGCTTCGATGCGGAAGTATGAGCGGGTGAGTCTCATAGACATGAGTGAGCGTGAGTACTGGGCCTTCGTGTCCGAGGGCCCCGAGGTGTTCGTGGGTCAGGCCACACTCGCCCGCGTGGAAAGCTTCTTGATCGGCTACGACGCCCACGCTCGGCGGCACGGCGGCCCCGGGCTCGACGGCTGGCGTGACTGGCTGGTGGCCAGGCGTGGCCGGGAATGCCAACACGCTTGGATGGGTCAGGTCCGTCACATCGCCCTCCCCGATGAGAGCTGGGATCACTGGGAGCTCTCACCGGAGCAGGAAGAACGTGTCATCACGGTTCTCTTCGCGCTGCTCGACGAGTTCCTCGCGGAGCGGTCAGAGGAGCCCCCGCGCTCTGACCTCTCGGCATAGAGCTTCGATGGGCCCGGAGCGGCTCCCGGAGAGCGTCGCATACGGGCCGCTCCCCCGGGCTCCCAGCCCATGATCGCGTCGCCCACGTGTCGGACCTGTGCGCGAGCCGTTTCACCGGGTGCCGTCGGTTCCGTGCTGGAATCTCGTCAGGGCAAAGATGATGAAGAGGTCGAGTGTCATCACGGGGATGGCCCAGAGCGGGTAGTACGGAACGAACATGAACTGGGTGATCAGGCTGACCCCTGCCGCCGCCGCACCGGCCCCGCGGCCCCAGCTCTTGTTCATCACGACGCCCAGGCCGGCAACGGTGAGCGCCAGTCCGACCACGATGTGGATCCAGCCCCAGGCGGTCAGGTCGAACCGATAGGCGTACTGGGACGCGGCGAACAAGCTGTCGCTTGCGATGCCGGACGCCCCCATGAGAATGCTGAGCGGTCCGCTGAGCATCATCACGGCCCCGGCGAACAGGGACGCACCGCTGAGTCCTTCGATGTTGCCCGGCCTTCCGTGCCCTCGCCGTGTCTCGCTCGGCATCGTTGCCATGGCCGCCACCTTCCTGTACAGCACGATCACCGGCGCACCACGTCCGCGCGACTCCGACCGCGCTCCACTGTCAGGATCACCGCGATCCTCCGGCACCGCGACCGCAACCCGCCTTGGGACCCGGTCAGGGCCCCGGCCACGGGCCACGGGCCACAGCGCGGCGGCTGGGTGCCGACTCCCGCCTCGACGGCCGGCGGCTGGGCGGCAACGACGTCGTACACGCACGCGTGCGCAGCGGGTCGGCCCTGGCCCGGCGGTACAGAACGGCTCAGGCGTGCCGGCTGGTGACCGCGGTCGGGGCGAGCACCCGCAGGTCGGTCGGTAGCCTCCCTCGCCGTACGGGCCGGCTACAACGCCGTGGGGGCGACCGCGACGGTCGGACGCCGACACTGCCGGCGACCAGACCGGCAGACGCCGACACCGACACCACCGGCCACCGATCCCCTGCCCTCAGTGCACCGACAACCCCCCGTCCACGAACACCGACTGCCCCGTGACATAGCCCGCCGCCCCGCTCGCCAGGAACACCGCCGCGCCCGCGAAGTCCTCCGGGACGCCGTTTCGGCCGGTCATCGTGCGGGCGGCCAGGGAGGCGACCTGTTGCGGGTCGTCGGCGAGGCGGGCGTTGAGGGGGGTCAGGACGAAGCCGGGGACGAGGGTGTTGCAGGTGACGCCGTGCGGGGACCAGGCCTCGGCCTGGGAGCGGGCCAGGGACTCCAGGCCGCCCTTGGAGACGCCGTAGGCGCCGCTGTGGACGAAGGCGCGGTGGGCCTGCTGGGAGGTGATGTGGATGATCCGGCCGAAGCCGCGCTCGGCCATGCCGGGTCCGAAGCGCTGTCCCAGGAGGTAGGGGGCCTCCAGGTTGACCGCCATGGTGGTGTCCCACACGTCGTCGGTGAGCTCGGTCATCGGTGGACGCAGGTTGATCCCGGCGGAGTTGACCAGGATGTCCGGCTCACCGAACACACCGGCGGCCGCCTCCGCCGCCGTACGCACACCTTCCCTCGTGCTCAAGTCGCCGACCTCCCAGGCCGCCCGGCAGCCTTCCGACGTCAACTCGGAGACAGTGGAGATCAGTTGCTTCTCCCCGCGGGCCACGATCACCACGCTCGCCCCGGCCCTCGCCAAGGCCCCCGCGATCGCCCTGCCGATGCCCGAACTCCCGCCGGTCACCAGGGCGACACGGCCGTCCAGCGAGAACAGTTGGGAGAGATACGCCTCGGAGGTCATGGCCGCACTGTAATTCGGTACCCGGGCCCCCATGACGCGCATCCTCGTCGGCACCTGCTCCTGGACCGATCCCGCGCTCGTGCGCAGCGGCTGGTACCCACCGGGGCGGCGGGACGCCGAGGGGCGGTTGCGGTACTACGCCGAACGGTTCCCGGTGGTCGAGGTGGACGCCTCGTTCTACGCCCTGCCCGGCGAGCGCAACAGCCGTCTGTGGGTGGAGCGCACGCCCGCCGGGTTCGTGTTCGACGTGAAGGCGTACGCGCCGCTGACCGGGCATCCGGTAAGGCAACCGGCCCTCGCGGACGTGCCGCTGGACGAGGTGTGGGCCCGGTTCGCCGCCGGGATCGAGCCGTTGCGGGAGGCGGGGCGGCTCGGCGGGGTGCTGTTCCAGTTCCCGCCGTGGCTGCGGCCGGGGACGCGGGCGGAGCGGTTCCTGGAGGAGACCGCGCACCGCACGGCCGGCTGGCCCGTCCACGTGGAGTTCCGGCATCCGGCCTGGTGGGAGGAGGGGCAGCAGGACCTCACCCGCGCGCTGCTCGGCAAGCACGGCTTCGCGGCCGTCGGGGTGGACATGGCGCAGGGGCTGCCCACCTCGCTGCCGCCGGTCGTGCCCGTCACCGCGTCCCGGATGTCCGTCGTGCGCTTCCACGGACGCAGTGCCTCCTGGGGGCGCGGCAGCAAGGAGGAGCGTTTCCGGTACGACTACTCGCGCGCCGAACTCACCGAATGGGTACCGCGGTTGCACGCACTGGCCGGGTCGGCCGACGAGCTCCACGTGCTGTTCAACAACTGCTGCGGAGCCGCCGCCGTGCACGCCGCCGAGACGATGGCGGAGCTGCTCAGCCCACGATCCTGACCGTCTTCGTCACGCTGATCTGGTCGACGTCGGAGACCCTGATGGTCGCCTTCATCCGCCAGTCGCCCGCGAGGGGAAGGGTGAGGTCGTTCGTGCCCCAGTAGCCGCCCTTGTTCTTCAGCTGGGCGTCGATCGGGCCGATCTCCTTGGCCGGGAGAGTGAAGGACAGCCGGAGTTCGGGGACGGTGGCGAGGCCTCCGTCGGCGGCGTAGACGATGGCCTGGACCGAGTTGTCGCCGGTGCGGCCCGGGTCGAGGGTGACCTGCACCTTGCCGGAGGCACCGCCCACGGCGAAGGGGAGCTCGGTGAGGGAGGCGGCGGGCAGTCCGCCCGTGGCCGGGCCCGCCTCGGCCGCCTCGGCCTGCGCCCGGCCGGGCAGCGTGCCGCTCAGCACGGTGCTGAGCACCAGGACCACGACTCCGACGGCCACTTCGGTGAGCACGGAACGGCGCAGCGCACGCCGGTGCGCCGGGGAGTCGCCCCGGGGAGCGGGGGACTTCGGCCCCGAGCCCCCGCCCACGCCCGACCCAGCGCCTGCACCCGAGCCAGTGCCGACACCCGCGTCCGCACTCACACCCGCCTCCGCACCCGAGCACGCCTCCGCACCCGCGCCCGAACCGGCCTGCGTCTCCGTCGCCGCCTCCGGCGCGCCCACCCGCTCCGGGACCCGTTCCCGTACGACCGGCTCCGCCTCGACCTCGGCCGCCGCCGTCACCAGACGCCCCGTCCACTGCCGCGACAGCCTCGCCGCCGCGAGCAGCAGCGTCACCGCGAACAGCTTGAGGACGAGCAGATGCCCGTACGTCGTGCCGGTGATCGCGTCCCAGGAGCCGAGGCCGCGCCAGGACTGGTAGACGCCGGTGGCGACCAGGACGGTCACGGAGACGAAGGCCAGGCGGGAGAAGCGGGCGACGACGGCGGCCGGGACCTGCGCCGACGCCCGGTGCAGCAGGGTGAGCAGGGCCGCGAGGCCGCCCAGCCACACCGCCATCGCCAGGACGTGCAGGACCGCTGACGTCATCGCCACCGGCACCTGGATCCCGGCGGACGCGTGCTCGGCGGCGGCCCAGGTCAGCGCGAGACCCACGGCGAGCACTCCGCCCGCCGCCTGCCACGCGCGCGGCAGCCTGGACTCGCCGAGCCGCAGCAGTCGTACGACGAAGAAGCACGCGACCAGCAGCAGTGCCAGGCGGACCAGGAGTGCTTCTCCCGGGCGGGTGCTCAGGGTGCGTTGGAAGGCCCTCAGCGAGAAGGCGGAGGCAGGGCCGGCCCCGGACTCGTACGGGGCCCGCAGCACCAGCAGGAACAGCGTCGAGCCGAGCAGGGTGCCCCAGCCCGCCCACAGGAGCGGACGCAGGCGGGACGGCTCCGACGGGCGGCAGGCGGTGAGGAAGACGGCGGTGCCGATGAGCAGGGCCGCGGCGAGGTAGGCCAGGTAGCGGCCCATGTTGAAGAGGCTCTCGGTGGCCGGGTCCTCGGTCGGGCCGGTGTCCAGGACCACGGTGGCCGGGGAGGGTTTGCCGACCGAGAAGGTGAAGGCGCCGGAGACGGGGTGGCTGTCGGCCGAGACGACCCGCCAGGCCACCGTGTAGGTGCCCTGGGCGAGCTTGGCGGGCAGGGAGACACGGGCCGTGTCCGAACCGCCCGGCCCGTGTCCGGCGTCACCGACCTTCAGGCGCTTGCCGTCGGGGTCGAGCACCCGGAAGGAGTCGTCGAGCAGGCCGACGGACTCGGTGAAGGTCAGGGTGATGTCACGCGGGGCGGACTTGAGGACGGTTCCGTCCTCGGGGTCGGTGGACCGGAGGGCCGCGTGGGCCGACGCGGCTCCCGCGCCGCCGAAGAGGAGCAGGACCAGCACGGTGCCCAGCAGCACCAGCCCTTGAAGCCCTCGCCCTCGCCGGCCTGCGCTGCTGCCTGCACGCTCACACCTCACGTCACTACTCCGTACCTGGGCTCGAGGTCTTCCCGATAGGTACGGACGCGAGCCCCCGAGCGCTCACCAGGTCGGCCGGGCGGACATTCCGCCGTCCACGGCCAGGTCGTGCCCGGTGATCCAGGACGCGAGCGGCGAGGCGAGGAACACGCACGCGTCGGCCACGTCCTCGGGGCGCCCGAGCCGCCCCAGGGGCGCCTTACGGACCCACCGCTCGAGCCCCTCCGGCCAGTCCTCCGCCAGCCCCTCCCGGTCGATCAGCCCGGGCGAGACGGTGTTCACGCGGATGCGGTGCGGGCCGTACTCCAGGGCCGCCGCCCGCGCGTGCGCCACGACCGCGGCCTTGGAGGCGGAGTAGTGGGCGTGCCCGGGTGCGGACCGGCCCGCCTCGATGGACGCGATGTGGGTGACGGACCCGCCCTGTCGCATGAGCTCCGCGGCCGCCTGCGTGCAGGCGAAGACGCCGGTGAGGTTGGTGTCGACGACGGCCCGCCACTGCGCGGCCGTCATCCCGGGCAGGGGCTGGACGGGCTGCACGCCGGCGTTGTTGACCAGGGCGGTCAGTCCACCGCCCCACGCGGCGGCCTCCCGGACCAGCCGCCGGCACTGGTCCTCGTCCCGCAGATCCGCTTCCAGTACGACGGCCCGGGCGCCCGAGTCCTCGATCCGGGACGCCACGTCACGCGCGGCCGCCGCAGCCGTACGGCAGTGGACGGCGACCGCGGCGCCCTCCTCGGCGAACCGCAGCGCGATCCCCCGCCCGATGCCGCCGCCGGCGCCCGTGACCAGGGCGACCTGTCCTTCCAGGAGTCTCATGGGCGGCACAGTGCCGCGATCCGGGCGGCCTCCGAGGGATAACGCGCCGTCAGTTCGGCCGCGTCCCCGTGCTCGTAGTCCTCGTAGGTGAAGCCGGGTGCCATGGTGCAGCCGAAGAAGGTCCATGCGCCGCGGGTGCGGGCCCCCATCCAGGTGCCCGAGGGGACGGTCAGCTGGGGGTGCTGTCCCTCGCGTATGTCCGGGCCCAGGACGGCAGTGGCCGCCGTGCCGTCCGGGGCGAGGAGCAGGAGGTCCAGGGGGTCGCCGAGGTAGTGGTGCCAGACCTCGTCGCTGGGCAGGCGGTGCAGGGCGGAGTAGTCGTCCGCGGTCAGCAGGGCGACGATCGCCGTGCCGTGCGGTCTGCCGTCGGCGCGCTCCGCTCCGGCCCAGGTCTGCCGGAACAGCCCGCCCTCACGCGGGATCGGTATCAGGCCGTAGTGGGCGACGAGGTCGTCAGGCGTCACCCGGAAAGGCTACCTCCCTTGCCAGGAAGGCCAGTTGGGCGTGCTTCTCGGGCAGGTGCACGTCCGGGAGGTCGATCTCCGGCAGCACGACCGTGTCTCCGGCCACGAAACCCTGCTTCAGGAAGCGGGCGATGGCCTTCTCGTTGCGCACGTCGGGGTCGACCACGACCCGTCGCCTGTCCAGGGCCAGCAGCACGTACGAGGCCACGGCGGACAGCAGCGCCTTGGACCAGCCGGGACGCGTGCCGTGCGGGCCGGGGGGCGGGAGCAGCAGGTGGATGCCGATGTCACCGGGTTCGACGGAGTAGCACTCGCTGACGCGGTCGGCTTCCGGTTCGTAGGTCTGGAGCAGCCCGGCCGGTTCGCCGTCCTTCTCCAGCAGATAGGCGTGGTGGGTGTCGAGGGTGTCCAAGTGGGCGTAGATCTCGGCGACCTGCTGCCGGGTGAGGCCGTTCATGCCCCAGAAGCGGGCGCGTTCGTCGCGCACCCAGGTGTGGACGGTGGCCGCGTCGGCGTGCGGGTCGAGACGCAGGATGCGGACGGTGCCGAAGCCGTCCACCGTCCGGGTGTGGACCGCTTCGCGGGTGGGGGTGTGGGACATCGGTCTCCTCAGTCTTCCTTCTTCAGCTGCTGCCAGTCGGTGCCGACCGGGACGAGTTCTCCCCTGAGCCACAAGGGGAGTTGGTCGCGGTGATGGGGTGAGCCGGGTGTGCCGCAGGCGCCCAGCGGGACCACCCAGCGGCTGTCCTCGCGGCGGGCCAGGTCCCAGACGTAGCGGGCGGCCGGGCCGCGCGCGGCGAGATCGGTGAGCCCGGGCACGGCGGAGGTGCACAGGACGCAGTCGTGGTCGCCGGAGAGGGCGGGGGCGTCCCACTCGCGCTCGGGAAGCGCCTGCCAGGGGACGAGGCGGTGGGTGTCGCCCCAGGTGCCCCGCGGCGGTTCGGCGGCCACTTCCTCCAGGGCGGCCCGCACGGTCCCGGGCCGGTCGATGCCGTACAACTCCTCGGCGCGCAGCAGATGTTCGAGCGCGAAGGCGACTCGGGGGACGAGGCCGAGCCAGGGGAGGAGGACATCGGGGTAGGCGGGCGGGCTGGTCAGGGCCTCGAACGCGGGGTGGGCGGCGAGCCGTCGTACGACCGCGCTGCGTACGGCGGCGTACAGGGCGGCCTCGCCGCTGCTCGCGTCCATGCGGCGATCCCAGCGCAGCAGCGTCACCCTCATGGTGGTGGCCGCGGGGCTCAGGTCGTGCAGGGCCTCGATGTGATCCAGCAGGGGCTGGGCCGACGCGAGTCGGGTGTCCGTGTGGATCCGCGCCATGTCGGCGGCCGACCAGTGCGTCTTCTCCTTCAGCAGGGCGGTGATGCGGTGCGCCCGGTGGGGCGGGGCGAACTCGACGCCGAGCGGGGTGGCGGGGCCACGCTGGTTGGCCATCACGGCGATGCCGTCGGTGAGACCGGCGCGGGGGGTGTCGTGCCAGCCCTGCCAGTCGTGCCCGGGCTCCCAGGCGGGCACGGGACGCAGCCGGTTCGCCTCCGCGCGCACGGGGACCCTTCCGGCGACCCGGTGCAGCAGTCCGCCCTCGGTGTCGGCGGCCTGCACGACGTTCACGGGCTCGACCCACACGTCGAACGCCCGGTCCACGTCGGCGGTACGACGGGCACGGAGCAGGGGGAGCAGCGCACTGAAGCCGAGGTCCTCGGTGACCCGGGGCGGGTAGCGGAGGGCGAGGGCGAGGGGGGCGGACCGGAGGTCGTCCGGTTCCTCCAGGACTCCTCCGTCCAGGCCCTCGGGGCCTCCGGCGATCACCGGGCCCCTTTCGGTCTCGATCAGTTCGATCTCGACCGGGGGTTCGCCCGCGACCTCGATGGTCTCGGTGTGGCGGGTGGCGCGCTGCCAGTGACCGCCCGGGCCGAGGGACTCGACCCCGGCGCCCGTGCGGCGCAGCCGTTCGCGGTAGAGGTCCTGGTAGTCGGCCATGGCGTTGGTGATGGACCAGGCGACCGTGCCGGTGTGGCCGAAGTGGGCGATGCCGGGGACGCCGGGCACAGCGAGGCCGATGACGTCGAACTCGGGGCAGGCCAGGCGGATCTGCTGGTAGACGCCCGGGTCCTCGATGTAGCGGTGGGGGTCGCCCGCGAGGACGGCGTGCCCGGTGGTGGTGCGGGCGCCCGAGACCAGCCAGCCGTTGCTGCCGGCGGTGCCCGGGCCGTCGGTGGCGAAGAGGCGGACCGCGTCCGGCCCCAGGTGCCGTATCGCCTCGTCCCGCCACAGCTTGGCCGGGAAGCCGGCGAACAGGATGTGCGTGGCGAGCCAGACGCCGAGCGGGGTCCAGGGCTCCCAGCGCCCCGGGGCGAGCCCGACACGGGCGAACTCGGGGGCCGAGGTGGACGGCAGCTCCTCGTTCACGCCGTCGACGTAGGCCCGCACCCACTCGGCGGTCTCCGGGTCCCGTCTCTCCAGCGCGGCGAAACAGCGTCTCGCCGTGTCGGCCAGGCGGGCCCGTCTCGCGAGGGTGTCCCAGGACAGGGCCCCGGCACCGAGGAAGGCGGCCGAGGTGCCCTGTGCGCGATGCCGTTCGACCTCCAGCTGCCAGGCACGGTCGCGGGCGGTGACCCGGCCCTGGGCGCGGGCGAGTTCACGCGCGCTGCCCGCGCGGAGATGGGGAATCCCCCAGGCGTCGCGGTAGATCTCCATGCTCACCCTCACACCCGCTCACTTTAAGTTAGGCTTACCTAAGTTAACTTGGTGTGGGAATCGTACGCGAGGGGTGAAAAGGTCATGGGGCAGGGGCACGGCTGGGAGGGAGCGGTCCTCAGACTGCTGCGCGCGAAGGACTTCGTGTTCACCGTGACCGGCGCCGAGGACGTCACCGGCGACTACCGGCGGGTGCGTCTCACCGACGGCGGCATGCTGGCCGCCACCGGCGTCCACCCCACGATGTGGGTGCGCCTGTGGTTCTCCGCCGCGGGCAAGCCGCATCAGCGCGCGTACACCCTGGTCGACCCGGACCCCGAGGCCGGCACCTTCAGCCTGGAGTTCGCCCTGCACGACGGCGTGGCCAGCGACTGGGCCCGCACGGCGAAGCCCGGCGACACCATCGAGGCCACGGTCCACGGCACCGGCTTCGACCACCCGGATCCCGAGCCCTCCCACGTCTTCGCCTTCGGCGACCCCGCCTCCCTGCCCGCCCTCAACTCCCTCCTCGACGCCCTGGACTCCTCCCCCGCGACCGTCTGGTTCGAGGGCGGCGACGAGGACCTGCCCTTCCGCACCGACCCGACCCGCCACGAGGTCCGCCGGATCCTGCGCCTCGACTCCGGGGCGCACCTGGTCGCCCAGGCGAAGGCGGAACTGCCCGACCTGCTGAAGAGCCACCCCGACGCGTACGTGTGGATCGCCTGCGACACGGCGACGACCCGGGCCCTGTCGTCGTACGTCCGCAAGGACCTCGGCGTCGCCAAGGAGCGGGTGAACGCGCTCGGCTACTGGAGGGACCAGCCCGCCGGCTCCCGGTAGAGGCGCGCCGCCGGCGGGGGCATGATCGGGGTCATGGACGTCACCCTGCACCTCGCCCAGGACCCCGAGGCCGACGAACTCCTCGGCCGCTCCCCGCTCGCCGCGCTGGTCGGGATGCTGCTGGACCAGCAGGTCCCGATGGAGTGGGCGTTCAAGGGGCCCCGCACCATCGCGGACCGCCTCGGTGCGAACGACCTCGACGCGCACGACATCGCCGCGCAGGACCCGGACGCCTTCGCCGCGCTGCTCTCCGAGAAGCCGGCCGTGCACCGCTACCCCGGGTCGATGGCCAAACGGATCCAGCAGCTGTGCCAGTACCTCGTCGAGCACTACGACGGGGAGGCCGAGCTGGTCTGGAAGGGCGTCGAGGACGGACGCGAACTGCTGCGCCGCCTGGAGGAGCTGCCCGGGTTCGGGAAGCAGAAGGCCCAGATCTTCCTGGCGTTGCTGGGCAAGCAGCTCGGTGTCCGGCCCAACGGCTGGCGGGAGGCCGCGGGCGCCTACGGCGAACCGAAGTCCTTCCGGTCCGTCGCCGACATCACCGGCCCCGAGTCACTGACCAAGGTCCGCGCGCACAAGCAGGAGATGAAGGCGGCGGCGAAGGCGGCCAAGAAGTCGTAGCGGCCGGGGTGGTCGCGAGCGGCCGGGGGCGTCGTGACCGGCCGAGGTCGTCGTGACCGGCCGAGGTCGTCGTGACCGGCCGGAGCCGTCGCGACCGGCCGGAGCCGTCGCGACCGGCCGGAGCCGTCGTGACCGGCACGGGTAGCCCTGGTCAGCTGGGTGGCCCGCCCCGGTGGCAGTGCCGTGGGCGGCGGTCCCACCATGGATCATGACCGAGTTCGACGACCGCTTCGACGACCGCAGGGTCCACGCGGGCCACCCTCCGGGCCACCCGACCGGCAGCGCGCCGGGCAGCGCGCCGCACGAACCGGAGCCGCCCTTCGAGGGCCCCCTGCACACCCTCGCCCGCGCCGCCTGGCAGGTCGTCCTGCTCACCGGGATCGCCTCCCTGATCCTGGGGGTGCTGGTCCTGGTCTGGCCCGGCGCCTCCCTGCTCGCGGCCGGTGTCCTGTTCGGCGTCTACCTCCTGATCAGCGGCATCTTCCAGCTGGTCGCCGCCTTCGGCACCCACAGGACGACCGCCCTGCGCGTCCTGGCCTTCATCAGCGGCACCCTGTCGATCCTGCTGGGCCTGTTCTGTCTGCGCGGCCCGATGCGGTCGATCCTGCTGCTCGCCCTGTGGATCGGCATCGGCTGGCTGATCCGCGGCATCACCCAGACCCTGGCCGCCGCCTCCGACCGTTCGATGCCGGCCCGTGGCTGGCAGATCTTCCTCGGAGCGCTCACCTTCGTCGCCGGGATCGTGCTGATCGACGCCCCCTTCGAGTCGGTCGCCGTGCTGACCCTGGTCGGCGGGATCTGGCTGGTCGTCGTCGGAGTCGTCGAGATCGTCACCGCGCTCAGCATCCGCGGCCGGGCCCGGCAGGTGCCGCGGACGGTCTGAACCCGACCGCGTTCACGGCCCCTTGCGGGCACCGTCCCCGTCCGGGCGCCGCCCTCACGCGGGCACTGCTGCGACCGGGTGAATTCCACGGCCGAAGTGATGAAGCAGGCGCGTCGGAGGGGGAGACGACCTGCGTGAGCACCGTACGACGCCCCCCGCATCGCCATGCCTGGCTGCGCGCGCTCGTGCTGCTCCTCGCCCTCCTGGTCCCGGGCGCCCCCGCCCAGACCCACGCGGCCCACGTCGTGGCCGGTGAGATCGCCGAGCACGACGTCCTCGACACCGCCCTGCGGCCGCCGGCCCGGGCCGCCCAGCGCGCGGCCGTACCGCTGCGCCCCGCACCGCGACCGGAGCCGGTCCCCGGGGTGCCGGCCGACCGTCCCCGCCCGGCGCCGCCACGACCGCCGTACGCGCTGCCCGTCCTGCGTTCCGTGGTCCTGCGCTGCTGACAGAGCCCGCTTCCGCCATGCCTGTTCAGCACTCACGCAAGGAACACCGTCATGCCCGTCGACCCGTACGCGGTCCTGCGCGCCCTGCTGCGCGCGGAGGCCGCGCGCAGTGCGCCGAAACCGCAGAGCACGAAGCAGAAGCCACCGGTGCGGGAGGAGAAGCGCGGCTGATCCTCCGGAGGAGGCGGGCTACCGCCTCCTCCGGGCCGTACCGAAGACCGAGCGGGTGATCTCACGCCCGATCTGCGTGCCCAGCGACCGCGCGAGGGACTTGAACATGCCGCTGCCGACGACCTGCTCGACGACGGAGGGCTCCTCCTTGCGCGGGGCGGCCGGGGGCGGGGCCTTCATCTCGTCCGGGGCCTTCATCTCGTCCGGGCCCTTGGCCCCGCGCGAGCCGAGCTTCTCGTACGCCGATTCCCTGTCCACAGCCTGTGCGTAACGTCCGTGCAGCGGCGAGGCCGCGACCGCCGCGTCCAGGGCACCGGCGTCCACGGGCCCCATCAGGGACTCCGGGGCCCGCAGCCGCGTCGCCGCCACGGGCGTGGGAGCGCCCTTCTCGCTCAGCACCGTGACGACGGCCTCCCCGGTCCCGAGCCCGGTGAGCAGCTCCTCCAGGTCGTACGCGGAGTCGGGGAAGGTCTTCACGGTCGCCTTCAGCGCCTTCTGGTCGTCGGGGGTGAAGGCCCTCAGGGCGTGCTGGACACGGTTGCCGAGCTGGGCGAGGACGTCGGCCGGTACGTCCTTCGGGGTCTGCGTGACGAAGAAGACGCCGACCCCTTTCGAGCGAATCAGCCGGACGGTCTGCGTGATGGAGTCGAGGAAGGCCTTCGAGGCCCCGTTGAAGAGCAGATGCGCCTCGTCGAAGAAGAAGACGAGCTTCGGCCTGTCGGCGTCGCCGACCTCCGGCAGATCGTGGAACAGATCGGCGAGCAGCCACATCAGGAAGGTCGAGAAGAGCTGCGGCCGGTCCTGTACGGCGGCCAGCTCCAGCACGGACACCAGCCCGCGCCCGTCGTCCGCCGTCCGCAGCAGCTCGGCGGTGTCGAACTCCGGCTCCCCGAAGAAGTCGGCCATGCCCTGCGCCTCCAGGGCGGTCAGCGACCTGAGGATCACCCCGGCCGTGGCGGTGGACAGCCCCCCGATGTTCCTCAGCTCGGGCTTGCCCTCCTCGGAGGTCAGGAAGGCGACGACGGCCCGCAGGTCCTTCAGGTCGACCAGTTCCAGCCCCTTCTGGTCGGCGTAGTGGAAGATCAGGCCGAGGGACTGCTCCTGGGTCCGGTTGAGCTGGAGCACCTTGGACAGCAGCACCGGTCCGAAGCTGGTGACCGTGGCCCGCACGGGGATGCCGTGCCCGATGCCACCGAGGGCGTAGAACTCGGCGGGAAACCCGCCGGCGACCCATGTCTGATGCACTTCCGCGGCCCTGGACTGCACCTTCTCGTTCCGCACACCCGGCTGGGAGATGCCCGACACATCGCCCTTGATGTCGGCGAGGAAGACCGGGACCCCCTGCGCCGACAGCTGCTCGGCGATGAGCTGGAGCGTCTTGGTCTTGCCGGTGCCGGTGGCACCGGCGACGAGCCCGTGCCGGTTGAGCATCGGCAGAGGGATCCTGACCTGCGCGTCCGGAAGACAGACGCCGTCCCACAGCAGCGCGCCCAGATCGAGGGCGGGGCCCGTGAAGGCGTAGCCGGCGGCGATCTCCAGGGCCTCCCGGGGCAGAGCGGCGGAGCCCGACTGTGCCTCCGGCATGGCCCGGTCGGCAGTTCCCGCGGCGGCCCCCGTCACGCCCTCCGGTGGGGTCTTTCGCTCGCTCATACCAAACCCCTGCTCCCGTTATGCCCCGTTTGGCAGCTTTTTTCCAGCGTCGCACTCGGTCGCCATGGCTGCGCCCGGAAGGTCTTGACCGGTAGGCTTTCCGTGTGATCTTCAAGCGCATCGGAAACGGCCGGCCGTACCCCGACCACGGCCGGGAAAGCACCCGGCAGTGGGCGGACGTCGCACCGCGCCCGGTCCGCCTCGATCAGCTGGTGACGACCAAGGGCCAACTCGACCTGGAAACCCTGCTCGCCGAGGACTCGACGTTCTACGGCGACCTGTTCGCGCATGTCGTGAAGTGGCAGGGCGACCTGTACCTGGAGGACGGCCTGCACCGCGCGGTGCGGGCGGCGCTCCAGCAGCGACAGGTGCTGCACGCGCGCGTGCTCGAGCTGGACTGAGTGACCACGCTGTAAAGGTTTGGCCCTTTCGGGTTCTCCTGCGCCGCGGTCAATGATCATCTAGTAGGCATCGCCGCCCCGGCGCACTACGCTGCGCCCATGAGCATGCTGACGCCCCCCGGCATGGGCGGTAAGTACCGGATCACGGGAGACAAGTACCCCCGGATGCGTCGGCCCCGGCGGCGCGGCAGGCTCGTGTTCGGCGTGGTGGCCTCCGTCACCGCGCTGAGCCTGGTCGGCTGGGGCACGCTTCAGCTCATCGACGTCTTCACGGGCGGCGGCGACAAGGCCTCCGCGGCGGGCCCCAAGGCGGACTGCGCGACCAAGGTCGGCCCGTCCCCCTCCGCGGCACCGCTCCCCAAGCCGGGCCAGATCACCGTCAACGTCCTGAACGCCACGGCGCGCGGCGGACTCGCCAAGAAGACGGCGGACGAACTGAAGAAGCGGGGCTTCAAGATCGGCGACGTGGGCAACGCGACGCCGACCTACGACAAGAAGGTCAAGGGCACCGGGATACTGCTCGGCCCGTCCTCCGCCCTCAAAACCTCCCTCCCGGTCCTCGCGACCCAGCTGACCACCGCGGAGACCCGCACCGACACGCGCAAGGGCACCGAGGTCGACCTGATCATCGGCACGGCCTTCAAGAGCCTGACCGCCAAGGCGTCCGCCGCCAAGGCGCTGTCCGCGCTGAACGCCCCTGTGCCGACGGCGACTGCGTCGAAGAAGGGGTGCTGAGGGGTCGTAGGGGGGCGCCTATTGGGGTGCCAGGTTCGGTTGTCGGGCGGCTGCCGGCCGGTGGGGGCTGGTCGCGCAGTTCCCCGCGCCCCTAGGGAGTTGCAGTCACCTGCGCCGGGATGGGCCGTTGCCACCACCGGCGGTTTGCCGCGTACGGCGGGAAGGGGACGGGGTGGGGGGTGTCCGCCCGCAGCGGCCGGCGTCCGTTACCGGGCCCTTTTGAATCGGCCGAGCCGCCGGACCGAGGACGGATACCCCCCACCCCGGCCCCGACCCACCCACCGAACCGCACGCGCTGCACACGCCCCCACCGAACCCGCAGCTGCGCCGCAGGCATCAGGGGCGCAAAAACACCCGCCGCCCTACTCCGCCGCCCCGTACAGCCGATCCCCCGCGTCCCCAAGCCCCGGCACGATGTAGCCGTGCTCGTTGAGGTGATCGTCGACCGCGGCCGTCACCACCGTCACCGGCGTACCCGCCAGCTCCCGCTCCATGATCTCCACGCCCTCCGGCGCGGCCAGCAGAACCACGGCCGTCACATCGTCCGCACCCCGCTTGATCAGCTCGCGGATCGCCGCCACCAGCGTCCCGCCGGTCGCGAGCATGGGGTCGAGGACGTACACCTGCCGCCCGGACAGATCCTCCGGCATACGCGCGGCGTACGTCGTGGCCTGCAGCGTCTCCTCGTTGCGGATCATGCCGAGGAACCCCACCTCGGCGGTCGGCAGCAGCCGGACCATGCCGTCCAGCATGCCGAGCCCGGCCCGCAGGATCGGCACCACCAGCGGCCGCGGGTAGGACAGCTTCACCCCGGTCGTCCCGGCGACCGGGGTCCGGATGTCGACCGCCTCGGTGCGCACGTCGCGCGTGGCCTCGTAGGCGAGCAGGGTGACCAACTCGTCGGCGAGCCGACGGAAAGTCGCGGAGTCGGTGCGCTGGTCGCGCAGCGTGGTGAGCTTGTGGGCGACCAGAGGGTGGTCGACGACGTGGAGACGCATGTCCACAACAGTAGCCGGGTCCACCGAACCGCTCGCGCTGGCGTCAAACCGCCCGACCGGGGGAAAGTGGGAGGGACGGACTGGGGTGGTGAACCGATGCCTGACCTGCCTGAGCACGAACCGTCGTCACAGGAGACCGACGCCGAGCGCCGGCGCCGACGCGCACAGTTCCTGCGGGACCTCGCGGAGGCCCGGGAACTGCGCGACCGGGTACAGCCGCGCCGCGCCAAGGTGGCCCGGCTGCGGCACGCGATGCGCATGCGGACCTTCCGCTGGTAAGGAAGATCACGTGTCCGGCACGCCCGAGGGAGCGCTCACAGAGCCCGCGTGGAGCATTCACGGGGCACTGAAGGTGCGCTGAACAGGTGGCCGTGCGTGGCCCCTTGGAAAAGCCGCGTACGATCCCGCTCGTGGCGGCGACGAGTGCGCTGGTGAGTCCTTCACCGACGTGCCGACGCGCGTGCGATCAAAACCACCGGACACAGGGTGCCGAAGACGTCCCCTGAACGCCTTGTTTCTGCCACGATTCCGAGTGGGTGGGGCTCGGAGCCGAGCTCTCCCCGCCCAACCTCCGCCGGGGGGACCCCCAACCGGCACGCCTATGACCAGTGGGAGAGTCACGGTGTACTTCGCCGCACTGCTCGCGCGCACCGAAGACGGGTGGGAAGCGAGCGACACGGAGCTCCTCGACAATGTGGAGACGCTGTCGGATCTGGCCGACCTCGCCCGGGAAGCCGCGGCCGAGGACGACACGGTGCTCGTGCTGATCGAGCAGGAGGACGCCTGGTTCGGCGTCGTCCGCATCGACGGCGAGGAGGACCCTCGTATCTACGTCTCGGACGCCGCCGCTGCCGCCCGCAGCTCGTACGGCGAGATCCTGCTCACCGACGAACTGCTCGGAAGGGAGCCCGGCGACGACGGCCCCGACCTCGACGCCCTCGATCTCGACGGGACCGAGGACGGGGAGGACGAGGAGGACGACGACGACACCGTCGAGGCGGGCGGCTCCGGAGAGGCCGTACCGCACGGCCCGGTCGGTGACGCGCAGGTCCTCGACGACCTGGGTGTCAGCGAGAAGGAGCTGAAGGCCCTGTCGGAGGACGCCGTCACCGAGATCGCCGAGGCCCTGGGCGCCTCGGAGGTCCTGGAGACCGTCCGCTGACCGCACCGACCGCGGAAGACGGCGCCCCCGACCCGGTGCGGGATCCTTGGCGGACCGCGATGCGGCTCGCCCTGGACGAGGCCGGCCGGGCGGGCCCGGACGTGCCGGTGGGCGCCGTCGTACTGTCCCCGGACGGTACGACCGTGCTCGCCGCCGGCCACAACGAACGCGAGGCCGGCGGCGATCCGACCGCGCACGCGGAGATCCTCGCGATCAGAAGGGCCGCGGCGCAGCTCGGCGAGTGGCGGCTGACCGGCTGCACCCTGGTCGTCACGCTGGAGCCCTGCACGATGTGCGCGGGCGCGATCGTGCAGTCCCGGGTGGACCGGGTCGTCTACGGCGCCCGGGACGAGAAGGCGGGCGCGGCCGGCTCCCTGTGGGACGTCGTCCGCGATCGGCGCCTCAACCACCGCCCCGAGGTGGTCGAGGGCGTCCTCGCGGACGAGTGCGCGAGGCTGCTCACGGAGTTCTTCCGGGACCGCTGAATACCGATTTCAAAGCACGCCCCACCTTGCTGTAAGGTCTCCCTCGGTAGCGTGTCCGAGCGGCCGAAGGAGCTCGCCTCGAAAGCGAGTGTGGCGCAAGTCACCGAGGGTTCAAATCCCTCCGCTACCGCTTGAGAAGGGCCCCGTCGAGAGACGGGGCCCTTCGTGCGTACTGATCACCCCGGTTACACTCGCGCCCCAGAAGCAACAGAACACAACAAGCGGGGGAGGCCGCGATGGCGGTGAACGGTAAGAAGATCGCCGTCTATGTGCTCGTGGTCTTCATCCTGTACGTGATCATCACGGACCCGGCCAAGGCCGCCGACTACGTGCAGATAGGGTTCGAGGGCATATCGGACGCCGCCAAGGCCGTGGGCGACTTCTTCACATGGCTGGCCGACGGCGCGCACTAGCTGGGAGCGCAGATGATCCGCCACCTGGTCCTCTTCAAGCTCAACGAGGGTGTCGAGCGCGACGACCCGCGCGTCGTGGAGGGCGTGGCAGCCTTCCGTGCCCTGGAGGGCAAGATCCCCGAGATCCGCTTCTGGGAGCTGGGCTGGAACCTCAGCGACCGCCCCATCGCCTACGACTTCGCCATCAACTCCGGGTTCGAGGACGCGACCGCGCTGCGGACGTACGTCGAGCACCCGGAGCACCAGGCGGGCGTGGCGCTGTGGAAGGAGTTCGCCACCTGGGTGATCGCGGACTACGCGTACTGAGCCCGAGTGCTCCGAAGCCTCCTGCCGGCAACGGCGGGAGGCTTTTGTGCGTCTTCCGCTCCAACTTGCCCCTCAACACGGCGTAACCCAACGTTATGCGGTGCTTGCACACAGTGCACATGTCTTGTGATGCTATGACCGCTTTTGACGGATGAGTTGACCAACGAAGAGGTGGCGTTGACCGTGTCGGCCAGTACCGCGCCTCCCCAGGAGGCCCCCCAGGAGGCCGCTCCACGCAGTCGCGGCGCCGACACCCGGGCGCTCACCCAGGTGCTCTTCGGCCAGTTGAAAGGGCTTCAGCCCGGCACGCCGGAGCACAACCGGGTGCGGACGGCACTCATCGAGGCCAACCTCCCGCTCGTGCGCTACGCGGCCGCCCGCTTCCGCTCCCGGAACGAGCCGATGGAGGACGTGATCCAGGTCGGCACCATCGGGCTCATCAACGCGATCGACCGCTTCGACCCGGACCGGGGCGTGCAGTTCCCGACCTTCGCGATGCCGACCGTCGTGGGCGAGATCAAGCGGTACTTCCGCGACAACGTCCGCACGGTCCACGTACCCCGCCGTCTCCACGAGTTGTGGGTCCAGGTCAACGGCGCCACCGAGGACCTGACGACCGCGTTCGGCCGCACCCCCACCACGGCCGAGATCGCCGAGCGGCTGCGCATCACCGAGGACGAGGTGCTGTCCTGCATCGAGGCCGGCCGGTCGTACCACGCCACCTCGCTCGAGGCCGCCCAGGAGGGCGACGGACTGCCGGGCCTGCTCGACCGGCTCGGTTACGAGGACCCGGCGCTCGACGGCGTGGAACACCGCGACCTGGTCCGCCATCTCCTGGTCCAACTCCCGGAACGGGAACAGCGAATCCTGCTGCTGCGCTACTACAGCAATCTCACCCAGTCGCAAATCAGCGCGGAACTCGGCGTCTCGCAGATGCACGTTTCGAGGCTACTGGCGCGTAGCTTCCAGCGACTGCGGTCCGCCAATCGGATCGACGCATAGTCTTCCGCGGATAGCCGATGCATAAGGGGCGCACGGTCGCACGATCCGTAACACCGCAGTTCGCAAGCAGGATCGAGAGGTAACCGGCAAGAGCGAATCGCTCACCGGCGCCGTTCCCGACACTTCTGTGCCGAAAAACCGTCAGACCCCCTTTATCCAGGGCGGATTAGAGTCTCACATGTCGACATGTCACTACAGCGTGTTGCCGACATGTGACATTCTGCCGGAAGCGCGTTTGCCGAGGCTTCGGCTCCGGTATTCAGGTGAAGGCTGACGTTCCACCACGGGGCGTTCGCCGCGACCGTCCCGCGACCCAAAGGGGGTGGCATGTCCGCAGATCAGGGCAGCTCGAAGGTGCTCACGCTCACCAAGAACGAGGCTGAGCCCGCACTCGACGACGTCACGGCCGTCGAGGCCGCGCAGGCCCCGGCCCTCCCGGCCCTTCCGGCCGTATCCGGAGCCATCGACACCCGCACCCTGTCCCGCTCCCTCTTCCTGCGGCTCGCCGCACTCGACGAGAACAGCCCCGAGCGCGCGTACGTCCGGGACACCCTCATCGAGCTCAACCTCCCGTTGGTGCGCTACGCGGCGGCTCGTTTCCGCTCGCGCAACGAGCCGATGGAGGACATCGTCCAGGTCGGCACCATCGGGCTGATCAAGGCGATCGACCGCTTCGACTGCGAACGGGGCGTCGAGTTCCCGACGTTCGCGATGCCGACGGTCGTGGGCGAGATCAAGCGGTTCTTCCGCGACACCTCCTGGTCGGTCCGCGTCCCGCGCCGCCTCCAGGAGCTGCGCCTCGCACTCACCAAGGCCAGCGACGAGCTCTCCCAGAAGCTGGACCGCTCTCCGACGGTCGCCGAACTCGCCTCCGTGCTGGGCGTGTCCGAGGAGGACGTCGTCGACGGCCTCGCGGTCGGCAACGCGTACACCGCGTCATCGCTGGACTCCCCGGCCCCGGAGGACGACGGCGGCGAGGGTTCCCTCGCGGACCGCCTCGGCTACGAGGACACGGCCCTGGAGGGCGTCGAGTACCGGGAGTCCCTGAAGCCGCTCCTGGCCAAACTCCCGCCCCGTGAGCGCCAGATCATCATGCTGCGCTTCTTCGCCAACATGACCCAGTCCCAGATCGGCGAGGAGGTCGGCATCTCCCAGATGCACGTCTCCCGCCTCCTGACCCGCACCCTGGCCCAATTGCGGGAAGGCCTCATCTCGGACTGACCAGCTCCGAGCCGGGCGTAGCTGGTCGCGCGATCAGCTGCGCTGGGCTGGAGCCGGGCGCCTTTTGGGGTGCCGAGTTCGGTAGTCGGGCGACTGCGAGGCCGTCGTGGCTGGTCACGCAGTTCCCCGCGGTCAGCTGCGCTGGGCTGGAGCCGGGCGCCTATGGGGGTGCCGGGTCAGGTGGTCGGGCGGCTGCGGGTCAGTCGTGGCTGGTCGCGCAGTTCCCCGCGCCCCTGGGGGGTTGCAGTGATCCTGCGCCGGGACGGGCCGTTCGCCAGCCCGCGCGCCGCAACGGACCCGAGGAAGCCACCTCGCGCGCCTCCACGAGCCGCTCGCCTCCACGAGCCGCTCGCCGGACCGCGCGGCACCACGGGCCGGCGGCCGGGACGCGCGCCCACGACGGGCCGCAAGCCGCGTACGGCGGCAAGGGGACGGGGTGGGGGGTGTCCGCCCGCAGCGGCCGGCGTCCGTTACCGAGCACTGCTCAAGTGACCGAGCCGCCGGACCGAGGACGGACACCCCCCACCCCGGCCCCGACCCACCCACCGAACCGCACGCGCTACGCACGCCCCCACCGGGTCCGCAGCTGCGCCGCAGGCATCCGGCCTACTTCAGCGCCAGCCAAGCCACCGCCGCCACAACCGCCACCGCGACGATCACTCCGATGATGATCCCGACGCGCGGACCGCCGGACGAAGCGGCCGGTGCGGTCTGCTGGGTGCGGCCCTGCGGGCCCTCGTCGACGAACGCGCGGAACATCTGAGTGCTGCCGGCGGGGTCGTAGTTGCCCTGGGGGCCCTGGTTGTCAGCCATGCCCAGAGACCCTAGCGAATCAGGGAGTCGGGCCCAAGTGCGGGGCTGACAGGGCCATCCCCAGGCCCCACATGCAGATTTACGTTCGCAATACTTGCCTTTGCCAAGTTTTTATACCGCTCCTACCCCGTTTTATTTGCCTGTAGCAACCAAGCACACCTATGGTTGCCCCAAGCAACGAATACGGGAGGTGTGATGGCCGAGCAGGCGCGATACGAAGAGCTGATCCGCCAGTTCAGTGCCTTCGGAGCGGTGAAGAGGGAGATCGGGCGGATGATGCCGTCCGAGTGCCCCTCCGGCTCCGCCGCCGTACTGACCCTCCTCGGGCGCTACGGAGACATGCGCATGAGCAGACTCTCCGAGCTGCTCGCCGTGGACATGTCGGTCACCAGCCGCCACGTGGCACACGTCGCCGAGCGCGGCTGGATCGAGCGCTCCCCCGACCCGGCGGACAAGCGCTCCCGCATCCTGCGCCTGACACCGGCCGGCCAGTCGCTCCTCGACCAGCTGTCCCGCCGTACCTGCCACATGCTCGCCGAGCGACTCGGCGACTGGAGCGACGACGAGGTGGCCCAGCTGACCGCGCTGATGGCCCGCCTGCGGGCGAGCTTCGACGACACCCGCGCCCACGGCCCCGACCCCCGGCCCCCGGTACTCCCCGTACCCGACGCGCCCGGCGGACCTCCGGCACGGGACTCCGGACCCCACGCACCCCCCGTATTCGAACAGACCACCCGTACACCCGCGATCACCAAGTAAGAGAAGGAAGCCCATGGCAACGACCACACCAGCCGGTGTGCGGGCTCACGCCAAGCACGGGGGAGGCTCCCAGGAGTACGCCCCGATGACGCACCGGCAGATCATGGAGGCCATCTCCGGCCTGCTGCTCGGCATGTTCGTGGCGATCCTGTCGTCCACGATCGTCACCAACGCCCTCCCGCACATCATCAGCGATCTCGGCGGCGGCCAGTCCGCCTACACCTGGGTCGTCACCGCCGCCCTCCTGTCGATGACCGCGGCCACCCCCCTGTGGGGCAAGCTCGCCGACCTGTACAGCAAGAAGGCGCTCGTCCAGATAGCCCTCGTCATCTACGTGCTGGGCTCCGCGGCCGCCGGTCTCTCGCAGAACGCCGGCATGCTGATCGCCTGCCGTGTCGTCCAGGGCATCGGCGTCGGCGGTCTGTCCGCCCTCGCGCAGATCGTCATGGCCGCGATGATCTCCCCGCGTGAGCGCGGCCGTTACTCCGGCTACCTCGGCGCGACCTTCGCCGTCGCCACCGTCGGCGGCCCGCTGCTCGGCGGTGTCATCACCGACACCTCGTGGCTGGGCTGGCGCTGGTGCTTCTACGTCGGCGTCCCCTTCGCCGTCATCGCGCTGATCGTGCTGCAGAAGACGCTGCACCTGCCCGTCGTGAAGCGGGACGTGAAGGTCGACTGGGGCGGCGCGTTCTTCATCGCCGCCGCTGTCTCGCTGCTGCTGGTCTGGGTCACCTTCGCCGGTGACAAGTACGACTGGATCTCCTGGCAGACGTACGCGATGGTCGGCGGTTCGATCGTCCTCGGTCTGATCTTCGTGCTGGTCGAGTCCAAGGTGCGCGAGCCGATCATCCCGCTGCGGCTGTTCAAGAACCGCACGATCACCCTCGCCTCGCTGGCCTCGCTGTTCGTCGGTGTCGCGATGTTCACCGGCACGGTCTTCTTCAGCCAGTACTTCCAGCTGGCCCGCGACAAGTCCCCCACGATGTCGGGCGTCATGACGATCCCGATGATCGGCGGGCTCTTCATCTCCTCCACCGTCTCCGGGCAGTTCATCACCCGCACCGGACGCTGGAAGGCGTGGCTGGTCAGCGGTGGTGTGCTGGTGACGGCCGGACTGGGCCTGCTGGGCACCATCCGGTACGACACGGCCTACTGGAAGATGTCGATCTTCATGGCCCTGCTGGGTCTCGGCATCGGCATGATGATGCAGAACCTGGTGCTGTGCACCCAGAACCAGGTCGACCCGAGCGACCTCGGCTCCGCCAGCTCCACGGTCACCTTCTTCCGTTCCCTCGGTGGTGCGGTCGGCGTCTCCGCGCTCGGCGCGGTCATGTCCCACCGGATCACGCACTACGTGTCGGACGGGATCGCCGCCCTCGACCCCAAGTACCAGGCCGCCCTTGCCGGTTCGAGCTCCTCCACCGACAGCATCCCGGACCTGGCCAAGCTCCCGGCCCCGGTGCGCACGCTCATGGAGAGCGCCTACGGCCACGGCATCGCCGACGTGTTCCTGATCGCCGGCGTCCTCGCGGCCGTCGCGTTCCTGATCACCCTGTTCATCAAGGAGGTCCCGCTGCGGACCAAGGGCGCGCTGGCACAGGCCGCGGCGGACGAGTCGCCGGCCGAGGTGCCCGCGGAAGCGGCCGAGGCTCCCGCTGCCGGGCACACCCCCAGCTGGGCCACGACCACCTCCGACACCGAGACCGCCCCCGACGGCACCCAGCGGCTGGCCGCCGTGGCCACGCTCGCCCGTCCGGAGGCGTCCGTCGAGGGCTCCGGCGGCATCCCGGTGCGCGGTTTCGTGCGCGGCGCCGAGAGCGCGCCGGTCCCCCAGGCCGCGGTCACGCTGATCTCGCTCACGGGACGGCAGCTGGGCCGGTCGGTCACGCGGGCCGACGGTTCCTACGCGGTCGAGGCGCCGAGCGTGGGCTCGTACGTCCTGATCGCCTCCGCGGACGGCTTCCAGCCGCAGGCGTCGACCGTCCTGGTGGGCGGCGAGCCGGTGGCGTACGACATCCTCCTCAGCGGCACCAGTGGGCTGAACGGGCTCGTGCGGGCCGCGCAGAACGGGGAGCCGGTCAAGGACGCGATGGTGATCGTCACCGATGTGCGGGGCGACCTGCTGGCCACCGGGACCACCGGTGAGCAGGGCGAGTTCGCCTTCGGTGAGCTGGTGCCGGGTGCGGTGACCGTCGCGGTGAACGCCGCCGGGTTCCGGCCGCGCGCCCTGCCCGTCGAGGTCGGCGGCACCGGCGTCACCCGGATCGAGGTCGACCTGGACTCGGGCGCCCGTCTGCAGGGTGTCGTACGGGCGCCGCACGGTCCGCTGGCCGACGCCCGCGTGACGCTGGTCGACGCGGCCGGCAACGTGGTCGGGACCGCCACCACCGGGACGGACGGGGCGTACGCCTTCACCGACCTGGACGGCGGCGAGTACACGGTCATCGCGACGGGCTACCCGCCGCAGGCGACGGCGCTGACGGTGAACGGCCCCGGCGTCGACGACCACGACATCGAACTCGCCCACCCGGGCGAGTAGTTCAGGACCCCGGCCCGTGGTGGGGAGCGCGCGCTCTGAGCGGAGGCGCGTGCCCGCCACGGGCCGGTCGCAGTTCCGCAGGCTTCGAGGAGTTGGGTGAGATGGCACTGACCGCGAGGATCCGCACCCGGGACGGATGGGCCGTGTCGCACGCGGTCGTCACGGTGACCGACATGACCGGCACGCAGGTGCTGCGCGCGGAGGCGGACCCGGAGGGCGCCGTACGGGACGCGACTCCGCTGGAGCCGGGGCCGTACACCGTCATCGTCACGGCCGTCGGCTACGCGCCCGCCGCCTCGAGCGCGATCGTCACCGCGAGCGGCAGGGCCGAGGTCGGCACGGTCACGCTGGCCCGCGTCGGCGGGGCGGAACTCCCGCCGCCGGGGCCCTGGACCGTCGACCCGGCCCACTCCAGTGTGGGCGCGGTCGCCCAGCACCTGGGCATCTCCAGCGTGCACGGCCGCTTCACCGACTTCACGGCGGCGATCGAGGTGGCCCCGGACGACGTGACCAAGTCCCGGGTGGAGGCGGTGATCCGGGCGGCCTCCATCGACACCGGCAACGCGATGCGGGACGAGCACCTGAGGTCGGCGGACTTCCTGGACGTCGAGCGGTACCCGGAGATCACCTACCGGTCGACGGGGCTGGTCGTGGCCGGTACGGACCGCTGGACCGTACGGGGTGAGCTGGCGATGCGCGGTGTCGTACGGCCCGTCGACCTGGACCTCGCCTACCTGGGCACGGGCGCCGACCCCTGGGGCGGGACCCGCGCGGCCTTCCGGGCGACGACCCAGCTGCGGCGGGAGGACTTCGCCATGAACTACAACCAGGTCGTGCAGGCGGGGATCGCGGCGATCGGTACGACGCTGAAGGTCGAGCTCGACGTCCAGGCGGTGCAGGGGGAGTCGCTGCCGCAGGCCTGAAGCCGTTGTCAGTGGCGGGTCGTACGGTTCGGGGTATGGAGCGGACGGCCGGGGTGCAGAGCTACTACGCCGAGTCGGCGGAGCGGCTGGGGAGGGTGTACGAGAGCGTCGCGTTCGAGGACGTGCACGGGGCGCTGCTGGATCTGCTGCCGAAGGCGCCCGCGCGGGCGCTGGACGTCGGTGCGGGGACCGGGCGGGACGCGGCGGCGCTGGCCGCGCGCGGGTACGCGGTCGACGCGGTGGAGCCGGTGGCGGAGCTCCGGCGCGAGGCCGCGCGGCTGCATCCCGGCGGCGGGGTGGTCTGGCGGGCGGGGGCGCTGCCGGAGATACCCGGCGTCCAGGGGCCGTACGACCTCGTCCTGTTGTCCGCGGTGTGGATGCACCTGTCCCCGCGGGAGCGGCCTGTCGCCATGCGGCGGCTGGCCGGGCTGCTCGCGCCGGGCGGCATCCTGCTGATCACACTGCGGCGCGGTGCGCCGCCGGTGGATCGGCGGATGTACGACATCCCGCCCGAGGAGGTCGCCGGGCAGGCGGCGGAGGCGGGGCTGAGGCTGCTGCGGATCGTGGACGAGGGGTCGGACCGGCTCGGCCGGGAGGAGGTGCGGTGGAACTCCGTGGCGCTCCAACTAGGCTGATTCCATGGCACCGAACATCGCGACCAACAAGGCCGTCTCCCTCGAGGAGCTGCTGGACTTCGTACGCCCCCGGCACCGGGCGATCCTGCTGACGCGGCGGGGGGACGGGTCGCCGCAGGCCTCGCCGCTGACCTGCGGGGTGGACGACTCTGGGCGGATCGTCGTGTCGACGTATCCGGAGCGGGCGAAGACGCGGAACGCGAAGCGGGACTCCCGGGTCAGCGTGATCGTGCTGAGCGACGACTGGGACGGGCCGTGGGTCCAGGTCGACGGGACCGCGGAGGTGATCGACTCCCCGGACTCCGTGGAGCCGCTGGTGGAGTACTTCCGGAACATCTCCGGGGAGCACCCCGACTGGGACGAGTACCGGGCGGCGATGGTGAAGCAGGGGAAGTCGATCATTCGGGTCACGCCGGAGCGGTGGGGGCCGGTGGCGACGGGCGGGTTCCCCGCGCGGCTGGCCTCGAAGGACTGAGCGCCCGACGCCCCTGGGCCGGCGCGCCTAGGGGCGTTCGGCCATCGCCTCGATCCCCTTGACGAGGAGTTCCAGGGCGAAGGTGAAGTCCCTGTCCCGCATCTCCTCCACCGTGTCGCCGCCGCGTGCCTTCATGATCTCCTCGTTCTCCTTGAGGATCTCCGCGGCGCCGGGGGACCGGGTCGCCGCCGTCATGGCCTGGCGGAAGTAGGCCTCCTGGGTCATGCCGGCCTGCGCGGAGCGGGCGATGAAGTGACCCTCGATGGTGCCGAAGCCGTACACGAACTGGAAGACGGCGGAGATCGCGCCGGTGATGCCGTGTGCGGGCAGGCCCGTCTTGCGGACGACCCGGTGCACGACCCGGGACAGGGCCAGGGACCGGGGGCCGATGTTGAGGAAGGTGCCGGCCAGCGGTGAGACCCAGGGGTGCCGGACCAGCAGGCTCCGGTACTGACCGGCCACCGTGCGCAGTTGGTCCCGCCAGTCCTCGTCGGCGTCCGGGTCCGGCAGCTCCAGTTCGCCGAAGGCCGCGTCCAGGGCGAGTTCGAGGAGGTCGTCCTTGGTGTCGACGTACCAGTAGACGGACATCGCGGTCACGTTCAGCTCGGCGGCCAGCCGCCGCATGGAGAACCTGGCCAGCCCCTCGGCGTCCAGGAGACGGACTGTCACCTCGGTGATCCGGTCCCGGTCGAGGCCGGAAGGCTGTCCACCGCTCCGGCCGCCTCGGCGCACCTTGCCTTCCAGCCAGACACTGGTTCGTGCGGCCGCTCCTTGGCCTGCCTTCACCATGGCGCACCTTCCGAGACGTCGTTCACTGATAGAGATGCTAGGCGGCCGCCAACCTCTTGGGGCGCGGGGCTGCGTCGATCTGCGGCTACCGCCGCGTGGGCGCGACCAGCCACAACAGGCCCGCAGCCGCCGACGCACCAAGGCCCCGCCCCCCTCAGGCGACTTCCCCCCGCTCCGCCCTTCGCAACAACACCCCCGCCACCACCCCGCCCAGCAGCACGGCCACCGCCCCCACCAACTGACTGCTCTCCAGCCCGGAGGCGAACGCCTCCGTGATCCGCGCCCGCTCCGACACCGACCCCGCCTGCGCCAGCGCCGCCGGCAGTGACGCTGCCGCCACCGAGACCAGGGTCGCGAACCGCGCGTTCAGCACCGCGCCCAGCACCGCGACGCCCAGCCCCTGCCCGAACTCCGCCACGGTGCCGTTGATCCCTGCGCCGACCCCGGCCTTCTCCGGCGGGATCGCGCTCATGATCGCGTGTGCCATCGCGGGACTGGCGACCGCCGCCCCCGCGCCGATGAGCACCAGGCCCAGCAGGGTGCCCGGATAGCCGTGGTCGGTGAGCGTGGCGATGGAGAGGAGGCCCAGGGCCATCACCGCCATGCCCAGGCCGATGGAGAGGGGCGTCCCGAGCCTGGTCGACCACTTCGCCGACAGGCCCGTGAAGTTGAGGGCCACGATCATCAGCGCGAGCGGTGCCGTCCGCAGCCCCGCCTCCAGGGGGCCGTATCCGAGGACGAACTGCATGTGCTGGGTGAGCAGGAACAGGGAGCCGCCCATGCCGAAGGTGATCAGGACCGCCCCGGCGACCGCTCCGGTGAACCGGCGGTCGCGGAAGAAGTGCATGTCGAGCATGGGATGGGGGATCCGGCTCTCCCAGTACGCGAATCCGGCGAGGACCACGACCGCCACGGCCGCCGGCACCAGCACCCGGCCGGACGTCCAGCCGTGCTCGGGGCCGGAGATGATCGCGAACACCAGGGAGGCCATGCCGATCGTGGACAGCAGGGCGCCCAGCAGGTCGGGGCGGTCGCCCTGCGGGTTCTTCGACTCGGGGACCAGGAGCACGACCGCGACCAGGGCGAGCGCGGCGACCGGCAGGTTGATCAGGAAGATCGCGCCCCACCAGAAGTGGTTCAGCATGAAGCCGCCGAGGAGGGGGCCGGTCGCGAAGCCCAGCGAGTTCACCGCCGCCCAGATCCCGATCGCCTTCGGCTGCTCCTCGGGCGCGAAGATCTGCATCGCGACGGCGAGCGTCGTGGTCATGAGCAGCGCTCCGCCCACGCCCATCCCGGCCCGTGCCGCGATCAGCTGACCGGTGGAGTCCGCGAGGCCCGCGACCAGCGAGCCCACGCCGAACAGCACCAGGCCCGCGGCCAGCATCTTCTTGCGGCCGTAGCGGTCGGCCGCGCTGCCCGCGGTGAGCAGGAGACCCGACTGCACCAGTGAGTACGCGTTGATCATCCACTGGATGTCGGAGGTGGCGGCGCCCAGTTCGCTGGTGAGGGAGGGGATGGCCACGTTCAGGATCGTGTTGTCGAGCAGCACGGTCAGCTGCGCGAGACAGATGACGCCGAGTATCAGCCAGCGCTGGGGGTGGCCCTGGGAGACGGCGGCGGGGGCGGGAGCGGTCATGTTGTACACCGTAGAACAGTTCCCATACACCGTACAAGAAGGTTTCCCGCCGTGGACGGCGAGAGGGGCGGCGACCCGAACGGTCACCGCCCCTCTCGCTTCTTCCGGCCCTGCGTCAGCCGCTCGCCTTCTGGGTGAGGTCGTAGAAGGTGGCCGAACCGACCGTGACCTTCTTGAAGTTGGCCTCGACCCACGAGGTGATCTGCGAGGACGTACCGCTGCTGCTGCCGCCCATGCCGCCGCCGGAACCGCCGGCGATGAAGTAGTGGATCCTGCCGTCGGCCACGTACTCCTTGAACTCGGCCGGCGTCGGGGACGGGTCGGTGCCGTTGAAGCCGCCGATCGCCATCACCGGGTCGCCGGTGGAGAGCTGGTAGCTCGCCGCGTTCTGGGCGCCGATGGCCGCCGCGACCCAGGTGTACTTCGACGAGTCGGTCTCCAGCAGCTTCTTGGCCTCGGAGGTGACGCTCGCGCCGTTCAGCAGACCGCCGACACCACCGCCGCCCATGCCGCCCATTCCGCCGCCGTCGCCCGTCTGACCGCCGGGGCCGCCCTGCGGACTCTGGGTGGTGCCGTTGCCGCCCTGCTGGTTCTGGGTGTTGCCGTTGCCGTTCTGCTGGTTCTGCCCGGGCATCCCTCCGCCGGGGAAGCCGCCCGTGCCGCCATTGCCGTTCTGCTGGTTCTGGCCCTGCTGACCGGGCATGGTGCCGCCGAAGCCGCCCCGGCCACCGCCGCCGCCCCCGCCCGGACCGCCGCCCATCATGGACGCGCCCGCCGGACCCGCGGTCACGATGGAACCGGTGTGACCCTCCTGGAGGGTGCTGACGGTGTACGCCGTCGGACCGGCCAGAGCGGTCACCAGGCCCAGGGAGGCCGCGGCGAGAGCGAGTTGCCGGCTGACGCGGCCCGCGAAGATCAGGCCGAGCGCGGCGACCAGGCCGCCGATCAGGACCAGGTACTTCAGCCAGGGAAGGTAGTCGGAGGTGCGGTTGAGCAGGATGTAGCTCCAGGCCACCGCCGCCACGACCGAGGCCGCCAGGGCGATCGACGCCCACAGTTCGGCGCGCTTCTCCCACAGGACGCCCGCGCCCATGCCGATCACGGCCGCCATGTAGGGGGCGAGGGCCACCGTGTAGTACTGGTGGAAGATGCCCGCCATGTAGCTGAAGACGACCATGGTCATCAGCAGCGAGCCGCCCCAGACCAGGAACGAACCGCGCGTCACCGAGGTGCGACCGAGCCTGCGGGTCGCCACCAGACCGGCGACGAGGAGGATCAGCGCGGCCGGCAGCAGCCAGGAGATCTGGCCGCCGATCTCGGAGTTGAACATCCGGTCCCAGCCGGTCTCGCCCCACTGCCCGGTGCCGCCTCCGCCGCCACCGCCGCCGACCGAACCGGTCTCGTCGCCGTTGAGGCGGCCGAAGCCGTTGTAGCCGAAGGTCAGTTCAAGGAAGGAGTTGTTCTGGGAGCCGCCGATGTAGGGGCGCGAGGAGGCGGGCCACAGCTCGACGATCGCGACCCACCAGCCGCCCGAGACGACCAACGCGGCGGTGGCCGCGGCCAGTTGACCGATCCGCTTCTTGACGGGGACCGGCGCGCAGACGGCGTGGACGATCGCCAGCGGCGGCAGGATCAGGAAGGCCTGCAGGGTCTTGGCGAGGAACGCGAAACCGATCGCGGCACCGGCCCACAGCAGCCACTTCGTACGGCCGTCCTCCAGGGCGCGGACCACGAAGTAGCAGGCGACCGCCATCAGCAGCGCCAGCATGGCGTCGGGGTTGTTGAACCGGAACATCAGCGCCGCGACCGGGGTGAGCGCGAGCACGGCGCCCGCGACCAGACCGGCCACCGCGCTGAACCGGCGACGCACGGAGGCGTAGACGACGGCGACCGTGCCGACGCCCATGAGGACCTCGGGGGCCAGGATCGCCCAGGAGTTGAGGCCGAAGATCCGCACCGACAGCTCCATCGGCCACAGCGAGGCCGGGGGCTTGTCGACGGTGATCGCGTTGCCCGCGTCCAGCGAGCCGAAGAAGAACGCCTTCCAGGACTGGCTGCCGGCCTGGACCGCCGCCGAGTAGAAGGAGTTGGCGTAGCCGGAGGAACTCAGGTTGTACAGATAGAGCAGGAGGGTCGCGGCGAGCAGGGCGAGGAAGGCCGGGCGAGCCCAGCGCGGGTCCTCGGGACGGCCGCGCCACAGTCTGCGCGCGAAGGGCTGCTGGGGTTCACCGGAGTCGGGGGCCGGGGGAACGACCGGCGCCTCGGGGGCCGTCGCCGCCGGACCCCACCCGGAACCCTGCTGGGTCGGATGGTCGGTCTGCGTGGTCATCAGGAGTTCCTCGGGTCGGTGTCGGTCGGGCGCACCGGCTGCAACTGCACGGTCGCGTCCCTCCAGGAGCGCTGCTCCGCGACTTCACCGGCGCGGAACTCGGTCGTGTCGTACGGGGATTGCGGGGTGTACGGCGTCGTCGCGTACGGGTGTGCCGTCGGGCGCTGGGGCAGCGGACCGTACGACTGCGGCTGTGCGGTGAGGGTGTGGGCGGGGGGCTGGGCGGGGGTGTGGGCGGCGACGACGGTGGACCGGGGCTGGTCGTCACCGCGGTCGGGGAAGACCCAGGCCCGGAAGAGCAGGAAGCGCAGCACGGTCGCCGCGAGGTTGGCGGCGATCAGCACCGCCAGTTCGGTGGAGTGCGCGGGGTCGCTGCTGGCCGCGTTGAGCGCGGCGAGCGAGCCGCTGGTCAGCGCGAGGCCGATACCGAAGACGACCAGGCCCTGCGCCTGGTGCCGGACGGCGCCGCCCCGCCCGCGCACCCCGAAGGTCAGGCGCCGGTTGGCGGCGGTGTTGGCGACCGCCGAGACCAGCAGGGCCAGCGCGTTGGCGGTCTGGGAGCCGCCGAACTGCCGGAAGACGCTGTAGAGGAGCAGGTAGAAGAGGGTCGACAGACCGCCGACGACACAGAACCCGACGAGCTGGCGGGCCAGCCCCTTCGGCACGTCCTGGATCTCGCGGTCGCGCGGGTCGTCGCCGAACGGCCGGGTGATCCGGTCCAGCGGCAGCGACCCGCCCGCCAGGGCCTTGCCCACCCGCCACACGCCCTTGAGGTCCTCGGTCGCCGTCTTCACGATGTGGACGGTGGAGTCCGGGTCGTCGACCCAGTCGACGGGCACTTCGTGGATACGCAGTCCCGCGCGCTCGGCGATGACCAGCATCTCGGTGTCGAAGAACCAGCCGGTGTCCTCGACGAGCGGCAGCAGGACCTGCGCCACATCACGCCGGATGGCCTTGAAGCCGCACTGCGCGTCGGAGAAGCGGGCCTGGAGCGAGCCGCGCAGGATCAGGTTGTAGGCGCGGCTGATGAACTCGCGCTTCGGGCCGCGCACCACCCGGGAGCTGCGGGCGAGCCGGGAGCCGATCGCCAGGTCGGAGTGGCCCGAGATCAGCGGGGCCACCAGCGGCAGCAGGGCGTTGAGGTCGGTGGACAGGTCCACGTCCATGTAGGCGAGGACCGGGGCGTCCGAGGCGGACCAGACGGTCCGCAGCGCCCGGCCGCGGCCCTTCTGCTCCAGCCGGAAGGCCCTGACCTCCGGGATCTCCGCCTCCAGCCGCCGCGACACCAGGGGAGTGGTGTCCGTCGACGCGTTGTCCGCGATGGTGATGCGGAACGCGTACGGGAACGTGCGCTCGAGGTGCTCGTGCAGTCTCAGCACACACGGCTGGAGGTCCTTCTCCTCGTTGTAGACGGGGATCACTACGTCCAGGACAGGCGTACCGGCGTCGCCGGCCGGGAGGTGCTCCCGCGCCGGCAGGGTGCCGGGAGAAGAGTCGGTTCGCATGTGAACGACTCTGGTCAAGCCCCCTGTTGCACCCATATGGCGGCGCTGTGCTGTGCCTGTGAGTGCGATTGCCAGTCCGTTTCGGGCGCCGGTCGAGGGGCCACGGGACCGACCGCGGGCAGGTGCATGGTGAACACGGTCCGCCCCGGAACGCTGTCCACGGTCACCGCGCCGCCGTGCGCGGTCGCGACGGCCTGCACGATGGCGAGGCCGAGACCGGTGGATCCGGTGGCCCGGGAACGCGCGGAGTCGCCGCGCGCGAACCGTTCGAAGACGTGCGGGAGCAGGTCGGGCGGGATGCCCTGGCCATTGTCCTCGACGTCCACGCACATCCACGGCCCGCGGCGCTGCACGCGCGCGGTGACCGTCGTACCCGGCGGGGTGTGTTTGCGGGCGTTGCCGAGCAGGTTGATGAGCACCTGCTGGAGGCGGGCCGCGTCACCGGAGACGGGAGCGGGTTCGTCGGGCAGGTCGAGGCGCCAGTTGTGGTCCATGCCGGCCGCGCGGGCGTCGCTGATGGTGTCCACGACGAGCGGGATGAGGTCGGTCTGCTCGAACTGCAGCGGCCGCCCGGCGTCCAGGCGCGCGAGCAGCAGCAGGTCCTCCACGAGCAGTGTCATCCGGCCCGCCTCGGACTCGATGCGGCCGAGAGCGTGCCGGGTGTCGGGGCCGACCTCTTCCCTGCCGCGTCTGGTCAGCTCGGCGTACCCGCGGATGGAGGCGAGCGGTGTCCTGAGCTCATGACTGGCGTCGGCCACGAACTGGCGCACCCGCATCTCGCTCTGCTGGCGTGCGTGCAGGGCGCCGTGGACGTGGTCCAGCATGCGGTTGAGCGCGGAGCCGACCTGCCCGACCTCGGTGTGCGGATCGCACTCCGACTCGGGCACGCGCTCGCTCAGATTGACCTCACCGGTGTGCAGAGGCAGTTCGGAGACCCGGGTCGCGGTGTTGGCGACCTTGCGGAGAGGACGGGTGGCGAGTCCTACGAGGACATAGCCGGCGATGACGGCGGCGCCGAGGCCCGCGGCGGTGACGCTGATCTCCACGAGGATCAGAGTGTCGATGGTGGCGTCGACGTCCTTGGTGGGGACGGCGACGTAGTAGGCGGACGTGTCGTTGGTGGTGTACCGGACGAGGTAGTCGCCGATGCCGGGGAGTTCGACCTTGTGCTGCTTGTTGTCCTTGGGGACCGCGTTGAGCACCTTGATCTGGGCGGTCGTGAGCTTCTTGGCGGACAGCTCGAAGTTCTGATCGGACTTCACCCCGCGCTGGGCGTCGGTGATCTCGCCCTTCTCCACCTTGGCCGCGATGGTGCCGTCCGGCCCCGGGCCGGTGACGAACTTGGCGGGGGTGTCCTGCCGGTTGCCCTGTCCGCCGGGGTTGTTCTTGTCCTTGTCCTTGTCGCCGTTGACGAGCTGCCCGGGCAGGAAGCGCGGCGCCGCCCGTGACGCGGCCTCGTTCAGCTTGCCGCTCAGCTGCTCGTACAGATGGGACCGCAACGCCAGCGTGGTCACCGTGCCGATCACCGAACAGACCACGGCGATCAGCACCACCGACGCGACGACGAGCCGCGTCCGCAGCGTGCGCGGCTTTCCTGCTCGCCCTGCCCGCTTCTGCGCCCGCGGCCGTCGTCGCCCGCTCATGAGGCGGCGGGCTTGATCAGGTAACCGGCGCCGCGCCGGGTGTGGATCATCGGCTCCCGTCCCGCGTCGATCTTCCGGCGCAGATAGGAGATGTAGAGCTCGACGACATTGGCCTGGCCGCCGAAGTCGTACGACCACACGCGGTCGAGGATCTGCGCCTTGCTGAGCACCCGCCGGGGATTGCGCATCAGGAACCGCAGGAGCTCGAACTCGGTCGCGGTGAGGTGGATGTTCTCCCCGGCCCGCGAGACCTCGTGGCTGTCCTCGTCGAGGGTGAGGTCACCGACGACCAGCACGGAGTCGGAGCGGCGGTCGGCCGCGCCGGAACGGCGGATGAGACCGCGCAGCCGGGCCACGACCTCTTCGAGGCTGAACGGCTTGGTGACGTAGTCGTCACCACCGGCGGTGAGACCGGCGATCCGGTCCTCCACGGCGTCCTTGGCCGTCAGGAACAGCACGGGCACGTCCGGCAGTTCGCGCCGCAGCCGCCCCAGGACGGTGAGGCCGTCCATGTCCGGGAGCATCATGTCCAGGACGACGGCGTCGGGCCGGAACTCCCGGGCGGTCTGGACGGCACCCGTGCCGTCTCCCGCGCTGCGGATCTGCCAGCCCTCGTAGCGCAGGGCCATGGACAGCAGTTCGGTGATCGACAGCTCGTCGTCCACCACAAGCACTCGGACGGGGCTCCCGTCCGGCCTCAGCAGTTCGGTGCGCCCCTGGGGCGAGGTCGTGGTCATGGTGAACACGATGTCGGGGCCCCCTGAGAACACCCTTTCGGCAATCTGTGATTTTCCTGAGAAACACACAGGCGGCTCTCAGGGAACGCCTGGGAATGCGCTTGCGGGGGGGGGGGCGGGGGTGATTCTCGCAGGACTTGGGGGAGGGTTGGGGCCTTCCTCGCGGGACTTGAGGGGGCTCCTTCGGGCGAGGGGCGAGGGGAACTTGGGGGCTCCTTCGGGCGAGGGGCGAGGGGAGGAGCGGGCGGCTCGCCTCCCGAACCTGTACCCGGGCCCTCCGAGAGCCTCTGGTCGAGGGACCGGGGCGGGGGTGCCCCACCCGGCGCCCACGCCCGCACCAGCAGGCGGCCGCCTGCTGCCCGCAGTCCCCGGGCGGCGGCCGCTATCGGACCGGTCCCTGCTCGTCCACATGGACCGTCGGCGCCCCGAGGAACACCTCGGTGCCGACCGGGCCGTAGGCGATGTTGAAGGTGTCCAGCCAGTACGACCAGTCCCGCACCCCGGCGGCACTGCTGAACCGGTAGTTGAGCCGCCACCGCACCCACTGCCCGGCCTCGAGCCGCACGCCCGGTCGCCGCCGCGGCCGGGGCGGCACCCCGAACATCGGCCCCACCCTGGGCAGGACCCGCAACCGCCCGTCCGCCTCACGGAGTTGCACGTCGACACCTTTGAGGGTGTCGCCCTGGTGCCCGTGCGGTACGAAGTCGTCCTGCTCGTCCATCCGCACGGCGTGCACGAACGGCTCCCCGTCCCGCCCCACCGCGGACGCCGGCAGCACGAACCGGAGCCGCGTTCCTCCTCGTCGCGGCCTCGCCGCCACGGGACCGCTTCGTCCATGACGTGCGTATCCACTGCACGGTGACGTCCATCCCGGCACTCCCCCTCGTCAGAACAATCCGTCCTGGACCCCCGCCCTCTCCTTGAACTCTCTCATCGGCACGGTGTTCTGCGCCCCTTCGACCGGGACCAGCCCCCACCCCGTCATCAGCCGGGTGTCCAGTACGACGACTCCCCCGCCGTCCGTCTCCAGGTGCAGATCGGGCCCGGCGGCCGCGCGCAGCCGTCCACCCACCGCCCCGCCCACGACGAGCTCGCTCACCTCACCGACAGGGCTGGGCAGTCCGGCGAGCCCGAAGACCTCGACATGGTCGACCGGTTGGTACGGGGCACGCTCCAGGGAGTCCGGCCAGCCGACCAACGCCACCGCCCGCGCGTGCAGTTCGGCGAGCTCGGCGGCCCGCTCCGCGACCGATTCCGGGAGGGCGGACCGGACGGCCCGCTTGTCGGCGTACGGAATGCGATCCGGTACCGAGAGCGCCGCCCGCAGCAGTTCCTCGGTGCGCCGCGCGGCCATGAGCGGACCGGTGCCGAGCCAGCTGAAGCTGACAGCGCCCTGCTCCAGCAGGCGCGCGGAGCCCCGCTCATGCGCCGTGATGCCGACCTTGACCATGCCGGGGCCGAACCACGCCAGATATACCCGGTACGGACGGGGGTCGTCCGCGAGGGTGTCGGCGGCCACGGAGTGCGCCCGGTCCAGCCGCGCGCACTCCTCGCACCGCGCTCCCGTGCTCCGCCCCGACACCGCGGCCCGCGCCGCACACGCATGCCCGCGTGCTCCCACACATGTCCGCACACCCCCCTCCGCGACCCCGAAGGCCACGCGCTTCCCCCAGGTCAGCACAGTGCGCTGCCCACCGTCCCAACTCAGCACGGGACCGTCCGCCGACCATCGCAGCCCCGAGCACTTCCATGCCTGTGCCATCCCTCACGAGAGTAGGGGGCACCACTGACAACGGGGTCACCTGAGGAGGCGGGGGTGGTTCGCCGGGGCCGGTTCAGCGGGCCGGGCTGCCGTCGCGGGGGTGCCGTATCCCGCGCAGCCCACCGGCTTCATGGAGCTCGATCAGTGCACCGGCTCCACAGGAACCGATTCCGCCGCTGCCACTGCCGCTGTCGCTGCCGTTGTCGCTGCCACTGCCGTTGTCGCTGCCGCGCCCCTCGCCTCGACCACCGTGGCGCGCACCCCTCCCCGCCCTGCCATCCGGCAGCCCACGCACCCGGGATGGCCTGCGCGGGCGCTCGTGTCCCGCACCCGCATCCCCCACTCCGCGCGCGGCCTGCGTCCCGGCGGCTTGCCCCAGCCGGACAGGTGCAGCGCCCAGGTGACGAGGGCACTCACCACGGTGATCGCGAGTCCGCCGGCGATCAGCGCTCCGGACACCGCGCACACCCCCACCCCCAGCACGGAGGTCCCCACGGTGGCGATGGCGACTCCGGTCCAGCCCGCGATCGTGTGCCCCTCGTCATACTGATGTGCGCTCACAGATCCTCCTAGAGCCGTTCTCTCACCTCCTAAGAAATTTACCGCAGAAACCTCTCACACGCTAAGGGAATCAGGAATCCGATGCACGCCGAGCCCCGCCCCGACGCCACCGCGGCCCAGGCACTGGAGGCGATGGACTTCTTCATCGCCACGGCCCACCTCGGCCAGCAGGAAATGGCCCAACGGCTGGGCCTGAACGTCACCGACCTGCTGAGCTTCGCCTGCGTCCTGAAGGCCGGCGAGGACCTCCTCACCGCGGGCGACCTCGCCGAGCACGCCCATGTCACGACCGGCGCGGTCACCGGCATCCTCAACCGCCTCGAACGCGGCGGCTACGTCACCCGCGTCCCCGACCCGAACGACCGCCGCCGCGTCCGGGTCGCCGCGCTCCCCGACGCGGTGGCCAAGGTCGTCGCCCTCTACCAGCCGTACTACGACCGCCTCGACGCCGTCTTCGCGAGCTACTCCGCCGACGAGATCGCCGTACTCCACGACTGGTTCAACCGCTCGACGAACCTCGCACTCGCCTATATCGAGGAGCTGCGGGCGAAGGACGCGGAGGGCGAGTAGCGGGGCCAGGTGGCGGGGCCGCCCCACCCCGGGGGTACAGCCAGCCCTACCTCCGGTTCGGGAGCACACTCCATCGTTTCGGCGAGCCCGCAACGGCATCGTTGATCGCGGCTGATCCACCCGGGATCAGACAGATCGACAGCCGGCGCCGAGCAGCGCCGGGCCGAGCCGGAGGACACACCATGGAGCCGCAGACCACCGCCCCGGTCACCCCCGGCCCCCTCTCCTCCTTCATCCGCTTCGTCGTCTGCGGCGGCGGGATCGGCGTCCTCTCCAGCTTCGCCGTACCGCTGGTGGCGATGACCATGCCGTGGGCGATGGCGAACGCGGTGATCACCGTGGCCTCCACACTCCTGTGCACCGAGCTCCACGCCCTGTTCACCTTCGGCACCGGCCGCCGCCCCGGCTGGCGCCGGCACCTGCAGTCCTCCGGCTCGGCGGCCGCCGCGTACGCCGTCACCTGCGCCGCGATGTTCCTCCTCCACACCCTCCAGTCGGCGCCCGGGATGCTCACGGAACAGGCGGTCTACCTCACCGCGTCCGCCCTGGCCGGCATCGGCCGCTTCCTGGTCCTGCGCCTGTACGTCTTCGCGGGCACCCGCAAGAACCGGCACCCGGCGGGACACGTGGTCGCCGTACCCCGGCCGGCACTGCACCTGGGCGCGGTGAGCACGGCCTGCTGACGGGGTGAAGACGAGACACGGCGCCTCGAACACCCCCAGCTCCTGAGCAAGTTCACGGGCCCCGGAACATCCCTTCCGGCCGCCGATGCACCAGCACCCGCCCGCCCGTCCGGATCACGGCAGATGGTCGTCGAGACCCGACCCAGCCACCCCTCCCAGGTGGCCCTCCGCCCGGTCCTCCTCGTCCACCCGCTCGACCAGTTCGCGCGCGCCGGTCGGGACCGCAGAGGGGTACGACAACACGGCGACGGGTGCTGGCAGCCCCCCGTGGGTACAGCTGGCCCCACCCCGGATCGGGCGGCCGGCTCCATGTCGCGGTCCCGGGATCGGCGGCATCGTAGAAGCCATCGGAGCCGGACCACCGGGCGCGGCTCCCGAGTTCACCGCCTCCTCCGGAAGGAACTCCGATGAGCCAGCTGCTGTCCTCCCCGCCGGTCACGACGTCCCCCGAGAGCGAACTGGCCCCGCTCCTCACCGCCTGGGACCTGGCCCACCCCGCCACGGCCGACCCCGACTGGCGCCACCTCCTCGACGAACTCGCCCACCCCCGCACCACCCAGGCCTTCCACAGCCTGGCCACGAGCACCACATGAGCGAACGCCACGCCACCACCCGCACGACCAGAGGCCCAGAGACCAGACTCCGGGGCCTCTCGCACCTCCGAACAACACCACGCCAAAGCCCCCTCCGGGATGATCCCGAGGGGGCTTTGATCTGCTGTGCACTCGGCAGGATTCGAACCTGCAACCTTCTGATCCGTAGTCAGATGCTCTATCCGTTAAGCTACGAGTGCTTGTTCTGTTTTCTCGCCGTTCCTTGCCCTTCCGGGCCGCTCGCGGCGACAGGAAGAACATTACATGACTGCCGGTCGCATGTGAAATCCGTTTGCCGTACCCCTTGTGAGCTGCGGAAACGCCTCTCAGGGCGACTGCTTGAACGACGAAGCCCCGGTCCACTGGACCGGGGCTTCGGTGATCTTGCGCGGAGGCGGAGGGATTTGAACCCTCGATGGGATTTAAGTCCCAAACCGCATTAGCAGTGCGGCGCCATAGACCGGACTAGGCGACGCCTCCAGCACAGCCGCCCGCGCGAGCGCGAGTGGTGCGTGCAGATGATGACACAGTCGAAGGTCGTGCCACCAATCGGTTCCCACGGTACTAGGCAGGCGGGGCGCAGAGCAAAGTGCTTCCGCGCAACGTACGGCGCCGTCCGCCGTTAGTCAGGGCATGTCATACGTCACCCGGCTCGGCCGGCTCGCACGGTTGAGCCCCCTCCCCCTCTTCCTCGCCGCCCTGGCCCCCGTCCCCGCGTCGGCGTACACCGGGACCGGCGACCACCTCACGGTCACCGTCCGGGACGCGGGCGGCGGGGCCGACGGGACCTTCGAGGTCGACTGTCACCCCGCGCGCGGTACCCACCCCGACCCCGGGGGCGCGTGCGCCGGCCTGGACCGGATCACCCGGTGGGGGCGCGACACCTTCGCTCCCGTCCCCGAGGGCAGCCTCTGCACGATGCTCTACGGCGGTCCCGCCACCGCCCATGTCACGGGAACCTGGGCCGGGCGACCGGTGGACGCGCGGTTCGACCGGAGCAACGGGTGCGAGACCGCGCGCTGGGACCGGTTCGTGCCGCTCCTGCCAGGCATGGACGTCTAGCTCCGCACAGGCACGGACGTCCAGCGCCGAAGAAGCGGTCACACGTTCTACTTCACTTCGTCGTGCGACCTCCCTCTCATCCGGCACCCCCGCACAACGGCTGCGCTTAGACTCCCTCGCGTGACACGTCGCGGGCCCCTTGGCAAGATGGCCCGAACGGTCGGCAAGGTGCGGTAACAGGGAGGAAGCGTCTCGTGAGCAGCAGGCCATCCCGAGGCGCTGCTCGCCTCGCAGCCATACTCGACGCGCTTCCTGACGCGTTGGTGCTGGTCAACGCCAACGGGACCGTCGTCAACGCCAACACCATCGCGCTGGAGGCGTTCGAGGCCCCGGGGACGGCTCTGGTGGGGCGGGGGCTGCTCGATCTGCTGCCGCACTTCGACTCGCGGCTCATCCCCGGCTCGATGCGGCGGCCCGACCACATGGACCCGCGCGGGCGGACCAAGCCGACCCGGATGGTGGCGCGCAGGACCGACGGCAGCGAGTTCCCCGTCGAGGTCACCAGCGCCAACCTGGAGAACGGTCAGCAGGCCTACGACGGTTACGGCTACAGCGGCGACGAGCTGCTCATGCTCGTCGTACGCGATCTGACCGGGACCGTGGACACCGAGGCCGAGCTGGCCCGTTCGCAGCGGCAGACCGAGATGATCCTGCGGGCCGCGGCCGAGGGGGTCGTGGGCACCGACACCGACGGGCGGATCGTGCTCGTCAATCCGGCCGCCGCCCAGATACTGGGTTACCGGGCCAGTGACCTCGGTGGCCGCGAGCTCCACGACCTCATGCTGCACTCACGCGCCGACGGCACCCCCTTCCCGTACGAGGAGTCCCCGCTCGCCGACACCCTGCGCTCCGGGCGCAAGCACCGGGTGCGCGGACAGGTGCTGTGGTCCAAGAAGGGCGAGAAGGTCCCGGTCGACCTGACGACCGCGCCCGTGCGCGATGGCGACCAGCTCGTCGGCGCCGTGCTCACCTTCACCGACCGGCGGCCCTACGACGCCCTCGCCGACGAGAAGTCCGCCGCCGAGAAGGCCCACGCGGAGGAACTGGAGCGGCTCGAGGAGGAGCACGCCTCCGAACTCACCGCGCTGCGCCAGAAGCACATCACCGAGCTGGAGGAGCTCCAGGAGCAGCACGACGAGGAGATCGCCGCAGGCGAGGAGCGGTACGCCGCGCTCGGGGAGCGCGAGAAGGACCGCTTCGAGGCTCTCGCCGGGCGGCACGACCAGCTCCTGACCCTGCTCGGGCGTTCCCTGCGCGGGCCCCTCGACGAACTGCGCCGCGAGCTGTCCGCGCTCGCTGCCGACGACGCCGGACAGCTGTGGCCCGAGGCCAACCAGGTCCTGCACCACCTCTCGGCCGGCTACTCCCGCATCACCCACCTCATCGACAACGTCCTCGGCTACCAGCGCCTCGACGCCGGCGCCGACGACATCGTCCGTACGAACGTCATGCTCGACGCGGTCGTCGCCGCCGGTGTGGACGGCGCGGTGGAGCTCATCGGGCCGGGGCGCGTCCAGTTCGCCGTGCACGCGCCGCCCATCGAGGCCGAGGTGGACGCCCAGCGCCTCGCGACCGCGCTGGCTCATCTCATCGCGGACGTGGCCGGGGTCGACGCGACCGGGAACTCCCCCGTGTCCGCGGGCGGTTACATGGACAACACGGTCGTGGTGGCGGCCGCGCAGCGCGGCGAGGGCGTACGGATCGAGGTGCGCGGGCCGTACGCCGGGGGAGACCCGGTGCACGAACCGATCGTGCGCGGGATCGTGCGCGCCCACGGCGGTGTGCTCCAGACCCACGAAGTGCCGGGCATGAGCGGCAGCGCTTATGTCCTCGAAGTGCCCATCGGCGGTGGGGCGGGGGCCGTCGCGCCTCCCGGTCCGGCCGCGCTGGAGGCCGCCCCTGCGCAGACCGTCCCCGCGGAGACCGCCCCTGCCGAGGGCGGCGGGCGGCGGCGGGCCCGGCGGTCCTCCACCGACTCCTTCCTGGACGCCGACGTCCCGGCCGCCGGGACCGACGAGTCCGTGCCGCCCACCGGACGGCGCAGGCGGCGGGCGGCGGCCGAGCAGGAACAGCCCGTGTCCGTACCGGCGCAGGCCTCCGGCGACGACGGGGACGGCTCCGGCGGTACGGGGCGGCGCCGTGGACGGCCCGCCGAAGGTGCCGAAGCCGGTGTGTCCGAAGGTGCCGTGGTGATGGCCGGCGAGCACGGCGCCGGGTCCGCGGCCGTGAACAACGGCCTCGGCGGGACCGTACCGCCGCAGGGCGTGCCCGTTCCGGCCGGGCGCCGGGCCCGGCGTGACGGCGGCGAACAGCACGCGCTGCCGGCGGCGTTGCCTGCGGGCGGCTCCGCCGAACCGGGCCGGCCGCAGGGGCAGCTCGAGATCGCCGGGCCGGGCTCGGGCGACGGCTCCCCGCAGCAGGACGGGCGGCGACGGCGCGCCCTCGCGGCCGCGTCGGAGCGTGCTGCGGCACAGGAGGCGGCTCCCCGCTCGGTGTTCGCCCTCCCGCCCGCGGACGCGGACCGACCGGCCGACGGCACGGACCCGGCGGGAGTGCCAGGGGGAGCGGCTGCGGCAGCGGCACAGGCAGCGGTGCAGGCCCAGAACCAGCCCCGGCTGCAGCCCCAAGGGCAGGCGCCGGTGCCGGGGCAGATCCCGGGTCAGGTCCCGGGTCAGCAGCCCCTCCCCGGGCAGATGCAGGTGCCCGGGCAGGCGCAGGTACCCGGGCAAGGACAGCTCCCGGCACAGGTGCAGATGCCCGGCCAGGGCCAGATGCCCGGCCAGATTCAGGCACCGGGTCAGGCACAGGTACCCGGTCAGGCCCAGGCCCCCATGCCGACGCCCGCTCCCGCCCCCACCCCCGTTCCCGCCAACGGCCTCGTCCAGGCTCCCGTCCCCGGTCAGCCCCTCCCCGCCGACGGTCACGGTGACGACGGTCGGCACGACGCCGTGCCGCACGACCAGGCCGACGACCACACCCCGCCGCAGCCGCACCCGACCAACGCCCCGACGGGCCGCCGTCGGCGCGCCGTGGCCCAGCCCGCGGAGGCGACGGCCGGCACGCCCGCGCAAGGCGTTCCCGCCCAGGCCGCTCAGCCCGGACAGCCCGGACAGCCCGGACAGCCGGGACAGCCGGGACAGCCCGTCCAGGCAGCCGGTCAGCCGGTGCCGGTGGGAGTTCCCGCGGCTCCTGCGCAGCAGGTCCCCGGCGCGGTGCCGCCGGGCCAGTTCCCGGGTGTCGCCGTGCAGAACGCGACCGGACCGGCCGGCCTGATCCCGCAGACCGCGCCCGCCCCGGCGTCGCCTCTCCAGGCGGCCCAGCCCGGTCTCGCCCCCGGCCTGCCCCTCCCGGCCGAGGCACCCCAGCCGCAGAACCAGGCACCGGCACCGGCTTCCCAGCCGTGGCCCAGCTCGCACGACACCCCCGGCACCGGCACCCCCGTACCGGCGAACGGCGCCGCCACCGCCGTACCCCCGAACCAGCCCGCGCCCGCGTCACCGCCCGCCCAGGCGCCCGGGGCCGGTCAGCCGACTCCGCCGCCCGGCACGCCCGCGCAGCCGCTGCCCGCCGAGGCCCCCGCCATGGCCGTCGACCCGAATTCCACGCAGGGTCGGGCGATCAGCGTGCGGACCCTCGGTCAGGGGGTTCCGTTCACGCGGCAGGCGGCCCAGGTGCAGCAGCCGGGGACGGCCACGCCTCCTCCGCAGCAGAACGGTGGTTCGGGGCGGCGGCGCAAGCTCGGCACCCGGCCCGACCCCGCTGCCGCCGCGACCCCGGAGCAGGGGGCACGGCCGCATCCGACGGCCGAGCAGCCCGTGACGGCAGCGGCGCAGGCACCCCAGGCATCGCAGGCGCCGCAAGCACCTCCGGCACCGCAGCCCTCGCTGGCCGGGCAGTCGCGGCTCGCGCACGCCACCGAGGCGGCCGGGCGGTCGTACGCCATAGGAGCTCCGGACGAGAACGCCGCCGAGGGGCCCGAGCCGCTGGACGGTCCCGGTGGGGCCGTCGAGATCCCGGACACTCCCCGACCGCAGCCGATGGACGACGAGTTGCCCCCGGAGCCGCTGGACAACCCGCGGCGGCTGCTGGTGTGGCCCGCGCCGGACGTGACGACGCAGCAGGCGCTCAGCGACCGTGGGTACCGGCCCGTCATCGTGCAGTCGCGCGAGGAGGTCGACGCGCAGATCGCGGCGTTCCCGGCCGCGCTGTTCGTGGACCCGCTGACCGGGCCGATCACCCGGACCGCGCTCCAGTCGCTCCGGCAGGCGGCGGTGGCGTCCGAGGTGCCGATCATGGTGACGGCCGGGCTCGGGCAGGCCTCGCGGGAGGCGGCGTACGGCGCCGATCCCGCCGTACTGCTGAAGGCGCTGGCGCCGCGGGACAGCGAGCAGCATCCGCCGCGCGTGCTGCTGATCGAGGAGCACGCGGAGATCGCGCTGGCGCTGACGGCGACGCTGGAGCGGCGCGGGATGCAGGTCGCTCGTGCGGCGAGTGACGCGGACGCGGTGACGTTGGCGGGGCAGCTCAGGCCCAACCTCGTCGTGATGGACCTCATGCAGGTGCACCGTCGCAGGGCCGGGATCGTGGACTGGCTGCGGGCGAACGGGCAGCTCAACCGGACGCCGTTGGTGGTGTACACGGCGGCCGTGGATCAGGCGGATCTGCCCCGGCTGGCGTCCGGGGAGACGGTGCTGTTCCTGGCCGAACGGTCGACGAGCGCGGAGGTCCAGGCACGGATCGTGGATCTGCTGGCCCGGATCGGAACGAACTAGAGGCGCTGGCGCCGTCCACGGGTCCGTGGTGGCTGGTCGCGTCCGCCGGTCCGCAGCGACCGGTCACGTCCGCGGGTCCATGACCGCTCGTCGCACCCACGGGCCCGTAGCGACCGATCGCGCCCGCCGGTCATGACCACTGGCCGCACCCGCCGGTCCGCAGCGACCGGTCACGTCCGCGGGTCCATGACCGCTCGTCGCACCCACGGGCCCGTAGCGACCGATCGCGCCCGCCGGTCATGACGGCCGGTCGCACCCGCCGGTCCGCAGTGGCTGATCGCGCCCGCTCGGCGGAGCCGCACATCGATGCGCCCCGCGCCGCTACCGAGGCGCCACCAGCCGTCTCGCCGCCTCCCGTACAGACGCCCGGAGCCGGTCGCGGTCCGCGGGCTCGCCGCCTACCAGGATCCGCTTCATCTGCGGGACCACCGCCGCCCAGTTGGCCACCGCGATCAGCAGGAACAGCAGGTCGCGGGGCGGGATCGCGTCGGTGACGACACCCCGCTCCTGACCGTCCCGGAGCGTCGCGACCTTGTGGCGGTAGTGCTCCTGGCGTTCGGCCTCGTCCGGCAGCTCGGCGGTCGCGCCGTACTCCAGGCCCTCCCAGAAGAGCAGCCGCAGCACCTCGGGGTGGGCCTCGTGGTAGTCCATGAGACGGTCGATCCAGTTCTCGATGTCGTCCGGGTCGACCGGGACGGCGACCGCGAGATCGAGCATGGCCTTGCCCAGGACCTTGGTGAACAGCTCCGCCTTGTTGCCGAAGTAGGCGTAGATCAACTGCTTGTTGGCCTTGGCCTCGGTCGCGATGCGGTCGATGCGGGCGCCGGCGATGCCGTGGCGGGCGAACTCGGCGACCGCCGCCTCGAAGATCCGGGCCCTGGTCGCCTCGGGGTCCCTTGCTGCTGCCATGGGGCCAGGGTAGGGCCCGCGAGACAAGTAACCAACTATTTGGTTGACAGGGAATCCACGAGCTCCCCACACTGTTGGACTGTTCCAACCAACCAGTTAGTTGTTAGAGCTGACTCGAAGGAGTCCTCCGCTCATGCCGACAGCAACCGTCACCACCGCAGGACGGTCCACCGAGGCCCCCGCCCGGCGCGCGGGTTCGCTGCTCCTCGTCCTCATCGCCGTCTGCACCGCCGTCACGGCCGCCAACATCTACCTCGCGGCCCCGCTGCTCCCCCTCATCGCCCGCGACTACGGCTCGACCCCCTCCGCGGTGGCCTGGGTCGCCTCCGTCGCGCAGTTCGGCTACGCCTTCGGCCTGCTCGTCTTCGCCCCGCTCGGCGACAGCGTGAACCGGCGCCGCCTGGTCGCCGCCCTCTCGCTCGTCACCACCGCGGCCCTGACCGCCGCCGCGCTCGCCACCGGCACCACCGCCCTCGCGGCCGCCGTCCTGGTCGCCTCCGCGGCCACCGTCGTGCCCCAGCTGCTGGTGCCGCTGGTCGCCCAGCGCGCGCCCGCCGACCGACGGGCCCGCCATGTCGCGGCCGTCATCGCGGGCCTGTTCACCGGCATCGTCGCGGCCCGGGTGCTCGGCGGGCTGATCGGACAGGCCTTCGGCTGGCGGGTGGTGTTCGTGGGCGCGGCCGTCCTGACAGCCGTCCTCGGACTGGCCACGGCCTACGCCCTGCCCAGGGAGCCACGCCACCGCTCCGGCCCGCTCTTCGCCGGCCTCACCACGCTGCCGTCGGTCGTGCGCCGCTCGCCCGACCTGTGGCGCGCATGCGTGCGGCAGGCGGGGATGTACGGCGCCTGGAGCGCGCTGTGGACCTCGCTGGCCCTGCTGCTGACCGGCTCGTCCTACGGCCTGTCGACCGCGACCGCCGGGCTGTTCGGCCTCTTCGGACTGGCCGCGAGCGTCGTGGCGCCCCTGGCGGGCGGGTTCGTGGACCGCTTCGGCGCCGTCAGGGTCGTACGGTCGGCGTATCTGCTGGCCGCGCTGTCCGTGCCGCTGTTCTGGCTCGGGGGGCACGTCCTGTGGGCGCTGTTCGTCGCGGCGATCGCCGTGCACGCGGCCCTGGTCGCCTCCCACGTCGCCAACCAGACCGTCGCTCTGACGACGACCTCGACCCCGGCCACCGCCAACACGGCGTACGTCGTGGCCGGGTTCGCGGGCGGAGCGACCGCGTCCGCGCTCGCCGGGTCGGCCTTCGGCTGGTGGGGCTGGGGCGGGGTGTGCGCGGTGGCGGGGGTCTGGCTGGGCCTGGGGTGGATCGCCACTTCGGTACGGCGGTGAGGCTGCCGCCGCTCCACGGTGAGGTTTCTGCCGTACGGCGAGGTTTCTGCCGTACGGCGGTCAGGGCCCCCGGGTTGCGCCCGGGGCGCCCTGACCGTCGTATCCGTCAGGTCTCTCGGAGCTGTGCTCAGAGCTTGGTGACGTCCAGGTCCCCCTCCGCGTACTTCTTGCGGAGCACCTTCTTGTCGAACTTGCCGACGCTCGTCTTCGGGACCGACTCGATGATCGACCAGCGCTCCGGGAGCTGCCACTTGGCGATCTTGCAGACGTCGCTCGCAAGGAAGGCGCGCAGGGACTCGAAGTCGGCGGTGGAGCCCTCCTTGAGGACGACCGTGGCGAGGGGGCGCTCGCCCCACTTGTCGTCCGGGACGGCGACGACGGCGGCCTCGGTGACGTCCGGGTGGGACATCAGGGCGTTCTCCAGCTCGACCGAGGAGATCCACTCGCCGCCGGACTTGATGACGTCCTTGGCCCGGTCGGTGAGGGTGAGGAAGCCGTCGGCGGAGATGGTGCCGACGTCACCCGTCTTCAGCCAGCCGTCCTCGCTGAACTTGTCGGCGGGGCGCAGCGGTTCGGCGTCCGGGCCGTTGTAGTAGGCGCCGGCGATCCAGGGGCCGCGGACCTCCAGCTCGCCCGCGGACTCGCCGTCCCAGGGCAGGCGCTCGCCGCCGGGGCCGGTGAGGCGGGCCTCGACGCCGCTCGGGAAACGGCCCTGGGTGAGGCGGTAGGCGAACTCCTCGGGCGTGCCGACCACATGGGCCGGCGGGCGCGCGATGGTGCCGAGCGGCGAGGTCTCCGTCATGCCCCAGGCGTGGCAGACCCGCATGCCGAGCGCGTCGAAGGCCTCCATCAGGGAGGGCGGACAGGCCGAGCCGCCGATGGTGACCTGGGTGAGGGAGGAGACGTCACGGGGCTTGGCGGTGAGCTCGCCGAGCAGGCCCTGCCAGATGGTGGGGACCGCGGCCGCGTGGGTCGGCTTCTCGCGCTCGATCATCTCGGCGAGGGGCGCGGGCTGCAGGAAGCGGTCCGGCATCAGCATGTTGACGCCGGTCATGAAGGTGGCGTGCGGCAGGCCCCAGGCGTTGACGTGGAACTGAGGGACGACCACGAGCGAGGTGTCCTGGTCGGTCAGGCCCATCGACTGGGCCATGTTGACCTGCATGGAGTGCAGATAGATCGAACGGTGGCTGTAGACCACGCCCTTGGGGTCGCCCGTGGTGCCGGAGGTGTAGCACATGGAGGCGGCCTGGCGCTCGTCCAGCTCGGGCCAGTCGTAGGTGGTGGGCTTGCCGGCGATCAGGTCCTCGTACTCGTGCACGCGCGCGTGGGAGCCGTCGAGGAGCGTGCGGTCTCCGGGGCCCGAGACCACCACGTGCTCGACCGTCTTGAGGTGCGGGAGCAGTGGCGCGAGCAGGGGGAGCAGCGAGCCGTTGGCGATGACGACCCGGTCGGCCGCGTGGCCCACGATGAAGGCCAGCTGGTCGGCCGGAAGGCGGAGGTTGAGGGTGTGCAGCACCGCGCCCATGGACGGGATCGCGAAGTACGCCTCGACATGCTCGGCGTTGTTCCACATCAGGGTCGCCACCCGCTCGTCCCCGGCGACCTGGAGGTCCTCGCGCAGGGCATGCGCCAACTGGGCGGCGCGGGCGCCGATCTCGGCGAAGGAACGGCGGTGCGGCTCCGGCTCGCCGGTCCAGGTGGTCACCTGTGAGGTGCCGTGGATCGACGACCCATGGGTCAGGATCCTTGAGATCAGCAGCGGTACGTCCTGCATGGTGCTCAGCACGGCGTCCTCCCGGGGCGACATTGCCTACGCGGTAGTAAGGGATGCGCCGATTCTGCGCACATACCGCGCGGTATGTCACTAGAGCCGGGCGATCGATCACGTCACGTTGTGCTCACAACGGACGGCAACCGCGATCGGTTCCAACGGGGCGGGCCGGATTCGGCGGGGTTGGGGGTGGGTTGCCTGGGCTGTGGGCGGGTGGCCCGAGCTGTGGGCGGCCGGCCTGGTGGGGCGGAGGGTTGGCCGGTGTTGTCGGGGGACGTGGTGTCCGAGGTGGCGCGCGTGGTCCCCGGGGGGCGCGCGAGCGGGTGGACAGCGGGTCCCCCGGTGGGCGGCCGGAGTTGTCCGGCCGACGGCCTCGTCCATCCGACGAGCGGCCAGCCTTGTCCGGCGCGCGGCCCGGTCTGGCGGGCGGGTGGCCCCGTCCATCCGGCACGTGGTCCGGTCTAGCGGGCAAGTACCAGCTCGGGGTCCTCGCGGAGTTTGCCCAGGGCTCGGGAGACCGCGGACTTCACGGTTCCCACGGAGACTCCGAGCACCTCGGCGGTCTGCACCTCGCTCAGGTCCTCGTAGTACCTGAGGACGACCATCGCCCGCTGCCGCGCCGGCAGCTTCATGATCGCCCGCCACATCGCGTCGTGCAGCGCCTGCCGCTCGGCGGGGTCGTCGTCGCCGGGCGCAGGCTCGGGCTCGGGAATCTCGTCGGTCGCGAACTCGTCGACCTTGCGCTTGCGCCACTGCGAGGTGCGCGTGTTCAGCAGGGCGCGGCGCACATAGCCGTCGAGGGCCCGGTGGTCCTCGATGCGCTCCCAGGCGACATAGGTCTTGGTCAGGGCGGTCTGCAGCAGGTCCTCCGCGTCGCTCGGGTTCGCGGTCAGCGACCGTGCGGTACGCAGCAGCACCGGCTGGCGGGCCTTCACGTACGAGGCGAACGAGGGGTACGCGAGGGTCTGCGTCGCCGGGACGGCGGCCTTCGAAGCGCTGGTGCAGACGGGTGTGGTCATGGCTCCACGCTAGATTCGCGACCGCCTTCGCTCATCGGCCACAGGTCCCGAAGAAAACTCCCCCTCAGGTTGTAGAAGTGGGGCTGGCTCCACCTCCTGAAGGTGGACGAGAGAGGCGCGTCTACTGCGGGATCACCCCTGGGGGCTACCCCTCCGCGGTGAGCACCAGCCCGGACGTGGGCACCCCCGTCCCCGCTGTCACCAGGACGCGACCCGCCTCCGGCACCTGGTTCACGGCCGTCCCCCTCAGTTGTCGTACGGCTTCCGCGATGCCGTTCATGCCATGGAGGTAGGCCTCGCCCAGCTGGCCGCCGTGGGTGTTGAGGGGGAGCCGGGCCTCGCTTACGAAGTCCGCCGCCTCCCCCTTCCCGCAGAACCCGAACTCCTCCAGCTGCATCAGGACGAACGGGGTGAAGTGGTCGTACAGGATCGCCACGTCGATGTCCCGGGGGCCGAGGCCGGAGGTGCGCCAAAGCTGGCGGGCGACGACGTCCATCTCGGGGAGGCCGGTGAGGTCGTCACGGTAGAAGCTGGTCATCTGCTCCTGGGCGCGGCCCGCGCCCTGGGCGGCGGCCGCGACGACGGCGGGCCGATGGGGGAGGGCACGCGCGCGTGCGAGCGAGGTGACGACGATCGCCTGGCCGCCGTCGGTCTCCTGGCAGCAGTCCAGAAGCCTGAGCGGCTCGACGATCCAGCGGGAGGCCGCGTGGTCGGCGAGGGTGATGGGGCGGCCGTGGAACCAGGCGGCCGGGTTGGTGGCCGCGTACGCGCGGTCGGTGACCGCCACATGACCGAAGGCCTCCGGACCGAGGCCGTAGGTGTGCAGATAGCGCTGGGCCGCCATCGCCACCCAGGAGGCGGGGGTGAGCAGGCCGAAGGGGAGGGACCAGCCGAGGGCGGTGCCCTCGGCGGAGGGTTCGCGGTGCTGGACGCCGGAGCCGAAGCGGCGGCCGGAGCGTTCGTTGAAGGCGCGGTAGCAGACCACGACCTCCGCCACGCCCGCCGCGATCGCGAGCGCCGCCTGCTGGACGGTCGCGCAGGCCGCGCCACCGCCGTAGTGGACGCGGGAGAAGAAGGACAGTTCGCCGATCCCGCAGGCCTGGGCGACGGTGATCTCCGGGCTGGTGTCCATGGTGAAGGTGACCATGCCGTCCACGTCGGCCGGCGTGAGCCCCGCGTCGTCGAGCGCGGCGCGGACCGCCTCGGCGGCCAGGCGCAGTTCACTGCGGCCGGAGTCCTTGGAGAACTCCGTGGCCCCGATGCCGGCGATCGCGGCCAGGCCGCCGAGCCGGTCACGCGCGCGTGTGCTCATTCGGCGCCCCCGAGGGAGAGGGTGACCGTCCCGGTCACGTGGTTGCCGATGCCGTTGGCCCCCACGATCCGCACGGTCGCGGTGGCGCCCTCGACGCTCTCCACGGTCCCGGTCAACACCATGGTGTCGCCCGGGTAGTTGGGCGCGCCCAGCCTGATGGCCACCTTCTTCAGCACCGTCCGAGGCCCGAAGTGGTCGGTGATGTACCGCCCCACCAGGCCGTTCGTCGTGAGGATGTTCATGAAGACGTCCGGGGAGCCCTTCTGCCGGGCCAGTTCCGGGTCGTGGTGCACGTCCTGGTAGTCCCGGGAGGCGATCGCTCCCGCGACGATCAGCGTGCGGGTGATCGGGATCCTCAGGGGTGGCAACTCGTCGCCCGCTCTCATACGGCGGCCTCCACGGCGGCGCGGAACACCGGAAGGGTGAGATCGTCGTCGTACCTCTCGAAGGCGAGCCGCACCGGCATGCCGATCCGCACCTTGTCGTACGGCGTCCCGACCACGTTGCTGATCATCCGCACGCCCTCCGCGAGTTCGACGAGCACGACGGCGTAGGGAGGGTCGAAGGCCGGGAAGGGCGGGTGGTGCATGACCACGTACGAGTAGACGGTGCCCTCTCCGCTCGCCTCGACGGTGTCCCAGTCAGGGCCGCCGCAGCGGGCGCAGCCCGGGAGCCAGGGGAAGCGGAGGGTCGCGCAGGCGGTGCAGCGCTGGATGAGGAGCCTGTGCTGTTCGACGCCCTCCCAGAAGCCGGCGTTGTCGCGGTTGACGACGGGGCGGGGACGGGTTCCGGGAGCCGGCTTCCTCCGCTGCACGGGCGCGTACTTGAGGATGCGGAAACGGTGGGTGCCGACGAGGTCCTCGCCCACGCGGACGTCGGTACGGGTCGTGACGAAGTGGCCGGTGCCGAGCTTGGTGGTCTTGCGGCCGGAGACCGACTCGACGACGGTGTCGAAGGTGATCTCCTCGCCGGGGCGCAGCGGCCGCAGATACTCCTGCTCGCAGTCGGTGGCGACGACCGAGGTGCAGCCCGACTCGTCGAGCAGGGCGAGGAGTTCGTCGTACGACGACGATCTGCCCGCGTGTCCGGCCAGACCGCCCATCGTCCAGGCCTGGAGCATGGTGGGCGGCGCGATGGCGTCGGGGCCGGTGTAGGCGGGGTTGGTGTCACCGAGGGCTTCGCACCAGTGCCGGATCATGGGGAGGTTGACGGGGTCCCTGCCGATGGCGGAGACGGCGGCGGGGCATCCCTCGTAGGCCTTGAGACGGGGAGTCAGGTCGTCCGGATCGCCGGCCATGACGGCAACCTCCTTGTCCGCAAGATTTCCTGACTGTCCGTCAGATACGGTCCGGTGTCAAGGCTGTCGCCGGGCGGCCGAGGTGGGGTGCGGAGGCTGTCGGCGTCCCGCCGAGGTGGGGTGCGGAGGCTGTCGCCGGGCGGCCGAGGTGAGGGCGTCAAGGCCGTCGCCGTACCGCCGAGGCGGGGCGTCGAGACCGCCGCCGTACCCCCGAGATGCGGCGTCTAGGCCCGCCGCCGTACCGCAGACACGCCTGCGCGGCGGCGCCGAAGCACCGCCGCGCGGACGTGTCACCCCCCCCTGAAGAGCCCCCCGTCGAAGGCCGGTCAGCCCTCCCGGATCACCACCACAGCGGTGTGAAGTTGACGGACGTGTTGTTGTTCCCCTGGTTCACGGCCGTGAACGCGGAGCCGTTGACCTGCGCGGTGTTGCTCTGGTTCGAGGCGCCCGAGCCCACCGCGTTCTGCTGGGTCGTGGACGAGTTGCCGTTGTTGTCGTGCCCGACACCGCTGCCCACGATGCTCGCGACACCCGCATTCGATCCGTCGTCCGCGAAGCCGCCGTTGTCCGCCGCCGCGACGCCGGTGAAGAGTGCGGCGGCGAGCGGGAGGGCGGAGACGGCGGCGATGACGCGGGCGGTGCGGATGCTTGCCATGGTGTTTCCTCCAGAACCCGGCCTGATGCCGGTAGTACGTCAAGTAGCGCTTTTTCGTGGGCAGTTGGCCGACTGCCCGGGTGCTGTGCACGACGTCGCGAGATCAGAGTTGCCCACCGAAACCCCGGCGAACCAGAGCGGAAGCGGTTATTCCCCCTGAAGCGTGAGGACAAGTCGATAAACCCCTTTCACGACTTCAGGCGCCAGGTCGGGGCGAGGCGGACCCTTGATCACCAAGGGGGACAACAGGGGAAGCGTTCCGGCACTTTTCCAGCCAATCCCACGACCTCGGCGCGTCGCACCCGCCACCCCTTCCTTTTTTCGAACACGCGTACGAACATGGAGACATGGCCACCACAGACCGGCAGGCCACGACGCTGGCCCTCGCACACGCCCTGTCAGCCGCCGAACGCGGACTGGCCGTCATACCCCTGTCCCGCACCAAGCTCCCGGCCCTGCGCTCCCCCCACCGCGCCAACGGCTCCCCGGCCGCGCCCTGCCACGGCGAGTGCGGCGCGCTCGGCCACGGGGTCTACGACGCCTCGACCGACCCCGTCCGCATCCGCGAGCTCTTCGCGGCGGCCCCCTGGGCCACCGGCTACGGCATCGCGTGCGGCCTGCCGCCCCACCATCTGATCGGCGTCGACCTGGACACCAAGTCGGGCACGGACTCCTCCGCGGCCCTGCGCGAACTGGCCCTGCGCCACCTCTTCACGATCCCCGACACGGTCGTCGTCCTGACCCCGAGCGGCGGCCGCCACCTCTGGCTGACCGGCCCGCCCGACGCCGCCGTCCCCAACTCGGCCGGCCGCCTGGCCCCCGGCATCGACATCAGGGGCGCCGGCGGCTATCTGGTCGGCCCCGGCTCCCGTACCGACCACGGCACCTACACGACCGCCCCGGGCACCGCCCACCTCGCCCCGGCCGCCTGTCCTCCGGCCCTGCTCCGCCTGCTCCTGCCGCCGCCGCGCCCCGTCCACCCCGCGACCCACCCCTCGGCCGGCGACCAGGGCCAGGGCCTGGTCCAGTTCGTCCTCGCCGCCCACGAGGGCCAGCGCAACACCCGCCTCTTCTGGGCCGCCTGCCGCGCCTACGAGAACGGCATCGGCCCCGCGCTGGTCGCACCCCTGGTGGACGCGGCCCGCACCACCGGGCTCACGGAACGCGAGGCACGGGCGACGATCGCGTCGGCGGCACGGATGACGGGGCGTCGGCCCTAGAACAGGACTCAAGACGAGGCGTCGGCCCTGGAACAGGACTCGAGACGAGGCCTCGGCCCTGGAACAGGACTCAAGACGGGGCGTCGGCCCTGGAACAAGAGTCGAACAGAGCGGCATCACCAGTAACACCAGCACCATGGGAGCGCCACAGAGTGCCGATCATGACCCTGTCCCGGCTCGTCCTGACCTCCGGCCGCAGGGTCGACCTCGGGGAGCTGCGCCTGACGTCGACGTACGGCGGGATGCTGGACGGTTATCCGTGCAGACCCGTCAACGAGTTGCGGATCAAAGGCCTGCTGCGATCGGCCGAACACGACTACCCGACCGCACCCGTGCACCTGGTGCCGCCCCCGCACGAGTACCCGGACCACTACCCCGGCGCCTTCGGCCCGGTCGAGATGCTTCCGGCCGTGGCCTGCGTCGGCGTCTTCCGCTCCACGGCCCTGACACCGTCCCGCGACCCCATCCTCTACGGCAGCCACCTCACGATCATCTGGTTCCAGCCCCACGCGCGCGTGCCGTCGGGATGCGACGCGCAGGAGGGGTTGAGGGAGATCGCCTGGGAGCAACTGGCGCGGGACTACGAGCTGTAGACCGGGAAAACACGTGTCCCGGGACAGGGCGGCCGTGTCAGGGTCGCCGGATGACCGATCCACGACGCGAACTGCTGCGCCGGCAATTCGACCTGACCTGGGCGCTGTTCGAATACCACCTGGAACGTCTGGAGCCCGAGGACTTCCTCTGGGAACCGGCTGCCCTGTGCTGGACGCTCCACCGGGCCGACGACGGCACCTGGGTCCCGGACTGGTCGGACACCGAACCCGACCCCGTCCCCGTGCCCACCATCGCCTGGCTGACCTGGCACATCGGCTGGTGGTGGAGCGTGACCCTCGACCACGTGGAGGGCCGCCCGCCCCGAGCCCGCACCGACGTCCACTGGCCCGGCCCCGGAGAACCCACCGTCGCCTGGCTCCGCACCCTGCGCACGTCCTGGACGGCAGCGCTGGACCACCTCACCGACGACTCCCTGGACACCCCCGCCCCCTTCCCCTGGCCGAACGACCCGTCCCACTCCGTCGCGGACATGCTGGCCTGGGCCAACGCGGAACTGATGAAGAACGCGGCGGAGGCGGGCCAGCTGAGGCTGCTGCGCGGGGCGTCGACGTAGCGCCGAGTGGTCACGCCGGCGTAGGAGTACGCGGGGCGGTGCGCAGGCTCGGGGAAGCGGCTCGGAAAGCGATCGGGAAGCCGCTGAAGACCCCGCCGGACGGCTGCCGCCGGTCCGCGCAGGGGGCATGCGTGGTGCAGTGCACCGCCGGCTTGCCCGTTCGGGAACCCCGAACCACGCCTGCTCCACGGTGTGTGGGTCGACGGCAGACGGGATGGAAGCTGGGGTGAGTGGTGGGTTGAGGAGGTGGTCCAGTGACAGGCCCAGGACCGCGACGGGGGATGATTCGCTCATGCGCATACGACGAGAGGCCCGCTGGGTCTTGTGGGGGCTGTGGCTTGCGTGTCTGGCGTTCTCCATCTGGTTCTTCGGACAGGTGATCATGCTGTTCCTGGAGGCCGAGTCCTGGTAGCGCGGCGAGGTGTCGCGCCCCTGCCGTGCCCGATCGGCCGGTGATCAGCGGGGAATCACGGTGATTGACGGACAGGCTCATGAGAACGACCCCCGACCGATTTTCCTGGTCAGGGGCCGTTCACCTGCGGTGGGTGTGGGATTTGAACCCACGGTGACTCGCGCCACGACGGTTTTCAAGACCGTTCCCTTAGGCCGCTCGGGCAACCCACCCCGCGCCGTCGGTGATCGTGGCGCGGGGACCAGAGTAACGGGTCGGGGCGGGCGGGTGTCAGCTGTCGCCGGTGCGGGAGCCCAGGGTGAGATCGACCGTGCGGGTCCGGCCGTCCCGCTCGTAGGTGATCTTGACCTTGTCGCCGGGCTTGTGGGTCCAGATCTCGCCGATCAGGGTGGGCCCGGAGTCGATGACGTGGTCGTCCAGCTTGGTGATGACGTCGCCGGGCTTGAGGCCGGCCTTGGCGGCGGGGCCGCCCGCCTCGACCGGGGCGGAGCCGCCGGCGCCCTCGGTGGTGATCTTGGCGCCGCCCGAGGAGTCCTCCAGGGAGACGGACGCGCCGATCTTGGCGTAGACGGGCTTGCCCGTCTGGATCAGCTGCTGGGCGACGTACTTGGCCTGGTTGATCGGGATCGCGAAGCCGAGGCCGATCGAACCGGACTGGCTGGTGCCGCCAAGGCCCCCGCCGCTGGTCGACTGGATCGCGGAGTTGATGCCGATCACATTGCCCTGCGCGTCGAGGAGGGGGCCTCCCGAGTTGCCGGGGTTGATCGACGCGTCCGTCTGCAGCGCGCTCATGTAGGAGGCGTTGCTGCCGCTGCCGTCGCTGGAGGCGACCGGGCGGTTCTTCGCGCTGATGATGCCCGTCGTCACGGTGTTCGAGAGGCCGAAGGGCGCGCCGATCGCGATCGTGGAGTCGCCGACCGCCACCTGGTCGGAGTTGCCCAGGGTGAGCGGCCTGAGGTCGCTCGGCGCGTTCTTGAGCTTGATGACCGCCACGTCGTAGCCCTGCGCGTGGCCGACCACCTCGGCGTCGTACTTCTTGCCGTTGGGGAAGGTCGCGGTGAGCTTGCCGCCGTCGACCGCCTCGGCCACCACGTGGTTGTTGGTGACGATGTGGCCCTGGGTGTCGAAGACGAACCCGGTTCCGGTGCCGCCCTCGCCGCTGGTGGACTCGGCCTCGATGGTGACCGTGCTGGGCAGGGCCTTCTGCGCCACGCCCGCGACGGTCCCGGCGTCCCGCTTGACGCTGCCGCCGCTCTCGGAGGCGGAGAGGGTCGTCGAGGAGCCGTCGTCGTTGTTCTTGGCCAGGGTGTAGCCGAGACCACCGCCGAGGCCGCCGGCGACCAGCGCGGCCACCAGGATCGCGGCGACGAGACCACCGCGGCCGCTCTTCGGCTTCGGCGCGGGCTGCTGGTAGCCCGCACCCCAGACACCGCCCGCACCGACACCACCGGCACCCCCCGCGCCCCCGTCGCCGTACGACGGGGTTCCGGGGTTCTGCGGGGGCGGCCAGGCGCCCTCGGGGCCCGGGCCGGGGTACTGGGGCGCGCCGCCCGCGCCCTGCTGGGCGCCGCCCTCCGCCGAGGCGTACGCCGGAGCCGGTCCCGCGTGCACCAGTTCAGGTCCCGGTGCGGCGCCGGAGGCGTTCGGCGGCGTCGGCGGGATCGGGGTGGTGGGGGCGCCCGCGTCGGAGGCCTGGGGCGCCGAAGCCGCGGGAGCGTCCACCGGCACGGGGGGTGCGGACGGCGCCGGGGGTACCGCGGTGCCCTCGTTCTCGGTGCTCACAGCTTCTCTCCTCGGTCACGGCTGTCGGTTGTCGGTCGCACTCGGTCACGCTCGGCCAGTGCCGCTCGGTGTCCGGCGTGCGTCAGCTGTGCATGTCCTTTTGTATGCCGTCAGCTTTTCCCACGGGCCGTCAGGGCACCATAAGCGGTGCCTGTGGGTCCGCGGCTGCTCTTTATATAGGCCATGCAAGACAAATGAGGCGCAATCCATATGCCTCCGTTCGCACACGTACCCCCGAGCGGTGGCACCATGACGCGGTGACCCACGCACGACAGCAGCTGACTCAGGTCGTCGCCCACCGCGGAGCCTCGGAAGACGCTCCCGAGCACACCCTCGCCGCGTACCGGAAGGCGATCGAGGACGGTGCGGACGCCCTCGAATGTGATGTACGCCTGACGGCCGACGGTCATCTGGTGTGTGTGCACGACCGACGCGTCAACCGTACGTCCAACGGCCGCGGAGCGGTCTCGGCACTGGAGCTCGCCGATCTCGCCGCCCTGGACTTCGGTTCGCGCCGGACCCGGGAGTTCTGGCGCACCCGCGACGAGGAGCCGGACTGGGTGTACCGGCCCGAGGACCGGGAGGACACCTCCGTCCTCACCCTGGAGCGGCTGCTCGAACTCGTCGCCGACGCGGGGCGGCGGGTGGAGATGGCCATCGAGACCAAGCATCCGACGCGCTGGGCCGGCCAGGTCGAGGAGCGGCTCCTCGTGCTGCTGAAGCGGTTCGGTCTGGACGCCCCCGCCTCCGCCGCCGAGTCGCCGATCAGGGTCATGAGCTTCTCGGCCCGGTCGCTGCATCGCGTGCGTGCCGCCTCGCCGACGCTGCCGACGGTTTATTTGCTGCAGTTCGTCTCGCCCCGGCTGCGGGACGGCCGGCTGCCCGCCGGAGTGGGCATCGCCGGCCCCTCGATCCGGATCGTGCGCAACCACCCCGGCTACATCGAGCGCCTGAAGCGGGCGGGCCACCAGGTGCACGTGTGGACCGTCAACGAACCCGAGGACGTGGACCTCTGCGTGGAGCTGGGCGTCGACGCCATCATCACCAACCGCCCGCGCGCGGTGCTCGACCGGCTGGGCCGCTGACGTCCCCTCCGTCACAGGGTGTGCCCCGGCGCGTTCGGTGCGTGTTCGACGGTTACGAATGCGTCGGCGGAACGTGATTGGCCGGTTTCCGGTACAGGCCAATGGGGCATCCACACCGTGGCGTGGGGCGAAGGAGGTCTCGGGGGTGGCGTTTGTGGTGGCACAGGAGGTGCCCACGTCGTCGAGCATGGCCGTACCCCATGGCCCTGCGGGCGTGGGGGAAGCGAGGCACCGTATGCGCGTGCAACTGCGCAGGGGTGGCGTGACGGAATCGGTCATCGACGACGCCGTACTGATTCTTTCCGAACTCTTGAGCAACGCGTGCAAGCACGGCCGGCCGCTGGGCGACGCCCTGGCCGGGGACGGTGACGTCCGCGCCGCCTGGCGGGTGGACGCGGCCGGCAGACTCACGGTCGAGGTGACGGACGGCGGCGGGCCCACCCGCCCGGCTCCGGCCACGCCCTCGGTCACCGCGCACGGCGGCCGCGGGCTGAACATCATCACCGCGCTGGCCGACGACTGGGGTGTCAGGGACGACGCCCGGGGCGAGGTCACGGTCTGGGTGATCGTCCACGCGGACGTGCACGATCCGGACGCCGGCCGCCGCCGCGACGACTTCGCCAAGCGAGTCGTGGCCCCGTCGGTCGCGATACCCGACCTGGACTTCTCGGACGCGTACGACGACCTGGACTGAGGCGGCCTCGGCCCGGACGGCTCGGACCGGGGCGACCTGGACCGCGTGTTCGTGACGCACACGCCGGTGGTTGTCCACAGGCTCCCGTCGGCCAAGTCGCAAGCGGCTAGGCTCGCGCCCGTACGAGACGAGCCGTAACCGGGAGACAGCCACGATGGCCAAGAAGCGACCTCAGACGAAGGCCAAGCGCCCGCAGATCACGGATGGCGAGGTCCCGGTCGTCGGCGCCCGCGAACCCTGCCCGTGCGGAAGCGGCCGCCGCTACAAGGCCTGCCACGGCCGGGCCGCCGCGCAGGCCGTGACCGAGCTGGTGCACCGCCCCTTCGAGGGCCTCGCGGGCGAGGGCGACTGGGTGGCCCTGCGCGAGCTGGTCCCCGCCGCCACGGTCGAACTGACCCTCAAGAGCGGCCTCCCCGAGGGCGTCCCGTCGGTCACGCTGGCCACGGTCCTGCCCATGGCCTGGCCCGCCCTGCGCCGCGACGACGGCTCGGTGCTGCTCGGTCTGCAGAACGACACCGCGTCGGGCGACATCAGCCGCGACCTCGCCGACACCCTCCAGCGCGCGCTCACGGCGGCTCCGGGCACCCCGGTCGAGGGCCGGCGCGCTCCCGCCGACGGTCCGCGCCTGCAGGATCTGCTCGATCCCGAAGGCGCGTTCGAGCCAGTTGTGCACGAGGGCTTCGAGTTCTGGATCCCGGACGCGGAGAACGCCACGCCCGAGGTGACCGCCTCCCTGGAGCGGGCCAACGCCGCGGCGATCCCGACGGTCCGGCTGACCGGAGTCGACGCCGCCTACTGGTGCGAGACGCCGGACAAGAACCACCTGCGCTGGGTCATGCCCCACCCCGAGGAGCAACTTCTGGACGCGCTCGCGCGCCTGCACGCGGCCGGGCGGTCGAGCCTCGGCGAGGGCACCCGGCTCGTCGGCTCCTTCCGTGCCCACGGCCTCACCGTGCCGGTCTGGGACCTGCCGAGCGGGGTCACCGCGGAGGACGTCGAGAAGCCGGCCGCCGAGTTCGCCGAACGTCTCGCGGGCGCTCTGGCCACGGACGCACCGCTGACCGCCGACGAGCGCCGCGCACGCGGCGGTCTCACCAACCGCCAGGTCACGCTGAGTTGACGACGCCGGTGCGGCTGACCGGTCGGTCAGCCGCACCGAGGCTTCACGGAACGACCGGCTCCGCTCACAACTCCCCCCAGGAGAAGGAGAATAGGTGTCCGAATAAGCCAGGGAGCGTCACGGTCGAATTTGCGAACGGCGGATCTCTTGTTACGGTTCCAATAGCCCGGTTGCTGGTGCATCCCCCGTCGCCAGCAACCGGGTCTTTCTGTGTCCCGGACGCTTTACGGAACGCGGCCGCGCGTCAACTGCCCGTGATTTCACCGGAGTTGCTCCCGGCCCGCAGCAGCAGCGGTCCGCTGCCCCGCCGGGCGAACTCCGCGACCGCCGTGTAGTCGGCCGGCGCCCCCAGGGTCCGCTCCCGGGGCGTCTCACAACTGTCCGGCTCGTCCCCGGCGCCGACCGCGCACCGCAACTGCACGGTGCGTCCGCCGGGTTCCAGGAAGCTGAGCACGGCGTCCAGCGCCGCGCCGGTCGCATTGCGGTAGTAGGTCCGCGCCCAGGTCTGCTCGCCCTGAGTGAGCACACAGGTCTGTGCCTCGACGCCGTCGGGGGAGCTCAGTTCGGGACCGCAGCGCGCTGCGGTGGCCAGCCCCAGGCCGAGCAGCAGCGGGGAGCGCCCGGCCTCGGCGAGGGGCGCCTTGTAGTCATCGGCCGCGGACGGCCGTACCGGGGACGACTCGGCGGGAGGCATGGCGGACCCGGCGGAAGGCCCGGCGGAGGGCGCCGTGGCCGGACGTACGAGATCGCGTACGACCGTACGGCCCCCGTCGCCCACCTGTCCCGCGGAGGCCACGGCCAGCGGGAGCGCGACCGCGCACACCACGACACCCGACAGGGCAAGCAGACGAAGGTTCATGAAGCGGACGATAACGACCCGGCGCGGGCAGCCGGTTCCGCCCGCGCCGGACACCCCTACAACTCGGGTGCGCTCACACCCGTACGAGTGAGGGCCTCGACCACGGCGTCCACCACGGCCTCGACGTCGGGGACCCACGGGGAGGCCGAGCCGGGAAGCGGAGCGCGCTCCCAGGTGATGCCGCCGTGACCGGTCTCGGACGGGGGCAGGGCGAGATAGCCGCCCTCGCCGTGGAAGCGGAGGGATCCGGGTACGTGGTCCTGGGCGTACAGCAGTTCGCCCAATTGCTCCATGGAGTACGGCTTGACGAGGATCGCCCAGCGGGTCGGCGCGGCGACCACCGGGCCCAGGCGCATCCCCTCGCGGTCGAGGGTGGCCAGGGCGCGGGCGGCCGCCGGGGCCGGCAGGCTGACCGCGCAGGGGGCGCTGCCGCCGGTGGCCAGGACGATCGGTGCGGCCGGGCGGTTGGTCCACCACCAGCGCACCATGCGCTCGTCGGTGGTGGCCGCGAGCAGGCCCGGGTCGAACGGATGGGCGCCGGGGACCGTGCACTCCGGGTCGGGGCATCCGCAGCGGGCCCGGCCCTCCGGGTCCGGTGCCACGCCCGGGAGTACGGGCCACTGCCATTCCGTCGCGAAGGTCAGGGCCGCGCCGAGCAATTCAGGCCTTCCGTCGTTGCGCTGGGACAGGAGCCTGCGTCGCCTTCCGAGGATCTCGCGCATGAGCGCTCGTTCCTTTCCGTTGCACCGCTGGCAACACCGTGGACCACATCACACCATGTGTCGATCACTTCACTGTGCGTACCTGTTGGCGCATCACACCCTTGTCCGAGACAAGGGGAACCCCATACTGCGTCTATCAAAAACAAGGGCGTGGCGGGGGGTGGCGAAGTATGGCGTTTTGCCGTCGCGCGTATTTCTCTCCGCCTCCACCACGGGAGGATGGGGCTCGGTCGTCGGTGGCTAAGACGCCCGGGTCGGTCACCAGGTTCCGGGTGGTTGCGCACCACCCCTGGTCCTTACCGAGTACGTACCCATCACGACCGCTGTGACGCTCTGTGGAGCAAGGCCAGTCGACCTCAATACACCGTAACCCGAGGCAGTTTTGAGCCAACTTAGCCCATCGACCCACCCTCCACCGGTTACCCACGGACACCAGGAATCCCAGCAGGACAATGCTGGACATCCCCTTACGAGTGCGTGTACATGTGGAGACACTGCTAGCGGCGCAGAATGACATGGGGGTTTGCGATGCTTTTGAGCAATACGCACCGGTCGGAAAGCCGGACGACATGAACGCCCCTCACCCTTCGAAAGTGGCTGGAATCGATTCAACGGTTCCCGCACCCGCACACACTGTCGCGCCCGCGCCTGCCGCCCCGGGCACCTCCGCGGTCCCCGCGCCGAACGCACCCGGCGCCCTGCTCCAGGACCGGCTCGCCGGCTGGGTCTCCGACCTGACGACCCTGCACGAACTCACCGAACGCCTCGCGCGCACGGACGCGCTGTCCGAGGCCCTCCAGGAACTCCTGCGTGCCGGAGCCGCCCTGGTGGGAGCCCGGCGCGGACTGGTCGTCCTCGAACCGGACGACCGCCTCGGCCCCGACACCACCATCGGCCTCGGACTCGCCCGCGCCGACCTCGGGCACATCGAGACCGTGCCGCGCAGCGCGATGTCGTACGGCAGGATCCTCGACGGACTGCCGGGCGGCGACGGCGAGATCGCCCAGCCCGACCTGCTCGCCGAGGACGGCCTCGACCCCCGTCACCGCGAGGTCGCCGCCCGCCTCGGCTACGCGGCCTGCTACGCGCTCCCCCTGGCCACCGACGACGCCGGCCGCCTCGGCGCCGCCGTATGGCTCTACGACGAGCCCGCCGAGCCCTCCGAACGCCAGCGCCACCTCGTCGGCCTGTACGTCCGCTACGCCACCGAGCACCTGGCCCGGCTCCTCGAGGTCGAGCGCACGCGCGCGTGCATGGCGACGATGGCGGAGGAGCTGCTGCCGTCCCGGCTCCCCCGCGTCGCCGGCGTCAGGCTCGCCGCCCGGCACCGCACCGGCCCGCGCGGCGGCGGCGACTGGTACGACGCACTGCCCCTGCCGGAAGCGGCTCTGGGCCTCGCGGTCGGTTCGGTGACCGGCAGCGGCCCGAGCGCGATCGCCGCGATGGGACGGCTCAGGGCGTCGCTGCGGGCGTACGCCGTGATGGAGGGCGAGGACCCGGTCGCGGTCCTGTCCGACCTGGAGCTGCTGCTCCGGCTGACCGAGCCGGCCCGCTCCGCCACCGCCCTGTTCGCCTACTGCGAGCCCGCCCTGCGCAAGATCACGCTGGCCGGTGCCGGGCACTGCCCGCCACTGCTGATCGGCGAGCGGCGCACCGAGTTCGTGGAGACCTCCGTGTCCGCGCCGCTCGGCATGCTCGCCTGCTGGGAGGCGCCGAGCGTGGAGCTGAGCGCCGAACCCGGAGAGACGGTTCTGCTCTACACCGACGGACTGCTGCACCGCACCGGCGACCCCACCGACCGTGCCTTCGCCCGACTGCACGCGGCGGCCGCCGGGGTGCCGAAGGCGCTGCGCGGCGACCCCGGCGCGGTCGCCGACCACGTGCTGCGGACGGTGCTGCCGGAGGGTCTTGACGAGGCGGACTCCGAGGAGGACGTCGTGTTGCTGGCCGCGCACTTCGAGTAGCAGGGTGTAACAGGCCCAAGGCCCCTGGGCCCCCTTCCGTACGACCGTACGATGGTGGGGGTCCAGTGCCGTTTCGTAGGAGGATGACCGTGGCCGAAGAGCTCACCCCGGAGACCCCGGAGACTGAGTCCGAAGAGCCGATCAAGAAGCGGAAGAACGGCCTGTACCCGGGCGTCTCCGACGAGCTGGCCGAGAGCATGAAGTCCGGCTGGGCCGACACCGAGCTGCACGACCTGGAGCCGATCGCGCAGGCCGCCGAGACCGCGGCCCGCCGTGCCGCCCTGTCGGCGCGGTTCCCCGGTGAGCGCCTGGTGATCCCCGCGGGCAATCTGAAGACCCGCTCCAACGACACCGAGTACCCCTTCCGGGCCTCCGTCGAGTACGCCTACCTCACGGGCAACCAGACCGAGGACGGCGTGCTCGTCATGGAGCCCGTCTCCGGCGGCCACACCGCCACGCTGTACCTCCTGCCGCGCTCCGACCGCGAGAACGGCGAGTTCTGGCTGTCCGGGCAGGGCGAGCTGTGGGTCGGGCGGCGGCACTCGCTGACCGAGGCCTCGACGCTGTACGGCGTCCCCGTCTCCGACGTGCGCGAGCTCGCCGACACGCTGCGCGAGTCCACCGGTCCGGTGCGGGTCGTGCGCGGCCACGACGCCGGCATCGAGGCCGCGCTGACCGACAAGGTCACCGCCGAGCGGGACGAGGAGCTGCGGGTCTTCCTGTCCGAGGCACGCCTCGTCAAGGACGAGTTCGAGATCGGGGAGCTCCAGAAGGCCGTCGACTCGACCGTGCGCGGCTTCGAGGACGTCGTGAAGGTCCTCGACCGGGCCGAGGCCACCTCCGAGCGCTACATCGAGGGCACGTTCTTCCTCCGCGCGCGCGTGGAGGGCAACGACGTCGGCTACGGCACGATCGCCGCGGCCGGGCCGCACGCCTGCACGCTGCACTGGGTGCGCAATGACGGACCCGTGCGCTCCGGTGACCTGCTCCTCCTCGACGCGGGTGTCGAGACGCACACCTACTACACGGCCGACGTGACGCGGACACTGCCGGTCAACGGCCGGTTCAGCGCCCTGCAGAAGCAGATCTACGACGCCGTGTACGACGCCCAGGAGGCCGGGATCGCGGCCGTGAAGCCCGGCGCGAAGTACCGGGACTTCCATGACGCGGCTCAGCGGGTGCTCGCGGAGCGTCTCGTGGAGTGGGGGCTGGTCGAGGGGCCCGTGGAGCGGGTGCTGGAGCTGGGCCTGCAGCGGCGGTGGACGCTGCACGGCACCGGGCACATGCTGGGCATGGACGTCCACGACTGCGCTGCCGCGCGGGTGGAGTCGTACGTGGACGGGGTCCTCGAGCCGGGGATGGTGCTGACCGTCGAGCCCGGGCTGTACTTCCAGGCCGACGATCTGACCGTGCCCGAGGAGTACCGGGGCATCGGGGTGCGGATCGAGGACGACATCCTGGTGACGGCCGACGGGAACCGGAATCTGTCGTCCGGTCTGCCCCGGCAGTCCGACGAGGTCGAGGCCTGGATGGCGGGCCTCAAGAGTTGAGTCCCGGCTGCGGGTGCGCGGTGGCCCCTCGCGCCCACGCGGCGGAGCCGCACAGTGACACGGCCCCGCTCCCCGGGCGGGTCCGGTGGACCTGCATCTGAACGCCGACTCCGCCGAAGGGCGTCGCGCCGGGCTCGAGAGGGCTCTGCGCGATGCCGTGCGCGGTGGGCGGCTGGCTCCTGGGGCCCGGCTTCCCGCCACCCGTCGGCTCGCCGAGGAGCTGGGGGTGTCCCGCGGGACCGTGAAGGCGGCCTACGACCAGCTGATCGCCGAGGGCTATCTGACCGCTCGGCAGGGGTCGGGGACGGTCGTCGCTCCGCTGCCCGCGGCCGAGACCCGGTCGCCGGAAAGCGCGACACGCGCGCGTGCGCCGCTCTTCGACCTGCGGCCCGGCAGTCCCGACGTCGGGGCCTTCCCCGCCGCCGCCTGGGTCAGGGCCGTACGGCGGGCCGTCGCCGCCGCGCCGGTCTCCGCGTACGACTACGGCGATCCCCTGGGCCGGATCGAGCTGCGCACCGCCCTCTCCGAGTACCTCGGGCGGGCCCGGGGAGTGGTCGCGCCGCCCGAGCGGATCCTGGTCACCTCGGGGGCCGTGCAGGGGCTCGCGCTGCTCACGCGGGTCCTGGACGGCGGGACCGTCGCCATGGAGGACCCCGGGCTGCCCTTCCACCGCGATGTCGTACGGCGGGCGGGTGGGCGGGTGGTGCCGGTGCGGGTGGACGAACTGGGGGTCGAGGTCGACGACCTGCGGGAGCCCGCGGCCGTCGTCGTCACTCCCGCCCACCAGTACCCGACCGGTGTGACCCTGCACCCCTCGCGGCGGCGGGCGCTGACCGACTGGGCACGCGCGCGTGGGGCCCTGGTCGTCGAGGACGACTACGACGGGGAGTTCCGGTACGACCGGCAGCCCGTCGGGGCGCTCCAGGGCATGGCGCCGGGGCAGGTCGTCTACCTGGGGACGGCGTCCAAGACACTTGGACCCGCGCTCCGGCTCGGTTGGATGGTGCTGCCGCCGCACCTCGTCGCCCCCGTCGCCGACGCCAAGCTGCACAGCGACCACAGCACCGAGACCATCGGCCAGCTGGCGCTCGCCGAACTGATCCGCAGCCATGCGTACGACCGTCACGTGCGCGCGTGCCGGCTCAGGTACCGGCGGCGCAGGGACCGGCTCGTGGAGCGGCTGGGGACGGGCCGGCGGATCCAGGGGATCGCGGCCGGACTGCACGCGCTGGTCGAGGTCGAGGACGAGACGGCGGTGCTGGCGCGGGCCGCGGCAGAGGGTCTCGCGGTGGGGTCCCTGCGGGAGCACTGGCATGCGGCGGGACCTCGTGAGGGGCTCGTCGTGGGGTACGGGACGCCTCGCGAGGGGGCGTATCCCGGGGCTCTGGAGGCACTGGTCCGGGTGCTGGAATTGGGCCACTCCCAGAGGTCTCCATTGGGTCTGCCGAGCGGTCCACCGCGCTTCTAGTGTCGTTCTCATGACGAACTCACTCGTCCCGCCCGCGGGGCCGCAACGTGTCCTGGCGCTCGCCCAGCTGAGCAACAGCGTCGGCGACGGCGCCTACTACGTGACATCGGCGCTCTACTTCACGCACGTCGTCGGGCTCGACCCCGCGCGCGTGGGGCTCGGGCTGACCGTCGGATGGGCGGTCGGGTCGGTCGTGGGCGTGCCCCTCGGGCGGCTCGCGGACCGGCGCGGGGCGCGCGGCACGGCGGTGCTGCTGGCGCTGGCCACGGGGCTGGCGGTGGCGTCCTTCCTGGTCGTGCGGGACTTCGTGCCGTTCGTCCTGGCGGCCTGCGCCTACGCCTCCGCGCAGTCGGGGCTCGCCGCGGCCCGGCAGGCGCTGCTCGCCGGGCTGGTGTCCGCCGGCGAGCGGACCGGGCTGCTGGCCCACCTCCAGGCGACGCTCAACGCCGGGCTGGCCGTGGGAGCGGGGCTCGGCGGACTGGCGCTGCACGCCGGGACGCGGGCGGCGTATCTCGGGGTGTTCGCGGTGGACGCGGTGAGCTTCGTGATGTGTGCGGGGCTGTTGCTGCGGCTGCCGTCGGTGGCGCCCCGCGTGCCCGTGGACAGCCGTCACGGCCCGGGTGTGCTGCGCGACCGGCCGTACGCCGTGATCACGCTGCTGAACACCGTCCTGCTGCTGCGGATGCCCCTGCTGAGCCTGGGGATCCCGCTGTGGATCGCCGAGCGGACCGCGGCTCCGACCTGGCTGGTGTCCGCGCTGTTCGTGCTCAACACCGGGGCCGTGATGGTGTTCCAGGTGCGGATGGCCCGCGGAGTGACCGGGCTCGCGTCGGCCACGCGCGCGGTGCGGCGGTCGGGGTGGGTCATGCTGGCGGCCTGCGGGGTGTTCGCGCTGTCGGCTGGGGCCTCGCCGTGGGTGGCCGTGGGGGCGCTGGTCGTCGGGGCCGTGCTGCAGGTGGTGGCCGAGATGGGGCAGTCGGCGGGGTCCTGGCAGCTCTCCTTCGACCTGGCTCCGGCCGAACGGGTCGGCGAGTACCAGGGGTTCTTCGGCACCGGGGTGACGGTGGCCCGGACACTGGGCCCGCTGGTGCTGACGACGCTGCTGGTCGAGTGGGGCACGCCGGGATGGCTGCTGCTCGGCGGGGCGACGCTCCTGGCGTCGTACGCCATGGGGCCGGCGACCAGGCGGGCCGCCGGCCGTGTCCCCGGCTCGACGGGAAACGGTTCCCAGGGTTCCAAGGGCTCCGTGGGAAAGGGCTCCCCGGACAAGGGTTCCCGGGAGCGGGGCGCCTCGGAGGGGGACGCATCGGAGGCTGGCGCCTCGGACAGGGATGCCTCGGACAGGGATGCCGAGGCGCCCGTGCTCGTCAACTAGCCGAGGTCAGAGCGCCCTTGGAGCGGCCGTCGCCGTGAGCGAGTCCACGAACAGAGCCCCCGCGAGCAGCCCCGCGCTGCCACGGGGGCTCCACGCGCGCGCGTGGAGGTCGGCGTCGAGGGCGCGCAGGGCCTCGCGCCCCGCGTCGGTCGTCGTACCACCCGCCTCCAGGACCCCGCGGGCACCCGCCTGTACATGGCGCAGGCCCAAGGGTCCCGCCGTGTAGAGGAGTTCGGTGTCCTGGAGGGTGGACATCACGGTGAGCAGGGCGTCCAGGCGGGCCTCCGCCTCACCGGCGCCCGCCGTGCGGGAAGCGGTCAGCGCGTCCAACGCCCGCCGTACGTGCGGGAATCCGGCCCGCGCCTCACCCCGGGCGCCCGCCGCGCCGTACTTCGCCGACACCGAGGAGCCGCGGGAAGGCCGGCGCGGGGCCCGCTTGTCGCTGTGCGCGGCGATCTTCTTGGCGGTGGTGGCCACGTCCTTGGACCGCGCCCCAGGGTCGAGGGCGGCCGCGGCGACCAGCAGGCCGAGGGTCCACAGGGCCCCGCGGTGGCCGCCGCCGGCCAGGCGCACCGAGTGCTCGGTGCACCGGCCGATCGCGCCCAGTTCCGCGCGCAGCCCCGGCGTGGGTTCGCCGGTACGGCGGGCCGCGGCCGCCATCGCCGCGAGGCCGGGCGCGAGAGCCTTGGCCGACCAGCGCAGCGAACAGTGGTCCGCGCGCGTGGCGCGGGCGCCGAGGTCGCGCGGGTCGGGCAGGCCCGGCTTGGGGGCCAGGGCCAGCTGGCCGGTGAGCGCGTCCACGGCGGCCAGAGCCAGCGCCTCGTCCTCACTGCTGCTCATGGCCGTGCCTACGAGGACGCGGAGGCCGAAGGACTGGCGCTTTCGGACGGGGCGCCGCTCGGGGGCTCGCCCGTCGGGGTGCCGCTCGAGGGCTCGCCCGTCGGGGTGCCGCTCGGCGGCTCGCCCGTCGGGGCGCCGCTCGGGGGTGTGCCGCCCTCGCCGCCTCCGCCGCTGCCTGCGCCCGTGTTCTCGGCGTCCGGATCGATGGCGAGGGCCAGGGAGCCCTTGTAGCCCTTGGACGGGTCTGCCTTGTGCACGGCCTTGAGAGTGAGCAGGCCACTGGTCGCGCCGCCGCCGTCGTAGACCATGTCGTCGTCGAGGGTGGTGTAGCTGCCGGAGTGCCGGGAGTAGGGCTCCAGCGTGAAGATCTCCTCGGCGACCGTGTCGTCGAAGAACAGCTGGCCGGTGTAGTTGACCTTGCCGCCCTCGTAGGTGCCGTCCTCCTTCTCGCCGCCTGTGTGCACCTTCACGTGGATGTGGCAGGTGCGCGGGGTGTACCAGCCGGGGAAGATCGTCTCGAACCTCACGACCCCGTTGGCGTTCGCGATCTGGTAGCCGCGCAGGTAGGTGTCGTCGTTCGCGGTCGAACCGTCCTCGCTCTCCGCGGGCGCGGAGCCGCCCGGGTTGGCGGTGGTGTAGCCGGAGTAGTAGCCCCAGGCGTCGCAGTGCCAGATCTCCACGGCCGCGCCCTTGACCGGGGTGCAGCCGTCGGTGGCGTCCACGACGGTCAGCCGCAGCGTCAGCGGGACCCCGCTCTTGCCCTCGGTGATGTCCTTTCTGACCAGGGCACCGTCGAGGTAGTACGGGCCTTCGGTGACGCTCGACATGAGCGTCATGCACGCTCCGGTGGCCGTCGCCCCGTTGGTGTCCGTGGTGGTGTCCGTGGTGGTGTCCGTGACGCCGTCCGCGGTGTCGGCGAAGGCCGACCGGTAGCCGGCGACGGCGAGCCCGCCGGCCGCGACCGTCCCGCCGGTCACCACGAGGGCACGCCGTCGGGTGATGGTGGAGTTCCTGTGGGTTCCCGTCATGACCGGGAACGTACGAGTCCCGTCCGTCAGGACCCTGAGGGCAGGCTGTGCGCGACCTGAGGATGCCGGGAAAACCGGAGCCCCGGGTTCACACCGCCATCAGCGGTGCGTCCTCTCGCCATTTGAGGATCTTGTCGAAGCTCACCACGGCACCGCGACCCGGTTTGTTGCCGATCTGGACGTGGTCGGCGAGTTCGTGGATGAGACAGAGGCCGCGGCCGTTCTCCGCCTCCGTGGCCGTGGGGCGGGGCGGCCGCACGGGCGGGAAGCCCGGTCCGGAGTCGGTGACCTCGATTCGGCACTTCTCGCCGTCGAGGTAGGCGGTGACCCGGTAGGCCGCCGAGGGGTCCTGCGGTCCGCTCTCCCCGCCGTGCTCCACGGCGTTGGCACAGGCCTCGCTGAGGGCGAGGGAGAGGTCGTAGGAGACGTCCGGGTCGACGCCCGCGGTCTCCATGGTGCCGAGCAGCAGGCGCCGGGCGAGCGGAACGCTCGCAGCCTCGCGCCGCAGATGGAGTGACCACCAGATGCTCATGCTCCAGCCTCCTGGCCGCGGCTCGACATACCGTTACGTATTGCCGCGCGTGCCCCGGTGTAAGCACATCCTTGACGTGATGCCGCCCATATGGGGGATGCGCCGGCGGCAACCGGCGGTGTATGTGGGGCAGCTCGTCGCTTAAGTGACCTTCCGGGCGTACACCCCGTACGTCATCTTGTGGACCTGCCGTATGGCGTCCATAAGCCCAGTGCGATGATGAGCCCGCCATGACTGCCCCCCACGCGCGCTCCGGAGCGGATCTCCGGGTTCTGCGGGCCGCGGTGTTCGCCGCGGTCTGCGTCGTGCTGGCCGCGGCCGGTCACGCGATCGCCTCCTGCGCCACGGTTCCGCTGTGGACGCTCGGCGCGGGGTTCGTCGGGGCCGTTCTCGTCGTGGCACCTCTCGCCGGGCGCGAGCGCTCACTGGCGGGGATCGCGACCCTGCTCGCGGTCGGACAGACCGTGCTGCACGTGCTGTTCGGGCTCGGACAGCACGGCACGGCCACGATGACGATGTCGTCGACGCAGCCGGCCTCCGACACCGCCCTGGTCCAGCAGGCCGCGCGGCTGCTGTGCGGGACCACCGCCGCGGCGATCAGTCCGGCACAGGCCCAGCGGGTCCTGACCGAGGCGCGGTTGTACCCCGGGACGGCGGGAGCGGCGGGATCGACGGGGACGACGGGGACGACGGGGGCGACGGAAGCGGCGCACCATGCGACCGACGTCATGGCCGGCTCCTCCGTCTGGCCGTCCCTGCCGATGGTCCTCGCGCACGTCCTCGCCGCCGTCGCCGCCGGATGGCTGCTGCGGCGTGGTGACCTGGCGCTGCTGAGGCTCGTCGAACTGTCCGCGTGCTCGGCGCACTCGGTGGCGGAAGGGGCGCTCGTACGGTCCCTGCGCGGGGCGCTCGCACTGGTGCGGGCCCTGCGCGTGGGGCTGCCGGGGGCACCCGAGACCGGACCGCGCCCCCCGCTGGCCGTGTCACTCGCGCCGCCCCGGCCGCGTACCGCGGCACTCCAGCACACGGTGATCAGGCGCGGCCCGCCGCCCGCCGCGGCACTCGTTCTCACCGCCTGACGCGACGCGACCACCCACTCCGCTTCTCGAGTTCCCGAGCTCCTGAGTTCCCGAGCTCCTGAGCTCCTGAGCTCCTGAGGGACACGGAGGAGGGGCCGCCGTCGTGCGGCACGCGCGTGTGCGCACGCGCATCCCTCTTCACCGACATCCCTTTCGAAGCGGAGTGCTCTTCATGAAGGCTTCTCGTCTCGCCGCGACCGCCGCCGTCGCCGCCGGCGCCGTCGTCGTCCTCTCCTCGCCCGCGTTCGCGCACGTCAGCGTGGCCGCCGAGGGGACCGCCGCCAAGGGCGGCTACGCAGTCGTGGACTTCAAGGTCCCCAACGAGCGCGACAACGCCTCCACCACCAAGCTCGAGGTCAACTTCCCGACCGACCACCCGCTCGCCTCGGTCATGCCGGAGCCGATGCCCGGCTGGAAGATCGAGGTCACCAAGTCCAAGCTGGCCAAGCCCCTCGAGCTGCACGGCGAGCAGATCACCGAGGCCGTCTCCAAGGTCACCTGGACCGCCACCGGCAAGGACAGCGGCATCCAGCCCGGCTACTTCGAGAAGTTCCCGGTCTCCATCGGGGCCCTGCCCGAGGACGCCGACGAACTGGTCTTCAAGGCCATCCAGACGTACTCCAACAAGGAGGTCGTGCGCTGGATCGAGGTACAGGAGGACGGCGCGGAGGAGCCCGAGACGCCGGCTCCCGTGCTCGCCCTGTCCGCGGCCTCCGAGGACGGCCACCACGGCTCCACGGCCGCCGAGGAGGCGGACGACAAGACCGAGAACGCCGCCGCCACCACCGAGGTCGCCGGCGACAGCAGTGACACCACCGCCCGCGTCCTCGGCGTGGTCGGCATCGTCGTCGGCGCCCTGGGCGTGGCCTACGGCGTGCTCGCCGGCCGTCGGCGCAGCGACGCCTGACCCTGTTCCGCGGGAAGCGCGCCGGGGTCGAAGGGCCCCGGCGCGCACCGAAATTCTTACATCTGGGACTTTTTGATATGCGCAACAAGACGCTCGCCGCGGCCGCGCTGGTCGCCGCCGCCACCCTGACCCTCTCCGCCTGCGGCAGCGGTGACGACAGCTCCTCGCCCGTCTCCGTGGTCTCGGAGGAGGCCGGCTCGGACAAGGCGGCCACCGTCCTCGACCAGCCGTTCGAGAAGCCGGACCTGGTCCTCACCGACACCAAGGGCGAGAAGTACGACCTCCGCAAGGAGACGAAGGGCAAGCCGACGCTGATCTACTTCGGCTACACCCACTGCCCCGACATCTGCCCGCTGACCATGAACAACATCGCCGTGGCGAAGAAGCAGCTGCCCAAGTCCGAGCAGGACAAGCTCACCGTCGTGTTCGTCACCACTGACCCGGCCCGCGACACCCCCGCCGAGCTCGGCAAGTGGCTCAAGGGCATCGACACCCAGTTCGTGGGCCTCACCGGGGACTTCGCCACCATCCAGGCGAGCGCCCGCACCCTCGGCATCTCCATCGAGCCGACCCACAAGGACAAGAAGACCGGCAAGACCGTCTCGGTGCACGGCACCCAGGTCGTCGCCTTCTCCCCCAGGACCGACCAGGGGTACGTCCTGTACGGCGAGGACGCCACCGTCGACGACTACACCAAGGACCTGCCCAAGATCATCAAGGGGCAGAACCCGTGAACCGTTCCTCCGCCGGGCTCGCCGTAGTGGCGGGGGCCGTCCTGCTGCTGGCCGGCTGCTCGGACTCCGACGGCTCACCGGAAGGCCTCACCGTCTCCGGCGCCTACATCCCGCAGCCCGTCTCCGCCGACATGGCCGCCGGGTTCCTGACCATCTCCAACTCCGGCTCGTCGAAGGACGAGCTGACCTCCGTCACCAGCGACGACGGCCAGGTCACCATGCACGAGACCAACGGAGGGGCGATGGAGGAGGTCTCCCGCCTCGCCGTCCCGGCCCACGGTCAACTCGTGTTCAAAAGCGGCGCCAACCATCTGATGTTCGACAAGCTGAAGCAGGCTCCGAAACAGGGTCAGACGGTCACCGTCGAACTGCACTTCGCCAAGGCCGACCCCGTCGTCGTGAAGATGCCGGTGAAGTCGGCGACCTACGTCCCGAAGACCGGACACTGAGGGAGGGATCACCTTGACGCAGACCATCGCCCCCCGCGTCCGGACCCTGGTACTGCTGCTCCTGGCCGCGTGCGGCCTGCTGCTGACCACGGCCGGGCCGGCCTCCGCACACGCCGCGCTGACCGGCAGCGACCCCCAGCAGGGGGTGGTGGTCGACAAGGCGCCCGACCAGGTCTCACTGACCTTCTCCGAGAAGGTCGCCCTGTCGAACGACTCGCTGCGCGTCCTCGACCCCAAGGGCAAGCCCGTACAGCAGGGCAAGCCGTTCGAGGTCAGCGGCACGACCTACGCCGTGAAGCTCCACAGCGGTCTGCCCGACGGCACCTACACCGTCACCTACCAGGTCGTCTCCGCCGACAGCCATCCCGTCGCCGGCGCCTACACCTTCTCCATCGGCGCGCCCTCCGTCACCTCCGTCTCGGTCTCCGGGGACACGGCCGGCGGCGGGGTCGTCGGCTGGCTGTACGGCTTCGGGCGGTACATGTCGTACGCCGGCTTCATCGTGCTGGTCGGCGGCGCCGCCTTCGTGCTCGGCTGCTGGCAGCGCGGCGCCGGAGTGCGGCCCATGCAGCGGCTCGTCGTCGGCGGCTGGCTCACGCTCACCTCGGCCACCCTGCTGCTGCTCCTGCTGCGCGGCTCCTACACGGGCTCAGGGAAGGTCGGGGACATCTTCGACCTGGACCTGCTCGGGAACGTGCTCCAGACCAAGGCGGGCGCGGCCCTCGTCTCCCGGCTGCTGCTGCTCGCGGCGGCGGCCCTGTTCATCTCCGTGCTCTTCGGTGCGTACGACAAGCGCGAGGACGAGGAGAAGCGCGACCTCACCTTCGGGCTCGCGATCGGCGGGACCGTCGTCGCGGCCGGGCTCGCGGCGAGCTGGGCGATGGCCGAGCACGCCTCGGTCGGTCTGCAGGCGGGCATCGCGATGCCCGTCGACGTCGTCCACCTGCTGGCCGTCGCCGCCTGGCTCGGCGGGCTGACCGCACTGCTCGTCGCGCTGTACCGCTCGGACGCGCCGATCGAGTCGACCGCCGTACGACGGTTCTCCCAGGTCGCCTTCGGCAGCGTCGTCGCCCTGGTGGCGACCGGCGTCTACCAGTCCTGGCGGCAGCTCGGCTCCTGGTCCGCGTTCACCGAGACCCGGTACGGGCAGCTGCTGCTGGTCAAGATCGGGCTGGTGGCACTGCTGGTCGGCATCGCGTTCATCTCACGGCGGTGGACGGCCCAGCTGGCCGACACCGTCGTACGGCAGGGCAGGCGGGCGCCCCAGAAGGAGCGGGTGGCCGCGAGCACGTCCGGCACCGGCAAGTCGAAGAAGGCGGCCGCCGACGCCACGGACGCCGGTGGTTCCAAGGGCCCCGGCTCCAAGCGGGCCGCCCAGCTCGCCCGGCAGCAGGCCGCGATGGACACCGCGCGCCAGAAGCGGACGCGGGACGCCGATCCGAACCGGTTCGGGCTGCGCCGCTCGGTGCTCGCCGAGGCGGGGGTCGCGGTCGTCCTGCTGGCCGTCACGACCGTGCTGACGCAGACCGAGCCCGGCCGCACGGAGGAGGACGCCAAGGCGGCCAAGGCCGCCTCCTCGTCTTCCTCCTCCTCGTCCTCGACGGCCGGGTCCGGGGCGGTGACCCTGGACATGTCCTTCGACACCGGCGGCACGGACGGCAAGGGTGTCGTCACGGTCGACGTCGACCCCGCCCGCGTGGGCGGCAACGAGATGCACGTCTACGTCCAGCGGCCCAACGGCCGTGCCTTCGACATCCCCGAGGTGAAGGTCGCCCTCACCCTGGAGGCCAAGAAGATCGGGCCGCTGGCCATCACCCCCGACCGCATCTCCACCGGCCACTGGTCGGCGAGCAATGTGCAGATCCCCATGGCGGGCGACTGGAAGGTCGCCGTGACCGTGCGGACCTCCGACATCGACCAGACGACCGTCTCCAAGAACGCGCAGATCGGCTGAACCGCACCATGGCTGAACAGTCCCTCCCCGCCGTCGACGAAGGCACCTCCGCTCAAGCGGGTCCCGCTTCGCGCGAGGGCATCTCCCGCCGTGCCCTGCTCGGCACCGCCGGCGCCACCGGGCTCGTCCTCGGTGCGGGCGGCGGGGCCGTGGGGTACGCCGCCGCGCCCGCCGCGGCCACTGCGCTGACCTCGGTGGGCAGCACCGAGGTGATGTTCCACGTGAAACATCAGCCCGGCATCACGGAGGGCCTCCAGGCACGCGGTCACCTCGTCGCCTTCGACCTCGCGCCGGGCGCGGGCCGCAAGGAGGCCGCCGCGCTGCTACGTCGCTGGTCGGAGACGGCGAAGCGGGTGATGGCGGGGGAGCCTGTGGGCTCCGCCGACACGGATGTCGCCCGGGACGCGGGACCGTCCTCCCTGACGGTGACCTTCGGCTTCGGGCACAGCTTCTTCGCCCGCACCGGGCTGGAGAAGCAGCGCCCGGTCGCCCTCGACCCGCTGCCCGACTTCTCCTCCGACCAGCTCGACAAGGCCCGCAGCAACGGCGACCTGTGGGTGCAGATCGGCGCGAACGACGCCTTGGTCGCCTTCCACGCCCTGCGCGCGATCCAGAAGGACGCAGGCAGCGCGGCGAAGGTCCGCTGGCAGATGAACGGCTTCAACCGCACGCCGGGGGCCACGGCCCACCCCATGACGGCCCGCAACCTTATGGGCCAGCTGGACGGCACCCGCAATCCGAAGCCGAGCGAGCCCGACTTCGACCAGCGCATCTTCGTCCCGGAGTCCGGCACGCCCGCGTGGATGGCGAACGGTTCCTATGCGGTCGTACGCCGGATCCGGATGCTGCTGGACGACTGGGAGAAGTTGACGCTCGGGTCCCAGGAGGCTGTGATCGGGCGCCGGAAGGCCAACGGGGCCGCGCTGTCCGGGGGCACCGAGACGACCGCGATGGACCTGGAGAAGACGGACGCGAAGGGGGACCTGGCCGTCCCGATCAACGCGCACGCCCGGATCACCCGGCCCGACCAGAACGGGGGCGCGGCCATCCTGCGCCGCCCCTTCTCGTACCACGACGGCATCGACGCGGACGGGACGCCGGACGCGGGGCTCCTGTTCGTCTGCTGGCAGGCCGACCCGCTGCGCGGCTTCGTCCCCATCCAGCGCAAGCTCGACCGCGGCGACGCGCTGTCCCAGTACATCCGGCACGAGTCGAGCGGTCTGTTCGCGGTGCCGGGCGGGGCGGCGGAGGGGGAGTACGTGGGGCAGGGCCTGCTGGAGGGGTGAGGTCGCGCGGGTTCACCCGGTCGTGAGACGGGCGGGCTGCGCTCCACAAGGGCCATTAGGGTGAGGTCATGCCAGCGAGCTACGCGTATCTCGGCCCTGAGGGCACCTTCACCGAAGTCGCGCTGCGGACGCTTCCCGAGACGGCGACCCGTGAGCTGATCCCGTACGTGTCGGTGCAGTCCGCGCTGGACGCGGTACGCGCGGGTGAGGCCGAGGCCGCGTTCGTGCCGATCGAGAACTCCGTCGAGGGCGGCATCACCACCACCCTCGACGAACTGGTCGCGGGCGCCCCGCTGATGATCTACCGCGAGGTGCTGCTGTCGATCACCTTCGCGCTGCTGGTCAGGCCGGGCACCGAGCTGACGGACATCAAGACGGTCTCCGCGCACCCGGCCGCCCAGCCGCAGGTGCGCAACTGGCTCAAGAAGAACCTCCCGGACGTCCACTGGGAGTCGGCCGCCTCGAACGCGGACGCGGCCCGGCTGGTCCAGGAGGGCCAGTACGACGCGGCCTTCGCCGGCGAGTTCGCGGCAGCCCGGTACGGCCTCGAGGCACTGGAGACCGGGATCCACGACGCCGAGAACGCTCAGACGCGGTTCGTGCTGGTCGGCCGCCCCGCCCGGCCTGCCGCACCGACCGGCGCCGACAAGACCTCCGTCGTGCTGTGGCAGCGCGACGACCATCCGGGCGGGCTGCGCGACCTGCTGGGCGAGTTCGCCACCCGGGGCATCAACCTGATGCTGCTCCAGTCCCGGCCCACGGGCACGGGCATCGGCAACTACTGCTTCTGCATCGACGCCGAGGGTCACATCACCGACCGAAGGGTGGCGGAGGCCCTGATGGGGCTGAAGCGGATCTGCCGCGAGGTGCGTTTCCTCGGTTCGTACCCTCGTGCGGACAAGGGGCCCGCGGAGCTGGGAGCCCCGCTGGCGGGCACCTCGGACGAGGAGTTCATGGCGGCCTCGGACTGGGTGGCCCGGTGCCAGGACGGGCGATTCTGACCTGTCTTACCTGCAGATTTTAGTTATCCACAGGAGTTGTCCACAGGTGCGCGTCTCGACCTGGGGACAAGTCGACACCGGAGGGCGACCCTGTCGACAAATCGGCCTACAGACCCCTCCGGTGTCCACACGCGCGCAGGTCACCCTTCGTCCATTCTTTTCCCTTGCGTAACCCTTTGGAGTGACCACTTTCCACTCGAAAGTAGGGGTAAATATGGGTTTGCACCGGGAATCCATGGCGTGATCCCCAGGTTTCGGAGTGATCAATTCCGAAATCCACAGATCCCCCGCACACCCTGTGGATAACTTTTCGAGGCATGTGGATTCCTGTGGACAACGGCACACCAAGTCCCGCTCTCCACAAGGGAGTCGAGTCAACCCGACTCCCCGCGCCTGCTTCGTTCCGGGGGGCCGGGGTGCTTTTCATTGACACCCTCCGCAATTCCCCCATAACGGAACGTAAGCCACGATTCGGCACGTCCGGCAATAGTGAGTCGTGGGCCGTATCCCCGCACCGGTAGCCTTGACCGCGTGATTGACCTTCGCCTGCTCCGTGAGGACCCCGACCGAGTGCGCGCGTCCCAGCGCGCCCGTGGAGAGGACGTCGCCCTCGTCGACGCCCTCCTGTCTGCCGACGAGCGGCGCAGGTCGTCCGGCGTCCGCTTCGACGAGCTGCGTTCCGAGCAGAAGTCGCTCGGCAAGCTCATCCCCAAGGCCACTCCGGACGAGCGTGCCGAGCTGCTCCAGAAGGCGGAGCAGCTCAAGGCCGACGTCAAGGCCGCCGAGGCCGCGCAGAACGACGCCGACGAGGAGACCAAGCGCCTCGCCTCGCAGCTCGGCAACCTCGTCCACCCCGACGTCCCCGTCGGCGGCGAGGAGGACTTCGTCGTCCTGGAGACGCACGGCACCATCCGTGACTTCGGTGCTGAGGGCTTCGAGCCCAAGGACCACCTGGAGCTCGGCGAGGCGCTGGGCGCCATCGACGTGGAGCGGGGCGCCAAGGTGTCCGGCTCGCGCTTCTACTACCTGACGGGCGTCGGCGCGCTCCTGGAGCTCGCACTCGTCAACGCGGCGATCGCGCAGGCCACCGAGGCCGGCTTCACCCCGATGCTCACCCCCGCGCTGGTCCGCCCGCGCGCCATGGAGGGCACCGGCTTCCTCGGCCAGGCCGCGGAGAACGTCTACCACCTGGAGAAGGACGACTACTACCTGGTCGGCACCTCCGAGGTCCCGCTCGCCGCGTACCACATGGACGAGATCCTCGACGCCGACCAGCTGCCGCTGCGCTACGCCGGCTTCTCGCCGTGCTTCCGCCGCGAGGCCGGCACCTACGGCAAGGACACCCGGGGCATCTTCCGCGTGCACCAGTTCGACAAGGTCGAGATGTTCTCGTACGTCGCCCCCGAGGACGCGGAGAACGAGCACAAGCGGCTCCTGGAGTGGGAGAAGCAGTGGCTGACCGGCCTCGAGCTGCCCTTCCAGGTCATCGACGTGGCCTCGGGCGACCTCGGCGCCTCCGCGTCCCGCAAGTACGACTGCGAGGCGTGGATCCCGACCCAGGGCAAGTACCGCGAGCTGACCTCGGCCTCCAACTGCAACAGCTTCCAGGCCCGCCGCCTGGCCATCCGTATGCGCGACGGCAAGAAGGTCCAGCCGCTGGCCACGCTCAACGGCACGCTGTGCGCCGTACCGCGCACCATCGTGGCGATCCTGGAGAACCACCAGCTGGCCGACGGCTCGGTGCGGGTGCCCGAGGTGCTGCGGCCGTACCTCGGCGGCCGGGAGCTGCTGGAGCCGGTCGCCAAGTGAGCAGCGGTTTTCCGTACCGGCTGATCGCGACCGACCTCGACGGAACGCTCCTGCGCTCCGACGAGTCGGTCTCGCGGCGCACCCGTGACGCGCTCGCCGCGGCCACCGCGGCGGGTGCCGCCCACATCGTGGTGACGGGCCGCGGGGTCCCCTGGACCCGGCACATCCTCGACGACCTCGGGTACGACGGTCTCGCGGTCTGCGGGCAGGGTTCGCAGGTCTACGACGCCGGCGAGCACCGACTGCTGACCTCGGTGACCCTGGACCGGCAGCTGGCCGCGGTGGCCCTCGCGAAGATCGAGGCGGAGGTCGGCCCGCTGTTCCTGGCGGCGAGCCGCAGCGGCCTCGACGGAGACGTGCTGGTCGGGCCGGGGTACGCGGTGACGGGTGCGCTGCCGTCGACGCCGTTCACGGACGTGTCGGACCTGTGGGCGGCCCCGCTGAGCAAGATCTACATTCAGCATCCGGAGCTGTCGGACGACGCGCTCGCGGCGGCCTCCCGGCAGGCGGCGGGTGGTTTCGTGACCGTCGCCATGTCCGGTGAGGGCATCGTCGAGCTGCTCCCGCTGGGTCTGTCGAAGGCGACGGGACTGTCCCTGGCGGCGCGGCGCCTCGGTCTGAAGGCCGCGGACACGATCGCCTTCGGCGACATGCCGAACGACATCCCGATGTTCGGCTGGGCCTCGTACGGCGTGGCCATGGCCAACGCGCACGAGGAGCTGAAGGCCGCGGCGGACGAGGTGACGGCCTCCCACGAGGAGGACGGCATCGCGGTGGTGCTGGAGCGGTTGCTGGGCTGACACGACCGGCTCGCGGTCGTTGCCCCGGCGGTCTCAGCGGTCTCAGCGGTCTCAGCGGTCTGCGGAGGATGCACGGATCGAACGTGCGCGGGCTTTGCAACCCGACCATGGCTTAGCAAGCCAGTGCCTTACCACTCGGCCAATCCTCCGGGTGGGCGGCCTCACGCGAGAGCGACATCGCGTGCTCGAAGCGGCCGCCCCGGGCAGTGCCTGCGGGTGGACTCGACGGTGGCGTAACTACACCGGAGTCCTCCGCGGGCCGCCCCGACGGGAGCTGGACGTACTGTCGTGCATGGACATCGCCCGGCTCCTCTCCCAGAACGTGGCGCCGGAGTCGCTGTCCGGCGGTGTGGACACAACCATGGTGCCTGTACGCCGAGTTGGGCGCCACCGAATTAAACGGCCGGGTGTTCGAACTATCGGCGTCCCCACCGCTTGCGGCGCTTGCTGAAGAACCACCCCGCGGGCGGCTCGTCGGAGCGCCAGGGCTGTGGCTCGGGCGACTCCTGGCGCCAGCGCGCGGCGAGCATACGGGCCCGGGCAGACGGCTCGGAGGTCTCGGCGGAGCGTATGAAGTCCTCGTCCAGCACGAGGTCGTCCCAGTCGTCTGCCATGCCCGTTCCCTTCAACTCGCAGTCGTACGTCCGCCTTTGTCCAGTGTGCCCGGACAGAGGTGAAGCCCCTGTCAATAAATCCGGTGTCAGGGGCGGTGCCTGATAGGGCGGTGCCTGATAGGGCGGTGCCTGTTACTCCTCGCCCGCCAGCGTCAGCGAGCGCAGCTTCTGTCCCGCGTACCAGGTGGCGAGGACGGTCACCACGACCAGCAGCACCGTGGCCGTCGGCAGTCCGACGTCCGAGGTGACGAGGTCGCCGCCGGCGACCTTGTGGGCGACGGCCAGCGACCACTGCTGGACGCTCAGGGTCCGCGCCCCGGCGACCAGGGAGCCGAACAGGGCCTCCCAGACCAGCGCGTAGACGAGACCGAAGACCACCGCGTGCCGGGACACCGTGCCGAGCAGCAGGAAGAGTGCCGCGTAGGCGATCGAGGAGACCAGTGCGGCCACCGTGTAGGCGACGGCGATCTGCTGGCCGTTGCCGTTGAGGATGAAGCCCGCGATCAGCGTCGGCAGGGCGGAGAAGACCATCGTCACGGAGATCGCCACGATCAGCTTGGTGAAGATGATCGTCGGCCGCTTGAGCGGCTTGGACAGCAGGTACACCACCGAGCCGTCGTCGATCTCGGGGCCGATCGCGCCGGTGCCCGCGATGACGCCGATGATCGGCACCATGGTGGCGAGCGCGAGCCCGCCCAGCAGGTCGGAGGCGGTCTGGTCGTCGGCGCCGACCAGTGCGCGCACGATCACGGAGATCACGATCAGCAGGATGGGCAGGGCGCCCAGGATGAGGGCCCTGCGGCGGCCGAGCAGGGCCCGGTAGGTGAGTCGGGCGACTGTGGGGTCGTACATGTTCGGCCTCCTACGCCGCGACGAGATACGAGAAGACGGACTCGAGGGACTCGTCGGAGGGCGAGACCGTGAGCAGCCGGATGCCGTGGTCGCGGGCGACCTTGGGCAACAGCGCGGTGAAGCGGCCGAAGTCGACGGCCTGGATGCGCAACGCGCCCTCCGACAGGTCGACTTCGATGCCGGACGTCGACGGGTCGGCGATCAGCGCGGCCGCGAGGGCGCGGTCGTCGCTGGAGCGCACCAGATAGCGGTGCGGGCGGTCCGTCATCAGGCGGCGGATCCTGCGGAAGTCGCCGCTGGCCGCGTGCCGGCCCGCGACGACGACCTCGATGTGCCAGGCGAGCTGCTCGACCTCCTCGAGGATGTGCGAGGAGAACAGCACGGTGCGGCCCTCGTCGCCCATGCGCCGCAGCAGGTCCATGAGCTGCATGCGCTGGCGCGGGTCCATGCCGTTGAACGGCTCGTCGAGCAGGAGCAGCGAGGGGTCGTGGACCAGGGCGGACGCCATCTTCACGCGCTGGCGCATGCCCTTGGAGTACGTGGAGATCTTGCGGTCCTGCGCGTACTCCATCTCGACCGTGGCCAGCGCCTTCTGGGCCGCCTTGGCGCCGAGGCCGTGCAACTCGGCGTTGGCGACGACGAATTCGCGCCCGGTGAGGAAGTCGTACATCGCCTCGCGCTCGGGGACGATGCCGATGTGCTTGTAGATCGCCTCGTTGCGCCACACCTGCTGTCCGTCGAGGGTGACGGTGCCGGTGGACGGGGCGAGGAAGCCGCCCATCATGTTGATGAGGGTGGACTTTCCGGCGCCGTTGGGGCCGAGCAGGCCGGTGACGCCGGGGCCGATCGTCATGGTGATGTCGTTGACGGCGACCACGTTGCCGAACCAGCGGGAGACATGGTCGATCTGGAGCGTGGTCACAGTCCCACCTTCTTGTAGCGGCGCAGCAGGAGGCCGTAGCAGGCGGCGATCAGGCCGAGGACGGCCAGGACGTAGACCACGCCCTCGCCGTTGGACGGGCCGACCGCCCCCGGGAACGCGGAGCTCGCGCCGAGGAACGCCGACTGCAGTCCGTCGATGAGGGTGACCGGCGAGAACAGGCCCATCCACGGGATGGCACTGGAGCTGCCCTGGGCGTCGGCGATCGCCTGGAGCGTGGAGACGGCGCCGTAGGAGATGGTCATGACGGCGATCACGGCCGCGATGCCGAAGCCGCGGCGCGGGGTGACCGACGCGACGACCAGGCCGATGCCGGCGAAGAGCAGCGAGAGCAGCGCCACGGAGACGAGTCCCTGTGCGAATCCCTTGGTCTGGTCGGTGAAGTCCAGCTTGGCCAGCAGCGCGCCCACGTAGAGCACGATCAGCGGGGCGGCGGTGAGGACGAACATCGCGGAGGCCAGCGCCGCGTACTTCGCGCGCACGTAGTCCGCGGTCTCGATGGGCCGCGAGAAGTACAGCGGGACGGTCTTGAAGCGCAGGTCGCGGGAGACGGACTGCGGTGCCTGCGAGGCGACATACAGGCTGATGACGGCCTGCATGATGATCGCGTAGCGGGTGTAGTCGACCGGCAGGTCGTTCGCCTTGGTGGCGACCGCGACGGCCACCATGATGGCCGCGGGCACGCACATCACGACGAACAGCAGCATCGGCAGCACCTTGGACTTGACCGAGCGGCCGAGGCCGTAGGCGCCGCGCAGGGACTGCGAGTACAGCGAGCGGGTGGCGTAGGAACGGCCGAGACGAGGGCCGTCGTAGGTGCGGTAGCCGATGTTGTGGATGCGGGTCTGGTCGCCCGAGGGGGCGGCGACCGGGTGCTCAACTGCCATGGCCGACGGCCTCCTTCCGCTGCTGTGCCGCGCTCGTGCCTTCGCTGGTGCCTTCACCGGTGCCTTCGCTGGTGAAGACCTCCGAGATGTGGTGCCTGCGCTGTTCCATGCGCACCAGGCCGAGGCCCAGGTCGGCGACGACGTCACGGACGACGTCGTAGGTCTGCTCGCCCTGTGCGGTCAGCAGCAGGATGTGGCCGGCGCCCGGCAGACCGCTCGGGGAGTCGAGGATCTCCACCCCGCGCGCGTGCAGCGCCTCGCGCACCGCGCGGGTACCGTCCGGGTGCTCGTCGGTGTCGGTGACCTCGACCGCGAGGGTCGTGGTGTTCTGGGTGAAGTCGGTGGTGGAGCTGGAACGCAGGAGCTTGCCGCCGTCGATGACGACGACGTGGTCGCAGGTGCGCTCCAGCTCGCCCAGCAGGTGCGAGGTGACCAGGACCGAGATGCCGAAGTCGGTGTAGATACGGCGGATCAGGCCCAGCATGTCGTCGCGGCCGACCGGGTCGAGGCCGTTGGTCGGCTCGTCGAGGAAGACCAACTGCGGGTCGTGCACCAGGGCCTGCGCGAGCTTCACGCGCTGCTTCATGCCGGTGGAGTAGCCGCCGATGGGGCGGTAGCGCTCCTCGTACAGGCCGACATGGCGCAGGGTGTCCGCGGTGCGCTCCCGCGCGGCGGTGGGCGGCAGGCCGGACATGCGGGCCATGTGCACGACGAACTCGGTGGCCGAGACGTCGGGCGGCAGGCAGTCGTGCTCCGGCATGTAGCCGACCCGCTCGCGGATGGCGGCACCCTCGGTCGCGACGTCGAGCCCGAGCACTTCGGCACGGCCCTCGGTGGCGGGGGACAGACCCAGCAGGATCTTGATCATGGTGGACTTGCCGGCTCCGTTGGCTCCGACGAGTCCGGTAACACCGGGTCCGACGTCCAAGGAGAGCCGGTCAAGCGCGGTCACCCGGGGGAACCGCTTGCTCAGGCTTTCGGTCGCGATCACAGTCACGACATCGACAGTAGTGACGTGGGCCACCCCGGTCGTCACTCCGTAGAGCTGTCTCGGCATCAGACTCCAGATGTACGGGCACCTAGGGGTCACCCTGAGGTCTCATACCGCCTATTGACGCAGCCTCTCACAACTGTCACATTCGGCAGTGTCAAGTTACGGACACGTACCGCGACCGACGGGACGGGCGGCATGACGACAGCAGCGAGCAGCGAACTCTCCGCCGGGCTGCGGGGATTCAGACGGGTCCAGCAGCTCGCGTACGAGTGCGCGGAAGCGGTCGCGGCCCGTCTGGAGCCCGGCATGAGCGAGCGGCAGGCCGCCGGGATGCAGCGCCGGTGGCTGCGCGAGCGGGGCGTCAGGGACTGGTTCCATCTGCCCTTCGCCTGGTTCGGGGACCGCACGGCGTTCACGGGCTTCCGCGTGCCCCTGCAGTTCTTCCCCACCGGCCGCCGACTGGAGCCCGGGATGCCGTTCATCCTGGACATGGCACCGGTGTACGAGGGATACACCGCGGACATCGGCTACTCCGGCTCGCTCGGCGCCAACCCGGTCCAGGACAGACTGATGGCCGACCTGGAGGCACACCGCGAGCTGATCCTGCGCGAGGTCCGCGAGCGGCGGTCGCTGCGCGAGATCTACGAGGACGTGGACCGCCTCATGGTCCGCCAGGGCTACGCCAACCGGCACCGCGCCTACCCCTTCGGCGTGATCGCCCACAAGGTCGACCGGGTCGGACAACGCCGCTGGTCACCGCACCTGTTCGGGTTCGGGCCCAGTCCCTGAAGGGCCTGGCCGCCGACGCGCTGCACGGCCACCGTGAGGGCTGGTCGCCCCTGTGGTCGCCGTACCGCTTCTCCGACCACCCGCCCCAGCCGGGCCTGTGGGCGGTCGAACCCCACCTCGGATTCCGGGGCACGGGCGCGAAGTTCGAGGAGATCCTCGTCGTCACCGACTCCGCGGATCCCGAACAGAGCGCCTTCTGGCTGGACGACGACCTGCCGCACGTGCGGCGCTGGGCGGAGGAGAAGTGACCTTGATGGAAGGTGCGCGCGAACGCCGGGTACGCACCGGCGGCATCGAACTGTGCGTGGCCGAACTCGGCGACCCGGGGCAGCCGACCGTGGTCCTGGTGCATGGCTACCCGGACAGCAAGGAGGTCTGGTCCCAGGTGGCCGGCCGTCTCGCCGACCGCTTCCACGTCGTCCTCTACGACGTCCGCGGCCACGGCCGCTCCACCGCGCCGAAGCCGCTGCGCGGCGGGTTCACCCTGGAGAAGCTGACCGACGACTTCCTGGCCGTCGCGGACGCCGTCAGCCCGGACCGGCCCGTGCACCTGGTCGGGCACGACTGGGGCTCGGTGCAGGCCTGGGAGTTCGTCACCGTCCGGCGCACCGAGGGCCGCATCGCCTCCTTCACCTCGATGTCCGGACCGTCCCTGGACCACTTCGGCCACTGGATCGCGGGCCGCCTCAGGCGCCCCACCCCCCGCCGCCTAGGCCAGCTCCTCGGCCAGGGCGCCAAGTCCTGGTACGTGTACGCGCTGCACACCCCCGCTCTGCCCGAGCTGGCCTGGCGCGGCCCGCTCGGCAAGCTCTGGCCGCGCGTCCTGGAGCTCGCCGAGAAGGTCCCCGCCCACGGCTACCCGACCGCATCTCTGCCCACCGACGCGGCCCACGGCGCCTGGCTGTACCGGGACAACGTCCGGGCCCGGCTGCGCCGCCCCCGCACCGACGCCCACGCACACGCGCCCGTGCAGCTCATCACGCCCCTGGGCGACGCCTTCCTGTCGGAGAAGCTCTACGACGGCCTGGAGCAGTGGGTCCCCGAACTGACCCGGCGCACGCTCCCGGCCAAGCACTGGATCCCCCGCTCCCGGCCCGACCAGCTCTCGGCGTGGATCACGGAGTTCGTGACGTCCGTCGAGAGCGGCCGGACCGCGGTGCCGGCCACCGGGAAGTACGCCGACCGGTTCGGCGGACAGCTCGTCCTGATCACCGGCGCGGGCAGCGGCATCGGACGGGCCACCGCGTTCGCCTTCGCCGAGTCCGGCGCGCGCGTGGTGGCCGTCGACCGGGACGCCGAGTCCGCCGCCCGCACCGCCGAACTGTCCCGGCTGCTCGGCGCCCCCGAGGCCTGGGCGGAGACCGTCGACGTCTCCGACGAACAGGCCATGGAGAAACTCGCCGCCAAGGTCGCCACCGAGTACGGCGTCGTGGACGTCCTCGTCAACAACGCCGGGATCGGCCTCGGCGGCCCCTTCCTCGACACCACCGTCGAGGACTGGAAGAAGGTCCTCGACGTCAACCTGTGGGGCGTCATCCACGGCTGCCGGCTCTTCGGCCGGCAGATGGCCGAGCGCGGACAGGGCGGCCACATCGTCAACACCGCCTCGGCGGCCGCCTACCAGCCCTCCAAAGCCCTGTCCGCGTACGGCACCTCCAAGGCCGCCGTCCTCATGCTCAGCGAGAGCCTGCGCGCCGAACTCGCCGGCCAGGGCATCGGCGTGAGCGCGATCTGCCCCGGCTTCGTCAACACCGGCATCACCGGCACCGCGCGCTTCGCGGGCGTCGACGCCGCCGAGGAGAAACGCCGCCAGAAACGCGCCGCCCGCCTCTACAAACTGCGGAACTACCCGCCCGAGAAGGTCGCCGACGCGATCCTGCGAGCGGTCGTGCGCAACCAGGCCGTCGTACCGGTCACGCCCGAGGCCCGCGGCACCCGCGCCCTGGCCCGATGGGCGCCGAAGGCACTGCGGGCGCTCGCCCGACTGGAGCCACCGCTGTGAACCACCGGATCGCCCCGCGCCGGGTGTCCTTCGACTGGTCCCGCACGCCCCTGCACTGGATCCCCGGCGAGCCCACCGCCACCCATGTCATCAACGTGCTGCACCTGCTGCTGCCGGCGGGGGAGCGCTGGTTCGTGCAGGTCTTCAAGGAAGGCCTGCCCCTGATCACGGACCCCGGACTCCGCGCCGACGTCAAGGGGTTCATGGGACAGGAGGCCACCCACAGCGTCCAGCACACGCACGTACTCGACCACCTGGCCGCCCAGCAGCTCGACACCGCCGACTTCACCCGGCACGTCGACTTCCTCTTCGAGCGCCTGCTCGGCGAGCGCCCGCCCCTCAACGCGCCCGTCCCCGCACGCGAGTGGCTGCGCTTCCGGCTCTCCGTCGTCGCCGCGATCGAACAGTTCACCGCCGTGCTCGGCGACTGGGTCCTGGCCGCCGACGGCCTCGACCGGGCCGGCGCCGACGAGGTGATGCTCGACCTGCTGCGCTGGCACGGCGCCGAGGAGGTCGAACACCGCGCGGTCGCCTTCGACATGTACCAGCACTGCGGCGGCACCGGCACACCCCGCTACGCCCGCCGGATCGCCGGCATGGCGGTGACGGCCCCGGTGATGCTGTACCTGTGGGTATGGGGGACGAACTACCTCATGCGCCGCGACCCACAACTGACGGACCGGTCGCGGTACTCCCTCAAGGAGCACGAGAAAGCCGTACGGAAGGGTCTGCTGCCTGCCTGGCGGGAGCTCGGCGCGGCCGTACCGCGCTACCTGCGGCGGTCCTACCACCCCTCGCGGGAAGGGTCGTTGAGCCGCGCGGTGGAGTACCTGAAGCGGTCACCGGCGGCGAGGGCCGCCTCGTGAGCGACACCCCCGCCTACCGGATCGAGGACCTCGCCCACCTCAGTGGTGCCACCGTCCGCACCATCCGCGCCTACCAGGACAGAGGACTGCTCCCCCGCCCCGAGCGCCGCGGCCGCGCCAACATCTACACCGACACCCACCTCGCCCGGCTGCGTCAGATCGCCGACCTCCTGGAGCGCGGCTACGGCCTGGCCTCCATCAAGGAGCTCCTGGAGGCCTACGACTCCGGCCGCGGCCTCGGCGGGATCCTCGGCCTGGTCGCCGAGGTCGACGGCCCGTGGACCGACGAGGAGACCGGCCGGATCTCCCGGGCCGACCTGCACGCACGCTTCGGCGGCACCCCCGACGAGGCCGCGGTCGCCGAGGCGGTCGAACTCGGCGTACTGGAGCCGGTGCCCGGAGACAGCGACACCTTCCTCGTACCGAGCCCCCAAGAGCTTTCCGTGGCCGTGGAGTTGCACGCGGCCGGGGTCCCGCTCCCCGCGATCTCGTGCCATCTGCGGGAGTTGAGGGGACAGGTCGAGCACATCGCCGCCCGCTTCCTGGAGTTCACCACCGAGCACGTCTTCGCTCGCTACCTGGACGCAGCCCACCGGCCGACCGAGGCCGACGCCGCCGAGGCGGCCTCGCTCGTACGACGGCTGCGCCCCCTCGCACAGCAGACCGTCGACGCCGAACTCGCGCGGGCGATGAGGCTGTTGGCGGCACAGGAACTGCGCCGGCACCTCGGCTCCGGGGCGACGGCGGACGGGCGCCCGACGTCACGTTCCGTGGCCGTGCCCGAGGAGACGATGCGGGCGGTGGAAAGGCTGGTTGGGGCCGAGCGGGTGTCGGAGTTCTTTGTGCTGGCGGCTGAACGGGAGGTGCGGGCAAGGGCGTTGGATGCGCTCACGTCAAGTGGACGTCCCCCAGTCGATCTTGACGAAGAGGGCTGACATGACAGGGAGTTGTCCACAGAAACGCCAAGTGGCCTGTGGATAACTACAGTTGGTTGTGGATCAAACATCCGGGTCAAAATCATTCGCGTGATTCACGTCTCTCCCAGCACCCTGGTGACATGGACGAAAGACGCACCGTGAAGGTGTCGAAGTACCTCTCGAAGCATCTGCGGCACCAGCCCGAACGGATCGGCCTCACCCTCGACGAGGCCGGCTGGGTCGAGATCGACGCCCTGCTCGCCGCGACCGCCGCGCACAACTTCCGCATCACCCGTGAAGAACTGGACCAGGTCGTCGCCGCGAACGACAAACAACGCTTCGCCATCGACGGCACCCGCATCCGTGCCAGCCAGGGCCACAGCATCGAGGTCGACCTCGGACTGCCACCGGCGACCCCGCCGCCGTACCTCTACCACGGCACCGTGGCCCGCACCCTGGACGCGATCCGCGCCGAGGGACTGCGGCCCATGAACCGGCACGACGTGCACCTGTCTCCCGACCGCGAGACCGCGACCCGCGTCGGAGCCCGCCGCGGCCGCCCCGTCGTGCTCTCCGTGGACGCGGCAGCCATGCACCGCGACGGCCACGTCTTCCACGTCAGCGCGAACGGGGTCTGGCTGACCCAGGCCGTGCCGCCCCGATATCTGCGGTTTCCCGAGTCGCACTGACTCCTTCCCAGGCATGATCGGTGGTATGGACCAGTTGCCCACCACCGAGGCCGCCGTCACCGCGCTCCGCGCCCTCGCCGCCGAATACGGGCTCGCGATCGAGGTGAGCCACGACATCGGCGCCGACCAGACCTCCCGCCGCAGCGCCGCGGGCGTCGGCGTCACCACCGACCCGGACGGCACCCTGCCCCACGAGGCCTACGTCGAGTTCGGCGGCCGGCCCCGGGTGGATGTGCGCCTGTTCCCGGACGACGACGCCCTGATCACCGTCGACGGAGTCGAGTGCCCCGACGTCGCCCGCGACGACGTCCCCGCCTTCCTCCGCGCCCTCTACGAAGGCCACGCCTGGGTGAAGGCACGCCGGTTCCCGCCCAGCCACTTCCTGATGGTGCCGCTCCCGGGCGACCGGGTGCACAAGGAGTTCATCCCGGTCGGCCTCAGTCCCTGGCTCAGCGGCCGCGCTCGGTGACCGTGCGTCGCTGTTTCACGTGAAACAGCGCCCGCCGCTTACGCTCGGACACATGAGTCTGCGTCTGAGCACCGTGATCCTCCCCTACCGCCGCTGGAACGAGGGGAGCCGCGAGGCATGGCAGCGCGCGGAGCAGCTCGGCTTCCACACCGGATACACCTACGACCACCTGTCCTGGCGCACCTTCCGCGACGGGCCCTGGTTCGGTGCCGTTCCCACACTGACCGCCGCCGCGGGCGTCACCGACCGGCTGCGTCTGGGCACCCTCGTGACCTCGCCGAACTTCCGGCACCCGGTGACCCTCGCCAAGGAACTGATCACTCTGGACGACATCTCCGGCGGCCGGGTCACTCTCGGCATCGGCGCGGGCGGCACCGGCTTCGACGCCACCGCGCTCGGCCAGGAACCGTGGAGCCCGCGCGAGCGCGCCGACCGGCTCGCCGAGTTCGTCCCGCTGCTCGACCGCCTGCTCCGCGAGGACTCCGTGTCCTACGAGGGCGACTTCTACTCGGCGCACGAGGCCCGGAACATCCCCGGCTGCCTCCAGCGGCCCCGGCTGCCCTTCGCGGTGGCGGCCACCGGACCGCGCGGCCTGAAGCTCGCCGCGCGTCACGGGCAGGCCTGGGTGACCACCGGCGACCCGAAGCTGTATGAGAACGGCACCCCCGAGCAGTCCCTACAGGCCCTCCGCGGCCAGGTCGACAAACTCACCGACGCCTGCGCAGCACTCGGTCGGGACGTGAACACTCTGGACAAGATCCTGCTCACCGGCTTCACCCCGGACCGCGGCCGCCCGCTGGAGTCCCTGGACGCCTTCGTCGACTTCGCGGGCCGCCATCGGGAGCTCGGCTTCAGCGAACTCGTCATCCACTGGCCGATCCCCGACTCGGACTTCGCCGCCGACGAGAAGGTCTTCGAACAGATCGCCATGGAGGCACCGGCACAGCTGGGCTGAGACGGCAGCACCGGGGCGGGCGGGCTCCCGCCCCGCGTCATCTATGTCTCACCTGTGCGGGCACCCGCACGGTCGTGCAGGCATATGCGGGAGAATGAGCGGGTGACCTCAGCAACGCGACAGCCCGAGACCCCGGCCGCCGACATACCGCCGCGCCTGATCGCCACCGATCTCGACGGCACTCTGCTGCGCGACGACAAGTCGGTGTCCCCACGCACGGTCGCGGCCCTCGCCGCCGCCGAGGAGGCCGGCATCGAGGTCTTCTTCGTCACCGGCCGACCGGCCCGCTGGATGGACGTCGTCAGCGACCACGTCCACGGTCATGGCCTCGCCATCTGCGGCAACGGCGCCGCGGTGGTCGACCTGCACGGCGGCCGCGGCGCCCACCGTTTCGTGAAGGTGCGCGAGCTGGCCCGGGAGAACGCGCTGGACGCCGTACGGCTGCTGCGGGAGGCGGCGCCCGGCACGGTGTACGCGGTGGAGCAGACCTACGGCTTCCACCAGGAGCCGGACTACCCCAAGCTGCACATGGAGATCCCGGACAACCTGGCCCCCGCCGAGGAACTGCTGGCCGACGACGGCCCAGGTGCCGCCGAGCCGGTGCTGAAGATCCTCGCCTACCACCCCTCGATCGACCCGGACGCCTTCCTCACCCTCTCGCGCCTGGCCATCGGCGACCGCGCCAACGTCACCCGGTCCAGCCCCAGCGCCCTGCTGGAGATCAGCGGCCCCGGCGTCTCCAAGGCGAGCACGCTCGCCCTGTGCTGCGCCGAGCGCGGGATCTCCCACGAGCAGGTCGTCGCCTTCGGGGACATGCCCAACGACGTCGAGATGCTCACCTGGGCGGGCCAGTCGTACGCGATGGGCAACGCCCACCCCGACGTGATCGCGGCGGCCTCGGGCCGGACCGTCGCCAACAACGACGACGGGGTGGCCGTCGTGATCGAGCGGATGCTGGAACGGCTGTAGCTGTTGCCGCGGCGCGGCGCGGCGCGGGGATGCTCGGCCGTGGTTCGGCCGCCGGATGCCCCGCACGTGTCTCAGCCGATCGGCACCCCACGGGCCGCCAGCCACGGCACCGGGTCCACCGCCGAGCCTGTCTCGGGCGTGACCCGCGCCTCGAAGTGCAGATGCGGGCCGGTCGAGTTGCCGGTCGTGCCCGACTGCCCGATCCACTGCCCGGGGGCGACGCCCTCCCCCTGGTCGACAGTGACGGCGGCGAGATGGGCGTACTGAGTGAAGTAGCCGTCCGGGTGCTCGATCACGATCTCGATGCCGAAGGGGCCGCCGCACGACACCTTCACCACCCGGCCCGCGCCCACCGCCCGCACCGGCGTCCCGATCGGCACCGCGAAGTCCTGCCCGGTGTGCCGGCTCGCCCACCGCGACCCACCGCTGCCGAACCCGGCGGACAGCTCGTACGTCGCCACCGGCGTGACCCAGGTGCCCTCCACGGGCTGCTGCGGCTGGTCCAGACGTACGGCTCCCCGGCATGCCCCGGCCGCCACGGACGCGTCGGCCTCACCTTGCAACTGCCCGCGTGCCTCTTCGAGTCTCTGCTCGATGTCCTGCTTCAACGCGGCAAGTTCGGCGCTGCGCCGCTCCAACGACCGCCGCGCCGTCGCGGCCTTCGCCTCGTCCGCCGCGAGCCGGGCCTCGGCCCTGCGGCTCTTCTCGACCGCATTGTCGACCGCCAGCGTGGTCCGGGAGAAGACATGCTGACCCTGCATCAGTTCGGCGGTGTCGTCCGCGAAGATGATCTGCGCGGTGAGCGGGAGTCCGCCGCCGTCGCGGTACTGGGCCCGGGCCATGCGGCCGAGGTCCTTGTGCAGAACGGCGATCTCCCGCCGTTCCCGGCCGAGGAGTTCCTCGAGCCGCTGCGCCCGCACCCGCTGCGCCTCCGCCTCCTGGCGCCCCGCCTCGTACCGCTGGGTCGCCAGTGCCGCCTCCTCGTACAGCCGCAGGACCTGCGTGCTGACCCCACCGTCATCGCGACGGCCCGCACTGCCCTCGGCGGCGTCCGTGGGACGCGCGGCCAACACCGCGAACGCACACAGCAGTGCCGGAACGAGCAGCGGATGTCGGTGAGGTGATCGCATGTCAGCGATCCTGACCCGGGCACCGGGACGCGGTCCTGTTCACGTCGTACGGCCGGGGGACACGTTGCTGCGGACGGGTCAGTGCGGCGCCTGCCACACGATCGTCGTACCGCCGCCGCCCTCCCCGGTTCCGGGACCGTGCCAGCTGCCCCCGCCCAGGGATTCCGCGCGCCGCCTCAGGTTGTTCAGGCCGCTGCGCCGGCCTCCCTCGGGAATGCCGACGCCGTCGTCCACGACGGTCAGCCGTACACCGGGACGGCCGTCGGGCAGGGTCGCGGTGGCGTCGACGACGACCGCGATCCGGGAGGCCCCGGCGTGCCGGAAGGCGTTGGAGAGAGCCTCGCGCAACGCCGCGACGAGGTTCTTGCCGGTGAGCTCGCCCACCGCGGTGTCGACCGGGCCGACGAAACGGTGCGAGGGCCTGAAGCCGAGCGGCACGGCGGCCATGTTGATCTCGCGCAGCACCCGGGTCCGCAGCCCCGCGGGCGCCTCGGCCGGATCCTGTTGGAGCGCGAAGATCGCCGTACGGATCTCCTGGATGGTGGTGTCGAGCTCACCGACCGCCTTGCCGACCCCGTCGCGCACCTCCGGCACGACCGAACGCCGCTGTGCGCTCTCCAGCGTCATCCCGGTGGTGAACAGCCGCTGGATGACGAGGTCGTGCAGATCACGGGCGATACGGTCACGGTCCTGGTACACCGCCAGCCGCTCCCGGTCCCGCTGTGTCTCGGCCATCATCAGCGCGAGCGCGGCCTGCGAGGCGAACTGGACGGCCAGAGCCCGTTCCGTCCGCGTGAACGGCCGCTCTCCCCGGGCGCGCGGAGTGACGAGACCGCCCAGCACCCGGCCGTAGCTCTGCAGGGGAACCATCATGATCGGCCCGTAGCCGCGGGCCAGGCTGTCGGCCATCCGGGGATCCGTGCCCGCGTCCTCGACGAACACCGCCTGTCCGTCGAGGAGTTCGGCGACGATCTCGTTGTCCGGGGGAACCACCCTGCCCAGGGCGTCCGAGGGCGTGTCCGCGGCCACGGCGGCGATCTCCAGACCACCCTCCTCGGCGGTCAGAAGCACGATCCCGGCCGTCGACCGGGAGAGCCGGCGGGCCTGTTCGGCGACGACCTGGAGGGCGTCGTCGGCGTCGCCGTCGGACAGCAGGGCGGTGGTCACGGCGACCGAGCCGTCGATCCAGCGTTCGCGCTGCTGCGCCGCCTCGTACAGCCGCGCGTTGCCGACGGCGATGCCCGCCTCGGTGGCCAGCACCCGGGCCGTGTCGAGGTCGTCGTCGCCGAACGGCCCGCCCCCGCGCTTGTCCGTCAGATACAGGTTCCCGAAGACCTCGCCCTGCACCCGGATCGGCAGACCGAGGAAGGTGCGCATCGGCGGATGGTGCTCGGGGAGGCCGCACGAACGCGGGTCCGCGGTCAGGTCGGTCAGCCGCACCGGTTCCGGATCGCGGATGAGGGCGCCGAGCAGCCCCCTGTGCCCGTCGGGCAGCCGCCCGATCCGCCGGGCCGTTTCCTCGCCGGTCCCACGGAAGACGAAGTCGGCGAGACCGTCACCGTCCTCGTCGACGACACCGATGGCCGCATAGCGGGCACCGGTCAGCTCCGCCGCCGTCTCGCAGATCCGTTCCAGCGTGGAGCGCAGTTCGAGACCGCTGCCGACGGACCGCATCGCCTCCAGCAATTGCGGCAGCCGTACGGTCAATGCGTTCGGCGGCGTTCCCTGGGGGGTGGACATGACCAGAGGGTAATTAATGCCGATTCATCCTGAAAGCCGGACTCGGTCCCGCGGCCCGCCCCCGGGCTCAGCGCGCTCCCACCAGCAGCTCCGACTCCGCCTCCCGCTCGGCCATCGCCCGCAACGGCCCCTGCACGGCCGCCAACTCCGCGTACGTACCGCGCTGCACGACCCGTCCCTCGTCGAGCACGACCACCTCGTCCACCGATTCGAGCCCCGCCAGGCGGTGCGTGATGAGGACAGTCGTACGGCCCTCGGTGGCGGCCAGCAGATCGGCGGTCAGCGCGTCGGCGGTGGGCAGGTCGAGATGCTCGGCGGGCTCGTCCAGGACGAGAACGGGGAAGTCGGCGAGCAGGGCCCGAGCCAGCGCGAGCCGCTGCCGCTGACCGCCGGACAGCCACGCCCCGTGCTCGCCGACCAGGGTGTCGAGGCCGTCGGGCAGGCTCTCGGCCCAGTCGAGCAGACGGGCCCGCCCCAGCGCGTCCCGCAGTTCCTCCTCGGTCGCGTCCTTCTTCGCCAGGAGCAGGTTCTCGCGCACCGAGCTGTCGAAGAGGTGTGCGTCCTGCGCGCACAGCCCCACCAGGTGCCGTACGTCGTCGCTGTGCAGCCCGTAGGCGTCCACGCCACCCAGGGTGTAGGTGCCGGCGTCCGCGTCCAGGAAGCGCAGCAGAACCTGCGCGAGCGTCGTCTTGCCGGAACCGGAGGCGCCGACCACGGCGATCCTCCGGCCCTGCGCCAGGGTCAGGTCCAGGCCCGCGAGCGCGTCCCGGTCCTGGCCCTCGTGCCGGGTGGTGACTTGCTTGAGGACGACCGGGAACGGCGAGGCGGGCGCCTGCCGGGCCCGCTCCGGTTCCCGTACCGGCTCGGGCGCGTCCAGCACCTCGTGGACGCGCTCCGCGCTCCGGCGCACCCGCTGGCGGTACTGCACCGCGAGCGGCAGCCCCAGCACGGCCTCGAAGGCTGCCAGCGGAGTGAGCACGACGACGGCCATGACGACCCCGCCGAGTCGCCCGGAGGCCACCGCCTGGGCGCCGACGAGGGCGGTCGCGGTGACGGTCAGGCCACAGATCAGGGCGGTCAGACCGTCACCGAGTGCGGTGGCGGTGGCGCCGCGGGAGGCGATCCGGGTGAGGACGCCGTCCGCCCGCCGGGTCTCGGCACTGCGGGCGGGCAGGGCGCCGGCGACGGTCAACTCCGCCGTCCCGGTGAGGAGATCGGTCACGCGGGTGGCCAGTTCCCCCCGGGCGGGGGCCAGCCTGCGCTCGGCGCGGCGAGCCACGGCTCCCGTGATGAGCGGGACACCGGCACCGGCGGCCAGCAGGCCCACGGCGAGCACGGCACCGGCCTCCGGCAGCAGCCAGGCCGTGAAACCGACGGAGGCCGCCGACACCACGACGGCCGCTCCGGCGGGCAGCAGCCAGCGCAGCCAGTAGTCCTGGAGGGCGTCCACGTCGGAGACGAGCCGCGAGAGCAGATCCCCCCGGCGGGTCGTCCGCAGACCGGCGGGCGCCAGCCGCTCAAGGCGCCGGTACACCGCGACCCGGGTGTCGGCCAGCATCCGCAGCACGGCGTCGTGCGACACCAGCCGCTCCGCGTACCGGAAGACAGCCCGGCCGATCCCGAAGGCCCGGGTAGCCGTCACGGCCACCATCAGATACAGCACGGGGGGCTGCTGCGAGGCCCGTGAGATCAGCCACCCCGAGGTGGCCATCAGTCCCACGGCACTGCCGAGCGCCAGGCTCCCGAGCAGCAGCGCGAGCGCGAGCCGGCCGCGTCGGGGGCCGGACATGGCGCGGACACGGGCGAGCGCGCTGCGCGCCTCGGCCGGCGACTCGGTCGTCCAGGTCTCCGGCACCACGGTCCCGCTGTCCTCGACCGGGCGTGCCGTCGACGTCCTGGCCGTGGCATCGACAGGAGCCGGGACCGAAGGTTCCGCCAGCCGCACGACCCGGTCCGCCACGCCGAGCAGCGCCGGTCGATGCACCACCAGCAGTACGGTCCGCCCAGCAGCGAGCCGTCGTACCGCCGCAACGACGTCCGCCTCGGTCGCCCCGTCGAGGGCCGCCGTCGGCTCGTCGAGGAGCAGTACCGGCCGGTCCGCGAGAAACGCCCGGGCCAGCGCGAGCCGTTGCCGTTGCCCGGCAGAGAGCCCGGCGCCGTCCTCACCGAGCACGGTGCCGGTTCCCCGGGAAAGCGCGTCGACGAACTCCAGCGCCCCCGCGTCCCCCAGCGCCCGCCGTACTGCGGCTTCGTCGGCGTCGGGTCGTGCCAGCCGTACGTTGTCGGCAATGCTCCCGGCGAACAGCTGCGGCCGCTGCGGCACCCAGGCGATGCGCGAACGCCACTCCTCGAGATCGAGCTCCGCGAGATCGGTTCCCCCGATCCGCACCTGTCCCTCGGTCGGCGGCACGAATCCCAACAGGACGTTCAGCAGGGTCGACTTGCCCGCGCCGCTGGGTCCGACCAGGGCCACCGTCTCCCCGGGCGCGACCTCGAAGGACACCTGGGTGACGGCGTCCCCGGAGCGGCCCGGGTACCTGACCGTGACCTGCTCGAAGGACAGCCCACCGGCGGGCACCGCAGCCGTACCCGTCGTCGGCACCGGCGTCTCCAGCACCGAGAAGATCTCCTCGGCGGCCGCCAGTCCCTCCGCCGCCGCGTGATACTGCGCGCCCACCTGCCGCAGGGGCAGATACGCCTCGGGGGCCAGGATGAGAATGACCAGGCCGTCGTACAGGTGCATCTCGCCGTGGACGAGCCGCATCCCGATCGTCACGGCGACCAGGGCCACCGAGAGCGTCGACAGCAACTCCAGGGCGAACGATGAGATGAAGGCGATCCGCAGCGTCCGCATGGTCGCCTGCCGGTACTCGCCGGTGATGCGTCGGATCGACTCGGCCTGCGCCTTGGCCCGGCCGAACACCTTCAGCGTCGGCAGTCCCGCGACCACGTCCAGGAAGTGCCCCGACAGCCGGGACAGCAGCCGCCACTGTCGGTCCATCCGGGACTGGGTGGCCCAGCCGATGAGGACCATGAAGACGGGGATGAGGGGCAGGGTCCCGACGATGATGGCCGCCGAGACCCAGTCCTCGGTCACGATCCGCGCCAGCACCGCCACCGGCACGACCACCGCCAGGCCCAACTGCGGGAGATAGCGCGAGAAGTAGTCGTCGAGGGCGTCGACTCCCCTGGTGGCGAGGGCGACCAGCGACCCGGTCCGCTGCCCGCTCAGCCACCCGGGCCCCAGCTCCGAGGCCCGCTCCAGCAGCCGCCCCCGGAGCTCCGACTTCACCGCCGCGCCGGCCCGGTGTGCGGCGAGTTCGGTGAGCCAGGAGACGAACCCGCGGCCGACGGCTACAGCCGCCAACAGCATGAGGGGTGTGCGGAGTTCGGACACGGCCAGACCGTGCTGGAACGCACCGACCACGATCTCGGCGATGAGCATCGCCTGAGCGATGACCAGCAGCGAGCCGAGGACTCCCAGGCCCACCACGGCCACCAGGAAGAGGCGAGTGGCCCGGGCGTAGCGCAGCAGACGCGGGTCGATCGGTTTCACGTGAAACACACCCTCTTCTCAAGGGGCATGTTTCACGTGAAACATGCCACATATCGGGCTCAGTGCGCGGGTTCGGCGATGTGCTGCGTGCCGATCCGCTTGCGGAACACCCAGTAGGTCCAGCCCTGGTAGAGCAGGACGATCGGTGTGGCAATCCCCGCACACCAGGTCATGATCTTCAACGTGTACGGGCTCGACGACGCATTGGTGACCGTCAGGCTCCAGTCCTCGTTCAGCGAGGACGGCATGACGTTCGGGAACAACGCGAGGAAGAGCATGGCGACCGCGGCCACGATGGTGACGCCGGACAGGGCGAACGACCATCCCTCGCGTCCGGCCTGGTTGGCCACCAGAGCGGCGACCAGGGCGGCGACCGCCACCACCATCGCCACCAGGCTCTTGCCGTCTCCGTTGTCGACCTGGGTCCACAGGAGGAAGACCAGCGCCGCAGCAGCCGTCACCACGCCCACCCGAAGCGCCAGCCTCCGCGCTCGCTCCCGGATCTCCCCGACCGTCTTGAGGGCCGTGAACACCGTGCCGTGGAAGGTGAACAGGGTCAGCGTCACCACTCCGCCAAGGAGGGCGTAGGGGTTGAGCAGGTCCCAGAAGCCACCGACGTACTCGAAGTTCCGGTCGATCTTCACGCCGTGCACGATGTTGCCGAAGGCCACACCCCACAGGAACGCGGGGATGAGCGAGGTCCAGAAGATCGCGGTCTCCCAGTTGCGCTGCCAGTTCTCCTCGGGCCGCTTGGCCCGGTACTCGAAGGCGACACCCCGGACGATCAGGCAGACCAGGATGACCAGCAGCGGCAGGTAGAAGCCCGAGAACAGGGTGGCGTACCACTCGGGGAAGGCAGCGAAGGTGGCCCCGCCCGCTGTGAGCAGCCACACCTCGTTGCCGTCCCAGACGGGACCGATGGTGTTGATCAGGACACGCTTTTCGACCCGGTTGCGGGCGAGCAGCCTGGTGAGGACGCCGACCCCGAAGTCGAAGCCCTCCAGGAAGAAGTAGCCGGTCCACAGGACGGCGATGAGGACGAACCAGACGTCGTGAAGTTCCATGACTCGATCTCCCTCGGCCTAGTACGAGAAGGCCATCGGCTTGTCGGCGTCACGGGTGTCGCCGCCGATCTTCGTGGGCGGGTTGAGGTCGGCCTCGGTGAGTTCGGGCGGTCCCGCCTTGACGTACTTCACGAGCAGCTTGACCTCGACGACGGCGAGGACGGCGTACAGGGCCGTGAAGGTGATCATCGAGATGAGGACCTCGGCCTGGGAGACACCGGGGGAGACCGCGTGCCGGGTCTGCAGGACGCCGTAGACGACCCATGGCTGGCGGCCCATCTCGGTGAAGATCCAGCCCCAGGAGTTGGCGATCAGCGGGAAGCCCAGGGTCCAGATCGCCACCAGCCAGTAGAGCCGGCCGAGCTTGGGGCTGAGCGCCTTGTTCTTGAAGAGAACCAGATGCGGCACCTCGTCGTCGGCCACCCTCAGGTGCTGCGGCAGCATGAACTTCTTGCGGGTCAGCCAGAGTCCGGCCAGACCGATGGCGAAGGACGCCATGCCGAAGCCGATCATCCAACGGAACGCCCAGAAGGTGACGGGGATGTTGGGCCGGTAGTCGCCGGGCCCGTACTTCTGCTGCTCGGCCTTGTTGACGTCGTTGATGCCGGGGACGTACGAGGAGAAGTCGTCGTTGGCGAGGAAGGACAGCAGGCCGGGGATCTCGATGGCCACGGTGTTGTGGCCCTTCTCCACGTCGCCGTAGGCGAAGATCGAGAAGGGTGCCGAGTCCTGGCCGTCCCAGAGGGCTTCGGCGGCCGCCATCTTCATCGGTTGCTGCTTGAACATGACCTTGCCGAGGGTGTCACCGCTGATCGCGGTGAGCATGCCGGCGATGACCACGGTGACCAGGCCGAGGCGCAGCGAGGTCTTCATCACGGGGATGTGCTTCTTGCGGAACAGATGGAAGGCCGCGATGCCGACCATGAAGGCGCCGCCGGTGAGGAAGGTGGCCGACATGGTGTGGAAGACCTGGGCGAGCGTGGTGTTCTGGGTCAGCACCGCCCAGAAGTCGGTGAGTTCGGCTCGGCCCTTCTCCTTGTTGATCCGGTAGCCGACCGGGTGCTGCATCCACGAGTTGGCCGCGAGGATGAAGTAGGCCGACAGGATCGTGCCGATCGAGACCATCCAGATGCAGGCCAGGTGGATCTTCTTGGGCAGCTTGTCCCAGCCGAAGATCCACAGCCCGATGAAGGTGGACTCGAAGAAGAAGGCGATCAGCGCCTCGAAGGCGAGCGGAGCACCGAAGACGTCGCCGACGAAGCGCGAGTAGTCGGACCAGTTCATGCCGAACTGGAACTCCTGCACGATGCCGGTGACCACACCCATCGCGATGTTGATCAGGAAGAGCTTGCCCCAGAACTTGGTGGCCCTGAGGTACTTCTCGTTCTCCGTACGTACCCAGGCCGTCTGCAGGCCGGCCGTCAGAGCGGCCAGGGAGATCGTCAGGGGGACGAACAGGAAGTGGTAGACGGTGGTGATGCCGAACTGCCAGCGCGCCAGGGTCTCCGGCGCCAGAGCCAGGTCCACGTCGCCGCTCCTTACCTCACAGGCTTGTGGAACATATGCATACAAAAAGAGCGCTTGTGAAAGCGTTCACATTCACAAGCAATTATGACGCATGGCAGTTCGACGTGGGATGGGCGGGGGGTCCCTGAGAGGGTCCGATAGGTCACATCGGAGAGGGACCGGTCGGCCTCTAGCGCGCGAGGCGCCGGGGTTTCACGTGAAACCCCGGCGCCTCGCAGACGTGTACCGCCCCGTCACAGCTCCTTGAGGAAGCCCTCCGCCACCTTCAGGAAGATGTCGTTGGCCTCGGCCTCGCCGACCGTCACCCGCACGCCCTCGCCCGCGAAGGGCCGCACGACCACGCCGTGCTGCTCGCAGGCCGCCGCGAAGTCGAGCGTGCGCTCCCCCAGTCGCAGCCACACGAAGTTCGCCTGGGTCTCGGGCACCGTCCAGCCCTGGGCCCGCAGCCCCTCCAGCACACGGTTGCGTTCACAGACCAGCGAGCCGACCCGGCCCAGGAGTTCGTCCTCGGCCTGAAGCGAGGCGATCGCCGCCTCCTGCGCGAGCTGGCTGACTCCGAAGGGCACCGCCGTCTTGCGCAGGGCTGCGGCCACCGGCTCGTGGGCGATCGCGAAGCCGACTCTCAGGCCCGCGAGGCCGTACGCCTTGGAGAAGGTGCGCAGCACGCAGACGTTCGGCCGGGTGCGGTACAGCTCCACGCCGTCCGGGACCTCGAGGTCGCGGATGAACTCACGGTAGGCCTCGTCGAGCACCACCAGCACATCGCTGGGCACCCGATCGAGGAATCGTTCCAGCTCGGCCCGCTTCACGACCGTGCCGGTCGGGTTGTTGGGGTTGCAGACGAAGATCAACCGGGTCCGGTCGGTGATCGCGTCGGCCATCGCGTCCAGGTCGTGCACATCGCCATCGGTCAGCGACACCTTCACCGAGGTGGCACCGCTGATCTGCGTGATGATCGGGTACGCCTCGAAGGAGCGCCAGGCGTAGATCACCTCGTCACCCGGTCCCGAGGTCGCCTGGATCAGCTGCTGGGCGACACCGACCGAACCGGTGCCGGTGGCCAGGTGGGAGAGCGGGACACCGAAGCGCTCGGACAGCTCGTTCATCAGACCCGTGCACGCCATGTCCGGGTAGCGGTTGAACGAGGAGGCCGCGGCCGTCAGAGTCTCCAGCACGCTCGGCAGCGGCGGATAGGGGTTCTCGTTGGAGGACAGCTTGTAGGCCACCGGCCCGCCGGCCGCGGCGGGCTTGCCCGGCTTGTACGTGGGGATACCCTCCAGCTCGGCGCGCAGCTTCGGGCTCGTCTCGCTCACCGCAGTCCTCCTCTTGACCACCGACGCATGGCGGCCGACTCCGGCAGCCGGCATCCAATACTGCTCACCTTATGAGGATTGAGCGCCGCTGCGTACAGGTGAGAGTCACCTCATCAGCCACACAGGCATCAGGGGCATCACCGTACGAAGGCTGACGAATCAGGGGGCGCGGTCACATATATCTATGCGCCGGTGGCTCGCGCCGTGGCGCGCGTCACCCGTGAAGGTGAGTTGAGACCTCTTCGAAACATCGGGGACTTGGCAGGCCTATGCGTGCCGACAAGTTACGTAGTGCCATTGGATCGTTTAACTGGCTTTTTTTCGCAGGTAGTTGACACCAGATGACCTTGCAGAAACGTGCCTGTCAACGCGTGCATATGCGTCCGCCCTACCCCACCGCATGAGCCCTACTATCGGCTCGCCATGACAGCAGCAGGGAAGCACCAGGTGAGCCGCGCGGAAACCTCACGTCGAGGCAGTCGGCCGGGCCGGGCGGGCATCAGAGACGTGGCCGCCGCCGCCGGAGTCTCCATCACGACCGTGTCCGACGCCCTGAACGGCAAGGGCAGGCTCCCGGACGCCACCCGCCGCCATGTCAGGGAGGTCGCCGACCGGCTGGGCTACCGGCCCTCCGCCGCGGCCAGAACCCTCCGTACCGGCAAGTCGGGACTCATCGGCCTGACGGTGACGACGTACGGGGATGAACCTTTCACCTTCACCGAGTTCGCGTACTTCGCCGAGATGGCGCGGGCGGCCACCTCCGCGGCGCTCGCCCGCGGCTACGCCCTCGTGATCCTGCCCGCGACCTCACGCCACGACGTGTGGTCGAACGTCGCCCTGGACGGCACCGTGGTCATCGACCCGTCCGACCAGGACCCGGTCGTCAGCGAACTGGTCCGGCAGGGTTTACCGGTGGTCTCCGACGGCCGCCCGGCCGGCGCGCTCCCCGTCACCGCCTGGGTCGACAACGACCACGAGGCCGCCGTCCTCGGCATCCTCGACCACCTGGCCGACGCCGGCGCCCGCCGCATCGGCCTGCTGACCGGGACGACGACGGACACGTACACCCATCTGTCCACCACCGCGTATCTGCGCTGGTGCGAACGGGTGGGCCAGGATCCGGTCTACGAGGCCTACCCGGCACACGATCCGTGCGCGGGCGCCGTCGCCGCCGACCGGCTGCTCGCCCGCCCGGACCGGCCGGACGCCGTCTACGGCCTGTTCGACCCGAACGGCACCGACCTGCTGGCCGCCGCCCGCCGCTACGGGCTGCGCGTCCCGGACGACCTGCTGATCGTCTGCTGCAGCGAGTCCACGGTGTACGCCAGCACCGAGCCGCCCGTCACGACGCTCTCCCTCAAGCCCCGCCGCATCGGCACGGCCGTGATCCAGCTCCTCATCGACGCCATCGAAGGAGTCGAATCGGACCAACCGGTCGAGCAGGTGATACCGACCGAACTGATCGTGCGCACCTCGTCCCAGCGACGGGCCCCACGGACGACGGTCAGCCCGCCGCGGTCGCCCGAGGAGGGGTAGCCGACAGCCGACCGCCGGGCAGGGGCCGAAGCCCGGTGGGTGCGGTCCGGGCGGTGGTCGCAGCCCGGCGGGCGTCTCCGGGCGGTGGTCGCAGCCCGGCGGACACGTCCGTGCAGTGGTCGAAGCCCTGCCCAATCGGGGCGAATGCCGCGATGAACAGGAGTCTTGCTCCGATTCACCACCCCTGGGTCATCACACGGCGCGATCCGCATTCCTATGATGGGCCCACGACACCGCGGGGCCGCTGCGACCAGGCAGTCCGAAGCGGTGCAGATGCGGCGCGATGGTGGAGGGGTCTGATGACTCAGGGGGCCGGTCAGGGACCCGAGGTGGAGCGCACGGCAGTGCTGCGCGACTTCCGGGTGCCCGCGTACGTCAACGAGACCGGTCCTTACGACCACAGCACACACCCCGGCGATGTCGTCCAGGCGCACGAGGAGGCCTACCCGGAGGGGTACACCCCCACCGAGCAGGACCTGCCCGTCATCCACCACGGCGAGGGACTCCAGCCGGCCGCCGACGCCGCTGTGGAGGCGGAGGACGGTCCAGGTCCGCTCTTCGTCGTCGGCGACGTCCACGGCTACCTCGACGAACTGATGGCCGCACTCCACGAGAAGGGCCTGGTCGACGCCGAGGGCAACTGGTGCGCGGGCACCGCCCGGCTGTGGTTCCTCGGCGACTTCACGGACCGCGGTCCCGACGGCATCGGCGTCATCGACCTCGTGATGCGGCTGTCCGCGGAGGCCGCGGCGGCAGGCGGCTACTGCAAGGCCCTCATGGGCAACCACGAACTGCTGCTGCTCGGCGCCAAGCGGTTCGGCGACACCCCCGTCAACTCGGGCGCTGGCACCGCCACCTTCCAGGCGGCCTGGCTGCTCAACGGCGGGCAGAAGACCGACATGGACCGCCTCCAGGACCACCACCTCCAATGGATGTCCCGCCTCGACGCGGTGGAGGAGGTCGACGGCCATCTCCTCGTCCACTCCGACACCACCGCCTATCTCGACTACGGCGACTCGATCGAGGCGGTCAACGACACCGTCCGCGAGACGATCACGCGCAACGACGCGGACGAGGTGTGGGACCTGTTCCGCAAGTTCACCAAGCGCTTCTCCTTCCGCGACGAAGGCGGCGCCGACCATGTGCGCTCGCTGCTCGATACGTACGGCGGCGTCCGCATCGTTCACGGCCACAGCCCGATCCCCTATCTGCTCGGCGAAGTGGGCTCCGAGGACAGCGAGGACGATTCCGGTCCGGTGGTCGAGGGACCGCACGTCTACGCCGACGGACTGGCCATCGCGATGGACGGCGGGGTGACCATGGCCGGAAAGCTGCTGGTCCAGCAACTGCCCCTGGATATCTGAACCTTCTCGGGGCAGACGTTCCCCCATGACGGAGTGACCGTCGACCGCGCAGGCCAGAGGCCAATTTCTGGAAACCCCCTGTCACCCTGTGCCGTCGCCGCTCTACCATCTGGTTATCCGTAGCAGGCTCCCCTCCGTTTCTGCCCGACGGCTCGTTGGCATGCGAGCCCCAAGCCCTACGGAGCATCGGGGGATGCACATGAACAGCGTTCCGCAGCACCTGCACAGCGAGGACCGCCAAGAGTACGAGCGGATCCTCGATGAGGCGCTGCGCTCCGCACCACACCGTCCCGAACTGGCCGCTGTCGGACAGCGGCTGAATCCCGAACAGCTGCGCACCATGGCGCTGAACGCCACCGCACTCATCACGGCGGCCGCGGCGACCGAGTACCAGCACTACGTGAAGGTCCGCGAGGAACAGCGCCGTCCGGCGCCGTCCACCCTGTCGTCCGTGCACGAACCCGGCCCCGCCGAGTCGGGCACGGGTGCGATGGGGCTCGCCACCACCATGGGAGAGGTCGCCGAGACCGCCGGTGCGGGCGCCGTCGCCGTCGCCGCCGTCCTGACGCCCGTCCTCGCCGGAATCGCCGCGGCGATCTTCCTGCTCGTGGGCTACATCCTCCAGATGCTCAGCCCACCGCCGGCGTTCGCCCACGCCATGATCACTATCGGATGGGTCTTCGGTGCCCTGACCGCGGCCGCGATCCTGGTCGCCGCCGGCGGCCTGCTCATCACCGCCCTGCGCAACCAGCCCTCGCCGGACGCGGGATACGGCGAACTGAGCGAGGAGGTGGCACGGGCCAGGGACACCTGGCGCGAGGCCCTGCTGGAACGGGGCATCCTCCCCTTCCTCCGGGAGGCCCTGGCCGACCCCGGCACCGCCGCACTGCACCACACGGCACCGCCCGCACCGACCAGCCGGATGCCCAGCCTCGGCTACGACCGCCCGGGCTTCAGCAGCCCGGGCGACGGGGCCTCCGGTGCCCGCCCGAGCTTCACCAGCCCGGACTACACCAGCCCGGACTTCGGGGGGCCGGAGCACCAGCCGGAGTGACACCCGGCACCGCCCCTCGGCTTGCGCCCCCACCACGGGGAGCGCAAGCCGAAGACCCGACCGCGGACCACCCGCCGACGGTTCGCCTGCGTCAGTCGGCGATCGGCAGATAAACCCGGTTGCCCGCCGCCGCGAACTCCTTCGACTTCTGGGCCATGCCCTCCTCGATCTCCTCCTGACTGCCACCGTGGCGGCGGCGGATGTCCTGGGAGATCTTCATCGAGCAGAACTTCGGCCCGCACATGGAGCAGAAGTGGGCCGTCTTGGCCGGTTCGGCCGGGAGGGTCTCGTCGTGGAACTCGCGGGCTGTGTCGGGGTCGAGGGCCAGGTTGAACTGGTCCTCCCAGCGGAACTCGAAGCGTGCGTCGGAGAGGGCGTCGTCCCACTCCTGGGCGCCCGGGTGTCCCTTGGCGAGGTCGGCCGCGTGGGCGGCGATCTTGTAGGTGATGACACCCGTCTTGACGTCGTCCCGGTTGGGCAGGCCCAGATGCTCCTTGGGCGTGACGTAGCAGAGCATCGCGGTGCCCCACCAGGCGATCATCGCGGCGCCGATGCCGGAGGTGATGTGGTCGTAGGCCGGCGCGACGTCGGTGGTCAGCGGGCCGAGCGTGTAGAACGGAGCTTCGTCGCAGATCTCCTGCTGAAGGTCGATGTTCTCCTTGATCTTGTGCATCGGGACGTGCCCCGGGCCCTCGATCATGGTCTGTACGTGGAAGCGCTTCGCGATCCGGTTGAGTTCCCCGAGCGTGCGCAACTCCGCGAACTGCGCCTCGTCGTTGGCGTCCGCGATCGAGCCGGGCCTGAGGCCGTCTCCCAGCGAGTACGTGACGTCGTAGGCGGCGAGGATCTCGCACAGCTCCTCGAAGTTCTCGTACAGGAACGACTCCTTGTGGTGGGCGAGGCACCACGCCGCCATGATCGAGCCGCCACGCGAGACAATGCCCGTCTTGCGGTTGGCCGTCAGTGGTACGTACGGCAGGCGCACGCCCGCGTGGACCGTCATGTAGTCCACGCCCTGCTCGGCCTGCTCGATGACCGTGTCCTTGTAGATCTCCCAGGTCAGCTCCTCGGCCCTGCCGTCGACCTTCTCCAGGGCCTGGTAGAGCGGCACCGTGCCGATGGGGACGGGGGAGTTGCGCAGCACCCACTCGCGCGTGGTGTGGATGTTGCGGCCGGTGGACAGATCCATGACCGTGTCGGCGCCCCAGCGGGTCGCCCAGGTCATCTTCTCGACCTCCTCCTCGATGGAGGACGTCACCGCCGAGTTGCCGATGTTGGCGTTGACCTTCACCAGGAACCGCTTGCCGATGATCATCGGCTCGATCTCCGGGTGGTTGACGTTCGCCGGCAGCACCGCGCGGCCCGCCGCGATCTCCTCGCGGACCACCTCGGGCGAGACGTTCTCCCGGATGGACACGTACTCCATCTCCGGTGTGATCTCACCGCGGCGGGCGTAGGCGAGCTGGGTGACCGCCTTGCCGTCACGGCTGCGGCGCGGCTGCCGTGGCCGCCCCGGGAAGACCGCGTCGAGGTTGCGCAGGCCACCGCGCGGTGAGGTGTGCTTGATCCCGTCGTCCTCGGGGCGTACCGGGCGACCCGCGTACTCCTCGGTGTCACCGCGGGCGACGATCCAGTTCTCCCGCAGCGGCACCAGGCCCCGGCGGACATCCGTCTCGGTGAGCGGATCGGTGTACGGGCCCGACGTGTCGTACAGCGTGACCGACTGCCCGTTGGTGAGGTGCACCTGGCGGACCGGCACCCGCAGATCGGGGCGCGAGCCCTCGACGTACGCCTTGTGCCAGCCGATGGACTTCCCGGCCTCCTCGTCGATCTGGTCGGAGGCAGGCGTGCGCGCGTCCTTGATGGTCATGAGACCTACTCCCTACGCCGGCATTACCCGGTAACAGGTTCGGCGGTCGACGCAGCGTTTTCCGTCTGTCGACGTTTCGTGGGGAACGTCACTCGCTGGAGATGACGTTCCACGTGAAACATCGCTGGGACGGAGGTCAGCGCCCTCTCAGCCCGGTGCTCCGAGCTCCCGCGTGTACAAAAGGTGCCACCACGCTAGCGTCAATTCGGGCGCGGTGAACAGAGGGCCCCTGTCGTTCTTGCGATGATCGGTCGGTGACCACGACGCATCAGCCTCCGTACCCGCCGTCCGAGCCTCCGCGCCGACCGGGCTCCGGAGACGGCCCTGGGTACGGCCCCGGCAGTGGCTCCGGGCACGTCCACGGCAGCGGTTCCCCCAGAGGTTTCGGGGACACCGGGGCCGACGGCTGGCACGAGCATGAGCACGGCGGCGGACATGGCGGTGGTCACGACTACGGCCAAGGTCAGGGCGCGGGTCCAGGCGGCCCGGGCGGAGGTGGCCCTGGCGGTGGCGGTCGGAGTGGCGGCGGCGGTCCGGGGAGCGGCGGTGGCCGTGGGGGTGACTGGCACGGGCAGGGTCCCGGTGACGGTCATGGTCCCGGCGATGGCCACGGGCATGGACAGGGGCACGGGAGCGAGCCCGCGTCCGGGAGCGGGCACGGTGCCGGCAGTGGGCACGGCCACTCGCACAGTCACAGCCACGGGCCGGCAACCCCCGTCTCCAAGCACCTGCGCAAGGTCATCGCGGCGATCCTCATCCCGTTCGGGGTGGCCGTGCTGGTGGGGCTCGCGGTGCTCTGGCCCGGTGGCGCTCCGGGGCACGAACGCACCGGGGTCGGCTTCGACCGGCAGACCCAGCAGGCAACCGTCACCAAGGTCGTGAGCGTCAGCTGCAAGTCGGTGAACGCCTCGGGGGAGACCCCGACCGGGGACACCTCTACCGCCGAGGGCTCGTCCGCCGAGCAGCAGGCGAACGGCACCTGCAAGAAGGCGACGATCCGGGTCGACACCGGCAACGACACGGGCCGTACATTCACGGAGATCGTCCAGCCGGATCAGTCGCGGCAGTTGCACGAGGGCCAGAAGGTCGTGGTCGCGTACGAGCCCTCCGCGCCGAGGGACCTGCAGTACTCGGTCACCGACGTGAACCGCAAGCTGCCGATGGGACTGCTCGCCGGCATCTTCGCGCTCGCCGTCGTGGTCGTCGGGCGGCTGCGCGGAGTCATGGCGCTGGTCGCGCTGGCCATCAGCTTCATGGTGCTGAACTTCTTCATCCTGCCCGCGATCCTCCAGGGCTCGAACCCGCTGCTCGTGGCGGTGATCGGGTCGAGCGCCATCATGCTGATCGCCCTCTACATGTGCCACGGCCTGTCGGCCAGAACCTCCGTTGCCGTCCTGGGGACGCTGATCTCCCTGGTGCTGATCGGCATCCTCGGCTCGCAGTTCATCGGCTGGGCCGCGCTCACCGGCAACACCGACGACAACACCGGTCTCATCCACGGGTTGTATCCGTCGATCGACATGAGCGGTCTGCTGCTCGCCGGCGTCATCATCGGCTCGCTCGGTGTCCTCGACGACGTGACGGTCACACAGACCTCGGCGGTCTGGGAGCTGCACGAGGCCAACCCGACGATGGGCTGGCGCGGTCTGTACCGCGCGGGTATCCGGATCGGCCGCGACCACATCGCGTCCGTCGTCAACACGCTCGTCCTCGCCTACGCCGGCGCCGCACTGCCGCTGCTGCTGCTCTTCTCCATCGCGCAGTCCAGTGTGGGGACCGTCGCCAACAGCGAGCTGGTGGCGGAGGAGATCGTGCGCACCCTGGTCGGCTCGATCGGCCTCGTCGCCTCGGTACCAGTCACCACGGCCCTCGCCGCCCTCGTGGTCTCGGCCGACCGCCCGGAGACGGAGGCGATGGGTTCCGGGGCAGGGGCAGGTATGCCGACGCCCGTACCGGCGACGAGTGCGAGCGCGGGCACGGCCGACAGCCGGCCGGCAACGGGACGCGGTGGCAAGGGCCGGCGACGCAGGCGCTGAGAGCAACCCCGGGCCAGGTCAGGCCCGGCTCCGGCAGAAGCGTTCCTGCGTCCTCCCACCTCGAGAAGAAGGTTCCTTCACATCGCTGGCGCCCTACGGCCTCAGCCCGCGCTCTGCTCCTCCGCCAGGATCCGGTCCAGCGCCTCGTCGAGATGGGTGTCGAAATCGGCCAGCGCTGCCTCCTGGCCCAGCGGGACCAGCTTGTCGGTGCGGTCGAGGAACGCGATGATCGGCGCCGTCGACGAGCGGAACAGTGCCTGGTCGCCGCCGACCTGAAGCCGGATCAGGACATCGCCCAACAGGTCGGCCCCGGCGGGCGCGACCCGCACATCACCCTCGCCGCAGGGCCGGCCCACGCCGTCGATCAGCAGCTCGCGGCCGAAAGCCCAGGTCACCGGGGCGTCGCCCGGGAGATGGAAGGTCAGCCGGACCGCGTAAGGATCACAGGCCTCGTAGCGCAGCTCCACCGGAATGCGGAAGGAGAGCTCCTCCGAGACGAGAAAGCTCATCATGACCTCTGCCTGTACGGACTCGCGCATCGCCTACCCCGTCATCTGCCTTCGTTGGCCGGGAATGATCCCTCTGACACTGGTGGCATCTTGCTGAACGTGTACGACAGATCACAAGGAGTGAGTTTTCAGATACTGATAGAGATCGCCAGCGAGCCCGTCAAACGCCCGATTTCTGCTTGTAGTTGCTGGGTTGCGGCCACCAACCGGTCCGCCTGATGGGCGGGCAGGGAGATGGCCATCGTTGCCGCAGCGTTACCCAACGTGATCGGAATCGCCGCGCACACTGTTCCCAGCGCGTACTCCTGACGCTCGATCACGGGCTCCATCCGCGCGGTCCGTTCGAGCCGCCGGAGCAGACTGTGGCCGTCGCGCACGGTGTACGGGGTGATGGACTGCACGGGGTACCGGTCGAGGTGGTCGCGCCGGGCCTCGTCGTCCAGCTGGGCCAGCAGGCACTGCCCGATGGCGTGCGCGTGGCCGGTCTCGCGGAAGTCGGCCCACTCCTCGACCGCCGGGGTGCCGGGGCTGTCGGAGACGCAGAGGACCTCGATCTCGCCGTCCCGGTACTGCGCGTAGTACACCGGTACACCGATCAGATCCCGCCAGTGCGCGAGCGCCTCGACGACCGTGCTGCGACGTTTCTGCTCGGCTCCACTGCTGCTCAGCCGCTCGGCGGCCTCCCCGAGGAAGAACAGGCCCTTGTCGCGGCGCAGATAGCCCTCGTGCACGAGGGTGCGCAGCAGGTGGTAGGCCGTCGGGAGCGCCAGCCCGGTCTCGCGGGCGAGTTGTTTGGCCGGGGCTCCGTTTTCGTGCTCGGCGACGCACTCGAGCAGGCGCATCGCGCGCTGGACCGACCCGATGAGGGTCGCGGAGTGGGTCTGTTCGGGAGGCTCGGGGGCCGGTGCCGTGTGGCGCTGGACGGGGGCTGACGGTCGTACGGGAGCCGCCGGCGGTACAAGGGCTGAAGAGCGTACTGGAGTTGACGGTCGTACAGGAGCCGCCGGCGGTACAGGAGCTGACGGTCGTACCGGAGCAGGCGGTCGTACGGGATCCTGCGGTCCCGCCGGAGCCGTCGGCTGTGCGGGCGTTTCCGGGCCTCCGGGAGTCGTCGGCCGTTCCGAGGCCGTCGGTTGTGCGGGAGGCGTCGTCGAGCGGGCGTCGATCTGGGCGGGTGCGGTGTCAACCGTGGCCAAGGGTCACTCCCGGAGCGCGAGGGGGCAGTCCGTGCGGGGGAACACGGGAGGGGTGTACGCCGCTCGCGGGGTCGTCCCCGCGTCGAGTTCCGGACTTTAACGGTCCGCCACCGCACGTATACGGCCCGTCCGGGAAACTTCCCTCGCCCGAGGGAACAGGTGATTCCTGTTACCGGTCGCCCCGCCCGCTCCGGACGCTCACCAGTCGCTGCGCGAGGAGGAGCTCGACATGAACTTCCGCACGACGTAGACGAGTCCACCGACCAGGGCCACGAAGACCAGCAGCTTGAAGAGCAGGCCGATGACGAAGCCCACGACCGTCGCTATCAGCCCGCCGAACACGACCAGGGCGATGACGGGCACCGCGACCCACTTGACCCACCACGGCAGTCCCGCGAAGAACTCTCCCATCGCACTCAACCTCTCTGCAGTCCGGCACCGTCCGGCCCCTCTGGTACCGGATCCACCAATGTCCTGCACTCGATGCTAGGACGGCGGGTGCCGCCGCGGGGGCCTCGCATCCCTTGTCCTCCCCTGACTGATCCCCTAGGGAACCCCGAGACCGCAGGTCAGCTCTCGGGGGGAGAGAACACCACCATGACCCTGAGGTCCTCGCTGATGTGGTGGAACTTGTGGGCGACACCGGCCGGCACGTAGACCACGCTGCCGCGCGCGACCTGGGTGGTCTCCATGCCCACAGTGATCGCCGCGCGGCCGCTGACCACGAAGTAGACCTCGTCCTGGTTGTGTGGCTGCTGCGGGTCCTGGGTCCCCGAGTCGAGTGCGTACAGGCCGACCGACATGTTCCGCTCTCGCAGGAACTGCAGGTAGGCGCCGTCGTTGGCGGCGCGCTCCGCCTCCAGTTCATCCAACCGGAATGCCTTCATCGACTTAGTCCGCCCTCGTCGTACCCGTAACCGATCTCTTCTGCCACGATCAGACACATGAAGAATTTCCTAGTCAAGACGCTCGCCAACGCGGGTGCTCTGGCGGTCGCCGTCTGGTTGCTCGACAAGATCACCCTGACCGGTGGCAGCACCGGCAAGAAGGTCTGGACGCTGATCCTCGTCGCCCTGGTGTTCGGCCTGGTGAACTGGCTGGTCAAGCCGGTCGTGAAGCTCCTGACCTTCCCCTTGTTCATCCTGACGCTCGGGCTGTTCACGCTGATCGTCAACGCACTGATGCTGCTGCTGACCTCGTGGCTCGCCGACGTGCTCAACCTGAGTTTCCACGTCGAGGGGTTCTGGACCGCCGTCCTGGGCGGCCTGATCATCTCGATCGTGTCCTGGGCCCTGTCCATGGTCCTGCCTGACGAGGACTGAGGGGAGGCATGATCTACCGCGTCTGTTTCGTCTGCACGGGCAACATCTGCCGTTCCCCGATGGCGGAGTCGGTCTTCCGTGCCCGGACAGCCGAGGCCGGCCTGGACGGCGTGGTCGAGGTCGACAGCGCCGGCACGGGCGGCTGGCACGAGGGCGACGGCGCCGACCCGCGCACCGTCTCCGTCCTGGAGGAGCACGGCTACGACGGCGCCCATACGGCCCGTCAGTTCCAGCCCTCCTGGTTCTCCCGCCTCGACCTCGTCATCGCCCTCGACACCGGCCATCTCAAGGCCCTGCGCCGCCTCGCACCCACGCCGGAGGACGCCGCGAAGGTGCGGCTGCTGCGTTCGTACGACCCCGCCGCGGGCGACGACCTCGACGTTCCCGACCCGTACTACGGGGGCCTGGACGGCTTCGAGGAGTGCCTTGAGATGGTGGAGGCGGCGAGCGAGGGTCTGCTCGCCGCGGTGCGCGAGCAGACGGAAGGACGGGTGGCATGAGCGACAGGGCTGCGGACAAGGGGGAGGGCACGCGCGCGGTGCGGGCCGGACTGCCCGAGGCGGTCAAGAACGAACCGACCCTGCCCGGCCCGGCCTTCGCCGCCCACTTCCACCTGCCGGGTGAGGTCGACGGCCCGTACACCTACGGCCGCGACACGAACCCGAGCTGGAGCCTGCTGGAGAGCGCCATCGGCGAGCTGGAGGCGCCGGGGCAGGACGGAGTGGAGACGCTGGTCTTCGCCTCGGGCATGGCCGCCATCTCCGCCGTGCTCTTCTCACAGCTGCGCGCCGGGGACACGGTCGTCCTGCCCAGCGACGGCTACCAGGTGCTGCCGCTGATCCGCGCCCAGCTGGAGGCGTACGGCATCGAGGTGCGCACCGCGCCGACCGGCGGCGACGCCCAGCTCGACGTCCTGGACGGCGCCCGCCTGCTGTGGATCGAGAGCCCGTCCAACCCCGGCCTCGACGTGTGCGACATCCGGCGGCTCGTCGGGGCGGCACACACGCGTGGGGCGCTCGTCGCCGTCGACAACACGCTCGCCACCCCGCTCGGACAGCGTCCGCTGGAGCTGGGCGCCGACTTCTCGGTGGCCAGCGGCACCAAGCAGCTCACGGGGCACGGAGACGTCCTCCTCGGGTACGTCAGCGGCCGCGAGGGCGAGTCCATGGACGCCGTACGTCGCTGGCGGAAGATCGTCGGGGCGATCGCAGGGCCCATGGAGGCCTGGCTCGCGCATCGCTCGATCGCGACCCTCCAGATGCGGGTCGACCGCCAGAACGCGAGCGCCCTTGTGCTCGCCGAAGCCCTGCGCACGCGCCCCGAGGTGACCGGGCTGCGCTACCCCGGACTGCCCGACGACCCCTCGCACAAGATCGCCTCGCAGCAGATGCGGCGCTATGGATGCGTGGTCTCTTTCACGCTGGCCACGCGCGCGCGTGCCGACCGCTTCCTCGACGCGCTGCGGCTCGTGGACGACGCGACGAGCTTCGGCGGAGTGCGCTCCACGGCCGAGCGGCGCCGACGCTGGGGCGGCGACGATGTGCCGGAGGGCTTCATTCGCCTCTCCGTCGGGGCGGAGGACCCCGAGGATCTGGTGGCGGATGTGCTGCGTGCGCTGGACGAGTCGGCCGACTGACCGTTTCAGCAGGGACTTTACGGACGTTCAACCATGTCCCGCTACGTACAACGGACGGTCCGAGCCTCCCCCCTCGTGGCTCGGACCGCCCCGGTTCCGCGCGCGAAGAACCGCGCGAACAAGGCTAGTTGACTCTGTGTCAGTGTCCAATCACAGTAGCGACAGAGACCTATCGACATATTTATAGTTGGGCTCCTGCCCCGGGGCCGGGAGAAGGGCAGGGAAAGGGGCGTCGCCATGGATCTGGCCTTGCTGCGCACCTTCGTGACGGTGCACCGGGCCGGTTCCTTCACCCGCGCTGCCGCGCTGCTCGGACTGTCCCAGCCGGCTGTCACCTCGCAGATCCGCACCCTGGAGCGTCAGTTGGGCCGCCCCCTGTTCTTACGGCAGGCCCGCGGTGTGACCCCCACGAGCATCGGCGACGAGCTCGCCCACAAGGCCGCTCCTCACCTCGATGCCCTGGTGGAGATCACCGAGACCGGCCTCGACGACGAGTCGTCCCTGCGCACACTGCATCTCGCCGGGCCTCCCGAGTTCACCGCCGAGCGAGCGCTGCCCGCCCTCACCGGGCTGACCGGCGAGGACAGCCAGGGCTTCGCCCTGCGAGCCTCCTTCGGGAACGCCGAGGAGACCCTGGAGGGTCTGGCAGCCGGGCATCACGATCTGGCCATCAGCACGGCCCGTCCCCGGGGTGCGTTGCTCACGGCGAGCACGCTCTGCGACGAGGAGCACGTCCTGGTCGCCGCCCCGAGCTGGGCCCGTCAGATCGGCTCAGGAGAGGCACTCGACGCCGTTCCCGCGGTCAAACGAGCCCCCGCGTTCGAGCACGTCCCCGTGATCGAGGTGCACGAGTCTCTGCCCTTCGTCTCGCGCTACTGGGCCGCGGTCTTCGATTCCCGCCCGGCCGCACCGGGCACCGTCGTCGTACCCGATCTGCGCGCCGTGCTCGCCTGCGCGGTCGCGGGCGCCGGGCTCGCGGTGCTGCCGCGCTATCTGTGTGCAGCCGCCCTGGCACGAGGTGACGTCGTCGCGCTGCACGAGCCCGCCGTCCCCCCGCTTCGGACGTACTTCCTGGTGGTGCGTACCGGGACGCTGGCCATGCCCCATGTCGCGCGAGCACACGAATGGCTGCTGCGGGCGGCTGCCCACTGGTGCTGAACTGGGATTCGCCCTCTTCACGCAGCGAGCCCGGCCGATGACAGCCCGCGATGTTTCACGTGGAACCATCCGGGCCACATTCCCCCCATGACCGTCCGACCCGTGGTCAAGCGCACCGCCCGAGCCGTCCTGCTCGACGGCGACGACCTGATCCTGATCAAGCGCACCAAGCCCGGCATGGATCCTTACTGGCTGACTCCCGGCGGTGGAGTCGAGCCGACGGACACGACCGTCATCGACGCCCTGCACCGCGAGGTGTACGAGGAGCTCGGCGCCAAGATCACCGACGTGGTGCCCTGCTTCGTGGACACCGTCGAGCACATCGGCGACGACGGTGGCGCGACCGGAGTGAAGGTGCAGCACTTCTTCGTCTGCCACCTGGAATCGATGGACCCGTCCTTGCGGCACGGTCCCGAGGTGGACGAGCCCATCGGGGAGTACGAGATCGTCCGGGTGCCGTTCACCCGCGTCGGGATCGCCTCCGTCCACCTGGTCCCGCTGTCCCTGCGCCACTATCTGGACGGGAACATCGAGGGTGTACGGGCCATGCACGCACCGGACCTGGGCTGACCTCCCGCCCGGTCACTGGGCCAGGACGAGTTCCTCCACGGCGTCGTGACGTATGCGTGCCGACGGGATACCGAGGGACCTGAGCGTGTCCACACCGCTGCGGATCATGCCGGGCGGACCCGAGAGGTAGGCGTCGTACGCGTGCCAGGGGCCGTATGCGCGGACGGCGTCCGGAAGCTGCAGATGGACCTGCTGGTCGACGACGGCACGCACCGAGAGCCAGGGGTGGGACTGCTGGAGTCTGAGCATGCTGTCGATGTCGTACAGGTCGTTGTCGGTGCGGGCTCCGTAGAACACCTCGACCGACCGTCGTGCCCCGTGCTCGGCCACGTCCTCGACCAGCGCCTTGATCGGGGCTATGCCCGTACCGCCGCCCAGGCAGAGCAGCCCGCTGTCGGCGGTGTGGTCCACGGTCATGGATCCGGTCGGCGGCCCGAGCCGGATGACATCACCGGGGCGGGCCCGGTGCACCAGGGCATTGGAGACCCAGCCCGCGGGAACGGCCTTCACGTGGAACGACAGCAGACCGTCCGAGCGGGGTGCCGAGGCGAAGGAGTAGTGCCGCCATATGCGCGGCCACCACGGCGTCTCCAGGCTTGTGTACTGGCCCGCGAGGAACGGATAGGGCTGGTCGGGCCGCACGGTGACAACGGCGACATGCGGGGTCCTCAGGTCGTGCGACACGACCTCCGCGTGCCACCAGGCGGGGGCACGCAGTTCGTCCGCGGCTGCCGCGTCGATCATCACCTGCGAGATCCTCGTGTACGCCCGGACCCAGGCCGCTTCCGTCTCCCTGTCCCAGCTGCCGGAGGCGTACTTGCTCAGCGCGCCGATGAGGCACTCTCCGACCGCCGGGTAGTGCTCGGCGCGGGTGCCGTACTTGCGATGGGCCCGCCCCAGGTTCTGCAGGTAGTCGACCAGGGCCGGGGCGTTGTCGATGTGCTCGGCAGCCGTCAGCAGGGCCCTGAGCAGGCGGTCCCGCTGGGCGTCCATGGCGGCGGGGAACATCGGCCGCAGACCGGGGTGGCGTACGAAGAGCAGCGCGTAGAAGTACGACGTGACCTTGTCGGCGACAGGGGCGACCTCGGCCATGGTCCTGCGGATACGGACGGCGTCCGGGGACGGTGGCTGGTCTCGCGGGGACAGGCCCGGGAACTGCGGCGTGGGAACGCCGGGTGCCGTGGTGGCGCCCAGGGGGAGAGAGGGGCTCTGGACGGGAACCCGGGGGTCTGCGGAGGGGATGCCGTCCGACGCGGATATCGCCTCGAGGGGTGCCGGTTCCCCCCGGCCGGTCTCCGTGCCGTGTTCTGTGGCCCGCCCCGAAGTGCCGGGAGGCTCTGCGGCCGTTTCCGACTGGTCCGGTTCGGTACCAGGCATCGCCGGTTGACTGCTTGGACCGAACCAGCCGCCCGCGCCCCCGGAAGCGCCGTTGTCGGCTGACATGGCGGTCGGAGCGTCCATGGTGTGCCTCGCCTCGAACATCTTTCGGTCGGTCTGCGCACTTCCTGGGTCGGAAGGTGCCTGCTTTCCCCCGCAGACGGTTCGCTCTCCCCGCCGGCCGCGACACCCTCGCCGCAGCGTCCCACCGCGCACGGATGTCCGGACCGCATAACCGCAAATGCGTGTCTTCGATCTCTCCGTCCGGTTAGGCTGCAATGCCCGCTCACGACCGCACGAGGAGTCGCACCCCAGTACGGACGGGAACCGGAGTCGACCCTACCGGTCCCCGCTTCGCACACAAGTCCCCCCTCCTCCTCACGAATTGATCGCGCGCTGTTCGCAGGGCGAACGGTGAATGGCCTCAATCACTGGACACGGCGCACCAATTCATAGGCTTCCCACAGATCCATGCCCGTGTACGCGTGAGTCGAGATATCGGACAGATGGTGGTCTGCATTGACCGCCACGGAGATCGGCACCACGGCGAACAGATCCTTGTCGGAGGACGAGTCGCCATAGGCAATGCAGTCCGCCCGTGTCACTCCGAACTGTTCGCACAGCCGGTCCGCGATCAGGACCTTGGCGGCTGCATTCAGCACTCCCGCGGGATCCACGGGCTCGGTGAAGGGGACGGCCGGAAAGCGGGACCCGTGTGCGGCATGAGCTCCCCAGCTGGTCAGCCGTTCCACAAAGAAGGACGGCGAGAGCGACACGACCGCGCAGTAGTCGCCCTGTCCCCTGATCTCCGCCCAGACCTCACGAATCCGGGCCAGCCAAGGAGCGCCTTCGAAGGCCGCGACGACGTGCGCCTCCGTCAGGGAGGCCCACAGCTCGTACACCTGCTGCGCGTATTGGGTCGGACCTATCAAGCCGGCCCCGATCGCCTGATCGAGTGCCACCGTCTCGGCCTCCAGGCCGAGTTGCCGGGAGATCTGCACCGGCGCGCTGGTCCCCGGGAGCAAGGTGCCGTCGAGGTCGAAGAGATGAAGTCTCGCCATGCTCTGGAGGTTAGTGCCCGAGACAGACGAGGCATTATCGCGCTTTCGGACGACCACCGGACGGTCGCCGTTTTCCGATGTTTCACGTGAAACACCCGGCATCTGATCGACTGCTGCGCACTCGGTGCCGACATGGCCAAAAGCTCGTACACACCCTGGGAAACGGGTGGACGCCGAGGGCACCTGTCGGACAGCCTGACCTGCGTGCCGACTCCTTCTCTCACCGCTCTCCCCATCCGTCGTCTGACGCTGCGCGATCTCACCGCCTGCGCCGACCTGTCCGAGGATCGGGGGTGGCCGCGCGAGGAGCACAAGTGGGGCCTCCTCCTCGCGGCGGGCAAGGGCTACGGCATCGACGATCCCGACGGAGGCCTCGTCACCGCCTGTGTGGTCACCGAGTACGGCCCATACAGCGAGCCCGACCTGGGAGCGATCGGGATGGTGCTGGTTGCCGAACGGCACGCTCGACAGGGCATCGGCCGTCGGCTCATGCATCACATTCTCTCCGCGATGGGCACCACCCCGCTGACTCTGCATGCGACGCCCTATGGACGCCCGCTCTACGAGGAACTGGGCTTCAAGGTCATCGGGCGGGCAGAGATGCTCCGCGGACACTTCACTCCGGGCGGCCCCTCGCCGGCGGTGAGCACGCGTGCGGCCACCGCAGATGACCTCTCCGCGATCCTCAGCCTCGACGAGGAGGTGCTCGGTACGGATCGCACGCACCTCATCACCCGGCTGCCCGCCTTCGCCGACCAGTTCCGCGTCGCCGAGGAGAGCGGGCGGATCATCGGTTACGCGGCCGCCTGGCCCAACATGGACACCCATGTCGTGGGCCCGCTGATCGCCCGTGACACCGAGACGGCCCAGGCACTGCTCACCTCGCTCGCCGCAGGCACCGACCGTCCCCTGCGCACCGACATCGACGTACGACACGAAGAGCTTCGGGCATGGGCCAGGGAACGCCGGCTGGAATCGGTGGCCCACAACTCGGTCATGACGTACGGCATCCCGGAGCTGCCGGGCGACTGGAGTCGGCGGTTCGCTCCGCTGACGGTGGCGGCGCTCTGAGACCCACCTGCACGAAGGCGCCGGCGCCCCGGACTTCGGGGAACCGGCGCCTTCATCGAGCCCGTCCACGGGCGACGCGGTTTCTGTTTCAGTGGTGCAGCACGGTCCGCTGGTCTGCGGGCGTCGCCCCTGCGATCACGGTGCTGCGAGCACTGTCACGGCGCTCCAGCCCGGCCGAGAGGAACGCGAGGAGCAGAGCCCCCGTGGCCAGGGCGGCGCCCACCCAGTTGGGGGCGGTGTAGCCGAAGCCGGCGGAGATCACCAGGCCGCCGAGCCAGGCGGAGAGGGCGTTGCCGAGGTTGAAGGCACCGATGTTGACGGCCGAGGCGAGCGTCGGAGCGTCGTGTGCCTGGTCGAGGACCCTCTTCTGGAGCGGCGGCACCGATGCGAAGCCCAGGGCCCCGATGAGGGCGATCGTGACACCGGCCAGCACCTTGTGGTGCGCGGTGAACGTGAACAGCGCGAGTACGACGGCCAGGGCGCCCAGGGAGACGTACAGCATGGGCATCAGGGCCCGGTCGGCGTACTTCCCGCCGACGAGGTTGCCGCCGACCATTCCGAGGCCGAAGAGAACCAGCAGCCAGGTCACCGAGCCGTCGGCGAAGCCTGCCACGTGGGTCATCATCGGCGCAATGTAGGTGATGGCGGCGAAGACACCGCCGAAGCCGAGGACGGTCATCGCCATGGCGAGCAGCACCTGGGCGTTCTTGAACGCGGCCAGTTCATGGCGCAGGCGCACGCCCTGGGGCCGGGGCATCTCGGGGACGAGCCTGGCGATGCCGATCAGGCCGATGACACCGAGGGCCGCGACGATCGTGAAGGTGAGACGCCAGCCGGCCCCCTGGCCGATCAGTGTGCCGAGCGGGACGCCGACGACATTGGCGACGGTCAGGCCGGTGAACATCATCGCGATGGCTCCGGCCTTCTTGTCAGGGGCCACCAGGTCGGCGGCGACGACCGAGCCGATCCCGAAGAAGGCTCCGTGGGCGAGAGAGGCGACCACACGGCCGATCAGCATGACGGAGAAGACCGGGGCGAGGGCCGAGAGCAGGTTGCCGACGATGAAGAGCCCCATCAGCAACATCAGCATCCGCTTGCGGGAGATCTTGGTGCCGAGGGCGGTCATCAGCGGGGCACCGAGCATGACGCCGAGCGCATAGCCGGTGACCAGGAAGCCGGCGGTGGGGATGGAGACCCCGAAGTCGCCCGCGACCTCGGGCAGCAGCCCCATGATCACGAACTCGGTCGTTCCGATTCCGAAGGCCCCGATCGCGAGAGCCAGAAGCGCGAGCGGCATGGGGGGTGACACCTTCCCAGAAGATTGCAGGAGCATGTTGCGCACTCTCACAATAATTGCAGACGCGCTATACATGCAAGCGAAGGTAATACCGGTTCGCTCCTCACCGACTTCGGCCGCACCCCCTCGCGTAGGGTGCCGCCATGGGAGATCTTGAAATTCGGCCCGCCACCACGGACGACATCTCCGCGATCGTCGGCATGCTCGCCGACGACCCCTTGGGCGCCCAGCGTGAGTCCCCGGACGATCTGGACCCCTATCTGGCCGCGCTGGAACGCCTCTCCCACGACCCGAACCAGCATCTGGTCGTCGCCACACGGGAGGATCGCGTGGTCGGAACGCTTCAGCTCACCATCGTTCCGGGGCTGTCCCGGCGCGGTGCCACCAGGTCGATCATCGAAGGGGTGCGCATCCACGCCGATGAGCGTGGCTCTGGACTCGGGTCCCGCCTCATCGAGTGGGCGATCGAGGAATCCCGGCGTCAGAGCTGCCAGTTGGTGCAGCTGACGTCGGACAACACACGCACGGACGCCCACCGCTTCTACGAGCGGCTCGGGTTCACGGCTTCCCATGTGGGCTTCAAGCTGGTCCTGTGATCCCGCGAGGGCCGACTCACACGGTCCCCGGGGGCCGGCTCGCTCGTTGCACAGGTTCGCCGTACAGGAAGGCGCCTTGTTTCACGTGAAACAAGGCGCCGCTCACCGGGGTCGACCGAGGGGACGCCTAGCCGATGCCTCGCCATCCCGCCGGGTCCACTCCGCCGGGTACGGAAGACCCCTCGTCGTACGGCTGGCGGGTGAACACGAACGAGCCGAGGTCCAGGTGGTCCACGGACCCGTCAGGCCGCCGTACGGCCTTCAGTCGCTCCCCTTGGAAGTAGCCCTCCAGACCGGTCCAGGTGCCGTCACCGTTGGCCCGGAATCGCGAGCGCCGACCTGCACCGGACAAGGGCTCCAGCGAGGCGAGCCCGTCCGCTGTCAGCCGTAGGGCGAATCCGTTCGTTCCCCAGTACCACTGACCCGCCAACTCCAGTGCGGGCGAGTCCGCTTCGCGCATCGGACGCCACGGCTCGGGGATCCGGGGTTCGGCCTCGGCGACGATCCGTACGAGATCGGCCCCCACGGCGGACAGCAGAGGGCCGGAGGTGCAGTTGGCCAGCACGACCGCGGCGACATCGTCCGCCACACCGATCGTGAGGTTGGCGAGGAAGCCCGGCAGCGAGCCCGAATGGCCCACGAGCAGCCGCCCGTCACGGTGCTGGATCTGCAACCCGAGGCCGTACGTGGCACCGTCGGCGAGCTCCCCCGTCCCGGCCGGTGCCGCGGGTGTGCGCATCTCCCGCACGGTCTCCGCGGACAGCACCCGTTCGTCCCCGTTCGCCAGGAAGACCGCGAAGCGCGCCAAGTCCGCTGCGGTGGACCAGAGTTGGCCCGCAGAAGCCATCCGGCCGAGGTCCTCGGAAGGCTCGGGCAGCATCACATCGGCCCACGGATGGACCGCCCAGCCACCCGCATGCGGCGCCTCAGGATGGACGCTCGTGCGGTCGAGCCCCAGAGGTGCGAGCACTTCACGCTGGAGTACTTCCTCCCACGGAGCCCCGCGCAGCTTCTCGACGAGTACGCCCAGCAGGGTGTAGCCGGGGTTCGAGTAGTGGAAACGGCGGCCTGCCGGATGCAGGAAGGGCTGCTCACCCAGCACGTCGGTGAGTTCGGGACGCAGATCTCCGGAGGTGCGTTCCCACCAGGGCGCCGGGGACTCGGCCGCCAATCCACCGGTGTGAGCGAGGAGTTCAGCGACGGTGGCCTCCCCCGCTCCCGTGCCGGGCACGTGCTTCTCCAACGGGTCGCCGAGGTCGAGCAGCCCCTCGTCACGCAGTCGCAGCACCAGGACCGCGGTGAACGTCTTGGTGATCGAGCCGATGCGGTACTGCACGTTCTCGTCCGGGCCGTGCCCGTCCACACACGTGCGCGCACCGTGCCACACGATCTGTCCGTCCCGTACGACCGCCCCGACCAGTGAAGGCGCCCGGCCTTCTGTCTGGGCCACGGCGATCCGGTGCAGCAGCGCCCGGCGCGTAACTGGGAGCAGCTCTTCCTGAGAAGTCGTCATGCCCCCAGTCCATCCCGCGGGGGACGCGGACGTCGACTTCTTTTGCCCTGACCAGCGCGATGCGGAGAGGGCACGGACATCAGGTCTGCGCCATGTCCACAAAGCGCGAGTAGTGGCCCTGGAAAGCGACAGTGATCGTCGCCGTAGGGCCATTACGGTGCTTGCCCACGATGATGTCCGCCTCACCGGCGCGCGGTGACTCCTTCTCGTACGCGTCCTCGCGGTGCAGAAGGATCACCATGTCGGCGTCCTGCTCGATGGAGCCGGACTCACGCAGGTCGGACACCATGGGCTTCTTGTCCGTGCGCTGCTCGGGACCACGGTTGAGCTGCGAGAGCGCGATCACCGGGACCTCCAGCTCCTTGGCCAGAAGCTTGAGGTTACGGGACATGTCCGAGACCTCCTGCTGACGGCTCTCGGAGCGCTTGGAGCCACCGGCCTGCATCAGCTGCAGATAGTCGATGATCACGAGCTTGATGTCATTGCGCTGCTTCAGTCGCCGGCACTTCGCCCGGATCTCCATCATCGACAGGTTCGGGGAGTCGTCGATGTAGAGCGGCGCGGAGGACACCTCGGGCATCCTGCGCGCCAACCGGGTCCAGTCCTCGTCCGTCATGGTGCCCGAACGCATGTGGTGCAGGGCCACCCGCGCCTCGGCCGACAGCAGACGCATCGCGATCTCGTTGCGCCCCATCTCAAGGGAGAAGATGACGCTGGCCAGGTTGTGCTTGATCGAGGCCGCGCGAGCGAAGTCCAGTGCGAGGGTGGACTTTCCCATGGCGGGACGGGCCGCGATGACGATCATCTGGCCCGGGTGGAGGCCATTGGTGAGCGAATCGAGGTCGGTGAAACCGGTCGGCACACCGGTCATCTCACCGCTGCGCGAGCCGATCGCCTCGATCTCGTCGAGCGCGCCCTCCATGATGTCGCCGAGCGGCAGATAGTCCTCGCTGGTGCGCTGCTCGGTGACCGCGTAGATCTCGGCCTGGGCGCGGTTGACGATCTCGTCGACGTCGTCGTCGGCCGCGTATCCCATCTGCGTGATACGCGTCCCCGCCTCGACCAGGCGCCGCAGGACTGCCCGTTCGTGGACGATCTCCGCGTAGTACTCCGCGTTCGCCGCCGTCGGAACGGTCTGGACGAGGGTGTGCAGATACGATGCACCGCCGACCTTGTTGATCTCACCGCGCTTGGTGAGCTCGGCGGCGATCGTGATGGGGTCGGCCGGCTCGCCCTTGGCGTAGACGTCCAGGATCGCCTGGAAGATCGTCTCGTGGGCGGGCTTGTAGAAGTCATGGCCCTTGATGACCTCGACGACATCCGCGATGGCGTCCTTGGACAGGAGCATGCCGCCGAGGACGGACTGCTCGGCGTCCAGGTCCTGGGGCGGCACACGCTCGAAGGCGGTACCTCCGCCGTCCCACTCGCCGCTGTCCCTGCCGCGGTCGTGCTGCTCGTCCCGCCCCCGGCCCCCGTCGCCGCGGCGACGCGAGGAAGGCAGACGATCACTGGGACCGCTGTCGGCCCACGGGTCGTCCAAGGGCTCGGAAATACTCACCGAGCCACCTCCTCCCGTCCGCCGAGCGGACCTCGCCGTGCTTCTCAGTTCTACGGCACGGCACTGACAAATGAGACGCCCAACTCCGGTTCTGGCGCGTCGGTTTTGTGATGGTTTCCCAGCCGACACACGGAGCGGGCGCCGGACCACGGTAGGCCCGCGGGCACCGTCAGCCAATCTGGTTATCCACAGGCCATGTGGACGACGGCCCGGATGCTGTGGAGAACTCCGCAAAACCTGTGCACGACCCGGTGGACAGCCCTGTGAACAAGCCCTGCCCTCATCTCAGAGAAGTGCTCTGAACTGCGACTTCGCCGTCCACCGGCTGTGCAGAAGAAAAACTTTCCCGGTCGGCTCAAGATCAGTTCGAACTGTACACAGCTACGCACACCCCTTGAACACAAGTAAGGGTCTAAAGCCAATTGCATCTCTTACCTGTGGACGATTAGATTGGTGCACATGACACAGGCGTCCGCGACCACCAAAGCCACCCGGCGACAGCATGACCGCGAGATCGTCGCGCTCGCCGTTCCGGCCTTCGGCGCGCTTGTCGCCGAGCCACTTTTCGTCCTGGCCGACAGCGCGATCGTCGGCCATCTGGGCACCGCCCAACTGGCCGGTCTCGGTATCGCCTCGGCCCTTCTCACGACAGCCGTCAGCGTCTTCGTCTTCCTCGCCTACGCCACCACCGCCGCTGTCGCCCGTCGCGTGGGAGCCGGCGATCTCCAGGCCGCCATCCGCCAGGGCATGGACGGCATCTGGCTGGCCCTGCTGCTCGGCGCCGCCGTCATCGCCGTCGTCCTGCCCACCGCTCCGTCGATCGTGGAACTCTTCGGTGCGTCCGACACCGCTGGTCCCTACGCGACCACCTATCTTCGGATCTCAGCCCTCGGCATCCCGGCCATGCTCGTGGTGCTCGCTTCGACCGGGGTACTTCGCGGGCTGCAGGACACCAGAACACCGCTCTACGTCGCCGTTGCCGGCTTCGTGGCCAATGCCGTCCTCAACGTGGGCCTCGTCTATGGCGCCGACCTCGGCATTGCGGGCTCCGCCTGGGGCACAGTCATTGCCCAGTGCGGCATGGCCGCCGCCTATCTGGTGGTCGTCGTCCGTGGAGCCAGCAGGCACGGCGCCTCCTTGCGCCCTGATGCCGCAGGGATCCGGGCTTCCGCACAAGCCGGCGTCCCTCTGTTGGTCCGTACGCTGTCCCTGAGGGCGATCCTGATGATCGCCACAGCCGTCGCAGCGCGTCTCGGTGACGCCGATATCGCCGCCCACCAGATCATCCTGTCCCTGTGGAGCCTGCTCGCCTTCGCACTGGACGCCATCGCCATCGCCGGGCAGGCCATCATCGGGCGCTACCTGGGCGCCGGCGACACCAATGGCGCACGCCAGGCATGTCGTCGAATGGTGGAGTGGGGCATCGCCGTCGGAGTCGCTCTCGGTGTACTGGTCGTACTCTCCCGACCGTTGTTCCTCCCCCTGTTCACCGGTGACTCCATGGTCAAGGACGCCGCCCTGCCCGCCCTGGTGATCGTGGCGCTCTCCCAGCCGATCTGCGGTGTCGTCTTCGTCCTGGACGGTGTTCTGATGGGAGCGGGTGATGGGCCCTATCTCGCCTGGGCCATGGTGATCACCCTGGCAGTCTTCGCCCCGATCGCGCTGCTCGTGCCCACGCTGGGCGGCGGTCTCACCGCACTGTGGGCAGCGATGACCCTGATGATGGTGATCCGCATGCTGACGCTCTGGCTGCGCACCCGCTCAGGCAACTGGCTCGTCACCGGCGCGACCCGCTGACCGTTTCACGTGAAACATCGTGGGCCGCCCCGTTTCACGTGAAACACCGCGAGCTCCACCAGCTTTTTCGGCATGCGAGAGGGGCCGCACCTCGATGGGTACGGCCCCTCTCTCTACTGCTCAAGCCAGACGCAGCGATCAGGCCGCGACGACCTCGATGTTGACCTTGGCGGCAACCTCGGGGTGCAGACGCACGGACGTCTCGTGGGCGCCCAGGGTCTTGATCGGCGAACCCAGCTCGATGCGGCGCTTGTCGACCTCGGGGCCACCGGAAGCCTTGATCGCGGAAGCGATGTCGGCCGGGGTGACGGAACCGAAGAGACGACCGGCGTCGCCCGAGCGGACGGCCAGGCGGACCTTGACGCCCTCGAGCTGGGCCTTCACCTGGTTGGCCTGCTCGATGGTCTGGATCTCGTGGATCTTGCGAGCACGACGAATCTGCTCGACGTCCTTCTCGCCGCCCTTGGTCCAGCGGATCGCAAAGTTCCGCGGGATCAGGTAGTTGCGAGCGTAACCGTCCTTGACGTCGACGACGTCGCCCGCGGCACCGAGGCCGGAGACCTCGTGGGTGAGGATGATCTTCATTAGTCGGTCACCCTTCCCTTATCGCGCGGTGGAGGTGTAGGGCAGCAGCGCCATCTCACGGCTGTTCTTGACGGCCGTGGCGACGTCACGCTGGTGCTGCGTGCAGTTGCCGGTCACGCGGCGGGCACGGATCTTGCCGCGGTCGGAAATGAACTTCCGCAGCATGTTCGTGTCCTTGTAGTCCACGTACGTGACCTTGTCCTTGCAGAAAGCGCAGACCTTCTTCTTAGGCTTGCGCACAGGCGGCTTCGCCATGGTGTTTCTCCTGTGTGATCAAGAAGTGTGGGTACGACCCACCCCTCGGCCCGAGGCCTAGAAGGGGGGCTCGTCCGAGTAGCCGCCACCGCCGCTGCCGCCGGAGTTTCCACCCCAGCCGCCGCCACCGCCGCCCTGGCTGCCACCGGCGGGAGCGCCGGTGGCCCACGGGTCGTCGGCGGGAGCGCCGCCGCCCTGCTGGCCGCCTCCGGAGTTTCCACCCCAGCCGCCGCCACCCTGGCCGCCACCGCCACCGCCGCTGTAACCGCCCTGGCCACCACGACCGGCACCGCCGGCCGTCTTGGTGACCTTGGCCGTGGCACTGCGCAGACTGGCGCCCACTTCCTCGACGTCCAGCTCGTAGACCGTGCGCTTGACGCCCTCACGGTCCTCGTAGGACCGCTGCTTCAGCCGGCCCTGCACGATGACGCGCATGCCTCGCTGGAGCGACTCGGCGACGTTCTCCGCCGCCTGACGCCAGACCGAGCAGGTCAGGAACAGGCTCTCGCCGTCCTTCCACTCGTTCGTCTGACGGTCGAAGGTGCGGGGGGTGGACGCGACACGGAACTTCGCGACCGCCGCACCGGAAGGGGTGAAGCGCAGCTCGGGGTCATCGACAAGATTGCCGACGACCGTGATGACGGTCTCGCCTGCCATGGGGAACCTCTCGGCGGGTTTGCTCTGGCTGCTTGGTTGCTGCTACTCGAATCCCGGGATCAACTGAGCTGGAGAGCTCAGTGGGTCTCGGGGCGGAGGACCTTGGTCCGGAGGACCGACTCGTTCAGGTTCAGCTGGCGGTCGAGCTCCTTGACGACCGCAGGCTCGGCCTGCAGGTCGATGACCGAGTAGATGCCCTCGGGCTTCTTCTTGATCTCGTACGAGAGCCGACGACGGCCCCAGGTGTCGACCTTCTCCACCTTGCCGTTGCCCTCACGGACGACGGAGAGGAAGTTCTCGATCAGGGGGGCGACAGCGCGCTCCTCCAGATCGGGGTCGAGGATGACCATCACCTCGTAGTGACGCATGTGGAACCCACCTCCTTTGGACTCAACGGCCACGGTCGTTCCGTGGCAGGAGGGTTGTGATGCGTACGCAACGGTATCGGCCGCCACTGACAATCGGGGCTTCCTCGCGGTAGACCCGGTCGTGACATGGGCAGACACCGTGCAGACGGTACAGACTACCCGCACACCGGCTTCCGGTTGAAATCCGGCCCCGGGGACGGTCACTCTGTACACATCGGGTGTGTATGGCGCTACAGTGCGCCGTCTTCCGCAGGAGGTGCCCTATGGCACAGGCAATGCGACCCAACACCGCCGGAGGCCTTTTCGCCACGGACGGAAAGCCCCACCCTCTCCAGGACACGCTGCTCGCGGTGACCCTGGTGCTGGGCGTCACGGCGTTCGTCTCGGCGATGTTCCACAACCTGCACCTGCTCAGCTCCTGGACCGGCCTGGTCGGCATCCTCACCGGCGCGTACGGCCAGTGGATCTCGGAGACGACCCGGGAGCGCTTCGGACTGATCCTGGGCCTGGGCGCGGCCGCGGTCGGCTTCTTCCTCGGCATGGCGCACGGCGGCCTCTTCGGCGGGGTCATCAACTGACGCCACGGGCACCGTCCCCACCCACACCACCCAAAGCACCACGGAACGCCTCGGCGGCCCTCGAGCCGGGGCGCAGGTTCCGTGCGCCCAGTCGGGGCGCTCCCAAGGCGCAGTAGGCTTCGGCGCGAGAGCCGGAGCCCCTGTACCCATGGGGACACACCAGCCCGAGGAGCGCCCCGAATGAGCCTGACCCTGAGGACGATCAGCCGCGAGCAGCATCTGGCATACATCCAGAGCCTGCCCTCGGCGAGCCACATGCAGGTTCCTGCCTGGGCAGACGTCAAGGCGGAATGGCGCTCCGAGAGCCTCGGCTGGTTCGACGAGAAGACCGGTGAGCTCGTCGGTGCGGGTCTCGTCCTCTACCGCCAGCTGCCCAAGATCAAGCGCTACCTCGCCTATCTGCCCGAGGGCCCGGTCATCAACTGGTTCGCGCCGAATCTGACCGAGTGGCTGGAACCGATGCTCGCCCACCTCAAGCACCAGGGCGCCTTCTCCGTGAAGATGGGCCCGCCGGTGATCATCCGGCGCTGGGAGGCCACCTCCATCAAGGCCGGCATCCAGAACCCGGACGTGAAGCGCCTGCGCGACATCGAGGCCGACTTCATCGAACCGCGCGCCTTCGAGGTCGCCGACAAGCTGCGCCGCATGGGCTGGCAGCAGGGCGAGGACGGGGGAGCCGGCTTCGGCGACGTGCAGCCCCGCTACGTCTACCAGGTGCCGCTCGCGAACCGGTCCCTGGAGGAGGTCCACAAGAACTTCAACCAGCTGTGGCGCCGCAACATCAAGAAGGCCGAGAAGGCCGGCGTCGAGGTCGTGCAGGGCGGTTACCAGGATCTCGAGGAATGGCAGCGGCTGTACGAGATCACGGCGGTGCGCGACCACTTCCGGCCCCGCCCGCTGTCGTACTTCCAGCGCATGTGGACGGCCCTCAACTCCGAGGACCCCAACCGGATGCGGCTGTACTTCGCCCGTCACGAGGGCGTGAACCTGTCGGCGGCGACCATGCTGATCGTCGGCGGGCACGTCTGGTACTCCTACGGCGCCTCCGACAACATCGGCCGTGAGGTCCGGCCCTCGAACGCGATGCAGTGGCGGATGCTGCGCGACGCCTACGCGCTCGGCGCGACCGTCTACGACCTGCGGGGCATCTCCGACTCGCTGGACGAGACCGACCACCTCTTCGGCCTGATCCAGTTCAAGGTGGGCACGGGCGGCCAGGCCGCCGAGTACCTCGGCGAGTGGGACTTCCCGCTCAACAAGCTGCTCCACAAGGCTCTCGACATCTACATGTCGCGCCGCTGACGTCGCGATCTTCGCTTCAATAGCTCGCATACCTCTGATACACCGCAGCCACTAGAAAGGTTCCGGGTCCGGCCATGGCGCTCACGCTCTACGTCGACACCGCGCGCTGGCGGGCGCACCACAAGCACGTGCAGGAGCAGTTCCCGGGGCTCGTCCCGGTCTGCAAGGGCAACGGCTACGGCTTCGGGCACGAGCGGCTGGCGGAGGAGGCCACCCGACTGGGTTCGGACGTCCTCGCCGTCGGCACCACCTACGAGGCCGCGCGCATCAAGGACTGGTTCGGCGGTGACCTGCTGGTGCTGACGCCGTACCGACGGGGCGAGGAGCCCGTGCCGCTGCCCGACCGGGTGATCCGCTCGGTGTCGTCGATCGACGGGGTCTACGGCCTGGTGGGCGCCCGCGTGGTCATCGAGGTGATGTCCTCGATGAAGCGGCACGGCATCAGCGAGCAGGACCTGCCGCAGCTGCACGCAGCCATAGAGAACGTCCGCCTCGAGGGCTTCGCGATCCACCTGCCGCTCGACCGTACCGACGGCTCGGACGCCGTCGAGGAGGTCATCGGCTGGATGGACCGGCTGCGCGCGGCCCGGCTGCCGCTGCACACCATGTTTGTCAGCCACCTCAAGGCCGAGGACCTGGCCCGGCTGCAGCAGCAGTTCCCGCAGACCCGCTTCCGCGCCCGCATCGGCACCCGGCTGTGGCTGGGGGACCACGAGGCCACGGAGTACCGCGGCGCGGTCCTGGACGTCACCCGCGTCTCCAAGGGGGACCGCTTCGGCTACCGCCAGCAGAAGGCGGCCTCCGACGGCTTCCTGGTCGTCGTGGCGGGCGGTACGTCGCACGGTGTGGGCCTGGAGGCCCCGAAGGCCCTGCACGGCGTCATGCCGCGCGCCAAGGGCGTCGCACGCGCCGGCCTCGCCACGGTCAACCGGAACCTTTCTCCGTTCGTCTGGGGCGGCAAGCAGCGCTGGTTCGCCGAACCGCCGCACATGCAGGTCTCCATCCTCTTCGTGCCCTCGGACGCCCCCGAGCCGAAGGTCGGCGAGGAGCTGGTGGCCCATCTGCGGCACACCACCACGCAGTTCGACCGGATCGTCGACCGCTGAGACGTCGTAGAGACAGCAAGAAGGCCGTACGGGACTGCCCTGTACGGCCTTTCGCGTGTGACACCCAGGCGTGTTCGCTCAGAGCGAACGGTCGGTGGTCCCCTGTTCGCCGCCCCACTCCACCTGTGGCCCGTCAAAGTGGGCCGCGTGCCGCGGTGGATGGGCGGCGGCGCCCAGCACGAAGACGTCCTCGGCTCCATCGAGCACACCGCCGGAGGGATCGTCGTCGCCGGCTCGGCGCACCACGTCCCGTTCCGGCATGAGGATGTCGCGCAGGACCATCGCGCACAGGTAGGCCGTGCCCAGCAGATGCACTCCGATGGCCCAGTGGTAGCCGTCGGTCGGCAGGCCCTTGTGGGCGTTTCCACTGGTCGTGTAGGCGAGGTACAGCCAGATCCCCAGGAAGTAGGCCACCTCGCACGCCTGCCAGATGAGGAAGTCCCGCCACTTCGGCCGGGCCAGCACGGCCAGCGGCACCAGCCACAGGACGTACTGCGGTGAGTAGACCTTGTTGGTGAGGATGAACGCGGCGACGATCAGGAACGCCAGCTGGGCGAAACGCGGCCGCCGCGGGGCGCTCAGGGTGAGCACCGCGATGCCGGCGCAGGACAGCAGCATCAGCAGCGTGGCGAGCGTGTTGACGGTCTCGGTGCTCAGCGGGTCGGTCGAGTTCTGGGCCATGATCAGCCAGAAGGAGCCGAAGTCCACGCCCCGCTCCTGGCTGAAGGTGTAGAACTTCGACCAGCCGTCGAAGGCGAAGAACATCACCGGCAGGTTCACGACGAGCCAGGAGACGACCGCGCCGCCCAGCGCCTTGCCGAAGTCCCGCCACTTGCCTGCCCGCCAGCACAGCACGAACAGCGGTCCGAGCAGGAAGATCGGGTAGAGCTTGGCGGCCGTGGCGAGCCCCAGGAGGACACCGAAGGCGAGCGAGCGTCCCCGCGCCCACATCAGCATCGCGGAGGCCGTCAGAGCGACCGCCAGCAGGTCCCAGTTGATGGTGGCGGTCAACGCGAAGGCGGGCGCCAGGGCGACCAGCAGCCCGTCCCAGGGCCGGCGGGCCTGCGTACGGCTGACGCAGACGACGATGATGGCCGCGCACACCATCAGCATCCCGGCGTTGACCATCCAGTACCACTGCTCCTGGTGCTGGATGCTGCCGCTGCCGGGCGTGAGCCAGGCGGCGACCTCCATGAACACACCGGTCAGCACCGGGTATTCGAGGTACTGCATGTCACCGGGGAGCTTGTCGAAGTACGGGACAAGTCCATCGGCGAAGCCGCGCCCCTGATACAGGTGCGGGATGTCCGAGTAGCACGCGTGGGTGTACTGGGTGCTGGCACCGAAGAACCAGCCGCCGTTGTAGCAAGGCGCCTTCTGGACCAGGCCGAGCGCGAACATCCCGATGGCCACGAGCGCGATGACCCGGACGGGAGTCCACCAGGAAGCCCCCAGCAGGGCGCGTCGCCCGAGAGGGCCGCCGATGAACTCGCTGCCGCTCCGGGAGACCTCGTCGTCCTTGGTCGGACGCACTGGGTCCGAGTCGTGCACGCTCGTTGGCGTCGATTCAGCACTGGGCATGCGGCCCATCCTGCCGTACGAGGCTAGGAGTACGCCGAGGGCCGCCGCACCTGGTGGGTGCGACGGCCCATGTTTCACGTGAAACACCCTTCACGGGGCATTCGGCAACTAACCGCCTGAGCCGCCGAAGAGGCCTCCATTGCCGTTCCCGTTGGTATTGCCACCGCTCGTGTCCGTCGATGTGGCCGTAGGTGTCGAGGTCACACCTCCGTCGGTTCCACCGTTGTTCGTTCCGCCCCCGTCGGTGCACTGCCACTCGAACCGGCAGGTCTCACTCGCCGTGGGTGACGGCGGCGTGAGCGTCTGACTGGGTGTCGGGGTCGGGGTCGGAGTGGCCGACTCGGTCTCACTGGGCGTCGGAGTGGGCGTGGGGCTCGGCTCCTCGTTGAGGACCTCACCGATGGGTTCAGGCGTCGGGAAGTCGATCGCCTTCTGACCCTTCAGCGCCTGTTCCATGTAGTCGTGCCAGATCTCGGACGGGAACGAGGCACCGTGGATCTTCTCCTGGCCACCGGTTCCGTACATCTCCAGGAAGGTGCGGTTCTTCTTGGTCTCGTCGTCGTCCAGCCGGAACATGGTGATCGACGTGGACAGCTGCGGGGTGTACCCGACGAACCAGGCGGACTTGTTGCCGTCGGTGGTTCCGGTCTTACCTGCCACCTCACGGCCGGTGAGCTGGGCGTTGGTACCCGTGCCGTCGTCGACCACGGTCTTGAGTACATCGGTGACGTTGTCGGCGACCTTCTTCTCGAAGGCCTGCTTGGGCTTCGCCTTGTGGGTGAAGACGTCCCCGTCCTTGCTGGTGACCCTCTCGACGGAGTACGGCTCGTTCTGCTTGCCGCTGGCCGCGAAGGTGGCGTAAGCGCCCGCCATGCGGATCGCGCTGGGGTCGGAGATACCGATGGAGAAGGACGGGAAGTTGGTGCCGGCCAGGCTGTTCTCCTTGAGACCTGCGTCCATGGCCGACTCCTTCACCTTGTCCAGGCCGACATCCATGCCGAGCTGCACGAAGGCGGAGTTCACCGACTCCCTCATCGCCTCACGAAGATCGATCTGGTACTTGGGCGGAGAACCGTAGGACTGCTTGCCGTCGTTCTCCTGGAGCCACTCCTTGCCCTCCTCGTTCTTCCAGATCGAACCGTCGTAGTTCTTGATCTTCAGGTCGTTCTTGCCACTGAACAGGCTCTTTGCGTTGACGACCGTGCGCTCGTCCTGCGCCTGGCTCTCGCCGAGATCCGGATCGCGCACACCCCACTTCATCGCCGCGGCGAGCACGAACGCCTTGAACGTCGAACCGACCTGGGCACCGGTCGAGTCGCAGTTGTTGGTGAAGTGGGTCGTCGCGTCCTCGCCGCCGTAGCAGGCCCGGATCGCCCCGGTGGCCGGCTCCACGGAAGCCCCGCCGAACTGGACGTAGGTGTCCTTGGCCGGGCGCTTCTTGGGATCGATGTTCTCCTTGCGGACCTTCTTGACCGCCGCCTCGAGCTCCTTGACCTTGTTCTTGTCGAAGGTCGTGTAGATCGAGTAGCCGCCCTGCTGGAGCTTGTCGGCACTGATGATCTTGTTGTTGATCAGATAGGCCTTGGCGAGGTCGACCAGATAGCCGATCTGGCCCTTGAGCTGGGTGTTGGACCGGGGGTTCTGCCACGCAGGGAGCGTGGTGTACTTCGCCCGTTCCGCCGCGCTGAGGTGGCCGTACTCGACCATCTTGTTGAGCGTGTCCTGCATCTGCCGCAGGGCCCGCCTCTGGTTGGCCTGAGCCGTGGCTTGTGTCGCGTCGATGGACGTCGCGCCCGCCGGGTCGTAGTACGTGGCGCCCTTGAGCATGGCGGCCAGGAAGGCGCACTCGCCCGGGTTCAGATCCTTGGCGTCCTTGTTGAAGTACGCGCGCGCGGCCGCCTGGATGCCGTAGGCGTTGCGGCCGTAGTAGGCGGAGTTCAGGTACCCCGCCATGATCTCGTCCTTGTTGACCGTGGCGCCCACCTTGATGGAGATGAAGATCTCCTTGAACTTGCGCGTGACGGTCTGGGACTGGTCGTCCAGGCGCGCGTTCTTGACGTACTGCTGGGTGATGGTGGAGCCACCCTGCGTGTTGCCGCCCCTGGCCATGTTGAACACGGCGCGGGCGATGCCTTTGGGGTCGATGCCGCTGTCGGTGTAGAAGGTCTTGTTCTCCTGGGAGACGACCGCGTACTGCATCGCCTTCGGGATCTGAGCGAGGTTGACGATCTGGCGGTTGGTCTCGCCACCGGTGGAGACCATCTCGGAGTCGTCGGACCAGTAGTAGACGTTGTTCTGCGCCGTCGCGGTCTCGGCGACGTTCGGAACGCTCACGAGCGCGTAGCCCACGCCGGCGATCGCGACCAGGCCTCCGATGAAGCCGATGAACAGCCCCGTCACCAGCTTCCAGGACGGCACCCAGCGTGCCACGCCGTACTTGCCCGCGCGGGGGTAGTCGATGAACCGCTTCTTGCCGGGATCGGACGCGCGGCCCCGCCCGGCCGGTGCCCCACGTCGGCTTCCGCGGACGGGCTCCGCCCCTCTGCGGCGACCACCGCCCGTGCTTCTCTGGGCCGCGCGACGGGCCTCGGCACGACTGCCGTACTGACGTTCCTCGCCTCCCGGACCATAGGAAGCCGACTCCTGGGAGCTCGTCCCATAGGAGTCGGCAAGAGACCCGGTGGCGCCTCGCGGAGCCGCGCGGCGGCCGGAGGACGAGCCGGACTGGCCGCGTCGGGCCGCGGCACGTCCGCCTCCCTGCGGCTGCGGCGGTTTGCGACGGTGCTCGCTCATCGAACGACTACTCCTCGGGCAGGCGCACCCGTGCGCGCCTGGAAACGGCGGCTGGTTTCCGGTCCCCCCGAAGTACGGATGTGGTCGGTTCTGCATTCATCCGTACCGCACCGGGACAGCGACACCTCCCAGGTGTCACTCGGCTCCCGGTGGTGTGCATGCCGCACAGACTACGCACCGTCAAAACCCACCGAGCCCCGAAGTTCACCCCAAATCAGGCAACTTGGTTCGCATGAATCATTGATGTGATCCCGTTCACCGTCCCCCCACTTGTCGCTTCCGGAAGGGCGTTCTATCGTCTTGATGTATCGAGTCGATACATCGGTGCGAGACAGTGACGAGGAGGCGACGATGAGCCGGCGTTCCGGGATCCTCGAATTCGCCGTACTCGGCCTGCTCCGTGAGTCCCCGATGCACGGCTATGAGCTGCGCAAACGCCTCAATACGTCACTGGGCGTGTTCCGCGCGTTCAGCTACGGCACGCTCTACCCCTGCCTCAAGACGCTGGTCGCCAACGGCTGGTTGATCGAAGAACCGGGGCACACGACCGAGGACGCCCTCGCCGCACCACTCGCAGGGCGTCGCGCCAAGATCGTCTACCGGTTGACGGCGGAAGGTAAGGAGCACTTCGAGGAACTGCTCTCGCAGACGGGTCCCGACGCGTACGAGGACGAGCACTTCGCTGCTCGTTTCGCCTTTTTCGGGCAGACCTCGCGCGACGTCCGTATGCGAGTCCTCGAAGGCCGCCGCAGCCGGCTGGAGGAGCGCCTGGAGAAGATGAGTGCCTCGTTGGCACGCACCCGGGAGCGCCTCGACGACTACACGCTTGAGCTCCAGCGCCACGGGATGGAGTCCGTGGAGCGCGAAGTGCGCTGGCTGAACGAGCTCATCGAAAGCGAGCGGGCCGGCCGGGACCTCAAGGGCCCCGGCCATGGAGAAACCACTCGCGACACCACAGAGGGAGCGCCGGGCGTCCTGCCCCGGCCCGGGGACACCCCCGGTCCGGATACGCCCGGCGACACCGCCACGTGAGGTCCCTGCCAGGGCCTCACTCGTACACACAGGGAGCAACCGGAATGGGTTCGGTTCGTGTAGCCGTCGTCGGCGTGGGCAACTGCGCCGCGTCGCTGGTTCAGGGAGTCGAGTACTACAAGGACGCCGACCCGGCGTCGAAGGTCCCCGGACTGATGCACGTCCAGTTCGGCGACTACCACGTGAGTGACATCGAGTTCGTCGCGGCGTTCGACGTCGACGCGAAGAAGGTCGGTCTCGACCTCGCCGACGCCATCGGCGCCTCCGAGAACAACACCATCAAGATCTGCGATGTGCCGAACACCGGCGTGACCGTTCAGCGCGGCCACACCCTCGACGGTCTCGGCAAGTACTACCGCGAGACCATCGAGGAGTCCCCCGAGGCCCCGGTCGACATCGTCCAGATCCTCAAGGACAAGCAGGTCGACGTCCTCGTCTGCTACCTGCCCGTCGGCTCCGAGGACGCGGCGAAGTTCTACGCCCAGTGCGCCATCGACGCCAAGGTCGCCTTCGTCAACGCCCTTCCGGTCTTCATCGCCGGTACCAAGGAGTGGGCGGACAAGTTCACCGAGGCGGGCGTCCCGATCGTCGGTGACGACATCAAGTCCCAGGTCGGCGCCACCATCACGCACCGCGTCATGGCGAAGCTGTTCGAGGACCGCGGTGTGGTCCTGGACCGCACGATGCAGCTGAACGTCGGCGGCAACATGGACTTCAAGAACATGCTCGAGCGCGAGCGCCTGGAGTCCAAGAAGATCTCCAAGACGCAGGCCGTCACCTCCCAGATCCCCGACCGGGACATGGGCGCGAAGAACGTCCACATCGGCCCGTCCGACTATGTCGCGTGGCTCGACGACCGCAAGTGGGCCTACGTCCGCCTCGAGGGTCGTGCCTTCGGTGACGTCCCGCTGAACCTGGAGTACAAGCTCGAGGTCTGGGACTCCCCGAACTCCGCCGGTGTCATCATCGACGCCGTGCGCGCCGCGAAGATCGCCAAGGACCGCGGTATCGGCGGCCCGATCCTGTCGGCCTCCAGCTACTTCATGAAGTCCCCGCCGGTCCAGTACTTCGACGACGAGGCCCGCGAGAACGTCGAGAAGTTCATCAAGGGTGAAGTCGAGCGCTAAGGCTCACTCAAAACGCTCCTGCCAGGGCTACAGAGGGTCCCCGGGTTGTGTCGACCGGGGACCCTCGCCGTATGTGAGGCTGTGCCCATGTCCGTCGTGCGTGATCTGCGGCTCCTGCTGCGCCTCCGGGACTTCCGGCGACTGCTGTCCGTGCGCCTGCTCTCCCAGGGCGCGGACGGCGTCTACCAGATCGCGCTCGCTGCCTACGTCGTGTTCTCCCCGGAGAAGCAGACCTCTGCCACCGCCATCGCCTCCGCCATGGCGGTCCTGCTGCTCCCCTACTCCTTGGTGGGGCCCTTCGCCGGAATCCTCCTGGACCGCTGGCGCCGCCGCCAGGTCTTCCTCTACGGCAACCTGGTGCGCGCCCTGCTGGCATCGGCGACGGCCGTCCTGATGCTCAGCCACGTCCCGGACTGGCTCTTCTACGTCTCCGCCCTGTGCGTGACCGCCGTCAATCGCTTCGTCCTGTCCGGCCTGTCCGCCGCACTGCCCCGTGTCGTGGACGAGGAGCGACTGGTGATCGCCAACTCCCTCTCCCCGACGGCGGGAACGCTCGCCGCGACCGCGGGCGGCGGCCTGGCCTTCGTCGTACGACTCCTGGTCGCCGACTCCGACGCGGCCGTGGTGCTGCTGGGAGCGGGCCTGTACCTGTGCGGTGCGCTCGCCGCACTGCGCATGCCGCCGGAACTGCTCGGCCCCGACCCCGAGTTGATCCAGCCCCACCTCGGCGCCGCCCTCGCCGGCACGGCCCGCGACCTGGTAGCCGGTGTACGCCATCTGGCCGCACCGTCACGCCGGTCGGCCGCCCGGGCACTCGGCGCCATGTCGCTCATGCGGTTCTGTTACGGGGCTCTGCTCGTCATGGTGCTGATGCTCTGCCGCTACACCCTGACATCCGATCCGGACGACGGACTCGCCCTGTTGGGGCTGGCCTTGGGAATCTCCGGCGCCGGATTCTTCGCAGCCGCGGTGATCACCCCCTGGGCCGCGGGGAGACTCGGACCGGAGCGCTGGATCGTCGTGTGCGCGGCCGCCGCGGCGGTTCTGGAGCCTGCCCTCGGGCTTCCCTTCGCCACCGCCCCCATGCTCATCGCGGCATTCGTCCTGGGTCTGATCACCCAGGGCGCGAAGATCGCCACGGACACAATCGTGCAGTCCTCCGTCGACGACGGATTCCGGGGCCGGATCTTCTCCGTCTACGACGTCCTGTTCAACACCGCTTTTGTGGGCGCCGCGGCCGTCGCCGCCTTGATCCTGCCGCCGGACGGCCGTTCAGTGACCCTGGTGGTCGGTATCGCCGTCCTCTACGCAGCGATCGCTGTGGCGATGACGAAGGAACGCCACACGGCGACGAAACGATGAGGGGGCGATGTTTCACGTGAAACATCGCCCCCTCGATGCGTCCGGGGTCATGTTTCACGTGAAACATGACCCCGTTTCTGGGCCTCAGCCCTGCCCGGCCCACCACTCCTTGAGCGCGGCCACCGCTTCGTCGTGCCCCATCGGCCCGTTCTCCAGCCGAAGCTCCAGCATGTGCTTGTACGCACGGCCCACCGCAGGGCCGGGTGCCACACCGAGGATCTCCATAATCTGATTGCCGTCGAGGTCGGGCCTGATCGAGTCCAGCTCCTCCTGCTCCTGCAGCTGGGAGATCCGGTCCTCGAGACCGTCATAGGCACGCGACAGCGCGGCCGCCTTGCGCTTGTTCCTGGTCGTGCAGTCCGAGCGGGTCAGCTTGTGGAGACGGTCGAGCAGGGGGCCTGCGTCCCTCACATAACGGCGAACCGCCGAGTCCGTCCACTCCCCGGTGCCGTAGCCGTGGAAGCGCAGATGGAGCTCGACGAGTCGCGAGACCTCCTTCACCAGCTCGTTGGAGTACTTGAGCGCCGTCATGCGCTTCTTGGTCATCTTCGCTCCGACCACCTCATGGTGGTGGAACGAGACCCGGCCGTCTTTCTCGAAACGTCGAGTGCGCGGCTTGCCGATGTCGTGGAGCAGTGCCGACAGGCGAAGGGTCAGGTCGGGCCCTTCCTTCTCCAGCGCAATGGCCTGCTCCAGGACGATCAGCGTGTGCTCGTAGACGTCCTTGTGCCGGTGGTGCTCGTCGCTCTCCAGTCGCAGGGCCGGAAGCTCCGGGAGCACATGCTCCGCGAGCCCTGTGTCGACCAACAGCGTCAGTCCCTTGCGCGGATGGGCGGACAGGATGAGCTTGTTCAACTCGTCCCTGATCCGTTCGGCGGAGACGATCTCCAGGCGCCCGCACATCTCCGTCATCGCGGTGACCACCTCGGGCGCCACCTCGAAGTCGAGCTGAGCCGCGAACCGTGCTGCCCGCATCATCCGCAGTGGGTCGTCCGAGAAGGACGCTTCGGGGGTGCCAGGCGTCCGCAGCACTCGGGCCGCGAGATCGTCGAGGCCGCCGTGCGGGTCGATGAACTTCTTCTCCGGGAGGGCGACGGCCATCGCGTTCACGGTGAAGTCACGCCGGACGAGGTCCTCCTCGATGGAGTCGCCGTATGACACCTCGGGCTTGCGCGAGGTCCGGTCGTACGCCTCGGACCGGTAGGTGGTCACCTCGATCTGGTAGCCGTCCTTCTGCGCCCCGACGGTGCCGAAGGCGATCCCCACTTCCCACACGGCGTCCGCCCACGGCCGAACGATCTTCAGTACGTCTTGGGGGCGGGCGTCGGTGGTGAAGTCCAGGTCGTTGCCGAGCCGGCCGAGCAGTGCGTCCCGGACCGAACCGCCGACCAGGGCGATTGAGAACCCGGCCTCCTGGAAGCGGCGGGCGAGCTCGTCGGCGACAGGCGCTACCTCGAACGGCTCGTTCACCGCGCGGTCCTGCACCTGATTCGGGGCACTGAGGCTGTCTTCGTTGGCGTTCGGCACAACAGAAGAGGGTACGTGGCCCGGGCACCCGCGGGCGCCTCCATTAAACGTGCACAGCTTCGTCACCCGGACCTGCACAGGGTCTGCTCGGGAGACTCACGGGCGCGCTCCCCTTTATACGTAGACATTCAGGACAGTGCGGCAGCGTTCCCCGATCTTGTGGAGCAGTCCGCGGCACTTCCCCTCAGCGCGCATCGTTACCATGCGTGGACGCACATTCCGACGACCACTGACGACGACTAGGGACGGGCGAGCGCGTGGCCGAGGCGGCAGACTTCCAGGGGACCAGTCCCTCACCTGCCCGCCGCTGGCTGCGGCGTACCGGAGCCCTGCTCGCAGGGGTCCCTCTGTTGGCCGGCCTGTGCCAGCTTCCCGACGCGGCGCCCGCTCAGGCCGCCGGGGGCTCCGGAACGGTGTCCGTCGCAGTCGACACACTCAGCCCCAGTGCGCCTACGGAGGGTGACACACTCACCGTGTCGGGGACGGTTACCAACAACGGCAAGCAGACCGTCACGGCCGCCCATGTGGGGCTGCAGGTGGGCCCCGAGCTGAACACCCGCTCGTCGATCGACACCACCGCCGGCGACCAGGACTCGCTCCAGGGCGCCACGGGATCCGAGGTCGGCGGCAAGTACGTGGCGAAGTTCGCGAAGCTGACGCCCGGAGTGGCCCAGCCGTTCTCCATCGCCGTACCCGTCGACGAGTTGGACCTCGGAGATCCCGGCGTGTACCAGCTCGCCGTCGCCATCTCGGGAAAGACCTCCGCACAGCCGTGGGACAAGACGCTGGGCATCCAGCGGACCTTCCTGCCCTGGCAGTCCGACGAGGCGGACACGAAGACGAAGACGACCTTCCTGTGGCCGTTGATCTCCAGCGTGCACATGACGGCGGAGACCGGCTCGAACGCACAGCAGACGCCGGTCTTCCTCAACGACGATCTCGCCGAGGAGATCTCGGCGGGCGGCCGGCTGGACCAGATGCTGTCCCTGGGCGAGGACCTTGACGTCACCTGGGTGATCGACCCGGACCTGCTGGCCTCCGTCGACGCGATGACCCGCAGCTACCGGATCCAGGGCGCGGGCGACACCACCACTCCGGGCAGCCACCAGGCGGTCGCCAAGCAGTGGCTGGCCAGGCTCCAGAAGGCGGTGGAGGACAAGGAGGTCGTCGCGCTCCCCTTCGCCGATCCCGACCTCGCCTCCCTGGCTCACAACGGCACGAGTGTCACCGGCTCGCTCAGTCACCTCGACGAGGCCACCGACGTCGCCGCCACCACGGTGAGGACCGTGCTCCACGTGACGCCGAGCACCGACTTCGCGTGGCCCGTGAACGGCGCGGTGGACCCCTCGATCGTCAAGGTCGCCACCTCCGCCGGCGCCGACAAGGTGATCGCCCGCAGCGACAGCCTCCAGGAGACCGCCGGACTGTCGTACACGCCGTCCGCGGCCCGCCCGATCGGCGGCGGCACCACGGCGGTCGTCGCGGACGCACGGCTGTCCACGGCGTTCCAGGGCGACTTGACGAGGGCCTCCACCGCCACGCTCGCCGTCCAGCGGTTCCTCGCCCAGAGCCTCGCCCTCGACCTGCAGACCGACAAGCAGCGCAGCATCGTGGTCGCCCCGCAGCGCATGCCCACGACGAGCCAGGCCGATGCCATGGCCGAAGCGATCACCGCACTGCAGAACGGGAACTGGTCCCAGACCCAGAAGCTCACGGCGGCCGCCGCGGCCAAGCCCGACCCGGAAGCCACCACCAAGGTGCCCCCGGCCTCGGCCTACCCCTCCTCGCTGCGCAAGCAGGAATTGCCGAAGTGGGCCTTCCAGCAGATCGCGAGCACCCAGGGCAAGCTCGACAAATTCAAGGTCATCCTCTCCGACCAGTCCCGCGTCGTGACCCCCTTCGGCCGGGCCGTGAACCGCGAGATGTCCACGTCGTGGCGGGGCAGTGCCACCGAGGCGAGCAGTTTCCGCAATGACGTCGAGGCCTACCTCGACGAGCTGATCTCCCAGGTCAGTCTGATCGACAAGTCGGAGACCAAGCTCTCCGGCCGCAGCGCCACGATCCCCGTGACGGTCCAGAACAACCTGGTGCAGGGCGTGGAGCACTTGAGGCTGCGCCTGACCTCGCTGAGCCCCAACCGGCTCGAGATCGGTGGCTCCTCCTACTACGAGCAGCCGGTCGAGGTCTCGGGCGGACACAGCCAGACGGTGAAGTTCACCACGACGGCCAACGCCAACGGCAAGGCCTCGGTGGTCGCGCAGCTGTACACGGAGGACGGCCGGCCCTACGGCGAGGCCGTCCGGTTCGACGTGAAGGTCACCGAGTTCACGGCCACGGTGATGCTGGTCATCGGCGGCGGTGTCCTGCTGCTGGTGCTGGCAGGATTCCGGATGTACACCCAGCGCAAGCGCGCGGCCGCCCGTGAGGCCGAGCAGAACGGCCCCGACGACGCGACGGGCGAGGCCGTGGACGGCCCGGAGAACCCGGAGGCCCCCGAGGGCCGTCTCAAGGAGGAGTCCGGCACCGGGCCCGGGGCAGACGCCCCGGAGCAGCCGAGTGACCTGACAGCGGACACCGCAGCGGAAAGCGCCGACCCTTCCGGCACGGGTGAGAGAGTGGACCGTTGAGGATGTCGTGGCCGGTGGGCCCGGGACGATGAGGTGGGGTAACCATGAACGCGCCGTACGACGGTGATCGCGGTCAGGGCGCGGGCAGCTCGGACCGCCCCGAAGGCCCGCCGCCCGAGCACGGCCAGGTGCCGCCGCAGGCTCCCGCGGACATGTACCTCCAGGACGCCTACGACCAGGACCCCTACCGGGCTCAGGACCTCTACGCCCAGGACCCGGTCGCCGAGGCCCTCTACGACCGTGCCGCGCACCCCCCGCCGCCTCCCGGCACCTACCAGCCGCAGCAGCCGCTGTACTCCCAGCCGCCCCAGTCTCCGCACGCCCCCGACCCGCACGTGTGGGCGCAGACACCGGCGCCCGAGCCGGAGGGCCCGACGCAGTACCTGCCCTACGGCGACAACCCTCGCACCACCCAGTTCGTGGGGGTCGACGACCTGGTCAGCAGGGCCGGACAGGAACGTCACGAGCCGGACGCCTTCGCCCACCTCTTCCGCGACCAGCAGCAGGGGGGCGGCCGGCCGACGGATCCCCCGTCGGTACCCGGCCCGGCCCCGGCCCCGAGCGGGCCTTCGCCGTCGCCCGCGCCGCAGTTCCAGGCACCGGCCGCGTCCGCGCCCTCGGCCGACGAGACCATGAACCTCGGTACCGCGCCGGTTGCGGCGGAGCCGTCGGCCCCTGCGGCTCCCGCGGCTCCCGCGAAGAAGGGCGGGAAGGCCGGGGGCCTGCTGAAGTCGAGCGCCGTGATGGCGGCCGGCACCATGGTCTCGCGCCTCACCGGCTTCATCCGCTCGGCCCTGATCGTGTCGGCGTTGGGTGTCGGTCTGCTCGGTGACACCTTCCAGGTCGCCTACCAGCTGCCGACGATGATCTACATCCTGACCGTCGGCGGCGGCCTCAACTCCGTGTTCGTGCCGCAGCTCGTGCGTGCCATGAAGGAGGACGAGGACGGCGGCGAGGCGTACGCCAACCGGCTGCTGACCCTGGTGATGGTGGCGCTCGGCGCCCTGACCGCCCTCGCGGTCCTCGGCGCCCCGTTCCTGATCCGGCTGCTGTCCGACTCGGTGGCCGGAGACCCGGCGGCCAACGAGGTCGGCATCACCTTCGTCCGCTACTTCCTGCCCTCGATCTTCTTCATGGGCATCCACGTGGTGATGGGCCAGATCCTCAACGCCCGCGGGAAGTTCGGCGCGATGATGTGGACCCCGGTCCTGAACAACATCGTCATCATCGTGACGCTGGGCACGTTCATCTGGGTCTACGGCTCGGCGGCCGACTCCGGCATGAAGGTCACGAACATCCCGCCGGAGGGACAGCGCCTCCTCGGCATCGGCGTTCTGCTCGGCCTCGTGGTGCAGGCGCTGGCGATGATCCCCTACCTGCGCGAGACCGGGTTCCGGCTTCGGCTGCGCTTCGACTGGAGGGGTCACGGACTCGGCAAGGCCGTGACGCTCGCCAAGTGGACCGTCCTGTTCGTCCTGGCCAACCAGGCCGGCGCGATCGTCGTGTCGCAGCTGTCGACCGCGGCGGGCAAGGACTCCCCGGTCGACGGCACCGGCTTCTCCGCCTACGCCAACGCACAGCTCATCTGGGGTCTGCCGCAGGCCATCATCACCGTCTCCCTGATGGCGGCTCTGCTGCCGCGGCTGGCCCGCTCGGCGGCCGAGGAGGACGGCGGAGCCGTCCGTGACGACATCTCCCAGGGCCTGCGCACCACGGCCGTCGCCATCGTGCCGATCGCCTTCGGATTCCTCGCCCTCGGCATCCCGATGTGCACGCTGATCTTCGGCTCCTCGGGCACCGGCGAGGCCACGAACATGGGGTACATGCTGATGGCCTTCGGCCTCGGCCTGATCCCCTACTCCGTTCAGTACGTCGTCCTGCGCGCCTTCTACGCCTACGAGGACACGCGCACCCCCTTCTACAACACGGTCATCGTGGCGGCGGTCAACGCGGGTGCGTCGGTGCTGTGTTACGTGCTGCTGCCGCCGCGCTGGGCCGTGGCGGGCATGGCCGCCTCGTACGGCCTCGCGTACGCGATCGGCGTCGGCGTCGCCTGGAACCGGCTGCGCAAGCGCCTCGGCGGCGACCTGGACGGCAACCGCGTCCTGCGGACCTACGCCCGCCTCTGCATCGCCTCGGTACCTGCGGCCCTGCTGAGCGGAGCGGCCTGTTACGGCATCGGGCACTCGCTCGGTCAGGGAGTGGTCGGTTCGTTCGCCGCTCTGATCGCGGGTGGGGCGGTACTGCTCGGGATCTTCTTCGTCGCCGCGCGCAAGATGCGGATCGAGGAGCTGAACTCACTGGTAGGCATGGTCCGGGGGCGTCTGGGGCGCTGAGCCAGGGGTACGCGCACAACCATCGTCCGCCACCGTGTGTCGTGCATAGCGGCGGACTGTGGGCACAATTGGATTCTGCGTCGCATGGCGCGCAATGAATGGGGAGGCAGGGAACGACGGTGGCGGAACGGAGCACGGCTGCCGTCGACGTGGCAGACAACAGCGGTGACGAGCCGCTGACCGCCAAGGCGGACCAGCCCACGGCCGACGGCGTGGCCAAGAACCGGGAGCGGGACACGGAAGACGTCGAGGCACAGGGGAGTGGCGGGACCGACAGTCCTGGCAAGACGTCACCGCCGGAGTTGCACAGCGGCCACAAACTCGCCAGACGCTACCGTCTCGAGGAGTGCGTCACCCGTCTGGACGGGTTCAGCAGCTGGCGTGCGGTCGACGAGAAACTCCGTCGGGCCGTCGGGGTGCACATCCTGCCCGCGGATCATGCCCGGGCGCGTTCCGTGCTGGCCGCAGCCCGTTCCTCCGCGCTGCTGGGCGACCCACGCTTCGTCCAGGTCCTGGACGCCGTCGAGGAGAACGACCTCGTCTACGTCGTCCACGAGTGGCTGCCGGACGCGACCGAGCTGACCGCCCTTCTCGCTCCGGGCCCGCTGGAGGTGTACGACGCCTACCAGATGGTCAGTCAGGTGGCGTCCGCCATGGCCGCGGCCCACCGTGAGGGGCTCGCGCATCTGCGGCTGAACCCGAACGCGGTCCTGCGCACGTCGAGCGGTCAGTGGCGCATCCGCGGCCTCGCCGTGAACGCCGCGCTGCGGGGCGCCAGTTCGGAGACCCCCCAGCGCACGGACACCGAGGCGATCGGCGCGCTCCTGTACGCGGCGCTCACCCAGCGCTGGCCGTACGAGAGCGACGCCTACGGCCTGGCCGGGCTGCCCAAGGACGTCGGGCTCATCGCACCCGACCAGGTGCGGGCGGGCGTCCACCGTGGGCTGTCCGAGCTGGCCATGCGAGCCCTCGCCAACGACGGAGCGACCGCCTCACGGCACGAGTCGGCCTGCACGACGCCTGAGGAACTGGTCAAGGCGATCGGTGAGATGCCCCGCATCCGCCCGCCGGAGCCGGCGTTCACGGCCCCGCCCGAGTACCAGCGCACGACCTACCAACAGGGCACGTACGGCCGTCCGGCGCCGCACCCCGGCGTCACCCAGCCGGTACAGCCCCCGCCGCCGCCACTGCAGAGCCGCACGGGCCGGGCCCTGAAGTGGGCGGTCTCCGCCCTTCTCATCGCCGCTCTGGGCCTCGGTAGTTGGCAGCTCGCGGACGCGCTGATGGACCGGGGCGGCACGTCGGACGAGAACCAGACCCAGACGAACGACGACGGCGACAAGAACAGCACCGCGCCGAAGCCGACGAAGACCCTCAGCATCGAGAACGCCGAGGAGTACGTGGCCGAGGGCGATGCCCAGCATCCCGGTGATGTGAAGCTGACGTACGACAGCAGCCTGACCACGGGCTGGCGGACCAGCAGCTACAAGGACGGCCCGGACATAGTGATCAAGCCCGGTGTCGGCATCGTCTACGACCTCGGTTCCGCTCAGGAGGTCTCGGCTGCGACGCTGTCCCTCCGCTACCCCGGCAACCGCACGACGGTCGAGCTGTACGCCGCCGACTCGCTCACACCGTCGTCGCTGGACTCACTGGACAAGATCGGCTCGGCCACCACGAAGAACACCACGGCCACGGTGAAAATCAGCAAGCCGGTGAAGTCGCAGTACGTCCTGGTGTGGCTCACCGCATTGCCCTACTCCGGGGCCGACCCGGCGAACTACAGCGATGCCGGCTACAAGCAGGCCATCACCAACGTGAAGTTCACCGGCTGAGAGCTCACCGCAGACAAGGGGAGGGGGTCCGATGGCAGATGACACCGTGTACGGCGACACCAGCGATCAGGACCTCCTGGCCCGCCACGTGGAAGGCGACCCCGACGCCTTCGGTGAGCTCGTGCGGCGGCACCGGGATCGGCTCTGGGCCGTCGCCCTCCGCACGCTCGGGGACCGCGAGGAAGCCGCTGACGCCGTGCAGGACGCCCTGGTGTCCGCCTACCGGGCCGCCCACACCTTCCGGGGGCAGTCGGCGGTCACGACCTGGCTGCACCGGATCACAGTGAACGCCTGCCTGGACCGGGCCAGAAAGGCGGCTTCCCGCAAGACCTCTCCGGTGGACGACACCGAGCGCCTGGAGCAGCTCCTGGAGCCGCACGAGTCCGCCTCGGCGCCCGCGGAGCGCAACGACCTCCACCGCCAGCTCCTGGAGGCCCTCGGCACGCTCCCGCCCGACCAGCGCGCCGCCCTCGTACTGGTGGACATGCAGGGCTACCCCGTCGCGGAAGCCGCTCACATGCTCGACGTGCCGACGGGGACGATCAAGAGCCGCTGCGCCCGGGGCAGAGCCAGACTGCTCCCGCTCCTCACTCATCTGCGGCCGGAAAGCGCCGGAGACAGCAGAGAAGGGGGCATCGGACGGAACCGGACGCAGGGTACATCCGTCCCACCCGCAGCGGGACCTCCGTCAGAGGGGCCGCCGGATACGGGACCAAGCGATTCAGCTGCAGTGAAGGGCGGAGGTGGGCGAGCGTGACTTCCACGACAGACACAGCCGGGCACCCGGACGTCGCGGAGATCTCCGACCTCACTGAAGGCCTTCTTTCCGCCTCCAGGACCACAGACGTCCGTCGGCACCTGGACGAGTGCGAACTCTGCGCGGACGTGCACGCCTCGCTGGAGGAGATTCGCGGCCTGCTAGGCACGCTGCCGGGCCCGCCTCGTATGCCCGCCGACGTCGCCGGCAGGATCGACGCCGCTCTCGCAGCGGAGGCCCTGCTCCAGGCAACTGCTCCGGAGTCGGTGAATGCACCGGCACCGGTCGAGAGCGCGCATGTTTCACGTGAAACATCGCCCACCACCGACCGACCCACGGGACATGCCCGCACCTCCTCCACAGGCCCCGGTCGCAAGGACCGCAGGAGGACCGGACGCCGCAAGGTCGCTGTCCTCGGCGCGGTCTTCACCGTCGCCGCACTCGGCTTCGGCTCCGTCCTGCTGTCGGCGTTGGATGACGGCAAGCCGACCGGCACGGAACACGGACAGGCGACGGCCTCCGCCGACACCTTCTCCGCAAGCGGGCTCCAGGAGCGGGTCTCGGGCCTTCTCACAGAGAAGAAGAGTGCGAGCGGCGGGTCCAAGTCTCCGCACACCAGCATGGGCGCCGCGGACATCCCAGGCTCCGGGGACCCTCGCATCCTGGTGACGCCCGAGGTTCCCCAGTGCATCCGGAACGGCCTCCACAGCAGTGACGCACCGCTCGCGACAGAGAACGGCGTCTACCAGGGCACGGACGCGCTTCTGGTCGTTCTGCGTGATCCCTCCGACAGCACCCGGGTCATCGCGTACATCATGGATGCCTCGTGCGTGAAGAACGCACCCAAAGGCACCGCGAAGATCCTCTTGAAGCAGTCCTACGCGCGTTCCTGAACGCGCCGGCTTCGTCTCTGTCCTGCGTGGTAGTTCGTACGGTGTGGCGTCTCCGTGTGCCCGGACACACCGGGAATGCGCGCCCCTTAGGATCCGTTGGGTGGGGTGAGAGTTCTGAGAGGGGCTCCACCGGTCCGACGACGCAGTCCAGAGACGAGGAACCAAGCCGTGAGCGACGTCCGTAACGTGATCATCATCGGCTCCGGGCCCGCCGGCTACACGGCGGCGCTCTACACCGCGCGCGCGTCGCTGAAGCCGCTGGTGTTCGAGGGTGCCGTCACCGCCGGTGGCGCGCTGATGAACACCACCGAGGTGGAGAACTTCCCTGGCTTCCAGGACGGCATCATGGGCCCCGAGCTCATGGACAACATGCGCGCCCAGGCAGAGCGTTTTGGTGCCGAGCTCATCCCGGACGACATCGTCAGCGTCGACCTGACCGGCGAGATCAAGACCGTTACCGACACGTCGGGCACGGTCCACCGGGCGAAGGCCGTGATCGTCACGACCGGGTCTCAGCACCGCAAGCTTGGCCTGCCGAACGAGGACGCCCTCTCCGGCCGCGGTGTCTCGTGGTGTGCCACCTGTGACGGCTTCTTCTTCAAGGACCAGGACATCGCCGTGATCGGTGGCGGTGACACCGCGATGGAGGAGGCGACCTTCCTCTCCCGCTTCGCCAAGTCGGTGACGATCGTCCACCGCCGTGACACCCTGCGTGCCTCCAAGGCCATGCAGGAGCGTGCCTTCGCCGACCCGAAGATCAAGTTCGTGTGGGACAGCGAGGTCGCCGAGATCCAGGGTGACCCGAAGCTCTCGGGTCTGAAGCTGCGCAACCTCAAGACCGGCGAGATCTCGGACCTGGCGGTCACCGGCCTGTTCATCGCGATCGGCCACGACCCGCGCACCGAACTCTTCAAGGGCCAGCTCGAGCTGGACGGTGAGGGCTACCTGAAGGTGGAAGCGCCTTCGACCCGCACCAACCTGACCGGTGTCTTCGGCGCCGGTGACGTGGTCGACCACACCTACCGCCAGGCGATCACCGCGGCCGGCACCGGTTGCTCCGCCGCTCTCGACGCCGAGCGTTTCCTCGCGGCCCTCGCGGACGAGGAAAAGGCAGAGCCCGAGAAGACCGCCGTCTGACCCTCCCTTCCCGCCCCACCGCACCAACCAGTTAAGGAGCCCGCCGTGGCCGGCACCCTGAAGAATGTGACCGACGATTCCTTCGAGCAGGACGTCCTGAAGAGCGACAAGCCCGTCCTGGTGGACTTCTGGGCCGCCTGGTGCGGACCGTGCCGTCAGATCGCGCCGTCCCTCGAGGCGATCGCCGCCGAGTACGGCGACAAGATCGAGGTCGTCAAGCTCAACATCGACGAGAACCCGGGTACGGCCGCCAAGTACGGCGTCATGTCCATCCCGACGCTGAACGTGTACCAGGGTGGCGAGGTCGCCAAGACCATCGTCGGTGCCAAGCCGAAGGCCGCGATCGTCCGCGACCTTGAGGACTTCATCGCCGAGTGATGTTTCACGTGAAACACGATGGGGCCGGCCCGAAAGGGCCGGCCCCATCGCATTACAGGGGACGCAGTGCCGGTTCTTTCTGTACCGCCCCCAGGAGCCGGTCCAGTGCCATCTCCACGTCTTCCTTCCAGGAAAGCGTGGTGCGCAGCTCCAGCCTCAGCCTCGGGTACGTGGGATGGGGTCTGACCGTCTTGAAGCCCACGGCGAGAAGATGGTCCGCCGGAAGCAGACAGGCGGACTCTTTCCAGCGGGCGTCACCGAAGGCCTCGATGGCCTTGAAGCCCCGCCGCAGCAGATCCTTGGCCACCGTCTGCACCATCACCCGGCCCAGCCCCTGCCCCTGATAGCCCGGCATGATGAAGGACGTCATCAACTGGACGGCGTCCGGAGAAACAGGGCTCGTGGGAAACGCCGTCGAGCGAGGAACGTACGCAGGCGGGGCGTAGAGGACGAAGCCAACCGGTACGTCGTCGACGTAGACGACCCGGCCGCACGATCCCCAGTCCAGTAGGACGGCGGAGATCCAGGCTTCCTTCTCCAGAGCAGCTGTTCCCGCCTTTACCGCGGCTTCTCCGCTGACGGGGTCCAACTCCCAGAAGACACACGAGCGGCAGCGCCGGGGGAGGTCCGGAAGGTTGTCCAGCGTGAGCGGTACAAGCCGACGCCCCATGAAGGCTGTTCCTCGCTTCCTTCGCCCGCCGCATCGCGGGCGGCTGTCAGAGCGCTCCGTTCCCTCAGCAGGCTGCCGACGAATCCGCCGACCGCCCCCAGTCCCAGGCCCGCGCTCACCAGTCCGCTTCGGCTCATCGTTCGCATGGCCCCTGCCTCCCCTCAGAGGTACTGCCGGGTCGATGTGCTGCACCCAATCGCATCGTATCCACACTCCGATTCCCTCGATACCGCCTGAAAGCAAAGAGCGGGCTGTGTCCGGTGTGTACCGGACACAGCCCGCTCTTGGTGCTTCGCCTGGGCGGTGTCACCTTGACGGGACCTGGTTCAGCCTTCCGTCTCCTCGGCTTCGTCGTCCAGCAGACTCCTCTGCAGAACCGGTCCCTCACCGGGGGCGAGGGAGCTGAGGATGCGCTCAAGGTCCTCCATCGAGGCGAACTCGACGGTGATCTTGCCCTTCTTCTGCCCGAGGTCGACCTTGACCCGCGTCTCGAAGCGGTCAGAGAGACGCGTCGCGAGGTCGGACAGTGCCGGAGAGACCAGGGCGCCGGCCCGCGGCCCCTTGGGGCGCTGGGCAGTCTGTGGCCGCGACCCCATGAGGGTCACGATCTCCTCGACCGCTCGCACCGAGAGTCCCTCGGCGACGATCCGGTGGGCCAGCCGGTCCTGTTCCTCCGAGTCGTCGACGGAGAGCAGGGCGCGGGCGTGTCCGGCGGAGAGCACTCCGGCGGCCACTCGGCGCTGCACCGCAGGGGAGAGCTTCAGCAGACGCAGGGTGTTGGAGACCTGTGGACGGGACCGGCCGATGCGGTCTGCCAGCTGGTCGTGCGTGCAGTTGAAGTCCTTCAGCAACTGGTCGTAGGCGGCTGCTTCTTCCAGCGGGTTCAGCTGAGCACGGTGCAGGTTCTCCAGGAGGGCGTCCAGGAGAAGCTTGTCGTCCTCCGTGGCCCGAACGATCGCCGGAATCGCCTCCAGGCCGGCCTCACGGCTGGCCCGCCAGCGCCGCTCACCCATGATGAGCTCGTAGCGGGCGGGGCCGACCTGTCGTACGACGACCGGCTGGAGAAGACCGACTTCCTTGATGGAAGTGACCAGTTCCTGGAGCGCGTCATCGTCGAAGACCTCACGCGGCTGGCGCGGGTTCGGCGTGATGGAGTCAAGGGGGAGCTCCGCGAAGTGGGCGCCCATCGGAGGCGCGGGCGTCTCCGCGTTGCCGTTGACCGACGGCTCCTCGGTTTCACGTGAAACAGGCGGCAGCGTGGCCACCTTCGCCGCGGCCACCCCACGGTCTGTGGTCAACACCGGGACGGACGCCGGAGACGCCGAACCAGCGCCCCCCATCGCCGCCGGGGTCGGTGTCTTCTCCGTCGGGGCAGCAGGGATCAGTGCGCCGAGACCACGACCCAAACCCCTCCGTCGCTCGCTCACTGGATGCCCTCCACCATGCTCGGGTTGCTCTGTGCGCCGATGTGCGCCTGCGTCGGGTCGTAGCTGACGCCGACGCCCTTCAGCGCGATCTCTCGTGCTGCCTCAAGGTAGGACAGGGCACCGCTCGATCCGGGATCGTAGGTCAGTACCGTCTGGCCGTAACTCGGCGCCTCGGAGATACGGACCGAGCGGGGAATGCTCGTCCGCAGCACCTCGTCGCCGAAGTGGGTGCGCACCTCGTCCGCGACCTGGGACGCGAGGCGCGTCCGGCCGTCGTACATGGTGAGCAGGATGGTCGATACGTGCAAGGTGGGGTTGAGGTGGCCCCGCACCAGATCGACGTTGCGCAGCAGCTGTCCCAGGCCCTCCAGCGCGTAGTACTCGCACTGGATCGGGATGAGGACCTCCGCACCGGCCACGAGCGCGTTGACCGTCAGCAGACCGAGCGAGGGCGGACAGTCGATGAGGATGTAGTCCAGGGGCTGCTCGTACGCCTGGATGGCGCGCTGCAGTCGGCTCTCACGTGCCACCAGGGACACCAGCTCGATCTCCGCACCGGCGAGATCGATGGTGGCAGGGGCACAGAAGAGGCCCTCGACATCCGGGACCGGCTGGACGACCTCGGACAGCGGCCTGCTGTCGACCAGGACGTCATAGATGGACGGGACTTCGGCGTGGTGGTCGATACCCAGCGCAGTGGACGCATTGCCCTGGGGGTCGAGGTCGACCACCAGGACACGGCCGCCGTGCAGAGCCAGCGAGGCGGCAAGATTGACGGTCGTCGTCGTCTTGCCCACCCCGCCCTTCTGGTTGGCAACGACCATGATCCGGGTCTGCTCAGGCCGTGGCAGGCCCTCGCCGGCGCGACCAAGAGCCTCTACCGCCAGTTGGGCAGCACGACCGATCGGAGTGTCGTCCATCGGGGGCGGTGTTTCACGTGAAACATCCTCCCCCATCGACTCGGTTCGGGGACCGGGGACCGGATCGGTCATCGGTCCCGCGATGTTGGCGTCGGACCGCAAGGATTCACTCTCCTCGACTTCAGGCTCGCAATGAACAGAGCCTCCCATGTCTTCGGGGTCGTGAACCAGTGAGGCCTGTTGTTCTGTGGAGAAATCCACCTCTGTGGACAACTCCGTTACCTCTCCGAGTGACCCGAGAGGCTTTCGGTCGCGGGGTTCGGCCGCGGCGCGGCCCCGGCTGATGATGCCGTGCAGCAGTGAGCGACGTTTCACGTGAAACACGATGCAGGGCTGCGGTGCCCGTTCTGCCGCGACACTCCGGCATGCATAGGTTTGGCAGCTTGTGTGGAGTACGTCTCGTCGTCAGGACGGATCAGCGACGCCGACGCGTGCGGCCGGTACGGGCCGCCTTCGCCCGCTTGGCAGCGAAACGCACCCCGCCGGGGCTCTCCCCGACCTCGACCCTCACCACCGTGGACAACGGATCCACGACGCCCTCACCCACATGCAGGATGGAGGTCCCCACGGCACCGAGTTTGCTCAGAGCCGTACCAGCCGCCTTGAGCTCCTCCTCTGCGGTGTCGCCCTTGAGTGCGAGCATCTCCCCGTAGGGACGCAGCAGTGGGACACCCCACGTCGCCAGCCGGTCCAGCGGGGCAACAGCCCGCGCTGTCACCACATGCACCGGGGTCAGCTTGCCCATGACTTCCTCGGCACGGCCGCGCACGACCGTCACATGGTCCAGCCCCAGGAGCTCCACGACCTCCGTCAGAAAGGTCGTGCGCCTCAGCAACGGCTCCAGCAGCGTGATCTTCAGATCCTCGCGGACGAGGGCCAGCGGGATTCCGGGAAGACCTGCGCCGGAGCCGACGTCGCACACCGTCACACCCTCGGGAACGACCTCCGAGAGCACCGCGCAGTTCAGTAGATGCCGCTCCCACAGCCGGGGCACTTCTCGCGGGCCGATGAGGCCGCGCTGCACCCCTGCCTCAGCGAGCAGCTCGGCGTAGCGCACCGCGTCCTCGAAGCGATCGCCGAAGACCTCACGCGCCTGCTCGGGCGCGGGGGGAAGCTCCGCTGCCTCCGTCACGGGGAACCGTCCTTCCGTACCGCATCAGCGCACCGGGCGCCGACCACCAGAACTATCAGGCTGACAAAGTTCGGCCCCGCCTGCTCTACAGACGGGGCCGGGGGACGTAGGACCGGTCAGGCGGGAAGCACGACGACGAAGCGCTGGGGCTCCTCGCCCTCGGACTCGCTGCGCAGACCGGCCGCCTTGATCGCATCGTGGACGACCTTGCGCTCGAACGGCGTCATCGGCTTGAGCTTCACGGACTCGCCGGTGTTCTTGACCTCGGCGGCGGCCTTGGCGCCCAGCTCGGAGAGCTCGGCACGCTTCTTGGCCCGGTAGCCGGCGATGTCCAGCATCAGACGGCTGCGGTCCCCGGTCTCCCGGTGCACGGCCAGGCGGGTGAGCTCCTGCAGGGCTTCCAGCACCTCGCCGTCACGGCCGACCAGCTTCTGCAGGTCGCGGCCGCCCGCGTCGCTGATGATCGAGACAGCGGCGCGGTCGGCCTCGACGTCCATGTCGATGTCGCCGTCGAGGTCGGCGATGTCGAGCAGACCCTCGAGGTAGTCCGCCGCGATCTCACCCTCCTGCTCCAGGCGAGTCAGGGTGTCTGCACCCTCGGCAGCGGCGGAGGTGGTGCCTTCCGTCACGGGATGGACTCCTTCTTACTTCTTGGACGGGGACTTGGGCCGCTGCGGACCCTTGCGCTGTCCGGACTGGGCCTTGCTGCGGGTACCGCCGCCGGACTGCTTCTTGGCGGGAGCGGCGGGCTTGGCGTCCTCGGGCTCGTCGGACTTGGTGAGCGAGGTCGGCTCCGACGGCTGGGTGTCACCGGCGGCCTTCGAACCGGCCGAGGCAGCACCCGACTGACGCTGGGACTTGCTCTGCCGCTTGGGCTGCTGCCGCTTGGGAGTGGCCGCGCTCGCCGGCGAACCGTCCTCGGTCTGGACCGTGGCCTGGGACTCGCTCTGGATGACCGAGCCGTCGGCCTGGGCCGCGAGGCCCGCCTTGTTCAGACCGTTGATGAACTTGCGCTCGAACTCGTTGCGGTCACGGCCCTTGGCGACGATCGCCTTGATGATGGTGCGCTCGCTGCGCTTGCGGGCCTTGCCGTGGTTCATGACGTGCTTGGTGAGGCGCTCCAGGTAGGCGGCCTGAGCCTTGGAACCCGGGGTGGGGTTGTTGTGGATGACGTACATCTGCTGGCCCATGGTCCACACGTTGGTGGTCAGCCAGTAGACGAGGACACCGACCGGGAAGTTGATGCCGAAGACGGCGAACATGACCGGGAAGACGTACATCAGCATCTTCTGCTGCTGCATGAACGGCGTCTTGACCGTGGTGTCGACGTTCTTCGTCATCAGCTGGCGCTGCGTGTAGAACTGCGACGCCGACATCAGGACGATCATGACCGCGGTGACGACACGGACGTCGGTCAGCGAGGCGCCGAGTGCCTCGACCTTGCTCGAGCCGTCCGTGAACTTCGCGGCCAGCGGTGCCCCGAAGATGTGCGCCTTACGGGCGCTGGCCAGCAGCGACTCGTTGATGACACCGATGGTGTCGCCCGTCGCGATGCCGTTGAGCACGTGATACAGGGCGAAGAAGAACGGCGACTGCGCCAGGATGGGAAGGCACGAGGAGAGCGGGTTGGTGCCCGTCTCCTTGTACAGCTTCATCATCTCTTCGGACTGACGCTGTTTGTCGTTCTTGTAGCGCTCCTGGATCTTCTTCATCTCGGGCTGGAGCGTCTGCATGGCCCGCGTCGCCTTGATCTGCTTCACGAAGAGCGGGATCAGGCAGATACGGATCAGGATCACCAGGGACACGATCGACAGGCCCCAGGCCCACCCGGTGTCGGGGCCGAAGATGGCGCCGTACACCTTGTGGAACTGGACGATGACCCAGGAGACGGGTGTCGTGATGAAGCTGAAAAGACTGGCAATCGTGTCCACTAATCATGCTCCTTGGGCATGGGACGGAGTCTCTGCGGCCGGGCTCGAAGGAGTTTGCCCCTCGATGGCCGAGGCGGCGGAGGGCCCGCCCCTACGTGCACGCCAGGCGTTACGCAGCATTTCGTGCCACCGCGGACGCTTGCGCGGCGGGACATGGTCCACACCGCCCAGCGACCACGGATTGCACCGCAGGATGCGCCAGGCGGTGAGTGCCGTTCCCTTGATCGCACCGTGCCGGTCGATGGCCTGGTAGCCGTAGTGGGAGCACGACGGGTAGTACTTGCACACCGGCCCCAACAGCGGGCTGATGGTCCACTGGTACAGCTTGATCAGTGCCAGCAGCGGGTACTTCATCGTGCGCCCCCTCCCAGCAGCCGCTGAACGGCGGCATCCAGGTCTCGGGCCAGCTGTTCATGATCGGCGTCGCCCGCCTCGGGCAGCGCTCGTACGACTACCAGGCTACCGGGGGGAAACAGAGCGACCCTGTCGCGCATCAGATGGCGAAGCCTGCGCTTCACCTTGTTGCGCACGACCGCGCCACCCACGGCCTTGCTCACGACGAAACCCGCACGCGTCGGGGGAGCGCTCTCCCCAGGCGCGTGCGGGTCCGTGGCACCGCTACGAAGATGGACGACGAGGGACGGGCGCCCGGCCCGGCGCCCTCGTCGTACCGCGGTCGCGAAGTCCTCGCGCCGCCTCAGCCGGTTCTCGGTGGGCAGCACGACGGCATGACCTGACCGGGATCAGGCGGACAGGCTGGCGCGACCCTTGCTGCGGCGGTTCGCCAGAATCGCGCGGCCGGCACGGGTACGCATCCGCAGACGGAAGCCGTGGGTCTTGGCGCGACGACGGTTGTTCGGCTGGAAGGTGCGCTTGCTCACTCGGGGGCTCCAGAGATAAATCGGTGGTTGCGGGTGCCGTCCTGGCTGTCACCGTGCGCCCACGAGTAGCTCGCAGTTACGCCCGAGTGCACCGCTTCCCGATCACCCGAAGCGATCTGTGCCCATCGGAGGCAGGCGGCAGCAGCCATCGACAACTCGACCTGGTTACGGTACGCGCGGCTACGCCATCCGGTCAAACCAGTGGTCACCGGGAGACACTATCCACAGGCTGGGGACAACAACTTGAACCGCACCCGTCGCCCTGACTACCGTGGCTGAACTC